>NZ_JBKIKC010000033.1:0-8356 GCF_046599315.1 Priestia megaterium | reverse complement strand
CGTTGAGATACGTAGCGAGAGACGTATTGAGGAGTTGTGTAGCCAACCTGTTGAAGTAGCGGCGGCCAAGAGTGTTATGGGTTCTAAAATGAAAGTGGAAGAAGCAGATTTCCATGAGCTTATGAGTCTCACAAAAGAGCTACAGCAAACATTGGCGGCCGAGCATGAGAGTACCCATGCATTGAGTCGTGAGGTGGATCGCTATGAGAAAGAGAATAAGGTATTAAAGCATGATTTGAGTGAGACAAGGCAAGAACTACAGATATACGTGGCGCATCAAGATGGCGAAGTGGAGAAGGCTAAAAAGAAAATGCGTGAGAAGTTGGTACGTGATTTTTCAGCTGAACAAAAGGAAAACATCAAAGATGAGGTTAAGAGAGAACTAGATAAGCAATATCAAGCTCATATAAGCTCTCTCAGCGACGATTTAATGATTGAGAAGCAGAAACATGAGAAAACAAAAAAAGAGCTTGTACAGGCAAATAAAGTGAATGAGAGCTTAACAAAGATGAATCTTGGTTATATAAAGGATTATGTGCCAAAAGAAGAGCTTGAAAAAGCGAATAAACAGGTTGATGAGCTTAAAGAAGAGAATAAAACATTGAAAGTTTGGAAGGAAAAAGCGTTAAATTGGATTGACAAGAATGTCGAGAGGATGAAACAGATTTCATTTTTTCAATATGTGGGTGGTATTCGAAAGCAATCAAAGCGCGAGGAACAAGAACTAGAAAGATAAAAAGGAGAAATGAAGTTGAACAAACTAAAAATGATCGCTTTACTTGTTATCTTTGCTTGTGTGACTAGTTATACAGTTTATTTACTGTTAACTGCTTATAATTACGGTTTTACTGATAAGTAAAAAGAGATATTAAAAGTAAAGTAAAAAAGGACATAAAAAAAGCTATTTCAATCGTATTGGCATCGGAGTGAAATAGCTTTTTCTACTTTACATTCAAGAGTGTTCTGGTTAGTCATGGATATCTTTATATGTGAAGTATATCACAAACTTTTTTGGTTGTGAAGATGAAAATTAAAATTTGTATGACAAGTTTTGATTCCAAAATAATTAATAAGAGCCAGGAACAAGAGATTAAAAGATAAAATTCCGTTGTATAAGGACATTTGTATACTGTAAGATATTATTTGCATACAAATAAAGAGATAAAACTAATATAAGGTTGATTAGTCTTAGAATAATCAACTTTATATTAGTTTTGTGATTAAAAGCAAATGATGGGTGAGGGGAATATTGGAATCTCATAAGGTGATCTTAAAAGAGGCTTTAACGGTTGAGATTGAAAAAGAGAGAAAATCTCTGATCAAAACGGCATTTCAAGAGGGGTTTACAAGTAATAACACTGTAGAAATCAGTCAATTTATTGACGAGATGTTAAATGAATTAGAAAAGATTAAATAGTTCTTGAATATAAGAAAAGCCCTCTATATTGAGGGCTTTTCTTAGGTGTGTGGTTTCTAGTTATCTTCGATAAAAGATGAAACATGTGCAAATATAAAATACCTCATGTATCCATGCTTTGTCGAGGTAAAAAAGTAACAAAATAAAAAGCAACCTCGGCATTGGCCGGCGAGGTTGCTTTTAGGGATACACCTATGAAAGTGTAAAAAATCGACTGGCTTAAATAATATCACATTTTTGCCATAAAGACTATATTTTTCCTGAACAACATATGTATAAAACGTGCACTTTTTATACATTAAATCCTTACCCACTTATCCAAGGAAACCCCGTTATATCAAGGATGTATAAAAAGCTGCATAAAGAAGAAACAAGGCCCCATCGAGAACCCTTCTCCCAATAAGGGTTCTCATTTTAATGTGTTCCGGAAAGAGATATTATGTTAACTACCTTTGTATATGATATACAGCTTAAAAACAGAAAAAACTCCTGCAGGTTGTTCAGGAGTTTTTTCTACTACATTTATTAAACCAAAGGACTGATGCCTCACGGTGTCTTGAGTAGTTTGCCCAAATTAGCCTAGACAATTCACTTAAAAACAGGTCAATGAGTATAATATAATTTGTATTCTTAGGATCATCCGTTTTTTTGAAAAAACATCTTCTTGACAGTATTTATATAAATACAAAAAAACATTGGCTAAACATTAGCCAATGTTTTTTTGTATTTGTTGGGTTTTTTATTTCATCTATTATGCTCTTAATATCCATCCTTTATGAATACTGGGAAAGCCCATTATAGTAACTGGATGTATATAAATTATACATTTTATTTCATTTTATTTGGTATACGAATAAATTAAAAAAGAATCAAACGAAAGGATGAAATAAATGTGAAATGTCAACTTTCTTATTATAAAAGGGTATGTTACAGGAAGGGGAGGCGTAAAACTCGTTACTGTAAGAGAATATCCGATAGGTGTCATAGCTCTACTGTTGTATCTTTTCTTCGAGTTACTTATTCTGATTCCGGACCTTGTTGTTACTCACTCCAAGGCCCAGCAGGTCCCCAAGGTCCAAAGGGCACTCAAGGCCCAGCAGGTCCCCAAGGTCCAAAGGGCACTCAAGGCCCAGCAGGTCCCCAAGGTCCAAAGGGCACTCAAGGCCCAGCAGGTCCCCAAGGTCCAAAGGGCACTCAAGGCCCAGCAGGTCCCCAAGGTCCAGAGGGTGCTCAAGGCCCAGCAGGTCCTCAAGGTCCAGAGGGCGCCCGAGGTCCAGAGGGCGCTCAAGGCCCAGCAGGTCCTCAAGGTCCAGAAGGCGCTCAAGGCCCAGCAGGTCCCCAAGGTCCAGAGGGTGCTCAAGGTCCAGAAGGCCCCCAAGGTCCAGAGGGTGCTCAAGGCCCAGCAGGTCCTCAAGGTCCAGAGGGCGCCCGAGGTCCAGCAGGTCCTCAAGGTCCACCAATTACGGGACCAATAGCAACGACTAACATATTATATTTTACCCTTTCCGATGGACAAAAACTTGAGTATACAAACAGTGATGGCTTATCACAATACGGATCAACTCAGATATTATCACCAAGCAAAGTTTCTTATATTAACTTGTTTATTAATGGTATCCTCCAACCTCAAAGTAGCTACACAGTTGAAGAGGGAAAATTAACTTTGGAGGAGGCCCCCTCAGAGGAAGCTCCAATTACTCTTCAGTTTATAATTATTAATTAATGAAATGCATTATATGTACATTATGCGGTGTTTTACAGAGGAAAGCCGAAACAAACCGATTTCCTAAAAAAGAATCGGTTTGTCTTGATTATAGAAAAGGACTAGTTGACTACAACTTCAATAAGGACTGGAGTTCCCCCATCAAGTGCATCGCCACCTGGAATAGTTATAGTAGTAGTAGTAATGGTTGAGGTATCGGCTGTTTGAGGCTGCGCGTTTATATATAAAACATAATAAGCAAATGATCCTGGAAATGCTGTAGCAGCGGCACCAGTATCATCTGTAAAAGCTGTTGCCGCAATTGCAAATGTGGCACCAGTACCTGTACCATCTCCTATTGTGGCAGAAAACTTTCTTGAAGCCATAAAAGGTTTGATAATAGGCATCTAGATTCACCCCTTTTCAAATATATTAGGACAATTCGTCAGAGAAAATACTTGTCCTTTTATTAGTTTATTATTTTATTTTTTTGTGGTAACGGTAAATTATCTAATAAATAAACACATTTTATAAGAATTTTGATACGTTTAAATTGACTTCTACTATTCTTGTGTAAAAGTAGGAATTATCACGTTTCGTTCGAATACTAGTTACATACTCTTAAAATGAAAGTGGAGGCTAGTATAATGCTAGTAAAAGAGATATTAAATAAAATTATAGTAAAAGAAATAACGATTAAAGAATTAGCTGATATGTACAATGTAAGTACTCGTACTATTCAATTAAAGATTAAGAAATTAGGATATGAGTGGGACAATAAGCAAAGTATTTATCATTATGTTGGGGAAGATCCAGAACCTTTAAACCTTGATTTTAGTACACTTATCTCTAAAAATAAAAAAATGCTAGCAGAACAAAAGCAAACTAACAGTGAAATAGCTAGTACTATTGAAAGTAAAAGCAATAGTACTAGCAACTTGAAAGCTAGTACTATTGCTAGCAAAGTAGATGCAATCGATATCTTGCTACAGAATCCAAAAGATCGTTCTAAAAGAGTATATCGAGGTTTTTATTTTGATGATGATGTTTTAAGTATTATTGATCGAGTTCCAAAGAGTTATAAATCTGAATTAGTGAATGAAGCTCTAAGAAAAGTATTCAAGGAAAAAGGCTTATTAGACTAGAAAACTCACCTTAAATGAAGGTGAGTTTTCTTCCTTATTTGACAAATAGGGTTTGCAAAAATGTAGGATTTGGTAGAAAATTAGACATAAGAAAAGCCCTCAAGTTTTAGCGGACAGGAGGACTTTTCAAAATAAATCTTATTAAGAAGGAATTAACCTTCAAATACATAACGTTATAACTGTATTCTAACACAATAGGGTTAATTCCTTCTACAAAAAAATGGAGGAATTAAGTTGGAAAAAGCATTAGAGTCAGCTGAAAGAAAAGCTAGACTTAAAGATTTTGAAATTGAGAATAAAGAATTTGAACATAATTATAATAATGTCTCAAAAGAAGAGCTAGAAAATGCTCTTAAAATAGTCAGTAGAGCTACTGGTAAAGAAGCTTTCATAGGCACTAAAAAGAGTCCTCAATCTAGAATACGTTTTGCTCAATTTTTACAAATGAATTGGATTTTATTAAGAGAAGAAAAATATTTTAGTAGTGAGGAGAAAATATTTTTAACTGATATTCAGCCGAATATTAGTATGCATTCGAATGCCATTGTAAGTAATATAATGAGTAAACCACCTAGTGCTCTAACTATTCAAGGACTTGCTGATCGTTTAGGAACATCTAGAACAAAAATTAGCAGAATAGTAAATAGCTTAATAAAAAAAGGTGTTTTAGCCAAGGCCGTTTCTGGAGATATAAAAGATGTAAAACAAGCTAAAGATTATGTCTTGTTTGTAAACCCAAATATTATTTATGTAGGGGATAAAGAAAAGGTAGATGAGCATTTAATTTTAATGTTTAAAAATCAGATGAAATCTAATCCCATATTAAAAAAATTACCACAAAAATTATTTTAAAAGCCGTAATAATACGGCTTTTTTATTTTATTCACCGTATCAAATTTGATACGGTACCGTATCAAATTTGATACGGTACTAAACCTTTATAAACCTTGATATATCAAGGTTTATAAAGGTTTAGTACCGTATCTTACTCTCATTCTCTTATTAAATAGCAATTCGCTGATAGAATTGCAAGGGTCTTTTTATAGTTTTTTCGCTAAAAGTATAAAACTAAAATAGCTATTTAAAATACAAGGTTCGAGTAGTATTTTTTAAAAAAATCACTTAAAAAATCTCCACTCTTTTCTCCTTGTATTTTAAATTTCGGCAGGGGTGGTTATATCGCCAAGCCGAACATACCCAAAACGAAGTTAAAGATGCTCGGCTTACGACGGCCATTATACCTGCCGAACCGCCAGAGCAGCCGTCCTAAATTTCTGTTTTCTAAAAATAAGAGACGCAAACGGGGACTAGTCCCCGAACCCCTAGCCAGCGCGCCACCCCAAAACGAACGGGGGAACGGGTATGAACGATTGCCATGCATCCCATGGGAAATGGTTGCATGGGGGGCGTGCACTTGTTTTTGTTATAAATAAAATCTCAAAAAACATATTAGCGTCAAAACCTTGTTATAATGGGATTTATCGTATGGGAACGCCCCCCGTGCATGGTCGAAATAATGTGCACGGGGGGCGTTCTTTGTTATTGTTTAAAGGATATTTGAGATACAAGGTATAACTATTTATATAATTATAATTGCACGGGAGGGAACGGTATGTCAGAAGCAAAACTTGGCCAAGAGCCGGCGTATTGGACTGGTGAAATAGCAAAGAAGCTAGAGATATCTGATAGCACTTTGAGAAAGTGGTGTATTCAATTGGAGGCCGCAGGTTATAAGTTCATTAAGGGGGAAAATGATAGCCGTGCATTTACCGATCATGATCTAAAAGCCCTACAATTGTTTAAACAACTTGTAAAAGTTCAACGAAAGACTAAAGAAGCTGCGTGTTTAGAAGTAGTGGAGCGTTATGGCATACGCACAGGAACGCCCCCCATGCAACCAGCACAAATGGCTGTGCAAGCCCATGAATTCAAAGATAAAATTGATGATATGGTCCAAAGTCTTGAAGAGATAAAAAAACAATTGAAGGAACAAATGGAGTTTAATAAAAAGCTTGTGGAACGTATGGACCAACAAAGTATGAGCCATATACGTGAAATCCAAGAGACAAGAAAACAACTTGCTGCTGCTGAGGAAAAAAAGAAGTGGTGGGAATTTTGGAAATAAAAAAAGACTGCTGGTTATTTAGCAGTCTTTTTTTATTTGGATGGTTAATTTCCGATAACATCTTAATCTCTACTTTAATTATAACCCTAATTGAAAATTATTTATAGACTGTTTTTCCACTCATGTTCGGCCTTATACTGTTATACGCAAGTCAAAAAGTATAAAGGGTGTGGCTATATGAATGAGAAGAAAAATGTCTTGGATCCTGGTCCGTTTTTTCACGGTACTAAAGCAGAACTAAAAATTGGAGACCTGCTTGAACCGTTGTATTTATCTAATTATCAGGATAAAAAATCTAACCATATCTATTTTACTGGAACATTAAACGCTGCTAAATGGGGTGCTGAATTAGCAAGATCTAATTCAAAAGAGAGAATTTATATTGTAGAACCATTAGGCGATTTTGAAAATGATCCGAATTTAACTGATAAAAAATTTCCTGGAAACCCAACGCGTTCTTATAGATCTAAATCTCCCTTGAAAATAGTAGCTGAATTAGGTTCATGGGAAAGACATTCCGATGAAGAAATAAATCATATGCTTACATCTTTAAAAAAGTTAAGTGAAGAGGGAAAGAATATAATATACGATTGATCCTCATATGAGAGATAATGTCTTGATTCCTGGAGTAAACATATAGCATACATGCAATGAAGGCCGCCTTATAGGATGATATCTAATGGGCGGTCTTTGTTGTAACTATGACTTGAAGGAGGAAACCTTTATTAATAGGAATAGGAGTTTTCTACTGATTGCTGTGGTTATCAATATGGCTATATGGATCTTCGTCCAGGAACAAATGACAAATGCAAAAGCTGACCATGCTATTCTATCCATCAACCAACCAAAGATATGTGAATGAACATTGGAAGTCTGTCAACGGTAAATCGCAAGACCGCCAGGTCGAGAATTTAAGGAGTTGATAGACGCAATAGACCTAAACCCTCTTGGCACTCA
The DNA here is from genome assembly GCF_046599315.1 of Priestia megaterium. Classification (GTDB taxonomy): domain Bacteria; phylum Bacillota; class Bacilli; order Bacillales; family Bacillaceae_H; genus Priestia; species Priestia megaterium_F. The sequence goes on along the minus strand of NZ_JBKIKC010000033.1, from coordinate 1,010 downwards.
AACAAACTCGTTTGTTTGACGCCAACCGGCGAGGGAGCCCCCTCAAAAAAGTGAGGGGGTTGGGGGAGTTTTTTAGATGGGGTTAAGGGGAAGAGTTCCCCTTGCAGGTGGTGGACGGCGTCCACGGTCTTTAAGAAAAAGGGCATCCGTTTAGGATGTCTTTTTTCTTTTTGGCGGAGCCAAACACAGGAAGGAATTCCGACCGCCACCTCGTAGAGCGCGCTCCCAATTTGATCGAAGATGAAAAATTGGTGTAGTGCGTTACACCAAATCTAAAGTTATGGTATGCTGGACCTAAGAACAGTGGTCGAAATGAGGGATTGAGGGATGGCCAAATATGGGATTATCCGGATGCAAAAGTTCCACAAAGACGCAATATTAGGGATCCAGAAGCACAACCAACGAGAAGGCGAGAACAGTAAAAATAGAGACATCGATTCAAACAGGACGATGCTCAACTATGACTTTGTGAATGAGGATAAAATTAAGTACCATGAAGAAATTAAAAAGATGACGGCCACACGTGTGAAACGAAAGATTCGGAATGATGCCGTCCTGGTGGCAGAATTCTTTGTGTCGGCCAGTCCGGAGTATATGCATGCGATGTCGCCAGACGAGCAGCGCAAATATTTTGAAGCATCACTGGACCATATAGCTGGCAAGTATGGCCAGCAGAACATTTTATATGCCGTCGTACATAACGATGAGTCAACGCCACACATGCATGTCGGGTTTGTGCCGATTACGGAGGATCGACGCTTGGCGGCGAAAGAGTATTTTCATGGTAAAACCAAGATTCGTAGAATCCAGGATGACTTTCACAACTACATGAACAAACGTGGTTATGATATTGAGCGTGGCGAGCCGAGCGAGCTGCAGCATAAAAGTGTGCATGAGTTTAAGAAACAAGAACGAGAAAAAGAGCTAAAGCATTTGCAACAGCTAGTGGCTTACAAGGAAAAAGAGCTTCAACGTATGGATAATTTGGTGGAATTAAAAACAGCACCACC
>NZ_JBKIKC010000032.1:0-8358 GCF_046599315.1 Priestia megaterium | reverse complement strand
AGTAAACATATGAAGCATGTTAACACATACAGTCATGATAGATATAACAAAGAGAATAAGAGACTGTTCACAGATGAAGAGATACTGATACAGAAGATATGGAAGTTGCTAAACACTGGAACAAAGGTAACAAAGAAAGCCATAGACAGTATGAGATTAGGTTATAGTTGTACTATTGACAAATTTAAAGAAGATGACTTTTTGGAACTGTTTAAATACATGACTAAGTCAACGAGTGAAGAAGATACGATACTAACTTATGAACAGTTTAAGACTTTATACTATACACTGTTCAAAACTAGACAGATACAAGGATATGGATGTTTTTATAACTTAAAAGATGTAGAAGTGAGTATCGAAGAAATAGAGGATTTGTATAATCCGTATATAGAAGCATTACAAAAAGAAGAAAACCCTGTCGAGATTTTGGAGAGTCCGACAGAGTTAGCGAAAGATGAAGATTATATAGTGATAAGTCGAAAGAAAGTTGGGGCTTTCTTAAGACGATTAAACGATTAATAATGAGTCGTGTTGTGCTTCCTATGTAGTTAAGGAAAGTATAGCACGACTTGAAAATATAAACAAAAGAATAAAAAACACTGTATTACTAATACAGTAACATAGTAGCACAGTATAATATAATTAGACAAGAGCAGTCCTTAAGGGTTGCTCTTTTTGTGTGCTGGGGCTTGTGAGAATCGCTTGTGAGGTGTCTTTAAATGGTTTTTATCCTTAACCCCTGTTGAATTACTTAATGGGCGTATAGGGGGCGTGATTACGACAGAATGGTGGGTATGTGTTTGGAGGATTTGGGTAGGTTGGTTCACATCCGCATCACGAGATTTTTAAACTACTGATTCGATAATTAAACTAGCAGTTTAGATGTTGGTGATGTTCTAAAAACGCTTAGATTGCCCTCAGAGGCGTTTAAAATCAATCCATGTAATAAATTAATCAAGTTGAATGTGTTGGTTTTAAAATCAATTCTGTGGAGTGTGAGAGGCTATTTAGATTGTTTAATTCACACTCCACAATTGATAATTGATAGATAGTTAATTATTTATAGAATTGCTGTTAATTGTTGTTCTGTATTGATAATTTTAACCGAATGCTTTTCTAATTCAACAAAACCATTTACTTTTTCAATAGCATCAATCATTTGTTTTGCTACTGCTTCAACAACTGGGATTGCTACAGAATTACCAAATTGTCTATAAGCTTGAGTATCAGATACTGGGATAATAAATTCTTCTGGGAATCCTTGTAGTCTGGCGCATTCTCTTGGTGTTAACTTTCTTGGGTTTTTATTTGGTCCTTGGTCTATTAGAATTTCACTTCCATCTTTGTAATATCTGGCACTTATAGTATTAGTGTATAGGCTATCTTCATTAAACAGGGAAAAACCAAAACCATTGCCTTTCTTTTTATGTTCTTCTTTTCTACGTAAATGACCTTGATATAACTTATCGGAAATCGTATATTTCTCATTTACTTCAGTTTCTAAAATATCTCCTACACGAGTTGGTTTTAAAGTAGGTTTAGGGAATTCAAATGGTACTTCAGCGCCTTTATATTCGTTATTAAATCCGACAATATAAATACGTTCCCTGTTTTGAGGAACTCCAAAGTCAGCTGCTCTCAGGACAGAGTAATAAGCAGTATAATTAAGTTCATCTAAGATTCTTAATATATCTTTTAGTGTTTGTCCTTTGTTATGACCTCTCAACTGTTTAACATTTTCAAGAAGAAAAGCTTGAGGTCTTTTTTCCTTAATAATTCGTGCTATATCGAAAAATAAAGTGCCACGTGTATCTTCAAACCCTTTTTTTAGACCTGCTTGAGAGAATGGTTGGCAAGGAAATCCACCTAATAATATATGGTGCGAAGGAATTTCTTTTTCATCAATTTGAGTAATGTCGCCTTTTGGTTCTTCTCCGTAATTAACTTTATAAGTTTTAGCTGCGAATTTATCCCATTCAGAAGAAAATACAGCCTCCCCACCCAATTTTTGAAAAGCTAGTCTAATACCCCCTATACCTGCAAATAAATCAATCATTTTGAACTTTGTTTCTTTTGGAGAAGTAAATGGTGGTTCTTCAGGGAAGTTTAAAATTGATTGGTATTCTAAAGGAGAAGGTTCTGACTCCCCGTTTTCCCATCTTCTTAATGTTCTATCTCCATTTTTACCTAGACCTAATGCATCGGCAAACTCTTTTTGGGTTAATTCTAATCTTTGTCTTTTATTTTTGATTTCCAAATTACGCAATTATGTGTCACTCCTCGGACGATTTGTCCTTTTTTTAACACAAATTATACAGATTGAAATGATTAAAGTCTATAAAATTGTTAAACGATTGAAATATTGAGCAAAAGGAAGTAGTGTCAAAATAAGAAATAAATAACACTTAAGGAATGATTTTATGGATGTAGAACAATTTAAGAAGGTAATTCAAAAGAATAGAAAGCAACTAATTCCTCGTCCGAATGAACTTGTAGATTTGGTATTGCAGGAATCACCGTATCATGATAAAGATTCGGAATTTTTCTTAGAGAATGCAAATGATATTTTGTATTATTTAAGAAAAGGTAGTTGGGAAAAATATTTATTGTTAGAAAAGGAATTAGACAAAGTATTAATGGGGTCTTTAATACAGGAAGACCCTAGTATTATGAAGTACTTTTCAGAAAGAGACGATAAGGCAGTAATAACATTGGAAGATGTTCAGGATATAGTGGCTAATTTTCTGGAACATCATGGAGGGTATCTCTTTGAGTTATCAAAAAGTCATACTAACTCAAGAAGGTCTAGAGCAGGAAATGAGTTTGAATTTATTATAGAAACCATATTGTTACGATGTGGAATAATGTTTGATAACCAAGGTGTGATAGGTTCGAAATTATTTAATACAGAACGCTTGGGTAAGCTGGTAGACTTTGTAATTCCTGGTGTTGTTGAGTATAACACTGAGAGAAGAAAGTGTTCATTAGTTTCAATGAAAACATCGTTAAGGGAAAGATGGCAGGAAGTACCTGAAGAAATGAAACGCACAGGCGCTCAAGAAATGTTCTTATTGACTTTAGATTCAGGAATTTCAAGTAATACAATTGAAAGTCTCTCTTCCCACAATATCACTTTAGTTGTTCCTGATGATTTAAAGGTGTCTAAATATGAAGGGAATCGAAGTGTCTATGGATTAACCCGATTCTTATTTGAATTGAAGGAATTGAATCAATATTGGCTTTCTCAAGAAGACCTTGGACAAGACTTTTACAAACAGAAAGTAAAAAGTATTAATAAACGATTAGCAAAAGTAACTAGTGCTTATGAAAGAGATAATCTTACTTCATTGCAAGATTATTTTATAAGTAAGCTGTCATAAACAAAAAAGGGTGTCATTTATTGAAATGGCGCTCTTTTTATTTTGTTTGTGTATTAATATCTAACCTCCATCATAACCTCCATCATTCACACCAACAGTCTGTTAAATAGTTCGACTCGATAAGCCTCCAAAGTGAATAGCAGCGGTGCAATAATTTGATAAAAACCCCTTGTATTTTATAGCTGTTTTCAATCGCATTATGAACAAGTGTCAGTTCTATTGAAAGTGGATAATTCCAAGATTTTTATGATTGTTGTTCGATAAGCTTCCGATGCGAAAAGTTCAATTCATTTTGTCTTACTTTTTAGCTTTGAAATCGTTATTAATAATGTGGGGGGGTACAACAAAGTATTATTTTGTATGTGTACTTTTTGTGAGTCAAATCGTTATTAATAGTGAGGGAGAAAAAATATGTAGTGGTTTTGTCTCCCTTTTAGTTCTTTAAATCGTTATTAATAATGAGGGGGTATAACAAAGTATCGTTTTGTATGTTTACTTTTATGCTCTGAAATCGTTATTAATAGTGTAGGGGTCATTAATAAACGAACATAGAAACACCTTCACGTTGTATAGTCGGTTTTTTACTACCCCTAAAATTATCTAAAGTTTTAAAGGGTCAAAACTTTAGATTCCAACTCATTGTTACAGAGGGACTGTCTTACCCTCTGTTACTCCTTTCTTTTATATAACTTAAGTTGGTTATGGTAGAGGGGTTGTCTCCCTCTCTACTACTTTTAACAAAATCCCATTGAATCAAATTCATATACATAGCCTTAAATAAGGCGAAATAATAAAGAAAGGGATATGTTATGAAAGAAAATCAACAGCATGAAACGATTGTGAAAGCAATTAGGATTCATAAACAATTATTTGAGCAAGCCCAGCAAGCAAAAGAACAATATGAAGTACCCATTTCATTTAACAGATTTGTTGTGAATGCAGTAGAAAAAGAAGTTAAAAGAAAGGGTGCTGAAATTGACAGTTAAACGTTATCAGAAAGCAAATAAAACAGGTATTAAAAAGAAGGATATTCCATTAGATACAAACATAATTATCGTGAATAATACTGGTAGCGGTGGATTCTTCTATTCTCATGACCGAATCGAGCATGTGATTGATTTACAAGAGCCTACGAGCCATGAGCAGAAAACTCTTGCAGACTTAAAAATCATTAGCCAGTTCTCGAAGACCATCTTTTCTGAATATGGCATTCTGATTGTTGATGTATTAGACGAGGAATATACTCTTGAGGATGTTTATGCATATCTTGATTTAATGCCTGTCTATGATGAATTGATGCTTCTTGCAAAGAATGAAGATGGATTTGATACAGGCATGTTTGAGCGCTTTGCTATTAAAAGTAGTCTTAAAGCGTTCACTCAAACCATTGTTAAACTAACTATTCCAGCACAGAAAAGACTGATTCAGGCACTATTTCATGCTTACAAAGATAAAGTGATTTCTAATAACCAAGCTGGCTATGATAAATGCCAATTTGTTGCTCGTATCTTGAAGATGGAAGACGATGTGATTGACGTTCTGAAAAATGATTATCGTTCTCCATCAGTACACATTAATGAATTGATTTAAGAACCGCAGGCGGGGATTAGGTTGCAATAGACCTAGTCCCCGCCTTTTTTGCGTTTATGGAGGAGTTACTCGATATGTAGCGAATATCGTATCGAGGGAGGCGGTTAATATGAATGATAATCGAAAAGAGTATGCGACTAGAGACATAGCGAATATCGTCAATATAGCAGAACCTACAGTTCGTAAATACGCCCAGTCACTTGAAAAAGCGGGATACATATTTGTTAAAAATGAGCATGGATATCGTATTTTTACCGATAAAGATATATTTACTTTTAATGAGATGAAGAACCTTTCTATGAAGCATGGATTGCCAACTAAGAAGGTGGTCGACATGATTATGATGAACTTAAAGGAGCAAAATGAAGGGTCGATACCGCACGTATCGGAGGTCGATACGGTAGTTAAAAAGCCATCAGAGCAAGAAAAAACAACCGATATAGCCCAATATGATGAGCGATTCAACAGTATGTTTGAAAGACTTGAACAGCTTGATAAGTTAGACGATATGCAAAAGCAATTAGATAAACAAAATGAATTTAATCAGTTGCTTATGGAAAGATTGGAGCAACAGCAAAAATACATTGATGAAAAGATTGAAAAGCGTGATAAGCAATTTATTGATGCTATAAGGGAATCACAAGAAACGAAAAAGTTAATAGCAAGTGCATTGGAACAGCGGGAAAAGGAAGAACAGAACAAAGGGTTCTTTGCCCGTTTATTTGGGAAAGGGTGAGCCATACAAGGAAGTATGGCTCTTTTTCTTATGATACAAAAGGGGCAATGAACATAACTGCTTTGATGACAGTTAACCATAACCCTCCATTGAACTTGACTTCAACTTCTTTACCTTTTTCAGATTTGTATTTGAAATGGAACATATATCCCACCTCCCTTAATTTGTAGTTACTTAGAATGTCGGAGCGACTGAAACATCCTTTTATCAGATTCGGAAATCAATATAGATATTTCAGTTGCCCTTATAACACTGTTTAAGAAATGAGGCTCTTTCACAGGTGACATAATGAATTAATATCGAAAACTTCAAAGGATTTCTCATCCTCCCATATAAAGTTCATCTATGTAGGTCATTTGTAAGCATTTGATATAAAAATTGTAAAGCTTTTACTGAAATAAAAAGTCCCCCGTTTTGTCTGCTTTTTGTACCCCTTTTTGTCTGGATTTTGTCGGGTTTTTGTCGGTGATTTAGGATTGAATAAACGAAAATGACAAATCGTATCAAAAGGTACACGTTTAGAGACAAAAATGAGACCTTATAAAATCAACATTTCATTAGTTTTAAAAGGTTAATAAACAACTTTTGATACGTATCAAAATAAATGTTGACCTTTTGATACGAAATGGTTATAATCAAATTATCAAATGAATGAGGAGTTATGAGGTTATGAAGAAATTCGGTTATATTCGTGTATCATCAAAAGACCAAAATGAGGCAAGACAATATGAAGCGTTAATAAGTGAAGAGATTGACGAGCGAGATATCTTTATTGATAAACAAAGTGGTAAGAATTTTGAGCGCCCACAATATCAAGCGTTGAAACGATGTTTACGTGCGGGGGATGTGCTTTTTGTTCATTCATTAGACCGTTTCGGACGTAATAAAGACCAAATCTTAGACGAGTGGAAAGACATAACAAAAAATATCAAGGCTCATATTGTTGTCCTAGATATGCCTTTACTGGATACGAGAAAATATCAAGATTCATTAGGGTCATTTGTAACAGACCTTGTTTTACAAATCCTTTCATGGGTTGCTCAAGAAGAGCGAGAAAAGATTCGTATAAGGCAAGCTGAGGGCATTGCAGTAGCTAGGGCAAAAGGAAAGCATTTAGGTAGACCTAAAGCGATTATTACTCCTGCTTTTGAAAAAGCTTATGAGTTATGGAAAGATGGAGAAATAACTGCAGTTGAAGCGATGGAGAAGGCAGGCATGGCAAAGGCAACATTTTACCGTAAAGTCAAAGAGTACGAGGGTAAATAATTAGTTGAAAGGATGATAAGAATGAACGGTATCTTAGGAGAAGTTGGAAAAGCGCTAATCACATTACAAGCTGAAGGTGAAGTTATTATTGAAAGAACTGAAGAACTTTATGTTGATGAGATTGCCTATTATGTTGAGGAAACATTGAAAGGTGTAAAGGCAGCATACAAGATAGAAGAATTAGAATCAAACGTAAAGATGAAGATAACATTGCAGTAACAGAGGTAGTTCCCTAATTTAGGGGTGCTTAGAGGTTGGGTTTGGGCAACGCCCAAGGTCTTGATGTGCAAGGGATGTACTCCAGTGTTTTACCTTTCTTCCCTAGCCGATTACAATTGATAAACCGACAATGAGCCTAATCAATTCCTAATTTAGTGTGTGTTGTCGGCACGCTAACGCCAATAGGCTAGGGTCAAATAGTCAAGGGCTTACAGATTGTAGAATCTATGATTCGTACAAGGTGTTGCAGGGTTTACCCTTGATAATTTGATGATATGGGCTTCAATTTCAGGTTATTTAAAATAAATTTCATTATGAGAAACGTCAGGAAAAAGTGGGCGAATCTATCATTTGGTTAATGTTGGAGTGGTAGACTCATATGAAATGCTTGTCGTACAATGGGGGTAGTCCTATTTTGGGTTAGGTTTTAGATTTTTGTTTCTATCTTGATATATTAGAAATAAGTCGTCCCACAAATACATACAAGGATGCTATAAATGCAGTTGTAACAAGGTGTGAACGTGTATCGCTGACTTATTTCTAACTCATTGAAAATGAGAGTTGGACAAGCATCAAATAAACTAGGAAAGGATAACATTATGGATGAATTTTAAAGATATTGAAGTAAAAAAAGACCATATAAGACGAGTGGTCAAAAACATAGAATATAATGGCATCATTCATGGTCATTATCAGCGGTTATCTTCTGAGGTTGATGATTTTGAATCTAAGAAGATAGAAAAAAGAATTGAGAGGTTAGATGATTGTAATAAGTTTTGGATACTAGATAAATACGAAAAAGCTAGAATCAAAGACTTTAAGAAAACTAATCTCTGCAAAGATAAGTTTTGCAATAATTGTAAGAAGGTTAAACAAGCCCAGCGTATGGCGAAATTCATACCTCTGATAAAGCCCTATAAGAAAGATATGTATCAAATAACACTTACAGTTCCTAATGTTAAGGGGCGGAAGCTTAAAGATACAATAGCAGGGATGTTTAAGGCGTTTGGGATGTTGATTCGTTACATGAATGGGACTAAGAAAATAAAGGGTATAGACTTCAGTAGTTGGGGATTTGAAGGTGCTATACGTTCCTTAGAGATTACATTTAAGGAAGATGAGTATCATCCACATTTACATGCCTTGTTTGTATTAAAAGGTAACATG
>NZ_JBKIKC010000031.1:0-24245 GCF_046599315.1 Priestia megaterium | reverse complement strand
ATCAATATTTTGCTTCAAAAGTTCGTTTTCGCTCAAAGAAAATTGATGTAAATCTAAAATTAATTAATGAATCTTTAGCAGAGTTTGTTAGCAACCAAGTATTGATACAAAATTATCAGCAAAAGCTTCAAGGGTTTGAAATCTCTTTTATTCCTCTTCAAAATTATGAAATTCAAGACTATTTTGGAGGAGAACACAGAGAAACATTGGAAGGGTAAATCATTCCCTTCCTTTTTTATTTGGTGTTTTGCCATTTTCAGCTTAACAAGACAAAATATACCTCTATTTATATTTCATAGTTTGGAAGTTTTGTCATTTTTAACGTACTAAATAAAGGCTTTTGCCGTTTTTTACGTACTTCTTTGCTTCTTTTGCCGTTTTCTGCGTACTAATTACTGCCTTTTGCTGTTTTTGACGTACCACTTTGCTTCTTTTGCCGTTTTTTACGTACTAAATACAATTTATTTACTAGTTATTTCTTATTAATTGTTAATTATGCCCTTTTTTAAACAAAATCACCCTAGCTTTTGCCGTTTTTCACGTACCCCTTCACTACTTTTGCCGTTTTCTGCGTACTAAACTTTGCTTTTCCCTTTATTATTGCCTTTTTAAACCACATTTTTTATTCTTTTCGCGACACATATAAAGGTTTTGCCATTTTTGACGTACCAAACAAAATCTTTTGCTGTTTTTGACGTACCACTTTGCTTCTTTTGCTGTTTTTTACGTACCACTTTGCTTCTTTTGCCGTTTTTTACGTACTAAAAATAGCTTTTGCCGTTTTTGTCGTACCAATAAAATTCACGCTGTTATTTACAGCGAACACAGAAGTGGTATTTTTACCTTTTTCTAGGTGAACAGAGATAGCTTTTGCCGTTTTCTGCGTACCACTCTTCACTTTTGCTATTTTTCTCGTACTATACTCAACATTTTGCCGTTTTTTACGTACTAAAATGCATAAAGTTTTTTTTGATTTTTAGTGACCGTAACAAACACTGTTCTACCGGTACTTGCTTGCTTTTGCCGTTTTTGTCGTACTAAAAAACCCCTACGCTGAATCCCTTGATATGACAGCATTCTTTGAACCTTTTGCCGTTTTTAGCGTACTACTCGTTCGTTTGCGATTCTGTTTCTTATTGATATAATTTTCACAAGGTATTCTTTGTTATTTTACCCTAATAAATTAATGTTGATTTGAAATAGATTGGAGGGATTCTCATGATAAAAAAAGAATTTGCGAAAATTGGAAAACAAATTATTCGCCAATTGTCTAGCACCGTAGAAAAATATAAAGATATTGAAGATCACATGGACCTAGACGATCATGGGAACCCCACAATCAAAACGGTGGCGGAACACCACCGTTTATCTAAATCTCAAATTTCACAATTAATTTTTTATCACTTCCTTCACGTTGATGAAAGAGGTATTATTTGTGATGTTTCTGAAAAAGAGATTGCAGCCGCTTTGAATTGTACGGTTCGAACAGTTCGCAACAATAATATAGTATTAGCAGAGACAGAATTAATTTCCTATTCTCGCAGCGGCAAAGGAATCAATATTTGTATTGTTCCCTACCCTCAATATTTTGAAGAACACGGCTTTGGGTTTATGGAACTAGAATATACTCGCTTTGAAGAGCTTATTCTAATTGAAAACGTAAACGCCCTTCGTTTAGAGCTGCGCAAAGAATTGGTTTATGACAATGATACGATTAAGCGTCAGTTTAATCCTGGAGAAAACACTTCAAAAATTAGCTTTAATGACTATAAAATTTTTACACCGAAATATACTCACTACAAAGGTATGATGCAAAAAATAGCGGAAACGCAGACGAGTGCATTTAAAACTGTTGTTCAAGGATCTACTATTTTCTTTGTTTTAAAAGACGGCGCTAAAAATGGCAAGATGTCAAAGCAAGAAAAGAAAGAGCAGTATGATGCGGTAATTCGACGTACTATTGAAGAAATTTTTGTCGAATTATCTGGACACAGCACAGATTCTACAGAAATTTTGATGTCTTCGTTCCAAAATGAAGACATCGCTGATTTGGTTCAGCTTTCTTTTGAATATGGCATTGAACCAGTAAAGTCTGCCCTTTATTCTCTCATTGAACAGGCTTTCTTTAGCTATGACGCCCAAGTCGTTGAAAATTACGGTGGAAAAATCCGTACGCTCATTCGAAAAGAGCTTTCAAAAAATCTTCAAGACCAAGTCCCTGTCGAACTTACAGCTTCATAAGGGGCTTATTTGGCATGCTTTTTTTTTATTTTATTTCCATTTTCTTCTCTTTTTTTATACAAATAACGCAAACAAGCATCCATTCTTTCAGCTTTCCCGCTCCATTATCCTATCTATATAAACATAATGAGTGCAAATAAATGACTTTCCTTGTGTATAACTACAGAATATTACTAAAAAAGCCGCTTTATTTTTATCCACAAGTGAAAAAAAACATATTCAATTAACGTTATATCATCCTATTTGTTAATAAAAGCATTCACTTTATTTTTTTATTGACGATGATTTCCAAGTTATTTACTTCTTGATGTAACTATTTTTATCCACAAGGGAAATAATCCATACTTTTAACAATAATCTTCATACAATTAGTTTTAAAATCCATTCTTTATAAAAGAGAAAACATAGTGAATAAAATAGATTCCATATCTGTTGTTATAAAAAACATCCTTTAACTAAAAGGATGCTGTTCACAAAAAAGGTCTATTTTCCACACGGTTATTTTTTGAAAAGCTATTTCTCCTCTAACCCTTGATATGATTGGGTTTTTAGAGGTTTTTTCTTTCTTTAATATCTGTATATAATGTTTGCTAATAAGATCTATATTAATATCTGCTATAAGCTTTTACTTAATATTTGTATAAAGAAATGGTTTAAAGATATTCATTTTGGAGAATTTTCTCTTTTTCTAGAATAAAGAGGTTTCATTTCATATACTAAATACAAATAAATTAAAATAAACAAATACAATGGTTCAACATATCTTAATAAATTCTAGTAGTATATTTTTCAAAATAAATTATACTATTCAGTAGAGAAAATTTTATGAAGCAAGAAAGGGACTTAGTCATGAAAGACATACAGTGGGTGCAGCAGACTTTATTTAACACCGGTAAGTGGATTGAAATTAGTGAAGTAATCATAAAAATTATTTTGATTTTTATCACTGCTCAAATTGTGATTCGGTTTGCTCGGAGTGCAATTAATAAAATCTTTGATTTCAGGTTTAAAACTAAGCTGCTTAGGTACAATGAACGAAAAGAAATAACGCTGAAAAAACTTTGTTTGAGCATTGTGACATATGTAGTGTATTTTATTGTACTTATTACGTCTTTAGAGGCAATCGGAATTAATATGAAAGCACTTTTAGCAGGAATTAGCGTAGCAGGGTTTATCACAGGCTTAGGTGCGCAAAATTTAATTAAAGATATTTTGAACGGCTTTTTTATTCTATTTGAAGATCAATTCTCAGTGGGAGATCACGTATCCATAAACGATACGGAAGGAACTGTCGAAGAAATTGGATTGCGCACTACAAAAATTCGCGGAGTTGACGGAGAGTTTTATTTCTTTGCCAATAGTAATATCACAAAAGTAGCGAACTTTACACTCGGTGAAATTCCTGAGGTACATAAAACGGAACAAGTAAAAACTCGCGAAGAATAGCTTCACGAGTTTTTATTTACGACAGTTGTAAAAAATTGATCATACGATGTAAGGTGATAATCTGCTTCAATGTCGTTATTTTGAAATGCACATGTTTTAATTCCTAGCTCACGAGCAGGTTTTAAGTCGAGCTCGCGGTCTCCAATCACTAAATCAAGCTGATACTTATCGTGAAGATATGCATAAGCTCCGCTATCAGGCTTTCGTTTGTAGCCATCATCCTTTGTAATAATCTCCGTAAAATAGTGCTCCATATTAAAAAATGCAAGAATATCAAGAGTGGACTGTCTAGATTTGTGCGTAACAATTACATTTGTATCTGCAAAACTCAGCACTTCTTCTACATAAGGAAAAGCAGGCTTATCTTTAGGGTTGATTTTTTGTTCGAGCACATGGAAGTGATTATCAAACAAAGACTTTTCAATATCGAAGTGCTTAATTGCTACGTCAGAAGATATCTTCATGTGTTTTAAAATATCATCTTCTGAGATAGTTGGATCTGTTAGTAATTCTTTGAATGCTTTTACAATAGTTGGGTAGGTATCGAAGATGGTTCCATCAAAGTCCCATAAAATATTCATTTTCGCTGTCTCTCCTTCTTAAAAACGTAACAATTATACCAAATTTTTCATTGCTTGTCAGTGAACCTTCTCGTCATCGTTACAGTTAAAGTAAAGAAACTCCTTCATACGAGTTTTTTACTATATTAGCTGCTGCTGCATCCACTTCCACAGCTAGAGCTGCTGCAGTTTGAACTGGAACAGCTGCTGCCGCTGTCATGATGATGACCTCCGTCATGGTGGTGATGATGGCGGCTGTCTTCCCATGGGCTTGAACAGCTATAGCCGCTGTACGAGGCTGTCTCTCCCGCATACATCGTCTTTTTATATAGCAATAGTTCATTCATATGGCTTGAAAAGTCGGCAGCTTCGTACAGCGAATAAAAGACAAAGCCTTGAAAAAGAAGTTCGTTTGATATATTTCCTTTCTTCTTTGCTTTTTTAAAATAAGAGGATCCTCCTGATTTCATCCGTTTTTTTGCATCCTTAATTTCTTCTTTTAACATTTTAATCAAATGTCTCTGCTGTTCATCCCATTTGCCGTTTCTTAAAAAATAACGATTTAGTAATTCATCTTCTGATAATCTTTGAAAATCTTGAAGTGTACTTTTATCAAGCGGGTGCTGAAAAAATTTCCCCCAAAGCAGCCGGCTGTTGCCCATTATGTCAAACAAGTGAGCATACATCCAATCGAAGAACGCTCGCTTATCTGGCTGTGGTGATGGAGCTGCGTCTACATTCGGCTGGTGATGCAAAAAACGGTTGAAAAAGCGGTCGGTAAAACGCTCATAATCCACTGTAAACATAATCATTTCGTGCCACACTTCATCTACTTTTGCACTAAACATCGGTACGTCTTTAATGACTGCATTTAATAAAAAGTAGCGCTTCATCTCAAAGAACGTCCACTCCACTTCATCGTCTTTTATACTTGTTCCTTTCATACGCTGTTTTACTTGCTGAACATAGGCTGTCGGTAACGAATCTTCTAGTGAATGAACAATATCTTCAAACTCCTGATCTTTATGTATTCCGAGCTCATCTGGAAGCTCCTCTTTGTATAAGTGAAATCCTTTTGGCCTTGCAATCCCTTTAATAATCATAGCTAAAAGGATTACCACTCCTACTATAATGGCTGCTATCATCTTCTTCCCCCTATATCGTATCTATATATTCAATATTTTACCACATTCGTAAAATACAAAAAAAGAGCTCAATTAGCTTGAGCTCTCGTCATCATCGGGTATCTCGTCTACTTTTTCTACTTTGACTAGACCTTTCGTGCTGTATTCAAGATCAAAGTATGCTTTGACGATATCCCCTTTTTTCAAATTGCTTGGAATTGGTTCATTTAAATTTTTATCGGAAAATTTAATGCCCGTTCCTTCTTTTGTTGTTCCGCTGTATGTACCGTTTTCGATTTTTTCAATAGTAATATAATACACTCGATATTTATGCGCTTCCTCGTCGCCTTTCGCTTTTTCTTTAACGGTTTCTTGTTCAGGAAGCTTACTCAGTGTTTCTTGGGCCTGTTCAGAAGTTGGCTCTGCTGATCGATTTATGAATTGCATCACAACTAAAATTAAACATATAACTACTAAAACTAATAATAATATCTTTTTTGCTGATAAAGACAATGAACTGTGCCTCCTTACACCTTTATGTATATCATGCTGCACACAAGAGATTATACACGATAAAGGATTAAAAATTGGAATAAAATCTATAAAAATAGTAAAAATATGAGAAAGTACCTAGAATTTTTTACGCTTTTCTGCGCTTTTTTGAGATAAAAAAGAAATTTGGTACCTTATCCTTAAATTGTAACTGATTCACTTCATTTTCGAAAAGAGTTTTGCCCATTTTGTCGTAAAAAAGTCATAATAAGAAGGAATATCAAACCATATTGTCGAACGTATGTATATACTTGTAATGACCTGCCGAACTGCTTTTCTCTACCCTCATTGTTGAGGCAATATGGCAACTGAAACAGCTTGCTGTTAAATTCAGATTACACATCTATACTCAGGAGGTGGAATGCAAAATGATGTTTGCACTTATTGTTGTGGTTGGTATCGTAGCACTTGGCGTAGCTAGCTTCTACGTCATTAAGCGACCTCAAGGCGCTGTTGATCCTGAGGATCGCAAACCGCTTGTTTCTGTAAACGGACATGTTAAATTTGCAGAAGGAATTAATCAAATTTCCATATCCAAAATTGACATGTACAATCAGCGTCTTGTTATCAATCAAGTAGCTATTATTCCATTTAACCGTATTCAACGAGCAGAATTTTCAAAGGTTGTCAAAAATGAAAAAGGCCTTCACGGAGCTCCTGTTCAACGCTATTTCGGTGAATTAACTATTCATTTCACAGACAAGAATGGGCAAGAAACCTACATTCGCTGTGAAACACCGAAAAAAAATCAATTTCACCTCATCTACCAGTACGATTTAATGAAAAGACAATTAAATAAGCGTCTTGGTCTTGAAGATCAGCAGCCTTACCTTACTTTTCAAGAACCATACGAACTATAAGAGAAAACCTCCCTTTTTCACATATTATTTCACTTCCCTGTACATACTAGAAGCGAAACTGAAAATGGGAGGTCATTCCAATGGATTTCGTCCGTTTTTTGCAATATTTTTGTTCAATCGCCGGAGCCATATGTTTAGGGTTTACCTACTATCACATGTTCAAGCGTGAAGCTCCGGTTAAAAAAGAAGAATCACAGCAAGGTGGAACTGACTAAAGTTCACCTTGTTTTTATGTTGATGATATATTCCATCACTTTCTACTGAAACTGCTTTGCTACTTCAAGTATTTCATCTCTATACAACGAAATCTCATTTACGTCATTTAGTTTATAAATAGTTTTTTCCTCATCGTTTAATTGTATATATTTATTAGCTGTATTAAACCCTAGTCTGCAAACCCATTTTCGAATGCTGTTGTCTAATAGCACATTAAAATAGCTTTTATTATCCCGGTAATGAACTCTACTTGAGTCAATCTCATCTTTTAATAGTAACTTTACAAAAACATATCCTTCTATTTCTTCTTCGGTTGTAACGATAGTTTCAATAGTAACTTTATCTTCAGCAACATATTCATCCTTTAGAACTTCACCTTCCACTATATGTTCTTCGCTAGCAGATGAAGAATTTAAAGCTTTTTGAAGCTTGTCATTTACTTTTTCATTCACAAATTGTGTTAAAGATTTTTGTACTGTTCCCCTAAAGTTATCTATGACTTTCTTTGTTTTTACACCTTGATATACATCACTCAAGATAAACTTGATAAACTCATCATTTGGTTCCTCCCATTGTTGATTTAAAAATTGCTTAATTTCACTCGTGTATTTTAACTCCGACGCTGTAGTAAGAACGTTTTCAACGTTAAATACGTTTTTTCTAAACTTTGCTATCTCGTATACATCATTATCTCTAAACTCAAGTAGATTAAAAATAAAGAAAGGCTTAATGTCCATTCTATTTGGCTCTTCTAGGTCTGTATAAAATCTATATTCAATACCATTCGTTAGAATAGCAAATTTAGCTTTAGTCGTTCCAAAATATCTAAATAGCTGAGAATCATGTTTTAAAAGGTCTTCATGTACACTTTTCGCTTCGATTAGTATAACTGGATTATTACTATCTATAATTGCATAATCAATTTTTTCGCCTTTTTTTATACCAACATCTGCTATGAATTCTGGAACAAATTCTTCTGGATTGAAAATATCATATCCTAATGCTTGTATAAAAGGCATAATTAAAGATGTTTTTGTAGCTTCTTCAGTTTTGATGTTATCTTTGATTCTCTCAATTCTACTAGACAGAGCCTTAATCTGTTGAATAAAATTTTCCACTTCATCTCTCCCCCTTATGTACTATTACTATGCTTGAAAAGGGAAACTATGAAATCATTTTAGTGTCTATTAGCACACAGAAAGGCTATTTATTTTTTATTTACTTAGAGGCTATCTTTTTAGTTTTACATTTATGAAATTAGTACATAAAAAAACAACCTCCTAGAATTTTTATATCCAGAAGGTTGTTTTTATAAAGTAACATATAGTAATTTATTTTAATTCTTTAAATTAAAACGCCCAGTTCCCTTTTCTAAACACAGGCTCGCTTGTACCGTCAGCTTTGATGCCGTCGATGTCCATTTCAGCTGAGCCAATCATGAAGTCAACGTGGGTGATGCTGTCGTTTGCTCCGTTTTGTGCTAGCTCTTCTTTAGACATCGTTTTTCCGCCTTCTAAACAGAACGAATATGAGCTGCCGATTGCTAAGTGGTTGGAGGCATTTTCGTCAAACAGCGTATTGTAGAAAATGATGTTTGACTGAGAAATTGGCGATTGATGCGGTACTAAGGCTACTTCTCCTAAGTACTTGGCACCTTCATCTGTTTCAATGAGGTGCTTTAATGTTTCTTCGCCTTCTTCTGCTTTTATATCGACAATTTTTCCATTTTCAAATGTTAGCGTGAAGTTTTCAATTAAGTTTCCTGCATAGCTAAGCGGTTTTGTGCTCGTTACTTGACCGTTTACGCCGTCTTTTTTTGGTAGTGTAAATACTTCTTCTGTTGGCATATTGGCCATAAACGAGTTGCCGTCTTCATTAACACTGCCTGCGCCAACCCAAATATGTTTGTCAGGAAGCTCGATTGTTAAATCTGTTCCTGGCGCTTTATAGTGAAGCTTAGCAAATTTCTTTTCATTTAAAATGTCTACTTTTTTATGTAATGAAGCGTTATGCTCTTCCCATGCGGCCACCGGATTTTCTTGGTCTACGCGTACGGATTTAAAAATAGCTTCCCATAGTTTATCTTGCTGCTGCTCTTCTGGAACGTCAGGAAATACTTTTGCTGCCCAGTCTTTTGAAGGAACAGCTACGATGGACCAGCTGATTTTATCGGATTGAATAGCTTCCCGGAATTTTTTCATTGCTTTCCCACTTACTTTTTGGAACGCAGCAATACGTTTGCCGTCTACTCCTTTTAATAAGTCAGGACCGCTTGAAATTACAGATAACACAGCGCCTCCGTTTTTAACAAGCTCTTCTCTTGCTTGAGCTTTCCAAGCTGGAAATTCATTAAATACAGATTCATCCGCTTTTTCGTATTTCAAACGAACTAAATGATCGTCATGCCAGTCTACATCAACAGACTTTGCTCCGGCTTCATACGCTTTTTTCGCAATTTCACGTACAAAATCAGCGGAAGAAATATCGGCATTAATGTTTAATACTTGCCCTTTTTGAATGTTTACACCGACTTTTACAGCCAGCTCGGCGTACTTTTCAATATTGCGATCAAACTGTTCCATAATTTATCTCCTTTACGTATATATTCTAACGATTTCATTGTATCATGAATAAAACGTCATTTAAAAATTCCAGCCTATAGTTTACATAATATAATTACGTTATTTTACAGACTATTAGATAGCAAAAGTTTGTTCTCTAGAAATCAGAACAAACTTTTGTCTTTCACAGATTCAGTTTTGTAGCCGAGCCGCTCCGAAATGTTTTTCCCTATATCAACCATGCGTTCTTGAAGGTAAGTTAAGCGTTCATTAGTCATACGCATAGTAGCACCAGAAATGCTGACTGCGGCAACAACTTGACCAAGGTGATCAAAAATAGGCGCTGCAATGCAGGTAATTCCGTATTCATTTTCTTCTAAATCCAGCGCATATCCTTTTTGTCTCACTTCTGAAAGTTCCCGAAGAAAGTTTTCTTCATCCGTAATGGTTTTATCGGTATGAGCGGGTAAGCCTTTTCTCTCAAGAATGCTTGTTACCGTATTAAGCGGTAAAAAAGCTAGAATAGCTTTACCGACGGACGTACAGTGCATAGGCGCTCTTTTTCCCACTTTTGAATGCATGCGCAGCGTCTGATTTCCTTCTAATTTTTCAATATACACCACTTCACCTTGGTCATAGACAACAAGGTGAATAACTTCATTTGTTTCACTTTCAAGCTCTTGCAAAAACGGCTTTGCTTCCGTTCGTAAGTCAATAGAATCTAAAAGTTTTGAACTTACTTCTAAAAACTTATACCCAAGCTTGTACCGCCCCGTTTCTTGATCTTGTTCAATATATCCGTACTGAGCAAGAGTGATTAGAATACGATATACAGAGCTTTTGTTGATGTCCATTTGCTTTGCAATTTCTGTGACGCCTACCCCTTCTCTTTCCATGCTGACAATTGTGACAATATCCAATGCCCGGCTTACAGACTTAACCATATTTTCTCGCTCCATGTTCCTCTCTCCTTTATGTGTGATGTTACTGCCGGGCATTTTTCATTCCTTTTATACGTTTATACGTTCTTTCTCTGCAACAAATGGATTTTGGAGGGTCCCAATTTCTCGGATGGCACATTCAATGACATCGTTTGCGCTCACCAGCTCCGCGCCTACCGGACTTCCTGTTAAAACCACATCTCCCGGCTTAAGGGTCATAACAGTAGAGAGGTAAGCAATCATTTGTCCAACGGAAATAATCATTAAATCTGTCGAGCTGTTTTGTTTTTCAACGCCATTTAAAAACGCTTTTACATGAATTGAATTAAAATCAAGCTCCGTTTCGATTACGGGGCCAAGAGGAGTAAAAGAATCAAAGGATTTTCCAATGGTCCAGTGTCCGTCTTCATGAAAATAATCCGGAGCCGTTACATCGTTTCCAATTGTATACCCGAATATATAATCCAGTACGTCTTCTTTTGCGATGTTCTTTGCCTCTTTTCCAATAACAACCGCAAGCTCGGACTCGAACTTAACGTGCTTAATGGCAGCTGGAATGACAATATCTTCGTTTGGACCAATTACAGAAGATGTGGGCTTAAAAAAGAAGACAGGAATAGAAGGTATTACTTTTGGCAGCTCTGATTTTGCGGCTGCATAATTTGCGCCTATTCCAATAATTTGATTTGGTTCCAAAGGAGCCAAAAGCCTTACTTCATTCACTGAAAAAGTTTGTCCTGTATAGTCCCATTTCTCAAATATATTTCCTTCAATAACGCTGATTGTATCTTCTTTTAGTACACCTGTATGGCGGCTATCTTGTACGGCAAACCTTACAAATTTCATAACAGAGCTCCTTTTCCCATTTGCTTAGTTTTTAATAAGAATAGTAGATAGTCAGATTCTTAAGGTGTAGATACAGCCTGCCATCCCTATGCTGACAGGCCGTTTTTTCTTACTGTTTTATAGCTGCTTTTGCTTTTGCTTCGATACGGCGGCGGTGTAAAATTGGCTCCGTATAGCCGTTCGGCTGATCATAGCCTTGGAATACTAAATCGCAGGCTGCCTGAAAGGCAATGGATGTGCTGTAGCTCGATGCCATTGGCTGATACAGGGGATCATTCGCATTTTGTTGATCCACTACTTTTGCCATCCGCTTTAGTGTTTCCGTTACTTGTTCTTTTGTACAAATTCCATGATGAAGCCAGTTAGCTACGTGCTGACTAGAAATACGAAGCGTTGCCCGGTCTTCCATCAGCCCTACGTTATTAATGTCCGGTACTTTTGAGCACCCTACTCCTTGATCAACCCATCTCACTACATAGCCAAGTATTCCTTGAGCGTTATTGTCGAGCTCCTGCTGTATTTCATCTTTGCTCCAATTTGGTTTTTCTGCCACAGGAATTTGCAAAATGTCGTCTCGTAAATCAGTAGACTGAGTAAGCAATTCATTTTGAACATCTCTTACATCAATTTGATGATAGTGAAGAGCATGAAGCGTCGCTGCGGTTGGTGAAGGCACCCATGCCGTATTCGCTCCTGCTTTTAAATGCCCCACTTTTTGCTTAAGCATTTCCGCCATCATATCCGGCATTGCCCACATTCCTTTTCCGATTTGAGCGCGGCCTTGGAAACCGCTTGCTAATCCTATGTTTACATTGGATTGCTCGTAGCCTTGAAGCCATTTAGACGCTTTCATATCATTTTTACGAATAACAGCGCCTGCTTCCATAGAAGTGTGAATTTCATCGCCTGTTCTGTCTAGAAATCCTGTATTGATAAACGCCACTCGGTCTTTTACTTCTTTGATGCACGCTTTTAAGTTGAGCGTTGTGCGGCGCTCTTCGTCCATTACGCCGATTTTAATCGTATGACGCTCAAGCCCCAGCATATCTTCGATTGAATTAAATAACGTGTTGGCAAAGGCCACTTCTTTGGAGCCGTGCATTTTTGGTTTAACGATATAAATAGAGCTCTTTTTAGAATTTTGATACGTGCCGTTTTTAAGCAAGGTGTGTTTGGCAATTAAACTAGTCACAACGCTGTCTAAAATACCTTCGTAAATTTCGTTGCCATCACGATCTAAAACAGCGCTGTTTGTCATTAAATGTCCGACGTTTCGAACGAACATAAGCGAACGGCCAGACAGTGAAATCTTTTTCTTTTCTGGAGACAAATACGTACGGTCTGGATTTAAACGCCTTGTTATGCTTTGGCTTCCTTTTTTAAAAGTAGACGTTAAATCACCTTTCATTAATCCTAGCCAGTTGCGATAAACATCTACTTTATCTTCTGCGTCTACGGCCGCTACTGAATCTTCACAGTCCATGATTGTCGTAAGAGCTGCTTCCATTAAAATATCTTTTACGCCGGCGTCGTCTGTTTTGCCAATTGAATCCGTACGATCAATTTGAACTTCAAAATGCAGGCCGTTGTTTTTGAATAAAAGAGCATCAAGGCTGCTCTCTTCTCCTTGATAACCTACAAATTTCTCTTTTTCCTGCAATTCTGTTAAACTACCATCGTTTAATTGAGCTACAAGCTTTCCATTTTCAAGACTGTATTGAACCACTTCCGCATGAGAAGAGTGAACAAGCGGGACAACTTCATCAAGAAAATTCTTTGCAAATGCAATAACTTTTTCTCCACGAATTGGATTATAAGAACTTGTGCGCGAAGCTCCATTTTCTTCACTGATTGCATCGGTGCCGTAAAGAGCATCGTAGAGACTTCCCCAGCGTGCATTAGCAGCATTAATAGCGTACCGAGCGTTATTTACGGGTACAACAAGCTGCGGTCCTGCTTGATAGGCAATTTCGCTGTCTACTCCTTCTGTTCCAATAAGGAAATCTTCTGCTTTGTCTTCTAAATAGCCAATTCTCGTTAAAAACGATTTGTATTCGTTAAAGTCACCGTCAGGATTTTCTTGATGCCACGCATTAATTTGAGCTTGCAGCTGATCACGCTTTTCTAACAAACGTTTATTTACAGGTGTTAACTCGGTTACTAACGCTTCAAAATTAGACCAAAACTGTTCTGTGCTTAGCCCGCTGTCGGGAAGAGCTTCCTCATTGATAAATTGATAGAGAACTGGAGCTACTTTCAGATTTCCAACTTGTTTATAGTTTGTCACCGTCTGTTTCCTCCTCTTACTCTTTTACATTTTTAAATTTGGACACGCTTTCATTTCTTTTGGCAAAAATGGTTAAGACGAACATTTGCGATGCTGTTTCTTATTGCAAAACAGCGTTTTATTTTTGTTGAAAAAATCATATCATTGAGGAGATTTATTTTCAAGAATTTTCTAAAAATAATACGCTTTTTTTCTTTTCTTTTTTGACTTCCGCGCATCGGCTCGGACTTGGAAAAAGTTTTCCTGCATTTAATAGATTTTTAGCATTAAATACTTCTCGTATATTCGTTTGTGCTTGAATTTCATCTTCATTAAAAACAAATCGCATTTCTTCTTTCTTTTCAATGCCTACACCGTGTTCCCCGGTAATTGTGCCTCCTACTTCTGCACATACTTGCAAACATGCACTTCCGGCTTCGAGTGCTTTTTCAGTTTCCCCTGGGTTTCTAGCATCAAATAATACAAGCGGATGCAAGTTCCCGTCTCCAGCGTGAAAGATATTGGCAATGCGAAGACCTGATTCTTCGCTAATTTTATTAATTCGCTTTAGCACTTGAGGCAATTTACTTCTTGGAATGACACCGTCTTGTACAAGGTAGTCAGGGGATATAGCTCCCATCGCTCCAAACCCTGTCTTCCGATTTGCCCACCACCTGGCGCGCTCTTCTTCATTTTCAGCTACTTTCACTTCCCTTACATTTCGTTTTTGGCATACGTCTAAAATACGAAGGATTTGCTCTTTGATACCGGCTGAAATGCCGTCTACTTCAATTAATAAAAGAGCTTCAATATCTCTGGGGTGTCCGACCGGAAACGCAGCAGCTTCCACTCCTTCAATGGCGGTTTTATCCATCATTTCAAGCGCAGCGGGAATAATGCCGGCTGATATAATATCTGATACCGCTTGACTGCCGTCTTCTACGCGGTCGAAATAGGCAAGAACCGTTTGTTTTGCTTCGGGGTTTTTTAAAATGCGTACCGTAATTTTTGTAACGATTCCTAACGTCCCTTCTGATCCCGTTAAAAGCCCTAGCAAATCATATCCTGGTTCATCTGGAATACCTTGCTTGCCAAGTTCAATCACATCTCCATTTGGAAGCACCACTTCTAGCCCTAAAATATGGTTGGTGGTCACTCCATACTTGAGACAGTGAGCCCCTCCTGCATTTTCCGCTACATTTCCACCAATGGTGCAGCAATACTGACTCGAAGGATCCGGTGCATAGTAGTATCCTTTTTCAGAGATTGAATTGGTTAATGCGAGATTAATAAATCCCGGCTCTACAACGGCACGTCTGTTTTTATAGTCGACGCTAATCAGTCGCTTCATTTTCACTAAACTAATAACCACTTCGTTATTGAGAGGAATGGCTCCTCCGCTTAGCCCTGTCCCTGCTCCCCTTGCAAGAAAAGGTAAATTATGTTTATTGCAGTATTTAACAATAGCAGAAACTTCTTTTGTATTTTGAGGAAATACCACAGCTTTAGGCAAGTGTCTGTGAATGGTAAATCCATCGCAGTCGTACGCAAGCAAATCTTCTTTATGATACAAAATAGAATGAGCATCTACTAGTTGAGAAAGTTTTTTTACGTGAAGGTCTTTTATTCTATTTTTCTTCGACACGATACGCTTCCTCCTCCTCTTTTTGATAGGCCCATTCTAAAAGCTGTACCGTGTGAACAATTTGCTGATTTCGTCCATATTTTTTTACCCCTACGGCCATCTGCAGCATACATCCCTGTTTCCCATCGAAATCATTTCCACGTCATGGGGCACATTTTCCATTTTACTTTGAAGCACGGCTCCCGCCATTTCAGGGTTAGTTAAATTATAAATTCCTGCGCTTCCACAGCATCGGTCCGCGTTAGCCATATGAACCATTTCCACTCCAGGAATAGAGAGCAAAATATCTCTTGGTTCTTTCCTAACTCCTTGACCATGAGCTAAATGGCAGGCGTCGTGATACGTAATGCGCGTATGCAGCTTCGCCTGCGGGGGGCGATATCCTGTATCGTGAAGGTATTTTGAAATATCTTGGACTTTTTCAGCGAAGACTTCGGCTTTTTCAAGCCACTCTTGCTCTTCTTCTCTAAATAATTCAGGATACTCTTTTAACATGCAGCCGCATCCAGCAGCGTTTACAATAACGATATCAGCATGTTGAAACGCCTCTATATTTTTTTTTGCAAGCTGCCTCCCCATGTCTCGGTCTCCTGCATGAACGTGCAAAGCACCACAGCATGTCTGAGACCGAGGAATAACAACGTCGTTTCCATTTCTTCTTAACACATTAAGAGTCGCTTCGTTAATATCACTGAACATGACGTCCATAATGCAGCCGGTTAAAAAAGCAACTTCTGCTTTTCTTTCTGCTTTTGCTTTTAAAACGCGTTCTTTTTTGTATTTTTTTCGAACAGAACGGGTAATCTTAGGCATCACATGTTCCATTTCTGCTAGATGGGTAGGCATGATATTTAACATGCCTGTTGTGCGAACCATTTTTTGAATTCCGCTTTTTTGATACATCTTTAATAGGCTCCCTGCAGCTTCCAAGCGATGGGCATGAGGAAAAAGTTCCTTAAGAAAAAATTTGCTGATCATCCCTTTCCATCCTGTCAAAGGCATCGCCTGACGAATTTGGCCGCGAGCTTCTTCAATAAGTCCGCCAACGTCTACATTTGCAGGACAAGCAGTTGTACAGGCCCGGCAATCCAAACAGGCAAAAACAGGATCTGTAAACTGTTCATTAACGTTTATTTTTCCTTCTGCTACCGATTTGATAAGATGCACGCGTCCCCTGGGTGAATGCTGCTCTTGCCCGGTTATTTCATAAGTAGGACAAGACTCCAAGCACATTCCGCAGTGTACACAATCCGCCCATTTTTTTTCGTCTGGCGCGTCTTTCCATAAATAATTGCTAACGCTTTGACATGGAGCATCTTTGACATCCGCTTTCGCTGAATTCACTTAGATTCCTCCTATAAATCGTTTATAGTTAAGCACATTTTTAGCGTCCACCTTTGCTTTAATTCCCGCCAATAACGGAAAATGAAAAGGTTTTTCCCCCCACACATTCACTTTTTGACGCAGTATAAAAGGCAAATGTTTAACGACCACATATCCTCCGTACGTTTTAGCAGTTTCAGTAAATGAAGTGATAACGGAAAGAATAGCTTCTTCTGAGCCTTTTATGTAGACCGAGCAAAGACCGTGTCCAACTCCTCCATGTGCTTTTATCAGCATTGGACGGGAAGTTCTTAAAGCAGTACTTTTGTTTATGACATCAAGTACATTCATATTCGGTACGCCGACTTTTAACGTGGCTTCCGTTTCTTCTTCGGAAGAACAAAGCGCACCATTTGGAGTAATGTTACTAAAAAATCTCCAAAATACCTCGGCTTCTTTTTCCTGCAGTACCTTTAAAATCGTATCCGCGGGCTGAATACTTTTGATGTAATCCTCTTGATAATGAACGGAACTTTCCACGTCTTCAAAGCTAATCACAAGCGTAAACAGATGCTGCCCTATTACATCTTCAGCTAAAGAAGGATTTAGTAATTCCAAGGCAACGGGCTCTATTATAGAATCTAAGACTTTGCTAGCAAACGCGTGAATTTCTTCCATATTGCCTGTTGAAAAAGAAATAAAAAGAACGCTTTGATACTTAGGCAGCGGACGCAGTTTTAACGTTATTTCTGATATAACGCCGAGCGTTCCCATTGAACCAATAAACAGCTTATTCATATCATAACCAGCCACGTTTTTGACGACTTTTCCGCCTGAGCGAACAATGGTTCCATCTGAATATACGACTCTCATACCGATTACCGCATCCCGAGCTGATCCATAAGACAGGCGCTTTGGACCACTTTCATTCGCTGCAATAACTCCGCCGATTGTAGCGTAATCTGCTAGAGCTGGATCAAGTGAAACTTGCTGATTGTGCGTTTTTAAATACGTTTGTAGCTCTTCAAACGATGTACCAGCTTTTACAGTAACCGTCATATCTCCTACTGTATGTTCAACAATTCCGCTGTATTCAGTCAGCGAAAGTAAAAGGTCGGCTGTCTCCATAAGCCCGCCAAACCCTTTTTTTGTACCGTTCCCTTCAATGATGACTTTTTTTCCGTGTTCCGTTGCATACTTTAAAGTGGCTGCTATTTCTTGCTCTGAAGTTGGCTTAAGGTGAAGGGAACCGCTATTTCCAAGGAAGTGATTCATATGCTGTTCTTCAAGTGTGGAAGGATTAAATAAAATGGATTTTAAATGACCTGGAAGCTCTAACGTACTCAATAAATTGACTCCTCTCGTTTTGTAATAGCAAACAACGTTTCACTAATAACAGAAAGAAGTGCCACATATAATACGACTAAAAGTAGTAGATTAATAGGAAGGATAATTAGTAGAATAGATGAAAAGTTATATTTCAAGCGCTTACAATCATTAAATCACCTATTCTTGGGATTTTCAACCAATATTTTCTTCATATCAATAAAAAAATGTCCCTTTTTTTGAAAAAAAGTTTCTTTTAGTACTTGCCTATCCCAAAAGGATTAGAATATAATGTAAGCGAATTCATTTTTACATAAGTCATCAGATGACCTTATCATCGTAGTTTTGATTGTTTTGTTTTACTAAATTCGTAGTTCACTAATTTGAAAATGAGGTGTTAGTTATGACATGGACACAGCAGTTCACTCCTGTAGGAAACAGCGTCATTTGGTCTTCATTAATCGCTTTGATTCCTATTCTTTACTTCTTTTGGGCTCTGGCTATTAAACGAATGAAAGGTTATATGGCTGGAGTTACAACTTTACTAGTTGCACTTGCCGTTGCAATATTCGCCTACAAAATGCCGGCTAGCATGGCTTTTATGTCAGCTAGTCAAGGGGCCGTATACGGTATACTGCCGATTGGATGGATTATCATTACGTCTGTTTTTCTTTACAAACTAACTGTGAAAACCGGTCAGTTTGATATTATTCGTACCTCTGTTGTATCCATTACAGAAGATCGCAGACTTCAAGCTTTGTTAGTCGCTTTTTCGTTTGGTGCTTTTCTTGAAGGTGCTGCTGGTTTCGGCGCACCTGTTGCTATTTCAGCAGCTCTGCTTGTAGGTCTAGGCTTTAATCCTTTGTATGCCGCTGGCTTATGTTTGTTAGCAAACACAGCACCCGTCGCTTTTGGTGCAATCGGTATTCCTATCACGGCTATGGAAGGTCCTACTGGAGTGGCGGCCATGGAGATCTCGAAGATGGTAGGTCGTCAGCTGCCTTTTATTTCTGTATTTATTCCGCTGTATTTGGTTTTTGTAATGGCTGGATTTAAGAAAACATTAGAAGTACTTCCTGCTATTCTAGTATCCGGCGTCTCTTTTGCTCTTACACAGTTTGTCAGCTCTAACTTTTTAGGGCCTGAACTTCCCGATATTTTATCAGCACTCGTTTCACTTTTTGCGCTTGCTATTTTCTTAAAATTCTGGAAACCGAAAACAACGTTCCGTTTTCAATCTGAAAAAGCAGCACATGAAGTAGCTTCCGCTTCAGTTGAGCCAAGAGAAACTCAAGATAAATCTACATTCACAGGGGCTCAAATTGCAAAAGCATGGTCACCTTTTCTAATTTTAACGATATTTATTTCTGTATGGGGAATTCCTCAAATTAAAACCGCTTTGACAGGACATTACGAAGGAGCTAACGCCTTTTTGGGCGCTATCAATTCTATCGGCCATTATTTAACGTTTATGCCAGAAGTACCTTGGTTAAATAATTTAATTTTAAATGGAAATGGAGAACCGATCGCGGCAGTGTACAAGTTAGAATTACTAGGCGCTGCTGGCACAGCTATCTTGCTATCTGCTGTTGTCACAAAATTTATCGTCAACATCTCTTGGGAAGACTGGTTTGTTACGTTTAACGAGACGTGCAAAGAATTAGCGCTGCCGCTGCTTACGATTACCTCCGTTGTAGCATTTGCTTACGTGACAAATGCTTCTGGAATGAGTACAACCTTAGGTCTACTGCTAGCTAAAACAGGCGCGTTATTTCCCTTTTTCTCTCCTGTACTCGGCTGGCTCGGTGTTTTTATTACAGGATCAGATACATCGGCCAACCTATTGTTCGGCAACTTACAAAAAATTACGGCCACGTCTATTGGAATGGACCCGCTTCTTGCTCTTGCAGCAAATTCTTCGGGCGGAGTAACCGGAAAAATGATTTCACCACAATCCATTGCCGTTGCCTGTGCTGCGGTTGGGTTGGCTGGAAAAGAATCCGATTTGCTTCGTTTTACAGTAAAGCACAGTTTATTTTTACTGCTGATTGTCTGCGTACTAACATTTTTACAATCTAATGTATTATCATGGATGATTCCTTAACCAAAAAAGCTTCCGTATCTAGAGGTATCCCTCTGCGCGGAAGCTTTTTTCTTCATTTACGCTCGATTAATGGCATATACAACAAATAAAACAATATCTAGCAAAATCATTACAACACCGAAAAGCAGCCAGACGTTTCCTTGAGTCTTCTTCTCTCCTTCTTGCATTTCAAACGCTCGAATAGCAAATACAATTCCAAGTGTAAACACAAGAAAAAACAGCTGACGGTAATCGAAGAACGACAGTACGACAAAAATTAAGGTGAAAAACACCATAATCATTTCTAAAATCTGATAAGGTTGCTTTTGACATGCTAATAACAGTTTCATTTCTTGACCTACTTTCATCCCGTTCTTAATAGCGTTATTTTACTATTAATTTTAAATGAGATGTTAGCGTTTCGGGCACTTTTCACTGTTTTGTAACAAAAAAGCGTACGTTAGTTAAACGCACGCTTCTTTTTCATTCATTTACATTTGGATTCATTGGATTATCAATTCCTGTTTTATCTTGAATTTTTTTATAAATAAAATACGTATAGACAGCAATTAGAATGGAGAATGCCCACGTAACAGCCTGACGGAATACAATCATGTTCCCGTACCCTTCTACTCCGTATTTTTGAATCAATACGTATTTTACAATCGCTAAAAATACGTAGCGGCCTGCGAACAGTACTGTAAGCCAGTTCATCATTTTGAAGAGATCAGGCTGGTGAAAGAGCTTAAGAGAATCTTCTCGTTTATAGCCCATCAAGTAAGCTGTATCTACAAAAAAGTACAACCCAATTGGCTTTTTTATCATAATTGTAAACAGAACAACTACAGCTAGTCCAATCATAAAGTATACTTGATTATTTAACATTGTTGCTGCGTTCCCTGAAATTAAATCAATAATTGTACGTGCCAGGAGCGTAATGACAATAAACAATCCTGTTACGTTAAACTGACGATCTTTGATAAATGTATAAATGGTATACACAAATGCTGGTGCTGTTGAAAGCAAAATGGCATAGTAGTCACCAATAATGTCTTTTCCTTGGTTCCATATTAGGTACGGAATAGCGATATAAAAAAGTAAATCAAACCATACTCGTTTTGTATTGTTCATATATAACTCCTTTAAAAACGTTGTTCTTGCTATTATATGGGATACTACGCAAGAAAAAAAGGTTTTTACCTGGAATGTTATGAAATTTTAATCATTTTATGTTTAGATCCAGAACGGCAGGGAAAATGATTTCTAGAAAGACTTCAAGAGTTATAAACATCCAAACACTTGAGCAGCAATACATGTGCCACAAGTGAAAAATGCTGAAAGGATTGATTCATTATCGCACTTCACCTAACGTACACGTCAGAAATGGAAAAGGCCATGCAACTTTCTCACGGCGTGGGGTATGCTGAATATAGCCGTAAACTAGACAAACGTCTACAGGTGGAAAAAGAACGGGAAAAAGATTATCAGGCCAGCAAAAATATACTGCGCGATATAAACCAGCATCGATAATAAAAAGCCGCTTGCTAACAAGAGTAGCAAGCGGCTTTTTATTTACAAATAAACTAAATTTATACATAATAGGGAAGTGTATGTATTAAAGAAAGGATCTTGCTTATTATGATGGAAAAATTACTTATTATTTGTGTGTTTGTAGGAATTATTCACATGATTGAAACACTAGCCTATTCTGTAAGACTTGCGGGCTTGAAAACTGGAAAACTAGTCGTGGCTTTATCTCTTTTTAATATTATTGTTATTGTTTCAAGAACAGCTAATATGGTGCAAGCTCCGCTGACGGGCAAATTAGGAGATGCCGTCCAGTCTAAAGAAGATCTGCCCGTTCTACTTCATCAGCTTCAGACCATCTTGCTCGCAGCTTCTATTGGGACAATTGTAGGCGCTCTTTTACTTCCTAGCTTTGTGTCGATCTTCTCCCGAATGATTTCACACTTAGAAGTAGCGGGATCTGTACCTCAAATGATGAAAAACATTACTTCTATACATACGCTGGAAAAAGCCAAAAAACACGTTAAGCGTCCTAGATGGACCATGCTATCTCAGCTGCGAATTGGTGGAGTGCCCAAACGGTTACTGCTTTTGAATTTAATGGCTACGACCATTTATACAGTAGGTGTTCTTTCCACTCTTTATGCTTCTACACTTGAGCCTACTCTTTCTAAATCAATTTTAATGTCTTCTGGTCTTATTAACGGACTAGCCATGATTACCCTTGCTGTGTTTGTAGATCCGCAAGTAGCCATTTTAACTGAAAAGGTAATGAAAGGTGATTCCACTAAACAATCTATGAACAAAATGGTTGGCACGCTAGTCATCTCCCGTTTGTGTGGGACAGTATGTGCTCAGGTTCTCTTAGTGCCTGCTGCTCTTTATATTGCGTGGATTTGCAAGTTAATCCCTTAGAAAAGACTTCGTTAAAGAAGTCTTTTTTATACATATTCTACTTTTTTGTATCTATGAACAGCCACACTTAAAAGAAGAAAGCTGCTTACTAATGTAACAACTACGGTATAAGTGACACTTTGTGACCAGTGCAGTTGTTCAAGTATACGAGCAGCGTATTGTGACAACGCCACAGGACTCCACTTTAATTGATCCGTAAACAAAGTGCTTAAAAATGAAAGTAATGCAACGCCCAAAATACTGACTCCGGCAATCCCTCCGCTTTGTAAAAGAAAGGTTCCCGCTGCCACTAAAACTGACAAGATAAAAATCAGCCACAGACTGTATAAAAAAAAGCTAAACAGCATATGAGTCCAATCCACATGTGAAAATAAAAGGTTGGTATAATACCACGCTGCTATATAGCTTATAAACGTTGAGCTAATAACTAGCACGATTTGGGCAGCCCATTTACTCATAATGTATTGAAAGACACTCACCGGTCTCATCATAACAAGTACAGCAGCATGATTTTGTCGTTCATTTGAAATTATATTCATGCTTGCTAGCACAATCAGTAAGGTTCCTATTGTGCTATATTGTGAAAGGACACCTTGTAATACTTCTTGACCGGTGGGCGTCGGAAGTTGAATAATTGCTCCTTTTGGTAAATTCCCTGCCATGTCAATAATTTGCGGCATATAATAATTTGTTAAAGGCTGTGTGATGCCTAGTAAAATCAGTGAGACTGGCAGCCAAATCCCTTTGCCATTTGCGAATAATTCATGCAGTTCTTTTTTTAATAAGACTCCAAATGTATTCATTTGTTCATCACCTCTAGATACACATCTTCAAGAGAATGCTGTCTTTGTTCAAATAAAATAAGGTTCGATTGTTGATCAACAATCAGTTGAAGTAGTTGCTGCTGCTGAGATTTGTCTTTTACATGTACAGTGGCTTTATAAGGAGAATGAAACAGCATCTGTTCACTTGGTAGACTGTCAAAAGATGCAGGGAGCC
Source organism: Priestia megaterium (assembly GCF_046599315.1). Taxonomy (GTDB): domain Bacteria; phylum Bacillota; class Bacilli; order Bacillales; family Bacillaceae_H; genus Priestia; species Priestia megaterium_F. Next base: position 814 of record NZ_JBKIKC010000031.1, on the reverse strand, counting down.
TTTCTTCTGTTTCAATCGTAAAAACCGGAGACGTAAACTCTTGGCGCAATGAAGTTTTTGTTCCATTCCATTTCATACGTCCGTTTTTAATCATCATGATGTTATCGCATATTTGTTCCGCATCATGCAAAATATGGGTTGAAAAGAGGATCGTCGTGTCTCTTTTTAATGTTTCAATAATCATTAGTACGTCTTTTCTGCCTTCAGGATCTAAAGCCGAAACCGGTTCATCTAGGATTAACAGCTCAGGTTTATGTAACAAGGCCTGCGCTAAGCCTAAACGTTGTTTCATCCCTCCAGAAAATCCAGCAATTTTCCGCTTCTCTTTTCCTTTTAAACCTACAAGTTCAAGTACTTCATCTATTCGTTGGGAGAGCATATTCTTTGAGATTTTAGATAAAAGACCTACAAAATTTAAATACTGCTGAGGCGTCATCCAATTAAAAAACGTAGGATGCTGCGGAAGAAAGCCAATAAATGATCGTGCATCTTGATGTTGTTTATCTTTAAAAGAAATTTTCCCTTTACTAGGTGCAATAAGACCTGCAATCATATGCAGAGTAGTCGTCTTACCTGCACCGTTGGGGCCTAACAATGCTACACATTTTCCTTTATAGAGATTAAAGGAAAGGTTATTTACAACAGTTATATTACGATACGTTTTTGTCAGCCCTTCTACTTGCATAAACATCTTAGCTTCACCTCACTGTTTTTTACGTCCTAAAACAAAATATAAAACGGGGCCAATTGTACTTATACATAAAATAATGAGGCCCCATACCCATTTTGGTCCGTTTGTCTCTTCTTGCTTTAT
>NZ_JBKIKC010000030.1:0-43964 GCF_046599315.1 Priestia megaterium | reverse complement strand
ATAAATTTGCAGCAATACGAAGTGTAGTTTCATCCGGACGCATGTACCCCCATCGATCAATTTCCGCTTCTTCTTCGGCTTTCATCATGAGAGCTTTCATCGTTTCTAACGCAATAATAAGCTCAGTTGCTTTTTCTCGCACATGCGGATAGTCCGGAATGTTAATGATTTCAATCAGGATTGTACAATTCCTAGTACAAACTCAGTTTTGATAATGCGCCTTGAAGTTACTTGATGTAGAGCAAAAGCTGAGAAGGAACTAGAAGAAAGAAATGTATTTGACATGTCTACATTTTTATAAAAAAACACGCGGTTCCACGGTACTAATACACGACCAAAGACAACAATAGTATCCATTTCTTCAAACCTAGAACTTAATGGATAATCAAAAGTTGAATCTTTTCCTGCAAATGATTCTCTACAAATAAATTTAATTCCTTTTGTATTACTTGGAAAAGAAAAAGCAAATTCTTTTTCTTTTCCTTGAATGCCCGCTGAAGACAGTACGAGTAGCTCATCCGTCATTCCTCCCTGTGTAGCAAGCAGTTTCGCGCCTTGGATAATGATTCCCTTATTGTTTCTATCAACTATTTTTGCTGCTATCGGTTCTTTGTTTTGTTCGTAATAAAATTGGGTTCGATTGACTTGAGGATCAATGAATGTATGAGCGAGCGATAAGTCATGCTCTCTAACATATTCATAATAAGAAACGATGTTTTCAGGAAAACAATTTTCTTCTCCTCTTAGGAGTTCTGCAGAAGATGCAAAAGCCATCAATACGGTATTCATATAATCTGGACTTCTTCCCATCATACCGTGAGTTAATTGTGCCCATTTCTGAGTCATCTCTCGTCTCTTTTTTAACTCTTCTTTTGTTTTAGGCTGTAAATAGGATGTACCGACAAGTTCCTTAGAAGCCGGAGACCGGTATGTCATGATGTCTTTGATTTTTTCATTACGTTGAAGATTATAAAGCTTAGCTTGGCTGTTAATAACTCATTTAAAAGCCGGATGTTCTGATATATTTCCGGTTATGCGCTTGCCATCAACCCATACATTTGCTTTTAAATGATTGATTCTCTCTACGTATTGCTGACATACTCCCGCTCCTAGACTTTCGATAAATATTTTTATCTATTGTATTTTCATCATATTACAATGTCTTTTCCATGTTTCCTTCCTACATCACAGCTTTCAGCATAAAAAAAGAGACGGTTACTATAACCGTCTTTTTTTTATGGCTTATTTATATTGAATATCATTTCTCAAGGATTCAACTTTACTTAATGCTTGGTCAATATCACGCTCTTCAACATTAAAGTGAGCAAGTGCATCGTGAAGATGCTTAGCAATCGCATTAAAATGTTCGGGTTGAATATTCATATTTGCATGTGCTTTGGCCATTGACTTTCCTGAATATTGATTCGGTCCACCTAAGGCAAAACTTATAAACTTGGCTTGATGTCGACGCTGTTTATCCATATCCGTGTGCTCGAAAAAGTGACTGACCGTTTCATCTTTTAACACGAGCTCAGAATAAAAATAGTCTACTACTTTTTCAATAGCTTCTTGTCCGCCCACTTTTTCATACAATGTTTGTTCCAAAACAATTCCTCCTTTTGTACTTTTACCCATTATTACCCAATAGAAGTGTCCATATTCTTTAAAAAGCTTCTTTACGGAAATTCGTGTTATTATTATATTTTATTCCTCTTCCTCATAAAGAATAAGATGTAAAGGGAGTGAATGCAATATAAAGGAATTGTAGAGGTTGGATTTAATATCTATCATTCCTGGGCTTTAGGCATAACTACACTTTGATAAGCGCTCATCTAATACACGTAAGTACAAGCTGGTACGCCTTTTACTCCTACTCGGCATGAAAAAAGAGAGCCGGCAGCTTCTTCGTATTTTTCTTCTTCCTTGGCTGTTGTGATAAATAGTGTTTGTAAATCGTCTCCTCCAAATGTACAGCTAGTTACATTGGAAACAGGGAGGTGAACAGACTCTATAATTTCTCCTTTATTTGGATCTACGCAAATAACTTTCGAACCTCCCCAAAGAGCTACCCATAATCGGTCGTGCTCATCAATTGTCATTCCATCGGGAAAACCGTCCACATCTGAAAGGTCAATCACCACTTCTTCATCTTCGAGCCTTGTTGTTTCTTTAGAAAATGAGTAAGACATAATTTTATTTTTCGGTGAATCAATGAGAAAGAATTTATCTCCTGTTCGATTCCAAGCTAGCCCATTCGACACGCTTAATCCTTCTTTGGCGCTTGTAATTACACCTTTTTCATCTACTACGTACAGCTGGGCTTTTCCTTCTTCACCTTCTTCACTCATCGTGCCAACCCAAAAGCGATTATACGGATCACATTTTCCGTCATTAAAACGCATAGTTTTTTCAAGAGTATCTAAATGGATATATTCTTCGTGATCTTTCTCGTTTTCATCAACTAAAAGCAGCTGATTATGGGTGGAGACAATCAGTTTCGAATGATTAGTTTTAGAAACGCTTGTAACGACTGAAGGAAGAGCAATATCTTCTAATGTTGTCGTTTTTGGATCGTACGTAAGAAGCTTTTTATCTAAGATGTCTACTAGCACTAACTTTTGATTTTCTTCATCCCATAGGGGTCCTTCAAGTAAACGTCCATCGTATTTTTTTTCAATTTTCGCTTCCATTTTCAAACTCCTTTTTCGTTTTTATGTACAGCCATTTTTTATCATTGCTTTCTAAAAAAGGATTTCTTTAAGCAACTAAAAAACAAGGAATATATTTCCTTTTTATGAATACCCGTTGTATGACCATTTCTAAACACTAGGTTCTCAGAGGATCATTTCATAAAAAAAGCAGCACGCTGTGTATTGATATGCTCCCAATTAAGTAGACAGAGTAAATAAAAAATCTGTTTGCTTAATTGGGGGCTTTTTTATGAGAAGAAAAACTTATTCTGCACAAGAAAAATACGAGATAATCGTGGCATATGAAAAGCGAAGTGTCTCCTCACGAGAATTTTGTAGTAAATATGATTTGTATAGAGCGACAATTAATAGATGGATTTATCTCTATCGAACATATGGATTAGAAGGACTTCAGACTTCAAGTGAATGGAAAAGATACTCTATAGAGATAAAAACGGCGGCTACCCTTGATTATCTTTCAGGGAAGTATTCTCAATCAGAAATAATCCGTAAATATGAAATATCTCACCGTTCAGTATTAATGAAGTGGACCAAGAATTATAATGGCCATAGAGCATTTAAAAACGTGGGGAAAGGTATGAGAAAATCTATGGCAAAAGGACGGTCCACTACTCTAGAAGAAAGAGTGGTAATAGCGAAACATTGTTTAGAGAATGGAAAGAATTATCTACAGACTGCAGAAGATTTTAATGTTTCGTATCAACAGGTATATCAGTGGGTGAAAAAATTCGAGATAGGTGGCAAAGGTGGGCTCTTCGATAAACGTGGAAAAAAAAGAAGAGAATCGGAACTTACATCAGAAGAAAAACATCAAAAAGAAATAAAACAATTGGAAATGGAAAACGAGCGCTTACGCGCTGAAAATGCCTTTTTAAAAAAGTTAGAAGAAATCGAAAGGAGGAGATTTTAAGAAAAGTCCATTCAATAGACGTCTATATGTCCATCCAAGAACTTCACCAGAACGAAAAATATCCTATTTTACTATTATGCCAAATAGCGAAAGTGTCACGTTCCGCCTATTACAAGTGGCTGAAACGCACTCCATCTACCAACGAGAAGTTGAATGAAGAAATAGTGGAAGAAGTGAAACAGCTACATGAGGAACTAGGAGGAATTTATGGATATCGGCGGATGACATTGAAAATAAATCGAAGATTTAAGCAACCAATTAATCACAAACGTGTTTACTGATTAATGAAATTATTTGGTATTCAGTCTGTCATTCGACGTAAACGAACAAGATATAAACCAAGTTCACCTAAGCATATTACAGAGAATGTACTGAATCGGGAATTCCATGCCAAGAAACCAAACGAAAAGTGGTTAACAGATGTAACAGAACTTAGCTATGGAAGATCTGAGAAGGCTTATTTAAGTGCGATATTAGACTTATATGATGGCTCTATTGTGAGCTACGTCTTAGGTACTTCCAACAATAACCCTTTAGTTTTTAAAACGTTTGAACAAGCGTTGAAGAGAGAGCCAGGAGCTACTCCCCTATTGCATAGTGATAGAGGATATCAATATACTTCTCCTTACTTTAAAAAGAAGTTAGAAGAAGCAAAAGTAGTACAGAGTATGTCTAGAGTGGGCAGGTGTATTGATAACGGGCCAATGGAATCTTTTTGGGGGACATTGAAGTGTGAAAAATACTATTTAAAGAAGTATAAAACCTATGAAGAACTTGAGAAAGAAATTAAGGAATACATATATTTTTATAACAATGAGCGATTACAAAAACGATTAAACGGCCTTAGCCCCTTAGAATACAGAGCTGAAGCCGTTTAGAAATTTTTATTTATTTCCACTGTCTATTTGACAGGGGGCAGTTCATATAGCGTGCTGCTTTTTTATTATAAAGTTACGTGTTCTTTTTCTAGCTCTTTAACACGTGCTGCAAATTCTTCTTCTGTTAAACCATGTTCTTTTACATAGCGGTTACGAGGGCTTACTCGGCATTCATGTGAACAAGCGCGTAAATATTTGTGTTCATTTTCTTCAGAAGCTAAGATTTTCTTATTGCATTCTGGGTTTGCGCAGTTAACATAGCGTTCACAAGGCTCGCCGGTAAAGTGGTCTTTTCCGACAATCACATGCTCTTTTTGGTTAACTGGCACGCTGATGCGCTCATCAAATACATAGCACTGACCGTCCCATAGTTCACCCTGTACTTCCGGGTCTTTTCCGTATGTTACAATACCTCCGTGAAGCTGGCTTACATCTTCGAAACCTTCTTCAAGAAGCCATCCAGAGAATTTTTCACAGCGAATACCTCCTGTGCAGTACGTTAAGATTTTTTTATCTTCAAACTGATCTTTGTTGTTGCGAATCCATTCAGGAAGCTCACGGAAGTTTTGAATATCCGGACGAACAGCTCCTCGGAAATGACCTAAATCGTATTCATAATCGTTTCGTGCATCAATCACGACCGTATTCTCATCTTGCATTGCTTGATAAAATTCTTTTGGGCTTAAGTAGTTACCCGTTACGCGAAGAGGATTCACATCTTCTTCTAATCGAAGAGTTACTAATTCTTTGCGGTGACGCACATGCATTTTTTTAAACGCATGTTCATCTGCTTCGTCTATTTTAAATACAATACCATCAAAACGAGGATCATTTTTCATCGTTTCCATGTATTTATTTGTGTGTTCGACTGTTCCTGATACTGTTCCATTGATTCCTTCAGTCGCAATTAAAATGCGTCCTTTTAATTCAAGCTCTTTACAAAATGCCAAATGCTGAGTTGTAAACTCTTCAGGATTTTCAATTGGAGTGTACAAATAATATAGTAGTACTTGATATGGTTTTCTTTCAGTCATGTTGCTTCTTCCACCTATCTGTTTATATTTGCAAGATATAATGCATGTAGGTCGGTTATGGTGAACCGAATTGATGGTAACAATTCATTACTTAAAGGGACATTACGACAAAAACAACATCCTTTTTACCAGGATGCTTCTATCTAAAAAGTAGTATAGTGAATGATTGTTTCAAAAACATACAGTATTTAAGCCTGTAATAGTATAACATATCAAAGCGTTCACTTCTAGGATTTGTTCTTCAATAAAAATTTTATTGTAGAGATACGTTCTACACGAGCTTTCTCACGCATACATGATGGGATATGAATCTTTTAGATTGGGGGCGGAAATGATGCCTTTTTATACAGTAAAAGACGGTGCAACTTTATACTATGAACAACAAGGAGAAGGATCACCTATTATTTTCATTCACGGAGTTTGGATGAGCAGTCGGTTTTTTCACAACCAGCTTTCTTTTTTTTCGAAGCAATATCACACTATTCTTTTGGATGTAAGAGGACATGGAAATTCAAGTCATACTCCATACGGTCACACAATTTCTACTTATGCTCGTGATGTGCATGAGTTTATAAGCACTCATCGATTAAGAGACGTCATATTAGTAGGCTGGTCGATGGGTGCTTTTGTTGTGTGGGAATATTTGAAACAATTTGGTGAAAAAAATGTAAAAGGTAATGTCATCGTAGATGAAATGGCTTCAGACTTTAGATGGCCAGACTTTCCAATTGGTGCATTTGATTTACCTGCGCTTATTTCGCTCATGCAAGGTATTCAACTTGATCGAACAAGTACATTAGAAAATTTTATTCCGCTTATGTTTAAAAGTGAATTAACTGAAGAAGATAAACATTGGATCATGAAAGAAGTGACGAAAATGCCCGAATCGATAGCCAGTGCTATTTTGTTTGATCAATCCATTGTGGACTATCGTGATTTTCTCCCTTCTATTACAATTCCTACTTTACTGTGCTTTGGAAAAGAAGAAAAGCTCATTCCTGTAGCAGCCGGAAGACATATTCAAAAGATGGTTTCAGGTTCAGTACTTGAAGTTTTTGAAAACAGCTGCCACTGCCCTTTTCTAGAAGAAAGCGACCGATTTAACAAAGTTGTAAGCGACTTTATCGAGCATATCTAATTTAAAAACTTAAAGAAGCAGCGTCTTGCCTCCGCTGCTTCTTTGAATGAAACCATCTGTGTATCACTATACTTAAGGTAATAAAATCTCGCGTCCGTCATAGGCAAAGCTTACTTTTTCATCTAAAAGCATGTTAGCGTGCTGTGGGATATCAATATCATGTGATAAATGAGTAAATACCATATTTTTTGCCTGTAGCTTCGCTTTGATCTCCAGTGCCTCTGTAACATCATATACAGATCTTTTTTCTTGTTGAAGATATTCCTTCCAGAAAGATGTACCAAATATCAGTAAATCCAAATGATAAAAAGGCTGCCACTGTTCTTTTGTTACATTAAAAGAATCCGATACATACGCCCAGCGTTCGCCTTTTTTTTGATGAACCACAATGCCATAGGAATAACCATTAAATCCGTGATTTACTTTATGAAAGGTAATGGCGGTTTCGCCGCTAATCCATTTTAATGTTCCTTTAAAAGTAAGCCCTTTTCTTTTTGCAAGATAAGGAAATCTTTCGGTTAACTCATTGATGACTTCAGGCGCTCCTACAACTTCTGTATTTATATTATTCCAGTAGCATAAGTCAGCTAAATCCCCTAAACCAGCAACATGATCATTGTGAGGATGAGTAATAAAGACAGTAGGAGGGATTTTTTTATTATTGTATAAATGAAATTGATGCTTAAAATCAGGTGATACATCAATCAAAAACATGTTACCGTCCATTGTAAATTGTGCACTAGGTCTTGTGCGCTGATTTAATGGATCTTTTTCCGTGCATACTTTACAGTTACATAATAATCGAGGGACCCCTTGGGCATCGCTCGTCCCGTAAAATAAAAGCTTGTTCATTACTCTGCTTCCTCCTTTTACTTCTATAGCTCTATCTATTTAATTGAAGATATTCCCTATGTTTCTCTGCATCTTTCTATTTTATTAACTATTTTTTATTTTTCTTTTTAACCTAAACTGTGCTTTTATGTAAAACAGCCAGTCTTTTTAACGACTGGCTTTGCGGTACTCACTATAAAATCACTCTTTTGTGCTTTTTCTATTGCTTTCTTTCTTCGTCTTTTTCAACTATATGTTTAAGAATAGATAATTTATTTGTCCAAAATTGTTCGTAGTAAGAAAGCCAATCTTTTACTTCTTTTAGAGGCTCTGGCTGCAAATAATAAACTTTTTCTCTTCCTTTTTTTTGTCCATGAACTAAGTCTGCTTCTGAAAGTATATGAAGATGCTTGACAATAGCGGTACGACTTATTGAAAAATGAGACGTTATTTCCGAAATAGGCAATTCTTTTTCAGAAAGCAGCTCAAGTACTTTTCTTCGAGTAGGATCAGCAATCGCTTGAAAGATATCATGCTTAGCAGCTGATGAAGTCATTTAGCTTTCGACAGCCTTTCGAAGTTTTTCATTCACGAGACTAATCCATCCGTAGCTCATTTTATCTCGTACCACTGAACTCTTTTCGTTTGCTTTTTCAAGAACTGCTCCCGCTTCTTTCCACCCGCCGTGAATAAGCGTAAATTCAGTTTGATTGCCCATTTCTTTTAAGATAAACGAAATGACCCATCCATCCGTATCCCAAGAGAAAGAAAGGTAGTTTGGTGCATCTACTTCTAACACTTTACACGGAGAGGGTCCAAAAGGGGATTGTAAATGAAATTCATGTCCTACCTGAGGCTTAAAATCATTAGGCATGAACCATTGTTGAAGCCCTTCTGCCGTTGCTACTTTATCCCAAACTTTTTGAATCGGCGCATTAAACACTAGCGTCTGTTTTACATCTTCTAATACACTTTTATCATCCATCGTTATCTTCATTCTCCTTTTTTAAAAATAACACCAAAAGGTTTCATAAAAAATTATATAACACCTTTTGGTGTTATGTCAATTTGTTTTAGGGATGAAATTGTTCAATATATCCCTGTTTTTTGATAAAGACATTTGTTATGACTTTAAATGAAGATCGTAAAGTATAAAATCTATAGTCCTTATTCCAAAAGCGCATTTTGTTATATTTTAAATATATCTTTTAAAGGATGCTTCGCCCGCTTTGTGCCAATGCATAATGAATGCCATGCTGCAGTGTTTGAAAACAATCATATTTTGATAAATCAATATGGGTCTTTGATATAACTAAGCCTAAATCAGCAGAAATTCCCACTAAAATTGTTTTCGTACCAATTAAAGACGCTGATGCACCTAATTTTTCAATAAGACTTGCCGTATATTCAGTAAGTTCTTTATCCAATCCGGTTAAATCCAGCACAAGATAATTAGCTTGATGTTTTGGGAGGTTATTTAATGTATTAACAATCAAATCTTCCGTTCTATCCTCATCGTATTTACCAATCAAAGGAACGACCACTATGCCTTCCAAAACCGGAATGATGGGAGAAGAAAGCTTTTTAATAAGATCTTTTAATTCTGCTGTTTTTTCTGCCACAATGTTTTGTAAATGTTCTATTTGCTGTGCTTCTTTCCTCCTCGCTAATTGGTGAATATTTTGAGTGATATCAATGTCTGAAGGGAAATATTCTACTGTGGTGCATTCATGTCCTTCTATTTGGTGTTGAATCACTTTGTACCAAATATTCGTTCCAAAAAGGCCTGTGAAAATTCCCGCATAATGGGCGGGGAGAAAATTCCCTCCTTTTGTTTTCTTTTGCGCAACGTTAATTTTATGTTCCCAACTGTCTTTTAATTCAGCAGATAGGGTTTTCCTTTCAGGATTCAAATGTTTGATAGTGGTTTTTCCCCATCCAGCTGAAGCATATGTATTTTTAATTAATTCAGCCGCCTCAAAAACCGTTACACCTTTCATATTTTGAAAGTACTCGCCTACTACTAACCCTTGGCGAAACCCAGTAGTTTCTAATACTACAGAAGCCGCATCTTCTCCAGATATTTCTTCAATTGTGTCAAACAACGTTTTCATCGCAGAAGAAATCCAAAAAAGGATCGCATCCTCTCCTTCAAAGCTAAATTTTCCTTTTTCTAAATCCCAAGCAAAGCTAAGACCACCTATATCAATATTCTTTTTCTCATCCATGATGGAATCTCCTTTTTATAAAGTTCTTATCTTCTTTATATTCTATCTTATGTTGAAGAAGCTAGTAATAAAAATTGTTGCATATTTTCTATGGCTTGTCTAATTATTGCCCATATTTTCAATTAATAAAAAATCAAACTTAATGCCTGTGGAATCTTGAATTCGCCAATCTTTTATTCCTTTTAAACATGTATAATAAAAAGGAATAAAAGCAATTTGTAATATAACATCACATTACGTTATAATATAATTATATTTAAAAAAACATTGAAGAAAGAGGGGAAAAGATGAAGTTAAATACTCATAGCTCTACACCTTTATATATGCAGTTAAAACAGGCCATTACGGAAGATATTAATAAAGGCGTTTATACTCCGGGTGAAAAACTTCCAATTGAAACGGATTTATGTGATATATACGGAGTTAGTAGAATTACGGTAAGAAAAGCGGTATTGGATTTGGTGGAAGAAGGGCTTCTGACACGTCAACAAGGAAAAGGAACCTTTGTTCAATATCCAAAAGCAAAAAGAGAGCTATTTGCCGTTAACGGTCACACAGAGTATATGTCGGAATTGGGAAAAGTGCCTCAGACTAAAATTTTATCTTTTGGTATAAAACCTGCAAAAGCTCATGTGGCAAAAATGTTATCAATTCCTCCAGAAAGCGAAGTCCTTGAACTGCAGCGTATCTTGTATTATGACGACCAGCCTCTTACCTTAGAAATTTCTCACTACTCCTTAGATTTGTTACCACACTTAGATCAGCACGTCCATAATTCGGTTTCAATGTACGATACTATAAAAAATAAGTACAATATTACTCCGGTTCATAATAAGAAATTATTGAACATGGTATTTGCAAATGTGGATGAAGCAAAACATTTAGAATGTGAAGTCGGAGAGCCCTTGTTTAAAGTAGAGAAAGTAGCATATGATTCACAAAAAAGACCGATTCATTCATCTTTTCTACACTACCCTGCCAGTCGCGTTACGTTCACTATGGACAGTTCTACTTCTTAAATAAAAATAGCGCCTTTGCTCTAAAAAAGAAAGGGCGCTATTTTTATTATTTTATTCATTTTAAAACCATTGTACAGTCTGTGTGGTATTCTTTTCCGTATCCGAATGCTCCGTAATTTTGACAAGTTTGTGATGCCACTAATGCCCCGTTATGAAGAGCTTTGGCTATATCTTTTTCTGGTAAATAAGAAGAAAGAAAACCAGCAATGAAAGAATCTCCAGCACCCAACGTATCCACGACGTTTGTAGAAATTATGGGTTGTTTAAATAATTGATTTTCCAGTGATAATAATGCTCCCTCTTCTCCTCTCGTAACACATACGACACTGGTTCCTAACAAATGGACTCGCTTTATTAAATCCATACACTCTTCTTCTAGCAAGCTGCTTCCTGAGAAAAATGCATAGCTGATATGAGGGCATACTTGTTGTAAATATTCCTCGTCATATCTCGTAGAAAAATCAAATGAAACATCAATGATTTTACATAGCAATGGAAGTTCGGCTTCTAAATGACTAAAAACGCTTGTATGAAGGAGATCGTGCTGACGAATAAAGGTGAAATCAAGTTCATTCAGCATTAATTTTAATCTAGATTGGATTCCACCTTTATTCGACCCTACAAAAATTCGATCTCCTTGTTCATCAAGGGTGACAACCGCCATTCCATTTTCTCCTACGGCTCTTCTTATTCTGCTAATATCCATCTTTTCTTGCTGTAGAGTATTTACTACATGGTCTGCCGATTCGTCAGTCCCTACAATCCCCATATAGGAAGACTGACTATGGTTCAATCTATTACAAAATACGGCTACATTTAATGCGTTACCGCCTGGATAGATCTTTCCTTGATCTTTATAGTAATCTACTACATTATCCCCTACTCCAATTAGTTTCATCTACGTGTCCTCCTATTATTTAACACTTCCGTTAGCAATGCCACGGATAAAATATTTTTGCATAAATAAAAACAATATAACAATTGGTGCTGCTGAGATGGTCAGTCCAGCTAGTAATACTCCCCAATCTGTCTGCAAAGCGTCTCTGAATTGCATTAATCCTGCTGGGATTGTGCGCAAACTGTCGTCGTCAATAAAAATAATGGCAAACATAAATTCATTCCATGTATAGTAAGCTGTCAAAATTGTCGTTGTTAATAAAATCGGTGTGCTCATCGGAATAAAAATCCGAAATAAAATTCCTAAGCTTGTACACCCGTCTAACCGAGCTGCTTCCTCTAATTCTTTTGGAACCGAAAGAAAATAAGCTCGAATTAACAAAATGGTTAAAGGAATTCGATAAGCAACATAAGGCAGAATCAGTGCCAAGTGTGTATTATAGATGCCAAGTTTTTGAATAATGCTATACAAGGGAATTAAACTTACTTGAGGAGAAAGCATAAGCCCTCCCAGACATATAATAAGGACAAAAGCTTTTCCTTGAAACTCAAAACGTGATAGTCCATAAGCTCCTAACGCACTGACCAGAACCGTCAAAAAACAAGAGACGCCCGTGACGATCACACTGTTTAAAAAGTAAGAAGATATTCCGCTTTTCCACGCTGTCACGTAATTTTCAATTAGCCAAGCGTGCGGCATAGACCAGCTGTGAGTAAAGATTTCATCCGTGCTTTTAAAAGAACTTACAATCATCCAAAGTAAGGGATACGCAATGACGATGAAATAGGCGATTAACCCGACATATACTATCGTTACACCTGTATACCTCTTCTTTTTTCTTTCTTTAGTGGCTGTATTGACAACATTAGGTAAGGTGACATTTGTTTTAGGCATCTGCATCAAGCGTCTTCCTTTCCTGTTTTAAATGCTTTCATCTGGACAAGAGAAATCAGCAGCGTAATAATTAAAATGACAGTAGCAATTGAAGAAGCGTAGCCCATCATATCTTTTGAAAAGGCTGTTTTATATAAATACGTACTTAGCACTTCAGATGATGTTCCTGGTCCGCCTCCAGTTAAAATATAAGGTTCATTAAATACTGTAAAAGCACCAGTGAGTGTTAAAATAACAGCCACAAATGTCATTTCTTTTGTTTGCGGCACAGTAATATGAAAGAACATTTTAAATTTATTAGCGCCGTCTATTTCAGCTGCTTCGTACAATTCAGGCGAGATTTTCTGAATTGCTACAATATATAGCATCGCAATATAGCCGATAGATTGCCACTGAGATACAGCAATAACTGCATAAATAGCCGTATCACTATCGCCTAGCCAAGGTTTTGCTAATGAGTTTAATCCAATCATTTTAAGAACCTGATTTAAAAGCCCTACTTCAGGGTTGTAAAAAAAAGTAAACAGTAAGGCGATAACGGTCATCGAAACGACCACAGGTAAAAAGTAAACTGTTCGGAAAAAAGGAGAAAATTTCCGAATAAGTTTATCTTCTAAAACGGCAGCCACAATCAGACCGCCACCCACTTGAAAAATAATTGAAATGACCGCATAAAGAATGTTATTTTTGAGTGCCTGATAAAAGACAGGGTCTTTAAATAAGTGCACATAATTATCTATTCCTACAAAAACCTTGTCTGGTGAAAAAGTGCTCCACTCATAAAGACTATCCCAAATATTCTGAAAAATAGGGATGTACACAAGTAGCAAAAAAGCAAATGCAGGAAGGAGATATAAATAAGGGGTTAGCTTATTGCTTTTTAACATCGCTTTTTCACTTCCTTACTTTTTAGATTCAGCACGAACGCTCGCTGCAGCTTTTTGTACATCTTTCATTACTTCTTTAGGTGTTTTATCACCATTTAGCATAAGCTGAGCGCCTGTCAAATAAGTATCTGCAATTCGAGCATCGATGGCCATATCAAACCATGGAGCCATCTCTTTGGCTTTTAAAATATTATCTACTGCTTCTAATTGTTCCGGTGTTGAATTACTATTGTTAGCTGTATCATTCACTGCACTGTATTTCCCTACCTCTTTAACCAGCTTTTCACCCATTTGTTTTGACGTTAAAAATTCAAGAAATTCCATTGCTTCTTTTGGATGCTTTGTTTTAGAAGAAATCATAAATCCTTCAGGGGATCCAGTTAAATTAGTAGCATTTCCTTTTCCATCGTCCACTTTAGGAAAATTAAACATGCCAATCTTAAATTTAGTTGGACCAAAAAGCTTAATTTCAGCGGTTTCAGCATAAAGCATAGCTGCTTTTCCATTTGAGAATTGTTGTCTTGCATATTCGTGATCAATTGAATTTGTATTTTTATTAAAGTAAGGAACTAATTCTTCTAATTTTTCTAGCGCTTTTACATAGCCTTTATCCGTGAACGTCCCAGTTTTTGAATTATAGTCTTTTGAAAGGACTTCAGGCTTTACTATGCGCTGATTTAAGGTTCCTACGTAGTGAGAAATGGTCCACGTATCCTGACTTCCAAATTCTAAAGCTGTATAATGCTTCTTTTTTAATACGCTTAAAACGTTTAGTAGCTCGCTCCAATTTGTGGGTGCTTTTAACCCTAATTTATCGAAGATATCTTTGTTGTAAAAAAACATTTTTCCATCCATTGTAACAGGAACACCGTAAATTTTATTATTAACGGTATAGGGTTTAATTTGAGATTGAACAAGCTGGGAAGACCACGCTGAATCTTTTTTGTAATAAGAGGTTAAGTCTAAAGCTTTATTTCCTCTGACAAATTGTCTAGCAAATTCATCGCTCCAAGAAAAGAACACATCTGGAGGGGTATTAGTACCTGTCATTACTTTAATTTTGTCTTTATACGAATCGTTTAAGACTGCTTCTGTTTTAATATCAATATCAGGGTGCTGTTTTTCAAATTCTTTTACAACTTCTTCAAAGTAGCTTTTTTCAGGTTCTTTTGGCCATCTGTGAAAGAATGTTAATGTTGTCTTTCCTGTGTCTGAGTTTGAAGACGTTTGTTTTCCAGCACACCCTCCAAGCATTAAAGAACAACTTAAAAGTGAGGCTAAGATTAAATTTGTCTTTTTCATATAGAAACCCCCTTATTGTAAGTGCTTACATATATAAGTTATACTATAATGTTATGAAACATTATAGTATAACTCGTAAGGAAAATATACAGATTTCTATCTTTACTAGAAGATTATTAATATTCTACTTTCCACATATAGCGTCTTTTACTTAAAGGGTGATTGCGTGCTTCCGCTAATTCTTCAGCATACTGACGCAGTACACGGTTTAGTACAAGAGGAGCAATATACCCTTGCACATCTTTATCAATTCCTTCGAAATCATATGCTTTAGCATCTAGGACAGTTAATTTCTTGCCGTATCGTTTAGAGAATGATAAGGCGCGTTCTTCTAAAGGTCTTGTTTCATCTAGTCCGACTAGTATGATAAACGGTACGTTTTCATCAATAATTTCGAATGGACCATGGAAATACTCTCCAGCGTGAATAGCATGAGAATGAATCCACTGCATTTCCATCAAGATACAAATGCTGAATGAATATGCTGCTCCGTAGTTTGAACCACTGGCCATTGTGTAGATAACCGGCTCAGATTTATGTGATTCAGCAAATTTTCTCGCACTGCTCACTTCGTATTCAAGAGCTTTTTCATAAACAGCTTGTAAATTTTCTAAGCTGGTAACTAGCTTTGCAAATTTATCATTTTTTTCTGCTACGTATAAGAGGCCAAATACAAGCTGATATAAAACGCCTAAGTTTGTTTCAAAAGCATCGATATCATTGCCCCATTCATACTTAATAAAAATATCTGCGCTGTGCGCTAAAGGTGAAGTAGGTTCATTTGTTAGGGCTACAGCATAAGCGCCTTTGCTTTTAGCGAACTTAGCTGCTTCTGTAGTCTCAGGAGTTGTTCCTGACATGGAACATAAAATAACTAAGGAGTCTTTTCCTAGCTGCTGCGGATTACGGTGGATAAATTCGTTCGAGCTATACAAATCGGATGTAATCTGTTGAGCTTCTCGATCTAATACATACTTAGCTGGATACATGATCGCAGAAGATCCTCCACATGCGACGAAAAACACATTACGAATTTGCTTGCTTTTTAATTCGTTTAATACAGCTTGCACATCACTTTTTACATTCACTACTGTTTTGCTCATTTTCCCCACTCCTTAAATAAAATATGATATACAACATTATGTAATGTTATATATTGTTATATTAAACTGCAAAAGTTAACTAGTCAATACATTTGTCAGAATATTTTACGTTTTTTATTTATCTTTATTTTACAAAAATGCATTCTTCGGTTTCTTTATCAAAGAAATATACCTGAGTTATGTCTAAGGAAAAAGTACATTGATCCCCTGCTTCAAATTTATGTGAAAGAGGTACTCGAGCTACAAACGGTTGATTTTCTAAACTAGCATATAAAATTGTTTCAGCACCCAATACTTCTATTACATCTAATAAGGTAGTAAAGCAGACCTCCCTTTCTGATTCCTCTTTACTAGAAGCTTCATTGTATACAATATGTTCAGGTCGAACTCCCATTATGACTTCTTTCTTATTGTATCCTTTGGAATGTAAAGAGTGTATTAAAAAATCAGGAAGCTTTATTTTAATGCTTCCTATTATAAAATGAGTGTCTTGAAGACACCCCTTGAAGAAATTCATTGCAGGCGATCCAATAAAACTGCCTACAAATATATTCTTAGGGTGTTTATAAATATCTTGAGGAGTTCCAATTTGTTGAATAATTCCGTCTTTCATTACTACTAGACGAGTAGCCATCGTCATAGCTTCTACTTGATCATGCGTCACATAAATTGTCGTTGTTTGCAACCTTTGATGGAGCTTAATAATCTCAGCACGCATCTGCACTCGCAGTTTTGCATCTAAATTAGATAATGGTTCATCCATTAAGAAAATTTTCGCCTCCCTAACAATGGCACGACCTAAAGCAACTCGCTGACGCTGTCCTCCAGATAAAGCTTTTGGCTTTCTATCTAAATATGTTTCTAGACCTACTATTTTAGCTGCTTCATTTACACGTCTATCAATTTCATCTCTTTTTATTTTTCTTAACTTTAAACCAAATGCCATATTTTCTCGAACAGTCATATGAGGGTAAAGAGCATAGTTTTGGAAGACCATAGCAATATCACGATCTTTCGGGGCTACTTCGTTCATATGCTCTCCATCAATGTAGAAGTCACCTTCTGAAATTGTTTCTAGACCTGCAATCATTCGCAGTGTAGTTGATTTACCACAGCCAGATGGTCCGACAAATACAACGAATTCTTTATCTCCAACCTGAAGATTAAAGTCATTTACGGCGATATTTTTTTTATCATATATTTTATATATTTTGTCCAAATGTAACATTGTCATCAAGCATCAGCTCCTTATATTCAATTTTCTAGAAATGCAGTACGGCAAGTTACAAGTTACTTTGTTCTTGATTCTTTCCTCCTTTTTGTTTAAATTGTTAACCTGATACATTAAAGTAACTTAATGATTATACTAATCGAATCTAGTTATGCAGAAAATGAATATGTAAAGTTTGCTAACACAAAATATACAAGTAACCGTTCACTTCTCAAAAAATAAAAACCTTCTCTACAAAACAAGAAGGTTTCACATCATAATCTCCATAGAGACTGCCTTTACCTTACTTCTGAAGATTTTATTACATATCTTCTTTGCCCTGACAGCTCGGACATTCATAAACATGCACAAAATAAAGTCCAACATGGTGAAATCGTTTCCCTAAGCAGTCTGGACATGTTCCTGCTTCGCGCATTTGTTCCCGTCGTTTTTCTCGCTGATTAGCTAAAAAATTTACAAATTTCATTAAAAAGACCTCCGCATGTTTTTGATTATAGGTTTTCCTAGTAGGAAGCCTTTTATTCGACTCGGCATATTTATCACAGCGCCTGCCTGAGTTTACTTTTAAATCATGCTCAAGCTTTCCAATAGCACAAAAAAGGATAGATAGAGCAGTCCTATGACGCTCATCTATCCTTCATTTTTATTCTATCTAATGCTTAACGTTATATAGGAAGTGTATTACTATTCATTTTCCTATCAAACATCTGATCTTTGATGAAATATGGCATATAAAAGTTATTCTTTTACTTTGTATTCTACTTCTTTTTCTTTTTTACGAAGAAACGGCCACCAGTTTCCTTCTCCAAGCGTCACGACAATCGCTGGCATAAGAAGTGGAAGAATGACAAGTCCATAAAATAAAAGACCAATGATAACAACTGTTGCTACATGTACAAGTGTTAATACACCTGATGGCATCATAGCCCCAAACGTTCCAGCTAGGATAATAGCAGCAGTAATAATAACCGATCCCATCTTACTCATGGACGTAACCATTCCTTCTGCTACGCCGCTTTTCACTTCTTCGTTAAAACGGTCTAATAAGAAAATAGAGTAGTCAATTCCCAAGGCAACTAAAATAACAAAACTAAAGAACGGCACTGCCCAGCTAATTCCGTCATTACCCATTATATCCACGAATACAAGCTCTGAGATCCCCATTGCTGTATAATACGTAAGCAGCAGTGAAGCAATCATGTATACTGGCATTATCATTGAACGGAATAAAATGGTTAAAACAATAAACAGCCCAATCATCATAATGACCATCGTTCGTGAAAGATCCGTTGTAGATAAATCCTTTAAATCCGCATTCGAGCTCGATACCCCTCCGTACACAATTTCTGTATGTTCAAACGGCGTATCAACGACTTCGTTTGCCACTGCTTTTTCAATATTTTTTACTGTTGAAATGGCTTCTTCAGAATATGGATTTTGATCAAGCACTACACTTAGCTTAACTCCTTTTCCATCTGCAAAGGAATAGTTATCAATAGATTGTTTAAATCCTTTATCTTTCATCACTTCTGCTGGAAGATAAATACCCGTATCTCTAACTGTTGAACTGTCACTCATATTATCAAGTATATCTGTTGCTTTTGTTAAGCCATCTGAGATTTTCGTTAGCCCATCATTCGCGCTGTTAACACCTTTTGCTAATTGATTGAGACTGTCTGATAGGGTTCCTACTTGACCTTGCTGAGCTGAAAGATTCTCATTTGCTTGTTGGAGACCGCTCTGAATGGTAGTAAGCTGTTTACTGATTGCAGCAAGCTGAGGAACCGCTTGTTGCGCATTTCCTGTTGTAGAGAGCTGAGAGCTGATGAGCTGCAGCTGTTGATTAATTTGAGCTAATCCGTCTGCTGCAGGTGCAAGCGACCCGCTAGATTCTTCTTTAGAAGCAGAACCCGTTTGCTCAGCTATTTGATTTAGCCCTTTTTCAACATCACTTAATCCTTTTTGTACATTTCCGATTCCTTTAACAGCCTCTTTGATTCCAGCTGATACAGAACCTATCTGTGAATTAACATATAAATCACTAATCTTTTCTCCGGTAGGCTGTGTGATGGTCATGACGGAGTCCACGTGATCAACTTTTTCAATTGCTTTGCTTATATTTCCTAAATAAGGAATAACATCTGCCTTTGTTAACTCTTTATCTCCTCTAATGATAACATTGACAGGAAGCGCTTTTCCTTCTCCTAGTGCGTCACTGATGGCGTTTAGTCCTTTTATAGATTTATAATCACTGCTGATTTCAGCAGTAGAATCAAACGACACTTTTGAGTCATACGTCACAATAAAAGGCACCGTAATAATTGCTGTAATGACTAAGAATACAAACGGTCGCGCCACTGCCTTTTTCCCTAAAAACCCCCACAGCTTGTTGTCGCTATGAGAAGCCACTTTTTTAGACGGCCAAAATAATTTTTCTCCAAGCGTAACCATAAAAAGTGGAAGCAAGGTAAATAAAATGACTAGCAGTACACCTACTCCTACTGCTACGCCGACAGCCGATTGGAAAATGGCAAACTTGGCAAATCCGATGGCTGCAAAACCAATAAATACAGCAATTCCACTGATGAATAGCGTTCTTCCTGCTGTACGATAAGCTATGATTGTGGCTTTCACTTTATCATGCCCGTTAGCCAATTCTTCACGGAAACGGTTAAGTAAAAGAATGCAGTAATCCGTACCAATCCCAAATAAAATAGCTACTAAGAACGTTTGCGTAAACGTTGAGATTGGAAAATCTACATTTTTAACTAAAATACCTAATAACGATTGACTAATTAAGTATGTGATTCCCACAATTAAAATAGGAATAAACGGCGTCACTACAGAACGGAAAACGAGTAAAAGCAAACCTAAAATTAAAAAGATTGTAATAAACTCGGTTTTCTTTAACCCTTCTTCTGAACTATGTGCAAAATCTTGATTAATAAGAGATGCACCTGTTACGTATGCAGTGACGTCTTTTGGCACACTGTCATAAATCTGATTCGCTATTTTTTCAACTTTTTCATCTGATCCACTGACAGTAACCGGAACTAAAACAGTTTTTTTGTCTTTAGACATTAATTGTTTACGAACATCTTGATCATCTGTTAAAGGAGTTGTGACATCTTTTACCCCTTTAATTTTTTCGGTCTTATTAATGATTTGCTGTATTTGTTTCTCCCTATCTGCATTTAGTGCTTTATCTAATTTGATGACCATGCTGATAGTGTTACTGTCTCCTCCAGCGTCTTTTAAAATTTGGCTGGCCCTAGATGAAACTGCATCGTCCGGAAGCTGTGATTGCCCTTTTTCACTTGCGAGTTTTGTTAAATTTGGTGCCGTTAGCATCAATATAACCGTTAAAGCTAAAATAAAGGCAGCAATCACCCATTTAAATTTCACGATAAATTTCATTCTTTGCTTTCCCCTTTTGTATTTAACTTTTCTTTTGCCATTGTAAGAATTTCAATAAATGTATCTATTTTTTCTTCTTCTACATCATCAAACAAATTCTCAATGATACCAAAACAGGCAGCATTCCCGTCATTTATTACCTTTTCTCCTTCTGCCGTAATCTTAATAAGCTTAGAACGTTTATCGCTCTCTAGTTCGTTAGTGTCCCACTCTACAAGCCCTTTCTCCAATAGTTTTTTGATTCGATTTGAAATGGCACTTTTATGAACGCCTTGTAAGACAGCGAGACTGCCAGGTGAGGACGGACCCTTGATCATTAAGCTATTTAGCAAATCAAACTGCTGCCTTGAGACATGTTCGAAGAGGTTATGGCTTATCTCTCTATGAATCACTTCTGTTCCTACAAACAGAACTTCTTCAAAAAGTTCTACAGCTTGATATAACTTGCTTTTCGTCAATTATTTTCCCTCCTTTACTCATTTAGTTTACAGGTATAAACTATTTAACTTTAAAAATAGTTTATAGGACTAAACTTTATTCTGTCAATAAATTTATGTCTGACTGTCTTCATATATGATAAAGATAAATGGAATTTTAAAAGATACCGCTTACATCGGCTTTTTTGGTTGTCAAAGCTCAATCACTTAAGTATTATTAGTAATTGACTTCTTTTTGAGAAGATATAAACTTTATACACAGAAAGGGTGACTACACATGAATACAATGCATGCTAATGAGCAGGTCAGTAAGAAAGATTCCTTTCCAATTGCTCTCATCTCGTTAACTCTTGGAGCTTTTGCTATTGGAATGACGGAATTCGTTATTATGGGGATACTGCCTAACGTTGCAGAAGACCTTCATGTTAGCATTTCGACTGCTGGTCAGCTAATTACAAGCTATGCTTTAGGAGTAGCAATCGGCGCACCAATTTTAACTGTTTTTACTCACCGACTTCCTCAAAAGCTTCTGCTTTGTTTACTCATGCTTTTATTTATTCTCGGAAATGCGATTGCTATTATTGCACCTAACTATGGAATTTTGATGGGAGCTCGTTTAGTTACGGCACTATGTCACGGTACTTTCTTTGGAGTGGGTGCTGTTATTGCTTCACGGCTCATGCAGCCGCACAAACGTGCAAGTGCTGTCGCAACGATGATGGCAGGTTTAACTATTGCAAATATCATCGGCGTTCCTGTAGGAACATTCATTGGTCAACACCTAGGTTGGAGAGCTTCATTTGGGGCTATTACAATCATGGGGATTATTGCATTTATTGGTATTATTCTGTTTATCCCAAAGCTTGGTCAAGACAAATTAACGGGTCTAAAACAGCAGTTTGCTGCTTTTACCCAACCAAAACTTCTTGTAATGCTTCTTTTAAGCGCAATAGGATGCGGTAGTTTATTTACTGTTTTTACGTACATTACACCGCTTCTTGAAGACGTTACAGGAGTAAGTGAACATAGTGTTACATGGATACTTGTATTATACGGATGCGGCGTTACACTTGGAAACGTTGTTGGAGGCAAGCTTGCAGACTGGAAGTTAATGCCTTCAGTTGTAGGTATATTTGCTTTTCTTTGCATTGTGCTGACTATTTTTACGTTTACTGTTAAAAGCCCAACAGCAGCGATTATCACGCTGTTTTTCTGGGGAGCAGCTGCATTTGCTGTAATGCCTGGTATTCAAGTGAAAATTATGAATTTAGCACAAGAAGCACCTGCTTTAGCTTCTACTTCAAACCACTCATTTGCTAACTTAGGAAATGCTTTTGGCGCCTTTTTCGGAGGCGTAATCATAAACCTTATGGGACTTACTTCACTTCCTTGGATCGGCGCCATTTTTGTAGGAACTGCTTTTATTATCAGTACTTGTCTCTTTATTGTGGAAACACGCAAAAAACATATGGAACAATCATCCTAACTGTCTAACAACTGAACAAAAAAAGAGCCTTTCTTTGATGAAAGGCTCTTTTTTGTTTCTAACTCGCTTTTTTCATTTCTTTACTTGTTAATCGACTGTGTTTACGAGAGTAACCTATATACACAACTATACCAAGGACAATCCATATGCTAAAATATAGCCATGTTGTTTTAGGAAGGTTAATCATTAAAAATAAACAAGATACTACAGATAAAATTGGCAAAACCGGCACAAACGGCATTGTAAATCCGCGTTTTAAAGTTGGATGCGTTTTACGTAAGATGATAATACTGACGCCCACCATGCCAAAAGTTAAAAGAGCTCCGATATTTGCTAAATTCGCAAGTTCTTTCAGATCAATAAATCCTGAAATTAACGCCCCGATAACGCCTACTAGCCAAGTAGAAAGAGTCGGAACTCCCGTTTTCTTATTTGTTTTGGCAAATGCTTTTGGCAGCAAGCCGTCGCGGCTCATCGAGAATAAAATGCGCGTTGCTGCATAAATGTAGGCGAAAATAACAGCCATAATTCCAATGACAGCTCCTGCAGCAATAACTCCTGCCACTGCATTTTGTCCTACTGAATGGAGAACATAAGCCATTGCTTCTGGAACGTTCAGTTCCTTGTAAGAAACAACTCCAGTCATAACAAGGCATACTGCTACATAAATAATCGTGCAGATCACGAGTGAACTAATAATTCCAATTGGCAAATTGCGCTGCGGGTTCTTTACTTCTTCTGCCGATGTAGATAGAGCATCAAAGCCTAAGAAAGCAAAAAATACGGCCGCTCCCCCTGTCACAACACCTTCAATTCCATAAGGCATAAAAGGAGTCCAATTAGACGGCTTCACATAAAAAGCCCCTACAATAATAAAAAGAAGGATAATAAATAATTTAACAAGCACCATAAAGTTATTCACTTTTTTACTTTCTTTTGTTCCTCTTGAAAGCAGCCATGTAATAAGAAGTGTAATACAAATAGCAGGAAGGTTCACTAGACCTCCATTTGCAGGGATCGTAATCAATTCTTTTGGCAGTGAAAAACCAAAGCCTTCTAAAAAATTGTTAAAATAAGAAGACCATCCATTTGCTACTGCTGACATTGTTAATAAATAGACGGAAAGCAACGTCCATCCCATTAAGTGTGCTACCACTTCTCCAATTGTTGCATATGTATAGGTGTAAACGCTGCCAGATACAGGTATAGTTGAAGCAAATTCCGCATAGCACAGCGCAGCAAAACCGCATACAATAGAAGCCAGTATAAAAGAAAAAATAACGGCTGGTCCAGCATCGTTAGCAGCCACCAAGCCTGTTAACACTAAAACCCCCGTTCCTATTACGGCTCCAATACCAAGAAGAGTCAAATCGAATGCTCCTAATGTTTTGACTAGAGATTTGTTTTGACTTTGTTCTAATAATTGCTCGATTGACTTCTTTTTAAATAGTTTTCCCATTGCACTCTCTCCTCTCTGTTGCCACTCACCCATTAAAAAACCTGAAAATGACGTCTTTTCCCATTTGGCTACCCATTTCTACTTTAGATACGGAAGTAATTATATAGAAATAGTTACTAACTTGTCTATTAGTATACTAATATCATTATATATATTTCAAGAGTTTTTGTAAGCGATTTCTTAATATTGTTATATTTTAGATTTATAAACTAAATAAAGCAGTTATCATTGTACTTATACATAATAAGTTTGAATAAAAATAATATTCTAAAAAATAAAATTATAGTTTTTCAGATAACTTTTTTACCAACTATCTCCAGATATAAACTCCTGACGTACGTATTATTTAAGGAACTATGAATGTTTTACCTTACCGGGTGTTATAATGAGGAAAAATGAAGTGTATGAAGGGCGGAAAGAGATGCTTAATTTACTTATTGGCTGTATTTTGTTAGCTTTGGGAGTGTACTTTATGTTTAAATTTCTTTTTTATTCTCCTTCTAAAAAGAAGCGAGATCAGCAAAAGATGAGCAAATTACCTAATGAGAATTCAGCTTCATCCAGCACAAACGATTCGAATGGCATAAGATAAATTTTTTTATAAAATACCGGCGTTTGTCTAAGGCAAAAGTTATACCGCTGATATATATTATCTTATACCCTTCTAGTTCAATATTCCCTTCATTTTGGTGTAAGACAAGATGAAGGGAATCACTATCCGACTTAAAAAATCGGATTTTTCTATTTAGTAAGGTGAATAGTTTCAATAAACTCCGTTTGAATTCATTTCTTTACTTAAGTGTATAGCTGCATCTTCAACACTTATTGTTCCAATATTTTTCTTTCCGTGCTTTCGCATGGCAAGCAATTCATTTTCCACTTCTTTATCTCCTATCACGGCCATATAAGGAACTTTCATCATTTCTGCTTCTCGAATTTTCAGACCTATTTTTTCAATGCGCTCATCCACCTCAACACGATACCCTTGTGACTCCAGCTCTTGTTTCACCTTATATGCATATTCCACATGCGGCGGTGCAATAGGCAATAGCTTGAGTTGAACAGGAGCTAACCAAAGAGGGAATTGACCTTCGTAATGTTCAATCAAGATAGCCATAAATCGTTCAACGGATCCGTATATAGCGCGGTGAATCATTACAGGGCGGTGCGGTTTGTTGTCTTCTCCAATATACATACAGTCAAACTTCTCTGGCATTAAGAAATCAAGCTGAACTGTTCCACACTGCCAGCTGCGACCTAAGGAATCTAAAATATGAAAATCGATTTTCGGCCCGTAAAAAGCCCCGTCTCCTTCATTTACCTGGTAGTCTAAGCCTTTTTCAATTAACACAGATTGAAGAGACTCTTCTGCTTGGTTCCATGTTTCAATATCCCCCATAAATTTTTCAGGACGTGTGGATAGCTCCACTTTGTAGTCGAAGCCAAAATGTGAATAAAAGTCATGGATAAACGCTAGAATGCGGCTAATCTCAGCTTCTATCTGACTAAGTTCTACGAATAAATGCGCGTCGTCCTGTGTGAATGACCGAACTCTCAGCAATCCGTTTAAAGAGCCTGAAAGCTCATGACGATGAACTAATCCAAGCTCTGCGTATCGAATCGGAAGTTCTCGGTAGCTTCTTCTCTTGCTGTTAAACAATAAAATAGCTCCGGGACAATTCATCGGTTTAATTGCATAGTTTTGTTTGTCAACATTTGAAAAATACATATTCTCATGGTAGTGCTCCCAGTGCCCTGATTGTTCCCAGAGCTCCTGTTTCATCATGAGGGGTGTCTTTATTTCTTGATAGCCTGCTTTGTAATGCTTTTGTTTCCAGTAGTTTTCTAACTCATTTCGAACAATCATTCCATTAGGTAAAAAAAACGGCATTCCAGGAGCTTCTTCCATCGACATAAACAGCTCCAGTTCTTGACCTAATTTTTGGTGATTTCGTTTTTCTGCTTCCATTTGTTTTGACATGTTCATTCCTCCAATATGTTTTTATTCAACAAAAAAACCGCACCCATCCCTAAAGAAGGGACGAATGCGGCCGTGGTACCACCCTAATTCCGTAAAATACCCATACGTATTTTACGCTTAAAAAGATAACGGTTTTACCGGTCGCGGTTTCAGTGTATACACATTCCCCGCTGCAGCTCCAAGGTGGTAAATTCATTTCGTTTTCTAAGGGTTCTCAGCCAGTGACCCTACTCTCTGTAAAGAAAATTCAAAAATGATTCATGTCCTTTTCATTGCTTGTATATTCATTTTTCCTACATAAAAAACCGCACCCATCCCTAAAAAAGGGACGAATGCGGCCGTGGTACCACCCTAATTCCGTAAAATACCCATACGTATTTTACGCTCAAAAAAGATAACGGTTTTACCGATTGCAGTTTCAGTTATGTACGTTCCCTGCAATAGCTCTAAGGTGGTAAACTAGATGATTTCTTAAGGGCTCTCAGCCAGTGGCCCTATTCTCTGCGAAGAAAACGGCATCTAATTCATGTCCTTTTCATTGCCAAATAATGTTTGTTAGTTGTTAAAAGCGATTATAGTGTATAAATTTAACAGAAGTCAAGAGATATTTTTTATTTTTTAATGTTATAGAATTACCTTATGCTTGAATTTCTAAAAAGTTACTTAGGAATACGCCAACTTAAAAAGTTTTTTATTATAATGTTCATAACTTACTTACGGCGTTATCATAAATTGATTTTATGCTTACTTTTACTTTTGTTTTTTGTAACGATAAAGGTAAAAGAAGAAAAGCGAGATAAATGTTATGAACCCATATATAGCTCATTCAAATCCTCTATCCGCAACAAAAATATCACAAAACAGCCGAGCTGCCTGCCAATCCAAAATGCTCTTGGAGACATCTTAAGAAAGCGTATAAAACGTAATGGCGACTTCGGGTAAAACAGAGACTATCGATAATATACTAAAATATTAAATCTTTTTTAATCGCGTAAATATTGGACGGAAATTCATAGGAACTATTTTGTTATACACATGGACGTGAAAACTCATCTTGCATACTTCATACTATGTTATTTCTTCTTAAAATTTATTCTAATGCTCTAATAGTGAATATTACTCTACTGTTTATTTTATGTACACACCTAAAAAAGCTAATGGCAGCGTATAGCTAACCATTAGCTTTTTTAGTTATTTTGCAAATACATGATGTCCAATTTTAATTGTTTCTTGCTTTCCGCGCAGCCACTGATCTCCCGTTTTATCAGGGTTAAAGAAGAATAATGACCCTTTTCCTTGACCTTGAAAGTTAATTGCTTCTTCTACAGCTTTTTGTGAATCTTTGTCTGCAGGTTTACTAATTTGACCGTTGATGACTGGGCTGTACTGACCTTTTTGATAAATAACACCTTTTACAGTGTCCGGGAATTTGCTGCTGTCGACTCTATTTAATACAACTGTCGCCACGGCCACTTTGCCTGCATATGGCTCTCCATTGGCTTCAGCTGATACAAGACGAGCTAATAATTCTTTATCATTTTTATTTATTTGAATGTGCTGTTCATGAGCAGGAGCTGCAGCAAATGCTGAGTAACCTGCTCCAAAACTTGGGATAAGCATTGCTATAGCAATCAATAGTTTCTTCATCATAAAAATAAAAGCCTCCTTGCGATTTCTTAACGTGGTTCATATGCTAGCAGAAGTATAGGAGTCTTTCATTGCAAAAAATTATCCAATTCCAAAAGAAATTGGATGTTGTTGTGTTTTTTCAACTGCTTTTAGCAGTATAAAACCGTGGTCTGAATTGTAAGTATTAGTTGCATTTACCCCGTTAGTGGTTTATGATGCAAAAATACAAATAGTAATTATTACGATTTAGGAAGGCGTTTTAAGAAAGGATTAATTATTTGGCTAAAAAATCAAAAATAGCAAAAGAAAAGAAACGCCAAGCACTTGTCGAAAAATATGCTGATTTAAGCAAACAGTTAAAGGAACAAGGAAATTATGATGAACTACGAAAACTCCCAAGGGATTCTTCGCCTACTCGCTTGCATAACCGCTGTGAAATAACGGGAAGTCCT
Source organism: Priestia megaterium (assembly GCF_046599315.1). Lineage (GTDB taxonomy): Bacteria > Bacillota > Bacilli > Bacillales > Bacillaceae_H > Priestia > Priestia megaterium_F. The sequence goes on along the minus strand of NZ_JBKIKC010000030.1, from coordinate 16,039 downwards.
CGCGGATATTTGCGTAAGTTTAAACTTTCTCGAATTGCTTTTAGAGAGTTAGCTCACAAAGGACAGCTTCCTGGAGTGAAAAAATCAAGCTGGTAAATCTCTAATCAAGTAAAAGCCTCTCTCTTTGCTAAAAAAAGAATTAACACGCTTCATAAATCGTAATCATTACTTTTTAATAGGAGGAATCAAATGGCTACATGGAACTTAGATAAAACGAAGCATCACGTTCTTATTTGTAATGGAAGCAGCTGCAATAGAGTTGGAGCCGAAGAAGTTACACAAGCGATTCGAAGTGAGATAGCTAATCAAGAATTGGATCCATACATACACACCACTCGCACTCTATGTAATGGAAGATGCCATGATAAGTGCGTCGTCATTTCCTATCCAGACGGTCTTTGGTATAAGGATATGAAACCTCATGATGCACCAGAATTCGTCAATTCTTTAAAGACAAATCAGCCTTTTTTCAAAAAAATAAGCCATACTTTTTACGGAGAAGGTTTCCAGCGAACAGACGGTACTGTGAAAGGTATCTCGAAACAAAAAGAAACCGTTATAAAAGCATCTAAAAAACTTTAATTTATAACAGTGAGAACATAGCCCTTATAAGATTAACCAACGAACAGAGAAACATCATTAAAAATGTCTGTTTGTTCTCTCTAATGCATCTGTTACTTAATCTAAACACCAAAAGCCGCTCCTAGTGAACAGGGCGGCTCTTGTCATCTTTAAATCTTTAAGAAATTATATTTTCTCTGTTTCAAATATGGAATTTGAACTGTATATTTTCTTAACTACTGATGAAAGAATGTGGATTCCTTTCTTTAACTCCTCATCTGTAGCAGTAAGACTTATGCGAATACACTCCTGATTGTGAGAAGAAGATTGGCTACCGTGAAAAAATGATTCTCCTGGCACTACAATCAAGTTTTTTGCTTTTAATTTATTGTATAGATCGTTATTACTGAAGGGCAAACCTTCTAACCAAAGCCACCCAAATAATGAACCTTCTGCTTTATGCAAATACCAAGGAACATCATCCGACATATATGTAGTTGAAAGATTTTTTAAGCACTCATGTTTTTGTTTATAATGAGCTCTTATTATGTTGGTCAAAAGGTTTATTTCCGCAGTGATGATAATAATCATGGAGATATCCCCAGATTACTCTTGCCTGATAGGTGTCTTGTCTATTCATAGAGCGAGATTTAAAGTTAAAATCTGGAAAGATAGAATCATCCTCATTTCCAACTTCTTTAAAATAAGGACTATTAAGGTCGTTATCTTTTAAAATCTCCCTCATTTTCTGTTTGTTACGACAGTTACTAATCACAAACGGTGATAAAATCACAATTGTTCCTCCGATGCTGCCAAAAAGATAACGTTCATATGTAACGATTCGAATAACCCATCCAGTAGCCACTCGTCCTATTAGCATAGCCACCCAAAACACGCTTATGCTCAAAGTAGCCTGTGATGGAACTACATCTAGATATGTGATAAAAATAGATGAAAGAAAATTGTTCATACTACTTTCTACTCCGGCGTACATAAAAATCATTACACTAAAAAAAGTGAGTATTTTCCACCTTTGATTTTTAGAAAGCACAGGGGCAGGTTCTGAGCTGGCATCTGAAGCATCGCTTTCTGAAGTTTGAACAGTCTCTTTTTTAAAAGGAATCATTTTACACACTACAACCATTATTAAGGCAAGTACACTTGTTATAAAAAATGAAAACCTCCAGCTGTTCTGTGAAATCAATAAGCTAGCTACTAACGGCATCAGCAGCGCGCCTAGGCCAAACGATACTTCTAAATAGCTCATGACAATAGCTCTTCTGCCGATAAATACTTCCATCATTAAAGTAGCTACAACTACTTCCAATGCCGCTACACCAATACCGTTTAAGAAATTGAATACAATAATCCATTCAAATGGAGGCAATAAAAGCATACCTATTTTTGATAGCGCTATCAATAATGTGGCGATTGTAAGTAAGTTCATTTCACTGAAGCGTCCTGATAGAAAAGAAGAAAGCGGAACTCCTATCAAAAATCCTAAAGAGCCTAATAATACAAGCTGTCCGCCAACCGTATAGGACACATGATAATGTGTTAACAATTGCGGTAAGACGGACCCTACGGCTGTAATGACTAATCCGCCCAACAAATAAAGCGCATATGAAGCTAGCGCGAACTTTTTCATCTCCCCACTCCCTTAAATCCTCTAAAGCTTTCTTTCTGTACTTAATTATAAAGCTTTTTCTTTGATTGTTAACTGAAATTTGAGAAAAAGACCTTTATTCATACTCTACTTAATTTCTAGTCATCTATAAGCTAAACAAGAAAGAAGAAGATATATATCTTCTTCTTTCTTGTTGTTCACTTTATAGTGACGCTTTTAAAATAGCTAGAATATCATTTTTATTTAGTTTCTTAAAGTTACCGAAACCTCCGTGCTCCATTTCACGAGCAGCAATTCCAGCAATTTCTTCTAGTCGCTCTTCTCCGATATTGTAATCCGCTAAGCGAGAAGGTGCACCAAGACTTGACCAAAAAGCGCTTAGCTTATCGATTCCTTCTAAAGCAATTTCTTTGTCGCCTTTACCTGCAGTGTCAATGTCGAACATGCTTGTCATTAAACGCTTCATACGAGTTACATCTTGATCTACAACGTGTCGCATCCAGTTTGGGAATAGGATTGCTAAACCGCCCGCATGAGGAATATCATATACCGCTGATACCGCATGTTCAATCGTATGTGAAGCCCAATCGCCAAAGTAGCCCATTTGAAGCGTTCCGTTTAATGCGATTGTTCCTGAATATAAAATGGTTTCACGATGTTCATAACTTTGCAGATCTTCTAGTAATTTCGGTGCTGTTTCAATCACTGTTTGTAGTACGGAATAGCACATACGGTCTTGTAAAGGCGTGTTTTTTACATTATGGAAATATTGTTCAAACACGTGGCTCATCATGTCTACCATACCGTAAATGGTTTGATCTCTAGGAACAGACATCGTATTAATAGGATCTAGTATAGAAAATACAGGGTGCGTAACAGAGCTTCCCCAAACGTATTTTTCATTTGTTTCCCAATTGGTAATAACAGAATCAGGGTTCATTTCAGAACCTGTTGCTGCCAATGTTAATACCGTGCCAAATGGCAATGCTTTTGTAGCCGTTACTTTTTTGTTAATAATATCCCAAACGTCAGCTTCATATTCCGTTCCGGCAGCAATTGCTTTGGTGCAGTCAATAACGCTTCCACCGCCGACTGCTAACATGAAGTCAATGTTTTCATTTCGGCAAATTTCAATTCCTTTTCTTACTGTAGATAGGCGAGGGTTAGGCTCTACTCCCGCTAACTCATGTATGTTTACGTTTAACTCTTTTAACAGCGTAAGAACTTGATCGTATAAACCATTTTTCTTAATGCTTCCGCCGCCGTAAACAAGCAAAATATTTTTTCCGTATTTCGGGAGTTCTTCTGATAATGCTTGAAGCTGATCTTTTCCGAAGATTAATTTTGTGGGATTATGATAAATGAAATTTTCCATACTATCTGTATACCTCCTAGTTGAATGTAAATTAAATTGTCGCATTACGCGAACAAGAATGTAAGTATAATAGTAAAAAAATTTTTTTTCAAGAGTTAAGTGCTCAAATCGCGTACTTTGTTTTATTGGATGATTAAAATAAAGGAAATGATTTCTTAGACATAGAAAAGAGAGCATGCAGATGCTCTCTTTAAAGTTCTTTATAAGCCATTTTTCTATACGCAACAAAGCCTTCTTTTTCGTAAAAGCTCTCTGCAATCGTATTATCACTCCAATAATCTAACTCAATTGTATGTATGTCTTTCTTACGAGCAATGCTATAGATTTCTTTCATCAAATCTGAACCAAATCCTTTATTTTTATGTTGTTCTACGATATTTATTTGATGAACGTAAATTGACTCGTAAGCTTTTTTAAACACTGTTTGTGAATACTGCTTTAGTTCTAGCCAAGCGAATCCCACATGTTGTCCTTCGTCTTTTGCTAAAAGGAAGATAAACCTATCGTACTCCATCATTTCCTTAAAAAATTTATTTATCTGATGAACATCATATTTTTGAAAGTGCTGCGGGTATAATTCTACATGCAGTTGATGAACAGACTGATTAAGCTTGGCAATCATATCAGCATCGAAAGTACGGCTAATCTTCAATTTTCTCTCTCCCATGTATCTCAGTATTTGGTAATGGTCGTTATAAATTTATTTCGTTTAATATAGCTGGTGCGTTCGAGGTAAATAACAGATAGTTTTTATTGGTCGTTTTAATAAAGGTTCGGTCAGTCGTTCCGTACGGAGGTCCAATTCAAATGGCGTTTACTTCTTTACCACCGTATGTGTCATCTTCCGTTACTTCAAGAATGTCCTCTAACGGAACCGTAAAATGTGCAAGCTGCCATTTTATAATGAGATTATCATTTGTTTTTTGGACACTGATAGCTGGTGTAAACATTTTATACATCCCCTTTGATTTCTGTTTCTCTTTATAATTATAGAATAATTTTCTTTATTTGTAAGTCAATTAACATTTTGTCTTTCTGTTTTATATCCCCTTCTTTGTTGTTAAGATTGACATAGAATTTTTTTTGTAACTTCTATTAAAAAAGTGAACCTTAAATAATAAGGTTCACTTTTTTCTGGATGATGGTTACTATATTTTATTTTTTATCCTCTTTTTGAATACACTCATGCAAGGGCACAACCTTGGTTTTTTTTGCTATTTTATATCCCCACCACGTTGCTAAAAATAGAGGAAGGCCGATGTATGAAACCGTTAAGCCGTACCAATCAATTTTGTCAGAAAGTACCGCTTGATAGTTCTGTCCTAGAATAACGATGAGACACATTCCAAATGCAAGAACAGGGCCTAGAGGGAACCATTTTGCTTTATACGCCAGCTTATCTATCTCTCTTCCTGAAGCGACATATGCTTTTCGGAAACGGTAGTGGCTGATGGCAATGCCGATCCACGCAATAAATCCGCTCATTCCTGAAGCGTTTAAAAGCCACATATACATTTGATCACCAAAAATCGATGTTAAAAAGGCAAGACCGCCAATGATAGTGGTTAAAACAAGCGCGTTCACTGGAATTCCTCGACGATTAATTTTTCGAAGCGCTTTAGGGGCTTGCCCTTCATTTGCCATTGACCATAACATGCGTGTAGAGGCATATAAACCAGACGTTCCGGCTGATAAAACTGACGTAAGAATAACAGCATTCATCACCGAAGCAGCAGCTGCAATTCCTGCTTTTTCAAAAACAAGCGTAAATGGACTAACAGCAATGTTATCCACATCTCCTCCTAAAAGAGATGGACTTGTGTAAGGAATGATAAGCCCGATCACAGCAATGGCTGCAATATAAAATAGAAGAATACGCCAAAACACTTGTCGAATGGCTTTTGGTATATTCTTTTTCGGATTTTCACTTTCCCCCGCAGCAATACCGACTAGCTCTGTACCTTGAAAAGAAAATCCTGCGATAAAGAAAATGCTTAGAACGGACAGAAATCCGCCGTTGATCGGTGCTTCTTCTAATGTAAAGTTTTTAAAGCCAATATATTCACCGCCAAAAATGCCAAAAATCGTTAGAAGGCCCACTCCGATAAATACAATGATTGTTACTACTTTCACGAGAGCAAACCAATATTCAGATTCTCCATAACTTTTTACGGATAGGAAATTAAGTAAAAAAATTAAGCCTAAAAATAAAGCGCTCCAAATAATACTTGGCACACCAGGAAACCAGAATTTCATGATAATAGCAGAAGCCGCTATTTCTACAGCGAGTGTAACAGCCCAGTTAAACCAGTAATTCCAGCCGAGTGCGAAGCCAAGAGCTGGATCTACATAACGACTGGCGTACGTTGAAAAAGAACCTGACACCGGCATAAACGTGGCCATTTCTCCAAGGCTAGTCATAAGAAAATAAACCATAATTCCAATGGCGCCGTAAGCAATCAGCGCTCCTCCCGGGCCAGCAGTTTGGATGGAAGATCCCGTAGCTAGAAATAAACCAGTTCCTATTGAACCTCCAATGGCAATCATCGTCATATGCCGCGCTTTTAAATGGCGTTTTACATGCTTATCGTCCTGCTTTTTTTCTGTTTCATTACGATTTATATCGACCGCTTCCATACTTATCCCACCTCTATAAATGACCTATGCGAACATGTTTAACGTAAAGCATATAAGAATATCCATCTCCTATAAAAAGTAGGAGATGGACCCTTCATTGCTTACTTTGAAAAATCAAAGTAGTTTCGTTTTAATAGACGAGGCAAGCTCATAAGCTGTTCGTACGTTACACTTTTTTCTAAGGCAGCGGTGTTGATTAAAAACAGTTGATCTTCAATATGCCCAACCGTTTCATCTGTTTGATACGTAATTCCGCACTCTGAACATGTAATGGAAGGCGTCTCTTTAATTTCTATGGCTTTTGTGCCATCAGGAAGCTCCCAGTAAACTGTTGCATCCGTCTCTTTCGCTTCATATGATTCGCACCATTGGCACCTCAATATTATTCCTCCTTCGCTCCCGCTGTTTCGTATTTCTTCATTTGTGTTTCAAATTTTTTCTCTTTTAATTGATCGCGCTTTTCACGCTTGTCTTTTAAAGAGCTATGCTCTGGATTTTCATGATACGTTTTTCGGCGGTCAAGACGGTTTAAACCTTCTGGCGTTAAGTTGAACTTTGTATCATCGATAATCGAAAGGACACCGTTGCTTTCAAATTTTTCAAACACTTCAGGATATACTTTTTTATAAAATTCTTCTGCGCTTCCAGCTTGATAATTTTGCGGCTCCGGATAAGATGTAATAACACCTTCAAAGTTTCGAAGTACCACTTTGTTGGAGCTTTGAGAAATAATATAGTTTGGCTGCAGCGGAATTTTACCGCCTCCTCCAGGAGCATCAACGATAAACGTAGGAACTGCATAGCCGGACGTGTGACCGCGAAGTCCTTCCATAATCTCTAGCCCTTTACTGATTGGCGCACGGAAATGACCGATTCCTTCTGATAAATCACATTGATAAATGTAGTAAGGACGCACGCGGATTTTTACTAAATCGTGCATAAGCTGCTTCATGATTGGCACGCTGTCGTTAATTCCAGCTAAAATAACGGCTTGGTTCCCAACTGGAACTCCTGCATTTGCAAGCATTTCACAGGCACGCTTTGATTCCTCTGTGATTTCAATTGATGTGTTAAAGTGCGTATTTAGCCAAACCGGATGATATTTCTTTAAGATGTTGCACAGATTTTCTGTAATACGCTGAGGGAAGACTACCGGCGCTCTTGTACCGATACGAATAATTTCTACGTGCGGAATATCACGCAAATTCTTCAAGATATATTCTAAAATATTATCATTGATTAGTAGACCATCTCCCCCGGAAATTAATACATCGCGAATTTGAGGATTGGCTGCAATATAATTAATAGCTGTATCAAGCTGTTTTTTTGGAACGCCCATTCCGATTTGTCCTGAAAAACGTCTTCTTGTACAGTAGCGGCAGTACATAGAACATTGATTTGTAACTAAAAACAGCACGCGGTCGGGATAACGGTGGGTTAAGCCAGGAACCGGTGAATCTTCATCTTCGTGAAGCGGATCCTCTAAATCATATCTTGTTTTATGCAGTTCTTCTGAAATAGGAACGGACTGCATTCTGATTGGACATTTCGGATCATTCTCATCCATTAACCATGCGTAATAAGGAGTGATATTTAACGGAATCGTTTTGGTTGCGATCTTTACACCTTCTTCTTCTTGTGGCGTTAAATTTATGACTTGCTTTAAATCTTCCAATGTTTTAATCGTGTTTGTCAGCTGCCATACCCAGTCATTCCACTGCTCGTCCGTTACATCTTTCCAAAGCTCGATTTCTTTCCAGTGTCTGCTTGCTTTATATAATGTATTTTTCATTTTATATTCCCTCCAAAGTTTATTTTTTGAATAGATTTTCCACTAACAGATTGACCGCACCATATAATAACGATCTTCTCCTTCGCCAAACTCCTCTGCTCGCGTTTCTTTGATCATAAATCCCATTTTTTTATACAGCTTCACAGCGCCTTCATTTTTTACATTCACCGTCAAGCAAACGCTTTCGAAATCATCTTTTTGTAGAATCGAAAATATTTCTTTTAAAAAATGCTGTCCAATTCCGCTTCCTTGTTTGTCAGAGCGGACGTAGAAACCAAAGATATAGGCTTTTTTGACATCTTTGTAATCTCGAAGCAACTCGCAAATGGCAATTGGCCTTGCATCATTTTCCTGGAAATATTGAATGAGCTTGCCATAGCGGGCTAAAGGTACAAGCGTCTGTTCATCAACAGCTCCCATGCCCGGAAATGCATCTTTTTCAAGTTCAATCATCACCTTTTGCTGCTCGGGACTTAACGACTCTGGGACTTCGATATAGTACTGCTCTTTTAATGCATCCATTTCTCTTTCCTCCTTTTTTCACTTTCATATTTTGCATCTTGCAGCGGCCATATTGGGCTTGGAAGGTGCCGATAATTAAAGGTCGTTAAGCGATTTGATGCTACGCCAGGGGCATCAACATAGATGATAGAGCCTACAAGCGGTTCAAAGGCAGCTCTGAAATGATTTTTAGCTTTTAAACCAATCATTTTTTTCGTCGCTGGCTCAATGCCAATATGACGAAAAAGCTCAGGGTCATTAGCTGATACCGGCCTCCCAATCAGTAAAATGTCTAATTCTCCTACTTGAATATGAGCTGCACCTTTTACATTTACTTTTAAATGCTGATTAAACGGTCCTGAATTACAAAACTCACCTTCCGACAAAGCAACGACCTTTGCTTCAACTTCAACGGGCATTCCGAACTCAGGAGAAACTTTTCCTCCTAAGGAGAGAGAGACGTAATTTCCAACCCCTGCTTGTACGCATTGTTTGATAGAGTCAGGGTCATAAAGACCTCCAAACAGCATACCCGGCATATTTAACTTCAGCATGTATTTTAAAAGCTCTGTTGTATCGCCGCTTCCGCAGCTTAAAGGATTGTCTGCTATATCAGCGAGTACAATCGGCTGTTCGCTTGATAGTTTTAACGCTGTTTGTAGACCTTCTTCAACGGTAGGCAAATCCATGATAAATTCTTCTTTTATACTCCAAAACTGAGAAGCTAGTTTCTTTGCCACTTTTTCTGCTGTTTCAGGATTCAAAGCAGCTACGAGCACGCTTGCTCCGGCAATTGGAATATCGGAATACGGAAAGCCTCCAAAAATGGAAACATTATATATGTCTTCTTCTTGCTCGGCTTGTTTAGCAAGGTCAATCATTTTTTTCATAGGTCCTTCTGCTGTTCGCATATTAATTGACGGCAAAAGCATAGGCAATTTCTTTAAAGACGCATAATAGACAGCGCTCTCTTTTATTTGTGTTAAAAGCGCTCGCGCTGCATTCACCCCTTGTTCATACATATCAACATGGGGATATGTTTTAAAACCGAAATGAAGCGGCGTGTACGAAAGCATATCTTCACTGACATTTGCATGCATATCGAGCGTAGTAGCAATTGGAACGTCACTTCCTATACAACTTCTTATTTGGCCTAATAAATGGGCTTCAGGATCAAAAAGATGTTCTACTACCATTGCACCGTGCAAAGCGATTAACAAACCGTCCAGCCGGCCGGCATGAGTAAGCACATGCAGCATTTGCTTTTCAATTGTGTGATAAGCTTCAGAAGATACAATACCGGACGGAACCGCAGCTGCACAAACAAGGGGAACAATTTCTACCTGCTCTTCTTGCTTTAATACATCTAAAAATCCCCCTACTTCTGTTTTTGTTCCTGAATATGCTTTATATATTTCCGTTCCAACAAAATATCCTTCTTGTACAAACTGTTCAATTTCTGTTTTTAATGGACTAAAGCTGTGAGATTCGTGATAAAAAAAGGCAATGCCAATGCGATATGAAGACATGTTCTCCTCCTTTTCGCTAAGGTGCGAGATTAATAATTAGTGTAGATAGACTTCCACTCTGTCATTACATCAAATGCATGATGAGAAACTTCTCGGTGGCCGTTTCCAGACATTTTCATTCCTCCAAATGCTACCCCCATTTCAGCATTAGATGTTCCGTTATTGATATAGACTAATCCGCTAACCGCGTCTTTGGCTGCTCTGTTGGCATAATGCAAGCTGCTTGTATAAATAGAAGTGGAAAGCCCATACATCGTCCCGTTATTAATGCTCATTGCTTCTTCATAGCCATCTACTTCCATAAAAGCAAGTACAGGACCAAAAATCTCTTCTTGAGCAATTGTGTGGTTAGAACGAACGTCATCAATAATAGTAGGCGTGTAATAACAAGTACCTAACTCTGATAAAGGGTAACCTCCGAGCGCAATATTCCCTCCTTCTTCTATCGCTTTTTGCACGTAATTTTCTACTAGACGGCACTGCTGTTCATTTACAAGTGGGCCTATCACAACTCCTTGTTCAAGACCATTTCCAATTTTCATTTCTTTTGTAAGAGCTACTACTTTTTTCAAAAGCTCTTCTTTGACTGAACGTTCCACAATCACTCTGCTAGCTGCGGTACAGCGCTGTCCTGTTGTTGTAAACGCTGATTTAATAATTCCTTCCGCTGCTTTGTCTAAGTCGGCATCTTTTAATACGATAACCGCGTTTTTCCCTCCTAGCTCTAATGAAATTCGTTTTAAGGTTTTGCTACTTATTTCTGCTAATTGTTGCCCAACTTCTGTGGAGCCTGTAAACGAGATAATTTTCACTTCCGGATGCGTAGCAAGCTTTTGTCCAACGATTCTGCCTGATCCCGTAAGCAAGTTAACTGTTCCTTTTGGAAATCCCGCAGCGTGTAATACTTCCATAAAAATATTCGCTGAAAGCGCCACTTCTGAAGCTGGCTTCCAGACAACGGTATTGCCAGCGATTAAAGCGGCAAACATTTTATAAGAAGCGAGAGAAACAGGAAAGTTCCAAGGTGTAATGCATGCCACAACTCCAAGCGGTTCGCGCACCATTTTTATATCTCGGTCAGGAAAGCCAGCGGGCACTATTTCGCCAAACAAACGTCTTCCTTCTCCCGCCATATACTGAGCTGTTGCAATAACAACCCCAACTTCTCCTCTGGATTCTGTCAGCGGCTTTCCCATCTCTTTTGTCATCACTTGAGCTAGCTCTTCTTTTCTGTTTTCAAAAAGCTCAGCTGCTTTTGTTAAATATGCTGCACGTTCAGGAATAGATGTATTTTCCCAGTGGCTGTAGGCTGCATTAGCCGCTTTTACCGCATCATCCACTTGACTAGCCGTAGCGGCTGCGCATGTTCCGACAAGCTCTTGTGTTGCAGGATTTATACTTTCAAAATAGGTTTGCTTTTCTTCGCTTACCCACTCTCCGTTAATATATAAATTTCCTTGTAACAGTTCGGTTTTAGTCTGTCTCATATCGTTACCCTCCCTTTTATTTTAAAAGCTAGTTATTTGAAACTGCTTCTATGATGACTTCTTCTAGCAAAGACAGCCCTTGATTCAACACGTCTTCATCAATGTTTAGCGGCAGCATTAAACGAATGGTTTGACCTTTGACTCCGCAGTTCATAATAAGCAGTCTTTTTTCCAGCGCTTTTGATTTAACAACAGGGACATAAGCAGCTGCGGTTTCAACATGAAATTCAATAGCAATCATCATACCGATTCCTCTGACTTCTTTGATGGCAGGTAAATGTCCGATGGAATGTTGAAGGCGTTTTACAATGTCAGCACCTACTTTTTCACTGCGCTCTACAAGCTTTTCTTCTTCAATGATTGAAATATTAGCTAAAGCAGCTGCGCATGATACGGGATTTCCTCCAAAAGTAGAACCGTGTCCTGCTGTTGGCCATTTCTCATGCAGTTCCCGGCTTGCTACAATCGCTCCTAATGGCATGCCACCGGAAAGAGCTTTTGCTAAAACTAAAATATCTGGCGTAACTCCAGCATGTTCTGATGCAAACATTTTCCCAGTGCGCCCGAATCCCGTCTGCACTTCATCAAAAATAAGCAGAATTCCATAATCATTCGCTATCTCTCTCAGTGCGCGTAAAAAGCTAGAAGGAGCAGGGTAATAGCCTCCTTCGCCCATGACTGGCTCAATTACAATCGCTGCTACGCGTGAAGGATCGACTCGCAGTTCAAACAGCTTTTGCAGTTGATTTAAGCAATATGCTTCCGCTTCTTCCTCGTCAATATTAGGAAGCTGACTTGGATACGGATAAGGCGCGTGATACACTTCTCCCAAAATTGGCTCGTAGTAGCTGCGATATTTAGAGCTTGAAGCTGTAATAGCTGTAGCTCCTAGTGTACGACCATGAAAAGAACCTTCAAAAGCAATAATCGCAGGTCTGCCAGTGGCCGCTTTTGCCAACTTAAGCGCACCATCAATGGCTTCTGCGCCTGAGTTTGAAAAAAACACCGTGTCTAGATTTCCCGGCGTTATTTGCGCAAGCTTTTCTGCCAAATTCACAGCTGTTTCGTAGTAGCCGTAGTTTAGGCCTAGATGAAGCAGTTGATTTGCTTGTTTTTTAATTGCTTCCACCATCTTTTCATGGGTATGTCCTACTGCATTCACGGCTACTCCTGATACAAAATCAACATATTCCTTTCCATCAGCTGTCCAGAATTTAGCACCATGAGCTTTTTCAATAACAAGTTCTGTTACTCTTGTCATCACGGGTGATAAATGTTTTTTTCCTTTGATTTGAAGCTCTTCTGTTTTATTTTGTACTTTCATATGACTCATCCTTTCTCATGTGTTGATGAAAAATAGAAAATGCATTATCTAGCAATCTCACTAGTTCCTCAACTTCTGATTTCGTTATATTTAAAGGAGGACTGATAATAATATGTTCTCCTTTATGTCCATCTACAGATCCGGATCCTGGATAAAACACACCTCCAAGCTCCATACAAATTTCATTGAGCTTTTCGCTAGCCGCTTCACTTGGGTTGAAAAATACCTGTTGACTGGCATCTTTCATTAGTTCTAAGCCGATTAAAAGGCCGCGCCCGCGAATATCTGAAATATAAGGATGCTTGTGCTGCAGGGCTACTAAACATTCCATTAAATACGCGCCTTGAGTTTCTACGTTTTGAAGAATGTTTATTTCTTCATACATATCCAAAACAGCAAGCCCTGCCGCTATCGAAACAGGATGTCCGCTGTACGTATAGCCATGAAGAAATTTCCCGCTGCTATTTTCTATCAGCCCTTGAATCAGACGGTCATGGACAATCATTCCTCCTAAAGGAGCGTAACCTGCTGAAACTCCTTTCCCAAACGTTATGATATCCGGTTCAATTCCGAACTGTTCCACTGCAAAATCAGTGCCCGTTCTCCCAAAGCCTGTCATAACTTCATCAATAATTAAAAGAATGTCATAGCGGCTGCAAAGCTCACGTACTTTTTTAAAGTAATCAAGCGGAGGTACAACAGCTCCTTGTTGACTTCCTACAATCGGTTCCGCAATAAAAGCTGAAATATTTTCTGGACCAAGTTCTAAAATGGTACGTTCAATATCGGTGATGCAGCTCCAGTTTTGATTTGCCACGCAGTCTTCTAGATTGCGATTATACGGACAGTGATGACAATACGGAGAGTAGACATGAGCAAAATGTAAGAGATTAGGCGTATAAGGATATCGTCTTTTTACATCCCCCCCGGCTGATAGTGCACCTATCGTATTTCCGTGATAGGACTGCCATCTCCCAATCACGATGTGCTTTTGCATCTTTCCGGCATCTCTGTGATATTGTCTTGCCAACTTTAATGCACTTTCATTAGCTTCTGATCCTCCTGATGTAAAATAGACTTTGTTTAAATGAAGTGGAGCCATTTGAGCAATTTTATCTGCAAGTTTATGCAAAACATCCGTTTCAAAGCGTAATGTATGAACAAACGCCGCTTTTTTTGCCTGATCAGCCATCGCCTCAGCTATTTGGATAATGCCGTGCCCTAAGTTTGCCGCCACAGCTCCAGAGCAGCCGTCTAAATACCTTTTTCCTTGTTCATCTATTAAGTAGCTTCCTTCACCATGTGTAATCATTGGGTACTTTTTAGTTAAATCTCTATGAAACACATGATCTCTTTTTATTTTGTCCATCTTTCCACCACCGTCGCCATTCCTAAGCCTCCCGCAACGCAAATAGTTGCGAGACCGTATCGTCTTTTTTGCTTTTCAAGCTCATGACAAAGAGTTGTTATGATTCTTGCTCCCGAGCAGCCTAAAGGGTGTCCAAGCGCAATCGCTCCTCCGTTTACATTCACTTTTTCTGATGTGATATCCCATTCTCTTAAGCAAGCAATACTTTGAGCGGCAAATGCTTCGTTTAATTCAATTAAGTCCATATCATTTAAGCTTAAACCGACTTTATTTAAAGCAATTTGTGAAGCCGAAACAGGACCAATTCCCATTTCCTTTGGGGAGACGCCTGCTGCGGCAAAAGACACAATTTTTGCCATAGGTGTTAATCCAAGATACTCAGCTTTTTCTTCCGACATCAACAGCAACATTGAAGCGCCATCGTTTCTGCCGGATGAGTTGCCGGCTGTCACTGTTCCATTCCTTTGAAAAACTGGCTTAAGAGTACGAAGCTTTTCTTTACTAGTAGGCCGAGGAAACTCATCAGTTGCAAAATGCCTGATTCCTTTTTTTCCTTCTTTTACAGGCACAGGGATAATTTCCTCTTCAAACAAAGCAAGTTCTATAGCCCGCCTAGCTTTTTCCTGACTATAAAAAGCAAATTCATCTTGTTCCGTGCGGCTAATACTATACTTTTCAGCGAGCCACTCGGCCGTCTGTCCCATTGTAAACGTTCCATATAAACTTTCAGGCTGTGATTTTAGCTGACTTTCTGTATTAGAGTCATAGAGTGTTAAATCACCAACGTGAAAACCAAAACGAGTGCCTACCGTATAGTGCGGTGCTTGAGACATGCTTTCCACTCCTCCGGCTAATACTACTTCGGCTTGACCTGATAAAATGGACATGGCTCCGTTCATCACAGCCTGCATGCCCGATCCGCACTGGCGGTGTACGGTATAAGCTGGAATACGTTCAGAGAATTGAGCTCTCAGCCCAGCTACTCTTGCTATATTAGGAGCATGAGCGCTTTGCTTCGTTTGTCCGACGATAATTTCATCAACAATTTCTGACGTGTATCCAGCCGAAGACAAATTGTTTTTCATCACAAGAGAGACTAGTTCTTCCGGAAGAGTATCTACAAGCGAACCGCCAAACTTTCCAATCGGGGTTCGGAATGCATTTACAATCACTGCCATTATGCCGTCACCTCATTGTCTTTACTAAACAATTTAGAAACGTGAAAAGAAGCCTGTGTTTTTTGCTGTACTTCTTCTAAAGAAACACCCGGAGCTACTTCAAGAAGTTCAAGACCAAGGTCCGTTACCGAAAAGACAGCTAATTCCGTAATAATCATATCGACTCGCCGCTCTGAAGTAAGCGGATAGGTTAACTTTTTGACTAATTTTGACTCTCCTTGACTATTCGTATGAAGAGTCGTAACAATAACTTTTTTTGAGCCTTCTAATAAATCCATTGCCCCTCCTACACCAAGAACACTTTTTCCGGGAACAGCCCAGTTCGCAATTCGGCCTGATTCATCTACTTGAAGTGCTCCAAGTATTGATACATTCACATGACCTCCGCGTATCATGGCAAAGGAATCAGCGCTGTTAAAAAATGAGGAGCCTTCCAAAATCGTGACGGGCAGCTTCCCGGCATTCACAAGTTCTGGATCTACATAAGCTTCTTTAGGAGTAGGCCCAACACCGAGAATCCCGTTTTCTGAATGTAAAAACACATGAACATCGGGTGAAATATAATTAGCAACAAGGGTAGGAATCCCTATCCCTAAGTTCACTACATCTCCGTGACAAAGCTCTTTTGCAGCACGCGCAGCAATGTATTGTTTGACGTT
>NZ_JBKIKC010000029.1:0-54294 GCF_046599315.1 Priestia megaterium | reverse complement strand
GGAGAAATTCCAATCGAACCTGGAGATAGCTGGTTCTCTCCGAAATAGCTTTAGGGCTAGCCTCATGTTGTAAGAGTCTTGGAGGTAGAGCACTGATTGGACTAGGGGCCCCCAACGGGTTACCGAATTCAGTCAAACTCCGAATGCCAAAGACTTATCCATGGGAGTCAGACTGCGAGTGATAAGATCCGTAGTCAAAAGGGAAACAGCCCAGACCACCAGCTAAGGTCCCCAAGTATACGTTAAGTGGAAAAGGATGTGGAGTTGCTTAGACAACCAGGATGTTGGCTTAGAAGCAGCCACCATTTAAAGAGTGCGTAATAGCTCACTGGTCGAGTGACTCTGCGCCGAAAATGTACCGGGGCTAAACGTATCACCGAAGCTGTGGATTGACATCTTAGATGTCAGTGGTAGGAGAGCGTTCTAAGTGCAGCGAAGTCAGACCGTAAGGACTGGTGGAGCGCTTAGAAGTGAGAATGCCGGTATGAGTAGCGAAAGACAAGTGAGAATCTTGTCCACCGAATGCCTAAGGTTTCCTGAGGAAGGCTCGTCCGCTCAGGGTTAGTCGGGACCTAAGCCGAGGCTGAAAAGCGTAGGCGATGGCCAACAGGTTGATATTCCTGTACCACCTCCCCGCCGTTTGAGTAATGGGGGGACGCAGTAGGATAGGGTAAGCGCGCTGCTGGATATGCGCGTTCAAGCAGTTAGGCTGATGAGTAGGCAAATCCGCTCATCATTAAGGCTGAGCTGTGATGACGAGGGAACTATAGTACCGAAGTTCCTGATTCCACACTGCCAAGAAAAGCCTCTAGCGAGGCGGGAGGTGCCCGTACCGCAAACCGACACAGGTAGGCGAGGAGAGAATCCTAAGGTGATCGAGAGAACTCTCGTTAAGGAACTCGGCAAAATGACCCCGTAACTTCGGGAGAAGGGGTGCTCTGGTAGGGTGTATAGCCCGAGAGAGCCGCAGTGAATAGGCCCAGGCGACTGTTTAGCAAAAACACAGGTCTCTGCGAAGCCGCAAGGCGAAGTATAGGGGCTGACGCCTGCCCGGTGCTGGAAGGTTAAGAGGAGGGGTTATCCTTCGGGAGAAGCTCTGAATCGAAGCCCCAGTAAACGGCGGCCGTAACTATAACGGTCCTAAGGTAGCGAAATTCCTTGTCGGGTAAGTTCCGACCCGCACGAAAGGCGTAACGATCTGGGCACTGTCTCAACGAGAGACTCGGTGAAATTATAGTACCTGTGAAGATGCAGGTTACCCGCGACAGGACGGAAAGACCCCGTGGAGCTTTACTGTAGCCTGATATTGAATTTTGGTACAGCTTGTACAGGATAGGTAGGAGCCTGAGAAGCCGGAGCGCTAGCTTCGGTGGAGGCGTCGGTGGGATACTACCCTGGCTGTATTGAAATTCTAACCCGCGGCCCTAATCGGGCCGGGAGACAGTGTCAGGTGGGCAGTTTGACTGGGGCGGTCGCCTCCTAAAATGTAACGGAGGCGCCCAAAGGTTCCCTCAGAATGGTTGGAAATCATTCGTAGAGTGTAAAGGCACAAGGGAGCTTGACTGCGAGACCTACAAGTCGAGCAGGGACGAAAGTCGGGCTTAGTGATCCGGTGGTTCCGCATGGAAGGGCCATCGCTCAACGGATAAAAGCTACCCCGGGGATAACAGGCTTATCTCCCCCAAGAGTCCACATCGACGGGGAGGTTTGGCACCTCGATGTCGGCTCATCGCATCCTGGGGCTGTAGTCGGTCCCAAGGGTTGGGCTGTTCGCCCATTAAAGCGGTACGCGAGCTGGGTTCAGAACGTCGTGAGACAGTTCGGTCCCTATCCGTCGTGGGCGTAGGAAATTTGAGAGGAGCTGTCCTTAGTACGAGA
Source organism: Priestia megaterium (assembly GCF_046599315.1). Lineage (GTDB taxonomy): Bacteria > Bacillota > Bacilli > Bacillales > Bacillaceae_H > Priestia > Priestia megaterium_F. The sequence continues at coordinate 52,416 of NZ_JBKIKC010000029.1, read as the reverse complement.
GGACCGGGATGGACACACCGCTGGTGTACCAGTTGTCTTGCCAAAGGCATCGCTGGGTAGCTATGTGTGGACGGGATAAGTGCTGAAAGCATCTAAGCATGAAGCCCCCCTCAAGATGAGATTTCCCATAGCGCAAGCTAGTAAGATCCCTGAAAGATGATCAGGTTGATAGGTCAGAGGTGGAAGCGTGGCGACACGTGTAGCTGACTGATACTAATCGATCGAGGACTTAACCAAATTTTAAAAGCGTAAGCTTTACTCAGCAACTGTTACCTAGTTTTGAGAGAACAATCTCATGTCTGGTGGCGATAGCGAAGAGGTCACACCCGTTCCCATACCGAACACGGAAGTTAAGCTCTTTAGCGCCGATGGTAGTTGGGACTTTGTCCCTGTGAGAGTAGGACGTTGCCAGGCACTTGAAAAAAGACTAGCTATTTTAGCTGGTCTTTTTTTGTTATTCACAGAGTATAAGCTATCTACATAAAATAGGGTAAATGAACTGCATAAAAAAAGTACATCTTGTCGATACTTATTTAGTGGAGGTGGAGAGTAATGGAAAAACAAATTAAAACATGTTCCGTTTGTCATGAACAACATACAAAGGGTATTGAAGTGTTTTCCAGCTTTATATGCCAACACTGCGAGGTAGAGATTGTAGAGGTGGATTCATCTCATTTTCGTTATCAATTGGTAGTAGATCAATTAAAGAGAATATCAGGAGCGTTTTCTTATTAAAAGCCCTTTTTTATAAGGGCTTCTTTATATGGCTCAAAAAAATCATCTAAGTTTGTTATAATGAAAGAAAAATGAATTTTGAGAGTGAAAATATTTATTATATTTTTTCATCAAGTTAACAATGTTACATTTATAAAAAAGTAAGGAATGGATGTATGGATACATATTTACCTTTATATAACCGTTTAGTAAGGCACAGTGAAAAGAAATCGCTCTCTTACCATGTGCCCGGCCATAAAAATGGTCAAGTTCTGCCTTTACATATTCAGTCTTCTTACTCAGGCTTTTTGCAATACGACTTAACAGAAATTAGCGGATTAGATGATTTACATGAAGCAGAATCTGTTATTAAAGAAGCACAAGAGCTAACGGCAAAGTTGTATGGAGTAGATGAAAGCTTTTTTTTAGTTAATGGTTCTACTGTAGGTAATCTCGCCGCGATTTTATCTCTTTGTCAAGAAGGAGATAAAATTGCTGTTCAAAGAGATTCTCATAAATCTATCTTTAATGCTATTGCTTTATCGAAGGCATCGCCTATTTTTTTAGCTCCTGAAATAGATTCAAAAACACATCTTAGTACAGGTGTATCTATTAAAACAATAAAAGCGGCTTTAAAGAGTTCTGAGGATATAAAAGCATTTGTATTAACAAATCCTACTTACTACGGGGTGGCGCGAGATTTAAAGGAGATCATTGACTTTATTCATGGTTATAATATTCCTATAATTATTGATGAAGCTCATGGAGCTCATTTTATTTTAGGCAATCCTTTTCCTTCTTCAGCTGTTACGTATGGAGCGGATCTTGTCGTTCAGTCAGCACATAAAACGCTGCCAGCTATGACGATGGGTTCTTATTTACATATGCAAGGGACATTAGTAAATAAGCAAGCAGTGCGGCATTATCTACAAGTACTACAGTCAAGCAGTCCTTCATACCCTATTATGGCTTCTCTCGATTTGGCACGGTATTATCTGCAGCAGTTTACTCGGCATGATATAGATAGAATGACAGAGAATATTCATTCGTTCGTTGAAGAGATTAATAAGATTGATACCCTTTCAACTATTGAGTTGGAAACAGATCAAACTGCTACGGATCTTTTGAAAATGACGTTGACTTGTTCGGCGGCAACAGGATATCATTTGCAAAAGGAATTGGAAAAGCAAAATATTTATACAGAACTAGCAGACGTTAACTACGTATTGTTTGTTCTACCGTTAAGCAATAGTTGGGATTTTGATGATACAATTAAGCGTATTAGACAAGCTGTAGCAAATATACAGCGTAAGTCGTATCAAAAACCACTAATCAAACCATTTCATTTTTCAAGAGCAACGGTTCTCCTACCTATGGAAGAGAGAAAACTAAGAACAAAGCATATGTGTTCGTTTGAAGAAGCGATTGGTTGTGTAAGCGCCCAATCTGTTATTCCATACCCTCCTGGAATTCCTATTTTAATGGAGGGAGAGACTATCACGAGCACTCATATTGATTATATTTTGCATGTTCAAAGATTAAATGGTCATATTCAAGGCGGCTCTTGTATGGAAGAAGGAAAGATAGAAGTATTTAAATAGAGAAAGGAATTTATACATGTCAGGAACGTTTATTACATTTGAGGGGCCAGAAGGTGCCGGTAAGACGACCATCATTCATATGGTTCAACAAAAATTAATACAAGATGGCTATACCATTGTATTAACAAGAGAGCCGGGAGGCATACGAATTGCTGAACAAATTCGTGAAATCATCTTAAATCCATCTAACACAGAAATGGATGCCAGAACCGAAGCACTTCTTTATGCTGCGGCTAGAAGGCAACATCTTGTAGAAAAAGTGATTCCTGAGCTAAATAAAGGGAATATAGTATTATGTGATCGTTTTATTGATAGCTCACTTGCTTATCAAGGACATGCGCGCGGTATAGGCGTAGAAGATATTTTCGCTATCAATCAATTTGCTATTGAGCAAACGATGCCACAAGCCACTTTATATTTCGATATTGAGCCTGAGGTAGGGTTAGAAAGAATTAATAAAGGTCGAAAAGATGAGATTAATCGACTAGATTTAGAATCCTTGGACTTTCATTACAAAGTACGTAATGGGTATTTGTCTCTTTTGAGTGAATTTCCAGAACGTATTTACCGAATTGATGCAAATCAATCCGTTGAAAAAGTCTGTGAAGAAGCTTATAGACAGATACAATTGATTTTAAAATAAATACAGATGATCGTTATTCTTGTTATACTATTCTTAACAAATAAAGTAAAATGAGGTGTTATTCATGAAATTAGTAATGGCTGTTATTCAAGATTCAGATAGTTCGAAGCTTTTAAATGCACTTGTAGAAAGAGGATTTCGTTCAACCAAATTATCAAGTACGGGCGGTTTTTTAAAGTCAGGGAATACAACAATTATGATTGGTACAGATGATCATAAAGTAGATGAGGTGCTTGATATTATCAAGGGTCAATGTGAAAACCGCAGACAGATGATTTCTCCTGTGGCACCGATGGGCGGTAATGCAGACTCATATATTCCATACCCTGTCGAAGTCGAAGTGGGCGGAGCTACAGTATTCGTACTACCAGTAGATCAGTTTCATCAATTTTAAGAGAGAAGATTTTAAATAGAAAGTGATGATTGAATGGGAAATACATGGGAACAGCTTGAAGCTCTTCAGCCGAACGTATTAAAGATTTTGCAAAACAGCTTACTTAAAGAGCGAGTTGCTCATGCTTATTTATTTGAAGGCAGTAAAGGAACTGGTAAAAAACAAATTAGTTTTTTGTTTGCTAAAGCATTGTTTTGCCAAAATCCGGCTAATCATAGGCCATGTCATGAGTGCAGTAACTGCCGGCGAATTGATTCAGGTAATCATCCAGATATTCATCTGATTGAGCCAGCTGGTTTATCAATTAAAAAAGAGCAAATTCAATTCTTACAATCAGAATTCACAAAAACCGGTGTTGAATCTAATAAAAAGTTATATATTGTGAATCATGTTGATAAAATGACAGTAAGCGCAGCAAATAGTTTACTGAAATTTTTAGAAGAGCCTGGTGACGGAACGTATGCAATTTTATTAACAGAAAATATACAGCGCTTATTAGATACAATTATTTCACGTTGCCAAGTCATATCATTTCGATCTCTTACACCAGAACAGTTAGCTGAAAAACTAGTAGAAAATGGCCTTTCCGCAGTAGATGCATCCATCTTGTCTAATTTAACAAACAGCATTGATGAAGCAATTGAATTAAGTAAAGATGAATGGTTTGGACTTGCAATAAAGTTAGTGATACAATTATATGAAGTGTTAACAACGAGACCTCAACAAGCTCTTCTTTTTATTCATGAAAAGTGGGTAACACATTTTAAAGAAAAAGAACAAGCTCATATTGGTTTAACTTTATTGATGCTTCTTTATCGTGATTTGTTGACGCTGCAAGTTGGACAAGAGTCTAAAATCGTCTATCGTCATAAAATAGAAGAATTAAAACAGCAAGCTCTTCAGACAACGCAGGAAAAAGCGATTTATCGCTTAGAAGTTATCTTGAAGGCCAAAAATAAATTAAATTCAAATATGAATCTACAGTTATTAATGGAACAGCTGGTGTTGGATTTGCAGGAGGGATAAAAGCTTGTATGATGTAGTAGGCGTTCGCTTTAAAAAAGCGGGGAAAATATATTATTTTGACCCTGGAGAACTTACAATTCCAGATGGTGAGTTTGTTATTGTAGAAACAGTTCGTGGTGTTGAATTTGGTAGAGTTGTTATTAATAAAAAGCAAGTAAGTGAACATGATGTCGTACTTCCTTTGAAAAAAGTAATCCGCATTGCTGAACAAAAAGACAGGCTGATTGTGGATGAAAATAAACAAGCTGCTAAAGAAGCGTATGACGTATGCGTGCAAAAAATTCAATCACACGATTTAGATATGAAGTTAGTAGATGTAGAATATACGTTTGATCGTAATAAAGTCATTTTTTATTTTACAGCAGACGGCCGTATTGATTTCAGAGAATTAGTTAAAGACTTGGCTGCTATTTTCCGTACGCGAATTGAGCTTCGCCAAATCGGTGTAAGAGATGAAGCAAAACTGTTGGGCGGGATAGGTCCTTGTGGACGTATGCTATGCTGCTCAACGTTTTTAGGTGATTTTGAGCCGGTTTCTATTAAAATGGCCAAGGACCAAAACCTATCGCTTAATCCAACGAAAATTTCTGGTTTATGCGGACGTTTAATGTGTTGTTTAAAATATGAAAATGATGAGTATGAAACGGCAAAAGAACAGCTTCCTGATATAGGCTCAACAATTAAAACTTCAGATGGTTCAGGACGTGTAGTAGGTTTGAATATTTTGGAAAGAATTATTCAAGTGGAACTGTCAGATCACGAACAAATTTTAGAGTATACTCTGGATGAGATCAATAATGAAGGTGCTGTTTCGTTTCAAGCCACAGATTAACGAGGTGGGCAAAGGTGGATAAAAAAGAGATTTTTGATTCGGTGACAAACATGGAGGAACAAATCGGTCATTTATATAAGCAGTTAGGTGAGTTAAAAGAGCATCTTGCTGAGCTAATTGAAGAAAATCATCACCTACAAATAGAAAATGATCATTTGCGCCGTCGCCTTGACCAGACAAACTTCGAAACGAAGCTGAAAAATAGACATTTAAAAGCAAGCGCTCAAACAAAAGAGCAAAAACAAATTGATATCGGAGAAGGATATGACAATTTGGCTCGCCTTTACCAAGAGGGTTTTCATATTTGTAACATTCATTATGGAAGTGTGCGTAAAGATGGAGACTGTTTGTTTTGCTTGTCATTTTTAAATAAAAAGTAACAACACCTCTCCCATTTGGAGAGGTTCTTTTTATGAGTAAAAGGCGTAAATAATAGATGCACAAGGAGAAGAACGATTATGGTTGAGTTATACGGAGATGAACGTTTAGATTATTTATTAGCCGATGAGGAGATGCGCATTATTCAAAGTCCATCTGTCTTTTCTTTTTCATTGGATGCTGTGCTTTTATCTCACTTTGCTTATGTACCAATTCGTAAAGGTAACTTGGTTGATTTATGTTCAGGAAATGGTGTAATCCCGCTGTTTTTATCCAAACGAACAAAGGGAAAAATTATTGGTGTGGAAATCCAAAAGCGGCTACACAGTATGGCGCAAAGAAGTATTGCGTATAATCAGTTAGATAAGCAGATTAAAATGATACACGGCGATTTGAAAAATGCACCTCAGGAACTTGGTTATGGAAAGTATGATGTTGTAACATGTAATCCTCCTTATTTCACCACATCCAATAAAGAAGAAATAAATGAAAACGAACACTTTGCAATCGCTCGCCACGAAATTCATTGTTCGTTGGAAGATGTAATTAGAGTCAGCAGTCAACTAGTTAAGCAAGGTGGAAAAGTAGCATTGGTTCACCGCCCGGGAAGACTATTAGATATCGTGACGTTAATGAGGCAATACCGTTTAGAGCCAAAGAGACTTCAGTTTGTTTATCCTAAAGATGGGAAAGAAGCAAATACACTTCTAATTGAAGGAACTAAGGATGGAAGTCCAGATTTAAAGATCCTTCCTCCGCTTGTGGTTTATCGGGATAACGATGAATACACGGACGAATTAAAAAGGATTTTATATGGAACAAACTAATCATTATTTTTATGTAGTAGAATGCAAGGACGGTACTTATTACGCTGGTTATACGAATAATCTGCAAAAACGTATTTCTGTCCATAATGAAGGGAAAGGGGCAAAATATACGAGAGCAAGAAGGCCCATTTCATTAATTTGGCATGAGGTGTTTACCTCTAAAACAGAAGCTATGCAAAAAGAGTATTGGTTCAAACAGTTAAGCAGAGTGCAAAAACAGGCTTACATTCGAAGGGAGCAAGAAAAGCAGAATGAAATCACAAAAAAGTTATGATGTATCGAATGAACGAGGCGTTTTATATTTAGTTCCCACGCCTATTGGGAATTTAGAAGATATGACATTTCGTGCAATTCGGATTTTAAAAGAAGCTGATTATATTGCCGCAGAAGATACGAGACAAACGAAAAAGCTTTGTAATCACTTTGAGATTGATACGCCTATTACAAGTTATCATGAACATAATAAACATACGAAAAGTGAACAGCTGTTAAGCGACTTAAATAGTCAAAAAAATATTGCTTTAGTGAGCGATGCCGGCATGCCATGTATTTCAGATCCTGGTTATGAGTTAGTGGTATCTGCTGTTAAAGAAGGATATACGGTTGTTCCGCTTCCGGGGCCTAACGCAGCATTAACAGCTTTAATTGCTTCTGGCCTACCTACAGGGCAATTTTATTTTTACGGATTTTTGAACAGAAATAAAAAACAGCGTAAAGAACAGCTTCAAAAGCTTCAATATATTAAGGAAAGCATGATATTTTATGAAGCCCCTCATCGATTAAAAGAAACGCTCAAGAGTATAGAAGAAATTTTAGGGAACCGATCCATTGTGTTATGTAGAGAGTTAACAAAACGCTATGAAGAATTTTTAAGAGGAAGCGTGTTAGAAGCAATTGAATGGACAGATGCCACAGATGTTAGAGGAGAATTCTGTTTAATTCTTGAAGGAACAAATGAAGAAGCGCCCGATGAAAGCAATCTATGGTGGGAACAGCTCACCGTTATCGAGCATGTCGATTACTATATAGAAGAAGGACTTTCAAACAAAGAAGCGATTAAGCAAGCGGCAAAAGACCGAGACGTATCAAAGCGCGACATTTATAGTGAATATCACGTCCATTAAAAAAAGCTGTCTATCATAGACAGCTTTTCATTTTATTTAGAAGCTTGTAAAGAATTTTGAAGTTCTTTCATGATTTGTTCTGCACCTTCACGACTTAGAATTAATTTGCCGTTAGCAAGTTGGATGTTATCATCAGATACTTCACCTGTTACTTGGCAAGTCATGTTTGGTTTATATTTTTTCAAGATGATGCGTTCTTCATCTACATAGATTTCTAAAGCATCTTTCTCTGCAATTCCTAGTGTACGACGTAATTCAATTGGAATTACTACGCGTCCTAATTCATCAACTTTACGAACAATACCTGTAGATTTCATATTAATCGTTCTCCTCTCAATAATCATTTTTCTATGTTATTACTTTCGTCATTATTCGACAATTTCAACGTACTTTCATAATACCAGCGTTTCCAAAACTAGTCAATCATTTTATATGTAAAAAAATGTAGCTGAAAAAATTTTTTTCTTAAGCAGATTACAAGCTAATTGTGACCGTCAGTCAAGGAATAACAAGGGGTTTCATTGGGAAAAAGATTAATCGTCTAAATAGCTTGATATCAACTATTTCGAAGATAGGGTAAATATGATTCGACATAAGATGACAAATTTAGACCTATTTGTCGTTTTCATAAAAAGGACTTTTTGAAGGGGGGTATATTTTATATAAAAATAGGGCGAAGCTGATACAATTAACAGGATTATTTTTTTGAAAAATAACGATTATTTAAAAATGAAATGAATCCGTCATATTCCCTTGTATATGGAAAGAGAATGTTTTGAAATTATCATGTAAAATAGTATGATAGATAGTAGAATAAGAAGACAGGGGTTATATGATTACATACATATAAGCCAAAATGTTGAAATGGAATGTTGGAGGTTATGAACATGGCAGATGGAAATAATACATTTTATATTACTACGCCGATTTATTATCCGAGTGGTAAATTACATATAGGGCACGCATACACGACAGTAGCGGGAGATGCAATGGCTCGTTATAAACGTTTAAGAGGGTTTGATGTACGCTATTTAACAGGTACAGATGAACATGGTCAAAAAATTCAGCGAAAAGCAGAAGAGAAAAATGTGACACCTCAACAATACGTAGATGATATTGTCTCTGGAATCAAAGAGCTATGGGATAAGATGGACATTTCGTATGATGATTTTATCCGAACAACGGAACCAAGACATAAAGAAATCGTGGAAAAGATTTTTGCGCGCCTTCTAGAACAAGGTGATATTTATCTTGATGAGTATGAAGGTTGGTATTCAGTTCCTGATGAGACGTACTATACAGAGCACCAACTAGTAGATCCAATCGTTGAAAATGGAAAGGTTGTAGGCGGAAAAAGTCCGGACAGCGGCCACCCTGTAGAGCTCGTTCGAGAAGAGTCTTATTTCTTCAAAATGGGGAAATACGTAGATCGTTTACTAGCTTTTTATGAAGAGAACCCTTCATTTATTCAGCCGGAGTCCCGTAAAAACGAAATGATCAATAATTTTATTAAGCCGGGTCTTGAAGATTTAGCTGTTTCTCGTACGACATTTGATTGGGGTGTAAAAGTTCCAGGTAACCCAAAACACGTTATTTACGTGTGGATTGATGCACTTTCTAACTACATCACCTCTCTTGGATATAATACAGAGAACGATGAGAACTATCAAAAATATTGGCCGGCTAACGTACACTTAGTAGGAAAAGAAATTGTACGTTTCCATACGATTTATTGGCCAATCATGTTGATGGCACTTGATTTGCCACTTCCTAAGAAAGTATTTGCTCACGGCTGGTTATTAATGAAGGACGGAAAGATGTCTAAGTCAAAAGGAAATGTAGTCGACCCTGTGACATTGATTGATCGCTATGGATTAGATGCACTTCGTTACTACTTACTTCGCGAAGTTCCATTCGGTTCAGATGGTGTATTCACACCAGAAGCGTTTGTTGAACGTATTAACTTCGACTTAGCAAATGACCTTGGCAACCTAGTTAATCGTACAGTGGCGATGATTAATAAGTATTTTGACGGTGTGATTCCGACTTATGAAGGAAATGTAACAGAGTTTGACGCACATATTGTACAAGCTCAAAAAGATACGGTGAATAAATATGAAGAAGCAATGGAGGATATGGAATTCTCAGTTGCTCTTGCTTCTATTTGGCAATATGTAAGCCGAACGAATAAATATATTGATGAAACGCAGCCTTGGGCATTAGCAAAAGATGAGAATAAACGTGCAGAACTTGCTTCTGTCATGACGCATCTAGCTGAATCAATTCGTCATATTGCTGTATTACTCCAGCCATTCTTAACGCGCACACCTGAGAAAATCTTTGCTCAGATCGGCGTAAAAGAAGATGTATTAAAAACGTGGGAAAGCACAACGCGTTTTAATATGCTTAAAGAAGGTACAAAAGTAGAAAAAGGTGAGCCAATGTTCCCTCGTCTAGATCGAGAAGAAGAGGTAGCCTTCATTAAGGAGCAGATGCAAGGAAGTACTCCAAAAGAAGAAAAATCTGTTGTGAAGGAAGAACCTTCTGAAGAGATTACGATTGATGATTTCATGAAAGTAGAACTTCGTGTAGCGCAAGTTACTCAAGTAGAACCAGTTAAAAAAGCAGATAAACTATTAAAGCTGCAACTTGATTTGGGCTATGAAAAACGCCAGGTAGTATCAGGTATTGCGAAATTTTATAAGCCTGAAGAATTAGTAGGTCGAAAAGTGATTTGTGTAACTAACTTAAAACCTGTGAAACTGCGAGGAGAACTATCACAAGGAATGATCTTGGCGGGCGAGGATGAGAATGGTCTTTCACTAGCGAGCGTAGATCAAAACTTAGCAAATGGCACGAAGATAAAATAAGTATAGGTAAAAGGGGTGTTTCACGTGTAACATGCGAGGACCCCCTTTTATTCATGGAAAGGATCGATTGAGATGTTGTTTGATACACATGTTCATTTAAACGCAGAACAGTACGAAGACGATTTGCAAGAAGTAATTAATCGTGCGTTAGAAAAAGGTGTTCAAAATATGGTAGTTGTTGGATTCGATGAGCCTACCATCAAAAAAGCTATTCAAATAGCTGAAACGTATGACTTTATCTATGCTAGTGTAGGGTGGCATCCAGTAGATGCAATTGATATGACTGATGAGCACTTAGCCTGGATTGAAGAATTAGCTCAGCATCCGAAAGTTGTTGCTTTAGGGGAGATGGGGTTAGACTATCATTGGGATAAATCACCTAAAGAGGTTCAAAAGGACGTATTTCGCCGTCAAATTCGCTTAGCGCGAAAAGTGAATTTACCTATCATTATTCATAACCGTGATGCAACTGAAGACGTGGTAACGATTTTAAAAGAAGAGCACGTAGAGGAAGTAGGAGGTATCATGCATTGCTTTACAGGCAGTATTGAAGTAGCGAAGCAATGTATGGATATGAATATGTATATTTCTTTCGGCGGACCTGTTACATTTAAAAATGCGAAAAAACCAAAAGAAGTTGCTACAGAACTCCCTTTAGATAAACTATTAATTGAAACAGACTGTCCTTATCTAACTCCTCATCCATTCCGTGGCAAGCGCAATGAACCTGGTTACGTTTCATACGTAGCAGAGCAAATTGCGGAGTTAAAAGGTATAACGTATGAAGAATTAGCGGATATTACCACAGCTAATGCCAAAAAGCTATTTGGCATTAATGATTAAAAATTTTTCTCATATAACAATCATTTTCGTGTTAAAGTAAAGGTAGGCGCAGAGGAGAATGTTATCCTCTGCCTTTTTCAGTTAAAATAACAGATATATGCTTTTTAATTTAGTTGATAATAAGATAAAACGTTGATTTCATAGAAGGAAAATGATGTGAGTAACGAGCATTTCATTTTTACTGAAGAGCAAATGAACAAAACTGAATGTTTTGGAGGAAGATATGAAGATTAAAGAAATTATTGTAGTAGAAGGCCGTGATGACACTGTAGCGATTAAACGTGCAGTGGATGCGGATACCATCGAGACAAATGGATCAGCTGTAAATGAAGAAACCATTGAGAAAGTAAAATTAGCTCAAAAGACAAGAGGCGTAATTATTTTTACAGATCCAGATTATCCAGGACAGCGAATTCGAAATATTGTTTCAGAGCGTGTTCCAGGATGCAAGCATGCATTTTTGGATAAAGAAGAGGCTCGCCCTAAAAACGGCAAAGGTATTGGAGTTGAACATGCTTCTATTGCGTCTATTCAAAAAGCACTAAAAGATGTGCAGCAAGAGTGGATGGGGGCAGATGTGGAGATTTCTCAAGAGGATTTAATCGTAGCTCGTTTGATAGGAGATAGTAAAGCTAAGTCTCGCCGTGAAGAAATAGGAAAGTTGTTGAAAATTGGCTATGCCAATGGAAAGCAGCTGCATAAACGATTACAGATGTTTCAAATTTCAAAAGAGGACTTTATCAAAGCCGTTGAGCAGATAAATAAGGAGGAAAAGGGATCGTGTTAAAAGATATTGCAACGCCTAATCGAACCAAGGAAATTTTAAAGAAATACGGTTTTACATTTAAAAAGAGTTTGGGACAAAACTTTTTAATTGATACGAACATTTTACATCGTATTGTAGATCACGCAGAAATAACAGAAGAAACAGGCGCTATTGAAATCGGCCCTGGTATTGGGGCGTTAACTGAACAGCTGGCAAAGCGTGCAAAAAAAGTGTTGGCATTTGAAATCGATCAGCGTCTGCTTCCGATTTTAGCTGATACCCTTTCTCCTTACCCAAATGCAAAAGTTATTCATCAAGATGTGTTAAAAGCAGATTTAAAAGGGACAATCAAACAAGAATTTGAAGGAATAGAAGATTTAATGGTCGTTGCGAATTTACCGTATTACGTGACGACACCTATTCTGATGAAATTATTAGAAGAGCAAATTCCGGTGCGTGGAATCGTTGTTATGCTTCAAAAGGAAGTCGCTGACCGTATAGCAGCTAAACCGGGAACAAAGGATTATGGTTCACTTTCTATTGCAATTCAATACTATACAGAGGCTGAGACGGTTATGATTGTGCCTAAAACAGTGTTTAATCCGCAGCCTAATGTAGATTCAGCTGTTATTCGGTTGTTGCGAAGACCAAAGCCAGCAGTAGAGGTACAGGATGAATCCTTCTTCTTCCAAGTTGTACGAGCAAGTTTTGGACAGCGACGAAAAACAATCTTAAACAATCTAGTGAATAACTTGCCAAATGGGAAGCAGAAAAAAGCAGACATTGAGCAAGCACTTTCAGCTGCTGAAATTGATCCGAAAAGAAGAGGCGAAACGCTATCTATCCAAGAATTTGGAACGTTAAGTGACCAACTTTTAAAATCATTTAGCTAAATCATCACATTTTTATCATGAAGTCATAGGCTATGAAGAGAATTTATTTTTGAAGTAGCAAAGACGGAGTGAAGCATATGAACATCAAAATTGGTGATATAGTTACACGACCTTCTTATCAAAGAGATTTGCTTTTTCGTGTTATAGCTATTAATGACAGCGAAGCGGGGAAATATGCGACTTTAATAGGAGAAGACGTTCGGTTGATTGCCGACGCTCCTTGTACAGATTTAGAGGTTGTGGATGCTAAAGAACAGGATCAAAGAAAAAAACAAGAAGAAGAGCTTTTAGAAAGATCCCTAGAGCTTATTCAACAGGATTATCGGCTCGTTCGAGAGAAAACTGAATATAGCATAACTAATGGATACAGCCATTCGCATCGCTTATTTCAAATTCCAGGAAAGGTCCTGCACGTAGATGGAGACCCTAATTATTTGCGTAAATGTTTATTAGTTTATGAAAAAATTGGTGTCCCTGTTTATGGTGTTCATTGCGTAGAGTCAGAGATGCCAGAGAAAGTTGGAAAGCTAATCGAGGATGTAAGGCCGGATATTCTGGTGCTGACAGGGCATGATGCATATTCCAAAGGAAAAGGAAATAAAGATGATCTTCTTGCTTATAGACATTCCAAGCACTATATTCGAACAGTCCAAGAAGCAAGGAAAAGAGTTGGTAATCTAGATCAGCTGGTAATTTTTGCGGGTGCCTGTCAATCGCATTTTGAATTGTTGATTCAAGCTGGAGCAAACTTTGCTAGTTCACCTTCACGTGTAAATATTCATGCGCTTGATCCCGTGTATGTAGTAGCAAAACTAAGTTTTACTCCTTTCACGGATCGTATTAATGTATGGGACGTCTTACGTAATACATTAACGGGTGCTAAAGGTTTAGGAGGAGTAGAAACGAAAGGGCTGCTTCGTACGGGTATGCCTTATGAAAGCGATGAGTAGAAATAAAAACAACTGGTTACAGCATGTAAACGCATGAGGTGAAACCAGTTGTTTTTTCGTATGGAGTTAAACTATACGCTTAATTTCACAAAATCATTTTCAATATTTGCTAAAGATATACATATTTCATTGAAAAACGAGCATACTAACAGCGAAATGTAGATTTATGTTGAAAATTATTTATTGACACAATTAGAGGTAGATTGTTATAATTTTATGTTTTTGACTATTTTTCTAACATGTGTTACACTATACATAGTGAGGTGGACCAATATGGCGAAAACTTTGTCTGATATTAAGCAAGCGCTGGATTTGCACCTAGGCCAACGATTAACTTTAAAAGCAAACGGTGGTCGTAGAAAAACAGTAGAACGTTCAGGTGTATTAACAGAAACGTACCCATCTGTTTTTATCGTTGAATTAGATCAAGAGGAAAACTCTTTGGAGCGCGTTTCGTACAGTTACGCAGATGTGTTAACGGAAACAGTGCAACTGAAATTTTTCTAAGAATGACATAGGCAATATAGCAAGTAATGATGAGCAGTGGACATTGGTTTACTGCTTTTTTATTGGTCTTTTTTTCAAATTATATATACATTATTTTTTATACATACTATACATATCGTCCTTGTTTTTCTTATGTCAGAGAGCAAGGAGATTCAGGTTGAAATTTCATATTATACGTAAAGGGGCCATGTGCAATGTCAAGGCGTAGAGGGTTTATGTCGTCAAAGATGAAAGAAGAACTGGCTAAAGAACTTGGTTTTTACGATACTGTACAAGCAGAAGGTTGGGGCGCTATTAGGGCAAAAGATGCAGGCAATATGGTGAAACGAGCTGTAGAGCTTGCACAGCAGCAGCTAAAGCAATAGTATAGTGAAAACCAATGCTTATACGATTATTTAAAGTGAAATGAGAAAAACCGAAGTGTGTAACCGCTTCGGTTTTTTTGTCCCAAAATGAAAGATAAAAAAGAGGATTAAACAAAGATGTTTAAATGAACAGCTATATCTTGTTCATTTTATGATAAAATAGCGTTAAACTCGATAAGATGAAGTAGGTGAAGTAAGTTGAAATTAATGGTGAAAGCGCCGGCTAAAATAAATTTGTCACTTGATGTGTTACATAAACGTCCAGATGGTTACCATGAAGTTAAGATGATTATGACAACAATAGATTTAGCAGACAGAATTGAACTTTCTGATCGTGAAGATGGACGGATTGTTATTTATTCTCATAATCGCTTTGTTCCAGATGACCAGCGAAATCTTGCTTATCAGGCAGCACAGATTTTAAAACGACGTTATAACATTTCAAAAGGTGTAAATATATTAATTGATAAACATATTCCAGTGGCTGCTGGACTAGCTGGAGGCAGCAGTGACGCGGCTGCTACATTACGCGGTTTAAATACATTATGGGAATTAGGGTTATCATTAGACACACTTGCAGAAATAGGGGCTGAGATTGGCTCTGACGTATCTTTTTGCGTGTACGGAGGGACAGCTCTTGCTACAGGGCGCGGAGAGATTGTAGAGCATATTGAGGCACCTCCAAGCTGCTGGGTGATTTTGGCTAAGCCTGAAATAGGTGTTTCTACGGCAGATGTATATCGAAATTTAAAAATCGAAGAGATGGATCATCCCAAAGTAGATGAGATGGTTCATGCCATACAATCAGGAAATTATGATCAAATGTGTAGCCTTGTAGGAAATGTATTAGAAGCAGTAACGCTGAAAATGCACCCGGAAGTAGCTCTCATTAAAGAACAAATAAAGCGTTTTGGCGCCGACGCTGTGCTCATGAGCGGCAGTGGGCCAACTGTATTTGGACTTGTACAGCATGATTCACGTATGCATCGTATTTATAACGGATTACGTGGGTTCTGCGATAAGGTTTATGCAGTTAGGCTACTAGGTGAACGAATAACGCTTGAATAAATCCGTATGTTAATGTTATATTTACATTACAATATTCGGATTTTCAGGAGGATGTTATGAAGTTTCGACGTAGTGGACGATTAATTGATATGACCAACTATTTCATTCAAAACCCTCAGCGCCTTATCCCTCTTACGTATTTTGCAGATAAATACGATTCCGCAAAATCATCTATTAGCGAAGATATGGCGATTATTAAACAAACTTTTGAGCAGCAGGGTATCGGAACCTTGGTTACGCTACCAGGAGCTGCCGGCGGAGTTAAATTCATTCCAAAAATGACGAATGAAGAAGCCGGTCAGCTTGTTCAAGAATTATGTGGGTTGATTGAAAAACCTGAGCGTTTACTGCCAGGTGGATATTTATATTTAACTGATATTTTAGGAAACCCTCGCGTTGTGAATAAAATCGGTCGTTTATATGCATCACTTTTTGCTAACCGCAAAATCGATGTTGTAATGACTGTAGCGACAAAAGGTATTCCGATTGCGTATGCGGTAGCTCAGTATTTAGATGTGCCGGTTGTTATTGTACGCAGAGACAGCAAAGTAACCGAGGGGTCGACTGTTAGTATTAACTACGTGTCAGGTTCATCTAAGCGCATTCAAACGATGCTGTTAGCTAAAAGAAGTTTAGCGGTAGGATCAAATGTGCTCATCATTGATGACTTCATGAAAGCTGGCGGTACCGTAAATGGAATGGTTAGCTTGCTTGAAGAGTTCGATGCAACTGTTGCTGGTATTGGAGTCTTAGTAGAATCAGAAGATATTGAAGAGCGTTTAGTGGATGAGTATGTGTCTCTTGTACAGTTGAAAGACGTAAATATCAAAGATAAACAAATTCGTGTACAGGAAGGCAATTACTTAAAATATATTTGATCAAGTAAGGGAGAGGAACATATGTTACAGGTTCAAACAAAAAATGCACCGCAAGCTATTGGTCCATATTCACAGGGAATTGTTGTGAATAACTTGTTTTACAGTTCAGGTCAAATTCCACTTCGTCCAGATGGTACATTGGTCGAAGGCGATGTTCAAGTACAAGCTACTCAAGTATTTGAAAATTTAAAAGCAGTTCTTGAAGAAGCTGGAGCTTCTCTAAATACAGTTGTAAAGGCAACCGTATTCATCAAAGATATGAATGACTTTGCAGCGTTAAATGAAGTCTATGGTGACTACTTCGGCGACCATAAGCCGGCACGTTCGTGCGTAGAAGTAGCGAGACTGCCAAAAGATGTACTTGTTGAAATTGAAGTTATTGCACTAGTTAAAGGGTAATAAAATTAACAAATTTCTAATAAAAAGCAAGTAACTTCCAATTGTTCACTTTTTTTGCGAAAATTTTCTAAAAATTTTTTCTGAATAGCAGGAAAACACAAAATTCTGTGGAATTAAGTATGTAAAGCTTCGCATAGAAAAAGGTGGTGAACAAGATGGAAGTAACTGACGTAAGATTACGCCGCGTGAACACTGAAGGACGTATGAGAGCGATTGCTTCAATCACATTAGATGGTGAATTTGTTGTTCATGATATTCGTGTGATTGATGGTAATAATGGCTTATTTGTAGCCATGCCAAGTAAACGTACACCTGATGGTGAGTTCCGTGATATTGCACATCCAATCAATTCAAATACTCGCGGAAAGATTCAAGATGCTGTTTTAGCAGAATATCATCGTTTAGGTGAGGTAGAAGTTGAATTCGAAGAAGCGGGTGCTTCGTAAACATATGATACATTAAGAGTCTACTGAAAAGTAGGCTCTTTTCTTTTTGGTTTTCACTTATATAATTTCACACCTTTGTAAAACTTTAGCATTACCAAAAAATAAAATTCACGACTTATAAATGATTCCTTGAAATGCTGTCATTTTTGATATAATATTCTTAATGGATAAAAAGGTAAAATTGGAGGCCTGTTATGTCAAAAAGATATGCAGTCATATTGGCAGCTGGTCAGGGTACACGTATGAAGTCATCTTTATATAAAGTGTTACACCCTGTGTGTGGCAAACCGATGGTGCAACACGTAATTGATCAGTTATCACGCTTGGATTTAACAAATTTAATTACAGTTGTAGGTCACGGTGCCGAAAAAGTGAAATCACATGTTGGAGATAAAAGCTTATTTGCTTTACAAGAAGATCAGTTAGGAACAGCTCATGCAGTAATGCAAGCAGAATCTTTACTTGCACATGAAAAAGGTACGACAATTGTTGTATGTGGAGATACTCCTCTTATTACAGCTGAAACAATTGAATCTTTATTAAAGCATCATGAAGCAACAAATGCAATGGCAACTATTTTAACAGCTCATGCAGAAGATCCAACAGGATATGGACGCATTATTCGAAATGAGCAAGGGTCTGTTGAAAAGATTGTGGAGCATAAAGATGCCACAGAACAAGAGCGTCTTGTACAGGAAATCAATACTGGTACGTATTGTTTTGATAATGAGAAATTATTTGAGACACTTTCAAAAGTTTCAAATGATAACGTACAGGGAGAGTACTATTTACCTGATGTTATCGAAATTCTAAAAAATGAAGGTCAAATTATTTCTGCATATCAAACATCCGATTTTGCTGAAACATTGGGCGTTAACGATCGATTTGCTCTATCTCAAGCAGAAGAAACAATGAAAAAGCGTATCAACAAGCAGCATATGTTAAATGGAGTGACGATTGTAGATCCTTCTAACACGTACATTTCAGCAGATGCTGTCATCGGCAGAGATACGGTTGTTTATCCGGGGACAGTTATTCAAGGAACAGTTGAAATTGGGGAGAATTGTGAAGTAGGACCTAACAGTGAAATTAAAGACTGCAAAATAGGTAATAATACTTCTATTCGCCATTCTGTTGCTCACGATAGTGAAATTGGTCACGAAGTCACAATTGGTCCATTTGCACATATTCGTCCTCAGTCACTAATCGGAGACGAAGTGCGCGTAGGAAACTTTGTAGAAATTAAAAAAGCATCTTTTGGAAAAGGTAGCAAAGCTTCTCATTTGAGTTATATTGGAGACGCAGAGGTCGGAAAAGGTGTAAACTTAGGGTGCGGATCTATTACAGTTAACTACGATGGGAAAAATAAATTTTTAACAAAAATTGAAGATGGGGCATTCGTAGGATGTAACTCAAACTTAATTGCACCTGTAACAATTGGTGAAGGTGCCTATGTTGCAGCTGGTTCAACCGTAACGGATGATGTGCCAGGAAAAGCATTATCAATTGCTCGTGCGAAACAAGTAAATAAAGAAAACTATGCTGAAAAGCTTGATATTAATAAAAAATCCTGACGGAGGTTTCACAATAAAATGTCAAATGTATATGCGGATGAAAATTTAAAGTTATTTACGCTAAATTCAAACAAGGCTTTAGCTGAAGAGATCGCAAAAGTAATTGGTGTGGAGTTAGGTAAATGTTCGGTTGATCGTTTTAGTGACGGTGAAATTCAAATTAACATTGAAGAAAGTATCCGTGGTTGTGATGTATTTATCATTCAATCAACAAGTGCTCCAGTTAACGAACACTTAATGGAATTATTAATTATGATTGATGCATTAAAACGTGCATCAGCTAAAACAATTAACATTGTTATGCCTTACTATGGCTATGCTCGTCAGGATCGTAAAGCTCGTGCACGTGAACCAATCACTGCCAAATTAGCAGCAAATATCATTGAAAAAGCGGGAGCTACTCGTATTATTACATTAGATTTACACGCTCCTCAAATTCAAGGTTTCTTCGATATTCCAATTGACCATTTAGTAGGTGTTCCAATTTTAGGTGAATACTTCAAGAGTAAAAACCTTGACGACGTTGTTGTTGTATCTCCGGACCACGGTGGTGTAACGCGTGCTCGCCGTTTAGCGGAACGTTTAAAAGCACCGATTGCTATCATTGACAAACGTCGCCCTCGTCCAAACGTAGCAGAAGTTATGAACATTGTTGGACAAGTGGAAGGAAAAACAGCAATCTTGATTGATGACATGATTGATACAGCTGGTACAATTACAATTGGTGCAAGTGCATTAATTGAAGCAGGTGCAAAAGAAGTATATGCTTGTTGTACACATCCAGTGCTATCAGGCCCTGCAATTGAGCGTATTCAAAACTCTACAATCAAAGAGCTAGCTGTAACAAACTCTATTGCTTTGACAGAAGATAAGAAAATTGATAAAGTAACAGAACTTTCAGTAGCTCCTTTAATTGGTGAAGCGATTATTCGTGTTCACGAAGAGCAATCAGTTAGTACATTATTTGATTGATAAACAGAACCTCTTTCCATTTGGAAAGAGGTTTTTTTGAAAAAATTTAAATATGCTAATCCTTGATTTTAAAGGGATTTGAACGGGATGAGCAAAGATATATTGATGTTCAAACAGGGTTACATGTTTAGCGGCCTTCTAAAAAGGGTACATTTTAAGTAGAAAACATACTGGAAGGTGAATAAAATGAGTATTTCAATTGAGGCAAATAAAAGAACGGATTTTAAAAATTCTACAAATAGAAAAATTCGCGATGAAGGAAACTTCCCAGCGGTTGTTTATGGAAATAAAACAGAATCCACACCTATTTACTTAAACAGTGCTGATTTTATTAAGACTATTCGTGAAGCAGGACGCAATGGAGTATTAACATTACAAGTAGATAAGCAAAAATATTCCGTAATGTTACATGATATTCAAACCGATCCATTAAAAAACGAAATTGTCCACGCCGATTTCCAAGTGGTCGACATGAAGAAAGAAATTGATACTGAAGTTTCTTTATCTCTAGTAGGAGAAGCAAAAGGAACAAAAGAAGGCGGCGTATTACAGCAGTCTCTATATGAAATTTCACTAAAAGGCTTGCCGCAAGATATCCCATCATCTATTGATGTAGATGTATCGGATTTAGGAATTAATGATACAATCACGGTAGCGGATATCAAGGTAGATAAAAAGCTTGAAATTACGCATGACGCAGAAGATACAGTTGCTTCTGTATTACCTCCTCAACAGGAAGAAGAGCCGGACAGCGGCGAAGTTCAGGATGCTGAAGGCAATGTTGAAGCAACAAAAGAAAAAGCTGATGAAGAATAATATAAAAGACGTAACCAAAAGGTTACGTCTTTTTGTGTAAATTGATTATAATAAAAGTGATACTATATAGTAATGTAAAACTTTAAAGACATTTACCTAGTATGTACCATAGCTTACATAGAATAGAAAGGAGTATCTATTTTGAAATTAATCGTTGGTTTAGGGAACCCTGGCAAAGAATATGACCGTACTCGTCATAATATAGGATTTATGGCAATTGATAAAATTGCTGAACAGTTTATGATTTCATTAGATAAAACAAAGTTTAACGGAATATATGGAACAGGTATAATAAAAGGAGAAAAAGTCATATTATTAAAGCCTCTAACATATATGAATTTATCAGGAGAAAGTATTCGCCCGTTAATGGACTATTTCGATATAGACGTGGAAGATTTGCTTGTTATTTATGATGATTTAGATTTACCGTGCGGAAAAGTAAGGTTGCGTACAAAAGGAAGTCCGGGTGGTCATAACGGAATAAAATCGATTATTCAGCATTTAAAAACCCAAGAGTTTAACCGAATTCGTATTGGAATTGATCGTCCGAAGAACGGTATGAAAGTAGTTGATTATGTACTAGGGCGCTTCACTGAAGATGAAATGGTTCATATGGAAGAAGCGATGAAAACGTCTGTACACGCCAGTGAGGACTTTTTGGGTAAACCATTCTTAGAAGTAATGAATCGTTACAATTAAGTAGAATAAAATTTCTCCCAATCGTCCATACTAACACTAAAAGATTTGGGAGGATTTGTATGTCTATTCATTATTTCTGTAGACATTGTGGCGCAAAAGTCGGTATGATAGAAAAGACAGCTCACAATACTGAAGCACTCGGTTTTAATCACCTGACCGCAGATGAACGAAAAGACTTTATTCATTACCATAATAGTGGAGATATCGTGGTTAAAATTATTTGTGAAGACTGTCAAGAAGCGCTAGAACGTAATCCAGATTATCATCAGTACGAAACATTTATACAATAAAAAGCTTTGGTCTCAAACCAAAGCGTTTTTCTGTTTAGTTTAGACATATCATGGGAGGAGGGAATTCCTTTGCGAGGGATTAGACAGCAATTTGAAGAAAATAAAGAAATTGGAGCTGTTGTTAGCAGTTTAGAAGAAGGTTTAAAAGAACAGTTAGTAACGGGAATTTCCGGTTCAGCTCGATCTGTATTAATGGCACTGTTAAATGAGGATAAAAAATACCCCTTATTAGTAGTGACCCATAATTTATATCAAGCCCAAAAAGTGTATGAGGACCTTTTGCATCTTTTACCGGAAAAAGACGTTTTCTTATACCCTGTTAACGATTTAGTTGCTACAGAAGTGGGAATTGCAAGTCCAGAATTAAAGGCTCAGCGAATTGAAGCACTCAATTACTGGAGTCAACATACAGGTGGAGTAGTTGTAACACCGCTTGCAGGAATTCGAAAGCTGTTGCCCCCTAAAGCAAGATGGGAGCAAACGCAGCTGCCGTTTCAAATGGGGATCGACATCGACGTTGATCATTATTTAAAAAGGTTAGTTGAATTAGGGTATGAGCGAGCATCCATGGTTTCAGCTCCAGGTGAATTTAGTGTGCGCGGAGGAATCATTGATATTTATCCGCTAACAGAAGAGCTGCCTGTCCGAATTGAACTATTTGACACGGAAATTGATTCCATTCGTACTTTTACAATTGAGGATCAACGCTCTCAAGAGCAGCTAAAAGAAATCTCAATCGGCCCTGCTACGGAAATTATTGTGAACCAAAATGAAGTGGCCAAGGGAATTGAAGAACTAGAAGCACAGCTGGCTTCGACGCTTCAACAAGTGAAAAACGCATCGCTGAAAGCTACCTTAACAGAAAATATTAAAGGTGAAATCGAACAGCTGCGTCAAGGTCAACTTCTTGAAAATATGTTCAAGTATTTATCGTTCTTTTACGAATCGCCTGCTAGTTTACTAGATTATTTACCAGAAGGCGGCATTGTCATCTTTGATGAGACAACTCGAATTCAAGAAACGTCTGATCAGCTTGAAACAGAGGAAGCTGAATGGATAACAGAATTATTAGAGCAGGGGCAAATTGTTCGAGACGTTCAATTATCTCATAAGCTTCCATCTCTTATTCAGCGGGCAAAACATCAGTTTTTATACTTATCGTTATTTTTAAAACATGTGTCTTATACGAGTCCGCAAAATATTATTAATATTTCATGTAAGCAGATGCAGCAGTTTTACGGCCAAATGAACTTATTAAAAAGTGAAATTGAACGCTGGAAAAATGCTAATTATACAGTGGTTCTCTTAGGAGCAGACAAAGAGCGGGTGAAAAAACTCGAAGGTGTTCTAGCAGATTATGATATCGATTCATCTATTTTAGATGGAAATGGTCAGCTTGTACCAGGTCTTGTCCAAATTATTGAAGGCGATTTACAAATGGGCTTTGAACTGCCGATGCAAAAATTAGCCGTTTTAACCGAGGAAGAATTGTTTAAAAAACGTGTAAAAAAATCAAAGCGTCGTCAAAAGCTTTCCAATGCAGAGCGTATTAAAAGCTATTCAGAGTTAAACGTAGGTGACTATGTTGTTCACGTTAATCACGGTATTGGCCGTTACTTAGGAATGGAAACGTTAGAGATTAACGGTAATCATAAAGATTATATTCATATTAAATATGAAGGCTCTGACAAGCTGTATGTTCCTGTTGAACAGATTGATCAAGTACAAAAGTACGTAGGTTCTGAGGGCAAAGAGCCAAAGGTATATAAGCTTGGCGGAAATGACTGGAAAAAAGTAAAACGTAAAGTTGAGTCTTCTGTTCAAGACATCGCTGATGACCTAATTAAACTGTATGCAGAGCGTGAAGCAAGCAAAGGTTATGCATTTTCACCGGATGGAGATTTACAGAGAGAGTTTGAAACAGCTTTCCCTTATCAAGAAACCGAAGATCAGCTTCGTTCTGTACAAGAAATTAAAAAGGATATGGAACATGAAAGACCAATGGATCGTCTTCTTTGTGGAGACGTTGGATATGGAAAAACGGAAGTAGCCATTCGTGCTGCATTTAAAGCTGTTACTGATGGAAAACAAGTAGCTATTTTAGTACCAACCACTATTTTAGCTCAGCAGCACTATGAAACCATTCGTGAGCGTTTTCAAGACTATCCAATTAACATTGGGCTATTGAGCCGCTTTCGAAGCCGTAAACAGCAGCAAGAAACGATTAAAGGGCTAAAAAACGGTACAGTAGATGTAGTGATTGGTACACATCGTTTACTATCTAAAGACGTTATTTATAAAGATTTAGGATTGTTAGTCATCGATGAAGAACAGCGTTTTGGTGTAACGCACAAGGAAAAAATCAAACAAATGAAAGCAAACGTTGACGTCCTTACACTTACAGCAACACCTATTCCACGAACACTACATATGTCTATGCTGGGCGTTAGGGATTTGTCTGTTATTGAAACGCCGCCTGAAAATCGTTTTCCAGTTCAAACGTATGTAGTGGAGTATAACCCTGTTCTAGTTCGTGAAGCGATTGAACGTGAATTAGCGCGTGATGGCCAAGTTTACTTCTTATATAATCGCGTGGAAGATATTGAACGAAAAGCCGAAGAGATTTCGATGCTCGTGCCTGATGCTAGGGTAACGTATGCTCACGGAAAAATGAATGAAACAGAACTAGAAGCGGTTATCTTAAGCTTTTTAGAAGGCGAATATGACGTTATTGTAAGTACAACCATTATTGAAACAGGAGTAGATATTCCAAATGTAAATACACTTATTGTCAATAATGCTGATAAGATGGGATTATCACAACTTTATCAATTAAGAGGGCGCGTAGGTCGTTCAAATCGCGTGGCGTATGCGTACTTTACGTATCATAAAGACAAAGTACTGACAGAGGTAGCTGAAAAGCGTCTACAAGCTATTAAAGAATTCACCGAATTAGGTTCAGGCTTTAAAATTGCTATGCGTGACCTTTCAATACGTGGTGCCGGAAACTTACTTGGTGCTCAGCAGCATGGATTCATCGATTCTGTTGGTTTTGATCTCTACTCACAAATGCTTAAAGAAGCGATAGAGGAAAGACGCGGATCTGACGGAGAAAGTGTGAAATTTAATGTTGAAATGAATCTGGATTTGGATGCGTATATCCCTGATCAGTACATTACAGACGGTCGCTTGAAAATTGAAATGTATAAGCGCTTTAGAGGAATTGAAGCATTAGAGGATATTCAGGAATTGCAAGATGAAATGATTGATCGTTTTGGAGAGTATCCAACTGAGGTTGAGTATTTATTTAAAGTAGCCGAGACAAAAGTATATGCAACGCAGAACTTAGTAGAATCTATTCTTCAGTCAAAACAAGAAATTTCGATTCTATTGTCTGAAGAGGCAAGCTCAACGGTTGACGGGCAAAAATTATTTATGCTAGGTGATCAATTTGGCAGAATGGTCAGCCTAGGCATGGATGGCAAGAAAGTGAAATTAGTCGTTAATGTAAAAGGACTTGCTCAAAAAGAATGGCTGAATATTGTGTATCAGTTAGTAAAAGGAGTAGCCACTGTAAAAAAAGAACAAGTTACGAATTAAAAAGAAGGCTCATTTTTGAGCCTTCTTTTTATATAACTCAGGTAAAAATATCCCAACCCTCATGTTTTTGCGGTTTTTTGGGCATTTTTTTAATAAAAACACACTTTTTAACAAAAAAAGAGATGGTTGGTGAATAGAAGTTGTAGAGTGAAGAATACTAACCTCAACAAAGGTGAACCTTTTATCATCTAGCCATCAGTGATATTCACCAATTATTTTAATCATCATATGAAAGAGAGGCTTCAATGAATGAAAGCAACAGGTATTGTTCGTCGTATTGATGATTTGGGTCGCGTTGTGATTCCAAAAGAAATTAGAAGAACACTTCGCATCCGAGAGGGAGACCCGCTAGAGATTTTCGTCGATCGCGATGGAGAAGTTATTTTAAAGAAATATTCACCAATTAGTGAATTAGGAGATTTTGCAAAAGAGTATGGCGAAGCGTTATACGATAGCTTAGGTCATCCTGTACTTATTTGTGACCGCGATGTATTTATTGCGGTAGCAGGAAGTTCTAAAAAAGAATACTTAAACAAAAATATTAGTTCTTTAGTGGAATCTGCCATGGAAAGCCGCAGTTCTTCTTTAGTAACTGATGGAAAAAATCTTGAATTTGTCGATGGATATGAAGAAAATATTTCTTCTTATACAATCGGTCCAATTATTGCAAATGGAGATCCGATTGGGGCCGTTGTTATTTTTTCAAAAGATAAATCTCTTGGTGAAGTGGAGCATAAAGCAGCCGAAACAGCAGCTAGCTTCTTGTCTCGTCAAATGGAGCAGTAAGTGTAATTATCTCTATTTTACATTATTTACCAAAAAGGTAGCAGTTTCTGCTGCCTTTTTTCATGCTGTCTTATCTTAGAAATAAAGAGAACATGATATAATGGTACGGTATTTTATTTATTGGAAAGTGCAGGCTGTTTTATAAGAACAAAGCTCTATTCTATGGCAGTTAGCGGCTAATAAAAAGGTTTGTTCACATAATTAGCAGCTGCAGGTGAAAGGTGTAGGAATGCAGAAACAAACAAAGCTTTATTCTATTTTCAACGGCGCCATTATTTTAACGCTCGCAGGTTTATTTACGAAAATCTTAAGTGCCACTTACCGTATTCCATATCACCATATTGCGGGAGATATAGGGTTTTATATCTATCAGCAAGTTTATCCGCTATATGGAATTGCACTACAGCTAGGTACATACGGTTTCCCTGTAATTATTTCAAAGTTAGTAGCCGACTATGCGGCAACAAATAGGAGAAAGGAAATACGAGGAATACTTCAAGTTTCATTTGCTTTTTTGTTTGTACTAGGCTGCATGATATTTGCACTTGAATATATCTTTGCAGAAACGATTGCCGAGTGGATGGGAGATCGTCAATTGACAATTCTCATTCAAATTATTTCATTTTCGTTTTTACTTATTCCCTTCATTGCCGTCATTCGTGGTTATTATCAAGGATTATATAACATGTTTCCTACAGCGTTGTCTCAAATCGCAGAACAAGTTGTTCGGGTAGGGACTATTTTGTATCTATCTATTTTCTTTATGCAACATGGGTATGGTCCTTATACTACAGGGGCTGGAGCTATTTTTGGTTCCATAACAGGCGGTATAACATCTCTTATTATTTTATTTTTATTTGTGTTTAGAACAAAGACAAATTCTAAGGGAGTATTTCAACGCATAAAGAAAGCAGACATCAAAAAAATAGTAAAAGTCCTTATTATTCAAGGCTTATTAATTTGTATTAGCGCTATGGGTCTACTGTTTATTCAGCTTATTGATTCCTTTACTTTATACTCTAGTCTGACGGCACATGGCATGGCTGAAAAGGCAGCAAAAATCCTAAAAGGCATTTATGACCGCGGGCTTCCGTTGATTCAATTAGGCACAGTAGTAGGTACAGCTTTTTCGCTTTCGCTTGTACCTATTATTTCTTCAGCCATTGCGAAAAAGAATCTATCATTTGTGGTTGAAAAAGTTCAGCTATCTCTTCGCCTATCGCTTGTAGTCGGAGTTGGAGCAGCTTTTGGCTTGATTGCGCTAATGAAACCTATTAATATGCTTCTATACGGTGATTCCCACGGAACGGATGTTTTACAAATTTTGAGCTTGTTAATTATATTTACAACAGTAGCAGCAACTGCTGGAGCTGTGTTGCAGGGGATGGGAGCTGTTTTCGCTCCTGTAGTAGCCGTCATCGCTGGCATGATGGTCAAACTGATATTAAATCTTTGGCTAATACCAGAGTTTCAAACCATAGGGGCAGCCATTGCTTCTTCAACTGGATTCGGCATCGTTGCGGCAATCAATCTATTTTGGCTGTATAAAAAGCTAGCTGTATCTCTTGTTCCAAAAAGAGCGAGTGGTGGTATTTTTATAACAGCAATAGCAATGGTTGTGCTGTTGCAAAGCTATTTATTTTGTTTACATCACTTTGTATGGTCTAATAGTTTAGACACAAGCAAACAAGTGGTTGAAACAGGAACAGGTGTGTTAATAGGCGGTTTGTTTTATTTATTTATTATTATGAAACAACATATTTTTACCGAAGAAGAATTACACTTACTTCCAATGGGAAGTGTTTTAGCTAAATACGTATTGAAAAATAAATAAGAAGGTGAAGCAATGACAGGTAAAGTAACAGTTATTGGTTTAGGAGCAGGCGATTTAGATCAACTGCCTGTAGGCATTTATCGCGTGCTACAGCAGGAAAAGCATATTTATATGCGCACAAAAGAACATCCTGTAATCAAAGAACTAGAAAGTGAAGGTTTAACGTATGTATCCTATGATGACGTATACGAATCTTATGATGCATTTGAAGAGGTATATGAACATATATCGAATGATTTAATCAAAAAAGCTTCGACAGAAGAAGTGGTTTATGCCGTTCCAGGACACCCTTTAGTGGCAGAACGTACGGTTCAATTACTTTTACAAAAAGGAAAAGAACGCGGTATTTCTATTGAAATCAAAGGGGGACAAAGCTTCCTAGACCCAATCTTTGGTGCGTTAAAAATTGATCCTATTGAAGGGTTTCAGCTGCTAGATGGAACGGATTTAAAGCGCAGTGAAATAGAATTAACCGGTCATGTTCTAATCGCTCAAGTGTACGATCAGTTTGTTGCTTCAGAGGTAAAGCTAACGCTGATGGAACACGTTCCTGATGATTACCTCGTTTATATTGTAACGGCAGCGGGAAGCAGTGAAGAAAAAATCCAACCAGTCAAGCTGTATGAATTGGATAGAGAAATGTCACTCAATAACTTAACGACTATTTATGTTCCTCCAGTAGCGGACGAAACGATTTTATACCATCAATTTGACGCATTCAGAAAGATTATTGCTACGCTTAGAGGACCAAACGGATGTCCTTGGGATCAAAAACAAACGCATGAATCGCTCAAGCGCTACTTGCTAGAAGAGTCTTATGAGCTATTAGATGCAATTGATCGTCAAGATGACGATAATATGATTGAAGAGCTTGGCGATGTATTGCTGCAGGTATTGCTTCATGCGCAAATTGGTGAAGATGAAGGAATGTTTTCAATTGATGATGTCATTCGCAGTGTTTCAGAGAAAATGGTAAGACGCCATCCGCATGTATTTGGTGACGTGAGTGTGAATAATGCAGATGAGGTCTTAAAAAATTGGGATGAAATCAAAAAAGAAGAAAAAGAACAGGAACCTTCTTCTCTTTTAGCTTCTGTACCAGGAGCTATGCCTTCTTTAATGAAAGCGCATGGATACCAAAAACAAGCTGCAAAAGTTGGGTTTGATTGGTCAGAAGTTGAACCTATGTGGGAAAAAGTACAAGAAGAACTTGCTGAATTCCAAGAGGAAGTACAGCATGCTGATAAAGAAAAAATGAGCGATGAATTTGGGGATATTTTATTTGCTTTAGTGAATATTGCAAGGTTTTATAAAATCGACTCTGAAGCTGCATTAGCTAAAACAAATACAAAATTTTTAAATCGATTTCAATACATTGAAGAAAAAGTGAAAGCTTCGCAAAAACCATTTGAATCTTTTTCGTTAGAAGAATTAGATGAATTTTGGGAAGAAGCGAAAAAAACAGGTTTGTAAAACAGAAAGGTGAGGGAATTATGAGGTTAGATAAATTTTTAAAAGTATCACGTTTAATTAAGCGCCGTACATTAGCAAAAGAAGTATCAGACAAGGGCCGTATTACCATTAATGGTATCGTTGCAAAAGCAAGCACAAATGTGAAAGTAGGAGATGAATTAGCGATCACATTTGGCACGAAGAAAATTACCGTTAAAATAGAGGCTCTTCAAGAAGCAGCTAAAAAAGAAGAAGCAGCTAATTTGTACTCAATTGTTAAAGAAGAGCGCATTTCATCTGAAGTATAACTGATGAAGGCTTGTTCTAAATTACTTTTCTCATTCATATGTTTAAACAACAGATAACAAGAGCGAACGCTCTTAATGAATGAGGTGGGGATGAAGATATGAGCCAATTTTATGAAGCAAGCAATTCAAACAAAGACCATACTCCAAATCATGATTTAGTGATGAAGGGTCGGCGTCTCTTAGATATTACGGGTGTGAAGCAGGTAGAGAGCTTTGACAATGAGGAATTCTTACTTGAAACAGTGATGGGTTTCTTGTCAGTTAGAGGGCAAAATCTGCAAATGAAAAATTTAGACGTTGATCAAGGAATTGTATCGATAAAAGGAAAAATCTTTGATATAGTTTACTTAGATGAGAACCAATCGGAGAAGGCTAAAGGATTCTTTAGTAAGTTGTTTCGATGAGTTTAAACATTCAGCTCTATACAATGCTTGCGATGGTATCGATGGGAAGCGGCTTAGGTGCTTCTCTCGATACTTATCGTTACTTTGTTAATCGCTCTAAATCACGCCCATGGTTTGTATTTGTGAATGACGTATTGTTTTGGATGGTGCAAGCTCTTCTCATTTTTTATGTGTTGTTTTTAGTGAATGAAGGAGAACTGCGTTTGTATGCGTTTCTTGCTTTGTTTTGCGGCTTTGCCGCGTATCAAAGCTTATTTCAATCACTGTATTTAAAAGTATTAACATTTACTGTCTCGAGCGTATTAAGTTTATATCGAGGTGTTTTAACGCTTAGCAATATTTTTTTGGTCAAGCCTATCCGTTTCTTTATTCATATTCTACTTGTAGTTGCGTTTGGAATCTACCGAGCTGTTCATAAGCTGCTCGTATTCTGTCTAAAGCTCATTTACATACCGACGAGGTGGGTTCTTTTCGTATTTTGGAGAATGATGCCTAACCCTGTAAAACGAATTTTACACAAGGGTTTTCGGTATATAGAAGGAATTTACAATCATGCAAAGAATATGATAATGAGAGTCGTTGCATGGGTGAACACTTTAAAAAATAAGGGGGACGACTAATTCAATGAATGCGGTACGAAAAAAAAAGGTCGCGAAGTTAAATACTGATTATAGCTATAAACAAGAGCAAATCAAACAAAATACAGATCGAAAACGTATCGGTTTAATTAGGCGTTTGACTGTTTTTGGAGTGTTGGCTTTAATCATTGGCGGATTAATGGTATCAGCTTTAATTACGCAAACCTCAGCTATTGAGAACAAAAAAGCTGAGAAGGTAAAATTAGAACAGCAGCTGACAAAATTACAAAGCAAGCAAAAACAGTTAAAAGGTGAAATCGTTAAGTTAAATGATGATGATTATATTAAAAAGATTGCCCGCAGAGATTATTTTTTATCAGAAGACGGGGAAATTATCTTTAATGTAAAAAAAGACTAAACGTATGGTTCGTTGACAGTGTATTTTTGCTTTTTGTATAATATAATAAATTGATTTCTTTTATCATTTAAGGAGGAGCATTTTTTTTATGTCAATCGAAGTAGGCAGCAAGTTACAGGGAAAGGTAACAGGTATTACGAACTTTGGAGCTTTTGTTGAGTTACCAGGAGGTTCAACAGGCTTGGTTCATATCAGTGAAGTAGCTGATAATTATGTAAAGGACATTAACGACCATTTAAAAGTGGGCGACGAAGTTGAAGTCAAAGTAATTAACGTTGAGAAAGATGGTAAAATTGGTCTTTCAATTAAGAAAGCGGTAGACAAACCGGAACGCCCAGAAAGACCAGAGCGTCCTGCAAGAGCGCCACGCTCAGACCGTCCACGTGATTCACGCCCACAACGTAATAATAATCGTGGTGGCGGTAATGATTTCCGTACAAAAGAAACATTCGAACAAAAAATGAATCGTTTCTTGAAAGACAGTGAAGAACGTTTATCTTCCCTAAAACGCCATACCGAATCAAAACGCGGTGGACGCGGTGCAAAACGCGGTTAACTTGCTGCTTATATCAAATAGATAGCGAGTTTTTGGAAAGTACCTTTTATCTAAAAGGTGCTTTTTTTATATGTAAAAAAGAGTAGAAATAGAAAAAAAGCATGTACTGTTGTACATGCTTTTTGATGACCCGTACGGGATTCGAACCCGTGTTACCGCCGTGAAAGGGCGGTGTCTTAACCGCTTGACCAACGGGCCATTATTCGAGTAGCGGCGGAGGGAATCGAACCCCCGACCTCACGGGTATGAACCGTACGCTCTAGCCAGCTGAGCTACACCGCCATTATGCGTTCTTTAAAAGACATTTATAATAATATAAAAAAATAGGGAGATTGTCAATAACTTTTTAATATTATTATAGACTTTTATTTGTTTTTAAAAAAGAATAATGAGTATAGGCTTTCTCTCATACAAACAGTATCTCTGATATTTCTTAAATCTCCATGTAAGATTGTACATCTTTTTGTATAGTTTTCAATATAATACTAGAAAATAGTCGAACGATTATAGGTATTTTGCCAGTCCGTTTGACAAAATTTCACCTTTCGCCGCGATATAATAACGAATAAGTATAATTAGCGGGTGGTGGGAGAATGCAAAAGACGGAAAGAGATTTTGCAAGTCCAACAACAGAAGCGGTATTTAACCGAACTAGATTAGAAATGTCCCGTGTATTTACAAAGGCGGGTATGAAAACGGAAAAGGTGTTATTTCAATGGGGATTGTTGCTGCTAGTCGTAGGTTTTTTATTAGGACGAGCGTTAATTTTAATGAAAATCATGCCATTTGCTTTACCATTCTTTGCAGCTGTAATGGCTATAAAGAAAGAAAAGGCACCGTTAGCGAGCTTAGCCGTATTAGCAGGAGCATTTAGTGTTTCCATTCAAAATGGAGGTACCGTATTTGCTACACTAGTTGTTTTCTTACTGATTCATCGATTTAGCGGCATGCTGACAATGGATCCGTTAAAGAAGCTACCGTTCACTGTGTTTATCGCGATGTTACTTACAAAGCTAACTATTTTTTATGTGTTTACCAAAGAATTTACCATGTATGATTTTACATTCGTAGCAGTAGAAGCGGGGCTGAGCTTTATTTTAACGATGATTTTCTTGCAAAGTGTGCCTTTAATTTCATACAGGAAGCGAAAACAATCGTTAAAAACAGAAGAAGTAATTTCTCTTATTATTTTGTTGGCATCTGTTATGACGGGAACAATAGGGTGGATGATTTACGGTCTTTCGGCTGAACATATATTGTCTCGTTACTTAGTATTAGTTTTTGCGTTTGTATCAGGCCCTACAATAGGAGCTACGGTAGGGGTCGTAACCGGTTTAATTTTAAGTTTCGCGAATGTTTCTAGTTTGTACGAAATGAGTTTACTCGCTTTTTCTGGCTTGCTTGGAGGACTTTTAAAAGACGGTAAAAAGCTAGGAGCAGCTCTAGGGTTGGTTGTTGGTTCATTGCTGATTGGCTTATATGCTCAGGCAGATCAGGGATTGACGACTAATTTGTATGAATCACTAACAGCCGTTGTCTTATTTTTATTAACCCCATCTTTTGTTTTGAAAAACTTAAGTAAATTAGTACCAGGGACCTCTGAAAATATGCTTGAACAACAGCAATATGTACGTAAGATTCGAGATGTAACAGCGAATCGGGTAGAACAGTTCTCGAATGTTTTTCAAGCACTTTCCAAAAGCTTTACGCAAAATGGATTTTATGATGAAAAGCCAAGCGCGGATAAAGAAGTTGATTATTTTTTAAGCAGCGTTACCGAAAGGACATGCCAATTTTGTTTTAAAAAAGAACAATGTTGGGCACAGCAGTTTGATACAACCTATGAATATATGAAGGAGATTATGCTTGAAGTTGATAATGGCACCCTTGAACAAAATCCAAGGTTAATCCGGGAAATGGACAAACATTGTGTGAAATCGAAAAAAGTCATCGATGTGATTGAGCATGAACTTACGTATTTTAAAGCCAATCAGCATTTAAAAGCCCAAATTCAAGAAAGTAGAAGAATTGTAGCAGAACAGCTTCACGGTGTTTCTGAAGTCATGGGCAATTTTGCAAAAGAAATTAAGCGAGAGCGCGAAAATTTAAATGTACAGGAAGAGCAGATTTTAGACGCTCTCCGTAATTTTGGAATGGAAATCAACCAAATTGAAATTTATAGCCTCGAACCTGGAAATGTAGATATTGAAATGTGGGTGCCGTATTGTCACGGAAGGGGAGAATGCGAGAAAATTATTGCGCCAATGCTCACAGATATTCTCGGTGAAAGCATTGTAGTAAAGCACGAAGAATGTGCTAAATATCCTCAAGGCTATTGTCATGTCTCATTTGGGTGTACAAAAACATACGTTGTTGATACAGGTGTAGCACATGCTGCTAAAGGCGGAGGGTTTGTATCCGGTGACAGCTATTCTATGATTGAGCTAAATGCCGGTAAGTATGCACTAGCTATTAGTGATGGTATGGGAAATGGAGAGCGCGCTCACTATGAAAGTAGCGAAACGCTTCAGCTGTTAAAACAAATTTTACAAACAGGAATAGAAGAGACGATTGCCATTAAGTCGATTAACTCTATTTTATCGCTGCGTACAAACGACGAGATTTTTTCTACGTTAGATTTAGCGATGATCGATTTACAAGATGCAAATGTAAACTTCTTAAAAATCGGTTCTACACCAAGCTTTATCAAACGTGGGGATAAGGTCATTAAAATACAGGCAAACAATTTGCCAATGGGCATTATTGAAGAATTTGAAGTTGATGTTGTGAATGAACAAATGAAGGCGGAAGATTTATTAATTATGATGAGTGACGGCGTATTTGAAGGACCAAAGCACGTTGAGAATTACGAAATGTGGATGAAGAGAAAAATTGGCGAGCTTCAAACAAACGACCCTCAAGAAATTGCAGATTTAATTATGGAAGAGGTTATTCGGACAAAATCAGGTTTAATTGAAGATGACATGACGGTAGTTGTAGCAAAACTTCAGCACAATACTCCGAAATGGTCATCGATCCCTTCTTACGCCTATCGTAAAAAAGCACAATAGTTAGATAGAAGTATATTTTATCTCCTCCTCGTCTATCATGTTAATACTGATAATGAGGAGGGGATTTTTTATGAAAAAAGGTACATTGAAACAGATGTTAGTAATTACAGACGGTGGTTCGAATACAGGTGAAGATCCGGTAGCAATGGCAGCATTGGCTAAGGAACAAGGGATTAGTGTAAACGTTATTGGTGTGATGGAAGAGGACACAATCGATGAGCAAAGCACTAATGAAATAGAAGGCATCGCCACGTCAGGCGGCGGTGTGAGTCAAATTGTTTACGTAAAACAGCTGTCTCAAACTGTTCAAATGGTTACAAGGCAGGCAATGACGCAAACACTTCAAGGAGTTGTAAATAAAGAACTTCAGCAAATTTTAGGTTCCTCTAATTCAAGATTAGAAGAGTTATCTCCTGAGAAGCGAGGAGAAATCATGGAAATTGTCGATGAACTTGGCGAAACGGTTGACTTAGAGATTCTTATTTTAGTTGATATGAGCGGCAGTATGAAAAATAAGCTTCCTACTGTAAAGGAATCGCTGCTAGATTTATCGCTAAGCTTGAATGCTCGTATGGGGCATAATCAATTTTCAATCTTTTTATTTCCTGGGAAAAAGAAAGATGTAGAGAAGCTAATGGACTGGAATCCAAGGTTAGAGTCGCTTTCAACAATTTTTCCTAAACTAACAGCAGGAGGTATTACGCCTACTGGACCGGCTATCAAAGAGGCTACTCATTATTTCACAAAAAAGCGCTCATTGAGAGGGTTGTTAAAAAATAATGAACAATACATTGAAGAATCAGGTATGTAACCTATCTGCAGGAACAGAAATTCAAGGGAAATGGCATCACGTCCATTATAAAATTCTTGAGAAGTTAGGCGTGGGGGCAACTGGAGTTGTCTATTTAGTTCAATTAGTAAACGGAACGCTAGCGGCGTTAAAAATAAGCTTTTCCAACATGTCCGTTACAGCAGAAGTGAATGTATTAAAAAAGTTGTCCCAGGTCAAAGACAAAGTGTTAGGACCGAGCTTACTTGATGTAGATGATTGGAGCTATGGTCCTCACGCTCTTTCTTTCTATGTAATGGAATATGTGAAAGGGCAGCCTCTCCTTTCTTTTATCTCATCAAGAGGGACAGAATGGCTGCAAGTATTTGCGAGTCAACTCTTAACCGACTTAGAAAACCTCCACGAAGAAGGTTGGGTATTTGGTGATTTAAAACCAGAAAACCTGGTGGTAACATCTAATCCCGTAAAAGTTCGATGGATTGACGTGGGCGGAACAACTCTGCGAGGGCGGTCAATAAAAGAATTTACTGACTTTTATGATCGGGCTCACTGGGGGCTTGGGTCTCGAAAAGCAGAACCAACCTATGATTTGTTTGCTGTATCTATGGTTTTGATTCATGCAGCTTATGGCAAGCGGATTAATAAAACAGACAAACCGGCTGAACAATTAAAGCAATTTATATTAACAACAAAGCAGTTAGAACCTTTCGAAGACGTTTTGTATCAAGCGGTTACGGGAAAGTATAAGTCAGCTAAAGAAATGAAAATAGAGGTGTTATCGGTTGAAAAAGGAAGAGGGGTAAAAAGGAGAGGAACAAAGCCTCAAAACGTTCGTCAACCATCTGCTCCTCGTGTTAAAGTAAAGAAGAAGCGTTCTCACGTGCTGGAGACGCTACTACTTTGTACGTCTGTAATGTTGATTTATATTTTGTACCTATTTATTCAAGTGCTATAAAGTTTGGAGAATTTGTGAAACTTTCCTTATAGTCATTCGTATAAAGTAAATTAATGATACATTATTGCGTGTACATTTTAAGGATGAGTCATTCCTATGGAGAAGCAAGTGAACAATTTTATAACAAAACATCAGTTATTACCTGCAGGTTCTACGGTAGTCGTAGGTGTTTCTGGTGGTCCTGATTCTTTAGCGCTGCTGCATTTCTTATGGAGTCTGAAAGAGCAGAAATCTCTGACGATTATTGCAGCTCATGTTGATCATATGTTCCGAGGCAAAGAATCAAAGCAAGATATGGAATATGTGCAGAACTACTGCAAACAATTGAATATTAAATGTGAGGCGAAGCAGATTGATGTTACGTCCTATCAGAAGGAAAGAAAGTTATCTTCTCAAGTAGCAGCCAGAGAATGCCGCTATACATTTTTTACTCATGTTATGAAGAAGCATAAAGCAAATCTTCTTGCATTAGGACATCATGGAGATGATCAGGTTGAAACGATGTTAATGCGAATGGTCCGCGGTAGTACGATGAGTGGATACGCAGGGATGCAGCCCAAGCGGCCATATGCGGATGGGTTTATTATTAGGCCATTCTTGGCTGTAACGAAAGAAGAAATCAATCACTACTGTGAGCTACATGAGCTTACACCTAGGATTGATCCAAGTAATGAGAAAGACTCGTACACAAGAAATCGGTTTCGTCATTACGTTTTACCATTTTTAAAGCAAGAAAACGCCACTGTACATGAAAAATTTCAACAATTTAGCGAGAACTTGCACGAAGATCAAGCATACTTAGAGGAATTAACGACCGATGTGATGAATAAAGTAATGAGAAAGAAATTGAAAAATGAAATTCTCATT
This sequence comes from Priestia megaterium, assembly GCF_046599315.1. GTDB lineage: Bacteria > Bacillota > Bacilli > Bacillales > Bacillaceae_H > Priestia > Priestia megaterium_F. Next base: position 14,922 of record NZ_JBKIKC010000029.1, on the reverse strand, counting down.
GATAGAGATTGTTTTCTAAGGATACGCAAGCCTTTACAAAGGCGTGGTATTCAACTAATATTAAACTATCTCTATAAAGAAATTCCTCCAACCCTTTCCTCAACACATGTTGACACGTTAGTAGGATTTTGTAAAAGTGAAAAGCCGTCTGGGACGCTTGATTTTCCAAATGGTTTACGCATTATTCGATCTTACAATGACTGTCTTTTTACCTTTAACGAGGGGAACATCGAGCCATATGAATTTATTGTTCCGATTCCAGGGGTCGTCGAGCTTCCGAATGGTCACCAGCTTATTTGTGAAATACATAATAAAGTCGAAGATATAAAAGGAAACGATATTTTTCTTTTAGATGAAGCTCACGATTTAAAATCATTAAAGGTAAGGACGCGAAAAAATGGCGATAAAATGCGAGTAAAGGGCATGAAGGGACATAAAAAAGTAAAGGATATTTTTATCGATGAAAAAATCCCTTTGCACTTCAGAGATCATTGGCCGGTAGTGGAAGATAGCCAAGGAACTATTTTGTGGCTACCTGGTTTGAAAAAATCTGCTTATGAACTGCATACACATAAGTCCAGATATGTTATTTTATACTATAAGTAGCGAAAACTTCTAGGAGGCAAGTAAGGAATGAAGCAGGATATTCAAGAAATTTTGATTTCAGAAGAAGAAATACAACAGAAAGTAAAAGAATTGGGTAAGCTATTATCTGAGGAATACGCTGACCGTTTTCCTTTGGTAATCGGTGTATTAAAGGGTGCTATGCCTTTTATGTCTGATTTAATTAAGCGTGTTGATACATATTTAGAAATGGATTTTATGGATGTATCAAGTTATGGCAATGCGATGGTTTCTTCTGGTGAAGTAAAAATCTTAAAAGATTTAGATACATCAGTTGAAGGTCGAGACATTCTTATCTTAGAGGATATTATCGACAGCGGCTTAACACTTAGCTATCTTGTAGAGCTATTCAAGTACCGTAAAGCTAAGTCAATTAAGATTGTCACACTCTTAGACAAACCAACAGGTCGTAAAGCAGCTATTAAAGCAGATTACGTTGGGTTTGAAGTGCCTGATGCATTCGTAGTAGGGTATGGATTAGATTATCAAGAAAAATATCGTAACCTGCCGTATATTGGGGTTCTTAAACCGCAAGTATACAGCAATTAATAAGCACATATCCAAGTGCAATTTATTGGATAGGATAAATGTTCTATGTTAGTATTGAATACAGTATTTGTTTATCGTGGGAGGAGGTAAGAAATGAATCGGATCTTCCGTAATACCATCTTTTATTTACTTATATTTTTAGTCATTATTGGTGTGGTAAGCTTCTTTAGTGGCTCTAATCAAAAAGCAGAACCAATGAGATACGATACATTTGTTCAACACTTAGACAAAGGTGATGTGAAATCACTCTCTATGAAGCCTGAAAGAGGCGTGTATGTTGTGCAAGGAAAGTTAGATTCTTATAAAAAGGATCAAACGTTCCAAACTTACATCGTAGATGGTGACAAAGCACTTGATCGTATTGACGCTGCTTCAGAAAATAATCAAGTAGAAGTTGATTTTAAACCTGCTGATGAAACAAGCGGCTGGGTAACGTTCTTTACGTCAATCATTCCGTTTGTTATTATTTTCATCCTATTCTTCTTCTTACTGAACCAAGCTCAGGGCGGCGGAAGTCGTGTTATGAACTTCGGTAAGAGTAAGGCTAAGCTTTACAGCGAAGAAAAGAAAAAGGTTAAATTTAAAGACGTAGCTGGTGCAGACGAAGAAAAGCAAGAGCTTGTGGAAGTTGTAGAGTTCTTAAAAGATCCTCGTAAGTTCGCGGAGTTAGGTGCAAGAATTCCGAAGGGTGTCTTACTTGTGGGACCTCCTGGTACTGGTAAAACATTATTAGCAAGAGCTGTTGCTGGTGAAGCAGGCGTTCCGTTCTTCTCTATCAGTGGTTCAGACTTTGTTGAAATGTTTGTTGGGGTCGGTGCTTCTCGTGTTCGTGATTTATTTGAAAATGCGAAGAAGAATGCTCCGTGTATTATCTTTATTGATGAAATCGATGCTGTAGGTCGTCAACGTGGCGCAGGTCTTGGTGGCGGACACGATGAGCGTGAACAAACATTAAACCAATTGCTTGTTGAGATGGATGGTTTTGGTGCTAACGAAGGTATCATTATTATTGCAGCAACAAACCGCCCGGATATTTTAGATCCAGCGTTATTACGTCCAGGTCGCTTTGACCGTCAAATTACGGTAGATCGTCCAGATGTAAACGGCCGTGAAGCAGTGCTTAAAGTACATGCTCGCAATAAACCTTTAGATGAATCAGTAAACTTAAAAGCAATTGCTATGCGTACGCCAGGTTTCTCAGGTGCAGATTTAGAAAACTTGTTAAACGAAGCTGCCTTAGTAGCTGCTAGACAGGATAAAAAGAAAATTGAAATGGTCGACATTGACGAAGCAACAGACCGCGTAATTGCAGGTCCAGCTAAGAAAAGTCGAGTTATTTCTAAGAAAGAACGCAACATTGTTGCTTATCATGAAGCAGGACATACAATTATCGGTGTCGTATTAGACGAAGCTGATATGGTACATAAAGTAACCATTGTTCCACGCGGGCAAGCTGGTGGATATGCTGTTATGTTACCAAAAGAAGATCGCTACTTTATGACGAAGCCGGAGCTACTGGATAAAATTGTTGGGTTGCTTGGTGGTCGCGTAGCTGAGGAAATTATTTTCGGCGAAGTGAGTACAGGTGCTCATAATGACTTCCAGCGTGCAACAAGCATTGCTCGTAAAATGGTAACAGAATACGGTATGAGTGAAAAATTAGGACCAATGCAGTTTGGTCAATCACAACAAGGCCAAGTATTCTTAGGTCGTGATTTACACAGTGAACAAAACTACAGTGATGCGATTGCTCATGAAATTGATAATGAAATCCAACGTTTCATTAAAGAAAGCTATGAGCGTGCTAAGCAAATCTTAACGGAAAACCGTGACAAGTTAGAGCTTGTAGCTCAAACATTGTTAGAAGTAGAAACGTTAGACGCTGAACAAATCAACCACTTAGTAGAGCATGGAACTCTTCCAGATCGCTCTAGTCACGTAACAGATGAAGACGTTAAAGTAAACATCCAAACAAAGACAGACGATGAAGAGCCAAAAGCATAAGACCATAAAAAATCAGTGGAGATATTCTCCACTGATTTTTTTATTGGCTAGAAGTTAGGTTTGGTAAAAGATTTTTCGTATATAGTGGATAAGTAGGATATCCACTAAACAATTGTGTCATTATATTCCTATTTTATCTAGAATATACACGTCTATTTACCAGTTATGGTATGATGGTTTCAGTGTAAATACTGAATTTAAATAAAGTGGTGATTGAAATGATTTTTGTATTAGATGTTGGAAATACGAATACGGTATTAGGTGTATACGATGGAGATGAATTAAAGTACCATTGGCGTGTAGAAACAAGCCGTAATAAAACAGAAGACGAGTATGGCATGACAATCAAAGCCTTGCTTGAGCACGTTAGTTTATCTTTTAAAGATATTCATGGTATTATTATTTCCTCTGTTGTTCCTCCTATTATGTTTGCATTGGAGAGAATGTGTCAAAAGTATTTTCATTTAAAGCCGCTTGTTGTGGGTCCTGGAATTAAGACGGGTTTAAATATTAAGTATGAAAATCCACGTGAAGTGGGAGCAGACCGTATTGTAAATGCTGTTGCTGGAATTCAGCTTTACGGAAGTCCTTTAATTATCGTTGATTTTGGTACCGCAACCACATACTGCTACATTGATGAGAATAAGCAATACATGGGTGGCGCGATTGCCCCTGGTATTAATATTTCAACTGAGGCTCTTTATTCAAGAGCATCTAAGCTTCCGCGAATTGAAATTGCGCGACCAAATAGCATCGTTGGAAAGAATACAGTATCTGCGATGCAAGCAGGTATTTTATATGGATACGTTGGACAAGTAGAAGGAATTGTAGCAAGAATGAAAGAGCAAGCAACAGTAAATCCTAAAGTTATTGCTACTGGAGGACTCGCAACATTGATTGCTAAAGAGTCGGATATTATTGATATTGTGGATCCATTTTTGACTTTAAAAGGATTACAAATAATTTATACAAAAAATATGGAGTAAGAGGTGTATATTATGGGCGACTATTTAGTGAAAGCACTAGCTTACAATAGTCAAGTTCGCGCTTATGCAGCAAAAACAACGGATACGGTTGGAGAAGCGCAGCGCCGTCACTATACATGGCCTACAGCCTCTGCAGCATTGGGACGTTCAATGACTGCGGGAGTTATGATGGGAGCCATGCTAAAAGGTGAGCAAAAGCTAACAATTAAAATTGAAGGCCGCGGCCCAATTGGCGTTATTTTAGTAGATAGCAATGCCAAAGGGGAGGTGCGTGGATATGTAACAAACCCGCAAACGCACTTTGATTTAAATCAGCACGGAAAATTAGATGTAGCACGTGCTGTAGGTACAGATGGTACGCTAAGCGTCGTAAAAGATATCGGGATGCGTGACCAATTTAACGGACAAGTACCTATCGTATCGGGAGAATTAGGAGAGGATTTCACGTATTATTTTGTGACATCTGAACAAGTTCCATCTTCAGTAGGTGTAGGTGTACTTGTTAACCCTGATAACACGATCTTAGCTGCAGGCGGATTTATCATTCAGCTTCTGCCAGGAACAGATGATGAAACGATTACAGCTATTGAAAAACGTTTGCAAACAATTGAACCAATTTCAAAATTGATTCAAAAAGGCCTTTCTCCTGAAGAAATTTTAGAAGAAGTTCTTGGGAAAGAAAACGTAAAGTTTCTGGAGACAATGCCTGTAGAGTTTAAATGTCAGTGCTCAGAAGAAAGAATTGCTAATGCTATTATCAGCTTAGGAAAAGAAGAGATTCAATCGATGATTGAGGAAGAAGGTCAAGCTGAAGCACAGTGCCATTTCTGTAATGAGACCTATCGTTTTGATAAAAAGCAGCTAGAAGAAATGAAAGAACAAGCAATTTAAATGAAGTAGAACATTCTTAGAAGGCGTCATTTTATAAATGAGCGCCTTTTTTTATAAGCGTTAAGTCCTATTTATGTATATATTGATCTAAAAATATAACAAAAATAGGTAAATGGAAAGACAAAATGATTGACAATTTAGAAAACATCTGATAAATTGTATACAAAATCAATAAAATTAGTTGGTATTAGGAGTGGTCATATGGTACGTATTGCAAATTCAATTACAGAGTTAATTGGTCAAACACCAATCGTAAAACTAAACCGTCTAGTTGAAGAAGATATGGCGGATGTATATTTAAAATTAGAATTTATGAACCCAGGAAGCAGCGTAAAAGATCGTATCGCGTTAGCAATGATTGAAGATGCTGAAGCAAAAGGTGTGTTAAAGCCTGGAGACACAATTATTGAACCAACAAGCGGTAACACAGGTATTGGCTTAGCAATGGTAGCTGCAGCAAAAGGATACCGTGCTATTTTAACAATGCCTGAAACAATGAGTATGGAGCGTCGTAATCTGCTTCGTGCGTACGGTGCAGAGTTAGTGTTAACACCAGGTCCAGAAGGAATGAAAGGTGCAGTTAATAAAGCGACTGAGCTTGCAAAAGAGCATGGCTACTTTATTCCTCAACAGTTCCAAAACGAAGCGAACCCAGAAGTACACCGCCAAACAACAGCTAAAGAAATTATCGAGCAGTTTGGCGATCAGCTTGATGGATTTGTAGCGGGTATCGGTACTGGCGGTACTATTACAGGTGCTGGTGAAGTACTAAAAGAAAAGTACCCAAACATCAAAATTTATGCAGTAGAGCCAGCTGATTCTCCAATTTTAAGCGGTGGTCAACCAGGACCTCATAAAATTCAAGGAATCGGTGCAAACTTTGTTCCAGATACGCTTAACACGGAAGTATATGACGAAGTGGTTGCTGTTCAAAACGACCAAGCTTTTGAATATGCGCGTAAAGTAGCAAAAACAGAAGGTGTACTAGTAGGTATCTCTTCTGGGGCTGCGATTTATGCTGCGTTAAAAGCTGCAAAACAGCTTGGAAAAGGTAAAAAAGTGTTAGCGATTATTCCAAGTAACGGCGAGCGTTATTTAAGTACTCCATTGTTCCAATTTGAGGAACAAACTCAAGCATAAAAACGATAAAAAAACAGCTTCTATACGAAGCTGTTTTTTTTCATCTGAGAATCATGTAAAATAAAAGCAGGTGATTTATTTTTAGGAGAGTGAACAAATGCAGCAAAGAATGACTTGGGGCGAATCTATTTCTATCTCTAAAAACCAATGGTTCAAAAAATATCAAGAGTTGTCAAAAGACGAACCGAACCATATCCTGCTTGAAAGCGGTCGAGGCGGAAACTTTCAAATAATGGGATTAAAACCTGTAGCAATTTTGCGAGGCGAACCGAACGAACTTCATATCAAAACGGATGGCCAATCTATTGTTCAAAAAGGTAATCCTCTTCATCTTATGAGAGACTGGATGAAGAAGTTTGAAGCAGAGGTGAATCCAGATCTTCCTCCTTTTCAAGGTGGAGCAATCGGCTTTATTAGCTATGATTACATCCGCTATGTAGAAACCATACCTGGTCTTGCTGAAGATTCTTTAAAAACGCCAGACGTTTATTTCCTTATTTTTGATGATGTATTTGTATACGATCAAGAAAAGGAAAAACTCTGGATTATAGTTAACGATGAAGCAGATTATAAAGAGCAAGCACATAAGCGCATTAATCAATATAAAGAGGACTGGATGGAGGCAAGTCCTGAAGGCCTCTCATATGAGCGTATTCATCGTGTTGCCGAAAAAAGTGAGGTTTCGATGTCTGAAGCTGCTTTTTCAGATGCCACAACTCGTGTACATGAGTACATCGGGCAAGGCGATGTGTTTCAAGTGAACTTATCTGTTCGACAGTCTCAACAGCTTCAAACTCATCCTATGCATATCTACGAACAAGTACGAAAGATCAACCCGTCTCCTTACATGTCTTATATGCAGACAGAAGAATTTCACATTGTGAGCTGTTCACCTGAACTACTAGTGAAAAAAGACGGTGATGAAATCAGCACGAGACCGATTGCGGGAACGCGTTCTCGTGGTAAGGATGATCAAGAAGATCAACAGCTAGCGGATGAGCTTATTCACAACGAAAAAGAGCGTGCAGAGCATGTGATGCTTGTTGATTTGGAACGTAACGATCTCGGTAGAGTAAGTGAATATGGTACCGTTCATGTTGACGAGTTTATGGTTATTGAAAAGTATTCACATGTGATGCATATTGTGTCTAATGTGAAAGGCAAACTGGCTCGTAATAAAGATTTTGTAGATATCGTAGACGCGGTTTTTCCTGGAGGAACGATTACTGGAGCGCCTAAAGTGCGTACAATGGAAATCATTGAAGAACTTGAACCTGTTCGACGAGGAATTTATACAGGATCGATTGGTTGGATTGGGTTTAATGGAGATATGGAATTAAATATTGCGATTCGCACTATGATTATTCAAGACGGCCAAGCTTATGTACAGGCTGGTGCGGGTGTTGTAATTGATTCAAATCCGAAACACGAATACAAAGAGTCACTGAAAAAAGCAATTGCACTATGGAAAGCAAAAGAGCAGAGCGAAAATGAGCTGAGTGAGGGTGAGTAAAGATGATATTAATGATTGATAATTATGATTCTTTTACGTTTAATTTAGTACAGTATTTAGGTGAGCTAGGGCATGAGCTTCTTGTAAAAAGAAATGATGAAATTACACTTTCTGAAATTGAAGTGCTAAATCCAGATTTCTTGATGATCTCCCCAGGACCATGCAGTCCTAATGAAGCGGGAATCAGTTTAGAAGCCATCGAGTATTTTGCAGGTAAGATTCCGATATTTGGCGTATGCTTAGGGCATCAGTCGATTGGGCAAGCTTTTGGAGGGAATGTGATTCGTGCGGATAAATTAATGCACGGTAAAACATCTGAAATGCATCATGATGGCCGCACTATCTTTAAAGGTCTTGATAATCCGTTTACGGCAACTCGATATCATTCTTTGATTGTAGAAAAAAGTTCGCTGCCGGATTGCTTTGAGATTTCAGCGTGGACAGCAGAAGATGAGATTATGGCGATTCGCCATAAATCATTGCCTATTGAAGGAGTACAGTTCCACCCTGAATCTATCATGACTTCTTACGGTAAAGAAATGCTGAAAAATTTTATTGAAACTTACGAAAAAAAGCGAGTGTAATGATATGCATATATACGTAAATGGCGAAGTGAAGCCTGGATCTGAAGCCACTATTTCTCCGTTTGATCATGGATATATGTATGGTCTAGGACTGTTTGAAACGTTACGAGTTTATGAAGGTCATCCATTTTTAGTGGAAGACCATCTAGATCGATTGCGTAGCAGCTTACGTGAATTAAATATTGTATGGGACTACTCTACACAAGATGTGTTAGGAATCATTAATAGTCTGTTAATGAAAAACAACGAGAGAAATGCGTATGTTCGATTAAATGTCTCAGCAGGAAACGGCGGAATTGGATTGCAAGTGGAAGAGTACGACAAGCCATCTACAATCGTATATATGAAATCAATTCCTCATCCATCGAGCCCCCTTGTAAAAGAGGGGCTTATTCTTGAGACAAAACGAAATACGCCGGAAGGAACCATGAGGTTAAAATCTCATCATTATTTAAATAATGTATTAGCTAAACGAGAAGTTGGTTCAGACTTAAATAAAGAGGGTATCTTTTTAACAAAAGAAGGATTCTTAGCTGAAGGTATTGTTTCCAATTTATTTTTCGTAAAAGATAGCTGTGTATATACACCGTCTCTTGAAACAGGTATTTTAAATGGAATTACGAGACAGTTTATTTTTACGCTTTTACAAAAGAAAAACATGAAGGTTGTAGAAGGCTTATTTACAGTGAAACAGCTCTTGGAGAGTGATGAAGCTTTCGTTACAAATTCCATTCAAGAAATCGTACCTCTTCGAAGTGTAAAAGATAAGCAGTTTTCACTAGGAGACCATACGTTGACAGCTCAGTTGCAAAAAGAGTATTGCTCTTACACGACGGCGCTAATGAGTCGAAACGATTTAAATATATAAAGACGAAAGGAGAGGCTAGAGATGGATAAAATTTATGTGAATGATATGCGTTTCTATGGATATCATGGCGTATTTCCAGAAGAAAATAAATTAGGGCAACGTTTCCATGTGGACTTAGCTGTAGAGCTGGATCTAAAACAAGCAGGTACTACGGACAATTTAGAATACTCGGTGAGCTATGCGGATTTATACCAAACATGCCAAGAAGTTGTAGAGAAGCGCACGTTCAAACTAGTTGAAACGGTAGCTGAAACGATTGCTTCTGAATTGCTGGCCAATTATGAACTTGTTCAGGCTTGTACAGTGAAAGTATATAAGCCTGATCCGCCAATCCCTGGTTATTATCAATCCGTAGCTATTGAAATTAAAAGGAGCCGTTGAATGACAACAGAAGCATATATTGCATTAGGATCAAATATTGAAAATCGAATGGAACATTTGAAAACAGGAGTTACAGGCTTGATGAAATACTCTGAGATTAAGGTAGTAGCTGCTTCATCTGTTTATGAGACGGCTCCGGTCGGATATACGAATCAAGCAAGCTTTTTAAACATGGTAGTAAAAATACAAACAACGTATTCCTCAGAGCGCCTTTTAGATTGTTTGCAAGCTATTGAACAAACGGCAGGTCGCAAAAGAGAAATTCTATGGGGACCGAGAACTCTTGATTTAGATATCTTACTTTATAATAATGAAATCATTCATACGGATAGGTTGAGCGTCCCTCACCCCCGAATGTTTGAACGAGCGTTTGTGATGGTTCCTCTAAACGAACTAGCTCCATCTCTTATTCTCCCTGTAGCAGAAGAAAAAGTTGAAGCTGTGACAACACGTTTACCGGATTTAAAAGATGTAAAGTTATTTCGAAAACAAACAACTGGTATACTAGATATGTTCGAAAATAATATTAATGATTTACATAAGTAAAAACGAATCTTATTGATTGATTCTTTTTTATATTGGAGTAAAGTAGAGTTCAAGGTGAAAACTTTGGGATTTAGGTTCGCAGCTTGTTGGTCTATTGGGTAACTTGTTATAGAAATCGAAGAAAAAGAGAAGCCAAGCAAGAATAAAGCGATTTGACATAGAGAAACGACTGAACCTATAATAATTTTAAAGAAACGTAGTAGTTGCCAGTAAACATGCTGGCCTTTTTTCTGTTTCGGAAAACTTAATTATACGATGGAGATGAATAAACGATGAGTCATGAAGAATTAAATGATCAATTTCTCGTTCGTCGCGAAAAAATGAGCAACTTACGAGATCAAGGTATTGATCCGTTTGGTCAACGTTTTGAACGTACACATACATCACAGCAATTAATTAGTGAGTATGACGAGTTAACAAAAGAACAGTTAGAAGAAAATGAAGTGCCTGTATCACTAGCTGGTCGTATTATGACAAAGCGTGGAAAAGGAAAAGCAGGTTTTGCTCACGTTCAAGATTTAACGGGACAAATTCAGCTTTATGTACGTAAAGATGCAATTGGCGAAGAACAGTATGAAATCTTCAGCAGCGTAGATATCGGTGACTTGGTAGGGGTTGAAGGTGTTTTATTTAAAACAAAAGTTGGCGAACTTTCTATTAAAGTAAAAGATTTTACATTACTAACAAAAGCGCTTCGTCCACTTCCAGATAAATATCATGGTTTAAAAGATATTGAACAGCGCTATCGTCAACGTTACTTAGATTTAATTACAAACCCAGAAAGTAAAAAAACATTTATCTCAAGAAGCCGCATTATTCAATCGATGCGCCGTTATTTAGATAACCATGGATACTTAGAAGTTGAAACACCTATGATGCATTCGATCGCAGGTGGAGCAGCTGCTCGCCCTTTTGTGACACATCACAATGCGCTTGATATGGAACTTTATATGCGTATTGCGATTGAACTTCATTTAAAGCGTTTAATCGTAGGTGGATTAGAAAAAGTATATGAAATTGGCCGTGTATTCCGTAATGAAGGTGTATCTACACGTCATAACCCTGAATTTACAATGATTGAGTTGTATGAAGCGTATGCAGACTACAAAGATATCATGTCTTTAACAGAGAATTTAATTGCACACATTGCGCAAGAAGTACTTGGTACAACAAAGATTCAGTATGGCGACCAAGAGGTAGATTTAACTCCAGAGTGGACAAGACTTCATATGGTCGATGCTATTAAACAATATACGGGCGTAGACTTCTGGGGAGAGACATCTGTTGAAGAAGCGCGTGCTTTAGCGAAAGATCATGGGGTAGAAATCACTGAACATATGCAATATGGACATATTGTGAATGAGTTCTTCGAACAAAAAGTAGAAGAGCAATTAATTCAACCAACATTCATTTACGGACATCCTGTAGAAATCTCTCCATTGGCTAAGAAAAATGCGGAGGACCCGCGTTTTACTGACCGTTTTGAGCTGTTTATCGTTGCGCGTGAACACGCGAACGCATTTACAGAGCTAAATGATCCAATTGACCAACGCGAGCGTTTTGAAGCTCAGTTAAGAGAGAAAGAACAAGGAAACGATGAAGCACATGAGATGGATGATGACTTCATTGAGGCATTAGAATATGGTATGCCACCTACAGGTGGTCTAGGAATCGGTATTGACCGCCTTGTCATGTTACTAACAAATGCGCCGTCAATCCGTGATGTACTATTATTCCCACATATGCGTCAACGCTAAAAGAGAGATGGCTACGGCCATCTTTTTTTGGTTTGGTAATATTAGAAAATTTAAACTTTTATTTTACCTCTTGTTTTCATGAAATTGATTTGGTATATTTATATCTGTTGCTAACGCGGACAAGCGGAAACAACAAAAAGAAATAAAAAAGTTGTTGACATTACGTTGATAACTTGATAAGATATTAAAGTCGCTCAAGAGCGGCAGTTGAACTTTGAAAACTGAACAAAGCGACAAACGTCAACGTTAATTTTTTTATTTTATATGAGCAAGTCAAACATTTCTTCGGAGAGTTTGATCCTGGCTCAGGATGAACGCTGGCGGCGTGCCTAATACATGCAAGTCGAGCGAACTGATTAGAAGCTTGCTTCTATGACGTTAGCGGCGGACGGGTGAGTAACACGTGGGCAACCTACCTGTAAGACTGGGATAACTTCGGGAAACCGAAGCTAATACCGGATAGGATCTTCTCCTTCATGGGAGATGATTGAAAGATGGTTTCGGCTATCACTTACAGATGGGCCCGCGGTGCATTAGCTAGTTGGTGAGGTAACGGCTCACCAAGGCAACGATGCATAGCCGACCTGAGAGGGTGATCGGCCACACTGGGACTGAGACACGGCCCAGACTCCTACGGGAGGCAGCAGTAGGGAATCTTCCGCAATGGACGAAAGTCTGACGGAGCAACGCCGCGTGAGTGATGAAGGCTTTCGGGTCGTAAAACTCTGTTGTTAGGGAAGAACAAGTACAAGAGTAACTGCTTGTACCTTGACGGTACCTAACCAGAAAGCCACGGCTAACTACGTGCCAGCAGCCGCGGTAATACGTAGGTGGCAAGCGTTATCCGGAATTATTGGGCGTAAAGCGCGCGCAGGCGGTTTCTTAAGTCTGATGTGAAAGCCCACGGCTCAACCGTGGAGGGTCATTGGAAACTGGGGAACTTGAGTGCAGAAGAGAAAAGCGGAATTCCACGTGTAGCGGTGAAATGCGTAGAGATGTGGAGGAACACCAGTGGCGAAGGCGGCTTTTTGGTCTGTAACTGACGCTGAGGCGCGAAAGCGTGGGGAGCAAACAGGATTAGATACCCTGGTAGTCCACGCCGTAAACGATGAGTGCTAAGTGTTAGAGGGTTTCCGCCCTTTAGTGCTGCAGCTAACGCATTAAGCACTCCGCCTGGGGAGTACGGTCGCAAGACTGAAACTCAAAGGAATTGACGGGGGCCCGCACAAGCGGTGGAGCATGTGGTTTAATTCGAAGCAACGCGAAGAACCTTACCAGGTCTTGACATCCTCTGACAACTCTAGAGATAGAGCGTTCCCCTTCGGGGGACAGAGTGACAGGTGGTGCATGGTTGTCGTCAGCTCGTGTCGTGAGATGTTGGGTTAAGTCCCGCAACGAGCGCAACCCTTGATCTTAGTTGCCAGCATTAAGTTGGGCACTCTAAGGTGACTGCCGGTGACAAACCGGAGGAAGGTGGGGATGACGTCAAATCATCATGCCCCTTATGACCTGGGCTACACACGTGCTACAATGGATGGTACAAAGGGCTGCAAGACCGTGAGGTCAAGCCAATCCCATAAAACCATTCTCAGTTCGGATTGTAGGCTGCAACTCGCCTACATGAAGCTGGAATCGCTAGTAATCGCGGATCAGCATGCCGCGGTGAATACGTTCCCGGGCCTTGTACACACCGCCCGTCACACCACGAGAGTTTGTAACACCCGAAGTCGGTGGAGTAACCGTAAGGAGCTAGCCGCCTAAGGTGGGACAGATGATTGGGGTGAAGTCGTAACAAGGTAGCCGTATCGGAAGGTGCGGCTGGATCACCTCCTTTCTAAGGATTTTAGATGACGTACGTTTGTTGAATTTGTTCAGTTTTGAGAGTTCAATCTCTCAATTATAGAAAGCACACTACTTTCTTCTTATTAGATAAGAAGAATTTTGGTTGCGATTGTTCTTTGAAAACTAGATAACAGTAATAGCTGAGGAAAAGTGAAACTTTTCTTTTAATCAAACCAATAAATAACACAACAGTATGTTGTACCATTTATTCGCTAATGGTTAAGTTAGAAAGGGCGCACGGTGAATGCCTTGGCACTAGGAGCCGATGAAGGACGGGACTAACACCGATATGCTTCGGGGAGCTGTAAGTGAGCTTTGATCCGGAGATTTCCGAATGGGGAAACCCACTGTTCGTAATGGAACAGTATCCTTACCTGAATACATAAGGTATTGATGGCAGACCCGGGGAACTGAAACATCTAAGTACCCGGAGGAAGAGAAAGCAAATGCGATTTCCTGAGTAGCGGCGAGCGAAACGGAATTAGCCCAAACCAAGAGGCTTGCCTCTTGGGGTTGTAGGACACTCTATATGGAGTTACAAAGGAACGAAGTAAATGAAGCGACCTGGAAAGGTCCGTCGAAGAAGGTAACAACCCTGTAGTTGAAACTTCGTTCCCTCTTGAGTGGATCCTGAGTACGGCGGAACACGTGAAATTCCGTCGGAATCTGGGAGGACCATCTCCCAAGGCTAAATACTCCCTAGTGACCGATAGTGAACCAGTACCGTGAGGGAAAGGTGAAAAGCACCCCGGAAGGGGAGTGAAAGAGATCCTGAAACCGTGTGCCTACAAGTAGTCAGAGCCCGTTAATGGGTGATGGCGTGCCTTTTGTAGAATGAACCGGCGAGTTACGATCCCATGCAAGGTTAAGCCGATAAGGCGGAGCCGTAGCGAAAGCGAGTCTGAATAGGGCGTTTAGTATGTGGTTGTAGACCCGAAACCAGGTGATCTACCCATGTCCAGGGTGAAGTTCAGGTAACACTGAATGGAGGCCCGAACCCACGCACGTTGAAAAGTGCGGGGATGAGGTGTGGGTAGCGGAGAAATTCCAATCGAACCTGGAGATAGCTGGTTCTCTCCGAAATAGCTTTAGGGCTAGCCTCATGTTGTAAGAGTCTTGGAGGTAGAGCACTGATTGGACTAGGGGCCCCCAACGGGTTACCGAATTCAGTCAAACTCCGAATGCCAAAGACTTATCCATGGGAGTCAGACTGCGAGTGATAAGATCCGTAGTCAAA
>NZ_JBKIKC010000028.1:2500-56945 GCF_046599315.1 Priestia megaterium | reverse complement strand
AGCATAATTTCTGGTTTCATCGCAAGTCCCCTCGCAATGGCTACACGCTGCTGCTGTCCGCCTGAAAGCTGGGATGGATAGGCGTTAGCCTTTTCACCGATTCCTACTTTATCTAAATAATACAGAGCCGTTTTCTTAGCCTCTTCGGCAGACTGCCCAAGTACTTTCATAGGCGCTAACGTGATATTTTCTAAAACCGTTTTGTGCGGATATAAATAAAAATGCTGAAACACCATACCTATATTACGGCGCAGTTTATTAATATTTGTTTTTTTATCCGCAACCAGTATATTATTTACCGTTAACTGTCCGTTAGATCCCCCTCCTAATCTGCGAACAATAATAAATATTTAAATTTTTAAAATATTTGAAATATATTAAAAATTATATTCTTATCCTTAAAATAAAGTCAATAGTTGACAAATTATCTCTTTTTTGTAATCGGAATGAACTACCTTCAAATAAAATATGCTAGAAAAATAAAAGGTTTTGTCGGCACCCACTGATATGTAAGCATACATTCGCTAGGCTGAAGGTACTTGTATAAGCTTAATCAATAGATTATATTAGTTAACGCATATCTTTATACGAATTGTCTTTCATTTTTATCGAGCAGTTCTCTATAATCATACCTACCCCCAATTATCCATCTATGTTTTTATTATATTTATATAAAAAAATCTCTTATCGGTACATTAATAAAAAAAGAAAATACAAATCTCTAGTTGTGTTAGAGGTTCTGACATAAATATAGTAAAATTATATTATCCCCCTAAAAAAACACACGCTTTATTAGCGTGTGTCGTTTGTTATATTTTCCGGACTCATTTGAAAATGAGGATAATCTTTAAAACCTCGCCAATCTCCTCCCCATTCAAACCCTAAATTTTTTGCGATGTCTACAACTTCCATCCAATCAGATTGATTGTTATTATTGCCGTCATATTCCATATCCCAAATAACTTGTCCATCTTTTAACTGAATAGCAAAATCAATAGCTAATCCGTAGTTGTGGTAAGACTGGCCGCCTTTTGACTGGGTCACAATATTGCCTTCTTCCGTCCTGCCTTTTGCATAAAGCTTATCTTGTTCTTCTTTCGAACGAAAACCTTCCGTAATTACAATCGAGATTCCTCGGTCACTTGCTTTTTGAACAAGTTTATTTTTCTTTTCTTCTACAACAGGGTGCAACTCAGTTGCTCCTGAAAAATCTTCTAACGTTGGACCTGGCTTTAACTCATCTCGAAACAAAAACACGAGGCTTAAAGCCGCTATTGCAGCTACCAAAGCTATTCCCCATTTTTTAAGAGTGTTCATCTATATAAAGTCTCCATTCTTTTGTGTTGTTTCTTGGATAAAATCATATCGAATTTCATTTTGTTGTCCAATAAAAGAAATGTACTGTTCACGAAAAGTCTATATATTTTTTCGTTTTTTATCTATTTTCACCATTTTTTCACTATTGGTGGTTACATTAACATCTGTGGACAGCTCTGTACCACACCCCTATAACTTTTAAGGAGTGACAACAGCATGAAAAAGAAACTATTCGGTTATATCATGGCAAGCGGTTTAACACTAGGAGTTATGGCCGCTGCAAATTCCACGGCATTTGCAGCAAGCAAAGATGAAACAAGCTCTTCAACAGTGGTAGAGCGAACAAATGGCAGTACAACAAATACAGATGATGCAACACAACAAAAAGTTGATGATATTATGAAAAAAGCACAAGAAAAATTACAGAAACTCGGAGTAAGCTTGCCTCAGCATAAGGACGGCCCCTTCAGCAATCTAGATGCGGCTACCAAGAAAAAAGCCAAAGCTATTATGGATCAGCTCCGCGATGGCACGCTGACTAAAGAACAAGCCGAAGCTAAATTAAAAGAACTTGGCGTAGATTTTCCTGAACATAAAGGCGGCCCTTTTAGCAATCTAGATGCGGCTACTAAGACAAAAGCTGAAGCTATCATGGATCAGCTTCGTGACGGCTCGCTGACTAAAGAGCAAGCTGAAGCCAAATTAAAAGAACTTGGCGTAGATTTTCCTGAACATAAAAACGGCTCTTTTAGCAATCTAGATGCAGCTACTAAGAAGAAAGCCAAAGCTATCATGGATCAGCTTCACGATGGCTCCCTGAATAAAGAACAAGCCGAAGCCAAACTAAAGGAACTTGGCGTCCAGCTTCCTGCTAAAAAGAAAGATTTTCTAAGTGGATTAGATGCTGAAACAAAAGCTAAAGCTGAAACCATTTTAGAAAATTCCAAAAAAGAAATTCAAAAACTTGGTGTTACAATTCCATTTGAAAAGCACGAGCACACAGCTCAATAACTAAAAAAGCTACTTGGTTGCTGAGAGCCAAGTAGCTTTTTTTATGATGCAGTTTTCCGTCTTACTAACACCATGTATACACCTAATGCTAATAAATCACAAACCATAACTACAATGCCCATCGGCAGTGCATTTTGCCCTCCTCCAAGACCAACAAGAGGAGCTACGGCTGCTCCGAGCAAGAACGGCAGCAATCCTAGAAGCGCTGAAGCACTTCCCGCATTAGAAGCTTGATTTTGCATAGCAAGTGAAAAAACAGTTGTGTTCACAATTCCTACGCTTGATACAACAAAGAAAAGCAAGATGCAGACCAAAATAACGGACATGTGAGTAGCAATCACGGCCACTAAAAGCACGCTTCCAACAGCTGCTTGGAGCAATCCATAAATAAGAAGCGTAGATTCTTTTACTTTACCCGCTAAACGTCCCGTCACTTGAGTAGCTATAATTAGTCCAAAACCGTTAATGGCAAAAACAAAGCTAAACATCTGCGGAGACAGTCCGTAAATGTCTTGAAGGACGAATGTAGAACCTGAGATATAAGCAAACATAGCACTCATAATAAAACCTTGCGCCAGCGCATATCCCACGAAGACGCCATCTTTTAGCAATACGCCAAATGTGCGAAGTGCTTCTGTTAATCCACCTTCTTTACGACGTTCAAGCGGCAGCGTTTCTTTTAAACCAAATAAAACGGCAAAAAACATTAGTGCACCAATCACTGCTAACACACCAAATACTCCTCGCCACGACATAATCGTCAGCAGCTGTCCACCAGCAACTGGAGCTAAAATAGGAGCTAAACCATTTACAAGCATAAGCATGGAGAAAAACTTTGTTAAATCCGAACCTGAGAACAAGTCTCGCACGCTCGCTCTTGAAATAACCATTCCTGCTGCTCCTGCCATTCCTTGAATAGATCGTAAAACGATAAAAATCCAAATAGATGGTGCAAACACGCATAAAATAGATGCAGCCGCATAGGTGATTAATGCTGCAACGAGCGGCTTTTTCCTTCCGCGAATATCACTGAATGGCCCCATTACCACTTGCCCAAATGCCAAGCCTAGTAAGCAAGCTGTCAGACTGACCTGTGCTAAAGAAGCTGAAGTATGCAGTTCTTTCGCAAGCGTCGGAAGTGCTGGCAAATACATATCAATTGATAACGGGCCAAATGCGCTCAGTGAACCCAAGATTAAAATAAATAAAATTCGATTTCCTCGACTTAAAGACATTCCTTGGGAAATACTTTGCTGATTCATCTATTGTTGTCTCTCCCTTCAGCAGTTTTACAATAGTCTCATCTTAAACCCTCCAGCTACTGGATAGTCAAGACATAATTCGAATTTGAATTTCCGTCAGCCGTTCTTCTTCATGATGAGAAATAAATGAATCTACAATTCGCCGAATTAAAAAAGGGCCTTCTGCTTTGTATCCTTCCGCTTGGATAAAGCTCAATAACGCATCATAATAGACTCCTGTCATATCTCTCTTTTCTCTCATATAAATAGATGCATAATTGCCTTCAGGTATTAACCTAACAAGCTCATGCTTAAAAGAAACATCGCTTTCTACTAATAAAAAAATGCCATCGTAATCTGTAAATTGGTGTTTTTTCGTGCTTTCTACCGACAGTATAAACCCTACTTTCCCAATCATAATCGGGGTGATATGGCTAATTTTCTTTTTTAAATCACGTAGCACACTTTCAGTCCCGCCTAGCGTACCTACTTCTGCTTTTACTTGAACAACTTCACGAGAAGAAAGATGCTTAATGAAGGGGACTCCTATTTGGTTAATATGTCTCGTTTCTTCTAATTCTTTCATTCGAGCTGTTAACTGCGCATTCACTCTTTGAAGGTGACGAATTTTCTCTTCTGTTACCTGCTGATATTCCGTCAAGGTTCCAATAAATTCATCCAAACTGCTGTGCTCTATCTTTCTTTTGATTTCTTTTAACGGAACTCCCATCAGCTTTAAATAGACAATGATATCTAATTTCTTAAACTGTTCTAACGTATAATAACGATATCCCGTTTGCGAATCGACTTCATAAGGCTCGAATAGGCCAATTTCATCATAATAGCGAAGTGTTTTAACAGGAATATCGTGCAGTCTGGCCATTTGTCCAATCGTAAATTTGTTTTGCACTATGAATTCACCTTCTTTATGTACAGCTGCCTGTACTTAAAGCAAGCAGCACCTTAATTCTCTTCATTTATTTAATTCCTGTACAAGCTCTTCCACAATAAAATGTGCAGGCAGTTCTTTTGCCATCGAAAATCCCGTCCCTGCCCACAAAGAAGTGTACTCTGGATTATTGATTTGTGTAGCTTTTGTTCGAATAGGCTTTGTCATGTAATGAATATGAGGATATGCAGATGGTGCCGATTTATCATAGGAAATAAAAAAGGAATTCACAAATCCTCTAGCACGTTTACCTGTAAAAGCTTTTGTAACTCCTGTTTCATTAAAACGCTTTTCAATAATGCTTTTTTTATGAAGAGCACTCGCTCCGCTTTCTGGACAACAAATAAAAGCCGTGCCTAACTGGGCAGCAGATGCCCCCTCTTGTAACACACGTTTGATGTCAGACCCCGTCATCAACCCTCCCGCAGCAATCAATGGCTTTTTAGTGATTTGGCGAACTTCTTTTAGCAAATTCATAAGCGGGTAATCCGCAGAGTTCTCTAAAAATGTAGATCGATGGCCGCCGGCTTCAATTCCTTGCAAACATAGCGCATCTGCTCCTGCTCTCAAAGCCACTTCTGCTTCTTGAGGTGTTGTGATCGTAACGAAAATACGGCTTCCACTCTCTTTTAAACGCGCTACAATCTCTCGATTGGGACATCCAAATGTGAAGCTCACAGCAGGTACTCGATGCTTTTGAATGATGTCGAGCTTAGCACTCCATTCATCATCATCATTCTTTGGTATACCAACTTGACACTCCAAATATTCAGCTGCTTTTAATAGTTCTTTTTGGTAACAATCAAGCACTTCAACAGCTACTTTTTCACTTGTCGGAACAAACAAATTGACTCCAAAAGGTTTTTTCGTAAGTGAATGCATCTCCATAATTTCCTGCTCCATTTCACGCGCACTTTTATATCCCGCAGCTAAAAACCCTAGCCCTCCGCTATTGGATACAGCTGCAGCTAGTTTAGGCGTTGAAACTCCTCCTGCCATAGGGGCTTGTACAATCGGATATTTACATATATTTTCCACACTTATCACCTCAGCCTTTTATGCGTTCTCTCTTCATTTTACTATAACCCCAGAAAAAAAAGCCCTCCAAAAGGGCTTTTCTTCCATATATACTTCCTTTTACAAAGGGACTCTCACGCAAAAAACAAGCACTACCTGACTATTCCCTCAAAGATTCACCTATGCGGATGGCACTAACCCCGCAAGGGGAGTGACAGCCGCTTAGGTTTAGAAAGTCAGACCTGATTGTTCTTTGATCAGGTCTGACTTTCTACATCGATTACTTATAGTGGAGGAACTTTACGCACACAGCTTCTGGAACCGTAACGTTAGATTGAAGAAGCGTTAGCTTTCCGCTTTCTTGGTCTCTTTCAAACAGTACCAAGTTTCCTGTTTCTTGATTGGACGCTACAATAAATTGTTCCGTTGGATCCAAAACAAAATCACGCGGCCAGTCACCTTCAGTGCCTGTCCATTCTACGAATGTTAACTGTCCAGAATCCTGATCTACTTTGAATGTTGCAATTGAGTTATGTCCACGGTTTCCTGCATAGACAAAGCGGCCATCTGAAGAAATGTGGATAGCACTCCCTTGATTATTTTCTGTAAAATCAGCCGGAATTGTTGAAATAGCTTGTTGTTGAGTAAAGCTTCCGTTGCTTTCATCATAAGTTAAAAATAAAACTTCAGAGCTGAATTCTGTCATTGCATACGCATAGCGGCCATTTGGATGAAACGTTAAATGTCTAGGGCCTGAACCAACAGATGTAGAAAGGCTGCTGACTTCCTTCAATTTATTCTCTTCCACTTCATATGTCACAATTTCATCAATACCTAGGTCCACGACGGCCACATGCTTTTCTCCAGGAGTAAAATCTGCATAGTGTACATGTGGTTTTCCTTCTTGTCCTTTTTTGAGGTCTGAATGAGGATGTTCCACTACCGATGCTACGTATTCAATTTCTCCTGTTTCTTCATTAACAGAATAAGTCTCAAAGCTACCTTTATGAAAATTAGCAGATAAAACAAGCGTGTTGTCTTCATTCACTGAAACGTAGCAAGGAGGCGCGCCGTCTAGCAGCTGTTTGTTTACAAATTTTAGTTGACCTGTGTTTGGATCAACTTTAAAAGCAGCTACTCCGCCTTTTTCCCCTTCTTTAATAACTGTATAAAGATGTTTGTTGTCTTTGCTTGCATTTAAGTATGTAGGATTTTCAATTTTAGCCACTGCTTTTACTTCTACTAGCTTTTTAGCCTCCGTATCTAACGTAAATGTGTAGACACCTTCACTGTCTGCTTTTGTATATGTACCTGCAAATCCAATAAATTTTCCATGTTCACTCATTTTCCTATACCCCTCCTAAAGAATTGTTTTGTTTCATTTATTTTACTATATCATACCGCATTTGTTATAGAGAATGCTCCAATTCAGCGTTCATTTATCAGTTTTCCCTACATACCTAGCGTCAAACCCTTCCTTTTTAAGCCTGCATCTTGCATTTTCCTACCATTGGGCGTTATGATTAAGGATGATTTTATATCTCCCAATGGCAGAGCAGACGGCTTCTTTATTTCTTAGGTTTTTATAAGGAAGAATGTACTAATGAACAGTGGACTTTCACCGCTACAATTGCTGCTTAACTTTTGTCGTAAAGTTACATCAAAAAAGGAGTGAACAACAATGATCACATTAAAAAGTGAACGCGAAATTAATTTAATGCACGAAGCAGGTAAATTATTAGCTTCTTGTCATAAAGAAATCGCTAAAATGATCAAACCAGGCATAACAACAATGCAAATTGATAAATTTGTTGAAGAGTACTTAGCAAAGCACGGAGCAACGCCGGAACAAAAAGGATACAAAGGATATCAATATGCAACGTGCGCTTCTTTAAATGACGAAATTTGCCACGGTTTTCCAACAAATAAACCATTAAATAACGGTGATATCGTAACCATTGATATGGTTGTAAATTTAAACGGAGGCTTAGCGGATTCCGCTTGGACTCATACCGTTGGAGACATTTCAGACGAAGCACAGCGTCTAGTAGATGTTACATACGAAGCGCTTTTAAAAGGAATCGAGCAAGCACAGCCAGGAAATCGCACAGGTGACATTGGCCACGCTATTCAAAGCTATGTAGAAGGCGAAAACTTCTCTGTGGTGCGCGACTTCACAGGACACGGAATTGGCAATACCATGCACGAAGCGCCTACCATTCTTCATTATGGAAAAGCTGGGAAAGGCACACGTTTAAAAGAAGGAATGGTTATTACTATTGAACCAATGGTGAATGCTGGTACATGGCATTCTAAAATGGACAAAAACGGCTGGACTGCTCGTACAACAGATGGTAAATTATCCGCGCAATTTGAACATACGCTTGCGATTACGAAAGACGGTCCTCTTATTTTAACAGCACATTAAAAAAACAGCCCTTTTGAGGCTGTTTTTTTAATGTAGAGGAAATGTAATAACAAAAATTGTGCCGCGGGAAGACGTAGATAATAATTTAATCTGTCCGCCGTGGCTCTCTAGAATACGCTGAGCAATTGGCAAACCAAGACCTGTTCCACTATCTTTTGAAGTGGAAAATGGCTGGTACAGTGACTTCTGCATATGCACGGGAATTCCTTTTCCAGTATCTTCAATATATAGACAATACCTATCTTCATGGACCTGCGAGTAGATTGTAATGACTCCTTCTCCATCCATGGCTTCCATGCTGTTTCGAATTAAATTATGAAGAACTTGTTTGATTTGTTTTTCATCTACCTTTAGTATATACGGCTGCAATTTCACATCAAATATAAGCTTATCTTTCTCTGTAAATTTGCTTGAGTGAGTAATTAAAGGCAATAGCTCATTAATAATATCCTTCATGCTGACTTTTTTCATCACCGGAGTTCCTGGTTTTGATAACAACAACATTTCTTCAATAATATAATTAATCCTCTCTAGTTCTTTCATAAGGAGCGGGAGGTAAAAACGCTCCTTCTCCTCATCAGAAAGAGACTGATTCATGAGAGATATGAATCCATGAATTACAGCGAGCGGATTACGAATTTCATGGGCGGCTCCAGCAGCCACTTCCCCAACTAGAGCAAGTTTCTCAGACTGATGCATTCGCTTTTCTAATTCCTCGGTATCCGATATATCAATGAAATAAAAAATTCTTCCGATGCTTTCATTCTGTTCATTGAACAGCTGTGTTTGAGAAGCTAAAAAGCAATAGCACCTCTCCTTAGTTCCAAATAACACTTTTTTATTTTCGTGAATTTCTCCCGAATTCAACATGCTCCAAAATTCAGTATTATATTCAGGACATTCTTCAATATAAACGCAAATATCTTTTTCATCGAGATCTAAAAACTGCTTTGCTGAGGTATTGGCAAATATACTATTTGTCTCATCTTCCATCGTGATAATCCCTACAGGCAGTGAGTTTAAGATCTGCTGGCGATACGCTTTATCTTTAATAATCTTCCAAAATGATTCTTCTAAACTAACAGACATTTGATTGATAGACGTTGAAAGCTGCTTCAGCTCGATTTGCTTTGTGTCTTGAAGAACGAGACCGTATTCTCCGTCCGCAATGTCGTTCACCTTTTCAATCATTTGTTCAATTGGTTTCGTTAGGCTCGCACTCATACGATAAGAAGCATAAAGAGAAGCCAAAATAGCACTGACTGTTAAAATCAATAGTAAAATTAATGAATCTTTAATAATGACAGACAGTGTATCTGATAATGTATCAAGTGAATTAACCGTCTCTTCTTTTGACCTATTAATATCCTTTTTTATTTGATGCAGATCCGGCAAATAGTTTTCCTTGAGATAATCTTGTGTACCTTTTATATCCCCGTACTTCAGCAGTCCTTGCACGTTATTAGAAATCTTAAAATCCAACAGCTCAATTTTTTCCTTTAATGGAATTAACGATTTTGGCACAGGCTGTTTATACTTTTCATTGTTTTCAATGACTCGTGTATCATATAATTGATATTCTTCTATCAAAGAGACAGTGGGGTTCTTTAAATTATTTTTCACAATGTATTCTTTGATATTCAGCTGCTCTTCCCAATAAGAAAGCCACACCATCTGAGGAACATCTTCATCTTTAATTTCGTTGCTGACACGATTCATTTTATCAATGGCATGCACTAAAAATAAAGAGAACCCGCTTAACATGAATGTAATCAAAAGAAGAATCGTTAATATTTGGCTACGGAATGACATGTTGCGAAATAATTGATTCATAATCATCTCTTTCTTTTTCATAGTTACTTCGGCTGTGTAGACATTCTAACTTTCGAATATAAAATTTGTTTTTCTTGTTTACTGTACATCGGTCCAAAAGGCGCAAGTTTATAAACACCGTCCCGGGCGTCAAGTTTGATTTCCCCAGACGGAAGGCCCTTTTTACTGAAATAGTCTTTCATGATCGCATTGTAAGCTTGCGGAACATCATTTATCACACTGGTTAAAATAATAGACCTACCCATGTACGCCTGATCATCTAAGTATCCTATTACATAGATTCCTTGTGCTTTCGCTTCTTGAATAACTTCTCGATTATACGAATTTCCTTTAGCATATACGGTATCGACCCCTTGATTTTTCAACTCATGAAGCAGCTTTACTGCTTTTACTCCATCGTCTCGGCTGTTTACAACTCGATAATAAAAAGCAATGGATGAATCATACGCTTTGATTCCTTGTTCAAATCCTGGATTCTTTTCTTTTGCAAATGTATCTATTAATCCAATTTTTTTTGTTTTTGTCTTCATGGCAGCTGCAGTACCTGCCAAATGCTCTATTTTTGTTTGATCAAATGTATATACAGTTTGGTTTTTATACCTTGAAGTGCCGTGAATGGTTACGAAATGAACATGAGGATACTTAGGAGCAAGTTTTGTAAAAACGGTAGAAAATTCTCTTCCATGTCCAATTACGACTTTTGTTCCATTTTTAATAACTTTTTCAGCAGCTTTTTTCATCTTGTTATTCGTATCTACTTCGCTAATAACTTGAGCAGAAACAGGGTACTGTTGCTCAATGTTGATTTTCCCTTTATAAGCTAGGCTGCCCCAGCTTTGATCCGTCAGTACATCAGAGGTGAGAATTGCAACGCTTGTTTTTTCTACTTTTTTTGTCGTTTGCTGACTTATAATCCCTTGGGTTTTCGAAATAATAATAATTAAAAACAAAGCGACAACAATCAGGGCAAGCAATAAAATCAGCCTTAACTGTCTTGATCGTTGCATAGACCTTCTCCTTTTTGTTTAGCATACTTTCATTATATAAAAAAAACATCTAAAAAGACCACATCTTTAACGAAATTCCAACTTTTTTCGACATTCCTTTCATATCGTCCCTTTTTTAACACTTTCACTCCAAAAGAAAAAAGCAGAAAACATCTGTTTTCTGCTTTTGCCTTCAATCTTCGTCTTTTACGTCCATATCTTCAGGAATAGGCTCATTTAGGTACTCTTCAATTTGTTTCTTATACTTTTCCATTTGCTCTAAATGGGTATTAAACTGCTCTTTATTCAATAAATAGTTTTCACCATCAAATACAGCTCGAATTTTCCCTTCTTGGATTAATTTCTTCACGTATTCTTCAGGAAAAGATAGATACTCTGCTACCTCTTTTATCGTTAAATACATTCTGCTCCACCTTTTTATACGTTGTAGTGTACTTCTTCTGTAGCTTTAACCATTAGCTCATATTGACGCAAGCGAAGCTGGAACAATGTTAATGGATCATAGTAAGCTTCAGGGTTGGCTTTCATATGACTTAACACGTCTTGATTTTCATTAATATGCGCCTGTGTTTCTTCAATTGTTTCTTTTAAAACCTCTTTTGGCTTTTCAAAGAACAATTCAATATCAACTTCTAAATTTTTCTCAAACAGATTAAACTGCATAAAAAACTTTGTCAGCATAGATTGCGTGATATCTTGATAGTCTTGACTTTCAATGTACTTTTTATATTGATTATAAAGCAGCGTTTGGTTTTGAAGAATTGAAGAAAACAGTTTTCCTGCTCCTTTTAACAAGAGCTGCGTTGGATTAACGCGAAGTAAAATATTTTCTTCATCCAGCTGAACGCGATTAGCCATACGATTAACGTCTCGACGCCAGTCGTCCAGTACTTTAAAATCGCAGGCTAACGTTAATTTTTGCTCATTGTACATCTTATTTAATGACTCTGCTAACTCTTCGATATCTACTTGACTCGCAATCAGCTCTTCATTTGATGTAGCAATCCAATCTTTTAACGAAAGGCGGAACTTAGGCAGGACGTCTTGCTGCAAGTGCTCTTCCACGCGCATGTTCATTTGCTTATTCAGTTCAATATGAACTGTACTAAAATCACTGTCTTCCTTCACTAACTCTGAAGATTTTTTGAGTAAACGGGGAATTTTATTTTTTAGCTTTTTGCTAATATCCTCTTTGATGCCGTGATAAGCCGAAACAATACTACTTGCTTTTTCTTGCTCTAAGTCGTTCACTCGATGCAAGAAGCCATTTAATCGACCAAGCATATCCTCGTTCCATTTAATGCTTTCAATCAAATGATTTTCTGTTTGATTTCTCTTTTCCACTAACCTCTTCAGCATGCTTTGAATGAAGAACAGCAGTCTGCGCGCACGCTCTTCTACTCCAACGTCGTTTGGATCGTAATAGAAATTAGCTTTAATAAACTGAGCCAAGTCTCCGTGGTGCTGACTCGATACGTAGTGAGGCGTATAGGCTAATACATGTGCCTGCGGGAAATCAGCTCCAATGCTTGCTTCAAATTCTTTTGTAATTCGCTCAATCGTTGCTTGATTATAAAGACTATCCATATTATTGACAACAAAATGAACTGGCGTATTTGGCGCATGCTCTTTAATCTGGAGCAATAATTCTCTTTCTTCGTCAAGAAGTGATTCTTTTGCATCAAGCACAAACAGTAAACCGTCTGCTAAAGGAGCATATTTAAATGCATCTTGCTCACTAGCCTCTTGTTCTGTAAAGCTTGGCGCAACAATGCATGAACAATTATGCTTATCAAGGAATGCAAAAGGCTTTTTCACTTCTACAATCGCTTCGTGAGGAGATTGCTCCGCTCCATCAATCGCGTCCAGTGGAACAATGTCTTGATGAGCGATTTGCTGGATAGATTCTTCATCATCATGAATGAACACAAAGGTTGATTTATGATTTTGCGGTACTTTTTCTTCGGTAATAGATTCCACAAATGAAGAAATTGCGGCATTTGTTCCGGTAATTAATAAGTGTGTCGTATGAGCATCTAATAAAAAATCCACCCACCATTTAAATGTATGGCCCACTTCTAAACCATTTTCATTGGCCCATTTAATAATGCCATGACAAAGCTTGTAGTGGTATTCAAGACCATCAATGTCGTTACGCGCCTCAAAAATTAACCTGCCGGCATTTTCGATGGTAATGGTATCAATAGTCGACGGAAACTTTTCATTCCATGAAAGCACGGCCGCAGACGGAAATAACGCACGTGACTTATTTGTAATTTTAAGCCAGTTTGTTAATACATTAGGAATAACTTCATGCAATTCTTTTACAGAATGATCACTTTCCATTAGGTCGGTATACGTCTCTTGATAAAGAGTAGAAATCTCCTGCCAATAATCATAGAGGCTCACTTCAATATTCAAGAAAATATCATTGATGGTTTTAATCCAAGCAAGGTAAGGTGGCTGACTCTTATATTGTTTCCATAAAGCTGAGACAAGCTGTTTGAAATACACTTGATCCACTTTGTAAAATGAAATCATCACTTGATAAAAATAGTTAGGGATAAAGTTTGCTGTATATCCTTTATCTACATAAGTCTTTAATATTGCAAACCAATTTAGCGATTCTGTTCGAATACACTCATCTACTGCAAGCTCCACTGCGCTGTTAAAATCTTCTTGCTCTTCATAAAATTTGCGGGCAATCGCCGTGACATTTGGATAATCCGGCTGAGAAGCAACCAGCTCGTTAATGACTTCGTAAGCTCGTTCAATATTATTATAGTGCGTATAAAGGGAAAACAGCTTTAGCGCTATTTCAGCTTTTAATACTTTTGAATCCGTTTCAATGGACAGGTAAAGCTCTTCAGCTAGCGTAGACAATCCCAATTCATAGTGCGCGTCAGCTGTATTTTTCTTTGCCCACAGCTTAAATTCGCCGTTTACATTCTCCCACTTAAAAATTGCAGATTCAAAATCTTGATTATGGAAGTATACTTCTCCCTGTGCTAAGCGAATAAGCGATAAGTCGTACCACTCTTTTTGCTGCTCTTCGTAGTAGGCTTGTCCAAGGACTTTTACAGGCGGCTGATTTTCATTTTCTTTCATAAACGTTTCGTAATATTTCTTTTTGGTTAACTGATATTCTACCGTCATATAGTCTCTCCTTTTTGATGTCAATGTCTTATGTACTCTACCAAATTCCCTTTTTTATACTTTTCATACACGATATTTTCTTACTCATATTTTACGCAAAAAAAGCCTCAAGAACTACTCTTAAGGCTTTTTTTATAACTTTTATACTATAAAAATGGCTATTTATCATAAATCGGCACTGAAATAACAAATAAATTAGTAGGCATCCCTTCGAAACAGCCCCATTACTTCTACTGTTTCCGTAATATTTACGAAAGCTTCAGGATCAACCGATTGAATTAACTGCTTGAGGTTTGCAAGCTCATAGCGTGAAATAACCGTCATTAATATTTTACGGTCTTCTCTTGAGTAAGCTCCTTCACCGTTCATTAACGTCACGCCACGCACCAAATTGGTAAGAAGCTGCTGCTTCATCTCTTCGCCTTTTCTCGTAATGATGGTTAGCGTGAGCTTAATATGGCGAGTATGAATCGCATCCACTACTTTTCCTGTAACAAAAATCGAAAGCATCGTGTATAAAGCCGCGTCCCAGTTCACGAAAAAACCTGAAACGAATACAACGACGGCATTCATCGCTGATAATATAGCGCCAAGCGGAAATTCTTTTTTATGCGTAAGAAGCATCGCAATAATATCAAATCCACCTGTCGAAGCTGACTGACGAAAGACAAACCCTACGCCAATTCCAGTTAAAACTCCTCCAAAAACAGCTGACAGAATAGGATCTGTACTAACAGCTCTCAAGGGAATCACGTATAAAGCAATTGATAAAGCCACAACGGACAGCAGCGTATGTAAAACAAACCGCTTTCCTAACTTCATAAAACCAATAATTAAAAGGGGTAAATTCAACAAAAAATTCATTGTTCCCGTGCTTGCAGGGGTTAAAATTCCTATAATCATAGCAATACCGCTAATACCGCTGCTTAGCACTTTATGGGGGATTAAAAACCAATTGTATGCAAATCCAATTAACACAGAACCTGCTATAATAGCAATTGCTCTATACATGATGTCCCTTCACCTCTTACCACAAATATAATGTTTTCGTTTATTGCTTCTTTATTATAATTCCTAAAATATTGAAAACCTTAAAAAAAGTATATTCAGAAATTTGCTGTGTTGGTGGGGTGGACAAACGGCAAAATAAGACGGACATAACGGCAATTAGCGTTTTTATATCCAGCTTTATCTGCTTTTTGTATGAGCACTCTAACTTTGTCTTTTTCTTGCTTATTCAAAATAAAAAGCTGCTTTCTTTACTAAGATAGCAGCTTTGATGAAGAGTTATTTTAATTTTAATACCGCCACGTTCTCCACATGCGTCGTATGCGGAAACATATCAACAGGCTGAACTTCAACCGTCTCATAGCCGCCTTTTTCTAAAATAGCTAGATCACGCGCAAGAGTTGCTGGTCCGCATGAAACATAGACAACTTTTTTAGGCTTCATATCGATGATAGTATTCAAAAGGGCTTCATCGCATCCTTTTCGCGGGGGGTCTACGACGATGACGTCGGCTTTAATGCCTTGTTTGTACCAGTTTGGAATGACGACTTCTGCTTCTCCTACTTCAAATTCAGCATTGTGAATACCGTTTAGCTCAGCATTGCGCTTTGCATCTTCAATCGCTTCAGGCACGATTTCAACGCCATATACTTTTTTCGCTTTTTGAGCGAGGAATAATGAGATCGTTCCGATTCCACAGTACGCGTCAATTACCGTTTCTTCTCCTGTTAAATCTGCATACTCGAGCGCTTTATCATACAGCACTTTCGTTTGCTCAGGATTTACTTGGTAGAATGACTTTGCTGAAATAGCAAATTTAACATCGCCGATATAGTCGTAAATATATTCTTCTCCCCAAAGTACGTTCGTTTGATTACCCAGAATGACGTTTGTACGCTTGTTGTTGACATTCTGAACAATTGATTTGACGTTCGGCATAGCATTAACAATATCTTCTATGATACGCTTTTTATTTGGCAGCTCAGCTGTACGAGTCACAATTACAACCATGATTTCACCCGTTACAAGCCCATAGCGCGCCATGATATGACGAAGCGTGCCTTTATGTTTTTGTTCTTGGTAAGCAGAAACGCCATGCTTTTCACAGATTGATTTGACAGCTTGAACAACATCATCATTTGCCTGCTGCTGAATCAAACAGGCATCCATGTTAATGATGTCGTGACTTCGCTGCTGGTAAAAACCAGCGACCAAACCGCCTTCCCGCTCTGCTACGGGAACTTGAGCTTTGTTTCGATAGCGCCAAGGGTCGTTCATTCCTAACGTTGAGTTTACTGGAACGTCAGGTAAATGACCAATTCGCGCCATGACATCTTTTACTTGCTTTTGTTTGAATTGTAGCTGTCCTTCATAGCTTACATGCTGCAGCTGACAGCCTCCGCACTGCTTATAGACTGGACAGGGTGCTTCTACACGCTGCTCACTAATTGTATGGTGCTTAATGAGCTTGCCAAACGCATAGCCTTTTTTTACTTTAATGACTTTTACTTGGCCGCTTTCGCCGGGCAGCGCATTTTGAACGAAAATAGGAAATCCGTCCACTTTCGCTACACCCGCTCCGTCATGCGTTAAATCTTCAAACGCAACATCTATATATTCATTTTTTTCTACAGGTGGTTTTAATTTTTCCATTTATCGTTACATCCTTTTAGTCATTTGAAAATGCTGAACTGATTGTACCATAAGAGCGAAAGCCAAACAAAGGAAAGCATGAAAAAAGATCGCAATTAGGCGATCTCATTTTTTTCCATTAATTCAGCTGTTGCTTTTGGAACAAAGATTTCTACATGACGATACAAGTTTACAAATTCCCCAGGCAATAACCCGCCGTACTCGCCATCTAGATTTAACTGCATTTTATCATTCGTATGAATTTTAACACGGTTCGCTTTTGTATAGATAATATGAGGATCATTGATATGTTCTCCTCGCAGCGCAAGTGTCGCAATTCGAATAAATTCAGCTAAATTTGCTTTCTTTAAAATAATTAAATCAAACATGCCGTCATCTAAAGAGGAATCTGGTGCCAGCTTTTCAAAACCGCCGACTGAGTTCGTTAAGGAAACGAGGAAGAACATAATCTCGCCGCCAAAGAATTTTCCGTCATACTCAATTTCAACAGATGTTGGTTTAATAGAAGGAAGCATTTCCATGCCTTTTAAATAGTACGCTAGCTGTCCAAGCATTGTTTTTAACTTGCTTGGCACTTCATACGTTAATTCAGTTAAACGGCCGCCTCCGGCGATATTTACAAAGTAATGCGTTTCTCCGTCGTTTGTTACACAGCCTAAATCAATTGGCTTCGTTACGCCTTCTACAATAACATCAATAGCGCCTTCAATCGTGCGCGGCACATTAATAGCACGAGCAAAGTCATTCGTTGTTCCAACAGGAATAATACCTAGCTGCGGACGATAGTCTTGTCCGGCAATACCGTTTACGACTTCATTGATCGTACCGTCTCCACCGGCTGCAATTACAACGTCAAAGCGGCGCTCTACCGCTACTTTAGCAGCTTCTGTTGCATCACCAGCGCAAGTTGTAGCATGACAAGATGTTTCGTAGCCTGCTTGCTCTAGCTTTTGCAAAACTTCCGGTAAGTTTTTCTTAAAAATTTCACGGCCCGATGTCGGGTTATAAATAATTCTCGCTCTTTTCATATTCATCATCCTAATAATGATAATTTGTCACAAATCTTTGCCTACTTTTATCAGTGAAAGAATGCCCCCTCACATTACGTCATCAACAAGAGGGGGCATGAACAAACATATTATAAAGAAATTAACCTTGATATACAATATTCACGTTTCCGTTTTTATTCATACCTTCCGCGCAATCGCTCTTACTCATAATAAATGTGAGATGGATACCCACCTCACATTTATTTATCAAATTTAGCGTTTATTAATTTCTTCTAAAAGAATTTTATTAACCATCGGTGGGTTCGCTTGGCCTTTTGAAGCTTTCATAATTTGACCAACTAAGAAGCCAATCGCACGATCCTTACCGTTTTTGAAATCTTCAATAGATTGAGGGTTTGCATCTAATGCATCTGTTACGAATTTACGTAAAGTTGCATCATCAGAAATTTGTACAAGACCTTTTTCTTTTACAATTTTCTTTGCATCTCCGCCATTTTCGATTAATTCTTTGAATACTTTTTTCGCAATTTTAGACGAAATTGTACCTTCTTGAATTAATTGAATCATACCAGCTAGGCCTTCAGGTGTTAGTGCTACATCTGAAAGTTCTTTTTGGTTTGAGTTTAAGTAAGCAGAAACTTCACCCATTAACCAGTTAGAAGATAGCTTTGCATCTCCGCCTGCAGCAAGTGTTGCTTCAAAGAAATCAGACATTTCTTTTGTTAGCGTTAATACCATTGCATCATAAGCAGGTAATCCAAGCTCTTCTACATAGCGCTTTTTACGAGCATCTGGAAGTTCAGGGATCGAAGCGCGAACGCGTTCTTTCCACTCTTCGTCGATGTGTAATTCTAATAAGTCAGGTTCTGGGAAGTAGCGATAGTCATCAGATCCTTCTTTTACACGCATAAGAATTGTTTCGCCCGTAGACTCATCAAAGCGGCGTGTTTCTTGCTCGATTAGACCGCCAGACAATAATACTTTCTCTTGACGAATTTCTTCGTGTTCAAGACCGCGGCGCACATAGTTAAATGAGTTTAAGTTCTTTAACTCAGCTTTTGTACCAAACTCTTCTTGTCCAACTGGGCGCAAAGAAATATTGGCATCACAGCGAAGTGAACCTTCTTCCATTTTACAGTCAGATACGCCTGTATATTGAATGATTGATTTTAATTTTTCTAAATAAGCATATGCCTCTTCAGGTGAACGCATATCTGCTTCCGATACAATCTCAATTAGAGGTGTACCTTGACGGTTGAAGTCTACTAGTGAATAGCCATCGCCTGTATGCGTTAACTTACCAGCATCTTCTTCTAAATGAAGTCGGTTGATACGAATGCGCTTCGTTTCACCTTTAACTTCTACTTCAATCCAACCGTTCTCACCAATTGGTTTATCAAATTGAGAGATTTGATAAGCTTTTGGATTATCCGGATAGAAATAGTTTTTACGGTCAAATTTTGTATCTGTTGCGATTTCACAGTTTAGCGCAAGCGCTGCTTTCATTGCAAAATCAACTGCTTCTTTGTTTAACACAGGTAATACGCCAGGATAACCTAAGTCAATTACACTTGTGTTAGCATTTGGAGCCGCACCAAATGCGTTTGGACTTGCCGAGAAAATTTTAGATTTTGTCTTAAGCTCAACGTGTACTTCAAGACCAATAATCGTTTCAAAGTTCATCTTTATCTCACCCCTTACAGTGCTGGTTTCGCTTTATGATGCTCAGTTGCTTGTTCGAATGCATGAGCAACACGATAGATTGTGCTTTCGTCGAAATGCTTACCGATAATTTGTAGACCTAATGGCAATCCATTTGATAAGCCGCAAGGCACAGAAATACCAGGTACTCCAGCAAGGTTTACTGGGATCGTTAAAATATCGTTTGCATACATTGTTAATGGATCATCTGTTTTCTCACCAATTTTGAATGATGGAGTTGGTGTAGTTGGTCCAATGATAACGTCATAGTTTTCAAATACAGACTCAAAGTCTTGCTTGATTAACGTACGTACTTGCTGTGCTTTTTTGTAGTAAGCATCATAATAACCAGAGCTTAACGCAAATGTTCCAAGCATGATACGGCGTTTTACTTCGTTTCCAAAGCCTTCGCTTCGAGACTGCTTGTACATTTCGATTAAGTTCTCAGCATTATCTGTACGATATCCGTAGCGAACGCCGTCAAAACGAGATAAGTTCGCAGACGCTTCAGAAGAAGATAATAGATAATACGTAGCTAATGCGTATTTAGAGTGTGGAAGCGATACTTCTTCCCAAGTTGCGCCCAGTCCTTCTAATACTTTTAGCGCATCTAAAACTGACTGGCGAGCTTCTTCGCCCACACCTTCGCCTAAGTATTCTTTTGGAACGGCAATTTTAAGACCTTTTACGTCACCTGTTAAAGCAGATACATAATCTGGTACATCAACATTGGCAGAAGTAGAATCCATTGGGTCTACGCCTGAAATTGCTTGAAGTAAGTATGCATTGTCTTCAACAGAGTTTGTGATTGGTCCGATTTGATCTAAAGAAGATGCAAATGCCACTAATCCGTAACGAGATATGCGACCATACGTTGGTTTTAATCCGACAACACCGCAATAAGCAGCTGGCTGACGAATTGAACCACCTGTATCAGAACCTAAAGAAAACGGAACTTCGCCTGCTGCTACAGCTGCAGCTGAACCGCCGCTAGATCCACCTGGTACGTAATCTAAATTCCATGGGTTGCGCGTTAACTGAAGACCTGAGTTTTCAGTTGAAGAACCCATTGCAAATTCATCCATATTTAATTTACCGATTGTTACCGCTTCAGCTGCCTGCAATTTTTGAACAACTGTTGCATCATAAATCGGATTAAAGTTTGCTAGAATTTTACTAGAGCAAGTTGTACGTAAATCTTTTGTGACAATATTATCTTTTACACCGATTGGCATACCAAATAATAAGCCAAATTCATCTTTTGTTTGTAATGCTTCATCTAGCTCTTTTGCATAAGCACGAGCATTGTCTTCATTAAGCGCTAAGAAAGCACCTACTTTATCATCTACTTCATTAATACGTTTGTATGATTCGTCTACTAAATCTTGTACACGTACTTCTTTCTTGTGTAAAAGGCTATGTAGTTCTGAAAGTTTACGATCAAATAGAGACATCGTAAAGCCTCCTTCCTTATTCTAAAATAGTTGGTACTCGAATGTAGCCATCCTTGTGGTCTGGCGCATTTTTTACTACATCTTCAATTGGTAAACCTTTAGCTGGCTTATCTTCACGCATTACGTTTTTCATATCCAATACGTGAGAAGTTGGTTTTACATTTGTAGTATCTAACTCATCTAATTGTTCTGCATATGTAATAATAGCATCTAATTGTTTTGTAAATAGTTCTGCTTCGTCATCCGTCACCGCAAGTCTCGCTAAGTTTGCAACGTGTTTTACTTGATCAACAGAAATTCTTGACATGTTCCTTCACCTCCGAATATTCGTCCCACTACAATATACTGATAATACCAAACTTCACTAGCAACAGGCAACATTTCTGAGACTAGTTCCTAAAATATTAAAAACCCTGCCAAACAAGACAGGGCTTACATTTATCCCTTCTATTTTATACCAAATCTATTTCGTTCAAACAACATTCCATAATTTCCCTCATCATAAAATATTTCTCTCTTGCATAGGTATAAAATAACCTTCTTTTTAGAAAAGATAGATAGAAAGAGAAACATGCTTTGAACACACCACCATGTTTTAATTTCACTAGTCTTTGGGAAAGTAAAGAAAACGAATAACTACTTTACCGTAAAAGAGGTGCTATAAAAATTGAATAAAATACTTATACAGTCAGTCATCCACCAGCGCCCTGTGTACCAGCAAAGCGGAAGATGGTTTGTATTAGATGAAGAATTCAAGTGGAATTTGACCACCTTGCAAAAAGATGTTTTTGCTTGTTTAAATAAAACCCTTCATATCCCTA
The DNA here is from genome assembly GCF_046599315.1 of Priestia megaterium. GTDB lineage: Bacteria > Bacillota > Bacilli > Bacillales > Bacillaceae_H > Priestia > Priestia megaterium_F. Next base: position 35,339 of record NZ_JBKIKC010000028.1, on the reverse strand, counting down.
TACTCTTTTGTGATTCATGTGAAGCTAATAAAATTGTCTCCGCTCTTGGAGAAGAAGAAGCGGAATACCTGCAGTTTGCATCAGGCGTTTATTGGCGAGAAGTCGGTATTATATTTATTTTTAAATTTGATGAATATCTCCCGCTTGTTGAAACCATTTTTCATGAGCTGCGCCACTATATTCAAGATCACATTCCTTATTATCAAAAAGAATTTGAGCTCGATAAAAAGCGCCCGTATGAAGAGCGGACAACCGAACAAGATGCGTTTGTGTTTGCTACTTATTATCTTGCTAAGTTTACGAGACAAAATCCTCACGCCATTCCTTCATAAGGGATAAATTCATACAAATAGAAAAAGACACTGCTCTCGCAGTGTCTTTTTTGCTTACTCTTCGTAAATATGAACGAACGGCTTGTCTTCATCTGCTTTTCTAACAATGAGAGCTTCCGGCCCGCTTACTGAGTTAATCGAGATACTTGTTTCCATATATGAAGGGAAATGATCAAGCATTAAACCAGCAACGTACTGAGTAAACCCTACAATTTCACCTTTTCCGTAGAATTGTACAGGAATATCAATCGTCATTTTTTGAAGCTGTCCATCTTTGTAATACCCTTTCCCTACTACGCTTGTAAAGTTAGGGAAGTAGTCTTCGATTTGAGCTTTAAACTCATCAAATTTCATCGCGTCGTCTCGATGATCTTTCGTTGCATCTGATGATGGGAATAAATAATATTGCTCGTCTAAATTATCCCAGCTGCCAACGGCCGTATCATTTGAACCTGCATTTCCTACAGCCATAAAATTACCTGGTGTTAAAGAGGACTTAGCACTTTGTTTGAACAGCGCTACTCGAACTGGTACATTTTCTAAGCCTTTGATGTTTCGCATACGCTTAACAATCTCATCTGCCATTTGCTTTCCTTGCGCTTCAATCTCTTTATTTGTAAGCTTCACTTCACGAGCATAACCATTTTCTTCTGTATAATAATGGACAGAATTCATCGCTAGGCCAATTGTGACGCCTCCAAGTTTGACTTTGTCGTCTCCGTCTTGGATAAGATAGTCTTGTTCAGTAATGTTCGCTAAGTACATTGGACTTGTTTCGTTACGAGTTTTCAAATCGCCTTTTTCTGTATCAATTGGGTTTAACCCATTGTTTTTAAGCTTCTTTTTGGCCGTATCATCTTTTGCTTTGCTTTGAAGATCTTTAAACTGTTTATCACTCAGCTTACGACTTAACCATGAGCGAATGGTATCTTTATCAAGATACTGACCTTCTTGATACACATATTTTTTGGGAGAATAGCTATCTGTCGATAAGCGCATTAAACCTGTTTCAAATTCTTGTGCATCCAAGCGGTTATTTAAGTTTGCTGCTACTAAGCCTCTTGCCACTCCCGCTTTAAATGGAAGAATTGTTCGGTAATAATCATCTGAAATACTATACTTCGGAATAACTGCTTTTTCTTTCTTGTTGTTAGTTTGTTGAACAGTCTCTTTATCGTCCGAAAGATTCGGTGCACACGCTGAAGTTACAAGCATGACCGCAAGAGAAAGTAACAATATCTTTTTCAACTACACACACCTCTTATTTATTTAATTCCGTAAGTAGCCTTGCCTCATCCCATACTTCAATTTCAAGCTCGTTAGCTTTTGTCAGTTTGGAACCAGCCTCTTCTCCTGCCACAACAAGGTCTGTCTTTTTACTTACGCTTCCTGTGACTTTACCGCCAAGTGCTTCAATTTGTGCTTTTGCCTCATTGCGAGATAGCTGTTCAAGCTTACCTGTTAATACAACGGTTTTACCAGCAAAAACAGAATCTACATTTTCTACACTTACAAGCTTGGGCCCTTTGTATGTAAGGTTTACTCCATACTCTTTTAATTCATGTATAAGTTCTTGAACCTCTTCTTGTGTAAAGTAAGCGACAATAGCATCAGCCATTTTGGCACCAATTTCATTAATTGTCACTAATTCATCATACGTTGCTTTTGTTAACTTGTCTATGGTTTCAAAGTGCTGAGCTAACGTCTTTGCAGCTTTTGCTCCGACATGGCGAATGCCCAAACCAAAAAGCAAACGCTCAAGCGAATTTTCTTTAGATGCTTCGATAGCCGCAATCAAATTATCAGCAGATTTCTCCCCCATGCGCTCAAGCTCGATTAACTGCTGCTTTGTCAGCGTATAAATATCCGCTACATCTTTAATTAACTGTTCGCGAAATAATTGTGATATAACTTTTTCACCAAGTCCATCAATGTTCATCGCATTGCGGGACACAAAATGAATAAGTCCTTCACGAATTTGAGCAGGACAGCTTGGATTAATGCAGCGAAGCGCCACTTCTCCTTCTAAACGCACCAGCTCACTTTCGCATTCCGGACAGTGCGTAGGCATCGTAAACTCTTGCTCTTTTCCCGTTCGCTTCTCCTCAATCACATTCATTACTTCAGGAATGATATCTCCTGCTTTTTTGACTACGACATAATCTCCAATGCGAATGTCTTTTTCACGAATCAAATCTTCATTGTGAAGAGAAGCACGCTGTACCGTCGTGCCCGCTACTTGAACCGGCTCCAAAATAGCCGTCGGCGTAATGACACCTGTCCGCCCTACCGTCAGCTCAATATTTACAAGCTTGGTTACAACTTCTTCAGCAGGAAATTTATAAGCAATAGCCCAGCGTGGACTCTTAGCTGTTGTTCCAAGCTCAGCCTGCTGATCAAATGAATCTACTTTTACGACAATGCCGTCAATATCATAAGATAGTTCTGGACGTTTCGTTTGCCAACTTTCGATATAGGCAATTACATCATCAATCGTTTCACACGTCTGTCTTTCTTTATTTGTTTTAAAGCCAAGCTCATCGAGTAAATTCAAACTTTCGCTGTGAGCGTCAATTTCTAATTCTCCTGTATCAGTCATGGCATACACAAAGATATCTAAATTACGTTTTGCCGCAACTTTAGGATCTAGCTGACGCAGTGAACCCGCAGCTGCGTTACGAGGATTAGCAAACGGAACTTCATCTCTTTCCATTTTTGCTTCATTAAGTGCTTCAAATGATTTTCTAGGCATAAATGCTTCTCCGCGAACTTCCATTGATAGCGGTTCTTTAATTCGCAGTGGAATCGATCGAATTGTTTTTAGATTTTCAGTAATATTTTCACCGACCGTACCGTCTCCGCGCGTAGCACCCAGCACTAGGTATCCATCTTCATAGCGAAGAGATACAGCAAGACCGTCAATTTTAAGTTCACATACATAAGAAAACTCATCTCCAACGGCTTGGCGCACTCGGCGATCAAAATCTCGAAGATCTTCTTCATTAAATGCATTTCCTAAACTTAGCATAGACGTTTGATGCTGAACCTTCTCAAACGCATCGAGCACTTGGCCGCCGATGCGCTGAGTAGGTGAGTCAGCTGTTTTTAATTCTGGAAAGGATTCTTCTATCTCAATTAACTCATTCATTAATTTATCGTATTCTGCATCTGGAACAGATGGCTGATCTAACACATAATATTCATAACCATATTGATTTAATAAGTCACGTAATTCTTGAACGCGTAATTTTGCTGTCTCAAACTCCATATTCTAGCTCCTTTTCACGATTACACTTTCGTAACCGGGGCAAATTTAGCAAGCAGTCTTTTTACACCTGTAGGACTAGGAAAAGCAATGTCTAATTCTTTTGAGTCTCCTTCTCCTTTTACACTTACAACTGTACCAATTCCCCATTTTTTGTGCTCGGCCTTATCTCCAACGCTCCATCCAATTGATTCACTGCCTGTTGACACAAGCTTGGTTTTTGCCACGGCCGCTTGTCGGCGCGCTGCAAACGGCGAAGATGAAGCTCCGGAACGACCAACCGCAGGTTTGCGCATCGTTTCATTTAAAGATTCTACTAGATCGCTTGGGATTTCTCCAATGAAGCGCGATTTTGGATTGACGTTTGTTTTACCAAATAGTGTACGCATTTGAGCATTTAATAAATACAATTCTTGTTCAGCACGTGTAATCCCTACGTAGGCTAAGCGTCGTTCTTCTTCCATTTCATTATCTTCGAATAATGATCGGCTATGAGGGAATACGCCTTCTTCCATGCCCATTAGAAAAACAACTGGGAACTCTAGACCTTTTGCTGAGTGAAGCGTCATCAGAATCACTTGTTCGTTCTCTTCTTCTTCCTCGTCATCAAGCTTATCAATATCCGCAACAAGCGCTAAATCGGTTAAGAATGCTACTAGGCTTTTATCTTCGCTTGCTTCTTCAAACGTTTTTGTTACAGATAAAAACTCATCAATATTCTCTAAGCGGCTTTGTGCTTCAATTGTTTTTTCAACTTTAAGCGCTTCACGGTACCCTGTTCTTTCTAATACTTGTTCCACAAGCTCTGTTACAGACATATAGTCTTGCATTTGAGCTAAGTTCGAAATCATCGATTGGAAATCACGAAGGGCCTTTGTTGCTTTGCCTGTTAATCCCATCAACTCTACTTCATCAAGTGCTTTAAAAATAGAAATGTTATGAACGTTTCCGTAATTAGCCACTTTATCAACTGAAGTGGCTCCAACTCCGCGCTTTGGAACGTTCACAATACGAGCTAAGCTAATGTCATCATCTTGGTTGGCAATTAAGCGCAAGTATGCAAGCAAATCCTTAATCTCTTTGCGGTCGTAGAACTTAATACCGCCGACAATTGTATAATTAATATTGGATTTTAACAGTACTTCCTCCATCACACGCGACTGTGCATTTGTACGATACAAAATGGCAAAATCGCTGTATTTACGTTTTCCGCTGTCTACTGCTTCTTTAATTTTACTTGCTACAAACTGTGCTTCATCATGCTCGCTCATGGCTTGATAATGATAAATCTTCTGACCTTCATCGTTTTCTGTCCATAAGTTTTTCACTTTACGATTCATATTGTTTGCAATGACGCCGTTTGCTGCAGCCAAAATGGTTTTTGTTGAACGATAATTTTGTTCAAGCAAAATGGTTTTGGCTTTTGGATAATCTTTTTCAAATGACAAGATATTCGTAATATCAGCCCCGCGCCAGCGGTAAATAGACTGATCTGAATCCCCTACTACACAAACATTTTCAAATCGTGCAGCTAGCAAACGAACCAGCATATATTGCGCATGGTTGGTATCTTGATACTCGTCCACATGAATATATTGAAACTTGCGCTGATAGTAAGTTAACACTTCAGGAACTCGTTTAAATAACTGAATCGTTGTCATGATTAAATCATCAAAATCGAGCGCTTGGTTTTTCTTTAAGCGCTTTTCATACTCTTTGTAGACTTTACTTACAACTTCTTCATATGGTCCCGCTGCTGTTTTATCAAACTCTTCCGCTACTTTCAGTTCATTTTTAGCTGAACTAATGCTTCCTAATAGCGAGCGCGGATCGAATTTTTTTGGATCGATGTTTTGATCTTTTAAAATGTTTTTAATAACAGAAAGCTGATCCGTTGAATCTAAAATCGTAAAGTTACGATTGAAGCCAATACGATCAATATCTCTTCGTAAAATACGTACGCACATTGAGTGGAACGTTGAAATCCAAATATCTTCCGCTACTCCGCCAACGATACTTCCCACACGCTCTCTCATTTCGCGAGCTGCTTTGTTTGTAAAGGTAATGGCTAAAATATTCCAAGGTGCAACCTCTTTTTCCGCCATTAAAAACGCAATTCGGTGCGTTAATACACGCGTTTTTCCACTTCCTGCACCGGCCATAAGTAATAATGGCCCGTCTGTTGTTTTAACTGCCTCTTGCTGCTGAGGGTTTAGTCCTGTTAATAATTTTTCACTTAAAAAATTCACGTTTTCACCGCCTATATCGAACGTATATTCTCTATTCTACTTTATTTATTTTTCACTGTGCAATATTCTTTTTTACCGCTTTTACAGTTTTCAACGCTTCGGATAGATCTGTATAAATAACATTTCCTACAATAACCGTATCCGCTAGCTCTCCCATCTCACTCGCCTGCTCTTTTGTCTCAATACCTCCACCATAAAATAACTTCGTCTCATTTAGTGAATTTTTCACTTCTGCTACTAATTCAGGGTCTCCATACGTTCCGCTGTATTCTAGATAAAAGACGGGCAAATGAAACATGCGTTCAGCCATACAAGCATACGCTACAACGTCTTCTGCATCCAAATCGGTTTTCGCTTCTGTTAGCGCAGCCACTTTTGCTTCGGGATTAAGTACGCAGTATCCTTCTACAAAAATTTCATCCCAGTCCATGATCTCTCCGTATTCCTTCATCGCCGCATGATGCAAATCAACAATCCATTTTGGGTCTTGGCTGTTTAAAACGGTCGGAATAAAATAAGAATCAAAACCAGGTGTCACAGAGTCAATAGTTGATACTTCTAGGGCACATGGTACCGTGTAGCGTCGAATGCGCATTAACAGCTGCAGTACATTATCTAAAGTCACTCCATCAGACCCTCCGACAAGAACCGCATCCGTGCCCGACTCGCAAATTTTTTCTAAATCTGCATCTGAAATCTCTTTATTGGGATCTAATTTAAAGACATGTCTCCACTCTTTAATATCGTACATATAGGTTCCTCCATTTCTTTACACTTAAAAGTCGCGCTCGTCCATTTGTTCATTATAACAAAACTAAGAGGGTGAAATGAAAGGAAAACTGAAGTTTTCATCACGTTTTTTGTTTTCAAAAAATATGTATGAAAGATACGGTTTTATTCTCAAATCCCCGAAAAAACCATCACAAAAAAAGCCCATTTTGCACAAGGTTATTGTTTCTCTGCATAGGATATGCTAATATATAGCTACTAAAATTCATATGATATACGCTGAAGGATCAATAGTACTTAAATCCTCTTCACAAAGCGAACTAGGGACGGTGGGAGCCTAGAGAATGGTTTAAGGAAAAGGCAATCTGGAGTATATACAGACGAAGGTGGATACATTTTGTATCAACCAGGGTGGAACCGCGGGAAAAACTCTCGTCCCTGGGCATATTGCTGATATGCCCAGGGACGAGAGTTTTTTTGTACCCGCTCTTTTTGTTTCGCTTGAATCTACCATTTACAGGAGGAATTAGAATGTCAAAAACAATGGATCAAATCGTATCTCACGCTAAACATCGCGGCTTTGTATTTCAAGGTTCTGAAATTTACGGCGGCCTTGCAAATACATGGGATTACGGCCCGCTTGGCGTAGAATTAAAAAACAATATTAAAAAAGCATGGTGGAAAAAATTCATTCAAGAATCTCCATACAATGTTGGATTAGACGCTGCGATTTTAATGAATCCAAAAACATGGGAAGCTTCTGGTCACTTAGGCAACTTTAATGACCCAATGATCGACTGTAAGGATTGTAAAGCTCGTCACCGCGCCGATAAGTTAATTGAAGAAAAGCTTCAAGAAAAAGGCATTGAAATGATCGTAGACGGTCTTTCATTTGATGCGATGGCTGACTTAATTAAAGAGCACGAAATTACATGTCCTGAGTGTGGTTCAGCTAACTTCACTGAAATTCGTCAATTCAACTTAATGTTCAAAACGCACCAGGGTGTTACAGAAACATCAACAAATGAAATTTACCTTCGTCCTGAAACAGCTCAAGGAATTTTCGTAAACTTCAAAAACGTTCAGCGCTCAATGCGTAAAAAGCTGCCATTCGGTATCGGCCAAGTGGGTAAAAGCTTCCGTAACGAAATTACACCTGGTAACTTCACATTCCGTACGCGTGAATTTGAACAAATGGAACTGGAATTCTTCTGCAAACCAGGCACTGAATTAGAGTGGTTTAACTACTGGAAAGAAACATGTAACAAATGGCTTCTTTCTCTTGGTATGAAAGAAGAAAACGTTCGCCTTCGCGACCATGATGAAGATGAACTTTCTCACTACAGTAATGCAACAACAGACTTTGAATACAAGTTCCCATTCGGCTGGGGCGAATTATGGGGCGTAGCTTCTCGTACAGACTACGACTTAAAGCAGCATATGGAACACTCTGGAGAAGACTTCCAATATGTTGATCAAGAAACAAACGAGCGCTATGTACCTTACTGCATCGAACCTTCTTTAGGCGCTGACCGTGTAACATTAGCTTACATGATTGATGCGTATGAAGAAGAAACGTTAGAAGACGGCTCTTCTCGTACAGTGATGCAGCTTCACCCTGCTTTAGCACCATTTAAAGCTGCTGTGTTACCACTTTCTAAAAAGCTTTCTAACGAAGCTCGCGCTGTTTTTGAAGATTTAGCAAAACACTTTATGATTGACTATGATGATGCTGGTTCAATCGGTAAACGTTATCGCCGCCATGATGAAATCGGTACGCCGTTCTGTATTACATTCGATTTCGATTCACTAGAAGACAATCAAGTAACAATCCGTAACCGCGATACAATGGAACAAAAACGTGTAGCGATTAGCGACCTTAAAAATATCATTGAAGAAGCAACTCAATTTTAATTAAAAAAATAAGCGTATGGCTGCTTCAGCCATACGCTTTATTTTTGATTTGAATCTTCTTGAAGGCGTTCTAATACCATTTGATACGCATCGCTTCCATAATTCAAGCAGCGTTTAACACGGGAAATAGTCGCTGTGCTTGCTCCAGTTTCCGTCTCGATTTTATGATACGTGTTGCCTTCTCTTAGCATTCTTGCTACTTCTAAGCGCTGTGCTAATGATTGAATTTCATTAACTGTACATAGGTCATCAAAAAATTGATAGCATTCTTCAATGTTTTCTAATGATAAAATCGCTTGAAATAGCTGATCTAATTCTTTTCCTCGTAGTTTGTTGATTTGCATCGTATCGAACTCCTTTATCATTGGCTTTCTTTACTGGTTGTTTTTATCTATAAAATACAGTTTCTATATTTATTTGCACATACATTCATTCTGTATGAAGACAGCCAATTTCATACAAATTTCAAATTCCTTTGATACTTTTATATTTTAACGCATTATAGACGGAAAAAGTACTTTTTTATTCATAACATCATAAATTCCTACTGGCGTAATGCGAATGTAAGGTAAATGTGTAGACGAAAAGAACAGCAGTGAATAGACAGGATCATCGTGTTTGTATCCTCGTTCACCTAACACTTTCTTTAGTTCCATCTCTCGTTTACTTAACTCCTCCATCGGCAGATTCGACATGACTCCTTTTAACGGAAGGTCCAGTTCATATACTACCTTCTCATCTTCTGTAATGACAATACCGCCTCCAATTTCTTTCATACGTTTAAATGCAAACATCATATCTTTTTTCGATTTTCCAATTAAAATAAAATCACCCGTATTTGAAAATGAACTTGCCAGTCCCGATACATTTGTCGCAAATCCTTTTAAAAGCGTATTAATCCTCCACTTGCCTTCTCGGTCCACCAGCACTAAAAAACTTTCATCGTGATCAGACGCTAATACATCTCCGCTCACATTCAAGTGAATCGAATACGGCTCCATAATAACGGCGTTTTTCATCTTTACGCCTACTGGCATTGAGAATTGAAAATCGTCCATCGTTAAATCAAAGTCTAACTGTAACGGTGAAAAACCAAACTTTTTCCAAGGAAATTCTACTGAGGCTAACGCTTGTTCTTTGCCTTCTTTTTTCATCCACTTTCCTTTTGCTAGCACAGCTACCGGAGTAGGCTGCATAGGATCTTCTAAAATATTAATATTGGCTACACAGCCTGTTGCTACATGCCCGTGCAAATGTTCCATGTTGTAATAGCGAGCAATATTTACAGACACCATATTGTAAGCATCTAATACGGGAACCCCTTCTGCAATCGCTAATGTAATTAACATATCTGAAACACCATTTTGATAAAACGAAGGCGGAGAGCCGTCTGTATTCATCGTAATATGGTCAAAATAATCTACCTGCAGCTCTTTTAACTCCTGCAGCAATTTTGGCAAATCCGGCCGAATCGAAGAGTGGCGCAAAGCGACGTCATAACCTTGTGTTAACCGAGCCACAACATCTTTCCCTGTCATGGACTCATGATCGCTGTCTGCTCCGAGTAATTTCATTTTTGCCAGCGTAAAGGCTGATGCCCCTGGAAAGTGTCCTTCAATATGCTTTCTCATCCGCTTTGTCTCCTGAACCCAGTGAAGCATTAAATCATCTCCATCTAACAGTTTCGGCCAACTTGTCAGTTCGCCTCCTTGTAAGACAGCTTCATTTTGTAGCCAAGAAGTAATATTTGTATGTGAAAAGATATCGGCCTCTTCATCAATTTCCGTCTGTGAATCAAATCTGCACCACCAATAAAGTGATTGTGGTAACGTTTTCATTTCTTCGATCAAAGAAAATGCCGTTTTTTGTTCAAGCTGTAAAGCCAGAATTAAATTATCATTGAATAAAGTTGTTGTTCCATGCTTGGCTGCATATTGGGAAAAAGTCTGGGGATTATATAACTGAAACGGGTGAACATGCGGCTCAATATACCCAGGAACCACATATTTCTTACTGCAGTCTATAATCTCTGTAGAAGCATCTGTATACTTAGGCATCTCTGCGCCAACGTATACAATACGATCTTGGTAAACCCAAATATGTGCTTTTTTCCACTGCTTCATTCGAGCGTTCAAATATGTTGCGTCTTTTAAGACAATAGTTGGTGCTTTTTGACCGTTTAACACTAACAGCTGCTGTCTAATATGTTTGCTTTTCCAGCGGTATCTTTGTTCCGGCATGCTAAATTCCCCCTAATTTACTATGTATTTTTATCGTAACATATCCACGATGTAAACGCATTCAGAAACTGTTATTAATTTATGAATAAAGGTGAGAGAAAATGAAACCAAATATCGGTATTGTTAACGCATTAATTCGACTCACACTAGGTTTTACCCTTCTTTCTTGGACAACATCTCGTTTATCTCGTAGACCGTACAAAGATTCATACATCTTCTTAGGGCTAATGGGAGCTTTAAAAGTTGCAGAAGGCATCACACGTTTTTGCCCCCTTACGTACGCGTATGATTCATGTCAAAAACACGATGACTATGAACACCATCCAAATGGAAATGAAGAAACATATAACCCTTCATAAGATAAAAAGGAGAGCCGGAGCTCTCCTTTTTTATTTTAAAGCTGTTTTTGTTAATGCACGATGACCGATATCCTTGCGGTAGAAAAAGCCTTTTTCTACATCGATATGAGCCATTTGTTTGTATACTTCTTGCTGAGCTTCTTGAAGTGTTGCTCCTTTAGCACCTACTAATAGAACACGGCCGCCGTTTGAGACGTATGTTTCGTTTTCTAAAGCTGTACCAGCGTGGAAGACAAGCGCATCTTCACTAATCGCATCTAACCCATTGATTGGCGCGCCTTTTTCATAATCTTCTGGGTAACCTGCTGCTGCTAATACGATTCCAATAGCCGCTTCGTCATCCCATTCAATTTCTACTTTTTCTTCCTTCAAAATGCGAAGAAGCACATCTACTAAATCGCTTTTCATACGCGGCAGTACAACCTGTGTTTCAGGATCTCCAAAACGCGCATTAAACTCAATAACTTTTGGTCCTTTTTGTGTTTGAATCAGCCCAGCATATAGAATTCCTGTATACTCACAGCCTTCTTCAGCTAATCCTTTAGCCATTGGAAGTAAGATGTTGTCTACAGCCTCTTGTACTTCTGAATCGCTGATTTGCGGAACAGGAGAGTAAGCTCCCATGCCTCCTGTATTCGGACCTTGATCGCCATCAAAAGCACGCTTATGATCTTGTGCAATTACCATTGGATACACATTCGTACCGCGTACAAATGCCATCAATGAAAATTCTTCACCATCCAAAAATTCTTCTACAACTACTTTTGCACTTGCTTCTTTAAATTTTTGGTCAACTAGAAAATCACGTAATGTATCTACAGCTTCTTCCACTGTTAAAGCAACAGTTACACCTTTTCCAGCCGCTAAGCCATCAGCTTTAATAACAATTGGAGCGCCTTGCTTTTCCACATACGCTTTTGCTTCCTCGTAAGACGTAAATGTTTCATACGCTGCGGTTGGAATGTCATACTTTTTCATGAGCTCTTTTGCAAAGCTTTTGCTTCCTTCAATCATCGCTGCTTGTTTGCGCGGTCCAAAGACCGGAAGACCTTCTTGTTCAAATCGATCAACAATGCCTTCAATTAGCGGATTTTCTGGTCCAACAATTGTTAATCCAACCTTATTTTCTTTTGCAAATAGCACTAGCTCTTCTTGGCTGCTCTCATCGATTGGTACAATCGTTGCAACGTCTCTCATGCCTGGATTTCCTGGTGCTACAAACACTTCGTTAACAAGTGGACTTTTTGAAGCTTTCCATGCAATTGTATGCTCTCTTCCGCCTTTTCCAATAACTAAAACATTCACGTTCTTCACCTCATTAATGTTTAAAATGTCTTACGCCTGTAAATACCATTGCAATGCCGTATTCATCTGCTTTTGCAATTGACTCTTCATCACGAATTGATCCGCCCGGCTGAATAATAGCTGTAATTCCTGCTTTAGCTGCTGCTTCTACTGTATCGCCCATTGGGAAGAACGCATCTGAACCTAGAGCTGATCCTTTTGCTTTTTCACCCGCTTGTTCAATTGCGATTTTTGCAGCGCCCACGCGATTCATTTGACCAGCACCTACGCCAATTGTCATGTCATCTTTTGCAAGTACAATAGCATTAGACTTAACATTTTTAACAACTTTCCATGCTAATTTTAAATCTGCCCACTCTTTTTCTGTTGGCTCGCGTTTCGTTGGAACCGTAATCGTTGCATCGTCAAATCCGAATACATCTTCATCCTGAACAAGAACGCCGCCTTTTACAGATGTTAAGAAAGCTTCTTTTTCTGCTTTTTCATCAAGCTCTATCGTTAGTAAACGAAGGTTTTTCTTAGCTGTTAATACATCTAATGCTTCTTGATCAAACGCAGGAGCAATAATGATTTCTAAGAAAATTTCTTTTAATTGAATAGCCGTTTCACGATCAATAGGACGGTTAGCTGCTACGATGCCGCCAAAGATAGATGTAGGATCCGCTTCATATGCTTTTTGATAAGCTTGAGCAATTGTCTCACCTACACCTACACCGCAAGGATTCATATGTTTAATCGCTACGATAGCCGGCTCTTTGAATTCTTTTACGATTTGAAGAGCTGCATTTGCATCGTTGATATTATTGTATGATAACTCTTTTCCATGCAGCTGCGTAGCCGTTGCAATAGAACCTTTTTGTGTTAACGGCTTTTTATAGAAAGAAGCTTGTTGGTGAGGGTTTTCTCCGTATCGTAAGCCTTGAACACGCTCATACGTTACTGTTAATTTCTCGGGAGTTGTTTCACCTGTAATGTTTGTTAAGTATTCAGCGATTAATGCATCATAAGCTGCCGTATGGCGGAATACTTTTGCTGCTAATCGTTGATTGGTTTCAAATGAAACATTGCCATCCGCTCTTAACTCTTTTACTACGGTTGCGTAATCGCTTGGATCTACTACAACTGAGACAGAACGATAGTTTTTCGCAGCTGAACGAAGCATTGTAGGTCCACCGATGTCAATATTCTCAATCGCTTCAGCAAGCGTTACATCCTCTTTTTCAATTGTCTTTTTAAATGGGTATAAGTTTACAACTACAAAGTCGATTGGCGAGATATTATGCTCTTTCATTTGAGCTTGATGCTCTTTATTATCGCGTAACGCTAATAAAGCACCGTGAACATTAGGATGCAATGTTTTTAAACGACCGTCTAAAATTTCTGGGAAACCAGTTACTTCAGAAATTCCGATAACGTCAATGCCGTTTTCTTCTAGGGTACGCTTTGTACCGCCAGTCGAAATAATTTCTACTCCTAAGTCCTTTAGTTCTTGTGCAAATGAAACAATACCTTCTTTATCAGATACGCTAATAAGCGCGCGTTTTGCTGTCATTTTGTAAACTCCTCCTGATCCGATCTCTCGTTTAAAATCTTTCTTTCACTACTACTCTACCATAGTAAAGGATTAAAACTTTTTTGACAAGGTTACATCCTATTTATTTAACTGCCGCTTGTTCAAATAATTCATTCAGTACCGCGGGATAAAATTGATGTTCAATTTCATGAATACGGGTCTCAACTGTTTCTCGTGTATCGCCGTTTTCAATGCGAATAGCCTGCTGATCAATAATTGGTCCTGTATCCATTCCTTCATCTACAAAATGCACGGTAATTCCAATCACTTTTACTCCTGCATCAAAAGCTTGACCAATAGCATCAATCCCAGGAAATGCAGGTAAAAGCGACGGATGAATATTCACAATACGATTTTTATATGGCTGAAGCAACGTCGAACCAACTAAGCGCATATATCCTGCTAAAACAAGAAATTCTACTTTAGCTGATGTAAGCTCTGCAAGAATTGCTTCTTCGTAAGCTTCTTTATTTTCATAGTTTTTAGGCGAACAAACAAAGCATGGTATTCCACATGCTTTTGCTCGTTCAATTACGTATGCATCCGGTTTATTGCAAACAACAAGCGCGATATTTGCTTTTAATCGACCTGACTGAGTTGCTTCATAGATGGATTGAAAATTACTGCCGTTTCCAGAAGCAAACACTGCAATGTTTATCATGCAAACGTCCCTCCAGCAAATTCAACACCTGTTCCTTCTTTTACACGTCCAATAACAAATGCTTTTTCGCCTTCGTTTTCAATTGCTTCAATGACTTTATTCATATCTTCAGGTTCAACAGCTAAAACAAATCCGATTCCCATGTTGAATACTTCAAACATTTCTTTACGGTCTAGCTTGCCTTGCTCTTCAAGGAAATCAAACACGTATGGAATTGGCCATGAACCGTAATCAATTTCTACACCTAAACCTTCAGGAAGCATACGAGGGATATTTTCAACAAATCCGCCGCCAGTAATATGAGCCATACCTGCAACCTTAGCTGCATGTAATGCTTTTAGAACCGGCTTCACGTATATTTTTGTTGGCGTTAATAACTCAACTCCAAGCTTTTCATTAAAACCAGCATAAGTTTCGTGGAGATTTAACCCTTGATCATCAACAATTTTACGTACAAGAGAGTAGCCGTTGCTGTGAATACCGCTAGAGGAGATACCAATCAACAGCTGACCAGCTTTAATCTCATCTCCAGTAATAATTTCTGACTTTTCTACTGCTCCTACTGTAAACCCAGCAAGATCATATTCATCTTCTTCGTATAAACCTGGCATTTCAGCTGTTTCTCCGCCAATTAACGCACAGTTGGACTGTTCACAGCCGTCTGCAATCCCTTTTACAATCGATTCAATTTTTTCAGGAACTGCTTTCCCACAAGCAATATAATCTAAGAAATAAAGAGGCTCTGCTCCTTGTGCTAACACGTCGTTTACACACATGGCAACTGCATCCACACCAATTGTGTCATGCTTATCCATTTGAAAAGCAAGCTTCAATTTTGTTCCTACTCCATCTGTACCAGAAACAAGAACAGGTTCTTTTAAATTTAATGTAGATAAATCGAACATTCCGCCAAAGCCGCCGACTGTTCCCATAATACCTGCACGAGCAGTGCGTTCTACGTGCTTTTTAATACGTGAAACAGCTTCATATCCTGCTTCTAAGTCAACTCCAGCTTGTTTATATGAATATGACATGTTGTCACTCCTTTTTTACGTTAAAACTAACAAGTTACCTTTTCATGGGGGTGTACAGTATCTGGATAAATTTCAGTCGGATACTTTCCAGTGAAACATGCCATACACTGTCCGCCGTTGCCTTCATACTGTCTGCCGATTGCATCTACTAATCCTTCGTTGCTTAAGAAAACAAGTGAATCAGCTTCAATCAATTCACGAATTTCTTCAACAGAGCGTGTAGCAGCAATTAGCTCAGAGGATGACGACGTGTCAATTCCATAAAAACATGGATTTTTAATAGGTGGTGAACTGATGCGTACGTGTACTTCAGTTGCTCCTGCTTCCCGAAGCATACGAACAATGCGACGGCTTGTTGTGCCGCGAACGATAGAATCATCTACCATGACAACACGTTTACCCTCTACAATTTTACGTACTGGAGACAGCTTCATTTTTACACCTTGTTCACGCAATTCTTGTGAAGGCTGAATGAATGTACGGCCTACGTATCGATTCTTAATTAAACCTAATTCGTATGGGATACCTGACTGTTCTGCAAAACCGATCGCTGCTGAAATACTTGAATCTGGAACTCCTGTCACAACGTCTGCTTCAATTGGTGACTCAACTGCAAGTTGTTTCCCTAAATTCTTACGAGCAGAGTGAACATTAATGCCATCAATATTACTATCTGGTCTTGAGAAATAAATATATTCCATACTGCAAATTGCGCGGTTTACGTTTAATGTGAAGCGCTCTGATTGAATACCTTCATCATTAATAATGAGTAATTCACCAGGCTCTACATCACGCTCATGAACTGCTCCAACAATATCAAACGCACATGTTTCAGAAGCTACTACATAAGCATCGCCTAATCGTCCAATTGATAACGGACGCAATCCGTGAGGGTCAAGTGCAACCATCATAGCCTCTTCTGTTAAAATAACGAACGCATATGCACCTTTGACCATTGATAAAGCATTTTTCACTTTATCTTTCATATCTTCATAGCCGCTTCGTTTAATTAAATGAGCAAGTACTTCTGTATCAGATGTTGATTGAAAAATACTCCCCTGGTTTTCCAGCTGATGCTTTAATGCATTTGCATTAACCAAGTTTCCGTTATGAGCTAACGCAATGCTTCCGCTATGAGAGCGGAAGTGAAGGGGTTGAACATTTTCAAACCCTCCGCCTCCAGCTGTTGCATAACGAACGTGTCCAATTGCTGCTTTACCGTTTAATTGCTCTAACTCTCCGTGGCCAAATACTTCGTTAACAAGACCGACGCCTTTCATTACTGTCACTTTTTCACCGTCTGTTACAGCAATACCAGCCCCTTCTTGTCCGCGGTGTTGCAAGCTATGCAAACCGTAATAAGCAATCTGACTTGCATTTTCATGTCCCCATACACCGAATACGCCACATTCTTCGTTTAAGCCTTTGATTTCAGCAAGCATGGAAGTGCTCCTTTCCAAGCAGTAGTTAATTCCTCAACTGATAATTGAACAAGAACATTTTCTTGATTTTTAACAGTTAATGTTGCGTCTTCTGTTACGCGTCCTACTAATGTTGCATCTTGTACAAGCATTTCGAATTTTTCTTTATTCTCTGGTGAAACCGTTACGATAAAGCGTGATTGTGTCTCACTAAATAGTTCTGCTGTTGCTTCGCCGTTTACCGTTACGTCCACACCTAATCCGCTGCCGTTCATCACTTTTTCAGCTAGGGCTACCGCGAACCCTCCTTCTGCAATGTCATGAGCAGATTGAACTGCGCCTTGACGAATTGCTTGAAGAAGCTGATCTTGACGTGTTTTTTCAACTGCTAAATCTAATTTAGGTGAATGACCAAATACCGTGCCGTTTTCTAGTACTTTTTGAAGCTCAGTACCTGCGAATTCTGCTTCAGCTTCACCAATAACATAGATTAAGTCATCTTTTTGCTTCGCATATTGAGTTGTAATATGGTTGATATCGTCAATCAAACCAACCATTCCAATAACAGGAGTTGGGTAAATTGCTTCACCTTTTGTTTCATTGTAAAGAGATACGTTACCGCCGATAACCGGAGTTGATAGCTCACGGCAAGCGTCGCTCATACCGTCTGTTGCTTTTTCAATTTGCCAGAAGATTTCTGGTTTTTCAGGGTTACCGAAGTTTAAGCAGTCTGTAATCGCAAGAGGCTGTGCACCTGAACATACAAGGTTACGAGCAGCTTCTGCCACTGCAATACGACCGCCTACTTCCGGGTCTAGGTATAAATAGCGAGAGTTACAGTCTGTTGTCATCGCTAATGCTTTATTTGTATCACGTACACGAACAACGGCAGCGTCAGATCCAGGAGATACAACTGTGTTTGTACGCACTTGATAGTCATATTGATTGTAAACCCACTCTTTGTTTGCAATAGTAGGCTGTTTTAAAAGTGTTACTAACATATCACTGTGATTTTCAACAGTAGGAGCATATGCTGCCTGCTCTTGGAACTCACGATAGTATGCTGGTTCTTGAGATGGCTTGTGGTATACCGGTGCATCTTCTGCTAATGCATCTACAGGAACATCTGCTACTACTTCTCCGTTATGAGTTAAACGAAGGCGCTTATCATCCGTTACGTGACCGACTGAAACAGCTTCTAATCCGTATTTTTCAACGATTTCTACGATTTCATTTTCACGGCCTTTTTCAACAACGATGAGCATGCGCTCTTGAGATTCTGAAAGCATCATTTCATATGGTGTCATGCCTGTTTCACGCTGAGGTACAAGATCAAGGTTCATTTCAATACCAGAACCTGCTTTACTCGCCATCTCTGCTGAAGAACTTGTTAAGCCTGCAGCACCCATATCTTGAATACCAACTAAAGCGTCACACTTAATAAGCTCTAAGCAAGCTTCAAGAAGAAGTTTCTCCATAAATGGATCTCCTACTTGTACAGCAGGACGTTTTTCATCTGATTGATCAGACAGTTCTTCAGAAGCAAATGTTGCGCCGTGGATACCGTCGCGTCCCGTTTTTGCTCCTACGTACATAACTGTGTTGCCAACGCCTTTAGCTTGCCCTTTTTGAATGTCTTCGTGATTAATCAAACCAACACACATAGCGTTAACAAGTGGATTTCCTTCATATGAAGCTTCAAACTGAATTTCTCCGCCTACTGTTGGGATTCCTACACAGTTACCATAACCTGCGATTCCTGCTACTACTTCCTCAAACAAATGACGAACCTTTGGAGATGTTAATTCACCAAAACGCAAAGAGTTTAAAAGTGCAATCGGTCTTGCTCCCATTGAAAAGACGTCACGAATGATACCACCTACACCAGTTGCTGCTCCTTGATAAGGTTCAATAGCTGATGGATGGTTATGACTTTCGATTTTAAATACAACGGCTTGGTTGTCACCGATATCAACGATACCCGCTCCTTCACCAGGACCTTGTAATACTTTTTCACCCGTGATAGGGAATTTTTTCAGTACAGGCTTAGAGTTTTTATAACTGCAGTGCTCTGACCACATAACAGAGAATAAGCCCGTTTCTGTATAGTTAGGAGTACGACCAAGCAATTGCTCTACATTCGCAAACTCTTCGTCTGTTAATCCCATGTCTCGATATAACTTTTGTTCTTTAATTTGCTCTACATTTGGTTCAAGAAGTAACGACATTTTGTTCCCTCCACTGCTTTACGATTGATTGAAATAATTTAAGTCCGTCCGCGCTTCCTAAAAGATCGCTTACCGCTCTTTCTGGGTGAGGCATCATTCCTAATACGTTACCTGTTTCGTTCGTAATCCCTGCAATATCTTGAAGACTTCCGTTTGGATTATCACCTGCGTATTGGAAAAGAATCTGGTTGTTTTCAATCAATTTTTGTAACGTGTGTTCATCACAATAGTAGTTGCCTTCACCGTGTGCCACTGGAATAGCAATTACTTCATCTTTGCCATAAGCATTTGTAAACATTGTTTCGTTATTAGCTACTTTCAAATTCACTGTTTTACAGATGAATTTTAAGTTTTCATTACGGCGCATAGCACCTGGCAGTAATCCTGCTTCTAATAAAATTTGGAATCCATTACATACACCTAGTACTGGTTTCCCTTGGCTCGCTGCTTTTTTTACAGCGTCCATTACATTTGAAAAGCGAGCAATAGCGCCTGAACGAAGGTAATCTCCATATGAGAAGCCACCTGGCAGTAAGATACCATCATATTGATCTAATGATTCTGTATCGTGCCAAACGTACTCTACTTCTTCACCAAGCTCATCTTTGATAGCATGATACATATCTACGTCACAGTTTGATCCTGGAAAAACAATTACAGCAAATTTCACTGTACGACAACCTCCTCAACCTCGTAACGGTAATCTTCAATTACTGTATTAACTAAAAGCTTTTCACACATTTCTTTTACGCGCTCATCTAATGAATCTGTGCTGTCGATTGTTAGCTCTAAAAATTTACCGATACGTACTTCTTGTACTTCTTCATAAGACATACGGTGCAATGAATTTTTAACGGCTACTCCTTGAGGGTCTAATACACTTTCTCTTAATGTGACAAATACTTTTACTTTATACATGGTTGGGTTATCCTCCGATTCGCTGTAAGATTTTTTCGTATGCTTCTGTTAAACCGCCTAAGTCTCTGCGGAATACATCTTTATCTAACTTCTCGTTCGTATGAACATCCCAGAAGCGGCAAGTGTCAGGTGAAATTTCATCCGCCAAAATAATGTCGCCTTGAGAAGTACGGCCGAATTCTAATTTAAAATCTACCAAGAAAATATCTTTATCTTTAAAAAATCTCGATAATACTTCGTTAATTTGAAGTGCTTGTGCTTTTAGACTATCAATCTCTTCTTGAGTTGCAACTTTAAGGAATATCGCATGTTCTGCAAGAATTAATGGATCACCAAGAGCGTCATCTTTGTAGTAAAGTTCAACGATTGGCTGTTCAAAACGAATACCTTCTTCTACGCCAATTCGCTTCGCAAGGCTTCCTGCTGTAGCATTTCGTACAACAACTTCTAGCGGGACAATTTCTACTTTCTTAACCGCTTGTTCATGATCTGAAAGCTGCTTCACAAAGTGAGTTGTAATCCCTTGCTCATGTAACATTGAAAATAGTAAACTACTAATTTGGTTGTTCAGCTGTGCTTTTCCGCTAATCTCTGCTTTTTTCTGACCGTTGAATGCTGTAGCTTCATTTTTATAAGCAACCCACAATACATCTTGCTCATCAGTAGCGTAAATTTTTTTCGCTTTTCCTTCATAAAGTAACTCTTGCTTTTCCATGCTGTCACCTCTACATACAGAATATTCAGATACACTTTCTTAGATAAAGGCAAGGACGTGCCTTGCCTTTTTTATTAAAGACCTAAACGTTCAAAAATCATGTCTACGTTTTTTAAATGGTGCTTATGATCGAAACAATCTTCAATCTCTTCTGGTGATAAGTGGCGAGTAATACGCTCTTCGCCTTCAATTAAAGAACGGAATGGAACTTGAGTTTCCCATGCTTCCATTGCTTTTGGCTGTACTAAGTCGTATGCTTCTTCACGTACCATACCTTTATTGATTAGTGTTAACAGTACACGCTGTGAGTAGATTAATCCTAGTGTACGATCCATGTTTCGCTTCATGTTGTCAGGGAATACTGTTAAGTTTTTAACAATGTTTGCAAAACGATTTAACATGTAATTTAAAGCAATTGTTGCATCAGGTAAGATGACACGCTCTGCTGATGAATGAGAGATGTCACGCTCATGCCAAAGTGGTACATTATCATAAGCTGTAACCATATAGCCGCGGATTAAGCGAGCAAGCCCAGTTACGTTCTCAGAACCAATTGGATTACGTTTATGAGGCATTGCAGATGATCCTTTTTGACCTTTTGCAAAATACTCTTCAACCTCACGCGTTTCACTCTTTTGAAGACCGCGAACTTCTACTGCAAATTTCTCAATAGATGTCGCAATTAACGCTAGCACTGACATATAGTGTGCATGACGGTCACGCTGTAATGTTTGCGTAGAGATTGGTGCTGGTGAAATCCCTAACTTCTCACATACGTATTTTTCAACGAAAGGATCGATGTTAGCGAACGTTCCAACCGCTCCTGACATTTTACCGAATTCCACTTCAGCGGCTGCACGTTTTAAACGCTCTAAGTTACGCTTCATTTCTTCGTACCATAATCCCATTTTCAAACCAAATGTCGTTGGCTCAGCGTGTACACCGTGCGTACGTCCCATCATAACCGTATACTTATGCTCTTGAGCTTTTTCTTTTAGTACTTCTACAAAGCGCTCTACGTCACTTAGCAAAATTTCGTTAGCTTGTTTTAATAAATAAGATAGAGCTGTATCAACTACATCAGTTGAAGTCAAACCGTAGTGTACCCACTTACGCTCTTCACCAAGCGTTTCAGATACTGCGCGAGTGAAAGCTACTACGTCATGACGTGTTTCTTGTTCAATTTCATTGATGCGGTTAATATCAAAAGATGCATTTTGACGAATTAACTTTACATCTTCTTTTGGAATATGTCCTAATTCTGACCATGCTTCACAAGCTAGAAT
The DNA here is from genome assembly GCF_046599315.1 of Priestia megaterium. GTDB lineage: Bacteria > Bacillota > Bacilli > Bacillales > Bacillaceae_H > Priestia > Priestia megaterium_F. The sequence continues at coordinate 13,110 of NZ_JBKIKC010000028.1, read as the reverse complement.
TTCAACTTCTAACCAAGCTTTAAATTTATTTTCTTCTGTCCAAATAGCTGCCATTTCTGGTCTTGTATAACGTTCAATCATGTTGTTACTTCCTCCGTTCTTTCCCAAATTCCTAGAGATTCGGCTTTTTCTATCGCCTCATCTATCTTATCAGCTAATACCGTAATATGTCCCATTTTTCTCTTTTCTTTTGCAACTTTTTTTCCGTACAAATGTAAGTGCATATCATTTAAACATTCGATTTTTGCCATTGTGTTCTCAATATGTTCCCCTAATAGGTTAACCATAACAGCAGGTTTTAATAAAGTCGGCTGTGCTAGGGTCCAGTTACAAATGGCTCTTACATGCTGCTGAAATTGAGAAAGATCACAAGCATTGATTGAATAATGACCTGAATTATGAGGTCTAGGTGCCATTTCATTTATATAAATCTGACCTTCTTTAGTTAGGAACATCTCAACTGCTAACGTACCAACTAAATCTAATCCCTTTGCTATTTCTTGCGCATATTCAAGAGCTTTTGCTTCTTGATCTACTGTAATACGTGCTGGAACAATCGTTTGGTGTAAAATATGATGCTTATGAATGTTCTCAGCTACTGGTAAACATACCGTTTCGCCTTTTGCATTACGGTGTACAATAACTGATACTTCTTTATCTAAGTTCATCCACTGTTCTACAAGACATTCCGATTGCGCTAATAGCTCAGCTGCTTCACGAATATTATTCTCATTTTTCACTAGAACTTGCCCTTTACCGTCATATCCGCCTCGGCAAGTTTTTACGACACATGGATAACCGATTGTTTCGACAGCTTTTAAAAGTTCTTCTTCAGTCATAACGATTGCATAATCTGGAACGTCTAGATTAAGTTTTGTAATCATTTCTTTTTCTAAACGACGATTTTGTGTAACAGCTAGCAAATGGCTACCCTGTGGCACGTAGCACTTTGTTTCTAGCCATTTCATCATCTCAACATCAACGTTTTCAAATTCATAGGTGATAACATCTGACACTTCAGCAAGCTGTTCAATTGCTTTTCTGTCATCATAGTTACCAATGACTTTGATATCTGCCACTTGACCGCAAGGAGAATCTTCTGTTGGTTCAAGTACTGCAATGTAATAACCCATTTCCTTAGCAGATAGTGCAATCATTCTTCCTAGCTGTCCACCGCCTACGATTCCAATTGTTTTACCAGGAGGTATAAGTAAATTAGACAAGTTGATCACTACTTTCTAACACAGATGATTTAATAGACTCTCTACGATTTTCAAGTTGATCACTTAATGTTGGATCTTGTGTTGCTAAGATTTGCGCTGCTAGCAGACCAGCGTTCGTAGAACCAGCTTTTCCAATAGCTACTGTAGCTACCGGTACGCCGCCTGGCATTTGAACAATCGATAAAAGTGAATCTAAACCGTTTAAGTTACTTGATTTAACCGGTACCCCTATCACAGGTAAAATTGTTTTTGCAGCAATCATACCAGGTAAGTGAGCAGCACCACCAGCGCCAGCAATAATAACTTTAATTCCTCGTTCTTTCGCTGTTTCAGCGTACTCAAACATATAATCCGGCGTTCGATGGGCCGATACAACTTTCTTTTCATATTGAATATTTAATTCATCTAAAATGTCACACGCATATTTCATAGTGCTCCAGTCTGACTGACTGCCCATTACAACAGCAACTTTTACATTCATGAATAAAAGCTCCTTTTTCACGTTATAAAAAAACCTAGGGTAGTTGTGGCTCACTAAAGGAAAGCCACAACTACCCTAGGTTTCATGTATCGACATTCCTTTTGAAAAGGAATCATGTTTACCTATTTAGTAATTGTACTCTCCTCATAGTCCAATGATTTACGGTCATCAGGTAGAAACTCGTGGGCCATATTCCCACTATTATATGAGGTTTCGGATATCTCAATTGATAACTTAATAATAACAGCCAATCCAGAAAAAAGTTTTTTTATTTTGCCTGGCAACGTCCTACTCTCACAGGGACAAAGTCCCAACTACCATTGGCGCTAAAGAGCTTAACTTCCGTGTTCGGTATGGGAACGGGTGTGACCTCTTCGCTATCGCCACCAGACATGAGATTGTTCTCTCAAAACTAGGTAACAGTTGCTGAGTAAAGCATGTGCTTTTCAAATCTTGGTTAAGTCCTCGATCGATTAGTATCAGTCAGCTACACGTGTCGCCACGCTTCCACCTCTGACCTATCAACCTGATCATCTTTCAGGGATCTTACTAGCTTGCGCTATGGGAAATCTCATCTTGAGGGGGGCTTCATGCTTAGATGCTTTCAGCACTTATCCCGTCCACACATAGCTACCCAGCGATGCCTTTGGCAAGACAACTGGTACACCAGCGGTGTGTCCATCCCGGTCCTCTCGTACTAAGGACAGCTCCTCTCAAATTTCCTACGCCCACGACGGATAGGGACCGAACTGTCTCACGACGTTCTGAACCCAGCTCGCGTACCGCTTTAATGGGCGAACAGCCCAACCCTTGGGACCGACTACAGCCCCAGGATGCGATGAGCCGACATCGAGGTGCCAAACCTCCCCGTCGATGTGGACTCTTGGGGGAGATAAGCCTGTTATCCCCGGGGTAGCTTTTATCCGTTGAGCGATGGCCCTTCCATGCGGAACCACCGGATCACTAAGCCCGACTTTCGTCCCTGCTCGACTTGTAGGTCTCGCAGTCAAGCTCCCTTGTGCCTTTACACTCTACGAATGATTTCCAACCATTCTGAGGGAACCTTTGGGCGCCTCCGTTACATTTTAGGAGGCGACCGCCCCAGTCAAACTGCCCACCTGACACTGTCTCCCGGCCCGATTAGGGCCGCGGGTTAGAATTTCAATACAGCCAGGGTAGTATCCCACCGACGCCTCCACCGAAGCTAGCGCTCCGGCTTCTCAGGCTCCTACCTATCCTGTACAAGCTGTACCAAAATTCAATATCAGGCTACAGTAAAGCTCCACGGGGTCTTTCCGTCCTGTCGCGGGTAACCTGCATCTTCACAGGTACTATAATTTCACCGAGTCTCTCGTTGAGACAGTGCCCAGATCGTTACGCCTTTCGTGCGGGTCGGAACTTACCCGACAAGGAATTTCGCTACCTTAGGACCGTTATAGTTACGGCCGCCGTTTACTGGGGCTTCGATTCAGAGCTTCTCCCAAAGGATAACCCCTCCTCTTAACCTTCCAGCACCGGGCAGGCGTCAGCCCCTATACTTCGCCTTGCGGCTTCGCAGAGACCTGTGTTTTTGCTAAACAGTCGCCTGGGCCTATTCACTGCGGCTCTCTCGGGCTATACACCCTACCAGAGCACCCCTTCTCCCGAAGTTACGGGGTCATTTTGCCGAGTTCCTTAACGAGAGTTCTCTCGATCACCTTAGGATTCTCTCCTCGCCTACCTGTGTCGGTTTGCGGTACGGGCACCTCCCGCCTCGCTAGAGGCTTTTCTTGGCAGTGTGGAATCAGGAACTTCGGTACTATAGTTCCCTCGTCATCACAGCTCAGCCTTAATGATGAGCGGATTTGCCTACTCATCAGCCTAACTGCTTGAACGCGCATATCCAGCAGCGCGCTTACCCTATCCTACTGCGTCCCCCCATTACTCAAACGGCGGGGAGGTGGTACAGGAATATCAACCTGTTGTCCATCGCCTACGCTTTTCAGCCTCGGCTTAGGTCCCGACTAACCCTGAGCGGACGAGCCTTCCTCAGGAAACCTTAGGCATTCGGTGGACAAGATTCTCACTTGTCTTTCGCTACTCATACCGGCATTCTCACTTCTAAGCGCTCCACCAGTCCTTACGGTCTGACTTCGCTGCACTTAGAACGCTCTCCTACCACTGACATCTAAGATGTCAATCCACAGCTTCGGTGATACGTTTAGCCCCGGTACATTTTCGGCGCAGAGTCACTCGACCAGTGAGCTATTACGCACTCTTTAAATGGTGGCTGCTTCTAAGCCAACATCCTGGTTGTCTAAGCAACTCCACATCCTTTTCCACTTAACGTATACTTGGGGACCTTAGCTGGTGGTCTGGGCTGTTTCCCTTTTGACTACGGATCTTATCACTCGCAGTCTGACTCCCATGGATAAGTCTTTGGCATTCGGAGTTTGACTGAATTCGGTAACCCGTTGGGGGCCCCTAGTCCAATCAGTGCTCTACCTCCAAGACTCTTACAACATGAGGCTAGCCCTAAAGCTATTTCGGAGAGAACCAGCTATCTCCAGGTTCGATTGGAATTTCTCCGCTACCCACACCTCATCCCCGCACTTTTCAACGTGCGTGGGTTCGGGCCTCCATTCAGTGTTACCTGAACTTCACCCTGGACATGGGTAGATCACCTGGTTTCGGGTCTACAACCACATACTAAACGCCCTATTCAGACTCGCTTTCGCTACGGCTCCGCCTTATCGGCTTAACCTTGCATGGGATCGTAACTCGCCGGTTCATTCTACAAAAGGCACGCCATCACCCATTAACGGGCTCTGACTACTTGTAGGCACACGGTTTCAGGATCTCTTTCACTCCCCTTCCGGGGTGCTTTTCACCTTTCCCTCACGGTACTGGTTCACTATCGGTCACTAGGGAGTATTTAGCCTTGGGAGATGGTCCTCCCAGATTCCGACGGAATTTCACGTGTTCCGCCGTACTCAGGATCCACTCAAGAGGGAACGAAGTTTCAACTACAGGGTTGTTACCTTCTTTGACGGACCTTTCCAGGTCGCTTCATTTACTTCGTTCCTTTGTAACTCCGTATAGAGTGTCCTACAACCCCAAGAGGCAAGCCTCTTGGTTTGGGCTAATTCCGTTTCGCTCGCCGCTACTCAGGAAATCGCATTTGCTTTCTCTTCCTCCGGGTACTTAGATGTTTCAGTTCCCCGGGTCTGCCTTCAATATCCTATGTATTCAGATAAAGATACTGTTCCATTACGAACAGTGGGTTTCCCCATTCGGAAATCTCCGGATCAAAGCTCACTTACAGCTCCCCGAAGCATATCGGTGTTAGTCCCGTCCTTCATCGGCTCCTAGTGCCAAGGCATTCACCGTGCGCCCTTTCTAACTTAACCATTAGCGAATAAATGGTACAACATACTGTTGTGTTATTTATTGGTTTGATTAAAGAAAAGTTTCACTTTTCCTCAGCTATTACTGTTATCTAGTTTTCAAAGAACAATCGCAACCAAAATTCTTCTTATTAGATAAGAAGAAAGTAGTGTGCTTTCTATAATTGAGAGATTGAACTCTCAAAACTGAACAAAGTGTCAAAACGTACGTCTTATAAAAATCCTTAGAAAGGAGGTGATCCAGCCGCACCTTCCGATACGGCTACCTTGTTACGACTTCACCCCAATCATCTGTCCCACCTTAGGCGGCTAGCTCCTTACGGTTACTCCACCGACTTCGGGTGTTACAAACTCTCGTGGTGTGACGGGCGGTGTGTACAAGGCCCGGGAACGTATTCACCGCGGCATGCTGATCCGCGATTACTAGCGATTCCAGCTTCATGTAGGCGAGTTGCAGCCTACAATCCGAACTGAGAATGGTTTTATGGGATTGGCTTGACCTCGCGGTCTTGCAGCCCTTTGTACCATCCATTGTAGCACGTGTGTAGCCCAGGTCATAAGGGGCATGATGATTTGACGTCATCCCCACCTTCCTCCGGTTTGTCACCGGCAGTCACCTTAGAGTGCCCAACTTAATGCTGGCAACTAAGATCAAGGGTTGCGCTCGTTGCGGGACTTAACCCAACATCTCACGACACGAGCTGACGACAACCATGCACCACCTGTCACTCTGTCCCCCGAAGGGGAACGCTCTATCTCTAGAGTTGTCAGAGGATGTCAAGACCTGGTAAGGTTCTTCGCGTTGCTTCGAATTAAACCACATGCTCCACCGCTTGTGCGGGCCCCCGTCAATTCCTTTGAGTTTCAGTCTTGCGACCGTACTCCCCAGGCGGAGTGCTTAATGCGTTAGCTGCAGCACTAAAGGGCGGAAACCCTCTAACACTTAGCACTCATCGTTTACGGCGTGGACTACCAGGGTATCTAATCCTGTTTGCTCCCCACGCTTTCGCGCCTCAGCGTCAGTTACAGACCAAAAAGCCGCCTTCGCCACTGGTGTTCCTCCACATCTCTACGCATTTCACCGCTACACGTGGAATTCCGCTTTTCTCTTCTGCACTCAAGTTCCCCAGTTTCCAATGACCCTCCACGGTTGAGCCGTGGGCTTTCACATCAGACTTAAGAAACCGCCTGCGCGCGCTTTACGCCCAATAATTCCGGATAACGCTTGCCACCTACGTATTACCGCGGCTGCTGGCACGTAGTTAGCCGTGGCTTTCTGGTTAGGTACCGTCAAGGTACAAGCAGTTACTCTTGTACTTGTTCTTCCCTAACAACAGAGTTTTACGACCCGAAAGCCTTCATCACTCACGCGGCGTTGCTCCGTCAGACTTTCGTCCATTGCGGAAGATTCCCTACTGCTGCCTCCCGTAGGAGTCTGGGCCGTGTCTCAGTCCCAGTGTGGCCGATCACCCTCTCAGGTCGGCTATGCATCGTTGCCTTGGTGAGCCGTTACCTCACCAACTAGCTAATGCACCGCGGGCCCATCTGTAAGTGATAGCCGAAACCATCTTTCAATCATCTCCCATGAAGGAGAAGATCCTATCCGGTATTAGCTTCGGTTTCCCGAAGTTATCCCAGTCTTACAGGTAGGTTGCCCACGTGTTACTCACCCGTCCGCCGCTAACGTCATAGAAGCAAGCTTCTAATCAGTTCGCTCGACTTGCATGTATTAGGCACGCCGCCAGCGTTCATCCTGAGCCAGGATCAAACTCTCCGAAGAAATGTTTGACTTGCTCAATTTAAAAATAAAAATTAACGTTGACGTTTGTCACTTTGTTCAGTTTTCAAAGTTCAACCGCCGCTCTTGAGCGACTTTAATATCTTATCAAGTTATCAACGTAATGTCAACAACTTTTTAAAAGAAAAGAGAGATCTTTTCCAGCCTGGCAACGTCCTACTCTCACAGGGACAAAGTCCCAACTACCATTGGCGCTAAAGAGCTTAACTTCCGTGTTCGGTATGGGAACGGGTGTGACCTCTTCGCTATCGCCACCAGACAAGAGATTGCTCTCTCAAAACTAGATAACAGTTCGCTGAGTAAAGCTTACGCTTTTAAAGTTTGGTTAAGTCCTCGATCGATTAGTATCAGTCAGCTACACGTGTCGCCACGCTTCCACCTCTGACCTATCAACCTGATCATCTTTCAGGGATCTTACTAGCTTGCGCTATGGGAAATCTCATCTTGAGGGGGGCTTCATGCTTAGATGCTTTCAGCACTTATCCCGTCCACACATAGCTACCCAGCGATGCCTTTGGCAAGACAACTGGTACACCAGCGGTGTGTCCATCCCGGTCCTCTCGTACTAAGGACAGCTCCTCTCAAATTTCCTACGCCCACGACGGATAGGGACCGAACTGTCTCACGACGTTCTGAACCCAGCTCGCGTACCGCTTTAATGGGCGAACAGCCCAACCCTTGGGACCGACTACAGCCCCAGGATGCGATGAGCCGACATCGAGGTGCCAAACCTCCCCGTCGATGTGGACTCTTGGGGGAGATAAGCCTGTTATCCCCGGGGTAGCTTTTATCCGTTGAGCGATGGCCCTTCCATGCGGAACCACCGGATCACTAAGCCCGACTTTCGTCCCTGCTCGACTTGTAGGTCTCGCAGTCAAGCTCCCTTGTGCCTTTACACTCTACGAATGATTTCCAACCATTCTGAGGGAACCTTTGGGCGCCTCCGTTACATTTTAGGAGGCGACCGCCCCAGTCAAACTGCCCACCTGACACTGTCTCCCGGCCCGATCAGGGCCGCGGGTTAGAATTTCAATACAGCCAGGGTAGTATCCCACCGACGCCTCCACCGAAGCTAGCGCTCCGGCTTCTCAGGCTCCTACCTATCCTGTACAAGCTGTACCAAAATTCAATATCAGGCTACAGTAAAGCTCCACGGGGTCTTTCCGTCCTGTCGCGGGTAACCTGCATCTTCACAGGTACTATAATTTCACCGAGTCTCTCGTTGAGACAGTGCCCAGATCGTTACGCCTTTCGTGCGGGTCGGAACTTACCCGACAAGGAATTTCGCTACCTTAGGACCGTTATAGTTACGGCCGCCGTTTACTGGGGCTTCGATTCAGAGCTTCTCCCTAAGGATAACCCCTCCTCTTAACCTTCCAGCACCGGGCAGGCGTCAGCCCCTATACTTCGCCTTGCGGCTTCGCAGAGACCTGTGTTTTTGCTAAACAGTCGCCTGGGCCTATTCACTGCGGCTCTCTCGGGCTATACACCCTACCAGAGCACCCCTTCTCCCGAAGTTACGGGGTCATTTTGCCGAGTTCCTTAACGAGAGTTCTCTCGATCACCTTAGGATTCTCTCCTCGCCTACCTGTGTCGGTTTGCGGTACGGGCACCTCCCGCCTCGCTAGAGGCTTTTCTTGGCAGTGTGGAATCAGGAACTTCGGTACTATAGTTCCCTCGTCATCACAGCTCAGCCTTAATGATGAGCGGATTTGCCTACTCATCAGCCTAACTGCTTGAACGCGCATATCCAGCAGCGCGCTTACCCTATCCTACTGCGTCCCCCCATTACTCAAACGGCGGGGAGGTGGTACAGGAATATCAACCTGTTGTCCATCGCCTACGCTTTTCAGCCTCGGCTTAGGTCCCGACTAACCCTGAGCGGACGAGCCTTCCTCAGGAAACCTTAGGCATTCGGTGGACAAGATTCTCACTTGTCTTTCGCTACTCATACCGGCATTCTCACTTCTAAGCGCTCCACCAGTCCTTACGGTCTGACTTCGCTGCACTTAGAACGCTCTCCTACCACTGACATCTAAGATGTCAATCCACAGCTTCGGTGATACGTTTAGCCCCGGTACATTTTCGGCGCAGAGTCACTCGACCAGTGAGCTATTACGCACTCTTTAAATGGTGGCTGCTTCTAAGCCAACATCCTGGTTGTCTAAGCAACTCCACATCCTTTTCCACTTAACGTATACTTGGGGACCTTAGCTGGTGGTCTGGGCTGTTTCCCTTTTGACTACGGATCTTATCACTCGCAGTCTGACTCCCATGGATAAGTCTTTGGCATTCGGAGTTTGACTGAATTCGGTAACCCGTTGGGGGCCCCTAGTCCAATCAGTGCTCTACCTCCAAGACTCTTACAACATGAGGCTAGCCCTAAAGCTATTTCGGAGAGAACCAGCTATCTCCAGGTTCGATTGGAATTTCTCCGCTACCCACACCTCATCCCCGCACTTTTCAACGTGCGTGGGTTCGGGCCTCCATTCAGTGTTACCTGAACTTCACCCTGGACATGGGTAGATCACCTGGTTTCGGGTCTACAACCACATACTAAACGCCCTATTCAGACTCGCTTTCGCTACGGCTCCGCCTTATCGGCTTAACCTTGCATGGGATCGTAACTCGCCGGTTCATTCTACAAAAGGCACGCCATCACCCATTAACGGGCTCTGACTACTTGTAGGCACACGGTTTCAGGATCTCTTTCACTCCCCTTCCGGGGTGCTTTTCACCTTTCCCTCACGGTACTGGTTCACTATCGGTCACTAGGGAGTATTTAGCCTTGGGAGATGGTCCTCCCAGATTCCGACGGAATTTCACGTGTTCCGCCGTACTCAGGATCCACTCAAGAGGGAACGAAGTTTCAACTACAGGGTTGTTACCTTCTTTGACGGACCTTTCCAGGTCTCTTCATTTACTTCGTTCCTTTGTAACTCCGTATAGAGTGTCCTACAACCCCAAGAGGCAAGCCTCTTGGTTTGGGCTAATTCCGTTTCGCTCGCCGCTACTCAGGAAATCGCATTTGCTTTCTCTTCCTCCGGGTACTTAGATGTTTCAGTTCCCCGGGTCTGCCTTCAATATCCTATGTATTCAGATAAAGATACTGTTCCATTACGAACAGTGGGTTTCCCCATTCGGAAATCTCCGGATCAAAGCTCACTTACAGCTCCCCGAAGCATATCGGTGTTAGTCCCGTCCTTCATCGGCTCCTAGTGCCAAGGCATTCACCGTGCGCCCTTTCTAACTTAACCATTAGCGAATAAATGGTACAACATACTGTTGTGTTATTTATTGGTTTGATTAAAAGAAAAGTTTCACTTTTCCTCAGCTATTACTGTTATCTAGTTTTCAAAGAACAATCGCAACCAAAATTCTTCTTATTAGATAAGAAGAAAGTAGTGTGCTTTCTATAATTGAGAGATTGAACTCTCAAAACTGAACAAAGTGTCAAAACGTACGTCTTATAAAAATCCTTAGAAAGGAGGTGATCCAGCCGCACCTTCCGATACGGCTACCTTGTTACGACTTCACCCCAATCATCTGTCCCACCTTAGGCGGCTAGCTCCTTACGGTTACTCCACCGACTTCGGGTGTTACAAACTCTCGTGGTGTGACGGGCGGTGTGTACAAGGCCCGGGAACGTATTCACCGCGGCATGCTGATCCGCGATTACTAGCGATTCCAGCTTCATGTAGGCGAGTTGCAGCCTACAATCC
>NZ_JBKIKC010000027.1:0-57073 GCF_046599315.1 Priestia megaterium | reverse complement strand
ATATCAACCTGTTGGCCATCGCCTACGCTTTTCAGCCTCGGCTTAGGTCCCGACTAACCCTGAGCGGACGAGCCTTCCTCAGGAAACCTTAGGCATCGACCAGTGAGCTATTACGCACTCTTTAAATGGTGGCTGCTTCTAAGCCAACATCCTGGTTGTCTAAGCAACTCCACATCCTTTTCCACTTAACGTATACTTGGGGACCTTAGCTGGTGGTCTGGGCTGTTTCCCTTTTGACTACGGATCTTATCACTCGCAGTCTGACTCCCATGGATAAGTCTTTGGCATTCGGAGTTTGACTGAATTCGGTAACCCGTTGGGGGCCCCTAGTCCAATCAGTGCTCTACCTCCAAGACTCTTACAACATGAGGCTAGCCCTAAAGCTATTTCGGAGAGAACCAGCTATCTCCAGGTTCGATTGGAATTTCTCCGCTACCCACACCTCATCCCCGCACTTTTCAACGTGCGTGGGTTCGGGCCTCCATTCAGTGTTACCTGAACTTCACCCTGGACATGGGTAGATCACCTGGTTTCGGGTCTACAACCACATACTAAACGCCCTATTCAGACTCGCTTTCGCTACGGCTCCGCCTTATCGGCTTAACCTTGCATGGGATCGTAACTCGCCGGTTCATTCTACAAAAGGCACGCCATCACCCATTAACGGGCTCTGACTACTTGTAGGCACACGGTTTCAGGATCTCTTTCACTCCCCTTCCGGGGTGCTTTTCACCTTTCCCTCACGGTACTGGTTCACTATCGGTCACTAGGGAGTATTTAGCCTTGGGAGATGGTCCTCCCAGATTCCGACGGAATTTCACGTGTTCCGCCGTACTCAGGATCCACTCAAGAGGGAACGAAGTTTCAACTACAGGGTTGTTACCTTCTTCGACGGACCTTTCCAGGTCGCTTCATTTACTTCGTTCCTTTGTAACTCCATATAGAGTGTCCTACAACCCCAAGAGGCAAGCCTCTTGGTTTGGGCTAATTCCGTTTCGCTCGCCGCTACTCAGGAAATCGCATTTGCTTTCTCTTCCTCCGGGTACTTAGATGTTTCAGTTCCCCGGGTCTGCCATCAATATCCTATGTATTCAGATAAAGATACTGTTCCATTACGAACAGTGGGTTTCCCCATTCGGAAATCTCCGGATCAAAGCTCACTTACAGCTCCCCGAAGCATATCGGTGTTAGTCCCGTCCTTCATCGGCTCCTAGTGCCAAGGCATTCACCGTGCGCCCTTTCTAACTTAACCATTAGCGAATAAATGGTACAACATACTGTTGTGTTATTTATTGGTTTGATTAAAAGAAAAGTTTCACTTTTCCTCAGCTATTACTGTTATCTAGTTTTCAAAGAACAAAACAACTGACTTCAATCACATCATGATGAACATCACTGTGATATCTACGATTTTGCGCCAAGTAATCGCAGGCGCAATCTCTCTCAAAACTGAACAAAGTATCAAAACGTACGTCTTATAAAAATCCTTAGAAAGGAGGTGATCCAGCCGCACCTTCCGATACGGCTACCTTGTTACGACTTCACCCCAATCATCTGTCCCACCTTAGGCGGCTAGCTCCTTACGGTTACTCCACCGACTTCGGGTGTTACAAACTCTCGTGGTGTGACGGGCGGTGTGTACAAGGCCCGGGAACGTATTCACCGCGGCATGCTGATCCGCGATTACTAGCGATTCCAGCTTCATGTAGGCGAGTTGCAGCCTACAATCCGAACTGAGAATGGTTTTATGGGATTGGCTTGACCTCGCGGTCTTGCAGCCCTTTGTACCATCCATTGTAGCACGTGTGTAGCCCAGGTCATAAGGGGCATGATGATTTGACGTCATCCCCACCTTCCTCCGGTTTGTCACCGGCAGTCACCTTAGAGTGCCCAACTTAATGCTGGCAACTAAGATCAAGGGTTGCGCTCGTTGCGGGACTTAACCCAACATCTCACGACACGAGCTGACGACAACCATGCACCACCTGTCACTCTGTCCCCCGAAGGGGAACGCTCTATCTCTAGAGTTGTCAGAGGATGTCAAGACCTGGTAAGGTTCTTCGCGTTGCTTCGAATTAAACCACATGCTCCACCGCTTGTGCGGGCCCCCGTCAATTCCTTTGAGTTTCAGTCTTGCGACCGTACTCCCCAGGCGGAGTGCTTAATGCGTTAGCTGCAGCACTAAAGGGCGGAAACCCTCTAACACTTAGCACTCATCGTTTACGGCGTGGACTACCAGGGTATCTAATCCTGTTTGCTCCCCACGCTTTCGCGCCTCAGCGTCAGTTACAGACCAAAAAGCCGCCTTCGCCACTGGTGTTCCTCCACATCTCTACGCATTTCACCGCTACACGTGGAATTCCGCTTTTCTCTTCTGCACTCAAGTTCCCCAGTTTCCAATGACCCTCCACGGTTGAGCCGTGGGCTTTCACATCAGACTTAAGAAACCGCCTGCGCGCGCTTTACGCCCAATAATTCCGGATAACGCTTGCCACCTACGTATTACCGCGGCTGCTGGCACGTAGTTAGCCGTGGCTTTCTGGTTAGGTACCGTCAAGGTACGAGCAGTTACTCTCGTACTTGTTCTTCCCTAACAACAGAGTTTTACGACCCGAAAGCCTTCATCACTCACGCGGCGTTGCTCCGTCAGACTTTCGTCCATTGCGGAAGATTCCCTACTGCTGCCTCCCGTAGGAGTCTGGGCCGTGTCTCAGTCCCAGTGTGGCCGATCACCCTCTCAGGTCGGCTATGCATCGTTGCCTTGGTGAGCCGTTACCTCACCAACTAGCTAATGCACCGCGGGCCCATCTGTAAGTGATAGCCGAAACCATCTTTCAATCATCTCCCATGAAGGAGAAGATCCTATCCGGTATTAGCTTCGGTTTCCCGAAGTTATCCCAGTCTTACAGGTAGGTTGCCCACGTGTTACTCACCCGTCCGCCGCTAACGTCATAGAAGCAAGCTTCTAATCAGTTCGCTCGACTTGCATGTATTAGGCACGCCGCCAGCGTTCATCCTGAGCCAGGATCAAACTCTCCGAAGAAATGTTTGACTTGCTCATATAAAATAAAAAAATTAACGTTGACGTTTGTCGCTTTGTTCAGTTTTCAAAGACTTCTCAGCAAATGCTTGGAGTGCTTCTAGACGATCTTCTGTCGGGATCGTTAATTCATATGCTTTTCGTTCAATTTGCAAACCAGTCTGCAAATCTACCTTCATTCCCTCTTTGATAGCAAATTTTGCTTGCTGAAGTGCGATTGGCCCATTTTTTAATAACAGAGAAATAAAAATATCTATTGTTTCTTCTATTTCATATCCAGGAGCTACCTTCGTTATTAGACCACATTCTTTCGCTTCTGATGCTGAGAGACGCTGAGCTGTTAAAATTAGTTCCATTGCTTTTGCTTCCCCAACTAGCCGAGGGAGACGCTGTGTTCCTCCTGCACCTGGTATAATTGCTAAGCTAGTTTCCGTTAAACCCATAAGCGCTTCTGTTAAAGCAATCCGAAAATCACATGCTAAAGCCAGCTCCATTCCCCCTCCAAATGCATATCCATTGATGATTGCTATCGTTGGCTGAGGAAGCTGCTCTATCTTAGAAAACACTTCTCCTATTTTGTAAATATTGCGCTTTACCTCTTGATCAGAAAGGGTTTTACGCTCTTTTAAATCAGCGCCTACACTAAAAGATTTTTCACCTGCCCCTTTAAACGTCACAACTCGAATGTCTTTTTGAACACGAATTTCTTCAATTACTTCTTCCAATTCTTTTAGCATATCGTAATTAAAAGCATTCATCGCTTCAGGACGATTTAGTATTACGTGCGCGACATGTTCTTTCATTTCGTAAGAAATAGATGACATCTTTTCACCGCCTCAAATTTGGAATCGCTTTCATTTTATTTTTCCTGAGATACCTGCTGCTTGAGTGCACGCCTTAAAATTTTACCTGTTGTATTTTTAGGAAGTTCTTTTAAAAATTCAATTTCACTTGGCACTTTATATTTAGCTAGGTGCTCTTTGCAGTAGGCAAGAAGATTCTCTTCCGTTACCCCTTGATTATTGCAAACCACGTAACTCTTTACGCATTCGCCTAAAGAAGGATCAGGGACTCCGATAACAGCCACTTCTACAATATTCGGATGCGCATACAGCACTTCTTCTACTTCGCGAGGATAAACGTTATATCCTCCTACAATAATTAAATCCTTTTTACGGTCAACGATATAAAAATAACCTTCCTTATCCATCCTTGCTAAGTCACCTGTATACAGCCAACCATCTCGAAGCGCATATTCTGTGTCTTCAGGAAGCTTGTAATAGCCTTTCATTACATTAGGACCTTTAACAATAAGCTCGCCAACTTGTCCTACCTCCACTTCTTCTCCTAGTTCATTTACCACTTTATTCTCTACATTCATTATAGATGTACCTATAGAACCGGCTTTTCTCTCTCGATCGATCGGATTAAAACATGTCACAGGAGACGCCTCGGATAATCCATACCCTTCTGCTACCATTACCCCAAATTTACGCTCAAAATGAGTTAGAAGCGCCACCGGCATTGATGCCCCTCCTGATATACAAAGCCTTATGGTATGGAAGTGCTCTTTTTTCCCTTTCTCATGCTGAAGTAAGAAATTATACATTGTCGGAACGCCGGCAAAAATGGTCGCTTGTCGATTTTGAATTAATTCAAAGATAGAAGATGGGCTGAATTTTGGTTCGATTAATATCGTTCCTCCATTCATTAAAGGCGCATTTAATGAAACAGTTAAACAAAATACGTGAAACATAGGCAAAGCAGCTACGACTCGGTCATTCCCATTTATACTCAAATAATTTGCTACGTCTTGAGCGTTTGAATAAATATTCTTATGCGTAAGCATAGCTCCCTTTGGTTTTCCAGTTGTTCCTGACGTATATAAAATGATGGCCACATCTTCTTCTTTTAACTCCAGGAAATCATATGTAGCTTCCCCTCTGTTTACAACGTGCGAAAACGTGTGAAAATAAGATGGTATATTTTCTACTTTACCTGTTGTTTCACATAAAATAACATGTTCCAAGAATGGAGTGTGTCCAACGATTTTCTTTATAATGGGGAGAAGTAAATCAACTGCAATAACTGCTTTTACATCTCCATCCTGAAGCATGTAGCTAATTTCATCCGCTGTGTAAATAGGATTAATGGGTATAACAGTAGCTCCTACTCGAAGCGCACCGTACAATCCAATAACAAAATGAGGCGAGTTGCCGACAATCAAGGCGATATGATCTCCTTTTTTTACACCTAATTGCTTCAGACCATTAGCAAATTTAGATATCGATGCATCAAGTTCTTCATAAGATGTTTCCTGGCCCATAAAAACATATGCCGACTTTTGTGGAAATCGCTCAGCTGTTTTATGAAGCTGTGCTGACAAATTCATCTCATAACTTCCTCCTTTTAATAATGAATGAACAACCATTCATTATTAAGTCATAATAATGGAAAAATTCTTACTTCTTCTATTCTATTATAATGTTAGTGTTGTTCTATTGACAAGACTCATCTATGTAAAAAGAAAAAAGCCTGATGTAGCAGACTTTTTCTTAATAGATTAATTCAACAAACTCTTCTTTTGTAATATTACCAAAATAATGTGGAATATCGACATCCTCTAAGGCTTGTTCGATAGAAGCTTTTTCATAACGAACACCCGTTAATTTTTCCTGTACTTCCTGAACATCTCCCACCCCAAAGAAATCTCCATAAATGGTGCAGGCATCAATTTTTCCTTTATTCACTTCTAAACGAACATCAATTTGCCCCACCGGAAAGCGATGAGAGTGCTGTAAGTTAAATTTAGGTGATTTTCCATAGTTCCAATCCCATGACTGATAGCGCTCTTTAGAGATTTGATGAATTATTTCCCAATCTTTTTCCGTGAGTTTATATTCTGTTATATTTTCTTCTCCTTCAAAAATATAGCGAAGCAGCATTTCTCTAAATTCTTCCACTGTTACTTTCTGTTCTAAAAATTCACTGATATTCGCTACTCTATTTCGAATGGACTTAATACCTTTGGATTCAATTTTATCTTTTTTTACTTTTAACGCTGATACGACGTTTTCAATTTCTGAATCAAAAAGAAGAGTTCCATGGCTGAACATTCTTCCTTTCGTCGAAAACTGCGCATTTCCAGAAATTTTCCGTCCTTCTGCCATTAAATCATTTCGTCCGCTTAACTCAGCATTAACACCTAATTTCTTTAAAGCTGCAACGACTGGCTCGGTAAACTTTTTAAAATTATGAAAGCTATTTCCATCGTCTTTCGTAATAAAGCTGAAGTTTAAATTTCCTTTATCATGATAAACGGCACCGCCTCCCGATAGACGTCGCACTACATGAATATGCTGATCTTCAACATACTTTGTATTAATCTCCTCAATGGTATTCTGGTTTTTCCCAATGATAATAGAAGGTTCATTGATATAAAACAGCAGATATGTTTCATTAATATCTAAATGCTTGAGTGCATATTCTTCAATTGCTAAGTTAATTCGGGGATCATAGTTTTTTTGATTATCAATAAATAACATTCATTTTCCTCCTTATTCTTCCCATACATATCCTGATTCGGCTAATGTAAGCGTACCTCTATAATGAGCAGCAGCTTCCTCTATTAGCTGTTGATGTTCTCCGTAGTGCGGAAGGTGAGTAAGCATGAGATGTTTGACTTCTGCTTTAGAAGCAAGTGTACCGGCTTCTCTACTCGTCATGTGTCCAGCGCCGCTTCCATCTTGATTTGCATAAAAATTACATTCACAAATAAGAAGATCTGCATTCTCTGAGAAGGAAACAAACTCTTCTAAATAACTAGAGTCCGCTGTGTATACAAAGGTTTGATTGCCCACACTTATTTTCATGGCATAACAAACGACTGGATGTTTCGTTTTCATAAATTCGATTGTAAAAGGTCCAACTTCAAGTTTTTGACTCGGATCATATTCTACCCCTTTGGTAATTCCTTTGTGAGTAAGTTTGCTGAAGCTTTCCTGATCATATGTATGTCCGTAAATAGAAAGTTCTCTAACAGAGTTTCCTAGATGAGTCTGAATGAGGCGAGCATATTGAAACACTCCAACGTCAGCCACGTGATCGTGATGATAATGAGATAAAATCATAGCATCTATTTCTTCTGGCTTTACATATTTTTGCAGCTGAGCCAATGCACCGCTTCCACAATCAACAAGCAGCTTAAATCCATCGTGCTCAACTAAATAACTAGAAGTAGCTTCTGAAACAGCGGGATAACCTCCCCAAAAACCAATAACAGTTACTTTCACTTCAATCACCCTTTCGTACTATTTTTACTACGTTCAGTATACCCTACTTTTTTTTGAAAACTAACTGAAAGGCATCTGTTTCCGTAACTTTATCGAAATAACTCATTGTTATATAACAAATAACTACTTAGAATATCAAAATAGGCTAAATTGTTATAAAACATCATTGACATTTTATTATCTGTTATAATACAATGTTAATAACAAAACAACGGAGGGGATTTAAAATGTTAGAAAAAATGACTGAATTTTTCAAAAGATTACCCAATAAAAAGTGCGTAGAATGTGGCAATGACATCGATGAACAGCATGAGTGCTACGGAAACAAATGCGATCACTGTCTAGATGTAATGAAATAAAAAAAAGCTAAAACTGTTATAAAACAGTTTTAGCTTTTTTATACGGTCAAACTGCGATACTCATTGGGCGTAATGCCTTCTACTTTTTTAAACACTTTTCGAAAGTATTTATCATCATGATACCCAATCATATTGGCAATTTCATAGATTTTTAGTTCTTCATTTAGTAAAAGTGATTTAGCTTTATTCATTCTGACTTTCACCATATAGTCTGAAATGTTTTCTTGAAATTCTTGCTTAAATTTTCTTGAAATATATTCACGGCTTAAATAGAAACGTTCTGATATTTCTTGGAGTTTCACATCTCGATGAAAATTATGTTGCAAATATTCTTCTATCTCGTAAATAACGTCGCGATTGTTTTGCTTGCTATACCTTTTTACTACTTTTAAAAAACGTCGTACTTCACGCTTCTTTCTCTACATATTTTGCTAACTGAAACTGTCCATCTTGGTTATAGAAAAAAGAAAGAACATATTCAGGACCGTTATTTACCGTATAAGGAATGTGGTATCTTTTTAACCAATGCTGACTTAACACCTGATATTCCTGCTCAAAATGCAGAATTTGCTTTAATGATAGATAATTTTGTGCTTCAAAAGCTGTGATAATTTCGTTGAATACCGGCAAAAACGCTTCAAACTTTCCTACTTGCAGCGCTTCTTCTATTTTACTGTTATAATCCATCATATTTATTAATAAAGCACTTGCTAAAACATCTTGCTCGCTGTATACCTTCACTTTATTTTGATCAAGGACATTGCTTAATAAAAGCGATTTTTTAGCATGTCCATAGGATTTCATTAGCTGATCAATAGAAGAGACTTTGCACCCTCTTGCAATCCGGCAACTCACATCTAGCGTACGGCGAATTGCTGTATATAAAGCTGTTAGTAAAGAGGAAATGCTTTCAAAATCATTCCAAAATATAATGATGATTTCCCACTTGTTTGATAAATAACGGAAGGCCACCCCATTTTCTTCTGTCATCAGTATTTCATTGATTACATTTAAAATCGAAAAATAGGCTAAATCCCGATCACCGCCAAAAGAACGAATAATGGCTTCATCTACACGTACGATACCCACTTCATATTCTCTACTTAGATGAAAACCAAACTCTTCATAGATTGATTGATTTAGCAGATAATTGTTCATTAACTGAGTTAATTTTCGATCTCGATAAATCGGCTTCATTTCATTAATTAAACGATAGCTGCTATTATGAACTTTTCTGGACTCTTCTTCTTTTTTCCATTGGGTTACAGCTCGTATAAGCGTATCGTTTAAAATCGAAGGGTCTACTGGTTTTAGAATATAATCTGTACTTCCAAAATGAATAGCCTTACGCATATAGTGATAGTCATCATACCCTGTTACCACAATGGTTTTGCTAGAAGGCGAATTTTCTTTAATCCACTCCAACAAAGCAATTCCATCTATATTAGGCATCTTCATATCTGTAAAGATGATTTCCGGTCCGTGATCCTCAATAAGCGCAATCGCTTGCTCACCGCTATCGGCTTCTATCACATCTGTAATTTCATGCTCTTCCCACTGTCCAAGCAGCTTTATTCCTTCCCTTACATGCTCTTCATCATCCACGATTAATACTTTCATCACTATCCCTCTTTTCTTCAATTGTTGTTAGCTTTATGATAACGGTAAAATCGTGATTTTCTTGACTACTAATTTGCATTAAAGCACTATCTCCATAGTAGATGCGAAGCCGTTCGTAAATATTTTGCAACCCAATGTGCTCATCTGTTTGATGATACGATTGCTGAAGTCTCGTTTTTAATTGATTTAATTCTTGTTGCCCTATGCCTTTTCCATTATCAGAAACGGTCAGAATCAGTTCTTCGCCGTTCAACTTCGCTGAAATCAACAGTTTTCCGCTGCCTGTTCGGGTTTCGAACCCATGCTTAAAAGAATTCTCAACAAGGGGCTGCAAAATCATTTTTGGTATTCGTATAAGTTCGGCCTCTTTTTCGATATTTAACTCATACTCAAACTTTGAACCAAACCTCTGTTTCTGTAGGCTTAAGAAAGCTTTTACATGATCGACTTCTTGCTTTAAGGTAACAATATCCTCTTTCATATTCATGCTGTACCGCATAATATGTGAAAGGGAGGTTAATAAAGAATACACTTCAACTGCTTTATGCTTAAGGGCAAGAGTTCCAATCGATTGAAATGCGTTGTATAAAAAATGTGGATTAATTTGTGACTGCAGCACTTTTAGCTGCGTTGATTTATTTTCTAACTCCAATCGGAATTTACGTTCAATCAAGTCATTAATTGTTTCCACCATAGAGGTAAAGTGCCTTCCTAAAACACCAAATTCATCGTTTCCAAGCGATTTAAACCGGACCTCAAATGATCCTTTTTCCACTTCTTTCATATTGCGAATTAACACGTTAATCGGCTGTGTAAAACGGACGGATATAAAGAGCGTAGCGATAACGAGCATACACAAAAATGGTAGGCCAATTAATACATTCATAAGTGCTGTCTTCCGCGCATCCTCATATAAAACGCTGTAAGGAATTCGCTTCACAATGTACAAGTCTTCAAAAGGCTGTTTAAGCTTTTCATACATTAATACTCCTGAGAAGCTTTTATCTTCCCATTCCATACTGTGATCTTCTTGGGACGTAAGAGCCTTTAGCCACGGGTAGTTCTCGTTTTTTCCAATAACCTTTGAATCCGAGGAATACAAAACCTTCCCTTTATTGTTCATTAAATAAAAATCTTCTGACTCTTCATTGTATAAACGCTGCGATATAGATTGAATTTGTGTCATGTTAATGTCTAAAGATAGATAAGCTAACAACTTGTCTGATGGAATTTCATCAATTCGCTGATGAAAGCTAATCACTTGATTTGGTAGTGACTCAATTAACGTTGATAAATTATTATAGCTATAAATTTCATGGGTAGGCTCAACGGCAAGAAATTCATGGTTTTTGTTTAAATAAGAATAGTAAGGCTGAGTGTAAATATTGTCGTACTTCCCTCTGCTGCTCACTTTCGAATTATAGACAGTATACGAGTCATGCCCATTTTCAATATAAAGATGGAGCTGTTCAATCTCTGGACGAGTATTATATAAATAAAGAAGAGTTCGTGATATTTCCAGCTGATTGGCTCCTAGGTCACTCGATACGCCTTCATCTAACACTTTAATAAATGGGTGATAGCCGTACAGCCTTTTCGTAATATTAGCAATTTCATTTAAGTAATCGCTCAAATCGTTGCTTCCATTTTTAATAACTTGATAGTTAGTAGAAATAAATCGATTTTTAACCGTTTCTTTTGTGTATTGATACGTAAAAATTGTTGAAATTAAAAATGGAATAACTGTTGCGAATAGAAAAAACAAAATCAATTTCTTGCGTATACTCCAGCCTTTCACAAACAACCTCCTTTGACTAATGTCATACATTATGACTATCATTATACATTAAAAGCGCTTTCAATTAACTATTATTTTTTCAAAACTATGAATCTAACCAGCTATTTTTTCATACTAAAAAGTCCGCATTTTACACGCGGACTTCTCGTTTATTTCTTCATTTTTGCCCAAATCGTATCTAATTTCTTCATAAACTCTTCTTCCGTCATTTGCTTGCCTGCATAGGACTGCATTGCTGCTCCGACTTCTTGAACCGTTCCTTCCGGATACTTAAACCAGTTCCAAGATAATGTTTTGCCTTCTTCAGAGTATTTTAAGATATCATCAGATAAAGAATCGATTCCTTTTCCATCAATATTTTTGAACGCTGGAATGAACTTGAACTTTTCAACTAAGAATTTTTGCCCTTCTTTAGAAGAAACCATCCAATTTAAGAATTCCTTCGCTGCTTTTTTATCTGCATCTGGCGCATTTTTGTTCACTACCCAGTTATTTGGAACCCCGATTGCTAATTTATCATTTTTCTTCGCATCGTTGCTGATTGGCATTGGGATAAAGCCCATTTTCATGTCCGGATTAATTTTTGTGATCATATTTACCGTCCAGTTCCCCTGTTGCATCATTGCTGTTTCACCAGAAGCAAATTGAGTAACTTGGGTATTATAATCTGTCGTTAATGGGTTTTTATTTCCATACTTTAACGTTAAATCGAACAGATTCATAAATTGCTTAAATGTTTCATTGCCTTCAAATTTTGCTTTTCCTTCATTTAGGCCTTTAATAAAAGCATCTGGATCATCTTGCTGCGCCATTGGAATATTAAATAAGTGGTTACCTAGTACCCACCACTCGCCGTATCCATTAGAAAACGGCGTAATGCCTTTTGCTTTAAGCTTTTTAGAAGCTGCTTCTAATTCTGAAAGCGTCTTAGGCAATTCTTTAATGCCTGCTTTTTCAAATAAATCTTTATTATAAATAAAACCATAACCTTCTAAGTTTAGCGGCTGACCATAGATTTTCCCGTCCATTGTCATCGGTTCTTTGGCAATATCGTATAAATTATCTACCCACGGCTGATCAGATAAATCTTCTAATTTATCCTTCCACGTTTGTGCTTCTTGGAAACCTCCGTTATTAAAGATATCAGGTTCATTTCCAGAGGCAAACTGTGCTTTTAATGCTGCACCATAGTCCGCACCTCCGCCGACTGTTTGGATGTTAAACTTTACGTTTGGATGTTCTTTTGTATATTCATCCGTTAATTCTTTCAGCTGATCTGCAATTTCCACTTTGAACTGGAACATATCAATAACGACTTGATCACCTGAACCTGCAGATTTACTTGCTTTTGAATCCGTACCCGAGTTTGAACATGCTGTCGCAAATAAAAGTGATGTTGCTAACACGCCAGACATTATTGAAAGCCTTTTCATTTTCATTCATTTTGCCCCCCTTGATATCTATCTCTCTTTATTTTACCGATTCTAGGACATTTGAACAGGTAACAATATTGAACAACCGAGTGGAAAATATTGAACACCACCTTCAGCACGCTTCGATAGCTCTCTTTCTTGCGCAAAAAAATTCTATAAATTTTTTGTCTGTTTTATTCCACCTAATAACATTTATAGACAAAATTATGTTAATATGTAGAGTGATAGATTCATAAGAAAATTTATGAATTTTTTAACTTGTATAAACAAAGTGAAGGGGTTTACATGAAAACTAAAAAGCGCAAAAAAACACATGTCTCATTTCGAATTAACTGGCTGTTTATTGTGGTTTTCCTGCTTTTTTCTGCACTCATTTTACGATTAGGCTTCGTACAGATTGTCTACGGAGAGAACTATAAACGAGAAGTTGAAAAAACAGAAGATGAAACGGTAGATTCACCGGTTCCTCGCGGAAAGATGCTAGACCGCTACGACCGCGTTATCGTGGATAATAAACCGTTGAACGCTGTCACGTACACGCGTTTGAAGGGAGTCACTCAAGAAGATAAGCTAAAAGTAGCTAAAAAGCTTGCCACTCTTATTGACGTCCCTGTTACGACAGACGTGTTTGGCAAATCGGATAAAAAGAAAGATAAAAATACGATTAAGCTAACAGAACGCGACTTAAAAGATTATTGGATTGCAACTCATCCAAAAGCAGCTGCACAAAAAATTACCGCAGCGGATAAACAAAAAGTGAAAGAAGGCAAAATCACTGAAGACGATTTGTATCCTCTTCAGCTGAAGCGCATCACCAAAAATGAACTTCTATCGGTGAAAGACGACCTTGAAGTAATTGCCATTAAAAGCAAGATGGAAGGCGGATATGCCTTAACCGCTCAAATTATTAAAAGCGGCTTAACCGATAAAGAACTTGCCGTTATTAGTGAACAATTAGGTAACTTGCCGGGTGTTGATACGACAACTTACTGGGACCGTATGTATACATACGATGGCTTACTTAGCACATTGCTTGGTAAAATCACATCAGCAGATGAAGGCTTGCCAAGCGAAAACTTACAGTACTACTTATCACACGGTTACAGCCGTAACGACCGAGTAGGAAAAAGCTACTTAGAAAAGCAGTATGAAGACGTCCTTCGCGGTCAAAAAGCCCGCGTGAAAAACGTCACGGACCGCTCCGGCAACTTAGTGAGCCAAGAGACCGTTACAGAAGGCCAGCGCGGCAGTGACTTAATTTTAACAATTGATATGGAGCTGCAAAAGCAGGTTGAAGATATCTTAACAAAAGCTGTGACATCCGGAGCGGCTGGTTCACGATTAATGGATCGTGCTTTTGCTATCATGATGGATCCTCATACAGGAGATATTTTAGCGATGGGTGGGAAACAGCTCGTTACTGATAAAAAGACAGGCGCACGAAAAGTGCAAGATTTTGCTCTTGGTAACATGACCACTTCTTATGAAGTAGGTTCGGCTGTAAAAGGAGCTACTGTTCTTGCAGGTCTGGACTCAGGCGCTATTCAGCCCGGCACGGTATTTTATGATGCACCAATGACATTTGCTGGGGGCACGAAGAAAAAGTCTTCACATAATATGGGGGCTACTGGAATCGAAAAAGCACTGGAACAATCATCAAACGTATTCATGTACCGCACCGTTATGAGTATGGCCGGTGAAACGTACCGCCCTGGCGGCAAGCTGAACATTCCACCGTCTATCTTTAATAAGCTGCGCTCATACTATAGCCAATTTGGCCTTGGAATTTCAACGGGAATTGACCTAGAAAACGAATCTACGGGTATTCGTAACAGCGTCACAAACGAACCAGGGAAAGCGTTGGATTTTGGTATTGGACAGTATGATACGTACACACCGCTTCAGCTTGTCCAGTACATCTCAACAATTGCAAACGGCGGCTATCGCATGAAACCGCATCTAGTAAAAGAAATTCGCGAGCCTGAGCTTGATAGCGAGCTAAAAGGAAGTATTCAAAGTTCTGTTGAACCAGAAGTGTTAAACCGTATTACAATGAGTCAATCGGAAATTGACCTTGTTAAGCAAGGCTTCCGCCGCGTAGTTACTAGCTCACATGGTACAGGACGTTTACTTAATACAGGAAAATATCGTCAGTATAACATTGCTGGTAAATCAGGGACAGCCGAAACCTTTAATAAAGGCGTAAGCGTTCGTAACTCTACGTTCGTTTCATACGCACCTTATGATAATCCTGAAGTAGCCGTAGCGGTTGTTATCCCTTCTGCTTATGTAGCAGGTACATCTAACACGTTAAGTAAAACCATTACAGGCGATTCTATTAAAGCTTACTTCGACCTTAAAAAAGAAGGCGAAAAAGAAGTAGAACAAAAAGAAGAAGATGCAAAAACAGGAAATACAGAATTAAATGGTGTAAAAAAAGATACTACTGAACAATAAAAAAGGGCTCGTCACGAGACCTTTTTTGTTTTTTCTATGAAAAAAGCCCATCTCACTGAGATAGACCGCGTAAAAAGTATAGTTCAATTAATTCAGCAATTTTTTCTTCTGAGAGCGGCTCATGCCGTTTTTCCCAATCATAGACAAGTGCAATGTACATTTTAAGTAATAAAAAAGCTGTGAGCTCCGGGTCACACAGTTTGATTTCTTTTTTAGAAATCGCAATTTCAATTTTGTTTTTTATATAAGTCAAAATCTCTTCTTCTACTCGCACCAGCACTTCCTGCACTGCTGTAGTGCCTAACTGCTGTTCCTGTACCAACTTTAGCATAAGCTGATGCTCGGTGCGGAATTCTAAGATTCGAAAGATAGCTGCTTGGGCATTTTCGAAAAACGGACGGTTGCTGTCAATGACAGTTTCGGCTGCATCTGTCATTTCTCGAATCATTCGTGTAACAATTTCATCAAATAACTCTTCTTTGTTTTTAAAAAAAGTATAAATTGTTCCTTTTCCGACATTTGCAAGCTTCGCCACTTGCTCCATAGTCGTTGCTTTATATCCAAACAGCGCAAATGATTTTGACGCTGCATCAACAACTGATTGCTTTCGGTCTATAGCCACGTTATCCCCTTCTTTCTGACCAAATGAATATTTTAGTCAACAAGTACGATTTTACTATAGCATAAATTTCTTTTGCTTTTCAACCACAATCTCTTCTCCTAGTATAACCTTCCTCTACAGCGAGTAGACAAAAAAGTGGAGCACTGATTTACCGCTCCACTTCTACAGTTGCTGCACGTATTTAACGGCTTTTTTAGCCACGTCTTCTCCTTGCTCTACACATTCTGGTATTCCTAGACCTTCATATGAGCTTCCTGCTACATAAAGACCGGCAAGCTCTTTTTCAAGTTGTTCATTCATCGTATCTAGCATATCGTGATGTCCGACCGTATACTGAGGCATAGACTGCTTCCATCTCGTTACCGCATAAAATTCAGGATCAGCAGAAATTGTAATGAGTTTCTTCAAATCCTCCAAGACAATTTTAAAGATTTCATCATCAGGCTGATCCACCACAGCTTCGTCTCCGGTTCGCCCAACTAAACATCTCAACAGCACTTTTCCTTCCGGAACCGCATGCGGCCACTTTTTATTTAACCACGTGCACGCTGTAATCGTATAATCGCTATTTCTTGAAACGGCGATATTCATTGCATCTAGATGATCTTGCAGCGCTTCTTGTGCAAAGGCTATCACAACAGTAGCTACTGAAGTAGAGGGCATATGCTTCAGAGGTTCAAATATTTTATATTCCGAAAGCATAGACTGAGCAGCTGCATGAGGAGAAGTTACAATCACGCTGTCTGCTTTTATTACTTTCCCGCTATTTAACGATAATTCATATGTGATATCTTCTTTGTAAATTTTCTCTACTTTTATTCCTTTTGTAATAATATCAGGATCTAGTGCTTTTTCTACACCATCGACTAGCGATTGCAGACCTTCTTTTAATGTTAAAAAGACGCTATTTTTTTCAAACTCTGAATCATCACCGTGCCGTGGGTGAATTTCCTTTAGCTTTTTCATTCCAACAATTAAGCTTCGGTACTTATGTTCAGCATGCAGAAACTGTGGAAATGTGGACCTTAAACTCAAACGATCAACGTCTCCTGCATAAATTCCTGATAATAGAGGCTCAATTAAATTCTCAACAACTTCATCACCAAACCGTCTTCTAAAAAATACACCTAGCGAACGATCATCCTGATTTTTTGTCTTTGGTATAAAAAAATCAGCTGCTGCGCGCAGTTTGCCAACAGGTGAAAATAACCCTGTTGTGATAAAGGGAGATAATTTGGTTGGTATCCCCATTACAGCACCATCAGGCAGCGCATGCGGTGTATCTTTTACTAGAATATAGGATTTCCCCTTTTCATTTCCGACTAGTTCCCTACCTAGCCCCACTTCTTTTGCCAGCTTTGTAGCAGCTAGCTTACGCGCTAAAAATGAATCAGGACCTTTTTCAAATAAATAACCATCTCGTTTGACCGTTTGGATTTTCCCGCCAAGCCGATGCGTCGCTTCTATTAATTGAAGATCAATTGGCAGCTGATGATCCTTTATTTTTTTTTGCAAATAATAGGCAGCTGAAAGACCTGTTATTCCTCCACCGATGATGACAACCTTTTTTCGTCTATCCGTCATGTTATCATCGCCTTTTCTGTAAAATTCAATATAAAGAGAAGCGATTATGGAAATCCATAGCTCGCTTCTTACTTTTCTTTATATTGATTATATGTTACTTTTCGTCCCTATTCAACGTACAAAGAATCTATATTGACTTAATTGGCAATTCGTTTTAGTACAACTGTAGCTAACCCATCGATAAATTCAGGCTGCGCATTCGGCATTTTAGGACGGTAATAATCAGCCCCGATTTCATCTGTCACGACTTTACATTCATAGTCGTTATCGTAAAGGACTTCTAAGTGGTCCGCGATAAATCCAACAGGGGTATACACGAACGATGTATAGCCTTTTTCCTCATGCAATTCTCTTGTTAAATCTTGTACGTCAGGACCAATCCATGGCTCTGGCGTATTTCCAGCACTTTGCCATCCAATTTCATAATGTTCTATACCAGCTGCTTGTGCAATTAAATCCGCTGTTTCTTGAAGCTGATTTGGATATGGATCTCCTGCTGCAATAATTTTTTCTGGCAAGCTGTGCGCAGAAACAATCAATACAGCTTTTTGACGTTTCTTTTCGTCTATTAAATCAAACGTTTGTTTAACACGTGTAGCCCAGTACTGAATGAACTTCGGCTCGCTGTACCAGCTTTCTACGGAATGAATGATTGGTCCTCCTAATTTTTCAGCCGTTTCTTTAGCGCGCCCATTATAAGATTTCACGCTAAATGTTGAAAAGTGAGGTGCAAGCACAATGCTGACCGCTTCTTTAATCCCGTCTTTATGCAT
Source organism: Priestia megaterium (assembly GCF_046599315.1). Classification (GTDB taxonomy): domain Bacteria; phylum Bacillota; class Bacilli; order Bacillales; family Bacillaceae_H; genus Priestia; species Priestia megaterium_F. The sequence continues at coordinate 39,095 of NZ_JBKIKC010000027.1, read as the reverse complement.
CGCTTCTACTGCATCTTCAACAAACGGTTCAATATGCTTTAAGCCAAGATATGCTTTAAATTCAATCTCATCCTGTACTTCATTCAAGCGCTTTTCCAGACTTTCCATTTGCTGTTGCGTAATTTTGGCAAGTGGTGAAATACCCCCGATTGCTTCGTAGCGGTTTTGTAAATCTTCTAAAGCTTCCGGTGAAGGTTTACGTCCGCGGCGGATGTGTGTATAGTAACGTTCAATATCTTCTTCTTTATACGGCGTTCCATATGCCATTACAAGTAATCCCATTACTTTTTTACTCATGTGTTCGACACCTCTTTGTTAGATTCAATACTTGTCTTCATTTTGCCATGAATAAAAAGAAAAATTCAAAGTTTAGGGCTTCAAATTGTTTGACAATTTATTGTCTATTTGCAGAATATTCATGAATAAAGGCTGTTAAACGCTTCAACGTTTCCGGTTGAACCTGTGGAAAGACGCCGTGCCCCAAGTTGAAGATGTAACCCGGACTCGCCATCCCTTTATCTAATATTTCTTTTACACGTTCTTCAATAACTTCCCATGGAGCTAACAAAATAGCAGGGTCTAAGTTTCCTTGCAGTGTTTTTGTTAAACCTAATGCACGTGCTTCATCGAGCTGCATTCGCCAATCTAATCCCACTACATCCAGAGGAAGATCATGCCATTCTTTTGCCAAATGACTTGCTCCTACTCCAAACATAATTAGCGGTACATTTTTTTCACGTAAAGAGGTGAAAATCCGCTCCATAACAGGTTTTATAAAGTAACGATAATCCGCTACATTTAAAGCACCCACCCACGAATCAAAGATTTGAACGGCTTTTGCTCCAGCGTCAATTTGCGCTTTTACATATGTAATCGTCATATCTGCTAACTTATCCATTAGTGCAAACCATGCTTTAGGCTCCGTATACATAAATGCTTTTGTCTTATTGTAATTTTTTGAAGGTCCCCCTTCAATCATATAGCTTGCCACTGTAAAAGGAGCACCGGCAAAACCAATTAAAGGTACGTTTAACTGTTCTGTTGTTAACAACTTAATCGTATCTAATACATATGGAACATCTTCTTCCGGTGTAATTTCTCCTAGTTTTTCTACATCGCTTAAAGATTGAATTGGATTAGAAATTACAGGACCAATTCCTGATTTAATTTCGACATCCACTCCAATTGAAGGAAGCGGTGACATTATATCTTTATATAAGATTGCTGCATCCACTCCGTACTGTTCAACGGGCAGGCGTGTTACATATGCCCCAAGCTCCGGCTGGTGAGTGATTTCAAATAGAGAGTACTTCTCTTTTAGCTTTCGGTATTCCGGCTGTGAACGCCCTGCTTGACGCATATACCAAACCGGAACATGATCCGCTTTCTCCCCTCTACAGGCTTTTAAAAAAGTATCGTTAAACGTTCCTTGACTCATAATTTCCACCTTTCTCGATTGTCTTCCATTCGTATTTTCTTCGATTAGACAGACAAGAATCAGCAAAGGAACATACCAGTTCCTCTACTGATTAAAGTTTCACGTTATATTCTCTACTTGTCACTATACCCATTTCTTTACGACTTGTATAGCCACCTGCTAAAAATGTCAAAAATTCGCCCTACTCTTCCTTTTTTATTGAAAAAAATCAGGTGTTACTTCGTTGGATTTTTGTCCTTTTTGTTTTGTTTGGGAATTGTAAGGGACTACATAGTACGTAGGACTGTCGAGCAGATTCACACGTTCTTTTTCAAACGTTCCTTTTCCCTTCACTTTTCCAATTACTTCGGCTTTATCCCCTTTTTTCTCATAAACATAATAAACCGCTCTTTTATCAGATGAAGGTGTCCACGATAGATTTACCGTGAGCAAACCAAATGGATGGAATGTCAATTCTTGTTTCAAGTCTTTAACCTGCTTTAACCGTATTGGTTTTGGGAGATCTTTAACGCCCGCTGGCTTTTGAAACTTAGCTTCATCATAACCAGCTCTTGAGAGAATGTCTTTAAATAATAGAGTCGGATAAGAACTTCCTTTTGTTAAATAATGCTGATTATTTGTAGAATCATACCCCATCCAAACGCTTCCTACAACATCTGGTGTATATCCAACAAACCAAGCATCCCTTGTGGCTCCTTTAACATTTGTATACGAAGTAGACCCTGTTTTCCCTGCTAATTCTCCTTTAAATTCTCCATTCTGTGCCGTTCCTTCTTTAACAACTCCTTGAAGCATTTTTGTCATATACCAAACCGTCTGCTTTGAGAAGACTTTGTGAGTTTCGGGAGCGGCTTTTACAATTACTTTGCCATCTTGATCTTTTATTTCTTGAATGAAGTACGGTTGAATGTTCTCTCCGTTTTCAGCAAATGCCCGGTACACTCCTGCTAATTGAAGCGGTGTAATTCCTTCTTTTAATCCTCCAAGAGCTATAGCAAGCCCTTTGTCTTCTAAAGGAATTCCTAGCTTTGTGAGATACTGCTTACTTGTTCCAACCCCTAGCTGATCCAATGTCCAAACAGCAGCTGCGTTTTTAGAATCCTTTAGGGCATCGTACATCGTTACGTTTTTAGCATATTGGCCGTCTACGTTTTTAGGTGTGTATCCCCCGTAGCTTCTCAGCTTGTCTTGCAGTAAAGAATAAGGCTTAAATTGCCCTTCTTCTAATGCAGGGCCATATACCGCAATAGGTTTCATCGTAGACCCTGGCTGTCTTTTCACATTGACGCGATTGAGCGATTTCTGTACATAATCTCGTCCTCCCATAGCAGATAAAACTCCTCCGCTTTTATTATCGACTAATACAAAAGCACCTTGGGCATTGTTATCTGTACCTGGAAAATAACGATTTTCTTTCATCAACTCGTATGCGGCCTCTTGTACTTTTATACTCATCGGTACTTTGACCGTATAACCTCCGCGAAGAAGCTCATTGCTTGAAATGCTGTATTTCTTCTCTGCTTCTTGAATAACCATATCGATATAGGTTAAATACGCTGGGTTTTTAGCCTGCTCCTTTATGTTCAACCCCAGCGTTCTTCCTTGTAAACGAACATTTTTTTCAACTGATAAATAACCTGCTTTTTGCATAGCATTTAACACAATATTTCTACGTTCTATACTTTTTTCTGGATGTAAAATAGGAGAATAAGAATTCGGTGCTTTCGGCAGTGCAGCGAGCAACGCACCTTCTTCTACCGTTAATTCGGAGACGTCTTTATTGAAGTAAAGCTTGGATGCAGCTTGGATTCCATAAGCTCCGTGTCCAAAGTATATTTGGTTCAAATACATTTCAAGCAGCTTTTGTTTACTGTAACGCTGCTCCAAGTTAATAGCCACAACGACTTCTTTTGTTTTTCTAAGCAGTGTTTTATCATTAGATAAAAACACATTTTTAGCCAGCTGCTGTGTTAAAGTACTTCCCCCTTCAACACTTCCTCCGGCCAATATGTCCCGGTATAATGCTCGACCAATAGATTTAAAATCAATTCCGTGATGTTCATAAAAACGGACATCTTCAATTGAAACAAATGCTTGTTGTACATACTTTGGAATCTTGTCAATTGAAACCAAATCCCGATTTTTTACGTAGAGTTTTGTCAACTCGTCTCCATTTTCATCCACTAATCTCGTAGCCGAGTCCATGACGATCTTTTTTTCATCGATTACATAGTTTCCAAGAAACAAGATGATAATATATCCAATCAATCCTAACAGAAAAATTCCAACTAAGGCAGCAATTGCGTATAAGCCTTTTTTGTACATAGTGCCACCCCTTTTTTTTCGCTAAACTTTTGATAATATGGAAAACAACTTCATCAATGTTTTACTTTACCATCTTCATTCGAAGTTCACAATTTTTGAATTTTTGTGTGTGAAATTTTATAATTTTAGTATGATTTACAATTGTAAATTGTATGCAATTCCCAATTAGAAAGGAAGTATAATCCATGAAGATCTTTATTACTTACGGAACAGGCCCTTACCTTCAGAAGTTGATCGATGAACATCCAAACGAACGTTTATTATTGCTTCATAAAGATGACGATCAATTTGCACTAGTTCACGAAACAGATGGAGATACAATTTTTAAAGAAGGACATGCTTATGAAGTATTAGATACTTCTGGAGATCTTGCAGAGAGTGGATTTGCTGTACTAAATAATATTTCAGTTACAGATGAAGGTCGTCCTTTATTTGAGCAGCGATTTAGCCAACGGGCTCGGTTAATTGAAAATGAACCAGGGTTCTCAGCCATTCGGGTGCTTCGTCCACTACAAAATGACACATACATTATCTTCACAGGGTGGAAAGATGAAAGTTCATTTAGCGATTGGCAGTCTTCAAAAGCCTATAGTGAAGCACATAAAAAACGCGGTACGTCAGAAGGAGTGGATCAGCAACCATCGGTTTTCTCTCGACCTTCTTATGTGACCTCATACCATGTAGTTAAATAAGTAAACGTCCTCCTAGTAGGCGAGTATCACAATAGGCACATTCGTCATATTGTATACTACATCACCTATTGGGAGGAATTTTTATGGGCATAGAGCTTGGAGCTCTTCATTGGATGTATGTCCTTTTTATCGCTTTAATTATTGGCTTTATGATTATGCGACGAGATACGAGTATCCTTTGTATACTCGGGATTTTCTTACTTTCCTTAACCGCTACCTCTTCGTTGAGCCACTCCGTCAGCGCTGTTTTTTCCAGCTTCATTTATGCCATTACAGAACTGCTTCCTACCATTTTAATTATTTCAATTATTGTATCCATGAGTAAAGTCTTAATGGCTACAGGAATAAATGAATCGATGATTTCACCTTTTGCTCGCCTCATTAAAACACCTACCCTTGCCTATTGGATTATCGGATTAGTTATGATGACAATCTCCTATTTTTTCTGGCCTTCTCCAGCTGTTGCTTTACTTGGAGCCGTGCTTTTACCAGTTGCCATCCGCGTAGGGCTGCCCGCTATAGGCGTAGCTGTAGCGATGAATTTATTCGGTCATGGCGTGGCTCTTTCAGGAGACTTCGTTATTCAAGCTGCTCCTAAACTAACAGCTGATGCAGCAGGCCTTCCAGTTCACGAGGTTGTTCAAGCAAGTGTCCCTCTTGTCATTGTGATGGGAGTCGTTACAACGCTCTCTGCTTTTTACTTTCTAAAACAAGATATGAAGCACAATAGAATTGAGGCTCAAACAACAATTTTAACAAGCAGCTCTTCGGTCCAATCCACACCTCTTTCTTCTTCAGTACGCCGTGCATTAGCCATTGCGGTCCCACTTTTCTTTGCTATAGACGTTTGGGCAATGTTCGCTCTTCATTTACAGGGAGGAGATGCGACTGCTCTCGTTGGAGGTACAGCTCTGTTTATTTTAGTGGTGGTGTCGCTTATTGCTCACAAAGGAAAAGGTCTCGAACAAACGACTTCCTACTTGATTGAAGGTTTGCAGTTCGGTTTTAAAGTATTCGGTCCCGTTATTCCAATCGCAGCTTTTTTCTATTTAGGAGATGCTGGATTCACAACAATCATTGGTGACTTTCTTCCGAAAGGGTCACATGGACTTGTAAATGACCTAGGCGTTGCACTTGCTTCCACTGTGCCGTTAACTGCACAAGTCGCTACTGTAACGATAACGGCTCTAGGAGCTATTACAGGGTTAGACGGTTCAGGCTTTTCAGGCATTTCACTTGTAGGCTCTGTTTCTCATTTATTTGCATCTGCTTTAGGTTCGGGCGCTGCCACGCTAACTGCTCTAGGTCAAATTGCTGCAATTTGGGTTGGAGGAGGCACCTTGATTCCGTGGGCTTTGATTCCAGCTGCTGCGATTTGCGGAGTCAGTCCATTCGAACTCGCCAGACGCAATTTAAAACCTGTAGCGATTGGATTAGTCGTCACTACAATTGTCGCGATGTTCCTAGTTTAAACAAAAGCCCCCTTCTTTTTATAAAGGGGGCTATATGTATATATTTTTTACATACCTTTTGGAAACTCTTTTTCTGCTGAAGGTTTTACATATGCATAAACAAGCGTGTAGAAGAAAATGCCTGCAATAAGCCACATAAGCCCTAAGCTATAGCCAGCTAAGACGTCTGTTAAAAAATGTTCTCTTAATAAAATACGGCTTACACCGATTAATAAAACGATTAAAGTAATTGCACGCTGATACCACTTGGCTAACTTTTGATTGTTCATATGCTTTGTCAGGAAAAAGATAATCAGACCGTAGATAAGAATTCCCATCATCGCATGGCCGCTTGGAAAACTGTAGCCTTCGATGCCTGCAAGTGGACGTCCTCTCTCTACTGCATCTTTAACTGCTTTATTAATAACATCACCGCTTAAAATAAGTAAAAATGCCGATATCATACCAATATAGTCTTTCTTGAAAAATAAAAATATGATCAGTACAACTAAAAGAACAATAATCATCAACTTTGAAGCTAAAAAAGACAAGCCATGAAAAACAGATGACGTTGACTGAAGAATGATGCTACCATCCATAGCTGAAACAATCCAGTGATCTCCTTGAAAAGAATCTGTCGACACAGCAAACAACACTCCTAAAAAAATAAGACCCGCAATTCCAAACACCCACACCATTTTTTTGTATAGGGATACGGTTTGTGAATCTACCATATGGTTACCTCCTATTGTCTTATGAGAAAATTGGTAAAAAACTCATTCTTTGTTCCTATTCCTCACCTTATGTATCTATTATGTATATAAAATATTTCAGGATTCAATTACTTTTTTCAACAATAACGCTTACATTCTTTTCTTTTTCATAGATAGTGATATAATAATTAAAATGTCAAAAAATTCAAAATGTTATTCAATTTATAAAGAAAAGAAAGGATATGGTCATGTGAATTCCAAGCTACATACTTTACTTGAAGAAAAATTTAGTGAAATGGTTCAAATTCGCCGATATCTGCATCAGTATCCAGAACCATCCTTTAAAGAATTTCAAACCGCTGCCTACATTCGCTCTTTTTATGATAAAATCGGTATTTCTTATCGAGCAAATGTAGGAGGAAACGGCATTGTAGCAAGCATTCAAGGAGGAAATCCCGGTCCTACTGTGGCTTTGAGAGCAGACTTTGATGCCCTCCCTATTCAAGATGAAAAAGATGTATCGTATCAATCAACTGTTCCAGGTGTAATGCATGCATGTGGCCACGATGGTCATACGGCTACTCTTTTAGTTCTCGCTAAAGCTCTTTTTGAAATAAGAGACTCTCTTCCTGGTAACATCGTCTTCATTCATCAGCATGCCGAAGAGTACGCTCCCGGAGGCGCCAAGTCCATGATTGAAGACGGGTGCTTAAACGGTGTGGACGCGATATTTGGAACGCATTTATGGTCATTGACTCCAACTGGTGTGGTTCAATATCGAACCGGCCCTATTATGGCTGCTGCTGATCGATTTGAAGTTACGATCAAAGGAGCTGGTGGACACGGTGCACAGCCTCATAAAACAAAAGATGCAATCGTCATCGCCTCTCAGCTTGTCGTTAATTTACAGCAAATTGTGAGCAGACGCGTAAATCCGATTGACTCAGCGGTTGTGAGCATAGGTTCTTTTGTAGCAGAAAATGCATTTAACATTATCGCCGATTCTGCTCGGCTAATTGGGACGGTAAGAACATTTAACGAAGATGTGCGAAATGATGTCGAAAGAGAAATCGAGCGAATTGTCCAAGGTACATGCCTAACAGCAAATGCTTCTTATGAGCTGAGTTACACGCGCGGCTATCCTTCCGTCGTAAATCATCCGGAAGAAACGGCTTTTCTTGCTTCTGTTGCTTCTCAAATCGATGAAGTTCATACGGTCGAAGAAACGGAGCCTCACATGACTGGGGAAGATTTCTCTTATTATTTGCAGCATATTAAAGGAACATTCTTTTTTACCGGGGCTCAGCCAGAAAGTGTAGATGCTCCTTATCCTCATCATCATCCTAAATTTGATTTTAACGAAAAAGCAATGCTTATAGCAGCTAAAACGCTTGGTACGGCTGCTGTCGAATATTTAAAGGAACAAGCTCCTTCTAAAAACGTCATAAAAGCTAATTAATTATTCAGCAAGCATTCGTCCGAATAAGCAGACGAATGCTTGTTGTTTTATTTGAGGAAACTTTTTCTTGTTTAAAACGTAGTATTTATATCGAATGAAATGAGGTGACTTTCTTGAATACGTATGAAGAAAAAGTGTTACAAGAAGCTGAACATTGGAAATTTAGCATGTTGAAGCGACCTTCCAAATTTCAACGTACCGCAAAATCTTTACAACTTAAAATAAATGAAAAAATCCCTGCTAAGGTTCATACGATTATGACTGAAAGTATAAAAAAAATGGTTGAAACCACGCTTGTTGGATCCGATTTCACTACTAAAAAAAGAGATGTCAGCGGTCTTTCGTTTGAAGAGAAAGAAAAAAAGATTTTGGAGCTCATACCTAAGTACAAAAAAACAGCTGCCGTAGAAGGAGCTGGTACTGGTGCCGGCGGTCTCCTTTTAGGTGCAGCAGATTTCCCGCTTTTTCTTTCCATTAAAATGAAGTGTTTATTTGAGATTGCTGCTACGTATGGTTTTGACGTAAAAGAAAAAGAAGAACGAATTTATATGCTATATATTTTTCATCTTGCTTTTTGCAGCGAAGACCATAGAACTAAGCTGCTCGAAGTAGTAGAAAGCTGGGAGGAAAAGAAAGCAGAACTTCTTGAGCTTGATTGGAAAGCCTTTCAACAAGAATACCGTGACTACATTGATGTCGTGAAAATGTTTCAGCTTATGCCGGGAATTGGAGCTGTTATAGGTGCATATGCCAATTATCAGCTTCTTGATCATCTCACAAAAGTAGCGATGAACGTCTATCGGTTTCGGATATTGTCTTCATCTCGAAAGTAGTCTAAAGCGTAAAAAAGCTCCAAACGGAGCTTTTTTTACGTTAATTTTTTATTTACATATGCATTTACAAATAATTGAATAAATACAGCACCGGCTATCACGGAAAGCAGTGCGGCAATGATATTAGAAAAAGCCACCACTATGGCGAGCACAAGAATTTGTACATACAGCGCTTTTTTCCATACGTTCAAAAATGCCTTTTTTCGTTCTTTAGCTTGGACCGGATAGAGAGAAAGCCATAAAATCTGCTTATGCTGCTTCCAAAGCGGCAGTAATTGAAAACCCGTCATGTACGTGACAAACAAGACAACCACTATATTGCCGTATTGAAAAGGCGCAGCTACAATTAAAAATCCGCCAATGACAGTTAAACGAACGAGTAAACTTAAATAATCTCCTGATCGCAAAAATGTTCTGGTGTACAAGTAATGGTAAGTGGCACTTTGACGAAATGAAATACGTGTTAATAGCCAATCTAAATATCTACGGCGCTTGATTCGTTCTTTCACCTGGGGAACGTCCGTAAATAAATTAGCTAGTCGATAAAAATAGCCCATACGCTTTTCTTCTAAGTCAATTAGCTTTTCCCATTTAATCGGCTTTCTTTTTGTAAGAGAGCGATAATAAATGGCCAGAGCAATCATAATCACCGCTACGATTCCTGTAAAGAACACGTATGCATGTGAAAATAAGAAATACGTAAAAACCGCGTTTAAGAAAAACCTGACGATATAATCTGTCCACTTGGCCCACTTTTCTTCAAACCATACGGCCCACCAAGACATGCCTAGGTTTACAACTTTCAGCATGAGTAATAGCAGAAAAAACACAAAAACGTTTGAGTAAGAATCAGGCATTACTTTTACATGAAGAGGCGCTGCTGCACCCGTTGCAAATAATAAGATATAGAGCTGAATCGTAAACGTAAACCAAAAAGATTTTTTAAAATAAGGCTGCAGCTTCGTCTCCAACGGAAGTAAAAAAACCAAATCAGGTCGTTTTAAAAACGTTTGAATTTGACCCATTGTTAAAATTAATCCCATAAGTATCCCAATCACTACAGCCGAAGGAAACGCAGGTGTTAGTGTACTCAACCACTGTTGATAATAGTAGGCCAAACCGCCAATCGCAAAAATTAACACTAATTTAATATGGTCATTTAAGATATATTTTGTATATCTTCTTACATCCACTAAATACTGCTGAAATCGTTGCTTCCATAATGCATCAATCTTACTCATAGCCTTCTTCCTTTGTTAATTCAATATAAATTTCATCAAGAGTAGCATTGCGCATCTGAAATTCTTCTTGAAGATCCTTAAGCGTTCCTTGCGCTCTTACTTCTCCATTATGTAAAATCACGAATTTATCGCAGTAGCGTTCCGCAGTCGCCAAAATGTGTGTGGACATTAAAATACCTGCCCCTTGCTTTTTCATATCCGTCATCAAGTCAAGTAAAGATTGAATACCAAGCGGGTCTAAACCTAAAAAAGGTTCATCAATAATATAAAGAGACGGCTGAACTAAAAAGGCACACATAATCATAACCTTTTGCTTCATCCCTTTTGAAAAATGCGCAGGAAACCATTTTAATTTTCGATCTAAACGAAATTCTTTTAACAGCGGCTGCAGACGAGCTTCATACGTTTGAGGCTCAAGTCCATAAGCCATAGCCGTTATATCTAAATGCTCTTTTAACGTTAATTCATCGTATAACACAGGAGTTTCTGGAATAAAGGTAAATTGGCTTCGATAACCTGTGGGGTCTTGTTGAAACGTTTTATTGTTAATGGATACACTTCCTTTTTTTGCTTCCATTAATCCAATGATATGTTTAATCGTTGTACTTTTGCCGGCTCCGTTTAAGCCGATTAACCCAACTAATTCACCTGCATTCACATCAAACGATACATCTTTTAAGACGGGAGTTTTTGTATATCCCCCTGTAATATTGTTAATTTGTAATAAAGGACTCATCACTATCTCCTTTTATTTGTTCTTTTTGGCTACAAGCGCAAGTGCTATTTGCTCTATTGTATCAAATCTTTTTCTTCCTCACATCGTTTTCAATTCTTTTCGGTTAATTTTTCCAGAATATAAACGAAATATCAGGACATTCTATATAGGGAAGAAGGAAAACGAGTTATTGATTACAACTAATCATTACAAAGCTTCTTACATTTGGGATGAGGTGTCTACAGCAGGCATATTTCAGAAAACCTTATTGTAAATCGATGTATGTTTGATTCATAAGGGGATGGTAGTCATGAACGTAGTAAGAATGTATATAATGGGTAGACAATAATGTTCATTTATTACTGTGTAAATGAGGTGTTTGTCAAAGACCAAGAACGTTTTCGTTCACATTGTATATTTTTTAGCTCAATGCTTAAATGAGGTGTTTGTTAAAGAGAATATACTTTTTCAAGTTACTGTTTCATTAAGCAATGGAATTACGTAAATGAGGTGTTCCTTAAAGATCATATGATGCATTAAAAGCTGCTTTTTCCTTCTTCACATGACGGGATGCATAATCGTTTGCATCCCGTTTTTGTGTATAAAATACCAGTGGCTATTTCTTGCCTGCTGATTGCATTTCTACTTTGTGGTAAAATAAACGTACATGTATACCCATACATTTATACTGGTAACGGAAGGTGAAAATAATGAGCACACATGATGAAAACTGTATTTTTTGTAAAATTATTCGCGGTGAAATTCCAGGTGCAAAAGTATTTGAAAATGAACATGTATTAGCTTTTTTAGACATTAGTCAAGTAACAAAAGGTCATACGCTGGTAATTCCAAAAGTACATAAAAAAGACATTCACGAACTAACACCGGAAATTGCGCGCAATTTATTTGAAGTGGTTCCTCAAATCGCTAATGCAATTAAAGAAACCTACAGCCCAATCGGCTTAAACATCTTAAATAATAACGGTGAAAAAGCTGGTCAATCAGTGTTTCATTATCATATGCACATTATTCCTCGCTACGGGGAAGGCGATGGCTTCGGTGCCGTGTGGAAAGAACATACAAGCGAATACACGCCTGAAAAACTTCAAGAAATTGCCAGAAATATTTCTTCTCGCCTTTCTTGAAACAAAAAAAGCTTACATCCGTAAGCTTTTTTGTTTTGTCTATTCATTTGCCATGCATTTAATCCGTTTATGATATAAAACATACTGCGGCCTTTCATTCATTATGAACGATTTTCTGCCTTAACTTCTAAATTCATACGCTCTTCAATCAATTTTGTTAATGCCTTCGATCCTTCAGGCACTAAATGGACACCGTCTGATGTAAAGTATTCAGGGTGTTTAGAAGCCTCTGAGTACCAATCAACGAGCGTGACATTATCAAACTTTTCAGCAGCAGTTTTCAAGTTCTTGTTCACAGTGCTTTCCCAAGAACGAGGAACGCGCGTATTTACTAAGTAAACGTCCGCGTGTGAAAAAGCTTTTAATAGTTGTTCAAGTTCTTCATTCGTAAAATAACCGTTTGTTCCTAACTCAATAATCACTGCGCTGTTTGCATTATTAAACGCTTGATAACTAGGAGTTAGCTGCAGTGCTTCATTAAGTTGCCTTCCTACTTTTCCATCAATCGTAATACTAAGCGGCATCTCTTTAAGATTAGGAGCAATATCCAACATGACTGAATCTCCAATTGCAAGAACGTCTCTATAAGAATTTGGCTGCTGCTTTTCTTTTCCATCAGATTTTTCTTCTCCAGAATTCGTTTTCCCGTTCTCTGCTTTTTTATCCTCCGCTTTATCCTTATCTTTGACAGAAGTTGAAGCATTTTCTTTATGATTCGTTTGAATTTTAACCTCTGTCTCTTTGGCTGCCGTTTCATCTTTTTGCTGCGTACTAATAGCAAAGCTTGTCATATCTGCTGTGAATAGTGCCAAAAAGAAAATCAGACTGCCCAAAACCGCTTGTCTCGAACGAGAAAGATTACGCCATTTAAAAAGCTCTCTCGGGTGGTAGTGCCGGAAATAATAGCGAAAGCCGCGTGTGCGGATAGGCACTTCGATGTAACGATAAGAAAGTTCAGCAATAATAAATGTAATTCCCACTTGCAACAGCGCATGCCAATAGACTGGGCGGCCAATCTCGGATACAGGTGTTGTAAGAACAATAACCGGATAATGCCACAAATAGATACCGTATGATCTTGTACCAAGCCAGCGAAGCGGTTTAAATGACAGAGTTTTTCCTAAAAAACTACTAGGATGACTAATCGTTGCAACCAACACAGCGGCGTTTAAACAAATCAACAGCATTCCGCCTTGATAAAGAAAAGATGCATGAGTATATTCATCAACGCTCCATACGCAGAGAATAAATACAAAGAAACTCACCATACTTACCACGTTTAATATTTGTTTGCCCGCGGCTGGAAGGTTTTTTGATGATAAACGATACATTGGCCAGACAAATGCAAGTAAACACCCAATTAAAAGTGCAAACAGCCGAGTATCGGTCCCATAATAAATGCGGCTAGGATCCCCACCTGGCTCATATAAAAAAGACATCAGAATGGCTGAGGCCATTATTCCCGCTAAAATGAAAAGAGAAAGAATTCCTCTCTTTTTGATAAACTTTAAACCCAACAATAAAACGAGTGGCCAAACAATATAAAACTGCTCTTCAATAGCAAGTGACCATAAGTTCTTTAATGGAGATGGTGATCCAAAACTATCAAAATATGAAACTTTATGAAAAATAAACCACCAGTTACTCATATAAAAAATAGACGATAATGCATCGCCTCGTAGCGTTGTTAACAATGGTCGATTAAATAAAATAACCCACGCTGCAGTTAATGCTACCATCACATATACAGCAGGAAGGAGTCTTCTCGTACGGCTAATCCAAAAGTGCTTCAAATTTTCCAAAGGATTTTCCCAAGATTGCACCAGTAAAATTGACGTAATTAAATACCCTGATAGTACAAAGAAAACGTCAACTCCTAAAAAACCTCCAGATGCCCATCCAAAGCCTAAGTGATAAGCAATGACAGCCATAACAGCAAAGGCTCGAAGTCCATCTAAACTATATATATACCTATTTTTCTTTTCTTTTGCACTCATAAAAATGCCTCCAAGCAATATGTACAACAAATTTCTTTTTCAATAAATATTAATAATGTTACGCAATTGTTACATTTTTGTTACAAAAATCATTATATACAATATTATTACTTTCTTCAATATATCACTTACTTAAAATCAAAGAATAAGTAAAAAGAAACAAATTCACTATCTATCTTCTTCATAAATTACTAATTTAGTAGTAGTCATATCGATTCTATCTGCACATCACTAAAGCCTAACACTTTTCTTTCACCTTACCCGTTTTGAAAATAGAAAAACTTCACACAATTGGTGAAGTTTCTACGTTGTCTTTAGCATATCTATATGTGGGAGTCCTTCATCTGAATAAATATCGGAAATAGGTCTAAAACCAAACGATTCATAAAATGTCTGAAGCCTGCTTTGAGCTTGAATTTTAATTATTTTTTCATGCCACTCATTCTCTAGAAAATCAATTCCTTTCGCTACTAGTTCTCTTCCGAGACCTGTACCGCGCTGTTCCTGTTTGACAATAATGCGCCCAAGAGAAGCTTCCTTATAGCTAATTCCTTTTGGTAAAATTCTAAGGTACGCGATAATTTTTTCATTCTCTTTTTTGAACAAATGATAAGCAAATTTGTCCTTTCCATCTACCTCTAAGTAAGCGCACTGCTGTTCGACAACAAAAATAGCGGTCCGAACCTGTAAAATTTCATAAAGTTCATCGTTTGTGAGCTCTTGAAATGATTTTATGCACCAAGTCATAATCCGTTCACCTTTTCTTATTGTTCTTTTTCAATTAAATTCAGCGTACGCTCGAGCCAATTGATATAGCTTGTCTCTCGATCTTGAGCACGAGATAGCACTAAATAATGACCAAATTGAGGAGAAGAAACGGTAATATGGTGATTAACTTGTTCTAAAAGGTCATCCATTCGTTTCTTTAAAAAAGTCAGCTTCACTTTCCTGCTTGATAATTGATTATCTATTTGCTGCTTTAACTCTTCTATTGACATAGATGAAGCAAAATAAGCTTTTAACATAAATTCATCTTTAGTTGTTTCAGGAATAGGATCAATGGTAGTGAGCCATTTGCTTAACTCGTTTCTTCCTTCTTCCGTTATCGAATACATCTTTTTTTCTAATTTTTTGCCTTGAATCACCGTTTCATAGTGAATAAATCCCTCTTCTGTTAATCGCTTTAACTCAGGATAAATCTGGCTGTGCTTAGCACTCCAAAAATTACCGACCTCTTCTCTAAAAAGTCTGGTAATGTCATATCCACTGAGCTCCTTCTGATTTAAGAGCCCTAATATTGCATATTTTAATACTCTCATTCTGTTCCTCCAGATTATTTCTTCCATCAGTATAGCATATAAACATTTCGTTTACATGTTTACCAAAACATGTTTGTATATACTTTTTATTTATCTTTTTTCTATTATTTTTTCTTTACAGATTAATTTAAATTTTTGAAAAGTTACCTCCACAATCAATGGTTTTCGTGATAGTATAATGGTATTCTTTCTGACATCAGTCATTAGCCATTTTGTATGATGAGTGTTCGAACTAATTTGAGGAGGAATTAATGTGATTACGTTAAACAGAGCTTATAATTTTAATGCAGGTCCATCTGCGCTTCCCCTACCTGTCTTACAACTTGCTCAAGAGGAGCTAGTTAATTTCAAAAATACAGGTATGTCTGTGATGGAATTATCACATCGCAGTAAAGAGTTTGAAGATGTATTAACACATGCTAAAGAAATACTAACGGAATTGCTTAATATTCCAGATACACATGAAATTTTATTCCTGCAGGGCGGAGCAAGCCTGCAATTCTCTATGATTCCAATGAACTTTTTAGCTCCCGATCAAGTCGGTGCATATGTGCTAACTGGATCATGGTCAGAAAAAGCGTTAAAAGAAGCAGAGAAACTTGGAAAAACAGTAGTGGCTGCTTCTACTAAAAAAGAGAACTACCGCTCTATTCCAGCGTTAGAAGATTTAAAGCTTCCAAAAGAAGATGTTGGATACTTGCATATCACGTCCAACAATACCATTTTTGGTACACAATGGGCTGACTACCCTTCTATTGAAGGAGTGGACTTAATTGCTGATATGTCAAGCGACATTCTTTGCCGTCAAATTGATGTATCTAAGTTCTCACTCATTTATGCTGGTGCTCAGAAAAACCTCGGACCATCTGGTGTAACGGTTGTCATTTTGAAGAAAGAATTGCTAAAACGTATTCCTGAAGGTTTACCAACAATGCTGAACTACGAGACCCACGTAAAGAGCAACTCTCTTTACAACACTCCTCCAACGTTTGGTATTTATATGCTTTCACTTGTTTTAGATTGGATTAAAGAACAAGGTGGGGTTAAAGCAATTGAAGCCCAAAACCATAAAAAAGCTAAGTTACTCTACACGAGCATGGAACGTTCAAACGGTTTCTATAACCCTCATGCTACAGAGGAAAGCCGGTCAATTATGAATGTAACGTTTACTTTACCAAACGATGAGTTAACAGCCGCATTTTTACAGCAAGCAAAAGAAAAAGGCTTCGTAGGATTAGCCGGACACCGCTCGATCGGCGGATGCCGCGCTTCTATTTACAATGCTGTACCGCTTGAAGCGTGTAAAGCCCTTGCCGTCTTTATGGATGAATTTGCGCAGGCAAACGCATAATTGGCAGAATTAGCTGATTCTTTTTTCACATAAATATGTTATAATCAGTATGTAAATATATGCAATGGGCATAGGCGCACTATTGGTATATTTCGAGCTTAGCTTAGAAGAGGAGAGATGAGAAATGAATACAAAAGTTTTAGTTTCTTTAGCGTTATTAGTCGGAATTGGAGCGGTTCTCCACACGGTGGTACCTCCTATTTTATTTGGAATGAAGCCAGATATGATGTTAACAATGATGTTTTTAGCAATCCTGTTGTTTCCTAGCGTAAAAAATGTGGCATTGGTTGGCTTAACGACAGCGGTTATTTCTGCTTTAACAACAAGCTTTCCTGGTGGACAAATTGCAAACTTAGTTGATAAACCAATTACAGCATTTGTTTTCTTTGCATTATTTATGCTTGTGAAAAGAGCAACAGGTATTAAAACACCAGTTGCTGCTGCTTTAACAGCTGTTGGCACGCTCGTATCAGGAACCGTATTCTTGTCAGCTGCCGCACTAATCGTCGGCTTGCCGGGCGGAAATAGCGTCATGGCACTTATTGCTGCAGTTGTATTACCTGCAACAGTAGTTAATACAATCGTAATGGTGGTTATTTATCCGATTGTTCAATCCGTTCTAAAGCGCACAAACATCAAAGCAAAATTATCGTAACGTCAAGAGCCTGATTTAATTAAGAATCAGGCTCTTTTTTTACACCAAAAGTAAGGCCCCCCAAGTTTGGAGGACCTTTAAATAAAACGGTTCATTTATAGTATGTTGCTGACCTTTTTAATAAGAACCTACAGTTAGACCTTTAACTGATTGTTTAAAAAGAAATAATACAGAATTTTTTCACTTAAATTTCATTTGCTGCTAATACAATACGTATAAAGACTTACTATGTAATAAAGGTTTAAGTTCTCCATCCTAGGTTACATAATAAAGTATAAGGGCCAATAAAAAACTTGCAAAAGCCACTGTTGCACATGTAAGAGACTTTTGTTTAAGCACATGTTTAGGTGGATATGATGCCGTTCTAGTTGTAAGGCTAAACCATTTAAAAGCAGCCAGAAAAAAACTCAGGCTGATTATCAAAAGAATAAACAAAGCTATCCCATGTTGATAACCTCCTTCTTTTGTATAAATCTATGCTATTTTTTTATAATTATGTCAGAAGGAAGTATTAGCACTTACTTTACTACATAGGAGGAACTAAATAATGAGTAGAATGAAAAAGCTAGCAGCTGGAGCAGCAATTGGAAGCGCCGTAGCCGCTATTACAACGCTTCTTGTTACTCCATATTCAGGACGAGAACTTAAACAGCGTGTAAGCTCTCGAAAAGACCGAGTTAACGCTTCACAACAAGAGCTCTCAACAAAAATAAAAGCGATTGCTCAACAAGTACAAATGACCGCCAGAGAAGGAAATACTATAGTGAAAAATATCGCAAGTGACCTTTCTAATACCCTTGGTCAGTTTAAAGAAGAAATTGTCCCTCATAAGGAGTCTATTCAGCACCATTTGAGAGAAATCCAAAATTCTTTGTCAAACCTAGAAGAACATGTACAGACAACTAAAAATCCCAATGAAAAAATTGACAAAAAAGAAGGTTAAAACGCCTTCTTTTTTAATTTTTTAAAATTTTGTAAATTTACATCTTTATAATTTTTTATTTTATTGGCATAATAGAAGATAAATAAAAAAAGAGACTAAGTAGGTGGGAGAAGATGAAAAAGACTAGTGATCAAGATTACAGTTTGAAAGAAGCACTTCTATTTAGCCAACGCATTGCCCAATTAAGTAAAGCCCTTTGGAAAACCGTAGAGAAGGATTGGCAGCAATGGATTAAGCCTTATGACCTTAATATTAACGAGCATCATATTTTATGGATTTCATATCATTTAAATGGGGCTTCTATTTCCGAAATTGCTAAGTTTGGAGTTATGCATGTTTCCACTGCATTTAACTTCTCCAAAAAACTAGAAGAACGAGGTTTACTTGAGTTTTCTAAAAAAGAAAGCGACAAGCGAAATACGTACATTCAGCTGACAGATAAAGGAGAGGCCATTTTACTAGATTTAATGGAACATTATGAACCTTCTAATAATTCGGTGTTCAGCGGCGCACTTCCGTTGCGCGACTTGTACGGCAAATTCCCTGAGTTTATGGAACTGATGACCGTCATTCGCAAAATTTACGGTGAAGATTTTATGGATATCTTCGAGCGATCTTTCCATCATATCGAAGAAGAGTTCACTGAAGAAGATGGAAAACTTGTCAAGAAAGAGAAAGAAAACCATCAGGAGACTATTTCAAACTCTTAATGGTTAGTCCCTTATCCATTGAATAATTTCAAATAATTCATTCATCACATCTTGATAAGAAGGTTGATAACGAAGCGACTCAACCGTCTCTCGAGGATTTAATTTATAATTCAGCATACCAACAAATTGTGTAAGAAGCGGAACAAAGTCTGTTAGGCCTTCCGCTTTTTGCTCAATATATTCGTTTTTTATGTCTTCGCACAGAATTAAAATCTCCTCTACTTCCTTCTTTGTAAGCTGATTTCTTACCACTAAATCAATAAATGGTTTAGCTTCTTGTTCAGATGTCCCAGATAACAGTTTTATGTAATATTCTAAACGTGATACTCGAGATTCTAAAGTTTCCATCCGCTTCCCCTACTCCTTCAACGTTCATATACCTCTACTCCATATTGTACATGATTCATTCATGTTCTTCCAAATAATTCTTTCTTCGTCACTCACATTTCCTGTTTAAGTCGCACCCTATAAAAATTTTCATATACTGATTATATACTCACTGCATATATTAATATAAATCCCTCTGTCCTTTTGAACAATGGCTAATTGTTACTCATTTCTTATCCATTCACTTTGCTATTTCGTTTAAATCCTATTTCTCAACTTCTCGACTGCTCTTTATAAAATAAAACCTGCATTTCTATGTACATACCGTTTGAAATTCTTTGCTCAACTGTATATATAACTATCTATTTTACCGCTTTTTTGGTAATGTTAATATAGATATTTGTAAATTCATACAAAGCTGTACTATATAAATGACTATAAGACTTTTTGTCTTTGTCACACTGATTTTGTTAGGGGGATTTTTATGTACATATTCTTTATTGTATTTGCACTATTCATTTTATTCTACATCAATGCACTAACAAATACATTGTGTATTCAAAAAGAAATTCCAACCGAAAAACAGCCTAAAGTTTTTCGTACGATTAATGTATTGATTACCATTTTATTAGTTTCATCTTATATTGAAGTATCATTTACATAAAAAACGGTGAGATGTCTCACCGCTTTTTTATAGGCTTAGCAAAAACAGCTAGCTCCAATGATAACTAATAAGATGAATAATACGACTAATAGTGCAAATCCACCGCCGTATCCGCATCCGTAAGAACCCATATCTATCGCTCCTTTCCTTTTATATTCATCTGTTTCTTAGTAGTAACATGCACAACCAACAATGACTAATAAGATAAATAGCACAACTAATAGTGCAAAACCGCCTCCATATCCGCATCCGCTCATTTGAGCACCCCCTTTGTTTACTAATACTGCATCTTATGCATCAGCTCAAAAAACGTCTAAGCTTTTAGCCCAAACTACATATTTTATTTCTCTTGCTTCTCATTTGGAGATTCACCTGTGAGTTTGTCCTCTATTTTGAAAACGCTTTATAAAAAGTATCCATAAGCGTATATTCACTCGATGCTTAGTGGAAAATAAATGTAAATTCACGTGGTTTTAACTTCATTTGCTAACATCAGGAAATGTGATATAGTAAATCTTGAGTCAAGCTACATAAGTAAAAATGATGAGTAGGAGTGTTTACGTATGAAAAAAAGCTTAGTTGCACTAACAACAGCAGCCAGTCTCGTTGCTTTATCAGCGTGCAGTGGGGAAAGTAATGCTTCAAATGCAAACGATTCTTCAAAAGTAATTGTAGAAACAAAAGCTGGCAATATCACACAAGGTGATTTGTACAAACAAATGAAAGATACAATCGGACAAGACCAATTTAATACACTCGTACGAAGCGCTACAGAAGAAAAAGTATTGAGTGAAAAATATAAAGTAACGGATAAAGAGCTTGATCAGCAGTTGAGCATTTTAAGAGAACAATACGGCGATCAAGTGGATTCAGTTATTCAGCAAAAAGGCGAAAAAGAAGTAAAAGATATGTTAAAAGTAGATATTCTTCGTGAAAAAGCTGCTACAGCAGGCATCAAGGTATCAGACAAAGAACTGAAAAAAGCCTATGATGAGTATAAAGCTCAAAAACCTCAAATTCGAGCAAGTCATATTTTAGTAAAAGACGAAAAAACAGCAAACGAAGTAGAAGCAAAAATCAAAAAAGGCGAGGACTTTGCTAGTCTGGCAAAAGAATATTCAACGGATCAGCAGTCTGCTGCTAACGGTGGCGATTTAGGCTATTTCGGTGAAGGCCAAATGGTTAAAGAGTTTGAAGAAGCTGCTTATAAGCTAAAAAAAGGTGAAGTAAGTAAACCAATCAAAACAGAGTACGGCTACCATATCATTAAACTAGTCGATAAAAAGAAAGTAGAATCCTTTGACAAAAAGAAACCAGAACTTGAGCAGCAAATCAAACGTTCAAAAGTAGATCAAACAGAAGCAAATAAGAAGATTCAAAAAGAACTTGATAAAGCAAAAGTGGAAGTCAAAGATAAGAATGTAAAACCAATCTTTGAAGAAGGTGCGACAGATAGTCAATCTGGCGTAGAAACTCCTCAGCAATAATGCTAAGAGCCTGTCACTCATGTGACAGGCTCTTTTATATAATCAGATGGAATCACTGTTGCGTCTTTCTCTTTCCACTTGCATTCTCTCTATGAATACTTGTCCCTCTTTTTCAATAAACGAATCATCCACTTGCTTATCATGTTGTGCAGCACGAATCGCCATAAATCCACTAAAGAAAATGCCTGCTACAACTAAATAAATCCAAATTGGTAGTGTCACCATATATTGATCCCCCATCACAGTTATTTACAACCACTATATGCGAAGGAAGAAAGACTTATACCATTTTAATCAATCGTCGGTTTATAAAATGAGCGATTATCGAGAGCAAAAATACGCTCTGTAAATTCACCAGGCTTTACTTTTGTTAATGCTCGATCAAGCATATTCATTTTGGCGTCCACATTGTCAATCAAATGAAGCATCTCAGCCTCTTTAATTAACGGCTTCTTCGGACTTCCCCACTCTTCCTTACCGTGATGCGATAATACAAGATGCTGAAGAAGCATGACCTCTTCTCCTTCAATCGCTAATTCCTCTGCCGCTTTTCCAATTTCATTAACCATAATCGAAATATGGCCAAGCAAGTTCCCTTCGACTGTATATATTGTTGAAACAGGACCTGAAAGTTCAAATACTTTACCAAGGTCGTGAAGAATAACTCCAGCGTACAGCAAATCACGGTTTAGGCTTGGATAAAGGATTGAAAACGACTCAGCCAGCTTTAGCATAGATACAACATGATAGGCAAGCCCCGATACAAACTCATGATGATTTTTAGTTGCTGCTGGATATTCTAAAAATTCCGTTTGATATTTCTTAAACAAATGGCGAGTAATGCGCTGGACATTGGAGTTTTTCATTTCAAATATACTCTTTGTAATATGTTCGATCATTTCTTCTTGAGATAAAGGTGCTACTTCTAAAAAGTCAGACGTACGCACTCCGTCTTGCGGCTGCGCAGGACGAATGTTGCGTATTTTCAGCTGATTGCGCCCGCGGTAATTCATTACTTCTCCAGCAGCTCGCACAATCTTTTGAGCAGCGTAATTTTCCTCGTCATCTGGAGATGCATCCCACAGCTTAGCTTCAATATCACCTGTTTTATCCTGTAGGATTACCGTTAAAAATGGCTTTCCATTGCTTGCAATTCCTCTCGTTGAGGATTTAATTAAAAAATAAAGATCTACTTGCTCCCCTACTTCGTATTGAGCAATTCCTTTTGTCATGACCTTTTCCTCCTTACCACTTCATTCTATGTATTTGATAACGAAGCTCTTATCGCTTCGTCCGCTTATTTACAGCTCTTTACATTTCATTTTACCATCGCTTGGCACCGAATGCACGGGTAGACCATTTTTCGTAAAAGATACCGAGAAGAATCTTCTCGGTATCTCTTCTTTATGTTTCTTTTTTCGTTAGCTGCAGCGCCTTTTTAATATCTTTAAAAGAGGTAGATTGACCATACATAAGGACTCCTCCTTTATACACACGGGCACCAAATATAGCTAAAGCAGTAATCGTCACAACTAAAATCCCTATCGATACACTCACTTCCCAAAGGGGAACGTTTAACATACCTACACGTAAAAACATAATCATTGGAGCAAAAACGGGGATAAAAGATGTGACCGTAATGATCTTTGTTTCAGGATCACCAAGCCCAAACATAGCAATTAAAAAAGCGGCCACAATCACAAGGGTCATGGGCGTAATCATTTGCTGTACATCTTCAATACGACTTACAAGAGAACCTAAAAAAGCAGCGAGCGTAGCAAAAAGAAAGTAACCCAATATGAAAAAGACAAATGCGTACAGGAATGTAGTCAGCGGAACATCATTAACTCCGAGATAAGAAAAGATACCATTATGATTTGTTTCCACACTCGTTTTTAAAGATGTGTAGCCCACGCTCAGTATAACTGCAAGCTGCGTTAAGCTAAGCAATGCAATTCCAATGATTTTAGCAAACATTTGTGTAATAGGGGATACACTAGATACAAGGATTTCCATAACACGGGATGATTTTTCAGTAGCTACTTCCATCGCGATCATGCTTCCATACATAATGACGGCAAAATAAATAACAAACAATAGAACATAGACAAGACCCCTTGCCTGGTTCAGCTCTTGTTCTGTTTTGGCATTCTCAACTAACGCTTTCTTTTTGAACGAGACAGGACTGTAAAGCTGGTCGATTTGCTTTTCTTCTAAACCAATTTTCACTGTAGCCATAGCCACTTTTGTTTGCTGCACTGCCTGCTCTAAGGTAGAAGAAAGATTTGATTCGGCTAAAGAGTTAGCCTGGTACACAGCTTGAGGCAGCTGCTTATCGTTTAAAGATAAAATTAAATAGCTATCGAGCTGCCCACTTTTTACTGCTTGTTTTGCCTTAGACTCAGACGTAAATTCTTTTAAATGAATGTCTTTATCCATTGCATTTACATTTTGTTTGAACAAAGTATATACACTTTCCACTTCATAGATAACGCCCACATTTGTGCCGTTATCATCTGAATTAAAAACGTCGATAATTTTCTCCATATTTGTAAGAGCAACTAGAATAAGAGCAGTAATAATCGTCGTAATAATAAAAGATTTTGTTTTTAATTTATTAAGATATGTATGAAAAACGATGACCCAAAATTTATTCATAGGAAGCACCTACCTTTTCAATGAAAATATCATTTAATGAAGGCTCTTCCACAGCAAATTTAGATACAAATGAAAAGTGCTTAAGTTCTTGAAAAATGAGTTGCGATACAGATTCATGTTGAATTTGAACAATCATACCCTCAACCGTTTTTTTCACCTTTATAACGCCTTCAAGCTCCGTAATTCTCTCAAACGGACCTTTTCCGTGTACAATAACGTTTTTCTTGCCAAATGAACGCTTGATCTCCGGCAGTCTTCCATACACAACAGGCGTACCATGATGCATAATACATAAATATTCACAAAGTTCTTCCACATGTTCCATTCGATGACTTGAAAAAACAATCGTCGTTCCGCGTTTTTTCAAATCAAGTACCGCTTCTTTTAACACCTCTACGTTTACAGGATCCAAGCCGCTAAAAGGTTCATCTAAAATAAGCAGCTCAGGACGATGAATAACGGAAGCGATAAATTGAATTTTTTGCTGATTTCCTTTGGATAGCTCTTCTACTTTTTTTGAAGCATATTGAGGAATATTAAATCGAGATAACCAGTGCTCCATTTCTTGCAGCACGTTTGCTTTTTTCATTCCACGCAGCCGTCCTAGGTAAACAAGCTGATCCTTGACTTTTAATTTCGGGTACAATCCCCTTTCTTCAGGGAGGTAGCCAACCAGATGACTTCTATTGTAAGTTAAAGATTTATCATTCCATTGGATGTGACCTGAGGTTGGCTCAATGAGCCCTAAAATCATTCGAAATGTCGTTGTTTTGCCAGCACCGTTTGCACCTAAAAAACCAAACACTTCGCCTTTTGGAATTTGCAAGGATAGTTCGTTTACAGCTATAAATTCACCGTACCTTTTTGAAACTTCACGGATAGAAAGAGACATTTAATTCCTCCTTTGTAAATAAACCTATGTTTATTGTATGGAAAAAAATGATATCTGTAAACCTTAGCAGGAATTAGAGGAATAGGACGAGAAATATGTTGAATACGCTTACAATTATACTATAAGAGGAGAGTGAAGTTTATGAGTACTTACACCTTAACCGCTTTTGACAAGACAGGAGAAAAATTAGTAGATGAAAGTTTCGAAGCAGCTTCTGAGGCAGAAGCAAAGACTATTGGCAACAAAAAGTTAGAAGAGCTTTCCTATCTAGAAAAAACGCATCGATGCGTGAACTCCAGCGGAAAACTTGTATTATTTCATCGTTAATATAAAACGCCGGAAAGCTAACTCTTTCCGGCGTTTTATATTACTTAACAGCTTCTTTTAGTTCTTTACCAGCTTTAAATGCCGGTACTTTTGATGCTGGAATTTGCATTTCTTCACCCGTTTGAGGGTTACGGCCTGTACGAGCAGCGCGCTCGCGTACTTCAAATGTACCGAAGCCGATTAACTGAATTTTTTCACCTTCACCTAGCGTTGATGAAATTGTTTCTAATAGTGCATCAACTGCTTTAGATGCATCTGCTTTTGTTAACTCTGATTTTGTTGCTACTGCGTTTACTAAATCTGTTTTGTTCATTTCCAATCACCTCATTAGTTTCTACATTATCTTGTGTTACCACTGTTTTGCAACTTTTAAACATGCTCTATCAATATGATAGACAAAAATATTGGCTTTTAAACTAGTTCACTTAATTTTCGGAAATATCTTTTCCACTTTGATTAAAAACGGGAGCTCGCTTTTCCAGAAAAGCACGCACACCTTCCTTATGATCCGAACTTTGGCTCATAGCAAACTGACTTCTTTTCTCAAGCGCAAGCACTTGCTTTAATTGTGAAATGGATGTCTCCACATAAATTCGCTTTGTTTCCTTCAAAGCGCGTGAAGGTTTTTTTAGCCAATATGAGAGATACTCTTCTACATGCTTCGCTAAATCTCCTTCTTTTATTTCATCAATTATGCCAAATTGATGAGCTTCCTCTGCTTTTAATGTCTTTCCTTCCCAAATCAGCTGTTTCGCACGATGAGCACCGATGCGCTTTTCTAGTAAAAAGTGACCGCCTCCATCTGGAATTAAAGCAATACCGATAAAGTTCATCGCAATTTTTGTGTGTCTTTCTGCAATAATATAATCAGAAGCAAGCGCGATGCTGAGCCCTAGCCCTGCAGCCGCACCGTGCATTACACTTATGGTCATTTGAGGCAGGCTATACAAGGTCAGCACCGCTTCATTAATCAAATCCATCACCTGCTCAAAACGTTCTGATTGTGAAGGTGACATCATCATATTAATATCTCCGCCTGCTGAAAATACTTTTCCGTTTCCCTTTACTACTAAAAAGTCCGCTTCGCTTTCTTCGATAACTTTTAAACATTGAATAAACTGCTCTAGCACTTCTCCGTTTAATGCATTTAACGCATCCGGCCTGTTAAATGAAATGGTGGCGACACGCTCTTGCAAAACTAGCTCTACTCCTTTTAATTCGACAGTCATATTTACTCACCCTTTCTGATAATGATTGACGACTTGTTCACGAAGCGTACGTTTTAAAAACTTTCCTACTGTTGTCTTTGGAATTTCATCCATAAATAAAATGTCATCTGGAAGCCACCATTTCGCGAACTGCGGTGCTAAAAATTTGAGCTGCTCTTCTGACGAAACAACACCTTTATATGCATCTTTTAACACGACACAAGCAACTGGACGTTCTTGCCACATCTTATGAGGGACTGCTATGACACAGGCCTCAAAAACAGCTCTATGGGCAATAAGTGCGTTTTCGAGATCAACCGATGAAATCCATTCTCCTCCGCTTTTAATTAAATCTTTTGTTCAGTCTACGATTTTGATGGTTCCTTCTTCGTCAATTGTCACACTATCTCCCGTATACAGCCAACCGTCTTTAAACATATCTTCTGTCCTTTTAACTGTACATTCATCATTAAGCGGCACCTCGCTTCACCACAACGAGAAAACGCTTACAACATTTTTATATATTCAACAGATTCCGACATTTCCCTGCTGAAAATAAAAAAAGATCACTAAAAAGTGATCTTTTTATTTCATAAATAATTCATCTAAAATCTTGAGTTTCTCTTGGGTGTAGTGCTCGAATCCATCGTTGTACGATTTTGGGTCTTTTGGATTTGCAAACCTTGTAATAATGCCTGTTTCTGGATGCACGAACTTACTAGATGCCCCGCATCCCAGTCCAATAATCGTCTGCTTTTCTTCCATGATCATAATATTATACAGGCTCTCTTGACCAGGGAATGAATATCCAACGTTCTCTAAATTACCTAAAATATTTTTTTGGCGATATAAATAATAAGGCTCATACCCTTGTTCTTGAGTCCACTCAGTCGCTAAATCCATCATATTACCAATCTCATAGCGATCTGCCACTTTGTATTTCCGTTTATTTTGAGTCATTTCAGACGCGCGTTTAAACGACAGCGTATGAACAGTTAAAGATTCAGGCAGCAATTTTTTAGACTCGTCTAGCGTATGCTGAAATTCTTCTACACCTTCATTTGGAAGACCAATAATTAGGTCCATGTTAATGTTATTCATCCCCATTTTTCGAGAAAGATGAAATTTATCAATTGTTTCTTCTACGGTATGATGACGTCCGATAGCTTTTAAGGTTTCTTGAATATAAGACTGCGGATTTACACTAATACGATCAATGTTCCATTTGTTCAAAACAGCTAGCTTCTCTTCTGTAATCGTATCGGGCCTTCCTGCTTCTACCGTAATTTCACGGATATTTTGTACATCTGGGAACGATTCATACATCTCTTCATACAGCATGTCCATTTCTTCAGCGGTAATGCTCGTTGGCGTGCCTCCGCCATAATATACAGTTGTAATCTTGACCTTATTGTCTTTTAGCCATTTTCCTACTTCGCGCATCTCATAATGCAAGCCGCCTAAAAATGATGTAACAGATCCTTGACGCCCATTAATCGCATAAGCTGGGAATGTACAGTATGCACACTTGGTCGGACAAAAGGGAATGCCTATATAAATGCTTACTTCGTTTTTTAGCTCATGCAAATCGGGAATAGCTGCTAATTGACGATCCACAATATGCTGCATTAAATTAATTTTGTCATCGGTGATTAAATATTCTTCCTTTAGCTCACGATGCGCCTGTTCTTGACTTTTGCCTGACTGCAGTTTCATGTGAAGCAGCTTCGTTGGACGAATACCTGTTAAAATACCCCATTTTTGAACAATGTTTGTATACTCCTGTAGCACAGATAGGTAAACGCGAAGCACCACATTTTTTATTTGCTTAAATTTTTCTTTTTCTGTTTCATAAGGTGTAAACGATTTAGAAAGCTCTTCTGTAAACATCTTATTCGTTTCAGCTTCATGCAGCACTGCTTTCGCATAAATTTCCTCATGAACTTTCAGCTCTACTTCGACCTTCAGCTGAGCTTCGTTATCATCCTCAAAGGAGACGTTGCTTTCTTCAAAAAACAAATCTGAAATCCGGTGAAGCGGACGTAAAAAACGCTCATCTTCTATACCTTTTATATAAATGTTCAATATAATCACCTTTCAAATCAATTCTATCTAAGTAATCAGTTTACAAAACCTACACACGTCCGGTCAAGATGGTCAGCTCAAGGGAATATGCAGACAGGAAACAAACAGAAAAAGAGATTGAAACATAACTACATCACTTCAACCTAAAGACGAACAAATTGGATACATGAGCTAGTACAAATCAGGGATTACACCGCTGTTGATTTCCGTGCAAGACTTCGCTTTCCCCGGGCGGCCGGTGAGCCTCCTCGTCGCTTCCGCTCCTGCGGGGTCTCATCTATTCCGCTTTTCCCGCAGGAATCTTCACCTTGCCCTCCAATCAACCACTAGAAGCAACTGAACACATGAAACCTACGTTCACCATAACTATAAAAAAATCCGAACGAGCTGGATTCCCCATCAAGAATCTCGATTCATCGTTCGGATCTTCCTTCAACTAAACTACTTTTGTCCTAGCATATGCTTTATTTATTTTAAACGAAAGCTGTCAATTTGATGAAGATAACCAAGGCGCTGCTGCTTTCTAAATAATTCTTTCACCATGTAGGCTACACCATTTTCATTATTAGAACGAGTAACCCAATCCGCCAGCATTTTTAATTCTGTTGGCGAATTGCCCATTGCCACACCCATTCCCGCATGTTCAATCGTTTCCAAATCATCATAGCAATTTCCAATCGCTACTACGTCTTCCATTGGTATCCCCAGACGATTTGCTACATAACGAACGCCGGCGGCTTTTGTTGCCCCTTTTGGTGTAATATAACATCTATTTTCATTTGGATACGAAAACCATTCAATATCCGGAACCGCACTGGCAATTGTTTGCTCAGCGTATTCTTTTTCTTTACGATCTGCAAAATACACTTCTATTTTTGGAGTAGAAACAGGTTCATCACGAAGCGTATCTCCTAATGAATCTACGAACTGCACGGGATAAAAGAGCGGTTCTCCCGTTTTTAACACACTTTTAGCTACAATATTATTAGGAAGCTTTACACGGTTTCCAATTGAAAACCTTTCATGTAAAATACGGACATGACAATTAAAATTCTCAAATAGCTGAATGAGATTAAATGTTTTTTCCTCGCTAATTCTCTTATCTAGTATCGGTTTGTCTATCGATGTTCCGATAAAGGCACCGCTATGAGTAATTAGCATTGCTGGATGAACTTTAAGTGACCGAGCAATTTTTTTAGCAGACGGGAAATGTCTATTTGTTACTAATGTAACGTAAACACCTTTATTTTTCACAAATTGAATTGCATCTTTTGTTTCTTTTGTAACGCGCCCTTGGCTATTTAAAATGGTTCCATCAATATTCAACGCTAGCAATCGATAAGCCATATGAGAACCCCTTCTTTCATAGATGTCTAATCCGTTAGGATACGGTTATAAATGACCTTTTTAAGATAGTCGGCATGTGTAGCCTTGTTACTAAGCTTATGAGCAGAACTGAACGATTAGAAGAAACTTCTGCATAAAAAGAGAGGAAAAGATTTCTCTTTTCCTCTCTTCTCTATTCCTTATTCAGCCGCGCCGTAAAGCTCTTCAAGTGGCTTCATGATAATTTTGTTTAGTTCACCAATTACCATGCTCATACGTTGTTCAGCTTCCATTAGCTTCGCAATATTTTGATCTTGTTGAACGATTGCAACTGTTTGTTGAGCTTGCTGAACTTCTTCTTCAGTAATTTCTTGACCCATCATTTGCTTTTGTTGCAGTTCCATTTGCATTGTGCGGAAACGCTCAAATAATTGTTTTGAACCTTGATCAGCATTTATTGCCGCATATAAGTTTTTTAAGTTTGTGTAATCATCGCTTTGGCGAATTGCTTTTTCTAAATCATTTGCTACATCATGTAAGTTTACAGACACGTTAAGTTCCTCCTAAATAAGTTCTATAATTTCTTGACTTCCCTAACTATAACAAATTATTATATAAAATTCAGCTTAAGACCTTTATTTTCTAAGAAAACGATAAATTCTCCTCACGAATTGGGCTAATTCCTCATAGTATATATCAGCATTCGCCTACTAAAGGAAAGAAAAAGAGGATTCACTTATGGATACTTTCACCATTTCTCTAAAACCTCTAGAGAAACATATGAGCAACGACATTTACATTAGTTCTGCTTTGTTCTCCCGCGTGAAATGCAAGCATGAGTTTACGTTAACAGTAGGTTCTATTATGAAAGAAGTCAAAGCCACCGTTTTTCAACACCAAGAATGTTGTTTCATGATGTCAGAAGCTCTATTTACAGAGTTTCGCTTTCCATATGAGACGCATCAGCTGAGAGGCATTTACGAAGAGAACACGTTTAAGGTGGGACCTGTGATTAGCATCGTAACAGAAGTTCGAGAAGATGAAGAACCCTTTGGCACCATTTCTGTATTTTGTAAGGAATTTGTTCAAACTTGCAAGGAGTTAGGGGGTTTTTGCTATGTGAGCAAATTGAGCGACTTAAAGTCATTATCCCCTAAAGGGTATGTTTATCGCGCTGATCGATGGGTTTATTCAGATGTTCCCTTTCCGGGAATCGTACACAACCGAATTCATGCCAGGAAAACGGAGCAAACTGCTGATTTCCAAACCTTTAAAACATTTTTGAAAGAGCATGACGTTCCTTTTTTTAACGCACGCTACTTAAATAAATGGACGGTTTTTCAACAGCTTAAAGATGTCGTACACTTGCTTCCCTATTTGCCAACAACGTATCAGCTTCGTTCACGTCAAGATCTTCTTAACGCTTTGGAACTTCATAACGATGTTTTTCTAAAGCCTGTTCATGGTAGCCAAGGAAAAAATATTTTTAAAATTTCAAAGAAAGAGAAGTATATTTTAGACTATACAACGTTTACGCAAACATATGAAAAAGAGTATGAATCTCTTTATGACTTATTTGAAACACTTTATAGTCAATTAAAAAGGCAAGGATTTCTCATTCAAGAAGGAATTTCCCTGCAGACATACAAACAGTGCCCTTTTGATTTCCGCATTCTTTGTCATAAAAAAGACGACTTGACGTGGAAAATCACATCTATTGTCACACGTGTATCAAAACCCGGCAATTTCGTCTCAAACCTTGCCCGTGGAGGGGATATTCATCCTCCCCAGCAAGTTTTAACTCAGCTCTATGATTCAAAAACTACGCGCCATATCCTTTCACTTTTAAAAGAGATTGCGATTGAAATTTGCACACAGCTTTCTCATCCGTCTGAGCTTTATGCGGAATTTGGTATTGATTTAGCAATTGATCAAGAAGGAAAGCCCTGGATTATTGAAGTAAATGTTAAACCTTCAAAACAATTAGATTCAAGCGCTTCCTCTGTTCGTCCTTCAACAAAAGCACTGCTTGATTATTGTCTTCATGCAACGAATTTTCAGTTTGCCAAGGAGGATTTACAATGATTTCATTAGGCTTTTTAACTATTCACCCCCAGCAAGAAGTGGAGTATGTAACTGAAATTGCTAAATATGCTGCTGAGTTTTCGATTGAAATATACCGTTTTACCCCTTTGAACATTCATCCTAACACCGAAAAGATTGAAGGCTTCCACTACGATTTAGAACAAAAGCAATGGATAGAAAAATCTTTCTTACTTCCTTCGTTTATTTACGATCGCTGCTTTTATCGAAAAGACTCTCTGTCTAAAAAGGCTCGCCCTATTGTAAACTGGCTTAAACAGCGGGAAGATGTTACGTTTTTAGGCCATGGATTGCCTAATAAGCTGGATGTCTATGAAGTAATTAAAAAAGATAACTATTTATCTTCATATATTCCTCCTACTACTCCAATCGAAAGTATCGAGCAGCTTGTTCAACTGCTTCGAACAAACGATAGCCTAATGATTAAACCTGCCAATGGCTCACAAGGTAAAGGCATTGTGAAATTAAGACAGCGCGGGCGCGAAATTGAAGCTTCTTATCAACAAAATGACATTGTAAACACGATTCTATTTTCCTCTTTTCAGGAGTTTAAGGAGTGGTTCACGAAAACGACCCGTGATGTATTGTATATTGCTCAACCCCATATTTCATTTTTCCCTTACGAACGCACTCCTTTTGATATAAGATTGCTATTACAAAAAGGAAACGATGGTGAGTGGAAAGAAATTGGAAGAGGAATTAGACAAGGTGAACGGGACTCTATCGTAACAAATGTAAGTTCAGGAGCGTCTATTGTACCTTTTGAGAACTTGCTGCCTCACATTCCTCGCGTTCATCGTCAATATGTATTGGATGAAATCAATACCATTTGTAAAACGATTCCGTCCGTGCTGGAAAATAACTTCCCTTCTCTTTTTGAATTAGGCATTGATTTATGTATCTCAAGAGACTTTAGCATCTGGATTTTAGATTTAAATTCAAAACCGGGAAGAAAAACAGTATTGGAGACAGCACCTGAACAAAAAGAAGTCATGTATAAAAATGTCCTGTCTTACTGCATCTATTTAGCTAACACACTATCGTACCGTAAGGAGTAATGCTATGAAAAGAACTCTTACTCGCCTTATTGTGGTAGAGCAGTTAGACTGTGATCTTTCTGTTCCTATATTTCTTTACAAAGAATCTTTAAAACAAGTAGCTTTTGGAACAATGACAGCTCCATGCCTTATACAACCTTCAGAACGTGAAGAAATTCAGATTTCAGCTGAGCTAATGACCAAACTGCAAATTCCTTTCTCCCATATGATGCACCCTATTGTTGTGAATGAGACCATTCACTTAGGACCTTTAATTGGTGTGTTATCAGCTGGTTTTACCGGTTCTCTGCTGCGACCAATCGGAAAACGCTCCCTTCACTTAGCTAAACTTCTTTCCACTGCAAGTATGACAGGAGGACTTCCTTTTATTTTTGGAACTCATCATATCAATTGGGAAAGCGGGACTATAAACGGTTATTTTTATGAAGAAAGCGGCTGGACACAGCATGAAGTTCCCCTTCCCAACGTTGTATATAATCGTTTGCCAAATAGAAAAACAGAGGGATTAGCTCCCTTTAAGTTCATTAAAGAAAAGATGATGACTGATTATAGCATTCCCTTTTTCAATCCAGACTTTTTCAATAAGTGGGAAATTCATGAGCTTTTAAAAATGAATGAGCAGACAGCTTATTTGTTACCTTACACGGTTGAAAGTCCTTCGCTTGCGCAAATAAAAAAACTTTTGTTCCTTCATCAAACCGTGTATTTAAAACCGAAAAACGGAAGCTTAGGTCGCGGCATTTATACTCTATCTTTTAAAGATTCCATGTATACACTAACTTACAAAGGAGAAAAAGGTCTTCATATTCAAGACAAAGAATCCTTAGAAGAGCTATTATCAGAATTTGAATTCTTACTTACTAATCCTTCCTACATTGCTCAGCAAGGTATTTCACTAATCAAAAAAGAAAAGCGCTGTGTAGACTTCCGCGTGCATACGAACAAAGACGGGAATAACCAATGGGCGCTTACTGCTTTAGCTGCTAAAGTAGCTGGTCCCAACAGCATTACTACGCATCTTGATTACGGCGGAGAAATTGAAGCTACAGCCAAAATATTTACCAATCCTTCTTACAAAAAAGAAATTGAAAATAAGCTAAAAGAAGCCGCTATCTTAATTAGTCATGTGCTCGAACAAGAGTTGAACGGGTTAATTGGAGAGCTTGGATTCGATTTTGGAGTGGATTATCAAGGAAACGTATGGCTGTTTGAAGCTAATTCTAAGCCCGGTCGCTCTATTTTTTCACATCCTGCCTTACGAAA
Organism: Priestia megaterium; assembly: GCF_046599315.1. Lineage (GTDB taxonomy): Bacteria > Bacillota > Bacilli > Bacillales > Bacillaceae_H > Priestia > Priestia megaterium_F. Next base: position 4,710 of record NZ_JBKIKC010000027.1, on the reverse strand, counting down.
AGCAGATCAACAAACTAGAAAACTTTCTTTAGAATATGCCATTTACTTATCTACGTACTATCTAAACACACCTGAAGGCATCAGCATATGATTACAATTTACTATCATAAAGAACAGCAGCAGTGGTTTCATAATAACCCTTCAGCATCTTACACATGGGGAGTTCAAGAAATTGAACTTCCCTTCAATCAAAATATTTCTTCTACTCAAGCTTTTCTTCGTTTCCAAGGAGAAAAAGCGGGGCCTATTGTGGGGGTTTTAACTAACAAAGCAGTTCTGGAAAAACTAAATATAAAACAGCGCCCTTTATTAGAACTCTTACACCATACCCTACAGGAAAAAGGGGGGCTTCTTGCTTTATTCGCTGAAGAAACAATGTCTCATCACTTCTTTGAAGGGTATTGCTTTGACGGTGCAAAGAAGCAGTGGATCAAAACAACTTTGCCGCTGCCAAACGTTATATATAATCGTTATCCAGGAAGAAAATCGGAAACCAAGAAACTGAAGTCTTTACATCAAAAAATTAAGAGCAAGCACATCCCCCTTTTTAATTCCGCTTTTTTTTCAAAATGGAAAGTATATCAATTATTTTCAAAGCATCCACTACTATCTTCTCACCTTCCTAAAACCTATCGTTTAACACCGGAAACAGATATTGCTGAGCTGTTGCAAAAACACTCTTCCCTTTATTTTAAGCCTATTAACAGCAGTAAAGGTGCTGGGATTTTCCGATTATCTTCCCACAAGCATGCGATTATTTATCAAGATCATAAACGTAAAGAAGAATATTCTTCTTTACAAGCAATTGACCTTCCCCAAGCTGCTTACCTCATTCAAGAAGCGATTGAGACGCAACCATTCAACGACCGACGCTATGACTTACGTATTTTAGCTCATCACAAAGATAGTAGATATATTATTAGCGGCGTCGGTATTCGACATAGCCCCTATCAATCCATTACAACACATACTTTAAATGGAGGAAGCATTTCACCTTTTCAAGATCTTGAAAATGAAATAGATACTTCCTTTCTTTCGTCTTTTGTAAATACGTGCGGGCAAGTCCTTCAAAAATCCTTTCCTCTAGTTGAAGAGTTTTCTCTTGATATGGCAAAGTCAGCCCATGGGCACTATTATCTGTTTGAAGTGAATGCAAAACCAATGATTTTTGATGAGACAGACATTCAAACGCAAGGTGCTAAACACATATGCAATATATTTTACAAATTAACAAAATTTTTAGATTAAATGATTTTTCATCTCCTTTTCTCATGGTAAGCTTATAATAACTACTTGAGAAAGGAGATTTTCTTTATGGTTTCACATTTCCAGGTTAAACCACTGTATCAAAATAATCGAATGCCGGGCTGGCACATCTCGTTTTATATGAACCGGGTTTATTATGAGGCTGATTATTTAAAGGATGGACAAATTGTATGGAAAACTACACTTTCTAATCAAATAGATGAAACTCAATTAATTGATTATATTCATGAGCTTATGCTTTTTCACGTTTATGAATAGTAAGCTTTCACCGAAAGGACCGAGCACAGATGAAACAACTACACACACTATTTGGGGATAAAATGATTAAGGCTAAAACCCCTTCTCAATTTGAACAATACAAATGGTTTTCATATGATGAAGGCTTCATTGGAATTGAACACACGGCTCTATCTCAAAAAGAGCAGGCATTACTTTCTGCTTTTTTAACCCCTTATGATGAGGAAGTTTCTGTGCTGACGCCAGAGCAATTGTATTGGTCAAGCCTGTTATTTAAAGCACCTGAAAAAGTCATTCACTCCCATCATACGCACCATTCTTTTCGCTTTACTCAGTTTTTAATTAAACGTTTGTTTGAACAAAAAATAGAGTTTGAAAATGCGCTTCACGCTTTGTATTCCACCTCCATTACTGTGTTATGGATCGATAAACAATCAGGTGTCATTATTGAAACCTTTGATGATCCTAATGACTTAACTGAAAATCTATCAGATTCTATCGAGGTTCTATGTCATGATTTTGAAACTTCTATTCAGTTCTTTGAAGGACAAATTCATTTATTTCCGTCTTCACCTCAATTAATTTTTGAGTGTGAAAAGAAATGGTTTTATCAAATTAAACATACAGTTGAACAAAAATACGTTATCCATTTTACTGACGTTTTACCCCATTTAGTTCTGCAAGAGTCTTCAGGAGCAATCAAAAATCATATGATACATTTACTTGACTTAGTAAAAGATGATAACGATCTTTTAGAAACGATTAAAATTTATTTAGAATGCAATTTAAACGTATCTCTCGCTGCTAAGAAGTTGTACATGCATCGCAACAGCTTGCAGTATAGAATTGAGAAATTTATTGACCGAACACATCTTGATATCAAACACTTCACAGGAGCTGTTTCTGCTTACTTAGCCATTCTTGCTTTGAAAAATTCGCAGGATGAAAGATAAAATGAAAGGGTTTTCGTGAATAGTGCACGAAAACCCTTTCATTTTTTTGTGCATGTTTGCCATTTACCGTTTCATTAAAAAAAATTACACTAGAGTTAAGAAAACGGTTTCACAGAGTACATACAAGGGGGAAATGGAAATGGCTGAATTACGTTTAGAACATATTTATAAAATGTATGATAAAGATGTGACGGCAGTAAAAGATTTTAATCTTCACATTCAGGATAAAGAATTTATTGTATTTGTTGGCCCTTCAGGCTGTGGGAAATCGACAACGCTTCGTATGGTTGCAGGGCTAGAAGAAATTTCAAAAGGTGATTTTTATATTGACAGTAAACGTGTAAATGACGTGGCTCCAAAAGATCGCGATATTGCAATGGTATTCCAAAACTACGCATTGTATCCGCATATGAGCGTATATGACAACATGGCTTTTGGGTTAAAACTTCGTAAATTACCAAAGGATGAAATTGACCGCCGCGTAAAAGATGCCGCTCGTATTTTAGGGCTTGAGCAATACTTAGAACGCAAGCCAAAAGCATTATCTGGAGGACAGCGTCAGCGTGTAGCTCTAGGTCGTGCAATCGTTCGTGACGCTAAGGTCTTCTTAATGGACGAACCTTTATCAAACTTAGACGCGAAATTACGTGTACAAATGCGTGCTGAAATCGCGAAGCTTCACCAGCGTTTAGGTACAACGACAATTTACGTAACACATGACCAAACGGAAGCAATGACAATGGCTTCTCGTCTCGTTGTGATGAAAGATGGTATTATCCAGCAGGTTGGTACACCAAAAGAAGTATATGAAAAACCTGAGAATGTATTTGTAGGCGGGTTTATTGGTTCTCCTGCTATGAACTTCTTAACAGGAACATTAAAAGACGGAAAGGTTCAAATAGGCGATTCTCTTCTCGCAGTTCCAGAAGGCAAATTGAAAATACTTCGTGAGCAAGGATATTTAAATAAACAAATTATTTTAGGTATCCGTCCTGAAGATTTCCATGATGAGCCTGTATTTATTGAATCTTCACCTGGCACAAAAGTTACAATTAAAGTCGATGTATCCGAGTTAATGGGTGCTGAAACCATGCTTTATTCTAAACTTGGCGGACAAGATTTTGTAGCGCGCGTGGATTCTAGAACAGATATTAAACCTCTTCAATCTCTAGACTTAGCATTAGATATGAACAAAGCGCATTTCTTTGATGCAGAATCAGAACAGCGCATCCGTGCTGAGCACGAATAAAAAAAGACCTCTAGGGGTCTTTTTTTATTCCTGTATTTGCTTCAATTCTTCACTATGACAATTAGAACAGTAAAAGAGATGAATACATTGATGATTTGCTAAATCACTAGGATAACCATTTTCCACTTTTAACTGATCGATTTCCATATAAGCACTGTAATCATCAAAATAGTCGCTGACTTTTCCCATATCCCCCAGCACTCCTCCACATGTTTTGCACGTCATTTGCACATCACTAAACCCATTACATAAGGAACAAATCGACATCCGCGCACCTCGCTTTACCTGATCAGTATGTACCTATAATATGTAATATGCACAGAATAAAACTCTCTTACTCTTTATAAAACTTTATATGAATTTTCTATAAATTACCAAAATTTTCTATGTATATGTTTTTTACCTTTCGCCATAATACTAGTAACAACCGAGCACAACAGCTCGCAAACATTGAGTTACGCCGCGGTAGGCAAGCAGATATAACGATGCATCTGCTCTGCTGGTTCAACTCCAGCTAACTCAACCATTACAATCTATTTTATCTAACGAGGAGATGAATACACATGGCAAATTATCAAAATGCATCAAACAGAAATTCATCAAACAAGTTAGTAGAGCCTGGTGCTCAAGCTGCTATCGATCAAATGAAGTTCGAAATCGCTAGTGAGTTTGGTGTAAACTTAGGACCAGATGCAACAGCTCGTGCGAACGGATCTATTGGTGGCGAAATCACAAAACGTTTAGTACAATTAGCTGAGCAAAACCTAGGCGGCAAGTACTAATATTAACTAATTTCATATTATGACTTTAGCGCTCCAAGACCTCTTGGAGCGCTTTCTAGTTTCTTTTAATCAGCTTCCTCTTTCGTATTCGTAAACGATTTTACCGAAACTTTGCGAATACGTCGATTTTCCACCTCGTTAACGGTAAATAGTATCTCTTCATATGAAAAAAAGTCTCCTTTAGCAGGAATATGATCAAACTGTTCATATATCCATCCCCCTA
>NZ_JBKIKC010000026.1:0-61131 GCF_046599315.1 Priestia megaterium | reverse complement strand
AAAGTTAGTTGTACATATGGCGTTTTTTTCGTTAAAAACCCTACAATTCCACCAGAGACACCGCCAATAGCTGATGCTGCGTACCATTTTATATAAACCAACGCCTGTTCTTTGAATGGTAATGATACTGCTGCATCCGTATAGAAATGCCCAATTACGAAGTAAAATGTAATTGCAGAAATCGTATAGATTGTTCCAAATACCGCAGACTCCTTAAAGCTTCTAGCAAAAATATAGCCAACAAGCATTGCTAAAATAAACCACATTGGTAAGGAGTTAATCATTACTGCTAAATATGAAATGATGAATTCAAAAACTGTTATACCATCTTTTAAATATGGTGAATTATCAGAAACAACCGAAAAAATTGCCACAATTAAACCAACGATAAATGTAAATATAAAAAACTTTCTCCAATGTCTTCTGTATTCTTGATTCTCTCTCAACAAAGCACCTCCGTATGTATAAAGGAACACATCCTTACTTTTCTTTACCTTATTTCAAGTACAACCTTTTAAAATTCACATAATTATTTTAACATAAAATTCCTATTTGTCTTCCAACAAATAAGTTTGCTCAATATTAAGTGAACTACCTTAGATATATTTCATTCTTTAAATCAAATACTGGATTTAAATCGATACACTAGATAAAAAGTTAACTCTAGCTGTTTTTTTATATGGGATATTTTCTCTAGGTTAGGGAGTTGAATATCCCCGACTTCCATGAATTAGTTTACGATTTTATCACCTTTCAATATACGTAAATAAAGATTTGTTAACCTTTTCATTACTTTTATATCTATTTCAATATTCTTAAAAATAATTAATGATTAGAATTCTTTATACTAGAAAGCCATTCTAATTAAACAGGTGTGTCATATTCTTAGGCTGTCTCAACAAAAAAGAAGCACTAAAGGCATAGCAGATAATTATGCTATATTCATTAATAACCCGCATAACGTTTACCAATCGTAATTTTTCCTTTTAGTAACGATTTTTACGTAAATTTGTATACGTTGAATCGATGCTAATTACGCTATTAATATCATCAAATAGATTCATACCTCTCTGATTAATTAGAGGAATATGAATCTGTTTGAGTTACTAAGTTTCAGAATCTTAAAAAATCTTCTACTATAATTTATTGTTACAAATTTTAAAGATGCGTAGCAACTGTACTACTTTTTTGGTGAACAAAGCTAAAATTAATTATTTCTTGAAAAAAATAAATTAAATAAGGAGTTAGACTGCATGTTAACATATGATAAATACGGTAAAAAACCTATTTATGAGCAAATAGCTGAATATATAAGGAGGCTAATTATCAGTGGAGAATATAATAATAATGTTCCTCTGCCCTCTATAAGGTTTCTTGCTAATGATTTAAATGTTAACATAAATACTATCCAAAAAGCTTATAACAAATTAGAACAACAAGGATATATCTATACAGTAATAGGAAAAGGAAAATTCATTAATCAAGATCATCAATTGGATAAAGAAGTTAGAATACAAGAAATTAGAGAAGAAGTTTTAAGGTTAACAAGGGAAGCCTTGTATGTAGGCGTCAACCACGAAGAAATATTATCTTCAGTATCTCTTACTTATCAAAAAAGTAAATAGTTAATGTACCTATAATATTACACCTTTGTTACTTACTATAATTAATTATGTAATTGCAAATACTATACGATTGTAAGAGAGATTACAAATTATTTTCTATTATTACAGCCGATTTAAAAGGGGAATTTAAAGTATACATTAGAAATTTTCCAGTCAAAAAGCAACGTTTGGTTACGATCTGAAAGAATTATCCAAACCTCTATTACCAAACAAATGTCAAGGTTGAAATAAAAAACTTAGAATTTTTTGATAAATCACACTAGATATTCATCTAGTGTGATTTTATTTGAAATTATCCCATGATTTATAGTACATTTTGATTTAGAATGACTAATATATTAAATACACCGTTGTCCATTTCAAAGTTTATAAGTTAATGATTCTAGTACATTCTTTAGCAACTTCAGGATCATGAGTAACAATAATAACAGTTTTCCCTTGGGCATTTAATGATTTTAAAATATTAAGTACGTGATCCCTATTTAGTACATCTAATGATCCTGTTGGCTCATCTGCTAGTATAATATCGTTTTTCTTTAATATGAGTCTAGCTAATGCTATTCTTTGTTGTTCTCCACCACTCAACTGGTATATTTTTTTATCTATTTTATCTGCTAAGTTGACTTTTTCAAGTGCTTCTTGTTTCATCTCTTTTTTATTAGGAGATTTTACATACTCTAACGCCACATCTAAATTTTTGCTCACAGTCTCTTGTTCAATTAACGCATAATTTTGAAATAAATAACCTATTGTATATCTAAATAATTTTAATTGCTTCTTTTCACTTTTCCAAGCATTTTGTACTCCTTGAATAAATACATCTCCGGAATCAGGCTCTTCTAAGAGTCCTATTATATTTAATAATGTTGATTTTCCTTTTCCACTCTGTCCGGTAATAGCAACCATTTCTCCTTGTTTTATTTCCAAATTCAAATTTTTAAATAGTTGTTTATCTCCATATTTTTTAGATATGTTTTGTAATTCAATTTCCATATATCTTATGCCCCTTTTAATACGTCCTTCGTCTTTTTCTTCTCTGTAAATTTGATCGTGGTATAAACTAATATCCATTCAAACACTAAAAAAGCTAATACGATAAACAATGTCATTGTAACGGTTGATATTCCAATAGCTAATAACCCTAAGCAAATAATTAACCAAAAAAGACTTACGATACTAAAGAATTTGTTATGTCGCTTAAAAAAAGAGAATCCATTAATCTTTTGAACCGAATGAATGAGTTTGTTTCTCTCTAAATAGTTCAAAACCATGAAAATAGCAATTATTATTTCTATACTTAATAATAGGATTGACAAGAAAAGATTCATTTTAATTTCATTTTGTAAATTAAACATATAACCGTCGACAACACTATATAATAAAGGCGTAGTAAGAATTGTATCCTGAAGGTCTGCTAATTTAATATCATTTTTTAATTCCTTATACGGATTACTAGAATCATTTATATGAGGGAAAAAATAACCTGCGCTCAGATAATTAAGATAACTGTCTCCTCCCATATTTTGTGAATTAACAACTACTAGTAAAGCATCCTTAACATAATTCTGATTCTCGATCTCTAGATTAGGGTTATATAAAAAATGTTTCTGCCTATTTTTTATAAAAACTAACTTTACTTCAACCTCTTTATGTGGTTTAACCTTTTTTCCTGTATTCTTATAATATGTATCTTCATCAATAAATCTTTTAAATTGATACCACTCTTTATATCTTTTAAAAATATCCTTTTCGAAATCGCGATATTTTTCTGGTACTAATACTATTAAATTGTCGCCAAAGTTTTCTTTTAACTTTATTTTCTCACCATTGAGGTCGTAAACAGGATTATGCCTTAAATAGTTGGGATTCACTTGGATAGTATTACCTTGTTCTGGATCGTATTCATTGCCTTTTTCTCTAACAGGAATAGATTGTTCACTTTCAATAAATCCTTTGTATACTATACTGTCCGATGGTTTTACAAGCATAGCTCCTTTTTCACTAGCTAAATTAAAAAGTTTCTTACTCTTTACTCCTACTTCATATGCCCAAACGTCACGATCTCCAGTAGAAGTATCCTGAATCTCATAAAAACTGTAATTTTTTGTGGTATTCCATTTCTCATAGTTAGAATTTTGTGCTGTAAATTCTTGATAATTATTAAAGAAGTTAATAAACAGAATAACTAAAATTATTGAAAATATAAGCTTTGAGCTATAGTTTAAAAACTGAACTAGTTTTAAGGGTTTCTTATTTTTTAACATTTCGGCAATTTTTATATGGTATACCATTAAGAAAGGCGCTAATCCAAATAGAATAGACACAAATGTAAATACAAGCTGCCACACGACCCACCCGCTGCTAAAATCTAAAAACCTACTTATTCTATTATAAAAGAATAAGTAAATAACTTGGAATATAATCACTATTCCCAAAGCAATGGCATGAATTAGTACATTCTCTTTCATTAAATGCTTAAAAATTAGCTCTCTATCGCTGTAACCAAACATTTTTTTTATTGCCAGTTCTTTGTAATTTAATAAAATATAGTATAAAAAACTTAAGGAAATTAAAATGAATATGATAACAAGAACAATTATTAGATATTTACTAAATCCCTGATCTGCTAAGGTATCTATAATGTTTAATTGCTTTTGGTTTTTAATTTTAAAACCTACTTTTGTTTTCAATTCATCTTTTATTTTTTCAATAACTTTGGGTTTTTCACTATCAACTAAATAAGTTCCTCTTAAATTTTCATTCTTTGCTGCTTTTAGTGGTCTTATTTCAATAATGTTACTGGGTGAAAATAAATCTATTCTACCAACTTGTTTATTATTTTTTTCATTTAGAGATGATAAATATAGATCTGTAGAATCTTTTTCTGTAAATAGTTTGCCTGATTTCAAAGGAAATTCTTTCTTAAATTTATCTACATCGTTTATTGCGGAATAAAGAATTATTTTTTGCTTTTGTGAAGTTTCAATAGGCTTATATACTACTTTGTAGATATTCACCTTTTCTTTTCTTGAGATTTCATCTATCTTATTCAATTTATCTTCTGGTCTTTCGTTTTTACTCCATTCAACCACATTTAGTGATGCCTTATTAGATGAATTAATATCTATCATTTCTTTTACTTCATAGTATTTAATAAACATAAAAGATGAAATGCCATAGGCTACAAGTACTAGACCTATTAAAATCTTTTTCATGATAGTCCCCCGCTATAAGCTAATATTGAAATAATTACTCTTTTTAATCTTTTGAAATCCTTTAATAATTTTCATAAAACCTATGCCATAATGAGAAAAAATAGTTAAATAAATGTTTATTATTTTTTCCTCCACAGTTCACTAGATATATGTACGCTGTTAATTTTGTGCTTATTTTTATAAATATAAAAATAAGGAATTCCTGAGAAATATTGAAAAATACCAACATTCCTCAGGAATTAAATTATTGTTATAAAAATGACTAATTAAATCTATTAGATTAGTAAAAGAATGTAATGTTTAGCAATTATTCTGAAAAATACAAATAAAAATAATCTGTATTATTGTACATCCCAATAAGAATAATCGACTGCAAACGCTCTATCTGTTGCACTTGCATAAGATGTTACCCCTGGAGATTTCCAACCAGAATCATAATAATAGGCTCCTTGCACTGAAGATTTATGTACTTTAGAACCATGGTAATAGTTTGACCAAACCTTTCCTCCGCCTGTTCCATAGTCCCATTTTCCACCACCCACGTATGCTGTAGATGCAAATGCTGCTGTTACCCCTGAACCTAGAAGTGCACCGCATAGTACCAACGAAGTTAAACCTTTTTTTAATTTCATCTCCAAATCCTCCCTACAATTCATATTAGTAGCGTATTAGGCTAACAAATACCATAATAAACACTTATTGGAAAAAAGGGAAGTATTTTTTTACAAAAAAATAGATTTTTTTGTAAAAAACCTGCAAATGAAGTCGGAATATAGTTTCATATTTGGAATAATGTGTAAAAAGTTCGTATAAATAGTAACCTCTATTTTTTCTCATTTCTCCACTACTAAGTTTATATTTCTTTTTAAATACGTTTCTAGCTCTTAAGATCCTCTTTTCAGCTACCATTGAAAAACAGTTTGCTAAGAAATAATAGGTGAAAAATAATCTAGAAACTTTACGGATGCATAAAGGTGTCGCGCAAACCGTTCATTTATCCATTATTTATATCAAACAAACAGATGGAGGATTTCCAAGACGAGAAAAAATAGGCTGTGCTCCTAACTTAAACCAAGATTAATTTATATAAGGAATTTTTCTTTTCTTATGAGTAGAAATTCTTATATTGGCAGTTAGAAGATCTATTAGCCATTTTTCCTTTTGACATCCGTTCTTTATATTATCCAGTCGGAGCTATATCCGAATCATACAATCCGCAAGTACTCATAGAGAAATATAAGAGTCCTGTCAAACAGCAGAGCAAAGCGAGATCAAGAGTACCATCCCCCTCACATAGAATCAAAACTAACTTAACCTAGGATACAAAATGGTAAAAAAGAGTCCTCTTTTCCCATTTAAACTTTTGCTTTTTTTAATGTTCCATTTCTCGCGTTGCATTCCGTTTTTTTGTAAAATGTGTCCCATTGTTCCGTGCAAAAAATTTCGTGAATCCATTTTATAATTTCTCTTTTCTCCCTTTGTCATAATCCTTTATCTCTCTTAGTACCTCCCTCCTTTTTTAGCCGACTTTTAAAAATTCTCAGGAAGAAATGCTCTTTTCTTTCGTAATTTCATCTATTTTTTTAACGGCAATCAGATCGATATTTTTTAAAAACATATCCATAATATTTGTTTTTTTCCTATAAAGTGTGGTTCCCCACTACAAAAGAGAGAAGAGCATAAGGGGTTTTTGCCCCCACCATAGGTGTGGGGCTAGGCAAAGCCTAGCAAAACGATGGGGTCAAGAAAACAGTCTTGCTGTGGACCTACTGTGAACCTAAAACCACTCATGTTAACCTGCTGTGAACCTCCAAAAGCACGAAATTTGGAAGAAAAATAGGGAATGTGAACCTACTGTGAACATGCCTTTCTTCACTTCATGACCAAATCCTGTTCTTTTTTATTCAACTTTTTCAGCTTTTCTTGCAAACTTTTTTGTTCATCTTCATAGAGCTGAATGCTTTCGTCACTGAGCTGAATAGTATCTTTTTTTATCGCAATTTTTGATTCTGTCTCGACTTTTCCATAGCTGTTCATTTTTTTTTTATAAAATCTTTTTCTAACTCATTTGAACATGAAAAAAATAAATATCGGCGTCTTGTGAATGTATATTTTTTTAGAACGGTCATCGTTTATAGAATAAAAGTTGATTAATGAATTATAAAAAAGCACTCGTAAATCACTTGTATTGTAAGTAAAATGAAATGGCCGTTTTGAACATGAACGTGCGAAAGAAATAAAAAAAGATCGCTTGCTTCTGTCTTATTTTTTTCAAAAAAACACTTCAAAATGAAGTGACCCTTGAGGGGACATTTACCAACTATGAAGGGTCGGCGAAGGGGTTCCTTGCACAAATATTGTAATCACTGAGGGGCCCGTGAAGGGACTGCCTCTTAATTTGAGGATACGTTGAGGGGGTTCCTTGAAGATTTTGCATAATATCATGTTTTTGCTAGGCTCTGCCTAGCCTATCACACCTTGTGATAGCAAAAACCCCTTATGCTCTTCTCTCTATTTTTTAAAGGGTACCAGTATTTTGGGGATTTCAAATAAAATATGGAACCTAAAATAAGAAATGTTGATCCTACTGCTGTAAAAAAACTTGATGAGTTAGCAAGAAAACATGAACAATCATGACAGTAATTTTCAAAGAATTAGGTTCACACATGAGCCATTTTTAATCAACAATTCGACCGAGAAGGACCTCTTAAAAATTTAATTAAAGTCAAAAGCAAGACGATGGAACGTTATGTAATTTCTATGGAAAACTTAAATGATATGTTAAAAGAGTTGATGAGGAAGTATGGGGATGATGAATAGAAAGGCCGGATGATTTCACTCGACATAGTCACATATTAATACATTCAAGATTACATGCTAAAAAACAAAATTAGATATCCTGGCGACACTATATCTGATATTTGTAATAGATTCAAATATAAACAAAAAAAGAACGGAACTGCACTAATTTTCTCATAAGTAAGCTCACCACTTGGAGCTCCTACTTTTCCAATAGGACCATTTTCCCCTCACATATTAATAAAAAAAGCAGCTTCTACATTTATAAGTAGAAGCTGCCTTTATCATACTTTTGGAATTTTGCATAGTGTCATTTTTTATAGTCCCTTTTTAGAAAAAGGACTATAAAAAATGGCACTACCTAGAATGCCCATTTACCCTTACCATTGAAGTTGTATTCATTCATTAAATTTCCAAAAATAATAAAAACTACACATCATAACATACTTTAGAATACTTGAGGAGGGGAAACTTTTTCCCCCTCCCCTACTCTAAAAACCTCATATATGATAAAGGTGATTCCTACAACAATATAGGATCGCTCGTAGCTAAATATACTTGTTTTGATATATTTTGCTAATTTTTATTGAATTATGAGACTAGTTAACGCTATAATAAAACTAACAAAAACGTGCGGATAGAAAAAAGACTTCAACTGTTTAAGTAGTGCAGACACACTCTTAAACCGTTCCTCCTAGTTACGGTAGGAAAAACACTTGTCGAAGTCTCTTGTTAATAGAGTTAGTTTTTCTATAAAATAAAACTTATGGTTTTATTTTATATGAAATTGACATCTATTTCAAGGGCTTAGTTCATCAAAATCACGGCATTGTTTTCCTTTCATAAGGGAGACAGTGTCTTTTTTGTGTTCGTTAAAGGAGACGATGAACAAATGACAAAGCTCTTTACCTGCTATTTACAAGATGTAAATACCTTCAATGGACGATTCACATGGTTATGGAAAGAAAAACCGACCCTTCGCAAAAAGAAAGAAGCGTTTTTAGAAACACTTCGTACTTACTTTAAACAACAACAAGTAGCCCTACATAAAGTATTCCCTAAAAAACGGATGGAAATGTTAGATTACGTGATTTATAACCTTGTTGCTACAGGCATTCAAGCGATTCACTCAAAAACACTCATGCAAAAATTTGATGTATCCCAAAGTACCGTTTCTCGCTTTGTAAAATCATTAAAGGAAACACCGTTTATGATCGTGGCACGATATATCAAAGAAGATACAACAGGTGCTCATCCTGATAGCTATGTATTTATCCTTAAAAGCCATACGAATTTTGATCAAATTTGTGATGAAATCTTTTTTGCACACGATACAACAGGTGTACAAACACTTCAACAAGAAGAAATGACAACTCCTGTGACAACTCCTGTGACAAGTCCAGAAAGTGCTGAAAACGTTGATACACCAAACTTTGAGGACGAAAAAGCATCGTCCCCCTTTATTAACCTTGATTTACCTAAAAATCATTTAAATAATCATTTAATATCTGCTTCACAGTCATTTGCGTATATCAAAGGTGTGCCTAAAAAAGTAAATCATGTGTACGCAGGTAAATATGGTCATCAACTAAAAGACTTTTATGCGCGTATTCAAAATGCGGCAAAAGCAGTAAAACGAGATACAAAGATTGAGATTATGAAAGAACAAGTTCATGAAGTTGCTTATACAGCGATTGTAGGCTTAGATAAATATGTCCATGAGGCGAATCATAAGGGTACTACCCTATCACTGGATGAAATGTGCCGTCTTGTTTATCAAATTGCCTACAATCAATTTACAAATCTATCAAAAGAGAATAAAGAAGAACAATCATCTGAGTCAGACATACATACTGAAGCTGAAACAGCAGCACGATTTACGCCTAAACATATCATCCGTAAGGAATTGGTTCCTGCTTGGTTACAAGCTGAACAGGAGCAAAAAGCGTGTACACAAGAAACAGCTATTTCTCTGGATCAACAGCTTGAAATGATCCAATTAAAGCACGATTTAGGGCAAGAACTAACGCCAGAAGAAGAAAACTTATTCCAAGAGCACAGTACTACGTACAGTTCGTTCGAAATGGCGCAGCTGAAACAGGATCTAGGACAAGCCTTAACACCAGAAGAACAAGCTTTATTACACGAACAGGCCCAAATAAAAGGCTCAGTTTCCTAATTCAAACGTGAAGAAATCCCTTGGAAGCTGATGTTTAGTAAGAGTATTATTATTTAGAACATGTTTCTAAATAATTAATATATAAATCTATGTAGGAGGAGATCACGATGCCCCATAAAATGACAATAACAGGATCTGCGACAGGACCCTTACGAGAATACGATCGCTACGTTGCCTTTGATATGCGAGAAAAAGGTTCACCTTCTGCGCCTAAAGGTCTGAAGAAGAGTACGTTTATTTCGTATACCGTGTTTGTTGCCAAGAAAGCCTTTAATAAAACCGGACTGACAAAAAAGAGTATTATGCATGAAAAAATCTTAATTCAAGGGGAACCAACATTAGATATTCCCATTGACGAGTGCCCTGGAGAAATTGGTATCATCTGCTTTCAGATTACCGTTCTCCCGAATAAAAACGATAAAGAAGCCAATGATTCAAAAGATAAAAAAGAAGCGAGACAAGAGGCTTCTAAGGCACAACAAGAGGTTGCAGCTACCAAGCAGGAAGAAGAACAAGATCCTGTTTCTCAGCCTGTAGAAAAAGAAGCGAAACAAGAAGATAAAACTATACAATCAAAAGTGAAAGAAACGCCTGTTCAAGAGAAAAAGGCTGTGCCACAAAAGACGCAGCAACCAACTCAGCCAAAAGGGACACAGGATGTTGTGAACTTTGACGAGATAATCGTTCCCGAAGCCTTCTTAAAGACACGTCCAAACCCTGTGAAAACAGAAGAAGTTGTTGAGTTTGTAAAGCGTACAGGACACCTTGACAAGCCGTTAACGATTGAGAAAGGATCGAAGGTCTTAAAAGATGGCTATCGTCGTTATGTTGTGGCTAAAACGGTGAAAATGAATAAAGTTCCGGTTGTCTATGAATATCAAAAATAAAGAAAATCTAAGGGGGAGCTATGAATATTAAACATATGCTAGAGTTTGGACTGTAAACATGGGCTTATCATCTAAGCTTAAGTTACCCTTATGATTTAGATTATTTATCGCCAGATGATCGAAGATATAATATTTACGTGGCCACTTTAATCCCAAAATTAAGTATAGATGAAGATTCTATCCAATTCTTTGAAAATTATATACGTTTTGACGTAATCGTTGGGACAGGAGAACATACTTCAAGAGAGACACTGGACATTTCTATTTTTTCGGATGATATGCCGGAATTTGATCACAGAAAATTTGAATTTAACTATGAGAAGCCACGTAAAGCGATGGTATTCACAGGTTGGAAAAAAGGCACTATCGAGTTAAATCTTCTTCATGCCTACCGTGAGGATTCAAAGTATTACCTAGATATAGAGATTGTTTATATTGGGCAGGCATTTGGAGAAAATGGAGAGCGCCTTCCTGCTGAAGAGCTGATGTCTGATCCTATATTGCAGAAGGTTGAAGCAGCTCTTTTACGTGAATATCCTGAAAAAGATCTAGCCCTTTTATTATTGGAGTTCAAATCACAATTATTAGAGGAAATAGATAGTGAGGACGAGGATCTAATTCAACTACAAGAGATCACAAAAAATCCTCCTCTGGGATTAAATAATCAAATCTTAAATGCAACGGAAGCAGCTCTAATCAATTATTTTAAACCTGAGTACAATGAGAGGTTCAACAATGATTTTCCTAAGGTAGAAGATCACGGGTTACATTATCGTTCCGCCACTGTACAGGTTCATCCCGATATTATAGGATTAAAGCTATTCTCGAAGGAAAAGACATACCTATCAAATGAGCGTATTGTCCCTTCTCTTTCACACTCGAATAGCTAAAAGAAAATTGATTTAAAGCTACAATTAAACAAGGTCACACTACAAATATATAATAATCTTAAAATGCCTCTGTATGTTATTCTATACAGAGGCATTTTCTTTTTCCTTTTATAATGAATTACTAAATCAACTCAAGCTCACCTTTAGTTTAACTTGAGTTGAATTTATTATTTTTGAACACAACTCTATTTCTCGCAAGTTAAACTAAGGTTAAACTAAATATCGCGCAAATAGCGCTATGATATAATATAAAGGATTCTATACATATACAGAGAATAAGATTAGATATTATATATTCAGGAGGAAGAATATGAACAACAAATACGGTGTATTCGCTAAAGAAGTATATATGCACCTAGATATCAATCCTGCAACCCTTCGAAACTGGAGTTCTATGATTGAGAGTCACGGGTATGAATTTGAGAAAAATCATAAAGGACAACGTATTTATTACCAGCGCGAGATTTTCGCACTTGCGAATTTAAAGACTCTTTTGGCTCAAAGAGAGAGTTTAGAAAGCGCGACAAAAGCTGTAGCAGCAAAGCTTATTGAGGAAAAAAGCGCAGAAAAAGCGATAAGCGCTATTACAGAAAAAGAGGAAGATGAGAATACTATAACGCTATCTAAGAGTGATTTAGATAATTATATTGATAATTTAGAAAGGAAATTTAGTGATTTCATAGCCAAACGAGATGCTTTATTTTTAGAAGAGATGCAAAAACGAGATAAACTACTCCTTGAGGCTATCACTAAGATGCAATTACAAGTTGCTGCTAGTAAAGAGGCAATAGAAACGAGCATTAACGATGATAATAAAGATGACCATAAAAATGAACATACAGATATCATCTTAAATGAAATTAAAGAGTTGAAACAACAAATAAGTGCTTCACAAGCAGAAGGGAAAAAGGGACTGTTTCAGAAGCTTTTTGGGAAGGATTAAAAAGCGCTTCTATCCCTATAATAGCAACGTTCAAAACGCTAAAAAGCGCACAAAAAGCGATAAGCGCTTTTTGAAATTATTCGTTTTCAAATATAAGAGGGACTTGTTTCCAGAGTATAGAAACAAGTCCCTTTTCCGTTAAACTTTTCACTTACAAAGGAATATTCACAACAAAGACCGCCCATTATGTATTAGTGTACAAGGCGGTCTTAACTGTATTCATGCTATATGATTATGACAAAAATATCGACAGTATTCTAGTTTAATGGAATCTTCTCTAAATTTAACTGTAATTTTAGTTACTTAATTAAGCATATGGTCTTTGCCTGTCCTTTATGTGCAAAAGAATGAAAAATAATGCAAAAATATTGTATATTTTGGACTTGATTTGGAAATTATGTTATTAAAAACAGGAGTGTTCTAAGTTGTGGTGGAAAAACCCAAAAAGAAGTAAATTTGGAAGATTTCTAGATCATGAAGGTATTACACAAAACGAATTTGCGGAAAAAAGTCAACTTTCTAAACGTACTATATCAACATTATGTAATGACCGTAAATACGAACCAAGCCCGAAAACCCTAAAGAAAATTATGTCGGTTATAAAGAAAATTGACAAGAGTAAGCAACCAAATGATTTTTTTGATATATAAAAGATAAAATTATTATGCCTTTACATATTTTCTTTGATACTTAAAGGAAATGACCCTCTATTTAAAAAAATAGAAGGTCATTAATCCGTGCCTGCCTGTCAATAGTCAACCCTCGGAAGGTGACATCTCTATTCTTATCCAAAATAAACACAATCTAAACTGTCTATATAAACATATATCTTTATTTCCAGTTAACATAAAACCAGTTATCGGTACTTATTAAATAAACCAATTAAGATATGTTTCTTTGTCACATATTAAAGCTTCAAGATTAAGGGATTTAATTATATCCTCGATATTTGTATCTTTAGCTACAAATAATGTTATAAAAGAATCATAGATCCCCATAAACGCAAAATCCTTATTTTCATCTGTAATAATTGACTCATTAGGAGATAAGTTAGCTATTTCTAACAAAGACATATCATTGACTTTAAATGAACCATTTGTGTCATGAATAGGTTCAGAAAAATATAAAGTATTTGCCCCTTTTGAACAGAGTATCTTTAATAAACTATTTAATATAAATAATGATGTACGATCTTCTTCAGGGTAATAAAAATCAGAATTAAGCTTAACATAGGAAGCTAACTTTTTATATTCATCGCTAGGCGCACCAGTAAGGGTTTGCAACGCTATGGATAATTCCTTGTAGGATCTTAAATTACTCTTAGACATTACTTCTTTCCATGATATTGGTTCCCCAAGGTTAAACATTTCCTCGTCACTAGGATATATATGCTGATAAGAGTTTTCTCTCTTTGATTTTTCCCAACCAGATGGCATTTGAATAAAAAGATGTAATAGAATAGCAGCAGACTTAAAGCCATTAGGTAATTGAGATAAGATAGGTAAATCTCAGTCTAACCGTATATAATCCAACAATATATAAACATCTCCTTTTAATGTACTTAGTTACGTATATTTTATATGTATAGAACACTTACTTCTAGTTACCATAATGTGCATTATCGGAAATAAAAGGACTTTAACTTTTAAAGTCCTTTTATTTAGTGACTTATAGAAAGCTATGATAATTATTTCTTTTCTCGGTAAGCTGAACAGTGTTCATCAGAAATACGATAATTCTCTTTACCTGTTGAAGCTGCTACTTCAACTAATTTATGACCTAATCCGTCCCATACCGCAAGTGTATTTAAAGATACCCATGTTAAATCTCCCCTGGCAAGACGAAAGGAATGGTACTCATTTTCCGTAGTTACTAATACCCTTTTATAAGAAAACTGTTTCTTCTTCGGATTCTTAATTTCTAAAATAAAATCTAACATGTTTTCTTCCCTAGGTACTTGAATAATCCGAGCTATAAATGTTCCATTCGGATTTTTTTTAGTTTTATAAACTTTTTCTGTTTCTATTTCTAATTCTGGCCGTCCCCTCATATTTTCTCCCCCATATACTAATTAAAAAAAGGTAATCTAATTTTAGCATAGGAGCTGTATACGATATACAAAGGTAGTTAACATAATCACTCTTCAAGGAACCAAGCAAACGAAAAAACCCTTATAAATAAGGGCTCTCTGAAGGTTTTTTTTATTGGATATGCGGTTTCTTATACATCTTTGATATGATCAATTTTTCCCGTTCACCCGTTGAGAGGATAATGTATAAGAAACCTACCTTTTATACATATGCTAATTCATCCAAAAATAGCCATAATGGCAAAAATGTGCTATTGTTTACTTGCGGTTATATTTTGGTACTTTATAATTAGCAATCCTACTAAAAAGCTATCTCGCCTGGTAATAACGAGATAGCTTTTTATATTCTTTATCATTATGTGAGATTAATTTTAATCTCACCGGAAGAAGCTGATGTCCTTAGCTTTCCGTCTCTTTGTTGTTTACCCGTACCCTTATATTTCTCCATCAATTCATGAATACTTGCTACTTGTATAATGCGGATATGGTCAGAATGAACAGCATACCGAACAGGCGTAATCAAAATGACGGAAGGGAAGATGGCTGATCGGTCCTCTGGCTGCCAATGCAATGTCTTCCATTCATCTGAAAAGAAAAACTCTTCATAAAGGTTAATCTTCGCTTGCATTTTCTGTTCGGAATACTGATTACGTTGAATTTCAATCCAAAAGGGAGATCCTTTAAAAATACAAAAGAGGTCTGGTTCGATGCCTCCTTTTCGTCCAGTAGGTTTATCCTCCACAATGATCTGTTTAGGCGCACTATACGTGTACATTTGTTTATAGATATCTAGAATTGAAAGGAAATGGAGGATTTTTTGAGAATTCTTTTTAATCTTTGCATCTACAGGTAAGTAGACCGTCGGAGAATACTGCTGTGTGCGTTCAATTAGCCCCAATCGATATAAACGTACCATCACGCTATTACATGCATTTACGGGCGATTTCAGTTGTTTAAAGAATAGGTCAACTAATGAGTCTCGATCCACGGCTCTAAATTGATTAATAAACGCTATGATGTCTTTATCACGTTGAGATAAACGGAAACTCATCGCTGCTCCTCCTTCTCTAATAAACCAAAGATGGATTGTGATGCCACTTCTAGTTCAGGTTCAGGATCTTTCACGAGCGTTTTATAAGGCGAAAGTATTTCCTTACAAGCTCCTTCATCTAAGAAAAAGGCTTGAAACTCTTTGACCTCATCGATCTTAATTTTCATGCGCCCCCTGGCTGCGGCATCGATTTCTTCCGCACCGATTACTCCAGCTACTTTTGCATTTATCGCATCGGCCTGCCTTCCAGAGATCCGAACCCGTAAGTTGGCTTTTAGTGCTGAATTCAACAAATCGGCATCGGGACGCTGCATCGCAATAATTGTATGAACACCTAGTGCTCGACCTTGGCTGGCAAACTGTTGGATCATCTCTACAAGCTCCGTTTCTCTCTTCACTATGGACATTTCATCAATTACCACAACGGTACGAGGTAGCTTAAAAGGCAGCCTGCTTATATGTGTGACCCCGTGCTCTAACAATAAATCGCCTCTTCGGTACATCTCAGCTCGTAATAAAGCAAAAGGTTTTCTCGTATCCTTGGCCTCAAAACAAAGCGCATCCACATGCTCGATCCGGTGGAATAACCCTAGATCTGCTCGTTTGAGATCCACTAACACTAAGCGCAAGTCTTCAGGCGATGTATATTTCACCCATGTTGTGAGGATCACACGCATGAGACTGCTTTTTCCGGCTCCAATTTCGCCCGAAATCAGTAACGTTTCTAAATCAGCAAAATCCCATGAAACGGGGTTTCCATAGATATCTTGACCAATGCATACGGGAAGCTCCATTTTCTTAATATGGGGATGAATGACTTCATAACTATAGTTGAGCATCTTAGGTAGGTGTTTATGATGGACCGTGATACTAAAATTCTTTAGACTGCCATTTACTTCAATGTTGCTGCCTAATACTTGTCGTAGTGCCCATCTTTTTTTAACTAAAAGTTCAGGATCAATGCCATTCACTAAGGAAAAAGTATACCGAGTATAGGTGTTCTGATGATCGATTTGATGAATTTTCGGAAACAGATAGGAGGTACGATCCCCACGCTTTATGACCCGATAAATCTCTGCTGTACGAAACGCTTTAATAAGCTTTCCACGCAATTTTAGTTTCTCAAACATCTAAACCCCTCCTCAAAACATAAATGTCACAAAGAAATAAAATAAGACTCCATAAAAGGTGACAGGTAAGATAAACCGCATCACTTTTTCAAACTGATCGGCAAGATCTATTACACCCAATCGCTCTAATATCTGTTCAATGAAGGCAATTCCTAAGACAATTCCTCCTATGGTTAGAATGGTAGGATCAAGCATGGCAAATGGACTAAAAGGAACAAACGAATAAGCGTTAAAAGGACGAGGTTTTATGGAGGAGGTTAAAGAAGGTTTATGAAAGAAGTTTCGAAAGTCAAACCATTGTGTTTTTCTCATGTTGGCACCTACTTTCATTCTTTTTATTTTTTCGCTTTTCATGTCTCATTTATTTCAGCTCAACACATCCGGTCGCCCCCTTCGCCTCTTCGGCTCAGCTCCCTTACAGATTCCATGAAGAGCTTTACTGAACGAATAAAGCTTGTATTAATGCGGTAACATTAAATAAATAGATACTGGTTAGCGAGTGAAGTAGTGATTCCTTAGATACTATGTAGCTACAGCAGCAAGGTTGCATGTCCACTCTAAAAATAACAAAGATCCCTTACTGCAGTAAGAGATCGGTAGATGATTGTGTAAGAGGTGCTTGACTTATAGGTGCTAGTGGTTGGCCTAGTCGCTTATCTTTTTTATGAAATGGACGAGGTATACAAAGGTGTCCGGAAGACTAAAGGTATTTTCTAGCTCCTAACGCGAAGTTAATAGAGGCAAATAAAAAAGAGAAAGGTACATTTACAGACCTCTGGAAGTAAGCTAAATCACAAGCTATTGTAGCTATCATTACCCTGATCTGGGTATTCAGCATAGTTATACACTTTATCATGATGTACTTCTTGCTGCTTTTCTTAAATACTGATATATAGTAAAAAAGTCCACAACTTAAAGGTATGTTTTTTCTCGCAGTTAAGCAGACAGACCCTTATATTTAGTGTAAGATATCCATATAACTTAAATTTTGTATGTATAGAAAGGGTTCACCATGAAAGTCTTTACAAAAACAACGTACATCTCCATGACAATTGCAACTATGATGACAGCTTGTGGTACAGATACTACTGTTAATTCTGCTAACAAGGCTGAAAAAGTACAAATAATTAATGCAATAAATGGAGAGGAATTTAGGAATGCCAAAATTCTTGAACAAGAAAGAAATAAGGATAGAAAACGGTTAGAGGGAGGAATCTTAGTCTACGGTCAGGGGATAAAAGGTGATTACAGTACTAAATCTATACAAGAGGCTACATATAAAGAAAGTAATAAAAACTTCGGTATAGTTACAGCTAAGATTGAAGTTAAAAATATACGCAAAGATAAGAAGCCTTATGACCTTTCAGAATTTAAGTACTTCGTGAGAGATTCAAAAACGGGTGATACTTTTAAGGGTGAAGCAATTCCGTCTAGCCTTGAAGAGTTTAAAAATCTTCCTTCTAATACAACTATAAAGTATGATATCGCATTTAAAGTTAAAAAGAAGGATAACTTAAACAATAATTATCTATACATTGATAGTGATATTGAACCTTCTTCAAGAATAAGTTGGTACCTCAATGACCTAACTAAAAGATAACAATTAATTAAGGGAGCCGATGGGGCTCCTTTTTCAATTTAATCTTAGCATTTAAAACCAAAGTGAAATGGGGAAATATGAATGTTATGTCCAGATTATAGCATGTTTCTTTCCCGATATTTTTAGGATATTTAACATTTATTAAATAGATCAAGTATCGAAATGTTTATTTTGTGTGAACTATATGTATTGTTATTTAAATTTTAATTAGGCTTATAAACTAAAAAACTAATATTAGGGTATAAAATAACAGATTATATTAATACAGAAATATGTTGAAATATGAAAAATATTAAGTTAATGTTACAAATGGAGTGTAAAAAGAAACATAAACAAAAAAAGAAAAATACAGGCTAATTAACTATATGGGTTCCATTAATAACTAGCATGAATTTTTTATTGGGGTGAAAGTTTTGACAAAGAGATCTCTTATCATTATTCCTGCTTTTAATGAAGAAGCTAGTATTACAGATACAGTAAAGAGTGTAGAGGCATTAAAAGAATTTGATTACATTGTAATTAATGACGGGTCTAAAGATAAAACACTTGAAATACTAGAGAAAAACCAATTTAATTATTTAGATTTACCAGTTAACTTAGGGATTGGTGGAGCAATGCAAACAGGATATAAGTATGCTTTACGAAATAACTACGATTATGCTATTCAATTAGACGCAGATGGCCAACATAATCCAAAAGATTTAAAAAAACTTATCGATGAGATTGAAACAAAAAATTATGATATGGTAATTGGCTCAAGATTTGTTGAAAAAACAGCATATAAAGGGACTTTTATCAGGAGATTAGGCATTTTTTATTTTTATAAACTAATTCATGTTTTAACAGGAAATAAAGTTACAGATCCTACTTCAGGTTATCGAATTGTAAACAACAAAATAATTAAAGAATTCTCTGATTATTATCCGCAAGATTATCCTGAAGTGGAGGTAGTTGTAGACTTAGCTAAAAAAGGATATAAAATCAATGAAATACGAGTAGATATGAACGCTCGACAGGGCGGAGTTTCATCAATAACTCCAATTAAGTCTATTTATTATATGATTAAAGTTACGTATTTTTCGCTAGTGAGAAAGGTATTTTAGGTGGTTTTATGACAGCTGTACAAATTGTTTCGATATGCATTGCTTTAATATTTTTTATTCAGGTACTAATTTATACAAGTAAACACAAGTTAAAGGATCAAGTGGCTTTTTTTTGGATGATGGTTTCTTTATCAGGAATCATTATTGCTATATTATTACCTATTTTTAATAAAATAACTCATAAAATAGGAATCGCGTATACACCTTCTTTACTGTTTTTATTAGCTTTTATTGTTGTTTTAAATATTTTGATTTACCAAAACATTATCTTATCAAAACAACAAGATAAATTAAAGGATTTAACTCAACAAATAGCATTTTTAAAGCATAATTTGCAAACAAAAGAAAAGGATCGTCATTAAAATGAATCTTGTCAATTTTTTATTAATATTAGCTAATACTTTAATGTTAGTTTCGGGTCAATTTTTATGGAAATTTGGCCTTCAATCTAAATCTAATGTTTTTGAATCTTTCTATTCTGTTATCAAATTATTTTTATCTCCCTACGTTCTTTCAGGCCTTTTTCTTTATGGCCTAGCAACTGTTCTTTGGCTCTTCATCCTTACACGAGTGCCTCTAAGTGTTGCTTACCCTATCCAAAGTATTGCTTATATTTTGGCTGCTGTGGGAGCATATTTTGTATTTGGAGAATCAATTACTGTTTACAAAATCATTGGATGTACATTTATTATGATAGGAGTAGCATTTATAGGCTTTACTTCTACTCAGTGAGGCCTAATATGCAAGTGTGTAATTTATGAAGTTAAATAAATATTTAATAGCTATCCTTTTATTGGGGTTTTGTTTAAGAATATTAACATTTTTTATATATGGTTATGATTTAAATTTACAAAGTGACGATGCGAACTATCGTGTTAGTGCTGAAGTCCTCTTAAAAACAGGCATGTTAACATACGTAGAACATACAATTCCAACTGTCCATATTATGCCTGGACAAGTTTGGTTGTTGTCGCTACCTATTTTGTTATTTGGGCCTGGAAATGCTAGCCTAATCGCTACAAAAATTATGTTTATTCTCTTGGGCACATTAAGTATATATCTTCTATATAAAATTGGGGCTAAACTATTTAATGAAAAAGCAGGATTAATTGCAGCCTTTTTATTAGCTATCTACTTGCCTCAAGTACTTATGGACAACATCACCTTAACTGAAAGTCCATTTTTACCTGCCTTTCTGGCTCTTATTTATTTTAGCCTTAAATTAGTAGAGAAGAAAAATATGAGTACATTCTTAATCATGTTACTGTTTTACTTTATAGCTTTATTTTTACGTGTGCAAATTGCTTTATATCCTGTATTTTTGTTCATTTATTTACTAATTAAAAAGTATCCCTTTAAGCTCATGATGAAACAGTTTTCTGTGAGTGTAGTTCTACTATTGATTGTTATGGGACCATGGTGGATTCGTAACTATGCAGCCTATAATCAGTTTATTCCTTTAACAGGAGGGAGTGGAAACCCTCTTTTATTAGGAAGTTTTTACGGTCAAGGAATTACCCCTGGAAACTATTCAGAGATTGTTGAACAAATTAACAAAGAGCATCCTCACGCAAATAAATATGAAATTATGGAGGCTCAAAAAGAAGTAGCCAAGGAGAGAATTAGCTACTGGTGGAAACATAATCCGAAATATTTTATAAAGAGTTACCTTTATATAAAACCACAACTGTTATGGCATAAAGAATATTTTCCAAAAGAAATCTTTTTACCATTCGATGTTGTTAATAAAGCCGGTAACTACTTAAAAGTCATTGGGTTTGCTTCATTGATAGCAGCGTTCTTTCTACTGAAGAAGCAACGAAAAGAGCTAATCTTTATAGCTTTATTGTTGTTTTTCCAAACATACTTCAACAGCAGTATCCTGTCTTTTAACAGATACGCTTTACCGATGATGCCTTTACTCTTTATGGCTATTGGAGGTTTAGGAGGGTACTTAATTATAAAGTATAAAAGTAAATACTTAGAATCCTCTAGTAATAGTAAATCTACGTCATAAATGACTAATTATATAAAAATAACCCCCAACTTTAGAAAATTGGGGGTCATTTTTATTCAAAAGGCACAGAAAGACTCATATAAGTCACTTTGTTAGAATCAGGATCAATATCTACACTAAAGTCGTAATTTCCTACTTCATAGTAGAATGTTTTAATACCATCTTCAGGGTAATATTCTGAGTCTTGAGGTTTACCTAATGCACTGATAAGTTCTGACTCATTCATATTAATTTTGTCTTCGTATGCATCAATATAATCTACTTTTTTAGTTTTATAGTCAAAGTAATAAGTAAAAACGTCATAGTCATAATACAAAACTTTTTCTCTAGAATTATCGTACACTTCAATTGGTTTACCAAACTTACTAACTACTTCATTTGCAGTTGCACCAATTGCTACATCCATAGTTGGTAACTTACCTTGCTTAAGAAGGTCCTTAGATAATAAAGTTTTTGTAATATCTACATCATAACCGAGACCAGTTAATACGCTATCTGTAAGTGTACCAGATGATCCTAATACATACGTAGGAAGTCTATCTGTTGAAAGATAATCTTTTACCGTTTGGTTCGTATTTGTTGGATGTGTTAAAACAATTTTTGCATGTAACTTATTAGCTAGTCCTCCAGCAGCCACAGCATCTGGGTAGTCTTCAGACGTTGTTTTTACCGAAGTACCCCTAACTAGGATTGTATTCTTAAATGAGATAGTAGAAGCTTTTAAAGCAGCCACGTTTGTAGAGAAACGATCTCCACCAGCAATACGTTTAACCGTTTTGCCTTGTTTTGTAAGTTGATTTTGTACATCACTACTCACTACACCTGTTGAGCCGTAAATTACAACGTTTTTAACAGTACTAGGTAGAGAGATAGGTAAATTATTTGTTCGTGTAAGGTAAATAGGAACCTTATTGATTGCAGACTCACTTGTTGCAGATAAGGCATCTACTACTGTGTCTCCGTTTACGACAATTGCACTTGTATTTTTAGAGGTGCCAGCTTCTTCATTAATTTTCTTAGCTGTGTCAAAGCGATTCGCACCAGATAATCTAGTTACAGATTTGTTGTTTGCTTTTAATGTATTTTCAACACTTTGGCTAATCGCTCCTGTGCTTCCTAATACATATACTTTCGTTGCTCCCAAACGATTGATTTCACTTAAGACACGGCTGTCTAAAGAATTTGTGTTTGTTAACAAAATTGGTGCATCTTTTACACCTGCTAAACTTGCAGCAGATAACGCATCTACTGGATTATCCGATCTTGCAAGGATAACAGCTTTTTCAGAACTAGTTAATCCTGTTGGCCATCCTGTTTTACATATTTGAATAGCAGTATCCAGTCTATCTTTTCCTGATAACCTTACATAATCTTTTTCAGCTGCTTGTGCATCTTTAAGGTCCATAGATGTTAAAAGACCAAAAGATACAGAAAACGCTAAGGCCGATGTCAATATTTTTTTCATAAAACTTCCCCCATGTATTATATATGTAAAAAACTAAGAGTATCTTATCACTTAATGTTGGAAAAAGAATGGTCAAATAGACTTATTTATTCTCTTTTTTAGCATTTTATTACTCTATTTGTAAAATTTATGGTTAGGACTTTTTTAACTCATAAAATTACATATACTTTAAATAATTCTTGGAGGCGCAAATTATTAATTTTATAATAAAGGTAAACAAACCACGTGAGGAAAATTAGGGCTTGATAGAACTACTAAAGAAACTTAAAAAATTATCTACGGTTAACCAAGAAGAGGGTAGGATTCCACATATCCATAAATTATGTGATGCTTGTTACGGAACAGGGTTGGAGGATCTATTTTCTACATGTGAATTTTGCAATGGCAATGGATTATAAAGAATATGTTGATTCACTATCAGATTAAATTTGTAGTCATTTTATATGTTTTAAAATTATAAATAAAAAGAGCGTAGGATCTTTAATAGCCTTACGTCTTTTTATTTAGGGACCTTTATCCTGATTTTTTTGAATAAATTCCCTTTTTTACTATTTAGATACTCATTTTATGTTTTATTCCTCTTATTCTACCAGAACCGTTCGTAAAAGTATGTGATTTTTAAAAAACGTTCGTAATTTGTTTTAAAACTTAAAGGGATGTTAAAAATGATAGATTTCTTATATAAAAGAAAAGTCCGTAAAAGTACACTTTTACGAACAAGAAATTTAAATTTATTACATAATGTTAAAGTAATTATTATCGTTAACAAAATAAAAAGCCACCTCATCCTATTGGCATTGGAGTAAGGCAACTTTTTAAGGGATACTATGAAACATAATTGTTTTAGCAAATATATTTTAACATATTTTTGCTAAAAAGACTATATTTTTCTATAGGAGCATATGCATAAAACATGCGCTTTTTATACATTTTTTTCTCGTTCGTCTCCTACTAAAGCGTTAGTGTGTCAAAGATGTATAAAAAGCTGCATATCCGATAAAAGCCATACTACTCCGAACCCTTGTCCTGCATGGATTCATTTTTTTGCTTGGTTTCTTTAAGAAACATTATGTTAACTAAGGATGTATATTATATGCAGCTTAAAAAACAGAAAAAACTACTGAACAGGGATCAGTAGTTTTTCTTAATACATGTTGTCAACTCAAAAAGATGAGGATTTCCAAAGTGATGCTTCACAGCATCTTGTGTAGTTTGTTCAATATATTAAATTTTATTTATTTTTGTAAGAAGTTTATTTTCTGCTTTAAGCACCCACTTATAATAACCTAATAAAATTAGAAATAAGATAGGATTGACAATAGCTGAATACCATAGTTTCCACCACCCATAATGAAAGTATCCCCATGGTTCAGGAAGCAATGTCATTAATTCATAAATTAAAATGGCAATGACCCATATAACTAGATAACCAATTTTGTGCCTTATATTTTTTTCAAACGGATACCAATTTAGAAACAACATATTCACAGGTGGGAGTAGTGCAAGGTGAGCAGGTATTGCTTTCCAGTCAACTCCTTTTGTAAAGTACCAGTAACCATGATATTTAATATTAATCATAAGGTCGAAAATCTGTTGAAAAGCTATAGTGAACGTCCAAAGGTGAAGGATTTGGTTTAAGGTTAATCTTATGTTCGTTCTAAATGCAATAAGATTAAACAGGATAATAGCTATTATAAGTCCAATCATATTTTTTCCTTTTTGGTATTATTTTTCTCTTTGTAGCTTACCTTTATACTTCTAAGTAGAAGAAAAGCGGGCTTAAGCCTGCTAGTACTGTCTTGATAAGAGCATTTATTCTAAGGAATCTATGGTTAAATTTAAACCAAGAAGCGCTTGTTCTAGATTTGCTTTTATGGTTATTTTACTAAAGTCAATTCCAAGTTGGATCATTGTTTGGGCAACTTCAGGACGAATACCAATTAATATCGTTTTTACCCCAAGAAGACCTAACGCCTCTACAATTTTAAAAATTTGATGAGCAACCATGGTATCTATAATCATCACACCGGAGAGGTCGAATAGCATGTGTGATAATTTCAGTTCATTTGCTTTCCTTAATGTTTCTTCTAATAAAAGCGTTGCTCTTTCCGTATCTACCTCCCCAATGAGAGGTAGAATAGCAATACCTTTGGTGATTGGAACCACAGGTACTGATAATTCAAGGAAAGCACTCTTTGCTTTTTTTAATGTTTCATGATGAATATTTACATAAGTTAAACTAAAAGCAAAAACAGCTTTATCTAATAAGGGATCAATAATTGAGCTTAATTCAAATACTGTATCTATAGACATATTCTGCTTTTTTATTTCTTCTTTAAGTATTTCCCATATGAATGTTCGATAATAGGTTGTATCTTCTAAGGCCTCACTAAGAGAAACGCCTAAATTTGATGCAAATTCTCCTGATTGGTTCCCCCATTTTACTATTTGATCTAACATGGTTTTTTGATCGAGTTTTTCCATGATAGCCCGTCCAAAATAGCTGATGAAATTTGCTCTCAATTCAATAATTTCTTCATTTGTAAGATTGGCATCCTTTATTTCTTTAAGGTCAGCCATTCTATTCGTGTGTACCATTTTTGCAATCTCATATTTTCTCTCTAAGATTTTCTCTCCTAGAAAGTGCAAATCATCCATTATAATTCGTCCCCCGAGCTTAACTTCTCTAAAAAAGTAGTTTTAACTATTTTATCATTTAAAAGAAAGGCTGCATAATTAGGAGTTGAAGAAAGCTAGAATGTTCCAAGGATAATAAAAATCTTTTTACTTAATTTTTTTAGTTCCGGGAATTTACATGAGGGTAACTACATTTGTATATCGTATTCATTAACAAACTCAGAAAGAAAGCTGCCAAGGAGGGCAGCTTTCTTTCTCATAGGACTGCAGTAGAAGACGCTGTTCAGACATTTTGAATAGTTTACTCAATATAGAAAAAACTCATGTACAGGAAGACAAAAAAATTAGTGTTTTCTTAAATTTAGTATTTTAGCAGCAGTGTTCAAATGTTTTCCTGATTGTTCTAATCGTTTTTCTATAAGGTAAGTAAAAGTGAAAGTGATTTTAATAAAAATAATTTATTAATTATTTTCATTAAGAATATAAATTAAAAAAGGTTGATATGAATTGGAAATCCATAATATATAGATTACATATTTAAGTAATCTATTAAAACAGATGAAAAACGGGGTGTAGGATGAAAAAGGTAAAGGGTTCTAAAGTAAGGGCTAATCTAATTACGAGGAGTTTAATTCCAGAAAATAAGGAGACACCTATTCAATTTTTAAAAGATGATAGTGTAAGTGAAAGACTGTTTTATAGACGCAATCATTTTTCTTATCCAAATTTTTTATCTTCCTTTTATTATTTACCAATTGAAGGGTTCGTTTATTCTCCTAAAACATTTTCGATGCAAGAAATTCTAACACTTCCGCCTAAAACATTAAAAGTTGTACTAGAGTGTGCGGGGGATAAAAGAGACTTATTTAAACCTAAAGTATTTGGTGAACAATGGGAAAAAGGCGCTATCAGCCAAGGGAGTTGGAAAGGTGTTCCCTTGAGAACTTTACTGCAGTTTACTGGATTACAGGCAGATGCAAAAGAAATTGTAGTGGAAGGTTATGATGTTGGAGAAAGAACGGATTCCGATGAAATTGTTCATTTTTCTAGGAGTTTGTCTCTAGAAAAAGCTCTTGATCCCAATACCATTATAGCCTATGAGTACAATGGACATCCTATCCCTTTTAAGCATGGCTATCCTTTACGATTAATTGTTCCAGGTTGGTATGCCATGGCTTCTGTGAAATGGATTAAACGAATTAAGGTAATTGATAAACAATTTAAAGGTCCTTTCCAAACTGTTGATTATGTTTATTATCCTCATGATGAAAATGATAATGAAAATTTTCCGGTTACAACTATAAATGTAAATTCGACCATCCAAAAACCTTTAGATATGCAAATATTAAATACTGGAATTCATGAAATAAAAGGTATTGCATGGACAGGAGTTGGAAAAATCACTAAAGTCGATATTAGTCTAGATAATGGTGCAACATGGAACGCATGTCAATTTACCTCTTCTACTGAAAAACATGCATGGACTCATTGGGCATATATGTGGGAAATAAAAGAACAAGGAGAATATACCATACTGATAAAAGCTACCGATTCTGAAGGAAATGTACAACCAGAGAAACCTATGTGGAATAGGAAAGGATATGGTTATAATGCCATTGAATGCATCAAAGTGAAAATTGAATAAATGGTATCAACAATTAAAGCTCAGAGTATCACTCTGGGCTTTAACTGTGAAAATATCTAATATCTTAATAAGTATTAGAGAGTTTATTTGTATATGGGAGTAAATTGGATATATTGTTATTCCTATAACCATATATGGTTTAAGCGTACCTTCTTCTAAGACCTAAGATGTAGATAAACTTGCTTCTTCAGCGTCTGTTTGAACATTTAAGGCTTCTGTATACTTAGGATATACATACAAAAATAGTTGGAGTGAGAAGTATGACAGAAACGACATTGATTCTTATAGAAGATTGGGGTATCTGGGGTATGCTTCTTTCCCTATTTATTGAAGGGAGTGCATTTCCCTTTATTGGCACATTTTTCATTGTAACAGTAGGTTTTATTTTAGATTTGTCCTGGTTCGAAATTAGTGGAATTTCGCTATTAGGAAGCTTCCTATATGCTGTAGGTAGTTACATTCCTTATTTTATTGGATACAAATTAGGAAACTCCTTGGAGAACAGGTTAAGTCCCACGAAAAGAGCAGGACTGGAAAAAGCCAAAGCTAATTTTAACAAATATGGCATCTGGAGTGTAGCAATTTCAAGTCCCCTTCATTTAGGGAATGTTGTTCCTTTCTTATCTGGCATGTCGAATATGAATCTTCGATTGTATACGTTACTAACCATAATTGGAATTGCTCCGACAACCTTTCTGTTTTTGAGTATCGGTCACTTCTATGATGGCGATACAGAGACCGTAATTAAAACGATTACAGACTATCAATCGCTGCTTCTTATTGGCTTTGTGATAATTACTGTTGTATATGTAGGATGGAAAGCACGTGGCCGCCGTCAAAAAAAGAAAGATGCTAAGAACGAGATGGTTGGCTAGAGGAACGAAGAGTTACCAATTAACTTTCATTTAAGTCAAATTATTCATTGAATGAAATACTAAATAAAGTAAAGTTATCGAGCTGAATTCTATAACTTTTATAGACAACATCAGAAAAACGCATGTTCAAAATTATAAAAAATCCAAGGATGATTTTAGAATGCCCTAGGGTAAGCTCTAGCTTTTTATTAAGGTTCAAACATATTTTAAATATGAAAAACTATAGCAAATAAATAGTATTGTACCTTTTCCAAAATGACTATTTCTATAAGGACTAGCATATGTATAAAAGGCAGACTTTTTATACATTCTCCTTCCACCTGGATCTTGGGACAAACCAGTCATATCAAGGATGTATAAAAAGCTGCTTATCCGATAAAAGTCATCCTACTCCGAACCCTTGTCCTGCATGGGTTCATTTTTTTCTTGGTTTCTTTAAAAGTGCTTATGTAAACTAACTTTGTATATCATATACAGCGTAAAAATAGAAAAAACTACCCCATGAGAGTAAGGTAGTTTTTTCTGCTACATTTGTTGTTTGGACGATGTTTTGTGACATCATGAGTAGTTTGCTCAAAATACTATTAAATATCCGTTTATATAAGAGTAGAATATAAATTATTTTTTATAAGTTGTTCGGACTAAATAATTTGTGAAGAAGAGAATAATAAAGGGAACTATTGATTCTTTTCAAAGTTTTTTTCTATACGTGCAAGATTATAGCTGAAATTATGATCAAAATCAGTGTAAAAAGAAAATATTAAAATACTGAGACAAATAACACCACCAATTAAAAAGAATATAAATTTAAATAAATTTTTCATTTTCTCATTGGTCCTTTTTATTAGGATTTAAAGCTTTATTAGTTTTTTCTAATAACTGCTTTCCTTTTATGCAGAGTTATTACTTATTTCCAAACAACCTAATAATCATTCATTGGCTAGTTTTATCTTTATTAGTTTCGCTACTAATTTATAGTGTATATCTTTTAAGAAAAAGAACACAATAATTCTCTAGAATGGGACTTATATTAGAGAAAGGATTTATTTATAAATGAGCAAAAAAACCTCTGAATATGTCATCTTTATTTTGTGGTTTATTTTTCTGTTTACTCTATGGGCACTTGTAACGTTGTTAGAAGGTACAAATGGACAATGGTGGTCTATTCTTCGGTTAAATCCCGAAGTACCTGAACCATTTGCTCTAGAGTTTTCGTATCTGAAAATAATCATTGCAGCTATTTTGTCTTTCATGCGGGCTTATTTTATAGTTTTATTGCTAAGAAAGAAATAAAGCCTCTATTTATCATATAGAGGCTTTATTTTTAAGTGCTTATACTAACTAACTTCGTATATGATATACAACTAAAAAACAGAAAAAGTGTTTACTGATGAAGAAACCTACTCTTCAGTAGTTTGCTAATGATATGAGGTTACCACATAGAAAGTAGTAGTAATATCCCTGAAAAAGCATGCTTAAGCCTGCTTCTGTAGCTTCTTTCATAAAGATAACGTTTAATATGTCCTAATGGAGCAAAAAACTATAGTCTGTACTTTTAAAAACGTAAGACTTTTTAGTTTTAAATGCTCCTTATAGAACATCAAGATCCAATAAGCCTGTTAAAAAAGGAAGAGAACCTAACTGTCTCGGAGCTTGTTCTTTTCTTCATAATACCTTGCATATAGAATAACCATTGTAAGCCAAAATCCACTAATAAGGTATCCACCAATAACATCACTTGGATGATGTACGCCTAGGTAAATACGACTTAATCCCATGACTAAAATTATAGTGATTACTATTAAAGTCAATAGAACTTTCATATTTTTATTTTTCACATGCCTCCACAGGATGTATAAAAGGAATCCGTAGAGAACAAAAGTGTTCATAGCATGCTGGCTCGGAAAGCTGTGACCATCGACCTCTACTAAATGTCGCCCGTTTGGTCGTGAACGATTTAGTAGAGGTTTTAGTCCTTCTCCGAGTAATCGCTCTCCTAGCATGGTAACAATAAATAAAACAGACATAAGACCATCTTTCATCACAAAATAGAGGTAAAATAACACTAACAGCGATACCCCAATAATAAAGTAGGTTGATCCAATAAAATCAAGAAACTTCATTACCTTTGTTAAGAAAGAGAAGTGATTTTTATGAACATTAGATAATAACCACTGGTCAAATTTATCTAGTTTTTCTAGTTTAACTAATATGGAAATCATAACGAAACTACTAAGTAATATTAGCGCCGTAATTATAGATAACTTGAATCTAACTAAAATTTTCATGTCAGCACCTTCAAATCTATGTGAGTAATAACAATGTGTTAGCTAAGGGTGTTTGTTCTCGTCTATCGTAAATAAAACATGTTCATTCTACTTCTATGTAATTAAGTCATTAGTGTTTATTCTTTGTGATTATTAAAGGCTTTATGTAGTAAAAACTACATAAAGCCTTTAATAATCAACCGTAACTCAATTGCTATACAAAACATACTATTGTAAATACAGTTTTTATCACTTAGATAAACCGTTTTTCATCTGGTTTCTACTGATCATTGTTTGCATAGTTGGTGCCCCTGTTTTATTTCCATTTCCTCTTGTTATCAAAATCACTAAAGTCCCAATTCCTATGCTTAAAAGTGACAGTAGCATGCCTCTGTTATTATTTTTCTTTCCAAATAGGCCATTAACATTAAATAAAGAAGTTAGCTGCTGTACATTATTCATTATGCAAATCCCTCTTTGATAAGTGTTTGAAAGAAAGCTCTCTTCCAACATCTTTATTTTTTGTCAATGCTTCATATATATACTGGGAAAACGATGCTATCGTTACTTGGGTTTTCAAATTATTTCCTGTAATTATTTAAAAAACCAATGTAAACCTTAATACATATATGACTATTAGAAGGAGTGAAAAAAGAATGAAGGCAGAAAAATATGTACTGGGACTCTTATCAGCTATTTTATCAGTAGGATTTCTTTTTGGTTGTAATGATAAAAAAGATGAAGCTGAGCCTGATCCAACTGAAGAACCGTCTGAACAAAAAGCTCAAAATACTCGTGACAACAATGATCTACGAGACGTGGGATTTCAACCCGACGGTGTTCAAAATAATAATGTAGATAATAATAATCAGACACGATTAGACGTAGCTGATAAAGCTGCGGATCGTATTGCTAAATTAAATGAAGTAGATACTGCGAATGTGATTGTTACAAACCAAAATGCATACGTGGCTGTTGTTTTAAAGAATGAAGCAAACGGGGAGGTAACCGACCGTTTAAAAAAGAAGATTTCAGATCAAGTAAAAGCTACAGATAAAGATATTCGAAATGTGTATGTGTCATCCGATCCTGATTTTGTGAATCGTATGGAAGGGTACGGAAATCGAATTAATGAAGGTTCGACAAGAAATGGCCTATTTGAAGATTTTACTGAAACCGTTAAAAGAGTATTCCCTAACAATCGTTAAATAAAAATGATGAGATATAAAAAAGCAATTTTTTATGTTTTAAAAAGAGAGACCTCCTTATAGATTAAGGAGGTTTCATATATGCTTCTCTCTCTATTATAAGAAATGACTTAATAGTTATTTTTGGTTCCTTTTTTGCTATCATAGGAGCGTTAATTATGTACTGAGTTCTTCGTTAGGAAAAAAGGGTATGTCTATCTAAAAATGAAGGAGGAGATCATCATGGATTACAAAATATTTAGGATAATCAGTCATCTGGCTGGTCGCTATTCTGTATTAGATATGCTGATGATATTGATTTCAAATAAGATACGTTATTTATTCGCTTTCGTATTAATGTTGATGTGGTTTCGGGGCTATTCACAAAGAAAAGTGACCGTATATGCCATCATATCTGCAACTTTTACGTTGCTGATTAACATGTTAATTAAATGTTTTTATTTTAAGCCTCGTCCATTTATGAAGCGCCGTGTCGGCATCCTTATTCCTTCAAAAATGAACTCCGCATTCTTAAGTAAACATACGTTACTTACAACTGCTGTAGCCACTTCTATTTTTCTGCATGAACGTGTTCTCGGGTCAGTTATGTGGGGACTGTCTTTGTTAACAGGATTCTCAAGGGTTTGGGTAGGGCATCATTATCCTTCTGATATTACCCGAAGCCTCTTTGTTGGTAGCTTGACAAGTATTATCGTTGAGAAAGTTTTTGGTTCTCTAAAAATAATGAACCGAAAAACAAAAAAGTGTTATGCTCCAACACGTAAATGATAAATTCCTAAAGCTCTATACAAAAATTCAAGAACCTGGTTTTTTGTTGAGATTTTAACCACTCGTCTACAGAGGAGTAGTGTTAAAATAATGAAAGTCCTCTTCTCTAGGATTGTCTCTGGTATATATGGTCATTCTATTGTAGAAAAAACCTTTAGTTAACAGGTTTCGCTTTAGAAAGGAGGAAGGTGGATGGAATCTATCTGGCTCGAATACGCTTGGGCATTGTTAGTTCTAATCGGCTTAGAAGGATTATTATCGGCGGACAATGCTCTTGTACTAGCCGTTATAGCCAAACATTTACCCGACGATCAGAAAAAAAGAGCGATTAATTACGGAATTCTTATGGCCTTTATCTTTCGATTTGCAGCTCTTTTTGCCATTTCATTTATTGCCAACGTCTGGTGGATACAGGCGGTAGGAGCAGCTTATCTTCTGTATTTAGGTTTAAAGCATGTGATTAAGGCCCGGTTCGGGAAAGATAATGAGAATATTCATAACGATGATGTAAAGAAGTCTGCTGTAAAAGGTTTCTGGCCTACAGTAGGGAAAATTGCGTTAGCTGACCTCGCTTTTGCAGTGGACTCAATTTTAGCTGCGGTCGCTCTAGCCCTTGGTCTTCCGGATTCTGAACTTGGTGACATCGGCGGCATGGATGGGGGACAGTTTGCAGTTGTAGTTCTTGGAGGGATTGCGGGACTTATCTTGATTAAGTTTGCAGCGACCTGGTTTGTGCAACTCCTTGAAAAGCGACCTGCATTAGAAACCACAGCCTATGCTATCGTTGCCTGGGTAGGTGTCAAACTTGCTGTTATTACTCTTGCTCATGAGGATATAGGTGTCTTAGACCCACACTTCCCCCATAGCACCACCTGGACACTAATCTTCTATGGAGTATTAGTTGGCATAGCTCTATTCGGTTGGTTTGCACCAAGCAATAAGTCATTAAAGAAACCTTCAGCTTAGAACATAATTAAGAACAATGTACAGACATAGACCAGATTTCTATTAGGCATTATTATGTTTCATCATCTTATGAAAAGCATATATCATCAATTATCTTTTTTTACACCCAAAAGAGCTAAAGTGTTAACATTTAAAAACATGTTCGCGCTCTATAAAAAAAAGTGAATTTTTGTAGTTCATATGTGGCTATAGAGTGCATTAACCTAAACAGGCTTAATGCACTTTTTTATCGGAATTATGGCACAAAAGAAGAAGGGTAATTACATTCTATAAACTGAATTAAAGCCTTTTTTTGGAGTTAGTATGCACTATAGAAATAAGTTAAGATTAAAACTTCATATAAATTTAAAGTAAGGGAGGTCTCTTTAATTTGAAAGTTGCCAATAAAGAAAGTATTCACTACTTAAAATTTTGTATCGTCGGGGGATTAAATACAGCTATTGATTTTTTCGTTTTTTCTTTCTTATCTTATGTAGGCGTATATTATATAGTAGCTCAATGCGTATCTTATGGGTGTGGTGTACTAAACAGTTATCTTTTAAATAGAACATGGACGTTTCAACAACAGGGTAAAAGGGAGAAGTATGAAATTCTCAAGTTTACTGCCCTAAATGTTTTTACTTTAATTGTTACATCTTTCTTATTAACTTTGTTTCATTATAGATTTAATATATCACTTCCTTACAGTAAGGTTTTAGTAACGATTGTTAGCGTGGGGTTAAACTATATAGGTACTAGGTTTTGGGTTTTTAAACCATAAAAAAAATAAATGATTAACGTGCTCTGAAGGAAAAGTGTAAGAAACAGTAAAATAGCTATACTTTAATTTTTTATTAAATAGATAAGAACTTCATTACATAACGAAACAAGCATATCTTTGTAGAGATGCTTGTTTGTCTTAGATTGATGCAAATTATTCATTTGAATACTTTTTAAAAGTGTCTAATAAGTGCCAAAACAAAGCCTAGAATGAAACTAAAAATCCATAGTATCGAATTGTCATGTGAAAATAAAAAATATTTATAAAAAAGAAAGAATTGGATTGGGTATATATAATCTATACACTTTATTATAAGAAAAGCTGATTTAGTTGAACTCTTCTTTAGTTAATAAACTTTCTTCTGCGAACGTTGACACCCCTAATCTTTCTGTATATAAGTCAATATCAACCGCATAAGGAGGCCTCTTTTTTACTTCTATAAATATCTTTCCAATATATTCTCCTACTACTCCAATACTTATTAACTGTATGGCACCTAACAGCCAAATAGAGATAATTAGAGAGGTCCAGCCTATACTCGTGTTACCTAATAACTTTTGAATAAACGCATAACCACCTGTAATCACACTTATAAAAAATAATAAGCAACCTAAAAGAGTAAAGGCTCGAATAGGAACCACACTAAATGAGGTGAGGCCATTAAAGGCGAAAGAGACCATCTTTTTCAAAGGATATTTGGTTTCCCCGGCTAGACGTTCCTTTCGATTATATGTCACTTCTGAGGATTTAAATCCAATTAAAGGGACAATTCCTCTTAAAAACAAATCTGCTTCTTTATAACGCGAAAGTTCTTCAATCGCTCGCTTGCTCATTAAACGATAATCTGCATGGTTATAAATAAGGTTGATATTCAACTTTTGCATAAGACGGTAAAAACATAAAGCAGTATTTCGTTTAAAAAAAGTATCTGTTTCTCTGCTATCACGCACACCATATACAATTTCATCCCCCTCATGATACTTTAAGAGGAAACTTCGAATAACAGAAACGTCATCTTGCAGATCGGCATCAATCGAAATGACACAGTCCGATTTAGATTTAGCTTTCTCTAGTCCAGCAAGAAGAGCCTTCTGATGTCCTACATTGCATGATAGCTTTAGTCCTGTTACATAGTTATTAATTGTACTCTCCATCGCAATTAATGACCATGTCCGATCTTTACTACCGTCATCTACAAATAATATCTTGCTATAAGCTGAAATTAACTCTTCTTTCCTTAAATCATCTAAAACAGAGGATAATTGCGTAATAGTATCTTTTAATACTTCTTGTTCGTTGTAACATGGAACCACTATTGTTACTAAGGGCAGCGTTGGTTTCAATTTTTATACCTCCTACATTACTTGATACAAGTAAATCTTCCACGCAGATTCTTTATGATTAAATTCCTTCAAGAGCGAAAGGTTATTATCTTTCGCGTTCAGAATAGGGACCGATGAAAAGATATAACGACCACCCATTTCTTTAAATTGAGTCGTGTTTAACTGCAGATGACGTACTTCTTTTTTCTGATCTTTTCTGAACTCGTATGTTTTCCCAAGTTCATTGACAAAGATGTAACAACGGCTTCCCCATTCATCATAATATTTTTTTAATTGCTTATTTTTTTCTAACTCTTTTGCTATTATCTTTCGAAATTTATACTTGTATTCAAGGGGATATACATTGTTATATGTATCCAGGGTATAAAACCCATTGTATTGTGAAATAGCTGGATGGAGTCCAATACTTGCTACACGATACGAATCCTGAGGATCCCCTATATATTCTTTTATATCATTGAATTGCTTTGTAGCATAAAACTCCTTAAAAGAAGGAGAGTGAAAGTAATGGCCATAAAGAAGTTCTTCGTTAAACAGGAGAAGTGTTATAATCTGACTTATAATCGCTATAGTAGCTAGTTGCCTCCAAAACTTTCCTAGTGACCATAGAATATAACAGGCTAAGCTGAAACTAAGGTAGATAACAATAATACGTAAGAAGTGAAACCTCGCAAAGTTAAATGTATTTAAAAAACTGATCTTTTCTTTTAAAGGAATCCATAAATTATTAAACCAAAAAGCGTACCATATCGATAAAGCAACATTTAAAAGAAATAAAAAAATGAATAGTTTGTTATGTTTTATCTTCCTTTTAAAAGCTAATAAAATAAGGGTCAAAAATAATATTGGAAGAATAACATGCGTATGAACAGTCATAGCATGTGTATGCCCTATGAGAAAGTTTTTAAGTGAAAGGCGCATAGAGTGCCAAAAATCGTGTCTTGATGATATAAATTCCATCCTATGATTTGGCTGTTCTGAGAGAACCATTGAATAGACCAGGCGATATTCAATTAAAAGGTAAAGGGAGGTCATAAAAATAAGGCTGAATAGAAATGGCCAATTCCAGCTTTTCTTTCTAATCAAGTCGTAAACCCATAAAAAAGAAATAGCGACTAAAAAGAAAAAAAAGCCAAGTACAAAGCTTGAATAAAAGGGTAAAAGGAAAAGAGCGACCCATTCTTTCCATGAAAAATCTCCAGAACGGATATTCAAAAATGCCCATAAAGCAAGAGGGTATCCTAATGTACTTAACATGCCTGAAGGCCAAAATGGGGTAAGTGCAAATGCAAGTGATACACCAACACGAACAAAGTGGGCACCTTCGTGTTTAATAAAGTGCTTCTTCAATAGTAAATACATTCCACCAAAAGCAACTAACCGAGTAATAGTTTGGCTTAAAGCGTAAGCAGTCATAGAAGGAAAGAGAGCGTGAAGCCAAACTATCCCACTGAATGCCGTCCCGAACGCATCACGAGGCAATCCATTGATAATTTGAGGAATTGTAGAGTGAAGGCCCCCAAATATCTGACCACTTTCAGCCAATACCTTATACCAAGCAATATTAGAATCTAAATTATCATGAACACGTATGTGAGCATTTTCTCCTAATACATACATAGGAAGAAAATAAAGAAAAAGCAACACAAGTGCACTAATAATATAAATTTTCTCTTTTTTCTTCTCTGTGGTAGTCATTGTCATTGCTTACACATCCATTAAATTATATTTTAGGTGTATTGACTCTGTTTGATAATTCTATTCATACCAATTATCATTTTATTAATATTTCCCTTATTACAATGAAAATGTATGTTAGAGAAAGATTTTGAAATCAACATGAGACCATGCGAATAAAACTCCTTAATCATTAAGGAGTTTTACCATATACATGGAATATTGGGCGGTTAGTCAACTTTAAGTAGACCTTTTTATCTTTGTGCGCAATCCTGCCCATGCCCCTATAAGAAGGCCCCCTAAAGCATCTGCAATTAAATCAATCATTGTATCTTTATTTCCACCGCCCTGTAAAGTCATTCCGAAAAATTGATCTGAGCTAAATTCGTAAATTTCCCATATGACACCTCCAAGTGCAGCAAAAGAAAAGGTAAATAGAAAAACAAACCATGCTGATATATACTCTCCTGCACTTCGATGTATTAATCGTTCATATAAAGCGATTCCTGCAAAAGCAAGGATAGCTCCACTTATTAAGTGTAAAAATGTATCCCACCATCCTAATCCATACCAACCTAAAATTGAACCTAGGTACTGTGAACAAAATAAAAAAACTAAGTAGGAAATGATGATAGGCAAGTTAAATTTAAGCTTAGTAAAAAAAGCTAATAAAAGTGGTATTAATCCGCATACGAAACCACCTATTGAAACCATGGCCTTAAAGGATTCATTACTCACATAGTAAAATACTGCCAAACACCCCATGAAAATGACGTAAATCAAACTAAACAATATAACCAGCTTACGTTTCATTCCAACACCTCCTATATTATTTATAGTTTTTCTCGTCGTTTCATAGAATAAATAGCAATTAAAAGACCTGATATCATACCTATAATCATGTCATACATGGTATCTGTATTTCCTCCTGATTGCATAGTGTGAGTAAAAGTTAAATCACCTAAGAATTCATAAATTTCCCATAAAACTGTAGCATTCACTGAGATTGAAAGCACAAATAAGAAAATAACCCATTTGGAAATTCTAGCTTGTATCCGTGTAGCTATAAGTAGCTTATAAAGAGAAATCCCTACAAATCCCATAAAGATTCCTTTATAAAAGTGTAGAACAGCATCCCACCATTTAAAGCGATTATAAAAATCTTCAATTGACCCTAAAAATAGTGAGCAAAAAAGAAAAAGATAATACCCCACTATAATAGGAATAGGGAAGAGATTAACCTTCTTAAACAACAACAAGGTTGGTAATGCACTTGCCATCACGCCTCCCAATGCTACCTGCCAACGAGAGGAATCTCCTTTGATTAGATAAAAAAAGAGTAAAACAAGCATAAATATAATAAAAGATATACTAAGAGTTAAGGTTATTTTTAATTTCAAATTTCCACCTCATTTGTCTAAAATTCTTCTTCCAATAAAAATTATGTAGTTAGCTCTTAAGCTATAAGAAATCAAATTTTATCTATATTTTTTGATAAATAATAAAGGTATATACTCTTATTGGAAATTTCCCAAAATTATACTAGGTTATGTAGAGAACAAAAGAGCTTTCTTTACGTCAAAAGAGAAAAAACAGCTTAAATGCCTTTTGACTATACAAAGATAGATGCAGATAAGAGTATTTATGTAAACTAGCATTCCTATACGTTTTCATGAATATAGATAGGAGAATAGTGAAGAAAGGGAAGGTGTGAATGATAAGAAAGTTATCTATTCCTATTTTAATTTTAGTGATACTATGGACAATTATTCTTTGCCTAGAAAAACAAGTTATTGCGGCCTGTTTTCTATGGATCGTTTATAGCACCTTGCAGTTTTTTCGAAGGAAATAAGAAATAATTTTTATCCTTTAAATAAAGATTTTTAAGAAAGTATA
Organism: Priestia megaterium; assembly: GCF_046599315.1. Lineage (GTDB taxonomy): Bacteria > Bacillota > Bacilli > Bacillales > Bacillaceae_H > Priestia > Priestia megaterium_F. Next base: position 22,096 of record NZ_JBKIKC010000026.1, on the reverse strand, counting down.
TGAATAGTACATAGGAGGATTTCTAATAGACCTTTGAATTCCTTTAGCAATACTATAAACTTAACCTCCTTACATAAACAAAAGACACTGGCTCTTAACCAGTATCTTTTGTTTATTATTTTATTTTATCCTCAATAATTTTTATAGAAATGTCATTCAAGTAAATCATTAGACGCTTTTCAATTCCCTTGAATCTTTTACTTTATTTTTGTATTTCTTTTCATATTTATTGAACATGGATATATTCGCTAGTACTCCTACAGCAAACAGAAGCAATGTAAGAGAAGAACCCCCATAACTTACAAAAGGTAATGTTACACCTGTGATAGGAAGAAGACCCGTTACTGCTCCTAGGTTAACGAATGCTTGAATGCCAATCATGACTGAGATACCGATAGCTAATAAGGCACCAAAAGGATCGCTGCACCTTCTTGCTATTTTTAGACCTTGCAAAATAATAAAAAACAGTAATCCTAATACAAGAAGTACTCCCCAAAAACCTAATTCTTCGGCAATAACCGCCATAATAAAATCTGTGTGAGATTCAGGTAGGTAACCGGCTTTTTGGACACCTTGTCCTAACCCTTCACCAGTTAATCCCCCAGTTCCTATAGCCAAGTAAGAATTAACCAATTGGTATCCATTCCCTTGTTGGTTTGCAAAAGGATGGAGAAAACCAGTAAAACGAGCTAAACGAACAGGTGAAAATACGGTATCTATATGTCCCGTTACTAATAAAACGACTAACATAACAAATATTCCTACTACTCCTAACAGAGCAATCTTTAACATCGATTTTTTTGAGATGCCTGAACATAACACGATTGCTGAAACGGTACCTAAAATAAGGAGAATTCCACCGTAATCGGGTTGTAAAGCAATTAAGAAACAAATAAAAAATACGATAAGGATAGGTGGAATAATAGCGCGCTTTAAATCATTAATATACTCTTGTTTATTCGCAAAAACAGCCGATAGGTATACAATAATCGTTAGTTTCGTAAATTCAAGTGGTTGTATTCTAATCGGACCTAGTATAAGCCAACTCTGTGCATTCCCGGCGGTATGTCCAAAAATAAGGACCAAAGCAAGAAGCGTAATCACTGTTACTAATAATATTTTTAATACTTTTTTTTCTCGATAAATTTTATAGGGAATAAAAGCAGCAACACAGAAAAAGAAGAAGCCTGCTATAAGAGCAAGTTTTTGCTTTTGATAAAAATAATCCCCTTCTACACCGTAACGACTAACCGCCGTTACCATACTAGCACTGTAAACCATAACTAAACCGATGAGGCTTAGAACAATTAAGGCTACAATAAATTTGTAATCATAACATTTTACTATTCTCTTAAACATAAAAACTCCTCGTTCCTTGCAAGTGTAAGATTCTTATTTTCATCATAAAAAAAAGATTCTTAGTAAATTATATAGAGTAAAAAGAATACTCAATAGTATAATAATAGTTCCTCGCGCTTTGTTCTTTCCGACGATATAATTATTTACACCGTGTAAGATAAAAGATACTGCAATAATAAGAACAGCTATATTGTACCAGTAATCGCTATCAAATAGCCAAGCTATACTCATACAAATAACCAATACAATCAACGTTGCATTTCGAATTCGATTATCAATAAAAATTTGTGCGTATTTCATAAAAATCTCCCATTACTATGTCTTTTATTATATAGAGTTACGTTTTATTCTTTCCTCTCGGTCTCACCTTATTAACTTATATACTTCTTAGATGTTCCTGTTTTTAAGATTAATAATCCTCTTTCTTCCAAAAAGTTAGGACATATAGAACATTTTGGTATATAATAAGTCGTTTTGGATGTTTTAATTATAGACATTAGGATAAAGAAAACAATAAAAAACGAATCCTTTCTTTTTTATGCAATTAGTTATTATACAGCTAAATTGATTTTAGTACTTTTTGTACCTGATTAAAATATGAAGAGAGACTTATTACTCTTATTTAGTATTCTCACACTTAAACGTGAGAAATAAGGAGAATTACTATGTCATTGACTACTATAGATAATTTCTTTCATTTCTTAATACTGGATATCATTCTTAGTTTCCTCCTCCTTTGTTTTATTATTTTTCTAGATAAATATTTTGGGAAAAATAAAGATACAAGTGAAGAAAAGAGAAGAAAATATCAGAAAGATTTTATTGCCTTGTTAACAGTCGGATTAATCATTTATTTTATGTAACATACTATACAATAGAGAATCATTAATCATATGGAGGAGCAGCAGTATGATTCGAACAATCGCTATTACACAAGACTTACATGTCAAAGAAGATGTACCCCTTGATCACTTATCTGACCCTTCAATTAAGTGGTTCTGGGTAGATCTTGCCTCTCCATCTGAAGAGGAAGCAAAAGTGTTAGAGACGTTTTTCCACTTTCACCCTTTAGCTATCGAAGATTGTCTTCACTTATTACAACGTCCTAAACTTGATTATTATGAGGGTTACAGCTTTTTAGTTCTTCATTATTTAAATAGCAACACGTTAGATGTTGAAGAAGTAGATTTATTTATTGGAGAAAATTATTTAGTAACCTTCCACTTTAAACCGGTACTCAGTATTGAAACAGTACGACAACGCCTTTTACAGCATCCTAGTGGATTTAATAAAGGAGTGTCCTATATTGCTTATGCGGTTCTCGATCAATTAGTGGATGATTACTTCCCAATTGTGTATGAAATTGAAGATAAATTAAATGAAATTGAAAGCAGAGATGCCAAAAAATCAATTGCTCTACTGATGAATGATGTTTTTGATATCCGGAGTGATTTATTAAAGCTCAGAAAAACCATTCTTCCTATGCGTGATCTGCTATATCGAATTATTAATTCTGAACGTTTACATATACCTGCGGAGCAGAAAGCCTATTTCAATGACATCTATGACCACTTGATAAAATTAACAAGCATGGTGGAAGCCAATCGAGATATGACATCAGATATGAGAGATAATTACCTTTCACTTAACGCCAATCGGATGAACTCCATTATGATGACATTAACAATTATCTCCTCTATTTTCATCCCCCTTACATTTGTTGTAGGGTTATATGGGATGAATTTTGATCATATGCCTGAACTTCACTGGCACTACGGGTATTATATTGTTTTAGGAATTATGGCTTTAATGACAATCGGTATGATTCTCTGGTTTAAACGAAAAGGCTGGTTTAATGTAAATAAATAATATCAATAAAATGCTGACTTATCTTCTAAAGAATGTGGCTGCTTTTTTAAGTAGTTGTTACGTCTTTTTGTTCACGTAATATGAGTTATTAGGAACCTTTAAAAAGAGTTAAAAAATAGGGCTTTTAATTTCTAATTAAAAGCCCTATTTTTTAAGATTTTCTATAATTTACATTGTGGTAACTAAGTTCGTATATGATATTCATTAGAAAAGCAGAAAAACTCCCCTAACACACCAGGGAGTTTTTTCTGTTGTGTATCAAACACTGATCTATATTTAAAATTTATAATTATCACTAAAGTGCTCATAATATGAAAAATACGTTAAAAGGAGATTCAAAAATGCTTATTAAAAAGATATTAATATCTTTACCACTATTCCTTTTTTTTGTTTATTCCCCTACACACGCATTAGAGATGACGAGTACTTTTAGGATTGTAAATGATAAAAACGAGACGATTACTTTGAAAGAAGTTTCATTTCAAGAAGGTGAGACACTATACGAAGTAACAAAAAGGGCCTTCAATATAGAAGAATCCCAAGGGAATATTATATCTATAAATGGTATCCATTCAATTCCAAAGAAAAATATACATTGGGCTGTTTTTGTAAACAAGAATTTTATAGAGTTAGGTTTAGATGAAGTCACGCTCAATGAAAATGATGATGTAGTATGGGCTTTGAAAAATTGGAATAACCAAGAAATTTTAAAGTGAATAACATAGAAAATTAAAACATCCTACAAAAAGAAGTTGGTTATTATTCCGACTTCTTTTTGTAAGTTATAATTTCCGATAACTCACATTATGTGAATTAAACAAATACGAAGTTTGACTATAAAGTAAGAGGATGAGGTGTTTGAATATGAATAAACTGAATTAGTAGATATAGTTGCAACAAAATATGAACTAACGAAACAGGATTCAAAAAAAACTGTAGATGCGTTGTTTGAAACGATTTCTAATACGCTTGCCCAAGAAGAAAAAATGCAATTAGTTGGATTTGGTACATTTGAAATACGTGAGCGCGCAGAGCGTACAGATCGTAACCCTCAGCAGGTAAAGAAATGACAATTCCGGCTTCAAAGGCTCCTACTTTTAAACCAGGAAAAGAATTAAAAGAGGCCGTTAAATAAATATGCCTTATAATCAAGCCCCCTCTAGAGATAGACTTCTAAAGGGGGCTATTTTTCATGGTGAAAAACCTCTAAATACCTACACACAAATATTATTTAATCAAGATTTCTATTTTCTTGTGTCGTCTTAGAGTTGGAGGTAGGCTCTTTGCCAAGTCTAGGTTTCCAATGTCCTAACTTGTTTTTTAAGTAATCCTTTAAAAAATCACGTTTCTTTTTTCGTCTTTTATCCCTGTTTTTCATAAGGACTCACCACCTTTAGGTTACTTAATAGATGCAATTTCTCCTTATTATTATAATTATGTTGAAAAATCAACTCTTTATGCTAAATCTTTAAGTAATAAGTAGTTCATCTTACTAGTAAAAGGTACACTATTAAGTACTGTCTTAATCTATAATAATAAAGAAAGAAGGTTAATATTTATTAACCTTCTTTTCAAACTGACTAGAAACCTTTTAAGTTCTCGTTAGAAAGGATTGTATGATTTCGTAGAAGAGGCATCCCTGTTCTCAGAGGTAGAAACTTTCCCTTTAAAGTTATTTAGACCTACTGTATGAAACTAACACCCTATGTTTCTAGAGAGTATTTTTTGCACTAGAATCCCTATTTTGGCAATATTTCAAACGCTAAGAATTGGGTTACTTGGTTACGATTGAAATTGTCATCTGAAATTAGAACTAAACTGTCATGTCCATTTGGGAGCTTTGGTCCCCAAGATATCCCTTCGATATTGTCCAGTACCGATAAACCTAATGTTGTCAAATCCAGAACAAGACGCTTTTTCACAGGTTTAAATTTTTGTCCTTGTAATGAATGAATGTTACTAATGTCACTAGCCCCGCGTGTATCTAATTCATAAATACGAATATAATTTTTAAATGTTCCATCCGCGCTTTGTACACCAGAGCGTTCAATAGTTAGAAGTTTGTGTTTATTTACAGATAAAATTTCTGATACTCCGTTATCTGCATACTTACCAGGGCCAGGCTTCGCCGGGATGGCATCAATAGGATATGCATATTGTGCTAATAGCTTTCCCTTACGGTCATATCGTGTAATTCGTGAAAGCGCCCCATTAGTTGTTGTAGGTACAGGCCCATCTTGATATAAAGGGGCTTCCATGGAAACCCATAAGGAATTACCGTCGTTTGCAAAGGTGATTCCTTCAAAAGTTAAATTATCACGTGGTCCATTCTCGTGTTCTGGTATCATGTTAAATTGTTTCGCTAAAGGTAAAGTAGCCAAATATTTCCCTTCCCCATTCGCATGCTTTATGAAAGGATTTAAGCCAAGAGAACGGCTCCCCTCACTTGTATACCAAATACTTCCGTCTTTTGGATCTAGACGTATGGATTCAAAATCTGGTACTTCTCCTCCCTTTAGGGCATATTGCGTTTGATTAGGATAGTTTGTACCATCGGCTTGTTTTAAAAAGTTCATTTCTGTCAGTTTAACCGAATCAAAATTCTTATTATCGTAGTTCAATTGAGCTGTATAAAAACGGGCAGGACTGTTATCCGATTTATCATCACTTATCATCATCCATGTACCTTGCCTATCGTTATAGGAAATTCCTGATAACCCTCCTACAATGGTACCTTGAAATTCTTTCTTAAAAGGGATCCTTTGCTCTCCAATCATTTTTAGGCTTCCAATATTATGTGTTTCTTTTATATTGTATTCCCACTTTTTATTTTGGAACGGTTGACCAGCTGTTTCTTTATTATTTTTAGCTGCATCCGCAGGAGTAGATATAGCTAAAAAGGAACCTAATGCCATAACACTTAAGACTTTAAAACAATTGCCTGATTTTTGCTTATTCATAATAACCTCCCGAATTTTTAAAATGAGATGGGACACATATAATACGATAGCAATCAGACGTGAATTTTTATTTAAAGGAACATTAATCCATTGTAAAGTTAGTTTGAGTAAGTATGTATCTCATGATACATACTTAGAAGATAGCCTCATTTGACTGTAGAAATAATTAAAGGATTGTTTACCTCTGATGATTTACAAACCCTATTTCTTTATAAAAGTTTGTACTGCGAGTATTCCTCTCTATTTCATTACACCCGTTTCCCATTTTTTATCTTATAACCCCTTTTCTTAAGAAAGTCATAATTCTACTTCCTTATAAGCCTCTTCTTTTTATTTGAGGGTACCTATAACGGTGATTATATTAACTAAAAATATATAAGATATACATTAACGCATCATTCGTAAGTATCATCTTTAAGAGACGTTACGGTAAGAAATAAAATATGAATTGGTACTTGATTGATGACTGTAAATATGGCGAGTTTATTTCTTAATTGATTACTGCATTTTATATATTCTATATACTCTATAAACTATATAAAGTAAAAGGGACTATTAATTTCATAAGGCATAAAGGTACCCAATATCCAATCATAAATGAAAATGAAAGGAGCGAGTTTTTAAATGACTATGGTAAAAAATAGGACATTACAAATACCCGAAGCAATTCTCTACTACGAGGTACGTGGATCAGGTCCAATCCTCCTTTTAATCCACGGTGGAGGCGGTGATGCTGACAAATTCAATAATATTGCTAATCATCTTGCTGATAGGTATACAGTTGTGACTTACGATCGTCGTGGTCATTCGCGTAGTAATCTTATTAATAAGACAGAAGGTTATAAAGTGGAAACACATAGCAAAGATGCTCACCTATTATTAGCAGAACTTACAGATAAACCTGCGTACGTATTCGGAAGCAGCTCAGGTGCTGTCATCGGACTTGATTTGTGCATACGCTACTCCGGACAAGTACGAGGAATGATCCCACACGAACCAGTCTTATTGCAACTTTTATTTGGAAAGGAGTTAAAACAAGCAGAGCAATTCATGGAAGACCTTCAGAATAACCATCGAAGTGAAGTCATTAAATTATTGTCAAATTTAGAAATGAACGATACCAAATCCAAACAATCAATAGATATACTAACAGAGCGTCTTCTCAGCAATTCAACATATTTCACTAAGTATGAAATTCCCTGATTCTTAACTATACATTAGATATTAATAAATTAAATACCTTGTTAAAATCTTCATCAATTAAGATATTTCCAGCTGGAGGGCGTGCTTCCCGGGCTCTTTTCCCTTATGGTTGCGCAGCCACCTTAGCAGAACAACTAGGCACGGAAATTGTTGAGTTTCCCGGCCACCATGCAGGGTTTGACACAACGCATCATGAAGAGTTCGCTGAGAGGTTGCACAATGTTTTAGTCACAAAACTATTTAAAAGATATAAAGAATAATCTACTTCTTATAAAACCTACTATGTTAACTAAAAATGTATATGGTATATACCTTAAAAACAGGTCCATGAATATAATGTAATTTGTATTCTTAAAGTTATCCGCCTTTTTAGGAAAACACCTTCTTAACAGTATTCACCTAAAAAAACATTGGCTAAGCTTCAGCCAATGTTTTTTATTGTTGGGTCTTTTATTTTATCTGTGATGCTTAATGGCCATTTTTTATGAATACAATAAAATCTATTATGTTAGCAGAATCCGTATATTATATAAATGATTCTCTTCATGTATTACAAGTATTCCTGATTTTTAGATAAACCTCACACCCTAAAATTTCTCTATAAACTTTCTTTACCTATCCATGTATTGAGGTTTATTTTCTACATTCCTTATTCTTATTATGGACATAGTTCGAATCAATAGAATAAAGGCCCCCTCTAGATTCAATTTCCTTTATAATTTGAAGGTGAATTTCCCGACCTTCTTCATTTAGATAGGGAGTTATCTGTTGGAATGAATGATGAAAATAAGTAAGTTCATTATCTTTCCATTCTTTTTTTTGAAATCATTGCCAATTTAGTCATATCTCGACCTCTATACAATTTATAAACACCTCTCCATTTTATAATTCGAAAATAATAAGTTTAGTGAAACCAAAAGAAATTTCCTCTTTAACTCGAAATTTTTTTCTTGTGCATCACTGTGTTCATTTAGGTAGACAACAAAATTATCTAATCCTTCTTTCATACGATTAAGGGCAACACCTTTTCCAATGCCATTGTCTCTTCGGTAATTAAAGCCTCCCCTTTCTTTTTACTTTGCTTGTGCTAATATAATTGTCATTTTCATGGATAGGAAGAGGATGCATATCGCTTTCGATGACAGGTTGGTGATTTTGAGTTTGTTCAGGTTATCCTCCTGTTTGGATAAGTATTTTAATTCTACTTTAGCCTTAGCGTTTAGGATTTAAACCTTTCCCTATTTCTAAAGAACAGTGAAAGGTTGTACCAATATATATAAAAGACAATTGTTCGTTTATTAATGAGGGTTACATATTATGTGACCCTAGCGTAATACGTCATAGATAGCTCGTCCATCACTTGACGTTGTTTCTGATAATTTAACTGGTAATAAAGAAAAGACAATATAATAAATGGAGAAATAGACAAATTGGTAAAAGAAGAGCCCTGTTGGAAAAACGTCAAATGTAATCAAACCATTTACCATAAAAATAGAAGCCAAACTCTTTATATATAAAGAGTTTGGCTTCTATTAATGTTGACTATGCTAACTGAGAATGTATACGATATACAACGTAAAAACTGAAAAATTTAGTTTTACAAACAATTAGTCGTTATTACGTTTGTTGTTAGCTTTGCCGCCCTTTTCGCCAATCTCCTGGTAAAACTCTTTATCATAATTTTTAGCTGTAGCTTCTCCGCCTTTTTCGCCAATCTCTTGGTAAAACTCTTTATCATGATTTTTGGCTGTAGCTTCTCCACCCATTCTTCCAGCTTCTTCACGGCTCATTTTGTCATTATTTTTATTATTTGTCATTTTACATTCCTCCTAATAATTTTTGACTTGTTTTTTGTCTTCCACGTAAAAAAAGAGCTAAACTATTTATTTTTATTTTCCTAATAATTGAGAATCATTTCCCGTTTTTTATGTTTTTCGTTAGCTTTCTTGAAATCTATAGAGTTTTGTTTTTTCCTCTTTTTTCCGTTACTCTTCTCTCATTTAAATTAATCAGTTGATCTCTATTTCTTTTTCTTCTAGTAAGAAAATAGATAATAAAACCTATTAAAACTAATAAGGTAATGAGAAGAATACTTGTAGGAAAGTATAACGTACCTATGTGAATAGCAAGGAATTGAGTCATTAACCCTTCACCTCCATATAAGATTAGTAAACGACTCTAGTGGGTTACTTCTATTCACTACCCTTGGAGGATATAAAAAAAATTCGTATAGTAAAACAAACCATATATATAGACAGCAACATACCAATAAGGTTCTCGATCACTTAGTTTCTTCAACATTTATTGCACCTGCGAATTATTAAATACTCTTCTTTGCAATAATTACTATACGTTCTTGTTTCATCTCACCTATACATCGTTCAGTTTCTTCTTTTGTTAACCCTAACAATGTCATTTTGGAACGAAGTTCATCTTCACGGGAAAATAACTTATTAACGGTAGATGTAAAAACCCCTTGTTCAGAAGTTCGATATTCTTTCGTATTTGTTATATCTGTTAAATATTCCGAGCGCTCTTTATTATAGGTCAACAAATAAACTTCACTTTTACTAAACCCATTGGTAAAAAAATCTTCAATGAACTTATTTGCCTGACCACTATTTTCTGCTACTTTAATTTCTTTCACTACTTCCTCCTCCTCTCCCCCTATAAAATAGGTTGTTCTACTAATAGATATATCCTTCACCAGCTAATTAAAACCAATCCCATTCAGATACAGGATAAAGGTTGTATAAATTGAGTTAAATTATCTACTATTAAGGAACTAAGATGTGGATTTTTAAACTCCAAATGTATAGTTTATAAAATTAGTTTTCCCATTAGAACCTAACCTTCCTGGGCTGAAAGATTAGATAAGATCTTAAAATAAGAAATAAGCTTAAATAATTCAGCTTATGTAAAGATTTAAATTAACCACGTAGCATAAACTGGCTAAATTTTTGACATACTTATAGAAATAAACTATATTAAAAAAGGGCGAACTTTTTTAGCTTTTTTATTATTAATTATTCGTATTTAGAGGTGCTATTTATGGAAAACGTGTTTGATTACGAAGATATACAACTAATTCCTGCTAAATCAATAGTGAACAGCAGGACTGAGTGTGATACTACTATAACATTTGGTGAGCGTAAATTTAAGTTACCTGTCGTGCCCGCCAATATGCAAACGATTATAGATGAAAAACTTTCAATTTACCTAGCAGAAAATGGTTATTTTTATGTGATGCACCGTTTTCTTCCAGAGAAGCGAATATCTTTTATTAAAGATATGAAAGAACGTGGCCTATTTGCTTCTATTAGTGTAGGCGTTAAAGAAGAGGAATATAAATTTATCCAGCAATTAGCAGAGGAAGAACTTTTACCTGAATACATTACGATTGATATTGCACATGGTCATTCAGATGCCGTCATACAGATGATACAGCATATAAAAAAACACCTGCCCCATAGTTTTGTTATTGCAGGAAATGTGGGAACTCCGGAAGCAGTAAGGGATCTAGAGCGTGCTGGTGCCGATGCAACAAAAGTAGGAATTGGTCCAGGGAAAGTATGTATTACAAAGATTAAAACTGGATTTGGAACAGGCGGTTGGCAATTAGCAGCTTTGCGTTGGTGTGCAAAGGCAGCAAGCAAGCCTATAATTGCAGACGGGGGCATTCGCACGCATGGCGATATTGCGAAATCAATTAGATTTGGTGCGTCTATGATAATGATTGGATCACTATTTGCTGGACATGAAGAGTCTCCAGGTGAATCCGTTGAGAAAGATGGAAATCTTTATAAAGAATACTTTGGTTCTGCCTCTGAATTTCAAAAAGGTGAAAAGAAAAATGTAGAAGGTAAAAAAATGTTGGTAAAACACAAAGGGTCTATAAAAAATACTCTGATAGAAATGGAACAAGACCTTCAGTCTTCTATTTCTTATGCAGGAGGAAATAAGCTAGAAGCAATTCGTAATGTTGATTATGTTATTGTAAAAAATTCTATCTTTAACGGAGATAAAACATATTAAGAATTTTTTATTTATTTGACCTTACTCAATTAGCTACTTAACTAAGGAGTAATTAATAATAAAAGAAGTTAGTTTATAGCTAACTTCTTTTATTATTGAGCAAAAAAGGAAATTATTATAAACAAAAAGGCTGGTTCTCGATTCTTATCGGAGCCCCTTCTGAACGTTTACTATATTTTATTTTCTCTCTATAAATCCTTGATATTACTTAATTTATAGTGGGAGCTTTGTATATGGTACTCACTCATAATTAAGCCATAAGTAATCCATGGCAAAAGATAAGTCTTTTGCCATGGATTTTTCTTATAAAGTACATTATGGTAACTAAAAATGTATGCTTTTACGAACAAGATATTTAAAGCTATTACAAGATGTTAAAGTAATTATTATCGTTAGCAAAAAAAGAAAGATTTCTATTTCTTTCAATTTTCATAGGATTTAAATCGTATAATGGCCAAAACGGCCAACTTGTACTTTATAAATTCATGGCAACTTTATGTCTTTAATTTTTTATGTTTTTATAAATTTCAGAAAATCATTGGTGACATGTCTGACAAAATACATTATAATAGCAATAAGACATATTTTTTTAAGAACACCTAAACCATCAAACGAAACCCAAAAAGGCTATCTCTTCCTTGAGATAGCCTTTTTGGGACCCTTATTTATAAAGTTTATTTATACATTCTAGATGTTAGTATAGAAAAAATTGTTATTAGTCGTACAACATTCTGTCTGCTTAAGTAGTAGAATATTTCGATATGTAATATATACAAAATATAGATAAATTTGGTAAAATAGACATTAATGCAAAAGATGCATTATATATATATCTTTGATTTTGTATTAGAATTTACCTTTTTAAAAATGGTGTAAATCAGTTTAGAAGAAAAGCAATCCACCTCCCAACTTGGAATGTTTTTCTTCTTTTTTATATTTTTTGATTTATACGTCCTTAGTGGAAATAACATCATTTATTAGTTATGGTAGAAGTCCTTTTATTAAGGGATTTTATCAACTTGTAAATGCATTCTTCTAAGTAGTCATAATATAACGGACTTTGGAGCAATATTTGATATCGGAAACTAAACATACACTATAAAAAAGGAGCTACCTCAAAATAGGGAAAGAGGTAGCTTTTCAAGGAATATTGTTATGAAAAAAGAATTGCAAAACAATACTACCATATATTTATAACAGGGACATTTCAGATAAGTTACAGCATATATATAAAGCTGCATACTCCGGAAAAAGAAGCCTCGGCGGAACCGTTCTGCGACAAGGCTTCTTTTTTGTGGTGTGTTCCGGAAAGAGTGTTTATGTAAAGTAGCATTCCTGATTGAAATTACTTGGTGTCTTGAAATAAAAAAGTCCCCTTGATATGATGCAGAAGGTCATGGCCATGACTTCAATTCATCATTCAAGGAGGACTCTTATGAATTGTACTCAAAACGAAAAGTTAAATCAATTTACACCCCATACACTGATTGTCGGGGTAGATATTGCTAAATTTAAGCATGTTGCTCGGGCACAAGATGATCGTAGAAAGATCCTTGGGAAAGCTCTAACCTTCACGAATACAAAAGAAGGATTTGATGTGTTCTTTGCCTGGTTGGAAGAGATGCAACACAAACATGAGAAAGCCGATGTTCTAGTGGGTATGGAACCTCTGTATATCATATACAAACCCAGTTAAGATAATCACTCTTCTGGAATCTACACAAAGGGAGACCCCTTGCAGTGCAGGGAGTCTGATGAGGTCCCATTTCTTGTTCATGCAGCTTTTTATACGTCGTGATCTCTTGGAGGTGTGTATGACAATAGAATGTATAAAAAGTGCACGTTTTATCCATGTGCTCAAGATTATTTAATATTGCTTTATTTACAATTTCGTAATATAATTATTCAGACTATTTTTACAAATTTCACACATTTAATCCTAAAGATAAAAAGTTACCTCTTTCCTGTGTGAGGTAACTTTTTATCTTGTTATCAACTTTAATTATCCCTAAATTATACTATCACTCTTCGAGATCTTCGTAGTTACCCAACTTGCTACTCCATCTCTTCTCATGCCTCCACTAATAGCTAAAATATGATAGATATAGTCCCCAATAGACGAACCATACATAGTTAGATTCAATAACAATTCGTTCTTAGAATTGCAAAAGTCTTTTTATATTTTTTCTCGTTAAAAAAACAAAAATCCTGAAGGCTAGTTAAGCCGTCTAAAGAAGGACTAGTTTGCTTTTAAGCAGAAATGAATTTTTTATAAAGCTCTTGTGCTAGAGCGCACTCTAGGTATTATACTGAGAAACATCTTAAGAATAGAAAGGGTTGATCAGTAATGTTAAATGTTGAGGAGAAGGTAGTTATTATAACTGGATCTTCAAGTGGAATCGGTGAAGCAACTGCTAAAGTACTTGCTAGCAAAGGAGCTAAAGTTGTACTATCTGCAAGACGTGAGGAACGATTACGAAAACTTAAGTCAGAAATTGAAAAACAAGGCGGTATAGTTGAATATAAAGTAACGGATGTTGCTTCTCAACAAGAGGTAGAAGAACTTGCAAGTTTTACTTTAGATAACTTTGGACAGATTGATGTCCTGATTAACAATGCTGGATTTATGCCACTTTCTTATTTACATGAAAAAAGAGTGACAGAATGGGAACAAATGATTGATGTAAATATTAAAGGTGTCCTTTATGGGATTGCTGCAGTTCTCCCTTATATGAGAACAAGAAAACAAGGACATATTATTAATGTTTCTTCTGTTGCAGGGCACATAGCTTTTCCCTCGAGTGCTGTCTATTCAGGTACAAAATTTGCTGTAAGGGCTATTACTGAAGGGTTGAGGCAAGAAGAAGTAGAAAATAATGTTCGTACAACAATTATTTCACCTGGAGCAGTAGATACAGAATTGGTCAATTTCATTTCTAATCAAGAAATTAAAAAAGGTATTGAAGAACAAATTATGGAATTTGGACTTCCTGCAGAGGCTATCGCTAATTCGATTTTATATGCAATTTCTCAACCAGATAATATAGCTGTCAATGAAATCATTGTAAGACCAACTAAACAAGAAATATAATAAAAAAAGATATTGATATTTGTGGCTCACTTTTTTTGTAAGTGGGCCTTTATTTGCAAAAAATTTAATAGTGAATTGACTCAATACTGATTTAAAAATATGAACAAGCTAACCATTTTAAACTAATCGTACCTTCCAGATAATGATGGAATAAATACTAAAGAGATAGGAGGTATTAACTATGAGCTACACAATTAGTCAAGTATCAGACCAAACAGGCTTATCAATTCATACTTTGCGTTATTATGAAAAAGAAGGTATTACTCCGATTATTAAGCGAAATGAAAGTGGTAGACGTATTTATGAAACTAAAGACATTGAATGGCTTAAATATATTTGCTGTTTTCGAGCTACGGGTATGACTATTGCTGATCTAAAGGAATTTGTGGCCCTCGTTATGCAGGGGGATGAAACAATTGAACAACGAATATCAATGCTTAAAAACCAAAATGAATATATACAGTCAAAGATAAATCAATTGATATCTTATCAAGCAATGATTGACCATAAAATTAATTGGTATACTAATGAGATAGGTCATAGTAAAGTTTGTCCTAGAGAAGATAGCATTGAGAATAGACTAAATTCAGGGTGAAAATATTCATTAAAAATAGAGTTTTTCTACTATCATTCTTCTAAAGAGATTGTTACTTCGTTATAAATATTGATATTACAACATTCTTCTAATTATCTCTTCTCACTCTATTTAAATAGTAATTCGCCACTAGAATTGCAAGAGTCTTTTTATATTTTTTTGTTAGAAATAACATGAGCCTGAAAGCTAAAAAATCATCCCAAAGGTGATTAATCTAATTAACAAAATAAAGAGCGACCTCGGCATTGGCAAGCGAGGTCGCTTTTTAGGGATTAAAACTATGAAATATTAACGACAAATCAATATTAACATATCTTTATAACAGTACTATTTCACGCGGATTACATATGTATAGAAATAAATACGTCAAAAAGAAGGCAACCTATCCTGTCTACTATGGAGGGGATTTTTTGATGCGGTTCCAGGAAAACACATTATGGTAACTAGGGATGAGTGCCTCATATACTAATTTGAAAGGTTCTCGATTAGCAAATCTCTGGTCTTTTCTAGGTAGTTCTCAGCACTTTTATTATCAATTGGTTCACTCCAAGTAAAACCATCACCTTTGTATCTGGGAATGATATGAAGGTGGTAATGACTCAATTCATTAAACTTTCCACCATTTGCACAGGTAGTAACGCCATGTGGCTTAAACACTTTTTTAATTAGCTTTATCATACTAACTGTAGCTTTATTTATCTCAATTTGCGTATCTATATCTATCTCATCGATATCGTGGAAGTGTTGTTTTGGTAATACTAATAAATGCCCTTCATTAAAAGGAGCGATATCTAAAGTACAACAAATGTATTCGTTTTCATAAATAATGTGCCCAGGGGGGACCAATCCTTTAGCAATCTTACACCCTAAACATTCATTAAGTTTTATCATTCGCCTATCTCCTCGTACGTAAAAATTAAGGTTCTAATTTATTTTATAGTTCTTTTTTTAACTAGAAAACCCTTTATATACAAGCTAATGAAGAGGAGGCTTTACTGATTTTCGATAATCATGATTATGCTAACTAATTTTGTATGGGGTATACATTCGTAAAATAAAAAAGAAGCCAGAATGTAATTTCCAGCTTCTCTTTTATTTACCTATATTGATAAATTAAAAGGAAACAAAGGGTTACTGTGTTTCCTCATCATTTTTTAAAAGAGAAACAGACGTAATCGTACCGTCTACAAACTCTGCTTTTGCTTTTTGTTTTGCCTCTTCAATTGTTAGAGCATCGTACTGTCTATAGTATGTAACATTACGCTTTGAGTCTAAAATTTCAACAGAATAAGATTTATTTTCTACACTCATCGTTTCTACCTCCCTAATTAAGGCTGCTTAATTAAGATACGATCAATAAGACCGTAATCTACTGCTTCTTGTGCTTGCATAAAATTATCTCGTTCTGTGTCATTAGAAATTTCTTCTACACTTTTTCCTGTTCGTTCAGCTAATATTTCATTAAGGTGTTGTCTCATACGTAAAATTCTTTTTGCACTAATTTCGATATCTGAAGCCTGCCCTCTTGCACCACCTAATGGTTGATGAATCATGATTTCACTATTACCAAGGGCAAAACGTTTTCCTTTAACTCCACCAGCTAACAGAAAAGCTCCCATGGAAGCTGCTAGTCCTATACACAATGTACTGACATCTGCTCTTATATGTTGCATCGTATCATAAATAGCCATGCCTGCCGTAATAGATCCCCCCGGAGAATTTATATAGATGCTAATGTCTTTTTCAGGATCGTCTGCATCGAGGAACAGTAATTGCGATATAACACTATTGGCCACTTCATCTGTGATTTCGCCTGTTAACATAATAATTCTGTCCCTGAGTAAACGAGAGTAAATATCATAAGAACGTTCGCCACGGCTTGTTTGCTCGACTACGTAAGGAATTAAGTTCATTCTTTGCCCCCCTATATTTGAAATCAAATTATCTTCTCTTACTAATTCATTTACAAGGTTTGCTACTTCTTTATTGATAGGAATTTCATATGCTTCGTCTTCACCAACTAAGGGAATGGTAATTGATTGTTGTATACATTTTTCAACACCATCACTTCCCTCAAAATGAACGGAAACAGATAAAGTTTCTATCGATTCCGGATTATACGTTTCCGTAAATAATTCAAGAAGAATACACTCCTGTTGAATTAACCGATTTACTAGAAGAGCTCCCTGCTCATTCTCCTTTAGCTGGTTAAAATTTAGGCCTGTAGCACAATAGGAAGAATGATGTACTTCAATTTTATGAACATATTTTCTTTCGTTCCATTGGAGATGGATCAGTATATAGTTCAGCCCTTCCTCATTCTCCATTTTTTCTTTTGCTAACTTAATTTCCATTATGACTGTCTCCATTGGGAAAGAGTTGTGAAACTGATTGAATAACCTTTTGTTTCATGGCTGGAGAAAGGTTCGTATCCAATGTTATAGCTACACTGGCATTTATTAGATGGGTTTCTTGATGAAGGACATTTTCTGAGTTAATAAACTCTAATTGATTAGCCACACGTTCAATATCTTCATAGGAAAGATCTTTTAATACATTATGAATATTGCCTAACGTCTCTCCGGTTCTTGTGAGTGTAAGAATGGCTTTACCATATATTAAATGTTTATCCGTATAGACACGCTTATTCCCAACAAGCTCCAATGGAGGGAGTAAACTTAACTGTGTATAGTAACGAATCGTACGTAACTTAAGAGTAGGATCATACTCTTGAAGCAGTTCAGTTAACTCGTTTGCTGTGTATATATTCATATAAACCTCCTTTACATTAATGTGTAATAGTTACACTTTACTGTCACACATTTATCTTACTATTTGTTCCATATAATTTCAATTAATATCCATTTATCTCAGTGATTTTCAAGGATATATTGCTATTAATACCCAGAATAAAAAACCATTCTTTTGAAGAATGGCTTTCATTTGTACTGACTCCTTTAGAATCTATCTATTTTGATTTAGTAGCTTTGGAAAGAGGTTAGGGGCTGATGTAAAACTTAATTCTAAAATAATCATAGTTTGAACCAAAGAAAAAGCTGATAATTAGCTTTTTTTATCAAGGTCATTTATTTCTCTTTCAATAAGGGATACCGAAATTTCGAATGCTTCTATCCGTCTTTTAGCTAAGGTAATTTGAGATTTATATCTATTAGGATTTTCTTTAGCTTTAAGAGTTTTTACTGTCTCTCTGAGTTTGTGTAAAGTTGAATCAATTTGACGTTTTGCTTCAACTAATTCAGATACATCAAATTCCATTTAAATACCCCCCTTTTATAATTAATGATTGTTAATTTTGCTTTTCGTCTACCGGAACTAATTAATGTATCAGATGCTGAGAAGACTGTAAAAGATAGACATCTGCATTGCGATTGGCTAACTTCTACTTCCGTGTTTTATGTTAACTAAGAATGTATAGAGTATATACCTACTTTTAAATAATTTGTCCAGTTTATATTGATAAGCATGCTTTCCTGATTCTAATTAAATTTATGTATGTAATAGTTATAGAGACTAAGCTAATAGCCAATGGAATGACATAATAATGGCTATTAAATAATTTATCATAGCGATCTAAAGGAGTAAGGTAAATGGCTGCTAAAAAGTTCATGAAACCTAATACAATTGTCGTAATTAAATTTAAGTTCTTACCTTTAATGTTTCTATAAATGAACATAGAATTAGTCACTAACATCCACATACTTAATACAAGCAATGCATGAGGAATTCTTTCTTGATATAAAGAGTGAAAATTAAATATCACGATTGAAAGAATTATTAGAGCAATTATAGGTGTTACCATAAGAGTGCTGGTTTGAATAGTCAAGCTTTTCACTGATAAGTACCCTTTCAAGCCAATGAGCTTATTGGCGTTTAGAATTGAAAGAAAAGATAAGATTACAGCTAGAATTATTGCAATAAACAAAAAATCACTTCCTAAACGATAATATACAAATATCATACTATAAATACATATTTAGGAAAGTGATTTCTACCGATAATACGTTTTATGTTAATTATCTTTGTATATGATATACAGCTTAAAAACAGAAAAAAATACTGTTTGTTATAGAAACAATGCATCAAAACGAAAACAGCCCCAAGCGATGGCTCATCACTTGGGGCGTGTTGTTAATAACATTAATGTTTTTTTCTTCTTACATGTCAACTGTCTAATTGACTAAATAACATACGTATCCACATTATAGCTTAGAACCTTGTTCAGCATCATTGGGCCTCTGCATCCCAACCGAACGCTTTCGAACTAAAACAAAATAGGAAAGAAACGCCAACAAGCTAGCACCAAAAATCGTAACGCCCATTGGAACACCCGTATACGATCCTGCTATTCCAACAAGAGGTGCTGATAGCGATCCGAGTACAAATGGCAATAAGCCTAATAATGCGGAGGCGCTGCCCGCAATATGTCCTTGTGATTCAATGGCTAATGCAAAGGACGTCGTACCAATAATACTGATTGATGAAACAAAAAAGAAAATCGGGATCGCCACGGCAATTAATGGAGCTTTTAAAAGAAGAGCGATGAGTAGGATTGCTCCTGCCGTTATAGAAATTCCTAGTCCTATCTTTAAGAATGTCCGCTCCGAAATGTAATCGGCCAAGCGTCCAACCAACTGACTTCCAATAATCAAGCCTAAACCATTAACTCCAAAGAGTAGACTGAACTGTTGCGGAGAAACATGGTAAATATTTTGATAGACAAACGGAATACCAGATACATAAGCAAATATTCCAGCTGTCGTGAATCCTTGTGTGAATGCGTATCCCATGAATTCTCGCTCCTTAAATAAGGAACCCAAATTGCTCATGAGCTGTGGCAGATTACTAGGCACACGTTTTTCAGGTGGTAGCGTTTCTGGTAGTTTTAGGGAAACCATGAAGATTAATATAGCTCCAATACAAGCTAAAACAATAAAAACTCCATTCCACTTGGTAAACGAAAGAATGGCTCCTCCAGCAATTGGTGCAACTATTGGGCCGAGGTTACCGACTAATACAATTAAAGTAAAAAATTTGGTCAGTTCCTTTCCACTGAAAAGGTCCCTGACAATAGCTCTTGAAACCACAAGCCCGCCTGCTGCCGAAAAACCCTGGACAAAACGAGCCACAATAAGGAAATAGATATTTGGTGAAAACGAGCAAGTTAAAGAAGCTAATAAATATAAGCAAAGAAATAATAGTAAAGGTTTACGACGGCCTTTCACATCACTCAATGGGCCAATAAATAATTGTCCTGCTCCCAATCCTAATAAGCATGCTGTCAAACTAATTTGTACGAGTGATGCCGTAGTATGAAAATCTTTTACGATTGTGGGGAAGGAAGGTAAATACGTATCAATTGTAAAAGGGCCTAAGAGTCCAAGTGATCCCAAAAGTATCGCAAGTTGAATTCTTTTTTTTCCACTAAGTGTATTCAATTTTTCCTCGCCTTTCTATATAGTTTGTATTTCATTTCACTAAAGAAATGTAGGCTACAAGCTCCCATCCTACATTAAGCACAAAGGGACCAAAATGTAGATTTAATTCGATACCCGAAATTACATAGTTCTGATTATAACCTGTTATCATTTCGGGGTAAACAATTAAAAATTCAGCTTGCAAATATAATCCATAAAACCTTTTTATGGTAAAATGTAAATTTAATCCCACTTATTATTAAGGAGGAAGTTTACTTGGTAACATTTATAGAAAAAGGTTTTTTATATGGGTTCATTTTAGGGTTATCTTTAGGTTTTTTCATTGTTCCATATAAAGAGGTCTTCCCAATGGGGGAAGGCGTAACGGAAACTACATATTTAAACCTTGTTGATTTTATCATTCCTTTAATACGTGTTGGTGTTATTACAGCAGTAATTGGAGGATTAGTAGGTTTCTTTTTTTATCGTAAAAAAATAAGAGCTTACAATAATAAATAGCGTTTAATAAAAAAGAATCCTTTGCGAGTATATGTAAAGGATTTTCAAATTTATTGGAATAGGGGGGAATACGTTATTAGGCTGGCCAGATTTGTAGATTCATATACATGTACCCTAAAAAAATGTTGTGATTGAGTTTTCTATTACAAAATAACCTTATCTTCGTTTTAGAAATCATTAAGTAAACATTAAAGTATTTCATATGTTACGAAGGTTTTATTATTTACACCTACTGACGACAAATACGCAGTTTTTCTACAAAGTAGATAAATATTAAACTATTTTTGAATAAAATACATTAATAATTATACTTGTTAATAATATTAAATTATCTATATATTAACATGTAAGTCCTTTAGTTATAAAAAACTTTTATAAAGAAGAAGTTTCCTTTAGTCATTTCTTTTTTATATCATAGAGGAATTATGACACTGAGTGAACACAATAGGAACTTCTGTACAAAATTGGCTAGATAAAATCTAGGGTGAAAGAATAATGAAAAAAAAAGAAATTAATTATCTCAAGTTTGCGGGATTTTTGATAGATTTACTCTCTTTTTATCGTATTAAATAACGAATACTGTATTAACACCAAAAGAACTAAGAATTCAGCATCAACATGAAATAGTAAAATTTATTAACAAAGACGGAGTGTGATGAATAAAATTATGTCAATCTACAAAGAACTAAATAAAATTACTATAAATATAAAAAATTATGATATACATGAATTGACAGAAAAAGAAGTTAAAGAAAGCACTTTTAAAGAAATTAAAAAACCAAAAATAAATTTAACACATAAAAACGCCAGGAGATATCTTCTGGCGTTTTATTTTTCAATCAACATACAGATTATTTTAATCCTAATTTACATTTTAAGATATTCTTTTCTTTCTTTTCTTTTGACAATTGTTAAATAAATAACAATGCTTACAATCATTAAACAAAAGGTAACATTTTGTGCAATACCAACAATGTCCCTCCAGCTTCTTGTTCCATTTACAAACAATTGCAAGAACAATCCTAGAAGT
>NZ_JBKIKC010000025.1:62500-63886 GCF_046599315.1 Priestia megaterium | reverse complement strand
GATACGTTTAGCCCCGGTACATTTTCGGCGCAGAGTCACTCGACCAGTGAGCTATTACGCACTCTTTAAATGGTGGCTGCTTCTAAGCCAACATCCTGGTTGTCTAAGCAACTCCACATCCTTTTCCACTTAACGTATACTTGGGGACCTTAGCTGGTGGTCTGGGCTGTTTCCCTTTTGACTACGGATCTTATCACTCGCAGTCTGACTCCCATGGATAAGTCTTTGGCATTCGGAGTTTGACTGAATTCGGTAACCCGTTGGGGGCCCCTAGTCCAATCAGTGCTCTACCTCCAAGACTCTTACAACATGAGGCTAGCCCTAAAGCTATTTCGGAGAGAACCAGCTATCTCCAGGTTCGATTGGAATTTCTCCGCTACCCACACCTCATCCCCGCACTTTTCAACGTGCGTGGGTTCGGGCCTCCATTCAGTGTTACCTGAACTTCACCCTGGACATGGGTAGATCACCTGGTTTCGGGTCTACAACCACATACTAAACGCCCTATTCAGACTCGCTTTCGCTACGGCTCCGCCTTATCGGCTTAACCTTGCATGGGATCGTAACTCGCCGGTTCATTCTACAAAAGGCACGCCATCACCCATTAACGGGCTCTGACTACTTGTAGGCACACGGTTTCAGGATCTCTTTCACTCCCCTTCCGGGGTGCTTTTCACCTTTCCCTCACGGTACTGGTTCACTATCGGTCACTAGGGAGTATTTAGCCTTGGGAGATGGTCCTCCCAGATTCCGACGGAATTTCACGTGTTCCGCCGTACTCAGGATCCACTCAAGAGGGAACGAAGTTTCAACTACAGGGTTGTTACCTTCTTTGACGGACCTTTCCAGGTCTCTTCATTTACTTCGTTCCTTTGTAACTCCGTATAGAGTGTCCTACAACCCCAAGAGGCAAGCCTCTTGGTTTGGGCTAATTCCGTTTCGCTCGCCGCTACTCAGGAAATCGCATTTGCTTTCTCTTCCTCCGGGTACTTAGATGTTTCAGTTCCAGGGTCTGCCTTCAATATCCTATGTATTCAGATAAAGATACTGTTCCATTACGAACAGTGGGTTTCCCCATTCGGAAATCTCCGGATCAAAGCTCACTTACAGCTCCCGAAGCATATCGGTGTTAGTCCCGTCCTTCATCGGCTCCTAGTGCCAAGGCATTCACCGTGCGCCCTTTCTAACTTAACCATTAGCGAATAAATGGTACAACATAATGTTGTGTTATTTATTGGTTTGATTAAAGAAAAGTTTCACTTTTCCTCAGCTATTACTGTTATCTAGTTTTCAAAGAACAATCGCAACCAAAATTCTTCTTATTAGATAAGAAGAAAGTAGTGTGCTTTCTATAATTGAGAGATTGAACTCTCAAAACTGAACAAA
>NZ_JBKIKC010000025.1:0-60000 GCF_046599315.1 Priestia megaterium | reverse complement strand
GGTCACGAAATTGGCACAATGGGCTATGACTATAATTCTTATACGAGCCTAAAACCTAATGAGATTAGACAAGATCTTGCAAAGTCCAAGAAAGTCTTTGATTCTCTAGGCCTTAAAGATGTTCACCTTCTTCGTCCTCCTAACGGACAATTTAATAAAGACATCTTAAAATTAACATCGGATATAGGCTATACAACTGTTCACTGGAGCATTGACTCCAAAGACTGGACAAATCCAGGGGTTGAGAAAATTGTCTCAAATGTTACAAAATCTTTAGATGGGGGAGATATTATATTGCTACACGCGTCTGACTCCGCCCAACAAACAGCAAAGGCTATTCCATATATCAAGAATTCATTACAAAATAAAAAAGTCTCAAACGTAAGTGTTTCAACATTGATTTCAAATTCTAAAACCCAAGTAAAAGATATCCGCTAACATCTATTCTGACTGTATATATAGAGCAAAAGCAGACAAATATACTATTTGTCTGCTTTTGCTATTCTTGCATGTGTAAGAAGTTTCGGCAAAATAAGAAGTTGATACATATTACATATTAGAAGTGGAAACAACATAAGGTAAAGCCAGCTTTCTTCGTTCGTTCGCAGCGCTGGGAACCATTCAATTGTCGTTACAACAATCATAAAAAACAGCGCTGGTACAAAAGCCTCTTTATTCGTTTGCTTTTTCTTTGCGTACGCCACTAACAACCCTACCGCTAATAAGAAAACGCTTATCAAAATATACTTACCTATACCTTCTCCCGGTTGTTGAAAGAACTTATATCGAAAATACGCAACGTCAAATAATACAAATAAAATAAATATAATTTGAACGGATTTCCAAAGAGATATAGATTTAAAAATCCCCAATCCAAATCGGTGAATCGTTAAATATGCAAAAAACCCCATCTGACTAATTAAACTAAAAATAAACCCTACGCCTACGAGCCATGTTAAAACAGCAACAATTTCTCCTATTTTTCCTTGTTGAAATAAATGACCGTATTCCCCCCAGCGTACCGCGAATCCAACAAAAGCTGTGCTTATACCCCCAACAGCTAACGTGGTTAGAAATAGACGAACCCAATTTCGACTATTCACTTCCATCTCCCCCATAAGTTACAAAATTGTACCTTTTCATAAATTGTACCAATCACGTTTTGAAAAATCTAGAGCTCTTTTATGAATAAAAAACCTTGATTATCTCATATTAATCGTAAGCATATTAGGAAAGGAGCTCATTACTATGAAAAAGCGACTCATGCTCCTCATTTATATAGGAATGTGTATGCTTTTAGCTACAGCCTGCGCACCGCAAGACGAAGAAAACAATGGAATGGATTATGATCAGACAAAGAAAATGGTTGTTGATATTTTAAAGACAGATGAAGGAAAAAAAGCTGTCGAGGCTATTATGAAAGATCCTTCTGTTAGACAAGATATTTTGATGGATCAAAACGCGATAAAAGATACAATTTCACAAACTCTAGTATCAGATAAAGGCGTGGAATTTTGGAAAAAAGCCATGGATGA
This sequence comes from Priestia megaterium, assembly GCF_046599315.1. GTDB lineage: Bacteria > Bacillota > Bacilli > Bacillales > Bacillaceae_H > Priestia > Priestia megaterium_F. Next base: position 58,465 of record NZ_JBKIKC010000025.1, on the reverse strand, counting down.
TCCTAAATTTGCTGAAAGCTTTGCTAAGAGTCTAGAAAAGGAAAATAAGACGGTCATCAAACAATTAATGAAAGATCCTGAATATCAAGGAATGCTTCAAGATGTTTTAAAGGATCCGGCTATGGAGAAAGAAGTACTGACTGTTTTAAAGAGTAAAGAATATCGTACTTATTTGCAAAAGATTATGAGCGAAACGTTTGATAGCCCTCTGTATCAATCTAAAATTCAAGACATTCTTTTAAAAGCCGCTGAAGAAACACAAGGTGGACAAAAACAAAGCAGCGACGATAGTGATTCTTCTGCCGGTGGATCTGACTCGGGCGGAGAACAGCAACAGCAGTGATTAAATACGCATCTCATATGAGATGCGTATTTAGTCATGTCATTTATTTTTATTAAAATATCTAAATGACTTCTTTATATTTTTTAATACTTAGTATTTTTATTGGAATTGTAAACTTTGACTCTTAGCTTTATGGTAAAATATTATAAATTAACACAATCGTTTTATAGCAAAAGGAGGGAATTCGATGGAATTTCGCGTTATTAAAACGTTTCAAACCATTGTTCGTTTAGGAAGCTTTCAATTAGCCGCTGAATATTTAAAGTACTCTCAGCCCACCATTACACTGCATATTCAAAAATTAGAATCCGAATTAGGATTTAAGCTTTTAGAACGAGGAAAAAGCATTAAGCTTACTGAAGCAGGTAAAATCTTTTACGAGCGGGCAAACATTTTATTAAAGGAATATGAATATCTGAATAACACGCTAAAGGATTATTCAACAGGCGAAGCTGGTACTATTCGAATAGGTGCTGCAGAGCCTACAGCAAGCAGTCGACTGCCTTCCATTCTCTCATTATTTAAAAAAAGATATCCCAACATGGAAATTAGCTTACTCGTTGCAGACGAAAAGCACCTTCATCAACATATACGCAATCAAGAAATCGATTTCGCGATTGGTACTGTTTCAGAATCGTTCAGAGATATAGAATTTGAGGCATTACTAACGGAAAAACTTGTGCTATTACTACCATTCAATCATGCTCTAACAAAAAGAAAAACAATTTTTGCAAAAGATTTGATACATGAAACTCTGATTACAGCTGGGCAATCTTCTGTTCAAAAGAAAATTGAGCAGCTAATCTTTGAACGAACAGGCCAACTGCCTGCTAAAGTACAGTTAGGCACCATTGGCACGCTTCAGCATTTTGTAAAAGAAAACTTAGGAATAGCTGTTGTTCCACAAATAAGCGCAACTCTTCCACCAGATCAAGTGGTAGTTAAAACCATTCATGATTTGCACGAGGGGCCTGCAATCGGCATTTTAAAGCACCAGTCCCACACCGTAAGTACACCTGGAAAAACTTTTTTAGCTCTTTTAAAACAAAAACTTACATTTGATCTAAAAAAGGCTCAGATTGAACTCTCTGTATAATAACAAAAAGCACGCGCTGTTCGAGCGCGTGCTTTTTGTTATTTTCTTGTCGCTGCTTTTTCATTTTCGCAAATAAATGCAATCTTATTCGCAATCTCTCCATATATTTGACCTAAACGATGCGATTCGTCATAAATGGAAGGTGCAAAATCTTCTTCATTCCAGTCGGGTTGACTTAACGGAAGCTGTCCTAAAAGCTCTGTCTGAAGTTCCTCAGCAAGTTTTGGACCTCCGCCTTTACCGAATACGTACTCTTTTTCCCCTGTTAGCTGGCTTTCAAAGTAAGCCATATTTTCTACAACTCCAATCACTTCATGATCAGTTTTCAAAGCCATAGCACCCGCTCTAGCTGCAACAAATGCTGCTGTAGGATGTGGTGTCGTAATAATGACTTCTTTACAAGCAGGAAGCATGGAGTGAACGTCTAATGCGACATCACCTGTTCCAGGAGGTAAGTCTAGTAAAAGATAATCTAATTCTCCCCATTCAACTTCTGTAAAAAAGCTCGTCAACATTTTTCCAAGCATAGGTCCTCGCCAGATAACGGGTGAATTATCTTCTACAAAGAAGCCCATTGAAATAACTTTCACTCCGAAGCGGTCAACTGGAATAATCTTTTCACCTTCTACTACAGGACGTTGTGTAATTCCCATCATATCTGGAACGCTAAATCCATAAATATCGGCATCAATTAAACCAACTTTCTTGCCTAAACGAGCTAGAGAAACGGCCAAGTTAACAGAGACTGTTGATTTACCAACGCCTCCTTTACCACTTGCAATAGCAATAAATTCAGGTGCATTTGGACTAGTTAGTAAGTTTCCATTATTCGGTTGCTCAGCGCGATACTGCTGAAGTTCCTCAGGCGTAAACTCCACAAAACGCAGTCCAACCGACTGTATACCTGCTTTTTTTAATGAGTCCACAATCGTACCTTGCAGGCTCAATTGTTCGCTAGTACCTGTTTTTGCAACGGCAATCTTGAGACTTACATGCTGTTTTTCAGCTTTGATTGTTATTTCTTTAATCGCATCTGTTTCTGATAGTTTTTTATTTAAAAATGGATCTGTAATTTCCCCTACCACTTCTTTTACTTGCTTTTCCGTTAGCATACTCCCACCACCATGTTAAAATCTATTTAATTTATATTATTAAGTATATCATACATATTAGATTTTTCTGAATAGAAGGATGCTAAGCTTTTTATTTGGGCTTTTCTCCAGTAAAATATCGGCTGACTCCTTCATAAATGGATTCAGCTAACTTTTTTTGATAGCGTTTCGATTGAAGCATTTTACGTTCTGTAGGATTTGATAAAAATCCTACTTCAACTAATGCACCGGGTGGTTTAGAATGCTTGAGTAGGTAAAGAGTTTGAATCACTTTTGCTTCACGGCTCGTATTATCCAGGTTATTTCTTAGCTCCTGTTGAATGAGTTTGGCCACTTGTTCATTTTCTTTTAGGGACCCGTAATAGAAAGTTTGGGCTCCTCTCCATGCAGAGGATGGAATAGCATTCAAGTGAATACTTAAGTACAAATCGGCATTCGACTTATTGATCATCGTTAAGCGATTTTTTAAGTCTTCTACTTTTCTCCGACTGTATCCTCTTGTGTCTTTAGCCGCTAGGTCTTCGTCTTTTTCTCTCGTCATAATAACAAGCGCTCCTTGCTCTTGCAGATAGTCTCGAAGCATTAGCGAAATCTTAAGAGTTATTTCTTTTTCAAGCACCTTATCTTCTCCTACCGCTCCTCCATCAACGCCACCATGTCCAGGATCTAGCACAATGACTTTTCCGCTAAGAGGAAGTGAAAGCGAACCGGATGATGTTTTATGATCTATCTGATATTGTACAATGACAAAAAGAACGAGAAGCGCTATAATTGTGCTCATTATTTTTACTTTAGACATTTTATCCCTTCCCTTCTTGCCTCACCTATTTATTTCTATATGGGACAAGAACGGGAATTATGAGTACTTTTTAATGCAAACGTAACCGACGTCTTTTTTCTGCGGTTCGATAGCCTTCTTTACACCAGTCCTGCACATATCCTTGACACAAATAATACAAACCATCTTGATAAAGATCTGTTACAGACATGCTGACCGCTCCGTACAACGTATCAATTAAAAGAGACTCTTCCTGCTTACTGTGCTTCCGAGAGTCTTCGTAGCCTTTACCACATTTACTCACCCGTGCACCTAATAAAAATGATTCGATGGCAATATCAAGACAATATTCCTCCACATGTTCGTCTCCTAGCATATTCCACTGAAACATAGGATGAAAATAACGGCGCAGCCTCTCTTGAAGCAAATCAAACGACAGTTCTCTTAGGACTTTGCGTTCATACTTCATTTCTTTTTCATAACGTTTTTCTTTTAAATATGTAACCTCGTTCACGATAACGCCTCCCTTTTTTACATATTGTCTGCACAAGCGTTCGTCTCATACGCAAACAACAAATAAAAAAAGCCTTGGTCCAAAGACCAAGGCTTGAAACGTAATATAAAATTAACGTTTTGAGAATTGTGGTGCACGACGAGCGCCTTTAAGACCGTATTTTTTACGTTCTTTCGCACGAGCGTCACGAGTTAATAGACCAGCACGTTTTAATGTTCCACGGTATTCAGGGTCTGCTTGTAATAAAGCACGAGAGATTCCGTGACGAATAGCGCCAGCTTGACCTGCATAACCTCCACCATTAACGTTTACAAATACGTCATAGTTACCTACAGTTTCAGTTAAAGCAAGTGGTTGTTTTACTACTTCACGTAGTGCAGCAAATGGAATGTATTCTTCGATTTCACGACCGTTGATTGTTACGCGACCGTTACCTGGTACTAAACGTACACGAGCAACAGAGCTTTTACGACGACCAGTTCCGTAATATTGTACCTGTGCCAAGATAATAACCTCCTCTTATTAATTATCCGCGAAGTTCGTAAACTTCTGGTTTTTGTGCTTCATGTGGATGTGTGTCACCAGCATACACATGTAATTTTTTGAACATTTGACGGCCTAGGCTACCTTTTGGAAGCATGCCTTTGATTCCTAATTCAAGCATTTTCTCAGAGTAGTTAGTACGCATTTCTAATGCTGTACGTTGTTTCAAACCACCTGGGTGCATGCTGTGACGGTAATAAATTTTATCAGTTAATTTTTTACCTGTTAATTCAATTTTTGACGCATTGATAAGGATCACGTGATCACCAGTATCAACATGTGGTGTAAAAGTTGGTTTATGTTTACCGCGTAAGATTGATGCTACTTCACTTGCTAAACGACCTAAAGTTTTACCTTCAGCATCGACAACATACCATTTACGCTCTACTTCGTTTGCTTTCGCCATGAAAGTTGTACGCATGAGTTTCCCTCCTAATTTTCATCATCAATTATAAAATTATTTCAACCTTCTATTTCAACACGATTAATTTCCGGGGCTAACCGTGGGGTTAAAATACATACCATATGATATATTATATCTTTAAGCTACTAATGTCAAGAAAATGTTACACCAGGTTTAGTTGTCATAGAAAACGCGCCATAAATATAGTCCTTGCGAAGGCGCAGTTTTCCCTGCACGAGGACGTGATTTGCTTTCTAGAATATCTTTTATAGTATCTGCTTCAATACGGCCTTGTCCCACTTCTAAAAGCGTTCCAACAAGAATACGAACCATATTATACAGAAAGCCACTTCCAACGAATCTAAACACAAGCTGATCATTCTCTTCATACATATCAATCTTGTAAATTGTACGAATCTTATCTTCCACTTCTGTCCTCGCTGAACAAAAGCTTGTAAAGTCGTGTGTACCGAGTAAATATGTGATGGCTTTTTTCATTTTTGAGTAGTCTAATGAATAAGGATAATGGTATGCATAAGAACGAGTGAAAGGATTTCGATCTTCGCCGCGCAAAATATAATAGCGATACTCTTTTGAAGTAACGTCATACCGGGCGTGAAAATGCGCATCAACTTCACATACATTCTTCATTACAATATCATCTGGTAGCATTGAATTCAATGCTTTTTTCCACTTATCACATGGAATATTTAGGTTTGTATCAAAATGAATGACTTGCCCCTGTGCATGAACATTTGTGTCCGTCCTTCCAGAGGCGTAAATCGGCACTTTTTTGTTATGCATTTTCTCCAGAACGGCTTCAATCTCCAGTTGAACAGTTCGCTTATTTGGCTGAACTTGATAACCAGAAAAGTGTGTGCCGTCATATGCAACTATACATTTTAAACGTCTCATCTTTTCACCAAACAATCTTTACGTTCTAATCAGCACTAAAACAACTGCTACTGCTAGCAGAAGTAAAAGCATAATGGTATCTATGCTTCTCCATTTCAATTGACGGTACTTTGTACGCCCTTCTCCGCCTTTATAGCCCCTTGCCTCCATGGCAATAGCTAACTCTTCAGCACGCTTAAACGAACCTATAAATAAAGGAACAAGTAAAGGAACGACGGCTTTCAAACGATTCGTAATGGGACCGCTACTAAAGTCCACTCCTCGTGCTGTCTGCGCTTTAATAATTTTATCCGTTTCTTCCATCAACGTAGGGATAAAGCGAAGAGAAATGGACATCATTAAAGCTAGTTCGTGTACAGGAAGCTTGAGCTTTTTAAATGGATTCAGCAAGCTTTCCATTCCGTCTGTTACTTCAATGGGCGTAGTCGTTAACGTTAGCATCGTTGTAATTAAAATTAAGAACAAGAAGCGTAAGGAAATTAAAACACCTTGAATAAGACCGCCTTTATAGACAGAAAACCATCCCCATTCAAACAAAAGAGGACCTTCCTTTGTCATGAAGATATGCAAAAGAAACGTGATGACAATAATAAATAACACGGGCTTCAACCCTCTTAAAATAAAAGAAACGGGCACTTTGCTCATCGCTACTATCGCAAGGGTATACACACCTAAAAAAGCATAGCCCATAGGGTTATTTGCCACAAACACAATTAATACATATGCGAATACAAGAAGCAGCTTAGCTCGAGGATCCATTCGATGAACAACAGAATGACCAGGCACATACTTACCAATAATGATTGAGTTCATCATAATCGTTCACCTTGCTGCATGAGGTGCTGCACTTTCTCCACAACTTCTGAAAAGGTAATAACCGTATCCGATGCTTCCAGCTGAAATTTCTCTTGCAGTTTCAGCATAAAGCGAAGCGATTCTGGAACATCTAATCCATATTCTTTTAGCTGGTTATGCTGACCAAACACTTCTCTAGGTGATCCTTTCATCGCAATCGTTCCCTTATTCATCACAATTAGCTCATCAGCGTACATAGCTGCATCTTCCATGCTGTGAGTCACGAGAATCGTCGTCAAGCCTTTTTCCTTATGAAGATGATAAATCATATTCATAATCTCTTGACGCCCTCTAGGGTCCAACCCAGCAGTTGGCTCATCTAAAATTAGCACATTTGGATTCATCGCTAGAATGCCTGCAATCGCTACGCGACGCATTTGTCCACCACTCAAATCAAAAGGAGATCTGTTAAGGATATCCTCTGGTAAACCTACTAACTTGATGAGCTCTCTTGCTTTTTGCTTTGCTTCTTCTTCTGAAACACCATAATTCATTGGTCCAAAAGCTATATCTTTTTCCACCGTTTCTTCAAAAAGCTGATGCTCAGGAAATTGAAACACAACGCCTACTTGCTGACGAATAGCTTTTAAATTCTTTTCTTTTCGATTTGCTTTAATGGTGCGTTCACCGATTTGAATTTCACCAGAAGTTGGCTTCAATAAGGCATTCAGATGCTGTATAATTGTTGATTTCCCAGAACCAGTATGGCCAATAACAGCCAAAAATGTACCTGATTGAATGTCTAAATTTAAGTCATGTAAAGCAATTCGTTCAAATGGTGTATTAACTTGATAACGATGCTCTACTTCTTTGAATATAATGTCCATAGTTCGTCCACCAAGTCCTCATCTGTTAAATGAATTTTTGATAAAGGAATTCCTACGGAAGCAAAACGATGGCTTAGTTTAACGGAAAACGGCAAGTCTAGTCCAATATCCGTTAACTTGGAACCTAATGCAAATACTTCGCGTGGGGTACCTGTTGCATAGATCTTCCCTTTGTTCATTACAATGACTCTGTCAGCCATTGCTACTTCATCTAAATCATGTGTAATTGAAATAACCGTCAGTTGTTTTTCTTCTTTTAATTTTCTAACAGTTTCAATTACTTCACTTCGTCCAATAGGATCTAACATAGATGTTGCTTCATCTAGAATGATGACAGATGGCTGCACGGCAATTATACCCGCAATGGCCACACGCTGTTTTTGTCCACCTGATAGCTGATGAGGCTCTTGATCAAGAAAAGCACTCATATTGACCATTTGGATTGCTTCAGGTATACGTTTTTCCATAATTTCAAATGGAATCCCGTTATTTTCAAGCCCAAATGCAATATCGTCTTGAACGGTTGAGCCAACAAATTGATTATCCGGATTTTGAAACACCATTCCTATCTGCTTGCGCACATCCCATATTGTTTCTTCAGATAAAAGGGTATTACCCACTCGAACCGTTCCTTTTTCAGGCAGCAAAAGACCGTTTAGGATTCGTGCCAGCGTCGATTTACCAGATCCATTGTGTCCAGCTATCGCTAACCATTCACCTTTATAAGCAGAGAAAGAAAGGTGGTCTAATGTTAGGTCTGCTTCAGGATCATATCGAAAGCATAAATCTTTTACCTCTAAAGACATTTCTTTCAACACTATCTTCCTCTCAGCTTTTTCTATTGCAGCATTGCCTACATTGTTTTTTACGCTATTTATCCGGTTTAAGGTATAAAAAAAGGGCAACGACTAGTTACACACTGTCTCGCCCTTTTCTATCTGTATTAAAAATATTAAACTAATTCAATGATAACCATTGGAGCACCGTCACCACGGCGAGGTCCAACTTTTAAGATACGAGTGTAACCGCCTTGGCGATCTTCGTAGCGAGTAGCGATATCGCTGAATAGTTTTTGTAAAGCGCTTTGACCAGCTTCTTCGTTAGCTACTTCATTACGGATGTAAGATGCAGCTTGACGACGAGCGTGTAGATCTCCACGTTTACCTAAAGTAATCATTTTTTCAACAGTTGAACGTAATTCTTTTGCACGAGCTTCAGTTGTCTCAATGCGTTCACTGATGATTAAATCAGTTGTTAAATCACGAAGAAGCGCCTTGCGTTGTGCGCTTGTACGACCTAATTTACGGTAAGACATGTGAGGTCCCCTCCTTTGTTAAGTAGTTAAACAGGTAGATATAATCAGTCGTCCTTACGTAGACCCAAACCTAATTCTTCAAGTTTAGCTTTAACTTCTTCTAAAGATTTACGGCCTAAGTTACGAACTTTCATCATATCTTCTTCTGTTTTATTAGCAAGCTCTTGTACAGTATTGATGCCTGCTCGTTTTAAGCAGTTGTAAGAACGAACAGATAAATCCAGTTCCTCGATCGTCATCTCTAGAACTTTTTCTTTCTGATCTTCTTCTTTTTCTACCATGATCTCTGCTTTTTGAGCTTCATCTGTTAAGTTAACGAAGATATTTAAGTGTTCAGTTAGAATCTTTGCACCTAAAGCAACAGCTTTTTCTGGCTCGATGCTACCGTCAGTCCAAACATCCAATGTTAACTTATCGTAATTTGTCATTTGACCAACACGAGTATTCTCTACATAATACGATACGCGAGTAACAGGCGTATAGATTGAGTCAATTGGAAGTACACCAATTGGTTGGTCTTCACGCTTGTTAGCATCGGCAGGATTATAGCCTCGACCTGTGCGAGCAGTAAGTCTCATACGGAAATGAGCATCTGACTCAAGTGTTGCAATATGAAGATCTGGATTTAGAACTTCGATATCGCTGTCTGCTTGAATGTCAGCAGCCGTTACTGTACCAGGACCTTTAACATCGATCTCAAGTGTTTTCTCTTCATCAGAGTAAATCTTTAACGCTAATTTCTTAACGTTTAAAATGATGTTTGTTACATCTTCAACAACTCCAGGAACTGTTGAAAATTCATGTAATACACCTTCAATTTGAATAGATGTTACAGCTGCACCAGGGAGTGAGGATAATAGGATACGACGTAAGGAGTTACCCAAAGTAGTACCATATCCACGCTCAAGTGGTTCGACGACGAATTTACCGTACTTTCTATCATCGCTGATTTCTACCGTTTCGATTTTTGGCTTTTCAATCTCTATCAATATAAACCCTCCTTCAAAACGTCGAAACCTCGGCTAGACGGCTGATTTCTCAAATGCCTAACCGAAATTCCCTATTAGACAGTTCCCGAATGTGCACAACAAATGGAAAACATTTCGTTGCATGAATAAATTCTACACCATCATCATTATAGACAACGAAATAGAATCTATACATATTAATTATACACGACGACGTTTTGGTGGGCGGCATCCGTTGTGAGGTACAGGAGTAACATCTTTAATAGCTGTTACTTCTAAACCTGCAGCTTGAAGAGCACGGATAGCTGCTTCACGACCAGCACCAGGGCCTTTAACTGTAACTTCAAGAGTTTTCATTCCGTTATCCATAGAAACTTTTGCAGCAGTTTCAGCAGCCATTTGCGCAGCAAATGGAGTAGATTTACGAGAACCTCTGAAGCCAAGTGCGCCTGCACTAGACCAAGCAATCGCATTACCGTGAACATCTGTAATTGTTACAATAGTATTGTTAAACGTTGAGCGAATATGAGCTACACCAGCTTCAATATTCTTTTTCACGCGACGTTTACGTGTATTAGTTTTACGTGCCATCTGTTAATGACCTCCCTTACTAATTATTTCTTCTTGTTCGCTACAGTACGGCGTGGGCCTTTACGTGTACGAGCATTGTTTTTACTGTTTTGACCACGAACTGGTAAACTACGACGGTGGCGGATACCACGGTATGAACCAATCTCAATTAAACGTTTGATGTTTAAAGAAACTTCACGACGAAGATCGCCTTCTACTTTATAGCTATCTAAAATATCACGAATTTTACCTAATTCTTCTTCTGTTAAGTCACGAACGCGAGTATCTTCAGAAACTCCAGCTTCAGCTAGAACTTTTTCAGCAGTTGGACGACCAATACCAAAAATGTATGTTAATGAAATTACTACACGCTTGTCACGAGGAATATCAACACCAGCAATACGTGCCATATGAATAGTGCACCTCCTTATTGATTAACCTTGTTTTTGTTTATGCTTAGGGTTTTCACAAATTACCATTACTTTACCTTTTCTACGGATAACTTTACATTTTTCGCAGATTGGTTTAACTGATGGTCTGACTTTCATGTTTCATACCTCCTTGATAGTACGGAGTGCATAGGTTTTATTTGAAACGGTACGTAATTCTACCGCGAGTTAAATCGTATGGTGACAATTCTACAGTTACTTTATCACCAGGTAAGATTCGAATGAAATGCATGCGAATTTTTCCTGATACGTGAGCAAGTACTGTATGACCATTTTCTAATTCTACCTTGAACATAGCGTTAGGTAAAGTCTCAGCAACTGTACCTTCAACTTCAATTACATCGTCTTTTGCCATTAAAGTGCTCTCCTTTCTTTGAAACAGTAACAAGCTATCATTAAACGACTTAAAAAGAACCTGTTCTGAACATCCGGAGATCGTAATCATTAAATTCAAGATGATTGACGCTAATATACATCTTTACCATTTTAACAGCAATTCAGACGAAAAACGATCATCGTGAATTTAGATAATTACTGTTTACTGTCCAGTGCATCTAGCGAGGAATGGATAGAGATAACATCCTTTAACATTACAATGCTGTCAGAATTTCATATCCCGTCTCAGTAATAGCAATAGTATGTTCGAAGTGCGCACACATTTTACCATCCACTGTCACTACTGTCCAGTTATCAGGTAATGTTTTTACATATCGCATACCAGCATTCACCATTGGCTCAACTGCCAATACCATGCCTGGACGTAGACGCGGTCCTTTATTCGGTGGACCATAATGAGGTACTTGCGGATCTTCATGTAAGTCTTTGCCAACCCCATGGCCGACATATTCTCTTACAATCGAAAAGTTACGTGATTCTGCGTACTGTTGAATAGCATGTGAAATATTCGACAAACGCTCACCCGGCTTAGCTTCTGCTAATCCTTTATAGAGAGATTGCTCAGTCACATCAAGCAGCTCTTGATTTTCTAATGAAATCTTTCCCACTCCATATGTCCAAGCTGAATCACCGTGATAGCCACCGAATTTAGCTCCGATGTCTAAACTGATGATATCTCCTTCATTAAGTTTGCGTTCTCCCGGAATACCATGAACTAATTCTTCATTCACAGAAGCACATACACTGCCGCGAAAACCATTATACCCTTTAAAAGACGGAATTGCATCATGTTGACGAATAAAATTTTCAGCAATTGCATCCAATTCTATAGTCGTAATACCTGGAGCGATATGTTTTTTTAACTCTTGATGAGTTAAAGCCACGATTCGTCCAGCTTCACGCATGACCTCAATTTCCTCTGGTGTCTTGCAAATGATCATTGCTTAACCCCAGCAAGTAATTGACGAACATCCTCAAACACAATGTTAATATCTTGATTACCATTAATATTGCGTAGATAACCTTTTTCTCGATAGAAATCAAGCAAAGGTTGAGATTGTTTAACATTAACTGAAAGTCTAGTTGAAACCGTCTCAGCATTGTCATCTGCACGTTGGTAAAGCTCGCCACCACATTTGTCACAAACTCCTTCTTTCGCAGGAGGATTGAATACTAAGTGGTAAGTAGCTCCGCAATCTTTACAAATGCGGCGTCCAGTAAGACGCTCCATTAAAATGCTTTGATCTACATCAATATTAATCACATAATCAATTTGCTTGTTTAGTTCTTTTGTAATTGTTTCAAGAGCTTCTGCTTGGGCCACTGTTCTTGGGAAGCCATCAAGTAAAAAGCCATTTTCACAATCTTTTTTGTTTAAACGCTCGCGCACAATTCCAATTGTTACTTCATCAGGAACAAGGTTACCTTGGTCCATAAATGATTTAGCTTTTAAACCTAGTTGCGTTCCTTCTTTAATTGCAGCTCGGAACATATCTCCTGTTGAGATATGAGGGATATCGTAATGCTCAACGATTTTTTCTGCTTGAGTACCTTTCCCAGCACCAGGAAGACCCATTAACACTAAATTCATTTCTTGCTTCCCCCTCAGTATCTTATCCGTTTAATGGGAAAGCAGCTTGCTTCCCACTAAACAGCTTTACTTAATAAATCCCTTATAATGACGTTTCACTAATTGACTCTCAAGCTGCTTCATTGTCTCAAGAGCTACACCGACAACAATTAACAAACTAGTACCGCCGATCTGAGCAGATGATGGTAGGTTTGCAATTTTGATGAACAGAACCGGCAACACAGCAATTAACGCAAGGAATATCGAACCGATTAATGTCAGACGATATAACACTTTCGTTAAATATGCTTGTGTGCTTTTACCAGGACGTATGCCTGGGATGTAGCCACCTTGCTTTTTCAAGTTTTCTGCAACTTGTTCAGGATTAACTTGAACAAATGTATAGAAGTAACAAAAAGCAATGATTAACGCTACATACACTATCATACCAATTGGCTTAGTATAGTCAAATGTATTCTGAATCCACGTTGTTACATCATTTGGACCGAAAAATGATGCAATTGTTGGTGGTGTGATAATAAATGAAACTGCAAAGATAACAGGAATAACCCCAGCAGCATTTACTTTTAACGGTAAATGAGTGGATTGACCTCCAACAGGATTACGACCAGCTGAACCCTTTGCATATTGAATAGGAATTTTTCGTAGCGCTTGTTGGAAGTAAATAACCCCAACAATAATAGCTAAAACTGCGATGGCAATTAAAACTACCGTTACGATACGAATGAATAATTGATCCCCAACGTCTTCAAATTGCTGTGCATAAATTTGATTTAATGTTGTCGGAATACCAGCCGCAATACCAGCAAAGATAATAATAGAAATACCATTACCTACGCCTTTTGCAGTAATCTGCTCTCCTAACCACATTAAGAAGGCAGTACCTGCCGTTAACACTGTAGCAATTAGAAGATACGTAGAAATTCCTGGATTAGCGATCAATTGTCCGCCCGAAATATTGTTGAATCCTATAGACATACCTAAAGCCTGGATAAATCCAAGCACAATTGTTCCATAACGAGTTACTTGAGCTAATTTACGGCGCCCAACATCTCCCTGCTTTGACCATTCTGTAAACTTAGGTACAACATCCATCTGCAATAATTGGACGATGATGGATGCTGTAATATAAGGCATAATGCCCATAGCAAGAATGGAGAAGTTTTTTAACGCGCCGCCGCCAAATGTATTCAGAACCCCGAATACATTTAACCCATCTTGCAATTTTAGTACATCCGTATTAACACTTGGCACAGGAATAAATGTACCAATTCGGAAGACAATTAACATTAACAAAGTGAAAAAGATTTTTTGTCTTATTTCACGCACGCGCATTAAATTGGAGATTGTTTGAAACATTAGATCACCTCAACTGTACCGCCAGCAGCTTCGATAGCTTCTTTAGCAGTTGAAGAGAATTTAGCAGCTTTAACAGTTAGCTTAGAGTTTAATGTACCGTTTCCTAGTACTTTAACGCCAGCTTTTGCTTTGCTTACTAAACCAGTTTCGATTAATAATTCTGGTGTTACTTCAGTTCCATCTTCAAAACGGTTAAGAGCTTCTAAATTAACGATCGCATATTCTTTGCGATTGATATTAGTGAACCCACGTTTTGGAAGACGACGGAATAAAGGAGTTTGACCACCTTCGAAGCCAGGTCTTACGCCACCGCCAGAGCGAGCGTTTTGCCCTTTGTGACCTTTACCTGAAGTCTTTCCGTTACCTGAACCAGTACCACGACCTACACGGTTACGTACTTTACGTGAACCTTCAGCTGGTTTCAATTCATGAAGTTTCATTCCGGAGCACCTCCTTAGAGTGACAATTTATACTTATTGCTCTTTTACTGTAACAAGGTGAGCTACTTTGTTAATCATTCCGCGAATTGCAGGATTATCGTCTTGAACGACAGTTTGATTTAACTTACGTAGGCCAAGTGTACGAACAGTTACACGTTGATCTTCTGGACGACCAATTACGCTACGAGTAAGGGTAATTGCTAGTTTGTTTGCCATTCTATATCCCTCCCTTATCCTAACAGTTCTTCTACAGTCTTGCCACGTAGTTTTGCAACATCTTCAGCACGTTTTAGGTTAGCTAAACCGTTAAGAGTTGCACGTACCATGTTGATTGGAGTATTTGAACCTAAAGATTTAGATAGAATATCACTTACGCCAGCCAATTCTAATACCGCACGAACTGGACCACCAGCGATAACTCCTGTACCTTCAGAAGCAGGTTTTAAGAAAATTTGACCTGCACCAAATTGTCCAAGGATTTCGTGTGGAATAGATGTACCAACCATAGGTACAGTAATTAAGTTTTTCTTCGCATCTTCAATTGCTTTACGGATTGCATCTGGTACCTCTTGTGCTTTACCAGTACCGAATCCAACGTGACCGTTTTTGTCACCAACTACAACTAATGCAGCGAAGCGGAAACGACGTCCACCTTTCACAACTTTAGCTACGCGGTTAACGGTAACAACACGTTCTTCAAGCTCTAATTTATTTGGATCAATACGACGCATGATTTTCCCTCCTTTTACAATTAGAATTGTAATCCAGCTTCACGAGCAGCGTCAGCTAATGCTTTAACACGGCCATGATATAAATAACCGCCACGGTCGAATACTACTTCGTTTACACCTTTTTCTACTGCGCGTTTAGCGACTAATTCGCCAACTTTAATAGCAGCTTCAGTGTTACCAGTGCTTTCTAAAGTCAGGTCTTTATCTAACGTTGAAGCACTTGCGATTGTTACTGAATTTAAATCGTCGATAACTTGTGCGTAAATATGTTGATTAGAACGGAACACGTTTAAACGCGGACGAGTTGCAGTTCCAGATAACTTCGCACGAACACGAGCATGTCTTTTTTTACGAACTTTGTTTTTATCAAGCTTCGTGATCATTTCGGGCACTCCTTTCTTTTACCTAACCGGCATTACTTCTTAGCAGTTTTACCTTCTTTACGACGTACATATTCGCCTTCGTAACGAATACCTTTACCTTTGTAAGGCTCTGGTGGACGAACGTCACGAATATTTGCAGCTAATGCACCTACGCGTTCTTTATCAATACCTTTAATAACGATCTTAGTTTGAGAAGGAACTTCGATTTCGATTCCTGTTTCAGGAGTAATCTCAACTGGGTGAGAGTATCCAACGCTCAATACTAATTTGCTACCTGATTTTTGTGCACGGTAACCTACACCGACTAATTCTAAACCACGTTCGAATCCTTTAGTAACACCTTCAACCATGTTACCTAAAAGGCTACGAGTAGTTCCGTGAAGAGCACGGTGCTCTTTATTGTCGCTAGGACGATTAACAACTAATACGTTGTCTTCAACTTTGATTTCGATTTCAGGGTGGAATGTACGAGTTAATTCACCCTTTGGTCCTTTTACAGTTACAGTGTTGCTCTCGTTCGTAACTGTAACACCTGCTGGAAGTTCTAAAGGCTTTTTACCAACACGTGACATAGTTACACCTCCATTCACATTTAAAACTTATTACCAAACGTACGCTAATACTTCTCCACCAGTTTGCTTTTGACGAGCTTCTTTGTCAGTTAAAACACCTTGAGAAGTAGAAACGATTGCGATACCTAAACCGTTAAGTACACGTGGTACTTCGTTAGTTTTTGCATAAACACGTAGACCAGGTTTACTGATACGTTTTAAGCCTGTAATTACACGTTCGTTATTTGAACCGTATTTTAAGAAGATACGGATAATACCTTGTTTGTTGTCTTCGATGTATTCTACATCACGTACGAAACCCTCACGCTTAAGGATTTCTGCAATTTGCTTCTTAATGTTAGAAGCAGGAACTTCAATTTTCTCATGACGAACCATGTTCGCATTGCGGATACGAGTTAGTAAATCTGCAATAGGATCAGTCATTACCATATTAATTTACCTCCTTCCCAAACTTGGGTTTTACCAACTAGCTTTTTTAACACCAGGAATTTGACCTTTATAAGCAAGCTCACGGAAACAAATACGGCAAAGCTTGAATTTACGTAGTACTGAGTGTGGACGTCCACAACGTTCGCAACGTGTATACTCCTGTACTTGGAATTTTTGCTGGCGTTTTTGCTTCGCAATCATTGATTTTTTAGCCACATTTTCGCCTCCTCTGCTTAACGTTGGCAGTTATTACTTCTGGAACGGCATACCGAACTGAGTTAAAAGCTCACGAGCTTCTTCATCAGTGTTTGCTGTTGTAACAATAAC
This sequence comes from Priestia megaterium, assembly GCF_046599315.1. GTDB lineage: Bacteria > Bacillota > Bacilli > Bacillales > Bacillaceae_H > Priestia > Priestia megaterium_F. The sequence goes on along the minus strand of NZ_JBKIKC010000025.1, from coordinate 41,549 downwards.
GATATCCATACCACGAACTTTAGTTACTTTATCATAATCGATCTCTGGGAAGATCAATTGTTCTTTAACACCTAATGTGTAGTTTCCACGACCATCAAATGCTTTTTTAGATACACCACGGAAATCACGTACACGTGGAAGTGATACTGATACTAGTTTATCGAAGAATTCGTACATACGCTCGCCGCGTAAAGTAACTTTCGCACCGATTGGCATACCTTCACGAAGACGGAAACCAGCGATAGATTTTTTCGCACGAGTTACAACAGGTTTTTGACCAGTGATTTCAGCTAGTTCTTCAACAGCGTTATCTAAAGCTTTTGAGTTAGAAACAGCATCACCGATACCCATGTTGATTACGATCTTTTCGATTTTTGGCACTTGCATTACAGATTGATAATTAAACTTGCTAACTAGAGCAGGAGTAATTTCTTTTGTAAATTTCTCTTTAAGACGGTTCATGTGAACTAAACCTCCCTTCACATTTCATTAATTATTTATCTAAAGTTTCACCAGATTTTTTTGCTACACGTACCTTTTTGCCATCGATAACTTGGTACCCAACACGAGTTGGCTCACCAGATTTAGGATCCAACGGCATTACGTTTGATACGTGGATAGGTGCCTCTTGGCTAACGATTCCACCTTGTGGATTTACTTGAGAAGGTTTAGAGTGTTTTTTCACAACGTTCACGCCTTCAACAAGTACACGGTCTTTCTTTGGGAAAGCTGCAAGTACTTCACCTTGCTTACCTTTGTCTTTACCAGAGATAACCACTACTTTGTCGCCCTTTTTAACATGCATCCTATTCGCACCTCCTTAAAAGGCATTTTGTATTTGTTCTATATATCAATTAGATAACTTCTGGAGCTAATGATACGATCTTCATGAAGTTGTTATCACGTAATTCACGAGCAACTGGTCCGAAGATACGAGTACCACGTGGTCCTTTGTCGTCACGGATGATTACGCAAGCATTTTCGTCGAAACGGATGTAAGAACCGTCATTACGGCGAACACCACTTTTTGTACGTACAACAACAGCTTTAACAACGTCACCTTTTTTAACAACGCCTCCTGGTGTTGCTTGTTTCACCGTACAAACGATAACATCACCAATGTTTGCTGTCTTACGACCTGAACCACCAAGTACTTTAATAGTAAGTACCTCACGTGCACCAGAGTTGTCTGCAACTTTTAAACGAGATTCTTGTTGAATCATGTACGAAACCTCCCTTCGGATGAATCATTCTTATCCGATCTATCTTAACTATTAGATGATAACAGCTTTTTCTACAACTTCTACTAGACGGAAACGTTTAGTAGCTGATAACGGACGAGTTTCCATGATCTTCACGATATCGCCTAGTTGAGCTGTATTGTTTTCATCGTGAGCTTTGAATTTCTTTGAGTATTTTACACGCTTGCCATAAAGCGAATGCTTTTTGTAAGTTTCAACAAGAACAGTAACAGTCTTATCCATTTTGTCAGAAACTACGCGGCCAGTGTAAACTTTACGTTGGTTGCGTTCACTCATTCTGAAAGCCTCCTCTCAGACTTAATTATTTATTAGCAGCAATCTCTCTTTCACGAACTACAGTTTTCATACGAGCGATCGATTTGCGCACTTCGCGAATACGAGTAGTATTCTCTAATTGTCCAGTCGCTAATTGGAAACGAAGGTTAAACAACTCTTCTTTTAAAGCCTTAACTTTTTGTTCAATTTCAGCAGTGGTAAGGTCACGAATTTCATTAGCTTTCATTAGAATCACCACCAATTTCTTCACGTTTTACAAACTTACATTTTACAGGTAGCTTGTGTGCAGCTAAACGTAAAGCTTCACGTGCAACCTCTTCAGATACACCTGAAATTTCAAACATTACTTTTCCAGGTTTAACAACTGCTACCCAACCTTCAGGAGCACCTTTACCAGAACCCATTCGGACTTCTAGAGGCTTAGCAGTATAAGGTTTAGAAGGGAAAATTTTAATCCATACTTTACCGCCACGTTTCATGTAACGAGTCATTGCGATACGAGCAGCTTCGATTTGACGGTTTGTAATCCAAGAAGCTTCAGTAGCTTGTAAACCGAATTCACCAAAATGTACTTCCGTACCACCTTTAGCGCGTCCACGCATTTTTCCGCGGTGTTCGCGACGATATTTAACGCGTTTTGGTAATAACATAATTATTTTCCTCCTTCCTCTGTTTTCTTTTTAGTAGGAAGAACCTCTCCACGATAGATCCATACTTTCACACCAAGTTTACCATAAGTAGTATCTGCTTCAGCGTGAGCATAGTCAATATCAGCGCGAAGTGTATGAAGTGGAACTGTACCTTCACTGTAATATTCAGAACGAGCAATATCAGCTCCGCCTAAACGACCAGATACCATTGTTTTGATACCTTGTGCGCCAGCGCGCATAGTACGTTGGATAGCTTGCTTTTGAGCACGACGGAATGATACACGGTTCTCAAGTTGGCGAGCGATGTTTTCAGCTACTAGTTTAGCATCTAAGTCTGCTCGTTTAATTTCAAGGATGTTAATGTGTACACGCTTGCCTGTTAATTGGTTAAGAGCTTTACGAAGTGATTCTACTTCAGTACCACCTTTACCAATTACCATACCAGGTTTTGCAGTGTGGATCGTTACGTTTAAGCGGTTAGCAGCGCGTTCGATTTCAACTTTAGAAACAGCTGCATCGTTTAAACGTTTAGCGATATATTCACGTACTTTTAAGTCTTCATGTAATAAGTCAGCGTAGTCTTTGCCAGCGAACCATCTTGATTCCCAATCACGGATGACACCGACGCGAAGACCGACCGGATTTACCTTTTGACCCATGAATTATCCCTCCTTCTTTTCTGATACCACGATTGTGATGTGGCTTGTGCGCTTGTTGATTTGGCTTGCACGTCCCATAGCGCGTGGACGGAAACGTTTTAAAGTTGGACCTTCGTTAACAAAAGCGTCAGTAATAACTAAATTGTTAGCGTCCATTTCATAATTGTGTTCTGCATTGGCAATAGCAGATTTTAATACTTTCTCAACGACTGGAGAAGCAGCCTTTGGTGTGTGAAGTAGCACTGCTAGCGCTTCACCCACTTGCTTACCTCGAATTAAATCTACAACTAAACGAACTTTACGAGGAGCAATACGTACTGTTCTCGCGACAGCTTTAGCTTGCATTTAAAAGCCTCCTCTCATATTAGCGTCTTGTTTTCTTATCATCACTTGCGTGACCTTTGTAAGTACGAGATGGTGCGAATTCACCAAGTTTGTGACCTACCATGTCTTCAGTAACATAAACTGGTACATGTTTACGACCGTCATATACAGCAATTGTATGACCAATGAACTGAGGGAAGATAGTTGAACGACGAGACCAAGTTTTTACCACTTGCTTGCTGTCAGTTTCGTTTAACTTCTCAATTTTGTTGATTAAATGGTCATCTACAAAAGGTCCTTTCTTTAAGCTGCGACCCATAAATGAACCTCCCTTCGTGATTGTCCTACGGTTCGTTTGAACCGTAGCTCAATCCCGTTATTTTTTACGACGACGAACGATAAATTTATCGGATTTGTTTTTCTTCTTACGAGTTTTGTAACCAAGTGTTGGTTTACCCCATGGACTCATTGGAGACTTACGTCCGATTGGAGAACGTCCTTCACCACCACCGTGTGGGTGATCGTTAGGGTTCATTACAGAACCACGTACAGTTGGACGGATACCTAACCAACGAGAACGACCGGCTTTACCGATGTTGATTAACTCGTGTTGTTCGTTACCAACTTGACCTACAGTTGCACGACAAGTTGCAAGGATCATGCGTACTTCACCAGAAGTTAAACGTACTAATACGTATTTACCTTCTTTACCAAGTACTTGAGCAGATGTACCTGCAGAACGAACTAATTGTCCACCTTTACCAGGTTTCAATTCGATGTTGTGTACTACTGTACCAACAGGAATGTTAGCTAAAGGAAGTGCGTTACCTACTTTAATGTCAGCTTCAGGACCTGACATAACTTCTAAACCTACTTTTAGGTTTTTAGGAGCAAGGATGTAACGTTTTTCACCATCAGCATAGTGAATTAATGCGATGTTAGCTGAACGGTTTGGATCATACTCGATTGTAGCAACGCGTCCAGGTATTCCATCTTTATCGCGTTTAAAATCGATGATACGGTATTGACGCTTGTGCCCACCACCTTGGTGACGAACAGTCAATTTACCTTGGTTGTTACGACCACCTTTTCTCTTGACAGGTGCAAGTAACGATTTTTCTGGTTTGTCAGTAGTAATTTCAGCGAAATCAGAAACTGACATGCCACGACGACCATTTGAGGTTGGTTTATACTTTTTAATCGCCATCTCAATTTCCCTCCTTCTCTAGTAATCTTAAGCTTCGAAGAATTCGATTTCGTTGCTCTCTTGAGTTAGTGTTACTACCGCTTTACGACGACGGTTAGTAAGACCACTGTAGCGACCTACACGCTTGAATTTACCTTTGTAGTTCATGATGTTTACTTTTTCAACTTTTACGTCAAAGATTTTTTCGATAGCATCTTTAACCTCAGTTTTATTAGCTCTTACATCAACATCAAACGTATATTTTTTCTCAGCCATTAAGTCTGTTGAACGTTCTGTAATTACGGGGCGCTTAATAATATCACGAGGATCTTTCATTATGCAAGCACCTCCTCTACTTTTTCAACTGCGTCTTTAGTGATTACAAGCTTGTCGTGGTTAACAACGTCTAATACGTTTAACCCGTTAGCTGCAACAACTGTTACACCAGGAATATTACGTGCTGAAAGTGCAACGTTATCGTTAAGATCAGCAGTTACTACTAATGCTTTGCGTTCTACTGTTAGGTTTTTAAGTACTGCTACCATTTCTTTTGTTTTTGGAGCATCAAAAGAAAGAGCCTCAACAACAACGATGTTGTTATCTTGAACTTTAGTTGATAATGCAGACTTAATTGCTAAACGACGAACTTTTTTAGGTAATTTGTAGCTATAGCTTCTTGGAACTGGACCAAATACTACGCCACCGCCACGCCATTGTGGAGAACGGATAGATCCTTGACGAGCACGACCAGTACCTTTTTGACGCCATGGCTTACGGCCACCGCCTCTTACTTCAGAACGATTTTTAACTTTAGAAGTACCTTGACGTTGAGATGCGCGTTGCATTACGATCGCGTCGAAAAGTACTTTATTGTTTGGTTCGATACCGAAAACGGCATCTTGAAGTTCGATTTCTCCAACGTTTTCACCGTTTTGGTTAAACAATGCTACTTTTGGCATTGGTTATTCCTCCTTTCTCGAAGAATTATTATTTAGATTTAACTGCAGTTTTAACAGTAACTAGAGATTTTCTAGCTCCTGGCACGTTACCTTTTACTAATAAAAGATTGCGTTCTGCGTCAACTTTAACGATTGATAAGTTTTGCACAGTGATGCGCTCTCCACCCATGCGTCCTGGTAATAATTTACCTTTGAATACGCGGTTTGGAGCTACAGGACCCATTGAACCTGGGCGACGGTGGTAGCGAGAACCATGAGACATAGGTCCACGAGATTGTCCGTGGCGTTTAATAGCACCTTGGAAACCTTTACCTTTTGAGATTCCTGTTACATCAATTACATCGCCTTCTGCGAAAATATCAACCTTGACTTCTTGACCAACTTCATATGCTGAAGCGTCCACACCGCGTAACTCACGGATGAAGCGCTTAGGAGCAGTATTAGCTTTAGTAGCATGTCCTTTTGCAGGTTTGTTAGATAGTTTTTCACGGATATCTTCGAAACCTAATTGGATTGCTTCGTAACCGTCTGTCTCAGCGTTTTTAACTTGAAGAACTACGTTAGCAGAAGCTTCAATTACTGTTACTGGGATTAAGTCACCATTTTCAGCAAATACTTGAGTCATACCGATCTTTCTTCCTAAGATTCCTTTGGCCATTAGTCACACCTCCTAAGTATCTTTTCATTCTTTATTTTAAATTAAAGTTTAATTTCGATATCTACACCAGATGGTAAGTCTAAACGCATTAATGAATCAACAGTTTGTGGTGTTGGATTCACGATATCAATTAAGCGTTTATGCGTGCGCATTTCGAACTGCTCACGAGAATCTTTATATTTGTGTACTGCACGTAGAATTGTATAAATTGATTTTTCAGTCGGTAATGGAATCGGACCAGATACAGCCGCACCAGAACGTTTTGCAGTTTCTACGATTTTTTCAGCAGATTGATCAAGAATTCTGTGATCATATGCTTTTAAACGAATGCGAATTTTTTCTTTTGCCATTATTTTCCCTCCTTTTTCGCCTACTTTACAATAGACATTCTCCGCGGAAATTTCCCCACACTCGCCATGGCAAAGCGGCCGGGTGTGTCGGCAACCTTCCGCATCATCGCAGTCAAAGACCAACATTTTTATTATACTAAAAATGGGTTCATATTGCAACAACAAAGTTAAAAAACTTTTTATGTGTCGCACACTTTTTTCATTATATATAAAAGGAGATCATTTTGCAAGTGTAATAGTAAAAACTATCTTTACCTTTTATCACCAAATAAAAAAGGAGTAGGTTACCCTACTCCTTTTTTTACTGATACGAGAAATTACTCGCTGATTTTAGCTACAACGCCAGCGCCTACTGTACGTCCACCTTCACGGATTGAGAATTTAGTACCTTCTTCAATCGCGATTGGAGCGATAAGTTCAACAGTCATTTCGATGTTGTCGCCAGGCATTACCATTTCTACGCCTTCAGGTAAGTTACAAATACCAGTTACATCAGTTGTACGGAAGTAGAACTGTGGACGGTAGTTTGAGAAGAATGGAGTGTGACGTCCACCTTCGTCCTTAGAAAGAACGTATACTTCAGCAGTAAATTTAGTGTGTGGAGTGATTGAGCCTGGTTTAGCTAATACTTGTCCACGTTGGATATCTTCACGTGCTACACCACGAAGTAAAGCACCGATGTTGTCGCCAGCTTCAGCATAGTCAAGAAGCTTACGGAACATTTCTACACCTGTTACAGTAGTAGATTTTGGCTCTTCAGTTAAACCGATGATGTCAATAACGTCACCAACTTTAACTTGTCCACGCTCTACACGACCTGTAGCAACTGTACCACGACCAGTGATTGAGAATACGTCCTCAACTGGCATCATGAATGGTTTTTCAGTGTCACGTTCTGGAGTTGGGATGTACTCATCAACAGCGTCCATAAGCTCGATGATTTTAGCTTCCCAGTCAGCGTCGCCTTCAAGAGCTTTAAGAGCAGAACCTTTGATTACTGGTACATCGTCACCAGGGAAATCATATTCAGAAAGAAGGTCACGTACTTCCATTTCTACTAATTCAAGTAGCTCTTCGTCGTCTACCATGTCACATTTGTTTAAGAATACAACTAGGTAAGGTACACCTACTTGACGAGAAAGAAGGATGTGCTCACGAGTTTGTGGCATTGGACCATCAGCAGCAGATACTACTAAGATACCGCCATCCATTTGAGCAGCACCAGTGATCATGTTTTTAACGTAGTCAGCATGTCCTGGGCAGTCAACGTGTGCATAGTGACGAGTGTCAGTTTCATACTCAACGTGTGCAGTTGAGATTGTGATTCCACGCTCGCGCTCTTCTGGAGCAGCGTCGATCATGTCGTAAGCCATTGCTGCACCTTTACCACTTTTCTTAGCAAGAACAGTAGTGATAGCAGCTGTTAAAGTTGTTTTACCATGGTCAACGTGACCAATTGTACCGATATTGGCATGTGTTTTTGAACGGTCGAATTTTTCCTTAGCCATTCGAAAATCCTCCTTAAAATTCATGTAGTTTATGTTTTATGAGGCCGTGAAAGGGAATGAACTCCACTTTCACAGCGTACATAAGTAGTTATACTTCAATAAAGAGTGAAAATCAATTATTCACCTTTATTTTTTTTAATAATTTCTTCTGAAATTGATTTAGGAACTTCTTCGTAGTGATCGAAGTGCATAGAATATGTTCCGCGACCTTGAGTGTTTGAACGTAATGCAGTTGCATAACCAAACATTTCAGAAAGTGGAACGAATGCACGTACAACTTGAGCGTTACCGCGTGCTTCCATACCTTCTACACGTCCACGACGAGACGTAACGTCACCCATGATATCTCCTAAGTATTCGTCAGGGATAACAACTTCTACCTTCATCATTGGCTCAAGGATAGCTGGGTTACATTTTGATACTGCGTTTTTAAGAGCCATAGAAGCGGCAATTTTAAACGCCATCTCACTTGAGTCAACGTCATGGTAAGATCCATCAACTAAAGCAGCTTTTACATCGATTACTGGGTAACCAGCAAGAACACCGTTTTGTAATGCATCTTCAAGACCAGCTTGAACTGCAGGGATGTATTCACGTGGAACTACACCACCAACGATTTTGTTTTCAAATTCAAAGCCTTTTCCTTCTTCGTTAGGTTCGAACTCAATCCAAACGTGACCGAATTGTCCACGACCACCAGATTGACGTGCGAATTTACCTTCAACTCTCGCACTACCGCGGAAAGTTTCACGGTAAGCTACTTGAGGAGCACCAACGTTTGCTTCTACTTTGAATTCGCGACGCATACGGTCAACGATGATATCAAGGTGAAGCTCACCCATACCAGAGATGATGATTTGACCAGTCTCTGTATTAGTTTCCGCACGGAAAGTTGGATCTTCTTCTTGTAACTTTTGAAGAGCTGTAGTCATTTTATCTTGGTCAGCTTTTGATTTTGGCTCAACAGATAAAGAGATAACTGGCTCTGGGAATTCCATAGACTCAAGAATTACAAGATTCTTTTCGTCACATAGCGTATCACCAGTAGTTGTATCTTTTAATCCTACAGCTGCCGCGATATCTCCAGCGTATACTTCAGAAATCTCTTCACGAGAGTTAGCATGCATTTGTAGGATACGACCTACACGCTCACGCTTACCTTTTGTAGAGTTTTTGATGTAAGAACCAGAGTTTAGTACACCAGAGTACACACGGAAGAATGTTAATTTACCAACATAAGGGTCCGTCATAACTTTGAACGCTAATGCTGAGAAAGGAGCGTCGTCGCTAGACTCACGCGTAACTTCTTCTTCTGTGTCAGGTACGATACCTTGGATTGCTGGTACATCAACTGGAGATGGTAGGTAATCGATTACCGCATCTAGCATTAATTGTACACCTTTGTTTTTGAATGCTGAACCACAGATAACTGGGTAGAATTCAACGTCACAAGTACCTTTACGGATACCAGCTTTTAGTTCTTCAACTGTAAGCTCGCCTTCGTCTAAGTACTTCATCATTAATTCTTCGTCAAGTTCTGCAACAGCTTCTACTAAGCTTGCACGGTATTCTTCAGCTTGCTCTTTGTATTCCTCAGGAATTTCACGAGCTTCTGAACGAGTACCTAAGTCATCTTCGTAGAAGTATGCTTTCATTTCCACTAGGTCAATGATTGCTTCGAACTCATCTTCAGCACCAATCGGCAACTGAATTGGGTGAGCATTTGCACCTAAACGATCGTGGATCGTTTTTACAGAGTACAAGAAGTCAGCACCAATTTTGTCCATTTTGTTAACGAATACGACACGGGGAACACCGTACGTAGTCGCTTGACGCCATACTGTTTCTGTTTGAGGCTCAACACCAGATTGAGCATCAAGAACTGCCACAGCGCCATCAAGTACACGTAATGAACGCTCAACTTCAACAGTGAAGTCTACGTGTCCAGGAGTATCGATGATGTTAACGCGGTGACCTTTCCAAGAAGCAGTTGTCGCAGCAGACGTGATAGTGATACCACGTTCCTGCTCTTGCTCCATCCAGTCCATTTGTGAAGCTCCTTCATGAGTTTCACCAATTTTATGGATACGGCCAGTATAATAAAGAACACGCTCAGTTGTTGTTGTTTTACCAGCATCAATGTGAGCCATGATCCCAATATTACGAGTGTTTTCTAAGGAGAACTCTCTTGCCATCTTAGGTATTTCTCCTTCCATATTTTAGTTTGTTTTTTAAAAAGTTTCGTTAAAAGATTACCAACGGTAATGAGCAAATGCTTTGTTAGCTTCTGCCATTTTGTGAGTATCTTCACGCTTCTTAACTGCAGCACCAGTGTTGTTAGCTGCATCAAGGATTTCGTTAGCTAAACGCTCTTCCATCGTTTTTTCTCCACGAAGACGAGCATAGTTTACTAACCAACGAAGACCTAAAGTAGTACGACGCTCTGGGCGTACTTCTACAGGAACTTGGTAGTTAGAACCCCCTACACGGCGTGCTCTAACTTCTAGTACAGGCATGATGTTTTTAAGAGCTTGGTCGAATACTTCCATAGCTTCTTTACCACTGCGCTCTTGTACTAAATCGAATGCTCTATAAAGAATAGCTTGTGACTTACCGCGCTTTCCATCAAGCATCATTTTGTTGATTAAGCGAGATACAAGCTTAGAATTGTAAATCGGATCTGGTAATACGTCTCTTTTTGCAACAGGTCCCTTACGTGGCATTCTACTTCCTCCTTTCACTTTTAAAAGTTTATCTATTATTTGTTAAGCTATTAATTGTTAAGCTATTATTTTTTAGCTGCTTTTGGTCGCTTAGTACCATATTTAGAACGACCTTGCATACGGCCATCCACACCAGCAGTATCAAGTGCACCACGTACGATATGGTAACGTACCCCTGGTAAATCTTTTACACGTCCACCGCGGATAAGTACCACGCTGTGTTCTTGTAAGTTGTGACCAATACCTGGGATATAAGCTGTTACCTCGATACCGTTTGTTAAACGTACACGAGCATATTTACGAAGAGCCGAGTTCGGTTTCTTCGGTGTCATAGTACCCACACGTGTACATACACCACGTTTTTGTGGAGAAGATTGGTTAGTTTGAGCTTTTTTGAAGCTGTTGTAACCTTTGTTTAAAGCAGGTGAGTCAGATTTTTTACCTTTGCTCACACGACCATTACGGATTAATTGGTTAATAGTAGGCATTTAAATTTTCCTCCTTTCGCCTTTTGTAAGACCACACATCCAGGTGGTTCATTTTTTAGCAAAAAACAAAGTCTTTGAAACTAAAAGTTCAAAAACGTGTTAACTAATAATTGCAACAGTTGCAGCGTTAACTTCTATCCTACAAGCTTGACCAAGCTTTCGCATAGAAGGGACATACGTATACGGAACGTTTTCTTGCTGTGCTGTTTTTACCACAATAGATGTGACATAAAGATCAGCATCTTCAGCAATGATGACTTCCTTTACTGTACCTTTTTTTAATGCTTTCACCGTCTGCTTTGTTCCTACAATAATATGATCAGCCTGTAATACTTTTTCATAAGACATTATCATATCCTCCAAAGTAACAGGTAGTTTATAGGAGCACCTTTGATATAGTATCATTCCCTAGAATGGATGTCAACTAACGTTTTGTAGTTTTTTAAAAAAACATCCATTCTAGAGTAATGATTTTATAATTAGTCGATTGTTACCGTTTCTTCAGCTTGGTTTTTGATTGGTTCAGCATTACGATATCTCGTCATACCTGTACCAGCCGGAACTAGCTTACCAATGATAACATTCTCCTTAAGTCCAAGCAACTCATCACGTTTTCCTTTGATTGCAGCATCTGTAAGAACACGCGTTGTTTCTTGGAATGATGCAGCAGATAAGAAGGAATCAGTTTCAAGAGATGCTTTTGTAATACCAAGTAATACAGGACGGCCTGTCGCTGGACGATTGCCTTCAAGTAATACTTTTTCATTTGCATCAGTGAATTGGTGAATATCAAGTAATGAGCCTGGTAATACATCTGTATCTCCTGAATCCATTACGCGCACTTTACGAAGCATTTGGCGAACCATTACCTCTACGTGCTTATCTCCAATTTCTACCCCTTGCATACGGTATACTTTTTGCACCTCACGAAGCAAGTACTCTTGTACAGCCGTGATGTCTTTTACTTTTAGTAATTCTTTAGGATCAATTGAACCTTCTGTTAATTCTTGACCACGTGCAATACGCTGTCCTTCAATAACTTTCAGACGTGCACTGTACGGAGCTGTGTAAGAACGAGTTTCAATGTCGCCTTGAACAGTAATTTCGTGCTGACGATCGCGTCCTTCAGAAATGCTGGCAATTGTACCTTCAATTTCAGAAATAACGGCTTGACCTTTAGGATTACGCGCTTCGAAGATCTCTTGGATACGCGGTAAACCTTGAGTGATATCGTCTCCAGCAACCCCACCTGTATGGAATGTACGCATCGTTAACTGTGTACCTGGCTCACCGATAGATTGAGCAGCGATGATACCAACTGCTTCACCCACTTCAACTTCTGAACCAGTCGCAAGGTTACGACCGTAACATTTTTTACATACACCGTGGCGAGTGTTACAAGTGAATGCAGAACGAATCCATACTTCTTCAACACCAGCATTCACAATTGTTTCAGCTAGGTCTTCTGTAATTAGTTCGTTTTCTTTAACTAACACTTCATTTGTTCCTGGGTGAAGCACTGTTTTTCTTGCATAACGTCCAATTAGACGCTCATCAAGTTTTTCAATTTCTTCTGTTCCTTCTTTGATTGCAACAGCCAGAATACCACGGTCTGTACCACAGTCGTCATCACGTACGATAACGTCTTGTGCCACGTCAACCAGACGACGAGTAAGGTAACCTGAATCAGCTGTTTTAAGAGCCGTATCGGCAAGACCTTTACGTGCACCATGGGTAGAGATAAAGTACTCTAATACTGTTAAACCTTCACGGAAACTAGATTTGATTGGTAACTCGATGATACGACCAGACGGGTTGGCCATTAGTCCACGCATACCTGCAAGCTGAGTGAAGTTAGATGCGTTACCACGGGCACCAGAGTCACTCATCATGAAGATTGGGTTTCGTTTGTCTAATGACGCCATTAATTTACCTTGGATAACGTCTTTTGCACTACTCCATACAGAGATAACACGGTCATAACGCTCATCTTCAGTAATTAAACCGCGACGGAATTGTTTTAGTACGTTATCTACTTTTGCTTGTGCTTCTGTTAAGATAACTTCTTTTTCTCCTAAAACAACGATATCAGCTACACCAACTGTAATACCAGCTTTAGTAGAATATTTGAAACCTAGGTCTTTCATGCGGTCAAGCATTTTAGATGTTTCAGTAATTTTGAAACGTTTAAATACTTCAGCGATGATATTACCTAAGATTTTTTTCTTGAACGGTGCGATAGCCGGTTGATTCTTGATGAATTCCTTCACATCTGCACCCTTTTCAACAAAATACTTCTCAGGAGTTTTTACTTCTAAGTTTTCTCTTGTTGGTTCGTTAATGTATGGGAACGATTTTGGTAAAATTTCGTTAAAAACTAATTTACCAACCGTTGTAACAAGCAATTGTTGATTTTGTGCTTCTGTAAACGTTTCATTGTTTAAAGAACCTGCATACACAGCTACACGTGTATGAAGATGCACATAACCGTTTTGGTACGCTAATAGTGCTTCATTCGTATCTTTGAACACCATACCTTCTCCAACTGCATCTTCACGCTCAAGTGTTAAGTAGTAGTTACCTAATACCATATCCTGTGAAGGTGTAACAACTGGTTTACCATCTTTAGGGTTCAAGATATTTTGAGCAGCAAGCATTAAGATACGTGCTTCTGCTTGTGCTTCTGCAGATAACGGAACGTGAACCGCCATTTGGTCACCGTCAAAGTCAGCGTTATATGCTGTACATACAAGCGGGTGAAGACGGATAGCGCGACCTTCTACAAGCGTAGGTTCAAATGCTTGAATACCTAATCTGTGTAGCGTTGGTGCACGGTTTAAAAGAACTGGATGCTCTTTAATAACCGATTCTAATACGTCCCATACTTCAGGTTGCACGCGTTCAATTTTACGTTTTGCACTCTTGATGTTATGAGCTAAACCGCGTTCAACAAGCTCTTTCATTACGAAAGGTTTGAAAAGCTCTAACGCCATTTCCTTTGGAAGACCACATTGATACATCTTTAAGTTCGGACCTACAACGATTACCGAACGGCCAGAGTAGTCAACACGTTTACCTAATAAGTTTTGACGGAAGCGACCTTGCTTACCTTTTAACATGTGAGAAAGAGATTTTAATGGACGATTACCTGGTCCTGTTACCGGACGGCCACGACGACCATTATCGATTAATGCATCTACAGCCTCTTGAAGCATACGCTTTTCGTTTTGAACGATAATGCTAGGAGCTCCAAGGTCTAATAAACGCTTTAAGCGGTTGTTACGGTTAATTACACGGCGATATAAATCATTTAAATCAGACGTAGCAAAGCGTCCACCATCTAGTTGAACCATTGGACGAAGTTCTGGTGGAATAACCGGTAGAACATCTAAGATCATCCAAGAAGGTTCGTTACCAGAATGACGGAAAGCCTCTAGTACTTCTAAACGTTTAATAGCACGTGTACGACGTTGACCTTGAGCAGTTTTCAATTCTTCTTTTAAAGCATCTACTTCTTTATCAAGATCAATGTCATGCAATAATTTCTTAACAGCTTCAGCACCCATTGCTGCGTGGAAAGTTTGTCCGTACTTCTCACGATACGCACGGTATTCTTTCTCTGATAAAAGCTGTTTCTTTTCAAGTGGTGTATCACCAGCATCTGTTACCACATAAGAAGCAAAATAAATGATTTCCTCTAGCGCACGAGGGGACATGTCTAAGACAAGTCCCATGCGGCTAGGAATACCTTTGAAGTACCAAATATGTGAAACAGGTGCAGCTAGTTCAATGTGACCCATGCGTTCACGACGAACTTTTGCGCGCGTAACTTCTACGCCACAACGATCACATACAACACCTTTATAACGAACGCGCTTATATTTTCCGCAGTGACATTCCCAGTCCTTTTGTGGACCGAAAATACGCTCACAGAATAAGCCGTCTTTTTCAGGTTTTAACGTACGATAGTTGATCGTTTCAGGTTTTTTTACCTCACCGTACGACCAAGAACGAATTTTATCTGGCGAAGCTAGACCGATTTTCATATACTCAAAGTTATTTACATCTAGCAAGGAGCCTACCTCCCTTTTAATCTACAGGTTTTTTCCCTTAACGTTTATATGAAAGTAATTCCTTACTCTTTTGTGACAGGATCTTTTTGTCCTTCAGAAAGGCTTTCTTCGTTATCTGCAATAATTGATTCTGTTGGTTGCTCATGGTCCTCTTCTGAATCCATGATATCAATTTCTTGCTCGTCAGCAGAAAGCATCTTCACATCCATACCTAAACTTTGTAGTTCTTTAATTAATACTTTGAACGATTCAGGTATGCCAGGTTCTGGAATGTTTTCACCTTTAACAATTGCTTCGTATGTTTTCACACGACCTACTACGTCGTCTGATTTCACTGTTAAGATCTCTTGTAACGTGTAAGCAGCACCGTATGCTTCAAGTGCCCATACTTCCATCTCACCAAAACGCTGTCCACCGAACTGCGCTTTACCACCAAGTGGTTGCTGTGTAACAAGTGAGTATGGTCCGGTAGAACGAGCGTGAAGTTTGTCATCTACCATGTGAGCAAGTTTGATCATGTACATGATCCCTACTGATACACGGTTATCGAATGGTTCACCTGTTCGACCATCATATAGAACTGTTTTAGCATCACGAGACATGCCAGCTTCTTCGATTGTTGCCCAAACATCTTCCTCACGCGCACCATCAAATACTGGAGACGCAACGTGAATGCCAAGCTTACGAGCAGCCATACCTAAATGAAGCTCTAGCACCTGACCGATGTTCATACGGGATGGTACCCCTAATGGGTTTAACATGATGTCAATTGGCGTACCGTCTGGTAGGTAAGGCATATCTTCTTCAGGTAAAATACGTGAAATTACACCTTTGTTACCGTGACGACCGGCCATTTTGTCACCTTCAGAAATTTTACGCTTCTGAACAATGTATACACGGACTAATTGGTTTACACCTGGTGGTAATTCGTCGCCATCTTCACGGTTGAAGACTTTAACATCTAGAATAATTCCACCGCCACCGTGTGGTACACGAAGAGAAGTATCACGAACTTCACGCGCTTTTTCACCGAAAATAGCGTGTAGAAGACGTTCTTCAGCTGTTAGTTCTGTTACACCTTTTGGCGTTACTTTACCAACTAAAAGATCTCCATCTTTTACTTCTGCACCAATGCGGATGATTCCACGCTCATCTAAGTTACGAAGCGCATCTTCACCTACGTTTGGAATGTCACGCGTAATTTCTTCAGGCCCCAGTTTCGTATCACGAGACTCAGATTCATATTCTTCAATATGAACAGACGTATATACATCGTCTTTCACAAGGCGTTCACTCATGATGATGGCATCTTCATAGTTGTAACCATCCCATGTCATGAAACCAACCATTACATTTCGTCCTAAAGCAAGCTCACCTTTTTCCATTGAAGGACCGTCGGCTAAGATCTCGCCTTTTACTACTTCGTCGCCCACTGAAACAATTGGGCGTTGGTTGTAACAAGTACCTTGGTTAGAACGAACGAATTTTAATAATTTGTATTGATCTAAGTTACCTTTAACTTTTTGTCCGTCTACTTCTTCATAGCGGCGAACAAAAATTTGTTTTGCTTCTACGCGCTCTACAACACCAGGGTATTTACAAATCACGGCTGCACCAGAGTCTTTACCAGATACGTACTCCATACCTGTACCTACGATTGGTGCTTCAGGATTTAATAAAGGTACTGCTTGACGTTGCATGTTCGCACCCATTAATGCACGGTTAGAGTCATCGTTCTCTAAGAATGGGATACACGCTGTAGCGGCAGATACAACTTGTTTTGGTGATACATCCATATAGTCTAAACGATCGCGACGAATAACCGTATTTTCTCCACGGAAACGTGCAACAACGTTTTCATCTAAGAATGAACCATCATCACCTAGACGAGCGTTCGCTTGGGCTACAACATAGTTATCTTCTTCATCAGCTGTTAAGTAGTCAATTCGTTCTGTCACTTTACCCGTTTCAGGATCGATACGACGGTAAGGTGTTTCGATGAAACCGAATTTGTTTACTTTTGCATAAGAAGAGAGTGAGTTGATTAACCCGATATTCGGACCCTCTGGCGTTTCAATCGGACACATACGACCATAGTGAGAATAGTGAACGTCACGCACTTCGAAACCAGCGCGCTCACGCGTTAAACCACCAGGTCCTAAAGCTGAAAGACGACGTTTGTGCGTCAATTCTCCTAATGGATTCGTTTGATCCATGAATTGTGATAATTGAGAACTTCCAAAGAACTCTTTAATCGCCGCAATAACTGGACGGATATTAATTAATTGTTGAGGTGTAATTGTATTCGTGTCTTGAATTGACATTCTTTCACGAACAACACGTTCCATACGAGATAAACCGATACGGAATTGGTTTTGTAACAATTCACCTACAGAACGCAGACGACGGTTACCTAAGTGGTCGATATCATCTGTATCTCCTACTTGATGAAGCAAGTTAAAGAAGTAACTGATTGATGCTAAAATATCAGCAGGTGTGATATTTTTAACTTCTTCTGTTACATATGCGTTGCCTGATACAGTGATAATTTTTTCACCTTCTGGATCATTTGGCGCATATATCTTAATAGATTGTAATGTAACATCATCTTCTACTACTCCACCAACCGGACTATAAGTTTTGAAGTTTACTCCACCTTCAAGCATCGGAATCAAGCGGTCTAGCAGACGGCGGTCAATCATTGCGCCTTTTTCTGCAATAATTTCACCTGTTTCAGGATCAACTAATGTTTCAGCTAGTTTTTGATTAAATAAGCGATGTTTGATATGAAGCTTTTTATTAATTTTATAGC
The DNA here is from genome assembly GCF_046599315.1 of Priestia megaterium. Lineage (GTDB taxonomy): Bacteria > Bacillota > Bacilli > Bacillales > Bacillaceae_H > Priestia > Priestia megaterium_F. Next base: position 23,621 of record NZ_JBKIKC010000025.1, on the reverse strand, counting down.
GACCTACGTTTGCTAAGTCATATCGTTTTGGATCAAAGAAGCGAGATACTAAGAGAGATTTCGCATTCTCAACTGTCGGCGGTTCACCCGGACGTAAACGCTCATAGATTTCTAATAGCGCTTTTTCCGTTGTTTCCGTATTATCTTTTTCAAGCGTATTACGGATATATTCATTATCACCGATTAAATCGATAATCTCTTGGTCAGAACCGAAACCTAGCGCGCGTAACAGCACTGTTACTGGCAGTTTACGAGTACGATCAATACGTACGTATACTACATCTTTTGCATCAGTTTCATATTCTAGCCATGCACCACGGTTAGGGATAACAGTTGCTGTATATCCTTTTTTACCGTTTTTATCAAGCTTTCCACTATAGTAAACACTTGGTGAACGAACCAACTGTGATACGATAACACGCTCAGCACCATTAATTACAAAGGTACCTGTTTCGGTCATCAATGGGAAATCTCCCATGAACACATCTTGGTCTTTTACTTCACCTGTTTCTTTATTAATTAACCGCACCTTAACACGAAGAGGTGCTGCATAAGTTACATCACGTTCTTTAGACTCTCCTACTGAATACTTTGGCTCACCTAAGCTGTAATCAATAAATTCTAGTGATAAGTTACCTGTAAAATCATCAATTGGAGAAATATCTTGGAACATTTCTCGTAAACCTTCATCTAAAAACCATTGGTATGAAGCCGTTTGAATCTCGATTAAGTTCGGTAACTCTAAAACTTCACTAATACGAGCATAACTTCTGCGTTGGCGGTGGCGTCCATACTGAACTAGTTGACCTGTCAACTGATTCACCCCTCAAATCAAGCGTTATTATTCAAAATATATAATAAACCATATGTTTATTATTGAACAAAAGAAAAATGGTCTCTTTAAATAGAAAACCACAATTTCATAAAAACGTACTATTGATTTTATTAGTTTTTCCCATATAATTCAAAATTATACCTTTTATTTTATGTATAACCCGAGCCTATATGGAATATTTATATATTGGCATTTTATAATGCTAACATACTAAAAAATATTAGTCAACATTTTTTAGCACATATGATATAATACCCTTTTTTCTTTTCTACTACTTCTACTTCATTAAATAAAGATTCTAATTTCGCAAGAGCAGATGGTGCTCCTTGCTTTTTCTGAATCACAATCCAAAGTTTCCCTTGATCAGCAAGGTGATCTAATGACTGTTCTAGAATTTCATGAACTACTTTTTTACCCGCACGGATCGGCGGATTACTAAGAATAGCTGCAAAATTCGTTTCCTTCACATTTTTATAACAAGAGCTTTGATAGATTGAAACATTTGATACCGAATTAGCTTCAGCATTTTTTCGAGCTAATGCTAATGCACGTTCATTCACATCCACCATATGAACGTTTCTTTGACTATCCTCTTTTGCAAGCGCCAACCCAACTGGGCCATATCCGCACCCAACGTCTAAAAGCGGGCCGGGACTCTCGGGCATTTGAAAAGTTTCAATTAACAGGCGAGATCCAAAATCGATCTCTTTTTTTGAAAAAACACCGCGGTCACTCGTAAACGAAAAAGAGGTTCCTCTCAATTCAAATGAAAAGCGCTCTTCATTACTTGCAGACGATGGTGTATTAGAAAAATAATGTTCTGTCAAAATAGAACCTCCTAATCAATATGTTCTTCTTTACTATAAATGAAAAGGATGACAGAAGCAAAAAAGCTCGCTTGTACAAGCGAGCTTTTTTATATCAGTTGCTAAGCAATAATTACTTAACTTCTACAGAAGCGCCAACTTCTTCAAGTTTAGCTTTTGCTTCTTCAGCTTCTTCTTTAGAAATACCTTCTTTAAGAGCTTTTGGAGCGTTATCAACGATTTCTTTAGCTTCTTTTAAGCCAAGACCAGTGATTTCACGTACTACTTTGATAACTTTGATTTTTTGGCCGCCAGCACTTTCAAGTACTAGGTCAAATTCAGTTTTCTCAGCAGCAGCTTCACCAGCAGCACCGCCAGCTACAGCTACAGGAGCAGCAGCAGTTACGCCAAATTCTTCTTCAATTGCTTTTACTAAATCGTTAAGTTCTAAAACAGTCATATTTTTAACTGCTTCAATGATTTGTTCTTGAGTCATTGTTAATTTCCTCCTTGTGATTGTGTTATATATAACAGACTAGATTATGCACCTTGTTCTTCTTTTTGATCTGCCACAGCTTTTGTAGCAAGAGCAAGGTTGCGAATTGGAGCTTGAAGCACGCTAAGCAACATAGAAAGTAAGCCTTCGCGAGATGGTAGTTCTGCAAGTGCTTTAATTTCTTCAACAGATGCAACATTACCTTCAATTACACCAGCTTTGATTTCTAATGCTTCGTGTTCTTTAGCGAAGTTGTTTAGAATTTTAGCTGGAGCAACAACATCTTCTCCACCAAATGCGATTGCATTTGGACCAACTAACGCATCATTAAGACCTGTTAGTTCAAGTTTTTCTACAGCACGGCGAGTTAAAGTGTTTTTGTAAACTTTGAACTCAATGCCTGCTTCACGTAATTGCTTACGAAGTTCAGTAACTTCAGCAACATTCAAACCACGGTAGTCAACGACAACTGTTGAGTTACTCGCTTGAAGTTTTTCAGCAATTTCGTCTACGACTTGTTTCTTTTGTTCAATTACGTTGCTCATCTTTACACCTCCTGTAGATTTCCTTCCGTACACTCAGACAAGGTGCAATAAAAAACCTCCATGACAATAAAGACATGGAGGTGTAGTAAGCGAACCATAACGTTTCACTAATTTATCTCACACACCTCGGTAGGAAATTAAGCTTTGCAGCACCTACTGTCTACGGTAAAAATGTTATTCTTTTTTAACAACATTATCTATTATAATCAGGGACTTTTAAAAAGTCAACACCGATTTATTTCCAAATTTATTAAGCAGAGAATGAAGCAGTATCAACTTTGATACCAGGGCCCATTGTTGAAGTAACAGCTACGTTCTTCATGTATGTGCCTTTTGCTGCTGCCGGCTTAGCTTTTACCATAGTTTCGAAGATTGTAGTGAAGTTTTCAACTAACTTGCTCTCTTCGAAAGATACTTTACCGATTGGTACGTGAATGTTACCAGCCTTATCAACGCGGTATTCTACTTTACCAGCTTTGATTTCGTTAACTGCTTTTTGAACGTCAAATGTTACTGTACCAGTTTTAGGGTTTGGCATTAAACCTTTAGGTCCTAATACACGACCAAGTTTACCAACTTCCCCCATCATGTCTGGAGTAGCTACGATTACATCGAACTCGAACCAACCTTGTTGGATTTTGTTGATGTAGTCAGCATCGCCAACGTAGTCAGCGCCTGCAGCTTCAGCTTCTTTAGCTTTTTCGCCTTTAGCGAATACTAATACACGTTGAGTTTTACCTGTACCGTTTGGTAGTACTACTGCACCACGAATTTGTTGGTCAGCTTTCTTAGGGTCAACTCCTAAACGGAATGCTACTTCTACAGTTGCATCAAATTTAGTTGTGTTTGTTTTCTTTACTAATTCAATCGCTTCTTGTACTGAATAAGTTTGTGTACGATCTACAAGCTTAGCAGCTTCAACGTACTTTTTACCTTTTTTAGCCATTTTTATTTCCTCCTTATGTGGTTTTAACGGAATAACCTCCCACTAATAAAGGTTGCGAGCATAGGAAAACTTCCATTTCTCGCAACCTTCTAACACCCAATCAAATGGAATTAGTCTTCAACTACGATTCCCATACTGCGCGCTGTACCTTCTACCATGCGCATTGCAGATTCAACGCTAGCAGCGTTTAAGTCAGGCATTTTAGTTTCAGCAATCTCACGCACTTTGTCACGCTTGACTGTTGCAACTTTATTACGGTTTGGTTCACCAGAACCAGACTCAATACCAGCCGCTTTCTTAAGTAGTACAGCAGCAGGTGGAGTTTTCGTAATAAATGTAAATGAACGGTCTTCAAATACCGTGATTTCAACAGGAATGATAAGACCAGCTTGATCAGCTGTGCGAGCGTTAAACTCCTTACAGAAACCCATGATGTTAACACCGGCTTGACCTAATGCAGGACCAACTGGTGGCGCTGGATTTGCTTTACCTGCAGGAATTTGTAACTTAACAAGTTTAATTACTTTTTTAGCCACGAGACACACCTCCTTAAGTCCGTGATGTGGTAATAGGGCGATGCCCTCCCACTCAATGTTCTTTATATATAAAATAAAGAAATAGTTGTTTTAGTCTCTAGTTTTGAGACATACTGACTTATGAAATATTAACATTAAACTTCATGAATTGCAAGGTCTTAAAGATTATATTTTTTCAATTTGTGTAAAGTCTAGCTCTACTGGCGTTTGTCTTCCGAACATATCAACATGAACCTTAACTTTGCGTTTATCTGTATCGATTTCTTCAATGGTACCTTCAAAGTTAGCAAACGGACCTTCTTGAACCAATACTGTTTCCTTTAGTTCAAAGTCGAAGTCAGCATGCTGCTCGTCCATGCCCATTTGTTTTAAGATCATTTCTACTTCTTCTGGTAGAAGGGCAGTCGGCTTTGAGCCTGAACCTGCTGAACCTACAAAGCCCGTAACACCAGGTGTATTACGAACTACATACCATGAATCATCCGTCATGATGATTTCAACTAATACGTAGCCTGGGAATACTTTTTTCTTTGTGATTTTTTCTTTGTTGTTCTTAATTTCTCTTTCTTCTTCTTCAGGAACAACAACGCGGAAAATTTTATCTTGCATACCCATTGTTTCTACGCGCTTTTCTAAGTTTGTTTTTACTTTATTTTCATATCCAGAATAAGTATGAACTACATACCAATTTTTCTCCATTTCTGAGGACTATACGTCCTTCCCTCCCAGCTCACTATAAAATAAGATGTCCTAATCTATTGCACAGACAACGCACTAGGAAAATAGTTGACCCCTAGCACAATCATTCTTAAAGCAAATTAAAAAACCCGTCTCCGGGCTTTTCTGAAAAAAACATAATTTAGCTTTATTATACCATGATTTAAGTCAATTTATTCAAGGGATTAAACGAATAAGTGACGAAATTCCGTAATCAACTACTACAAAAAAGAGTGTCATAAATACAACTGTAGAAATAACAGTAATTGTATAACGAGTTAGCTCATTTTTTTTAGGCCAACTTACCTTCTTCATCTCACGCCCAACATCACGCAAGAAATTTCCTACACGGTTCATGTTTGTAACCTCCAATAAAGTAAAAGGGGTATTAGTCTGTGCAGATTATTGATCTACTTTGTTTCACGATGAATCGTATGTGCGTTACACGTTTTGCAAAACTTCTTCATCTCTAAACGCTCTTCGTTTTGCTGTGTATTTTTCATAGTCGTATAGTTACGACTAGCGCATTGCACACACGCAAGTACAACTTTTTTACGCATAATGTCAACCACCTATAAAGTGATAATGTCTATAAAAAAGTATCACAGACTTTCTTAGCATGTCAATATGAGGATAAAGGCTACATTGTGATTTCGCGAATCTCGAGGTAGCGCTCCAATTTTCTCTTCACACGCTGAAGTGCATTATCGATGGATTTGACGTGGCGGTTTAACTCTTCTGAGATCTCTTGATAAGATTGACCATCTAAATAAAGAACGAGAACTTTTCGCTCAAGGTCACTTAACAGTTCAGCCATCTTTAATTCAATATCATCAAACTTCTCTCGATTAATGAGCAACTCTTCTGGATTTGCTACTTTTGTCCCCGAAATAACATCCATTAGGGTTCGGTCGGACTCTTCATCATATATTGGCTTGTCCAATGATACATAAGAGTTTAATGGAATATGTTTTTGCCTTGTTGCGGTTTTAATAGCGGTAATGATTTGCCTGGTAATGCAAAGTTCAGCAAAAGCTTTAAACGAAGTTAACTTATCTTCTCTAAAATCTCTAATTGCCTTATATAACCCTATCATACCTTCTTGTACAATATCTTCACGGTCTGCCCCAATTAAAAAATATGACCGCGCCTTTGCTCGCACAAAGTTTTTGTATTTATGAATCAAATACTCCAATGCGTCAATATCGCCTTTATGCACAAGATCGACAACTGTTTCATCTTCTTGTTGTTCGAAATGAGCATGCAGTTTTCTCCCATAATTATCGCCCATATCGATCCCCCCGACCGCACAGTAGATAGAAATATTATACAGTAGCTAATTCTGTACCGTCAATAACCTCACCGCTGTCCCCGACGCCATTTTTCGAAAATTTCGGCTACTTGATTGGAAAGTTGAATACGTGCCGCTGGCTTTTGATTTTGAATAGACTTCACATCAAGATTAATATGTTTCTCGATTTGCTCAATTTCGTTGTATAATTCTCGAGCAGAAATTCTAAGCGCACCTTGTCCAAAGATTGCCCACTGCTCTGTAAAATCAGATGTGGCAACATAAATCTGTGTTTTCACATTGTTTAGCTCTTGAGCCAGCTTTTCAATGTACTCATCCGCTGTTTCATTTTCTCTTGTAAATACAACGTCAACCTTATGATTTTTTGCCTTCTTTTCAATTCCTTCGACCATGTGAGCATCGAATACAATAATGACACGATAACCCATATACGCTTGATACTCTGCCATTTTTTCGATTAACAGGTCTCGAGCACTGGCTAAATCATTATCTCTAAGCTTTCTTAGGTCCGGCCACGCACCTATCATGTTATAACCATCCACCAGTAGAATATCCATTTTTATTCACCTAGAGGATGACGTTTTCGATAAACCTCATACATGAGAAGACTGGCTGCTACAGATGCATTTAACGATGTAACATGCCCAACCATTGGAAGCTGTACAAGAAAGTCGCATTTTTCACGAATCAAACGACTCATGCCTTTTCCTTCGCTTCCAATCACTAACGTAAGCGGCATACCTCCATCTAAATTGCGGTAATCGTCGCTTTCTTTCGCATCTGTTCCAACAATCCATACGCCTCGATCTTTTAATTCATCAATCGTCCTTGATAGGTTTGTTACCCTTGCTACGGGAATATGTTCAATCGCTCCTGTAGACGCCTTTGCTACAGTCGCTGTTAATCCGACTGAACGGCGCTTTGGAATAATGATACCGTGTGCGCCAACAGCATCGGCTGTTCGCATAATAGAACCTAAATTATGTGGATCTTCAAGCTCATCTAACAGAAGAAAAAACGGACTTTCATTACGTTTTTCTGCTAAGTTAAATAAATCATCTAACTCTGCATACTGATAAGCAGCAACTTGTGCAGCTACTCCTTGATGAATACCGTCTACCATTTGCTCAATTTTCTTTTTTGGTACAAACTGCACCAATACACCATTACGCTTTGCTAACTGCGTGATTTGTCCCATAGAACCGCCTTGCGATCCTTCAGCAATCCATAGTTTGTTAATGTCGCGCCCAGACTTTAGGGCTTCTAGGACCGGATTACGCCCAATGATAAATTCATGTTCCATGATTCATTCCTCCCTCTCCTTCATCAACGAAAGAGATAGCTTTATTAATAAGTTCCATCATTCTTTCTTCTTTACCTAAGAGATACAAATAGCCTATGACCGCTTCAAATGCCGTACTGTAGCGATACGTTTGCACATCTGTATTTTTAGGTACTGTACCGGACTTCGCATTACGTCCCCGGCGCAGTACACCTTCTTCTTCTTCTGTAAAAAAGTTTTCGTTTTTAAAATAATACACGATTTGCGCTTGTGCTTTTGCTGATACATATTTTTTAGCTTTATTATGAAGCTGGTTAGGGCGCACTGTCCCTAACACCAGCAGGTGGCGGCGAACATGTAAGTCAAACACCGCATCACCCATATAAGCAAGAGCTAAGCTATTTAGCTGTTTTACATCTAATTTACTGCTGCTCATAACACTATTATCCTCTTTTCCATCTTGTTCCTTGCGACGTGTCTTCTAAGATAATGTTTTTAGCTTTTAATTCATCTCGAATTTGATCTGCTAGTTGGAAATTACGATCTTTACGAGCTTGAATGCGATCTTGAATCAATTGATCGATTTCTTCGTCTAAAAGCTCAGCTTCTCCAAACGTAATGCCTATTGCGGAACCTAATTCTTTAAATTCTTTAATAAAGGCTTCAATTACACCTGTAGACGTTGTTTGTTCTAATAAATACAAGTTAGCTTGCTTTGCTAGCTCAAACAGAACAGAAATGGCATTTGCCGTATTAAAATCATCATCCATTTCTTTAACAAACGTTTCACGAAGCTCTTTTAGCTTTTCGAACCATTCTGAAGTATCTTCTTGAAGATTTGTTGCTGCCTCTAGACGGTGAGTTAGGTTACCGTAGGCTGTTTGCAGGCGTTCAAACCCTTTGCGCGTATTCTCTAAAATTTCTTCGTTATAGTTAATCGGGTGACGATAGTGAACAGATAAAATAAAGAATCGAAGTAGGGAAGGATCATGCTTTTTAATAATGTCGTGGACTAACACGAAGTTCCCTAGTGATTTAGACATCTTTTCATTGTCAATATTGATATATCCGTTATGAAGCCAGTATTTCGCAAACGATTTCCCAGTGAGAGCCTCTGATTGGGCAATTTCATTTTCATGATGAGGGAAAGCTAAGTCCTGGCCACCTGCGTGAATATCGATTGTATCACCTAAATACTTGCGTGCCATTGCTGAGCACTCAATATGCCAGCCCGGTCTTCCTTGACCCCAAGGGCTATCCCAAGCAATCTCTCCATCTTTGGTTGCTTTCCAAAGAGTAAAGTCTAATGGATCTTCTTTCTTTTCTCCAACCTCTATACGAGCACCGGATTGTAATTCATCAATGGATTGGTGTGATAATTTGCCGTACCCCTCAAACTTACGCGTACGATAATATACATCACCCTCTGACTCATATGCATAGCCTTTTTTCACCAGTTCATCGATGAACTCAATAATGATATCCATATTTTCAGTTACGCGTGGGTGCACATCAGCATGCTTGCATCCAAGAGCCGACGTATCTTCAAAGTAGGCATCAATGAAGCGATTTGCGATTGTTGGAACATCTTCTCCTAACTCTTTTGCCGCCTTAATTAATTTATCATCTACATCTGTGAAGTTTGAGACATACTCCACATCGTAACCTCTAAACTCCAAATAACGGCGCACCGTATCAAATACAATCGCAGGACGTGCATTTCCAATATGAATGTAGTTATAAACAGTTGGTCCGCACACGTACATTTTGACTTTGTTTTCTTCTAACGGTACAAACGTCTCTTTTTGACGTGTTAACGTGTTATATAGCTTAATTGCCATGGTGAATCTTCCCTTCTTTTAATTCCTTTAATTGATTTTGCAGATGTAAAACTTCTTTCTCTAGCTGTTTGAAACGCTCTGCATCTGGATCTGGCAAATCTTGATGATTCAAATCTTTTGGAATTCGGACGCCATTTTGAATGACGACTCGGCCAGGGATACCAACAACCGTTGAATTTTCTGGAACGTCATTTAATACAACTGATCCTGCTCCAATTTTGGAGTGCGCATGAATCGTAATCGATCCCAGCACCTTAGCACCTGTTGCGATTAAGACATTGTCTTCAATCGTCGGGTGACGCTTTCCTTTTTCTTTCCCTGTTCCTCCGAGTGTTACTCCTTGATATACTGTTACATTATCTCCAATTTCGCACGTTTCCCCAATAACAATTCCCATTCCGTGGTCAATAAAAAATCGGCGGCCAATTTTAGCACCCGGATGAATTTCAATCCCTGTGAAGAATCGACTAACTTGTGAGATTACACGTGCTAGAAAAAACCACTTTCTTTTAAAAAGCCCGTGGGCTAATCTATGTGCCCAAATAGCATGCAACCCCGAATAGGTTAATATCACTTCAATATAACTTCTTGCTGCAGGATCTTGTTCAAATATGGCCTCAATATCTTCCTTTAACAACTTTAGCATCATCTCACCCCAATTCCGCTATTCCCTCTATCTATTCATTGATTGTATAAAAAAACGCCCCTATGTCAAATGACACAGAGACGTATATACGCGGTTCCACTCTGTTTGGATCAACAAACAATCCCAACTCTGCTCTCATAACGTGAAAGTACCCGCTTTTGCCTACTTACTTATTAGCATTCAACAAAAGACTCAAAGGCGCACTTCAACAAGTTTTGTCATAGGTTACTTTCAGCCGGTGATAACCCTCTCTGATATGCAATGAACTTGCCTACTCTTCCTTCTCAACGATATCCATATTTGATTATTTTATCATATGGGCAAAATAGAAATTTGTTAACTATAAATGCTTTCTAAACGAGCTAAAACTGTTTCTTTTCCTAAAAGAGAAATAGCTTTTGGAAGTTCAGGACCATGTGTTTCACCTGTTGTTGCTACACGAATTGGCATGAATAGTTTTTTACCTTTTTGACCTGTTGCTTTTTGTACAGCTTTTGTTGCTGCCTTAATCTCATCAGCGCTGAATTCTTCTAAAGAAGAAATCTCTTCACCAAATGCTTTTAACACTTCGGGTACTTGCTCTTCAGCAAGCACTGCTTTTGCTTCTTCACTGTAATCAATGTCTTTCTTAAAGAACATTTCAGTAAGTTCAACAATCTCAGCGCCAAAGCTCATTTGTTCTTGATATAGAGCAACTAAGTCACGTACCCATTGTTCTGTTTCTGCATCGCGCGTTTCTTCAACTTTTCCAGCTTTCACTAAGTGAGGAACTGATAAAGCTACTACTTCGTCTAAATCCAACTGTTTCATGTATTGGTTGTTCATCCAACGTAATTTGCTTGTATCAAATAGCGCTGGAGATTTTGATAAACGAGCTGGATCAAAGATTTCAATGAACTGTTCTTTCGAGAAGATTTCTTCTTCTCCTACAGGTGACCAGCCAAGCATTGTAATAAAATTAAACAGTGCTTCTGGCAAGTAGCCTAATTCTTTATATTGCTCGATAAACTGAATGATTGACTCGTCACGCTTACTTAGCTTGCGACGATTTTCATTTACAATTAATGTCATATGACCAAATACAGGAGGCGTCCAGCCTAAAGCTTCATAAACAAGGATTTGCTTCGGTGTATTAGAAATATGGTCGTCTCCGCGAAGAACATGCGTCATCTCCATTAGATGATCATCAATTGCTACAGCGTAGTTATATGTTGGCGTACCGTCTTTTTTCACAATAACGAAATCACCAATGCCTTCAGACTCAAATGATACTTCATCTTTTACAATATCGTTCCACTTAATTTCTGTGTTACTAGGAACACGGAAACGAACGCTTGGCTCACGACCTTCTGCTTCTAGTTCAGCACGCTGTTCAGCTGTTAAGTTACGGCACTTACCTGAATAGCGCGGCATTTGGCTGTTCGCTTGCTGTTCTTCACGCTCTTTTTCAAGCTCTTCTGAAGTACAGTAACAGTGATAAGCTAATCCTTTTTCAAGAAGTTCTTCCGTATACTTCTGATAGATTTCCGTACGTTCAGACTGACGGTAAGGACCGTATTCACCGCCTACATCGATACTCTCATCCCATTCAATACCTAACCATTTTAAATAGCGCAGCTGACTTTCTTCTCCGCCTTCAATATTACGCTTTTGGTCTGTATCTTCAATACGGATAATAAATTTACCGTTTTGATTTCGTGCAAATAAATAATTAAATAGTGCTGTTCTTGCATTCCCTATATGAAGATGTCCAGTTGGACTCGGGGCATAACGAACTCTTACTTCGCTTGACATAACTAAGATGACCTCCAATTTAATATTACTTATAGTATGTATTTATATATTTTAGACATGTTCTAATTTTATCACCAAATAGGTATCTGTCAAAGTCAACTGTTCTTATTTTTGATAAACTAAAACGGCTGCTTGAGCGGCAATTCCTTCTTCGCGTCCTGTAAAGCCTAACTTTTCTGTTGTTGTTGCCTTGACATTAATTTGAGAAATGCTTGTTTCTAACAGTTGTGCAATACGCTCTCTCATTGGTTCAATGTAAGGAGCCATTTTAGGCTTTTGCGCGATAATGGTGCAATCTACATTGCTTAATTCATAGCCTTCATCTTTTAGCAGTTTCCATACGTGTTGAAGAAGCTTTGCTGAATCAGCATCTTTAAATTCAGGGTCTGTATCTGGAAAGTGCTTTCCGATATCTCCTTTAGCGGCTGCTCCTAATAATGCATCTGCAATTGTATGCAACAGCACATCTGCATCTGAATGGCCTAATAATCCTTTTTCATACGGAATTTCTAAACCTCCGATGATTAAAGGTCTTCCTTCTGCAAATTCATGTACGTCGAAACCTTGTCCTACTCGAATGTTCATTTTCCCACTCCTTCAGCCCTGTTTAACTTTGTTAATATAGCTTCCGCATATAACAAGTCTTCTGGTGTTGTTAGTTTTATATTATCGTAATTTCCTTCTACAATCGATACTTTTTGCCCCGCTTTTTCTACTAAGCTTGCATCATCTGTACCTAAGTATTCATTTGCTTTTGCTTTTTCGTGCGCGTCCATTACTACATCAAAAAGAAAAGCCTGCGGCGTTTGGATAGCCCACAAGCTAGAGCGCTCAACTGTTTCAATGACAGTACCCCGTTCCACACGCTTAATGGTGTCTTTTACTGGAACAGCTAGCACAGCAGCCTTATCACTAGCAGCTTTTTCTACTAACTCATGGATTGTGTTTTGTTGCACAAATGGACGGGCACCATCATGAATTAACACCATCTGAGCCTGCTTTAAACTCTTAAGGCCGTTATAAACGCTATGTTGACGTTCATCGCCTCCAACTGTCAATGATTGAACCTTTTGGATTGGATATTTGGTTAATAACTCTTTAAACATCTCTACTTCTTTTTCGTTTACAACTAATACAATCCCACTGCACCAAGGATCTTGTTCGAACTTTTGCAGCGTATGAATGATAAGCGGAACGTTTTGAATGGTTAAAAACTGTTTGTTCCGCCCCGCTTTCATTCGCTTCCCCTGCCCTGCAGCTAAAACGATAATTTCATACTTCATAGGTATACTCCCTTTACCTGTTACATCACAGTGCTTTTTCTAATAACTTTGGTTTCGCAAAAATCATACGGCCTGCTGAGGTTTGAAGTACACTCGTCACCAGTACATCAATTTGCTTTCCAATGTAATTTCTTCCTTCTTCTACCACAATCATTGTGCCATCATCAAGATAGGCAATGCCTTGATTGTGCTCTTTACCGTCTTTTATAACCAATACGTTCATTTCTTCTCCCGGAAGTACAATTGGCTTGACCGCATTTGCTAAGTCATTGATATTCAAGACACCCACATTTTGAAGTTCGCATACTTTATTTAAATTAAAATCGTTTGTAACGACCAACCCAGAAGTCAGTTTTGCCAATTTAACCAGCTTACTGTCCACTTCTTGAATGTCTTCGAAATCGCCTTCATAAATCTCTACCTTCATTGCCAGGTCTTTTTGAATACGGTTTAGAATATCTAGACCTCGTCTACCTCTGTTTCGTTTTAACACATCCGATGAGTCAGCAATATGCTGAAGTTCTTCAAGTACAAAGCGCGGAATAACAATTGTTCCGTCTAAAAATCCTGTTTGACAAATATCTGCGATACGGCCGTCAATAATAACGCTTGTATCTAAAATTTTAAGAGACTTTAATGATTCTTCGTTATCTGAATCTTCTTCTTGTCCTTTTTTCTTCCCAATTCGAGCTGGCATGGAAAACACATTTACAAGCTCATCACGCTTTTTAAAGCCGACTTGAAACCCTAAGTATCCTAAGAGAATACTTAGAAAGATTGGTAAAATTGTACTTACTACTTGAAGTTGAATTCTGCCTAAAAATGCTCCGACCAAGTAGGCTACAATAAGCCCTAAAATCAATCCTAAGCTACCAAAAAGCACATCCGTTACAGGCGCCTTCAGCAACGCCTCTTCCACTCGACGAATTAATTCAACTATATAATCAACAATCCAAAACGTGACAAGGAAAAACAAAATAGCTCCCAGTATTGCATCGACGTAAGGTTTTTCTAAAAATGCTACATCTTGTAGATTTAATAATTGAATAAGTTCAGGTATAAAAAAGACGCCCAATGTACCACCTGTAATAATAAAAAATAACTGTACAAAACGTTTTAACACGCCTTCACCTCCCTTTATCATTATAAACAGTTTACAATGATTGAAACCTGTTATTTAACCAAAAAGCAGAATTTGTAAACAAACTGTCACTTTTTTTGTATTTTCACAATATCTTAATGAATCAAACATTTAATGTCAATTAATATCCTATAGCTGATGGTTTGTGAGATGCTGCTCTTTTAGTCTTTTTAGGCCTTCTCTTATTTTCCGCGCTCGAATTTCACCGATACCTTCTACCTCATCCAACTCTTCTACTGAGGCATCTGCTATTGTTTTTAAATCTCCTAATTCATCAATGAGATTCTCAATAATAATAGATGGAAGCCTTGGAATTTTATGAAGCATTCGATACCCTCTAGGAATAACGCTGTCTTCAAAGCTTGTATACATGGGATATCCCATTAAGCGAAGGAGCGTTTGGTCATCGAGAAGAACATTATTTGACGGCTGCTGCATGCGCTCGATTACTCGGTAAGGATCCAAGCTGAGGTCATACATATAATCTTTAATTAATAAGGTTGCTTCTTCCTCTAAGTGAGAAAGTAGTTCATTCATTTGAAGACGAATTAGCCTTCCTTCTGTTCCTAACTCGCTAATATAGCTCAAAATCTCATTTTTAATACGCAGAACCATTTCTGTACGATGAAGCGACTGCAGCACATCTGTATGAGTTACTTGCTCTTCAAACTCTAATGCACTGAGACTTGTAATCGATTCGTCTAATACTGCCTTATACTTTTCAAGGGTTCCAAGCGCTTGATTCGCTTTTGCTAAAATGACACTAATGTCCTTCAATACATACTGCAGAGATCCTTTGTAAAGCGTAATCACATTTCGTCTTTGTGAAATGGCTATCACCAATACACCTGACTGCTTAGCTACTCGCTCTGCTGTACGGTGACGCATTCCTGTCTGTGAAGAAGGAGTAGAGGGGTCTGGCATGAGCTGAGCATTAGCAAATAATATCTTGCTTCCGCTATCGTTTAAAATAAGCGCTCCGTCCATTTTGGCTAATTCGTATAAATGCGCAGGTGTAAATGCACAATTAATCGAAAATCCTCCATCTACCATCTTTTTAACTTGTTCATTGTAGCCCATAACAATTAAGCCGCCCGTCTTTGCCCGCAATACGTTATCGATACCATCCCGAATAGGGGTTCCTGGTGCTACAAACTGCAGAATTTCTGATATTTGTTTTTGACTAACTGTTGTTTTTTCTCCTTCCACTGCTTATCCTCCTAATGTATATTGCAGAGCCTCCGCTACTGTTGATACCCCAATCACATCAATACCATCTGGGACTTTCCATCCACCTAAATTTTTCTCCGGGATAATAATTCGTTTGAACCCTAACTTTACCGCTTCTTGAACACGCTGTTCAATTCTAGATACTCGGCGTACTTCACCTGTTAACCCTACTTCTCCTACGATGACATCTGTAGCGCTAGAAGGAGCATCTCTGAAGCTTGAAGCAATACTAACGGCTACAGCTAAATCGATTGCTGGTTCATCTAATTTCACTCCACCCGCTACTTTTAAATAAGCATCTTGATTTTGCAGCAGCATTCCTACACGCTTCTCTAAGACAGCCATGATAAGCGAAACACGGTTATGATCTACTCCCGTAGCCATTCTTCTAGGGTTTCCAAAGCTTGTTGGACTGATTAGCGCCTGTAACTCTACTAATACGGGTCTTGTCCCCTCCATTGAAGCAACAACAACCGAACCTGCTGCTCCCTGAGACCGCTCTTCTAGAAAGATTTCAGATGGATTCAATACTTCTTCTAGTCCACTTTCTTTCATTTCAAAAATGCCCATTTCATTTGTAGATCCGAATCGGTTCTTAACCGCTCTTAATATACGATACGTATGATGACGCTCGCCTTCAAAATAAAGAACTGTATCTACCATATGTTCAAGAAGTCTCGGACCTGCAATGGCCCCTTCTTTCGTTACATGACCCACAATAAAAATGGCAATTCCATTCGTTTTAGCAACGCGCATGAGTTCAGCTGTACACTCTCGCACCTGTGAGACACTTCCTGGCGCTGATGTTACATCGGCATGGTAAATGGTTTGAATTGAATCAATTACCACAAAATCAGGCTGCATGCTTGAAATGGCCTCTAGTATTAATTCTAAGTTTGTTTCTGAGTGAACATAAAGCTCTTCAGCTTTTACACCTAGCCTGTCTGCTCTTAACTTAGTTTGTTTGGTTGATTCCTCTCCTGAAATATATAGTACTTTATTTTGTTTCATCGCTAACTGCGCGGAGGTTTGCAAAAGTAAAGTAGACTTTCCGATACCCGGATCTCCCCCTATTAAAACGAGTGACCCTCTGACAATACCTCCTCCTAATACACGATTTAACTCTGCAGAAGGCGTGAAAATTCGTGGTTCTGTTGTAGATTCAATCGCTGTAATTGACTGGGGCTTTTGAATTTTAGAAGCGGTAGCTCCAGAAAAAGCTCCTCGGCGTGATGATTTCGTTTCTTCCATTTCTTCTACCATGGAGTTCCAGCTTCCGCATCCAGGACATTTTCCCATCCATTTTGCTGATTCATATCCGCAATGCTGACATGCAAATTTTGTTTTTCGTTTTGCCATTATGTTATCAATCTCTCCGTTCATTCAATCGATTTCTATCTCTATTGTACACTATTTTGTACGCTAAAATAAAAAGGGAGGCATACGTGTTTTTTCGTATGCCTCGTCTTGGTTTGAGTAAATTTAGCTGATGCTGCTTGGAGCGGAGGATTTGACGACAAATTCTCCTTTGTCTACATCTAGCGTCACTTTCTGACCTTTTTGAACAACTCCTTTTAGCAGCTCTTCAGATAAACGGTCTTCAATATGTTTTTGAATTGCTCTACGAAGTGGACGAGCACCGTATTCTGGATCAAAACCTTCCTCTGCAATCTTATCAATTGCTTCTTTTGTTAGCTCAAGATCAATGTCTTGCTCTTTTAAGCGTTTTGTTAACTGATCCGCCATTAATTTAACGATTTCAGCTAAGTGAGATTTCTCTAATGAATGGAAGACGATAATTTCATCGATACGGTTTAGGAACTCTGGACGGAATGCGCGCTTCATTTCCGCCATTACTTTTCCTTTCATATCTTTGTAGTCTTGCCCTTCTGCTTCTACTGTGAATCCTAAGTGCTTGCTTCGTTTTAATGTATCAGCACCCACGTTTGATGTCATAATTAAAATCGTATTACGGAAATCAACTGTACGGCCTTTTGAATCTGTTAAGCGTCCATCTTCTAATACTTGTAATAAAATATTAAATACATCTGGATGTGCTTTTTCAATTTCGTCTAAAAGAACAACTGAGTAAGGTTTTCTTCTTACTTTTTCAGTTAACTGGCCGCCTTCCTCATATCCAACATATCCTGGTGGTGAACCTACTAAGCGTGAAGTAGAATGTTTCTCCATGTACTCAGACATATCGATACGAATCATTGCATCTTCATCGCCAAAGATTGATTCCGCTAATGCGCGTGCAAGCTCTGTTTTACCAACCCCTGTTGGCCCTAAGAAAATGAATGAACCAATTGGACGCTTTGGATCTTTTAAGCCTGCTCTAGCACGGCGCACAGCTTTTGCAACTGCTTTTACCGCTTCTTCTTGCCCAATTACACGAGAGTGAAGAATCTCTTCCATGTTCAGCAGTCTTTCTGTCTCTTCCTGTGCAAGTTTAGAAACTGGTACACCCGTCCAGCTCGATACCACCATCGCAATATCTTCTACGGTTACAGCTGAGTTTTCTTTACCTTGCTGCTCTTTCCAAACTTTCTTTGTGTCTTCTAATTCTTCGCGTAGGCGTTGTTCTGTGTCGCGTAAAGATGCTGCTTTTTCAAATTCTTGGCTTTGAACAGACGCATCTTTTTCATTGCGTACTGATTCTAATTTTTGCTCTAATTCCTTTAAATTTGGGGGCGTTGTAAATGAACGTAAACGCACTTTTGAACCAGCTTCATCAATTAAATCGATTGCTTTATCCGGTAAGAAACGATCTGAAATGTAGCGATCTGATAGTTTCACCGCTTGTTCAATTGCCTCATCAGAAATAGATACTCGGTGATGCGCTTCATAACGGTCACGAAGCCCTTTTAAGATTTGAATAGACTCTTCCAACGTTGGTTCATCCACTTGAATTGGCTGGAAGCGACGTTCTAAGGCTGCATCTTTTTCAATGTATTTTCTGTATTCATCCAGTGTCGTAGCACCGATACACTGAAGTTCTCCACGAGCAAGAGACGGTTTTAAAATATTAGAGGCATCGATAGCACCTTCTGCACCACCAGCGCCAATTAATGTGTGTAACTCATCAATAAAGAGAATGATGTTACCTGCTTGACGAATTTCATCCATTACTTTCTTCAAGCGATCTTCAAATTCTCCGCGGTATTTTGTACCCGCAACGACTGTTCCCATATCCAAAGTCATAACGCGTTTGTCCCGTAAAATTTCTGGAACTTCATTGTTAACGATTTGCTGAGCCAGACCTTCAGCGATTGCCGTTTTACCGACACCTGGCTCCCCAATTAATACAGGATTGTTTTTTGTACGTCGGCTTAACACTTCAATAACACGCTGAATTTCTTTTCCACGTCCGATAACAGGGTCTAAGCTTCCTTCGCGCGCTACAACTGTTAAATCGCGTGCTAAGCTGTCTAGTGTAGGCGTATTGGCATTTGAAGAGCCTCCGCCTTGATGGCTTGAAGCAGCTTCATTGCTACCTAACAAATGAAGCACTTGCTGACGAGCTTTATTTAGGCTGACGCCTAGATTATTTAAAACGCGTGCTGCAACGCCTTCACCTTCACGAATTAAGCCTAGTAAGATATGTTCTGTTCCTACATAAGAGTGACCAAGCTTTCGCGCTTCGTCCATTGAAAGTTCAATGACTTTTTTCGCTCGAGGTGTATAATGAATGGTCTGCGTTAATTCTTGGCCTCTGCCAATTAATGCTTCCACTTCTTTTTGAATTTTTTCAGTGCTTAGGCCTAGAGCAGAAAGAGCTTTTGCTGCAATTCCTTCACCTTCACGAACGATACCTAATAAAATATGTTCCGTTCCAATGTTGTTGTGACCTAGGCGTAGTGCTTCTTCCTGTGCTAAAGCTAATACTTTTTGTGCGCGCTCTGTAAATCTACCAAACATCATATAATCGTCACCCTCCACGTTTAATTTATGTTTTTATTTATAGTGAGACGTTCTCGAATTAAGGTGGCTCTTTTAATATCTCGTTCTTGAGGCTTTAAGGGACCTCCCGAATACTTTTGCAAAAAGCCTGGCTGCGTCATAATGATAAGTTCATTCAATATATTTTGACTCAGTCCTTTTATATACCCTAAATCGATTCCTAATCGAACATCTGATAAACATTGTGAAGCTTCTTTTGACTCAATAATACGGCTATTGGCCAATACTCCATATGAACGATACACTCGATCTTCCAACTCTAAATGAGATGTTTTAAACAGCGCGTCTCTTGCAGAATGCTCTTGTGTAATCAACTGCTGTACGACACTATTTAAATCTGCCACAATATCTTCTTCAGATTTCCCTAAGGTTATCTGATTAGAAATTTGAAAGATATTCCCTAAAGCTTCGCTACCTTCTCCATAAATTCCTCTCACCACTAAGCCAAGCTGGTTAATAGCAGGAATAATACGATGAATTTGACGGGTCATCACTAAAGCCGGCAGGTGCATCATCACAGATGCACGTAGCCCAGTACCCACATTTGTGGGACAGCTGGTTAAGTACCCTCTATTTTCATCAAACGCATAATCTACGTATTTCTCAATCCAATTATCTACTTTATTTGCTGTACTTAAAGCTTCAGATAATTGGAGGCCCGGAAATAAACATTGTATGCGTAAATGATCTTCTTCATTAACCATAATACTCAAATCTTCTTTTCCTGATAAAAAACAAGCTCCATTGTTATCTCCTTCAGCCAAGTTAGGACTGATAAGGTGCTTTTCAACTAACACTTGCTTTTGAAGAGGCTGTAATTCGTTCATCTTTAGTAAATGCAAATTCCATTGATTGGTGTTTTCACTTTTTTGAAAAACTTGCTCGAATACTCGAACCACTTCAACCGCTTGTTCTTTAGAAAAGAGAGTTGGAAAAAGATAATGAGTTAAATTTCGAGCCAGCCTGATTCGACTGCTTAGAACAATATCTGAATTTGAAGCTTCTTGACGCATCCAAGAGCTAACAGGCTGGGAAAAGAACAAATCCTGGGACATGAATTACGCTTCCTCCTCTCTCGATTCGTTCATCTTCTTTTCTAGTAATCGAATATGATCTCGGAGTTCGGCTGCTTTCTCAAACTCTTCTTTTTCGATATACTCTTTTAAGTTCAATCTCAATGCCTGTAATTCCTTTTTTAAATGAAGATTACTTGCAATTCGTGCAGGTATTTTTCCGTGATGTAGATAATTACCCCCATGCAGCCTCTTTAGGAAAGGAACAAGAGGTCGCTCAAATGTTTTGTAGCAGTCTGCACATCCAAACCTGCCGATTTTAGCAAACCTTTGATATGTCATGCCACAAGTGGGACAAGAAAGAACCTCGTGATTTTGTTGTTTATAGCTTTCTGTCACTGCTGGGTCTAAGTTAAGCAGGCCAGCTAGTAAATTATTGATTGAAAAACCTTGCTGATTTGAAAAGGAAAATGTATCTCCATTTTCTGAAGCACACTGTTCACATACATGCATCTCCGTCTTTTCACCATTAATAATTTTTGTGAAGTGAAGAGTTGCAGGTCTCATTTCACATTGCTGACAAATCATCCTGTCATCACTCCCTGTTCTAAATAAAATAGATCATGAGTTTATCGATAGCGTAATGAATTAAGCATTGCTTTTAGAAGATTAGCTCTAAGTTCATCACGATAAGGAAGTTCAATATTAATAACTGAACGATTGATAACACTCAACATGATTTTTGCTTCTCGTTCTGTGATGACTTTTTCTTCAACCAATCTAATAATGACGTTTTCAGCACTTACTTGTGAAATTTCATTTTGAATCATGTCAATTACTTGCTGAAACAGATCCGCTGCATCATGCATTTTTACCTTTGCAATACGAATAAAACCGCCGCCGCCTCGCTTACTTTCTACAAGATAACCTCTCTCAACTGTAAAACGGGTATTGATAACGTAATTAATTTGCGACGGAACGCATTGAAACTTATCAGCAATCTCACTGCGTCTTATTTCAACAATTTCTCTTTCACTTAATTCAAGTACTTGTTTTAAATACTGTTCGATAATGTCAGAGATATTTGGCACGTTGCCCCCTCCTTCTGACTTTGACTATATTTGACCTTAATTTAAATATAAAAGGAAACGAAAAAATTTTCAACTATGTACTATTAAAGTTTATTCTTTACTTTTATCGTTGCCACTAAATTTTATTTCAAAACCTGCAAATAGTGAATTTTATTGTTCTTATTATACTTTTTCATAAAATAAATAAATTGTAAACAAAAAAGGACTAGCTAAAATAGCTAGTCCTTTTTCAGGTGCCTGGCAACGTCCTACTCTCACAGGGACAAAGTCCCAACTACCATTGGCGCTAAAGAGCTTAACTTCCGTGTTCGGTATGGGAACGGGTGTGACCTCTTCGCTATCACCACCAGACATGAGATTGTTCTCTCAAAACTAGGTAACAGTTCGCTGAGTAAAGCTTACGCTTTTAAAGTTTGGTTAAGTCCTCGATCGATTAGTATCAGTCAGCTACACGTGTCGCCACGCTTCCACCTCTGACCTATCAACCTGATCATCTTTCAGGGATCTTACTAGCTTGCGCTATGGGAAATCTCATCTTGAGGGGGGCTTCATGCTTAGATGCTTTCAGCACTTATCCCGTCCACACATAGCTACCCAGCGATGCCTTTGGCAAGACAACTGGTACACCAGCGGTGTGTCCATCCCGGTCCTCTCGTACTAAGGACAGCTCCTCTCAAATTTCCTACGCCCACGACGGATAGGGACCGAACTGTCTCACGACGTTCTGAACCCAGCTCGCGTACCGCTTTAATGGGCGAACAGCCCAACCCTTGGGACCGACTACAGCCCCAGGATGCGATGAGCCGACATCGAGGTGCCAAACCTCCCCGTCGATGTGGACTCTTGGGGGAGATAAGCCTGTTATCCCCGGGGTAGCTTTTATCCGTTGAGCGATGGCCCTTCCATGCGGAACCACCGGATCACTAAGCCCGACTTTCGTCCCTGCTCGACTTGTAGGTCTCGCAGTCAAGCTCCCTTGTGCCTTTACACTCTACGAATGATTTCCAACCATTCTGAGGGAACCTTTGGGCGCCTCCGTTACATTTTAGGAGGCGACCGCCCCAGTCAAACTGCCCACCTGACACTGTCTCCCGGCCCGATTAGGGCCGCGGGTTAGAATTTCAATACAGCCAGGGTAGTATCCCACCGACGCCTCCACCGAAGCTAGCGCTCCGGCTTCTCAGGCTCCTACCTATCCTGTACAAGCTGTACCAAAATTCAATATCAGGCTACAGTAAAGCTCCACGGGGTCTTTCCGTCCTGTCGCGGGTAACCTGCATCTTCACAGGTACTATAATTTCACCGAGTCTCTCGTTGAGACAGTGCCCAGATCGTTACGCCTTTCGTGCGGGTCGGAACTTACCCGACAAGGAATTTCGCTACCTTAGGACCGTTATAGTTACGGCCGCCGTTTACTGGGGCTTCGATTCAGAGCTTCTCCCAAAGGATAACCCCTCCTCTTAACCTTCCAGCACCGGGCAGGCGTCAGCCCCTATACTTCGCCTTGCGGCTTCGCAGAGACCTGTGTTTTTGCTAAACAGTCGCCTGGGCCTATTCACTGCGGCTCTCTCGGGCTATACACCCTACCAGAGCACCCCTTCTCCCGAAGTTACGGGGTCATTTTGCCGAGTTCCTTAACGAGAGTTCTCTCGATCACCTTAGGATTCTCTCCTCGCCTACCTGTGTCGGTTTGCGGTACGGGCACCTCCCGCCTCGCTAGAGGCTTTTCTTGGCAGTGTGGAATCAGGAACTTCGGTACTATAGTTCCCTCGTCATCACAGCTCAGCCTTAATGATGAGCGGATTTGCCTACTCATCAGCCTAACTGCTTGAACGCGCATATCCAGCAGCGCGCTTACCCTATCCTACTGCGTCCCCCCATTACTCAAACGGCGGGGAGGTGGTACAGGAATATCAACCTGTTGTCCATCGCCTACGCTTTTCAGCCTCGGCTTAGGTCCCGACTAACCCTGAGCGGACGAGCCTTCCTCAGGAAACCTTAGGCATTCGGTGGACAAGATTCTCACTTGTCTTTCGCTACTCATACCGGCATTCTCACTTCTAAGCGCTCCACCAGTCCTTACGGTCTGACTTCGCTGCACTTAGAACGCTCTCCTACCACTGACATCTAAGATGTCAATCCAC
>NZ_JBKIKC010000024.1:0-78240 GCF_046599315.1 Priestia megaterium | reverse complement strand
AGGAATTGCTTATGCAAGTCACGCAGCATCGGCTTCTGCGCTTAGCGGGATGCTTTCACATTCTCTTCATATTTTAGCAGTTGGACTGTGGGGAGGAGTGGTTCTGATTGTTGCCACTTTTTCAAAAGAAACCTCCAATTGGAAACGTTTCTTAAGCTGGTTTACTCCTTTTGCGATCGCTTGCTTTGTGCTTCTTTCATTAAGTGGATTCATTTCAATGGTCGTTATCATGGGGCTGTCCAACTATGTAAATTCATGGGCCACGGATTACGGACAGTCTCTTTTACTAAAGCATATTACAATTATTCCGCTGCTTGCATTTGCCGTCATCAATGGCTTTCTTATGAAAAAAACGATAAAACATCCAGAATATAAGCCCGTGATGTGGATTCGAGCAGAAAGCATTATTTTACTTATCATTTTTTTATTTACAGCTATCATGGTAACGCAATCGCCGCCAACTAATATAAGTCATATGGCAATGGATTCATCGATTCTTCCGTTTATCTATGGGAAACAAGTGACGCTCCCTCTAACGTTTCACGTAACGATTGTGGGAATCCTATTCTTATTTGTCGCACTGCTGTTTTTTGTGTATTTACTTATTTGTTTTTACAAAAAGACAGTATGGCTTAGCGTATTAAGTGCGGGTTTGTTTGTTTTTGCTTTTTATATTGCGATGATGACAAGTATTCAAGTCTAAAAACAGTGAGAAATATCTCACTGTTTTTTTATTAGCCATTAAAAGCTGTATTATCTCTCGGGCCTTTTCCCGGAGAAGGAGGCATCGGCATTTGGGAATTAGAACCAGAGCTAGAGCTAGAACTAGAACCAGAGCCGGACGTAGAGCCGCTTGGAGGCGATATATTTCCTGCGTTTCCAAAAATAACGATCCCGCCAGAAATTGTTCCAATAGAAATAGATTTAATATAAACAGACATCCTTATTCAACCTCTCATCTAGTAAAAGAATTCAGTGTACCATAGTGTATGACCAGCTTGTCATTTTCGTATAGACGAGTTTGAAAAATAGGTAAAAGCTTAGAAGTTCAGGTTAAGAAAGGAAATGGTGTAAAATAAGATGGAACTTTGAAAGCAAAGTTTGAGGTGTCTGCCTAAGGTGTGCATATCGCTTATTAAGAGAATTAGAAAGGAACTAAGATGAAAACGCAAAAACGAATTCATTTTTCATTTAAAAAATTGCGGTTGCTAACAAACCCTCCGACAGGGAAGTTAGTTATTTCTTTTATATTAGCCTTAATCAATACGGGAGTTTCTCTTTCTATTCCTCTTGTTATTAAAGAAGTTATGGAGAAAGTTGCAACGGGCGTCTCACCACAGCTTGTGGTAGGGCTTCTTAGTTTATTTGCTGCTCAAATGGTAACAAGCGCAGTATCTCTTTATCTCCTTGCTCAAGTAGGGCAAGGTGTTGTAAAAGAACTCAGGTTCAGAGTGTGGAACAAGCTCATAAAGCTTCCGATTTCATTTTACGACCAAAACCGTTCCGGTGAAATGGTAAGCCGCATTACAAATGATACAACCATTGTGATGAATTTATTGTCAACAGAAATGATTGACTTTGTTAAAAATATTTTATCTATTATCGTTGCCATTGTTATTTTATTTACGCTTGATGTACCCATGACGCTCATTTTATTAGCGGTTATTCCCGTTATGTTTGTACTGGTTATGCCCCTAGCGCGAAAAATACATAAAATTTCACGTGAGCAGCAGGATAAAATGTCCAAGCTTACAGCTTTTTTAGCTCAAATGCTGAGTGAAATCCGCTTGATTAAAGTATCCGGTTCAGAGAAAAAAGAAGTTGATTCCGGCTTACAATCGTTTCAGTCACTCTACCTCTTCGGTGTAAAGAGAGCTAAAATTGAAGCCATCATTACCCCGATTATTAGCACGGTGATGACCGTTGTTATGATTGCCATCGTCGGGTTTGGAGCGTACCGGGTGAGTGAGGGGTTTATCACTGCAGGAGAGCTGGTAGCGTTTGTTCTTTACCTTTTTCAAATTATGGTTCCTGTTGGTTCACTTACCCGATTTGTCACAAGCTTTCAGCAAACCAAAGGAGCATCAGAAAGAATCTTTGATATATTAGCTGAGAAAGAAGAGAACTATGAAAATGGAGAAGTGCTTGAACAGGTAGGGAGTTTAAGGTTCGATAAAGTTGCTTTTCAATATGAAGATAAACCAGTATTGCAGGAAGTTTCATTTTCTGCTAAAAAAGGAGAAGTTACCGCTTTTGTTGGACCTAGCGGAGCTGGAAAATCTACTGTTTTTTCGCTTATCGAACGCTTTTATGAGCCTTCATCGGGGCGCATATTCTTGGATGGAACAGACAGTCAAAACGTCAACTTACGTTCGTGGCGTCACCTGTTTAGCTATGTTCAGCAGGATTCTCCGATTTTAGCAGGAACAATTCGAGAAAATCTCATTTACGGATTAGAGCGGCATGTGACGGATGAAGAAATAGAAGAAGCAGCGAAGTTAGCGAATGCTCATCATTTCATTCAGTCCTTTGAAGATCAATATGAAACAATGATTGGAGAAAGAGGTATTAATCTCTCAGGAGGACAGCGACAGCGTATTGCAATTGCCCGAGCGCTGTTACGCAATCCCCAGTTTTTACTACTGGACGAAGCGACAGCTAGCTTAGACTCCGAATCAGAAAAGCTTGTGCAAGAGTCATTGGAAACGGTAATGAAAGAACGCACATCACTCGTCATTGCACATCGTCTATCTACGGTCATTAATGCGGACCAAATTGTTGTAATAGAAGAAGGGAAGGTTACAGGAAGCGGCACGCATAAAGAGCTGTTAGCCTCTCATTCTTTTTACCGGCGTTTGGTAGAGCAGCAGTTTCAAACATCCCTATAGAACAAACAAAAAAGACTGCTTTTAAGCAGTCTTTTTTTAGTTTATTTATTTAGCTTTTTAACTAATTCATCACCCATTAACTCAGAAGAAAAAGGATCTCGGCTTGTGACAATTTGATCATTTGCCCAAACAGCATATGCTTTTTTATCCATCTCAGGGATGTAATTAGCCACTTCACGAAGTTCTTGTTCTAAACTGTATGGTAAAAAGGGAAGTACTTCTTCCGGTTCAATTTCATCAGGATAACCGGTTACGTCTAGCCCTTTAATTAACAGTTCATCATCGGATCCTTTCAAGAAAGCAAAAACAGAAGGGCCGTGACACTCAGCTGCTAAAATACCTCCATTGGCGTACACTTTGTTCATAATCGCATGCAAGTCCACATTTTTTGCTAAGTCAAACATAGCGCCGTGGCCGCCTACTACTAAGATAACATCATAGTTCTCAGCATCTACTTCTTCAAGTTTCATTGTCTGATCCGCTCTTCCTGATTCATATAATTTCTTATACGTTCCGTCTGGATCAAAGTCTTCTGAAATACTTCGAACGTCTACTTCCGGCTTACCTCCAAAAGGTGAGGCTAAATCAACGGTGTGCCCTGCGTCCTCAAGCTTTTGCAGCGGAGCAAATAATTCTTCTGCCCACCAACCTGTGTGATAATCTTTCTCTTCGTATCCGCTTGATAATACAGCTAACACTCTTGCCATGTTTATACCTCCTAAATGATGTAAAACGTATAGTGATACATATCATGTATTCATTGTAAACTGTACCCTATATAAAAAAGTTTAAACAATCGCAAATTAGGAGAACGTCGCGTGAATCATAAATAAAACTAAAAAGGAGATAGCAAACTTAAGATGCCACTTTTTATCTGTACGTTTATAGCGCTTCACGCCCATCACAAGTAGACAAGCTAAAACAGCCATCGTTATAATCTCTGAAAGGTAAGTGAAATCTGCTTAAAATCCTTTTATTAAAGCCATATAACCATGTAAAATAACCAAAGCAGTTGATATAAGAGCAATGGGAACGTGCCACTGACGAACGTACTTGACTAAAAATTGAATAAGCGGTTTTAACTCAAAATTTTCTTTTTTTATGTGCGATAATGGTTTCCATTTTAATAATAAAAAGATAGGATAAATAGCTAAAGCTGCAAAGAAACCAATTCGTGCGATTGAATCAAGCTCTTTAAAATTCTCTCGTATATTTTAGAATCAAACTGAAGGGAATGTGTATAAAAAGGGATGTAAATAAGCCCTGCTACAACTAGTAAAAAAGATAAAGCAAAGATTAATATCACTTTTTTGCGCTCACTTTTATTTTTTATCAGTGTCTGTAGCCATGATTTTTTAGCTGGGGATTTAGCTGAATTCATTTTCTTCCTCCTAATTAGTATCAGTATGAACTTTTTTCTTAAGAAACCTTTAAAAATTCATTTTTTTCTTGTCAATACGCGTTATAGTTAAAGAAAGGGTTTAAAAAGGAGATGGGTACATGAAAAAGAGAATAAGTATGTATGTAATCAGTCTTTGTTTACTTTTAACGGCCTGTGGTCAAGAGACCAGTCAAAGCACAAATGCTGAACAACCAAAACCGCTGGACGTAAACCTTCAAGGTCCAAAAGCGTTAGAAAAAAATGAAAACGGTATCTACAAAGCTAAAGTTACATATGGAGACGAAAAAGTGGGAAATGATGATGTTGAAATGATTGAATTTGAAATAGAGAAAAAAGATGCGGAAGGGAAAGGGAAGATGTTAAAGCCTAAACAAGTGGAAGAAGGTGTATATGAAATACAAACATCCTTCGCTGAGCCTGGCACATATACCGTGCAATCACATGTTTCTGCAAAAGGGACGCATAACATGCCTCTTATAACCGTAACGGTTAAATAAAAGAAGTCAAGGACCCTATTCCTTGGCTTCTTTTCGTTTAAAACGTCCATAATATTCACATTTTAAAGGTGGAAAAAGTTATTTGGAAGAGGATGCTTTTTTCTATCATCAATTAAAGTAATACACTGAGCCAGCTGCTCAATTCCTCGTGTAATAGTATTATTGTCTACTTGTGAGATGCTTAATCGGAGGAGCGTGTCTCTTTTATATTCTGGTAAAAAAAATCTAGAACCATCATCAACATATATCTGCTGCTCGTTTAGCATAGGAACGATCTGTTTTGCTGTTACATTTTCAGGCAAACTGATGGATAAATAGAATCCTGAAGTTGGTTTAGAAAAATGTGTATTAGCCGGTAACAACGATTCACACGCTTCTATAAGGGTTTGCATTTTCGTATAATATACATCTTTTATTTTTTTTAGGTGACTAGTAAACATGCCGCTTTTTAAATAAATTTCAAGAGCACCTTGAGAGAGTGCTGAACTATTAAAATCCGAACTGAATTTATATCGCAAAAAGTTGTTAATCATTAACGAAGGGAGAACGATAGCAGCAATGCGTAATCCCGGAAGAAAGATTTTTGAAAAGCTTTTAACGTAAATGACTCGTCCAGAAGGGCCAAAAGAAAATAAAGGATCGGATTTTGCATCGAGATCAAGGTCACCCAAAAAGTCATCCTCCACGATATATACATCGTATTTTTCGGCTAGCTCTACGATTTTTTTCTTCTCAAAATTTGTATAACAATGCCCAAGAGGGTTGTGAAACCTTGGAATAATATAGAAAAATTTCACATCATGGTTTCGAAAAATGTACTCCAAACGATCAAGATCAATCCCTTCCATCGATAGCTCAATTCCAAAAGTAGTAGTTTGGTGCAGCGTGAGAGACTCGATAAATCCGAAATAAGTGGGCTGTTCAATCAAAATATTGTTTTTTCCATTTGGAAAGGGCATAGAAGCCAATAAGTGAAGAGCTTGCTGCGACCCAGATGCAACAACTAACCTTTCAGCTTGAGTGAACACCTGTAAATTCTGCAAATGTTTCACTAACTGTATCCGTAATGAGTAAGACCCTTGTTGATCAGAATATGTAAAAAGCTCTTCTTTATAGTGTTCAATCGCTTGATTTATACAATGCTGAAATTCAAGATAAGGCATAACGTTTTTATCTGGACCAGCAGACAAGAAATCAATCACTTCAGTTTCCTTTGTCCTATGCTGAAATTCAGCTACAACATAGTAGCCACTTTTAGGAATAGAATAAATTAAATGCTCTTTTTCTAGTTCGCTGTAGGCTTTAATAACTGTATTCTTGCTGCATGAAAAATGTTGGGATAGTCGGCGAACAGAAGGGAGTTTACCACCTGAAATAAGCGCTCCATTTGCTAGGCCAAGCTTAATTTCTTCCATGATTTTTATATATTTTAAACTCATAGTGTCATACTCCTTTAATTTGTACCCGTACAGATAGGCAAAAGAGTGATTTATTTTAGTAGCTGTACTGCGCTATCCTTTTAATTATATCAGAACTTTTTTTAGAAAAATGGTACAGTTCTGAAAAAAGAAAAGACAGGAGTAGGGTATGATGCAAAAAGATACTAGAGAGAAAATAGGATTATTGCTGGGGGTATTAGGCGTGATCTGCTTTAGCTTAACACTTCCTTCTACAAGTATTGCAGTCGAGTATTTCGGAACGACAGTCGCCGGTTTAGGAAGAACAGTTCTAGCTGCTATTTTAGTAGTTGTGGTATTAATTGTGCGAAAAGAAAAACTCCCTTCTCTTCGCCATTTTAAAAGTCTGCTTATGGTTGCTTTTGGCGCAGTTTTAGGGTTTCCTCTTCTCACTTCTTGGGCAATGAAATCGTTGCCTGTTTCTCACGGAGCGGTCGAATTGGCACTCTTACCTTTAGCAACAGCCGGTTTTGCGATGTTTAGAGCGGGAGAACGCCCTTCTCTAAAATTTTGGATTTCAAGCATAATGGGTTCGGCAGCTGTTATCATGTATGCTCTTCACCTTGGATTTGGGCAACTGCAGTTTGCCGATCTAGCTTTACTAACAGCAGTGTTTATACTTGGACTGAGCTACGCAGAAGGTGGGGTGTTAGCAAGAGAATTAGGCAGTTGGCAAGTAATTGCTTGGGCCATTATCATCGGTGCTCCATTTTTTATTATTCCAGTGGGACTAAGCCTTACAGCTGACATGCTTCATGCACCTTTACAAGCGTGGGTTAGCTTGATTTATCTCTCAGTGGTTAGTCAATTTCTAGCATACGTTGCTTGGTATAGCGGGATGGCTATGGGGGGAATAGCCAGAGTTAGCCAAGTTCAATATTTACAGCCATTTTTAATGATTCTGTTTGCAACAATATTTTTAGGTGAATCAATTACACTTTTCACTCTTGTTATAGCAATAATTGTTGTCTTTTCTGTTGTACTAGGTAAAAACGCTTCGGTATCAAAAAAAGAAGTGCATACACAAGAAATGATGAATAAAGACGCTTAACCAATATGTGAATTTGTTATATTAAAACAACATGTTCTATTCCCATTAGCAATCAGCAGGCTCATTGGGTCGTCTGTTTTCTCTATGTATGTTTCAAGAGACAAAATATAAGAAATGAATGAATTTCATATGTAAAAAAGGTATATAACGTTTTTTTTTCACATAGGTTGAACATTATACAAGAACTTGTACAGCGAAAAGTACAGTTAGACAAATAATTCGTATTGGGCTTGTCATATACATAGAGAGAAGAGGTAGTGATAAAAAAGGACGGGAAATAGAGGAGATAACGAGATGAACACTTTTTTGAAAGGGACGTTTATTTTAGCAGGGGCTGCCTTTGCAGGAGAGTTAATTGAATTTCTTGTAAATATGGTACTTGCTAGAGAATTAGGGAGGGAAGGCATGGGCATGTACATGACTGTGCTTCCTATCATTTTTCTTATTGCCACCGTAGCCAACTTAGAACTGCCTATTTCTATTTCTAAATTTTTGGCTGAACATCATCGCAAAGAACATCGGCATATGATGAAGCATGCCACAATTTTTGCTACTGTTGTGAGCTTGGGAATCTTTTTTATTACATTCGCCGTATTAGCGGCCTTTCCATTCTTTACTCACTATCACCCATACTTAAAATGGGTTGTACTATGTTTCATTCCGATTGTTTCATTTTCAGCGGTGCTTCGCGGATATTTTACGGGTAAAAATAATATGACGACTATCGCTGTGTCTAATTTTATCCGCAAAGCCTTTCAGTTAACTATTCTATTTGTTGTCTTTCAAATGTTCGCTTTTACAGATGTTAAAATGTCACTGTTTATTGCAATTTGTACACTAATTGGGACCGAAGCCGTTATTTTGCTTTATTTTTTTATAACGTATGTTACTCAGCTAAGTGTTTTATCGAGAGGGCACAGACCTATGCTATCCCCAAGTGATATTCGAAAAAAGCTGTTAGGTGTCTCACTTCCGACTACAGGACTGCGTTTATTTAATGCGGTATGTAACGCTATTCAGCCATTTTTAATTAAACACGCGCTCGTTTTATCGGGAATGACGTTAACAGGGGCAACGCAGCATTTTGGTATGCTAACAGGAGTAGCGATGTCGATTGGGTTTTTTCCGGCTTTCTTTGCTCATTCTCTTTTAGTAGCACTAATACCCGCTGTGTCTGAAGCGCATGCGAAAAATCAGGAAGAACAGCTTCAAAAGCTCTTGACTCAAAGCATGCAAATGACATTTTTATATGGGATTCCGTCTATGCTGGCGATGTATTTCTTTGCTGAGCCGCTTACCAACTTGTTTTTTCATTCTACAGAAGCCGTGTACTATTTAAAGGCTTTATGGCCGTATTTTCTTTTTCACTTTTTTGCCGTCCCGCTTCAAGCTTATTTAATTGGGCTTGGCTATGTAAAAGATGCTTTTTATCATACGATTTGGTCTCATATCGTGTCTTTTTCGCTCATGTTTTTCTTAGGATCACAAACAAATATTGGCATGCAGGGAATTATTATCGGAATGAACTGTGGGGTAGTTGTCTTGACGGTCCTGCATTACGTAACGATTTGCAAAGTCATTAACGTTTCCTTTTTTTCACTTAAGCATAAAACCCATCTATCTTAAAAAAACCTCCAACAGTGAAGTTGGAGGTTTTTGGGTTACCAATTATTCATAATCGAACTAAAGAGTGTAGCAGGATCTTGTCCGCCGCCCCCTGATAAGTATTTCGTTTGTTGCTTAGAATTAGCATTATCAAAGCCAGCATGGATAGAAACGACTGCATCATCGGTGTAGCCGACAAACCAAGCATCTTTGTCATCGTTGGTTGTACCGGTTTTACCTGCAGCATCTCGTGAAGAACGGGCGTTAACACCTGTTCCATAGCTTTTTTCAATTACATCTTGAAGCATAGATGTCATCGTATCCGCATTTTCTTCACTCATTACCCGCTCTGTCTGAATGTCTGGTTTTTTCACTGCACCGCCGCGCATCTCGAGTTTTCGAATCGCGTATGGCTTAGTCATGACGCCTTTGTTAGCAAATGTTGTATATCCTTGTGCTAACTGAAGAGGAGAGAACGTTGTTGTTGTTCCTCCAAGAGCAAGCCCTAATTTTGACTTATCATCATCTTCAAGAGGAAGTCCAGCTTTTTCCATAAATTTTGCACTTGTGCGAGTGCCGATTTCGTTTAAGAGCCAAACGGCCGGAACGTTAAGGGAACGAGTAAGAGCTTCGCGCATTGTCACGTGCTCCTTATATTGTCCGTTTGCATTTTTAGGACTGTATCCACCACCAAAGTCTTGACGTTCATCACTTAATAGTGAAGTTGGCGTATAGTCTCCCGTTTCTAATGCAGGACCATATACAGCTAACGGTTTAATAGCTGAGCCAAGTTGATAGCCGCTAGTAGCGCGGTTTAAGCCGTTCCGCTCATAGCTGCGTCCTCCATACATAGCCGAAATGGCGCCTGTTTTAGGATTGACAGCTGAAATACCCACTTCCACTTTACTGTTAATGTCATCGTCTCGGAACGTATGATTCGCTACAGAGTTGTTAATAGATTCCTGTAAATTAGGGTCAAAATCTGTGTATATCGCATAGCCGCCTTCGTAAAGATCGTCAGCTGATACGCCGTACTGCTGAGCAGCTTCTTTGATGACATAGTCAATAAAGGCCTGATTTTGATTTGCTTTTTTGACCGGAATGCTTGGCTTTACGACGCGTTCGTTTAATGCTTGCTGATACTGCGTGTCGTTAATAACATTTTGGTCATGCATCAGTTTTAATACAACATTTCGTCGCTTCGTCGCTTGCTCTGTACTATTGCCCGGTGAATACGTACTCGGTGCTTTAGGAAGTCCCGCTAAAAGAGCAGCTTCGCCCACTGTTAAATCTGATACAGGCTTATTAAAGTAAAGCTGAGAAGCTGCGCTGATACCATATACACCACTTCCGAAATAAATTTGATTTAAATATAATTCCAAGATTTGATCTTTTGTAAATTGTCTTTCTAAACCCAGCGATAGAAACATTTCATCTACTTTACGTTTGATGGTTTTATCACTAGATAAGTACAGGTTCCTTGCTAGCTGCTGCGTAATGGTACTTGCGCCTTCAGCTTTACTCATTGTAACAATGTTAGTAAAAAGGGCGCGGCCAATACCTTGCAAATCAATTCCGAAGTGCTTATAAAAACGACGGTCCTCTGTTGCAACAAACGCCATTTTTACATAATCTGGAACTTCATTAATCGAAACATTTTGACGGGGAATTGTTTTATACAATTCGTCGACTTTACGGTCATTTTTATCGTAAATCACCGTACTTTGAACCGACTGCAGTTTCGAGTAAGATAAATCAGCCGTCTGTTGAAATTGCTTTAATACGTAGGTGACCCCCAGCATTACAATTAAAACAACGACTAAAAAGGCTAAAATAAATTTCCTCATGTTGGTTCACTCCACTAAGTAATAATTCCATGTTTACACATAGCTACATTCTTTGTCTTTACAAGGCTGTTATGTAAAGAATGCTAAAGTTTGCTGACCCATTCAACCTTTTAACAGGGAGAAGGATGATAAAAGGTTAACTTTCACAAGCTGACGCGCTAAGTTTTATAAAGGCTATTATTCAAGTGTAGGTAAGTTTTTAAATTTAAGATGATTGACATAAATAGCTCTTTACGTAGTTATTTTTTGCTTAATCGCAGACGCTTGGTTTTTTTATTAAACTGAAACGAAGTGAAATACAATCATCTGAACTTAGTTTACCCATAAATTTGTGTTTGTCAAATAAAGTCGTATAAAGCACCACTCGGGGCTTTGTTCCCCTTTATGAAAAAACAAGCTGGTATTTTATGTTCTGTTTCTCAGAGAAAAAAGTTGTTATAACACGTATACAAAATGCGTTTGAGTACGTTAGGGTATAAATGCTGATATCTGTCTAAAGTGATAAAATAAAGCAAAAATTAACTAATTTATCAGACCAGGGAACTTTTTATACGACAGAGGTTGGGTGAGTTTTAATCATTATGCACCTTTTGAAGGGAGCACTTAGCTAAAAGTGGAATATTTCTTTCCCGGTTCTAAGTCAAACGAATTAAATACCTAGCAGCATATGGGCAATTGCTATGTTAAGTTATTCAGTATTATGTGATACTAGCAGCAAAACATACGGATATTTCTTTGACAATGGTTCCTTTACAAATGCTTCGAAAGTTCTTATAATGAAATTATCTTTAATTCGAGATATTCAAAAGGAGTGAATATAAATGAAACATATTTTTAAAAAAGGGACGGACGAGACGAAACCGACTTTATTGCTGTTGCATGGTACAGGAGGGACGGAACAAGATCTGCTTCCTATTGCAGATATGATTGATTCCTCATGTTCCGTATTATCGGTAAGAGGAAACGTATTAGAAAACGGTATGCCTCGTTTTTTTAGACGTTTACAAGAAGGAGTATTTGATATAGAAGATTTAATTGAACGTACAAAAGAACTTTATCAATTTTTAGATGAAGCGGCTGAAACTTATTCATTCGACCGAAATAATATTGTAGCTGTAGGATACTCAAATGGTGCCAATATTGCAGGAAGTTTGCTATTTCATTATGAAAATTCTTTAAAAGGGGCAGCCCTTCTTCATCCGATGGTTCCAAGAAGAGGAATTGAAGTGCCTAAAACCGACGCTCCTATCTTTATCGGTGCAGGCACAAACGATCCTATTTGTCCAGCATCAGAAACGGAAGAGCTTTCTGCGCTTTTAGAAAAAGCCGGAGCGGATGTACAGGTGCATTGGGAATCATTTGGACATCAGCTAACACGAACAGAAATTGAAGCAGCAGAAAAATGGTACAAATCAAAATTTTAACCTGAAAACTTTCCGCACGCGTGCGGAAAGTTTTTTATTTAAAAAAATAATAACAATTATCATACAAAAGATAGATATAAATGGTAAAAAGTACTTTTTTTACTGAATGAAGGGAAATTTTATGATATCATTTTATTTCCGGTATATCTTTGCCGTACAGCTATTTTTAGGTGAATGATCAAATTACTTTAAAATTCCTAGCTTCTATCACAAAAAAATGAAACCAAAGTCTGGGTAAACCGTTATAATAAATGCAGGATTTAAATTCAAAAGGATGGTTAAAAGCATATGCCTCGTTTTTTTATTGTTTTATTTATCGCTCTAATGGTTATATGTGTATATACCATTATTTCGCAAACCCTTTACCGTCGCTATCATTCGTCCGTCATAATAAAAGGGGCAAAAAAGCATAAAATAGCTATAACATTTGACGACGGGCCTCATCCTATTTATACGCCAAAAATTTTGGACTTGTTCAAGCTCCATGAAATGAAAGCTACTTTTTTTATTGTAGGGGAACTAGGAGAAAAACATCCGTCTATTTTAAAAAGGATGGTTGATGAAGGTCATGAAGTAGCTATACATCATCATCGTCATGTGAGTGCATGGACGCAAACGCCTTGGCAATTAAAAAAACAAATTCATCAATGTGCACAGGTTATAGAGAAAGTAACGAATCAAAAGCCGCTTTTTTATCGTCCGCCGTGGGGACATTTAAATATGAGCAGTTTATTAATGGCCAAGCCCTATCACCTTGTGATTTGGACTGGAATCTTTCAGGATTGGACATTAAAAACGACGAAAACGGCATTAGTTCAAAAACTAATGCGTAAAGTAGAAGATGGAGCCATTTTTGTTTTACACGATAATGGAGATACCCCTGGAGCAGATGAAAAAGCACCTGAAATGACAATTGCAGCATTAGAAGAATTTTTATCTTATTTAAAACAGCAAGGGTACGAAAGTATAACCATGCAGCAATTGATGAACCAATCGTAAACAGAGGAGCGAGCAGTGGACTTAACAATTATCTCTCAGTATATACATTCATATGGTTATATTGTTATTTTACTTGTACTTTTTTGCGGGATTGTTGGAATTCCAGCGCCTGAAGAATCATTTTTAATATTACTAGGCATGTTTATTGCCAAACATCAGCTGAACTTATACGAATCATCTATTTTTGCTTTTTTAGGCGTTATAACTGGAATGCTCACTGCTTATGGACTAGGAAGGTATGCGGGAACCCCGTTTTTTGATAAATACGGAAAATACGTAGGGTTAACTAAAGAGAAGATTGAAGCGGCAACCGGTAGCTACCATAAATATGGGTTATGGACCATTTTATTTGGCTTATATATTCCGGGCTTGCGTCAAATTAGTCCATATATGGCGGGAATAAGCCGCTATCCGTTTTTGCTTTATTTGCTGTTATCGGTGGCAGGAAGTCTAATATGGGTTCTTTCTTTTCTCATTCTAGGTTACTACGTAGGAGACCGGATTCATATTTCGTATATCATTATGGGAGCTGTGGCTTTTTTTGTAATTTATTTACTTATAAAAAGAAACCG
Source organism: Priestia megaterium (assembly GCF_046599315.1). Classification (GTDB taxonomy): domain Bacteria; phylum Bacillota; class Bacilli; order Bacillales; family Bacillaceae_H; genus Priestia; species Priestia megaterium_F. The sequence goes on along the minus strand of NZ_JBKIKC010000024.1, from coordinate 64,498 downwards.
AAAACGTCTTGAGAGGAGGGATGGTCAATGAGGAAGGTTTTGTTTTTACCGCTTTTTCAAATGCCATCTGGTCATCACCAAGTAGCAGACGCCGTTATGGATGCCATCATGGAACGTTTTTCGCACGTTATTTGTCAAAAAATTGATTGTTTAAGCTATTGGAGCAAACCGCTCGAACAAATGATTTCATCTATATACATGAAATGGATTTCTGTTTTTCCAAAGCAGTTTGAAAAATTTTATTACGGGCATGTATACAAAAAAAACGACCATACGATGGATGATTTTGTCGTAAAAAAGTGGCCGATTATCGAATACCATATGAAAAAATTAATTGATGCAGAGCAGCCGGACGTCATTGTTTGTACTCACAGTTTTCCTTCCTGTGTATTGAGCGGCTTAAAAGAAAAAGGAATCATTGATCTTCCTATTATAAATGTATACACCGACTTCTTAGTGAGTGACGTATGGGGTAAAAGTGGAATCGAGCTCCACTGCGTGCCTGATCAGGATACAAAAGCGTTTTTGCAGAACGTTCACGGTGTAAAAGAGTCTTCTATTTATGTAACGGGCATTCCTGTTCATAAAGCGTTTTTAAAAAGACGTATTGAACATCTCGTGCCAGAGAAACATATCCTGATTGCCGGAGGAAATTCTGGCCTTGGAAATGTACGCAAAATGCTTCAGCAGCTGCCGGAAAACTGTACGTATATGTATTATGTGCTGTGTGGAAAAAACAAAAAGTTGTATCAAGAACTAATGAAACTAAATCATCCGAGAATCAAAGCGGTCTCGTATGTAAAATCAAGAGAGAAAATGAATGATTTATATGAGGGAGCAGATGCCATTGTCACAAAAGCAGGGGGAGTGACAATTAGCGAAGCCCTTCATAAAAGACTACCTATTTTTATTCACTCGTCTCTTCCTGGTCAAGAGCAAATTAACATTGAATACCTAAAAGAAAAAGAGCTGCTGATTCCCCTTAATGATGCTGAAGCCTTTGAAAAGCAGCTTAAGAACATTTTAGAAAATGATGTGAAACGAAACCGTTTGATTAAACGAATGGACGAATATGTAGACAGCTTAGAAGTAAAAGTAGACCGTGTGCTTGCAGACCATTTTAAGCTGTATCGATATGAGACAAGTCAAAATCAATTTTAAGCAGAACATTGGTTATTTCTTTTTACATTCGATAAACTAACTGTGGAGGCAACATCTGTAGAAGTTTAAATGAAGTAAAAGGAGAATATAATATGAATTCAGTTATTGAAACGATTTTAAATCATCGTTCTATTCGTAAATATGAAGACAAACCATTATCCCAAGAACAAATTCAGACGATTGTAGAGAGCGCACAGGCAGCTTCTACATCAAGCTATATTCAAGCGTATTCCATTATTGGAGTAAAAGATAAAGAAATGAAGCGAAAGCTTGCTCAATTAGCAGGAAATCAGCCGTACGTAGAAACAAATGGACACTTCTTTGTATTTTGCGCTGACTTTCATCGCCACGATGTCATTGCAGAGATGGAGAAAAAAGATTTATCGACAGCGCTCGAAAGTACAGAACAATTTATGGTAGCTGTTATTGACGTTGCCCTTGCCGCACAAAATGCAACACTTGCCGCTGAATCAATGGGACTTGGAGCTTGTTATATCGGTGGTTTGCGTAATAAATTGGAAGAAGTAAGCAAATTATTAAAACTGCCTCATCATGTAATCCCGTTATTTGGCCTAACGGTTGGACATCCAGCGGGTATGACGGATAAAAAGCCGCGATTACCATTTAAACATGTATATCACGAAGAAACGTATGAGCCAAACGATGAGCAAACGAAAAAAGAATTAACAGCGTATAACGAAGAAATTTCTGCTTACTACATTGAAAGAACAAATGGCAAACGTCAAGACACATGGACTGGTCAAATGGCCGACATGCTTTCAACTCCTAAACGTATGTACATGAAAGAATTTGTTGAAAAACAAGGGTTTAATAAAAAATAAGAAAAACACTCGCCCATGTGGTGAGTGTTTTTTATTATGAGAAAACTTAATTTACCCGTTAAATAGTCATTTAAAAAAGAAGAGATATCGCCAGCAATGATAAAGAAATTCAGCTATTTTAGTAAAAAGAACAATAAAAAGCAGTAAAAAGTAGAACTGTTTCATCATATAGCTAAATTATCAGAAATATTACAGCTAAACGTTCTGTTTTGTTAAGTTTTGTAATAAAAGTAGCATGGCTCTGTAATGGCTGTGAAATATGAGGATGATATTATTCAGTCATTGAGTAAATAAGGAGGTTATTCGTAATGAAAAAATTTATATTTACTCTAGGAACAACAGCAATCCTTTCAGCGGGATTTGTAGGTGCAGCTTCTGCTTCTACAAGTGGAACGTATCATGTAGAAAAAGGTGATACGTTATGGAAAGTCGCTCAAAAGCACAGCGTGAGCGTAGACGAGCTAAAAGATGCAAACAACTTAACATCTAATATTATTTATCCAAATCAAGAATTAAACGTAGCTACTATAAAAGAAACGACACACAAAGTTCAGCAAGGAAACACACTATGGTCCATCAGTCAGCAATACGGCGTGACGGTAGATCAAATTAAAGAATGGAACGGACTGACGTCAGATTTAATTTATCCTGGCGAACAGCTAAAAATTCAGTCTCCAAACGGCCAAGCTCAGCAATCGAGCCCTTCAGTAGCCCAAGCTGCTCCAGCAGCTCAGCAAGCTCAAGCGCCGGCTGAACAAACTCAAACAGAACAGCAGCAAGCTCAAGCTGAACAGGCTCAAACAGAACAGCAGCAAGCTCAAGCTGAACAGGCTCAAACAGAACAGCAGCAAGCTCAAGCTGAACAAACTCAAACAGAACAGCAGCAAGCTCAAGCTGAACAGGCTCAAACAGAACAGCAGCAAGCTCAAGCTGAGCAGGCTCAAACAGAACAGCAGCAAGCTCAAGCTGAACAGGCTCAACAACAACCTGCTGAATCGTCACAACAAGCAAGTGGCAAGTCAATGACAGTTGAAGCAACTGCCTACACGGCTAATTGTGCTGGATGTAGCGGCACAACTGCTACAGGAGTGGATTTAAAAGCAAATCCAAACCAAAAAGTAATCGCTGTTGATCCTAGTGTTATTCCGTTAGGTTCGAAAGTTTATGTAGAAGGCTATGGTGAAGCTGTAGCTGCAGATACAGGTGGAGCAATTAAAGGCAGTCGAATCGATGTATTCGTTCCTTCTGAAAGTGATGCTCAACAGTTCGGAAGAAAATCTGTTAAAATTACGGTTATGAACTAAGAAGTTCTCCATAGAATTGCTAGTCTAGTATAGAAATACATAGCTAGTAAAACAAAAGAGGTGCCTTATGGCACCTCTTTTTACTTGATAATACGCTTTGCTCCCGCATAGCTGTTTTTCCAGTAAGCTGTCGCAAGTGATTGCGTTCTAACGCCTTTACTACTGACATAAATGAATTCTTGTTTGTCTAGATAAATTCCTACGACTGAAACTGATTTGCCATTTTTAAAGAAAACTAAATCTCCAGCCTGCAGACTGTTTTGCTTTACGTCCGTGCCGCTTTTGTACTGATCTGCTACTGTACGGGGGAGAGAAATATTTGAACCCGCATTTTTATATACATACTGTGTGTATCCAGATACATCAAAACCTTTTGGTGTCGTGCCTCCATATTTATATGGCTTTCCAATTAGTGTTTTAGCATATGATACAATTTGCTGCTGTTTTGTACTAACAGAAGTTTGAGGTGCTGGAGCAGGCGAAGATGTGCTGGCCCTTTTCACTTTCAGCACTTGACCGACTTTTAGCGCATCTGTTTTTAAATTGTTTAATTTTTTTAATTCAGCTACTGTCATGCCGTACTTTTTAGCGACTGCTGTCAGCGTATCTCCTTTTTTCACCGTATAGGTGCTATTGCTATCAGCCGGCGTAGATGGAGCTGCTGGTGAAGGTTGAATATCTTCATCAAGCAAATAGCTCATATTTACATTAAACGTTACTTTTCGCTTCGTTTTATAACTTTTTGCTTTTTGCTGAAATTGCGTATTGTACGCATTGATTTCTTTTTCAAAATTTGCAGAGATCTTATTAAATTCGGCGTCACTTACATCTCCGTAAGCATAGTCTTCAAGATCTACAATGTAATTATAAAGAGCAATTAAGCTGTCATATAAATATCTTTGAAGCTGATCAGCTTCTGAGTTAAGGTGATTCATCGCATAATTTTTATCAGTCTTTGTTAGAAATTGATCAATTTGATCCGCGAGCTGATCATATGCCGCTAACGCTTTTTCGTCATCTTTTATTCCTTCAATTTCTTTTAGCTTTTTTTCTACTGTTTTATAAAATGGTGCGTAATAATCTGCTAGCGAATTAACGTCTTTTTGATAAACGCTGACAGAAGAAGCAGCATAAGCAGAGTGACTAAAAACAGGCGTTGTCACCGATGCCCCTACTAAAACGGATGCTGCTATAAATGGTACAAGTAGTTTCTCTTTTTTCATTTGTAAAGTCCCCCAAATATCCAAATAATAGTATAGCAGATAGATTATACTATAATAGGTTATAAAAGAACTAGTACTTTCCCTTTAATTTCATATATTTTAGTAGTTTACGTACCTGATAGAAGATAATCTAAGGAACAAAGAAAATATGTGATACAATGTACAAATATTCAGTTAAAAAGGAAGTGTACGATATGAAACAATTTATAAAAGAAATAGCGCGCGGAAAAAGAGGATCAAATGACTTAACGTATGAACAAGCAAAAGAAGCAGCTCGCTTAATTGCTTCCGGACAAGCTACGGATGCTCAGATCGCTGCTTTTTTTATCGCGGAACGTATTAAAACTGAAAATGCCGCTGAACTGCTGGGATTCGTTCATGCTTTTCGTGAAAAAACAAAAGAAATACCGCTATCTCAGTCTCTAAAAGATAGATCAATTGATTTCGCAAGCCCTTATGCAGGGAGAAATTCATTTTTTGCGACAATTCCTGTATCAATTTTATTAGCTGAAAGGGGTGTGCCTGCTTTTTTACATTGTACAGAAGCTCTTCCTCCAAAGTTTGGGACTACGATTGCAGACGTACTTCATTCGTTACATATCCCCCAAACTCAAACTATTGAAGATATCAGTCATACATTTGAGGCGTTAAAAATTGGCTTTGTAAATGCCGAAACAATCTCCTATCCTCTTAGCCGCATCAAACAAATTCGTCATGAAATTGGTGTAAGGACACTAATTAATACGGTTGAGAAACTATTAAATTTATCAAATGCTTCTTCTTTAATGATGGGGGCTTTTCATCGCACGGCCATTAATAAAATTGTGCCCATTTTTGCATCGCTTCCTTTTAAACATGTGTACGTGATACAAGGTATAGAAGGATCTGAAGATGTACCTGTACATAGAAGCAGCTTTGTTTTTAATATCTCAGAAGGAGAGATGGAGTCATTCATTGTCAATCCAAAAGAACATGGACTGTTCGTAGAAGAAGAGCACTTTGAAAAGAAAATAAGTGTTGAAAAACAAGCCGAATATGTGACGCGCATTCTGAAGGGTGAGTCTTCTCCCGAACTGACTTATGTGTATAATCAAGTAGTTTTAAACGCGGGCTTGCGCTATTATCTATTTGGCTATGAAGACTCTATTGAAAAAGGAATAGACTATGCAAAACGTCAGCTGGCTGAAGGGATAGGTTGGAAACACCTGCAGAAATGGAAAAAACAAGCGATTTCGTAAGGGGAAAAGATGAGCAAAAAAGCTCATCTTTTTTTATAGAAAAGGATAAATCCTTTGTCTTTTATCAGAAAATTTATTATAATTAGTCATATATTTGTGTTAGGAAATTTAACATTTTATGTGAGTTGAAAAATAGATTAGCAGAAAGGAAGCTTTCATTGAAACTTACGCCGCGAGAACAAGAAAAATTAATGATTGTCGTAGCTGCCGACTTGGCAAGGCGCCGTCAGACAAGAGGATTAAAACTTAATTATCCTGAAGCAGTAGCTATTATTACATATGAAATTATGGAAGGAGCCCGTGATGGTAAAACGGTGGCTCAGTTAATGCGAGAAGGCACCAAGATTTTAAAACGAGAAGATGTAATGGAAGGTATTCCGGAAATGATTCATGATATTCAAGTGGAGGCAACCTTTCCAGACGGAACCAAGCTCGTCACTGTTCATGATCCAATTCGTTAGAAGGAGGGAAAGATATGATTCCAGGGGAATACGTCTTAAAAAAAGAACCCATCACTTGTAATAACGGAAAGAAATCGATTAGCGTGACTGTAACCAATAGAGGCGACCGACCTGTTCAAGTAGGTTCACACTTTCATTTTTTTGAAGTGAATGCTGCGCTCGAATTCCCCCGCGAAGCTACGCTTGGCTATCATTTAAATATTCCGGCTGGTACAGCCGTGCGCTTTGAGCCAGGTGATGCAAAAGAAGTAGAGCTAGTTGCTTTCTCCGGAACAAAAGAAATTTACGGTCTTAACAATAAAACAAACAAGTCGCTTTCGGATAGAAAGGAAGATGTATAAGATGAGTTTTCAAATGTCGCGACGTCAGTATGCGGATATGTTTGGACCAACCGTTGGAGATGCTGTTCGTTTAGCAGACACAGAGCTATTTATTGAAATTGAAAAAGATTTTACAACCTATGGAGATGAAGTAAAGTTCGGCGGAGGAAAAGTCATTCGCGACGGAATGGGACAGCACCCCCTTGCAACGCGAAGCGAAGCAGCAGACTTAGTACTGACAAATGCGATTATTGTTGATTACACAGGCATATACAAAGCAGATATTGGAATAAAAGATGGACTCATTCAAACCATCGGAAAAGCGGGTAATCCTCTGTTGATGGACGAAGTAGATATCGTTATTGGTGCGAGTACGGAAGTGATTGCAGCAGAAGGGAAAATTGTAACAGCGGGCGGTATTGATGCGCATATTCACTTCATTTGTCCGCAGCAAATTGAAACCGCTCTTGCCTCTGGCGTTACAACGATGATCGGTGGAGGAACGGGACCCGCTACAGGAACAAAAGCTACAACTTGTACACCCGGAGCATGGCATATCGAGCGAATGCTTGAAGCTGCTGAAGCATTTTCAATGAATATTGGCTTTTTAGGAAAAGGAAATGCAAGTGCCAAAGAACCTTTAATTGAACAAATTGAAGCAGGAGCGATTGGATTAAAGCTTCATGAAGACTGGGGAACCACGGCATCTGCCATTGATACAAGCTTGCAGGTTGCAGACGAGTATGATGTTCAAATTGCAATTCATACGGATACCTTAAATGAAGGCGGTTTTGTCGAAGATACGATTGCAGCGATTGGTGATCGCGTTATTCATACCTATCATACTGAAGGGGCTGGAGGCGGGCATGCACCCGATATTATGGAAATGGCAAGCTTTCCAAACGTGCTTCCATCATCAACTAATCCAACAAGACCCTATACAGTTAACACGCTTGAAGAACATTTAGATATGCTCATGGTATGTCATCACCTTGATCCCTCTGTACCAGAAGACATCGCTTTTGCTGATTCCCGCATTCGAAAAGAAACGATTGCCGCTGAAGATATTTTACACGACTTAGGTGTATTCAGTATGATTTCTTCAGATTCTCAAGCAATGGGACGTGTAGGAGAAGTGATTACAAGAACGTGGCAAACAGCGGACAAAATGAAAAAGCAGCGAGGAAAACTTGATGGTGACAGCGAAGTCGGCGATAATGCACGTGTTAAACGCTATGTAGCTAAATATACGATTAATCCAGCTATTGCTCATGGAATTTCCGAATACGTAGGATCCGTGGAAACAGGTAAAATGGCCGATTTAGTACTATGGGAGCCCGCGTTTTTTGGAATAAAGCCTGACTTGATCGTAAAAGGCGGTTTTATTGCTCACAGCTTAATGGGAGATCCTAACGCTTCGATTCCAACCCCACAGCCGGTTTTATACCGTGCGATGTTTGCTTCTTATGGAAAAGCGAGAGCTAAAACATCTCTTACGTTTGTGTCAAAAGCAGCATACGAGCAAGGGGTGGGCGAGAAACTGGGATTACAAAAGCTGCTTAAACCGGTAAAAGACATTCGTCAACTAAAAAAAACAGATATGAAGTTAAACGGGGAAATGCCTAAAATTGAAGTGGATCCCCAAACATACGAAGTAAAAGTAGATGGACAAATGATTACATGTGAAGCAGCAGAAGTCGTGCCTATGGCGCAGCGATACTTTTTATTTTGAGGTGAAAAAGATGGTAATCGAAAAAATTATCGGAAATATAGCAACATTAGAAAAAAGAGCTCCCCATATAGAAAAGGTATATATCGAAAGTGATCACTTGGTAAAACGCGTTCAGCGCGTTGTAACAGATCACGGCAAAGAACTAGGAATCCGTCTGAAAGAAAATCGCGAATTACTTGATGGCGATGTACTATTTATGGATGAAAGTAATATGATTGTTGTCCATGTACTAGCAGATGATATTTTGACCATTCAGCCGATTGATATTCAGCAAATGGGAGAAATTGCTCATCAGCTTGGCAACCGACATTTGCCGGCGCAGTTTGAAGGTGGAGAAATGCTCGTACAGTACGATTATTTAGTCGAACAATTGCTCCAGCAGCTCGACATTCCCTATAAGCGCGAAAAGAGAAAAGTAAAACAAGCTTTTAAGCATATCGGACACAGTCATGACTAATTCCTTGCTTTCGCTGATTCAACTATGTGATTCGAATTTTCCATCGGGTGCATTTTCACATTCGTTTGGTTTTGAAACGTATATTCAGCGAAATCAAATTTACAACACAGAAACCTTTCAAGAAGTGCTTCGTACATATCTTGATGTTCAGCTGACGTATACGGACGGCTTAGCATGCAGACTGGCTTATGAGTATGCTGCTCGGAACCAGTTTACCAAAATTATAGTGCTTGATCATGAACTATATGCGCTTGCTTTATCAAAAGAAACAAGAGAAGGGACAAGAAGGGTGGGCCAGCGCATGCTAAAACTTTGCTTGGAGTTATTTAAAGGCACTTATTTAGAAAAGTATATGAACGAAGTAAAAGCAAAGAAGGCATATGGACATCCTGCTGTTGTATTTGCGTTAGCCAGCCTGCAGTTAAATATCACAAAAGAAGATGCAGTTTTAAGTCACTTGTACGCTAGCATCTCTTCTTTAATTCAAAATGCTGTTCGCGGCATACCAATCGGTCAAACAGATGGGCAAAAAACGCTCGTTCTTTTTCAACCTCTGCTGCAGCAAGCACTTCAGCATATTTTACAAGCGGACCAAGAGGAATTTGGTGCTGTGACACCAGGGTTAGAAATTGCTCAAATGCAGCATGAACAATTGCATGTCCGATTGTTCATGTCATAAAAAGGGAGGGAAGGCCTTCTGTCGATGAAGGCGCAAAAAATGGATGCAATTAAAATTGGAATTGGCGGACCTGTTGGTGCAGGTAAAACGATGTTAGTAGAACGACTAACTCGTGCCTTAGAAGGACAGCTCAGTATGGCAGTTGTTACAAACGATATTTATACAAAAGAAGACGCACAATTTCTAGTAAAAAACAGTATTTTGCCAGAAAATCGTATCGTAGGGGTAGAAACAGGAGGCTGTCCTCATACGGCTATTCGAGAAGATGCGTCCATGAACTTTGCCGCAATCGATGAGTTAATGGAACGTCACCCTGATGTTGAACTTATTTTTGTGGAAAGCGGAGGAGATAATTTAGCCGCAACATTTAGCCCGGAGCTTGTGGATTTTTCGATTTATATCATTGACGTAGCACAAGGGGAAAAAATCCCGCGTAAAGGCGGTCAAGGGATGATTAAATCTGATTTATTCATTATTAATAAAACAGATTTAGCCCCGTATGTAGGAGCTAGTTTAGAAGTAATGGAAAAAGATACAATTCAAGCGAGAGGGCATAAGCCTTTTGTTTTCACCAATTTAAAAGAAGATAAAGGGCTCGACCAAGTTATAGAATGGATTAAAAAAGAGGCATTTTTAATCGGCCTTGAATCATGAGCTACACAGGTTATTTAGAGCTTCGAGCAGAAAAAAACAGTGAGCGAACCGTTATTAAAGATACTTACCATTACGGTGCTTTCAAAGTTGCAAGACCTATTTACATGACTCCTGAATCACCTTTTATTTATATGCTTCACGTAGGCGGCGGATACGTGAGCGGAGACAAATATAAGACGATGATAACGGTTGAAAAAGGTGCTCAGCTGACGGCTACTACTCAATCCGCGACAAAGGTGTACAAAACACCGAACGAAGCTGTTTTACAAGAAACGTGTATAACTGTTGAAGAACAAGCCATCATGGAATATATACCCGACCCGCTTATTTTGTATGAAAATGCTTCGTTTGTCCAAGAAACAACGGTTCATATGGCAGAAAACGCTGCTTTGTTTATATGTGATAGCATCACTCCAGGTTGGTCGCCGGATGGGCAGCTGTTTCAATATACCTCTATGCGTTCTAAGCTTAAGCTGTATATAAACAACCAGCTTAAGGTGTATGATCACTTATATTTGAATCCGGAAAATCATTTGCGCGGCATGATGAAAATGGAAGGGTATACGCATTTTGGATCAATTATCATTGTTCATCCAAGCACCGACGACGCATTCATAGTGAAAGTACATCAGCTGTGCGAAGAAACATGCTGTAAAGTGGGTGCTTCCGCACTTCCGATATCCGGGTGTGCTGTTCGAATATTAGCTGCTAGTACACAAGAAGTGGAAGATATAATCATCAAAGTATACGGATTGTTCCGACAGGAGTTACTAAAAGCTGAAGTATCACTTTTGCGTAAGTATTAAAGAGCCTTCACAAAAGGATATTAGTTGAAGAAAAATCCGAACGAGCTGGATTCTTAATGGAGAATCAGATTCGTTCGGGTTTTTTATTGGTAGGGTGAACGTAGGTTTCCTGTATGTAGCTGCTTCTAGCTGTTGATTGGAGGACAAGGCTCAGCGGCCGCCCACGGAAAGCGAAGTCTTGCACGGAAATCAACAGCGGTAGAACAAGCAGTCCAGCTCATTTATCCTAATTATTCGTCTTTAGATTGAATTGATTTAGTTATGTCTCATTCTCTTTCTAAAACCACAGACTAAATAATCCGTCGCTTACACCTAAATTATACATATAGTAGAGACCAAATATGATACTGACAACACCTGTTACCTGCATTAAGCAGCGATTTAACGTGACTTGCTTTTTAGTAGTAACGAACGGAATCCCAATAACTGTTGTAAACAACAGCATGCCAAGACAAGTGCCAATTCCAAAAATCACAATGTAGAGAGCACCTTGCCATGCCTGAGTAACGGTGCTCATTGTTAATACAACCATCGCTGCGCTTCCGGCCAGTCCATGAACAAAGCCGATGCCCAATGACTTTAAGTAAGATGTTTTTTCGTGATGAGTATGTATTTGCTTTTTGTAAGATAGAAGCGACGTAAAACCGAGGTAAACGAGCATAATACCTACTAAAAATTCAAGTGACATGCTCATACGCTCAGAAATACTGCTTTTTAACACAATTAAAATCATGCCAAAGATAAACAGCGTAAGCGTGTGGCCAATCCCCCAGTATACTCCTGCAAGCGAAGAACGCCCCAGCTTTTTGCTTTTTGAAGCAATGGTTGATACAGCAATAATATGATCTGGTTCTAGAGCATGCTTGATTCCTAAAACAAACCCTAGTATTAAAATTGAAAAAATACTTGTTTCCATGTCAGCTTTCTCATCCTCTCGTACGTATAAAACCAGTATATCGTACGCTTCTGCTTTCATAAACAGAAAATTCTAAAATAAAAACAACTGAACAGATAGCTAAACAATTTATCAATTTACAATAAGTTACAAATTTTAAAGGGGAGGTAGTATAAAAATTTTACATTTACAAAAACTATGAGTAAATTATTGTGAGGTTGATAACTATGGACAAAATTTCTACTGATATCATGCTGTGGAGTTCTTTTATACGTCAAAATGTTGGGATAAACCGTGACTAGACTAGAAGCTCTTTTATGGAGCATTGCGTTGCCGGGCTTTGGACAGTTACTAAACAAAAAACATATAAAAGGCATTTTGTTTATTGTACTTGAATTCCTCATTAATATGGGCGCAAATTTTAATGAAGGCATTCGCTTAAGCTTTTTAGGAGATACAAGACAGTCCCTAGAGGTAATGAACATGCAGTGGTTAATGTTTTATCCATGTTTATATTTTTTTGCAATTTGGGATGCTGTTAAAGAAGCGGAAAACGGCGCGTCAAGATTTACATTTATTCCCTTTGTCTCCTGTGCTTATTTTGTTACAGTAGGCATTATGTATTCCTCAATAACCACCATCAACGGTGTTTTTATAGGGCCAATTTGGCTGCCTATGCTGTTTGTTGTACCGGGGCTTGTTATTGGACTCATTGTCAAAAAGCTATTAGAAGTGTATATACATAAGAAAAAATAGACGTCATTACAATCTATACATCCGTAGATTTTAATGGACGTTTATTTTATTTTTGTTTATAAATAAGTAATAAAGTCTCTTATTTAGGGAACGTACTAACAGTGGCTATTTTTACATAATCTTAAGGGAGTGTGTTCTACTCATAGAAACGAGCACATTGAAAATGGAGAGAGTGGGTACAAGCTTATATAATAGCATTTTGACAAAAAGAAGCTGGAGAGAAGGTGAATAGAGGAGTACCACAAATGGCATTTATCGTTTTTTTCTTAGCTGGTACGTATGCGGAGTTATTTTACTTTCCTTTGATTTGCTGCCTTCATGGTTAGAATGGGCAAACGCAGTCTTTTTACATTTGAGCAGTCTTCTTGCCCTCATCTATCTCGCTAAGGCCTATGGAGTAAGGCGTGCCTTGTTCATTACGCTATTTGTGACAGGCGCATCTATTTATGTCGAAAGTTTAGGTGTTAAATATGGATTTTTATTTGGATCCTACGATTATGAAAAAGCTTTTGGTGCCAAAGTTTTAGGAGTTCCTCTGACCATTGGGTCGGCTTGGTTTATGATTGTGATTACAAGCAGAATATTAGCTCTCGGGATTATGAAGCGTATGGAGCTGCCGTTTGTTGTCCATGGAATTGCCTATGCAGTCATTAGTTCCATATTTGCTGTTATTATGGATTTGGCTATTGATCCTGTTGCCTATGTTGTTAGACAATATTGGGTGTGGAAAGGGGACAGTTTTTATTATAATATTCCTTTATCTAATTTCTCCGGCTGTTTTCTACTGTCTTTCTTCATACCGATCCGACTGTTTATATTTGTAACTCTTCATACACCGATAATACGGTAGCTCCGGGTGATAATTTATTTATTTTAGTGAATGCACCTGCTGTAAAAAAAGAGAATCAAGAAGAGATGAAAGCTTACAGAGACGTTGTCTATCGCAAGCTTTCTCAGTTTGGTTTAGATATCAAGCCTTCGCTTGTACATGAACGAATTATTACTCCATATGAAATCGAACGAACATTTGGTGTATTTAGAGGTGCTTTATACGGAGTAAGTTCAAATCGAAAAATGGATAGTTTTCTTCGCCCAAGCAACGTTTCAAAAGACTTAAAAACTTATATTTTATAGGAGGAACGACTCACCCGGGTGGAGGGTCTCCTATGGTCACGATTAGCGGAATCAATGTAGCTACGCTTATTTCATCTTCCTAATTGATAAATCAGGATTGTCAAAAAGTTTAGTTTTTTGGTACTATAAGAAAGTACAGAGGCTGTTAACCCACTGTTCTTATGGATGGAAAAAAATGAAAAAATATGTTACATAACGAAGTTGAAAAGGTGATTACATAATTATATGATTGTATTTACGTGTCTTATTATTATCATAAGCATTATCCGTCCGTACTTGGAAAGCGTGACTGTCAAGCGAATTGCTTCAGAAGGAAAAAAAATTCGCTACTACAAAGAACAGTTCTTTTTTTATGTGCTAATTTTACTATTTTATATTGCGGTTATGGTATACCATGCGGTTCCAATTTCTATGTTAGGGCTGCAGGGAGTATATCTAGATACGATTCATCGGACGGCTCCTTATCCAGCATGGATTGAATATTTGCTGCTTTTAATCTTTGCAGGCTTCATCATTCTTTCCATTATGCTTCAATGGATGAAAGATCATGGAGAAACGGTTTTCGTGGAACAGGAGATGCCCACCTCAATTGAGGCAACCGTTCCTAAAACGGAAAGAGAGCAAAAGTGGTGGCTTGCATACAGCGGTATTTCGAGCTTCGTAGAAAGTACCGTCTATTTTCCTAGCTTTTATCTATATAGTCACTATGTATTAGCCATTCAAAATACATGGGTGTTAGCTATTTTAATTGGCATTGGTTATTTCTTATCACAGCTAGCTTTTCAGCGTGACCGTTTAAGTTTCCAGACGCTGTTAGTTGGTATCGGGCTAGGCGCTTTATTTATTATGACAAAGTCAGTTGTCATCATGGTCTTGTACTATGGCTTTAGCTTCTTAATTTATGATATTTATCAACAAGATCGCAATCTAGTAAAAAGCACAGATGATCGCTAAGAAACAACACAGCATAAAGCTGTGTTGTTTCTTTTTTTTATAAATTAAAAAAAAAGCTTGAAAAGCGCTTTCAATAGTCTTATAATTTAGATAAATCGATTTACTAAACCGGTTTAGTAAGTGGTTAGTTCATATAATAAGAAAGGTAGGTCGATTTATGAACAGGATCATTATCCCATTAAATGCATTTGAAATGATAGGCTGTCAGCACGCCATGATTCAGAGAATATATGAGCAGCAAGTACATGGAGTGGAAATTCGAAGAGAGTTAATGAAAAAAGTAGATCAAGAGATTAACCTTATTGCCAAAGAATTAAAAAAATATCCGCTTTTTACAGTGTATTCGGCTCCCATTGAATTGTGGAAAGAAAATGGAGAATTAAACAAACAAGAGTTAACATTTGTTCTTGAAGAAGCCTTATCACTTGGCGCTCAGTGGGTCAAAGTTTCTCTCGGTTTTTACCAGCCCCAATCTCCTATAGGAGATTTACAGCAGCTATTGCAGGCATTTCCAGCTCTACGTCTATTTGTAGAAAACGATCAAACTAGTTACGGAGGCAACGTAGCATCTCTGCACGCATTTTTTGATAACGCTTACGAAGTTCCTGTTTCCATGACGTTTGATATTGGTAATTGGCTTTATGTAAAGGAACAACCTGAGGAAGCAATAAAAAAGTTAGGCTCATTTGTAGAATATATTCATATTAAACACGTAATAAAAAGTAGCGGAAAGCTAGTAACAACCGCTATATCAAACGATTCAAATGAAATGTGGAAAGATATTTTGAAAGGGTTTTCTTATTCAATTTTTAAAGCTTTAGAGTTTCCAATCGATGAACCGGAACAAGTTCCAAGCTTCATTTCATTGGTGCAAGAAGCAGAACAGGAGGAAGTTCAATGAATTCATTAGACGTTATTACCTTCGGAGAAGCAATGACAATGTTCATGGCAGAAAAACCAGGACCGCTGCATGAGATTAGGCATTATACAAAAGAGCTGGCCGGGGCAGAAACAAATGTAGCTATTGGTCTCGCTCGTCTCGGTCTGCGCACAGGCTGGGTGAGTAAAGTAGGAAACGATCCTTTTGGTACGTTTATTATGAAACGCTTACAAGAGGAATCGGTCAACACCGATTGTGTACTAGTAGATGGTGAACATGCAACAGGCTTTCAGATTAAGTCAAAAGTGGAAGTGGGAGATCCAGAAGTTTGTTATTTCAGAAAAAATTCAGCAGCCAGTCACTTGCACTCCAGCGATTTTAACCAAAACTATTTTTTAGCAGCAAAACATATGCATATGACAGGAATACCACTTGCTGTGTCAGCAAGTATGCGCGAATTTGCTCTACATGCACTTACATCGATGAAAGCAGCTGGAAGAACGGTTTCCTTTGATCCAAACCTGCGTCCAACTCTTTGGGCATCTAAGGAAGAAATGATTTTCACAATCAATGAAGCTGCTAAACAAGCAAACTACGTTCTGCCGGGTATTGAAGAAGGAAAGATTTTAACCGGCTACGAAAACCCAGAAGACATAGCTTCTTACTATTTAGATGCAGGCGTAGAGCTTGTTGTGATTAAGCTAGGTGAACAAGGAGCCTTTTTTAAGACGGCAAGAGAGCAAGGAATGGTTGAAGGAATAAAAGTAAAACAAATAGTGGATACGGTCGGGGCAGGAGACGGCTTTGCAGTAGGGCTATTAAGCGGACTTCTTCAAAACGATTCTCTTACCCAATCTGTCATGAGAGCAAATGCGATTGGGTCATTAGCTGTACAGAGTCCTGGAGATAACGACGGATATCCAACTGAACAGCAGTTGCAAACATATATGGAATCTCAAAAACAAGGAGTGAAATGATGATGAAACAGCAGCTAGCAAAAAAAAGATGGCTTCGGTTAATTCCTATCGTATTTATTACGTATAGCCTTGCTTATTTAGACCGTGCAAACTACGGGTTTGGAGCAGCGGCAGGGCTGGCAGAAGATCTTCATATTACGCCAGGTATCTCGTCTTTATTAGGATCGCTCTTTTTCTTAGGTTATTTCTTTTTTCAAATTCCAGGTGCTCACTATGCTGAGAATAAAAGCGCCAAAAAGTTGATTTTTTGGTCTCTGATTTTATGGGGAGGACTTGCTACAGCTACGGGTATGGTAAGCCATGTTGGTTTTTTGTTTGTTATTCGATTTGCTTTAGGGATAGTTGAAAGTGCCGTTATGCCTGCTATGCTCGTGTTTTTAAGCCACTGGTTTACAAAAGCAGAACGGTCTAGAGCCAACACGTTCTTAATTTTAGGAAACCCGGCAACCGTTCTTTGGATGTCTATTGTTTCTGGATATTTGCTAGAATCGTTTGGCTGGAGATGGATGTTTATTTTAGAAGGTTTTCCAGCTGTTATTTGGGCATTTTTATGGTGGAAACTAGTAAATGACGAACCGAAAGATGCAGGCTGGCTGTCGAAAAAAGAGAAAGCAGATTTACATGATGCACTACAAAAAGAACAAGAAGGAATTAAACCTGTAAAAGGCTATAAAGAAGCTTTCAAAAATCGTACCGTCATTTTATTAAGCATTCAATATGCCTTATGGAGTATCGGCGTCTACGGATTTGTTATGTGGCTGCCTTCTATCATTAAAGCAGCGCCTAACATGAGTATAGTGAAAACAGGTTGGTTAGCGTCCGTTCCTTACGTATTAGCAGTTGTATTAATGTTAGCGGTTTCATATCTATCGGATAAATTTTTAAAACGAAGCGCGTTTGTATGGCCGTTCTTATTGGTAGGAGCGCTTGCATTTTACGGATCCTATTTAGTTGGAACAAGCAACTTCTGGCTTTCTTTTACCTTACTCGTTATCGCGGGAGGAACGATGTACGCTCCGTACGGACCGTTCTTTGCGATTATTCCTGAAATTTTACCGCGTAATGTTGCTGGAGGAGCGATGGCTTTAATTAATAGTATGGGGGCACTTGGCTCATTTGCCGGCTCTTATATCGTAGGGTTTTTAAATGGATCAACAGGAGGATTTGGTGCTTCATATATCTTTATGGCTGGATCATTATTCATTGCTGCCATTCTAACTATTGTCGCGACGAAAAAACCTAGAGAAGTTCAAAGTGTGAAGCCAGTCGAAACAACAGCTTAATGTAACGATAGAAAAGGAGAATTCAAATGCATATTGAGAAAATTACAAATAGCGGTATTGTAGCGGTCATTCGAGGGGCAAGTGCCGAGCGCATTATTCCACTTGCCTACGCGTTAAAAGAAGGCGGAGTAACAAACCTAGAAATTACAATGGAAAATCCTGCTGCTGTAGAGGTTATCAAAGAGTTAAAAAATGAATTCCACGACTCGATGTTTGTTGGAGCAGGAACTGTTCTAGACGAAGAAACAGCACGAATTGCTATTATGGCGGGAGCATCATTTATTTTTTCTCCTACGGTAAACGAGCGAACAATTAAAACGGCTAAAAGGTACGGGGTAATTAGCGTTCCGGGAGCTTTTACACCAACTGAAATTTTAACAGCATATGAATGCGGTGCAGATATGATTAAAGTCTTCCCCGCAAGTGTAGTAGGTCCCGCCTATTTTAAAAATATAGCAGGACCCCTCCCTCACATCCCGTTGATGCCAACAGGCGACGTTACGGCTGAGAATGCGGGATCTTATATCAAAGCTGGAGCAGCTGCTATTGGAGCAGGAAGCACATTAGTGGATGGAAAACAGCTTCCAACTCCTGAGTACTTACTTCAAGTAACAAAGGAAGCGAAACGTTTTATTCATGAAATTCAAGAAGCTAGGCTTGCGTACGCTTAATAAATAAAGCCTTCTACTATTAAGAAGGCTTTTCCTTTTTCGTTTTTTTCGTTTACACTAGGAGTAGCATAATTTTAGGGATTGAATGAAAAGGACGGATCATGATGCAAAAAGTTACTATGCTTGATGTTGCAAAAGCTGCAAATGTCTCCAAAAGCACCGTATCACAATACATTAACAAGCGGTACGAATATATGGGCGAAGAAACACGAAAGAAAATTAAAGAAGCAATTGATACACTCGGCTATCAGCCTAACTATCTAGCACGAAGCTTAAAACAAAAGCGAACGTCGATGATTGGGATTATTGTCGCGAATATTATGCACAGATTTTCTACTGAAGTCATTCGCGCAATTGAGGACTATTGCCATTCACAAGATATACATGCCATTATCTGTAACGCAGATGACGATCCTGAGAAGGAAAAGAAATATATCAATATGTTAAAAGCAAAGCAAGTAGATGGTCTTATTTTATTTCCAACGGGTGCCAATACTTCTCTTTATGAACAGATGATCAAAGAAGAATATCCGGTTGTTATTATGGACCGTAAAATTCGTGATGTAAAAGGGAAAATTCCATCCGTGGTGGCGAACAATCAAGAAGCCACAAAACAGGCTATTTTGCACCTTCTCCAGCTTGGACATAAGCATATAGCAATTATTACAGAACCATTAACCATTACACCTCGAATTGAACGTGTAGAAGGATACAAAGAAGCGTTAACATCAGCCAGTATGCCTGTAAATGAATCCATGATTATCAACTGCAAAAAAGCGGATATGCAAAAAGCCCTTGAAAAGCTATTTGCAGCCGAAAGTCCGCCGACAGCGCTGCTTGCTGGAAACGATTTAGTATTCATTGAAGTACAGAAGTTTATTAAACAAAGAGGATTTAATATACCAAATGATTTATCTTTAATTGTTTATGACAACATTCCTTATGCGGATGTAGCAACGCCTGCCGTTACCACGATTTCGCAGCCTGCTTTTGATATGGGAACAAAAGCAGCAGATTTACTCATTAAACAAATTTTAAAAGAAAAGATAGCTTATGAAGAGTACCAGTACGAGTGTGAATTAATTATTCGGGAAACGACTTTATCGCATTAAGCTAAAAAGAGCGCCTATGACGTGCTCTTTTTGGCTCATTAGAATATTGATTTTTTATTTACATTATTACTAAACCGATTTAGTAGAAAGCGAGGAGAAGAAACATGAAGATACAGTTAGCATTAGATCGCGTCACGATTGAAGAAGCTATTACACTTGCCAAGCTGGCTGAACCCTCTGTTGACTGGATTGAAGTAGGTACATCTCTTATAAAAGAATACGGAATTGAAAGCATTTATAAAATCAAACAAGCATTTCCACATAAGACGGTTATAGCAGATATAAAAACGATTGATAACGCAGAATATGAGTTTACAATGTGCTATCAAGCAGGGGCAGATGTAGCAACAGTAATGGGGGTGTCGCCTTTACCGACGATAGAGACGTGTGCAAATGTAAGCGAAAAATGGAACAAAAAAATGATGGTTGATTTATTAAACACGTCAAGCAGCCTGCAAAAGCAAGTAAGTATTTATAGAAACGCTATTTTCTGCCATCATATCAGCAAAGACCAACAAGAAAAAGAAGGAAAATCACTGAGTCAACTAAATTTGCGGCAGTATTTTCATTCAGATGCGCAAATGGCAGTAGCAGGAGGAATTAATTCAACATCAGCAGCGTCGTTACTTCAGATGAAAGCCGATGTCGCGATCATTGGATCAGCCATTACAAAAAGTGCAGATGTGGCAAAGGCCTCCGCTGAATTTCAAGAATTATTCATGAGCAGGGGGAACGTATAATGACAAAAGTACAAACGATTTTACATGAGATTACGACTGTGATGAACCACATAAAAGAACCTCAAATAGAAGAAGTAGCGTTTTCACTTTATCAAGCTAAACGAATCTTTGTCATCGGCGAAGGTCGCTCTGGCTTAATGGGCAAATCCTTTGCGATGAGACTGATGCATTTAGGTGCGACAGTATACGTTGTTGGAGAAACCATTACCCCTTCGATTGCAGCAGGTGACGTATTGGTAGCTGTATCAGGCTCAGGAAAAACACAGCAAGTGGTGAGTGTAGCTAAGAAAGCCAAGGAAGTAGGATGTTCAGTTATTGGCATTTCAGCTAGTACAGAATCACCATTAACCGCTCATACTGACGAGCTGCTGCATATTCCTGCTGCAACCAAATACCGAAACGAAAATGAAGCAGCTTCCATTCAGCCTTTGGGCTCATTATTTGATCAATGCGCTCACGTTGTATTTGATACCATTTGCTTAGAATACGGAAAGTTGAATGAAACGGACCATGAACAGGCGTTTAAGCAGCATAGCAATTTAGAGTAAGTCAAAAAAGGCTGGAACAAAAGTATTTTAGTTGAAGGAAGATCCGAACGATGAACCGAGATTCTTGATGGAGAATCCTACTCGTTCGGATTTTTTCATGGTGATGGAGAACGTAGGTTTCATGTATGTAGTGGCTTCTAGCTGTTGATTGGATTGTTTTAGTTATGTCTCAATCTTTTTTGATGCAGATAAGTCTACGTCTAAACGTGAACTTCATTTTTGTTTAATACGAATATATTACTTTGCTTCAAAGGAAGTAACAGCATTTTTATGTTGAAATTGCTATAATATACAAGCCGGTACATATACTAAGGCGACTGAGAATAAAGGAGTTTTGATTGATGACAAAAATAAAATTAATTTCACATAACGATTTAGATGGGGTAAGTCCAGCACTGTTGGGCCGGTTAGCGTTTGGCGACGACAATTTCGATTACAGCACGGTAAGCATTGGCCGCATCAATGAAACGGTGACGCATTTTATTGAAGAAGAAAATGATGGAGACACAGCTTTATACATAACGGACATTAGCGTAAATGATGAAGTAGCGGAAAAATTAAATGAACTTGTAAAAAAAGGCCAGCAAATTACTCTTATTGATCATCATATCTCCGCTCTTCCACTAGCTCAGAAATATGCGTGGGTTCATGTTATTGCAGAAGATGAAAATGGTAAAAAGACGGCGGCTACATCTCTTTTCTACGACTATTTAGTGCGCCACAACATGCTTCAAAAAACGGCGTTACTTGATGAGTACGTAGAACTTGTGCGCTTATTTGATACGTGGGACTGGTTCCATGAAAATAACTTGAAAGCAAAGCGCCTTAATCACCTATATTATTTAATTCCGCATGAAGAATTTAAAGAAACCATTCTAGAAACGCTTCGTGAATCGTATCATACCGAAAATCAAGAATTTACGTTTACGGACAAACACGAAATTTTACTAGAAGCGGAAGAGAAAAAGATTGAAAAATACATTTATGACAAACAAAAACAAATTATAAAAGAAACCGTTAAAATTGATAAAACAACGTATAACGTAGGCATTGTATTTGCAGATACATATCAGTCTGAGCTAGGAAATGCACTATGCTTAGAAAACGAAGATATCGACTTTTCCGTTATGGTGGATATGGGACGCCAAAAGATTGGCTTCCGTGCAGTAAAAGACGAGATCAACTTAGCAGAAATTGTTGGACACCTCGGCGGAGGAGGTCATCCAAAAGCTTCTGGATGCAAGTTAACAGCTGAAACGTTTGCTCTTTTCGTCACGGATCACTTGTTTAAAGACGAAGAAAAAAGTGAATAAAGCGTATAAGGAGGAAATGATATGTCGTTTAAAGATGTAGTCGTTGTTGTTACCGGAGCCGCGAATGGAATAGGAAAAGATGTATCCCGCGCATACGCGAAACAAGGAGCAAAAGTGGTACTGGCAGATGTGGACGAAACGGAAGGGGAACGTCATGCAGAGGCTATTCAAAGACAGGACGGAGAAGCCATTTTTGTAAAAACAGACGTCCGAAAAGAAGGAGATATTTTAAATCTTATTGAAAAAACGGTCAGTACGTATGGGACGATACATATTTTGATTAATAATGCAGGCGTTTCTCGCTGGAAATCACCATATGAGCTGTCCATTGATGAATGGGATGACATTATCAATACGAACTTGCGCAGCGTGTTTTTATGTTCTCGTGAAGCGGCTAAAGTGATGAGGAAAAATGAAAGTGGAGGCTCCATTGTGAACTTAGCTTCTACAAGAGCTACAATGTCTGAACCTCATACAGAAGCCTATGCCGCTACAAAAGGAGGCATCGTTGCTTTAACTCACGCACTTGCCATTTCGCTTGGTGATGACAACATCACAGTAAATGCTATTTCTCCAGGGTGGATTGAGACATCCGATTACGATGGCCTCCGTGAAATTGATCATAAGCAGCATCCTTCTAATCGAGTTGGAACGCCGGCAGATATTTCAAGAGCGTGTATGTACTTAACGAATGCGGAAAATGATTTTGTGACAGGAGCTAACCTCGTAGTAGACGGGGGAATGACGCGAAACATGATTTATGAACATTAAGCATATATGAAAAGAGGCTGCAATATTTAGCAGTCTTTTTTCATATAATCAATAAAAGAAATAACAATTTTTTTATTGACAGATAAGAATAATCATTGTAAAGTAAGTTACATAAAGTAATCAAATTTCAATTAGTCTTTTTTAGTATAATATCTTGAATTAGAGATATAGTAATTCATTATATCTTGTTTATCCTCCTTTATCAGGGGGAAGGGTATAAACATACAATTTAAGCTTTAAAAAAACACAAACAATTAGGAGTGTGGAAAATGGGTTTTTTAGATAAATTATTTGATAAATCAAGTGATCAACAACAAGTTGGAAAAGATTTTTATGAAGCGATTAAAAACCGACGTTCTATTTATGCAATTGATAAAAATGTAAAAATATCAGAAGAAAAAATTGAAGAAATTATTAACTTTTCGGTGAAGCATACTCCTTCATCATTTAATTCTCAAAGCGCACGCGTAGTCGTCTTATTTGGCGAACAGCATGATAAAGTATGGAATATTACGAGAGAAACACTTCGCAAAATTGTCCCAGCAGAAAATTTTGCAGATACGGATCAAAAAATGAACTTATTCGGAAGCGGCTATGGAACAGTTCTTTTCTTTGAAGATCAAGAAGTAATTGAAGGGTTGCAAAAGCAGTTCGCATCTTATAGCGAAAATTTCCCGGTTTGGTCTAACCAATCATCAGGTATGCTGCAGCATGTAATCTGGACAGCACTTGAACTGGAAGGCCTAGGAGCAACTTTACAGCATTACAATCCATTGATTGACGATGAAGTAAAAGCAACTTGGAATATTCCAAGTTCATGGAAGCTGATTGCTCAAATGCCATTTGGTAATCCTGTGGCGCCAGCGGGAGAAAAAGAATTTCAACCGTTAAGTGAACGTGTAAAAGTATTTAAATAACCGAAAAAAGCTTGAAATTTTTTAATTTCAAGCTTTTTTTTACAGAAAATAGTTTGAATATTCTTTTATGTTTACCCTAAGAATAATGCGGTTAAATAAGGGGAGTAGTCCTCAAATCTTCTGTGGAATTTATGCGTTATACATAAACAATTCAATGATGTTTTACAAAAAAATAAAGTTTTTAACTTGGTTTTTTAGAAAATATTTGTTAACATATCCACTTGTGAGGTCTTAGTAAGAGGAGGATGATGTAAAGAATCCCATATCGGACGCAAGGGCGTAGATATGTGGAGTGGGAATTTTAAAGGAGGATTTTATGTCTGATCAAGGAAATCAAGGAAAATTTAAAAAATCAATATCGTTACTTGACTTAACTTTAATTGGGATGGGAGCTATTTTTGGTTCCGCCTGGTTATTTGCTGTTAGTAACGTAGCGTCAAAGGCTGGTCCAGCCGGAAGTTTTTCGTGGCTGATTGGTGGAGTCATTATTTTACTTATCGGTTTAGTGTATGCTGAACTTGGAGCAGCGCTGCCGCGTACCGGTGGAATTATCCGTTATCCGGTTTACTCACATGGTCATTTAGTGGGTTACTTAATTTCATTCATTACCATTATTGCTTACACTAGTTTGATTGCCATCGAGGTAACAGCTGTACGCCAGTATGTGGCTGTATGGATTCCTGGTCTAACTAAACATGGTTCTGAATCGCCTACTACAATTGGCTGGTTATTTCAGTTCGCGTTACTAACGCTATTTTTTATCATTAACTACGTAAGTGTAAAAGCATTTGCTAAGTCAAATGTTATTATATCTGTGTTCAAATATGCGGTTCCTCTTACAATTATCGTCGTGTTAGCTTATCACTTTAAATCAGCTAACTTTACAACTGGCGATTTTGCTCCGTTTGGTTTTAATGGTATTCAAGCAGCCATTTCAACAGGTGGCGTTATGTTTGCTTACCTAGGACTTCACCCTATTGTTTCGGTAGCCAGTGAAGTTAAAAATCCGCAGCGTAATATTCCAATCGCGCTAATTATCTGTATTGTACTTTCAGCGATTATTTACACAGCACTGCAAGTATTGTTCATTGGTAACATCCCGTCTGATATGCTATCAGGAGGATGGGGAACAATTCAAGAGCAATTCTCTTTACCATTTAAAGATATTGCACTTATTTTAGGCCTTGGCTGGTTAGTAACGCTTGTTATTTTTGATGCTATTTTATCACCAGGCGGTAACGGGAACATCTTTATGAATACAACTTCTCGTCTAGTTTATGCTTGGTCTCGTAATGGAACATTATTTAAACGTTTCTCAAAAGTAGATAAGAAAACGGGAATTCCACGTGCGTCACTATGGCTGTCATTTGGAATGTCTGTATTCTGGACACTGCCATTTCCTTCTTGGGAAGCGCTAGTAAACGTATGTTCAGTAGCACTTATTCTGTCTTATGCTATCGCACCAATTTCAGCTGCTGCATTCAGAGTAAATGCAAAAGATCTTAAAAAGCCTTTCAAATTAAAAGGTATGAGCATTATTGCTCCTGTTTCATTTATCTTCTGTTCATACATCGTATATTGGTCAGGATGGACGACAATTTCTTGGCTTCTAGGATCACAGCTTCTAATGGTTGTTATCTACGTAGCATTTAAGAAATACGTACCAACTGACGTCGTAAAATTTGCACAGCAGCTTAAATCTGCTTGGTGGCTAGTTGCTTATTATATTATTATGCTTGTTATTTCTTACCTAGGTTCATTTGGTGGAGGACAAGGTGTACTAAGCAATCCACTTGACTTAATTTTAATTGCTCTCGTTTCACTCGGTATTTTCTACTGGGCAAAATATACAGGTTTACCAAAAGCAGTTATCGATACAGATGATTAATAAAAAACACGGCATGAATTCATGCCGTGTTTTTCGTTTACAGAGGTGTATACTCTATTTATTTATCAAACAGCCATGTTTTTAAAATAGCAGCATACTCACGAAAGTAGGCTTGAAGTTTAATTGAACTCGGTGTTTCTGCACCTAAAGGATATACATCAAAGCCTTGACGCTTGGCAATAATAGAAGCGCGAAACAAATGAAAATCACTGCTAACAAGAACTATTTTTTTATTTTGAATGTCGACTTTCTTTTTAGTGAAAGTGAAATTCTCAAAAGTAGAAGTTGACTGGTCTTCTTTTATAATTCGATTCTTTTTAATTCCTTCTTTTCGTAGAAAACGATAGGCTGCTTCTGCTTCAGAAATTTTTTCATCAGATCCTTTTCCACCCGTTACGATAACTTTTGTCTGTTGATGTGTTTGTAAATAAAATAAAGCTGTCTTTACTCGTTCTTTTAAACTAGGAGACATTTGATCACCATCTACTTTAGAACCTAAAATGAGCACATAATCTGCTTTTTGTGGAACAGGCTTGTGAGCAGTTTGATACATACAAAAAGATATGATTGCTATATAAAGAACAAGCAAACTAGTAAAGATATAAATTATTTTTTTCTTCAACTATGAGCACCTTCCTAGCTAATACATAAGGTATCTGGAAAATAATTGTTATTATAGCATACGAGACCAAAATAAGTATAAACACAGCAATATATAATAATAGAAGAAAATCGTTATTGTGAATGACTATAAAATTCGTTACAATAAAGAATAAACGATTTTAAAAGTGCCTCTAAAGAGGATAATAGGGAAATCGGTGTGAATCCGGTGCAGCCCCCGCTACTGTAAATGTGGATGAACCTGCAAAGACCCACTAGTCAAACTAGGAAGGGTGCAGAAGTAAAATGAAGCATAAGCCAGGAGACCTGCTTTTAAAAACCCCTTATTTTTCGGTGGGAGAAATAAGTCAAGACAATGTGTTAATGAGCGCATGACCAAACCTTGACTTTTACAGTTAAGGTTTTTTTATGTGGTAGGGAGTGGACAAAGTGAAAAAAGGAAAACCTCTTATGATTCAAGGAACGCACTCAGACGCTGGAAAAAGCATGATTGCTACAGCGTTTTGCCGTATTTTTAAAGAAGACGGGTATCAAACTGCACCGTTTAAATCACAAAATATGGCGCTTAATTCATACATTACAATGGATGGAAAAGAAATTGGCAGAGCGCAAGGAATTCAAGCGGAAGCGGCTGGAGTAGAAGCAACAACCAATATGAATCCTATTTTAATTAAACCAACTCGTGATCACGAATCTCAAATCGTTGTTCATGGAAAGCCGCTTCGTAATATGTTTGCTTTTCAGTATCGGCAAGAATTTTTTAATGAAGGGTTGAATGTTATTACTGAATCTTATAAAGAGCTTGCCAATCATTATGATCGAATTGTGATTGAAGGTGCTGGAAGCCCTGCTGAAGTGAATTTAAACGACCGGGAACTCGTAAATATGCGTGTAGCAAAGATAGCCGAAGCGCCTGTTGTGTTAGTAGGAGATATTGATAAAGGAGGAGTTTTTGCGAGCTTAGTGGGTACTCTTCAATTGCTTCCTGATGAACACAGGCCTAGAGTTATTGGAGTATTAATCAATAAATTTCGAGGAGATTTAGAACTGTTAAAACCAGGGTTGAAGTGGTTTGAAGAATATACAGGTGTTCCGGTATTAGGAGTTATTCCTTACATGCATGACGTGGAAATTGACGCTGAAGATTCGTTATCACTCAGAAATTACTCAACGCTTGTGAATCCGTTAAAAGAAATCGATATTGCGGTTATCTCGTATCCACGCATCTCAAATTTTACAGACATCGATCCTTTAAGCTTAGAAGAAGACTGTCATGTGAGACTTGTAACCAAACCATCGCAATTAGGTACACCTGATTTAATCGTTTTACCAGGAAGCAAAAATACGATTGAAGATGCGCAGTTTTTACAAGAAAGCGGCCTGGCTTTAGCCATTAATCAAGTCTTGAATACAACGAACGTTCACATCATTGGCATCTGCGGAGGATATCAAATGTTAGGTGAGACAATTACAGACCCCGATGCCGTAGAGTCCCGGATTGAATCTATTAAAGGCCTGGGTTTGCTTCCAGTGGAAACCATTATGAGAACCAGTAAAAAAACGGAAAGAGTTTCTGGGTATGTTCAGCTAGAGAGTGAAAGAGTTTCGATTGAAGGCTACGAAATTCATATGGGAAAGACGACTTCTAAAAGCATAACGGAAGCTTTTGCAGTGGTGGATGGTGAAAAAGAAGGAACGGTTAAAGAAAACGTAATTGGTACATATGTTCATGATGTGTTTCATAATGATGCTTTGCGCAGAGCTTTGCTTAATCAAATTCGTAAACATAAAAAATTGCCGCCCATTACGGATACATTCAACAGCCGCCTGCGAAAAGATGAGTCTTTTTCAAAAGCAGCGGCATATGTGCGAGAAGCTGTGGATATGGAAAAGCTGTATTATTTAATCGACAATTATAAAAGCCCGGAGCAAGCACAAAAAGTATAGCTTGCAGAGGCTTTCACTTGTTTTTTTACCGGATTTTTTAGTACGCTATTCTACGTTGTCTAGTTCAATAATCTCGCACTCGTAACGAATAAAAGATGATTGTTTCCAACTCTATGTATGGTGGAAACAAGGTTTATGGACAGGAAAATGAATGGTTAATGTAATGTAAAACATCACGCCTCGTTTCCTAGAGGAGCTGAAAGTATTGATTTTTAAACATATTTTTTTAAACAAAACATCTATTTTATACATAGTGAGTTTATTCATTGTATGTACTTCGGTTATCATGGGCGTATTTATTGGCACAGTTTCATTAACCGTAGGAGATATAATCAAAATTATTATTGGCCACCTTATCAGGCAATCCTTATATCATGGTCCAGAGAACATGGATTTAATCATTTGGCAAATTCGATTCCCAAGAGTACTGGTGGCATTTTTAGTAGGAGCTTCACTTTCCATAGCAGGGGCTGCTTTTCAAGGGTTATTAAGAAACTCTCTTGCCGACCCTTATACGATTGGCGTTTCTTCAGGTGCAACCCTTGGCTCTGTTATGGCAATTTATTTTCATTGGAGTATCTTTGGTTTGTCCATCTTCACACTGCCTGTAGTCGGCATTGTGGCTGGATTTCTTACCCTTCTTTTAGTTTTTGGTATTACGAAGCTGGCAAGCGGCAATTTGGCCAATGAAACCATCATCTTAGCGGGAATTATTTTATCATCCTTTATGAGCGCGCTTATTTCATTAATTGTGGCTCTTTCTCCTGAAGAAGATGTAAGGCAGGTTTTATATTGGCTAATGGGAAGCGTATCGATGAGAGGATGGTCTCATATTCAAATCTTAGGGCCGTTCTTTTTGATCGGTACGATTATGCTGCTGTTAAATGTAAAAGAGCTGAACGGCTTAGCATTTGGCGATCAATCCGCTCATTTTATGGGAATTGATGTGAAGAAGAAGAAAAGAGCGATTTTAATAGGAGCATCCGTATTGACAGGAGCTGCGGTATCAGTGTCCGGAGCAATAGGGTTTGTTGGCCTGGTTATTCCCCACGTAGTGCGCCTCGTAGCGGGAGCTAATCATAAGCATGTGCTTCCGCTTTCTATTTTAATAGGAGGAAGTTATTTAGTTTTAGCAGATTTATTGGCACGAACGATTTTAGAACCGCGGGAACTGCCAATCGGAGTTGTAACCGCCTTAATTGGTTCGCCGATTTTTACGCTGCTCCTTGTAAAAGAACGTATGCGGAAAAGAGGAATATCATGATTGAATTACATAATGTCACAGGAGGATACGATAAACAAAAACCGACCGTGCGTGACATCACGTTCACCGTAGACAAGGGTTCTTTTGTCGCTTTACTAGGACCAAATGGAAGCGGGAAAACAACGCTTATTCGCTTAATTATGAATGTATTAAGCATTCAATCAGGAGAAGTAAAGATAGAAGGAAAGTCAGTAAAAGCTTATTCACCAAAACAGCTGGCGCAAAAAGTAGCTGTCATGACGCAAGAAAATCAAATAGGGCTGGAATTTACGGTTCAAGAGATTGTTTCACTTGGACGTTATCCTTACCAGGCAAAAGGTTTGTTCAGCGCTGCATCAGTACAGGATGAAGAAGTAGTAGAAAGCGTGATGAAATTAACAAACGTCTGGCACTATAGAAATCATACCTTTCAATCACTGAGCGGTGGAGAAAAACAGCGAGTTTTACTTGCTAAAGCGCTAGCGCAAGAACCTGACTACTTACTTCTTGACGAACCAACTAATCACTTAGATGTAAAACATACGATGGAGCTGCTTCAGCTGTTAAAAACTTTACAGCAGGAAATGAACTTAACGGTCTTGGCCATTTTGCATGACCTCAACATCGCCTCGCTATTTGCAGATGATGCCGTGTTATTGAAGGATGGAAGAGTAGAAGAAACAGGGATAGATGCCATTTTTCATGATGCAGCTACCTTAAAAAGAGTATATGATGTCGATTTACACGTATTTCACCATCCCGCTATGAATAAGCGGCAAATTGCTTTTATGCCGCCATATCAATATCCGAAGATGGACTTCCATGAATTGTATCAGTTACAAAAAGAAGCGGGAAGGTTGTCTTTGTCGTTTGTTCGCCCTCTGAGAACTCTTTCACTTGGTTCAAATGAAACAGGTCTAGATTGGTGTCAAGAAATTGTTCAACAGCAAAGCAGTGCTGATATGAAGTGGGAAACTGCGTCTTTATCTAGTCATGAAGTTCGCTTAAAAGATGATAAAGGGTACTCGTGGGTAGCTTTGTTGGCATATGGTCAAAAAGAAAATGAAATGGATATTATGCTAGTAACAAATGCGCCGCTTTCGGACGCGAACTTACTTCATGGTGCGATGAAGATAATCGAATACCGGGCTGTCTTAGGAAGAACAGGACGTATTGTTTTAGCATCATCTCATCATACAGAAGAAAATCAAGAAGAAATTTCAGACTTCTTAATGGAACGTCTCCAAAAAGAATTACAAGTATTTCTTAAAACAAAAATGACCGACAATTGCTTTAAATAAGCAGTTGCGGTCATTTTTTATTCCTCGGAGTGATCAGATTTTTCTGTTTCGCTTCCTGAACTCATCGTTGTCTCCGTTGTATGTTCATCAATCTTTTTTTCTTTTAACTTTACAGAAAACAAGTCTTTGACTTCTTCATTTACTTGATCTGAGTCGGTGCTATAAGTTGTACCGATGTTTAAGTGACCGGTCAAATCTTTAATGCCTAGCTGGCCGAAATTATTACTAAGATCAATTTTGTCTAACAATACTTTTTCGACCATAATTTTTTCAACAACAATGGACTGCTTTGGCTGAGTTACTTCATTAATCTTCTTGTCAAGACTTGTCAGCATCTCATATAAAGCTGTATTGGATGATAATTCCTTTAACGCAGAGAGCTGATTTTGGATGTCTTTGAAATTAGGAGCTGACTGCATAGCCGAAAGTAAATGAGCTGTTTGCTCATGCAGTTGAGACAGTGATTGAATAAGGTGAGCCGATTCATGTAATTGCTGATAAAGCTCTTCTATTTTAGGGATCGCGTCAGTTAAACGCGTCACTTGATCAAGAATCTCCTGCAAGTTCAGCGCTGAATCTGACGAAAAAGCAGGTTTTGTGAATTCAGCTTCTGCAGATGTCTTAGACTCTATTTGGCTAGGTAACTCCTTTGGCTGCTGAGGTAGTTTCTTTAGATTAGACTCTATTTGGCTAGGTAACTTCTTTGGCTGCTGAGGTGCTTTCTTTAGATTAGACTCTATTTGGCTAGGTAACTCCTTTGGCTGCTGAGGTAGCTTCTTTAGATTAGACTGTTTTTGTGGCTTCATCTTTTTGGGTAATTCTCTCCGCTTTTGATTAGAACGTTGGTCTATGGGACTTACTTTTTTTTTGGTTGGAAGGGAAGACGGATGTATTTTACGGACTGTTTCAATTTTAGGCGATTGTTTAAACCACTTAGAAAACATGAAATTCCCTGCCTTTCATGCTACGTATATTTCTGCACAATAAATTACAAATCAAATTTCACGTACAAAAGACCATCTTTAAATGATGCGTGACATGGAGCTTCACCTACAGCAGATGGAAGGATGATTGATCGTTGAAATGTTCCTTCACGTCTCTCTTTGTGAAGAACATTTGCATCCTTCATCGTTAGAAGAGATGAACCGGATATGTGTAAAGTGTTTTCGTGCATGGTCAATTCGACGTCTGTTCGCTTAGCACCGGGTATTTCAATCACAACTAACAGTTGATTTGCCCATTCATATACATCAATTAAAGGATAATCTCGATACTCGTTCACAATTTGAGGAGAGGCATCTACTTCTGTATCATTCTTTTCTTCATGATCATCGTCAAAAATCTTTTCCCAAAATTTCGTATGGTTTTCTTCCTGTAACGTTTCTGCCCACTTTTTAAACTTTCCGTGATTCATATTTATCACCTTCTTAAAAAAATAAAACAAGATCTTTTACAGCTTTCTACTTTATATGTATGCATGAAAACAGAAAAAAACGTCCACTTTAATCTAAATCGTGAACGTCTATTTGAGACATAGGAATATTAACATGTTTAGGCATCCGGATTTCCAACACCCCGGAACGATATACGGCGCGTGTACCTTTTTTACGAACCGAACAAGGAAGCTGAATTTCTTCTTTGAAGGATTCTTCCCCATCTATTCCTTCGATTGTACACACATAGGGAGTATGATAAACTTTAATGCTTGATACAATATCGCGGTTAGGGATTTTTAACTGAACAATACATTCGTCTAGCGTATTGATGACGTTCGAATCAAATCTTCTGAGCTTTTGTCCATGACCTTCATTCCCCATATCCTGCTGTTCTTTCATCATGTCTTGAGCTTGCTTAAAGAATTCATTTCCTTGCATGAAATCCGGAAAAGAATGAGACATCGTAGAAGAAATCATTTGCTGAATATATTTATTCATGTCTTTTGATGCCATTCCTTTTGGAAGATTTTCCATCATTCCTTTAAAAGGAGACTTTCCAAATGGAAACATATTTACACACCTCCTTGTAATGTGCCAAGTAAACTGACCAAATTGTTAAAGCTAAATTTGATTTCCAATTGGAGCTGAAGGGTTTGCAATTTGATCTTGATCACTTACATCAGGATCTAATACGCCCGTATTCATTTGAGAGCAAGTAGGAGAGAAGTTACCTAAAGAGAAATTTGCGCCGTTAAACTTGGAGTTCGCCGTGTGACTGTTTTGAATGGTGGAACCAAAATCAATATTTGCGTTTTGCGTGACACCATTTGTTACGATATTAAAAACGTTAATTTGAAGAGGCATAAAGAGACTCCTTACTGTTTTTATTCATTCCACTCTAACGGCCTATCGCGTTAAGAGAGAATGTATTCACCGTTTGTCATCATGCTATTGACAAGCATCGCCCTATATCACTGCTGATAACCATTGACATGATCAACGTTTGCAATATCTGTTTGGTCATTTGTATCAGGATCGATATAAATGTTTCGCATTTTCGAGGAAGCAGGTGAGACATCGCCATAAGAAGAGTTCGTACCAGTGGATTTCGAATGAGCCGTGTGACTGTTATGGAGTGCTTCGCCAATGTTGACAGAGCCGTTGCTTGAGATACTGTTGATCTTTAAATTATAAATATTAATAACACTTGGCATACGCTCTCACCCTTTTCTATGGTTGATTAATGTATCCTATGATGATAAGTGCCTAAACGTTCACGCATCCTCATAACTAAAATCGCCTTTTCCGTTTGAAGGAAAAAGCGATTGAGAGAGGATTACTTAATGATATGATGGGCTTATGAAATGGGTGCAATACGATAATTCTTTTTTTCTAAAATGTAAGAGATGCTTTGTTGAACAGTGGAAAATGTCCGCCAATTAAACTGAGAATCTACAAGTGAAAGAGCCATGTTTGAAGACAGACCAACGATAAGGCAAGTGGTACCAATCAATCGTAAAGCATCATGGAGGGTATTAATATAATAGCCGTGTTCTTCGTCTAATGAATGAAGGGAAGACAAGTCAATAAGCAAATAGCGCGCCTGTTCTTTTACAACTGCCTCCAATACCGTTTCAGTTAGCTTCTTTCCACGTTCTATATTCATCTTACCGGTAATGGGCACGGCTAAAACCTCGTCCCATATTTTTAATAAAGGGGTGGATAAGTCCTCAATTAACCGTTCTTTTTCAAGCTCTGCTTCTGCTTGATCGGTAAAGTCCAATAACATAAGCAAGTAGCCATAACGCTCACCGTCTTTTGTATCAATGGGGTGAATCACAGCTTCTGCTACGTATTGACTGCCGATCGTTATACGTGTTCGATAAGTTGTATGAAGAGAGGTGAGTAATTTTTTCGCTTCTTCAGGATTGGAATGAAAGAAATCCATATGCTTTCCAATTAGCTCTTGGATATGGGATAACTGGTAGATTGAGAGTACTGGTTGGAGTGTTTCAATTGCTCTTGCATTCATCCACTGCACACGATAGTCTTTATCGGCAATGATCATAGTTTCCTGAATATTTTCTAAAATCAAATGTCCATTAAGCTTTTGCGGAAGTCGTCCAATTCCATTCATTCTCTATCTCTCCTTATGCGTGTATTGAGTTTATGTACATCTATTTTACAGCGAAAAGAATGAAGAAGGCTATAAGAAATTTATTGACATGTGTAGGAAGCCCACTAAGTAAAGAAACGTGGGAGTAGGCACTCGCTTCAATTAATAAACTCCCCTGTGTAAAAGGGGAGTTTATCTTATTCATATGATTTGATAAAGTCAACGTTATATTTTTCAACGCTTGATAAGTAGGAATCTCTAAACGATGAATCAGGCATATACCATGACTTTCCATCAAAATAGGCTTGAAGATCTTTCGATTTAAATATATACCCATGCCGCGCATAGATTTCATTTCGAGCCAGCCTTAGTTCACCCGAGCTCAAACCACTAATATCACTATAGCTTAATTTGTAAGAATCTGAATATGGGAGAATATAAGAACTTGAAGTACCATAAGAGCGCGGGCCAGGTACTATCACTTCACGTTCATTTATGACGGTTTTTTCTTTTTCAACAGGCGGCGTTTGTATATTTAACGTAATTTTTTCTTCATTTTGAATGGTGTAGGGACTGCTTTTGAACGTCGTGCCGTCTTTTTGTACTTCTGCATGAACAGTGACGCTTCCATCCGTAGCAACCGGTCCTATTTGTGATGAGCTATTTACCTGCAATCCCGTGCTTTTTCCGTTTACAAATAAAATAGCGTCATCTCTATTCGATGAGATTGTAACGTAAGCCCCTTTAAATACAAGAGATATATCTTCTTCTTTTTGGCGATGAAAATTTACAGTAGTTTGATCCGTAAGTTTTCCGTAAGAGCTTTCATAAGAGGCCACAAGCGGATAATTCCCAATCATGAAAGGTCCTATTTTTTGCGTTTGATTTTTGGATATTGACTGTTTTGTTTCGTTAACTGTAACCGTTGCATCTTCTGGGGTGGTAAGGGAGATATAATAAGGTGAAGGCACGACCACGTATTGTTTTTTGAAGAATAATGAGCGTTTTTGTTCTTTTATTGTAAAATAGATACTCGTTTTATTTTTTAAGTCATTTTCAACCTCAGGCAAAATAGAACCGTCGGAAGTTGCATCAAACAGCGCTTGAATAGATGTGTCACTGATAACTGTATTAGACTGTGAAGAGTCTAATAACTCTCTTACCACAGCTGTATCTTTCGATTCTAATGCCTCAATAAAGCGGTCAGCCGTTTTTTCTTCTGAGCTAGAGAACAGGGAATAAACTACAAAAGTTAAAATAAGTATAAGCGCAATACCTCCACTGATGTACCAGCTCTTTTTATGCTTAGCTGCAGCTGACGACACCGTGAAAGAAAAGCCACAGTTATTGCAAAATAATTGGTCTGTGCTTGCACTGGCACCGCATTTTGGACATTGATTCATTCACATCATCCCTTTCATTTTATTCAATTAAATGTATGGAATATATAGGTAGAACAGACCATTAAATTGGAGAACAGGAATCTGACGGAAAACACAAGCACCCCAAACATGCACAGCAAGAGTGAGATGTGCTATGATAAAAACTATATATTAATCCGATAGGGACACTCTGTCATATAAAAAGGAGATGAAGCAAATGAGTGTTTCATTTGTAAATGAAAACCAAAAGTCTACGTATGAAAAACTTCTGCCTCTAGTCGAAAAATTTAAGAAACGAGCTTTTAAAATAGATGAAGAAGGTACGTTTCCATTTGAAAATATTCAAGAGTTAAAAGAAGCTGGCTACACACGTCTTTCTCTAGAAAGCAAATATGGCGGAGATGAATTACGCCTTTATGATTTTT
Organism: Priestia megaterium; assembly: GCF_046599315.1. GTDB lineage: Bacteria > Bacillota > Bacilli > Bacillales > Bacillaceae_H > Priestia > Priestia megaterium_F. The sequence goes on along the minus strand of NZ_JBKIKC010000024.1, from coordinate 28,311 downwards.
TATTATTTCAAGAATTAATTGCTCAAGGAGATGCTTCTACTGCTCTTAGTATCGGATGGCATATGGGGATTACAATGGATTTATGTGAAAAACAGCCCTGGAGCAAGCAAATGCTCAATTTTATTTTTAAAGAAATAGAAAAAGGTGCACTTATTAACACCGCTGCTACTGAGTCGAAGACAGGAAGCCCTACTCGAGGAGGAAAACCGGAAACGACGGCTGTAAAAACAAAAGAAGGTTGGCGAATCAATGGCCGAAAAACTTTTACCACTATGTCTCCGGTCTTAAACTACTTCTTAGTAAAAGCAAGCATCGAAGGAGAAGAAGATATCGGCTTATTTTTAATTCCTCGTGAAACAAGTGGACTTTCAGTGGAAGAAACATGGGATATGATTGCAATGCGTGGGACAGGGAGTCACGACCTTGTGCTAGAAAATGTTGATATTGAACATGATTTTCTTGTTGAACGTCTCGGTGGTTTTAAAAAGAATGAGCCAAGCGGCTGGCTGCTTCATATACCAGCTTGCTACATGGGGACAGCAATTGCAGCAAGAGATTATGCTGTGGCATTTGCTAAAGAATATTCTCCCAATAGTATCGAAGGAACGATTAGTGAGTTGCCAAATGTGCAGCGTTTAGTAGGAGAAATGGAACTTGAACTGATGCAGGCACGTCACTTTATGTACAGTGTTGCAAGTAAATGGGATGAGACCAACGACCGAGCAGCACTAGCCGGAGAATTAGCAGCTGTCAAACACGTGGTGACCAATAGTGCCTGTACTGTCGTCGACAAAGCAATGCGCATAGTGGGGGCACGAAGCTTGCAGCGTAGTAATCCACTGCAGCGTTATTATAGAGATGTGCGTGCCGGCCTTCATAACCCTCCAATGGATGATATGACGATTGTTAATTTAGCGAAACAGGCGTTTATTAGATGATAAATACGCTTCATACCTCTTAATAACATGTTAAATGGTGAAAAACTGCTTATTATAGGCTATCATCCTATAATAAGCAGTTTTTTATTGTAGGAGGAGGAATTGAAGATGCAATCTATAAGAGAAATTCAGTTGGCACCCTATAATATCGAGTGGGAAAAGGAATTTACACAAGAAGCTGACACCTTAACCAATGTAATATCAGCTCAAATTTTAGAGGTTCATCACATCGGAAGCACCGCTGTTCCCGGCTTGAGCGCAAAACCAATTATTGATTTACTTATTGTAGTGAAAGATATAAAAAAAGTAGATACATATAATCAGAAGATGGAACAGCTTGGATACGAAACGAAAGGTGAAAACGGCATAAAAGATAGACGATACTTTCAAAAAGGAGGAAATGAAAGAACCCATCATGTTCATATTTATGAAAAAGGCCACCCAGAAATTAATCGTCATATATGGTTTCGAGATTATCTACGCGCTCGCCCTGATGCAGCGAAAGAATACGAAACGTTGAAAAGAGAATTAGCACATCGCTATCGCTTTGAACCAGAAAAATATGTGGAAAATAAAACAAATTTTATTCATAAAATAGATCAGCTAGCTTTAAAGTGGAGAAAAGGTTAAAGCAAGAGATACGAATAATAAGTATGATCTTAGATGAAAGGGAGAGAAGAGCTTGACTCCAGTTTTAAACAGACAAACAACGACAGGTAAAAAGAAAAAAACGCTGTGGATTAGCTTGATATCCTTTGTTATTCTTGGTTTTGTACTTTGTATGGCAATTTCTCTCTATGTAGGTATAAGCCTCACAAAATTAGATAAAAATCCTGCTGTAAAAAACCCTAGTGATTACGGCATGCATTATAGTAATCAACTATTTTTGAGCAAAGACGGAATAACGCATTTAAAAGGATGGATAATCGAACCAATCAAACAGCCAAAAGCGACTATTATTATGTCACATGGATACGGGAATAACCGTGAAGCAAAAGGAGCCGGATTTTTGCCGCTAAGTGAAGAATTTGTAAAAGCGGGATATCGAGTGGTCATGTTTGATTTTAGAGACGCAGGAGACTCAGAAGGGAATCAAACCACGATTGGTGTGAAAGAGCAGCTCGATTTATTAGGCGTTATTCAGAAAATGAAGGAAACAACAAAAGAGCCAATTGTGCTCTACGGCATTTCAATGGGAGCAGCCACTTCTTTATTAGCAGCCTCTCAAGATGAAGATGTAAAAGCAGTAGTAGCCGATAGTCCTTTTAGTGATTTAACTTCTTATTTAAAAGAAAATCTATCTGTATGGTCTCATTTACCAAACTTTCCGTTTACACCGCTAACAATTGCTATTCTTCCTGTTATCGCAGATGCAGATCCTGCTAAAGCCAGTCCTATTAAAGCAGTCGAGCATATTTACCCTCGACCAATCTTATTCATACACAGCACAGGAGATACAAAAATCCCTTATACTGAAAGTGAAATAATGGCTAAAACGCACCCAGATGCTTTTCGCTTCTGGAAAACTGATAAAGCGGAACACGTTCAAAATTATCATGTATACCAAAAAGAATATGTAAAGCGCGTACTATCTTTTATTGATCAATCGCTTTAAAAACAGCCCGCTTGTCAAAAGCGGGCTGTTAGCTGTTGATTTTATCTTGTTCTATAAGTTCACTATGTAAATTGCGAAGAATGTAGGTTTTGTAACCTTCTAACTTTCTTCCATCAATTTTAGAAATATTGACTGCTTTTAACTACTGAACAAACCAGCCCTTGGAGGTAACAGCTGTTAATGTATCAGGAAAAGAGTCTGTTCTGTCTAGTATAGTGAAATAACAAAAAGCTCTCTGTTCTAAGAGAGTTTTTTGTTATTTTAAAAAAGATATAGCCTTTATGAAAGAATACGAGCCTAAGTCAGGCCTTGGCACGATTATGTCACTTATGCTTCCTTATACTCTAACCTTTTTAGGGATTTGGATTATGATGTTGATTGTTTTTGGTGTTCCTCTAGGGCCAGGAGTATATATGTATTTGTATATAAAAATCCCCTTCTACTCCGAAGAAGGTTTTCGTGTCAGAGTTTCTAACACAATCAAATGATATTTTCCCTTGTGAATATAAAGAAAAACAAAAGAGAAGGATAAAAGAGTATAAAAAACAAAAATTTTCTGAATAAATTTGCAAAAAGTAGTTGCTAAATACATATAAATCAAATATGATAGTAAACATAACAAAAGATGTTATATAATCTAACATTAAATTCAGGGGTTATTTATTCGTACTTAAGGGGGAAATCATCATGCAAATGGGCGATTCAGTATTTATGTTTTTTTCAGCATTATTAGTTTGGATTATGACACCAGCTATTGCATTATTTTATGGGGGCATGGTTCGAAGTAAAAACATGTTAAGTACCGCGATGTATAGCGTAGGATCATTAGCTGTTATATCCGTTCTTTGGATAGTAGCTGGCTATTCGTTAGCTTTTTCAACCGGTGGCAATGCTTTTATTGGAAACTTGGACTGGGTAGGATTAAAAGGAGTCGGGTTCACTCCAAATGGGGACTACAGCGCTACGATCCCGCATAATATGTTTATGATGTTTCAGCTAACATTTGCGGTATTAACAGTAGCTATTATCTCTGGAGCTTTTGCAGAACGCATGAAGTTTTCAGCATTTATCTTATTTGCTATCCTATGGTCATTAATTGTATATGCACCAGTCGCACACTGGGTTTGGGGAGTTGGCGGATGGCTTCGTGAACTAGGAGCTATCGACTTTGCCGGAGGAAACGTCGTTCACATTTCTTCAGGCGTAGCAGGCTTAATTCTAGCTCTTGTTGTTGGAAAACGCAAAAATGCCGATGCAGCAGCACCTCACAATTTACCGCTAACACTTTTAGGTGGAATGCTGATTTGGTTTGGCTGGTTTGGTTTTAACGTTGGAAGTTCCTTAACTATCAACAGCGTTGCAATGACGGCTTTTATTAACACAAATACAGCGGCCGCAACAGGAATTATCGGCTGGCTTGTAGTAGAATGGATTATTAATAAAAAACCTACTCTGCTTGGAGCAGTTTCGGGAGCTATTGCCGGACTTGTCGCTATTACACCTGCTTGCGGATTCGTTACACCGTTCGCCTCTATTGTAATTGGTTTTATCGGCGGAGCAGTTTGTTTCTGGGGTATCTTCTCACTTAAAAAGAAAATCGGTTACGACGATGCGTTAGATGCATTTGGCCTTCACGGTATTGGGGGAACATGGGGAGGTATTGCTACAGGTTTATTTGCCACAACTTCTGTAAATGATGCCGGTGCGAACGGTTTATTCTACGGAGATCCAAGTCTACTTTGGAAACAGCTGGTAGCTATCGTAGCAACTTATCTATTTGTCGGCATTGCTACCTTCATTATTGTTAAAGTCGTTGGATTAATAGTATCTCTACGTGCGACACAAGAAGAGGAAACGCTGGGACTTGATATTACACTGCACGGTGAAAGAGCGTATCACGAATCGAATATGTAAAAGGGGTGGGCACAGTGAGTGATATTTTAACAAAAATTGAAATTATTACACGCCCTTCAAAGTTTGAAGAGCTTAAGCAAGAACTGGCAAAAATTGGCGTTAGCGGTATTACGATTACAGATGCGTTGGGGTGCGGGTTGCAAAAAGGCATTACGGAGCTTTACAGAGGCGTCAAAAAGCAAGACAATATGCACGCACGAATTAAAGTAGAAATTGTTGTCTGCGAAGTCCCAGTATCCGACGTTGTGGATAAAGCAAGGAAAGTCTTAAATACAGGTCAACCTGGAGATGGGAAAATATTTATCTATGAATTAAAAAATGCGATTAAGATCCGCACAGGGGAAGAAGGATCACAGGCATTACGAAATAATAGTTAAATTCGAGTGAGAAACAGAAAACAAAGGGTCATAAAAGAGGTGCATAATATGCACCTCTTTTAAGTTTAATAGTTACAAGGCATGTTTCCTTATGGCGACATGCTTTTTTGTTATATATACAGCCTAAGAGTATATCATAAAAAATAAATGATAGGACTTGAAGTTTTCGTCAATCGGACCAAATGGGGAATGGCCATGAGAGCCATAGCTCAGGATCCTGATACAGCTTCACTGATGTCCATCAATGTAAACAAATTCATTTCTCTTACTTTTTTTATTGGTTCGGCTTTAGGAGGAGCTACTGGCGTCTTATTTGCGCTTCATTACGGAACAATTGACCCTTATATTGGTTTTATATTAGGGTTAAAAGCTTTCACAGCAGCTGTTTTAGGAGGAATAGGCAATATACGAGGCGCAATGTTTGGAGGACTAATGCTTGGTATTCTTGAAATGTTTGCAGCCGCTAATTTATCAACAATCACCGGCGATGTTTTAGGAGCGGAATATAAAGATGTATTTGCATTTGCCATTTTGATTTTGGTATTAATTTTTAAACCAGAAGGCTTATTTGGAAAAGCCGTTACAGAAAAAGTGTAGGTGTTAGATGACCTCATAAATGAAAAAAATGCTTCAATTTCAAGCTTTTTCATAAAAAATAAAAAAAGTTGAAACTTTTTTCACTAAAAAACGTTTATAAAGTAATAGAAAAAAATGGGTACGGTTATTTACACTCAAAAAGGAAGTGAGAGCGTGGCGACGCTGAAAACTAATTATTTGACTGACTTATGCTTAACCTATAGAGAAAGTCAATTTTATGTAATGCAAATACCTAGTTCCTACAAAAAAATAGCTAGCAAATACTTTCAGTTTCATCCCCAAGAAAAAATAATTGCGTATTTACACAGTTCTTTTATAGCGGGGCTAGATAAAAGAGGAATTTGCTTTACAAATAAGGGGCTTTACTGGAAAAGTAGAGGAATGAAAAAAGGAAAAATGTTATGGGAAGAGTTCGCTAACATTCAATCTATTACCATTCGAAAAGAAGAAATGATTTGTTTTAATGACGTGGAGAAATTTCAAGTCAACCAGAACGATTACTCAGCTAGAAAGCTAGTATCTCTATTAAAAAAAATCAAGAAATTTATTCGTACTCATTCCTACGAATATATGTGTCAAGACTATATATATCCGTGTGTATCCTCAAAAGAATTAACTTCTATTTGTTCATCTTTTCAAATTCATCAAACACCTGATCCGAAAGATGTGTTGTCAGTAGAAGGGCGACTATGTGAAGAAGTTGAAAAAGAGATGCGAAACAGGCTCTATTTACCTGCTAAAGAAAAAATTGTAGCTCATTTAAATACATATCCTCTTCAAAAAACCGAGGGGATTACCGTTTGTTCTAAAGGAATTTATTTCTCAAAATCTTTTAAAACAATTTATTACCCTTGGCACTTATTTCGCCACGTTAGTATTTCAGTGGAAACAGAGGAATTAAAAATTGCTAAAAAACATTCGTTATCCCTCAACTCAGCTGCTGTATCAAGCGGGGAAGTAATGCTGTTTCTCAAACAAATTAAACAGCATGTGCAGGCCTTGTATGAAAAAGAAGTTGATATCAAACAAGACAATAAGTTCGCATGGAAAATGTTAATTTAAAAAACAGATTACCGGTAATCTGTTTTTTATTTTATAGTTCTTTAGAACTATTCATTTGGAATATCGAAAGATGTCATACAAGTAAACAAGACTAGGATATTGGAAATTAAGAAAAAATTTCCATGACCATAAGGTTAATTTTCCCAAAAACTCTTTTTTAATTGGATAATTATGCTAAAATAAAACCCGAGTTTATTTTAAGGAGCTGACAACAAGATGGAACGTAATTATTCAATTGATTTTATTAAATTTTTTGCTACAGTGTTTGTTGTTTGTATTCATGTTAATCCATCACATGACGATTTCTTTTTAGGGAACCAGGAAAATGTGCTAGATGTCATTGTTGACACATTTGCACGATTTGCGGTTCCTTTTTTCTTTATTGTATCAGGATATTTGTTTATGAATAAAATTCAAAAACACCCTCAGCCTTCTGCATACTTAAAAAAATACACGTGGAATATTTCAAAGCTTTACGCATGTTGGTTTATCTTTTATTTATTGTTTGGTATAGTTCTGCGCTTATTTCAGAACCACGGAACGCTAGCAGAACGAAAAGGGGCCGTAGCCGATTATTTAACTTCATCCATCACATTTAAAGATGTTTTTTATTATGGAAGTGACACAAGCGGGTTTCAACTTTGGTACTTAATTGCGTTAATTTGGGCTGTAGCTATCGTTTTCTTATTTCAAAGATGGAAAAAGATTGGCTTACTAATGCTTATCAGTACTGTATTATATGTAACAGGGTTGTTTGGACAATCTTATTCTTTATTTTTTCCACTTTCCTTTCAAACAAGAGATGCCCTGTTTTTTGGTTTGTTTTATACAGTGTTAGGAGCTATGTTTGCCCTTTACGGTCAGCGAATTCTGTCAGTATTAAACGTAAGGCCAATGATTTATTTAGGCAGCTTTTTTGTGTTTTCAGCGTTAGAGATTGCTGAGCGTTACTGGTTGGTCAATATCCAGCATAGCAAGCCCGGAGACTATTTTATTTCTACGATCTTCTTATCAGCATCATTGTTTTTATTCGTATTAAGCAGTCCAGGTCTTGGAAAAAACTCGTTTTTCTCAAAGGTCGGGAAAAATTCAGTGGGCATTTATGTAGTGCATATATGTATACTAAATGAGACCTATCGATTGCTGTGTTCCATAGATTCTGCTTTCTTTACAAATAGTGTCGTTGCATACGTACTTATTGTTCCAGCAGTTTTTTGGTGCTCGTACTATTTATATAGAGGAATTCAGTGGACAAAGGAAAAATTACATGTGAAGCCACACAAACATCCGATCACAAAACTACAGCATAAATAAGAAAAACACCGTAGCAAAGCGTCCGGTGCTTTTTTTGATAAAAAATGAGTAATCTAATGTATTGAATAAGAGCTGGCTAACTAAGCCAGCTCTTTTATGATGCAATAGCGTACAAAAGCTGCTTTTGCAGTTTGGGAGATAAAGGAATATTTTGATACAACTCGTAGATATGATGTTCGTTCCGGTGGTAACAAATCCAATCCTTGTATGTTCCTTTTAAGAAGATACGAAAAAACACGATTCGCTTATTCGTGCTGCCTGTTTGTAATTCAATTTTCAAATCATCTGTTTCTAATGTATACTGTACTGTAGAAGAGGAGAGAGCAAGTTTAGTTGTTTTTTTACTTGTTTTAATGAATTCGGCAAGTTCAATGATTTTCATTTTTTTACCTCACTCTATTGTAAATTAGGGGTATCTTATACGTATGAAGTGTACAAAGAAAATAGAATCATTTTTTTTAGTTTAAAAGAATGATCTTCAGCCCCTTTGTTGAGGGATTTGCATAAAAGGTTGACGTTTTCTTTGAATACAAATAAAATGCATATTAAGAAGTAAGTATTTCCCTCATTGTAAATACAGAAAAGAAGAATTAAGGGGGCTCAATATGTTGACTGACTTAGTCGTAAGTCAAAAAGTGGTCAAAGTAAATGAATTTACTGTAGTAGGAGTGCCTATTCGAACAGATGAAACTGTAGAAGAAACGGGCACAGGTCTTATTACCGAGCACTGGCAGACTTTCTATAAACAACAGTTAGCTAATAAAATCGCCAATAAAGTAAATGGTAATACATTTGCTCTTTATACAGAATTTGAATACGATCAAAAAATGAATTTTACGTTTGCTCTTGGATACGAAGTTTTACCTGGGGGAGAACTGAAAGATGATATGAGAGAGTTCATCATTCCAGAAGGCGAATACATGGTGTTTACAACGGCCGTTGGTCCAGCTAGACAGGTAGTCGTAGAGGCTTGGGCTTATATTCGCGAATGGGCTAAAAAAAATCATCGTGCCTATAAAATAGATTTTGAATTATATGATGAACGCTGTATTGATCCTGAGTACAGTCAAGTTGATATTTATGTTTCGATTTAACAACTAGTTTTTTTAAGTAATTAAGATGCAGATGAGCATTTTTTGCTGCGTTCTTACTTTTGAGGATAGGAATACAAAAGGGGTTTAGCGAGAGTGATCAGCAACGATTTATTACAAGCTTTAAAAGATGGATATAAACAGAGAATTAAGTGGGTACTTATAAGTCAAATGGCACTGTTCATCACCGTAGCAGTCATACTTGTATCAAATTTTATCACTAAATTTTCGTTTAACCAATTAAGCTTTATTTTTGTTTTAGTTAGTGTTAGTTCGCTATTATCGGGAATAGAGCACGTATTGTTGAAACGCGAGAAGTGGCAATGGATTTTTGACTTTATTTTAGCTGTTTTTTTTATTGGTTTGTCTATTTTCTTACACCGTTAAAGCGCCTGGTTCAGCGCTTTTTTGTTTTAAGTAGATCATCCTAAAAATTTTCGGCTTCATCTAGTATAAGTAAATAAAAATAGGCATTAATAACGGTAATAGTCGGAAAATTCAGTAAAAAATCTTGAATCTTGTCTTTATTTCGATTATGATAAGTTTACACCTTTCGTATTCACTTCTTTTGATGTCGGTACCTCTAATTTTACACTACAGAAAAGAGGTGAAGCCATTTCTTCAGTTTTCCTGCTAGCCTGCATATTAACCCTTTTAGCTATCTTATTTAATAGCAACTACCCTCAAAATTAAAGGAGAGATCCACGCTTATGTCAAAAGCTCCGGTAAAAAATGATATTGAACTTCAACTATCTGAAACGCACTTTTTTCAACTGCTTGATTTAATTTATTTAGGTAACTGGATGGTTACAGCATGTTCTGGAGTGGAAGATCATCATGCCCAAGAATACACGGATGTAGAAAAACAACTGTTTTCTTACGCAGAGCCTTTTGTTGAAAAAGGACCTTTTCATACATTAAACAGTGAGGTCATGTTTACAGAAGAACATGAAGATTCCCTTCAGGACATTATTGGGGAATACGATAACGAAGTGTTTTGGGAAGCCCTAGCCTATCGATTGGCTAAACGAGATGTGATAGGGCAAATAGGACCGATTAAAGAAATAAAAAATGAAGTATTTATGCAAATTTTTCATCGAGAAATGGACTATATACGAGAGTTTGAGAAAAATGGGATTAAACGAATAACGATACCGCCTTTGCAGTAAACGAGACAAATCGGCTTTCAAAATTGAAGGCCGATTTGCTGTTATGCTTAAGCTTTCCTGTGGCGTCTCAGAGGCGGGAAAGACCGGTATGTAAAGCTTCGCCATAACCATTCACATGGACCGTAATAGAAATAATAAAGCCACCACTTATTAAGAAAAAGCTGAACTGTATAGATGACGAGACAAATAATCATGTTTCCGACTAAAGGAAGATTTCCGTATAAACCAAATGCTCGAACTATACACAGACAGATTAAAGTTTGGCTAAGGTAAGTTGTTAATGCCATTGTTCCGCTATACTTAAAAAGAACCAGTATGGAAGCGTAACGAGAAAATTGCAGGAATAACAGTAAGGTGGTAAGATAAAAAAAACATAGAAAAATGCCGCTCAAACTTGTAAAAAGATGAATGGCTGTCTGCTGATAGAATCCATATCTTAAAATCTCTAGTTTTAAAACGGCGAGAATTATAACTAAAGTAAAACCTGCCGCGCCTGTTATTAACTGAATTTTCTTGAAAAAAGAACGATTTTTTTCGATATTATTCAATAATTTTTTTTCAGCAGTATACAAGCCAAATAAAAACATAGAAAATACAGGCAAGATAGAAAATGGAAGATTTAATAACATAGGTACCACTTCAATATTCAAACGGTAAAACAGCCAAGATAGATAATCTGCTTGCCGGTAAGTGGATAAATATTGTGCTAATACATGTTCATGTAAAACGTTGTATTCCGACTGAATGTCCTGCAAGACGTGCGCTGGAGTAAAAAACTGCATACAAGCCAAAAGGTAAAAAAAACATAGCAAGCCTATTGCCCACAGCAAAATCGTCTTGGCTTTTCGATTGTAAAAAAAGAACAATAAAAAACCGCCAATGGCATACACATGCAAAATGTCTCCATACCATAAAAATATAAGATGAAAGAGTCCGATTAACAGCAAAGCAGCCATTCTTCTTAACCACAAAGCAGCGGCAAAGTATTGTTTTTCTTCAGCTCTATACAAAAAAATTCCGCATCCGAGTCCAAATAAAAAAGAAAAAATGGGAAAAAACTTTCCTTGAACAAATAGCAGCAGGAATAAATCCATATAAGCATCCATTCCTTCATATTCGTAAGGAACATCGTACAGCCGAAAAATATATATCGGAGAATCAAAAGCAGGTATATTTACTAAAAAAATGCCTAGCAAAGCAATGCCCCGAATAATATCAAGAATAACAAAGCGTTCGTTAAGGGGAAGTGGAGAAGGATTCATCACTGTCGCTCCTTTTTGTTAGATATGTACATCTTACCACGATAGTGGCTAAAAAATAGGTGGGAATATAAAAAAATAAGCGGAAAGATTCATAGCTTTATGAATGAAAAAGTTGGATAATAATGGTATGATTATCCATATCAAATACGAAAGGTGGAGAAAAGGATGAAAACAGCACTTGTGTTAGGTGGAACTCGTTTTTTTGGAAAAAATTTAGTTCAAACATTGCTTTCTAAAGGAGTACAGGTTACGTTAGCAACGCGAGGTAAAACACCGGATGATTTCGGCGACCAAGTTGAGCGAATTTTTCTTGATCGTGTAGAAAAAGATTCTGTAATCGAAACAACACGAGGAAGAAAATGGGATGTTATTTTCGATCAGATATGTTATTCTTCACACGGCGCAGCTGTTGCTGTTGAAGCTTTTCGTCATAGTACGAGTCATTATGTACTCACCTCAACTCTTTCAGTATACGGTTCTTTAGAAAAAACGTGTTATGAAGAAGATTTTGATCCATACAAGTATCCTATTTCCTATACACGTCGTGAAAATATTTCCTACCAAGAAGGAAAACGCCAAGCCGAGGCGGTATTCCTTCAAAAAGCACCGTTCTCCGTAACGGCTGTCCGTTTTCCAATTGTAATGGGAAAAGATGATTATACGGACCGTTTACGTTTTCACGTAGAAAAAATTATGCATGAAGAAGAAATTGGTGTGCCTGCTATTGAAGCAGAAATGAACTTCATTTCACAGGAAGAAGCAGGTGAATTTTTAGTCTGGTGTGCCGAGCAGAAGCTAAAAGGACCGATTAACGCTTGTTCAAATGGCACCATTTCACTCAAAAATTTATTTTTATATATTGAACAAGCAGCGGGTAAAAAAGCAAAAACAACCTCTCGTTTGACAGATGAAAATAGTTCTCCATACGGAGTAGATCATTCTTGGACGATGAGTAATGAAAAAGCTAGCTTTTGGGGATATTCATTTACAAACCTGCAGGACTGGCTGCCACCATTAATCAAAGCTTTTGTTGAAAATGAAAAGAAAGTACCTTTAAGTTAGGAAAAAACAAAGACTGCACCGTTTAGCAGTCTTTTTGCTGTTACAAGCAAAACATTTTTATTTTATACATAAAAGGAGTACGCTAAGGACACATGATTATATAGAAGAAAGAAGGAAATATTATGGCAAAACATCACTTTCATTTGCAAGCAGACTGGCCAGGAGGCCGAAATGAAGTAGGTACAATTGAGTCAGGCCAATTAAAAACAAAAATTTCTATTCCACCAGAAATGGACGGGCCAGGAGTGGGAACCAATCCAGATGAAATGCTGCTAGGAGCAGCAGCCACTTGCTACATTATCACGCTTGCGGCAATGCTCGAAAGAAGCGGAATCCACCAGAAGGCTTTAACGATGGAATCGGAAGCTATTGTGGACGTAACCAATGGTGTATTCACATACGAAAAAATTATTCATAAACCTCATGTTATTATCACCCCTGAACTTGCGGCTCAGAAAGAAAAAATCAATCGACTTATAAAAAAAGCAGAAACGTCCTGTATGATTTCAAGAGCCATTCAAGGAAATGTAGAAATTGAATTAAAGTCTCAGCTCACAGTAGAAGCGTAATGGATCCATTACGCTTTTGTTATGTTTATTTCTAAAAAATAGCACATTTAAGATTGTAAAATACTCAAATTTGAATATAATAATTTAAGTAGTTATTATTTCTGTTCATCAAAAGAGATGACGTGAAAGGAGGAACTGAAATGGTTTCATCAGAAAAACATATTCGTTTTATCGTAGCAGGATTGCTCCTCGGTATTTTTATGTCAGCCATGGATAATACCATCGTAGCGACGGCTATGGGAAAAATCATTTCTGATTTAGGTGGATTAGATAAATTTGTTTGGGTTACGTCCGCCTATATGGTTGCCGTGATGGCAGGTATGCCGATATTTGGTAAACTATCTGATATGTATGGGCGCAAACGTTTCTTTATTTTTGGATTAACGGTATTCTTACTTGGATCCGCACTGTGTGGTCTAGCACAAAGCATCGTGCAGCTCAGTATTTATCGGGCGATTCAAGGAATTGGAGGGGGAGCACTTCTTCCGATTGCGTTTACCATTGTATTTGACATTTTCCCTCCCGAAAAGCGCGGGAAAATGACAGGACTGCTAGGTGCCGTTTTTGGCTCAGCAAGTGTATTTGGTCCGCTTCTTGGTGCCTACATTACAGAATACATTAGCTGGCACTGGGTATTTTATGTGAATGTTCCGATTGGACTTTTATCATTATTCTTTATTGTGCGCTTTTATAAAGAGTCAACGAGTCATAAAAAACAAAGAATTGACTGGACAGGGGCAGCCACTCTTGTTATTTCAGTAGTCAGTTTAATGTTTGCTCTTGAACTTGGAGGAAAAGAGTACGAGTGGTCCTCTCCGCAAATTCTATCTCTTTTTGCTATCTTTGCTGTGGCGCTATCGCTTTTCTTCTTTGTGGAAAAACGAGCGGAAGAGCCGATTATTTCATTTTGGATGTTCAAACGGCGTTTATTTGCAACATCACAAATTCTTGCTTTCCTATACGGAGCAACATTTATTATTTTGACCGTATTTATTCCTATTTTTGTTCAAGCTGTTTACGGAGGTTCTGCTACAAATGCAGGTTTAATTTTAACTCCGATGATGTTAGGATCGGTAGCAGGAAGTGCTATTGGAGGGATTTTTCTCACAAAAACAAGCTTCCGAAACTTAATGATTATGTCCGTTTTTTCATTTGCAGCGGGAATGTTTTTATTAGGAACAATGGAACCTGATACGCCTCGTTGGATGCTGACGGTATTTATGATTTTGACTGGATTTGGCGTGGGATTTAGCTTTTCTCTTTTACCAACTTCTTCAACGCATAAGCTGGATCCGCAGTTTAGAGGTTCTGCCAACTCAACGAACTCATTTGCACGTTCCTTAGGAATGACGCTGGGAGTGACGATTTTTGGAACGATTCAAAGCAATACATTTACAAATGAGCTGGAGAGAAATTTCCAAGGTATAGGAAATTCGCCACAAGGGGCACTTTCTCAAATAGGAGATCCAAGTGCAGTCTTTCAATCAAGTGCCCGAAACAGCATTCCGCCTCAAATATTAGATAAGATTGTTGATGCCATGTCTACGTCGATCACGTATGCATTTATGCTTTCTCTTATTCCAATTGCAGTAGCTATCATCACCGTCTTTTTAATGGGGAATGAACGCGTAGAAGTTCCTGCTAAAAAGCGGATAGAAGGTAAGGAACCTGCAGCTCAGAAATAGAAAAAGCACGAATTTATTCGTGCTTTTTTTCTAAATAAGATGCATATCAAGAGGTGAAGGGTATTATGAGTGTTAAATTAGTCATATTGGGTTTATTAATGGAAGGAAATAAACACCCTTATGAAATTCAGCAAACCATTAATGAAAGACAAATGAAGCACTATATCAAACTTGCAAGCGGTTCTTTATATTATGCCTTTGATACGCTTGAGAAAGATCAATTGGTGACGGTAGTAGATGTGATTCGAGAGACGAACAGACCTGAAAAGACCGTTTATTCTATCACGGATGCAGGAAGAGAAGAGTTTGAGCGTCTTTATTTTGAACAGCTGTTAAAAAAAGAGCATATGCATAGACCTGTTTATGCTGCTCTTTCATTTACTTCTTACGTAGATCAAGAAAAAGTGGCTTCTGCTTTAGAAAAAAAGATTGAGGACACGGCTGCTTATTTAGAAAAAATGCAAAATTTATATAAAGTTAAAAAAGCCGATCATTCCATTGCAATTTTGTCCATTATTATGCGTACGATTATGCATTTGAAAGTAGAATTAACTTGGTTTACTCATTTACACGAAGCCGCTAAAAGTAACAAGCTTACAGAAGTAGATGGTAGTTATTTTGAAGACGTTGAAAAAATCGTAAATGAGTTTTAAAAAAAGAAGCAAAACACTGCTTCTTTTTTTAATGGTCATAAAATATATTTCAAGCAATTTAATTTTGCCAAAAGCTAGGTCAATAACAATTAATTAACACCTGATTCTATCTTCAATCACCTTTACTTATAAAACGCTTTCAAAAAGTAGTAAGACTATTAAAAAAGTAAAAAAAATTAAAGAAATATAGCGATTTCATTTTGATTGACGAGTAAAAGAGTGGTAAAATATAAGCAGATATCAGATACACATGCAGTGAGATTCATCACTCGTTGTAAAGATGTCAGACGATAAGGTAATCGACATTCAAAATTGAAAGATTGTTGAGTACGACAATTATTATAACTCGTTGGGGGTTTTATCATGGGTAACGAAACGTCGAATAGAGGGGAGCCGTGGCAAGGATTTTTGGGTCCAAACTATGGCTATGTATTAGAACAGTATGAGTTATATGAAGAGCAGTCAGATCTAGTAGATCCAGAGCTAAAAGAATTATTTGATTATTGGGGTGCTCCTCCACTAAATGAAAGTGAGCAAGTTCAACAAGCTGAATACACGCAGCCTGCACCTTCAGCTAACACATCTAAAATCGCATCGGCTATTAAGCTAGCGGAAAACATCCGTGCTTATGGCCATCTATACGCATCAATTAAGCCTCTTGAAAGCGAGAAAAAAGATCCTGTCTTGCTTCATTTGGAAGATTACAATTTAACGCAAGAAGATTTGAAATCAATTCCAGTTGAAATTTTATGTACAAATGCGCCATCACACGTCAAAAATGGTTTAGACGCAATTAACTATTTAACAGATGTCTATACAAAAACCATTGCGTTTGAATTCCATCACGTACATAACATGGAAGAGAATAAGTGGTTGACTGATATGGTCGAGTCGGGTTCTATTTTCCAACCTCTTTCAAATGAAAAAAGAACTTCTGTATTAAAACGTTTGACAGAAGTAGAAGGCTTTGAACAATTTTTACACCGTACATTTGTCGGACAAAAACGCTTTTCTATTGAAGGCGTAGATATGTTAATTCCACTTGTAGATGAACTGATTGCACGCTCAGTAGAAACAAGTCCAAAGACGGTCAATATCGGTATGGCTCATCGCGGGCGCTTAAATGTATTGGCACACGTATTAGGCAAACCTTATGAAATGATTTTTGCAGAATTCCAGCATGCACCTAACAAAGAGTTGGTTCCTTCAGAAGGTTCAATCGGTATCAACTACGGCTGGACAGGAGACGTAAAATATCACCTAGGTGCCGACAAACAAATTAAAGCAGAGAACACAGTTCGAGCTCGTTTGACATTGGCTAGCAACCCTAGTCATTTAGAGTTTGTCAATCCGGTTGTGGAAGGGTTTACAAGAGCAGCTCAAGATGAGCGTGATGTAAATGGATACCCAAAACAAGATGTAAAAAAATCGTTCGCGATTTTAATTCACGGAGATGCTGCGTTCCCTGGTGAAGGTATTGTACAAGAAACGCTAAACTTAAATCAATTGACTGGTTATCAAACAGGTGGAACAATCCACATTATTGCTAACAACATGATTGGATTTACAACAGAAAGCGTTGATTCTCGTTCAACAAAATATGCAAGTGACTTAGCAAAAGGGTTTGAAATTCCAATTGTTCACGTAAACGCGGATGATCCAGAAGCCTGTTTAGCAGCTGCGTATTTTGCTTATGAGTATCGCAGACGTTTTAACAAGGATTTCTTGATTGATTTAATTGGGTACCGTCGATTTGGCCACAATGAAATGGATGAACCGTCTGTAACACAGCCTAAGATGTATGAAATTGTGACAAAACGTCCAACCGTTCGCGCTATGTATGCAAAGCAACTTGAAGAACAAAACGTAATTCAAAGCGGCCAAGCAGATCAAATTAATGAAGAGTTACAAGCGAAGTTAAAAGCAGCTTATGAAAAAGTACCGCCAAAAGCTGAAAAACAACATAGAATTATGGAAATGCCACAAGCAGTCTTCAAAGGGATTTCAGACATCGATACATCTGTTACAAAAGAAGAGCTGTTTGAAGTAAATCAAGAGCTAGTGAAATATCCTGAAGGATTTAATGTATTTCCAAAACTTGATCGTATCTTATCTAAACGTGCCAAAGCGTTTGAAGAAAATGAAAGCGTAGATTGGTCATTAGGGGAAGCATTTGCGTTTGCTACGATTTTAAGAGACGGCACGCCAATTCGTATTACGGGTCAAGATTCTGAACGTGGTACGTTTGCACATAGACATCTTGTTCTTCATGATCATAAGACAGGGGATGTTTACTCACCACTACACGCAATGAAGAACGTAAGCGCTTCCTTTGATATTCGTAACAGCCCACTATCAGAAGGATCCGTTCTTGGATTTGAATACGGTTATAATGTATTTGCTCCTGAAACGCTTGTTCTTTGGGAAGCACAGTTTGGTGATTTTGCCAATGCAGGTCAAGTTATTATTGACCAGTTTATTGCGGCAGGCCGTGCTAAGTGGGGACAAAAATCCGGAATGGTCTTATTGCTGCCACACGGTCACGAAGGTCAAGGTCCAGAACACTCAAGCGCGCGTCTAGAACGTTATTTACAGCTAGCTGGAGAAAACAACTGGACAATCGCAAACGTAACAAGCGCTGCCCAATATTTTCACTTACTTCGACGACAAGCAGCCATCTTACAGCGCGAAGAAGTAAGGCCGCTAGTAGTTATGACACCAAAAAGTTTGCTTCGTAATGCCTTTAGTGTGTCAAAACTTGAAGAGTTTACAAAAGGCTCTTTCCGCTTAGTAGTAGAACAGCCTGGATTAGGCAAAAAAGAAGATGCAGTTGAACGAATCGTTCTGTGCAGCGGAAAAATCAGCAGTGAATTAACAGAACGCTTAAACAAAGCAGAAGATGATAAAGATTGGCTTCACGTCCTTCGTCTTGAACAAATTTATCCGTTCCCAAGACGCGTAATTGCCGAAATCTTTGCTCGCTATAAAAATTTAAAAGAGATTGTCTGGTTACAAGAAGAGCCGGAAAACATGGGCGCATGGAACTATGTAGAAGATCGACTACGTGAAGTAGCACCAGAAGGGGCTACGGTTGAATACATCGGCCGCACAAGACGCTCAAGTCCAGCTGAAGGAGATCCAACAGTTCACAGACAAGAACAAGAACGTATTTTACAAGATGCATTAACTAAAAATGAAATTGCTAACGACGTTGTTACACGATAAGGAAGGGGAATGAACAATGGGAGAGATTAAAGTACCGGAATTAGCAGAATCAATTTCTGAAGGAACAGTTGCACAGTGGCTAAAACAAGTAGGAGATTTCGTTGAAAAAGGCGATTATATTGTTGAACTTGAAACAGATAAAGTTAACGTTGAAATTACAGCTGAAGACTCTGGTGTGCTAACAGAACTTCTTGCTGGCGAAGGCGACACGGTTCAAGTTGGCGAAACAATTGCACGCCTTGAAGCGAAAGAAGGAGCTTCTGCATCAGCAGCACCAAAAGCTGAAGAAAAGCCAGTAGCTGAAGCACCAAAACAAGAAGCGGCCCCAGCCCAACAAAAAACTGTTGAAGAAGTAGCACCAGCAGCTGAAGCACCTCAGCAAGGAAATCAAAAACAATGGCTGATTGCTTCTCCTGCAGCTCGCAAAGCTGCAAGAGAACGTGGAATTAAGCTAGATCAAGTGCCAACTACCGATCCTCTTGGCCGTGTGCGTAAACATGATATTGATTCATATGCAGATCAAAAATCAAATGAGCAAAAGCAGCAGGCACAAGCAAGTAAGTCAGCTAACCCGGTATCTCCGTCTCCAGCGGCAAGTGAAAATAGCGATAAACCTGTTGAACGCGAACGTATGTCACGTCGTCGTCAAACAATTGCTAAACGTCTTGTTGAAGTTCAGCAAACGGCGGCTATGTTAACAACGTTTAATGAAGTAGACATGACGGCTGTTATGGCTCTTCGCAAACGACGCAAAGACAAATTCTTTGAACAGCACGACGTAAGACTTGGCTTTATGTCATTCTTCACAAAAGCAGTAGTAGCAGCACTTAAAAAATATCCATTATTAAATGCTGAAATTCAAGGCAACGAGTTATTAATTAAAAAATTCTATGATATTGGTATTGCTGTGTCAGCTCCGGACGGTCTTGTCGTTCCAGTTGTACGTGATGCTGATCGTAAAACATTTGCTGGTATCGAAGGGTCTATCGTTGATTTAGCGAAAAAAGCGCGCGATAACAAATTATCATTAAAAGATTTACAAGGTGGAACATTCACAATTACAAACGGAGGTGTATTCGGTTCATTAATGTCTACACCAATCCTAAACGGACCTCAAGTTGGTATTCTAGGAATGCACAAAGTTCAGCTTCGTCCTGTAGCAATTGATGAAGAGCGTATCGAAAATCGTCCAATGATGTACATTGCACTTTCTTACGATCACCGTATCGTTGACGGCAAAGAAGCCGTAAGCTTCCTAGCTACTGTTAAAGAACTATTAGAAGATCCAGAATCTTTATTACTAGAAGGTTAACAAAAAGAACCTGCTCTTCTCTAAGAGAATAGCAGGTTCTTTTTATGCTCGTTTGATGCCTGCAACATAAGCAGGACCCAAAAAAGTCATGCTAGCGAGTGTCAAGGCCATTTCTCGCGGTGATTGCTTCATATCTTGTTCTAGCCAGTACTGAATAACTCCAAGGTGTGCCGACGTTACGTAAGACATTAAATGTTCAAGTGGAACAAGCGGAGGCGTTTTGCTATTAATGAGCTCTAACTTTTCCAGCATATTGGTCTTCATGACTTCCTTAATTTTAAGATGAAATCCAGGATTCCCTTTTGGACCAAGCATAACCTGCATAAAACGCGCATTTTCTTGAATATACTCAAAAAGTGCGATGATAAACGGTAAAGGTTGTTCTTTCAAATTAGCAGACACAATCTCCTGTGGGTTTGCTTTTTGGATAAATTCTTTTATCTCTTGAATGACTTCGTTTTCGCTTTTTTCAAGCAAATCGTATTTGTCTTGGTAGTGTAAATAAAAGGTTCCGCGATTAATATCCGCTTTTTTTGTCAAATCTCTGACCGTTACTCCTTCAAACCCTTTCTCTTCCATCAATTCTGTCAAAGCATCTCGAATGAATCTTTTTGTTCGAATAATTCGGCGATCTGTTTTTGAATTACCCACGGCTTTTAGACACCTACTTTTTTCTTTAATAATGAACAGTTATATGCTTTGTGTTAAGTAAGCAACATTCTCGCTATTATTGCATATTGAGAATGCAGGTGAATTCATTATAATTTACATAGTGATCACTAATCAACAGCATGTACATTATTTTTTCAGCAACGTCCATATGTTTAAAATAAAAAGGGGTTATCTATATGAAACTAGCTAATCAAAAGCTTATATATTTTTCACCAATTATAGTAGTAGCGGTTATTTTTATTTTTATCCTAACGTTAATTCCCTCGGTAAGTCCAGTACCTAAGGATTTGCCAATCGCATTCGTAAATGGCGACGAAGGAGTGACGGTTCCAACAAAGGGTAATGTAAATATAGGAGATCAAATAGAACAAAATATAAAAAGCTCAAGTACTAAACAGTCTTCGGTTAAATGGATTTTTGTATCTAATACTAAGGAGGTTGAAAAAGGATTAAATAATCAAAAATATTACGGAGCGCTTATTATCCCAAAAGATTTCAGCAAAAAACAGGCAACTCTTCAGACGGCTCAGCCGGATGCGCCTGCTGTTAGATTATTAGTGAATCAAGGAATGAATACAGCTGCTTCAACACTAGCAAGCCAGGTGCTAAACGGCGCAGTCGATAAGGTGAACGAAAATATGCGCTTGCTGCTAGTGAAAAGGTTTGAACAAAGTGGAACGCAATTAAGTACAAAACAAGCATTAGCACTCGTTGCACCGGTTCAAAAGACAGTTATAAACGTAAATGAAACAGGAACCCATAGTGTCAGTGGAAACGCCCCAGTTTCATTATTTCAGCCGCTGTGGATGGCAAGTATAGCAGGGGCAGCAGTTGTATTTCTCACCATCCAAAAAATCACGTTTTCTTCTCGTAAAGAGAAAATCGTTAACCAAGTAGAATTAGTAATCATCGGGGCTATACTTGCTTTAGCTGCAGGCTTTGGGCTAGCGTGGATGGCTGAAGTAGTTGGAATTACCGTCCCTTCACTTTTGGATACAGCACTATTTCTAGCTATTGCTTACTTCAGTTTTTTCACTTTGATATCAGCTGTACTTTCATGGCTTGGACTAAAGGGACTTCCGATTTTCGTTATTATTTTATTTTTTGGAGCACCGCTGCTTTCCATGGCTCCAGAAATCATGCCTGATTTTTATCGAGAGTGGATTTATTCATGGCTGCCTATGAGATTTATGGTAGATGGCGTAAGAGAACTGTTTTTCTTTGGAGGACAGCTCACATGGACTCATTCTGTATCCGCTCTAGCCTTTATCGCTTTAATAAGTTTGTGTGCTCTAGTTGCTTCTGCTTTACCTGCATCTTCTATAAAAAAAGAGAAATCTAGCTCAATATAAAAGATACTGTAACTGAATGAGAAGGAGAGATGATGATGATTCCACAAATCCTAATTGTTGGCGCCGGACCTACTGGCCTCGTTATGGCATACAATTTAGCCAGACATAACATTCCTTTTCGAATTATTGATAGAAACGAAGGGCCTGGGCAAGCCTCTCGGGCAATGGCTATTTTACCGCGAACGCTTGAGTTTTATCAGCAGTTCGGTTTTGCAGATGAAGTCATAGGCCTCGGAATTAAGATGGAAGATGTATACGTTCGAGTAAAGAATAAAATAAAAGCAAAGGTTCATCTAGGGGCTTTAGGAGAAGGATTAAGCCCTTTTCCTTTTGTACTTACATTTCCACAAGATGACCATGAGCGATTTCTACTTAAAAAATTAAAAAATCTCGGGATTGAAGTAGAATGGAAGACGGAGTTATTATCTCTATGCGAACACGGAGAAGGAATAAAAACGGTATTAAAAGCCCAGCAAGAAGAAAGTGCTTATTTTAAGTATATTTGTGGATGTGATGGAGCACATAGTACAGTTCGTAAACAAATGAATATAGAATTTAAAGGAGAAAAATATAAACAGCATTTTTATGTGATGGATGTTCACGGATTTGGTGAAATGATGAAGAATCAAAAAATCAGCGTTTCATTTAGCAATGAAGAATTTTTGATTTGTATGCCAGTTAGAAGTAAAGGAACGTACCGAATGATCGGCATTATTCCTTCAGCTCTTGCGAATCAAAACGAGGTAAAAGCTGAAAACATTCACGCTTTTGTTCAACGAACATTTGGTGCTCAGATTGAAAGTGTAAATTGGTTCTCAACGTATCATATCCATCATAGAGTAGCAAGTCGTTTCCGACAAGGACGTATTTTTTTATGTGGAGATGCAGCTCATATTCATAGTCCTGCAGGCGGACAAGGAATGAACACAGGAATTGGAGATGCTATCAACCTTTCATGGAAATTGGCAGCAGTCCTTCAGCACAAAGCAGCACCATCTATATTAGATACATACGAAGAAGAAAGGTTGCCTTTTGCTGAGCTGCTTGTAGATACAACGGACCGGGCTTTTAAGCGAATGGTAGCGCGAGATAAAACGAGTCAATTCTTTAGAAAGCATATCTTTCCGCCTCTACTGTCCTTTTTATTTCGTTTTCCTTCTCTTCGTCATAAAGTATTTAAAATTTTATCTCAAATCCGTATTACCTATCAAAATAGTGACTTAAGCAGCGGACAAGGAACGAACGTACAAAGTGGTGATCGGTTACCTTTTGTGGAAGGGAATTTCGAATCCTTACAGTCCTTAAACTGGCAAATACATGTCTATGGAAAAGCGACAGAGAAGTTAAAAAAGAGCATGCGAAAAAAAGACTTCTCTGTGCATGAGTTTTCTTGGAATCCTGACATGAAGAAAGTAGGGCTTCAAAAAAGTACACTTTATGTTATTAGACCGGACGGGTACATCGGTTTTATCAGCAGTGAACAGCGTGTAGACCTGCTTCATCAATATTTGCATACTCATAAAATTATTCCTTTTGCAAATGAATCATAATACTAAAAAAACGCCATTTATATGGTGTTTTTTAATTTTGTTTACAATTTCGAAACAACTTGGAGATGTTTTTGGAAAAGCTGTTTGGTAAGATAGACGAATAGAAATATCAAATAAAAGTACGTGATACATTGAATAAAAGAATTTTAGTAGTCGATGATGAAAAAAGTATTGCTACAGCGGTATCTTATGCTTTTAAGCGCGAAGTATATATTATAGACACAGCATCCGACGGTGAAGAAGCGCTTGAAAAAGTTAAAAGCTTTCGACCTGATGTGATGATGCCGAAATTAACCGGGTATGAAGTATGCCGAAAACTCGAGAATCGAAGAGGAATGGGGATTATCTTGTTAACGGTTAAAAATGATATCGTCGATAAAGTTCTAGGCTTAGAGTTAGGCGCAGATGATTATATGACCAAGCCGTTTGATGTAAGAGAACTTGTAGCTAGAGCTAAAGCGCTCGTTCGGCGAATGGAAAAAAACGAAGCTCCTGAGGCTGTAGGAGAAATCACTGTGGGAAAAGCAAAGGTGAACTTAATTCAGCGCACATTACATGTTGCCAATGATTTAGTCAAGCTTACACCAAAAGAATTTGATCTTATTGCTTTATTACTTGCTAACTTAGAGAGAGTGTATACAAGAGAAGATTTATTAGATCTTGTCTGGGGAATGGATTATGCAGGCGGTACACGTACGGTAGACATTCACATGCAGCGCCTTCGAAAAAAAGTAGGAGACGCAGAACCTTATTTGTTACAAACGGTATATGGCGTTGGATATAAAGCGACAGCAGGGATCAATGAATGAAAATAAGCTTAAAAGCTAAGATGGGACTCGTTCTTGCTTTTTTAATTATTCTAACGGTAACCGTACTGAGCGTACTCGTGTTAAAAGGAATTGAGACAAATGAGCGTGATCAGCTAGAAAGTGAACTTATTCAAAAAAGCAAAGCAGCCGAGCAAACGATTCGTCAAAGTTATTTAACAAATGACTCGTCTTTGAATATAGATTTCTTTCTTCAGCAAAAAGGACAGCGCCTTGCATCTTCTATTGCATCACAAAGTGGAATGCAAACAGTTCTATATAATCAAAAAGGACAGGAAGCAGGAAGTTCTATTCCTATCGGCCAAAAATCCGTAGATGTTTCTGACATGCTTAGCTATGCTTTGAAAGGAAAAATAGCATATCAAATCTCGGGTGCTTCTCTTATTTACTTTGCACCTGTCTCAATCGATAATCAATTTATTGGAGCCATTCGTTTTGACCATTCACTAAAAAATAATCAGCAGTTTATAG
This sequence comes from Priestia megaterium, assembly GCF_046599315.1. Taxonomy (GTDB): domain Bacteria; phylum Bacillota; class Bacilli; order Bacillales; family Bacillaceae_H; genus Priestia; species Priestia megaterium_F. The sequence continues at coordinate 3,594 of NZ_JBKIKC010000024.1, read as the reverse complement.
CTGATATTAGACACTTATTTCGTACTGGGGGAACGATTGCAGCAGCAGCTTTTTTAATTGGCTATGCTTATTTTTACCGCATTGCTTCGCTTATCGCTACTCTTCAAAAAACTTCACAGCAGATTCGAAAAGGCCATTATTTAACTGACGTGCCGTTCAAACGACGCGATGAACTTGGGGAGCTCAGTCAAGGCTTATTTTTTATGAGTACGTCGATTGAAAAAAATATCGATCAAATGAATGAAGAAAAAAGAAAGCTTGAGCTTGCTATTTCGAAGCTGCAGTCTCTTGAACAGCAGCAAAAGCAGTTTATCGGAAACATCAGCCATGAATTTAAGACGCCTTTAACATCTATCAAAGCCTACGTTGACTTACTTGATATGTATCGAGATGACCCTCAGCTTATGAAAGATGGCGTGCAAAACATTCGTAAAGAAACGGATCGCCTTCATGAAATGGTGGATAAAATCTTAAAGCTTTCAGCACTTGAGAAATATGATTTCGAGCAGCGACCAGAGTCAGTTGAATTGAAGCGGCTTCTAGAAGACATATGCGACCGCATGAAAGGAAAAGCAGCTAAGTTTGATTTAACTCTTCACACCAATATAAAAGAATCAGTTGTTTGGGCTGATCGCGAAAGCTTAATACACATTTTTATTAATTTAATTGACAATGCTATTAAATATAACGAACCAGGCGGAAAAGTGGAAGTAACGTCTTACACTTTAAAGAATTCTATCATTGTGGATGTAGCTAACACTGGAATAGGAATTCCACCCGAAGCGGAAGCGAAATTATTCCAACCATTTTTTACTGTAAACAAAGATCGGTCGCGTTTATCTGGTGGGACAGGCCTTGGCTTAGCATTGGTCAAAGATTTAACTAAAAAACAAAAAGGCGTTATCAAGTTGCATCATTCTGACTCTGCATCGACACTTTTTAAAGTGTCCTTTCCTTTGAGAAACAAAGAAATGAGTTAGGTAAAAGGAGTGAACCGTTATTGAAACGGTATAGAATAATTATAGGTATGACAAGCGGTCTTCTTATTTTAACCTCGTGTGGCCAAGGAGAAAGCCATAGAGAAACCGTTGAAAAATCTGACAAGAAAATTACTGTATTGGACCAACTAGAACAAGATGGAAAAATAGAGGTAAAAGACGTTCAGGACATTAAAGGCATAAGGGCGTTTCAATTTTGGAATGAATACAACGTTATTGTCAGTAAAGAAAATAAACAATTTCATTCGCACGATTTTGGCTCCAAAGAGGTATATGCGCAGAATTTAGCTACTTATAATCTAAAAAATAAGTCCACTTTTATTTTGCATCCAAGCAGTGAAATTCAGCATGCGGCAAAGCTTTCTCCGAATGGCAAATATCTTTTTTATAAAGTTGCAAAAGGTGAGAAGTAATGTTTATTACAATGGAAGGAAAGCTTTCTAAAGTAAGTATAAAAGGAGAAGCAGAACCACTGTTGCACAGAGATGAGCGAATTTTAGATGCAGTTAAAGGAATAGGTGGCATTTATTATATCAGTTTAAACAACCAGCTTTTTTTCCTTCATAACGAACAGACAAATCCCGAAAAAATTCGAGACGATGTTGTCTCTATTATCCCCTCTCCAAACGGAAAGCAATTAGCGCTCGTTCAGCAAAAAGATGCCCAAACACGAACGCTGTCTATCACAGACTTAAAAGGATCAGAGGCCTTTCAGCTTGCTCTATCCACTCAAATTTTTGGCGTAAGCTGGTCTCCCGATGGTTCGAAATTAGCTTATAACTTTATTTCTGAAAAAGGCGGAGATAAAGGAATATTTATAGCAGACGGATTAACAGGAGGTGTTACAAACTTAAACATAAATTTAGACTATGTTGCCGATCAGCTTGCTTGGAGTCCATCAGGAAATAAATTAGTTGCATCTAGCTTCACGCAAAATCAATTTCATACGTATATTATCTTTTTGAAATAGGTTGCTTAGGCAGTTTATTTCTATTTTTTTACACACTATAATTTTTTAAGCATGTTTACACGTTGGAAACAACTGAATAAAAGACAGAAACATTTATGTTTTATCCTTTCTTTACAGGCTTTTTAGCGTACAAAAAGCCGCTTGAAAGGAGTACAATATCATGAAATACTTTTTGTTTATTTGTTCTTTAGCTTTTACCCTGATGATAACAGGATGCGGAACAGTGGATTCTTCGTCAAAACCAGCGAGAGAATCTAATGAAAATGGACAAGCTCAAAAATTAGCAATCTCATCAGCTTCTTCACCTTTAAAGAAACCTAACTTAGAAGAAGCAGTGGTAATAGCCAATCCAGAATCGGTTACGGCTTTGGTCAATAAAAAGCATCAGCTTCCTGAATCTTATCAGCCTTGCGATTTAGTCTATGCTGACGTTCCGTTTATCTTCAGCGGAAAAATAGAAAAACGAATGCTTAGAAAGCCTGCGGCACAAGCGCTTGAAGAACTTTTCCGAGATGCTGAAAAAAGAGGGAATCAGCCTGCTTGGTGTATCTGGTTATCGATCTCACGAGCGGCAAAAAGAACTTTTTGCATTCTATGCAAAGAGAGACGGAAAAGAAAAAGCACGCACCTACAGCGCCTATCCTGGAACAAGTGAACACGAAACAGGATTAGCAATAGATGTCACAGGAGGAAATGGAATATGTGCTGCAGCAGACTGCTTCGCTGATACGCCAGAGGCTCGCTGGCTCTCAAAAAAATGCATATCAATACGGGTTCATTATTCGATACCCTGAAGGTGAAGACCAAGTTACCGGCTATAAATACGAGCCGTGGCATCTTAGATATGTAGGAAAAAAAGCAGCCGCATCAATTTTTAATCAACATGTAACGTTAAAAACCTATGCAAGCCCAAAAAAAGATCAATCAAAAGTGCTATAATCCTTTTGTCTTCTATAAGGGAGGAATAAAAGGGAGAAAAATTAAAAGTCAGGTTTATCACTCTCACATATGATACAAACTGATAATATAACATGCTTGCTGTAGAGGAAGGGTATCAATGTATAAAGATATTGCAATTGAATTAATATGTGGATTTTTAGCGCTATTTATCATGCTGAAGCTTTTGGGCAAAACGCAGTTTGCTCAAATCACGCCGTTTGACTTTATTACAACGCTTGTCCTGGGAAATATTGTGGGTGATGCAGCTCTTGAAAAAGGAGTAGAGTTAACTGAAATTCTGTATAGTATTTTGATTTGGGGACTTCTGATCTACGCGGTGACAAAGCTTTCTCAAACCTTTACAGGATTTAGAGGGATTCTTGAAGGAAAACCGTCGATGATTATTTATAAAGGTAAAATCCTTTACAAAGAACTTAAAAAAAATAACTTGGATCTGAATCAGCTTCAGCATCTAATGAGGCAACAAGGATATTTTTCAATTTATGAAGCAGAATATGTCATTTTAGAGACCAGCGGAGATATAAGTATTGCACCCAAGCACCAATTTGCGCCACCGACGAAAAATGATTTAAACATCCCTTATTCTCAAACCAATTTACCTATTGCTTTAATCATGGATGGAAAAGTGGTGCCTAATAATTTAAAGGAAGCTAACGTAGATGAGAA
>NZ_JBKIKC010000023.1:0-80914 GCF_046599315.1 Priestia megaterium | reverse complement strand
TTAAATCCATTGATATTTAGTGATATAAGGTTAGGACAATTTGTAGTTGTAGAAAAGGAACCAATTTGTCGTCAGTTAAAGTAAATAGTGAAACCTTAGTAATAACTAAAATACTTTAGTATTTACTCAATAAATAACAAAACGTAGATAAGGTTATTTTTAAGAAACTTAGTCTATTACAACATTTATTTTTAAGGATATATGTATATGAATCTATAAACCTGGCCAGACTAATAACGTATTCCCCCTATTCCAATAAATTTGAAAATCCTTTGCCTACATGGGCAAAGGATTCTTTTTGTATATGTAAATTTTTCTTAAGACGCAAAGTCTTGAAAACTAACTACAAGATTAGTTAGCATAATGGATTTTATCAGTATCTTTTCGAATTTAGTTAGTTTAACTTTTCATACACATGAAAGTAATGTTCATAATGATTGACTTCATCCTCAGTACCTTTCTCAACTGATAACTCTTTCCATAGGGTAAGATCACATGCCCATCAAGCTAATATTTTGAAGTACCCCCAAAACGAAATTTTTATCTCTTGATAGTTATTTATGAAAATTAAATTCATTTTTTCGTTTTGGGTAACAGCCAATTTCTTAAGTTGATGGATGTGTGTTGCTACCCCAATAAGTGCTAATCGTTGATTGTATTGAATTTTAAGTGAATCTATTATGTTGCTTGACATGGTTAAATGCTATAATAGTAAATTATGGATAAAGGATATGCCTTATATGTTTAGAGAGGTGATGAATTATGCTTAATAAGCCGAGTGATTATATTGAAGCTGGTTTGAAGCTGGAGTTGGAAGAAGATTTAAAATACTTATTTAATTCAACAGCTGATATAAAGGTGGTACCAAAGGGTACAATTGTTTTAAGGCAGGGGCAAAGAGTTTCTTCACTGTATTATATTCATAAAGGAATTATGAGAGGATATTATATAGATGCTGCAGGGAATGATGTGACAAAATGTTTTGCAGCTGAAACGGAATTTGCCTGTGCAGAGGGTTTATTAAGAGTTGAAGAAGCTAGATTTAGTGTAGAAAGCCTGCAAGACAGCATTTGCGTAGTTATTCCGTATAATTCCATAGACCAAGGTATGAAGAAAACTAATCAAATGAAGGTTATATTCACTAATTATATTCAGAAGATTCTTGTTGGTATGCTAAATCGAGAACAGGCGTTACTTATGAAAGATGCACTGGAAAGGTACATGGAGTTTAAAAGAGAGTATTCTTCTTTAGAGAGTAGAATAAATCAATCATATATTGCTTCTTATATTGGAATTAGAGCAAGCTCACTTAGTAGAATTAAGAGAAGTATGAAAATAGAATAAACGTTTTTAGGAAACATCAAATAAAAGTATTTGGTGTTTTTTTATTGCAATTTACATATGTCAATTACAACAGGCTATTATCGCATTATGATAACTGGTGTAATCACTGATTTAGGAGGATTTATTTATGAAGAAAATTTCCTTAGTAACAGGTGCAAATGGTCATTTGGGTAACAACTTAGTAAGGGAATTATTAAAAAGAGGAGAAACTGTTAGAGCAAGTGTACGAGATTTAAATGACAAAGAACCATTTATAGGCCTTGATTGTGAGATCGTCTACGCCGATTTGAGGGATAAAGACTCACTTCATAAAGCACTTGATGGAGTGAATACCTTATATCAAGTAGCTGCTGTATTTAAACATTGGGCACAAGATCCTGAAAAAGAGATAATTATTCCTAATGTTGAGGCAACTCAAAATATAATGGAGGCTGCTAAAGAAGCAAATGTAAGAAAAATAGTATATGTAAGCTCCGTAGCAGCATTGTCATTGGACAAGACAAACTTAAAGGGTAAAATTGATGAAACTACATGGCTTGAAAACAGTCATGGAAATGCATACTTTGATTCAAAAGCACGAGCTGAAAGAACAGCTTGGGAGCTGGCAGAAAAATATGATTTAGATATGGTTAGCGTTCTTCCTGGTGCAATGATTGGTGGAGAGTTTTTAAAGAAAACTCCAACCATACTGGCCTTCGATAGTATTCTTTTAGGAAAGATGAAAGTTAACTATATAAGTGAAATGACGCCAATAGATGTAACTGATGTTGTGAAAGGTATGATTGCTGCAGCGGAAAAAGGTGTAAGGGGTACAAGATATATCTTGGCTAATGAAGAGCCTGTAACTTCAGATGATATCATTAAAATTGCAAAAAAATTTATTCCTAATCTTGAGATACCACAAAAATATACTAAAGAACAGTTGTTAAATTTAGCTGATAAACTTGAATTTGAAGCAAAGGAAAAGAATACTCAGCCATCACTACTTAGAAGTCAAGTAGAATTATATTATGGTGGAATAAATAGACACTATGACCTTACTATATCAAGACAGGATTTGAATTTTAAGCCTAAGTTGGGTGAAGTGGCATTAGAAGAGTATTTTAAACGGTTTTTTGCTAGCCTAAGAAAAAAATCCTTATAATGAATCGGCTACACTTAACTGGACAATAAAATAAAGTTCAAGTAGACTTACCGCCAATTCTGGGCATACTTCTAACTCACATAAGTGAACAGTCCCAGAAACTTTATATGAGGTCCCACCACATCGTCATCAAGTTAAGACGAATTTGTATCTATATAACGAAAAAAACGCTATTCTTTTTGTAGAAATATACAAAAAGGATGGCGTTTTTGATGAATCCTATCATTTCAAATGAACTGAATCTTTTCGCACAAGAGCTACAATACTTTTTATAGGAAATTTATCTGTACATGCGTAAGAGCCATTTAAGACTTATCTTAAATGCCTTTTACAGTGTTATGTTATTTCATTTACTCATCAATAATTATCGTATCAGCGTTTATATCCTCGAAACAAAGGTTTACTGTTCTTTGTTTCGCTCTGGTTCTATGTACTATTCCAGCTGGTATAAGTAACGTATCATTCGGTTTTAACACGGCTGTATCTTTATCTTTAAAATCAATTAAAAGTTCTCCCTCCAAAACCATAAAAAGCTCATCTGAATTAGAATGATAGTGCCATTTGTATTCGCCTGAAAATACAGCTATACGAAGGCAGTGATTATTAATGTTCGATACAGGAAAATTCACGTGTTGATCTTTAATATCTTTTGTAATTTCTTGAAGATTAATCTTTTCGAGCCCTAATTTCTCTAGCATTACAATTCCCCCTTTATATTTTATCTATAATAAATTCAATTTAATTTCCCCATATATACTAAACCATTTGAACGATTTCCATTCATAGTTGTATATTCTAATTTCTTGTATTCTAAGGTTTCAAATTGATCTACCCATTCTTTCACACGTTCTTCGCTATGATGACGTAAAATGGCCCCATCTGGTAATTCAAAAACCCCATATGTATGACACTTAGTGAGTCCCTTTTCATAACGTAATTTATTTCTTTCATCACTATTCAGTAGAAAGTCGTTAATGTAAATAATACCTCCTGGCTTTAGTACCCGTTTAATCTCATTTAAAATAGCATTTTGTTCTTCACTTTTATGAACACATGTTAAAACTGCAAAAAGTAAGACAGCATCCAAAGAATCATTAGAAAAAGGAATCTTCCCACTTTGAATAACTTGAAAATCGATTTCTGAGTCGTGAGACTTAGCTCGTTTAATCATTTCTTCCGAAAAGTCTACACCATGTAAATTGTTATAATCGTAACTTCTTAATTCCAATAAAGTCCGTCCATACCCACAACCATAATCCAATATGGCAGCATTGTGATTAACATGTGTTAGGAATAATTCAGGTTGAAAAGGCGTAGTAAATTCTTTTTTATTAGCTACTTCATTCCAATATTCATCTTGTTTGATCATCTTTATGAAACAACTCCTTATTGATCTATCAACTTTTATTGCATCATAGCATGTAAAAACATAAAATAATGTGAGATATCTCATATTTTTATAATAGTAGGAGAAAAAATGAAATTCTTAAACGACCCTATGCAAAGTTACTATATCGAGAAATACTCTATTCAATCACTTTTTTCCTTTCCAATTACTCCATTTATTCAGGTCTGCGAATTTGAACGTGGTGAATTTATTTATAAGGAAGGCTCCTATCCTCAATATATTTATTATCTTGTTGAAGGTAAGGCAAAACTCTATGTTACACACGAAAATGGGAAAGTGTCCTTAATTAATTTTTTACAAGCTCCAACATTTATGGGGGAAGTGGAACTATTAAATTCACAACGATATTCTAAAGCCATACAAACTGTCACAAAAACCATTTGTTTGGCTATTCCTATTGATACCTGTAAAAATAAGCTCTTAACAGATGTTACATTTCTCAGATATTTATGCAGTTTTTTAAGCGAGAAAGCAACTAGAATTTCAGCAAAGTATACACAAAATCAGGCCTATCCACTTGAGAATCGCCTTGCTGCTTTTATAATGTTGTCGGCTGATGATAACTTTTATAAAGAAAAACATACTGAAGTATGCGAATACTTGGGTGTATCATATCGCCATCTACTCCATGTACTAGCCCAACTATGTAAATCAAATACTATTGAAAAGCAGTCGCGAGGCTACATTATTAGAGACAAAGAACGTTTGAAAAAATTAGCTGAATTAAATTAAAGACACTCATAATAACCTCGTTTCATAAGAAAGATAATTATATGTATATGATATAAAAGGTAGTTACCATAATCACATGTATCGAAAACAGTTTAAAAGAGCCAGTCCCTTTATAAGTCTTGGCTCTTTTGGGCTAATTATATTTAATTCATAGCTCAATGATGGAATACACGTATACCTGAATGTGCCATGATCATCCCGTATTCATTTGCTGCCTGTGTAACTTGTTCATCTCGTAAAGAATTTCCTGTTTGAACCACATATTTAACGCCACTTTGAGCCGCACGATCGATATTATCACGGAAAGGTAAAAAAGCGTCGGATGCATAGGAAACGCCTTTTAACCTTTTTAGCCATTCTCGTTTTTCACTCTTACTTAGCCTAGTAGGGACTTCTTCAAAACACTGTTTCCATTGTTCATTTTCTACCTCAGTAATATCATCATTCAGCCACCCATCAATTGCATTATTCACTTCTACACGAGAAATGTCTTCTCTGAACTTCATGTTAAGAGCCCTTGGATGCTGTCTTAGCCACCAGTTATCAGCTTTTTCAGCTGCCAACCTTGTACAATGAATACGAGACTGTTGTCCAGCACCAATTCCAATCGTTTGGCCATCCAAGGCGAAGCAAATAGAGTTTGATTGTGTATATTTTAATGTAATAAGAGCAACAAGAAGGTCTCTCTTTGCATTATCAGGGATATCACATTGAGTCGTAACAATATGATTAAAAACTTCTTTCCCAATCTGTACATCATTTCTTTGTTGTTCTAGAGTAATGCCAAATACCGTTCTTTTTTCAATTGGATCAGGCACATAGTTTGGGTCAATCTCTAAAATTAGATATTTTCCTTTCTTTTTCTGTTTCAAGATCTCTAATGCATCTTGAGTGTAGCTTGGTGCAACAATTATATCAGAAACCTCTGTTTTGAGGAGAGTAGCTACAGTTATATCCACTTCATCACTAAAAGCAGCACAATCTCCAAATGAAGACATCCTATCTGTCCCACGCGCTCTTGCATAAGCAATCGCTAAAGGAGACAGGTCTAGGCCTTCAACAAAATAGGATTCAGTAAGTGTCTCATTTAGTGGAGAGTACACAGCTGCACCTGCTGGACTTACGTGTTTAAAAGATGCTGCTGCAGGTTGACCAGTCGCCTGTCGAAGCTCTCGGACCAGTTGAAAAGCATTTAATGCATCTAGAAAGTTAATATAACTCGCCTCTCCATTTAAGATTTTAAAAGGCGTGTTCTCAGCATTCTGAACTTTAGCTTCACTTTGATTTGGATTCATCCCATATCGTAAACAAATTTCTTTCACTTAAAAATCTCCTTTCTAAATAAAAAAAAGTATTTGAACTCATGTTCAAATACTTTGCCCAGGCGTACGGCCGTTATCTATGTGCTTCCTCATGGTCCTCCATGTTTACGCCAGTAACACATAGTCTGTTTTATAAGAGAATTTTACATAATAAAAGTAATTTTAACAATACCTTTATCCGAATTTTTCTTTTTTAATTATATATCATATACAAATCTAATTTACATAACAGACATTCTAGGAAGGAGCTTTACTTTGCTTTTAAATCAAACTTATCCTCTTTACCATTCCACTTTATTGTCACATGATAAGGAACTTTGCTACTTTGAGTAGCACATCCACTACAATTACTATTTAAATTGATTTTTCCTTCTGTCTCATTATCTGTACCTTCTAATTTTCCTGTTTCTCCTTCCACAACATAAGAAACTTTTCCTAATTTCTCTTTATCTTTTCCTTTATAGATGATACTGCCTTGCCCGTTTTCAGTATTCTCTCCTTTATTTAAAAGGTATAAAGCTTTCCATTGTTCTCCTTCACCTTCAAAACGAACACTTTCATCCTTGCTACTACAACTAGATAATGCTAATAAAAGAATAGTTATAAATCCCAAAAACAAAAAATTCTTTTTCAACTTTAAATCCCCCTAAAAAATATATACTTGTATGTTAACATATCTAAGTTTGATTAAGGAAAAAGTGTATATTATTTACAAATCTAGTTACCATAATGTGAATTCTAGGAAGATATAAGTTTATCTTATGCTCTCTTTAAGTTTTCTGTAATTTTATTACATTTAGAGTTTATATAAAATTAAAGTGAATAACTTATCTAACACCTTAATTTTAGGAGGAATTTGATGTCTTTCACTTTTAAAGCAATTGATCATATTCAATTAGCAGCTCCAAAAGGTTCTGAAGAAGAAGCAAGAAACTTTTTCACTAAGCTATTAGGATTTAAAGAAGTAGAAAAACCAGAAAACCTAAAAAAAAGAGGCGGAGTATGGTTTGGTTTTGCTAACTATCAAATTCATATTGGAATAGAAAATCCATTTTCACCAGCAAAAAAAGCACATCCAGCATTCGAAGTAGAAAATATTCATCTGTTAAAAGAGCATTTAAGCAACAATAATGTAGATTACATTGAGGATGAGAACCTTCCAGGAGCAGAAAGATTCTATATGGACGACCCTTTTGGTAACCGACTAGAGTTCCTAGAATGGAAGTAATCTAAGGATGTATAATCTATGCATTTCCAGTTTACATAATTCCTCTTCTGAGTCGTCATAACCATATTCTGTTTTCTCTTGAGCAGCTAATGGATAGAATTGAATATATCCATTAGCTTTTTGCTCGAATTCTATGATACAGCATGTAACATTATCCTCTTGTTGTTAAAAATTTTGATTAATCATTTCAATGTCATGAGGGTTGTCACGTCCTTCATAACATTGAAGTACTATCCGATTTTAGAACTTCTCGAATCTCTAATTCGCCATCACTTATTATCATGTTTTTACAATCCCCTGCTGTCTTTAGTAAATGTGTTAGGCCTTTTACCATCGCCTTGTTCTTCATCTTCTATAATTACTTTTTGTTCTTCATGAAAATCTGAACGAGTTTGTCCTGTAATATTGTCAAATGGTGTATAAAAAGCAGTTATGTTTTTCTTTTTTATAAACAACTTATAGAAACCTATTATTACTAGTATGACAATAGTTAAAGGTAGCCCGATAGCAGCTAAAGCAAAAGTATTCATTATTCATTCTCCCTTCTAACTTTATTAAATGTACGTATTTAAAAATAGAAAGGTTTCATTTGTTAAGTAGCCTGCTCGTCTGAGTTAATATTTTTAGTTACCATAATGGATTTTATCGGTAGTAAAGATCATACTAAAATGCAATTATTTATTTGAGGGTTAAATTAATAAGTTCTTTTAAATAGGGTAGAATAAATACATCTTCCAAAAAGAGGTATTTAATTATGCACTCAATCATTCAAAATTTAGATTTATCTGCAAGAGGAGTTTGGTTTCCTACCCTAGTAGGGATTCTATTATTATTTTTTGCTCTTTTCATGCCTAAAAGAAGAATCAATTGGTTAGAGTTTTATATTACTTTTGGCGTTGTAGGTTATGTTGCATGGATTTCTGATACGGTAGTAGGAGGAATGTTAGATTTGGTGGATCTAGGTGATCCTAAAATTACGGGACTAGGTGAATTTGCGGGTTATAGTTTTATTCCTTCATCTCTTTCTGTTATCTATCTAAACTACGCGAAGAAAACGAACAAATGGACTCTTGTTCTTCTCTTTACCTTAGTGTCAACTCTAATTGAATGGATAATGATACAAATAGGGTATTTAAAAATAAAAAATGGGGGCTTTTTCATTTTCTCCATAATTGCCTATTTAGGTGTATTTGGTGTTATTCTTCCTCTACACATAAAGGTTATAAAAAAGAACTTACTGTATAACAAATAAAATTTATTATCTATAAGTAAACTACTCAAGAAGAAACAGGGCAACGTCTTATACAACCTACTTATGAAAAGAGAAAACCCTACTGAACATGGGGTTAGCCCCCAGGAGCAGTGGGGTTTTCTCTTTTAAGCTGTATATGTTATACAGCTTTGGTTAACATATTGTTTTTTATCACAAGCACGCCTTTGGAATCAATTCCAAAGGCTTTTTTATTAAAACTGAAATAGATTTTTTGCTTACAATAGGACCTGTTATAAAAAATCTAAAGTTACCGAAACCATCTCATGGAATACTAGTAACAAAAAAATTCACGGAATAATTACTAAACATTTGAAGCATAATTAACTTAAAAATGGAGGTATTATGTGATGAAAGATAAAAACCCAATAAGTTCATCAGAGGTGGGGACACTTTGGCTTACATATCAAGAAAAAACCATGATCCTAAGAATATTAGAATATTTTATAGAAAAATCAGATGATCAACAAGCAAAAAATATAATGGGAGGCTTATGGCAGGAACTAAGCTATTATGTAACAAAAATAAAGAAGATCTTTCAGGAACAAGGTATAGTTATCCCTGTTGGATTTAACCAAGAAGATGTAAATTTAGAAGCACCTAAGTTATATGATAATGGATTCGATATTATGTTCATACGTATTTTAAAAGAAATTAGTATGGGGATGTACACCCTTAATATGAATATGGCCTATCAAGATGATGTAATGGAAATTTATGAAGGTCTCACTTCTACCACTCAAAAAATTTATAAATCATCGACTCTTTATTTACTGGAAAAAGGTATCCTTACTCTTCCTCCTAAAGTAACAATGCCTAAGTCCTCTGAGTTTATTGAAAGTAAAAGGTATTTAAATGGATTCAATCCCTTTAATGACAAAAGGGCTTTGAATGATCTTGAGCTAGGTTATCTTCATCATGGAATAGAGACAAATAATATTGGCATGCAGCTAATTACTGGTTTTGCCCAATGTACAGAAGACAAAGAAGTAAAGCAATATTTTGTAAAAGGAAAAGAACTTGCTAAGAAACAAATAAAAGTATTTGGAGATATACTTCTTGAAAGTGATGTTCATTTTTCTGCGACTTCTGGGAGTACTGTGACAACTTCTAAAGTAGCTCCATTTTCACAAAAACTCATGATGTTTTGCATTTACCTCCTGAATGGTTTTGGAATTGTAGGAAGTAGTTTCGGGACAATTTTTAGTTTAAGAAAGGATGTGTCCATGAAAACAGCCTTAATTGCAAAGGATATCTACTTCTACGCCGATGAAGGAGTGAAAATTATGATTAAAAATGGCTGGCTAGAGGAACCACCTCAAATGGAAGATCGACCAAATTTAATAAAAGAATAAGCAGTGTAAAAGTAAAGTATAGATTAACTACTCTCTAAAAAATAAGATATAGAAGTGAATTCGAAATGACCAAAGAAAAATTAGAAAGTATTTTTTGGAGCATAGCATTGCCAGGTTTTCCTCAAATATTGAATAGAAAACTGACAAAAGGAATTCTATTTATAGGATTAGAATTCCTAATTAATGTTCAATCCAATTTTAATACAGCCATCATGTTAAGCTTTCAAGGAGAAACTGAAAAAGCAATTGAGCAAACCAATTATCAATGGTTAATGTTTTATCCATGTCTTTACTTTTTTGCAATGTGGGACGCCTATAAAGATGCAGACGGCAAAAATTCCCCTCTTATGTTTCTACCATTTGTATTTTCTGCCTATTTCGTTACAGTTGGAGTGATTTATTCTTCTACCTTTAAAATTAATAATGTATTATGGGGACCGATATGGTTCCCTATCCTCTGTCTACCAATTGGTTTACTAATTAGCATCGTTATAAAAAAGATAATTCTTTATAAAATAAAAAGCTCCAATTAATTTTTTGGTTCGTGAAAAGAACTACTTCATTGAAAATAGTGAGTTCTTTTCTGTTTTTTGATGTATATGATCTTCAAATTTACTTAACATAATGTGCGTTCTAGGTAGTCATAATAAATAAAAAAGGTAAGCCGTTAATTAAGGCTTACCTTTCTATTAACCTTGTAGTTGTTCGTGAGCATCTATTTTATCCTTTTGCTTAACCTTATGAGGTTCAGGCAGTAACAAGTTTAAAATGGCTGCTTCTGCTAAGATCATAATTGAAAGATAAAAAGAAATATTGTAACTACCTGTTTCGTTATAAAATAAACCTGGTAAATAAGCGCCCAATGCCGATCCTATTTGATGGCTAAGGAATAACCACCCTAAAATAAAACCAATGGAGTATTCTTTAAAATATTGAGTAGCTAGTAATTGAGTTGGAGCTACAGTTACAAAGGCAACTAATCCGATTATCTATTTTTCTATCAAACTTTATTATAAAGCTACAGTAGTGGTCTTTATCTTGTCTTTCTTGCATTATTTTTTAGGATGAATCGTACCATTCGAGTAATAATCCACCATATACTCCCATGTACACTTACCATAAGTAGTAGTCATGTCCAAGTATCTCATACCATTAGCACCAGGAGATCCCATATAGTAAGTAAATGGATAGGATTTAGATGCTAACTCTTCTTTAAATGTTGTTTCATAATCAATTAATCTATTATATTTTGTAATATTAGTTGTAGTAGTACCGGCAATTTTCTCATCGTACTCCATATCCACTCCAATAGTTCCTATTCTCTTATTTACATAAGCTTGTGGAAGGATATAGCTTCCGTCTGTATAGGAAAGTGTTCCATTTATCATGCTTTTTTTAACAACTTTTAGTAAGTAATCGGGTTTGTTCAGAACCGTACCATTTTGTTGGGTATCGCCATGAAAATACCAATTAGGCTGTAGGAGCACTGCATCAAAAAGATTGGTTTGATTGGTTACCCAAGCTACTCTTCTTAAAATATCAGTATCTGTATCAACATAAGGAGCCCATGCTAATTTTTTGTATCCGTTTGTGGAAGAAGAAACCCATGTATCAAGCGCTTTAAATAGCTGGACAGTCACATTAGAGTTCATACTATTATTTAATTTACTCCAATAATCTCCGGTATATACTGTAGCTTTAGTGCCATCTGGATCAGCATTATCTTTATAAACATGTTCAACATTAACGTAAATACCTACTATATTGTTTGTCCAGATTGCACTACCTAATTCGGTTTTGAATTTTTCTAGTTCTGCGGTAAGAGGGTCAGATCTAAAATCTGTACTTTTTGAACCTCTATGTAAAGTTCCTAACCAAATTTTTGCCCTACTATCTTTTGCTATGATTTTTTTGATTAAATCTAATTTTAATTTGTAATCAGTATCATCATGAACAGAAATGTTCGGTGATAAAACAATAAACTGATTGGCCCCTTTCATGAGATTCGTAAGCTCAGTATCTGTATATGTGTTATAAGTGGTAGAAGCAGCAGGATCAATTTTGCCAGCATACATAAGAACCGATTTCATAGATGGACCATATGTAGTTGCTGCCTCTGCGTGATTAGTTGCCCCTAATAGAGATGGCAGTAATAAAGCTGCGGCAGTCACAGTAGATAACAGAAAACTTCTTAATTTCTCAATCATGCATTTTCCTCCTGTTTTAGTTAAATTTTGTATATTTAAGGGATATGACAACGGTTCATTCTTTTTCGAGCCACTTGCAAAAAAATTTCAAATATATGATAAAACAATAACTTTAAGGCAATTAGATTTGAAGTTTTCAAGGAAACCTTCTTGAAATGTATTCCGTAAATTTATTTTTAGCAGTATTTACAAGTATTCTGTAAACAAATCTTGTTAAATTCTTCTTAAAAAGTTAACGGAACTCTAATTCTGTTAACTAAAATAATGAGTGGCCCCAAAAAGTAGTAATCTTTGCCGTACCCCTAAGAGAGAATACTATCTGTGCATCATATTGGAAACATGGGATCTTTAATCGCATACTCTTCCGGTGGTTCTATTCCCATAAGGTTTCGTATAAAATAATCCCATCGTCGACGTATAAAGTAAACATCTTCTGAAATCCCATGCTGCCGATTCGGAAGAATAAGTAGGTCAAAGTCTTTGTTTTCTTTAATCAAAGCATTCACCATTCGCATGGTTAAAGCAGGATGGACATTATCATCCAGGTCTCCTGTCACCAAAAGTAATTTTCCATTTAGATTCCTAACCAATTTCGTGTTATCTTGTTCACAGTATAGTTCTGAATCAAAAAGCCCTTGAAACCGTTCTCCCCAAGCCGCTAAGTATAAGCGTTGATCATGGTTCCCGCACCCTGATATTGCTACCTTATATACATCCGGATAGGTCATTATAGCTCGCGCAGCTGCATATCCTCCTCCAGACTCGCCATAAATACCTACTTTTTCTGGGTTTAGAAAAAGATACTGCTCCGCAAGCTGTTTAATAGCTACTACATGATCCTCAAGTCCTGCAGACCATTCCAGTTTCCCGTCAGAAAAGTCATGGAATTCCTTTGACCTATAAGGAGTACCTCTTCCGTCCATTAGAATAACAGCAAATCCAAGTTGTGCAAAAGATTGAGCACCGCCCACTTGATCAACTGGTAGCCCTAATGCATACTCTCCCCCCCAAGTAAATTCTTTCGGTGTGTGAGTTATTTGAGGGCCACCATACATATAATCTAGAATGGGATATTTACACCCTTTGTTTATTTTTGCAGGAGGAATCAGTATTCCGTACAAATCCGTTATCCCATCGGCAGCCTTGACAGTGAAACGCTTTGGAATTTGATATCCATTTGATAAGAGAAGTTCAACATCAGCTTGCTCCAATGTACAAATTAATTTTCCGTCTGTTGAACGTAAAACAGATTTAGGTGGCATATCTACACGTGAAAAAGTATCTACAAAAAAACAGTAATCAGGAGATATAGACACGTTATGCTCGGCATTCTCCGGAGTAAGGAGCACTAAGTCTGATCCATCTAGCCGAACTCGATAAAGGTGCTGAAAATAGGGATCCCGCTCCGGTTCTCGGCCACTTGCAGTAAAATACACCCACCCTTCTTTTTCATTAACACCAATGAGTCGACGGACTGTCCAAGGTCCAGAGGTAATTCTACTTTTTAGTCTTCCTGTACGGCTATCATAAAGATAAAGGTGTGACCAGCCGTCACGCTCGGAATGCCAAATAAAAGAGTTATCATGGCATAACCATTGGACATTTATACCTCCTTTTCCACTTTTAATGTTGTAGAAGTCTGTAAATAGGAATGTTTCACTTTTCTCCTTTAACAAAGTTTGCGTTTTACCAGTTTTTACATTAGCGACAATAAACTGCATAGATCGATAATCGCGAGCCATTTTTGTGAAATAAACTAAGTCGCTGTCATTTGTCCAATAAGCTGTTTGACAAATAGAACTAAGTGGTGAGAATAATCCAGTAATCATAGGTTCTGTATCCAATTGAATCATCGATTGCTGTTCAATATCACAAATTACAAATTGGGCTAATGGAAGGTGTTTATCTCCGACTAGCGGATAACGGTATGAATGGATGACAGGTGGCTTTGCATCTTCAGAAGGAACAGACTGTATAAGAGTCATTTTTCGCACATTACGTTGATCAAGCCGGTGTGTCAAAATTTGTTTGGAATCTGGAGACCACAGTGCTGCTGGTGGAACCTTTTGGTTAGATAATCGTTTAAGGATAACGGAAGTTTCTGATTCCGGCTGAGTACCATAATCATAGTATCGTTTACCATCATGAGTTAATTGGATGATTTGCCCTGTTTCTAAAGAACGTACAAATAAGTTATATCCCTTGATAAATGCAGCCCAACGCCCATCAGGGGATGGAAGTTCATGCGCAGATAATTTTTTAGTTTTGATTTGTTTACAATGATAGTTAGTTAGATCGCAAATCCACGTGGATTCATATAATTCAAATTGAATAGCCCTCTCGTCATTGACATAGGTAAAGGAGTTGAAGGGAAGGTTATCTGAATCAACTTCACGTGAAATAGCACTTGAGAGGGATTCTGCAAGTTTAGCATGATCGAAAGCAGATTCTTTAGTATTTGACTGTGGATTTATTAATACAAATTGTTTGCCGCGTTTGCTTTCTTTTCGAATATCTTTTTGATACCAAAAGCGGCTTTCCTTATCTAACCAGTTAGGAAAGACTTTACCGTTAAATACATCTTTTATAGCGTTCCAAGAAAGTAGACGCTCTGCTTTCTCATAGTGTTCATCGGTTACTGATAATGTCATATCTATCACTCCTTTAATTATTTATAACATCCACGTTAGTGTAGTAAAAACATAGAATCATTCATTTTTCTCATATTCAAGGACTTACATAAAATACTAATCTAAACAGCTTATAGGTGAATTCTTCTTATTTTGGACAGACTTTACATGTTCTTTGCACCTACCTTTTCATTAAATGCATCATTTCAAGCCACTTGACATGTAAGTATCATGATGTACAAGTCTTTTAGACTTCTTTGATATTAGCAGGGTTTTTTAATCTTACTTTTCTTTGTAAGATTTTTAAATACTCTTTCATGTAAGATAATATCATCTTACAATGTTACTCTTTCCCAAAACTTTCATTTATCTTACAATAATCTTACAAAAGGAAAATTTTAGTTTTAAGCAAGGTTTTAATTAGTGGAAACGGAGAGGGGAAAGAAAGTGGAGAGAACGATTATAATCGTTGATGATGAGCTTGAAATCATAGAGATACTAAGACTTTTTTTGGAAATGGAAGGCTTTTCGATACTGAAAGCGCGTGATGGTAAATCAGCTTTAAATCTTATACAGAAATTCAAAGTTGATCTAGCTATTATTGACATTATGATGCCGAATATTAATGGATACGAATTGATTAAAATAGTTCGGAAAGAATACAAAATGCCTATTATTATTCTTTCTGCTAAAAATCAGGAAATGGATAAAATTATGGGATTAGGACTAGGAGCAGATGATTTTATATCGAAACCATTCAGCTTGTTGGAGGTATTAGCACGAATCCAAGCTCAACTTCGAAGAACATATGATTTTAATGTTAACCCGTCAAATCATGAGCACCCTCAAACGCACTTTAACGACTTGGTGTTGGATCACCACTCTTGTACTCTTCACAAGCGGGGACACGAAATTAAACTTAGCGCCCTAGAGTATAAATTATTGAAGCTATTTATGGGGGAGCCAGGTCGTATTTTTACAAAAAAACAAATCTTTGAAAACGTATGGTCCGATCATTATTATTCGGATGACAATACTATTATGGTTCAAATCAGTAGATTGCGAGAAAAAATAGAAGATTATCCGAGAAATCCAGTATATTTAAAAACTGTACGAGGCTTAGGTTATCGCTTTGCGAAGAGGGAAGAATTGAATGAGCGATAAAAATAAAATATTTAACACCTTAATTAAAACGTATGTTTTCTTCTCGTTAACTGTTGGAATTACTGTCGTTATCCTACTTGTCATTTTAAATTTTCAAATGAAACAGAAGTTCGATAATACTGTGTTATCTAATTTAAGAGCGAATGAAATTGTACGACAGGACTACTCAAACATTCGCTCTGACGCAATTGAGTCATTTAATGGTTGGGTAGAAATTCTCGATGAAAATTTGCACGTTATTTATGTTAAAGGTAAAAAACAAGATAATTCATTCGCCTATACAGAAAAAGAATTAAACAGCCTTTTTTATGACCAAAAAAAAAATTTATATCAAACTTCTTTAGCACCATTTAAAACAGAAAATGGGAAAACGGCTTATTGCCTTATTAAGATTCCCAAAACATATATAAAGCAAGAATTCACAGTAACAAGTGCAGCGAAAGACCATATTACAGTTTTTACAACATTGCTGGTTCAAACCTTTCTTCTTTTTCTCCTTTTATTCGGGATTAATGTCTATATATATAGCCGCTGGATGGCTATGAAAATAACCAATCCGTTACTTTCAATTGCTAATGGAATTAGAAACATTACGAATGGTTATTACTACAAACGGATTCATTTTAAGGCAAACTATGAATTAATGAAAATACAGAATTACTTTAACCTTATGGCTGAAAAACTAGAAAAAACAGAAAAGGATAAAAAACAGTTAGAAGAAAGCAAACAGCGCATGCTTGTCCATATCTCTCATGATTTAAAAACTCCTATTACAACTATTCAGGGCTATGTTGAAGCACTGCAAATGGGTCTGATTAAAGAGGAAGCGAAGAAAAAGAAAGCTTTACATATCATACATACAAAAACACGACTCGTTACAGAATTAATTGAGGATGTATTTGAATTGTCTAAACTTGAAAGTTCTGACTATCCATTTGCAACTGAATCACTGGATATTTCGGAATTTATTCGTGAAATATCTGCCGAGTATTATTGGTTGTTTGAAGAAAAATACTTTCATTTTCAATTTGAAATCCCTCCTCGGGAAATACTTGTTTCTTTTAATTATACATTGTTATATCGAGCCGTTTCTAACGTACTGTCCAACGCCTTAAAATACAACTCAAAAGGAACAAATGTTTCCATTTCGCTAATCGAAGATACTCAAAAGATATATATTAATATCACCGATGATGGTATTGGTATTCCTAGTCCTATAAAAGAAAAAGTATTTGAAGCATTTTTCAGGGGAGACCAATCAAGACAAAGCGATGGGGGAACAGGCCTGGGTTTAACCATTTCAAAACATATAGTGGAGAAACACGGAGGTCAAATTTATTTACATATAGATGAAGGGAAAACGAAATTTCAAATTACCTTGCCTAAAGCTGGTTACAATAAGAATCTAGCACAAAATTAAAAGGACTTATGTAATTTACTCGCATAGGTTCTAGTGCAAATACTTGAAGAAAATACAAAAAGCAAAAGATTTCTAGTGACCTCTGGTCTTAAGCAACTATTCCAAACAGTTGATGGATGAATTCTTTTTGATTTTGGACAGAATTCTCTCTTTGAAGAGTCTGTCCTTTTTTGATCATGTGCATAGCCTCTATCCCTGTAATAATTTGTTTGGCAGTCCGTAAGGACTTTAATCCAAGCATCGGGCGAATTCGCTTTTTAATAAAGCGATGATCCTGCTCCCCAATATTTTTGAGATATTTAACTTGCCTCAGTTGGATGCCTTCAGGCATCTGTTTTTCTTCTTTTAACTCTTGGATAGCGATGGGATAAGCTGGGGTCTTGTCTACTGTTATCACACAAGGCTTAGAAACGTGTGAAAAAGCCAAGGCTTTCCTAAAAAAGCGCTTGGCTGCTTGTTTATTTCTTGCTTTACTTAGATAAAAATCAATGGTATTCCCTTCTGAATCAACGGCACGATACAGATACATCCATTGACCTTTGACTTTCACATACGTCTCATCGACTCGCCAAGAATCATTGGTTGGCTTAAGATGATGCCTTACTCGCTCATCTAATTCAAGAACATACTGATGAACCCGGCGCGTAATCGTTGTATGGGAAATGAAGAAGAGTCCCCGTTCTTCCATCATTTCAGCCAAATCACGAAAACTAAGGTTGTACCGCAGGTACCATCTCACGGTTAATAAAATAATATCAGGTTGATAATATTTCCGCTTAAATACCTTTTCCTTTTCCATACTGGCCACGTCCTTTTTTTAGAGTACTAGTATCAGTATGTCCAAGTTTTAGAGATTACTTGCAATTTTCTTGAAGTTTTTGCACCAGAACCACATAATTAAATGACTAGAAATTCAAGAACAAGAGCTACAAAAATATAAAGCTCACATAGAAAGACGAGACCGCCAAGTTGTAGAACTCATGAGACAAATGCAAGAACTAAGAAAACAGACATACTACAAGAGACCATGGTGGATGTTTTGGAAAAACTAAAAATAGCCTTACAGGCTTAAGTCTGCTCATGATACATCTTGTTTCAAAAACAATACAAGATGTATCATTTTTTATACATAAATGTTTCATATCTGGTGAAACATTTATGTGAATCATTTATATCGTAAACGAGCAAACTACCTAAGACGATACAAAGCGTCAATTGCAAACCTTATATGTATTCAAACAGAAAAAACTACCAACTCCTATGGTAGTTTTTTCTGTTTTTAAGCTGTATATAATATTCATCTATGCCTTTGGATTTAACAATAATAAAAGTTTTTAATATATACGACCCGTTCTTAATGATCCAACTGAATTATTACAATCAATATCAGTTTCATCGAAATAATAATCTTCTAGATCAACATGTAAATACGAAGACTCATCATTCTCAATTTTTACCTGATGCCCTTCATAATTTAGATCAGAATAAAGAATAATATAGGAGTGTGGAGGTATACTTATAGATGATATATCATCTTGTGCGTCTCCTAAAAAGTTTTTCGAACTACCAGGAGTCATAGTAAAAAATAAATCCTCAAAGTCACGATAATCATAGAAATAAAACAAAGATGTTTGTATACCTATATCTGTAGATAATTTTCTTTCACCTTGTTCAGTAGAAATCCCAGAAGCTTTATGGCCTACTTCACTTTTTTCCATCTCAACCTTACTTGATTGGGGACCCGCAGCACTTGCTTGTTCACTAAAACCAAAAAGGGATCCACCTCCTAAAACTAGTGATGTAACTGTTAAACTTTGTAATACTTTTTTCACTTTCAAAACACCTCCTATTTTTTGGAACAAGCTCATCTTACAACATTACTCTTTCTCTAAACTTTCATTTCTCTTACATTAACCTTACAAAAATTATGTAAAATCGTTAGGACTTTTGGATGCATATTCTATACATGTGAAGTTAACATAATCACTCTTTCCGGAACCAAGCAAGCAAAAGAACCCTTGCGGCAGTAGGGTTCAGCTAAGGATTCTTTTGTTTGAGTATGCAGCTTTTTATACATCCTTGATATGACTGGATTTTCCCGTTTGCCAGTTGAGAGGAGAATGTATAAAAGCCTACATATTATACATATGTTAGAAACTATCTTATATTGATTTATTTGCATTTTTATTGTAAAATTATTTCGACTTTTTCGTAAATAATCTTATGAATTCCCTTTAAAAGCTACCTGTCCGGCAACGATGGGGTAGCTTTCTTTTTTTGTTAACGATAATAACTAAACCAAATTTATTAAGGAATACCAATTATATTAAATATTAGGACCGTATACCCTTCTATTAACATCTAGTTCTTCGCCTTTTTCTACTCTTGCATTTAATGTTCTTTTCCAATTTATCGCTAAATATTCACAAGAAGCTAATTCTTTAGAAGTCTTTAAATCCTCCTTTTTCATATGCATAACCTCATTACATTTTGCAATGGTCCATTGTGGATAAGGACGCTCTAATAATATTAAGGGTTGCCCTTCTTTAACATAGCCTTCTTTTAGAACACGAAAATACCATCCTGTTCTCCCTGAATTCTGCAAAAGAAGCGCTAAATCTCTTATTTGGAAGCGACGAGCTGGCTTCCAGCAGGGTTGTCGGGGTTGTGATATCTGAACAACAGCTTCTCCAATTTTATAGTTATCACCTATACAAGCCTCTTCTTCTAATTGTCCATTTATTGCAAAATTTTCTCCCATGGCTCCTATATTCATATTATTTATCTTAAGTTCTTCTTTCCAGTGTATGTAGTGTTGTATTGGATAAACAAATACGGCCTTCTCTGGGCCACCGTGATGTTTTAAATCTGCTTGTCCATCACCTGTTAAGTTAGTTTTACCAAGCCAAATAGGATTTTTTGTTTCTTCTTTGAAAATCCCACTGGTCCATTCCCTATTCATAGGATTATTAGAATTTGTTTCATCAATTGTTTTCGGTTTTCCAACTAATATCTTCTCTACAATTATTTCGCTCATTCTGTGTACCTCCAATTGTTCTCCAACATTTTTTACAATTTGATGAAGTGAAAAGACATAAATCTATTACTTAGTAACAGATTCGTACTTTTCATTTTATTTCCATGTGTTTTTGAATAAAGAATGTTTTCTTTTGGTTTTTAAAGTTTCTGTGTTCTTATAAAAAAAGAATAAAAAAAGCTGACAAATAATTAAAGAAAACCTCCTACTTATAATAAAAGTGCTGGAGAGGGGGTTCTTTAATCATTTAGAAGTTACATATTTATTTTTCCCTGCACCTATTCCTGTG
The DNA here is from genome assembly GCF_046599315.1 of Priestia megaterium. Taxonomy (GTDB): domain Bacteria; phylum Bacillota; class Bacilli; order Bacillales; family Bacillaceae_H; genus Priestia; species Priestia megaterium_F. The sequence goes on along the minus strand of NZ_JBKIKC010000023.1, from coordinate 60,364 downwards.
ACAAAAATGATAATAGAAGTGAAAACTAGCATTAGTAAAGGAGTAGTCCAACTATGTGTAATATCGTGTAACCATCCAAATAACACAGGTCCGATAGCAGCCAAAAGATAGCCAAATGATTGAGCCATACCGGATAGTTCTGCTGCCTCAGTCGTATTTTGGGTACGTAAACTAAAAAACATCATGGCTAAACTAAAGGCAAATCCGACTCCAATTCCAATCATAATAATCCATAACGGAATAAAGAGTTTACCTCCGTATAAGAGACCAAATAATCCTACAATAAGCAGGACAGCTGAAACGAGTACTAGTGAATGCTGCTTTTTTAAACGTCCAGCTAGAATAGAGGCAATTACTGTAATAGGAAGCATAGCGAGTTGCATTAAAGACAACATCCATCCGGCTTCATGAGGATTCAATCCTTTTTGTTCAAGAATTTCAGGTAGCCATGCAATCATGGTATAGAAAATTAAAGATTGAAACCCCATAAATAATGTAACATTCCATGCAAGTTTAGAGCGCCATAAGTTAGTGGAGCTAGCTGTCTTTTCTGTTTGTACAACCTTAATATTCTTACATTTATTCCGTAATTGTGGCAGCCAAAAGAAAAGAGTAAGGAGAGATAAAATCCCCCAGAATCTAAGGGCCCCTGACCATCCTAACTCTGATAATGAAGAAAGGGGAATACTTATACCCGATCCAATAGCTCCACATAAATTCATCGAAACAGCATAAATTCCTGTCATTATTCCTATATGTGATGCAAAGTTATGTTTAATGAGACTGGGGAGTAATACATTACCCACGGTAATAGATAAACCAATTATGATTGTTCCTATAAATAAGGTTCCTATTCCACCAAAGGAACGTATTTCAATTCCAATAGTTAAGAGAATTAAGGAAATAAATAGGATGAATTCTGTATTAAAGCGTTGAGCTAACTTAGGAGCAAAAGGGGATAAGAATGCAAAAGTAAGTAAGGGCACTGTAGTTATTGTCCCTGCTAGTGTATTAGATATACCTAAACTGTCTCGAATAGAAGCTACCAGTGGCCCCACTGATGTTAGTGGAGCTCTGAGATTGGCTCCTATTAGGATAATCCCTATAATAAGTAATCCTATTTTAGGCTTTAAATCTAGTTTTGATCGTTCTAGTTGATCTGTTGTTTGTAAAATACTCATGATAGCCATAGACCCTCCATGTTTAATACTAAAGCTGTTTTAGATTGTACAATAAGACTCACCTGTTTTTTAATTTTCATCTTTTTATGTTGTTTCATAAAAGTATCCGCAAGCAGATAACATAATAAATTAATGTTTTCTGCCCGACGGTTATTTTTAAACATTTTAATTAAACTAAGTGAACCTTTGGACTTTTCTCCATTAGTTAATAGGAGAGCGACAAGGCCCTACTTTTATACCTAAAGAATTATAATGTTTTTTTATGTTTATAATGGCTTGGCCACTTGTAACTTCATTAATCAAATCGTTTATCTTCCAAAGGTCAACTGGTTTATTCATTAATAAGTCATTAAAAATTTGTTTGATTTCTTGTGGGTAAACATTTCCTACCATGCTAGAAAGTCCATTACATCCATTCATTATCTTTTCTACAAGATTTACATCTCCACCAGCGAACATGATGAAATTATCCGGTAAGTTCGTATTATTGTGACGGTTGGCATCACTTTCTTCTTTCATTCCTACAAGGTTAGAGTGTTTCTGATTAATAATGGTCTTTAATGATTCAGCACTTAGCTCAAATCCTGTTCGGAAAGGGTTATTATAAAGAACAACATTTTTGGTGGTATGCTGTAGCAACTCATTAATATAAAAAATAGCTTGTTGTTGTGTTGGCTGAATGTACGGTGGGAACTGAATTAGAATAGAATCAAAAACAGATTCCTCAAGCTTTTTAACCAATCTTACTGCGTCTCTCGTTCTTGTAGCTGATACGCCAAACATTAGTTCAACATTCTCAAATTTTTGTTCATTAAAATAATCAATAATTTGGATACGTTCTTCAATGCTCATTGAATTTTGTTCACCTGTTGTAGCTGACACAAGTAGTGAATCTATCGCGTTATCTGTTAAATGTCTAACAATGGAATTAAATCCTTCTAAATATAAGCTTTCATCATCCCGAAAAGGAGTTGGGATAGCGACATTAAAATTTCTCATCAGTTATATCCTCCAGTGTATATACATTACAAGAACTAATTTGTACATAAGATCAAATCTCATATCTTTTGAGATAATTTTCAAAGGTATATTTGAATGACTAAATTGTTCTATATTTATGTTATTTAAAATTTGTTTATATTTTTATAAGCGAAAAGTGTTAACAAATATTTTCTAGCTATTCCTTGTTTTTGTATCTGGTTTGAGTATGTGACGAGGTGTACTTCCCACCGGTTCCTCTAAAAACCAGTTACCCATCGAGGTAAGAACCGGTACATCTTGAAACGTATAAAGAATAGCATCTTCTGTTTGTGAAGTATTGCAATGCTCATGAGCTGACCAAGGAGGAGCCAGAAATAGATCTCCTTTTTCCCATTCAATTTTTTCCCCATCTACGATACTATAGCCCTCTCCCTGAAACACTAGGTTTAGAGCCACATTAGTGTGACGATGAGCTTTATTGTGCTCACCAGGTTTAAAGATTTGAACAACTACATTCATAGTTGATGAAGTTCCATACGTATCTCCTGTATCATTATGAATAAGAGACAATGTTCCACGTCCACTTTCAAGAAAGTCCTCCGATACAGATTGACTGAGTAATGGATAAATATCTTTCCATTTCCATGAGCATGCTCGAATGGCAGGTTTTCTACTTTTTTTTAAAAACTCACTGTAATTGATAATCTCTGTTCTTTGACTACCCATGCTATCACTCTCCAAGAAATTTTTACACAGGTTAATTCCTACTTTTAGAACTGAAGACTTTACCTGGATTCCTGTGCAATTAATAGTCTAAAACAGCACTATTCATAGTACAATTCAATTATTTATATAATAACCATAGGTTAAAACTATGATAAGATAGGAGTAAATCAAACTATCTATAAGATTCCTATAGAAATTATGTCAGTGGGTTTGCAAAATAAAACTGTAAGAATTATTACTGTTTAAAGTGGAGGTCCTAGAATGGAATTAAGACAACTTGAATATTTTTACGCTGTGTGCCAAGAACTGCATTTTACAAGAGCAGCAGAAAAAGTAGGGATTTCTCAACCTTCTTTAAGCCAACAAATTCGTTTATTAGAACATGAAATAGGCACACCTTTATTTGATCGCATCGGTAAAAAGACAGCTCTTACAGAATCGGGAGAATTACTCTTGAAGTATACACGTAACATTTTTCATGAACTTGAACAGGCCAAAACCTCAATAGATGAACTAAATGGTCTTCAAAGAGGAACTATTTCTGTAGGCACCTTGTTAACAGTTGAAAATTACCTCATTCCGCCCACATTACGTAGCTTTCATCAGCTATATCCTGCTGTTAAAATATCTGTGTTTGGACTACGTACTGGGGATATTCAAAAACAATTGTTAGAAAATAAGTTGGATATAGGCATTGTTTTTTTACCTATGAAAGGGGACGAATTAGAAACTATATCTTTATATACAGAGGAAATGGCGTTTGCAGTGCCGAGTGGACACCCGTTAGAGAATCAGAATACGTTAGGTATAGAAGCTTTGCAAACAACACCTTCCATATTGCTTCCCGAACAATATTTTATAAGGCAGCTTATTAATAAAGCTTGCAAAGACGTGGGGTTTATTCCAGAACCAATTTTTGAAATTACAACCATGCAATCTTTAATTGATATGGTTATAGATAGGGTAGGGGTAACTATATTACCTAGACCTTATTTAGAGTATCTTAATCATCCTCGTATTAGAATTATTCCGATTGTAAATGCTAACCTTGCTCGAGATATAGGAATTATCTACAGGAAGGATAAATACCTAAGTGCTGCGACACGTATTTTTATTGATATTCTAAAAAAGGCCTCACTTCATTTGAATCATAGTTCTCCGGAAGACGCAGATTGAACATTGCGCCCATTTTATTAACCTTTATTTATATACACTAATAATATAGCTCGACACATAAAAGAAAGAAGCTACGAATCCCTTCAGTACTAAAGGGTTCATAGCTTCTTAATATACCTAATTATATGGTATTTTTAGTTCTTAATTCTCATCAGCAAACCAAGCTTTTTGGAGTAACTGAACTCCTTTATCTATTTTTTCTTCTGAAACTCCTCCAAAGCCCATCATGACTAATGATGAATTAACTTCGCCTTCGTTCAGTAAATAAAAAGTTGGGTCATAAACTTTTACCCCAGCCTTTCTTGCTTCCTTCACTAACTCTTTTGTAGAGCGATTCTTAACGTTTACTAATAGATGTAGTCCTGCTTTTTGTCCCACAATCTCTATATGTCCACCCATATATTTGTTTAATGCATCCACAAGCGTTTGGTGCTTTTTCTGATATACTTTTCTCATTCTTCGAATATGACTTGTAAAATGCCCTTCATTCATAAATATAGATAAGCCTTTTTGGACGATAGACGGTACAGACTGATAGTAATTAACATACATATGCTGATATACATCCATTAACCTTTGAGGTAAGACTATATAACTGACCCTTACTGCAGGAGTAAAAGACTTAGAAAAAGTGCCCAAATAAATAACATTTTCTTTGGTATCTAAGGCTTTTAACGAAGGAATAGGTTGTCCCAGATATCGGAATTCACTGTCGTAATCGTCTTCAATAATAAAGCTATGGTTTTTGCTCGCCCATTCTAACAGTAACAATCGTTTTTTTATAGGAAGTACCATACCATAAGGAAATTGATGAGAAGGTGTTATATAGGCTACTTTCGCCTTAACCTTTTGAAGTTGTTCTATATCTATCCCATCTTTTTCGAGTCCAATAGGATTAATTCTCCATCCATGGTTATTAAATACTGATTGAGCTCCATCATAACTTGGATTTTCCATAGACACCGAATGTTCTTCAGCAGAAAGTAATTGGACAATAAGGCTTATAGCATGCTGAGTGCCAGAACAAATAACAATTTGTTCTTCAGAGCAATTTACTCCTCGCGACTGGAATAAATAATTTGCTAATTCCTTACGTAGACCGATATCTCCTTTTCTTTCTCCCGGATTCGATAATTGCTCAGGTTCATTCATTAGAGCTTTATTTAAACAGCGCCTCCAAATGTGAAGAGGGAAGGAATTAACATCTATATCTCCGTATTTGAAATCGTAATAAAATTTTTCTCCCTTATTTTCTAAAGGTTCCTTGTTTTTTTTTGTGTGCTCTTGTAAAGGAGCAGAGAGAATAGTTTTTTCTAATGGAAGTACCTTTAAACCAATTCTCGCTGTACTTGCTACATATCCTTCTGCTATTAATTGTTGATAAGCACCTTCTACTGTATTTTTACTAACTCTTAATTGCCCCGACAAATATCGAATAGAAGGTAAAATAGATCCTTCAGGAATTTTATCCTCTTCTATTTTCTGTTTTATATATTGGTATAACTGAACATAAAGAGGAACTTTGCTGTTCTTATCTAATAAAGGAATAAACTCTAACATATTTACCTCCTGCTGTCTGTACCTAGTTCGCTGAATTTTACATCTTCCAAGGTCAACATTCTAATAAGCTTATTATAACCAACTAACTTCGCTCTGACTTCATTCACTTTTTAAAAATTGTCCCTTTTATTATAGTCAATATTCTCATACACTCTTTATATCTGCTAATTGAAGAGGAAATAAAGCAAGATTTTACAAGTTATAGGAGTTGATTGAGTTGTTTGGCATCCATGATTTTACTTTATTCGTTATATCTGCACTAATTTTTATAGCAGCACCTGGTATAGATGCTGTATTCGTATTAAGTAGAGGTATTTCAAATGGAAGAGCAAGTGGTATGGCTGCATCTGCCGGTGTGGCAACTGGTGCATTTGTGCACACCATTCTTTCTACGGTTGGATTATCCCTTATTTTATCTCAGTCTGTTACTTTATTTACGGCTATTAAGATTATAGGTGGATTGTATTTAATATATATTGGGATTAAGTCTCTTCTTAAGAAAAGTAAAGGAATAGATATTAAGAAAACTTCAGATGTACCTTTAAGAAAGCACTATATCCAAGGTGTTATAACAAATGTTGCTAACCCTAAAAACATTCTGTTTTATTTATCATTCTTACCTCAATTCGCTTCCACAAATGGTGAGAACGGATCATTAGCATTACTAGTATTAGGCTCAACATTCGCCTTAATCGTGCTACTGTGGTACTCATTGGTAACATATTTTTCGACTTTGGCAACCAAAACGCTTAAAGACAACAAAACGTTTAATATCGTTCTAGACAAAGTTTCAGGGATTGTATTTATAGCTCTTGGATTAAAATTGTTGGTTACTAAGCCTAATTAAGGCACAAGAGGATAACATAATTTGACGATAATCAAAAGTTTATTTGTAATATCAAGCAAGAAAAACAAAAAAGGATGTTGTTTGCTTTCCTTGCTAATCTATTTAATATTTACTATTTGGATGCCTGTGGGCATCTTTTTCTCTATCTTTAACTACGGTAGGATAGGCTAGTTATTATCGATCTCAATATAATGAATCTTTGTTAGTTGGTAAATCCCTAAATTTAGACAAAAATAAAATATAGCAGGTGGTAATATGGGTGAATTTACGTTCACAAAAATGCACACTTTGGGTAACAATTATATTTATGTGAATTTATTTAATGAATCAATTGCTGAGGAAGATCTTACGAGTACTGCTGTATCTATTGCTAATGTTCATACAGGTATTGGTTCCGATGGATTAATCTTAATCTGTCCATCGACAGAAGCTGATGTGAAAATGCGTATATTTAATAGTGATGGATCTGAAGCAGAGAATTGTGGAAATGGATTAAGATGTGTTTCTAAGTATGTTTACGACAATAAGATAGTAAATAAAGAGAGATTTACCATTGAGACTCTTTCAGGAATTGTACAAGTACATGTACATACGCAAGGTAATCAATTTTTAGAGGTAACTATTAACATGAGAAAGCCGAAACTGCGTAGAAAAGATATACCTATGCTTGGTTTCGAGCAAAATGAAGTAGTAGCAGAGCCGATAACATTTGGTAGTAATACGTATACAGCAACTCTAGTATCAATGGGAAATCCTCATATTATTTTTTATGTAGATGATATTGAAAAAGCACCTCTTACGACATTAGGACCCATTGTTGAAACAGATAGCCGTTTTCCTAATGGAATTAATGTTGGATTTGTACAAATATTAAATGAAACAGAACTACAGTATCGAGTATGGGAGCGAGGAAGTGGAGTCACTCAAGGTTGTGGGACAGGCGCCTGCGCAACTGTTGTAGCCTCAATTTTAAACAATTATATGAAGAAAAACACGTTAGTAACCGTACATTTAGCTGGAGGCGACTTGAAAATTTCTTGGACAGAGGAGGGTGATGTATTCATGACGGGTTGTGCACATACAATTTGCAAGGGCACTTATTATTATAAAATAAATTAAATGATCCAACGATCGATAGAAACTTTCTCACTAGTATCCAAATTAATAATAAAGCATAAGATACTTTATTATTAATTTGGATATAAAGTTGAATAAAAGTTAATTGTAAAGATTAGAGAGAAATGAGGTAAATTTACGATGGCCCGTAAAATCATTCATTTAGCTGTTGGAAAACCCAAAGAATACGATTGGAATAGTAAAAAAGAAATTTCCGCAATAGGAAAATCATTTGTACAAGCTGTTGAGTTAAAAAAGTCAGGTTTCATTGGTGACGATGTTGCAAACCACAAGTTTCACGGTGGCGTTGATCGTGCAGTATGTTTATACCCATTTGAGCATTATTCTTATTGGGAAGACATGTTCAATAAGAAGCTGAATCCACCAGCTTTTGGGGAGAATATCACGGCAACAGGAATGATGGAAGAACAAGTGTGTATAGGAGATATATACAAGATAGGAGATACTGTTATTCAAGTAACCCAGGGAAGAGTTCCTTGCGCCACTATTTCTAAATACAATGAGGAGAAACTTTTTTTAAAGAAAGTAGTGGAAACCTCTCTAACAGGGTACTTTTTCCGAGTATTGGAAGAAGTAATCATTACGCTCAATTCGGAAATAGGGCTTGTAGAAAGAGATTCAAAAGGGATATCCGTGCTTTTTGCTACAAAAGTTCTTTTTCATCAAAAAAAAGATAAAGTATCCATTGAAAGAATTCTAGGGGTTGAAGCTCTGGCAGAGGACTGGAGGCAAAGATTTTCAAAATTATTATAAACATCCAACCTTATGACAATTTCATGAAAGAATATCTTTAAATCATATGTTAAATTTATCTTTGAAAAGCAATAGTTTTAAAGGAGGAATTTTCATATGCCACGAAAGGCTTTTAATGCAGATGGTGCCGTTGCTGTTGGTCCATACTCACATGCAGTTGAGTCAGGAGATTTACTATTTTTATCTGGGCAAACCCCATGCCCATCAAGCTAACAAAGTAAATTACTAGATACAAAATGATCCTTGTTTCAAAACTAGCAAGTGATAGAAAAGTAGGCATGCTAAAGAAGCCTATTAAAACGCGATTTTTTCGCTAGGCAGCTTGTCTATGCTTCACCGTCGTTTTATACACAATCCCTAGAATATCAAAGACGGTCATCTTCTTATATCTATGACATTTACGACCGTTCTTTTTAAGCAGCTGATAAAGGCGATGCAGAATTTTCAAAAGTTCCTCTGTTCCAACGGCTATCGCTTGAAACAGTAATGGAAAATAGTCTTTAATCATATAAATCGCTTTGTATTCACTCAGCTCCTGCTTTTTCTTTTCAAGCAGAAGCTGTCGCATTTGAAACATCGTAGAAGAACAGAGGAGAATGCCGATGAGTTGTCCATATAAATGGCACTCTAGGCGTTCTCTTTTAATATTTTTACATTCATCAATTTCAAAGAATGGCTTCCACGTTTTAAACAAAATCTCAATCTGCCAACGAAGTGAATACAATGAATGCACGTAGTTCGTCGGTACTTCTTCTAGCGACGTGTTCGTGATATATACATTCATGCCCATTAAACGTTTACTTTTATCCTTCATGACAATGCCTTTTTTCTTTTCACGTATCGCCTGGTTTTTCAGGCGTGTTTGCGTTTGATCATCGGTTAAACGATGGATAATGACACGTGCTGGTAGCTTATGATTTTGGCCAATGTATGCCTCGGGGATTTCCATCGTTTCACCAGGGATTAGACTAGACATCATTTGTATCATATCAAGCTGGATGTATTCTGTTTGCTTTTTTAACGTGCCATTGTTGAAGTATTCTGGCTCAAGGTTCTTGATATAAATGCGTGTATTCAGCTTCAACCGCGAGATATAGTAAGCCTCTTTATCATGAATGGTTTGTAAGTCTCCTAAATCGAAGTAACCAAGATCACGTAAACACAAATCGCCCGCCTCTACGGTTTCAAGGCAGATGGTACCGTATGTTTTATCATTATTTTTTCCTGGTCCAAGCTGCACGTTAAGAAATTGACCACTAAGTAAATCATATTCCAATTGGATTTTCACGCCTGCCGTATTACTACTCCCACCTGAACCTTGATAGTCAGTGGCGAAATGATCAGGCAGTTGAAACACCGTCGCATCTAAAATACAGATACGATTGAAAGTAGAGATCATGTGTACAGAAAGCGAGTGATTTGAACAGAGTTTTTGTGTGAGAAGAGAAGTAAAGACTTCTCGAAGAAATGCGACAGCTGCTGGATTAAAGCGTTGATTCAGTCCTTCTGAACTCATCAGTACCCCAGTGGAAGCCTCTAACTGACTGCACAATTGTGTAAGTGATGTGCTAGCTATTTCTTGACTGAGCCATACGCAAAGGGCAATGAGTTCGTTTGCTTGATACTTACTAGATCGCTGTACAAAGCCAACTTGTTTGGCGATATCTTGTAGGACTACTGGAGATAAAAAGTATTGTAGCCCTTGTGCGAAAAGATTCAGTTCATTTGAAATGATAGGATTCATCAAAAACGCCATCCTTTTTGTATATTTCTACAAAAAGAATAGCGTTTTTTTCGTTATATAGATACAAATTCGTCTTAACTTGATGGCGATGTGGTGGGACCCCATATAAAGTTTCTGGGACTGTTCACTTATGTGAGTTAGAAGTATGCCCAGAATTGGCGGTAAGTCTACTTGACCTTTATTTTATTGTCCAGTTAAGTGTAGCCGATTCATTATAAGGATTTTTTTCTTAGGCTAGCAAAAAAACGTTTAAAATACTCTTCTAATGCCACTTCACCCAACTTAGGCTTAAAATTCAAATCCTGTCTTGATGTAGTAAGGTCATAGTGTCTATTTATTCCACCATAATATAATTCTACTTGACTTCTAAGTAGTGATGGCTGAGTATTCTTTTCCTTTGCTTCAAATTCAAGTTTATCAGCTAAATTTAACAACTGTTCTTTAGTATATTTTTGTGGTATCTCAAGATTAGGAATAAATTTTTTTGCAATTTTAATGATATCATCTGAAGTTACAGGCTCTTCATTAGCCAAGATATATCTTGTACCCCTTACACCTTTTTCCGCTGCAGCAATCATACCTTTCACAACATCAGTTACATCTATTGGCGTCATTTCACTTATATAGTTAACTTTCATCTTTCCTAAAAGAATACTATCGAAGGCCAGTATGGTTGGAGTTTTCTTTAAAAACTCTCCACCAATCATTGCACCAGGAAGAACGCTAACCATATCTAAATCATATTTTTCTGCCAGCTCCCAAGCTGTTCTTTCAGCTCGTGCTTTTGAATCAAAGTATGCATTTCCATGACTGTTTTCAAGCCATGTAGTTTCATCAATTTTACCCTTTAAGTTTGTCTTGTCCAATGACAATGCTGCTACGGAGCTTACATATACTATTTTTCTTACATTTGCTTCTTTAGCAGCCTCCATTATATTTTGAGTTGCCTCAACATTAGGAATAATTATCTCTTTTTCAGGATCTTGTGCCCAATGTTTAAATACAGCAGCTACTTGATATAAGGTATTCACTCCATCAAGTGCTTTATGAAGTGAGTCTTTATCCCTCAAATCGGCGTAGACGATCTCACAATCAAGGCCTATAAATGGTTCTTTGTCATTTAAATCTCGTACACTTGCTCTAACAGTTTCTCCTCTTTTTAATAATTCCCTTACTAAGTTGTTACCCAAATGACCATTTGCACCTGTTACTAAGGAAATTTTCTTCATAAATAAATCCTCCTAAATCAGTGATTACACCAGTTATCATAATGCGATAATAGCCTGTTGTAATTGACATATGTAAATTGCAATAAAAAAACACCAAATACTTTTATTTGATGTTTCCTAAAAACGTTTATTCTATTTTCATACTTCTCTTAATTCTACTAAGTGAGCTTGCTCTAATTCCAATATAAGAAGCAATATATGATTGATTTATTCTACTTTCTAAAGAAGAATACTCTCTTTTAAACTCCATGTACCTTTCCAGTGCATCTTTCATAAGTAACGCCTGTTCTCGATTTAGCATACCAACAAGAATCTTCTGAATATAATTAGTGAATATAACCTTCATTTGATTAGTTTTCTTCATACCTTGGTCTATGGAATTATACGGAATAACTACGCAAATGCTGTCTTGCAGGCTTTCTACACTAAATCTAGCTTCTTCAACTCTTAATAAACCCTCTGCACAGGCAAATTCCGTTTCAGCTGCAAAACATTTTGTCACATCATTCCCTGCAGCATCTATATAATATCCTCTCATAATTCCTTTATGAATATAATACAGTGAAGAAACTCTTTGCCCCTGCCTTAAAACAATTGTACCCTTTGGTACCACCTTTATATCAGCTGTTGAATTAAATAAGTATTTTAAATCTTCTTCCAACTCCAGCTTCAAACCAGCTTCAATATAATCACTCGGCTTATTAAGCATAATTCATCACCTCTCTAAACATATAAGGCATATCCTTTATCCATAATTTACTATTATAGCATTTAACCATGTCAAGCAACATAATAGATTCACTTAAAATTCAATACAATCAACGATTAGCACTTATTGGGGTAGCAACACACATCCATCAACTTAAGAAATTGGCTGTTACCCAAAACGAAAAAATGAATTTAATTTTCATAAATAACTATCAGGAGATAAAAATTTCGTTTTGGGGGTACTTCAAAATATTAGCTTGATGGGCATGGGGTAGCGTCAGGAAAATGCGGATTTACAACGCTAAGAAAATTCCGAATTAAAAAGCCCAACTTCTCTGCAAAACAAAATAGAGAAAGTGAGCTTTTCAGTTACTTCATTATTTTTATTTGAACTAATATAAAACTGCTAAGTTGATTTTTTAGCTCAGCTATTTATTGAATTCATTAACTGGAAGAAGTATTCAGGTTGATGAGTCTTATTTAGGTTATACCATGAATGTAATGTATCTGGTGCAAATACATCTAATTTTTTCAGTACTTCCATCGCAAATTCCAGAGGAGCTATTCCTGATGCAGTAACTAAATTCGCATCAGATACCGCAGATCCCACCTCATAGAACTTTTCTCCTTTATAGTTAGGACATACCATTTTAGTGTATTCTAAATTATTACTTGTATGCTTTCTAGTATCTAAATATCCCATATTCGCAAGGGCCTCAGTTGCACCACAAATTGCAGCAACAATAGTGCCAATCTTTAAAGCTTGGCCAATTCTTTCCAAGATAGGTTGATGAATTTCTTCACTCCAAGTAGTCCCTCCTGGTAAAATTAAAAGATCTTTACTCTCAAGGTTACATTCATCAAGAGAAATATCTGGTTTTATGCTCAGTCCTCCCATAGTAGTAATCATTTCTTTATTAGCTCCTACTGTAATTACTTTTAAAGGTACTAAATCTTTTTTGAAATATCTTCCTGAGTTTAGTTCAGCAATTAAATATCCATATTCCCAGTCCGACATTGTATTAAATACATATAGAAAAACTTTTTTTGTTTGCATCCAATAACACTCCAATCACAATTGATATAGCTATTATAAAATAACTTCCCTGACAGTTAACGTCAGGGAAGTTATCATACTTGATGAAATTTTATTAATTCCGACAGAACTTCAATAAGTCTTTTCTTAAGACTTATTGGCTCAATAACTTTAATAGATTTATTGTACGGTAAAAGTAAATAAGGTACATATGTATGTATCATATCTTTTTCAAGAAGAAAAACTGCTTGATTTGAAGTCCGTTCTTGTAAATAATGTCCTAAAAACCAATGTTGGCAAATATCAGCCAATACACTTTTATCCCCATTAATAACCAAAGAAATAATCCCTTCCTTATCTTCTATAGTTGGAAGAAGATTTTTTATAAAAAAGTCACGTGCTGAAAAATTTTCTGGCCGGTTAAACTTATTTTCGGTTAGCATTAGACTTTCAATTCGATCTACTCTAAAACTACGGATATCATTCCTAAGATGACAAAATCCAATCACATACCACTTATTATTCCAATAGATAATTCTGTACGGATCGACCAATCTATAATTTAATTGCTTTTCGCCACTTTTATGGTAAAGAATTTTTACTGAGTACCCGTCAGCTAAGGCCTGCTCCAACTCCTTCAAAAAAGATTCCATAGAGAGAGAACTTAATCGACTTATTACTTCAAGACTAGTTAAATGTTGGTTTATCTTTGTTTCCTGCTCTTGATTTGAGTAATTACTTAGTTTTGAAATGGCCCTATTTAGTGCTTCACCTCCATAATATCCGGCTTCTTCTGCAAAAACAGCAGCGTGAAATAGTGAAGTTTGCTCCTCAAAATCAAAAAAAAGAGGAGCCTCAATAAAATTGTTCAATAAAGTATATCCACCGTTATGTCCTGGTTCTGAAATTATAGGTACGCCACTTGTTGAAATTGTATCAATATAACGATACACAGTCCTTATATTCATCTCTAACTTTTCTGAAATTTGTTTTGCAGTAATTTTTTCACCTGAACGAAGCATCCATATAATTGCTAACATATTGTCAATTTTAGGCATGTAATTCCACCTCTATATGAAATTTATTTTCTATTATATATTTTCAATTTTGGGTATAACTCATCAACTGTTCCTTTTCGATAGCTTTCTATATAATGAGGCTCTAGACACATTTGTAATTTCACAAATTTCATTTACAGTCATATCTCCCTCTTTATAAAGCTTTACTGCATAATTCATTCCTGCATGATTTTTAAGGAACAGTTTCAACATCGCTTATTATGGGGAAACTAGGGTCTTATTCAAGACAAAACAGCTTGGCTACAGCCTTACGTGAGATGGGCCGCATAGAAAACCCGATCTTTATTTTAAATAATATTTCAGATGAATCATTAAGAAGAAAGATACAAAAAGGATTGAATAAAGGAGAAGCGATGAATGGGCTTGCAAGAGCTATTTTCTTCGGAAAACAAGGCGAGCTTAAGGAACGAACCATACAGCATCAATTGCAAAGAGCCAGTGCCTTAAACATAATCATCAATGCCATCAGTATCTGGAATACTTTACATCTAACAAAAGCAGTTGAATATCAAAAAAGGTCAGGTAGTTTTAATGAAGAATTATTGCACCATATGTCACCCCTAGGTTGGGAACATACTAATTTGCTAGGAGAATACTATTTTAATTCGGAGAAAATGGCCTCATTAGATTCTTTAAGACCACTAAAACTTTCTTAACGTTGTTAAAAACGGGGGAATCGTCTTGAAAATGTGCTTAGCGTTGTAAATCCGCATTTTCCTGACGCTACCCCAACTAGAATTACATTTTATCATCTTCGATTACTAATTGCATTTGAAATATATCTGATTCTGTAACTCCTGCTTTTTTTAACTCATCTTGAAGGGGCATTCCCTCTTCGATCTTTATTTTCCTTTTCGTACCGTCCCTTAATGTAAAAATTCTCATTTGATACATTTTAAGTCTCCCCTTTAGTAATAAAAAGAGATACTTATTTTATCTTGTAACTTTATTATAAATCAATTACTTTTTGGTCATCATATTCTTCATCACTTACTAAACCCTTAATAAAAGATCTAAGTCTTCCCCTGGTACCCTATCCTATTTATCTTGTTTATTTTTATTCTTTTCTCTATTATGAAACTTCATTATACCTGAGACTGTCTCAATAGCATTGAAAATTCTTAATGAGTCAATTTCTGAACTATTAAAAGCAGTCCTTCCATGTAATATCCAATGCCTATTTATTATCTCAGGTTCTGTTTTAGAGAAATCTGACTTTTTATAAAGTGCTGAAATAAAATGATAACAAGAAGTCCACATTATTTTATCAACCAAAGCTTCATCATCGGTTGTATTAAGCATATCTTTGCAAACCTTCATCATCCGAATATTAGATTTATTACTTTCAAAAGTTGATAGAATTCCTTCCAGTACAGGTATTAGCGTACTAATCGATAAAATAAACATATTGTTTTTATGCGCATAAACACTTTGTTTTATTGCTTCATGCCACTGATAGATACACTTATTTTTAAGAATACTATTCGTCATTTTGTCAAATTCGTCATTATTAGAAGAATAATAATCATAAAAAAACGTATCGACGTCTTCTTTAGTAAGGTTATCGTTTTCGAAGTATTTCACATGAACAAGACCAAAAGAAAATGGAACAGTCCATCCCCATTTCCCAATATTTTCAGAGCCCTTATAAAAAGATTCGTAGTCTACCTCTCCCGGTTTTATCTTTGGAATATTTAATTTAAGTCCAGCTTTAACAACGTCAGGTACTTTAATCCTTGGTAAATCCGTAATACCCTTCAGTAGTTCAATCCTTGGTAAATCCGTAATACCCTTCAATAGTTCAATCTTCGGTAAACCCTTCATGCCCTTAAGTAGTTCAATCTTTGGTAAATCCGTAATGCCCTTAAGTAGTTCAATCTTTGGTAAACCCTTCATGCCCTTAAGTAGTTCAATCTTTGGTAAATCCGTAATGCCCTTAAGTAGTTCAATCTTTGGTAAATCCTCAATGCCCTTAAGTACCTCAATCTTTGGTGCATCTTTAGTACCCTTAAGCGCTTCAGTATTTTTTATATAATGATTTAATTCCCTCATTTTATCACCCAGTTACATTTTACCATGTTGTGTAACCCCCCCTAGAGTAAATCTTAGTCTTGGATTTCTTAACATAGTAAATACGGGGTTTTTAGTGCAAATTAAATTCTTAGTTTGTCTATATTGAGTGGGAAATTCAAGTAGATGAATAAATATATTTTCTTTTCTTATTTCCTCGACTAACAGTATTATAGTAACAATAATCGGGAAAAGGGATGATATTCCATTGAATAAAGAACGTTTGTTCGTATATAATGAAGAACAAACGTTCTTTATTGAGGAGTACTTTCAATGGATTATGGGCAGCTACCAAACAGAGTCATTATTTGTATAGACATGAAATCGTTTTTTGCTTCGGTTTCCTCAGTCATACGAGGGTTAAATCCGTTAAAAACTAAGCTTGCGGTTGTAGGAGATATCAAACGGTCGGGATCTGTTGTGTTAGCTGCCACACCTTTATTAAAGAAAGAAGGGATCAAGACAGGAAGTCGCCTCTTTGACATTCCTAAAAGGAAAGATATCCATGTGGTGAATCCATCCATGGAGAGATATATCAAGGCTTCGAACTATATTTCGAGTTTGGTGTTACAGTATGTGGCTCCTGAAGACTTTCATGCATATAGCATTGATGAGTTGTTTATTGATGCGACGGCTTCTTTGCATTTATTTGCTGAAACACCAGAGGATCTAGCTCATCGAATAATTAATGAAATCTATCGCAAAACAAGACTGACAGCTACCGCAGGAATCGGTCCTAATCTCTTACTGGCGAAAGTCAGCTTAGATCATGAAGCAAAGCACAGCCCAACAGGAGTTGCTTATTGGCGATATGAAGATATTCCCTTTAAGTTATGGTCGATTCATCCAATGAAGGATTTCTGGGGAATCTCATCAGCTACAGAAAGACGTCTAAACCGTTTAGGCATCTATACCATAAAAGAACTCGCTCTTTCTTCAAAAGAGATGTTACAAAAAGAATTTGGCATCATGGGGGAAGAGTTACACCAACATGCCAATGGGATTGATTTTAGTCGTATTTCAGATGTATACATTTCTAGTTCTCGATCATTCGGAAAGAGTCAAATTCTGTTTCGAGATTATACAAGCCGAAAAGAAGTGGAGTTATTGCTGTTAGAGCTATTGGATGATGTATGTTTTCGCTTACGGATGCATCAAGTGGTGGCTCAAACGGTCCATTTATCCATTGGCTACAGCAAACAAACAGGTGGAGGCTTCTCCAGACAAAAGAAAATGGGGAGAGCTTCGAACTTAAGCCAAGATATCTTTCCATATTGTTTAACCATTTTACATACACACGATAGTGGAATGCCGATTCGCTCCATTGGGATTTCGTTATCAAACATTAGCATTCAAGAAGAAGAACAAATGAGCTTATTTGAGGATATTGACCAACGTGAGAGAGCCTATGCTCTTGCCAAAACAATTGATGACATTCGGCTGCGTTATGGCAAGAATAGTGTGCTACGAGCTTCAAGCTATCTGGATCATTCAACAGCTCGTTACCGAAACGGCCTTATTGGTGGCCACAAAGCCTAAAGGAGGAGATAACATGGACCACTATAGAGGAATGAAAAAATGGCGTCCTTTCGCCAGTATGCCAGAGCAATACATAGGATTACAGGAAGTCATAAACAAGCAACTAGAAGTACCTCAACCTCTTTTAACAGAAGAGCAAATGGAGCAAATCAATTTCACCTTGATTGAAGCACTACATACAAATAAACAAGTATACCTTACATATTATAAGAACGGGCATCATATAACCGATACAGGATTCATCCAATTTGTTGATTCCCTGGGGGATCAATTTATTTTCATTGATGAAGTATTTGAGTTAAAAAATAAATTGAGGTTAAGTGAACTAATTGATGTTGGTTTTATATAAAATTTAAATAATACTATATGTTAAGAAGGTGTTTTGATACCTATAAAAATATTGATAAAACTATGGTTGATAGGGAGAGAATGTATGAACCGTCCTATATTCGAGATTATTCATTATAAACCTAAATATGCTAAGCAAACGGTACAAATGTGGCGGGATAGCAAGGAAAAAGCCATTAAACAAAAAGAAATACACAGTTTTGAAAATCACATTTATTTTCTAAATCACATATTACCTAAGCAATATCAAATTAATTTAGCTTTTATAGATAAACAAGTAGTAGGAATAGCTGCTTATAATGATAGCGAGATAAGCCAACTATATATTCATGTAGATTATCAAGGGATGGGAATAGAAAAAGTATTACTTGATAAAGTTAAAGCACAATCAAATGGAAGGTTAACATTACGTACATTTGAAGTAAATAAAAATGCACAACGATTTTATGAAAAAAACGGGTTTAGAATCATCGGGAGAGGATGTGAAAACGAAGAAAACCTTCCTGATATTAAATATGAATGGATAGATAAGTAAATCTTAATTATTGGCAGCTATTTTCTAAGGTTCACCCCCCGAAGAAATATCAAATTTTATTCAAAATCTTCACTTGCTTATCTTTACTACCCATTACTTTCATAACCAAGAGGAAAAAAAGAACACTATTTATGGTAATCTAATAAGAGACAATTAGAAAAGAGTGATTAACCTCGGGGAGAAACGGCAGCAAACAATTTTAATAAAGCTTAGGACTGTAAATATAAGGGGTAAAAATAATGAATGAATTTTATAAGGCGTTAACATATGTAAATGAGAACTTTTATGAACCAAATCACTTCGTTATAAAAGCTATTCGAGAAGAAACCCAGAATTCTGATTATGGCGCTGGTATATTTCAGCTAAATTCAAAATCTGTACGATTTAGGGTGGCTAAAACTACACCTAATAAGGTAGGGCAATTTGTATCCTTTTGGGAAAAAGATGAGGCTCATAAAAACCAAGCCTTTTCATATGGAAAAGCTACCGATTTATTGGTTATTAATACCTTCACTAGTACAAAAAGATTTGGACAATTCGTTTTTCCAAAAGAAGTTCTTTTAAAACAGAAAATCCTTAAAACGGCTACCACAAAAGGTAAAATGGCAATTAGAGTTTATCCCATATGGGATAAACCAACTAGCAAACAAGCTATTGAAACACAAAAGTGGCAATTAGAATATTTTGTTGAGGAGAATAATTTTTGGTGGGGAAAATTATTAAAGCTATACTCCTAGAGTGGCAATGATTGAAGCATTACATACGAATAAACAAGTTTATCTTACATATTATAAGCAAGGCCACTACATAACAGAGGCAGGAATCATTTATTTAAGTGGAGATACATTCATGTACAATTTTAGAGTGTACACGTTACGTGACGGTTCAAAGAGAATCATTAAGCTAAAAGAAAGAGAATCATTTAAAGAAGAACTTCAAAGAGCAGGTATTCAAGAAACGCAAATTTTCCAGATGCAGCTAATGGAAAAACCAGAGTAGTTTTAAGAGTGGGAAGAAGCTATTGTTAGAGGTACAGAGTATAATACGGGGGATGGTATTTCAATGGCCATAGATGTTGGGGCTAAAAAAAATGGACAATGGTCCGGTTGTCATTCTATTGGAACAGACTATAATGCTCCAAAGGTGGGTGGTTTCACCAAGCCTGGTGATATCTTCAAAAAACACTCCTATCCATATAGTATTATGCTCAATAAAGAAGGAAAAAGGTTTGTCGATGAGGGAGCTGATTTCCGAAATTATACGTATGCAAAGTATGGCCGAGAAATTTTAAAACAGCCAGGTCATGTGGCTTATCAAATATATGATTCGCAAGTACGGCCTTTACTTCGTAAAGAATATGATCTTGAAGAAGCGACTATTTACCAAGCAAATAGTCTTGAGGAATTAGTAGAATTGCTGCCGGTCAATCAAGCACAGTTTTTAAAAACAATTAAGGAGTATAATTCTTCCGTACAAGAAGGTCAATACAGCCCTACCGAAAAAGATGGAAAAGGAACTGTAGGAATTTTTCCACCCAAGACAAATTGGGCTTTACCTATAGAGAAAGGTCCTTTTTATGCTTTTCCTGTGACTTGTGGAATTACATTCTCTTTTGGAGCTTTAAAGGTTAACCCTATAGGTGAGGTGCTAAATGAGAAGGAACAGCCTTTAAATGGACTGTTTGCTGCCGGTGAGATGATTGGTGGAATTTTCTATGAGAATTATCCTGGTGGATCAGGGTTGATGTCAGGGGCAGTTTTCGGAAAGTTAGCAGGTGAATCTGCAGCCATCTACGCAAGAAAAAATTCAAAGGCTGCGATTCAAAATTAAACATTTAATATATAAACTTAGATTTTATAATGTATTTTTACAGTTGCTGCTGTTATTCCGTGAGCAGCACGTTTAATTAATGGTTATATTTATATTTTAGAGGCTATTCTGTCTTCTTTTTGAGATTAATTAAAAACACCTCCTGCTAAGACTGTATAGAAAATTAAGCTAGGCACGTAGTAAAATACTGAACTTTATACATTAAATAAAATAATAGTAAATTTACTTCAAAGCAACTTTATTACTAGCATTTTGTTAATAATTTCATTCTACCAGAATTAGGAGGAACAAGATGATTACTAATAATGTAAGCGTTATCAATTATTCGGATCGTCTAGATCGCTTGCCTATTTCAAAGGTTCATCGTACTGTGTTATTTGCACTAGCATTCGTTTATTTTTTTGATTATAGTGATTTAAATACCTTTGCTTATGCCGCACCTGCCCTAATTTAGGGTAATATAATTGATTAACCTTTTTTGTAAGAGACACTTATATTTACAATTTATTGCATGTAGTCCTTTTGAAGGACAGTTTTGGAGATGATTCAGTAGTTAGCATATAATTTTTAGTTATATCCCCCTACTTCTAAAAATGTGAATATGAATATATGTAGAGTTCAAAATATAGTTCTCTATAAGGCAGATTACTTATTACGATAACCTTCTTTTAAATATCTTCGTAAATGAAAATCATGTACTAGTTTAATCGTCGGACGAATGAGTAATTGTACACTTCCAAGTACAAATAACCAAACCCCTATGTTTTTTAATGACTCATAAAAGAATAAAATACTGCCAATTAGGAACCAGATACCTATCAAGAAGTCATTAATCGTATTTATAACTTTATAACTCTTTTTAAAGAACAACTCGTATTTACCTATTTCAATCTCTCCATAGTTTTCTTTTCTGCTCATTTGTGACATCTTAACACCTTCTATTCTTTAAACTTCTTCTTTAATTCCCTTAACAAGGGATAAAAAAACGTCCTTTATAATAGCTATTCGGTGGTAAGAGAACTTTTATAAGCTTATAACCTTTTGGGTATTCAGCAGGGGATAAACTTCTTTTGAAATAGAAATAAATTCTTCTCTTCTGGCAACCTATATTATCTTTCTCATAACGTGCCAATAAAGACATTCTAATAATCAAAAAATCTGTTGCTACCTTGCAGTTTGTTTCCTCTTTAGAATTTAAAATTAAATAATAAAAAATTTCCATCTATGAATTTGTAAGTTTAACAAAAGAACAGGAAGTCTATTGTAATAAAGAGAGATAAAATTGAAGGAGGAGATTTAATATGTCACATGAAGATTATCAGTCTGTTATTAAAACGTTACATGAATGCATGACGGCATGTAATCACTGTTATGACGCATGCCTAAAAGAAGATGATGTTAAAATGATGGCCGAATGTATTCGCTTAGACCGAGAGTGCGCTGATATTTGTGCTTATTTAGAACAAGCCCTAGGGAGAAATACACCATTTGTGTCTGAATTAGCTCAAGTATGTGCAACGATTTGTGAAGCTTGTGGAAATGAGTGTAAAAAACATAATCATGATCATTGTCAAAAGTGTGCAGAAGCTTGCTTAAAGTGTGCAGAAGAATGCAAAAGACTGGCTTCATAATAAAAAAGAAAACATAAAAAAAGGGATAGCTTTTAGCTATCCTTTTTTTATACTATCTCCCTTAAAGTAATAGCTGTTGGTATATTTAAAGCCGCATAGAACTAATATATAAATTGCATATAAATCAAGGGAGAACATATTAACTGCCTCTTTTTATAATTTTTCTATAGAAATTCTTTTCATTAATCGCTTTAATTTATTTTCTGTATCCGTTTCCTCTACTGGTGTATAGATGCTACATCGTAAATCCATATCCCCTTGAACTTGGAGGGAAGTCAAATTAAATAACATTTTTCCTGCTTTCGCATGTCTGAATTCAATAACCATTTCGGGAGCTTTACTCACTTGGCTTGCTTTCCATAAGTCCTGGAATTCCGGGTGTAAATGACTCATCTCTTTAATAAACTGGTTGTACCATTCATCACCTAAATAGTGTCCATAATAGGTACGAAAAATAGCAAGAAAACCTTTCGCAAAATGCTCCCAATTGACAGCTAATGCTTTTAATTCTTTTCGGGTGAACACTAATTGAATTAGATTTCTTTGATCATTGGGGATTTGTTCAAAATCTAGAAAAACATGAGCTGCTGCGGAGTTCCAGCCCACAATATGGCAATGTCGATCTGTAACGATAGTCGGACAATAGGTTAATTCAGCTAGTATTCGCTTTAAAGAAGGGCTAAGCTCTGATTGATCATTTTTGGGATGAATAATTTCTGACTTTGTTTCTAATGCCAGATCATATAAATAATCTCTTTCATCGCTATTTAGTTGTAGAGCTGTAGAAATACAGTCGAGCACAATAGAAGAAACTTTTATATCCCTTCCTTGCTCTAACCATGTGTACCAAGTGGTACTTACCCCTGCTAATTGTGCAACCTCCTCTCGTCGTAATCCGGGTGTCCTTCTTCGGGTTCCAGCTGGTAACCCAATAGACTCTGGCTTAATTTGAGCTCGCTTAGCTTTTAAGAATGTAGACAAAGCTTCAAGCCTAGTTTTATCATTCATTTCTAAAACTCCTCATCATACCAATTTACCCTAGTAGTAGTTATACCAGGATAAACAATCCCTTGTAATAGGATAAAAGGACTGTAAAATACAAGTATATTATTGATTTGGAGTGATGAAAAGTGGAAAGAGTTGTGATTACGGGTATGGGAGTAGTCTCGCCTATAGGAAATAACATCGGAACATTTTGGAGCAACCTAATTAAAGGAGAGTCCGGTATCTCCTCTATAGATACATTTGACATTACTGACCATAAGGCAAAAATTGCAGGAATCGTTCGGGATTTTGATGCGGATAAAGTTTTAGGAAAGAAAGAAGCAAGGCGTTTAGATCGCTTTTCCCAATTTGCTTTAGCTGCAGCTGAACAAGCCTGGATAGATTCTAAGTTAGATCTCAATCATATAGATCCAGAAAGGTTAGGCGTATACGTAGGTTCAGGTATAGGCGGCATTGAAACCTTAATTGAAAATATTGATGCACTTAGACAGAAGGGGCCAAAGAGAGTCAGCCCAACTCTCGTACCAGGTATGATTTCTAATGCTGCTGCAGCACAAATTAGCATCAAGTGGAATGCAATGGGCCCTTCTATGTCGCCTGTTTCTGCCTGTGCCATTGGGAATACAGCTATTGGGGAAGCCTTTAGACTCATTCGTTCTGGGGAAGTTGACGCTGTGTTTGCGGGTGGAACAGAGGCAGCTATAACAGACTTATCAGTAGCCAGTTTTGGCAATGCAACAGCATTATCAACAAGAAATGACAATCCTACTCAAGCTAGTCGCCCATTTGATGAAGGCCGCGATGGGTTTGTCATGTCAGAAGGAGCTGGAATTCTAATCTTAGAATCTTTATCTCACGCTTTGCGTAGAGGAGCAAAAATTCATGCAGAAGTCATTGGATATGGTGCAAGTTCAGATGCATACCATATGGTTGCTACACATCCAGAGGGTAAGGGTGCTTATCTTGCGATGAGGGCAGCTTTAAGAAATGCAAACATATCCCTTGAAGAGATTGATGTTATTAGTGCCCATGCAACAAGTACAAAGGTGGGTGACATCTCTGAAACAAAGGCTATTAAGGAACTGTTTGGGAAACAAGCTTATCGGATTCCAATAACAGCTAATAAATCTATGATTGGTCACATGTTAGGAGCAGCTGGTGGAGTTGAAGCAATTGCTTTGGCAATGAGTCTTAAGGAGGGTATAGTTCCTCCAACAATTAACTTAGAAAATCCCGATCCATTATGTGATTTAGATTATGTACCAGCTATTACTCGCCAGGTGAAAATAAATACTGGTTTATCTAATTCATTTGGATTTGGAGGTCATAATGCAGCTATTGTTTTAAAGAAATACGAGTGAATATATTTTCACTCGTATATTTTTATGAAAATTAAAGCTCTAATAGATAATCATTTATTTGCCTTTTCTAATTTAGTTAGCTAATTTTTATGTTCGTTGAAAAGTATTTCGATATTTCTTCTTTAATACAGCAAATAAAATTTCTGCTCCTCTTGTACTTAACACTATTCCACCTGAATACAATCTGTTTTGCAGAGATATTTTACCAGTTACCATATATTCTAGTAAATGCCTATTTTTCTTTAAAATAATTTTGTCGGCATTTTCATTTATGTGAATTTTCACAGGAGCTTTCTCTTTAATATCATAAATACGTCGTATCTCAATTGGAATAACTACACGCCCTAACTCATCTACTCTTCGTACAATACCTTTTGATTTCATTCTTCATTTTCCTTCCTATTACTTATTATGAAAAATGCTGAAATTTACAACTAATAAGGTAAGTCCCGTAAAATAAACGTTAATTGTGCCATATCAATTCTGAGCAACACCATATCTTTATCATAAATCCTCTAAACTTTAATGCTACAAAATAGACAAAAATGATATAAGTTTTTCTCTTTTTAGCCTACTCTTCAATATCTATGTATTCTTTAAATACAGACAGTGTAATTACGCTTTTCATTAAACATTTGTTTGAGACATCATCTATTATTGTTGTAATATATCAGTCGAAAATTAACATCTTTTTAGAAGGTTCTTAAAAAACGATTAGAAATTTAAAGCTAATACGATATAGCTTATTCCAAATCTCCAAGATAACACATTAAAATAGATTGCAGAATTCTTTGCATCACAATAATTTTTATGTAGTTAAAGACCCCGTTTGCCTACGTTATAGGTAAATGATAGAACTATAAATTTAACGAAAATACAATGTATTTTACATACTGATATTTGTTTTTTTATGTAAGGTGTTTGAATTTCATTTTTTTGGTTAAAATCTATAATCGACTAACTTTTTTTAGCAGTATGTGATCCATGTGACCTTCTACTTTCTATGAGTAGAAGGGTTTTTTTGTTTAAGTTCTTTCCTTTTGGGTATAAAAATAAATGTAAAGTTATCTAAGTCATCTACCTTTGTTTATAGTATGTTTCTATCTTGCCTTCTATCTATAAGATAGAGGGTTTTCCTATGTAACCTGTTAAAATTATGGGCTTATTGGCAATGAATAAATGTGTTACCTTTCTCGCAGGGTCTACAATGACATTTCAATCACACGAATGACCTTCCACCTGACAGGAGTAGAAGGTTTTTCGATGTCAATTATTCATCAAGATTAACATTAATCGCCGCGTTATCTATAATGAGTTCACACATACAGACATTACGTGTTTGTTTTGCTAAGAGGGAGCAGCCATTTGGTTGCTCTCCTTTTATTTATCTATATCGTGTCATATTCATCATATTTTCACGCATAGTATTACGCGTATTTATCATTTCATTCATATGGTTTAATTCAAGCATAATGCATTGATGTAGGAATTATTATTCCTCCTGATGAAGATTTTGATACCGTACCTTTAATGAAAGATCAACTGATTATACTTATGCACTCAAGCCATCCTTTATCTCAGAAAGAAACAATAGGTATTCCTGACTTACAAGGTGAAGATCTACTGATTGGAAAATGCGGTTATGAAGTACAGATTCATGCCTTATTCAAAGAGTATAACTTGACTCCTAAAGTACGGTTTGAAATGGATTATATAGAGACAAGATTAAGTATGATACAAGAAGGGTTAGGAATTACCATTACAACGAAACAAAATATTTGGTGGTTGCCAGACCAAGTTGTTTTTCGTGAATTAAAACCAGATACGTTTAGAGATATCAATATAGCAGTGCTAGATATGAAAGATATATCCAAAGCGACAGATGCTTTTATCCAAACAGCTCTTACTCTTTTTGCTAACGACGATGTTTAAATGTCGCTCGATATCTTTTAAGAAGGAAAGCAACTAGGACAATCCACAGCATATAAAAATCCATTACTTCTTACATAATCAGCTACCACTTACCTACTGCGGTAAGGGTTCTTTGTTATTTTTTGATTGGACAGGCAAGCTTACTGAAGTAGCTACATAGTATCTAAAGAATTGTAACTCCATTCCCTAATTAGTATCTAGTTCAGTATCGCTACCGCGTTAATACAAGCTCTACATGCGTTATGACGCCCTTCAAGTACCTTCTTTTTTATATAGCTATGTTTGTTTTTGAAAATCTGGAATTTAGAATCCCTGACTAACAAAAGAAAGCGTTGACATTTTCTTATTTCATAAACTATAATAAGCGAAAGAAACCGGTTCCAAGTTGACTTCTTATTTAACGAAATGGGCTCCTATGAAAGGAAACATTTAATTATGTATATGTTGTTTTTAAATTTTTTGGAACCGGTTCCTATTTGTTCAGGCTATATCTTTTATAGATAGCAAGAAATATAGTCACGATCGAATCAGGAATATTAGTTTTTTTCTTATTACAATTTCATTATATTATCATCACCAAAGGGGTGTTATCATCAAGTGGAAAAGGGTTACAAAGACATAGCTAGCAAAGTAGTTGAGGCAATAGGTGGAAGAGAAAATATTTCATCATTTGCTCACTGTGCAACAAGATTGCGTATTATGGTACATGATCAAACAAAAGTAAATCAAGAAACAGTCGAAAATATAGAGAAAGTAAAAGGTGCATTTTATAATTCAGGACAATACCAAATTATCTTTGGTACAGGAACTGTTAATAAAGTATATGAAGCAGTGAATGAGTTGGGTATTAAAGGCACGTCTACATCCGAAGTAAAAGCAGAAGCTAAGAAACAAGGCAACGCTTTTCAACGAGCTATCCGAACCTTTGGTGACGTTTTCGTTCCGATTATTCCAGTTCTTGTTGCAACCGGATTATTTATGGGTTTACGTGGGGTACTAACGCAAGAAGCAGTGTTAAATTGGTTGGGTTATACACCCAATGATATCCCTGAAAACTTTATAATGTTTACACAAGTTGTCACAGATACAGCTTTTGCATTCTTACCAGCATTAATTGCATGGTCAGCCTTTAAAGTATTTGGTGGAAGTCCTGTTCTAGGAATTGTCTTGGGATTAATGTTAGTAAATCCAGCACTTCCAAACGCATATGCAGTAGGTTCAGGAGCCGCACATCCTATTCACTTCTTTGGATTTATTCCAGTTGTAGGGTATCAGGGTTCTGTTTTACCAGCTTTCTTTGTAGGTCTTATAGGGGCAAAATTAGAGCGTTGGATTCGTAAAAAAGTGCCCGATTCAATTGATTTAATACTCACGCCATTTCTAACATTATTGATCATGATTACATTAGGTCTCTTCGCTATCGGACCAGTCTTTCATTCATTAGAAAACATAATTCTAACAGGCACAAAAGCAATTTTAGACTTACCGTTTGGTTTAGCTGGTATTATTATTGGTGGCCTACAACAAGTTGTTGTAATTACTGGCGTTCATCATATATTTAATTTACTTGAAATTCAATTATTAGCTGATACAAAATTTAATCCATTCAATCCATTAATTACTAGCGCAATCGTAGCTCAGGGGGCTGCAACGCTAGCAGTTGGATTGAAATCTAAAAATAAAAAAGTGAAAGCATTAGCATTCCCATCAGCATTTTCAGCCTTTTTAGGAATTACAGAACCGGCTATATTTGGAGTAAACCTAAGGTTCTTTAAACCCTTTATAATGGGCCTTATAGGAGGAGCAGTAGGGGGATTCTTAGCCTCAATTTTTCATCTAAAAGCAACAGGAATGTCTGTTACAGCTATTCCAGGATTATTATTGTACTTGAATAATCAGATTTTTATCTATATTTTCGTTAATTTGATTGCCTTTGCTGTATCATTTATTCTGACATGGCTGTTTGGTTATAACGATAAGATGCTTAAGAATCGATAATTATATATAAATTGTCATTAATAACTATTATTAATGACACTAGAAAAGCTTAATCATTGATGTTGTAGGAAAAGAGAAGGTTAAAAACCTTCTCTTTTTTAGTTTAACTGTGCTTTAACCTTTTTTCTAATTTATCATATTATAACTTTTCTCTTAGCATAGAAATTTCATCAATTAAATCTTTTATTAATGGTCCCAATCCTGCTAATTGCTCACCTTTGCGATCATAATCATCAATTTTCATAGATAGTTCTAAAATACGGCAGGTCTCTTCAACTGTCAGGCCATGATCCTTGCAAGAGTTTTTACTGGATCAAGAAATTTAACAGCATCATTATCAAAATAATCTTTTCGTGGTGTTGGATTAAATAATGTTCCCATCTTCTCTCTCCTTAAAAATTTAAGTTTTATATTAATGAATGGTACAAATGAATTAGCACTAGGTTTGCGACTAGCACAGGCTGAGAGATTATGGTTATTACAAAGGTGTATTTTTAAAACCTGAGGTATACAATTTGCACTATTGCTGCCACTGATTCGCATTAATTTATATTATTGTTTCCTCAAAAAAGCATCTTTCTTTCAATCATGTGCTTTTTTCGCTATTAAAGAGTGATACTATTTTCCATCGTATTCAATCGCAAGCCTATCCACGGCAAGGCTAAGTCTTTATGAATCAAATTTCATTTATGTTCGTACAGAATAGCCATCTATAATCAATTCCTTACACGAAGGTCTTTCAAAAGTTAGTGGTGCTGTGATATGTTAAACATTCTGCTTTCTATCCAACAACAAGAAGACTACCTTCCATTGGTAGTCTTCCTGCTACTATAATTCTTTTAACTTACATCCAAAAGGTTACTTACTGCGTCCTTTAGTTTTCCATAGGTTCTTATTTTACTGAAGTCTATACCCAATTGAACAGCTGTTAAAGCGATCTCTGGACGGATACCTGTGATCGTTGTATCGATTCCTAGCAATTCTAACATGTTTACCACTTGAAACAATTCATTGGTCATCATTGTATCAATGGAAGGTACGCCTGATAAATCAATGATTAGGCAAGACAATTCAAGATCTTTAGCCTGCACCATAATTCTTTCTACAAAGTCATTGCTCTTATAGTCATCAATCTGACCAATTATGGGAAGGACACCAACTGTATCTGAAATACTGATAACTGGTGTACTAAGTTCTGAAATTAGCATTTTTTGAGCATGTACTTGCGCCTCTGCTACTTGCCCATAATACATGGTAAAGAGTTCAATCATCCGATCAAAGGCTTCGTTTAAAGTTCTGTTCCATAAAATAATATCTTGTTGTGTAATACTAGACTGATGGAGGCTGACAAATGCTTCAACCTTGTTAAGAAAAATAGAACGAAACGTTTTAAAATGACGGATACTCTGGTAAAGAGGATTCCCTAAGCGAGCTCGTTTGGTTGCAATCTCTTGGGCCCAACCACTAAGATTTTTAAAAGATCCATCCTTTAGAACCTTCACTATCGTACGGGTAAAATAGTGATTTTGTTCTCGAAGGTATTCAGTTACCTCTGAAGAAGCATCAGCTGTATAAACAGAATTCTCTTCTATCTCTCGAGAATCTAACCACTCTTGAGCCATTTCATTCACATGTTGTAATAAAAAATCATGTAATTCTTGAGTCATTTTATCCATAGTGTTTTCCCCTTTGGTGATAGATAACTTTATCTTTCCCGTTTATTGAGCACAGAAAACCTAACTACTATTCAACACATTGATACTCACTTTAAGATATGGTACATGCATCCGATGAAGCGTTTCTGGGGTACCTCTTTATTTTTATAGATGAATTATTTGATTTAAAAAATAAAATGAGGTTAAGTGAGCTAATTGATGTTCGCTTTATATAGCCTTCATGTACTAACATGTGTTAACAGAATGGTTTAATAAATTATTTTTAAACCATTCTCTTCTTAATATGATTATTTATCTAATTAGGTTGTGAAGCCAGTAATTCTTAACTGGACAAACTTTATTCTAAAGTTATTGGTTATTATTTAGGAAACACCCTTTATTTTATATGATTGATTAAAATGTCTTTAAAATTTTGTGCGGCTTTGGATAAATATCGATGTTCTATCCATATAAGGGCAGTTTCAGAGTTTATGTTTGGAATTATTTCCGCCGAAGATAAGCTTTCAGACATTTTTATCTGTAGAGCTATTTTAGGAACAATTGCAATTCCTAATCCTGAATCTGCTAAAGTCATCAAGGTTGTCACATCAGGGCTTTCACAAACAATTTTTGGATTAAATCCAAAGCTGTTACATATCTCAACAAATCTGTGAAAAACATTGTAATCACCTTGGCCTCGTAAGATTAAAAGAGGCTGATTCTCTAATTCTTTTATAGATATCATTTTCCCCTTAAAAAAAGCGCCACTAGAAGGTTGAAGAGCTACAAGAGGTTCTGATTGTATATGGTGGATTGAAAGGTTCCTCATATCAGCCATTTCTTTAGATTGTAATGGCAATCGAACAATGCCTAATTCAATGTCTTTGTTTTGTAGAAGCTCTTCAATTCTCTGTGAATCGTCCTCCAAAAGTTGAAATGAGATAAGAGGATACTTATCCTTAAATTTCTTTAAAACCGGCGGAAGGTAAGGTACGCATGACATTACTGTCCCTATAGAAAGTTTCCCTCTTTTTCCATCTCGCTGCTCCTTTACTTCTGTAACCATTCCATCAATTGAATTTAAAACTTCTTTCGCTCTTTTATAAAATGTCTTTCCTGCAGGGGTTAATTCAAATTGTTTGTTATTACGATTAATGAGTATTACTCCCAACTCATCTTCTAATCCTTTTAATTGCATGCTTAATGGTGGCTGCCCCATGTGTAAACGGTTAGCTGCGCGCGTAATTTGTCCTTCATCTACAATTGTTACAAAATAAATTAGTTTCTTTAAATCCATGCTTTCAGCGTCCTTTACTACCCATATATTTTTTATATGCACGCCTATCATTATATATATTTTACATATATTTATACACAGGATTAGAATGAATAGGTAAGGTAAAGGGTTAGCAAATAATCGTTATTTTTTAAGGAGGACACTGTGCATGAAACCATTAAAAAGTTTTCGCGAATATCTAGAAGTTTTGAAAGAATATAACGAAATAGTTCCTATTAATCAGGAGATAGATTGGAACTTAGAAATGAGCGCTATAATTCGACGAGCTTATGAACTGCCTTCTCCGGCACCACTTTTCAAAAACATTAAAGACAGTACACCAGGATTTGAAGTATTAGGTGCACCAGTAGGTATGAGCCCAAATAAGGAACATCCATTTATACGAGCAGCTCTCTCTCTTGGGTTATCAATAAATACTCCTGGCCCTGAGCTAGTCGAAGCCTGGTCTCATCTTCCCGACGTTAATCCTATTCCCCCTCGCTTAGTTACAAACGGTGAGTGTAAGGAAAATAAATTATTTAATGATGAAATTGACCTTACCAAACTGCCTGTACCATTTATTCATGTTGGAGATGGAGGTCGTTACATTAATACTTACGGTATTCTTATCGTCCGTACACCTGATGGCTCTTGGGTTAACTGGTCTATTTCACGTGTTATGCTTGAGGGTCCTCGTACAATGGCTGGCGTTGTTATAGCATCTCAACATATCGGAAAGATATACAAACAGTGGAAAGAGATAGGTAAAGAGATGCCGTTTGCCTTATGTCTAGGTGTAGATCCTGGTATCGCCATGATAGCAGGGTATCCTCTTCCTGATAATGTTAACGAAGGTGAAATGATTGGTGGATGGTATGGGAAACCAATCGATGTTGTCAAATGTGAAACTAGTGATTTAGAAGTACCTGCTTCAAGTGAGATTGTTATTGAAGGAACTGCTTCCCTAAAAGAGATGACTCCAGAAGGTCCAATGGGTGAATACGCTGGTTATACATGGGTTGGTCATGAAAAACCAGTACCACGATTTCATGTGACTGCAATGACACATCGACATAATCCAATAATGCCAGTAACCGCAGCCGGTATTCCACCTGAAGAAAATCACACCAATTGGGGCATTGCTATTGCTGCAAGCATTCAAAATGCGCTACGAAAACAAGGCTTACCTATTAAGGAATGCTTTATACCATTAGAGTCTGCCGTACATTGGCTTGTTGTTACTGTAGATCGTAGTCAACAAAGGAATGATAATGAAATATTGGCTCATGAAATTGGAAAAACAGTTTTTGCAACTAGAGCTGGTTCTTACGTGCCCAAAATAATTGTTCTAGATGATGATATAAATCCAAGTGATATTAATCAAGTCGTGTGGGCTATGGCTACTCGTCATCATCCAGAGAAAAGACAAGCTATGGTTGATCAGAACGTCTTACCTCTTGTTGCATACCTAGATGAAAAAGAAAAGAGTGATGGGCTTACTACGAAGGTCATTTATAATTGTTTATTACCTTTAAACAATTGCTCTAAAGGTGAGCAACCCATTGAAGCATCATTCAGAAGTTATCCTGAAGAGTTACGTGATCGTATCATTAAGAATTGGGATAAATACGGATTTTGATTGTTTCTCATAAAAATAGCTATACCTTTATAGGAATCACAAAAAGATTTTTTAATAAAAAGGAGGATAAATAAGATGAAATTAATTGTAGCAATAACTGGAGCAACAGGAGCTATGTTTGGTGTTCGTCTTTTACAGCTTCTTAAAGATACAGATATTGAAACACATCTGGTTTTATCTTCATGGGCGGCTGCAACTATTCAAGAGGAAACACCTTATACAGCCAAAGAAGTTTCACAGCTAGCAAATTACTCGTATTCAAATAAAGATTTAGGAGCCAAGATTTCCAGTGGTTCCTTTCAAGTTGATGGTATGATTGTTGTCCCTTGTACAATGAAAACATTAGCTTCAATTCGTATAGGTCTTGGTGATAATCTAATTACTCGCGCCGCAGATGTAATTTTAAAAGAACGTAAAAAGCTAGTATTAGTGACGCGGGAAACACCACTCAACGATATTCATCTAGAAAATATGTTGGCTTTATCCCGTATGGGGACCGTTATACTTCCTCCAATGCCTGCGTTTTATAACCATCCCCAATCCCTAGATGATATAATCAATCATATTGTATTTCGAACACTAGATCAGTTCAACATACATTTGCCTGAGGCAGAAGAAAAACGATGGAATGGAATGAAATGTTAAAAAATAAAGAACTCATAAAGTAAAGTTGGTATGTTAACTAAACAAGTTGTGAAAGCATTAATTGATATAGTTAAACAAGAGCTGGAACTATCCATTTCTCCAAGTGGCATGAAAAAGAATATGTAAGCATAGATGAATATATAGTGAAAGGAGAAGGGCTTTTACCCTTCTCTTTTTTATGTAGATGTAGTTGTGTTTACTCATTTTTAGAATCTGAAATATATACCTTACTACACTGCCGATGCCTTTTATTACAATCTACTTTAGAAGTTAAGGCAGCCGTTGATTGCTCTTCTATTATCCTCTAATGATCACCTATTACTGCCTATTCTGTCATCGTGAAAGTACGAAGTTTCCGAGGAATAAAAGCTCTTATCTCTTCTTCTTTATATCCGATTTGAAGTATTTTACGATCTTGTATGATAATAGGGCGTTTAAGTATAAAAGGATGGCTCTTTATCAAATCATACAGACCCTGTAACGACAGTGCATCAATCTCTATATTTAACTTTTGAGGGATTTTTGACCTTGTAGAAATAATTTCATCTGTACCCTTTTCTGTCATACTAAGAATATTTTTAATTTCATCTTCTGTAATAGGTTCATACGATAGATTTCTCTCAATATAATCAATTTGATGTTCCTCAAGCCAAGCTTTTGCTTTTCGGCAAGAAACGCAGCTGGTTGTCGTATATAGATTAATCATTTTTCACACCTCGTCTATATGTATTTTTTTCTATCTTGAATTAATCAATGTAAATAAAAGTATATAGATTTCCAATAAGTAAAAGCCACTTGTATATTACAAGTGGCTTTTTGCTACGTTGAATACATTAGATGATTCACGTATTATTCCCATCACTATTATAGCATAACTTATCTATCTGTTTACTATATTCTCATCTTACTACGGTTGAAAATAAAGGGCTGGTAATCTACAGTATCCCTCCTTCTCATTTGATATCCTTGTTTTCTTAACTAAACATCTTGTTTGTAGCTTATATGAGTACTTTAAAAAAATAATTTATTAAAATGGGTTTTAAAATAAGAAAAAGGATGACATTCTTGTTTGTCATCCTTTTTCTTATACATGGCAAGTGCTTAATCTTTATCACAAGGAAGTGAAACAGATATTCCACTTTTACAGTGCAATTTGCTTCTAAGGTTTAGTATGTTAATCAGATGAGGAACTATCCATCCACTATTTACCATGTATACACCCCTACTATAATTAGGAAACTTAAAAGAAACAAGGAGGTGACACAACATGGCAAACAACAAAAGCAGCAACAACAACGAATTATTAGTACGTGGTGCTGAACAAGCAATCGACCAATTAAAATACGAAATCGCTAGCGAATTTGGTGTAAACCTTGGTGCTGATACGACTTCACGTGCAAACGGATCAGTAGGTGGCGAAATCACAAAGCGTCTTGTACAAATGGCTGAGCAACAACTTGGCGGAGGACGTTTCTAATACAACTTTATAATTGATGGCTGAAGGGAGAATGGAAATCCATTCTCCCTTTTTCTATGAATAATTTTCTACATCATGTTATGAAAAAATAGAACTTTGAGACAACCATTAACACATAAAAACCCAGCACCTCTTACATAACCATCTACCCCTTACCTACTGCAGTAAGGGTTCTTTTTTATTTTTTGAGTGGACAGGCAAGCTTCCTGCAGTAGCTACATAGTATCTAAAGAATTACGACTTCATTACCTAATCAGTATCTAGTTCAGTAACGTTAGTACGTTAATACAAGCTGTATACGCCTAGTAACGCCCTTCATGGAACCTGTAAGGGAGCTGAGCCGAAGAGGCGAAGGGGGCGACCGGATGCATTGAGCTGAAATTATGCCTAAATCAAAGGCCAAAAATTGAATGAATGAAAGAAGGTATCAACATGAGAAAAACACAAAGGTTTTCTTTTCGAAAGATATTTCCTTTAACCCTCCAATCATCTCTTGCGAGACCTCGTCCCTTCAAGGCTTATTCCTTTGTTCCATTTAGTCCACTAGCCATGCTTGACCCCACTATTTTGACCATAGGAGGCATTGTCTTAGGAATGGCCATTATCGAACGAATATTAGAACGATGGGGTGTCATTGATCTTGTTGATCAGTTCGCAAAGGTGATGCGCTTTATCTTTCCTGTCACCTTCTATAGCGCCTTGATTTATTTTTTTGCGACTTTTATGTTTTGAGGAGGAATGTTCATGTTTGAAAAACTCAAATTACGTGGCCAATTGATTAAAGCGTTTCGTACGGCAGAGATTTACCGGATGGTTAAACGTGGAGACCGTACTTCCTATCTGTTTCCGAAAATTCATCAAATCGATAACTATCATACGTACACTCGGTACACTTTTTCCTTACTAAATGGCATTGATCCTGAGCTTTTAAACAAAAAAAGGTGGGTCTTACGGCAAGTATTAGGCAGCAATATCGAAATAACCGGCAGTCTGAAGAATTTTAGTATCACGGTCCATCACAAAAAACTGCCTAAGATGCTTGAATACAGCTATGGAGCCATCCATCATCATATTAAAAAAATGGAGCTTCCAGTCTGCATTGGTCAAGATATCTATGGAAACCCCGTCTCATGGGACTTTGCGGAGTTAGAAACCTTATTAATTTCTGGCGAAATTGGGGCTGGAAAAAGCAGCTTAATGCGCGTGATTCTGACCACATGGGTGAAGTATGCCTCTCCTGAAGACTTACGTTTAGTCTTAGTGGACCTTAAACGAGCTGATTTAGGGTTATTTCATGGAATTGATCACGTTGATGCGCTTTGTTTTGAAGCGAAAGATATGAGAAAACCTTTTGCGTTATTACGAGCTGAAATGTATCGACGAGGCGACTTACTATTAGAGCACGGCGTGACTCACATCAGCAGGCTTCCATTTAAGCTGCCTCGTATCGTTGTGGTAATTGATGAAATGTCCATAGTGAAGAGAGAAACGGAGCTTGTAGAGATGATTCAACAGTTTGCGAGCCAAGGGCGTGCACTAGGCGTTCATACGATTATTGCCATGCAGCGACCAGATGCGGATTTATTAAACTCAGCATTAAAAGCCAACTTACGGGTACGAATTTCTGGAAGGCAGGCCGATGCAACCAATGCAAAAGTAGCCGGAGTGATAGGTGCAGAAGAAATCGATGCTGCAGCCAGAGGCCGGATGAAAATTAAAATTGATGACGTAAAAGAGTTTCAAGCGTATTTCTTACATGAAGAGGCTTGTAAGGAAATGCTTTCTCCTTATAAAACACGGGTAAAAGATCCTGAACCTCAACTGGAGGTCGTATCACAGCCTATCTTTGGATTATTAGAAAAGGAGGAACAGCGATGAGCTTTCGGTTATCTCAGCGTGATAAAGACATCATTAGGTTTATCAATCAGTTTCGAGCTGTGGATCGCGACTCATTAGTAGAGCTGTTCTTTAAACAGCAGAAATCGCCTGTCAATGCGTGTAATAGTGTGATGGTACGTTTATATCGGTTAGGGCTGATTGAACGCACACAGCAGTATTCTCCAACGGTGTATTTACCTGTGGATGCGAAGATTAAAAAGAACTCTCAAAAGATATTACATTTCCTTTCAATTCTAGATATCTATAAACAAATGTGTACGTATAGTGCACCTAAACAGGTGATTGTCGAGGATAAGCCCACAGGACGAAAAGGAGGCATTGAACCCGATCTTTTTTGTATCTTTAAAGGATCTCCGTTTTGGATTGAAATTCAACGAAATCAGTATTCAGAACAGAAAATGCAAGCGAAGATTAATTTATATGAGGCGTATTT
Organism: Priestia megaterium; assembly: GCF_046599315.1. GTDB lineage: Bacteria > Bacillota > Bacilli > Bacillales > Bacillaceae_H > Priestia > Priestia megaterium_F. The sequence continues at coordinate 22,934 of NZ_JBKIKC010000023.1, read as the reverse complement.
CTTTTCAGATGAGTGGAAAACGTTGCATTGGCAGCCAGGGAATCGAGCAGCCATATTCCCTTCCGTTATCCTGGTTACGCCTATTCGCTATGCAGTGTCTTCAGATCATTTCCGAATTATTCAAGTGGCAAGTATTCATGAATTGATGAAGAAATATAAAAGTCCCAATAAGCAGCATGATGCAAAAACAAAATCCAGCACTTCTTCTAGTGGAATAACAATCAATTTAACATAACCCTATGTCTTTAAATTAAGCTGCTATTCAAAGCCTAACTTAATTAGTTAGGTTTTGAATTATTTAATAGATAAATAATAACCAATATGTAATTAACATTATCACTATCTATTTATACATCCCAAAAATCATTTATTTTAGCACTACTATCTATTCTACGGACTGTTTTTAAGATCTTCTTTATTATATCTTGTCGAGGAATATAATTTTTGTCATTACAAACTATACCTATTGTCTTTCGACTAACTCCACAGGCCTTAGAAAATTCTGTAGTAGTAATACTATGTTTATCAAGAAATTTACCTAACTTACTTCTCTTTTTACCCAGTCCGAACATTTAAATCACCCTCCTAAAAGTATATTTGCCTAAAATGAGAAGAAAAATACTCATTTTGAAGAATAAAATACACATATTGGACAGGTAAAGATTCATAGACTATATTAAGATGTTATAAAAGCTGTTAGTTAACAAGGAATCTCTGACTCTTATGATGGCTATGCAATAGATAATAAAACAAAGTGGAATGTTATTTAGAATAATGTCGATATTTTTGTCATAATCATATAGCATGAATACAGTTAAGACCGCCTTATACACTGATAAGTAATGGGCGGTCTTTGTTATGGGTATGATATGGTTTCAATCATTTTACATAAAAAATTCAGAAATAGACATACTGATACTATAAAATGTTTAACATTTTATAGTATCAGTATGTCCAATTTTAGGAGATTAATTACGGCCAACTTTAAGTTTTGGTGCCAAAACTTAAAGTTCTATATCATTTTGTTGCAAATAATCTTCCCTCTCTTTTCAATTGATAAATGGCTTTTCACCTCTTTTATTCTAAACTCTCTATTTATTTTGCCATTCACCCTCTTCTCCATTAATTAAGTTAAACTTAAGATAGACTTAATTAATTGAAGAAAAAAACCGAAAGATTAAGTTGAACTATAGGTTCAACTAGATTAATAATTCTACATAAAAAAGGAATAACGTTCCTTTCTTTTTCCGTTTTAAAAGGATAAACGGAACGCAATAAAGAATATATTCCGTAAACATTTCCGGAATAAAAAAATGAAAAAAAAGGAATAATTTCCGAAATAAGTTCTATTCCGTTTTTATTTTTCCTTACTCTACCAACAGATGCAGCATTTCCGTTTTTAAAAACAGTAGGTGATTTTCTTGGAATAGAGCAGGAAACCTTTTTCTTGCTAGTAGAACTTTTCTTCATAATCATTTTGTTATTATTTAACAAAGAGTTATTAAGATTACTCCTACAAAAAAAGACAACAACGTTCCTTTCTTTTTCCGTTTAAAAAAGATAAACTATATGAAATAAGGAATACATTATATGAACAATTCCATTAACAATGAGAAGAAAACAACAGGAATGATTTCCGAAATAAGTTCTATTCCGTTTTTATTTTTCCTTACTCTACCAACGGATGCAGCATTTCCGTTTTTAAAAACTGGAAACGATTTTCTTGGAATAGAGCAGGAAAACTTTTTTTTGCTAGTAGAACTTTTCTTCATAATCATTTTATTATTATTTAATAAAGAGTTATTAAGATTACCCCTACAAAAAAAAGAAAACAACGTTCCTTTCTTATTTCGTTTAAAGAAGACAAACTGAACGAAATAAGAAATTTAATACATAAACAATTCTGGTAACAATGAGAAGAAAATAACAGGAATGATTTCCGAAATAAGTTCTATTCCGTTTCATTTTTTCTTACTCTACCAACGGATGCAGCATTTCCGTTTTCAAAAACAGGAGGAGATTTTCTTGGAACAAAAACATGAAAAAAAATATTTCAAACCCGGCGAAGTTGCTAAAATTTTAGATGTAAGTACAGATCTTCTTCGAAAATATACAGACCATTTTAATATTCAAACCGAACGCTCAAAAGACGATGGTACAGGCTATAGAAAGTACACAAAGGAAAATATTGAAGAACTAAGAGAAATATTAAGACTAGTAAGAGAAGAGAACTTCTCATGGGATCAAGTTCTATCGTGGAAAAACGGAGATGAAGAAGTCTTTGTTAAAATAGAAGAAAAAAGCAGATTAGAAAAGAAAATTGATAGATTGTTAGAAAAAGAAGAAAACCAAGAAAGCTTCAACGAAAGACAAGAACAATTTAATATGGTTTTAGCACGGACCTTGGACGAAGTTATGAAAGAATTAAAATCGACAAAAGCACAGTTAGCAGCAAGTGAAGAGCGAAATCGTATAATGGAAGAAAAAATTGAATTGCTAAGTGATCCTAATTCAGATATAAGTCAGTTAGAAAAGAAATTAGATGAACAAAATGAACGAGCCGAGGCACGCGACAGGTTGTTGATTGAAAGCTACAAGCAAATTCAAGAACAAAACAAAAGAATTTTGGAACAAAAACCGGAATCAAAAAGGAAAAAGCGTTTTGGCTTATTTTAAAAAAGCCTTTATGGGCATAGTGACAGTTACATTGGCATCAAGCCTACAGGGGTTGTTCATGCTCTAACGCGCATTGCCCAAATTGCAAGGGTAATGGCTGAGAGAATCAATGGTAAGTATCTCAACGAAAAATAACGGTGTATTAGCTAAACCCTTGGGGGAATAAGGGTCTTAGCCATATACACCGCTATAATTACCCGTATGACTTAATTACAGAAAGACAAGCCAGTCACCATAAAGATAACTGGCTTTCACGGAGAGATCGAACATATTGAACAGGTGATCACAAAAAGATATGTTTAACTTTACCCCATGTTTTCAGAACTCTAAACCATTTCTTAACAACATTTTAGAGATGTTCTTGTTATTCCAATATCTATTAAAGTAGTAGGCTTATTCATTAAACTTCCTACCCTTACTTATTTTTCGTATTAAAAGACTCTTCAATCAAGTCTTAACCTTCTTGTTTTTGGTACTCATATATCACCGGAACTTTGTCCATTTTAACGGTTTTGGCCACAATATAACGACGATAGCCATCTTTTAGGACCTTAGAGCCTTTCTCAATCGTTAACGGCTCATCTAAGTATCCTGTACGCTTCACAAAATCAATGACCTTTTGTGTTTTTTCAGGGTTTGGTCGTGTCTTTAAGAAGGCTTCAGGAACGATAATCTCATCAAAGCTCACGACATCCTGTGTACCTTTTGGTTGGGTGGCTAGCTGCTTCTGTTTTGGCGCAGCCTTTTTCTCCTGAATAGGCGTTTCTTTCACTTCTGGCTGTACATTTTTCGCTTCTTTTGCTACAGGCTGAGAAACAGGATCTTGTTTTTCTTCCTGCTTGTTATATTCACTGTTCTTTTGTACCTCAGAAGGCGCAGAACCCTCTTGGTTCGCTTCTTTTTTATTTTTTGGCTCATTAGTTTCTTTATCGTTTTTATTCGGAAGAACGGTAATTTGAAAGCAGATGATACCAATTTCCCCAGGGCACTCGTCGATTGGAATATCTAACGTCGGTTCCCCTTGAATTAAGATTTTTTCATGCATAATACTCTTTTTTGTCAGTCCGGTTTTATTAAAGGCTTTCTTGGCAACAAACACGGTATACGAAATAAAGGTACTCTTCTTCAGGCCTTTAGGCGCAGAAGGTGAACCTTTTTCTCGCATATCAAAGGCAACGTAGCGATCGTATTCTCGTAAGGGTCCTGTCGCAGATCCTGTTAGGGTCATTTTATGGGGCATCGTAATCTCCTCCTACGTAGATGTATAGTTATTGTTTATTTAGAACATATATCTAAATAAACATACTCTATTAAAATATCAGCTTCTAAGGGATTTCTACATTCTTCGATTAAGAAATCGAGCCTTTTAACTGGTCATGTTGGTGCAGTAGTGCTTGTTCTTCTGGTGTTAAGGCTTGTCCTAAATCTTGCTTCAATTGCGCCATTTCGAACGAACTGTACGTAGTACTGTGTTCTTGGAGTAAGGTTTCTTCTTCTGGCGTTAGTTCTTGCCCTAAATCTTGCTTTAATTGAATCATTTCAAGCTGTTGATCCAGAGGAATAGTTGTTTCTCGTGTACACTGATTTTGCTCCTGTTCAGCTTGTAACCAAGCAGGAACCAATTCCTTACGGATGATATGTTTAGGCGTAAATAACGCTGCTGTTTCAGCTTCAGTATGTATGTCTGACTCAGATGATTGTTCTTCTGTATTGCCTTTAAGTAGATTAGTAAATTGATTGTAAGCAATTTGATAAACAAGACGGCACATGTCATCCAGTGATAGGGTAGTACCCTTATGATTCGCCTCATGAACATATTTATCTAAGCCTACAATGGCTGTATAAGCGACTTCATGAACTTGTTCTTTCACAATCTCAATCTGTGTATCTCGTTTTACGGCTTTTGCAGCATTTTGAATACGCGCATAAAAGTCTTTTAGTTGATGACCATATTTACCTGCGTACACATGATTTACTTTTTTAGGCACACCTTTGATATAAGTAAATGACTGTGAAGCAGATATTAAATGATTATTTAAATGATTTTTAGGTAAATCAAGGTTAATAAAGGGGGACGATGCTTTTTCGTCCTCCAAGCTTGATGTATCAACGTTTTCAGCACGTTCTGGACTTGTCACAGGAGTTGTCACAGGAGTTGTCATTTCTTCTTGTTGAAGTGTTTGTACACCTGTTGTGTCATGAGCAAAAAAGATTTCATCACAAATTTGATCAAAATTTGTATGGCTTTTAAGGATAAACACATAGCTATCAGGATGAGCACCTGTTGTATCTTCTTTGATATAACGTGCCACGATCATAAACGGTGTTTCCTTTAATGATTTTACAAAGCGAGAAACGGTACTTTGGGATACATCAAATTTTTGCATAAGTGTTTTTGAGTGAATGGCTTGAATACCTGTAGCAACAAGGTTATAAATCACGTAATCTAACATTTCCATCCGTTTTTTAGGGAATACTTTATGTAAGGCTACTTGTTGTTGTTTAAAGTACGTACGAAGTGTTTCTAAAAACGCTTCTTTCCTTTTACGAAGGGTCGGTTTTTCTTTCCATAACCATTTGAATCGTCCGTTGAAGGTATTTATATCTTGTAAATAGCAGGTAAAGAGCTTTGTCATTTGTTCATCTTCTCCTTTAAGGAACACAAAAAAGACACTGTCTCCCTGATGAAAGGAAAACAATGCCTTGATTTAGATGAACGAAGCCCTTGAAATAGATGTCAATTTCGTATAAAATAAAACCATAAGTTTTATTTTGTACAAAACTAACTCTATTAACAAGAGACTTCGACAAGTGTTTTCCCTACCTCTATTAGGGGGAACGGTTTAAGAGTGGTACCACACTACTTAAACAGTTGAAGTCTTTTTTCTATCCGCACGTTTTTGTTAGTTTTATTATAGCGTTAACTAGTCTCATAATTCAATAAAAATTAGCAAAATATATCAAAACAAGTATTTTTAGCTACGAAAAATCCTATATTGTTGTAGGAATCACCTTTATCATATATGAGTCTTTGAGAGTAGGGGAGGGGAAAAAAGTTCCCCCTCCTCAAGTATTCTAAAGTATGTTATGATGTTTAGTTTTTGTTATTTTTGGAAATTTAGTGAATTAGTACAATTTCAATGTTAAGGGTAAATGGGCATTCTGGGTAGTGCCATTTTTTATAGTCCTTTTTCTAAAAAGAGACTATAAAAAATGACACTATGCAAAATTCCAAAAATATGATAAAGGCAGCTTCCACTTATAAATGTAGAAGCTGCTTTTTTATTAATGTGTGAGGGGGAAATGGTCCTATTGGAAAATTAGGACCCTCAAGTGGTGAGCTTACTTATGAGAAAATTAGTGCAGTTCCATTCTTTTTTTGTTTATATTTGAATCGATTACAAATGTCAGATATAGCGTCGCCAGGATATTTAATTTTGTTTTTAAGCATGTAACCCTGAATGTATTAATATGTGACGATATCGAGTGAAATCATCCGGCCTTTCTATTCATCATCCCCATACCTCCTCATCAATTCTTTTAACATATCATTTAAGTTTTCCATAGAAATTACACAACGTTCCATCGTATTACTTTGGACTTTAATTGAATTTTTAAGAGGTCTTTCTCGGTCGAATTGTTTATTAAAAATAGCTCATGTGTGAACCTAATTCTTTGAAAATTGCTGTCATGATTGATCAGGTTTCTTTAAGTTCCATATTTTATTTGAAATTCCCAAAATAGTGGTGCCCTTTTAAAAATAGAGAGAAGAGCATAAGGGGTTTTTGCTATCACAGAGTGTGATAGGCTAGGCAGAGCCTAGCAAAAACATGATATCATGCAAAATCTTCAAGGAACCCCCTCAACGTACCCTCAAATTAAGGGGTAGTCCCTTCACGGACCCCTCAGCGATTACAATATTTGTGCTAGGAACCCCTTCACCGTCCCTTCATAGTTGATAAATGTCCCCTCAAGGGCCCCTTCATTTTTAAGTGTTTTTTGAAAAAAACAAGACAGAAGCAAGCAAACTTTTTTTGTTTTTTTCGTACATTCATGGTCAAAACGGCCATTTCTTTTTGATTACTATACAAGTGATTTATGCGTGCTTTTTTATGATTTATGAATCCATTTTATTCTATAAGAGATTACAGTTCTAAAAAAGTACACGTTCACAAGACGTCGATATTTATTTTTTTATGTTCACATGAGTTAGAAAAAGATTTTATAAAAAAGAAAATGAAAAGCTATAGAAAAGTCGAGACAGAATCAAAAATTACGATCAAAAAGATACAATTCAGTCCAGTGGTAAAAGCATTCAGCTCTATGAAGATGAACAAAAAAATTTGCAAGAAAAGCTGAAAAAGTTGAATAAAAAAGAACATGATTTGGTCATGAATTGAAAAAAGGCATGTTCACAGTAGGTTCACATGCCCTATTTTTCTTCCGAATTTCGCGCTTTTTGGGGTTCACAGCAGGTTAACATGAGTGGTTTTAGGTTCACAGCAGGTCCACAGCAAGACGGTTTTCTTGACCCCATCGTTTTGCTAGGCTTTGCCTAGCCCCACACAGTCTGTGGGGGCAAAAACCCCTTATGCTCTTCTCTTTTTTAGATTTATGAGATCAAAAAAAACGTAGTGAGTAACAAAAAATGTGATATGTATCCCAATATTTTAAATATCTAATTGGGACCGTTAATAATTTTGTGTAAATACGAATTTTCTTTTCTTATAGACATTATCCACTAGCTTGTTTTAAACATCATTTGTAGCTCTGCGCGAGCTTGATCGAAACCAATATGACATCTTGTTGCAAAGCGCTGATTATACTGGTCAAACTGAGAAACGAGGAGGCGTTCAAGTGACTCTTCGTTGGGGAACTGTTCCTTACGTGTACTATATTTCTTGATTTGTTTATTAAACGACTCAATGAGATTGTTAGAATAAATACTACGCCAAATAGACTTAGGAAAGCTATAAAACGTGAACAAATAAGGGTTATTGAGCAATGGCTTTGTCACTTTTGGATACTTAGACTTCCACGGCTCTTTTATAAGGAGCCACAGTCTCTTTCTTAAAGTCGCCATTCCGATCACAAGGAATAACGAGATGAAGTTCTCCAAACTCTGTGTGCAGCGTCCGTTCGTACGAAACATTTCGTGAATTCCCTGTATTAAATCCAATACGATTATATTTTTCGTAGTCCAACAAAGCTGTCAATTCGCTCGCCAAGAGCGTATTAACCACATTCTCTAAGTGAGAACGGAAAATTTCCGTCACCTCTTCTTTTTGGACTAGAATTAGTGTTCTAGATTTAGGATCATATATAACAATCGCTATAATTTATAAAATTTAACGTATAAATGAAGAAGCCATCCAGATCTGGGTGGCTTCTTCATTTACTCTTATATTCTTTTAAAGTACAGGGGTTAACTACTCTTCTGATTCCAAGTATTTAGCTAGCTTAGTAAAAGTTTCATTTATACTGTTCATACGTACTTCTACTTTCTTAGCTGCAGCATCTAATGTATAACCATCTTCTAATAATTCATTAATAAGCAAGATTTTTTTTATATTAACATAATTATACCTGCGTGTAGAACCTTCTGTATCTTTCTCTGAAGCAATAATACCTTTTTCTTCCCAATAACGAATTTTTCTTGTAGGAACTCCTGTCATATCTGACACTTCCCCAATTCCTACTACCAATTTACTCAATAAATCAAAGTCTAGTAAAACATTTTCTGCTGTGTTTTCATTATTCATTTTTTCACCTTCTTTGCACTTCTGATTGTAACCATTTTACAACATTTTAAACATAATTACAAATTTTAAGTGTAACTCATTGACTTAGTTTGTAACTTTGTTATAATTAACGTGAATTAAATACAAGTAGAATGGAGTGTCGTTATGCCAGTAATGAATATTAATGTTTGGGAAGGATTTAGTGAAGAAACAAAACAAAAATGGGTGAAAGGTTTAACAGATTTGACAGTGGATTTATTAAATATGCCTCCTGATAAGGTAACTGTTATTTTGCATGATGTTCCTCAGTACAACTGGGCTCAAGCTGGAACAATTGCAACTGATCCAGAGTTTTTAGGGAAGAGCCGAAATACAGTTATTCCTCAAAAGGAATTTAAATAATGTCAAAAAATCCTGCATTTGAAGAATTCAAAGAAGATTTTCCCGAAACAGCTAAAATTTTTGGAGAATTATATAACTCAGTTAGTGGAAAAGCTCTTGATGAAAAAACAAAGCAACTAGTATATCTTGGCATTCTTACATCTACCCGTTATGGACCAGCAATTAAGGTACATATCCAAAAAGCTCTGGAAGCAGGGGCAACTAAAGAAGAAATAAAAGAAGCAATGATGCTGGCGATTCCCGCCAGCGGATTATGCAATTTTCTTGCTGTATTACCAGATATGAAAGATGAATTAAACTTATAAGGAGGACTCTCCATATGGCGGAAATAGCCAATAAAATAAATCATGCTGCTTCAGAAAAGAACTATTCTATGATGACTATAATTCTTTTCTGGTGTGGTCTGGTTGTTGTATCAAGCTTGTATATTACAATTCCTTTAGTTTCAATATTTTCACATACTTTTAACGTATCCTCAGCACAAGCTACTTGGGTTAGTAGTTCCTTTTCTTTTTGTTATGCCATTGGATTTCTATTTTTCGGAGCTTTATCTGAACAATATGGTCGTAAACAAATCATTTTAACAGGTCTAATTAGTTTAACAATAATTACTCCCATTATAGGTGCCTTTGATAATTTGAACTTTGTTATTACGCTTCGTGGAATTCAAGGGATTGCTGCAGCAACTTTTGCTCCTTCTGTACTTGCTTATGTAGCTGAAATGTTTCCAATAGAAAAGAGAGTAACAACAATTGGTTTTATAAGTTCAGGATTTCTAATGGCTGGTATTGTAGGTCAAGTCATTAGTAGCTTAGTTAGTCAATCATTTGGATGGAACTATGTCTTTTATTTGTTAGGAGCAATTTATTTAGTAACTACACTTTTGGTAATATTTTTTATCCCAAGAAGCGCTGTTACTGAAAATAAAGGAAATATTCTTGCTCCCTTTAAAACTATGGGGAAAGTAATTACTCAGAAATCATTGGTTTTATGTTACATTATTACAATTATGCTTTTACTTTCTTTTGTAGGTATGTATACAGCTTTAGGAAATTACTTGAGCAGTTCAGAATTTGGTCTAGACAGCCAGGATATCCTATACGTTCGTTCTGTTGGAATCTTTGGTATGTTACTTGCTCCTTTTGCCGGCAGATTAGTAGCAAAATTCAGCGTAAAAAAAGTACTTCATGGAGGGCTCGCCCTAGCCGTGATAGGCCTATCTTTGTTAGGTTTTAGTTCAAACCTAATATTCCTTATTATTATGAGTGTGGTTTTTGTCGCTGGAATTGCTATTAGTGTTCCAACTCTTATCTCCTTGGTAGGACAACTAGGTGGAGCAGCACGTGGAGTAGCTGTCTCACTTTATATGTTTATTCTGTTTATAGGTGCTACTATTGGTCCAGTTATAAGCGTTAACCTATTAAAAACAGGAAGCTATACTTTAACATTTGAAGTATTAGCTATGCTATTAGGAATAGGCTTAATTGTATCATTCTTAATAAAAAAGGAAAGCGCTGAATAGTTGAAAAAATGAAAAGAATTATATGTTTAATTTTTCTTTTTTCAGTTTTAGGCATATCTATATATTTTATAGAAAACTATAGGAACAACCCTAATTTAAAAACTCAATCTCATGAGGTGAAAACTGTGAAACAAACAGAAAAAAATAGCGTTTTAAGTGTATCCGATTATCAAAGTACGTTAGATCATACTTTAAAATCCTTATCAATTCCTAAGAATTACGAATTAAAAAATGTTCAAAATAAAAAGCAAAATAATAGTAATGTTCTAATTTTTCGCTTTGAAAAAAGTGATGGACAAAATAATAGATTGAATGGGGAACACTACTCTATCACAGTTGATAAAGATACCGAAAAAATCTTAGGCTTTACATGGATGGATAAATCTCTTTCAGAAGGCTCCCTACCATCACCACGCCAAACAAAAGAAGTATCAAAGGATTTTCTAAATAAAATTGAACCTGGTTTATTTAATAAACTTGAAAATTTATGGATTAAACCCCACGAGGAGATTATTTTTGATGAAAATGGAAAAGAAATTAAAGTTATTGGTATGAAATATAAGTGTTACAAGAAGGATGATGACACTTATGCTTGGGTAATCGTTGGACCTCATAACCAAATTATTACTTTTGAGCAAGAAATAATTTGGAATGGTGGTCGTGTAACAGAAAAATGGTTACATGATACCTGGTTATTAGAAAATGGATCCGAACAATAAACTTATAATTTGATCCCTGTATAGAAGAAAGAAGTCGGCTAACGTTGACTTCTTTTTTCTTGATACTAAAACTACTAACATTAGAAACGCCCTTTCATTTGTAACCATATTACAGAAATGACTGTATTTTAACTTAAAATATCTATACAAACTATTCACATAATAAAACGCCACCCAAAAAAGTTGCTATTTGGGCAACTTTTTTAAGTAGCGTCTCATTAAATTAAGCTTCGTTCTTGGAAAACCTTCTTAGTAACATTTATAGCATTAATAACACGAGGGAACCCCACATACGGAATGCATTGTATAATAGTTTCTGTTATTTGTGCAGGTTCCACTCCAACATTTAATGCAGCATTAATATGAACTTTAAGTTGATCTTCACATCCCCCTTGTGTTGTTAAGGATGATATAGTAATCATTTCACGTTCTTTTAAAGATAAGTTACCTCTTGAATATATATCGCCAAAAGTAAATTCTATTATATATCTACCTAGATCAGGGGCTATGTCCTTAAGACCTTCAATAACCTTAGTTCCACTTTCTCCATCAATAGAACTTAGATTTCTCCACCCGTTTTGATATCTCTCACTATTCATTATATTCTCCTTTTTCTCTATAAAACATAATAATTAAACAGAAGACACATACTTTTTATTAAAATTCTTAATAAGACACTAGATTTATTCAAACTAGCTCATAACTAATACTTTAGAGCTTTTTTTCACATCTTTTCTAAAACTATAATATCCAATACTTTTATATTTAAAATACCTATTTTTAATCAAATCTTGTTCATTTGAATTTTTCAATTCTTCTATTGAAAGTTTAATGCTATTTTTGATTTCTAAAGATTGCTTTTTTAAATCTTTATGAGCTCCTCCTTGAACCTCTTTAATTACACCCTCAATCAATCCTAATTTCTCCAAATCATATGCTGTTATTTTTAATGATTCTGCCGCACGTTTAGCTTTAGTAGAGTCTTTCCATAAGAGAGCTGCAGCTCCTTCAGGTGATATGACAGAGTATGTAGAGTTTTCAAGCATATATAAATGATCACAAAGGCCTATTCCGAGAGCTCCACCACTTCCACCTTCGCCAATTACTATACTAATGATAGGAACAGTTAGAGCTGACATCTCAAATAAGCTATTTGCTATTGCTTGACTTTGTCCCCTTTCTTCTGCTTCACGACCAGGATATGCTCCTTTTGTGTCAATAAAAGTAATAATTGGTCTTTTAAATTTTTCAGCTTGTTTCATTAATCGAATTGCTTTTCTATATCCTTCTGGATGAGGCATACCAAAATTCCTATAAATGTTATCTTTTGTGTCTTTCCCACGTTGATGGCCTATAATGGTAACAGGATAATTTTCAAATCTTCCAATCCCCCCCACGATAGCTGGATCATCACCATAAGTACGATCCCCATGCATTTCATAAAAGTCAGTAAATATCTCATTAATATAGTCCAATGTTGTGGGTCTATTAAAGTGACGAGACACCTGAATCCTATCCCATGGAGTCATTTTATTATATATATCCTTCTCAAATGCAACTAATTTTTGTTCAAGTGTTTTTATTTCTTTAGAAACATCAATGTTCTTTACTTGCATTAACTCTTTTAAATCAACAATTTTGCTTTTTAACTCCATTAAAGGACGTTCAAAGTCAAAGAAAAAATCCATTAGATATTTCCTCCCTGATGTAGACTTAAAATAGACGCTAACGTATTGCGCATTTCATCTCTACTAATTATCCGATCTAATTGTCCATGTTGTAACAAAAATTCAGCAGTTTGAAAGTCTTCAGGTAACTTTTCTCTAATAGTTTGTTCGATAATTCTTCTTCCAGCAAATCCAATTAGAGATCCTGGTTCTGCAAAGTTGTAATCTCCTAGAGATGCAAAGCTTGCTGAAACCCCTCCCGTAGTAGGAGAAGTCATAATCGAGATGGATAAGTTTTTATATACGTCTAATAATTTTGCTGCTGAACTAGTTTTGGCCATTTGCATTAGACTAACAAATCCCTCTTGCATCCTAGCTCCACCACTAGCTGTAAATATAATAAAAGGAACTTTTTTTTCAATTGCTGCTTCCATAGCTCGTGCTATTTTCTCTCCTACAACTGAACCCATACTTCCCATACGAAAACGGTAATCCATCACAGCTATTACTACACTAATTCCTTGAATTTCACCTTCTCCTGTGATTATCGCCTCATTAAGATTAGTTTTCTTCTGATCTTCTTTTAATTTCTTTGTATATTGTGGAAAGTTAAGAGGATTATCAGATACCATTGTTGCATCGAATTCTATAAAACTATTTTGATCTAAAATGAATTCTATCCTTTCTGTAGAAGTCATTGGAAAATAATATCCACATCCATTACACACTTTCAAATTTCTAATTAACTCTTTATGATAAGTAATCTTTTTACATTTGGGACACTTAGTAATTATTCCATCAGGGACATCCGTCTGATCTTTTAACAGAGATTTTATCTTAGACTTATCTTTATTTATAAACATATTTTTAATCAAAATATTCACTCCCTTTTAACACCTAAATAGTAAAAGAAATTGCTTATTTCAGTTCTAACTCATTTATGGTTAAGAATTTTGTATTAAACTTCCCTGAAACAAATTTTTCATTATTTAGTATTTTTAAATAAAAAGGGATAGTAGTTTTTACACCTGTGATGATGAATTCTTCTAACGCTCTCTTCATACGATCAATAGCTTCTTTTCTATTCTCACCATGTGTTATAACTTTAGCTATCATAGAATCATAGTAAGGAGAAATGGTGCAACCGGGATATACAGCAGAGTCTATGCGCACTCCAAATCCACCTGGAGCAAAATATTCTTTTATTGTTCCAGCTGATGGCATAAATTTCTTTTCGGGGTTTTCAGCATTAATTCGGCATTCTATAGACCATCCCTTATTTAACACATCCGATTGTTTGTATCTTAATTTTTCGTTTGAAGCAATAAGTATTTGTTCCTTAATAAGATCTATATTAGTAACAGCTTCGGTAATAGCATGCTCTACTTGTATACGAGTATTCATTTCCATAAAATAAAACTTATTTTCTTGTAAATCATAAATAAATTCTATAGTGCCTGCTCCAGAATAATTAACTGACATAGCAGCTTTTACAGCAGCTTCACACATTTTTTCTCTAGTTTCATCATTTATTTCAGGTGAAGGGGTTTCCTCAATTAGTTTTTGAAGCCTTCTCTGAATAGTACAATCCCTTTCTCCTAAATGAATGACATTACCGTGATTATCAGCCAATACCTGAACCTCTACATGTCTAAAATCTGTAATATATTTTTCTATATATACATTCGGATTTCCAAAGGCAGCCTCAGCTTCTTGTTGAGTAACCTGAATCCCACTAATTAGTTCTTCCTTATTATAAGCAACTCTGATGCCTTTTCCACCGCCCCCAGCCGTAGCTTTAATAATTACCGGGTATCCTATATCATTAGCTATTTCTAATGCTTCATTAGTGTCACTAATTGTTCCAACAGACCCTAATGTAACGGGGAGGCCTGCATCAATCATTGTCTTTCGAGCTATATCTTTTACACCCATTTTCTTAATTGTATCAGGGGTTGGGCCGATAAATATAATATTACATTCCCTACACATTTCAGCAAAATCAGCATTTTCCGATAAGAAACCATAACCGGGATGGATAGCTTCACAACCTGATAATTTAGCTATGCTCATTATATTAACCGTATTTAAATAACTATCTTTAGCTAAAGCCGGACCAATACAATAAGATTCATCTGCCAATTGGACATGTAAAGCTTTTCTATCCTCTTCAGAGAAGATAGCTACAGTTTCAATGCCCATTTCTTTAGCAGAACGAATGATTCGCACAGCAATTTCGCCACGATTAGCTACAAGCAACTTTTTAATCAATTAAACTCTCTCCCTATTTTATATTTACTAAAAATAGTGGTTGTCCGTATTCTACTAACTGTCCATCTTCCACTAAAATTTCAATAATTTCTCCAGCAACCTCAGCTTCAATTTCATTAAATAATTTCATAGCTTCTACTATACATACAATTGTTTTTTCACTTACTTTTGTTCCTACTTTCACATAAGGATCTGCTTCTGGAGAAGCGGATATATAAACAGTACCGACCATAGGTGAAAGTATCTCATGGTAATTTTCTCTATTAGTTGGACTAACAGTTTTGGATTCTAGAGATAATTCTTTAGGTGAATCTTTTGTTTCTAAAACTGGCTGAGGCAAAATATTATTCGTTGCTTCAGTGCCACTAGGTTGAACTTCTTGTTTTATTTTTTTTAAAGTAATTGATGTGTTATCGGTTTTATATGCTAATTCATCAAT
This sequence comes from Priestia megaterium, assembly GCF_046599315.1. Taxonomy (GTDB): domain Bacteria; phylum Bacillota; class Bacilli; order Bacillales; family Bacillaceae_H; genus Priestia; species Priestia megaterium_F. The sequence goes on along the minus strand of NZ_JBKIKC010000023.1, from coordinate 7,497 downwards.
AGAAGATTGATCAAAAACTTTGACTAATTCTTGTATATCTTTTGTCTCCATGATTCTCTTCCCTTCTAGTAGTTAAGTTTCAATTTATTATGAAAAGAAATTTCTGCTTTATTAAGTATTGCTAAGTATAGTAAGCGAAAGATATGAAAATGCTTTATCTCTAAGAGGTTTGACTTTAATATATCTTGGATCGTTAAGCCAATTATGAATATTATTTTCTGAGGGAAACTCTAAGATACGAATAGACTCACCATTAAAATTACCTATAACATCTTTATGAACATCTTTTTTTAGTAAAACCCGGGCTCCATTTTCATCTCTGACCTTTTTAGCAACATTTTTGTATTCTAATAATGCATCCTGTTGGGCTGGATTAGCAGTCATTGAAATTATTACATATGCTTTTTTCTCTAAATTAGTGTTGTTTAACATCTTATGTCTCCTCCATATTCATAAAAACAGCCCAGGTATACACCTAGGCTTACTATTTATAATCCGAAAAGCATTAAAGGTATTACCTTAAGTTCCCTATTTTAGTTTTAACTTTTATAAAGTAATTTGATGGTTGTTATTTTCCAAAGATTAATCGACTTTCCTCTAGAAAATTCGCATGTGCACCAGTAACACCGTTTTGTCCCCAATTACCCGCCGGCATATCCCTTATGAGTATTAAAATATTATCTTTAGGAATCTCTAGTAAATTAACAAATACTTCAGTTAGATGTTCAACCCATGAATTTTTTTGTTCTTGAGTGTACATGTCCCACACATCAATTGTGACAATAGTCATATTTTCTTCTTTACTACTATCACCTGAGTAATAAGATTGTTTTGTTTCCCAATTAATTGCTCTGCTTTCTTTTGAGAAATTTTCTTCTGTTAATGATGTACCAGCTCTTCCCCAATTTTCTCTAGGAAATTCTTGGATTAAGACTTGAATTTTATCAGGCGGTATGTTCAAAAAGGTTGAGGTGACATTCGTAACATGATAAATAGTTTTTTGTTTGAAAATAGAAGATACATTTGAACATAAATTTACAGTGAAAAACGGCATATTTTCATTCCTTTCAGGATATTTGAAATTTCTTTTCGTTTAAGAATAATGCTGCATTATTAGCTGTATTTATATCGTTGACATTTAGCACGGACACATCTGGATAATCTTTTGAAACTAATTTTGACAGTACATTTCCTGGCCCTACCTCTACAAAGGTTCTTATTCCTTTTTCGTATAAGTACTTAATCGTCTGTTTCCATTTAACTGGTGATACTAATTGTTTTAAGATAAGTGACTCCCACGTTTCTGAATTTTCCATAGGTTGAGCTGTAACGTTTGGTATAATAGGAATTTTCGAACTTTTAAATTCAACCTCCTCTACATATTCAGAAAATTGACTAACTACAGAGCTCATTAAGTTAGAATGAAAAGCTCCAGATACACTTAAAGGTATAACAGTTATATCCATTTCAAATGCTAAATCTAAGGCTTTTTCTATTGAATGAATATCACCTGATATTACCGTTTGATGTTTTGAATTCCAATTAGCTGGAGATAATGTGCCTCCGGTAACTAATGATTTCTCACATAACATAGTTACTTCCTCATCTGTAGCGTTCAAAACTGCCAACATAGATCCTTTAGTAGCTAAATGCATTAGTTTTCCTCGATGCATAATTAATTTTAAAGAATCCTCTAAAGACAGTACTCCAGCTGCGTATAATGCTGCATATTCTCCTGCACTATGTCCGCAAATATATGAGGGTTCATCACTAACTTTATGCATCAAAGTTTCATAAAGAGATATATTACTAGTAAGTAAACACGGCTGCGTAATATTTGTTTGCTTTAATTTTTCTTCTGGTCCTTCAAACATATACTTTTTCAAAGGGAAGTTCACAATAGATTCAGCTGTTTCATATATATATTTAACAATCTCACTATTTTTATAAGCGTCTTGCCCCATCCCAATATGTTGAGAACCTTGACCTGGAAACATAATGACATATTCAGTCTTGTTCATTTTTAATAAGCTCCTCTAAAACATATGCAACCCCGTCATCTTTGTTAGACTTAGTGATATAATTAGCTACTTCTTTTAACTGGTCACAAGCATTTCCCATCGCTACACCTAATCCAGTAGAACTAATCATCTCTAAATCATTATAGCTGTCTCCAAAACTAATAATTTCACTTTTATCTATGTTAAGTTGATCTGCAACTTCTAAAACAGCTTTTCCTTTAGAAGTATTATTAGGTAGGAATTGTAACATCCAAACATCTTCCGATCCTGTATTAAAACATGATCAAACTCATTAGGATGGGTAGCCTGAACTTGCATTAAAACATGTTCAAGGACTTTCTTCCTTTCCATAAGTAATATTGAAGTTGAATTTTCAATAATATCTAAGTAAGAAGGGGAACTGTAGTTTAAAGTAATACCTAATTCTTCTGCATACCTTTTACTTACAGTACTAGGGTGTTTCACAAACACCTCATCTTGAATATTAAAATGTAGTACAAATTTAAATTGTTCATAAAGTAGAAGAGTAGTTTTAACCACCTCAGGCAAAACTTTATTGTGTAAATATGTTTGATTTTTATGAACGTCTTTAACTAAAGCTCCATTATGAGATACTACAAGCCCCGAGGTTCCTAATAAGTTCAGATGTTCAGTTACTGCACTTAACATTCTTCCGGTTGCTAAAAGAATAACTAACCCATTATCTTCTACTTTCTGAATAGTTTCTATAGTTCGTCTATTCAATTGATATTTTTCATTTAATGCTGTTCCATCCATGTCGATAGCTACAAGCTTGTAGTCAGTTAACTTCTTGTTATGGAGGGTAGTCTTATTTAATATTGAAGAGGTAGCAGACATTTAATCACTCTCCATCAACTAAGATATAGATATCATTTACAGTTTTAATAGTGCCTATTTTCGATGCTGGTATCTTGACTCCAAATTTTTGTCTGACAAGCATGATAATTTTAACCAAGTCTACCGAACTAATTCCAATATCTTTAACCCATAAAGCATCCCTCGAGATATTCTCCTCGGAAATCTTTAATCGCTCTGCTACTACTTTTTTAAATTCTTCAAACGAAACTTTCTCTTTTGTTTTCATTTTGAAAACCTCCTTTATTATTAATAAACCAGTTCGTAGTAATTTCAAATAATTCTTCTTTGTGGTATGGGAAAGAATGATGAGCTCCCTCAATTACCTCGTATGTGTAATTTGGATTTTCCTTTACAGAATTCATCAAAGTATCAACTTCACTCAAAGGGACAGTAGCGTCCTCTGTTCCATGAATAACTAACAATGGATTATTTACTTGTTGAATTTCTTTAAACATATTTATACCTTTTGAAGTTTCGACAATACTTGGTCCGCATTGAAAGAGTTGATTATTATATAAGAAATCAGCTTCTTCTCCTTCTAGTAAAATACTGTATGCGTCCTCTCCAATCAAACGACAAATTGCCCCATCTATATCAGAGAACGGTGCCCAAGCAATAGTTTTGTATACATGCTTATTTCTACTAGCAGCACGAATTGCAGTAACAGCTCCCATACAATGGCCTAAAATACCTAATTGCTCACTGTCTACTTTGTCCATACCTTGAATTGTTGAAAAAGCTACTTCTAAGTCTTCTAGTTCGTTATCTAAAGTTAAATCTACTAAATCACCTTCACTATCTCCTGATCCAGCAAAGTCAAATCTAAACACTGAAATACCTCTTTCAACCGCATATTGAGCAAACTCTATAAACCTTCTGCTTCCCCCTGTTTTGGTACCTGCAAACCCATGACATACAATTAAGCATGGATGTGGTCCCTCTCCTTGGGCATGATGCATAATTCCGACTAAATTTTGTCCACGTTTATTTTGAAATACCAGTGCCTCTAAATTCATTTGAAAATCTCCTTTAATCTGCAACTGCAACTGCAACTGCATATGATTTGTGATGACTTATACTTACATTTAACTTTTGGTATTCAGTTTTACCCCATAGTTCTAATGCCTTATCACTAAGATAAACATAGGGTCTTCCGGACGAGCTATTTAAAATTTCAATCTCTGTAAATTGTAAATAATCCATACCTGTTTCGAGAGCTTTCATTACAGCCTCTTTAGCTGCAAATTTTCCAGCTAATCTCTCTAAGACATTTACTGACGTTTCTATCTCTTCCCACTCATCTTGAGTAACTATAATGCCAACGGGATCGACTAAGAAGGACTTTATATCTTCTATACATACGATATCGATTCCAATATTATTTTTTGCACTTACACATTTTTTTAGTGTGTTATATTGGATATCTTTAGTAAACACAATTGTCTGTCCACTCAATAATATTTGCAGCACATGTTAATCCAGCTCCGAATCCAATCATCATAATCTTGTATCCAGGTTTTATTTTCCCTTTTCGTAACGCGTCGTATAAAGCAATAGGAATAGATGCCGCAGAAGTGTTACCATATTTTTCGATATTAATGAAAAATCTTTCAAAAGGTATATCTAAAGTCATGGCCACTTGTTCAATGATATGAACATTAGCTTGATGTGGAATAATTAAATCAATATCGTTAAGCTCCATTCCTGTTTTTTCACAAGTTTCTAACGCCACATCACATATAATAGGTACAACGGCTTGGAATAGTTCAAGACCTTTCATTCTTAAAAAATGCTCTCTATTATTTACAGTCTCTATTGAAGCAGGTTTATATGTTCCACCTGCTACCATATGTAAAAGATTTTCTCCAGAGCCATCAGCTCTTAGAACTCCTCCATAAAAAGTGTTCTCATCACTGTGTTCTAATAATATAGCTCCTGCTCCATCTCCAAATAAAACACAAGTAGATCGCTCTTCCCAATCTAGAAACTTTGAAAAAACCTCTGCCCCAATAACTAAACATTTTTTTATATAACCTGTTTGTACGAACTGGGATGCGGTTTCAATAGCATATACGAAACCTGAACAAGCCGCAGAGATATCAAAAGCTCCTGCGTTAGTAGCTCCTATTGCTTCTTGAACTTTACATGCTACTGAAGGAAAGGGGGAGTCCCCCATCATAGTAGAAACAATAATTAAATCAATCTCCTTAGAATCCAGCCTTCTTTTATTAAGAACTTTTTTAGCAGCTTTGATTGCTAAATGGGACGTAGTTTCTTCCTCAGAAGCAATTCTTCTTTCTTTAATACCAGTTCTTGAACTAATCCATTCATCCGAAGTATCAATGAACTTAGATAGATCATCATTGGTTAATACTTTTTCTGGAAGATATCGACCAATGGATGTAATTTTAACTCCCATAATACACCTCCTAGCTTTCTTGTAAATATTCTACAATCAAAGTAGATATTTTTCAATATATTTAAATATATTTTATTTTTTTTAATTTATCTTTAAAATATAGAGGTAAATTTAAATAAATTTAAATATTTTCTTTTTTATTCGTAATCATTATATATAATCGTCAATTTATGAAAATAAAGTTCATTTATTTAAAGTAAACTATATTTATTGTAAAAATAATACTAAAGTTATATAATTGTATTAAAGGGGGATAAATTTATGAAAATAAAAGAAAAAGTTAGAAAAGATAATGAAAATAGCAATGTTGAAAAGATTGAATTTTTTAAAAGAATCCATCTTCATATAAGTGAACTATCAGAAATAACAGGTATTCCACAAAGTACATTAGAAAATTGGGAAAAAAAGGGTTTTATCTTATCTACATTACGTGAGGATAACGTTCCTGGATATGATTATATAAATGTAAAGAAGGTATTACTTATACAAGAAGCTTTAAAAGATGGATATGAGTTAACTGAAGCTGTAGAAATAGTGGAAAAGAGAAATACATATTTATACGAGAGTTTGCGTAGATTTATAGAAGCAAAAAGGGCACTAAGCTAACCAGAATTCTATAAATCTATCTAGACATATCTATTATTAGAATGATTTTTATAATAAAAAACCTCCTCAAATAGTAAATTTGAGAAGGAATTAGATAAATGCATCTCCTACATAAAAGGTAGTGAATACAAACCTTTTATGTGAAAAATGAGTAAAACGCTTACATAAATTGGTTATCATCCTGGTTTTCTTTTTCCTTAATCTTTTCAAACATCTCCTCTACATATTCTATACGTTTATTGACTTTTTTTATGGCCCCTTCTAAAGTATAACCTTCATCTAATTGCTCTTTAATTAGAAGGATCTTTTTTATAGTTGTATAGTCATATCTTCTAACATTTCCTTTTTCATGAGGTAGACTTGAGATAATACCTTTATTTTCCCAATATCTTAATTGTCTTTGAGGAATACCAGTTATTTCAGATGTTTCTCCTATCCCAACCTTAAGTTTTGTTAGGAACTCTAACTCCTCAAAAAAATTAAATTCGTTCATGTTCTCACCTCTTTTTCGATCTTTTATAAATATTGTACAATATATGAAAAATATTTACCACTTCTGAATATTATCTATTATAATTGTAAAAAGTTTACTGGTTTAATAAGTAAAATGTATATAGTATAATTTATTTATAACAAAAGTTGGGTTTTTACTACTTTTGCAACTTATTTACCATTTTTTAAAAAATAATTGATCTATATGTCTCATTAGGACTAACAAACTTTCTCTTAAAACGTATATCGCAAAATCTTAAAATTAATTGAGGCTTGATATAGAAAAGAGTAAATTTAAACTACAAATTACATATTTAAAAGTTCGAACAACTCAATCTATATGCCGTGAAAACTCGATTAAACCTAACATTCAATGAACTGAACAATAATAATTCTTCCAATTTCAATAAAAAATATAAAAAAGAAATAAAATGAATTTATCTATAAATCGTCCAATTCAAATGATGAAATCTATGTTTAGTATTTTGGTTACTAACCATATATAAGTATCTTTAACGTTACGTTCTTTATCAAAATTAATTATATATAAGCAAATGGTAAAATGGTTTATTTTTTACTTAACTTCTCCAAAAAGGTACACCTTTATGGACGGTGTAGAATCGAATAAAAAACCGTCTATTTAAACATAAAAAATAAACCTTTATATACGTCTCAAAAGTAATTCACCTTTATATACGTTATGCCATATACTTACACTAGTTAAGTTGGGTAAGTTAGGGGCATCGGCCACACTATATAAAAGCGACTTCTTGTCGCACCATAAAGCTTATTATCGGTACTGAAAAAGGGATCTTCGATTGAAGATCCCTTTTTTTGCTGTTTATCCTCTAAACGCTTGGCTTAGCTAACAGACAACGTATCCCATATACTCATCAATTGAGTTATGGCAGCGTCAATTATCTCGTATGGAACACCGTCTCGGGCTTGTATCGAAATTCCTTGAAGAAATGTATTAAATAAGGTTACAAGCATCTGGATATCAACAGAATCAGGCAACTCACCATTTGATACGCCACGTTCTATACAAGCCTTAATCCAACCGCGCACCTTTTGTCGTTC
>NZ_JBKIKC010000022.1:0-81109 GCF_046599315.1 Priestia megaterium | reverse complement strand
CAAGGCATGAGTGAAGAGATGCGTAAGTCACTTATTCGTAACCACAATGAGTTGCTTAAATATCGTCAACAAATCATGAATACAGAGCATGATATGTACAAGTTAGGTCCTCAGATGGGCAAATACACGGGAACTAATAAAGAGTTTATGGACGAAATTCATAAACTTGGAAAAGAACATAAAAAGGCTACTGATCAAATGATTAATAATAACGTAGCTATGCGTCAAAGTATTATTCAACAAGTGGCAACAATGTCTGCCATGAGTGGTCAAAGTGAAAAAACCGCTAAGAATTACGACCGTATGGGCAATTCATTATTACGTGTCAACAATCCATTACTTTCTGTCACTTCTAATTTGTCACGCTTGGCAAGGGAAAGTAGTTCTGCTTCTTTAGCTCTTCAGATGCTTGGGCCTAACGCTAGTATGAAAGAGCTCCAAGATATGATTGGCATGATCACCCAAGGTGTTATGCGTATGCAGTCTGTAGCAATGGTTACATCTGTTGCATGGGCTGGATTTACAGCTATTTTAGCGAATGCAGCAAAAGGACCCGACGTCGGAGAGAATTTAGCTGCTCAAGCTAACGCATGGGCAGACTATCGAGATGCTGTAAAGAATCGAACACAGGAAATTGTAGATACCTGGGGGCTTTTCGAGAAGGTTCAGTTAGAAAAGACCAGTCCACAAAAGCTCTTATCTAACCTTCAAGGTCAAGTCAAGGTCATGCAAGATTGGTCTAAAAACCTTAACTCCCTTGCTAGCAAAGGAGTAGATGAAGGATTTATTGCTAGTCTACGTAAGATGGGACCAGAAGCTGCTTCACAGATAGCTGCCTTAAATCAAATGTCTCAGCCTCAGCTAAATAAATATGTGGACTTGTGGAGACAGAAGCACCAACTAGCAAGACAAGCAGCTACCACTGAGTTAGAAAAGTTAAAGCAGGAAACTCAGTTAAAAGTCAAAGGGTTACAGGACTCTTTAACTCCTCTTGGGGTATCTCTATATAATTTCAAAAATACCTGGGCTAGTGCAGTTGCGCCTTTCGTAGCATTTTGGGGGACAATAGCTGCCAAAATTGTTGATGTTGGTACCATGATTGGTGGATTCATCAATAAACTAAATGAAATTAACCCGTGGATCACTAAGTTAGCTGGTATGTTTCTATACTTAGTTGCTACATTTGCTCTTATTTTAACTCCTCTTGCAGCAGGTATAGGATATATCATGGGCTTAAAAGCAGCATTTGCAGCAGCGTGGGTATTTATTGGTCCATTAGTGGAAGGCCTAGCTGCTATGATGGGTACTGTAGTGATAGTTTCCGCCGCCGTTATCGCCTTTGGTGCAGCACTTTACTTATTGTGGACACGCTCTGAAACATTCAGAAATGCAGTTATCAGTGGGTGGACTGCCATAAAAAATAAGGCACTTGAAGTTTGGGGATTTTTGTCTCCTTATATTAATCAGGCCTTATCTGCCGTGGTTAGTTTTGGACAGTCAAAACTTGCTCAACTCCGCTCTTTCTGGGACAGCAACGGTCAACAAATTCTACAGGCAGCTAAAAATATTTTTTCAGGAATAACTACCGCTGTACGCGTGGCGATGTCTATTATTACTCCGATACTTTCTGTGGTTTGGCCGTTTTTGGTGGGCATAATCCAGGGAGCATGGCGCAACATTATGGGGATAATAGATGGGGCCCTAAAAATTATTATGGGACTGGTCAAGGTTTTTGCAGGTTTGTTCACTGGTGATTTTTCTAAAATGTGGGAAGGTCTGAAACAAATCTTTTTTGGGGCAATCCAATTAATCTGGAACTATATAAATTTAATGTTTGTTGGTCGAATTTTAGGTGTGTTCCGTGGATTTGGTGGATTACTACGTGGGATTGTAACAGGATTATGGGGAGCCTTGAAGTCTCTCTTCCTAGGCGGCACTAAAAGTGTCCTCAGCAACATAGAAACATTCAGAATTGGGCTTCTTTATATTTTTGATTTTATTAAGTCGAAGGCTATTGCAATAGCACAAGGCTTATGGAATTTTTTAAAGTCAGCCTTCTCTGCAGGAGCTAGTTTTATCGTATCTGTAGTTAGGGGATATTTCAATTTATTACTTTCAGTTTTTAATTTTTTGAAATCGTCTGCTACTACAATAATAAAGGGTTTATGGACATTTTTAAGCAATGCCTTTTCTTCAGGAGGAAATCTTCTTCTCAGATTACTAAAAGGTGCTGCCCAGCAAATTGTTAACTCTTTTAATGTAATGAAATCTTCTTTAAGCAGGGTGGCAACTGCATTATGGACCTTCCTGAAAAATGCTTTTTCAGCTGGTGGAGATTTTATAGTTAGATTAGTAAAAGGAGCAGGATCTAGACTAACTTCTGCTTGGTCTGTCGTAAAATCTTCTATTACTAATTTAGCTCAAAGCATGTGGAAAAATGTCACTGACCGCTTTACCTCAATCGTAAAGGCAGCAAAAGATTTACCAGGAAAGATTGGTGCCGGAATCAAGTCGATGTCTAAATATGCCCTTGGTGGAGTAAAACATTTAGCTAATACTTTAGTTAGTGGGTTAGCCTCTGGAATCAATGGGGTGACAGACGGCATTGACTGGGTACTAGGGAAAATTGGTGTGAACAGTAATATTCCTACTTGGAACCCTCCTGAATATGCAACTGGTACAAACTATCATCCTGGTGGGCCTGCAATCCTTGGTGATGGAGGTATGAAGGAGTTATATATTACTCCTAGCGGTCATATGGGTATGTCACCTGCTACTGACACAATGCTTAATCTCCCTAGAGGAACAAAAGTATTTTCCGGTCCTCAAACACAGGAATTGATGGCATCTGGTATGATTCCCGCTTACGATTCAGGGAATGTAGGTAAAAACTTCAAAAGTGTTGCAGCAGATGCTCTGGGAACTTTAAAAGATACTGCAGTTGATGTTGGAACAGCCGCTAAGGAGAAAGTAACTGCTGGAGCTACAAAAGTTAAGGACTTGGCATTAGACGTTTATGATTACGTTTCTAATCCAGGTGATTTAATGAAAAAGGTCTTTGCTAAATTCATTCCTGATTTACCCAAAATCAGCGGTGCATTTGGTTCTATGCTTAGTGGATCCGTTAAGAAAATTAAGTCTTCCGCTGTTGACTACGTTAAAAATCAATTAGAAGCCATTGACTTTATGGGCGGTGATGCGTCTGGTACTGGTATAGGTAGCTATTATCTAGGTAGTCCTTTCCGGATTTCTACACGTTTTACGCCAAACGGTAACAAGAATGATAAGGTTCATAAGGGTGGAGTCCATCATGGTATTGATTTAGCCGCACCGTCAGGCACAGCTATCAAGTCATTAACTGATGGAATTGTTAAACAGGTCATTATTGGATCAAGTACCGCTGGTAATGGGGTGCGTATCCAGTCAGGAAGCGACTTGTTGTCATATATCCATATGTTACGTGCACCTTCTGTTAAACAGGGGCAGCATGTTAAGGAAGGGCAGGTTATTGGTCAAGTTGGTTCAACGGGTGAAGCATTGCCCCTTCTAACTGTAATGGTTAGTCGAACAATCCTTTAAATTGCTGGAACGTCCTTAGAGCTTTATTCACCACAACGCAACCGGAAACGGTAAACGTGAAGGTTTGAAAAGAATAAAGATTGGATAATCAGCAGCCAAGCACCTGCAATGGTGAAGGTTCAACGACTATAATAAGGAAGCCTTTAAAATGGCTATGGTATAGTCTAGTCCCTATTAAATACTGTGAAAACAGGGGTATAAACGTTTTCAACTGGACCACACTTAGACTTAAAAATTAAACGCAATGGTGCTTACATCAACCCGCTAACCTATTTACAAGGTAAAGCTGGTGGTGGTGGCGCTTATAGTGGTCCCGTCAGTGGTAATCTTGCTAGTTGGATTTCTCAAGGTATGGCAAGAGCTGGTGTATCCGGTGCTGATTGGAAAAATGGTTTAGGTTGGATTATTAATAAAGAATCAAGTGGAAACCCAAGAGCTCAAGGCGCAATGACTTCTGATGGGCGCGCAAAAGGTCTTATGCAGTTAAAACACTTTAACTATAAAGGTGATCCATTTACCCCAATAAACAATATTTATTGGGGTATTCAGTATATCAAAAAACGTTATAAGAGCATTGGTGGAGCATTAAGTTGGTGGAGAAGCCATAACTGGTATGCGAATGGAACTCCATTTCATACTGGTGGTAGCGCGGTTTTAGGAGATGCAGGGCTAAATGAGCCTTTCATGCTACCAAATGGACAATTTGGTTTAAGTCCTAATGTTCCTACTCTGTTTCCTAATCTACCGGTTGGAACTAAGGTCTGGCCTAATATTCAAGATTTTGCAAAGAAAACATTTACTAACAAATCAAAAGAGGAAGATGAAATTACAAATCCTGTATTCGCTGTAAGTGATTCAGGATCTTCACAAATTAATATTGAATTTAACCCAGTCATCACTATTAGTGGAGAACGTAGTAATAAAGAAAGCGAAAAGAGTGTAAAACAACAAATCGATGAAGCGTTAGCAGAGCAGTATAAAAAATTCCAAGAGGTACTTATCAAGTCAGGTCTAATAGGAGGATGAAAATGGCTCGTTTAGGTAATGTTACAGTATTAATTGAGAAGGAAGATGATTCTGCCTCTATTGAGGCAACTTCTTATCCAGTAGAAAAAGGTATTCCAATGACAGATCATGTTGAACAAAAGCCAGATGAATTTTCACTCTCTGGTGTTTTAAATGGACCTAACTATACTGCAGATTATGAATATCTAAAAAAATGTATGAAAAATGGAACAATCTTGACGTATGTTGGACGTAACATTGCAAAAAACGTAATTATTGTAGATATAAACGGTTCTGTTGATGCGAATAATGCCAACGGAAAAGATGTATCTATTAAACTAAGACAAATTCGCATTGCTTCTACTCCTTGGGTGAAAGTACAAAACAACGGTAAGAAAAAACCAGTTACGACAAAACCAGCAGCGAAACCTGTTTATCATCTGGTAAAGAAAGGTGATACATACTGGATGTGCTGGAAACGTTATGGTACGGGCATCCCACAATTACGGGCTTGGAATAAGTATCCTGATAGACGGTTGCCTATAGGCGTAAAATTAAGAGTGAAATGAATGAGGTGAAGAAATGCGTGATTATATACCTGTTAACAAAGAAGAGCTACCGGAACAATTTGAACTAGACTTAGCTGATGAAACATTTGTATTTGAGTTTAATTACAATCAAGCAGGTGATTTCTTCACTGTAGATTTATATAATATTCAGCGCCAACCTATTATTCTTGGCGAGAAATTGGTTTTGAATGAACCTTTGTGGCAAGATTCTATAGATTCAAGGTTGCCAGCGCCTACACTTGTAGTGATGGATGAGGCAGACAAAGAAACATGCATGACCTTTGATAACTTTATGGTTACTACTTTTTTATACATTGATGATGTAGCTTCTACTGAATCAGAGCCAAATCTAGGAGAAGAATTATGAGCAATGAATTATTCGGTCGTGTTATAAAGGTTCATATAGAAGGTGATTACAAAGCTGACTTTTCAAATGAGGATTTTCATATCCGGTTTGAAGTACCATTTGATGACGATTCTACACCTAATCAAATAACAGTAGAAATTTATAACTTATCTAATACATCTATTAATCATATTAAGAAGGATTGCACACTTATTTTACAAGCTGGATATAAAAGCGATTATGGAATTCTATCACAAGGGAAAATATCTAGTGTCTTAACTAAACGTGATGGAGTAGATAAGATTACAACTATCTACATGACTGAGGGGCAAGACTATTCAGGAGTTAAAGTATCTTCTTCTACAAGTACCAGCAAAAAAAGCTTGGAAATAGCATTCGCAAAAGGGACAAAAGCCGATGTTATTATTAAACGTTTAGTAAGTGCTTTAGGTATCAGGTTAGGTGAAATGAAGTTACCTAAGAATCCTTCTTATACAAGTGGATATACAGTTACAGGGAATATCTTAAACAATCTCAATGAAGTCGTTAAGGACTGTGGTGCTGCTCTATATTATCGAAAAGGTACACTTGTTGTTCGTTCTATTAAAGAGGGGACAGACGAACGGTTTGTATTAGAAGAAGCTACAGGGCTGCTAGGTTCGCCAGATCCATTTGAGGAAGATGATTATAAGGGATATACGGCTAATTGTTTATTGCAACATCGCATTTCAACAGCTTCAATTGTTCAAATTAAAAGTAAAACAGCTAATGGGCAATACCGTGCTAAAAAAGGAAAACACATAGCTAGTGGATCAGACTTTAAAACAGAAGTGACGGTGATTTAATGGCAGACGATATTCAGTTTTTTGTAGACTTTGCAGAGGCACTACGTGCCAGTATTAATGTGGCTGGACCTGCTAAAATACTTGCTGTACATGGAGATAAAGCTGATATAAAACCCTTATTCAAAAAAGACAACGGTGAAGAGTATGCGGTAGTATCAGATGCTTATATTTTAGATCATGTTGAAGCGAAAGGACCTTTAGCTTCAGGTGACATTGTTTATATTAACTTTGCTGATCGTTCATTAGATTATTTGAGAAAAGAGCCATTTGATCCTGTTCACACAAGAAGACACAGTGTAAATGATGCCGTTATAGTAGGGAGGTTCAAGAAATGAAGGCTCCTAAGTTAGTAAATGGTGATCTAGTCATTGAAAATGCCGAATTAGTCATGATATCTGGTGATGAAGAACTTGTTCAATCCGTACAAGCCATATTAGGCACGCGGAAAGGCGAGTTCTTTTTAGATTCCAATCATGGGCTTTCTCATGAAAATGTACTGGGCAAGCCAGCAAATCAAGATTTAGCACGAGACGATATTATTGAGGCCCTTATGCAAGAGGAACGGGTAGCTTCCATACCAGCTGTTAATTTTGATGATAACAAAGCAAAAAGGACACGAAATGTTTCGTTAACCATTGAAAAAGACGATGGCTCACAACTTCCGATAGATGGGGGTGATTTTGATGTTGGATAAAAACGGATTTAAACGAAAGACCTATCAAGACCTTAAGGGAGATATGGAAGATAAATTTAGGGAAATGTTTGGTGCTGATATTAACCTATCTTCTAGAAGCCCAATCGGTATTTTACTCATGATTTTTGCATGGTTTTTGTCTCTGGTATGGGAGATAGCGGAGCGGGTATACAATTCAGCTTATGTAAGTAAGGCAACGGGAGTGCAACTAGATCGCTTAGGCCCATATATCGGTATTTCCCGTAATGGAGCTACCCGCTCTTACGGGGAAATTCAAATAAAAGGGACACCGGGGCATGTAGTAGAAGCCGGTGACCAATTTAAAACGGCAAAAGAGGTTGTTTTTGACCTCACCGACAACGTTGAAATTGGTTCAGATGGTTATGGTATAGGACCAATAGAATGTACTGTAGCGGGTGAAATAGGCAACGTAGGGGTTAACGAGATTACGGTCATTGTAAACCCAAGTGATAAAGTTGAGTCAGTCACGAATGCTGGGGCTACCGCTGGCGGCGAAGAAGAGGAAACAGATGCCGAATTTAGAGCACGTTACTTTCAATCTAGTTCACAAGGTACCTCCTTATTAGATAGCATTTTAGATATAGCGGGTGTCCGCTACGCTCTAGTAAATGAAAATGTGTACGCTGTCGAACAAAACGGAATTCCTCCTCATGCAATTGCGCCTTTTGTCTTTGGTGGGAATGATGAAGAAATTGCCGCTGTTATTTTGAAAAAGAAACCGGGTGGCATTCAGTCTTACGGTACAACAAGCATAGATGTGTTAGATTCACAAGGACTTACACATACCATTGGCTTTAGCCGTCCTCAATTTGTGGATGTATATGTAAAAGTAATAGTGACGCCTGGGGCAAAGTTTCCGTCTAATGGTAAAAGCCTTCTGCAACAAACCATTTTAACGTATTTAGATGGCCTATCTATTGGTGATGATGTTATTGTATCTAAGCTTATTCGTATTACATCAGCAGTAGAGGGAATTGATGATCTTGAAATTACACTATCTACAAATGGTATAGATTATAGTTTGCAAAATATCGCTATTTCCACGGATTCTGTAGTTCGTACAAGCTCAGATAAGGTTGTGGTGTCATGAGTTTGTTTAACGATATGATATCGAAGCTCACGGATCTGTTCACTAAAAATGAGAGTAGCAATATAAGTAAAATCATCCGAATTATTTCAGATGAACTCACAGCGGTTCAAACAGCTTTAGAAACAACGGAAGAATGGCGTGATATTGATAAGGCGGAAGGAACCACACTGGACCTTATTGGGGAAAATATAGGGCAGCCACGAAATAAAACAAATGATGAAGAATTCCGCTTGCTTATAAAGACAAAGATTTTCTCTAATTTATCTATTGGCGATATTGAATCGGTGAATCAGCTGCTTCGTATTCACCTTGGGGAACAATTTGTGAGTGTAGAGGAAGGGTGGAAACTTGATAAAGATACGCCTTTTGACGGTCAATCCGCTACCCTGTTCATTACAGTCAAAGGTGATGGAAATACCAAAGGATTACCTTTTGAGAATACCTCACGTATCGTAGCGAGTGGTGTGGGTACACAGTGGGATTATATTTTTGAACGATCTTTAATGGCTGATCGTTCTTATAATCGCTGGGTATTTCCTTATGAGAACTTTACAGGTGAGCATGTAGCGGGCTCAGAGGAAATTGTTTCAAATGAGAACGCGTTATATAACCGCTTGTTAGAGATAGATAGCCAATATGCAGTAACTGAACAAGATTACCGAGTTGTAAATGAATATGAAGTCATTGGCGAAAATACAAACAAGCTATATGAGTCAGGGGTTCAGGTAAGTAATATCTATGCTGTTACAATAAATGATTATCAAGTTTGTGATGGACTAGAAGATAACCAAACGACATTATACCAAGCGGGCATTGATTGCCAGGTTGGTTATTCGGCGTTCCTTCAAACATATCCAATATGCGGGGAAACGTACACGGAAGGAGTGAAATAAGGTGGCAATTACTTCAACAGGACACTCTAAGATGAAAACATGGCTAAAAGGATTCATCAAGGAAGGGCAATATACACTAAATGGCGTGAAATATAAAACACCTATTTATCGAACGGATATTACAGGGGATGTGATTACCTTTATGTTATATCTAGATGATTCAGTCACAGGAACCATTACTCGTTTTGAGTTATTAGATCAAGATGGGGCTAGTTTCGATGACACACCGGATAGTATCAATAAAAAAGGGATTAGCGGTTTACTAGTCGAGTTTAAATACACCTTAAAGAAAGTCTAGGAGGGTAATAAATGGCGTATACAAAAACGTACTGGAAAGACAGAATAAAAGATTCACAAGGGAACATTGTTCAAGAAGGGACACCAGTTTCTGCAGGGAATTTAAACAAGATGGAACAGGGTATTGAAGATGCTCACAAACAAATGGAACAGGCAGCAAAAGAAACGGTTTCACTGCCTTATGGTTTAAGTGTTCTTAACTCTCCGAATGGTTCACCGCTTGATGTTCAAATTGAAGGGCGTACTTTAGTTAGTATGGGTAACAGTGATCTTGAAGGTGGAAAAAAGTATGTATTAGCTGATTCTAAAACAGCGGTTGTTATTGATGGGACAACCTATAAAGGTATTTCTAAGTTTGAAGGTAAAAATGTTCGTCCTACAATTATCCGAACAGCGAACTTTGAAGGAAAGGTAAGTGGAAGTACTTTTGAGAACCCCCATATTTTTAAACGGGGGAAGGGGCAGCTCTAAACGGTGTTGGTAATTCTTGGGTAGAAAATGATAGTACAATGTATAGTCAAATTTCTAGCTTAAATGGGGTTGTTTTTAGCAAACTTATTAATGCAAATGGCTTGATGGCTCAAACTTTATTTTCATTTAATCTTATTGAAGAAATTGAGCGCAAAATTGGTAAAATCCCAGGATCTACGGTTGCCGATAAAGTGACGTGGTTAAAGAGTAACATCGTACGCCTTACAGGAACTTGGTATGGATTTGGAAGCAGTGTAGGAGGAAACAAAGCAAGTTTTGCAAATTGGCGAGTTGATGTTAACTCATGGAACTCTCAAACTTCTCATACTAAATCAACTGTTACAAGTCTTTCACAGAGTATTGATCCAACTCTAGTTCCTTTAAGAATTGATACTGATGGATTTGTACATTTCCTAGCATATGCGGAGGCTTCGGATGGAATAACAGCATCTATTATCAATACAGATTATGTGGAATTAGAAATTGAATTGAAGCCTAATGCTAATTTCTCTGCGCCTCGTATCCCTTTATACGAAGTACCACAAGAAAGTTACGATAAGATTTTAGTAGAGTGGGATGCTGCAGCAGTTGCTAATCGTTATCAAATGGTTGAGGGTGTTAAATCATTGCAAAACCCAATTGTTACTGTTGAAGGAGATAATTTATTTCCTCCACTTACAGAGTGGTCGTTACATGCTAACGCTAAAATCAATGCCCCTTATGAATTAGAGTTGAATGCAACAGCAGCAAACCAAGGAACTGCTTATAAAATGAGCTGTTTACCAAATACACCTTTTGCTATGAGCGGAAAGATTCCTATAAACGGTAGATTGCTTGTTTATGAGCATGATATTAACGGAAACTACCTTAACCTTTCAAAACTTGTTAATGCTAGTACCCCTAATGTCGCCTTTACTACATCAGCGAATACAAGGGAGCTTAGATTTACTCTAGATAACGGCACTGCAGTGGGGGATAAATTAACATTTAGTGAATTAAATTTAAATTTGGGTTCGGTAAAGCCATTTAAACCACGTAATCCGTCTTATTTATACGCTGAAACACTTCTTCGGGGAATAAACGGTGTCAATGATTTATTATATCAAGAGGATGGACGCTGGAAGACTCTTAAGAGATGTGAAATGCTTTTGCTTGATGGTTCATTAAATTGGGACCCCTTAAATATGGATTTTTCCGGATTTAAGCGCTTTAGATTGGGTGGAATCTCTAACTATGCTTATAATTCGCAAATCTTACTTAAATACAATGGATCATTAGTACCTATTGGAACTGTAGAGGCAACGGTTAACAGAAACACGCTAAATAGTACAGGTTTCTATGTAACCATCGCTGATGCTGAAACGGGATTTGCAGAATCCTATACACCTACTTCAGATGAAGTTAAAGCTCACTTCAACGGTTGGAAGGTTAAGACGGTCGATGGATCTAACAAACCAACAGCTTGGATGTCTGTCATTGATGGGAAAGATGCACCTACTCAAACATTAGCATATGTGGTTGCTAATAAAGCACCTGATTATATTGGCTATCACCTTTTCTATCAGCTTTCTACACCAAAAATTGATGATATTACAAATAAGGTAGAAGGGTCATTAAGTGTAAGTGGACAAACACAGGTTTCTTTAGATAGCGGGGTTATTGTAAGAGAAAAAACTAAACCTTCTATTGTTGCAAGTCTTGCTTACATCAATAGAAAAGCTGGTGATAGTAATGATAACCCCTTGAGTAATCGTGTGTTAAAAATACTTAATATTTATAAGGGTACCAACTCAGATCTAGGTAATTGGTCAATGGAAAGTGGAGCTAATGGTTTAGCATATGGGGCCCAACGAGCTGTAATACCTACCAACTTATATGATTCTGCAGCTGACTATTCTGTAACTTATCTTGTTCAGGAAAAAGAAAGATTCACAACCAATCCAGTGAACGTGAAAGCTTCTTACAATACAAGTATTCGTTCTACCGTAGACCAAATGAATGAGCAACTAGCAGACGTAAGAAGTTTAGCCAGTGTTCATGACCGCTACTTATATAAATTACTACTTGCTGCTAAGGCAAATGGATGGAGTGTGTAAGAAATGGATTTAAACAATGTAAATGTAGATGTCCTCCTTGCAGCTTATCGTCAAAAGCTAGGAATTACAGAGGAAGAAGAACAACAAATGATTGTCGAGATCCAAGAAGGCAGTGCACCTACACAAGATATGACCAATATTGGTGAAATGGTTGCTGTAAATATGGAAGATAGTCAGGCAATGGCTGAAATGGTTAGTTCATTAATGATGGAAGTGCAGCAATTAAAAGAAGAAGTGGAGGCATTGAAACAATGATTACATTCTACACAACATGCATCGTATTACGTGACTTTTCATTTGATCGTGTACCATCTATTTATAAAGAGCAGGTAAAAGCGGATGTAGTAGCTGCTGGCTATCCTGAAAAAGTCGGTGTGTATCCGGAGGAAACATCTACAGAAGAGCCTACAAATGATGAACAGCCTGTAGTAAACGCTGAATAAGTGTTTTTTTATTTTAAAAATAACGATGTACATGTAAAGGGCTACTAGTAGCCCTGTTTTTATTTTATAAAAGGTGGGGGAAGAAAAATGGATCCAGTACTAAATACAATCGCTCAACAAGGTCCTTATGCGGCGTTGTTTATTTGGCTTTTCTTTAAAACAATAAAAGAATCGAAAGAACGTGAAGATAGACTCATGAGTCATGTTGAACGTACTACTGATACATTACAGCAAATTGAGCAAAGTGTATCCGGAATGCAAGAAGAAATCAAAGATATTCGTGAACAAATAGAAGAAAAATAAGTCTCTGCTTATGCAGGGGCTTTTTTATATAACTAAAATTCGAAAGGAAGATGAAAATGTACACATTCGAAAAGTTACCACAGTTAGTCGATAAACGAGGTAAGTTAGTTCATAAGGGCGAATATGCAAAACGTAAAAACGGTGTGAATTCTATTACGACACGTGTATGGCATCATTCATTAACTAAGTTATCTGCAGGTGGATCTAAAATTGAATCATTCGCTGATTTCCATGTTCGTACAAATGGATGGCCAGAAATTGCTTATCACTTAATCATTGATCCTAAGCATGTTGTGAATGGTAAGGCTGCGATTTATTACTGTGTAGATATTTCGAAAAAAAGCTATCATGTGGGTAACAGCAATACAATTGGCCTGGGCATCTGTGTTATTGGTGATTACCGTACAGACAAGCTTAGTGAGGCAACTATTCGCTCTATTATTGACTTACACAAAGCTTTAATTGCTGATGGAATTGGTAAGTATGATAAAGCCCACAACGAAATGCCAGGATACTCTTGGAAAGCATGTTGTGTGTTTGATTACAATAAGACATTTAAAGATGTATTATCTGATTTATTGCCACCTGCTAAACAACCTGATCCGGTACCTGGCTTATATACCATTCAAGAAGGTGATACTTTCTGGAGCG
This sequence comes from Priestia megaterium, assembly GCF_046599315.1. Lineage (GTDB taxonomy): Bacteria > Bacillota > Bacilli > Bacillales > Bacillaceae_H > Priestia > Priestia megaterium_F. Next base: position 67,806 of record NZ_JBKIKC010000022.1, on the reverse strand, counting down.
TTGCTTTAAAAGATGGAAAAGAAGGTATTACTGTAGAGGATTTAATTGCAGCTAACCCTAATGTAAAACCGTCACAATTAAAAGTAGGTCAAACAATTAAGTTTGGTACCGCGAAAAATACGTATACATCTACTCCTGAAACATCTAAAAAAGAGCAATTAGAATACAAGTATCCTTTACCTTTTGGGGTACTTAAATCAAGTTCAAAAGATAAAGTAGCAATTAAGCAACTTCAAGAAGCTTTGAATGCTGTTAACTTTAAATGCGGTACAGCTGATGGTATTTACGAATCTAGAACAAAGGACGCTGTAACACGCTTCCAAAAAGTTTACTTACCTTATGAAGTGGATGGAACGTATGGACCAAACACAAAAACTAAACTGCAAGCTGTTTTAAAATCTAAAGGATATTGATTAAAGCCCCTGCTCTTCAAAGTAGGGGCTTTTTTATTAAATTTCTTTAAAGCCTAATATTTTAACATTGTCACTTACTGTACCCTCTTTTTTAGCCGCTTCCGTTTTGGCTTCCTTCACAAGTTCTTCTTCGCGTGCTAATAATTCACCTTTAAGCATAACACTTCCTTGGGAGCTAACTCCATTGACTATTTTTGCGTAATCTACACGGACGTATGCCATATCCATCCCTCCAGCATTTAATATATAAAATTACTATTTCCCGCTCTTTTACGAAATACCTTCTTTATATCTGTTTTTTAATACCAATGTCTACATAACTGTATTTTTGGCAATATAAATAAGGCAATAAGAATGTGAGGTATCAGTAATGGAAACTACAGAAGATAAATATGCAAACATTGACTTGAACAAGATTTACGAATACAAAGATTTACCGGATAAAATTTCTGAACGATGCGATTACTGTGGCAGCGTTAAATTCAAAAGCAGCGTAAGTGGCGGCGAGTTTCTACGCGAGTGTACGAATTGTGGATTGAAAAAGAATATTTAATGTTAAAAAGCTCTGATTGATTTAATTTAGGGTTTTTTTACTGATGGTTAAGAAGGTATTTTTTAATTCTTTTCATCAGGGACTATCTTCTATGTACGTTTTAAAGAAAAAAGTATTTCTTGGTTAATCAAAACGAGTATTGCTTATGTATCTGTCCAATTACCGCCTATGTTAACTAATTTATGACATATTAAGTGGGAAACTCACAAAAAATATTGTCAAGCCACAAAATTTGACAATATTTAACCTGTTTTAATGGTATTATGATACTATTCACCTAGAGAAAGGCAAACTGTTTGAAAAATCAGGACGCAAAGCCATAGGTCTAAGGTCTAAATGACTACGATAGCTAGGTTGCCTAAATGAATAGGAGGATATTTATGGTAAAAAAAGGTAATTTAGTAGAGGGAGAATTAGATCAGGAGTGGATTAAGCTTATAAAACAGGCGTATGAGATAGGATTAACGATACAAGAAGTTAAAGATTTCCTAAAAATTAATGAAAGATGATTTTAAGAAAAAAACCATTAAGACTGATACAATCTTAATGGTTTTTTTACAGGTAAACTTACTCTTCCTTATTATCTTTAGAATCCTTAGCTTTCTGTTCAAGAAATTTTTTGAAGTCCTCTTTACTCACATTCGAATTCATAGCTTCTTTTGCTAAGTCCATCCACTCTTTTGGAATAGTTTCACTGTGATTATTCATATTAGTGCTCCTCGAATAGAATTTTTAACTTTCTATAGATACCCGCAAATATGATAATATAATTAATTTATTATATATTCAATAGCATATAATAAATCATTAGTTTTCTATGTTCTTCTCTTTCCCAATGAAATTTATTTAACAGCTCGTCAAGTTTCTGGCTTAATACTATAGTTTGGGTGCTGTCAAACCCTTCTCTAATGCCTGTAGCTATCATTAGCTCTCTAATATCTTCAATCTCTGATAATGTAGAACCTAGAGTGGGGCATAGTAAGATGTTATTTTTGTATAACAAGTTTGTCACCTACTTTAAAATATTCTGTACTAAATTTCCTCACTACTTTCTAATCGGTTAAAAGTAAATATTTTGAAGTTGAAAATTAATTCAAATTCATAGTAATTGAAGATGGAAGGTACATACGCAAATATAAACGTAAACAAGTTTTATGAAAACAAAGAATTATCGAATAAGGTAGGGAGCCGACCAAGGCGATTATTACGCAAGTATTAAGTTTAAAAGTAGCGTAGGCGGCAACAAGTTTCTACGCGAATGCACGAGTTGTGGAATGAAGAAGAATATCTGGAGCAGAATTGTGGACAGGTGTGTTTTATAGGAGTACACTTTATAATGATAATTATTTCACTATCATTACTTTACTGTTTGACAATGTAATATTGTCGAGACCCTTTGTTATCTCCCCTGATAGCAAACAATCCCCTTAGCAAATCCTTTTCTGTTTGGTGACAGACAAGGTAAGGCCCCTGCTCATTAGAGTAGGGGTCTTTTTTATTATTATAAAAATAAGTAATTTGGTATGTATCTTTTTACCCTTGATTGGAACGTAATTGTTATTTAATTATGTCTTAGTTATTATATGGATTTATATGTAAAATAATTCGTAAGACCTAGTGAACTTTTCTTATTTATCAACTATACTGATTTATGTAAAAAAATACATATATTTACAATTATATAATTAATTGTAAAATAATAATACTACAGTGCAGGCAAACTAATCGAAAGACTCAGATGTAAAACAAAAAGTCTAAGGTCAAATGACTATGACAGCTTGGTTATCTGGTAAAGGAGAATTTAAAGTGATAGAGTTTTTTTAAAAAATCTTCAAGTGTAAGGTTAAGAATCAGCATAAAATAGAAATTGCTTCTGGAAGATGTATTAGATGTGGAGAAGAAATTAGTAAGTGATACCGCATTAAGACAAAAAAGCTGGCCGCTGTGGCAATTGCTGCAGTGTGAAATTCAAAAGCAGCGTAGGCGGTGGCAAGTTTCTACGTGAATGTACCAACTGCGGTATGAAAAAGAATATTTAATAATTTCCTCTTACTCCCTGTTATTTATTTAGATAACCTCTACACAATATAATTAAGGGGTGAATCTTTATGACAGATAACAATGTTGGTTTTGGAGTTAGTGGAAATGCAGATACTAGACAAAAAACTAATATTTCTAGTGAAGCTACTATGATAAATAAGGTAAAACAAGATAACTTCGAAAAGCTTAACCATCAATTAAATTCAGTATCCGATGATGCATTTAGAGCAGACCGTGATGAAGACTAAATACGCAAATATTGTCTTATGTAAATGTGCGAATTGCGGATTGAAAAAATATATAATAAAAAATCCCTCTTAAGTGGAGAAGGATAAACATAATAGATGAAACCTCCTTATAATCCAAGGAGGTTTATCTTTTCTAGAACATAGTAATTGACTTACTACGCATCATCCTTTTAATTTAACGATTGTTAGGAAATACTCTTCGAACGGTTTCAGTAAACTCTTCAAATAGACCATCTCTTGACGCGTCTTCATTAATCCGGTTTCCGTATCCTTCCATACGATTTACAAAATCAGGATCGGATGACACATATACATTTCGAATATCCCGATCTGTAGCTTTAACTTGATCTGAAATCTTCTTTTTTAAACGATCGGTCACTTCTCCATTTGCTCCATTCTTTAAAACAACAGCCACGTATGCATTTCGGTTTGTAACAATCACATTCGCAGTGTCTACTTCGTCTAATTTAGCAATACGATCTGCAGCCTTATCAGCTACTTCTAATCGTGTTTGATTATTGTCATTATTATTATCATCCCCATTAGGATCATATCCAACATTTAGTGGCCCATTGTTGTTACGAGCATTCTGTGCCCTTTGTTCCGAAGGTTCTTCAGTTGGATCGGGTTCAGCTTCATCCTTTTTATTATTCCAATTTCTATCGGCTTGGTCCCCAACATTTAGTGGTCCATTGTTATTACGATCGTTCTCTGCCTTTTGTTCCGAAGGTTCTTCAGTTGGATCGGGCTCAGCTTCATCCTTTTTATCATTACAACCAAAAAGGAATCCTACAGATAAAATGGTTGATAGGAGACCAAATAAATATTTTCTTTTCTTCATCTTGTCCTCACTCCTTGTAATATTCGTATATCTTTTAAAATCCGCATTATTTTCAAAAATAATTACAGGGAATAATTTGAAAATGAAAAGGGGTAGTATCATTTTTCCAGTATATATAAGTAAAGTTGTCAAAAAATAAAGGCGTTGGAAGAGTATTTTCTTTCAAACAACTATCAAAGAGGTATTCGCATAATGAACAACTTACGCTGGTTAACTTCCTTATTTAATTTTGGTCGCAATAATAGAGGGATATTTGGGAAGAGGCGGAATAACAGAGGCAGGATATTTTCGTTATTAGGTCTTGGGGTTGGGGCTGGGGCTGTTGCCACTTATGGAATAACAAGAGGGCGTGGAACTAAGATGGCACCAGCAACCTTTCAAACAATGACGAGTAGACGCCAAATAAAAAACGGTTTATCTGACCAATAAAAGATAAGCATACTTCCCGAGGATATAAGTTGAGGACTAACGATGACTTTAAAATACGTCCTGGCAATCGTAGCCATGCATAATGAATAAGAAAAAACAATAAAAGAGAAGCTTCTTATATTTATAAGGGGCTTCTCTTTTTATGAGGAAGTAAATATTTAAAATATACGTAAGAAAAGTATTAGTTGATTGACAAAAACGAGTATTACTTATGTGTTTATTTAGCTACTATCACTATTAATAAAAGCATTGCTATAGGTGAGCGTTTCTTAATACAGCTATAATAATGAATTCCCATTTATAGTTAGGAGAGCTTTGTATTATGGATTTTGTTGTTGGTTGGTCATTGTATTACTTCCTTGATTCCCCATGCTACCCATATTGCTCATATTAGACAATTGAGGAAGAGACATCATATTTTGAAGTTGTCCACCACGTCCTGTCATCATACTATAAGCAGCTGCTCCGATACCAACAGAAGCTATAATCGGTAAGATTTGAATGTTGTTTTTCATGACATGTCACCTCCTTATTTAAATGGATTGAATACAGCTATATATTTTGTATTTGAACATTTTCTAATCAATAAAATATTTTCCTTTTTAGAATGATTTTGTATGAGTGAAAAATGCTGCCATTTACGTTTATATGATGGCTGGCTTGTTACCAATGTTAACAAAAGCTATAATACAGATGCTAATCGTATAAAAAAGTGGCCAATAAAAATTGACCACGCAATTGACCGCATACTATCTAAAAGATTGCTAAAAGGTATGAATATAAAATGAGTTATATTCAGCAACCTAAAGAGTTTGTACTTGTTTTGTGAACATCTCTGAAACCCTCTGATATATGCCCAAGGGATTCAAATAATACTCATGGTTGTATTGGTATTCTTCTAAAGGTTGTTCCGGATAATGTTGATAATTCACTGTTTTCACGGCCTAAGTTTTTATGCTTTTTACTGTATGCATTACAAAAAGAATTGGAGTATGTACCCATCAAATATTCAATTTTAAAAATTTGACGGGAGATAAGGAGTATTCTAAAAAATTAGTTATCCTTTTCATTTTTTTGTAAGGTATCTGCTGTATGAGGTAACGTGGGCAGTTCGAAGCTTTTAATAAAAGAAGCATAAGAAATCGTGTCTTTAATAGGGTTTACATAAGATAGTTGTTGACCTTGATAGCTGAAATTTAGTGTAATCCAAGCAAAATCTTTGTTGTTGTTGGAAATCAGTGTTGCATTATGTATAAAAGCAGATGCGGCAATCATCGCATCTGGGCCTTTAATTTTTTTATTGGACTCTATTTTAGCTTTTCGGCGAATTTGAGCTGCCAGCTGTGCAACTTCACTTGTAACGTCTACAATCTTATCTGTCATATCGTAAATATAATGATTTTTCACTGCTTTGACTTGAGGGTTTGTTTCTACTTCCCAATGCGACAGCAGCTCCATTTCTACAACAGTGGGCATTAAAAATTCCGCATTATTTGAAATAAGTTCATTAATATATTCGACAACTTCCGGGTAGTTAAGAGCATGTGAAGCCCAAATGTTTGTATCAATTATTACTTTTTCATGCAACACAAATTGTTCACTCCTCTCTACTAGCCATTCGTACCAGCTCTTCCACCCCAAAAGGAGAGTAAAGAGCTACAGAGTTCGAAAGTTGATTACTTAATAAAAGCTTTTCGTTTTTTGTCAATCTAGTTTTTATAGGGGTTATACGTTTTTCTCGTGTCTCATTTATTGTTGTTTCTTCTTTATCATAAGTGCGTAAAACTTTATTGTAAGGTTTGTATTTAAGGTTCTTCTTGTAAAAAGGATGCAATAGAGACGATTGTGTCGAGGGCTGTGTATAAATTTTCGCATTTGTTTTGAATTTAAAGTGCTTCTGAACTTCTTTGCTGTAAGTTCCTTTTTGTTCATCTATCAAGCGCTGTGCTTTCATGGTATCCTCCTGCCTTTTATATAAATTTATATAGTATATGTGATAAAGTTTTTTCTTACTATTCCTTTTGTATAAAAAGATTAGAAAGTCAGCTCCTTATAGTCATTAAAGTAATTAATTAATGCTTCTCTGTAGGGTGATGTTTTCAACGGATAACAGACAAAGGTTTAAAAACATGATATTGTGTAAAGGAAATAAATTAGTATAATCTAAGCTACTGAGGACACTTGTCTATAAAGAATTTCGGTGTTAGAGCAGGAACTACAAAAAAGGGGATGCAAAATGAAAACAGAAAAGCAAAAAATGCTGGATGGAGAATTATATCTTTCCGCTGATCCGCAATTAATAAAGGAACGTGAAAACGCTCGAAGATTGACAAGACTTTATAATCAAACAACAGAGAAGGAAGAGGAGCTACGTACAAATTTATTAAAAGAACTGTTTGGTTCAACAGGACACGCTCTCTACATTGAGCCTACTTTCCGCTGCGACTACGGTTCTAACATTCATGTTGGAGAAAATTTTTATGCTAATTTTGACTGCGTATTTTTAGACGTATGTGAAATAAGAATAGGAGATAATTGTTTTCTTGCACCAGGTGTACATATCTATACAGCAACTCATCCTTTGCATGCTCTTGAAAGAATTTCAGGCGCTGAGTTTGGAAAACGCGTAGAAATAGGAAATAACGTTTGGATTGGGGGAAGAGCCATTATTAATCCTGGAGTGAAAATAGGCAACAATGCGGTAATTGCTTCAGGTGCTGTTGTGACAAAAGATGTTCCTGATAACGTAGTAGTCGGAGGCAATCCTGCAGTTATCATTAAACGTATTGAAAATTAAAGAATAAATAAAGAGCTTTTGAATCCTAAAAGCTCTTTGTTTATATACGGTATTTTAATGCCGATTTGGCTTAGGATTATTTGTGATGTTTCAATAAAATGTAAAAACCTGCATACTTCCTCCCAAGATCATCCATACTTTATTGACAAGGGAAAATGAATCATGGTATATTATCTTTAATTAAAGATATTTAAATTAAAGATAAATAATGAATGATAAACTAGACGATTTATCCGGAGGAATGCAGAATGAACCACTTAAAAGGAATACACCATGTAACTGCTATTACAAGCAGTGCAGAAAAGAATTATGAATTTTTCACGTATGTGTTAGGTATGCGCTTAGTTAAAAAAACGGTCAATCAAGATGATATTCAAACGTATCATTTGTTTTTTGCAGATGATAAAGGAAGCGCTGGAACGGACATGACTTTTTTTGATTTTCCAGGCATTCCAAAAGGTTTTCACGGAACAAATGAAATTTCAAAAACATCTTTCCGCGTTCCGAACGACGCAGCTTTAGACTATTGGGTAAAGCGCTTTGACCGTTTAGAAGTGAAGCATACGGGAATTCAAGAGCTTTTTGGGAAAAAGACGCTTTCTTTTGTTGATTTTGACGATCAGCAGTATCAGTTAATTTCTGATGAAGGAAATCAAGGAGTTGAATCAGGCACTCCTTGGCAAAAAGGCCCTGTGCCTCTGCAATACGCCATTACGGGACTCGGCCCTATCTTTATTCGTATTGCAGAGTTTAATTACTTCAAAGAAATGATGGAAAAAGTTCTTTTATTTAAAGAGATTGCTCAAGATGGAGATCTTCATCTATTTGAAGTAGGAGAAGGCGGAAACGGTGCGCAAGTAGTAGTCGAACACAATGAAAAACTTCCGCAGGCTCAGCAAGGTTTTGGAACTGTCCATCACGTTGCTTTTCGCGTGGAAAATCGACAGGCTCTTGAAGAATGGATTAACCGAATGCCAAGCTTTGGTTTCCATACGTCTGGTTATGTGAATCGTCACTTCTTTGAATCGTTGTATGCAAGAGTAGCTCCGCAAATTTTATTTGAATTTGCGACAGATGGACCAGGATTTATGGGAGATGAACCTTACGAAACGCTCGGAGAAAAATTATCACTGCCGCCGTTTTTAGAGCCCAAACGCGCAGAAATTGAGAAGCTTGTGCGCCCGATTGATACAGTAAGAAGTACAAAAGAGTTTGTGAAAGAATAATACACAAAAACACTCAAATATAGCTATTTGAGTGTTTTTTGCCGTCACAAAGACGAATTAGCTTTCAAATCTGACACTATCCCTGTTGCGAATGTTCACTTAAAAACAGCCGATGTTCTACAAGGAAGGAGTAGGAGTGGGTTGTGCATAGCCTTCTTTATATTTTTCATCGATGTCTTTGCGAATATCTTTTATTGATTTGCCTCGGTTATAGTCGAGCATAGCTTTAGCTGCAATTTCTATACATAATCCGCATTTTGTTCCATGATCATCCCACACAACTGCTCCATTTTGTTTGTTTTGAAAAATAAAGCAGTCATAGCTATTTTTGTGATTTGCTTCCATACCACATCCGCAGTAACAAGGGATTTTTTCAAGTAGTTCACGATTTTTAGCAACGGATAGATAAACTAGTTTCATATCTTTAGGCTGATTCTTCAAAAACTGGGGTAAAACATCTACTCCTTTGGTTTCTTCACGAATGTCAGCCACTGCAGCTTTATGATGTTCATGACCTGAATGTGCGGAAGAGTTTGTAGCAGAAGAAGTCGTGGTATTGTTTGAACAGGCAGATAATCCAATACTTGTAGCGAGAACCCCCAATAAAATGATTGATTTATTCAATACAATTAACATCCTTTCATTTGAAAATAAATGATAGTTGCGTCATGCACGGTAGTTTATCTATGTAGATAATCAAATACCTGCTTGTTTATATCTAATTCTCTATAAGTATGCAGGGGCGGTATCGTGTATGATAGAGATGGAAGAGGAAAAATATGAAGATTAGATTTATCAAAAGGTGCGTTTTGTAAGTAATTGGACAGAAGGAGAAAGTGAACGGAGGTTAAAAAGCAGTGAGTGAACAAAATCAACGTCTTTTTGAATATATTTTAGAACATTCAGCCTCTATCAGTGAGGAATGGCTGCGCCAAAGAAGTGATATTAAAGGATCGATTTACTCAAAGGACGCAGATGCTTCGATTGAGAAAAAGCTGCGTGAGCAACATCTTTATACGATTGAAACAATTGCTAGCGGCTTTCTTGACGATCAGGAGATTTTCAAACAACGTATGATGAAATGGACTACGGAAGTAGTAAATAGCAGAATTAAATTTGATACGCCGATTTACGAAGTGGTAGAAGCGCTAAGCAAAACAAGAAAAATCATTTGGACGTATGTCGAAACATACAGCCTGATACATTCATCTATTACAAAAGAAGATATACTGTCTTGGAGCGAAGTTTATCATACAACATTTGATAAACTTATTAATGAATTTTCCGAGCAGTATTATAAAATCACAAGACAAAAAATCAGTCTTCAGCAGGAGCTAATCGACGAAACGAGCTTTCCTGTGATTCCCATTGTAGATTACATTGCGGTCTTGCCTTTGGTGGGACTTATTGATGAAATCAAAGGTGATTCTATTATCGAGGTTGTTCCAAAAAAGTGCGCAGAGAAACAGATAAGGCATCTAGTCATCGATTTATCAGGTGTGAATTATGTAGATACCTATGTCGCTCACAAATTTTTTGATTTGATTAACATTTTGCAGCTGCTAGGCATTCATGCGATTATGTCAGGATTGAGTCCTGACATGGCCCAGACGGCTGTTAATGTAGGAATTAATTTTAATAAAATTGAAACGTTTGGACACCTAAAACAAGCGCTCTCTTCGCTTGGTGTAAAGAAAAAAGAATAAAGTGTAGCAGAGCTAGATTGAAACGGAACTGTGTGAGACCCTTACTTTCAGTTCCGTTTCTTTTTTTTATATTTTGTATATGGAATAATATTCCTGTCTGTTCGGAATCTTGTAAGTATGCCTTACAAACTCCTTTTCACCCGGGGACAAATGGAAGATACTAAGAAGCAAACAAACGGCGGTTTTCTATGTCAAACGTCTCGTTTAGCTCAAGAATGGAGGTATAAAGAGAAGGATAAGAGAAGTACATATGAGATTGTTAAAGTATTAGATAAGCCGTGTGATTAAGGAGGGGTTCTATGAAAATAATTTATCTTCTTTGCCTGCTTCCGTTTGTAGGGATATTAGGTTTATTACCATTTGTTAACAAAGTGACGCCGTTTATTTTAGGGATGCCTTTTTTTCTCTTTTGGATTGTTATGTGGGTAATTCTTACATCTTTCATTATGGGTATTGTGTACAAGTTTGATCCTGCTGTTAAAGGAGGAGATAAATAATGAATGTCGCGCTGATTATTATTTTTGTTTTTTTACTTTTAGCTATTTATCTTGGAATTCGAGCTACGCGAGGCAAAAAAATGGACTTAGAGCAGTGGAGCGTAGGCGGAAGAGGGTTTGGAACTATTTTTGTCTTCTTTTTGATGGCAGGTGAAATCTATACTACTTTTACGTTTCTAGGAGGAAGCGCCTGGGCATATGAAAAAGGAGGGCCGGCGTTTTATATTTTAGCCTATATTTCTTTAGCATACGTGTTAGGATATTGGATTGGTCCGCAAATATGGCGATATGCGAAGGAACATAAGCTCATGTCTCAGCCGGATTTTTTTGTTTCAAAATACAACAGCCCGTTTCTTGGCCTCGTTGTTTCTTGCGCAGGTGTGCTTGCAATTGTTCCTTATATTATTTTACAGTTCAAAGGTTTAGGTATTATTGTATCTGAAGCATCTTATGGTTCTATTTCTTCAACTGCATCCATTTGGATTGGCGCCATATCCCTAACGGTTTACTTAATGATATCAGGCATACATGGTTCCGCGTGGACGGCTATTGTTAAAGATATTATGATTTTTATTGTCGTTTTATTTTTAGGAATATATATGCCGCTTCATTATTACGGAGGCTTACAGCCAATGTTTGAGGCTGTGCATCAAGCAAATCCAACGTTTCTCACTCTTCCAAAGACGGGGCTAAGTATTTCTTGGTTTATTTCTACAGTCATGCTGACCGTATTAGGGTTTTACATGTGGCCGCATACGTTTAATGCCACGTATTCAGCTGAAAATGAGAACGTATTTCGAAAAAATTCTATTATAAGCCCTATTTATACGTTAATGCTGCTTTTTGTCTTTTTTGTAGGATTTACCGCTCTTATGCAGGTGCCTGGATTACAAGGTGCAGAAGCAGATTTGTCACTGCTTCGTCTGTCCATTCAAACATTTGACCCGTGGGTTGTCGGCTTTATTGGCGCAGCTGGTTTATTAACAGCACTTGTTCCTGGATCGATGCTCTTAATGGCGGCTTCTACATCACTATCTAAAAACGTTTATGGCGTTCTTGTTCCATCAGCGACTGGTAAGCAAATTTCGATACTGGCTAAGTGCTTTGTACCGGTCATTGCTCTTGTTTCAGTTTATTTTACACTTCATAGAGGTAATACTATTGTACCACTCCTACTTATGGGCTACAGCATTGTGACGCAGCTGTTTCCTGCTTTTATTTTTAGTTTAATGAAAAACAATATCGTCACTAAATACGGGGCGTGTGCAGGTATCGTTGCCGGTATTGCATCTGTGATGTATATAACGATTACTGAAACAACGCTCGGCATGCTGTTTCCTGCATTGCCACAAATCATTAAAGATACAAATGTCGGCGTTATTTCTTTATTTATTAATTTAGTTGTATTAATAGTGGTCAGTTTAGCGACGAGAAAAATTGCCACACGGCCTCAGTTTGAAAGCGGGGCAGTAGATGAAAAACAAGTTTTGTGAAAAATTTTTAAAAATTGTGTTTTAAGAACATCATGAAGGGTATAAAAGTAGTGCATTATTAAAATATTCAATATAGCTGCAACACGTACAAAAGGCAGCCTTTTCTATAAAACGTAACAATTGCGTTGCTTTTAAAATATAGTTAACAAATGTTAAAAGCAACAAGACGTATGCCACAAGCGGCGTACGTCTTTTCTATGAAAGATATTTACCTAAAAGAGGAGATGATAACATGACATCTGAAAAAGCATTTGAGCAAAAGAAAGATTTTTTAATGAATCAAATTATTGAATCGGGTTACTTTAAAACAGAAGATGGAAGACACTTGTATGAATTGAATTTAAGTGAACTAGAACAAACGCATCACGATCTTCAAAAGCAAAAGGTAAGGGAAGTGTAATTAAAATCTCTCAGATTATTAGAAATTCAGCTGATTTCGTATATATTTGTAGACAACAGCGGGTCAGTTTGTTCCTACACGGCCTTTTTTGTTTGAAAACAAGCACTTTTTCTTCGTGGGTTTAAAACCTCACTGTTTCCAAGTATAATCCCCAAACATATATCTCAATCCTTAAGAAACATGCAAATGAAAACAAAAAAAGCGCAAAAGCTGCGCTTTTTTGTGATGAGTTAAAAACGCGTGGAAGCTGCTGGTTTTTTAGGTTTGCTCATTGCTTTTTTTAATACTTCAGAAAAATAGGGCTGTCCGCTAGGATTTTGCTGTCTTAGCAAATCAATGGTTCCTTTCACATCGTCCATAGCTCTGTGAGCATTCTCTCTCTTAATATGATGATGGTCAAGAAGCGTTGTTAGTTTTTTATTAGGAAAGCCGTACTCTTTCCATTTGACAGCACGCATAGAGCAATGCCATTTTTGATTAGATAAAGACGGATACCGTTTCAAAAGAAAACTGCGGTCGAAAGAAGCGTTATGAGCAATGAGAGCTGAAACGCTAGTTAACAGCGATTCTACCTTTTTATCATCTAATGTTTTATTTTCAACCATCTCATTTGTAATTCCTGTTAAGTTTGTAATGTACGGGAAAATGGGAGTTGAAGGCATATTAAATTCTTCGTATTCTTCTACAATTTCGATTATTTTCTCCGTCGAAGAATCATAAGAAACAACAGCAATTGCTAGTTCGATAATATCACATGTTTGAGCACTTAATCCCGTTGTTTCAATGTCCAAAACGGCCGCTAATTTAACTTGTTCAGTTGACAACTCGTTGTCCTCCCTTTCTATTTATCATTCTATTAGCTTATCATTTTTCTACAGAAAACGTTAGTGAAAAAGATGGTTAAGCATGTATACTGTTTTATTTTATACTTGCAAGTGAAAAAGGAATTTACTTTTTTAAAGGAAATGACGACAGCAAAGGAGAATAGTAATATTTACTCATCTAAATTAAGTCTTCATTGAAAATAATGAAATGAAGGAAGAAGGGGATCGTTATCATGCAATTGCTGTATATGGTACTTTTTCTTGTCTTAATTTTTTGGGGAATTACATCTTTTATTCATTACAGGAATCAAACTATTAAAGTTCGTTTGAACAAACACTATACGAATGCAGTGGAATGGATTGAAGCTGTTAAACAAGAGCTAGAAAAGCAAGGGAAATCTGTGAGTTATGAAGGGAACTTCTTGTTTAAAATTGATGAAAAACCTTATGAAATCGCAGCGCGTAATATGTCTATTTGGAGCATGTCATTCTATCATATCTTACTGCAGCGTCAAAAAGAACATTCTTAACATTAATAGCATACAGAAATCATCACTTCTCGTCTATCGAGAAGTGATTTTTTTATTTTTCTGTATCTATAATGGGGAATTTTTTTGTTTTTATATAATAGTAATACGATAAAGATAGTTCTAATTTCCTAAAAAAAGACGCTTCATGAATTTACGTTTTTGGTGGTTGATTTGGCACGGAATTTGCATATGTGAGAAGGGTTTATCAGACATTTTAGTTGTCAGGCAAAGAAAACTAGTTACATATTCTAAAATTATTTTATATTGTCTACCAAAATTCAAAAATTTTAATAATATAGTAAAATGTAGTTGACCTTCCTAGTTTTAGATTATAAAATAAATCTTGATAATAGTTTGAAAATTCAAAAATGGAGGGGTTTACTTGAAAAGCTGGAAAAAGATTTTGGGGACATCTTTTCTTGCCACAACTGTTACATTAAGCGGAGTGGGGCCAGTGCTTATGAATGGAAGTATTGCTTCAGCTAAAACCGTACAATCGGAGGAGCTTCCGAGTTCACCAATTGATATGAATACAGTACCTGAAGAGAGATTGGCTAACGCACTGAAAAACCAAGGAGTTATTTCTCAAAGTGCAACACCACAAGAAGTGAAGAAAGCCGTTACTTCTTACATAAACAAAAAAGATACACATAAAGAAAGCATGAAGGGACATAAAGCTAGCAAAATTGATTTGAAAGCGAAAGAAATGCAAACGAAACAAAAAGAAAAGTTTCAGCGAGGCGAATTTGCTAATATTAAGTCTCAAGAAAACAATTCTGGTAATGGGGTAAACGTTAAACCTGCAGCTCAGGCAAAATATAAAGGACAGGTCAGAAAAGATAAAGTTCTTGTTCTTTTAGTCGAATTCGCAGACTTTAAGCATAACAATGTCGTTCAAGAGCCTGGTTACATGTATGCAAAAGATTTTAACCGAAATCACTATCAACAATTAATGTTTGGGAATAAAGACTTTACGCTATTTAATGGAAAGAAAATTAAAACGTTTAAACAATATTATGAAGAACAGTCTGGAGGTAGTTACACAGTAGATGGAACCGTTTCTGACTGGTTAACTGTACCTGGAAACGCAAAAGAATACGGTGCAGACAATCCAGCGGGAGGTAACGATAATGCGCCTGGATCTAAAGGGCCCCGTAATCTTGTAAAAGAAGCGCTTGCTGCAGCAGCAAAAAGCGGCATTAACCTTTCAGATTACGATCAGTTCGACCAGTATGATATCGATGGAGACGGCAACCGCAATGAGCCTGACGGCATAGTTGACCACTTAATGGTCATTCATGCTGGAACTGGACAAGAGGCGGGTGGAGGCAAACTAGGAAATGATGCTATCTGGTCTCACCGCTCTACTTTAGGACAAGTGTATAAGGTCCCTGGAACAAACATGGCTGCTTATGACTATACAATTGAGCCAGAAGACGGAGCAGTTGGCGTTTTTGCTCATGAATTTGGCCATGACTTAGGTTTGCCTGATGAGTATGATACACAGTATACAGGACAAGGTGAACCGGTAGGCGTTTGGTCAATTATGAGCGGAGGAAGCTGGGCTGGTGAAATAGCTGGAACGGAACCGACAAGTTTTTCCCCGCAAAATAAAGAGTTTTTCCAGGCAAATATGGGTGGGAACTGGGCAAATATCCAACAAATCGACAGCAAAAATATTACAAAATCAGGATCTGTAAGTGTAATTGATCAAAGCGTGACAAAATCTAAACGACCGGGTATTGTGAAGATTAACTTACCTAAAAAAGCTGTTCAAGGGATTAAGCCTGCGTTTGGAAGCAATTATTACTACAGTAAACGCGGAGACGATCTGCATACGACGATGACGATGCCAGAGTTTGATTTAACAGCGGCCAAAACAGCGATGTTTAATTATAAAGCGTTCTATGAAGTAGAAGCGGAATACGATTATTTATATGTAAATGCAATTCTTCCTGACGGTTCAAAAGTTCTGTTAGATACAATTGGTGATAAAGCGAATAATGCAGACGGTTCCGCTGAAACATCTAACGGAAAATGGGAAGAGAAAAGCTACGATTTAACGAAGGTTCTAGGTAAAAAAATCAAGCTTCAATTTGAATACGTAACGGATGGGGGACTTGCTCTTCAAGGATTTGCTCTTGATAATGCTAGTTTAGTAGTAGATGGAAAAACGGTATTTACGGACGATGCTGAAGGAACTCCAAAAGTAACGTTAGATGGATTTGAGAAAACAAACGGCATCAGCTATAAAGATAACTATTATTACCTTGAGTGGAGAAACTATGAAGGTAGTGATAAAGCACTTCAATTCGCGCGCGGTGCAAAATATAATACGGGCATGCTGCTTTGGTACGCAGATGAAAGCTACCTTGACAACTGGGTAGGACAACATCCGGGTGAAGGATTCCTCGGTGTAGTTGATTCACATGCTCATAAAGTTCTGTACTTTAATGTAAATGGTATTAGCACTACAGCAAACTCAAGCCGATATCAAATTGCAGACGCGGCTTTCTCATTTGATAAATCACCTGCTTGGTCATATTCTCATAAAACGTGGGGAACTATTTCATCTAAAGAATCAAATGGCGTTACAAGCTTCAACGACAAAAAATCGTATTTAGATGAAAGAATTAAAGATGCAGGCCGCTTGCTTCCTCAAAACGGATTAAAATTAGACGTGATTGGTGAAGCGAAAGACAATTCAGCTGGTGCTGTATGGATTCATAAGTAAAATTAGACGTATTAAAAAAAGATCTGAAGAGCGTATTCTTCGGATCTTTTTTTATGTTAGAAAATCAAAATAAACTATGAGCTAAATAATCAAAATCTCTACGACCGTTTAAAAAATAAAAAAAAGGGAATTTTCAACAGTGAATAATGGTTATCATGTCATGAAATTCATCCATATAATCAATACTAATAGGTAAAGAAAATATTGAAAAGGAGTTCTAACTATGAACTATCGTATCGAAAGAGATTCAATTGGAGAAATCAAAGTAGCAGAAGATAAACTATGGGGAGCGCAGACGCAAAGAAGTAAAGAAAACTTTCCAATAGGGATTGAAAAAATGCCAATTGAAGTAATACGCGCTTTTGCGGTTTTAAAGAAAAGTGCAGCTATTAGTAATCATAAGTTAGGCAAACTATCAGCAGGGAAATCCGAAGCCATCGTGCAAGCTGCTAACGAAATTATTGAAGGGAAATGGAATGAACATTTTCCTTTAGTCGTATGGCAGACAGGAAGCGGAACGCAGTCAAATATGAATGTAAATGAAGTGATTTCCCACCGAGGAAACCAGCTAATAAATGGTGATGAAACACTTCATCCAAATGATGATGTGAATATGTCACAAAGCTCTAACGATACTTTTCCTACAGCTCTCCATATCGCAGCTGTACTAGAAGTCGAAGATCAATTATTGCCTGCTCTAAAAACATTAAAAGAAACGTTCGCTGCGAAGCAAGAGCAGTTTAAAGATATTATTAAAATTGGAAGAACCCATTTGCAGGATGCTACACCGCTAACACTAGGACAAGAGATTAGCGGATGGCATCACATGCTTGAAAAAAATGAAGAAATGATTAAACAAAGCGTAGAGTATATGAAGGAGTTAGCCATTGGTGGTACAGCTGTTGGAACGGGAATAAATGCACATCCTGACTTTGGTGATGAAGTAGCGAAAGAAATCAGCAGTACGCTTGGAAAAACATTTATTTCAGCACCTAATAAATTTCATGCATTAACAAGTCACGATCAAGTGGTATACGCCCATGGTGCACTCAAAGCCTTAGCAGCTGACCTAATGAAAATTGCCAATGACGTACGCTGGCTAGCAAGCGGTCCTCGCAGTGGGTTAGGTGAAATTACGATTCCTGCTAACGAACCAGGAAGTTCTATTATGCCTGGAAAAGTAAATCCAACTCAAAGTGAAGCTCTGACAATGGTTTCTGCACAAGTGTTAGGGAATGACGTGACGATTGGCATTGCAGCTAGTCAAGGAAACTTTGAATTAAATGTATTTAAGCCGGTTATTATTTATAATTTTCTACAATCGGTCAGACTGCTGACAGATTCTATGCAGGCTTTTAACGATAAATGCGCAGTAGGAATTGAACCCAATAACGAAAAGATTCAGTATAATTTAGAAAATTCTCTTATGCTTGTAACAGCATTAAATCCGCACATTGGTTATGAAAATGCGGCTAAAATCGCCAAGCTTGCCCATCAAGAAGGAACGACATTAAAAGAAGCAGCGGTCAAAACAGGCCTGCTGACAGAAGAACAATTTGAGCAGTGGGTAAATCCTGCTAATATGATTCATCCATCAAAATAAAAAAAGAAGCCAATCAGCTTAGGCTGCTTGGCTTCTTTTTTTATGATAAAATAAACATTGTTCTAAATAAACACATATAAAAATATCGCGAGCTAAGAAAATTTTTCACACTTACTTGTACTAGATTCAAACATATGAAATTAGGGTATTTACGTGTTTATAAAGGAGGAATTCAAGTGACGTACGAAGTGAAGTTTTATTTTGGAAATGAAAAATCAATCAGTACATTGATTGAATCAGCAAATGTAAAAGAGCTTGAGGAATCTATTATTCATACACAGGGGTGGTATCGTTATTATGACGAAAAACATGAAGCTTATTTAGCTATTCAAATGAGTAGCGTTTTACACATCGTTATAAAAAAATATCAGGATCCGGAAAAACAGGGGTTTTAAGATATTCGTCGTATACATAAAGAAGCTAGTAAAAGAGGTGAAAACTATGCAAAGACGACACCAAAATAATCCTATTATTCTCGACGTTTCTCATCACCAAGGAATTATTAATTGGAAAGAACTAAAAAACACCTCAGTAAAAGGGGTATATATAAAGTTAACCGAAGGTACAACTTTTGTAGACCCTAAATCCTACGAAAATTATATAGGTGCTAAAAACGCGGGCTTGAGAGTAGGATTTTATCATTATGCTCACTGTACAAATAATCCAGAGAAAGAAGCTGCATTCTTTATTACTCAGCTTGGACAAATGAAACTAGATCTTCCACCTTGTTTGGATCTAGAAGAAGATAAGAAAAAATCTAAAGAATTTGTTTCCCGTTTTGCCGTAAGCTGGCTCGATCATGTTCACCAAACCACAGGGATTAGGCCTATCGTATATACGAACTATCATTTTGCTAAAACATTTTTTACAAATGAAATGAGTAAGTATTCTTTGTGGGTAGCAAGATACAGCGCCTCAAACAGACAAAGAGGTATGCAACATCCCGGGGAGCTAAGTCATTGGCAGCGATGGGCAATGTTTCAGTATACTGATTCTGGCAGAGTAAAGGGAATTTCTACAAATGTGGATATAAACGAAATGGATTTCTCGTTTTTCAAAGAAGTCACGACGAATCTCTCTGTGACAAACAATGCAAAAGGACCCTTTGTTTATTCCAAAGGTGATAAAGGGATAGGAGTCAAACAAATTCAACAAAATTTACTTGCACTAGGTTTTTCTCTTCCAAAGTTTGGAGCAGACGGTTTTTATGGAGAGGAATTAATTGCCACAGTGAAAATATTTCAGAATCGCTATGGCCTTTTTTCGGATGGGATAGCAGGAGCAGACACGCTAATGTGTCTCGTTAAAGAAGCGAATAATCTGAATAATCGGGTTTGAGAGATTACCTGAGAGGGAAAAGTTATTGTAAGATTCAAAAAGGTACAAGAAAGGAGCTATTATGAGAAAACGAAAAGCATTAATATCAGGTATTACGCTATCAACTGTAGGAGTTGGCATTACGTCTTATGTATTAAGTAATGCTGCCAAACGTCGAAAAGTAAAAGGACTTGTTCGAAGTGCTAAAGATAAACTTTCAAGTTTATCTAAAAAACAACAGGTAAATGCTAGCCTAAATAAAGATGCTTATTCAGATCCTACGTACGTTTCTGAAAGCAATATGATTTCAGAAGGGCCTATGTATCAAAACCAACATAGATAATAAAAAAACTAGTCTTGCCTCGGGTGAGACTAGTTTTTTATTAATTTTATAAATAGCAGCGCTTATTCGTGTTACACTCTCTATATAAGGGAATAATTTTGCGCATATTTACAAGTAAAGGAGGAATAAAAGGAGTGATTAGTAGCGAATTATTTGTTAACTTATGTATTTTTTTATTTTTTGTCAGCTTTATGATTGCAATACGAATATTTTTGTTGCAGCGTTTAGCTCATAAATACAAATGGATGAGTGGTATTTATGCAAGTATTGTTTCTACTATTCTTATGGTATATAGTGTTACTTACCAACAGATTACATATGATTTGCGTTTTCTTCCTCTTATTTTGACCGTTCTATATTTTGGTTATAAAGCCGGTGCAGTTGCAGGTATCAGTATGGCTGTAGGTAGTATTTATTTAGAAAGTCATTGGTTACTGACTATATTAATTTTAATCTTTACCTTTTTATTTTCCCTTCCTCTTATTCGATATAGAAAGCAGTTTTCTTTATCAATACAAACTCTTCTTTGTTTCTTTATTCACTTTATCGCTCATGTCTTACTGACAAGTTACTTCTGGAATACACCTATTCAGTCGCCGTTTTATAGCGAAATAGAATATTTAATTTTCGGCATTCTTGGACTAGGAGTGGCCGTAGCGACGATTGAATTTTATCGTACATTTTACGCTGTCGCTGAAGAAGCTGCATATGCTAAATCAGATTCATATAAGGATAAAGAAGACTCTTTTTTGTCAGAATAATGCAAAAAGAATTGGAATATACAAAAGAATGGTTAGAGTCATTTATTAATCATCACATGAATGCAGTTATTATAACTGATTTAGAAGGGCGGATCTTGCGAGTTAATGAAGCCTATGAAAAAGTATATGGCTGGAAAGCTCATGAAGTGATAGGGAAAAAATATTACGATGTAGCGGGAGTTTTTAGTGAGGATGTAAGTGAGAATATAAAAAAGAGCGTTGCCGAAAAAGAGGCGATAAATCGAGTGGAAGTTGTAAGAGCTCATAAAGATGGAAGTTTAGTAGACCTTCGCATCACCATTTCTCCGATTTTTAACGAAAAAGATGAGTTGGTAGGTTTGTCAGGAGTATGTGTGGATATTTCCGAGGCTAAAAAAGCTAAACAAGAGCTTGACTTTCTGCATCGTAAGCTTAAGGAAAGTGAGTTAAAGTATCGCACCTTATTTGAGTACGCAAACGATGCGATTTATTTACTTGAAATAGGTTCAAATCATTTTCCAGCTCGTTTTGTTGAAGTAAATGAAGCTGGCTGTAAGCGCTTTGGATATAGGAGAGAAAAGCTTTTATCCATACCTTGCCAAGATATCATACCTAGGGATTCTGACATTGTTCAAAAGACGATGGAAGAAATTCGCAAAGAAAATCTTTCTTTTACGCTGCAATCACAGTTTACATTTAAGTCTGGAGAAATAAAAAAACTAGAATATAGTGGTAAGCTGTTCAATATAGAAAACAAAAAAATGCTTCTTATTGTTTCAAGAGACAGGACGGAGTACTTAAAAACAGAAGAGCTGCTGCAGAAATCTGATAAATTAGCAGCTGTCGGTCAGCTCGCTACAGCTATCGCTCATGAAATTAGAAACCCTTTAACGGCCATCAAAGGATTTATGCAGCTATTAACTGAAAAAGCGAGTAAAGAAGAGTTAACCTATATGAACATTATATCTTCTGAAATTGAGCGTATTGAAATGATTACAGATGAATTCATGTCAGTAGCAAAACCACAGGTCGTAACATTTCAGTCGATTGATTTGCAGCTTTTAATTCAACAAGTAATTTTATTGCTGCAGCCTCAAGCAACCATGAAAAATATCTTTATTGAACTTAATTCATATGGAGAAATATCTTTTGTGTTTTGTGAAAGCAATCAAATGAAACAGGTGTTTATAAATATTCTTAAGAATGCGATTGAAGCAATGCCTTCCGGAGGAGAAATTAAGGTGGAGTTGAGACAAAAGTTAAACAATCACATTCATATCCAAATTATCGATCAAGGTGTAGGGATTCCAAAAGATCGAATAAAACATTTAGGTGAACCATTCTATAGTATTAAAGAAGATGGCATCGGCCTAGGGTTAATGATTTGCTTTAATATTATTGAACAGCATAAAGGAACTCTTCATATTGAAAGTGAAGTAAACAAAGGGACTAGTGTAGAGATTTGTTTACCATTAAAATAAAAGATATTCATTTAAAGACAGAAGAAATTTTGCAACAAGTTGTTTAGTAAAGTTATAATATTCTATGTTGTAGTAAAATAGGCAAAGGAGTGGTTACAATTAAACAGAAAAAGTGGATTAACATATTTCGTATACTGTATATTATTTTTGCTATTATTGCGATTGGAGCATCTTTTGGAGACTATTCTTTTGGGCTTAATAATCCCCGCATAGTCAGTTTGACGGCTCTGGTTTTGGCGGTTATTTGTATTGTTCCGTATTACATACTTCGCTTTAAAGAACAAGCGTCTAAAAGTAAATAAGTTAATATTCGTCATCTTAAAAGCTGCTTTGAAAAAGGCAGCTTTTTTGTAGTCATAAAAGGGCGATAAATGGGCGAGCATTTTTTCTAGCCTGTACATATGCTATAGAGTAAACAGGCTACGGAGGTGAAGTGAAATGGGATTTTACAACTGTGGTTATGGCGGCTATGGTAGTTACGGTGGCGGTTTCGCATTAATCCTCGTACTATTTATTTTATTGGTTATCGTTGGTTGTACGTGTTTTAAATAAAAAGGAAAAGCACGGATTTACAAAGAGTTTAGTAGATTCGTGCTTTTTTATGATTTTAAAAAACTTAGTACTATAATGAAATAATGTTTTAAACGTACATAAAAAACATATAAAAATTTTAATTAATAGATTAAAAAAATAAAAAAATAAAGAAGGAGAGTAGATTTAACCCTAAAAAATAGCTTGTAATTTATAATTTTTCTTATAAGTGATTTTTGTAAAATGCTTATAAAAACTGATAGCAAGAACGAATAATACTCCCTAGGCTGCTAGTTTTTATCAGCTGACTAAAGGAGTTATTTTACTTGTATGAAAATCAACATAAATGATTTTCATATAGTTTAAATAGGTAAAAAAGACTTATTGCAAAAATTTATTTACAATTTTCATAATAATAGGAATATTAAAATAATATATAGACGTAGTAATTTTTAGTTGTTATAATGTTGCTAATTATCGAAATTAACAGAGAAATTGCGATAATTAAATTTACTAGGGATAGGGAGAAAAAACTATGAAAAAGAAAAAACAGGCTTTAAAGGTATTATTATCAGTTGGTATCCTTTCTTCATCATTTGCTTTTGCACATACGAGCAGTGCCGCGCCAAATAATGTATTTTCAACTGAAAAGTATAACAAAGAAATTAAATCTCCTGAGTTTATTTCCGGAAAGCTTTCAGGCCCATCGTCACAGAAAGCTCAAGATGTCGTATTTCACTATATGAATACAAATAAAGACAAATATAAATTAGGAAACGAAAATGCCCAAAATTCATTTAAAGTGACAGAGGTGGTGAAAGATCCTGTTGAACAAGCAACCGTTGTGCGCTTGCAGCAGGTATACAATAATGTTCCTGTTTGGGGATCTACTCAATTAGCGCACGTAGCGAAAGATGGAACCTTAAAAGTTGTATCAGGTACAGTAGCTCCTGATTTAGACAAAAAGGAAAAGCTAAAAAGACAGAAGCAAGTTGACAGTAAAAAGGCGATTCAAGTAGCTGAAAAAGATTTAGGCTTTAAACCGACTTATGAAAAATCTCCTTCATCTGAACTGTATGTTTATCAAAATGGTTCAGACACCACATATGCTTATGTAGTAAATTTAAATTTCTTAAACCCTGAACCAGGCAACTATTATTACTTTGTTGATGCTACTAGCGGTAAAGTATTAGATAAGTACAATACGATTGATTCGGTAGCTGGTCCAAAAGCCGACGTGAAGCAAGCGGCAAAACCGGCAGCGAAACCTGTAACAGGAACAAATGCGATTGGCTCAGGTAAAGGAGTGCTCGGAGATACTAAATCTCTAAATACAACGTTATCTAGTTCTACCTATTACTTACAAGATAATACAAGAGGCGCCACAATCTATACGTACGATGCAAAAAACCGCACATCTCTTCCAGGCACGTTATGGGCAGACACCGATAATACGTACAATGCAAGCCGCGATGCCGCTGCGGTAGATGCTCACTATTATGCAGGTGTGACATATGATTATTACAAGAACAAATTTAACCGCAATTCCTATGACAATGCAGGAGCTCCGCTAAAATCGACTGTTCATTATAGCAGCGGCTACAATAATGCATTTTGGAATGGTTCTCAAATGGTATATGGAGATGGAGATGGATATACTTTTGTTCCGTTATCAGGAGGACTAGATGTTATCGGACATGAACTGACGCATGCAGTCACAGAAAGAAGTTCTAATTTAATCTATCAATATGAATCAGGCGCATTAAACGAAGCGATTTCCGATATTTTTGGAACATTGGTAGAATACTATGACAACCGAAATCCAGATTGGGAAATTGGAGAAGATATTTATACGCCTGGTACAAGCGGTGATGCGCTTCGATCAATGAGCAACCCAGCAAAATATGGAGATCCAGATCATTATTCAAAGCGCTATACAGGTTCTGGCGACAACGGCGGAGTTCATACAAACAGCGGTATTATCAACAAAGCTGCCTACTTGTTGGCTAATGGAGGAACACATTATGGCGTTACTGTAACAGGCATCGGCGGCGATAAGCTAGGAAAAATTTATTATCGTGCCAACACGCTATACTTCACTCAGTCTACAACGTTTAGCCAAGCGCGCGCAGGTTTAGTACAAGCTGCTGCTGATCTATACGGTTCAGGCTCTCAAGAAGTAATTTCAGTAGGCAAGTCATTTGACGCAGTTGGTGTTCAATAAATTATAAAACAAAAGTCGCAAGATAAATGAGATATCTGGCGACTCTCTATACTACCTAACTACCAATAAAGGAGTACTCGTATAAATATATTACAGTACTCCTTTATTTTATGTTAATAAATAAGGAAGATAGATTTCTTCTTGGTTCATAAACATCCATTTCTTATTCCCCCCTTTTATACCCATTCGAGTTATACCATTGTTTGTTAAAAAAAGAAGGCCAGTTTTGGCAAACGGTCTTATTATAAAATGTTATAATAAAGAAAATAATTAAGTACATACATATGGAAAAGGAGTGGAGGAATCGATGGACAAAATTGCTGTTATTTCAGATATCCACGGAAATCTTCCTGCATTAGAATCAGTTTTAGCTGATATACAACAACGAGATATCCATCGCATCATTTGTCTAGGTGATTTAGTAGGAAAAGGACCGGATTCAAGTAAAGCGATTGATATTATAAAAGAAAAGTGCGAAGTGACAGTAATGGGAAACTGGGATGACTTCATTACAAAGCCTGCGGAATTTGAAGCGTTAAAATGGCATCAAAATAAGTTAAGTCCAAACCAAGAATTATATTTAAAGGAACTTCCTTTTTCCATTGAATTTATGATGAGCGGGAAGTTAATTAGGATGTTTCACGCTTCACCTCGAAGTCTTTATGACCGAATTCAACCTTGGGATTCACTTGAAAAGCGCCTTAGTCTATTTGCTAATACCGAATATACGGAAAATATAAAAGGGTCAAGAGAGCCGGATGTCATCTGTTATGGAGATGTACATAATGCATTTATTCAACATATTAAAGGGAAGACGTTATGTAATGTAGGGAGTGTAGGGAATCCTCTTGATTTACCACAAGCTTCCTATCTTATTTTAGAAGGAAATGATCAAGGTGAAAGTCCTTCACCATTTTCTATTCAATTTGTGCGCATTCCATATGATATTGAAAAAGCGATCGAATTAGCGAGAGCTGTAAAGATGCCTGATTTTGAACCCTATGTTCAAGAGTTAAAAACCGCTCGCTATAGAGGGCTAAAAAATTAAGAATAGAATCTATCTTAATCTTCAGCATAAATGCTGGAGGTTTTTAATGGAATTCAACATCATTAGTATAGTACATGCAAATAAAAGTTATTCTTATGAGTTTAAGCAAGGGAAAACTTGGAGAAAAACATACAGCATTTGAAAGGAAATAAAATTCACTTTATGAAGACAATATGAATAGGGCAATGTCATTTGAAAATAAAATTATGCAAAAAAGCCCGTAAACAAAATGTTTTCAACATAACAAGTGGAGGAATAAAAGATGAAATTTTTTATTGATACAGCTAACCTAGAAGATATTAAAAAAGCATATAAAATTGGGGTATTATCAGGTGTTACCACAAATCCTTCGCTAGTAGCTAAAGAAGGTGTAAAGTTCGAAGATCGAATCGATGAAATTTTAAAAACCGTTCCGGAAGTAGAATCAGTTTCGGCAGAAGTCACGCCGGACACAGTAACAGCAGATGATATGATTGCTCAAGCGGAAGAGCTTATAAAAATTAATGGAGGGGACAAAAATATAACGATTAAACTTCCTATGACCATTGCTGGATTGGAAGCCACTCGTTATTTAGCTAAAAAGGGTGTAAAAACAAACGTCACGTTAATTTTCACAGTGAATCAAGCGCTTCTAGCAGCTCGTGCTGGTGCCACGTACGTATCCCCATTTTTAGGACGCTTAGACGATATTTCAGAAGACGGTGTGTATTTAGTATCTCGAATTGCAGAGCTATTTCGAATTCAACACATTGACTCACAGATTATAGCAGCGTCAGTCAGACATCCAGATCATGTTACACGAGTAGCTCTTGCTGGGGCTCATATTGCGACCATTCCATATGCTGTAATTGAACAATTAGTAAAACATCCGTTAACAGAACAAGGAATTGAAAAATTTGCATCAGACTGGGAAAAAGCTGTAAAAAGTTAAATTGACTTAAGGAGAAGACATCGTTTTAGTGTCTTCTCTGCTTAAAGCGTATATCAGGCTTCTTCTGTTTTATAACAAACAACTTATCATTAATAGGCGAACATCCTATACATATATGCAAAGCTGACATACGTTAGTAGAAACGAAAGAGGTGTTATAATGGGCTGTATTATTAACATTGAGAATATCATGACTAACGGGTTGAAAGACAATTCAAATGTAAGCGTGGGCTGTGTTGTACAAAATAGCCACACGGCAAATACAAAATCGGTAGGAGCTTGTTTTTCATTTGGAAATGGCTCTCCTGCTATCGCCTCTATGACAAACAGTAATATCGACTTTTGTAAAGGTGAAGAAAATAAAGAGCAGCAATCTTAAAAACAATTCCAGAAAGAGTATTTCTGGAATTGTTTTTTGGTAAGTGGTAGAGTTTTGTTAATGAGAAGTTTGATTTTTCAAAGGGAAATATTTGTGAGGAGAGAAGCGGCGCTATGAGCATTATTTCTGTGATTCCTTATACATACATTGAAAGAAAAATGAAACGAACGCAAAAAGTGACGGTTCAGCATTCAAAAGACATCTGCTTATATGCCAATAGTATTCAAACAGAGAATGATTACTTCCATATTAACAGTGTTTTTGACATTTCTTACAAAGGCGTTTCAAAAGGCAGTGGCTTTTTATATTTACATACAAATCAAGGGATGTTCGCTTATATAATACACAGCGATCCTTCTGCCTTTATAGCAGCATACAAACATATAAAAAAGAGGGGGTGACAGCAATGTCATCCCTTCTTTTTTGATTATTATTTTACCCACTGCACAACTTGATCCATACTTCTTCTTGTTTTTCCGCGCTTAGGTTCATGAATTCGGTAGCCGAACGCAACCATAACGGAAACATCAAACTTCCCGTCTTCTAGTAATCCTTCTTCTTTTAGAATTTCATGTACTTGATCATAGTTAAACCCTTCAATTGGACAAGAATCAATACCAATTTGAGCAGCTGATGTCATCATATTAGCTAGTGCAATATAAGATTGTTTGCTAGCCCAATCAAATAGCGATCGCTTGCTTTCAAACAAGTGAAAATCATTTTCTTGAAAATCTTTATAACGAGGCATTAATGTCTCTAATACATCATCTGGCATTTCTTTTACGTTTTTCTGAAGATTTAATACATATTCAGAGTCATATCTTGCGTCTGTACGAGAAAGAATAATAACAAAATGACTTGCTGTAGGGAGTTGACCTTGGGCTCCCCAAGAAACAGCTTTTAATTTTTCCTTTAAAGCTTCATTTTCAATAACTAAAAATTTCCACGGCTCGTAACCTACTGAACTTGGAGATAAGCGCCCTGTTTCTAAAATGAATTGGAAATCTTCAACAGAAATTTTCTTTGTTGGATCAAACTCTTTTGTAGCATGACGAAAGTTAAATGCGTCTAAAATTTCTTGTTTTTTATCTGTATTGTTCATGTGTAAACAACCTTTCTGTAAAAATATTTAGTGATGAACTGCTCAGAGTAACCTATACCCTATAGAGCTTATAGCTAACAACTAGTTAACATACAAATGGCCATAAAGTTCGTTTGCAAATTTATCATAAATGATATAAACCATTCTAACAAGTACGCACATTTTTGTTGTATAGTATACTTTTTTATACTGTTGATACAAATTTATAAAAAGCAGAAAGGATTAAACGATCCGTGGAGTTTTTTGAAAAAATAGTTAAGAGGGAGAGAGGAGAAGAGTAATCTTCTCCTTTTTAATTAAATTTTTGTATTTGATTTTTTCGCTTTGTTTTCAAGTTCACTTTTAGGTTCTGTTGAAAATTCAACATCTTTTCCGTGTCCTTGAGGGTTAACACCTGGAGCTACTTGACCTCGATTAGCAGATTTTTTTGTACCCATTTTCGTCACCTCCGTTAGGTTAGTATGTGCAAAAAAGTAAAACAAAAATCAAGAAGTAATGAGTGAAAGTCTACGTAGGGTTTGAAACACGATGGTATTCAAGTGCTTTTATTACATAAAACAAGATGTTTACTCATTTAAAAGTTCGTAAAAAAACACCCTTGCAAGGGTGTTTTTCTGTTTAAGAATCTGAACTTGTCGTTCTTTCTGCGTATGGATAGATAGGATCTTTTAATTGAAATTCGTAAGTCACTCCATCTACAAGTCCTACCGTTTTATTGCTATCATAAAGATCCAGCATAAAGGCAGCCATCTCTTTTGATGTATGAAACTTAGGAACTCGCCCTTTATATTCAAAATCGTCCATATCCATAGAACGCTGTGCAAATTCTGTTTCAGTAGCAGCCGGAGCTAGAACTTTAGCCTGCATTTTTGCTTCTCTACTCTTTAATTCTTGAGAAAGACCTTCTGTAAATGGACTTACGTAGAATTTTGTTGCGCAATAAGTTACTGCATCAGCCACAATTGTATAGCCGCCTCTTGAAGAGACATTAATAAGCTGTGTACCTTCAACAAGTTCATAATCTCTTACAAATAGAGATGAAAGAATTGTTAAGGCTTCGATATTTAAGTGAAGCATTGTTTCAATCTTAGTTAATTTTTGTTCACTGACAGAAGCAAAGTTTCCGAATCCAGCATTGTTAATCCACGTTTCTAACTCATATTCTTTAAGTGATTCATAAAACGTATGAGCATTTTCTGCCACGGATAAATCAACCGACTGGACAATAACATTTACATCTTGGTTCAGTTCTTCAATCTTTCCTTTTAACTCATCTAGCTTGTCCGCTCTACGTGCAGCTAATATAAGGCTTTTTCCGCGTGCTGCGAAAGCTAAAGCTGTTTCATATCCAATTCCTGAACTTGCGCCAGTGATTACTGTATATTTCATGTTGATTCCTCCATTTTCAATGCTTTCGAATTGATTATAATTGTTGGAGTATACTTTAAGGCAAGCATTTATTCAATTTATTTTTCCCTTTGTAAGTCTGTTGATAAACATTTAAACTTTGGCGCTAAACTTCCGTTTTTTTATGCTACACTTGAAACAACAGACGGTATTTTCTTTCATCATTATTTTATTAAAAGGAGGATTGTATGTGTTTTCTTTACGTAAATAGAAGACCTAGCCTACTTGCTCAAATTACATTACTCATCACGATAGTTATTCTTGTTAGTACCGTGCTTGTATGCATTTTGTTTTCTGCAATGGTAGATGAAATTGTTGAAAAATATGTAGGTAAGCAAGCTATGACAGTAGCAAAATTAGCTTCTGAAGATAAAACGATTGTAAAAGCTTTTAAAAAGAAAAATCCTTCTGAGCATATCCAACCTATTGCTGAAAAAATAAGAAAAATCACTGGAGCAGATTACGTCACCATTGCTAATGATAAAGGAATACGCTATTCTCATCCCAATAGTAGTTACATTGGAAAACACACTAAAACAAGCAATGAAGCTTCTTTAAAAAAGCATCAATCCATCATTTATAAAGGAAAAGGAGTTTCAGGATTTGCAATTAAAGCCAAAACTCCCATATGGGATGGCCAAGGAAACGTAATAGGCGTTTCTTCGGTAGGGTTTCTTGTAAGCAATGTAGAAAAACAGATTAATGATTATAGAATAAAAATTATTAAATTGTCCTGTATTCCTTTTCTTATTGGAGCATTTGGAGCTTTCTTCATTGCAAGACGGGTAAAAAGACTAATATTTGGACTTGAACCGGAGGAAATTTCCTTCCTTTTTAAAGAAAAAGAGGCTACTCTTGAGTCTATTCGAGATGCTACTGTTACTGTAAATGTTGAAAAATATGTAACGTCGATGAATAGAAGGGCTAGAGAGCTCTTTAATAACCTTCATTTAGTAATAGGAGGAGAGATAAAGAACCCCCGTTTAGGACAGCTAATTGATCAAGCGATAGAAGAACAACGGGTGTATTCTAACCAATCACTTCTACTAGATGGTCAGCAGTATATATTAGATTTATCTCCTATTGTAAGAAAAAAAGAAGTGCAAGGAATCGTTCTTACCATAAGAACTTTATCACAAATTGAAGAATTGACTGAAGAGATTTCTAAAATTAAAATGTTCTCTGATAATTTACGCGCTCAAAATCACGAATTTTTAAATAAGTTGAATGTGATTTATGGACTGTTAAGGTTAAAGAAGTATGAGCATGTCATGCAAATGATTTCATCAGAGGTAAAGGAACGCCAAGATATTATTTCTTTTTTAATGTCTTCTGTAAAGGATCCTTTGATTGCGGCCTGCCTACTTGGAAAGATAAATCGTTCGAAAGAATTAGACGTCACTTTAGAAATTGATCACGATAGTAACTTAACAAGTACTTTAGATATCGAAGATGCAAAAAACATTGTTTCTATCTTGGGGAATTTAATTGATAATGCGTTCGAGGCTGTGCGGGAACATAAAGGGCACGTCCTCGTATCCTTTACGGATGTAGGAAATGACCTGATTTTTGAAGTTGAAGACGATGGACAAGGAATATCAAAAGAAGTAGAAAATATGATTTTTATAGATGGTTATACAACCAAAAAAGGTGAAAATCATGGAATTGGATTGACCATTGTTAAAAGATCTGTAGAGCTGCTTAAAGGCGAACTTTACATAAGCAAAAGCATGTTACAAGGGGCAAGATTCACATTAGTTATACCGAAGCTATTAAATAACGAAAAGGAAGAATCGATATGACTGAAAATCAAATTAATGTCATGATTATAGAAGATGATTCTACAGCTGCACAAATTTATGAACAGTTTACTAAGAAATTAGAGAATTTCACTATTGTGGCGACAGCAGGATCTGGAGAAAATGCTTTAGAGTTACTAACAATATTTACGCCGCATTTAATTTTATTAGATGTCTTTTTACCAGATATCAACGGAGTGGAACTGCTATGGGAAATCAGAAAGAAGTATCGAGGAATCGACATTATTTTAATAACGGCAGCTAATGACGTTGAAACAGTAGGGGAAGCAATAAGAGGCGGAGCATTTGGTTATTTGGTCAAACCTGTAATTATTGATAAATTTTTATCTACTTTAAAACATTATCAGTCTACAAGAATAGAATTAACTGCAGATAAAATGATTAATCAAGATAAAATAGATCATTTATTTAGAACACATCATAACCGTCACAGTCAATCAGCGGCTGCAGTAACAGAATTTCCTAAAGGTATTGATAAGCATACTCTTCGTTTAGTAAGAGATAAAGTTCGCCAAGTTCAGGAAAGCTTGAATGTAGATGAATTTGCTCAATTGGTAGGTATCAGCTATTCAACAATGAGAAGGTATTTAGAGTATTTAGTATCTTGTAAGGAAATGCAGGTGGAAATAGTGTATGGAAGTGTGGGGAGGCCTGAGCGGAAATACCGAGTAACTAATTCTACATAAAAACGAGATAGCGGTGTTTTATCCGCTATCTCATTTTTATGTAGAAATTATGCATGAAAAAAATGAAAAAAATTACTTTTATAAAAAATATTAAACTTATGACAGTTATCTATGAACCCGCTTTAACAAGTGATACCTTTTTAGTAACGTTTATCAAATAAAAAAATGAAAACGTTATCAAAAAAGGAGGAAAAATATTTATGCTTTCTTTATTAGGATTTTTAATGGTTGCAGTGTTCATGTATTTAATTATGTCAAAGCGGCTTACCCCAATGGTTGCTCTTATCATTATTCCAATTATATTTGGTTTAATAGGTGGTTTTGCTAGTGGAATGGGACCTATGATGCTAGAGGGTGTAAAAGACATTGCTCCTACAGCTATTATGATTTTATTTGCTATTTTATATTTTGGATTAATGATTGATTCAGGATTGTTTGACCCTCTTGTTTCATTCATTTTAAAGATTGTAAAAGGAGATCCCCTAAAGATCGTTGTTGGAACTGCTGTTCTTTCAATGATGGTTGCTTTAGATGGAGATGGAACGACTACCTATATGATAACGGTTTCTTCTTTGCTTCCGCTATATAAACGTCTAGAAATGAATCCACTTATCTTGGCAGGGGTGGCGATGCTATCCATGGGAGTCATGAATATGACCCCATGGGGAGGTGCTTCTGCTATGGCTATGAGTTCATTAAATTTAGATTCGTCTCAGTTGTTTTTGCCTTTGATACCTGTAATGGGTTTTGGACTTCTATGGGTACTGCTTGTTTCTTTTGTCCTTGGAAGAAGGGAAAGAAAAAGGTTAGGAGTTATCAATATTAAACATTCTACAAGTGAAATTGCACACGCTCATGAATTAGATGCGACAGCGCAACGGCCAGACTATCGACGTCCTAAGTTAGTATGGTTTAATTTTCTTCTTACTGTTAGTCTTATGGTTTGCTTAATTATGGACTTTATGTCGCTGATGCTCTTGTTTATGGTAGCATTCGCTATGGCATTATTAATAAATTACCCAAATATCAAAGATCAACAGCAACGAATTTCATCCCATGCAAATAATGCGGTAGCCGTCGTTTCAATTGTTATTGCAGCCGGTATTTTTACAGGAATTATGTCCGGAACAAAGATGATTGATGCTATGGCAAATACACTTGTGGGAATAATCCCAGATGCAATGGGCTCTTTTCTGCCAGTTATAGTAGCGTTTTTAAGTGCTCCTTTCACATTTTTTATGTCTAATAATGCCTTTTATTTTGGCGTATTACCGATTATTGCTCAAGCTGCCGAAAGCTATGGCATTAGCGCCGCCGAAATTGGAAGAGCTGCTATCTTAGGACAACCTGTTCACGTGATAAGTCCCTTGGTAGCAGCAGCTCACTTACTAATTGGAATGATAGGAATTGAATTCAGTGATTTACAGCGTTTCTTAATTAAATGGGCTCTAGGAACTACGGCAGTGATGACAGTAGCGGCATTAATTTTAGGTGTTATTTCCATTTAATAAAAAAAGACCCCTAGGGGTCTTTTTTTATACTTTTAAGTTGAACTAGACTGTTCGTTGCAGCTTCTTTTTTTAAAATAAAACTTATAAATTAAAAATCCGCATACAGCAATTACCGCTGCAATTAGAATATAGGTTTGTGCATCTGAGATAAAAGATTGAATCCACTTAAAGTTTCCGATTTGTCCTAACCAAAGCATAGCAATATTCAAAGGAAAGATACCAAGAAACGTGAGCAAAGCAAACGGCATAGGTTTCACTTTAGATAGCCCTGAAAGGTAGGAAATGTAATTTCCGAGGCCTAAAGGACGAGCAATAGCAATACTCCATAATCCGCATTTTTTAAACCATTTTTGTGATTTCTCAAATGCTTTTTTCTTCTTTGATAATTTTTTCTTTACCTTATCTTCTAATTTATAGCCTATTCCATACGGTATAAAACTAAAAGCCGTATAAACGGCGCTTCCTGCAAAAGCGATTAATAATAATTGCACCACGTGCAAGTTTAGTAAGTATCCGTAGGTAAGGGTGAGAAGAGATCCAGGAAACGGCAGGGAAGAAGCCTCGATAGCAAGTCCGCTTAAAAGTCCCCAGATTCCAAATTGCTTCAGTAAGTCCGTTATGAAATGTAGCATAAGATCGCCTCTTTTTCTGTGTCATAACATTCAAATACCCATCTATACGTTCAGAAAAACTTATAAGATAAAAGAAAATAAAGGAAGAAAGCAGGATGTAACAGAAAAAAACTTACTTGTAAAAAGAAAATAGAAGGAAGTATATTTTAATAGCTTTTACTCACAGTAAAATTATAGGAGGAAAATAACTAAGTGGAAACTTTTGAACAAACTACGACTTTTATTCATAGTTTTGATTCCTTTTATTCATTTTACTTATAAAACTATCAGGGGTAAACTTGTTTTGTTGTGAAATAGACCATCATGTACATGCATTAAAAGGAAAGGAGGTTACCGTGTGATTATTATTGTAGGATTGTTATTGTTAATGTTTTTTACTTACCTAGGATGGTCCATTATCTGGGTGGCACCTGTTGTAGCTACGTTTGTTGCTTACTTTAGCGGCTTAAAAATATTGCCTACTTATACAGATGTGTATATGGGAGGGTTTGTAGATTTCGCTGCAAAATGGTTCCCCATCTTTTTATTAGGAGCCGTCTTTGGAAAGCTAATGGAAGATACAGGCTCAGCTAAATCGTTAGCGCAGCGTATTGCTAAATTATTTGGAAGCAAAAGAGCCATTTTAGGGGTGCTGATTGCTTCAGCTATTTTGACATACGGGGGAGTCAGTTTATTCGTTGTTGTGTTTGCTATTTATCCTTTAGCAATTGCGCTATTTGGAGAAGCTAACGTATCGCGAAATTTACTGCCGGCAACCATTGCACTCGGAGCATTTACGTTTACAATGACAGCGGTTCCAGGTACGTCTCAGATTCAAAATCTAATTCCTACTGCTACATTCAAAACCAATGCAATGTCCGGTTCGATTATTGGAATTGTCTCAGGTCTTATTATGGCGGTGGGAGGATATTTATGGTTAGCATATCGTGATAAAAAATTAAAAGCCAAAAATCAAGGATTTACCGAACCTAGTGAATCATCGGTTGTTGCAGGTGAAGAGCAGGGCTCGATGAATGTGATATTAGCTATTTTACCGCTGATTATCGTTGTCGTGGCATTAAATGTTTTAAAATGGGAGCCTATCGTTTCATTATTAATTGGTATTTTTTCTATGGTTCGGTTATTACAGCCGTTCCAGAATTTAAAGATGTCACGCATGTGTTACTAAAGATTTCGAGTAATCCGCTCGTTTCAGAAGCTTTAAGCGTTCAAGTGCTAGCAATGATTACTGGTTCAGCATCCGGTGGTATGGGCATTGCGCTTCAAGCATTAGGAGATACGTGGTATCACTTGTCTCAAACGACGAATTTAAGTGCCGATGCTCTTCATCGTATTGCAAGCGTTGCGTCAGGTGCATCTATCTTACCGCATAACGGTGCATTATTAACGCTATTAGCCGTAACTGGTCTTCGACATAGAGAAACGTATAAAGACGTATTTGTTGTTGCATTTATCACCCCAACAATCGCTTTATTTGCGGGAGTCGCATTAGCGGGGGCTGGTATTATTTGAAAAATAGGAGGAATTATCTGATATCGATCAAGCTGCTGTAGAAGCGGCAGCACAAAATCTTCGTGGTTTCTCCAATCGAAGAGTTTCCAACTGAGAAATATGAGTTAATGATTAAAATTATGTTAACAGCTCCATTCATGGCGATTAAGCACGCATTTCCGGTTATGAAAAAGCAAGATTTCGGACGTATTATTAACGTTTCTTCTATCAACGGTTTAATTGGTTTTGCGGGCAAAGCAGCTTATAACAGTGCTAAACATGGTGTAATGGGTTTAACAAAAGTAGCTGCTCTTGAAGGTGCAGCACACGGTATTACGGTGAATGCACTTTGCCCTGGCTATGTGGATACACCACTAGTGAGAGGTCAGTTAGGTGGTTTAGCTAAAACAAGAAACGTACCATTAGAAAGCGTGCTTGAAGAGGTTATTTATCCTTTAGTCCCTCAAAAAAGATTACTAGACGTTAGTGAAATTGCTGATTATGCTATCTTCTTGGCGAGTGATAAAGCAAAAGGTGTAACTGGTCAAGCGGTAGTAATGGACGGCGGATATACAGCGCAATAAAAAGTAGAATAAATCATTAAAAGCATAAATGAGTCTAATAGGCTCATTTATGCTTTTTTATGTTATATCTATTCTATTGAGTTAATCAACGTTAGAATATAACTAGGCTATACATAAAAGAAGCCTCATATGCTATTTCTACTGTAAAGATAAATAGTATGATAAAAAGCATACAGATTAGAAAGGATGATACATATGGTGCAAACAGTAAATGAATTAATTAAACATCCGGTTTTTTATTTCTTTAATGAAATTTCAGCTATTCCGAGAGGATCTGGAAATGAAAAAGAAGTTAGTGACTATTTAGTTTTTTTTGCAAGAGAAAGAAGCCTTGAGGTTATACAAGATGAGGCTTTAAATGTAATTATTAAAAAACCGGCAACTAAAGGATATGAAAATGCTCCAGTCATCATTTTGCAAGGACATATGGACATGGTATGCGAGTTAAATAAAGGAACTGTTCACGACTTCGAAAAAGATCCGCTTCAACTGCGAATCGTGGAAGATATGCTTTATGCAAATGGTACTACGCTAGGAGCTGACAATGGGATTGCAGTTGCATATGCACTAGCTTTACTAGATGCTCAAAATATAGCGCACCCCTCTCTTGAAGTAGTCATTACTACTGAGGAAGAAACGACAATGGGCGGAGCTATTGCTGTAAATCCAACTCATTTCGAAGGGGAAATCTTTATTAATCTTGATACAGAAGAAGATGGAAAACTGCTTGTCAGCAGCGCAGGCGGGGTAAAAGGCGTACTTCGTATTCCTGTAAGCTGGGAGTCGCCTTCCGATAAGTCAGAAACATATAGCTTAAGCATCGGAGGATTGCGCGGTGGACATTCCGGAATGGAAATTGATAAAGAAAGAGGAAATGCTAATAAACTGCTAGGAAGGGTTTTATATGATTTACAAAAAGAACTTTCCTATTCCTTAAGCAGCATTAGTGGAGGATTAAAATCAAATGCCATTCCTCGTGAATCAGAAGCGATTCTAACAGTCGAGCTTTCTGAAGTAGAGAAGCTAGAAAATAAGGTTCTTGAGTGGAACGAGATAATAAAAAATGAGTTACAAGCCGCTGATCCGAGTGTGTATGTGAAAATTAAAAAATCCTCCCCCGTTAAGAATTTTTTTACAAAAGAAACAACAAAACGAATTGTACAAACCATTATGCTAACACCAAACGGCGTTCAAAGCATGAGTATGAATATCGAAGGATTAGTAGAATCTTCTACCAACTTAGGTGTGATCACGACAACAGAATCTGAGGTTGTTTTTCAAAATGAAATTCGCAGCTCAGTAAAAAGCTTAAAAGAAAAAATAGTAAGCCAAGTGCACATCCTTGCTCAAATGGTCGGAGGAACAGTTGAAACAAAAGGTAATTATCCTGAATGGGCGTACAATGGAGATTCAAAAATTCGTGAATTATGTAAAAAGGTCTATCAAGAAAAGTATGGAGAAGAGGCGGAAATCATCGCCATCCATGCAGGGATTGAATGCGGTATTTTCCTCGAAAAAATCCCTGGATTAGACGCCATTTCACTCGGACCCGATATGTACGACGTTCACACGCCTAATGAACACCTGAGTATTCCATCCACTATTAAAACATGGGAATACTTATTAGCAGTATTAAAAGAAACAAATAAGATATAAATCAGCATCCCTATAATTTTTAAAAAAGAGCTTCTGTAAAGGAGCTCTTTTTTATTCGTCATTTATCAGATCATAATAAGTAAAGTATTTCAAAAAAAGGCACTCAAGAACATTTATGTAATCATTGTATAAACAAAGGTTTTAAAACGCCCCTAAAAGAGGTAAACATTACTAAAACGATAGATCAATGAATTCAGAACAAGCTCTGCAACTAATAAATTAGTAGGGAGAGAATGTATATGAATGATAATAGTCTTATCAAGGATCCCTTCTTGGAAAAAGGAGAAATTGAATTTTTAGAATTAAAGAAAGACGAAATACGTTATTTAAAGTTCGATCGGCTTTTAAAAGTTATTAAAGCACTTAATCAACGCAGTGATAAAGGCTACCAAAGTCTTATGCTTTCAGTTGATGGCTTTAAAGGCAATTCAAAAGAATTATATGAGATAGAGGAGTTTCGTAGGTACGTAAATCTATTAATTAATCAAGTTCCTCAAATGTTATTTTATATTCATGATAAAAATAAAATGACTAATCAAATTTTGAAGAGTCTGTCAAACAATAGCAGTCAACAGGCGTCTATAGATCCTAAAAAAGCGCGTTTGATGATTGACGCCATACAAGAGCAGGTAGAAAAAACAGAGGATAAAGAAATAAAGGAGGATCTTTCTGACTTCGTATGTAAAATCCAGAGCTTTGTGAATCAGTATTAACAGTTTCCAATAGAAAGAGTAGAATTCATATTATAAAAAGTACGAGAACTCAAAGTTTCTCGTGCTTTTTTGTTGGAAAAACTGCAGGAAGAGAAAAGGATTTTCTACATATATTGATAAATAATAATGGGAAAGCTTCATATTCTTTCGTGAAATAACCAGGGGGAATGAACATTGCATCATATTGAAATAAGAAGACCCAAAATAGAAGATAGTGCAGAACTCCACGAACTTTTTAGTGAAGTAATTACAGATACATTTCGTAAGGAAGGCTTATCTGACATGGTAAACGATATACAAATAGAAATTGAAAGTAAAAGACAATATTTAAAATGTGACCTTAATAGCAGTGGAAAAGATCGATTCTTTTGGCTTGGGATAGATACGTGCACCAATAAGATTATTGGTTGTATTGAATATGGTCCCGCTAGTGAATTAATTACTGCATGTACAAAAGGGGAGCTGCAAGAATGGATTGAAATTGGCACGGTGTTTGTTCATTCAAAGTATCAAAGAAAAGGTGTAGGGACACTGCTTTTACATGTTATGTTGCTTACGCTTCAAAGCAGAGAAATTAAAAACATTTGTTTGGACAGCGGATACAAGAACGCTCAGAAAGTATGGAAAAAATTATTTGGAAATCCACATTATTTACTAAAAGATTACTGGAGCAAAGGATATCATCACATGATTTGGAAAATATCAACAGAACGTATATCAATAGTATTTAAGCCTAGTCATAACAAATAATAAGATACCTTTTAGAAAATAGCCGGTAGAAACATGCTGGCTATTTTCTACAGGGGAGATGCTTATATATGTTCATTTACAAATTAAGTTATTTTATTAAATATAATACCTTGACTGTCATAGTAATATGATTTAAATTATACATAAAGAGGTGATACTTTGGTATATGCAAAAATGTCTTCAGATTTACTTCGGGGACATACAGATACAATGATTTTGAAATTACTTCTCAGCGGCGATAAATATGGTTATGAAATTAGTAAGCTTATTTATACCCATTCTAAAGAGCAGTATGAATTAAAGGAAGCCACAATGTATTCAAGCTTGAAGCGTCTAGAAAAGGAAGAACATATTCTTTCTTACTGGGGAGACGCCGTACAAGGCGGTCGCAGAAAATACTACAAAATTACAGAACAAGGAAAAAGCATATATAAACAAAATAAAGAAAATTGGGAGCAAGCGAAAAAAATTATTGATTTATTGTTGTAAGAAAGGATGATGGTATAAATGAATGAAAACATAAAAAATCATGTGCATAGCATTTTGGCTCCTTATCAGGATGTAAAAAACATTCAAGATTTAGAAGAAGAACTATCACAAAACTTGCAGGAAAAGTTTACAGACTACCAAAAAGACGGGTACAGTGAGGAGCAGGCTTATTATATGACAATCAATTCTATTGGTGATATTACAGAACTGATTGAATCAATGAATGTAGCCACAAAGGAATTGAAGCAAACTGTCCCTATGGATTTTTCAAAGACCGAGCTCACAAAATCTGATTTTCGTTCTGTATCGCTTTATAAAGGGAAATTTAATGCAAGTAATTTGAACGAATCTGATTTCAGTTATGCAGATCTTACAGACAGCATGTTTAAAAGCAGCAATTTAACGAAGGCAATATTTCATCATGTTAATTTGACAGGAGTGCAATTTAAATGGGCAAATTTTAAACTTGCCAGTTTTAAAGACTGTGTCTATGATAATACGTACTTTAAGCAATGTAATTTAACAGATATCGTATTTGACGGAGAAACATTTAACGGAACAATCTTTGAAGGAGTATCATTAAAAAAAGCCTCATTTCGCAACGCAACTTTGCTGAATGTGCAGTTTCGGGGATCAGATTTAAAGAAATCTGTTTTTGAAGGTGCAAAAGTGGATAAATTAACATATAACTTTTTAAAAAGTGCAAAGATAGATCTCAGTAAAGTTACGATTGTTTAAAGATAAAAAGGACCTGTAAGAAGGTCTTTTTTTATGGATATAACAATTCTTTTTGAGAGCGAGCAGGATAGTTTATTAGAGAGATAGAACACATTTATATACAAACAATTACTGCAACAAGCTGGATATGAGAAGAACATATACATGTGAAGAATCTTTATTGTTTAAATAACGATAAAGCTTTTATTGGCTATATGAAGGAGTGTGGATATGTCTATATATGAAATTTGGAACGAAGTAGATCGCTATATGAATAATAAGCTTATTCAATCTGATCCCATTCTTGATGAGGTATTGAAGGCAAATCAAGAGGCTGAATTACCTGCTATCGACGTATCGCCTAGTCAAGGAAAGTTTCTGCATTTGCTAGCTACGTTAAAAGGAGCTAAACGCATTTTAGAAATTGGTACTCTTGGAGGGTACAGCACGATTTGGCTAGCCAGAGCTCTTCCGAAAGACGGGCAGCTTATTACGCTCGAATTAAACGCTCATCATGCAGAAGTAGCAAGAACTAATTTAAAAAGAGCGGGAGTAAATCACTTAGTAGAAGTTATTGTCGGCCCCGGGCTTGATACACTAGCTGTATTAAAGGATAGGGGAACAGAGCCATTTGATATTATCTTTATTGATGCTGATAAGCCGAATAACCCAAATTACTTAAAGTGGGCTCTGGAATTATCTAAAAAAGGAAGTCTGATTATTTGCGACAACGTCGTTCGTCAAGGGCATGTGGTGAATTCAGAAAGTGAAGACGAAAATGTAAAGGGAATTCGTCAATTTATGAATTCTCTAGCTAAAGAAAAAAGAATCAGCGCCACAGCTATACAAACCGTTGGAAGCAAAGGCTATGATGGATTCATTTTAGGAATTGTTGAATGGTAAAACTTGTGTTACATATAAAACGAGCTTGAGACATAACGACATCGATCCAATCTAAAGACGAACAAATGGGATAAAGAAGCTAGTTTAAATCACTTGTCACACCGCTGTTGATTTCCGTGCAAGACTTCGCTTTTCGCAGGCGGCCGATGAGCCTCCTCGTCACTCGCTCACACTCCTGCGGGGTATCACCTCGTCCGCTTTTCCTGCTGGAGGCTTCGTCTTGCCCTCCAATCAACAGCTAGAAGCTACTACATTCATGAAACCTACGTTCCCCATAACAATAAAAAATGAACGACTAATCAACAATATCGATTAGTCGTTTGTATCTAACTTTAACTAAAATACTTTTGTCCCAGCCTCGTTATTTAATTTGTGTCCAACTTATTTGTTATTTGCTTTGCTGTAAGAAAATTAATCAACTCTCTTACAGCGAATGAACTGTAGCGTTCTTTTAATAGAATAATTCGAAGTTCCCACATCATTTCTAGATCTGCAATAGGTACCGTAATAATATTGGAATCCTTCACTTTGGCATAGAGCGATTCGGGTAAAATAGCAATACCTAATTCTGCTGCTGTTAGTTCAATAATTAAATCCCATTGGGAACTTTTATACGCTATAGAAGGCATAAATCCTGCTTTTAAAGCATCTTGTATTAACCGGTCGTGCAGCGTAAATTCTTCACTGAACATAATAAATTTTTCATGTTCTAATTCTTTCATCCAAACGGAAGGACGTTTCGCTAAAAGGTGGTTTTTATGCGTGTATAGAAGGAATCTTTCCTTAACGAACGGATATACGTGAAAGTGCTCATCATGCCCGCTTGTCAGAGGAAGCATAACAATCCCCATATCTACACCGGCCTCTTCTACAAGAGCTTCAATTTTTTTAGCTCCAAATTCAATAAGCTCTAGAGATACTTTAGGGTATTTTTCATTAAATCGCCCAGCAAGTGAGGCATGTCTTTTAACACGGAAAGAGCTTTAGTTGCCTGGTGATACACAACTTCTCCTGTATCGGTTAGCTTTAATTCTCTCGTTGAACGATCAAGGATCTCAAATCCTAGTTCATTTTCTACTTTTTTGACGGCTTTACTTAAGGCTGTTTGTGACAAATGAACTTGCAGCGCTGCCTTTGTGAAATTTTTATGATTCGCTACCTCTATAAAGTATTCTAAATCTCTGATTTCCATGTGAAATTCCATTTCTGCAAACTGCTTATCCTTTTTCTTTACTCTTTATTTTAACCATTAAATTATTTACTGTAAATGCGATGAGTTTCTTTCGCAATCGATTTATAAAACGAGCTACCTTTTTATAAAGAAACATAAATTTTGCTACTAGCTTATGAGGGATATAAAGGTTTCTGTATGTACATTCGGGCAAAATGCGAAAAGAGGTTTTACGATACACCTATAGCGAGCGGAGTTATGAAAATTTGACTGAAAAATAAAATTACGTCAAAGAACACAGGCTCTGTGACAAGTGTTCTTTGACGTAATTTTATTTTCTCTCTTCGGCTTGATGCTCTTGTTTGTTTTGCTCAGTGAGACGGTTTTGATGAGCTTTTGTTTCTGCACTCACGTGATTCGCATCATTCGGTTGATTCTTCTTTGAGCCTCCTGCAGCGTTACTCATTAGATGACACCTCCAGTCTGTTTATGAAACATACCTATAGAATGTGCGTATTTACCACCCTTATACACCGCTATAGATATGGTTCCATACAAAAAAAGCAAAGGGGAAAGTCACTCAGACCTTTCCCTTTGCTTTTTGACTAGGCGACTTTATCTGGAGTAATAATTTTATTAATCCAGTCTTTTCCTTCTGTAAACCTCGTAACAAGCATTGCTGTTACTGTATTTCCTGTACTATTTAAGAGCGTAGCAGGGGCGTCAATAATCGTTGAAATGACAGCTATGATGGGCAGGACTTCCGGCGAAAATCCGTAAATTGTAATAATTAACATTTCACCAATCATACCGCCTCCAGGAATTGCTCCCATTACAGCCCCAACTAAAAAGGCTACGCCTAAAATGCTCAAAATACTCGTAGCAGACGTCATATCTTTGCCGAACAAACTGAACAAGAAAACAATTTTTAGAATACCACCGATAACAGAACCATCTTTATGTGTGTTTGCTCCTAATGGAATGACTGTTTCAGCAATATCCAGTGGGACACCCATTTTCTTTGTTGCATCTAAATTGACTGGAATAGATGCAGCAGAAGAACAGGTAGCAATAGCAGTGATAGAAGGAGCAGCTGCATTTTTCCAAAACAGCTTAATTCCTGCTTTACCGCCAGCAATCCATGCATATAGCGTAAAGAAACCGAAATAGTAAACGATTGCAATTAATAAGTAAAGAATAAATGCTCTAGCGTAACCTTGTAAGATCTTTGGTCCAAGTTCTCCTACCACAGTAGCAAAATAGCATCCTAAACCAATTGGAGCATAGTACATCACAATTTTAACGACCTTCATCGATACTTCTTGACCTGAAGTCAGAAATTTCGCCAGAGGCTGTCCTTTTTCACCAGCCATCGTGGTAGCAATACCAAAAATGACGGCAAAGACAATTAATTGTAAAATATGCTCTTTCGAAAATAACTGAACAAAATCAGGTACAGTAAATGTACTAACAAGCTGAGTTAAAAGCGTCATTTTTTCAGCTGTATTTTCATTGTCACCCATTAATTCCTTAATAGCAGAAGTATCTACGTTGTGCAGGGGATTGTAAAGTGATGCGCCTAAAAAGCCTAGAACAGCTGAAACAGCAGCAGTAGCGATAAACACAACGGCAATACCTAGCATAATTTTACCAAGACGTTTCATTTCGTTCATGTTTGCAATTGCCGAAGCAACACTAAAAAAGACAAGGGGAACGATAATCA
Organism: Priestia megaterium; assembly: GCF_046599315.1. GTDB lineage: Bacteria > Bacillota > Bacilli > Bacillales > Bacillaceae_H > Priestia > Priestia megaterium_F. The sequence continues at coordinate 23,124 of NZ_JBKIKC010000022.1, read as the reverse complement.
TGAACATTAAATTAAGAAACAAATCGCCAAAAGGCTTTACGACTGCCACATCCGGCCCGATAGCATATCCTGCTATCCCGCCGATTAAAATAGCGAGAAGCAGAATAAGCGATGATCTGTACGTTTTAAATACACTTAGAACCATAGTTAGATTTCCTCCAAACAACAACTGCTTCTTTACTACGCAAGAACAGCTCTCATTTGCTCATTGCATACGTAGTAACGACTGGCTTTACATCTTTCCGCACCAAATCTTCGTATGTTTCTCGCTCTACAGCAAGACGAGCTTCTCCTTTTTTTACAAATACAACAGCAGGGCGCGGAATGCGGTTGTAATTGCTAGCCATTGAATAGTTGTAGGCACCTGTAGAGGACACTGCTAATAAATCTCCTTGATTAACGCGCGGTAAATCGATATCCCAAATAAGCATATCTCCTGATTCACAGCATTTCCCCGCAATTGATACTGTTTCATCTTTTTTATCCGTCACTCTATTAGCCAAGACAGCTTCATGCTTTGCACCATATAGGGCAGGGCGAATATTATCGGTCATACCACCGTCAATTCCCACGTATTTGCGTACACCTGGAATCTCTTTAGTTGAACCAATCGTATAAAGCGTCGTACCTGCTTCTCCTACGATGCTTCTTCCAGGCTCAATCCAGACTTCAGGAAGGGGATAATTCTGTTCAGTTAACGTACGGCTTAGCTTTTCTGTCAGTGCATCTACATAATACTCAACTGGAAGAGGAGAGTCGCTTTCGGTATAACGAATACCAAAACCACCACCTACGTTTAAAACTTTTACTTCAAATTCCATTTTATCACGAATACTGAATAAGAAATCAGCTAAAATATCAATAGCGCGAGAAAAACCATCTACTTCAAAAATCTGCGAACCAATATGACAATGAATGCCTAAAAGGTTATAGTAAGGCTTTTCTAATGCAGAACTTACTGCTTTCATTGCTTGGTCATTGGAAAGACCAAATCCAAACTTGGAGTCTTCTTGTCCGGTCATAATATATTCATGTGTATGGGCTTCAATCCCTGGAGTAACACGCAGAAGAATAGATGCTTGCTGTTTACGCTCAGCAGCTAAAGCATGCAAAACTTCAAGTTCGGTGAAGTTATCCACAACAAAACAGCCAATATTCGCATCAAGAGCCATCTCAATTTCTTCAATCGTTTTGTTATTTCCATGAAAATGAATGCGTTCAGCTGGGTATCCAGCTTCAAGCGCTGTAAATAATTCTCCTCCTGAGACCACATCTAATGACATATCAAGCTTCGTTAAAAGGCTAGCCATTTCCATACAAAGAAATGCTTTCCCTGCATAGGCGATTTGATATGAAAGCCCGCTTCTTTGAAAAGCTGAATGGAAGGCCTTGCATTTCGTTTCAATTAATTCTTGATCGTAGATGTATAGGGGGGTGCCGTATTGTTTTTTCAGTTCTACTGTATCGCACTGCCCAATTTCTAAATGATTGCTGTTGTTAATTTTACTTGTTCCATGTAAGTACATAATCCGTATCCCTCCATTTAAATCATTCAACTATAACTTTGATGGTCAGTAGAAAAACACAAAAAAGACCCGTGAAGTGATGTTCACGCGTCTTGGTTTCATAATAATAAAGTATTATTACATTCTAGGCATCAACATCTCTTCAATAGCTCTCCACAAACCAAACGATCTGTGACAGCTCAGCATTTATTCAATACTGAACCAGTATATGAACACAATGGATGTTCATATACTTCGGCACGAAATCCCTTTTACTTATCTTCACAGACTCCATTAGTCTCCAATAAGTGACTCTTGATTTCATGCACCTCTATTTTCAGAGAGGAAAATTATATTTAAATGTAACTCCTATTATATTTCCTTTTCCTCTGTCTAGTCAATGAAAAGTTAAGGCATAGGAATATCAAAGAAAATAAATAAGAAAGCTATGAAGCTTCCAGATAGAATCCAAGCAGCTAGTGCTTTCTTCTGTGGTTTTATTCTTTCATCTTTTTATCCAGCAAGCATAATAGAAAAGCGGTAAGCACACCGTTAAAGATGTACTATTACTATTTATAGTTTGCTTCATCCTACTATAAGCTTGGTCAAAGAACTTATAACGCTGTTGTTTACGAGGAAAGGAGCTATATGTCAAAGTCAGCAAGACCCCAAAATAGGCTGATAATAGCTTCGCCTAGTATGCAGCATTTTTTTTGCTATGCTAAAATTGCATACATATAGCATGAAAATACTAGAAGAATGAAAAGAAAAGGGTGTTTTGGTATGAAAACATACATCGTAGTTGGAGCTGGGATTCTCGGAGCTTCTACAGCATATCATTTAGCAAAAGCAGGAGCAGATGTGACATTAATAGATCGCAAGGACGCTGGTCAAGCTACTGATGCAGCAGCAGGAATCGTTTGTCCATGGCTTTCACAGCGTCGAAATAAAGCATGGTACCGCATAGCAAAAGGCGGTGCCAAGTACTATCAAACATTAATTCAGAAATTAGAAGAGGATGGAGAAATGGATACGGGATATAAGCGAGTAGGAGCAATTAGCTTGCACACTGATGAACAAAAGCTTGTAAAAATGGAAGAACGAGCTTACATGCGTCGGGAAGAAGCCCCCGAAATAGGCGAGATTACACGTTTATCAGCTAAGGAAACACAGGCTTTGTTTCCGGTTCTTTCGGAAGAATACAGTTCCGTTCATATTAGTGGAGCCGCTCGCGTTAACGGAAGAGCTCTTAGAAGAGCACTTGTGAATGCAGCTAAAAAAAACGGCGCAAAAATAATAGAAGGAAACGCAGAACTTCTTTATGAAAATAATCAGGTAACAGGCGTTTTCGTAAATGGACAAACGCTTCTAGCAAGTACAACGATTGTGACAGCAGGAGCATGGGCAAATCAATTACTAGAGCCTCTTGGAGTAAAATTTTTATCCAGCTTTCAAAAAGCGCAAATTGTTCACTTGCACCTTCCTGATTTAGATACAAAAGAGTGGCCTGTTGTGATGCCTCCAAGCGACCAATATATTCTTTCGTTTGAACAAGGACGAATTGTTATCGGAGCAACACATGAAAACGATACGGGTTATGACTTGAGAGTAACCGCTGGGGGGCTTCACGAAATTTTTTCAAAGGCTTTATCAATTGCTCCCGGCTTAACAGAAAGCACAGTTTTAGAGACAAGAGTAGGGTTTCGCCCATTCACTCCAGGCTTCTTGCCGGTCATTGGAGCTCTTCCAAATTACGAAGGAATATTAGTAGCGAATGGTCTCGGAGCTTCAGGATTAACGTCTGGCCCTTATCTTGGTTCAGAGCTTGCTAAATTAGCACTTGGAATGGAAATGGAAATTAACCTCAGCGACTATGATGTAAGAGGGGCTATCGATTCTTAAGAAAATAGAATGAATGAAAACAAATAGAAGTTCGCAAACTATAGCTACTATATGATGAAAGGAAGTAGATTGTTTGCGAAAGATTATTATAAGTGCAGCAGCAGCTTTTTTATTTATGAGCGCGACGCCTGTATTAGCGGAAAACAATCCTCAGTCAGAAACAAAAGACGTGCAGCTGACTTCTCAGCAAAAGAAAGAGTTGTCCGTGCTGTACAAAGAAATGTTAGCAAAAAAGAAAGAAATACTTTCAAAATATGTTGAGTACGGTGTGCTAAGCAAAACGGAGAGTCAAAAAATTTCTTCACATATGGAAAATCGCTATCAGCATATGGAACAAAACGGTTTTATCCCCAAGCGGCACTGTCATAAAATGCATCATCCAAAGTAACTCATATTCACACAAAAAAAGCGCCTATACGGGCGTTTTCTTTGTGTGAATGAATGGGAAATATCCGCTTCTTTATCTAGTAAATTCTAAAATCCTCATGTAAAATTAAGAGAATGGGAACGATTAGGAAAGATGCTAGTGAGGGGTAGGTAAATATGAACGATGAACGAAAATAAAAAAATAGTCCGATTACATGCAGAAAATCATTCAGCTGAGGTGCCAGGAATCATATTTGCTTACAAACAAAAAGACGGCCACCTTGTTTACAGTATGTATCAAGGTGAAAGTGTTCATGATCAAGAGGTACCTTTAGAAGAATGGGTCTCGTATGAGCATTTTTTTGAAGCGCTAAATACAAAAAAAAAGCTTATGTACGAGCTTCAAATAAATGATAAACGCTATGTAGTAAACTTAACCCCTTTATCTTACACAGAAAAACCTGAAATTATGGGACATTGCGTGAATATAACTAGTTATCAGGAGAAAAAAGAACACATTCAACCTTTTATTTATCATAATGCAGATGCAGTTGCTATCGTTGACTTAGAGGGTAAAACACTTCAAGTGAACCCTGCATTTGAAAATACATTTGGCTGGAAGTTTGAAGAAATTTATCAAAAGCCTCTTCCGATTATACCTTGGTTTTTAAAGGAGCCAGTGTGCGAGCTTCATAAGACTATTCAATCAGGTGAATCTAAAACGGAATTTGAGACAGTCAGACAACATAAAGACGGCCATTTAATTAATGTAAGCGTCACACTATTTCGCGTTGAAAATATGAATGACTGGCCGGTATGCATTGCTTTTGTTTATCGAGATATAACATCGCGTAAGCAGGATGAAACGGCTTTAAAAGAAAGTGAAGAACGCTACCGAAGTTTAATTGAGTTATCCCCGGAGGCCATTATCGTTCATAGTGAAGGGAAAATTGATTACATCAACCCTGCAGGAGCCAAAGCGCTAGGATACAAAAGTCCTCAAGATGTATTAGGAACTTGTGTTTATCAATTTGTTCACCCTGATTACTATGATGTTGTAAAACAGCGAATTTATCGAATGAAAACGGAAAAGAAATCTGTAGATTTACAGGAAGAAAAGTTTATTCATAAAGACGGCCATACGATTGATGCCGAAACCATTGCCTTTCCTATTCCCTATATGGGAAAGCAGGCAATTCAAGTTTTGTTTCGTGATATTACAGAACGTAAAAAAACTGAAAAATTGCTGCGTGAATCTGCTCAGCTTTCCTTAGTCGGACAGTTGGCAGCTGGTATTGCCCATGAAATTCGAAACCCTCTGACGGCGGTAAAAGGATTTATGCAGTTATTAAAAGAAACGAGTAGTCAGCCTTACTATGTAGAAATGATAAACCATGAGTTAGATAGAATTGAATTAATCGCCGATGAGTTCTTGAGTCTCGCAAAGCCTCAGGCAAAAGCCTACAAAGATAAACACGTCCAAGATATTTTAGAAAACACCTTAAAGCTAGCTGAGGTTCAGGGGATTACAGAGAAAATTCACGTAAAAAAAGAGATTGATCTTCATATGCCTCTCGTATTATGCGAAGAAAACCAGTTAAAACAGGTGTTTAGCAATATATTTAAAAATGCAGTCGAATCTATGCCGCATGGAGGAACTGTAACAATTCAGCTAAAAAGATTTAATCACGACCACCTTGTTGTCCGGTTTAGCGACGAAGGGCCAGGCATCACGCAGGAACGAATGCAGCATTTAGGAAAACCTTTTTATAGTACCAAAGAGAAAGGAACGGGGCTCGGGCTGATGGTGTGCTATAAAATTATTCGAGAACATAGAGGGGAAATTAACTTTGTAAGCGAGCTTGGAAAAGGAACCACGGTAGACATTCTTCTTCCTTTTAAAAAGTAGATTCTCTTTTTATAAGCATGAAACCTTTTCTAAAGGGGAATACATGTTAATGAACGAACAATGATGTTCAAACAAATAGGAGGGAATAAGATGGAACGCATTGAAACGGGAGAGATTTTTACAATTTTAGATGAAAACGATCAAGAGCAAGATATTGAAGTGCTTGGGAAGATGACGATTGAAGGGCACGACTATATTGCCGTTGCATTTGTTGAAGAAGTTTTAATTGAAACGGAAGAAGAAATTGATGTTTTCTTTTTGAAAATTGAAGATGATGGTGAATGGTCGTCAATTGAAGATGATGATGAGTTTGAAAAGGTATCAGCCGTATTTGATGAAATGACATCCGCATAAAAAAGAGAGGGTAAAACCTCTCTTTTTTGTTTTTTAAATAATATAATATTTAGAATTTTCCTAAAAATATCTTGCTGAATTATTTCCATTCATTTATGATGAATATGTAACATACCAACCGGTTAGTAAGCAAATGAAAGCGAGGGACTACCGTGTATTTTTCTTACTCTGACAAAGTAGTGAAGCTGCAAAAAGAATTGAACTCTTTTATGGAAGAGTATGTTTACCCAAATGAATGGCTATACGAACAACAGCTGAATGAACAGCCGTCTAGATGGTCAGCTGTTCCTCCAATCATGGAAGAATTAAAAGAAAAAGCAAAGCAAGCTGGATTATGGAACTTATTTTTGCCAGAAAGCGAATACGGAGCTGGTCTAACAAACGTAGAATACGCCCCTCTTTGCGAAATTATGGGCCGTTCTATTATGGGGCCGGAAGCTTTTAACTGCGGAGCCCCTGATACCGGCAATATGGAAGTACTGGTTCGATACGGAACACCTGAACAGAAAGAAAAATGGTTAAAGCCGTTATTAAATGGCGACATTCGCTCCTGTTTTTCTATGACAGAACCGGATGTAGGTTCTTCTGATGCTACGAACATTCAGTGCAGTATTATAAGAGAAGGCGATGAATATATAATCAACGGAAGAAAATGGTGGTCTTCAGGCGCGGGAGATCCTCGCTGCAAAATTGCCATTGTAATGGGGAAAAGCGATTTTACCGCATCTAAATATGAACAGCAGTCTATGATTCTAGTTCCTTTAAATACTTCAGGAGTTAAAATTGAACGAATGCTGCCAGTCTTTGGATACGATCACGCTCCTCATGGACATGCTGAAATTCATTACGACAATGTTCGTGTGCCGGCGTCTAATATACTTCTAGGCGAAGGAAAAGGGTTTGCTATCGCTCAAGGCAGGTTAGGGCCTGGGCGTATTCATCACTGCATGCGTCTAATAGGGGCAGCGGAAAGAGCGCTTGAAGAATTATGTAAACGTATTCAAAAACGTTCTGCGTTTAATAAATTGCTTTCTCAGCAAGGTGTTATTCAAGAATGGGTGGCAGAATCGCGTATTGAAATTGAACAAGCTCGCTTATTAACATTAAAAGCTGCTTATATGATGGACACAGTTGGAAACAAAAAAGCGCGAAAAGAAATTGCCATGATTAAAGTAATTGCTCCTGCTATGGCTTTAAAAGTCATTGATCGCGCCATTCAAGCATTTGGAGCAGCAGGTGTTTCAGAAGACACGCCACTTGCGGCACTTTGGGCAAATGCCCGCACTTTGCGCCTTGCTGATGGTCCAGACGAAGTGCACAAAGCTCAGCTTGCAAGACTTGAACTAAAATCCTATCAAGAAAAGGAGGCAACGTATGCACATAAAGGATCTGTTTGATTTAACTGGGAAAACGGCTATTATTACCGGCGGAGGCAGAGGATTAGGAGAACAAATGGCACAAGGGCTTGCAGAGGCAGGGGCAAATATTGTTCTATGTTCAAGAAAAAAAGAAGCATGTCAGCAAGTAGCCGATCGATTGGCCAACCTCGGTGTTAAAACCCTCGCTTTAGCATGCGACATCAGTCAGCCTGAAGATATTAAAAACGTGGTGCATGAAACGATTGAAACATTTGGACGCATCGATATTTTAATTAACAACAGTGGAGCTACGTGGGGAGCTTCGGCTGAAGAAATGCCTCTTGAAGCATGGCAAAAAGTGATGAATATTAATGTGACGGGCACGTTTTTAATGTCCCAAGAAGCTGGAAAAGAAATGATTAAACAAAAAGCTGGTAAGATTATTAACATTGCTTCAGTTGCGGGTCTTGGAGGAACGGATCCTCAGTATATGGATACAATTGGGTACAACACAAGTAAAGGAGCGGTCATTACGTTCACGAAAGATTTAGCTGTCAAGTGGGGGCAACATAATATTCAAGTTAATGCGATTGCGCCGGGGTTTTTCCCTACTAAAATGTCAGGTGCGATTATGAAACAAGGAAAAGAGTATTTTCTAAGTCAAACCCCTTTAAAACGCTTTGGCTCCGAGGCTGATTTAAAAGGAGCGGCTGTTTTTCTTGCTTCTGCAGCGTCTAATTACATTACGGGAGATATTCTGACAGTAGACGGTGGAGTTCATGCTATGTGAATAAGAAAGGAGTAACTTGATGGAAGACGTTAAAAAATGGTTTACACCTTATCCAGAAGCCTACACTCATGACATTCACATCGAAGATATTTCACTATTTGATATGCTGAAAGAAACAGCCGAACGTTATCCTGGTCACACAGCAACCCGCATGTATCAGCATACGTTAACGTACCAGGAGCTGTATCACTCAGTTCGCGTATTTGCAGGAGCACTACAAAAAAAAGGCATAAAAAAAGGGGATCGTGTAGCAATTATGCTGCCAAATTGTCCGCAATATATAATAAGTTATTTTGGTATTGTAGCAGCGGGCGGCATTGTCACCCAGGTCAACCCTATGCTTGTTGAACAAGAGCTAGAGCATATTTTACACGATTCCGGCGCAAAAAAGATAATTATACTCGACGATTTTTATACGAGGCTTCAAGAGATAAGAAACCGAGTTGATATAGAAGAAGCAATAACCGTCAGCTTGCAAACACCTTTTGTTCCTACATCACCAGACATTTCCTTCCTAGATTTTCTAACCAAAAAACATGAATTTAATCAGCCGGTCATCCATCCAGCGCACGATATTGCTGTGCTTCAGTACACGGGAGGAACAACCGGACCATCTAAAGGTGCAATGCTTACACATACAAACATTTATACAAATGCAGTTCAATCATACGAAATATTTAAGCATGATATTGAATTAGGAAAAGAAAAATGCTTAACCGTTATTCCATTGTTTCACGTATTTGGCATGACTTCCTGTATGCATTTATCGATTCTTTGCGGAAATGAAATATTACTATTGCCGCGTTTTGATTTGGAAGAAGTACTAAATACAATCAAAAAAGAGCAGCCTAGTATTTTTCCTGGCGTTCCAACTATGTATGTCGCGATTACAAATCATCCGCACGCAGAAGAATATAATATCGAAAGTATTCGCATCTGCAATAGCGGCAGTGCGCCAATGCCTGTTGAGTTGATGAGAGAGTTCGAACGGAAGACGGGTGCTAAAGTGTTAGAAGGGTACGGCTTGTCGGAAGCATCACCAGTTACGCATTGCAACCTGCCATTTTGTGAACGAAAGCCAGGCACAGTCGGACTCGGCGTTCCACAAACTGCTTATAAAATTGTAGACGTGGCTACAGGAACAAAAGAAATGCCAAGAGGAGAGCTTGGAGAAATAGTGATTAAAGGTCCTCAAGTCATGAAGGGCTATTGGAATCAGCCTGAAGAGACAGCTCACGCGCTTAGAAACGGCTGGCTGTACACGGGAGATATTGGACAGATAGATGAAGACGGGTATTTATCCATTGTTGATCGCAAAAAAGATATGATTATTGCGAGTGGTTTTAATGTATATCCTCGAGATATTGAAGAAATTTTATATGAACACAGCCACATTAAAGAAGCCGTTGTAATTGGCGTACCGCATCCTTACCGGGGAGAAACAATTAAAGCGATTTTGGTAGTAAAAGAAGGGAAATCTCTTTCGGAAGAAGAGCTTACTTCTTATTGTCGACATCATCTTGCAGCTTACAAAATTCCGCGAATTATTGAGTTTCGCGCTGAGCTTCCTAAGACTAATGTAGGGAAAATTTTGCGACGGGCCCTACGAGAAGAAGTGGTGAAAGAAACGATGTAAAGAAGCTGAACATAAACAAACTTTTTCATAAGCTCCCTCTAAGCCATGGTATAATTTGTGGAAATGAGAAAAGACAGAGAGGGTTTGACGATGAAAGATTTGATGATGGAACGAAGCATTCAGCTTTTTGCTCAAAAAGGTTTCAAGGAAACATCTATTCAAGATATTGTAAATGAATTAAACGTTACAAAAGGAACATTTTATTATTATTTTAAAAGCAAACAAGAGCTTTTAATGGATATTCACCTTCAATATATTGAAAGATTAATAGAAAATCAGGAGACAATTCTTGCAGATAAAACGACATCTTATCCGGAAAAGCTGCACAGCATTATTTTCAAGCTTGTTCATGATATTGACAAAGAAGGGCTTCGAGCTAAAGTGTTTTTTCGAGAGATGCGTCATTTGAGGGAAGAACACTTACAGCAAATCATTCCAAAGCGTGATCGTTTTAAAGAAAACGTACAGGAAATTATTGAAAAAGGAATGGAAGCAGGGCAGTTCCGTTCAGATTTACCTCCAGATATTGTAACGTTAGGCATATTAGGAATAACAAATTGGAGCTATTTTTGGTTTCAGCCGGATGGAGAAAAGTCAGATCGAGAAGTTGCCGCTATTTTTTATAAGATGCTGATGAAAGGTATTCAGTCATAGTAGCGGCTAGGCTAGACAGTGCTCGTAAAAGGCGGGAAAGTACAGGCTCTTTCTCTCCTTTTATATTAAAAGGAGGCTATAACATGAATAGTAAAGATATACAGCGTATTGCTGTTATTGGAGCAGGACAAATGGGACACCAAATCGGTATGCTTTGTGCACTTGGAGGCTATGAAACAATCATTCAAGATATGAATGAACAATCACTCATTGACGCAAAAAATAAGCTGGAAACCATTATAGGCAAGTGGGTTCATAAAGGCAAAATTTCTTTTGATGCTAAAGAAGCCGCATTTCGAAGATTGTCTTTTACAAACAAACTAAAGGAAGCGGTTTCAAATGCTGATTTTGTGATTGAAGCTGTGGTGGAAAAGTTGGGCATAAAACAAAGTGTCTTTAAAGAAATCGATGAATACGCACCAAGTCACGCCATTTTAGCATCGAATAGTTCAACAATTGTTAACTCGCTTATTGCAAGTGCAACAAACCGTCCAGAACAAATCGTTAACATGCATTTCTTTTTCCCTCCCCTTGTAATGGACTGTGTAGAAGTTGTGAGGAGTGAAAAGACAAGTGAAAAAACCGCTCAAACAACAATGGAAGTTTGCAAGCAAATCAATCGCACAGCGGTCCTTCTAAAAAAAGAAATCTCAGGCTTTATTGCTAATCGAATTTTAGGAGCGTTGCAAAAAGAAGCGGTTTTTCTTTACGAAAATGGATACGCAGATTTTGAAGACATTGATATGATTTGCAAAAAAGCGCTCAATCACCCAATTGGTCCTTTTGAATTGATGGATCTTTCAGGAATCGACGTCGGATATTTTGTGATGCAGCAGCGCTATAGCGAAACGGGAGATCCGGAGGACAAGCCAGCTGCGTGCATTGAAGAAAAAGTTCAAAAAGGCGAGCTGGGGCGCAAAACAGGAAAAGGTTTTTACACATATCACACACAAGGAGTGAAGTAATGATGAAAAAATTTGTACGTATTGAAAAAGACGAGAAAACAGCAATTGTAACCATTGATAACCCGCCTTTAAATGTAATGAGCCAGGTTGTTGTGCAGCAGCTTGAAGAAACGTATGAAGAGCTTAGCAAAGATTCTGATGTAATTACAATCATTTTAACAGGAGCGGGCGACCGAGCGTTTATGGCTGGAGCCGATATTAAAGAGTTTCCTCAGTTAATGGGTCAAAGCGGAATAAAAGAAGAGTTTATGAAAACCCATCGCGTTTTGCAAAAACTTGAAAATATTGAAAAACCAACAATTGTTGTGTTAAACGGTTTAACCTTTGGAGGAGGATGTGAACTTGCGCTAACCGCTGATATACGCATTGCTGAAGAACATGCTCAAATCGGTCTTCCCGAAGTGAAGCTCGGATTGTTTCCTGGAGGCGGCGGAACTCAGCGTCTTCCGCGCGTAATCGGCGTATCTAAAGCTAAAGAGTGGATGTTTGCCGGAAGTCCTGTTTCTGCAGAAGAAGCGCTTCATGCAGGCTTTGCCAATCATGTAACGCCTAAGGGAAAAGGGCTCGAAAAAGCAAAAGAGTTGGCTGAAAAATTTAATCGGCATTCTCTTCCATCACTTTCTCGAATTAAGACAGCGGTAAACGAAGGAATGAATCGCCCGTTACCTGAAGGTCTTGAACTCGAGGCAGAGCTGTTTGAAGAAGTCTTTCAAACAGAAGATATTAAAGAAGGAGTATCAGCATTCATTGAAAAGCGTCCCGCTATTTTTTCACATAAGTAAAGGAGGAGAAAGTTATGTATGAAACGCAGGTCAAAGTGCGCTTTTGCGAAACAGACGCACTGGGTCATATTAACAATACGAGCTATTTTATTTATTTAGAGGAGGCTCGAATTGCTTTCTTTGAAGGTATGGGAGCATTAATGCATACGGAAAAGTGGGAGTATATTTTAGCATCTACTAAATGTGATTTTGTTGCGCAAGGTTATTTTAATCAAGTGTTAATGATTAAAACCTTTGTATCTAAAGTCGGCAATAAAAGCTTTACAATTGGCCATGAAATTACCGATAGCAAGACCGGATCATTAATTGCTAAAGGAGAAGCTGTCATCGTGTACTTTAATTTTGATACGCAAAAAAGCGTTTCTATTCCGGCGGACATTAAGCAGTTTTTGATGAATTATAAAGTAGCTGTTTAACTACGAAAAAGTAGGTGGTAAAAGAATGTCACAAATCATTCCCGTACGAAAAGGAGAGGAATTAAATACGGAAAAGCTGCATCAGTTTCTCCGTGTTTCTATTCCTGATTTACCTAAAGAGCCTCTTTTAATCAAGCAATTTGGATCAGGTGCGTCCAATTTAACCTATTCTCTTTCAATCGGGGAGTGGGAGGCGGTGTTGAGACGCCCTCCCTTTGGGCCAGTTGCGCCAAAAGCGCATGACATGCAAAGAGAATACAAGATTTTATCTGTTTTATCAGAGTCTTTCCCTCTCGCTCCTAGGCCGTATGTGTTTTGTGAAGATGAATCGGTGGTCGGAAAATCCTTTTTTTTAATGGAGCGAAAGCACGGTGTTCTCATTGACACAGCATTTCCAGAAAAAGTGAAAGGAACCAGCGAACTTTGCCGTCGTATTTCAGAACAAATGGTGGATGTCCTTGTTCAACTTCATGACGTTCCTTATAAAGGAACACTTCTCGAAAGAATCAGCAAGCCTGAAGGTTTTTTAGAACGTCAAGTACACGGCTGGATTCATCGTTATGAAAAATCAAAAACAAGTGACATACCGGAAGTAGAAGCACTTAAGAAATGGTTGACCACACACATCCCCACTTCACAGCATTCAACCATCATTCACTATGATTATAAGCTTAATAACACGTTATTTTCATCGGATGGAACTAAGATTATAGGGTTATTCGATTGGGAAATGACAACCGTTGGAGATCCGCTTGCTGATTTGGGAGTGGCGCTGAGCTATTGGATGGAAGACAGCGACCCTGAACTTTTAAAAAGAGGACTGGGGAATCCACCTGTTACTGTGCAAAAAAGCTTTTATTCCCGCTGGGATTTCGTAGAAGCATATGCTAAAAAAAGCGGACGGGATGTTTCACACATTGACTTTTACTTAAAATTTGCGTACTTCAAACTTGCTGTCATTTGTCAGCAAATTTATTACCGTTATAAAAAAGGCCAAACAAATGATAAACGATTTTCACAATTTGGAGATTATGTAAAAACACTAATTATTCATGCTCTGCACACAGAACGAGGATATATATGAAAAGAAAAGTCCACGTAATACTCAAAAAAGGAGAGCTTCTTGCAAAAAAGCTAGAAGGAAAAACGGTTGTTATATTTGACATCTTATTGGCTACGTCCACAATTGCGGCTGCTTTACAGCAAGGAGCAACAAAGGTTATTCCGGTAAAAAACGAAGAAGAAGCGCGTGAAAAAGCAAAAACGTATAAGCCTGATGAAATTGCGCTTGTAGGCGAATATGGAGGGAAAACGATTGAAGGCTTTTTTGACCCAAACTCCAGCACTCTAAAGCAGCATGTTCAAAATAAAACGATTATTTTGTCCACCACTAATGGAACGGTAGCCATTCATAAAGCTGAAAAAGCGAAACATGTATATGCAGCTTCACTTTTAAACGGAGAAGCGGTTGCGAGTGCTGTTTGTCAACCAAGCCAAGATGAAACTGTTTTACTGGTTTGTTCAGGTTCATCCGGTCGCTTCTGTTTAGAAGATTTATATGGAGCGGGTTATTTTATAAGCTGCCTGCTGCGATTAAAAGCATTTCATTTAACGGATGCTGCAAAAGCTGCACTGCTTTTTTATGAAGCTTACGAGCATTCACCTGTTGAAATATTGAAACAATCAGCTGTAGGGGGAATACTTACTCAGTATGGTTTTCTAGATGAAATTAGCTTTGTAAGCCGGAAAAACATCTATTCCGTAGTTCCTAAAGTAGTGAAAACAAAGCTAGTAAATGGGGAGGAAACGATATGTCTGAAATGAAAACAGAAGCAAAAGGCGGCTCATTTTTACTAAAAAAAACATCTATGCATCACGTTTATACACCCGAAGACTTAACGGATGAGCATCGTATGATTGCGCAGACAGCAAAGCAGTTTATTGAAAAAGAAGTCGATCCTTACCACAATGACATTGAACAGCAAGATTTTAATAAAGTAGTAGAGTTAATGCATAAAGCAGGAGAGCTTGGGCTACTTGCTCATAGTATTCCAGAAGCTTATGGAGGGCTTAGTCTTGATAAAGTAAGCAAAGGACTCGTCGGTGAAATCATTGGACGAACAAGCGGATATGGAGTCGCTCATTCTAACCATACATGCATTGCGACACTTCCTATTACGTATTTTGGCACCAAAAAGCAAAAAGAAAAATACTTGCCTAAATTGGCAAGCGGCGAATATATTGGTGCCTACTGTTTGACAGAGCCAGAAGCAGGTTCTGATGCTCTTGCGGCTCAGACAAAGGCCGTATTAAATCCTGAAAAAACGCATTATGTATTAAATGGAACGAAGCAGTACATTACCAATGCTGCCTTTTCAGATACATTCATTACGTATGCGAAAGTAGACGGAGAACATTTTACCGCTTTTATTGTAGAAAAAGGTTTTGAAGGACTGTCTCTCGGGCCAGAAGAAAAGAAATGGGGATTAAAGGTTCGTCTACCCGCCCAGTGATTTATGAAGATTGTTTGGTACCCGTGGAAAACGTACTTGGACAAGTAGGAAAAGGTCACTTGATTGCGTTGAACGTCTTAAACCTTGGGCGTTTTAACTTAGGTTCTGCGTGTATGGGCGCAGCGAAATATGCGTTCGAGCTTGCTTTAGCTTATACAAAAGAACGCAAGCAGTTTAAAACAGCCATTGCAGAATTTAATGCTTCAAAAGAAAAAATAGCAAAAATGGCAGCACGTATTTTTGCATCTGAATCTATTCAATACCGTACATCCGGTTTACTAGAAGAGGCGCTTGGTGGATTATATGAAAGTGAAAATTATAAATTAATAGCTAAACAGCTGGCTGAATTTGCAATGGAGTGCTCAGTTTGTAAAGTGTATGGATCGGAAACTCTTGATTTAATTGCCGATGAATCGCTGCAGCTTCATGGTGGAGCAGGGTTTATTCAAGAATATAAAATAGAGCAAGTATACCGTGACTCACGCATCAACCGTATTTTTGAAGGTACAAATGAAATCAATCGCCTTTTGCTTCCAGCACAGCTTCTAAAAAAAGCAGGCAAAGGAGAAATAGAACTGAACAAACAAGTAGAGCATGCGGTTAATGAATTGATGAGTGGTCAGTGGGAAACGCCTTCAAATGAACTTCTAGCAAGAGAAAAACAGGCTGTTATTACAACAAGACATTTATTTCTTGCTTTGTTAGGAACAGCATTCCAAACGTTTCACGCAAATCTGGCGCAAGAGCAAGAAACACTGCTGAAACTCGCAGAAATTGCTGTTGGACTATTTGCTATGGAGTCGTCCGTGCTGCGGGCGGAAAAAGCCGTGAACAGAAATGGAGAAGAAAAAGAAAAGTTAAAAAGCAAGCTGGCTGAAACGGTTGTTAGCGAAACGCTATTTGAAATTGAAAAGCAGGCCCGACAATTAATAAATGGAATGTTAACAGGTGAAAAGCACCGACAGTACCGCACAATTCTTGGAAAATGGATGAATGATTTGCAAAGTGAAGGAGAATTCACACGCAATCGAGATATCGCGCGTGAGTTTATTGACAGCGGGCGATACGTTGTATAAGGAGGGATAGTATGCGTTTTGAAGGGCAAATAGCTGTTATTACGGGGGCTGGAAGCGGCATCGGAGAAGCGACCGCACAGAGAATGGCAAAAGAAGGCGCTCAGGTCATTCTTGTCGGCCGAACGAAAGAAAAATTAGCACTAGCTGCATCGGCTATTGACACTCAGTGTGAACGAAAATGCACAGATATTTTCTCAGCTGATGTAACAAAAGAAGAAGACATTAAAGAGCTGGCTGAATTTATAAAAGAAAAGTACGGACAAATGCATTTATTAATTAATAACGCAGGCGGATCTATTAATTCAACAATCAAAGAAACAACTCTTGAACAGTGGAAACACGTGCAGGACGTTAATTTAACAAGCGTATTTCTTGTGACAAAACACTTGATTCCTCTGTTAACTGAGGGGGGAGGAGGGAATCGTTCTATTGTCAACGTCGCTTCTCTTTCAGGACATAAAGCAGGTGCGCAAATCCCCCATTACAGCGCTGCTAAAGCTGCTTTAATCAACTTTACGAAAGCAATGGCATTTGAATTAGCACCTCATGGAGTCAGAGTAAACTCTGTGTCTCCTGGATTCGTAGAAACCCCTTTAACACAGCCTGGGCTTGAAAATGAGCGCTTTACTAAGGCAATTGAAAAAAATACAGCTTTAAAACGTGTTGGTAAACCAGAAGAAATTGCAAACGTCATTGCTTTTGCAGCGTCTAAAGAGGCATCTTACATGACGGGAAGCGATTTGTTAGTAGACGGTGGCTGGCTTATCGTTTAATGCAAAGTAAATAGGAGGGAGTCCGAGTTATGAGTGATTTACTAGTAGAAAAGCAGGGATCTATTCTATCTTTAACATTTAATCGCCCGAATCGTTTAAATGCATTCAGTGAGGAAATGATTGAAGAGTTAACAGCTGAAATAAAACATGCACAAAGCGATGAGTCTATTAAAGTAGTTATATTAAATGGAGCAGGGCGCTCGTTTTCTGCCGGAGGCGATGTGAAGACGATGGGCAAAGCAGCAGGAGCTGATGTTTATGAACATATCGGCCGTTTAAATGAATGTATTTTAGCGATGCAAAATTTAGAGAAGCCAATTATTTCAGCGGTTCATGGGTTTGCAGCAGGAGCGGCTTTTAATTTAGCTCTCGCCTCTGACTTTATCATTGCGTCAGAAGAAAGTCGGTTCGTATTAAGTTTCTCTCAAGTTGGGTTGATTTCAGACGGAGGAGGGCTTTACTTTCTTACAAAGGTCGTTGGACCCCACAAAGCTAAGGAACTGTTGTTTTTAGGAGAGCCTATGGATGCCGACACAGCTTACAAAACCGGTTTTTTGAATCGTGTAGTACCGTTAAATCAGCTGAAAGATGAGGTTACGTCCTTTGCAAGCCGGTTATCACAAGGACCGACTAAAGCGTATGGGAAAATGAAAAGAATTGTCAATGATTCATTCCATTTAACGTTAAAACAAGTCCTCGAACAAGAAAGGCTAACGCAAGTTCTTATGGTAGAAATGAGTGATCATCAAGAAGGAATATCTGCGTTTAAAGAGAAAAGAAAGCCAATATTTCAAGGGAAATAAAAGGGGGATATACAATGAAAGCCATTCAATTTACGCAGTACGGAGGACCTGATGTTCTTCAAGTTGTCGATATTGCACGTCCTATACCGAAAAAGAAAGATGTACTCATTAAAGTTGCTGCAATTGGCGTCAATTACGCAGATGCTGCGCGGCGTGAAGGAGCATATGTAGTAGAAACGCCGCTTCCTTTTATACCAGGTTCTGAAGTCGCGGGAGAAGTGGTCGAAGTAGGCGAGGACGTAAAAGGCATAAAAGTAGGTACAAAAGTTGTGACGTTGCTCGGATCTAATCGAGCAACAGGCTATGCGGAGTACACGCTGGCAGATTCAAGAGGCCTCATTCCTTTGCCGGATGATGTGGATTTAACACAAGCAGTTGCTTTGCCTCTTCAAGGGCTAACAGCTTATCATATTTTAAAAACAATGGGTCGCCTTGAAAAAGGAGAAACTCTCGTTGTTCATGCGGCAGCAGGCGGTGTTGGAACCTTAGCTGTTCAGCTTGCCAAAATTTTTGGAGCTGGAAAGGTCATTGCTACAGCGAGCTCTAGAGAAAAGCTTGAGCTTGCAAAAAATCTCGGAGCCGACGAATTGATTAACTATACAGAAACAGGCTGGGAAAAACAAATTTTAGAAGTAACGGGAGGAAAAGGAGCCGACATTATTTTAGAAATGGTAGGAGGGCATATATTCTATGAATCTCTTCAATGTCTTGCGCCATTTGGGCGCCTCGTTTTTTACGGAATGGCTAGCGGAAAACCTGTAAAATTTAACCCTGCTCGCCTGATGGAAAAAAATCAATCGGTTCTTGGCTTTTTCTTGCCTCAAATGATGGCAAAGTCAACGCTTTATCAGCAAAGCCTGCATGAGCTATTAAACTACGTAAATTCTGGTCAGTTAAAGCTGATGCTGGGCGGCACATTTTCATTGGATGAAGCGGCAGATGTACATCGTCTGCTTCAAGGAAGAAAAACGACCGGAAAATTAGTGTTAGTTCCGTAACAAAACAGCTTCCGTCTCTAATAGGGATGGGAGCTGCTTTGCTTTTAAAAAATTGGCTTTTACATGCCAAATTTTTAAAAACTGCTTAATAATTTGGCATAAAAATCAATACTATTTACTAATTTCTTCTATATTTTAACACTGGCATGGAAGTTGCATAATAAGTATTTGAACACATAAAGGAGGAATTGAATATGGTTAGAAATGGAACGGACCGTGTGAAGCGGGGAATGGCGGAAATGCAAAAAGGCGGCGTTATCATGGATGTTATCAATGCAGAACAGGCAAAAATTGCAGAAGCAGCAGGCGCTGTTGCCGTTATGGCATTAGAGCGCGTTCCGGCCGATATCCGTGCAGCAGGCGGCGTGTCTCGTATGGCAGATCCAACAATTGTTGAAGAAGTGATGAATGCTGTGTCCATTCCAGTTATGGCAAAAGCTCGTATCGGCCATCTCGTAGAAGCACGCGTGCTAGAAGCAATGGGTGTAGACTATATTGATGAAAGTGAAGTACTAACTCCAGCTGATGAGGAATACCACCTTAACAAAAGTACATTTACGGTTCCATTTGTATGCGGGTGCCGTGATTTAGGGGAAGCAGCAAGACGAATTGGTGAAGGTGCTTCGATGCTTCGTACAAAAGGCGAACCAGGAACAGGCAACATCGTTGAGGCAGTGCGTCATATGCGCCAAGTCAACGCTCAATTACGCAAAGTCGTGGGCATGGACGAAGATGAGTTAATGACAGAAGCCAAGCTATTAGGTGCACCTTATGAGCTATTACTGCAAATTAAACGTGAAGGTCGTTTACCAGTTGTAAACTTTGCAGCAGGCGGTGTAGCAACACCAGCGGATGCCGCGTTAATGATGCAGCTAGGAGCAGACGGTGTGTTCGTTGGTTCAGGAATCTTTAAATCAGACAACCCTGAAAAATTTGCGCGTGCAATTGTTGAAGCAACAACACATTATCAAGATTATGAACTTATTGCAAGCTTGTCAAAAGGATTAGGAAGCGCAATGAAAGGGATTGAAATTTCATCGTTATTACCAGAAAATCGTATGCAAGAACGCGGCTGGTAATGAGTAATAACTTTTAAACTTAGTCAGGAGAATGATAATGGGGAAATATACGATAGTCGATAAAGAAACGTGTATTGCGTGCGGCGCATGTGGAGCTGCGGCACCGGATATTTATGATTACGATGATGAAGGAATTGCGTTCGTTATACTTGATGATAATCAAGGAATGGTTGAAGTGCCCCAAGAGCTAGAAGATGATTTAATGGATGCGTTTGAGGGCTGTCCAACAGAATCCATCCGTATAGCAGACGAAAAGTTTAACGGAGACTCGAATAAATTCCAATAAAGCTGAATAAATAAAAATTAGAAAATTTTTTAAAAAGAAAAGAAGGGTTTTGTCTAGAAAAGGCGAAATATTAGTTGTGTAAGGAAATATCTTTTTAAAAATGAAAGCACTTACATAACTAAAAGCATATGAGAGAATCTCATTTGGTTTTTCAGAATTATTCGTGTAAAAGTGCGGAGTAATCAAATAGTTTTTAAAAGGAGATTAAGGGGCATGCAAATACTGAATACAGTCATTGTGACAGGATATGCAAAAGCTCCACAGGGAACTTCCATGTATGAAATGTATAAGCATGCGGGAATTGTACTAGAAGTGGATCTGACAGAGCATAAAATTGTAAATGCTGAGTTTACGTTTATTACGGAGCTGACGCAAAATTTCTTCCGGAAGCTGCTTATTGGTTACTGCCTTGCAGATGGAATGGAACCTCTTATTGAACGTATTCAAAATTATTATTTTGCTCCATCTCAACAGGCGATTATCGTAGCGCTTCAGGCTGCAATCCAACGTTACTGGGATAATGTGAATCAAAAAATTACATAGCGTTTGGTTAGAATAAAGTGAGAAGACAACCTCTTTTCATGGTCTTATTAAAACCAAGCAGACACACACACTTTACAAAGAGTGGGGGACATCCCTGTTTCTTTTTAGAGTCATTGTGTCCTGCTTGGTTTTTTTCGTGTAAAGCGCTGTGAAATATAAAAAGAAAAGGAGGAAACAAAATGAACAAAATCATCACGCGCGAAGAAGCAATAGGAAAAATAACAGATGGCGCACGCATTATGGTAGGTGGATTTGGTCTTGTTGGAAGCCCGCTTAGTCTGATTGAAGCGATTGCCAAATCAAACCTTAAAGAATTAGAGATTATTAGTAATAACCTCGGTGAACCTGGAAAAGGATTAGGTGTATTAGTTCAAAAAAAACAAGTAAAAAAAGCCATAGGGTCTTATTTTACTTCCAACCCAGAAGTTGTACATGCCTATCAAAAACAAGAACTGCAAGTGGAGCTCATCCCACAAGGGACAATGTCCGAGGCTATTAGAGCAGGAGGCGCAGGCATCGGAGGATTTTACACGCCTGTGAGCGTAGGAACCCAGCTGGCTGAAGGAAAAGAAGAACGAGTGTTAAAAGGAAAGAAATATGTTTTGCAAGAATCGCTACACGCAGATGTAGCTCTTATAAAAGCTAAAAAAGCAGATCGACTCGGAAATCTTATTTACAGCAAATCAGCGAGAAACTTTAATCCAATGATGGCAACGGCCGCAGATATAGTGATTGCAGAAGTAGAAGAAGTTGTTGAAGTTGGACAAATTTCTCCTGAAGAAATTGTAACTCCTCATTTATACGTTACCTATATCGTAGTGAAAGGAGGAAAATAAGATGAACGTCAAACAATACATTGCTGCGCGTGCTGCAAAAGAGCTTTGTCACGGAGATGTAGTGAACTAGGGATAGGGATTCCTACCCTTGTTGCTAATTATATTTCACCCGATGTTCATGTGTTTTTACATTCAGAAAACGGGATTCTCGGTGTTGGGCCTACTCCTAAAGAAGCTTATGTAGATCCAGAACTTGTGAATGCCGGGAAGCTGCCCGTCACGATTTTGGAAGGCTCCTCATTTTTTAACAGCGCTGATTCCTTTGCCATGATACGCGGAGGTCATGTGAATGTATCAATACTTGGAGCACTTCAAGTAGATGAATCAGGCCGAATTGCGAACTGGGCTGTTCCCGGAAAAAGTGTTCTTGGTGTAGGAGGGGCAATGGATTTATTAGAAGGCTCAAAAAAAGTTATTGTTACGACTCTTCATACGAATAGTCAAGGAGAGTCAAAATTAGTCAAAAAGTTAACCTATCCGCTTACTTCAGAGCGGCGAGTCGATATGATTATTACGGAATTAGCTGTCTTTTCGGTAACGGACCTTGGTCTTGAACTTCTTGAAGTAGCTCCGGGTGTTTCTTTAGAAGAAGTACAGCAAAAAACACAGGCTTCTTTTCACGTTTCTAAATTGTTTAGTAAAGACAATGAGGTGACGGCATAATGGCAGTGATTGTAAATGCATTCCGAACCCCGATTGGAAAGTTTGGCGGTTCGCTTGTAGATACTCTTCCGGAAGAACTAGTCTCTCTTGTGATGAAAAACAATTTGTCTTCGGCTGGATACACGTCAGAAATTGTTGATGAAATTATCGTCGGACAAACGAAGCAAAGCGCTCATGCTCCTAATATAGCAAGAGTAGCTGGGCTGAGAGCTCAATTCTCTGAACGTATTCCAGCTTATACCGTACACCGCCAGTGCGGATCGGGCATGCAGGCTGTGATGAACGGAGCCATGTCCATTTTATCAGGTCAAGCCGAAGTAGTATTAGCCGGAGGAGTGGAAAGCATGTCTCAAGCACCGCACTATACGGTAGGCACTCGTTTTGGTTTTCACGTTGGTGATTTAACACTCTATGACTCTAATACAGAAAGTCAGCTAAAATCACAGCCTGAAAGTTTATATGGAACGTTTACAATGGGACAGACGGCCGAGTGGCTCGCTGAAAAGTATAGTATTAGCCGCACGGAACAAGATGAATTTGCTTTTTATAGTCAGGAAAAAGCTAGGCGGGCTATAGAACTTGCTTTGTTTGAAGAGGAAATTATCCCTGTGCCTGTAAAAGAAGGAAAAAAAGGAATCAGGCATTTTGCAACTGATGAGTTTCCTCGGCCTACTAGTAAAGAAAAGCTTCGTACTCTTAAGCCAGTTTTTCAAAGGAATGGAACAGTGACAGCCGGCAACTCATCCGGCAGAAACGATGGCGCTTCAATGTTGCTGTTGATGTCGGAAGAAAAAGCTGAGTATCTTGGATTAACACCTATGGCAAAAATTGTGTCTTTTGCCGCAGCAGGCGTCTCCCCAAAGGAAATGGGAATTGGTCCTGTTTCGGCTTCACAAATTGCTTTAAATAAAGTCGGT
>NZ_JBKIKC010000021.1:0-81418 GCF_046599315.1 Priestia megaterium | reverse complement strand
CTAAGTAATTAATAATTCCTGCTAAAAATAAAAATAGAATGACAATACCTTTTCCCTTGTGAAAACATAAGTGCCCCCCTTTGTTTGTACAGCCACTACTTTCTTTTGAAAGCGATTCCATTATAAACCAAAGCTAAATAATTTCTTTCTCCAAGCAAGGTCATTTTGAAAAGTAAATCGATTTACTAAGGATCAAGCAAAAAAGTTCTTCTTTTTTGCTTGATGGTTTCTAACAAGAAGTTCCAAGAAGCAGAACTGGTTTCAAACGATGGATGCTGGTATCGATTTTATCTGTTTTATTGATTTGATTAAAAAGAAGTTCTGCTGCTAAATTCGCCATCTGTACGGTTGGCTGTTTAATAGTGGTAATCGTTGGCGTATAAAGTTTTGCAAACGATACCTCATCAATACCAATAACGGCTAGGTCTTGTGGTATTCTTAAATTTTCTTTTTTTATATATTGCAAGACTTCATTAAGAACAATATCGTTCCCTGCTAATATTGCCTTAGGCGGCTGGGATAAACTGAATAGTTCAGAAAGTGCTTCTGAAAGCGCTTCTATATCTGCTGTTTTAATATAATTTTCATTGGGATTTATTCCATGTGATAACAATGAAGATTTATATCCTTCAATTCTCTCCACCCGCGGACTAATATTTCGGATGATGGACGTAGTTACAATAGCAATATTTTTATATCCTTTTTCAACAAAGTGATCAATTGCCAGCTTAGCCGCTAAGTGATTATCAAGCATGACCGTCGCAATTTCAAGTTCTGGAATGGTTCGATCCATAAATACAATAGGGAATTTTTCTTTTTTCATTCGCTTATATAAGTCTGGATTGCCCCCTGTAGGGAAAATAATAATACCATCTACTTGTTTTGCTTTTAACATTTGAATATAATTTTTTTCTTTATCTGGCTCATCATCAGCGTTACAAACAATAATATGGAATCCCTGGTTGTAAAAATAATTCTCTATCGCACGGATGATTTGGGTTGAAAACGTATGGAGTATATTCGCGACAACAACTCCTACTGTAAACGTCGATTTTTGCTTTAAACTACGGGCCAAAATATTAGGTTCATAGTTTAAATCTTTAATTGCTTCTTCAATCTTTTTTCTGGTCTTTTCACTCATATGTTCGTATCGCTTGTTCAAAAACTGAGAAATTGTACTTTTGGATACCTTAGCATGTTGAGCTACATCTGCAATAGTTACTTTGCTCATATTATTCATTCCTAACTTATAAAGAGTAATTGTGATCCATGATTCATGTAATCAAACAATATTTTATTGTATTAGGAATGTATTTACAATTATTTGTGAATAGTTTTAATTTCTAACGCCCCATTTAACAATGAATAGGATAGTCTAAACGCCTGCGTAAGCCATAAATCCTCCATCAACGGGTACTGTGATACCTGTAACGAAGCCTGAATACGTTTCATCTGCAAGCCAAAGTAACGTTCCAAGTAAATCCTCTGGTTTTCCAAACCGCTTCATTGGTGTCGAAGTGACGATTTTATTAGATCTTTCTGTTAAGCTTCCATCATTATTAAGCAATAAATCTCGATTTTGTTTTGTTAAAAAGAATCCTGGAGCGATAGCATTTACTCGTAAGCCAGCTTCGGCAAAATGAACAGCCATCCACATGGTAAAGTTATTAATAGAAGCTTTAGCAGCACTATATGCCGGTACTTTGGTCATCGGTGCATATGAACTCATAGAAGAAATGTTAATAATAACAGGGGAACTCGCTTCTAATAATGCTTTTCCAAAAACTTGACTAGCTAAAAATGTTCCTATGAAATTACTAGAAAACACTTGTGAAAAACCATTTTCGTCTAATTCGAAAAATGTTTTTTCTTCCCCCTTTTCACTATATTTCTCCCCCTCTGTAATAGCATCGGGATGGTTCCCACCCGCACCATTAATGAGTAAATCAATGCAGCCAAATGTTTTAAGGATTTCCTCTCTCGCATGTAATAAAGAATCTCTATCTAACACATCGGCCTTAACAGAAATAGCCGTTCCGCCTGATTCTGTAATCTCACTAACTACTTCTCTTCCTTTATCGATAGTTCTGTTCAAGATAGCTACTTTCATACCTTGCCTTGCTAATTCTTGTGCCATTTTAGAACAAAGTACACCGCTGCCCCCAGTAATTACAGCAACTCTTCCAGTTAAATTTTCGTGAACTGAACCCATTCTTTTTCCCCTACCTTATTAACTTGATGAGCATCCCATAGACCAAGTAAGTACATGATTCCTAAGGCTCGGTCATACAACCCGTAGCCAGGACGACAAACTTCTCCCCAAATATGACGACCATGATCAGGTCTTACGTAACCGCTGTAGTTTTGATAGCTTAATTCTTCTACAACACCTTGAATATTTATGGATCCATCTTGTGTATAATGAGAAGTTTCTACAAAGTCGCCGTTTTCATAGATTTTCACATTGCGAACATGGGCAAAAGGCGAACGGGAAGCATATTTTTTAGCAATCTCCACCATATTATTTTTAGGATTAGCGCCCATTGATCCTGTACATAAAGTAAACGCGTTAGATGGCGAATCGGATATAGCTATCAATTTTTCATAGCTTGTTTCGCCTGTAATAATACGCGGTAACCCAAAAATAGACCAAGGTGGATCATCCGGATGAATGGCCAATTTAATTCCACATTCCTCTGCCACAGGTAATACTTCTCTAAGGAAAAACTCTAAATTTCCCCATAATAAATCTTCGTTTATCTTTTTGTAAGCATCAAATAGCTCAGAAATGTGATCCAGTTTCTCAGGCTCCCACCCAGGTAACGTCAGATCTGAGGCTGCTGTCACAGTACGAATTAGCTCTTTAGGGTCAATATTTTCTACTTTTCCTTTTTCATAAAATAAAGCAGTAGATCCATCCGCTAAAGGATGAAACATTTCAGTACGAGTCCAATCAAAGATTGGCATAAAGTTATAACAAATGACTTTAACACCAAATTCTGCAAGATTACGAATTGTCTGTTTATAGTTCTCGATATAAAATTCTCGATCTGCATTCCCTAATTTAATAGATTCGTGAACATTAACGCTTTCAACAACATCCATATGAAAACCAAATGATTGAATATACTCGATTTCTTTTTGGATTTCTTTTATTTCCCATACATCCCCTACAGGCTTTTCATGCAATGCCCAAACAATTCCTTTTACCCCGGGAATTTGTTTAACCTGTTCTAAAGTAACTGTATCATTTCCTTTTCCATACCATCTAAAGGTAATATTCATGATAACACCTCCGTTAATGTGATACTTTTTTTCATATATTTCTCACTTAATCGAACAACAGCTTCATACCCTCCATGTTGATAGGCTTTGTTTAAATCACTCCCAATACCAATGGCTACAGCACCTGCGTTTAGCCATTCTTCCATGTTATTTAAGTTAATTCCGCCTGTAGGCATAATTTTTACGTTAGGCAGAGGACCATTTACAGCTTTAATAAAAGATGGATCAAAGTGACCTGCAGGAAATAGTTTAAGAATGTCGCATCCTAGTTCAAGAGCACTAGCCATTTCTCGAATACTCATACATCCGGGCATATAAGGAATACCGTATCGATTGCAAAGTTTAGCCACATCTTCAACAAAGTGAGAACTTACAATAAATTTTGCACCATTTAAAATAGCATGACGAGCTGTCTCTGAATCTAGTACAGAACCTGCTCCTAAAAGGACATCTAGCCCTTTTAAGGCTCTAAATGTATCTTCAATTTGAGAGGTAGTATACGTTAACTCGATTGCTTTAATGCCGCCTTCTATCGCTGCTTTAGATAATTCAGTTGCTTCATTCGCATCTTTCCCACGAATGACAGCGACTACCTTTGTACTTGTTAATGCGTTAACAGTTAAATATTTATTCATTTTTTCCTCCCTAGTCAAATACAATAATGGCCTTACGAACTTGTTTTGGATGTGCTTCTACAAAATTAAACGCCTCTTGTACTTCATCTAATGCAAATTGATGCGTTATTAAACCGTTATGACACAGCTTTTTTTCATTTAATAGTTGAACAATTTTAGGAAATTGATTTGTTTGCAATCGCGATCCTGTTACTGTTATTTCTTTTTTAGTAATAGGCAGCTGTGGGATAGCAGAAGGCCTTTCGTCAAATCCAAGCACGACTACTCTTCCTGCAGCAGATACTACTTCAAAGGACAATTGAAATGTATTTGGTAAGCACACGGCATCAATTACTACGTTTGCTCCTTTTCCATTAGTCCATTCTTTAACTCGATGTCGAACGTCTTCCTGCCCAGCATGAACGGTAACATCAGCTCCATTTTCATTCGCAAACCCTAGTCGCTCTTCACTTAAGTCTGTCATCATCACAGTTGCCCCTTGAAGTTTTGCTAATTTTAATATACAAATCCCAATAGGTCCTGCCCCCTGAATGAGTACCGTATCTCCTTTTTCCACCTCACCTCTCCAAACAGCTTGGGCACCTATAGTGTAAGGTTCTGCCAATACGATTTCTTCCCAGGGGAGAGTTGAGTCTACGACATGAAGTTGCTTCTCTGGAAGTACGAACCATTCCCTCATACCACCATCTTCATGAACACCGAACACGGATAGATTTTCACACACGTTTGGCCTCTTTTTTTGGCATGCGTAGCACTCTCCACAGTAATTAATGGGTTCTACAACTACATGATCACCAATTTGAATATCGGTAACGCTTTTACCAACCTCCATAACTTCTCCTGCTACTTCATGACCAACGACACGTGGTAAAGTAGCAAGAGGGTTTGTACCATGATAGATATGCATATCAGATCCGCAAATTCCTACTCGCTTTGTCTTAACTAAAACATCTGTAGGATTTAAAATTTTTGGCCTTTCTGTTTCTTGGATAACGAGTTTATGAGCTTGTTTAATTTGAATCGCTTTCATTTTCCCACCTACTTCTTTAGAAATTCATATACGCTTGAGGCGATCGTAATCCCTTTTTCTAGGTTTCTTTCTTCATGTAACTGTTCAATTTCTCCTGGCACATATACACGTTCAGTTGCCAGAGCGGGCGGTACTTGCTGAAGCTCTTCTATCATTTGATCCATTTGTTCTAAAAAGTGATTTTTATCTGTAAAAAAAGAAGGGTTTATTACACAAAAATAGTGACCAAGCTTTCTTTTTTTATCAAGATCTCCGTACATTTTACTAATGTGAGGGCCAAATGCAGCTCCGGATAGCAATCCAGAAAATACATCTACAATCACAGATAAACCATACCCTTTAGGTCCGCCAAATGTAGAAAGAGAAACGACCTTGTTAGGATCTGTGACAGGAACACCATTCTCATCTACTCCCCAGCTTGCAGGAATTTCTTTTTCTTCTTCACGGGCTTGAAGAATTTTTCCGAAAGCTACATTGGAAGTGGCCATATCAAGAATAAATGGCTTTTTTGTTTTTGCAGGTATACCATAAGCAATTGGATTCGTTCCAAGAAAAGGTATTTTTCCTCCAGAGGGTACAACAATCTTATCTGTGTGTGTCATGGCCATTCCAATTAATTCGGCTTCTGTTGCTTTTTGAACAAAGTAACTTAATGCACCGCAGTGGCTGCTATTTATAACAGTAATCATGCCAACTCCATTTTCACGAGCCATCTTAATCGCATGATTAATAGCAATGTCGCCAATTACATGACCAAACCCGTCATCTCCGTCAACAATTCCAGTTACAGGTCCCGTAGAACGAAAAGAAATGTTAGCATCAGGATTAATTCCACCCGCTCGCAAACGATTTATGTAGTGCTCTGTTCTTAATACACCATGTGAATTTACATTTCTCAAATCTGCGTGAGTCAAAACGTCTGCGATTT
Source organism: Priestia megaterium (assembly GCF_046599315.1). Classification (GTDB taxonomy): domain Bacteria; phylum Bacillota; class Bacilli; order Bacillales; family Bacillaceae_H; genus Priestia; species Priestia megaterium_F. Next base: position 75,540 of record NZ_JBKIKC010000021.1, on the reverse strand, counting down.
TCTCTGCGTACGCTTTGTTTACCTTTTCCTTAGTTAACTTTTCAACAACTAGCTGTTTGACTTCTTCCACTGGTACAGTTACTGTGGACATTTTTATCCCCCCTACATGATAAAAAGGTTTGATAAATTCAAATTACCATTGAATAGTTAGAACAATCAGAATTTTATTCTGATAGCTTCTATTAATTAATCTACCTTTCTATAATCACTTCTTTCTGCATAAAAGCTGAAACCTCTTCCAAGTAAGGCAGCCCTTCATTATCTCCTGATACAGTCGTAACTAGAGCTCCTACACTATTCCCAAGTTCTAGTCTTTCATCTAAAGATAATCCATGTAAATATCCATAGACATAGCCAGCATCAAAACCATCTCCTGCACCGACTGTGTCTATCGCTTTAACTTTAAAAGCATTCTTTCGATACCACTTTCCATTGCCGTATACCTTCGAACCATTCGCGCCGTCTTTAATTACAAGTTGATCGATACTGTAACGTCTGGCTAGGCTTGCTAACTCACTTTCAGAATTACTTCCTGTGATCATCTTTATTTCATCAAGTCCAGTTAGCAAAATATCAACATGTGGAAAAATTTCGAAATAAACAGATCGCGCCTCTTCAATTGTCCATAACTTCAGTCTTATATTAGGGTCGAATGAAACAGGGATTCTTCTTTTTGCCCCAATTTCAATTATCCTTTTGACAATTTCAATATTTTTATAGTCTATAGCTAAGAACACACCCGTTATATGTATTAAATGAATGTTCTCAAACATCGTCTCCTGAATATCTTCTGGTTCTAATGTTAAAATAGGAGACTGATGTCGATAATAAAAAGTTTTTCCTGAACCATCTTCTCTAATTTCTTTAAAGTTTAGAGATGTAGAAAAGCCATTTATAAACGAAACGTATTCCATGTCTATTCCTTCACCACGGGCAAAGTTATAAATGAAACGACCAAATTCATCTTTCCCTAAACGACTCAGCCATTTTGTACGTAAGCCAAGTCGTGCACAGCCAACAGCAAAATTAAGTTCAGCCCCTCCTACTTTTCGTTCAAAATTTGGCACAAATCGCAGAGGCCCTGTTATGGATGGATTGAGAGTAATCATAGCATCACCTAAAGTGAAAACACCACATGTAGAAGACATTAAATCGCCTACCTTTCTGACTAGATATCACTTTTCTTATATGATGTACTAGCTAATCTGGTTAAAGCCACATAAACAACACAAACAATTGAGTGTGTCTGAAGTTAAACAAGTTTTCAAAGTAAACCGGTTTTGTAAACCGGTTTTGTAAATCGATTTATTAAAAGTATAATTGAAAGCACTTACATTTTCAATAATAAAACCTTTATTATTATAAAAATTCAGAAAAATAAATCTCTTCCCGTTCTGATTATTGCATAAATGACCTATTTTCAGGATATTTATATAATATTTAAAATAAATAAATTTCACCCCTCGTTTAGAAATAGCTGATTTTTATGTTACCTTTGTTTTTAGAAATTTTTAATTATTTTAGCGATAAGAAATCCTCTAGTGTAAAATTAACTTAGAAAATTAATTTGCTTGCGTGTGCTTAATAATTCTTTTTTATTAAGCATTAATTTAAAATTGGAATGGTAATATATTAGCTATTGTCTGCCTTTCCTTAATACATCTTCTATAAAATGCTGATACAAATAATTAATAAGAGCAGTCGCAATTGAGATGATAAAAAGTTGAAAACGCGTCATGTTTACCATTTTATATACCTTCAGCTTTTCTGCCAGACTGGTCAAAGGGTAAGCAAATAGATAGTCAAATAGAACGTTAACTAATAAATATTTTTTGAAACTTCCATAGGTTAATTTGAATACCCAAAAATTAGCTATAAAAAATGGTCCAAAGATAAAAGAAATGTCGCTTGCAAGTTTAGGGAAAAGAGGTTTTTTCACTTTCCACCAAGTAAAGCTTTTAGATAGCTCACTGATAAAGGCAATAACAAGTGAACTAAAAGTTAAAACAGGTAAGTATCTTTTAAAAACAAATTTATCAACTTTTACTATAGACAGCCAAGGCAGTAAAAGTGTTGCCAAAAGCATTAACTTTCCTTTCATTATGTACCCAACTCCTGCCGTTACGAAAATGTAAGATAGATGGTATCCTCTTTAGTTTACGTAATGGGCTTGTTTTTATGTGCTTACTCCAATGTGTTTGGATTTTGTTAAAAGGTTTCTTCCTTTCTTTACTTTAACCCTGTACTTTTTCGCTGTCAGGAAATTATTGATTCTCATATTCTGCACGTGCATGGAGAAAATACGGAGGTGAATGTTTAAAAGGAGGAATTAAAAATGACTACAGTACGTGAAGTTATGACTAAAGATGTGAAAGCTTGTGCACCGCACGATCCAGTAACAGCAGCTGCAAAATTAATGCGTGATATTAATTGTGGTTCTGTGCCGATTTGTCAAGAAAATCGAGTAATGGGAATGATCACAGACCGGGATATCGTGTTAAATTGCGTGGCGGATGGAAAAGACTGCAACACTGTTCATTGCCATGATTGTATGACTAAAGATGTAATTACTTGTTCACCGGATACTGACATTCATGAGTGTGCACGTATGATGGCTGACCATCAAATTCGCCGCATTATTGTAGTGGAAAATAATGATATGGTTGGAATCTGCGCAATTGGTGACCTTGCGACAGTAAATGTATATGTGGATGAAGCAGGTGCAGCATTAAGCGAAATCTCTAATCAAGTTCATTAAAACATTTCAGCATTTTTAAAAAGCTTGGAAGCATATTTCTTATTCCAAGCTTTTTTTATTATGCATGGAACCATATTTGAACTTCTCCTCTTTTTGAATAAAATGTTTAACTCTTCATGATGATATTCTTATTTCTCCACAGCACTTTTATAAAGTCAGCATAAAAGCTTATTTCTTATCCCATTTTTAGCGTATAAATCCTTAATGCTTGTACAAAATAACCCTGTCTGCAAGAAGGTGCTAATCTGCCAAATTTAAAAAAATCAGTCTGAGAGTCAAAAGCAAGGAAAGTCCCAAAAGGAATCTGCGGCGGAGCTTGACGCTAATCGGCAAAAAGTCAAAAGAAAAAGTAATAATAAAAAGGATTATAATCGGCAGAGAATCGTCCGTAATCCTTTTTATCATCATGCTTTGTTACATGCTGTGATCAGTTATAAATGTATAGTGAGTGTATGCTTCATACTTCTCACCGGGCTTTAATATACAAGAAGGAAAATGCTTATGATGAATAGCGTCTGGTAAACCTTGTGTTTCCAGGCAAACACCAAGGTATTTCTCTGAGTGAACCCCTCTAATTTCGAATTCTTCGTCTAGATGATTTCCTGTATAGAGAACTACTGAAGGCTGGTCCGTTTTTATTTCTACTTTGCGACCACTTGCAGGATCACTTAGTGACATCTGATGTTCCGTTTCTTTTTCTAAAAGAAATGGATGGTCGTATCCTTTACCAACTAATACATTTTGCGGATGAGTGGATTCCACTCCTTCCTTGAGACTATGTCCTTCTCTAAAATCAAATGGAGTATCCGTGACATTTAACACTTCTCCAGTAGGTAAAAGTTCATCATTCAACTCTAAGAATTCGTTACTTTTCAACTTCAAAACATGATCTAAGACCGTTTCTTTTAGATTTCCGCTTAAATTGAAATACGTATGATTTGTTAAATTGATAAGAGTCTCTTGATCTGTTGTTCCTTCGTAAGAGATATGGAACTCATTTTTATTAGTTAATGTATACGTAACTTTCACTTCAAGATTGCCAGGGTACCCTTCTTCTCCGTCTTTACTTAAATATGTAAATTCAACACCTACATGATCACTTGCTTCAATTGTTTTTGCATTCCATATTTTGTGGCTAAATCCTTCTGACCCGCCGTGCAAATGGTTGTTTCCTTCATTTTTCTCTAGATGATAGGTTTCATTATTAAGTTGAAATGCTGCTCCTCCTATACGTCCTGCTACACGTCCAACTACAGCTCCAAAATAAGGAGAATACTTTTGATATTCTTCTATTGAATCAAATCCCAATACAACGCTTTCAATCTTCCCTTCAGAATCCGGCATTTCAATAGTTGATATCACACATCCATAGTCAAGGCAGGTGATTTTAAGTCCTTCATCATTTAGTAAGGTATAAGCATGTACAGCTTGATTGTCTAGTTCTCCAAATTTCTTTGAATTTACTTTCATCGTTAATCAGTCCAATCCTCTTTTTATTCGTAAATCGCTTAACGGAATCTACATGTTATAAACACCGGATATGTTCTTATATTCCCTCCGTACTCCTTCCTGAATCTTCATTACTCTCATTTTATTGTAAACGTGTACATTTCCTAATTCAAGCTTGAATAATAAAGGCTGGCTACTGCTTGTCATTAAATGTTTTGCTATTAAATGATGCATGGACGCGTACAGGGGCGATGTTAGAGTATCCTGTCACTGCGCATGCTACGAACCGCTCATCTAGCTGATCTAAAAAAAGAGCTATTTAGTAAGCTAGACTAATAGAATTAAAAAAAAGCTCCTTATCGGGAGCTTTTTTTACTAATCTTCATTTTAAAATTATGTTAAAGCTACAACCTTTAACACACTACCCGTTTTTGCATTTACGTTTACTTTAAAATCATGTCCATCTTTGTGAATAATGTATGTATATACATTGTTGTGGAACGACACTGATTTAAATGCACCTGGCTTTGCTTTTAACGCAATGGCTTTAGCTTGGCTTTCACTGACATGCTTCACTTGATGTTGACTTATTGCGTTTGCTGAATTTGTATGATGATTCTCTGCTGCAAACGTTGAAGAAACTGAACTTGTCCCTACTATAGCCCCTAAAACCAATCCTGCCATTACCTTTTTTGTTATTGCCTTTCCGCTCATAACAAACCCTCCCGCTTACTATGCTTGATTAAACAGCAAAGGACTTATCTGATAACAGTGAATGAAAGTAGCTGTTTTGTACCCTATAGTTGAAATTACGAATAATAAAAAAGAAAAAACGTGATTTCTTTTCTTAATGACAGATGAAGTCCTTTGCTATAGCTTTACTATAAAGAGTGAACATGAAGCGAATGTGAATCTAAACTTAATACTTGCTGAATAATTTGTTACTGCATCTAGCCAAGCTTTTTTAACACAAGAGATTTCTTCCTATTTTCTCAGTATTCCTAAGTATTCTTCCCAAGGTCCCACATCCTCTCTATATCGTTCTGCCATTACTCGAACAATTTGCGCAATATGCGTTAAATCATGAATAACCCACGTCGAGAGTAACTCTCTGACTTTTACTTCCCCGAACTCCGGATGTTCTCCTCTCACTTCAAGATGTTTTTCATGGTTAACTAGCAGCTTTAGTTGACATAGATTCTGTGTTCTTACCATTTTAAATTCAAGAAACTTCTCTTCAATAGAACTAGTAGATTTCTTGTTTAAGTGGGCATAGCGGTCAAACGCAGGGAAAGCTCCCTCCGTTCCTTCTTGAAGGATAAATTCTAGCCTTGGTATCCAATTGTTTTTTTCTGCTTCTATTAAATGATCTATTACTTCGGAGGTACTCCAAGTTCCTTCTCCTTCATTGCATTGCAGCCACCCTGCAGATAGTCCAGACAAAAGTTTTTCAAGCGCTTGTGGCGTATGCTCAAGTATTTCGATCGCTTCTTTTAAATTAAAATTCATGTGAATTCCCCTTTTTCTTTTCGATAAATATGACTTTCTACGTAATGATGATGATGAGCTGTCAGTTATGTACTAATTCTCGTAATTATAGTCAATTTTATCACAATTATCTCCTATTAAAGGAGCCGGCTATTCTTCTACTTATCTTAATGCTTACTTAAACAAAAAACAGAACACATGTTTGGTTTTTGTGTAGAAATATGATAAAATGTATATAGGCTAGAACGTAGTGAGTATCAGTCTGAATAGGCACTTCTCATTCGTAAAATAGATTGCTAGCGACTTTTTCATCTTGAGCTTTCCGTGTGAATTGGAGGGAGACAGCAGTGAGTAAAAATCAAAAGCGATGGACAAAAGAAGAAGATACCTTTCTCATCGAACACTATAGCGCTATGACGCTTCAAAAAATAGGTGAGCATTTACATAGAAGCAAGGAATCGGTTAATAAACGACTTACTCGATTAAATCTTCGTGCTTCAAATACAGCTTTACGTAAAAAATGGACGCCTGAACAAGATGCTTTTTTACAACGGAATATTGATAGCATGAATAATCGTGAAATTGCGAACTCCTTAGGTAGAAGTCCTTCGTCTATTGCTACACGTATAAAAATTTTGAGACTAACACGAAAAACATCGATGCGGAGATGGACCGTACAAGAAGATGATTATTTGCTAAGATATTACGGAGTAAAATCTCTTTTTCAAATATCAGCTAAGTTACAGCGAAGCGTGCAGGCACTAGAATCGAGGTTAAGTCGTTTAGAGGTGTATGGAGCCAAATCGCACGTAGGACACATTACAGTGTGTGAACTAGCAGCCTGTCTTGAAGTGGATGTTCATACAATTTACAAGTGGATTTATAAAGAGAATCTACCTTATAAAATCATCATCGCCAAGACAAGAAAATTTATGGGAATTGACATTCAATCTTTTTGGAAGTGGGCTGAACAAAATAAAACGTGCCTTAATTTTTTTAAAATACCTAAAAACACGCTTATTCCAGAACCTGCATGGGTGGATGAACAAAGAAAACTAGATTATATAAAGCGCCCTAAATACGAGCATAAAAAATGGACAGCAGAAGAAGATGCCAGACTGTGGAATATGTTTTATCAGGAAAAGCGTAATCAGCGAGAAATTGGGCAGCTGCTCGGGCGTTCGAGAAATAGCGTGCAGCGACGCTTAGAGCGATTACGAAAAAAGAAACTAGCTAGTTAAACGATAAAAAGCTTGGAATAAGCTATGCTTACCCCAAGCTTTTTTATTGATATGCCTCTTTGTTAAGCTTTAACTGCTTTTTCCCAATCTGCTGCAAATTTTTCCATCCCTTGGTCAGTTAACGGATGTTTTGCCAGTTGCTCAATAACAGCGTATGGAATTGTGGCAATATGAGCTCCTGCAAGTGCTACGCGCGTTACATGATCCGGATGTCTTACGGATGCCGCAATAATTTGAGATTCAATATTTTGAACGCGGAATAACTGAGCAATTTTAGATACTAGCTGTACCCCATCTTCTGAAATATCATCAAGACGGCCTAAAAACGGAGAAACATACGTCGCTCCAGCGCGAGCTGCTAAAAGCGCTTGGTTTACAGTGAAGATTAGCGTTACATTTGTTTTTACGCCTTTTTTTGCAAGGTAACGCGTTGCTTCCAATCCAGCTAATGTCATAGGCAGTTTAATCGTAATATTTTTATCTCCGTCATTAATTTTAATCAACTCTTCAGCTTGAGCAATCATCTCTTCAGCAGAAAGTGCGTCAGGCGTTACCTCAGCGGAAACGGATTCAACTTCCGGCACCATTTGAAGGATTTCTTCGATGCGGTCTTCAAATCTTACACCTTCTTTTGCTACTAAAGACGGATTGGTTGTCACACCAGCTAGAACACCTACTTTGTACGCTTTCTTAATATCCTCAAGGTTTGCTGTATCAATAAAAAATTTCATCTCATTATTCCTCCTTATTGTTATATGTAAATCTGCATTTCAACGTACGCGTATGGCTTAGCCAATTTGTTGGAGCGCATATAGGTTTTCTATATAAGCGTTTTCAATCTCTTTTGCAGTTAATACTTTTAATTTTTCTAAAAATTGTATGGCGTCCACTCGGTCTTCAATGTCTTCTTCTGTACGAATATTCTCCGTCTTAATCTGATCGATACATTCGCTGATGACTTCTTTGTACGCATTCGTTTGGATAAACCATTCTGCTAATAGTGTTTTTGTTGCTTCTCTTTCTTCTTCACTTTTAACCGCAAACAAACTCTCTGTTTCTGTTTCACTCAGCATAAGGCTGCTAAAATCGTGATTCATACAAAGCCAAAAATAACCTTTTTGGCTATCGTAATACTTTCCTTCTCTTAAAAGAAAATACTTAATTCCAAATTTAATTTTATGAGATTGGTTATCTGAACTCGGCATATGAATTTCTTTTATTTCCACGCTTTCTGGTACATCCAGATATGTCTCTAAACCATACTTTGTATTCACTACTTTTGCATCCAATATGTCCATTCTCATTCTCCTTTTCTCAAATTCTATTTATTTTTATAAAAAACAGAGGTCTGATTTTATGTAATAACTAATCCAGTTTTGTGGACGTTTTTCTTAATCAACCGACATGTTTTACTGTTTACGCTTTCATTATATATCAGATTATTCGAAAAATCATCAAAAACAATCAGATTCGTTCAAAAAAAGTCATAAAATTATAAAAAGTAGTCAAAAAAGTTCATAGAGCATAAAAAATACGTAGTTATAAAAGATTTTTATAATACAATCATAAAAATTATCGGTAAAGTAGCTAAACTTAATGATGTACTAATAAGCGTTGCGCTCGACACAAATTCTGGCTCGGTATTAAATTGCAGCGCATACATAGTTGTGTTTGCTGCTGTGGGCATGGCGGCAGTAATGATCATAATTTGTTTAACCATGTCATCAACTGGAAGGAACAAAGTAAGTACATAAGCAACGGCAGGAGAAATAATCAGTTTAATTATAAGTGATAAAGAAACTTTACTCTTAGCTAAATTTTTAACTGATATTTTCGCTAGCTGCATTCCGAGTACGATCATAACTGTAGGGATTGCTGCATTCGCTACCAAATCCACCGCTTCGAGGACTGATTTTCCTAAATGAATATTAAAAAGTTGAAAAAAAACTCCCAAAAAAGCGCTATATATAGCAGGCATACGCTGAACAGCACGAATAGTTGAACGTATACCATTTCCTTGGGCACTTCCTTTTGCAGCGTAGTAGACACCAATTGTACACATTGCAAGCTGCTGAATAACCATTAAAATGATAGCACAGTCAAGCCCCGAAACTCCAAAGATCAATAAAATCACAGGAGTACCATAATTTCCATTGTTCATGAAAGAAGAGGCTAGTATCATCCCGCATGTCTCTGTAGTGGAGTACTTCTGAAAAAATGCCACAATATATACAACTATAATTAAAGCAAAACAAAGGGCAAATGTATAAAAAGTAAGATATAAATAATCCAACTGAAATTTTGTCGTATAAAACGTTCTAAAAACTAATACTGGGGACATTAAATAAAGAGCCATGGTAGATATCGTTTTCGTATCAAATCCTATTTTCTTTTGTCCAATAAATCCTAATGCAAATATGCCGAAAATAGGTAATAAGATTGTTAAAAATTCCATTTTAATCACCTGTTTATATTCTATTCTTTAGAGAAACAATTGAAAAGCCTAGATAGTCAACTTTCTAGGCTTTTTGCTATCTAATTCATGTATGTTCCGCCATTGACATTAATGGATTCACCCGTTATAAAATCAGACATACTTGAAGCTAAAAATAGAACGCTTTCTCCAACATCTTGAGGAGTTCCTAACTTATTTAATGGAATTCTCTTTGTTACCTCTTTCCGGTATTCATCTGTCCATTGATTGTTCATGTCCGTTTCTACAGGACCTGGACATACAGCATTCACAAAAATATTATGAGGCGCCATTTCTAAAGCTAAATGCATAGTAAGGTAGTTAACTGCAGCTTTTGAAGCTCCGTAAGATGGCGCTGCATTTTTATGAGCAGTTTTTGCTGTTGTAGAACTTACATTGACAATCTTACCGTAATTTTGCTCAATCATATAAGGTAAGACGGCTTTACAGAAATATAAAGTCCCGTTTAAATTAACATCTAATACCTTTTTCCAATCATCCAAAGTCATTTCTAATGTTGAGCTACGCATATTAATACCCGCATTATTTATTAAAATATCAATTTTTCCAAAACGTTCTACAGCAGCCTGTACAACCTCTGTTGCAACATTTGGATCTGCTACATCCCCAGCTTTTACAATACATTCTCTACCTAAGCCTTCAATCTGCAAAGCTAATTCATTTAATAAATTCCTATTCGTACCGTGTATAACTAATGAGGCACCGTTTTTAGCTAAAGTCAAAGCAATAGCTTTTCCAATACCTCTACTAGCCCCTGTAATAATTGCAGTTTTGTTTTCCAACAGCATACTTTACCCCTCCGAAGTATATGAAGCTATTAAGCTTTTATGAATTCTTCTGAAACACACACATATTTAATGGCTTGTCTAAAATACGTAAAAGCAATATGAATCTTTCCATCAGCGCTTTGTTTAATAGAAGGATATGAGTATTCTCTATTTAATTTTTCTTTTGAATTATTGGTCATCGCATAGCCATCGCCTGTTTCAATATCCTTTTTATATGGCCATGTTCTCCCTCCATCTTCTGAAATCGCAATTGTCATCGGTGCTCTAGGCGCTCCCCAAAATGCAGCCCTGTCTTCTTCATCATCTTTTTCAGGCGTGTCTTGATTAGGGGACAAAATATCCATATCCTCTTCATCTTCAATTTCATCATAAAGCGACAGCCTGCGCTCCGTGCAATTATCGGCGTTCATATTGTTAAAAACTAACGCTAAATGTCCGTTATTCAATTTTGTAAATTGAATAGAAGAATTGTTATTAGGTAATTGTGTAGGAATCGGCTCGCTCCACGTTCTTCCATGATCAGTCGAATGGCTGCTATAAATATGATCAGCCCAGCGGCTTCGGAATAATGCTAAAAGCGTTCCGTCATCTAATTTTTCGATATTCATATGAACACAGCCTAAGCTATTAGGCACTTCATACTCTTCCCAAGACTCACCTTGATTTTTTGAGATTTTTACCGCACTTATATCTTTATTGCCTGTCCACTTTTGTCCTGGAGAAATAATACAATAGAAAACAGGTAAAAGCCAATCACCGTTATCTAATACAACAATAGGCTGTCGAATAAAAGTACCTGGCTGATCAAATAAAGTTTCAATAGGTCCCCACGAATAGCCTTCATCTTCCGAAATACGATATCTTACAATCGCTGTGTCTTGATTCCCGGATTTTTGTGCCGTGTACAATAACCACAATTTATTATCCGGGGCACGAAATAAAATTGGGTTTTGTTCAGAACGAGTTGAATCATCTGAAAGTTTTACAGCTCTACTCCATTCTTTTTCGCCTTTTTTAAGCCTTGATAGGTAGATATGAATGTCGGCTATTCCCTCTTGTGTACCGCCAAACCAAGTACATAATAAGTCTCCGTTATCTAGTACAAGTAAATTAGAAGCGTGATTTTGTATACAATCAGACGGAATATATGCCTCTACATGTTTTAATCCACCTGAACACGTTTTTAGTTTTCCATCTGCTACAATAGTCGTTGGTTGATTATTCATTACATTTCTCTCCTTTTAACTTAAACTAAGATATTTTCTACTTTGCATCTATATATTCTACAGTATTGGATTCAGTATTTTCAGACTCTTTATCTTTTCTACCGATAAATCGATCAATTATCATCACAATAAATGGAGTGATGACAGCAACATACATATTATCAATGCCAAAAGGGTTTCCTAGCAGATACCATACAGTTGTGAAAATACCTGACATTGCTAAACCTATTGTTGCGCCTCGGTTTGAACTAAAGAATGGGAGATAAAATCCCATTGCAGCTACCACAGCAATAGATGTTCTCAAAGCACGGGTGAAAAAAGATAAAGTTAATAGTTCTGGAGCTAAAACCACACCAAGTAATGGGACAATACCAACAACAATAGAAATAATTCGAGTCATCTTCATCTGCCTTTCTGCAGATGGTTTAGCTTTTGGAACATAAAAATCGTCCACAATTAATGTTGTTGTAGCCAAAGCCACGGTTGAAACCCCAACGAAAATGGATGCTACTAAGGATGTTGCTACAATTGCTGTTAATACTGGATTCATATGTTCTAAGAATACTGGAAACGCATAGATAGGATCGATATTTGGATACAAATAGCGTGCACATACCCCAATCACTCCGATTGCCAATGCAAGTGGCAAGCATAATAGTGCTGCATATAAACTTGACTTTTTAGCTGCTTTTGCACTTTTTGACGATGTGATTGCTTGAATAATAAATTGTGTAGAGAAAATAGCTCCCATATTTCCGATAAGCCATGCAAAAATTGTTCCTCCACCAATCGTGCCATCCCATGTAAAGTAGCTTTTTGGCAGCTCTTGCACTATAGGCTTGAATCCACCGCAAAGATATAATGCAACTCCTACTGTAATTAAAACACCCGCATATTTTACAAATGAGTGAAGAATGGTTACCCAAGCTACTCCTTTCATTCCCCCAAATGTAAAATAAAATGTACTAACAATTGCTGTAATAATAGCGCATGTCATCAATGGCAAACCTAACAGAGATGCAATGGCTGCAGAACCACTGAGGTAGTTTCCTAGATTTACAAGTAAAAGAGCAGCTATCATAATAACCGATACAACAGTCTTTGTAGACCTTCCAAATTTCTGCTCAATTATACCGGAAATAGTATATTTTCCAGTACCATAGAATTTATTAACTAAAAAGAATGAAAAGAGGAAAAAAGCAATTGTCACAGTAATAAGTGACCAAGAAGCCGCAATACCATCTGTAAATGATGATTCAGCAGTCCCTACTGTTGATTTAGTTCCGATGAACTCTGACATTAATAAAATTCCAACTACAAGAGCAGGCAATGTTTTGGCTGCGTTATTGAATTCTGCGCTGGATTTACTTCTTAATCTCATTGTTAACCATGTTGTAAATAGAATATATACAACAATTACTGCTAAAACAAAAACCAGGCTTGAAGGATTTAATGCTTTCATTATAGATTTCCTCCTATAATAACAACAGAATTTTGATATATGTCGATAAAAATTTCAATATTTCACGGTTTATTTTTTCTCAATGCTTCTATCATTTTTTCTGTCCTAAAGAGATCCATTGGTCAGTAGTAAAACTGTTTTATGCAGATATTTTTAAGCGCTTTCATTTGTTTCCTGTAAATAATCAATGAAAATTTTAAATCACAAAATACAAATTACTGTCTTCGGAGTTCTTTAATTGCAATTCACCTTATTGGTATTACTGCACTTACAGTGAAAGGTTTTCAAATTGCCCCGAAGACGTTTTTACAAGAATTGATAACAACGTCATTTTTAAAACTTATTTAAAACCTTTTTAGGAGACAGCTCGGCAGCGGACTGAAGAGCAGCTAGCATACTTCTCTCATCGGCAATTCCTTTTCCTGCAATATCAAATGCTGTACCGTGATCAACAGAAGTGCGAATAACACCCCCGTTTAAACCAACTGTAATGTTAACTCCCTCTTCTAACCCTAAGACTTTAATTGGTACATGTCCCTGATCGTGATAACAAGCGATTACAATATCGAAGTCTCCTCGCACTGCACGGAAAAATAATGTATCTGCGGGGTATGGCCCCGTAACATTTATTCCTTCAGAAGCCGCGATTTGAATACCAGGAATTAGCTTTTCCTCCTCTTCTCCTTCTCCAAATAAACCGTTCTCTCCAGCATGAGGATTAATTCCGCAAACGGCAATTCGCGGGTTTTTATAGCCTGCGCGACTTAATGTTTCATGAGCAAGCTTGATGACGGTATACGTTCTTTCTGGTGTAATAGCATCTATTGCCTTTTTTAACCCTACATGAGTAGTAAGGTGAATGACTTTTAGCTTTGGGGAAGATAACATCATTGAATAGTCCTTTGTGTTCGTGAGCTCTGCCAAGATTTCAGTATGACCAGGATAAGTGTAGCCACCTTTGTGTAATGCCTCTTTATTTAATGGGGCTGTACAAATGGCCTGTATCTCTTTCTTTTTTGTTAGTTCAATCGCTTTCTCAATAAATTTAAACGCTGCGCTCCCAGCTAATGATGAGATTTCTCCAACTGGAAGATCTTCAGGTACTAAGTCCATATGAATACAATCAATTACGCCATGAGTAAATGCTCCTTTATTTACCTCTTTAACTCGGTGGACAGTTAACGAAGTTTGTGTCATTTCAATTGCTCTTTCTACTATTTTAGCGTCTCCTATAACAATAGGACGGCAAACTTGATAAACTGACGGATCTGCCAGTGCTTTTACAATAACCTCTGGACCTACTCCAGATGCATCTCCCATTGTAATTCCTATAACGGGTTTCATCATATTCCTCCTTTAAAATCCACTTTGATTTTTATGGCACTCTTTTACTATTTGCTCAATATTACAGAGTGTTCCCAGGCATCTTTTTTCCCCTGCAGCTTCGATTTGGCTTTAAGCATAGCTAAATCTGTCCCAAAACTTCCTGCTTTCGTTACAGCAAAAATTTCTCCCTTATAATCTAACTTGCCAAGTGGTATACCAGGCTCCACTTCATCTAGCAAATGAAATTTATGAACCTGTAATTGACTTAACACTTGTTGAGCTGTATCTCCTCCTGTAAGAAAAAGATTAGTAATATTACATTGGTTAATTAGAGCTACAGCTACTTCTCCCATCGTCATTGAAATATAGTCACTCATTTCAATAGCGCTAAAGCCTTGTTTTTTACCGATTTCGTGTGTTTTTTTTACTTCTCCTGAAGAAAATAAAGCAATGCTCTTTCCTGTTTCTAAAGATTTTAAAGCCTTATCTGTTACCCGGCTTAGTTCTTTTTGTTTAGAAGCGCTGTCTAGAATAATTTTTGATGGGTTAATTTCTAAACCAATGGTGTCAGAGTTTAGTAACAATTGACGCAGCTGATTTCTTCCAACTTTACTTACGCTTCCAATAACAAATAACACGGGTTTATCTTTTCTTAGAAAACTGACTTTCTTTTTATATTGCTGTAGTCCATAAGCTTGAGGCAAATAATTGATTAACCCGCTTGAACCTGACCACACAACAGAAAATTCTGTCTTTTTTATCATTTCAACGAGATATTTAAGGTCTGATTCATGAACGGAATCTACTGTGATGTATGAAACCTTTTGATTTTTGAATGCTTTGAGCTTTTTGATGACAAATTCATATCCAGCATGAAGATCTTTGTACGAAAGATGACCAACTTCTCTTTGAGCCTGACTTTTAATCACACGGGTAATCAAAGAATCATTTACAGGAGTTTTAGGATCATTCCCTACTTCAGTTTCATGTAATTGTTTTTGATTCAGAAAATGAACTCCGTTAATCACTTGCCGTCCAGCCTCTGGAAAGGCTGGAGCGATAAAAACAAAATCGGGTTGGAATACATCGTAAACGGCATTAATTTCTTGTCCGATATTACCTCTCATTGTGGAGTCAATTTTTTTATAAATAACATCAAATGCTTCACTTTTAACCCGTTCGCAAACTTTTTTAACTCTTTCATAAGCCTCTTTCTCTGAAACAGCGCGGCTATCTGTATTAAATATAAGAGCTTCTTTTTTATTCAAATTACTATTGTGACCTGTTAAAACTACAGAAACATCTAACCCATAACGAACTAATTGCCCTCCGCAATCACTTGCGCCTGTTAAATCATCAGAAATAACGGATATTCTCATAGAATGTCATCACCTTTTCAAACAAGTAATTTACGGTAAATTCCTTCCATATCTTTTAAACTTACTTCTTTAGGGTTATTATTTAATAATCGTGTTACTTTTGAGGCAGAAAGAGCTAGACCTGGAACGTCTTCTTCTCTTACTCCATACTCTTTAAGATTTTGTGGAATTTCTAAAACATTTGTCCACTCTACAATACGACTTACTACTTTTTGAGCTACTTCGGTTTTAGAAAGACCTTCTACTTTAATTCCCATAGGCTCGGCTACAAGGAACAAGCGATCTTCAATGGCATCCATGTTAAATTCCATTACATGAGGTAAAAGCATCGAATTAGCTACACCGTGAGGGATTTTAAATTTTCCGCCTAACGGATATGCTAATGCATGAACCGCAGCAGTACCTGCACTTGTTAGAGCCATTCCGCCATACATAGAACCGACAAGCATTTTTTCTCTTGCATCAACTGAATTCCCATTTTGATAGGCTTCTATAATACTAGATGAGATAAGACGAATTGATTCTAATGCAACCATATCGCTAATTAAATTTGATTTATTTGAAATAAATGATTCTAATGAATGAGTAAAGGCATCCATCCCTGTTGCGGCTGTGATAGGTCTTGGTAAACTTAACGTTAGGACTGGATCGAGTACTACTATTTTAGGCAGTAAATATTTACTTACGATTCCAATCTTCAATTCTTCATCCGGCAGTGTAACAATAGCATTAGGCGTTACTTCAGAACCTGTACCTGAAGTAGTCGGAATTAATACAGTTGGTGTACCAGGGTTTTTAACTAAATCTGTACCTAATAGCTCGCGAATAGATTCATTATTCGTTTTTAAAACGGATAGAATTTTTGTTGCATCAAGGACACTGCCTCCACCAAATCCAATTAGTACATCGTGCTGTTCATTTCTAATAGCCTGAAAAACTTCTTCAATATTTTCAACTGTTGGTTCTGGAAGAACATCAACATTTACGTTGGTTGTTATGCCTTTGTCAGATAACTGATCGATAAGCTTTTCAACAAATCCTAATCTTTTCATCGATGGCTGGGTAATAATTAAGGCTGACTTAACTTCTGTTCCTAATAGAGAAAGGTGTTCTCCTACTCTTTCAATTGAATTTGGTCCTGCAATAAGATGATTTGCCGTTTGGAATTGATATAGTTTTTGCATCATTTTAACCTCTTTCCCTATAGTTAGTTCATTCTACTCAAGTAGTTCCTTTTCAAAGTACGTCCTGCTTTTTATAACCTCTAACCATTACTTTCACTTTTTCAAGTCCGTCTCCTGATAGTTCAGAGACCGGCAGTTTAGGAGGGCCTACTGGAATCCCATAAAGTTCTACAGCCTTTTTCAGAGCCGATGGAAGCGTCCCGTATTGGAGTGTATCTCTAAGCGGCTGTAATTTTTTTTGAGCTTCTTCTGCCTCGTTGTTAAATCCCTTTACCCAGTTGTTGTAAATGGATACTACGATATCAGGAACCATATTTGCAGTTGCTGCAACTGCCCCTACTCCTCCTGCTTCTAAGGTCTTTAGTATTAAAGAGTCTGTTCCTGCAAACACGGAAAAATCTTTGTTTTTAGTTGCATGAATATAGCGTTTAATATTTTCAAAGTTACCGCTGCTATCTTTAATTCCTACAATATTAGGAACATTTGCTAGCTTTGCAACGGTTTCAGGCTCTAAGCTCATTCCAGTTTTTGAAGGGATATTATATAAAAGAACGGGCAAAGATGTTTCTTCTGCTATTCGTTGAAAATGAACGGTCACTTCCTCTTGGGTTGGTGTAACAAAGTAAGGAGTAATAACAGAAAGAGCATTTGCTCCAAGGTCTTCCATCTGCTTTGACAATTCAATAACTTCTTCTGTACTGTTTCCTCCTGTACCAATAATTACGGGAATTCTTCCTTTGACCTCATCAATAATAATTTGAGCAATTTTTATTTTTTCTTCTTTTTTGAAGAGGTGAAATTCACCATTTGTTCCTAAAGCAAAAATGCCGTGCACACCAGATTCAATAAGATGATTGGTTAATTGACGCAGTACCTGTTCATTTATTGTCTGCTCTTTTGTTAAAGGTGTTAATAACGCTGGAATAATTCCTTTTAACTCCATATTCCTTCCTCCTTACGGTAACTATTTACAAAAAGTTTATTGTTTATTTTTGCAACATTAATATATAATTTATTTTTTAAAACGTTTACATTTCGAATTATATACATAACTGTTTAATTAATCAACACTAAAACTACATAAAATTTATTTTTTTCTAAATTGTTTAAAAATTAAACAATAAAAACCACTTTATCTACAAGTCCTTACAGATAAAGTGGTTTTTCAAATTTGGCTCAACAGTACATACAGATGAAGTTTTTATTTCAATTTCCGCCATAGAGTGGTTCGATTTATACCTAATCTTTCCGCTGTCTTCGTTTGATTCATACCTTCTTCTAACCATATCTTTTTTATAATTTCCCGTTCAATTTCTTCTAATGTTCCGGTTAAATCAATTTCATGACTTTCACTTGTAACACGGATCTTATTTATTACTCTCTTCAAATCATGAAGCTCTAGAAAAGCCCCTTCAGCTAATAGCACACTCTCTTGAATGATCTGTTTTAGCTGTTTTATATTTCCTATCCATTCAAAATTCTTTAAATCTTCCTTTGCATCGTTACGTATTCCTACAATTTGCTTACCAAATTTTATATTACATTCTCCGATAAAGAAAAGAGCTAAACTTTCGATATCTTCTTTCCTTTCCTTTAATGAAGGAAGATCCAGGGTTAAACTGGCTAGTAAATAATATAATTCTTGATCAAAGCGCTGTGTTTCAGTTAAGTATTCCATACTTTTACGTGATAAAGCTATAAAACGGCATGTGGTTAAACCTTTTTTCAAGTAACTTGCTAACCTTTTTTGAGTATCCAACTCTAAAGAATCTATATTCTTTAAAACAACGCTTCCATTTGGATTATGGGCTAATAAATTATCGTAAGAACTCCTGTCTAATAAGCATGCCCATTGTCCTTTTGAGAGAACTTCACAATCTATGATAAGCAGCGGATGTTCACGTCTTTCACTATTAACATGAATGAGCTTTGCTAAGCGTTCTTTTCCAGTTCCTTCTTCACCGCTAATCCATATAGGTTCTTTTGTATCAGCGTAAATAGTTGAAGCTTTTAAAATCCTGTTCATTCTCTCATTTTTTGTGACGATATTAGTAAGGCTACCTGTAGAATTCACTTCGTTTTTTAAAGAGACAATCGAGATTCCATCTATATCTTGATTGTCATTGGACCTATATTTATTGATACGAAACACAATCAATTTTGAATGTGAGGTTTCGAGAGGATAACCTTTTATTTTCCAAAAAGTATTATTCGTATTAAAAACTGTTTCAAAAAAACCTGTATTACATACAGTCTTTACTGCATCTTGTATATTAAGATTATGCTTGAAGTTATCACTAAAGTTATCATTAAAATAAGGATTAGCAAAAATAGCTTGAGACGTTGAATTGTAAACAACAATTCCTTCCGTTTCGTTTTGAACAATATCAAAGGAAATCAAATAGTTTTTTTTAAAAGATGAAAGAAATCGATATATTTTTTTTGCATTTTGAAAAGATTTCAAAACACTTTCTTTTCCAGAAGTAAGCAATATACCATTTAGTCCAAGCCTTTCAGCTGTTTTCACCGTAACTGCATCTCCGATAATATTTGTATAACCTTCTTGCTGTAATTGAATTAAGATAGGCTCAATTTCTTTTTCTTCTTTGACTTTGTATGCAGACATATTAATATCAAGTATTTCACAAATTGTAGAGGCTCCTTCTGAAATAGGAGAAAACCCAACAATAGCTTTTTTTCCTGGATAGTCCTTTGCAAGCGTAAGTACGCGCAGCATATCGTAACCAGAAACTTCAATTTCGACAACCGGAATTGTCAATTCTCTTTGGATAAGTTCCGCCGTTCCCCCTCGGCTGATGATGATATCTATGTCGTTATTTACTGCATCCTTGGCAAGAGTTAGACCTTCTTGTAAATCACCTATCTCTACCTGCAATTCGAATTCTTCTTTTTCCCCTAGAGTAATCATTAACTCTTTTAAACCGTTATAAGGAGCGATAGCCATTACTTTCATCCAATCACCTTCTGTTGCATTTTTAAACACATCTATAATATACCAAAAAAATCTTTTGATGCAAAATGAGTCATCTTACAAATATCTTTGAAGAAACTTTATGTTGATTGAATATAAGAAAGGCTGGAAAGTACCAATAAGACTCCGTTTTTTCACTAAATTAGCCACTCCTTTCACCGTTTTTTCACTTTAACATGATATCCTGCAGTATATAATTTTGTTTCATATGCTAATTCCCATTAATTTTTGCCTTTTAAGGTTATTCGTTTTTATTAGTGGGAAAGTTACATAAATACGACACGCTATAAATAAGGGGATGTTAATATGGATAAAAGGATAGAAACATTAAAAGAAAAGCTGCCTGATAATCATAAGGAGGTTGCTGTGCTCACCTCTCATATTTTTGAGGCGCTTGATAAATTAACAGCTGAACATCGCAGATATGTTGATATTTCAGCAGCAGCCAAAATAAAGCCTAACCCGGATGAAGAGAAAGCTTTTTTTGATACCATTTATCAAGTAAAAACACTCATTATGTCAGAGCTTGAAAAAACCGTTGAGGATATTGAGCACATAGGTGATAAAAACTGGCATAAGAACTATAAAGATGGAATTGAGTGACAGTTAAATAAGATTTTTAAAAGCCTGTGCTTCCTCAAGCACAGGCTTTTTTCCATGAGATCCGTTACACTCTACTAGCTCGATTTGGAGAGCTTTTGGAATTTAATTATTGTAAATTTAATACGGTTACTTTTTCGCGAGTCATAGATTCAATACTTTTACGAATACCTTGAGCGCCCATACCTGATCCTTTTATACCGATGAAAGGAAAATGATCAGGACCGCGTTCTGTACGACCGTTAATTTGAACGGAACCGACTTCAATTTTATTTGCAATTGAGAAGGCTTTATTAATATCTTTTGTAAAAACACTTGCCTGTAAGCCAAATTCCGATTCGTTTGCTATATCAATGGCTTCTTGGTCAGAAGCGACGCGGATAATTGGTAATACAGGTCCAAATGGTTCTTCCCATGCTACACGCATACTGTCATTCACGTCATCTAAAAGAGTAGGATAGATAAGGTTGCCTTCACGCTTGTTCCCCGTGACAACTGCTGCACCTTTTCCGAGTGCATCTGCAATTAAAATTTGAATAAAGTCCGCGGACTTACTGTCAATTAATGGAACAATCGTACATCCATCTTCAGGAGAACCCACTGATAATTTATGTACTTCTTCTTTTAAAATAGTCACAAGCTCGCTTGCTACTTTTTCATGCACAAGTACACGTTTAATGGCTGTACAGCGCTGACCGGAATAAGAAAATGCTCCGCTTATAATATGTTTTGCTGCTTCTTGTAAATCTGCATCTTCACATACAATACCAGGGTCTTTTCCTCCAAGTTCTAGTACAAGAGGAATCATGCCTGCCTTTTTGGCTAACTGAGTACCCGTATTTGTTCCCCCGGTGAATGAAATCATATTAATGCCTTTATGTTCAACCAAGTAATCACCAATTACAGATCCGCGACCCGTTACGACGTTTACAAGACCTTGTGGAATACCTGCTTGATGAAGGGCTTCAATCATTTTAATACCGCTGATCGCTCCTTGCGTTGCGGGTTTGAAGATAACTGCATTTCCTGAAACAAGAGCAGGCGCCAGTTTAGCAGCTGCTAAGTTTACCGGATAGTTAAAAGGAGGAATCGCGAGTACAACACCTAAAGGCACGCGTTCAACAATCGCAACTTTAGACTTAGAACCTCCAGGAAAGCTATCTCCCTTCATGCTTTCGCCATTCATATGAAGTGCTTCTTCAACTGTATAACGAATGAAATCCGCTGTACGCACCACTTCATTTCTTGCATCTTTTAAGCTTTTTCCAACTTCCTTCATAATAATTTCGGCAATTTCACTCTGCATGTTTACCAGCTCATCTGCCCACTTGTATAAATATTTTGCACGTTCTTGCAGAGAAGTTTCTGCCCACCCCTTCTGAGCTTTCTGTGCGCAATGTACCGCTTCATCGACTTCCTCTTTTGTGATAGCTTGCACTTTTCCAATCACGTCATGACGGTACGGAGAAATAATATCGATCGTCTGCCCTGAGTTGCTTTCTTTCCACTCACCGTTAAGATAAAAAGAATAAGTTAATACATTTAAAACCGTTGTTGTCATAAAAATTCCTCCTTAGAAAAAATACAATTTATTATCAAAATTTTCAGTCTAATTTACGAATGAAAACCTTGTGAATATCTGAGCAAAAAAACTCTACCTGTATTCATTTCTATCATTTTTTATATCCCCTGTAACTTCCCTAATCTTATACTGCTTACTTGTTAGCTTTAAAGCAGCAGTTTTTTTCTTTTTAACTCAAAAACAAAGCCATGTATAATTTAATGAATATTTTGTATTTTTAATATATATAAATTTCTTTCATTCGTACAATACAAATAAGTTATCTCAGTGATTAATAATTTTAATGATTATATCACTCATAGAAAGAAATCTTTATAGCCCTCTACTCTTTTAAGGGAATTGGGTGTTTTAAGCTTCCTTGTTTGTATTTACTTTGGATCGGAGATTTAGGAGATGTATAATACACTCTTTTTATCTTTTATCCTATGTGTTGAGAAAATGAAATAAGGGTATAAAATAAATATAGGAAAATGAAGATAAAAGTAGAATATATATTCTAAAGGGAGGGATTTATTGTGATTGTTACTTTAGGTTTTGTGGCATCAATTATTGCTTTGTTTATGCTTTTTACTAACCGTACGTCCAATATCCCAGAAGAAATAATCCACGAAACAAAAAATGCCAATAAAGAAGAGCAGTATATGTATTATATATAAAGCGTCTTAACAGACGCTTTTTTATTATATTTTCTAAAAACTCTATGGTAATTAGAAGTAGCCTTCACCCTATCATCCACCCTTGCTTATCAGTGCCTGATAGTCATAGATAGTTAAACAGATAAAACAGAGCCTATGGATGTGCAGGTTCATTAAGCTTATAATAAAAATAATAACACGTTTAAAAGCCAATTCTTTTTAAATAGAGATATTCGAATTCAAAATACGACAGACTTCGACACTATCTATTTGTTACTATATTTTTTAGGTTATCTATTCAGAAAACGTTCTGGCATAAATGATTCAACAATTTAAGCCTTTAAAATGACGTGGCAAGTGGAGGAAACTTAATGTGTTTCAAATGTAGACTACTGCTAATAAAGATAGAATTTATACGAAAAATGATGATGATGATTGCCCTAGAGGAAGGATTTACAAGTAGTAATACAATTAAAATCAGTCAGGATCTGGATGTATTGTTAAATCGGTTTGAAGCTACTTGTTAAGAAATGCTCATTGATAATAGGAAAAGGATCTTTCGATAAGATCCTTTTTTGCTGTTTGTAGACGGTTATTTGTTTTAAAAAATGAAAGGCTGATAGTATTTAGTGGTGCACTCTTTTATGCTCTATTTAATCTTTCTGTTCTTCAAAAAAGTCCCAAATCATTTTTGAGGCATTAGGGCCTTTTGGGTCAGTATTTGATCCATTGCTATTTCCTCCAGACCATGCATGCTCCATACCCTCTACCATGATTTTTTTCATCCAAATTTTATTTTTTGTATCTACGTAGTCATACGTTATGTAGCTATAATGATTTTCTTTTTCTTTTGAAGTATAAGAAGTAGCATTTTCATGTATAGCTAGACCGAAATGCTTGTATGTATAAATCCACTGCTGAATTAATGTAGACGCATTAACCGGATTGACTACTGTATCCGATTGACCATGAAGTGTAATGATGGGAATAGGCCGTGCAAAATTTCCCATTCTCTTATAAGCTTCATCACCATCAAATTCAGGGTTTAAAGAGCCGTATAGCATGACTTGTGCAGCTGTGATAAGGTCTACAGCATACGAATTACTGCCTCCTGAATGAATAGCTACGGCTTTAAATACATCAGGATAAGCAATAGCCAGCACATTTGCCATAAAGCCTCCCGCTGACATGCCAGCAAGGTATATATTAGTAGAATTAATAGCATATTTAGTGGTTATATGATCAATCATATCTTTTATTATTTCTGGCTCTCCATTATCACGAAATTGATTATACTCATAAAACCAATTCCAGCACCCGTTAGAGTTAGCAAAGGAATTCATCTGAGGATAGAGAACAATAAAGCCTTTTTCTTCCGCCAGCTTATTCATCTCCGTACCCGCAGCAAAATCATCTGCATCTTGTTGACATCCATGAAGCATAACGATTAATGGTACTTTACTTAACCCAGTATATGTACTAGGAACATACACTTTATAGGTAAAATAATCATCATAATTATACTCTTTCCAAATAGGATGAAAGAACACGCTCTGTAATTCTATTAAAAACCTAGAAGTAGTTAAAACTGGATTCATAAAAAAGGAACATAAAGTATTCATGAAGTTTTCCCTCTCTCTATTTCTGATGTATATACTCTCTATTTCGTTATATCACAGAATAATCCTTTTCTTATTCTGAATCGACTACAAAATAAATATCTTTTAAGAGGATAAAAAAAGGAATGGCTTTTTATAGCCAGTCCTTTTTCCCTCTTCTATTCTTTCACTAGTTTTCTTATCTAAATTACAAATGCCTTTGTATATCCTTCGATTATTTGCTTAAGTAAAATTAAAAACTAATGTTATTTGGGGGTACATTGTTATCTGTGTTATCTGTCTTCAGCTCAGATTCTATGTATGAATCTTTAGAAGATTCTCCCATATGCCAATAGACAATAAAGCTAATAGCGATACATCCGGCTACATAGAAAAAGAAAAGTGATTCATGACCAATACTTTTTAACCATAGAGCAATAAATTCTGCTGTGCCTCCAAATATAGCAACTGTAAGTCCGTACGGTAACCCTACACCAAGAGCTCGAATTTCTGTTGGGAAAAGCTCAGCTTTTACAATAGCATTAATAGATGTATAACCTGTTACAATGATAAGTCCGATTGTCATTAATAGGAAAGCCATGACTGGGCTGTGAGCTTGTTTCATAAAAAGAAACAGCGGTACAGTCAGTAATGTTCCTAAAATACCAAAGCTCATTAACAGCGGCCTGCGTCCGATTTTATCAGACAGCATACCTGCTATTGGCTGAAGGACAACAAATACAAGTAGCGCGCAGAAGTTAATCCAGCTTACGACTCCTTTATCTAGCCCTACACTATTTACCATAAATTTTTGCAAATACGTTGTATACGTGTAAAAAGCAACTGTTCCTCCTAATGTTAATCCAATAACGGTCAACACCGCTTTAGGATGCTTCATAAGTGCTTTAATAGTCCCTGCATTTTCACGGCTTTCAGAGTCCATTTTAGAAAATTGCTCTGACTCATCCATTGTACGACGCAGCCATAACACACTCAGCGCGCCAATTGCTCCAATAACAAAAGGAATACGCCAGCCCCATGAAACCATATCTGCTTCACTAAGAATGTTTTGTAAAATAATTTGAACACCTAATGCCACTAGCTGACCAGCAACAAGCGTCACATACTGAAAGCTTGAATAAAATCCTCTTCGCCCGCTGCTTGCCATTTCAGAAAGATAAGTTGCAGACGTTCCGTATTCTCCTCCTAAGGAGATTCCTTGAAGCAAACGTGCTAGTACTAGAATAATTGGAGATAATAACCCTATCGTACTATAGCTAGGAGTACAAGCGATAATAAAAGATCCGCTCGCCATGATCGTAATAGACAAGGTAAGCGCAGCCCGGCGACCATATCGATCTGCATACCGTCCCATTAATAAACTACCAATTGGACGCATCAAGAAACCAACAGCAAAGATTGCGGCTGTATTAAGCAGCTGACTTGTTGGATCGCCTTCTGGGAAGAATTGCGATGAAAAATAGACGGCAAAAGCAGAGTAAACATACCAATCGTACCATTCAATTAAATTTCCAATAGATCCTTTAAAAATATTACTTGTAACACGCCTGTTGTTTGCAGCTTCACTAGTATGAGCCATGATTGATCCCTCTTTTCTTTGATTAATATATTCTTGTGTACTATTTTGATAGAGATTTAGATTACTTTATAATGCCTTTTTCTTTGTAATACTTTTTGGCACCTGGGTGCAACGGTAAAGGAAGTTGTTCTGCAGCTTTTGCTAACGTTATTTTTTCAGCAGAGCTATTCGTTTGCTCAAGCGTTTTTACATTCTCAAACAAAGCTTTTGTCAGCTCATATACTTTTTTTTGTGGCATATCTTTATTGGTAATCAAAAGGTTGTTAACCATGACTGTTTTTGTTTCTGTGTTGACATCCTTATATGTATCAGCCGGAATCATCCCAATTCCTAGTGGCGGGTATGATTTTTTTAATTTTTCTGTCACTTCTTCAGGAACTGAAATCAGTTCAATCTCGTTTGTTGAAGCTAACTCTGTTATTCCCGAGTTAGGATATCCAGAAGAAAGAAAAGCTGCATCTGCAGTTCCATTTTTAATTCCTTCAATTCCTTCAGAAAAAGGTAAGAATCTTGCATGAAAATCCTGCGTGCTGATATGCATTTCTTTTAGAATTCGCATGGCCAATACCTCTGTACCGCTGCCGAGCGCTCCTACCACTACCTTTTTTCCTTTTAAGTCTTGAAGCGTATGAATTTTAGCTGACTTAAGAGCTACAATTTGCATATAGTTTGGATATAAAGAGGCCACTGCTCTTACATTAGGTAAATCTTTCTTATTAATTACGGCTTCTTCTTTTTCCTGAGAACTTGCCAGCATATCGGCCATAGAAAAACCAAGCTCGGCCTTTTTTTGTGCAACTTTACTAATATTTTCTACAGAAGCTTCCGTCGTCTGTACACTAGCTTGAATTCCTAGCTTTTCTCCATAAATTCTGGCTAAAGCATTGCCTAACTGAAAGTAAACACCTGTTGGTCCTCCTGTCAAAATGGTAAGCGGTTTGTTATCAGCATCTTCACTAGCCTTTATGTTAGAGTCAGTGCTGTTCTCTTTTTTTTGATGAATAGCTAGTAGATCTCTATTTAAGACCGCTATGACAAATATCAAACAAAAAACGAGCGCCGCCGCTATATATTTTTTCATTTATTCACCTCTGTTTTCTTTAATGTGGGCGCTTACAATAATATAATGCAATTTTCGTGCCAACAAAAACCCACTTAAATGGCAGAGAAACTGACAAGAACCCGGCAAAAAATGCCGGGGAGGAACGGAAATATGTTCCTACTCGGCATTTTTTGCCTCTTTTTGTTGAATTGTGCGATAAAGATGAAGTTTGTTACGGATACTTCGTTCACTGATACCAAGTGCCTGAGCTGTTTTTCTACGGTTGCCTCCGCACTCTTCAAGGACTGACTCGATAATTAGCTGTTCGGCTTCTTTCATCGTGTAATTAATTGGGATTTTAATTGATTTTATTTCTTCAGTGAAGTTCTCATAGCGTGACAAAGAGGTCTGCTGTTCGTGTTGAACGGTTATAGGTAAATCTTTTTCCATAATCGTTCCATCTTTGGTCATAGCAACGGCATATTCAAGAATGTTTCCTAGCTGTCTTACATTTCCTGGGTAATCGTACGTTAAAAGCTTTTTATATGCATCTGAAGAAAGCACGCAAAGCGGTTTCTCCATTTCTTCTGAGTATTTCTGCAAAAAGTATGGAATAAGAAGCGCTATATCTTCTTTTCGTTCACGTAATGGCGGTAGTGTGATGGGAATGACATTTAAGCGGAAATATAAATCTTCACGAAAGCCATTTTCCTTCACCATACGATTTAATTCTTTATTAGTGGCACTCACAATACGAACATCTACTTTTCTTGTTTCTGATGAGCCAAGAGGCGTTATTTCTTTTTCTTGTAAAAATCGAAGCATTTTTGCTTGCAAGGATGGGGGCATTTCACCAATTTCATCTAAAAAAAGAGTTCCTCCATCGGCTGCGGCTACTTTCCCGTTTTGGTTGCGAGTAGCTCCTGTAAAAGCGCCTTTTACAAAACCGAAAAGTTCACTTTCAAGTAAAGTCTCTGGAATAGCCGCACAGTTAACGGAAATAAATGGTCCGTTTGCTCTCTTTCCCTGACGGTGAATCCCTCGCGCTACTAGTTCTTTTCCAGTGCCGCTTTCACCAAATATAAGCACGTTCGAATCAATGTCTTTTACTCTATTAATAATCGAAAAAACTTGTTTCATAGCTGCACTTTCACCAATCATTTGATCGTAGCCTTTTATTTTCTCAATCGTTTCACTTAGTTCACGAACTTTATCATGAAGTTCCTGGTGTTCAAGCGTTTTTTCAATTAAGATATGAAGTTCTTCAATATCAAGAGGCTTCGTAATGTAATGATACGCTCCCCTCTTAATAGCTTCTATAGAAGATTCAATCGTGCCATAAGCTGTCATCATAATAATGGATGTTTGAGGCTGAATATCTTTAATTTTACTCAGCACTTCAAGCCCATTGTATTCGCCGAGGCGCCAATCCAACAAAACAACATGTACAGGCTGACTGCGTAAAAATTGATAAGCTTCCGGTACTTCTGTAAGATTGGTCACTTCATAGTTAGTTTCTAGAGCGAAACGAAGAGATGAACCAATAGCAGGTTCGTCATCGAGTATGAGAACGGTCGGTTTCATATGCGTGTCCTCCTTTTTCTTTCGTAACAGGCAAGATAATTGTAAATGTTGTACCATTTCCTTGTTTTGTATGCATCGTGATTTCACCGTTATTCTCTTCTATCCATTGATAGCATAGCGATAAACCAAGACCTACTCCCTGCTTTTTTGTTGTATAGAAAGGTTCCATAATATGTGGGATGTCTTTTTCATCTATGCCTTTTCCTGTATCACTAACATCAATAAAACCTAACCCATTTTCTGATACAGCCCTGATAGAGAGCTGCTTGTGAGGGCTGTTTTCCATCGCGTCCAGCGCATTTAACATAAGATTTAGCATAATTTGTTTGATTTGATCAGGGTCACTGTAAACCTGCATACCTGATTCGATATCAAAGGATAAGTGAACCGCTTTCTTTTTTAATGTAGGGCTAATAATAACCGCTACAGAGTTTATAAACGTTTCTACATCAAACGCTACTTTCTGAGGGTATTTAGGTCGGGCATAATCTACTAAACTTTCAACAATACGATTCATTCTTCTTAGTGCTTCTGGAACATGCTTAGACAGTTCTTTTCGAAACTCTGGATTTTCATATTTATTTGGCAGCAAATCAATAAATGTTTTTACAGATGTAAGCGGATTGCGAATTTCGTGCGCTACACCTGCTACAAGTTGACCTAGAGCGCGCATTTTCTCTTGGGTTGCCAGCTTCTTCTCAAGCAGCCTTTCTTCAGAACGATCGGCTAGTGTAAGTAAATAACCGTTCATTTTATTTGTATCTTCATAAAGCGGAATCACTCGATACAATACAAAATAGACTTCTCCATTTTGTATATGCTGAATTTCCTTTGTAAATGGCAATGTCGTGTGCGATTGCTTTATCGTTTTATACGTTTTAAAGATTTGCTGGATAAGCGGATGTTTATGAATATTACTAGATTGAAATGTTTCATCCTTTATAAGAAGAATTTCTTTTGCCCTTTGATTGATAGTTGTAAGATTTAGCGATTGATCAAATGTGAGAATTCCGTAATACATATGGTTAATAACTTGTGTCTGAAATGCATGCGCCTGTGAAATTGCTTTTTGCTGAATCTTCAGCTTTTGATTCGCATCAGCAAGTGCGGATGTACGCTTTTTCACTTCTTTTTTTAATCGCTTGTTCCAAAGATATATGATAAATAAACTACCTAGTGTTAATACAACTATAATAAGAAGAACAATAATCCAATTACGTAATTCTTTTAAGCGTTCTTCTGAAGAAGAAACAAACCATTTTCTATATAATTCTTGATAAGTTCCATTGGCTTGCATATGTGAAATCGAACGGTTGATCGCCGACAAAAGTCTTGTATTTTCAGGCCGGGTTGCAACGGCAAACTCTGAAGGTATCCCTACATTATCTAGTACGGTATACTGTCCCTTTTTCTTTGATTTCTCAAGATAAAACTCCGCAGTCCACTTGTTTGAAAAAAACGCATCGGCCCGATTTAAAAATAGGAGATTGAGCGCATCTTCTGGATTTAAAGCCATCTGAAACTCTATGTTTCTTACATTCATCAGTAGCTCAAAGGAAATTTTGTCTTCTCGCATCGCAACTGTTTTACCTCGTAAATCGGTTAAAGATGTAACCGAAGATTTCAAGGAGTTCGGAATAACTAAGGCATCTGCCATCGTAAAATATGGATCGGAAAATTTAAACACTTGATTTTGGTTAGCTGAATACTCCAAACCCATAATGGCATCAATTTTGCCTTCTTGGAGAGCTTTTGTTGCTTGATAAAGATCCATTGGAATATATGTAAATTTCACATTTTCTTCTTTCGCTATTTGATTGAGCATATCAATACTAAAACCAGTAAACACTCCTTCGTCATTGACGTAAGAAAAAGGCGCAAGATGCTTTTCTCCAGCAATGCGGTATGTCTTCTTCTCGGCTGCGTAATTTGCTTTTTTATCGGGTACGGTTTCTGCTCTTACAGAAACCGGAAGATAAGCTAGAAGTAAGATAATAATAGATAAAATATAACAAAATGGGCGGAGTGTAACATGCATAAGATATAGCTGTCTCCTTTTAAAAAATCTTTAGTTAAGTAAATGGGCAATTTCTTTTATCATTATGTATTTCTTAAAGTATTCAAATTTCAAGAACTAAAACAAAATGATATTGAAATATTCTGTCAATCATCTCTATAAAGAAAAGCCTCTTTCTAGAGGCTTTTTGTTATCGCACACAAAATATCTTTGTTCGGTAATTAATATTCTTTTACGCTCGGCCTTTAGCTTCTTTAATGTTAAGTTGTATGTAATGTAATTTTAGCTCTATAAATATAAGGAGCTGCTAAATGTATTATACCATATTTTGAGTGCCTTTTATTTGCTTTCGTTATTGGTCATCCTGCTGCTCTCTTTGTCCTGTAATCCAAGCAAAAGACAAAATTGAAATTGTTACTGCGACTGCCGTTAAAAATTCCATGCTCATACCTCCATTCTCTGTTAGCTACTTTACATGACAGAAAATAACTATATAAAATAATGAATAAAAAGAAACACGGCGAGAACTGGAGTGGCAGTCAACATAAGGTTTATAGAATTTGTAATTCTCCACTTCTTGTCTGTTTTTGATTCCGTGGCAAGATTAGCTCTCATTCGATCACCACTTACAGCTGCTCCAGATATGATAAGAGCTAGCCCCACTAATATAATGAAAGCGGTGAAAAGTACTGTTTCTGAGTTTACGTTAGCTATTGTACATGCTACTAAAAGAATAAAAGATAAAATGAATCCACCAATAATTGATTTGATCATTTTTGTCTCCCCCCCCCTAGCTTTTTTATAAAATTTCCACATATTAGCTATACAATATCATTTTTTCTATATTTTCACTTTTATTTTTCTTATTCTAACAGGTAAAAAGACAGGAAGTAATTAAAGCAACTAAAAAAACGAAACGCTTATGTCTAAAAGCATTTCGCTCAAGGGCGCTACATTTCAACTATCCTTTGTGATGTCTGCCGAACGTATACGTATTGCTTTTGATAAGTCACTTAGTGGTAACTGTATCTGGTGACCTACACGTCCACCCGAAAAATAAATCGTTTCACAATCTTCTGCCGTAGAGTCAATGAAGGTTTCGAACTGCTTTTTCATTCCGATAGGAGAACACCCGCCGTGAACATATCCTGTAAGAGGCAACAATTCCTTTTGAGGAATCATTTCTAAGGACTTTTCACCAGCTGCTTTTGCCGCTTTCTTTAAATCAAGCTCCTTTTCAACTGGTACCATGAAGACATAATGTTCTTTTGATTTCCCCACCGTCACCAGAGTCTTAAAGACTTTAGAAAGGTCTTCTCCAAGCGAAATAGCTACCTGTACCCCACTCAGATTTTTAGTATCATAAGAATAGTAGTTGTACTCAATTTTTTTCTGATCTAAAATTCGCATTACATTTGTTTTATCTGCTTTTTTACCCATAATTATCACCGATACTATCATAACACGTTTCGTTTTCATATCTCCATATATTAGGATAGGTAGCTTAGCAAGGATTATTTTGTTTATAAAGATGTTTTAGTTACTTTCTTTTAAATCGGCATATGCATCGGCTACTTCTCCAGTTTGCGGATTCACTGTATAAAAACCATAAAAAGCTTCTTGTTCAGTTGAATCTGCTGTTGCTTCTTGATATTGATAGACACGTATAGAGTAGTAGTATCCTTCTTTTGTATCTCCATCGTAAACATAGTACATATTATCCTCTGAAGGTTTAAAAATTCTTTTACACGTTGTTCCGCTTCTTTATGTGTCAACAGGTGTTGTTCTTTTTCTGGTGGAGTTTCTTCTGTGCTTGGTTCTTCGCTTTTTTCTTGGTCTTGCTTACCTTCATCGGCATCCTCTGAAGTTGTACTGTTATCAGTTTTTTCTTCCTGTGAAGCTATATCAGCTTTTTGATATGTACCTTCGTAGTAAACTCCTATTCCCCCAGCTCTTGAACAATTAGAAATCTCTTTAACCTCTATATAACTCGTATGGTTGGTCATCTTAATCCTACAACCACTTTCTATATCATCTGTTATTTGAGTAGCGACATTTCCGTCAACCTTTACAGTTCCTTCCACGTCCCCTGCGCTTACAAGCCCCGTGCTGACATCTTTCGGGTTATCTAAATGATTTGCATTTAGCTTAAATTTAAACGTATTACCCTTTACATTAGTAATATCTATTCCAGCAGGATCTGTATCAATATCTCTGCTCCAGGTGCTTCCCCAGTCAACTTTACTAGATGCTGTTTCAGTTTCTTCTGCTACTTTCGTAGAATCTTCTTGCTGTTTATTCTCCTGCTTTGAGGAGTCTTTCTCTTTTTCTGTCACTTTATTTGTGTCTTTATCTAAACCTTTAGTAGCACTATCTTGAGGCTCTTTCTTTTTGATTGCTTCGTTGCTTTCTCCTTTTGTTTCTACCTTTTTCTTTGTTTCTTGACCGCTTGTAGCAGTTTCCTTTTCATCTAAAAAGCCACATCCGGTTAAGCCACCTACACATAACAGTAATATCATCGCCAAAACAAAAGATTCTTTTTTCATCAAAAAACTCTCTTTTATGTATATTTATGTAATTTTATTGCCGTTAAAATATTCGTTTTTTACATAAAAACGAATCTAATATGTTAAATAAGAACTTTTGTATCCCCTTTAAACTCCTTGTTTTCACAAAAAAAGCCACTAGAGGTACTAGTGACTTTTTTCATTCCATACATTCAATTGTTCCACTGCATCAATACGTTCATCGTTTATATAGTAAAGCTTTTCACCTTAACTATAAAGATGACATTTCACTTTATGCTTGGTATTAACCACTGTATCCTCAGGTGTTTCTTTCATACAGCGGTCAAATGCGAACGGGCATCTTTTATGAAATGCACAGCCTGAAGGTGGATTAAGAGGAGATGGAATTTCACCTTTCACCTCAATTTTTTCGCATTTTTCATGTTCGTTAATCGTCGGAACAGATGATAAAAGAAGTTTTGTGTAAGGATGACGAGGGTTTGAAAAAATCTCATCTGTTGGCCCTTCTTCTACTAATCTTCCTAAATACATCACGCCAACGCGGTCTGCAATGTGCCTTACGACGCTTAAATCGTGGGAAATAAAGAGATATGAAAGCTTCATTTCTCTTTGCAGACTGCGCAGCAAGTTTAAAATTTGTGCTTGAATGGATACGTCCAGTGCTGAAACCGGCTCATCACAAATGATGAGCTTTGGGTTTAAAATCAACGAACGCGCAATACCTATGCGCTGGCGCTGACCGCCTGAAAATTCGTGCGGATAGCGGTTGTAATCTTCTTCGTTAAACCCAAGTTT
This sequence comes from Priestia megaterium, assembly GCF_046599315.1. Lineage (GTDB taxonomy): Bacteria > Bacillota > Bacilli > Bacillales > Bacillaceae_H > Priestia > Priestia megaterium_F. Next base: position 41,772 of record NZ_JBKIKC010000021.1, on the reverse strand, counting down.
TTTTAATAAATCAATGACAAGCTGCTTTCGTTCTCTTTTTGCGCCTACATTATGAATCGTTAATGTTTCTTGAATGGAAGCACCAATTTTTTTCCTTGGATTAAGGGAAGTATGCGGATCCTGGAAAATCATTTGCAAATCTTTACGAATCGTTCGTAAGCGCGATGCTTTGGATTCAAAAATACTTTCTCCATTAAACTGTGCTTCTCCGCCTGTTGGTTCTACTAATTTTAAAAGCGTACGTCCCGCTGTACTTTTCCCGCAGCCAGATTCACCTACTAATCCGTACGTTTCGCCTTCATAAATGTCAAAGGACAAATCTTGGACCGCCTTGATTTGTCCTTTTGCTTTTCCTAAAGCAGAACGAACCGAATAATATCTTTGCAGGTTGCGAACTTCAAGCAAGGGCTTCACTCTTTGCTGTTTTGCTTCACTAGACATGCGCAACCTCTCCTTCTTGAATTTTTTCATAGTGCCAGCATCTAACGCGATGCGTATCATCGGCATGCTCTAAAATCGGTACTTCTTTATGGCATTTTTCCGTTGCAAATGGGCATCTTGGTGCAAAACGACAGCCGCTTGGCACGTTTGAAAGCGGCGGAACCGTTCCTGGAATGGACGAAAGCTCTTTTGTTCTGTCGCCATCTAAATGAGGCACCGATTTAATTAAGCCCATTGTATAAGGATGAAGCGGCTTTGAAAACAGCGTTTTAACATCCGTTTCTTCCATCACTTGTCCTAAATACATCACAGCTACTTTTGTACAAACATTAGCCACAACGCCTAAGTCATGAGTAATGAACAGCACGCCCATATTGAGCTTGTCTTTTAAGTTCATCATGAGATCAAGAATCTGGGCTTGAATGGTTACGTCTAAAGCCGTTGTTGGTTCATCGGCAATAAGAAGCTTTGGCTCGCAGGCTAAAGCCATCGCAATCATAATGCGCTGCCTCATTCCTCCTGAAATTTCATGCGGATACTCTTTTGCTCGCTGTTCTGGAGACGGAATACCTGTTAGTCTTAAAAGCTCTACCACTTTCTTTTGCGCTTCTTTTTTAGAGACTTTTTGATGCAGACGAATTACTTCAGCAATTTGTTTTCCAATTGGCATAACGGGATTTAAGGACGACATAGGATCTTGGAAAATCATTGAGATTTCGTTTCCTCTTAGCTGCTGAATTTGCTTTGAAGACATGTCTAATAAGTTTTTTCCTTCAAATAAAATTTTGCCGCCGTAGCTTGTTAAGTCTTGGTCTAATAGCTGAAGAATAGATTCGGACGTTACGCTTTTTCCAGATCCGGATTCACCGACAATCCCTAATACTTCTCCTTTATTTAATTGAAGAGATACGTTGTCAACAGCCGTTACTTCTCCGCTATAAGTTGTAAAAGTTACTTGTAAGTCTTCTAATTTTAAAAGAGCGTTACTCAACGTTTTTTCCTCCTTTTCTTCAGCGTTACATTTTTCGGATTTAGCCAGTCACGCAGGCCATCACCAAATAAATTAAGACCCAGTACAATTAAAATGATAAACACACCAGGAAACACAGTCATCCACCAAGCGTTGTAAATTGCAAGCTTTCCGTCATACAGCATATTTCCCAAGCTTGGTGTTGGCGCAGGAATCCCAGCTCCTAAAAAGCTTAGTGACGCCTCTGTTAGAATCGTCACCGCGAACACGTACGTTACTTGAACGATTAAAGGCGATAAGACGTTTGGCGCCATATGAAAAGAAATGATTCGAAACGAGCTTGCGCCTTGAGCTTTTAAAGCTTCAATAAAGGTTTTTTCTTTTACAACAAGCGCAGCTGAACGAACAATTCTGGCGATTGAAGGAATAAATACAAGACTCAGTGCGATAATAACATTGCTTGTTTTTGGTCCTAGAGCAGCCATGACTGCAATTGCTAGCAAAATAGAAGGAAAAGCAAACAAGCCGTCACAAATTCTCATTAAGATATAATCAAGAATTTTATAATAAGAAGATAAAAGTCCAACGATTAACCCAAGTACAGTGGCGATAATCGTTACTGCGGCTCCAATCATTAATGATATTCTGACTCCGTACATTGTCCGACTAAATACATCTCGTCCAAAGTTATCTGTCCCAAACCAGTGCGTGCTTGATGGCGGCGCTAATCGATTTGCAGGGTCGATTTGTAAGCTACCAAAAGGAGAAATGAGCGGAGCAAAAATAGCAATCAAAATAGATAATAAAATAAGTATTGTTCCTCTGACTAGCAAACGATTTGAGAAAAAGCGCGCTACTGCTGGGTTTCTTTTTTTCTTTACAGTTACTGAAATGCTTTCTGTATTTTGTTGTACGTTCACATTCATCACCCTCCTTTAATCATGATAAGAATTGCGTACACGTGGGTCGATCACAGCATACAGCAGATCAACAACTAAATTGATTACCACATAAGCAACCGTAATTAAAAGTACGGCTCCTTGAATAAGCGCGTAATCTCGGCGTTCAATTGATGAAACAATCAGTTGGCCTAGCCCCGGAATGTTAAATAATGATTCTGTTACCGCCGCTCCGGTCACAAGCCCCGCAAATGATTCTCCGATAACTGTTAAAATCGGTAAAAAACTCACGCGCAGCGTATGCTTAAGCATAATGGTACGTTCATTTAATCCTTTTGATTTTGCCGTTTTGACGAAGTTCTCAGAAATGGTATCGAGTAAAGATGAACGCGTCATACGAGTAATTAATGCAGCTTGAATCGCTCCAAGCGTAATCGTTGGTAAAACTAAATATTTTAAGTACTCAAATAATCCAGCATTTAACGGAACGTATCCTGAAACAGGGAAAAGTCGAAGCTGTACAGCAAAAAGCAAAATAAGGAATGAACCGAGAAGAAAGCTAGGAATGGAAATACCTAAAAGGCTGGCTCCCATAATGCTTTCATCACGAATCGTTCCTTTATGTTTAGCTGCATATATACCGAATAGTAAAGCAAACGCCACGCCAAAAATTTGTGCGAGTATCGCTAGAGAAACCGTAGGGCCTACGTTATCCCAAATCGCCCCGAGCACAGGTTTATTTAAAAAATAGGAATAGCCAAAATCTCCGTGGAAGATGTTAGATAGCCAAATAAAGTATTGATTCACAACAGGCTCATCCAATCCCATTTCTTTGCTCAGCGCTGCAATTTGTTCCGGACTTGCTCCTTGTCCTAAAATGATAGCCGCAGGACTTCCAGGCGTTAAGCGCGTAATTAAGAACACAACAATAGACACAATGAATAAAACAGGAATTAGTGCAAAAAGTCTCTTAATTGTATAAGCTCCCATCGTAAACTCCTTTCTAAAGCAGAGAGCACCTGCCCTCTACTTATTAAATTAGTAAAATATTATTTTGTTAAACTCATATCATAGAAAATTGGACCTAAATTATACTCATAGCCTTTTGCGTTGTTAGAAACGGCATTGATGTTCACTTTATGACCAATAAGTGTGAATGGAAGCTCGTCCCATACGTATTGTTGAATCGCATCAATGTCACCGCGAGCTTCTTTTACAGAAGGAGCAGCTTTAATTTTATTTAAGTAGTCCATTGATTTTTCAACTGATGTACCTTTTGTAGTCCAGAATCCTTGGAAGATGGTAGAACGTGCATTCCAATCAACAGGATACATGTCCCATTGATTTGTATCGCTCATTTTATCGCTGAACGTCGCCCAATCGTATACTTCTAGTTTTACATTCATACCAATGTCTTTTAATTCTTGTTGAACCACAACCGCTGTATTGTATTGATCTTGGTAATCACGAGACGCCATTAATCGAATTTCTTCCCCGTTGTAACCAGATTTCTTCAAATATTCTTTTGCTCTTTTCTTATCATGCTGGTTATATTCTTCTTTTCCGGCTGTACTGTAGTAATTTGGATACTCTTTATTCCCAATGGATGAAGAAAGCTTGTAATAATCTGAGCTTCCGTAAGAACTATCTAAAATATCTTTTGAGTTAAGAGCTGCGTTAACTGCTTTTCGTGCATTGATGTCTTTAAAGACGCCTTTGTCTGCGTTGTAGAAAAGTCCCATAAATCCGCCTGGTGATATTTCTACTTTTGCATTTTGGCTGCCTTCAACTTGCTTGGCATTATCGCTTGATACAGATAGCGCAACGTCAAATTGTCCGGTTGTAATACCAGAAATTCTAGTTGACTCATCGCTTACAAAACTAATCTTAATTTCATCGACGTGAGGAGTTTTCTTAACTTCGCGGCCTTTCGAAGAATAGTCTTTAAATTTCTCTAATAAAAGATATTGATTTTTCTTCCATTCTTTTACTTTATATGGGCCTGTTCCTATGTAGTCTTTGATCCCTTCATCAGATGCATTGTCAACCACTTCTTTTGGTAAAATAGCTGCTGCGGGAATTGGATCAGCTAATAAAGATAGCGTGTTAACATTAGGTGACTGTAAATGAAGCTCAACTGTATCATCATTGGTTTTTGTCATTTCAGCACCAGAGAAGTTCGTTTTTCCAAGAGACGATAGCTTAATCCAGCGGTTAATAGAAGCGACAACGTCATCTGCAGTCATTTCTTTACCGTTATGAAATTTAATCCCTTTTCTTAATTGGAACGTGTATGTTTTTTTATCATCGCTAATATCTACTTTAGACGCTAAGTCAGGCTTAGGATTTCCTTTGTTGTCTAAAATCATTAACCCTTCATAGATACTGCGCGTTGCATCTTTAACATCTGAGTCCCCAGTGATTTGAGCATCTAGCGTTGCTGGCTCACTTTGAGACGCGACGTTTAGCGTTCCGCCTTCTTTTCCTTCTTTTTCACTTGAAGAATTTTTGCTTGCGTTACCACTGCACCCTGCTACAATGAGGGCAATGGCTAAAAGAGAGATGAAAAGTAAATAAGTCCTTTTCACTAAAATCACTCCTATTTCCTTGTATAAAATTTTAATCCGACTATAATAAGAAGAATAGTAGGAATGTGAACAATTGTAGCACTACCTTTTACCTTTGGCAATTAGAATTTTTGACATACAGAGGCTATTATATCGTTTTTCATTAAAAATATGGTATATCTGTATAATAGTTGAATAAAGGAACTATCTATTTCTTATAGAGTAAGCAGTTGAGAACCATTTATTAACGAAATAAAAAAAGAAAAAACATCTCGAAAAATGGTAATTTAATAAAAAAGGAGAAAACAACATTGGGACTTTTAATTGGTATATCAGGAAGCATTATTGTGGATCAAGGAGGACGTTTTCCAGGGTATAAGCGAGCGTATGTAAACAACGACTATATCGAATCAACAGCGCTTAACGGCGGGGTTCCTTTTATCTTGCCAGTGCTAGAAGACGAAGAAATGATTAAAGCGCAGGCAGAAAATATAGACGGCTTAATTTTATCAGGCGGACAAGACGTTAATCCCCTTTTATATGGAGAAGAACCGACAACTAAAACAGGCTCACCTTTTTTAGCACGTGATAAGTCTGAACGGCTGTTGCTAAAGCATGTTATTGATCAAGGAAAGCCGGTATTAGCGATTTGCCGCGGTTTACAAATTTTAAACGTTGCTTACGGCGGCACTCTTTATCAAGACATGTCAGAAATAAAAGAGTCATTTATCAAACACGATCAATACAGCAATACAAGCGACCCTTCTCATTCCATTATCATTAAAGAAGGAACACACTTACATAGCCTTTATGGCAATCAAGCTCTTATTAATTCATTTCACCACCAAGCGATTAAAGATGTAGCCTCTGGTTTTGAAGTTTCCGCCTGGGCGAAAGATGGAGTCATTGAAGCCATTGAAAAACAAGGAGAGCAATTTGTAGTCGGCGTGCAGTGGCATCCAGAAATGATGGCAAAAGAACATACTTCAATGCTAAACTTGTTTAAACTGTTTATGGAACATGTGCAGCATTCGACTAAGAAAAAGGTAACTATTTAACGCTCCAATCTACTTCGTCACCAATACGAAAAAGGCAGCCAACTACAATGGGCTGCCTTTTTGTATTAACCAAAGATGCACAACATAGTCACAGCACATAAGCTTTTACAGTATTTCAATATACCCTTCTGTTCCATGTACACGAATTCGCTGTCCGTCTTTTATCAGCTGAGTAGCATTCTCCACTCCGACAACCGCTGGCAATCCGTATTCGCGTGCAATGACCGCACCGTGAGTCATCAGTCCACCAACTTCGGTAACAAGGCCTTTTATCGCTACAAATAACGGGGTCCAGCTAGGGTCAGTAAAGGAAGTGATTAATATATCTCCATCTGATAAATCAGCATCTTCCATGTTTAAAATGACGCGCGCTCGCCCTTCTATCACACCTGAAGAAACAGGTAAACCTACAATTGCTTCGGGTGGAAGGTTTTCTCGTTTGTACGCACCTGTAATGATTTCACCATGGGACGTGATTACACGCGGCGGAGTTAGCTTTTCATATAATTTGTACTCTTCTTTACGCTTGTTGATCATTTGATAATCAAGTCTATGTGTACGTACAACTTCACGAAGTTCTTCAAACGTCAGATAGTATATATCTTCTGTTTCATAAATAAGGCCGTCTTTTACGAGCTGAGTGGCTTCTTTCAGCAGAGCCTGTTTATAAACAAAATAGCGATTAATCATGCCGTATTTGGGATATTCACGATAACCAATAAAATTTCGAATGAGATCAATTTTTTCTTTTGCTTCTTTTGCTTTTTGTTCACCATCCGGCAATTGCTTTAATCGATTTAATAGCTCTTGCTCTTTTTTTAAGGCTTCATGCAGGCCTTTTTCAAATTTTTGTTTACTGGCATTAGGCTCAAAGTTTTGAATGTTGCTGAGAATGAGAGGCAAAAGTTTAGTTGGTTTTTCACTCCAGCGAGTTCTTGTAATATCAATTTCTCCGGGACACCGCATGCCGTATTTGCTGAGATAATCATAGATCGCGTCTTGGATTTCCTGTCCACCCTCAAACTTAACCAGTTTCTCCAAAAAGTTATCATCTTTTACGTGCTGTAAATAATCAATGACTTCTGAGTAAGGACGAATCACATCTGCAACATCCAATAGCGCCAGACCCATTTCCGAAGTAATATTGTTTGGTACAGATTGAGAAAGTGTATCTGCCGCATTTTTTTCACCTAGCCACTTCTCCATTTTTTCATTGATCCATGATGAAGCATCCATAGCGGCCATAAACACAGCTGAACTCTGTGAGTCAAATAAAATATTCTTTAATATTCCGATATCTTCCAAAATAAAATCAAGTAATTCCAATCCTGATTTCGTTTGGATGTTTTGTTTTAACTCTTCTATTGATGACTGATTCTTCTTAATCAAATCAGAAACGATTGTCGGGTCGTTTTCGATTTGTGCTTTAGAATTCGTAGACGGCACGCTTTTATTGCTTCTGCCCGAAGAATCCTGTTCTTGCTTATCATTTAATAAAGGTTTTATGAAGTTTCCTCGCTCTATTATGGTCATAAGTGCGTCTTTCATGAGCGGATCATGTTGGCCCATGGCACCTAATATCATTTTTCTGCTGTCAGGTGAAGCCAGCATATGCGTGATATCAACAAACAACCTTCCACCAGCTTTACGCATGGGTGCATTAGTCGTTAACAGAAAAAAAGACAATCCCAGTGGCTTCATGGAATCGGTCATCATTTGTTGGTGTCCAACAGATACATAAACGTGATTTTCCTGATCATCTGCTTCAGGAATTGGATATAAAGTAGTGATTGGCCGGCTTTGGACAATATAGAATGTATCATCAACCAAGCACCATTCGATATCTTGTGGACAATTAAAAGAAGCTTCAAGCTGTCTTCCAATGCGTTCTAGCTGTAAAATTTGACGGTCAGTGAGCGCCTGCGTTTTCTGCAGATCGGAATGAACTTCTTTGGTTTCTGTTCCGCCTTCTTTTAATCCATAGATAGCTAACTTTTTAGCTGCTATTTTTTTATCGACGATTTCTCCTTCTTTTACTTTATAGCAATCGGCAGATACTAAACCAGATACTAGCGTTTCTCCAAGTCCAAAGCCTGCATCGATTGATAGCAGCTTTCGGTTGGAAGTGACTGGGTCAGCGGTAAATAAAATACCTGAAGCCTGCGGGAAAACCATTCGTTGAACAATAACAGATACCTGCACTTGACTATGGTCAAATCCATTTTTTGTACGATAAGTTACCGCACGGTTTGTAAACAGAGAAGCCCAGCATTTGCTAATATGCTGAAGGATTGCTTCTTTGCCTGTGATGTTTAAAAAGGTATCATGTTGACCCGCAAAAGAAGCATATGGCAAATCTTCAGCAGTTGCACTTGAACGAACTGCATAAGCATGCTCCTCGCCTAAATGAGAGAGGTAATGAGTAACTGCTTTTACAACGTCGGAAGGAATACCTATTGCCAAAATGGTTTGGCGAATTTTTTCGCTGACCTCACCAATTTGATCTCGGTCGTCTGCTTTTAGCATCATTAGCTGGTTCAGCAACTCTTGAAACGTTTCGTTTTGTTCAAGGGCTTTTTGATACGCGACTGCTGTCACATAAAATCCTTCCGGCACTTGTATTCCTTGAATTTTTGATAACGCCCCTAAATTCAAGCCTTTTCCTCCAACAAGTGAAAGCTGTGTTTCTTTTATTTCTTGAAAGCTAAGAACTAAAGAGTTCATTCAACATCTCTCCTAACCGGTAATGTTTTATTGATTTTACCAGCAGTAAATGAGAATAAACAGTCTATATCGGCGTTTTTTTATGTGGTATAATTAAGATAGGAAGAGAGTTATATAACATTTTGTCAGCGATTACATATTATTTTAGCTTTGCATCTTCAAGTTGTTGAACTAGTTTATCTAATTGATTCGTATCTTTTTTTAAATAGGTAAGTACACGTGCCATAACGCTGCGATTCTCCCCACCTCGTTTGACTGCAAGAGAATTCTTTTCAATATTTTTTATCACTTCGTTTTCTAATACAGAATAAATTTCTTTTATATTACCCTTTTCAAATGCAACGCAGCAAGCAAGTAATGCGATGCAGTAATAGTACCCTATAATATCAAAGTCACTATGGTAGCTGTTGTTCATTAACTTTAATTCATAAGACTTTATGACACTCCCAACAAGACGTGATACTTCAGCTGATTCACTAAACGGTTGCATACGTAAGCAGTGCTTTCTATTTAATGGAGCATGCGAAAAAGAATGCAGCTTCTTAATTAGCTTTTGAAGTATTTGTTGATCTTCCTCATTTAGAACTTCCTTTTTAGAGGATAAGATTTCAGCAATTTTCCTCATTTTAATCCTTCTTTCATTTAGTCACCTGAAGAGTCTTGCTCATCAGATGCCTAACTCTCTTTTTTATTTATTTCGAAATCATAGCGTTCTGAATGTATCGCTTCGCTCGTCTTCTCCCAAGTGAATAAACAATCATCTGCAGTACAAGCGCCGCGAGGCTTATCAGCACTATCTGCTCAACAGAATTAAAGGGTGTAAAATATTTCTCCCACTTAGGATCGGGAAGCCTTAGTGCGTTATAAAAGTATGAAGTACTAAAAGAAATTATATTTCCTAAAATGAGTGATAAATCCGCTCTAATTAGCCCGCTTAGATACGATAGTACTATTGTGACTATGGCCATGATTATATAGGTTAGCTTTGAATCCTCTTCGAAATCTTTTTGCATAGATAAATAAACGTATGGAATGCAATAAATGGTAAAAATTATAAAAGGAAGTAGTCTTCTCATATAGTAATCTCTCCAATATTCAAGATTCGACACAGTTCTCTATTATTATAAATTGTCAAAGAGAATTTTTTCCAGTTCTTTGTACATGGAGTATGTAGAAATACCTATCTATCAAAGGATCTCTTTAGAATTGTTCCTTAAAATAAAGTAAAAAAGCACTCTTGTGAGTACTTTTTTCCAGCATATCTAAACAGCATTTCTCCCCTATATGCAAATGATAATACTAATTTTAGTTATCATAATGAGTAACTCTTTCAGGAAACAAAAAAGAGTCCATCTATTCTTTTCATGCATCATATCTTCTTTGATTAAACAAACTAATAAAAATTTATTGTATTAAAATTAAAACAGAAAGGTGAATATTTCTATGACCAAAACTTTAAGATATACCTTATATATCGTTGCTGTGCTTTTAATCATTGCAGCCATATACTATTCAATTGTTAGCAGTTTTCAACGATGAAAGAAAGCCTACGGCTTATTATTGGTTTACAGGAGCTTGATTAAAGAACGCAAAGGATATTAATGCCTTTGCGTTTTCTTGAAGGTTTTTGCTGTCTCTTGGCTGATGGTTTAATCTAGAATGCTTCATTCCACACTGATGATAGTTGCGTGAAAAGACGCTTCTTCATAAAATTTTTGGAGTAAGCTGATTTGGAATTATCACAGCGACCGCTTGCCTTGTTTATAGACTATATAATTTATTAAACTTTACTATAGACAATCGCACAAATTCCAATCCTTTAAGTACTGTTTATTCCTTTCTGCAACATCAACTTCTAAAATCCAATCGTTGATTTTTATCGTTTGATGCTTCTAAGGTTCTGAGGGAATGTTAGTCCCATCTTTTTTTCAATCTCTACAATTTCTGATTCAGTAGCTGCCTCGTTAAGTGTTCCTACTGCTTCTGGTCGATTTATCTTCAACCACTGCTCAAATTCATTCCAAACCTGCTTCATATTATCGGCCTCCTTATGCCATATTATTAAATGAATCTATGAAAAATGATTAGGTACTCTTTAAGCTTATACTAATTATGTATGGAAATCTTATGTAAATAAACTGTTTTATTACTTTCTATTACATGAAACGCACATCAACTAGTTCACTTAACCTCATTTTATTCGTTTGTTTACGTCTTTCATCTATAAAAACAAATAATCCTCCAAGGGAATCACCAAACTAAATAACTCCAGTTTCTGTTATACATTGCCCATGATTATAATAGGTAAGGTATACTTTTTTATGTGTATGAAGCGCTTCAATCAAGGTGAAGTTAATCTGTTCCATTTGATCTTCTGTTAAAAAAGGTTGATGTATCTCTGATTGCTTTTTTTATAATTTCCTGTAATCCTCTGTATTGCTCTGGCATAGTGGCGAACGGCCGCCATTTTTTCATTCCTCTGTTCTGCATAGCATCTTCCCCCTTTATGCTTTATGCTCTACTGAAAGGCCCTTTCGATAACGAGCTGTTGAATGTTCCAGATAGCTTGACGCTCGAAGAACACTATTCTTCCCATAACGCATCCAGATTTCATCAATCGTTTTGGCTAATGCATAGGCTCTTTCACATTGATCACTATCTTCAAATAAGCTCATTTGCTCTTCTTCTTGAATGCTGGTATTTGATAATAAAATGCCAATGGAGCGAATCGGTATACCAATATCAAACGTATGTAAGATGATTAAACAATACGGAAAGATATCTTGGCTTAAATTCGAAGCTCTCCCTATTTTCTTTTGCCTGGAGAACCTCCCGTCTGTTTGTTTGCTGTAGCCAATGGATAAATGGACAGTTTGCGCCACGACCTGTTTTGCTCCCTTCTTTCTTTAATAAGGGTGTGGCAGCTAACACAACCGACCCCGACCGTTTGATATCTCCTATGTTTTTAACGGATCTAATCCTCGTATGACAGAGGAAACCGAGGCAAAAAATGATTTCGTATCGATACAAATAATGCCTCTGTTTGGTAGCTGCCCGTAATCCATTGAAAGTATTCCTTAAACAAAGAACATTTGTTCTCTTTTTTTATAAGAGCAAACGTTCTTTATTCAATAAAAACTATTAAGTTTTCCCGATTATTGCTATTTTATGAGGGGAGAAATATAAATCAGTCTTCCACTTAAGGAAAGTTTTTAAATCTATATTGGAATTATAGTAAAAATAGATAGTCCCATTTATTACAAAACAAAGAAAACTACCTGTGATTATTAGACAGAATTAATAATCACAGGTAGTTTTTTCAGCCAAGCTTTCTTTAGAAGGCTTATACCAGATTTAATGTCTTCAAAAGTAAGGTTAGTAAAACCAAGCTTAATAATAGGTTTATCCGTATTATTGTTAACAAAATAGATAGAAGTAGGGTACACCTTTATGCCATAAAAAGAAGCTTGTTGGATTAACAGTTCTTCTGAACAATCCCAGTGAACTTTCACTAATAAGTAAAGACCAGATTGCTCGCCGATAATCGTGATATTGTCCTTAAATTGTGTTTTTAATTCAGATACTATATAGTGCATTTTTTGTTTATAAACAAGGCGCATACGTTTAATATGACGACTCCATTCACCACTTTCCATAAACTTAGCCATGGTAAATTGGTTAAGAATTGACGTAGTACTCTCAAAATATAAAAACTGCTTTTTATATACCTTTAAAAGAGGCTGCGGTAATACCATATAACTTAAACGAATTCCTGGAAGAAAGGATTTTGAAAAATTTCCTAAATAAACGACTCTTGCTGGGTCAATTGAGGCAAGAGCTGGGAAAGGTTGTTGTGTATAACGAAATTCACTATCATAATCGTCCTCAATCATATACCCCTTCCTCTTATTAATCCATTGGATCAGTGTATGCCGTTGTTGGATGGACATGCTTACTCCATATGGACTGTGATGAGAAGGTGTTACATAGATTAACCTCGATTTCATTTGTTCTAATTGTGAAAGGTTAGCACCTGTTTCCTGCACTGGTATAGCCTCAAATGAAAATCGATGGAATTGAAATGCTTCCCTAGCTCCATCATACCCGGGATCCTCTACTATAACACTGGGAAAATCACTTTTCAGTATATTCCCAAGATTAATAAGCATTTGTTGCGTACTACTGCCGATGATAATAGAATCTGCCTCTGTTCTTACGCCTCTAGATTGTAGCAAGTACGTAGCGATTTGTTCTCGAAGGCATAGTTCACCAAACGGTTCTCCATATTGAAAGCTTTCCGGTAATGTCAAGGCCTGATTATACAGTCTTCGCCAAGTTTTCAAAGGAAACTGCTTCTGGTCCACAGCACCTGGTCGAAAATCAATAAGAATAGGGTTTGATGACTCTGATGGCTTTTTGTTAGATGAACTTAGCGTGACTTGAAATGGCAGAGTCTCTAATTCATTTATAAAATACCCCTTTCTCCCTTCTCCCCTAATGTATCCTTCAGCTACAAGTTGCTCATAAGCCATTAATGTCGTATTTCGGCTCACTTGAAGAGATTGTGCTAATTCACGGATAGAAGGTAATTGTTCATTTGCATTCAATTTTCCTTGCTCAATTAATAATTTAAATTGCTCATAGATTTGTTTGTATTTAGGTAAGTCATCTTCGAAGGCAAAAATAATATTTTTCATTTAAAAACCTCTTTGACATGTTTATTTATTTAAAATTGTACCTTTTTATATGTCAGTTTGTATAATACTATATTTTATATCAAGCATCGATATCAAATATTTCATTTTTTGAGAAAGCTTCCTGTCGCATTTTTAAATCTATATATGAGATGAAAGGAGTTTTTTATGTTTATTCCAAAGTATTTCAAAATTACTGCTGTAGAGGAAATTGAAGATTTTATTCAACACAATTCCTTTGGTACTATCGTTACTACGAAAAATGGAAAACCAATTGCTACACATATTCCCTTACTGTTAGAAAAAAATGAAAAGGATAATTATTACATAACGGGTCATGTCGCTTACGGAAACCCACAATGGAGGATATTTGAGGAATCCGAAGAAGCCCTAGTAATGTATCAAGGACCCCATGCCTATATATCATCTTCTTGGTATAAGGATGAAAATGTGCCTACATGGAACTATCAGGCTGTACATGTATACGGTAAGGTAGAAATATTGAATCAAGATGAACTAAAAAAGTCACTTACTAACCTGTTATATAAATATGAGAGCCATCGTAAAGCACCAATATTATGGGACAAACTTTCGTCTAGTCTATTAGAAGCCGAACTAAAGGGTATTATAGGCTTTAGAGTAAAAGTACAAGACATTCAAGCTGCATATAAGCTAAGCCAAAATCGTAATGAAGAAGATTATAACAATATTATTCACAATTTATATGAAGAAAAAGAGTTAGAGTCCCGTCAACTTGCAGATGCAATGAAACAAATTAAAGATTTAAATTAGTTCGCCTGTTTTTAATGTTCGTAAACCAATTCTATATTTCATAATATTGAAACCCCTATATTTTTATATAAATAAACATTTTCATTCTTTATCACCGTATAAATTAGTATTTTAGAAGAATTTGTGAAGGCAAATTTCAAAAGCAGAGTTAGTACCTATCAAAGAAAGGCGCCAACTCTGCTTTTGAAAATTATATAGAAGTTCCTTTTCCTATTTTTAATTTAGATCCACCCTCTAAATTGAGAGGCTTCTATCATTTTTTTAACCTATCATATAAGCAGCTAACCTCATATCAATATCATTCTTCTTAGAAGCATCATATACGTTTAGAAAAGAGGTGTTTAAAATATTTTCAAGTCTATTGCTGACTTCTTCTTCTGTCCAATAGAAACCTTGATGATTCTGTATCCATTCAAAGTAAGAAACAATGACTCCTTCTGCATTTGCTAAGACACCAGGAACAATTAATATCCCTTTTTGAGCCAATATTTCGGTGGCTTTTAATGTTGTGGGGCCGTTCGCAGCCTCTATTAGAATTTTCGCCTAAATGTCAGGGGCGTTTTCCGCTATAATCTGGTCTTCGAGAGCTGCAGGGATAAGGATATCACATGGTTTTATTAATAACTCTTTATTTGGAATTATATTTGAAAATAATTTTGTAATAGTCCCAAAGGGATCCCTATTGTCTAATAAATAATTGATATCCAACCCTTCTGGATCATATAAAGCCCCATAAGCATCTGATATACCTACTATCTTCGTACCTTCATCATAAAGGGATTTAGCCAAAAAGCTACCTACATTCCAAAAATCCTGAATCATCACTTTTGATCCCTTTATGTTAATTCCTGCTACTTTTGCAGCTTCTCTTGTCACTATAGTTACTCCCTTAGCAGTAGATGATTCTCTTCCCACAGACCCGCCTAAAACTAAGGGTTTACCTGTAATAAACCCAGGTGAACCAAATTCTCGAATACGGCTATATTTGTCCATCATCCAAGCTATAATTTGTGAATTAGTGAACAAATTATAGCTTGGATGTTCTTAGTGGGCCCAACAATTTAGCTAATGACTCGTACATAGCCGCGACTCAAACGTTCTAATTCTCTGAAAGACATAGTTCTGGGATCACACTGAATCCCACCTTTGCCTCCTCTATAAGGAAGATCTGCCCCCCCACATTTTATACTCATCCACATAGAGAGTGCTTTCACCTCTTCTTCTGTAACATCCTGGTGAAAACGAACCCCACCTTTTGTAGGCCCGACGGCGTCATTATGCTGAGCACGATACCCTGTAAAGACTTTTACAGAACCGTTGTTCATTCTTATAGGAATATGAACAGTTAGTAACCTTAAAGGTTCCTTTACCAAATCATATGCTTCCTGCTTATAGTGCATTCTTTCAAGATCTAGACGAATAACTTCTTGGGTTCTCTCTAACGCATTCATTTGCTCTCTTGAGTTTTCTTTTTCTTTAATCATTCCTTTTTGGTTGAACACTCATTTCACTTCCCCTTTTAATTGTCATTTTTTATAGTCAAAAAGCTTTCCACTTGCCAAATTTATTAATGTGAAACTTAAGAGTAGTCTTATTAAAACTCTTAAATAGTTATAAATAAAAATAGAAAACTATTTTCTCTATGTGACGAGATGATCATATTATGGGCATTTTTATTTGCAACAATATTGTCAGGTAATTTAACATGTTATTTTTATAATAAAAAAATTTATGTACAACTTTATGGCCCGATTCAACCAATAAAAATCTTTTAATTTAAATGAATCTAAGATTAAATTTCTGTGGAAATAAAAAATCAGCTCATATGGTAGCCAAACACTATTTTTAAAATTCATGTGCAATTTAAAAAATGGAAATAAATTTGCTCAAAAACGATTAAATAGCGAAGAAATAAAAAATATGTCAGATTATCTAACCATATATTTGCATAAAAACTTAAAAGTAATATAATCATTCTATCTCATGAACAAAAGTGTTCAAAAATAAACAAATTTAACACTTTTGTAAAAAAAGTATGTACAAAACCCATAGAAGGTGTTTATAATACATTCTTATAAAGATTAAATGTTCTAAAATTTTAAAATATATCTATCATTATTAATTTTTAGAACTAATCATCTGATAAGTATTTATAGTTTGAAAATAGTATTGGCCAGTACTAAGAAAGATTTTAACATCAAAAATCTAATAAAAACTTTTAAGGGAGAGAATAGTACAATGACAACAACTCTTACAGAAATCAAAGCATATACACATGAGCCGTTTACAGACTTCACACTTGAGGAAAATAAAAAAGAATTTAATAAGGCTTTAGAAACTGTACAATCCGAACTAGGAAAAGATTATCCCCTATTCATTGGTGAAGAGTTAATTACAACAGATGAAAAAATTGTATCGATTAACCCAGCAAATAAAGTAGAGATTATTGGTCGAGTGTCTAAAACGAACCAAGAATTAGCTGAAAAAGCTTTGCAAGCAGCACTCTCTACATTCAACACATGGAAAAAAGAAGATCCAGAAGTGCGTGCAAATATTTTATTCCGTGCAGCCGATATTATCCGTCGCCGCAAGCATGAATTCTCAGGTTATCTTGTTAAAGAAGCTGCTAAACCTTGGAATGAGGCTGATGCAGATACAGCTGAAGCCATTGATTTTCTTGAGTTTTATGCTCGTCAAATGCTGAAACTCAAAGATGGAGTACCAGTACAAAGTCGTGAAGGAGAAGAAAATAAATTTAATTATATTCCACTTGGTGTAGGCATCGTTATTTCTCCATTTAATTTCCCATTAGCTATTATGGCAGGAACTGCAGCAGCAGCAATCGTTACAGGAAACACAATCTTATTAAAACCTGCTGATGCAACTCCTGTCGTAGCAGTAAAATTTGTAGAAGTAATGGAGGAAGCAGGACTTCCAAAAGGAGTACTTAACTTTATTCCTGGCGTTACACCTGAGATTGGTGACTATTTAGTTCAACATCCTAAAACACGCTTTGTTTCATTCACAGGTTCTCGTGAAGTTGGTTGCCGTATCTATGAAAAAGCATCAAAAGTACAGCCAGGGCAAAAATGGTTAAAGCGAGTAATTGCAGAAATGGGAGGAAAAGACACCGTTGTTGTTGATAAAGATGCAGATTTAGACTTAGCAGCATCTTCTATCGTGTACTCTGCATTCGGCTTCTCAGGACAAAAATGTTCAGCTGGCTCTCGTGCTGTGGTTCATCAGGATGTATATGACATTGTACTTGAAAAAGCAGTTGCATTAACAAAAACATTAACAGTTGGAAGCCCAGAAGAAGTTTCGACTTATATGGGGCCAGTCATCCATGAAGCTTCTTATAAAAAAGTATTATCTTATATTGAAATTGGCAAAGAAGAAGGTCGCTTAATGACAGGAGGAGAAGCTGATGATTCTAAAGGCTACTTCATCCAGCCTACCATCTTTGCAGATGTAGATGAGAAAGCACGTTTAATGCAAGAAGAGATTTTTGGACCTGTTGTAGCGTTCTGTAAAGCAAAAGATTTCGATCATATGATGGAGATTGCAAACAATACTGACTATGCTCTGACGGGTGCATTACTTTCTAATACACCTGCTCACATTGAAAGAGCAAAAGAAGAATTTCATGTAGGTAATCTTTATTTCAACCGTGGTTGTACAGGTGCAATTGTAGGATACCATCCGTTTGGCGGATTCAACATGTCTGGAACTGATTCAAAAGCCGGAGGACCTGATTATTTAATCCTGCACATGCAAGCAAAAACAACAAGTACAGCACTTTAAAAACAATGGGACAGCCTTTCTAGGCTGTCCCACCTGAAAATAATACGTATATATATTTAGGGGGAAATTTTCATGTTGGCAGAGGTTTCAAAAAATGTTTTTCTTCATGCTTCTCAAAACAAAGTACTAAATAAGGCTGCAAAAAAATGGGGTCTTAAATTTGGAGCTTCTCAAGTTGTGGCGGGGGACACAATTGAGAGTGCCATCAAAAAAGTAAATCAATTAAATCAAAAGGGGTTAGTTTGCACTCTTGATCATTTAGGAGAATTTGTATCCAGTAGAGAAGAAGCTATAGAAGCAACACAATATAACGTACGTACATTAGAAGCTATGGGGAAATCAGAGGTAAATTGTAATCTATCCGTTAAAATGACTCAGCTTGGTTTGGATATTGATCCAAATTTCTGTATAGAAAATATGCGTCGAATCCTTGAAACGGCAAAAAAATATAATAATTTTGTACGAATTGATATGGAAGACCATGCACATTGCCAAATTACGTTAGATACCTTAAAAAAATTACGTCAAACATATGGTTATGATAACGTAGGTACAGTTATTCAAGCATACTTATTTCGAGCTGAGCAAGATGTAAAAGACTTAAAAGGCATTTCTCTTAGATTGGTTAAAGGGGCTTATCAAGAATCTCCTACAGTAGCTTACCAAGAAAAGAAGGAAATAGATAATAATTATATGAGAATTATTGAAGAACATTTATTAAGTGGAAGCTATACAGCAATTGCCTCTCATGATCATAATATTATCGAAAAAGTAAAAGGATTTGCTGAAAAGCATCATATTAATCGTAATCAGTTTGAGTTTCAAATGCTGTATGGATTTAGAACCGATATGCAATTGAGTTTAGCCAAAGAAGGCTACAAAATGCGTGTGTATGTCCCTTTTGGAAATGACTGGTTTGGATATTTTATGCGTCGTATGGCAGAAAGACCACAAAATGTTGCATTTGCACTAAAAGGCTTCTTTTCTAAGTAAACATCTAAAAATTCATAATATTTAGATGTCAACTAGATTCTGCTAAGAGTTAAAGAGCTTTTGTTATGTGAGCAAAGGCTTTTTCTAATGACTTTCTTCTCTGCTCAACTATTAAATTTTCTTACTTAATGGATAGGGATATTCATTCTTACAAAGGAGGTTATAAGATATGCATGATCAACAGCCTGAGCTCAAAAAAGAATTAAAAACGCGTCATATCACAATGATTTCTCTTGGTGGTGTCATTGGTGCTGGACTATTTATCGGAAGTGGAACATTAATTAATACTGCAGGTCCTGGTTCAATTATCTCATACGCATTTGCTGGTTTATTAGTCATTTTAGTAATGCGGATGCTAGGTGAAATGTCAACAGCCAATCCATCCAGTGGTTCGTTTGCTACTTACGCTAGAGAAGCACTTGGCCCATGGGCCGGATATACAATTGGTTGGTTGTACTGGTTCTTTTGGGTTATTGTTATTGCCGTTGAAGCAATAGCTGGTTCAACAATTATTCAATATTGGTTTCCTTCTTTGCCATCCTGGTCTGTGAGCCTAATTCTTACCTTTCTATTAACCTTAACTAACATATTTTCTGTTAAGTCTTTTGGTGAATTTGAATATTGGTTTTCTTTAATTAAAGTAGTGAGTCTTGTTCTGTTTTTAATCCTTGGAGGGGCTATCATATGCGGTTTTATACCAGGAGTAGAGTCACCTGGAACATCTAACCTTTTTCATAGAGGCGGATTCCTTCCCAATGGAATCAGTTCGGTCTTTTTAGGAGTAACGGTTGTAATGTTTTCATTTATGGGAACTGAGATCGTAGCCACAGCAGCAGGTGAATCACCTCATCCAGAGAAAGCAATTATATCCGCAACAAATACCGTCATCTACAGAATTTTACTTTTCTATCTTGGTTCTATCCTGATTCTTGTAACAGTTCTTCCGTGGGATTCTTCTAGTTTGATGAAAAGTCCTTTTGTATCGCTGTTAGAAATCGTCAATATTCCAGCAGCAGCTCAAGTAATGAATTTTATCTTGTTAACAGCTGTACTTTCTTGCTTAAATTCAGGTCTTTATACAAGTTCCCGCATGTTATTTTCTATGGCTCAGAAAGGAGATGCTCCTAAACTATTTTTAAAGGTAAATAGAAAAGGAATTCCTTTTAATGCAATTATAGGCTGTACAACTATTTCTTATATCAGCGTAGGTTTTAATTATCTTTCTCCTGATAAGATTTTTTTGTTTCTAGTCAATGCTTCTGGGGGAGTCGCTCTTCTTGTATATTTGGTAATCGCTTTCTCTCAGTTACGTATGCGTAAAAATTATGAAAAGGAGCGGCCTGAGAAACTCAAAATAAGAATGTGGCTGTTCCCTTACTTAACATACGGCACGATTGTTGGCATTACTAGTATTTTTATTGCAATGCCTTTTATTGATTCTTTACGTATACAGTTTTTTTTAACTTTACTAATAGCTTTATTCATTATAGGATCTTTCTTTCTTACAAAAAACAGAAGGAATATAACAAAAATAGAAATAGAGAAAAATATTTCTTAAATTTAAAATCAATATAAATAAAGGAGCTATTTTTATGTGGATAATCACTACTTATTCAAATCTAAACAATACTACAATGTTTGAATATGAAAACGAAATAGAAGCAAGAAAAGCCTTCAAAGAAATCCAAGGTTGTAGAATCCTTTCAGAGGTTATTTATTTTAATGATTCTAAATTAGATTTGGATGTATACTAATCACTTTTATTGTATGATTCATTATTAACGTTTATAAGTTTTAAAAGTTAACGTTTATTTCATAATCATTATAAAAAGCTCGTCTAAAATAAGCTTATCTCTCAAAAGTAAGCAATTTTCAGACGAGTTTCTTCCTATTATATATTAGTCACACCAAGCGTATTTTCATGTTGCTTTACTAACTTATAAAACGTTGTCTTTTTTACATTTGCTTCCTTCATTGCCTGTACGGCTGTAATTTCTTTTTGCTTCCATCGATTATAAACTTCAATAAACTCCTGACTGACTTGAGCTTTAGGTCGCCCAAAAGACACTCCCTTATTTAGCGCAGCATCAATTCCCTCACGTTGTCGCTTACGAATTCGGTCCCGTTCTTCTTGAGCCCCCCAAAATAGAATTTGCAGAACTAAATCCGCAATAAATGTTCCGAGACTGTCTTTATACTGAGTTGTATCTAACAACGGCATATCTAAAACTACAATGGCGGCCTCAATCTCTTTTGTAATGGCATTCCATTCCTGAAGAATTTCTTCTTTATTGCGACCAAAACGCTCTAAGGAATGAATGTAAAGGGTATCCCCTTTACGAATCATTCTTTTTAATAATTGATACTGTTCGCGATTGAAGTTCTTTCCACTTTGTTTATCAATGAAAATATCACGAGAAGAAATACCCACTTCCTGCATCGATTGAAGTTGACGACCTTCATTTTGATCTCAGCTGCTCACACGTATGTATCCAAATCTTCTATTTTCCATTTTTTCTCCTTTATTATTCAATATTAAAAAATTAGATTTATGATTGTTTCTTTACTTATTTTGTTTTTATCCGAAATAAACTATCTAAATTTATAAAACACCTACAATATTCGATGAGCAGTCTTTTCATTTTATACCTTTATGAAGTTTTCTTTGGTCATAGGTAAGCTTCATAAGTGCAATTCGGTAATAACAAAAAAGAAGAAAGGAATAGTAGTATTGTCCAAACATTTGGTTGGCAAGCATGTATGTAACTTCTCCCTGTGATTTGGTCATACAGGAAAATGTATAATCTGTTACCACATAATACGTTTCATCTGCCCATCTGTCGTATACATGATTATCATAAAATCGCTTCATATAAGCAGGATTTTTTGCTCCAATAAACGGATGACCTTTATTGTCAAATCCACTGATGTTTCCTAATCGATAAATTTCTTCTACATCGAGGATACTCCCTTCTTGCAATGCTATATATCCTACCACATATAGTCTTTCATCTATATAAAAAGGTAAGCTTCCAAAATAAAAAGAAGTTATATTTTTTTGATCAAGAAAATCTTTCATAAAAGGACATAATGATTCGAAAATGAAATCTTTTATCCTTTTATAAGATTGACTTTTGTCCCTACCTGTATATCTGAATCTTCATCTACGAGTGGTTCCATTACACGAAATAAGTCAGTGAATTCTATTACTTCTGAATAAGACATGTTATCAGGTAATTCAACGCGTATATTCATCATGCCTATTTGAAAAGGACAAATAATAATATCTATGGACAATAGTTGAAAATTTGTTTGAAGATACTTTCCTTTTAGGAAATACTCCTGATTAAATATCTTAGAGAATCTTCTAAAACCCTCTTTTTTCGTTGAATCAGAGGGGGAAATAATGGGTTCAATATGAGGTAGGAAAATTTTCTCCATATGATAATGTGAAACGGTATGTTCACCGTAGTATTTATCTTGCAATTGGGCATTATTAAGTGTGAAAAATTCATAGCCTTGTTTCTGAAGCTGTTGAATTAGGTTATCTGAACGGTCTTTTTTTAAAGCAAATGGAAAAATAAATTGTAGGTATGCCTTTTCTACTGCAAACTCCTTTACAGATTAATTTTGTTCTTTAAAATTTGGCATCTTTCTCCTCCCTTTAATTTAATAAATCTACTGTAAGAGAGGTTTAATTAATTCAAGAAAAATAGAATATTTATATAGATAACGAATAATCTTTAAAACTCCTTAGAGCATTCTTGTTTTCTTGTTTATTTCCCATTTAAATTATTATAATAAACTGGGAAAATAATCATGTTAGATATTCAAATTGGATCCACTATAATAACCTTTTCCATATATTTAAGATGGGAATTTTAATTATTATCTATTTTGAAACTTCATTTACTTATATAGCGTTAGCTCCCTATTCTATAAAATAAACTATTTAAACAAAAAATCCCGACATAGTAAAATGTCGAGATTTTTATTAGGCGACGATTTCTATATAGTCTTTTTTTACAGCATCCTATTGGAATCTTCCTTCTTCTACAACAAGGTGAGCTTCAAGATCTCAAGGGAAATATTGTTTAGCCATATCTAAACGTAAATGTTCAATACTCGCCGGAGGAAGCTCCCTGTCTCGTTTATTTAGTCCGATAAAATAAATACCCCCTTGTGCTAATACATCTGGATGTAAATAAACAAAAACCGGCTGTAGTTCTGTTTTTTCCATTCTTCCGACTCCTTTCAAATACTTTTTAGTAACTTAGTTTAATAAGTAATTAGAATATCTACTTTTTCATGCTATTGATTTAATATTAATTTTTTTTATATTTATTTTCAGTGGAGGATTCATTTTTAGTTTTCTTTTTATTCCTTTCATCTTGTTTTTCTATCTTTAACTCTTCAGTTGGTATTGGATCGACTGTCTCTTCAATTTTAAAGCGATCAAATAGAGTTTCATTCTCCGTAGGATACTGCTCGGCATGATCCCTTCTTTTAGTCTCTTGAGGATGAGGGGATTTTTTTCTTGACTCTGTCATTTTAATCCCCCCCTGTTTCGACTATATATATCCATGTAGATCTCCTCCTATAGGTGAAATATTTTATTTACTTTTATCCTAACGAAGGTGATCTTAAACCTATCCTTATCGAAGTTTTGACTCAATTATAAAGATAAATAAAATGAGGGAAAAGACGCTAAATAAGAAAAAAATACCATGATTAATTGGTTTTAGATAGGGGTAAAGTCAACTAAATATTTTAAAAGGGGTGAATTACTGATGGAAATTCTATGGATGCTAATCGTAGGTGGAATTATCGGGTGGCTTGCTGGTTTGATTACGGGGCGTGATGTTCCTGGGGGTATTATTGGCAATATTATTGCAGGCTTTATTGGTGCTTGGTTAGGCGGCCTTATCTTGGGGGATTGGGGACCAGTTGTTGGTGGATTCGCAATCATTCCCGCAATTATTGGATCAATTATTTTAGTATTAGTTATAAGCTTTATTTTACGAAAAATGGGTCAAAAGAATAATCATAGTCATCATGCATAAGATAGCGAAAAAATTTAAATTGGAGTAACTAAAAGCGAAAGAAGAAAACAAGTCTATGTTATCTAACTTTTTTGAAGAAAATCGATTTGAACTAGATTCTTATCTTACTTTTTTGTTTAATCAAATTAATAATGACAATGATAATGAGTCAAGAGTTTAATGAAAAGTAAGGTACTTTTTAGAGGAAAAGACAAAAAGATTTTAAATCAGAATATAATATAAGCGACCTTGTTAATTCAGTTTAGAATATATAAGGTCGCTTATTATTATTATGGAGAATGTTTAGAAATAAAGAACGGAAGTTCTTATTTACAGGCAACATTTAAAGTTATTTATACTTTATTGAACACTCCCCCTGGGCGCGTGGCAGGGTGTTTTTTTATTTGTTCCGGAAAGAGTGTTTATGTTAACTAATGCTGTATATTATATACATTCTGAAAACAGAAAAAAACTACTGGCTCATCAGGGACCAGTAGTTTTTTTCATGACGTAATTAGAAGCTAGCCGTGATGTTTTTATACATCTTGAGTAGTTTACTTAATAGATAAGTTTTTATCATCTAGATAATTTAAATAGAATCAGTTATACAATTGATTGATAGGAGTTGTATTGACTAAAATAAAATAAATAAAGCAGATCTTCAAGGGGAGCTTGCTTTATTTATTTTATTATGTACGTATAATTTAACTCTATTTCAATCAATTTTTATAAAAAATATTAAATTTATCCCATATTTCCTCAAGGGACTCTAGTTTATCCTGAAAGTTTTCTTCTTTTTCTTTTCCCACAGATATAATTAATGCATTTATAAGACTAAGTGGAGCTACAAATGAATCAATAAAAGTCGGCATTTGACTAGATGCTGTTAATGGGATATCTGCATAAGGTATTAGAGGCGATAATAGATTATCTGTTATTGCAACGGTTGTTGCTTCTTTTTCCTTCGCATATGAAAGAACTTTTAGTGTACTTTTCGTATATCGTGCAAAACTAATTCCAATTACTACATCATCTTCATTTAAATCAAATATACGTTCTGATACATTCTCAATTGAATGAATGAGCTCGACTTGTTCTAAAAGGAGTTGCAAATAGTACTGTAAAAATACGCCTAAAGCTGTAGCACTTCTATTTGCCACAATATATACTCTTTTAGCTTTAATTAGGCTCTCTACCGCACTTTTAAAGACCTCTATATCTAATCTATCTAAAGTGGATCTAATGTTTGAAATATCATCTAAAAAGATATCGTATACGCTTTGATCTTGGTCATTATATACTTCTTTGGAAATTTTGAGCCTCTCAGTTGTTGTCAACTGTTGTTGGGCAGAGCTTTGCATGTATTGTTGAAGTTCTGGATAACCCGAATATCCTAAAAAAGTAGCAAAGCGCACAACAGTTGCAGGGCTAACCCCTGTAATCTTGGCTAACTTATCTCCAGTTAAAAAAGGAACCGTATTAGGATTTTCTAAAATGTATTTAGCTATTCTCAAATTTGATTTACTCATAGTAGGCATCTGTTCTGCAATATGCTTATAAACATTTTCCATTTAATTTAATAATCTCCTTCGATCTAATCGAGTTATATATACTAAAAATTATTTTAAATTATATATTCACCATTATAAACTAAAATGCCCTTCAAAAAATTGATTAGTTTTAGAATACCCTTCTAGCGTATGCCCTTCAAGGTTTTTAAAAGATTACCGATAACGACTAGTCTATACTTTTCCGAAAACATTTACATATTAAATAGAAGCATCTAATAAAAAGAAGAGCTATAACAAATTATGCATGTGCATAGTTATTATAGCTCTTAATGAATTGATGTATTATTTATTGATTACACGCTTAATTGCTTCGTCATGTGCTGCTACTGTACGTTGGATATCTTCTTCTGTGTGAACAACGGACGTAGAGTAACGGTTAAGTGGCTTCGTATAGACACCTAGTTTCAATAACTCATAATCAATTTTTTTACGTAATTTTGTATCTACTTTACTCATATCACGATAATTTTTGATATTCCCGTCACCGAGAATAATATTAAAAATACTCCCCATACCAACTGTTTGCATAGTCAACCCGTGGGATTTATATACTTCTTCTAATTGATCTCTTAATAATTGAGTTTTTGCAAATAATTGGTCCATTGTACCTTCCTGCTCCAATACATTAATTGTAGCTAAACCTGCCGCAAGTATAGTTGGATGACCATTGTATGTCCCACTATGGTATAGAGGATCTTGTTTATTCTTATTCTCTGCTCCAGCTGTTAAAATATCACGTCCATCTCTAGCAGAACTAATCATCATAATGTCTTTTTTACCACCAATAGCCCCTACTGGAAAACCTCCGCCAAGTACTTTTCCTAAAGCAGTAATATCTGGTTTAACTCCATAGATTTTTTGTGCTCCCCCAAGTGAAATTCTAAAACCTGTCTTTACTTCATCAAAAATCAACACAATATTAAGTTCCTCCGTAATTTTACGAAGACCAGTCATGAAATCTTGATCAGCTGGGATAAATCCACCTTGAATAGGTTCTAAAATTACACCTGCTAGTTCGTGAGCATGAGCTTTTAAAATCTTTTCTGTTGCTTCTAAATCATTAAATGGAAGAATCACTGTATTATCAAGATAATAATCTGGCAGTCCTCTTGATTCCTCTACTGCTTTAGGAGCTATTGCCTCCCCTGCTTTATCTATATCAGGATTAACACTTACTAAAACTTGATCATATCCCCCATGATAATGACCTTCAAATTTAGCAATTTTTTCTTTGCCTGTATAGGCAACCGCTGTTCGAATAGCTAAAAGTGTAGCTTCTAACCCTGAGTTTGTATAGCGAACCATTTCAATACCAGGATATAATTCAACTAATTTTTCTGCCATCGTTGTTTCCATTTTATGCGGCGTACCGAAAATAGTTGTACCCGACTCCATCATTTGTTCCGTTACAGCCTCAAATACTTGCTGATGTCCGTGTCCTAAGATCAGAGCACCATAACATAAAAGATAATCAATATATTCGTTTCCATCCACATCAAAAAGTTTACTTCCTTCTCCTTTTTCCATCATTAATGGGTGAGGATTAAAATATTTAATGTTTGCTGTAACACCTCCAGGAATTACTTCACATGCTTTGCGGAAAAAACTTGCAGACTTTTTAGTCTTTTCGGAAAGTAGTACCTCTTCTTGAATTTTCATAAAAAAACCTCCACTGTATTATTTGTAAAGAAACAATAATTTCATTAAATATTATATCATGAAATATAAATTTCAAAACAGGGAGATTTTCTTGATTTAAAGGAAATAAGTTTAAATAACGGACCTTCTACCGATAAAAAAACATTATGTAAATAAAATGCAGATTATAAGAAAAAAAGCTCACCTCTTATAGGTAAGCCTGAAAATGGAAAGGGGAATATCTATGAAAAAATGCTTTACAGCATGATTAACAATTAATTTATCATTTAATAGTGAAAAAAAGATGAAAGTTCCTGAACAAATAAGAATTTCTCTTTTTTATCTAACCTTATCGATACAAGTGAAGAAAAGAGAAGAAAACATCCGAAAGATTTCATTACCTTGTTAGCAGTGGGATTAATTGTTTATTCTATGTAACATACTATAAATAGAGAAGCATTAATCACATGGGGGAACAACATCATGATTCGAAAGTGGCTATTACACAAAACTTACACGTCAAAGAAGATGTCCCCCTTGATCACTTATCTGACCTTCAATTAAGTGGTTCTGGGTAGATCTTGCCTCTCCATCTGAAGAGGAAGCAAAAGTGTTAGAGACGTTTTTCCACTTTCACCCTTTAGCCTTCTTTTGCTACTAGAGATGGATTGGTTGTAACGCCAGATAAAACTCCCACTTTGTATGCTTTCTTAATGTCTTCAAGGTTTGCAGTATCAATAAAAAATTTCATAATTTCTTTCCTCCAATAGTTTAAAAATCAAAATTTATTTTTTCTTGACAATAGAGTTATATGTATGAAATCTATACTTTCCCAAGCTTCAAGATCGCTGAGGAGCCTCTTTCATTCTACCTGAAATTACCACAGTTATAAAGTGAAACTCCCTCTTTAGAGGGTCGTTTCCTTATTATAAAAAAGAAAGAGAAGTAACGAAACAATTCCTAGTCAGTCTTTTTCTATATATTCCGAAAAACTAGAAGCAATTAACATGGATAAAAAATAAGATTACGCTGTATCAAACTGTCCCCTCCATCTTCATCCTAATTTCTACGTGGTATTAATAAAGCAAGCAACAAGCTTGAGTAAGCCCTCTTAGGAGCATAATTTGTTCACTAAATGAAAAATTCACTATTTTCGGGTAGGAAAACGTCAAATATATGTATTTACTATGCAGGGAAACGCTCTCTGAGAAAATTAAATTTGTTTTTACGTATAAAATGAATCATTCGATGCAAATTTCAGCGCTTTAGAAACTTTTGTTTTCTTGCTATCATTGATTCTTTAAAAAACTAGCTATTCAAAGGGAGTTGCCATAATCACTTTTGGCGGAATCCACCATAAAAAAGAACCCTTATGGAAGTAAGGGTCAAAGACAGTACTAATATGTGGTTATTCACCCTATTATATATCCTATTTTTATCTTGATTGATTAATGCAGGGCTTACTGAGACTTTCTAATAATTTTATCGTTTTATTTAACCATTTGTTGTTTTTCAAAATTTTTCTCAAAACGAAAGTCTAATTCGATTTCTTCTAACGTCTTCCCTTTTGTTTCAGGTAGTTTATTTCTAACAAAGAAGTAACTAAGTATGCAAAGTCCCGCAAAGAATAGGAAAATAGCAGCTGGTCCAAATGCGTTAGCAGCTATCGGGAACCCTAAAGCAATAACTGCACTAGAGCTCCATAAACAGAACGTACAAACAGCCATTGCCATTCCTCGGATTTTTAGTGGGAAAATCTCTGCTAATACAACCCAAGCAACCATTCCCCATGTAGTAGAATACGAAACCATGAAGAAACACATAGCTACTAATATTAACATAGGTGGGATACCAGGTATCAATTCAGCCAACCCTAGTATTACTAAGGCTGATGCCATCCCTATACTACCTAACAGCAACAATTTTTTCCGTCCCCATCGATCTACAAGATAAGATCCAACAATTGTCATAAATAAGTTTACAATCCCAACACCAATTGTACCGGCGATTGCAGCTGAATCCCCTAACCCAGCAGCAGACAAAACAGATGGTGCATAATAAAAGATGGTATTAGCTCCTGTTAATTGTTGAAAGACAGCAACCAATATTCCTGTCAATACAATTGGACGCGCCCACTTAGCAAATAAAAGTGAAAAGTTTCCTTTCTCATTCCTTTTTGCTAAGGATTCCATTACAAACATTTCCTTGTCGACTTCCTCAATACTGTCATATGTCATCAACAAGACTTTTCTTGCTTTATTTGATTTACGGTTCTGTGTTAACCATTTTGGGCTTTCTGGCATAAACAGCATACCAAGTAATAATAAACCAGAAGGGATTACTGCAATTCCTAACATAACATGCCAATCTCCTGATGGTGCTAGCAGGTAATTGACTACATAAGCTGAAAGCATGCCTGTTGCATTCATGATTCCATTATATGCCGTTATTATTCCTCGCTTTGCGGCAGGCGCTAGCTCTGCTAAATACATAGGTACCAACCCAGATGCGCCTCCAACTGCAATACCAAGTAAAACTCTAAAGACAATCATTACATAAACATTAGGAGGCCAAGCTGTTCCAATACTACTAACAGTGAAAAGCAAACCAAGTATAACGATTAGTTTTTTACGTCCAAATTTGTCGGATAGAGGACTAGTCACTACAGAACCTAATATTGCACCAAACATTACACTACTAACCACAAAACCCTCCAATGTAGGATCTAAACCTAAATCTTGCTTAATAAAGAGCAAGGCACCTGAGATAACCCCTGTATCATATCCAAATAACAATCCACCTAAGCCACCAAAGAAATAAATCATATAGGAAAACCATTTCGATCCCACTTTTTCAGAAGCTTGGTCTGATACTTCAATGTCTGTTATTCTCTTTTTCCCCTTATTTATCTCCAATTTATTCATCCCCTTATAAAATTTCTATGACCAAATGAACAGGTAACCATATTAGGCTTATAGGCCTAACCATCAAATAAATTTGGTTCTTTACCGGACCTTTTAATATCTAAATTTGATTAAATTTTCAGAAAATTATGGTGCTTTTTATTCTATAAGTGATAGCCTCTATGTGTAATGATAGTTTTTTATAAGTATCTTCCTCTATTTTAAAGCGCTTACTTTTTGTTTTAGAAAAAGATTTAACTTCATTATGTAGAGGTTATAAATCCTAACCAATAAACCAAGAGTTGTTGAGTGAGGATAGCCTAGTATACAAAGAGTGCATATTATATAAATTCTCTCATGCTGTATAGCTATAAAATTGTGTCCTTATACTCCGTTCAGATATAAGGACATAATAATAAATGTTAATTTGTTACCGTTTCTTGACTGATTTTTTGTAAATACTCTCTCGTTCTCTTAGCAATTGGAAGTGGTTTCTCAAATGCAACAGGGTACATATCTTGTTCAACAATAGCCCAACCCTTAAAGTTAACATCCTGTAGGACTTTGAAAAATGATTTCATATCTACCACACCAAGTTGAGGTTCACACATAATATCTTCACTTACTGCTTTTGCTAAGGACCAGCCTTCTTTTTGCATTTTTTCTCTTATCTTTAAATTACAATTTTTAATATGAAGATATGGGATACGGAGATAATGTTTACGCATAAAAGTAATAGGGTTACCTCCTGCATAAGCATGATGTCCTGTATCTAAACACAATTTAATATCTGTATCACGCAATAAACGCTCAATTTGTTCTTCTGTTTCAACATGAGTTTCCGCATGAGGATGAAATATAGTTTCAAGTCCATATTTTGTTTTTGCATGGTTTTTTATTTTATTGATGTTTTTTACAAATCTATCCCATTCACTATCAGTTAGCACTTTTGGTCGAATAAGTTCTCCCGTAAAAAGATCTGTATAACATGCATCAATTAAAACTACATATCGAGCAGTTGAAAAATTCAGTTGTAACTGTGCCATTTCATCAAGTGTCGCAATCATCTTTTCTGTTGTGCTATCAGAAGTAAGGTCGTCCATGAGAGTTGTAGCAGTTAGATTTAAATTTCTCTTCTCAAGTTCTTCTTTTAATTGGTGATATTTATTAGGGAGGTATCCCCACGGTCCAAGCTCAATGCCTTCATACTTGGCCTCATGTATTTCATCAAGGCAACGTTTCCAATCCGTTTGCTTTTCGTTTTCAGCAAACCATATCCCCCAGGAACAAGGAGCCGTCCCAAACTTTATTTTCATAATAAAAATCCCTCTTCCATATTATCTTTCCTTTAGACACGTTTTTTATAAAAAAGAGATATTATCATTTAAAGCTGTTTCGTAAATTTAAAGTTGTTTTGTAAGAAAGTTAAATTTTCTTTCGTAAAGGTATAGATCATATCCATATTA
Source organism: Priestia megaterium (assembly GCF_046599315.1). Taxonomy (GTDB): domain Bacteria; phylum Bacillota; class Bacilli; order Bacillales; family Bacillaceae_H; genus Priestia; species Priestia megaterium_F. The sequence goes on along the minus strand of NZ_JBKIKC010000021.1, from coordinate 10,210 downwards.
GCTCCTTTATTTGGCTGGAAAGGATTTGGACCTGGAGCCATTGCTTCAACGACAACATATCCATCAAAATCTACCTTCTTAATTCCAGAAATAAATGAAGTAAAGTCAATATGGCCACGTCCAATTGCTCTACGGTTACTATCAGCTACATGAAGTATATGTAGTTTGTTACCTGCATTCAAAAAAGGTGACTCAAGATCTGGATCTTCGATATTCATATGATATGAATCTAGCAACATTTTTACCTTTGGGTGATTAATTTCTTCAACGAAATCTACACCATGAGCTCCAGTATTAACAAGACAACTTTCATATCTATTTAAAGGTTCAATTACAAGTGTAATATCTAGTTCTTCTGCTTTTTTTGTTAGTTTTTGTACAGAATCAATAGACCATTTCCAATCTTCTCCTGGTGCTCCCATTGGTGCTGTTTTACCAACAGCAGAAGGACAAACAACTAAATACTCTCCTCCTACTTCCTTAACAGCTTCAATTTGGCGTTCAAAGTAAGCAACTGCTTTTTTTCGATTATCTGCACTTGCATTTGCTAAATCTTGTTCTTCATTTGGCCAACCAGTATCTCCTGTTAAACCACTTATTTCTAGATTTAAATTTTCTGCATGTTTTCTAATATCGTTCCAATTATAATCATCTACTGCCGCCCTAATTTCAATTCCGTCATATCCCGTATTAGCTACAAACTCCATTGTCTTTTCTAAAGGTATATCCCCAAAAGTCCAGCTACAAATTGAAATCTTCATTCTTTTCTCCCTCTTTTACGTATTTAATTTATCTAAAAATGTGCATTACAGAAATCTATACCTAAAAGAACAGGATAAATATATAATGATACCGCTTTCTTTTTAGGTATAGGTAAAATAGCTATTTTTCAATGCAATTACTTTGTTTAGACTAGCTGTACATTTTGCTTAACTTTTACTGGTGCATTTGTTTTAACTGATTCAATGCAAGCCAGTGCAATTGAAAGAGCTCTACGAGCATCTACACCTGTCGCATATGGTGTACTTCCTGTACGTACACACTCTACAAAAGAAGCTAATTCAGCGACGTAAGCATCATGTAGTAACTCCGTATCTTGTCGGCATGTATTGCTACTGATTCCTTCTGCTGTGTAACGGACCATATTTGTTTGTTGTACACTTCCAGCCGTTACCATTCCGGCTGAACCAAATACTTCACCGCGTACATCATATCCATATACTGCTTGGAAATTTGCTTCAGCTGTTGCAATTGCTCCATTATCAAAACGGATATTTACAACTGCTGTATCAAGAAGGCCTTTATCTTTAAAATCTGGTCTTACAAGTGCATCTGCTACAGCGTACACTTCAATTGGTTCAGTACCTGGGTTCAAATAAAGTAATGCATCAAAGTCATGAATTAAAGTTTCTAGAAAGATTGTCCACTCTGGAATCGGAGTCGGATCGCCTAGTCCTGGATCACGAGTTAGTGATCTTAATAATTGTGGAGTTCCAATTCTTCCTTCGACAATATCATCGTGAGCAGCTCTAAAACTTGAAACAAAACGGCGATTAAAACCAACTTGTAATGGAACATTTGCTTCTTGAGCTGCTGCAATAGCTTTATCAGCTTCCTCTAAAGTTACTGCCATTGGCTTTTCACAAAAAACTGCTTTCCCTTCATTAGTAGCAGCTACAACAAGTTCTGCATGTGAACGTGCAGGGGCTGCAATGATTACCGCATCAACATTTGGATCCTTAAACATTTCTTTTGGATCTGTATATGCTTTGGAAGCTCCAAGTTCTGACGCCAATCTCTCTGCTGCTCCTGGAAATGGATCAGCAATTGCAGTAAGCTTAGCTCCATGAATTTTGTGAGCAATAGATTTCCCATGAAAACTTCCCATACGTCCTGCCCCAACAAGTCCAATTCTAATTTCTTTCATCTTTCTTCCTCCTTAAAACAAATATTAATTCGCTCATTCTTATTAAGAGCTTTTTACAACATTTTTTGTAGCGCTTTCATACACTTGTGTAATTAATCCTTTTATTCATCATAAGTCGACTAAAAGGAAAACACTTTCCTTACAATTGAAGAAATAACAAGCGAAAATTACTTATTTCACTTGATGTAAACATATAAACAAAGTAATTATCTAATTTTTTAACAAAATTAAAGGAAAGTTCTTTCCTTAATGAAGAGTTTATCTTTAATTTTTTTTATTGTCAATAATGTTTTAAAAATTTAAATAAATAATAAATATCATTCTCTTTTTTTAAAATAGCTATATTAACTTTTGAATAAATAAAGTTTATAGGCTGCATACCGTATAGTTAATTAAGAAATAAAAAAGGACAAGGTAAAAATGTCTTATTGGCATTTTTACCTTGTCTTTAAAGTTTAATTATATCTTTTATTCAAATATGCGAGGTAGATTTTCGAACTACTAATCTTGGAGATAAAACTACACGCTGTTTAGTTTCTTTTGGGTTTTCAATCTCTGCTACTAGTAGCTCTACAACTTTTTCACTCATTTCTTGAATAGGCTGAGCTATGGTAGTTAAAGGAGGATCACAAATTGTAGACAAAACAGTGTTATCGAATCCAATAATTGATAACTCCTCTGGAACTTTCACTGCAAGTTCACGTGCACCTTGTATTGCTCCAATTGCAAGAAATTCAGTTGAAGCGAAGATAGCTGTAGGGGGAGAAACTGAAGTTAAAAGTTCACGTGTGGATTGGTTTCCTTCATCAACCGAGGTGTTATTCGAAAACACTAGACTTTCGTCGTATTCCAACCCTGCTTCTTCAAGCGCTTTCTTATATCCCTCAACCCTTGCTTGTATAGTAGGAAAATTAATATCTTCAGTAATGATTGCAACCTTCTCATGACCTAGACTTATTAGATGCTCTGTAGCCTGATAGCCTCCTAGAAAATCATCCACTAAAACTGCATCCACAGCTAGTGATGATACATCCCTTGAAAGTAAGGTAACGGGGATCTCTGCTTTAAGTAATTCTTTTATTGCTTTATTTTCTTTTAACCCCGTAGCAATTATCACACCATCTACATATTTTTGTTTTAGTATAGAAATATATTCTATTTCATTTTTTAAATCATTATCTGTACTACAAATCATTAGACTAAAGCCATATTTTTTTACATGATTCTCAATCCCTCTTGCGATTTCTGCCATAAAAGGATTTGCGATATTAGGTATTAGAAGCCCGATAGTTTGAATACGCTTTTTGACTGAAGCTACCACGCTAGGTTGATAATTTAGTTCACGCATTGTTTCCCTAACTCTTTTTCTAGTCTTTTCTGCAATACTACCTGTATTATTCAGTACCTTTGAAACAGTTGAAATTGATACACCTGCCTCATTTGCTACGTCGTATATTGTTGGTTTCATTTTTCCTCCTCTTTCCTCATAACAGCTTATACATCTATTCTAACCTATTTTAATTCTAGATAGAATGGTTCAATTCCGGTGTAAAGATTACTTTCATTCGAAAATAAGTGTTAAAACTCCTGAACGAACTCGTTTTAAGTAACTGTTCCAAATTATGAGCAAATAAAAAGGCTCATTCTCGCTAATAACAAGAAAGAGCCTCTTCACTTATTCAGCTATAATCAACTCAATGTGATTATCTTTTGCATAATCATAATAAGCCTCACTAGGCTTTTTATTAGTAACTAGATAATGAATTTCATTTAATTCACAATAAGTCATTAATCCGTATTTATCGAATTTAGTATTATCGACCAACAAAAATACTTCTCCGCATCTTTTAACAATAGATGTTTTTAATTCACTCTCCAGTGGTGAAGCGTTTGTTACACCATTGGAGATGGATACTCCTGTTGATGCCATAAATGCTTTGTTAATGTTGTACGAATTTAAAATATTCATGTATTTCATGGTTCCGAATGAATTTGTTTTTCTTTCAAGAATCCCTCCGATAGTTATTATATTTAAGTTTTCATACGGAAGTGCATTTACAATAAAATCAATATTATTTGTGACAACCGTGATCTGTTTGTTACTGAGAAATTCAATTATTTCAATTGTTGTTGTTCCTGAGTCAATGAAGATAATATCTCCATCTTGTATATAACTTGAAGCTACTCTTCCTATCCTCTTCTTTTCGTCTTGATTACGGACTTGTCTAGTTTGAAAAGACTCTAACCTTGTACGTTTATCCTGCTTAACAGTTATACCACCATATACTTTTTGAAAGTCTCCTCTGTCAACTAGTTCCTGTATGTCACGTCGAACTGTATTTTTGGAAACTTGAAATACCTCCGTTAACTCTTCTAAAGAAACCGATGAGTGTTCAATAATATATTCTTCAATTTTATTTATACGTTTATCCTTAATCATTTTTTATCACCCTTTGCATTAAAATAGCTTCTAAAATCAATAAAAACAACAATGGTTTATATGATTATATTTTACCAACAAATCATCAAAACTTCACCAAAATTATAAAAAATGAAAAATTAAAGGTTGACTGAAGTGATTTATAGTATTAGTATTTAATCTAACTTAACCAAAATATAACCAAGATATTATAAAAAGATGACAAAAAATCGATATATTTTTAGGTTTTCTTTTATGAGTATGATTTAACCTAGTATCTTGAAAATACTGAAACATCTATTTATTTAATTACAATTAAGGAGGAAAAATAAATGTCTAAAGTAATGGTAAAAGTAGAAAAAATAAAAAACTACATAAACGGTGAATGGGTAGAAAGTAAAACTACTCAATACGAAGATGTATATAATCCAGCCACAAAAGAAGTAATTGCTCAAGTTCCAATCTCTACAAAAGAAGAAGTTGATTATGCAGTAGAAGTTGCGGCAAAAACATTTGAAAAATGGAAAGATGTCCCGGTTCAAAAACGTGCAAGAATTTTATTTAACTTCCAACAGCTATTACAAAGTAATAAAAATGAATTAGCTCGAATCATTACAATCGAAAACGGAAAGAATCTTGCTGAAGCATTAGGTGAAGTAGGGCGTGGAATTGAGAATGTTGAATTTGCTGCAGGATCTCCTACTCTAATGATGGGCGACTCAATTCCAACGATTGCAACGGATGTAGAAATCACAAACTACCGTTACCCAATCGGCGTAGTCGGTGGAATCACACCATTTAACTTCCCGATGATGGTACCTTGTTGGATGTTCCCAATGGCAATTTCAGTAGGTAACACTTTTGTACTTAAACCATCTGAAAGAACACCATTGTTAGCTCAAAAATTAGCAGAATTATTTGAAGAAGCTGGCCTTCCAAAAGGCGTATTTAACATTGTACATGGTGCACATGATGTGGTAAATGGACTTCTAGATCATCCAGAAGTGAAAGCCATTTCATTTGTTGGCTCTCAACCAGTTGGTGAATATGTTTATAAACGTGGAAGTGAAAACTTAAAACGTGTACAAGCCTTAACAGGTGCAAAAAACCATTCTATTGTTTTAAATGATGCAGATTTAGAACTTGCTGTATCAAACGTAGTGGCATCTGCATTTGGATCTGCAGGTGAACGTTGCATGGCGTGTTCTGTTGTAACAGTAGAAGAAGGTATCGCAGATGCATTCCTTGAAAAGTTAGTGGAAAAAGCTAAAGGCGTAAAAATTGGTAATGGTTTAGACGAGGGCGTGTTCCTAGGCCCGGTTATTAGAGAGCAAAACCAACAACGTACATTAGGCTATATCCAAAAAGGAATTGAAGAAGGAGCAAAATTAGTTTGTGATGGCCGTGATAATACGCCAGAAGGCGGATATTTTGTAGGCCCAACTATTTTTGATGGCGTTACGACAGACATGAACATTTGGAAAGATGAAATTTTTGCTCCAGTATTATCTATCGTACGTGTTAAGAACTTAAAAGAAGCAGTGGTAACAGCAAATAAATCAGAATTTGCAAATGGCGCATGCATTTATACATCAAATGCTTCATCTATTCGCTATTTCCGTGAAAAAATTGATGCAGGTATGTTAGGTGTCAACCTAGGGGTTCCAGCACCAATGGCATTCTTCCCATTCTCTGGTTGGAAATCTTCATTCTATGGAACATTACCTGCAAACGGTAAAGATAGCGTTGAATTCTATACGCGTAAAAAAGTAGTAACAGCAAATTATAAAGCACCATCCTTTGAATAAAAAATAGTAAATTGGCTATTATCCTAGGTATCCTAAGCTGGGATAATAGCCATTCATAAATAACTAAACGATATAGGAGTTGAAAAGTAAATGAGTAAATTACTCCGAAAACCCAATCCAGTTGAAACATCACCAGGAGTCAAAGTAGTTCATGAAGTAACAAGTGAGAATTCATCATTAGAGTATGTAGGAATGAAAATTGTAGATTTAGACCCAGGAGCTATCTATAAAGAAGAACTAGAAAAAGTAGAATGTTGTATTGTTGCTTTGACAGGAAAAATTAATGTAACAGATCAAGAGGAAACGTTTGAAAGTATCGGCACTAGAGAAAGCGTTTTCGAAAAGAAACCAACGGATAGTGTATATGTTTCAAATGATCGAACATTTACGGTTGAAGCCGTTACAAAAGCACGTGTTATTCTTTGCTATTCCCCATCTACGAAACAATTGCCTACAAGACTCATAAAAGCAGAGGATAATAGTGTTGAGAATAGAGGAAAGTACAATAATAAACGTTTGGTACATAATATCTTACCGGATTCCGATCCCTCTGCAAATAGTTTATTAGTGGTAGAAGTATTCACAGAGAGTGGTAATTGGTCTAGCTACCCTCCTCATAAACATGACCAAGATAACTTACCTCATGAATCATTTTTAGAAGAAACGTACTACCATGAAATGAATCCTAGACAAGGTTTTGTTTTTCAACGTGTGTATACAGATGACCGTTCACTTGATGAAACGATGGCAGTGGAAAATGGGGATGTTGTGTTAGTTCCTGTAGGGTATCATCCTGTATCAGTGCCAGATGGATACGAATCTTACTATTTAAATATTATGGCGGGACCTACACGAACTTGGAAGTTTCACAACGAACCAGCTCATGAATGGATTTTAGAACGAAAATAAATAATGAGGAGATTTGGCAATATGAAGATTGAATTTAACTCAGAAAAAGAATTTGATATTATCGCAATTGGTCGTGCATGCATCGATTTAAACGCAGTCGAATATAACCGTCCTATGGAAGAAACCATGACGTTTAAGAAATATGTTGGAGGTTCACCAGCTAACATTGCGATTGGAACGTCTAAATTAGGTCTAAAAGCAGGATTTATTGGCAAATTATCAGATGATCAGCATGGACGTTTTATTGAACAATATATGAGAGAAATTGGAGTAGATACTTCTCATATGGTAGTGGATCAGGAAGGACATAAGTCTGGATTAGCTTTTACCGAGATTAAAAGTCCAGAAGAATGCAGCATCTTAATGTACCGTGATGAAGTAGCAGACCTTTTCTTAACAGCATCCGAAGTTAGTGAAGAGTATATTAAGAAAGCAAAGATTCTTCTTGTATCAGGTACAGCCTTAGCGAAGAGCCCTTCGCGGGAAGCCGTATTAAAAGCTGTACATTTAGCGAAAAAAAATGATGTGAAAATTGTTTTTGAATTAGATCACCGTCCATATACATGGGCTTCACCTGATGAAACATCAGCTTACTATACGTTAGTCGCCGAGCAAGCAAATGTTGTGGTAGGTACACGCGATGAGTTTGATGTGATGGAAAATAGTAAAGATGGTAGTAATGACGATACTGTAAATCATCTATTTAACCATTCTCCAGAGTTAATCGTTATTAAACATGGCGTTGAGGGATCGTACGCTTATACAAAGTCAAGAGAGGTATTTAGAGGTCAAGCGTACTTAACAAAGGTACTAAAAACATTTGGTGCAGGTGACTCTTACGCCTCTGCCTTCTTATATGCACTCATTAAAGGAAAAGATATTGAGACGGCACTAAAATATGGAAGTGCTTCTGCAGCCATTGTTGTAAGTAAACATAGTTCTTCTGAGGCAATGCCTACGGTAGAAGAAATCGAGAAATTAATTGCTGAATATTCAAAAGAAACAGTTACAACTAAGTAAGAGGTGATAATATCCATGGGGAAAATTAGGTTAACAACAGCACAAGCCCTCGTTAAATTTTTAAATCAACAATATATCCATGTTGACGGTGAAGAGTTTCCGTTTGTTGAAGGCATTTTTAATATATTCGGGCATGGGAATGTATTAGGTATAGGCCAGGCACTTGAACAAGAATCAGGTCATTCAAGGAAAGAATGAACAAGGGATGGCACAGGCGGCCATTGCTTACAGTAAACAAATGTTACGCCGGAAAATTTACGCTGTAACAACTTCTGTTGGTCCGGGATCAGCTAACTTAGCAGCAGCTGCTGGTACAGCTTTAGCTAACAATATCCCCGTGCTGTTTATTCCAGGCGATACATTTGCAACAAGACAGCCTGATCCAGTTTTACAACAATTTGAACAGGAATATAGCTTGGCAGTTACAACAAATGACGCCTTAAAACCTGTTTCAAGATACTGGGATCGTGTAACACGCCCTGAACAATTAATGTCTAGCTTAATTCGTGCATTTGAAGTGATGACAGATCCCGGAAAAGCTGGCCCTGCTACAGTTTGTATTGCACAAGATGTTGAAGGTGAAGCATTTGACTATGATGAAAAATTCTTTGAGAAGCGTGTGCATTATTTAGATCGCAAAGCACCTGTAGAACGCGAGCTGAATGGTGCAGCTGAGTTAATTAAATCAAGTAAAAAACCAGTTATTCTTGTTGGTGGAGGAGCAAAATATTCAGGTGCTCGCGATATCTTAATTACTCTAGCAGAGAAACATAATATCCCATTAGTCGAAACACAAGCTGGTAAGGCTACAGTAGAGTCTAGTTTTAAGAATAACCTAGGCGGAATGGGAATTACGGGTACACTAGCAGCTAATAAAGCAGCACGTCAAGCAGATTTGATTATTGGAATTGGCACTAGATATACGGATTTTGCTACTTCATCCAAAACTGCCTTTAATTTTGATCAAACAAAATTCTTAAACATTAACGTTAGTCGTTTACAGGCATACAAAATGGATGCCTTCCAAGTTGTTGCAGATGCAAAACTAACATTAGAACAATTGGCACCTCTTTTAGACGGCTATGAAAGTAAGTTTGGTCAAACTATTACTGAATTGAAGAATGAATGGATAACTGAACGTGATCGTTTAAGTAAAGTAACCTTTACACGTGAGAATTTTGATCCAGAAGTTAAAAATCATTTTTCACAAGATGTTTTGAATGAGTACGCTGATACCTTAAATACTGAATTGGCTCAAACAACAGCTCTACTTACCGTTAATGATACGATTGCACCAGATAGTACAATCATTACTGCAGCAGGATCTCTTCCTGGAGACGTACAGCGAATTTGGAATACGTCCGTACCAAATACGTACAACGTTGAATATGGTTATTCATGTATGGGATATGAGGTATCAGGTGCATTGGGAGTTAAATTGGCTGAACCAACAAAAGAAGTCTACTCACTTGTTGGAGATGGAAGTTTCTTAATGTTGCACTCAGAATTGATAACAGCTATTCAATATAGCCAAAAAATTAATATTATACTATTTGATAATTCTGGTTTTGGATGCATCAACAATTTACAAATGGATCATGGTAGTGGTAGCTATTTCTGCGAATTCAGAACCCATGATAACCAAATCTTAAATATTGACTATGCGAAAACAGCAGAAGGATATGGGGCAAAAACGTATCGTGTTAATACAATTGAACAATTAAAGGAAGCTTTAGAAGATGCTAAGAAACAAGAAGTTTCTACTTTAATTGATATTAAAGTACTACCGAAGACTATGACAGATGGCTATGACAGCTGGTGGAACGTAGGCGTGGCGGAAGTATCAAATAAAGAAAGTATTCAAAAAGCACACGAATTTAGACAACAAAAATTAGAGACGGCAAAACAATACTAATTAGCTAAATAAGAGAGGTGAGATAGAAGTGACGTTGGTACTAAAAGGTTTAGTTTCCATGAAAGAGATGCTTTTGAAAGGAAAAGAAGAAAAGTATGCGGTTGCGCAGATTAATATTAATAGTTTTCAATGGGCCGAAGCTATTTTAGAAGCAGCTCAAGAGGACAAATTCCCATCATTGTAGCCTCTTCTGATAGACTGTAGATTACCTA
>NZ_JBKIKC010000020.1:0-84007 GCF_046599315.1 Priestia megaterium | reverse complement strand
AAGAAATGTTTGAATTGCTCAATTAAAAATAAAAATTAACGTTGACGTTTGTCGCTTTGTTCAGTTTTCAAAGTACAATATTTCGTAAAATAAGTTGTCGTATCAACGACGCTTTATAATAATAAAACATATTCACTTAAACGTCAATAGTTTTTTCTGAAAAACATCACAGTAACAACTATTAACCAAAAATTAATTTTTATACCTTAACCTTCATGTCCAAGCCTTTTACTCTTATTTTATAAAATTTAAATAAGAGACCGATGCTAGTAAAAATATGCATAGAAAAAAATGTATAAAGTATTTAGTACTCTTTTATAAGGTATACTATAATAAGAGGAGTAGTGATTAGTATGTCTTATTACGGTAAAAGAAATCAAGAACCTTTAGCTCAAGAACAAACAGAAGTGTGGGAATGTATAGTAGAAGATTGTAAGGGATGGATGAGAAAAGATTTCTCCTACGATAATCATCAAAAATGCCCTTTGTGTGGAAATCACATGAGAGCTGGGGAACGGCTTATTGATAAAATCCCCCGTAATCCCCATCGAAGATAATGTATATCTACGTTTTTACAAAGATCAAAAAATTACTGCTATTTATTTAGTTACAAATACTTGTTAATATATTCACGTTTGCTTTGTATTTCTATTGTGTGTTATAACTAGTTTAACCTTGTATCGATCGTCTTGACTAAAACCCAGGCTTTTTTAAAAGTCTGGGTTTTCTATTGGAATAATAGTGGATAAATCATGGTTTTCTAATTATAAGACCATAAAAAAAGACTCCTTCATAGGAGTCTTTTTTTATCACTTTTGATTATGCTTTGTGAACGTTAGCAGCTTGTGCTCCACGTTGACCTTGCTCGATATCAAAAGTAACTTTTTGACCTTCTTCTAATGATTTGAAACCTTCACCTTGAATAGCACTGAAATGAACGAATACATCGTCTCCGCCTTCGATTTCAATGAAACCGAAACCTTTGTCTGCATTAAACCATTTTACTGTACCTTGTGTCATAATGTTGCCTCCTGCTGTGGAATACTCCACAAATGTATTACCTCTCTTGCCCAATCATACTATTTCAAGATAAAAACTTCTGTTTAAGGTTTTTCTTCTCTCAATCTTATACCGAACAAAAACAAGTTAATTGGAGTATAACACATAGGTATATCGATAGCAAATGATTGCTTTCTTTCATTTAATCGTTATAATCATACTTGTCTACGGACTAAACTAAACAGTAAGAAAGAAGTGCCATTATGAGAAAGTTGAAACCCTCTTTTCAAAACCTAGTTAATGAAAACAGACATAAAATACTAGAAGATAAAAAGGTCATGGAAAAGATTGAAGAAAAAATTGAAGCTCGCCAGGAGCAGGCTATAAAGATGAAAACGAAATAAGAGTAGAATAAAAACATCCTATCTAAACGGATGTTTTTTTGTATTGTACTGCTGTTGCATTTCTAGGTAAATGTCTTTTTACAGGATATTTCATCTGCCATGTCGAATTTAGCAAGTCACCAGGAAGGGGGGGTTAATATGAATTCAAAAGAACAAAAGAGGTTGGCAACTACTAGAGAACTAATGGGAAATGCTAAAGAACGAATTGATTCATCTTCTGAATTAGAAAAAGACTTAGAGAATCTAGGAATACAACGAAGAATGAAGCAATTAGAGTTAGAAAGTAAGTTCCTAAAAATGAACGATGAAACAGTTTAATTCACAGCACGTCATCCGTCTAGGGGCGTTTTTTTCACCATTCAACACTTTTGTGCTAGAACTTTCTTTATGAAAAACACCTCCCCCTGAAAAAGTAAATAAAAGAGCTGATTTATTCCCCTTTTATCTAAGTCAGTCCCAATTACTTATGTATTTTAATAGCGATCCCCTCTAATTTCAGTCTAATTTAAATCAACTTGGTAAAAGCTTTTTTGCATACTATTGACTAGAAAAGAGATTAATTTTCATATGGTATACAACCTGAGAATAGAAGAAGACTGCCTCATTTCCAGTCAAATGAGGCAGCCTTTTTCTATTTGTTGAATCATGGTCGTAAATGACCCTTTCACGGCGTCTTGAGTAGATTGTTCATAATGGAAAATAATATTCGTGTAACGGAAAACAAAAAATTAGTATCTTCTTAAACTTATTGTACTAGAAAATCCATTATGGGAACTAAAGGTGTATATCATAACTCGTCTCGGCAGTGGTACTTAGGAAGAAGAAATCTCTTCTTCCTAAGCACCTATCTAACTACGAGCGTGCGTTTATCTATTCTCTTATCTGCTCCCATATTTGCTGCGCAATTCCTATACAGTCCTCTTTTGTTAACGTACTATTAAATGACTGATTTAATATTTCTGTTATCTCAATCGCCAGACTCTCAACGTTTGGGACTTTGTACACCATAGGAAGGATCCATGTAGCTTCATACTCATATTCCTCAGAAGCATGCAAAGAGAGTGGATTCCATGTATAGATAATTGATTGTATCGTTTCTTTTGCATCATTAAACATCCTTATACTCCATTGTTGTCCTTGCATTCCCATCACCTTCTATTAGCTTACTCATCGTTATCCTTATTATAAATAAAAGAACATATAAAAGAAAAAAGTAGTATCTATGCAATAGACGTTGTGCGATTTTAGAACGAATAGCTTATAGAAACTTATCCACGTCTATCAGGATGATTGCTGTAAATACAGACACTGCATGTGATGCTTCATTTTTTTCTTGATTCGGTAAAGCGCATTATCCACAGCTTTTTGAGGAAGATGTAAATTCTGAGAGATTTGCATATATGTTTGTCCCTTCTGATATAGAGCGAATACATCTTGTTCAATAGGTGACAGTATTTCTTGTAACATTTGTTCCCTTTCTCTTTTATTCTCTCTTTCTACAGCAGCTTGTTCCGGGCTTACGGCACGTGGACGAGGAAGCATCTCCATAAGGATCATATCATCTTCCAATTGCTTTGAATTCTTAGGTATGTTTAAAGAGAGGGCATTATTTAAAGGGGAATGTTTTTGACGGGCGCTTGCCTTTAGAGCTGTAATGAGTTGACGTGTAATGCATAGATCAGCAAATCCTCTAAATGAACTCTTCCCTTCTGTTTTAAAATCACGGGCAGCTTTATATAATCCTAGCCTTGCTTCTTGTAAGAGATCTTCTCGATCTCCTCCTACTAGGAAGTAGCTTTTTACCTTTGAACAGACCAAATACTCATATTTCCTTACGAGTACATTGAAAACATCTTCGTCGCCTTTTTGAAACGTTTGAACAATCTCTTCATCATTTAGGGTCGTCTTTCCTCCTCTTGTTTCTACACCTGCTACCATGTTCATCTGCGTTCCTCCTCTTATCTTATGCTTTCTATGTACTTTACATTATAAAAAAGAAAAGGTATAAAAAATGTCGAAAAAACAAAGAGTAGAAAGAATATTTAGGAAGAAAGAAGGGAGACATTACATAAAACCTTATATATATGACCTGTATAATAAGGACGATTTTTAATCTTGTTTACGACTTTAAAAAAGCCAACAGGTGTTTTCTCGCATGTTTGACCTCTTGCTACTGGATCAACAATTTCGATATAGCCATTATAAAAATAAGCAAGTTTGTTGTAGTACTTATTGATAATAATCAAATCTTGATTCGGTGATTTGCTTGCTACTTCTTCCCTTCTTCTACCTTTCCAGTATGAAAAAAGAAGACTCCTTATCCTTCACTTCGCCTCCAAACTTTTACTTTTTTTTACGTTCCATTTCTTGTACTGCGTTTCTTTTGTTGTAGAATGTGCTCCATTATTCCGTGCAAAAAATTACGTAAACCCGTTTTATAATTTCTATTTTTCTCCTTTTTCATAATCCTTTATCTCTCTCTGTACCTCCCTCCTTTTTAGGATGACTTTTAAAGAAATCTTAGTAAAAAATCCTTGTTTTCTTTTTCTATTTCATCTATTTTTCAACAATAATTGGATTAATATTTCGTAAGAACAGATCCATGATATTCGTTCCTTTCCTGTAAAATGTGGTTCCCTACTACAAAAGAGAGAAGAGCATAAGGGGTTTTTGCCCCCACCATAGGTGTGAGGCTAGGCAAAGCCTAGCAAAACGATGGGGTCAAGAAAACCGTCTTGCTGTGGACCTAATGTGAACCTAAAACCACTCATGTTAACCTGCTGTGAACCTCCAAAAGCTCAAAATTTGGAAGAAAAACAGGGCATGTGAACCTACTGTGAACATGCCTTTTTTCACTTCATGACCAAATCTTGTTCTTTTTCATTCAACTTTTTCGGCTTTTCTTGCAAACTTTTTTGTTCATCTTAATAGAGCTGAATGCTTTCATCCCTGAACTAAATCCTATCTTTTTTATCGTAATTTTTGATTCTGTCTCGACTTTTCCATAGCTTTTTATTTTCTTTTTTATAAAATCTTTTTCTAACTTATGTGAACATGAAAAAAATAAATATCGACGTCTTGTGAACTTGTATTTTTTTAAAACGGCGATCTTTTATAGAATAAAAATTGATTCATGAATCATAGAAAAGCACGCGTAAATCACTTGTATTGTAAGCAAAATGAAATGGCCGTTTTGATCATGAACGTGCGGAAAAAATAAAAAAAAATCGCTTTCTTCTGTCTTATTTTTTTCAAAAAATACTTCAAAATGAAGGGACCCTTGAGGGGACATTTATCAACTATGAAGGGTCGGCGAAGGGGTTTCTGGCAAAAATGTTGCGATTATTGAAGGGCCTCTGAAGGGACTATCCTTCAATTTGAGGGTGCGCTGAGGGGGTTCCTTGAAGATTTTGCATGATATCATGATTTTGCTAGGCTCTGCCTAGCCTATCACACTCTGTGATAGCAAAAACCCCTTATGCTCTTCTCCCCATTTTTTAAAAGGCACCTGTATTTTAAGAATTTCAAACAAAATATAGAACTTCAAATAATAAATGTTAGTCCTATTGCCGTAAAAAAAATTAATGAGTTAGCAAAGAAACATGATTAATCATGATACAAATTTTCAAAAAACTAGTTCACACATTAGCTGTTTCTAGTCAACAATCTGGCTGGGAAGAACGTCTTAAAAATTTAATTAAAATCAAAAGTAAGGCGATGGAACGTTGTCTAATTTCAATAGAAAATTTAAATGATATGTTAAAAGAATTGATGAGGAAGTATAGGGATGGTGAATAGAAAGGCCGGATGATTTCACTCGATATAGTCACATATTAATACATTCAAGATTACATGCTTTTAAAAAAATTAGATATCCTGGCGACACTATATCTGACATTTGTAATAGATTCAAATATAAACAAAAAAGAATGGAACTGCACTAATTTTCTCATGAGTAAGCTCACCACTTGGGACTCCTAATTTTCCAATAGGACCATTTTCCCCTCACACATGAATAAAAAAAGCAGCTTCTACATTTATAAGTAGAAGCTGCCTATATCATACTTTTGAAATTTTGCATAGTGTCATTTTTTATAGTCCCTTTTTAGAAAAAGTACTATAAAAAATGGCACTACCCAGAATGCCCATTTACCCTTAACATTGAAGTTGTATTCATTCACTAAATTTCCAAAAATAACAAAAGCTAAACATCATAACATACTTTAGAATACTTGAGGAGGGGAAACTTTTTTCCCCTCCCCTACTCTCAAAAACTCATATATGATAAAGGTGATTCCTACAGCAATATAGGATCACTCGTAGCTAAATATACTTGTTTTGATATATTTTGCTAATTTTTATTGAATTATGAGACGACTTAACGCTATAATATAACTAACAAAAACGTGCGGATAGAAAAAAGACTTCAACTGTTTAAGTAGTGCGTCAACACTCTTAAACCGTTCCCCCTAGAAACGGTAGGGAAAACACTTGTCGAAGTCTCTTGTTAATGGAGTTAGTTTTGTACAAAATAAAACTTATGGTTTTATTTTATACGAAATTGACATCTATTTCAAGGGCTTAGTTTATCTTAATTAAGACATTGTTTTCCTTTTACAAGGGAGACAATGTCTTTTTTGTGTTCCTTAAAGGAGAAGATGAACAAATGACAAAGCTTTTTACCTGCTATTTACAAGATGTAAATACCTTCAATGGACGATTCACATGGTTATGGAAAGAAAAACCGACCCTTCGTAAAAAGAAAGAAGCGTTTTTAGAAACACTTCGTACATACTTTAAACAACAACAAGTAGCCTTACATAAAGTATTCCCTAAAAAACGGATGGAAATGTTAGATTACGTGATTTATAACCTTGTTGCTACAGGCATTCAAGCGATTCACTCAAAAACACTTATGCAAAAATTTGAAGTATCCCAAAGTACCGTTTCTCGCTTTGTGAAGTCTTTAAAGGCAACACCGTTTATGATCGTGGCACGTTATATCAAAGAAGATACCACAGGTGCTCATCCTGATAGCTATGTGTTTATCCTTAAAAGCCATACGAATTTTGATCAAATTTGTGATGAAATCTTTTTTGCCCATGACACAACAGGTGTACAAACACTTCAACAAGAAGAAATGACAACTCCTGTGACAACTCCTGTGACAAGTCCAGAACGTGCTGAAAACGTTGATACACCAAGCTTTGAGGACGAAAAAACATCGTCCCCCTTTATTAACCTTGATTTACCTAAAAATCATTTAAATAATCATTTAATATCTGCTTCACAGTCATTTACGTATATCAAAGGTGTACCTAAAAAAGTAAATCATGTGTACGCAGGTAAATATGGTCATCAACTAAAAGATTTTTATGCGCGTATTCAAAATGCGGCAAAAGCAGTAAAACGAGATACAAAGAGTGAGATTGTGAAAGAACAAGTTCATGAAGTCGCTTATACAACCATTGTAGGCTTAGATAAATATGTCCATGAGGCGAATCATAAGGGTACTCCCCTATCACTGGATGACATGTGCCGTCTTGTTTATCAAATTGCCTACAATCAATTTACAAATCTATCAAAAGAGAATAAAGAAGAACAATCATCTGAGTCAGACATACATACTAAAGCTGAAACAGCAGCACGATTTACGCCTAAACATATCATCCGTAAGGAATTGGTTCCTGCTTGGTTAAAAGTTGAACAGGAGCAAAAAGAGTGTACACAAGAAGAAGCTATTTCTCTGGATCAACAGCTTGAAATGATTCAATTAAAGCACGATTTAGGGCAAGAACTCACGCCAGAAGAAGAAAACGTACTCCAAGAGCACAGTACTACGTACAGTTCATTCGAAATGGCGCAGCTGAAACAGGATCTAGGACAAGCCTTAACACCAGAGGAACAAGCCTTACTGCACCAACATGAACAGTTCAAAGGATCAGTTTCTTAATCAAAAAATGTAGAAATCCCCTAGAAACTGGTATTTAAATAGATTATGTTTATTTAGATATATGTTCTAAATAAACAATAACCGAAAATCTATGTAGGAGGGGATTACGATGCCCCATAAAATGACCCTAACAGGATCTGCGACAGGCCCATTACGAGAATACGATCGTTACGTTGCCTTTGATATGCGAGAAAAAGGTTCACCTTCTGCGCCTAAAGGTTTAAAGAAGAGTACGTTTATTTCGTATACGGTGTTTGTTGCGAAGAAGCCTTTAATAAAACCGGACTAACATGCATGAAAAAATCTTAATACAAGGAGAACCCACGTTAGATATTCCAATCGACGAGTGCCCTGGGGAAATTGGCGTCATCTGCTTCCAGATTACCATTCTCCCGAATAAAAACGATAAAGAAGTAAATGAATCGAAAGATAAAAAAGAAACGAAAAAAGAGGCTTCTGCGCCTTCTGAGGCACAAAAAACAGTGAATCTACCAAACAGGAAGAAAAACAGGAGTCTGCTTCTCAACTCGTAGCAAAAGTAGAGAAAAAGGAACCTGGAACGGTACAGCCAGAAGCGAAAGAAACGTCTGTTCAAGAGCAGCAGACTGCATCACTACAGAAGCAACTACCAACTCAACCAATAGGAACACAGGATGTTGTGAGCTTTGATGAAATAATTGTTCCTGAAGCCTTCCTAAAGACACGCCCAAACCCTGAAAAAACGCAAAAGGTTATTGATTTTGTAAAACGGATTGGACACTTAGATGAGCCTTTAACGATTGATAAAGGCTCTAAGGTCTTAAAAGATGGCTATCGTCGTTATATTGTGGCCAAAACAGTTAAAATGGATAAGCTTCCTGTAGTGTATGAATCTAAAGAATAAAGCTTTTTATCTAATTATCGCTTGTTATTCGTAATAGACAGCAAGCAACTATAAAGTGTCCCCTTTCATAGTTGTTTGCTATCTATTTATCTTGAAAGCCACTTTCTACATATAGCTCATCTACTTTATGATTTCACCTTCCATTTTTGATATATCATTAGTTAAATAATACAATTTTGTACCTATTATCCCATTTGCGTGTTCTGATATCCAAATCTGAGTTAAACTTGAGATGAACTAAAAAAGGAATTCACGTTTGAGAATAAAAAAGTAATTTCTTTTTCAGTTAAAATACAATTTTTGTTGAACTTAAGGTCAACTTAAATGAATTTAAACGATAATTAAATCAATAATAAGTTTTTTCCGTTTCGTTTTAATCAATAATGACAGTTATTGATTAAAAGATAAAACGATAATCTTATTCAGGAATCAGTTATTATATTATTATTGCTTTAAGATTTACATAGGATAAGTTAGCAGTTAATATAGAATCAATAATGAGATAATAACAATATTATTAGAATCTATGTTAATAATCTCATGGTACGTTTCACTTCGAAATCAATTGCATGATTCTTGTATTATATTAATTATTAATTGACATATGGAGGTGTAGTTATGTCTGAAAAATTGTACTTACCAAAAGAAGTGGTAAATATACTGGGTATCTCTGGAGATTTGCTTCGTAAATGGTGCGAAGAATTCAATATTATTACAGAATGGACAGGCACTGATTATGGAAAAGGTCATAGAAGGTTTACAAAAGAGAATCTAGAGACACTTAACAGTATAAAGAAGAAAATTCATGAGCAAGGTTGGTCCTGGGATCAAGTGAAACAATGGCGTAATGGCGAAGAAATGACTATTAATGACCACGTAGAACGGTCTATTTTAGAAAAGAAGATAGATCACCTAATTGAAGGCCAGAAACAACAAATAGAATTTAACAGGATTCTTTCTGAAAAATTGGAGCTTCTAACAAAAGAACTTATTTCTACTCAAAAAGAGTTAGCTAATGCAAATAAAGAAATTGCAGCAACAAAGCAGCAAATGATTGAAGTAAAAACAGAAAATAAAGACTTAGAAGCATACATAGAAAACAGTCTAAAAAGACGCGATAAAGTTCTTCTTGAAAGCATTAGAAAAACTCAAGAAACGCTAAAAGATAATTCAGCTGAACAAGATTTAAATCAAAGCAAACAGAATCTTGAAGAACTAATAAATACTAATCTAAAAGAGTTATTAAAACAAAGAGATGAAGACCTTTTAAATGCATTTACTCATACTCAAAAAGAGTTGATTAAAGAACAAAATCAAAAGAAGACATTATGGCAAAAGCTATTCTCAAACTAGGAAAAATCATTCCTGGTTTTTTATTTTGTCAACTAATAAAAAATAGAAAAACAATAATATCTTTATTTAATTATTTATCAATTTCATGAAAATATCTAAATCGGAATTTACTTATGATTGCTTTAATTATCATTTTAATATTATTTTCATGATTAACTGAATTTCATTGCTTAATTATAATGAACATGCTAGAGAATTATTAAAAACTTCAACGTGCAAAAAATCAATAATTTAAAAGAAAATTCATTTATTCTTTTACAAACACAACTCTAAGATGTTTTAAATTTAATAAAACCGGAAATGAATCATTATTGTTTTATTTCCGAGTTTATAGATTTATAATTTCCTAAATAAAACAGGAATTTAAAAATAGATTTTTATATAACAAAAGATTTGATTCTCTAAAAATAAAATTCTAACATTTATCAATGCTCCAATTAGCTCATCTATTATCATGACAACTTTGTTATATCTAAATTACTGACTCAAATCCAGTAGATATTACACTTTAAAATTAAGATAACATTATTTAATAACTAATTAGATTAATCTCTTTAAATAGTTTATGTTTATATGGCTAAATGCATCGCTGAAGCAGGAAAAACCATCATGATGAGGGAAGAGGGCAAATATTTAATCTATGACGTTATTAAAGAGCTAAACATTGTAACATACCCTGAATTGGGAATACCGATTATTATAGTAACAATAGCATTACAAGTATAATATCTCATCTTCTTATTAATTGAAGGTTTTAACGTATATACCTAGAATAGTTCTCTTGATAAGAGGAGGTGATCATATGTTGAGAGTAATAACCGCAGAGGCAGCATATACCACCGAAGAATTAGCTGATATACTTGGTTTACCCATATCAACTATACGAAAATACAACTTCCATTTTTCTAAAATTGGTGTTCAGTTTACAAAAAACCAAGGTAGATTAGCTTATACAAATGACGATGTTACCATCTTTCATGAACTAAAAAAAATTTATGCCAATTCTGAAATCACCCTAGAAAAAGCTGTTATAACCGTTGCAAAAAGATTCAACTTAGTATCAGACACTCCACCTAACATTTCAACTAAAAAACAAACCCTTATCTCAGAACCATTCGAAGCACAAATGAAAGAGATACAAAGTTATATCGATGCCAAATTTGAAGAACGCGAACGTCAATTAATTTCAATGGCCCGCGAAATTCGGGCGTTGAAAAAAGCACAACAACAAAAGAAGAGTTTTTATAAGTGGTTAAAAACCTTTTTTGAAAAATGATTCGCTAGAATGGTGTTATCTCTTTATCTAATATTTACACCCAAAAAACCTTTTCCCTCTACCTAGAGAGAAAAGGTTTTTTGGGTAAAGTTCAATTTCAAAGAATATCGATAACAAAGACCGCCCAATATGTATCAGTGTATAAGGCGGTCTTAACTGTATTCATGCTATATGATTATGCCAAAAATATCGACATTATTCTAACTTTGCATAAGCAATATTCATATACTTTTTGTTTTGTAGTTTATTATATGTTGTAGTTGAAATTTTTTGCGTACTTTTTTTCACAAAAATGTATAGTTTTTTAAAAATGCGTCCATCCTTTATAAAAAGGAGCGTGTTAGTATGCCTAAAATCACTAAAAAAAGTAAATTAGGAAAATACTTAATGAACAAAGGCTATACTCAAACAGAAATAGTAAAAGTAACTAAAATAAACAGAAAAACTGTTAGTAAAATTTATAATGATTCAAGTTATATTCCATCTGGTTCTACAATAAAGAAAGTTATGAATATCCTAAAAAAAATTGATCCAAAACTAAAAGTAGAGGATTTTTTTGATTTGTAGGCCCTACAAGGTTAAATAAGGTTTATTTATTGTTATTAAGCATAAAAATTTTTATAAAAGTTTACTAGCAACCTATATACAGAAGAAAATGAGCATACTACTCCAAGTCTTGATAAAAACGGTAAATTGGAAATTCTATCAGCTCTTTTTTGTCCTCATCGTGAAGAGTATCAAATAATTTCCTTGCTTCTGCCTTATTTTTTAACAATACTTCGCATGCAAAACATATTGTTTGCTCGTTATCCATTTCTGCTCTTGCTTTTATGTTATAAAGATCATTTTGTTCATCTTCTGGTAATTCATAGCCTTGCTTGAGTTTAATGAGATAAATATTAACCTTTGCAATATCATCTTCTGGATACTTAGCTAAGTATCGTTGGTTTAGATCAAGAGCAAGTTTTAAATAATTTTCATCGAGGGTTTTATCATAAAAGTCTATATAGCCTAAAGAACTAGTAATTGTTAAGTCAGCTTGTATATCATGATGTTCATCGGCAAAAGACAATTTCACTATTTCGAAATCAAAGTTTGTATCTTTCACCATTTCTTCAATTTTTCGAGAAGCGAAAATGCTTACTTTTTGGTCATAATTTTCCCGATTATCAGGTAACATAACAGATTTAACAATATCCTTCCCTTGGTTACTAGCTACATCTGTTATAGACGAATTTCTATCCATTATTTTTAACGCTTCTTCACTATAAAGGCTAAGGAAACATCTATCTGCATACACTAATGCTAGTTTCACATATTTAGAAAGTTCAATGTTGATTATCTCCGTTTTTTTCAGTTTTTCTTGACGAATATTAAGCAAGCTATATTGTTTATTTTTAAAGATATTGATTATAGCATTGAATAGGGAAGGTAAGTCCTCTTTATCATCGAATATATAATTTTCACTTATTCCAATTTGATTGCAAATATCTATCAGTTCTTTGTAATATTCAATCTCTTTTTCAATTTGTTGGAGATGTCCCTTTACATTTAATGTTCCGCCAGATAACTTTAAATATTGAAATGGAAACTTATTGCGCTGTATGTAATAGTTTATTAACCGTAAACATTTCATATAGGAACTGAGGCTTTTTACTTTTTCTAAATGGAATACACCAGATTTCTTTCTCTTATCAAAATCCAACGTTAAAGTATCCTCTATAACGACTTTGAATCCTTTCTCTGTTTCAATAATTTGGTAAGTAACAAAGGTGGATTCACTGTTCATGTAGACCACTTCATTTTTTCTAATTTTTAACTCATCTAACTTAGCTTCCTCCACTGGTAACCTAATACCGTCGTCTGGGATACCATATACGTGGATCATCCCTTCAAATAAATTAAAAGCTGCCTTTTGCATGTTAACAAAATCTACTTTGTAATTCGAAGCTTCTTCCTTTTCGGATGCTTCGGTAAAGTGTTTTGACTGTTTGTCTATCTCTTCTATAAAAGTGTTACAGAAGGGCTCTAAATCTCTATTTTTAAATTGCGTTAAATCTAGGGGAATAGACTTCTTTCCACTTAAATCAAGACGAGATAAGAGGGATCTCACTTCTAGCGGGGCTAATATTCGATAATACGCTAGCTGTTCAACAATTGTTGTATCAGTTTCTAGATCTTGTGCTGCAATCTTTTCTTTGGTCTTTGTTGTAACCATTCCATTCTCTCCTTCTTCATGATGAACATTTAAGTCCGTTAAAAACTCATCGAATCTTAGTATAGCAATAATAGCACAGAATTCGTTAGGTAAATTAAAACCACCAGTTTTGTTTCTATGTCGCCTCTTGTTCAATAAAATAGTCTTATTATCGAACAAAAAAATCCTGTTATAGACAGGATTTTTAATCAAACTTTATTATAAACAATGCAAGTCCAAACTAAATAATAAAAGGGCACTTCCTCTGAAAAGGATGCACCCCGTGTCAATTAAAACGTTGGATCTTTATTATAGCATGGGTTGCCCTCAAAAAATAGGAGGGTCTTATCATGGATCAAAGCGAAAAACTATTAATGGGTATTGAAAATATCTTAAGTGTAGCTTCTGATTTAATTGATGAAGTTGCTCGACTGAAGAGTGTAGAAGAATGCAAAATTCTGAAAGAGAAAATCTTCATGAACCAACTTACTAAAGCAGAACAAGAAGTCTTTGCACTTGCTATTGATGGTCATTCTATTTCAGAAATACAAGACATTCTCCATAAAGAAGAGTACACGATTAAGAATCAAAAAAGAAGTATCTTAGAGAAGTTGAATACATCATCTATGACAGAAGCTGTTCAACAGTTTCTGAATTTACATCGAGAACCCTTACAGTAACTAATACGTACTTCTTAACTATAGAATAGCCTCTAAGGCTACAAGAGCAGGCTTAAGCCTGCTTTTTCTTATACAGAGAAAGGAGCATTCCTCTCAAATGAGAAATGCTCCTTTCTATAAGCATGATTTGGGTTATCAAACGTGAACCCTCCGTTAGGCTGACCACCTATATCTTACTATCTATGGTGATCAATGTCATCACTTAATATTTTGAAAATATAAATATTTTTGTAATTTTCGAACCAATAAAAAAAGGAGTACCTTATCCCCAAAGGTACTCCTTTCTTTTTTTTGTAGATTCTACACAACTTCATTTTACATAATTAGAATAAAAAAACCATAATTCTGTTATATTGTCTGACCTAAATTATAGAATGTTATTTTTACCTTCTTCATGAAAATAAAAAAGGACATTTTTTTTATGCCCTGTTCCCTTGTACCAGCCCCACCTACGCTAAATACTATGACAGCCACTCATGCCATCCAACCTACCCTTATTATAAATGAAAGCGATTACAAAGTAAAGTATTTAATCGAATATTCTGTCTACTTTTATTGCGTCTAGTAGATTGAATAATGTTACATGTCATGAGCAAACTACTTAAGAAGAAACGGGGCATCGTCTTATACAACTTAATTACGAAAGGAGAAAAAACTACTGAACATGGCCAGTAGTTTTTTCTCTTTTTCGGCTGTATATGATATACACCCGTAGTTAACATAATGTCTTCTATAGGAACCAAGCAAAAGAACCCTTACAGGTGAAAGGGTCCTCTCATGGGTGCCTTTAATCGGATATGCAGTCTTTTATACATATGATTATTCACCCAACAATTGGACCATGTGGAAAAAGTATGATATCATTTAATTGCGGTTATATTTGGGTACTTTATAATTAGCATTCCTACTAAAAAGCTATCTCGCTCAGTGAGATAGCTTTTTTACTTTTATATTTTTAGTGTAGCTTATATACCAAAGAACTTGTCAGCATAATAGGGAGAATTCATTTTTCAATTCTAACTAATGTTTTTTCAGGCATTTCAATGCCATCAATGTCAAAGTAATGGATGTTTAATGTTAATTCCCTTTCTCGCTCTTCAGCTTCTTCCCCTATCCAACAACTATACAATTCAAAAAAATCTCCTGACGTAAGGTAGGGGTCCATCAGTTTACATAGTGCAAGTAGTTTCTCTTTTGATTCTTTACGTCTGCTTTTATTCATATATTCCGTAATTTCAATTCCCCAGTCACTTGAAACTTCATAAACATAAGGAGTAGTAAATTGATGTTTCTTTATGTTCAATCGATGTCTTTCATCTGAAAAGCAATTCCCAAGGGTAACTACATCATCTAATTCATCATTAATAGGTAATTCTACATTCGAACCTATATAGGTGGCTAAACTCATTCGTATTCACTCCTTTTCCCATCTAAATAACCTATTAAATTTCATGGAACTAACCTAGGTTGTTAACTTAATAAAAAACTACATATTATTATTATCCAAAAGGTTTTTCATTAAAATTTATTATAAATAATCAGGTTTCATTCAAGGTTAACTATTATTCTACTTAATGTATATGAATAGGCTACGTTAAGTTGATTTTAATCCCACCGGAAGAAGCAGACGTTCTTGGTCTTCCATCTCTTTGCTGTTTAGCTGAACTTTTGTATTTCTCCATTAATTTATGAATACTTGCTATCTGTATAATGCGGATGTGATCTGAAGACACTGCATACCGAACAGGCGTAATCAGAATAACCGAAGGGAAGAGGGCTGCTCGATCTTCTGGCTGCCACTGCAATGCTTTCCACTCATCCGAAAAGAAAAACTCCTCATAGAGGTTGACCTTCGCCTGCATCTTCTGCTCAGAATACTGATTGCGTTGCATTTCAATCCAAAACGGAGATCCTTTAAAGATACAAAAGAGATCGGGTTCAATGCCTCCTTTTCGTCCTGTGGGCTTATCCTCGACAATCACCTGTTTAGGTGCACTATACGTACACATTTGTTTATAGATATCTAGAATTGAAAGGAAATGTAATATTTTTTGAGAGTTCTTTTTGATCTTCGCATCTACAGGCAAATAGACCGTCGGGGAATACTGCTGTGTGCGTTCAATCAACCCTAATCGATATAAACGTACCATGACACTATTACACGCATTCACAGGCGATTTCAGCTGTTTAAAGAACAGTTCCACTAATGAGTCGCGATCCACAGCTCGAAACTGATTGATAAATCCAATGATGTCTTTATCACGCTGAGATAACCGAAAGCTCATCGCTGTTCCTCCTTCTCTAATAAACCAAAGATTGACTGGAGCACAACCTCTAGGTGCGGTTCAGGATCTTTTACGCGCGTTTTATAAGGTGAAAGCATTTCCTTACACGCTTCTTCATCTAAGAAAAAAGCTTGAAACTCTTTCACATCATCAATTTTAATTTTCATACGTCCTCTAGCTGCTGCATCAATTTCTTCTGCTCCAATGACTCCGGCAACTTTTGCATTTGTCGCATCTGCCTGCCTCCCAGATATCCTTACTCGTAAGTTGGCTTTTAGCGCAGAGTTTAATAAATCCGCATCCGGACGTTGCATGGCAATAATGGTATGAACGCCCAGCGCACGACCTTGACTTGCGAACTGTTGAATCATCTCTACGAGATCCGTTTCTCGCTTGATGATGCTCATTTCATCAACCACCACGACAATGCGAGGTAATTTAAAGGGAAGCCTGCTGATATGAGTCACACCATGCTCTAACAGTAAATCACCTCGTCGATACATTTCAGCTCGAAGTAAGGCAAAAGGTTTTCTCATGTCTTTTGCTTCAAAACAAAGCGCATCTACATGCTCAATCCCATGAAATAACCCTAAATCGGCTCGTTTAAGGTCCACTAAGACTAAGCGCAAGTCTTCAGGGGAGGCATATTTCACCCATGTAGTCAGAATTACACGCATTAAACTGCTTTTTCCGGCTCCAATTTCACCCGATATCAGTAAGGTTTCCAAATCTGCAAAATCCCATGAAACGGGGTTTCTATAGATATCTTGACCAATGCATACGGGAAGCTCCATTTTCTCAATATAAGGATGAATTGCTTCATACTTGTATTCAAGCATCTTAGGTAAGCTTTTATGATGAACGGTGATACTAAAATTCTTCAAACTGCCATTTATTTCGATGTTGCTGCCTAATACTTGTCGTAAGGCCCACCTTTTTTTCGTTAAAAGCTCAGGATCGATCCCATTTAGTAAGGAAAAGGCGTACCGAGTGTACGTATGATGGTTATCGATTTGATGGATTTTCGGAAACAGATAGGAGGTACGGTCTCCTCGTTTCACTACCCGGTAAATCTCTGCTGTACGAAACGCTTTAATCAATTGGCCACGCAGTTTTAATTTTTCAAACATCAACATTCCTCCTCAAAACATAAAGGTCGCAAAAAAGTAAAGTAAGGCGCTATAGAAGGTGACAGGTAAGATAAAGCGCATCAATTTCGCAAACTGATCCATAAGATCAATCACACCCCATCGCTCTAATATCCGTTCAATAATGGCAATTCCTAAGACAATGCCTCTTATGGCCAGAATAGTGGGGTCAAGCAGGGCGAGTGGACTAAACGGGACAAAGGAATACGTCTTGAAAAGACGAGGTCTCTTGTTTTATTTTTTGGCCTTTTACGTACCTGTTATTTCAACTCGACGCATCCGGTCGCCCCCTTCGCCTCTTCGGCTCAGCTCCCTTACAGGTTCCATGAAGGGCTTCACTAAGCGTATACAGCTTGTATTAACGAGGTAGTGCTACTGAACTAGATACTGATTAGGTAATGAAGTTAAGATTCTTTAGATACTATGTAGCTACTTCAGTAAGCTTGCCTGTCCACTCCAAAAATAACAAAGAACCTTTACTGCAGTAGGTGAGGAGTAGAGGGGATGGAGGCTATACTCGGTTTTTATATGCTATGGTTTGGTCTATAGGCTTATCTTTTTCATTAAGTGGACGAGAAATCTAAAGATGCCTCAATATCTGAAGTAGAACGTAGTGAGAAGCAATAGTAGCGTGAAAAATTACATAGCTCAAACCTTAGAAGAAAATAAAGCTCAATTTTTGCATTAGAAATACTCTTTAGGGGAAATTAAAAGAAAAAAGAAGGTGAAGTACGTGCCTGATCTTTTGCAAGCCTTGAAAAATGTTGTTCAGTCTTTTATTAAAGATGAGAATAAAACGCCTCTTCATATTGGGGAGGCTATGGGGTGCTGGATATTTTTAGCGTTAGCTGGTGAGACACAAGTACAGACTGAAGCAGGAATTAACAGCACAACGGATCCTGAGTTGCGAAAAGTCCTTCAAGAAGCCGTCAACATGTTCAAATCACAGAAAGAGCGAATTATTGCTTTTATGCGGTCAGAAGGAATTCCGTCACCACCTCTTAGTGAATCCAAACCAATCTCTGACCCGAATAGTGTTCCATTAGGGGTTAAGCTCACAGATAACGAGCTTGCAAACAGCCTTAAGAAAAAAGTCTCTATGGCGATTACAAACTGTTCGGAA
Source organism: Priestia megaterium (assembly GCF_046599315.1). GTDB lineage: Bacteria > Bacillota > Bacilli > Bacillales > Bacillaceae_H > Priestia > Priestia megaterium_F. The sequence continues at coordinate 65,706 of NZ_JBKIKC010000020.1, read as the reverse complement.
GCAGCATCGCAATCCCTTCGAAGCGATGTTAGTCTGATGTGGGCTGAATTTTTGCAAGAACACATAACCTTTTTACTAATCTTTAAATCATTGATGCGAAAACGGGGATGGCTCAAAGTTCCACCGCCGTATCATGCTGCAGGTCTACCCCAAGCCGAAAAGTGAGGTGAGAAATGTGCCAGATGTCGGAAAAGCTCTTAAAAATATTATTCAATCATTTATTGACGAGGAACCCAAATCACCCTTACATGTGGGGGAAGTCATGTCCTGCTGGTCCTACCTTTCCGAATTAGCCGACGAACAAGTTCATTCTGAAGCAGGGATTAACAGTACAACGGACCCTGAATTACGAAAAGCTTTCCATGAAGCAGTTGAGATGTTCAAATCACAGAAAGAGCGAATTATTGCTTTTATGCAGTCAGAAGGAGTTCCTATTCCCCCTTTAAGTGAGTCCAAGCCACAGTCTAATCCAAGTGATATTCCATTAGGTGTGAAATTAACGGATGATGAACTTGCAAACAGCCTTAATATTAAAATGGTTATCTTAATTACCTACTGTGCAAATGCAATCATTCAATCTACACGCAATGATGTTACTTTGATATGGATTGAATATTTGCAGGAATATATGACGTTTGGAGCAACCCTAAAAGAACTCGTGAAAAGAAGGGGATGGCTTAAAGTTCCTCCATACTACTATGCTCCAGGAACGCCGATAAAGTGATTGTTGAAAAATAAAGAAGATTTTTCAAGAGCAGGGTGTAGTTATCCCTATTGGGTTTAATCAGGAGGATGTAAATTTAGAAGCTCCTAAGTTATACGACAATGGATTTGACATTATGTTTGTACGTATTTTATTTGTACGTATTTTAAAAGAAATTAGTATGGGTATGTACATTCTTAATATGAATATGGCCTATCAGGACGAGGTAATGGAAATTTATGAAGGGCTGACTTCTGTGACCCAAAAAGTTTATAAATTATCTACGCTTTATTTACTTGAGAAAGGAATTCTTACTCTGGCACCAAAAGTTACAATGCCTACATCTACTGAGTTCATTAAAAATAAAAGCTATTTAAGTGGATTGAATGTTTTTAATAAAAAAAGGGCTTTGAATGATATTGAACTAGGTTATCTTCATCATGGAATAGAAACAAATAATATCGGAATACAACTGATTACTGGCTTTGCACAGTGTGCAGAGAATAAAGAAGTAAAACAATATTTTATAAAGGGCAAAGACCTTGCTAAGAAGCAAATAAAATATTTGGAGATATTCTTCTTGAGAGTGATATTCAGTTTTCTGCTACTTCTGGAAGTACTGTAACACCTTCTACAGGAGCTCCATTCTCTCAAAAGCTCATGATATTTTGTATTTACCTTTTAAACGGATTTGGAATTGTCGGAAGTAGTTTCGGAACTATATTTAGCTCACGAAAAGATCTATCCATGAAAACAGCATTAATTGCCAAAGATATTTATTTTTATGCTGTGAAAATTATGATTAATAATGGATGGTTAGAGGAACCGCCTCAAACAGAGAGTCGCACCAAATTATAATAAATAAAGAAGTAGACATGATAAAGTTATATTGAATATAAGTTACCTTCTCTAAAAAATTAAAATTAGATGTGAATAACAAATGACGAAAAATGAGTTAGAAAGTATTTTTTGGAGTATAGCTATGCCGGGCTTTCCTCAGCTCTTAAATGGAAGGCTAATAAAAGGTATTCTATTTATCACGTTAGAAATAGCCATTAACATTCAATCAAATGTTAATACGGTTTTATTGCTAAACTTTCAAGGAAAGATTGACGAGGCTATTGAACACACAAATTATCAATGGTTAATGTTTTACCCATGTCTTTACTTTTTTTCTATATGGGACGCTTATAAAGATGCTAATGAAGAAAAATCTCCTTTAAGTTTTCTTCCATTCGTATTTTCCGCCTATTTGGTTACAGTGGGAGTCATGTATTCTTCTACATTTACTATAAGGGGTGTGTTATTAGGGCCTCTGTGGTTCCCTTTACTTTGCTTACCAATTGGTTTATTAGTTGGATTAATCGTAAAGCAGATAATTATCTATAAAAGAAAAAACTAATAATTGGTAGTTTTTTGCATTTAAACTAGATATCATGTACAAACTTAGTTACCCTAATGGAGTTTTATTGGAAGTGCCTACTAAAAAAACGGAATTTTGTCATTTAAAACTAAAATCTTTATAATTGTGTAAAAATGCATAGAGTGAGATCGGAGCATTTATAATATGAAAATCATGTACCTAACCATTGAAATTATTACTGGATTTTTTTTTCTTTTTATAATTGTCAAGTTTGTAGGGAAAAAGATTATTAATCAAATTACTCCCTTCACTTTTATTGCCTCTATAGTACTCGGTGAATTATTAGGAAACGCATTATATGATCGTCAAATCGGTGTTTTCTATATTATTTATTCCATGGGGCTATGGGCTATTTTACTCTTTGTAGTTGAGTACCTTGGACAAAAATATTTATCATTTCGCGGCATTGTTGAAGGAAAACCGTCTGCTCTTATTAAAAATGGAATAGTTGATCGAGAAGAATTGAGAAAGAATCGAATGAACATCAATCAGCTGCAAAGCCTACTTCGACAAAGTGAAACCTTCTCTATTCGAGAAGTAGCTTTTTGTTACTTAGAAGCAAATGGTTCGATTAGCATTCTAAAAAAGGCGAAATATCAAAAAACTACCCAAGAAGATTTTAATATGTCTGTAAAACCCGTCTATGTTCCTGTTACCCTTATACGGGACGGCGAAGTCTTATGGGATGAGGTAAAAGATTTAGGTTTTGATGAAGAATGGTTAAGAGCTCAACTTTCATCCCAAAGGATAAGTGAATATAAAACTATTTTTTTAGCCGAATGGTTGGAAGATGATGGACTCTTTGTACAAACTTATCAATAAAGATTTTTAAAAGTGCTGATATATAACCTACGTAGTATTTAGTTGCTAAAATGTTTTCCCTAATAAGAACTTATATAAGGTTTATTCAAGTCGTAGAAATAAGGCAGTGAACGTATATACTACTTCGCCTCTATCGTAAGTAAGTAACAGACCTAAATGCCGTTAATAGACCTGCTGTTACGGACACTCCTCCTACTGTGATGAGTGAATAGATAAGGGTTTTGTCTCCAACTATACATAAGCCAATCAAAACAATAGAAGTGTCTATGAGAAGAAGGAGGAACCCTATATTCACAGATGTCCATTTTGAAAGTAAAAAAGCGAGAAGATCGATTCCTCCAGGACATGTATTATGTCTAAGCATAATTCCTACCCCAAGCCCAATAGTTAGGCCACCTAGTAAGGCGCTTACAAACACAGGGAGATCAAAAATTCCATTTAAAGGGAAGAGTAAATCAATAGCAAGGGATGTAATGGTTAAACCAAATAGGCTATTGTAAAAGTATGAACGGTTATGTTTTAAAGCTGATAAATAAATCGGAATGTTAATACAAACGATACTAAGACCCACCTTAAATCCCAGTAGATACTTTAACAACAAGCTAATCCCAAATACACCCCCATTTATAATATGAGAAGGAAGAATAAATAAATTGATTCCTATCCCAATAAACATACCACCTAGTCCAATCATAAACCATTTTCTTTTCATTCTATTCACCTGCATTCTTTCTAGTCTTTTATTCTATTAATATGAAAGTTATTGCTAGATTATACGAAATTAAATAGACTACGTTTACTTTATAGATGTTAAAAGAAGTAGATGGTAATAAAATATATGTTCATTTTTTATACATGGGATTGGCTTAGTGGGCTACCTTTCGAATGAAGTGAACGAGAAATCTAAGAATGACCCACCGACTAAATACAGTAAGTTAGAGTTAACGATTGAAAGATGCTTATATAAGGCCTTAATGATAAATAGCTATTCTGTATGAACGTAGGTAAAATGTAATGGAAAACAGTATTGGGGAAACAAGAATATAAAGTAATACGGAGCAATGTTAGCCATTGCTAAATACAAAAGAAACCCTATGACTAACATAGAGTTTTATCAGACCTATCATTATTTATCATCTTTTTTAACTTTTTCTAGTCCTTCTTGAATGAGTGCTCTTATTGCTTCATTTCGGTTATTATATCTCTTCTCATGCCAATACTCTTCTATTTCTTCTAATTGTTCCAGTGGGAAGGTAACGAGAACTTGTTTATTCTTACTTTTATCAACTACGATATAAATCCCTCCTTTTAAGTATTATAACCACTAAAACCTATATTGAAATCAGTCTATATATTGGTTATAATGTATATATATTACATATATCAAATATTGGTTATATTACCAATATAACTAGAATTATGTATATAATATTCATGACAAAAGGGGAATATAGGTCGATGAAGAGGTTCTTGGTAAATTCATTAATGGTATTTGCACTTGCTTTTGTAACCCTGTTCGGAAGCTCAGGAGTTAAAGCTGAAGCAGCCGCAACAAAGAGTGATGATTTAATTATTATTAATAAGCACTACAACAAACTAATCTATTATCATAATGGATATGTTGAGATGATTGAACCAGTTGCTACGGGGAAAAGTTGGGAGAAAACACCTGTAGGACATTTTAAAATCGTGAATAAAATTAAAAATCGTCCATATTATACCGGACATATTCCTGGGGGTGACCCACGTAATCCACTTGGTAAACGTTGGTTGGGTTTAGATGCTAATGGAACAAAAGGCGATACATATGCTATTCACGGTAACGCTAATGAATCAAGTATTGGAAAATATGTAAGTCAAGGATGCGTGAGAATGCATAACGCTTCAATTGAGAAACTCTTTGATAAGGTTAAGGTTGGAACACCTGTTGCAATTACAAACTCACCTAAGAGCTTTCAAGAACTAACAAAAATTTATGGTTATAAGTTTAAAGGTTATAATACTAAATAATATATATAAAGGCAGCCACTATATTTTTTATAATGGCTGCTTTTTATTTTCGTTCTATCATCTGCATTTGAAAAATTTCTATTTCTTTAATAACTGCTCCTTGAAGTTCTTCTTTTAATATTTCATTTTTGATTATTGGGACGATTGTTTGTTCATGACTTCCTGTAACCCTGGGTATTACTCCGGCCTGGTGAAAAAAGCTCTCCATTTTTTCACTTTTTCAAAGTTAGAGCTCACATTCTTTTCTATTGTATAGCTTTGAAATAAGCTACAACTTATTATCCTCAAATTTCTAATCATTTTTTAAGAATCTTCTAAGTATATGTTAATTTTTCACTAGTATATTACAACAATAATAGAGGATATTTCGGAGGAATGTTTGATGAAAATCGTATTTGGACCAGCTGAATTTAAAGAATGTCAACATGTTGAAGAGGTAGCTAAAAGGAAAATGACCTGTATCATTTTTAGAGTAATATAAGTCTTTTTAATTTAATCTTCTCCATCTATTTTGTAGCATCAGTATTTTGACAATTACCGATAGAAAATATAGTGATGCTAATAAGCGCTGTGACGCAATTAACTTTTGTTTTATGGGAAATACCTCTTATTAGTTGTGTGAATTTCAGCATTTATCATAGCGAGTAATAGCAAGGAAGGTAGGCGAAAGGAAGAATGAAATCAAAAGGTATTATACGAAGAGTAGATAAGTTAGGGCGTGTAGCTCTTCCAGTTGAGATACGAAGCATTTTTAACATTAAAGAGAGAGCTCCTGTAAAAATTCATATAAATGAAGACAAGATTATTTTAAAGAAAAATAGGCATTTGCTCGAATGTATGATAACAGGTGAAATCTCTCTACAAAACAGGTTATATTCAGGTGGAATAGTGTTAAGCACAAGAGGAGCAGAAATTTTATTTGATGCATTAAAAAATAACTAATTGAAATAGTGGTAGCAACATTATAAACTGCATATCTCATGTTCTAAAAAGACTGAAGACACATTTACATAAAAAAAGAGAAGGTTTTCACCTTCCCTTTTTTATGGCGTTTTAATATCCCCACGAGCTAGATAGACGGAATCATTTTCTGGAGAGATTTCGAAATCATGGTTTTTATCTCTTTGCTCTTTAGGTATACTACCGCCAACTGGCGGTTGAACCATTTTACTTGTTGGATATTTCGAAGCTGCTTCTTTATACTCTTCTTTGTTCATATATTTCACCTCCACTTTTATCATGTCCTACTAAGGACACTTTATTGTTTAATTTTTATATAGCTGTTGAAGTCGTTATTAAGGTTTTACTCATTTTTATAAGATTAATTCAAATTTTTAACTAACCAAGGCTTTATCAGTGATAGAACGTTTACAGGTTGCATGGCTTTGGTATGATCCATATCATTTCCTTTCAGGATTTCTATATCCCATCCCAATTTCTGTAACTCTTTTTTGTTTTTTTGTAGTGTACCAACAATATCAACTATTACATTGCCAAAGTTTTCTCCATAAACAATGGTATCTTTTTCGCCAGCAAACGTCATCTTAGGAATATTTATTTTATGTTGAATTTCTCCATCGTTAAATTCCATCAAATTTTTGTACATCGTAACAAACTGTTTAGTTTGATTTATGTCAATCTTCACTTGTACGTTATCCCAATTAATCTTTTCTGGAATCTTATATTCTTCTTGTTCATCATAAGTAGGGGAATATTGATTATTCAAAGCCTGTTCATATGTTTTACTAGTCACTACCATCATCTCTTTGTAAGGACCGTCTATCGGCGGAAACCCACCCATGATTAAGCTTTCTAGTCGGTCTGTTCTAATTGCTAATTGTAAGCCAACTAAACCTAACCAAGAGTAACCATAATAACTAAATCTCTTAATGTTCATTTCATCCGCAATTACTAACAGATCTTTTATTATGTTTTCAGGTGTGAGATTTTCTGGATTTGGATGTTGCAAACGGTGACCTTCATAGTCGAAATACAAAATCTGAAACGTATCTATGAGCCCCTCGATAAAATGTTTTCCTAATTCAGGGTCTACTCCCCACAACTTTAAGTTTTCTGCTTCCTGTCCATAAATGGAATCTTTGGCTACTGGAAGCATAATTGTTTTACAGTTGGAGTTTCCCACTAAGCCAACCTTTAATTCGGACTTATCCATAAGTTTTATGAATTTCTCCACTTTATCACTCCTAAATTGTTTATACTACTATCGTATAACATTCATGCAATATTTCGGTTATTGTCCGATTTGACCTCTATATAACAGTATTTCGTTTGAAATTCGTTATTGTAGCACTTGAAGGTTTTACTTTAAATAAGGAGTGAAGAATGAATATATATACCCCTAAACAAATTGCAACTATTTTAAGTGTAAGTACAACAACTTTGAGGAGATATGAGGAACAAGATCTTATTCCTAATGTACCAAGAACGAAAAGCAATCACCGTTTCTATACATCGATACACTTACAGGCCTTTACTACCATTAGAGCATTATTAAAAGGGTATAACATACCTGTTGTTTATGAAGTCATGAGAATGATTAAAAACGCAAATATTGAAAAAGCTCTTTGGTCGGTAAATAAACAACAATTCCATCTACAAGTGGAGAAACAGAGAGTTGGGGAAATACTCGCTATGATTCAAAGTGCGAATTTTACCTCATATAAAAATATAAAAATTAAAAAACATATAAGTATTGGGGAAGCTGCAGAAATAGCAGGAGTAAATACTTCGGCTATTCGTCATTGGGAGAATGAGGGGTTAATCCGTTCAGAACGGAATAAAGAGAATGGGTATAGAATGTTTACGATACCTGAATTGCGTAAGATACTTGTCATCAGCAGTTTAAGGAAAACGGTTTATTATATTGAGAATATGAAACAGCTCTTAGAGGATTTAGATACACAAAGCCATATTAAAATCGAGCGTGCTTTTCAATTGGCTTTAGAAAACCTGAACAATCAACTGTTACTTCAATTTAAAGGAATTACAGAACTGACAAAATATATAAGCTTTTATCAAGAAATAAATATTTAAAAAGAGATAATAAAGCTTGTACTCATGCAGCAACAATAAAGGAATAGATACCTATTAGTGAATGAAATCGTGATTCTTTAGATACTATGTAGCTACTGCAGTAAGCTTGCCTGTCCACTCAAAAATAAAAAAGAACCCTTACTGCAGTAGGGAGAGGAGTAGGTAATGATGTAAGGTGTGCTTGGATTATAGATGCTAGGAGTTGTCCCAATAGTTTATTCTTTTTATTAAATGGACGTGAGATTGAAAGATGCCTCAACATCTAAAGGGAAACGCAGTGAGAAGCAAAAGAAGCATGATAAATCGTATGTTTCAGCCCTAAAAGGGAGTAAACATCTATATGAAATTTTAGTCTTAGATACCTTGCCTTATTTTATTGGATTCTTAGTCTTCTAAAATGTTTGATTATCATTCTTTAGGATGTGTGGAAAATATGTACTTCATCAATTAACGATGAAGATATGGTGTACATGACTTGAATGACTTCTCTAAACAGGAGCCATACTAATCTCATGCTAAGAAAGAAGGAGAATGTATCAATGGCACTTGTACCATATGATCCATTTAGACAACTATCTAATATGAGAAAAGATTTTGAACGCTTCTTTTCTGATTTTCCATCTACTTTAGGAACAGATACGAATCTTGGAGATATTCGAGTAGATGTTCACGAAACAGAGAATGAAGTGGTGGATAATTGTGATGTTCCAGGACTGCAAAGTAAAGAAGATTTGGATATTACAGTTGAAAATAATACGCTAATTATTAGTGGATCTACTACTCGAACAAATGAGGTAAAAGAGGAGCATATGCATCGAAAAGAGCGTTTTGTAGGACGTTTTCATCGTTCTGTGTATCTTCCAAGTCCTGTATCTAACGAAGGGATAAAAGCCTCTTATAAAAATGAAGTTCTAGAAGTTAGAATGCCTAAATTAGCAACAGATCAAAAGAAAAAAATTGACGTGGATTTTCATTAAAAAAGTAAAGGGAGCCAAAAGTGGCTCCTCTTTTTATTAAATTAAAGCGTTCTTTTAATACTTTTAATCACGATTTTACTATGAGGAATAGATGGCATATCAACCATGATAAAACTTAAATCTTGGTCAGGAATCTCATACTCTATTCGATGTACTAGATAATCAAGACTCACTTTCATGACTTCAAGAGTGACCCACTCACCTGCACAACGATGTCCCATAAAGTAATCTCCACCACCCTGTGGAATGAAACTGAAGGGGCTTCCTTCCCATCTTGTAAAACGATCAGGATTGAATACATCAGGATTGTCCCAAATCTTAGGATCGTGATTTGTACCGTAAAGATCTAGCAAAGTTAATGTACCCTCCTCAAATTTGTAGTTATTCCAAGTGAAATCCTTTTTTACCAATGCCGTGACAAACGGGAAAAATGGATAAAAGCGACGAACTTCCTGTATGAAAATCTGTGCATATTCTTCATCTTTAAATTTAAGTTTGCCCTTCTCCTCAGGGAAATGGTGTAATGATAGGGCAATAAAATTAATAAAGATAGCAATTGCTACAATTGGTCTCAAGATGTTTATTACTTCTACGGCAGCAGTTTTGGTGTCCAGAAGATTCCCTTCTAAATCACGATACTGCGCAAATCTGTATAATATGGTATTAGTGGAGATATTCATATTTCCATTACGAACCTCATCAATCAGTTCTCCCATCCACTTTTCCACCCGATTTCGCGCATTTCTCCCGAGCCAATGGTTTGGACCAATGGCAGCCGGCGATTCAAACATCGCTCCCAAATCTTTTGTTAGTTCCCTAACTTTTTCTTCTTGTACCGGTATACCAGCCCATTGACAGGCTGTCCTGCACATAATTTCCTGTGCCTCTTCATAGAGAATAACCTCATCCATCCGTATCCATTTATCCACTGCCATCTCCCACTGCTTTTTTGTAATGTCGATTAGGCTTTTAATTCCATCAGGCGACATAATCGACATAAACATTTCCTTACGATGTTTATGAGCCTCTCCGTCTAAAGCCTGAACACCATTCTTACCAAACAATGTTTGTACGACTCGATTTGGTGCTGCGTCTTTTCTTTGGAACTTTTCAGTGTCATAAAAAACTTCTGCTGCTTCCTTTCCTCCCATACAGATTGCTTTCTTTCCAAGCAATCGTGTCTCGAAAATATCAGAATGAAAACTCTGACGTCTGTTTGATATATACCTATATCCTTCTCTTATAAGGCTCAAGCTGTGATCTATTCCTTCTTCTCGAGGTATTTTATTTGTATTCGACATATCCTTCATCTCCATTCTTCACGAGTAATGGTCTTATCTTATGTTAACTATTTCCTGTTTATCCTTCAAAGACCTTAATCCTCCATACCCCAATTGAGGTAAAGTATACCTTTAAAGAGGAGTAGTAGTTTTCTGTTTTTAGAATGGATATGATATGAAGTTTTAATTTACATAATAATGATTAGATTATCTACTTCTCTAACTTTAATCATTGAGGATTATTTCATTATTTTCACAGTTTTTATTCCTGAAAAAGTCGTGCTTTCCATAGGAGGTGTTCAGTAGATGGTGATGTAAGAGGTGCTGGGTTTTTATATGCTAAGGGTTAGCCTAGTGGCCTTTATTTGTCATGAAATGGACGAGAAATCGAATGTATGCCTCACTAATACAGTAAGTCAAAATCATACATGGAAAGGCATTTTCCGTACTAATCATACCTTTTTAAATTGGGATTATTGGGACATTAAAGTTTAAGAGTTTACTTGCAAGTGTTTTAAATTTTTTGCACTAAAACTAAATTATTAAATATTTTTATAACGTTGACGTAAACATTATAAAAATTTATGATTAGTTAGTGTAAAAACATATACACCAATCACTCGTTGCCGAATCTGTAGCTGCAGCGAGGCTATGGAAAATGCATAAAGGTGAAGAACTGGATACCCTTGTTGCATCTAGTGGAATATCAATTAAATTCAATTTCTGTAACACATACATAATATGAGTTTTTGGTTTAAACAAGATTCATTAATCAAAGATTTTGAAAAGAAAAGAAATATTGATGAGGTGCGAGAAATGATTAATCTATATACGACAACAAGCTGTACTTCTTGCCGAAAAGCAAAGGCTTGGCTTGAGGAAAATCAAATTGATTATATTGAGAGAAATATATCACATGATCCTCTTAAGGAAGATGAAATCAAAGGCATTCTTAGCATGACAGAAGAGGGTACAAATGAAATCATTTCTACAAGATCAAAGATACTTCAAAAGTTAAATATAGAGATAGATACACTTTCGTTACAAGAGCTATATAAATTGTTAAGGACCCATCCTACTATACTTAAACGACCCATTATACAAGATGAGAAAATGTTACAAATTGGATATAAGGAAGAGGAGATACGGGCTTTTATTCCTCGGAGACTTCGTACCTTCACCATTATCGAACAGTCTGCAGTAGGTAATCATTAGGGGGAATAGAAGAGCGATCAACGGATGCCTTAACTTCTAAAGCAGATTGTAATAAAAGGCATCGGAAGTGTAGTAAGGCATATATTTCAGATTCTAAAAATGAGTAAATACAACTACATTTATATAAAAAGGAGAAGGGTTTTTACCCTTCTCCTTTTACTATATAATCCTCTATACTTAAATACTCTTCTTCATGCCACATTCCCGACATTCGCGTAAAAAAACGCCATTTTTTATGGGAGTTTTGAAGTAAGCTAAATTACAATTGTCACATAAACCACTTACCTTATCTGGATATTCAGCGTAATTTTCATTTGGGTCTGAAGGGATGAGCTTTCTCGTTTGGAAAATCTGTAAGGTATTTTCATGTTATGCTACTGTTAAAAAGTCATTCCTCTAATTTCCATCTGGACATAACCAACGAAATAGACTGACAAGTCGTTTTAAGCCCTCCCTCAATTGTTGTTCATTCAGATAGGAATAGCTCAAGCGTATCCATGATTTTAACTCCCTGAGTGGATCACAGATGGAACCGGGGACAAAAGTAATGGATTGCTCCATGCACTTACTAAGAAGACTTTCCATTGGGATCGACTCGGGGAGCATAATCCATAAATTAAAACCTCCTGTCGGGCTGGACCATTTCCAGCCGGTGACAGACAATTCTTCTTCCATTATGTCCTTGCGAACTGCCAGGGCAATCCGCAGTTTTTCCAAATGTTGCTGCATCCGTTCGGAAAAGAAATAATGCAAAAAAATCTTTTGGTTCAACAATGGCGCTCCACTGTCTGATAATGATTTTGCGCTCACGAAAAATTTCATCAAGGATGGATGGCAAGCCACACTTGCAATACTCAGACCAGGAGCTACGTATTTACTAAAGCTACGAATATAGATGACATATCCTTCTGTGTCATAAGAAAAAATCGGCAGAGGGGGCTCCTCCCCAAAGTAAATGTCACGGCAGGGATCATCCTCTACTAATAGACACTGGTATTTATGGGCAATATCTACCAACCTCTTCCTTTGTTCGGCCGGTACGGTGTATCCGGTTGGATTGTGAAAGGTAGGGTTGAGATAAAAAAGGCGCGGTTTATATTTCTGCATGATTATTTCTACCTCATCCAAATCATAGCCAGAAGGGTGAATCTCGATTGGAATGATTTTAGCACCTTGTCTTCTGAAAACATCAATGGCAGGGCTGTAAGTGGGTCTCTCCAGCAATACTGTATCTCTCGGCTTTATCAAGACTCTGGAGATTAAATCAATGGCTTCTTGCGAACCGGATGTAATTAACAATTCATCCTTAGTTAGGTAGAAATTATACTGATTTGTGAAATAACGGCACAAGGCTTCCCTCAGTTCTTGATCCCCCTGAGTGGTAGAATATGTCCCCAGCACTTTTGGATACAGATCAAACACTTTCTTAACGTATTCTGAAAAATAAAGATTGGGCAAAAGATTAGGATCGAGCAGTGCTTTGGAAAATTGATAAGTAGCTTGAACCTGATGAATTTCAGAGAGATGGCTTTCATGTACGTAGGCTGAAATAATAGGGTCGTGTTGTGAATCCACTGGCAGAATGCTTCCTGGTTGAACATAGTATCCTGATTTATCCTTGACATACACATTTTGGTTATTTTTCAGCAATTGATACGCTTTAAAGACAGTTAGTCGATGCACATCGAATTCCATAGCCAGCGTGCGAACAGAAGGAAGCTTTTCATGTGCCTTCCACTCTCCGCGCCTGATCCTTTCCAGAAGATAGTCATAAATTTGTTCGAAAAGCTTATCTGAATGAGTGTTTGAGAGAATCTCTCTTTTCATACCGTTCTCACCTCTTTCCTTATAGTATATATGACTTATTTGAAATCTGTTCTATTTTATCTAATCTGTTCTATTACTTCCTGCTTATGATGAGGAAAAGGAGGAATTAGAAATGGTATTATTCAATTATATCTTGATGTGTTTGATTTTCGGGACGACTTTTTTAGCTATCAAAGTAGGGATTGATACGGGGGCATCGCCCTTTTTCTCAGCCGGAATTCGTTTTATGCTTGCAGGTATGGTTCTATTTTTATTGATGGCTTGGAAAAGAAAGGCGAGTTTATCACTTCTACTCTGTAAGGAGATGTTCCTTACAGGAATTGGATTAACCCTCGGGGTTTTTGCACCATTGTATTGGGCAGAGCAGTATGTGAGTTCCGGAATTGCAGCAGTATTATCAGCAACAGCCCCAATCATGATTCTGCTGCTTCAAGCTGGCATTTCTCGGCAAAAGCTTTCTGTCACGTCCTGGGCAGGTTGCCTCGTAGGATTTGCTGGTGTGATCTTACTTCTTTTACCTAGTTTTACTATCACATTTAATAAGTTTTGGATATTTAGCTGCGTTGCTATCTTATCAGGTCAAATCTTTTATTCTGTCGGTACTGTCTATTCCCGGCGTGTAATACAACGGTTTCAAGATACCTCCCCCATCACTTTGAATGCAGCTCAGATGATGTATGGTGGAGGGATGCTGCTTGTTTTATCGTTGTTCACGGAAAAAGTGCACATTGAATCCATGCTAAACCCAAAGGCTATCACTTCGCTTCTATACTTAATTATCGTTGGTTCCATGATGGGACATACTCTTTTCTATTGGCTTGTAGCCAAAACGAATCCCGTCTTTCCATCCACTTGGCTCTATATCTCTCCCTTGATTGCCCTTAGTTTGGGAGCTCTTTTATATCATGAGCCTCTTACATTACTGTCGTTGGCAGGGGGAATCACGATTATCGTTGGAATCGTTCTGGTCAATGTGGATAACTTAAGACAGTTAGTGGACAAAAAGCCAAACAAAGTGGAAAAAGTATGCAATCAACGATAATACTTGATACATGACAATAAAGCAATCAATTTTAAAAAGTAAGGACACTTTATCTATATTAACGTTTCAATTGCTATAATTTTTGTTCTTTTATATGTAAGAAAAACCCGTAAAAACCCTGAGTTAAGCAAGTCCTATGTGAGAAGATACTAATAAAAGAGAATTATAAAGAAGAAAAAGGTAATTAAAAATAGCTTTAGGAAAACGCAGATATACAATATCAAGGAAATTCAAATAAAAAGCCTAATTTCTCGCTTTAAGCACATAGAAATTAGGTTTTAGCCACTTCAGAAAAGCACCTTTTAATAATTAAATAGATTCTATCCAATACAGGATGCTTTTCCAAATCCATAAAAAATTTGTTGGATAAATAATTTATCCTCTACGGTGCGAGTAAAGTAGATACATCGATTTTAGTTTTCTATGCATTGCTGTTTATTCATTACTCCCTCTTTAGTTAATTGATTTGAATATTGTTTTTTAATAATAATGACAAATAAGCTTGCTAATATACAGAAGGCTCCTGCTAAGACGAAGGCCCACGTATAAGAGTTGAAAAATCTATAAATTAGACCGCCTCCATATGCTGCTACTGCAGAACCTGCCTGATGAGATGCATTAATCCAACCATAAACTATTCCACTTTTATTGATGCCAAAGATTCGTCTTGAGATACTAATAGTTGGTGGAACAGTTGCAATCCAATCTAATCCATAAAACACAGTAAAGATAATTAGCATAGTCATAGACCCTTCAATTAATGCATAAGGAAGTAATACAAGAGAAGCTCCTCTTAAGCCGTAGTACCAAAACAATAGCCACCGATTATCGAAACGATCTGATAGCCAACCGGATAGAGTTGTTCCTACCAGGTCAAAAATTCCCATAAACGAAAGAAACGAAGCTGCTGTAACTAAAGGGAGTCCAAAACTCATACAGTAAGAAATAAAATGTGTACCAATTAAGCCGTTCGTTGAAAGCCCACAAATAAAGTAACTTCCAGCTAATAACCAAAATTCCTTCACTTTCACAGCTTCGAATAAACCCTTGAAGGCTATAGTAATAGGATTTTCCTTTTGTCTTTCATTGCTCCCTTGTACTTCTTGTTCAAGTCCATAGGGAAGAATACCAACATCCTTTGGTGTGTTTTTCATAAATAAGAGGATTATTATAAGCATAATGAAACTAAGGACCATAATTAAACAAAGTGCTGGGCGCCACGAATAATTTTCTATAATAGCCGCCAAAACAGGAAGTAGAATTAACTGACCTGTCGCTGTACTTGCCGTTAATATTCCTACTGCAAGCCCTCTTCTTTTCTCAAACCAATGATTCGCCACATATGGACTTAACACTGTTAAAAAAAGACTTGATCCTAGCCCAATAATAAAGCCCCAAATGATGATCATCTGCCATGATTGATTCATAATGAACGTTAGTATAATGCCAGTCAGCAAAGTTGTCATAGAAATAATCATCAATTTTTTTAAGCCAATTATATTAAGTAATGCTGCCATAAACGGACCTGATATACCATATAAAAACATACTAATGGCAAAAGCTAGTGCAATAACAGAACGATCCCAGCCAAATTCATTTTCGAAAGGTTCTATGAAAACCCCTGATGATGACATGACGATTCCGGCTACAATAATAGAAAAAAATGTTATAACCAGAATAAACCAGCTATAGTGTATATGTCTCAAAACTTAATCACCCCTGTTATCTTCAAATATTGTCCTGTTTTCTATTGTCCTTAATATTAAGTCATAACTTATTATCAGTAAAATTGAAAAACACGATGTTATCCATCGATTTTTTTGATACTATAAAACCAAAAGTAAAATAAAAGTGGGTGATATGATGGAAATACGTCATTTTGTTACATTTAAAAAGATCATTGAAACGGGTAGCTTTACACAAGCAGCAGAACATTTAGGTTACACTCAATCCACGGTGACTTCTCATATTCAGGCACTTGAAGAACATATAGGTGCACCTCTTTTTGATCGAATGGGTCGAAAGGTTAGATTGACTGATATTGGAAAGAAGTTGTGGCCCTATACTCAAGAGATTTTAGATACCTATGGAAAGATCGAAAGCATCACCAATGATGGAGAGGAAATAAGAGGGGAATTAAAGATTGCAGCCCCAGAGTCTTTAACGGTATACCGTCTAGAACCAATATTAAGAGAATATAGAAAGAAGTTTCCTCATGTAAATATCAGTTTAAGCAACGCAACCTGCGGAGATAATAAGAGAGCAATACTTAATGGTAGTGCAGATATTGCATTTGTCATGTTGCCGCAGTTGCAGGATTCAGATTTAATCGTCCATTCGTTATTGGACGAACCACTTGTCCTTGTTGGAAGTGCTGATTGTTGCTTGCTGAATATTTTAGATAAAGGCTACGAAAATCAAAGGATAAGCGAGTGTCTGATTGTGAACGAGCAAGAATGCAGTTATCGAACGATATTTGAAGAGTACCTTAGAGAACGGGGAATCGTCCCTTCCCACACGATGGAGCTTTGGAGTATAGAAGCGATGAAACGTTGTATAATGAGTGGGCTTGGTATTGCTTGTTTACCTTTAATGACAGTAAATGATGAAATCAAGGAAGGAAAGTTAAAAATAATTCCCTGTGTCGGTGACTTTAAACAAATTTTCTCCCAAGTCGCTTATCGCAAAAATAAGTGGATTTCTCCAGCTTTATCAATGTTTATTGAGATTACTTTGAAACATGCAAGAGGCTGGTCATGTGCAGAAGCTACTTGTTGAGCGAACATGGTGCTTTTTAGTATTGAAATTTCTTTAGTCATTCAAATATAGAAGAAATATTAACAATTCTCAGTTGCAATCAGCTCTGTTGAATATAAAAGATTTATGGGAGGGCTATAATGATAATTTTCTTAATTATATTTGCATTATTAGCTGGCATGGCTTTACCTACTCAATTTAGTGTCAATGCTCAATTGAGATCTGTCGTACATTCCCCTATCATTGCTTCGACTATTTCTTTTATAGTAGGTGCAATTGTTTTGCTTATTATATCTTTGTTCGGAAAAGGTATGAGTGTGAATAAAGAATGGTTCGCAGCACCGTGGTGGGTATGGACCGGCGGTCTTTTAGGAGCT
This sequence comes from Priestia megaterium, assembly GCF_046599315.1. Classification (GTDB taxonomy): domain Bacteria; phylum Bacillota; class Bacilli; order Bacillales; family Bacillaceae_H; genus Priestia; species Priestia megaterium_F. The sequence continues at coordinate 48,219 of NZ_JBKIKC010000020.1, read as the reverse complement.
TTTTATGTAGTTGCATCTATTATACTTATACCTCGGCTAGGAGCGACTGCTACAGTTGCTTATATTCTTGCAGGTCAGATGGTTGCTTCTACTTTAATTGACCACTTTGGATTAATAGGAGTGCATGTGCACTCTTTAAGCATTCCTAGAGTAATAGGAATAGTTTTAATCATTGGTGGAGTTATTATCATCCAAAAATTCTAAAGTGTAATAATATAAAAGAAAATAGTTGTGAAATCGACAGTAAACATAAGATCATACAGTAGAAAAAATAACTAATACTTTATCTAAATAAGCACTGACTATCTCCTCTTTTAGTTAGTGCTTATTTTGAATACGTTTTTATTTTTTCCTTACATAAAACGAACATCAATTAGCTCACTTAACTTTATTTTAATTTTTAATTCAAATACTTCATCTATAAAAATAAATAAATCCCCTAGGGAGTCAACAAATTGTATGAATCCTGTTTCGATTATACGCTGTCCGTTCTTATAATATGTAAGGTATACTTGTTTATTTGTATGTGATGCTTCAATCAAGATGAAATTGATTTGTTCCATTTGCTCTTCTGTTAAAACAGGTTGAGCTACGGATATTAGGGTTATGCGACATGGATTATTCTCTTAATATAAGTATATAGAGTAAATAATTTCAGAATTCACTTTAAAGCGTTACGGTGTTAAGGTGATAGTTGACAACTTTTCTTTTATTATTATCTTAAGTCAAAAAGCATAAACCACCTGTAGGTAGTTTATGCTTTTTACTTTTTTATTTAAGGAGCCTTTCCTATTTAACGTTTTATACTCCCTGCCAACAAATATAGGCTTTTTCCATAAAGTGTGTAAATGTTGTAACTTATTTTAATGGAAAGCTTTATCTGTTACATATCCAGTATTAAAACTGTTCGTAAAAGTCGCGTGCTAGATTAAAGGCGTTCGTATATGGTTTTTGTACTTAAACGAACTTTTAAAACCGTTCGCTAATAACGTTTAATTTTTGTCCGTGAGAGTATGCTTTTACGGGCGGTGTATTAAGGAAAATGAATTTACGTTAATTTTATAGATTAGAAAAACCAGACTTAATAATAAAGACACAATTCAATTTTCTCCATTGATTTCCTCTCCATGATACAAATGTTATACAATATAAAAAGACTGATAATTTAGGGGGAAGATTATATGGGAAGACAAAATGGAACAATTAAGTGGTACAATTTTAATAAAGGATATGGTTTTATTACAACAGAAGATGAAACTGAGATTTTTGTTTCTTTTCGCTCTATTGAAGGGAATGGTTATGCAGATCTGAGAGAAGGTCAAAAGGTTTCCTTTGACGTAGAAACAGGTCAAAGGGGTCTAGAAGCAGTACGTGTACGGGTCCTAGACTAATACCCTACGATCATCTGTTATTTAAAAGGAAACAGGTTATTCCGTTGCCTTATTTGTGCTTTATAAAGCTGTTTTGACCATTAGTCTAAAATAGGTCACATACTATTATAAATTGTAGAAAAAATAAAAAGCTCTCCCTACATTGGTAAGTGAGGTAGCTTTTTATCGGGATTCGCAATTATAAAGTGCCAGAATATAACCGCAAGTAAACAATATCACATTTTTTTCAAAAAAGACTATTTTTATAGGGACGAGCATATGAATAAAACGTGCACTTTTTATACATCAAATTCTATCCACTTATCCAAGGAAATACCGTTATATCAAGGATGCATAAAAAGCTGCATAAAGAAGAAACAAGGCCCCACCGAGAACCCTTCTCCCAATAAGGGTTCTCTTTTTAATGTCTTCTGGAAAGAGTGATTGTGTTAACTAACTTTGTATATCGTATACATTAACCCATATCAATGTACTAATGTAATATTTCAAAGAAAGGAAGTGGGATTTCGAATGAAAATTGATGAGATAATTAGTGTAGTTCCTTATGATAAACAGTGGACTATTTTATTTCAAAATGAAAGGGTAAATCCTTTTAAAGCTTTTAAAGAAGGTGCCATTGATATACAGCATTTTAGCAGTACCCCGATACAAGGGATGTTTGCAAAATCCATTATTGATATCCTAATAGGTGTTAAAACACTCGATTTGAAAAACTCCGTAGCTAATAATCTAATACAGCTTGGTTATGAAGGGTTTGGAGAAATGGATGGAACGGGAAGATTATATTTTCGAAAACGTCAAGAACATGCCTATGACCTTGCTGTTGTCATTTGGAATAGCGAGCAACCGATAAATAACCTCCTTATAAGAAATTACTTAAGAAATAATCCACGTATAGCCAAGCAATATAGTGAAAGAAAACTTAGCGCCATTACTAAAGGATATACTACACTACTCTTTTATTCGGACGAAAAAGCTGATTACGTATCCAATATACTCGAGCAGGCTAAAAAAAGTTGAAGATACAATTATAAAAAAAGAAAACTTAATAACAAGAAAATCCCTTAAATGCAAGGGATTTTCTTGTTGTTAAATATTAAGGGTGTAATTGCTTGTTACTTACATATCATTTAATATTTTTGTAGATATTTATTATAACCTATCAAATCATTTTGAGAAAGCGAAAAAATGAAAGCGATTACTTATTTTTAAAACAAAAAGGCGTCTTTTCTATTCCATACTGATAAGGTACACTATGTTAACTAAAGATGTATACCATATACAGCGTAAAAACAGAAAAAACTACCCTGCTGTCTGACAGGGTAGTTTTTCTGTTTCATGAATGGTAATCATCGATTAGCTGACGTTGCAGCACGTCTTGAGTAGTTTGCTGTAAATCTCATATTACTCAGTACTCTTTCGTTCTACTATAGATAACACAAAAGAAAGGATTAATAACACTACAAAGAAGAAGAAGGAAAAATTAAGATTTGAAGAAATCTCTAATAAACGGCTGGATATGGAAGGACCAAAAGACATCCCTAAAAAGTTGAAGAGATTGTATACCCCTATCCCCATCGACATTTTCTCCTTCTCTATTGTATGAGGAATTTCAATATTAATAATTACAGTTAGAGCACTAAAACTTATATAGATAAATAATACTCCTAGTGTGATCATAGCCATAGAATGAAGACCAAGAAAGATTAGAATGCCAAAACCTATTAATTGTACACCAATAGATATAACCATTAATTTCTTGTTACTTATAAAATGAACAGCTTTCCTCACAAGTAGACTAATCAAAAAGCCTACTATTGAGATACTACATAAGATAAGACCAATTAGGATAGTCGATACATGAAATGTTCGAATGGCCTGTAAAGGAAAAAGAAACAAAATAGCTACCATGGCTGCATTATTAATAAAGCTAACTAAGATTAATCTGTTAAAAGAATAAGATCGAAATACGGAAAAATCAATAAATAACAAGACTCCTTGTTTTTTACTATGCAAGCCTAATAAGAGGATAGAAAGGACGCTTAGAATAAGCAAATATCCATTTAGTTTTACTCCTAAGATAAAAGAAATAACAAAGAGAAATAAATAAAACAACCCGGAAAAATCAAAGGGTTTAGTCACTTTCTCTTTACCAGCATATCCAGAGGGGACAAAGTAGTATAGGCCAAAAACTACGAGTAAAGTCAGGCTCATAAATAAGAATAAGGATGGCCATCCCCAGGTATGAGTTAGTATTCCTCCCATCAAAAAACCAAATCCAGAACCTAGAGACAAACACCCTCCTATTAATGTAAGAGTGACATTTCGCTTAGCTAATGGAAGATATTGATTTGCTGTGATCATGGATAAAGCAATAAAAGAACTGCCTCCCATAGCTTGAATAACACGTCCTATCAGAACTCCAATATATCCATTAGATAAGTAGCCTATTACTGAACCTAAAGTGAATAAAAGAACACCAATCATTAATAATTTTTTTATCTGAATGTAGGAAGCTAATTTGCTATATGTGATTGAGCCAAAAGTAATAACCAATGTATAAGAAATAACAATCCAACTGATTGCAGAGCTCGTAACACTCAAATCTTTTGTCATATCCTCAAGAGCCACGTTAAATAAAATAGCATTAATGACACCAGATAGAACAATGAAACATAACGTTACAATGAGATAATTCGTCCTGTTTTTCATAAATAACTCCTCTTTGATCAAATAGTCATAAAACTTTAAAACTAATTATTGAAAAAAAAGCTACTTTATAATGTAGCCAAAAATCCAGGAAGGTATTGTTTAAATATTTCGGTATTCAAAGAAACGTATTTAGTTACACCTTCTCGTTTAATTGTTACCAGCTGTGCATCAGATAAAATTTTCAAATGGTAAGAACCATTTGATTTACTAATTCCTAAACTCCTTCCAATATCTGTACATCGCGGGCAATTTTCTTCTTGAGATAAGATACGAATAATATTTATTCTCTTTTCATCTGCTAATGCATTAAATATTTTAACTCTTTGAAGGTCATTTGTTTGTTCTAAAGTCATAAAACTATTATATAATAATTAACCAAATTGTCAACTATTGTTATTTTCCTTAGAGATGGCTACTTTGATTTATTTTTTAGTACCTAGAATTGTGATTATGGTAACTTGTTCAAGATAAATGTTTTACCTCATATAGACAAATGGATACTCTCTAAAAAAGCCGTTGAAATAATAATCAACTGCTTTTTTGTAAACTATAATTTCCGATAATTTAACATATTGACTGAAAGGATAATAGTCTTATTTAAAATAAATTAGAAATCATGGATGTTGGATATAAGCCTCAAATTGAGCTAACAAATTCATATAATTCTCAGGTGGATTAATGTCTGGTTTTCTTTGACGTATAACTGATAGAGCTTGATCTCGTCCTAGGCTAAAACGCTGCATATAAAACGCTGTAATGACAAATCCTAGACGTTGAATTCCTGCTGTATCATGTAATAGAACAGAGTACCCTGAATCAATTAGGTTATTTATCAACTTAGTCATATCTATAGTCCATTGCAGACTGGGAGGTGAAGAGAGAGTAAGAGGCGCCCAAATCATGATCCGGTGACTGAAGTCAAAAGGTGGTTGATCCTGTTGTATTTGAAGATTTATAATAGCTGAAATATGGCTATAAATAAAATTCCAATCGAAGTTTTTTATTCGTCCCCCAATATATAACCTTCCTGGTATCATTTCCACCATACTTATGAGATAACCCTCCTTTATAAAAGATATCTTCCAAAAATGCTCGTTAATTCTGATAAAGTTTAAAACTGTACATAAAAATATAATTTTTTGCTAAAAGGCTTTTCACTATTTTATTTCCTATAATTTGTTTTATGTTAAGTAAATCGTAAAGTATTTCATAAAAATCCACAGTTTAACTATTTACCTTAATGACGACAAATGGCGCCCGATTGTGGAGAACCTTTATAAATAAAGGGATTTTTTATATGACCCATTTTTCCTAGCACGCTAATTAATATGGTAATTATTGTAGGTTTTTGGTTTCATTTTCCTTATATTATATTGTGGGAGAATTTTTTTTATAGTATTCTATCATCGATTTGGATGCCATCGAAGTAATGAATCTAGTTTATTATCTGCAAAGATAATTCCTCTATATGTTTCTAAGACAACATTTTATTCCAAATCAAAAAATAAGGGAGGGATAGGATGTCCAGGTTTTATAGACGTATCGTTTTATCTGTATTTTTTTTGTTTTTGGTCACAGGAATGATTTCACCGGCGCAAGCGCAGTCTGATTCAAATGGCGGAGGTTATTGGCTCCCAAACAACAAGGAGAAGATTGAAAAGGCAACTAAACTTATGAAGCAAGGCAAGTCAGTTGAAGAGATTGGAATTAAGCAAGATCAGATCCAGAAAAAAGAAGGCATCCAGACATTAGATAAATTGATGGAGGAAGACCAGCAAAGTGACACAACATACAGAGCGAACATGGCGCCTCCGATCAAGACAGCAGCCGGATGGACACCCCCTGACTTCGACTATGATCATATCCTGACTACAGAAGAATGCCAGGGAAGTCCAGACAGCAGTTCAGAAACAGGGTATATTAAGAACCGGTATTCCTTCTGTTGGTCCCACGTCGCAACATATCAAGTCCCAGTAAAATGCATTGGTGGGTTCTGTTTTTACGAAGGCGTTCAATTTCAATTCACTGAAATAGGTTATGGCTCCAACCAAAGCCGGAAAATGAGGGTCTATTATACACTTGATAATATCCTCGTGACCCATCCATCCTTGAATGGGGCCAAGTTAAAAATTGATATGGTATGTGAATCCAAGGTAAACGCAGGTGACTGTAAAGAGGATCCTGACTTTCCGCCGACGGAACGAACAATCGCCCAATGGAAAAACACGAACTTCAGCACAGAAATTTTCACATCAGAAGCACCCCCACCGACTGACGCAAACCCTGATCAGTTAGGGTACATGGAATTTTGGCCAAAACTTACCCTTACACATGCACCAAGGAAATTCAAAAAAAGCATTGATGGTATTAAACAGACCGTTCGTTACGATTCTGCAAAATATATGTTTGCTTTCCCAGATCAATATTTCTGGCAAGGAGCCGTATTCAGTAAAGCCAGACCAATCTTCAATGTTCCGGTCACAAAGCCAGAATTTTCGATGTTAGCCGAAGCTGGACAGCATTGGAAGTTTGCGATGGATTATCCAGATCAGACGAAGCCTCAAATGGTTGGAAAGAAAATACCGGGAGCTGTGGGAGACAGCACACTGACACGGATGTATACGAAACGTCATCAGGATGAATATAATCGCAATAGGAACAAGACAAGAAGGACTTGTGACAGGGAATTCGGAGATGAGGATCGGACCGGCAAGCAGTGTGACGAATATCCGTTTGCTTCCACCTGGGAAGGTTCGGCGACCAATGGATCGGATAATTTTTCAGTAAAAATGATTTCAACCGAATCGAACGGCGCTGCAGGGACATGGCTTGGTGCCTGGTACGCCTATGATAGGATTCTGGATGGGGACACTTTCAATGTGCAGGTCGAAGCCCCTGAGAAAATAGCTACGATCAGATCGGAAGGCCAGCCTCAGGATGGACAGGATAACCGATCAAGTGATAACTTCACGATCGGGAATATCCCTTCTTACGCGACCAAGTTACAATGGAAAATCGTCGACGGCCCTACTAATGCGAAATTCGATGTCATGAAAGACATCAGCTTCGGCATCGACGAAACGATCTTCAATGACCTTACAGACGGATCCGAGACAGAAATCAAAACGAGCGAAGATTTCTACATTGCCAGACCGGAAAACACCGATGGAGAAAGCTTCACTGTCGAAGTTTATGCAATCCCATAATAATAACTTAGAGGCTGGCCTTTAAGTATGTGACACTTAAAGGCCGGCCTCTTTTAAACCATTAGAGAATCAGATCCAAACCTACTGTTTCAACATTACGTTATTCCTTTAATTCAAGAAATACTAATTTCTTTTTTAATAGTCCTATATTTATAAAAAACGCTAGTAAGGTTTAACATTTCGTAAACAAAACAATATTTAATCACTATTTTTACTCTTCCTGATTATTTAACAATCTGGCCCTTTCACGGAACAACTCTATCGTCGGTGAAGAGAATGTTAGAAAGAATATTATTTTCTACTACCTAAACAGCTACCTAGGGTCGATTAAAGTAAAGAGGATTAACTATTTAGTTATAATATAGTGGTTGGTCACTATAAAACAAGATTTTAAGTTAAAAACAACAGGTAAATGATAAATAATAATTTATGTGGAGAGGTGTTCAATTATGAAGAAGTCTACAGCAGTTCTACCAGAAGCTGCGGATCGAGAAGATTTTGCTTCAAATTAGTATCTTTGATAAAGATGAAAAAATAAAAAAGCCCTTAATAAAAGGGCTTTTTGTTATGCAATTTCCTATAACCTCCATTATGTTAACTAAGGTTGTATATGGTATATAAAGCGTCGCAAGCAATATCTATATCGTCATATGGTGATACATTTCCATCAGCAAATGTAGTAACTTGAAAGGTTTGAAGTGCCTTAGAATACACTAATTCCATTAATCCAGGCATGGTATGGGTAATCGTGCTATCCTCATATTCAATTAGAGTATTAAGCATTTTTTATATCGGTTATGCTCATAAATAAATGTATTCCTTCCCATCAGGAGGAAACTTTAGGTACAAAGAGACCAAATAATTTATTTTATTTGTTTCTTCTGTCCCTCACACTAACATAACGATATGAAAGAAATATCCTTGAATTAAATTCCTTATCCTTTTACTACCTAGAATTCCTATTATGTAAATTTTAAAAGTAACTTATTGTTCAGTGCCTTCTTTTTCCGCAGTATTTATTATTCTACACAAAGCTATAGACGTAGTCTCCACATCCGGAAAATGTTCAATATAACCTGTTTCAACATTTGTTACTTGAAAATTCTTTAGTTCTTTAGAATAACTGAGAGAAAAGGTATTATTTACATTACAAATGGTATGAGTGATTTCACTATCTTCATACTGTAATAAAGTTTCTAACATCTCTTTGATTTTAATGATTGTCATCTATCAATGAACCCCCTTCTCACTATTTTAAAAAAATTTATAAATTAAAGTTTAATCCATTTTAACATAGGGTATATTTATAGGTTATTACCTTCAATAATTGAAATAAAGATTTTAAAAATGAAATAAATTTGTAAAAAACCAATAAAATGTAATTTTCTATTAAGGTTAGGCGCTATATTGCGAATACAATATAGTTAGGAGCTACAGAAATATATGGTAAAAAAGATGTAAATAAAATATACGTTTAAGGGGTAAAGATACAAAGAATCCTATGTAAAAGTGATATTTTGAGGAGGTAGGAGGTAGCTGAAATTGAGTAGTGCATCTAGATTTAAAATGCAAATTTACAGTCCTAGATGGGGACACAATGACCTTTATCAGTTTATAAAAACAAAAGATGGTTGGAAGTTTGAAAACTATAGATGTAAGGGTGAAGTAGATAGAGGTGGTAATCCTTTATTCTATAAAGCACTTGCTTCTGAATCTATTTCCTCCCCTGATTATTTAGAAGATTACATTTCTATTACTTGGGAGAATGTTGACAAGTTAAGTAAAAAACAAGTTCAGATTGTTTTCGATGAACTATCTAAATGGGTATCAGCTAGTAGAAATGACCTTAATTAACCCTTTATCATGTTGAAAAAAATGAGCATGATACATAGGTATATCGATGTTTAAAGATTCATTATAAAAGCTTTGTTGTTTTTTATCTAAAAACATATCTAGTGTCGTTAGTACAAAGAAAGAGAACTTTTCTTGATATACAAAGACTGAGACTGAAAATAAAAATAGATAATATTTCATTTGGAGATATTGATTAATTAAAGATAACTATAATCTAAAATCGAATAAGGGGCGTATTTAAAATGAAAATTATTTATAACCAGAGAGAGAAAATGACCGATTTTATTAGAGACAACAAACAGAATTTCCAGGATAAACTCTTATCAGAGGCGGTTAACGTAGCTTCTAAGATTAATGACATTTTAGAAACTGGGAATATTGATCTTTTAAAAAATGCTCAAAAATTATCTTTATATGTCGTAGAGCAAAAGGAAGAACAACTCATTGCTTTCGCTCAGCAAGAAGGGATAGCCTGGGCAGAGCACACCCTAACTCTTGCCTTTAAACTAGAGTGGGTACAGGCTATTAGGCGAACATTGTGGCATTTTCTCTATCAATATGACCGAATAAATAACCATTTTAAAGACCGTGAAGAATTTTATGCCTTAGAGAAGCGTATTAATGATAGGATTGATCAATTTCTCAACACTTTTCTGATTAGTTATTCCAGGTATAAAGATGAATTAATCGCCTCCCAGAGGGACTTAGTTGAACATCTATCAGTACCTATTATACCACTTAGTCAATCTGTAGCTGTATTGCCCTTGATCGGAATGGTTGACATCCATCGTATCCAAACGATTGAGGAGAAAGTATTGATGGATATTTCAGATTTAAGGATTGAAACATTAATTATAGATCTGTCTGGAATTGCTAACATGGAGATGCATGTCATTGACCATTTTCAAAAAATATTAACTGCAATTTCAATGATGGGATGTAAAGCTATTCTCACAGGTTTACGTGCTGATCTGGTGCGGACAATGATTCACTCAGGAATCTCCTTTGAAGGAAAGGCAGAAGCAAAAGGAACATTACAGCAAACATTAAAAGAATATCTAGAACAGAACCGACTGTAGGAGGAATAGAGAAGTTTCCTCTACACGCGGAAATACAGATGAGTTTGTGAAAATACATTCGTATTGAAAAAGTAAATAAAGTTTATTCTATCTAAGTAATCATTACTAAGATAGCCTTGGAGTTATAACTCTAGGGCTGTTTTGCTATAACACTGATAAAATACTAATTCCGTATGTGATATACATCTTAAACAACTTAATGTAAAATTATCACAAATGAGAATACCTTATTAGCCTATAATTTTTTGAATTTTCGCCAAAATCATTCTGAGGTGAACTATGAAAACAATTAATTCTATATCTAGTTCCAAAAAATTTGATAAAGGCCATGTCTTTTACCGTTATGAAGATAACCAATTTTACATAAATAATTTAATGAGTTTTATTAAGAATGGATTAGAGAGTAAACAACGTATATTAATAATTGAGAGTATGAGGACACTTCCTCAAATTAAAGCTAAAATTGATAAAGAGTTTAATCATCAACAAAAAGAATCTATTCGTTTAGTTAATAATTTTGATTATTACTTGGCAAATGGTGATTTTCACACAGAAACCATTCTTACTCATTTTCAAGAAGATTTGTCTATGTTGAAAATGAAAAATACATGGATCAGAACATGGGCTCACGTAGAATGGGCTTCAGAGGAACCAGATGTTCTTTTACTAGAAAAATTTGAATCAACTGCCGATAATTTTGTTAAAGAGGAAGGTATGATTTCTATTTGTGCATATGCTGCTGATTCTTTATCTTCAACGTTGGATGCTACTCTGCAGCAATTACATCAATACATTATGACAGATGATACCTTTTTTATTTCTCCCTTTTACAATGAGTGAATTTATTAAAAGTATGGCCATGAATCTACATATCCATAGCTTTTTTGGTTCCTATATCGGTGATTATGTTAACTACTATTGTATATGATATACAGCTTAAAAATCGGAAAAACTACTGAACAGGGATCAGTAGTTTTTTCTGTTTCATGAATGGTGATCAATAGTTAGCTGACGTTGCAGAGCGTCTTGGGTAGTTTGTTCAAAATAGAGTAAGTTATTCATTCTTGTGACCATTAAATACAAGGAGATACATGCGAATTTTTAAAATTAATATAAGGTTAAAAAGGTAATCAAGTTTTTTGTGCAATTATTATTGTTCCTTTTTTCTGGCTAATTTCTCACGATCCTTTGTTCCCGGTGGTTGTTCAAGCCAATTGTGTTTAATCATGATATCGGCCCCAGTTTTAGCATATTGAGCAATTTCTAATGACAATCGTTCATAATTAAGCCCTAAATCGCTTCGTTGACTGGCAGCTGCTGCAGTGGCATAGTTCCCTGTACCGGCAGCACTTAGTAGTGACATATGAAACATCATTAGTTTATCTGAAAATGTTTTAGTAGTTGAATTGCTTATACTGACATCCGGTAAACGAGGGGTGGCAAGATCGTTTTCAAGCAAGATATCGGCAAAAATTTTGATGTGTTTGTTCGATATGTCTTTTCCTCGTAACATATAATCTTGGATTTCTTTAGATGGAGAGGTTTGAGCAAAGCCAATAGAAAGTTTAACCCCCATCGAATTCGTTAGCACGTTCATGTACAAATGCGAAATTTCCACGGAGTTTAATGGACGTTTGTTTTTAAATGGATTTAATCCACTTAAATATTTTTTGCTATCGACATAATCTGCTTCTCTTGGAACTTCAATATAAGGATGTCTTGAATGCACCCCTTTTGAAATGGCAATTTCAGTAGTCTGATTATAAAGTGTAGACGTTTCTATTAACCCTTTTGTATAGAAAGTTCTAATATCTTCTCTTGCACTCATGGAAACAAATCCACTATAAGCTAGCATTCCAACTTTCGCCATATGATTTACATATGTTAAACAAAATACATCGGAAAAAAGCCAAGGAGCTTCCATATTTACGTCTTGTTCGGTAAAACCGTGAGGAACTGCATACTGTTCTTGCTCAAAAATGGTAAGTAATTGATCCAAATGACCAACCGCAATGTCATAGGCAAATTGAACAGCAGGTCGGATATCCGGATCATTCAAATGTTTAAGCATATAACCTAAAATATATTTAGACATACTATCATTCATATAGGAAGTCCAAAGACAACCAATTTCAGCCGATGTTAAATAGATTTTCTTTTCATTCACCTTGTTGGCCTCCTAGAGATATATCAGATAAATATATTCTTGACAAAAAGTAAATAAATATGAAAAATACAAAGAATTATTCGTTGACCTCGTATTTGAAGAAATTTTGAATTATTATTAAGATTTCTGATAATGACCCTTATGTAAACGAGTTCTGTATATCTTATACATAGTGATTTGAAGTTGTATTATTAATAAAAATGATAAAGTAAGATTGGTATAGATTACGAAAGGTGGCGTTTAATATAGACAAAACGAAGTTACTTAATGATCTAAGACAACTTAAAGTTGAATTGTATCATCCGTTTTCTCACGATGGTGTTGATAAAATAAAAAATGAATTCTAATGAAAAGTTTCGAGAAGATGACATACTAACTGCGGATTTAGATAGTTATTGGGCAAATATAGCTGGGAGTTTAAGCTATGTTTTAAAAGGCAAAACGAAAAAAATTCCTCAAAATCAAATAAATGAATTAAAGTTGACCTTTTTTGAAGTTTTTCCTCAATATTCTTTTTTAGAAAAAGAAATCTTTAGCTATCCAACTTTTTATGAAGAATATAAAATTCATGAGAAAACCAGAGAGCTTACGTTAAGTTATTTATTTAATACAAGCCAGTAAAACAAGAGCCGATAAATCAATTTATCAGCTCTTGTTTTGTTCCTAGAAGCTGTTTTATGTTAACTAAAGATTTATATCTCATACAGCTTAAAACGAAAAAAAGCCATTGATGAGTTGGTGGCTTTTTTGATCTATTCTTCTAAAGAACAGACCACGTTGACTTTAATAGTTTGCTCTAGAAGTTATATAATATACATTAACTGAGGTTCACCTGTGCCACTCTGAAGCTAATATACCCATAAAATATGTATCTACATATTTCCCTTCCACATAGGCGTGATTTCTTAATGTGCCTTCTGTAACAAAACCAATTTTTTTATATAATGCAATGGCTTGCTCGTTTAATCCTCTTGTTGTTAAATAGATTTTATTTAGACGAAGCTGTTTAAATCCTAGATCAATCATTTGCTCCATGGCCATTTGACCATACCCTTGACCCCTAGCTTCTGAAGATAAAAGAATGCCGATACTAGCTCTTCCATGTGTATAATCTATATCTTTTAGGAATACCCAGCCAACTAATACTTGTTCATTGGTTTCAATCCCTAAAATTAAATCGTCATTCATTCTTTTCTTTTCTACTTCCTGTACTACCTCTTCATAAGTTAAAGGTGTCCTACCAATCATTCGTATTGCTTGTTCATCATTTAACCATTTATGTAACTGTTGAATATGGGTCGTTTCAAATGGGGTAAGATATATTTTTTTTGTACTCATTTATTTATCTGCTCCTTCTGCCCTCAACCAGCGAATTTTTTTAAATGTTAATAACAAGCTATACATCCTGCCATACTTCATCCCGTAAATATTACTGACAAAGGTAGAAATGTATTTCTAATCACGATGTAAGTAAAGGTAAATGTTAGTAAAGCAAGTAAATGTATAATTGAATTAAGCCATTAATCTATTTTTTATTTGGAATATACATTAAGATCTATAAACTTACCTTTTGACTTCTCTACTTACCTAAGTGTTCCTTCAAATGTAAAATTCAACCGACGTAAAGTTTTAATCGAATTAGTATTTAAAGGCTCTACTTTTGCTTCAACTCGGTTTATGTCTAAATCTAAAAAAGCATAATTTAATAAACTGTTAATAGCTTCAGACGCGTACCCTCTCCCCATACTGCTTTGGAAAGCTCGTATCCGATTTCAACTTTTGGATGCTCGAAGTCTAACATGTTATAGCCACATGATCCAATAATTTCATATGTTTTTAATTCAATAATAGCAAAGCGAATAGCCTTTTTTTCAAAAGCTAGTTTATTTAAAAAGTTAATCATATCTCTTGCTTGTTCTATCTTGGTAAAATTATTAATATTCATGTACCTAGTAACATAAGGGTTAGACCAAATATTAAATAAATTAGATGCATCGGATTCATTCATCTTTCTTAGGTGTAACCTTTTTGTATATAATTCCGAAATCAATAAAGGTTCCTCCTTGTATTTTACTAATAAAGTTCATGATTTTATCTTATTTAAAGCATGTCTTCCCCCTTATTGTAAGAGCAAAATTACATTTATTAAATAGATATAATAGATATGGTGTAAACTCTACCTATTTTTACTCCTATTGATTTAGGGAAAACTCTTGGTCTACTTGATCATATGCTTACTCCTTATTCGGCTTTAAAGCCAATAAGGCTCCAAAATATTGTGAAGCTGTAGCAAAGCTTATAAATGCACATAATTCACTAATCTCACGATCGGTGAGGGTTTCCTTCAACACTTGAAAAAAGGATTCGTTTATTTCCCCTCTTTGTTTTAAAAAAACTTCCGCAAAACCTACAGCAAGAGACGTTTTCTCATCAAATAAATCTGGGTTAGGCTTTCCTTTTGCTTTACAATATTCGCATCCATTTTTTTGAGCTAATGTTCTTCTAACTTGCTCTTTCAAAGAAGCTGAGAGGCTGTTATCCCCTTCTAGAATTTCTCCTAGGTTGTTCCAAGCACTCAATACATTTGTGTTATGGCCTAATAGCTGCTGAAAAGGAGTACTTCCATTACCGGATAAAGAAATATTTGTCATAATACTGATCCTCCCTTATTATTTTTCATCCCTTATTCTAAAAGTTTTCAGTTCCTTTGAGAATTTATTTCGAATTAAATAACATTTAAATAAGATACAAATAGAATCCAAAATAATTTCTTTCATTACAAATGTAATGTAAAGAAATTATTTATATTTAAAAAGCTATCTTTATCAGCATAGTTAATCACACTAAACCAAAAGTTGATGTATAGGGAATTTCACAATCGGTAAAATGAAAACTCAACAGCCCCCTTGGGGCTTTGGGGAGTTTTTTTGTATATGTTCCGGAAAAATCCATTATGGTAACCAAGAATAAATACTATATACAACTTAGGAACATAAAATGGACAGAATCCATAAAGGTTTTTTTATAAATGAGACGAAGTAAATTATTTGAATGGCTATAAGTCGATGTCAAGGTGATTGGTTCTTTAAAATAAAGATACCCTACTACCACTTTTGAACAATGAATAAAAGTTCATTCGACAATAAAATAATATTAAATTGTAATGGGTGGAGGAATTTCAATGGATTTGTATTACGAAGTTAATGGGCATGGCCATCCTGTTGTTCTCCTAACTGGCGGTGCTGATGTACGGAACTGGACATTTATGGTGCCTCTTTTAGCAAAACACTATAAGGTTGTTGCTTATGATGGACGTGGGACGGGGAAATCACCGGTTCCTTTAGAAGATATCAACCCTGTTAAAGATTTGCTGTCACTACTTAATCATCTAGAAATCAGCCAGGCAACGCTTATCGGTCACTCAATGGGTGGCCAAATTGCTACTGAATTCGCTCTGAATTATCCTGAAAGGGTTTCAAAACTTGTTTTGCTTGCGCCTGGATTATCTGGGTTTACCTATTCCAAAGAATTTGAAGAGAACATGAAGAAGATTCATCAAGCTGCCCCAGATATAGATAAGATGGTTGAGCTTTTGCTCAGTGATCCATCTTATCCTGTTCTAACGATGAGTCCTCACCGGGGTTTAATGGTTCAAATGCTCAAGCACCATATGAATCGAATGTTTGAATGGCCAGCCGTTAAATTGATTTGGCAGCAACCATTGGCAATCGAAAGATTAGGAGAATTGACGACTAAAACATTGTTGATAATTGGTAAGGAGGATTCACCTGATAACCTTCGTGTTGCTGATTACTTTCGAAAGCACTCAGATGCTCGCATCATAGAAATTCCAGATGCTGACCATATGGTCAATCTCACCCATCCTGAGAAATTGTATCATCACATTAATGATTTTATGAAGGAATGAAATATTAGAAAGTATCCCTGAAATGGTACATGAAACGAGAAGACCGATGTTTTTAATAATCGTAGCAGAAAATATCTAATTTGTTTCATGAAGAAGAATTAATTGATTAAATAATTAAAAGGTGTCCTAATTTACCAAGGGACACCTTTTTTTGTTTCCTAGAAGCCGTATTATGTAACTGTAAGTGTGCAAGATATGCATCCATTTAGAAGATAAAAGAGGATAACACTTCTGAAACCATTTATAATCATTAAATGAAAAATTTATTTGAGTAAGGAGATTTAATGAGAAAATATACAATATTAGATACGCCTATACATGATGTTAAGAAAGTTATGATAGTTATGATAGTTGATCTTAAAGATGAAATAAATATGTTTCTTTACGATACGTTAGATGATGTGCCTTCAATTGAAGATTATAGTTTTGAAACATTACAAGAAGCAGAGGAGCTTTTCAACAGGGAATTCTTAAGGGACAGAGATAGTAAAGTTTCTTGGATTTATATACAGAATCCAATGGAGGGTTGTCAGGAAGATATTATTGAACCAGTAAGAGTTAAAAGTATAAATACCCATGCTCCTAAATGGGGAACTTATGAGAAGTTAATAGAGGGACATTGGGTAGATATTAAGTTTTAACATACTTGCTATCGATAACGCTGATCATCTTAACTTTAGTAAATACTTAGAAAAGGTGAAATTAATGTTTGAAAGTCAGCCAACTAAACAGGATTGGATAAACAAATTAGAGATCGTTCTTAAAGGAAATATGTCTAGAGAGCAATTTAATCAATGGTCCTATAAATGGGTTCAAAACCTAGAGGGTAGAAATAGACTCTCTTCTGATGAAGATCAACTACATGAATACCTTATTTTCTTGTTATGTATTGACTTAGAAATTGAACCAGATATATATTTTCATGAAGATATAGAAATACAAGAATGGATTGAAAAAATAATACTAAGTAGACCATTACCTTAATAAAGGTGCTTTAATGATTGCCGATAACAAGTTTTATGTTAACTAGAAAGGAATAGCTAAACATATACTCTAACACCGGTGTATATAGGGGTGTTAAGTATGGGCGTATCTTTTTATAATGGTCAAATATGTGTTGAAGGGATAGTCTGCGGATCATTTATAGAAATAGGAATTGCTTCCATAGCACTGTTTGTTATATATGTAGCTTACGAAGTAATCTACAAAAAATAAGCAATGCAAAATAGTGCATTGCTTATTTTTTTGCCTATAAAGTACATTATGTTGAGTAGATAAATATCGAGTTTGACTATAAGCTAATTAATTACTTAAATATGTATAAATAAATTATTTAAAACTTGGTACCTTTCCTCTTTTAGAATAGAAAAAAGATGTCCGTAGACATCTAACTTTTAATCATACCATTTGTAGATTATAGCGCAGTTCCCTCAGTAACTTCTTTTTCAGCTCTTGTATCATCATCGTATGTTCGGAAGTAATGTTCCAACTCCTCTAGGGTACGGCCCTTCGTTTCTGGCATATACTTTTTTACAAACATGATACCGCCTACTCCAAGAACGACAAAGATAAAAAAAGTAGTTGATAAACCGATGGTTGCAAGTAATACTGGGAAAACCAAACCGATGATAGAATTTGTCATCCATAAGAAAAAGACACTTAGCCCCATGCCAAGACCTCTTAGCCTTGATGGAAAAATCTCTGCAAGTATTAACCATGTTACCGGACCAATAAATCCCTGCATAAAAGCAAGAAATACAACTGTCAAAGAAAGTATAACAAATGGAAGAGCAACAGATCCTTTAAGTGTTAAGGATAATATTGCAATAAGGAGAAGTGATGTCGTAGTTCCACCTAATCCAATTAGTAGCATTGGTCGGCGACCAACCCTTCCAAGGAGCCAAATCCCAAAGAAAACAGCTATGACTGAAATAGCTCCGTTTGCAATATTACCAATGAGAGCAACTTCTGTTGCAAAACCTGCATCCTTGAGAATTTCGGTACCATAATACATAATTGCATTGATCCCTGTAATTTGCTGCACGATAGCTATACCAATCCCGATAAATAGGATACGTCTTACCCATGGAATAGATAGATCCTTAAAAGTTGCTTTCTTCATAGTTGACTCTTCTGCAACGGCATTCTCAATTTCATTAAGTTCCACATTAGCTTGGTTTTTATCCCGTATTTTTTGAAGAACACGTAGTGCTTCTACTTTTCTTCCTTTTGAAACAAGCCAGCGAGGGCTCTCTGGCACTTTAAGCATACCTAAGAATAAGAAGACCGCAGGAAGTGCGGCAATGACCAGCATGTATCGCCATGCATGTGAACTGTCACTCATTGTATTGCCAATAATAGCATTGAAAATAAAGGCTAATAGTTGACCAGTAACAATCATTAATTCATTTTGACTAACCATTCGGCCTCGTCTTTCTACAGGTGACATTTCTGCCAGATAGCTCGGTACTATAACTGACGCTCCTCCTACAGCAAGTCCCAATAAGAAACGAAAGGTAACCATTACCCCCATATTTGGAGCAAGAGTACATCCCAGTGTAGAGATAAAGAACAGGACTGCAAGTAAAAGAATATTCTTACGGCGACCACTGTAATCTGCTAGTCGTCCTCCAAATAGAGCACCTATAGCAGCCCCAAAAAGAAGTGAACTTGCAACAAACCCTTGAGCGAAGGAGTTAAGATTAAGCTGGTCTGGTTCCGACATAAAAGGTAACGCACCATTGATAACTCCAGTATCATATCCAAAGAGAAGTCCACCAAATGTAGAGACTAAGACAATAGTACTTAAAAATGACTTTTGATTTACCTGTTTATTCAAGGTACTTTCTCCTCCTTGCTTTTTAGCAAATGGGTAAATATCTAGCATTCTATGGGCACCATTAGGTCTCTTGAGTTGAGAATGAATAATGACCCGGTACCCTAATATAAATACGTATTTTTGGGGTTTAATCGTATGAAACCCTCTTAATGGGGTTTTTCTTTTTTTAATCCTCATTGAAAACGATTTCATTTATATCAATAGAAGATATTCTTTTTGGGCTATTTTGATCTACCCAACACTTTCGATATTTGATGGGGGACATGCCGACAATCCTCGTGAAAATTGTATTAAAATAGTTGGAATTATTATAGCCTACTATAGAGGCAATTTGAGTAGCACTATATTGGGTATTAATTAGCAAAGACTGCGCTTCCCCAATTCTACGTCTCATAATGTATTGCATAGGAGCATACCCAGTAGTCTCCTTAAAAATGTGGCACAAGTAAGATAAACTAATATTCAATGTCTCGCTTATACTTTCCAACGTGTGATTTTCGGAATAGTGGTCATCAATATACCCTCTTATTCGCTCTCCTAAAATAACTTCTTTATCTTCTTCCTTCTCTATACTTCTATTAAACTGTTTTACCAGCATGATAATAAGAGCTTGTAACAAATGGTGGCTTATTTCTTCAGCTCCAGCATTCTCTGAACAAATTTGGGTATACATCATGCAAAAGAGATTTTCGATGTCCTGACTAAAAGCATCGCTGAACAAAACTGGACTCGCACCATCAGGCAATAGACAATTTTCTCGCATCCCCTCTAACTTCAAATTACTTATCCCACAGCTGTATACAGTCATTTCTGCTTCTGGATTCGTACGCTCATCATGAATAACACCACTATTGTAAATAAGAATGTCACCCTGTTTAGTGTGATACTGACGCCCTCCAATTGTATGAATTCCTCTCCCTTGTCTGATATATAAAATTTCTAAGCGATCCTGATGCACATGCATAACACAAGGTAATTTAGTATGATCTGCTTCAGCCTTACAAACGTAAAGTAGTTTAGGGGATCTCCCGTTTGCAAAAGTTGGTATGAACTTCTTTTTTACAAAACTCTGTACCATAAAATCAACCTCTTCTTCCCTAGTCTGTATGTAGTTAATTCATTATAATGAATTAACTACATACTTCACAATCTTATGTTACGAGTTATAAAGGCATTATAAATTAAAACCCACCCACAATCGTTAAACCAGTGGATCTAAATGGGCCTTAAACTTTTAGATGAATTCTACCCAAGCAGCACCATTATCAGCAGATCTGACACAATTTTCTATCCATCGTATACCTTCAATACCAGCATTAATATCAGGATAAACAAGATTCTTTAACAATTCTTCATCGCCTCTGTTCTTTGCATCTATTGCCGTAGCAAATTTTAAGTATATATTTGCCCAAGCCTCAGAGAGTCCCTCTACATGCAATGCACCTAAACGTTCGTCCGCATTACAGCTATCATCCAGATAAGGCATGGCCCGAATTAAAGTTTGCCCAGGCTCTCCTTGAATTTCATACTTTAATTCACCGGGCTTGCTATCCCACCACTCTAAACTGCCTTTCGATCCTACAATACGAATTCTATGGCCATCCATGCACCCTGCATTTACAGAAGACGTCCATAATCGTCCTACAGCTCCGTTTTCATAACGCATAAGAACAAAGGCATTATCTTCTAAAGGAGCGCGACTTCCAACAAAACTTTGACGGTCACATAATAATTCCCTAATTTTCATATTTGGCATAATTAACTGGGACATGTAGTAAGTATGAGTAGAGAGATCCCCTAACACAAAACTAGGTCCTGCAATTTTAGGATCAACACGCCATTTTTGTGAAGCACTCGCCTTATCAACTTGATTATTTAAACTAAAACCATGAGTATACTGTAGTTCAACGACTCGTATCTCACCAATTTTATCTTGTTCAATCATTGCCCGCATTTGAAGTAACATCTGATTACCGGAGAAACCATACGTGACACCAACGATTTTTCCTTTTTTCTCTGCTAAATCTTTGATTTCTATCCCTTCCTCAGAAGTGAAAAATAAAGGTTTTTCACAGATGACATGTAAATCAGCTTCTAACGCTGCCTTACAAATTTCATAGTGGGTTCCGTTAGGAGTAGCAATCGATACGACCTCAATGCCATCCTCCCGTTTCCCTTCCTCAGTGAACATTGTTTTGTAGTCAGGATAGCATCGATCCTCATCTACACCAATATTTACACCAAAGTCTTTCCCTCTTTCTGCATCAATATCAAATGCTCCGGCTACTAAGGTAAAGGCTGTATTGTCCCTTAAAGCACCCGTTCTATGTTTGTATCCTACCTGACTTTCGCGTCCTCCACCTACCATTGCCCATCTAAGAGGTCTTTCAATTTTCTTTTCTCCATTTAACAAAGCAAACACTCCTTTTCGAAAATTATGATTTTTAATTCAACTGATATGTAAGCGGTTTCTGTACCTGTAATTAAATTATAATGTTTTGGCATATAATAACCTCCACTATCTTACTTTTAGAGCACTGAAAAAATCATAATTCATCAGAATATTGTTAATTATTTTTTAAAAAACTTCACAATCTTGCACTAAAGATTCTGAGAGAGTAAAACGAGTTAAAAAATTAAATTTACTTTGGGGGCATAAGAGGCTTCTATCTTATTGTTAATTTCGTTGATTATAATAATCAATGTAAATGAGAGATGAAAGGTGAAAGGTGTATCTGATTGACGGCAAAGATAAATGCTGATAACATAAACTGACGAACGTTCGGAAGGAGGCGAGATTGTGACATTTAATCAGCTTAAAGAAGCAGCCCTAAGACAATTTGCACTAAATGGTTATGAAGGAACGTCGTTATCATCCCTTGCTAATGAAGTTGGGATTAAAAAGCAATCTATATATACATATTTTAAAAGCAAAGAAGAGCTTTTTGTTTACTCTTTTAATGAATCTCTATCACGTGAACTACATTTTATAGAAGGCTTTTTTGACGGAACCAATCGTACGTTACCTCTAGAGAAGTTATTATATAAGTTCTTAATAGAGTATTTAGATCGATATGACAGAAATTTTAACACAAGCTTTTTTATCCGAACCTCATTTTTCCCTCCACAGCATCTCAGGGAGCTGATAGTACGTGACTCTTACCAATTAACGAATAATTTAGAGTGTTTATTAGAGACATTATTTAAAGAAAAAGAGCATTTATTACATTCTCAATTTAGCGCTGATACTGCTACAGCAGCCTATCTGACTATTCTAGATGGTTTATTTGTAGAAATGTTGTATGGAGGGAGATCAGAACGTTTAAATAAAAGAATCTCTTCAACTTGGAATGTCTTTTGGCAAGGAATTAATGGTAGTAAACAGGCATAGACATCAAGCCTTCTTAACTTTCATTTACGTAAATCTTTATTCATAACAAATGAAAGGATGAAAATTCATGAAAAGTAGACAAGAAGCTATTAATTACTGCATGAAATATAGGAATGTATTTGAAGACCAACCGTTTCGTGATAAAAATTGGACTACCATTAGGCATAAAGAAAATCAAAAAGTCTTTGCATGGATTTTTGAGAGAGACAATCATATTTGGATAAATTTAAAAGGTGAACCAGAGGTAAATCGTCATTGGCGCCAAATTTATCATTCCGTAGTACCAGCTTATCACCTTAATAAAGAACATTGGAATTCTATCATTCTAGACGGTACCGTACCAGAAAAAGAAATACATGAAATGGTTAAAACAAGCTATCATTTAACGAAGGAGAGGAAAACTTATGAAAACAAGAATAACTGAAATCTTTGGAATCCAATATCCAATCGTTCAAGGAGGATTAGCCTACTTAGCTTATGCTGAATTAGCTTCATCTGTCTCTAATGCTGGTGGACTTGGGCAAATTACAGCTGCGACTCTAGGAACTCCAGAAAAGCTTCGGGAAGAAATTCGTAGAGTACGTACCATGACCGATAAGCCATTTGGGGTAAATTTTGCAATTGCGAGGCATGATGGAAATTATAAAGACTTGCTAGAAGTGGCTATCGAGGAGAAGGTACCTGCTATTTCTATAACCGGAGGGAATCCCCAACCTGTTTTTGAACGGATAAAAGGAGAAAACATTAAAACTCTTGTTCTAGTTTCAGGAGTTAGACAAGCACAAAAGGCTGAGGAACTTGGGGCTGATGCCATAATGGCAGTAGGACAAGAAGGAGGCGGCCACTTAGGACGGGATGATATTGGTACAATGGTTCTTATCCCTCGTGTAGTTGAATCTGTGTCAATTCCTGTACTAGCTAGTGGAGGCATTGGAGATGGAAGAGGCTTATTAGCAGCCCTAGCCCTTGGAGCTGAAGGGATAGAAATGGGAACAAGATTTATTGCTACGCAAGAGTGTGTGCATGCAAACCCTGTATACAAAGAAGCACTTGTGAACGGAAAAGAGACAGACACAGTCATTATCAAGAAAACTTTAGGGCATCCTGGGCGTGTTTTAGAATCAAAATATACTAACGATATTATTGAACGTGAGCATAAAGGAGCAACTTATGAAGATTTAAAAGATATGGTCAGTGGTAAGGCAAACTGCAAATATATTTACAATGGGAATGAAGGAGAGGGATTTGGTTGGGCTGGACAGGTTATCGGACTAATTAATGATGTTCCTACGGTTCAGGAATTATTTGATGAGATGGTTTCTACAGCTGAACAAGGAAAGCAGCGTTTGATAAACATTTTGGGAACAAGAAATAAAAGTAACCTAAGATAAAATTGGGGGAATTTTTATGAAAGTACTTGTCTTTGTGTCTCACCCAAGAAGAGACTCACTCAGTGCGAACATAGCTAAGAAATTTATTGAGGGATTAGCAGAAGCAGGACATGAGTACAAAATTGCAGATTATAAGAAAAAAGCTCACCTTTTTTATATAAGCTTGTAAAGTAGAATATCTATGGAAAATGCTTTACAGCATGATTAGCAATTAATTTATCATTTAACAATGAAAAAAAGATGAAAATTAACCATACTAAAAGGACATATCATAAGATATGTCTTTCTAAGTTATTTTACTCTGTATATACTTAAAATGCATAATCATGGGTTGGCTTACACCGGGACCAATAAAACTAGCTTTACAAGCAAGATTTCTTCCCATCATGACCTTTCATTTGAAGAAATTAAATATTTAACCCTCTTTTTATCCATACTACTTTCGTTTGTTTCTTTAAAAGAGGGATTTTATTTCTAAATTTTCTTTTAAGTACCTCTACACTTGAACTATACAATATTTTACCTTTTAAATGATTATTTTTATCTCGCTTTTTTAGCGTATATACTGGATTAAACGATAATGTCATCTTATAAAGCATCTTATCCTGTTTCTCTATAATTGCTTGATAGGTCCCTAAATAATGACCAAAATGATTATAATCTCTAATTTTCCCCATCCATATATCCAATTTAATCACCAATTAACTAATAAGTTAGAAATTCAAATTTCATTTAGAGTACTGTTACTAAAATTTAGTGAAATATTCTTATATCCTTAATTTCTAATTTTTTTAATAATTTTTGCTGGATTCCCACCTACCACTACATTGTTAGGTACGTCTTTAGTCACTACTGAGCCAGATGCAATAACAACATTGTCTCCTATCGTCACTCCTGGATTTATCACTGCACTTCCACCAATCCATACATTATCTCCAAAATAATTGGTTTTGCGTATTCCTTTCCTGAATTTCGTTCATTCGGGTCAATTGGATGAGTTGCTGTATAGATATGTACACCAGGACCAAGTAAACAATTATCTCCAAATCTCACTTCACAAATGTCTAGGATGACACAATCAAAGTTTGCAAAAAAGTTTTCGCCAACAAATATGTTATAGCCATAGTCAACTCTAATATTCGGTTCAACATATACGTTTTCCCCAGTAGAACCGAATAAACCTTTTAATAATTTTATACGCTTATTCCCTTCACTCTCTAAAGTTTCATTATATATCCTAACCTGCCTTCTAGCATGTTCTTGATCCTTTCTTAATTGTGCGTCTGCAGGATTATACATTTCTCCACCTAACATCTTTTCTTTTTCAGTCCTCATTATTTAAATCCTTTCTTTTAACCCTTACTTATATTGTGAATTCCAAACTAATTCCCAATTATAAATACATATTTTCTTAAGTTAATCTGCCTCTTTGAGTAGCAATAAAATTCATTATATGTTGTTTTCCAGGTGCTGCGTGGATCGCTCCTTTTACTGAAGCAGTAAGTGCCCCACTTGCATTAGCAAAGGTAAGCAATTGTTGATGGTGTTCACTCACTTTTTGACATAGATTTTCGCTCGATATATCAATTGAAAGCAATTGATATAAAAAACCACCTATAAACGCATCACCTGCCCCGGTTGTATCTGAAACAGTTACTCTAAATCCTTTATCCTCAAATTGTTCTCCATTTTTCAAATAAATAATAGCTCCATCTTTTCCTTTTGTATAAACTACTACTTTTACATTGCCAACAAAAAGAGAGTTAATGGCTTCTCTTTCTCCCTTAATATTGGTTATAAAAAATAATTCTTCATCCGATACTTTCACAATATCTGCTAAAGGTAAAAATTCTAGAATTGTTCGACGACAGATTTCTTTATCAGGCCATAAGGGAAGACGAACATTAGGATCAAAACTGACAATCCCCCCTATTTTTTGAAAACTATCTATTACTTTTATATGAGTTTGTTTCATTGGACTTTCGACTAAATCTACAGAACAAAAATGAAGAAGGTCTCCCTTATCAAACCACCCTACTTTCACCTCGTTTGGTAAGAGTAATAAGTCAGCTGAATTCTTTCTGTAAAAACTGAAGTCCCTATCTCCCAATTTATCTACAGATACGAATGCCAAACCGGTCTCTCCTTCATTACATCGAATAATGTAGGAAGTATCTACCCCATTTCCTGCTAGCACATCTACTAAATAATCACCGAAGCTATCATTAGCTATTTTCGTCAGCATAACAGAATTTCCTCCGTATTTTGCAATCGCAATTGCAACGTTCATAGGAGCCCCCCCAGCCACACGTTCAAAACTAGTAACTTCTTTTAAAGATTTTTCTTTTTGAACAGGAATAAAATCAATTAATGTTTCACCAATACAAAAAACTCTTTTCAACATCTTCACCCCAAAACAATGAACAAGTGTACAAACACTTGTTCATTCATAATTTATTTCCAGATATCTTTTAACTTCCAATATGTTAATTCCTTAATTCTTACATCCCCAACATCTGCAAACACCTCAATGCCTAATCTATCTTCAGTTGGATAAATACGACTTGTCATAGTTGCTTGTCCTTCATTTGCAAATACTTCAATAGAAGATCGATCAATAAATATACGTAGCGAAAGCTCTTTGTTTGTTCTAAGGATAGCATTTCTGACTCCATCTTCTACCTTACCTGACTTAGAACAATCAATTGTCAATTTATGCTTGTCTAAGTGATACGTTAATACTGTTTCTTCCTTATTAATTCCACGAACCCTTAAACCTACAGATTGAGAGTTACAATTGGTTAAGTCAAATACAGCTTTTATTTCAAGTAAATCCTCGTTTGTTTCTATTAAATGATTCTCGGAAACCACTTGATTCGTAAGTGCATTATGTTCAATCCCACGTAATAAACGTAACTCTTCAACCGGATTCATTAAAATTTCATTATTTTCTCCTAGGGTAACTTCACGTGGCAATGTAAGTGCTCCACACCATCCATCTGCTTTTGTTGGCATATTGGACTCCCACATGTCCATCCAACCAATCGCAATCCGACGACCTTTCTCATCTAATAATGTTTGAACCGCGTAAAAGTCATGTCCATTATCTAACTCAGTAAATGCCCCATGTACAAACTCGTTGGTTTCGTAATTATAATCTCCAATGAAATAACCTGTCTGAAATAAGTTATTATATAAATCTCCATCTTTATGAATCCCTTGTGGAGAAATCATGAGGACATACTTTCCATCTAATTCAAAGAAGTCTGGGCATTCCCACATGTATCCAAGAGTTCCATCACTTTGCGCAAGGACACCAATGTACTCCCATTCACGTAGATTAGAAGAACGATATAGAATAACTCGTCCAATATTATCCTTAGTTGAATTTCCTAAAACCATATACCAAACGTCGTTATGTTTCCATACCTTTGGATCACGAAAATGATGGGCACTATCTGCTGGTGGTTGGGCAATAACTGGATTCTCTCCAACTTTTTCGAATGTAGTGCCATCGGTACTGACCGCAATATTTTGATTTTGATAGAAAAGGTCCTTTTCTTTATCGGTATAATGATGTCCCGTATAGATTAAAGTTAGTTCTCCATTATTATCGACGGCACTTCCCGAGAAACATCCATCTGTATCACAAACATCTCCAGGAGCTAAGGCAACAGGAAGGTGCTCCCAATGAACAAGATC
This sequence comes from Priestia megaterium, assembly GCF_046599315.1. Taxonomy (GTDB): domain Bacteria; phylum Bacillota; class Bacilli; order Bacillales; family Bacillaceae_H; genus Priestia; species Priestia megaterium_F. The sequence goes on along the minus strand of NZ_JBKIKC010000020.1, from coordinate 20,559 downwards.
CTTACTTTTTACGTGCCCCCAATGCATCGGTCCCCAATTTTCATCATATGGGTGGTGCTGATAAAATACGTGGTATTCCCCTTTATACTGTACTAACCCATTTGGATCATTGATCCAGTTCGCCGGTGCCATGATATGATAACCTAGTCGATAACGATTACTCATTCTTTCTTTTGTATTCTTTAGTGCCTCTTCTGCTTGCTGAATTCTGTTTACTGTTAACATCCTAATATCCTCCTAGATAACTTTTTGTATCTTTTCTGCCTTGACTCGCGAACCTATGCCATTTTTTGAATTTAACAACGTAAAAATTGAAATGATTGTAAAACACAAAACCATGATTCCCATGATGATGTAGGTATGACGAAAACCTACACTATCGTATAATCCACCTGCGATTGGTGAAAGAATAGATGCACCTACTTGAGAGACAAATTGAAAACCCACTAAATATAATACAGAAGATAGTCTTGTATCAAAATTCGCTGCTAAATACTTGAAAATAGCAATCAACATAATCGGTAATTCAAGTGCATGAATTAATTTCATAGATGAAATGCCAATTGGGCCAATTACAAGTCCAGACCCAATAATTCGAAAGGCCATTAGAAGTCCTGCTAAAATTAAACTATTCTTTGCACCAAGTTTGTTTACTACAAACGGGGCAAGAAACATCATCCCAGCCTCTAAAAATACTTGGAAAGAGTTTAAATATCCAAATACTTGATTACCTAGAGCTTCATTTGGAAATAAGGATGCATAATAAATTGGGAATTGTTGATCATAAACGCTATAAACACATGTCACTCCCATGACATACATCATCAAAAACCAAAAATCTTTTAATAGAAAAAGTCGTCCAACGTCTTTTAATGTAACAGAATCGGCTTTCTCCATCTCGTAATCTGTCATATCTATTTTTACGGACATAATTATTGTTACCAATATGATAGCTGAAACAGATGCTACCCAAAAATTAATATGTGGGTTGATATTAAATAGCTGGCCTGCAAAAAATGTAGCTGCTGCCCATCCTAATGATCCCCACATTCTTGATTTGCCGTACTCAAACTTATATTTACGACTAACCTTTTCAATGTAAGATTCAATAGCTCCGATACCAGCTAAAAAAGCTACTCCTAAATATAGTCCTCCGATAACTGCGCCTAAAAAGACATTGTATTGTAATAACGGTCCATAAATAAAAATATAAAAGGGTCCTACAAATATAAGTAATAAACTGATAAAAAATAAGATATTTTTCTTTAAACCTATCTTGTCAGAAATGTAACCATACAAGGGCTGCATACATAAGGCAAAGATAGCGTTTACAGAAAAGATTAAACCTGTTTCTGAACCATTTAATTTTATTTCTTGACCTAACCAGATAGAAAATAAAGAGTAACTAGCAGACCAAGTAAAAAAGAAAAAGAAGAAATATGCACTTAACTTCCAATATAGACTTTTTGAACCTTTCACATTAAATTGCCCCTTTAGCTAGTGATGTAGAATAGTAATTTTTGATATGAAAGCACTTTCGTAATTATTTTATGTCAACCGGTTTCACATGTCAATATTTTTATGTCAACCGGTTGACACCCGGTTTAAAAATTACCCATACATAGGTAGTGTTTACGCAGGAATAACCTAATTTTTTCTTATTTAATACCTGTTCCTGAACCACCAATCCCTTCTAAAATATAACGCTGAGCCACTATATAGATAAGAATTAATGGGATGGTGGATATTGTTAAAACAGCCATAACTTGATTCGTGTAAACTGGATCCGTACTATTGATAGCTGTAATTGCCACTTGAATCGGAAATTTTGACTTGTCTGTTAAAACCATTAAAGGCCAAATATAATCATTCCAACTTCCGATAAAAGCTAAAGTTCCTACTGTAGCAACAGCTGGTTTAGACATGGGTAGCATAATTCTCAAGAATATTTGCCAGGTATTTGCTCCATCCAATTTGGCTGATTCAATAATCTCTGCTGGAATAGACATGAAAAAGTTTCGGAATAAATAAATATTGAATGCCCCTGCTAAGGCTGGCAGAATTACAGCAAGACGAGTGTCTACTAATCCCAGTTTGTGAACTATAGTAAATTGTGAGATTAAGATTGTTTCCAGCGGTACGATTAAAAGAGCCAATAAAAGACCAAACAACACTCTTTTTCCATTAAAATTCAATTTAGCGAACGCATAACCTGCCATCCCATTGATAATGACAGAACCTGCTGCTACACATAAACCATAAAACAAGCTGTTTATCATATAACCAAGTAAATGAAAGCGTGACAGAACTTGCTTATAGGATATAAACCAATCTGATGGATGAAAGGAAGGTAGGAATGCTTTGATACTGTTCATGTTTTTATAAACTTCTGCTTCAGGTTTCATTGAAGATGCAATCATCCAAAATAACGGGAATATAAATAATACGGCTAGTAAAACTAAACAAATGTACTCTAGGGTTGTTAAAGGACCGAATTTTCGTCTCATTAGTCATCTTCCTCCTTTACTAATTTCCGTTGCGCTAGCGTAACTAACCCAATAATTGTTCCAAATAGAAGGGCAATCGAACTAGCGTATCCAACCATTCGATCCGTAAAGCCAGTTTGATAAATGTAATATACAACCGTCATCGTGGAGTTGACTGGGCCTCCTTGTGTCATAACCATTGGTTGGACTAATAGCTTAAACGCACCAATTAATGTCGTAATAAATATAAAAATAGAGGTTGGCTTTAATAATGGTAACGTAATATGAATAAATCGTTGCCATTTATTCATTCCATCTAGTTGTGCAGCTTCGTAGACGTCTCCAGGTATATTTTGCAAACCTGCTAGAAAAATTAACATTTGAAAGCCAGCTCCCTGCCATGCTGAAACAAAAACAATTGTAAACATAGCCTGTTTAGGGCTTGTTAAGAACGGTTGAGCTGAAACACCAAAATAAGTGAGTACATTGTTGATAATTCCTTCATTTGGATTTAACAAATAAAGCCAAAGAACTGAGATAACAACGAGCGACATTACTACAGGACTAAAGTAAGCCACTTTAAAAAATGTGTTAGCTTTACGTTGTTTGTTTAACAGGAGGGCCAGCCCAAGAGCTGCCCCTATCTGTAAAGGAATTACCCAAATGACAAATTTCAGTGTATTCACCAGACTTTTCAAGAAAATAGGATCCTTAAATAAATTAATAAAGTTGTCTAATCCTACGAATCTGCGCGTATCGGGTGTTAAAAGATAATAATCTGTAAATGCATAGTAGACGGACATAATAGCTGGAATAATAAGAAACAGCGATAAAAGTAATAGTGCCGGTCCTAAAAATGTATAAGCTACTACATTTTCTCTCCATTTAATTCTATTTTTAGTCTCTTTTTCTGTTCCTGGGAATGTGTAAACAGTCTTACTTCCTTTTAATCCAGTTTTAATCATAATGCCTCCTTCTAGCTAGCTGCTTTTATCGATTAGCCTTATCGATAGCTGCTTGCATTTCTGTAGCACGTGTATCTAAGACTTTTTTAATGTTTTTGTTTTGATCATAGAAACTGATATCATCAATTGTTTGCTGGAAAGCACGTGTTACTTGTGGATATGCTGGTGTTACTGGTCGTGCGTGTCCTGATTCCTCTAATTGCTTCATAAACACATTCATTTGATCAGAAAATTCTTTTGTAAGTACTTTTTCAGAAGAGTAACGAACTGGTAGTGCTGCAATTGTACGACTTAATTCTAAATTCGAATCTTTATTTGTCATCCAATCTACTAGTTTAGCAGACCATTCTTTATTTTCAGATTTCTGTGTCATTGCAAACTGCCAACTTCCTGAAGGTGAAACCAGTTTCTTTGTCTTTGGTGATACTGGATAAGGCATAACACCATAATCGACTTTTTGAAAATTTGTTTTCATATCCGTCACTGTCCATACACCACTAAACTTCATTGGGTACTTTTCTGTTTCAAAAGCTTGTTTGACCGGAGTACGCGTTGTATAACCTTCTTTTAACATCGTTTGAATAAAAGTCATGGCTTCAATACTAGGCTTTTTATTAAATACACCTTCTGCTTTAGTACCGTCTTTCGAAATAATTTCTCCGCCTGCAGACCATACAAATGGCGTTAGTGCATACGTTAACATTTCATCTTTTGATTGTAATTGCATATCAATAGCCGGTTTATTATATTTTTCTTTCAACGTTTTACATAGGGACATAAACTGATCCCATGTCCAAGGATTATCAACTGTCGGTAACGTATTTAAATCAACGCCTGCCTCTTGTAGCATTTTTTTATTGTAGTAAATTCCCACGGACGATTCACTCGCACCAATCGCATACAATTTGTCTTTGTATGTTCCTTGTTGCTTAATACTTGGTAGTAAATCATCTTGATCTTTCACGTAATCATCTAGTGGGGCAATGATGCCAGATTTTGCATAAGCAGCTGTATTTGGACCATCTAATGTAATAACATCGGGTAATGTATCAGTTGTCAACGCTGCGTTCACTTTATCCTCATACCCCCCGCCGTTCCCACTACGTGGAATAAATTCAATTTTAGCTTTAACATTTTTAGATGCATACTTCTTGTTAAAAGTATCTACTCGTTTTTTATAAACCTTACCTTCTTCACTATCATCTGATACATGTACCCACATTGTAATCATTTGTTTGCCGTCACTACTTACGCTTTTACCCTTGCTACAGCCTGCTACAGCAAGAATTAGTAATAAAGATATACCTACTAAAAACCATTTCTTCATACGTTCCAGTCCCCCTTATTTATCCTTAATCACAATAAATATATAAAAGCGCTTTCAAGGAGTATTTTATGTCAACCGTTTACATATGTCAATCGGTTGACATATTTTTTTTGAAATATCAAACTTTTCGCTCCTATCCTTAAAACGGAGGTATAATATATTAGAATATATGTATTATCCATATCTCGTTCACAATAAAAGTTAATGTCTATTCGATATAAGCTAATATTAATTAACCCCTAATTCTTGCACATGTTAGAGATATTTTCTACAATAAGTCCGTAACAAATAAACTTTAATTAATTAAAGTGTTCCTCGAAATGAACTATTTCACAATATGAAATTTTTATTAATCAGGAAATTGTAAAGCTATCAAAGGAGGAATTAATTTTAATTGTTATAAAGTGTCTATCTAATGTTCAACAAGCTATTTCCCTAACCTAATCAAAAAATTCTTATGGGACTAAAAAATATAAAAGTTTATTTAAATAATAAAGATAAAAAATCCTAATATAATATTAACAAGTGATATTTAGTGGGATAGGAGGAAAGATAATGAAACCTAATATCCATGACGTAGCAAAGGTTGCAGGAGTTTCATCAACAACAGTTTCACGTGTCTTAAATAATCGAGGTTACATAAGTGAGAAAACAAAGGATAAAGTTTATAAAGCAATGGAGGAAATTAACTATTTTCCAAACGATTTAGCACGTTCGTTATTTCATAAAAAAACAAATTTAATAGGGTTAATTATACCCAATTCAAGTAACCCGTTTTTCGGTGAACTTGCCTTTCATATTGAAAGTGTTTGTACATCACTAGGTTATAAATTATTGCTTTGTAACAGTTTAAACCGTATGGATAAAGAGGAAAAATACTTAGAAATGCTTATACGAAATCAGGTAGATGGGGTCATTGTTGTAACATACAACCGAGGAGTCCTAGATTATCACAAACAAAATTTACCTATCGTAGCAATTGATCATTATTTATCTGAAAAGATTCCTGTTGTAGGATCCGATAATTATGATGGAGGGAAAAAAGCTACAGAATTGTTAATAAAGAAACAGTGTGAAAATATTATTCATATTAATGGTCCGCTCGACCTGGAAACACCAGCAAACTTAAGAAGAAAAGCGTATGAGGATGTTATGAAAGGATACGAAAAATTACCAATTACATATGAAGTCTCTCCTCAAAAGAGCCGTGAGGAGGTAATAGCTGAGCTTTTTAATGAACATCCGGAAGTAGATGGTATTTTTGCAAGTGATGATCTAATTGCTGCTGCTGTCATAACAGAAGCTAAAAAAAGAGGCAAAGATATACCCACTCAATTAAAAGTGATTGGTTACGATGGAACAGAAACAGTAAAGGCTATACTACCAGAATTAACGACTATACAACAACCTATCGATTCTATTGCGAAGGTAGCAATTGACATTTTATCTAAAGAGATTGAAGGCGAATTCAACAATATAGAACTTGAAACTTATCTGCCTATTAAGCTTTTAGAAGGTGGAACTACTTAAATAAATTCATAACATTTAGAAAGGAGAAAATTTCCTCTTCAAAGACCTGAAAACAATTTATTCTTAATTTAGAGTGATTAAAATAACTAATTTTCCCCAAAGATTTCGAGCTTGGTTGTCTCAGAAAGGTTGAGAAATCAAAGTTGTATAAAAAGCTGCATACTCCGGAAAAAGAACCCTTGTCAGAGCCCTTCTGCCATATGGGTTCTATTTGGGGTGTGTACTGGAAAGAGTAATTATGTTAATTCAGTTTGCTTATTATACAGATAGCAAAAGTTGCAAGGCTGTTTTCTTTTATATTCTATTTCTACTTTTAACAAACGATTTGTAAAGAAACCTAACTGCTACTATAAGTATGCCAAGCACTACGATGATAGGAATGATACTAGCAAATATATCCACTCAAACACTCCCCTTCGAATTTGAGATTATTATAACATTAAATTGGTATACATAATCATTCTTCTTCTCTGGTTACGATGCTGATTAAATAAGATTGCAAATGATCAAGAATTTCATTCAACTGCTTACATACCTCTTTATTAAACTCCAATTTAACAATTACCTTTGTATTATCGCTATTTTCCATTTAATATCTTCTGTTATTAATATATATAATTTAATAAAGTATAAAAATCAATTAGAAAAATACCATAATGTTATTAGTAATAATATCATTATTAATATTACCATTAATACTATAACTAAATTAATTTTAGTATATATATAATGTAAATGACAAAATTAACTTATAAAAATTAAAGTTTTATCATTTACTCTAACTGACGACAAATTGTGGGTTTTTCTATAAAAGAAGTAATAGTTAAAACAATTTTAATAAAAATAATTTATTAAATATCTTAATTTAAGATGCAAATTTATCTGTGCTTTATTGAATCAGTAATAATGTTAATTTTATTCTTCATAAAAAATATTTATTAATTAATTTATATCAAATATTACTATTTCCACTATAGTTGTTTTAAAGAAATTACTAATTAGATATATCGAAAAAATTCATATTATTGTTCTACTCTGGGCAAGAAAAGAGAAATAAAAAAGGATGCCCGCAAGCATCCATATGACAAAAAATAAAATATATCTACAATATTAAACTCAATCAGCTTTCACACTTGATGTTTAAATTAAAATTGTTTTAGTTTTTAACAGCTTTTTCCCAATCAGTTGCAAATTTTTCAATTCCTTGTTCAGTTAAAGGATGCTTTACTAATTGCTCGATAACGGAGTAAGGAATTGTTGCAATATGAGCACCTGCCATTGCTACACGAGTTACATGATCTGGATGTCTTACAGATGCAGCAATGATTTGAGAATCGATATTTTGAACACGGAATAGTTCTGCAATTCTGGATACTAAGTGTACTCCATCCTCAGAGATATCATCTAATCGTCCTAAAAAAGGAGAAACGTAGGTTGCACCAGCACGAGCAGCTAAGAGAGCTTGATTCACTGTAAAAATAAGAGTTACATTTGTTTTTACACCTTTTTTAGAAAGATAACGAGTAGCTTCTAATCCAGCTAACGTCATAGGAAGTTTAATAGTAATATTTTTATCGCTATCATTAATTTTAATCAATTCTTCAGCTTGAGCAATCATATCTTCGGCTGTAATTGCATCAGGTGTTACCTCTGCTGAAACAGATTCAACTTCTGGCACCATCTGAAGGATTTCTTCAATACGATCTTCAAATCTTACGCCTTCTTTTGCTACTAGAGATGGATTGGTTGTAACGCCGGATAAAACTCCCACTTTGTATGCTTTCTTAATGTCTTCAAGGTTTGCAGTATCAATAAAAAATTTCATGATTTCTTTCCTCCAATAGTTTGAAAGTCAAAATGTATTTTTTCTTTACAATAGAGTTATATGTATGAAATCTATACTTTCCCAGGCTTCAAGTTAGCTGACGAGCCTCTTTTATTCTATCTGAAATTACCACGATTATAAAGTAAAACGCTTTCTGTAAATGGATTCTTTTTCTTAATTATAGTTTTTTTTATGAGATAGATTATAGAAATACTCTTTCTGATTTATTGATACCAGATTCCGAAGCAGGTATTAAACATTTCATACCGAATTTTTATAATTAGAGAAGGTATGGTTTAATATAGCTATCCTAGGTAATAACAAAAATAAGATAACTTTAGTTCGTACAAAAGACTAAAGAGGGGAAAGGAATTAAGATCAAACAATGAAATGTATTTCAATTGATTTAGATGGTACGTTATTAAACTCTCAACATGAAATATCTGAAGAAAATGTGAAAACCTTAAAAGAATTGCACCAGCAAGGACATAGTATTATTTTGAATACAGGCCGAGCCTATGCAGACGTAATTAAACTGAGGGCGGTACAAAATATGGAAGTTCCCATTTTTTGTATTAATGGTTCTGTTTTATATTCAAAAACAAGAGAATTGCTGTATGAGGCAACTATATCTGTTTCTACATATAAAAAAATATTTTCAATTCTAAATGAAATTGGTGTAGGGATTCTTGTATACACTAATTATGGTGGCTTTCCTTCAACTTTGCCTCCATTACATAATAAAAGCAAGGAAGAGCTCGCCACTCTTTTTCAAGAATACAATTACGATGAAATTCTAAATAAAGACAACCTTAAAATCTATAAATTAATTGCTTTGGTACAGTACGAGCAATTGGAAAAAGTCGAAGAAGTAAAAAGGGCATTAGCTGATCAATTTGATATTTCGGTGGCTTCTTCTTTTCCTAATAACGTAGAAATCACTTCAAACGAAGCGCATAAAGGAAAGGCTATATTGCGTTACCAACAGATGATGAATCTGGATTTTGAAGAGATTTTTGCTTTCGGAGATGGGGGCAACGATCTTGCTCAATTCGAGGTAGCAACTACCTCAGTTGCTATGGGAAATGCTCCCCTAGACATTCAACAAAAAGCTGATTTAATAACTAAAACAAATGATGAAGATGGGTTTGCCTATGCAGTGCACCATCTTTTAAAACTAACAAAAACACAAGATGTCATATCCGTGATATAACGCTAAATTATGCCCATTTCTTCTAAAAACCTATACATCCATACATTCTATAAAAATTCAGTCAAGTCACTCTAAAAGAGTGGCTTTTTTAGAAGGTTTTTGACCTTGAATTTACTGACTGTCGTTAATCAAGCTCAAGTGGAAAATATCACTTATTTTGCTAGCATATTCGGCAAAATGAAAAGGAATAAGGTCGCTATTTCCTTGTAATAGCCTTATCAATGTATCGGTACTTTTCGTTTGTTACGTAAAATTTTATTGCCTCCAACCGTCTAAATAGATTTACCTTTTGGAACTATCTATATTGAACAATCTTAATCATAAATTAACTATACACTATTAAAGGGATTCTAATGCAAAAGTGTTGAAATGTTGTTATTGAGAAGTTATCAGAAAAAAATACCATTTATTTCGCAGTTAAATGTCCATTTATTGCAATTCTGAGCGTTTCTCATAATACTGTTTTTAGTAAAGGAGTTGGGGGGATTGAAAAAAATCATATACTGGATTATTTTTATTTTTTTGATTGTAGCTTATGTAACTGACATAGAAAACATTGACTTAAAGGATTTATTCTCTTCAACACAAGAAAGTACTACATCCTATGATAAGTAAAGTAATCTATTTTCCAACTTAAAAGGAGCTCCCCAAAATAGTAGCAAGTTTAAGCCTGTTGCTACATAAATGTTTCATAGCTAGAGAAATATTTATATGAATGGTTTATATCTTAATTGAGCAAACTACCTAAGATGAATAATCACCACCTTATAAGTGTAGTGATATGTAAAACAGAAAAAACCACTAGGTTCAATTCTAGTGGTTTTACTGTTTAAAAATCGTTATATTCTTCTAAGTCGTCATCGTCTAATGAGCCAGATATATTTTCTAAATCTGCAATCTTTCCTTCTTTTAGTTGTGGAACCTTTGAAGAAGGCTCTTCTTCTTTGAAGGAATCGTTTCCTACAAAATCTGTTGTTTTTGCTAATGTTTTTAAATCAGCTAGTTCATTCTTGATATGTTCAAGCATTTCGTAGGTTTTTTTGTCTTCAATTGCTTTTCTTTCAGTAAATGAACCATCTAGATCATGTAGAATTAAAGATGAAATATAATCCCCCAACTTACGCGATTTAGCATATGTAGCTAGTTTATTATACACTTCATCACTCAATCGATTCGTCTTAATGGTAAACGCATTTTGACGCTCTGACATCCCTATCACCTACGTTGTTAGGATTTAACGGCTTTTTTCTCTGCTTCTTGCTTCTTTTGAACGTAACCAATACTACGAATCTCTAAGCCAAATAAATTTAAATGGCGGCTATCTTGGGGAACCTTATGATACTTCTCCGTACGTTCTTCTCCAATTTTTTCACGCATACTGTTCATGATAGCTACTTCCAAAGTAGGAGCTACCCCGCCGCAGTATACATACTTACGTAGTTTATTCGCCGGTGGTGGTGCGACATCATTTAATTTAGCCAATAAGATTTCCACGTATTCTCGTAGTGAAGATTTGATTGTACTTGTTAAATCAATGGATTCACCTGTATTCTCGTTTTTTAGTACAAACTTTTGCTTGCTGTAGTTATCAAGAATAAATTGATCGAAGGCACGTAAGTCTGTGAATAACTCTAAAAATTTCTCTTTACGCAATTTATCAATATGCGCTAAATAAGGAATACCCTCAATACTTTGGAACGATTCACGACTATTAGCTGCTTTCAACCCTTCGGGTAGAATAACCACATCAATGGAACCACCACCTATATCCACCATCACCGTTTCACATTCTACATACTCATTTGCATCTTCACGATCTTGAAGTGTTAAGTCTTTTTTTAACGCAAAACGTGCACTTTCTCCCTCTTTTAAGCACGCACTTTCTTCTACTACTACCTTTAAAGTATTTTCAAAACCAGGCGTATGAACAGTAAATGTATGGTCGCCTGAGAAGCGATTAGCCATGGCTTTTTGAGCCGCCCCAAATGTGCTCTCTTTCTTAAGAAGCCAGATTGGTAACATAGTAGAAAAATAGTCAATTTCAATTGTATTGTCTTTTTTATTTTTTGCATGTAACGCATGGTAATACGCAATCGCAGCTAAAAAGGTGATGTATGGAATATGACTTGTAATTTTATTATGTAATTTATTAATGTGATTATTAGCCAGCAATTGACTAGCTGCAATGTCGCCTACTAAGAAATAACGCTCCTTCTCTTCTCCCTCAATGGTTGTAGAAAGTAAAATACGCTTTTTGAATTCTTCTGGAGCTGTAACAGCATCTGTGAAAAAGGAGTCTGCAGCTTCCTTTTGAAGTTCAACTACATTCGTTGGGAAATCAAATAGATATCCATCCATAATGTTCATATCAACAGAGTTACCGCAGTCTTTATTAAAACGTGAAATTTTCATTTATAAACACCTCATCTTTTAAGTTGAACTTATATTCAACTTATTGTACTTGATTTAGGATAAATATTCAATATGTGGGAGCAACTAAGTTATCTACAAAACATTCTATATATCAACAATTATACAAATTAAGTGGAACTTATATCCCCTACGATATTCAAATTCGTTATCTTATGTACCTTACTTTATATCATGAATATAAAAAGAGTGTGTACCAAAAAAGATGTAGACTCTTTTCCAAGCATAACTAAAAAACAGGCTTTTTCTAAAAGATACGTAATGCATAAAAAACAGTACGCTTATACATACACACATCCCCAAAAAAATTCATTTATCATTTATATGAATGTGATATACTTGTAGAGGAACTGATTATTCTTTACAAATTTCATCTGACACTTAAAATAAAAGGCTACATCATTCTAAAATGATGTAGCCTTTTATTTTGAATATTCAGATTTATTACGCTTGAACTATCGAATAAAAGACAATGATGTTTTTTAATGTGAAGCAATTTGGGGTATTAATGTACCTTTGAAGATCTTAGAAGTAAAAAATCTTATGCAGATAAGTCCGTGCCTAGTATATGCTTTTTTGTATTGTGTATCATTTTTTGCAATCGCTTTCATTCTGATAAATAATATGGTAAACTAATAGATGCATATTGGTTCTTAAAATCAACTTCCAACGAGTCCGTTACCCTTCGTGGTTACGGATTTTTTTATGCTCTTCATAAAATGTAAGTGCTTTATTTTCCAATATAGATTATAATAGAAATGCATTTGAATGGTTATATACACCTATATCATCTTACTTCATTGAACCTATTCCTTTGTGTGGGAATAGGTTGCTTTCTTTTACTGGTCTACTATAAAGGGAGCATACCAATGCTTAAAAGTTAGCCTGTAAAGCTTCAATTTTCTTCTTAAGTTTTTGGCTTTCTTCTTCTAATTCAATGATTCTATCTTGGAGTTCTTTATTACCCCAGTTGTTTTCCAACTCTTCAGATAGTTTTATTCGCTTTTTATGGATTTCAATTCGTTGTTTAGCCATCTCTTCTACCTCTTTATTTAATTGAAATTGTTCGTATGGATTCATATGTATTCCTCCTTTATTTTTACTTCCAACATAAACAGGTACCCCTTTAAAATAGAGTCCAGTGAGTATTAACCACGAACATAGTGACTGCCCCAAACGCGCTAGCAATAAAGCTAAACCCCCATACAATTCGCATCCAAACTACCAAAGATTCATATGTCTTTCTAAAGGCTACTTCCCGCATAAAGATGAGATAAAGTACTGTAAACCCATATACACCAAATGCTACCCATTGAAAAGTTTCTTGAATTTGAGGGGCTACTAAGGAAACTGCTACTAAAGCTAGGGTGAAAATAAGGTTCACCCCCATAAAAAAGCTTATAAAACGCATCCACTTAAACCCTTTTTCATATAGTTCAGCAGCATATTGATTTTTTTGTTTTAATTCTTCCATCATTCATTGCCCCTAGTATTTAGTTTTTATCTATTATAGCACGGGATGTCAGTTGCATTTTTAAATTATTAGTATTAGTATGTTCAAGCTTGGAAGATTAGCCGCAAGTATTTTAAAGTGTTTCCATTAGAACTACATACCGTATTCCATTAAAATCAGTTAATTATCTACCATAAATAAAAGAGCAGCTTACAAATGTGAACTGCTCTTTTGATGACTACTTAGACTGAAGAATTGCTTCTTTAACATACACTTTGTAGTCAATAATTGCGTCCTCGATCATGGGCGACTCATTTTCTAAATTGATATATCCAGCTAATGGTTTGGTACTTCCTACAAAATAAGGAAGTTCTTCATCAAGAAAAAGCTTAATGCTGTCTTCATCTAGTGATAACATGTTAACTATGGCATCAGTACTTATTTTTTCTAAATACAGTTCCTCTGCTGGAATGATATCTATAGTGCCGACACATTTTAAATCCACTACTTTAAAGCCTTTATCTAATAGTTCCTTCACTAAATCTTTAGGCACCTAAAACCCTCCTTAATACTTACTAATTTTCGACATAAAAAGAGGAATTCCTTTAGAATAACGCCCGGGAAGTATTGCACATGAATATACATAAATAAAAGAGCAGTTTGCAAATGCAAACTGCTCTTTTGATGACCCGTACGGGATTCGAACCCGTGTTACCGCCGTGAAAGGGCGGTGTCTTAACCGCTTGACCAACGAACGGGCCAGTATGGCTCCACAGGTAGGACTCGAACCTACGACCGATCGGTTAACAGCCGATAGCTCTACCACTGAGCTACTGTGGAATATGGTGGGCCTAAGTGGACTCGAACCTTCGACCCTCTGATTAAAAGTCAGATGCTCTCCCAACTGAGCTAATGGCTCTCTATGGCTGGGCTAGCTGGATTCGAACCAACGCATGACGGAATCAAAATCCGTTGCCTTACCGCTTGGCGATAGCCCAATAAAAATGGTGCCGGCAAGAGGACTTGAACCCCCAACCTACTGATTACAAGTCAGTTGCTCTACCAGTTGAGCTACACCGGCACGGTGGTGGAGGATGACGGGATCGAACCGCCGACCCCCTGCTTGTAAGGCAGGTGCTCTCCCAGCTGAGCTAATCCTCCAAAAAAATCTATATAAGCGCTATAAAAAGCGTTATTTTCATTACTTATGATAGAATATTTCAAATAAAAAACCCCCATGCTCTTTTACAAGAGACTCATAAGGGGTCTTATTCATTGCCTGGCAACGTCCTACTCTCACAGGGACAAAGTCCCAACTACCATTGGCGCTAAAGAGCTTAACTTCCGTGTTCGGTATGGGAACGGGTGTGACCTCTTCGCTATCGCCACCAGACAAGAGATTGCTCTCTCAAAACTAGATAACAGTTCGCTGAGTAAAGCTTACGCTTTTAAAAGTTTGGTTAAGTCCTCGATCGATTAGTATCAGTCAGCTACACATGTCGCCATGCTTCCACCTCTGACCTATCAACCTGATCATCTTTCAGGGATCTTACTAGCTTGCGCTATGGGAAATCTCATCTTGAGGGGGGCTTCATGCTTAGATGCTTTCAGCACTTATCCCGTCCACACATAGCTACCCAGCGATGCCTTTGGCAAGACAACTGGTACACCAGCGGTGTGTCCATCCCGGTCCTCTCGTACTAAGGACAGCTCCTCTCAAATTTCCTACGCCCACGACGGATAGGGACCGAACTGTCTCACGACGTTCTGAACCCAGCTCGCGTACCGCTTTAATGGGCGAACAGCCCAACCCTTGGGACCGACTACAGCCCCAGGATGCGATGAGCCGACATCGAGGTGCCAAACCTCCCCGTCGATGTGGACTCTTGGGGGAGATAAGCCTGTTATCCCCGGGGTAGCTTTTATCCGTTGAGCGATGGCCCTTCCATGCGGAACCATCGGATCACTAAGCCCGACTTTCGTCCCTGCTCGACTTGTAGGTCTCGCAGTCAAGCTCCCTTGTGCCTTTACACTCTACGAATGATTTCCAACCATTCTGAGGGAACCTTTGGGCGCCTCCGTTACATTTTAGGAGGCGACCGCCCCAGTCAAACTGCCCACCTGACACTGTCTCCCGGCCCGATAAGGGCCGCGGGTTAGAATTTCAATACAGCCAGGGTAGTATCCCACCGACGCCTCCACCGAAGCTAGCGCTCCGGCTTCTCAGGCTCCTACCTATCCTGTACAAGCTGTACCAAAATTCAATATCAGGCTACAGTAAAGCTCCACGGGGTCTTTCCGTCCTGTCGCGGGTAACCTGCATCTTCACAGGTACTATAATTTCACCGAGTCTCTCGTTGAGACAGTGCCCAGATCGTTACGCCTTTCGTGCGGGTCGGAACTTACCCGACAAGGAATTTCGCTACCTTAGGACCGTTATAGTTACGGCCGCCGTTTACTGGGGCTTCAATTCAGAGCTTCTCCCTAAGGATAACCCCTCCTCTTAACCTTCCAGCACCGGGCAGGCGTCAGCCCCTATACTTCGCCTTGCGGCTTCGCAGAGACCTGTGTTTTTGCTAAACAGTCGCCTGGGCCTATTCACTGCGGCTCTCTCGGGCTATACACCCTACCAGAGCACCCCTTCTCCCGAAGTTACGGGGTCATTTTGCCGAGTTCCTTAACGAGAGTTCTCTCGATCACCTTAGGATTCTCTCCTCGCCTACCTGTGTCGGTTTGCGGTACGGGCACCTCCCGCCTCGCTAGAGGCTTTTCTTGGCAGTGTGGAATCAGGAACTTCGGTACTATAGTTCCCTCGTCATCACAGCTCAGCCTTAATGATGAGCGGATTTGCCTACTCATCAGCCTAACTGCTTGAACGCGCATATCCAGCAGCGCGCTTACCCTATCCTACTGCGTCCCCCCATTACTCAAACGGCGGGGAGGTGGTACAGGAATATCAACCTGTTGGCCATCGCCTACGCTTTTCAGCCTCGGCTTAGGTCCCGACTAACCCTGAGCGGACGAGCCTTCCTCAGGAAACCTTAGGCATTCGGTGGACAAGATTCTCACTTGTCTTTCGCTACTCATACCGGCATTCTCACTTCTAAGCGCTCCATCAGTCCTTACGGTCTGACTTCGCTGCACTTAGAACGCTCTCCTACCACTGACATCTAAGATGTCAATCCACAGCTTCGGTGATACGTTTAGCCCCGGTACATTTTCGGCGCAGAGTCACTCGACCAGTGAGCTATTACGCACTCTTTAAATGGTGGCTGCTTCTAAGCCAACATCCTGGTTGTCTAAGCAACTCCACATCCTTTTCCACTTAACGTATACTTGGGGACCTTAGCTGGTGGTCTGGGCTGTTTCCCTTTTGACTACGGATCTTATCACTCGCAGTCTGACTCCCATGGATAAGTCTTTGGCATTCGGAGTTTGACTGAATTCGGTAACCCGTTGGGGGCCCCTAGTCCAATCAGTGCTCTACCTCCAAGACTCTTACAACATGAGGCTAGCCCTAAAGCTATTTCGGAGAGAACCAGCTATCTCCAGGTTCGATTGGAATTTCTCCGCTACCCACACCTCATCCCCGCACTTTTCAACGTGCGTGGGTTCGGGCCTCCATTCAGTGTTACCTGAACTTCACCCTGGACATGGGTAGATCACCTGGTTTCGGGTCTACAACCACATACTAAACGCCCTATTCAGACTCGCTTTCGCTACGGCTCCGCCTTATCGGCTTAACCTTGCATGGGATCGTAACTCGCCGGTTCATTCTACAAAAGGCACGCCATCACCCATTAACGGGCTCTGACTACTTGTAGGCACACGGTTTCAGGATCTCTTTCACTCCCCTTCCGGGGTGCTTTTCACCTTTCCCTCACGGTACTGGTTCACTATCGGTCACTAGGGAGTATTTAGCCTTGGGAGATGGTCCTCCCAGATTCCGACGGAATTTCACGTGTTCCGCCGTACTCAGGATCCACTCAAGAGGGAACGAAGTTTCAACTACAGGGTTGTTACCTTCTTCGACGGACCTTTCCAGGTCGCTTCATTTACTTCGTTCCTTTGTAACTCCGTATAGAGTGTCCTACAACCCCAAGAGGCAAGCCTCTTGGTTTGGGCTAATTCCGTTTCGCTCGCCGCTACTCAGGAAATCGCATTTGCTTTCTCTTCCTCCGGGTACTTAGATGTTTCAGTTCCCCGGGTCTGCCATCAATACCTTATGTATTCAGGTAAGGATACTGTTCCATTACGAACAGTGGGTTTCCCCATTCGGAAATCTCCGGATCAAAGCTCACTTACAGCTCCCCGAAGCATATCGGTGTTAGTCCCGTCCTTCATCGGCTCCTAGTGCCAAGGCATTCACCGTGCGCCCTTTCTAACTTAACCATTAGCGAATAAATGGTACAACATACTGTTGTGTTATTTATTGATTTGATTAAAAGAAAAGTTTCACTTTTCCTCAGCTATTACTGTTATCTAGTTTTCAAAGAACAATCGCAACCAAAATTCTTCTTATTAGATAAGAAGAAAGTAGTGTGCTTTCTATAATTGAGAGATTGAACTCTCAAAACTGAACAAAGTGTCAAAACGTACGTCTTATAAAATCCTTAGAAAGGAGGTGATCCAGCCGCACCTTCCGATACGGCTACCTTGTTACGACTTCACCCCAATCATCTGTCCCACCTTAGGCGGCTAGCCCCTTACGGTTACTCCACCGACTTCGGGTGTTACAAACTCTCGTGGTGTGACGGGCGGTGTGTACAAGGCCCGGGAACGTATTCACCGCGGCATGCTGATCCGCGATTACTAGCGATTCCAGCTTCATGTAGGCGAGTTGCAGCCTACAATCCGAACTGAGAATGGTTTTATGGGATTGGCTTGACCTCGCGGTCTTGCAGCCCTTTGTACCATCCATTGTAGCACGTGTGTAGCCCAGGTCATAAGGGGCATGATGATTTGACGTCATCCCCACCTTCCTCCGGTTTGTCACCGGCAGTCACCTTAGAGTGCCCAACTGAATGCTGGCAACTAAGATCAAGGGTTGCGCTCGTTGCGGGACTTAACCCAACATCTCACGACACGAGCTGACGACAACCATGCACCACCTGTCACTCTGTCCCCCGAAGGGGAACGCTCTATCTCTAGAGTTGTCAGAGGATGTCAAGACCTGGTAAGGTTCTTCGCGTTGCTTCGAATTAAACCACATGCTCCACCGCTTGTGCGGGCCCCCGTCAATTCCTTTGAGTTTCAGTCTTGCGACCGTACTCCCCAGGCGGAGTGCTTAATGCGTTAGCTGCAGCACTAAAGGGCGGAAACCCTCTAACACTTAGCACTCATCGTTTACGGCGTGGACTACCAGGGTATCTAATCCTGTTTGCTCCCCACGCTTTCGCGCCTCAGCGTCAGTTACAGACCAAAAAGCCGCCTTCGCCACTGGTGTTCCTCCACATCTCTACGCATTTCACCGCTACACGTGGAATTCCGCTTTTCTCTTCTGCACTCAAGTTCCCCAGTTTCCAATGACCCTCCACGGTTGAGCCGTGGGCTTTCACATCAGACTTAAGAAACCGCCTGCGCGCGCTTTACGCCCAATAATTCCGGATAACGCTTGCCACCTACGTATTACCGCGGCTGCTGGCACGTAGTTAGCCGTGGCTTTCTGGTTAGGTACCGTCAAGGTACGAGCAGTTACTCTCGTACTTGTTCTTCCCTAACAACAGAGTTTTACGACCCGAAAGCCTTCATCACTCACGCGGCGTTGCTCCGTCAGACTTTCGTCCATTGCGGAAGATTCCCTACTGCTGCCTCCCGTAGGAGTCTGGGCCGTGTCTCAGTCCCAGTGTGGCCGATCACCCTCTCAGGTCGGCTATGCATCGTTGCCTTGGTGAGCCGTTACCTCACCAACTAGCTAATGCACCGCGGGCCCATCTGTAAGTGATAGCCGAAACCATCTTTCAATCATCTCCCATGAAGGAGAAGATCCTATCCGGTATTAGCTTCGGTTTCCCGAAGTTATCCCAGTCTTACAGGTAGGTTGCCCACGTGTTACTCACCCGTCCGCCGCTAACGTCATAGAAGCAAGCTTCTAATCAGTTCGCTCGACTTGCATGTATTAGGCACGCCGCCAGCGTTCATCCTGAGCCAGGATCAAACTCTCCGAAGAAATGTTTGAATTGCTCAATTAAAAATAAAAATTAACGTTGACGTTTGTCGCTTTGTTCAGTTTTCAAAGTACAATATTTCGTAAAATAAGTTGTCGTATCAACGACGCTTTATAATAATAAAACATATTCACTTAAACGTCAATAGTTTTTTCTGAAAAACATTATTTTTTATCTTCATTATATTTTCCGCATCACAGTAACAACTATTAACCAAAAATTAATTTTTATACCTTAACCTTCATGTCCAAGCCTTTTACTCTTATTTTATAAAATTTAAATAAGAGACCGATGCTAGTAAAAATATGCATAGAAAAAAATGTATAAAGTATTTAGTACTCTTTTATAAGGTATACTATAATAAGAGGAGTAGTGATTAGTATGTCTTATTACGGTAAAAGAAATCAAGAACCTTTAGCTCAAGAACAAACAGAAGTGTGGGAATGTATAGTAGAAGATTGTAAGGGATGGATGAGAAAAGATTTCTCCTACGATAATCATCAAAAATGCCCTTTGTGTGGAAATCACATGAGAGCTGGGGAACGGCTTATTGATAAAATCCCCCGTAATCCCCATCGAAGATAATGTATATCTACGTTTTTACAAAGATCAAAAAATTACTGCTATTTATTTAGTTACAAATACTTGTTAATATATTCACGTTTGCTTTGTATTTCTATTGTGTGTTATAACTAGTTTAACCTTGTATCGATCGTCTTGACTAAAACCCAGGCTTTTTTAAAAGTCTGGGTTTTCTATTGGAATAATAGTGGATAAATCATGGTTTTCTAATTATAAGACCATAAAAAAAGACTCCTTCATAGGAGTCTTTTTTTATCACTTTTGATTATGCTTTGTGAACGTTAGCAGCTTGTGCTCCACGTTGACCTTGCTCGATATCAAAAGTAACTTTTTGACCTTCTTCTAATGATTTGAAACCTTCACCTTGAATAGCACTGAAATGAACGAATACATCGTCTCCGCCTTCGATTTCAATGAAACCGAAACCTTTGTCTGCATTAAACCATTTTACTGTACCTTGTGTCATAATGTTGCCTCCTGCTGTGGAATACTCCACAAATGTATTACCTCTCTTGCCCAATCATACTATTTCAAGATAAAAACTTCTGTTTAAGGTTTTTCTTCTCTCAATCTTATACCGA
>NZ_JBKIKC010000019.1:0-84726 GCF_046599315.1 Priestia megaterium | reverse complement strand
TCTTTGGGCATAGAAACGTATGGCGGTTTTGCGATGACGCCCGTTTCTAACAATATTTGTGTGGATTGACTGTATATATCCTGTGCTTCTGCTGTTGCCTCTAAGAAGAAATTTCGGACATCTTCTCGGTAAGACATAGTGGAATGCAAAGCAAACAGTCCCGTTTCAATTTGAGACATTAAGCGTATATACATGACTTCGAACATGTCGTCATATAGTTTAGGAACTCCTGTATTCACGTCATCTTTCGTAAAACCAATTGGGATAACAGCACCTTCGTTCTCAAATATTTCTTTAATCTGCTCTACGCTTTTTAAAGATCGGCTATAATACAGCTCAAAAAGTTCTATGTAATCTTGTTTATCCTCGAGGAAATATTCTAAAAATCTTATAATCATCGTTTTTTCTTGATAAGTCATCCATAAGTTTGCAAGTTCTGAGGACGTGAGAGGTGGCAGCTTCACATTACTCATTATACGTAAATCCTCCTAAAAAAAGTGATAATTTACCATGTTTACCTTCACTAGTATGCGTTTTATTTGTAGAGATATACTTATATCTGCTATCTAAAAAAGTTTTGCTGACTATTTTCTATTATAGTAAGATAGTTAAAAATAGCGTAAAATACCGGATTGACAAAGTGTTTGTATGATAACTGATATGAATAAAACTAAGTTTTTCTATTACTTTAAATAATTTGACAATTAGTGTTATTCTTACTATTATGGAAACATAAGTTTTACATATATTACTAGAGTTCGGCAGTAAATTCTAGCAGCACTATAAGTAAGGAGCTTACAATGAAGCACATTGTCCAAGCAACAAATCATCCTAGAACGAAAGACACATTAAAAGAAGATTTACGCAGGTTAGGCATAACACAAGGAATGACCATTATAGTGCATTCTTCGCTATCTTCATTAGGGTGGGTAAACGGAGGTTCAGTAGCAGTTGTTCAAGCTTTAATGGAGACAGTGACGGAGGAAGGAACCATCGTTATGCCGTCACAGTCGGTCGATCTTTCGGATCCATCGGAATGGGGCAATCCGGCTGTGCCAAGAGAGTGGTGGGAAACTATTCGGGAAACAATGCCCGCATATGATTCAGCTCATACACCAACAAGCGGTATGGGACAAATCGTGGAAACTTTTCGAACATACCCTGGCGTAAGAAGAAGCAGCCATCCAATGTATTCATTCGCCGCTTGGGGAAAAGACAGCGAAGACATCTTAAGAGATCATCCCCTCGAATTTAGTTTAGGCGAAAATTCTCCTCTTGAAAGGCTTTACAAAAAACATGCCTTTGTTTTATTATTAGGTGTCGGGTTTGGGAATAATACTTCTTTTCATCTAGCAGAATATCGTATTCCATATCGAAACGTTATTCGAAAAGGATCTCCAGTTATAGATTCAGGAAAGCGAGTATGGAAGACTTATGAAGAATTAGAGTTTCGAGAAGAGTTGTTTGAAGAGATAGGTGAGGCGTTTATTCAAGCAGAAGGAATAAAAGCTGAAAAAATCGGTTCAGCACGTACATTCTTCTTTTCAATGCCTAAAGCCGTAGATTTCGCTGAAACGCATTTGAAAGCGCTATAGTGAGTGGTTGTATGTTTTTTTAGTTGTCTGTATATCAGACAACTAAAAGTGGGACAAGTGAGAACTAACGCCCCTCTAGAATCTACATTAAAAAAGCGTAGAAGTCGTTCAAGCAAGATAGTTTACTTTTTATATTCCTTGTTTCATAATGGCACTTGTCAGTGAATTTATTCGGTCAGGTTGTCTTACAATTATGGAGATAAAAAGCAAGTGTTAAATAAATTCATTAAAAATTTAAATGTATAGAAAAAAAGGAGAGAATACAATTATGTCACTACGTGATCAAGCACTACATATGCATCAAGAAAAACAAGGTAAGTTAGAAGTTAAATCAAAAGTTGAAGTTCAAAATGCTCAAGATTTAAGCTTAGCTTACTCTCCGGGAGTAGCAGAACCTTGTAAAGAAATTCATGAACATCCAGAAACGGTGTATGATTACACTATGAAAGGCAACATGGTCGGCGTTGTGACAAATGGTACTGCTGTTCTTGGTCTTGGAAACATCGGGCCTGCGGCTTCACTTCCTGTTATGGAAGGAAAAGCAATTTTATTTAAAAGCTTTGCAGGCGTAGATGCATTCCCAATTACACTTGATACAACAGATACAGATAAAATCGTTGAAACTGTGAAATTAATGGCTCACACATTTGGGGGCATTAACTTAGAAGATATCGCAGCTCCGCAGTGCTTTGAAATTGAAGAGCGCTTGAAAAAAGAAGTAGATATTCCTGTGTTCCATGATGATCAGCACGGTACAGCAATCGTAACAGTAGCAGGACTTGTAAATGCACTGAAAATTGTCAACAAATCAATGAAAGACTTAAAAATCGTCTTAAACGGAGCAGGAGCTGCCGGCATTGCTATTACAAAGCTTCTTTATTCTTACGGCGTACGAGACATGATTATGTGTGATACAAGAGGTGCTATTTACGAAGGCCGCGCTCAAGGTATGAACAAAGTGAAAGCTGAAGTGGCTTCTTATACAAATGTAAACAAAGAAAGCGGTACGCTAAGCGATGTAATTAAAGGCGCAGATGTATTTATCGGTGTATCTGCAGCGGATGCATTATCTCAAGAGATGGTTAAATCAATGAATGAAGATGCAATTATCTTTGCGATGGCAAATCCTAATCCAGAAATTAAGCCGGATGCTGCAAAAGAAGCAGGAGCTGCTGTTATTGGAACAGGTCGTTCAGACTTCCCTAACCAAGTAAATAACGTTCTTGCATTCCCTGGAATTTTCCGCGGTGCTTTAGACGTTCGCGCTACTCATATCAACGAAGAAATGAAAAAAGCTGCTGTTGAAGCAATTGCAGCTCTTATTACAGAAGAAGAGCTAAACGCAGACTACGTTATTCCTGGACCATTTGATCCTCGCGTAGCTCCAGCTGTAGCAGAGTCTGTAGCAAAAGCAGCAATGGATTCAGGAGTTGCACGCATTACAATTGATCCAGCACGTGTAAAAACACATACAGAACAACTAACAAAAATCGAGAACTAATAACCGATAAAAAGCCCTTTGAAACGCTGTTTCAAGGGGCTTTTTTATTTTAAAGATCTGCTGTAGACGCAGTGAAATCTAAACGTAACACCATTTCATCTCCTATATGATGTACAATAAAGAGAAAAGAACCCAGGTTTTTTATCATAAGGGGAGGAACAAAGATGTACACCGTATTTTCAACATTTAATGTACCGGATGAAAAAGCTGAAGAAGTGATTGGAATTTATAAAAATCGTTCAAAATCAGTCGACGAAGCTCCAGGATTTGTAGATTTTCTACTTCTTCAAAACGATAAGCGAGCAGGGGAGCTCACCGTTCAGCTTACATTTGATACGAAAGAGAATTATTTAAGCTGGGTACGAAGCGAAGATTTCAAGCGTATTCATGATTTAGAGAAAAAGTACCCTGATCAAGAACTAGCAGCCGTCATCCCAAAAGTTTCTCAGTACAAAGTGGTGGCACGATGAGTTCACTTCCCGTTAATGAAATCGTCGAAAGAGTAACGGAGAAAATCTACGAGTTAGAACCTTCTTTGCTCGAAAAATTTGGAGAGCGCGGTAAAGAAAGATGTCATGAAGACAATCACTACCACATGAAGTATCTTGAGACAACATATAAGTTAGACAATCTGCAAATTTTTACTGACTATGCCTTATGGTTAAACAATTTACTCACAAGCCGAGGCATGAAAACACAGCATATTATTGATAATTTCACTTTTATACAAGAAGCGCTGTTTGAACTAGATAATTATGGTGATAAGCAGGTACAGGCGTATGTCACTTATTTAGAAGAAGCGAATCATATACTAAAGCAACAATAGCTTTAAAAAAGAGGCTGGGACAAAAGTAGTTTATTTGAAGGGAAATCCGAACGATGAATCGTGATTCTTGGTGGAGAATCCAACTCGTTCGGATTTTTTCATTGGTAGGGTGAACGTAGATTTCCTGTATGTAGGTGCTTCTAGCTGTTGATTGAAGGGCAAGGCGAAGACTCTTGCGGGAAAAGCGGACTAGGTGACACCCCGCAGGAGCCTAAGCGACGAGGAGGCTCCTCGGCTGCCGGCGGAAAGCGAAGCCTTGCAAGGAAATCAGCGGCGGTGTAACAAGCAGTCCAGCTCATGTATCGAATTTGTTCGTCTTTAGATTGGGTTGATGTAGTTATGTCTTACTCTTTTTTGTTTTACATATGTATAAAGGTGGAAATAAAAAAGAGAAAGGAGAATACATATGCAAAAACAGCTATCAAAAGGAATCCTATCCTTAATCACTATGTGTATGATTGGAAGTGCGGCAGCTTGTTCAGGTGAATCGGCGAACAAGACAAAATCTGATAATCATAAAGCAGAGGAAAAGCCAATCGAAGACCGTCAAGAATTGACCAAGCTACAGCAGTATTCGAACGATCCGAATATTAAAAAAGGGAAAGAAAAAGATTTTGACTTGATCGGTACGTTAAAAAATGATGCTAAAAAAGAAGTGATATTAAAAATTGACGGTCAACTCGTTAAAGTACCAAAAAGCTCCGGGGTGGAAGTAGAAGGCTCAAATTTAAAAGATATGGTCAATAAAGAAGTGGAAGCTGAAATTAATGCAGCTAAACAAGAAGCAACTAGTATTAAATTAACTCCAAAAGCAAAAGCACATAAAAATGTCGTGGATGAACAAGACAGAAATGAACGTAAAGTTGAGGGTATTCTTATAGAAGAAAGCAACAAACATATAACGGTAAAAGTTCCAAACGGTAAAAAAACGTATCAAAAAAGCGCGGACTTTGAAAGAGGGGAAACGAGCAATTTAAAAGAAAAAAAGGTATATCTTGAAATCAATTCAGCTAACGAAGTAGACAGTATAAAAAAAGAAGATGGGGAATAAGAAGAACTATAGCTTTTCTTTCCCTGCTGCGCCCTTGACTTTTTGAACTGTGTCACTTAACGTTACAGTAGAGAAAGAAAAAAGGTGGTTTATGGAAGATGAACAGCGAATTTACCATTGCCGTGCACAGCTTAGTGTTTCTAGCGAATTTACCAGATCACCGAGCAAGCAGTGAATTGATTGCTTGTAACATCTGTACCAATCCTGCACGGGTTCGGAAAATAATGAGTACACTCAGAAAAAACAACTTGGTTCGTACAAAAGAAGGACTAGGTGGCGGTTACACTTTAGGCTGCAACCCTGCTGAAATAAGTCTTGGATTGATTTACCGCGCTATATCGACAGGAACGCTGAAGCCTCACTGGTGCAGCGGCGACCCTGATGCTGACTGTATTGTAAAGTCAAACATTCAGACAGTGATGGACGAAATTTTTACAGAAAGTGAGCAAAGCGTAATCAGGCATTTAGATCAAATTACGATTGAGGATGTGCTGAGAAAAGTTAGAACTACTCACTAAAAAGCACCTTGCATGAGCAAGGTGCTTTTGTTACGACTCTTTGGAAGCGGCTGTTTCAGCCGCTGCTGCTTTTAAGCCGTCATTTACTTTTCTTCCATTCTCTAAGTACTCCGTTTTGAAGCCGCTTTTTAAGGCCCATGTATAGAAGAGAAGGGAAACAACAACAATAATCCCCATATCCCATCCATATTTAATGACATCAAGGCCGCCAAATTTTTCACTTCCAAGCCATGAAATAGTCATCATACAAAGTAAGTATACAACCATCCATACGCCGCCTTTGAAGTTCTGGCGAAATCCTTTCCATTTAGCCTTTGCTTGATAATAAAAATAAATAGGAAGACCGATTAAAATAATAAACAAAACTTGTCCAGTTAGCGGCCAGCGCGCCCAATATAGTGTTAAAGAAGCAAAAATAAACCCAAGCGGCGCAATAATGCTTAATCCTTTTAAACGAAGGGGACGATATAAATCGCCGCCAGTTCGTCTTAGCGTCATAACCGTAACAGGCCCTGTAATGTAGGAGATAAGCGTAGCGACTGAAATGATTTCAGCAAGCACGCCCCAGCCCCGAAATAAAAATAAAAAAACAAGAGAAACAGCTAAGTTAAAAAACATGGCTTGACGCGGGACACCATAAATTGGATGAAGGCGTCCTAGAACACTCGGCAAATATTTATTTTGTTCCATACCATAAATCATTCGAGCAGTAGTAGCTGTATATGTAATACCTGTTCCAGATGGTGAAACAAACGCATCTGCATACAGCACAATTACAAGCCAGTTAATATTAAGCGCAATCGCTAAATCTGCAAATGGAGAGTTAAAGTTTAAATGACTCCAGCCCTTCGCAATATCAGAAGGATTTACTGCCCCGATAAAAGCAATTTGAAGAAGCAAATAAATGACTGTAGCCACTAAAATTGAGCCTACAACCGCAATTGGAATAGATCTTCCAGGATTCTTTGCTTCTCCAGCCATATTAATAGGGCTTTGAAAACCGTTAAAAGCGAATACAATCCCGGACGTAGCAACAGCTGTTAGCACACTCGCCCAGCCGTTTGGTGCGACGCTGCTTCCAGAAGTGAAGTTCTCACCGTGAAAGCCTACAAATAAAAGCGCTCCAATTGTAAGTCCTGGTATAACAATTTTAAAAATGGTAATTAACGAGTTGGCCTTAGAAAACAATCCAACTGTCCAATAATTCAGTAAAAAGTAAACAATCAATAGCACAGTAGCAATAGCTAATCCTTCGCCAGTTAACGTTCCTTTTTCTACGAGGCGGCTTGTCCACTTTGCCCATTCCCACGGCCACGAACTCATATACTGTACAGAAGCTACTGCTTCGACTGGAATAACGGATACAATCGCAATCCAGTTTGCCCAAGCAGCAATAAAACCAATAAACGAACCGTGTGAGTACTGCGTATACTTGACCATCCCGCCAGCTTCGGGAAACATGGATCCTAATTCGCTGTAAGAAAGTGCAATAAATAAAATAACGACCATTCCAATGACCCATGATAAAATAGCAGCCGGTCCTGCAATTTGAGCTGCTCGCCACGCTCCAAATAACCAGCCGGAACCAATAATTGATCCAAGTCCCGTCATAGTTAACGCGAATGTTCCCATTCTTCGATGTAAATTGTTCATCTGACTAACACCTTTCATGTAAAATAAGTCTTTCAATTAAACATTGTTGCTTTATTATTATTATTCTGAAATCTTCAGTTGTCAACTTTTGTCGTTACATGCAGTTCTACATGCCTATTGATTTCCAGTTATGCAGGACAGCTATCCTCAACCTTTCTACCACAGTAATTAAAGCGCTTTACTTTCTTTTTTATCCTACAAGAGAACCTACAGGAATATATATAAACCGACAAAATTTTATTAAGTTCGTACCTTATGCACTAGCAATATGAAGAAATTAGGGGATAGGTGATCGTTATATTCCCTAAAAACACGGGGAGAAAACAAGCCTCATAATAAAGCCCCTTTTGAATAGAGGAATATATACCTTCAAAAGGGGTGAAAAATCTTTATCTTTCTTGATGCTTATATTCGAGTAGTTTTACGACATTTTCTACATCATTTTCAGCAGAAAGTTCATTGATATTCACTTTATAAATGAGCGTGTCCGTTGCAAAAAATTCATCTTCTCCCTGAGGTTTTACTTTTAAGTTTAAGATTTTCACCCGTACAATATGAGTGAACTTACCGCCTTTACCAGGCTGTATTTCACCCATTTGTATCCCGATATCGTCTTTTTTAATTGGGCGAACTTTTACTTTTTTATGCTGTTTACCGTAAACCTTCTCATAATGGGAAGTAATATCTTGATGTACCCAAGGTTCCAGAGATTGATAAATAAAATCTTTTACAACAGGCTGACTTACGTGTGATTCTATATTTTCTTCTGGTATATTTTCTTCTGCGGAAATGGAAAGCGTAAAACAAAAAAAGACAAATGCTGCTAAAAATAAAAATTTTCCCACGAAAAAACCCACCTTACCTGTTCGTTTATGTAGCCGATTTTCGAGATCTGCATCATTATCTTTTGAACAAAGGCATGAAGGTATGCACAATTTTTTTGTGAAATTCACCTTATTGAAAATCCCTTCAGTTTAAATAAAATATGTTCTAAATAATTGATTGAAAATTCAAATGTGGTTTACGTGCAAAAAAATAGCCAAGCGTACCTTTACATATATACACTTGCTATTTTTATGATGAATTTATGATGCTGTTTTCTTATTGCCTTTAAAAATAAAATAAAGAGCTAACAACATAAACGCTACCCCAATCCAGCGGGATAGATCAAACGGCACTTCCCTGCTTCCAAACCAGCCAAAATGGTCGATAATCATACTTGCAAATAATTGACCGATAACAGTTGAGATATTAGCTGCTGTAACGCCAATTTTAGGAACAGCTAAAACGGTTAGAAATAAATAAGATGCTCCGAATAAAGCGCAAGTAAGCTGCCATTTAGGGACATCAAAAACAGAGAGAATGTTTCCTTGACCAAAGAACACAACGACAATCGTTAAAATCATGGCACCTGTTGCAAAGGTTAAAAAAGCTGTTTCAAACGTGCCTGTTTTTTTACTTAGTGTGCCATTAATAGAAGATTGGGCGCTTAGCGTTAATCCTCCTATTAAGGTAAGTATCACCATTAATAAACTCATTGTAAGACCCTCCTAGAAAATAAGTACAAGCGCAATTCCCATACATACAATAGCCATTACGCGTTCTTTGTTAATTTTAATTTTGCTGCTTCCAAGCCAACCGAAATGCTCAATGATCATACTCGTAATCATTTGGCCCACAATAACGGCAACCATTGAAATGCCAATTCCGATAAAAGGGATACTAATAACTAGAATCGTTAAATAAACGGTACCTAATAATCCGCCCGTTAAATTCCACTTAGGCGCTTTTAAGACATAAGGTAAATCTCCTTTTCCAGCAAATAAAGTGGTCAGACCTAAAATGAGCGTTCCCATGATAAAAATATAATAGCTGCTTTCAAGTTTTCCAACGGTATTTCCAAGTTCTCCGGCAATAGCGCCTTCCATACTCAAGGCAGCACCGCCTAGAACTGCAACTAAATAAACTAAAAATTTCACGTTTATCACTCCGATATTTCTTTATATTTATATATCTAGAAAAATAGATATATTGGATGAAAAAAACTCGTTAAAGTTTTTTTCGTAAGAATGAAGAAAGCTCTTGAAGCGTTTCTTCATTTCGGCGATAGTAGGTCCATTGACCGTGCCGAATTGACTCTAACAAACCTGCTTTTTGCATCATGGAAAGATAACTGGACACTGTTGACTGAGACAGTTGAGCTTTCTCTTGAATATCCCCCACGCAAACACCGCCTCTGCTGCTAACCTCCTTGGGCAAATGTGCTTGTTTGTCTTTAAAATGCTTTTCAGGTTCTTTTAACCACTCCAATATATTTAATCGAGTTTCATTAGATAATGCTTTAAAAATATCAATAGGTTTCATACTTATTATTTTATTCTTCACAGCTCAGATGTCAAATGTTCCAGTTTATATTTTATATGTGAACAACAAGCGATGGGTTGAATTATAACAGCTGTGAACAAAAAGTTAACTTACAATAGAGTAAAAAAGAAGAACGTTTTATCCCTTCGTTTTTCTATTTATATAATCAGAAAGCACCTGAGTTTCTTTGAGTAGAACAGATGACATATTCCTTATTTTTTAAGGGGTAGTTTAGTAAAATAGAAAAAAGTGAATAAGAAAAGAAGCTAGTTCATTTACTTAAGGGGGAGGGCTGCATATGCAAGGGAAAACAAAACAAGTGCGCTTTCGAAATATGATAGCGTATGGATTTGGGGATTTGTTTGGCGGAGGATCCTTTTTCATTATTGGAACATTATTTATGGTGTTTTTAACAGATGTAGTGGAGCTTTCTCCTGTAGAAGCGGGAACGATTGTGGCTCTTGGAAAAGTGTGGGATGCTTTGTTAGATCCAACCATTGGGTACATATCTGATCACCTTCAGACAAAAAAAGGACGAAGAAGAGTCTTTTTTCTTTTTGGAATCATTCCAGTTGCAATTACGTTCAGCATGCTGTGGATTCCTATTGAAGGCTCGCATATGTTTAAGTACACCTATTTTATCTTGGCCTATCTTTTATTTAACACGGCGTTTGGTATGGTGATGGTTCCTTACAATACGCTAGCGGCAGAGATGACTACAGATTATAGTATTCGTTCGAAAATGACGGGAATACGCATGGTTTTTTCACAAGGTGCTTCATTTTTAGGTGCTTTTTTCCCGAAACGAATCATCGATGCATTTCCAGGTGGACAAGGGTATTTAATCATGGGAATTACCTTTGGTCTTCTTTTTGCTCTTCCCTGGGTTTTTGTCTATAAGGGAACATGGGACAGCGGAGAAGTAGTGGAGCGAAAAAAGAAAAATGGATTTTGGTTAGAATTTAAGCAGCTTTTTATCAGTTTCGGAAGTGCCTTTAAAAATAAGTCGTTTAACGTATATCTTGCTATGTATTTAGCATCTTACATTGCAATGGATGTGTTTAATGCTCTTTTCTTTTATTTTATTGCCTATTACATGCTTCGCGAAGCGATCTATGCTGATACCTTAAGCTTTGTACAAATTACGCAAGTGCTGTTTATTCCTCTTGTTACGTACATAGCCATCAAGTTAGGAAATAAATTGACCTATAACTTTAGCATGATTGTATGGGGAACGGGCATTATTTTATTTAGTTTTCTAACAAAAGATAGCTCTTTAGCTCTTATTTATTTAGCGGCATTTTTCTTAGGAAGCGGTCATTCGGGAGCGATCATGATTCCATGGAATGTACTGCCGTTTGTATCAGATGTAGATGAGATGATTACAACGAAAAGACGAGAAGGCGTATATGCAGGGCTGATGTCATTTGTTCGAAAATCGTCTCAAGCGCTTGCTATCTTTCTTGTGGGCGTTGCGTTAAAGAATATTGGCTATGTGCCAAACGCAGAGCAGTCAGCGTCTACACTAGCCGGTTTACAAAAGCTGTTCATGATTGTACCTGCTATCTTGATTCTTATTGGAATTATAACAACCATATGGTTCAAAATAAGTCCGAAAAATCACAAAATTTTATTAGCTGAAATTCAAAGAAGAAAAAAAGGAGGTCTTGCGAAGGATGTTACTCCTGAAGCGAAAGCGGTTTGTGAGAGCTTAACGGGCTATAAATACGAACAGCTTTGGAAAGACGTCACCATTTCAAAAGAAATTCGAGATAAAACGGTTGTTTAACCTTGAACTTCGTGAAAAAGCGTAAAATTTTCAGCGCAAATATTCGCTAATTATATCCAATAAGAAACTCCCTCTGACGTATTGCCTTTTAACAAGAAAAGAAATTCTCCTGTCTATCGACTCACTTTTCAGGTGAATTTTAGAAAGAAAGGATTTCTTAGCACTAAATATGTGCAATTTGGCACGTCTTGATAGGGTGGATTGTACAATTTATAATGAAACTATAAACTAGCCATAGGCGCTTTAGGGCGCAGGTATAAATTAGAAAAAAGGAAGGTACAGTTTATGCCAATTCGATATGTTTGTCCACAATGCCAAGGAGCCGGTAAGAAATTTGGATTTATAAAGTGCAAAGTGTGCAGCGGCGAAGGAAATATTATCATGTCTTCTAATGAGCCAGATCCAACTAAAAATAAAAAATTAAAATCCTCTTCTAAACAAGATAAAGCAATATAAGCTATTGCCGAGGTATGTATAAGCCCCGCTTTTCTATAGAAAAGCGGGGCTTTCTGCTAGACAGAAGGGTGCTTTTCTTATGATAGAATAAAATGAAAGTAGCTAAAATAACATAAAGGGAACTGAAGGAAGAGGGAGATAGATGGAATACACGGCAAAACAGTTTACACCGCAGTTAGAAAAGTCCATACATACAGTTGAAAATTCTCTGCAAGAACTTCTCATGTCAATATATAAACAATATAAAGAAGCTTTTGAAAAGAAAGGCGTAAAGCTTTCTATAGATGTGATACGTGAGGGGGAAAATCCCTTTCAACCTGGTTATCACGCCACTATTCAAGTAAGTATTTTGGAAAAAGATGAGTTTTTAGATGGGCTTTTTATTCCTATCTGGCACTGTGTGCGCACGTTTTTTGGCATTCGTTCTTCGAGGAGGCTCCCAGGCAGCAAGATAACCGGGGAGCTGATGGAAGAAACAGAGAAAGAAATCACAAAAGAAGTAGTAGACTATTTAGAAAGGCAGCTAGAAGATTAGAAGCACATGTTTCTAATCTTCTTTAATGTGAAGCAGGTGCAGCTTCTTTTTCAATTTGCCTTTTAGCACGAATAAAAGCCGTGAGCTGCTGAATTTCTTCTTGAGAAAGTTCCAAACCGTCGACCGTAATCGTGTGATTGTGTGGCGATGTTAATTCGATAGGTGCATCTGCAGGAGCATGAGGTTCCTTCTCCTTACCAAGCAAGTAATCGGTTGATGTATCAAATAGTTCTGCGATTGTAACAAGCGCTTCAAGAGAAGGACGACGATAGCCAGATTCATATCCTGCATAGGTGCTTTTAGCAATTTCAAGCTGGTCGGCTGTATATTGAAGAGACCATTTTTTTTCTTTCCTGAGCTGAGCTAATCTGCTTAACATTCATGACGCTCCTTTGTATGTATAGTATGTAAAAAACCGAGGCATTCAGCTCACGCGTAAATCCTATATTCAAATCGTAAGCTAATTTACATTTTTATTCATTATATCATTGCTATAGGGAAAAGTGTACGCGAAACGAATATTTTTTCTCTTGATTTATTGAATCCTGGTTACTATAATTACAGATGAAGTACGCGAAATGAATATAATTTATTTGATAGATTGTCAGGTTTTTTTACAGAAATTAAGCAAAGGGGATGTCGGTTTTGAAAAAACTATTATTGTTATCAACTGGCGGAACAGTCGCTTCACTCGAAGGTGAAAATGGACTTGTTCCTGGAATGGAGCCAGATCAATTACTAAGCTACATACCTGATTTAAATGAACACTGTCAGATTGACAGCAAATCTCTTATGAATCTTGATAGTACAAATATGCAGCCTGAATGTTGGATAGAGATGGCAAAAGCGATTGAAGAGCATTATAATGAATACGATGGTTTTGTTATTACCCATGGAACAGATACAATGGCCTACACATCGGCAGCTCTTTCTTATATGCTTCAGCATTCTAAAAAGCCAATTGCGATTACAGGATCACAAATTCCTATTTCATTTAGTAAAACGGACGCGAAGCGCAATATTGCAGATGCGATTCGCTTTGCATGTGAAGATACAGGCGGAGTCTATGTGGTCTTTGACGGTCGTGTAATTCAAGGAACAAGAGCAATTAAACTTCGTACAAAAAGTTATGATGCATTTGAAAGTATTAACTATCCATACGTGGCGTCTATCCATGACAATACGGTGGATTACACAAAACCTGTTCGCTCTAGTAAAGAAGAGTTAACGGTTAATACATCTCTTTGTACGGATGTAGCGGTTGTTAAACTGTTTCCTGGCATTAAACCCGAATTTTTCGATGGATTAAAGGATGTATATCAAGGCGTTGTTGTTGAAAGCTATGGAAGTGGAGGAATTCCATTTCAAGTTCGCAATATTTTAGCCAAGCTTGTTGAATTGACAAATCATGGTGTATCCGTTGTCATTACCACTCAGTGTCTTGAAGAAGGAGAAGACATGGGCATTTATGAAGTGGGACGAATGATTAATCATGACAGCGTCGTTCGCTCAAAAAACATGAACACAGAAGCTATTGTGCCGAAATTGATGTGGGTGCTCGGACAAACCAAAGACCCTCACCAAGTTAAAAAGATGATGGAAACGTCGATTGCAGAAGATATTAATTAAAAAGAAAGCAGGTACAGCTATGAAACAAGAAACAGCAGGATATCGTACAGAAGCTGATTTTCTAGGAGAAAAACAAATTCCAGCAGACGTATACTATGGTGTACAAACCGCACGTGCCGTAGAAAATTTCCCGATTACGGGTTACAAAGTGCATGAAGAAATGATTAAAGCGCTTGTAATTGTAAAAAAAGCGGCAGCGCTTGCGAATATGGATACAAAGCGTTTATATGAAGGTATTGGAAATGCTATTGTGCAAGCAGCTGATGAGATTTTAGCAGGTCAGTGGCATGAATACTTTATTGTTGATCCTATTCAAGGCGGAGCAGGAACGTCAATGAATATGAATGCCAATGAAGTTATTGCGAATCGTGCGCTTGAAATTATGGGAAATAATAAAGGTGAATATGGCAAATTAAGTCCTAACAGCCATGTGAATATGTCTCAGTCAACAAATGATGTATTTCCAACGGCTATTCACATCTCAACGCTGAACTTATTAAATAAACTTCTTGTTACGATGAATGATATGTATGATGTGTTTAAACGAAAAGCGCAAGAATTTGATCATGTAATTAAAATGGGCCGTACGCACCTTCAAGATGCTGTACCCGTTCGTCTTGGTCAAGAGTTTGAAGCATACAGCCGCGTGTTAGCACGTGACATTAAGCGTATCAGCGCGACTCGTGACCACTTGCATGAAGTAAATATGGGGGCGACAGCTGTTGGAACAGGCTTAAATGCAGATCCTCGCTATATTGAAAATGTAGTGAAACACTTAGCTGATATCAGCGGTTTGCCGCTTGTGCATGCAGAGCACTTAGTGGACGCTACTCAAAATACAGATGCTTATACAGAAGTATCTGCAGCGCTTAAAATCTGTATGACGAATATGTCTAAAATTGCAAATGACTTGCGTTTAATGGCATCTGGACCTCGTGCAGGTCTAGGGGAAATCAGCCTTCCTGCTCGTCAGCCTGGTTCTTCAATCATGCCAGGAAAAGTAAACCCGGTTATGGCTGAATTAATTAATCAAATTGCGTTTCAAGTAATGGGAAATGATCAAACGATCTCTCTTGCTTCAGAGGCAGGCCAGATGGAGCTTAACGTAATGGAACCTGTGCTTGTATTTAACTTGCTTCAATCAATCAGCATTATGAACAACGGTTTCAGAAGCTTTACAGATCACTGTTTAGTGGGAATTGAAGCAAACGAAACGCGCATGAAAGAATATGTAGAGAAAAGCGTAGGGATTATTACAGCTGTTAACCCTCACTTAGGCTATGAAGTCGTATCTCGTATTGCGCGTGAAGCGATTTTAACAGGAAAACCAATTCGTGAGCTTTGCCTTCAATACGATGTGCTAACAGAAGAGGAATTGGATCTCATCTTAAATCCATTCGAAATGACGAATCCTGGTATTGCAGGAAGTTCATTATTTGACCGACAGTAAATAGAACGGCTTCCTTATGGAAGCCGTTTTTTTATAAAGATATTTGTTGAATGACTTGGCGCATTTTCTGAGCTGTTGCAGCCAGTGCGTCATTTCTTTTACCACCTTTGTATTACATTTGAGCACCCCCAAGTAAAAGTGAAAAACATCACGATTGATATTCAGCTGCCCGAAGGTCTTTTCAAAACGACAAACTTAAATGGGTATCGCGAAAACGAACAGGGGCAAATTGAAATAAAGCATATTGAGGATGAACCTCTATTAGTAGAGCTTTACACAGAAGAAACCGTTTCATATCAGAAAGCAGAGATTGCAGTAGTTGTGACTTACCGAGATGAACGCTTGCGTATGAAGCAAGAAAGGGACTCTTTTATGCTTACATTTACAGATGAAGATTTGATAGGTGATTCATTTTTAAATCAAGAAGTCAGTGCAAAAGTGAAAAAGCTTGCTCGTACTAATTCAGTGGAAAGAGGCGGTCAAATGAACTTAATTCCATATGTAGTAGAACAAACAAGCAGGGGAGAGCGTGCCTATGATATTTATTCAAGACTGTTGCTCGACCGAGTGATTATGCTAACAGGTGAAGTTACAGATGATACGGCTACTAGCATTATCGCTCAGCTTCTGTTTTTAGATGCAGAAAATTCAGAAAAAGATATCAGCATCTATATTAATTCACCAGGAGGGTCCATTACAGCAGGCATGGCTATTTTTGATACGATGCAGCTTATACGTGCAGATGTAAGCACATTGTGTATAGGGCTAGCGGCATCAATGGTTCGGTTTTACTAGCAGGAGGTAAAAAAGGGAAACGTTTTGCGCTTCCTAATAGCGAAGTGATGATTCATCAGCCGCTAGGAGGAGCAAAAGGACAAGCAGCTGAAATTGAGATTCGAGCGAAGCGTATTTTACGGTTAAAAGACCACCTAAATGAATTACTATCTGAACGAACAGGGCAGCCGCTTTCAACAATTAAAAAAGACACGGATCGAGACACATTCTTTACAGCAGATGAAGCAAAAGAGTATGGCTTAATTGATCAAATTTTAGTTCATCAATAAGGAGGATACCCCGTGGAAAAGGCAAATCGTTATTCAGTAGAATATGAATGGGGAAACGTGATTTTTTATCAAGAAGTAGAAGCAACGACGATACAAGAGGCCAAAGAACGTGTTCAACATGTAAAAGTAAATGCCGCTATTCGCGCTGTTCATGTCATAGAAGATGTCGAATCGTAACGAAAAACTGGATCCTTTCGGGGATTCAGTTTTTTTAAGTAAATGAAGCAGGGATTTATATGAAGAAAGGAGAATGCAAAAAGAGATTTAAAAGCGAGCAGCTGGTAGCAACATTCAACAGGAACATCTCATTTCAATTACAAAAAGAAAGGTAGATGTAAATGAAAAAAGTATGGTCTGGATTAGTTGTTTTAATTGCTATTTGTTGGATGATAACAGGATGTCAGCAAAGCAGTGCTTCAAGCGATACTGTTGAGCAAAAGCTCGTAATTGAAAAATACATAGCCGATAATCAATATGGCCATGCGGTTAAAATGAAAGACCAAAATCAAGTGCAAAAAGTACAGCAGTGGTTAAAAGATGTATCATGGAGAGAAGAAAAAGCCGAAATGATTCGAAAACCTAATTATATTCTTCACTTTGAGCCGGTAGAAACTAAAAAGGATATAAAGGTACAATCTTACCGGATGTGGGTAAACTTAGGAAACGAAACAGTTGAATTAGCTACAGATACACACTACGCACAGTTAAAGGGTAAACAAGCGATGTCATTTATTGAATTAGTAGAGCCAAAATAGAAGTCACCTATAAAGTAGTGTCCAATGAAAGCTATAACTGCGCTTATTAGTATTGAAGCTACCTTCTCTCGTATGATTGCTGACCTCCAAGGAACAGAGCGGTTCATTACTAATGAGCTTGTTTTGATTATGAGGATGTAGAAGTGTTTGATGCACACGAAATGACAACCAGCAATTATTGAATGTAATAAAGAAGTGAATCTCTATGGAAGGTCGTTTGTTAAAGGGATTTTTAATAGTAAGGGAAAAAGAGAAATCAAGAAGCTGATTTCTCTTTTTTATTCAGGCATGTCGATGATTGTTATTTCCGCGCATTTTGCGTAAAACAAAACTCACAATTAAGACTAAAATAACAGCACCAATAATAGCAGGAACAATTGCGAATCCTCCAACCTCTGGGCCGAGATCTCCAAAAATTAAAGAGCCTAACCATGATCCAATGAACCCAGCAATAATATTTCCGATAATTCCACCTGGAACATCTCGTCCCGTTAACACACCAGCAAGCCAGCCGATAAGTCCTCCAACAATAAGTGTCCAAATAAATGACATATACCTAACCTCCTTTTTATAGGGAATTCCTTTTCAGTCTTTCCTAAAACACACTTTGTCATGCGACAAGCTTGCTGCGAATTCTTTTACATTTTTTCATCTATTTATCATCTATGCTAAGATAGCCCAACGTTAAATTGAAGAGTTATGTATGAGACTTTACTGTGTAAGTAACGATAAAATGAAGGAAAAAGTTCAGCTCATGTACGTTTTAGATTCAATATAGCTCATTCTATTCGTAAAAGGGGACATCTGGTTCATTTTTTAAGGCTTTTTCCCTTAGGTTTACTTTTTTTAACGGTATTTGTGATATCATTTTAAGTAAACTAATTCTTAACGGGAGAACAATATGGAGTCATTATTATTAGATAAAAAGCTTAAACACATTACAAATTTAATTTTAGAAAAAAAAGAAGAGTTCTCAAAACAAAAGAAATATGAAGAAACACATATTCAACAGCAGCTAGAACCGTGGCGTGTTCACTTAATTCAAATATACGCTGACTCTATCTCAACAAATGAAACAAAAAACTTTGAAGTGCTTGAGGAGTGGGGAAGAGAAGTAGCGAATTTACTTGTTGTGTTTCAGCTTCCATTAGATGTAGCGTTAGAAGAAATTAGCTATTACCGAAATATTATCGGTGAAATTATTAAAGAGGAAGCAAAAGCCGAGACGTTTACATTTGATGCCTTCTATCAAGTTATTTCTCGTTTCAACGTTGTAGTGGATAAGGCCGTGCACTGGGTTAGTAAATCGTATATGACTGACTTTGCAAATAAAATTCAATCCGCTCGCTATGCAATTGATGAACTATCGATTCCCGTGGTACGCATTACGAAAGAAATTGGGGTAATTCCTCTTGTCGGTGATTTAGATACAAATCGTGCTCAGATTTTAATGGAAAATGCGCTTCAACACGGCAGCGACTACAAGCTAAATTGGTTGATTATTGATTTATACGCGGTTCCAATTATTGATACGATGGTAGCGGACCAAATTTTTAAAGTAATCAGTGCTTTAAGATTATTAGGAATTCAAGTTGTTTTAAGCGGCATCCGTGCTGAAATTGCCCAGACAATGGTGAATTTAGGGTTAGATTTAGCTGACATTACAACTTTCAGTAGCCTTCACCAAGCAGTGGAATATGTTAATCAAGCGGACTAATATAAAATAAAAGCCCATGAGTATGTAACCATATCATAGGCTTTTATTGGTAGAAGAAAATTTGAAGTTTATTTAATAAAACATCTAATGATTGACTAACTTGAAGTGTGCTAGGACTTGTTAGGCCTTCACGGACAGCGGTTTGAATCATTAATGTTCGAGTTTGCTCGATTTCTTCTATTAGTATTTGATACATAGATTTGTCTTTTTCAGGAGTTGAAAGCAGCATATTAAGTCCTCATTTTTCTATAGGGATTATGGTTAAATTAACATTAATAGGCTTATTTTTCAATATTATGAAATTAAAAATAGCAAATTTTAAGAATTTTTCATAGAAAAAAAGAACCTCCTTTTCAACAGAGGTTCTTTTTTTAATATAATAATTTATTATGCATGTTTATGATTACCACGCATTTTTCTCATAATGAAACTTACGATTAAAACTAAAATGATTGATCCGATAATAGCAGGAATAATAGCAAATCCACCTATGACTGGTCCGAAGCTTCCAAAGATAACTGAACCTAACCAAGAGCCGATAAAACCAGCGATAATGTTGCCAATAATACCTCCGGGAACATCTCTTCCTGTAATTAATCCAGCAAGCCATCCGATAATACCGCCCACAATAAGTGCCCATAAAAATGACATGAATATTCTCCTCCTTTTTAGTGATATATTGCTTATATAGGTCATTACCCCACTTTACAAAAAACTATTCATAGAATAGCAAAAAAATAAAAAAACTGTAAAAAAGTCTACGTGCTGCGATAGTCTCATAGAAAATAGACTAACTAGTATATAATAGAAAAAGAAACATAGTTTAAAAGAGAAAGGAGAAATGAAGTGAAAATAAAAAATCAAAGCGATGTAGTAGAACAGCACTTAATTCAACACTGGATGTATTTTCAGCATACGGAGCAATCGGTGAAAGTGGATACGTCAGAAATTAAATGGATTTCTGCACGTCCTTACAACCGAGGAGTATATGCAGGAACCCGTCATATTGAGCCTGCTTTAGAGATATGTTCTCTAGAAGGTGAGGAACCTTTATGGATTGTTGGTCCATCTTCAGATGTTAACCTTGGAGCAGTCCTTCGTAAAAATGGATTTGTTCCTTATGAAAAGTGGATTGGAATGATTCAGTTCATTCAAGAAAAGAAATACATAAATGGAGGAGTAGAAGGGTTTCAATGTAAGCGAGTGCACACAGAAGAGGACCTAACACAATGGATAAAAGTATACATAGACGGCTATCAAAAACCAAAAGAGAATCAGCCTGACTTTCTGTCAAGGTTTAAAGAGCTTATGCAGCACGCTGATCAATATCAGTTGTATCTTGGTCTTTATCACAATCAGCCAGCTGTAGCTGGTTCGCTCTTTTTTCATAAAGGTACAGCTGGTTTGTATTGTATCACTACAGCTAGACATATGAGGCGAAAAGGACTGGCCACCGAATATTTGAAGGAAGTTCTTACTGTAGCAAAAAAACAGGCTCATACGTGTATTTTGCATGCCACAAGTGCAGGAAAGCCAGCCTATGAAAAACTTGGTTTTATAGCTGTTAACGAATTTGATGTATATGGATGGAGAAATAGGGGTGGAAAAGAAAACACATCGTGCTGCAGTTTGTAAAAAAAGAGACAAAATTCGACAAAATTTTAAAAAAGTGTAGCTTCCACTTCGTTTTTGGTGTATCCTAGGAAAAAGTAGCAGCATGAGCTAGTGTTGTACATAGAACACAGATAAAAGGAGTCATTATGAAACATTTTTTTAAAACGAGCACGTTTTGGATAGGTTTGGTTGTCGGAATCGCGCTCACATTTGGGGGATATTTTACTGTTACTAGTATTTACAATTACTATTTAGGACGAGAACAGCTGAAAGTATTGACTGCCTCTCAAAAAAACCTTCAAACTGCTTTTAAAGAGTATAATCAGCTTATGTCCGAGAAAAAAACTAAAAAACAATTTATCAATGAACTTGATGATATTTCAAACACGATAAACTACGAATATAATGAATTAGCATCCCTAGATCCTACGATGAAAACGATGTATAAGCATACGGGCGTCATCGATGATATGGAACTGATGATTGATAATATCGATAGTATTTATGAATTAGCGATGAATGACCATAAAGATGCAACAAAACCACTTCAAACCTACGTATCTGATTTAATGGAATATGTAGAAAAAGATATGAAAAAAGAAATAAGTATGCTAAATAAATAGAATCAAGCAGCTGTCTAAACAAATAGGCAGCTGTTTTTTATTGATTATAAAGGAATCTTTTGGTTATAGGCGAAAGAGTATACTATGTACCAATTCACTTACGTGCACCACGTTAACAAAAAGGGAGGGTATAGTATGAAAAAAGTGGTGATTATCCTATTTAGTTTATTTTTATTAGCCGCATGTCAGGTGCCTACAGCTAAAACGCTTAAAGATCCTTACCCGCCGCCTATAAAAATAATAGCGGAAGGCAAAGAAGCCATCATTAAGCCTTTATTTTTTTGTTGGACTGAATGTGAAGCTGATTTTGGCGAACGAAAAAATTTTAGACAAATCGTTATGAAAGATAGCATCTCCGTCTCTCAAGGTGGTCAAGTGTCAATTGAAATAGATGGTCAAAAACCTAATGCTCTTTATTACAAACAAATTCGCAATCAGTCTATTTATGAAAACACAGTGGACAAAAAGGACATAGAAAAAACATCTGCTATTACAGTAGATTCTGCCTATCCCAGTGATCGATACATACTCGTAGCAGACTGGAAGGATAGCAAAGGAAAAAAACTAATCGGGCGTGTCTACTACACTCCGGTAAAATTTGAAACACCATAGATAGGGCTCTCTATGCTGGAATAGGGAGCCCTGTGCTTAGCTAATAGAATTAAGCGCTTGCGCAAGCGAAGAAGTAGTGTGAACATTTTCAAATGAAAGTCCTAAGCGAATTGCAGTTTGAGAAATTTCCGGTCGAATTCCAGATAAAATTGTTTGCACACCAATTAAACGAAGAGCTTTTACTAAATTAAAAATCTCTTGTGCCATCATCGTGTCAATCGTAGCTACACCGAGCAGGTCAATACATAAATGTTCAACGCCTTTTTCCGAGCATTGCTGAAGCGTATTTTCTAAAATAAACTGACTTTTGACCGTTCCGATATCCCCCACAAGAGGCAGAAGTGCAACTTTGTTTTGAAGCATGATGACAGGAGAACTTAATTCATCAATCAACTCTTTCTGAGCGTTCAGCTGTTCTTGCGTATTTTTATGATATTCTTGAATAAAGATATAAACAGATAGATTAAAAGCTTTAACAACCATATCATACCACATAAATATCTGATCAGCGCTTACATCCTCCGAATGCAAAGAGATAAACTTTTTTAAGTAATTAACGGCAATTTTTTGTGAATTAAAATATTCTCGAATAATAAAATGAAGAGGCGTACTTAAATGCTTGGGATCACGTGCAAGTTCTATCGACCACTGCTGAAAATCCGAAAAAAAATACTCCTCATCTTTTATAAATACGTCAAATAAATGCTGAAAATAATTTTGATTTTGCTGCTTCAGTTCTTTCACAATTGCTGGATTTTTACTTGAATACACGGAGAACTCATTTTTATCATCGAGCTGATTGTACCAGTCTTCAGTTAATTGAAGAGAATGTTCTTTAAAAAAATGATATAAGTCCTGATTTTTATGCATGAAGACTCTCCTTACATATGTATAGTCTAATTGATTTTCAAATAAAGGCACAAAAGCACCCCCTGATATAGAGTGAGGATGCTTATAAATAAATCCATTATGAAGCGCATTTATTTTTCCTATACGCGTTGTTTTCCCTAATTACATGCTTTAAAACCAATTTATTAAAAAATAAACATTTTTTACTAGAACGTTTATACATTTTAAATATTTTTCTATATGAGGCTCACCAATTGTCCTTGTCCTTATATTCTTAGCTTCGGTAATGCATCTTTAATGCT
The DNA here is from genome assembly GCF_046599315.1 of Priestia megaterium. Classification (GTDB taxonomy): domain Bacteria; phylum Bacillota; class Bacilli; order Bacillales; family Bacillaceae_H; genus Priestia; species Priestia megaterium_F. Next base: position 61,823 of record NZ_JBKIKC010000019.1, on the reverse strand, counting down.
TTGGTAGACTAAAATAAAGGACATATCATCTTCTATAGTGCTCATATGTATGGCCATGTTAGGAGAAATTCCCCTTAAAACAAGCTCAGTTCCCATGAGCTTCAGTCAATTGTAAATATTAAGAATATCACGGCCGAATGAATTGTTAAATTGAGCTAACCCTGAGACATCTACAATTAAATAACGATCTTTGCTGCTTGTATTGCGCGAGGCGAAGCTGTTAAATAGCATTTCTATACGCCGGTCGTTTAACGTTCCGATTAATGGAAGAACAGAGATTCCTTCCTCTATTGGCACGATAGGTGTGGATAGTCTTTCGACTTCTTCTAAAGCTTGCTGAAGCTGTGATTTCTGTTGTTACATCTTTTTGAACACCGATAAAGTAGTATTTATCTTCTTCTACGTATGTTGGATCAATCGTCAACTGATTATGGAAAGAAGAGCCGTCTTTTCGATAATTGACAAGCGTAACAGAAACTGATTGATTGCGGCTGATAGCGCTACGAATTTCATCAATGTGGTGCGGGTCTGTAAGAGGACCTTGTAGAAAACGACAATTTTCCCCTAATACTTCTTCCTTATAGCCCGTCATAAGGGAAAAACCTTGATTCAGGTAAATAATTGGATTATCAGGCAAAGAAGGGTCGGTCACGATAATACCAGATTGTGAGCTATGAAGGGCTTTATTTAAAATGTGCCATTTTGAATCTTGAGCTTCAGGTGTAGTCAACGCATTCTCTCATTCCTTGGGATTTTTATAAAAATATTGTGACATAAACACCTTTAAAAAACAATTTTGGACATGTTTACTGTTACAGAAAGAATAAAAATAAGGAAAAATATGTTATGATAATCCAAGGGGTAAAGGGAGTGTGTACAAACGTGATAACTATTAATTTATTTAATGTTAGTTTCCTTGTGATGGCGCTAGTAGGCTTTATTCTCATTTTTTGTTTGCATCTAAAGTATAAGCGTCCGCTGTCATTATTTAGATGGTCTTTTTTATTTGGAATAATGCTGCTATTGCTAAGTGTATACTTATTTATGGCCACCAACCAATATATTCATTTGGTGTGGAATACGATCGGCTCAGTTATGACAGCCCTCTATCTTATTAGCATTATGGTGGGAGTAGAAGAATCATAAATACATATATTTGAAGGGCGATGTATGGCAGGTGGAAAATACATATAAGCGTATAAAAAAGAAAGATGGACTTAATTTCCATTCTGATGGCCTATGACAATGTAAAAAAACCTCGGCTTAAAGTGCTGAGGTTTTTTCGTCAAAAGAAAAGGATAATATTTAGTGAAATACTAGCCATATTTTATTGATTGTAGTAAAATGAAAAGTTATTATTCTATTTTTAGGTTGTTGCTATTGGAAACATGTGTTAGTCTAAAAGTGGTATATATTTTAGGCCATCCTGAAAAAGAAAGACGAGAAGCTTTTAACCAAGTTTCTTAAAAGCTTTACGTTTACTGAGGTGAAACAATGAAATCTCAAGTAGAACAATTTGTAGGCTATTTATTAGCTGGTGATCAAGATAGCGCTTGGGAAGTTGTGCTAGAAGAAATCCAACAAGGAAAGAACAGCCTAGATATTTACGAAAATTTAATTACAACCGCAATGCGAGTAACTGGAGATATGTGGGAAGAGAATATCATTTCTGTAGCTGATGAGCACGTTGCAACTACGACGTGTGATTATGTGCTAACTCGCTATCGCTTTTATAAAAAAATTCAGGGACACGCTTCAGACACCGCTCCAAAGGCACTGCTTCTATGCTTGGAACAAGAACAGCACTTTATTGGTTTAAAGATGGTGGCTTTATTGTTTGAAGAACAGGGTTGGAATACGCGCTTTTTAGGGGCCAATCTACCTCTGGAATACGCCGAGAAAATGGCTATGGAATGGAAGCCGCAAATGGTAGGATTATCTGTCAGCATCCCTTATCATATTGAGCGGCTTGCTGAATATACTAAAACTTTGGACAAATTAGAACCAAGGCCAACTGTAATGGTAGGAGGGCGCTTAGTTTCTCAAATTGATTTCCGTTCTTACTGTTCTAAGCATACACGCCTAATTCCAGATCTTCACCAACTAAATAACTGGTTAATCAGTTATCAAAAAGGAGTGGAAGTTAATGTCGATGCTTGAATATGTTCCAGTTCCTTACTTTTTAGTGGACACTGAATTTAATATTTTGGAATGTTCTCAACAATCAGGTCATTTGTTTAAGCCTTCAGCTAATTTTTTAGATCTTGTAGACGTATTTAGTCAAGAAAAGGCGAGAAAGTTCTTAAACTTGCGCCAAAAAGAGTCTAGAGAATTGTCGGTGGATGAGCCTCATGATGAGCAAACGCTTGTCCAAAGTCGAGGGCAGGCCATTCAGAAAGTAGAACTTGTGATGCAAACCAATGATTCGCCGTATTCACTGTTTGAATGCTTAATTCAATGGGACGGTGATGTAGGTCATTTAGTTTGTATTCGTCAAGATGAACGTATACAAGAGTTAACAAATCTTGTACAAGACCATCGGAAACGATTAGCAGATACAGATTTTGAGCTGCTTGAACAAAAAGAATGCCTTGAAAAATCATTACAAAAAATTAAGCAATTGTCCGCTTCTTTTATTAAATTATCCTCTAAAGTAGGACTTATACCTCTTTTTGGGGACCTAGACACAGCTCTTGTAGCTGAAAATACGTCCATTTTGCAAAACTGTGCGCACGAAGGAAATTACACTACGCTTCTATTTGACTTTGGAGGATTAGATCTATTAACAACCGAAGGAATTCAAGCTTTTGCAGGCTTTATGCAGTCCTTCTATCTCATGGGTATCACATGCTACATTATTGGCATGAAGCCGCACCATACGGCTTCTTTGAAAAATAGAACGTTTGGTGATCAAATTATTTATATGAATAATCTGAGTGAAATTATTGCCGTGAATAAAAATGTAAGTTAAAAGAGTAGAGGAGAAAAAAGAATAACTTTTTTCTCCTCTTTCTGTATACACTTCTCTTCTTATAATTAAACATCTATTGATATTCATACATCTTATGGATTGCGCTGCTAATTCTAGCAGGAAGCTGCTTGTTTTTAGTTAATCGCATGACAAAAAAGATTGAAGAAGATATAAAAGCTGACTAAAAGCCTCTTCTTAATAAAAGAAGAGGCTTTTTTATTATGAGTTTGCTGACATCGTATGAGACGGCAAAATGATGTCTTGGTCGACTAGAAAGGACAAAAGTTCTCGTGTAGCATATGACATATAGCGGTCTTTTTTTAAGATGATGCCAAGCTCCCACATTGGAGTAGGTGCAGCAATTGGAATACTTTTAATAAAAGGATTATTGATTTTTGGAAACACAGACTTTGGTAAAATAGCAATACCTAGTTCAGAAGCGACTAATTCAATAATCAAATCCCATTGAGAACTTTCATATGCTATTTTTGGATGGAAACCAGCTTGAATGCACTCGTGAATAATGCGATCATGAAGAGAAAAGTCTTTGCTGAACAGGACAAACGGCTCTTCTTTCAGCTCGCTCAAAGCAACAATTGATTTAGCTGCCAGCGGATGCTCATGGTGAATGTATAAGTTAAACTCTTCTTCAATAAACGGATAGACATGAAAAAGAGGGTTTTGAATAGGCAATACGATAATACCAAGGTCTACTTGTTCGTTTTCTACAAGTTCGACAATTCGCTTGGCACCAAGTTCCACAAGCTCTAACTTCACCTGAGGATGTTTTGATGTAAAGTTTTTTGCAATCGTCGGGAAAACAACAGTCCCTACTAAAGGAGGAATTCCCACTTTAATATCTCCTGTAGGCAAATTCCTTAAATCATCTAACAAAGCATGCAGTTCGTGAAGAGTGGATACCAGCTTTTGGCTTTGTCCGTATACAATCTGTCCTGCATCAGTTAACGTCAACTTTCGAGTCGAGCGATCAAAAAGATCTACGCCGAGTTCTTCTTCTAGTTTTTTTACAATTTTACTTAATGCTGGCTGAGACAAGTGAATTGCAGCTGCTGCTTTCGTGAAACTTTTTTGATTAACTACTTCCATGAAATGTTGCAGTTCTCGAATATCCATAAATTCCCCTCACTAGTATTCTTAGTTTTCATACTATTTATTCTATTTATCTATTTTACTTATGATTCAAATAAATGTAAACTCTTACATAAGGAAGTGAATAATGATTCATCTAAAAACCAGCACATCAAGTTCCTCTAAATACGTTAGAAATCCGCATATTTGTAAGCGTTAACAAAAAGCACCCTCGAAGAAAGTCCTAAGAAAATATTTTTTTCTCCCGTAAAACAAGGCCGCGAGCGCAGAAAGAGCACGTGTTGAAATGTTCATTTTGTATACTGTTCTGACAATTAAGAAAGAGGAATAAAATGGTATAGTGCACCACTAAGGTGAGTCTATTCATTCTGCAAACGAGCCGTACATAGAAAAAAGGGCTGGTTTGTTAAAAATAATTGGAGGAGTGGTTGAGATGACATACGTTAAAGGACTAGAAGGAATCGTTGCAGCTGAAACAAAAGTAGGGCATGTTGATGGAGAGAAAGGTCAACTGATTTATCGCGGATATTGGGCAAAAGATTTGGCGATTAATTATTCTTTTGAAGAAGTTTCTTATTTAATTTGGAACGGTACTCTGCCAAATCATGATGAGTTAAAAGCATTTAAACAAAAAATGGTGACTCATCGTACGCTTCCGGCTAATATTGTTGCATTAATGGACTGTTTGCCAAAAGATACAGAAGTGATGAGCGCGCTTCGTACATGTATCTCAGCATTAGGAGATCCTTCATACAGCTGGCCTCCAACAAAAGAGCAGGCGCTTGCGATTACAGCGATAACACCTACTATTATTGCCTATTGGTATCGTAAAATGAACGATTTAGAAGTAGTAGCGCCTAACGAACACTTAGATCATGTAGCAAACTATTTATACATGATTAATGGAGAAATTCCAGATCAAAGTTTGGTTACTGCGCTGAATGCATATTTTGTTTTGACGATTGAACATGGAATGAATGCTTCAACCTTCTCATCACGCGTTATTTCATCTACTGAGTCTGACATGGTTTCAGCTATTTGCGGAGCAATTGGCGCGATGAAAGGTCCGCTTCATGGAGGAGCTCCTTCTGGTGTTATTACAATGTTTGATGAAATTGGAAGTGAAGAGAATATTGAGCCTTGGGTTCGCAAAAAATTAGATAATAAAGAGAAAATTATGGGGTTTGGTCATCGCGTTTACCGTACACATGACCCGAGAGCAGAAGCATTAAAAGAAGTATCGAAACAAATCTCAGGAGATAACGGGCTATTTGATTTAATTGTTAAAATTGAAGATAAAACCATTGAATTACTAAATGAATACAAGCCAGGTCGAGGTATTTATACCAATGTAGAATATTTCGCTGCAGCGGTTATGAAAGCGGTTGAGCTCCCGTCTGAACTATTTACCCCAACTTTTACAGCAAGCCGTGTGGTTGGTTGGACAGCTCATGTCGTAGAGCAGTCAGAAAATAACCGTATTTACCGACCTCAGTCTGCGTATATAGGTTATACGCCAATCGAACAAAACCAATAATAATAAACCTAAATTCATATAAAAAACGTCGGTAGATCCGACGTTTTTTTCATATGGTTAAATATATTCCTTTTGAGAATAAAATCGCTTTAATAAATAGAATAATCCGACTGCTAAGCATAAACTTGCTGCAGCTAAGCTAGAGGTAATCATGGCGTGTTCACCTTCGGTAGGGGTATGTGAAAGTTTATAGCTGCTGTAGCATAAGAGCGCTGTGATACATAAACAGCAGAAGCTAATCAATCCATACCGCTTTTTGAACCCAATAATAGATAGTAATACAACCAAATAAATCCCGCTCACCATCATCATAATTGGAAACTGAGGGTGGAATTTAATTGTATATAACAAATAATCGATTTGAGAATAGTGATGAACCGCCGAGGACTTTGTTAGCCCTCCGGTCAAACTAGCTGATAAAGGTCCTTCAAGCATCGAAGAGCCGTTATACCAAGTAGCGACTGAGGAAAGTAAAAAAACAAAACAACTTGCAAATAGCTGCGTCATGCATTTTATTGACACGTATAGAAAGCTCCTCTCAATAACCATCTTTTGTTAATACAAGTCCGAAAATTATTATAGCAGGTTTTGAAAGTAAAAAAAGTACTATTGGGATGGTTTCATAAAACGTTCATATTTGAAAAGGTTTGTTTTTTTAAAAGAAAGGGAAGAAAGATGAAACGGAAGATTTGAATAGAGGAGAGAGAAAGATGAAACGGAAGATTTGAATAGAGGAGAGAGAAAGATGAAAGCAGCAGTAATTTTGAATCCAAACGCTGGAAACAAAAAATTAGTAAATGAAATTGACTTTATATGTGATCGGTTAAACACAGCATTTGATTCGGTTACTTTATATAAAACAGAGCAACCTGGAGACGGTGCCGACCTAGTAAGAAAATTAGAAGGCCAAGTGGATGTCATTATTGGGGCAGGAGGAGACGGAACAGTTTATGAGCTCATCAACGCTCTTGCTCCCCTAAAGCAACGCCCTTTATGTGCTATTTTACCTGGAGGAACGTGCAACGACTTTTCGCGTGCAATTGGAATGAATCAAAATCCTTTAAAAGCCGTGGAGCAAATTATAGAAAAGCAAACGGAGGCAGTGGACGTTGGAAAGCATGGCGAAGATTATTTTTTAAACTTTTGGGGAATCGGCCTCGTAGCTGATGTATCTGAAAATATTTTAGAAGAAAACAAAGAGAGATTTGGTAAACTCTCCTATTACATGAGCGTAGGTAGAACATTAAATCAAGCAGAACCTTTTCAACTAAAAATGACGAGTGAAAAAGCTTCCTATGAAGGAGAAGCCGTTATGGTGTTAATTGGAAATGGTCCTTTTTTAGGAGGAACTCGTGCTATGCTAGGAAACAGCTCATTTCAAGATGGATTATTAGATGTATTTGTTATTAAAGAAATGGGAGTTGAGCCGGTTATGGCATGGTTGCAAACCACTCCTGAAGAGGAACAGCTGAATCCTGAAAGTAATCTCATGCATTTTCGTGCAAAAGAAGTGCATATCGAAACCACTCCCGAAAAAACGGTAGATTGTGATGGAGAAAAGGAAACTACAACACCTTCAACAATTACGGTTCTCCACAATCACATAAATATGATAGTAGGAAACAGATAAAAAAACGCTGGAATTTTCCAGCGTTTTTTTATGAAGACAACCATTGCGGAGAAGTAAAGAGCATAATCATAATGCTGCTCATCGTAATAACAAGCATGGAATAGCAAAAAGCAGTAAATCCGATAATATGTAAGCCTACTATCATAATTGTACTATCTAAGATAAAAATGGTTATTCCTATATTAATTTTCCATTTTTTTGATACAATAATAGCAATTAAATCAAGCCCGTCCGAACTGATTCCGTAGCGAAGCATCAGCCCTATTCCCATTCCTACGAGCGCGCCTCCGAGCAATGAGCTAAAGAGCAAAGGAAGCTTCAGCGTCCCTTCGAGAATAGACAGCCATTCTGTCATGAAAAAAGAAACAAATAAACCGATACTTCCATAAAAAAAGTTTTGACGATGACGAAAAAAAGCATATAAATAGACAGGTACGTTCAAAAAGAAAATGGACATTCCAATAGGAGTTCCAAATACATAATATACGATAAGTCCAAATCCTATAAGTCCACCGTCTAGTAAGTGATACGGAGCAATAAATCCGTTTAGCCCTATTCCAATTAATAAGCTGCCACAGCAAATCGAAACCACTCTCGAAAAAATATTCCTCACCCTATACGTTAGATTTTAACAGGAGCACTCGTCCATCTATATATATGGCAAGCTTAGGTTATTTAGAAGTAAAGAAGAAGAAAAAAGAAAATTATGTAAAATATCATTGATTCTATAACTTTAATATTCTATAGTTAAGCTAACTTTGTTTTCACGACAATTTCTAGATCTTTTACGATAGAGTTTAACTGTTTGTGTGTTTTAATATATAAATAAATTATGTCCTGTAAAAAGCATACGATTGTAATAAGCTGATAAAAGTACGCCACTCTATAAAGGGGTTGATTACGTGTAGGATTCTCTTTCTTTTCAGTCATACTAAAAAGAAAGAGGGATTGTCGTGAAAAATCGTTCCGCACTTTTTTTATGGGTTGGTCAAAGCCAAGCCAATTTAGCAGATGTATTATATATTGTTGCGTTAATTAGCATTCTTTACGCTCGAAACAGTTCGCCTGTGCTGCTTTCGTGCATTCCGTTTACCATTACAACTGCTAAGTTTTTGAGCAGTTTCACTGTGCCTTTTCTTATAGATCGCTACAAAGTTAAGCGTATTCTTGTGGTGTCTCAGCTGTTGAAAACAAGTGTTTTATCTATGTTTTTCTTATGGGATCTGCCGCTTATTGGCATGCTGTGCTGCGTTGCGCTTATTGCTTTTTTTGATGGGTGGGCAGCTCCGGTTCAAAGCTCTATGCTTCCTCATTTAGTAGATAAAGAGAAGCTGTTAAGGTGGAACAGTACGTTCAATGTCACCGATCAAACGATTCAAATTGCAGCCTACCCGCTTGGAAGCTTCCTGATCATTAGTTGGAATGCTACTGGTCTTTTATGGCTGTCATTTTCGTTATTCAGTTTATCAATCGTATTCATGCAGGCCGTTCGTATACACGTTCATTCTTCTAAAATGAATCAAAAACAAGGCTTAAAAGAGGGATGGAAGCTAATTTGGCATTATCCGCGCCTGCGGGTTCTATTAGTCATGGAGGTTTTAGAAGGAATGGCTGCTGGCGTTTGGGCATCAGCTATTGTCTACGTGTTTGTGAAAGAGGTATTAAATAAAAATGAAGCTTGGTGGGGGTATATTAACAGCAGTTTTTTTATTGGAACGCTTCTTGGAGGTTTCGTTTTGTTGAAGCTTTCAGTTGAGCAAGAGAAAAGCCTTTATCGTATCGTAGCACTGGGCAGTCTTTTATCAGGTTTCTTTACATTATTGTTCGGAGTGACGTCTGTTCCTTTGCTTTCACTTTTAATTAGTTTCGCTATTGGCATTGCACTTCAAATGAGCGCTACGTGTTCTTACACGCTTACACAAACGGCCGTTCCGTTAGAAATGCTTCCTAAAGTGTTTTCCGCTACGCTGAGCGTTTCATATGTGACGTTTGGGCTTTCAGTGCTGCTGCTTGGAGCTATTGCTTCGCTAGATGTGACGGCGGCGTTTCTAACGGCAGGAGGACTCATTGTAATCAGTGGCTGTGTAGGTTTATTATTAAGGAACTATGCGCTTTATAAATAAGAAAGGTTGCTATTTGCAACCTTTTTTTAAAAACTTCGCATTTTCCCTCTTATATACAAGCCGTACAAGGTTTTTTGTTTTAAATACCTATTGTGTAAAAGTAGGAAGCTTTTCACGAAAATGAAAGGAAAAAAAGTATGGCTATCGAATTATGTTAAGAGCGTTGAGCTAAAAGGAGTGATTAAATGGTTGTCATTCGACAGGCGGTTGAAACCGATCGAGAGCGACTGGCTACATTAATGCAAGAATATATAGTGAAATTCTGTGAGCAGCCTGCCCCTTCTCGGAAAGCTTTAACTTTACATATTAAGCGCTTATTGAACAATCCTTCCTACGGCATACAGTTTGTCGCTGAATTGGAAGGGAAATTAGTAGGTTTTGCGACAGTGTACATATCGTGGAGCACCTATTATTTTCAAGAAACAGCTGTTTTAAAAGACTTGTACGTATCTCCTTTAAACAGAGGAAATAAAATTGGTGAACGTTTGGTTAAGATTTGCCTTGCCTATTCTCAAAAGTCTGAATTTGCAAGTATGACCGCTGAGTGCAGCAGTGAAAATTTAGTTGCCCAAAACCTTTATCAAAAAATGAACGGCAAAGAAAATGCAGGGATTCAATACCGTTTTTTTTAAGAGAAGTGCAGCTTTTACTTTTAAGACTTCTACTAAATGGCAAAAATATGTTATAGTATGAAAAGTGAAAATGATGAAAATGTTGGTGGGCTATATGTTAAATGAGCATATTTATAGTAGGAAGGAAGTTGGACTAGCTGTTTGAAAGGTGGCCATCCTATTTTTAGTATAGCCGCAAGGAAGGAGCAGGACCTTGAAAAAAAATCCAATCTTAAACGCGTGGAAAATAGTAACTGCGGCGAGCGGTTTTTTACTTGCGCTGTTTATCTTTAAAGTCCGAAAAGGAAGATAATCATATAAAAAAAGCTCCTGAAACCGAGGAGCTTTTTATTATTTAGTAATAGGAAACGTCAATGGAGTCACTGTTGATAAAGAATCTTGGTAGGAATGATAGGTGAAATAATGACGTTTTGAACTATAGATAGTCATATAAAGTAAATAATCATATTTTGTTTCCATATAGAAAAAAACACCGTCTACTTCGAGTCTATAGAAATAGTACGAAATTCCGAGTAATGTTTGGTTTTGTACGGTTGTGCTTGGATTTTCTTTAATCCATTCATACAGTTCAAACACACTCACTCCTGGTGGTGAGTGCAGTGTATGTACTTTATCGTATAACTTATCAGATGCATCGTAAACCGACTGTTTTAATTGGTGAAATAAGTTGGACATTTGTTCTTTCATCATGATGATCTCCTTTATGGGTAGTCACCTATTAGCATGCTCAAAGAAATCCGCGCTTATGTATAAGTTAGTGGATCGCTGATTTGAATTTGCCACCTTGCGCTTCTTGTGTATCCATAATCGTTGTAAATGCATGCGGATCAATTTCAGAAATAATGGTTTTAAGCTTGGTAATTTCTAAACGCGTCACCACTACGTATATGACTTCTTTTTCTGTACCTTCAAATCCGCCTTTACCATACAGTTTCGTAACTCCCCTTCCCAGGCGATGCGTAATAGCATCTGATAGCTCTTCATAGTGATCTGAAACAATAAAGGCTGCTTTTGTTTCATCAAGCCCTTGAATAATGGCATCAATAGTTTTAGAAGCAATATAGTACGTAAGGATAGAGTACATGGCCTGTTCCCAACCTAGCACAAACCCTGCCCAAGCAAAAATGAAGATATTTAAAAACATTACAAATTCGCCCACAGAAAACGGAATTTTTTTTGTTAATAAAATGCCTAAAATCTCAGTTCCATCTAACGCGCCTCCGTGACGAATGACTGTCCCTACACCTGCTCCTAATAGTAGCCCCCCAAATACAGTAGCAAGAAGCGGTTCAGATGTTACAGCTGGAACGTGGTGCAATTGAGACTCTACAATGGATAAAGCAACAACTGCAAACATAGATGAAAAGCAGAAGCTCTGACCAATTTGTTTATATCCACTATATAAAAAAGGGAGATTAAAGATGATGATAAGAAGACTGAACGGCAATTTCGTTAAGTAAACTAAAATTAGAGAAATACCGATAATACCACCATCAATTACGGAATTTGGGACTAAAAATAATTCGATAGAAACGGCAGCCAAGGAAGCTCCAATTAACATCATAATGTAGCGATAAATGAGCCGACCTGCCTTTTCCTTTTTGTGCTGTTTCGTTGTCATAAAATCTTTCCTTTCAAAATACTGCCTCTACGCATTAAACAGACTCTTACTAGTATAACTAAGTTTTGGGAACTCTATCCAATCTTCTACTTTAAAAAAGACTAGCCAGAATAAACAAAATCCTGTTAAATTAAACGGTAGACATTTGCTAGAATAAAGGAGTTGTACATATGATAAACGTTTATATTCCAGCGCTTCAAACAAGCGCTGGCGAAAAAGCTGCACGCTATATTGATACATTAACAAAACCGCTAGGAAGCCTTGGAAGAATAGAAGAAATAGCAGTTGAATTAGCGGCAATGACAGGGGAAGTTTTTCCGACAGTCACTCCACCAGGAGTCCTCGTTTTTGCAGGCGATCATGGAATTGTAAAAGAAGGAGTTTCAGCTTATCCCCAAGACGTAACGGCACAAATGGCGCTAAATTTCTTGCAGGGAGGAGCAGCTATTAACGTGTTTAGTCAGCAAATAGATGCACAGTTCAAACTGATTGACATCGGCATTGCTTCACACCTTTCTCATAAGGACCTTGTACAACGAAAAGTGAAGCTAGGCACGGCTAGTTTTCTTAAAGAAGACGCGATGACGCGTAATGAGGCAGAACAGGCTGTTCAAGTCGGATATGAGGAAGCTGAAAAGCTTATTTCCCAAGGAATCAAATGTTTAATTGTAGGAGAAATGGGCATTGGGAATACTACGTCAAGCACGGCTATTTTAGCTGTATTAACAGGAGAAAAAGTCTCTAAGCTTGCAGGAATGGGCACAGGCATTTCTGACGAACAACTACGCCACAAAGTGAACGTGATTGAAGAAGCGCTGCAAAACAGGCATATTAACCCTCAAGATCCGATTGATATTATCAGTAAAATAGGAGGGCTTGAAATTGCTGGAATGGCAGGTGCTATGTTAGCTGCTGCTGCTCATCGCATTCCTATTTTAGTAGATGGTTTTATTTGTACAGTTGCAGCCCTTCTAGCGACAGAAATCAATACACAAGCAAGAGACTATATGTTTGCTAGTCACCAATCTGTTGAACAAGGTCACGCGTGTGCGATGAAGCTTCTTGATAAGAAACCGCTTCTCAATCTCAATCTGCGCTTAGGTGAAGGAAGTGGAGCTGCTGTTACATTTCCGCTGCTACACTCGGCTTCACTGATGATTGCCAATATGGCCACGTTTCAATCTGCGGGAGTGTCTGAAAAAGAATAAAATAAAAAAAGACATGGGAAGAAAACCATGTCTTTTTTGTTTATTTTATAAAAAAACTTATATTTTTAACATCATAAACCAGTAAATGCTAAAGCTAGCACCTGTTAAAATAAATGATCCAATAATTAACAATACCAGTGCAACGCGTCGTTTAATCGCTTGAATTTCTCTATCTTTTGGCAACCGTCCCATTGGTCTTCCTCCATTATGTAAATATTTCACGTATTTTCCTATTTTACTCCGCTTTAAAAAGAGAGAACATATGTCAAAGTTACTAAAAATCAAATTATTCTACAAAAAATTTGTATCCCTGTTACAGCAGTGCAAAGAATACGTATTCTTCTAGTTAGAAAAGAAATAATCTAAAGGTTTACTTACATGACAACAACCTTTATCATATAACTGACTATACTATGATGTTATCCAAAGTTGGAAGAAATCTCAATAAATGTGAGTATTATAATTACATAATAAGAGTCGGAAAATTTTAAAAAAAGAGTGTGAGCAAACATGAACGGTATGTTGATTATTCGGAAAGGTGCTCCTTTTTACGAAGGAGCTTCCGTGCCTATTCCAAAAGATAAAGCCTGTATTATCGGACGAAGCAGTGAAGAATGGGAGCCTTATCTGGCTTTTCAAAGTGCTTACATTTCACGCAAGCATTTTGAAGTAACGTATGAAAATAATGCATTTTTTATTACAGACTTGTTTAGTAAACACGGTACAAAAGTGAACGGAGAAGAGTTACGACCTGGAACTGGTCGTTTATTGAAAGAGCACGATATCATTACCTTAGCAAATGAGGAGGCAGCGTTAGTATTTAAAAATGACGATAACGACATGGATGTAACCCTCGATTTAGGACCTATGCTAAAACAAATAAGTAAGCCGTTTTATACATTAGATCCAATTTTACAGAAAGTAAAAGTAAAAGGGGAAACGTATATTTTGTCAGATAAAGAATACGCATGCTTAGCGTATCTTCTAGAAAACAACAATCAATTTGTTTCAAAAGAAGCATTAAAAAAAAGCGTTTGGCCTGAACGAGTAGAGTCAAATGGAGAAATTCTAGTAGCAGCGGAAGAGCTGAATGCGCTGATTTACCGCGTGCGCAAAAAGATAGGCATGTATTTAGAAATCGAAGTGATTCGAGGAAAAGGATACTGGCTGCACTTTAACGAAAATGGACGTGAATAGAATCACGTCCATTTTTCAGTCTAGTTTTACAGCATGTACACGTATGTGTTTAGCTTCTGCTAGCCAAGATCCGTTTTGAAAAAGCTTGTCTTGCATTCTATTTTCTAAGCGTGTAATGATGACATTTTTTGTTTCTGTCGTTACGTGAGCAAAAAGGGGAGCTGCATTTGTTTCCAGCCAATTACGCAAGCCATTTTCCCCTTTTAACAAGAAGGGGCGACTGTAGTGTATGGCAGTGGTGACATGAAAATTATGTGATTCCAAAAGGGAAGAATATTCAGCTACAGAAGGAAAATACCAAGGAAAATCTACTTCGCGATAAGGAATATCAAACGTTTTGAATTGACGAATGATTTCTGTGAAAATTTCGTCCATATTTCCTTTCCCCCAAAACTCTGCTACAAATCGGCCATTTGGTTTTAAAGCATTGTAAATGTTTTTAATGACAAGGTGGGGGGGACGGATATCATGCAAAGTTGCATTGGAAAAAACAGCTTCAAATTGTTCGTAATAAGGAAGGTTAAGGGCATTTAATTGTTCAAAAGATAGAGTCGGATACTGATGACGAGCCTGTTCAACCATATTTTCAGAGCAATCGATGCCCGTTGCATGGACACGAAGCTTATCGAGCTGCGAAATGAATTCACCAGTGCCGCAGCCAATATCTAAAATATGTTCGTCAGCTTGAGGAGAAAGAAGGTTCATAGCACTTCCTCCAAATGAAGAAACAAACGGAAGATGATACACTTGAGCAATTTTTTGTTGATTAACAGTTTGACTCATGAAGTGATTCCTCCTTTGTAAAAGATGATGACTATCGTTTTATAAGAAGAAACAAGCTTTGAATAGTAGATATGAAGTGATTGATAGAATTATACCATATATCTAACTTATTATCCCGAAAACTGCAAAGAAAAAGCGCACCAAACTTCTAGCTTGGGCGCTTACAGGCATAAACTTAAACTATTTTATAACCTTAACCGAACTGAACAAATAGAGGAAGATCCGTATGACCCATTTCACGCACGTATACGTATAAATTTCCTTTATGATGAATTTCGTGGTCAATGGCCATTTGTAAAATTTGACTTCCAGCAAGCTTTCTTCCAAACGCTGCAGTTGTGTCAATTGTTTTGTTTAAATCACCTTCGCTAAGTGAGCGTAATACGTCTACTGTTTTTTTCGTATATTCAGCTGAAAGGTCTGATAATGACTTACCGCTAAAATCAGCTTTTTGACCAAGTGGAGATAAATCGCCGGATTTTACCACTGATGCAAATGCATAAAAAGATGTTAAAATATGCGTAGATAGGTCAAAAGCGGACATAGATGTTGGAGCAGGCTTGTAGTCGTAGTGACCTGCTTCAATTTTGTTGATTAATTCATTGGTTACGTTTCGATGGGCTAAAAAATGATAAGTAATTTGTTCAACTGTCATAATGAAATGCTCCTTTATTATGTATTTCGCTTCTGAGTATAGCATCTGAACATCAGAAAGCGAAGAAAAAACCTTCATACAAAGAAAAACAGCTGCATGTAAGCAGCTGCTTTTCTTATTATTAGAAATTACGTTGTTTTAACTCTTCAAGTAATAACTCCATACCTTCGCGGCTTAAAGTTAATTTGCCATCTGCGATTGTTACGTTGTCAGAAGATACTTCGCCAGTAATCGCACAAGCACCATTCGGCTCATATTTCTTTAAAATAATTCGATCTGTTTCGACAAAAATTTCAACAGGATCTTTTACATCTATTTCAAGAACACGTCTTAACTCTTTAGGAATTACAATACGACCTAAATCATCTACTTTTCTTACAATACCAGTCGACTTCATTTTTTAATCACCTTTACTTTTATATTTTATTAAGTACACAAAATATTATTTTTGGAATTTCTAAGATGATTATATACTAGATAACCGCTAAATTTGTCGAAGTTATTAATATGTAAATGAACTGTAATATTATTGAAATATTATCTGTAAATACAAATCCTCCTACAATATGGAATATGTAGGTCTCTTTGTATGATATAGGAGATACAGGAATTAATTACATTTGACATACAATTTTTTTTATGTTTATACAGCAGTTTGCGGGTAACTGCATGTAAGCGTTGAAGCAAATAAATTGAAAGAATGAAGAAAATACGATTAAATTTAAAGGTGGACCCCCAAAACAATTAAATCGTAATAATTACGTATTTCAAATAAAGAGAAAAAATGTATAGGAAAGGATGACAAAAAGTTTGGCAAAAAAATCAAAAGTTGTAAAAGAACAAAAACGTCAAGAGATAGTGGCGAAGTATACGCAATTACGTCAAGATCTGAAGGAAAAAGGAGATTACGAAGCGTTAAAAAAATTGCCTAGAGATTCTTCGCCAACGCGCTTAAATAATCGCTGCCGCGTTACCGGTCGTCCGAGAGGCTACCTTAGAAAATTTGAAATGTCACGCATTGCTTTTAGAGAATTGGCCTACAAAGGACAAATTCCAGGTGTTAAAAAAGCAAGCTGGTAGCATAAAAGCCCTCATAATGAGGGCTTTTATTATTTATTAGCTGCAAAATATCGAGCAATTCCTTGATAAATACCTGTAGATATTTGCTGCTGATACGCGTTAGAAGAAACAATTTGCTCATCGTGAGAATTTGATAAAAAGCCCAATTCAAGCAGTACAGCACGCTGGTTGTTTTCTCGAGTAACATAATAATCTCCAAAACGAACGCCCATATCCTTCATAGAAGGCGCGTTTTCAACCATGCTTTCTTGAATATATTTCGCTAATTCTTTATCTTTGGCTTCACTGTAATAAAATGACGCAATGCCGTTTGCAGAAGATGAAGTAGAAGCGTTATAGTGAATGCTGATAAATGCATCTGCATGCTTTGCTTCACTAACGTTCACACGTCCGCTCAGTGAAATAAAGGTATCGTTTGACCGCGTCATAAATACATTTGCTCCAGAATTAGCTAAGCGGCTTGCAACAAGTTTTGCTGTTGTTAACGCTAGATTTTTCTCAATTGATGATTTACCTGAAGTGCCAGGATCATATCCGCCGTGCCCAGCGTCTACTACAATAATTTTATCTTTCAAAGCAGCAGATGGAGCAGGTGAACTAGCTGAAGTTGTGGAACCAGCCGGAGCTGTTAGCCCTTTTGATACCCATGCTGTTTGACTCGCAGAGTACTGAATTTGCACCCAGTCATTTGCTTCACTTATTTTTTTAAATCTTTCACCTGCTTTTGCTACACGAATAATTCCCGCACTTAAGCTCGGCTGAGTACGCAAATTTGAAGCTTTTGAAATTTGAATCGACTGGGCTGTTTGTGAAGACTGTCCAGAATCAGCTTTTAAATACCGACTCGCCACCCAGCCCGTTTGACCTGCTGACGTTTTAATCTGTGACCAAGATCCGCTTTCTTTTAACACCGTTACTTGCGAATTATGTGGTAAGTTCGTCACGATGGACGCGCTTGTGCTTGCAGAAGAACGAACGTTTAAAGAACTGGCGTTAACAACCGCCGACTTGGATGAGGTAGAGCCAGAGTCGTTAGTGGGAGTAGAAGAACCAGAGTCCGCTTTTAAATACTGACTCGCCACCCAGCCCGTTTGACCACTTGCCGTTTTAACCTGTGACCAAGATCCGCTTTCTTTTAACACCGTTACTTTTGAATTGCGTGGTAAGTTCGTCACGATGGACGCGCTTGTGCTCGCAGAAGAACGAACGTTTAATGAGCTAGCGTTAACGATTGCTGATTTGGATGTCGAATTTGCCGTAGACGTACTGTTTATTTGTGTTTTGCTTATGTATTGAGACGAAATCCAAGCGTCTTTACCATTATAGGTAATTTTAGCCCACCCTTTGCTTTCGTCTACTATATTAACGGTGTTTCCTTGTGTTATTTTCCCAACGATGGCACCGCTTGTACTAGGCGTTGCACGTACGTTTAACGATGTAGCAGTTACTTTCGCCGATTCAGCTGCGTCTGCATCAATCGAATGCAAAAGCAATGAAGAGCTTAAAAGTACAGAAGAAACAGCTGTGTACATAATATGTTTTTTATTCATTTTTTCCTCCTTGCAAATTACAAATTTCATCATAATTTTATTGGTATACAAAGCATATATCGGTAATAAATCCAAAATTTCAAGTAAAATCTACTATTATCTTCTTCTACCGACATTATCCATCATACTATATGACGAAATTCAATTGTATAATGAATTTGAACTATCTGTTATTCTTAACTACAAAATTTTACATTAATGTAAAATGTATTCATATTAGAGGTAGGATTTAGGGATATAAGGGGTGTTTAAAAGTCTTTAGTCCTTTGTTCACCTGCATTTTGAAAAAATGTCTTAGGCTATAAAAAATATGAAATAGTATAAAGAAAGCAAGTGTGAATATGATAGAGAAGAAATAGAAAATAAAAGCGTATCTACCTTTTGAAGGAGGAAACATCCACAATTATGAAACATTTAGAATAAAAATAACAACAATATATAAAATAATATAAAGCCTGTCCATATCGATATAAAAATTTTGACACAAGCTAAAATTAAATTATTAGAAAATTCTTTCTTTTTATTCTGAATCATGGTACAGTATAAAAAAGTGAAAGGGTGGAAACCAATATGCGAAAGATTGTTCAGTATGAAACAAAGTGGTCGCTTTTGTATCAAATGGAAAAAGAAGCGTTACTCAACACACTAAAAGATTTTTCAGTAGACATTGAACATATTGGAAGCACGTCCGTTCCAGGATTGGCAGGTTCACCAATCGTTGATATTTTAATTGGAGTCAAACGTGAAGAAGATATAAATGAAGTACGCGCCATATTAAAAAATACATCTCACGTATATGTAGCGGAAAAAGAGATGTTTATCTTATTAAAAGAGGGTGTGCAGGCTGCGCACTATCCTACAATTATGACAGCTAAGAACGCGCGTAAGCTTATTCCATACGATGCTAGAAGAAGTCATGTGTACGTAACGGTCAGTGAATCACCTTACTGGAATGAACGCATTGATTTTCGAGAGCATTTACGCTCGAGCGAACGTGCTAGAAAAAAATATGAAGGTATGAAATACGAGCTTTCAAAACGATTGTGGAACGATATTTCTACTTATGAGTACAAAAAGGAAGAATTCATTCAGCGCAGTCTATAAAAAACGTCATTTCAATTGAAATGACGTTTTTTGATTAATTGTCCTGTAAAACAATGGTCTCAAGCTTGTTAGTAGTATTTACTGCAAGAACCGTATAGTTTTTACCGCTCTCAAGGTTTGTTCTAGGAAGACTTAGTATTTCTTTTCCATCCGCTGTGGAAACAGAGAAATCGTATGAACCCGGATCTACTACTTGATAACCTGAAATGCTTTTAAAAGATAAATCCTTAAATAAAGGGGCAGCCCCTTTAGGGCCTACATTTACCGCAGGAGCATCAGGAGATAAATGAGCAATACGTAGGCTTGCTTTTCCATCCATTCCTTGCTTATTATTTGTGAAGGCCTGTAGTTCAAGATTTTCTGCTTTATTTACGGCTGCTACTGTATACGATTTTCCACCGTCTACAACAAGTGTAGCTTCGATGATCGAATCTTTTGTGCCTTTCGTTTTTGCTTCGTATACTTCTACTTTATGAGAACCAGCTGACAAAGGCAGGGGATTGGAGACATCTTTAAATTTTGCTCCTTCTACCAAGGCTTTGTCATCCACAAAAATGTCTACAGCTGGAGCATCTGGTGAAACATGAACAATGCGAACTTCTGCATTTTGAGCTAGCCGCTCATCTGCAGCAGGAGGTGTTTCAGCGGCAAATACTAACATGCGACTAAGTGCCAAGAATGCAATCGCTGCTACCATTACGAATAGTCGTTTCATCAAGTATCACTTCCTTTTTTAGTATGCACAGCTTTATGTAAAGAGAAGGACTGTGCAGTTGTTAGCGTATACTAAATGAAATCAACTATTCGTTTGTTTGTTAACTTTTAACGTGTTTACTGAGATTTTTGACGAAAAAATCGAAGAATAGCCAAAATATTGTACAAAGCTGTTAAGAACCATGTGAATAAAAAGCCTAAGCCAAGCCTAATATTGGCATCTGCATATGTATGCGTGAAGTCGTCATATACAACGTAGGCAAGAGGAGCAATCGACAATAAAAATAAAAGAAAAAACAAAAGCGTTTTTGACCTGCTTGAGGGGAAGGTTAAATAAAATAAAAATAAAGCGGCAAACAATAGAAGGCTGTCTCGAATAGTCCAAGATAAAACTCCAATATGTGGATTAGCGAGAAGGAAAGTTGGAGCAATTGAAAGGAGGAAAAGGAGAGAAAGCAAAGTCATGCGAAAGGAGTGCTTTTTTGTAAAAGCCGGTACTAATAAAAACGCTGCGGTTCCACCCAAAAGAAAATTGCAAATTAAAATAAACTCCATACAAACACCTCATTTATTGAGTATTACTTTTAGTTTATTCAGGACGCTGTTAAAGTAGATAAAAAAAACTGCGATGTTAATCGCAGCTTTCAATTATTCAAGTTTAAATTCTTAACCTTGTAATGTTTTTACATCTAAAGGTGCTACAAGTACTCCAGTTTGAGCAAATGCTACAAACTTTTGGAAGTGAGCTGATTTATTATGAGATTGGATTGCTTCTTCGCTTTTCCACTCTTCAATCATCATAAACGTGTTCGATGTAAACGCATCTTCAAATAGTTGATAGTTGCTGTTTCCTTCTTCTTGTAAAGAATGCTTAATTAGTTCTTGTACGTTTTCTAAAAATTCTTCTCTTTTTTCTGGATTAACTTTCATTGAAGCTTGTAAATGAATCATCGATGGTTCCTCCTTTAATAATGATGGTGCTTTATATTATTTGTTTTGTTTTTAATCTTTCATTCAATTTATTATTAAAATGAAGACAAGTTCGAATATCATCGAACAACGAAACTATAACACTGATTAAATAACAGCGCAAGGATTTTAGTTCGAAAGTTACCGAACATTGATACACAAAAGAAGCTATGTTATATTTTAAGCATGAGAAAACCTTATCAACCACCGAAATCTGAAATTAAATTAACGCCTATTTTACACGCGTTGAGTGATCCTAACCGGCTGCGAATTGTACAGTGTTTAGCGACAAGAAAGGAGCAGACCTGTTCGTATTATCAAAAATTAAATGTATCAAAATCAACGCTATCACATCATATTAAAGTACTTCGCGAAGCTGGAATTATCAAACTACGTATAGAAGGCACGCAGCACTATTATTCCATGCGTTTAGAAGAGCTTGAGGAATTATTCCCAGGCCTGATTCCTTCCATTATAAATATAGATGAACAGTTATTTTAAAAGCTGAACGATGTGTCGTTCAGCTTTTTTGTTCAAAATAAATATGTCCATGCAGGCTGCATCCGGGATTAAAAGAAGAATGACAGTGAGGGCAGGTGGAGCTACAGGTTAAGTATTCATCAATTGATAGCTCATTTTTACATACTCCGCAAAGAATAGCTTTTTCATTAAACATAGATTTTGGCCATCTTTTAATATCATGATCTGCATGCCCGTTATGACATTGATAGCATGGATAATATGTATTACAGCAATAAAATTTTATTGCGATAATATCTTTATCAGTATGATAGTGCGTGCAGCGCGTTTCGGAATCCACGGTTTCACCTTTTATTGTAGGTACAGGTTTGTTCATTACGATCACCTCTTATGAAAAGTATAGCATGCTTTTATACGCCTTATCATACATATGTAAAAAGAAAAATGCTATAATAAAACCATCGTTTTACATGTCAGATTGCATGCTAAAAAGATCAGATAAAAATTGATGTCAAAACAGATCAATTAAGTGAAGTAAAGAGAGGAAGAAAAAATGAGTAAGCAAGTTATCGTTTTTACCGGAGGCGGAACAGCTGGACATGTAACGCCAAATATTGCGATTATGAAAGAATTAGACAGTGAAAAATGGGATATCCATTATGTCGGTTCTCACAATGGTATTGAAAAAGAATTAATTACAAAATTAAACATTCCATATCATCCGATTTCAAGCGGAAAGCTTCGTCGCTACGTGGATATGGAAAATGTAAAAGATGTATTTCGAGTAGCAAAAGGAGTTGGCGATGCACGTCGCGTGCTGAAAAAGTTAAAGCCCTCTCTTGTTTTTTCAAAAGGCGGTTTTGTCACAGTGCCTGTTGTAATGGCTGCTAAATCTCTAAATATTCCCGTGTTCATTCATGAAAGTGATTTAACACCGGGACTGGCAAATAAAATTGCGCAAAAATTTGCCACTAAAATTTTCACTTCTTTTGATGAAGCGGCAAACTACTTTCCAAAAGAAAAAGTGCAGGTTGTTGGTTCACCTATCCGAAAAGAGCTATTTAGCGGAAGCGCAGCAAATGGGGAAAGCTGGCTTCGCTTTTATGATAAGCGCCCAATCTTAACTATTATGGGGGGAAGTTTAGGAGCGCGCCGCATTAA
Organism: Priestia megaterium; assembly: GCF_046599315.1. Classification (GTDB taxonomy): domain Bacteria; phylum Bacillota; class Bacilli; order Bacillales; family Bacillaceae_H; genus Priestia; species Priestia megaterium_F. Next base: position 39,298 of record NZ_JBKIKC010000019.1, on the reverse strand, counting down.
TGAAATTGTTCGAGAGTCTTTGCCTGAACTGCAAAAGAAATTTCAAATTGTACATCTGTGCGGAAAAGGTAATATTGATACAAGCCTTGAAAAAGAGACGGGCTACCGTCAGCTAGAATACGTAAATGAACAGCTTCCTGATGTCCTAGCAGCAACTGATTATGTGATTACACGCGGCGGATCAAATGCCATCTTTGAGTTTTTAGCCCTTCATAAACCGATGATGATTATTCCTTTATCAAAAGCGCAAAGTCGCGGAGATCAAATTTTAAATGCACAGTCCTTTAAGAAAAAAGGCTACTGTATGGTTGTAGAAGAAGAGCAGTTGACAAAAGAATTGTTTTTGCGTGAAGTGAATGAGCTTCAGCAACAGGCAAGTACAATGAAGCGTACAATGCGTGAAGCAACAAAAACGGATGCCATTTCAATTCTTGTAAATGAAATTGAAAAAATGAGCTAAAAAGAGCGTTCTTATCGAGGAGATAAGAACGCTCTTTTCTGAAAGAGGCGGAGGGATTAGGCCGTAAACTAATTCATGATGAAATGGAAAGTATTTTGTCACGCACGTCTGAACAAAATTTTGTACCAGTTGTAGATGATCAAAACATTTTTATTGGACCCGTGCGGCGAAGAAAGATTATAGAGTATTGCACCTCTCAACTTTTTATACATGAAAGAGCCCCTCTAAATGTGAAGATTTAGTTAAGTTTGCGTAAAAAACATAATTTTTACATAAAAGGTAGTCTCTTTTTATATAATTAATGTTATAATAAGAGGTGTAAAGACGAAACTTGCGTAATGTAAGCCTCTAACATTTGTTAGAGGTTCTTTTTTTACATAACATAAAACATTTGATTTCAGTTCTTTCTATGGTTAAGTTAGAATAAGTGTTAAAGTAAGAGGTTTTCTTGCTTTTTTACATAAGAAAAGTGAGCTGTACAAAGGAGACAAAGTATATTGACTACGGAAAAAACAAAAAGCGATCAATTACGCAGCATATTCAAAACTATTATCTTCGCTATCGCTCTAGTATTTATGATTCGCGCATTTTTATTTTCTCCGTATATTGTAGAAGGCGCTTCAATGAACCCAACGCTGCATAACGGAGAGCGTTTGTTTGTGAATAAACTGTCGTATTCGCTCCATGATATTCGCCGTGGAGATATTGTGATTATTAAAGATGAGGCTAAGAATAAGCACTATGTAAAAAGAGTAATCGGTCTGCCAGGTGAAAAAATCGAAATGAAAAAAGATCAGCTTTATATTGATGATAAAAAAGTAAGTGAACCTTATTTAAAAACGAATCGTCAAATTGCCAACAATATGGATATGGAGCTTACAGGAGATTTTGAACCTATTCAAATACCTGAAAACGAAGTATTTGTAATGGGTGATAACCGTCTGTACAGTATGGATAGTCGCAACGGTCTAGGTCTCATTGATGAAAAAAGGATCGTTGGAAAAAGCGAATTTGTATTTTATCCCGTCAAAAAAATAAGAAAAACAACGTAAAAAGAAATGCCGCTGAAGGCATTTCTTTTTTTATGCCTATGTCTACTCCGCCTAAAGATGGGCAAACTAAGAGAAAAAGGTGTGAATCAATTGAAGACAGCCTACGAAAAATTGTTTAAGCATTTTAAATTTGTGGATGCTCTTGAGATGAAAAACCGATTAGCAATGGGGCCTATACTTACATACGCTTCACGGGAAAACGGAGAAATATCCGATATCGATATGACCTTTTACGAAAAACGAGTAGGGGGCGTCAGTATGGTAATTGTCGGCCCCGCGTTTATCACAGAAAATGGGCAAGTAGCACATGGCCAAATCGGAATTCATCGTGATCAGGTAATACGAAAGCTTCATCAACTGACTCAAACCATTCATAGAAGAGGAGCTAAAGCGATTCTTCAACTAACACACGGGGGAAGAAAGTGCGTAGAAATGAAAAATAAGTGGCAAGCAATTAGTCCGAGTGAAAAGCCTTATAAACGTAAAGGCAAAAAGCCTGTTCAAATGACCGAGCGCGATATAACTTATATTGTTCAAGCGTTTGGCGAAGCTACCACAAGAGCTATGGAGGCGGGATTTGATGGAGTAGAAATTGACGGAGGAAATGAATGTTTACTGCAGCAGTTTATGTCAAGGCAAGCAAATGAGCGAAGTGATTCTTATGGAGGAAGCGCAGAAAACCGCTTCACTTTTGCGCTTGAAGTCATTCGTGAAGTAACGCGTCGAGCAGCTCATGCGGGCAAACCATTTATTGTGGGATATACATTAGCACCTAAAGAAAAAGGATATTTAGGAAATAAAGTGGAAGATACATTTGAGTGGATTGATTGTCTTGTTCGTACAGAAATTGACTATTTACATGTTAGTGCCTTACATGAATCTACTTCAAGAAGTGAAGAAAATCGTTCACTCCTTTCTTCGATTATTAAGCACGTGAATCACAGGGTTCCTCTTGTGGGTACAGGAGGACTTACGGCAACAGAAGTAGCAGAAGCTTTTGAGCAAGGGCTGGCTTTAGTTACAATTGAACAGGCATTAGTCGTACAGCCGGATTGGGTGGAAAAAGTGATAAATAGCGATGAGCCTGCTTCTATGGATGTGACGTCATTAGATAAAGATGTGAGTTTGCCCCCGGAAGTGCTAGCTCATTGGAAAGACATGCATAAAAACGACCGCCCTTATTAAGTGAGCGGTCGTTTTTATGTTTTTGACTTAACAAGAAAAATTTTATTTTACTGATACTATAACCAAGCAGTATTCATAGACTAAAAGAAAAAACCAAAAACACAGTTGACTTCTAGGAATAGTTAGGATTACAATATAAACAACTTATTCATAAAACGGACAGCTGATCGGACATACCGAAGGCTTCTAGCAAACAAGTGTTGGAGGCCTTTTTGTGCTTTCTAACAGAAGATTAAAGTGGAGGGACAACATGAAAAAGTTAATTACGTTTGCACTTATTGGCTTTTTAGCTCAATTAATTGATGGATCACTTGGAATGGCATACGGGGTGACATCAACTACGCTACTTTTAACGTTTGGAATTGCACCAGCTGTGGCTTCGGCATCTGTTCACTTAGCAGAAGTTGTAACAACAGCAGCTTCTGGTGTTTCACATATTAAATTTGGAAACGTCGATAAATCGATGGTCTTAAAGCTGATTATCCCTGGTTCCATTGGGGCTTTTGTAGGCGCCTGCTTCCTAAGTAATTTACCCGGAGATGCAGTAAGACCTTACGTCTCAACATTCTTATTGCTATTAGGAGTTTATGTATTATTTCGCTTTTTATTTACGTTTAAAACAAACGAAGAAAAAAACACCAAACCTTTATCGACTAAGCAGTCCATTCCATTAGGATTAATTGCTGGATTTGCTGATGCTACAGGAGGCGGCGGCTGGGGGCCGATTGCAACGCCTGTATTGCTAGCTAAAAAAGGCACAACGGCACGGAAAGTCGTTGGAACCGTAGATACAAGTGAATTTGCTATTGCCGTTTCAGCTACACTTGGCTTTTTAATTTCTCTTGGCTGGGAGCAAGTAAACTGGTTCTGGGTAGGAGCCCTTATGATTGGCGGAATTATTGCGGCTCCGATTGCTGCATGGTTTGTTCGTATTATTCCAGCTCACTTGCTTGGTTCGCTTGTTGGTGGTTTTATCATTTTAACAAATGCTAGAACCCTCTTAAATACATGGGTATCAAGCAGCACAACTCAGATAGCTGTGTATGCATTCATACTTATTGTGTGGGCAGCAGCGATCATTTACTCATTTTTACAGGGGAAAAAATATAATCAAAATCGAAATGTAGAAGTCTCGTAATAAAGAGGCAGGGACAAAAGTAGTTTAGTTGAAGGAAGATCCGAACGATGAATCGAGATTCTAGATGGAGAATCCAACTCGTTCGGATTTTTTTATGGTGATGGTGAACATAGGTTTTATGTATGTTGTGGCTTCTAGCTGTGGATTAGAGGGCAAGACGAAGACTCCTGCGGAAAAAGCGGAATAGGTGAGACCCCCGGAAGTGTAAGTGCTGAGGAAACTCACCGGCCGCCTGCGGAAAGCGAAGTCTTGCACGGAAATCAACAGCGGTGTACCAAGCGATCCACATTAGATCATTAATCCAATTTGTTCGTCTTTAGATTGGATTAATTTAGTTATGTCTCACTCTCTTTTATCATCTGAATTTCGCAAAATAGCCGAGCGTGGATATTTTTTTTGCGTCTTGTGATACAATAGACGAGTTCATTCATGAGTGGGAATACTTTCTAACACATATAAAATTCATTGAATCGTCGAGGTGTGAAGCGTAAGTGGTCTATTTTATTTTAGTATTAGTAGCAGCTATTGAAGTTATTGTCTTATTGATTAATCGACCTGTATTTGCAAACATTCCGTATGTTCAAGTATATATTGTTCCTTTGTTAACAGTAATTGTCATAACAATGCTGCTTTCACGAAATCCAAAGAGATTTATGCGGTGGTTCAAACAAGGGCTTATTACGATTTCAGTCGTTGTGCTTGTGTTTGTACCGGTTCTCTATGCCAAAAATCTTCCGCTGTATGGTTATAATGAAGCCAAAAAAATGCTTGCGCAAAGAGAACAGCTCTTGCTAAGTCAGTTTCAAAAAGGAAAATACGTATATCCAGCAAAAGACAGCCCTAAAAAATACCGTTATCTATTTAAAGTAAATCGTGGAAACGGCATGCTAGAATATGTATTTGACCCATACACAGGCGGTTATGAAGTTGTAACAGATGTGATAAAAAAATAAAGGTTTAGCTTATTTGAAGCTAAGCCTTTTTATATGAAAAAATTGAAACTTTTTGAAAATCTGTGCGTATTTATTAAAGAATGTTCACAAAAAAGTCACAAAAGGAGTTGCACAATGGGGAAGTTAGAATACAGACTGCTAAAGCCTGATGATACGTTTGTTTCTATTTATCACTATAAATCTATTGAACTTGAACAAATTTTAGCAAGAAGAGAATGCGAATTTTTTGTTAAAGAAGGAATAACGTATAAGCAAACTTCATCTGCAGTCGAAGATGACATACATATTATTTATGTAAAGGAACATGAGCAAGGAGTGAAAGAACAGGCAGAAGACGATAACAGAGATATTACATTAGAAGTCCGCGAACTGAATTCTCTTCGAGGACATCCGGTTTTATTCGTCTCTTCATTTTATACCCATTTGGAAGTATTAAGCTATATCGGAACTATTTATACATACTACAATGGATTAGAGTGGGAAAGAGACTCTGCAGAAATTGATGAAGATCGCTGCGTGTACAGTTTATATGTAATCAAAACGGGCGTAACGTATTAAGGGGGAAAGACGTAATGTCAAAAACAAAAAAAATGATGGCGGGGGTTTTGACCACAGCATTAATGACATCGCTCGTTGCTTGTGGTTCAACTGACCAAGCAAGGCCGGCTAAACCGAAAGATAAATCTTGTGACAAGTGGAAATGGGATGAAGATACACAAACGTACTACTGTTCAGATTCTTCTTCTTCGCACAGCGGTTCATATTATCACGGGGGTCGCTACTACGGTTCTAAAAAACAGCTGACCTCTTCATCGGCCTATAAATCATTTAAATCGAGCAGCTCTTATAAATCTGGAATTGGGAGCGGTTCTAAAGGCGGTTTTGGCGGGTAATGCACAAAGAAAAGAGAGAAAAGTTTTATAAAGAAATTGAAGGTTTTTGGCACGATTTATATGGAACAGAGTATGCTCTTTATGACGTACATATAGAGTCTTCTCCTATCATTCATTCTATTCAAGAAGCTGCAAATCAAATTGGGGAATTATTTTTTAAAACTGCACCTTTGCTTCGTTCTTTGGATGATCAGACAATTTTCTCTTTAGGATTTCCAAAAGCAAGTCTCCCTTACGTACGGCTGAAAACGATGGAAACAGAAAGTATCATTTCACGCCTTGATTTTGCCGTTACAAATGATCAAATCAAGCTTTTAGAATTAAATGCGGATACGCCTACATTCATTAAAGAATTATTTCACATAAATGAGTTAGTCTGTCGTCATTTTCAGGTTCAAAACCCTAATAAGCTTGAAGAAAAAAAGCTTGCTTTAGCATTAAAACACGCCATTTTTGAAGCTTATAACGAGCTCAATAGAACAAACTATCCAAACGTCGTTTTTTCTTCTCATGATACACATGAAGAAGATAAGCTAACGACTCTTTATTTAATGAAGCTAGCCGATGTGGATGCTACATACGTTCCATTATCGCAGCTTCGAATTGTCCCTGCCTCTACAGTTGAAGAAGGTGAACATATAGAAGCGGGCGTATATGATCAATATGGACAAAAAATAGATGTACTATATCGCCAAACTTATCCGCTTGAACATTTAATTGAAGATGAAGATCCGAGTACGCATGAAAAAGTAGGGCACATGCTTTTAACATTGGTACAACAAAAACAAGTAGCAATCATTAATCCGCCTTCTGCATTTTTGCTGCAGTCTAAAGCCGTGCAGGCACTCATTTGGGCTTTGCATGAACAAAATCACCCTTTTTTCACTAAAGAAGAACATCATACCATTGAAACATACTTTTTACCAACGTATTTAGAAGAAGATCCATTTATTGAAAGAAAACAAGCATTTGTGAAGAAACCATCGTTTGGTCGTGAGGGAGATACCGTTGAAATTTATAATGAATGCGGAATCAAAATAGACGAAGATCAACATAAAACATATCAAGAATACACTGCTGTTTATCAACAGTTTATTCCATTGCCAACTGCAAAAATGAAGACGCAAAAGCAAACAATAGAGGCTCATATCATGTATGGATGCTTTTTATTAAATGGAAAAGCAAGCGCAGTAGGAATACGAGCTGGAAATCAAATTACAGATAATGAATCGTACTATTTGCCAATTGGATTAAAATGAAAAGGAGAAATAACAATGACACAATGGGTTGATTGGGCTAGTATAGGGAGTTTTTTATCTCACGTAGCGGTAGGGTTAGGTCTATTATTTATTGGAATAATGGTATTTGAATTAACAACAAAATTTAATGATCGTGAACTCATAAAAAGTGGAAATATAGCGGTCGCTTTGAAGTTATGGGGAAAAGGAATTGGGCTCGCTATTGTCATTTTCACCGTATGGAGTAACAGCTTAAATTTGTTAGATGCAACTCTTTGGGGAGTAGTAGGCATCATTACTCAAGTAGTGGCATATTGGATTATTGAATTTATCATGACGCCTAAAACGAGCCTAGCCAAAAAAGTAGAAGAAGGAAATGTAGCGGTTGGAGTAACTCTGTTTGCAGCGTCGATTGCCGTCGGCCTTGTTGTAGCTGGAAGCTTAACATATTAAAAGAAGGCGATTCCTATTTTATGGGGAATCGCTTTTTTTATGTTCAGATTGCTCGTGTTCACTTAGTAATAATGCACGTGTATTTTCACGGTCGGCACGAACAATTTTTTGCTGCGTGTAAAGCGGAATGACAAAGAGCAAAATAAATAAAAAAACATAGCTCATTTTTGTTATCCTCCCATTGTAAATTGTAAACGCCTGCTAATAGTGTGTGACAAACAATACATAAATATAGCATATTTAATTGGATAAACTGGGAAAAATTGAGGGATGTAAAAAGAATATAATCTTACCTTCAACAAAAACTAAAAGCAGTATAGAGGCACGTCTTTTATTAAGAAAGGAGTTGGGAAAAGTGAAAAGGTGGCTCATTTTGTGCTTATTAATTGTAATCGCAGCTGGATGTGGACGCCCAGATGAAACGTCTCAGCCGAGCATTTTCCTTATACCAGAAGGGTACAAAGGATGGGTTATGGTCGAATATGATAAAGATAACGGAAATCCTAGCAAGACAGAAGGAGACTACACTGTATTTAAGGTAAACGAGCATGGAGTCGGGAAAACCAAAACGCTTTTAAGCGGGGGCGGCTGGGCCAAAAATAAATATTTCTATGTAAACAAAAATGGTCAGCGAAAGCAATTGAAGCAGGGGAAGATGATTCACGGAATGACTCAAGGTAACAAAAATCATACGGTAACCTACTTCTTTGTCGGCACTGCAAAAGAGTTCGACAAGGCCGGGGACTATCGAAGAAAACTTACCGAAGAAAATTCTTCGTAAGAAAAGAAACGTTGCCGCTTGAGCAACGTTTCTTTTTTATCTTCATTTGAATGTACAAAAGACGGTGTCTTTTAAACGTTGAATTTCATTTAATGCTTCTTTCTGCTTATGAATTACCCAATCTGGCAATGAGTGTTCAACCGACAGTTCGTCGAAACAAGCCCCGCATGTTTTAACTTCAATATAAGATTCAATATACTGAAGGTGATCTAAGTTATAAGCCCAAAGTCGACGTTCAGGGCATATCGTTTCTAAGTAAAGTGGAAGCTGAAAAAAAGGATCTACTGCTTCAGAAAGTTCTAACGGTCCCTGGCTATCAGCGTTGACTACGTCTATATAGCCGCAGTGAGGACACGTGCATGAGTGCGTTGACCCGCTCAATTTTTTATCCAGTTTTACAACTCGCGCACATAGTTCGCAGTTTGGACATTTTACTAAGATAAAGTCAAGGAACTTATCTAAAAATTGTTGTTGTATTACTTGCTGATTTGTCATTTTTTGTACCTCTAACTGTCAAACTTTTTTTAGTTACGAAAATAAATAAGAAAACCTACATACTATTCATAACACATGATGGGGGTTAAAACAACAAAAACCCTTTTCGATAGAAGGGTGGTGTGATATAGTATGACAAATCAGAATAAATAAAGAAAAATTGAAGAGTTTAAGTATGGTTCTACGAATGTGAAGCGCTCGTTCTCTTCATGGCTTCTTGCCATTCGATACATCGCATCTGTTTTACCGTTGTATTTATTAATTAGGCTTTATTCTTCAAAAAACGCTATTAAAACACTTGGTTTTAATAGCGTTTTTTGGAGGAAGAGGAGGAGTATGATGCTTGATTTCTTATATGATATGTTTGTAGGAGCAGGAGTATTTATTTTATTATTCATTCTTTTGCTAGTAGCGAGAACGTCGGGGAAACGCAAGAAATAGGCGGGTATAATTCCCAGTGTAAAAACCCAAAAAAGACTAACACCACACAATTAAATTATGATAATATATTATCCTATGAGCATAATCAATGCTCACATATGTTGTGATGAAGCGTTTTTTAGAAAGAGGGATCATCTTGAGTGGAGAAGTTCTTGTCAAGATTTTATCTCAAGCGTATGAACAAAAAAAGACATTACCAATCGTCTCATTCTCGTCTTTTTTTGAACAAAAAAAGGTGGGCTTTCGTTTAAATAACGATGTGCCCGCTGATATTATCTACCGTACGCTTACATGTATTCAGAGAAAAACGTGTGTCCAAGATGTGTTAGTGGAAGTACTAAAAGTTGATAGTCCAAACAATGACGGGGCATTTTCTGATTGTGTATATATTTTAGCAAATGGTACAAAACAGCAAGTGAAAGAATGGGTTAAACCCTTACATCCTAAAAGAGTTAAACAAGGATATCAGCACGGGATACCCATTGATGCGCCACAGTTAAAAAATGACTACCACGTGTTTGCCGTTACTTGGTCATAAGCGTTTAACCCAAAAAACATCCTGCTGTCGCTGCAGGATGTTTTTTGTTATGATTCCTTGTTTTGGTTCCCGACTGTATTTAAAGAGAAACGTATCGACATCTTTGTTTCCCTGCTCTTGAAAAGACTTTTGCGCGGGTATATGTTTCAAGAGTAGCAGGTCCTCTATTGCCTATTGTTTGAGAATTTCGAATATCGCGAATGCGGTAACCTTGTCGCGTATTAAGCGTCTACTCGTTTTCTCCCGCTGCATAGCACTTATCTTCTGAGTCACCTGACCCGCTAACATTTGTACCATGAATGCCTTTATGGCTCATAAAATACTCCTCTTTGTTTAAAACATAAACAAGACTAGTGTTTCGGCATTCACATTTTTATTCATTAATATGGAAATAACATAAATTTTTAGAAAAAAGCTGTTTGACTGAAGAAGAGAAAAAATTCATTAAACGAATAAATTTAAAAAAAGTTTCACATTTCAAAAAAAAATAAATTGTTTTTTTTGAAACATAAAGATAATGTTACGGGTGATTTTTTACCTATTATTAGTGTAGGAAAAGGAATAATATTGGAATATATTAACTTTTTTGTCGAACTTATTAAATATTAAACGACAAATAACTACGACAATATACACCATCAAGCTAAGCTACTGTCGTTTCTTGTAACATAAATGTAATATTAGTGATGTTATTTTGTAATAATGTGTTGTTACAATGTAAACGTCTTATAGATTAGTAGATTATGGCATTGGAGGAACCTTTTTTATGAAAAAGTTAATATATTCGTTAGCGTTATGTGGATCTTTAACAGTAGTCCCAACAATTAGTGAAGCTGCTTTAGGAGATGCTACGCTATACCCGGGAACAAGTAATTCGGATGTGAAAGAGTTACAGCAAAAATTAAAAAATAAAGGTTATTTTACATATGGTACAACAACAAACTATTATGGTTCAATTACAACTAGTGCAGTAAAGTCGTTTCAGCGTGCAAATAGTTTATCTGCAGATGGTATTGCAGGTCCAGCTACATTTAATAAGCTGCTAGGAAGCGGAAGTTCATCAATTAGCTCAAGTTCGTTGTTGCGAGTTGGTTCACGAGGACCAAGCGTACAATCCTTACAGCAACAGCTAAAGAATAAAGGATATTTTAAAGGAACTACAACTCAATACTTCGGTTCAATTACAAAAAATGCAGTAATGGCATTTCAACGTGCAAACGGACTGTCTGTGGACGGAATTGCGGGTCCAGCTACGTTAAGTAAATTGAAAAATGGTGGCTCTAGCGCTTCAACTGGCGGTTCAAGCAGTACTTCAACAATCTTACGCCAAGGCATGAGCGGTTCGGCAGTAAGCAGCCTTCAGCAAAAATTAAAAAATAAAGGTTACTTCTCAGCTGGTGTAACAGGCTACTTTGGCTCAATTACAACAAGTGCGGTAAAATCATTTCAACGTGCAAATGGTTTATTAGTAGACGGAGAAGCAGGTCCGGATACGCTTAATAAATTAAATTCAAGCAGCTCAAAGCCTTCAACATCAACAGGAAACAGTACAAGCTCAAGCTCAGCTTCAAAAGTTATTTCATACGGTAAACGTTTTATGGGAACACCTTATGTTTGGGGTGGATCAACGCCGAGCGGATTCGATTGCAGCGGTTTCCTTAACTATGTATACCGCAATGCGGTAGGCGTGAATTTACCGCGTACGGTTGCTGGTATTTATCAAACAGGCACACGTGTAAGTTCACCTCAACCTGGCGATATTGTTTTCTTTGAAACATACAAACCAGGTGCCAGCCATGCAGGTATTTATTTAGGAAATGGCCAATTCTTAAATGCGTCATCTTCTCAAGGTGTAACAATCAGTTCAATGAGCAACTCTTACTGGTCAAAACGTTACTTAGGAGCAAAGCGTTACCTATAAGAGTATAATAAAGAGGAGTAGTTTTACAACTACTCCTCTTTTCTATGCCTTATAAACGTAGAAGTAGGAAATTTTTGCACAGTTTGGTATGATAGTTATGGAACAAATAAAAGGAGTGTATAACATGGCTATTGTAGATGTAACCATTATTCCAGTTGGCACGGAAACGCCAAGTGTGAGTCAGTACGTAGCTGATATTCAAAAAGTGTTGGCGAAGCATGAAGATGAAATTACATATCAATTAACCCCTATGAATACATTAATTGAAGGGGAATTAAGCACGCTGCTGCAAATTGTTCAAGAGATGCATGAAGTACCTTTTGAAAATGGTATTCAGCGCGTATGTACAAATTTACGAATTGATGATCGTCGCGACAAAGAAAACCATACGATGGCTGGGAAATTACAATCGGTACAGTCTAAATTAGAAGCAAAATAAATAGTATGTAGTATAACAACAAACGCCTGAGTCGAGACTCAGGCGTTTGTTGTTATACTTAATTAGCATGCACAAGAGAAAAAATTTGAAAAGCTACGCGCAGCCGAAGGGTTTCCTCTGACGTGTGAATAGGTCTTTTTAATAACTCTTCGCACTTTTCGATTCGATAGATAACCGTGTTTCGATGAACAAATAACTGTTTAGCAGTCTCTGAGATTTGGCAATTGGAATTTAGATATGTTTCAAGTGTGTCAAGTAAGATGGAGCGATCTTTCTTATCGTACTGCAGCAAGCCTTCTAATGTTTGAGAATAGTAATCCTGTAAATCATTTGCCGGAAGCAACCTCAACAGTTCTTTAAACTGTTTTGGCTGATAAAATTGAATAAGCTTTGACGGATCTTTAAAATGGATGGTTTCAAGAGCTTCAACAGCTTCTTTATATGAGTCAGCGATTGTAAGTAGGGATTGACTTTGGTTTCCAATTCCAAATGACATTCGCTTATCGTAGTGACGGTAAACAGCTTCTTGCAAGCGATGCAAACATTCTGTAATCATAGGTTGAGAATGAGGTGTAAACAAAAGAATATAAAGATTGTCATAGAAAAACAAAACGGCCTCTGTATGACCGGCTGATAACTCATATTGAAGCAGCTCATAAATCATATCGTCATCGCTGTAAGGCGTAAATGTAGAGTGGATTTTTCCAACGGCGCAAATGTAGCTGTTTCCTGCTGATAAGCCCATCATCTGTGCTTGAAAGGAAGCATCTTCAGGCGTTTTATAATAATTATTAACAAGCTGATTGAAAAAATCGTTTTTTCGTCGCCGTTCAGCTTCATACAAAGCCTGCTGTCTCATCATTTCGAAAGATAAAACGTTTGTCGCTTGTTCAATTGTTAGGAGTGCTGAATCGGATAAAGAAACTTGGTGTTCAATAAGTAAATAACTGTACTTTCTTGTGTGAGTAGCAATTGGAAAAAGAGTAACGGTTTTTTTATTGTACAAAAAGGAAAAAGTTGTATATTTTACCGTTCGTAAAAACAGCTTCTTAGCGCCCGCTACCGCTTCTTCCATCGGAAGCGAAAAAGGTTCGCGTTTGTTTGTATAAAAGAGTTCATGTCCGTGGGTATCACAAAGGGCAACGTGAGCATTGCATAATGTTTGAATGGACTGCATAATTTTCTCAATGCCTTTTCCTTGTAAGATGTATGAAGAAAATAGCTGATGCGTAACCATCGCTTGCTGAAGCTCGGCTGTTTTTTTATCTAAAATAAAGCTGAGAGATTCGTTAATAACTGCACCTAACGTTTCATCCGTCTGAAAATCAATGATCGGAAAGTGAAGTTCATCAGCTAGCTGACAAATAGAAGCAGGCACGTGTTCGAAAAAGCGCTTCGTTTTTATGGCCAGTCCTGCACATTTCTTCTTAGCCATTCCTTCTACAAGTTTTGCTAAGCTTTCTTCATGTTCTTTGAAGTGATAACCTGTTGTAATTAAAAATTCTCCTTCTTTCAAAAAAGATAAAATATCGGGTGCGTCCATCATATTGACGTTATGTACTTTGCGGGTGACTCCTTTTTGCCCGGCTACTACAGATGCTTTCTCATAAATTGGAATGCGTAAAAGAGTTTGTAGTTCCATTATTCATTACTCCTTTTGTTAATAATTCTCACATTATTCTGCACGTATCTTTATCTATCTTTTATTTTATAAGAAAGTTTAGTTAAAATAAATAAAATTTTCAGAAAAAAATGTATAAATTGTTAATGAAGAAGTTTATTCTATCCTGTAAGATAAAATAAATAACATATAATGTTATAAAATATAACGTATGTAAGTTTTAGTGTATTTAGTGATAATAGCTAAAAAAACACTAAATCATTGTAGGAAGTGTTAATGAAAACAATCAGTCATTTTTTTAAAATGAAGATAGCAGGAGGGATAGCAATGGTCGCAGATATGACGGGTAAATCTAAGCTTTGTCGGCAAATCGAAGAAAACATTAGCTGGTTGTCACAGTTTGGGTTAGATGAACAAAAAGGCGTCACGAGGCTTTTATACACGGAACAGTGGAATGCAGCTCAAAAGGCATTAGAAGAAAAAATGAAGGGACTTCACCTCAAGACGTATTACGATGATGTAGGAAATTTGTTTGGACGTCTGCAAGGAACGAGCCCTGACAAACAAGTTATTTTAACAGGCTCGCATATCGACACCGTGATAAACGGAGGAAAATATGACGGGGCGTTTGGTGTTGTGGCTGGTATCATTGCTCTGCAGTATTTACATGAGCATTACGGTTCTCCTAAAAAAACATTAGAAGTCGTATCACTTTGTGAAGAAGAAGGTAGTCGATTTCCTCTTACATATTGGGGATCAGGCAATATGAATGGATTACACAGCAAAAGTGATGCAAAATATGTTATAAATAAAGAAGGGGTTAAGCTTAATGAGGCAATGAAACAGCTGAATTTCGGAAAAGGTCTCCACAGTGAGCCGTACCGCACGGACATCGCCTCTTTTATTGAACTGCACATTGAGCAAGGAAAGCAGCTTGAAATATCTCAATGTGATATCGGAATTGTTTCTAGTATCGTCGGTCAGAAACGCTTTACAGTATCTGTTAAAGGTGAAAGTAACCATGCGGGCACAACACCGATGAATGTACGGAAAGATGCATTTTATGTGAGCTGCAAACTTGCTAAAGCGTTTATTGAATTGAGCGAAAGGTATTATAATTCTTTATATGTAACGGTTGGTAAGATTACTCTCTCTCCAAATGCACCGAATGTAATACCGGGATATGTAGAATTCACGGTAGATTTAAGACATCATGAGTATAAGGTTTTGCAAGAAGCAGAACGAGAAATGAAGGAGATTATCAAGCGAACGGCAGGGACTTTGGAAGTAAATGTCGACTGCTGGATGGATGAAAAGCCTGTCGCCATGAGCGAAAAATTATCTGAACTTTCTAAAATTATTTCCTCGGAAAAGAATATCTCCTCTCGAGAACTAGTAAGCGGTGCAGGACATGACTCGCAAGTATTCGGACGAAGAGTTCCCACATGTTTGCTATTCGTACCGAGCCAAGATGGAATCAGCCATTCCCCAAAGGAATTCACCAAAGGAGAACAGTTAGAAAAAGGAGTAAAAGTCTTAATAGAATTATTATATAAGCTTGCCTACTAGGAGGAATTTGACATGACCATAACAAAACAGCTTCATACACCGCCGCGTACGATTATGACACCCGGACCCGTAGAAGCAGATCCACGCGTATTAAGAGCGCTAGGAACGCCTATTCTAGGACAGTTTGACCCCGCATTTACGCAAATTATGAATGAAACGATGGAAATGCTTCGTGAACTATTTCAAACCAAAAACAAATGGGCTTTTCCCGTTGATGGAACGTCTAGAGCTGGAATTGAAGCAGTTCTTGCAAGTGTAATTGAACCTGGTGATAAAGTATTTGTCCCAATTTTCGGCCGCTTCGGCTATTTATTAACAGAAATTTCCGAGCGCTACGGAGCTGATGTACACAATATTGAATGCGAATGGGGAGAAGTATTTGACCCTGAGACAGTTATACATGAAATAAAAAAAGTAAATCCCAAAATTGTTGCAATGGTTCATGGTGAAACGTCTACAGGAAGAATGCAGCGCCTTAAAGAAATTGGTGCTGTATGCCGCGAACAAGATGTCTTGTTTATCGTCGACGCAGTAGCCACCATTGGTGGTACGGATGTAAAAGTAGATGAGTGGAACATTGACGCCTTGATTGCTGGCACTCAAAAGTGTTTATCCGTTCCATCTGGTATGGCACCTATTACGTACAATGATCGAATTGAAAAAATTATCATGGAACGTAAAAAAGTTGAAAAAGGGATTGCGACAAAAGCAGATGCTCAAACTGTTCGTCTGCGCCCTAATATTATCAGCAATTATTTTGATTTAAGTCAGCTTCAAGACTATTGGAGTGAGCGCAGGTTAAATCATCACACGGAAGCAACGTCCATGCTGTATGCTTTAAGAGAAGGGCTGCGCGTTATTTTGGAAGAGGGGTTAGAGGAAAGATTTGCAAGGCACCGCCTCCATGAAAAAGCACTTGTAGCCGGTATTAAAGCAATGGGATTATCTTTATTTGGCGATGAGCATTCAAAAGTTCCAACCGTTACTTGTGTCTTAATTCCACTAGGGATTGACGGAGAAGCAGTTCGTTCTGCGCTTCTTGAACAATTTGGAATTGAAATTGCAAGTTCTTTTGGGCCGATGCATGGAAAAATATGGCGTATCGGTACAATGGGATACAGCTGTCGAAAAGATAACGTTCTCTTTACATTGGCCGGTCTTGAAGCCGTGCTTATTCGAAACGGAGCCAGAGTGAATGCAGGTTCTGCTCTGCAAGCAGCATTGGAGGTTTATGAGCAAGAAGTGGCGATGTCTAGTCTGTAGAGATTCGTTTTACTCATCATATAAGGAAAAGAGGAGATTTTCTATGAGCGAATATTTTTTCACACACCCATATGCATCGCAGCGTACGTGTACGTTTGGAAAAAATGGAATGGTAGCAACCAGTCAGCCTCTTGCCGCTCAAGCGGGTCTTGAAATGCTGAAAAAAGGAGGCAATGCGGTAGATGCTGCTATTGCCTCCGCAGCTTGTTTAACGGTTGTAGAGCCTACGTCAAACGGAATTGGCGGAGATGCATTTGCTCTTGTGTGGATAAATGAAGAGCTTTATGGACTCAACGCGAGCGGTCCTGCTCCTGCCTCTATCTCTATCGAAGCTCTGCATGCCATGGGGATAAAAGAGATGCCAGCTCGCGGCTTTGTTCCCGTTACGGTTCCAGGTGCCCCCAGTGCATGGGTGGAGCTGTCAAAACGCTTTGGACGGCTGTCATTAAAAGAAGTGCTACAGCCTGCTATTTCATATGCACAAGAAGGGTTCCCAATTTCCCCGATTTTAGGGTACAATTGGGAACGAGCATTCGAACGATTTACACACGCGTTAAAAGGTGATGAATATAAGCACTGGTTTGAGACGTTTACCAATAATGGATCAGCTCCTAAAGTAGGGGAAATGTGGCGATCACCGGACCATGCTGCTACGCTGCTTGAAATTGCCGAAACGAATGGAGAATCTTTTTACAGAGGGAACTTAGCTGATAAAATAGCAGCTTTTTCGAAAAAATACGGCGGATTTTTAGCAAAAGAAGATTTAGCAGCTTTTAAAGCAGAATGGGTGAAGCCGATTTCAACTTCTTACCGAGGATATGATGTGTGGGAAATCCCGCCTAATGGCCAAGGGCTTATTGCGCTTTTAGCCTTAAATACGCTAAAAGGCTTTTCTTTTGACGCCAAAGACTCTGTCGATACATACCACAAGCAAATTGAAGCCATGAAGCTAGCATTTGCAGATGGACAAAAATTTATTACGGATGCTGATAAAATGACAGTAGCCGTTGAAGACTTGTTAAATGATTCTTATGCAAACAAGCGTAGAGAGCTGATTGGTGAAAAAGCGCTTGTTCCCGAAGCCGGACAGCCGTCTCATAGCGGCACGATCTATTTAGCGACAGCGGATGGAGAAGGAAACATGGTATCATTTATTCAAAGTAATTACATGGATTTTGGTTCAGGACTTGTGGTACCTAATACAGGCATATGTTTGCAAAACCGCGGCCATAATTTTTCGCTAGACCCACAGCACCATAACCGGTTAGAGCCGGGGAAACGAACCTATCATACTATTATTCCTGGATTTTTAACAAAGAATAAAAGCGCGGTAGGCCCGTTCGGTGTAATGGGTAAATTTATGCAGCCGCAAGGACATGTGCAAGTCGTCATGAATATGATTGATTTTCACCTGAATCCTCAGGCTGCTTTAGATGCACCAAGATGGCAGTGGATTGAACATAAAAAGGTTCTTGTGGAAAAAGAAATGCCTTCGCATATTGTAGAAGCATTAGAACGTAAAGGGCATGATATTCATGTGGCCACGAGCAGACATATGTTTGGAAGAGGGCAGGTTATTTTAAGAGATGAACAAACTGGCGTCTTATACGGTGGCACAGAAGCACGAACGGACGGAGCGGTCGTTGCTTATTAGATCACAGAGAAAGGAGCGCAAGAAATGCGACAATTAGATATTTTTATAGCGTTTTTTCGCTCAGGTATGCTCGGCTATGGAGGCGGACCTTCAGCTATTCCACTCGTAAAAAAAGAAGTGGTCGATACGTACAAGTGGATGGATGATGATGAATTTGGCGATTTATTAGCAATCGCCAATACGCTGCCTGGGCCTATTGCGACAAAGCTGGCTGGATACATCGGCTATCGAGTCGGCGGCATTTTAGGTCTTGGTACGGCTTTATTTGCAGCCGTTATTCCAACCGTTTTTTTAATGGTATTGCTGTTGACTACTTTAACACAATTTAAAGATCAGCCGTGGGTTATGGGCATGACAAAAGCAGTTGTCCCTGTAGTAGGAGTGATGCTCGCGGTTATGACGTGGGATTTTTTTAAAAAATCAACGTCTGGTTTAGGGTGGACTCCAGCTATTATTCTGCTGATTATCAGTTTAGGGCTAATGGAATTCGCACATATTCATCCAGCAGTTATTATTATTGTTCTTATGGCAGCAGCTTGGATTCCGCTAAAACGAAAAGGAAAAAAAGGCGAAAGTGCTGAGCACAAGCAGAAGAGGGAATCGGTATGATTTATATTCAGCTATTTATGGCGTTTTTCGTTTCAAATATTTTAGGCTATGGAGGCGGGCCTGCGTCGATTCCGCTTATTCAAAAAGAAGTCGTGGATCACTATCACTGGCTTACGGTCAAAGAGTTTAGTGAAATGCTAGCGATTGGAAATGCGCTGCCGGGTCCGATTGCAACAAAAATGGCAGGATTTATCGGATATCAGCAGGCAGGGATTTTAGGTTCGTTGGTTGCTCTTTTTGCAACAATTGCTCCGTCGGTTTTGCTTTTAGTCATTTTACTTCGAATATTATTTAAATATAAAGATTCACCAAACGTAAAAAAAATGACCAATTACATTCGTCCTGTTATCGCTATTTTACTTGGCTTAATGGCATATGAATTTTTTATGAATTCATACAGTGATTCAGGTATATGGCAGACGCTATTTTTAGTAGCAGCCAGCTTTCTTTTATTAGAAAAATTGCGCGTGCATCCAGCGTTCGTTATTGTTGGAGCACTCGTATACGGAGCTGTTTTTCTTGCTTGAATGAAGCTCTCAGATGATGAGAGTTTTTTTAAAAGAGACGAAAAGAGGGAGAGCGATGGTTGAAAAAGCAGTGCTAGAAAACGTGCAGGACCTGGTTAACTTGCGAATGTTGCTCATGAAAGAACTGGGAGAATTAAACGGGGATGAGGAGCTGTTTCGCAAAGCCACGGAAGAATATTTTACTGCAAATATAAATAATCCAAATGGCTATACAGCTATTTTAAAAGCTGATGGAGAAATTGTATCAGCAGGGAGCATTGTCTTTTTTATACGTCCGCCTTCACCCAGTAACCTCCAAGGAAAAGAAGCGTATGTTATGAACATGTATACAGCTTTTCATCACCGAAAGCAAGGCTGTGCTTCAGCTGTTTTAAAACATTTGATGCACTACTGCCAAAAAAGTGGTGTCAACCGAATATGGTTAAGTGCTTCTTCGGCAGGAAAAAGTTTATATCATAAACATGGATTTATTGAATATGAATCTGAAATGGAATACGTATTTAAAAAAAATTAAAGTGACAAAACTCTTGATAGAGATGGGTTTGAAGGAGCAAGGGTTTTTAAAAAATAAAAAAATTTGATAAAAAGTGTTGACGAAGATAAAAAAACCATTCATAATACAAATCAACATCACACAACATTACACACAACTTGGAAGCGACAAACAGTTTCAAAACGATCGGAACTGATTATCCAAGTACACATACATAGTCAATACTGAGCGTTGATAGGAGCACTAGTAGAAAAAATTTCCCTGTATCAGAGAGCTGACGGTTGCTGCGAGTCAGAACAAAAATTTTTTCGAAGTACATTCCTTGAGCATCTTTTCCGAGCAGGAAAAGACGGCCTGGCCGTTATTTTAATGAAGAGGCAAGCGAAATGCTTGCAACTAGGGTGGTACCGCGAATTTTCGTCCCTACTGACTCTTAAGAAAAATCTTAAGGGTGAGTAGGGACTTTTTGTATTTCGGTCCATTATAATTTTATATCCATTACAAGCGATGAAAAGAGCATAGTAGCAAAATCTTCCCTGTATCAGAGAGCTGATGGTTGGTGTGAATCAGTACAAAAGAGATTGCGAATTACATTCTTGGAGCTTTCTTTTGGCGACAGTCAAAAGCGGCAATAGCCGTTATCTTAATGAAGAGGCAAGCAATGCTTGCAATTAGGGTGGTACCGCGATCAATTCGTCCCTACTGATACAATCAGTAGGGACTTTTTGTATATCCGCATAAGCGGCTGTGTAGGTGTAAAACGGATTTTCAAATACAAACTAAACGAGAAGATCCGTTTAAGGTTATAAAATCAAAGGAGGATTTTTAAAATGACAAAATCATTAGAACAATTACGAGGACAAATCGACGAAATAAATTTAGAAATTTTAGAATTATTAAATAAACGTGGTGAAATTGCACAAGAAATTGGAAAAGTAAAAGGTACACAAGGCGTGAATCGCTTTGATCCAGTTCGCGAACGTAAATCATTAGATCAAATCTTAGCTAACCATAATGGTCCATTCGAAGCTTCAACAATTCAGCATATTTTCAAAGAAATCTTCAAAGCAAGCTTAGAACTTCAAGAAGACGATCACCGTAAAGCACTTCTTGTATCTCGTAAAAAGAAATCAGAAGATACAATCGTTGACATCAACGGTACAAAAGTAGGACCTGGAAACTTAGAATTTGTAATGGGACCATGTGCAGTAGAAAGCTACGAACAAGTAAAAGAAGTGGGCTTAGCGCTTAAAGAACAAGGCATTACATTAATGCGCGGCGGAGCGTTCAAACCACGTACATCACCTTACGATTTCCAAGGTCTTGGAGTGGAAGGGTTGAAAATTTTACGTCAAGTAGGAGATGAGCTAGGTCTATCAATTATCAGTGAAATTGTTTCTCCTCAAGATATTGAAACGGCTCTAGACTACGTAGATGTGATTCAAATTGGTGCACGTAACATGCAAAACTTCGAGCTATTAAAAGCAGCAGGTTCTGTAGACAAACCAATTCTTTTAAAACGTGGATTAGCAGCAACAATTGAAGAATTCATTAATGCCGCTGAATACATTATGTCTCGCGGAAATGGCAACATTATTCTTTGTGAACGTGGTATCCGCACATACGAGCGTGCAACACGCAACACATTAGATATCTCAGCTGTTCCAATCTTGAAAAAAGAAACGCATTTACCAGTTGTAGTAGACGTAACGCATTCAACAGGACGCAAAGACTTACTATTACCATGTGCAAAAGCAGCGATTGCTATCGGCGCAGATGCTGTTATGGCAGAAGTTCACCCAGACCCAGCAGTAGCATTATCAGATTCAGCACAGCAAATGAACATTCCTGAATTCCACAAATTCATGGAAGAATTAAAAGGTGCAGCAGTAAAATTATCTTAATTTCATAGTGATACAGTGATAAGAAACTAGTAGCAAACATTTCCCTGTCTCAGAGAGCTGACGGTTGGTGAAAGTCAGTACAAAAATGTGAGCGAATTACACTCTTTGAGTACTCTTTTACAGAGCGGTCAGCGGATCGTTAACAATTCGAGGTGGCAAGCAGTGTTTGCAACTAGGGTGGTATCGCGAGAAAAACTCGTCCCTATGACGTAGGGGCGAGTTTTTTATTTTTTATAGCAGAAAGGAATCGATAACATGAGATATTTAACAGCAGGAGAATCGCACGGACCCCAATTAACAGCAATTATTGAAGGAGTACCGGCAGGGCTTGAATTAACAGCCGAACATATTAATGAAGATTTGACAAGAAGACAAAAGGGACATGGGCGCGGACGCCGCATGCAGATTGAAAAAGACCAAGTTCAGATTAAAGGCGGGGTTCGCCACGGTGAAACGCTTGGTTCACCTATTGCTTTAGTCGTTGAAAACAAAGATTTTACTCACTGGAGAAACATTATGGGTGCTGATCCGGTTGATCATGATGAAGAAGTAAAGCGACAAATTACAAAACCTCGTCCAGGTCATGCGGATTTAAATGGAGCGATTAAATATGGTCACAGAGATATGCGAAACGTATTAGAACGTTCATCTGCTCGGGAAACGACGGTACGAGTAGCCACAGGTGCTGTTGCCAAACAAGTACTAAAAGCTGTAGGCGTAAATATTGCGTGTCATGTGCTTGAAATTGGCGGTGTGAAAGCTGAAAAAACGGCATATGAGTCGCTAACAGAACTTCAGGAAAAAACGGAAGCGTCACCTGTTCGCTGCTTAGATGATGAAGCTGGACAGAAAATGATGAAAGCAATCGATGATGCAAAAGAAAATGGAGACAGCATCGGGGGCGTAGTGGAAGTAGTAGTGGAAGGAATGCCTATAGCAGTAGGAAGTTACGTACACTATGACCGTAAGTTAGATTCAAAGCTAGCCGCTGCTATTATGAGCATTAACGCGTTTAAAGGTGTTGAAATCGGTGTAGGTTTTGAAGCAGCTCGCAGACCGGGAAGTGAAGTACATGATGAAATTTTATGGGATGAACAAAACGGCTATACGCGTAAAACGAACAATGCAGGAGGTTTAGAAGGAGGCATGACAACAGGAATGCCTATTATTGTACGAGGCGTCATGAAACCTATTCCTACCTTATATAAGCCGCTGCAAAGTGTAGATATTGATACAAAAGAGCCGTTTGCTGCAAGTATTGAACGTTCAGACAGCTGTGCAGTACCGGCGGCGGCTGTTGTAGCAGAATCAGTAATTGCTTGGGAACTAGCGTCTGCTATTATCGATCAGTTTGGAGCAGACCGAATTCAGTTAATTCAAGAAAATGTAAAAAAACATGAAGAATACGCAAAGCAATTTTAATGAATAGAGGAGAATGAAAGGTGAAAACACGTGTATTACTTATTGGCGTTGGCCTTATTGGAGGATCATTAGCGCTAGCTATGAAGAAGCATCGTCACGTAACAGTCGTTGGAGCTGATATCAATACAAATGAAGTACAATTAGCCAAACAGCTAGGTATCATTGATTATGTAGCTGAAGATATAAAAGCAGAAGCAGCCCAAGCAGATTATATCGTGCTTGCTACTCCAGTAGAGTATACGACCGCATGGATACACGACCTTTCTACTTGGAAGCTTAAAGAAACAGTTATCGTAACGGATGTCGGAAGTACCAAAGGTGAAATTATGAAAGCAGCCCAAGCGCTGAATAAGAAATGTATTTCATTTATTGGGGGGCATCCGATGGCTGGTTCTCATACGAGCGGTGCAGTCAATGCACGAGCGGATTTATTTTGTTCGGCGCGCTATATCTTAACGCCGTTTGAAAATGAGCAAAAAGAAAAAATAGATGCGCTTATGCATTTGCTAGAGCCTACTGGTGCACAATTTGTACCGCTTGATGCAGCTACTCATGACCAAATCACCGGAGTTGTCAGTCATTTACCTCATGTGATTGCGACCAGTCTTGTAAGACAAGTAAAAGGATATTCAGCAAAGAATCATCTTGTCACGGAAATGGCAGCAGGCGGTTTTAGAGATATTACGAGAATTGCTTCAAGCAATCCTCATATGTGGAGAGATATACTAAAACAAAACCGTTCTATGCTTTTAACATTGCTTGATGACTGGATGAAAGAAATGGAACAAGTAAAACTATTAGTAGAAAAAGGTGACGGTCACGAATTATTTGATTATTTCTCAGATGCCAAGGAATTTCGTGATTCGCTTCACGCATAAAAGGAGAGACATATTGTGACAGTAAAAGCTTTACGAGGAACGATTCAAATTCCAGGAGATAAATCCATTTCCCATCGTTCCGTCATGTTTGGTTCGATTGCAGAAGGAACAACAACAATTAACGGATTTTTGCCAGGAGATGATTGCCTTAGCACCATTTCTTGTTTTCAAAAACTAGGTGTCGATATTCAAATGATTGATGAACAAAGCGTCGTGGTAAAAGGGAAAGGTATACAAGCGCTAAAAGAGCCATCTGATATTTTAGATGTTGGAAATTCGGGCACAACGATTCGCCTCATGATGGGGATTTTATCAAATACACCCTTTCATTCAACATTGATTGGAGATGAATCTATTGCCAAACGCCCTATGAAGCGTGTGACCGGTCCGCTTCGTGATATGAATATTCATTTAGATGGCCGAGAAGATGCTAATTTTACACCGCTTGTTATTCGAGGTGGTAAAGCAAAAGGTATACACTATACATCTCCAGTTGCAAGCGCACAAGTGAAGTCAGCTATTTTACTTGCTGGACTGCAAGCAGAAGGAACAACTTCTGTAACGGAACCGGCGAAATCGAGAGATCATACAGAACGTATGCTAGAGGCATTTGGTGTTAAAGTCGAAGAAGAAGGATTAACAGTTTCAATTGAAGGCGGTCAAACGTTAACAGGAACGCATGTAGAAGTGCCTGGTGATATTTCTTCAGCAGCATTCTTTTTAGTAGCAGGAGCTATTATTGCAAACAGCCGCATTGAAATTCAAAAAGTTGGGATGAATCCGACTCGCACAGGTATTCTAGATGTACTTTTAAATATGGGCGCTTCTATCGAGATAGTCAAAGAAACAAAAGAAACCGCAGAGCCTTATGCAGATTTAGTTGTAGAAGCTTCTCACTTAAAAGGTACGGAAGTAGGCGGAGACTTAATTCCACGCCTAATTGACGAAATCCCAATTATTGCACTAGCAGCCACACAAGCAGCAGGAATCACGGTTATTAAAGATGCTGCAGAGTTAAAAGTAAAAGAAACAAACCGTATTGATACAGTAGTGAATGAGTTAACGAAAATGGGAGCTAACATTGAAGCAACGGAGGATGGAATGATTATTCACGGAGGTACAAAACTTCACGGGGCAAATGTAAACAGCCACGGAGATCACCGTATCGGTATGATGCTTGCTGTTGCCTCTTGTATTGCAGATGGAGAAACAATTATTGAAAATCGTGACGCCGTATCCGTCTCCTACCCGCAATTCTTTGCTCACTTAGAGTCTTTACAGCAGTGAATTCCCTTATTATGTTAAAATAACAGTTTAAAAGTTATAAGGAATTTACAAAATTAAAACCAATGACTCTATATTTCATTGGTAAAATCCGATATAATCATTACAACACCTCTAGTATTAAATAGAATTTGGTGAATGATTATGTTTTTGATGATTGTCTACATCGGGGCCATTTTATTTTTTATAAAAATGTTTATGGATCGAGATTTTATTTGGTTTTTATTTCTATTGCCATTTTTGATGTTTGTTGTGTTTTTCGAAACAGACTATCTTGATCACGTCCCTGAATCTGGAAGGTTAATTATCTTTACATTTTCTTTTTTAGTCATTTATGCGATGGTTTTGGTGTATAACCGATACTTTAGAAAAGAAGGATGTAAAGAGTAAATTCAAATGTGAATCCATTGATAAGGATAAAAAAAGCATGCCCTAAGGCGTGCTTTTTTTATCCGTTGAATTTACATCCACTGGGGTAAGCGGCTTTTTAGCAGGGCCTTCTACCACAGATCCGTCATAAGAAAAACGCGAACCGTGACAAGGGCAGTCCCACGTGCGGTCACCTGCGTTCCAATTCACCTCACAGCCTAAATGCGTACATGTAGTATCCACGCAGTGAAGCTTTCCTTGAGGATCTTTATAAGCACCTGTACGTTTGCTGTTTACATATACGATCGACCCTTCATCATTTTGAAGCTGATCCAGTCCTTTTTCAGGCATTGAAAACTTACCAGTAATAAAGTGTTCAGCCACATCAAGATTTTGACGAAAGAAGTGCTTAAGGCTAGGGTCCGCATAAAAACGAGACGGATTATACAACTCCGCATATGGGTTGTCGTTTCCGGTTATTGCATCCCGAATAATATGTGCCGCAATAGTGCTATGGGTCATGCCCCATTTTTTAAATCCAGTGGCAATAAAGATATTCGGCTTGCTTTCTTTGATAGGACCGATATATGGAATTTTATCAAGCGTAAATAAATCTTGTGCAGACCACTTGTAACGAAAATGTTGAACAGTAAAATTTTCTTCGGCGAATCGCTGAAGTGACTCATAGTGAAACATGGTATTTATTCCTTGGCCAGTTTTGTGGCCTTCTCCGCCAATTAAAATGAGTTCTTCCCCGTTAACTTTCGTTGACCGCAGGGAACGAGTAGGCTGATCGGCACTTAAATACATACCTCCGGGATAGGCTTGTTCAACTTTCGCTGCTAATACATATGAACGTTTAGCATACATGCGCGTATAGTAAAAGCCTGTTCCATCATAAAATGGAAAGTGTGAACACGCCACTACATACTTACAAGAAATTCGGTGCCCATCTCTTGTAACGACGGTAGGCGATGTGCTTTCTTCTACATCCGTTGCTACAGTGTTTTCAAATATCAGTCCGCCGCTTTCTGTGAACTTTTTTACTAAATGAAGCAGATATTTTAACGGATGAAACTGAGCCTGATCTTTCATAATAGCTGCTGCCCGGATATCAAAATTAAAAGGAAGCTCTGTTGCAAATTCACATGGAATATGTAGTCGCTGATAGGCTCTAAATTCTTTACGAACTCGATGATCAAACTTCAGCGTTTCTCCGTATAAGTAAGCATCTTGTACGGAAAAGTCGCAGTCAATGTTTTCGGTTTGAATTAAGTCTTTCATAAACTGCAGAGCTTGTTCGTTTGCTTTATAATAAAGCAGCGTTTTTTCTTCGCCAATGTGTGAAAGCAGCTCATCATAGATGACGTCATGCTGGGCTGTAATCTTTGCTGTTGTGTGGCCGGTTGTACCATTTAAAATGTTATCAGCTTCGATTAACGCGACGTTCAGTCCTTCTTTTTGTAATAAATATGCCGTTGTAATACCGCTGATACCGCCTCCTACTACTACAACATCAACTTTTCGACTTTCTGAAAGAGATGGGTATGTTGGAAACTTTAAATAATCGCGCCAGTAGGGCTCAGTATCCTTTGGGATATTTGCCAATTTATTCACCTCCATATGATAAGTCTTATTTTTACCATAGTTTTCTAAAAAATGTATACAAAATAACGGAATCTACTCTAATAGCATCTCTCAGCTACATATGAAATAGTAAACGCTACAGATTTAAACATGCAGAGCAATAAATTCATATAAATGATAGGAAGCATCATATAATAAAAGTATGGAGGCTTAATGCGGCAAATCGTATATAAACATCAAGGTCCAAATAAAAGGGCAAACGGTATGTTTGTCCTTTTTTCATGATTATAGTGACAATTTTCATATATAGTAATAAAGTATATATATAGCAAAAAAATCCCAGATTGAAAGGGTATAAAAAACGGCTTAAACCAAAACAGGTTGTACTCTTAGAGAATGTAGAACGTGCAAAAAAACTAAATAATATGTAGTATTGTAATACAGGACGTAATTGGGAAGAAAAATGAAAACGTTGACAAAAAGAGGAGGGGTACCATGTTGGGTTCACTACCTAATATTATAAATACGTCAACGCTTGTGTCTTCAAGTGAACAACAAGAAGCGTCATCTGAATCATTTAAAACATATACTCATAAAGGAAAAAAATTTAAAGTCTATCTACCTAAATCCTATCATATTCTAAAATCTTACCCGCTAATGGTTATGCTGCACGGATGTACACAAAATGCGGATGATTTTGCTATAGGTACGCAAATGAATGAGCTTGCCGACGAAAAGGAATTTATTGTGGTATACCCACAGCAGTCTTCTAACTCAAATATGAATAAATGTTGGAATTGGTTTGAGCCTCTTCATCAAATTAGAGGGTTTGGAGAGCCAGCTATTATTGCAGGGATTGTAAAAAAAGTACAAAATATGCACTTTATTCAGAAAAATAAAGTTTTTATTGCCGGTCTGTCAGCAGGAGGAGCAATGAGTATCGTTATGGGGGTAACGTATCCAGAACTGTTTGCTGGAATAGGTGTGTCAGCAGGTATCGAATACCAGGCGGCTCTTAACGTATTTAATGCGTATTCTGTTATGGCCAGTAAAGGCCCTTCTCCTGTTAAGCAAGGGAGAATTGCGTATCAACAAATGGGAAACCGGGCAAAACCGCTGCCGCTCATTGTATTTCATGGTAACGCTGATTCTACAGTAAATGTTGCTAATGCAGATCAAGTGGTTCACCAGTGGATTACAACCAATAACCTTGCTTATAACGGAAGAATAGATGGATGGATTCAGGAGAGTCCAGTTAAAACGAGAGAAGAAAAAATCCTCTTTGGACGGGATTATACAACATATCGCTACGAAAGCAGCAAAGGAGAATTAGCTATTGATAAATATATTATCAATGGAATGGGGCATGCATGGTCAGGAGGAAATTCAGAGGGCAGCTATACAGATCCAAAAGGGCCTAACGCTAGCCGAATCATGTGGGACTTTTTTATGAGTCAAAAAATATAAAGAGCATATAATGAGGTTCAGTTGCGTTCTTATCGCAGAGAAGAAGAGCTGAAAATAGCTCTTCCGGCCCTTATTAGTATATGGAAGCAGCTGCAGGAACAATCATTTTAACTAGAAGTGTTTTTCTAAAAATTAGGATTTGATTATTTAGAAAACGGGTACTGTAATAGAGAAATAAGAAGCCACAATTACATAGCTTATGATTGACAGCTTATAGTTGTAAATGTAAGATAACTGCGAGCTGCATTTTGTATGATTAAAACATTAAAATAAGACGAAAACTGAAAAAATAAATAGAAATTGTACGATGAGCGGGTAAGGAAAAGGAGAGTAAAAAATGAATATTGCATTTTTCTTAGTACCAAAAAGTGACGTTGTAACATTAAATATTCAATCCACATTAAGACAGGCTCTTGAAAAAATGGAGTATCATCGATATTCTACAGTTCCGTTGGTTGACGACGATGGTAAATACGTAGGTGTTCTTACTGAAGGAGATCTTCTTTGGAAGTTAAAAAGTCTAGGAGACTATCGCTTTCAAGATACGGAAAATATTAAATTAACGGAGATTGACCGCTACCAAGATTATAACCCTGTCGCTATATATGATGAAGTTCAAAACATTCTCTCAAAGGCAATTGACCAGAACTTTGTTCCTGTAACGGATGATCAAGGTGTATTTATTGGAATTGTGAGAAGAAGAGAAATTTTAGAGTTTTATGCAGAAAGCGCAAATAAAGTGAAAAATCAATTATAAAAAAGCCATCTTCAGATGGCTTTTTTTCTTGTATTATCTGTCCCATACATACTGCTAAAAACAGGCTTAGGTCATGGCCCACAGCAATGCACTTCCTTGTACTAGTTTACATAATGTATTTATATATAGGTATAAAAGTGCCTATATAAATCTTATTTATAGATAAGGATGATTTATGTGAGTCAGTATAATAAAAAGAATTGTTGCTGGTGCTCTAATCAGTATTATTACAAAACTCATGGCTACGATCCAAAGAGTAGTCACGAAGGAAAATGCTGTCATAATGATTATAAGCATAACGATCATTGTCCTAAACATGATGGCGATCATCGTTCAGGCCATAAAAAATGTCATCATGGAGGCGATCACAGCGGTAGCCACGGTGGCGATCACGGCGGTAACCACGGCGGTAACCACGGTGGCGATCACGGCGGTAACCACGGTGGCAATCACGACGGTCATCACGGTGGCAATCATGGCGGCTGTAGAAGACGTCGCTGCTGCTGGGGCTGGTTTTTTTAATACAGGAGCACTGAATCAACAAAAAGAACTCAAGGAATTGAGTTCTTTTTTTGTAAGTTGAAACTTATAAACGTTATACTTCGTATATATAGTAAGAGCATTTTGGAGGAGGAAAAAGAATGTTTAAAAAAATGTTTGCTAAAATTGGGGTTGGAGCTGCTAAAGTGGATTTACGTTTAAATGAACCGGCCTATACGCTCGGTCATGTAATTGAAGGAGCTATCGTTATTCAAGGTGGAAACGTTCAGCAACATATTAATTTAATTGATGTTGAATTTTGGCTTGAAGTTCAAATGAAAAACGGTCAAATGCATACGCATCGTGTTGAAAGCCTGCGCGCAGCTTCTTCATTTACAATTAATGAAGGAGAGAAAAAAGAAATTCCGTTTACATATCATTTACCTTTGGATCTTCCAATCTCTGCGAGCAATGTTGGCTATTTCTTTAAGACATACTTAGATATTGAAGGAGGAGTTGACTCAACAGACCGAGACCTTGTGCGTATTAAAGCTCCAAAAAGCTTGTATCAGCTAGTGGAGGGCTTTGAAGCACTTGGGTTTAGAGAAAAACACCATTCAGGAAAATTTAATGGATACAAACAAGAATTTGCATTTTTCCCCACAGACTTTTTGAAGGGATATGTAAATGAGATTGAGTTCGAGGTAGCCGTTGAACGAGAAGGTATCCGAATGCTGTTGGAGCTAGATTTGCCTTCTTTCGGCCGAGAAAGAGAAATAAAAAACGAACTGTTTTTTACGAACGATGAATTAAGCCATCCATCCACTATTGCTCGTTTGCTGGAAGAAGCGATGGAAGAGATGATGGAAAATCCTCGGGACTATGAATATTATAAGCCTTCTCACTACGATCCCCATTCACATCACCCACGTATGAGTGGATTAGGAGGCGCAATGGGAGGCTTTGCAGCCGGTATGTTAGGTGGACTGCTCATTGAAAATTTGATGGATGATATGTTTGAAGACTCGGCGCTTGGTGAGATAGGGGAAGATATTGAAGAAGCGGGAGAGAATCTGTTTGATGGAGATTTCTTTGATGGAGGAGACGATTGGTAAAAGGGGTTTTGAATAAATAAAAAGGATGATTAATGATGATCATCCTTTTTATCTTTCTTCTTTCTTTTTTTTACTTCTATGTACTTAATGTGAAAATCTTCTATAATTAAAACTTTAAAATAAAATTGCTCATGCTGAATGATATCATTTTTGGTCACGTCAAACTTTTCTGTTAACACCCACCCCGCAATGGTATCTACTTCTTCGTCGCTAATATCTGTGCCGAGTAGATCGTTTACTTGGCTAATGAGCATTTTCCCGTCAAGAATATAATGGTCGTCTTTAATTTTTTGTACATAAGGAATTTCATCCGTATCAAACTCATCTCGAATTTCTCCCACAATTTCTTCAATAATGTCCTCTACTGTGACAAGGCCAGCGGTTCCACCATATTCATCAAACAGAATAGCCATTTGAATGCGTTCTTTTTGCATCTTTACAAGCAAATCATGGATAGGTACTGTTTCAATTACTTTAAAGATAGGCTTGACGTATGATTCTAACGTATTGGTGCCGTCTTTTTCGTTAAATACAATATCGTTATAAATTTCTTTAATATTAACAAGACCGATTACTTTATCTTTATCTCCATCTTCAACAATTGGATAGCGCGTATATTTTTCCACATTTGCGATTTGCAAAAAAACTTCTACCACGTCGTCTTTAGAAGCACTTACAATTTCCGTACGAGGAACCATAACTTCTTTAGCTAAACGATCATCAAAATCAAAAATTTTGCTCATATATCGATATTCCGATTGATTGATTTCACCGCCTTCAAAACTTTCCGATAACAAAATGCGAAGTTCTTCTTCGCTATGAGCAGCTTCATTTTCCGAAATCATTGTGATACCAAAAACCTTGGTCAACATACGAGCTGAGCCGTTTAATATTTTAATGAACGGATACATAAGTTTATAAAACACGATAATCGGTTTTGCGAAGTTCAGCGTAATTTGTTCAGCCATTTGTATAGCAAACGTTTTAGGAGCTAATTCTCCTAAAACAACATGTAAAAAAGTAATAACAACAAATGCAATAATAAAAGATAAAATACCAGCAAGCGGCTCATTAGTATGGAAGGTAATGAAAAGAGGGTGAAGCAACCGATCTAGCGTCGGTTCACCAAGCCAACCAAGCCCAAGAGCCGTGATGGTGATACCAAGCTGACAAGCGGATAGATATTCATCTAGATGCGTAATAACGTGTTTAGCAGAGACGGCTTTTTTATTTCCTTCTTCTAGAAGCTGATTGATTTTTGAACTCCTTACTTTTACAATAGCGAATTCTGTCGCTACAAAAAAAGCAGTTAACGCAATTAAAACTGCGACTAATAGTAATTTTACGGCGATCATGAAAGTCACCACCTTTTACGTAAATGTATATCTTAAGTGTTAGCCAAAGTGGAGAAAACATGTATTAAATCCGTAAAAGAAAAATACACATAAAAAAACTGCTTCTATTTTTAAAAGGAAAAAGAAGCAGTTTATTATGTTACATGTTCATTTAGGGGAATTAATCTTAACTTTACCATCATGGTCTATCACATATCGGTTCTACAGTTCAACTGACTTTTAGCAAACGTATTGCGAGTGTGTTATGACACCTCCTTTAACTGTAATCCGAGTATATATGATCCATCTCTCACTCCTTTCTATTCGTTAATTATATTATAATACATTATTAATCAAAATACTACAAATATTCAGAAAATAATTCAAAATGCATAGTTTTTTGTCATTTTCTGAAATATGTACGTAAAAATAGGCTAGGACATAACTAAATCAATCCAATCCACGGCTAGAAGCAACTATATATGAAGCCTACGTTCACCATCATCATGAAAAAATCCAAACGAGTTGGATTCTCTATCAAGAATCTCGATTCATCGTTCAAGCAGTTCTTGTTCTTTTATATATTGCCTAAACATCATAAACTGATCCATTACATTAATCGAGCCGGCAAGCGTTTCATGACCATCAAATAGTTCATGTCCTCCATGGTTCAATTGAGGGGGACAGCTCCAGTTTGCATGTTTGTAGGAAGTTCGTCATTATTCATACTAAGTCCTCCTTAAAACCGGTACCGGCTATAGTCTTTAAACTTCTTCAGATTTTATACTCAAACTTTATTTATTCATAAAATGTTGCTTTAAATAACTAAATTTACATCTAGTTATTTTTAATTAAAGAGTAAAAATGAAAGGGTTTTATGAAAAAAAAGCGAATATCAATAACAATTCACGATCGATAGATAGGGGAATCAAAAAACATGAATGAATTGCTGTCACAATCAAGTGAGTTAAGGCACGAAGCAAATCAACTGGTGGTATCCAATCATTTATTGAATTTGTTAAAAGAGTATGGTTGCCCTCTCTCAGGGGAGAGTTTTGAGTTGAATGTCATGACAAATCGCATCCTTAATTTTTACGTAGGAAATGATGAAATGGATGAAGAATCTATTTTTCACATGGGGTATCAACTTACAAAGCGTTTTAATCCCTATAAGCTGATCTTTGCTAATGAAAAAGATAATTATCAGTGGAGCGTGTATATGATTCAGAAAGGAGAAGAATGGAAGCTTCATATCGCCGTACTTCCAGAAAATATTGTGAGGGGCAAAATGGAGAAACAAGAGCTATTCAAATTGCTTCTCACTGAAAAGAAGCGGGAATGTATTTTATCTTTCAAGCAACAAAGTGGATACAATCGCTACTATACGAGTGATCATGTCTATAAGGCTGTACTAGAAGATGACATTCACGATGATATGTCTTTTTTTATGTGGCTGCAAAGACAAAAAAAAGTAAATCAATAAACGTAAAAAAGAGCCGATTAGGCTCTTTTTATGCATGTACAGATGTTTTTACAGGTAAAGCAGCTTTTAGCATCCAAATATGTTTTTCCATATTGCCGATTGTTCCAATGAATAAGTCAGCAGTTACGTGATCATGCGCTGCTTCAGCTTTTTCAACTCCATTTTTTAAGTTTTTAACAAGTAGCGTATAGTCATTAATTAATGTTTCTAGCATTTCTTCACTTGTTTCCTCGTTTCCATCTTCAGAAAGAGTAGCTGATTGTAAAAACTGCTTCATTGTAGCAATTGGGCTTCCTCCAACAGCTAGTAATCTTTCTGCATACTCATCTATATAGTCCGCTGTCTCATTATAAAATCCTTCAAATTTTTCATGAAGCGTAAAAAATTGAGGCCCTTTTACATACCAGTGAAAGCGATGTAGTTTTGTGTATAATACGTTAAAATCGGCAATTTGTTGGTTTAATACGTTTTCTAAATTCATAATTAATAGCCTCCCAATGAGTTGTTGTTATCTTATGTTTATATTATATCAAATATCAAATTAAAATCAATACTTATTTATAATTATTATTAAATAAGAATAGATTACTTTTAAATTGTAGTTATTCTCTTCAAAAACTCTAAAGATATGATAGGATAGAGCAAGAGTATTGAAAGAAAGAAGGGTTAGTCATGCATATTACATCAGAAGCAAAACAATTAATTAAAAATATACTTGAAGAGCAGGAGATAACAGGAATTCGCTTGTATTTCAAAGGAATTAGCTGTGAAATTCCTAATATTGGGTTAGCTTTTGAAGAGCCTTTTGAAGGTGATGAAGTGTATGAAGTCGACGGAGTACAAGTAGCAATGGAAGCATCTATTGTTCCTTATACAAATGAGCTAATGTTAGATGTTCATACAACGCCGTATGGTCCAGGTTTAGCATTAGTTGGAACTAAAGAGGCTGAGTAAAAAAATTATGTAAGAGGAGCTAACAGGTTTGTTGTTTGTTTTGGCAAACCTTGGTTTACTTAATTCAAACGTTAGTGAAATGGAGGGGGACCTATGCTTCTTTCTCATCATGTAACGGTTGAACAAAGACAGCAAATCAAACGCTTTAAGCAGCAAATACAAGACGCAAAAACACTAGATGAGCGCCGTTTGTATCAAGCCCAGCTAAATAAATTTGTTGAGCGCCTGTTTATTGAGAATCGCTTGCAGCGCAGCGGCGAACAATAAAAACCAGCCAAAAAAGAAGCCTTCAAAGAAGGTTTCTTTTTTTTAAGTAGATTATTATACTTTTTTACACCTTGTAATTATTCATTTTCTTATATATCCGTCTTTATCTACTTGAAATCCGGTTTTCTGTATGAATATAGAACTAAAAACGTGTAAGCGGCTATCAAATGAAAGCGCTTTCTGTTATAGTTGAGGTATAGAATTGTACTTGTTCACCTACAATGTTCATAAGGAGTGGTTTGTATGATTGAAAAAGGAAACTTCTTAATTGGTTTAGCGTGGGGAACATCTTTGAGCATACCTTTATGGATCGCCTTCTTTGGCTGGATAAAATTAGTTTGGCGCTTGCTTTAAATAAATAAAAACAAAAAAAAGTAAAAAAACTTCAGTGCATATGCACTGAAGTTTTTTTTAACTGCTTTAAATAGGTATTAAGAACTATTAAATAAAATGCGTTTTATAACGATAAGTAAATAAGACTACTACAAATCTTGTTTTTGGATTTTTTAAGATTCCAACATTTTAGTTCTTATTACACAATAGAAAGAAGGAATACAAATTGAAAAACTATCGTTTAGTAAGTTTCTCTACCTTATTTATCTGTCTACTCGTTTTGTTCATTTCACCTTTTCAAGATACATCTAGTGCATCAACTGATAAATATCAAAATTTCAAGCAGCTCTCACAGCATGAGTCTTCAGCTAGCTATAAAGTGACGACCAAAGAAACAAAAAGTCCCGTCCTTATCTTTGCTCCACACGGTGGGGGAATCGAAGGAGGGACAAGCGAAATTGCCAAAGAGCTTGGCAAACAAAATGCTCTTTACCTATTCGAATCGTTAAAGTCTAAAGGATCACGAGATCTGCACATCACAAGCACTCATTTTGATGAGCCCACAGCATGTAAAATGGTAAGCAAGTATGAGAATGTTTTATCTCTTCACGGCTATTTTGGGAACGAAAAACATATTTTTGTAGGGGGAACTGACCGGGAACGTGCAAAAAAATTAACGCAATTATTAAATCGAAATGGATTTCCAGCGGAACTGATTACAAAAGGGCACGATGAGATTGCAGGCATTAATCCTGGAAATATTGCCAATAAAAATCGTACCGGGAAAAGTATTCAATTAGAGATTAGCCAGCCGCTGCGAAATGCCATGTTTCATTCATTCACTGCAAAAGAAAGAGCTTCGTCTAAAACTCAAACTTTTTATAGGTTTACAAATGTGCTTTCTGTATTTGTTTCCACTTCGTACTGAATCAAAAAAGAATGCTTTCACAAGCATTCTTTTTTCATAAACTAGTTTCGCTACCCTTGACTTATAATAGGTTTCCAATTGAAATCTTTTACATCTTGAACAGAAGGCTTTCTCACGTGCTGCAAGCTTTCTTTATCGCATGCTCCATAAACTATAAAATTTTGCTGCGCTTCTATTAAAGAAATAGAATTGGCTCCTAGTTCATTGGCATTCAGCTTTTGATATGGATCGTCTTCCCAAAAACATATCTCACAAATATCATAGTCACCATCACTGTCTAACGATTGATAACCACAGCAAGGGCATGTGTACTTTTTCATTGTTCCTATCCTTTCTTTATAGATTTTAAACTAGAAAAGGGCCAGCCATCTTATTTAACTATTTTACTATATTCAAAGATATTCTGAAAGAATATTCAAAAAATTACAGCGGCATATTTCCTAGGATTTGTGAACATTTTATAACGAATTGGCGATAGTTATTGTGAGACTGACTAAAAAAGGAGTAAACTTACTAGGAAAATAGATCGTGTTCGGAAACGTCTACATAAAAGCATTTTTGGATATGATGAAAAAAGAAAAAAGAGATAGGGAGTCATAAATATGAAAAAAATAATAGGCTTACTTTTAGCATGCTTTTTAGCTGTCCCGACAGCTAGTTTTGCTCATACACACGTGCAAACAACAGTACCAGAAAACGGTGCAACGGTTACAGAACCTCTAAAAGAAATTAAATTAAGCTTTGAAACACACATTGAGAAAATCAGTACAATGACCGTTACAAAAGATGGACAAAAAATTTCACTTGCATCGCAAAAAGTAGAAGGTCATGATTTAATAGCTTCTGTTAATCAGCCTCTTGAAAACGGTTCTTACGCAGTTAACTGGGAAATTGTAGGGGAAGATGGTCATGTAATGAAAGATTCCATTGCTTTTAAAGTAGATATAAAAGATGAAGCGAAGGAAGAGAATACTCAAGCAGCCGGAAAAGATAGTGAAAAAAAGCAAAACGCTACTCAATCCGAACAAAACCAAAAAAGTGAAGTAGCAAATGATGATGAAAAAGCAGAGAACAATGATTCTTCATCGTTTTTTGTCATCATGGTTATTGCGATTGTAGTGGTGGTCGGAGCATTACTCTTAATCTTCAGAAAGAAAAAGGCTTAAAAAGATGAGTATTTTGTTGCCTGTTTTTGAGTGGTTTACATACGTAGCTCTTTCCTTACTATTAGGGTTTGCCGTACTGCAATATGTGCCGCTTGCAAAAAAACCAACAATTTTATTATCAAAGCGATGGCTACTTGCAAGTGCAGCGGCTGTCGCTATTTTTTCGGTTGGAAATTCGCTTGAGATTATTTTATCTTTTTCAAAAATAAGAGGATTAGGTGAAACAGTTCGTCTTGTATTATTAGAAACACGAACAGGACACGCTTGGATCTTTGTTGTGTTAATGGCTATTTTGTGTATGATTGCTGTTTCAATAGAAAGCCACCCTCATATGTATACGTTGCTGACTGTGGCGTTGGTGGGAGGAATTGCTTATGCAAGTCACGCAGCATCGGCTTCTGCGCTTAGCGGGATGCTTTCACATTCTCTTCATATTTTAGCAGTTGGACTGTGGGGAGGAGTGGTTCTGATTGTTGCCACTTTTTCAAAAGAAACCTCCAATTGGAAACGTTTCTTAAGCTGGTTTACTCCTTTTGCGATCGCTTGCTTTGTGCTTCTTTCATTAAGTGGATTCATTTCAATGGTCGTTATCATGGGGCTGTCCAACTATGTAAATTCATGGGCCACGGATTACGGACAGTCTCTTTTACTAAAGCATATTACAATTATTCCGCTGCTTGCATTTGCCGTCATCAATGGCTTTCTTATGAAAAAAACGATAAAACATCCAGAATATAAGCCCGTGATGTGGATTCGAGCAGAAAGCATTATTTTACTTATCATTTTTTTATTTACAGCTATCATGGTAACGCAATCGCCGCCAACTAATATAAGTCATATGGCAATGGATTCATCGATTCTTCCGTTTATCTATGGGAAACAAGTGACGCTCCCTCTAACGTTTCACGTAACGATTGTGGGAATCCTATTCTTATTTGTCGCACTGCTGTTTTTTGTGTATTTACTTATTTGTTTTTACAAAAAGACAGTATGGCTTAGCGTATTAAGTGCGGGTTTGTTTGTTTTTGCTTTTTATATTGCGATGATGACAAGTATTCAAGTCTAAAAACAGTGAGAAATATCTCACTGTTTTTTTATTAGCCATTAAAAGCTGTATTATCTCTCGGGCCTTTTCCCGGAGAAGGAGGCATCGGCATTTGGGAATTAGAACCAGAGCTAGAGCTAGAACTAGAACCAGAGCCGGACGTAGAGCCGCTTGGAGGCGATATATTTCCTGCGTTTCCAAAAATAACGATCCCGCCAGAAATTGTTCCAATAGAAATAGATTTAATATAAACAGACATCCTTATTCAACCTCTCATCTAGTAAAAGAATTCAGTGTACCATAGTGTATGACCAGCTTGTCATTTTCGTATAGACGAGTTTGAAAAATAGGTAAAAGCTTAGAAGTTCAGGTTAAGAAAGGAAATGGTGTAAAATAAGATGGAACTTTGAAAGCAAAGTTTGAGGTGTCTGCCTAAGGTGTGCATATCGCTTATTAAGAGAATTAGAAAGGAACTAAGATGAAAACGCAAAAACGAATTCATTTTTCATTTAAAAAATTGCGGTTGCTAACAAACCCTCCGACAGGGAAGTTAGTTATTTCTTTTATATTAGCCTTAATCAATACGGGAGTTTCTCTTTCTATTCCTCTTGTTATTAAAGAAGTTATGGAGAAAGTTGCAACGGGCGTCTCACCACAGCTTGTGGTAGGGCTTCTTAGTTTATTTGCTGCTCAAATGGTAACAAGCGCAGTATCTCTTTATCTCCTTGCTCAAGTAGGGCAAGGTGTTGTAAAAGAACTCAGGTTCAGAGTGTGGAACAAGCTCATAAAGCTTCCGATTTCA
>NZ_JBKIKC010000018.1:0-87861 GCF_046599315.1 Priestia megaterium | reverse complement strand
ATGATCAACCACACATGTAAGAAAAGCCCTCAATTAATTTTGAGGGCTTTTCTTACATGTGTCTTCACTAAAAGTAAATAGTTGAACTAATTATTTTTATGAAATACTTTACGTTTTTCTTAACATAATGCTTTTTTTCCGGAACACATTCCAAAAAGAACCCTTGAGGTGCAGTTCAGACACAGTGGTTTTTTCTGTTTTTAGGCTGTATATCATATACGAATCCCTATTCCGCATGCTTATAAACATCGGGTCTCAGGTTTTCAAATATTGGGATGTTTTTTTGTTGTTCTGTAACTTTCTGTACATAGATTTCTGCTGTTATGATCTCTTCTTGGTGTCTCCCCTCTTCTACAATGTTTCCATTTGGATCAATGACCATTGAATGCCCCGCGTATGTGTTGCCGACATGATTTTTATTATTTACATTCCCCACACTGTTACATGCAATGACATAGACACAATTTTCTATAGCTCTTGCCCTCAATAGTGTTCTCCAATGGTTTATATTTTTGGTAGTCCATTGTGCAACGTAGAATATGACTTTTGCACCTTGAGACGCTGGATAACGTGTGATTTCTGGAAAACGTAAATCGTAACATATAATCTGACTAGCTTTGATATCGTTAATCTCAAATACTTCTGGAACTTCATTTCCACCTGTTAAATAATGATGTTCATCTAACATCGGCACGAGATGTATCTTATCTTTTTGATAGAGCAGCTCACCCGTTTTTGATACCGCAAAAGCTGTATTATAAATGTTATCATTCCTTCTATTCGAAACTGAACCTGCAATGATATTCACTTGATGTTTGGTTGCTAAACTTTGAATAAAAGAAAAAGTTCTCTTTAAATCAATATCTGCCTTTTCTGCTACATTTTTTAAATCATAACCAGTATTCCACATTTCAGGTATCACAACAATCTCAGTATCTACATCCAACTTTTCTTCAAATAAGGATTTAATACGGCTTTCGTTTTGCTCAACTTCTCCTTCTATAATCACCATTTGAAATAATTGTATTTTCATTTTTCTACCTCTTATTCATATATAAATTTATAAATAGTATATAAATCACCGTTGTATTTGACGTCTTCGCCATGTGATGAAGAAATAATAGAAGGTTTAATTTCATCTATAATTCTTCCACTATTAATATTTTCATCCATATCAACTGTGAACTTTCGAATCGGTGGATGTAAGGATTCAGCATTAGAAAAGAATAAGTCTCCAGTTAGCAACACATTGTCATCTTTATGGTGGTATATTACATGTCCTGGTGTATGACCGGGCGTTAAATATACATCTAGGGGTAACGTTTTAATGATATTGTCACTTAAACCTTCAACTTGATGTTCCACGCCTGTTGTTTCCTTTTCTGTCTTGTTTGGATATGGCTTTTCACCATTGATAAACAGAGTTTCAATTTCGTGCGCGTAAATAGGAATATTTAAATTATTTCTTAAATACTTGGCGCCATTAATGTGATCCAGATGACCATGTGTCAATAAGATACTTTTGGGAATACCTAAAGATTTTGCTGCATTCAACTGCGCATATGCATAGTCCTCCATTCCGGTATCAATGATATAAACATCCTCACCATCCACTACGTACCATGTATTGATCTTAACTCGAATACCAACGACGGTTTCATAAGTGAGTCTATAAACATGTTCAGAGATTTGAACAAATTCCAATTCATACACCTTCTTCTCATTTATTTGATATCATAAGTTTAGTAAGAAAAAATAGGTGTAACAAGAAGGCACAATTTTGTTACTACCCATTGAGGTGAGAAAATGTCAGACTTTAAAAGTGATCAATACGGTCCTTGTACGTTAACTGTAAAGCATGCTTGTCCAATTGAATTAACGATGCATATTATGGGCGGTAAATGGAAAGGTATCATTTTATCCTTATTATCAAAATCACCCATGTATTATAACGCAATGCGTCGTGAAATACCTGGTATTACTCAACGCATCCTTACACTACAGCTTAGAGATATGGAAAAAGACGGCTTAATCGAAAGAGAAGAAACAAACGATAACCCTAAAAGGGTTTTATATTATTTAACAGATCTTGGAGAGAATTTTACCCCAATACTTAAATCTTTAGAGCAATGGGGCAATGCTTATATAAGTAAGCAGGAAGAAGGATTAAAAAAATCTCAATAATTCAAAGAAAATTCCTGACTTTATTCCTTTAATATTTGAAACAGAATCAAATCTACCGTCCGTAAAAGTGTACGTTTACGGACGCGATACTTTAAAAATGAAACTATCAATTTTAACGTTCGTTTACAATTTAAATTACATTATGGACGCCCACTTAATCACACATACTTATACGAACTGTTTTACTCCACTAAAAAATTTTTTAAAAAATGTTTCCTTTGTTTTTTACTTCAGTAGCACTCTAAAGAAAATTTATCTGCAATAAAATATAAAATTTTTTCTGTCACAAGCTCGTCACCTATTTAAGCACGGCCATTATAAAAGTGGGTGTTTAATAATGTCTACTGAATAATCTCAGTGTAGTAAAGGGAGCATCGTTTTATAGTAAGTAGTTCAGTTTTGGAGTACAAAATGGAAAATAACACTCCAAAACGAACTACTTTTTTATATGCTTTCCGTAATATGAATCGTATGTTAATTCGTATAATTTTAAAGAGTAGATTGGAATAAAATTACGGAGGACTTTTTCAAATAACATTTGTCACTAATTTCAATGCAATTCTCAGTGGAATAGTCTGAGTAAATAACATAATAAACGCAAAGAAGGGATAGCTTAATGACTATCCCTTAAATTCTCTATCGACTTCAGATATAAAATGGTTGTCTGTTTTTATTGAGTGTCTTCGTCGCTTTTGTACTCCAAAGTATCACCTGGCTGACAATCCAAAGTCTTACATATTGCTTCTAATGTTGAAAAACGAACCGCTTTTGCTTCCCATTCTTCAGAATAGAAAGATTCGCCATAATAATTCCAACCCTCTCCGAAAGCTCCGTTAAACTCATTTTTCGTTTTGCTAACATCACATCAATATTAATAATAATTGTTATATCCTCCACCTCAAATCGTTAAATCATTTTCTGATTTTATGTTAATCGCTTCTTGTAGAAGCCGTTAGAGGATAGCAGCAAAAACAGCGATAACCAACGAAGCAAAAATGATGATGAGTGGCATTATTCCAATAGGAGGGTCAATTTTCTTCGCTATAAAATGAAAGAGTGGCAAACCTAATGCATACAAACCACTGATTATAATCGCACAGCACTTTATGTTCTTTAACGACTTTACAGATAATTCAGAGAACGCTGTCTTCTCGTCAATGTACCGTAAAAGGTTGAAAGCCTGATAAAGAGCAAAGTAAAAAGGCAAAGCCGAACCATACATCACGATGAAAACGAGATATTTCATATAAGCAATATCTGGATACAAATCTCCAGCAAAATTCCCGAACTTAGACACTAAAAATATGCACAATGCAAGAGTTGCAATTCCCAAATGTAGATGCATTTTTCATTTGTAATACCTCTTTTTTATTTTTTATCTAGGAAACCTTTTAATGGCTTTTGAAGTACGTCAACAACAGCAATGATGATACTTGTTGCTAAAATACTCATCAGACATACGGATATAGGACCTGCTGAATCATCTCCTGAGATACTAGAAATCACCTTCAAGCTTATTATCATTAACATAATGAAGAAAATGGCTGTAAAAGCACATTTTTTTATAACCTTTAAAGATTTAAGAGATGACTCCGAGAAAGCATTGTTCCTTTCGATAAAGGTTAATAGTTTATATACATGAAACAGCGTAAAAGAAAATGTAATACAGATTCCATATACACATACTAAAAGGGGATATAGCGAGTAATCCCCACCTGGATGTGCTTTTACATCTCTAATGGTTAACACAGGAATCCAATAAATGCACAAAGTAAGCACTGCAATTCCAACCAGAAAACTAATTACCTTTAAGAAAATGGCTGAACCTCGTTTACCATTCATTTAAAACACCTCACTTATTTAAAATAATAATATGATTTTAGCATGTGATTTATTGTTTTAAAATAAATTTA
The DNA here is from genome assembly GCF_046599315.1 of Priestia megaterium. Taxonomy (GTDB): domain Bacteria; phylum Bacillota; class Bacilli; order Bacillales; family Bacillaceae_H; genus Priestia; species Priestia megaterium_F. Next base: position 83,764 of record NZ_JBKIKC010000018.1, on the reverse strand, counting down.
TATTGTTTTAAATTGTGTTATTATTGTTATTCAAATATCCTTTTGATTTTGACAAAAATAAAAAGCATTTCCCATTACAAAGAAATGCTTTAAAAAACTAAAAACTATACAAATTTTGCTTACCCAGATAAAACGTTTTATGTGCTAAATTACTTATTGTATATATGTAATGACTATCTTACTTCAGTTAAAATACCGTTAATTATTACATAACTTATCGAAAAATCGCCCATTTGTCGTCATCTAGAGTAAAAGGTAAAATTACTATTTTTATAAAATAGTTTGTGGATTTATATCTTTATATATAATACGTTTATTTTGTGTTCATGATTGAATTTATCTTATTAAAAATATAGTAACGTCAAGAGTTTGTAAACTTTCTTTGAAGGTAATATGAATAAAACAATTTCTTAAAAGGAAAGTAGAAGATGGGTTGGTACACTGTAAGAAGTAAAATTGTAGGTGCTCTTCTTGGTAGTACTTCTGTATTAATTGCTCATAATTGGTTTTCAAAATGGAGAATTATTTCAACTTTCTTGTATAAAACCCTTTCACTATATAAAGCACTAGAACTACAGTTTTTACCTTTAAATAGAAAACGAGAAAATCAACCTATAAATAAACCAAAGAACCTTTAAAGGTTTACAAACTATAAGCTCTTAAATTTACTTTCCACCTTATAATTCGGTGATTTTAGACTTAATAAATAAGAGAGTTAAAGACTTTAGAATTAAAGATAAAATCCTTATTTTGGTAATTTATAGCCATTTAAATTCAAATTTTAAAAGATACAACTCAAGGGGTTTAATAGCTGGTAAAATAAAACACGAAATATAACATTTTTTGCAATATAAGGATGTTTATAGGGGTATTTCAAGTGATAATATGTATATTTATTAACCAAATGGAGGTCCAATTTTGAGGATTTTACAAGACACCACCACTCGTTTTTCAGATCTATTAAAAAATGGTATTACAATTGTTCATTTCTTTTTACCTAATACACCGCATAGAAGAATTATGAAACAATTCTTTCATCAAGCGAGTAAAGAGTTTGAGCAAGAAGTAACTTTAATAGAAGTAGATGGAGAAAAAAATAAAGAAGATATTCTTCAGTTCAGTGTTGTTATTGCTCCTACCATTCTAGTATTCAAAGATGGAGAGGAAAGAGAACGATTATTAGGTATTCACATGCCTTTTGAACTAATTAATTCGATTAATAAATACTGTTTATAATTTGATATTAAAAAAATTCCTTCTGAATACATTTAGAAAAAACTACTTCCTATAATTCTAATTATAGGAAATAAAGCCTTTGGAATCACTAATTCCAAAGGCAAAATGTATATATATTTAAAATTGTTCTTAAATGTTATTACAAATCAATCAAAGTATACAGATTCTTTAGGATTATACAAATGTTTAAAAGCCATTTCAATTTGTGTTTGTGTATTTCGAGCTATTGATAATGGCGGCAGTTTATCTTCAGCAAAGAATTCCACAGCACTCGTTTCTACCCCCTTCATCGGTTGCCCCCCAATGATTTCACATTGAATGAACATTTTATAAATATGAAAAGGTGAAGGAGGATGTGGATGACATTTCATATCCGTTATAGCTAACAATTTGACAGCTTTCACATCAAATCCTGATTCTTCTTTTACCTCTTTAACTGCTACTTCACTTGGAGTTAACCCAATGTCAGCCCAGCCTCCAGGTAACGACCAACTACCATCTGAATTCTCTTTGACCATTAATATTCTGTTATCCTTAAAGATCACAGCTCTAATATCTACTTTAGGTGTTGCGTAACCAGTTTGATTTGCAAATAAATTTTTTATGACTGTCATTTCCATACCTGTTTGTTGTGATAACATTTCAACGCTTATGTCTCTTATTAGTTCAAATCTCTCTACATCATAAATATCTTTTGAATAAGCTAATCCTGCCTGTGCAATAGATTGAAGTTGCTTCGCCCAATCAAGCCACTTATGTTCTATGATTATCACCGCCATCTTAGTAATAATCTAATATTACCACAAAATAAGAATCAAGTGATTTTGTTGTCATTTAATGTGTTTATCCCATACAAAGTTAGTTAACATAAAACACGTTACAGGAACCAAAAACCCTTCATCTTATATAGAATAAAGGGGTTTTAATCACCTATAATTATTTTCTACCAGCGCCCCCAAATCATCTAAATCTTGGGTTATATTTAAAATAATCAAGTAGTACCATTCTCCCTTACGTTTCCCTAAATTCACTACTTGATGAACTTCAACGTAATCGTTTTCATATTCTTTAGCTGCTTCACACATTTCCCACAACCTACTGCCAAACTCTGTGTTATCCCAATTTATTACTTTCAACTCAATGTAAGACTGGTTCTTTTTCAAATTCATAACTTATTCCCCCTCTTACTAAAAATAACATTAAAGGGATAGTTTAGGTACAATAACTTAGTTACCATAATCACCATTATAGGTACTACAATAAATACTCTTACTAAATTTTTAAGAATTTACCAAAGGGAAGCTATATCTAGCAAGAATTCGCTTTTATTAGAGATAGAGTAAATAGATATAACTTACAAGAATATACAAATTATTGGATTTACATATAATTTCCAATTAAACTATGAATGAAGTCATTACATAGGGAGGGAACTATGAAGAAACAAAAAGTGAAATGGTGTTTTCTAAGTTTTATAGTAACGTGTTTTCTATTTTGTACCTTAACGCCTCCAACATTTGCAGACACAAACGAAAAAGATGTGGAGAAATGGAAAGAATGGATTAAAACTAATTCTTACCCCTTAGAGGATACTAAAAATTCGAGGAAAGACCATTTAAAGTTCTTAAAGAAAGTGCTAAAAGGGAAACGTATTGTCCAATTAGGTGAAACTACACATGGATCAAATGAAATGAGCGCCACAAAAGTGGAACTCATTAAATATCTCCACGAAGAATTAGGGTATGATGTTCTAGCCTTTGAATCTGGCTTTGCAGAGACTAACAGTGCATACCGTCAATTACATGATTTATCTTCTACAGAGCTTATGAAACGCTCTATTTTTGGTGTCTGGTATACACAAGAAGTAGCAGATCTATTTAAATATCTCCAAGAGCAAGAAAAAAAAGGAGACCCTCTTACACTAACAGGGTTTGATATTCAGGTAATGGGCAACCTTTTTACGAAATCAACTTATGAATGGATCAAACAAGTGGACTCTTCAAAGGCTGATTTGTTTAAACAAGCTGAGGAAAGCATGATGAAATTACAAGCTCAAAAAACAGAAGACGATTTTGTTCAAGAACAAGCTAAAATAAATGAAAACTACAGCATATTAGAGCGTTTTGTGGAGGAACATAGAAGGGAATTAGCATCTTTCAGCCTTCAACAAGAACAGGATATAGACATCCTTTTACAATCCTTAAAATTAAGAAAAGAGACACTTATGAGATATGAGTTACCTAATTGGAACGTTGCTCATAACATACCTATTTATGATGTAGAGCAACATCCGATGGTTTTACGGGATCGAATGATGGCCGAAAACCTTGAATTCCTTGCAGAAAAAATGTATCCAAAAGAAAAAATAATTGTATGGGGACATAATTATCACGTGCGAAAAAATAACTCTAAAGTGAAATATGCTGAGTATGGGCAAAACTTCCTCAATAATATGGGTGATTACTTACCTGACAGCTTTAAAAGACAAACCTATACCATTGGTATTTATGCCTATTCTGGAGCAAGTTTAGATAGTAGCGATAATAAAACGGTTAAACCTGTAAATGAAGAGAAAGACCCTACTGGCTTAGAAGCACTGCTTAAGTATGGGAATCACTCTTCACTCTTCGTTGACTTTCTTCATGCCCCATATAATAAAAGAACATCTTGGATATACACGCCTCGCATTGCTCTTTATTGGGGATTCTTAAAGGAAGAAATGATACTGAAGGAACAGTATGACGGAATTATTTGGATTGAACATATCACGCCAGCTAAAATCATTTAAGTTTTTTAGATGATAGTTGTTCGTATAGACTCCTTCGTTTAGTAGAACAAACAAGCGAAGGAGTCTAATTTGTGTTAGCAGTAACTTATTTATGTCTATATAGCTTTTTTAATAAGCTGATATGGGCTTGGTGATATCGACTATGATCAGCTATATGCCATATACCCCAACGAATGGTTGCTGTTTGCCCATTTTCGTATGAAACAACTTTTGTTAAATCTTTTTCCGATAACTTGATACACTCTAAACGAAACAACATTTGAACTTTTTCATAACTATTTACTAAATCGACAGTTGTTGTGTTTTGTACAGAAGGAAGTTGGCCAGTCCGGTCAATTAAAGGACCATATTCTTTTTGAACACCTAATGGTATAGACTGATTCCTAAATCGATAAACCCAATGTAAGTCAACAACGGCTAAATGTCTTAGTAATTGTCCAATACTATTCATCTCATTGTTTGCAGCCTTAAAGAATAATTCTTCTTGATCCACATCCATTACTAAAAGCTTTAATCGCTTATAAGTATCAGCCACGGTTGCATATAAAAGAGCTACCGAAGGTTCCATTTTATCATCTAACTGTAGGTCCATTAACAAGTTAATTGCTCCCTTCCTTATTCAATTTCTCTATTATTAAACTTTAACATATATATATAATTGAAGTGACTACCCTATACATTTTTAGTTACCATAAGGTGTTTTACTGGAAGAATATTAATTTAAATCTTTATAAAATAATTTTTCTTTGGCATGTATCATCTAATATTCTGGTTCCGGTGTAAACATTATTTCCTAGAACTTATATACGTTTTAGATAAATAAAATAGATTATCACCGTAATAAGGGGATTGAAAATAATAATTTTATAATATAAAATGAAAGCATTCTAAAATAAGGAGGATTATTAATAAATGACTGCTTCTATGAGATTACGTATCCGTACTTTGAACAAGTAATTTAATACGTTCAAAGGCTCTGTTTAATACTCGCAGAGTAAACAGGATCAGTCTGCCCATTTTTAATAATCTTCAACGGACATAGTGATATGTGACATGAAGGAAGGTGGATTTATCTATCTTTCTTTTGTTATGCCTAAAAATGTGCTCTTTTTTCTTCGATAATCCATCGTTTAGGTTTTTTCGAGATATTATTGAGTACAACATGTATGGTTGATGACTGTTTACTTTAAGCTGCGGACAGAGATTTCCGTAGCTTTTTTGTGTTTCAAACGTCGATCCATACCCATAAATAACCATTAATTGATATCGTTAGTTGTGAGAGGCAGAGCTAGGGAAAATAAAAAAGAGCAATGACCAAAACAAAACGAAAAAAAACTAGAAAGTTAGGGGAGGCAAATTCTTATGAATAAGCTAGAAATTAAAGAATTAGCGAAAAGAAAAGGCTTAGACGTAGTCGAAGAAACAATGAAATTAAACGAATCAGGCTTGGATTTTCAAGTTGCACATGTAGAAGATGAGCAGGGGGAAAAATGGATTTTACGAGTCCCGCGTAGACCTGATTCTATGGCAAAAGCTCATCAAGAAAAGATGGTTTTAGATGCTATAAATCAATATACAAACATTCAAGCCCCATATTGGGAAGTTTTCACGGATGAGTTGGTTGCTTACAAAGCATTAGGTGGGGTGCCTGCGGGTACCATTAATCCTGAAATTCAAAATTATGAGTGGGTTTTAAATATAGAAAATGTTCCGTCCTCTTACCACGAATCGTTTGGACGCATGTTAGCAGAGTTACATCAACTGCCAACAAACTTAGTAAAGGATACTGGTATTAAAATCTATACGGCAACTGAAGCACGAGAATTAATGAAAGAAAAAATGCAGAAAGTAAAAGATGAATATGAGGTACGTGAGGATTTATGGAATCGTTGGCAGGCATGGGTGGCCAATGCTGATATGTGGCCAAACCATACTGGTCTTAGTCATGGTGATGTTCATCCAGGACATATTTTAATTAATCACCAATCAGAGGCTACTGGATTAATTGATTGGACTGAAGTAGCCGTTACAGATGTATCTCGTGATTTTCTTGCTCATTATTTATTTACAGGTGAAGAAGGGCTGACGAAAGCTATTACAGCTTATGAGAAGGCAGGCGGAAAAACGTGGCCACTTATGAAAGAGCATATCTTAGAATTGGCAACCACACAGGCTATTACTGTTGCTGATTTCGCTGAAAGCTCTGGATTGCAGGAGTATAAAGATATAGCTCAACAAATGCTTGGTCCAATTAAGTAATAAAATGGCTTTGATTATACGGAGGAAGATTAGACAACTACGTTTCCTCCTCTACTTACAAATATTAAATTTAAAAATGTACCGTTAGAGTACAAAAATAAACTATAAAAACGTAGAACCTGAGTTCCTTTCTAAATTACAGATTATGATACAACATCAAACCTTTTTATTAATAATATAGCTGAAAATCATTGTATATACGATATAGGTTTTTAGTTACATTATCGGAAAGGCTCTTAGAATCATTTATTCTAAGAGCCTTTTGACTATATACATCATTTATTCAATAAAATACATTCTTTCATTTACTTCAATAGATATAGAAGATTGTTTCATTTCTGTTCTTAGGTCTTTTGCATACGCTACAACTTCATTAATTTTATTCTTATCTAATTTTTCAGTGAAGCTATAAACAATGGTTACCTTTTCTTTAACTAATTTTTTATTATCTCCTATCCAAGCTCCTGTTCCATCGTCAGAAGTGGCACCTCCAAACATATTAGAGAATTTCTCTAAAGATTGGTCAACATATTTGCTATTATCAATAGGTTGATCAATATTGTAAGTAGATGGAACGTAAATTTTCACAACATCGTCAAGGTAAGATTGTCCTCTCAGAACATTTGATTGTTGGTCTTGAGTAGTGGATGTTTGTTTAGATGGGTGTTCAGCATATACTATATAACCAAATAACCCAATTAACATAAGGAATGCTAATACCTTAATTACTAATTTATTCTTCAGTTTTATCACTTCCCCTTATTTAATAATTCCTAATCATGAAATAACAAATATAGGAAATACATCTTTATAATATCAAAAAGGTATATAAACGCATATAGACTTTTTTTGTCGATTTTTAAGCTGTATACAATATTCATTTTTAGTTAACGTAATGGATTTTCTAGGGAGTAAAAAGGCGAGCAAGTGCTAGCTTTTTAAGAAACCTATCTTGAAACAGCTGTTGTTTCTTGTAAAAATAACTGATTAAGGGCTTGTATAATCATATTTGCTGTTTCTTTTTTATTGGCACACTGGTATATGTCATTATCTTGATTAATTATATAATGTGTAGCTGAATTAACATGTAAGGAATCAGAAGTATTTGCCACCATTAAACTAGCCTTAGAAGTACCCATTCTTATTTTAGCTCTCTCTATTAGGGTTTCTTTATCTACGTTACTTTCTAACTTAAAACCTACTAGCATGAGATTAGGGTTCCATTCTTTGATTTGCTTTAAAACTTTAGGTGCTTTCTTAAAGTGAATAACCGGAGGATTGTCGCTAGATATTTTTCCATTCTGAGGAATAAGGTTCCCGTCTTTGTCCAACATCTTGTCTACTATCCAATCTGACCCTGCAGCTGTCATGATAACAGCATCTATCTTTTCACTTAAGATAATGGCTTTCATTTTGTCTTGAAGATCTACTATTCCTTCAAAACTTTCTAACCTTAAATTCTCTGAATCCTTATCACAGGGCTTTTCTGCAAAATAGCCGTGTAAATATGTAACTGTTGCTCCTTCTGCTAAAGCTTGCTCAGCAATCATTTTTCCTATTTTACCTTTAGCTAAATTAGTGTGCCCTCTAATCTCATCCCACTTTTCTATACATCCACCACTGGTAATTAGTATATTTTTTCCTAACATTACTTTTTCCCCTTTTTAAATTCTATTTTATTACATAAATAAATATTAAATAAGTCGCACTCTAAATAGCAATACATATATAACCTCTAAAAACCTCCAAATATCATTTTACATTTTTTTCATATTAAATTATTGACTTTATTGGTACCTAGTACTAATATCAACTTATATATCTTGGTATTAAAGAAAGGTGACTTTAATGAAATCAACTGCACGTATTACAGCAATAGGTACATATGTACCAGAAAAAAGACTTACGAATGATGATTTAGAAAGAATTGTTGATACAAATGATGAATGGATTGTGCAGCGAACGGGCATGAGGGAAAGAAGAGTTGCAGGTGAAAACGAATATTCTTCTGACTTAGCTATTAAAGCAATTGAAAACTTAGTCGAGCAATATCAGAAGGAGTTTATTGATGTAGATTGTATTGTTGTTTCAACAACAACGCCTGACTATGCGTTTCCAAGTGTAGCCACTCAGATACAAGACTATTTCGACATTCCTCAAACAGGTGCTCTAGACTTCAACGCTACTTGTGCTGGCTTTACGTATGGATTACATATGGCAAACGGGTTTATTACATCTGGACTTCATCAGAAAGTTTTAGTCGTTACTGCAGAAACTTTATCAAAGGTTACAGATTATACAGATCGGACTACTTGCGTCTTATTTGGGGATGGAGCCGCGGCTGTTTTAGTGGAAAAAGACGCAGAGCATCCAAGCTTTATAGCTACTCATATTGGGACAAACGGAAGAGGAGGTAAACATGTATACCGTACGAATTTATCTACTACTATGCATGGACAACCTTTAAGTTCTAGTGGCAAGATGGTTCAAAACGGAAGGGAAGTGTATAAGTGGGCATCCCGAACAATCCCTTTAGGCATAGCTGAATTATTAGATCAAGCAAATCTACAAAAGGATGAAGTAAATTGGTTTGTTCCACACAGTGCCAATTTACGAATGATTGAGTCAATATGTGAAAGATCCGACTTTTCGCTAGATAAAACATTAACTAGTGTCGAGTATATGGGAAATACCTCATCTGTTTCGATTCCATTAGCGTTACAAATAGGTATAAGCGAAGATAAGTTAAAAAACGGAGATATCCTCTTACTTTATGGATTTGGAGGAGGTCTTACACATGCAGGACATATTATTAAATGGGATTTAACAAAGTAGTAAGAATTGATGAAAAGCTCTTTTTTACTAATTAAGAGCTTTTCAGTTTTATATACATTCATTATAAGTTAACATAAAACCAATTATCGGAAATCAACTAGGCAGAAGCCCTTTTAAAACAAAGAGCTTCTGTTTGATTTTTATTTAATATGGTTAGCATATGGATCGTATATTCCAGTTAACAATAGAATGCTTGTAAATAAGGCAACTGTTCCTACCGCCAATAATGCACTACTTATAATTTTATTCTTTTGCTTACGTGAGAATAGACCCCATAAAATAAAGATAATTGCAACGAATATTAACAAAACTCCTAAGCCTATATTCAAAATTCTCTCGCCTCCTGGAATATAATAACATATACCTTTGTTTCTAGTTACCATAACGGATATTAACAGAAATAAAAAGTCCTTGGATTATTTTAACCAAGGACTTTTATGTATTTAAGTCTTTCTGAAAGTATTAACTATTATTCTTCTTTATTAGGCTTCTTAAATAAAATTAAAGCAATTGCTGCAAATACTGCTATACCTATAGTAACCCATACATTTAAGTCCATAATAGTATCCCCTTCCTGATAAAATTACTATTAATTACCATTTTATCAGAAAATGGATTGAAAAGCCCTTGTATATCGTATACAAAAGTAGTTAACATAATCACTCTTATCAGCAGCCTATTATTCGCTTACTATTTTTTTATATAGAAAGAAAAATTCTCGTTAAAGTCTACATACATATATAATTTTGTCCTTAAAATTATAAAATAGTGAAGATTCTCATGTGAAAAAGATGAAATAATCCACTTTTGTCTATATATTCTTATTGTTTATACTAAAAAGGATTGCACTTGCTGAATGATTAATTCAACAAAAGTGTATTAATTTTAAAATTCAATGGTAACTACAAGTCTATATGGCATTCTTTATCTGTAGTTACCATGCAGGAAAAAAGGAGATCGTTCATGAATAGCCGTATCTATTATGTTGATAATCTTCGGGTGTTTCTCACTGTACTTGTTATCTTACACCATGTAGCAATGACTTATGGCACAGGAGGTCTTTGGTATTTTGTAGACATGGATCAAAAGCACACATTAACATCAGTTATACTAGCCACCTTTATCTGTATTAACCAATCATTCTTTATGGGCTTATTTTTCTTCCTTTCTGGATATTTCACCCCAAATTCTTTTAATAGAAAAGGTCCTATGCTCTTTATAAGAGATCGTTTTATTCGGTTGAGTATCCCGATTATATTTTACATCTTCTTCCTTAGTCCAATCATCCAGTTTATGATCCTAGAAAGTAAAACTTTTACCTTTTGGCAATTTTATAAAACAAAGATTTTAAGTTTTGAGAGCATTGACATTGGGCCACTTTGGTTTGTGGAAGCACTTCTCATTTTTAATTTCATTTATTTCTTAGTAAGAATTGTAAGAAAGGAGCAACCTACTACTAAACAAAAATCTTTTCCAAGGGGGAGAATTCTTTTTATTACAGCTTTCTCGTTAGGGATTATGGTTTTTCTACTTCGAATGGTCTTTCCAGTAGGAAAAACGCTAATGGGTTTACAATTAGGTTTTTTTCCCGCATATATTCTCCTTTTTATAGCTGGGATCATAGCTAATCGACAGAATTGGTTAACAGATATCCCTACAAAAATAGTAAGAACTTGGATAAGGGTTCTCTTTTTTATTTCTCCCATACTGCCGTTAGGCCTAATTTTAGTACCTGAAGGAAAGTTGGAAGGAGGATTGAATTTACTAGCCTTGATATACGCTGTGTGGGAACCATTCATCGGGATCGGTATTTCTATCGCACTTCTTGCTGGATTTCGCAAATATATGAATCATACAAACTTATTCACAAAAAAATTATCTGATACGGCCTACACAGTATATATTATTCATCCCATTATCATTGTAGGCTATAGTCTAATAGTGTATAGTGTTTCACTCCATCCACTTCTTAAATTCGGGATTGTGGGAGCCATAGGAACCATTACTTGCTTTGCAGTAGCAACGGTCATCTGCAAAATTCCGTATGCTAAACGTGTACTTTAAATAGATATACAAAACTTATAAATTAATGGATTCACTTAAAGTTAACATAATCAACATTATAGGAAAGAGTCTGAAGGTCATCCTCAGGAAAATATAGAAAAAGAAGAGATTCATGTCAACTTGGAAAACGCCTTATGGCGCCTTTTTGTTAATTCACATTACTTTTAACTATCCATTCTACTTCCGTTAATTCTTGTTTTTGAACATTTTTGGTGTGTGGTTTGGTGAAATGGGCATTAACAGCTTCTTCGTTTTTCCAAATCTCCCAAAGCATTATTTTTCGTTCTGATGGTTCAAGAGGATAAGCATGGAATTTAATACATCCTTCTTCTTTATTAGTTTCTTCCTCAAGTTTTTTGAACTCTTCTATTATTTCATTAAGGTCCTTATCACTAATAATTCTTAAGCATGCAGTTATGTAATGCATCAGGTTCCCCTCTTTCATAGTTTCTTGTGATTTATCATTATAACGTTTCTCGGAATTATTTCAAGAAAAATATTCCTTTTTATTAAGGGAAGAAACTAAAAATAAAGTACATACTATCTACGTTTTTAGTTAACATAGTCACCATTATAAGCAGCAAAAAACCTGTATTTTTAAATACAGGTTTTTCATATTACTCTTCAAAATATCTATTTAAAACTTATTTTTTTTTAAAAAAATCATTCATTTCCTACCTCTATAATACCACATTTTTGTATTTTTTTCCAGTCTAGTATTTAAATCTTTTTTCAATAAAATACAGAATAGGAGTGGTATTTATATAAAAGAAATGGGGGAAGAATTTGAAGGTAGCTAGTGGAGTAGAAGTTATAGAATTAAAAATTGAAGCTTTTGGTAACCAGATTGTATTAAACCCTACGTTAGTTTGGGATAACAAGATGTCCATTTTGATTGATACTGGAGTACCTGGACAGTTAAATCAAATAAAAGAAGCCATAGCTAAAGCTGATGTTCGTTTTGATACACTCAAGGCAATTATCTTAACACACCAGGATATTGACCACATAGGGGGCGTTCCTGAACTTTTAAAGGAATCAAATAATCAGATTATAGTATATGCACATAAGGATGATAAACCCTATATTGAAGGAGATTTTCCACTCATAAAAACCGATACTAGCCGGATGAGTAAAGAAGAATTAGCATCCCTTCCGAAAGAAGTTAAACATTTATATGACAATTCCCCAAAAGTTAAGGTAGATGAATTATTAGAAAATAAACAAGAACTTCCTTACTGTGGGGGAATTGAAGTTATCCATACTCCTGGACATTCCCCAGGCCATATTAGTTTATATTTGAAACACTCAAAAACACTAGTTGTTGGAGATGCTATGGTGATAATCAATAATCGACTTCATGGACCAGTTAAACAGACTACTCTTGATATAAAAACAGCTACAGAATCTTTAAAAAAGTTCTTAGACTATGACATCGATACAGTAATTTGCTACCATGGAGGAGTTTTTAAAGGGGACCCAAGGCCACATATTTTAAAAATATTGAATGAACAACTAGCATAAGTGCTAATAAATCACTATGTAAACTGGTCCTATAATATAGGACCAGTTTACATAGTGTGAATTATCGGAAATAAAAAAAGCCCTACCAAGGCTTTTTTATTATGGGTTTCCAACTAACTCATTTTTAAACAAAGGCTTGAATGTAGCCTTTTAGTTTTGATTCTTTAATGTTATTTCCTTTCACCCATTCTTCAAAATTTATAGTTAAGCCGTTGTTTCCTTGAGCTACATTTGTAGTAAGAGTTCTCTCTTCGAATGAATAAGCAAAGGTATGTAGAGTTCCAAAAAGATTATCGTAATCTGTAAAAAATAATGGTGAGTTTTTATTACTAAATTTATGAAATGCCTCTTCCATACTTAGATTCTGATCCTTTAAGTTGTGGATGTACTCGTTACGTTTTAAAGACCCTTCAATATGTGCTCTATTTTTCTTCTTCATATCAGTATTTTGAAAGTGATTTACACATGAAATAAAGCTAGGACCTTTACGAACTAACACTTTTTCTGGACTCACTTCTACTGCTGCATAATTTCCATAAGAGTCACCAAGAGAAAAGTTATAGCATGCAGCATGAGGGATGTCTTTAAGTAAATCAATGGCTTCTTCTGTAGATTTACAAGTATCTAGTACCATCCTAACACTAGTCCAAGCAGCTATACCTTCCTGGTATTCCTGATTATTTACAAAATGAAGTCCAATAGCCAATCCACTTTCATTTACCCCGTCATGCCTTCCAATGATTTGTAAACTATAACCACAAGAGGCTAAAACATCTTTAGAGTCCAACAATAATAAGAGGCCATCATAAATATCTGGTGAAAAATCATAATTCCTCACATAATATCGATGATCCACGAATGCTGAACATCCCATATTAGTTAATTTAGGTACATCATAGCCACTAAACATAGCAGCCACTTTCTCATATGGAAGTTGTAAACCTTCAGATAAACCTTGCAATTCTTCAAGCAAGTTAGGGGATAACGAGGAAAATACGTTATGAAAGTGATTCATGTTAATTTCGGGTTTAGTTAACTTATTGAATACATTAATTAAATTCTTATCCTTTAAATGTTTTCCAAGATGGAAACCTATTTCGTAAGGAGTAGTTCTCAATTGGAGAATATCAATCTCAAAATTAGACAACCTTTTCACCCTTCCTGTTCGATCTAATATCATATATTTTGAAATTATAGCATAAAAAGGATGAATTTCACCTTGTATACTCTATACAAAGTCAGTTAACATAATCACAATTCTAGGAAACAACAAATAAAGAGCCTTATTATTTAAGACTCTTTATTTGTTCCCTATTTACCTTTCTGCTTGGCCTTTGCTTTTTGTTTTTTCATTAGGTATTTTTGTTCCTTCAGTTCTTCACGATATTGTTTAGCTCTCTTTTTTTTGCTTTTTTTCTTTTCTTCATATTCTTGCTTTATAGCTTCTTGAGCTTTAGTGGAAACACCAACTTTATTTATTTGTTTTGCTACTTGGCGCTGTAAACGTTTAGGATTAATCTTTTTATCAGATTTTCCTTTTACATCAAGACCTGAATGAACCGATTGATTAATAATATTTAGTAATTTGTAATAAATAAAGTCTAATATCTCTGTATCTTTAGGTTCTGCTCCAAATACATAACGAAATGCTCTTAATTTACCGTCTTCTACAACTTCAATAATTCCTACCCAAAACTGACCATCATAGTAAATCGTTAGTGACATAACGATTCCCTCCTCTAAACATACTATGAAATGATGGACATCCCGAGGAGGGGAAGGTTACTGGCATTAATACATATTAATGCATCCGGACTACCAACCGAATCGTGTTTTTACATTCCACATACAAATTTTAACATAAAAACAATCAGTATAAATAGTTTCCCTTAAAACACTATTTAAAAATGTATATTATATGCACCCGTAGTTAACATAATGTGATATATCGGCAATTAAACATCTGAATATTCTACCTTTAAGTGCTACTCTTATGATTTATCCTATAGTTCATGCATTAGCTTTGCCCAAATAAAAAAACAAATCTCATTTAAAGTAATAAAATTACTTTTAAATGAGATTTTCGAACATTGAATATTAAAATCCATTTCCGTGTTCTTTCTCAATAGAAATAAGCTTTTGCAATATCATTTTCACAAGGATTCCGATTAAAATATAAAATGGCACAGAATAAATATGTTCCCATTTCAGTACTTTATATATCCCTAACCATTTAAAAATACTTTCCCCTACAAAGGAAGCGAAAAAAGAATAGACTATGATGGCTAATATATACTTCTGCCATTTAGGAAACCATTGATAAATCATCATATAAAAGAAGGGGATCACAGAAAAGTTAGCAGGTAACCATAAATCTCTTTCTAAATATGTCAGAGTATACGGATAAACCCAGTAACGCAGTGATGTACCCACTTGATCTAGTATAAAAGCAATTCCAGACGTAAATAGTCCAACTAGGCTTATTTCAATTATTCTCCTTTTATCTACCAACATCCACCATAGAGGAAAAGGAAGAATTAAAATTAAAATCATTATCCACCATTGGTAAGTAAATACTACTTCCTCTTTCCAATAATTAAGCCACAGGATTTTTAATTCATCATAATGATGTTCAATTTCTTCAAATTTTTTCATATCTAGATTCCAATCTTTTTTATCTTAGATTCTCCTAACGGGAAAAAATCAGCTTAATGAAGAAGGTACTCTTTTTTTAGTTGAAATAAATTTCTGAAAACCATATAAAAAGGCTGCCTTCGTGGTAAAAATCATTAAAAAGTGATACCTTTTTAGGCGTACCATCGAACCGTACCCAATTTTTTTAAACCAACTCATTAGAACATATATAAAGAAAGCATCAAGAATAAAATTAGTCATCATGAACTTGCGGAAATTCCCATAAGTAAATTTAAAAATCCACATTGTCCCTACGAGAAATGGACCAAAAAGAATAGGGATTTCTCCTAACATTTTCGGATGAAGGCTTTTATAAAAATACCACCATGTTCTCTTTCTAGCCAAAAAACATTCTGCGAGAACAATTAGATTGATAATTAGTGACGAAAGAAAAAATTTCTTTAAAGTTTGCTGTCCTAATAACGGAATAGAAAGCCAAGGTACTATTAGTAAAGCTAACAGGTACTTCTTATGTTTTTTCATTTAAGTAGACATCCCTTTTTATTTTAAGTTCTCCTAAAAGGAAAATTTTATTACGAGTTTAAATGAAGCATTAAGAAAAGTATTTAAGGAAAAAGGATTATTCAAATGAAAATTCAAGTGACTGTTCAAAAAAAGGCAATTTCGAGGGAAATGAACATCTGTGGATTGAAGGAGTAACTTATTTAAAGAAAAGGCTCTATTATTAGAGTATCGAATAAGAAAAGGGATAAATTATAACAGATTTATTAGAGGAAATTTCAAACTAATAAATTCAAATAAAATTTGTTATTGAAAGTGTGATACATTGAATAAGAGACAAGAAATGAAAGGAGTTTTTTTATGAGTAATCATGAAGCACAAAATGAATTGCCACCAAAAACATGTACAATTGATCGACTTGTAACGATGCCGGATGATGTAAATAAAGTACTCAAGGGCAGCAAAACAGCAACTCGCCGAAATGGAAGGTATGCTGATGTAGGAGAGATAATGGTCTTAGGGAATAAAAAGTTTATAGTGGAACGGGTTTATTCTCAATCACTAGGTGAATTAACAGATGAAAATGCTCGCCAGGAGGGCTATGATACAGTAGAGGAATATAAGCAATCTATTTTATCTTATCATCCTGGAATGCCTTGGCTCCCACAAATGAGGGTCTGGGTGCATGAGTTCAGATCAATTAACGATTGATAGGTAAAAGAAATGGATTTGTTGTACCGTATATTAGTATATATTCATGTTTCTAGTGTCATTTTATCTATTGGTCCTTTCTTTATTCTCTTGCCAATCGTTAAAAAACTACATAGTTCAAGAGAACAAGAAATGAATGCCTATTTGAGTACATTTCAATCTGTTGTTAGGCTCGCAAAACATACAGGCCACGTTCTTGTTATAACAGGGATACTCCTCGTAATGTGTGGTCCATGGACGTGGACTACTCCGTGGATTATAATGACACTGATTTTCCTCTTTTGCTCATTGTTCTTTCTGGCCCGTGCATTTTCACCAACGCTTCGAAAGTACAAGGAGGAAGGGCATAATAAAAAAGAACTGGCAACTAAACTAAAGCGATCTATTTGGATTTACATCATTCTATTAATGACGATGCTCTGGTTTATGGTCGGTAAGCCGACTTTTTGGTGAAATTCACCCATTTGTCGTCACTAAAATTAAACAGTTAAACTGATTATTTTTATGAAATACTTTACAATTTACTTAACATAACTCGTGTTTTCGGAACACATCTACTCATGCAATAGGATATTGCAAATTTGTTATGTAAAGGATGCATAGTTCTTACAATCTTTGAACAAACTACCCAAGATGCTGTGAAGCATCACTTTGGAAATCCTCATCTTTTCGAGTTGACAGGATGTATTAAGAAAAACTACTGACCCCTGTTCAGTGGTTTTTTCTTTTTAATACATAAGTTATTGATAATTTAAGCAAACTACACGAGACGCCGTGAGGCATCAGCGAAAATCCTTATTGCAATAGAGCAGAAAAAACCTACCTCTTTGGATTGGGAAGAGATAGGTTTTTTTCTGTTTTTAAGATGTATAGAATATACATTTGTAGTTAACATAATGGATTTTATAGGAAATAGACGCAAAGATAGTAGAAATCTTAGATAACTCCAACACTTGTCCAAACCGTTTTTATTACTTTGCATACTATAAAAGTGAGCATCCTCCTGCTCTTCCAATAGATCGATTCTTTTACTACTGTGTGGTGAACAGTAGTTTTCTCTTTTTTTGACCCTGTAAATTGGGAATAAAATTTTACTCTTTGAGCAAACTACTCAAGACGTTCTGCAACGTCGGCCAAACATTGATTATCATTCATGAAACAGAAAAAACAACTGAACAGGACCAGTTGTTTTTTCTGTTTTTAAGCTGTATAGGATATACGAAGTTTAAGACAATTTTTCAATTTTGTATGCGAATTGATGAAACTTTGGAACTGTTATAAAACAGTAATTTTTTTCTGATAAATATTGAATGATTTTAGGTAATGAAGTACCGATTTGGTCTCTAGGTCCACTATCGTACTGATCCCCATCATGCATTACAATGAGACTGCTTTTTTTAAGTCCCGAAATGACATTTTTTTGTATACTCGAAGGGGATTTTTCCTGCCAATCTTTACTATCTACATTCCACAATACAGGAGTCATTCCAAACTTTTTAATAGCCTTAGTATTTTTATCATTTATTGAACTATATGGAGGGCGAAACAGAGTGGGAGAATGACCTATTATTTTCTCAATCTGAATATTTGTGGAATTGATTTCCCCCCACAATTCATTCGTTGAAAGGGTTGTTATATCAGGGTGGTTCCATGTGTGATTGCCAATGGTATGCTTTTCTCTATGAATTCTTTTCATTATATCTGGGAATTTTTTTACCTCTGAACCAACAACAAAGAATGTTGCAGGTATATTATATTTTTTTAGAATATCTAGAATGAGGACTGTATAAGCTGATAGACCATCATCAAAAGTTAGAGCAACATACCGGGGTGGATTTTGATTTATATTTTCACTCCTTTTTATAATTAAAGAGATTAATTATATGTAAAAATCCCTTGGATTCATATAATTTAAAGGATATCCTCTAGTGCACGATAATTCTTATGATTATTGATTAAAGATTAAAGTGAATAGTAACTATAAATTAAACTATGTTAGCTTAATATGGATAAGTATACCAAATTACCTTTTTTTAGAAGAATATATAAAGAAATCTCCAGCCTTCCACCGGAGATTCCTAAGATTATTGAGCGAATTTCTCTGGAAACTGCTTCACAACTCCCGTAGAAATCGTATCTGCCATTAAGATGATATGTGAGACACCTTCATCAATCGCACCAATTCTTGCCTCCCAATCCCTTGCTAAGCTCGCAGATAAATCATTTGTCACCAATTTTAGATGCATATACAGCAATTTTTTCAAATCCTCATTTTTTAAATACGGATTAGCATGGCTAAGGAACGCTGCTATATCATAATAATTGCTTTATTATAGCATCACACCGACGATAGTTCCTGATAATAAACTTACTAAGGTAGCTCCATATAAGAGTTTTAATCCAAACTGGGAAACCACATTAGCCTGTTTCGGATCAATACTTTTCGTTGCCCCAGCGATAATTCCAATAGAAGAAAAATTCGCAAATGATACAAGAAAAATTGATAATATACCAACTGTCCGTGGTGATAAATCTCCGGCTATATTTTTCAGATCAAGCATTGCAACAAATTCATTTGTTACTAGTTTTGTAGCCATAATATTACCGGCCTGTACTGTTTCCGATGCAGGAATTCCCATTATAAAAGCCAAGGGTGAAAAAATATATCCTAATATACTTTGGAATGTTATACCAAAAATGGAGTCAAATAAGCCATTTATTGCTGCTATTAAAGCTACAAATCCTATTAACATCGCTGCTACGGTTACAGCAATAGTAAATCCTAGTATAATATATTCTCCCAACATTTCGAAAAAAGTTTGCTTCTTGTATTCCTGTAATTCTAAAATGTCTTCTTCTTCACTTACTGTGTAAGGGTTTACAATATGAATGATAATAAAACCACTAAATAAGTTTAGAACAAGTGCTGTTACGACATATTTGGGCTCAACCATTTTCATATAAGATCCTACAATTGACATTGAAACAGTAGACATAGAAGACGCACAAAGAGTGTATAAGCGCTTTCTTGACAATTGGCTCAATTGATCTTTTACTGTAATGAATACTTCTCCCTGTCCAACAATGGCAGCTGCCACTGCATTATAAGACTCTAACTTTCCTAATCCATTTACTTTACTTAATAAAAAACCAATACCTTTAATAATAAATGGCAAAATTCTTAAGTGCTGTAGTATTCCAATCAACACAGCAATAAAAATAATGGGAAGAAGAGCAGAAAGGAAAAATGGAGCTTCCCCTTTATTTGCTAATCCCCCAAATACAAAATTAACGCCAGATTCTGAGTATTTTAATAGAATGCCAAAGGCATCAGCAATTCCTTTAACTAGGATGAATCCAATAGATGTATTTAATAGAAAATAGGATAATACCAATTGAATAACAAGTAAGATAGCAATTGGTTTATATTTAATTTCTTTTCGATTACTACTTATGAGAAAAGCAAGTAAAAATGTAACTATTAATCCAAGTATAAAAATAAGAATTTTCATGTTGTCTTTCCCCTTATAAAATATTTAGATTGTACTGTAAATAAAGAACTGAAGATCTACATTCTGTTATTCCAAACTTAATATAGTTAAAAGTTAAGCTAATTTATTGAAAATAATTTAAGAACAATTTTTTATTGATAGAAAGGGTATTTTTTTACTCAGCATTTGGTAAATATAAAAGTATAGTGAAAATATAATTCCTTCTTTATTTGAAAATAAGAAGAGAACATA
Source organism: Priestia megaterium (assembly GCF_046599315.1). GTDB lineage: Bacteria > Bacillota > Bacilli > Bacillales > Bacillaceae_H > Priestia > Priestia megaterium_F. The sequence goes on along the minus strand of NZ_JBKIKC010000018.1, from coordinate 63,448 downwards.
TAAAAATTAAATACTTTTGTTTTGTTATTTCAAAATAAACATGTACATCACTAATATGAAACGGTTTATATTTTAGATTTTTCCTTGCAGGCTTTCAGAGTAAAGATATTTCACAATTTTTTAAAGAAGACTCCTTAAGGTTTTGCTACATCACATTGTCTAATGTATCTACTTTAAGGAGTATACCTTCATAAAATAAAACTTGTTATCCTCTAAGAAGTGTATATCAATGCACAAGAATAGAAGAAGCCACTATGTTTAACAAGAAAAGTACAGCAATTATATAAACGAGAGGGGATACCTGTTTCGATTTTCCAATCGCAACTTTAGCCAATGGATATACAATAAAACCAAAAGCCAAACCATCCGCGATACTAGAAGTCAATGGTATACAAACAATAATTAAAAAAGCAGGAAAACTCTCTGAGAAATCAGAGAAAGGAATGTCAACTACACTTTTCGTCATAAGTGCTCCAATGATAATTAATACTGGAGCCACAGCATTTCCTGGTATTAGTTGAATAACTGGTAATGCTAATGCAGAGAAGGTAAACAAAATAGCCGTCACTAGGGCAGGAATGCCTGTTTTCCCCCTTCTGAAATTCCCGATGCACTTTCAGCAGATGCAATAGTAGGGCTCGTGCCGAGAATTCCTGAAGCTATTGTAGAAATTGCTACTACTTTATATGCTCGAGGAAATTTTTCGATATCTGGTAGCATGCCACTTAACAATCCCATGTTTTCAAAGAGAACAATCATAGTCATAGAAAACACGGCAATCCAGAAAGGTATCTGTAAGATACTAAAATCACCGGATGCAAATATATGATTGTAAGCATGAAAATCTATTCCTTTTGCTGTTATTTCCTTTTTATCTGTAATGCCTAACGTCAGTAGACTAGTAAATAGTAAGCCAATTAGTAAGCTTCCTTTGGTATTTCGAACAAATAACACTAATGTAACTACTAGACCTAATAGTGTCGATAATGTAATAGGATCTCCAAAATCACCAAGGGCAACGATGGTAGTGTCACTTGATTGGATAATTCCACCTTTCTGTAAACCTATAAAAGTAAGAAAGAGGCCAATTCCTACTGTAATTCCATGTTTTAGAGAATCGGGAACAGAAGCTAGTATTCGATTCCCAAAAGAAGAAATAGCGACAAGAAAAAAGAGTATTCCCGAAACTATTATTACGGCCAGTCCTTGATTATGAGTGAGGCCTATGGATTGAATCATCGTATAACTAAAAAATGCATTAATTCCCATGCCAGGAATCACGATAATAGGTGCGTTTACCCATAGAGCCATCAGTAGACACCCGATAATCGAAGCAGCAATAGTTGCTATCATGCTAGCACTTAATGGAATTCCAGCATCCTTTAAAATCAGTGGGTTAACCAATATAATATAGGCACTTGTGAAAAAGGATGTTAATCCAGCCATAAGTTCTCTTTTCCACGTTGTTTTATGTGTTTCTAGCTGAAAGTGTTGACTTAAAAAATGTATCATAATTTTATTCCTCCACTTTGAATCCCGCACCCACCCGTTATGCATGTTGAACATAACCATATTGCTAATTATTCTTTTTTAAAATTCGCTCGACCGACGTGTAGTTTATACAGCGCACATTTACAGGTTTTTTTGAACTATAATTTCTCTACATTACAGCAATAACTTCTTTAACTAATTTTAAAAATTGAGCTTTAATATTTTCCGTCGTTTCCATTACTTCATCATGCGTTAAAGAGTGCTCAGAGATTCCTGCAGCCATATTACTGATACAAGAGATTCCCAATACTTCTAATCCCGAATGTTGAGCAACAATTACTTCGGGAACAGTAGACATTCCTACAGCGCTTGCCCCAATTATGCTTAGAAAGTTGACCTCAGCCGGTGTTTCATAACTTGGTCCAAGCATACCCGCATAAATACCTTCTACCATATTTATCTTGTTCTTGCTTGCCACGTCTTTTGCTAAAGCAATTAATTTCTTTGAATAAGCTTCCGACATATCAGAGAATCTTTCACCGAATTCTTCTTCATTTGGACCAATCAAAGGGTTTTGAGAAGTCAAATTGATATGATCTTGAATGATCATCAAATCACCAGGCTTAAAGTTAGGGTTAATACCTCCAGCAGCGTTTGTTACGATAATTTGCTGAACGCCAATTGCTTTCATTATACGAATTGGATAGGTAACTGCTTCTAGAGAATGTCCTTCATAATAATGAAATCTTCCTTGCATAGCTATTACACGCTTTCCCTTTAAATCCCCGATAACCATTTGACCTGCATGCCCAGTCACAGTTGAAGCAGGGAAATGAGGAATTTCATTATAAGGAATATAAATTGGCTTTTCGATTTCCTCTGCTAATATGCCAAGACCAGACCCTAGAACTAATCCGATGGATGGGCATTGATCAATCTGAGATAATAAATAATCTTTTGTTTGTTGAACCTTCTCATTAAATTTCATTATTTCTTTCTCCTTTCAAATAGCAAAAATAAAATATATGAATTAAGGCTATCTTTTCTATACTAAGAGAAAAGTTGTCTTAGTATAAAAGAAGATAGCGCTAACATAAAACGTTTTCATATTTCTTTTTTTAAATTGTAATGTCAAATCAGAAAGCCCCTACCAAATCTTGAGGAAAGAAAACCTTCTTCTCAAAAGCTCATCAATTCCTTTTTAATTTGTTAGCATCTCAATAATAGACATACATTCTATAAAAACATCTGAATTTCCATGATGATGTTGGACGTCAGACAACTAAGAGCATAGGGTGATTCTAACATTAAATTATTTAATATTCAATATATTTAAGAAGTTTATTGAATATTAAATTCTATATTTTTACTACAGCAATTTTTATCGAGAAAAATTGTTTTGTAAGCGATTTGCTTCTGCAATCACTTTTTCTTCATCAATTGTTAGACAGTTCCCGTCTTTTACAATTATTTTTCCATCAATAAATACATCACATACATCACTTCCACGTGCAGCATAAAGTAAATGTGAATGTGCCTCACTAATCGGTTGTAAATGTTCTTTATCATAAGGATAAATGGTAATGAAATCTGCCTTTTTATTTACTTCAAGAGAACCTGTATGTGCCATGCCAATAGCTTCAGCTCCAATTCGAGTAGTGAGGGCTAATGCCATCTGTGCAGGGAACTTAGTAGCATCTTTATAAATGCCTTTTTGCAGTAAAGCAGCAGTTCTCGTTTCTTCAAACATATCGAGATTGTTATTAGAAGCTACACTATCTGTTGCAATTCCGACTTTAATTCCAGCATCTAAAAGACTAACAATATCTGCAATCCCTGAGCCTAGCTTCAAATTACTAATTGGATTGTGAGCAACCCGTACATCATGTTGTTTTAATATGTCCCTCTCTTCATCATTAAGGATAACACCATGTGCCATAACCGTTGGTTGATCAAAGATACCTAAACGACGAAGATGTTCAACGGGACGAACTCCATAACGTTTTTCAATATCCAAAATTTCGTAATCGGTTTCAGAAACATGAATGTGGATCATTAAATTATTCTCTTTAGAGATCCGTAAGCTTTCGAGAAGAGCTTCAGGTGTACATGCATAAGGACTGTGAGGCGCCACCATTGTTGTAAGGCGACCATGGGCAGCCATTTTATGATTTTGAGCAAAGCGCTCAGCTTGCATAAGATTTAGTTTTTGTTCTTCCTCTGTTCCTAAACTAAATATGGTATGAGAGAACGCTCCACGAATTCCTGTTTTCTCAATTGTCTGCATCACCGCATCTGAATCTATACCTTTAGGATTAAACATGTCTGAGAATGTGGTTGTTCCTGTTTTTAGCATCTCTAAAATTCCAAGTTGAGCACTTGTACTGGCAACCTCTGTATTAAATTGGCTCTCGAGAGGCCATATTTTAGTTTCAAGCCAAGGTTTAAGCAGCATGTCGTCTCCAATACCACGTAAAAGAGTCATTAAAATATGAGAATGGGCGTTTACAAGTCCAGGAAGGACCCATTTTCCATAAAGATCCACCACTTGATCGGCTCCTATTAACTTATCTGCAGAATGCTCACCAATATATAAGATAGATTGATTTTGTACGATCATCATCCCATTTTCAAAAATATTATTTTCTTCATCCATAGCGAAAAATGTGGCGTTAATATACACTGTTTTCATTACTATTCCTCCAAAAGTATTAATTTTTATATGGTTAGTAAAATTATCTCCACCTAATCATTTAGATCCAAATGTATATCGATTTTAAAAAAATGAATTTTTTCACCTTCTTATTTTGAACTTATTTCTCTTATTAACATCGCTTTCAGTCGATATTCCAGTATATTGAATATCCTGTTAGAATATCGACTTTAGTTACTACTATGTTAGTAACTTTATATAGAGTACATGGATTTAATAATGTTTGTCAATCAAAAATTGGAATATTTAATGTTGTATAATGAAATTAGTGACGACACTAGAAACTTAAAGAAGTTATTATTTTCTTTTTATAGTAAGTATGAAAGCTATAAGGCACATTTTCACATAGGATTTATAAGACGAAATTAGATTTAATATTGTTCTATTATTATTTGCAGATAACTTTGTATTGAGTAAAAACTTATTTTGGATATATTAGGAATTGTTTTGATAATTCGAAATGAAATTAGGAAGAGGAAGGCATAGGTTACAAAAGTTTGAGTTTTCACAATGTGAAAGTAAAGAATAGAAAATTCTTGTTTCGCTAGAGGAAGCATTAGATGCAATTACTATCGTTAAATATTCTAGCGTACCTAAATCAAAAATCTGTGAAATTTTAGGACGCATGATTAAGAAAGGAAGGGTAATGAACTCTATGAGAGAATAGAAAAAGCTTTATACTGTGCTTCCACTAACTCTTGCTATTGAAAAATGAAACACTGGGTTTCAAGGTAACATTAAGCAATTAAAGAAAAAAGAATAAAAAAATTATTAAATGATCTTGTGTGGAGTTAAAAAAGACAGGTCTATTCGAGTGCAAAATAAACAATTAATTGAAGAAGCAAGAAGGTCTATCCGGATTTATGGGTAGAAAGATGATTTAATAGACTACTTACCATTACTTAAAAAAAAGAGACAGCTGGAGTGAGTATAGAGGTTCTAAGGGTAAGTTCTTTAAATATAAACTTAAAGAACTTGTATACTCTAATTCCAGCAAAAGAGTATGATGTATTAGAACGATTTCAATTAATTATTGTTGATGATCAAAAAGTTATTTTTGAATTGTAATATATCTTTTAAAATATACGTAAAAAAAGAAATTTTTGTTTAAATCCAACTTTCTTATAAAACAGGATGATGTATCAATGAGCCTTAGTGGATTGGAACAAACTTTCCTTTTTAAGAATTCGTCTTCTTTATTATGTATATATTTAGTAATCGATATATTCTTTAATATAAGCATTTTTCTTATTAACAATAGCCAAGTACTCCATAAGAAGCCTTGGCTATTGTTATAATTATAGGACGCCAAAGTACAATTGAAAAAGAAAAACTTTTATTTTAAACGCTTACGAAAAACATGAAAATCAAAATTATCAGAACGAAAGTAGTTTACTGAATATAAAACAAGCCGGTCGTTTTCATCATAATGTGATTGCTTTAAAACTAATAAAGGAGTTTCCATATCACTTTTTAAAGCGTCTGATATTTCTGGTAAGTAACTAGTCGTTCCTATACTTGTAGTAGCATAGTCAATTTTAATATTAACTTTTGCTTCTAGAAAGTCGAAAATTGACTCTCTATCTAATTTACATTCGTTAGGTAACAAATTTTGGGGGATTTTATCTATACAATATACCAAAGGGTCTCCATTTGACGTTCTTATTCTCTTGACTAATAACATTTTCTCATTATCTTTAAGATTTAACTTTTGTTTTTCATGTTTATTTGGCATTATATAGTCTGAAAATATTAACTTTGTGCCAGGTGTATAGCCTTTTCTTTGAATCAGATCTGTCACACTAAACAGTTCTTCTATCCCATTTGAATATAGAGGCTTTTGATTTATAAAAGTACCTATACCGTGTTTTTTAGTAACTATATTTTCTTGTTCTAGTGCTCTTAAAGCTTCCCTTACTGTAGAGCGACTTACCTTAAAATTTTTAGCTAGCTCAGTTTCTGAAGGTAATTTCTCACCGGGAGTCAAGCTGCCTTTTTCTATTTCTTTCTTAAGTTTATCCATAATAATCAAATATCTTGATTTTTGATAACTTTCTATATACATTAAACGCTGCCTCCATAAAAAAACATTTCCTACATTATGTTATCAAATTCTAAGTAACGTTGCTATAACTATTCCAGGGGAAGATTGGAAACATTAGAAAAAGCCAAGGCTTTCTTAAAAAGCGCTTGGCTGATTGTTTATCTAATTCAGGCTCATACTGATGAACTCATCAATTCACTTTTTGAATTCGTCCTTCAATGTGAGTATTCATTGGTTTATTGGCTTTTTTTACATAGTTTACAAGAGCATCTAGATCGTTAACCCCTGGTTCTTTATTTTTCATTTCTAAAAATTTAGTAAAACCGTCTCCACCTTCGGAAAGAAATGAATTTGTTGTAACTGTGTACACCTGGGTATCAACTATTGGTTCACCGCTTGCAAGTGTCATGTTTTGAACCTTCTGCCCGTTTACGTTGTTTTGATCCCATGTATACTTCATACCGGAAATTTGAAGCATATACGTTTGTCCTTGTTGCCATTGTTGGTTAAGAACATCCCTAATATCTTTTCCTGTCATTCTCATATTTACAAGTTGGTTACCAAATGGTTGAATACTGTATAGTTCACCCCAGGTAATTTCACCGCTGTTTAAGTCGTTTCGAATTCCCCCTGAATTTGTTAAAGCGATTTGTGTATTCATTTCTGTACGCTGAGCATCTGCAATTAAGTTGCCAAGAGAAGATTCTCCTGATTCATTTTGTGTACGAGTCATTTCATTTGCTGCTTGGCCGACTATTTCATTTATAAGTGGAGCTACTTTCTTTTCATTTTGTTCTATTAATTTTTTTATCTGTGGATCTGGCTTAATTCCATGATGATACGTTTTGACGACTTCTGCTTTCTTTTCTGCAATATCTTTTGTTTTACGGTCAATTTTAATATCCACATCTGCAAATGCTTTACCATATGAATAAGCTTCGACAAGAAGTTTACCGTCAACAACGCCATTCATATACTCATGATTATGAGCACCAAACATTACATCTACCTCATCATCTACATTTTCTGCAATTTGAGCAAGTTTTCCCTCTGTTACACCATCTTTATTTGTTGTACCATCCACGTGATTAAGAACAACAATAGCTTTTACGCCTTTTTTCTTTAATTCTTTTACATATTTGTTAATTGAAGCTGCTTCATCTAAGAAACGAACAGATGAAACTCCTGAGGGCAAAACAGCTCTTGGAGTTTCTGTTGTTACTACTCCAATAAATCCGATTGGCACTCCTTTGACCTTTTTAATGACATAAGGAGGCAAGATAGGCTGATTGTTTTCTTTATTAACAACGTTAGCACAAATGTAGGGGAAGTTTGCGCCCTCAAAATCTCCTGTTTTAGGGTGATATCCACCGTAAATCATTCGTTTTAATTCATCTACACCTTCGTCAAATTCATGATTTCCTAATGTACCTACGTCAAATCCAAGCTTATTAAACATTGTAATTACTGGTTCGTCCTGTAAAAGAGCAGATATAGGAGGACTACCTCCGACTGAGTCACCGACATTAACAATAAGAGTATTGGAATTTTGCTTTTCGCGTTGATGTAAATAGGCAGCTAAGTAATCAGCTCTTCCAACTTCTTTTCCATCCATCACAGATGTTGTTGTTAATTGACCATGGAAATCATTAATACCTAGCAGTTGTACATCAAGATAGTGATTACCTGGATTATACTTATTAGCAGGTGCAGCAGTGACAGTTGAAACCGTTAATGTACTTATAAGGACAAATAGTGGAATTACCTTTTTCAACATTTCTTTTGTTCTCCTCCTCAATTAGTGATTGAATATTCAGACATAAAACGGCGTACTAAAATAGATATAATGACTTTATATCGTAGATGGTAAATTTTTAGAATAAATTATGTAATCGCTTCCTATTTTAGACGTCTGACGTCTGATATCTAAAATATTAATCTAAAAAGAATGAAAAGTCTACAATAAAATGAATCTATTTTTTTAGTCAATTGTGATTTAATTTAGCGAAGATGCAATATAAGTGAGAGCAATAATCAGAAAAAGGAATGATAATCCATTGAATAAAGAACAAACGTTCTTTATTCAATGGATTATGGGCAGCTACCAAACAGAGTCATTATTTGCATCGACATGAAGAGTTTTTTTGCTTCGGTTTCATCTGTCATACGGGGGTTAGATCCGTTGAAAACAAAGCTTGCGGTCGTAGGAGATATCAAACGGTCGGGGTCAGCTGTGTTAGCTGCCACACCCTTATTAAAGAAAGAAGGGATTAAAACAGGAAGTCGTCTTTTCGACATTCCTAAAAGGAAAGATATCCATGTCGTGAATCCATCCATGGAGAGATATATCAAGGCTTCGAACTATATTTCTAGTTTGGTATTACAGTACGTGGCTCCTGAGGATTTTCATACGTATAGCATTGATGAGTTGTTTATTGATGCGACAGCTTCTTTGCATTTATTCGCTAAAACACCAGAAGAATTAGCTCATAAAATCATCAACGAGATTTATTGCAAGACACGGCTGACAGCTACCGCAGGCATCGGTCCGAATCTCTTACTGGCGAAGGTGAGCTTAGATCATGAGACCAAGAATAGCCAAACAGGGGTTGCGTATTGGCGATATGAGGATATTCTCTTTAAGTTGTGGGCCATTCATCCAATGAAAGATTTCTGGGGATCTCGTCTGCTACGGAAAGACGCTTACATCGGTTAGACATTCACACCATCAAAGAACTTGCTCTTTCTTCAAAGGAGATGTTACAAAAAGAATTTGGCATCATGGGACAGGAACTTCACCAACATGCGAATGGGATTGATTTTAGTCGTATTTCCGATGTGTACATCCCTAGTTCCCGTTCCTTTGGGAAAAGTCAGGTTCTCCTTCGGGATTATACAAGCCGAAAAGAAGTGGAGTTATTGCTGTTGGAACTCTTGGACGATGTGTGCTTTCGCTTACAGGTGCATCAAGTGGTGGCGCAAACTGTTCATTTATCCATTGGCTACAGCAAACAAACAGGTGAAGGCTTCATAAGACAAAAGAAAATGGGGAGGGCTTCGAACTTAAGCCAAAATATTTTTCCTTATTGTTTAACTATTTTACACACCTATGATAGTGGAATGCCGATTCGATCCATTGGGATTTCATTATCAAATACCAGCATTCAAGAAGAGGAGCAAATGAGCTTATTTGAGGATATGGATCAGCGTGAAAGAGCCTATGCTCTTGCCAAAACAATTGATGAAATTCGTATGCGTTATGGGGAAAATAGTGTACTACGGGCTTCAAGCTATCTAGATCACTCAACAGCTCGTTATCGAAACGGCCTTATTGGTGGCCACAAAGCATAAAGGAGGAATAGTATATGCCAAACAGGGGAATGAAAAAATGGCGCCCATTTGCCAGTATGCCAGAGCAATACATAGAATTACAGGAAGTCATAAACAAGCAACTAGAAGTACCTCAACCTCTTTTAACAGACGAGTAAATGGAACAAATCAATTTCACATTTATTAAAGCCTTACATACAAATAAACAAATATACCTTACATATTATAAGAACGGGCAACGTATAACCCAAACAGGATTCCTACAATTTGTTGATTCCCTGGGGAATTTGTTTGTTTTTATCGATAAAGTATTTGAATTAAAGAACAAAATGAAGTTAAGTGAACTAATTGATGTTCGTTTTGTTTAACTGTTCAAGTAAGCCTGTAAAAAAACCTAAGCAGTATAGATAAAAAAGAAGTTACCAAAAGGTGACTTCTTTTTTAATTTATCATTATTTTCATCCTTTTTATAACTTTGGGCATATGGTTTACAATGTTGCTGTCACTGATCCGCATCACTTTATATGCTTGTTTTCTCAAATAAACATCTTTCTTCCGATCGCTTCTTTTCTTAAACTACTTCATGCTTCCGTAACGCATCTAACTGCAAGGAAAGCCATTGATCTTGCGTCCTGACTCTTGCATAACCAAAATTCATAAAAGTTATCCTATTTTTCAAAGAGAATTATTTACTTTTGATGCATTAACTAAAAACAAACGTTTTTTTTGGTAAAGTAATTAAAAAATTGATGTTAATTTTTCTCGTTTCTAAAATGTAAAGGTTTGTTATTATAACGGTATCAAGAAGATATGTTGTACCTCTTTAATTGTTAAAATGTAATGTCTGCCAAAATTATTGAGGATAAAGAAAGCACTAAATAGAGCTGAAGCCTATGTTGGTGCTGACGGTTTATTTATCCCAAGCCAACCAATATAGGCATTATGTTGAATTCGTCTAATATCGAGAGTGTTGACTGAGAAAATGCTGGTGGAAGCCAGATAAGCAATGGATCACATTCTTATTTCCAAGTACAAAATATCTTAGCAAATCATTTCACATTTAGGAGGAAGAGTAAAGGTTATGATTAATGCTCAAAAGACAATAGATACATTTTATAAAATGCTCATAGAGAAAAACTCAAACTATGAAGGTACTTTTTATGTAGGGGTTAAAACGACAGGCGTTTTTTGTAGACCAACTTGCCCTGCAAAAAAACCTAAAAAAGAAAACTGTGAGTTTTTTAAAACAGCAAAAGAAGCTACATTGGCTTCATACAGACCTTGTAAAAGATGTCAGCCATTAAACACACCCAGTTCTTTATCCCCTGAAGTAAAAAAATTAGTTGTGGCTATAGAGGAAAACCCTCAAAAAAAATGGACCGATAAAGATTTTAACGACTTATCTATTAGTGCGAACACAGCAAGAAGACAATTTAAAAAACAATTTGGGATGACTTTCATTGAATATGCCCGATCCCGCCGTCTTGGTATGGCTTTTAATCATATTCGCAATGGTAAACCTTTAATTTACACTCAACTTGATAGTGGTTTTGAATCCAGTAATGGATTTCGTGACGCCTTTACACGCATAATGGGGGCCGTTCCAAAGAGAAATAAAGAAATAAAACTTTTAACGGCAAAATGGTTTGAAACAAAATTAGGTTCGATGATTGCGATAGCAGATGACACTGCTCTATATCTTTTAGAATTCGTTGATAGAAAGGGATTGGAAAGAGAAATTGAGAATATGCGGACAAAACTTTCTGTAGCCATCATTCCTGGAACAAATCAAATTCTCGAGCATCTTGAAAATGAACTCCAAGAATATTTTGAAGGTAAACGCTTTTCTTTTCAAACACCCATTACAGATGGAATAGGATCAAGCTTCCAAAAAGAAGTTTGGCGGATACTGAGAGGAATACGTCCGGGAAGTACAATCAGTTACAAAGATTTAGCAATACAAATAGGAAATCCTAAAGCTTATCGTGCTGTCGCTCGAGCAAATGGAGCAAATCAAATTTCTCTTCTTATTCCTTGTCATAGAGTTATCAATTCAAATGGAAATCTTGGCGGATATGGTGGGGGCATTCAAAGAAAGTCTTGGCTGCTTGAGTTAGAGGGAAAATATAACAATAGTTTTTAAAGGGAGACAGAAAGTACATGGGAGCTAAATACTTACTGTCAGAAGTACAGCGAACAGAGCTGATGGATTTATCTATACATTTAGCCTAGTTATCTAAAAAGGAGCCACTATTGGCTCCTTTTCCTTTTTAATGAAATTCTACATCAATTTTTTTCGTGTTATCTTTTGCTAGTTTAGGCATTCTAACTTCTAGAACACCATTTTTGTAGGATGATGCATATGTTCTTGTTTTACCTCATTTGTTCGAGTAGTGGATCCACTAATACTTAGTATAGCTTTCACCTGCTATTTATAAAGGGTAGAAGATTTTTCTATGTGAATCATTCATCATTATTAAGATTAAACATTGCGCTATTATCTATATTGTTTAGAATGGTTTTATTATCTAATTCATTAGGTGTAGTTTCGGATATTTCGTAACCTCTTTCTCCAATTCGAGAATTACCATTCTTACTTGGTATTTTCTCTTTTTCATGAGCTTGATCTGACATAACAGTCACCTCCTACATATATTATTTGAATTGAGATATAAGAAGAAGTATGAGGAAAGGTAAAGAAGTGAAAACCAGTGCTAAAATGAATGTTCAGTTAGTTCTATTTACTAAAAGGGACCACCCCTTATGAATGTTCCTAATTGTTGGATTTAACAATTCCCTACATGTTGAGTTACCGATGCCCCAACACTTCCACCATGGTTTGCATAATTATGTGCATCTGCTAATGATTGGGCTTCTGTTCTAGTTGCATAACATCTAGACCTCCAATGTGGTGCACAAGAAGTACAATATGCTACAAATGAAGTTAATACTCTAGGTTCAACTACAGTTGATTGTTCAATTTGTTCATTTGAATTATTTATTTCCATGCTAATACACCTCCCAATTATATTGTGTGACTTTATGCAAATAAAATAACAGGTAGTATGTGTGAATCACTAACATTCTGTAAAGTTGATATAAAGCTTTCTCTATTATCGCAACCCATTAGTTCAGAACCATCTTAACAATTTTTAGCCCTAGTACCACCATTACAAGTCATAGTAAGACTCTTACATGTTCCAGATAGTATTTCTCGTCAAGCAAGTCATGTTGTTCTATTGTATACGTAACGACTAATTATTTATTCGTTTCTACACATCTGCATAACTCCAAGATAAACTTCTGATTATCTTTTAAATTTTTTTCTCATATTTTTAAATATTAATCCTTCTTAAAAGGTCCCTTTATTAAGAAGGTAACTTTTTTAGATTTCTACCGATGAGAGACATGATTTTAATTAAGGTTGAACAGATAAATACGGAGAAATACGGATTAAACTTACCTATATCATGTTGTGTTATTATTTACTCTAACAAGAAGAACGGATATTCTTTACAAGCTGTATAAATAAGGAGGTTTTAGTGAGTACTGCCTCTCATAAAATGTTTTTTTTATCCTATACTAAATAGGCACGAACTTTTAAAAGGGGCGTTAGGTAAATGGCAAAACGTACAAAAAAGAACGATGCTGATCAAAAAAATAAAAAAGGTTTTGATTCAGCAGTAATTAATTCTGAGTTCAGCCATGAATTCGGAAGTGCTGCAGCAAATAAAATCCATAAGGATAAAGCCAAGAAAGAAAGAGCTTCTAAAAATAGTGGACAGTGTAGAGGCGGTCTATAAAATAAAATTCCAATCAAGAGGAGGCATTAGCCTTCTCTTTCTTAGTTTAATCTTGCTCTAATACGTGAGATATCAACTTACAATACTGTTACCACTCACTCTTAATACTTTATATCCCTGTTTTCTCAAATAGGCATTTGGATTAACAGCATAAAGTAGCAATCCTTTAGGAATTCCGTTAGTTTTTAATTTAAATTTTATTTGCATTAGAAAACAATATTCAGATACCAAAAATATTCAATTTCATAGATGTTGACTTCTGCGAAATTATGAAGTAAGATAGTTTTTGTAGCTAGCAAAACCAAAATGAATCACTTAATTGCTAGCAACATTTTCACACGCGGGTGTGGCGGAATTGGCAGACGCGCTAGACTTAGGATCTAGTGTCTTATGACGTGGGGGTTCAAGTCCCTTCACCCGCACCATTTCATTAAGTAATACGCGGAAGTAGTTCAGTGGTAGAACACCACCTTGCCAAGGTGGGGGTCGCGAGTTCGAACCTCGTCTTCCGTTCCATAATTATTGGCGGCATAGCCAAGTGGTAAGGCCAAGGTCTGCAAAACCTTTATCACCGGTTCAAATCCGGTTGCCGCCTCCACATTCTAATAGAGAACTTAGAAAGGACCTTTAGCTCAGCTGGTTAGAGCAGATGGCTCATAACCGTCCGGTCGTAGGTTCGAGTCCTACAAGGTCCACCATTGAACCTGAAATACGGAGGAATACCCAAGTCTGGCTGAAGGGATCGGTCTTGAAAACCGACAGGGGTGTCAAAGCCCGCGGGGGTTCGAATCCCTCTTCCTCTTCCATTATATCTTTATTATTATCGCGGAGTGGAGCAGTCTGGTAGCTCGTCGGGCTCATAACCCGAAGCTCGCAGGTTCAAATCCTGTCCCCGCAACCATTTTTATTGGGCTATAGCCAAGTGGTAAGGCAACGGACTTTGACTCCGTCATTCGTTGGTTCGAATCCAGCTAGCCCAGTCATTCATGCTAACTAAGAAAGAAGCTCTACCATTTTTAAGTGGTAGAGCTTTTTTGTATAGATTTCATTTTACTCTTTATACAATTTGCAACATACGATTCATTATGATATTGCCCCTGATCCTTATTAACTTCTACTTTGTTAATCGAGCATATTTTTATCTCTTGTTCATTTCATGAAAAAGATAAGCCATTAGACCAACCCCTAACATATAAAAACTCAGCTCCTCTTACATCCCCATCTACTGATCCTCTACTGCAGTAAGGGGTCTTTTTTATTTTTTGAGTGGACAGGCAAGCTTACTTCAGTAGCTACATAGTATCTAAAGAATGCCGCCTCCGTTACCTAATCCGTATCTAGTTCAGTATCGCTACCGCGTTAATACAAGCTGTATACGCTTAGTGAAGCCCTTCATAGAACCTGTAAGGGAGCTGAGCCGAAGAGGCGAAGGGGGCGACCGGATGCGTTGAGCTGAAATAATAGGTGCATAAAAGGCAAAAAAATAAAAAGAATGAAGGCAGGTATCAGCATGAGAAAAGCACAAAAGTTTCATTTTCGAAAAATCTTTTCTCCACCTCTCAAACCATGTCTCACGAGACGTCGTCCCTTCAGGGCTTATTCCTTTGTTCCGTTTAGTCCACTAGCTATGCTTGACCCCACTATTCTGACCATAGGAAGCATCGTCTTAGGAATTGCCATCATCGAACGGGTATTAGAGCGATGGGGTGTAATCGATCTTGTTGATCAGTTCGCAAAGGTAATGCGCTTTATCTTGCCTGTTACCTTCTATAGCACCTTGATTTACTTTTTTGCGACCTTTATGTTTTGAGGAGGAATGTTGATGTTTGAAAAACTAAAGCTGCGTGGCCAATTGATTAAAGCGTTTCGTACGGCAGAGATTTACCGAGTGGTGAAACGTGGAGACCGCACCTCCTATCTGTTTCCAAAAATTCATCAAATCGATAACCATCATACGTACACTCGGTACGCCTTTTCCTTACTAAATGGGATCGATCCTGAGCTTTTAACGAAAAAAAGGTGGGCCTTACGACAAGTATTAGGCAGCAACATCGAAATAAACGGCAGTTTGAAAAATTTTAGTATCACCGTTCATCATAAAAGCTTACCTAAGATGCTTGAATACAAGTATGAAGCGATTCATCCTTATATCGAGAAAATGGAGCTTCCCGTATGCATTGGTCAAGATATCTATTGAAACCCCGTTTCATGGGATTTTGCGGATTTGGAAACCTTACTGATATCGGGTGAAATTGGAGCCGGAAAAAGCAGTTTAATGCGTGTAATTCTGACTACATGGGTGAAGTATGCCTCTCCTGAAGACTTGCGTTTAATCTTAGTCGATCTGAAACGAGCTGATTTAGGCCTGTTTCATGGAATTAAGCATGTGGATGCGCTTTGTTTTGAAGCCAAAGATATGAAAAAACCTTTTGCGTTGTTACGAGCTGAAATGTATCGAAGAGGCGATTTACTGTTAGAGCATGGTGTGACTCATATCAGCAGGCTTCCCTTTAAATTACCTCGTATTGTCGTGGTGGTTGATGAAATGAGCATCATCAAGCGAGAAACGGATCTCGTAGAGATGATTCAACAGTTCGCAAGTCAAGGTCGTGCGCTAGGCGTTCATACGGTTATTGCGATGCAACGTCCGGATGCGGATTTATTAAACTCTGCGTTAAAAGCGAACCTACGGATAAGGATATCTGGGAGGCAAGCAGATGCGACAAATGCAAAAGTTGCCGGAGTCATTGGAGCAGAAGAAATTGATGTAGCAGCTAGAGGTTGTGCTCCAGTTAATCTTTGGTTTATTAGAGAAGGAGGAACAGTGATGAGCTTTCGGTTATCTCAGCGTGATAAAGACATCATTGGGTTTATCAATCGGTTTCGGGCTGTGGATCGCGACTCATTAGTGGAACTGTTCTTTAAACAGCTCAAATCTCCTGTTAATACGTGTAATAGTGTGATGGTACGTTTATATCGTTTAGGGCTCATTGAGCGCACACAGCAGTATTCTCCGACAGTATACTTACCTGTGGATGCGAAGATCAAAAAGAGCTCTCAAAAAATATTACATTTCCTTTCGATCTTGGATGTCTATAAGCAGATGTGTTCGTATAGTATGCCTAAGAGTATCATTGTGGAGGATAAGCCCACTGGACGAAAAGGAGGCATTGAACCAGATCTCTTTTGTATCTTTAAAGGATCTCCCTTTTAGATTGAAATTCAACGAACTCAGTATTCAGAACAGAAAATGCAGGACAAGATTCATTTATATGAGGAGTTTTTCTTTGCAGATGAATGGAGGTCTTTACACTGGCAACCAGAAGGTCGACCGCCTATCTTCCCTTCGGTTATTCTGATTACGCCTGTTCGTTATGCGGTGTCTTCAGAGCATATTCGTCTTATACAGGTAGCAAGCATTCATGAGCTTATGGAGAAATATAAGAGTTCTGGTAAACATCAAAGAGATGGAAAACCAAGAACATCAGCTTCTTCTGGTGGAATTAAAATTAACTTAACATAGAGTGCTAGAACAGTGTTTGTAATCACACCAAAATGGTCTACCTCAGAAGAATGAAAGGAAGCCCATTTAGATAAAATCGCTAGGCTTAGATAAAGTCGAATAAATCCAAGCGTCTGCAGGAGATAAAACTGTCATACGCGAAGAAGGCGATGTATTTGCGGACTGGTATTGAGAAGGATTAATTCGTATAATAAAAGGGAATCAGTAGCAATATCATGGCGACCGAGGAGGTGAGCGAATATGAGTCTACGAGAAGAACTACTGGCACAGGAATATGACGAAAGAACAAAGCCGAGAGGATTCGTATACTTCACGGACGCTGATGGCCAAGTTGTCGCTAAGACTTGCCGTAAATGCTGCGAATTAAAACACTCAAAGAACTATCATTATAAAAGCGAGGGATTCGGTCAACTTGGACCATACTGCAGAGTTTGCGTTTCTGTTCGCGACCGGGATTATTACGTTAAAAATAGAGAGCGAGTAAAACAAGTTAAAAACGCTTATTACCATAGGAAAAGGTCTGAGCAACTTTCTTTTAATTTATTCGGCGATAACAAGTAATATCACGGCGGCTAGTGAGGTCGCTTTTTTGTTTACATACTGATAAATCGAAAAAAATATCCATAAAAAGTGTTTATGACATGCCTCAAGGGTGCCAGGATGTAACAGGTAGGGATTCGGAGGAAGCTACGCAGGAGGCCTCCGTAAAAGCAGACGTTTTGAAGCATTACGAAGATAAGATTAATTCATTGATTAAATACATAAAAAAGCAAGATGAGCGATTTGATAAGCAGGAACATTTTAACCGAGAATTAAAAACAGGCTTTTAAGCTATTACTAAAGCCTGTTTTTATATACTTGGAGAAACAAAGCCTCTAAAGGAATAAAAAAGAATTGTAATAAGCATATTTAAATATCCCAGAAATCTTCGCTCTTAATATTAGGATCGATCCGTCTTAATGCTTGTAATATCTTTTTCATTGTTCTTTGTGTAGGCAACCTTTCGGAGTTGTTTACTAAATCACCAATCGTACTTCTACCTAATCCTGACTTTCTTACAAGCCATTCTTGATTAATGTTTCTTTTATCAATCCATTTACCAAGTCTAGTTCGCCTTTTTCCTAACCCGAACATGATAGATACCCCTTTACTTGTTATTACTCTAGTTATGTCCAAATTTCACTAAAAATAAAACGTTAAAAATGAGTCATAGTGGACAAGTCGGTACCATATCCTTTATTAAGACATCAAAATAAAACATAATAAGGAAAATAAGCAGAGACCATTAAAGTTTTTTAGAATAATGTCGATATTTTTGTCATAATCATATAGCATGAATACAGTTAAGACCGCCTTATACACTAATACATAATGGGCGGTCTTTGTTGTGAATATTCATAGATATATATAATTATCATAAAAAAAGGCACGCATTATAAAAATGCGTACACACTAACAAAGAATCTGGAATATTAGATAATAGGGATATTACCTATGAAGAAAAAACCTATGAAAAAGGATTGCACCATTATTTTATCAAAGGAATACTTGCCATTGAATATGGCGATAACATCAATTTATTGGATGCAAATGGTACATATTGAGGAAATTAGTTACAATTAATATTATTTATTGAATAGTAAACCAGAATTTTAAAATGAATGTCCATATAATCAATAAGCCTATTCTTATAGAAACCAAGTTTTTTTAGAATAAAAGATTATACACTTTGGGTGTAACGTTTTATTATTTGGAGAAAATTTTTGCAGGATTCTTTTTTTATTGGTTGTTACTTGCTATCTTGTAATGTTTAACAAACAACTCATCCATTAAGAGTCCCGTAGGCCTCACAAAATTAATGACCTTTTATGTTTTTCCAGGGGTTGGTCGTGTCTTTGTAACGCAACCTTTGGACGTAGCTACACCAATTAACCTTCCAATTTAAATCCTTCTTAAAATAATCTAATTTTATCTGCATTCCCTGCTTGATTAAAAGATTTAATCGTTTTGATATCCCCATTTTTAAATACAATAATCTTTTCATTTTCATGAATGGACACTTCTTTGATTTCTTTTTCATTGTCATCTTCAGGTTCTTCGATTGAATGAACGAGACAATGGACGGCTTGATCTAACTTTCTATCAGCCGTATTTAAAAAGGATACATTCAGGCCTAAATTTGCAAGAAACCCTCGATGCTTTTCCAATTCATCAGACGCCTTTTGAATATATTCAATCGCTTTTTGTTTATTGTTCATTTAGTAGTACTCCTACACCCTTATTTTTAATATTCATAGACAACCGGAAGCTGGTCCATTTTAATAATCTTAGCCACAACATAACGACGATAGCCGTCTTTTAAGACCTTAGATTCTTTATCAATCGTTAAGGGTTCATCTAGATAACCAGTACGCTTCACAAATCCAATAACTTTTTGTGTTTTTTCGGGGTTTGATCGTGTTTTTAGGAACTCTTCAGGCACCACAATTTTTCGAAACCCAATACATCCTGTGTCCCTTTTGGCTGAGTGGATAGCTGTTTCTTTTGTGGCACAACCTTTTTCCATGGAACAGGCGCTTCTTTCGCTTCTGACATTAACTTGAAGCTTTCTTAGATAATTTTGATTTTTTAACGTGGGATAAAATAAGGTGTAAATCTTTTATAATCTAAAGAAACTAAGCTTTTAGCAGCTGAGTCTCTTTAAATAAATACTAGCTTCTCTATTTACTTACCGAACAATCTAGAAATAAAGCCCTTCTTTTCATTTGTAATAGCTATTTGCTCTTTAATTGTCTTAAGTTCTGTAAGTACTTCCTTCAATTGTTCCTCCCTTTCATTTAATTCCTTTTGAAGCTCTTTTTCACGATCTTCATTTTTCTTCTGTTGTTCTACATAAGAATTTTTTATTTCAGAAAGTGTTTTTTCGTTATTCTCTTTTGAAGACTTATCTTGTAGTTGTAAAGTCTGTATCTGGCCAAGTGTGTTTTTCATGGTTATTTCCTGGCGTTCCAAGTACTGAGACATTATAGTTCTTATTCGTTCTTCTATCCGTTCCTCTTGTAGGAGTAAGTGTCTTGCAAGAAAATCCTCTATCCGTTCCTCTATTTTTTTACTTAGTCGTTCCTCTATTCGTTCCCCTAGACTGACAATTATTCGATTCTCTACGTTACCAAGTTCATGCCTCAATTCATGGATTACATCTTTTAAGATAAGATCGTGAACTTCTTGTTGGGCTTTATCACGATCATTGTCTCGTAAATAAGAAGATATTTCTTTAGTGTCTCTATCTATGGGAGCATAGTCATTTGCAATTATTTCTGCTACTTGAGACTTTGTAATATTTGGTTGACTTAAAAGGGATTGAAATTTACGTAATGCAATTACATCGTGTTCCGTGAACGCCCGATTATCGCGATTTTTTCCATCCTTGACCTTTAGAAATTTGTATCCATTTTTTTCTAGTTCTAAGCACCATTTTCTTAGATAACTATCACTAATCCCTAATGATTCAGCAACTTCCCTTGTCCAATATGCTTTTGGTATTTTGTCACTAATCCCGTTCCACTGTTCTTCATTCATAATTAGTTTCCTCTCCTTTTTTGCTAAAATAATATAGCCTTTATGAAAACACTTATTATGTTCTTTAAACGTTATGCACTGAATATTATTTTGACCATCGATGAATATTCAAATATGTAAAAACCTTTGTTAAAAGAAAGAACGATTCCTGTTCTTCCGTTCCATTGTATAGATATGAAATAAAACACAAGAGAAAAAGGCGTTCCAATTCCATGGATCCTATCTATATGTCCAAATTTAGAAAAGTTGGAACTCCAATATGGAACTATTCCCGTTCCACTGTTCTGTTGACAGCTTTCTAATACAACGGATCAAAAACGTAGCTAACTCTACTATATCTTTTATATTATAAATTAAATTTTATATTAAAAATACATTTTGATAAATCATTTTATGTAATTCGACTAACTCTTTTGGCTCTATTAACTTATATAATTTCCCTGTATTTCTTATAATCTAGAAAGCATTTTATATTTTAAGTAAAAGGAGCATACTTAAAAAGTTAAATTTTTATCGTGAAATTATTTTCCTAGCTTGAATACACTACGATAGAAAGAAATTGTAGAGAGATTTAAAATTAAAGTAATATTAAAGCGTTCCAAATTAAACACTTACTATTTGTATATCTTTTTATTATTAAATTTACAACATTATTATAAAGGAACAACATCCGTTCCATTGATCCACTTTAAAAATTAAATGCAGTATATAAAGGAAAAAAGTGTTCTTATTTAGTAAAAACCAACTCTATATATCAAGGTTTAGAGATTTTTTAATTTTTATTATGGAACGGTTCCCGTTCTGTCGTTCTTATAAAGTTATAACTCATTAGAACACGAGAATACTGCGTTCTAATGAGTTTGCCTAATATGCATAGTTTATCTAATTGATTTAGTAATTTATTTACCATATATATTTATTTATATAGTAGATACTTTTTATTTTCCTAAGAGGATTCATCGTTAGCCAAAGGAATAACGAGCTCTAAAGTACTATCCTTTCTTTCTTCGATAAAAGAGAACCTATTGTATAAAAATATTTTTCATGTTCTCTTAACGTTCTAAGCTGGTAATCATTTTTATAAGTGATGAGTTATCTAAATATACCCAACCATTGATTTATAGGCAAGAACGGTTCCCATTCTAGTAATCCATTTATCAGATCAAGTGCGATATTCAAAAGAGAGAAGCGTTCCTTTTTAACTGAAATCTATTCCTATATATTAAAGCTAAGATAAGTTGTAATTTAAATATGGAACGATCCCCGTTCTACCACTCTTATAAATTTTGAACAAATAAGGACGCGATAATATTGCGTTCCAATGAACTTATATAAACAATTATAAAGTTAACAAGTTCTCCTTTAGTTGAACTTGTTAACTTTATAATAATAAACATATAAGAAAAGAATTATTCTAGTTTAACTTAAGGTTAACTAAGTAATTGAATTCAACTGATATAAGAATTTACTTGGATTTCTTAGTATTAAATAAAGAAAAAATTTAAAGCTTCATATTAGACAGCCTCTAAATAAGTAAAAAAACAGATTTTTTGATCTGTTTTTTAAAATTCGCTTATCAAAGAGTTTAGGCGTGTATTATAATAGGAACTCCGTGTTTCTATTCTGTGTATTTTATCCCTTTAAGTCTCATAAACAATGTTAAGGGGAGGGACCATATAAGCTCCACCTAAAGTTCCAATATAATTAAGTATTTTCTTAAAAAAAGTGTTTATATAATAATTACCTATATTCTATAAGATCTACCTATCTATTTAATAGTAGCTTAAGAATTTTAGTTTGTAACTTAACTAACCCCAAAAGAATACTTGGGTCCTATTAAGACTAAGACAAATACTGACGCATCAATTAAGAAAGTAGAAATAGCTTTTTTCTTATTTTTCAAGTCAAGGTATGCTATTACTTTTTCTGAATTAATTGTTTATCTTTTCCTATTAAGACGTTATTTTTGATAATTATATACAACAGGAACTTTCTCCATTTTAACGGTTTTGGCCACAACGTAGCGACGATAGCCGTCTTTTAAGACCTTAGAGCCTTTCTCGATGGTTAATGGCTTATCTAAGTGTCCAGTACGCTTTACAAAATAAACGACCTTTTGCGTTTTTTCGGGGTTTGGTCGCGTCCTTAAAAATGCTTCGGGAACGATAATTTCATCACAGCTCACAACATCCTGTGTCCATTTTGGCTAAGTAGGTAGCTGCTTCTTTTGTGGCGCAGCCTTTTGCTCTTGTACAGGTGTTTTTTTGCTTCAAACTCTGCCGTTTCAGCCTCCTTTTTCTCTTCTTTTGCTATGGGTTGAGAGACAGGACCTTGAGTTTCTGCTCGTTTGGCAGATTCACTGCTCTTTTGTGCCTCAGAAAGCTCAGAAGCTTCTTGTTTTGCTTCTTTTTTATCTTTTGACTCATTCACTTCTTTATCGTTTTTATTTGGAAGAACGGTAATCTGAAAGCAGGTGTCACCCATTTCCCCCGGGCACTCGTCAATTGGAATATCTAATGTCGGTTCCCCTTAAATTAAGATTTTTTCATGCATAATACTCTTTTTTGTTAGACCGGTTTTATTAAAGGCTTTGTTCGCAACAAACACGGTATAGGAAATAAAGGTACTCTTCTTCAGGCCTTTAGGCGCAGAAGGTGACCCTTTTTCACGCATATCGAAGGCAACGTAGCGATCGTATTCTCGTAATGGTCCTGTCGCAGATCCTGTTAGGGTCATTTTATGGGGAATAGTAATCTCCTCCTACGTAGATGTATGGTTATTGTTTATTTAGAACATATATCTAAATAAACATAATCTATTAAAATATCAGCTTCTAAGGGATTTCTACATTTTTTGATTAAGAAACTGATCCTTTTATCTGGTCATGTTGGTGCAACAAAGCTTGTTCTTCTGGTGTTAAGGCTTGTCCTAGATCCTGTTTCAGCTGCGCCATTTCTAACGAACTATATGTAGTACTGTGCTCTTGGAGTAAGGTTTCTTCTTCTGGCGTTAGTTCTTGTCCTAAATCTTGCTTTAATTGGATCATTTCAAGCTGTTGATCCAGAGAAATAGCTGTTTCTTGTGTACACGCTTTTTGCTCCTGTTCAGCTTGTAACCAAGCAGGAACCAATTCCTTACGGATGATATGTTTAGGCGTAAATCGTGCCGCTGTTTCAGCTTTAGTATGTATGTCTGACTCAGATGATTGTTCTTCTTTATTCTCTTTTGATAGATTTGTAAATTGATTGTAGGCAATTTGATAAACAAGACGGCACATGTCATCCAGTGATAGGGTAGTACCCTTATGATTCGCCTCATGGACATATTTATCTAAGCCTACAATCGCTGTATAAGCAACTTCATGAACTTGTTCTTTCATAATCTCAATCTTTGTATCTCGTTTTACTGCTTTTGCCGCATTTTGAATACGCGCATAAAAGTCTTTTAGTTGATGACCATATTTACCTGCGTACACATGATTTACTTTTTTAGGCACACCTTTGATATACGCAAATGACTGTGAAGCAGATATTAAATGATTATTTAAATGATTTTTAGGTAAATCAAGGTTAATAAAGGGGGACGATGCTTTTTCGTCCTCCAAGCTTGGTGTATCAACGTTTTCAGCACGTTCTGGACTTGTCACAGGAGTTGTCACAGGAGTTGTCATTTCTTCTTGTTGAAGTGTTTGTACACCTGTTGTATCGTGTGCAAAAAAGATTTCATCACAAATTTGATCAAAGTTCTTATGGCTTTTAAGGATAAATACATAGCTATCAGGATGAGCACCTGTTGTATCTTCTTTGATATATCGTGCCACGATCATAAACGGTGTTTCCTTTAATGATTTTACAAAGCGAGAAACGGTACTTTGGGATACATCAAATTTTTGCATGAGTGTTTTTGAGTGAATCGCTTGAATGCCTGTGGCCACAAGGTTATAAATCACGTAATCTAACATTTCCATACGTTTTTTAGGGAATACTTTATGTAGGGCTACTTGTTGTTGTTTAAAGTATGTACGAAGTGTTTCTAAAAACGCTTCTTTCTTTTTACGAAGGGTTAGTTTTTCTTTCCATAACCATGTGAATCGTCCATTGAAGGTATTTACATCTTGTAAATAGCAGGTAAAAAGCTTTGTCATTTGTTCATCTTCTCCTTTAAGGAACAAAAAAAGACACTGTCTCCCTGGTAAAAGGAAAACAATGTCTTGAATTTGATGAACTAAGCCCTTGAAATAGATGTCAATTTCATATAAAATAAAATCATAAGTTTTATTTTGTACAAAACTAACTCTATTAACAAGAGACTTCGACAAGTGTTTTCCCTAGTCGTGATAGGGGGAACGGTTTAAGAGTGTTGAGAGCACTTCTTAAACGGTTGAAGTCTTTTTTCTATTCCGCACGTTTTTGTTAATTCAATTATAGCGTTAAGTAGTCTTATAATTCAATAAAAAATTAGCAAAATATATCAAAAGAAGTATTTTTAGCTACGAGTGATCCTATATTGTTGTAGGAATCACCTTTATCATATATGAGTTTTTTAGAGTAGGGGAGGGGAAAATGGTCCTATTGGAAAAGTAGGAGCCCCAAGTGGTGAGCTTACTTATGAGAAAATTAGTGCAGTTCCATTCTTTTTTTGTTTATATTTGAATCTATTACAAATGTCAGATATAGCGTCGCCAGGATATCTAATTTTGTTTTTAAGCATGTAATCTTGAATGTATTAATATGTGACTATCTCGAGTGAAATCATCCGGCCTTTCTATTCATCATCCCCATACTTCCTCATTACTTCTTTTAACATATCATTTAAGTTTTTATAGAAATTACACAACGTTCCATCATCTTACTGTTAACCTCAATTAAGTTTTTAAGACGTTCCTTCCAGCCAGATTGTTGACTGAAAATAGCTCATGTGTGAATCTGATTTCTTGGAAAATTGCTGTCATGAGTGATGAGGTTTCTTTGCTAACTTATCAATCTTTTTAACATCAATAGGATCAGCATCTCTTATTTGAAGTTCCATATTTGTTTGAAATTCTTAAAATACTGGTGCCCCTTAAAAAATAGAGAGAAGAGCATAAGGGGTTTTTGCCCCCACAGGCTGTGTGGGGTTAGGCAGAGCCTAACAAAATCTTGGGTACAAGGAAATGTTTGCAAGAACCCCCTCAGCGCACCCTCAAATTAAAGGACAGTCCCTTCACCGCACCTTCAGTGATCACAACATTTGTGCCAGCAACCCCTTCACCGACCCTTCATAATTGATAAATGCTCCCTCAAGGGTCACTTCATTTTGAAGTGTCTTTTGAAAAAAAACAAGACAGAAGCAAACGATCTTTTTTATTTCTTGCGCATGTTCATGCTCAGAACGGCCATTTCTTTTTACTTAAAATACAAGTGATTTACGCGTGCTTTTTTATCATTTATGCATCAATTTTTATTCTATAAATGATTACCGTTTTTAAAAAATACACGTTCACAAGATGTCGATATTTATTTTTTATATGTTCACATGAGTTAGAAAAAGATTTTATAAAAAAGAAAATGAAAAGCTATGGAAAAGCCGAGATAGAATCAAAAATTGTGATAAAAAAGATGCGATTCAATCTAATGATGAAAGCATTCAGTTCTATGAGGGTGACCAAAAAAGTCTACAAGAAAAGATCCAAAAGTTAAGTGAAAAGCAACAGGATTTTGCCATAAAGTAAAAAAACACATGTTAACAGTAGGTCAACATGTGTTTTTTTGAGGTTCACAGCAGGTTCACATGCTCAATTTTTATGTTCACAGTAGGTTCACGTGAAGGAGTTTACGTCAACAGTAGGTTCACACTTTAGAGGTTTTCGTGATATCACGGTTTTGCTAGGCTTTGCCTAGCCTATCACCCTATGTGATAGCAAAAACCCCTTATGCTCTTCTCTCTTTTGTAGTGGGAACCACAATTTATAGGAAGGGAACGAATATCATGAATCCGTTTTTACGAAATATAGATCTAATTGTTGTTAAAAAATAGTGAAATAGAAGAAACCTGCCCCAAAAATAATTATTGATTTTTAATAGATTGATTATGAGTGAGACTAATATTTTGTAGAAATTTCGGGTTCGAAAAGCGTTGATTTATTACAAATAATAAATTATCCTATTACTAGTAAAAAAAGGAAGGGTGGACGTGAAACAATGATTAATTAATCCTATTTTCTAAGAAAAAATTCGTTAAATAATACGATTGTTTTTTCTGAATAGGATTAGACTGTACTTTTACATACAAATCAAATTGATCATTGTATTCCTTTCTTTGGAAATGTCATGTCAATGTTGTTGTACTGTACTTCCTCCTGTTCAGAAAATACGCAGGAGGTTTTTTGTTTGGGAAAGAAATCACCCGTAAATCATTCAACCAACTTGTTTAGAAACCGTGTTTTTCAAGCTATTATTATTTCTGGGTTATTCCTGCAAATAGGGATATGGGTTAGAAATTTTGCTGTACTTCTTTTCATAATGGAAAAGACAAACGGCGACCCATTTGCGGTATCTTTAATTTCTGTAGCAGAATTCGCACCAATCTTTATTTTCTCTTTTATTGGCGGAACATTTGCAGATCGCTGGCGTCCGAAACGTACCATGGTATGGTGTGATATTTTAAGTGCAATATCTGTATTTGCTGTGCTTATCACACTTATGATTGGATCCTGGCACGTTGTTTTTTTCGCAACTTTAATTTCTGCAATCCTTTCCCAATTCTCTCAGCCTTCAGGGATGAAACTGTTTAAAATGCATTTACCGGAGGAGCAAATGCAGGTAGGGATGTCAGTCTATCAAACGGTCTTTGCGATATTCATGGTTCTAGGACCAATATTAGGGACATTTGCCTTTCAAACCTTTGGTATAAATCTCTCCATTGCCATCACAGGTACAGCCTTTTTACTATCAGCAGCAGCACTCACTTTTCTACCTTCCGATCGAAAGATGGAAGAAGAGAATGGAACTACTTCACTGCTAAGTGAAATGAAAAGTGGCATTAAGTATGTTTTAGGGAAGAAAGAGTTGAGTCTGTTAGGTCTATGCTTTTTAGCAGCTGGACTAGGAATAGGGTTTATTCAGCCTCTCTCCATTTTCCTTGTAACAGAGCAGTTGGGCTTAGCAAAAGAAAATCTCCAGTGGTTACTTACAGCTAATGGAATTGGCATGATCTTAGGCGGGGCAGTAGTGATGATTTTTGCCAAAACAGTAGCTCCGCAAAGGCTGCTGGCATTTGGAATGGTTGGTAATGCAATGGGGTTTGCCATAATGGGATTATCAGTAAACTTATGGCTGACGCTGGGAGCTCAGTTTCTAAATGGTCTCATGTTACCGTGTATTCAGATTGGCATCAATACGATGATCTTACAGAGAACGGAGGCTGCCTTTATTGGCAGGGTCAATGGAATTCTAAGTCCTCTTTTTACAGGAGCTATGGTATTGACGATGAGTGTAGCTGGTATTCTAAAAGAGCAGTTTTCATTGGTTGCTATATTTGAGGCAGCAGCAGTCTTGTTTATTATAGGTTTGCTTTTTATATTACCTCTATATAATTTAAAAGAGGAGACAAAGCAGGAAGGTATAAAATTAGGAGAGTAAAAAACTCATTATGAATCCTTATCTAAATACCCATAATGAAAAACAAAACGGTTTCGTTCTAAAAGTACAACTAAAGGAAATTAGAATGAAATACGGTATGTTTTAATTATCAAAGACGTGGTACACATATAGTACAGTATCAATATCACTTAGAATTGAATGCTGTGAAAGGTTAAATACTTAGCTTAATGAAGGGACTGGTTCGGTTTTGAAAGACGTAACAGCGACTTCAGCAAATGTATTATCCCAATTGACAAGTAGGT
Organism: Priestia megaterium; assembly: GCF_046599315.1. Taxonomy (GTDB): domain Bacteria; phylum Bacillota; class Bacilli; order Bacillales; family Bacillaceae_H; genus Priestia; species Priestia megaterium_F. The sequence goes on along the minus strand of NZ_JBKIKC010000018.1, from coordinate 35,083 downwards.
ATTGTGATTTAACGAATGGTACTCTCGTTATGAACCGCTATACGTAACGAAAGGGCCTCACAAGGGCGAATGAACATGAGAATTATTTTGTTGTAAGAGAGGGGAGCCTGCATCATTTTTGATGCAGGCTCTTATTATGTTAATAATATAAAGTAAGGTACATAAGGGATGGAATCCCAATATTGTTTGTAGATACAAGTTCTACTTAATTTGCATAATTGTTGATATATGTAATGTTTTGTAGATAACTAAGTTGCTCCCACATATTGAATATTTATCCTAAATCAAGTACAATAAGTTGAATATAAGTTCAACTTAAAAGATGAGGTGTTTATAAATGAAAATTTCACGTTTTAATAAAGACTGCGGTAACTCTGTTGATATGAACATTATGGATGGATATCTATTTGATTTCCCAACGAATGTAGTTGAACTTCAAAAGGAAGCTGCAGACTCCTTTTTCACAGATGCTGTTACAGCTCCAGAAGAATTCAAAAAGCGTATTTTACTTTCTACAACCATTGAGGGAGAAGAGAAGGAGCGTTATTTCTTAGTAGGCGACATTGCAGCTAGTCAATTGCTGGCTAATAATCACATTAATAAATTACATAATAAAATTACAAGTCATATTCCATACATCACCTTTTTAGCTGCGATTGCGTATTACCATGCGTTACATGCAAAAAATAAAAAAGACAATACAATTGAAATTGACTATTTTTCTACTATGTTACCAATCTGGCTTCTTAAGAAAGAGAGCACATTTGGGGCGGCTCAAAAAGCCATGGCTAATCGCTTCTCAGGCGACCATACATTTACTGTTCATACGCCTGGTTTTGAAAATACTTTAAAGGTAGTAGTAGAAGAAAGTGCATGCTTAAAAGAGGGAGAAAGTGCACGTTTTGCGTTAAAAAAAGACTTAACACTTCAAGATCGCGAAGATGCAAATGAGTATGTAGAATGTGAAACGGTGATGGTGGATATAGGCGGTGGTTCCATTGATGTGGTTATTCTACCCGAAGGGTTGAAAGCAGCTAATAGTCGTGAATCGTTCCAAAGTATTGAGGGGATTCCTTATTTAGCGCATATTGATAAATTGCGTAAAGAGAAATTTTTAGAGTTATTCACAGACTTACGTGCCTTCGATCAATTTATTCTTGATAACTACAGCAAGCAAAAGTTTGTACTAAAAAATGAGAATACAGGTGAATCTATTGATTTAACAAGTACAATCAAATCTTCACTACGAGAATACGTGGAAATCTTATTGGCTAAATTAAATGATGTCGCACCACCACCGGCGAATAAACTACGTAAGTATGTATACTGCGGCGGGGTAGCTCCTACTTTGGAAGTAGCTATCATGAACAGTATGCGTGAAAAAATTGGAGAAGAACGTACCGAGAAGTATCATAAGGTTCCCCAAGATAGCCGCCATTTAAATTTATTTGGCTTAGAGATTCGTAGTATTGGTTACGTTCAAAAGAAGCAAGAAGCAGAGAAAAAAGCCGTTAAATCCTAACAACGTAGGTGATAGGGATGTCAGAGCGTCAAAATGCGTTTACCATTAAGACGAATCGATTGAGTGATGAAGTGTATAATAAACTAGCTACATATGCTAAATCGCGTAAGTTGGGGGATTATATTTCATCTTTAATTCTACGTGATCTAGATGGTTCATTTACTGAAAGAAAAGCAATTGAAGACAAAAAAACCTACGAAATGTTTGAACATATAAAGAATGAACTAGCTGATTTAAAAACATTGGCAAAAACAACAGATTTTGTAGGAAATGATTCCTTCAAGGAAGAAGAACCTTCAAAGGTTCCCCAATTGAAAGAAGGAAAGATTGCAGATTTAGAAAATATATCTGGCTCATTAGACGATGACGACTTAGAAGAATATAACGATTTTTAAACAGTAAAACCACTAGAACTCATCCTAGTGGTTTTTTCTGTTTTACATATCACTACACTTATAAGGTGGTGATTCATTCATCTTAGGTAGTTTGCTCAATTAAGATATAAACCATTCATATAAATATTTCTCTAGCTATTCAACATTTATGTAGCAACAGGCTTAAACCTGCTACTATTTTGGCGAGCTCCTTTTCAATTGGAAAATAGATTACTTTACTTATCATAGGATGTAGTACTTTCTTGTGTTGAAGAGAATAAATCCTTTAAGTCAATGTTTTCTATGTCAGTTACATAAGCTACAATCAAAAAAAATAAAAATAATCCAGTATATGATTTTTTTCAATCCTCCCAACTCCTTTACTAAAAACAGTATTATGAGAAACGCTCAGAATTGCAATAAATGGACATTTAACTGCAAAATAAAGGATATTTTTTTGGTAGCCTCTCAGTAACAACTTTTCAACACTTTTAAACCACAATCCCCTTAACTGTGTATAGTTAATTTATGATTGAGATTGTCCAATATAGATAATCCCAAAAGGTACATCTTTTTATACTATAGGAAAACTAATGACAAAACGTCTATTTACTCTACTAAATAAACCTTTTATACGTTAGAAGGTTACGTAAGATCAAATTAGCTTCTCATTTTCTCTTATAAATCACAATTAGAACAATCTTGATTATTCAGGAATAGACGCAAAAGCTTATCAAGACCAAAGCGTAAAAAGTCATAAAAAAATAGATAGTGATACATATTAGTCATGTATAATATGTATCACCATTTTACTTCTTGTTCAACAAATGCGCTCTTTAATAGAACAACTGTTTTTTAATGATTTTAGGTAAACCATCTATTATCGTTTGACAAAGGCTAAATTTGCCATTATCATCAACTCAAACTTATTTACAGGAGAGGTTAAGATGAAAATTTATGTTGATGCCGATGCTTGTCCGGTAAAAGATATCATTATCTCTGAAGGTATGAATGCTGAAATTCCTGTTATCCTTGTTACTAGCTTTTCTCATTTTTCTAATGCGGAACAACCATCAGGAGTAGAAACCATTTATGTTGATTCTGGGGCAGATGCTGCGGATTATCGTATTATGAGGTTAGCAGAAAAAGGAGATATAATCGTTACGCAAGATTATGGTCTTGCTTCGCTAGGTTTAGCAAAAGGGTGTGCGGTACTACACCATAATGGGTCTAGCTATACAAATGAAAACATTGACCAACTATTACAAACACGTTATTTGAGTGCAATGGCTCGAAAGAGCGGAAAGCGTACAAAGGGGCCAAAACCATTTACATCAGAAGATAAGGAGAAATTTAAGGGGCTTTTTAAAAGAGCGATTTCACGTTAAAAAAGAATCATCCATTGTTAAGAAAAACCTAGAAAAATAAATTGTCCAAATATTAAACTAACCTGCTCCGTTAGCTTAAATACATTTCTTAACAATCTTCTCTATTTACTTTAACAAAATTTAACTAATTCGTTCATTAAGTATTATTCCACAAAAGGGCCCTTAACAAAAAGAAAGAGCACAATTCTTGTTAACATAATGTCTCTTTACGGAGATAAGAAAGCAAAAGAACCCTTAGGGCGGTAGGCTTCCACCAAGGATTCTTTACCCGAATCATGCAACTTTTTATGCATCGTTGATATGACTACGTTCCTTGGATAGTTGAAAGAAACAAGAACGTATAAAAAGTACACCTTTTATACATATGCTTATATGGAAAAATATAGTATCTCCAGCAAAAATGTGCTATTGTTTATTTGCAGTTACTTCTTTCGTATTCACCTACGTATGAACCCTATTAAAAGCAACCTAGCTTGCCAATGTCGAGGTTGCTTTTTATTTTGTTAACGATAATAATGACTTTCACATCGTATAATAGATTTAAATATTTTGTCCGTAAAATTATATTTTTCATTTAAATAGACGTTTTTTGAATCATTTTTTTCACTGTCTAAAAAGATATACCTTTTGGGACTGTCTATGTGGGACAAAACTGAACATTAACAAAATAAAAGGCTCCACCATTCTAAAATGATGGAGCCTTTTATTTTAAGTATTAGATGAAATTCGTAAAAAATAATCAGTTTCTCTACAAATATATCATATTTATATGATGAATAAATAAATTTTTTAGTATGGCTGGGTATGTACAAACGTACTGCTTTTTATGTAGTACATTTGATTCAGCAAGCTCATTTTTTAGTTGGGCTCTAGAAGGAGTCATTATTGAAACTTACTTATAATGAATTGCACTTAATAAAAAAAGAATCCTTTGCTATAAACATCAAAGTATTTTCAAATTTATCGGAACAGGGGGAATTTGCGGTTTTTTATTATGAAGTAATTTGTATATGTTGTAGAAAAAAATTTAGAGTATACGAAGGCACATTGAGATATAAGCAAGTTAAAGAAAATATGAAAGGGAAATATACTTGTGAAGAATGTGGCCATAACATACGTTTAGAAGCTATAAAAAACTTTTTTAATAAGTAAATAGATTTTTTAAAGAATTTCCGATAATGCGAGTTATCGGTATCTAAGGAATCTTTGTAAAAAAGAATCCTTAGATTATTTGTATCCTCATCCTTTAGTCGTAAAAATTAATTAAAAACTTACTCTTACAGTTGGATAATAATCATATGGACTTTAAATATAATAAAGGTAGCAGAGGTAAAAGTAACTAAAGGAATGAGGCAATACTAATGATTGTCAAAAGAATTATTTGCAAAGTAAAGGAAGATCAGCAAGATTCATTACTTTATTATGTAGTATATTCTTATGAATTTTCCCCATTACTTTAGCTCGTAGGCACATTAACTTTAGAGCGCTGCTAATGGATAAGCAAGTTAATAATTGTACTTAAAAATGGAGTGATACGATGAATAAGACGTATGATGTCATCATTACTGGTGCTGGATGTGCTGGCTCTACCCTGGCAATTTATCTTGCTAAGGCAGGTTTTCATGTGTTGTTGGTGGACCGAGCGACTTTTCCAAGGGACACATTATCAACCCATACCTTTTTTAATAATACTGTCGCTCTTCTTCGAGAAATCGGCGTCATGGATAAGTTATTGGAAACAAAAGCACCACCGGTACAGGATATTAAATTTCAATTTGAGGATACCGTGATAGAAGGTCTTATACCAGAGGTTCATGGAGAGGACAGTTGTTATTGCATTAGAAGAACTTATCTCGATCGCATCCTACTTGAAAAAGCCAAATCTCAAATGAATGTAACTGTTTTAGAGGGATTTCGTGTGACGGATGTTATCCGTGATGACGAAACAGTAATAGGCGTGAAAGGTTTAGACGGTAACAACGAGAAGCAAGAATTTCTAGCTCGCCTCGTAGTTGGGGCAGACGGCCGATCCTCTATTATTCGCAAGTTGGTAAAAAGTGAACTCAAAATAAGCATTCCAGCAAAAGTCGGCATCTATTTCGGATATTTCTCTGGATTTCGCCACGATAATGTCCCTAAATTTGAAGTATACAAGATAAAAGATAACACAGCCATTCTCTTTCCGACGAATGATGATCTATATGCTATTGTCGGCATTTTTCCATTAGAAAATAGGGAGTTGAAAGAACGGTTGAAATCAAATCCGGAAAGCTGTCTACGCAATCTCTTAACAGATAACTTTCCAAATACAACAATTGGAATGCGCTTAAAAAATGCAGAATTAGTAGAACCGATTAAAGGTATTCTTGGATATAATAATTATTGGTATGAAGGAATGGGAAAAGGCTGGGCATTGGTTGGAGATGCAGTTTGTTTTAAAGACCCTGGCATGGCGCAGGGTATTCATGATGCTATATGTGGAGCCCGTATATTATCCAATATTCTATCAAAATATAAGGGACAATCCGGTCAATTAAATCGAATATCTGAAGAATATCAAAAGGCAATAGAAGATGAGTTTATGGTTCGGTTTCACATGGGATGCAAAATTTCGAGGAATGAACGCATATCTGAACAACAGGATGCTGTTAATAAGTTAATCGGTTCCTATCCTGAGGCTATAAAGAAGTTTTTAGGGATTTACAATTATGCAAACGAGCCTGCTGATTTAGAAAAAGAACTCGCACGAATCATGCAGTCGATCTAACAACTACTTTCTCTTATGGGAGCTGTAACTCTTCAAGCAAGTTAAGGGCTAAAGAGAAAAAGAGGTTATGGAAGTGATTTATTCTAATTTTCGACTTAGTTACCATAATCAATGTTATCGGAAAACGAGTTATTACAAAAAGGATAACTAAATAGTTATCCTTTTTTTCTACCAATATAAAGTAGATGTGATGAAACCCCTAGGATATAGGGATCGGCTGCTGTTTTCTTTAATACTTCAATTAATCGGTCAAACTCAGTTTTTCCCTTATCTGTCCAATAATCCCATTGCTCTTTAGATAAAAGAGACCCAATACTAGATGATCCGATTAGGTTTAAGGTTTCAAATCCATTAGACTCCATAAAAGGATTAATTTCTTGTACATCAAAATAATAAGCTCCTGTAAATCTTCCCTCATCCTGATGATTAAAGTTGCCAGTAGCAAGAAACTCTTCGATGCTATCCATTGTATTATTGGGTTTCCACGCCTCTGGATGCAACAATGAAGAGAGAGTATGTCTAACTCTAGACATAAAGGCAACGAATACAACTCCCTCATTTTTTGTTACGCGGTACAGTTCTTTAACAGCTGCATCACGATCCTGTTCATTCTGTAGATGATACATAGGCCCCATCATCAAGGAAGCATCGAACTCTTTGTCTTTTAATAAATTTAAATCCTTTGCATCCATAATATGAAATCCATTAAATTGATTAAAAAGCCGAAGTTCTTTTGCTTTATCTTCAGCTATATTTACTAATTTAGGCGTAAGATCAGTTAGCGTTACCTGAAATCCTTCTTCGGCTAGTTTCATTGCATATTTACCTGGGCCAGCTCCATTATCTAATACGCTTCCGTTTTCCGGTAGATACTTTTGTATATAATGCCAGTTAATTTGAAACTCTAACGGTTCCCTATCTAGACGCCCCCACTCATCAAATGTTGAGTAATAATTCATAACTTTATTCATAAACAAATTCCCCTTCTATGTCTCATACAACTTCCAATATAAGTATTATTCGTTTTGAAGAATTTGTAAACTATTGATGTATATAATAGACAAAATTAGTTACCATAATGTTGCTTCCCGGAACCTATAAAAGAAGAACCGGCCTAATATAAACGGTTCTTCTTTTGTTAACATTATGTACCTCAAAAGAAAGATTAAATATCTCTTAGTATCTTTGCTGGGTTTCCTGCCATGATAACATTACTTGGAACATCCTTTATCACAACTGAACCAGCAGCAATAATCGAATTATCACCAATTGTAACACCTGGTAAAATTACACAACTCCCACCAATCCATACATCATTACCAATATTTATTGGCATTGCATAGCCACTCTTATTCCTATCTTTAGGTTCTATAGAATGGCCAGCCGTATAAATACCAACATTAGGACCAAGCATGCAATTGTCACCAATTATAACTTCAGCTATGTCTAAAATCGTACAGTTATATCCGGCATAAAAGTCTTTCCCTACATGAATGTTATAACCTAAATCACAATGAAAATTATGTTCAATACTAGCATTCCTTCCTACACTTCCAAAGAGCTTCCGAATAACGGCTTCCTTTTTTTCAACCTCTTCCATATCTGTACTGTTAAATTCTTGAGTTAGTTTATGAGCACGAATATTATCTTTTTTTAGCTCTTCTGTTCCTCTTTTATAATAGGTTTTCAATTTATCTTTCACAGTAGAGCACACCTCCTCTTATTTACACTCCAATACCATCAAACCCTCGGCTTCAACTACTCATTTTTATGACCTTTATTCAATGTAGTGTAGTGACTTAATAATGAACTGGAATTATTAAGGTATGAAAAAAACTCTTACTTGCGATGAACTGTAACTAGAATAATGGGGATCTTCTTTAATTCTCCTCAATTCTAACTAAAAACTAATAGATTCTCACATAGTTTGCCCATTGTCTACTGTTATGATTTGTCCTGTTAGTGACTTATGAAGAAGTGTATAACAAATGGTTTCAGCAATGTCATCAGGTGTGGAAATCCTTTTCAATAGAATATTTCCGGCTAAGGCTCTCATTTTTTCTTCATTTCCCTTCCACCATCTTGTCTCAACAGCACCGGGAGCAATGCTATTAATTCTTATGTCTGGTGCTAGTGAAAACGCGAGTGATTTTGTTAATTCATGAACAGCCGACTTTGTCACTGCATATGGAACGGAGGGACCTAACCCAGTTATACCTGCTACACTACCAACATTAACAATTGCTGCATCTTCTTCTTTTTTTAAATAAGGTGCGGCTTCTTTAATACAATAAAATGTTCCTTTGACATTTACATCCCAAAGTTGGTCCCAAATTTCATCAGTAGCTCCATTCAAGTCATTCATGGCTAGTTGATGCATAATCCCCACATTGTTAACAAGATAATCTAACTTTCCAAACTTCTCAATACAAGCAAGAATCATATTTTTCACTTGGCTCTTATCACTGATATCTGCCTGATATAATAGCCCATCATTTGATAACTGATTATATGTATCCTGTGCTTCTTACAAAGACTTTGAATAGTTTATAACTACATTAGCCCCTAGAGAAGATAGCTTTATACAAGTAGCACTTCCAATTCCTGTACCGCCACCAGTTACCAATACTACTTTATTCTTAAACATGATCTCTACATCTCTTTTTATTATCCTAATGGTTTAAAAATTACTGCAGTATTATATTTAGTGCTCCAGATGCTTTAGGCCATCCAACATAAAAAGCCATATGTGTTATTAAAGCGATAATTTCCTTTTCAGTAATTCCATTCTTTTTAGCTAATTGGAGATGAAAGGGAAATTGTTCGGTGTTGCCAATACTGATCAAAGCAGAAAGTGTAATCAAACTCCTTTCTTTTGATGTTAAAGTGGGATCTCTCCAAACTTCTTTAAATAATATGTTTTCTCCATAATTCACAAAATCAGGAGCAATCTCTCTCATTTTCTGTGGTACCTTAGATTCAATAAGATTGTTCATTGTTATTTCTCCTCCCTAGAGTTAACCATTTGTGCTATTCCTTGTCCAAATGACCAGTTTTCAGCAGGTGTTTCTTTTAATGTAATAAAAATATCGTTTGTAGAAATGCTTGAATGGGTATCAAAACCTTTTAAAATTGATTGATACAAATTATTTTTCTGATCAATTGTTCTTCCTTGCCCACATGTAATGGAAATGTAAATCATTTTATCCGTTCTTTTTCTCCCACTTTCTAAGAGATACTGTGAATCGTAGAAAAACTGATTAGATGGATAGGGTAAAAACAGTTGGAAGTAATCATCTTCAGGTATTCGAAAATGTTCAATTAGTGAATGATGAATACTATTACTGACTTTTTCTAGCTCTTTGCTGCTTATTCGATATTCTGGATAATAAACGTTAGCAAATGGAATATATTACCTCCTTTTTCTATATATTTATTTTACTTCTAGAATCTTGATTTATATAATTGAAAATATATCTTATAATTATCAAAAAAACCGATAGAGATGAGGTCTAAAAGTGGAAATCAAAGAGTTAAATACATTTAAAACAATTGTTGAGGAAGGGACCTTTTCACTCGCAGCAAAAAAATTGAACTATGCTCAGTCCACAGTAATAACACATATAAAAAAGCTTGAAAATGAACGTGGATTTCTTTTATTCGAACGAGGCTAGGATGCCAGATTAACAAATGAGGATACTTTATTTGTAGAGGAAGTAGATGCCTTGTTAAGGCATTGGGATTATTCAATATCTCAAGCACAGCGTATAAGCAATGAAGAAAAAGGAACAGTAAAAATAGGGTTGTTAGAATCTATTGCTTAAAAACTAATCCCATCTATATTAAATTATTTAAATAACGAGAAACCTTACATACATTGTAATTTTATCATCGGAAACACAGCACTTTTATCCGAATTGTTAGATCAAAATAAAATCGATTTTGCTGTTTGTGGAAACAATGAAAATCATTCCGATGTGAGTTTTACTCCACTTGGTGAAGAGCAAATTGAATTTATCGTCAATACTCCTAATCATCCACTATTACAGCAAGACTCAGTTGAAATAGCTGATATCATTAATTATCCCATTTTGATTGGAGAAAATAGTTGTTATTATTATCAATCTGTGAACAATTTCTTATTGGAAAACAATTTAGCTTTCAACAGGGTTTACAATTGCAGTGCACTACATCTTATTCCAGAAATGGTTTTTGGAGATACAATAGGCATTATTCCTAAAGGAACTAACTTAAAACAAGATAATATATCATTTAAAGTCAATGGATTTAATCCAAAAATGCCCATAGGATTATTAATTTCTTCTAAAAAAAGAAACTACTTAAGTCAGACAAAACAACAGATTATGAAAGTGATTGAATCTTCGCTGATATAGATAAAAACTCAGATTAATGTATAGGTTTTTATTCGGAGGAAAATCTAATTAGCATCTCATTATTTCTAAAAAAAATCCTTTGCTTTAACAGCAAAGGATTCTTTTTTATTTCATACTCCTTACTATTCTTCCACCTTCGTTTTCCCATTCGTCCAGACTTATAGTGTCATTTGGATCAGGGGATTTCTCGCTATTCTCTGATATGAGTAACCATTTCTTTTCCATACTATGACCCCCAGTATATAAGTTAACTTAAACAGTGTTTTCCTAATTTTTATCATAATCCTTCCATTATACATACACAGATATCCAAAAAAATTTATTCATTACTCATATAAATATGATATATTCGTAGAGGAATTGATTATTTTTTTACAAATTTCATCTAATACTTAAAAATAAAAGGCTACATCATTTCAGAATGGTGTAGCCTTTTATTTTGTTAACTAGATCAGTTACCTTTAGGATGGTTTTTTAGCCTTCAGGCTTATATATTTTTCCAACGAAAAAATATATAAAAAGGCCCCCGTAATTCGATTAGTGAAGGGTTATTTAATATAAATATGTATAGATAGTCTATGGTGAGGTCTGCCTAACATAGATAGCCTAAAAAGGTACACCTTTTTAGACTATCTAGAATCAAATGAAAAAATGTCTATTTAGTCAATAAAATTAATCTTTATGAACGTGCAAAAAGTAATTTACCTTTATAGACGATATATTATTTTCAATTTTAGTTAACATAGTGGATTTTCTGGGCACCTATCCTGATTCTTTAGTCGTAGAAAAACTTATAAAAAAGTTACTCATCCAGTTCGTGTCGTTTAGATATAGAAAAAAAGATCTTCGATTGAAGATCTTTTTTGGATTACTTGATTAATCAAAAAAACCGCCATCTGAATGGATGATTTGTCCTGTAATCCATTCAGATTCATCACTTGCTAAAAAGATAATTAACTTGGCAGCGTCTTTAGGTTCACCGATTCTACCCATTGGGAATTTAGGAAGTAAGTGTTCTTTTAAATCACTATTCATCCAACCTGTGTCCGTTGGGCCTGGATCTACGGCATTCACGGTAATATGTAATGGAGCTAATTCAAGAGCGACTGATTTCGTAAAAGTCGAAACCGCGCCTTTTGTTGTCACATAGGCTAAGTTCCCTGGTTCAGGTGATTTGTCTTGTCCTGAAACCATATTAATGATTCTACCTCCATGTTTACCTTCAATTTGACGAGCAAATTCAACCGTTAAAAGGCATGTTCCTCTCACATTTACGTTGTAATGAGCATCAAGATTTTCAGCATTGATCGATCGAAAATCAACATCCACAGAATGTGTAGCATTATTTACAAGAATGGAGGGAGACCCCAGTTTATTTTGAACTTCAGCTAGTAGTTTCTGTGGGGCGTCTTTTTGAGACAAATCCAATTGCATGGATTCGCAACGTACACCAAACCCGCGAATTTCTTTCATCAGGTGCTGTGACCATTCTGAATCATCATCTATAAAATAATTCATTGAACGATCATATTTTGACCAATGAGTGAAAAAGACATCTGCACCTTCTTTGGCTAATGCACGACATATCTCTGTTCCGATACCTTTTACTCGACTGGACCCAGTCACAATGGCGATTTTATTTATCAATCGGTTCATAGTAAGTAACCCCTCTCAAATATACTCAATAGCTTTGTTTTTATATGTATGTACATCTATATCGTATCTTGTTTTCTAGTTTTGGTAAACGGTTCCAAAAAAGTATTTACTATTTCTAGGAATAAAAATAATGGCTTTGCTTATAAATTTTAAGAATCTATAAGCAAAGCCATTATTTTTTAGTTAAGCAAAAAATCTTCTTTTAAAATGGCAAAAACTTTTGTATCACGAAATTCACCTTTAATAAACTCGTTTTTTCTTAAAGTGCCTTCAAATTTCATTCCTACCTTTAACATAACATTCTCTGAACCAATATTTTCAGTATCACACCCACCTTCAATTCTGTTCAGACCAGTACATTCAAAGCCAAATTTAATTAATTCCCTAAGAGCTTCAGTTGTAAATCCATATCCCCAGTAATTCTTGTTTAAGACATAACCAACTTCTGCCTTACTATGTTGATTCGACCAATATACAAAAGCACATGTGCCAATAACCTTGTTACTTTCTTTATGGACGATTGCCCAATCTGCAGATTGTCCCCTCTTATATCCCTCAATAACTACATTTACAAAGTTATTCAAAGTTTCTTCTTTGTTTCTATTAGCTTCCCAGGTCATATGATGAGCTACTTCTATATCAGAAGAGAATTCAAATATATCGTCAACATCATCTAATGTTATTTTTCTTAATAAAAGGCGTTCAGTTTCCAGTAATGGAATTTCACTCAAAAACTTTTCTATAGCCATAATTAATCCCCTTTAACAATAAAAATCTCTTATCAACTATTTCTTTTTTCCTTCGAGATTTCCCTGTTTGTTCTACGTTTTATAAAGGATTTTATAGTTAAAAAAAGAACTGTAAATAGGATCTTAATTTTTACATATATGGAGATAAGTAAATGACGAAAAAGAATGAATGCTTAGGCTGTAAGATTGCACAAGGATTAGACCCTCCTGGGCACATTATCTATGAGAACGAATATATTTGTTGTACTTTAGATATCGCTCCTTTTAATGAAGGGCACTTATTAATATTGCCAAAACAACACTTTCACGATTTTGATGAGATAGATATAGATACACAAATCGAGATAAATAAAGCTACAGTAAATATGATGAAGCTAATAAAAAAAGTGTTTAAGCCAGATGGAGTAACCACCCTTTTTATATAGGGACAGCATAACAGTTACTACCTGCAATAGAAAGTGAATAAAAGGTAATTAATCTTTATCCTGTTAAGAGTTCAAAGAAAGATTAAGATTGCGTTATCAATTTTTAAATTACAAACAACTTAACGTTTATAATTTATATTTTGTTCGATGTGTATCTTTACTTCAAGTTGTTCTATAGATCCCTTATTAATTGAGTTGATTGCGCTTACATCCCATTTCTTTAGATGATATCGATATGTTTTTTCGCTTATATTTAACAGATCTGCTTTTATTTCCTCACTTTTCTCCATAGTTCTTAATAATTCACTTTTAATTTTTTTTTCTAATTCTTTATTAATTTTATCTATACTAATATCTTTCTCGTTTTGGATTACTACTGCATTGGCTTTTACAATTAAGTAATAGACAGGTCTATAGCCATTTACTACTTTAATCGTTCTTTTAGGTTTCTGTATGATCGCACTCACTTTTTCATCAAAGAGGGAGAGAGGTATGTTAGTAGCTTCCTTAGAAAACCATTTTAGACCAACCAGGTCTTCTTTATTTACCCACCCTTTGTATTGCTGCTGTGAAATAACAAAACCTCCCGTAACAACAGCAACATTTTTCTTTTTTTCATCCTCAGAGAAATATGCTTTATTCATTTCTAATGAAGGAATGATTTGGGTACCAACTGGCTGGTAATAAGTCGAGATAAATTTGTTATACTTTTCGATAGGAATAAAAAAGTTGCGTCTAGTTAAGGTTTTGGGATCATGGATGATTGTATATAAAGACGGGTAGTTAAAAAAGCTCTCACCTGTTAAAATTTCTTTAATATCACGTTCTGTACCAAAAAACCAACAATTGTATCTCAGTAAAGAATTTTGTCCGATAAATTCAATGACTGAATTCATTTGCTTCTTTATGACATTCTTACTTAATACAATGGTTTTAACATGTCCGTAGTAAAGAGGTAGTGCCACCTTTTGTTCTAATTTGCTAAAAGCTGCCTGTATGGTTTTTCCTTTAGATTCCCCAATCAAAATGGGGGAGGGTTGCTGTAAAGAGGAAGCCCCCTCTTGCTTGGCGATATTGGCAAAATTCAAAGCTTGAACATAGACAGTAAATTCTCCTTCAGCGTAATCCAGTCCCACACCCGTAATATAAGTTTGACTTTGTATTTCGTTTGCACCCCAACACCCAGACAGAAAAAAGCTCTGACTGCTTATCATAATAATCAATAAAATCTTTTTCATAAATTACTCCTTTTGACTATCGCTATCAATAGGTTGATAGGCTTGATTTCGCTTCTTCATAAATCGATAAGGTATCTTCAAAATATTTTTTATGATATCTGCTGTATTGGGTCTGGATAAATACGACATATATGGCTGACCAAAGCTTTCTAATGAAACCACGGTTGTTAGGATTAAAAAAAAGGCAATAAAGAAACCATACAAGCCAAATAGTGATGAAAATACTAAAACAAGAAATCGAAGAATCACAATATTTCCTGACATGGTTTGATTAGTAAGTATATAACCTGATATCACTGTTATTGCAACAATGACTAAACAGGCAGGAGATGTTAAGCCTGCCCGAATAGCCGCATCACCTATAAATAATCCACCTAAAACGGCAACAGTCTGCCCAACAGCTTTTGGGAGACGTACCCCGGCTTCTTTAAATAATTCAAATAAACCAAGCATAATAAAGGCTTCCGTAGGAGCAGAGAATGGTAAGCCAATTCTAGAAGCAGATATTGTTGCGACAAGTGAATAAGGAATTTGATCAATTTGAAAAGTTATTAAAGAAACATAAAATCCAGGTAAAAAGATCGTCGTAAATATGGCCATTAACCGCAGAATCCGAATCATACTAACGTAAAAAAAACTATCCTGCGCGTCTTCAGGTGAATATAATATTTGGTTTAAATTTACGGGTCCTATCAAACAGGTTGGATTTCCATCCACTAAAATCACAAATCTACCTTGTGTTAAGGATTGAACAGCGAAGTCAGGTCTCCCTGAATTCTCCATTAGAGGAAATAAGGTGAAGGTACTATCATATAGAAACTCCTCAATTTCGTAACTGCTAGCGACAAAGTCAATCTTTATAGAATCCAGTCGCTTTTTGACATCTTCTAGAATAGAGGGGTTCATAATATCATCTATATAAAGTAATAAGATTTTTGTACGACTTCTTTCGCCGATTGTATATTCAATACTTTTTAATGTAGACGTTTTTAGCCTTTGACGGATTAATGCCAGATTATCCGATATATTTTCTACTAATCCATCTCTTGGTCCCCTAACGGAGGTTTCTATATTAGATTCTTCCGGACCTCTTTTTGGAAGGTTAGATACGGGTATAAAGAAAAGATCATTTAAATCATGACTAAAAATGATTAATTCACCTGAAAATAGTTTTTCCTCTACCTCTTTTTTAACGTTATTTAAATCTTTCAGCTTACTGATCTCCAAGGTATTATTTAATAAATCAAACTTTACATGGCCGTTCTTTTCTATTACGGCATTAATGGCGGGAAAAATAACCTCATTTATAAATTTCATATCCACTAAATTAGAACAATACAGAAAATCCAGCTTATTATCATAATAGGCTCTTGTTCGTATAACAATATCTGAAGAACCTTCAAACCAAATTTTTAATTGGTCTATATTAACGATTTTTTTGTTAGTTTGAACTTTCTTCATGGTGACCACCTTTTAAATGAATGATTAGTAATAAAAACAGCATAATGCAAATTTGAAAAATAAGGCTAATAGGGAAATAAAACTTTTGCAAAAAGTAATAAAATGAGATAGCATCCCAAGGAATACATGCACCAATGATTAATAGTAAATAAAGGATAGGAAGAACCCATTTTGTTTTTTTCTTAATCAAAAATATTTTGTCAGCAATAAATAATGATAAGCTTATCCGAACAAACGCTCCAGAAAGCCATTGAAAGATAGAGAGAAAATCGAGACGAGTAATATGGCTGCTTATTTCTAATAACTTCCATTGCTCGAAAGCTGGATTTCTCAATTTTACTGCTTCTTCCAGACCGAATTCTGAGATAGTCCCTATTAGGGGACCTAAGATTAAAAACACAAGAATAATCCCAGACAATATAAGCCATTTAACCTTTAATCTGTCTTTAATAAAGGGCGTTAAAAATAAAAGAAAAATCATTTCAAACAAACCGGCACAGGTATAAATCAATCCTTGAATAAAATCTTTATATCCATTCTCAAATATTGGAAATAAGAGTTCGTAATTCTTATTTGGCGAATTTCCGATCCCTACTAAAAATCCAAAAAATACAACAAAAGGAAGCACAAGAAGAGCGATCGTACTTATCGTCCGTATTCCTTTCGCAGACGCATACAAGCACAACAGAGCGAATAACAAAACAATAACAAAATTAGGGACCTCAAAAGTATAGTTAGCATTTGCCCAAAAAAAAGTATACTTAAGAGTAATGAAGGAAGAAATTAGAAAATAGGATCCGAATACAATTGAAAATATAATAAAAACCCAGGATTTAGATAGTCTTTGTTTAAATAAAGAGAGAATATCATTATGATTATTTAGTTTTTTATAAATGTAAAAAATAAGCATAATCCAAAGGATAAATGGTATTGTACTGAAAATAACACTTAACCAGGCATCCCTGTTAGAGGTTGATAATATAGTTGGGATAATTAGAACATGTACCATAAATCCTGTAGACATAATAAGTAAGATATAAATATGAACTGATTGAATCACTTTTTGATTCATTAAAACCACCTTAAATTCAGCTTAGTATCCATGTAGTTTATCCTTTAAAATGTAAATAATTCAATAAGGTGAAAAAAATGATTAAAGCATCCAATCTTTCACGGAACAGATAAAGAAGAACTGGAAAAAGGAGTAGGACATTTCGAGGGAAGTGAATGGTTGATAAATTTAGGACAGAATACACTTATACAAGACTTGGAATGGAAATTTCTTTCTGATATCACATAGTTGTGAATCTATATAAAGAAGACAATTCCTTACTCTTCAGAAAGCAGCTTTACAACTGATAATTTAGTTTATGTTAACTAAATATCTGTAGATTATCTAGGGTTCTCTATGTTTCTAGGAATAGAATTTTGCACCAGGACCGCATTTCCTATAGGCTTGTTTATGTCAATTCAATTATAATAAAGTGCCCTTAATTAAGAAGAGAATCCTTTGCTAAAAAAGGTAGCTATTAATAAATCTATAATAAAAAATAGTTTTAGATTATACGATTGAATTAGAAATCTAATATTTAACTAAAAAGGAGGCAACACCCTAGGTTTTCTAGGATGTTGCCTCTTTTTTAACTGTTTATTCTTTATAACCAAAAATGCTAGAAATTTCTTTTGATATTTCTAACAATTGCTGACTTGCTTTGTGTTCTAGAGTGTGAGGGGTAATCTGTGAAAACCCTACAAGAGTTATAGCTCCAAGTAGATCACCGTTGTAATTTACTAAAGGAACTGATACTGAGGATACATAGGACACAAGAGGTTCATTAGCAAAAGTAATACGATTTTTTACGGTGTTTTCTTCTTCTTTTACTAGTAATGCTCTTTCTTCAGTAGTTAACCCACTGAGTTCTTTCTCCTTCCACTCTCTAATAAGAAAAGGTGGGCTAAAAGATGAAAATATCTTTCCTGTTGACGACAAAATTGGGAGACGTGTTCCTATTTGAGCTCCAATATTTAGCCCATTATTTGAACTCCATATGTTAGCTACTACTGGACCCTCGGGGGTCCAAACAGCTAATAAGGCAGTTAAGGAAGTATGATGACTGAGCTCCTGCAAATATGGAGTAACCGTAGAAATAATGTCTTGGTGACCTATTGCAGCCATTCCATACTCAATTACTTTACTTCCCAGCATATATGTACCACTCTTCTTATCTCGATACAATAATTCAAGATGTGTTAGTGTATTTAAATATTTATAAAGATTACTTTTGGTGATTTGGGTTAATTCCTGAATCTCTGAAAATTTTAGAGGTTGCTCCTGTGAAGAAATTAGATCGATAATACTCATTCCTACTTGTAACGACTGAATCATGGTAGTGCTTTTAATGGTATCCATTTTGTTATATTCTCCCTGCTATTCGTAACTTTTTTTCAGTATAACAGACAACAAAGTTTTTCTCCAAAAGATAAAAACTTACTTTCCAGACATTTAATAATTCATAAAAAAATAAATAAATGTATTGACAATTTTCTGAAATTAACCTAATTTTATAAATAGAGAACAAAGTTAACTAAAAATATAAAAACTCTATTTGGATGGGTGATTAAATGAAAAAATTTCTAGTAGTAATTGAAAGAAAACCAACTTTTACAGGAAAGACCCTGCAAGGACATCGTGAATTTTTACAAGAATTGAGAAATTGCGAATTACTAGTAAAGGCCGGAGGATTTGAAGATCAAAGTGGAGGGGCTTATATTCTTCAGACATCTTCTTTAGAAGAAGCAAGAAATATTGTAGACAAAGATCCAATGAATCAAGAAAATGAATCCGTTTACAAAGTTAAAGAATGGAATGTTATGTAAAGATTAAAGATTAAAATTCTAAAACTATATTAATAGAAAAAAGGGGAATATATATGAAATTAGTTACATTTAGCTATAAAGGATTTACACGTATTGGAGCTGTTACCTCAAATAATGAAGTAATTGACTTAAACTATGCTTACCAAGCTTTCCTTGAAAGTGAAGATAAACTACGAGCAGATTTAATTGCTGAAGCTTATATCCCTGCAAACATGAAAGGATTCCTTCAAGGAGGTAATGAAAGCATTTCCATAGCAAAAGAGGTGACAGATTTTGCTTTAAATAATCGTAATAGTTTCAAACAACCACTTGTACATACCTTTGAAGATGTAAAAATTGAGGCCCCTGTGCAGGATCCAGGAAAAATCATTTGTGTTGGTCACAATTATCGTGAGCACATTTTAGAGATGAGAAGAGAGATCCCTCCATATCCAGTTGTATTTGCTAAATTTGCTAACACAGTCATTGGACCACAAGATGATATTCCATTTTTTCCAATTTCAGAGCAGTTGGATTATGAGGCGGAATTTGCCTTTGTCGTCGGTAAAAGGGCACGTAATGTATCTCAGGCAGATGCGCTTAATTATGTAGCTGGATACACCATTGCTAATGATGTTACATATCGTGATATACAGCGTCGTACACTTGAATGGCTTCAAGGAAAAACAGTAGAAGGTAGCGCTCCAATGGGCCCTTGGATAGTTACGGCCGATGAATTGACAGATCCAGCTGGACTGGATGTTCGTTTAACGGTAAATGGAGAAGAGCGTCAAAAAACAAATACAGCAAACTTTGTATTCGATGTTCAATATTTAGTTGAATTCTTGTCAAACTTAATGACTCTAGAGCCAGGCGACATCATTCTTACAGGTACGCCGGGTGGAGTAGGCGTGGCGCGTGACCCCCAAGTCTTTCTGAAAGACGGAGATGTCGTAAAAATCGAAATTGATAAAATAGGCTATCTTGAAAATAAAGTTTCTCGTGTGGGGGTGGAATAAGTATGGAAACTAAGACTATTAATAAATCAATTCAATCAATTCAATCAATTCAGGCATCATTGAACGAAATTCTTGCTATTACAGAAGATCTTTCAGAAGAAACAGTTCGTTGGAATCCAACCGACGAAGAATGGTCAATTCTTCAAATCCTTTCTCATCTTGGAGAGGCCATTCCGTATTGGTTAAATGAAGTAAAGAGAGTAGTGGATGCACCAGGATCGGCATGGGGACGTGGTTTACAAGATGCTGCAAGACTTGCAGCTGTTACTAATATAGAAGAACTATCAGTAGAAAGTGCAATTGCAGAAGTAGCTAAGTTAAAGCAACAAGTGGCAAGTGAACTTCAAGAACTAGATGAGGTACAACTACAAAAAGAATCACCGCATCGTAATTTTGATAAATTTGGTAATAAACCTGTATCTTTTATAATTTATCACTTTATTGAAGAACATATTGCTGGTCACTGTGAACAAATTAAACGAAATCTATCTAAATTAAAGAAATAAAAAACAATTTTAATAAGGTGGGGTTTCTGATGGCAGAAAAACATAGTTACATGCAAGATCAAGATGTGAAGGATTTTACAAAAGACATTCAACAGTATAATCTTGGCCCTCTCTGGGAGGCGATTCCAGCATTAATGCATAAGAATCCTGAACCTCATGCTGAAGCCTATTTATGGTCAGACGAACTGTTAAAGAAAAAGTTGATGGAGGCAGCTCAGATTTTTACTCCTGACCGTGGCGGGGAACGCAGGGCGATTTATTTTCAAAATCCAGGTTTAACATATCGTCAGCCTTGGGGATGGGCCTCTACAACACAAACTCTTTATGCGGCAGTTCAATTATTGCTACCGGGTGAGGTTGCTCCTTCTCATCGTCACTCCCAAAGCGCACTTCGATTCATTACAGACGGCGAAGGTGCTTATACAATTGTTGAAGGTGAACGTATTTTTATGGAAGAAGGAGATTTTTTAATCACACCAAAGAATCTTTGGCATGGACATGGTCACGTTGGAGAAGAGCCAATGATTTGGATGGATGCCCTTGATATTCCAACTATCTATTCACTAGGTGGCACATTCTTTGAACCTTATCCTGATAAGATTGAAACTCCTAAACGTCCGGATAATTTCTCGGAACTTCGATATAGTGGAGGGATTGTTCGCCCTATTAGTGACCGATACTCTGCAGTAGCGCCACTTGCAAACTATAAATGGAAACGGACAGCAGAGGCAATTGAGGGCTTAATGAAATTCGAACCTGATCCATATGATGGCTATGCAGTTGAATATATCAACCCCTCAAACGGACAAACAGCAAACCCAACGATGGGAGCATGGATGCAAAAGCTTCCAAAAGGATTCCATACAAAAGCTCACCGTCACACACATTCATCGATTTATCAAGTTCATCGAGGGTCGGGTTATACGATCATTAATGGAGTTCGTTTTGATTGGAAAAAAGGCGATTATTTTGTTGTTCCGAACTGGGCATGGCATGAGCATGTAGCCACCGAAGATTCCTATTTATTCTCTGTGAATGATTTACCAATTATGGAGAGATTTGATTTAGAACAAGGACAAGTATTAGATACAAACAATGGTAATCAAGAGGTGAAAAGTGAATTCAAAGCAGTGCCTGTTTAACTATGCATCAACCAGGGTGCTGTGTAGCGTCCTGGTTGTTATTAAAATAAACCCAATGATTTTAAAAAGACAAATAAGGTTATAGATTTCTGAATATTCAATTATTATGAGAGCCTAATTAATTGTGAGGGGGAAATATGATGGGTGCTAGAATAGAAAATCCTATTATTGTAATTGGTGGAGGAATTGGCGGATTAGCAACAGCACTTGGAGTTGCAGAAACTAAACAAAAGGTAAAGGTATTGGAACAAGCACCCGAATTTGGTGAGGTTGGTGCAGGAATCCAACTCGCTGCGAATGCTACGAATGTGTTACATCGTTTAGGTGTTATGGATAAGATTAATGAAATTGCTGTTTTTCCAAAAAGATTGGTGTTAATGGACGCATTCAGTGGGGAAGAGATATCTGCCTTAGACCTTGGTGATGTTTACAAGGAGAGATATGGCGCGCCTTATATCGTATTACATCGTTCTGATCTTCACCATGTTCTCTTAGAAGCTTGTGAAGAAAATCCATATATTGAACTAGTTACAAATCAGATGATAGAGAAAACAGTACAAGATGAAGATAGTATCACCGTAACTGCTGCTAATGGGGATCGGCACATAGGAAAAGCTGTAATTGGTGCAGATGGAATTTGGTCTAATACTCGTAAACTGTTTGTTGAAGATGAAGCTATCTGTTCTCAGTATGTAGCATACCGAGGGGCAATTCCGATAGAAGATATTACAACCCATGGTAACCTTGATGACGTTTATATGTGGATTGGTCCTAACTTGCACCTTGTTCAATACCCAGTTCGAAGAGGGGAACTTTACAATCAAGTCGTTGTATTTAAAAGCACCCAGTATAGAAAAGAGATTGAATATACAGATGAATGGGGAACACCGGAAGAGATGGATCAAGTCTTTGCTGGAACCTGTGATCCTGTGCAAAAAGCTATTACTTTTATCCAGCGCCAACGTCGTTGGCCAATGTATGACCGAAATCCAATTAGTAATTGGACCAAAGGTCGTGTAACTCTTACCGGGGATGCTGCTCATCCTATGCTCCAATATTTAGCTCAAGGAGCCTGTCAGGCTTTAGAAGATGCATCTTATTTAACAGATATGATTCATCAGCACGGCGATAACTTAGAACAAGCATTTTTAAAGTATCAAGAAGAGCGTATTCCACGTACAGCATATGTTCAAAAAAGTGCAAGAACTTGGGGAGAAATCATTCATAGTACGAATCCAGAGGGGATTCTTCTTCGGGATATCATTATGAAAAATCGTACAGATCAAGATTTCCAATTTGTTGATCAGTTCCATGGTTACAATAACACTGTAAAGAACGTTGTAAAAGCTTAAATGTAAAATTGAAGGAGGAGTCGTAGTTATACGACTTCTTTTTTAACTCATTATCAACATAAACACATAAAAGCAGTAATTAATTAGGATAGAAAAAGAGTTGATAGTATAGCTTGTATAAAATTTTAAGTAAGCGCTTACCAATTGGTTATAGTGGAGTTGAAAGGGGAAAGTTTATGGCAAAGATTAA
Source organism: Priestia megaterium (assembly GCF_046599315.1). Classification (GTDB taxonomy): domain Bacteria; phylum Bacillota; class Bacilli; order Bacillales; family Bacillaceae_H; genus Priestia; species Priestia megaterium_F. The sequence continues at coordinate 12,044 of NZ_JBKIKC010000018.1, read as the reverse complement.
TCCGGCCGAGGTCATAGCTAACAGCAAATTTAATCGATTTCATTTTAGTTTACTAGTATGGTGTTTCATGATTATTCTTTTTGATGGATATGATTTAGTTGTTTACGGTACTGTTGTGCCCGTATTAATTGAGAAATGGAATCTTAATGCAGTCGAAGCAGGAGCAATGGGGAGTTATGGATTATTTGGAATGATGTTTGGTGCAATTTTCTTTGGAATACTGGCTGATCGAATTGGCAGAAAAAATGTAATTGCTATTTCCTTATTTTTATTTAGCTTTTTTACTTTATTATGTGGTTTTGCTACTAATCCAACTATTTTCTCTACTTATCGATTTCTAGCTGGCTTAGGTCTAGGTGGAATTATGCCAAATGTGATTGCTTTATTGACCGATTATGCACCAAAAGCGATGCGAAACAGAGTTGTATCTATTGTATTGTGTGGCTATTCTGTAGGCGGGATGATTGCGCCCACATTGGGGATTCTTCTTATGCCTAAATACGGCTTGGAGTCTATCTTTTGGTTTGCAGGGATCCCATTACTATTTATCCCTTGGATGCTAAAGGCGCTTCCTGAAGTTTCTAATCGACTAATCGAAAAAGGAAAAAAAGCAGAATTACTTTCTATTCTTTCTAAAATCAATAAAGAGTCAAAATTTAACATCAATGACGAGATAGAAATAGGAACACAAGCTGCTTCCAAAATACCGGTTATTGGATTATTTAAAGAATCTCGAGCTCTTAGTACTCTCATGTTTTGGATCGCTTTCTTCATGTGTTTATTGATGGTCTATGGCTTAAATACATGGCTTCCTAAGCTGATGATTAATGCAGGCTATGGACTAAATTCAAGTTTAGCCTTTCTGATTACCCTTCAAGGTGGAGCAATTGTAGGGACACTCATTATTGCTTGGCTTTGTGATAAATATGGTTCTAAAAGAATGCTTGTTCCACTTTATACCTTAGGTGCAGTTAGCTTAACACTCCTTGGAATTGGGGGAAATCAGCTATTTATATACGTATTAGTAGCAATTGCTGGCGCTTGCACAATCGGAGCTCAAAATATCGTTCAAGCTTACGTTTCACAATATTATCCACCAAATATGAGATCTACAGCTTTAGGCATGGCATCTGGTATAGGTAGATTAGGAGGAATGCTAGGCCCCCTTTTAGGAGGCTTCCTATTATCTATTTCTTTACCAATTCAATTGAACTTCATTGCCTTTGCAATTCCAGGTCTAATTGCGGCAGTTGCTTTAGCGTTCGTCCCTGCAAAAAAAGCATATTATAAAAAACAAGAAGCTAAAATAAACGAACTGAAAGAGGTTAAGAATGCATAGGGGAAATTAAGGGTAACCTGCTGTTAATTTGGATAATAAGTGATTGGCTCTAAAATTCCCACCTGTATGATATAACAGTATGTATATGAAATTTTTATTTGACCGAAACTAATAAAATATTCCCCAATCCCCTGAGTTAAAAAAAGCCTTTGCTCCTGTTGAGTGAAGGCTACTTTTTTAACAAGTTTTTTCTATATTATATAAATAGAGTCAAAATATAAAAAATAAATATTAATTATCTATCTATATAAGAAAAGTGGTTATTTATCTATATTACAATCAAAAGTTCTAATTTAAACTTATATACTAAATAAAAATCATATTTATTTTACAAATATAGGTAATGATAAAAATACTTTAGTTATAAATATATTAACTATCGCTTATTTTGTAGAAAAACAATATATTTGTCGTCACTGAGAGTAAATAGTAAAACTTCAATAATATACGAAGTACTTTAATATTTACTCAGTGAATCGTGAAACATAGGTAAAAGAAAAAGATTGATTTTTTTAATTAGCGTCGATCATAATATTCATTTTTAAAGTTATATGTATATGAATCTACAAATCTGGCCAGACTAATAACGTATTCCCCCTATTCCAATAAATCTGAAAATCCTTTGCCTACATGGGCAAAGGGTTCTTTTTGTATATGTGTATTTGTATATCCAAAAACGGTAATTAATGGTGATTTTATCCATGAACTAATGAATTAAATGGCTTTTTTAATTTTGTTCAATAATCGGGCCATTATATTGAATAACTTATTGTGGAAATTATGAAAAATTGAGATGATTACTATTAAGTTAAAGGGCAGTTTAGCGTGGCCACCGACCAACTAAGTGGTTGCTTACACTCAATTATTGGAAGGAAAGTTTTATCCTTTCGCGAATTCATTATACATGCCGAAATTACGAAATTCGCAAAAAAATCGCGGTAGAGCATTGGAAAGAGCATTTTAATTTTCTATAACTCCATAGAGAGGTGATTACGCATGAATCAAAGACCGTCAGAAGAAGAATATGCCGGGGACGTCGGAGAGTATATCCGGTTGGTGCCGGATGGCAACATTATCGACATTCTGCTCGCCCAGGAAAAGCAAATGACCGAGTTGCTGGCATCGTTGACCGAAAGCCATGGCGCGTATCGGTATGCGGAAGGAAAATGGACGTTGAAAGAAGTCGTGGGCCACATCGCAGACGGAGAACGCGTCATGACCTACCGCCTGCTCCGGTTCGCAAGAGGGGATCAGACGCCTCTGTCCGGTTTCGACCAGGAATTGTTCATGCCTCCTTTCGGAAGCTGGACAACCGCGCAATTGACCAAAGACTATCGGGCCGTACGGCAATCGACGATCACACTGCTACGCGGGTTACCGGCGGAGGCGTGGTCCCGCAAAGGCACAGCCAACAACGCAAGCATTACGGTGCGTGCCCTCGCGTACGGCATCGCAGGACACGAGATTCATCACATGGGGGTCATCCGAAATCGGTATTTGAGTTAGTTGTCCAGAAGATCGGGACGGAAGCTGCGCGGAAAACGTGACTTCCGTCCTTTCTTTATGGCAGCCTTCCCGCCCCGTTCATAGACTGATATGAAGAGAGGACAAGACGGGTTGAAAAAAGCAGCAGCGATTGGTTGTAGACTGGATTTTTTGTCTAAAAATGAAAAGCAAATAATAATCTCAAACAAGAAAAAATCAAGGCCTCTTCGTTAAGCTAACGAAGAATGAGAGCTTAATACATCATACGAATGACAAATAAGGATTGGTGGTTATTCCGCAAAAGGGCGCTTTAATGAAGTAACTAAAGCCTAGTTTCTCTTAGCGTATGTTTTCCGCGTTTTGTTGGTAGGACCCTTAATAGTAGGTATCATTATTATTTTGTCGGTCGTTGCAGACTATTTTATTTTCGATTACGACGATAAAAGATGGGGCTGGCTAAAAGGATATTCTAAACCTGTAAGAATAGAGATTATCAGTTGCTACTTACTCATTTCATTTACTATTTACTATTTACTTTGCTTTAAGCCTTAAATATATCTCTTAAGGCTTAAAGTCTTTTTTATTTATATTCTGGAGTTAGTATAGTTTCATGGACACCATTTAATTAAGTCCTTACAATGACTTTTGAGAGGATGTGTCCGAAATGGAACGTAAACGTGCAGGCAAAACATACAATGATGAGTTTAAGAAAACGATTGTGGATTTATATCATGCAGGAAACTCGGTTAAAGATTTAAGCAGCGAATATGGCGTATCAGAAGTAACAATCTATAAATGGGTGAAGGCCTTTACACCTATCAACTCAGAGGAAGGCTCTCTAACACCCAAAGAATTAGCTGAAATTCAGAAGGAAAACCTTCGGTTAAAACAAGAACTAGATATTCTAAAAAAGGCTATGGCCATATTCGCGAAAAAGTGACAGAAGCAGAGCTCAACCATTTTATCGAGAAATATAAAGGGCAATACAGCGTTCAGAAAATGTGCGAAGTGTTAACGATTCCAAGAAGTAGCTACTACCACTCGTTCAAGAAGACGGTATCAAACCGCGAACAGGAAAATCAGAAGCTGACGAAAGAAATCCAACGAATTCATGTGAAAAGTAGAGCACGTTATGGTGCCCCAAAAATTCATCAGACCTTAGTAAATAATGGGTGTTACCTAAGCCTAAAACGCGTTCAACGCTTAATGAAAAAGGCAGGAATTCGTTGGATCACAAAGAAAAAATACCGTCCTTATCCGTCAAAAGAAAAGGTTATACAGCTAGATAATCTGTTAAAACGAGATTTCTCTACACAGACCATTAACGAGAAATGGGTGGCAGATATTACGTATATCCCTACAGTAAGAGACGGTTGGTGCTATTTGGCATCTGTATTAGATTTGCATTCTAAAAAAATCGTTGGCTATTCTTTTTCCCGTTCCATGACATCCGAACTGGTTATAGAAGCACTTAGGAACGCTTACACTGCTCAAAAGCCCGAAAAGGGCTTACTTCTTCATACGGATCTTGGCTCACAATACACCAGTAGTGAGTTTACTCAGCATGTCCACGAATACGAGATGAAGCAGTCTTTCAGCCAGAAAGGCTGCCCTTATGATAATGCCTGCATAGAGTCATTTCATGCCATATTAAAGAAAGAAGAAGTGTATCATACGCAATACACAGACTATTCAGCTGCAAAATTAGCCATATTTCAGTTTATAGAAGGATGGTATAACCGAAACAGAATCCATAGTAGCCTCGGCTATCAAACCCCTCAAGCAATTGAGGATCAAATGAGAAAAATAGCTTAAGACTTAACTTTTTTGTGTCCAAATTATTGACTCAAATCCATTCCGTACGTTTCTAGTTAACATAAAACGGCTTATCGGTAGTAAATAAAAATAGAGTGTTTATTTACTTAAAATGCTAATATAAATTAATAAACTTACCAGGAGATTAATTTATATGATTAAAAAATTTATATCAACGTTTGTTGCAACCTTATGTGGTAGCTTAATGTTTGGAGCAAGTTCCTTCGACCCTCAATATGAACAAATAACCTTTAATAGTGTTATAGGGAGTTTAGTATTCGGAATGATATATATCTTACCAATTGTTATAGTATTTGGAATTCCCTTCTCAATCATGATTGATACCATATTAAGAAACCTAAAAACTAAGTATAGACATGTGATTGAAATATCACTGTACGTTGTTTTTGGAGCAGTAGGTACAGCAATCATTTTATTAATACTTGCTTTAGGTGATGGCATAAGTGTCTTTCTAGAATTTGGCTCGTTCTTTATTCTTGCCTTAAGTTGCTCAGTACCCTTTGGAATTAGTTCAATTATATTGAAATATGTATTTAAAACGGTTCCTTCTCCCTAAAGAACAGTTTGTATAAGCTATACATCTTTAGTTACCATAATGGATTTTATAGGTACCAGTTAGTCTATATAAAAAGTAAGAAAACCCTTTGAAATGATTATATTTTAAAGGGTTTTCTTACTTTTATAATAATCCTCTATATTTGGCTGCTCTTTTTAAATCTTCAATATCTGCATCTGAAAGTGTCTTTCTTCCAGAAAGATGATCAATGATTTCTTTATCAGTAAATTCTTTTGTTTTATCTGCTTTTTCTTCTCTCATATCTGGATCAAAAACACTACCAAAAGTAACCCCTTTAACAAAGGACTTAGCTGCATCCTTTAATACATTTGTTTCCTTTTTCTCCTCCATATTATCCCCTCCTATAATCTATACGAATTAACTGTGTGAAAGTTCCATATATACTGTCTCTATAAGTATGGCCTTAAAAAAAATGCTGAATATCATATACAAGTCTCCCTCTATAAATTGAGTAATATCGAGGTTTTATAGAGAGAAGCTTATAACATGTAGAAAAGTTATCAACTTCTTTATAAAAAAGACTATCAGCAAAGTGCTAAACTTTGCTGATAGTCTCAATAATTTTTAAATATTGTACATCTCCTAGACCATACTGAGGAAATGACTGGAATAAATTTTCTAACAATTCATTTTGTGATTGACCTTGATTTTTTCTTATATACGTTATGATTTCATTATCGGCCTTTATATATTCCATGTATAACCTAATTCCTTGAAACATGCTAGGTATTACTTTTATATTAGGAAATTGATGATCTATCAATACTTGTTGATAAACCTTTTTATAACTGCTTAAAAATATTTCAGTTGTTTCAATCTCATAAGTAATTTCATTAACCATATTGAAAAATACTTTCCCCTTATACGCCACTTGTTCTAAATATGCTAGTGCCGTTAGCATATTTATTTGACAAAACATATCATCACCAAACCACAAGACGATACATTTATACTCTTTTTCAAACAGTGATTTCAAGGGTGTCGTAGTGAGATTTCTGTATTCTTGTATAGATACCTTATGTCCTAAAGCCCTTAAATTTATAAATTCGTCACTGAATATTGCAACACTTGTTTCATGTGAGCACATGGCTTCGTTAAAAGGAATATACTCACCTTTTTCTAAAAGTTTATTTGTTTGAAACACCTCGTACATTACCTGTCCATTTAAAATATTTAATATTTCGGAACCAAATTGATGATCCATTTTACTATGAAAATCCTTAATCTTCTCCCTGTAGGAAAGATCTATCATAACACTCCTCCTCATAATACTTACATTTCATTCTACATCACTCATCCAAAATAATGGGTTTTAAACGAGGATTAATTATAAAAATGAAATTATGCAATAAAAAGGGCTAAAACACTACAACTTTATTTTAAATCCATATAGGATACACAAATATAGTTACCATAATGTGAATTATCGGCAAAAATAAAAAGCAGACCTTTAATTAAAGATCTGCTTCTTTTCTTTGTTCTTTTTTCTTGAAAATACCAATCAATAACACTATAAGCCCTATTACGAAAATTACGGGAAAGATATACCACATTATTAAGGCTGCCCATCCGTTTTCTGCAATAACTGCGTATGTTAAACCAATCGCGAAAGATAAAAATGGTGCAATAGCCAACATTAACGCTATTCCCCAAACAATGTATTTTCGTTTTTTCGTTTTTCCCTTGCTTAGTTGATAAGCTATCATCGCTCCTATAATTGCAATTCCATAACCTACTACAAATGGCATTCTACCATTCCTCTCTTCTTGATTCCTATAATTTTATAATATTGGTAATTAGAGTAACAATAAAGGTTATTACTGGATGTGACTTTTTTGCACCAAAAAGAGCATCTCATATCTTAATGAGATGCTCTTTTTACAAGTCATTGTTCTATCTTTTCCTTTTGTCCAACGATCCAAGCTAATGATAAAATTGAAACCGTTACTACAATTGCAGTTGACATACCTATATACACCTCTTTTTCCTTATAATTACATTGTAACATACAATTAAAATAGAATTTAAGGGTGTATATCATATACAAAATTAGTTAACATAATACCTCTTTCCGGAACACATGCAAAAAAAGAACCCTTGTGGGAGTTGAGTTCTAAGGAGGTTACGATTTCTGCAATATGCAGCTTTTTATACATATGTAAGGGTGGGAAAATATAGCTTTTATAGCAAAATTGTGCTATAATTGGTTTGAATCAATTTTAACACGTTTATACGTGTGAACCCTGATAAAAAGCTACCTCGCTTGCCATACCGAGGTAGCTTTTTATTTTTCTGAACTTTTGACTGGACAAATTATAACCTAATACTATATTTTAGATATGTACATGTATATATTTCACTTTTATCAACTATTAAAAGCAGCTATGATCAACCACACATGTAAGAAAAGCCCTCAATTAATTTTGAGGGCTTTTCTTACATGTGTCTTCACTAAAAGTAAATAGTTGAACTAATTATTTTTATGAAATACTTTACGTTTTTCTTAACATAATGCTTTTTTTCCGGAACACATTCCAAAAAGAACCCTTGAGGTGCAGTTCAGACACAGTGGTTTTTTCTGTTTTTAGGCTGTATATCATATACGAATCCCTATTCCGCATGCTTATAAACATCGGGTCTCAGGTTTTCAAATATTGGGATGTTTTTTTGTTGTTCTGTAACTTTCTGTACATAGATTTCTGCTGTTATGATCTCTTCTTGGTGTCTCCCCTCTTCTACAATGTTTCCATTTGGATCAATGACCATTGAATGCCCCGCGTATGTGTTGCCGACATGATTTTTATTATTTACATTCCCCACACTGTTACATGCAATGACATAGACACAATTTTCTATAGCTCTTGCCCTCAATAGTGTTCTCCAATGGTTTATATTTTTGGTAGTCCATTGTGCAACGTAGAATATGACTTTTGCACCTTGAGACGCTGGATAACGTGTGATTTCTGGAAAACGTAAATCGTAACATATAATCTGACTAGCTTTGATATCGTTAATCTCAAATACTTCTGGAACTTCATTTCCACCTGTTAAATAATGATGTTCATCTAACATCGGCACGAGATGTATCTTATCTTTTTGATAGAGCAGCTCACCCGTTTTTGATACCGCAAAAGCTGTATTATAAATGTTATCATTCCTTCTATTCGAAACTGAACCTGCAATGATATTCACTTGATGTTTGGTTGCTAAACTTTGAATAAAAGAAAAAGTTCTCTTTAAATCAATATCTGCCTTTTCTGCTACATTTTTTAAATCATAACCAGTATTCCACATTTCAGGTATCACAACAATCTCAGTATCTACATCCAACTTTTCTTCAAATAAGGATTTAATACGGCTTTCGTTTTGCTCAACTTCTCCTTCTATAATCACCATTTGAAATAATTGTATTTTCATTTTTCTACCTCTTATTCATATATAAATTTATAAATAGTATATAAATCACCGTTGTATTTGACGTCTTCGCCATGTGATGAAGAAATAATAGAAGGTTTAATTTCATCTATAATTCTTCCACTATTAATATTTTCATCCATATCAACTGTGAACTTTCGAATCGGTGGATGTAAGGATTCAGCATTAGAAAAGAATAAGTCTCCAGTTAGCAACACATTGTCATCTTTATGGTGGTATATTACATGTCCTGGTGTATGACCGGGCGTTAAATATACATCTAGGGGTAACGTTTTAATGATATTGTCACTTAAACCTTCAACTTGATGTTCCACGCCTGTTGTTTCCTTTTCTGTCTTGTTTGGATATGGCTTTTCACCATTGATAAACAGAGTTTCAATTTCGTGCGCGTAAATAGGAATATTTAAATTATTTCTTAAATACTTGGCGCCATTAATGTGATCCAGATGACCATGTGTCAATAAGATACTTTTGGGAATACCTAAAGATTTTGCTGCATTCAACTGCGCATATGCATAGTCCTCCATTCCGGTATCAATGATATAAACATCCTCACCATCCACTACGTACCATGTATTGATCTTAACTCGAATACCAACGACGGTTTCATAAGTGAGTCTATAAACATGTTCAGAGATTTGAACAAATTCCAATTCATACACCTTCTTCTCATTTATTTGATATCATAAGTTTAGTAAGAAAAAATAGGTGTAACAAGAAGGCACAATTTTGTTACTACCCATTGAGGTGAGAAAATGTCAGACTTTAAAAGTGATCAATACGGTCCTTGTACGTTAACTGTAAAGCATGCTTGTCCAATTGAATTAACGATGCATATTATGGGCGGTAAATGGAAAGGTATCATTTTATCCTTATTATCAAAATCACCCATGTATTATAACGCAATGCGTCGTGAAATACCTGGTATTACTCAACGCATCCTTACACTACAGCTTAGAGATATGGAAAAAGACGGCTTAATCGAAAGAGAAGAAACAAACGATAACCCTAAAAGGGTTTTATATTATTTAACAGATCTTGGAGAGAATTTTACCCCAATACTTAAATCTTTAGAGCAATGGGGCAATGCTTATATAAGTAAGCAGGAAGAAGGATTAAAAAAATCTCAATAATTCAAAGAAAATTCCTGACTTTATTCCTTTAATATTTGAAACAGAATCAAATCTACCGTCCGTAAAAGTGTACGTTTACGGACGCGATACTTTAAAAATGAAACTATCAATTTTAACGTTCGTTTACAATTTAAATTACATTATGGACGCCCACTTAATCACACATACTTATACGAACTGTTTTACTCCACTAAAAAATTTTTTAAAAAATGTTTCCTTTGTTTTTTACTTCAGTAGCACTCTAAAGAAAATTTATCTGCAATAAAATATAAAATTTTTTCTGTCACAAGCTCGTCACCTATTTAAGCACGGCCATTATAAAAGTGGGTGTTTAATAATGTCTACTGAATAATCTCAGTGTAGTAAAGGGAGCATCGTTTTATAGTAAGTAGTTCAGTTTTGGAGTACAAAATGGAAAATAACACTCCAAAACGAACTACTTTTTTATATGCTTTCCGTAATATGAATCGTATGTTAATTCGTATAATTTTAAAGAGTAGATTGGAATAAAATTACGGAGGACTTTTTCAAATAACATTTGTCACTAATTTCAATGCAATTCTCAGTGGAATAGTCTGAGTAAATAACATAATAAACGCAAAGAAGGGATAGCTTAATGACTATCCCTTAAATTCTCTATCGACTTCAGATATAAAATGGTTGTCTGTTTTTATTGAGTGTCTTCGTCGCTTTTGTACTCCAAAGTATCACCTGGCTGACAATCCAAAGTCTTACATATTGCTTCTAATGTTGAAAAACGAACCGCTTTTGCTTCCCATTCTTCAGAATAGAAAGATTCGCCATAATAATTCCAACCCTCTCCGAAAGCTCCGTTAAACTCATTTTTCGTTTTGCTAACATCACATCAATATTAATAATAATTGTTATATCCTCCACCTCAAATCGTTAAATCATTTTCTGATTTTATGTTAATCGCTTCTTGTAGAAGCCGTTAGAGGATAGCAGCAAAAACAGCGATAACCAACGAAGCAAAAATGATGATGAGTGGCATTATTCCAATAGGAGGGTCAATTTTCTTCGCTATAAAATGAAAGAGTGGCAAACCTAATGCATACAAACCACTGATTATAATCGCACAGCACTTTATGTTCTTTAACGACTTTACAGATAATTCAGAGAACGCTGTCTTCTCGTCAATGTACCGTAAAAGGTTGAAAGCCTGATAAAGAGCAAAGTAAAAAGGCAAAGCCGAACCATACATCACGATGAAAACGAGATATTTCATATAAGCAATATCTGGATACAAATCTCCAGCAAAATTCCCGAACTTAGACACTAAAAATATGCACAATGCAAGAGTTGCAATTCCCAAATGTAGATGCATTTTTCATTTGTAATACCTCTTTTTTATTTTTTATCTAGGAAACCTTTTAATGGCTTTTGAAGTACGTCAACAACAGCAATGATGATACTTGTTGCTAAAATACTCATCAGACATACGGATATAGGACCTGCTGAATCATCTCCTGAGATACTAGAAATCACCTTCAAGCTTATTATCATTAACATAATGAAGAAAATGGCTGTAAAAGCACATTTTTTTATAACCTTTAAAGATTTAAGAGATGACTCCGAGAAAGCATTGTTCCTTTCGATAAAGGTTAATAGTTTATATACATGAAACAGCGTAAAAGAAAATGTAATACAGATTCCATATACACATACTAAAAGGGGATATAGCGAGTAATCCCCACCTGGATGTGCTTTTACATCTCTAAAACTATACAAATTTTGCTTACCCAGATAAAACGTTTTATGTGCTAAATTACTTATTGTATATATGTAATGACTATCTTACTTCAGTTAAAATACCGTTAATTATTACATAACTTATCGAAAAATCGCCCATTTGTCGTCATCTAGAGTAAAAGGTAAAATTACTATTTTTATAAAATAGTTTGTGGATTTATATCTTTATATATAATACGTTTATTTTGTGTTCATGATTGAATTTATCTTATTAAAAATATAGTAACGTCAAGAGTTTGTAAACTTTCTTTGAAGGTAATATGAATAAAACAATTTCTTAAAAGGAAAGAGAAAATGGTTGTATGGTAAGAAGTAAAATTGTAGGTGCTCTTCTTGGTAGTACTTCTGTATTAATTGCTCATAATTGGTTTTCAAAATGGAGAATTATTTCAACTTTCTTGTATAAAACCCTTTCACTATATAAAGCACTAGAACTACAGTTTTTACCTTTAAATAGAAAACGAGAAAA
>NZ_JBKIKC010000017.1:0-90638 GCF_046599315.1 Priestia megaterium | reverse complement strand
TTTAATGGTGGAGCCTAGCGGGATCGAACCGCTGACCTCCTGCGTGCAAGGCAGGCGCTCTCCCAGCTGAGCTAAGGCCCCATAAGTGGTCGGGAAGACAGGATTCGAACCTGCGACCCCTTGGTCCCAAACCAAGTGCTCTACCAAGCTGAGCTACTTCCCGTTTATGGCGCGCCCGAGAGGAGTCGAACCCCTAACCTTTTGATCCGTAGTCAAACGCTCTATCCAATTGAGCTACGGGCGCTTATTAAAATGGTGCCGAGGGCCGGACTTGAACCGGCACGGTAGTCACCTACCGCAGGATTTTAAGTCCTGTGTGTCTGCCAATTCCACCACCCCGGCAGGACTTATATATGTGGAGCGGAAGACGAGGTTCGAACTCGCGACCCCCACCTTGGCAAGGTGGTGTTCTACCACTGAACTACTTCCGCGCATATATGAAATTAAGTAAAGATGCGGGTGAAGGGACTTGAACCCCCACGTCATAAGACACTAGATCCTAAGTCTAGCGCGTCTGCCAATTCCGCCACACCCGCGTGTGAATAAATGGTGAGCCATGAAGGACTCGAACCTTCGACCCTCTGATTAAAAGTCAGATGCTCTACCAACTGAGCTAATGGCTCGAAAAAACTGGTGCCGGCAAGAGGACTTGAACCCCCAACCTACTGATTACAAGTCAGTTGCTCTACCAATTGAGCTACACCGTGCAAAAATAGTCGTGGTGGAGGATGACGGGATCGAACCGCCGACCCCCTGCTTGTAAGGCAGGTGCTCTCCCAGCTGAGCTAATCCTCCGATATATAAGCCTGGCAACGTCCTACTCTCACAGGGACAAAGTCCCAACTACCATTGGCGCTAAAGAGCTTAACTTCCGTGTTCGGTATGGGAACGGGTGTGACCTCTTCGCTATCGCCACCAGACATAGTATATTATACATGATTGAAAGCAAGACTTTTTTTGAAAAGTTTTGTTCTCTCAAAACTAGATAACAGTTCGCTGAGTAAAGCTTACGCTTTTAAAGTTTGGTTAAGTCCTCGATCGATTAGTATCAGTCAGCTACACATGTCGCCACGCTTCCACCTCTGACCTATCAACCTGATCATCTTTCAGGGATCTTACTAGCTTGCGCTATGGGAAATCTCATCTTGAGGGGGGCTTCATGCTTAGATGCTTTCAGCACTTATCCCGTCCACACATAGCTACCCAGCGATGCCTTTGGCAAGACAACTGGTACACCAGCGGTGTGTCCATCCCGGTCCTCTCGTACTAAGGACAGCTCCTCTCAAATTTCCTACGCCCACGACGGATAGGGACCGAACTGTCTCACGACGTTCTGAACCCAGCTCGCGTACCGCTTTAATGGGCGAACAGCCCAACCCTTGGGACCGACTACAGCCCCAGGATGCGATGAGCCGACATCGAGGTGCCAAACCTCCCCGTCGATGTGGACTCTTGGGGGAGATAAGCCTGTTATCCCCGGGGTAGCTTTTATCCGTTGAGCGATGGCCCTTCCATGCGGAACCACCGGATCACTAAGCCCGACTTTCGTCCCTGCTCGACTTGTAGGTCTCGCAGTCAAGCTCCCTTGTGCCTTTACACTCTACGAATGATTTCCAACCATTCTGAGGGAACCTTTGGGCGCCTCCGTTACATTTTAGGAGGCGACCGCCCCAGTCAAACTGCCCACCTGACACTGTCTCCCGGCCCGATTAGGGCCGCGGGTTAGAATTTCAATACAGCCAGGGTAGTATCCCACCGACGCCTCCACCGAAGCTAGCGCTCCGGCTTCTCAGGCTCCTACCTATCCTGTACAAGCTGTACCAAAATTCAATATCAGGCTACAGTAAAGCTCCACGGGGTCTTTCCGTCCTGTCGCGGGTAACCTGCATCTTCACAGGTACTATAATTTCACCGAGTCTCTCGTTGAGACAGTGCCCAGATCGTTACGCCTTTCGTGCGGGTCGGAACTTACCCGACAAGGAATTTCGCTACCTTAGGACCGTTATAGTTACGGCCGCCGTTTACTGGGGCTTCGATTCAGAGCTTCTCCCGAAGGATAACCCCTCCTCTTAACCTTCCAGCACCGGGCAGGCGTCAGCCCCTATACTTCGCCTTGCGGCTTCGCAGAGACCTGTGTTTTTGCTAAACAGTCGCCTGGGCCTATTCACTGCGGCTCTCTCGGGCTATACACCCTACCAGAGCACCCCTTCTCCCGAAGTTACGGGGTCATTTTGCCGAGTTCCTTAACGAGAGTTCTCTCGATCACCTTAGGATTCTCTCCTCGCCTACCTGTGTCGGTTTGCGGTACGGGCACCTCCCGCCTCGCTAGAGGCTTTTCTTGGCAGTGTGGAATCAGGAACTTCGGTACTATAGTTCCCTCGTCATCACAGCTCAGCCTTAATGATGAGCGGATTTGCCTACTCATCAGCCTAACTGCTTGAACGCGCATATCCAGCAGCGCGCTTACCCTATCCTACTGCGTCCCCCCATTACTCAAACGGCGGGGAGGTGGTACAGGAATATCAACCTGTTGGCCATCGCCTACGCTTTTCAGCCTCGGCTTAGGTCCCGACTAACCCTGAGCGGACGAGCCTTCCTCAGGAAACCTTAGGCATTCGGTGGACAAGATTCTCACTTGTCTTTCGCTACTCATACCGGCATTCTCACTTCTAAGCGCTCCACCAGTCCTTACGGTCTGACTTCGCTGCACTTAGAACGCTCTCCTACCACTGACATCTAAGATGTCAATCCACAGCTTCGGTGATACGTTTAGCCCCGGTACATTTTCGGCGCAGAGTCACTCGACCAGTGAGCTATTACGCACTCTTTAAATGGTGGCTGCTTCTAAGCCAACATCCTGGTTGTCTAAGCAACTCCACATCCTTTTCCACTTAACGTATACTTGGGGACCTTAGCTGGTGGTCTGGGCTGTTTCCCTTTTGACTACGGATCTTATCACTCGCAGTCTGACTCCCATGGATAAGTCTTTGGCATTCGGAGTTTGACTGAATTCGGTAACCCGTTGGGGGCCCCTAGTCCAATCAGTGCTCTACCTCCAAGACTCTTACAACATGAGGCTAGCCCTAAAGCTATTTCGGAGAGAACCAGCTATCTCCAGGTTCGATTGGAATTTCTCCGCTACCCACACCTCATCCCCGCACTTTTCAACGTGCGTGGGTTCGGGCCTCCATTCAGTGTTACCTGAACTTCACCCTGGACATGGGTAGATCACCTGGTTTCGGGTCTACAACCACATACTAAACGCCCTATTCAGACTCGCTTTCGCTACGGCTCCGCCTTATCGGCTTAACCTTGCATGGGATCGTAACTCGCCGGTTCATTCTACAAAAGGCACGCCATCACCCATTAACGGGCTCTGACTACTTGTAGGCACACGGTTTCAGGATCTCTTTCACTCCCCTTCCGGGGTGCTTTTCACCTTTCCCTCACGGTACTGGTTCACTATCGGTCACTAGGGAGTATTTAGCCTTGGGAGATGGTCCTCCCAGATTCCGACGGAATTTCACGTGTTCCGCCGTACTCAGGATCCACTCAAGAGGGAACGAAGTTTCAACTACAGGGTTGTTACCTTCTTTGACGGACCTTTCCAGGTCTCTTCATTTACTTCGTTCCTTTGTAACTCCGTATAGAGTGTCCTACAACCCCAAGAGGCAAGCCTCTTGGTTTGGGCTAATTCCGTTTCGCTCGCCGCTACTCAGGAAATCGCATTTGCTTTCTCTTCCTCCGGGTACTTAGATGTTTCAGTTCCCCGGGTCTGCCTTCAATATCCTATGTATTCAGATAAAGATACTGTTCCATTACGAACAGTGGGTTTCCCCATTCGGAAATCTCCGGATCAAAGCTCACTTACAGCTCCCCGAAGCATATCGGTGTTAGTCCCGTCCTTCATCGGCTCCTAGTGCCAAGGCATTCACCGTGCGCCCTTTCTAACTTAACCATTAGCGAATAAATGGTACAACATACTGTTGTGTTATTTATTGGTTTGATTAAAGAAAAGTTTCACTTTTCCTCAGCTATTACTGTTATCTAGTTTTCAAAGAACAATCGCAACCAAAATTCTTCTTATTAGATAAGAAGAAAGTAGTGTGCTTTCTATAATTGAGAGATTGAACTCTCAAAACTGAACAAAGTGTCAAAACGTACGTCTTATAAAAATCCTTAGAAAGGAGGTGATCCAGCCGCACCTTCCGATACGGCTACCTTGTTACGACTTCACCCCAATCATCTGTCCCACCTTAGGCGGCTAGCTCCTTACGGTTACTCCACCGACTTCGGGTGTTACAAACTCTCGTGGTGTGACGGGCGGTGTGTACAAGGCCCGGGAACGTATTCACCGCGGCATGCTGATCCGCGATTACTAGCGATTCCAGCTTCATGTAGGCGAGTTGCAGCCTACAATCCGAACTGAGAATGGTTTTATGGGATTGGCTTGACCTCGCGGTCTTGCAGCCCTTTGTACCATCCATTGTAGCACGTGTGTAGCCCAGGTCATAAGGGGCATGATGATTTGACGTCATCCCCACCTTCCTCCGGTTTGTCACCGGCAGTCACCTTAGAGTGCCCAACTTAATGCTGGCAACTAAGATCAAGGGTTGCGCTCGTTGCGGGACTTAACCCAACATCTCACGACACGAGCTGACGACAACCATGCACCACCTGTCACTCTGTCCCCCGAAGGGGAACGCTCTATCTCTAGAGTTGTCAGAGGATGTCAAGACCTGGTAAGGTTCTTCGCGTTGCTTCGAATTAAACCACATGCTCCACCGCTTGTGCGGGCCCCCGTCAATTCCTTTGAGTTTCAGTCTTGCGACCGTACTCCCCAGGCGGAGTGCTTAATGCGTTAGCTGCAGCACTAAAGGGCGGAAACCCTCTAACACTTAGCACTCATCGTTTACGGCGTGGACTACCAGGGTATCTAATCCTGTTTGCTCCCCACGCTTTCGCGCCTCAGCGTCAGTTACAGACCAAAAAGCCGCCTTCGCCACTGGTGTTCCTCCACATCTCTACGCATTTCACCGCTACACGTGGAATTCCGCTTTTCTCTTCTGCACTCAAGTTCCCCAGTTTCCAATGACCCTCCACGGTTGAGCCGTGGGCTTTCACATCAGACTTAAGAAACCGCCTGCGCGCGCTTTACGCCCAATAATTCCGGATAACGCTTGCCACCTACGTATTACCGCGGCTGCTGGCACGTAGTTAGCCGTGGCTTTCTGGTTAGGTACCGTCAAGGTACGAGCAGTTACTCTCGTACTTGTTCTTCCCTAACAACAGAGTTTTACGACCCGAAAGCCTTCATCACTCACGCGGCGTTGCTCCGTCAGACTTTCGTCCATTGCGGAAGATTCCCTACTGCTGCCTCCCGTAGGAGTCTGGGCCGTGTCTCAGTCCCAGTGTGGCCGATCACCCTCTCAGGTCGGCTATGCATCGTTGCCTTGGTGAGCCGTTACCTCACCAACTAGCTAATGCACCGCGGGCCCATCTGTAAGTGATAGCCGAAACCATCTTTCAATCATCTCCCATGAAGGAGAAGATCCTATCCGGTATTAGCTTCGGTTTCCCGAAGTTATCCCAGTCTTACAGGTAGGTTGCCCACGTGTTACTCACCCGTCCGCCGCTAACGTCATAGAAGCAAGCTTCTAATCAGTTCGCTCGACTTGCATGTATTAGGCACGCCGCCAGCGTTCATCCTGAGCCAGGATCAAACTCTCCGAAGAAATGTTTGACTTGCTCATATAAAATAAAAAAATTAACGTTGACGTTTGTCGCTTTGTTCAGTTTTCAAAGTTCAATCGTCGCTCTTGAACGACTTTATTATCTTATCAAGTTATCAACGTGATGTCAACAACTTTTTTAAAAATTATTTTTCCAGCTTCGTTGTTACTGTTGTGTCTCAACGACGCTTTATAATAATAAAATATATTCACTAAAAGGTCAATATATTTTCTGAAAAATATTTTATTTATTTCATTATACTCTTAGCATACATTTTATTAGTTATTAGCTAATAAAACTAATTTCCATTTATATAAGACTTCATTAGTTAAGCTACCTTGTAAATAAAGGGTGCATACAGCCCCAAAAATCCCTATTAGTTTTACTGAATTATAAATAGGCTATTGGGACATTCTATATAAGGAAGAAGGAAAACAAGTAATTGATTAAACTAATCATTACAAAGCTTCTTACATTTGGGGTGAGGTGTCTACAGCAGGCATATTTCAGAAAACCTTATTGTAAAACGATGTATGTTTGATTCATAAGGGGATGGTAGTCATGGACGTAGTAAGAATCTATATAATGGGTAGACAATAATGTTCATTTATAACTATACAAATGAGGTGTTTGTCCCAGACCAAGAACGATTTCGTTCACATTGTATATTTTTTAGTTCAATGCTTAAATGAGGTGTTTGTTAAAGAGAATATACTTTTTCAAGTTACTGTTTCATTGAGCAATGGAATTACGTAAATGAGGTGTTCCTTAAAGATCATTTGCTGCATTGAAAGCTACTTTTTCCTTCTTCACATGACGGGATGTATAATCGTTTACATCCCGTTTGTGTTACACAGCTATCTCAATCAATCATTAAAAAGAGGAATCATAGAAACAGCTTTCGATTGCTTGCTGCTTTTTCCTCTTCTTACCTTCCAAATATAAAAAGTAGACTTTTCATTCTTCACTTAACTTTCAAACTTTTGCTTTTTTAACGTTCCTTGTACTGTAATCCGTTCTTTTAAAATTGTGCTCCACTATTCCGTGCAAAAAAATTCGTAAATCTATTTTATGATTTCTCTTTTCTCCCTTTATCATAATCCTTTATCTCTCTCAGTACCTCTCTCCTTTTTAAGTTGACTTTTAAAAATTCTTGGAAAGAAATGTTCTTTTCTTTCGCGATTTCATCTATTTTTTCAACAACAATCAGGCCGATATTTTGTAAAAACATATCCATGACATTCGTTCCTTTCCTGTAATTTGTGGTTCTCCACTAAAAAAGAGAGAAGAGCATAAGGGTTTTTTGCCCCCACCATAGGTGTGGGGCTAGGCAGAGCCTAGCAAAACCGTGGGTACAAAGAAAATCGCTAAATGTCCCCTTTACGTCCCCTTTTTTTGGTGTACGTCCCTTTTACGTCCCCTTTTAAAATCCCAATGTCCCCTTTATGTCCCCCTATTTTGGAGCCATGTCCCCTTTGCGTCCCCCTGTGTTTTTTCACTTCATGGCTAAATCTTGTTGCTTTTCATTCAATTCTTGGAGCTTTCTTGTAAACTTTTTTGTTCATCTTCATAGAGCTGAATGCTTTCATCACTCGACTGAATGGCATCCTTTTTCATCGCAATTTTTGATTCCGTATCAGCTTTTTCCTCATTCACTTGGTACTTCATATCACGTTGTAACTCGTTCATTTCTTGTTGCGTTTGACGTTTATGTTTGGCTTCTACTGTGATTGCTTTTTCATAGTTTTTCATTTTCTTTTTAACAAATTATTTTTCTAAATCATTGACCAAAAGCACATATTCTTGTTTGCTTTTTGTTCCTTTTCCTTCTTCGCTTTTCGTTTTTCGTTGGTCGGAATAAAGCGTTGTAATTAACGCATGAGCATCTATTTCTTCTGTTGAACTGATGTCGTAATTAGTTGTCACTTCGTCTACGTTTACCGTTTCTTTTTCTTCATTTTCTTGATACAGATCAAAGGCTAGTGCCTCCCAATTTGGAGATAAATGATTGATCCTTACCACGTAATAGCCATCACCTTCATCCAACAATTGAATAGGTAATTTCACATTTGGATTTATTTTTTCTTGTGCAACAAAACTTACTTCTTCATCCGTTTGATCCATTTTGATGACCATATCCAGTGAGGCATTAGCCGGATGATACACACGATTCTCAATGGTTACTGTTCCTGTTACGTTGGAAGAAACCGCCTCATAGGTTTTGGTATGATACAAAGGATCTTCTGTTTTTAAGTAGAATTTTGATGTCAGCAAGGATAAAAAACCGATAGTCTTCCAGTTGCTTCTTAAATGCCACCTGTTCCACCTCATTTCATCATTTCTGTTTTCAATTCTTCAATACTATAAACCACCCATTGTTCGCTTCTTTTCGTAGAGAAACTTTAACAATGTCATGCGTTTGATCGTCCACATTTTCATCCTTTATCACAAGATGATGTGTAAATTCCGCAATGACCTCCACTTCTTCCTGACCTCCATCATATTGTTGAACATAAAGCTGTAAATCGTTTGGAGTGGAGGTGTAACTATCTCCATATACGAACTTTTCAGAAGGATAAAACTGCTCATAGAGTTCTTTATCCATGATGGCTTTTGCGATCTTTTTCCGATCCTCAAATTCATCTTTTTCACGGTGATAAGACACATCAATAAACTGTTTAACAGTATTCAAGTAATCTCGTTTTTGTTGTTCTTGCGCAGAAGGACGAACTTTACTTAATTGTTTTTTCAGATCTTTATCTTCTTCTTTTAAGATCGTACCATGTATTATTTCTTCGTAGAATTTTTCTTCAAAATATGTTTCTTTTATAGTGCTTACAATAGTTACATTCCTTTTTCTCTGAGAACAAAGAAAGTTAGCATCATCGCGTAAATCTTGGGATCACTATCTTTTATAAGTGGAAAAGAAAACCACATACAGGGATTTCATATCCTTTAGATTTACAACTGCACTCTGATTTTTTTACATTTCATTTGAAGCAGAACTTAAAATACTTAAGTTAAGTTCCTGTTGTTTAAACTTCTAATTTACATAAAGTTATGATTAGCACATTTCTGTATTGTGTTCATTAAAAAAAGGGACATGTACTTTCCTATTAATATTAAAAATACAAGAGATGTTTTGATTCATAATGAATCTCTATCAAATCCGAGATCAAAATACTCAAAAGAACTTGTAGTAGCTAAAACACAGATTTATATTAAACCTGATAATTATATAATAAGCTCCCCTTTATAAAAATTCCCTTTGCAGATTACCTACACTATTAATAATCCACCATAGTATCAACCAATAACAAGTTTAACTTAAGTTAAACTTGTTATTGGTTGATACCTGATCTTAAGATTAGGAATCCTATTGAAGTTAAACCAAAGTTAAACTTATTATTTTATCTCAAAAGGTTATTCCACTTAGTTAGATGATCGGTAGATAGATGAATATAAGAAAAAAGCATGAAATCCAATGGTTTTTAAATATTACTCATACTAAATAGCATAACTATCTCAAATGCATACTAACTAATATATTCACGTTAATTAAGTCGTAGATAGATGGATAGATGGATGTTATTTCCGTCCTGTTTTATTGTATTTTTTATTTATTATTCTAAGAAACAAAGGTAAAATAGTGATCTATGGAGAATTATCATTAGTAAACGGATAGTGAGTAGATAGATAGAAAGATAATATTAATTGAGATTACCTTAAAATACCTACTTAGGAAATTAGTTAAAACTCATTATGGTTTCGTATGATAATCACCTCATATTAACCATTTACACAATTTAGACAGGTGGATAGAATGTTTAGTTTAAAATCACAGAATATAAATATTTCCTTATACTATGCATGGATGGTAAATTGATAGATGAACAGAAAAAGAAGGTGAGATTGATGGAAGAAGTACAAGAATGGTTCGCTGTAAGTGATTTAGTTAGTAAATTTGAAGTATCTGAAAACACTTTAAAACGCTATATTAGGCGACATGAAGATTTTCTTGTAGTGAAACAGGGAAATAGAGGAAAATACTACATATATCATGATTCTTTAAAAGTTCTTAAACTTATTAAAAAACTTTATAGCGACAATAAAAATGAAATTGAAGTAAACAAGTATCTTGAAGAAAATGGAATAGCTATGGTTATCAATGTTTCTGACGAAGAAAACACTGATAATAGGGATGAAACACTATCTGTAAATATGGTAGACATGGTAAAAACATGGAACGAACGGTTTGATCAGCTAGAAAAAATCAATCATGAACAGAATGAAGAATTAAAGCTATTAAAAGAAGTAGTTCAAAAACAGACTGAATACATTGATCATCGTCTAAATGAACGCGATAGAAATTTTATGGAATCCATAAGAGCATTACAAGAAGAAAGAAAATCAATGATTGAAACTGTAGGGACTTTAGAACAAGCTATGGAGGAACAAAAAAAAGAGAATAAGAAATGGTGGAAGTTCTGGTAGTCCACTCCAAATAAAAAGGACGTTTCTATGTGTGTAGGAACGTCCTTTTTATTTGAACCTTTAAGTATCATAAGAGAATAGAATTAAATACAAATAATTTTTATAAGATAATGAAAAACAATAATTATATCATATGATTTATATATTTAATAAAAAAAATAGTTAAAAATAATTGTTTTAACATATATTTTTAATTTTTATTGAATTATGAGAAGAATTAACGCTATAATGTAACTAATAAAAATGATCGGAATAGAAAAAAGACTTCAACTGTTTAAGAAGTGCGCCTAACACTCTTAAACCGTCTCCCCTAAACACAGTAGGGAAAACACCTGTCGAAGTCCTTTGATTCTACATTAATTTTTTAGATAAAATAAATCTATAGGTTTATTTTATCCCAAAATGTAATGTATTTCAAGGGCTTAGTTCATCAAAAATACAGACATTGTTTTCCTTTTTCCAGGGAAACAGTGTCTTTTTTTGTTCCTAAAAGGAGACGTTGAACAGATGACAAAGATATTGACCTGCTATTTAAAAGATGTAGATACCTTCAATGGACGGTTCAAATGGTTATGGACCCACAAGTCCACACTTCGGAAAAAGAAAGAAGAGTTTTTAGAAAGTCTTCGTACTCACTTTAAACAACAACAATCTGCTATACATAAAGAATTTCCTAAAAAGAGAATGGAAATGCTTGATCATGTCATCTATAACCTAATGGCTACGGGCATTCAAGCGATCCGTTCTGAAACGCTCATGAAGAAATTTAATGTGTCCAAAAGTACGGTTTCTCGTTTTGTACGCTCGTTAAAAGCGACACCCTTTATACTTGTGGCACGATACATTAAAGAAGATGCAACAGGTACTCATCCTGACAGTTATGTCTTTATCCTTAAAAGCCATAAAAACTTTCAGCACATTTGCGACGAAATCTTTTTTGCTCATGATACAACAGGTGTACAAACGCCTCAGCAAGAAGAAATGACCACTCCTGTGACACGTCCTGTGACGCATCCAGAAAGCACTGAAAACGTTGATACACCAAGCTTAGAGGCCGATAAATCACCTGATGCCTTTATTAACCTTGATTTACCTGTAAATCATATAAATAATCATTTAATGTCTGTTTCACAGTCCTTCACCTATATCAAAGGTGTGCCTAAGAAAGTCAATCAAGTCTATGCAGGTAAGTATGGACATCAACTACAAGACTTCTATGCTCGTATTCAAAATGCTGCAAAGGCAGTAAAACGAGATACAGAGATTGAGATTAAAAAAGAGCAAGTACATGACATTGCGTATACATCCATTGTCGGATTAGATAAATATGTCCATGAAGCCAATCAACAAGGCAATCCTTTATCCCTACGGGATATGTGTCGATTAATCTATCAAATTGCGAAAAATCAATTCTATGAATTAGCAAAGCCTAAAGAGCAGGATTATTCATCAGTATACGCAAACCAACAAGAAGTTATACATAACGAAAGCAAAGAAATAACAATGGCTACACCAAAACGGATTATCCGTAAGGAATTGGTTCCAAATTGGTTAAAAGCTGAACAGCAGCAGCAAGAAGAAGCTACAAAAGAAACAGAGATTTCTTTGGATCAACAGCTTGAAATGATTCAGTTAAAGCAAGATTTAGGACAAGAGCTCACGCCAGAAGAAGAGAACTTGTTGGAGGAACACAGTTCTAGGTACAGTTCGTTAGAAATGGCTGAATTGAAACAAGATTTAGGACAAGTATTAACACCTGAGGAACAAGATTTATTGCACCAATATGCTAAATTAAAAGAACCAGCTTCTTAATTTTTAAAAACAATCCAAGTATAATCAGGACCTTTGCTTTTTAACTTATTCTTGGTTTTAAGAAAGGACTTGGCAGGATTTGAACCCGCAAGACGCCAAAGTTGTATACTGTAATACGACTGGCTGCTCTGCCATTGAGCTACAAGTCCATACTAAAAGTATGCCCATAGTCTCTGTTTATATGTACGATAGGAGAAAATATAAGAAGTGAAGAAATCTCTTAGAAACTGAAGTATTATTAGATCGTGTTTATTTAGAACATTGTTCTAAATAATTATATATCTACGCAGGAGGAGAACATTATGCCACATAAAATTACGTTAACCGGATCAGCCACAGGACCACTACGAGAATACGATCGCTACGTTGCCTTTGATATGCGTGAAAAAGGGTCACCATCTGCGCCTAAAGGATTAAAGAAGAGTACCTTTATTTCGTATACCGTGTTTGTTGCAAAGAAAGCCTTTAATAAAACAGGCCTCACGAAGAAAAGCATCATGCATGAAAAGATTTTAATTCAAGGGGAACCAACGCTGGATATTCCGATTGATGAATGCCCTGGTGAAGTAGGAGTAATTTGTTTTCAAATTACCGTTCTCCCGAACAAAAATGATAAAGAGAAGAATCAGTCAGATGAGAAAAAAGAACCTAAACAAGAGGCTTCTGCGCCTTCTCAAGCACAAAAGAACACAGAATCTACTAAACAGGAAGAAGAACAAGCACCTGTTTCTCACCCTGCAGCAAAGGAAAAAAAGAAAGAAGTAAAGTCTATTCAGCCAGAAGTACAACAAGCGCCTACAGAAGAGAAAAAGGCTGAGGAAAAAAAGACAACACTATCAAATCAACCGAAGGGAACTCAGGATCTATTGAACTTTGATGATATTGTTGTTCCTGAAGAGTTCTTAAAGACACGCCCAAACCCTGAAAAAACGCAAAAGGTTATCGATTTTGTGAAGCGTACAGGGCGTTTAGATGAGCCGTTGACGATTGAAAAAGGATCAAAGATCTTAAAAGATGGATACCGTCGTTATGTGGTGGCCAAAACGGTCAAAATGGATCAAGTTCCTGTTGTCTATGAATATCAAAAGTAAATAAAGTGAGAGTAGAATGGTGTAGAGGGAGAACACCTTGACTCAAGATGAAAAAGAGAGCCCAACTATCGAGCACGTGGACCTGGATTATCCCATAGCTATGAGAATACTAGGCTGTCGATTATTAATCGGTAAAACATGAATTAAAAAAATGTAAATGAAGATGAAAAGTGATTACAGAAAGAAGCTAAAGCAGGAGAAACCATTGCAATGAGGAAGTGTGGCACCTATTTAATTCATGAAATAAATAGGTGAACGCACTATCTTACCTGCAGCTAAAACTGTTCCTTGGTACATTAACGGCAAAATGACAAAATACCAAATATGGTTCTCTTATTATTTGAAGGTTTTTATGTATATACCTAGAATAGTTCTCTTGATAAGAGGAGGTGATCATATGTTGAGAGTCATAACCGCAGAAGCAGCATATACCACCGAAGAATTAGCCGATATACTTGGTTTGCCCATATCAACTATACGAAAATACAACTTCCATTTTGCCAAAATTGGTGTGCAATTTACTAAAAAACAAGGTAGATTAGCTTATACAAATGACGACGTTACCATCTTTCATGAACTAAAAAGAATTTATGCTCATCCCGAAATGACCTTAGAAAAAGCCGTTATAACCGTTGCAAAAAAATTCAACTTAGTACCAGACACTCCATCGAACATTTCAACTAAAAAACAAACCCTTAGCTTAGAACCACTTGAGATACAAATGAAAGAGATACAAAGCTATATCGATGCAAAATTTGAGGAACGCGAACGTCAATTAATCTCAATGGCTCGTGAAATTCGAGCGTTAAAAAAAGCACAACAACAAAAGAAGAGTTTTTATAAGTGGTTAAAAACCTTTTTTGAAAAATGATTTACTACAATGGGTGGCATCTCATTATCTAATATTCACACAAAAAAACCTTTTCCTCTACCTAGAGGGAAAAGGTTTTTTTGTGTGAAGCTCAATTTCAAAGAATATCGATAACAAAGACCGCCCAATATGTATCAGTCTATAAGGCGGTCTTAACTGTATTCATGCTATATGATTATGACAAAAATCTCGACAAGATACATGAAAGGCTTATATTTCTTCTATTCTATGTCTAAATTGCCTCTTTATGCTCATTTTCTCTCCAAGTTTGATTAGATTTGATAAGAAATGGACAAGCTAATAAAAAAGGAGAGTGATAGAAGTGTTTTGGTGGAAGAATCCTAAAAGAAGTAAATTTGGACGCTGGCTAGATCAAGAGGGGATAACCCAAGTGGAATTTGCAGAGAGAAGTAAAGTGTCAAGTAATACAATTTGGAGGATCTGCAACAAAAAAGACTATATACCATCGCCTGTAGTTTTGAAGAAACTTATGGGTGCGGTAAAGAAAATGGATAAAAACAAGCAAATTCAAGATTTCTTTGATTTATAAACCCCATGTAAATGTTAAATAACATGGGGTTACGCGTTATATGGAAATGTAAATTATGTTACGATATGCTGATCTAGAGTCAGTTCGAGATAAAAGATGTTTTTGAATATCTTGCTATCTTTTAAATTAGAACTACCTAATAAAATTCAGTTGAACCAATCTAGAGCTTTTGTTACAAAGAACTTGTCTATAAATTTTTTATCTTTAAAGTAAATGTCCCCGTGTAATTGGTTTAGAGAAGAAACCTCATTCTCTATTAACTATCTTCAAGCTATTATCCCTCTTTCTACATGTTATCTCATGTATACACCATAAAAGCCTTGTTACCATAACAAACATTACAGGAAACTCTACATGGTCTATATGTTCATAACTCACTTCTTTAAAGGCTCGATAACTCCCTCTACATCTTCTAGATATGGAACACCAACACTTATATCTATTATCTCTTTAGCTTCTAATCCTTTGACGGATTTACTTTATATATGCTCAATGGCAATAGCTTTGTCTTTCACAATAGCTTTTAAAATGCCTTTTCCTCTTCAAATTTAAGTATTCAATTAGCCTTGTAATCTTCAATTACAATAGGTTTATCCATATTCCTCACTCCTGTTAACTTTTTCGTTTACATATAATACCGAATTATAGAAAGCTAGTTCAATAGTTAACATATTGTTGAGTGAGTAAGTTTCATCTGTTTAATATGACAAAAATACACTTATTTATTCAAAACTCTACACTTTTCTGAAAAATTCACACTATATTCACAGAAAATTCAAACTGATTTTACAATTGGTCATTAGAATAATCATGTTAAAACTAACATATAGGAGAGAAGCACATGTTTTTGTCTAAAAAAAGGTATGAGCAAATGAATAAGAAAAAGCGAAGGTCTAAATTACCAGCTATTTTACTAACATCGATCCTAACTACTCAAGGTGCTATTACTGCCTATGCGGCTGATGGTTCAGCTGTTTCTGCAATAGAACCAAAAGCAGCATCTTACGGATATTATGTAGACGTCTATAAAAATAATGAGAGTATAAACATGACATCTAAATCAAATCCATCCATTGGTGTACTCTCAAAGTTTTTGGAGATTTGGACACCTGGAGACTCATGGGATAACGGGACCGTGTTAAATGCTAATGTACATAATCAAAATATAGATACCGTTATATCTATTACAAACAATCGCACAGCTGAAGAAGAAAAAGAGGCATATTTAAACGACCGCCGCAACCAGAACTATAGCGTAATTACTGGTTTAGGCCCTTATGCAAATAATTTTAAGGCAAGTGTCAATGCTGGGACAACCATTCCTAATGAAATTCCGCAAGATGCGACTACAGTAAAGTATGATGACCGAGGAAATAGCCATGGCAACTGGGCAGACACAGACTCTAGTCTTGGAAATATGGTGGGATTAGTAAATGCAATACGTGGGACTGGCGCTTCTACTTCTTCTGCCAAAGATTACTATAGTTATAAGCGCCCGTTCCGATGGAGCGAGGAAGTGAGCATTGTTCCAACTCTTGTACCAGCAAGAAAGGACGATCCTACTAGTGATGGTGGTTTTCCTAGTGGGCATACAAATGCTGCTTATCTTGCTTCATATGGTTTAGCCTACGCTGTACCAGAACGTTTTGAAGAACTGTTGACCAGAGCTTCTGATTTGGGCCATAGTCGAATTGTAGCTGGCATGCATTCACCGTTAGATGTGATTGGTGGGCGAGTGATGTCAACAGCAGTTGCAGCAGCTGCTCTGAATGATCCAAAAAACAAAAGCTTGAAGGAAGCTGCCTATAAAGAGGCTCATGAGGTTCTGCTTACACAAGAAGGGACTTCTGTGGATTCATATAGTGATTATGAAACGAATAAGAAGAAATATACAGAGCACTTGACCTATGGTTTTCAACAAATTGGCGATACAACAAAACCAATGACCGTACCAAAGGGTGCAGAGATATTATTGGAATCCCGTTTTCCATATCTAGATGATACGCAGCGTCGTTGGGTACTATATACAACAGGTCTGCCATCTGGATATCCTGTCTTAGATGATAGCGAAGGCTGGGGGCGATTAAACCTATTTGCAGCTGCTGGTGGTTATGGTGCATTTGTTAATGACGTTTCCGTGACAATGGATTCTTCCAAAGGTAGGCTCCATGCATTGGATCGCTGGCGCAACGATATCTCTGGAACTGGAAAGCTTACCAAAAAGGGGACAGGTACTTTAAAGCTGGAGGGAAACAACACTTATTCGGGTGGTACTCAGATTGATCAAGGGAAACTTGAGGGGAATTCGAAAACGGCTTTCGGGAAAGGTGATGTTACCAACAACGGGGGCACCCTTAGTGAAAATGTTTCTGGAAAGATGATCATCGGTGGAGATTACAAACAATCTAACAAGGGTACACTAGAGCTTAACCTTAGCAGTGAAAAGGATTTACTCGAAATAGAGGACGAAACAATACCTAAAGGGAAATTACGTCTGAATTTTACGGACAATTATGTACCTGATAACGGCTCTACTATCATAACCTATGGTAAGCGTCATGGAGCATTTTCTTCAATTGAGACAGTGGGTTTACCAAGCAAGTACAAAGTGAAGGTTACCTATAAGTCCAACAGTATCCAGTTAAAAGTCACAAAAAAATAGGCCTGGTATATACCATCAAAGCATCTCCTACCTGGGTTATCTAGTGTTTGCCTTTTGTCGGATATGCAGTTTTTTATACATAGGCTGTTACCTATCTGAAATAGTATTGTTATAAAAAGAAATACGACTGCCTCTTTATCGTCATAAAGGTATGCTATGATACATTTTGTCGGTATAGCATAGGCATATTCCATAATATATTTATAGCTCTTACGTAGAAAGATTTCTCTTTCCTTGTCAGGAGGATAGAGAGATCTTTTTACCTCTATAAATTTTACATTTCAGTTCCTAAAGAAATTAATATCTATACCAATTCACATGCAAACATAGCGATTGGATTTAATACATATTAAAACCATTTCGTTGTTTGCACATACTTTATATGTGTCTCTATGTTTCTCCTATCTGATCTCTATTCCAAACCAGATAGGATCTTTTTTTTATTGTGGCGTACACTTTCGTAGCACTCTAGGTTAAATTAATTTTAATTCCCCCGGAAGAAGAATTTGATCTTGGTCTTGCTTCCTTTGATTGTTTATTAGGGCTTTTATATTTATCCATCAATTCATGAATGCTTGCTACTTGTATAATTCGAATATGCTCTGAAGACGCTACATACCGAACAGGTGTAATCAGAATAACCGAAGGGAAGATAGGTGATCGACCTTCTGATTGCCAGTGCAAGTCATTCCACTCATCCGAAAAGAAAAACTCCTCATAGAGGTTGACCTTCGCCTGCATCTTCTGTTCGGAATACTGATTTCTCTGAATTTCAATCCAAAAAGGAGATCCTTTAAAAATACAAAAGAGATCGGGTTCAATGCCTCCTTTTCGTCCCGTAGGCTTATCTTCGACAATAACCTGTTTAGGCGCACTATACGTACACATTTGTTTATAGATATCTAGAATCGAAAGGAAATGGAGGATTTTTTGAGAGTTCTTTTTGATTTTCGCATCTACAGGCAAATAGACCGTCGGAGAATACTGCTGTGTTCGTTCAATAAGCCCTAATCGATATAAACGTACCATCACACTATTACACGCATTAATAGGCGATTTCAGTTGTTTAAAGAAGAGTTCTACTAATGAGTCGCGATCCACAGCCCGAAACTGATTGATAAACCCAATGATGTCTTTATCGCGCTGAGATAGTCGAAAACTCATCGCTATTCCTCCTTCTCTAATAACTCGAAGATAGACTGTGACACGACCTCGAGTTGCGGCTCAGGATCTTTCACATGTGTTTTATAAGGAGAAAGTAGTTCCTTACAAACTTCTTCATCTAAAAAATAGGCTTGAAACTCTTTGACCTCATCAATTTTAATTTTCATACGGCCTCTGGCTGCAGCATCGATTTCTTCTGCTCCAATAACTCCGGCAACCTTTGCATTGGTTGCATCGGCTTGCCTTCCAGAGATTCGTACCCGTAAGTTCGCTTTTAATGCTGAGTTTAATAAATCCGCACCAGGGCGCTTCATGGAAATAATTGTATGAACACCCAGTGCACGGCCTTGGCTTGCAAATTGTTGAATCATCTCTACGAGATCTGTTTCTCGCTTAATTATACTCATCTCATCTACAACCACGACAATACGAGGGAGCTTAAAGGGAAGTCTGCTAGTATGTGTGACCCCATGCTCTAACAATAAATCGCCTCTTCGATACATTTCAGCTCGTAATAAAGCAAAAGGCTTTCTCATATCCTTTGCCTCAAAGCAAAGCACATCTACATGCTCAATCCTATGAAACGGCCCTAAATCAGCTCGTTTGAGATCGACTAATACTAAGCGCAAGTCTTCAGGAGAGGCATATTTCACCCATGTTGTGAGGATGACACGCATCAGAAAAATCCCATGAAAAGGGGCTCCCATAGGTATCTTGACCAATGCATACGGGAAGCTCCATTTTTTCAATATGAGGATGGATGGCTTCATATTTGTATTCAAGCATCCTAGGCAGGCTTTTGTGATAAACCGTGATACTAAAATTCTTCAGGCTGCCGTTTATTTCGATGTTGCTGCCTAATACTTGTCGTAATGCCCATCTTTTTTCGTTAAAAGCTCAGGATCAATCCCATTTAGTAAGGAGAAGGCGTACCGAGTGTACGTATGGTGGTTATCGATTTGATGAATTATTTCAGTTCAACGCATTCGGTCGCCCCCTTCGCCTCTTCGGCTCAGCTCCCTTACAGATTCCATGAAGGGCTTCACGATGCGTATACAGCTTGTATTAACGCGGTAGTGATACTGAGCTAGATACTGATTAAGGAATGGGGTTATATTTATTTAGATACTATGTAGCTACTGCAGTAAGCTTGCCTGTCCACTCCAAAAATAACAAAGAACCCTTACTGAAGTAGGTAAGGAGTAGATGGTGATTGGCTTAGTGTCCCGTCTCGGGGGCAATTTTTGTTCATTTTTCACAAAATTCTTGGTTTGCATCAGAACGAGATTGAAAATATAAATTGGTGTGTATGTTAAGAGAAATTAATTAAGAATTAAAGCTGATGAATTTTAACGTCAAAGAATTAGGGTAAAGATATAAAGAGTTTCTATTAAAAGAACTCCCTTATTAATATTCACCCCTTAGAAAAGCGTACATATCTCATATCTTATGTTTTAACGTAGTAGCGAGTACTTATTTCAAATGAAAATGTATCAATAAACTTGACATTATGATCCTGAGAAATAAATAAGGAGGTAGCTAGCCGATGGAGCTTCTATCTTTAATGCTTATTTTAATTGTATTATTTGGTTTAGCTTTTGACTTTATTAATGGATTTCATGACACAGCCAATACAATTGCTACGTCGGTTACTACTCATGCTTTGACTCCAAAGCTTGCTATCCTTTTAGCAACTTTAATGAATTTCGTAGGTGCCTTGCTTTTTTCCGGAGTAGCTCAAACCATTACGAAAGATATTGTCGATCCTTTTTCGTTACAAAATGGATCAATGGTTATTTTGAGTGCTTTAATGTCGGCAATTATATGGAATCTTCTTACCTGGTATTTTGGTATTCCAAGCAGTTCATCTCATGCACTTGTAGGGTCTATTTCCGGGGCTGCTATTGTAGCAGGAGGATTTCACACATTAAATTATAAAGGGTTTCTGAAAATCATTGAAGGACTCATTATTTCACCAATTATTGCTGTGTTATGTGGTTTTATTATTATGAGTCTGTTTCAACTAGTTTTTAAAAATTTTTCTCTTTCTAAAACGAACAGAAGAATGCGCTTATTTCAGGTTTTTACAGCATCACTTCAATCATTTTCTCATGGAACAAATGATGCTCAAAAGACTATGGGTATTATTACAATGGCATTAATTACGGCTGGATATCAAACCTCAATGGATATTCCGTTTTGGGTTCGAATTAGTGTCGCAATGGCTATGGGAATGGGAACGACGATTGGTGGATGGAAAATTATCAAAACTATTGGAGGGAAAATTACCAAGTTAAACCCAGCAAATGGAGCGGCAGCTGATTTATCCTCGGCTCTAATCATATTTGGATTTACAGCATTAAAGTTGCCTGTAAGCACTACACACGTGGTATCTTCATCTATTATAGGTGTTGGTTCCGCACATCGAATAAAAGATGTAAAATGGGGTGTAGCGAAGCGTATTGTCATTACATGGATTATTACTCTACCTCTTACGTCATTACTATCGGGCACTCTTTTTGAAATATTTTTTTTATTAACTAAATAAATTAAAAACGAAGAAAAATAAAAGAAGCTCCAAATTCGGAGCTTCTTTGGTGTAAGCATTTTTGTAAAGATACGTATCAGGCCCCCTATAAGCAATTCAGAACCGTAGAATGTACCTTTGAATTACTAGCTATGATGTTCTGATCATACAGACTATAGACATTTCCTTTTGTATTTGTCACTGTACCACCTGCTTCCTTAACTAGTAATACGCCTGCTGCAATATCCCATACGCTTAAACCATACTGCCAGAAAGCACCTAACCTTCCGCAAGCAACGTAGGCTAAATGCAATGCTGCTGAACCTAATACACGGATTGATCTAAATTCCTTGCCAATAGAATCCATACTTGCTATATTCACCTCACGAAAGGCTGATGTGGAGACAAAGCCTGTGGCTATCATACAATCAACTGCTTTCTCTGCCTATGATATCGAAATCTGTTTGCCATTACAAAAAGATCCTTTCCCTTTCTCAGCCCAAAATAATTCATCCCTGCAAGGATCGTAAACAATGCCAAGGATAATTTCCCCTTTGCAGGCTAGTGCTATTGAAATAGTGAACCCTGGAATTCCATGAATGAAATTTGCTGTTCCATCGATAGGGTCCACAATCCACAAAAAGGAAACATCTTGAGCATCTTGAAGAACCTGGCTGAGAGGCTTTTCAGCAGCAAAAGACTCCTCTTCGCCTAATAAAGAATGTTCTGGATGTGCTTCTAAAATGAAATCCCGAATCATTTGTTCTGAGCGCTTATCAATCTCCGTCACGACGTCAAAATTTGAGCTTTTTTTCTCTGCAATAATACCTGTGCTGACTTGGGAAAGTATCATTTTACCTGCTAGCCTTGCTGCGTTACATGCTGTCTCTAAGTAACTCAATTCCATCCCCCTTTCTATCCGTAGCATCTATTATGATTTAGTAATTAATTCGACAGGGAATGTATGAGTCCTTTGTTAAACCAACCTATCAACACAGTAGCACTAACGAAATAGATACTGATTAACGAAAGAAATCGGGATTCTTTAAATACTATATAGCTACTTTAGTAGGCATGCCTGCCCAATCAAAAAATAAAAAAGAGAAGGGAAAAAACTCTTCTCTTTTTACTATACAATGCTCTATAATTGTATCCTTTTCCTAATGTTATATTCTCAATACTTGTATAAGAAAGGGCCATCTTTTATAGATTTTTTGAAGTAATTGAGAAATTAGACTTTCTCTCCAAAGTTCCAGTTAATGGTCGGTTTATTCTCCAATAGATCATAGTTTAACCTTAACTTCAGTACCGTCCTGAGCTTTAACATCTACTACTACAATTCCCTTATAATTTTTCATTTCCTTAACAATAGGTTTTAGCGTTTTTTGGTCTATCGGTGGGAAGGTAAAGTCCAGTTTTTCTCTTTCTAAGTGCCCTTTTGTCCATTTATATGCCTGTTGCTGAAAAAATTTTGAAAACAGAATGGAAATAGCAATATTTAAAACAGCATATGGAATTGGGATGGTAAGCCGAAATTCTTTTGTTTTCACTTTTACATGCATCATAAGCTAATCACTAATCAATGGTGACTGAAACGGTATCCCCGTTTGCCGATTTAATATCAACAATTTGACCATCTAACTCGTTTTCGATCGCTTCAATAATAAGGTTTATGTCTATATCTTTAACATACTTTTCAGATTGAGGAATACTCGCTGCGACACTGTGTCCAGCCATTAGGACTAACTTCACAAGTTTTATTGGTAGATTAACCGTTACATTATCATTTTCAGTTGATACAACACGAATTTTTAATGTTTTATCTAAGTATGTATTCGGTTTCTCCAAGAGGTCATTACCTGTTGCTTCTTTCTCTTTTAATACTTGAATTAGTTCTGCTCCCTTATCTGCATCAATTTTCCCTTCTTGAACCATTGTTAACACTCTTGTAATTTCCTCTTTCATGATAACTGCCTCCCTATTCTTCTTTTAAGAGTTTAATGGCTTCTTCTGGCGTGATTTCGCCATTTTCTAACATAGTAACAACTTTCTTATCGTCTACTTCATTTTTCTTCTTCTGTACATATCCAAGGGATGAAATGATGTCTGTTAGCTTGCCTCGAACCGTTGGATACGAGATACCCAGTTCCTTTTCAACTTCTTTAATATTTCCTCTGCATGTTAAAAATACTTCTACAAAATGAAGCTGATCCTGTGATAAAGATGCCAGCTTAGACAATTCAAACTCATTTTCAATGGTCGTGTGACAATGTGTGCACTGCAATTTTGTAATTTTCAATGTTTCACTGCAGACAGGACAATTTGTGATTACTTTATAAGCCATAATGAAATTCCCTTCTTTTAGTTAATTCGATTATATAACGAAATATCAATAATTAAAATAATTAATTTAAATTTTAAATATAAAAAAATTAATTATTTTAATTATATGTTTTATATTGTTAATCACCTTCTCTAAATAGGGAAGTTGAAAATTTAGATAGTATAAATTAAATGACAAACACTTCTGATAATAAAAGCCATCTATGATAATAGATGGCTTGTTTACTTATTTAGTATTATATCCTTTAACTTTATAGCCATAGATTTTGGCTAATTCTTGAAAGCTCTTAGGTGAGTTTGTAATTGCAACAGGAGTTCCAACCTCGACTTTATCATAA
The DNA here is from genome assembly GCF_046599315.1 of Priestia megaterium. Taxonomy (GTDB): domain Bacteria; phylum Bacillota; class Bacilli; order Bacillales; family Bacillaceae_H; genus Priestia; species Priestia megaterium_F. The sequence continues at coordinate 67,053 of NZ_JBKIKC010000017.1, read as the reverse complement.
AGTTTTTCAATTGAAGCATTGTGCATTCTTACGCACCCTTGACTCACATATTTACCGATGCTTGACTCATTTGCGTTACCATGAATCGCGTATGTATCACCTTTTGTTCCGTTTGCATTCAATCCTAACCATCTTTTCCCTAGTGGATTACGAGGATCTCCACCTGGAATATGTCCAGTATAATATGATCTGTTCTTAATTTTATTTACAATTTTAAAATGACCTACAGGCGTTTTCTCCCAACTTTTCCCCGTAGCAACTGGTTCAATTATCTCAACGTACCCATTATGATAGTAGATAAGTTTGTTGTAGTGCTTGTTAATAATAATGAAATCATCATTTTTAGTTGCTGCGGTTGCTTCAACTGTAGCTCCTAAGCTCCCGAACAAGGTTACAAAAGCAATTGCAAAGACCATTAAAGAATTTACTAAGAACTTTTTCATTGACCTATATTCCCCTTTTTACCTGTTTATTGTATACATTGCACTAATCATATATATTATATAACCGATATAATTAACACAGGTAATATATACCGTTACAACCAACATAAGGCTTATGTTCAATATTTGTTATAGTGGGTATACTATTCAAAAGGAGGGATTTATTTTGGTAGTTGATAAAAGTAAAAATAAACAAGTCCTTGTTACATTTCCACTTGAGCAGCTAGAAGAAATAGAAGATTATTGGCATGAAAAAAGATATAATAACCGGAATGAAGCGATAAGAGCATTAATTAAAGAAGGTTTAAAACATAGAAATAAAACAGAAGAATCAAGATAATGACTCGATCTAGTAGAATATACTTGTAAAAAAGTAGTCAAAGTAAAAATAGGAAGCCAGCACGTGGCGCTAGAAAAAACACCTAGTAGTTAGGTGCTTTTTCTAATTTATTCAACCTCTGAGGTAGAGGACAAAATATCTTATAAAATAAAGAGAGGATTGCGCCTACATACTCTCACACAATTACAGGAAAAATCTAAATAATAAGTTGCTTGCAAGATGAGAATATATATAAAAGATCGCTAAGTTATGCTATAATGACCGTGGGAATGATACGTTAACGATCTAATGTATTAAACGTAGCAAAGAGCCACTTGTTTTATACAAGTGGCTTCTTATATTGGCTATGTTTTAAATAAAACCTACTAGTCATTTAACCCTTTTCCGTTGAGAATGTTCTCCGTGTACTTCTCAATCCTTGATTCTCGAGTCTTAGATTGTTTAGCTGTAGAAAAATAAAGAATATATGCTCTTTGCCTACCTGGAGTCAATGCTTCAAAAGCTGTTTTCAGAGCAGGGATTTCATCAAATTTATGTTGAAGTTCTTCAGGGATAATTAATTCTTCAGGCTTTTTAACTTTCACTTTCAAACCAGCTTTTTCCACTTCAATGGCCTCATAAATATAAGCTTTCAAGATGGCTTCCATTTCAACTATTTCTTGCACATTGGTAAACCGAATCTGACGCGCCCCTTGTACATTCTCCGTTTGTTGGATTAGAACGCCATGAGAATCCTGTAACAAAGCACCTTTAGGAAACAGAAGCGCACAATATTCTTTAAAACCATGTATTAAAACGATGTTCTTTTTCTCGAACGTGTAACAAGGATTCATCCACTTAAATTCTTCGGTCAACTCACAATCAAGAACGATGTTTCTCAACATCTCATATTCTTCCTTCCACTTTTTAGCTTTACTTAAAAATTCATTAATCTTAGGATTCATTCTGCTATTTGTCATCAAAGAACACTCCTCTTCAATTTTTCAATCAGTCGCCCTAACATCTGTGCAGTCAATCATCAAATCATTTGACTGTGATAATATTCTCCAAATTTATGAAATGCCCCTCTTCAGTCGACTTGATAGTTATCAAAATGATAAACATTTCAATTTTGTTTGAGCATTACACAAAACGAACATCAATTAGTTCACTTAACCTCATTTTATTTTTAACTCGAATACGTCATCGATAAAAATAAAGAGATCCCCCAAGGAATCAACAAATTGTATGAATCCTGTTTCGGTTATACGTCGCTCATTCTTTTATGGTATAGATGCCTAAACGGTGTAAGCGTCTTTCTGTAGCTGACGAGATCCCCCAGAACTCCTTCATCGGATGAATGGACCATAACTTAAAAGGAATATCCTCATATCGCCAATAAGCAACCCCTGTTGGGCTGTGCTTCGCTTCCTGATCTAAGCTGACTTTAGCCAGTAAGAGATTAGGACCGATTCCTGCGGTAGCTGTCAGTCTTGTTTTGCGATAGATCTCATTACGTATTCGATGATCTAGCTCCTCTGGTGTTTCAGCAAATAAATGCAAAGAAGCTGTCGCATCAATAAACAACTCATCAATGCTATACGCATGAAAATCCTCAGGAGCCACATACTGTAACACCAAACTCGAAATATAGTTCGAAGCCTTGATATATCTCTCCATGGATGGATTCATCACATGAATATCTTTCCTTTTAGGAATGTCGAAAAGACGACTTTATAATTTAGTTGCCATTTACATAGTCACACGTATCACGTTTTAAATAGAAATCCACTGGGTACATGATATACACAATGAGGGTGGAATTAAATGTTAAAACAAGTTTTCGTTTAATTAAAATGTAAGGAGATGAGAGAATGGGAACGAGAAAACGAGTTGCAGGAACTTTTCATTCGGAGCGAGAAGCGATACATGCAATTAAGGGGTTAAAACGCCAGGGATATCGTGAAACAGATATATTGGTAGTAGCAGAGGATAGAAGTAATACTCTACAGTTAGGGGCCGAAACAAATGTAATGATAGAAGCTGGAACGCCAGCTGTAAGTTCGTTGGCAGGTGTGATGATGGATAGCTTTCTTACCATGATGACAGGTGGTATGGCTACTACTACACAAGCTGGTGGTCTAACTTCAAAACTTGTTAAAATGGGCATTCAAAGTTTTACTGCAAAACAGTGTGAAATGGATGTAAAGGAAGGGAAAATTCTTGTCCTAATTGATGTGGATAAAACTCATACAATTCCTTCGTATACTACGGTTAGGGAGGTTCCACACGAAACAGAGGAGCATAGGTCAGTGCAACTTCGTGAAGAGCAACTGGATGTAAGGAAAGAACGTGTTCAGACAGGGGAAATACAACTTCGTAAGGAAATTGTAGAAGAATTACGAACTATCCAGGTTCCAGTTATGCGTGAGGAAGTCTACGTAGAACGTCGACCGGTCATAGACGGTCAGTATGATGGTAGCCCATTGACAGAGAATGAGATCATTCGTATTCCTATTATGGAAGAGCGAATTGAAGTAACCAAGAGACCTGTGATTGTGGAAGAAGTGATTATTGGTAAGCGTAAAATTCAAGAGATTAAAGAGATGAAGGATACTATCCGAAAAGAAGAAGCACAAATTGAGCAGTCAGAACTTCCCGCGGTTCCTGAACTTGTTAACTCTGAAATCTATCAAAATATGGATAATCATGTAGATCAAAGTTATCAAGAAGTTGCTGCTGCAATTGCCTCTGATGCTCCAAAAGAGGAAAAAGTTAAACTTTCACCCAACAAGAAACAAGAAGCTCAACTTAAAGTGACAACTTCTCCTGTTATCAAAGAGATTGAAGAGGTTACAGCCTCAGTAAACAATCAGAAACCAGAAAGTCAAGTTAAAGACACGGATATTTCGACTTCTGAAAAAGGGAAAAACAATGAGAAATCAACAAACAAGCAAAAGAAATAAGTAAGTCTCTTCTACGATTTATAATAGAGGGAATAGTTGAGGAGGTTTAAGGAAGGGCTGCCTAGATTTATTGGCAGCTTTTTTTATTTTCCTTCATTACTTACATCGTAAGTCCCATTTGTTTAAAAATAAAAAGGGAGCCAATATAGTGGACCCTCTTATTTTGTATATAGACACTCAAACTTTATTTCAAATAAACAGCTACGGAGTTTCCATGATAATTTATTGGGGAAACTCCGTTAAATTCTTCTTAAAATCGATTGTAATTGTAGATCTGGACATAATTTGATTAGCTTACTTAATGGTTTCAAGAGCTTGTTTCAAATAATCCATTTCAGAGATTATATCGTCTATCTGTCGGTTTAACTGATTTACTTTATCAAGAGTATGCTGTGCATCCAATAAATTAATTTCTAACATCAAACGATTTGCTTCACTCTCAAGTTCCAATCTCTTTACAAATAATTTTTCATGCTTTTTTATAATTTCATATTTTAAATTTTTTATATTGTTTTCTTTCATACTTTCATCCCACTACTATAAATTTTGCATGTATAAATAGTCTATTTTTGTTTCTTTCTAGAATTTCAATTATATCGATGTATATTTTTGTCGGAGGCTTAAAAAAGGTTTTATTCATTATACTTTAACTATTTTAAGTCCAATTATTGAATATTATACTGCAGTTATGGTTTTAATCTTTCTTTCAGGCTCTTTAATCTTTAATATATTCTTTTTTCTAATAAATAGCAGATTTGTAAATAAAATTAAGTCGAAATGTCTACTTTTATTTACAGAATTATTATGTATATGTAAATATAACTACATACTTCGACAACATTCCTTTTCTAGAATAATAGTGGTATTCATATTTTAGATTGGAGATGAAGAACATGAACAAAAAATTATTGGCAGGTGCTGGATTAGCATTTACTTTGCTATTCAGTCCACTAAGTCAGGCTTTTGCGGCAGAAACAACAGGGGATTTAAGAAAGGTTGACAATGTTGCTCACCGTGGTGCATCAGCATATGCACCCGAAAATACGATTGCTGCTTTTGATAAAGCAGTAGAAATGAAGGCAGACTATATTGAAATTGATGTTCAAAAAAGTAAGGATGGCAAATTAGTTGTTATCCATGATACGACAGTTGATCGTACAACAGATGGGTCTGGAAAGGTTGGAAATCTCACATTTAAAGAACTAAGAAACCTAGATGCAGGTAGCTGGAAAGGTGAGCAATTTGCAGGGGCACAAATTCCAACATTTGATGAGATACTTGATCGTTACCGTGGGAAAATTGGAATATTAATAGAATTAAAAGCTCCAGAACTATATCCCGGGATTGAAGAAAATATAGCTAAAAAATTAAAAGAACGAAACCTTGATAAACCACAAAATGAAAAAATAATTGTCCAATCATTTAATCATAATTCAATGAAAAAAATGAATGAGCTTCTTCCCAAAGTTCCAATTGGAGTTTTAACATCTTCAAGTGCAGACGCAACCGAACAAGCCTTACAAGAATTTTCGACTTATGCCGATTATTTTAACCCAAGCTATGGAATTGTTACTCCAGATTTAGTGAATCAAGTTCACTCCCTTGGTATGCAGATTGGATCATGGACAGTACGTAGTCAAGAGGCAGCAAATTTCTTATTAGATGTGGGAGTCGATGCAATAATTACAGATTATCCGGATTATGTAGACCCAAGAAACTAATATTTTTGTCGTTTTTTATAAAAAATCATTTCAAGGCTGTTTTTTCAATAAATAAAAAAATAATTATCTTCAAAGAAAAAACTCCTGCTTTATAAAAGCACTAGGAGTTTTTCTCGTGTAGCCTGTATACTATATAGGAAATTTATTTGCATAAGTTTGATTACCGGTAGCAAAAAAATCTTTTTAGTTTTAGATTTTAAGGTTAATACTGACTCAAAACCATATCAATAGACAAAAATTAATATAAAATTGAGTATAGTGAGAAGGTGTCATCAACTAACTTTTATAAATTTATAGTTTTAACATTTACTTTTAGTAGCGACAAATATGGACTTTTTCTACATAATAGATAAAATATTTTTTTATAAAATACGTTAACTATCATTTATATGTGCAATATAAATTTGATTATCACTTAATATATAGAGTTGATTTTATAACTTCTTTTCATAAACAAATATTTACTACTTATCCAATATTTAAATAATATTTACCGATATCATTTCAACGTTTATTTGTATAAAAAGGTGTATCTTAAGATACATAAATGAAAATTTATCTTTTACTCTTTAATTTAGGATTGAGATAATTTTCTGAATTTTAGATTAAATTAACTTAAAAAGGTTAAATTATCCACTTATCTCTTATATACTAAAAATAGAAAGCTACTCAACGTATATAGGGGAGTGATCCAATGTCAAGTGTAAAAGAAGCTGTATATATTCATTGTGGAACGAAAATGGGTGTTTTTAAACCCGAAGATATCACAAAATTCAGCTACATGCATTCCAGAGGATTTTTTGCTTGCCCAGGTTGTGGTGTGAAAGTCTTTCATAAAAATCAAAGGGGACAACCAACATTTGTTGTCTCATCCACTAATACTCATGCCTATGATTGTCTTTATAAAGAATAGTAAAAAAAGTGGCCTTCGCTCCACAAGAGCAAAGGCTTTTTTAAAACTCAGCGATTGGGAAATATTTTATGAGTTTAAGCCAAGTTTAATGTATACATACATGTTTTTAAAACAATATAGGGCTGAATTTTGTAGTGAATGAATTATTATTATTATCTAGCATGAACGAGTTTCATTTTGTCACAGTGCTAATCTCAGGCATTTTTATAATTACTCGATACAAAGAACATATGTTTGACTAGTATGAAGAATATATGATATATTCTTCACCTATACATACTATATCCAGTAAGAAATGAGGTAGTTAAATATGAAAAAAGCTGAACTAATCGATGCAGTTGTAACAAAAACAGAACTAACGAAACAAGATTCTAAAAAAGCAATAGATGCATTGTTTGAAACGATTTCTAATACACTGGCAAAAGAAGAAAAAATCCAACTACTTGGATTTGGTACATTTGAGGTACGCAATCGTGCAGAGCGTACGGGTCGTAACCCTCAAACAGGTGAAGAAATGATAATTCCAGCTTCAAAGGTTCCTGCTTTTAAACCAGGGAAAGAGTTAAAAGAAGCTGTTAAATAAGTATTTTAGAAAGCTCTTAGATTTATTCTTTGAGCTTTTTTCTATCGAAAGTTCACAAAGTTTACACAATAAAATGTAAGCGTTTGCTAAAAACTGCTGTATAATAAATATAAAAGAATATAATGTTTAACTTGTATGATTTTCTAACAAATTATACATGATAATTACTTATTTGAATAACAAATTCCTACATTATTTATTAGGGAGAAAGGAGAATCTAACATGATATTGAAAGCATTAAGAAAGAAAGGTGTCATTACCATTAATTATTATCAAAACGGTTTATTACAAACATGTAAGGGACGTGTGAGTAATCTTAATCTTCATGATCAAACACTTTCTCTAGAAGATGAACAACATAATATATTCTTTATTCGTTTATCAGGCATTACTGAAATTCATTAAGTCTATCATCGGGTAGTTACATTATTTAATATACTTATTGCGTGGAATATTAATGATAATGCTATAAAAAAGAGGAAGAGAACTCTCTTCCTCTTTTTTATATTTATTTACCTTTTTAGTACTATTTTTTGTGTCCGCCAAGTTGTTGTTCAGCTAATGCTACAAGACGTTTTGTAATTTCTCCACCAATGGAGCCATTAGCACGAGCAGTTGTATCAGGTCCCAGCTCTACTCCAAATTCTTGTGCAATTTCTTGTTTCATTTGATTAACTGCTTGTGCGAAACTAGGGACCACTAAATTACTTATACAATTATTCTTTTGATTGTTTGCCATATTCATGATCTCTTTTTCTAATTCGATTAAACGTTTATAGGATGTGAAGATTCTCATCAATTTATACTAAGAATTTAAATACAAAAAGAGCTCTCTAATATATGAAGATTAGAGAGCTCTTTTATGATGGAAATAAGTTGCTATTTACCTTTATCACTCCGTTATTCTAAAATATCACCGGGTTGGCATTCTAAGGCTTTGCAAATTGCTTATAAAGTTGAAAATCGAATTGCCTTTGCCTTTCCATTTTTCAATATAGAAAGGTTAGCCATTGTTATTCCAATCCTCTCCGAAAGTTCTGTAACACTCATTTTCCTTTTAGCCAGCATCACATCAATATTAATGATAATTGCCATGTTAATCACCTCAGACTGTTAAGTCATTTTCTGATTTTATATCAATCGCTTCTTTCAGCATTTTTTGAAGGACAGTAGCAAAGACAGCGATCACCATAGAGGCGAAAATAATGATCAATCCGATTGGCATGATACTTGGAGGGTCAACTCTTTCCGCCATGAGGTAGTAGAGTGGCATACCTAGCAGGTACAAGGCACTAATCGTGATAGCACAGTATTTTATATTTTTTAAACCCCTTACCGATAATTCCGAGAACGCCTGGTTCTTATCAATATAGCTTAAAAGTTTAAAAGCTTGATACAGAGCACAGTAAAAAGGTATCGCTGCCGCGTACATATCGATTAAAACGAGAGATTTCATACAAGCAATATCTGGATATAATTCTCCAGCAAAATTTCCAATCTTAGGCACCAAGAAGATGCACAAAGCAAGAACCGGAATTCCAATAAGAATAACAGCTATCTTTAAAAAAAGTGTTGTTCCTTGTTTCATAAAAAGCACCTCACTTATTTATTGTCTGTTCGAATTTAACATGAAATTTATTGTTTTTTATTATATTATTGTTGACGAAGAATATAAAAAGCATTTCTCATGACAAAGAAATGCTCTATAAATGTAAATATTCAATTTATAATCTCATCAACTAACCTGCACCGATAATTGATAAAGTTACACCAAAAAAACATAATAGATGAGCATCGACGTTGTATGAACATAGTAACATTAACGAAATAGATACTAATTAATAAATGTAGTGATTATTTCTTAGATACATGTAGCTACTTCAGTAAACTTACTAGTCTACTCAAAAAATAAAAGAGAAACGATACTCCAGTAGGGGATGATTAGATGGTCATAAAATATGTGCTCTTTTTTTATATGTTGGGAATTAGACTAGTTCCATCATACGGACAATTTATTTCTATAAAGTATTTTTGGCACTAGAACCATTAACCCAAATTCACTTTACAGTCTATAATCCCTATCCCTAAGGAATCATTTACATAAAAATTGGATTCCAATAAAATAAATGGTAGTTATATTTAGAGGAAGATGTTAGCAAAGAATTTCATAGGCCTAATACAATAATGTAACTAATGTATTCACGTTAATCCATTGGTGAATGCCGAATTTTCTAATGAAGGAGTGAGATTGTTGAAAAAGAGACTCTGTATTATTGGTAGTGGGGTAGCCGGACTGCACCTAGCTTATGCTTTAAGGAATGATTTTGATATTACGGTCATTGAGCGTCAATCATCAGATCAGATTAAAAGAGGTAGAATCATGTCCACCCAAGTACATTTCGGACCCACAAGGAATCGTGAAACACGCTTTAATGTGCCGAAATGGGGAGAACAACCCCTTATTAAGAGTATTCATATTACGATTGGAAATCAGAAACTATTCGTAGGAAAGTTGCAAGAACCGGCATTATCTGTTGATCAACGTTTATATTACTCGCATTCTATTAAAGATCTTATAGAAAAAGGAGTTTCTTTCCGTTTAGAAAAGGTAGATAAAGAGAGTGTGGAAGTACTAATAGATGAGTTTGATTTAGTTATTGATTGTACAGGGAAAAATGGGCCTCTTTTGCCGTTTTCGACCGAAAAGGATCTTTCTCTTTTCAAAAATCCTCAGCGAAAATGTATCGTTGGCTATTTTACAGGTATAAAAGCAAATACTCCTCTGGGAGTAGGCGTAACGGTTCTTCCTGAGTTGGGTGAAATGTTTGAAATACCTGCAGTAACAGAACACGGTCCTGCTACTATAATGTTCATTATGGCAATACCAAACAGTGATTTAGACGTATTTAAAGGAATAAAAAGTGCAGAAGAGTTTACTCTTAAAATGAGGAGCACAGCTCAACAGTTTTTTCCTGAAATTTATAATCGAATTGATGGGAAAAATTTTGCTTTATGTGATGAAAATAGCTTTCTTCAAACTGCCCTAACACCTATTATTCGAAAGCCATATCTCATGGTTAAAAACAAGCTGGTAGTGGGCTGTGGCGATAGTGTATTTCTAAACGATCCTATTACGGGTCAAGGTTGTAATCTCTCCTCCTACTGTGCGGAACAATTGTATGAAACTCTTATGGAATATAAAAATTCTAAGTGGGACGTAGAAACAGGAGAGTCTTATTGGAATCGAACTAAACAGTATGTAAAACAGGTAACTGAATGGACAAACGCTATGACGAAACCATTACCTGAGCATGTTATTCAATTGCTACTTCAAGGTGCACACGACCAAGTAAAAGCAAATGAAATTGCTGAATGGTTTGCCAATCCCACAAAAGCGTATGAAGCGTTTACTTCAACAAAATTCACTGTTTAAAAATTATCTATTAAAAAGAAGCAGTGTACATAAGACACTGCTTCTTTTAATTTATTGATGACGAAGCATTTCAATTTCTTCTATAGAAAGACCTGTCAATTTACTTATTACGTTGTTAGCTATACCTTCTTGAATCATTCCAATAGCCATCGCTTTTATAGCTTCTTCTTTCCCTTTTTTTTCAGCTCTTTTTAAAGCAGACTTTTCATCTAATAACGCTTTTCTTCGTGCTTCATAAGCTAATAATACTTCTGGATCTTGACTCACACGTTCCCATTCGTCCATAGCTTTCTTTAATACTTGATCTTCTTGCATCGCAATCTCCTCCAATACCTGAGTGATTTCTTCATCTTCGGATGCTTCAAGTAATAATAACCATCGTACGAGTTGATCTTCTCGAGGATCTACCTCTCTATTACGCCATTTAATTAATAACTTAGGTAGCTCCATAAAATGAATTTCGAGCATATCCGTTAAGAGTAACTTCTGTTCTCGCTCAAATAACTGAAAGGTGGAGTGATACTCATGAATATGCGATAAATAACGGAAATTAACAATGTTAATGGTGATTGTTTTACAAAGTTCTCCATAGTCCATGCCTTCTTTCATTTGACTACTATACATCTTGGACCAGTAATAGAGCGTTCGTTTTTCCATGTCATGTTTATTATTAAGCTGAATTTCAATATTGACACGACTTCCATCTTCTAGCTGCGCGTGTACATCCAAAATAGAACGTTTATCTTCTTGGTTTTCTTTATTAAAATGAGGATCTAATAACTGAACCGTTTGAATTTTCTTCTCGTCTGGAAAACGGAGTGCTGCGTTTAAAAAAGCAGCTAAAATAGATTCATTTCCGTGTGTGCCAAATAGTGATTTAAAAGCAAAGTCGACACGTAAATCTAATCGTTTTGTCATAATATCCTCCATCATCTCCATGTTTGTTATTAGTATACCATGACTGTATGGTTCTTTCTATTTCTCGCTTCATAGCGTAATAAAGTAGCCATCAGGTATCTCTCGTCCTTCACTATTAATAATGATGAAAAATTAAAAGCTAAAAGCTCTTTAGTACTTCTGTAGAAAAAACAGCTAAAAAACATGTAAATATCTTTTTAGACAAAGTTATATAATTGATAAAAACAACAACAAATGTAAGTTAATTATCGTTTTAGTATGTTACTTACATTATAAAAGGCACTTGCTATATGCAAGCGCCTTTTGCTACGTTGATATTTCTAAGTATCTATTATAAAAATAGATGCTCTTAAAGAGATGACGAGTTCATGTCGGAAAACAACGCCATCTCTTATTATAGACCAAATTCCTTTATCCTGATACTAAAGTACAATAGTAAAAATAATTTTTAGGTTATCTCAAGTTCAATTCTAACAAAATAGATGGTCTTCGAGATAATCCAATGTTAATCATTAGAAGCTTATAGAAAAGATTTTAGAGTTTATTCACCTTGAAAATGCTCTTTCTTTGCTCCTGTTTAACGCGTTTTAAGCGCAACTCTATTTTTTTATCTAACGTTTTATGTACGATTTTGATGATTATACATATAAACAGTAAGATTACAGTTATGATTACAGATCGTGGTACGTGAAAGCAGAAGCAAAGTATAGCTACAAGTAGGGATATAGCACAAATAAAATTGATTATCCCTTTTCTACTTCTATGAGCTTCAAGGTTTCTTTCAAGCAACTGCTTTTGTCCTTCTTCCCTTTTTATACTTTCTAAATTATTGTGTGTAAGGTTCATCGTTGTTTCTCCCCAAGAAAACTAATTTTGTATAATCTACGTATTAGTTTGTTCCCAAGATGGCGACTTCTTGGAACAAATAAGCCATAGTTTTTTCCTTTTTATTATAAATTAAACAATATTAAAAGTTATAATCAATTTTTCACAAAATATCCAATAATTGAACCTTCTGTTTGTTGAACAAGAGTAATTTTAAATTTTGTTCCTCCCTTTCAAGGCGATAGCATAGTTGTATAGAACCAAAAGAGAAAGCTTTTTACAATGGTTTATACTTACTTCCTTCATGCAGTCACTTTACACGAATCAAACATCGATTAGATACTATGTAGCTACTGCAGTAAGCTTGCCTGTCCACTCAAAAAATAAAAAAGAACCCTTACTGCACTAGTGGAGGAGTAGATAATGATATAAGGTGGGCTTGTTTTCTCATGAAACAGATGAGAATTGGAAAATGTACTGTGGTTTATTTTTTATGAAATAGACAAGAAATCGCAAGATATCCTCCATCTAAGGGTGAAGCTAAACAGCATAGTTTTAATTAAAGTACATATTTCGTAATCTTATTTTCTGGATAAATGATTATTATGTTTCATATAAAAAGGGAACACCTACTAACCAGGAAGTTCCCTTTTTATTTCGCCAGATAAAAATACATCAAAACAAAGATTAAAGAAATAGGCTATGGTGGGGGCAAAGTTTTTTTCAAGCGACCACTGTTACATAATTTATAGGAGTTAAATTGAATAAATAGGGATAGCTACCAGCACCTACGACTAAAATGTTAGATTCGCAGCGCGGCTCCACCATACTACTCCAAAATTAATCATAACACTTCGATAACCTAACCTCTATAAACACTAGCACATGTATCAGGTTTTGGTTCATAATAACAATGATTTTTAAATTGACCAGATGCAGGTTGACCGTACCATGTTGGAGGGCACGGAGCATGTGGATTAAAATACCAAAGAGCAAATTTCGCTGGGTGTTGTCTCCAATAATCCAAATTCTGCTTTGCTAATCTTCTTTCAACACCTCTCGCTCTTTGATAAAATACATTCCCTTTTTGAACAGCTTCAAACGAATAATTACCTCCTTGTACTTGATAAATGACTTGTGAAACGGTTCTTAAATTTCTAAAGTCCAAACAATTTGCTGCAAGACGATTAACAATTACATTTCCGACATATAACATCCCTAGTCTTCCTTCACCTTCAGCTTCTGCTCGCATCATTCTTGCCATTAAGTTAATGTCTGCACTTCGGTAACTTACTCTTGCCATTTATTCACCCCCAAAATATAGTATGAAAAAAAGCCTGTATTGATGTCATTGTTTATAAGATAGCAATGCTTAGTTTTTACATACCATCGGCATATTTAATCATTACGATTAAATAAATAGATACTGATTACCAAACGAAGTAGTTATTCTTTTGATACTAAGTAGCTATCGCAGTAGGTGATGATTAGATGGTTATAGAATATGTGCTTGGTTTTTAAATGCCGATGGCTGTCCTAATCGTTTATCTTTTTCATGAAACGGACGAAAAATTAGAAGATGGCCTTTTATATAAGAGAAAAACTCTAATCAGGAAAAAAATAACAAGGTTAATGAGTTTGAGTGAGGGGTAAATTCAACTAAACGATTTAAAAGGAGGGAATTATTAATGGAAATCCTATGGATGCTAATTGTAGGTGGAATTATTGGGTGGCTCGCCAGTTTAATTACAGGACGTGATGTTCCTGGAGGTATTATTGGTAATATTATCGCTGGCTTTATTGGTTCTTGGTTAGGCGGCCTTATCTTGGGAAGTTGGGGGCCGGTCATTGGTGGCTTTGCAATCATCCCAGCAATTATTGGATCAATCATTTTAGTATTAATTGTAAGCTTTCTTTTAAGAAAAATGGGTCGAAACAAGAATCATGGTCATCATGTATAAAAATTGAAAAAACTTAAATTGGAGTGACTAAAAATGAGAGAAGAAAATAATTCTATGTTATATGATTTTATTGAAGATAATCAATTTGAACTAGATTCTTACCTTACTTATTTGTTCGATCAAATTAATAATGATAGCGAAATTCTGTCAGAAGATTAATGAGATTACAGATATTTTATTATAAAGATAAAGACAAAAAAATAATAAACCAGAATATAGTATAGGCGACCTTAGTAACTTTGTTTACGGTATATAGGGTCGCTTATTATTATGGACAATATTTAAACAAGAACCAAAATGTTTAAGACAATTCCTGATAACCGGAACGTTTTCTCATCTTTTATAGCATCAACTGAACTCTATAAATCGACCAGATTGTATTTCTTAGGTTGTCGAATTACAAAAACTAATGTCACTAAAAAAATTAGTGATCTAAAACCACTGATGTCAAAGCGTAAACCTCCAATTACTAACAACAACTAATTCGTAATCCTTGTTTTTCTAATTCAATTAAACGATCGTCTTGAGTGGGTAACGAATCGAGTATACTTACTAGAAAATCATAATGTTCGTGGGTTTGATTAATCGAATAGAAAATCCATTGACCTTTTTTCTTCTCTTTTACTAGCCCAATCTCTTTTAACTTACGTAAATGCTGACTAATGGCAGGTTGACTGGCCTTATAAATTTCAACTAGTTCACATACACAACCTTCATTTGTTTGTAAAATTTTCATCATTGATAGCCGTGTTTAATCGCCTAATAACTTGAGGATCTGAGCTGCCTTTTCCATGTCGATTGAAGCTTTTGTATCCATTAAGAAAGACCTCCTGATTGCTATATAACAATTTGCTTATGTGTTTATACGTGTAATATACTTGCTTTTGTTATTATTTACAACCTTTTTATTAAACCCAATGTAACACAATCTAATTCTCAATGTGGTGTACCATTTTACTAACACCATAAATAACAGACAATTTTAAATTATAAGTATAATAAAGTTGGAATAATGGTATATTGGGAGATAAAACTATCTTATGAGTTATAAGTGAGGAGGCTTTATCTTCCTTTTTTTCTTCTGTGTTTTTAAAAAATAAGACGAGGAGGATTAGGATGAATAATACTATTAATTTTTATGAATTCCGCAGACATAGAAAAATCAAAAAGTTTCTTCGTTTCGTTATAGTAATAGGAATTATTACTATATTTTTTGTGTTTGCTTATCTTTTAATTGTAACAGGAATGAACCACCCTACCGAGTTTCCTTCTTACATTGAGCCTAAACCGTAATTTTTGAATGATTAGCCTCCTCACTTAAACTCAGGTATTTATTACTCAACCTTATTAAACATACACAAAAAGGCCCCTTTAAATTCTGAAGGGACCAGTTATCATATATTTATATTTTATATACTCTTCTTCATTCCGCATTCTCGAACATGTACGTAAGAAAACGCCACCTTTTAAGGAACTTTTGAAATAAACTGAATTATGGTTTAATATACTTATTGCGTGGAATATTAATGATAACGCTATAAAAAGAGGAAGAGAACTCTCTTCCTCTCTTCTCTCCAAATTTCTCTCCTTCTATCTTCCCAAGGTTTTCAGCTCTTCTTAAAGCAGATTTTTCATCCAATAAAGCCTTTTTACTTGCTTCATAAGCAAGTAAAACCTCAGGATCTTGACTGACACGTTCCCATTCATCTATTGCTTTTTTCAATACTTGACCTTCTTGCATCGCAATCTCCTCCAGTATTTGAGTGATTTCTTCATCTTCCGATACTTCAAGTAATAATAACCACCGTACAAATTGGTCTTCCCTTGGATCAACTTCTTTTTTACGCCATTTTATAAGTAGTTTAGGAAGTTCCATAAAATGAATCTCTAACATGTCCGTTAGTAACAACTTTTCTTCGCGCTCATATAATTGAAATACCGAGTGATAATGGTTGATATGAGATAAATAACGGAAGTTGACAATGTTAATGGTTTGGCATAGTTCCCCATAGTCCATTACTTCCTTAATTTTACTGCTATACATTTTAGCCCAATAGTAAAGCGTTCTTTTTCCATATCATGTTTATTATTAAGTTGAATTTCAGTATTTATACGAGTTCCGTCTTCTAGTCGAGCATGAACATCAAGAATAAAGCGTTTATCTGCCTGGTTTTCTTTATTAATTCTTTATTAAAATGTGGATCTAAATAAATGAACCGTAGTAATTTTCTTTTCTTCTGGTAAACGTAGAGCTTCATTTAAAAACGCAGCTAAGATAGATTCATTTCCATGCGTTCCAAAAAGAGATTTAAAGGCAAAATCGACACGTAAGTCTAATCGTTTTGTCATTATATCCTCCGTCATTTGTTCTTTTCTTTTAGGATAACATGAGTTGCACTTTTTCTTCTAAATGAAGGTAAAAAGTAACCCGACTAAGAGTTTGCGCTACCACTTTACGAGGTTTCTATTTTCTTAAGTCATCATGTTAGAGGTAGGCTCTTTGCCAAGTCTAGATTTCCAATTACCTAACTTGTTTTTAAGTAATCCTTTAAAAAATTACGTTTATTTCGTCTTTTATCCCTATTTTTCATAAGGACTCACCACTTTTAGAGTGCTTAATAGGTTTAATTTACCCTTATTATAACTATGATGAAAAACTCATTCTTTATAATAAATCTGTAAGTAATAAACAGTACAGCTTACTAGTAAAAGGCACACTATTAGGTACTGTCCTAATTTATAATAATAAAAAAAGAAGGTTAATAAATATTAACCTTCTTTTCAAACTGACCAGAAACCTTTTAAGTTCTCGTTAGAAAGAGCTTTATTATTTCGTAGAGGAAGCATCCTCGTTCTCAGATATGGAAACTTTTTCTTTGAGGTTAGATAGATGTTTTCCATGTACATCATTGATATTTGTTTTATCAGACGTATAGCCGGCAGTGTTAAATCTGTCATCTCCTATTGCTGGCTGAGAATTGTTAGACTGATTTTTCATTGTGTACCTCCTAGTTTGGATTGGATAGGTTTAGTGTGCTCATGTTTATGGTATTTCATGAGGGGCACTTAATGTTTTATCTCTATTCAGTCGAGAGAGTTGAATATCTAGCCAATATAAAAAATTAAAATGTGTCATTAAATTAAGTTTTAGTTATTACATATAACGCGCAAAAAGGAATCAATTGTATTTTGTAATTAATGAATGACAATCGTGACTATAGATAGCATAATAGCTACTAGAAAAGTATTTACAAAAAAAGTAACCTTACCTTACTGTCTGACATATGTGTAAGGTAATAGGTTACTCTTTTTAAATATCCGCCCTATGAAGTTCTGTATGCTTAATTTAAAATTAAATTTATAACTAATACGCCTGCTAGTCCAACAAGTGATGCAATCGTTACCATAACAGACCACGTTTTAATTGTTTTACCAATTGTTAGATTAAAGAATTCTTTGTAGATCCAGAATCCTGCATCATTCACATGGGAGAATGTCATACTTCCAGCCCCAGTGGCTAAAACCATAAGTTCTGGACTAACATGAGTTGCCGCAACTAGTGGAGCTGCGATACCAGCTGCAGTTAGACCAGCTACAGTAGCAGAACCTAATACAACCCTTAGAATTGCAGCAATTAACCAAGCCAAAATTAAAGGAGACATAGTTGATCCTTCCATTAAACCAGCAACGTACTTGTCCACATGGCTATCGATCAGTACTTGTTTAAAAGCACCGCCCCCACCGATTATTAACAAAATCATGGCAATGCTGCTTACGGATTGTGTAATAGAATCCATTAATTCCGGCATTTTCTTACCACGATTAAGACCAAATGTATAAATGGCAACAATCACAGCAATTAATAAGGCTATACCTGGATTACCTAAAAATTGAGCTGTAGGAACCAATGAAGAATTTGGCATAACAATTTCTACAATGGCTTGAAATGCGATAAGTATCACGGGTATAAGAGCAGTAAATACACTTATACCGAAACCAGGCATTTCTTCTTCTGTAAAATGTTTAGGATTAAAAAGTCCTTTTGGAATCTCTACTTCTAAATCTCCTTTTTTGAATAATTTTGTATATAAAGGACCACTAATAATAACAGCAGGAATAGCTATGATAATTCCATATAATAAAGTCTTACCCAAATTAGCATCGTAAATTCCAGCAACTGCTGTTGGTCCAGGATGGGGTGGCACAAAGCCATGCATGGTTATTAGAGCAGCAACAACCGGCATCCCAATATAAAGAATAGGCACACTTGCTTCAGCTGCAATTGTAAATACTAAAGGAATTAACACTACAACACCTGTCTCAAAAAATAAAGCGATTCCAACAATAAACGCTGTAAGGACAGCAGCAAGCTGAACCCTCTTTTTCCCAAATGCTTTAATCAACGTTACAGCAATTCGTTGGGCCCCTCCAGAGTCAGCCATTAACTTACCGAGCATCCCCCCAAAACCAAGAACTAAGGTGAGACTTCCAAGTGTACCTCCTAACCCTGATGTGATAGATGCCATCGCTTCATTTGGAGACATCCCCTCCATAATACCTACTAGTAAACCAACTATAACCAACGAAATGAAAGCGTTTAACTTAAAGACCACCATTAATAACAGTAATAGTATAACGCCTATGCAAATAAATACTATTGGCATACTTATTCCTCTTCCCCTTTTGTTTTTTAGAGAATGCTAATTTAAATAGTAAATTAGCATTCTGATACGCCTTTTTTATAAAAGATAAAAGTTACTTTCACCAATTATTTAAAGTTTGAGTAACCTCTTTTAAATCACTTTTCGTACCAACATTCCCCGGAAAAATTACATAAGACATGTCTGGATACTTACTTTCATTTCCTAATCTCCATACAGGAATCCCCGGTCTAATCTGTCCAGCTACAGTAGCGCGTTTTACCTTCAAGCCCTTCGTTCCAACATCACTTGAAGTTATACCACCTTTTGCAATTAAAAAATTCGGTCTAACTTGTAATCGGGTGACAATACTTGTAACAGCATCCGAAATAGCTACAGATAATTTTAATTCTTCTTCTTTTTTGTTTTCACCAAGGTCGAGTCGCTCTCTGCTTGTATAAACGGCAACTGTTCGGCCAGAGCGAATTAAGGATTCAGTCATTTCGATAACTCTCTCACATTCCTTTTGGAATTGATCTGGATGTAAAACTAGATGACTATTAAACTCAATAAATTCGATTTCATTTAATTTTTTCAGCTCTTCAAGCTGCTCGGTAGTCTTTTTAACATGGGAACCGATAATTATTAAGCCACCATTCCCTGTTTCTTGCTCAACTAATTCTTCTCTAGTTAGTAGTGCTTTATCAGTAACTCCTCCAATGACTTTTGGAAGTGCAGCTGCACTTCTAAACAGAAAGTTCTTTCCTTGGTTCACGGCTTGTACTAAGGCGATGGTAAATATTTTTACATCAACTTCATCTACAGCATTTACAACTACTTTATTAAAATGGTTTACCTGAACAAGCTGTTCAACCATTTCTTCTATATTTAGTGAACGCAACTGTTCAATGGAGATATACAATGTATTCTTGGCTTTATATTCTCCATTTGATTTTTCTTCAATCCATTCACCTAAATCTGACTTTGAATAGCCAAATGTACGGTCTTTTGCAAATTCTGTTTCGCCTGCTGGGATAAGTTCTTGACCATACTGTACATAATGAATATTGTTAACAGTTAGGCGTCCTCCCTCTTTAAAAAAAGGTAGTATTACTTCTCCATCCACCATCATTTCAGAATCCAATTCAATTGTTTCCTTTAAAACGCTTGTTTCTAATGGATAATGCCCTCTAAGAGTTGAATCCCCACGGCTTATAATTATAAATTCTCGATTTAGTTTAGAGGACACTGATAAAATATTTGTGGCAATTTCTTTGTGCGCTTTTTCAGTTTCCTCAGCTGTAAAGCCTCTCGAATTTGTTAAGATAAAGAACATCGGCTGTTTTTCTTTAAATCCTTTTTCAATGCTTTCCACAGACCAATCAGTAAATACAGATATATCATGTACAGTTTGAACGCCTGTAGGATCGTCGTCTAGAACAATAATTTTTTTATTTAAACTGTTTAACGCATCTTCCAATAATACATCTACATCCTGACAATTGACCTTTGGAAGAGATTCTAGGAATTCTATAGGTAATCTAAGATTTTCGTTCATATCTTAACCCCTCTTTACTTCAACATTTGCTAGTTTTTCATAATATCTCACAATACTACCGTGATCATCATTTATTTTCCCATCTACCTTTAAAGAATGAAAAATTTCCAGTAATTGGCTGGATAAAGGAAGTGGTACACCAATTTCATGAGCTGTTTCCATCACATTTGTAATGTCTTTTAAGTTGATTGCAATACTACCACCAGCAATAAAATTTCTGTCAAGAATCATTGGTACCTTTGCGTCGAGCACTGCACTTCCTGCAAGCCCCCCTCGGATCGCTTGGTACATTTTTTCAATATCAATACCTGCTTTTGCTGCTAGGACAAGGGCTTCAGACATTGCGGCAATGTTAAGGTTTACAATTATTTGATTAGCTAGTTTCGCTGTCACTCCGCAACCATTATCACCAACTAAAGTAACTTCTTTTCCCATACCATAAAAAACAGATTTAACGCTTTCAAAAACCGGTTCCTTACCACCAACCATTATAGCTAAGGTGCCATCGATAGCTTTAGGCTCGCCACCACTTACAGGTGCATCAAGCATTTCTACACCCTTTTTCATAACTACTGTTGCAAGCTCTCGTGAAACGTCAGGAGTAATGGAACTCATATCAATGATTATCGAACCTTTTTTTGCTCCTTCTAATACTCCATTTTCACCCAAAATCACTTCTTTTACATGTTTAGAAGCAGGTAACATGGTAATAATAACATCGCTTCTTTCCGCAACTTCTTTAGGGGAATTTGCAGCAACTGCACCAGCCTCTACTAGACTGTTTACTGCCTCTTCATTAAGATCAAAAACAGTTAGTGAATTTCCTGCCTTAATAAGATTTAAGGACATTGGTTTACCCATTATCCCTAGTCCAATAAAACCAACAGTGTGTTCCATTTTTATTCCTCCTTGATATATTAGCTTAGTATATTTAGCTCTTATAAATTAAGCTGCTTCCACGTTTATGAATCAACGTGCTTCGAGTGGAATCGCTTTCAATTAACGATTACAATTTTTATTGTACACATAGTTTTTATTTTTGTATACAATAAAATAAAAATGTATACAAAAAAATTAAAATTGTATTCTATATTTTTGGGGTAAAGTTTGGTAAGATACATTTAGTTAGTAAAGGGATATGGAGGTAAAAATTGTGTTTAAAAGTGATCGTTCTCGTCCTGCTGCCCGTCAATCTTATGAAATCATCCGTGATAGGATCTTAAATGGGGAATTATCTGCTGGTACCAAAATTGTTGAAGAGAAAATAGCAGCTGAATTAGGTGTTAGTAGAACACCCGTAAGGGAATCCATTCGGAAACTGGAATATGAAGGACTTATTGTAAACAAAAAAGTGGTCAAGCCCACTGAAAAAGACTTGAGAAATATGTTTCAAGTCCGCATTTTATTAGAGGGTTATTCGGCTCAATGTGCTGCATCCTATCTAAATGAAAATGAGCTCAATTCTTTATATGAATGTGTTGAGATGGGAAAAATTGGGGATATTGAAGAAATTATGATTGCTAACGAGCGTTTCCATGAGATTATTGTTAATGCTAGTAATAATCCAGTCATGATCGATATTATTGACCGCATGCAGTCTACAATTTACCTTTTTCGAAAAACAGTTGTTTTCTATCAACGTCCTCATTTAATTGATGAACATGAGCAAATTTATCAAGCAATTAAAGCCAGAGATGGTCAAAAAGCAGAATTACTGATGAAAAACCATCTAGAGGCTGATTTAAACTTTTGTTTGCATTTAATAGGTAATTAGGCCATCTATTTACATGATTTAGCATAGCTTAAGAATACACCTTCCTACTTATTGAAAGGTGTATTCCTATAAGAAAATGGTTAAAATATTTTCTTGTAAAAGTACTAAGCAACTTCTGATGCTCTTATTAGTGATCTTAACGTGTTTTTGGAACCAGCCTCAGTAATCTGGTCTTAGATAATGGTATAAAGTATGAGAAATACAGAAAAATAAGTTATATTTCAGCCTACTAGCACACCGTTATCCCAATTCATTCTTTTTGCTTCTACTTTAATCCAGAAACCTTTTTATTGGTTTAAATTAAATGCCCATTTTGATAAGTTTAACTTATTATTTAGTTTCGCCCTTTTGTACAAATGGCTAGGGGCATCAAATAATCCTCATTCTGTTAGCCTGCCAATCCCACGTGTATTACGGACTATGAAACGCCTTCCAAATTCTAACTTATCAAAGCTTGGACATCATACAAGAAAGGATACATCAAAATGAATAAACAGGAAAGTGGATACAGATGGGTGGTTTTTGGCACCGCCTTATTGGCTTACTATTTAATTGTGAGTCAAAGAACAGCTCCAGGGCTCATTACCGAACAATTAATGAAAGATTTTCATGTTTCAGCGTCTGTTATAGGTTTTATGACTAGTATACAATTTTTAGCTTATGCGGGTCTTCAAATCCCCGTTGGTTTATTATCTGACAGATATGGCCCTAATCGTTTTCTCATTATAGGCGCGGTTCTTACTGGGATAGGCAGCCTTATCTATAGCCTTTCTCCTAACGAATACATTTTAATTTTCTCTCGACTCTTAGTTGGAATGGGAGATTCTATGATTTTTGTTAACTTGGTTTTAATTTTGAGTCAATGGTTTAAAGGCAACGAATTCGTAAAATTATTAGGGTTAATTGGATTGGTAGGAAGTCTTGGTTCCCTATCAGCTACCGTGCCTTTATCCATATGGATTTCATTTTCAGGTTGGAGGGTTCCATTTCTTAACATAGGAATTATTTTAATAGTAGTATCCTACCTTCTTTATATTGTTCTCGTGTCAAAACCTAAACAATTATTTAAAGAGAATGCTAAAACAACTAAAAGCTCTGTTGAAATACGAGAAGGCGTATGGGTGATACTGCGTAGAATGGTCACTACTCGTCAAGCGTGGGCAACGTTTCTTTGCCATTTTGGAGTAGTCGGTACCTATATCGGATTTATTGGTTCTTGGGGAGTTCCATATGGAATGAACGTGTTCAATTTACCTCGTGCGGAGGCAAGTCAACTTATTATGTATGGTCTTTTCGGAGCCATGATTGGTGGACCTTTAATCAGTTGGATATCAAGTAGGTCAAATTCCGTTAAAAAAATCTATTCTCTTGTTCATATTGTTGTAGTATTTAGCTGGGTTGGGTTATTACTATCTGGTGTAAAACCTTCGTTTATTTTAGTAGTGATTTTACTTTTTATTATCGGTTTTGGAAACGGAGCAAGCGCTTTAACATTCGCAGTAGTGCGTAAATCATTTCCTATGAAAGAAGTGGGAGTTGTATCAGGGTTTGCTAATATGGGTGGATTTTTGAGTGCCGTTTTATTGCCTATTATCTTTGGAAATGTACTAGACCTGTTTCCTCAGCAGTCATTAAATGCTGGTTACCATTATGCGTTTATAATTCCTATCCTTTTTTCTATGATGGGAGTGTTAGGCGTCTTACTAATTAAAGAAGAACAGAAAGAAGAGCAAAGCGTTTTAAGTGCTTCTTAGTACATTTAACATCGCAAACAAACGCCTTACATTTACTCTTTAGGCGTTTGTTGTTTTGGTATTTTTTTAAACGGTCACCCAATCCCTATCTCTCCAGTCAAAGCCTGGCTGTTAAAAGGTGCTTTGCCCCCTGTCTCAAAGATAGGATACATTCCCATGCAAAGCTTCTGATACAAAACTAAAAATCTAATAAAAGGGGACTCGAATGAGTCCTCTTTTATGCATTTCTCTTTCTACTATTTCATTAAAACCGTTCGTAAAAGCATATTTATTTCGTAGGACGTTCTTAATTCGTTTCTAAACTTAAACGAACAATAAAAACGATAGATTTCTAATATAAAAGAAAAGTCCGTAAACATATGCTTTTACGGACACATAATCCAATTCTGTTTTAAAACGTTAAAGGAATAAGGTTAATAGTTTTCTTTGAATCATTAAAATTACTTTAACGTCATCAAAACATAAAAAGTAAATTAATAATTTTTATGGATGAATTCACTTTTTATTACATTTTAAGTGTGTTTTATTGTTTCATTAAACTTTCTAGATTATAATGGAAACTGCAAACGCGATTATTTTTCTTTTAACTTGCTTTTCTTCATAAAGCAAGTCTTTTTATTTATCATTCTAGAATTTAAGAGCTGAATGCAACTTGAACTATGTCAATTCATTTCATCGGTACTTATATTAAGTTCTACAAGAAGGATATTGAAGGACGGTAATAAACATAAGAGCAAACTTAATTAGGTATCGCTCTTAGCAAGCATAATTTGTTCATTAAATAAAAAAAACACTTTTTATAGATAAAAGCTATCAAATATATATGCTCAATATGCAGAGAAACGATCTCTGGTGAAATTAACTTTGGTTTTATCAACAACTGTTATTTGATGCAAATTTCAGCGATCTAGTAATTTTTTTTATTGGTTTTCGTAAAGCCTCTATAAAAACGTAATTATCCCTTTGTGACTTACCTTTTGATATACAACCCTAATAAATAATCAATTTGGTGGTGAAGTATGTATGATCAAAGTAATTATAGTAGACAATGAAGAACTGGCCCTCGAGTTTATAAAGAGGAAATTAAATGAATTTGAGGAAATAGAGGTAGTAGCAACCTATACAGACTCAAAAGACCTCATAGAAAAGCTACAGCTTCTAGAATTTGATGTAGCTTTTTTAGATATTGAAATGGGGGAGGTAAGTGGGATTGATTTAGCTGAGCAGTTAATTAATTTTAACAGAGATATTCAAATTGTTTTTGTAACAGCTTATCAAGATTATGCTATCCAAGCATTTGAGTTGAATTCAGTCGACTACTTATTAAAACCCGTAATTAAGGGTCGACTTGTTAAAACGATTAAAAGACTAGAAAATAAAAAAATACACCAAAATCTTAAACCTAGGGAAAAGGTAAAAAGAGAAGACGTTTTCTCAATTGATTCATTAGGCAATCTATCAGTTACTTTTTTAGGAAGCATAATTAAGTGGAAAACAGCTAAAGTTAAAGAGTTATTTGCTTATTTATTGACCCATCAAGGTTCTTACGTCGACCGCGATATTCTACTTAATCAACTTTGGCCAGGATTCGATTATAAAAAGGCAAAGGTTTATCTACATACCTCAATGTCCTATTTGCGCCAATTACTAAAAGAATATGGCTATCCAAAGGCTATAACCTTTCAGGATAATAAATATAAACTTACATTAGATAAATTCACATGGGATATACAACTACTTGATTCCATAGAGACAATAAACCCGATTACATCGCCATCGCATGTTGAAAAAATAAAAAACCTCCAGAAGGCCTATAAAGGAGATTACTTACAAAATGAAGGGTACCTTTGGGTTAATGATAGAGCAAAAATGATAAGGAAGAAGTATATGAGGATCCTAGAACTATTATGTAATTATTACCATGATCATAATAAACAGCATGATTGCATAGAAACCCTTGAACAGCTAATTACATACAATCCTTATTCTGAAACATATATTCGGCAATTGATGACTATCCATATCGAATTAGGGAACCGTATAGAAGCAATTAATATATATCAAGATTTTAAGAAAAGATTGGATAAAGAGCTAGGGATTCTTCCAGATAAATTGACGTTATCATTATATTCATCTGTATTATCCTAAGGAATATTTGGACTATTTTATATATAGAGATTCTAGGACGGTCATTTATATTTTAAATATTTTACCCCTTGGATATAAGGTAGAGTAATATTCAAAGGGTAAAACGAAATGATTAAAATGATTAGATAAAGAAATCTTGATAGACAGTAAAGTTAGGTTACCAAAAAGAAATGTTATAGAAAATAATTTATGAATGAACGAATTTAGGTAGTAATTTGAAATGAGAACGTTGTTCCCCCATTGGGTAAACTTTCTACTCTAAGTCCATTGCCATACATTTGATTTAAGCGTTTATTTATGTTTACAATTCCTACTCCCTTCCTATTTTCTTGAGAATGTATGAAAAGAGAGTCTAAAACCTCTTTTTTCATTCCAATACCGTTATCTCTTACTTTAACTATTACCTCATCCCCAAAATAAGAGATACTAATTACTATTTCCCCTTCTCTCGATCCGTTTAAAAAACCATGATTAATTGCATTTTCAACTAAGGGCTGGATGGTTAACGGAGGGATAAAGGTTTCTTCTAAAACATCCTCAACTTTATAGACTACCTTAAAACGTCCTTTAAAACGTTCGTTCATAATAAACACGTAGGATTTAACAAGGTCTAGCTCATCATTAATTGGAATTGTTTGATTAATATTATTAAAGCTATAGCTCATTTGTAAATAATTACAGAAAGCTTCAAGTAACTCCCTCGTTTGCTCAGGGTCAATTTCTATGAGCATTGAGATAGTATTTAATGTATTAAAGAGGAAGTGAGGTTTAATTTGTGCTTGGAGCCAGGCGGCTTCTAATCGTACCTGTTCATTAATTGATTGCTTTAAACTAATCAGCACTTGTACCCTGGCCCTTAATTCTGTCGCATCTACTGGCTTAACCACATAGTCATTAGCACCTGAAAGGAAGCCTGTGTAAATATCTTGTGGCTGATTGCGAGCAGTGAGTAATAAAATTGGAAGCTCTGAGACCGAATAATATTGGCGAATTTTTTTTGTTAATTCGTAGCCAGACATATTTGGCATCATTACATCAGAAATAATTAAATCCCATTGCTTATCAAGCAATGATAAGACAGCTTGTCCACTGGTGACCGTTGTTAGCTCGTATTCAAACAAAATGCTTTTTAAAACTGTTATATTGACCGGATCATCGTCAACAATAATGATTTTGGGCTTATCAATTTTTTGTTTATCTTGGTTTTCAATAGCAACATTGACTTTTATTATTTCATTAATAATAGGAGAAGATTTCATAGCTCCCTTTGCCCGTTGCATAGACAATGGTAAAGTAAAGGAAAAGGTTGCTCCTTCTCCAGTAGTGGATTGAACTGATAAATCGCCACCATGCATCTCAACAAGTTGTTTACAGATGCTTAAACCAAGTCCTATTCCTCCACTCTCATTATAATGAGATATCTCTCCTTGTTCATAGGGAAGAAAAATTCTTGATTGATCCTCTCTATCAATCCCAATTCCATTGTCCTTTATTGAGACGACCGCGTAATTGCCACGTTTTCTAACGCTAATTTTAATTTCACCTTCGTCTGTAAACTTAACTGCGTTATGAAGTAAATTAAATAAAATTTGTATTAGCCTGTTTTCATCAGCAAAAACAGGGTGAAATTTATCAGGTATTTCAACTTTAATACTAAGAGGTTTTTCGTTTGCCATAATCGTTTGCATCTCCACAACTCTTTCAATAATGTTACGAAGATTAATCGGCTCTTTATTTAAAGATATTTCCTGTTGTTTTATTTTTGTAATATCAATTAAATCATTTAATAAATAAGACATTCTTCTTCCTACAGTTGTTAGCAAATTTAGATATTTTTTACTCTCCATGGTTAGGTTTTCTTCTTCCTTCATAAGGATACTTTGAGCAATATTAACCATTACATGAAGTGGGTTTCGTAATTCATGAGAAGTATTTGCTAAAAATTGATCTTTTGTGACATGTTCCTTTTGAAGTTGGTCAACAAGTAAGACATTTTCATCACTCGTTCGAAAAAAGCGAATGACGCAATACGTTGAAAAAAGTAGACATGCCATAATTAAATCGAATGGATAAAAATCTGGATCAAAAACGATCGCCCTTTCATATGGCATTAGGTCTACATGTGCTCTTAACGTAGACCATAAAATACTTGACCCTAAACTAATTGCTGCAAGTAAAAGGAACAGTGACCCCTTTTCACCTATTACAATTACCCGAATAATCAATATTGGAATAATAGTAAATGAGGTAATGAGAACAACAAATAATAGTAAAGACCATTCCCTTATTATAGGAGCCGAGGATATTAAAACAAATAAACTATATACTGCACATAGGATTATATAAAAATTAATAAGCCGGTTTAATTTCTTTGAAGGAAACAGTTCCCTAAAAAAAAGGAGAAAGAAGACTGATAATCCCGTATAGGAGAAATAGGCTAATTTTACTGTTAATTGATAATTAAGAGTTATCCAAGTTGCTAGAAAGCGATCGTCGCTGATTAGAACAGATAGTGTTGAAAAGAAGCAGGCAATTGAAAAGAAGAGAGCAGCCTTCATTTTCGGCTTTAATAAAAATAAAATTGTTGCATAAAGACCGTGAAATGCAATGAAAAGTGCGACAACTAATTGTAGTGTTAGTATAAAATAATGATTACTTCTAATTGCTTGCTCCGTTCCAAATTGTATTGCTTTTTGAATACCACTTTTATATGATTCACTTGTCATTTTATAGGTGATCAGAAGGTGAATAACCCCTTTTTCATTAGGACTAACGCTCGCAATGGAAGGAATGCCAATTGAACTATTTATGTCTCTTCCCAGTAAACTTTCTTGTTTAACTAATTTACCGTTGGAATAAAGTTTGAATGGAGATTGAATCTGACGAATTTTTAATGCGTATTGAATACTTTTGTCAGGCACGTAAATTGTTAACTCATATGTCCCATATTCCACCCCTCTCTTATTCCCCTTTCTAATAGTGGGTACAAGCAATTGTTCCTGTTTATTAAATTTCATTTTTTTTAGGTCTACTGGTGTTAAAAGACTACCAGGGTAAAACGTCCAATTCCCATTTAGTAAATAAATATTATGGTCTGAAAATTTAGAAGCAGAGAAATCGATTACGCCATCCCTTACTAATGGTTGGTCAGAATAGAATGAGTTTTGGAACCACACAAGACGAAAGGACGTTATAATTACTAAAAAAATAAAAATAATAATAATAAATCTTAGTTTTTTCTTCATCACAGCTAATAACCTCATTTTTCTTTATTAAGCAACAGTTTATAAAAAACTGAAATAAACTAGATATACTATATCACAATTGAACTGGTAAAAAAGTAAATTATTACAAATTCTATTAAAGTGAAAGAAAAGCCTTCATATGAGAATTGAATAGGGATAAGCACGTGAGGTTTTAGAGTGTAACAGAAGGAGTAAAATCAATAAGTCTCCTATATTGGATTTATATAGAGGATACTCCTTTATAAATCCAGAGTATTCTTGATTTAATCTACCGTCCTTATTTTTAAGCAACAATAAAATTTGAAAATAAATATATGATTACTATCCCTTGACATTGCTATCAACTTTTATTAGTAAATTGTAAGTATTATGTAAGAGATTTTTAAGAGGGATACTATAGAATTATATATGGATAAATTTACTCAGGGTATTTAATTTATCGGAAGATATAAAAAGTCATAGTACGAACTATGTGAAGAAAGATAATTCCTCACATTTCGGTAAACATGAATTGTTGAAGAACTATTCTTTACATTTTCTGCATCTTTAATTTATTAACCAACCAATTTTGTTTGCTGTTCAGGGCTTATTCAAGTAGATTTAGAAAAAACTTCAAGAATAAATATGAACTTTTAGAGAATAATTTTATAACGTTGGAAGGATAGACTTCCACTTTATAGTCATAGAATAAAGGGGCTAGTGAGTATGAATAAAATAAAAACATGTAAAAAAGTAAACGAAGAGTGGATTGATTTGATGAGAGAAGCATATAAACTAGGTTTGTCTTGTCAAGAGGTAAAAGAATTTTTAAAAAGCAGGCGTTTAAATCAAAAGACTACAGATAAGTCAAATGGTATTGTACATGATAGGATCTAAAAAGTAAGCTTTAACCTTTTTTGTACAATCTAAAATCAAATTAGTAAATATTCATATTTACAAGAAAGCGCAAGGGGAATTTCAATGAGTTTACAGGGAGAAGTAAAGATCCGTATTTTAATTGATAGTGGAGATCTGTTAAAAGAATTTGAGAGTGCTTACCGTTCACTAGTGAAAATGTATATTGAATCAACTACTATCGCAGTTAGGATCCTGAGATTCGAAAAAGGTGATAATCATCTTATAATTTTATTTGAATGTAATGATATCCCCCTATCTTATTTTTATCCTCTGAATGAACAAGATAATGAAATAAGGAAATCGAAGGAATATGAACTAAAAATTGCTCAATCTCTATTTGAATTTTGGTCACACTGGTTAATTAAAACTTTCTTTATAGAAGAGTTAAGTCTACTTAATCCACGGGTTTATTAATACTTATATAAATTCATAAGGGTAGGATGGATTACTACAAAAAGGATCCTTACTTAGAGCCTTTTTATTATGAGTTAAAACCCATTATAGGAGCCTAGGCCTTATTTTATATACAGTTTAAAATCAGAACAAATCCATCTCTGCCCAATCAAAAGAGATGTTTATTTCTATTTGTCTAATCATAGTCGTGGGTGACTGTATCGAGACTTCTTATACAGTTTGCAAATTTTATCAGTAACTTATTTATATAAAAGTAGAGTCGATTCGTTTTGTTACACACGTGTAAATTTTCTCTTTAGAAAATATTTCTAATTATTATGCTTTATTTATAGTATTCAATCATATTTTCTACGTGCAATAAAGATGTATGTAATATGTAACTTTAAAAACTCGCTTTTAAACAAAATATGCTTTTTTTTATGTCTATAAAATGTTTCAATTAAGTAAGAAATTTATAATTATCATACTAAATTAATAAAAGGAGGGAAGAATATATTGGATAAAAAGGAAAAAGAGTCTCTTCCTCCAGAATGGTTGGATTTAGCAAAAGAGGCGGTGGAATTGAATGTTTCTCAAGAAGACTTTAAAAAATTTCTTGCTCAGCATGCAGAAAAAGGAAAAAAGTAGTTGGTTAATTCAACTGCTTTTTTCTTTTTTCTATGTTCAGATTAAAAATAGCTTAAAGAAACTCATATACGGTATTCATACATTATAACTTTTTATTATTAAGTCTTTCGACAGAATATTACATATCTGTGGAATATTTATTTGATATTATTAGTTTATTAATAATAGCTAATCTACTAAGGAAAATAAGAACCATTTGAAAAATAAGGCATAAAGTTGTGGGTCTAAAGTTTACCACTTCGCTGAATAAGCTAACCAATGAAAGAAAGGAGGAAATAAGATTGAATGGTGTTACAAATCGGGATAAAAGCATAGACAAAGAGTGGATTGAATTAATGCAGGAAGCATATAAACTAGGCCTCTCGCCTAAAGAAGTAAAAGAATTTCTATATACTCAGGCAGGTTTTATTGCCAAAGGGAAAAAATAAGCCTCCCTTAAAGAAATGAAAAAGGATTTTACAATTTGGCTTGTGGGTTCATTGGATAATTAGGAGTTTTCACAGAGAAATTAAAACTGTTTAATATCTGAATTTATCCCTTGCTCATTTATAATGATATAAGATGATATACTTTTAAGGGAGTGCAAGGTTAAAAGGTGTTTTAAATTTTTATAAGGCACAGATATGGTATGACTAACTTGACCACATGTAACTTTGGAGAAAGGGTACTTTTCTGAATAGAGAAGTACCTTTTTTTATTCTTTATCGTTTCTTGGCACAGCTTTAGAAACCATAGGAACGTCTCCAGTATAATACTTGTACGGATAAGGATAAGAAGGCTTAGTAGACTTTGTTACAAACTCTTTCTCAGTTTCATTTAGTTCAGCTTCATCTATATTATTCTCTAATATCTGTTCTAAATCATTTGATTGATTATCGCCCATATAGAATTCCTCCTTTTAATTAAACAATGATCATTAAGAATAAGATTTTTTAATAACACGGATATAAATACTATTTTCATTTTATACTTTCCTATCCCTTTCCTGCATTTAGTATACATTTCAAAGCAATATTTATTACTTTTTTGAAATTGTGAAGGGTTTATTTATACCTATAAAATCCCTTATGTAAACTGAAAATATATATATGATACAAGATAAAAAGAAAAAACTACTGTTGTGTGCAATCAGTAGTTTTTTTCTTTTATACATATCTTATGCAAGGAGTGATACCTCGCAGCATCTTAAGTAGGTGGTTCAAAATCTTAAATGTTAATCATTACTAAGAAACTAAGCAACTGTTAACAAGTCGATTCTAATTTATTTAACATCTTATCTAGACTTTGGCTCAATTTCACGGTATTAGGACTTGTAAATCCCTCTTTAAAAGCTGTCATTATCATTAGTTCCCTTGTATCTTTTATCCTTATTAACAGTAGTTGGCGTTTTATATAGATCTTTACTTGAGGTACCATAAATCCCCTCCACTATTCAAGGAAACTCAGCTATCGTAGTCAATTGACTTTAGATTCGGAGTTTTATGTCCAATCTTTCGAAAAAACTCAACCTTGTTTGAATGCTTAATCCAATAATTATATTATCAGAATTTAAATGTCGAAGTCTATCGTATATTGACTGAAGAAAGAGGAAGATGATGTAATCTTATTTTTTAGTTACTAGTTTCTTAAAATGTTCATATTAGGTAGTAGTTTTAAATATATAACTTATCAGATAAAAAAGCACAAACCATATATAGTTTGTGCATCTTTAGTTAAGAAATACCTATAAGCTACACTAAAAGAATTGGAAATTTATAGATTATTCATTGATAATTTATTCAATATTGAAATGTTTTTTGTTAGAATTAGGATATATAGATGATGAAGATGGTTTAAAGGAAATGTAAAATAGAAAAGAATATTTTTATTTCAACTCAGGTTTTAAAAGAAAGGAACCAGGGAAAATAATTTCATTCAAAAGCAAAATGATTGGTATGTTTTTAAATAAAGTATAATCATGAACCTAGGGGGAAGGTATGTCGATTAATAAAGAAGTTTTATATCGAGGGGAAAAATTTAAGATTATTCATATTTATCATTCCGGTTATTGTGAACTTAGAAAAGTCAATGATCTTTTCAACGTAGAACTCGCTTTATTAAATGATATCCTACTAACGTGATCCTGATTGGTACACATTTTATTTAATTAGCAAAATTAATTCAATTTTATTTTTTTGTTAAGTAAACCAACATATTAATCATTTTTTGATAAAAATAGAAGCCAAATCCTCCTACCTCAAGGGTTTGGCTTCTTATAATATTATTATGTTAACCTTGTATATGATATTCATCTTAAAAAGAGAAAAAACTACTGGAATTAGCCAGTAGTTGAAGAAGAGATCTTATAAAGCCTACCTAATCTAATACAAGGTAATAACGTGAACCCCACCTTCTCTTTTTAACATAAAGAAAAGGAGAAAATGGCTATACTTGCCGATAACTTTGTTATATCATCTTATCAAATTCAATTTTTCACACCCACATGTTCAATTATTCGCTTCATTGCCTGAATCTGTCCCATATGGGTTGCTTCATGCATCAGTGTAACACCCGCCAGCTCTCCAAAGGTTTTACATCCTAGAAATGGCTTTTCCAAGGTATTGTTTAACTGTTCAGCAGGAATTTGCTGAATACGAGCTAATTGATCTTTTAGCTGTATCATAAGCTCATCCATAGTAGGTACATCCCCCGTCCAATCGGCTGGTTTCGTACCATTTCCGAACAATTCCATATAGTTTGCTGGAAGATGGATTGTTGCATGAGGAAAACCAAACATAGTTTGCTCAGTAACTGTCAAAACGTGACCTGTATGCCAATGAATTGTGTTGTTAAAACCATCTGGCTGCACATCAGTTTGATCCTCCGAAACAGCTCCTATGATTTTGAGGAAGTACTCTCTTCCGATTTCAAATTGCTTGAATACAAGTTTGTTCATCTCTTTCTCCCCTTTCACTGATACAATCATCCATATTATACCACCTATAGGGAGCAAAGAATATAATTTAGGTACCTTTAGTGCCTCAAAATATTCGCACCCAGTTAACATAACTTATCTCTTCTTGTCATTTATACTTTATTAACAGATTGCCTTTTTCTATTTCTAAAGGAGTAAATTCTTTTTCTTTTTTACTTGGTCTCTTAGTACAAGTTCTTTATATGAAAGGATAACCATTTTATATCTATATCATAAAATAAGTTTATAAACCATAATATTTTAATGAGTAAATATCAACTTGTTTCATGCATTATATTAGTTTAACCATTTACACTTCTTAACGACAAATATATTGTTTTTCTACAAAATAGGTAATAAATAAACTTATATTTAATAAAATGATTTCATCATTACTTTTTTGTATAGTATAAAATTAATTATTATCTACAATAGATAAACAAATTTATTAGTTATTCAAATAGATATATATTATATATGGATTTATTGATTATTGTTTTTATATATTCGTATACCCCTATATGGAGGTGTATCTTAAGATATACATAGAAGAAACATGTCAAACAGGAATTCTATAAAAACTGTAGAAGATATTATGGATAATCGATTGTGTAAAAATTTCCAGTTAAAGGTGGGGGATTCGTGGAAAATGAAAAGTTGGTTAAGGCACTTGATAAGTTAATTGAAAGGTCGGAAAGATGGTCTAAGGATGCAGAAAAAAGAAAGGATTTAAACAGCTCCATATTTTACGAGGGGCAAACAAAAGCTTTTGAAGAAGTAAAACGAATGGTTAAAAGAGATATAGATAAATATTTACATTCATAGAGTAAACTATTCATCTAATTAATGGTTTTTATAGGATACGACACAAGACTTATTATTGGATGTATTTAAGAAAGGCTTTACTTGTAGATATAGAGGCAGCAAGAGAAATTATGATCAAAGTAGGATTAGAAGAAGGGTTTACTTGTAATAATACCATTATAATCAGTCAATTTATTGATCAATTGTTAAACCAATTAGAAAAGATAAACTCAACTGATTAGTTTTAGTTTTAAATGAAAAGAGTAAAAGCAACCTCATTCTCTAATAGCATTCGAGTGAGGTTGCTTTTTAAGGTAACTCTATAATTGTAAAAAAATCACATTATGTTAACTAACTTTGTATATCATATACAGCTTAAAAAGAGAAAAAAACTACTGGTGCCTAATCAGTAGTTTTTTTCGTAAATAGTGCGTAATTAGATGTTGTTTTGAAATCATATATTGACCTCTGGATTAGTATGCTCATAAAATGAAAGATTATACAAAGAAACACCAAAAAGCTCACCTTATATAACGGGGACTGACCCCATAGAGTGAGACAAATAAAAAACACCTTTAAGTTAAAAAACGGGTATGTAGTACCTAACAATAACTCGGAGGTGTTTTTTCTATGGGAAAAAGAGTGCGCTATCCAGTAGAAGTGAAATTAAAAGCAATTGAAATGAGATTGGCAGGAGTACCGGTCAAAGAGGTGATGGAAACTTTACAGATCCGCAACCATACACAACTCAAAACATGGATGAGGTGGCATAGAAATGGAGAATCCTATCGCCTGGCACAGCCCGTTGGGCAAACATACACCCATCGAAAAAGGCCTCATTCTCAAGATACTCCATCAAAGTTACAAGCTGAAAATCGATATTTAAAACAACAGATTGAAGTCTTAAAAAAGTACAAAGAGTTGGAAAGGGAGTGGTACCAGAAGTTGTATTGAACTTAATAGAGGAATTAAAAGAGAAACTGCCTATCTCTCAAATCTGTCAGTGCCTGGGTATTCCTCGATCCACTTATTATCGTTGGCAGAAAAATGAGCAAGGAGAAGAAACAAAGAGAAAGAAGTGGATAGAACGAAAAGTTGGTGAACAGTGCCGTAAACATAAATTTCGATATGGCTATCGAAAAATTACAGCGTTACTCAATCAAGCCATGCATATCAACCATAAAGGAGTGCAGCGTGTCATGCAGAAATACGGTTGGCCATGTCGTGTAAAAAGGAAAAAACGGAAACAAACAGGACAACCTTATCAGGTTGCAGAAAACGTGTTAAACCGTAATTTCCGAGCAGAGCGCCTCTTCAAAAGCTGGTTACCGATATTACCTACTTGCCTTTTGGACCTAAACAGTTGTATCTTTCAAGTATTCAAGATTTATTTAATGGCGAAATCATTGCGTATTCAGTGAGTGATTGTCAAAACGTAGAGTTTGTTTTAGATACATTAAGTCAACTCCCTCCTTTACCTGAGGGATGTACGTTGCATAGCGACCAAGGTTCGGTTTACACATCATATGCGTATCAACGAAAAGTCAAAGAAAGAGGCATCATCATGAGTATGTCCCGCAAAGGGACACCTGCAGATAATGCCTCCATTGAATCGTTTCATTCCAGCCTAAAGTCTGAAACGTTTTACCTCGACGGGTTAACATGTACTACGACTGCCATCGTAGAACAAACTGTCGAAAGCTACATTACTTATTATAACCATATCCGTATTCAAACGAAACTAAACAACCAGTCACCGGTACAATACCGACAACTGGCTGTTTAAAAGGTGTTTTGATCCCTGTCTCGAAATCAGGGGTCAGTCCCCCTCATCAGTAGGTTTTTTGCTTAAGAAGGTAGTTAGTGAATGAATTTCACTTCTAGAATAATTTGCTCTATAAATTATATAATATACATTAAATTCCCAATAAACATTATGGTATAATTAATTGGCACACACATGTTATCTTTGAAGTTAGGGTCCTTTTCTGAATAGGAAAGGACCCTTCTTCTTTTTATTTCTTAATTGATGAGATATAAAAAAAGGATTGCAATTGCAATCCTCTTCCTACATGGCAACTATGTTTTAAATAACAAGGAAGTGAAGGAAATATCCTCCCAAGTTTGCATTGAGAACTTAATCCATCACGTTCTTTATTATCAAGAAATAGGTGTCTTTTATTCAGCCAATACTTCCCTTGTATGCAAATAAGGCTAAAACACATGCTAAAAGCATACACATAGAGGAGGTGAAATCACATGTCAAATAACAATAGTGGAAGTCGTAATCAATTATTAGTACGCGGAGCTGAACAAGCAATCGATCAATTGAAATATGAGATCGCTAACGAATTTGGTGTAAACCTTGGTGCTGAAGCGACTGCACGCGCAAACGGTTCAGTAGGTGGCGAAATCACAAAACGTCTTGTAGCAACAGCTCAACAACAATTAGCTGGTGGGTTTTCAGGACAATCAGGTACTTCTCGCTAATTTTGAGACTTACATTTAAATTTAATACCCTTTATGGCTTTAGCTACCTGCTCCATATGCAGGTAGCTTTTTTATGTATTTTATTTTTTCACAAAAAAGAAGCTCCTTCGCTGAAGTAGCTTTTTTTCCTATCGTTATCTCGATTTTAAAAAACGTTAAGTAGGTCTCACCTCCATTAACGTTAGAAAAGAAATGAATTTTATATATAAGAGCATGAAAAAAGAATGACAAACGAGGTGTCATTCTTTTTTCTACACATGGCAAGTGTATAGATTTTATAACAAGGAACTGAAACATGTAATTCCACTTTTTACAGTGTAATTTGTTTCTACCCTTTAGTATGGTCGATGGATGAGGATTTATCCATCCATTAATTACCACGTATGTACTCCTTGTATAATAGGAAACTTAAGAAAAACAAGGAGGTGACACAACATGGCAAACAACAAAAGCAGCAACAACAACGAATTATTAGTACGTGGTGCTGAACAAGCAATCGATCAATTAAAATACGAAATCGCGAGCGAATTTGGTGTAAACCTTGGTGCTGATACAACTTCACGTGCAAACGGATCAGTAGGTGGCGAAATCACAAAACGTCTGGTACAAATGGCTGAGCAACAACTTGGCGGCGGACGTTTCTAAGACAATCTTATAATAATTGATGGCTGAAGGAAGAATGGGAATCCATTCTTCCTTTTATTATGGAAATTTTCTATTATCATAGGCAGAAGGCCAAATAAAAAAGCATATATAAATCAAAACAAAAAAACTGCCTAAGAAGGCAGTTCTCTTTATAACAAGGGTATTGTAGTCGATACTCGTCAATTCATCTTGATTAGTTTACCTAAAAGTGTGGATTTACGTTCAGAATTACATTTTCAATACGTACAAAATGTTAGACACTTTTTAATATCGATAATAGCGTTTTGACATTACGGGTTGAGCGTTTTCACATTCGTTTCATTGAGGTTTTGAATGTTATATAACCTAGCGTAACCACCATTCTTATACATTAACTCTTCATGTGATCCTTTTTCCCTAATTTCTCCGCCTGTGAGGAAAATAATTTGGTCTGAGGCAGTGATGGTTGAAAGACGATGAGCCACAATAATAGTCGTTCGATCTTTCTTTAATTTTTCTAATGCTCCTTGAATTAGATGTTCGGATTCAAGGTCTAAAGCAGATGTCGCTTCATCCAAAATTAAAATTTTAGGATTCTTAAGAAACACTCGTGCAATAGCAATTCGTTGTTTTTGGCCACCTGAAAGTTTTATTCCCTTTTCTCCAATTTCAGTATCATATCCATTAGGCAAGTTTTCAATAAATTCATGAGCATTTGCTGCCTTAGCAGCAGAAATAACTTCACCCTCCGTACACTCAGGATTTCCTAATAGAATATTATCTCGAATAGTCCCACTAAATAAAATGTTGTCTTGTAAGACCATTCCAATATGACTGCGTAGATCTTTTATCCTTACGTCGCGAATATCTATACCATCAATCTTGATTGCTCCTTTTTGAATATCGTAAAAGCGAGAGATCAGGCTCACGAGAGAGGACTTCCCTCCCCCACTCATTCCCACCAATGCTACAGTTCTTCCTGGTGAAATAGTTAAATTGATATTCTTAAGTGCCCAAGGTGATTTGGAATCGTATTGGAACCAAACATGGTCAAATTCAATCTTACCTTTTAGTTGATTTACAGATTTAGCTTCAGGTTTGTCACTAATGTCATATGGTTCTTCCAATAATTCCAGCACACGATCTAATGATGCCGTAGCTTGAGTTAATAATGTAGAAGAATTCACTAAGCGACGAAGAGGATTATAAATACGATCTAAATAACCAAAGAACGCAACTAGTGTGCCTAAGGTTATATTCCCTTTCAAAACCATGTATCCTCCGAATCCAATGACTAGTAGTGGTGCAATATCTGTTAAAGTGTTGATAATAGCGTTAGTGAGCGCATTCCACTTTGTAACAGCCATTGCTTTATTCAAGAAACGAGAATTTTTTTTATCAAATTGCTTTTCCTCAAACTCTTCGAGAGTAAAGCTTTTCGTAACAGGAATTCCATTTACTCGTTCATGTAAGTACCCCTGCATTTCAGCAAGTGCTTGGGAACGTGATTTTGTTAAACTCTTCAATCGTTTATAAAGCTTATTAACAGCTAGCCCATAAAACGGAAGAATGATAATCGAAACAAGCGTAAGGACTGGGTCCATATAGAGCATAAAGCCTATTGCAATGGTAAGAGAAAAGATATCAAGCCAAATATTCATCATACCAGTTTCTACTAAGCTCTTACTCTGTTCTACATCATTCATAATACGTGAAATGACTTCTCCCACTTTGTTATTTTGATAATAACGAAGCGAAAGCTTTTGAATATGCGTGTAAAGCTTATTACGCATATCATATAAAACTCGGCTAGTGATAAGCTGAGCAAAATACTGGCGATAATATTCAATTGGAAACCTAATAATAACGAATACCACAAATGAAATACCGATCACATAGATAAGCCTGTTCATTTTCTCATCTAAAGATAAGGGACCTAATAAAATATGATCTATCACATATTTCATAATAAAAGGAAGCGTTAAAGGTATCGCGAATTTGATCATACCTATAATTAAAGTAACAATCACTAGTTTCCAATAAGGTTTCACAAATTTACTGTATGTTTTTAAACTGGACAACTATTTAGCACTCCTTATTACAAACATCAGGAAGAAGCAGGTGCTGCCTTTTCAAAGACAACAATCATACTTGTTCACTTTGTCTAATTAAATTAAAGTAGAGATCTTCATACTGTTTTACAATGAGCTCACCATTAAATCTTTCCTTCACAACGTTGACAGATCGATTTGAAAAACACTTATGTAGTGTATCGTCTGTTAAAATATAAATGGCTTTATTGGCAATGTCACTTATATCACCCAAATCACAAATAAACCCTGTTTCCCCATCTAAGATAACCTCGGGTATACCTCCAACATTGGTTCCTATGCACGGAACTCCGCAAGCCATGGCTTCTAGAGCAACGAGTCCAAAACTCTCCTTTTGGGAAAGCAGCAACAATAAATCACTCATAGAATATAACTCTTCTAAATTATCCTGTTTACCAAGAAATAAAACTTGTTCTCGTAGGTTTAGTTCCGTAACAAGATTACAAACATTAGTAATTTCTGGTCCGTCGCCAACAAGTAAAAGTTTGGCTGGTATTCGCTCTGTAATTTTGGCAAAAGCCCTTACTACATCTGTAACACGCTTTACTGCTCTAAAGTTTGATACATGGATGATAACCTTCTCTTTTGGTGGGATTCCATATTGTGATTTTAAATAAGTTGAATCTGTTTTTTGATAAACCCGTTCATCAATGAAATTATATACAGTTTCAATGTGTTTATCAGGTTTGATGAGGTCATAAGTTTGGGAGATTAATGAATTAGAAACAGCTGTTACAGTATCTGAATTCTCAATTCCGAATTTAATAGCATCTGTTAAAGTTGGGTCCTCACCTAAGACAGTAATATCGGTTCCATGCAGGGTGGTGATGATTTTTACATCCCTTCCACTTATTTGTTTGGCCAATATAGCACAAACTGCATGTGGGATAGCGTAATGAACATGTAAGAGATCTAATTCCTCTCTCTTAATGACCTCAGCCATTTTATTTGCTAATGCAATATCATAAGGCGGATATTGAAATACAGAATACTGACTTACTTCAACTTGATGATAATAAATGTTACAGTTTATTTTCTTTAATCGAAAAGGAAGGCTAGAGGAAATAAAATGAATTTCATGTCCTTTTTCAGCTAACATTTTTCCTAACTCGGTTGCTATTACTCCTGAACCACCTACTGTTGGATAGCATGTAATGCCAATCTTTAATCTCTCGTTCATTTGACTCCTCCTTATAGATTTCGGCTTATATTGAAAAGAGCTTTTGACTTAGTTCCCTCTGTA
The DNA here is from genome assembly GCF_046599315.1 of Priestia megaterium. Classification (GTDB taxonomy): domain Bacteria; phylum Bacillota; class Bacilli; order Bacillales; family Bacillaceae_H; genus Priestia; species Priestia megaterium_F. The sequence goes on along the minus strand of NZ_JBKIKC010000017.1, from coordinate 25,689 downwards.
TATAAGACACCTCAGTTTAGAATTCTTACTTCATAGAAGTTTTTATCTTATATAAAACTCTTCAAAGCTTTTTTTAAATTCTCAACTGTTTCTTGATCCGATTGTTTACGAATACCTTCAACTACGCAATCCTCCAAGTAATCTTCGAGAATAACTCTCCCTACATTGTTAACAGCAGACTTTACAGCACTCACTTGTAATAATAAGTCTTCACAACTGCGTCCATCTTCCGCCATTTTTTTAATACCTCGTACATGACCTTCAATCTTCGAAAGACGACTAATTATCTCTGGTAATTTATGAGAACTCATGAAAAACCTCCATTTATTATACCCCCCTAGGGGGATTAATATTACTAGAATAGTATAAAGGAATTTTTACTGTCAAACATAGGGATCTATTAGAGGATTTTAGTTCTTTATTCTTATCCCTACTAGGGGGATAAGAATAATCCAAGAAACCATAATTAATAAAAACGATGAAATCACATACTAAACTTTGAAAATAGTAAGTGAATGCGAGATGCTAATATACTTCATTAATAATGCCTTAATATATATTTACCTTAAAAAGTAGTTATTGTAAATCGTAATGATTACTAATATAATGTTAAATAATTTCAGCCACCCCACTACATTAGGCATGTTTGGTCAAGATATTTCTTATTTTAATAATTGATTCTATTTTTGATAAAGCACTTTAATCCTTACTTATCATATTAGGATATGGTAAGTGGATATGTAAGTTGGCAAACAAACTCTTAGAAGTAAGAAACAAAATAATATTTTGAATTTTTTGCATATATATAATGTGCAGTTTTTATAAAGTAGATAGACGGAATTTTTGTGCCTTAATTATTTTTCCCTTTTTCGATAAAGCGGTCCTTATAATAATCTAGATACAGATTACCTAAATGATCGACCTGACCAAAAAAAACTTCTTTCACAGTCGATTCTCGCTGTTGAAGTTGAGTTTTAAGCCATTCCACGCTATAGCCCATTTCATAAATAGCTTCTTCTATAAAATTCCCATCTATAATAATGGTTTGTGGTAATTTTACTTTTTGACCAACGCCAAAAAGGTCTCCCCATCTCACAGGCTGCTTTTCTTTTTTTAATAAAATGCTGAATTCTCCATTTGTTTCAAGCGTTGCAAATTCTACATCGTTAACATAAAAAACATCTTTTTTTCTTAACTGTTCCATTAATTCATCTATTGTGTATTTCTCACGCTTTAGATTTTCTTCTAAAATTTTTCCATCCTTTATAAAAGTAGTTGGCGTGCCTTCAACTACTTTTCGAAAGACTATGCTTTTTAAGGAAACATAAGAAATGATGATAGGGAACAATGACCAGACCAAGATTGAGGTGACTCCATCTACAGCATGTAATTCAAGATCCATTGAAATGGTTCCAGCAATGTCGCCAACTGTAATTCCTACTATATATTCAAAAAAAGATAATTTCGATAATTGCTTTTTTCCTAATAGTTTTGTGATAAAGAATAATCCCATTATAATAAGAACAGAACGAATAATAACTTCTATCCAGCTTGGCATAACCAGTTTACCTCCACATTCCCTAAAATAGTACGTACAGTTTTATTTCTATTAGTGGTGTTTTTTTACATATATAGTGTTATGAAGTTGATTTTTATAGTATGAAATGATCAGTATTTTATCACTCATTAAACCGAATCCAATTTATTGTTATTATTCCCTTCTTTACCATTACTATGTAAAAGATACGTGTAAATAAAATAGTAAAGTATAACTAATAAAAAAGAGCTGACAAGAGATAAAGTGTGTTCTACTATCTATCGTTATTTAACAGGTTGTTTGTAAACACCGATTCCGAGAATAATGTATTTAATACCTATCTATTAGTTGAAAGAAAGGATTTTTATTGATTACTGAACAAGAGATGCTTTTGTTTATTAAAGAGTTGGGTCACTTACTTAGAAATTATAAAGAGTGTAATGAAGAACTTCTTAAACAAGAAATTTATAAAGAAATTTTGCTTTTAAGTGCGGTTATTTATGATGGTGAAGGTGATATTCATTAAAAAAGAATGGATGCATACTATAAAATTTTAGTTAGCATTATTGTTTTTAAACTTGAGTAGCCCTCTTACATCTCTTCGCAACCTTTATTCCCATTCGAAAAGTACAGTACATTCTCCTAAACGAATTCATTAATATAGAATTTTCTATGGTCCCTGTAAGCTTGATTATGGTAACTAAGCTATATAACGTATACAACACAAAAAAGAAAAAACTACCTCCTTCTAGTGAAAAAGATAGTTTTAAAAAAGAGAAATTGTTTTAGTTTAGAGATTTACTAAAGACACTTTTATACTATGCTAATTGCTAAACTGTTTCTTTTGGATTTATGGCTCGGAATTCACTATTTCCTTATTTAACCTCTTAAAAGATAGGTCACTTTATCAATAGCTTCTTGTAACTTTTGACTATTTTTGCTATACATATGTTTAGCTTTCTCTGATTCTGTCCCAAGCGCAAACAATTCTAAGTCCGCCTGACATTTTTTCATGGTTGAAAGTAATAAAGGCTTTTCTTGAGGAGAAGGAACTTGAAGTTTATCATCAAAAAGGTCAACAGTTAATTGCCCATAAGAATCTACCTGGCCAAGAAAGACATTTTCAATGGTAACTCCTAGTTTTTCTAGTTCAGTATTTAACCACCTTCTGCTTTGGCCAATTGTCGATAGTGGCTCATCCAGTATTTCACCGTCCATAATAACCGTCTGAGGTTCCTTGCTTGGAGCAACGGCCACACCTAAGTCTTTTGCAGTTAACGGTTGATTTTCTTTCTTTAACAATACATTGAAATCACCGGTTGCCTCTAATACCGCAAATTCCACGTCAGCCGCCTGATAGACATTTTTCTTTCGAAGTAACTCTAACAACTCATCCGTTGTGTACTTTTCCTTTTTTAAATTGTCCTCCATGATTTTTCCATCTTTGATGAAAACAGTTCCTTTCCCTTCTATAAAGTCGCGAAAGGGTTTGTTTTTTAAGGAAATGATGCCTGCTAAAAAGGGCACTGCTGCAAAGGTTACGATGCTGAGTATCCCATTAGCAATACTTTTCTCAATTCCCGTGGCCATTTCTGCTCCTATATTACCAATGGTAATACCAGTGACATATTCAAAGAAGGAAAGCTCAGATATTTGTTTTTTACCTAACCATTTTGTAATAGCAAAAAGAACAACTAAAAACAATAAAGACCGCAAAACTACAATTAACCAATCTGGCATCTTTTACACCTCCTATAAGATTAGAAAAAACTGTTCGTCTTAAAAACCTTTATATTGGGCTTCTTCTCTCTCTAATTCTCCCACTCGTTTTTTTAAATCTGTTACGATTTCATTGACGACATTCATCGTTTCGTGCAAAGTCTGCTTTGATTGATCATCTTGAGTTCGTAATGCTAAATTGGATAAACCAGCTTCTACTCCTTTAAGACTAGCAAGACATTGTTTCACATCTGATGCAATGGTCATTTTACATTCTCCTTATCCTTTTGGTTTAAAAAGTATGGCACCAATCATTCCAAAAATAATGGCAGCTGAAATTCCGGCACTTGTTACTTCAAACATCCCTGAAATAACACCCACTAACCCATGTTTTTCTGCCTCAGCCATTGCCCCATGTACAAGAGAATTTCCGAAACTTGTAATAGGAATGGTCGCTCCTGCTCCTGCAAAATCAATAAAAGGTTCGTATAAACCAAAACCATCTAGAAGAGCGCCAATCACTACAAATGCACTTAAGGTATGTGCGGGTGTAAGTTTAAATACATCAAACATAATTTGCCCAATCACGCAGATCAAACCTCCTACAACAAAAGCCCAAAAGAAAATCATGACTCTTATTCACCTCCATATTCAATTGATACCGCATGAGCGATACAAGGAATGGTCTCACTTTGTTGAAAACTTAATGGTGATAATAAAGCACCTGTTGCTACGACTAATATTCGTTTGAATTCGCCTTTTTTCAGTCGGTTTAATAGATGACCATATACAACAGTTGCTGAACATCCTGGCCCACTAGCGCCAGATAGAACCGGCTGTCCTTCTCGATAAATCATGAGGCCACAATCTTGATATTGTTCTTCATGTATTGGGGTTCCATGCTTTTTAAATAAATCAAGTGAGACTTCTCGTCCAATGTGGCCAAGATCTCCCGTTACAATCAAATCATAATAAGATGGATCAAGATTTCGCTCAGTAAGATGTGCTTCAATGGTATCAACAGCCGCCGGAGCCATTGCCCCTCCCATATTAAATGGATCCGTCATTCCCATATCGATCACACGACCAATCGTGGCAGATGTGACACAAGGTCCATCTCCAGCATCACTTAACAAAGCAACGCCAGCACCTGTCACCGTCCATTGAGCAGTAGGTGGTTTTTGACCACCGTATTCGGTTGGATAACGAAATTGTTTTTCGACGGCTGTGTTGTGACTTGAGGCGCCAGTTAGCAAATAGCTAGCTCCTTTTGTATTAACTAAGTAAGCACCAAGAGCCAGTCCTTCCATGGATGTAGAACAAGCACCAAATAATCCAAGATACGGTGTGCCAAGTGTTCGGCAAGCAAAACTAGTGGGTGTAATTTGATTAATGAGATCTCCTCCAAGGAAAAACTGAATCTGTTCTTTTTGAAGACCTGCTTTTTCGATGGCTTTTTGACTCGCTTCTTCTAACAAAACCTTGTGAGCTTTTTCATAAGAATCCTGTTCTAACCATAAGTCGGAATGAAGTAAATCAAAATCATTAGCAAGTGCTCCATTCGCTTCAAAAGGTCCCCCAACTGTTCCAGTGGAGATAATGACAGGTTTTTGATCAAAAACCCATGTACGATGTCCAGTAAGCATTACAAGCCACCCCACTGTATGAGAATCGTTTTAATGGTCGCAATGACAAATGCAGAAAAGGTACCAAATAAAATGACGGAGCCAGCTAATTTAAACATATTACCACCTACACCTAAGACAAATCCTTCTGTTCGATGTTCAATACATGCCGATATGACCGCGTTTCCGAAACCAGTAACGGGAACCGCAGAACCGGCTCCTCCAAATTGGGCAATTCGATCATAAACACCGAAACCTGTTAGAAGCATAGCAATAAAAATCATGGTCCCTACCGTTGGGTTTCCAGCCGTTTGATCCGTAAAATCAAAATAATAAATATAAAACAGTTGAATAGCTTGGCCAATAAGGCAAATGATTCCACCCGTAAAAAAAGCTTTGATACAATTTTTAACTACTGGTCTTTTGGTTTCTTTTTGTTTTTCAAGGTCTTGATATTCCTGTTGGACAGGCGTTAATTGTTTCTTTTGATTATTTGACATGTATACACCTCTTTCATCATGCTTTTTCTTTCATAAGGTTTTTAATATTGTTGAACTCTTTTTTTAATGTTTTCTTCTTTGTCTTATCTTTTTGTAGTTGTTCTTCTAATTGTTCCAACTCCCAATAGATTTTTTGATCAGTTGAAACCAAGACTTTATAATCGGGATATGCTTTTTCTACGTCTGTTTTCACGTTCTTTTTAATTTTTTTTAGCTGAAAGCGATGAAATTGATCCACTTTTATCGCCATTAATAGCTCTTTATCTGTATTCACTGCTTTCACAGCTGAAACTTGTTCCTCTTTTATAATCTTTTCTTTTGCTTGGTTGGCAACTGTTTGATCAATGGAGTTATTTGTATTTACCTTTACGATCGTTGTATCATTACTGTCATTAGCTGACTGATCCTGTTGCCCCGTACATCCGGATATATATACAATAATCATGGCTAAAAAAAGAAAATGATTTATTCTCCTTATCTTTCCTTTCATGCAATCACCTGTCCGTTTCTACTCAAGAATTGAATTCGAAAAAAGGCTGGTTAATGGACCAGCCTTTTTTCATGTTCTTATTGTTTGTATTGAGGCTCTTCTTGTTCAATTTGTTGAACACGTGGAGAGAGACTGTCAACAATCGCTTGCGTTTGTTGAGCAGCATCTTGATACAGTTGCTTTGCTTGTTCATTATCAGTTGCTAAAGCAAAACCTTCAAAACTTGCTTGTGCGCTCTTTAATCCAGCTAGTGTCTGTTTAACTTGATTGATTACTGTCATGATGAATTCCTCCTTTTTATGAATACAATTTTAGAATGGAGAAACAAATGGATTTTATGTCTGTTAAATTAATACATTATACCTAGATGATCCCTATTTGAATTGGGAAAAGTGATTCATCTTTCTTTGTACGATGGCATTTGAACATTCATATAATTACTCATTTATTTTTTAAAACAATAATAGAACTTCTCGAACTACCTCATCGTGATAGTTAGACAATATATAAGAAAAGCTCGTATACTCTCTTTTCTTTAAACGGATAATAACGACAGAAATGTTATCTAAAAATGAAGGGAGTAAGAAACGATGAAAACAAAAAAATATTTAGTGGGACTCTTATCAACCATTTTATCCGTAGGGTTCCTTTTTGGTTGTAATGATAAAAAGGATGAAGCCGAACCCGATCCAACTGAAGAACCTTCTGAACAAAAGGCAGAAAATGATCGAAACAATGGACCACGAGATGTGGGATTCCAACCCGATGGAACCCAGAATAATAATGTAGATAATAATAATCAGACACGATTAGAGGTAGCTGACAAAGCTGCAGATCGTATTGCTAAACTAGACGAAGTAGACAATGCAAATGTGATTGTTACAAACCGAAATGCTTACGTGGCTGTTGTTCTAAAGAATGGGGCAAAAGGAGAAGTAACAGATCGTTTAGAAAAGAAGATTGCTGATCAAGTAAGAGCTACAGATCCAGATATTCGGGACGTATTTGTATCATCCAATCCTGATTTTGTAAACCGAATGGAAGATTACGGAAATAGAATTAATGAAGGCGCTCCAGTAAGAGGGTTATTTGAAGAGTTTACTGAAACCATTCGAAGAGTATTTCCTAACACTCGTTAAATTAGAGTGATTGAGTGCATCAAATCCATTTACTATGTGCTAAAAAAGAGAAACCCTTGTTCATTCAACGGGTTTCCTTTTTTAGTTACTAGGAATAGTAGGGTTGATCAAATTATATTTTTTTCCTTTTGTAGAGAAGGAAAAAGCGTACTAAAGTTTGTTTTTATAGATTTAGCTGTAAGATTTGAATAGCCACATACTCATTAAGAGGAAAAGTCAAGTTATCGAGACGAACCTCCTGATCCCGTATCTTTATTAAAAAGTTGGGAAAACCCTTTGAAACCGAAAATTCCAGTTGATAACACACCCAGAATCATTCCACCAGATACAGCTATCCATTTGTTAATCAAAATAATCACCTCTAATATAACTGTTTTCTTATGATAGTCGTACATCTCTTAAAATAAGCATTATTTTCAAAATCATAACAGGTAATAATTAGAAGATGAAAACAGTGTCATTTTTCCAGTATGGATAAGTCAAGTTGTCAAAGAATAAAGACGTTAGAAGACCATTTTCTTTCAAATAAATATTAAAGGGGTATTCACATAATGAACAACTTACGTTGGTTAACGTCCTTATTTAATTTTGGACGCAACAATAGAGGGATATTTGGGAAGAGACGTAATAACAGAGGCATGCTGTTTTCATTATTGGGTTTAGGAGTGGGAGCTGTTACGACTTATGGAATGACAAGAGGGCGTGGAAATAAAATGGCACCGGCAACTGTACAAACAATGATGAATAGATTCAATAAATAAAAAAGGCTTTATGAAGAAAGTTGAAACGGTAAATATAAAAATATACAAATTAAACCTACCTATATCACTTTGTGTTATTACTTATCTAAACGAGCAGAACGGATATTCTTTACAAGGTGTAAAAATAAGGAGATTGTAGTAAATGCTATCTCTCATAAAACGCTTTTTTTGTCCTACAATAAATAGGTACTGAATTTTCAAAAGGGGTGTTAGAGCAATGGCGAAACGTACAAAAAAGAACGATGCTGATCAAAAAAATAAAAAAGGTTTTGACTCAGCAGTGATTAATTCTGAGTTCAGCCATGAATTTGGAAGTGCTGCAGCAAACAAGATCCATAAAGATAAAGCAAAAAAAGAAAGATCATCTAAAAATAGTGGACAATGTAAAGGCGGTCTATAAAATAAAATTCCAATTCAGAGAAGGCTTTAGCCTTCTCTTTTCTAGTTTAAGTTTGCATTAGAACCCAATTTTTAAAATACCAAAAAAAGTTAACTTCATAGATGTTGACTTCTATGAAGTTATGAAGTAAGATAGTTTTTGTCGCTAGCAAAACGAAAACGAATCACTTAATTGCCAGCACATTATTTCATATGGAGGGGTAGCGAAGTGGCTAAACGCGGCGGACTGTAAATCCGCTCCTTCAGGGTTCGGCGGTTCGAATCCGTCCCCCTCCACCATATTCACACGCGGGTGTGGCGGAATTGGCAGACGCGCTAGACTTAGGATCTAGTGTCTTATGACGTGGGGGTTCAAGTCCCTTCACCCGCACCATTTCATTAAGTAATACGCGGAAGTAGTTCAGTGGTAGAACACCACCTTGCCAAGGTGGGGGTCGCGAGTTCGAACCTCGTCTTCCGCTCCATAATTATTGGCGGCATAGCCAAGTGGTAAGGCCAAGGTCTGCAAAACCTTTATCACCGGTTCAAATCCGGTTGCCGCCTCCACATATAAGTCCTGCCGGGGTGGTGGAATTGGCAGACACACAGGACTTAAAATCCTGCGGTAGGTGACTACCGTGCCGGTTCAAGTCCGGCCCTCGACACTATTTTAATAAGCGCCCGTAGCTCAATTGGATAGAGCGTTTGACTACGGATCAAAAGGTTAGGGGTTCGACTCCTCTCGGGCGCGCCATAAACGGGAAGTAGCTCAGCTAGTTAGAGCGCACGCCTGATAAGCGTGAGGTCGGTGGTTCGAGTCCACTTAGGCCCACCCACCATTATTCCACAGTAGCTCAGTGGGATATCCATACAGAGAAGTACCCAAGTGGCTCAAGGGGCTCCCCTGCTAAGGGAGTAGATCGTTAACACGGTGCGAGGGTTCAAATCCCTTCTTCTCTGCCATTTTATAATTTCATATGAACCGTTGGCCAAGTGGTTAAGACACCGCCCTTGCAAGAAGGCAACACGGGTTCGAATCCCGTACGGGTCATCAAAAAGGTAGTTTGCTGATAAAGCAAGCTGCCTTTTTTTATCAACTAAAAGATAGAACATAATCGGGCTTATATAAACTAAATACGTATATGATGTACACCCTAAAATAGAAAAAACTACCTGTGCAGAAGTGTGCAGAAGAAAGTTTTTTCTCTAATTGGCATTTTAGAGATGATGTCTAATGGCGTCTTAAGTAGTTTGCTCAAGGCAGTAAAAAATAGGTATATACATAAAAAATCGAGTGTATTTTAAATTTTTATCTGAATTTATGTTTTGAAACAAATAAAAAAGGGAATGGAAACATGATTTTATTCCAGATAGATTTTAGGTAAGGAAAATGGTTAATATGTGGAACAAACTATAATACTGAATCTGGAGGTAAGGTATGTCAATTAATAAAGAAGTTTTCTATCGCGGTACAAGATTTAAGATTATTCATATTTATAGTTCTGGTTATTGTGAGCTTAGAAAAATTAATGATCCTTTTAAAGTAGAACTAGCTTTATTAAATGATATCCTACTAACAGGATAATGATTGCTGCATCTTCTTATTTAACTAACCAAACCGACTCAATTTAATTGTTGTTGTTAAATAAACATATTAATCATTTTTTTGATAAAAATAGAAGCCAAATTCTTAATATATAAAGAATTTGGCTTCTTATAATACGTTCTATGTTAACTAAGGTTATTATCATATACAGTGTAAAATTATAAAAACTCCCTATTTCCGTAGGGAGTTTTTTTGGTATGTACATTAAATTCCATTTTATTTGATACTTTAAAGCATTTTGCGTAGTTTGCTCAGGTTTTTATCTAGTTATACGTTTAAAACTAGGGATAAAATACAAATTTACTCTTTAGGAGGTTACTTTTCAGGTATCATATTTATTACTTTTTAGTGCCCATATTACTTTAAAGTGCGTACTTTTTTTTATTGTTTTCATGCTTCATAATGAGTTTTGTCAGGAGATGACATAACATTTATTGAGTTAGTCAGTTATTGATTTCTACTTCGATTTATACTGACTAATCCATTTCTAAAATAAATTTAAAACAAATTTCAGGAGGTTTTATCAATATGAGAGATATATTACAAGGAAAACTTGGTTTTGGTACTGCACCACTAGGAAATATGTACCGCAACATTCCAGAAGAAGAGGCTATTGCAACAGTAGATGCTGCTTGGGAAAGTGGAATTCGTTACTTCGATTCAGCGCCTTTCTATGGAGCTGGCTTAGCAGAGATGCGCCTTGGGGAAGCATTGTCGAAAAGAAATCGTAATGATTACATTTTGAGCACAAAAGTAGGTCGAGTCATTTCGGATGAACTGGAAGACCCATCTGCACGTGACTTAGGAGAAAAAGGAGGACTTTTCGAATTCGGTCGTAAGAATAAAATCATCAATGATTATAGTGCTGATGCAACCCTTCGCTCTATCGAGCAAAGTTTAAAACGTTTAAAGACAGATCGCCTGGACTTTGTTTATATTCATGATATTGCGCAAGATTTCTATGGTGATGAGTGGCTTTCACAATTTGAATCTGCACGAACTGGAGCATTCCGCGTGCTTACACGTTTACGAGAAGAAGGAGTCATTAAAGGTTGGGGACTTGGAGTAAACCGAGTAGAACCAATTGAGCTCATGCTAGATTTGGAAGAGGCAAAACCAGATGTATCCTTGCTAGCTGGTCGTTACACATTGTTAGACCATGAGCGTGCCTTACAGCGAGTAATGCCCGCAGCTGTAAAACATAATATGGACATTGTTGTCGGTGGTCCATATAGCTCAGGTGTTCTTGCTGGAGGTACCCACTTTGAGTATCAAAAGGCATCGCCAAAAATTATAGCAGAAGTAGAGAAAATCAAACGTATTGCCAATCGTCATCAAATTAGTATTAAGTCTGCAGCTTTACAATTTTCATTGGCTAATCCAGCAGTGGCTGCTGTTATCCCTGGTGCTAGTCGTCCAGAACGTATTGCAGAAGACAAAGATGCATTGAGCACAGTAATCCCAACAGCATTCTGGAAAGAAATGCGTGAACAAGAGCTAGTAGCCCCTCATGCACCACTACCAATTAACGTTAAATAAAAAGGAGAGTAATAAATATGGCACATACTACTACATCTATTAAAATCTCTGCTTCACCAGATCAGGTGTGGCAATTAATAGGAGGCTTTGACTCGCTTCCGAACTGGTTACCTTATATACCTAGCAGCGAAGTAAGTGAAGGTGGACGTGTACGTCATCTAGCTAACCCTGATGGTGACGCGATTGTGGAGCGTTTGGAAGTATTTAATGACAAGGAGCGCTACTACACTTACTCAATTATGAAAGCACCATTTCCGGTTACTGATTATCTATCTACCATCCATGTTAAAGAAGATATTGACGGCGAATCATCGTTGGTAGAGTGGTCTGGCAGTTTCACACCTGTAGGTGTTAGTAACGACGAAGCTATAGACCTATTTCATGGCATCTATAAAGATGGTTTAGAGGCATTACAGAAAGCATTTCTTGATTGAACAGCTAGAACATTGACGGTTTATTAAGTAAAAAGGAGTGTTTCAAAGTTCCAATTTTGAGACACTCCTTTTTACTTTGCTTGTGCTAATATAATTGTCATTTTCATCGATAGAAAGAGAATGAATCTCGCTTTCGATTCCAGATTGGTGATTTTGAGTTTGTTCAGGTTATCCTCCTGTTTGGATAAGTATTTTAATTCCCCTTTAGCCTTAGCGTTTAGGATTTATACCTTTCCCTATTTCTAAAAAACAGTGAAAGGCTGAACCAATGTATATAGAAAAGCTTTCTTATATATCTATTGCTCGTTTATTAATCAAGGTTACATATTATGTTACCCTAGCGTAATGCGTCGTAGATATTTCGTCCATCACTTGACGTTGTTGCTGAGAATTTACCAGGTAATAAAGAAAAGACAATATAATAAATAGAAAAATAGACAAATTGGTAAAAGAAAAGCCATTGGGAAAATCGTCAAAGGTGATTAAACCACTTACCATAAAAATAGAAGCCAAACTCTTTATATATAAAGAGTTTGGCTTCTATTAATGTTGACTATGCTAACTAAAAATGTATATGATATACAGCGTAAAAACTGAAAAATTTAGTTTTACAAACAATTAGTCGTTATTACGTTTGTTGTTAGCTTCGCCACCCTTTTCCCCGATTTCCTCGTAAAAATCTTTATCATGGTTTTTAGCTGTAGTTTCTCCACCTTTTTCGCCAATCTCTTGATAAAATTCCTTATCATGATTTTTGGCCGTAGCTTTGCCACCCATTCTCCCAGCTTCTTCACGGCTCATTTTGTCATTATTTTTATTAGTTGTCATTTTACATTCCTCTTAATATTTCTTGACTTGTTTTTTGTCTTCCACATGAAAAGGAAACTAAACTATTTATTTTTATTTTCTTAATAATTGAGAATTTTTAAAATTTTTCCCCTTACAGTCGTTGTAAGACTCCGACAGTGACAATTGGAGAGACAGTTAGACAGTTTAGAACATTTAACAATGGAAGAGTTAGAAGAAGTGCTAAGCCTAGATAAGGTCGGATCAATCCAAGCGTCTGCAGGAGATGAAACTGTTATACGCAAGGAAGACAATAGATTTGCGGACTAGTATCGAGAGGAATTAATTCGTATAATAAAAGAGAATCAGTAGCAATACCATGGCGACCGAGGAGGTGAGCGAATATGAGTCTACGAGAAGAACTACTGGCGCAGAAATATGATGAAAGAACAAAGCCGAGAGGATTCGTATACTTCACAGACGCTGACGGCCAAGTTGTCGCTAAGACTTGCCGTAAATGCCGCGAATTAAAACATGCAGAGAGCTATCATTATAAAAGGGATGGGTTCGGTCAACTTGGCCCATACTGCAGAGTTTGCGTTTCTGATCGCGACCGAGATTATTACGTTAAAAATAGAGAGCGAGTAAAACGAGTTAAAAATGCTTATTACCATAGAAAAAGGTCCGAGCAACTTTCTCTTAATTTATTCAAGGATAGCGAGTAATATCACGGCGGCCAATAAGGTCGCTTTTTTGTTTACATACTGATAAATCTCTTGAAATCTCTTTGTTAATCACGCCTAAAATTGCCTGGCGTTATCATTAACGGTAGCAGTATCATAACGATTTTATAGAGTAGAAAGATATTAATTAAATATTAATTATTTTTATAACTAAGTACATATTTAAATTTATGTTTTATAGATAGCAACGCTTTATTTTATCTTAAATAGAAGCAAAAGTATAAATTTAGTATTAATTTTATATCCTTTGTAGAAAAATAGATTGTTTTTCTACGAAATAGATAATAAATGAAAATTATTCTTATAAAAGTTTTGTAGATTTGACGGGTGTATATGATTTTTTATGAGGGTATAAGATTTGTGTTCCATTTTAATTTAAAAATTAAGTTTTACTACAATAAAGAAAGCCACTAGTGCACCTAGTGGCTCTCCGTTCAAAAATCGCTATATTCTTCTAAATCATCATCGTCTAATGAGCCAGATACTTGTTCTAAATCCGCAATCTTTCCTTCTTTAATTTGATGACCTTCTGAAGGTTTTTCTTCTGCATCATCCAGTTTGTTATTGAAACCATTCGTTTGCGCTAATTGTTTAAGCTCACGTAATTCACAATTGATTTGTTCCAGGAGCTCTTCTGTTTTGCGGCCCGTTTCTAACTGCTCGGACGATGAACGATGGAGATCACGAACAATTAAAGAAGAAATATAATCCCCTAATTTCCGAGACTTAGCGTATTTTGCGAGGACGTCATAGACTTCATTACTTAACTTATTAGTTTTAATGGTAAACGCGTTCTGACGCTCTGACATGGGTATCACCTACGCTGTTAGGATTTAACGGCTTTCTTCTCGGCTTGTTTCTTCTGAAGATAACCAATGCTGCGAATCTCTAAGCCAAATAAATTTAAGTGACGACTATCTTCTGGTACTTTATGGTATTTTTCTGTACGCTCTTCGCCTATTTTTTCACTCATACTATTCGTAATGGCTACTTCTAGTGTAGGAGCGACACCTCCACAATATACATATTTACGTAATTTATTCGCTGGTGGCGGAGCCACATCATTTAACTTCGCTAGTAAAATCTCCACATAATCTTTCAAAGAAGACTTAATTTGAACAGTTAAATCGATTGATTCACCTGTGTTTTCATTTTTTAATTCAAATTTTTGTTTGCTGTAGTTATCTAAAATAAATTGATCAAAAGCACGTAAATCGGTAAACAACTCTGGGAATTTCTCTTTTCTTAACTTATCAATATGTGCTAAATATGGAATACCCTCAATACTTTGGAATGATTCACGGCTGTTCGCAGCTTTTAACCCTTCAGGTAAAATTACGACATCAATTGACCCTCCACCGATATCGACCATTACGGTTTCACATTCCACATATTCATTGGCATCCTCACGGTCTTGAAGCGTTAAGTCTTTCTTTAACGCAAAGCGTGCGATTTCCCCTTCTTTTAAGCAAGCACTTTCGTCCACAGAAACCTTTAATTCTTTTTCAAATCCTGGTGTATGAACGTGGAAAGTGTGATCACCTACAAAGCGATTGGCCATGGCTTTTTGCGCTTCTCCGAAAGTACTTTCTTTTTTTAGTAACCAGATTGGTAACATCGTAGAGAAATAGGCAATTTCAATACTATTATCCTTTTGATCTTTTACATGCAACGCATGATAGTAGGCAATGGCAGCTAAAAATGTTACGTAGGGAATATGGCTTGTTATTTTATTATGTAAACGATTGATGTGATTGTTAGCTAATTGTTGGCTTGCCGCAATGTCACCGACTAAGAAATAACGTTCTTTTTCTTCGTCGCCGATAGTTGTAGAAAGTAAGATACGCTTTTTAAATTCTTCTGGTGCTGTCACCGCATCTGTAAAGAATGAATCAGCAGCATCTTTTTGGAGTTCTACTACGTTGGTTGGAAAATCAAACAGGTACCCATCGATAATATTCATATCGACCGAGTTCCCACAGTCTTTATTAAAACGTGAAATTTTCATATCTATACACCTCATTTTTAAGTTGAACTTCTGTTGAACTAATTATACCTAAAAAAAAGAGGTTGTACAATCTTTTTAGGTGAACTTATTTATCATCAAAAACTTACATATATCAACAATCATATTTATTTAGTTGACCTTACCTTGAGGCGAAAATTAAATTGGGATAAAATGGATTATGTTAATAAGAAGGTAATAAGTCGCTTATAATGTAAAATACTATGCGTTGATTACATAACCATTACACCAAGTATTTTCATAAACCTAAAAAAAGGAACGTAAAGAACCTGTTCTTATCTATAGAAATAAGGTTTGCTACAATAGAAAAACTATCAACAAAAGCTTCTATTTAAATCCCTACATGCACCGTTCAAATACATTTGTTGAATATATTTTAACGCAAGGAATTTCATATATAATAGTAATTAGAAATCTTGCTCCTTCCACATCAGTCCAATTTCTTGTTCTCGCTGCAACACCTTCTCTAGATAACGCTCTGTTGTCTTACGATCACTGTGTCCCAGCTCTTTTTGAATGAGAAAGATATCTGCTCCCTGCTGCCTGCTATAAATGGCATAAAAATGACGAAAATAATGAGGCGTAATCCTGTCAGTCCGTTCTTTTACAAAAGGTAACTCCGTCCGTTCAATGATACGAACAATGTAATTACTTAAGTTTTTATATTGATAATACCCTCCGTCTTTGGTTGGAAATAATGGCCCTTGATCACTTGTATTTAATGCTATACTGACATGGCGTCGTTCTCGAAAGGCAAGAATGCGTTCATATAAAGAGGGATGAAGTAACTTATCGAACTTCTTTCCACCCTTCCCTACTCCTCTTAACCGATAATGGCCACTTAAACTGTCTAGATACACATCTCCCCACGAAGCTTTGGCTATTTCTTGTACACGCAACCCTGTCATCGCCAACATCGTTAACAACCCATAGTTGATAGGATGGTCTTTATAATAGTCTAGAATCTGCTTGACTTCATGGTAGTACAAATCTCGATTCGGAATTTCTTGTTCAGATAGTGATGTACTCAAGATTTCTTTATGCAACGGATACTGAATATACTTCGTTTCATGTAACCATTTCATAAAACTCTTTAGAATTGTCATCTTAGCATCTAAGGTTGCTGGTGAATAAGGTTTCCCCCCTTTTCCTAACAACGCGGTACTTAAATACATTTGATAATTCCTTATGTGCCAAGGTCTTAGATTTTTAAAAATCGTTTCTTCTATATAATGGTCTACATCTTGTCGTAAGAATGACTCACTTTCTATCGCGTACTGATAAAACTGCAATAAAATCCGTAAATACTCTATTTTTGTGTTCTCTTTTCGTTCTCGATTCTTTCGAATATGCTTTCTTTGATGAACATAGTAATACATCATGTCTTCATCTGTAAAATCGCTGAACATCTCTTCGTTTTTTCGTTGGTGATGCTCATTTCTTTCTTCTAAGGCATCATAGTAGGTAGTATCCAGCATCAACGAAACGACTTTATGGAAATTCCCTTTTCTCTCACGTATTTGGGTTTCTATATTCATTAAAGAAACATTTTGCATAAAACCTCTCCCTTCAACAATCACGTTTTCTTATTCATATTTTCTCTGGTGTTAAGGTGGTTTCTTCTCTATTTAAAATTATGTATGAATTTATCTGTATATAAAAAGCAAAGAAACTCTAACAGTAATAATAGCGTTCATAACAAATTTAAAAGTAACAAAAATACTAGTTGAATATTAATTATTACTATAATTAAGTAGGTATTAAAATGTATTTTTTAAAATATTACTCCTTTATTTTATCTTATATAGAAACAAAAGTGAAAACTTACTTTTTATAAAAATAGGATAAAATCTATATCATTTGTAGAAAAATTACGTATTTGTCGTCACTTAGGATGAATATTAAAATACTATTTTTTATAAGTTAGTTTTACCATTTACACTTCCAATACAATACCTTTTAAATTTTAACCTTATTTAAATGTGATATAATAGATTATCAGTTAATAAAAAAATAGAAGGAGTGTGCTATATGATTGATAACCCTAGTAAAATCATTACCATTGAAGATGTGATGGAAATGTTAGATATTTCATCTAAGAAAACAATTTATACATATATCCAGCAAGGAAAACTGCATCCGATTAATAAAGATGACTGGCATATCGAAGGTCGTTACGAATTTGATTTAGAAGATGTGGTTCGGTTAAAAGAAGAATTAAGAAAGCCAGGGCTTACGACAAAAGAAGTAGCACAGCAACTTGATATATCAGTCACAACGGTTAATAAATATATTAAGCAAGAACTATTACCAGCGTTCCAAGAAGAATACCGGGGAATCAATTGTTATTTTGTCCATGAAGAAGAGTTAGAAGCATTTAAGCGTACGCATGAAGTCGGGCGCAAACCGAGTAAGCGTCATTTTTATCGTGCCGAACAAAATATTGCTTTATTTCAGCTTTTTGTAAAGAAAGACGAAGAAAAAGAGCAATTTGCCCGTATCATCTCTGTAGAAGATCCCATTATGGCAGTTACAGAAAAACATGAGGAGGTAACATTAGAGGAGTTACTTCACCGAGGCTTTGAAGCAGCCTATACCATTGAGTCGAAAAAAATGATTACCAAAGAAGGCTATGCTACATTTATCTTTAAGCAAACAGCTTATGCAAAATCACACCTTTATAAGCTCATGGATTTGTTTTATCAATATCTAAGCCCGACCAATATGAGGATTACGCTACAGGAAGAGAAAGAGCAATTTTTGATTGAAATCAAACCTATATTACTGACCGAATCCTCACACGAACTTATGGAGTTATTAGAGTCTGTTCTTGTCTCAGGGAAAATTAACAAGCGTAGCCGTGGCATTTATATTGATAGTGATTTGGAAGTGGTACGAGTTAAAGTATCAAGCGATTTGAAAGAAGAATTGCAGCAAAAAGCGAAAGAATTGGGCAAACGAAACATTGAAGAATTGTTACTATATGCAGTACAAAAATTATAAAATGGACTAAGAAATGCTCAACTTTAACAAGGCAAGCCAATAAAAACGGGCTTGCCTTTATCTATACGATGAAATAAAAAAGTTCAATAAATTATCTTCTCATTATTGGGACTTTAGAAAGTAAATTAATCTTTTAATAAATTAATTTACTTTCAATTTGATTTTAGCTATATTTTAAATATTTCGTTACACCTTCTGGATTATAATGAGATTTATTGACCATTTGATACAAGTTTCAGTACTCTTGAAACTTCTGTTTTATTGCTATATAAAGTTAGCTACTATAATAAGTGTTATAAGTAACAAAAGAGCATATCCCCATTGGCTTCCAACAAATATATGCTCTTTTTTAGTGCGATTTTTACCAATTATTCTTTTAGTTCTATCACAAATAACCCAAAATATACGATTCCGAGGCAAAACTGTAAAATGTGTCATAAGGATTTTCCGATATACATATGGATAGTGATGTAGCGATGTTGTTACTCAGTGATACTTGATGCGCAATGAGAATCATTGAGTTTATATAGATTCACATGAACTTTTGTTGCCTAAAAAAAACATTGAAAGTATCTGAATGACAACAAGAAGCTAAAAAAATACTTAAGTATCTATGATGTACATTTTAGAGAAAGGAGTATCTATATGAGTGACTACTTTGAGGAGGTAATGAGGAAACTGACCATCGAAGATGTTAGCATTCTGGGATGGTTATTTCAGAATGAAGCAAACGCTGTGTTTAAAGCGATAAAGAAAAGTAGTATTGCAGATGAGCTTGAATATTCAACAGCTAACTTTCGTAAGACACTGAACAAGCTTGAAGCTATTCATTTCATAGGAACTGTTACTGGAGGAAAAGAACATAAATTGTATCTAACAGAATACGGGCAACAAGCTGTACAACAGGCTATACTTCAAGGAGAAGAAAATGAGGGGGTTGAAGAGATATGATAGGTATTGTAGGAATTGGTGCTGCAGGTGGGAATATAGCTGATTTGGCATTTGAAAATGGTATTAATGCTGTTGCATTGAACTTTTCAGAACGTGATTTGGAGTCACTAGATTTTGTAGAAGAGCGTCTAACACTTATAGGTAGTGAAGGCGTAGGAAAAAATCGAGATGAAGCTATTAATCTTATGGTCGATAAAAACTGGGAAATGGCATTGAAGTTTATTAGAGAGAACTTTTCAACACCTAGTACCGAAATTATTATGGTTTGTTTTTCTGCAGGTGGTGGTTCTGGTGGTGGTATTGGACCGATGCTTGCGGATCTTCTTGCTCAGGAAATGGAGGACAAAGCAATTGTAGCTGTTCCTATCTTACCCGATTCTACAGAAGCATTGGTTCATCAAGTCAATGCCCTGTATGTTACTGAGGAGCTTTCACGTCAGGACCTTTGTGTATTGCCTATTGATAACGAGCAGGTGAAAAAAAGAAATCCAAATGCAGGAAAAGCTAGAATCTTTAAAGAAACAAACGAAACATTTGTGAACTTAATTAGTTCTCTTCCTAAATATACAGATAGACACTCTAAGCATGGTGTTTTAGATAAGAAAGACTTACGTACAATTTTTTCAACAAAAGGAATTTCTGCTATTTCATCTGCAGAAATAACAAAATTAGATGAAGGGCAAGCAGATATTAGTAATGAGGGTATTACAGAAGTAATTAAGAATTCATGGGAAAACTCAATCTTTGCACCACTTGAAATGCAAACTATACCAAAAGCAGGAATCATATATGAAGGGCCACTAGACTTATTTACGATAGATTCAGCCCAACTATTTAGTTCTTTTAAGGGGGGCGAACCAACCCATCTATTTGAGGGTACCTATGAAGCTGACCATGCAAAGGTAACAACAATTTTATCAGGAATGCCTTATTATTCTACCCGATTAAATATTATTGAAGAAAAAATTGAAGCACAACAGAAGGTAACAGAAGAGTTATCTACCATAGAAACAGGTTATGAATCCAAGTTAAAATTACCTAAGGCTTCTCCTAAAAAACCACTACCTAGAAATAAGAAGAAGGCAATCAATTCAATATTAGATAAGTACCAGAATCGTTGAACATTTTTAGTATACTTATGAAGACAAGCATATATATAAGGTACACTTTTTATACATTCTTTACGCGGACCTGGAGAGATCACCGTATTGTTAAGTGTGTGTAAAAAGATGCATAAACGGGAGAATAGACTCACATGGAACCCTTACTGCCCCAAGGGTTCTTTTTTGTGAGGTCTCCGAAAAGAGTTGTTATACGAATTGGAAAAAATTAGATAAACATGTGCTTTAATATTGGTGTATTTAGAGGTGTTAAGTATGAGTGTATTAAAATTGTTAATTTCGTTATAACAAGGAAGCTAGGTAATAGGGATATGGTTATGGTTATTAACTTAAAGGATAAAATTTAAATAAAACTTAAGAACAAGCAGTGTTTTTAAGTTCAAGCACGAAAATTCTGCTTTGTTTGATTAATAATGACAAAACATTGTATATGTATTACGTTTTGTATATTTTGTGCTTAAATAAATATAATCAACTCAACAATAATTTTTATGTAAATAAAAGTACTGATACAACGAATCGATGGATATGGAATGGACAAGAGGGAGAACGTCCTACCATCACATCCTCTAGGCCTTTTTAATAAAATTAGACGTAGGCTAAACGCATAGAATTCTAGCAAGACTTTTATAAGAATAACTATTTAGAAGAAATTATTACCTCATTAACATATGTTATTGAAGGTCATAACTTGTTAATATTCAAAAGCTAAATAATAATGGTGCTATATATGAAGAGATTACTTCTTTTATTAAAATTAACAGAGATGCATTGGAGAACGACCTAAAAAAATTTGGATTTCAATAGGACAAAAAAGAAAAAAGGCAACTTTTACGAAATACGAATCTGAGTATAAGAATACATTTTGTATTTCTTACTCTGATATTAGAAAATTTCCTAATTAACACTTCCACTATGAGGTGATATAAATCCTACATTAAAACCAATAATTTATGTACTATAAATAAAAAAGCAGTTTGCATATGCAAACTGCTCTTAAGATGACCCGTACGGGATTCGAACCCGTGTTACCGCCGTGAAAGGGCGGTGTCTTAACCGCTTGACCAACGGGCCAGTATGGCTCCACAGGTAGGACTCGAACCTACGACCGATCGGTTAACAGCCGATAGCTCTACCACTGAGCTACTGTGGAATATGGTGGGCCTAAGTGGACTCGAACCACCGACCTCACGCTTATCAGGCGTGCGCTCTAACCAGCTGAGCTATAGGCCCATTATTTGGAGCGGGTGATGAGAATCGAACTCACGACATCAGCTTGGAAGGCTGAGGTTTTACCATTAAACTACACCCGCTTATTTTTAAAAATGGCGGTCCCGACGGGAATCGAACCCGCGATCTCCTGCGTGACAGGCAGGCATGTTAACCGCTACACCACGGGACCAAAATATAAACTTAAAATGGCGGAGGAAGAGGGATTCGAACCCCCGCGGGCTTTAACACCCCTGTCGGTTTTCAAGACCGATCCCTTCAGCCGGACTTGGGTATTCCTCCGTATATTGTATGGTGGAGCCTAGCGGGATCGAACCGCTGACCTCCTGCGTGCAAGGCAGGCGCTCTCCCAGCTGAGCTAAGGTCCCATGATACTTCTGGTCGGGAAGACAGGATTCGAACCTGCGACCCCTTGGTCCCAAACCAAGTGCTCTACCAAGCTGAGCTACTTCCCGTTTATGGCGCGCCCGAGAGGAGTCGAACCCCTAACCTTTTGATCCGTAGTCAAACGCTCTATCCAATTGAGCTACGGGCGCTTATTAAAATGGTGCCGAGGGCCGGACTTGAACCGGCACGGTAGTCACCTACCGCAGGATTTTAAGTCCTGTGTGTCTGCCAATTCCACCACCCCGGCAGGACTTATATGTGGAGGCGGCAACCGGATTTGAACCGGTGATAAAGGTTTTGCAGACCTTGGCCTTACCACTTGGCTATGCCGCCAATAATTATGGAGCGGAAGACGAGGTTCGAACTCGCGACCCCCACCTTGGCAAGGTGGTGTTCTACCACTGAACTACTTCCGCGTATTACTTAATGAAATGGTGCGGGTGAAGGGACTTGAACCCCCACGTCATAAGACACTAGATCCTAAGTCTAGCGCGTCTGCCAATTCCGCCACACCCGCGTGTGAATATACATGGTGAGCCATGAAGGACTCGAACCTTCGACCCTCTGATTAAAAGTCAGATGCTCTACCAACTGAGCTAATGGCTCTCTATGGCTGGGCTAGCTGGATTCGAACCAACGCATGACGGAATCAAAATCCGTTGCCTTACCGCTTGGCGATAGCCCAATAAACATGGTGGAGGGGGGCAGATTCGAACTGCCGAACCCGAAGGAGCGGATTTACAGTCCGCCGCGTTTAGCCACTTCGCTACCCCTCCGATATAAGTGATGCCGGCAAGAGGACTTGAACCCCCAACCTACTGATTACAAGTCAGTTGCTCTACCAGTTGAGCTACACCGGCACGGTGGTGGAGGATGACGGGATCGAACCGCCGACCCCCTGCTTGTAAGGCAGGTGCTCTCCCAGCTGAGCTAATCCTCCAAAAAAAATCTATATAAGCGCGTTAAATAGCGTTATTTTCATTACTTATGATAGAATATTTCAAATAAAAAACCCCTCCGCTCTTTTACAAGAGACTCATAAGGGGTCTTATTGATTGCCTGGCAACGTCCTACTCTCACAGGGACAAAGTCCCAACTACCATTGGCGCTAAAGAGCTTAACTTCCGTGTTCGGTATGGGAACGGGTGTGACCTCTTCGCTATCGCCACCAGACAAGAGATTGCTCTCTCAAAACTAGATAACAGTTCGCTGAGTAAAGCTTACGCTTTTAAAAGTTTGGTTAAGTCCTCGATCGATTAGTATCAGTCAGCTACACATGTCGCCATGCTTCCACCTCTGACCTATCAACCTGATCATCTTTCAGGGATCTTACTAGCTTGCGCTATGGGAAATCTCATCTTGAGGGGGGCTTCATGCTTAGATGCTTTCAGCACTTATCCCGTCCACACATAGCTACCCAGCGATGCCTTTGGCAAGACAACTGGTACACCAGCGGTGTGTCCATCCCGGTCCTCTCGTACTAAGGACAGCTCCTCTCAAATTTCCTACGCCCACGACGGATAGGGACCGAACTGTCTCACGACGTTCTGAACCCAGCTCGCGTACCGCTTTAATGGGCGAACAGCCCAACCCTTGGGACCGACTACAGCCCCAGGATGCGATGAGCCGACATCGAGGTGCCAAACCTCCCCGTCGATGTGGACTCTTGGGGGAGATAAGCCTGTTATCCCCGGGGTAGCTTTTATCCGTTGAGCGATGGCCCTTCCATGCGGAACCACCGGATCACTAAGCCCGACTTTCGTCCCTGTTCGACTTGTAGGTCTCGCAGTCAAGCTCCCTTGTGCCTTTACACTCTACGAATGATTTCCAACCATTCTGAGGGAACCTTTGGGCGCCTCCGTTACATTTTAGGAGGCGACCGCCCCAGTCAAACTGCCCACCTGACACTGTCTCCCGGCCCGATTAGGGCCGCGGGTTAGAATTTCAATACAGCCAGGGTAGTATCCCACCGACGCCTCCACCGAAGCTAGCGCTCCGGCTTCTCAGGCTCCTACCTATCCTGTACAAGCTGTACCAAAATTCAATATCAGGCTACAGTAAAGCTCCACGGGGTCTTTCCGTCCTGTCGCGGGTAACCTGCATCTTCACAGGTACTATAATTTCACCGAGTCTCTCGTTGAGACAGTGCCCAGATCGTTACGCCTTTCGTGCGGGTCGGAACTTACCCGACAAGGAATTTCGCTACCTTAGGACCGTTATAGTTACGGCCGCCGTTTACTGGGGCTTCGATTCAGAGCTTCTCCCAAAGGATAACCCCTCCTCTTAACCTTCCAGCACCGGGCAGGCGTCAGCCCCTATACTTCGCCTTGCGGCTTCGCAGAGACCTGTGTTTTTGCTAAACAGTCGCCTGGGCCTATTCACTGCGGCTCTCTCGGGCTATACACCCTACCAGAGCACCCCTTCTCCCGAAGTTACGGGGTCATTTTGCCGAGTTCCTTAACGAGAGTTCTCTCGATCACCTTAGGATTCTCTCCTCGCCTACCTGTGTCGGTTTGCGGTACGGGCACCTCCCGCCTCGCTAGAGGCTTTTCTTGGCAGTGTGGAATCAGGAACTTCGGTACTATAGTTCCCTCGTCATCACAGCTCAGCCTTAATGATGAGCGGATTTGCCTACTCATCAGCCTAACTGCTTGAACGCGCATATCCAGCAGCGCGCTTACCCTATCCTACTGCGTCCCCCCATTACTCAAACGGCGGGGAGGTGGTACAGGAATATCAACCTGTTGGCCATCGCCTACGCTTTTCAGCCTCGGCTTAGGTCCCGACTAACCCTGAGCGGACGAGCCTTCCTCAGGAAACCTTAGGCATTCGGTGGACAAGATTCTCACTTGTCTTTCGCTACTCATACCGGCATTCTCACTTCTAAGCGCTCCACCAGTCCTTACGGTCTGACTTCGCTGCACTTAGAACGCTCTCCTACCACTGACATCTAAGATGTCAATCCACAGCTTCGGTGATACGTTTAGCCCCGGTACATTTTCGGCGCAGAGTCACTCGACCAGTGAGCTATTACGCACTCTTTAAATGGTGGCTGCTTCTAAGCCAACATCCTGGTTGTCTAAGCAACTCCACATCCTTTTCCACTTAACGTATACTTGGGGACCTTAGCTGGTGGTCTGGGCTGTTTCCCTTTTGACTACGGATCTTATCACTCGCAGTCTGACTCCCATGGATAAGTCTTTGGCATTCGGAGTTTGACTGAATTCGGTAACCCGTTGGGGGCCCCTAGTCCAATCAGTGCTCTACCTCCAAGACTCTTACAACATGAGGCTAGCCCTAAAGCTATTTCGGAGAGAACCAGCTATCTCCAGGTTCGATTGGAATTTCTCCGCTACCCACACCTCATCCCCGCACTTTTCAACGTGCGTGGGTTCGGGCCTCCATTCAGTGTTACCTGAACTTCACCCTGGACATGGGTAGATCACCTGGTTTCGGGTCTACAACCACATACTAAACGCCCTATTCAGACTCGCTTTCGCTACGGCTCCGCCTTATCGGCTTAACCTTGCATGGGATCGTAACTCGCCGGTTCATTCTACAAAAGGCACGCCATCACCCATTAACGGGCTCTGACTACTTGTAGGCACACGGTTTCAGGATCTCTTTCACTCCCCTTCCGGGGTGCTTTTCACCTTTCCCTCACGGTACTGGTTCACTATCGGTCACTAGGGAGTATTTAGCCTTGGGAGATGG
>NZ_JBKIKC010000016.1:72500-95000 GCF_046599315.1 Priestia megaterium | reverse complement strand
AAGTTCCCCAGTTTCCAATGACCCTCCACGGTTGAGCCGTGGGCTTTCACATCAGACTTAAGAAACCGCCTGCGCGCGCTTTACGCCCAATAATTCCGGATAACGCTTGCCACCTACGTATTACCGCGGCTGCTGGCACGTAGTTAGCCGTGGCTTTCTGGTTAGGTACCGTCAAGGTACAAGCAGTTACTCTTGTACTTGTTCTTCCCTAACAACAGAGTTTTACGACCCGAAAGCCTTCATCACTCACGCGGCGTTGCTCCGTCAGACTTTCGTCCATTGCGGAAGATTCCCTACTGCTGCCTCCCGTAGGAGTCTGGGCCGTGTCTCAGTCCCAGTGTGGCCGATCACCCTCTCAGGTCGGCTATGCATCGTTGCCTTGGTGAGCCGTTACCTCACCAACTAGCTAATGCACCGCGGGCCCATCTGTAAGTGATAGCCGAAACCATCTTTCAATCATCTCCCATGAAGGAGAAGATCCTATCCGGTATTAGCTTCGGTTTCCCGAAGTTATCCCAGTCTTACAGGTAGGTTGCCCACGTGTTACTCACCCGTCCGCCGCTAACGTCATAGAAGCAAGCTTCTAATCAGTTCGCTCGACTTGCATGTATTAGGCACGCCGCCAGCGTTCATCCTGAGCCAGGATCAAACTCTCCGAAGAAATGTTTGACTTGCTCAATTTAAAAATAAAAATTAACGTTGACGTTTGTCGCTTTGTTCAGTTTTCAAAGTTCAATCGCTGCTCTCAAGCAACTTTATTAGTATAACATTCTATCAATTTAATGTCAACATCTTTTTTAGATATTTCTCTCAACTGCGCTGTTTATCAGCGACATTTAATAATTTATCATATATAATATATAGAGTCAATCATTTTTCTAAAAAACTTTATAAATAAAAAAATTAACGAAGTAAACCTTCATTCTAATGATTGATTAGTCTCTATTGTAATAGCAATCTAGCAGCTATACAGTTTTCTTATCTTACCATAAAAAAAAAGCCCAGTCATTAAACTGAGCTTTTTTATTTAAACTATTCTGCTAAGAACGCGAAATAAAGTATGAAGATGATACAAAGAGCATACATAATTGGATGAACTTCTTTTCCGCGCTTGCTACATAACATTGTAATAGGATAGAAGATAAAGCCAACCGCAATACCTGTTGCAATGCTGTATGTTAGTGGCATCATAATCACTGTAAAAAATGCCGGAACTGCTACTTCAAACTCTTTCCAATTAATTTCTCCTAAGTTTGACACCATCAGAGCTCCTACCGTAATTAAAGCTGGTGCAGTAACAGCTGGTGTTACGACCGCTAACAACGGAGAAAAGAACAGTGCAACTAAGAAAAACGCTGCCGTGACGATTGCAGTAAATCCTGAACGTCCACCCGCTGCTACTCCAGCCGTAGACTCTACATAAGCTGTTGTTGATGATGTACCAAGAACCGCACCAACTACAATCGCACTAGAATCTGCCAATAAAGCTCTTCCCGCTCGCGGAAGTTTATTATCTTTCATAAGCCCAGCTTGACTTGCTACAGCAACCATCGTACCTGCTGTATCAAAGAAGTCAACAAACAAGAAAGTTAAAATGACTACTAGCATCTTTACAGTAAAGATATCACCAATATTTTGAAAAGCTGCACCAAAAGTCGGGTCAAGGCTAGGAACTGATGAAACAACTGCTTTGGGTGTATCAATTAACCCAAAAGCCATACCCGCCACAGCCGTTGCAATCATACCGATAAATACAGCTGCATTTACTCGAAGCACCATTAATACAATAGTAATTACAATACCAAAAACCGCAAGTAACGTTGTTGGGTTTGTTAAATCACCCAGTCCAACAAATGTGGCATCATCTTTGACAATGATTCCTGCACCTTTCATACCAATAAAACTAATAAACAAACCAATACCTGCTCCAACAGCCATTTTTAATTCAATAGGAATCGAATTAATAATTTTTTCTCGCAGGCTTGTTAATGTTAAAAGAATAAAAATAACACCTGATATCATAACACCCGTTAAAGCCGTCTGCCATGGAATTCCCATTGTTAGAACAACTGTATAAGCAAAAAATGCGTTTAATCCCATACCTGGAGCTAATGAAATTGGATATCTACCAAGTACTCCCATAACAATTGATCCCAAGGCTGCCGCTAAAGCTGTAGCTGTAAATACAGCACCTTGGTCCATTCTCATGCTGTCAGGTAGATCCTTTACGTCACTTAGTGATAGAACAGATGGATTAACAAATAAAATGTAAGCCATAGATAGAAAAGTTGTAAGGCCAGCTATAAACTCTTTTCGATAGCTAGTACTCAACTCTTCAAAACGAAAATACTTCTTCACGTTTTTTCCTCCCTTTATCGAAGCCGCGTGCACTTAGGCAAGCCATAAAAAATGCCTCTACACTATGGCGCGTAAAGGCATAAAATCGACTAAAAGAGAAATGTATGAGCCAAAAAACAAAAGATTTTTACACATACATGTATTACTTTCTCGTAGTCAAGCCATTTACGGTAGCTCGGTAGAAACTTTTGGGCCTTATCCCCAAGATTATACGACATTAAAGCTATATCTCGCTGTTTTATGTTACTATCCTACCATTATTTTTTAAAAAAAGTCAACAAAAAACGAACATTCTTATAAAAGAATGTTCGTTTGTTCGGATTTCTTACATATTATTCCCATTCAATTGTTGCAGGCGGCTTACTTGTAATATCATACACTACGCGGTTAATATGCTTAACTTCGTTTACAATACGCGTTGAGATAACTTCAAGTACATCCCAAGGAATACGCGCCCAATCAGAAGTCATGCCATCAATCGATGTCACAGCACGAATACCGATTGTGTAATCATACGTACGAGCATCTCCCATTACACCTACACTGCGGATATCAGGAAGAACCGTAAAGTATTGCCAGATATCACGCTCTAAGTCTGCCTTTGCAATCTCTTCACGTAAAATAGCATCCGACTCACGTACAATTTCTAACTTCTCTTCCGTAACTGCACCAAGTACACGAATGCCTAGACCTGGTCCTGGGAAAGGCTGACGCCAAACGATGTTATCAGGAATACCTAATTCAGAACCCAATGCGCGTACTTCATCTTTAAATAGCGTGTTTAACGGTTCGATTAGTTTGAACTGCATATCTTCCGGTAATCCACCTACGTTATGGTGAGATTTGATTGTTTGAGCTGTAGCCGTCCCACTCTCGATAATATCTGTGTATAGCGTACCTTGAGCTAAGAAATCAAATCCTTTTAATTTAGCAGCTTCGTCATCGAATACATAAATAAATTCATTACCAATGATTTTGCGCTTTTGTTCAGGGTCTGATACGCCG
Organism: Priestia megaterium; assembly: GCF_046599315.1. Classification (GTDB taxonomy): domain Bacteria; phylum Bacillota; class Bacilli; order Bacillales; family Bacillaceae_H; genus Priestia; species Priestia megaterium_F. Next base: position 91,637 of record NZ_JBKIKC010000016.1, on the reverse strand, counting down.
CTTAATTTTTCTAAGAAGCGATCTTTTGCATCAATTTTAATTACGTTCATATTAAAGCCTTCGCTGAATGTTTCCATTACACTTTCCGCTTCACCTTTACGTAATAAACCGTGATCTACGAACATACATGTTAACTGATCACCAATTGCTTTATGAATTAATACAGCTACTACTGAAGAATCTACTCCACCGCTAAGTGCGCAAAGTACTTTTCTATCTCCAACTGTTTCACGGATTTTATCTATTTCAATTTCAATGAAGTTCTCGATTGACCAGTTTGCTTCCGCATGACATACTTCAAACACGAAGTTCTTTAAGATATGGTTACCGTGCACTGAATGACGAACTTCCGGATGGAACTGTACTCCGTACATATTCTTTTCTTTGTTACTCATTGCGGCAATCGGACAAGATGGGCTAGTTGCGTCCACTTCAAAACCAGCTGGTGTTTCTACAACTAAATCACCGTGACTCATCCAAACAACTTGTTCTTTTGGCAACTCATGGTACATTAATGAATCGTTTTGTACGTTAATCGCTGCTTTACCATATTCACGATGGCTAGCACCTTCTACCTTCCCGCCAAAATGATGAGTCATTAATTGCATTCCATAACAAATACCTAAAACAGGAATACCTAATTCAAAAATGTTTTCATCGCAGTGAAATGCGTTTTCACCGTACACACTGTTTGGGCCTCCAGAGAAAATAATTCCCTTTGGATTTAATGCTTTAATCTCTTCTGCTGTAATTGTGTGCGGATGCAATTCACTATATACTCCGAACTCGCGAATGCGACGCGTAATCAATTGGTTATATTGACTACCAAAATCTAATACAACAATCATGCCTTCCATCTTGTTCACCTCTCCGAATGTGTAAATAATCACTTGTTATTATGCCCTAAAATATAAAAAAAACTAGACTTCTCCCTCAAAAAACAAAGGCAGAAGTCTAGTTGAGCACGACGTTTATCGTCAAATAGACTGTTCTGCCTTCATAGTCAGATCGTTTAAGGTGACCCGGTAGAGACTCTCGAACCATATTATCGAGGATATATGAAGGTATACAAAACATTTATACTAAGTTCGAGAATATTCTATCAATCCGCGAAACAATGGTCAAGAACTCGTTTTTTTAATTAAATTTTCCCACAATTCAATCGACTCTTTCCATTCTCTTACAGAATCTGCATTTCGATATAAAACCCGCTCATATTTTTCCGTTAATTGGAGCATATTTACCGTATTTAATTTTTCATCTACTTCTCCTGCAAAGTCGCGCAGCGTTTGACTTTCTTGGCGATTTAGTCCAGTTGCAGCGAGCCTTTTCAGTAAAAAAGCATACGCTGATTCAAAGGTGTCCGGTCTCTCTTTCTTTTTATAAAAAGAGATATAAAGCGGTAAAAACCATTTAAATCGATTGAGATATATTACTATTAACATCACTACAGTCAGTCCGCAGAAAAGCACTTTCCACTTCGTAGACAACTTAGCATTTTGAAGAGAAGATGTTTTTTCTTTCTCTTTTTCTTCTTGTTGGGGAAGCTCTTTTTCCTTAGGCTGCTCCTTCACTTGCATTTCTTGTTTTTCTTCTTCCCTTTGACTATTTTCACTAGAGTTGTTAGGTTGACTATCTACAAAATCATACGGATTAGAAAAGCTTTTTGTTGGTTCAAAAGGTACCCAACCCGCTCCCGGAAAATATACTTCTACCCAAGAATGAGCATTGTTTTGTGTAACCTCATAGGTTGTCCACTTACTACTTCCTGAAATAACAGTGGCATCACCTTCTGTGTAGCCCTTTACCCACCTAGCAGGAATATTTAATGAACGAAGCAGCACGACCATAGAAGTAGAGAAGTTATCACAGTACCCTCTTTTTGTATCAAATAGAAATTGATCAACATAATCTTTATTCTTCGTAGGAATTGGAACATTTTCAGTATCATATACATATGGATTTGAACGAAAATATTCTTCAACGGCTTTCGCTTTTTCATAGCGATTATTTTTATTTTTTATTATCTCACGAGCTAAATCCTTTACTCGTTTGGGCAAATTAGTAGGAAGTTGGGTGTATCTCGCTACAAATTCGTTATTATTCTCTAGACTCTCCGGCTTTTTCTCCTCTGCTTGCTGAAGAAGCCCAATATCAAACACAGGATATTTATACGTCAGCTCATACGATTGAACAGTAACAAGTTTATCATTTTGATATGGATATAATTTTTCATTCGTCGGTGTAACATCGGTTTGAATGCCATTTTTCAAGGTTAGAGACAGCAGTTGAGGAACGTGCATAAGATGAACAGAAGGCTGCGAATAGGTAACTTCTGCTTTCCTTACTTGTCCTGCTACACCGGAGTCATATTGAGGGAGTAAGTTTTCATTTCCTTTGAAAGGCACTTTCTGTTCCTCTTTAGACAGCTCCCACCCCTTACCTGTATAAACATCCTTCGTTTCAATACGCCAATAGTGCTCATCCTCTACTTTGGCTGTAAATACAACCGTATCATCATTTACAAAAGATCCACCCAATTTAGAATCATCCATATCATAGCCAATTCGTTGACCGCTTGCAGATTCTCCCTGCCCTTGATTTGTTGTGTGCGCTGTAATAAAAGGTACAGGATCCGGCCACTGCGGCCCTGGTTTAGGAGCGAGATAAGCCAGCACAATGACGATAGCTAAAAAGCTGCCTAAAAAAAGAAACGATCGTTTTCTATTTTCTAAACGCTCAGTGCTTGCAGCTTTTATGCGTTCAGGATTTATGCGAAGCATTGCTACTAATAAAAATCCTATAATCGTTACTCGAATAATAGCAGCTCCAGCATTGTAGGTAGAGAATGTATCCAACACGGTAATGTACAAAATGGTTAAGAAGAAAAAGAAGAAAATTCTTTTTTGATAAAAGATCCAGTATCGAATTAAATAAGCCATAATCCACAGCAGCACAAAAAACAAGGTGCTCCTCATTTCAAATGATAAATTGGCTATATTCCACTCCATGATACTTTGGACATCTGACTGAAGAATTTCCAGCAGTCTCGGAAGCCATTCCGAAGAAAAGAAAGCCCCTTGGAAATAGAGGTTGTGAAGCGAAAACAAAATAAACAACATGTTTCCTAACGTCATCACAATAAACGGCAATCGAAACGTTAAGCCCAAAAAACAGTAAGCAACAAACAAAATAAAGTAATGAATTTGATTCGTATCAGTGACTTCATTTAAAGGGAGCAGCCATTCCACTAATAAAAAGAAAGCTCCCGCGTACAATAAGATGTTTTTTACATACCAAGCTGATTTATTCACTTATTTCCGCCCTCACTTCCTTAGATAATAGAGGGAGATGAATATTAACGACTTCAATCGTTAAAGCAGAAGACTGTATTCCATTTGCAATAATCGTCTCTTCATCACTAAGCCCTGCTCCTTCATCTTTAACGACAATTAGTGATGCCTTAGCATGAGGTCTCAGCTTAGATTGAATATGCCCAATAAGAGTCCCTGTAACTTGACTGACAATTACCATAGAAGATTGCTGCTTTTGAATGGCAATGTTCTTAAATTCTGCTTCGAATGTTCGATTGCTAATAGGTTTTGCACGTGCTAAGTGATGCAACAGGTTATCACACTCATTTTGTTCAAAGATTTTCTGCGAAAAAAGAGCATCTCCAGCTAAAAGAAAATCGACTTTTTTACGTTTGATTTCTTCATGAATGAGCATAGATGCCAGAAAGCTCATTCGCTCTTCAAAATATAGAGAGGTCATAACATCTGCAATGATAATCATACTTTGTTCATGATAGTGACCGAACTCTTTAGAAATTAACGTAGCTTTACGAGCCGTCGCCTTCCAATCGATAGATCCTAATCGGTCACCGGGCTGATACTCCCTAATACCTGTCACTAACGTGGTAGATTGATTTCCCGTCGAAACTTCATTTTTCCCTTCTTCTATTCCTGCCAAAAGAAACGGGATATCTATCTCATGAATCTGAGGATAAACGATAAACCGCTGCTTCAGTGGATAATACGCCTTCTTTCTTACAATTCCTAATAAATCACTAATTTCAATCGAAACGGTAAAAAATTCATATTCTCCTCTTTCTACAAAAGATTTTTCGTACGGAATAACAACGTTTCGTTCAAAAAGCGGATAAATCGTTCTTTCCTCTTGATCTAAAAGGTTGCTCCCTTCTTTCACTGCTGCCATATAAACAGGAAAAGCCGAAGGGCGTGTAATGTGAATGTCATACGAAAGATAATCTCCAGCGAATCGAGGCTTTAGCTTCATCTCACGAGTAACATTCCACTTCTCCAACGGATAAAGCAAAACAGCTACCGCATATAACCCAAAAGGTAAGAAGCTATAAAATAAAAACCAGCTGACAAAGCCTCCTTGAAACATGGCGTAAGAAAACGTAGCAGCAAAGATGCAAAATAAAACAAACCACTCTCTACCTTTATTCCATATTACTTTTATATACTGTTTCATAAAGTATCCTCTTACCTTTTAACAGGTACTTTCGTATCAGCCATAATTTGCTTCATCACATCACTCGGTGTTAAGCCGCTGTACTGAGTATCAGGTCTTAGAGTTAATCGATGTACACACACATACGAAGCAAGCTCTTGAACATCATCGGGAATACAGTAATCTCTTCCCTTTACTAACGCATATGCTTGAACGGCCTTCATAAAGGAAACCGTTCCACGAGGACTGATACCTAACGAAACATGTGGATGAGAGCGTGTTTTACGAATGATTTCAATGATATAGTATTTGATTGTATCATCTACATAAATACTGCTTACAGCTTTTTGAGCCTGTACTAATTCTGGAATGCTCATGACGGGTTTGACATCTTCAAGATTGATTTGGGTGGATACGCCATTTAAAATTTGAAGCTCCTCTTCTTGCGTAGGATACCCCATGCTTAATTTAAATAAAAAACGATCCAGCTGCGCTTCCGGCAAATGATAGGTTCCATCAAAATCAACAGGATTTTGAGTAGCCATCACAAAAAAAGGCGCTGGAATTTCCCGGGTGATACCATCGGTTGTTACATGATGCTCAGCCATTGCTTCTAAAAGCGCCGACTGTGTTTTAGGAGAAGTCCTGTTAATCTCATCAGCGAGTACAATATGGCTCATGATAGGGCCTGGACGAAAATGAAATTCCATGTCTTTTGGACTGTAAATAGAAACACCTGTTACATCGGATGGCAGTAAATCAGGTGTGAATTGAATTCGTTTAAATTCGGCATCAATCGATTTGGCCAGTGCTTTCACTAGCATCGTTTTTCCCACACCCGGCACATCTTCAAGCAAAATATGCCCCTCCGCAAGCAAAGCAACTAAACTCAACGTAGATACCTGACGTTTTCCAATCACAATTTGATCGATGTTTTCTAATACTTGGTTTAATTTACTATTAATATGATCCAGCTGAATCAACGAAGCTCCCCCTTAAAACTCAGTTAAACCTTGAGTTTAGTAAGTTTTCCAATAAACATAGTACTATCTTAACAAATTTTAAAAAAATCTGAAAATATTAACGCACACAAAAAAGCGACCAAGTGAGTACTTGGTCGCTTTTTTAGGTAGGGCAGTGATTACATCATGCCGCCCATTCCACCCATGCCGCCCATGTCAGGCATTGCAGGTGCTGAATTTTCTTCTGGCTTGTCAGCAACAACTGCTTCAGTTGTTAAGAACATAGCCGCTACAGAAGAAGCATTTTGAAGAGCTGAACGCGTTACTTTTGTTGGGTCAACGATACCAGTGTCTAGCATATTTACCCACTCGCCAGTTGCAGCGTTGAATCCAGTTCCAACTGCTTCGCCTTTTAGACGCTCAACGATTACTGATCCTTCTAAACCAGCATTGTGAGCGATTTGACGTACAGGCTCTTCAATCGCACGTAATACGATGTTGATACCTGTAGCAGTGTCACCGTCAGCCTCGATGCTTGCTACTTTATTATAAATATTTACCAATGCAGTACCACCACCAGCTACGATACCTTCTTCAACCGCAGCACGCGTAGAGTTTAATGCATCTTCAATGCGTAATTTACGTTCTTTTAACTCAGTTTCAGTTGCCGCACCAACTTTAATTACAGCTACGCCACCAGCAAGTTTTGCTAAGCGCTCTTGTAATTTTTCACGGTCAAACTCTGAAGTTGTTTCTTCAAGCTGAGCTTTGATTTGATTTACGCGTGCTAGGATATCTTCTGCGTTTCCTGCACCGTTTACAACTGTTGTATTTTCTTTTGTTACAACAATTTTAGAAGCGCGACCTAGTTGATCGATGCTTGCAGTTTTCAAGTCAAGACCAAGCTCTTCAGTGATTACTTCTCCGCCTGTTAGGATAGCAACGTCTTGTAGCATTGCTTTACGACGATCACCAAAACCAGGAGCTTTAACTGCTACAGCTGTGAATGTACCGCGAAGTTTGTTCACAACTAATGTTGCTAGAGCTTCACCTTCTACGTCTTCAGCAATGATTAATAGAGGCTTGCCTTGTTGAACAACTTGCTCTAATACCGGTAAGATTTCTTGAATGTTACCGATTTTTTTGTCTGTGATTAAGATGTATGGATCATCTAATACAGCTTCCATTTTATCTGAATCAGTTACCATGTAAGGAGACGCATATCCACGGTCAAACTGCATACCTTCTACAACTTCTAATTCAGTTGTGAAACCTTTTGATTCCTCAAGTGTGATAACGCCGTCGTTACCAACGCGCTCCATTGCTTCAGCGATTAGTTGACCTACTTCTTCGTCAGCTGCTGAGATAGCCGCTACTTGAGCAATTGAATCTTTACCTTGAATTGGCTTAGAAATTGCTTTTAGTTCTTCAACCGCTACAGCTACTGCCTTTTCCATACCTTTACGGATACCCATTGGGTTAGCGCCAGCCGTTACGTTTTTAAGACCTTCTCTGATCATTGCTTGTGCTAAAACTGTCGCAGTAGTTGTACCGTCACCAGCAACGTCGTTTGTTTTGCTAGCAACTTCAGCTACTAATTTAGCACCCATATTTTCAAATGCGTCTTCTAATTCAATTTCTTTTGCAATTGTTACACCATCATTTGTAATAAGCGGTGAACCGAATTTCTTTTCTAATACAACGTTACGACCTTTTGGTCCAAGCGTTACTTTTACCGCATTTGCTAATGTATCTACACCACGTAGCATTGCGCGACGTGCTTCTTCGCTAAATTTAATGTCTTTTGCCATGTTCTTTGACCTCCTCAAGATATTCTTAATAATCTATTTTTTACGTATGATAAGTTTGTGGTTAAAATTAGCTGATTACAGCTAAAATGTCGCTTTCGCGTAAAATTAAGTATTCAGTACCTTCATATTTCACTTCAGTACCCGCATATTTTGAGAAGATGATACGATCGCCTGCAGCTACTTCTAAAGCTACACGCTCACCGCTTTCTAATACTCGGCCTGTACCAACAGCAACAATTTTACCCTCTTGCGGTTTTTCTTTTGCACTGTCCGGTAATACGATACCGCTTGCTGTTTTTTCCTCAGATTTTACAAGTTCAATCACTACGCGATCACCTAATGGCTTTAACAAGTGAAACAACCTCCTCAAATAATATGTTTGCATTTTTATTAGCACTCAACCTCAACGAGTGCTAACACAATTATTATATTAAAACAAAGTGGGTTTTTTTTGCAAGTATTAAACAAAAAAAATTTAAAATTTACGAAAACTACATATAATAGCCTTAGATTTCGACGATTTTGAGAAATAAAGCATTCTTTTCTCTGTTCAATAATATGTATGTTACAATACGAGCAAGAAGAAATTACTCACTTTACAGTACTTCTTCGACATATATACATAAAAACCTTTTAAAGGAGTATAGAAGATTGGAAAAACGTTATTGGTATGTTATCCTCACCTACATCCTTATGCAGTTTTCAGGAGTTGTTGGTATACCGCTGTTAAAGTTAACAGGAATGTTTGATCAATATCCAGTTCGGACAGCGAATGTCATGCTTTTGACTTATTGGACCATTATTAGCTTTATCCTGGGTTTACTTATTGTCTTACTGCTGCTGCGCCGTGATATGTCCATGCGTATTGAACATGCTGGGAAAACGATTGCTGTTGTCTGGTCAGTCCTTGGTGTGTTTCTGGCTATGGCTGGTCAAGCTGTAGCAGGTATGATTGAGCACGCTCTTGGCATTACTCAAGTATCTGAAAACACACAAAATATTGTTAATCTTGTTAAAGCAACGCCTTTCCTGATTGTGGTTACCTCTGTTATTGGACCAATTCTAGAAGAGATTATTTTCCGAAAAATCATTTTCGGCTCTCTTCACAAACGATACAATTTCTTTATCTCTGCATTTATTAGTTCCCTTATTTTCGCTGCGGTACACTGGGATTTTAAACACTTACTCGTGTATACAGCCATGGGATTTGTATTTGCATTCCTTTATGCAAGAACGAAACTAATTGTTGTATCTATTATTGCTCATGTGTTGATGAACACAATCGTAATTTTATCTCAAACTGTCTTTTTAGATAAAATTACAGAAATGCAAAAACAAGCAGAACAAATGCAGTTTATTTTTGGAGGCATGTTTTTATGAAGAATATCCCTTTAACACGAGGGTTTATTTATATTATTATGGGGGGATTATTTACCTACCTGGCTATTCAAAATGCTCAGGAAACCGTTTGGAATTTCCCCACAATCTTATTTGCACTCGTAGCCGCATTCGATTTTAGATTTGCCGTTCGCATCTTTATCTTGCACTATAAAATTAAAAAGTTGCAGCAGCAATATAAAAACCAAGATGATTCATCTAAATAAAAAAACCACTGTTTCAGTGGTTTTTTTACATACTTACATCTTCTCGTTCTTGCTCTGCCCTTGCCTTTAGCACTTTGCGATACGAAATGCGGGAAATAATGATGCTAATTTCATACAAAATTAAGAGCGGCACTGTCACCATCATATGCGAAAGCAATTCCGGTGGTGTAATGAGCGCAGCAATAACTAGCAGTACAAAATAGGCATACTTTCGAATTTGAGATAAAAACATAGGTGTTATAATTCCTAATCGCGTCAAAAACATAACGACGACAGGAAGCTGAAACAACAAGCCAAATGGCAGTGTAAGCTGCATTAGAAAAGAAAAGTATTCATTAATGCCAATCACTTGGTTTACATTCAGCTCATCAGAAACGCGCGTCATAAAATCGACGACAAATGGAAACAACACAAAATAAGAAAAAGAGACGCCGCCAATAAAGAGAAAAATGGAAACAGGAATATATCCAAGCGTTACCTTACGTTCTTTTTCATATAAACCAGGACTAATAAATGCCCAAAGTTGATACAGTGCAACAGGAGCTGCGAGTACACAGCCGATAATAACAGCAAATTGCATATAAATCTTGACTGGATCTGTTAACCTAAATGCATTCATCGTTAAATTTTTTGCCTCATCAGCATGCTGTAAATAGACAATTACCTTATCCGCTATGAAAAAGCCGACGACTGTGGCAATAACAAAGAAAAATAAAACAATTAAAATGCGTTTTCGCAGCTCTCCTATATGATCATATATTGACATTTCTTGTTCGGTCATAATATGATCACCCTTTTACTCTTTTTCATCTACTTGACGTTGTTTATCTTTTTCACGATCCTCAGACACACCGCTAGCGGCATGCTTAAACTCTCTAAGCGTTTGGCCCACTGATCTTCCTAGCTCCGGTAACCGTTTCGGTCCAAAAATCAGCAGTGCTACAATAGCAATAATAATCCAACTGCCTACTCCAATCCCCATATTCCCACTCTCCTTATTAATTTAGACTTAAGGAAATCGTAACACAGTCCATCTTATTCAACAGGATAATTTTTCAAAAAATAGACAAGCGACTGTAATTCTACAGCAAGATCAATATGATGCAGTCGAATCTCATCGGGTACGTTTAAGCGTGCAGGAGTGAAGTTTAAAATTCCTTTAATTCCACAGTTCACTAAACGATCGGTAATTTGCTGAGCAACAGTCGCAGGCACGGTTAAAATCGCTACTGAGATATCATCACTCATATAATCTTCTAATTGGTCAAGATGATAGACCGGCACATCGCCTACTTTCGTGCCGACTTTATCTTCTATCACATCAAAAGCGCACTCAATTTTTGTGTTATTATTTTTAATAAAATTATAATTTAAAAAGGCTGTTCCTAGATTCCCTACGCCAATCAATGCTACTTTTGTTACTTCGTCTTGGTCTAACGTTTTACGAAAAAATGTAAGTAAATAATTCACATTATAGCCGTATCCTTTTTTTCCCAATGCACCAAAGTAAGAAAAGTCCCGACGAATAGTAGCAGAATCAACTTTCACTGCTTCACTTAATTCCGCTGACGACACACGTTGTTTACCAGAAGAATGCAAATTTTTTATAAAACGATAATAAAGCGGCAATCGTTTAGCCGTTGCTTGTGGTATTTTTAATTGTTCAGTGTTCACGTTGTACCCCCTCAGTTCATGTATGTCATTACTAACATTTTCAAGTTATATTGCATTACCATTCACAAAGCATCGAACGCTTTGAGGTAGCGCTTCCAATTCTCTCTCTTTTCTCTTGTTATATATATACTCCGTTTCACACCTTGATGGCTTCCGTTTATCCAGTACTACCTAAAGTCGGTGGCTAGAACTAAGAAATTAGCTCTTCAAAGAATCCTATTCTTAGCTATGACGGATTTTTTACATCAATCATATATAAGTTCAGAGATGCACTTATCTCTTATTTTAACATAGTATCCTGTATAAAATGTGCAGGTAAAATCATTTTATTTCATGAATCAAAACATTCTCTTCATCATTTGTCTTTGTCTCTCTACAAATTACAAACGCTTGGAGTAAGAACTTGTATTTGAAAATATGTTAAAATACACTATGGATATACTACTAGAGGTGAAAAGATGATTATTCTACAATTGAACGGTATTACAAAATACTATGGGGCAGAACCCATTTTATCGAATATAAAGTTAGAAGTACAATCAAAAGACCGCATTGCCCTAGTGGGACGAAACGGTGCTGGTAAATCAACTTTATTAAAAATTATCGCTGAGCAACTTTCCTATGACAGCGGAGAAATTATTAAACCTAAAGGTGTTTCCATTGATTATATGGGACAAGATACAGTTCTTGAGTCCACTCTCTCTATATGGGAGGAAATGATGACTGTCTTTGCTCCGTTAAAGAAAATGGAACAAGAATTACGTACGCTTGAAACGAAGATGGGTGATCCAGACATTTTTAATGATTCAGTTCAATACGAAAAACTAACGAAAGAATACGATCAGCTTCAAGTAACCTTTAAAGATTTAGGCGGTTACCAGTATGAAGCGGATACACGATCTATTCTTCACGGTTTCCGTTTTTCAAACTTTGACTATAGCACGCCTATTTCTTCCTTGAGCGGTGGACAAAAAACGCGCTTGGCTCTTGCAAAACTGCTTTTAACAAAGCCTGACTTGCTTATTCTCGATGAACCTACCAACCACTTAGATATTGAAACTTTAGCATGGCTGGAGCAATTTCTGCAAGGGTATGAAGGAGCTATTTTAATCGTTTCACACGATCGTTACTTCCTTGATAAAGTCGTAAATCAAGTGTATGAAGTCACACAAAAAACAACGGTGAAGTACACGGGTAACTACTCTAAATACCTTGTACAAAAAGCAGAGCGATATGAAAAAGAATTACGTCAGTACGAAAAGCAGCAGGATGAGGTCTCAAAACTGAATGATTTTATTCAGCGAAACATCGCCCGCGCATCGACTACAAAACGTGCCCAAAGTAGACGCAAACAGCTCGATCGAATGGAGTTAATAAATCGACCTAATGAAGGAGAAAAATCAGCTAGTTTTTCGTTTGAAATTGAGCGTCAAAGCGGAAATGAAGTATTAAATCTCGAAAACGTGTCCATCGGATATGATGAAAACAACTATGTCGTCCAGCAGGCAAACCTTCGCATTAAAAAAGGAGAAAGCCTTGCATTGGTTGGTCCTAACGGGATTGGAAAATCTACTTTGTTAAAAGGTATTGTAGATAAACTCAGCTTCAAAACTGGGACCATTTCCTTTGGCTCAAATGTAATGGTTGGTTATTACGACCAGGAACAAGCCAATTTAACGTCTAATAAAACTGTTTTAAATGAGCTTTGGGATGACTACCCAACGAAACCCGAAAAAGAAATTCGTACAGCGCTTGGGAATTTCCTATTTTCAGGTGATGATGTACTGAAAATCGTTTCTACGCTTAGCGGCGGTGAAAAAGCACGTTTAGCTCTTGCGAAGCTTATGCTTCAAAAAGCTAATTTCTTAATTTTAGATGAGCCTACTAACCATCTTGATTTAGACAGCAAACAAGTACTGGAAAATGCGTTAATTGATTACCCTGGGACCCTATTATTTGTTTCACATGACCGTTACTTTATTAATCGTATTGCAAACAAAATAGCAGAGCTATCTCGTGCAGGAGTAGAAGAGTTTCTTGGGGATTATGACTATTATGTAGAAAAGAAAGCGGAACTAGAGGAAATCAAAGAATTAGAAAACGGAAAAGTAAATGAAGAACGTACGGTAAAAGTAGATAAACAGTCCTACAAACAAGATAAAGAACAAAAAAAATTGATGAGGCAACGAACGCGCCGCATCGAAGAAATTGAAACTGAAATAAACAAGTTAGAAGCCGTACAAGCGGAGAATGAAGAGCTTCTTTGTGACCCTGAAATTTATCAAAACCACGAAGAAGTATCAAGATTAAACGGTGAAAATGAAAAAATCACTTCACAGTTATCCACATTAATGGAGGAGTGGGAGGAATTACAGCTGCTTCTAGAAGAATAGCCTATATTTTTTCATATCTATTCATGCTTTTCACTTGTTCATACGCTTTAGGACAAGCTTTATCCACCTGTGAATAAACGGTGTATATCTGTCTGATTTTCATAATTAAAACTTGTTGATAACTGGTCCGTGTACTGAGTACACGGACTTTTCCACATAATTATCCACAGTCAATTCTAAATTTATTGAATATTGTTGATAAATCATTTTTTATCCACAAAAAAGACGAATGAGAAATAAATCTCATTCGCTCCTTACTCTTCCAAATCTAAGCCAGGATTCGCATTTAATGACATATCCGAACGTTTTCCTTGAGCAAATTGTACACTTGCTGCAGCTCCAATCATCGCGGCATTATCCGTGCATAGAGATAGGGGCGGGATAATAAGCTCAATATTTGATAACGGTTCAAATGCCTCTTCTAGCGCTGCTCTAAGTCCTTTGTTAGCAGCAACTCCTCCTGCTAATAAAACTTGCTTAACGTTATATTCCTTTGCAGCTTTAACTGTTTTAGTTACTAACACATCAATGACACTTGCTTGAAAGCTAGCAGCAAGCGTTTGTGGAAGAATCTCTTCCCCTTTTTGCTTTGCGTTGTGGACAGTGTTAATAACTGCTGATTTTAACCCACTGAAACTAAAATCATAGGATCCTTCTTCTAGCCAAGCACGCGGCAAATCAATTAACGGCTCTCCTTCATTTGCAAGGCGGTCAATATGAGGCCCGCCTGGGTATGGAAGATTTAACGTGCGGGCCACTTTATCATAGGCTTCTCCTGCCGCATCGTCTCTCGTTTCACCAATAACCTTAAACTGACCGTGGTTTTCCATATATACAAGCTCCGTATGCCCTCCAGATACAACTAACGATAAAAGCGGAAACTTTAATTTTTTGATTAGCTGATTGGCATAAATATGTCCTGCAATATGATGAACGCCAATTAATGGCTTTTGATGTGCAAATGCTAGGGCTTTGGCTGCGTTGACGCCGATAAGAAGTGCTCCCACAAGCCCGGGTCCTTCCGTTACAGCTATTGCATCAATATCTGCAAACGTCAAATTCGCTTGATTCAAGGTCTCTTCAACTACCACTGTAATTTGTTCCACATGATGACGAGATGCAATCTCCGGTACCACACCGCCAAATCGTTTATGGCTTTCTATTTGAGATGCCACCACATTTGCTACAATTTCATGACCGTTTCGAATAACGGCTGCGGCTGTCTCATCACAGCTTGTTTCTAATGCTAAAATTAATTGATTTTCATTCATAAATTCACCCACATAACTAATGCATCCTCATTGTTATCGGAATAATAATTCTTACGAATACCTCCAGGTTTAAAACCTAGCTTTTGATACAATGATTGTGCAATATGATTAGATACCCTAACTTCTAATGTCATTGACGTAGCACCTAGTTTTCGAAGGACGTCCATCACATTTCGCAACAGCAATTCACCGAGTCCCTTACCTCGGTAGTCTGGCAATAACGCAATGTTGGTTACATGTGCTTCGTCAATAACAATCCACGTTCCGCAATAACCAATAATACTTTCTCCTTCTTCCATCACAATGTAAGTTGAAAATTGATTATTGGTTAATTCATTTTGAAACGCTTCTGAACTCCAAGGTGTTGTAAAAGACTTCTCTTCGATTTTCACTACTTGATCAATATCTTTAACTTCCATTAAACGAAACTTAATTGTTAGTTTCATGTTATACCTTCTTTTATCCTTTTTGCTGTGAAGCAAGCCAATTGGCTTCGGCTTCAGCTAAACGAATGTAGTTCGGAACAAAAGTATGCACAGGCTCCGGCTCTTTTTTCATTCCTAGAAAAGCTAATTCACTTGGTCTTGGGTTAAACTGCTGAACTTGGGCAAATACAGCTTGTTCACCCAACACTTCTTTTACCGCCTCTTCGTGCATAGAAAGATCATTCCCTATAAATAAAATAGGTTTGTTGTATGATTTTAAATGCTCTGCCCAGTCCTTATTAATAACAAGCCGATCACTTTCAACTTCTAGAAGACCTTGTTCATTATTCCATTTATATAATCCTGTATAAAGCTGCTGACGGCGCGCATCAAATAACGGAGCAATATATCCATCAAAATAGCGGCCGTTTGCTGCTAGTGCCTCAAGGCTAGATACGCCTATTAAAGGAATATTTAAAGTCCAAGCAAGTGTTTTGGCAATGGTAACGCCAATTCGTACACCTGTATAAGACCCCGGACCGTGTGCCACTACAATACGGTCTAGCTCGCTTGGCGCAATATCACAATCTTTTAGTAAAGATTCCACTGCGTTCATAACACGAACTGAGTGATTCTTTTTTAGATTCGTAATAATTTCTCCAACTACTTTATTTTCTTCAACAACGGCAACACCCATGACAAAGTTGGATGTATCAATGGCTAACATTTTCATCTTTTAAAAAGCTCCTTACATATTTCAACGTATCGACTACCTATTGCTTTTACAAGGATTTTACGAGTCGTTTCGTTTTCATGATAAATATTGATTTGAATATATTCATTAGGAAGCTGCTCTTCAATAAGATGAGCCCACTCCACGACCGTCACGCCATCTCCTTCAAAATACTCATCAAACCCTAGGTCTTCAAATTCATCACCTAGACGGTACACGTCCATATGATAAAGAGGAAGGCGACCGCTTTTATACTCTTTAATAATAGTGAAGGTCGGACTATTCACATTGCGCTCAATTCCTAATCCTTTAGCTAAACTTTTCGTGAAAGTTGTCTTTCCAGCTCCTAAATCGCCTTCAAGCAGCAGTAGATCACCAGCTTCCAATAAAGTTGCTAGACGAGCAGCCAGCTGATTTGTCTCGTCAGGAGACGTAGACATGAACGTGAATTCGTTAATCTCTGTCATTCATTCAGAACCTCATTTCAATCTGTATATATATATTGTAAACGTTGTGGACTATACATATCCAGTAAGAAATCCAACAATCTTTAACTTAGCAACGCTAAAAAATTTCTTTGTATATAAAAAATTCCTTAGGATTGCTCCTAAGGACGGTAAAGTTTTATATAAAAATGGTTCAAACAATAAAAAAGACGAAACACATTGTTTCGTTTCTAAAACATGGCGGTCCCGACGGGAATCGAACCCGCGATCTCCTGCGTGACAGGCAGGCATGTTAACCG
Organism: Priestia megaterium; assembly: GCF_046599315.1. GTDB lineage: Bacteria > Bacillota > Bacilli > Bacillales > Bacillaceae_H > Priestia > Priestia megaterium_F. Next base: position 75,540 of record NZ_JBKIKC010000016.1, on the reverse strand, counting down.
CTACACCACGGGACCATGTTGGTTGCGGGGACAGGATTTGAACCTGCGACCTTCGGGTTATGAGCCCGACGAGCTACCGAACTGCTCCACCCCGCGATAATAAAAAAGCAAAATAAAAAATGCCTAGCGATGTCCTACTCTCACAGGGACAAAGTCCCAACTACCATCGGCGCTAAAGAGCTTAACTTCCGTGTTCGGTATGGAAACGGGTGTGACCTCTTTGCCATTATCACTAGACATTTATATGAGATTGTTCTCTCAAAACTAGGTAACAGTTTGCTGAGTAAAGCTTACGCTTTTAAAATTTGGTTAAGTCCTCGATCGATTAGTATCAGTCAGCTACACGTGTCGCCACGCTTCCACCTCTGACCTATCAACCTGATCATCTTTCAGGGATCTTACTAGCTTGCGCTATGGGAAATCTCATCTTGAGGGGGGCTTCATGCTTAGATGCTTTCAGCACTTATCCCGTCCACACATAGCTACCCAGCGATGCCTTTGGCAAGACAACTGGTACACCAGCGGTGTGTCCATCCCGGTCCTCTCGTACTAAGGACAGCTCCTCTCAAATTTCCTACGCCCACGACGGATAGGGACCGAACTGTCTCACGACGTTCTGAACCCAGCTCGCGTACCGCTTTAATGGGCGAACAGCCCAACCCTTGGGACCGACTACAGCCCCAGGATGCGATGAGCCGACATCGAGGTGCCAAACCTCCCCGTCGATGTGGACTCTTGGGGGAGATAAGCCTGTTATCCCCGGGGTAGCTTTTATCCGTTGAGCGATGGCCCTTCCATGCGGAACCACCGGATCACTAAGCCCGACTTTCGTCCCTGCTCGACTTGTAGGTCTCGCAGTCAAGCTCCCTTGTGCCTTTACACTCTACGAATGATTTCCAACCATTCTGAGGGAACCTTTGGGCGCCTCCGTTACATTTTAGGAGGCGACCGCCCCAGTCAAACTGCCCACCTGACACTGTCTCCCGGCCCGATCAGGGCCGCGGGTTAGAATTTCAATACAGCCAGGGTAGTATCCCACCGACGCCTCCACCGAAGCTAGCGCTCCGGCTTCTCAGGCTCCTACCTATCCTGTACAAGCTGTACCAAAATTCAATATCAGGCTACAGTAAAGCTCCACGGGGTCTTTCCGTCCTGTCGCGGGTAACCTGCATCTTCACAGGTACTATAATTTCACCGAGTCTCTCGTTGAGACAGTGCCCAGATCGTTACGCCTTTCGTGCGGGTCGGAACTTACCCGACAAGGAATTTCGCTACCTTAGGACCGTTATAGTTACGGCCGCCGTTTACTGGGGCTTCGATTCAGAGCTTCTCCCAAAGGATAACCCCTCCTCTTAACCTTCCAGCACCGGGCAGGCGTCAGCCCCTATACTTCGCCTTGCGGCTTCGCAGAGACCTGTGTTTTTGCTAAACAGTCGCCTGGGCCTATTCACTGCGGCTCTCTCGGGCTATACACCCTACCAGAGCACCCCTTCTCCCGAAGTTACGGGGTCATTTTGCCGAGTTCCTTAACGAGAGTTCTCTCGATCACCTTAGGATTCTCTCCTCGCCTACCTGTGTCGGTTTGCGGTACGGGCACCTCCCGCCTCGCTAGAGGCTTTTCTTGGCAGTGTGGAATCAGGAACTTCGGTACTATAGTTCCCTCGTCATCACAGCTCAGCCTTAATGATGAGCGGATTTGCCTACTCATCAGCCTAACTGCTTGAACGCGCATATCCAGCAGCGCGCTTACCCTATCCTACTGCGTCCCCCCATTACTCAAACGGCGGGGAGGTGGTACAGGAATATCAACCTGTTGTCCATCGCCTACGCTTTTCAGCCTCGGCTTAGGTCCCGACTAACCCTGAGCGGACGAGCCTTCCTCAGGAAACCTTAGGCATTCGGTGGACAAGATTCTCACTTGTCTTTCGCTACTCATACCGGCATTCTCACTTCTAAGCGCTCCACCAGTCCTTACGGTCTGACTTCGCTGCACTTAGAACGCTCTCCTACCACTGACATCTAAGATGTCAATCCACAGCTTCGGTGATACGTTTAGCCCCGGTACATTTTCGGCGCAGAGTCACTCGACCAGTGAGCTATTACGCACTCTTTAAATGGTGGCTGCTTCTAAGCCAACATCCTGGTTGTCTAAGCAACTCCACATCCTTTTCCACTTAACGTATACTTGGGGACCTTAGCTGGTGGTCTGGGCTGTTTCCCTTTTGACTACGGATCTTATCACTCGCAGTCTGACTCCCATGGATAAGTCTTTGGCATTCGGAGTTTGACTGAATTCGGTAACCCGTTGGGGGCCCCTAGTCCAATCAGTGCTCTACCTCCAAGACTCTTACAACATGAGGCTAGCCCTAAAGCTATTTCGGAGAGAACCAGCTATCTCCAGGTTCGATTGGAATTTCTCCGCTACCCACACCTCATCCCCGCACTTTTCAACGTGCGTGGGTTCGGGCCTCCATTCAGTGTTACCTGAACTTCACCCTGGACATGGGTAGATCACCTGGTTTCGGGTCTACAACCACATACTAAACGCCCTATTCAGACTCGCTTTCGCTACGGCTCCGCCTTATCGGCTTAACCTTGCATGGGATCGTAACTCGCCGGTTCATTCTACAAAAGGCACGCCATCACCCATTAACGGGCTCTGACTACTTGTAGGCACACGGTTTCAGGATCTCTTTCACTCCCCTTCCGGGGTGCTTTTCACCTTTCCCTCACGGTACTGGTTCACTATCGGTCACTAGGGAGTATTTAGCCTTGGGAGATGGTCCTCCCAGATTCCGACGGAATTTCACGTGTTCCGCCGTACTCAGGATCCACTCAAGAGGGAACGAAGTTTCAACTACAGGGTTGTTACCTTCTTCGACGGACCTTTCCAGGTCGCTTCATTTACTTCGTTCCTTTGTAACTCCATATAGAGTGTCCTACAACCCCAAGAGGCAAGCCTCTTGGTTTGGGCTAATTCCGTTTCGCTCGCCGCTACTCAGGAAATCGCATTTGCTTTCTCTTCCTCCGGGTACTTAGA
>NZ_JBKIKC010000016.1:20000-70000 GCF_046599315.1 Priestia megaterium | reverse complement strand
AGGACTCGAACCTACGACCGATCGGTTAACAGCCGATAGCTCTACCACTGAGCTACTGTGGAATAATGTTTATCAGACTTCTTACATTGTAATCGACATTATATATAATGTCAATACGTTTTTGTAATTTCTTTACCGTTTATTTGAGACGGCTTTATAAATTTATCATAATTAATCTATTTTAGTCAAGCATCTTCTACATTTTTTTTAATTTACCTCTACACTTTCCACAAACATATTTAACCGTGTCCACTTTTCTTTTCCGAACATATTTTTGATTACACTGCATACATACATATATGTGCTCTTTTTTCTTTCCATCACTTTCTTTTTTCAATGCCTGACAAAACCGGGGGGCTCCTACTTCTTTCATTAGTCTTTTAAATTCTTGATCTCCATGCTTATACCCCTTCCCCTCAATATGCAAATGATAGTGACAGAGCTCATGTTTAATAATTTCTACTATTTCTTGTCTGCCATATTGTTCAAAGTATTTATAGTTTACCTCTATATTAGATGTACGTAATAAATACCTTCCACCTGTCGTACGTAAACGAGAGTTAAACGTTGCTTCATGACGAAATGGTTTATGAAACAACTTTAACGAAATTTCTTTTACAAGTATTTGCAAATCTTTATCATTCATTTTCTATACTCCTCTACTGTATAAAAATCACCTGACTAGCTCTTTGGGCATACACTTCATTACATACTCACTAATCACTTTATCATAAATGAAAAGGAGTGATTGTCCCTATGCCAATCTGGCTACAAAAACAAATGAGGCGCGCTTATTCTGAAAAAGACCGTGCACAAATTAAATTGCTCAATCAATGTTGGTTTTTTTATCAAAAAAATAATTCCGCTTCTTAAATCACTTCTTTTTACAAATAAAAATGCCTTTTCAAGAAATCTGAAAAGGCATTTTTATTATTGATGAGGGGGAATCATCGTAAGTGCGACTCTTCCTTTTTTCATGTCTACGTCTTCTACCCACACATTAACCAGATCCCCTACTGAAACGACATCAAGAGGATGCTTAACATACTGATTGGTTAACTTGGAAATATGGACTAGACCATCTTGTTTAACTCCTATATCGATAAACGCTCCGAAGTCTACGACATTTCGTACGGTACCTTCGAGCTGAATACCTTTCGCTAGGTCTTCTAACTTTAAAATATCCTGACGGAGCAAAGGTTTTGGCAGTTCATCACGAGGATCTCTTTCCGGTCTTACGAGCGCTTCTATAATATCTTTTAAAGTAAGCTCTCCTATACTTAATTCTTCCGATATTTCGGGTAAAGAAATATGTTTTAATGCTTCCTTTACTTTCTCGGTTCCCAGCTCAGTCTCTTTCACTTCCGCTTTCTTTAAAAGCTTTTTAACGTCTCCATATGTTTCAGGATGGATACCCGTTCTGTCTAAAGGTTCCTCACCTTCTACAATACGTAAAAATCCAATACACTGCTCATACGTTTTAGCACCTAGACGCGGGATTTTCTTTAACTGTTTTCGGTTAGAGAATTTTCCATTTTCATCCCGATACTTTACAATATTTTGAGCAACTGCCTTATTTAGACCTGCAACATATTGTAGAAGCGAAGCAGAAGCTGTGTTTGCATTTACTCCTACCTGGTTTACTACTGTCTCTACGATAAAAGTCAGTGAATCATTTAATTGTTTTTGAGACACATCATGCTGATACTGCCCTACCCCTACCGATTTGGGATCAATTTTCACAAGTTCAGCCAGCGGATCTTGCAGTCTTCTGGCAATCGATACAGCGCTTCGCTCTTCTACTTGAAAATCTGGAAACTCTTCTCTAGCAACATCAGAAGCCGAATATACGCTTGCACCCGCTTCATTCACAATCAGATAATAAACTGGATTTTCAATTTCTTTAAGAATATCCGCTACAAATTGTTCCGTTTCGCGAGATGCCGTTCCATTTCCAATTGCCACTACTTCAATGGGGTATTCAGCAAATATTTTCTTTAGTTTACTTTGTGCTTCAGCTGTTTTTCTTACAGGAGGGTGTGGATAAATAACATCAATTTTCAATACCTTGCCTGTTTCATCTACTACAGCTAATTTGCAGCCCGTTCGAAAAGCCGGATCCACTCCTAATACCACTTTTCCTTTCAATGGAGGTTGAAGAAGCAGTTTTCGTAAGTTCTCCGAAAAGATGTGAATGGCTCTTTCTTCTGCTTTTTCTGACAGCTCTTTACGAATTTCGCGCTCAATAGATGGTTCTATTAAGCGTTTATAGGCATCTTCTATAGCTGAGATGATATACTCTTCAGCTGAAGAGTCTCTTTTCTTGATTACTTGTTTATGTAAATATGAAAGAATACGATCTGTAGGCGCGTCAATACTCACTTTTAAAATACCGTCTTTTTCTCCTCTATTCATAGCTAAAATACGATGAGGAACAATGCGCTTTACCGCTTCTGTATATTCATAGTACATTTCATAGATGTTCTTTTCATCTTTTTCGGGATCCTTGACTGAAGTAACAATTATGCCATCTTTTACAGTGGTCGTACGAATCCATTGACGGTAAGATGCCTCGTCAGAGATTTGCTCCGCTACAATGTCTAAGGCTCCTTGAATAGCTTCGTCAGAAGATTGAACTCCCGCTTCTTCATTTATGTATGTTTGCGCTTCATTCTTCACGTCAGAACGTGGAAAACTTAGTAGCCACTGTGCTAATGCTTCAAGACCTTTTTCTTTTGCTACGGTTGCTTTTGTACGTCTTTTTTGCTTAAAAGGGCGGTATAAATCTTCTACTTGCTGCAATTTCTTCGCTTCATGAATTTGAGCAGCTAGTTCCTCAGTTAATTTCCCTTGCTCTTCAATTAATCGAAGAACTTCCTCTTTGCGCTCCTCTAAATTCACTAAGTAGTTCCAGGAATCTAAAATATTACGGATTTGAACTTCATCCAAAGCACCAGTTTGTTCTTTTCTATACCGAGCAATAAAGGGAACTGTATTACCATCTTCTACTAAGGCAATTACATTTTGTACTTGTTTTTGTGAAATCTCTACCTCTTTACTTACGCGTTGAACAATTTGATTATCTGATTTCATTGCAACAGACACAACTTATCCTCCTACCTAAAAGAAACTTTGTCTCTATTGTAACAAAACTCACATGCAATAACACATGTGAGCTAAAAAGAAAGGCTATGCAGTTGGAAGATGGCCAGCGATATACGTAATATCATCATTATGAGATCGAATTGCTGCCTGTAGCCGAGTCGACAATTGATCGACATTCATTGAGTTGGCAAAAACAGATTTAATCTCTTTTAATTCTAAGCCATCTGTATGAATCAAAAATTTAGAACCAGAGTCATATGGGAAGGTTTGTGTGCGGAACTTTTGAATTTTCCCTGATAAAAAACCTTGAATTGGCAGAGGGTACGTTAATTTCCCCTCTGGAGAATACAGATAAAAGCGGATATTACCTACATTTGTATAATGAAATTCATTATTTTTTTTATCAATTTTCAAAATAGCCACTGCCGCACCTCTGGTATGTCGAGTAGCTTTGTTGCACTTAGAAATTATTTCATCTACATCTAGATGGTGATGAGCTTTTGCTACATCAGTAACAGCTACAGAAGCAGCTTTGGCTTGTTCACCACTTCCTAATCCATCTGCCACTGCACATAGAAAATAATCATCCGTTTCTTTGACATAGTAACTATCTCCACAACAAACATTCCCTTGCTTTGGCTCTTGGTATATATGAGTTTGAATCGACTTTGTATTGGGATCTACTGTCATCACGACATGTACTCCGAATCGTTAGAATCTGAGCGAGCTGCAGTCCTTAGCTTATCAAGGGCTCTTCTTTGCAGTCTAGATACGTGCATTTGAGAAATTCCTAACTTCTCACCGGCATCTTTTTGACTCAGATTTTCAATAAATGTATAGCGAATAACTTCTTTTTCTCTATCGCTTAATACATGAAGAATTTTTTCTAACACTAAGCGCTGATCAGTTTTCTCATAACCCGACTCTTGTTCACCTACTAATTCAAGAATTGTCACAGTGCTGCCATCAGAGTCTGCTTCAATAGAATGGTCAACAGACAACGCTTGATAACTTTGTCCCATCTCCATCGTTTCTAAAACTTCTTCTTCTGTTACTCCGATATGATCAGCAATTTCTTTCACTTGAGGAGATCGCTGCAAACGGGTTGTTAGCTCTTCAACAGCTGCTTTAATTTTAGGACCTAATTCTTTGATGCGACGCGGTACGTGAACACTCCACGTTTTATCACGTAAAAATCGCTTAATCTCTCCAATGATTGTAGGAACAGCAAACGATTCAAAGCTTCTTCCAAATGAAGCATCATACCTTCTAATAGCTCCTAACAGTCCTAGCATCCCTACCTGCACAATATCTTCATGTAAGCTTCTGCCTTTTGAATAACGACGTGCAATAGATTCAACAAGGTTCTTGTAATGTACTACTAGATCACTTTGTGCTTCTTCATCCTGTGTTTTTTGAAAGCGCTCAATTCGTTCCTGAACCTGTTCTTTAGTTAATTTCATAGGTTGAGACTGTGTTTTCATCACTCTCCACCTGCTCTCTTTGCACATACTTAGTCATCATTAGCGTTACGCCTTTTGAATTCACCATTTTCACTTCGTCCATTAGTGTTTCAATTAAATATAAACCGAGTCCACCTTCAGGAAGAAATTCAACTTCTTTTGACGTTTCATAAGGTCCTATATGTTCCTTAAGCTCTTCAAAATTAAAACTTTCACCTTTATCGACCACCATGATTTCTAAACGGTCATCAAATAAACCAAAACCTACTTTAACTTCACCATTTTCTTCACTTTTATAAGCATGCTGTACAGCATTTGTACACGCCTCACTGACAGCAATTTTCATATCTTCAATTTCATCATAAGAAAAACCCATCCGGTTCGCTACGCCAGATAGCGTTAGCCGAATAATTGCTACATAGTCTGGCTTAGCAGGAATCTTCATCTCAACAAAGTCATAAGGCTGTTTCATTTTACGCCACCTTCTACTTGTGAATTCACATTTAAAATGTCTGTAAGGCCCGTAATATCAAATAAGCGCTTGATGCGCTCTGATACACCAACAAATTTTAAAGAGCCGTTATTTTTCTTATTGGCTTTTAACAATGCAATAAATACACCCAGTCCTGTACTATCCATATATGATACATCAGTTAAATCAACTATAATTTCCGGTTCAGTATGTTCAGTAATTTCCATGAACTTTTCTTTTAACTTAGGTGCTGTATATGCGTCAATCTCTCCAGCCAGCTTAATACGATATGCTTGACCGTCCTTCTGTATATCTATTTTTAAATTCATCGTATTAGTAGACTCCCCTCTAGTTTTGTACTATCTTTTCTGTACCCTTATTTAGAATACTTAAACTAAACTCTTCAAAATAATCAATGTAAAATCATCCCTCAATTGAAAATGCTGTAATTTTTCCAGCTCTTTGTATACAGATTCTACAATTTCTTGAGGAGACAAATGCATGTATTTTCGAATTAATTTTATGATGTCCAATCTTTCAATAAATCCTTCTTCAGTTCTGCATTCTGTTACACCATCTGTTAACAAAACAATCATATCGCCTTTTGAAAGCTGCTGCTCGTACTGAAGATATTTCACATGGCGATCGACTCCTAATACGAGCCCTTTTGCTTCCAAGTCTTCAAATGAATCAGCTTTGGCATCATAATAAAAACCTGGCTCATGCCCTGCAGATGCATAAGCAAATAAGTTTGTCTCAGGATTATAGCTTCCGTAGAACATTGTAATAAACATACTTGGATCTACGTTTCGCTCTACAATATTATTCAAGTTCTCTAATACGTAACTTGGATTTTTTCTTGAGTCCGGTAAGCTGTCCATTGCATACTTAATCATAGACATACACATTGCAGCTGGAATTCCTTTTCCAATCACATCGGCAATGGCAATACTTAACCCACCGTGCTCTTCTTCTACAAAGTGAAAATAATCTCCGTTCATCTGTTTAGCCGGTACGCTAATCGCACCAATTTCTAAAGTTGAACTAGCTGGAACCTTTGTCCCTAACAGCGTCTGCTGAACGTTAGCGGCAACTTCGATTTCAGAACGAAGCTCCCGCTGTTTATTTTTTAACGTTTGATGCTCACGAAGAGCAAGACCGTAGCTAATCATTACCTCAAGTAAAAAATCTAAAGAATGCAGCACTTTGTCTGGAATATCAGAATAAATTTCTTCAATCACTTCTTTATGAATGCTTACAATATCTTCTGGGGATATTTCATTTTCTAAAGATTTTCTACTTAGTTTTTGTCCTTGATACAAAATTTGTTCATTTTGTGTTTGGATATAGTTCCCCAAAATATCTTTGTATAAATCTCTCATCTCTTTATCAAAAGACATTATCTATTTCCTCCTACCGGAGCCACTTAACTGCTTTAATCTCAGTACCTTCTCCGACATTTGTTTCGATGTCAAACTCATCCATCAACCGTTTTACCCCAGGAAGCCCAGCTCCTAGTCCACCCGATGTTGAATATCCATCTTCCATTACTTTGCGAACGTCGGGGATACCTGGCCCTTCATCTGTTGCTACGACAAGAAGACCGTTTTTTCCTCCACGATTTAATTTTTCAATATAGATTTGACCCTTACCCGCATATAGGTAAATATTACGAGCTAATTCAGAAATGGCGGTTGTAATACGAGCTTGGTCAACTGTTCCAAACCCTAGCTCTTTCGACACATTTCTACCTAATTGCCGTGCCGCTACGATGTCCCATTCTGTTACGATTTTTACGCTGGATTGGAATTCCATATACTAATCCCCCAATTCCGATTGGAGTTTCTCAAGACCTTTTTCTAAATCGAGTGCAGTAAGAACATCGTTTAGGCCAATCCCTAACTCAACAAGTGTAATAGCTACTGCAGGCTGGATACCTGTTAATACTACTCTGGCCCCCATCAAATTAGACATGCTAACCACGTCACCTAACACTTTTGCGATGAATGAATCGATCATATCAATGGAAGTTAGATCAATTACTACTCCTTTTGCTCCAGTTTGATGAATTTTACTTAGCAAATCTTCTTGGAATTGAATAGCCGTTTGATCATCCAGCTCCCATTGAATAGATACCAATAAATAGTCGTACAATTTCAAAATGGGTATTCTCACGTTTATTCCTCCGATTCTATATCAACTATTTTCCGCTCAGTCATTTCTAACGCAAACTCTATACCTTTTTTCAATGAGTTTTTCGTAATAATTTCGTTTAAGTTAATACCTAAGTTCACAATAGTCTGAGCAATTTCCGGACGAATTCCTACTAACAAACACTTAGCTCCAACCAAGCGTACGGCTTCAGCAGCTTGAATGATATGATGGGCAACCATCGTGTCCACTACTGGTACTCCGGTAATATCTATTAATACAACCTCTGATCGGTGCTTTACGACACCTTGTAGTAAGTTTTCCATAATTTTCTTTGCTCGATCAGTATCAATTGTTCCCACAAGCGGCATTACTGTAATTTTATCAAATACCGGTATTAATGGAGCGGACAATTCTTGAAGTGCCACTTTTTGCAACATAACTGTATTTTCCCACGAGTTGGAGTATTGTTCTACTATTTTGTTATAAATAGGACTTAACCACTTGTCAAACCGATAGAATAATTCAGAATGAGTTTGGTCAGCCTTTGCATGCTCACTGTTTACATACCCTTCAACAACCACATGACCCAAGTTACGTACACCCTGCGTCAAATAAGCAAGAGGCCATCCTAAACTCACAACTCGTCCTACTACTTCCTCTAGTTCCTCTGCAAAATTTTCTTGATCGCGGAATGCTTTTGCCAAAAGTAAATTTACAAAATCAGAGCTCACATTTACGTACACTTGCTCGGACACAATGTTTTTAATCCGCTCTGTTTCCACGTCATTCATTAACACTAGCCATCGATCAAAAATTTCTGATTTATGATTTTGTATATAATTGAATAAATCTTGATTCATGAGGCCCTCCTTGTGAGTCAATACACTCATTTACATCTATATATGTTATCATTTTTAAAACGTTTCTTATTACAATATACGTTTACTGATTATTCCTAGTCAAATTAAAAAAGTTGCTCATAAAGGAGCAACTTAGCATAAATGGAAGTATAATTCTAAAAGTCGATAAGTCCTACACTGATTTGCAAGGCTTCATCCACTCTGTCCATCATTTCATCATCTAAATGGGTAATCTTGTCTGTTAGCCTCTGTTTATCAATAGTACGAATTTGTTCTAGTAAAATAACTGAATCTCGCTCAAATCCATAGCGCTTTGCATCAATTTCAACGTGCGTAGGTAACTTTGCCTTTTGAATTTGAGCAGTGATCGCAGCTACAATAACAGTTGGGCTAAAACGATTGCCTATATCATTTTGAATGACAAGTACAGGGCGAACGCCTCCTTGTTCTGAGCCAACAACAGGAGATAGGTCAGCAAAATAAACGTCGCCACGTTTGACTACCAAGTCATTACCCCCCGCTTACTAAACGATCCACAGTATGATCAGCTTCATACTCTGCTAGAAAAGCCTCGGAAGCAATATTTAAGTTTATCTTTGCCATCTCCATATATCCACGTCTCATTGATTCGCGAATATGGCGTTTTTTGCGCTCACGAAGGTACAATTTTGTTGCTTGGTGAATAAAATCACTTCGGTTGCCATTTTCTTGTTTAACCATAAGATCGAGCTCCGATACTAAATTTTTCGGTAATCTTACTAGGATTTCTGTAGTTGCGCTCGCTTCAGACACAAACATACACCTCCAACATCAATACACACACCAATAGTCTCATCTTTCCTTATCATAACATTGATTAGCTTTAATGGAAAGTTAATTCTGTCAATTTCTACACTATTATCGTCAATTGATACCCTCTTTTATGCATAGAAGTTATTATTTTATTGTCTTTTGTTCGCAGGCTTTTTATGTTGACTCAGGAAGATGTATATTCAGCGTAAGATATAATTATTAATATGAATGTGCTGCGAATCTTTTGTATAAACCCTCGGAACCCTTGCTGCAATCATGCAAGGGATTTCATAATTAATTGTTTCAAGATGCTTTGCTACTTCATCGATGGTAATTTCAACGTCTTTTTGTTTCCCAATAAATGTTACTTTTGTACCCAATTTATACATTTTAGGTAATCTAATCATCAATTGATCCATGCAGATCCTTCCAACAATTGGCACTTTAACTCCATCTACTAGCACTTCAAAATTACTTAATTTACGAATCCACCCGTCTGCGTATCCTACTGGGACAGTGGCGATCCACTCATCTTCTCCGGCTTCATAAGTAGCTCCGTAACTAATATGACTCCCTTTTTTGACTTTTTTAACATGCACAATGCGACTGTGCAGCGAAAAAGCTTGTTTTAGCGGAATTGGCAAGACTTCTTTTAATTCTTCAGATGGACTCAAGCCATACATTGAGATACCTAAGCGTACGCCATTAAAGATATCTTTCGGACGACGAAGCAAAGCTGCGCTGTTTGCACAGTGAATCATCAGAGGTGTAAGACTATGTTCTTTCACAATTCGAACCATTTCTTCAAAAAGTGTGTATTGTTCTTCAAAATAAGCCGAGTTTAGCTCGTCTGCTGTTGCAAAGTGTGTAAACACTCCATCCAGCACAAATCCTGAATGAGAAGTGATGATACTCATCGCTTCGTGTAATTCTTCTTTTGTTCTAATTCCCAGGCGCCCCATGCCTGTATCTATTTTTAAATGCATATTCAACTGACTGTCTGCACCTAAAATGGACGATGCTTCTTCAATCCAAGCTTTGCTATAAGCAGTGACAGTTACATCCCACTCCAATGCTGTTTGAATGTATGGGATAGGCACGGCCCCTAATACTAAAATAGATTCCTTTATCCCTTTTTTTCGAAGAGCAATAGCCTCATCTAAAAAAGCTACAGCTAGCATATCAGCGCCAGCTTTAAGCGCAATCTCTGCTACTTCTTTATCTCCATGTCCGTAAGCATTCGCCTTTACTACGGCTATTAACGTTTTATGCCTTGGTATAAGTCCTCTTACATGATTCACATTTTGAAAAATGGCTTCTACATCAATTTCTGCCCATGTTTCTCTATAAAATGCATCCATTACTACGACACTTCCTTTTTTCAGAACCATTCTAAACGTACTTTCCTCTGTTAGTATAATACATCTATAGCCAAACTTCATCTCGATCTTTATTCAAATTAAGCAAGAACAAGCCTACATATATGCAGGCTTGTAAGCTTCTCTTATTTTCCCATCTGACTTTGCACAGACCTAGCAACTGTACTCAATTCATCTGGTGTTAGCTGATTAGAAGCCAGCATAAAGTCTACTCCATTATATGTCCAAGATAGACTTTTATCCGTTAGAGCTCCCACAGTAAATCCTAAATCAAATGGCTCTCCGGCAGCAACTGTAGATGTTGCTGTTTTAGCTATTTGCGATTTTTCTTGTACAAGAGTAAACGGTTTTTCTCCTTTATACATTAAAACGACTCTCTCTCCATTTTCCGTCTCGATTTTCTTTTCTTTGGACAGCTTTGTGCCTTTTGGAATATCTTCAGGGTAAAGGACGCTAAATGATTTTTGCTGAGCTAGTGTCGGAACGTCAATCTTCGCGCTTGTCATATTTCTTTTTGTATCAAAAGCCCCTTTATCAAACTTAGAATCGAATTTCACCTTAGAGAAATCAACTTTTATTAACACTTTATTATCCGTATCCATAATTTTAACTGAAACAGGCGCTAAGTCACTTTTGTTCAGCGTAATTTCTTGTTTAGGAAGCATTGTACTATTTTGGTAGTTGGTTTTTGTCTCAAAAATATAATGCTTATCCGTTGACTTAAAACTTGCTTTTTCATCTTTCACAATGTCTTGGACAAGGGATTCATATAAGTAAGCTTGACTGCTATTTTGCGGCCAGTCGCTTTGAAAACGAAAGCTTTTATTTAAGGCAGGCGTTAAGACAAAAACCCCTTCATCATTACGTAAGATCATTTGGCTTTGATCTTTCTTTGTATTCTTCAAATTTACTCGATAATACATAGGCTTACTATGCCAAATCTCTACATCGTATACTTGAGCATCTTTGCCTGTATTCAATGTCATCTTAGCATCTGATTTATACCCCGTCATTTCTTGTACCTTGGCATCCAATGCATCTGTTACATCCTGCTGACTTTTTTCACCGCATGCTGATAAGGCTAAGAGAAAAAAGGCGCAAACAAATAAGCCAATCCATTTTTTATGCATTTCCCCAACTCCTTTATTTCGTATATTCACAGCTAAACGGAGAAGCAAGAACATATCTTGTCTCCCCTATCCACACTATGAATATATGAACAAGAAATAGTGAATATGCAGACTAGCTTGACAAGCGTTCAATAATTACTTGAGCAATCGCATAGTGCGCACTGTGTGAAATAGATACATGTATAGACGCATCAAGTGGTTCTTTTGTAACAATGCCTGGTTTTCCTCTTTCATCATTTACAATTTCGATATCTTGGAAGCTGAAATCTTTTCCTATTCCTGTTCCAAGAGCTTTCGAATATGCTTCTTTCACAGCAAATCTTCCCGCTAAGAATTCGATCTTGCGTCGACTTGATAGCTTTTCATAGCGTTCTCTTTCATTTTTTGTTAAAATCCGAGTAATAAAAGCGCTTTGACGTTGCACCATTTTTTCAATTCGCTCTAATTCTGTAATATCAATTCCAGTTCCTATAATCATTTTCATTTAATCCTCTCTTATAGAATAGTATATAAAAATGCCTTTATAAAAAGGAGTGACAAATATGTTCGTACGCACAGAAAATGCAGCTGAATTTAAACGTTTTTATCCTATGACATTCACGCTTATCTGCATCCACATTGCGCTATGGTTACTTGCCGCTCTTCCCTTACACCTTGCACAATCTTTTATACATCAGCTTATTGGTGTGAATAGCTTAATTTCTCAAGGAGACTACTGGCGACTTCTTACACCTATTTTTTTGCATCTAGGCTTTTCACACCTTATTTTTAACTCATTTTCATTGTTTTTGTTAGGACCTGGTGCTGAGCGTATTCTTTCTTCTTATAAGTTTCTTCTATTCTATCTTACGTGTGGATTGCTTGGAAATATCGTTACATTTCTAACCCAATCTTCTTTTTATAGCCATGTGGGTGCATCCGGTGCCATTTTTGGGCTGCTTGGGTTTTACCTCTATCTTGTAATAAAACAAAAGCATATGCTTTCTAAAAGCAACCAGCAAATCATTGTAATCTTTTTAATTATTGGATTACTTTCAGGTCTGCTAACACCTGGAACAAACAATACAGCTCATTTTGGCGGAGGTATTGCTGGATTTCTTCTTGCTTTTCTTGTGTTCAAACAGAAAACCAAGCCACAGATATGATGCCTGCCTTAGGATTTAATATAGAAAGTGGAGGAATTAATAAACTCCACATCTTCATAAGACTTTAAATCTCTTACTAGCTGAAAGAGTGCTTCATCTTTTTTCTTAGCTTCAATCATACAATCAATTTGCGGTATCGTTCCATTTACTTCTTTTAAAAAGCTGTAAAATCCCTTCACATCGATGCAATCTGCATGAGCTCTAAATTCTTTATCACTTTTCGGACTAGATATATGCATTTTGAGGGGAAGCGTTTCATATTCCCACGTTCTAATGATACGATCCCAATGCTCTTGCCAGGGGGTGTCATCGTTGTTTGCCTGATGGTGATGAAGATCGAAAATGATTGGGACATTTAGTTTTTCGCATAAATACAAGACATCTTTTATATGAAAGGTTGTATCGTCGTTTTCTAGCATAATCATTTGCTGAATGGATTGAGGTACAAGCCCCCAGTTATGAATAAACTGCTCCAGTGCTTTTTCTTTATCGTTATAGGCTCCTCCAACATGTAAAACACAGCGGTTGCGAAGCTGAATATCCATTCCTTTTAGCAACTTTTGATGCATGCGAAGAGTTTGTATAGAATGCTTAAAAACCTCTTTATCCGTTGAATTTAAAACAACGAAATGATCCGGATGAAAATCTACTCGCATTGGATGCTCTTTTAAAAATACAGAAATACGCTCAAGCGCATCTTTTAAAGGAGCTATGTAATTCCATTCCTTTAACGCTTCATGGTTTGCTAATGGAATTAACTTAGAACTGAATCGAAAAAACTCAATTTCACTCCACACGTTATGTTTTAATAATCGCAAGCAGTTTTCTAAGTTGGATACTGCGATACGTTCAAGCTTACGAATAGCCGCTTCATGATCTTTCACACGCTGAAATTGCGCAAAGGTCATTGTTTGGGAAGGAGAACTATTTTCCAAATGAACGCTCATCGCCACATAACCTAACCGAACAATGGTTGACATCGGTGAACACCCCATTTTATTTTACTCATAGTGTGCACCAATAAAATAGCAATTAACACAAAAAAAACGAGCCTGTTAAGGCTCGTTTTGTCTTACGCTTTGCTGCGAGAATCTTTACGATTGCTGCTGCTATTACGATTTCTATTATCACTACCGTTGTTTCCACCGCGACGTTTGTCACCAAAACGCTTTGAGTTTCCACGACGGTTTTGCTGTGAGTAGTTTTTAGAGTTAGAACGTGAACGACCTCCGCCATTTCCACGTTTGTTTTTATCACCTTTTGCAATTACCGGTGGTTCAGCAGTTAATTGAATTGGTGATTCATTTGGTTCTTTTGTAAATAATTTGATTGCCGCTGCCACTAATGAAACTGAATCGTGCTCTTCAAGTAACTCTTCTGCCAACTGTTTGTAGTAAGATAAGTTGCCTTGTGTCACAGATTCTGTTAATTTGTCAGCTGCAATACGCTGTTGGCCTTCCATTGCTTCATCAAGCGTTGGAGGAGTCATACGCTCCATTTTACGTTTTGTTGTACGCTCAATGTTGTGTAACTGTCCAGTTTCTCTTGGCGTTACAAATGTCATGGCAGCACCCATTTTACCAGCACGTCCTGTACGTCCGATACGGTGTACATAGCTCTCTGGATCTTGAGGGATATCAAAGTTGTATACATGAGTAACACCAGAAATATCAAGTCCGCGTGCAGCTACGTCCGTTGCAACTAATACATCAATAGAACCTTCTTTGAATTGACGTAATACAGATAGACGCTTTGATTGCGTCAAGTCACCGTGGATACCTTGTGCAGAATAACCACGCATATTTAATGCTTCTGATAACTCATCAACACGGCGTTTTGTACGACCAAAGATGATAGCTAATTCAGGTGATTGCATATCTAAAAGACGAGTAAGGATATCAAATTTACGCTTTTCTTGTACTTCTAAATAATACTGCGTAATGTTTGGCATCGTTACTTCTTTTGCTTTTACTTTTACCACTTTTGGTTCGTTCATGAATTTTTCAGCAATGCGACGGATTGGAGTAGGCATTGTTGCTGAGAATAAAAGTGTTTGGTGGTTCTCAGGTACGTTTGATAAGATTTTTTCAATGTCTTCGATGAATCCCATGTTTAACATTTCATCTGCTTCATCTAATATAACTGTATGAACATCTTGTAGACGAAGTGTACGACGATTAATATGATCTAACATACGTCCTGGTGTCCCTACGATGATATGAGGATGCTTTTTCAATGCGCGAATTTGACGACTGATATCTTGACCACCGTAAATTGATAGCACGCGTACACGCTTTGTTTGACCAATTTTGTAAAGTTCTTCAGATACCTGTACAGCAAGTTCACGAGTAGGAGCAATAATTAACCCTTGAATTGCATCTACGTTTACATCAACTTTTTCAATAAGAGGAATACCAAATGCTGCTGTTTTCCCTGTTCCTGTTTGTGCTTGTCCGATCAAATCGTGACCTTCTAGTGCTAATGGGATAGTTTCTGATTGAATTGGTGTTGCTTCTTCAAAACCCATTTTACTCACAGCTTTATTAAGCTGTTGACTTAATCCTAAATCTTGAAATAATGCCAAGTTTTTCAAACTCCTTTTATATTTAGACTATCTATATTTTACAAAAAAAAGCATTCTCCGAGGAAACGGAAAATGCTCTAAACGACTACTTCAATAAATTCAACGTTTAGAGTATAAGCGCCTCAAGACACTCAGACTACATCATAACACTATGGCTTTCCGTTTGCAATAGAGCTTACTTATACTCTTTTTAATATCACTCTGATTTATGCATCATTTTTATGATAACTTCTTCAAGCTTCATTCCTCGAGATGCTTTTACTAAAACCACATCTTCTCTTGTTGTAATCGCTGTTAATTTTTTAACAAGCTCATCTTTCTCCTCAAAGTGCATTACCTTATCTTCTGCAAAATTATTTTTTGCTCCTTGCTCAATTTCAACAGATAAGGGGCCGTAGGTTAGAACATAATCAATTTTTTCTGCTTGAATAAACTCTCCCACTTCTTTGTGGAACTCTTTTTCCTGATCACCTAATTCAAGCATATCCCCAAGGACAAGAATTTTTTGCTTATATCCTTCTAAATCATGCATCAATGTGATAGCAGCCTTAACCGACGTTGGACTTGCGTTGTATGCGTCATTAATGAACGTCAGGCCATCAGTTCGTTTCACAAGCTCCATACGCATATTTGTTAGCTTTAATTCTTTTAATCCCTTAGCAATCGTTTCATTATCTAGTCCAAAGTAATGACCTACTGCAATAGCAGAAAGCGCATTGTGAACGTTATGTTTACCTAATACCGGGATAAAGAATGAATGTGTTGTTTCACGTGAAACAGTGAATGTTGTTCCTAACTCTTCAGCCGAAATGGCACTTGGATACAGATCGTTTTGTTCTGAGCTACCAAATGTCACCGTTTCAAATACTGGATCAACTACGCGTGACGTTAAAAGGGGCTCATCACCATTATAGACAAGCTGACCTGTTGGCGCTAACCCGCTTGTAATTTCTAATTTTGCCTCCGCAATTCCATCACGACTTCCTAAGTCTTGAAGGTGCGATTCTCCGATATTTGTAATAATGGCTACATCAGGCTCCGCTAAAGTAGAAAGAAACTCAATTTCTCCTCGGCTGCTCATGCCCATTTCTAAAACGGCAATGTCATGAGTTTCATCTAAACGCAAAATAGTAAGCGGCATGCCGATATGGTTATTGAAGTTTCCTTCTGTTTTCAGCACACGATAGGTCGTATCGAGCACAGCTTTCACCATATCTTTTGCCGTTGTTTTTCCGTTACTACCTGTAATGCCCACTACTTTAATATCTAATTCATGACGATAGGACTTCGCTAATTGTTGAAGGGCTTCTAGCGTATCATCGACTAAAATAACACTAATGTCTGTAGGTAGATTTTCTTCATCTTTGTTCCACAGTGTAGCGACCGCTCCGTTTTCAATTGCTTTATCGACAAATGCATGCCCGTTAAAACGTTCCCCTTTGATTGGGATATATAAATTACCTTGCTGAATTGTTCTCGTATCAATTGAGACTCCCTCAATTACAGCTGCTTCGTTCCCGCTATGAAATACACTTCCTGGAATCATTGTAGCTAGCTGTGTAAGCGTACGTTTAATCATTGTTGGTTTTCTCCTCTCGACATAAAGTAAACTATAGATAACGTTACTCGAAACTAAACACAACACTATCCATGATGAATAGTGTTGTGTTAGTTACATTGTGTGTTTAATTTGCTGCTTTTCGGTATGACGTTCAATTGCTAATGACACAAGTTTTTCGATTAAATCTGGATATTCAACACCTGCGTGTTTCCACAATAACGGGAACATACTGAAGGGTGTAAAACCAGGCATCGTATTAACTTCATTAATGATAAATTTACCTTCTGATGTTAAGAAGAAATCTGCACGTACAAGACCAGATCCATCAATCGCTTTAAATGCTTTGATTGCTAGTTCTGACATTTCTTGATGCTGTTCTTCTGTAATTTCAGCTGGAATAATAAGACCTGTATCGCCATCTTCATATTTTGCTTTGTAATCGTAAAACGCTTTTTTAGGTAAGATTTCTCCAACTACCGAACAAGCTGCTTCATCATTTCCTAATACACCAATTTCAACTTCACGACCAATTGCTGCTGCTTCTACAATAATTTTTCGGTCGAATAAAAAGGCTTCAACAAATGCCGCTTCTAACTCTTCACGGTTATCACATTTGCTAATCCCAACGCTTGAACCTAAGTTTGCTGGTTTAACAAAGCAAGGGTATCCAAGCGTTTCTACTTTTTCATAAGCAGCCGTTCGATCTGCTTCCCATTCGCGGCGGATAAATGATACGTACTCTACTTGAGGCAGACCTGCCTGCGCAAACAGCTGCTTCATTACAACTTTATCCATACCAGCTGCTGAAGCTAACACACCGTTTCCAACATAAGGAATATTCAATAATTCTAATAATCCTTGTACCGTACCATCTTCTCCATTTGGACCGTGAAGAAGTGGGAAAATAACATCTAGTTGATCATCCGTTTTTGAATCTGTTAATGCAAACATTTCCGTATTCAACGAAACTGGTGAAATAGCAGTTCCGTTATCTTGAATTTCTAATTGAGCAACTGTTTCAAGCGGACCAGTCAACTGTGTGCCGCGAATCCACTTTCCTGTTTCTGTAATGTAAATTGGATGCACTTCATATTTATCGTGATTAATTGCTTTTGAAACTGCTAGAGCTGTTTGTAAAGATACTTTATGTTCAGCGGATTTTCCTCCGTATAAAAGGCCAAGCTTAATTTTCACTGATGTTCCTCCTAACACATATTCATCTTTTCTATTTTATCATGCACGTTTAGATAGTAAACAGAAATATTAACTATTATTACGTATGTCAAAATAGCTAGGCTTGTGAAAGAAATTCCATCGCCTACCTTTATTATTTAGAATTACCTTTTCCTTTGGCTCATTTGTTTTAAAAAAGTTTTTTGATTTTAAATCTTTTTTAAAAGTTTATTTGTAAAGTTTATTTATGCTAAAGATAACCATCAATAATCGAAATTATAGCTCTGGTATAAATCAGGAGGTTCAACAAACATGAGTAAAATGAGAAAGAAGATGATTGCTGCATCCAGCGTAGCCATTGGAAGTATTTATGCAACTGGTTATATAACTACTCTATCTGATGCACAAGTACACGCATATCAGATTCCCCCTTTTGTGATTACCTAAATAATCATTATCTTAGCATGTCACTTTTAAAAATAGTTTAAAACTACTGTGTTATCATCTCTTATACTTTACAAAAAAGTTATGCCTGCAAGCAGGCATAACTTTTAACTAAATTCTATTAATGATTAGGACGTCGGTAAATGAATACCGCTTCTTTTGGCAGTTTACCAAACAAGAAGCTAGCAAATGGTAGAAGACGATGACATCCCCAAATGATAAGGTAACAGCCCGCTAACGTTAAAATATAGCGTGCCAAGATTTCAAAGTGAAACATATAGTTGCCCTGTATTGGTACTGCTTTTGCCACAAAATTTAAAACCATTGGATGAATCAAGTAAAATCCAAAAGAGTACATGGCAATATTTTTAACAATCGTCACGGACTTCACAGAAAGCTTCTCAGCTAATATCTCTGCAATTCGGAAGAAGAAATAACTTCCTGCGACCAGATAAAGCGTATTAACAGCCTCATACGTAAAGCCTGAAATTTGAATTGTCTTCATTGTGTATAGGTGATAATTTAACAATGAAATAGCTATTCCCGATCCAAGCGTCACCAGGAATAATACAATATTCGAACGACTGTACTTTTTATCCACTTGTTCGCGATAATAAATGCCAATCCAACCACCAAGTAAAAACGTAGCCATCGTATTTAAAAATAAATTAAATGAGGTGATATGATACGTATTGTTAAGCATTAAATAACCAAGCTGAATGATAATGCCAAACAGCCACATATATTTTTTAAAAATGGTTACTTTCTGTGCTAACCATACAAAAATCGGCAGCACGAGATATACTTGTACAATTAAAAAGATAAAATGAAGTTGATAGTAAGACTCTCCGCGCAAAATACGTTTCACAATGTCAGCTGCATTTAATTCTGTTGCTCCCACATAGTATGAATAAAATTCATAAATAAGTGCCCAAATAACATAAGGGACCAAAATATACGTCACTCTTCGAGCATAGTACGTTTTCCATAAAGCCTTTGTTAACGGCTTTTTAATATAACTATAAAAGAAAACTAAACCTGTGATAACAATAAAGATCCCTGCTTCAATACGAACAATTCGGTTAAGAAAATGATATTTTTGATAAGCTTCGCTTGCAAATGGCAGTATCGTTGCATATGCTGCTGTTACGTGTACGAGCACAACCATCATCATAGCAAATAATCGTAAAAAATAAATGGATTGAATATGCTGCTTTTGTTTTTGCTTCACTTTTTCTCTCCTATATAATGTGAAATATAAATTCTAGATGAATAATAGAACATTCAATTTTTTCTTATCTTTCCCGTTTTTACAAATAAAAAAGCTAATAACATAAAATAAATGTTATTAGCTTTACTCGTTTGTATTTTATCTTTCCTCTTGCTATCACGCAACTGAATTTACAAAAACAATAAAGAACTCACGTATAAAGACCTAATTAAGTTCCTTTTATTTACGGTGCATTTTAAATTCTAAAAATAATTCATTGTAATAAGCAAGCATTCGTTTACCTAAGTTATTATATACTTCAAGCTTTTTTGTTAGTTCCTCATTAGGATAAAAACGTTCATCTTCCGCTACTTCTTTCGGCAAATAGTCTAATGCTTTTTTATTAGGCGTAGAATAGCCCACATAGTCTGCATTTTGAGCAGCGTGTTTAGGATCTAGCATAAAATTCATGAATTTATGTGCACCTTCTATGTTTTTAGCCGTTTTTGGAATAACCATGTTATCAAACCATAAATTCGAACCTTCCTCTGGAACAACATAATTCAGCTTATCATTTTCACTCATGATTTCAGAAGCGTCACCTGACCAAACAACGCCAATTGCCGCTTCTTCATTTGCTAGGAGCATCTTAATCTCGTCTCCTACAATGGCTTTTACGTTTGGTGTTAATGTATCAAGCTTTCTTTTTGCTTCTTGAAGATGAGCTTTGTTCATATCATTTAATGAATAGTTTAAGCTATTTAGCCCCATACCCATCACTTCTCTAGCGCCATCTGCAAGTAAAATTTGATTTTTTAGCTCAGGATCCCATAAATCATTCCAACTCTTCATCTTCTTACCATGAATCATATCAGAGTTATAAACAATGCCTACAGTTCCCCAAAAATAAGGGATAGAGTACTTATTGCCAGGATCAAAAGATAAGTCTAAAAAACGCGGATTAATGTATTTTAAATTAGGCAGCTTCGAATGATCGATTGGCAATAGTAAATTTTCTTCACGCATCTTGCTAATCGCGTACTCAGAAGGCACAGCAATATCAAATGTCGTACCTCCTTGTTCAATTTTGGTCATCATTGCTTCATTCGAATCAAAGGTCTGATAGATAACTTTAATCCCGGTTTCTTTTTCAAACTGATTCACTAAATCAGGATCAATATAATCTCCCCAATTATAGACAGTCAGCGTATCTCCTCCAGAGTATCCTTCGGCATTGTTCAAATGATGAACCACATACATAAGAACTAAAGAAAGGATGACGATGAAGATAAACGGTTTTGCTAATTGCTTCATTTTCCAGTCGCCACCCCTTTCACTTTATTGCTATTTCGTTGACTGATAAAGTAATAACCAATCACAATCAGCACGGTAAACATGAAAATAAGAGTAGAAAGAGCATTGATTTTCAGCGATACCCCTCTTCTTGCTAACGAATATATTTCTACTGAAAGCGTAGAAAAACCGTTCCCCGTCACAAAGAACGTAACCGCAAAGTCATCCAAAGAGTAAGTTAAAGCCATAAAAAAGCCTGCAAAGATACCTGGACGAATGAACGGCAATACCACTTTCGACAGTACTTCGAAGCGGCTTGCGCCCAAATCACGGGCTGCATCAAGCAGTGTCGGGCTCATTTCCTGCAGCTTAGGCAGAACCATGATAACCACAATCGGTACACTGAATGCAATGTGCGCTAATAATACCGATACAAACCCGAGCTTTACGCCAATAATGGTAAATAGAATTAAAAAAGATGCGCCGATAATAACATCTGGACTAACAATTAACACATTATTAAATGTTAAAAGCGTATTTTGAATACGTCTGCGCTTCACGTATACGATAGCAAGTGCTCCTATCACACCAATAATAGTTGAAATAACCGAAGACAATAGTGCGATAATTAAAGTATTCAATACAATAATGAGCAAACGTGTGTCTTGAAACACTTCTTTGTACCAATCTAACGTGAATCCTTCAAATCCACGCATGTTTCCTCCGCTATTAAAAGAGTAATACATTAAATAAAAAATAGGCGCGTATAAAATGAAAAACACAAAAAATAAATAAAGGTGGCTGAACTTCCACTTTCTCTTCATTTTACACACCTCTCTTTCCGGTGCCTGTTATGAGCATCATAACGGCCATGGCAATAATTAAAAAGACGGCTATTGTGGCTCCCATACCCCAATCCTGCGTCACTAAAAAATGTTGTTCAATCGCTGTTCCTAGTGTAATGACGCGGTTTCCAGCAATTAAACGCGTAATCATAAAGAGTGAAAGTGCTGGAATAAAAACAGCCTGACAACCTGATTTTACCCCTTCTAGCGTCAGTGGAAATACTACACGCTTAAATGTTACCCATGAAGATGCTCCCAAATCTCGCGAAGCATAAATAAGCGAAGGGTTCAGTTCCTCTAAAGAGTTAAAGATGGGCAAAATCATAAATGGAATAAAGATATACACCGATACAAATACAAAACTAAAGTCAGTAAATAAAATTTGATGAGTGCCAAGTCCTAGAAATTCATTAAACTTATTAACCGTACCGTACGTGCCAAATATTCCTAAAAAAGCATAGGCTTTTAACAATAGATTAATCCACGTAGGTAAAATAATTAGTAGGAGCCAAAGTCGCTTGTGCTTAAGCTTCGTTAATAAATAAGCTGTGGGATATGAAAAAACCAAGGAAAATAACGTAATTAAAAAAGCATACCAAAATGAACTCAGCGTCATCTGTAAATAAACAGGGTTGAAAAATTTCTTATAATTTTCAAGCGTCAGCTCATTATCGATGCTGAAGAAAGAATAATAGACAACTAATACAATGGGAGCAACTACAAAAAGCAAAATCCATAACACATACGGTACTAAGTAGATATTTCTTGATTTAGTTTGCATGGTAGTCCTCTTCATAACCTTCAAGTCGCTTATCAAATTCTTCTTCCGTTTCATTAAACCGCATAACATGGATAGCTTCAGGTTCAAAATATAAACCAATTTCTTCGCCAACCGTTGCTTTTTTCGTAGAGTGAACGAGCCACTCATTCCCCGCATGGTCATAGCCTAAAATTTCATAATGGACTCCTCTAAACAGCTGTGAATCTACACGAACCTGCAGCTTTCCTTGATCGGAGCTTGTAATGGCTAAATCTTCAGGTCTAATCACAATTTCAACCTGCTCATCTTGGTTTAATCCTTGATCCACACATTCAAATTGCTGGCCGCCAAACTCTACTAAGAAGTCAGCAATCATTTTACCTGGTACAATATTAGATTCACCAATAAAATCCGCAACAAAACGATTAATTGGCTCGTCATAAATATCTGTAGGTTCCCCGCTCTGCTGAATTCTTCCTTTATTCAAAACAAAGATTTCATCGGACATCGCAAGCGCTTCTTCTTGATCGTGCGTAACAAAAATGAACGTAATACCTAAACGGCGCTGTAACTCTCTTAACTCGTACTGCATCTCCGTACGCAATTTTAGATCAAGAGCTGAAAGCGGCTCGTCCAGCAAAATGACTTCAGGCTGGTTTACAATTGCTCGTGCAATTGCTACACGCTGTCTTTGGCCGCCTGACATTTCTTTTATTTCTCTGTTTTCATATCCTTCTAAGTTAACAAAACGAAGGGCTTCTTTAACTTTTATTGTAATATCAGCATTTTTCATCTTCTTGATTCGAAGACCAAATGCTACATTTTCAAATACATTCAAATGCGGGAAAAGCGCGTAGTCTTGAAAAACCGTATTAACCTGACGTTTGTTAGCGGGAACATCATTAATTCTTTTCCCATTAAAATAAATCGTTCCGCTCGAGGCTTCCGTAAAGCCTGCAATTAATCGTAAAATTGTTGTCTTTCCACATCCCGATGGACCTAAGAGGGTATAAAACTTCCCTTTTTCAATTTCAAAGCTTACATGATCCAATACAACTGAATCATTATCATATTGCTTGGTCACACTATCAAATTGAATAATTGTATTCATAGATGTCATTTCACTTCACCTCTTTTGTTCTATAAATAAGACTCTGTCGCCACAATAATTAATTCTGTAATCCCGTCATGAGCATTTAAAATCTGATGTTCTTCAGAAGCTTGAAAATAGATGGTTTCTCCTTGCTTGGCTTCATATATTCTGCCTCCAAGCTTCACCTTCACACATCCGCGCAAAACGTAGCCAAATGTTTCTGAAAGAGAAGGCTCAAATCTCTTAAATGCACCTTTTTCATGAAGAATAAGACGAATTGGCTCCATTTCTTTTTCGTTTGATTCATGTACAAGCCACTGAATATGGTAACCTTTTTCATCTTCGCAATAACTCGTGTAGTCTTCCTCTTTGTACACAACCTTTTGAACATGTGTATCAATTTCGAAGAATTCTTTCGGTTCGCACCCTAGCACTTCCAAAATACTAAAAAATGTTTCTAAGGAAGGCGAACTTAAATCGCGCTCTAGCTGCGAAATATAGCCTTTGCTTAAATCCGTACGTTCTCCTAGCTCTTCTTGTGTTAAACCTTTTTTTAATCGTAAATTTTTAATTTTCTTTCCTATTTCCATACTCTCGATCCTCAACTGTATTTAAAATTAGTAAACAGCATGAATGAATGTTCATGCTGTTTCAAACTCAAGTTTTGTTTTACTTAACTTAAAGTTTACTTTTAACCTTAAAATATTATACATGAATTATTTTTTAGTACAACCTTAAAAACTAAAAAAACAAAAACTCCTTTTATCTAAAAGGAGTTTTTATTTTTATTTATACAACTTATTGGTTTCGTACTGCTTCCCAGATAATGTATCAAACTCAACTTCATGGTAATCTTGAAGATCTTGTGCAGCCTTTTTAGACAGCGCTGCCGGATCATCCACTAGCTTTCCTTTTGAATCTATATACATATTCGAACGAAAAGCCGGGACTTCTATTTTCATTTGATTCAACTGATTATAGAACAGATTACTTTTGTAACCAAGAGATTGAACAAGCGTTGGAGCAATATAAATTGGACTCATCGTACCAAGATTTTTATCTATTTTTGTATCGTAATTAGATAAAAACAAGAGCGGCGTCTCATAAAATTTCTGAGATGTTTGCTGCGTTTTCTCGTCCCCAAAGCCTGTTTCTTTGTAAGCTTGAAGATTTTGTCCAAGCGCTGGCAAATGATCTCCCCAAAACACTACAATTGTCGGCTCGTCCAGCTTTTGAATTTCATCGTTCAATCGTTTTAAAGCAGCATCTGAACGTTTAATGCCTTCAGCATAAATTTCAATTTCCTTTTGCATTTCCGGTGATAATCCTTTACCAGTTACTTTAATTGTTTCTTGACCATTATACTTATCTGCTGAGTAAGGAAGATGATTTGCAATCGTTACAGCATGCACAAATGCAGGCTGTAACGATTGACGAAGCGTATCGAGTACTTCATCCACTACCGCTTCATCAGAAACAAATTCTTTGTTATCTTTTTGCCTATGCTTCATTTCATCAATAAACTTCACTTGATCAAATCCCAAATTTGGATATACATTTTGTCTCATATAAAGCATGCCGCTATTTGGATGCATGGCTGTTGTAGCATAGCCTTGTTTTTCTAAATAAGAAACAAAAGATGGATATTCTTTTTTACTCAATACATGC
The DNA here is from genome assembly GCF_046599315.1 of Priestia megaterium. Lineage (GTDB taxonomy): Bacteria > Bacillota > Bacilli > Bacillales > Bacillaceae_H > Priestia > Priestia megaterium_F. The sequence goes on along the minus strand of NZ_JBKIKC010000016.1, from coordinate 44,869 downwards.
TGATAAGGAAGGCCTCCAGGGTTAAAGAAAGATAAAGAGTAGCTCGTCAGCGCTTCGAACTCCACATTAGCTGTTTCCCCGCCAAATGAAGGACTTAAAGACCATCCAGAAGGATATTTCTTTTGAAGTTCTCTTGTATTTTTCATTGGATCTTCAGAGAACGTCACGTTAAGCTTTGTTGGGTCCCAGAATGTTTCGTTCATCACAAACACAACGTTTGGTTTGACCTCAGTCTTGCTTTCTGGGGTTTTCTCTTCCTTTGACTGAATGCGCTTTGCCACTTTGGCCATTGCTTCTTGTGAGTAGTCATCTGGCTCTTGCAGCACATCTGTTTTAACATTTGAAATCATGCCAATAACAGGTCCATTATAGTAATAATTATTTTGCTGATTCCAAGGCATCAGCGCAGCATATTGATCATAATATTTTTGAGCAAATGAATGTTCAAAAAATAAAAATGATTTCATTAAAAAGATAAGCGGCAGAATCATAATAATTCGAAGAAACCATCGAATTTTAATTTTCGGCAAGAAAAACCAAAAAGCGATCAATACGACAATAGATCCAATAACTCCTATTACAATAGGAATCGAAATAGAATCTTTAATCATCGGAATAACTTCTTTTAACTGACTCGCCTGAATAAAATCGTTCGGGAACAATGGTTCATTTCGAAAGATTTTTTTATAATAATTTACGAGAGCCAAAATAAAATACAGAACAAAGGTAATCCCAGCTCCTAAATAAGCTTCCCCCACTAGCATAATGATCGCTAGTGTTAACAGCGAAAGTAAAAATACCGTAAAAAGATAGCGTTCAGGATATGCTTGCATCCACTCTATTGTTTTGCCTGGATTATGTATATCAATATGATATATAACAAAAACCATAGCAGAAATGGCTGCTACCGCAATTGAAAACACAATTGCCGTAAAAATTGCATACCACTGCGAACCTTGTATTCTCTCTCTCTTATTAAATCGAAGTAGCAAATAGAAAGTGAGCGCCCATAAAACAAGTGAGCCTCCCCCTATTAACACTACAAACCCACCTGTATGGATTTGGGCCCAGTCAAACAACATCTTTGTGTCATTTGATACATTAACCATAACAACACTGTATAAAAAAACGCTAAGCAGCCCATACGCTACCAGCATTGGCAAAGAACGAGACAAATGTTTAAACATAACCTTAAGCCTCCTATTTACAATATCTTAACACTTTTAATATGATTTTAACATTCCTACCTCTCTCACTTTCGCGTCTAATTTTCCCATGCTCATATCGATAATATTTCCTGAGAAATTCCGTACAAAAAAAGCCCGCTTTTCTTATGAAAAGACGGGCCTTTTAGCCATTTTGTACGTATGTAAAGGGCGCTGTTATGAACGCTCTTTTACTGCTTCTGCTTTTAGTAAATCGCGAATTTCTGTTAAAATCTCTTCCTCTTTTGTCAGAACAGCCACTTCTTCCTCTACTTTCTCTTCTTCTTTTCTCTTAAAACGATTAAAGAAACGAATAAATAAGAAAATCGAGAATGCGACAATTAAGAAATCAACAATCGTTTGAATAAAAGATCCATATAATACCGTAGCATCTCCAACTTTAAACGATAAACCTTTAAAGTCTATACCTGCTAGCAACAAACCAATCAGCGGCATAATAATATCATTTACAAGAGACGTCACAATTTTTCCAAATGCCGCCCCAATAATAACACCGACAGCTAAATCTAATACATTTCCACGTAAAGCAAACTCTTTAAATTCTTTAAGCATCTGTTTCTTCCACCTCCTGCCCTTCATTTCAAACTTTTATGATAATACATCCTAAATTAAACATACAAGGTGCATTTTCATTTTTCTCTTTTTCATGAGATATGTACCAGACCTTTAGTTGTATTTCTGCCCAGATTTTTACTTTATATTCGCGTGTAAATAAAATGCACTTTCAGTTTTCCTTCAGGAAAGGTTCATATTCAGTCCATTTTTCTTTTATACACTAGCAGTATGTCATTCAGCAAATATGCAAACTAACAATAGAGGAGATGGCTAGAACGTGAGAAAAATTCTACTGCAAGCAGCTGCTTTATGCCTCGCAGCTATTATCAGCATTTCTTATACAGCGAGCACGGCCAATGCAAGTGGAAACGCAGCAAATGAAGATTTAATTATTATTAATAAAAAAATAAATCAGCTTGCTTATTTTCATAGTGGAAAGTTAGAGAAAGTGTATTTAGTAGCTACAGGGAAAACATGGAGCGCTACGCCGGTAGGTTTTTTTAAGATTGTTAACAAAATTAAAAATCGTCCTTACTATACAGGGTATATTGCAGGAGGCGCTCCTAATAACCCTCTTGGCTCCCGCTGGCTAGGGCTCGATGCAAACGGCACAACAGGTGACACATACGGTATTCACGGCAATAACTCAGAAGCTAGCATTGGTAAATATGTGAGCCACGGCTGCGTACGAATGCACAATGCGGATGTTGAAGAATTATTCGATAAAGTGGCAGTAGGAACATCTGTAAATATTACTTATTCATCAAAGAACTTCGAAGAGCTGGCAAAGGTATACGGTTACGGACAGCTGTAAAAAATAAAGCTTATCCAAAAAAATTGGATAAGCTTTTATTCTGCTCTATTCCCATACATGAGCTCTGTACTGTGTGAATACAGCTCAATAATATTTCCAAACGGATCTTCACAATAAATTAAATAATAAGGTTTTCCTGGTCTTGTATTCCATAATTGGCTGCGCTTTTTACCACCTGATTGTTCAATTTTATCCGCTAACTTTTCCACATCATCGGCTATTACACATATGTGAAAATAACTCTGATACTGCTCATCATTGCCTTTTAATACTAGTGGCATCTGCGGCTTGTTAAATTCAAACAGTTCAATGCCTGCCTGGTTGTCAGCTGTCATGTGAGCATTTTTCATTTTTTTAATATCAGAACCTAGTAAATCTTGAGTCATATTTTCATCTTGTTCTTCCTCAGCATTAAACGTATAGGGACCAGCAATCAGCTTAAAGTCTAAAACTTGTTCATACCACTGCACGGCTTCTTCTACATCAGGTACAGCTAATCCAACGTGCGTAATAGCTACCATTTTATCACCCTCCTATACACAAACATTCCCTTTCTACTAAAAGAAAAACAGCCCACTTAAAATGGACTGTTTGTATGCATCAAATTCATTCACGATTTTAAAGCATTGTATTGAGCAATGATTTCTTTTGTTAAGTCATCACTTGCCTCTAATCCACTAATTTCTTTTAATACATACTCAATACCATACTCATTAATATTCGCTTGAAGCTTCATAGCTTCTTTATCTTCTTGTGGGTCAAATAGAAGCGCAGCGGCGATGGCCTTCGCTAAGTGGGTATAAGAAAGGCCCGCTTTTTTTGCTTCCAGCGCTGGACGAATCAAACGATCCTGAGGTCCAAGCTTCCGAATTGGCGCTCTTCCTACCCTTTTAACTGAATCATTTAAATGTGGATTCTTAAAGCGCTCAATAATTTTAACAATATAGGCTTCGTGCTCTTCTCTGTTCAAGGCATATCTCTTAATTAGATAATTTCCTGTTTCTTGTAGCGTTTGCTGTACTTGTTCATAAATATCTAAATCTCTTAACGTTTGATCAATCGTTTCTTTTCCTTTCAAATAACCAAAATATGCAATCACGGCGTGTCCCGTATTCACTGTAAATAACTTTCTTTCAATAAAAGGAGCAAGGTCAGGCACAATCGTCATTCCTTCTACAAAAGGAATATCTTCAGGTGCTTCTACTACCCATTCATAATAGGATTCTACTAAAATATCAAGCGAGCCTTGGTTATGTTGAATAGGCACGATACGATCTACAGCTGAATTGAAGAAAAAGACCTTATTTATCATATGATCTTTTGTCTCTTCGTCCAGCGCATCAAAAATATAGCCTTTTAATAAATCTGTCGCAGAGATTTGATTTTCACATGCAATTACATATACGTTTTCGTCGCTTGTTTTCACGCGTTCAGCTAAACCTTTAGCAATTAAAGAAGCAATGCGAGGCAGAACGTTGGGTCCGATGGCCGTCGTAATGTACGTTGCTTCTTTAATCGCTTTAATGACTGCTTGCTCTTGTGTAAGATTATTTAAACCAGATACGTTTTGAATAGCTAATGTCTTCGGGTGCTCCGCAGCTGTCACTACGTTATACCCTTCATCCGTATTTAACTGATTGATAATCTTTTCAGCAATATCTACGAATGTGACGTGATAGTTACTTTGAGAAAACAATGCCCCAATAAATCCTCGACCAATATTACCTGCTCCAAAATGAACTACTTGTTTCACAAAAATCATTCCTTTATCAAATTATTTCGAAGGTAATCATGAAACGTATCCTCTAACTTTTTGCGAATCATCTCTTCATTCGAAGAAGAAAAAATTAACATCGCTTCATGGTCTTCAATTAAACTGGTACTAATTAAACTTAAAATTTCTTGTTGTGTTTCACTTAACTCCTCAGGTGCAAGCATTAATAGAAGGTTACGCGCCTGCATGTCTGTTCCGTCCATCCCTTTAACTGTGCAAGGCTGTTCCAAATGTGAAACCTGGAAAATCAGCTCTTTTACGTGATAGTCACGGCAATGGAACAGCGCCATACTCGTCTGCGGAATTCCTAAACCACCTTTGTTTTCTCTTTCCTTAAGCTGACGAATAACGCAGCTAGCATTGATAATCAAATGTTCTTCTTCAGCAGCTTTTACTACGTGTGAAATCACCTGATCATGACTCACAGCATCTGAAAATCGATACATTCTAAGGTTTTGAAGAATTGCTTCGATACTTCCATGCACATCTTTAATTTGCTTCATCGTTTCTTTAAAAGACGGTTTTTCTTTATAATTGGTCTTATTTGTATATTGAAAAGAACGATAGTCTTTATCTTTGGTTAACTTTTGAATATTTTTCTGTAAAAAATTCTGAACGGAGTGAATGTCCTCTTCTGTTAAGAGTGCATTAACTAAAATGTAATCTACATTAAAAAAAGGCAGTCTTACTGTTGAAATCACTACGTCATACTCTTCAAGCGCGGCTTCTTTGATTTCTTTTACCGATTTAATGACAACTGAATTAATTTCAGGAATCTCTTTACGAATACGGCTGGCTAACATTTTTGAGGTGCCGATTCCAGTTGGACAGACAATCAGTGCCTGAATTTCCATGACTTCTTCTTTTAGCACTAGCGTTGAACCAAAATGCAAGACAAGATATGCCACTTCATCATCTGGAAAAACTAAATCTGGCAACTCTTGATCGATACTATTTCTTACAGCCATAAATAAAACAGGATACTTTTTCTTAATCTCTTCTGTTAATGGATTAAAAAGCTCCATTTTCTGCTTGAGACGAAAAATTGCCGGTTCCATATGAGCAAGCAGCCCTTGGTAAAGAGAAAAATCACCGGTTAAGTCGATGTTAAGCTGAATAGAAACATGAGCAATCATATTCTTGACAATCTGGCCAACTACTACGCTGTCGTAATATACGTCTCTTGTAGTTTGGAACTTTGCTGCGCGCAGCCGTACTGCTAAGAAATGAATATCTTTTTCTGTAAAAGAAAGAGAAAATACCCGTTCAATTTCGCGGCAAATATCCTTCATTAGCAATATTTCACTCGCCAGTTCTTCCGTTTGACTGTCTTCATCTTCTAGATACATTTGTTTTTTCGTTCGCTGTATCATAATGCAAATATGGACAATGAGTCCTATATAATCGCTATCAGCCAGTTTGGAGTGACGCTGATTGATCGCTTGATGTACAATTCGATCTACTTCTGTTAAATAATCTGGATAAAAATAATGCAGAATCTTTTCATCTGTATGCTGCTGATTTTCTACTAAAAATAAGCATTCAATTAACTCTTCGTTAAAGTGAACAAGAAAATAATTAGCTAGTGCTTTTCGTTTATTGGCTTCAGTGGCTTGAACCTCTACTCCTACCCCTCTCTTTCGATGAAGGAAAACATCAAATGTTTTTAACCACTCGGTGAACTCATCTAAGTAAGCAGTTAGCGTAGTAATACTTACTCCTAAATCTTTAGCCAGTGTTTGCAATTTGAAGGAATCTCCTTCTTCTAGAAGAAGAATTAAAAGAATTAATTTTCTTTCCTGTGGAGACTGATCCGTCGTTTTGATCTTCATCAGCTCTTGGATAAGACGAAAAATTTGTTCATTCTTGCCTTCAATCATTAGTCCTTCATCTTGTGTACGAATCAGCCTCAAATTAAACTTTTCAAGTATTGATTCAATTGCCTTCAAATCTCGATGAACAGTTCTTACACTTACGTTCAAAAAGGTAGCAATCGAAAGTGCTGTATGCTTTCCTGCTGTTTTAATAATTAATTCAATGATTGATTTTTCTCTTGAAGTAATAAACAAGAACATCAACTCTTTTCTTATTTATAAACAAAGGATAAAAAGGCATCTTCATGCCTTTTTATCCCGTTAGTTACTTTGAATAATAGCCATTAATTCTTTAGCTGATTTAGCATGAACCATCTGTTCAATATTGTCCATATCGGAACACGTAATCGCGATACCAGATAAAATTTCTAAATGGGTGCCGTCTTTTCCAGCAATTCCAAAGATCAAACGAACTTTCTCACCATCAAAGTCAACGCCTTCGGGAACTTGAATCACTGTAAAACCTGATTTTAAAACGTTCTTTTTCGCTTCTTCCGTACCGTGCGGAATTGCTACGTCGTTGCCCATATAAGTAGAAGTCATATTGTCGCGCTCAATCATCGCTTCAACGTAGTTTTCTTCTACATAGCCGCCTTTTACTAACACACTCCCTGCAAATCGAATTGCTTCTTCCTTAGAAGAAAAATGCTGATTCAAGAAAACATTTTCTTCTAGCAGCAAACCATCATTACTATCTGTATTGCTTTCTGCAGATACTTCCTTTTCTTCTTCCACGTTAGAAGTAGTATGATCATTTTTCAGCTGATTGATTAATTTGTCATATTCCGGACTAGATAGAAAATTATCAACAGAGATATGATAAGCACCTGGAACTTTATTTTGGGCTCTTGGCGTTAGCTCTTCCTGTGTAATGACGATTTGAGCGTCATCTGGAATATTACTGATCGCTGTATTTGTGACCGAAATATTTAAATCCGCTTGCTTAACTTTCTTACGAAGAAGAGAAGCGCCCATTGCACTCGATCCCATACCTGCGTCACAGGCAAAAACAATTTTTTGAACGTTTACTGGCACTTCACCTTGCTGTTTTGCAAAGCTTCCTGCTACAGAACTCTTCTTGCCTTTCATCTCTTGCATTTTGCGAGCGGCTTCATCTAAATCTTCCGACTGCTTGCCTGTTTTTAAAATTAGTGTCCCTACAATAAACGAGACAACGGCTGCAACGAGAACACCTGAGATATTTGCAACATAGCTGCCTGCATTGCCCGGTGTAGCAGCTAAAATAGCTAAAATACTTCCTGGTGAAGCAACCGCTTGTAAGCCTCCACCTAAAAGAACAAATGTAAATACGCCGCTCATTCCTCCTAGAATAGCCGCAACGATTAGCAGCGGACGCATTAAAACATAAGGGAAGTAAATTTCGTGAATTCCACCGATAAAGTGAATGATGGCCGCTCCCGGCGCTGACTGTTTTGCTGTTCCTTTCCCAAAGAAACAATAAGCTAACAGAATTCCTAATCCTGGACCAGGATTTGTTTCTAATAACAATAGAATGGATTGTCCGTTTGTTCGAATTTGTTCTGCTCCAATCGGAGATAAGATACCGTGATTAATAGCATTGTTTAAAAATAAAATTTTAGCCGGTTCAATTAGAATACTTGTAAGAGGCAAAAGACCATGTGCAACCATCCAATCTACACCCACTACAAGTGCGCCTGTAAAACCATCCACAGCTGGACTAACCCCTAAAAAGGCTAGAATTGCTAAAGTTCCTCCAAGAATACCTGCTGAGAAATTATTAATTAACATCTCAAATCCTGTTTTGACTTTACCTTCAATAAACTGATCAAACTTCTTGATGATGTAACCGCCAAGCGGTCCCATAATCATGGCGCCAAGAAACATTGGAATATCAGATCCAACGATGACTCCCATGGTTGCGATAGCACCTACAACGCCCCCCCGTTGATCATGTACAAGCTTTCCTCCTGTATAGCCGATTAGCAGCGGCAGCAAATACTTGACCATTGGATCCACTAATTTGGCAAGGCTTTCATTTGGGAAAAAGCCTGTTGGAATAAATAAAGCAGTAATAAGTCCCCATGCAATAAATGCACCGATATTTGGCATAACCATTGAACTTAGAAAGTTCCCAAACTTTTGTACAGCTACTTTTATATTAGATTGAGCCATTTGCTCTCTTCCTTTCTCTACGTGATGATACTTTAATCGTAAGAGATTAAACGCTTTCATTCAATGAATAGGAAAACTAACTTTGTCGTACCGTAGACAGACAAAGCTTTTAATTACATAGAAAAGCAGCTGAATTGTATGAATTCAGCTGCTTCTAACTTAATATTTATCAAGTTCACTTACAGGAGATTGAATAATAACCGGATTTTTCTCTGGATTTAACCATTTTAAAATAGAGACGACTTGTTCTTTGGAAGTAGCCGTACATCCTGCTGTGTAATTTGTTCCTACATGGAAGAAGATTGCACTTCCCTTCCCTGGCGTCCTAGATTCATTATAATTAATGACAAACCCATAATCGTAAGCAGGGATGTCCATGTTCTCAGCGCTTGTCCAGCGTCCATTCGCTGGCTTTTGCTGCCACGTATTATATAGAGGACTTTTTGAATCATCTACCCACACATCATTTGCTGTAATCTTTCGATATAAAAGCTTAGTTCCAGGATTTTCATAGCGTCCAAATGCTGTGCCAATTGTGTATTTACCTGTCGGAGACTCCATATCTCCTTCTTTTTTCGATAAAGCGAATCCTTTTTGCCCAAGTACACCGTTCGCTGTTAAAACTTGCTTCCACTTACCATCAGCTTTTTCAAACGTTTGAATTCTAGCAGACTTCGTATCGTAGTTATCTGCTGTAACCAAAATGACTTGCTGAGCGTTACCTAACGTTTTAAAAGAATCAACTACGAGCTTTGGCGATGCTGTAGCTGAAGCCTGTACGTAGTCACTGCTTACATAGCCTGTGCGACCGTTGTAGTTAATTTTGTACCAGCTTCCGCTTTTGCTTACCACAGACAGCTTCTGGCCTTTTGTCACACTTCCTATGGCTGCATAACTAGTGCCCGCTCCGCTTCTTACATTCAGCGTGCTTGCCGTTACTGTGTACGTTGTGCTTTCTGCTGGTGGGGTTGTTGTTCCTGATACTTGTACATAATCGCTGCTCACATAGCCTGTGCGGCCGTTGTAGTTAATTTTGTACCAACTCCCGCTTTTGCTCACCACAGACAGCTTCTGGCCTTTTGTCACACTTCCTATGGCTGCATAACTAGTGCCCGCTCCGCTTCTTACATTCAGCGTGCTTGCCGTTACTGTGTACGTTGTGCTTTCTGCTGGTGGGGTTGTTGTTCCTGATACTTGTACATAATCGCTGCTCACATAGCCTGTGCGGCCGTTGTAGTTAATTTTGTACCAGCTCCCGCTTTTGCTCACCACAGACAGCATTTGATCTTTCACTACGCTGCCGATAATCCCGTAAGTTGTTCCCGCTCCGCTTCTCACATTGAGCTTAGTTGCCGTTACTTTATATGTAACTGTGGCTGCATATGCCTTTCCTTGATTTCCCCCAATTGAGCTAAAGCCAGGCGTTATAGTCATTGCAAGCGTAGCTGTTAACGTCATTCCCACCATTAATTTTTTCAACTACTTTCCCTCCATTTATTTCTTATAAAATTCTACTATTTTCTATACTTAATTCATTATCTTACCATATTTCAATCGAAGGGAAAGGGTCAATAGATGCTTTTCACAGGTCCTATAAAAAAAGACAGACCTCTTTGATAGGTCTGCCTCATTCACTATTATCCTAAATCAACGTTATGATATACTTGCTGCACGTCTTCTAAGTCCTCTAATGCATCAATCATTTTTTCAAACTGAGCTTGTGCACCTTCAGGAAGAGTTACATCGTTTTGAGCAAGCATCGTTTGCTCAGCTACTGTAAATTCCTTGATACCAGCATCGTTGAACGCTTTTTGTACCGCATGGAATTGATCCGGATCAGCATAAACAATAACAGAATCTTCTTCTTCTATAATGTCACGCACATCTACATCTGCTTCCATTAACAATTCAAGTGCTTCTTCTTCATTTTTACCTTCTACACCAATAACAGCTGTTGGATCAAACATGTACGCTACTGATCCACTTACTCCCATGTTACCACCGTTTTTACCAAATGCAGCACGCACGTCTGAAGCCGTTCTGTTTACGTTATTCGTAAGAGCATCTACAATAACCATTGATCCGTTTGGTCCAAAACCTTCATAACGAAGATTATCGTAATTTTCTTCTGATCCGCCTTTGGCTTTTTCAATCGCACGATCAATAATTGCTTTTGGCACATTGTATGTTTTCGCGCGTTCTAATACAACTTTTAACGCTTGGTTTGATTCTGGGTCTGGCTCGCCTTGTTTCGCAGCCACATAAATCTCACGGCCAAACTTGGCATATATACGACTTGTATTAGCATCTTTTGACGCTTTCTTTTCCTTAATATTGTTCCACTTACGGCCCATATTGTTTCACTCTCTTTCAAAGTTGAATCTAATAAAATAAATAGGCAATGATATATCCGTTTTTATTATACATCAATTCCCTCTTATCTTTCGAGTTTAATACCTAAAAAAGAAAAGCAATCTTTTGGTATATTTCATTAACTAAATAAATGAGAAAACCATTTGATAACAGGCTGAATTATTTTTGTATACACTTTTTTAAGCGGTTTATATATACATGTCATCCAAAACCAGCGTAAAGGATAATAGATCATATGAATTCCGACCCACTTAACTCCTTTCCAGAAACAGAGAAAGATACGCTGACAGAATGAAACCACGGGAAAAATAATTTCATTGTAAAAAGGCAGCACAAGGTATTTCCAAAAAAGATAACAAGGGTAACAAATTAGATACAATATAGGGTATACGAGTAGAGTAAGCACCCAACGCCTTTCTACATTTCTGTAGTAGGTTTTCGAATGCTCCTCCCCGAACCGGACTTACATCTCTCAATGTATCCGGCTCTCCATCTGTCACCTGCTAAACTTCTCCTTTATGCCTTTTAATATGGCAAGCTTTACATAACGCAATAGTCTTGCGATTTCTCGCGACCATCCGTTTTTCTAAAGAAGACTTATTCGGCTTATTCTTTATATCCTTTAATTTTTTAATATGATGCATGTGAATGGTTGTGTTCGTTTCTCCACATAATTCACATTGTTCTGCTTTGATTCGATCAGAGAGTTTAGTTGTACTTTGCACATACCTGTTATTTGGAAGAAGATCTGAGCCTGCTTCTTTAAGACTCTTTTGTCGGGGAAAACTTCTTTCTATAAAGGATAATTTTCTTTCCCCTTTGGGTGTCTTATAAGTAATGGTAAATCGCTTATTTCTCTCATAACGTTTACGAATCTTCTTTGTTGCTACTCTGTATTTACACGCAAAGGTTCTTAACAGAGAATAGTACATAAAGTAAGCAAAACGATGCATATGATTACTCACGTTTTCTGCTAGCCGATAGTAATTGTACAACCCTCTTATCTCGCTATTGTATTGCGAAACAATCTCTAAGTCTTCATTGTGTATGAAGTATACTCTTTCTCTTGGCATCCAAGTACCATCGGTACTCATACTAATTGCTTGGTATTGCTTTAATTTGTTAACCCAAGCTTCATGAGGCATTTTTAATTGAACTTTTCCATTTAGGTATCGGCATACTCTTCCAATGGCATCTCTTCGAGGCTGACTATCTGAAAAAATACGAATCTTGTAACCAAGAAAACTCGCATGTTTTTCGGACGCATGTGTAATTAATGTCTTCTCTTGAGAGAGTTCCAGTTGAAGTGTCTTCATTAAGTAATTTGTTAGTGCTTCTTTAACACTTCTAGCATCTTCTTTTGAACCAATTACACCGATAAGAAAATCGTCGGCATATCGTACATAAGTAAGACGTTTATAAGTGGAATCCATTGGATTATTGTAAGAAATAGTCCGCAATTCTTTCTTTATTTCTTTTGCCTTCTTCAAGTACTGTTGCGCTTTATCAAGTTGTTCATTTTCTAATGCTGCTTTATAGTTCCGAAATGCGGTTCTCATTCGAGTATGCTTACGTAAATATTCTGGATTATCTTTTCTTCTTTTACCTTGCCTGAATTGTTCCATGAACCCTTTCATATGTTGGTCTAACTCATTCAGGTAAATGTTTGAAAGTAGTGGACTAATAATACCTCCTTGTGGTGCCCCACTGAATGTATTGTGAAACTTCCACTCCTCCATATATCCAGCTCGAAGAAATTTCCATATTAGCTCAATAAATGCCTCATCATCAATGCGTTTTCTTAAGATCCCAATGAGTGTATGATGGTTGATATTATCGAAAAAACCCTTAATGTCTCCCTCGACAAACCACTTACTTCCAGTAAATGTTCGTTTGACTTCCTGAAGTGCAGTGTGACAGCTCTTGTTCTTTTGATAAGCATGAGATGATTTTGAAAATGTTGGTTCATATATGGATTCCAATATCATTCTTACTACTTCCTGCACTAATTTATCTGTGAAGCTTGGTAGACCTAAAGGTCTCTTTTTGCCGTTTTTCTTAGGGATATACACTCTTTTTGAAGGAAATGGTTGATAGCTTCTATCCTTAAGAGTGGGTATAAGTTTTTCGATCTTTTCTATTGAAAAACCATCAATAGAACGTTTATCAACGCCCATTGTAAGAGCACCATCATTTTTGCTTAGATTGTCATACGCTGTGAGATAAAATTCTGGATTGTATAGATTTCTGTAAAGTCTTCTAAATTTGTAATTTGGCTTTTGGCTCTGTTTTTGCAGGTTGCTTAATACTACTATTGGACTTTGCATGATGCCTTTCGCACCTCCCCAAGTTCATTTTTAAGCTGACAGACTGCCTTCCTTCGCCATGTACTAGGCTTTCCCTAGCTCAGACTACTACGAAGGCTCCGTTACCCTATTAGGTATTCATGAGCCACACTTCTTGGCAAAGCCTTGAAGTCATCCTCAATAGCCTTTCGGCACCCTAACTTAGGTAATCCCCGTTTAGGAAATAAGAGACTTGCTCGTATGGTTTCGGATGCGACTTTCACACGTTTCCATCTATAATGGAGGATGATAAATGTCCCTATATATAACGACGACACCACTATCGCTATATCATTTACCACATTTCGTTTATAAGCATCTTTCCGAAATGAGTTACGGTAGCCTTCCTTGTGCTATCGTTAAAGCAGTTTAGCTTTCATCCTTATCCATACTTTACATCTTGCCGTTCAGTCTTGACTTGATGCTTAGTCAACTCTCGGCTTTCTTGACATGCTATTGTCCCCTTTCAGTTTCCATCCAAGGTTAGTCAAGTGATGCTAGGTCATCTAGGGAAGACCTAATGGTTTGCAATCACCATGTTCTCTTATCACCCATTACGGGCGCACCATATCTCCATATAAATCTAGTTATAGGCAAAAAACATCGCTTCCAAACGAAGAGAATAAATGGATATATTATGGCAGTCCATAGCCAAGAAATAGGATAAACGAACAGAAAACGTATAATGTATATCCAAATGAAATAAATGACAGGTTGAATGATTCTTTTCCCTATCCATATGAGAGGCTTAGCGATTAAATATATCCATATTTTACACAAAACTTGAAATACAAAATAAAAGGGAAAATACAAGACAAAAAAGATGCCTCGCAACACGTACTTTATACTTTGAGCCACTACATTAATGCTTTTCACATCCTTTTTAATAGCTGAAGTTCGTTCATTTATTCTTCTATTATATAAAATAAATCGAGCAAGCAAACACATTTTTAGTCCAATTAAACGTATGTACAAAAACAGTGTTTGTTCTCTTTCTCCGTAATACAAAAACACCCTTCTGTAAGAGAAGGGTGTCTAGAACCTTATTATTCTACAGTAACTGATTTTGCTAAGTTACGTGGTTTATCTACATCGCAATCGCGGTGCAATGCAGCGTAGTAAGAGATTAATTGTAAAGGAATAACCGCTGCTAGTGGCGAAAGTGTTTCGTGAACTTTCGGAATCACGTAACGATCTTCTTCTGTTTCTAATCCTTTCATTGAGATGATACAAGGATTAGCTCCACGTGCTACTACTTCTTTTACGTTACCACGGATGCTTAAGTTTACATGCTCTTGTGTTGCTAATGCAATAATTGGCGTATTGTTTTCAATTAAAGCAATTGTTCCGTGCTTAAGCTCTCCTCCAGCAAATCCTTCTGCTTGGATATAAGAGATTTCTTTTAGTTTTAACGCACCTTCTAAACCTACATAATAATCTACAGAACGTCCAATAAAGAATGCGTTACGAGTTGTTGCTAAGAATTGAAGAGCAATGCTTTCCATTTCTTCTTTATCGTCGCAAAGTACTTCCATTGTGTTTGCTACGATTGCTAACTCTTGAACTAAATCAAATTCTAATTCAATTCCGCGTGCCTTTGCTGTTACAGCCGCTAGAATTGATAATACTGCTAATTGAGCTGTATAAGCTTTTGTTGATGCTACAGCAATTTCCGGACCTGCATGAAGTAATAACGTATAATCAGATTCACGAGATAATGTTGATCCCGGAACGTTTGTGATTGTTAACGCTTTGTAACCTAGTTCTTTGACTTGAACTAACACTGCACGGCTGTCAGCTGTTTCTCCACTTTGAGAGATAAAGATAAACAATGGCTTTTCAGATAAAAGCGGCATGTTATAAGAAAATTCACTTGCTACGTGCACTTCTACTGGAACCTTCGCCCACGTTTCAATGAATTGTTTACCTACTAAGCCTGCATGATAGCTTGTTCCACATGCTACGATATAGATGCGGTCTGCTTCATCCATTGCTTCTAAAATGTCTGCATCAATGTGCAGTTCATTGTTCCCATTTTGATATTCTTGAATGATTTTACGAACAACTAAAGGCTGTTCATCAATTTCTTTTAACATATAGTGAGGGTACGTCCCTTTTTCAATATCACTTGCATCAAGCTCTGCTGTATAAGGTGCTCTTTCTACCACTTCACCATCAAGCGTTTTAATTGTTACGCCTTCTTTTGTAACAATTACTGTTTCTTTATCCATTAATTCTACGTATTGATCTGTTACTTGAAGCATTGCCATAGCATCACTTGCTACAACGTTAAACCCTTCGCCAACACCTACAAGAAGCGGGCTTTTATTTTTAGCTACGTAGATTGTATTTTTATCTTCGTTATCAACAAGAGCTAGTGCATAAGAACCGTGAAGCAAGCTTACTGTCTTACGGAACGCTTCTTCTACATCTAAGCCTTCTGCTGCGATTTTCTCAATTAACTGAACGATTACTTCTGTATCCGTTTCGCTTTTGAACGTTACATCTTGTAAGTATTCACGTTTTAAAATAGCGTAGTTTTCAATTACACCGTTATGCACAAGTGTGAAGCGCCCAGATGTACTTTGATGCGGGTGAGCATTTTCTTGGCTTGGTACACCATGAGTTGCCCAACGCGTATGCCCGATACCTGCTGGTGCTACAACACTGTTATCTACTGCCTGACGTAATTCTGCAATACGACCTTTTTCTTTAAATACGTGTACGCCTTCATTATTAACAACTGCAATACCTGCTGAGTCATAGCCACGATATTCTAATTTTTCAAGACCACGTAATAAAATTTCTTTTGAATCTTCTGTTCCAATATATCCTACAATTCCGCACATAGATAAAATCCTCCTTCATGTATGAAAAGAGATTCTCTTTTCATCATCAATGATTATCATCTCAATGCTTTTGTCCAACAAGTCACCTCATTGTTTTTCACATCAAGTTTTCGGCCGTGATAATCAACAACCGGGAGGCATCCGCCGATACTTCGATAAACCTCCTCCTCGTCAACTAAGTCGTTTCCGTCCCTTTACTTAGTTCAGGCGCTTTGTATTCACTTTTAAAATAGATTGTTCACTCCTTTACATAAATTAAGAGACGAACAGATTTAATATTACAATAAGAAGTGAGAAAACGTCAATTATCTTCTTTACTATCTGTAAAAACAGCCTTTGGCATCAGATAATTTCCAAAAATTTTTCTCAACAATATAAAAATATGCATAAGCAGCTTGAAACGTCACCGCTTATGCATATAATTAATGAATTACTCTAAGCCCATTTCTTCTTTTACTACTTCTACGATACGCGTTACATAAGTCTCGCATTCTTCTTGTGTTTGTGCTTCAACCATCACACGTACTAACGGCTCTGTTCCTGAAGGACGTACAAGTACTCGGCCATTACCGTTCATTTCTTTTTCAACTTCTTCAATAACCACTTTTACCTTCTCGTTATCCGTAACATGATGCTTATCTGTTACTTTTACATTTACAAGAAGCTGAGGATATTTCTTCATTTCACCTGCTAATTCAGATAAAGGCTTTTTCGTTGCTTGCATAATGTTTACAAGCTGAATAGCTGAAAGCATACCGTCACCTGTTGTGTTGTAATCTAAGAAAATAATATGACCTGACTGTTCTCCACCTAGGTTATATTGATTAGCTTTCATTTCTTCTACTACATAGCGGTCACCTACACCAGTTTGTGCACTTTCAATTCCGCTAGCTTCTAGTGCTTTATAGAAGCCTAAGTTACTCATAACAGTAGAAACAAGCGTATTTTTCTTTAAACGTCCTTGTTCATACAAGTATTTTGCACAAATGAACATGATTTGATCACCATCTACGATCTCACCTTTTTCATCGATTGCGATTAAACGGTCTCCGTCTCCATCAAATGCTAAACCGACATCCGCTCCTTTTTCTTTTAAGAAAGCACTTAAGGCTTCCGGATGTGTAGATCCTACACCATCATTGATGTTTAACCCATTTGGTGATGCCCCCATCGTAGAGATATCCGCATCTAAATCTGCAAATAAATGTGCTGCTAAAGATGACGTTGCCCCGTGCGCACAGTCTAATGCAACATGAATACCGGAGAAATCTTCATCAACCGTTTGTTTTAGGTATTGAAGATATTTTTGTCCACCTTCGAAGTAGTCATTTACCTGACCTAAATCTCCTCCAACAGGTCTTGGTAATTGATCTGTTTCACTATCCATTAACGCTTCAATTTCATTCTCTTGTGCATCTGACAGTTTAAATCCATCTGGACCAAAGAATTTAATTCCATTATCCTGAACTGGGTTATGTGAAGCAGAGATCATGACTCCTGCTTGTGCGCCAAGTGCTTTTGTTAAATACGCTACCCCTGGAGTTGAAATAACGCCTAATCGCATAACTTCTGCACCAATTGAAAGTAAACCAGCAACAAGCGCTCCTTCTAACATATGACCAGAAACGCGTGTATCGCGTCCGATTAATACTTTTGGTCGCTCTGCATCTTTTGTTAGAACGTAACCACCTAAGCGTCCAATTTTAAAAGCAAGCTCAGGAGTTAATTCACTATTAGCAACTCCTCGTACTCCATCTGTTCCAAAATACTTACCCATTAATTTTCTCTCCTTCATGTCAAAACATTTAGTTTCCTGATGTATTATCTGTCTGTCCATCTACGGGTGTAGAATTTTCATCACTTTGATTACTACCGTCATCACCAGTTTCTGTGCTATCTGTTGGTGTATCTGTATTGTTTTCAGGTGTGTCAGTCTCTTCGCTTGGTTTATCAGTTGAATCACCTGAATTTTCCGTCCCAGGATTTGTTCCTGATCCAGTTCCCGTATTTGGCTTTGTTTCTTTATCACTCGTACTTCCACTTGTTTCTTTATCCGGTTGCTTATCATTTGTTCCTGATTGTTTTTTCGCTGTTACACGGACTTTAGCCTGTTTAATCGATAGTGTTGATGTAACAGAGTCGGGGCTATTTATTATAATAGGCACCGTATGCTCCCCGGCAGATAAATTTCCTACATTTGCTGATAAGCTAATGCCGCTTTTCGTCAACTTATCTAAATCAGATTTCGGTCCTTTCACATCCGCATCTACTGAAGTAGGAGAAAGCAGTTCATACGTGTACTTAGAGGATTGGCCAGTTAAAGAAACCGGTAAATTCTTAAATAACTTAGTCTCAACTACACTTGCATCCGTTTCTTCCGTTTCTTCCGCGTCTTCCTCATCACCTTGTTTATCTACTTCCACATGAACGGTAATTTGTTTAGGACTTACACTGTCTATTCCGTCTGGGACAGGAACATTGACTTTAATATCTTTAGATTTCGTAATACCAGTGACATCGACTGGAATGTTATCAATTTTATCGATTTTCTCTAATGAGTCAGATGGACCGATAATTTCCACTTTATCTGTTTTAGGCTCTAGCTTCGTAATGTTGACACCATCGCCTGGTGTGCCTTCTTGAATCACATCGATCGGCACTTTTTTACTGATATTTTCCACAGGGATAGTTACATTGACCGTTTCTGGTTGAACCGTCACATTTAATTTATTTAAATTCTTATCTAGTGCAACAACAGTTGCTTGTTTGGTCACTGTTTTTGAAGCGTTATCTAGATCAATAATGGCTTTCACATAAGCAACTTGATCTAATTGACTTGATGAGCCCGTTACCGTAACAGCTCTTGGACTAACGGTTGCTTCCCCTGCTTCATATCCATTCTTAACTTTGTTTTTATCATAACTTGCCTCTACTGAAAACTGTTTTGAATCGCGTTCTTCAATTGTTATGTTTACAATGTCAGGCTTCACCACTACATTTAAATTATCAGAGATATTTCGATACTGAACCTTGACTCTGTGCTGGCCTAAACTTAAATTATCAAGATCAATGTAAGCTTGATAATTCTTTTGGAGCTTTGTTTGAGCCAAAATATTTTTAGGACCCTCTAGTGTCATAATGACCGTATCCGGAACACCTCTTACAATTCTGTTCTTCTCGTTGTAGGATACTTGGACCGGAACATCCGTTAGTGTTTCTACTCCAGTATTAGCAGAACTGCTTCGGTTCAGAATCTTATTTGATGAACTGGCGCCATCATCTAAATTAACAGATAAATATAACATGAAGGCTAACAACAACGCGATAATTTTCATAACCCACGATCGATTCATCAGTTTATCCATTCTTCTTCAACCTCCATTGCCAACGAGTGGAAGAAGTTGCTTTAGAAGTGGTGACTAATTCTTTTTCTAGCATTTCTCTCAATGTATCAATTGTCAATTCACGATACAATTCACCGTTTTTGGTAACAGAAATGCCTCCAGTTTCTTCAGATACAATGACAGTCACACTATCTGTTACTTCACTTATTCCTACAGCAGCACGATGGCGAGTACCTAATTCTTTTGAAATAAAAGGACTTTCAGATAAAGGTAAGTAACATGCTGCAGCGGCTACTTGATCCCGCTGTAAAATAACCGCTCCATCATGAAGGGGTGTATTTGGTATAAATAAGTTGATTAATAATTCAGAAGAAATATTAGAGTTGAGCGGTATACCTGTTTCAATATAATCACTCATACCCGTCTCTCTTTCGATTGAAATCAATGCACCTATGCGTCTTTTAGCCATATAATGCGTTGCTTTTATAATAGCTTCAATCGTAACGGTACGCTCATCTTCTTCAGGCAAATTACTGCGTGAAAACAAACGTCCTCTTCCAAGCTGTTCAAGCGCTCGGCGCAGCTCTGGCTGAAAGATAATAATGATAGCTAAAAATCCATACGTTAACGCCTGATCCATTAACCATTGCAACGTATTTAGTCCAAGGAAGTTACTTATAAAGCGAACAACTAAAATCACCGTGATTCCTTTTAAAAGCTGTACCGCTTTCGTACCTCTTATGACCATAATTAATTTATATATGACGAACCACACCAGGAGAACATCAACAATTTTTCCTAAATATGAGAGGATTGGCAGGTCTCCAATAGGCATCTTCTCACTTCCTCTATATATGTAATAAAGATAACATAACCGTTTTATTATACCATAAAACAAAATTACACTGTAAATTACATCTTATTTTTAAATCCTTGTTCCTACATACAATGTAGCCTTCTTTTTATATAAATAAAACCGTCCACTGTTCCTCTCTGACAAGATAAGCGGACGGATTTATGTTTCAACTATTAAAAGTCAACAGCTTGTTTGGCATGAGTTTTGACATTATACCATACCCAATCAAAAATCTTGTCTAACTCTTCAATATTGCCTGTCACTTCTCCTGCAGAAGCTAGGTATTTATCACCATGTATAACAGTAACGTTTCCATCTACTTTTCCTTCAATTTTAATATCGCCATTTCTCACCGTAATATCACCTTTGACGGTCTCCCCTTTTGGTACAACCACTGTTTTATCGTGAATGACTAGGTTCGACTGCTTTGAAACAGAAAAGTCTTCATCCGTTTCCCAAGCTGAAAACACTGTGCCGGACATTAACAATACAAATACAGCAGCTGCACTAAGGATCGGATGGTTCGTAAACCATCTATTCATTCGAATTCGATTCTTTTCACGCGGTAATCCGGCCATAACACCTGCTGTAAAGTTCATAGGTAATTCTATATGAGAAGTGCTTTGCACAAATGCAATGGTTCTTTTTAACTGATGCATATGCTGTTGACAACCTTTGCATTGATGCAAATGCTCTTTTAATAACTGTTCATCTTCTTTTGTAATATCTCCATCTAGATGTTCATGAATGAGATTTACATACATTTTTGGACATTTCATTCTTAGTTCACTCCTTACAAGTGGCGAAGTCGATTTCTTAAAGCTTCACGTCCTCTGTGAATTCTAGTCTTTACCGTGCCAAGCGGCAGGTCTAAAATATCGCTGATTTCTTTTAACGACAGCTCATCTATATATTTTAGGACAATGACAGTTCGATACTTCTCAGGTAGCTTTAATATTTCCGACTGAATGAATTCTTGCAATTCTACTTGCTCTAGCTCTTCCTCAGGTAAGGCCTGATCGGCAGCTATTTGAGAGTACATATTTAACCCGTCGGTCCCGGCTACTTCTGCATCTAAATAATAGTCTGGCTTTTTTTTACGAATTCGATCAATACAAAGATTTGTCGCAATTCGATATAACCAGGTAGAAAACTTTTTGCTTGTGTCATAACTATGAATATTTACATAGGCTCGAATAAACGCTTCTTGTGAAGCGTCTTGGGCTTCTTCCCGGTTTCCCAGCATTCGATAACATAGATGAAAAAGTTTATCCTTGTGATATTCTACTATGTCAGCAAACGCATCTTGGTCACCTTTTTTTACTTTTTTTATTTTCCTTTTTAATAATAAATCCATGTAACGGTTACCTCCGCCCATTGCGGGATAGTATATATACGTGTACTTTATCATAAAGTTTCATTTATGCTTAATTATTTTAACAAAAATTTGTCAAATACGTTTAAAAAGATTGTACGTAGGTTATGTAATTAGTATAGATGAAAAGAAGAGGAGTGGAAAGCTTGACTCATACAAAAGAAAACCTTTTGAATCAAATTGAAGAATGTAGAAATAACATGGTCACTCTTGCAGCAGAAAATCCTTTATCGTCACTACCAGTGGTGAGAGTGAGCTCAGAACTAGATGGTTTATTAAATGAATATGAAAAGTTTTTCTCTTTATAAAGAAGCTCTCGAATTCAAACTAAGAGCTTCTTTTTTTCTTTACATATGTTGCATATATCTTTTTGTAACTACTAATGTTTTATACTAATTTTTCTCCTAAAAGTGAGCCCATTAATGCAACAGCTACGGTAGCCGTTTTGTTCCGTTCATCCAAAATAGGATTCACTTCCACAAACTCAGCAGAAGTGATTAGCTGAGATTCTTCTAACATCTCCATAGCCAAATGGCTTTCTCTGTAACTTATTCCACCTATAACTGGCGTTCCTACCCCAGGGGCATCATGTGGATCAAGCCCATCTAAATCGAGTGACAGATGAACGCCGTCTGTTTTATCACGCAAATATACAACTGTTTCTTCCATTACTTTTGCCATACCCATTCGATCTATCTCATGCATCGTATATACTTTAATCCCTTTCTCCTTTATTAGCTCTTTTTCTCCTTCATCTAAAGAACGGGCCCCGATAATCACAATATTTTCAGGCTTGACTTTAGGGCTATAACCACCAATTCGAGTCAACGCTTCGTCTCCTATACCTATGCTTGCTGCCAATGGCATACCGTGAATATTTCCTGAAGGAGACGTATCTGCTGTATTTAAATCTCCGTGTGCATCATACCAAATTACGCCCAAATTTTTATAATGACGACTTACTCCTGCTAGTGTTCCTATAGCGATACTGTGGTCTCCTCCTAGCACCAAAGGAAATCTTTTATTTGTAATAACATCACTTACTTTTTGAGCGAGCCTCTCGCTAGCATCCGATACAGCTTTTAGATTCTTTAAATTTGTATTTTCATCACTATGTACACGTTCAGCTAAGGCAATTTCAATATTCCCTTCATCTTCTACACTATATCCAATCTTCTCGATGCGTTCAATAACACCTGCATATCGGATCGCACTTGGCCCCATATCGACCCCTCGGCGAGTTTGACCTAAATCCATTGGTACTCCAATAATTGAAAGCTTATTCATAATATGTCCCCCCATCACAAATGTTGCTACTCTCTTATTTTAACGGCTAACTGAGCGATGGCTCAACTCGACACTTTTTTGAATATATATACAATTCTAATTTTGTGGAAAAAGCACAAAAAAACCTTTAAGCAAATTGCTTAAAGGTTTTACGTTTATATGTATGGTGGAGCCTAGCGGGATCGAACCGCTGACCTCCTGCGTGCAAGGCAGGCGCTCTCCCAGCTGAGCTAAGGCCCCAAAATGTTCTTTTATATAAAAATGGAGCGGAAGACGAGGTTCGAACTCGCGACCCCCACCTTGGCAAGGTGGTGTTCTACCACTGAACTACTTCCGCTTATTAAAATGAGCCATGAAGGACTCGAACCTTCGACCCTCTGATTAAAAGTCAGATGCTCTACCAACTGAGCTAATGGCTCTCTATGGCTGGGCTAGCTGGATTCGAACCAACGCATGACGGAATCAAAATCCGTTGCCTTACCGCTTGGCGATAGCCCAATAAACATGGTGGAGGGGGGCAGATTCGAACTGCCGAACCCGAAGGAGCGGATTTACAGTCCGCCGCGTTTAGCCACTTCGCTACCCCTCCGATATAAATGGTGCCGGCAAGAGGACTTGAACCCCCAACCTACTGATTACAAGTCAGTTGCTCTACCAGTTGAGCTACACCGGCACGGTGGTGGAGGATGACGGGATCGAACCGCCGACCCCCTGCTTGTAAGGCAGGTGCTCTCCCAGCTGAGCTAATCCTCCACTATTATGTAGATAAAAAATAAATGGTGACCCGTACGGGATTCGAACCCGTGTTACCGCCGTGAAAGGGCGGTGTCTTAACCGCTTGACCAACGGGCCAGTTGGCTCCACAGGTAGGACAACCTACGACCGATCGGTTAACAGCCGATAGCTCTACCACTGAGCTACTGTGGAATAATAACAGCCTGGCAACGTCCTAGACAAAGTCCCAACTACCATTGGCGCTAAAGAGCTTAACTTCCGTGTTCGGTATGGGAACGGGTGTGACCTCTTCGCTATCGCCACCAGACATATTATATTATACATGATTCCCAAAAGAAAGCAAGACTTTTTTTAAAAAAAGTTTTGTTCTCTCAAAACTAGGTAACAGTTGCTGAGTAAAGCTTACGCTTTTAAAGTTTGGTTAAGTCCTCGATCGATTAGTATCAGTCAGCTACACGTGTCGCCACGCTTCCACCTCTGACCTATCAACCTGATCATCTTTCAGGAATCTTACTAGCTTACGCTATGGGAAATCTCATCTTGAGGGGGGCTTCATGCTTAGATGCTTTCAGCACTTATCCCGTCCACACATAGCTACCCAGCGATGCCTTTGGCAAGACAACTGGTACACCAGCGGTGTGTCCATCCCGGTCCTCTCGTACTAAGGACAGCTCCTCTCAAATTTCCTACGCCCACGACGGATAGGGACCGAACTGTCTCACGACGTTCTGAACCCAGCTCGCGTACCGCTTTAATGGGCGAACAGCCCAACCCTTGGGACCGACTACAGCCCCAGGATGCGATGAGCCGACATCGAGGTGCCAAACCTCCCCGTCGATGTGGACTCTTGGGGGAGATAAGCCTGTTATCCCCGGGGTAGCTTTTATCCGTTGAGCGATGGCCCTTCCATGCGGAACCACCGGATCACTAAGCCCGACTTTCGTCCCTGCTCGACTTGTAGGTCTCGCAGTCAAGCTCCCTTGTGCCTTTACACTCTACGAATGATTTCCAACCATTCTGAGGGAACCTTTGGGCGCCTCCGTTACATTTTAGGAGGCGACCGCCCCAGTCAAACTGCCCACCTGACACTGTCTCCCGGCCCGATTAGGGCCGCGGGTTAGAATTTCAATACAGCCAGGGTAGTATCCCACCGACGCCTCCACCGAAGCTAGCGCTCCGGCTTCTCAGGCTCCTACCTATCCTGTACAAGCTGTACCAAAATTCAATATCAGGCTACAGTAAAGCTCCACGGGGTCTTTCCGTCCTGTCGCGGGTAACCTGCATCTTCACAGGTACTATAATTTCACC
>NZ_JBKIKC010000016.1:0-15000 GCF_046599315.1 Priestia megaterium | reverse complement strand
CTTGTAGCATTTCAATATCTTCAGGATCTACTACATCTTCTTTAATATTTACATCAATTACTTGTTTCTGACCATTAACCACAACTGTTACCATTCCACCACCAGCTGTACCTTCAACAGTTTTTTCAGCTAACTCTTCCTGCGCTTTTTGCATATCTTTTTGCATTTTTTGCATTTGTTTCATCATCTTTTGCATATTACCCATGCCTTTCATCATACAAACATTCCTCCTAAATTTACTCTTGAATTTCGATTAAGTCTTCTCCAAATAGCTTTTTCGCTTCTGCAACAACAGGGTCTTCCTCCCGTGGTTGATTCGATGATCCATCACTTTGCTGTCCTTGAAGAAACTCTTCTCTTATTTTATCCCATTCGCTTTCTGGAATTGCAACCATTTCACGCTTGCTGCCAATTAAAGTATATAAGATATTCTCTAAATTATCACGTACATTGTTGTTATTTTCAGAAGCCATTTTGCAATGAATCTCATATTTGAATTTAAGTATAAATGATTGATCTGAAGAAGCAACCGGTTCACTGTTAGATAGCAAAGCTGCATGTGAAGCTTTATTTTGTTGTTTTAATGTGTCTAACACTTGCGCCCAAGATCGCTTAATCGTTTCTAAATTCTGCCGAGTGGCATTTTTTAAAACTTCATTTACCTTCCCAACAGGTGTTTTGTACTGACTTCTTGCCTGTCTTGTCTGTTTTTTATCTATTTGCGCTGCCTGAGTTGTATGATCAACTTGAATACCTTTTTCTTTTAGCTGCTGCAGTTCTGCTTCCATCTGATTCATTTTCTGCAAAATGTCTTGATACGGAAGAGTACCGTCTTGACTTGTAGAACTTTGAGCTAATTTTACTAAAGCTACTTCAAGTAACACTCGAGGATGATTACTCCATTTCATCTCTTGCTGAGTTTGGTTTAATTCAGCAATGACTTTATAAATAAAGGCACTATCCATTTTTGAACTAAGCTCTTTAAACTCTTCATTAACCGCTGCTTTTTCAAGTAAATATACATTTTCTTCTGAAGCTTGATAAAGCAGAACATCACGATAATAGAAGATGAGGTCCTCTACAAACCTCGCTGGGTCTTTTCCATTCTTTATCAAACTTTCCACGGAATCTAGCGCTTCTACAATATTCTCGTCAAAGATAGCTTGGACAATTTTCACAATAAAAGCCTGTGAGACTGCCCCTGTTATAGATAGAACATCCTCTAAACTCACCTTCTCCGTACTATACGAGATGGCTTGGTCTAAAAGACTAAGTGCATCACGCATGCCGCCTTCTGAAGCTTTAGCAATTTCATAAAGAGCATCCTCGCTTACTTCTAGCTCTTCAGACCCTAATACTTCCTTCATTCGATATACGATATCTTCTGGTGAAATGCGTTTGAAATCAAAGCGCTGACATCTAGAGATAATCGTTAATGGAATTTTATGCGGCTCTGTTGTAGCTAAAATAAAGATGACATGTGCAGGAGGTTCTTCTAACGTTTTTAATAAAGCGTTAAAAGCTCCAATTGAAAGCATATGAACTTCATCAATAATGTAAACTTTGTATCGAACAGCACTAGGTGCATATTTTACTTTATCACGAATATCTCGAATTTCATCGACTCCATTATTAGAAGCTGCATCAATTTCAATTACATCAGAAATGGAACCATCAGTAATTCCCCGACAAGTTGCACATTCATTACAGGGTTCGGCAATGGGTGCCTTTTCACAGTTAACGGCTTTCGCTAAAATTTTAGCAGCTGTTGTCTTTCCTGTCCCTCGAGGCCCAGAAAATAAGTACGCATGCGAAAACTTTTCTTGGACAAGGGCATTTTGAAGTGTTTTGATAATATGTTGTTGACCGACTACGTCGTTAAAGCTTTGAGGACGGTATACACGGTACAGAGCCTGATATGCCACTTCATCCTCTCCTTTTAATATAATTCATTAGTTATCATTATAGCGTATTATGAGGTTTTTTTTCAAAATAGTAAGAGATAAAATAAAAAGCCTACTCCAACAGAGTAGACTAAACTTATGTATATAACTGCCGTGCACCTTCCGTCGATTAGCCACCCCAGGCGTTACTTAAGCAGTTAGCTCGGTTCAGGCGACCCCATGGCACATGAGAGGTTCTGCTTACTGCTGCTTCCTTCCGGACCTGACAGGGTTCACAGATTCCCATTGCATAGGACCCAAACGTCAACACCACTTACTTAAGGCAGGCCCTAAGATGAGCTAACCTCAAGAAGGAATTCGGCCTCGCTAGAGCGGATTGCGAGTACAGGGCACCGCTACCTCCCCGCTTAGCACGGCAAAGTTGAAACCAATAGTTTGGGCATCAAGTTGATGCATTTACAAGTATACGTCTTTTTATTCAAAAATGCAACCGCTATAGAAAACTTACTTTTTTAGCGCTATTTCCCAGCCTTTTTTCGTTGACGCAACTCACGAAAGAAGGTCGTTAAGAGGCTTCCGCATTCTTCTTCTAGCATACCTCCTACTACTTCTGCTTGATGATTAAACTTTTCAAACTCCAATAAGTTTAACAATGTTCCCGCACAGCCACCTTTAGGATCATAAGCGCCAAACACAACTCTTTTCACTCTTGATAATACAATAGCACCTGCACACATCGGACATGGTTCTAAGGTGACATATAACGTAGCATCTTCCAATCTCCATGTCCCTAGTTTCTTACAAGCTTCATCAATTACTAAAAGTTCCGCATGAGCCACTGCTCGCTGCTCTGTTTCTCGTAAATTATAAGCTGAAGCAATCACCTCATCATCTTGAACAATAACTGCTCCAATTGGAACTTCTAATTTATCTTTGGCTTTTAATGCTTCATCAATTGCCAACCTCATATACTTTTCATCATTTAACACTTTTTATCCAACCTTACATATTATATTTTTTCTGAGTCAAACTATTTACTATGTACATCAGGAAAAGGAGAGACTGTGTGTGAAGAACGCTAAAACTGCTTTAATTATTATTGATATGCTAAACGACTTTCAATTTAACAATGGAAAAGTACTTGCTGAAAAATCTTTAACAATTGCTCAAAACATTGCTAAATTAAAACAGTATGCCTCGTCTCAACATATCCCTATTATCTATGTCAATGACCACTATAAGCTATGGCAAGCGAACTTAGAAACCATTTTAACACACTGCACAAATGAGATAAGTTCACCCGTTCTACATCACATTTCACCACAAAACGCTGATTACTTTTTAATTAAACCAAAGCACTCTATCTTCTATGGCACAGCTCTAAATATCTTGCTATCACAGCTTGATGTGCATACACTTATTTTAACAGGAATTGCGGGAAATATATGCGTACTTTTTTCAGCTAACGATGCTTACATGCGTGAATATAACTTAATTGTTCCTGAAGATTGTATTGCTTCAAACGCGGATGAGGACAATACCTTTGCCTTAAGGATGATGCATAACGTATTAAATGCTCGTATTTGCAAACATACTGAGTTGATGAATTAAGTAAAAAGCCTTCTCATATGATGAAAGTAAGTCATATGAAATGGAGGCTTTTTATTATGCAAATTTACACTGTTAAAGCAGGTGACAGTATATATAGTATCGCAAAGCAGTTTCGCATTGAAGCAGGAAAAATTATAAGAGCAAATGAATTATCTAATTCCAATCAACTGGTCATTGGCCAATCTATGGTTATTCCAATCAACGGTACTTACTACACAGTAAAAGCTGGGGACACTATATGGAAGATAGGAAGAAAATTAGGCGTTAGCTATCAGGCTATTGCCAATGCGAACAACGTTTCGGTTACAGCACCCTTAACACCCGGCCGCCGCATTTTAATTCCTCCTTCCCCAAACAAAAGAAACGGTGAGTTTTTAGGGTATGTTGAAACAAGTAATCGAAAAATCACTCCTCAGACAGAAAAAATGATTAATCAAAATGCAAAATACCTTACCTATCTCGGACCAGCGAACTTCGAAGTGCAAAAAGATGGTTCGCTAAAGGCACCTCCCCTCAATAATTTAAGTTCTATTGCTAAAGAAAATGACGTTATTTTCTTAATGGTATTAGCTAATATTGAAAATGGTGCATTCAGTGACGAAGTCGGCCGAGCAATTTTAAATAATAAAGACGTTCAAGATAGGCTCTTAAATAATATTGTAAAAACAGCGAAAGAACAAAATTTCAGAGACATCCACTTTGACTTTGAATTTTTACGTCCGGCAGATAAAGACGCCTATATTGCTTTTTTACAAAAAGCAAAAAAGCGCCTTCAAGATGAACAGCTTCTTTTGTCAGTCGCTTTAGCTCCCAAGACAAGTCGAGATCAAAAAGGCAAATGGTATGAAGCACATGATTATAAGGCAATTGGAGAGATTGCTAACTTCGTTGTTCCGATGACATATGAATGGGGATATAGCGGCGGACCTCCCATGGCCGTTTCTCCTATTGGTCCTGTACGTGATGTTTTAGAATATGCGGTATCTGAAATACCTAGTTCAAAAATTATTATGGGCCAAAACCTATACGGTTACGATTGGACACTTCCTTACAAGCCAGGGGGAGAATATGCCAAAGCCCTTAGTCCTCAACGAGCTATTGAGTTGGCAGCTCGATATAAAGTAGCTATTCAATACGATAATAAGGCACAAGCTCCTTTCTTCCGGTATAAAGATGAACAGCAGCGCACCCACGAAGTATGGTTTGAAGATGCAAGGTCTATTCAGGCCAAGTTTGATTTAATTAAAGAATTAAATCTTAGAGGAATGGCCTACTGGAAACTAGGCTTAGATTTTCCGCAAAATTGGCTCTTAATTGAAGACAACTTCAAAATCACAAAAAGACTGACACAGCAATAAATAGGGAAAGCTTACTGTTAACAGTAAGCTTTTTATTATTCTTCTTGCTGAAAGAAATTTCTTTCCCCCTTATTCTCCTTCTCTATGTTAAAATATTTTTTGTCTGTTTTTTTTGAACGAGTGGTCATGAAGGAGGCAAATGAATGCAAGGCACACCTTTTATTTCAGTAGAAGGACCCATAGGTGTTGGAAAAACCTCTCTAGCTAAAGAGATTGCACAAGCATTTCAATTCGAACTTTTAAAAGAAATCGTAGATGAAAATCCATTTCTCGGGAAATTTTATGAGAATATCGACGAGTGGAGTTTTCAAACCGAAATGTTTTTTCTATGCAATCGATACAAGCAGTTGGAGGATATTCAAAAAGGGTTCTTATCTTATAAAAAACCTGTTGTAGCAGATTATCATATTATGAAAAACATGATTTTCGCTGAGCAAACGTTAAAAGATGAACAGTATAAAAAGTATGTACAGATTTTTCATATCTTAACGGCTGATATGCCAGCCCCAAATATTATTATTTATTTAAATGCGAGTTTAGATACATTGTTAAAGCGCATTAAAATGCGAGGAAGAGAAATTGAACGAAACATCGATCCTCACTACCTTGCAAGGCTAAGTGATGATTATGAAAAAGCTATGACGGCGTTTGAACAAAATAACCCTGATGTAACTATTTTGCGTTATAACGGTGATGAAATAGATTTTGTACAAAATAAACAACACTTAAATAGAATCTTATCAGAGGTTCAAGAGAGTACGTTAAAAAGGAGTATGTAATGGTAAATTTACGATCGAAATACAACATTCCTAATGATGCTGTGTTGACGATAGCGGGTACAGTTGGAGTTGGGAAATCTACGATGACTCAATCATTGGCTGATGCTCTTCAATTTCGCACATCATTTGAAAAAGTAGATTCCAACCCTTACTTAGACAAATTTTATGGGGATTTTGAACGTTGGAGCTTTCATCTACAAGTATATTTTCTAGCAGAACGCTTTAAAGAACAAAAGAAGATTTTTGAGTATGGCGGTGGCTTCATCCAAGACAGATCCATTTACGAAGATACTGGTATTTTTGCTAAGATGCATTTTGAAAAAGGAACGATGTCTAAAGTAGACTATGAGACATATACAAGCTTGTTTGATGCAATGGTTATGACTCCCTATTTTCCGCATCCAGACCTCTTAATTTATTTAGAGGGTAGCTTTGAAGATATTGTAGATCGCATTCAAGAAAGAGGGCGACCAATGGAACAACAAACGCCTCTTGATTACTGGAAAGAGATGCACGCTCGGTACGAAGACTGGATTAATAACTTTACGGCTTGTCCTATTCTCCGTTTAGACATTAGAGAATATGACCTTATTAAGGATCCTGATTCAATTGAATCAATTGTTGAAAAAGTTGCTCGTTTTTTACAGCATAATGAAAAGTTAAAACGTCGTCATCTATAAAAAAATGCCGCTTTAATAGATAAAGCGGCATTTTTAACAAATAAAAAACCGTTACTTATAAGTAACGGTTTTCCAATCTCCAATTTATCGCGCTATGTTAATTGCATTATAAGTCAAATATGGCGGAGGAAGAGGGATTCGAACCCCCGCGGGCTTTAACACCCCTGTCGGTTTTCAAGACCGATCCCTTCAGCCGGACTTGGGTATTCCTCCGTATCGACAAGTATCAATTTATCATATACAAATGATAAAGTCAACTCTTTTATTTTTTTTGAAAAAGAAGATGTTCATTAAGAGGAATTCTTAATGAACATCTTTTAGTTTTATTTAGAAATAAATTCTTTGTTTCCCATATATGGACGCAGCACTTCTGGAATTTGAATTGATCCATCTTCCTGCTGGTAGTTTTCTAAAATTGCAGCTACTGTACGGCCAATTGCTAAGCCAGAACCGTTTAGTGTATGAACATGTTCTGGTTTTGCTTTTGTATCGCGGCGGAAGCGAATATTAGCACGGCGAGCTTGGAAGCTTTCAAAGTTTGAACAAGAAGAAATTTCACGGTACGTTTCATAACTTGGAATCCAAACTTCAATATCATACTTTTTAGCCGCTGTGAAACCTAAATCAGCTGTACACATGCTTAGAACTCGGTAAGGTAAACCTAATAGTTGAAGAACCTTTTCAGCATGGCCCGTTAATTTTTCTAATTCATCATAAGAATCTTCTGGCTTAACAAAGCGAACAAGTTCTACTTTATTAAACTGATGCTGACGAATAAGACCACGTGTATCTCTTCCTGCAGAGCCAGCTTCTGAGCGGAAGCAAGCACTATACGCTGTATAAGCAATTGGGAGCTGATCTCCATTTAAAATTTCATCACGGTGTAAATTTGTAACCGGCACTTCAGCTGTAGGAATTAGGAAATAATCTTCTTCTTTAATCTTGAAGGCATCTTCTTCAAATTTAGGAAGCTGTCCTGTTCCTGTCATGCTCGTACGGTTTACCATATATGGAGGAAGAATTTCTTCATAGCCATGCTCATCCATATGTAGATCCATCATAAAGTTAATAAGAGCACGTTCTAACCTTGCACCTAAACCTTTATAAAATACAAAGCGACTTCCCGTTACTTTCGAAGCTCTTTCAAAATCTAAAATATTTAAATCCGTACCTAAATCCCAATGCGGCTTTGGTTCAAAATCAAATTGTTTAATCTCTCCCCATTTGCGAACTTCTACGTTATCATCTTCTGTTTCACCTACAGGCGTACTTTCATGTGGAACGTTAGGAATTGAAAGCAGCAATAGCTCTAACTCTTCTTCAACGCCACGAAGCTCTTCATCTAATTGCTTGACGCGGTCTCCTACTTCACGCATTTCAACGATTAGATGATCAGCATCTTGTTTTTCGCGCTTCAATTGTGCAATTTGCTGTGATACTTCATTTCGCTTACTTTTTAACTCTTCTGTTTGAGCAATTAGCTCACGACGTTTTGCATCTAACTCTTCAAAGCGACCTAAGTCCGTTAAGTCTTCACCCCGAAACTTTAGCTTTTCTTTTACTTCGTTAAAATTAGCACGTAAAAATTTTAAATCTAACATATTTAGTACCTCCTTTAGTATAAAAGGGCAAAATAAAAACTCTCATCCCCATGAAAGGGACGAGAGTTTACCCGCGTTGCCACCCTAATTGAAAGCTAACATAAGCCTTCCTCTTAAACCAGATAACGGATGAACCGAAACTGCCTACTACTTTTCGACAGCTTGCTCCAGGATGGATTCATAAGAATTGATTATCGATTCACACCAGCCATCGACTCTCTTGAAATCAAAAATCTTATTACTATTTCCTATCAACGCTTTATACCAATATCATTTTTAATAATCATAATGTACTACAAGTCTTTACAAGATGCAATTCATTTATACAGGTTTTTTTGAAGCTTCTTCAACCATTGCTACAAAATACTGAGCCATGCGAGCATCATCTGTTAATTCTGGATGAAACGAACATCCCAAGAATTGGCCTTGTCTCGCTGCAACAATTCGGTCGTTATGCATCGCTAAGACTTCAACGTTTTCTCCTACTTCTACAATATGCGGAGCACGGATAAATACGCCTATAAAATCTTCACCAATATCTTTAATGTTTAGGGCAGCTTCAAAGCTATCGCGTTGACGCCCAAATGAGTTGCGAGCTACCGTAATATCCATAATGCCTAAATGGGGCTCTTCACGGTCAACGACTTGTCCTGCAAGTAAAATTAAACCTGCACACGTACCAAACACCGGTTTACCTGCTTTTGCAAACTGGCGAAGAGGTTCCATAAAGTCATACTTGTCGATCAGACGACGCATCGCTGTACTTTCGCCGCCTGGTAGGATTAAACCATCTACTTCGTCTAGCTGTTCAACTTTTTTAATGATAATGGCTTCGGCACCTGCTGCTTCTAATGCTTGTGCATGCTCGCGAAAGGCACCTTGTAACCCTAACACGCCTACTTTTACCATTTTGTCAAAACTCCCTTTAAATTACCAGCCACGCTCTTGCATGCGGTTTTCTGGTAATAATGATGAAATTTCAATCCCTTTCATTGCACTTCCTAATCCTTTTGACAAGTTTGCAATAAGTTCATAATCTTGATAATGTGTTGTTGCTTCAACAATTGCACGCGCAAATTTTTCAGGGTTGTCTGATTTAAAGATTCCTGAACCAACGAACACACCGTCTGCTCCTAGCTGCATCATTAACGCGGCATCTGCAGGCGTTGCTACACCGCCTGCTGCAAAGTTTACAACCGGTAAACGGCCTTCACGTTTAATTTGCAGTAATAGCTCATAAGGTGCGCCTAATAGCTTGGCTTCTGTCATTAACTCATCTTCGTCCATGCCCACAACCTTACGTACTTGAGCATTTACTTTTCGCATATGACGCACTGCTTCAACGATATTTCCCGTGCCTGGTTCACCTTTTGTACGAAGCATTGCAGCTCCTTCAGCAATACGACGAGATGCTTCGCCAAGATCGCGACAACCGCACACAAATGGAACCGTAAATGTATTTTTATTTAAATGAAACTCCTCATCAGCTGGAGTCAACACTTCACTTTCGTCGATGTAGTCTACACCCATCGCTTCTAGCACGCGTGCTTCAACGATATGGCCAATACGGGCTTTTGCCATAACTGGAATGGACACAGCATTCATCACTTCTTCAACAATTGTTGGGTCTGCCATACGAGACACGCCGCCTGCTGCACGGATATCGGCTGGAACGCGTTCTAATGCCATAACAGCAACAGCACCTGCTGCTTCTGCAATTTTTGCTTGCTCTGCATTGATAACGTCCATGATAACGCCACCTTTTTGCATTTCTGCCATTCCTCGTTTTACACGATCAGTACCTGTAATGTTATTCATGTTTGTCTTCCTCCTGTATCAAGTGTTTCACAATAATTTTTAATGTATATACAAAATTCAAAACTTAGTGTCTATTCTACCGCATTTTTCGGAAAATTCCTATCTAATTTATGGATTATATACAAACAAATCTAAAAATAAAAAAAGAGATACTCTCTTGTAGTATCTCTTTTTTCTGTGAAATTATCGTTAGAACCAGTTATTCACTGTATTTGCAGCGCTCATCCAAATACTGCTAAAGAAGTTGCCAACGCTGCGAACAGCTAGAGAGAACCATCCAGCTTTTTCAACAGATTCCTTTGTCACAACCGGTGTCATGCTATCTGTAGTTTGGCCTCCTACGTAGCCCAAATCTTTAAGGTTACTGTTTATTGCACTCACATAAGCAACCTTTTCTCCTTTTTTAATAGGAGCTACAACTTTTTGATCGTTGACAACTTTATCGTTTAACTTAAAGTTGATTTTAGTATGATCTTTTTGACCTTTTTCAGTAATAATCTTTACCGAATCTTTTGGAGAAACAGAAGCTTCTTTTGATTTTCCTTTAGCAACAGCAATCGTTTCGTGTCCTTTAATCTTGCCGTTAGCAGGCACTACTTCTTTTAACTGAAAATGACTAAAAGCATAATCTAATATCTTTTTCGTTTGAGAAAAACGAGCAGCTTCCGTAGACTTACCGTTTTCCTTAGCATTCATTACAACTGTTATGTATCTTACTCCGTTACGCTCTGCAGTCCCAGTGAAACATTGACCTGCAAAATCTGTATGACCAGTTTTTAAGCCGTCCACGCCGCTGTATGCAGCTGAAAAGCCAGGGAGCATCTTATTCCAATTGTTCATTTTTGTTTCGCCTTGTTGCCCTTGTCTAAACATCTTAGAAGGAGTTTTGGCTACTTCTAAGGATTCTGGATAATCATGAATCAAGTGATAAGCAAGAGTAGCAACTGCCCGAGCAGATAGGAGGTTCTCATCTTCTTCCTTTGTTCCTTTCGGATACATTCCTTTTAACAAGGAATTAGAAAGACCTGTAGAATTGACAAATTTTGATTCACCCATATTTAATTTTTTTGCTGTTTCATTCATTAACTTAATAAAGTTTTCTTCAGAACTACTGACGGCTTCAGCTAAAGCAATCGCAGCTCCATTAGCTGAATAAATAGCCATGGCATCATATAATTCTTTTACCGTGTATTTTTGGTTTTCAATTAATGGTACATTTGATAATCCATAATCCTGAGAAATTTTAGCTGCATATTTACTAACTGGCACACGCTGATCCCAAGATAATTTCTTATCTTTTATGGATTCCAATACTAGGTATTCCGTCATCATTTTTGTCATGCTTGCAATCCCTAATAAAGCATCCGTATTTTTTCCGTATAATACTTTCCCCGTACTTGCCTCTACTAAGATGGCTGCATCTGCTTCAACACCAATATCATCTGTTTTAGGAGCAGCTGATGCTTGTGTAGAGACAAAAAATACGCTGGCCATTAACATAACAGCAATGACACAAATTAATTGTTTCTGTAATGCGTTTCTCACTCTATACCCTCCAAACGTAAACTCACATAAATGTAATTTTATCATACTAAAATTTAAAAAAATAGATAAAGAAGTACTGTTACATTCATGATTAATGACATAAAAAAGACGTTTCCCTATTAGGGAAACGTCTTTTTTAAACATTCATGATTATCTCATAGAATAGTTAGGAGATTCTTTTGTAATTTGTACATCATGTGGGTGACTTTCTCTTAAACCCGCTCCAGTCATACGAACGAATTGTGCCTGTTCACGTAATGCTTCTAAGTTAGCTGAACCACAGTAACCCATTCCCGCACGTAAACCGCCAATCATTTGATATAAAGTATCTGCTACAGGTCCTTTGTAAGGTAAACGACCTTCGATACCTTCTGGAACTAATTTTTTATTATCTTCTTGGAAGTATCGATCTTTACTTCCTTTTTCCATAGCTCCTACGGAGCCCATTCCACGGTACACTTTAAAGCGTCTTCCTTGGTAGATTTCTGTTTCACCAGGACTTTCTGTCGTTCCTGCTAGAAGGCTTCCTAGCATTACTGTATGTCCACCAGCCGCAAGTGCTTTTACGATGTCTCCAGAGTATTTAATACCGCCATCTGCAATAATAGCTACACCGTGCTTACGCGCTTCAGTTGCACAGTCATATACTGCTGTAATTTGTGGAACACCTACACCAGCTACAACACGAGTTGTACAAATTGAACCAGGTCCAATTCCTACTTTTACTACGTTTGCTCCAGCTTCAATTAATGCTTTTGTACCTTCAGCAGTTGCTACGTTACCGGCAATAATATTTAATTCTGGATATGCCTCTCGAATGCTGCGTACCGTATCTAACACACCTTGTGAATGTCCATGCGCTGTATCAATAACGATAACGTCAACGCCAGCTTGTACTAGTTTTTCGATACGAACATTTGAATCAGCTGTTACGCCAACAGCTGCTCCAACTAATAATCGACCTTGTTGGTCCTTAGCTGCATTTGGAAACTCAATTACTTTTTCAATGTCTTTAATTGTGATAAGACCTTTTAATACGCCATTATCATCTACAAGAGGTAACTTTTCAATTTTGTATTGCTGTAGAATTTTCTCTGCTTCTTCTAAAGTCGTTCCTACTGGAGCAGTAACTAATTCTTCTTTTGTCATTACATCAGCAATTTGCATTGAATAATCTTGGATGAAACGCAAGTCACGGTTTGTAAGGATTCCAACTAGTTTTTGTTCTTCTTCGTTGTTGACAATTGGAACACCTGAAATACGATATTTGCCCATTAAATGTTCAGCAGCAAATACTTGATTTTCAGGAGTTAAAAAGAAAGGATCCGTGATAACACCACTTTCGGAACGTTTTACTTTATCAACTTGTTCTGCTTGCTGTTCAATCGACATGTTTTTGTGAATGATACCTAAACCACCTTGTCTAGCCATCGCAATAGCCATTTCAGCTTCTGTAACTGTATCCATCCCTGCACTGATGAACGGTACCTTTAATTTTAATGTTTTTGTTAGTTCAACACTCATATCAACGTCTTTAGGTAATACCTCAGATTTTGCTGGCACCAGTAAAACGTCATCAAATGTTAAGCCTTCTTTAGAAAATTTGCTTTCCCACATTATAGAATCCTCCTTTAAACGACAGAATATTATTAGTAGATTAACAAGCAGATATGTACCTGTCAATAACTTCACTAGATATCAGATAATTCTAATAAAAAGAAAAGGTGATTTAGTTGCATAAAATTAATGATATTTGGACGTCCTACAATTTATTTTTCTCCGTCCCTTTTGTACAAAACTTTTTAAAAAAGCGCTACCAAAATTTGAATTACAGCGATACGGAGCAACACAGCTTTAAAAACAGCTACCCATTTATTTATTATCTGGAACACAGTAAAAATTATTATCAAGTTGCCGCACAATCTCCTGTGTCAGTTCAACCAGTTTTATTATTTTATGGAATGTCACAGCTATTAAAGGCCTGTTTGTTAACACAAAATCCAGTATATCCAGAAAATACGGCGGTACTAGCACATGGAGTATCAACACGAAAAAGAAAAAAACAAAGTTATGATTTTTTAGATGATGAAGTTAAGATTCAAAAAAGCGGTTTATTTTCACAAGTAGGAGAAGAATTGTTTCATGTGAAACAACTCGAAGGGAGTAAATATACAATGAATTACCTGCTGTCGTGTATACCCGAATTAGATACATTATTTTTAAATTTAGATACTAAGTTATTTTCTCATTTAACAACTATCGGACCGCTTTCAACAACTTCTTTACCTATTCCTGAAAAAGTTACACGATGTTACCATATGAATCACGAAAGGCTCTATTCATTTTTAAAAGAGCGCTCCCATCTTTCTTTGTCTCTGTTAGAAGATCAAGTACGTATTCTTGATCCTTCAAGCTGTTTATATAATTGTTCACCTTTTATGTATAATTTTCAAAATAACACGTTGTATGCACCGGTGGAAAAAGATCGCTGTTTGTATTTCCCTGAAATATTGGCACATTACTTGTTACTTTATAATTTAAGTATGATTTCACGTTATGAAACAGAATGGTGGTATGAATTATTACATACATATTCTTCGAAAGACTATCCATTCATCTTGGAATTCCTTGAGGTTACGGCTCAAAAGATTCCTTATTTAATTTCCTGTTACTTAAATGAGGATACAAAAAAGACTAGCTAAAATAGCTAGTCTTTTTTCAAGTGCCTGGCAACGTCCTACTCTCACAGGGACAAAGTCCCAACTACCATTGGCGCTAAAGAGCTTAACTTCCGTGTTCGGTATGGGAACGGGTGTGACCTCTTCGCTATCGCCACCAGACATGAGATTGTTCTCTCAAAACTAGGTAACAGTTGCTGAGTAAAGCATGTGCTTTTCAAATTTGGTTAAGTCCTCGATCGATTAGTATCAGTCAGCTACACGTGTCGCCACGCTTCCACCTCTGACCTATCAACCTGATCATCTTTCAGGGATCTTACTAGCTTGCGCTATGGGAAATCTCATCTTGAGGGGGGCTTCATGCTTAGATGCTTTCAGCACTTATCCCGTCCACACATAGCTACCCAGCGATGCCTTTGGCAAGACAACTGGTACACCAGCGGTGTGTCCATCCCGGTCCTCTCGTACTAAGGACAGCTCCTCTCAAATTTCCTACGCCCACGACGGATAGGGACCGAACTGTCTCACGACGTTCTGAACCCAGCTCGCGTACCGCTTTAATGGGCGAACAGCCCAACCCTTGGGACCGACTACAGCCCCAGGATGCGATGAGCCGACATCGAGGTGCCAAACCTCCCCGTCGATGTGGACTCTTGGGGGAGATAAGCCTGTTATCCCCGGGGTAGCTTTTATCCGTTGAGCGATGGCCCTTCCATGCGGAACCACCGGATCACTAAGCCCGACTTTCGTCCCTGCTCGACTTGTAGGTCTCGCAGTCAAGCTCCCTTGTGCCTTTACACTCTACGAATGATTTCCAACCATTCTGAGGGAACCTTTGGGCGCCTCCGTTACATTTTAGGAGGCGACCGCCCCAGTCAAACTGCCCACCTGACACTGTCTCCCGGCCCGATTAGGGCCGCGGGTTAGAATTTCAATACAGCCAGGGTAGTATCCCACCGACGCCTCCACCGAAGCTAGCGCTCCGGCTTCTCAGGCTCCTACCTATCCTGTACAAGCTGTACCAAA
>NZ_JBKIKC010000015.1:0-106750 GCF_046599315.1 Priestia megaterium | reverse complement strand
ATCAGCATTTTAGAAACTTTTGTTTTCTTGCTATCATTGATTCTTATTGTAAAAAGAAAAATCGCTTTGTAGGCACATTCAATTTAAAACTAAGGAAAGTTCTTTTAAATAGATGTAGCCTTTGTACCATAACCTCCAGTATCTATCCAAAGTCAGTTACCACAATAGATCTTAAAGGAACCAAGCAAGCGAAAGAACTCTTATGAAATAAGAGTTCTCGGAAGGGTTTTTTTATTGGATATGAAGCTTTTTATACATTCTTTAAAATTTCTATTTTTTCTTCAGTAATTTTACTATTTTTTCTTTGATATAAATATATAATACTTAATGATATAACTACAATTACACCAATACTTCCCAATAAAGCACTAGAGTGAATGGTTCCAAACCACCCAATAGGAAAAGCTAGAACTAAAGGAGAGGCAGCTTTAGTAACCTGTAGTACAACTGTAGAACGGCTTGTCCAAATAGATGTCTCTTCTTTCCGGTATATATGATCAAACATAACTTGTCTCTGAAATATTCTAGAACGATTAAATACAAACCCTAAACATAAAGCGCAGAAGATTGCTATATACCAAGAATTGATAAACCCTAAGCCCAGATCAATAAAGGCAATTAATATAAATATACGTGCTGGAATATATTTTTCAAATTTCCCAATAAGAGTTGCAATTAATGCTCCCACCCCAGCAGCTGAACTTACAATACCATATTGAGAAGGTTCCCATTGATGAACATCATGGAATATAATAGGGATAAGAAAATTAAAAGCAGACAATTGGATAGTTAATATACCTACTGCTATTATACTTAATGTTAAAACAAAAGAATTATTTTTTAGTTTTTGATTTTGTATATCATGTGATTTTCTCTTAGAGTCATTATTTCCTTCTTCTCCTTCTTCATTTAACTTTTTAGTAAAGAAGGGTATTGATATTCCTATACTTAATGATAAGAGCAAAGCATATAGAACATATGTGAAACCACCTAAGTTAAGCATAAAACCTGCGATAGCATTTCCCCCAAATGCTCCAATTTGTATAGAAGTTTGTAATAAATTTGATGCTTTTTTCGAAGGCATTTTTCCTTCAAGAACCAATTGTGACATAAACGTTTCTAAACTTTGAGTAGATAAAAATAAAATAATGGAGAAAATACCTGCAAAAATATATAAACTATTAAGGCTTAAGCTATCAGAATTTATTAAACTATAAACAACTACTGCAATACCTATACTCCGACAGATACTGAAAACCGAAAGAGGTGAGTTGGTAATTAATTTCCTTAAATCGGATGAATATTTCTGCATAAGAAAAGGCAGTACACTCATAATACATAAAATCCCACCTAATTGTGCGACAGAACCACCTTCATCTAATATTGTCCAAGTAAGAGTTACAGTCAGCATACCCTCCCCACACAAAGTTAAGGCTAACACAATTATAAAAATAAAATTTCTAAAGTGCATTAACTACCTCTTTCTCCAGCCTAGCCGATACCTTCAAGTTTAATTTCTTTTCTAATTCTTTAGATATGTTAATAGCTTCTGAGATACTTTCTAAAGAATTATATTTACATCTTACTGAAAGCAAACCTACTATATCAAAGCCATTCGGAGCACAAGATATATACTCTCCAATAGAAGCAGTAGGATAATAAGCGCGAAAATAAGGAGAATCTAGAGCTTTTCCAACATTATTTTTTTCAATATGCCCTTCTCTATAAATAAATTTGATGCACGTACTAACTTTTGGGTTAGTGAATCTTCTGCTAAATAGATCTTTCCCCTGCTCATCATGAAAGATACTTGAGATATGAACTCCTATTAAATCAATACCATAAACGTCACGAATATTACGATATACATGTCCTCCACTAACCCTAACACTAAATTCTACAATTTTAAAAACACCATTTTTATCTTTTCTTAACTCGACATTAAATAAAGTTTCCTTTAATTTCAGACATTCGCAAACTTTATTTACAATAGATAATATTTCTTTTTCACTATCTAAGCTACCGTTATAAGGAAGAGTATATTCATCCTCTTCAAAATATGGTCCATTCATTCTCTTTTTATTATGAATACCACCTAGATAAAATTCACTGTTTGCAACTACTCCATCAACAGTCACTTCGTCTCCACATAAAAATTCTTCAATCAATGCAAGCGATTGAGAAGAGTTGTTATAATAATAACCTTTCTTTGAATTTCGAAGTTCTTCTAGTTTCTCAAAAGCTTTAATTAACTGTTGTTCATTTTTCACCAATGAGACATTCGAACTTGAAGCTGCCAAAGTTGGTTTTAAAATAAAGGGATAACTAATTTTTTCAGACACTTTTATTGCTTCTTCTATAGTATCTACTTTAAAATAAGAAGGGGTTGGTAAATTATATTTTGACATAAATTCTCTTTGCTTGGATTTATCACGTGATATTTCGGCCACTTCAACGGATAAAAATTGATTTCTTAAAAGGTTATTTATTTTTGCAGTAAGAATGATATCTGTTTCTTGAAAAGTAATAAATTTATTAATACCATGTTGTATCGCTTCTTTATATATTTTATTTACTAAAGTTTCTTCATTATCTTCCTGAACAATATGGACATATTGGAATCTAGGATCATTTACTGCTTCTTTAATATTTGTCCAAATGTGGATATGATCTACTAGGCGTCCTAATGTTTCAATATGGTCCTCCTGAATTTTATACCCTTTACGCATAATTAGTCCTAATTTACGATTATTCATATTCTAGCGCCTACCTTTTCAATTTCTGGATTAACAAATTCTAATGCAATAATATATAAACAGCCATTAGGTCCTGCAATAGATGAATGTTTTGTATTGGCAGGAAGTAGAATTCTATCTCCTGACTTACATGGTATCTTTTGATTCTCTGCGTAAAAAGTAATCTCTCCTTCAATAATTAAGAGAGTTTCATTTGTAGGATGGGTATGTGTCTTATGTTCCCTTAAAGGTGTATCTCGTTGTACCTCTACTGACCCTGTTTCTGGCAATAGTTCAAATACAGCTTGCTCTAAGCTAATATTTTTTCCACTTACATACTTCACTTGTTCCAGTTCCATACTATTCTGATTTAACATTTGATGAAATGGACATTTTTCAATATTTTCATTATTCACAGTGCAGCCCCCACTTTTTCTTTTGTTTTTTCAATTTCAGGGTTAACAAATTCTAATGCAATAATATATA
The DNA here is from genome assembly GCF_046599315.1 of Priestia megaterium. GTDB lineage: Bacteria > Bacillota > Bacilli > Bacillales > Bacillaceae_H > Priestia > Priestia megaterium_F. The sequence goes on along the minus strand of NZ_JBKIKC010000015.1, from coordinate 103,529 downwards.
AACAGCCATTAGGTCCTGCAATAGATGAATGTTTTGTATTGGCAGGAAGTAAAATTCTATCTCCTGACTTACATGATATCTTTTGATTCTCTGCGTAGAAAGTAATCTCTCCTTCAATAATTAAGAGAGTTTCATTTGTAGGATGGGTATGTGTCTTATGTTCCCTTAAAGGTGTATCTCGTTGTACCTCTACTGACCCTGTTTCTGGCAATAGTTCAAATACAGCTTGTTCTAAGCTAATATTTTTTCCACTTACATACTTCACTTGTTCCAGTTCCATACTATTCTGATTTAACATTTGATGAAATGGACATTTTTCAATATTTGAAACTTCGTTTGTTTCAGAAATAAAATACTGTAACCATTCTTTATTTTCTGGATCCCCGTAAGAACCTAGATATGGATATTCAGAAATATCATCATACTTTTTCAATAGTTCTCTTACAACTTTCTTAGATTTTTCTCCTTTAGGGGTTAATAGTCCAATTTCGTCAAATACCCATCGTGGTTGAAAGGTAATCATAAAAGTACTAGCACTACGGCTTTTTCTCAGTTTATGTGCTGGTGTATTACATACTACAAAAATAGGTTCTCCCCCAAATGAAAATTCCCATTGAGGATTATTTGTATCTTTCGATATATCTTCTGGCCACGGGGACTCATCTATTCTATGTAACATATTTAATACTTGCCAAAAGTCTTTTTCATATTCCTCGACATCCTTATTAGTTTCAATATTAAAAAAAGCGACAAAGGAAGTATAACTACCTAATTTTTTTGCGATTTTCAAATATTCAATCAAAGATTGTCCTAAGAGCTTAATTGATTCAATGTCAATTCTTTGAAAGAAATCAAATCTTAGTTCATTTTTCTGATATCCACTTGTTCCAAAGATACAAGGAAATTTAGGGTTTTTACCTGTAAGATCTTCAGTGAAATTAATAAAAGCCTTCTTTTTCCAATCATTTTCATTCCAATTTAAAATTTCATTCTTTTCAAACATAAAATTCTCCTATTCCGTTGGTTATTTTAGAATAACTATTTTTTATCTTTTTATAACTAATTATCCTAATTATGTTAATCAAACACATTTATACCAAACGAAAAAGGTTGAAGTCAACGGTATTTACAATAAATTAATTAATAATTTAAAATTATTTAAATTATTAGGAATTAATAAAAACGCTTTCAAGGTATAATATTTATGTTAAATATCACCTTTTTAATTCAAATAATTTTAGTTAAATCATACTGAATTTTTAATTACTTTATTATTACCTATGATAAAATATAAATTACATATTTGGTATTTCATGTAACATGAATTTTATGGCTTTTATTAGCATTTAAAATTAATCTAAAGGAGTTTCTTAGCAAATGAAAATCGATGATACAGATAGAAAAATATTAAAATTATTGACAGAAGATTCTCGCTTATCCATGCGAGAAGTAGCAAAGCGAGTTCATCTTTCAGCCCCTTCTGTTACTGAACGTGTAAGGAGGCTTGAATCTCAAGGGATAATAAAAAATTACTCTATTGAAATTGATTATAAAAAATTAGGCTATGATATTGAATGCTTTGTAGAAGTTACGTTACGATACGGAGACTATCAAAAATTCAGAAACTTTATCTCAGATTACCCAGCTGCAGAGTTTTGCTATCGAATTGCAGGGGAAGCCTGTTATATTGTAAAGTTACGTTTAAAGCATCTTTCTGATACAGAAGAATTTATTAATGCTGTAACATCTTTTGCTGGAACTGTAACACACATTGTGTTATCTGAAATTGAAACAAATAATGATTTTTTATTTGAATCTGAGAATGAACAAGAGACCTTGCTTCATAATCTACATAACTAAAAAGATATTAATTTTTATATAAAAAAACCTTTGCTTAAACTGCAAAGGTTTTTTTGTGAATTTTATTAGTTTAATCAGGGGAAAGCATTGTTAATATGTTCTAAATTTAATGATCAATTAATAAAACCTAGTATTTCTTAAAATTTTAGATTTTTTAGTATTACAAATTACATCGTTTCCAAGAAGTCGGGAAAGCCAAAAAGTCTATCTCAATATAGACAACAGGTTTATTTTTCAATTGAAAGACAAAAAAAATAAATAAATTACAATTGAATAATATAATCCCCGAAAAGGTTATTTATAGAATGTGAATTTGATAATTTAACTTTTAAAATAAATATAAGTTTAAAATTTTAAAAAACTATTATTGGTGGAGGTGTCAAGAATGAATAAAAAAACCATTGAAACATGGAAAAAGTATTATTATGAGATTATAAAAGCTCTTCTTTTATATAAATAAATCTGTATAATATATACATAAATGTAATAATAATAATCCGATTAGTTTAATAACCACTAACGTCTTTTTGATTAATAATATTAAGATGGTTTGACAAAGAAATGGAGGAGGATATTATAGCTATTTTCTTTAGTTATATCTTACTAGGAATTTCACTATCTGCCCCCGTAGGACCTATAAATGTAGCTCAAATTAATAAGGGAATTAAAAATGGTTTTTGGAATGCTTGGTTTGTAGGAATAGGAGCTATGTTTGCAGACATTATCATGATGCTTCTTATTTATTTAGGAGTTGCTACTTATCTAACACATCCAATGGCTAAATTAATAATGTGGACCTTTGGTTTTTTCACCTTGATTTACTTAGGATATGAAAGTATTAAAGATGCCTCTAACGTAAAGATAGAAGAGAAAAACGAAAAGTCAAAAGAAAGTCCTTTTCAGTCCTTATTTTCGGGATTTTTAATAGCTATGTCTAATCCCCTTAACATTATATTTTGGGTTGGCATTTATGGATCGGCTCTAACTCAATCAATAAATACAATAGGGAAACAACAAGCATTATGGTATAGTGGAGCTATTTTTTTAGGAATTATGTTATGGGATTTAACAGTTGCTACTACTGTTCATTTTGGACGAAAACGGCTTAATCCTCATGGTTTAAGGTGGATAATGATTATAGCTGGAATTTGTTTGATTGGTTTTGGCTTAAATTTTGGATATCAGGCTATGCAAAGCTTTCTATACTTATTCAGGTAAACAATTAAACTAAGATAATAATTTCATAAAAAACATTTTAAAAATTCGGGTATTAACTATCTATTATAATCTGTAAAAAATTGTCAGTGGATGGGTAAATTTGATCTAATTTTCTATAATCCCTTATACAAGAGTTATTTTTCCTATGATTACATATTCTTTTATGTTTAGTAAAACTATTGATTTAAAATAATCTTTAGTAAAACAATTTTAAAAATACTATTGAAAAAGAAAAAATATATTTTTCGTTCAACTTAAGGAGAGTACTTCACAATGAATGAGTTAAAAATTAAAGGACAGCAGGCAAAAAAGGCAGCATATATCTTAGGCAGCATAAACAGTGAATACAAACAAAAGGCTATAATTAAGATGGCTGATTATTTAATTCAACATACTGAAGAAATTTTACAAGCTAATCAATTGGATGTAAAAAGCGCTATAGAAAAAGGGACATCGAAAACAATGTTAGATCGTTTAATGCTAAATAGTGATCGTATTAAAGATATGGCTAATGGTTTACGTCAAGTAGCTAATTTACAAGATCCTATCGGTGAGATACAAAACTCTTTTAAACGTCCAAATGGATTACAAATTGGTCAGCAACGGGTACCATTAGGAGTAATTGGAATCATCTATGAAGCTAGACCAAATGTAACCTGTGATGCAGTAGGGCTATGTTTAAAGACGGGTAATGCAGTTATTTTGCGTGGAGGTAGTGAAGCGATTCACTCAAATAAAGCTATTGTACATATATTATCCAAAGCTATCGCTGATACAAACTTACCTTTAGGTTCAATTCAACTAATTGAAGATACAAGACGTGAAACTGCACTCTCTTTAATGAAACTTAATGAATATATTGATGTACTTATTCCACGTGGGGGTGTAGGGCTAATTAAGGCAGTTGTAAAAAATGCAACGGTGCCAGTTATTGAAACTGGGACAGGTAATTGTCACATTTATGTAGATGAAGTTTGTGATCTTAATATGGCAAAATCGATTGTTGTTAATGCAAAAACATCACGTCCATCTGCATGTAATGCAGCAGAAAAACTACTAGTAAATGAAAATGTGGCAAAAGAATTTTTACCAACTATAGTTGAAGCATTACATGAAAAAGGGGTTGAAGTACGAGGAAATGAAATGGTAACTAGAATTGTGGATAGTGTAATATTAGCATCAGAAGAGGACTGGGAAAAAGAATACTTAGACTATGTGATAGCAATTAAAGTTGTGAAAGATATTGATGAGGCTATTTCACATATTAATCGCTACAGTTCGAGTCATTCTGAGGCTATTGTAACAAAAGACTATGATCATGCGCAGCGTTTTTTAAAACATGTGAACTCTGTAGCTGTATATGTTAATGCATCCACTCGTTTTACTGATGGAGAAGAATTTGGATTCGGTGCTGAAATCGGTATTAGTACTCAAAAATTACATGCACGTGGACCAATGGGCTTAAAAGAATTAACAACTATCAAATATATTATACAAGGAAATGGACAAATTCGATAATAAGAGGAAATAATAAAACTTTACCTTTTATAAGTTAGTTTATAGAATTACTTCAATTTCATTAACTCTCTCTGGATTGATTGAAATTATGCTATAAAAGCTACCTCATAGAATGAGATAGCTATTGTAGTAAGTAGTGATTAACTTACTAATCGACTCGTAAGACATAAATAATTTGTTAATAAATTAAAGTGTTTTTATACTATTGCGTATTTATAAAAGGTGCACTTTTTATGCACCTAATTAACCCTTAACTTCTGATAAAGTGTTGATCTATCAAGGATGTATAAAAAGATGCATAAAGAAGAAACAAGGCCTCATTGAGAACCCTACTGCCACAGGGGTTCTTTTTTGTGATGTGTTCCGGAAAGAGACTTTATGTAAATTAGGAATGAACGTCTTATATATAATGTTTTATAATAAAACTATTGTTAAAATGGAATTAAAAGGATAAACAAAAGGGGGATTTTTATGTTTCAAAGTTTAGATAGTTTTTTGAAATCTTGGGAATATGAAGCAAATGCTACCCAGAGACTACTAAAAAATTTAACTGATGGGTCTCTTAAACAGGAAATTACTTCGCAGAATTGGACTCTAGGACGTATTGCTTGGCATACAGTAGCTGCCATTCACATAATTGCTTCAAATACTAACTTAACGTTTGAGGCACCGTCTGAAGATTGGCCTGTTCCTAATACGGCTCAGTTTATAGCAGACAGCTATCAGCAAGCAAGTGACGCATTTGTACAAGCATTAAAAACTCAATGGATCGACAAAACGTTAGAAGAACGAATAGACTTTTTGGGTCAGAAAATACCAAATGGGTCACTTTTAATGTTTTTAATACAACATCAAGCCCACCACCGGGGACAAATGACCGTTCTTATGAGGCAGGCAGGTTTACCCGTTCCAGGTATTTATGGGCCATCAAAAGAAGAATGGGCGAATTTTGGTATGGAAGCTCCCAAAATGTAACATTAAATATATAAGAGTAAACAAGTGAAAGCCCTTAATAAAAGGGCTTTTTTACATGTGATTTCCGATAAATCACATTATGGTAACTACAGGTGTATATGATATTCATGATCCCTTAACTCAATTCTGATATATAATCAGATAGAAATAAAACTATAATAGTCTATCTGGATAGGAGTTTGGAGTTAGTATAGTTTCATGGACACCATTTAATTAAGTCCTTACAATGACTTTTGAGAGGATGTGTCCGAAATGGAACGTAAACGTGCAGGCAAAACATACAATGATGAGTTTAAGAAAACGATTGTGGATTTATATCATGCAGGAAACTCGGTTAAAGATTTAAGCAGCGAATATGGCGTATCAGAAGTAACAATCTATAAATGGGTGAAGGCCTTTACACCTATCAACTCAGAGGAAGGCTCTCTAACACCCAAAGAATTAGCTGAAATTCAGAAGGAAAACCTTCGGTTAAAACAAGAACTAGATATTCTAAAAAAGGCTATGGCCATATTCGCGAAAAAGTGACAGAAGCAGAGCTCAACCATTTTATCGAGAAATATAAAGGGCAATACAGCGTTCAGAAAATGTGCGAAGTGTTAACGATTCCAAGAAGTAGCTACTACCACTCGTTCAAGAAGACGGTATCAAACCGCGAACAGGAAAACCAGAAGCTGACGAAAGAAATCCAACGAATTCATGTGAAAAGTAGAGCACGTTATGGTGTCCCAAAAATTCATCAGACCTTAGTAAATAATGGGTGTTATCTAAGCCTAAAACACGTTCAACGCTTAATGAAAAAGGCAGGAATTCGTTCGATCACAAAGAAAAAATACCGTCCTTATCCGTCAAAAGAAAAGGTTATACAGCTAGATAATCTGTTAAAACGAGATTTCTCTACACAGACCATTAACGAGAAATGGGTGGCAGATATTACGTATATCCCTACAGTAAGAGACGGTTGGTGCTATTTGGCATCTGTATTAGATTTGCATTCTAAAAAAATCGTTGGCTATTCTTTTTCCCGTTCCATGACATCCGAACTGGTTATAGAAGCACTTAGGAACGCTTACACTGCTCAAAAGCCCGAAAAGGGCTTACTTCTTCATACGGATCTTGGCTCACAATACACCAGTAGTGAGTTTACTCAGCATGTCCACGAATACGAGATGAAGCAGTCTTTCAGCCAGAAAGGCTGCCCTTATGATAATGCCTGCATAGAGTCATTTCATGCCATATTAAAGAAAGAAGAAGTGTATCATACGCAATACACAGATTATTCAGCTGCAAAATTAGCCATATTTCAGTTTATAGAAGGATGGTATAACCGAAACAGAATCCATAGTAGCCTCGACTATCAAACCCCTCAAGCAATTGAGGATCAAATGAGAAAAATAGCTTAAGACTTAACTTTTTTGTGTCCAAATTATTGACTCAAATCCAATACAACCATTAAAAAGTCACTGATTAATTCAAGTGTTTGAATACTTTTCCTTATAAATAAACAACATTTACTTTTATATTGTTCATTAAAGTAAGTTATCTTAGGGAAACCCAGCTTTCAAAAAAGCTTCATTAGCTTTACAGTTATTCCATTATAGGGGACTTTAATAGAATAAGAACGGGAACCTCCAAATCGGACGTTCCCATATTTTATACCTGAAAAAACAATACTACTTAACAAAGCCAATTTAAAAAAGCCCTTACTTAGTAAAGGCATATTTATTAAAGTTTCTTTAATTGAGATTTATTTATAATAAATTCCTTCAATGCATTAAATTTCAACTCCCTATTTCGTTCATGATACCTTATAAAAATCTTATTTTTATTTGTGTAATACACAGTAGATGCATCAAAAGGAAATAGGGGCGTAATCATGTATATTACATATTATTCTATGTCTCAATTCATCTATCAACTTTGCATAAAAAGGGTGTAAAAGGGAATACTGTTTGCAAAAGAGAAAAAGATAAAGGGGTTGACGGTTTATGGAAAATAATGCACTTAATGAAATGGATCGAGTTGATCCAAATTTACGTGATGAAATGTTAGCTGAATTGTTTCTAGATCAAATGATGAATAACTTCAAAAAAAGTAAGATCCTTGAGGAAATTGATCAGTCCTTAAAAAATAAAGATAAAGAAGCTTTTTTCCGTTTAACAGAGCAACTTAAATCCGTGTCTTAATAAAAACAATATAATATAGAAGAAACTCATTAAAAGGGGGAGGTTGCTTAATAGAAGCAAATCTCCCTTTTTATTTGTCTTACTGTATAGGGGCAGTCTCGCAATGTAAGGGATTGCATTTTTAATAAGTCTCTTCTAATTTATTTAACATTATATCCAATACCTGACTTACTTTTACTGTGTTTTCACTTACAAGTCCTTCTTCTAAAGCTGTATATATCATAATTTCTCTAATACGTTCTATTTCTTCTGATAGGAGCTCCTGTGTTGCATCTTTAGTTGCCATTCAGATTACCACCCAATTAAATTCCTTCTTGATTTTTAATGGATTTTACATTAACTTCTTATACAGCATTTTTTCAACACACACTTTTTCTGGCTATTGGAACCTGAGTGTTTTTTAATTTGTCATTTTGGGAATGCGAGTACTATGAATTTTATAACAGGTACAGTAATATGTAATAAATAATTAACTATATACCTATGTTTACAATTAGACTTATAATAATCTTACATAACCAAAATGTTTTTCATTTCTAATTAGTAAATCAGATAAAACACCAAATTTGCTTACAAAGAACAAGTGAAAATAAATCTTTCCAATATAAAAGGTTTATTAAGTTATAAGAAAGGTTTGTGATACTTACCTATTTAGACCAAACCAAAAATTTTCCCATATATTCTGAATTCTAGGTTCCATTTTCTCTTTTCCATAATAAGAAAATTCCATAAATACCCCATCAATTAAGCAGAAATAAGACATAATTAAGTTCTCGATTTTTCCTTCGCGTATTTCTTTTTTTTCAATTCCTTCTATGAAGATAGTACGTAAAATAGAGGAAAAAGATTTTTCAGATCTAAGGAATTTTTCATTCAGTATATGTTTCAAATGCTCTGGTGGGAAGATCATTGCTCTCTTTAAAAAAGTTGCTTTATCTTCATGGTTTTTATAATAGTTACAAGTATTAAGAAGGATATACTTTAATTTTTCTTCAGAAGAAAGTTTATTTATTTCTTCTACCAGTTTTTTAATCTGATGTATATGTTCTTCTAAAATCTCGTCAAACAGACACAAGAAAATATCATCCTTATTTTTGAAATGGTTGTATATTGATGGTTTTTGTATACCTACCCTTTTGGCAATTTCGGATAGAGTAGTCCCCTCGTATCCATAATTAGTGAAAAGTGTTAAGGAAATGATTTTAATTTCATCTTTTGTCATGATGAGCCTCCAAACTATCTAACGTTAGTTAATGTAATTATAAACTCATTTCCCTTTTTCAGCTAAATATTTAAATATTTTTTATAAAAATATAGTTCTACTTTTCCGATATATAGGTGGAGTGGAACTATATTATGAAGAGACCTTTGGTAAAGAAGTTTCTTTGTTTTTATACACAATTTCCCCATCGTTTATTGTAAGTTCTACTTTGGTTTTGAGGATTTCATTTACAGGAATATCGAAAAGATTTCTGTCTAAAACCACAATATCGGCAAGTTTTCCTTCTTCTATCGTACCTAGCTCGTACTCCCTAAAACATCCATAGGCTGAACCCAATGTGTATGCTTTTAAAGCCTCTGCTAAAGTAAGCTTTTGTTCAGGATGCCATGCGCTTTTCGGATTTCCACTACTATCAACTCTTGTAACTGCTGTATATATTTGTCGCATTGGATTTAATGAGATAGAAACCGGGAAATCTGTTCCCAAAGCCAAATGTGCACCCGATTTTAAAAACGACTTCGTTAAAAAAACATTTTTTTCTCTTTCAGGACCTATAATTGAAGAATATACCTCTCTTGATGAAGCAGCCATGTGATCAGGTTGCATAGAGACAGTAACTCCTAGTTTAGAAAAACGTTCAATGTCATCCGGGGCAATTACTTCAATGTGCTCTATGGTATGCCTTGAATCTCTTTTCCCATTTTTACGTATAGCTTCTTCAAAAGCATCTAAGGCTAATCGAATTGCCGCATCTCCAATAGCATGAAAGCGAATTCTAAATCCAAGTTTATCTGCTTTCACAACTCGATCAATTAAGACTTCACGATCAAAAGCTGGATGACCGCAGATATCTAATTGGTCCGAGTATGGTTCCAGGAAGTAAGCTGTATGCCCTGTAACTGTTCCGTCAATAAACTGTTTTAACCCTGAAAATTGAAACTTCTTTGATTGGTACTTATTTCTTAGTATTTGGGCTTTCTCTAAATCTCCATCTAATTCTGGAGTGACATGGAGTCTAGTTGTTAATTGACCTTGTTTATCTAATTTCTCATAAAGGTCATAGTCCTGAATAAAATCATCCAATGGAGCATACAAATCGTTTACAGAAGTTATTCCGTATTGGGATAACAATCCTAAAAATTTTTTTAAAATCGATTCCTTTTTGAACGATGTTAATCTTAAAGCCTTTTTTAAAACTATCTGTTGAGCTTGTTCATATAAAATCCCAGTCAGTAAACCATCTTTATCTCTCTCATAACGACCAAAATCTGGATCACATATACCTTCAGTAATCCCTGCTAAATTCATAGCTTTACTGTTTACCCATACATAATGACCTTCCGCGTGAAAAAGAACAACAGGTCGATCTGGAATAACAGAGTCAAGTATTTTATAATGTGGTTCTTCTTCATCGTGCCAATAACCTGCATCCCATTGCATACCTATAATCCATTCTCCCTCAGAACAACCTTTTGAAAATTCAAGTACTTTGGTAGCTACTTCTTGAGCTGATCTGGCCTCAAATAAATTAACACTGTCTATGCTTAGTGCACTGAACATAATATGGAGATGAAAATCATGAAATCCAGGCATAATTAATTGATTTCCATAGTTAAATACTTTTGTCTTGCTTCCTATAAAAGGTTCAATTTCTGTTTTTGATCCTACACTCATAATTTTATTATCTAAGATAGCAATTGCACCAGATGTTGGTTTATTTGCAAGCCCTGTGAAAATAGCATTACTTGAAATAACAATATCTGCTTTTTTAATAGCCATAGAAGTTACCTCTTTTCTTTAAAAATAATGGAATATTGGCTGATTATTGCACTAATTTTACATCGAATTCGTCTTTTTGCTCTTCAAAATTTAGCTCAGGAGGACGTTCTTTAAACATTTTTGTTAAGTACAATAAGTAAATGAATCCTACTAGCAGCCAAGTAATTCCCAATACTAAAGAATGAATATTTAACTTTGTAATAAATAATAAAGTTATGCCAGTTCCTATCAATGGAATAAGTAAATTCAAAATGATACTTTTAGATGATATCTGCTTCTTTCTTACGATATAATGAACAATCACAGAAAAGTTAACAAATGTAAAAGCAAACAGGGCCCCAAAATTAATAAAAGAAGTGGCTGTTTCTATATCCAGAAACACAGCACTCATAGCAATACAAGCGATGATTAAGATATTATATATAGGCGTTTGGAATCTGGGAGAAATACACCCAAAAATCTTCTTAGGTAGAACATTATCTCTGCCCATTGCATATAATATCCTTGCACCACTACCTCCTGAAGCTATAGCAGAAGCAGTAGAAGCTATCACTACTACAGAAATAAACAAACTATTAAGAAAGTTACCGCCGGTATATATCATAATTTCCACTATAGCTGTATCCGGATTCTTAAAAATATTAAAATTCTGAAAAATTAATTGGGCAAAATAGGTAGATATTACAAATAATAATCCCCCAATCAATGTCGTAGCATAAATAGCTCTAGGGAGTGTTTGTTTTGGATTCTTGGTTTCTTCAGCTAACGTAGTAACTGCATCAAACCCTAGAAAACTAAAACATAACAGGGGTACAATTGATATTAGATTATTAAGATTCACATCGGGACTAAAAAAAGGATCCTTAGTAAACAATTCTCCCGTGCCTTTTCCTGATAAAAGTCCATTTATACAAAAAAGACAGAAAACAATAATAAAGAGAACTTGAAATACTACTAAAAAGGTATTTACATTCGCAGCAACCTTAATCCCTAAAATATTAATAGCAGTCACAACTATAATAAAAGAAACAATACATACAACGACAGGAATACTTGGAAAATAAGCATTCACCATAATTCCAAAAAGTAAAGCACTAATCATAGGACTAAACAGATAGTCTAATAAAATTACCCATCCTACCAGAAAACCAAGATGTGAATTAATTCCTTTCTGAACAAAGGTATAGGCTGAACCAGTACTAGGATATACTTGGACCATTTTAGCGTAACTATATGAAGTAAATAGCATAACAATTAAAGCAATAATATATGCTGTTGGAATCATCCCATGAGTCTGCTCCATAGCAATACCGTATGTGCTAAAGACTGTTACAGGCGCCATAAAAGAAAGTCCAAATAAAATAACATACCTTATATTTAGTGAACGCCTAAGCTCCGGTAATCCTTTCATCGTAAAGAGCTACCTCCTTTATACGTAATGACCCTTTAAAAGTTAACGTCTTATTAGTTAGCTTCTTACGTACCTAATGCTGCAAGGCTAGCAAATTCATGTACAAGCGTTGCTGCTAAAAGGGAAGTGATTTGACTAGGGTCATAGGAAGGTAGTACTTCAACTACGTCATAACCTATAAAGTTAAAGTCAGTTAGAGAACGAATCATTTTTAGTGTTTCAAAACTGCTAAAACCACCTGCTTCAGGTGTACCTGTTCCTGGAGCACAAGAAGGATCAACGAAATCTATATCAAATGTTAAGAAGCAAGGAGTGTTACCAATAGTTTTTCTAATCTCTTTCAGAACATCTTCAAACCCACGATTATGAAGTTCACTAGTTGTAACCACACTATAACCTAAATCATGACTTGCTTGTATGTCTCCAGGGTGATTTAACGTACCTCGAATTCCAACTTGAAATACTTTATCAGCCTGTAATAGCCCTTCTTCCTGTGCTCGAATAAAAGGAGATCCATGCCAATATTTTTCTTCATAATATGTATCCCAAGTATCTGTATGGGAATCAAAATGAATCATAGCTACAGGCCCATATACTTTTGCTGCAGCACGTAAACTAGCTAAAGTGACGGAATGATCTCCGCCTAATCCAATAGGTATGATTCCTTTGGACATCAATTCATATATGGATTCCTTCATTAAATCATAACTTCGGTGAATATTATGAGGGATAACAGGAATATCTCCAATATCAATTGCATTCATTTGTTCAAATGGATACACTTTATGAATAGGATGATAAGGAAATAGAGTCATAGATGCTTGACGAATAGCTTGTGGAGCAAACCTAGCTCCTACTCGAAAAGAAGCAGCTGTGTCAAAAGGCATACCTACAATGGCTAACTGTGCATTATCCTTTTGAGAAGGTAAACGCATAAAAGTACCTGTTGCACAAAATTCAGGCTTTACATCAGGGGAAAGTGGATATTTCATAAATATCATCTCCTAGTTTTAAATTAAAATTTTTAATACAGGTTTTACAAAAGTGCAATGTAAGCACTTACAAAATGTGATTAATTAAATTTTTTTTATTATAATACCTGTTTTCTGCATTTATTAACTAACGTTAGTTAGTCATAAACCAAATATAAACATAGCTACAAAAAAAGTCAAATTATTTTTAATAGTAAAATTATAATGAATGATCATTGGTTATTAATTTTTTAAAAGATAATTTAAATATAACGCAAAGATATATTTTGTTACCCCTAAGATGATATATGAATGCGTTAAAATCAGATGAATCCGATACCTTAATAACAATGTAGTAGAACAAAATCATCGTTTCATTTAGAAGTAGGCTTTATATGTTAGAAGTCACTCCTTTTAATTTTGGTTTTATTTTTTGTGATTATAATAAAGATTACACTCCTCTAATTCTCGTTTGAAGCGTTCTAAATTTCCGAAATTTAATAGGTAAAGTAACTTTAATTTTAATAAACTAAAAAATTTCCAATAACGTCGTTATCAAGAAATTAATCTTAAGATACACATTCTGGTGTTATTGTACTCTTTCAATTAATGTTGATGTCTTGCAAAGGGATATAACAAAGGTTAAAGGGGAGATTAAGATTAAAAATAGTTTTTGTTGCAAAAATATTGTTGACTTATGTTTTAAGTGTTGTGTATTATGTATACATAGAACACATAGAGCTTTTTTAATTTTAAGATTCAGAATATTAATATTATAAAGAATTACCAAAAAGGTGGATTAATATGATGGATATCATTCAATTAAAACCAATCGAAAAGGAAAAAACAACTCAAGATAAAGTTTATAAGGAAATTAAGAAAGCGATTTTATTTGGTGGTATTACCAGGGATGAAATCTTTACAGAAGTTCAACTTGCAGAAAGGTTAAATACTTCAAGAACACCAGTAAGGGCAGCTATCCAAGATTTAGTGAAGGAAGGTTTACTTGTTTCTATTCCAAGGAAGGGATTAGCTATAAAAAAGATTACACCAGAGGAACATGATGAAATCTTTTTACTAAGAAGTGCAATTGAAGTTGAAACTGTAAGAAAGCTAACAGAAGTAATTACATCACCTGAACAAATGAGATTACTAAAATTAATTCTGAAGCAACAAGAAGAAGCATTGAATAATGATGATGCTATTAGATTTATCGAATTAGATCACGAATTTCATTTGTCTCTGGCAAGACTTGCGAATTTCACTATAATAGAGCGAGTACTAAAAAATCTTCATAACCTTACTCAGCTTATGGGTTTAAAAGCAGTCAGTAGACAAGGGAGAATGAAAGATGTTTTGATGGAACATAATCAGATTATCCAAAGTATAGAGAAAAAAGACTCTAAACTAGCTTCGCAGGTGATTTTGAATCATTTAGAAAAAACAAAAGAAACATTACGTATTGTTGACAATTCCTGATTTTCTTACAAATGATTGAAAGGGGGGATTGCATCTCTTGGTCTTTTTTCACCTTTATAGTAAAAACCTTAGTAAAATTCTTTCTAGTGTTTTATCCTAGGTTTTTGCTATAGAGAGTAAAATAATAAAACTTACGGTAGATTGTAAATCAAGGATTTTTGAAGTGATAAGAGATCAATCAGCACTATATTCTACCGATTAAATGAAAGCGTTTCCTATCCACCTGGATATTAAATTTATAAAAGTAATTATGATGGTTTAAGCATAAAATTTTGATATAAAGTGTTCATAACTCACTTTAATTACATGATTGGAATCGACTTCATAGAAACTCCATCACTTTCAATTTTATATTGATAAGTATTACATCGAATTACAATTATAATTTTCGAAACAATGTGATAGTTTCTAACAAAAATCATTACAAGAAAATTAATATGTAGTACAGTAAAAATACAAAATTTCTATGTATACATAACACATAATACACAACACAGAATACAAATCCTTAGTTCTTTGTTAAATCACTTCTTGATTTTAAAACATATACTTATTTAATGTATTAGGAGGAATTGGATATGGTTAGAACAGGCAAAGAATATTTACATGCATTGAAAGATGATAGAGCGATCTACATAAACGGACAAAGGGTTCAAGATGTAACCACTCATCCAGCTTTTAAAGGAATCACACAAACTATTGCAGGGTTATACGATTTAGCATCAGATGAATCTCAGAAGATGACATACGAAACTGAGGAGGGGACTCTAGCAAATAAAATTTATATGATCCCAAAAAGCCGTGAAGAGCTAAAAGAGAGAAGAATGGCAATTTCTAAATGGTCTGAAGCAACTTGTGGATTTGTTGGAAGAAGTCCTGATCATGTTGCTAGCTTTTTAGCTGCATTTGCAAGTTCACCCGAAGTGTTTGATCGTGGAGGAGAAGGTTTTGGAAATAACGTTTTGAATTTCTATAAATATGTGCGAGATGAGGATTTATATGTAACATACGTTATTATCCCACCACAAATTGATCGAAGTAAAGCAGCTCATGAGCTAGAAGATAAGTTCCTCCCAGTTGGAGTATACGAAGAAAGAGAAGATGGCATTGTTGTTCGAGGCTCTCAGATGCTTGGTACAGCATCAGCAGTGTCAGATTACTTATTTGTAAGTTGCCTTACTCCACTTCGACCTGGCGATGAAGATTATGCTCTATCTTTTGTACTACCAATTCATGCTAAGGGACTAAAATTCTATGCGAGACCTAGTTATGCTGAAAAATCCCCAAGCACATTTGATTATCCGTTATCCTCTCGTTTTGATGAAAGTGATTCACTAGTTGTTTTTGATGATGTATTTATTCCATGGAAAGATATTTTTGCTTATAAAAATATTGACATCTTGAGAGCTCAGTTCCATGAAACACCAGCTCATGTATGGGGCAACAATCAAGCGCAAATAAGGTTTAGCAATAAATTGAAATTTTTGATTGGTGCAGCTCGAAAAGTTACTGCTATGAATGGAATAGATAAAATCCCTTCCGTTCAAGAGAAATTGGGTGAACTTGCATCTATTGCAGCTTCTGTAGAAGGTAATCTTTTAGCTTCTGAATATAATTGTACTATTGACAAAAACGGTGTGGCACGGCCTGATCCACGTTTCCTTTATGGTGTAGTTGGTCAACAGGAAACTATTTATACTTCCACCATTAAAATTTTAAGAGAGCTATGCGGTGGAGGGGTATTACAATTACCATCTTCATACAAAGAACTTATCAATCCTGAAACGAAAGATGATATGTATCAATATATCCGTTCTACGAGTGTTGGGGCTGAGGAAAAGATTAAATTATTTAAGTTAGTATGGGATATCATTGGTTCAGAATTCGGGGGTAGACATCAACAGTATGAATTATTCTATAATGGCGCGCCTTTTGTAACCAAAGGGTATTCATTTAGGAACTACGGATATGATGAGCCTGTTCAAATGGTTGATAAATTTTTAGAAAGTTATTCTCTTCCTTCTCAGGTTGAGGAACTAGTTTAAGAAATATAAATAAAAGGATGGTGAGAAAATGAAGATTGCATCAATACAATTAGAGATTAAAGATAGTGAATCTAAAAATGCTCGTATAGAGCGTGTGGAAGCAATGATTGATGGATTAAAAGGACAAGATTTAATAGTTTTACCTGAAACGTGGGCAACCGGGTACTTCTCATTTGATCGTTACATTGATGAAGCAGAAGATCTAAATGGAAATTTTGTACAGAGGTTCTCTTCAAAAGCGAAAGAAATTCATTCATATATATTTGCAGGTAGTTTTATAGAAAAAAACAATGGAAAATACTACAACACTAGTGTTCTATTCTCCCCTGATGGAACACTTAAAGGAACCTATCGAAAAATGCATCTATTTCGCTACGGTTCAAAAGAGGGTCAAATATTAACGAGAGGAAATGAAACAACTGTAGCGGATACGGATTTTGGGAAAGTTGGCTTATCAACTTGCTATGATTTACGATTTCCTGAACTGTATCGTGCAGAAGTAGATTTAGGAGCAGAATTACTTCTTGTAACATCTGCTTGGCCACATAGAAGACTGGAACATTGGAAATTATTCAACTCAGTTCGGGCATTAGAAAATCAATGTTTCTTGATATCGAGTAATTGTGTTGGTAATACGCATAACGTCCTTTTAGGTGGTCATAGTCAAGTGGTTGATCCGTGGGGAATTGTTGTTGCAGCCGGCGGAGAGGAAGAAGCTATTATAAAAACAGAAATTGATCCATCTGAAATTACTTATATTCGTAATGTATTTCCTAATTTAAAACATCGAGTCATAGAAAGACAGGAGGAATTCATTTGATAAATATCAATGTTGGTGGAAGAAATATTGTGGCAGATCCTAAACGGTTACTTATTGCTGGCTATACAGGAAAAGATCAAGAATCTGTAAAAAAACATATTGAGGAATTGAGGGAAATTGGAGTTCCAGCTCCTCCACAAGTTCCAATGATCTATGACCTTTCAACAAATCTTATTACGACAAGCCAGTCTATTTCAGTTATTCAAGAAAGCAGTAGTGGAGAAGCAGAGGTAGTAATCATGAAAATTAAAGGGAAATGGTATTTAGGACTCGGAAGTGACCACACGGATCGTGAGCTTGAAACAGTGTCTATTCAGAAATCTAAACAAGTATGTAGCAAACCTATTTCAACACATTTTTGGCCGTTAGATGACGTAGAAGATCGATGGGATGAAATTGAAATGAGGAGTTGGATGATCGTTGATGGGGTTAAAAAAGAGTACCAAACAGGAAAGCTAGGGGAATTTTTACAACCTAAAGAATTGCTCAAAATCATAGAAGAACGTGGATATAATAGTGAAGATATGATTGTGTTTTGTGGGACCTTACCGATTAAAGGTGGTGAATTTATTTACGGAGAAGCATTTTCAGCAGAATTGTATGATCGTTTAACACATAACAAAATTGAATTAAATTATCAGGTTCATATTTTAGTAGATGCGGAGGTAGTATGAAATGAGAAAATCAGAAATGAAAACTGTTAGAAAACCAGAAATTGAATTTGTTGATTATAAAACCTTTGAGACTGTTGCTTCAAAAACGGTAGAGGGTGCATCCCAAAGAATTATCGCACAGGTTCCAGGTACTAATGTGGCAACTCGTATTCTTGAACTAGAGGCAGGGACTGATACATCCCCAGATGGAGTCCAAGTCCATGATTTCTGGGAAGAATTATATATTATAGAAGGATCTTTAATCGATTTACGTCTAAATGAGGAATTTACAGCAGGGATGGTTGCTTGTCGTCCTCCTGGAATGGAGCATGGGCCATGGAAATCACCAAATGGTTGCAAGATTTTCGAAGTTCGCTATTATGCAGATCAGAAAAAAGAAGAACATGAATTTGTTGATTATCAGACTTTTGAGAAGCAGCCTTTTAGTAAGGTTGAGAGTCTTTCTGAAAGAGTAATTGCTTCTGATCCTACTACAGGAGTAGCTACGAGAATTCTTCATAATGCTCCAGGGACTGACACTACCCCTAATGGAGTCCAAATTCATGATTTCTGGGAGGAATTATATATTATAGAGGGATCCTTAATTGATTTACGTCTAAATGAAGAATTTACAGCAGGGATGGTTGCTTGTCGTCCCCCTGGGATGGAGCATGGACCATGGAAGTCACCAGACGGATGTAAAATTTTCGAGGTTCGTTACTACTCCAAAGACCAATAAACAGGTAAAATGATTGAGATTAATTGATCAATAGAAAGGGCTTCTCGTAATGTAAAAAAACGAGAAGCCTTTCAAACAGCCCTGACTAAGCCAGAAAATATTTGCTACTAAGTTTTGATGTATACACAATACAGTATTCACATAATAAGAGAGTTATCCTCTTTAAGTATCTTGATCATATTGTAAGGAAGGTGAGGCATATTGGAAATTCTACATTTAACACATCCATTGGATAAAGGTCTTGCTATTCAAGAACCTCATGTAATGGCTTTAGGCTTTTTTGACGGTGTCCATTTAGGTCATCAATATTTATTACAACAAGCAAAGGATATCGCCAAAAAGAAAAACCTAAAATTTGCTGTTATGACTTTCGATCCACATCCAAATGAAGTTATCAAATCAGATAACGATTGGAGATATTTAACTCCTTTACCCTCAAAGATTGAAAAAATGGCAGCTATGGGAGTGGACAAACTTTTTGTTATAAAGTTTAATTTATCATTTGCTTCCCTTCCACCATCTGATTTTATTAAACAATATGTTATAGATCTTCAAGCTAAACACATAGTAGTAGGGTTTGACTTCACCTTTGGTTATAAAGCTCAGGGCAACGTAGATTATTTACGAGATATCAGCATAAACAGTCCTTTTGAAATGACAGTCATCTCAAAAAGGATAATGAATGACCACAAAATAGGTTCAACGTTAATAAGAAAACTAATAAAAGACGGAGACGTTCACCTTGTACCGTATTACTTAGGAAAACATTATGAAATCAATGGGTGTGTTCATTTTTCACCTGATTTATATACACAAAAGAAGCTGAATAATGTTGAGTTTCATATTCAAAGCAAGTATATTTTACCAAAATATGGTGTGTATAGAGTGGAAATATCAAACGGATGCAGAACCATTCAAGGTTTTTTTAAATATTCTAATGCTTATGAAAAAAAGTATGAACTGAGCAGTAATAAAATAGATTGGTTGAAAGAAGGAAAACAAAAGAAAGTTACAGTCAAATTTTTGAACAAATTAGCTTATGTGAATACTATCTCTCTTTCAACTAAAGAATTTGTATTACCTGGTTAAACAGATTATTAGATGTCTATTAGGCAATTTAAAAATACAAATAGTTGGGGGAATATAAATAATGGGAAGAGAGAAATCAAAAGCAAGTTCCCAAAAAGTATTATTCGCTAGTTTAGTTGGTAGCACAATCGAATTTTACGATTTCTTTCTTTATGGTACTGTAGCTTCGCTAGTGTTTAATAAGTTGTTTTTTCCTAGCAATGATCCATTTGTCAGTTTATTACTTGCTTATGCTTCTTTTGGGATTACTTTTTTTATTAGACCTCTTGGTGGTCTCATTTTTAGTCATATGGGAGATAAATTCGGCAGAAAAAATACTCTTGTAATTTCGCTTCTTTTGATGGGAATTTCAACAATATCGATTGGATTACTACCAACTTATAGCACAATCGGAATTTTAGCGCCAATTTTACTTGTAGCTTTACGCCTGGTTCAAGGAATTGCTGTTGGTGGAGAATGGGGTGGAGCTGTTCTCCTGGCGGTTGAGAATGCACCTAAAGAAAAACGAGGCTTTTATGGAAGCTTCCCCGCAATGGGAATCCCTCTAGGTATGTTACTTGGAACAACTGCTGTTTCATTAGTAAGTTTACTTCCAGAAGAACAATTTCTATCATGGGGATGGAGGATTCCTTTTATACTGAGTGCGATTTTGGTGATTACTGGTCTCTGGATACGTCGCGGAATTGAGGAAACATCAGTATTCAGTGAAGAAAAGCAAAAAGGCAATATTGTAAAAGTGCCTCTTTTTGAGACACTAAGACATCATTGGAAAGCTGTCTTAATTTCAATAGGGGCAAAATGTGTGGAAGTTGGTCCATTCTATATTTTCACAACGTTTTTTATCTCTTACGCTACAGATAATATTGGTTTCTCAAGGACGACAGTATTAACCATAATTACTATTGCAACTATTGTTACAACAGTGTGTATCCCAATTATGGGGAAATTATCTGACATAATCGGCCGTAAACGTGTTTTTATGATAGGTGCAGCAGGAATTGCTCTATTTTCTTTTCCTTACTATTATTTATTATCAACACAATCAACATTTTGGGCATACTTCGTTTCAATTGTGGGTTTAGGAATTCTATGGTCTACCATTGCAAGTATAATTGGTACAATGTTTACCGAAATGTTTAGTACAAATGTGGGATACACGGGAATAACACTTGGCTATCAAGCTGGTTCTGCCTTATTTGGAGGGACTGCTCCAATGATTGCGACTATTTTGTTAAGTACTTATGATAATTCCTGGATTCCTCTTGCTATTTTTATCACTACTCTTTCTGTAATTTCATTTATTTCTGTTACATTCTTAAGTAGAGCCCAAGTAGTAACTACTTATAAAGATAATTCATTATCCCAGAAAGACACAGTTGCCGAATAACACAAATTTAAAAAGTTTAAAAAATTCATTTTTAACATTTGTAACCAGGTATTAACTAATCAATTCCTTTCCAGGTACTATGTATACAGAGTACAGAGTTCATAATGCGAAACAGGTAAATTATTGAATCAAGTACCTTTTATAATGCTGTCTCAGTAAGTTTAAATTTTAGGAGGCTATAAAATGATGGATGATAGAGCTTTTAGAAATGCGATGGGGAAATTTGCTACAGGAGTAACAGTTATAACAACAGTTTTAGAAGATGAGGCCCACGGTATGACGGCAAATGCATTTATGTCAGTGTCCCTTAATCCAAGATTAGTCTTAATATCTATAGGAGAAAAAGCTAAAATGCTAGATAAGATCAATGAGTCTGGAAAATTTGCTGTTAATATATTATCCGATGATCAAAAAGATTTATCGATGCATTTTGCGGGACAAATTAAAGAAAAACGTCAAATCGAATTTGATTGGATAAATGAACTACCAGTAATAAAGAATGCTTTAACAAACATTGTATGTAAGGTTCATAGTAAACAAATAGTCGGCGATCATACACTCTTTATTGGGGAGGTAACTGATATCGTCACTTGCGAAGGGGCACCACTAGCCTTCTACGAAGGAAAATACAGCAAAGTATTTAGCTAATCAGATTATAAATAAGAATTATTAAAGTAGAGATATTATTTAAGGTAGATAATTAGAATTGTATGTTACAGAGGGTTCTAGTGTAAACGTAAAAATATTCACTAGAACCCTAAATCTATACATTTTGACGAACTTCAACTCAAAATATATTGATAATTATTTTTTGACTCATTCCAATTACATAACCGTGATCCACTTTTAATCTTGAAAACAGAGAACCTATAATGTCTTGATATAGTTGGAAAAGGAGGGGAAATCGTGCAAAGCATAAACAAGACAGTCGTCAGATCAATGGATATTCTTAATCTTTTCTTAACATATTCAAAGCTTAGTTTTAATGAAATTGTACAATTTTCAGGGATACCGAGAACATCTATTTATAGAATGGTGACAACGCTTGAAGAGATGGGACTTCTTGATAAAGATGATAATGGAAAATATTCACTGGGTCTATTATTTCTTCAGTTTGGCCATTTAGTAGCAGAACGTTTAGATATCCGGCAGGTAGCTTTACCGATTATGCAAAAGCTTCATGATGAAGTAGGTGAATCTGTTAATCTCAGTGTTCAAGATGGCGAAGAAGCACTCTACGTCGAAAGACTAAATACAAATCAGTATGTAAGACTTCACATGTCAATTGGCCAGAGAACACCACTTTATGCTGGGGCTTGTTCTCGTGTTATTCTTGCTTTTCTGCCCCATGATAAGAGGGAGAAATATTTGGAGAAGATCGTGATGAAGTCGATTGCACCTGGAACGATTACAGACAAAGAGAAACTTCGCCTTATTCTGGAAGAATCCCAACAAATAGGATACACAGTTAGTCACTCAGAACTGGAAAACTATATAGCTGAGATAGCTGCCCCTATTTTCAATTACAAAGGTCATGTTATAGCAAGTATTAGTATTGAGGGTCTTGAGGTGAATTATCAGAAGATGATGCTACCTCCATTGATTGAAAAGGTTAAGAATGCAGCGCTTGAGATTTCACAAAAATTCGGATATACCCAAACCATGTCATATAGATAAAAGACATGTATTAAAGCATCTGTGTCTTTTTATAATAGGAACTTGCTGAGTAAACACTCTAAATTTTAAGGGTGCAATCTTCGAGATTAAATAATATTTAAAGGTGGAGTGATATATGCAGGATGTAAAACTCAAACGTTCATTAACAGTATTTCCTTTAGTACTATTTGGTTTAGCCTATATGGCACCAACTACAGTATTTACAGGTTATGGAATTGTTGCGGAAATAACGAAAGGGATGGTACCAGCAGCTTATATAGTAGCTTTAATTGGCTTATTGTTTACAGCCCATAGCTACGGTCAAATGGTTAAAGCTTACCCTGTTGCTGGTTCTGCATATACATATACTCAAAGGGCTCTTAATCCTCATATTGGGTTCTTAACAGGTTGGGTTATATTATTAGACTATTTATTTTTACCGATGATTAATGCCTTATTAATCGCTCTCTACTTAAATTCATACTTTCCAACTGTTCCTTTTTCTGTTTGGTTAATTGTTTTCCTAATTTTAATTACCACTGTAAATGTAATCGGAGTAAAAATAGCAACAAAGATGAATCTCTTATTGATTGGAAGTCAATTCCTGATAATAGCTATATTCATAGTCCTTTCAATTAAAGGTTTGCTTAACGGAATGGGTTCAGGAACATTATTTATGAGTTCTCCATTTGTGAATGGGGAAACTTCACTATCTTTGGTATTAGCAGGCTCTTCTATATTGTGTTTGTCTTTTTTAGGTTTTGATTCTGTTACTACATTCTCAGAGGAAACCATTAACGCTAAAAAAGTAATACCAAAGGCTATTTTTCTCATTGTATTAATAGGAGGAGGTTTGTTTGTTACCATCTCATATCTCATTCACCTTGTTTACCCAAACTTCCAATCTTTTAAAAATCCAGATTCTGCTGCCTTAGAAATTGCCGTGTACGTTGGTGGTAATTTATTTCAATCCATTTTTTTAGTGGGATGTATTATTGGAACCCTAGCATCTGGCTTATCTTCACAAGCAAGCGTTTCACGCCTTTTGTATGCAATGGGAAGGGATGGAGTTCTTCCTAAGCAAATATTTGGTTATCTACATCCAAAATTTCGAACACCAATATATAGTATTATCTTAGTTGGTATTTTTGCTTTATCTGCCTTATTTGTTGATTTAGTAACAGCATCATCTTTTATTAATTTTGGAGCTCTTGTTGCATTTACCTTTGTTAATTTTTCGGTTATATCTCATTATTTTATTAGAGAAAAACAGAGAAACGGAATTAACATTTTAAAATATCTAATCTTTCCACTTGTGGGTGCAGGTTTCGCAATTTGGTTATGGGCTAGCCTTGATTCAAGGGCACTTTTACTCGGGATAGGATGGTTGGGACTTGGCTTCCTCGTCCTCATTTCCACTACGAAAATGTTTAGTGAACAGCCACCAGAGATCTCCGTGGAAAATGCCGAGGTAAATGAAATTCAAACATAAAAGCTTGGTTTATCTTTGTATTCCTCAATATACTTGTTCTAACAAAATACTCTAAGTAGCAACTACTAGAGAGTAACCAAAAAACTGAAAATTCATAAATCTAGGGAGATGAAAATGATGACAAAAGCAGATTTAATTATCATAAGTGAAGCTATTTTTACTGGATTGAGTGATGGGCCGGAGCCATTGGCCTTAGCAGTAAAAGATAACCGAATTTTAGAGGTTGGACCAAAGGAAAAGGTTTTAGCGTTAAAAGGTGATGATACCGAGATTATGGATGTGGGAGAAAAACTAGTTATGCCAGGATTCCACGATGCACATTTGCATATTATGCTGGGGAGTTTATTCAGTTATTATTGTGTACCGTTATCAGATACGAACTCTGCTGATGAGGCGGCTGCGAGAGTACGAGCATATGCGGATAAGCATCCTAATGATGCTTGGATTATTGGCACAGGGTGGGATCACACAGCATGGGGGGAAAAGGAATTTCCTGATCGTTATGTATTAGACAAAGTGTTGGCTGATCGACCAGTAGTACTTTTGCATGCAGAGGGACATTACGGCTGGGTGAATTCGAAAGCACTTACGGTGTCTGGGATCACAGGATCGACAGAAAACCCTGAATATGGAGTAATTTATAAGGATGACAAAGGGGAACCGACAGGTATTCTAATTGAAACGGCAATTTCATTGGCTACAGACTTTGCTTATGATTTTTCGAAAGAACAGCTCCGGGACATGGTGATGAAATTCTTAGATCAGGCAGCTGCTCTTGGAATCACCTCCGTAAATGACTTGTATGGAAGCCGTGCTCACGAAAAGCTTGAAGCTTATTCCATTTATAAAGAGTTTGATGACGAGGATCGCTTAACTGCTAGATTTCACCTTTATCCTCCATTGAATAGTCAAATCGAACGATCCAAAGAGCTGCGTGAAACCTATTCTTCAGGTAAATTGCGGGTGGCAGGATTGAAGCAGTTTATCGATGGGGTAGTGACTGGCTATACGGCTTATATGCTGGATCCTTATACAGACCAGCCGGAGACAAAAGGAGAAATTGCTTATACGACGGAGCAACTGGAAAAGTGGGTAGTGGAAGCAGATAAGGAAGGCTTTCAAATTCGTTTTCACTCCATAGGTGACGGAGCAGTCCGGCTCGGTCTGGACCTATATGAAAAGGCTCAAAAAATTAATGGCAAGCGCGATGCCCGTCATGCTTTAGAGCATATTGAAGTGGTTGCGCCAGAAGATATTCCACGTTTTGAAAAACTTGGCGTCATGCCATCGATCCAGCCGTATCATATGGCACTTATGCCTAAAGAAAGCCATACAACGCGTGTCAGCGACGAGAAATATCCTTATCTTTATCCTAACGCCTCCTTGGTTAGATCCGGAGCAGTGGTCTCATACAGCAGCGACTATCCCATCGCTTCACTTTCACCAATGCTGGAAATTTATCATGCTATCACCCGTAAGGATAGTACGTTAAAAGATACATGGAATGAACAGGAAAAAGTAACACTTGCGGAAGCATTAAAAGCTTACACTATCAACTCTGCCTATAGTGTTTTTAGAGAAGACGAGCTTGGAACACTAGAAGCAGGCAAGCTTGCAGACCTCATTGTCCTAGATTGTAATCTCTTTACTGTACCAGAAGAAGACATTTTGCAAACCAAAGTAGAACTTACCTTAATGGACGGGAAAAAAGTCTGGGAGAAGGCTCCTGCTGAAATGACAGGTTCGAAGAGTTGAGAGTAGAAAGATATAAACATTGAAGTGCTTTTACGAGAATTGACTACATTCGGTTCTGGTGTAAAGGTTACATCTATTTGAAAAAGGTATATAGATTCCTAATAGAATGTGTTCTTATGCAGCCAATCCAAATAGTTGATGAATAAACTTCAATTAACCTACAGAAAGGGGACCCTCAGATGATATTGAAGGCATTAAGAAAGAAAGGTGTAATTACTATTAATTATTATCACAACGGTTTATTACAAACATGTAAAGGCCGTGTAAGTAACCTTAATCTTCATGATCAAACTCTTTCTCTAGAAGATGAACAACACAATATATTCTCTATTCGTTTATCAGGCATTACTGAAATTCATTAATCCTATCATCAAATAGGTACATTATTTGGTTCTGGTGCAAAGATTACATCCATGTCAAAAGGGTATATAGATTCGTGGAATTCGTTTTTATACAGCTAGTCCAAATAGTTGGCTAATGAACATCACTTGATTTTGGACAGACTTGTCCAGTAAAGCAAATTATTCTTTTTTAATGATATGCATCGCTTCTGTTCCCGAAAGAATAGATTTGGCTGTAAGAAAAGATTTCAACCCCAACATCGGACAAACTCGCTTTTTAATAAAACGATGATTTTGTGCCACAATGTTATTAAGATATTTTATCTGCCTTATTTGGATGCCTACGGGCATCTTTTTTTCTTTTGTCAATTCTTCAATCGCCATAGGGTAGGTTAGATTCTTGTCTACTGTGATAACATGGAGCTTTGAAACATGGAAGAGCGCAAGGATTTCTTGAAAAAGTGTTTTGACAGACACGTTCTCCACGAGAAGCCTCTTACCTTAATCGGTAAGAGGTCTTTTCTTATATTTAATCAATTTATGTAATCGCTTCCTATAAAATGAATGCCATGCTATACTGATAGTGCTTATTAAAACTAAATTCCAACTAGTCCGCCATTCTTTCTAGGGTTGCGGATCTTTTTATATGTTAAGGGTAAAATTGTAAGTGATTTCTTCAGTAAATTGTTGTAGAATAAAAAAGCATATTGGAGATTGTTTTTAACGTTTCATGTCATCTAGCCTATTCCCGAAGCACAGGGAGTAGGTTTTTTATGTTTATAGGGAAACTATGGTGTAATAAGTAAGGTGGTAGTATGTGAATATAAGTTTAATTTGTTTGTATCGCTTGGTAAAAACATAATTATATATAAAGCATGAAAAGAAAAACACATGACAAACCTATACCTTATAGTAAGTGGTAAAATACTTTTGTTATAGAACCTTTATCATTTAAATAGAATGTAAAAAAACACGCTATTTGTCGCCATACAGAGTAAATGGTAAAATTTTAGTTTTTATAATAGAGTTTATTCATTTAATTCTTTATATAAAAGAATTTATTTATGTATTTTTAATTAAAATCATCTTGTTAAAAAGAATATAAAGTTAAATGCTTATATGTTTTCTATTTACTTATTGTATATATTATAATTTTTTAAAAGGTAAGTGAAAGATAGATTGGTAGGTGATAAGAAATGGGAAATTGTAATTTTTTTCAGTGCAAGTGAATATTTAAAAGCAATACCAATAGGCGACCTATTCCTTCTGTTCAGAAAGATAAAGTCACCTACACAATTTTTCCATTCATTATTATTTATCCTTTCACTTTTTCTTATTTATCAATTTATTGATTTACATGTTCCTGTTCTAACTGATTTACTACATCCTCCTGACATTCATTGATAAATAGATACGTAAGGTATGAATGTAAGTCAAATCGTTCACCGTTAATAAACGTAGAGAAAACCTGTTCATGTTTGCTCAATAGTTTGACCTCCTTTATGTAAGCTTCCTATTTTTCATTGTTGCCGCACCTAGCAATCTCTTATACATACAAATTAGCAACGTATTTTGTATGATAAGCTATTTTTATCTTGTACTTGTACTGGCCCTGCCTACGCCATATACAATGACAGCCATGCTTGCTATCCAACCTAATTATCATTATAATTGAAATCGCTTACAATTTAAATTAAAATAATAGAATATTCTGATTTTATAACAATAATAGGGAAATCATAAAAAATTCTAATAAATAGCTAAAAAAATTAAATAATTAGAATGAGACTTTATATGTTAAAGTATTGGACCAAAATCAAATTAGCTGTCCGAAAAAGTATACATTTTTAGTTACCATAATGGATTTTATCGGAAACAAAATATATTTTGTGAAAAATACTGTATTTTATGTTTCATTTTAAATTAGATAGGTAGAGTATTTAGATGGATTGGAATTTTACAAGAAGCAGTCTTTTTTAGATCTGTTTCTTTTTTTTATTTAATAACTATAAATGAATAATGAATTGTTATGCTTTTGCTACATAATTATGATGTTTAGTAGGTGAAAAAATGGAAGATGTATTGCTGAATAAAAAATTACAACAGATTACTGCTGTAATTTTACATAAAAAAGAAGAATTAGCTGAACAAAAAAGACACTATCATTTTTATAATCATGATGTTTATGTTCAACTAGTTCCCTGGCGAGAGAAGTTAATTAAAATTTATGCAGAATCTATATCTATCGATGAAGAGCTTACTTTCCAAATATTAGAAAAGTGGGGAACGGAAGTAGCAAATGTATTAACAACTCTTCAACTTCCTTTAGATATTGCTTTAGAAGAAATTAGTTATTATCGAAATCAAATTGGAGAAGTCATTACAGAAGAAGCAAAGAAAGAAAAGTTTTCTTTTGATTTGTTCTCTAAAGTGATATCTAGATACAATTTAGTTGTAGATAAAGCTGTACATTGGGTAAGTAAATCCTATATGAAAGATTATACAGATAAAATTCAATCTGCTCAGTACGCTATAGATGAATTGTCTATACCTGTAGTGCGTATAACAAAAGAAATTGGTGTAATTCCTCTTGTAGGAGAAATCGATACACATAGAGCTCAAATTTTAATGGAAAATGCATTGAAACAAGGTGATGCTTACAAACTACGTTGGTTGATTATTGATCTATCTGCCGTACCTATTATTGATACAATGGTTGCAGATCAACTCTTCAAAGTAGTTGCGGCTTTGAAACTTATAGGAATAGGTGTTGTATTAAGTGGCATTCGTCCTGAAATTTCCCTTACAATGGTTCAACTAGGTGTAAAATTAAACGATATTGTTACATTCCACAGCCTTTATCGAGCATTAGATTACGCAAACTCTCAAATGCAATAGATATGAATAAGTTTTTTACATATCAAAAAATGAGTTTAGGCCGGATAATTTTAATCATTATGGGCTTAAATCGTTCACTTTATAATTAACTTTATCATGTTAATAGTTAATTTATATAAACTAAACGAAGTAAATCCTTTGCTATGATTAGCAAAGGATGTTTTTGATTTTTTGCATAATCTTTTATCTAGTGAACAAACTAATTAAGACGCCGTGAGGCATCATAATGCTAATTCTCTAGTTTCCTTACGAGAACAGAAAAGCTACTGTCGAGGCCAGTAGCTTTTTTGTTAACCAGATAAATTATCTTGGAGGAAATAAATAATATATTTTATGGTCTTTTAGATCTAGATAACAAAATGTCCCTCGAATTGAGGTAATGATTCATAAAGACTAAGTTATTCCTCATAGTAGTATGCATGACAATTCTCATTAAATTAATGGTTGTATTAATCAATTATTTAACTTCCTCTCTATAATATTTTCGTAGTTTTTTCAAAAGACAACGAATTTCCATACATGTGTATAGAGGTAAAATAATATCCTTGAGCAAGATTAAATGAACTGTTTTCTCTTTTTTATATAATTTAGTACAACCTCACGTTCATCTTCAAATAACATGTTCAAATGATTAATTTTAGATATCGGTTGCCAGCAATAGGAGTCTACAATCTGAACTTTCTTCTCTCCAGCTAATACCTTAACTTCAAAATAGGTCATGTGGACATCAACATTATAAGTAGTTGTCCTATTTGCGTGTATTTTTTTTACTATCTCTACTTGATAGCCTGTTTGATTCCATACTTCTCGAACACAACAATCTTCGAGCCTTTCATGTCCTTCGATAGCACCAGAAGGAACAGACCAACGCTTTGGCGTGTTGGTTTTCTCTTGGGAGACCATTAATAATTCATCTTTATCATTTAAGCAAATTATTGCAAAACCACTACACGTATTCACTAAGATCTCCCCTTAAAAAAATATTATAGGCGTACAGGTGTTTCTGATAAATAGAACTTAATCAAACTCGATGATATTCATAAGCAAGTCCTTTAAAAAAAATACACTGTGAGCTTAAATATAGGCGATTCCTTTATTTGGTAAGCGCAACTTTAAATACCACTTCTGTGTCATCTACTACTTCAGCTCCTTGATAAAATGTACTATGCGAAAAACTGTGAGCTATAAATCTTTCACTCGTTTCAGGAATCACGACAGTATAATGAGTGCTCTCAAAAAAGGAATCATATAATTGATAATCTTGTTTACCTAAAACAGAAAATGAAAACTTAATTTGATCTCTTCCCTTAGTCATTTTTCCATTATTAATAATTCTTTTTTCAAGTCCCACTTCTTCTTTGCTGATTGTAGACGCAGTAAGGTATTTTACATCAAATACAACATCATTAATGACTAATTCTTTCATTATTAAGTCCTCCTTCTCTATTTGTTTTCTTTCCTTAATTCGCCAAAGCTTAACAGGTCACCTCCTTTTATATATATAACATATCTCTTTCTATAACCCATCTTAAAAAAGAACTCTTGTCTTTGAACCCCAAATATTTTTGTAATGAATCCATAAATATCTAACTAACTGACTAGCTAAGTTGTTTTATATGAGCATGCACAAAAGGTGAAAAAAGAAGGAATTCCAGGAACAAAAATACAGTATGAAGGTCGTATAGACGAATTAAAGAATATTTTGGAAAATGGAAAGAAGGAAAGATATTTAAAAACAAAAAACCCCTTAGTAAAAACTATAGGAGATAAACACGATTATTTTATTAGTAACCGAGAGTAAAACCTAATATCCAGAAAAAAGGGAGTTGACAAGGTAATGAAGAAAATAGGTGTAATTTTGGCTTTTTTCTCACTTTTATTGGTAATTATTCCAGTCGATTCATATGCAAACCCTGTTCAGCAATATGGTAGTGGCGGGTGGGATCCTCAAGGGAGCGATGAATTTACCAATCAAAGTGAAATATTTCTATCGGGTGGAGGAGATTTCAAAATTTGTCTCAGTTCTGATAGTCAATCAGGTTATTATGAACTATATGAAGAAGATCCATATAATACAGATGATGTAGTATATTCTAATGGTATTAGAGGTCTCTACTTTAAAACAGCAGGTAGTAATGATTTTGATTCAAATGGTTGTCATGTCTTTAAAAATATCGGTGGATATGTTGATGGTGACCAAGCCGAATTTTATTTAGCAAAATACTCCGGTGGAAATTCGACTGTATATGCCTACGATTAATTCCATCTTGATGAAAAAGCACTCCAATATTGGAGT
This sequence comes from Priestia megaterium, assembly GCF_046599315.1. Taxonomy (GTDB): domain Bacteria; phylum Bacillota; class Bacilli; order Bacillales; family Bacillaceae_H; genus Priestia; species Priestia megaterium_F. Next base: position 71,739 of record NZ_JBKIKC010000015.1, on the reverse strand, counting down.
GCTTTTGACTTAAGGATTTATATATAAATGAATAATTTTACTCAAATACAAAGAATTTGATCATGTATAGCCTATACATCTTTAGTTACCATAATGTAGGTTATAGGTACTGAAAAAAGGATCTTCAATAAAGATCCTCTTAACTACTTATTTAAAGTAAAACAACAATCAGCTTAATAATACAGTGAGTTTAATGTAAATAAATAGTGTAATTCAATATAGGACAAGACCAATAATTAAGTGAAAAGTACTTACCGCTTGGATTGAGAACTACTTGTTTCCCTAATCGACTGTTCTACTAGATATTGAAACCCGTAAATAAAAACTGAAAGGCCTACACATATAAAATACCATGTGACATGTTTCATTTTTTGAAATTTAAATATTCCAACCTTTTCCCAAATAGAACCAAGAGGAAAAGCGTTAACTAAATCTAACATCATATTGGTAATCAAGTATTTCGGGAAATTTCCATATGTTAGTTTAAATATCCATAGTGTAGCTACATAATAGGGCCCTAATATATACGAGAAATCAACAGAACCAGGAGAGAGAGGATTTTTATTTACCCACCATTTTTTCTTATTAGCTGTAAGACTAAACACGCTTAAGAATAAATTAATAAAACTTGCGACAGGTAAAAATCTAAGAAATGATTTCTTCCCCATAAAAGGAACAGTTAACCAAGGAATTATTATCATAGCTAAAGAAAATCCCTTTTTCTTATTATATTTATACATAAAATACCTTCCTTAAATTATATTGTTAAACATATTATTACCTGTTCTTTTGAATTGATGAATTATTTATACGAATAACATATAAAAACTTGAACAAACTACCCAAGACACTGTAAGGTGTTAAATACATCTATTTAGAGCATTCACCAGAAGAACTACCTTACTCTCATGGGGTAGTTTTTTCTGTTTTTACGCTGTCTATCATATACAAAGCTCCCTCATTTTTTGTTACACGGTACAGTTCTTTAACAGCTGCATCACGACCATGTTCATTCCGTAGATGATACATTGGCCCCATCATTAAGGCAGCATCGAATTCTTTGTTTTTTAATAATTTTAAATCATTTGCATCCATAATATGAAATCCACTAAACTGATTAAAAAGCTGAAGCTCTTCTGCTTTATCTTCAGCTATATTTACTAATCTAGGCGTCAGGTCAGTTAGCGTTACCTGAAATCCTTTCTCTGCTAGTTTCATAGCATATTTACCAGGGCCAGCTCCATTATCTAACACACTTCCGTGTTCTGGTAAGTACTTTTGTATATAATGCCAGTTAATTTGAAACTCTAATGGTTCTCTATCTAGACGAACAGAAATAATACATGGTCCCTTCCAGGTGGAGGAGTAGAGAAAGGAGAAACTTTAAAACAAGAAACAGGTTATGACATTGATATAGATGGTATTGTAAGTTTAAATGAAGCATTTATTGACAATAATCATGTCTTCTTTGTTTTCTTTAAAGCTCGTCTTATACAAGAACCAAATCAAATTCCCAAAGAAGAAAATATTCTAAAAGTAGAATGGATTGATTTAAAAACAGCAGATAGATTAATGCCTTGTTACCCTAATGGTATTAACAGCTTAATTAATGATTCAAATGCTCAGTATATAATTCAAAGATAACTTTGAGTATATATCATATACAAAGATCAAGTGTAGGTTTTCGCCAAGAAGAGGGAAAGTTAAATCTTATAAAACGAATAGTGAAAGAAATGCAACAAAAGCAACCTAAATAATTGTGGTTGCTCTTTTTTTTACCTAGATCATTTCCTCATAATCCCTCTTATTTTCTTCAAAACATATTCAAATAATACAACTGGGAGGTGATTTTTACGCCAATAAATGAAGGTAATGCACCAGAGAAAACAGCGGGTGATAAAGATCCTTTTGATAGCATTGAAGAACTAGACACAGATCGTGAGATCATTAACGTTCCACAACATGCCACAGGTTTTCATACACCAAATCCAGTTGCTGATGATCAAACTGGAGGAAGAATAAATTCATCAATAGGATTAAACCAACTTGGTGGATTTAATCGTTATGAAGGTAACTTAAATCATACAAATTTAGGTAACATGAACGAATTGAATAATATAGATTCAATGACGAATATGCGTAACACTATAAACAATTTGAACAGTACGCGTAATACTATAAATAACATAAATAGTATGCGTGAAAATATGAGTATTATGAATCGTTATCGATAAACCAATAAACATATCACCATCATTGCTGTTTTTTTACAACTAGGAGGTATTTTTATGCCAGAACACGGTCCAACACATAAAAATAACAATCATAGTAATAGTTATGATACTAATGGTGGAAATATCCAACCAGTAGATGTACCGAAATCAAATAGTAAAAAGATTCCTGCTAATAATGATGGTCTAACTGGAAAAGTAAATGCAAACCTCGGCTATCATCCCGAAAGATAACATGAAAAAACCGCCCTACAGAAGTAAGGCGGTCTTTCATAGATTCATTCTACCTTTTTTTGGAGATTATAGCGTGTAATAAAAAAGAGCGTAACCACGGAAAAACCACCCTACAGAAGTAAGGTGGTTCTCCGATAAGTTTTATCCTATGCAAAAACTATCTCTATAAGTGTTTCTTTTTTTGTATATTATACCATTTAATAAAAAAAAGAGCAACCCTAAAGTTATTCTTTCACTCAGCAAAAACTAACACAAAATGTGTGTGTGGTGATGTTTAGTATACCGTCTTTGTACACTTGTTGGATGCCCTTCTATCTGTATCATGCTATCATATAGAAGAGCATTCACGTGAACTATCCTCAGAAGGTATAACAACATTATTCCTTTTTATTCCTTTTATATTTCAGATTTAAGCACTTCTTTAAAATACCTTTGTAATTCCCCATTCCCTTTAAACCTTATAGATAAAGCTTCATTTACAGTTCGTTCTAATTCTTTAATTCCAGGTGCTACAGAGGAAGGTAAACCACGTATATAAACGAGCTTTATAACAGAATCTTGTGGCTTTAATTGATAAGCCTTATAAATCATTTGTTGGCCCTTCTCTTCCCATTCTTCATATTCTCCAAAATAGTAAGGGAATAGAGATACCATATAACCATAAATCCATAAGAATTCAGAGTCTTGGCCAAAATGCTTAAAACCAAAATCTTTAATTTCTAGCAATATATTTTCATATTCTTCATCGTTGATGTTAGGATCATTAAGGCAGCCTGATTCGACAACTATATACCAACACAAAAAACTTAATCGAAGATATTTCTTTAAGTTAAGAGAGTCTTTTTTCCATTCTTCATACATGTAATCCTTTGCTTCATTCCATTTTTCTTGACGTTCTAAGATATCAACTTTCTCCCAATACCAATTAATCATTTTCGCACCTACCTCATACATTTACCTCTAAAATATCATGAAATATTAAATTACATAATCACCGTTATCTACATGTTTTTTTGCAGATACTAACCCTTAACATATTTATGGAGGTAATAAGATGTTAAAGGTTAAATATTGCTTCATTTCTTGCTTTTTCATAGTAATGCTTTCAATTATTTCACCAATACAAATAAATGCAGTGACTATTAAAGATAAAGATTTTTATGACTCATATAATACCTTATTAGCATCTTATGCGAGTGAGGTCATTCGAAGTAAATTAGGACCAAATCGTTCATATAGCTTAACAGATGCAAAAATTTTAAAAATTCAACGTCAAAATGAAGGAGAATTTAATTTTAAAGTTACAGTGAGGTATAGAAGCTTTACTAATGCTCACAATCCTCCAGAAGGTATTGAAACAATTACTTATCAAATAGATGCAGGTAATGTAAAAGTTATCAAATACCAGCATAAACCGTTGTAAACTCAGTATTCTAGAATGAATATTCTATACATTTTTAGCTAATATAACCGCCATTCTCGGAATTAAAAAGTGTATGGAATAGTAATTCCATACACTTTATTTACTATACTCCATTAACCAACAGTCTCTAAGTTCCCCCTCATGATATTCATGTTTGGAAAGGTATTTAACCTTTTTAAAACCACATTTTTCGTAACATGCTATTGCTCTTTGGTTCCATGCCTGTGGGTCCAGCACAATTTTTTCTGAATGCTGCTTATACATTAAGTGACCAATCATTAATTTCATTAAACGTGTTCCAATTCCTTTGTCCCGATAATCTATCTCCCCGATAAACTGATCCGTTCCATATATATTATCTAAGTCGCCATATCCATATTCTTTTTTCTCTTGAGAATCTAAGGGATAGAATTGAATATAACCAATAGCCTTTTGTTCAAACTCTATGATGCAACATGTAACATTATCCTCTTGTTGATAGAAATTTTGATTAACCATTTCAGTATCATGAGGATTGTCACGTCCTTCGTAATATTGAAGGATCAGAGGGTCGTTTAGCCACTTTACCCAAAAAAATTTATCCGATTCCAGAAGTTCTCGAATCTCTAACTTTTCATCGCCTATTATCATTTTTCCCTCCTTTGTCTTTAGTAAAAATATATCCTTTGGAAAACTTATTTAGAGTGTCTGTCTGCCTTTAAATTTTTTACTTAAGTATAAAGCAACATTCCGAATAGCCTTGTCCGTTTCAGCCTCTATCAACTCTCTATCCTTGGTGTATGAGTATAACGTATCCCCGTTTATAATATGATCCGATAAATTCAATAAACCAATAGCTTTTTTATTGAATTTATGGGCAATTGCTAAGGTAGTAGCTGTTTCCATATCTACTCCATCATAACCTTTTAAAGCCCACTCTTTTACCATCTCATGGGTTTCAAGAAGCATAGCACTCATACTGATAACGGTGCCTGTAACATATCCATAGTTTTTCCTCTCACAGTATTCACAAGCAGCTTCCACTAATTCTCTATTAGACTCTACAACTATTTGTTCCGGCAAGTACCATTGAGAGACACCATCCTTCATTTCTGCAGCTGTAACAATTAGGATGTCCCCATATCTAACTTTTGAAGATAGTCCACCAAAGTAGCCAGTTTGTATAAATATTTCAGTACCACTACAGGCAAACTGATGTACAATATTAGACGCCATAGGGCTTCCGTATACATTTGCATATCCTATATTTAAGTTTTTATATTTTCCAACTAAAGTGTTCCATTTAGGTACAAGAAGCTCTTCAGATAAGATCTCTCTCCATAAGTTTAAGTTATCTTCAAATCCCCATTCTCCATGAATAATAAATGAGCCAGGCATGTTTTTCTCTGGTATACCAAGTACTTTCAACCAATCTTTTTTTTTAAAATCACCATAGAGCTTCATATTTTTCTCCTTATCATCTAATTTAAGATTACTTATAAGGAAAATTCTTGCTTGTAAGTCTTAAACCTTTTAGTTCATAAAAAATTCACTTTACGCAATGGATTTTTCTAGAACAAATTAAAAAAGCACTCCATTGGTGCTTAAGGAGTGTTCAATAAAGTATACATTTTTAGTTACCATAATGTTCATTATCGGAAATAAATCAGTTATTCATTCCATAAGCCTTAGAAGTTTATGATAATATGTATATCGTAAACTAAAGTAGGTTAATAATAGATGATTTTCACATAATTTCTATAATCATGATCGCTATCTTAATCATACTGTCATATGTAATTGGCAGAAAGAACTCTACCCTAAAATATGTAGTACCTCTAATTGTAGGAATACTGAATGTTATTGTTTTTATAGTAAGTTTCTTTATCGGAGGATGGACTGGTATGGAAGTAGGAGCAATCAGTTTTACTGCTTTCATCTCATCACTTATCTCCCTAATAATCATATCTGTAGTGGAAGCTTTAAAGGGAAAAGGTAATAAGAATATTCACCAATAGAGCATGTATATAATATATAAATTCAGTTAACATAATCACCATTATCGAAACAAAAAAATACTGATACTTTAGGAGGAAGATTTATATGACAGAAAGACAGGTTGGGACAGTTAAGTGGTTCAATGATGAGAAAGGATTTGGCTTTATTACACCAGAAAGTGGACCTGATCTTTTTGTCCATTTTACAGCTATTGAACGCACTAAAGGGACTGAAGGGGTTGTTATTAAAAGCTTAAAAGAAGGACAAAAGGTTACTTTTGTAGTAGTGAATGGCCAAAGAGGTATGCAAGCAGAGATGGTACGGGTCCTAGGCTAATATCCTAAAGGAATTATTACACAGTAAAAAATGAGGTAAAAAATGTATATCACATGCAAAATTAGTTAACATAATCACCGTTTCCGGAACACATCATCAAAAAGAACCCTTCTAGGAATAAGGGCTCAATATAGAATGTCATTCTTTTTTATGTAGCTTTCTGTACATCCTTTATATGACTAGATTTTCTCGTTTGTCAGTTGAGAGGAGAATGTATAAAAAGCTGCCTTTGATCTCTTCCTACTTACTATGACGACTTTGTTCTATTACAGCCCTAAATGAGCCAAATGCTTGCTGACTGACATAGTTATCCTTACTTACTTGATATGGATAAGGAAAAGCTATTAATTGAAAATTGCTATCATCTTTTACAGTAGGTAACGTAAAACTAAAAAGCTTGCGCTGTAGCCCTGGTACTGTTGTATATAATACCTCTTGATTATCAATAACTTTGGTCTGCTTCCAATCCTTAAGGGCTATAATTGCATATTTCAATGATTTGCTTGTATCATTTCCAGTAGAGAACCATAGCTTTTCACCTTCTTTTCCAACCATTACAGATTGCAGCTTATGTATATCGTTTGTAATAAACATACCTTCGTTCAGTCCATCTTTTACTGTGGCATCGGGTTCTATCTGTTTTGAATTATCCAATTTATTCTTATGATTAATTGGATAACGCATGCTTAAAACCTCTTCTAGTATGGATGCTTTGTTAAGATCCATCTCTTTTAATTTGTAGCTAGGTTTTTTTATCAATAAAATTGTAAGCTCTTGCGTGTTTGACTTAATAGGAATTCTTACACCTATATCTTTAGATGAGTACGGATTCATAGTAAAAAGATATTTTGTAAATTCTTTCTTATTTTTAAGTTTAAAGGAGACTTGTTTAAAGTCTTCTAGTACGATTAAACCGTATTCTCTTTGTTCATTTCAATTATGATTTATAGAGATATTTACATTTGCTTCATCATTTTCGGGAGAAATGGTACTTCCATTATCAATATATTTCCCATTCGAACTATATAAGCCATATTCAATAGTATTCACTTTCTGCTCCTCACGATCACCACTATCAGGACTTTTTCCAACTTGTGAGATTGTAGTTGAGTTATCGTCTCTTATAAATTTATGAAAAATGAAATAAGACGTAAATACAAAAAACATTATCATGATAGTAGTAATAAAATACTTCTTCATAGCAGCACCTCTCATTCTAGATAAATAAAAACGATATGCTTTAAGCATATCGTTTATTCTATATTTTACCACTTCACTTTAGTTTATTTTAAGACATCTATATTTTTTTAACGTTTTGAAATAAAATCAAATGCCTCGTCCGTAAAACTATACGTTTACGGACTTTTCTTATATATAAGAAATCTATCATTTTTAACGTTCAGTTTTGTTGTAAAATAAATTACGAACGTCTTACTGAATTCACGCACTTTTATGAACGGTTTTTAATGAGATAATAGAAAAAGAAACACATAAAAGAGGACTGATTTAAGTCTTCCTTTATTAGATTTCTAGTTTTTTACCAGGGATTTTTGGAGATTCGGAAAAAACTTTTAAACACAATAAAAAGCAACATACCTAGTATTCGTAAGTCGCTTTTAGTTATTTATCATTTCAGCTTGAATAATGTAGCGATCAGGTGCTTTTCCAATCATATCAAATGGATAACAAGTTGTTAGTGTAAGCGTAGGCTTATCTTTAGGAACAATTACTGTCCGATCTTCTTTATTTGTAATCCAAATCTTTTTAATTTGGTATTCATAAAGCTTATTATCAAATTCTACAATTAGATTGTCACCCGTTTTAAGTTCACCTAGCCTTGTAAATACGGTGTCGCGGTGCCCACTTAGTACTGTATGCCCTATTCCCTTTGGAGTAGTAGTTAAATCACTAACAAACATCCCTATGCCTCTTTTCAAGGTATCAGCATCTGTTCCCCAATACACTGAGTATTTTAATTCGAGTTTAGGAATAACAAGATTCGCTACTTTTTGACCCTTGTTATAATTATAATCCTCCATTTTCTCTGGAGACTTTGTCTCTACTTCCTCTAGATCCACATCGCTAGCTGAATCTTCTTGTTTCGCTTTAGTACTTTGTCGGTCAACATCTTCTTTTTCCTTTAATTCATAATGGTTTATTTCCTTCTGAGATAGAGTTTCTGAAGATGATCTTCCTAAATTCCACTCAAAAAATGAATAGCCGGCTAGGGAAATACCTATCAAAAATAGACAAATACCTAATATTCTCATAAAACTGCACCTCTATAAAAAAGAGACAGGAATAATCCCGCCCCTTTTATTTTATATATCTATTATATTATGCTTTTGAATTCTTGCGACGAGTAAATACTACCACACCAGCCGCCGCAACAGCTAAACCAGCCGCTACACCAAGTGGATTATTACTTGCTGTTTCAGGAAGCTCTTCGCCTTCTTTTTTGTCAGAAGTAGCTTTTTGCTCTGAAGAAGAATTGTCTTCTTTAGTAGCAGTTTCTTCTTTTGCTGGTTGCTCTTCAGTAGCAGTTTCTTCTTTAGTTGTTTCTTCTGAAGTAGCTTCTTCTTTCTTACCAATCCCGTTAATCTTAGAAGTATCATAGTCGGATGGAGCTTCACAAGGAATACCATCATCTACTTTATTACCCCAGCCATCTAATCTCTCAGGATCGTTTGTTGCTGTGTATCCTTTTGAATTCCAGTAGTCTACTACTGCTTGATATGGTTGACCTTTGAAATCAGAACAGTCTTTGTCTAAACCGTTTGATTCTGCTGATGCTGTAGTTGCTATGGTACCAATTCCCCCAAATGTTAACGCTGCCGCCAAAGCAAATGTTACTTTTTTCATTTCTCCTACCCCCAATAATTGTGTGTCAGATTTGCTAACAATTTCATATTAAACTCTTTTTCTGGCAACTTCAACAATAATCTGGGGCATTAGCTATATTTTCCCTTTATTCGTCAATTTCTTCTGTTTTATATGACAATATTATTACTTTTATCCGTTTTATTGAATTAAACTAGTTTTAAATGAGTGCTGTTTTCCCGTTTTTTTCTTCAATTAAACCTCTTAATTTTTTATTTGCAATTTGAATTCTTGCTTCTTTTTTCTAACCGGCTTATACTTGGTTTATTTTCTCGTTAATTCTTTACATATCCATTTGATACACTTCTTTCTGAAAGATTAAAAAGATATCCTTCGTTATGAAACAATAAGATCATTACAAGTAATAGCAATTAATAAAATGTCCCACATTGAGAATGAACACTCTATTCAGGTAAAATAAAGGAAAAACCATACAGAAAATTTAAAGAAGGTGTTCTTATGAAGAAAGTTATGGCTGCAATTATAAAAGAGAAAGATCAAATATTAATCGCTCAAAGGCATTCAAAAGACCCTTTGGCCGGCAAATGGGAATTTCCTGGCGGCAAGTTGGAACCTGGTGAGACACCTGAAGAGTGTCTAGTAAGGGAGATAAGAGAAGAGTTACGAGTAGAAGTAGAAATTGGCTCTTTTTATGACGACAATGTATATGGCTTCAAAGATCAGGCTATTCATCTATTATTCTATTGGGCAGAGATCATGAATGGCGAGATCACGCCAGTTGTCCATGATGATGTAAAATGGATCACTATAAAAGAATTAGCAAGGTTTGATTTTGCTCCTGCTGATATTCCCATAGTAAAAAGACTGAGGGGAGAGAATATATGAGTTTCGAACACGGATTACAACCTTCTGATGTTTTAACAAATCAAGAACTAATGAGCACATTTAAATGTGCAATGGTTGGGGGAATGAGGTATTCACACCGTACAAATGCTTTAGTTCTCAGTTCTGACCATACGAAGTCTTTGTATGATGATCGTTAGATTAGCAATGTGTTTCACTATACAGGGATGGGGCAAGTAGGGCATCAGAGCTTAGATTATAGTCAAAACAAAAAGCTATATCAATCAATTCATACGAATGTAACTGTATATTTATTTGAAGTATTTAAGCAGAATCAATATGTTTTCCAAGGTGAGGTTTACCTGTCAGATGATCCTTATCAGGAGAAACAACTCGACAGAAATAACGAACTCCGACTTGTTTGGGTATTTCCTTTAAGTTTAAAGAATGAACACAATGAGGTATTGATTCCAACAGAATTTTTTAAATCCAGAGAGAAAATTCAGGGGAAAAAGCAAAAAAGCTGACGCAAGAGGAGTTAATGAAAAGAGCATCACGCGCTTCCTATACACCGGGTTCTCGAATGGTTGTTACAAAGGGATATGAAAGAGATGTGTACGTTTCAGAGTATGCTAAGAGAAGAGCAAATGGCGTTTGTCAATTATGTGAAGAACCTGCTCTATTTCATACTAAGAAGGGCGAGCCTTATTTAGAAACCCATCACATTGAATGGTTATCTAAAGGTGGCGAAGATACGACTGAAAACACAGTTGCTTTATGCCCAAACTGTCATCGCAGGATGCATTCTTTAAATGCAAAAAAGGACGTAGAAAAGTTAAAAATAGTGGCATCTAAGAATTAAATACAAAGAGCAAACTCTGATAGCAGTGAGTTTGCTCGTTTCACTCCTTAATACTCTCTTTTACAAATAATTTTACGTTTATACTCCAAATAATCAAAGACCTCACATATCACAATCTGCTTGTCGAGGTTACTGGTTTGGGGATACAGGAAATAAATTGATTAATAAATTCATCGATTTCTGCCTTTGTAATAATATAAGGGGGGAGTAAACGAATAGTGTTTCCGTTTGTAGTGTCCACTAGTATGCCCTTATTCAGTAATTCTAACTGTAGTTTCTCTGCGTTTTTATGAGTGCCATGAATACTGATCCCAAACATCATTCCACAATGACGTACTTCTCCGATAAAAGAAGAGTTCTCCTCCTGGATTTTTTGAAGTTTTTCATTTAAATATAAGGACATTTCAAAAGACTTTTGCATTAAACCCTCATCAATTAATGTGTTTAATACAGTTAATCCTAAAGCCGTACCAATTGGAGAATGTGCGAATGTTGTTCCATGATCACCTGGTGAAAATATATCATAAAGCAGTGAACCTACGATTATTCCTCCTAAGGGTGTACCGCCTCCTGCGCCTTTACCAAATTGAATAATATCAGGTGTAATATCAAAATGTTGATAAGCAAATAATTTTCCAGTTCTCCCTATGCCACTTTGCACCTCGTCAACAATAAATAACATATTATACTGTCTACAAAGCTCTTCGACACCCTTTAAATATTCCTTCGATAAAGGGTATATCCCTCCACTTCCTAATATTGGTTCTAGCATAATAGCAATCGGATTTTCCTTGAGTATGGTTCTTTCTAATTCCTTTAAATTCTCTCTTTCCACTTCATATACAGGAATAGACGTATGAGGAAAGTTCTGATATACGCTTTCCTGTCTTGTAAAATGAAGGGCACCTAATGTACGTCCATGAAAACTTTCTTTGAGTACAATTACTCCATCACGTTTTTGACCTGTTATATACCTGTACTTGTGGATTAGTTTTAAGGTTGTCTCAGTAGCTTCCGCACCAGAATTTGTAAAATAAACTTTCCCATCCTTTAATGAATAATCAACTAATTTTTTTGCATATTCAATAGCAACTGGGTTTAAGAAATGAAATGGAAGATGTAAGCAGTTTTTAACTTGTTCATAGCCCACCTTTACAATATTAGGATGGTTGTAGCCTAATATATTCACTCCTACACCAGAGAATAAATCAAGATATTCCTTCCCATTTACATCATAAAGCTTACAACCTTCTCCTTTTTTTACAGCCACCGGCATTCGCCGATACGTAGACATTAAATATTCTTTATCTAATTGAAACCAATCAGTCACGAAGTATTCCCCCTATATGTAATAACATTGACTTCATATTATTTATCAAAATTTTCTAAATATTGAATGCAATCCAGCACTTCATTTTCTATTCTATTAGAAATCTTCGCTTTTCCTAACCTGTAAAGAGGTTTCAATAATCATATCTAATAGCTTGTTGTAGGGAATTCCCGCAGCATGAGCACTTTTGGGCAGTAAGCTATTTTTCGTCATCCCCGGCAATGTATTCACTTCCATAACATAAGGAACTTCATCTTTTATAATCATATCTACTCTGGCATAAACACTGCATTTTAGCGCTCTATAACAGGCTATTGCAGCTTCAGCGACACGTTCATGAGTCGTAGCCGGAAGTCCTACAACCTCTTCAATTGTAGCGCTATCATCATATTTCGCATGATAATCAAAAAAATCAGCCGTATGTTGAATTGAAATGATCGGTAAAAGCTTTCCGTTCAAAATAGAACATGTAATTTCTTCACCCTTTACATATTTTTCGATTACTACCTCAGAATCCCATTTGAATACATCCTCAAGAGAGGAAAATAAAGAATCCTTATCGTATACAATCTTTACCCCTACACTAGAACCACCTGAATTTGGTTTTACTACTAACGGATACTCCATTTTATCTATTTTATCAAACTGAAGCTCTTCCATTCTTGAAAGATGAATCCAATCAGGTGTTTGAATGCCTTCATAACGAATCATTTTTTTCGACATATTTTTATCCATGCAAATACTGCTTGATAGCATGCCGCTTCCAGTATATAGGACACCTAGGGTTTCTAGGGTACCTTGAATCGTACCGTCTTCCCCGTATTGTCCGTGAAGAGCTAATAAGGCAATATCAAGATCCTTTGCCTTTTCAATAAGTTCTTTTTTGCTATTTAATTTAATAGGCACGACTTTGTACTTACTCTTATCCAAATGTGCAATCATTTCTTCCCCTGTCATAAGAGAAACCTGTTTTTCGGAGGATACTCCTCCCATAATAACGCCTACTTTCATTTTTCCAACTCCCAATTTGTATTTTTCACTGTCTCACCAATTATCCTAATTCCACGTACAATATCTTCTTCTGTTAATCTAGAAAACCCTAATCGAAACGTATTACTTCCTCTTCCATCTATATAAAAAACATCCCCAGGAGAAAAAACAACTCCCTTTTCGTAGCATTTTTTCAAAAGTGGACGCGAATTAATTCCTTTTTCTAATTCTATAAAAAGATGAAGTCCTCCATCCCCAGTCATTCTATTTAATGGAATATACTTATTACAAGCATGACGGGCTAATTCGTATTTTTTCTTATAAACTGACTTGGTCTTTTTTAAGTATTTTTCAAAATAGCCATCATGTAAATATTGAAAAAGTACTGCCTGATCCAGTGTAGATGTGTGAATGGTTCGTGCCCTTTTCATACTTTCCAACCAGTGAATTAATTCCTTATCTGCTAAAATCCAACCAACACGTAATCCTGGAAAAAGAATTTTTGAAAAGCTGCTGATATAGATAACATTGTTTCCAGATCCGGCAAAAGTCAATAAAGGTGCTAAATGGGAACCTGAATAACGTAACTCCTCATTAAAACCATCTTCCACGATAGGAATTTGATATTTTGAAAAGAGTTTTATGATTTCAGTCCTTTTTTCAGAGGAGGTGACAATCCCGGTTGGATTATGATAGGAGGGGATTAGATATGCAAAATCAAAATCCGATTCGGATAAGCTTTTTTCCAATTGATTAATATCGATACCATCATCCTTCATTTCTATACCATGGATATCAAGTCCGTGTAACCGAAAAAGCTTTAATGCAGAATGATGGGTAGGATTTTCACATATAATACGCCCAGATTTTTTAGTTAAAGAAGACAATAAAATATCTAGGCCCTCAGTGAAGCCATTTGTGATAAGAATATCCTTATTAGAAATATCTATCCCTTTCATTTCCATATAGTGAAGAAGGTAATTAATTAGAGGTTTATAACCTTTTGCGTATCCGTAGTTCAAAAGGATATCTCCTTCAATGGACATCCTGTTCAGAAAAGCCCTTTTAAAGTTTTCGACGTCAAAAAGCTTTTCGTCTGGGGCAATGCTATTGAATGAAATCATGCCTTTTTCCCAGCGAACACCGTGCTTCATTAAATCTAATTCATCAGCTAACAAGATACCTTCATTAAGCTTTTCTTTCCAGTTAATCTCGATAGATAGAGTTTTGGATGTATCGACTTTCCCTATAAAATTTCCTTTTCCCTTTATTGCATAGATTAGGCCTTCTTGTTCCAAATCCGCATAGGCAGTGAGAACTGTATTTCTGCTGACGGATAATAATTTACTAAGTTCTCGGGTAGACGGGAGCTTCTGGTGCTCCAGAAGGTGTCCTTTCATAATCATTTTTTTAAAATAATCCTTTAATTGGATATAAAACGGACGATCCTCGGCAAGCTTAAAATCATTAAACACTTCCTTTGCCTCCTTGCTATCATTTTTACATAATTATAACTATCACAAAAGGTCCACTATATATATTTTTTCTTTAACTAGTGGTATGGTTTTGGGTATCATTTATATAACTTTGATGGAGAATGTGATAGGTTTAAACTTACTTCATTTTCTTATTTATTAATAATTAAGTCTCATGAGCTATCGAATTTTATTTTAATGATACATTAGTTGGTGTTGCACAATCTACAAGTGCATCAAAGGAATAGAAGAAGATCGTCACAAAGAAGCTTTTGCTTTAATAGGCAAAGGCTTTAGAAGGATCATTAAAAATTTTTGAAATATAAACACAGGGATTGATTTTATCATGCAAATGATAATTATCCATATGATTCTAACCACCTTAATTATGTCTTTCAACAATTAAATAAAAAGAGAGCCCTCTTATTACCTATTTAATAGTAGTCAAAGTGGTAGCTTATTAAAAAGCAAAAAAGGATGACAAACATGTTTGTCATCCTTTTTTTGTACATGGCAACCGTTTAGTCTTTATCACAAGGAAGTGAAACATCTAATCCCACTTTTTAAAGTGTTATTTGTTTCTAAAAGTTAGTATATCAGTCGTATAAGGAAATATACATCCACTATTTACCATGAATACATCTCTTCTACAATAGGAAACTTAAAAGAAATAAGGAGGTGACACAACATGGCAAACAACAAAAGCAGCAACAACAATGAATTATTAGTACGTGGTGCTGAACAAGCAATCGATCAATTGAAATATGAAATCGCTAGCGAATTTGGTGTAAACCTTGGTGCTGATACAACTTCACGTGCAAACGGATCAGTAGGTGGCGAAATCACAAAGCGTCTTGTACAAATGGCTGAGCAACAACTTGGCGGAGGACGTTTCTAATACAACTTTATAATTGATGGCTGAAGGGAGAATGGATATCCATTCTCCTTTTTTATGAGTAATTTTTTACACCTTGGCAACTCTTACATTAACTTTTGCTTAATTGAAGCCACTCTAAAAGAGTGGCTTTTTTAGAAGGATTTTAGGTTTTTAAATCCAAATAACAGGTTAATATTTACTTATAAAGCAATTGAAGGGTGTAGAAATGGAGGGGAGTAAGTTGCCTAACAAAGAATATCCATACTATTTTATAAAGGTAGGTAAGTTATATTATGTAAATGAATCATGCAGAAACGTAAAAAGGAAAGAAATCTCTAGTTACGAATTTACAAACAATGAATTGGTCGCATTTCCCTTTGACACACAGTCCATTGCAAAACAGACCGCAGATGAATGTGGTGGTTATATTGTAGTTAGAAATGCTACGTTTGATGATTATATTAACCAAGAAGAACGTTGGAGTAAGTATATAGATTATAAAGAGAAACATATATGGAAACTCTATAATGTTAAGTAAATAGTAAAGTACTTTTGCTATAGTAATTTTATATTTATCTATTTTGTAGAAAAATCGCCCATTTGTCGTCAGTTGGAGTAAATAGTAAAATTATAATTTTTATAAGTAAGTTTATTCATTTACTTCTTTATATAAAATAAATTTATCTTATATTTTAAAATAAATTCACCTTATTAAAAACACGTTAATGCTAAATGTTTATAAATCTTATGTTGAAATAAAGGATGATAAAAAAATTTCTTAAAAGGGAAGTAGAACATAGAGTAGTATAGAATATGAAGTGGAAATTATCATTTGTCGTCAATGAGTATAATTAATAAGACCTTGATCTTTAAAAGTTAGTTTTTATCTTTTCTCTTTGAACAATTAGTTATTAATGATGTAGTGATATCTTTTTTTATCTAATTGAAGACATATGAAAAATACCTCAAAGGAAATAGGAGCGTAATTATGCATATTATTCTATATATCACTTCATCTATCAACCTTGCATAAAAAGAGTGCAAATGGGAATACTGTTTGCAAAAGAGAAAAGATAAAGGGTTTGACGTTTTATGGAAAATAATGTTCTTAATGAAATGGATCGAGTCGATCCAAATTTACGTGATGAAATGTTGGCTGAATTGTTTTTGGAACAGATTATGAAGAATTTCAAAAAAAGTAAGATCCTTGAGGAAATTGATCATTCCTTAAAAAAGAAAGATAAAAAAGCTTATTTGCTTTTAACAGAGGAACTTAAATTTTTATCTTGATAAAAATACTGTACAATAGAAGAAACTCGTCAAAAAAAGCCTTTGCCTGTAATGGCAAAGGCTTTTCAATTTAAAAGGATTTTAATAAAAATAAACTTCTTATGCTAAAAGTATAAATTAACTAGTTTTTTCAAAAAAATCAACTACAAAGGTAGATAGTGTTAGATCGTCAAGATTAAAGGCAACTTTAATTTTATTCTCAAGATCCTTTGTTACTCTTCTTTTTCCAACTTCAACTAAAGCAATTAGTGAAAAACTACAATTAACTGCTTTGGCAAAATCACGTTGATTCATGTTGTAACTTTTTCTTATTAGTTTAACGAGATCTTTATCCATCCGTTCTCACTCCACATGTAAATTAGTTGAGTCAACCTTTTCTGATAAAAAGAAACGCCAACAGATGCTAGTTCAGCTTCTTTCTATTAAGAAAAGTTAAACCAATTATTCTATATTTTATTTATTAAAGTACACCCTGCAGAAAATCATTTATGCTCTTATGAAAGACCATTTAGAAACTATATGAAAATTTATTTTACAATGATCACTGGACAGTCAGCAGAATGTGCGACTTTATGGCTTACGCTTCCCAGCAACGCTTCTTTTATCATACCTTTTCCCTTATTCCCTACTATAATTACATCGTAACCTTCTTTCTCTGCATACGATGTAATTATAGTTGAAGGATCTCCATGAAAAGCATGCACGTCATACTCAACGTTTGATTCAGAAAGAAATTGAACGACTGAAGATAAAAGCTGTTGATCTTCGTCATCAATTAATTTATCTAGATCAATATTAAGAACAGGTTCCTGTAGGGGAAGTTCTTGATTAATATGCACGACTGTTATTCGTTCTGATCCCATCGTTTTGGCTAGTCTTGCTCCATGTTTCAGGGCAGAAACAGAGGGCTTTGAACCATCAAATGCTATTAGAATTTTTTTGTACATATAAGTTCTCCTTTCAAGGTGGACTTTTCCCCATAATCGTTAGTAGAAAGAGCATTTATTTTTAGATGTCATTTAAATTTGAAGAGTTATACTCATTGATCCTGTTAAGTTTTCTTAATGGGTGATTTTATCAACGTGCAACAGATGTTTGCGCCCAAATGCAACGACAAGCATAGCTAAAAGAACGAAAATAGCTCCTGTTATAAATGGAACATGTGGAGAATAGGTTTCAGCTAACTTATTAGCTAGCCATGGACCAATTGCTCCTCCAATAAAACGAACAAAACTATATGCAGCAGAAGCTGTTGCTCGTTCCACGGGTGCAACCTCCATAACGGCTGTTGTAATGAGAGTATTAATTGTACCTAAGAAAAGACCAGCAACAATAACTGAAATAATGACGACAGTTGGAGAATCTGTCCAAATTCCCATCGCTAGTAAGGTTAATGCAAATAAAATGAGCATTGTACACATAGATTTAATCGTTCCAAATCTTGCTTGTAGTCTTGGAGCGACAAACACAGAAGTGATAGCTAAACAAAGTCCCCATCCAAGAAAAACATAACCTAATCCATGCTCATCTAAATTCATAACAAATGGAGAATATGCCATTAATGTAAAGAAACCAATGTTATAAAGGAAAGCTGTAAGTCCGAGCCTAAATAAACCAGGAAATTTCAATGCTTTAATAGGATCTAGTACAGAGCTTTTAACCTTTGGTTTGGCTACTTGCGGCATTTTTAGTAGAAGTGCTAAAAATGCTACAATCATCAAGACACTGACGCCATAAAAAGGACCACGCCATGAAATAGAACCTAATTCACCACCAAGTAATGGACCTACTGAAATACCTAATCCAATGGCAGCTTCATATAAAATAATAGCCTTGGCTGTCCCTCCTAGAGATAGGCCAACGATAGCAGATAATGCTGTAGCAATAAATAATGAATTACCAAGCCCCCAACCACCGCGGAAACTCACAATTTGCCATATCCCATTAGACGACCCAGCAAGTGCAGAGAAAACAATCGTGAATAAGATACCCGTTAATAACGTCCATTTAATTCCTATTCGACTAGAAACTACACCTGTTATCAGCATAGCTACACCTGTTATTAAATTATAACTTGAAAATAATAACGAAACCTGGCTAGGAGTAGCATGAAGCTGACTTGCAATGGCTGGTAAAATAGGATCGACAAGACCTAATCCCATGAAGGAAATGATCGTTGCAAAGAATATGACCCAAACGACAAGAGGTTGCTTACTTGACTGACTTTGGGCATTCAGTTTTTCTTCATTCATAACTTAAAAACTCCTTATATAATTTGTTGATTACAAGCTTCTCATCTCTTAAAAGAGCTGTTTAAAAATAAGAATAGAAGGAGAGAAATCTCGGTCATCCTATTTACTTCTTATTTTCATCTAAAACGCTATATATGATTCCATTTATTGTACGAATAAATTATAATCTCATTTAACGTTGACGTCAACGTTAAATTTAGTTGTTTTATACAAACTTTTTTATTGTCTACTATTTTCTTTATAGAACTTATTTTTTAACTTTTAGAGAAAAGTTTGGAAATGCTGTACAATATAAAATAACTTTTTATCTACTAGTGAATTTATAAATTTTTAAAAAGGAGCTTATTTATGAATGAATTAAGAATAGATGATGTGGCCAGAAGAAGTGGATTAACAAAGCGTGCCATTCGCTATTATGAGCAAATTGGGCTTTTACCTTCGCCTACACGTAGCGAGGGTGGGTATAGGCTATATACAGAAAAGGATGTTGAGTTTTTAAAGAAAGTTATAAATGCTAAAGAAGTAATGGGATTTTCACTTCAAGAATTACAGGAATTCCTCAAACTTAGCGAAACATTAGAACTTCAAAGGTTGGATTATAGACAGGTAAAGGGAACAAGTCAACAAAAGAAAAAGCTAGAAAAGGTCCTTCACACTGTAGAGGAGGAGTTAAGATTAATCGAGCAAAAAAAGAACAATATTCTAAAAGTAGAAGCTGATTTACTTTCACTTCGAGATCGTGCTCAAAAAGCAATAATTCGATTTGAACAAGGGGAATAGTGATCTTTGCATAGTCTTGCTAGGAAAGTTCAAGTAGTACCACAATGTGTAAACATTGCTGCATAGTGTGATTTGATGCAGATAATGTAAGAACAGAGATTATCTATTGCTCATACTTTAATATTTGTACACATGTTTGATGAAAAAAAGGGCAAACTTTTCGGGATGAAATGAATTCCTAAAATCAAGGGAACTTTATTCCTCATCTTTTTGGTATGCTGACATAAAAAGGACCAAACGTTAACGTTGACGTAAGCGTAAAAAGGGAGTAAGATTACTCAATGTAAATTCAAATTAATAATTTTGCTAAAAGGAGGTTTGTAAAATGGATTCAATGACTTTTGTCTTATTTGGGGCGACAGGGGATTTGGCTAAAAGAAAAATTTTCCCTGCTCTTTATAATTTATTCTTAGATCAGAAAACCCCTCAAACAATTTCTATTATTGGATCAGGTAGAGAAGAGATTTCTGATGTAGATTTTCAAAACCAGGTGAAACAATCAGTAGAAACCTTTTCCAGACGATTGACAAATGATCATTCTAAAATGGAAGACTTCATAAGTTTTTTCTGCTACAGAGCCTTGGATGCGACAAATGAGGAAGACTATAAAGATTTATTAAATCTTGTTCAACGTCGTGAAGAAGAGCTAAGCATTCCAGAAAATCGGATGTTTTATCTATCAGTGGCACCGGATTTTTTTGATCTCATTGCGTTAAACATCAAAGAAAGTGGACTAGGTTCTACAAAAGGATGGAAGCGTCTCATTATTGAAAAACCGTTTGGGCATGATTTGAAATCTGCGCGAGATTTAAACACAAAATTAAGTCAAGCGTTCAAAGAAGATGAAATTTATCGAATTGATCATTATCTTGGAAAGTCTATGGTACAAAACTTGGAGGCTTTAGAATTTGCGAACCCTATTCTTCAATCATTATGGAATAATCAATATATTTCTAATGTCCAAATTACAGCAAGTGAAACGGTCGGAGTAGAAGAAAGAGCTGGCTATTATGACCAAGCAGGTGCAATTCGAGATATGGTTCAAAATCATATGTTACAACTTTTAATGATGACTGCTATGCACCTTCCAAAAAAAATTAGTTCAGAAGAAATTCGTGATGAAAAGAGAAAAGTGATGGAATCACTTCGTCCGATAAAGAAAGAAGATGTAGGCTTGCAGGTTATTCGAGGTCAATATGATGCAGGGGAAATTCATGGTCAGCCCGTTGTAAAATACATCGATGAACCTAAAATTAATTCTGCTTCTCAAAATGACACGTTTGTAGCTGCGCGCTTATGGATTGATAATTCTTTCTGGGGTGGAGTCCCATTTTACATTCGTACAGGTAAAAGAATGAAAGAGAAGTCAACTCGAATTGTCATTGAATTCAAAGATTCTTTAAAAGAACTTTACAAAAATAAAAATGAGAAAGTTGAACCAAATCTTTTAATTATTGAAATTAATCCAAATGAAAATGTGTCCTTACAGTTGAATAGTAAAAATCCATTGAAGAACGGAAAAATTGAACCGGTTAGAGTGGAGTTTGCGACAGAGCAAAAGGGCGTACCTGAAGCATATGAACGTCTAATCTTTGATGCTTTAACAGGGGATTCAACATTCTTCGCCCATTGGAATGAAGTTGAATTAGCTTGGGAATGGGTACAACCTGTACTAGAGGCTTTTGAAGAAAATCTTTTACCTCTTTATTTGTACCCATCTGGTTCCTATGGTCCAGATGCAGCTAATAGTTTGCTGAAGGAAGATGGGTTTAAATGGTGGCTAGATGAAGAAAATCTGGAGCCTTCAACATTAGTTGTTCCAGTTTAATACAAAATAATAAAATTGCTAGGAGATAACAACATCTATGAATACTAACATTGAAAAACTTGCTATAAATACAATTCGAACTTTGTCTATTGATGCTATTAATGAAGCAAATTCTGGTCATCCAGGTCTTCCTATGGGAGCCGCGCCAATGACGTATGCTTTATGGGCAAATCATTTAACACATAATCCTCAGAATTCAAAATGGTTTAATCGAGATCGTTTCGTTCTTTCTGCTGGCCATGGTTCTAGCTTGTTGTACAGTATGTTGCATTTAAGTGGGTATGACTTGTCTATAGAAGATTTGAAGAGTTTCCGAAAATTAAACAGTAAAACACCAGGTCATCCTGAGTTTGGCCACACCGATGGTGTGGAGGCTACTACAGGTCCTTTAGGTCAAGGGATTGCCAATGCAGTAGGAATGGCCATGGCAGAAGCACATTTAGCTGCAAAATTTAATAAAGAAGAATTTCCTATGATTAATCACTATACGTATGCCCTAGTTGGAGATGGAGATTTAATGGAAGGAATCTCTTACGAGGCGATGTCGATGGCTGGCCATATGAAGCTTGGCAAGCTGATTGTATTATATGATTCAAATGATATTTCTTTGGATGGGGAACTAAACCTTTCTTTTGCTGAAGATATTAAAAAACGAGCTGAATCTGCTCACTGGCAATATTTAAGAGTGGAAGAGGGCAATGATGTAAATGATATCACAAAGGCGATCGAATTAGCAAAGCAAAACACAAATCAGCCAACTCTTATCGAAGTTAGAACGATTATCGGTTTTGGTAGCCCGAAAGTAGCTGGATCAAATAAAGCTCATGGAAATCCCCTTGGAATAGAAGAGGCACAGGCAACTAAGCAAGTGTATGGATGGAATTATGAAGAGGATTTCTTTGTTCCAGAAGAAGTAAAATCTCATTTTGAAGAACTAAAACAAAAAGGGATTGAAAAAGAAAGAGAATGGAAAGAATTGTTTAGCTCTTATAAAGGAGCTCATCCTTCATTGGCAAAAGAGTTAGAAGATGCTATAGAAGGGAAAGTTTTAATAGAAGCAAAAGACATTTTAACATTCGATACAGAAAAAGCTATTTCAACTCGCGTAGCAAGTGGAGAAGCGATTAATCATTTTGTGAAATCAGTTCCTTCTATTTTTGGTGGAAGTGCCGATTTATCTCACTCTACGATGACTGATATAAAAGAAGAAGGAGCTTATTCGGATAAATATTTCGGGAACCGAAATATTTACTTTGGCGTTCGAGAACATGCTATGGGTGCTGCAGGAAATGGGATGGCTCTTCATGGAGGAGTAAAGCCTTTTGTAAGCACATTCTTTGTGTTCAATGATTACCTTCGTCCATCTATCCGTCTGGCAGCTTTACAAAAGTTACCGATTACTTATGTGTTTACCCATGATTCGATTGCAGTTGGGGAAGACGGTCCTACTCATGAACCCGTGGAACATCTGGCAGCTCTTCGTGCTATACCTGGGCTTACGGTCATTCGTCCATCTGACGCAAATGAAACAGCTAGTGCTTGGGCTTATGCGTTACAACAAACTGAAGGTCCAGTTGCCTTAGTTCTTAGCCGCCAGAACTTACCTGTATTTGAGGAGACAAAAGGAAACTTAGATGATCTTTCTAAAGGGGCTTATGTATTAACACAAACAAATGAAAAGCCAGATATAATTTTGATTGCTACAGGTTCTGAAGTCTCTTTAGCCACAAATGTAAAAACTGAACTGGAGAAAGAAAGTGTTTCGGTTCGTGTTGTAGCTATGCCAAGCTGGGAACTTTTCAGTCATCAACCAAAAGATTATCAAGAGCGAATTCTTCCTTCTTCTTTAACAAAGCGTGTGTCATTAGAGATGGGGATTTCTCTCGGATGGGAACGTTATGTAGGACCTGAAGGGAAAATAGTATCGATTGACACATTCGGTGCGTCAGGAACGGGAGCAGAGGTTATGAAATTATTTGGGTTTACGACAGAAAATGTTGTTGAACTTACTAGAAGTGTATTAAACGCTTAAATAAAAGATATGGGGAAGGAGAACAGAAACAACCTCATGTTTCCCTCATTATCATGTAGTTGTAGACGAAAAGAGAAGGATCAGTTTGTAAAAGCCAACTTGTATCTATAAGAAATATTAGCTGTAGGAGGCAATGAATATGAAAGTCGGATTAATTGGTTTAGGAAAAATGGGCGTAAATTTAGGACAGAATCTATTAGATCAATACCAGGAGGTTGTCGCATTCGATGTGAATCCAGATGCTGTTGAAGAAATGAGAAAGTATGGTGCTACAGGCACATCTAGTTTAAAGGAACTTGTTCATTCACTGGAAACACCCAGGGTTCTTTGGATCATGGTTCCCCATACGGTTGTAGATTCAGTTATTGGTGAAGTTACTCCTCTTTTAGGAAAGGGAGATATTGTGATTGAGGCCGGTAACTCTCACTATAAAGAATCCATTCGTCGTTATAACGAATTAAAAGAAAAAGGGATTCACTTTATGGATGTGGGAACTTCAGGTGGAATGGAAGGGGCTCGTCATGGGGCTTGTTATATGATTGGGGGAGACCCTGAAGCATGGGAAATTGTTGAACCTATTTTCCGTGATACTGCTGTAGAAAATGGATACTTCTATGCTGGAAAAGCAGGAAGTGGGCATTTCTTAAAAATGGTTCATAATGGAATTGAATATGGAATGATGGCAGCGATAGGCGAAGGGTTCGAAGTGTTAGAAAAAAGCGAATTTGATTATGACTATGAAAAAGTAGCAAGAGTCTGGAATAATGGATCAGTCGTTCGCTCATGGCTGATGGAATTAATAGAACGTGCTTTCTCTAAAGATGCAAAACTAGACGAGATCAAAGGTATTATGCATTCTTCTGGTGAAGGAAAATGGACAGTTGAAGAAGCGCTGGATCTTCAAACAGCTACACCGGTTATTGCAATGTCTCTGTTAATGCGTTATCGCTCATTAGAAAATGATACATTCACAGGAAAAGTTGTGTCAGCTCTTCGTAATGAATTTGGCGGACATGCTGTAGAAAAAAAATAACTGGGATAATAGTGGATATAGTAAAAAAATAACCTAATGGAGGAATAAAATCATGAAATTCTTTATTGATACTGCAAACCTTGAGGATATTAAGAAAGCATATAAAGTAGGCGTTTTATCTGGTGTGACAACTAATCCATCTTTAGTGGCAAAAGAAGGAGTAAAATTTGAAGACCGCATTGAAGAAATTCTAAAAACAGTACCTGAAGTAGAATCAGTTTCGGCAGAAGTGACTCCAGATGCTGAAACAGCAGAAGAAATGATTGCGCAGGCAGAAGAATTAATTAAAATTAACGGCGGCGACAAAAATATTACTATTAAACTTCCAATGACAATCGCTGGCCTAGAAGCAACACGCTATCTTGCAAAAAAAGGAGTGAAAATAAACGTAACACTTATTTTCACGGTGAACCAGGCACTTTTAGCAGCTCGTGCAGGTGCGACTTATGTATCTCCATTCTTAGGACGTTTAGATGATATTTCAGAAGACGGTGTCCACCTGGTCTCTAAGATTGCAGAACTGTTCCGTGTACAAAACATTGATTCACAAATTATTGCAGCTTCTGTCAGACATCCGGATCATGTGACACGTGTAGCGCTTGCCGGAGCTCATATTGCAACGATTCCGTATGCTGTTATTGAACAACTAGTGAAACATCCTTTAACTGAGCAAGGTATTGAAAAATTTGCAGCTGATTGGAAAAAGGCTGTTAAAAACTAAAATCTTTTAACTGAAAATAAGTAATTAGATGGAAAGGAACGTTAGCTTCTCGGGAAATGCTAACGTTCCTCTATCTTAAATGGATAGTGTTTATTTTAATATGATTAGAGGTTTAAGTATGATGGATTTGTTAAATGCCAAAGGAATTAAGACTACCCATGGTTTGGAACTATATGTAGATTTAATAAAGAACATTAAGATTAAAGAACTTAGTATCCCAACTGTAACTAACCCATTCTATGAGGTTAAGTTTGAAATTGATTATCTTTTATTAGAAGAACATAAATATTATGATCATCAACAAAATTATTTTTGGATAGTTATGAACGAAAACCTCAGTTTAATTACATTAAAGGAACCAGAGATGCAAAGCTTATTTGGCGTTAAAAATGAAGAGGAGCGAGAAGCCACCAAACAGCTTTTAGGTGAGTGGTTAATCAAAACAACTGCTTATAAAAAAGCAATTACGCGATACCTTAATGAATTTGAACAAAATAACACGAGAATAGAAGAAACCCAACGTGCTAAGAAAACTGTACAGTTCCTAAAGAAATTACTGGAACTAAAAACAACAGATATTGAAAAGGCTCTCATAGAAAAGCCAGTTTACTCTTAAGTGAGAACAATATAGATCAATTATCTATAATTACGTACTTAATAAGTGTAATACAAAAGCACTCTTATATCTAATCTAATATTGAATGTATGTGATATACAGAGGTAGTTAACATAATCAAAATTCTAGGAATAAAAAAGAGACCTTGATTTATAAGGTCTCTACAAGTTAGCAAGCTTTTGATCGGCTACAAATTTCATAAGGATGCCTGAACCTAAAACATTTAATAATATGCTGCTACCTAAGATAACACCATATAATAATCCAACTATATGTAATGTTAAAGTTAAAATTAAAAAGATTGTTCCTGTACTTACTAGAAGTAATCCTAAGCTTCGATTATCCATCTATTTCACCACCAATAATAAAAAAAGTAAATATAGTTATATTTTAACATAATACACCTTATTTTACTTTTAAATATTATGTATAAGATATACAAATTAAGTTTACATAATACCTCTTCAAGGAACCAAGCAAAAAATGAACCCATGCAGGATAAGGGTTCGGAGTAGGATGACTTTTATCGGATATGCAGCCTTTTATACATCTTTGACATACCAACGCTTTAGTAGGAGACGAACGAGAAAAAAATGTATAAAAAGCGCATGTTTTATACATATGCAATAGAACAAAAACACTTTACTTTATTATCCAAATTATTTATGATTTACAAATCGATTAGTAAGTTAATTACCACTTACTGAAAAAGCTATCTCATTCCATGAGATAGCTTTTTACTTTCATCTTTTCACAGCATGCTTTCGATGACTTCAAAGGCAATTAGTGAAATCATAAGCCCTAAAATAATAGAAATCATATCAATCCAACATATATTATTGAATTTAATCAGCCACAAACCAGTTAATCATGATTGGTCTGTATTATTAATCAGACAATTCCTTTAAAATGTCTTTCTTTGACAAATAATAAGCTGGAATTAAGGTTGCAATTAAACCCATCATAGGAGTAGTGATCAAACAAATTAATATCATCTTCCAAGGGAGAGTAACACTATTATGATCAAGTGACAACAATAGTTGGTTTAATAATACAGATCCGAAAAGAACTCCTAGGATTCCACCACCTAATGTTACCAGTGCTCCCTCTACTAATGTCAAACGAACTATATTTTTAGTTTTACTTCCTAAAGCACGAATTGTAGCAAACTCTCGTGAGCGTTCTTGAAGACTACTTGCCATACTGTTCATTAGGCCTATCATTGCTAACAAACAAATCAACAACACACATGATAATAAAATAACAACCCTTTGATTAAATTGGTTATATAACGTCTCCAATTCAGTTTGACGGTTGTATAATATAACTTTAGATGAAGGCTGATTTCCGATTAAAGCTTCAACCTTATTTTCTATGTTATTTTTAGATTTTTTATCAAGTATTTTATAATAGACTTCATTTATACTATCTACATTAAAACGTTTTTTTATAAATTCAGGTGAAGTATAGATACCTATATCAGGACCTTCTTGCATAGGGTAATCTTTTATAATGCCAACTACTTTTAGACTAACTACTTGCCCTTTAGATTTTCCATCTTTATATTCAAATGTATCTTCTTTAAAATTTAATTCAGTATCCTGTATAACTTTGATGTAGTCTCCCAATTTATATCCTAACACTTTAGAACCATAATCTGTTATGACTATTCCACCTTGATTCAATTGGTTTACATTTATACTTCCTTTAGTGACTTTTAATGGTAGGCTGTCCTTAATTTTATTAAAGTCTACACCTTGTAAACCTGTCAGGACTTCTGTTCTTTTATTTACATTGTACAACATAAGGTTTGAATTCCTTTTAAGATTAGCTTCATTAAAATTTTGAGTAAATACAGTAATATCTTTATAAACTGGGACTGTTTTTATCCCAGGAATGCTGTCTACTTGCTTATAAAACGTTAACGGTAATCCAAGTTCGTCATACTCTGAATTAGAATCAATTACATGGCTTAGAGGATATTTCGTTTGTATTGATTTCTCCGTTGTATCTCTAACAGTAGTTAAAACATTTATTCCAACAATACTTATAATGACACCTAGCATTATTACACCTGCTATTTGTACGCTTCTTCGTAACTGCCTAATCGTATTACGACTTGCTAATAAACTATATTGTTTTAAAAAAGGTTTGATTATAAAAGATAATATTTTAACAGTACATCTTAACAAGAAAGAAATACCAAAAAATATAGACAAGATTAATATGGCAGCCGAAAGTATATAGATCTTAGGATCATGGATTTTTACATAATTAAAAAAGCTTAGAGCAATAGATAAGAAAACTAAACAAACGCTAATAAAAGGTAAAGCAACCCTTGTTTTACGTTCTGTGCCAATGGATTGTCTATATGCTTGCATAGGAGATAATTTACTGGCTAAAGTTGCAGGGGTTGTACTTGCTACTATTGTTATAAGAATACCCCATAACGTGCTATACATAATGGAAGTCCATTCAATATAAATATGTTGTACTGATATTCCACTCACTTTTGTTATTACACCCTTTAGAATAAAAGAGATTCCTATGCCAAAAATGACACCTAGTATAGCAGATAAAATTGCAATAATTATTGACTCAGAAATCACTAACCATGCTATTTGTATCTTCTTTGCCCCTAATAACCTTAGAGTAGCTAATTCCTTTTTCTTTTCTTGAATCGACATTTGCAACGTGCTAATTAACAAAAGGGCACTTCCAATCAATACAGCTATATTTAACCCTTGAACGACAGGTTTTAGTCCTCCTAATTGCTTGCGCTCTTTATCCATCTTTATTTGTCTATCAATAAAAAATTTAGGATCAATCTCTTTCACTTGATTTATTACTTGTCCTTTCACATGCCAGTCATTTAATTTAATCATTAATGTTGTAACATGATTATCCTGAGAAGTAGCTTTAGATAACCAATCATATTGGAATAAAACAACTGAGTGAAGATATTCACTTTTCTTCATAATTCCTGAGACACGTACGGTTTTCTCTCCATTTGGTGGAAATGGAAAAGTTAATTTAGAACCAATTTTTAAATTCTTTGCTTTAGCCCAGCTATATGGAATAGCCACTTCAGATTTTCCAGGTAGATGACCTGAAGATAGCTTTGTGAGTTCATGCTCTTTTGATAAAGAATCATTTTTTAATCCCACATACATTGGCTGAAGTTCCATTTCTTTTTTATAGGGGTTACCTTTACCGATATATGGATAAAGAAATGGGCTGGTTCGTTGAACATTTTCAAATTTATTGATTTTGTCTACATCACTACTATTTAAAAATAAAGTAGATCTTTGATAACCCACTATTAAGTCATAATTACCGTATTTCTCTTCAACTATGTTCTCATTTGATTTTTCCAGAGTACTCATCAGTATATTAGAAGAAATAAGTAACATGAAGCCAATTGAAATTCCTATAATAGACAATAACGTTCTGCTTTTTCGTGATTTAAGAAAGCTTTTTGCTAAAGAGAAAATTAAACTCATAATGAAATACCTTCCACTCTTTCAGTTATTTTAGTAACTTTTTCTTTAGCAGATAAATTTTTATTCTTTAATAGTAATTCGTCTTGAATTACTCCATCCTGTAAAAAAATCACTCTATGTGCGTATGATGCTACATTCGCATCATGAGTAACCATGACTAAGGAATGATTTAAATTATCACAAAAATGTCTCAATATATTTAAAATTTCTTTTCCTGTTTTAGAGTCTAAACTTCCAGTTGGTTCATCAGCTAATATAATTTTAGGTTCTGTCACTAATGCCCGTGCTATTGCAACACGTTGTTGCTGACCACCAGACAGTTGAGAAGGGTATGAATCTCTTAGTTGACTAATTCCTAAAAGTTTTAAAATTTCTTTTCCTTTTGGTTCTGTTTTTCTTTTTCCTGCAAGATCGATGGGTAAATTAACATTTTCTAAAGCTGTAAGAACAGGTATTAAATTAAAAAATTGAAATATAAACCCTATATTATCCCTTCTTAAAGTTGTTAAAGCAGAATCATTTAAATCGTTAATCTTTTGACCACCCAAAATTACTTCACCTGTAGTGGGCTTTTCTAGACCAGACATCATATTTAACAAAGTAGACTTTCCAGAACCACTAGTCCCCATAATGGCTAGAAATTCGCCTTCTTTTACTGTCACACTTACATCTTTTAATGCGTAAAATTCATTAGAATCTTTACCGTATATTTTAGTAATATCTTCAACACTTAATATAGTTTTCATATTTAATCCTCTCCTTATAGGATTTATTTTAAGAAAAAAATCTAAAAATATTATCCAATAAATATCAAAAAAGTATCAAAATTAACAAAAATAAACATCAAAAGAATTTATTGTTATAATTAAGTGTATTTTAATAATGAGGAGAATCTATTATGGATAAAAATGTTTTAATTGTAGATGATGAGGAAGAAATAGCTGAGCTGTTGGAGGATTTTCTAAGTATTGAAGGCTATAAAGTCTATAAAGCTGCAAATGGAAAAAAGACACGGGAAATTCTTTCTGAAGTAGATATTAACTTTATATTGTTAGATATCATGATGCCAGAAGAGTCGGGTTTTTCCCTCTGTAAAAGCTTAAGGGAATTGTATAGTATGCCAATTATTTTCCTCAGTGCTTTACAAAGCGATACGGATAAAATTAGAGGATTAAACATTGGAGCAGATGATTATATTGTAAAAGATGCTACTCCAGGGGAAATAGTGGCAAGAATTAAGGCAATTGAAAGAAGACTAAATAATTTTAATAATCAATTAAAAAATAAAACAAACGAAGTTATACGGTTTAAAAGTCTAGAATTGAACACACTGACACGATCTTTATTTATACGGGATGAAGAAGTTACCCTAACAGCGAAAGAATTCGATCTTATCAAGCTTTTTTTGACTAATCCTAATCAAGTTTTTACATATGACCAAATTATTGAGAAAATCTGGGGCTATAACCAAGGAGATTTTCATAGTGTGAGAGTCTATATTGGTAAATTAAGAGATAAAATTGAGGAAAAAACAAATGATTTTAAAATATCTACAGTGTGGGGAATAGGTTATAAAGCAGAAGGAGTTTCAGGTGACTAATTTTCAATTATCTATAAAGAAATGGGCCTTAATCTTTTTAATTTTATTTTTAGTCATTCCTTTGCTTATTACAAGATTAACCGTTCATCTGTATGAAGATTTTTACTCTCCCTATAAGAATGGGGAATTGGATAACTTAGATACATGGATGAAGAAGTATGTTTTAGATGATGTAAAACAATGGAATAATTTATCATGGCAGAGGTCAATTAATGAAAAAACTAGTACATTAGGAATTAAAATAAGGCTAATAGATCGGAAACAACAGCAAATATTTTCTAACATTAACAATTCTAATAAGTATGAATTAAACTCAGATATCCCAAAAACTAAGGTGGAACTGTCAAGTTTCTTGGAAGAATATAAGGTTTATTCTAATGGCGAGCTACTAGGCGTAGCCTATGTACAAGATAATCGTACTTTTGAGATGAAACATACCCCTAATAGATGGATATCTTATGTAATAAATGAATGGGGAGGAGCGTTCATTTGGTTATCTACCTTTGTTTTAATTTTATTTATTAGTATAAGGTTTATTAAAAGAAAAATACTTTTTCCATTGAAGGAATTCAGGAAAGCTACTGACTCAGTAAGTAAACAAAATTTTAATTTTAATGTACCCCATACTCCAGTAAAGGAAATAAATCAACTTTCTGAAGCTATAATAATTATGCAGGAAACTTTAAAAGAGTCTCTAGATAAGCAGAATGAGATGGAAAAGGAAAGAAAAATTTTTATATCCTCTATCATACATGATTTAAGGACTCCTCTTTTTTCTATTCGTGGGTGCTTGGAAGGAATAAAAAAAGGAGTAGCCAATACGCCGGAAAAGATTAATAAATATGTTGATATTAGTTATAAAAAAGCAAACATTTTAAATGAACTGATTAATGATTTACATACTTTTACTACTGTTAATTATATTGAACCTAATCCTAAATTTAAAGAAATCAATATAATTAATATAGTTGATGTTACGGTTAAAGGATTCTATCCAGCAGCTTTAACAAAAGAGATAAGCTTACAATCTAATTATAATAGTGAAGAGGTTATAATTATAAATGGAGATCAGTATCTCTTATCTAGAGCTTTAGAAAACATAATAGGAAATGCTATAAGGTATACTCCTATTAAAGGAAAAGTATGTGTCACGGTTACAACATTAAACGGAGAATATTGCAGAATAATTGTAAAAGATAACGGTATTGGAATTTCACCTAGCGAGATTCCTCATATATTTACGCCATTATATCGTGGAGAAAAATCCCGGAATAGAAAAACAGGAGGAAATGGATTAGGATTGTCTATAGCTAAACAAATTATAGATCAACATAGAGGAGTTATTAAAGCTTATAGCAATAATGGGGAAGGAACTATTTTTGAAATTGTCCTACCTATTGAGACTACACCTTAGCAATGTAGTCTCTTTATTTTTACTAATAATTAATTTTATATAGTGTTTTCTTTCTGAAAATGAGTTTTGGTTAATGAATTGTAACGATAGCAAGAAATCAAAAATTTCTAAAGCACTGAAATTTGCATCGAATGATCTGTCTGATCTGTCATATGTAAAATGAAAGTTAAGTTTCTCAGAGAGCGTTTCTCTGCATATTAAATGCAGGTTTTTTATGTTTTTCTCCCTTTATTCAATACCTTTAAAGAG
This sequence comes from Priestia megaterium, assembly GCF_046599315.1. Taxonomy (GTDB): domain Bacteria; phylum Bacillota; class Bacilli; order Bacillales; family Bacillaceae_H; genus Priestia; species Priestia megaterium_F. The sequence goes on along the minus strand of NZ_JBKIKC010000015.1, from coordinate 39,002 downwards.
AAAAAACTATTAATCATTACCCAGACATTTATGAAACTATTTTTTAATAAAGCCATTTTTAAATAAATCGTACCATTCTTCTAGTTCTTTTCCTTTTAAAACATCTAATTTATTTAAAATGTCTCTCGAAAATTCTAGTGCACCACTTCCATTAGCTGTAATTAGACATCCATCATTAACAGATTGTTTATCTATATACTCTTTATCCCCTCGATAATTAGGTGCTCCTTCTTTTAAATAAGGTAATGAATTGCCTGTATGTTTATAGTTATCAAGAAACCCATAATTCCCTAAAAAGGTAGTTGCATCACAAATTGCTGCAACGGGAATGTTATGTCCAAAACAAAAACTCACAAGCTTCTCTACCTGATGGTTTTTCTTTTCTCTCCATCCAGTTCCCCCAGGAATAATTAACATGGAAAATTCCGATTTAAGAGAAAAGTCCTGTAAGTCGTAATCCGGAAGAACAGTCAATCCTCCCATTGAAACTTTAGGGTTTTTGTCAATCGCAATTGTTTGAACTTGGAATCCTGCTTCCGGTTTATTTAACTCAGCTGTCACATAACTGGCCTCCCAATCGGCAAAACCATCTGTAATAAAGACCAACACTTTCTTCATGTATATGCCCTCCCTAATTCTTGATTAGATATATAACCAAGTACATTATCAACCTTCTGTTTAAATTTACCACATTCTAGATATTCCATAAATTAGAGAATTATAACGTTCATAAAAGTATACGTTTACGGACTTTTCTTTTGTATAGAAAATTTATCATTTTTATCGTTCGTTTAAGTTTCAAAATAAATTACGAACGCCTTCTAAAAACCATACACTTTGCGAACGTTTCTGATAGAAAAATAGGATTATAATTAAAAAATAGTATAATAATGTAAAAAAGATTAAGCTAGTGATTTGCCGTCGTTAAACGTGATTGTTAGAACCTATATTCTTAAAAGTTAGTTTGTAGATTTTCTTCAACAAATAAATAAAATAGTGTTTGTACTTCCTTCAGGATTTATAAGTATGAAATAAAAATCAGAATAGTAAGAGGGTTGTAAATACATGGGTTAAATATTATTAGATGTCTCATTTTATCTATCAATCTCGTATATAAAACGGCAAAAAGGTCAATGCTGTTTGAAAAAGAGAAAAGGTAAAGGAGTTGATTTTCAATGGAAAATAACATTATTAACGGAATGGATCGAGTTGATCCAAATTTACGTGATGAAATATTGGCTGAATTATTTCTGAATCAAATGATGAACAACTTCAAAAGAAGTAAGATAATCGAAGAAATTGATCATTCCTTAAGGAATAAGGATAAAGAAGCTTTTTTACGTTTAACAGAGAAACTTAAATCTGTATCTTAATAAAAAACTATAATTATAGAAGAAACTCATCAAAAAGAAGCCCTGTTATATAAAGACTAAGGCTTCTTTTTATTTTACATTTATATCTTTTTATAATGAATTAAAAATGTAATTAGAGAACCTATTGGTTCCAGTATACAAATGTCCGGAAGTTTCGTGTGAAAACTAATTACTAATTATTTAATACTTGGATAGATGCAATAAATCCATCCTTTTCAGAAAAGGATAAATTAATTTGTAAATGATCAGCGACGAATTGATGATAGTCCTGTAAATATACTGCAACAGCATCAATAATGTCTTGTTCATGCAATCGCGCTGTACGTCCTAATCCTAAGGTAGAAGCAGTAAGCCCCAGAGAAGGATGAAACTCCAAATCTACTTCTACCTGTTCAGGTTCAATTCTTTCTTTCAGGGCAATATAAATACAAATGCTATCCACAAGATCTTGTTCGTTAAATAGTACTTCCATTTTAAATTTCTCCTTAATATCTTCTTCTTGTAAAGATGTTTTTAATTACCCAAATGATGACTAAAATCACAAGTATATCTACAAGAATTCCTAAAAAAGAAAATCCATTTGAAGTATTATTTCCATATGTACCATTATAATTTCCTCCAAATGGATGAAGCATATGGCCTAAAAAAGCACCTGTTCCAAAAGCTGCAGCATGAGTCAGTATACTTTTTGCTCGTGAAGGCGGGGTCTGGTTATATGTCATGTGAGAGCTAGAACGTGATGGCGTTCTTGTAACGTTGCTTGACGGAGACTTATATCCAGAATGATAAGTTCCACTCGAATATGTGCCCCTACCTGAATGAGAACTGAACGAAGAACTGTGACTGAAAGAACTATGACCACTAAATCCCTTTGCCTGAGCAACATTTGGTAAAGCTATTGCAAATATTAATACAAAAATCAAGGTCAATTTTTTCATTACAATTACTCCTGTCTTTATCAATCTAATATAGAGCTAATTTATAATAAAGTTTTTTTCTTAGAGAGCTTATTTAGATGTTACTATACCACTTAATTTATAAATTTCTACTAATTTCATCTATTTTTAATGTGATTTTAAGGTAAATTTTAGGGTGACTATAATGATTAGAAAAAGTAAAAAGAATTTCAATATCTAATTGAAATGTGAAATTAACATAAAAAACGGTGATATAATTAATAAGGATTAGAAAAGAAAGAAAAAGACGAAAAGTGGGTGTAGAGTATATTCGATTATCCAATGGTTCACAAATGGGTAGTATGGAGGGAGAAAAGTGAAAATAGTAGAACTACCAATTGAATTTGAATTTAATGGACAAAAAAATCACATTTATCCTAGCCTAATTATATTGAATAATGAACTAACCTTAGTCGATACAGGGTATACAGGTTTTTTAACTTTAATTAGTAAAGAAATCTCAAAAAAAGGATATGAAATAAAGGAGTTAAAGAATATAATCATTACTCATTATGATGATGACCATATAGGTTCCTTATATGCCTTCAAAGAAAAGTATCCTTGGGTCAATATTATTGCTAGTGAAATCGAATCAAAATACATAAGTGGTGCGATGAAGTCAGAAAGGTTGATTCAAGCCGAAGAAATGCTCAAAACTATGTCAAATGAAGAAATTGAATTTGGTAAATGGTTTATACAGCAATTAAAGACTTTAAAGCATGTTTCTATTGATGAAAAGGTACTTGATGGCGATATGATTTTAAATAACAAATGTAGAGTAGTAGCAACACCAGGGCATACTTCCGGACATATTTCATTATATTTTCCAAGTTTAAAGAGTGTAATTACGGGTGATGCAGCTGTTAATGAGAATCATGAATTATCTATCGCTAATCCATACTTTTGTTTAAATATTAAGGAAGCCGAACAGTCTTTAAGAAAGATTAAAAATCTTAAAGCAGAGACTTATTATTGTTATCATGGTGGAAAATTGACTTTATAGTTGGAGGCTAAGGAAATATATTTGGAATTTCTCTCTTAACTCACATAGATAAAGGCCAATGGTATGCTCCTCTATAATTACATCTATTGCTCTTTTACTTTAGTATGTGTTTCATCAACTTCTCACGATTCATCCTTTGTCTTAAGACGATGTTTTTCTTTTCCCTCTAGCGTAGGAACATATTGATGCAGCAAACGTTTAATCATTATATAAGTAATCTTATCCTTCAATATTCCAGTATATCCACTAAATCGCAAAATTTGAGCTTGTACCGCAGGTAACACCTCACTATTAACAATTGAATATCCAAATGACAATATTTCCACTTGAATAAACTCATTCACCTTTTCTATATCGATTATCCATTTTTCAAAATAATAGTATCATTGTCTCTCAACTTACTAGGTTTCTTGTACTGTGCCTTTTATTGAAACCAACTATAAATCCTCCACATAAGAAACATAAAAATCATGTACCCAAAGAGAGAATAGGAATGATGCCATGCTTCGCTATGGGTGAACCAACCTAAATTATCAGCGAATTGTTCAAATATACTTGCACAAAGCCCAATTAAAATGATAAACAGGGTTCTTGAAAATGCGAATAACGTTTTTGAAATCTGTAAAAAGAAAGCAACGAAAATTGGCAATACCAAAAATAGAAAAATGATATTGACTGTAAATATATCCGGGAACGGGCGCATTGGGAAGGTATACATTTTTTTACTAACAAATAGTAGATCTAAATACGTTCCCAAGAAACAAGAGAAAATGATGGTGATTACAAATGCTAAATGGTTACTCTTCTCTTTCTTCTTCTCTGAGAAGGACATTTTTTTTTGCCAGGATTGCAAGTTCAATTTTTTCAAGTGTTTTGCAATACTCATCATAAATCTCTCCATTTGTATTTTCTCCCTTATCGATTAAATAATCCACGATATACCAGTCATCAAACCAGTCCCCTTTTTCCGCCTCCTCATGATTAAAATCTTTCCATGCGTATATTAATGATGGACTATATAAACGATTCGCATCTTTTCTTAGTTTACATTTTTTTGTACGACGTTTATAAAAATCACGTGAAAGTGATTCATTAATATCAGAAAACAAATGGGGACAATAGTCTCTTCGCGAACCAGTATGTGGGTGATCATAAGCCCAATTTATTACTTTCAATAAGGTACTTTCATTGCGAAACAATAGGGAGTATAATCGTTTACCTAGCAGAATTCTTTCATGCAAGGAAGTAAAATGTGTTATTGTATCGCCAAATAGTAATATTTTTTGTTTAGTATGATCTTCATAGAATGGAAAGAGGATATGATTAAAACGAAAAAAATCAAAAAATTTGAATCCAACACTATTTAGTATTTTCTTTTTAAAGAGTGCATTTTGAATAACTCTTTTTTCTAAATAGCTTTGTTCATTAATGATAATTGCAATGGCTAATGTATATTGATTGCCTGTTCTCCAAAAATGATTCCACATCGTTTCCATAAACGTTGATACGTTGAGAAGTGGTAGAAGATGAAACATATTTTTAGATTTTTTAATACTTTGTTCATACAATAAAAATTGGGGATAAACGTCTTGAAAAATTAACCAGTTTCCTCTTTCTAAAAAAGAGAAGAAGGTGAATTGATCCTTTTCGGACAATAGTCTTGTATATAACTCACCTTTTAAATCCGTCATACTCCAACCACCGTTACGCGATACCATGTGTCCAAGTAGCGCCCATTGTATTTCCGGGTACCTTAGGTAAAAATGATAATAGGCACGTGTTCTTGTAATATTATTTTTATTGAGTTGTCTTGTTAGTTCTTTAATTTCATAAATTAGCATAGTTTCCTCCTCCGTTAATTGAGACATTTTAACGGAAGTTTGTTTATTTTTGCTTTTTTTCTTTAATTCATTTTTTACATCTAAAAGAGAATATGGAATTGATTTGGAAATTTCGCTCCATTTCCTTTTCCGATCATTATGATGCATCCCTCTTCCTCCCATTAATACGATAATACGAATAAAGATGAGTAGGTAATTTCAGTAAGCACTAAATAATAGATTTTTCTATATTATTTAGTAGAAATCAGCCCCTTAACTATTAATAATAATTCTTAAAAGTAGTTTGATAGTACAGTTATCATCATTTTATTATGAATATTTTAAATAAATGAGGGGTCTCGTGCAAAAAGTTTAACACACTTAGTCGTCATGTTATGAGGTCACGCTGAGCAGAAGAGGCGAAGGGGGCGACCGGATGCCCTAAGCTTAAATAATTCATACATTTTTATTTATTGTTTATTTAACCCTTTTTTGATTAATTCGCGAATCGTTTCAGTTCGGTTTTGTAGTCTTTTTTCGTGCCAGTATGTTTCAATAACTTACTTAAGGTGGCATTTTATTTCGAGACCCGAATATTCAAGAAACGCGCTTGATAGTTGAAGATTATTGTAAAGCCTTATTGAACAAAGGCTTCCTCCACCTTCTAATAATTGAGCGATTAAAAAATTTTTAGCTTTTCTATACTAGGGGTCACGTCACCAAAAGTGAAAAGTTGTACGTTTAGACACATTTTAGCCGGTTACCTGTACGTTAAGGAACCGGCTATTGTTATTTTCTTACTTTTCGGCCTGTATTTAGTAATTAGAAAATACTGCTATTATAGCAGTGGTTTTTAAAATGTACAAAATCTAGAAATACGCAAAAATAATATTATTTTTTATTTTTGTCTAATGACTTCAATGCGTTTCGGAACTCATCATCATTCATTTCCTGTTTCTCTTTATTACTGCCTTTAGCTAAATTGCACACTGCTTGACGAAACATTCCATCTTTTTCTCCTATATGGTGACTTTCCCTTTGCTCGTGAGTAGGTGGTTCATGAGGAATTTCATTTCCCACTTCTACCTCAATTTTCTTTCCGCTTTCATCAACAACTGCTTCTTTATATTTTTTAGTAAGATTAATGAATACAATAAGAATCGCTAATGTTAAAACAAAATAGATGGAGAGTGCCAATAAGGCTGGTCCAAGTCCTGCCTCCAATCTTCCGTCATAATAAAGTAATGCCCTTATTCCGTCCACAATATATCTTGTAGGTAGAATATAACTGAACAGTCGATGGACGGTAGGTAATGTTGATAGAGGAAATGCTCCGCCACTAGAAAATATCCCCATAAAATTTACCGGGAACATTACTAACATTCCCCATCCACCTAAAAATACTGCTATCGTTTTAAATAACAAAAACATGGTCGTACAACTAAAGAAAGTAAACAGGAATATCGTCCAAATGTTTGAAGCATGTGCACTCCCAAAAATTCCAAATACCCCTAGTTGAATAAAAATTGAAACACAGAAAGTTAAAATGATACCAAAAATTATTTCTGATGTAAGGACTTCAGATTCACTTAATGCAGATCCCCTTTTCTTCAAAATACCATTACTTCGCAAAAGATATCCATGTATCATATTTGCCCCCAACATTCCAGTAATAGATGATATAAGGGCCATGACAAACGGTGTCATTCCTTTATTAAGATTAACCGGCAGCCTCAGTACATTTTTGGAAACAACCTGTACGGGATTTTCTAATAATGAAGCATTCTCTGGTGCTACTCTCATTCCTTTTTGCAGTAATTCATTTTTTAGTTGACTACTAATTCCTTTAGAAGCAGTTAAAGCGACTGTCTGAAGGGTATTACTCGCAATCATGGATGCAGTTTGCCCAATCCCTTCGTTCAATAAAATTTCTAAATCAGCAGGTTTATCATTTGCAAGACCGGAAATAAGCGTATCATGAACTCGACCAAGACTTTTTGAATAGTCTGAAGGGATAATTAATGCGCCATATGCCTTGTTATTTCTTATATCTGTGAATGCTTGTTTCCTACTTTTATCAACTTCCCATTTAAAGGAATTTCCATTTTGCTTTTCGATAAGATTTAATAATATGGCATCGCCAACTTTTCCCTTATCTTCATTTACAACAATTAGAGGAACATCAGACATGTTTTGTTTTGCACCTTTAAATATAGGCAGATATACAAATACCATGACTAACATTAATAATGATATTAACCAAATTGGAAACCATGAGGAGCTTAATTTAAACAATTGATTCACGATTCAATTCCCCTAACAATGGATATTTTTTGTCCATTTTATTATGTCCAGTTTGGTATCGATTATTAGGTTATCAAAAAGACATCTTTCATAGTTACAGGAACGTTTCTTTTATTGGGGAAAATTGATATTTCTTCAGTCTTTTATTTTCATAAAGACTTTTTGTATTGCCTTATTTTCCAAAACACTTTCCATTTTTACTGTTTATGATATTTGTAAGACCGCTCGGGAATTGACATTAGAGGAAAAACATATGGTTGGCCGTGTTATCGCACGTCCATTCTTAGGGGAACCTGGAAAATTCCAACGTACAGCTAACCGTCATGATTATGCTCTAAAGCCGTTTAATCGTACCGTTATGAATGAATTAAAAGATGAAGGATATGATGTTTTTGCTATCGGTAAAATCTCGGATATTTATGATGGTGAAGCAGTAACAGAGTAACAGAGTCACTACGTACCAAATCCAATATGAATGGCATGGATAAGCTGATTGAAACATTAAATATGGATTTCTCAGGACTAAGTTTCGTTAACCTTGTTGATTTTGTTGCGATTTACAGCCATAGACGTGACTCTCAAGGATATGGAAAAGCACTACAAGAGTTTGATGTACGTCTTCTAGAAGTATTTCAGAAGATAGAAGAAGAGGATTTATTAATTATTACAGCTGACCATGGAACAGATCATACACGTGAGTATGTTCCTTTATTACTTTACAGCCCAAGTATGAAAAATGGTGGAAAAGAAATACCCCTTCGTACTACATTTGCAGATATTGGGGCTACTTTAGCAGATAACTTCGGTGTTGAGAAGCCAGGTTATGGAGCAAGTATTATACAAGAATTGGATTAATAAGAAATAAGCTCCTACTGGTACTACACGAACCATGCCTTCTGTAAATAGTGATTCTCCTGTAATCATTCAACCTGATATATTGCCAGTACATTATAAGTTGGCATAAATATTGCAAATTAAATAAATCAATCAACCTGAAATTCAAAGGAAGTAATATGAAAACCAGATTGATTCTTTATTTAATTCAATTTTGAGGACAAGGAGACGAAAAGACTATGACCATGAAAGTGCCAGTAGAAAATTTTGTAGAGTTATATGTTTCTCATCAATTCTTGCAGTCATTTCCATTTTTAAATCATATCTATAAGGATATAACCTTAGACACATGTTTGGATTTTATAAGTACGAAACAAAAACAAGGTTATCAATTTTTTGCCCTCTATCATGATACACAAATTGTAGCTTTAGCAAGCGTTAACTGGTGTAGAAAAAAGAAAAATGTGTATGTTCAAGGACTAGTTACTGAACCATGTAGTATTTTTTCAAATCAATATATAAAAAAGGCTCTTCTTGATTCCTTATATGTATGGATAACAAACAAAGGAGCTGAATCCTTGCAAGTAGAATGCCTAGTTTAAAGATTTAATTATGTCTTTAAAAAAGAGAAATTAACGCTTATATACCATTATATTAAAGTAAAAAGAGTAGCTCCTGGGAGGACTGCTCTTTTTTATGCCAACAGGTAAACTCTTTACATAAGAGTTATCAATAATTATGTAATAAAGCATAAGTTATGCAAATATGGGTAAGACCACGAAAGGTATATGCAGATAATCAGTAAATTGGATATGAAATTATCTTGTAGATACAGCTCTTGCAAGCTGGTATAAAAATTGCATTGTTCTTAAATGAATCAGAAAATTTAAAATAGAAAGAAATACACCGTTTTTATACAAAAAATATCTACTTAGGCTATTAACATCGATATTTAGAGTGGATAGAAAACGTATGTATGGACTTGTCTATTTTTTTCTATTAGCAGGAGGAATGATAAGTGAAGCAGGTGGAGTTGAAACGTTCATTGAAGTTATGGTCAATCGTATTTTTAGGAGTAGGGTATATGACACCGATGGTAGTATTCGATACCTTTGGCATCGTAGCTCAAAAAACAAGTGAGCATGTACCAACAGCTTATATTTTGGCCTTAGTGGCTATGCTCTTCACAGCAATAAGTTACGGGAAAATGGTTAAAGTTTATCCGGTAGCAGGATCAGCTTATACATATACTCAGAAAACTATAAATTCAAATCTTGGTTTTCTTGTTGGATGGTCGTCCTTGTTAGACTATCTGTTTTTACCCATGATCAACGCTGTTTTAACAAAGATATATCTTTCTGCACTTTTTCCTAGTATTCCATCTTGGTTGTTTGTGTTAGGTTTTGTAGGAATAATAACGGTTATTAACTTGTTTAGTGTTAATGTTACAGCTAACTTTAATAATCTCTTAGTTACCTTCCAAATGTTAGTTATCATCATTTTTGTAATTTTAGTTATTATGGGATTAAATCATGGGGAAGGAACAGGTAGAATTCTTTCTATTCAACCCTTTTTTCAGTCAGACATGCAGCTAACCAGCTTAATATCAGGGGCAACGATTCTTTGTTTTTCATTCCTAGGGTTTGACGCAGTAACAACGTTGGCTGAGGAAACAGCCAATCCAACAGTCACTATTCCACGCGCGATATTCCTCACAGCTCTTGTAGGGGGAATACTATTTATAGGGGCTTCCTATTTTACACAGTCCTACTTCCCTGATGTATCGCGCTTTAGCGACGTTGAAGCAACTTCTCCAGAAATCGCTTTATATGTAGGGGGTAAATTATTTCAGGCTTTCTTTTTGGCAGGTACTGTAACAGGAACTCTGGCCTCAGGGTTATCATCACATGCGAGTGTATCCCGACTATTATATGTAATGGGGCGTGACAATGTACTGCCAAGAAGGTTTTTTGGCTATATACATCCTCGTTGGAATACCCCCTTTCTAAATGTTCTATTTGTAGGGGCCATTTCATTATCGGCAATATTTTTTAATCTATTAACGGCTACTTCTCTAATTAACTTTGGAGCCTTAATTGCCTTTACTTTTGTGAATGTATGCGTAATTGTACATTATGTAATAAGAAAGAGGCAACATAAGACAATTTTGGGGTTTATAAACTATCTCTTGCTGCCGGGGATAGGAGGCGGAACGGTGGTTATTTTATGGATTAACCTAAGTACAGACTCCCTCATACTAGGAATTATCTGGGCAGGAATCGGTCTCGTTTACCTGACTTACTTAACAAAACTATTTACTTGTAGGCCTCCGCAATTCCAATTTGAAGAGGTAAAAGAATTGTAATTGTCTACTCAAATATGTTTTATGGAAAAGTCATGGTCGTTTCTATCCAAACAGGAAATATGTTGCTATTATCTAGCGATGATCTGGATGATGAGGAACTATGGATAGAAAAGCTAGGGATCTAGATGGTTGATATTATTAAGTGCAAGGCGTTTTTACAACTAATTTTGCAGCAGATATAATTCTTTACCTCCTATTAGAACGTTCAGTAGGTAAAATGAAAGGAGATTATAATATGATTAGTCATGAATTTATTACGAGTCCATGTTATGGAATTATTGAAGATATACTCATTCAAATTCACTCACAAATATATGAAGGGGAACCTTTGTTTAAAATAAGGAATAGGGAAGGAAATATCGAAACCGTAAGGGTAGAACTAAGTGGAAAGATACATTCTTTAGAGGTGCAAAAAGGAGATCGTGTAATACCAGGCGTGGTACTTGCCTTTGTTAAGGAGGGTTCCTTTTTAATTGAAAATCAGAAAGAGAAAAGCTGCCAAAGAGGGGATGAATAACTATCTCCTCTTTTCCCAATGAGGGGAAATACTACAATTATGTTAGGTGCACATTTTTTTATATAATCAGATTTTTTCAAATGATAAAATAAGAGGATAGAAGGAGGAACATCAATGTTTTTACTAGCTGAAGAGAAAATAAGACCAATTATTTCAATATCAATTGACTGCCCTGAAGAAGGGTGGCAAAACCAACTGAAAAATTATTCCGATCCGTTTCTTTTTCTTATGAAAGACAGTCATCTATTTTCTTATATTCGTTTGAAAGATTTTTTATTAACTAATCAAGTGGAGCATAGTACTAAGCTTACAGACTTAGTAGAAAATTCTGTTCCATTAGAAAATGTATGTAAATTAAATGAAACAATTTCGTTACCTCTTCTTTTTCAAATCATTGGAGAACCTATCGCTCTTGTTAAAGATACGAAAGGAGAAGTGATAGGGTATATAAGAAGGGAAGATGTATTAGTTGAACTCTTTAAGCAAGAAAATAGACATAGTTTTGATTTATTAAAAATTATTCTCACTTCTATTCCCATGGGAATCTTTGTGGTAGATCAAGAGAGGAAAATTGTTAATTGTAATGATTCAGGAATAAAAATGATGAAAATGATCCGCGAGGATGTAATGAATAAGTCTGCTGAAACCCTTTTTAATGGTGAGCATATAAGTACTGTATTTTCATCAAATGAAACCATTTTAAATGAACTAGAAATTACTGATAAAACAAGCGTTCTAGTGGATTATAGTCCTATTACAAACTTTAATCGGGAAGTGGAAGGGGTTCTTATCATTGTTCAAGATTTACCAATGGTTGAGAAAATGGCTATGGAAATTGAACATATAAAAAATTTAAATAAAGATTTAAATGCCATTCTTTCCACCATATATGATGAGATCCTTGTAGTAAACAATAAGGGAGAACTCATTCGTTACAGTGATAGCTTTATTTCAGAGTTCTGGCGTAGAGACTTAAAAGATTTTATTGGGAAAAATTTAATAGATTTAGAGGATAAAGGGCTATTCAGTCCATCCGTAACTCGTTTAGTCATTGAACACAAAAAGAAAGTTTCAATCGTGCAAGAAACAGCTAATGGTAAGAAAATTCTTGCTGTGGGAAATCCTATTCTTGATGAAAAAGGAAAAATTGAACGAATTATTATTGCATCAAGGGATATCACGGAAACCACTAAGTTAAAAACTGAATTGAGGGAAATTAAAAAGATTTCAAATCAATATAAACAAGAACTGGATACATTTAAGAGCAAGAATAAGGTTTTTGAAAAGTTAATTTATTGTAGTTCAAAAATGGAACGAGTCGTAGAGCAAATAAATAAAATTTCCAATTTTTCTTCTACAGTTTTAATCTATGGCGAGTCAGGAGTAGGAAAGGAAGTTATTGCCCAGGCTATTCATCAGTTGGGAAGCCGATCAAATCAGCCATTTCTAAAATTAAATTGTGGTGCCATACCTGAAAATTTACTAGAAAGTGAATTATTTGGTTACACTCAAGGATCTTTTACCGGAGCTGATAAGAATGGAAAAGTAGGTTATTTTAAGAAAGCAGATCAAGGTATCTTGTTTTTAGATGAAATTGGTGAGATGCCTCTAAGCTTACAGGTAAAATTACTTCGGGTTTTGCAGGAGCAAGAGATCATTCCCATTGGAAGCACGACGCCCATACCTATTAATGTACAAATTGTTGCAGCAACGAATAAACGTTTAGAGAAAATGGTTGAGGAAGGAACCTTTCGCGAAGATTTATTTTATCGTTTAAATGTTATTCCCATTTATATTCCTCCTTTACGTGAGCGATCAGAAGATATTCCTTTATTGGCTTTTCATTTTTTACAACAATTAAATAAAAAGTACAATAAAAATTATCATTTGTCACCGGATGCACTTAACTTATTAGAGGTTTACTCATGGCCAGGGAATATACGTGAGCTTCAAAATATGATTGAAAGATTAGCTGTGTCTGCTGATGATTCAACTATCGATGGTAACTTTGTAAATGAATTTTTAGCTGCTAGCCATCATTTTAAAAAGGCAAAACCAACATTTACTCAAATTATGCCACTTCATGAAGCACAGAATTATGTAGAAGAGCAATTAATTTTATTAGCAATGAAGAGATATAAGACTACTACTAAAGCAGCAAAGGCCCTCGGTATAAGCCAATCTTCTGTCAGTCGAAAATATCAAAAGATTTTAAATGAACAACAGGAAAATAATTCTTTATAGTTTTATTATTTCGTAATAAATAAGCGATGCAGATGTAAATCTGTATCGCTTATTTGTTTTTTATACATCTGTACATAAAGTATGCATCCATGCATACCTAGGGGCAAATTTCCGATAAAAAATTAAAAGAAACCCGCCTTCTTCTACCTGGCATAGTTCTTGCATTGTTCATAAATAAAGGGGGAGTAAACAGATCAATACATAATAGAGAAAATTATGAGATAAGGAAAATCAAATTTTATTAACTTATATAGAAGGAGCATATAAAATGCAAAAGCATATCACGTTAAATACCGTAATACCAGGACCAAAATCCCAGGATCTATTAGAAAGAAGAAAGAGAATAGTTCCGAGAGGAATTAGCAATGGATGTACAGCCTTTGTTAAACAGGCAAATGGCGCACTTGTTGAAGATATGGACGGGAATAAATTTATTGACTTTGCCGGAGCAATTGGCACAGTAAATGTTGGTCATTCCCATCCCCAGGTGGTAGAAGCTCTCCAAAAACAGCTGGAAAATTTTATTCATACGGGTTTTAATGTCATGATGTATGAATCTTATATTGAATTAGCAGAAAAATTGACAGAACTGGCACCCGGAAATTTTCCGAAGCAAGCAGCTTTTTTTAACAGTGGCGCGGAAGCAGTAGAAAATGCAGTGAAAATAGCTAGGAAATATACAAAAAGACAAGGAGTTATTTCATTTACACGGGGATTTCATGGTCGCACATTAATGACTATGACAATGACAAGTAAGGTTAAACCTTATAAGTATGAATTCGGTCCTTTTGCCCCTGAAGTATATAAGGCTCCTTATCCATATGAATATCGCAGACCCAAGGAAATGACTGAACAACAATATAGTGAATTCATAATCGAACAATTTGAACAATTTTTAGTAACAGAGGTTTCTCCCCAAACGGTGGCTGCCGTTGTTATGGAGCCAGTACAAGGGGAAGGTGGCTTTATTATTCCTAACAAAGCATTTGTACAAAGAGTATATGAAATTTGTAAAGAAAATGGCATTGTATTTGTTGCCGATGAAATTCAAACTGGTTTTGCAAGAACAGGAAAATATTTTGCTATTGAGCATTTTGATATTACCCCTGATCTTATTACAGTCTCAAAATCAATGGGAGCCGGAGTGCCAATCAGTGGGGTTATTGGTAGGAAAGAAATTATGGATGTATCAGAACCTGGCGAATTGGGTGGAACCTATTCAGGAAGTCCACTAGGTTGTCGTGCAGCATTGGAAGTCTTGGACATTATTGAAAAAGAGAACCTAAATAATCGGGCAAAAATATTAGGAAAAGAGGTGTTGAATAAATTTGAATATTTATCTGATCGTTTTGAGCAGGTTGACGGGGTTCGAGGTCTTGGGGCAATGTGTGCGCTAGAAATTGTAACAGATAAGCATACAAAAAAACCAGATAAAGAAATGACTCAGAAAATCGTAAAGGAAGCAATAAATAGGGGGCTGCTCTTATTAAGCGCAGGGATATTTGGAAATGTGATTCGTATTCTAATGCCCCTCACAATAACAGATGAACAGCTTGAGGAAGGGTTAGCAATTTTAGAGGAATCAATAGAAGCTGCAGTAACAGTTCAACATATCTAAGAGAGGAGAAATAAAAATGAAGACTGGTAGCACAGAAGCAAAAAATCAGCTGTTTAGCATGTATATTGACGGAAATTGGATAGGTAGTGAATGCAAAGAATTAAAGAAAGTAGTAAATCCAGCAACACATGAAGTTGTTGGGCTCATTCCTCAAGGAGGGTTTTATGAGGCCAAACAAGCTGTAGATGCTGCTTATCAAGCTTTAAAGCAATGGAGACACAAGACAGCTGAAGAGCGTAGTCAAGTATTGATGAAGTGGTTTTATTTAATTGATGAGTCTAAAGAAGAAATTGGAAAAATAATGACCCAAGAACAAGGAAAGCCGATAAAAGAAGCAATTGGTGAAGTTACGTATGCCAATAGTTTTATTTCTTGGTACGCTGAAGAGGGAAAGCGAATCTATGGGGAGACAATTCCAGCTTCGCATCCTGATAAACGGATTCTCATCCGTAAAGAACCAGTAGGGGTTATTGCAGCCATCACCCCGTGGAACTTTCCAGCAGCCATGATTACAAGAAAAGTCGCACCAGCCCTTGCAGCAGGCTGCACAGCAGTTGTAAAGCCGGCCAATGAAACTCCATTAACAGCTTTGAAATTAGCCGAGTTGGCTGAAAAAGCCGGTGTTCCAAAGGGAGTGTTAAATGTTGTAACTGGTAATTCACAAGAGATTGGTAAGACGTGGTTAAATGACCACCGGGTTAGAAAAATAACTTTTACAGGGTCTACAGAGGTAGGAAAAGTACTAATGAAAGGTGCTGCTGAAAATGTAAAAAAAGTCTCCCTTGAATTAGGGGGAAATGCACCTTTTATTGTAATGGAAGATGCCAACCTATCAAAAGCAGCAAAAGGATTAATTAACTCTAAGTTTCGGAATGCTGGCCAAACTTGCATATGTACAAATAGAATATATGTACATGAATCTATTGAAAATGAGTTTATTGAAATCTTTAAGAATGAATTAGAGAAGCTAAAGGTAGGGAACGGATATGAAGAGGGAACAGATATTGGACCATTAATTGATCAGGCAGCCGTAGACAAAGTAAAGTCGTTTGTTGATGATGCATTGTTACACGGTGGGGAAACTGTCTATGTCGGCACTAAGCCTGAATCAAATAATGGATTTTATTACCCACCTACTATTATTAGGAATGTAAAAGATCAGATGTTATGTGTGAGAGAGGAAATATTTGGCCCCTTAGCCCCTATTACCACATTTAAAACCGAGGAAGAAGTGATTCAACGAGCTAATAACACTAATTATGGGTTAGCAGCTTATGTTTTTACTCAAAGTCTTAGCCGTGCTTTTCGTATTAGCGAAGAACTTGAATATGGAATTATTGGGTTAAATGATGGGTTACCTTCAGTAGCACAAGCACCTTTTGGGGGCTATAAAGAAAGTGGTTTAGGGCGTGAGGGCGGCCATCATGGGATTGATGAATACCTTGAATTGAAATATATATCAATCGAGTTGAACAATGAAAGATAGAAGGGGAAAACTTACAATGAGTAATAAGGGAACAAATCGAGTAAAACGCGGTATGGCAGAAATGCAAAAAGGCGGCGTCATCATGGATGTCATAAATGGAGAGCAAGCAAAAATTGCGGAAGAATCGGGCGCTGTTGCGGTTATGGCGTTAGAAAGGGTTCCTGCTGATATACGGGCTACTGGCGGAGTGGCTCGTATGGCTGACCCTACTATTGTAGAGGAAGTAATGAATGCCGTTTCTATACCGGTTATGGCGAAAGTACGGATAGGACATATTGTTGAAGCTCATCTACTTGAGGCAATGGGAGTCGACTATATTGATGAAAGCGAAGTCTTGACGCCTGCTGATGAGGAATATCATCTTTTAAAAAATCGTTTTACTATACCGTTTGTATGTGGTTGTCGTGATTTAGGCGAAGCCAGTCGCCGCATTGCAGAAGGTGCGTCGATGTTAAGAACAAAAGGAGAACCTGGAACTGGAAATATAGTGGAAGCTGTACGTCATATACGAAAAGTAAACGCACAAATTCGAAAGATTACTAATATGAATGAAGATGAGTTAATGACAGAAGCTAAAAATCTAAGGGCACCTTTTGAACTTTTACTTCAAATTAAACGTGAGGGGAGATTGCCTGTTGTAAACTTTGCTGCTGGCGGGATAGCAACACCTGCTGACGCCGCACTTATGATGCAATTAGGTGCAGACGGTGTATTTGTTGGTTCTGGAATCTTTAAATCAGAAAACCCTGTGAAATTCGCACGTTCAATTGTAGAAGCAACGACTCATTATGAAGATTATGAATTAATTGCTGCCCTTTCAAAAAGATTGGGAACAGCAATGAAGGGCATTGAAATATCTACTATTTTACCTGAGCATAGAATGCAAGAGCGTGGATGGTAAATACATTTATTTTTACTCTATTTGATGAAACTAGCATATCTTCAATCTATATAATGAATGACAATCAGTCATTTAAGATTATAAATAGCTACTATTAAATGAAAAAGAGGGGTCCATATGAAAAAAGAACTTATAAAAATGGAGAGCACTTCACATCATGAGGAATCAGTAGAGTTAAATAATCCCTTAGAGGAATTTCAAGAAACGTTAAAAGAAGCTATTAGTTATCTAAATTATCCAAAAGAAGTATTTGAATTTTTGAAGAAGCCCATGAGGTTTTTAGAGGTAAGTATTCCTGTAAAAATGGATGACGGCACTACTCAAATATTTCAAGGATATCGTGCCCAACACAACGATGCAACCGGCCCCACAAAAGGTGGAATAAGATTTCACCCAGATGTTACAGCCGAAGAAGTTAAGGCACTAGCAGGGTGGATGAGCTTAAAATGTGGTATTACTGACCTTCCATATGGAGGAGCAAAAGGCGGCATTGTATGTGAGCCAAGAAACATGAGTTTATCGGAACTGCAAAGGTTAAGCAGAGGGTATGTAAGAGCCGTCAGTCAAATTGTTGGACCCACAAAAGATATACCTGCACCGGATATGTATACAAATTCTCAAATTATGGCGTGGATGCTTGATGAATATGATCACATTCGTGAGTTTGATTCACCAGGATTCATCACAGGTAAACCTTTAGTGCTTGGCGGGTCAGAAGGACGAGAGACAGCAACTTCTAAAGGAGTCTTATATACAATTCAATTAGTTAGCGAAATAAAAAATATTCCTATTACGGGTATGCGTGTTATTATCCAAGGATTTGGAAATGTAGGGAGTTATTTAGCTGAATATTTACATGAATTAGGCGCAAAAGTAGTAGGGGTTTCAGATGCATTGGGAGCATTATACGATCCGCAAGGGTTAGATATCCCTTATTTAATGGAAAATAGAGATTCTTTTGGTGTTGTAACTACTCTTTATAATGACACAATTTCAAATCAAGAACTATTAGAGAAAGAATGCGATATATTAATTCCTGCTGCAATCGGTGGAGTTATCACAAGAGAAAATGCAGAGCGCCTTCAATGCCAAATTGTTATCGAAGCCGCCAATGGGCCTACTTCCAAGGAAGCCATTCAAATATTGGATAAAAAAGGAGTAATGGTAGTTCCGGATATTCTCGCTAACTCTGGAGGCGTTATTGTTTCATATTTTGAATGGTGTCAAAACAATCAAGGTTATTACTGGCCAGCAGCACTTGTTGATGAACGTTTAAAAGAGAAAATGACAGAAAGCTTTTTAAACATTGTCCATACAGCCGATAAGTTCGGAACAAACCTAAAAGTTGCAGCCTATATACAAGGAATCCGAAAAATAGTAGAGGCTTCTCGTCTGCGAGGATGGTTTGAATTTTAAGGGACCGGAGAAAAATAAAATTATTTTATTGCAAATAGTGATAGCTCTAGAGACAGATCGTCGATAATTAATAGCAATAATCGGGAAAAATTAAAAGTTTTTATCCAACAAAGAACATTTGTTCCTATATAAAAGAACAAATGTTCTTTTATATTGTCCCATAAATGCCCCTTTCTCCTGAAATAAATTGGTTCTTATAATATAAGTTATGTAAACTAGAAAAAAAAATAAGGTAAACCCTACTCATTTCTGAGTTAGGGTTGTAATTTTCATTTATACATGTAACTGCTGCTGATTAACCAATCTCTTTACTCTCTCATAAGCTTTGACCTCACCTTGGTAAAAACATGCACTGTTCCAGTCTTCTCTTTTCTCCGCATCCTTTCTCCACGCGTCAGATTGTTCTATTAAATTATCAATGTGGTCAATAAACTTCTTTCGTTCCATTTAATCACCTGCTTTTATCATATTTGAAAATATTTGTATGACAGTTTGATAAGTAATATTTCTAGAGTTTAGTGAGAATACCTGTTGGAATTTGATACAATCTCCAGTACTTTTAGGAATAAAAGAAATGACCCCCAGTAATGAAAGTCATTTCTTTTATTATATTACCTGTTTATGCTCATTTTAATAAGTTATTACTAATCACAGTCAATTCGGTCACCATCATGGTCAAAGTTCGCTTGGAATCCTGGCTCGCCTTGTCTAATTGGTCCTCTTCCTGCTACACGAACTTCTGTAAAGTTTGCAAATTTTAAATCTATCGTTTATGAAGGGGGTTGTTCTTGTTTCGAAATAACCCCTTCCCAAAATCATTATTTTATTTCCAATTGTTTACTCTGATTAAAAAACAGCATTATTTTGAGGAGAGAGGAATTACCTCTTTTAGTTTCTTTCTTCCTCTTTCGCTTAACAAGATAGTTAATCCGACAATAACAAGTACTGTACATAACAAATATAAGTTATGGTACCCTATCAAACTTGAAAAGAACCCGAACCCCAGGAAGCCAAGCACATTTCCTACTTGTGTCGTGTTCATATATAACGCCGTTGCCGTCCCCGGTTCATTTGGAATAAAGTCTTGAAAGTACGACACAGCAATGCCTGCTGTTATGGAAACCTGTGCAGCACTTAATATTTGAATCGGATAAATTTGCCACGGTTCTGTGACTAAAAATAGGAGTCCATAGTAAAAAACTGAAATACAAAATCCCAATCGTATCAACAACCGACTACCTATTTTTGTAGCTAATATCCCCACTGCAATCATAAATGGAACCTCAAATACTGGAGGCACGCTCACTACTAAGCCTACCTGCTTTTCCGTCCCGTTAAGTATTTTCGTAATAAATTGCGACATGTTTAAATTAGCCATAGAAGCAGCCATAGCCATACACGTCATTGCGATAATGTTCTTTAAGATATGAGATTGAACAATGAATTTACGCAGAACCACAGGGGCTGGCTTGGCTTCCACCTCAATTTTGATATCCTTTAATAAAAAGGCTAACGTAATTGCTGCTAGTAGATATCCGCCTGATACGCATAGAAAGAGCCCCTTAAATCCAACCGCATACAGTACCCACCCTGCAACTGCTGGACCAACCGTCCAAGAAAGAGCGAAAAACGCACGAAAAACATTCATTACAAAAGGTGTTTCTTTTTCTTCTACTGTGCTTTGTTTTAATGCTTCTCTTGTAAATGCCCATAATTGAGGTACGGTAGAGGCTGCTGTTCCCAGTAAAAAGAAAGCAATAAAAGCAAGAAGAAAAAAGTTACGGATGAATGCAAACCCAGTGTACCCTAAAATGGCAGCACAAGTAGTGAGTAATAACAATTTTTTTCGACTGGACACGCGGTCTGAGGCTTTACCCATAATGGTGGTAATAACAACAGCGCCCACTGAAATAATGGTCATAAAAAAGCCAAATTGCATATTGCTCATTCCGACTTCGTCAATACCAAATAATGAAGCATAGGGTGCAAAAAAAGACGTGGCTAATCCAAATACAAAATTCCCTAGTAAGAGTACTGGAAACATAGGAATGCCCCATAACATCTCAATGGTTTTTTTAACTCCCTTTCCTTGTAGCATGATCACACCTCCTTTTTATGAGATACTATGATTAAAACAAGACTATAATTGATGGGTACTAGGTTATGTGAATTTTTCCCTTTTGTCTTTTGGCCATCACCTATCACTTCTTCCACTTTACTTGGTCTCAAAAGTAAGAGCAAGTAAATCATGATTTAAAAAGGCAGATAGAGCATTAGATTTAGCAAAAGGTTAAATGGTATGTAGGTTTGGAGTATCTCTTTGCAAGAGTATTCAAATCAAATAATAAGTATAAAACAAATAACTAAAGCTATCCGCTTTATATAGGGGATAGCTTTTTTGCTAATGAATATGTCTCCTTATTATTGTTGAGGAAGATTTAGGGCTGTATCAGTTGCTTGCAAGTCAACCTTTAGCTGTTCTTGTACATTTTGAGGATGATAGTAACCCTTTGATACCATATAATCGGTAATCTCTTGATGTGTATCAATGGCTTTATTTAAATGTGCACGTAACACTTCTCTGACTTCTGGATTATAAGTTTCAGACAAAGCTAAAGCATAGTTTTTAATTCCTGTTTTTGCAGCGATTAGAAAATCAGTGGCAATGACTTGGTCTGTCATTCCACCCATTCCAGTCATATTTTGAACAAATTGATTCATGATCGTAAACTCCTTCTAAGATAAAAAACTTTTTAATTGTTGGACATGTAATTTAGTTTGAGTAACGTCTCGAGCTAAGATATTTTTGAGTTCTACATCTTGTGCTAATCCACTCATGGTCGCAGATTTAGTTAAACAAATATTTTTAAACGTTAAAAGTTCATGAAGTTCTAATGTCTCATGAACGCCTAAGTCTTTCATTTCAGCCATTGCATCGTACCCTCCCTTCACTAAATAGATAGCTCACGCTTTAACGTCCCCTTGGAAGTCTTTATTATTCTAAACACATTGAAACCTTATTGACTAAGCCGGAACCTATATGTAAATAACTTTATATAAATGATTACAAAAGAAAATTTGCTAAAAGGATTAATTTGGTCTCTCTAATCTTTTAGCTACATACAAATATATTTTTTCTAGCAATAAAAAAAGGATGACAAACGAGGTGTCATCCTTTCCCCAGTTATACTAAGTTCAAGTCCTTGTATAGTGAAACGGTCATACATATACTCTGTTAGGTGACTTCTTACACCTGACATTACAACTATCCCTGTTATTAACGGTCATTTTCTATATTTTCTTGTATATTACTTAATATGTTTTTCGTATTAGCTATTTCGTCTAAACCTTCTAACTCGTGCATGTTAGTAGAGGTTGGATTATTTAAGTGTAAATGCTTAGCATAATCATTGTCGAACTTTCCTAAATAATTTTTTTTACCATCTAATGGTTTGTTGACACTAAATTCTCGCATAAAAAACCTCCCAAATATATTGTTTGATTTGAGTAAAAAAATATAAGAGGTAGTATAAGACAAAATGACTTTTCTGTTATAGATACTTCTTACGGTTAATATTCCAAATTTCTTTTTCCACTAACAAAATGTTATAAGCACCAAAAAGTAAATTAATTTTTTTCTTAATGGAAAGTATATACCTATAAAATCTTAACAGGAGTGATCAAATGTTAATATCTGAAGAAAGTAAAAACGATGTACCACGTCCACAACATTATTTAAAGCTAATAAATGACACTGATAGAAAATTGAAGTTAGAGTGGAAAGGAGATATAGATAAGCCTAATGTTATTGTTTCATCAGAATTAAACCCAGGTGACGCTGATAAAAAAAATTCCAAAAAAACTAGTGATGCAAGTTTTATTGTAGATATTTATCGTTGGAAAGATAACTCTTATATTTATAGTGGGCAACTAACAGAACATGTGCATGGCAGAGTGTATAGTAGTGAAGAGACATACTATTTAAAATTACAGTCATTTCCTGACAAAAATCAAATTCATTTGATAAAAAAATCAGAAGTAGATGAAACTGAACATACCATAATTAACACTTTTTCAGAAGATGAGTGGTAATATAATCAAGGTTTTTTCTTAATCAAAAAACTGCTGAGTAGGTAACAACGATACAGTTCTAATTTTCCTTCAAGGTTTTGGGTTGCCAGCAGGATCTACTGTATCGCTACTTGGTTTGCCTTTCTGGTCATTGCTTTTATGCCGTTTCTGACTTATTTTTGGACTTCTTTTTAAATTTAGTTACATTGTTAAGGTGAGTTAACAGGTGGAAGCTTATTCAAAGTCATAATACTTTAGATATAATGTATTAGCGCGTTCTCTAAAGAATTCAGATATTGGAATATCTTTAGATTTCTCACCCAGTTCATTGAAAATATAAGTGACTAGATTAACGCTAGTATATAAAAAATAAAACAGGAAACTCAAAAAGACGTAAGTGAAGAGCAAGCTGCAACAAATTCTTGAAAGGTAGGAGCAATGCGTGAATAAAAACACTCTAAGTCGTTTTTATTTTTCTACTTTAAACAGAACAAAATAGTTAAAGTAAAAAAATAATATTTCGCGGATGTTGACTTCTGCGAAGTTATGGAGTAGAATATGTGTATAGTTAGTAAAAACAAGGTGAATTACTTAATTACCATTTTTATACGCGGATGTGGCGGAATTGGCAGACGCGCTAGACTTAGGATCTAGTGTCTTATGACGTGGGGGTTCAAGTCCCTTCATCCGCATTATCTGATTAAGTAATAAGCAGAAGCAGGGCGGCATAGCTAAGAGGTAAGGTCAAGATTTGCAAAACCTTTATTTACTTGTTCAAACCCTGTTGCCACCTTTACATTATGATTCGAAAATTAGGAAGGACCTTTAGCTCAGCTGGTTAGAGCAGACGGCTCATAACCGTCCGGTCGTAGGTTCGAATCCTACAAGGTCCACCATTAAATTGAAATACGGAGGAATACCCAAGTCTGGCTGAAGGGATCGGTCTTGAAAACCGACAGGGGTGTCAAAGCCCGCGGGGGTTCGAATCCCTCTTCCTCCGCCATTTATTATTTATCTTACCATCGCGGGGTGGAGCAGTCTGGTAGCTCGTCGGGCTCATAATCCGAAGGTCGCAGGTTCAAATCCTGTCCCCGCAACCATTTCTATTGGGCTATAGCCAAGTGGTAAGGCAACGGACTTTGACTCCGTTATGCGTTGGTTCGAATCCAGCTAGCCCAGTCATTTATATTTTAGCAGGCTGTCATCCCTGTGACCTTCTACTCTCTATGAGTAGAAGGTTTTTTTATGTGTTTAAGTTCTTTCCTTTTGGATATAAAAATAAATGTAAAGTTATCTAAGTCATCTACCTTTGTTTATAGTATGTTTCCATCTTGCCTTCTATCTATAGGATAGAGGGTTTTCCTTTGTAATCTGTTTAAATTATAATTTTATTGGCAATGAATAAATGTGTTACCTTTCTCGCAGGGTATACAATCACATTTCCATCACACAAATGACCTTCTACCTGACAGGAGTAGAAGGTTTTTTGATATTAATTATTTATCAACATCAACACTAATTGCTGAGTTAACTATATTATTCAAAGTAATTTTATTTTTATCATCTAATTTATTACGTAAAAAGGAATCCTATGTAGCTTCGCAAACACATCTCTTTACATCATTATTCCAGCTTTATTAATCAGGGTTACATGTTATTTTTCCATATCTCAATGCATCATAAATAGCACGTCCATCGCTTGAAGTTGTTTCTGTAAATTTAATAGGCAATAGCGAGAAGACAATATAATAAACAGAAAAATAGACAAACTGGTAAAAAAAGAGATTTGTTGGAAGGATGTCAGCTATAATTAAGCTATTTATAAGGAAAATAGAAGCTAAATTAGCAATGGCACCTCCAGCATAGACACAAGCATGGGTAAATCGATTGTCGTATTTTAGTTTTTCATATACACAAAAGGAATCTAAAAAGTAAACGGATTTTATTTCAACTTTCTTCCATTTAAAAATTGTTTTTCCTTTCCCAATTGTAAAATCCACTCTCCCTCCAAAAAAAATTGCCATGATAGAATGACCTAATTGGTGAACTAGAGATACAAGTGGTAGTACAAGTAAGAAAGAAAATAAGAATTTAGGTATATCCCTGAGTCCGAACACACTTCCATCTCCTTTGTTATAAAATGATTTAATAAATGGTTAGCTTATTTAAGTAGATACATTCTTTTTGATAGTGGAAAGACTTTTCCCAACAGAGAATGTGCCTTTTTTAATCGTATGTACAATCCTCCAATTGGCACTTGGAAAGGACTTTAATCAACGTATAGGACCAATTGATTTTTACTAAAGCAGTAGTTAAAGTGATTAATACCCATTGGGCATTGGGCATTGC
Organism: Priestia megaterium; assembly: GCF_046599315.1. Lineage (GTDB taxonomy): Bacteria > Bacillota > Bacilli > Bacillales > Bacillaceae_H > Priestia > Priestia megaterium_F. The sequence goes on along the minus strand of NZ_JBKIKC010000015.1, from coordinate 13,745 downwards.
CTATGAACAATAATATCTTAAACATTCTTCATAACAATAAACGACCTTATGTATCGTGAACAAAGTCACTAAGGTCGCTCATACTACATTCTGATTTATTATTTTTTTGTCTTTTTCTTTTTTAGAAAATATGTGGCTTCTCATTAAGCTTCTGACGGAATTTTGCTTTCATGATTAACTTGATCGAATAAATAAGTAAGGTAAGAATCCAATTCGAATTGATTATCTTCAACAAAACCATCTAACACTGACTTACTTTCTTCTCTCATCTTTAGCCCCTCCACTTTATATTCGTTACTTTATTTTGCATGACGACCATGATTCTTGTTTTGGCCCATTTTTCTTAAAATGAAACTTACAATTAGTACTAAAACGATAGATCCGATAATTGCTGGGATGATGGCAAAACCACCAATAACGGGTCCCCAACTTCCTAAAATAAGACCGCCTAACCATGAACCAATAAAACCAGCAATAATATTACCGATAATCCCTCCCGGAATGTCACGCCCTGTAATTAAACCGGCAAGCCATCCAATAATTCCACCTACAATTAGCGTCCATAGAATGCTCATACATCATTCTCTCCCTTCGAAACAGTTAGTTGACTTTACCCCCAACTAAGGCTCATTAATCTTGTTATTTTTTCCTCACTAAAGTTTTTCTTCAAATGGAATAGGATTATATATCTATGCTACTGCTTTATTTCATTATTTTGGACACACCCCAAAATCTCGTCCATTCCGTAAAAAAAGTAAATGTCTTGGACAACTCCTAGCATATAAAACCTAGATTTTCTTGCACCACCATCTACTGATTCCCTACTGTAGTAAGTTTTTTTTATGTAAATGTGTGCCTTTGCAAAGTGTGATATAGGAAGAAGAAATCTAGTCGTGCTATACTAATAACAAACATAAATATGACGGAGGGCATTATGACGAAACGATTAGATTTGCGTGTCGACTTTGCGTTTAAATCGTTATTTGGCACCCATGGAAATGAATCCATTTTAGCTGCCTTTTTAAATGCGGCACTTCGCTTTCCAGATGAGAAGAAGATTCAAACGGTTCAGTTATTAGATCCGCATTTTAATAAAGAAAACCAAGAAGATAAACGTTCAATTTTAGATGTACACGCGCAGTTGGAAGATGGAAGCCGGGTTAATATTGAAATTCAACTTAATAATAAGCATGATATGGAAAAGCGAACACTCTATTATTGGTCCAAAATGTATAGTAGCCAAATGAAGGAAGGCATGGATTACGGAGAGCTTTGTAAAACCATTACCATTAACATTGTGAACTTTCGTTATTTATCACATATGCATGATTATCACTCCACTTTTCAGTTATATGAGCGCGAACAGAAATTACTTTTAACCGATATGCTGGAAATTCATTTTATGGAGCTACCTAAGTTATTAATTAAATGGCGTAACAGAGAGGTAGATCCACGAGAAGATCAACTTGTGCGATGGTTATTATTACTTGAAGCATCCGAAGATGAAGAAATCACTCAAGTATTGGAGGAGATTGCGATGCAAGAAGATCAAGTATTAAAGAAAGCAATGGATGAATGGGAACGTGTGAGTCAAGATCCAGAAGTATTACTTGCTTATGAAGCAAGACGGAAAGCTCTTTTGGACGAAAAATCTGCTTTGAGAAGAGCAGAAAAACTGGGTGAAGAGCGAGGAGAAAAAAAGGGGATTCAGAAGGTTGCTTTAGGCATGATCCAAGAAGGTATAGACAGTAAAATGATAAGTAAACTGACAGGTCTTACAATAAAAGAAGTGGATAAACTTCGTTACCAATAAATATCAATAAAAAGAGCCGTATCGTACGATACGGCTCTTTTTATTATAGATTAGGCCTTGTTTTTCGTTACTCAGATAAAATAACAAACCTCTTGTTCTACAAGGAAGTTTGTTATTTTTAGTATTTGATTCATCTAATTGAATTCCTGCTAATTATTGCTTTGTTCTATGGTCTTATATTTTGAGGCAAACACCTTATGAATATGAATAATTCATCTTTAGATATAAAATGCTTAAAATACGCTACGTACTAGTCCTCCATCTATCCGCAGTGCTGAACCATTAATAGCTGATGAAAGTGGACTACTTAAGAAAGTAACAAGGTTTGCAATTTCTTCTGGACGAATAAACCTTTCGATAATAGAAGTGGGGCGATTTTCTTTCATAAATCGCGTTTCAGCTTCTTTTAGGGTTAATTGTTCGTTTGGATAAAGACTATTTAGCATCGTTTCTACTCCTTCAGTTAGAGTTGAACCAGGCATAACGGTATTAACTGTCACATTTGTACCTGTGCATAATTCAGCTAAACTACGAGAAAGAGACAGTTGCATGGTTTTAGTTGCACTGTAATGAGCCATTTCTTGAGAAGGCATAATAGCTGCCTCACTTGCAATGAAGATTACTCTTCCTTCTTCTTTTTGAATCATTTTCTTGAGGTAAGAGCGTGTTAATCGAACGCCACTCATAATGTTGACTTCAAATAACCGAAACCAATCTTCATCTGGTATATCAAAGTATTCAACAGGTTCAAAAATACCAAGATTATTAACAAGAATATCTATTTCTGGATACTGTTCCATTAGCTGTTGACAACCTTGCTCTGTTCCTAGATCATGTACAGCAGGGTGAAGAATGGCTTGAGGATACTGAGTTTGAATATCTTTAATGGTTTCATGGACCTTTTCCTCTCGTCGTCCATTAATAAGAACCGTAGCTCCCTCTGCTACTAAGGACAGTGCGATAGCCTTACCTATACCGGCTGTCGATCCCGTAACTAGGGCTGTTTTTCCTTTTAAATTTAATTCCATATTAGGTCACTCCTATTATATATAAAAACTATATTTTTGGTTAATAGAACTAATAAAATAAATACAAACCTGTCATTAGTTTGGATAAATCTTCGAATTTTAAACAAAGAAGGAGATAGACAACTACCAGTGTGTCTATCTCCTTCCTTCCTCATTAAAAATCAAAGTTGTCAGGATCGGGACCTACACGATGATTTTGATTCAATTCATCAATACGTTCTATTTCTTCTTTAGTTAATTCAAAATCAAAGATCGACGCATTTTCTACTATACGATGTTCTTTTGTTGATTTTGGAATGGTAATAATACCATTCTGTACATCCCAACGTAGAATGACCTGGGCTACAGATTTATTATGCTTATTTGCAATCTCTGTTAAAACCTCATTATCTAATAATTCTCCTTGCATTAGTGGAGACCATGCTTCAAGTTGAATATGATGTTTCTCACAGAATGCTTGAAGTTCTTTTTGCGTTAGACGCGGATGATATTCTACCTGATTAATTACAGGCTTGATTTCTGCATCTTCCATTAAATCTTTAAGATGATGAACTTGGAAATTACTTACCCCAATTGCTTTAACCTTTCCCTCTTTATAAAGGGTTTCTAAAGCTTTCCATGCTTCTTTGTATTTTTCTTCAACTGGCCAGTGAATCAGATAAAGGTCTAAATAGTCTAATCCAAGTTTTTTTAGGCTTGTTTCGTAAGCTGCAATTGTTGCGTCATATCCTAAGTCTGCATTCCATACTTTTGATGTGACAAATACGTTCTCTCGTGAGATACCAGCTTCTTTTAAACCTTCGCAGATTCCCTGACCCACACCTTCTTCGTTACCATAAATAGCTGCTGTATCAATACTACGATACCCATGTTTAATGGCTACTTTAACTGCATTTACTAATTCAGGACCTTCTTCTACTTTAAATACACCGAGGCCAAAGCCAGGCATCTTTACTCCATTGTATAAAGTGACTGTATCCTGTAAATTTTTCATCATAACAATATTACCTCCTGTTTACTATCAATTAGTTTTATTTGTATTTGTATCATTTCTTTTTTGAATTAAGCTTGGAATTATAGTAAAGACATAATATAAATGAGCCATCACCAATTAGTTCATCTGACAAAAGTTATTATCCACTATAAAAACAGGAAAAAAAAGTACGCACTTTAAAGTAATATAGGTACCAAAAAGTAATAATAGTAAAAAAGGGCGGCCTCCTTTAACGGTTACATTCAAGGAATGGGAACATTAATTTTGTCTTATGCTACACGGACAAAGTTTGATGTTTTTAAAATTGCTGATCCAGGGTGATTCATTTATATTTTGAAAATAAGTAATCTACTACATCACTTCTTAAAAAAGGTATTATTGGGACAAACTCCAGCATATAAAAAATCATCACTTCTTACGTAACCATCTATCCCTTACCTACTGCAGTAAGAGTTCTTTTTTATTTTTTGAGTGGACAGGCAAGCTTACTGCAGTAGCTACATAGTATCTAAATAAATATAACCCCATTCCTTAATCAGTATCTAGCTCAGTATCACTACCGCGTTAATACAAGCTGTATACGCCTCGTGAAGCCCTTCATCGAATCTGTAAGGGAGCTGAGCCGAAGAGGCGAAGGGGGCGACCGGATGCGTTGAGCTGAAATAACAGGTACATAAAAGATAAAAAAATAAAAAGAATGAAAGAAGGTATTAACATGAGAAAAACACAAAGGTTTCTTTTTCGAAAGATCTTTCCTTTAAACCTCAAACCATCTCTCACGAGACCTCGTCTTTTCAAGGCTTATTCCTTTGTTCCGTTTAGTCCACTAGCTATGCTTGACCCCACTATTCTGACCATAGGAAGCATCGTCTTAGGAATTGCCATCATCGAACGGGTATTAGAGCGATGGGGTGTAATCGATCTTGTTGATCAGTTCGCAAAGGTAATGCGCTTTATCTTGCCTGTTACCTTCTATAGCACCTTGATTTACTTTTTTGCGACCTTTATGTTTTGAGGAGGAATGTTGATGTTTGAAAAACTAAAGCTGCGTGGCCAATTGATTAAAGCGTTTCGTACGGCAGAGATTTACGGTGGTGAAACGTGGAGACCGCACCTCCTATCTGTTTCCGAAAATTCATCAAATCGATAACCATCATACGTATACTCGGTACGCTTTTTCCTTACTAAATGGCATTAATCCTGAGCTCTTAAACAAAGAGAGATGGGCTTTGTGACAAGTATTAGGCAGCAACATCGAGATAAACGGCAGCCTGAAGAATTTTAGCATCACGGTTCATCACAAAAGTCTACCTCAGATGCTCAATTATACATATGATTCGATTCATCCTCATATTGAGAAAATGGAGCTTCCGGTCTGCATTGGTCAAGACATCTATGGAAACCTCGTTTCATGAGACTTTGCGGATTTAGAAATCTTATTGATATCGGGTGAAATTGGAGCCGGAAAAAGCAGCTTAATGCGTGTGATTCTGACTACATGGGTGAAATATACCTCTCCTGAAGACTTGCGCTTGGCATTAGTGGACCTTAAACGAGCCAATTTAGAGTTGTTTCATGGAATTGAGCATGTGGATGCGCTTTGTTTTGAAGCGAAAGACATGAGAAAACCATTTGCCTTACTTCGAGCTGAAATGTATCGACGAGGTGATTTACTGTTAGAGCATGGTGTAACTCATATCAGCAGGCTTCCCTTTAAATTACCTCGTATTGTCGTGGTGGTTGATGAAATGAGCATCATCAAGCGAGAAACAGATCTCGTAGAGATGATTCAACAGTTCGCAAGTCAAGGTCGTGCGCTGGGCGTTCATACGATTATTGCGATGCAACGTCCGGATGCGGATTTATTAAACTCTGCGCTAAAAGCCAACTTACGAGTAAGGATATCTGGGAGGCAAGCAGATGCGACAAATGCAAAAGTTGCCGGAGTCATTGGAGCAGAAGAAATCGATGCAGCAGCTAGAGGACGTATGAAAATTAAAATTGATGACGTGAAAGAGTTTCAAGCTTTTTTCTTAGATGAAGGAGCTTGCAAGGAAATACTTTCCCCTTATAAGACCTTGGTACATGATCCTGAGCTAGATATAGAAGTTGCATCACAATCCATCTTTGGCTTATTAGAGAAGGAGGAGCAGCGATGAGCTTTCAATTATCTCAGCGTGATAAACACATTATTGGGTTTATCAATCAGTTTCGGGCTGTAGATCGAGATTCATTAGTGGAACTGTTCTTTAAACAGCTGAAATCGCCTGTCAATGCGTGTAATAGTGTAATAGTGTCATGGTACGTTTATATCGATTAGGGTTGATTGAACGCACACAGCAGTATTCTCCGACTGTCTATTTGCCTGTAGATGCGAAGATCAAAAAGAACTCTCAAAAAATATTACATTTCCTTTCAATTCTAGATATCTATAAACAAATGTGTACGTATAGTGCGCCTAAACAGGTTATTGTCGAAGATAAGCCCACTGGACGAAAAGGCGGCATTGAACCCGATCTCTTTTGTATTTTTAAAGGACCTCCGTTTTAGATTGAAATTCAACGAAATCAGTATTCGGAACAGAAAATGCAGGATAAGGTCAATTTATATGAGGAATTCTTCTTTTCGGATGAGTGGAAAGCGTTGCACTGGCAACCAGAAGAATGGTCATCTATCTTCCCTTCCGTTATTTTGATTACACCTGTTCGGTATGCAGCGTCTTCGGACCATATCCGCATCATACAAGTAGCAAGCATTCATGAATTAATGGAGAAATACAACGGCTCAGGTAAACAGCAAAGAGAGGAAAAGCCAAGAATATCAGCTTCTTCAGGTGGGATTAAAATTAATCTGACGTAATGGTAAACAATATAAAAAAGCTGCCTTAAAACAGGGAATAAGGCAGCTTTTTTGACTTCACACTCGTTGAAATGTGAATGTTACAGCAATTAAATAATATCAAATTTATTCCATAAATTCTATATTATTCATTAAATTGTATGAATTTAAAACGACTATTCATCCCCTTATTTTATGGTTTGATTACCGATAACACTCATTATGTTGACTAAAACTTCCTATGAAAGTTTAAAACGCATATATGTTGGATAATAATAGAAATGTCACTTTCCGAGGGTTGACTATCTGACAGGCAGGCATGGATCAATGACCTTCTATTTTTCAAATAGAGGGTCATTCCTGTTAAATATGGAGGATAATAAGTAAAGAAATATATGCTGTGCCTTTTTATATATCAAAGAAATCATCCGGTTTTAAATTAGAATCTAGCATTCTAAGAGCTTTCATAACTTTTTTTATCGTAGTACCCGAAGGAACATAATTAGCATCCGTACAAAGCTTGCTAACAGTACTTTTATTAAGCTTTGTCAATTTGCTTAACTCTGTTTGAGTATAACCATTCTTATCTAGAAACTTTCCCAACTTACTTCTTTTTTTACCACGACTCCACATAACAAAAGCCTCCTTTTTTATAAAGGCTTGACCTAATTTACGAAAAATATTCAACTATTACGAAAAAAAAAGAACTTTACTTATAAAAAACGGAAACTTAGGAGTCTTCCCTGCATACAATAAAGTAAATAGTGTAATACTTTTATATAGTTCTATAGAATAATGTCGATATTTTTGTCATAAACATATAGCATGAATATAGTTAAGACCGCCTTATACACTGATACATAATGGGCGGTCTTTGCTGTACTTATTCTTACGTTCTCTGCAATTATGATACTATTTCTTTTCGTATATTCCAACCAAACATAAGCGTCCATATGAATGGAATTCCGGAGGTTAATGGAAGGACCAAAATTGCCATTTCTGAATAAATAATCGAGATGACAATTCCAAAGGCTCCAATCAACCCTCCATACACTCCTATTTTCTTCAAAACAGTAAATTTCTTGTTTATCTTCTTTATAGACAAACTTAACAAGGAGATACCAATCCAAGTAAATAAAACCGCAAAATAACCACCTAATAAACCAAAGGCAAACGTAGATTTCCAAACTATTTCCATAATTCGAGATGGATTTTCTGCTACTTCTATTGCTAAAGCTGGCAATGAAGCCAATTCAGCAGTTAGAACTACCATCCAAACAGTTACAGAGAGAATAAACAATCCATTAGCTATTTTTATAAAAGGGGGCGAATGCTTTAAAAACAGAGTTCCTCCTAATAAGCCAAAATACCATAAAAGCATAGCTATCATCATTAGGGAATGATCCCACACCCACATAGATAAAGAATGATTTATCCTTTCAAGTGCATGATTTCCATTCCATGGATCTAACGTAAGAGGATGTAAAATGGTCGATACGAGTATTAAAAAACCACCAACTAATATAGCATTCCCCATCAATCTTAACGATTTATGATTTTTCATGCTTATATCTCCTAGTTTTTTATGACCTTCAGTTTACTGGGTCTCTTCTGTATCCTTTTTTCCCATTTTTATCTAGTGTTAATCAATGTAATCTCTTTTTTCTTTTTGATCTATGAACAAGAAAGATTAGTAGGGAAAATAACATCTCAGATATTATCGATAGCCTAAGAACATGAAAACAGTAAATTTCCCCTTATTGATTTCCCCTAGGAAAATTAATAAGGACTTTTAATTTTATTTTTGATACTCATACACAACCGGAACTTTGTCCATTTTTACCGTTTTGGCGACGATATAACGACGATAACCATCTTTTAAGATATTTGATCCTTTTTCAATGGTTAACGGCTCATCCAAGCGCCCTGTACGCTTCACAAAATCGATGACCTTTTGTGTTTTTTCAGGGTTTGGGCGTGTCTTTAGGAACTCTTCAGGCACGATAATGTCGTCAAAGCTCAAAAGATCCTGTGTCCCTTTTGGCTGATTTGGCATAGATTTCTTTTGAGGCGTAGCCTTTTCCTCTTGAACAGGATTTTCTTTCATTTTTGGCTGTACTATTTCTGCTTCTTTCTTCTTTTCGTTTGCTACAGGTTGAGAAACAGCTGCTTGTTCTTCTTCCTGTTGCTTAGAATCCGTGTTCTGTGGTGCTTCAGAAGAAGCAGACGCCTCTTGTTTAGGTTCCTTTTTCGCCTCTGACTCATTCTTCTCTTTGTCATTTTTGTTCGGGAGAACGGTAATTTGAAAACAAATCACCCCTACTTCACCAGGGCATTCATCAATCGGAATATCTAGGGTTGGTTCCCCTTGAATTAAAATCTTTTCATGCATGATGCTTTTCTTCGTAAGTCCTGTTTTATTAAAGGCTTTCCTCGCAACAAACACCGTATACGAAATAAAGGTACTCTTCTTTAATCCTTTAGGCGCAGACGGTGACCCTTTTTCACGCATATCAAAAGCAACGTAGCGATCGTATTCTCGTAGTGGTCCTGTGGCTGATCCGGTTAAGGTAATTTTGTGTGGCATAATAGTCTCCTCCTGCGTAGATTTTTAGTTATTGTTTATTTAGAACACAGTTCTAAATAAACATGTTCTATTAAAACATCAGCTTCTAAGAGATTTCTACTTTTTTTGATTAGGAAGCTGTGTCTTTTAACTGGTTCTGTTGGCGCAAACAGTCTTGTTCCTCTGGTGTTAAAGCTTGTCCTAAGTCTTGTTTTACCTGAGCTATCTCCAACAAACTATACGTGGAGCTGTGCTCCTCCAACAAGTTCTCTTCTTCTGGTGTTAGCTCTTGTCCTAAATCTTGTTTTAACTGAATCATTTCAAGCTGTTGATCCAAAGAAATCTCTGTTTCTTTTGTAGCTTCTTCTTGCTGCTGTTCAGTTTTTAACCAATCAGGAACCAATTCCTTACGGATAATATGTTTTGGTTTAGCCAATGTTGTTGTTTGACTTTCGTTATGTATAACTTCTTGTTGGTTTGCGTATACTGATGAATAATCCTGCTCTTTAGGGTTTACCAACTCATAGAATTGATTTTTCGCAATTCGATAGATTAATCGACACATATCCCGTAGGGATAAAGGAGTGCCTTGTTGATTGGCTTCATGGACATATTTATCTAATCCAACAATGGTTGAATACGCAATTTCATGTATTTGCTCTTTTTTAATCTCAATCTCTGTATCTCGTTTTACAGCTTTTGCAGCATTTTGAATACGAGCATAGAAGTCTTGTAGTTGATGTCCATACTTACCTGCATAGACTTGATTGACTTTCTTAGGCACACCTTTGATATAGGTGAAGGCCTGTGAAACAGACATTAAATGATTATTTATATGATTTACAGGTAAATCAAGGTTAATAAAGGCATCAGGTGATTTATCGGCCTCTAAGCTTGGTGTATCAACGTTTTCAGTGCTTTCTGGATGCGTCACAGGACGTGTCACAGGAGTGGTCATTTCTTCTTGCTGAAGCGTTTGGATACCTGTTGTATCATGGGCAAAAAAGATTTCGTCGCAAATGTGCTGAAAGTTTTTATGGCTTTTAAGGATAAATACATAACTGTCAGGATGAGTACCTGTTGCATCCTCTTTAATGTATCGTGCCACAAGTATAAAGGGTGTCGCTTTTAATGAGCGTACAAAACGAGAAACGGTACTTTTGGAAACATTAAATTTCTTCATAAGCGTTTCAGAACGGATCGCTTGAATACCTGTAGCCACTAGGTTATAGATGACGTGATCCAGCATTTCCATTCTCTTCTTAGGGAACTCTTTATGTATGGCTGATTGTTGTTGTTTAAAGTGGGTACGAAGACTTTCTAAAAACTCTTCTTTCTTTTTACGAAGTGTGGATTTGTTTTTCCATAACCATTTGAATCGTCCATTGAAGGTATCTACATCTTTTAAATAGCAGGTCAAGATCTTTGTCATTTGTTCATCGTCTCCTTTTAGGAACAAAAAAAGACACTGTTTCCCTGGAAAAAGGAAAACAATGCCTTGATTTTGATGAACTAAGCCCTTGAAATAGATGTCAATTTCATATAAAATAAAAACATAAGTTTTATCTTATAGAAAAACTAACTCTATTAACAAGAGACTTCGACAAGTGTTTTCCCTACTGTGATTAGGGTGAACGGTTTAAGTGTGTTGGTCGCACTACTTAAACAGTTGAAGTCTTTTTTCTATTCCGGTCATTTTTGTTAGTTTTATTATAGCGTTAATTAATCTCATAATTCAATAAAAATTAGTAATATATCTCAAAAGAATTCTTTTTGACTGTTTTTCTTTAATAATAAATTTGTTTTATTATACAATTTATTTTAAAAAATGAGGAGGGTCAAAAAAATACCCCTCTTCAATATATTAAAAATATGTTATAATCAATAGTTTTTATAATCGGATTACAACACTATAATAATAAAAAGCTTCTACTAGGGATAGTAGAAGCTTTTTATTATTTACCCATTAATTTTTCCCACCATGTTTTTTTCTTTTCTAACTCTGCACTAGCAGAAGCTTCTTCAATCATTCTTTTACTTTCTGATAATCCTTTTCTTAACTCTCCAATCAACTCAGCATCTTTTCTGTTTATCATTTGCTTTAATTCTTGGTTGGTTTGGCTAACTTTCTGTAACTCTTCTACTAACTTTTGATTAAATTGCATTTGCTGTGTCATCTGTTGTTCTTGTTGTTGTAACATCTTTTTTATTTCACTCAGCTCATCGTTTATAGAGATAGAGCCTTTCTCCTCTTGATTTTTGACTGTAATAGTTATAGGAAGCCCATCACTTGCCAAATTATCGTTCACATCTTCTTTTAATAATCCCTCACTATAGAGTTCACGGATTTTCTTTAATAGATCTAGTGATTCAATACTTATTTTATAGCGTCTACCTTCTTTTTTGAAATTCAAAAACTGTTCATGATTAATTAGATATCTTTTTAATGTTTCAGGAGGAATATTGGTATATTCAGATGCTTCTGGTACGCCAATGAAACTTGCACTTTTAGAATTATTCATTTAATCCACCACCATTTATTAATGTTTTATGTACATTCACTCATTTCACAGGCATTCACATGTGAGTTTTATGAGAATTCATTCGGTTCACGGTCATCCATGTACCTTTTTTGCTTATGTTCACTCAGTTCACGATTATTTACTTGTTGAGTTCGTGGTTGTTCACCCGATTCACAGCTATCTGTTTATTTAATTCTATATGATTTCGACAAAAAATCAACAAATCCTGTTTTAAATTTATGTATATGGTTTATTTTATGAACTTTTACGATGCTAGTTTAACTTAAGTTATACTCAGGCGAATGTTGATGTGTTTTGTGGTAAATACATGGTGAACTTATGTGGGTTTTGGTTTAACTTGTGTTTCGGGAGTTGAAAAATCGATTATTAAGTGCAACTAAAGATGAACTTATGTTTTTTAGTGACACCAATCTCTATTTTATAGAAATAGGGAATAACACGACAATGAACTAATAGCAGTTCATTATCTATTTTTAAGAATTGGATTAAGATAATTTCTATTCCAAATGTAGAGAATGTTTATTGGGTTCGTAGAACATTTAGCATTGATTGGGTAACAAAAAATTCTTTTTTATAAAAGATGAGATCAAAGACTATCATATGATTTAAAAAATGGTAAAAAATGGTTTTATTTATCTTAATGTGAATAAAAAGAGATTATTTGGTTCTCATATATTAGAGATAAAGGGGTTGTTGATTCATGTAGATCTAGTCGAGAGTTTGATATCATGAGAAATGATGTGAAAAATAAAGAATCGGTTGGGAGGAGATATTAGCTTGTTACTTTCAAAATTGATAGATTATTATGCTCTACATGATTTGCATAAAGGTCGAAGTGAGTAGAATCAATGCGATATTGATTCTACCCATATACCAATAAATATAGATAGAGAAACTTTTTTTGAAGTATCAGCATCACTTTCAGATATTGGCTTGAACATAACTTCTACAGACAAAGGGTATAGCATGGGTGAATTCGGATTTGAAAGTTTGATACCTTCTGGGGATGATCCCAATGACTATGTAAGAGGAGAGGCTTACTTAAATGAAGCTGAAAGTAAGCCTAACGTTATCTTTGTACATAGTTGGCGAATGAAAGGATTTGATAGGGTAAAGAAGATTATTCATAATTCGATTATGAATAATTTAGGATGGAATATGTACTACTATACTCTTCCTTACCACTTGGAACGTCAGCCAGAGACACCACTTTATAGTGGTGAGTTTATGGTTAGTGCCAATATTAGTAGGACTGTTGAATCTACTAGACAAGCAATTGTTGATCTAAGGGCTTTGATCCAGTGGATAAAAAATAACAAACAAGGTCCCGTAATTATAATAGGTGTTAGCCTTGGTGGCTTTATCTCAAATGTAGTTGCTACACTTGAGTCAGAGATCGATGCATTAGTTTCTATATTCTATTCTAATTGCCTTAGTTATTCGATATGGAATACGATTCCTGGTAAGTATATAAGACAGGACTTAGAGTCTCATGGAGTGAATTACAACGATCTAGTGAAATATTGGGAATTAACCGAGCCAAATCAAGCCGTTCCAAAAATGAATAAAGATAATATACTACTGATTTCTGCTAAACACGATCAGTACGTTCACATTCACTATGCAGATCTAGTATGGGAGTCTTTTGGGGAACCTACACGGTATGCCTACAATTGTGGACATGCACGAATAGCTCTTAAATGAAAAAAATTGCAAAGGATACCATTTCGTTTCTACAAAATAAGCCAAAGAGGTAATGGACATATGTTTACGTTTATAATGATGGCTTTACTGCGGTTAATGAGTTCAATTCTTTTTTTTAGAAATCCTCAAAACGAAAAAATTAGATAGGCAAGTGTTACTTGGAGGGATAGGAGCTTTACTAGGAAAAGGGATACAACGGCCAGAGTGGGTATTACACTTGGATGGGATATTTACATCGATAGGACGCTATTTCACTCCA
>NZ_JBKIKC010000014.1:0-110774 GCF_046599315.1 Priestia megaterium | reverse complement strand
GAGCCCTAACCGATATAAACGTACCATCACGCTATTGCATGCATTAATAGGCGATTTCAGCTGTTTAAAGAAGAGTTCCACTAATGAGTCTCGGTCCACAGCTCGAAACTGATTGATAAACCTAATGATGTCTTTATCACGCTGAGATAACCGAAAGCTCATCGTTGTTCCTCCTTCTCTAATAACCCAAAGATAGGCTGTGGTACGACCTCAAGCTGAGGTTCAGGGTCTTTTACGCGTGTTTTATAAGGAGAAAGTATTTCCTTGCAAGCTTCTTCATCTAAGAAAAAGGCTTGAAACTCTTTCACGTCATCAATTTTAATTTTCATGCGCCCCCTGGCTGCAGCATCGATTTCTTCTGCGCCTATCACTCCGGCTACTTTTGCATTTGTAGCATCGGCTTGCCTTCCAGAGATTCGTACTCGTAAGTTCGCCTTTAACGCTGAATTTAATAAGTCCGCGTCAGGACGCTGCATCGCAATAATGGTATGAACGCCTAACGCACGGCCTTGGCTGGCAAACTGTTGGATCATCTCTACAAGCTCCGTTTCTCTCTTCACTATGGACATTTCATCAATTACCACAACGATACGAGGGAGCTTAAAAGGTAGCCTGCTTATATGTGTGACCCCATGCTCTAACAATAAATCGCCTCGTCGATACATTTCAGCTCGTAATAATGCAAAAGGTTTTCTCATATCCTTTGCCTCAAAACAAAGCGCATCCACATGCTCAATTCCATGAAACAAGCCCAAATCAGCACGCTTTAGATCGACTAATACCAAACGTAACTCATCAGGCGATGAATGTTTCACCCATGTTGTGAGGATGACACGCATGAGACTACTTTTTCCGGCTCCAATTTCACCAGAAATCAGTAACGTTTCTAAATCGGAAAAATCCCATGAAACGGGGTTTCCATAGATATCTTGACCAATGCATACTGGGAGTTCCATTCCTTCAATATGAGGGTGAATGACTTCATAATTATAGGTAAGCATCTTAGGGAGGCTTCTGTGATGAACGGTGATACTAAAGTTCTTTAAACTACCGTGGATTTCGATGTTGCTGCCTAATACTTGCCGTAATGCCCACCTTTTTTTGTTTAAAAGCTCAGGATCAATGCCATTTAGTAAAGAAAAGACATACCTCGTATAGGTATGATGGTTATCGATTTGATGAATTTTGGGAAACAGATAGGAGGTACAGTCTCCGCGTTTCACCATCCGGTAAATCTCTGCCGTACGAAACGCTTTAATCAATTGGCCACGCAATTTGAGTTTTTCAAACATGAACATTCCTCCTTAAAACATAAAGGTCGCAAAAAAATAAATCAAGGCGCTATAGAAGGTGACAGGCAAGATAAAGCGCATCACCTTTGCGAACTGATCAACCAGATCAATGACACCCCATCGCTCTAGTATGCGTTCGATAATGGCAATTCCTAAGACAATGCCTCCTATGGCTAGAATAGTGGGGTCAAGCATGGCAAGTGGACTAAACGGAACAAAGGAATACGCCTTGAAAGGACGAGGTCTCGAAAGAGATGATGGGAGGGTTAAAGGAAAGATCTTTCGAAAAGGAAACCTTTGTGTTTTTCTCATGTTGGTACCTTCTTTCATTCTTTTTATTTGTTTGTCTTTTATGTACCTGTTATTTCAGCTCAATCCATTCGGTCGCCCCCTTCGCCTCTTCGGCTCAGCTCCCTTACAGATTTCATGAAGGGCTTCACTAGGCGTATACTGCTTGTATTAACGCGGTAACGTTACTGAACTAGCTACTGATTACGTAATAAAGTTACAATTCCTTAGATACTATGTAGCTACTGCAGTAAGCTTGCCTGTCCACTCGAAAAATAAAAAAAAACCCTTACTGCAGTAAGGGATCATTCCAGAAATTCTGTACGTTAAGCTAAATTTTAAAAAGCCGATTTCCAGTAAGGAATCGGCTTTTTTAATTTAGCTTATTGAACTAAACCCCTAATATTTCAATATAATTAGAAATTGAAGATTTTTTAAAAGAATAGATTAAATGAACTTTTTTATTAATAATCTTAGAAGAAAATTAAAAGTAATGCTCCAACGACGAAACAATAATAGGTAAAATAAACCAGTTTTCCTTTTTTCATAATTCCCATAAACCACTTCATTGCAAAATAGGTCATTAAAAGTGTTGCAATAAATGCCGTTAGATAGGGGATTACTAAGTCTACTTTATTTGTTTCATTCCAAAAGTCTGAAAAACTTAGTATAGCACCTCCGATACTTATAGGTATATACAACATAAATGAAAAGCGAAGTGCAATATCTTGTTTCATTCCAACGGCAATTGCTGAAATAATAGTTGCTCCTGAACGGCTAATTCCAGGAGTTAAAGCGACAGCCTGGCCTAATCCGACAATGAACGCATCTTTAATTGTGAGATTACGCTCATCTTTTATCCCTTTCATATTACGAACTAACCATAGTGCAACCCCTGTTATGAAGAGCATCAACGCAATTGTTGTCATATGCACATTATCGGCAATATAGTCATTTAGTAAAATACCAAGAACCCCAGCTGGAATAGTTCCAATGATTATAAAGCAAAGAAAGCGAAAATCACTTTTAAAACGGCGATTTCCTGTTTTTAAATAGTAAATTGAGTTAATCATAATCCTTATGATATCTTGTCTGTATATGTAAAGTATCGCAAGTAGTGAAGCAGTATTTGTTAATATAGCAAAAGTAAACCCTTGTTCACCTAGCCCCAAAATTTCACTCACTATCATGACGTGTCCACTAGATGACACAGGAATAGGTTCTGTAAATCCTTGAACAAGTCCAATGATAATTAGTTTAATTACATATATAAATTCTGATTCCCTCATTTTACCCTCCCATAGATACTAAATTTATCTAAAATCAAAGGCTATTTATAAAGGAAAAAAGCAACATTTAAACATTGCTATTTCCCATTTATGTTATTCAGAATTTTGTACGATAGGGAACTTCAACTAAAAAAGGGGAATTCCTACTATGCTAAGGCTCCGATCTTTTTGTAAGAAGGTACTTAGCAGTTATAAAGATTGACTAGTCTCTAACTCAGTGGAATTTTTCCCCTTAACCTGCTTTAACGTCGCTACTATAAGGAAGCTAACAATTACTAATAAAAGCCATGAGCTCACCTTACCTAGATGAACGAGACTCCATCCATCGGTTTGGTTTGGATATTCCCAAGCCCCAAAGAACGTTGCAATATTTTCAGCTAGCCATATAAAAAATCCGATGAGAACAAAAGAAAGTGCGAGTGGCATACGGTAGCGAGTTCCATTAACCTCGTATGTGACCCATGATTGCCAAAAGATGATAATTACAAGTCCAGATAACCACCAACGAACGTCAATCCAATAATGGTGGATGAAAAAATTTAAATAAATCGCAGCTGCAAGAGGTACAACTACCAAAAACGGTGGCCACTTAACCAGCTCAACCTTAAATCTCCTCCACGCTTGGCAAAGATAACTCGCTACACTCGCATACATAAATCCACTATACAAAGGCACTCCGAAAATTTTGAAATACCCTTCATCTGGATAAGACCAAGAGCCCATATGTACCTTGAAAAGTTCAAGAGCAAGTCCAATAAGATGGAATACTGTGATAACCTTTAGTTCATCCCGTGTTTCAAGACCAGAACGCACCATCCACCACTGCATCAGAAGGCAGATAATGAGCAGCCAGTCATACCTTGGTAGGAAGGGAAGTGGAATAGCTTGCGTAAGAGCCAGAGAGGCAAAAATAACGACAGGAAACAAACATGATAGGGCCTGCTCCCAACCAAAACGAACCAGTTGTTTTAGTGCTCTCATGACTTGTGCCTCCAAAGGTTCTTTCTGTATATATGTAAGTGCTGCTTGGTATAGTAGCTAAATAGATTTGGGATTGTGTACATAGGTTCACCACCGAATAACTTTCTTTTCCTTTCAATATTAAGTATTTCTACTTTATTAATCTTGGGTGTCTTTATCACTTCGGTATTCTAAAATATCCCCAGGTTGGCATTCTAAGGCTTTACAAATTGCTTCTAAAGTTGAAAACCGAATTGCCTTTGCCTTTCCATTTTTCAAAATAGAAAGGTTGGCCATTGTTATTCCAACCCTTTCCGAAAGTTCTGTAACACTCATTTTCCTTTTAGCCAACATCACATCAATATTAATTATTATTGCCATGTTAATCACCTCAGACCGTTAAGTCATTTTCTGATTTTATATCAATCGCTTGTTGTAAAAGTCTTTTAAGAACAGCAGCAAAGACTGCAATTACCAATGAAGCAAAGATTGGGACCATTCCAACTATTACGAGACCTGGAGCATCATCTTTCTCTGCCATAAGAAAAACAAATGGCATCATTACAACATACAGGCCACTAATTGTCATTGCACAGTATTTTATTTTCTTTAAAGCTATTACGGAGATGTTAGAAAACGCTTTGTTCTTGTCAATATAGATTAAAAGTCGAAACGCCTGATACAACGTGAAAAAATACGGGATAGCTGAAAGATACATAATACTTACAGCAGGATATAGTATGTAGGAATAATCTGGATTTGCTATATTATTAGCTAAATAAAATAAGCCAAATATGCCTAAAGTAAGAACTGGAGCTCCCATAAGAAAAAGAGCTATTTTCAAAAATATTGTTGAGCTTTGTTTCATAATAAAGCACCTCACTTATTTATTGTCCATTTGAATTTAACACACGATTTATTGTTTTACAATAAATTTTTTCTGTTTATTATTATATTGTTATTGATATGAGAATATGCTTTTCATTTCTTAAGAATATAAAAAGCATTTCTCATTACAAAGAAATGCTCTATAAATGTAAATATTCAATTTGTAATCTCACCAACTAACCTGCACCGTTAATCGAAGAACTTACACCAAAAGAACGCAATAAATGAGGATCGATGCATATAAAGGTTGTACGAACGCGGTAACACTAATGGAATAGATACTGATTAACAAGCAAAGTCGTTATTCTTTAGATAATATGTAGCTACTGCAGTAAGCTTGCCTGTCTACTTCTAGAAATAAAAAAGAAACTATACCGCAGTAGGTGATGATTAGATGGTCATAGAGTATGTATTCTTTTTTTATATGCTTGTGGTTGTCCCAGTTGCTTATCTTTTTTATAGATTGGACAAGAGGTAGGAAGATGTCCCAAGGATTAAAGCAGTACATAATGAGAAGCAGAGGAAGCGTGAATAATGATAAATATCAAAATGAAAAGCCGAGAGTTATCCTCTCGGCTTTTTTAATAGCTATTACTTGCCTGTTTCAGCAAAACGGTGAATACGCTCACCAATTTCATCACGCACACGTTGGAAAAATGCCCATTTCTCTTCGTCTGTTCCTTCGGCCTTTGCCGGATCATCAAATCCCCAGTGTTCACGTTTTACATGAGAAGGCGTCACAGGGCAGTGATCTGCTGCATGACCGCATAATGTAACCACTAAATCCGCATTATTTAAAATTTCAGAATCAATGACATCAGATGTTTGGTTTGAGATATCAACACCAGCTTCTTTCATTGCTTTTACAGCGTTAGGATTCAGCCCATGAGCTTCTAATCCCGCACTACGTACATCCCATTCATCATTTTTTAGATATTTTTTTGCCCAACCTTCAGCCATTTGACTACGGCAAGAGTTACCAGTACATAAGAAGTAAATTGTTTTTTTAGACATGTGTCAAATCTCCTTTTAAAATGTTATGAAATAATGAGTAACCAAATATATAAACCAACAAGCGTAATAAACAGTGTTGGAATGGTTAAAATGATGCCTGTTTTAAAATACGTTCCCCATGAAATCTTTACGCCTTTCGTTGATAGAACATGTAGCCATAAAAGTGTAGCTAGGGAGCCGATTGGTGTAATTTTAGGTCCTAAATCTGAACCAATGACATTTGCATAAATCAAAGCTTCTTTTATCGTTCCTGTTGCATGAGTTGCGTCAATGGCTAAGGCGTCAATCATGACTGTTGGCATATTGTTCATGATTGATGAAAGAATGGCTGCAATGAATCCCATACCAATTGTTGCAGCAAACAATCCTTGGTCAGCTGTTGTCTGAATAAGACTTGCTAATACTTCTGTTAGGCCAACATTACGCAATCCATAGACAACGACATACATACCAATGGAAAAGAAAACAATCGCCCAGGGAGCTCCTTGCAATACTTTTTTCGTTTGAACTACAGAGCTTTGTCTTGCTATTCCTAAGAAGAAAATAGCGATAATTCCTGCAATAATAGACACTGGAATATCAAAAAATTCACCAATAAAGTAACCAAGAACTAAAACGATTAAGACAATTCCTGATAACCGGAACGTTTTCTCATCTTTAATGGCATCAACTGGTTTCTGTAAATCGTTTAGATTGTATTTCTTAGGGATACTTTTACGGAAGTATAAGTATAAGACAAGAATACTTGCCAGAAGTGAAAATAAATCCGGCACAATCATGCGTGATGCAAACTCAGAAAAACGAATGCCAAAAAAGTCAGCTGATACGATATTAACTAAGTTACTTACAACCAAAGGTAATGATGTTGTATCCGCGATAAATCCACTTGCGATAATGAATGGAAAGACCATTTTATCTTCAAATTTTAATGCTCGTACCATGGCTAATACGATTGGCGTTAAAATTAAGGCTGCTCCATCATTGGCGAACAATGCTGATACTACAGCTCCAAGGAGTGACACATAGACGAACATGCGAACACCATTGCCTCCTGCAGCACGTGCCATATGTAAAGCTGCCCACTCAAAGAATCCAATTTCATCTAAAATTAAGGAAATAATAATAACGGCAATAAACGTCAGTGTTGCATTCCATACGATTCCTGTTACATCAAGAACATCATGAAAATCAACAACACCTGCTAAAAGCGCTAAAACGGCTCCTCCGCATGCTGACCAACCAATTGATAAATTCTTAGGTTGCCAAATTACAAAAACTAATGTCACTAAAAAGATCAGTGATGCTAAAACAACTGATGTCAAAGTTAAAACCTCCAATTACTAACAACAACTAATGCGTAACCCTTGTTTCTCTAATTCAATTAAACGCTCATCCTGATTTGGCAGCGAATCGAGTATACGTACCAGAAAATCATAATGTTCGTGTATTTGATTAATTGAATAGAAAATCCATTGACCTTTTCTCTTTTCTTTTACTAGTCCAATGTCTTTTAACTTGCGTAAATGCTGACTAATTGAAGGTTGGCTTGCTTCATAAATTTCAACTAATTCACAAACACAGCATTCATTTGTTTGTAAAAGTTTCATCATTGATAAACGTGTTTTATCTCCTAATAACTTAAGGATTTGAGCTGCCTTTTCAATCTCAATCGAATTTGTTGTTTCCATTAAGAAACACCTCCTAATTATCATATAATGATTTATTTATATATTTATATCGATAATATACTTGCTTTCGTTATTATTTACAACCTTTTTATTAAAATTTATTAAAAGGAATTACACCAAATCAAATTTCATAAAAAAAGGCCTCTAAACGATTCCTTAGAGGCTTTTATGAATTATTTAAGAATTTTTTCCATTACCATCACATCTACATGCTTATTATCTAATATTCCTTGTTCATAAAAAACTCCAACTTCTCGAAACCCTAAACCACGATATAGTTTCTGACCTGCTTCATTGAAAGGAAAAGTTGATAAAACCAACTTATGAAATTTATTTTTCTTTGCTATAACTTCTAAGGTGTGTACTAAAGCTTTCCCAATCCCTTTTCCTCTATTCTCACGATTAATATAGACGGATACATCAGCTACGCCATTATATGCACAGCGATGGGAATAAGGGTTTAAAGAGGCCCAGCCTACAATTTCATTTTCTTTTTCAGCTACAATAACCTCATACCGATCGTTGCGATGGTATAGCCACTCCTTTATGTATGGTAAGTCCTTTAGATCCTCCTCTAAAGTAGCAATTCGGTCTTCAATTCCTTCGTTATAAATACTTAAAACTTGTGGTAAGTCCTCTTCTTTCATGATTCGAACATTCATAAAACTCCCCCTATCTTAAGTCTTTATTTATTATATCAATTTTTTTTGATGTATTAATTGATTTCTGTATTTTCAATTGTTATGATTAATACATTAAGAAATTTTGATTCAATCAATGTGAGGTTAAAAAATGAGAATTAACAATTCAGGAAACCTATCTGTAGAGTATTTTCATGCTTATTTCCGGTTAGTCACTAATACACAAAATATAAACAAAAATGAAGCTAAAACCCTTATATTCAAACGTTTTTTTCATAATGATCCAATGTTACGCGGAAAAACCACGTATACAAATTTTGAAAAAGCATACGATACATTTAACTATTAGATCAAAAAAAGTTGATTAAGGAGAAGAATAATGGATACAGTAAAAGATATGAAGCAAACATTTGAACAATACGAACAAAAATTTAAAGCTCTTGCAGATCAAAAACGCCTAGAAATTATGTATGAACTTTGCCAACGAGGTCAAACTTGTGTATGTGATTTAACCGAATTCTTTGGTATATCGCAGTCCAAGCTATCCTACCACCTTAAAATTTTATTGGATGCCGATTTAATTACGAAAGAAAAGAAGGGAACTTGGAATTACTATGATTTAAATAATGAACAACTAAATCATCTATTATCTGAGAAGCTATGTTGTTTATTTAAAAATAAAAAAGGATAATTTTATCCTTATTTTTTCATCTTATAAATCAACTTTTTTTGATTTAATGGAAAGGTTATATTACTAAGGAGGAATTTTAAATGAAATATGTTCATGTAGGGATTAACGTAACGAATTTAGACCAATCGATTGAGTTTTATCAAAAAGTATTTGGTGTAAAGCCTGAAAAGGTAAAAGAGGATTATGCGAAGTTTCTATTAGATGAACCAGGACTTAATTTCACTCTAAATGTACGTGATGAAGTAAATGGGAACCAAGTAAACCACTTTGGATTCCAAGTTAATAACGCAGAAGAAGTAATTGCTCATAAAGAGCGATTAGAGAAAGAAGGGTTCTTTGCACGTGAAGAGATGGATACTACATGCTGCTATGCTGTTCAAGATAAATTTTGGGTAACAGATCCAGACGGAAATGAGTGGGAATTCTTTTATACAAAAGCAAATAGTGATGTTCACAAGATTGGACCGGATGTAGGTCCAAATGAAAAAGTCCCTAATACTAACTCTTGCTGCTAAATGAAAAGCCTACCTCTTAACGGAGGCAGGCTTTTTTTATGAAGCTCTAAATGTTCTTCTATTTAGTCAATTGTATAAAAATATAATGGCTGTTAAAGGATCAACTTTAGAATATAATAGAAAATCATTGCAATAATTCCGGCACCCGGTAAAGTAACAACCCAGGATAGAATAATCTCTCTAATAACTCCGAAATTCATTGCTTCTCGTCCATTTTTTAATCCAGCTCCAATAATAGAAGAAGTGCTTACGTGGGTTGTAGAAGCCGGTAATCCAAATTGACTCGAGGCCATAACTAAAGAGGTGGTAGTGAGCACTGCTGATAAGGAGCTATTTTCATCTAATTTAGTCACTTTTTTTGCTAATAATTCTGTTACTGGCAGCCCTTTAATTAAGCTCCCTAGGCTCATCGCTACAGTAACTAAGATGAAGAATGAAAATGGTAAGGTACTGCCTTGCTCCGAGGAACCATTTAATACAGAGACTAGTAAAGCAATTGCTACAATTTTTGGTGTATCATTGACCGATCGAACGAAACAAATTAAACCACTAGAGATCCATGCAATCCCTTTTCCTACTTGGGGATTGATTTTAATTTTATCTACAAATAAATTAAGGAACCAAGCTATACATAAGCCTAATACTGGACTAAGAAGTAAAGGTAAAACAAATTTACTTCCAAGATTCCCCCACAATACACTAGATACACCTTGTGAGATACATGCAACTAAGATAACTGCTCCGATAATGGCATGTGTTGTAGAAACAGGTAATGAAAATTTAGTGGCAAGTGCTACCCAAAGAGTTGCCCCTAGTGCCATAGCCAAAGCCATGATACCCGTGAGTTGATATTCTGAATTCATTAAACCGGCAGTAAATAAACCAACTAGTTTAGAAGCAAGAAAGAAGGAGCATACTCCTCCAATTACAGTCATGACAACGCCATATATTATAGCTGTTAACGCACTAGCGTAACCAGAAGCTACTAATGAGGATACACCTTTAGAAACATCGTTTCCTCCATTTTCTGCTGCTAACCAAGCAACAACACATAACCCGATAAAGGTTATAAAAGACCCCGATGGCACAATATTGGTTATCACAAAGGAAGTTGTAGTTAAAATGGCGATGATTAGACCTGTTAAAGGGTTAGTCCCAATATTTAATTTCTTTCTTAAACCTGTTTGAACTGCTATATCTGTACTTATCTTTTGATTTTGCATCTCTATTTTCAAACCCTTTCATCCTGATATAATTTTTTAGCTTTTAGAAAGCTTATCTCTTTATTTAGAAGCCAATGTTTTATTTATATAGATCTTATTTTAAATAAGGAGCCAGTTTACTGGCTCCTTACTACTTAGCTAAATTCTTTTACCACTAGTTCTAAGTGAGGTTTAGTTGCAAAGCTTACTAAGTTCCCGTTTACAACTACAGCTGGTGTTACATACTTAAGGATTGTATCCTCGCTTATATGCTGAAATCCTCTTTGTTTAATTAATTCGCTGAGTTTTTTCTGAGCCATTACTCGATCCATTGAAATATCGTAATTATAAAGATGCACATTTACCGATTTATCAAAGTGCTCCTTTAATTGCTCTTTTAACTCAAGGCTTTCTTCATAAAAATTTTGACTATCTTCGCAGCAGCCAGTATCCTCATCTGAATTTGGTTCACAACATTGAGCACCTGATATACTTGGGAAGATTTCGATTAAATCACTTGTTTTCATTTATATCCTCTCCTTACAATACTTCGTATAAACGATGAACAGGCTTTGGTGGTAATGGGCTAAAGCACTCATTATATGTCTCAGTCCATTTCGTACCAAACTCTTGATTAAGCGCACCGATGGCATCTGCTACAACTAGATTTAAGATTGCTGGGGATGCTTCAATACGTATATTTAATACCACTCGTAGTTGTTTTGCATCGTGTACATTTTCTTCAGTAAACGTTGGGTCATCACCTGTATGAACCATACTTGCTTTCACATATCCATTTTCAAGTCCTACATGAACTTTTAAATGAGCAATAGCCATTTTTTCTCTTACAAAGTGAGCATTTAATCTATCTAAGAAGTTTGTAGCCCATTGACGTGGATCTACATCTTGATCAGAACTTAAATCACCTAGGATGTTCATCCAAGCTAATTGTGCTTCTCCTTCCGCATATCGTTCGTAATCGATATCAAGAACTTTATCTCCGCCTAAATCTGTTGTTAACCATGTTTCAGTTAATAGATCAAGGTTATCTCCTCTTTCTGCAGAGATGGTTTGGATCACAGTTTGTGGATAGCGTTGTTGTAAATAGTTATATAGTTTTTCAATTTCTTCAGAAGAGTAACGATCTAATTTGTTGAGCGTAATGATATCTGCTTCAGCTAATTGTTTCTCAAAAATATAACTTACTGATTGTGAAAAAGAAGGTCTTGTTTCATCCGTAGCATTTAACTCATGCATCAATCTAGCTGGATCAACAACAATCGTTAAAGGTGCAGTCTTAAACTGTTCTGAATAATACTGCTTTAAAGGTTGGATTACAGTAGCAGCTAAATCCGTACAACTTCCTACAGCTTCTGCAATGATGACATCCGGTTGTTTTTCCTCTAATAAACCAGTTAAATTCTCGTATAGGTCTTCAAATTGACAGCAGAAACATCCGCCTGTTACTTCTTTTGTATCTAAGCCGTTTTTACGAGCTAGTTCAGTATCAATTAACTCTTTCCCTTGATCATTTGTTACAATGGCAACACGATAACCTTGCTCCTCAAGTTTTAAAGCAGAATTAATCATTGTAGTTGTCTTACCAGCCCCTAAAAATCCTCCAAGTAACACTAATTTTGCAGTTTTCATTTTCATTCCCCCTGATTATTTACTCTTCTTCGTGAAGTATTTTATAAATGAAGGCAGCACTAATGGCACCTAATACAGTGGCTATTAGGTAGATCCATAGCGTACTAACCGTACCTGATACGATTGCAGGTCCAAATGATCTAGCAGGATTCATTGAAGCTCCACTAATTGGACCACCAAACATTGCTTCTAGAGCTACAGTTGCTCCTATTGCCATGCCAGCAAATGCTTTGACTGCTTTACCATGTACAGCTGATGTTAAAATCACCATCATTAGTACAAATGTCAAAACAAACTCTAAAACGAAGCTTTGAGTCCAAGAACCACTAGGTAGAGTAGCTCCCAAGTTCGCTACGTTCCCAAACATAAACAATAAAGTAATGCTTGAGGCTGAAGCTGCGATTAATTGAGTAAAAAGGTATAGTGTAGCTTCTCTTTTGTTGATTTCACCAAGAAATAGAAATGCGAGTGTGACTGCTGGATTAAAATGAGCTCCTGAGATATGTCCAAATGAATAAATTAAAGCCAATACAACCAAACCAAATGTGAAGGCTACTCCAACATGAGTTAGACTCTTTGTAAGGGAGTCGACGACAATTGCTCCTGTCCCTGCAAAAACAAGAAAATAGGTTCCAATAAACTCTGCTATTAGTTTCTTCTTTATTTCTGCGTAAGGATCTATCTTTGGCAAGACATGCGTTTGTCCAACAGGAGCTGCTACCATAGATTTCTCAGCCACTAGTTATTCCTCCTTAACATTTCAAGCAGCATCGCTTAAAGATGCCCTCTTCAGCTGGCGTTAACATTTCAAAGTAAAGCTCGTCCAGTTTAGGATCTGGATGCTTCCAATCATAGTGGAATTCATGTTCTTCTAAATCCAAGGCTTTAATAGACTCTTTATGTAATAATGGAGAGCCTTTATACAAATATAGTCTTGTTTCATATTGAATTGGATCTACTATATTTCCTAGTTGGTTATCCTCTACAAAAGTTCTGAATGTCGTCAGATCTTCAAATTTAGTCCATGGGTTAAACATGATAAACGTTGGATTCAATTTGATATCAATTTCTCTTAAGTAGGCAATCGCTTCCTCAATGTCTGAAACGGTAGTATTCTTAGCAACCGCATCAAGTACTTCTTCAGAAGGAAATTCTAATGCTGATGTAATAAATTTGACTCCTAAATCTTTCATTTCTAAAAGGGTTTCTTTATTTTCTAAGATGTGATCTACTCGGGTAGTGAAATCATATGTTAAGTTTGGAAATTCTTCATGAAGTTTACGTAAGATCTTAATTCCATGGTGTTTTGCATTAAAGAAATCCGCATCAATGAATGTAAGGTGAGTCATTCCTCCTGCTACAAGATTTCGAATATCTTCTAACACAATGTCTTCTGGAACTAAAATAACTTTTCCATCGTATGCTGCAAATACTGAACAGTATAAGCATTTATGATGACAGCCTCTAGCAATTTCAGTTGAGCCTACAACTTCTTCTGATCCTAAAATATGATTAATTTGTTTTTGAGGGTATTTATACAATGGTGGTAGTAAGTCTCGTGAAGGTATATCTAGATGATTACGTGCCATATAAGGATGAATTGATTCCCCTTTTATAGCTTGTTCTGCACTTAATAATCCTGGTATATTCTCTTGTACATCACCAGAAAGATGTTTAGCTAGTAGTGTTAATGGATGTTCCCATTCCCCGCAAATACAGGAGTTACTATACTTTCCAGCTAAACGATTAGCGTTAATTGTTGCATGTTGTCCAAAAAAAGTGATGTGAGCTTCTGGATTAAGATCTGCGGCACGTTTTGCGATCTCGATTCCAGCATGCACTGCATCGAATAACGGAACAGAAATAGCGATTAAATCTTTATCTAAAAATTTATCTTCAACTATTCCTTCAACGTAAGTATCTAAAACTGAAACGTTAAAGCCGGCTTTGATTAATGGAGTTGCTGCTGTGGCTATTGTATTTGGTTGAAAGCCACCTTCAAAATTTGAAACCAGTAAAACATTCATTAATGAACCCTCCTAATTTCTCTTATGGCCAAACTGGATCTGTCATCATGATAATGATGGCGGCTGCCATCGTCGCGTACATAAACCAAGGTTTATAGCGTATTTTCATTTTTCTCCCTCCGTTCTTTGATTGCTGTGATTTTTTCCTAATAAGCATTTAATTTACTTAAACACGTGGCCAAACTGGGTCCGACATCATGATAATAGTAGCTGCTGCAATTGTAGCCTTCATAAACCAAATCTTATATTTTAATTTCATCGTTATCTCTCCTTTTTTATAATATTCAAACTATTTAAGGTAAACTTGACTTGTTGTCGTCATAATTATGTAAGGCTAATCCTTCTTAACTACTAATCTTCAAATTTTAATCGTATGTTCCTCCTTTTTCATAACACTTAACATTAGTTAACATTTTTATTTTATTATAATCTTTGTTATAAATGTTAATTCATAAGTAAATAGTAATAGATGTGGAATTCATTGTCAACACATTTTGAACATTTAACAAACTGTTTACATTTTGTTCAAAAATGTTAATAATAGAGATAGGAAAATAACGAAAAGATTGGGGTAGTTTTTATGTTAGGTCAGCGCATAAAAGAATTAAGAAAAGAATCCAAGTTAACGCAGCAACATCTATCAGAGGGCATCATTACTAGAAGCTATCTAAGTCAAATTGAAAAAGGACTTGTCCAACCTTCATTTGATGTATTAGAAAAATTAAGCGAAAAACTAGATTGTACGGTCGATGATTTTTTTAAAACCGTTGAAAATAAAGACTTACTTTTATCTCAAGTGAAAAAAGAAATAAAAACAGCCGAAAACCAAGTCAATGCAAATTCATTTGATAAAGTGGAGGCATTTGTTCAGAAAAAAGAGTATTTGTCCCGTGAGGACCTAAATGAGTATGATAAAGGGATTTTAACGTGGATACATGGAAAATATTACGAGTATAAAAAGGACTATAACCACGCGATTACTTTCTTTGAAAAAAGTTTTTATCAACTAGAAAAGGGAAATCATACAAACGAAATGTTGCGTTCACTAGATTCCCTAGGTCATAGTCACAGTCAGGTTCATGATAATGAAAAGGCCCTTCATATCTTAAATAAAGCCTATCGTATCATGATTTATGATCAAATTAGTGGAATGATAAGAATCTCTATTTTAGTTAACTTAGGGATTGTTCATGGTAAGTTAAGAGAGTTTTATTCAGCAATTAATTTCTTAGAAGAAGCGAGAGGTTTAAACGATAGGCTAGGTACGTATTATAAAGCAGGAGAAATCTTTATGGCTCTAGGAGTTTGTAATATGGAGCTGAAGCGTTATAAAGAGGCTAAAATCTCTTATGAACGGGCTCTTAAATACTTTAAGTTGAGTGAAGATAAATACCATGAAGCTGGTACTTATACTAACCTAGGAATCTTATTTTCTTATCAAAAAGACTACTATCAAGCTGATCTTGACTTAAGAACAGCTATAAATATTTATAAACATGTTAAAGCTGAAGAATCTAAAATTATGAACGCACAAGTAGAGCTTGCAAAAGTATATTATCTACAAGAGATTTATGAAAAGGCTGCGTCATTATGTAACGACATTATAAAACCAGATGATAACAATAAGCATAAGGCACAAGCATTTGAACTATTAGGA
Organism: Priestia megaterium; assembly: GCF_046599315.1. Classification (GTDB taxonomy): domain Bacteria; phylum Bacillota; class Bacilli; order Bacillales; family Bacillaceae_H; genus Priestia; species Priestia megaterium_F. The sequence goes on along the minus strand of NZ_JBKIKC010000014.1, from coordinate 94,972 downwards.
GATATTAATGATAGATTATCTAATGTAGAAGTGGCGTTGGATAATTATACCGAGGCAAAGAGAATTTTAGTGAGTCAATCTATGCCGTGTGATCATGTATGTAAAAAGGTCGCAGATGTTTACTTTAAGTTAGGAGAGTATCAAAAAGCTGCTGATTCTTATAAAGAATGCTTTTAACAAAAAACAGTGAGTTATCTGGACTCACTGTTTTTTATAATCTCTTGGTAGGCAATAGGTGACAGGATACGCTTGATTTCTTTATCGTTTACCTGATAATAACACCAAGTTCCTCTTTCGCAACGTATGAGTATACCTGCCTCTACAAGCAATTTTAAGTGGTAAGATAATTTTGATTGAGAAATATCAAACTTTTTTTGTAGATCAGAGACACATAACTCCTCACAACAGGAGATTTCCTTTAAAAGTGCAAGTCTAGTTTTATCACTAAGCGCTTTAAATTTATTTTCAACATCTGCAATCATATTTAAATCTCCAATGGATTCTTAATTTTTACGGAAAATCCTTTTTCTACAGAATCTACTTTGCTACTTGAAAGGTTCTGCTCATCTCCATAGACAATAAAATATCCCAAACGATCAAAATTACTTTCAGTTCGTTTGACAGATTCACCATTTTTCACATACCATTTCTGTTCTTTTATATAAGCAGACTGGAACTGTTCATTAAAGGAAACTTTACCTTCCTGATTTGCTAATAAAAATCGAATGGATGCAGAAGGAACAGTGGATGAAGACAAATCTAAAGAATCGATTCCTTTGCCTAGGGTAACAAGAAAAGCTAAGGATTTAAGGTCGATTCCCGTAACTGCTTTAACAAGGTGGGGAATCTCATCGCCTCCAGGTCTAGCGTTCACTTCTACGATTCTTGGCCCTTTATTTGTTAATTTAACTTCAGTATGAGTAACGGCAAAATCCACACCCAAAACAGCTAGACTTTCCTCTACTAGCTCTCTAATTTCCTTCTCTTCATTAGCATGTAAATTCGCAGGGAAATCATGTCCTACTTCAATGGAAAGAGGATACGGGGTTACAAGTTTTTTAGTAATTCCAATAATAGTAGTTTGACCATTTACCGTTACAGACTCAATGCTAAATTCAGGTCCATTTAAGAATTCCTCAATCATTATATCTGCATCAAGACTTTGACCGACAATATTTTTCTCGCTCTGTACAATATGTTTAATAGCTGTTGATATTTCTGCTTCATTATTACATAAGTAAACATTTTTACTGCCAGAATCATTAGATGGTTTAACAATAAGGGGGAAATCAATCCCTTCTAGTTCAGTCTTTAAATCACTTTGTGTATTAATAAGGCGATATTGGACTTCCCCTATACCAGCTTCATTTAATTTCTGTCGGGCCATTTTTTTATTCCTACAGTTTAAACTAGCTTCATAAGGTAGTTTGTACTTTAATTGTAGTAGTTCGCTTATCTTAGATGCTAAAGGAATTCGATATTCATTCATCGTAAAAACTGAAATAATATCAAGTTGATTAGCCAGTTCTAAGCATTTTTCCAATACTACTTCTTCATTGTTTAAATCAATTTCGATAGGGACGTCCACATCAAAAATTTCGTCAAATGAAATCTCTTTCCTCAATAAAATGGTTTTATAACCTTGTTGTTGTACCAATTGAACTTCATTATCTCTAGGACTCACTAAAATAACATATTGATTATCCATAGATCGTCTCCTTATTGGCAGCATGTGGAAGATGGTTTACTCTCTACCTTTACCTCGACTTGATCCTTTAACTTTTGAGCATTCACAGCAATAGCAATAGCTGTTATTTGACCGATTTCTTCTTTAGTAAACCCTAATTGTTTAGCTGTTAGGACCGCATTTTTCAATGTAGCTTGATCATTTAATAAAGTAGCTGAAGTTAAAATAGCTACAACTTTCTCTCTTTCTGGCAGTGTTCCTCCTTCGACTGCTTCAGTAAAAAAAGTATCAAAATAAGAATTTAGTTTTTGATTTAAAGCTAACATGTATTTAGCACTCCTTTTAACTTTATTAACATTTTTATTTTTTATATATAAATGTTTTGTTATGTTAATTAGATAATATAACCTATTTTTAGAACCGTCAACAAAAATTCTGAAAAAATTGGTAATTTAATCATTGACATTTGAAATAGTTGTATTTTACAATTGTTTCAACAAGCAAATAAGGTGTGGTGAAAAGATTATGAACAACGTAGAAGTGGGAAAAGAATCTCATCAATTTCGTCAAATGCTTCAAATTCTAATTAGACGCTTTGGGTTACTCGAAAAAGAGGGTGCACAATGTTGTGGAGTTTCTTTAGTACAGAGTCATATATTATTTGAAGTAGATCGCACAAAAAGCCCGTCTTTAAATGAACTCTCTTCTTCACTAGGTTTAGATAACAGTACATTAAGTCGTCATATTCAAGGGTTGGTAGAACGTAATTTAGTAAGTCGTATACAATCCCCTACTGATCGTAGATATGTAACCATTACGCTTACTCCTGAAGGGGAGCAATATGAAGATGAGATTGCTAAACAGATGAATATATATATTCAAGAAATTCTTTCTAATGTGCCAGAAAACAAACGTGGTCAAGTTTTAGAAAGCATTGATTTAATTCTAGAGGCTATGAGAAACAGCAGTTGCTGTTAATGCCTCTTTTTTAAAAAACAATAGTTGTATTTTGCAACTATTGTAAATATACATAGTTTCGAAGTTTAAATTAATGAGGAGGAATGCTTTATGCCGGATTTAGTAACAAAAGTATTATTAGAGTTTCTATCTTTAAGTAAGAACTTATTAGTTTTATTCCTTGGTATTTCATTTTTTATTAGCTTTATTCAAGCCTACGTACCTTTCGAAAAAGTTGAAAAGTGGATGGGAAATAAAAATCCCTTTTTAGGAAACTTAGCAGGTGCATTACTTGGTTTTATAACACCTTTCTGTTCATGCTCAACAATCCCATTACTTGTAACAATGCTAAATCGTAATGTTCCTTTCCAAACTGTGATGACTTATTTATTTACTTCACCTTTATTAGATCCTTGGATTATTGGATTAATGGCTTATATCTACGGAGTAAAGGTAACAGCTATTTATACCGTTACAACGTTTGTGTTCTCAATGATCATCGGTTGGTATTTAGATAAGAACAACTACAAAGAGCAAGTTAGAAACGTTGTAATTAAAGGTGCCCTACCTGAACAAGATGAAAGACGTCGAAAAGACTTGGTTTTAAATATAAAGGAATCCATTAAGGAAACAATAGATTTAATTCGTTCCGTTGTCGTATATATATTAATCGGGGCATTCGTAGGAGCAATTATTAAAGAGGCAGTGCCAACTGATTTTCTAACATTTATCTCTGATCAAAATCAATGGTGGGTTATACCTGTTGCAGCTATTATTGGTGTTCCATTATACATTCGACTATCAACGATGTTACCGATTGCCCAAGCCTTATTGGTTAATGGATTCCCTATTGCTCCGACAATGGCATTGCTAATAGGAGGTGCTGGTGCAAGTTTACCTGAAATCATTATGTTAAAGAGTATTTTCCGTAAGAAGTTAGTAGGTGCATTTATTGTATCTGTGTTTCTCATGGCAACTGTTTCAGGGTATTTATTTTTAGTATTAGAACTCTAATGGAGGTGCAGGAAAATGGGCTTAATGTCAATTTTTAAAGGAAATAAGAAAGAAAAAGATTGCTGCAATATTGAGATTGTGGAAGTGAAAGACGAAAAGAATACTTGTTGTTCAAGTGAGGCTAATAAAGAGCAAAAGAAAGAAGCTTAAAAAGGAGTGATTGATTATGATGTATGAATTAGAATTCGTACTCCTAGAAGAACAACGTGTAATAGATCATGCATCTCGTCAACAGAGACATGATACTAATTCATCAACTAGAGAAACTTATCTTTCAAAAATAAAAGGTACTGCATCTAGAAATCCCAATGTAACACAATCTAATCCTCAATGTTGTGTACCGTGTTGCTAACACTTTAAATGACAGATAATTTTAAATTGCAAGTATAATTAAGGCGGAATAATGGTATATTGGGAGATAAAACTACCTTAGGAGTTATAAATGAGGAGGTTTTATCTTCCTTTTTTATTCTGTGTTTCTAAATAATAAGACGAGGAGGATTTGTATGAATAATGTTATTAATTTTTACGAGTTTCGCAAACATAGAAAAATCAAGAAGTTTCTTCGTTTCGTTGTAGTAATAGGGATCATTACTATATTTTTTGTGTTTGCTTATCTTTTAATTGTAACAGGAATGCATCACCCTACCGAGTTTCCTTCTTACATTGAGCCTAAACCGTAATATTTGAATGATTAGCCTCCTCACTTAAACTCAAGTATCTATTACTCAACTTTATTGAACATAAACAAAAAGGCCCCTTTAAATTCTGAAGGGACCAGTTATCATCTATTTATATTTTATATACTCTTCTTCAGTCGGGTAGGTCACGAATGTTACCATTCCTTTCCCCCCTAAGAACCGTACGTGTCCCTTTCGGAACATACGGCTCAAGTGTACATTTACCAGTCGGTCTTGAATAGGTTGTACCTTGCAAATACATCCTATAAGTATATTATTGTCTTTCTTTTTCGTAACATTTTAGAAAATGCTTTAGTTTGTTTACCATTTGGAACTGTCCCTTTGGCTGGAAATGTTTTATGCCATAGAATATGGCAAGATGTATGAACCAATGTTAAATTTCTATATTCATTTGTTCCACCGTGAAACTTAGGGTTTTTATGATGAATTTCTAACCCTTCTTCTGTTAGAATTGACGTCTGACATAAAGGGCACTTGTGTTTTTGTGTTTTAGCCAATTTCTGTCTTAATGCGATATTATCTTTGTTAAACTTTTTAATATCTCTGCTTTGATAATACTCTCCTAAGTTATGATCAAAAGGAGAGTTTCGATAAGTAACGGGAACATGTCTTATAATCGGTGTCCAGTTCATTTGAATAAGTTGATATTTCTTATCCTGACTTGTCAATAACCATTTATTCTTGCTTTGACCCCGAATATCGGCATGGAAATATACTGTATTAATCCACTTCCATGGCTTATTTGGATGGAGCCTCTTAAGAAAATGTTTAACCTTTTTCCAAATGTAACTATCCATCTTAGAAAATATCTTCTTTGATGTGACGGTGTTCCAGTAATTCGCATATCCTCGAATGATTGGATTTAAATCTTTAATTAAATTTACTACGTTACTACCTTGTTTCTTTTTAAAACATTCGCGAATTTTCCCTATCATTTTTGATATAGATTTTTTATTTGGTCTGATTAACATTTTCCATAACTGACCCTTTATTTTGTTGACGGGGTATTGCCTGAAATTGAATCCTAAGAAGTCAAATCCTTCACTAATATGGGAAACTTTAGTCTTTTCCGGTGCTAATTCTAGCCCTCGTTTTTCAAGATAAGGCTTTAGCTTTTCATACATACTCATTGCTTCCCTTTTTGTTTCACAAAGGATGACAAAATCGTCTGCATACCTTACGACTGTTTTTGTATCCACTATTTCATTTTGGATTTTTCCTGTCTTTCTTTTAGTAAATCGATATTTCACCCCAATTTCAGCTTCCATACCATGTAAAGCAATGTTCGCAAGAACAGGAGAAATAATTCCGCCTTGGGGTGTCCCTGATTCAGTCATATTAAATACGTTATTATCAATAAAACCTGCTTTTAACCATTTTTGAATAATATCTTTGGCAGGAAAATCTTCGATTTGTTTCAAGATATACTGATGATCTAAATTATCAAAGCACCCTTTAAAATCACCTTCGAAGATCCACTTCTTTTTTGATCTAGCATTCAGCTTTCTGAAAATGATTTCAACTGCATCATGAGGGCTTCTCTTTGGTCTAAAACCGTAAGAAATTGACTCAAATCTTTGTTCCCATTGAGGTTCTAAAGCAAGTTTAACGACATTTTGATAGACCCTATCTACCATTGTTGGGATACCAAGTGGGCGCAATTTAGTATTTCTACCTTTTGGAATATATTTGCGCAGGGTAGGAGACGGATTATGCATGAAAATGTTGTACTTGTACATTTTATTAAACAATTCAGTCCGTTCTTTATTTGAAACAACCTTATACCCGTCTACTCCTGCTGTGCGTTTACCTTTGTTGATTTGAGTGACTCGTCGAATGGATAGTAATAAAGATGCTTTACTTCTCATTAACAATCGTTGCAAGGATTTTACTTTTCTTTTATGTCCAAGACTTTCTGCACGATAAATCCGTTGCTGTAACTTCCTGACATACTGTTCTAATTTAACCCATGGGATGGAATCAAAATCAGTAAGTGGAAGAGTCGCGGACACTATCAATGGTTCGGATGTGCTTATCATCACGTGTCTCCTCCTATTAGTAGTGTAGTTACGTTCCATTTTTTATCGTGTTGTACACCAGTTAAAAGTCAGCACTCTTTCGAGTTATGCCATTGTATTTTTCGTCGGCACTATATGCCATCAACTAATCCCGTTGATTGAGCTTTCACCCCAGCATCATTTGCTTTTTCTAACGTCCTATACCCACTTAAGAATTAGGCTTTCCTTACGGTTTGCTTACCTAAAAGACTTAGGACTTAATTGGGTTTACCAAGTTCAGCTTGTTTCAGATACGAATGGGACAGGCTCCTTCTTTTCACCGCCTGATTTTCGGATATAATAATCAATATGCGGCAAATATTGATCCCTATCAGGTAAACAATGGTATCAGCTTATGCTTTCCATTGGTAGAGATTACGATGTTTATCAAAGGTTTACACTAAGTTAGCCACGAAATAAGTAAGTATACTTGCTATAAGCTACTTCAACTCTTTCTTTACCATTCTTTCTCTAGCACTACGTCCGATATAAGCTATCGATATTTGTGCATTTCACTCTCATGCAACCGAACAATGCCGTTACCAGCAAAGCCGTTTTGAGCGAGAACATCTGTTATACTCAGAAGTTTACTAGCCTAATAAATTAGTATTAGTAACACTGAAACTAGGGATTAAAGCTGCTTGCTTGTCGCACTGCTGCATTCCCTACATTCGCGCAAGAAAACGCCACCTTTTACTGAACTTTTGAAGTAAGCTGAGTTGCAGTTATCGCACCGGCCACTAACCTTATCCGGAAATTCAGCATAGTCGCACACTTTATCAAGATCGATTTCTTGCTCTTTTATTTCTTCCAGGTTGATCACTCTTTTCTATTTGACTGTTATTAGACTAACACAAGTAGTTATGTGTAGGCTGTTTTAATAAATAACTTATTGATGGTAATAAGATGTAAATCTATAATTGATATAAAACTATTTTTAATGAGGGAGAATTATGAAAAGATTTTCTGTGGAAAGAAACATGCAATGCCTTTGTGGTTCTGGGAAAAAGTACAAAAATTGTTGTATAGAGATTTTATCCAACATCTCCGAGCACATGGACATGCAAAAGGAAATTAATCACAAAAACTTTGAATTGGCGCTTAAATATGCACGAGCAAATTTAACTCAGTATATGGAAGGGGTTAAAAGGGAGACAGAGCTATTTCTCTTAACTAATCCAACTATAGGTAAATCTATGCTAAGAGATGATTTAAAGGGATTAGAGTCAATTCTTGAAAGGGTAAAATTCATCTTAGAACAAGGGAATTTGGATATAGATTTTATTTCTATGCTTAATAACCTTAAAACTATTTTTAATAATAAAAATTGGCATGAGATTTTAACATATTATAAAGTGTCATGGTTATATTTTCACCAAGATAACATTGAAGAAGCAGAAGCTATCCTTTATGATTTTTCATACAAGGATATTTCCAACACAAACCTTCTTCAATTGTTTTTGGAAATAAAACGTAATGAATTATCTTTTTCAACCAAAAGTGAAATTCTAGATAAGTTAATTCAAAAAATAAATAGATTCCCTGACAAATTGCAATATATGGCGGCTAAAGGCGTAGAGTATCTTTTCATTGGTGATTCAGAACAAGCAAAACACATATTCATTGATACTATATTAATAGCTGAGAAAAACATAGATACATTTAAAGAAACACATGATTATTTCCAACTTGCAAATCTTTATAATACTGCTGCTTCTTTATGTGAAAATAAAAGTTATGTAGAAAAAGCGATTACTTATTATTTAAAAATTCTTAAAGATAAAAATGCAACTCCGAAGGGAATCTCAAATGCGCTCGTGAGATTAGGAAAAGCCTATATGACCCTAGGGGATCAGACAAAAGCTTTTGAATGTTACTATAAAAGCATTGAGATTGATGAAAATCCCTCAGCAAAAATATTCATTGCAGATGCTTACATTGGTGAAGAGGAATTTAATAAGGCATTTTACGTATTAGAAAATCTGAATAGTGATGAGCTATATGATGAAGAGAAAATGGATTTTATATTTTTGTATGCTCAATTGGTTTTACTTACAAACAATAAGGATAGGGTGGAGGACATATTAATTAAACTAAAAGAACTCAAAGTTTCTTCACAATATTACAATGACATAAAAAATTCTCTAATTATAGACCTTCAAGAAGTATTTTATTCTCCATCTACTCAAAGCGAAGATATTGAAGAAACTAAAGTGAATTGGCTACTACGGAAGATAAATGATTACGTGCAGCTTCAACCAAACTGGAACGGAATTGGTGTAAATATAAATAAGATGATAAGTGACTATCTAGAAAAACAAACTAAATAGGATGTTTAGAGATCTTAACTTATACATTAATTATATTATTAATCACCATTTAGTCTTCGTTGAAAAGCAACCAATAAAACTAACTATTGGTTGCTTTTTTTAAAGTGCGAGAATTATAGAATTCTTTCTGATTTTAACTGAAATTGATTATTCTCCATTTTCATCTGATAAATAGGTATTTGCATTTCATCTTTCGCTAAATCTGAATAATTATGTTGAGCATTATCTACAAGCTTAATCTGTTTTTGTTGTATTAAATCAGTAATTCCTTCTTGAATATCCTCTTCTTCTATTAGGGTGTACTTTTTTAAAGCATCAATAGCACCCCAATAATCATAACGTTTTAAATCTAACTCCACAGCGTGTTTTACAAATTCTAGTTCTCCAACCGCATGCTTCTCAGTTAGGCTTCTTATTAAGTCACCCCACGTAGGGACTTTAAAAGGAACTGACAAGCCCGATCCAATGAATGGTACTATTTTACCTTCACGATAATCCTTTTGCAGACTTTCTAAATTTGCACTCATAAAATCTCCTCTTTCATTTACCTCTAATTTTAATTATATACTGAGACATTTGTATTAATTATTCTATTTAACTATCATAGGATCTATAAGTTACCTAGTTAAATTACAAAAAGGCATTTACTTATACTAATATAAAACAAATCAATAATTTCACTATATTTTATCTAGGCTTCCTATAACTGGATATTTTTAAGAAAATTATACCATTCAAAAACTGCATACTACAAACTATCTTTGATTAAAAACTTTACTCTTCATTAACGAATTTCTTTCTATTATCTCACCAAAAACGTTCGTAAAAGAATGTTATTTCAAGAAGACGTTCATAATCAATTCCAATACTTAAATACTTAAATACTTAAATGAACGATAAAAATAATAGATTTTCTATAAAAAAGAAAAGTCCGTAAATGTATACTTTATTGAACACTCCTTGAGCACCAATGCACACATTTTGTGTTAGTTTTTGCTGAGAGAAAGAGTAACTTTAGGGTTGCTCTTTTTTTCGTTAAATGGTATAATTTCCAAAATATAAAGATTCTACATGGTTTTAGTTTTGTAAGATAAAACTTATCGGAGAACCGCCTTACTTTTGTAGGGCGGCTTTTTCGTGCTATTTTTTTGGATGGTATCCGAGGTTTGCATTTACTTTTCCAGGTAGTCCATCGTTTTCAGCAGGAATTTTATTTCCGACAGATTGGGGTACATCTACTGGTTGGATACTTCCACCGTTTGTATCATAACTATTGCTATGATTGTTATTATCATGTGTTTGATTGAAACCGTGTTCTGGCATAAAAACACCTCCTAGTTGTATTATTTGATTGCGCTTTTTATTATTCTGATGGTTCTGATTTATATATGCGACCACAAGCTATCTTTGCTACAGCAATGCCACCGTCAGCCACTATTCCTTCAATTCCAGCTCCATCAAAAATACTACTATCGTTAGCACATTCAACAGACACTACAGCAATACAATTAGAATAGTTTTTATTTTCTCTTTCACTTTCACTATAATTTTTAGCTATCTGATATGCAATAGCGTTAACCTGTTCACGTGCCCGATTTCTAGGATTATATCCTCCATTAAGACCATCCTCAAACATTCCAGCAAAAGGGAGCATAAAAATCACTTCTTCCATTTCATTATTCACAAGGTCCAGAAGTATAAATTCGTCCACACGCTAGCCTTGCTGCAGGAAAACCGCCTAAGGTACCTAGCCCTGCTCCTACAGGCCCCCAAGAGCAGCACCAGCTACCGCAACTACACAATCACAGTAATTTTTATTTTCTCTTTCACTATTACTGCATTCTTTAGCTTTCTCATCAGCATTATCTGTTACTGATTTAAAATCACCTGGATTTAAGTCTACTCCAAAATATTCTCCTGTAGAAACTTCTCCGGTTAAAACCTTGCTTGGATCAAGAGACCTAGCTGCTCTACGAACTGATCGAGGAGGTCTAAGTCTATCTCTTAATGACATTTAATTGACCTCCTAAACGTATTATTTGATTTGTGTTGAAGAAAATAAGAGGTAGTATGAGGAAATTACTAATACAACTACTCACGAAAAGACTTTTAATTTTGCGTATGAGTTCGCTAGCAACACGATTTTAGGCAAAAAAAGAGCAACTGTGATTATTTCGGCTGCTTTTAGTAGAGCTCATACATATTTGATGTATGAAATAAGCTATTTTCATCTTATTCTTCGCATATAGGCAATTTTTTATAGGGGTTAACATATGTATAAAAGACAGCTTTTTTATACATTCTTTCTTTATCTATTCCTCTGAGAAAGCCTTTCATATCAAGGGTGTATAAAAAGCTGCATAATTCGTAATAGGAATCTTTTTGAAACCCTTACTCCCATGAGGGTTCTTTTTGGTTTGTATTCCGGAAAGTCACATTATGGTAACCAACTTTTTATGCCGTATACAGTTAAAAAGAGAAAAAACCCCTGTGCCTATTCAGGAGTTTTTTAAAGGTCATGCTAGGTGAGATGATGGTCTCCATCATCTTGAGTAGTTTGCTTAACATAGTCAATAACTATACATAATAAAAAAGAAAGTCTACTGAGGATCTCAGTAGACTTTCTTTTAGTTCATTTATAAAACCCCGAAGTTAATTTTACTTCTTGTTATAAGAATATGTACGTTTCTTCTCTTTATAACTTGTACTAACATATAAAACCAGTTGAAAGAGTGGTTCTTTCACTGGCTTTATACGAGGTGTATTTATTTAATGCATTATAGCATCATAGATAGTTTGCGCAAATGCATTTTATATTATAAATACTAGTTCTTAACTACTGATGATTTTCATCTAGTATAGCACCAGGAAAGGCTAATCTTCTTTTGTGACTAAACTTTCAAAAGTAGACAGAAAACACCCTAACTCTTTAAAACATAGTCAGGGTGTTTTCGTTTTGATCATACTGATTATATTGATACGTAATACGTCATACTTGATTATATTTTTAAGCTGAAGGCTTTTCTAAAGACTTATTGCTCGGTGCAAACCAACCAAGTAGAGCAATACCAACTAATACTCCATAGAAGATTAATGTCCAAATAGTACTATGGGGAAAATGAGGGTCTAAGACACCTATATCCTTATGAGCAAGTGTAATAACAGCAAGTTTGACACCCACCCAAGCAACAATGGCATATGCTGTAGTTTCTAAGGCAGGACGCTTTTCGAGGAGTTTTACAAACCAGGTCGCTGCAAACTTAATCAAAATAAGACCTGCAATCCCCCCCAAAACTACAACTGCAAATTGTCCGCCATCCATACCACCAATTTCGCCAAACTGTGAATCTGGAAGACCAAGGGCTATAGCTACCGCAGCTAAAATGGAATCAACTGCAAAAGCCAAATCAGCTAACGCAATTTTTCCTACTGTCGGCCAGAATCCTTTTCCAGCAGATTCCTTTTCAGCATTATGAATATTCTCGTTGTGTTTCCCAAACCGTGCCTTAAGGACATGCTTCAAACCTAAATACAGAAGATAAGCTGCTCCTACCGCCTGAATCCACCAGACATTGGCGATAAATGAAATAGCGAAGAGAGCACCGAATCGAAAAATAAATGCCATAAGAATTCCATAATTAATTGCTTTTTTCTTCTGATTATCTGGTAGATGTTTAGCTATGACTGCTAGTACAAGAGCATTGTCAGCCGATAATAAACCTTCTAAACCAATTAGAATTAACAACGCCCAAGCGTATTCGATCCATATGGACTCCATCTATCTTCCTCCTTTCCAAAGTATAATTCATTATGTTAAAGAATTTGCTTACATTAGAATGACCATCTATATGAACGGTAATCCTAGAGAATGGGACTTTCATTATTTTAACACTAATTCTATATATAATATTTATTAAAATTTAAATGTTCAGAAGTTACTTGTGTAACTTTGCTAATAATTCTTTTGAATATTGTAAACACCTTTTAACACCTCTATAATTACCTCATTTTTAGTGAAACAAAGCTGGGCTACTACAATATGATTATGAGGGAGCTAAACTGTACATATGTGAAATACATGTAAATAATAATATCACTTATATAGAACTGGGGATTTTAATATGATTATTTTAGTAAAGCTAAAATTATATATTATTGGACTATTACTGCTAATTAGCTTTATATGTACTGGTATCTTAGTTAAAATAGAAAAGTTTAGTGGATTTGACAAATGGTTATCATCTATTATTCATCATAAACGCTCCTCTTTCTTAACACCTATAATGAAATTTTTTGATTTTATTGGATCAACTTACTTTGTTATTGTAATCTGTCTTGCAATTTTATTTTACCTTTATTTTGTAACTAAACGTCGTTTGGCTTCTGTTCTATTTGTTGTTGCCATGATAGGAGAAAGACTGCTTAGCGAGGGTCTAAAGTATTTATTTAGCCGTTCACGACCAGATGGATTTCATTTAGTAGAGGTAGATAAACATAGCTTTCCTAGTCAACATGCTATGAATTCCTTTGTTCTTTACGGTATACTTCTATTTCTGTTATGGACACATTTAAAGAGCAATAAAATAAAGGTTCTACTTTCCTTACTAGCAAGCATTCTTATCTTAGTAATGGGATTCAGTCGTATTTATCTAGGTGTACACCATCCAAGCGATATTTTAGGCGGATACCTTATTAGTGCGCTTTGGCTCATAATTATAATGATATATACAGGTCATTATAAAGAAGAAAACAAAATGCCTAACTGATTAATGTCAATTTGGTGACATAAATGTCTCATACAAAGATGGTAGTTAACACAAGATTAATTATGATCATTATTGTGACTATGGTATAAAACTCCTCCGGTTTTAGAATAGTAATTTCGTTTGATTTTTTAAAGAATAGGCAATATAAATAAAAACAAAGAAAAAGGAGAAATAAGCTATATGAATAAAAAAATGGTAGTGCTTTGTATTTCATTAGCAGGTGCTTTAGCTACAGGATCTCTTGTAGGATGCTCTAATCAAAATGATTCATCTCAAAATACATCACAAAGTAAAAATAGCTCTTCTGAAAATAAATCAAATTTACAACAGTACTCTAAAGATCCGGATAGTAAACAGCAAGGTGAAGATTTTGATTTAATAGGGACGCTAGACAAAGAAACGAATGATGAGTTGACACTTGTTATCGATGATAAAAAAGTAAAGATACCTAAGAGTAAGTCGTTTAAAAAAGAAAAAGATACACCTAAGGATATTGGTGGAAAACAAGTAAATGTAGAGATTGATGCTAAAAATCAAAATGCAGAAAGCTTAGAGTTAACTCCTCAGGCAAAAGCAGATTCAAATGGTATATACGAAAAAGATACGGATGGAGACTACAGTATAATTGGAAAGTTAATCAATGAAACAGATAATGACGTAACAATAGAAGTATCTAGTGGAAAAAAAACTTATAAAAAATCTAAAGACTTTGAGCAAGATAACGACAATATATCGGGAGATAGTAAAAATAAAGTCGTGCGATTAGAAGTAAAAAAGAATGATGAAGTTGAAAGTCTTGAGGTAGATCCAGAGGATCAATAAATGGAATAGAGAATTTAAGTAGCTTATTTGTTTTACTTATAATGTATGTTTTTTTCTTTTAAAAAAGGGTAAGAACTAAATAAGATCATGTTAATTCTTAAAGTTAACACTTTTCCCCTTTTCCAAACTATTTCGTTGGATATAGGCGCCATAATAGGCGTCTTTTTTTTGCACAAAAAAGGCAATCCACTACGTTTTCATGAATATAGATAGGAAAATAGTGAAGAAAGGGAAGGTGTGAATGATAAGAAAGTTAAAGTTATCTATTCCTATTTTAATTTTAATGATACTATGGACAATTATTCTGTGGATAGAAAAACAAGTTATTGTGGCCTGTTTTCTATGGATTGTTTATAGCACCTTGCAGTTTTTTCGAAGGAAATAAGAAATAATTTTTATCCTTTAAATAAAGATTTTTAAGAAAGTATATGAATCGTACATAAGAGGATTTCTAATAGACCTTTGAATTTCTTTAGCAAAACTACAAACTTAACCTCCTTACATAAACCAAAGACACTGGCTCTTAACCAGTGTCTTTGGTTTATAATTTTATTTTATCCTCAATAATTTTTATAGAAAGGTCATTCAAGTAAGTCATTAAACGCTTTTCAATTCCTTTGGATCTTTTACTTTATTTTTATATTTCTTTTCATATTTATTAAACATGGATATATTCGCTAGTACTCCTACAGCAAACAGAAGCAATGTAAGAGAAGAACCCCCATAACTGACAAAAGGTAACGTTACACCTGTGATAGGAAGAAGGCCTGTTACTGCTCCTAGGTTAACAAATGCTTGAATGCCAATCATAACGGAAATACCGATAGCTAGTAGTGCTCCAAAAGAATCATTACATCTTTTAGCAATTTTTAAGCCTTGTAAAATAATAAAAAATAGCAACCCTAATACAAGCAGCACTCCCCAAAAACCTAATTCCTCAGCAATAATCGCCATAATAAAATCTGTATGGGATTCAGGCAAATATCCTGCCTTTTGGACACTTTGTCCCAACCCTGTTCCTGTAAGTCCTCCACTTCCAATAGCTAGGTAGGAATTCACCAGTTGATACCCGTTCCCTTGTTGGTTTTCAAAAGGATGTAAATAACCAGTAAATCGAGCTAGACGAACAGGAGAAAACACGGTGTCGATATGCCCCGTTACTAATAAAACGACTAACATAATAATGATACCTACTACTCCTAGTAAGGCAATCTTTAGCATTGATTTTATTGAAATACCTGAACATAAAACAATCGCTAAAACTGTACCTAAAATAAGTAAAATCCCACCGTAATCGGGTTGCAAAGCAATTAAGAAACAAATAAACAACACAATAAGGATAGGTGGAATAATAGAGCGCTTTAAATCATTGATATACTCTTGTTTATTTGCAAAAACAGCCGATAAATATACAATGATTGTTAGTTTCGTAAATTCTAGTGGTTGTATTCTAACCGGTCCCAGTATAAGCCAACTTTGTGCATTTCCTGCCGTATGTCCAAAAATAAGGACCAAGGCAAGAAGCGATATCACCGTTACTAATAAGATTTTCAATATTTTTTTCTCTCGATAAATTTTATAGGGAATAAAGGCAGCAATACAGAAGAAGAAGAAGCCTGCTATCAGTGCAAGTTTTTGCTTTTGATAAAAATAATCTCCTTCAACACCGTAACGACTAACCGCCGTTACCATACTAGCACTGTAAACCATGACTAAACCGATGAGGCTTAGAACAATTAAGGCTACAATAAATTTGTAATCATAACATTTTACTATTCTCTTAAACATAAAAACTCCTCGTTCCTTGCAAGTGTAAGAATCTTATTTTTATCATAAAAAAAGATTCTTAGTAAATTATATAGGGTAAAAAGAACACTCAATAGTATAGTAACAGTTCCCCGTGTTTTGTTCTTTCCGACGCTATAATCATTTACACCATGTAAGAGAAAAGATACTGAAACCATAAGAACAGCTATATTATACCAGTAATTGTTCTCAAACAGCCAAGCTATACTCAAACAAATAAGTAATCCAATCAACGTTGCATTTCGAATTCGATTATCAGTAAAAATTTGTGCGTATTTCATAAAAAACTCCCACTACTACGTCTTTTATTATATAGTTACGTTTTATTCTTTCTTCCAACAAGTTAGGACATATAGAATGTTTTATTATATAATAAGATGTTTTGTACGTTTTAATTATAGACATTAGGATAAAGAAAACAATAAAAAATGAATCCTTTTTTTATCCTATGCGTTATTATACAGCTAAATTGACTTTAGTACTTTTTGTACCTGATTAAAATATAAAGAGAGACTTATTACTTATTTAGTATTCTCACACTTAAACGTGAGAAATAAGGAGAATTACTATGTCATTGACTACTACAGATCATTTCTTTCATTTCTTAATACTTGATATCATCCTTAGTTTCCTCCTCCTTTGTTTTATTATTTTTATAGATAAATATTTTGGAAAAAATAAAGAAACAAGTGAAGAAAAGAAAAGGAAATATCAGAAAGATTTCATTGCCTTGCTAGCAGTGGGGTTAATCGTTTATTTTATGTAACATACTATAAATAGAGAATGATTAATCACATGGAGGAGCAGCTGTATGATTCGAATAATCGCTATTACACAAGACTTACACGTCAAAGAAGATGTCCCCCTTGATTACTTATCTGACCCTTCAATTAAGTGGTTCTGGGTAGATCTTGCCTCTCCATCTGAAGAGGAAGCAAAAGTGTTAGAGACGTTTTTCCACTTTCACCCTTTAGCTATCGAAGATTGTCTCCATCTATTACAACGTCCTAAACTTGATTATTATGAAGGTTACAGCTTTTTAGTGCTTCATTATTTAAATAGCAACACGCTAGATGTTGAAGAAGTAGACTTATTTATTGGAGAAAATTATTTAGTGACCTTTCACTTTAAACCGGTACTCAGTATTGAAACAGTACGACAACGCCTTTTACAACATCCTAGTGGATTTAATAAAGGAGTGTCCTATATTGCTTATGCGGTTCTAGACCAATTAGTGGATGATTACTTTCCAATTGTGTATGAAATTGAGGATAAATTAAATGAAATTGAAAGCAGAGATGCCAAAAAATCAATTGCTTTACTGATGAAGGATGTTTTTGATATCCGAAGTGATTTATTAAAGCTCAGAAAAACCATTCTTCCTATGCGTGATCTGCTATATCGAATTATTAATTCTGAACGTTTACATATACCTGCAGAGCAGAAAGCCTATTTCAATGACATCTATGACCACCTAATAAAATTAACAAACATGGTAGAAGCTAATCGAGATATGACATCAGATATGAGAGATAATTACCTTTCACTTAACGCCAATCGGATGAACTCAATTATGATGACATTAACAATTATCTCCTCTATTTTCATTCCCCTTACCTTTGTCGTAGGGTTATATGGAATGAACTTTGATCATATGCCTGAACTTCACTGGCACTACGGATATTATATTGTTCTAGGAATTATGGCTTTAATGACAATTGGTATGATTCTATGGTTTAAACAAAAAGGCTGGTTTAATGTCAATAAGTAGGAAGAGCCGGAAGGAAGCCTTTCTAATAAATTTTTTAAATAAAAAGCATCCATCTACGATTTGCCACTGCTTTTTTATTATGCTAGTATGTACTCAATGGTTATCAATTTGCTTACTTTATACATTGAGTTGTAAAGTGAAAATTGAAACAAAAAACACATCTCTTAGAGATGTGTTTTTTGTCTTTATTATATGTATATCTTCTCACAATTCTCTACGTCTGTTCAAAGATAATGATTACACAAATATATATTTTAAAAAGTATGTCTTACAAAGAACAAATAGAAAACTACCTCTAATCATCAGGTGAGGTAGCTCATAAGGGAAACTTAATATCGAATTTATTTCATATTAAATCATAGCGAATTTTTGCTATAAATACTATCTTTTACATTGCAAGCATATGTATAAAAGGTCAGCTTTTTATACATTCAAATAACCTTTACCTTCTGATAAAAGCCTTTCAAATCAAGGATGTATAAAAAGCTGCATAATCGATAAAATAGACTCACCTTGAACCCTTACTGCCACAAGGGTTCTTTTTGGTGATGTGTGCCGGAAAGAGTGTTTATGTAAACTAGCTCTGCATATGATATACATAGTGAATTAGAGTTGTATTGTTGGTAAAATGTTATAAAAAGGAATAATTTTCTGGATGCTTGAGGGGGAGCAAAATGAAAAGAATATGTTTTCTTGTTTTTGTTTTATTTATGTTATATGGATGCCAATCACAAGATAAAGAGCCTTTAGTTTTTAAGGGAAAGAGTGAAAATTGGTCAGTAGAAGAAATAGTAAAGCCTAATGATAAAGGAAATGAAGAATCGAAGACCATAAAATTAAAGTATATTGGTGACGATATGAAATCCGTAGGAGAATTTGATTTCAAGTTAGATACACCTAACGGTCAATGGGGTATGGGAATTATTGAATTAGATAAAAAAGGGCGGTTTAAGGAAACAAATAAAACGATAGTTAGTAGAGAAACTTTAAAATCAGATAAGCCAACTGTAACTATAAAATGGAATAGTAATTCAGAAGATATTCCACTGAAAAATCAATAAAGAATGTCCCTATCTTATAAAAGGTAGGGACATTCTTTATTGATCTTGAGTGATTATTCAACTTTCTCAATGGTTATAGTGGTTTCTGTACCAGGCGGAGGTTTTGGATCAAAATGATAATCTAGAGCTATGATTGCCATAACAATAATGGCAACAATAAACGCCTTTTTAATATATGTTTTCTCTTCTTTTTTCTTTTTTATTTCTTCTCTGTATTTGAGTTGAATCTGTTTCTTCTTATTATCCAATTTCATATACAAACTCCTTAAAAAACATTTTGTTTGAACTATTTTTAAGGTTTTGTTAATTTTAACATATTATTCAATATATGTTTATTATTACTACCGATAATCACGGTTACGTTAACTAGGGGTGAATGTTATATACATTATGTCTTATAAAGTGTATGCCGATTTTATAACTAAATCTAAAATGAGTAACATCACATAAATTATATTTAAATGCCTAATTAAATCCCTAATATAGTTACTATGTTAAGCATTTCGGGAATAGAAGAATAAAAGAGTGGGTTCTGGTGCAAAAAATATTCCCTATAAACATAGAGAACCAAGTTCCTTTAATTTGCTAGCTTATGAAGCTAGTCCAAACAGTCTATGAATGAGTTCTTTCTGATTTTGGACAGACTTCTCCTCTTGAAGAGTCTGTCCTTTCTTGATCATGTGCATAGCCTCTATCCCTGCGATAATCCGTTTGGCAGTCCGTAGGGACTTTAATCCGAGCATCGGGTAAATACGTTTTTTAATAAAACGATGATCCTGCTCTACAAGATTGCTGAGATATTTAACTTGCCTTAGTTGGATGCCTTCAGGCATCTGCTTTTCTTCTTTTAACTCTGGATAGGATGGGTTCCTATCTACTGTTATCACATGAGGTTTAGAAACGTACGAAAAAGCCAAGGCTTTCTAAAAAAAGCACTTGGCTGCTTTTTTATTTCTTACTTTACTTAGATAGAAATCAATGGTATTTCCTTTGACCTTTGACTTTCACATAGGTCCCATCGACTCTCCAGGAATCATTGGTTGTTTTAAGATAATGTCGTACTCGTCCATCTAATTCGGGTCCATATTGATGTACCCAACGCATAATGGTTGTATGAGTAATGGATAGTCCAAGTTCTTCCATTATTTCGACTAGATCACGAGAACTGAGGTTGTACCGAAGGTACCACTTCACGGTTAATAAAATAGGATCAGGTGGATAATGTTTCCACTTGAATAGATGTTGCTTTTCCATACTGATCACTTCCTTTTTTGAGTACTAGTATCAGTCTGTCCAAGTTTGAGAGGTTAATTGCTGAGATTTTGAAGTTTTTGCACCAGAACCAGATAAAAGGGATTGAAATCAAAATTCATGGTTTTAGGATAGTTTAAGATTTGTATAGATACTATTAATATCTAACTCTTTTATAAACTGGCTTAGTACAAGTGATCTCTATGAAAATAAAATTTAAAAATTCCTTGCTAAGAGATTTTATTAAGTTAAATCGTTTAAAGCTTTAGATAATCTATTTATTCCTTCTTTAATCTCATCCTCACTTAAATGACCATACCCTAGAATAACTTTATTAGGGTGTTTTCCTTTCTCAATGGTATGATCTTCTACTAAATAAATTTTAACACTATACTTTCTCAAAATGTGTTGAATCATATCCTTAGTAAATTTTAATTTTTTAAACTCAACAATAAGATGAAGTCCAGTTGAATAACCGGAAATATTGATACTTTCAGCAAAAGTTTTCTTTAATTGAGTAATTAAATAATCTCTTCTCTTCTTATAAATTCTTTTCATTCTTAAAATATGACGCTCCAAATGTCCTTTAGTTATAAATTGAGCAAGTGTAAGTTGATCTAATGATGGAGTGTGTAGGTCTAAATAATGTTTTATTTTCCGACATTCTTTTACAAGGTGCATAGGAAGGATTAGGTATCCCATACGTAGTGCGGGCGATAGTATTTTACTAAATGAACCAATATATAATACTCTTTCAGGGGCTAAACCTTGTATAGAGCTCACGGGAGAGTGTTCGTATCGAAACTCACTATCATAGTCATCTTCAACCAAGTAACTGTCTACCTTTCGAGCATAATTGATTAATTGAATTTGACGTTGTGCAGGTAGAGTGCCTCCTAAAGGAAATTGATGAGAAGGTGTGAAAAAGACAAACTTTGGTTTTTTCTCGATAGGTAATAAGTCCGTTCTTATACCGTTGTTATCAACAGGAATTGGTAGTAGAGAAGCTCCAGAACTCTTAAACATCTTTTGAATATCATAGGTTATAGGATCCTCAATTAAAACTTCTTCCTCAGGGGATAGCAGTAGTTTAGATACAAGTGCTAACGCTTGAACAGCACCAGTAGTGATTATAATTTGGTCTGGTTGGCAGAAAACCCTTCTTGTTTTGTATAAATATTGAGATATAACTTCTCTTAATTCAATACAACCTTCGGGGACACCATAGCCAAAAATTGATGAAGATGACTCGTAACAAATAATATTTGATAATTTAGCCCATGTTTTACGAGGAAAGAAATCTAATGCAGGGATACCTGAACGAAAATTGACAATATCATTACATTCTATCTCGTTATCTTGAATCGATATGTCAGTATGTAGATAGCCCTTATCGTTTCTTAAGTATGTTCCTTCAGCAATAAATGTCCCTGCTCCTTTGCGGGTAACTATAAAGCCTTCAGCCATTAACTGATCATAAGCTAACAATGTTACATTTCTTGAAACATTTAAATTAGAAGATAACTCTCTAGTTGAAGGCAATTTATCGCCCGACTTTAAACTTCCATTTAATATCTGTTCCCTAATATATTGATAGATTTGTCTAGTTAAAGGCACATCTGATGAGCGATTAATCGGAATTAAAAACATAGTGTAGTCCTTTCTACCTGTAAAAAATGGTACCATAAAAGTTTTTTCTAAGTGGCACTAATAGAATGTATTATAGCATGGTAAAGTATAACCAAATAGAGGAAATTCTAAAAAAAACCATTATTATAAAAAAAACGTTTTACAGGAAAAAAATTCTATAAAATATAACTTAATGAATAATATTAAACTTTAACTAAACTTATATATTCTGAGGTGTAAAGATTGATAAAGGAAATCATTTATAAATTGATTAGTAAACAATCTCTCACATTTAAAGAGTCTTTTGATTGTATGCATAGTCTTCTTCGTGGTGATATGACTGAAGTTCAAATAGGTGCATTTCTCTATGGTTTATCAGTAAAAGGTGAAGTAAAGGAAGAAATAATGGGAGCACTAAAAGCTGTCTATGAGCATATGGTTCCTATTGATGGTACAAGTAATGTAGTAGATACATGTGGTACCGGAGGAGATATGATAGATTCTTTTAATACTTCAACGGCTGCAGCACTTATAGCAAGTGCTGCGGGAGTGGACATAGCTAAATGCGGAAATAGAGCATCCAGCAGCTCGTGTGGGAGTGCAGATCTATTAGAGGAAATAGGAATAAAAATTGATTTATCACCTTCTGAAGCTAGAGAATGGCTAAAGGAGAGTGGCTTTTCTTTCTTATTTACTCCTAAATTTCATCCTTTATTAAACAAGTTATCACCTCTTAGAAAACAACTTGGTATACCTACAATATTAAATCGTATTGGTCCATTAGGGAATCCTGTCAGACCTAGACGACGATTACTAGGGGTATCTAATAGGAAACTTGCTCCTCTATATTCAGAGTTACTCTTAGAATTAGGTACGGACCATTCATTAGTGGTTCATGGCCTTGATGGCATGGATGAAATTTCTATAAGCGCACCAACAGATATATATATGATCCGTGGAGGTAAGATAGATTCTATGCGGTTTGATCCACGTTCATTGGGCATTGATTATGTTCCTCATAAGGATATTCGAGGAGGAGATACAAAACAGAATAGGGATACTTTGTTTAATTTATTTGAAGGAGAGAAAGGTGCAATTCGAAATATAGCTTGTATTAATGCTGGGGCAACTATCATGCTTGGAGGAAAAGCTAAGGATTTGAAAGAAGGCATGTTAATAGCTGAACAAACTATTGATTCAGGTTTAGCAAAATCTAAACTCAGAGAATTAATTAATAGAGGTAAAGAAAAGGGAGTGGATATTAATCATGTTCATGCTAGATGAGATCTTATCACACAAAGTACAGGAAGTTAAAAAAAAGAAAGAAAAAGGAATAGAGATGGTACAGGAAAAGGTAGAGAAGGCTAGAAAGCCAAGAGATTTTTATAATGCCTTAACAACAAACGGGATTTCCTTAATTGCAGAGGTAAAACGTAAATCGCCTTCAAAAGGTGAATTGAGGAAGGATTTTAATGCAATTGATTTAGCTCGTACATATTCAAAATTCGGGGCTAGAGCAATATCTGTACTAGCTGATGAAACGTTTTTTGGTGGAGGATCTCATGTTGTTGAAAAGGTAGCAAATGATTCAGAAGTAACATTACCAGTTATGTATAAAGAATTTGTTATCGATCCTTATCAAATATTCGAAGCTCGTTCGGTTGGTGCTGATGCAGTATTACTGATTGTCCGTGCGATTGAACGTTCCCAACTACCTCACATGATCTCTCAGGTCCATAAATTAGGAATGCAGGCTCTTGTTGAATGTTTTACCGCAGAGGAAGCGAGTATTGCAGTAGATGCTGGGGCACGAATTATAGGGGTAAACAATCGTGACTTACAAACATTTAAAGTTGATTTGAATCGCTCAGAAGAAATTCGTTCAGTTCTTCCAAACTCAATTGTGACAGTAAGTGAAAGTGGATTAAATAGTCGGAGTGATGCCTTAGAGGCAGAAGCTATGGGTTTTGATGGCATGTTAGTTGGTGAAGCCTTATTGAAATCAGAGGATATAGCTACTCAGGTGAAAGAATTTTCAGGCCTTAATGATTTAGCTCAAAACAAATTATAGGGAGGAAGAGGAAGAGAATGAATGGATTTTTTGGGAAGTTCGGAGGAGCATATGTTGCTGAAACATTAATAGCAAATCTAGAAGAATTGGAAAAGGAATATGAGAAGGCTAAAGAAGATATAGAATTCCAAAAAGAAATATCTGCGCTGTTAAAAAATTTTGTTGGACGTCCAACCCCTTTAACCCCCCTTAAACGTATGTCTGTAGAGAAAGGTGGGGCAAAAATTTATTTAAAAAGAGAGGATTTGACCCATACAGGTGCTCATAAAATAAACAATGCATTAGCTCAAGCTGTGCTTGCAAAAAGAATGGGGAAAACACGGATTGTTGCTGAAACTGGAGCTGGTCAACATGGGGTAGCGGTTGCCACTGCTGCTAGTTTACTTGGCTTAGATTGCGTAGTATATATGGGTGAAACTGACGCTAAACGCCAAGCTCCAAATGTTCAACGAATAAAATTACTAGGTGCAGACTTGCGCCTTGTTAATGCCGGTCAGAAGACTCTAAAAGATGCTATTAGCGAAGCCATTCGTGATTGGATTTCTAATGTCGATAATACTCACTATTTACTTGGTTCAGCTGTAGGACCTCATCCGTTTCCGACTATTGTAAGAGACTTTCAAACGATTATAGGTGAGGAAACAAAATCTCAAATCCTTGAAGTAGAAGGCAAGCTACCAAATTGTATTATAGCTTGTGTAGGTGGAGGCAGTAATGCAATTGGTATGTTTAATAGCTTCCTAGAACATAGGGAAGTAAAGTTAATTGGAGTCCAAGCTTCAGGAAAAGGTATAGATACAAATGAACATGCAGCCCCTCTTATTAAAGGAACTCTAGGAATTGTACAAGGAGTACATACCTACATGCTACAAGATAAATATGGTCAAATACAGGAAACTCATTCCATAGCACCTGGTCTTGATTATCCAGCAGCTGGTCCCCAACATAGTTACCTAAAAGATAGTGGACGAGTGCAATATACTCATGTCAATGATAAAGAAGCTTTAAGTGCTTTTGAATATTTATGTAAGACAGAAGGAATATTACCTGCACTTGAGTCATCTCATGCTGTTGCTTATGCACTGAAGGTAGCAGAGACAATGGATGAGGATCAAATTCTTGTTGTTAACCTATCTGGGAGAGGAGATAAAGATTTAAGTCAGGCAATCGAAGCTCTTGAAAAATTAAAAGTACAGGAGGTTCCTTCCTTATGAGTCGTATAAAAGATACATTTATAAAATTAAAAGAAAGAAATGAAGGAGCACTTATTCCTTATATTCCGGTTGGTTATCCAGATATAGAATGTTCTGAAAATTTAATTCATACTATATGTGAATCAGGTGCTGATATTTTAGAGTTAGGGGTGCCATATGCTGATCCTTTGGCAGATGGTCCCACTATTCAAGAAGCTAGTGCACAAGCGTTAACCAATGGAGCTAATTTGTACACTTGTATAAATATTGTTAGGAAATTACGCCATGAAGGTTTAGAAACTCCAATTGTTTTAATGGGCTACTGTAACTCTTTTTTGGCATACGGATTAAATCAACTGGCTGTTGATGCTTCAGAAGCTGGTATTGATGGTTTTATTATTCCTGATTTACCATCAACCATGTCTAATTCTTGGGTAGAAGTGTTTCGTCCCTTTGACCTTGATTTAATATTTTTCTTAGCACCTACTACTACAGAAGAGCGAGCTTTATCGGTAGTACAAAAAGGATCTGGTTTTTTATATTGTATATCTGTAAATGGCGTAACCGGAGAAAGAAAAAATATCCCAAGTGAGTTACCTTCGTTCTTAAAACATGCAAGCAACATAACTGATTTACCCTTATGTGTTGGTTTTGGCATTTCTACTCCAGGGCATGTAAGTGAGGTTAATGAATATGCGGATGGTGTAATTGTAGGTAGTGCTCTTATCAATGTAATTAAGAATTCGAAACCAGAACAGATTGAGGAAGAGGTCATGCAGTATATTCAATCCCTTAAGGCAGCGACTAAGAAGCCTATACGTAATTTGTAATGAAGGTTATAGAGGAGAATTAGGAATGGTCAGGATTAAGTTCTGTGGAATAAAAGATATACGTTCTGCAAAAGTTTCAGTAGAAGCTGGAGCTGATGCCATTGGTTTTGTTTTTGCTAATAGTAAACGCAAGGTTACACCCGAACAAGCTAAAGATATTATTGATAAACTTCCCCCGTATGTAACTACAGTAGGTGTATTTGTTAATGAAAAAGTGGATGATTTAAATAAGATAAGTAGATATTGTAAGTTAGATTTAGTCCAACTACATGGTGGTGAAGACATACAATATTGTAAAAATGTTGAACGACCTATTGTTAAAGCAATAGGAGTACGCAATATTAGTGATCTAGAGAAAGTATATGAATACGATAGATATGTAAGTGGCATTCTCCTAGATGCTTATGCAGAGGGCACATTTGGTGGAACGGGTCATACCTTCCCTTGGGAATATATATCCACTATTAGGAATAAAAGCAAGCTAATTATTGCTGGAGGATTACATATCGATAATGTTGAGAAAGCTATATTGCAAACAAATCCCTATGCAGTGGATGTTAGCAGTGGTATTGAGCATAAAGGAATTAAAGACGCTTCCAAAATGTATGAATTTGTAAGTCGTGTGAGAAATTGTGGCATTTAGTCCAATTCTAATAAGGAAAGGAAGAATAATATGCAACAGTCTCTAATTCTGGGATTTGGAAGAGCTGGACGAGAGCTACACTTACAGTGTCTTCGCAAAGCAATGGTTAATCATCCAACCCTATTTAATCAAAATATTGGGGTAGTTGATCCAAACATCAATTCTTGCAACTTTAAAGAGAAAAATATTAAGTTCTTTTCCAATCTTAGAGAAGTAGAGGGGTTCAATCCACTTTCTACAGTAGTTCATGTTTGTACACCACCAGAATTACATGGTGAGGCATTAGAACAAGCAGCTATATTAGGATTTACCAAATTTATCATAGAAAAACCTCTTTCAACAACAATTCAAGAATTAGAAAAAATCCATGAGGTTAATAAGAAATATAATCTGGATATTCTTGTTGTAGCCAATTGGTTATCTAGTTCATTAACTTTTGGATTAGTTGATATAATTCAGAATAAGAAGTATGGTCCACTACTCCATATTGTTGCCGAACAGAATAAAGCAAGGTTATCTCGCACTATTAATAATAAGAGTCATGGGAATTCTTTTGATATTGAAATACCTCACCTTATGGCCCTCTCATTCTTTTTAGGTGGCAGTAACGTTGAAGTAGTGGCAGCGAATACTTCAGACATGTGTGTAGGAAATCACGTATTTCCTCATATGGGAACAGCAAGTATAAAGTTATTACATAGCAATGGAATAACTTCTAGACTTTCTTCTAACTTAGAAAGTCCTATACGAGAAAGATGTATTCGTCTTTATTTTAGGGATTATAGGATAGTAGGGTATTACCCTTGCAGTCAGGAAGATAGTTATGCATGGATTAATATCTATTCATCCGATAATCAGCTTTTAGACAAGAAAGTTATGTATGATGATCCATTACCCCGTAATTTCTCTGATTATTACAAATATTTTGATGGTTTGAGAGGTAAACCAATTAGTGATTTAGATTTTAATTCTCGTATCGTTACAGCACTATATAAAGCTAAAGAAACTTGCGGATTAATACTTTCAGAAGAATATTTAACATGAGGTGATAAGATGAATATTCCATTCTATACTAACGAGAAATCATTTAATAGGTATTGGCCTATGCTTTCCTCTAAATTAGATGAGGTGATTGATAGAGGCCAATTTACAAACGGTCCAATAGTTAAGGAATTGGAACGTGAATTAGAGCTATTTACCGGTGCAAAATATGCTATTGGTGTTGGAAATGCAACTGAAGCATTAATAATTATGCTTAGAGCAGCAGGGATTGTGCCAGGTGATGAAGTGATTGTGCCATGTTTCACTTTCTTTGCTTCAGCATCTAGTGTAGCTCATGTCGGTGCAGTTCCCGTATTTTGTGACATCGATCCCGTTACATACAGTCTTAAAGTAGATGAGATAGAATCCAAAATTACTGAGCGAACCAAAGCCATTATGCCTGTCCACCTATTTAGCCAAATGGCTGATATGGTAAGTATTTGTAAAATCGCTGAAAAATATAATTTATTAGTTCTTGAGGATAGTGCAGAAGCAATATCCATGTTTAATAATGGGGTTCATGCTGGTTTGGTTGGACAAGCAGGGGTTCTTTCCTTTTTTCCTACAAAGACTCTGGGAGCAATGGGAGATGCAGGAATGATTATAACGAATGATGACAATATTGCTGAGCATGCACGTCTCTTAAGAATTCATGGACAGGAAGAAAATGATCTAGGTATACACAAAGTTGTTGGTTATAACAGTCGAATGGATGATATTCAAGCAGCTGTACTTCTAGGACGCCTAAAGTATCTTCAAGAAGATATTGCTAAACGTGCCTATCTAACAAGTTTGTATAATAAATTGTTAGCTGATTTGTCACAAGTACAAATACCAATTATAAAAGAACGTAGAGATGTAGCTAATCCTGTCTATTATGTTTATTTGATAGAAGTTGAACAGCGAGATGATTTGGTGACATATCTGTCTAGTATTGGAATAGGTACGGAAACATACTATCCTACTCCATTACACATTCAGCCGTGTTTTTCATATTTAGGATATGAATACGGTAGTATGCCTAACGCAGAGTTAGCCTGCACTCGTACACTAGGATTACCTCTGTATCCTGATTTAACAGAAAAAGAGGTACATAAAGTAAGCGAAGAAATCCATCGATTTTATGGAAACGGGGTGAACAAGTGAGAGTACCATTCTTTAATTACCAAGCTCGCTTTGAAGAGGATAGAGAGATTATAAAAGATATAGTTTACCGAGTAGGAATATCTAATGATTTTATCTTAAAAGAAAATGTATCTAAATTAGAAATGAAGATACGGGACTATACAGGAGCTAAATATGCTATAGCTACTTCAAATGGTACAAGTGCTTTGACTATTATTCTTCGTGCTATGGGAGTAGGACCAGGTGTAGATGTACTAACACCTGCTTTCTCTTTTATATCAACGGCAAGTACTATTACACTTTTAGGAGGACGACCAGTGTTTGTTGATGTGGATCCTCTCACAGGTATGATGGACCCATTAGATTTAGAATCGAAGATTACCCCTCAAAGTCGAGTGGTCATCCCTACTCACCTCTTCTCGGTAATGGCTGATATGACAGCTATTACCAAGATTGCTAAGAAGTATAATTTACGTATTTTAGAAGACAGTGCAGTTTCTCTAGGTGCTCGAATGAATGGGAAAATGGCAGGAATGTTGGGAGATATAGGATTGTACTCCTTTTTTCCAGCCAAACCACTTGGTGGTATAGGAGATGGCGCTGTTATTGTAACCAATGATGAAGAATTAGGTAGAGTTTGCCGCATGCTTAGAAACCATGGACAAGATGGTATCACTCGCTTTTTACATCATCATATCGGATATAATTACCGAATGGATGAAACTGTAGCTGCATATTTGGTTCATAAATTTAAACGTTATGACTCAATTCTTGGGCGTCGTTCGCAAATAGGAAGTTGTTATAATGAGGCGTTTAGTAATTTAAATCCGCAAATTCAAATAGTAAATGACACCACATACACACGAGTTTATTATACCTATGTTCTTCAAGCTGAGCATCGCAACGAGCTAAGACAATATCTATATGGGAAAGGGATTGAAACCCAGATTTACTATCCACAAGTTCTACCATTACAGAGGGCATTCAACTACCTAGAACATAAAGAGGGGGACTTCCCTAATGCAGAATTAATGACAAAACATTCAATAGCTTTACCACTTTACGCAGAAATGCCAGATGAACAGATAGAGTATGTAATAAAAAACGTATTATACTTTACATCTAGGGTGAAAACTAATGCTTAAAAAGCAAAGATATCCTTTTATATTATCAGGTCTTAGTGATGAAGCTGGTCCTTCAATTGATATTCAAATTCAAGCACACTTAGAACTCGGGTGGAAAGAAATAGAAATTAGGTCTTTGAATGGCAAACCTCTTTATAAAATTGATAATTCAACATTTAAACAAGTAAAAAGTAAACTTGATAATGCTGATTTTTCAATTACTACTGTTGCCTCGTGTATTGGTAACTGGGAAAGACCTATTAATATGCCTTTTGAACAAGATTTAGAAGAGCTTAAGATACTCTCTGAACGTATGCATCAACTAGGTACTAAATATGTAAGAATAATGTCTTATCCAAACAATGGGCTTTCAGAAGATGATTGGTTTAAATATGTAGTTGAACGTATGCATGTATTAACTGAATTTGCTTATTCTTCTAATATTGTATTACTCCACGAGAATTGTTCTGGATGGGGAGGTGTTTCACCTCAAAACACCTTACATTTATTGGATATAATTAATAATTCTGCTCTTCGTTTGCTATTTGATATAGGTAATGGGATTGCTTATAACTACGATGCCTATGAATTTTTACAAAAAGTATATAAATATGTGGATCATGTTCATGTTAAAGATGGTTTAATCCAAAATCAAGAAGTGGTTTACACTCTTCCTGGTAAAGGACAATCCAAGGTGAAAAAATGTCTACAGTTTTTATTGCAAAATGGATATACAGGAATCCTATCCATAGAACCACATCTTCATCTCATCCCTCATTTAAAGAAAAATGGTAAATTAAATGATTTAAAAGAATCATATATTAATTATGGGCGTCATTTAGAAACGTTGTTAGACACTTTATCACCTATTGATGGGGAAGTGAAGATCCTTCATGAGTAAACAAATTTTTAGCTTAGATTATGTAAATTTATTATTAGAATTATTGAAAATTGATACAGTGACACCAATGGAAACAGGAAAACCATCTAATATATTGAAAGCACAGAATCTATATGCAAATTTTGCTCTAAATCGACTAGGAGATATGTGTAAGGTTATTCAACATGATTCTCCGAGTGCAGATGTTCTTAATGCTGGTTGTATCCCACTTACAGTTCGAGAGAGAGCTAGACAAATGGGGGAAAGTTTTTGGGACTGTCAACCTAATTTGGTTCTATGTTTTGGTGAAGAACGATCGTATGAACAAACAATTATGTTTAACTTTCATATGGATACTGTTGATCAATTACTCCCTGTTACTTTTAATAATAATAAGTTTGTTGGTCGTGGAGCAGTGGATATGAAAGGACCAGGTGTAGGCCTATTAGCAGGCATAGAATCCGCATTGAAACAGAAACCTGATATTTTAGACCATATTTCAATTTTAGTGCAATGTGTATCCGGTGAAGAAGGTGGTGCTATGGGAGTTTATGGGACAAAACAATTAGTTGAAAAAGGATATTTTGGTCGTTTTAATCTATTTGTAGAACCATCTGGAGGAGTCTATTTTGATCAATCTAGTACTTCTATGACAGCACGGATAAATATTTCTGGAAAAGATTCTACTGATGATGCACCGCATCAAGGACATAATGCTTCCTTACTACTAGGCTACCTGGCACAGTGGTTAATGAAGAATTTATCAACCCGTATTGAGGATATAAAAGGAAAGATGTGCCTGTCAGGCTTACACACTGGTTATATGCATAATAAGGTGTTTGGTACTGGTCAATTGCTGATAAATTTTGCTTATGTAACCGAAGAGAGTGGAAGACAAATTAAAAATTGGGTTGAGGAAGAGATTGAATATGCATTAATAAGTTTTAAAAAAGAATTCTCGACTCTTTCTCCTACTGTATTGACAGCAAGAGATGCAAAAGATATTTGTCACTTAGAATGGATAAAAGAAGGATTGCCTGTATTGAAAAATAGAAATTTTGAGATAGAGCAACTTTTAAATAAACTTGGTTTACAGAGAAATCCTGATAATCAATTGGATAAAGCTTTTACTTGTGAT
The DNA here is from genome assembly GCF_046599315.1 of Priestia megaterium. Classification (GTDB taxonomy): domain Bacteria; phylum Bacillota; class Bacilli; order Bacillales; family Bacillaceae_H; genus Priestia; species Priestia megaterium_F. The sequence goes on along the minus strand of NZ_JBKIKC010000014.1, from coordinate 63,075 downwards.
GCCATGTGGGTTGTACATCCGGACATATATACAGCTGTGTATGGACCAGGTAACTTAGGAGTTAATAATGCTCATGCAAAAGATGAATATATTACAAGGCAAGAGATTGAAAAATTTTCTTCTTTCATTCGTGATTTACTTATTACCTATATTACCTCGATACCAAACAAATCTACTAAGGAGATAAGTTTATGAGTAATAATGTTGTTTATATCAAACAAAAACCTTTATATCAGTTTGTGACAGAAGTCTTTACATCACAAGGATTGTCAAGCGAAGATAGCCAAATTGCAGCTAAAGTTCTATGTTATGCAGATGAAAATGGTTTTGATACGCATGGAGTTACCAATCTAGAAAGAATTTACGTAGAAAGAATAAGAGACGGACGTATAAATAAAGATGCTAAATTATCTGTTATTTCAGAATCCAAAGGTACAGCTGTTATTGATGCTAATAATGGGTTAGGTCTCGTGGTTGGAGATTATGCAATGGATATGGCAGTTCAAAAAGCCAGAGATGTGGGTGTAGGATGTGTTGTAGTACGCCAAAGTTCTCATTTTGGAAGTGCCGGTTATTATACAAGTAAAGCACTTAATAATGGAATGATTGGAATAGCAATGACTAATTTAGGATCTCAAACCATTGCACGTCCTCTAGGTGGTTCCATAAATATGATTGGAACTAATCCAATCGCCGTAAGTGTACCGTCTAAAAACAATCCGGACTTCGTTTTAGATATGAGTACTACAGTTGTTGCTACTGGAAAGATTAGAGAAGCACAACGTCGAGGAGAGTCAATACCTGAAGGCTGGCTAGTTAACGATGAAGGTCATCCTCAAACTGATCCAAATGCATACTACAAAGGAACAGGTCATCTTCAGATGCTAGGAGGTTCACTTGAAACTGGTGGGGCAAAGGGGTACGGATTAGGCTTACTAGTAGACATACTTTGTGGCGTATTATCTGGTGCTAGTGTAGGTCCAAATCCCAAATTACTTGAACCCGGTGGAGAAGTGCATGCACAAAAAGATCAAAACATTGGTCACTTCTTTTTAGCATTAAATATTGAGACGTTTCGACCTCTTTTAGAGTTTCAGAAAAGCATGGATATAATGCTAGGAACATTATTAGATTGTCCTCCTGTTTCTTCTACCGACAAGGTAGTATATCCAGGATATTTAGAATATATGAGAAAAAAAGAGACAGACCTAGTTCCTATCAATACAAATGTTTTTGAGGATTTAGCAGCTTTAGGAACTCGATTGTCTTTAGCGGTACCTGATATTGAAAGTGAGGTATTAAATGTATGATTATGAAGGTTGGAATTATAGGTATGGGGGTTATTTCTAAGTTTTATGTTGATGCATTAAAAAATAAGTTAAAGAGCCATGCATTAGTGGCTGTTTGCGACTTAAATATGGAAAGGTTAAAGCCCTTTAATAATTCTGAAATCCTTTGTTTTACTAACTATCATGATTTACTAGCACAAAAAAATATAGATGCTGTAATTGTAAATGTTCCAAATGATAAACATTTTGAGATATGCCGAGATGCATTGTTGGCTGGAAAACATGTATGTTGTGAAAAACCTATGACTTTGACTTTGAATGAAGCGAATCAGTTAGTGGCTATATCTCATGAAACAAATTTAACATTATTTACGGCATTTCATAGAAGATACAATATACACTTTGTCAAAGCTTTAAAAGAATTTGGTTCTATAAGCGAAATTAAGTCCGTTCATGCTAACTATCTTGAGCTAATTGAGGAGCATGCAGGTCATGATAAATGGTATTTACAGCCTGAAAGGTGCGGTGGAGGATGTGTTGCCGATAATGGACCAAATGTGTTTGATACACTTTCTTTCTTTTTAGGAAAAATGGTTGTCACATCGGCCAACATTACCAGGGATGAACATAATGTAGATGTTAAATCCTCAATTAATTTGAAAAATGACTATGAGGTAACTATAAGTGTGGACTTGGATTGGGCATATCAGCAAGGTGAAAAAAAAGATATTTATATAACTCTAAAAGATGGTCGGGAGATTTATGTAGATATGTTGAAAAATTTTACCGAGTTTAAATCTTCTTTATATCATGAGTATGAAGAAATATTAATTGATTTCAAAAAACAAATAGCATCTGGTTGTTGTCATGGTGAAGAGGGTCTAGACGCCGTACGATTAGTACAAGAAACATATGAAGCTGAGGTTTCTAAAGTATGAGTAACATAGAAAAGCGAATCATAAGAGGTAGGTTCGTTAAATTATTATTCCACAAACAGAAGCAACGAGGTATGAAATTAATAGACTTTAAAACACGTTGTGTACAAAAAAGGGAAATTCACGAAATTGTAACTACAACACACAAAAATGCAGAATGTGGAGATACTATAAATGAAGTTGGTTTTCTTGGATTTGCGGAGATGGAATGTGGCGGAGTAGTTGAACGTGGAGATCTAGTAAAGATTGAAGGGAAACCAATCGGTCATGTCTTAGGCTTTGATGATTGTCATTTCCCGAATCATTATAATATTTTAATCTCTGTAGACAAAACCATTACTGCTAAAGACATTAATATCCAAGTAGAATCCAAGATTACTTTTGGAAACTAATGCAGGAGGTCAAGATGTATCAAGTAATTCCAATGTGCCAAGCTGTAGAGAAGCAATTAAATGGCGTAAAAGTTTTAGCTATTAGGCTTGATTTAGACCCCAAAAATGCTAACTCTATGCATTTAAAGAGTGAATGGGTTAATTTGCATAAAAATTGGAAGGGAAAAAGCAAATTGGAAGTTTCCCAAATAGAACATATTGCAGCTTACCAAAATTTCTATAAACTAATAGGGCTCAATCCTAAGAAAACACCTCCTTCAGTGCAAAATATAATTCAACGCTTTCTTATTAAGGAAGAGACAGAACGGTTTCCTTTAATTCATCCTATTGTAGATGCTGTTAATATTGCAGCTATTAAACATTTAATTCCTTTAGGCACATTTGATGCCGAGTGTGTGGAAGGTGAGATATCTTTAACTTTATCAATTGGTGGGGAGAAGCATAGACCACTTGGTAGTAATAGTACTCAGAAATTAGAGCCCGGTTTATTAGTATTAACGGATAGCAAAAAAGTGCTTTCGCAATTTTGTTATCGTGACAGTGAAGAACAAAAGATAACCGAAAATACTCGCTCTATATGGGTGTTGGGTTGTCAAGTCCCTGGAATTTTCATTGGGGATGTCATTAAAGCATTAGATGAATCTCAGGTACTTTTAAAACAAATGTTCAATTTGCAGCATAGTGAATGGTGAGGTGGGCTTTTTGAATCTTATAGAAAAAGTAGAATCTAAACAAGCAAGTATAGGTATTATTGGTTTAGGTTATGTAGGGTTACCACTTGGACTTTCCTTTTCCAAAAATGGTTTTCAAGTTGTAGGTATTGATATTAGTGAAAAAAAAGTAGAGATGTTGAATCAAGGTTGTTCTTATATCACAGATGTTAAAAATACAGAGATAAAAGAAAGTGTAGAAAATGGAAACTTTCAGGCCACCACCGATTTTTCAACTATAAGTTCCCTTGATGTAATATGTATTTGTGTTCCAACACCATTAAATAAAAATCATGAGCCTGACTTGTCTTCTATTAAATATGTTGTAACAAAGCTACAAACATTTTTGCAAAAGGACACCTTGGTGATTTTAGAGAGTACGACCTACCCTGGTACCACAGAAGAGCAAATAGAAAAAGTATTGACTTCCTCTGGTTTACAAGTTGGAACTGATTATCATTTATGTTACTCACCAGAACGTGTTGACCCAGGAAACCAAAAATATAGTATTAGTAATACACCTAAAGTTATTGGAGGAATAACAAAAGAATGCGTTCGCATTGCGGATTCTCTTTATAAAACTATAGTAAACCAAACATTTCTGGTATCAAGTCCAAGGGTTGCTGAAATGTCTAAATTATTAGAAAATACATTCCGGAGTATTAATATTGCATTCATTAATGAAATGGCATTGATGTGTGATCATATTGGAGTAAACGTATGGGAGGCTATTCAAGCCTCAGCAACTAAACCTTTTGGATTTATGCCTTTTTATCCAGGCCCAGGTATTGGAGGACATTGTATACCTCTAGATCCAATGTATCTTTCATGGCGTGCAAAAGAATCTAATTTTTTCAGCCGTTTCATTGAGCTTTCACAAGATATAAATAGCAATATGCCAAGATATGTAGTTCGGAAAATATCTGAATTACTTAATTCCAAAAAGAAATGTATTAATGGTTCTAATATCTTATTACTTGGGATGGCATATAAGCCTGATGTAAATGATCTTAGGGAATCACCTAGTTTAGATGTGTATGAATTATTAAAGGAGAAAGGCGCTCTTGTTACAGTTAACGATCCATTCTGTCATTCATTTGTCGATGCCCAAAATCAGTCAATAGATGTACAAAAAGAGCTTAATTATGATGAAATAACTACCTATGATTTAGTTGTAGTACTTACAGTACATTCAGCCTATAACCTTAATGATATTGCCACCTCTGGAGTGTCGATTTTAGATACTCGTAATGCACTTAATGGTATTGAACTTCCTAACATTGCACGTATTGGTGATACATCAAAAGAAATAGATACTGGGGTGTCTGAGAAAGTTCTTGTTAATGGATAAAGGAATATTAGAGGAGGCGACTATGGAATCTAAAGCAAAGGCTTATATATCTATGGCTATTGCCATGACAACAGTAGGGAGTTCATTTGTTGTCAGCAAATGGATTCTAGAGGTATTTCCAATATATTTAGCTTCAGGAATTAGATATGGTATTGCAGCAGTGCTATTGTTTATACTTCTTTATTTTACTGAGAGACCTTTTCCTAAATTAACTAAGCATGATTTTTTGATTTTATGCTTATTATCTTTAACGGGTGTATGTGGTTTTAGTGTATTGTTGCTCTATGGCTTGCAGTACACTACAGCCACGGAAAGTGGGATTATCACTAGTACTAGTCCTATGGTAATTTGCTTAATATCCTTTCTTTTTTTAAAAGAAAAATTGTCTCGTCGACAATGGAGTGGCGTATTACTAGCTGTTTGTGGCATCACAGCAATTCATCTATTAACTGGCGATACTCAAGAGATTGTACCTGGAATCCCAAGATGGGTTGGAACCTTACTGATTTTTGGAGCTGTCATTGGAGAAGCGTTATTTACTATATTTGGAAAAGTGTTATCTAAAAAGATGTCACCATTATGTATTGCTACATTTGCTACGATAATTGGGTTCTTAATGTTTCTACCATTCTCAATTTATGAAGCTATATCATTTAATTTTTCACAGCCTACGACCTTAGAATGGATGTACATTGGTTATTATGCAGTTATTGTTACAGTAATAGGATTTGTACTTTGGTATTATGGAGTTTCTAAAGTTCCTGTTCGTACATCAGCCGTATTTACAGGAATAATTGCTGTTTCATCCCTAATTCTTTCATATATATTTCTTAAAGAACAATTTCAATGGGGACATTTAGTAGGGATAGTGTGTGTATTAATGGGAATTTTCATTACAACACGTCAAGAAAAGGAAAACTTAGAACAAGCACAGTCTTCAGAATTAAAAGCCTAATTAATTACTAAAGAAAAAATAGAAGAGTTAAACAGGGTTGACTAGTCGACCCTGTTTTTGGTATATAAGGTTCTGGTGAAAAAACATTCCCTATAAACATAGAGAACTTTAATTTGCTAGTTTATGAAGCTAGTCCAAACAGTCTATGAATGAGTTCTTTTTGATTTTGGACAGACTTCTCCTCTTGAAGAGTCTGTCCTTTTTTGATTATGTGCATAGCCTCTATCCCTGCGATAATCCGTTTGGCAGTCTGTAGGGACTTTAATCCGAGCATCGGAGAAATACGCTTCTTAATAAACCGATGGGATAGGCTGGATTCTTATCCACTGTTATCACACGAGGAGTAGAAACGTGCGAAAAAGCCAAGGCTTTCTTAAAAAAGCGCTTGGCTGTTTGCTTATTTCTAGATTTACTTAGATAAAAATCAATGGTATTTCCTTTGGAATCAACGGCACGATACAGATACATCCATTTACCTTTTACTCTCACATACGTTTCATCGACTCGCCAAGAATCGTTCGTTGTCTTAAGGTGACGGCGTACTCGTTTATCTAATTCTGGTCCATATTGATGGACCTAACGCATAATTGTAGTATGGGCCATTGATAGTCCACGTTCTTCAATCATTTCGACTACATCACAAAAACTCAGGCTGTACCGTAGGTACCATCTCACTGTTAGCAAAATGATATCAGGTTGGTAATGTTTCCACTTGAATAAGTTCTGCTTTTCCATACCGATCACGTCCTTCTTTTAGAATAATAGTAGCAGTATGTCCAAGATTTAAAGATTAATTGCAAGGAACTTAAAATTTTTGCACCAAAACCCTCTTAATGACGACAAATGAGCAATTTTACTTCTTATGTTGTACCAATCTATCTTCCACTTCCCTTTTAAGAAATTGTTTTATTCATGATACCCTCACAGATAATCACAAAACACTTAACGTTACTATGTTTTAATAAGATTAATTTAACTAAAAATACAAAGTAAACGTCCTTTATATAGATAAATAAATGAATAAATCCTTTTATAAAAATTAAAGTTTTATCATTTACTCTACCTTACGACAAATAGATATTTTCACCTCTTATCATATACCACTCTATCTTCTATTTACCTTTCAAGAAATTTTTATATTTATAATAATTTAATAAAAAATTTATAAGTATTTAACTTTTATATATCTTTAATAATGTAATATTTATTGAAGATGAAAAATAAATGTTTTTTATGTAAAACGGTAAATGAATAAACGAACTTCTAAGAATAATAGTTTTATCATTTACTCTAGATGACGACAAATACAGCGTTTGACTACAATATATTTCCTATGTAAACTAATTTTTAATTAAGTATGTTGATAACTAAATTCAATTTCTGTGATTCTGAAATAGGTTTCATTTAATTATCAAATTAAAGAAACCAAGGTGACCCCTGGTTTTAATTAGCTACTTTTGATTTCTTCTCCATAAAGTAAAATCAATATAATCTTTTAATTCCTTAAGCTGTTCGTCTTCCATAGTAAGTAGATACCTTTTCACATAAGAAAAGGTATTATCTAAGCCTGAAATCCCATCTTTATTTTTTCCCCATCCTAACAATTCTTCCGGACTTGTGTTGAGGGCAACAGCTATTCTTTCAACAAACTCAATTGATGGGTTCGTATAGATATTGCGTTCAATTTGACTAAGATAAGACTTAGTAACTCTAGATCGTTCTGCGAGTTGTGAAAGTGACATCTTCTTTTTAGTTCTTATTGTCCGTATACGTGGCCCTATCATTAAATCACCTCCTTACTATCAAACCTTACATCATTCATTATATAGAACGTTTTAATAACAATAGTTAAGCCTTTTTCGTAATATATTGTGTATTTAATAATATAACTTTGTAACCTCTAATTCTAATAAGAATTTTTTTCGCATGCGTTTAGAGGGATATTTGCCATTTTACTTTTCAATAATCAAATAATGCTCTACAAATCTGTTATTTTATGACCCTTCAGGAAATCACAACTTATAAGCTGAAAAAAGCCCTTGATAAAAGGGCTTTTTAGTTCCTGTAAGCTGTATTATGTAAACTGAAAATGTATAGGTTATACACCTTTATATTACTTCCATTCTAGGAATTCTAGTCGGTTACCAAAAGGGTCGTCCATATAGAATCTTTCTGCTCCTGGGAGATTATCATCCTCAATGTAATGTATATTATTGTTTCTTAAATGCTCTTTTAACAGGTGAATATTTTCTACTTTGAATGCTGGATGTGCTTTTTTTGCTGGTGAAAATGGATTTTCTATTCCGATATGAACTTGATAGTTAGCAAAACCAAACCATACTCCGCCTCTTTTTTTTAGATTTTCTGGTTTTTCTACTTCTTTAAATCCTAATACCTTAATAAAAAAGTTTCTTGCTTCTTCTTCAGAACCTTATGGAGCTGCTAATTGAATATGATCAATTGCTTTAAAAGTGAAAGACATCAAATTCCTCCTAGAATTAAAGTATTAGATAAGTTCTTCACTTTAATTTTATATAAACTCTATATGTAATAAAATTACAGAAAACTTAAAGAGAACATAAGATAAACTTATATCTTCCTAAAATGGTGTTTAGTTAACTAATTTTGTATATCGTATACAGCCCAGTTTAAAGTGGACTCTTTCACGAAATGGAAATATAATGAAACTAAAAAAGTGAAGATGCACTAGCAAATTTTTATCTACTTTAAATATTAGCTAGTAAGGGAGTGTGAAGATGGAGGTTCTAAAAGATAATGTTCTTATTGTAGGAGGAGGCCCTGTAGGATTATCTCTTTCACTTGTTCTAGCAAAATATAAAATTCCTTCAGTAATAGTAGAGGAAAGAGTGGAACCTACTGCTTTAAATGAATCCAGAGCAATTACGTGGATGCCTAGAGGAATTGAATTCCTAAGTTGGCTAGGTATTGAACAAGACTTTTTAAATAAGGGTGTTATTCGTTATTATCATCAATTTGAAAGTGCTAAACAGATACTTTTCACTTGGTCTTTTAAAGAGATAAAGAGTCCATATTCATATTCCCTCCAAATCCCTCAGCATACAACTGAAGTTATTTTGGAAGAGAAAGCTCGAGCAACAGGACTTGTAGACATTCGCCGTGGACATAAAGTTACTAAAGTAGGACAACATTCTGATCAAGTTGTTGTATCGATAGCACATGATAATCAAGTATATGATCTTTGTGCACCTTGGGGAGTAGGATGCGACGGAACAAAAAGTAAGGTTCGTGAGGGATTAAATATTAAAAAACATTGGCGAGATTATGGAACATATTCAGCTGTAGCAGATTTTGAGATGGACTGTGACCTTGATAAAGAATTATCTAATATAGTACTTGATCCAAAGAGACCATATGGATTTTTTTACTTTGCTCCAGGATGTTGGCGCCTTATTTATAGAATTAACGAAGGGGAAGATCGAAAGGATGTAGCTTCCAAAGAATTTGCACTTAAGCTTCTAAAAGAAAAACTTCCTAACTCTAATGTTCATCGCTTTCTATGGGTAAGCTCTTTTCGATTAGGACAAGGTCAATCAGAAACTTACCAAACAGGGCGTTGGCTTTTAGCAGGTGATTCTGCTCATGCAATGGGTCCATCGGCAGGAGCTGGAATGATGGTTGGTATATTAGGTGCTTGGCGTTTAGGTTGGCGTTTAGCCCTTACTATGAAGAATCACCCACAATCTTTGCTTTTGCTTCAAGACTATTCTCATGAGCAACACGCAGCAGCAAATGAGATTCAAGATAATAATGCGACGATTTTTAAAAATATGTCTATGAAAAATCCTATAATAGCTGCAGGACGCTCTTTTTTGATGAGAAATGTTCTGTCTAAAGTAGCTGAAATTGGAAAAATCGCTTTAGAAAAAGAGGCTCTTTTACGTCAATCTTTACCCGTTTCCTCCGCAACAGATCGTCACATTCCAAGTGGATGGATTGAACAAAAAAGGGCAAGAGATTGGATACTTGGCCAGAGGGTTCCCTACATAGTTAATCAATTGGACTTTAACCCATTAGCACTTACAGGGTTAGGTTATACCATTTTTTCTATAGGAAAGAGCTATAAGAAGAAAGAGGAGGAACTATTTCAACATCTTTTGAATTCCTTGAAAATTCCTATGGATGCTAAATTAGTATTTCTTGCTAAAAGCTCATTGTATAGAGTAGATGATACAAAGTTTACATTTGTAGTTGTAAGACCAGATCAACATATTATTTCTATCCTTAGAGAGGAGTAAGAAACTCATTTTTTTTTGACCTTTTATATCTCACTCTCTCTTTTTGTTCCTAGAATGTTGATTATGTTAACTAACTTTGTATAGAACGCACAAAGGTAAATTATAGAAAAATGGTATTATATGGATAATAGATAAAAAAGAAAGCAATGGGGGATATTGATGAAAAAGTGGTGCGTAGCTTTGGTTAGTGTTTTACTTTTTATTTCTTTAGTTGGATGTCAAAGTAAAGATGAAAAGCCCTTAAATTTTTCTGGTAAGGGAGATCATTGGTCAACAAAAGTGATAGTAAAATCAATTGGAGATAAAAAAGAAAATAAAAAAATTAATTTAACTTACATAGGTAATGATTTAGATTCTGTTGGGGAATTTGAATTTAAATTAGATGCACCAAATGGTCAATGGGGAATGGGTGCTATTAAATTAGACAAAGAAGGTAAATTTGAAGGTGAAAGCAATATGAACATTAGCGAGAAAACTTCTAAATCTAATCAATTAGTTTTACATATTGAATGGGCTAATCAATCTGAAGAGATTGTTTTAGAAAACAAATAAGTTCTCAGAAAACCAACCATGTATTCACGGTTGGTTTCTTGCTTGTAATACTAATACTCTTTACATCAAACCTGGTATACGATATGTCTCAAACTAGAAATTTAGATGAAATGGAATTAATAGAAATTAGGGAACTTAGGAGGTAGAAGTGAATTTTTTTAAAACGATATTGCGAAATAAAAACTTAAGTATTGTATTGGGAAGCCAATTAGTATTTCAATTAGGTATATGGTTCGGCACAATTGGAAATCTACAATTTTTACAAACACATATCGAATCTCATTTTTTTCAAGCGTTTTTTCTTGTCATGGGAGGGATTATAGGCGTTATCATCGGTCCATATGCCGGACGTTATATAGATGTTACGCTCAAGGTGAAGGTATTAAGATTAGTAGGAGTAATGAGAATTGTTTCTGTTATAGCTATGTTAATTGCTATCTATACAGGATCGATTTATTGGATGATGATATATAACATAGGGATTGGCTGCTCTGCTTCATTTTTCAATCCCACAATACAGACTATTTTACCTTCAATCGTTGATAAAGAGGATCTGATTACGGTTAATGCAATTAATATAAATATCATCACATTATCAAGAATTTTTGGTGCTGTATTAGCAGGTTTGTTATTAACGGTCGCACCTTTATATGTATTGTTTCTAATTGCTCTTATTGCTTATCTTACTTTGTATTTCATCAACTTTTTGCTAATTGTTCCCGAAGCCTTTCAGCAAAACGTTAAAAAGACTAAGACTAAATTTAAAGACATCTTTCCTATTATTCTAAGAGATCATTCAATAAAGATTGTGCTAGTAGTATCTATTATTCCCCTCATTTTCATTTCTGGATTTAATTTATTTGTTATTGAAGTAGGTAAAGGTCAGCCTGGTTTTATTATGGGAATCCTCTATTTTGTAGAAGGTATGAGTATATTAGTTGCGGGACTATTTATAAAAAGGGTAATAAAACGATATAAAAATCATGTACTCATTCTGTTGTTTACTTGCTGTTTAATGGGAATAGCTCAACTTCTATTGTCATTGACAAGTATCTATATAACAGTCTTAGCATTTGGTTTATTTGGCTTGGCGTACGGCATGTTTAATCCTCTGTTATATACATATTCTCAACAAAAAGTGCCTTCAGATATCCATGGACGATTTTTTTCATTTAAGACCATGATTGATCGGACGATTATGCAGCTATGTCTTGTGATAATTGGTTTTTTACTTGATCAAATAGGATACAAAAGTTTAATGATGCTATTAGGGCTATGTACTTTCACGTTAGTTTTTTCTATTTTTATTGATTCTAAGCGTTCTAGGAATAAAAATAAAAATGAGTTTTATCAGGGTTAAAATAAGAACAGAGCTTGGGGAACCAATGCTCTGTTCTTATTTTGGTTCCGAGATCTCACATTATGTTAATTAGACAAATATGGACTTTGACTACAAATTGGATATTATTTAAACTATTTTTTAGTAAAGTAGCGATTTTTTCTACACGATAAGTAAATTATAAAGAATAAAAAGCACTTCTAAATGTTAGAGTGTATCCAACTGTAGAGGCGCAGTTCATTCATTATAAAAATAATTGATAGATCGTTTACCTTTAATGATGTACAAACCCTAATTCTTTATAAAAGTTCGTGGTACGAATATTCCTCTCTATTTCATTACACCCTTGCATAGATAATTCTTCTATTGCTGCCTTGATCAATTCTTTTGAATAACCTTTTCCCCGATAGTTAGGCAGAACGTATACTTCATAAATGAAACCAATATTTTGCTGTTTGAAGTAATCTTTACTAATATCTATTAAAATCCAACCTTTTAAACAGTCCTTTTCTTTTAATATAAGGTAATATCCTCCATGATCTAAAGTTTTTCGAATGATATTCTTAATTTGCCCCTGCCAAGGCTTAAAAGTGTAAGCAGTCGCTTCTTGAACAGCGTCTACAGCATTACTTATAATTTCTTTTAAATCATTTTCATTAGCTTTAGTAATCATATGCCCACCTCTACCATTATTAGCTTTTTATAAAACTAGGATTCTATATACTTATGCAGATGCATATAACAATAAATTAAATCAACCATGCATTCTTACTCATATGAAAGAATCAATTACTTTAACTTATTTAGTGGTGAAAATTAAATACATATCTAAATTACTTATGTATTCAATGAGAGATCGGAGAAAAGAAATGTGGATTGAACGATAATCATAGATTATAAGATATTCTGAAAGGATTAAAACGAATAAAATCGTAATCAAGCTTTTAATGAGAGGAAATTGCCTAAATTGGGGATTTAAAAGAAATTTACTTACTGACTGTATATATAAACATCACTATAAAATACACCATCATGATCTGCGGTCCATGAAGGGGTAGATGCCAAACTAATATATACACAATAAATACCATTAATAAAAGAAACGAAAGTTCAATTCCATTAAAAAAGTCAGCCATTTTATAACACCTTTTCTATATTAATTCATAACTAATCTCCTTAAAAAGTATAAATTTAAAGTGACTTTACATTTTATTTACACAAACTTTACATTATTGTACACAATTTCATAATGTATTTCTAAATACTTTTTTACTTGTCATACAAATTTATAATTTATAGATATTTTCGAAATTCCTATTAGCATGTAAAAGAAGCAAAAATAAAAGGATTACAATTAGAGAATCGCAATCCTTTCTGACTAAATGTGTTATAAATTTATAAAAGCATTAATTTGCGTGAGCTACCTAACGAGACATTACCTAGCTTTATCAGCTTGTACTTAAATTCAGTTACTTAGAGTTCTTTGCCATATAAGCCATTTGACAAAGCAGATCTTGACTGTTAATTATTTCTGCTTTATTCTCTCGTTTCACATAATGATATTGTCCCTTTGAATTTTGTTCACGAGCTTTGTAATTATCTTTTAGCATGAGGTTTAACCACATATAAATTCGTTGCTTTAAATGATCTTTTAAAATTGGGAAGAGAATTTCCACCCGGTCTTCCATATTTCGTGTCATGAGATCCGCAGACGATAAAAATACTTTCTGTTCTCCATTACAATGAAAGTAGTAGATTCGAGTATGTTCTAAGAATGTTCCTACGATACTGCGAACTTTGATATTTTCACTAACACCGTTGATGCCTGGACGTAAGCAACAAATCCCGCGTATGATAAGATCAATTTTTACCCCTGCATTCGATGCTTCATACAGCTTCATAATTATTCGTTTATCCGTTAGTGAATTCATTTTAGCGATAATATGTCCATTTCCATATTGTTTATGATAGACAATTTCTTCATTGATCAACTTTAAAAATGTATCCCTTATACCAAATGGTGAAACAGATAAATGATGGTAATCTGGTTTTTCCATGTAACCACTTAGATAATTAAAGAAGTTTGTTGCATCAATTCCTATCTGTTCATCTGATGTAATTAAACCTAGGTCCGTATAAATTCTTGCTGTCGCATCATTGTAATTACCGGTTCCTAAATGAACAAATCGTTGAATTTCCCCTTTTTTACGACGTAGAACTAACGTAATTTTACTATGGGTTTTTAGACCTGTCATCCCATATAGCACATGACATCCTGACTTTTCTAATTTCTTTGCCCATTGCACATTCTTTTCTTCATCGAATCTTGCTTTTAATTCCACAAGGACCGTTACCTGTTTTCCCTTTTCTGCAGCTCGTTCAAGACCTTTAATGATAGGAGAAACTCCACTTACTCTGTAAAGAGTCTGTTTGATAGCCAATACGTCCGGATCATCGGCAGCTTGTGAAATAAAATCGACGACTGGCTCAAAGGACTCGTACGGATGATGAAGTAAAATATCTTCATTAAGTGCTTTTGTAAAAATATCCTTCTCTCCTTCTAAGTCTTGAGGAGGTTGAGGAATAAAAGAAGGTGTCACTAAATGTTCATAGGTTAATTGAATGGTTTTATAAAATGAGAAGAGAAATGTTAAATCAAGGGGCGCCTGAACATAATAGATATCCTTATCATGGATTTCTAGTTCTTCTTTTAAGTAATCAACCATTTGATGATCGTAGCAGTGCTTTTGTACTTCTAATCTCACAGCTGCTCCCCATTTACGTTTCTTTAGTTCCTCTTCTATTTCCTTTAGAAGATCTTCTGCTTCGTCTTCGTGGATGGTTAAGTCCGCATTACGCGTAATGCGGAAAGGCGTCACGGATTTGATCTGATAGCCTTTAAATAATTTGTGAATGAATTGAGAGATCACTTGTTCTACTAAGACAAAGGTTCTTGTTCCCTTCCCTTCAGGCAACTCAACATAACGATCTAATATTGCAGGAACTTGTACAATCGCTAATTTTTTCCCCCTAGATGTTGTATTTGTTTTCTCTTCCATTCTCTCCTCAATTCGAATGGCTAGATTTAAAGATTTATTTAAGAGCATAGGAAAAGGCCGATAAGCATCAATAGCCATAGGAGTTAAAATAGGAAAAATCTGATTATCAAAGAAGGCTTCTAAAAAAGATAGCGTCGTAGAGGTTATTTTAGAGATGGATACAAATTTTACACGTTCTTTCGCTAATAGAGGGGATAATTCATATATATATACGTCATCTTGCTTGTCTACAAGCATATGAGTAATATCAGAGATAGCAGCTAATTGCTCTTTTGGCGTTAACCCGGTTTTATTTTCAGGTCGATTAAATCCAGCCTTTACTTGATCCAGTAACCCAGCTACACGGACCATAAAAAACTCATCTAAATTTGAGCTAAAAATAGATAAAAATTTAAAACGTTCTAATAAAGCATTTCGCTCATCTATTGCTTCCTCTAGTACACGCTTATTAAAATCAAGCCAACTAAGTTCACGGTTATTATACAAAGAAGGACTTTCTAAATCTATTAATCTATGGTTTGTACTTGACGTTGTCATAGTATGGACATCCCCCTTATCCAATTGTCATTATGTAATAATTGAAAAATAAAACCAATTTATGAACAGAAAATTATTTTTAAAAATATAATGTACATTTGTAAATTATAATCAATTGACAAGTTTTACTTCTGTTAACAAGTTTTCAGTTTATGTATAATTGTAAATTTCACATTAATAATATGTATATTTTAACAATTAGAGAACATCTTTGATTATTCTAATAATAATAATAAATGTATCTACATAATGAGGTGAAGTAGTTATATAAAATGAGAAAGAGTATTATATAATGAAACAGAATACATTATTTTATTTAAATACTTCTCAGTTCATGGAGAATTAAGAGATGCTCAAAAGAACGTTACTCTGAAGTAGAACTGGTTCACCACTCTCAGTTAAAAGGCTTACCCAAAAGAAACAATCACATTTTGCATGCAAGATACGCATAAATTTCTAATGAAAAGAGTGATAGATAAATTGGAAAAAAAAGTCGGAATTATAGACATTGGTTCTAATACGATGAGACTTGTTATATACGTACAGTCACAGAAGGGGCTACCTTTCAAAGAGATAGAAAATATAAAGATGGACGTGCGTTTGCGAGCTTATTTAAATGCTGAACAAATAGTAAGTGATGAAGGAATTTCTTTATTAATAGATACGCTTCATAGCTTCCAATTATTGCTTCATCATTATAAAGTAACAGATATAACTTGCGTAGCTACTGCAACCATTCGTCAAGCAAAAAACAGGGAAGATATCTTACATATCGTTCAAGAGAGAACAGGATTTACTCTCATGCTTTTAAATGAATATGAGGAAGCCTTTTACGGTTATACAGCCGTTATCCATTCTACCAATATAAAAGAAGGAATCACCGTAGACATGGGTGGAGGCAGTACAGAAATCACTTATTTCCGTGATCGTAAACTAATGGAATATTGCAGCCTTCCCTTTGGATCTTTGTCTTTAACACTTGATTTTGTGAAAGGTTCTGTTCCTACTGAGGAAGAGAACGAACAAATACGTCAGTATGTGCAAACGCAACTCGAAGGGATTCCATGGATCTTTAATAAAATGATCCCTCTTATTGGAATGGGAGGAAGCGCCCGTAACTTTGCACAACTCCACCAGCATTTGATTCATTATCCCCTAGCTGGTATCCATCAATATGAAATGGATGTATCTACTATTCGAGAGGTACAAGAGAAACTTAAACCGTTAACATTTCCTGAACTACAAAAACTTGAAGGTCTCTCTAAAGAGCGAGCTGATACCATTTTACCTTCCCTAGAAGTATTTAGATTACTACTTGATTTATCAAAGTCAAACAAATTTATCATAAGTAAAAAAGGGTTAAGAGAAGGCATTCTATATAACAAAATCAACGGACAAGATCATTCTCACCCATCCTTAGTAGATATAAGTATTGAAGAGATTATACATGATTTCTATATCAATGTTGACAACAGTAGACAAATGATCAAAATAGCAAATGTCATCTTGGAACAGATCAATAAAATAAAGAAGATGGAAAAATCCATAACCAATAAAGATGTAAAATTGTTAGAACAAGCAGCATATATCTTCCATCTGGGAAAGTATTTAAACGAAGAATCCAGCAGTCACCATACTTTTTATTTGCTTTCTAATCGGTCAATCTTAGGGTTATCACATCGGGAACGTGTGAAACTCGCTCTTGTAGCTTCATACAAAGGAAAGAGAACCTTTCGTCAATATATAGAACCTTTTAAAGATTGGTATACAAAAGAAGAACAAAAAAAGATGTGCTTATTAGGCGCTATCTTAGAGGTAGCTCAGAGTTTAAATATCACTAAGCGTAATATAGTTGATGATATAAAGATTTCCTCTAAAAATGATGATTGGATCATGAATATACGATGTCATGGTGATTATAAACTTGAAGAGCACCGAATAGAAAAACAAAAAAAGCACTTAGAAAAATTATTAAAAATTTCCTTAACCCCTAATTTCAATCGATAATTTTACTATAGTATTCTAAATAAACCTCCACCTAAACCAGTGGAGGTTACATAATTCTATCGAAAGTATGGTTATAAATCATAAAAAATTTTTATTTTATGGTAACCAAATCAGTTAACAAAGCTAGTTCTACTTGATAAGAGTTACTAATTTTACGAATTTCACAATAACCAGAATTATAAACATGAATAACTTTAAAGCGTTTGTTCATATACAAAACTTCTGTGTCATCTTTAGGATTTGTCATAATTATCCTTAAACCTCCTATGTTTTTTCATATTATCATCCTAGTAAAAAACGTTTAAATGTAGGTTAACTACTCATGATGACTTAAAAACATTATAAAGAGCAAAGGATTCCAAATGGTTTGGCGACAAAATATAATTTTACATCTCTAATTATTGTATAATTCAGGAAGCGTTTTCGCCAAGGGTAAAATATAAATTTACGTAATATTCACTTATAATTAACATAAGGACAATGACAATTCATGATGCAAATATCATGATTAATAGTAAATCATCTATCTTTTGATATAATTACTTAAGAGACATATTAAAGGGAGAAAATGTAACATGTTTGAGAAATTAAAATCTTAGGCCAGAAAGTTAAAAAGCAAATTTTCATCTTATATTTGGCTTATAAAGACGACCGGGTAGCCTGGTATGCAAAATTATTTACAGCCGGTGTTGTTGCTTATGCTTTTAGTCCAATTGATTTAATTCCTGATTTTATAACACTTTTAGGCTACATTGACGATATAATTATTGTTCCTTTAGGAATTATGCTTGCTCTAAAGATGTTACCTAAGAATGTAATAGATGACTGTATCATAAAAGCAGAAGACTTAATGAAGAATAAAAAACCTAAAAATTGGACTGTAGGTTCACTCATAATAATCTTATGGTTATTAATTTTTGCATAGATTTCTATTACTATTTTTAAGTTGTTAAACTAAATAATTCATTGCCTATAACACTCATGATAGTAGCTAACTTTTTAAAGCATGTACAGCTTAATAAAAGAAAAAACTACTTCTGAGTTCGGGAAGTAGTTTTTTCTGCGACATAATTAAGAGTTAGTCTTGATGCTTTTATACATCTTGAGTAGTTTGCTCAAAATACAAGATTTTATGTATTTAGTCTTTAGAGTTAATTTGGTTTTTTAAATCAACCATTCTTTTTTGTCCCCATTCATACATCATTTCTACTATAGGTAACAATGTCATTCCTAGTTCAGTCATCGAGTATTCAACTCGAGGAGGAATTTCAGGAAAAACTTCTCTATGTATGATTCCATCTTCCATTAGTTCACGTAACTGGTTTGATAATATCTTATGAGATATTTTTGGAAAGAGCTTTTGAAAGTCACTAAATCGATGTGGGCCTTCTACTCCTAAGTGCCATAAAATCACAACTTTCCATTTTCCACTAAGGATAGATAAAGTAAGTTCTTTTTCACAATTAAAATCACCATTTAGTATCTTTTTTCTAATTTCTTCTCGCAATGTATCTGACATTAATCTCATTCTCCTTTTGTTATTACAATAGTAACCTTTTAGTAACCTCCGCACAATAAAGTGCGTTCTTCACAGGCTACAAAGGCCAAGTTAAACTATGTTTAGGTTTTAAATAATTTTTATATTTCAGGAGGAAGACATACAATGAGTAAGAAAGCACTATTTATTATACCACCGGAACGATTCAACGAAGATGAATTATTTCATCCAAAAGAAGCATTAGAAAATGAAGGTATTGAAGTAACAATTGCAAGTACAAAAACAGGTGAAATTATAGGAGATTATCAAGGTAAAGTAGAATCAACTACTATTTTTACTGATGTTTCATCTAATGATTATGATGCCGTAGCTGTTATTGGGGGTTCTGGCACAAACGATTATTTATGGAATAATCAAGACTTACAAACTTACTTAAAACAAGCTTACGAGCAAAAAGTTCTTGTAACTGGAATTTGTGCAGGTTCAGTTTCTGTAGTTCAAACAGGTCTTCTGGAAGGACGAACAGCAACATGTTATCCAGTAGATATACAGATTAATCAATTAAAAGATAATAACGTAAAATATGTCTCAGAACATGTTGTCGCATATAACGACATCATTACTGGTGATGGTCCAGATGGTGCAAAAGAATTTGGTCAAAGTTTAGTAAAAGCTTTGAGATAATTTTTAAGTAACAAAAAGATTTTAATTAAGATAGAACTTTCTTTAGATAATAGTAAACCCTCCTTTTTTAAGGAGGGTTTACTATCGTTTAATTCCAATAATTCACATTATGGTAACTATAAATGAATATTTTATACAGCTAAAAAAGAGAAAAAACTACTGATGTGGGACTGAGCCCTTGCTCCAGTAGCTTTTTTAGTTTACGAATGATTAAATGCCCTGTTATTTTTATTTACTGTTATAAAGATATGTTCATTTATTCGATATAATAGAATAATTTCTTTATATATTTAGAAGGGGAAATATGTAAGTCTCAGATTCTATACTATATCTAACTTAGGATAGATTTTATATTCTTAATTGCATTAAAATGCATCCCCTCGTGATATAAGCAAAAACTTAAAAATTCCCTTATATATGTTAATTTTAGACCAGTAGATGTTGTATATGGATGTAATACTTTTTCATCTAACCTTTTTGACAATATTAGTTCTAAGCGCTGATTTTGCATTGTTAATAAATCTAGTAGTTCAATTAGACTCGGGGGCTCTGTAGACCATTCTAATGGTTTTGTACCAGGCGCAAAAAATCTATCATAATTTTCAGGGATGTTTATTCGTTCTCCTGCAAACGAAAAAGCGAATTTTTCTTGAATAACGTATATATGACCTATATTCCACTTTATATTATTATTTAACTTTTCTGGAATTATCTCTGTCGTTGCGTCATCCATATGGGAAACCAGTTTAATTGTATTTTCACGTGCAAAATTTAGCTGTTTAAAAATATAATCTTCCATCTTTACTCTCCTTTAAATTTTATAACCAAAAAGTCGGATAAGCTCTATCACTTCGCAAGTTATTTACAATTAACGCTACAATCACAATAAGTAAAGATCCTATTAAAACAGGTGTAACTATATAACTCCATGATGAAGCTCCTAAAATAACTACAATTGGATCTGCTCCTGCTGGGGGATGTGTAGTTTTAGTTAGCATCATTAAAGCTATTGCTAAGCCCACAGCAATGCCTAAAGTCCAAGCACTATTACCAAATAGATGATATATTACTAACCCAACAAAAGTAGCTACTAAGTGTCCTCCAATAATATTTCTTGGTTGAGATAAAGGGGCATTCCACACACCAAATGCTAATACACAACTTGCTCCGAATGGGGCCATTAACCATGGGGCTGAAGTCATAGTGGTTAATAGTCCAAGAGCTAGAATGCTGATAAACCCTCCAATCAATCCTGTAGAAGCGTCTTTTAAGCTAATCTTTAATGGACTTTTTGCGTTAGTTACCATCTTTGAAAAATATCTTGCCTTGGTTAAAGTAGCACCTTTCGATTTCGGATTAGTTGAACTAGTTATACTCATATTTTTCACTCCTTTATTTTTCATTTATTTTACATTTACATAACTAACCTGTCAATTTATATTTTATAGGTTAGTTATGTAAATGCATAAAAAAAGACTTGAATTCCTAGGTAGAATTCAAGTCTTTTTATTTTTTTTTTCTTGAAAACGAGCTACTTTTTTTCTATTTCCACATATCTTCATTGAGCACCATTTCCGCCTACCCGTTAAATCAATAAACAACAGTACACAATCGGGATTGCTACACCTTTTAATTTTTTGCAGTTTACCTTCAGCAATTAAATGTAAGGTATCTAGGGATAAAAGCGATAAAATTTTATTTAGTGTGCTACCTTTTGATATTTGTTTTAGTTCATCTGATTCCAATCGATATACATAAGGCGCATTTTCAATATTCTTTTCTAAATCGGAAATCCAGCCTTTATCAATAAAATTTCCATCTGCAATACTCTCAAAATTTTCTCTTAATGTAAAACGAAACTCATGGATATGTCTTAAGATTTCAGTGGTTTCATTCTCAGATATATTTAAAATGTTTTTATCAAGAGAAGGAATTTCTTCACACATTGTATGAAGCCAATCTAAAAGATCCTGTTCATGAACCAGTAATTCATGTCGACGACCATGACTTATAACTTCCGTATTCACCAAATCGAGAGAAAGAAAACCAGAAATAAGAGGAAATGTTTTTCTACTACACATAAATTTATCCCTCCCTAAGTCAATATCGGTCCAAAAATTAATAATATATAATTATATATTATTAAACTAATGTTTGGAAGGGCATTCATAAATCGAAACAAAATAACCTAATAAATAAATATTGACAGGTTAGTTCAGAAAAGGTATATTATAGCAAGTAATTCAAATTAATGGTAAATGAAAGGGTATAAATCCTTTAATAACAATTGCTCGATTGTAAAATAAGGGTATATATTCTTATTAAATTTGAAATTACTGGTTTCAGTTTGTTTTAATTCGGAAAATACACACAACCTGTATGAATACCTAACAAAAAAGATGTAATTTTCCGATAACTATGATTCTTAAAAACTAGGAGGAGATTTGTTATGGAATTAACTGCAGAAAAGTATCATGTAGTAAGTGAGGAAGAATTAGAAAGAGTTAGAAAACAACATGCGTGGGTAGCTGATCCTATTATTAAGGCCTCAGAGGAAGTTCTTAAGGAACCTTTTTTTAAGTGGCTTAAGGATGTAAAGTCAGTAGATGAATTAAAGTCAGTAGTAACTCAACTTTGGTACCACTCAGCAACGTTTCCTAAAGTCATGGGAATAATGTTAGGATTAACATCTTTAAAAGAAAATCATATGATGCCTTTTTACGCTTTACATATTTATGGGGAAGCTGATCATCATGAAATGTTAATGCAATGGATGTTAAAACAAGGTATTTTGGAAAATCGTGTAGAGATTGATCGTCATATTCCAAGTGTAGCAACTAATGCCTGTGTTAACCTTGTATATCAACTGGCAATAGAACAAGATAGATCTAAATGGTTAGCATGCTTAAACTCAGGTATTGAACGTTGTTCTAATCACTTCTTTATTGAAATGACAAAAAAATTAGATGAGTTAGGAGCCAATGATCCTTATTTTACAATCCACGTGGAAGCAGATGAACACCATTCTATTCTAGGACTAGATCATCTTGAAGAAGGAGCAGATGAATTTAGACAAGAAGTAATCGTAAAAAAAGCCTTAGAAGGTATTTCCTTATGGGGGTTCATGTTAAATTCTTGGATTGGTGTGAATAGAATGCCTGAGTTTGATTTACAAGGTAATTTAACTAACCCGGAAAAAGTATGTTGTCAATAAAAAGTGAAATTATCTAATTTCAGTGTTAAATTTGCAACAAATACATATTTCACTATATATTTTTAGTTAACGAGGAGTATATATGATAATTGTTTGTGAAAGACACACTAAAAGAGGCTTGAGTTTGTTTGATGCTCCTCATGTGGAAACAATAGAGCGCCAGTATTCAAAAAGAAAATGTATATTTTGTGAGAATGCAGCTAAGTTTAAGTTATTTTATACCACACCTGGGGAAAATCTTATTTTTAAAATTAGATACGAAATGAAATTAAGTTAAAGTAAGTCAAAATGATGTAGAAGATATTAGAAGCTTTGAGTGATGCAAACACAATAGCAAAAACACTGGATACGTCATTTCGTTTTGTTCCTGCAGCGATGGAACTTTTAGCAGTAAATAAATTATAATTTATAGAAAACAAGTCTTTTCCTATCAGGAAAAGACTTGTTTTTTTATAGATTATATATGGTTGCCGATAAAATCCATTATGGTAACTAGAAACAAAGGTATATGATGTGCATTTTAAAAATTGATATACCTCTCTCTTATTTGGATATTGTTGTATAATCTTATAGGCTAATCATTAAATAATTAAGGGACGGATGTCAGAGATGAATAGAGTGGATGTAGTTTACGCATTTATTTACAATGAAACAAAAGGAAAAGTGTTAATGGTACATAATAAGTCTTCTACTTGGTCATTGCCGGGTGGAGCAGTAGAGTCAGGTGAAACATTAAAGCAAGCAGTTATTCGAGAAACAGAGGAAGAAACAGGATTGAAAGTAGAAGTTGAAAATATCCTCGCAGTAAATGAAGCCTTCTTTTTAAAGCAAGAAAATCATGCTGTAATAGTCACGTTTAAAGCTAATGTTGTTGGCGGCCAGGAGAAAATACAAGATGAAAAAGAGATATCTGCTATTAAATGGGTAGATATTCAAATGGCTAATAAACTAATGCCCTATCATTTAGGGGGGGTAGAAAAGTTTCTTGCCAAATCAGTACCATATATTTATCAGGGTAAAATATAATAATAAATGCTTACTTTAGGTTGGTGATTAAATATGAATAAAACTGCTTTATTTGGAGTTCAGGAAGATGGAGAGCCCTACATAAACAAAATAGGTAGTTATGCTGTTATATATGATAATAGAGACTCTAGAATTGCTTTGATTAAAAACGATAAGGGGAATTATTTCTTACCAGGCGGCGGTCTCGAAAATGATGAATCATTAGAAGATTGCATTAAAAGAGAATGTAGAGAAGAGGCGGGATTAGAAGTTAATATTCAAAAATTTATAGGCTCTGCCAAGCAATATTTTAAATCCCCTAATGACCATAAATATTATCTTAATGAAGGTCACTTCTATATGTGTGAGCAATTAAGTAAACAGATTCCTTTAGAAGAAAATAATACTCTTTTGTGGGTTAAACCTTCTGTAGCAGTAAAAATATTAGTACACGATCATCACAAGTGGGCGATATCTCAACTGTTAAGGTAATAAAGTTCTTATAAGAGTGTTTACGTTAAGTATGTTTGTATATTATAAGCCTTTAATAAGTTTATGTAGCGCTATCTTATTTAGATAATATTGTAATTTATTTATTCATTTTACTTACACAAATTTATTTTTAGGAAGAAGGGAAGCGAATGACTTTAACTATTGAAGGAATCATAAATAAAGTACCTAAACTAAGAGAGTATGTTCAAATCCATTCTATTAAGAAAGGTTTTTCAAAAGATGAAAAATGGAAGGTAGATCTACCAAATGATTTGAAGTATTTTGTAAAGGTATCTGATATCTGTCATGCTAAACATAAAAAAACAGCATTCAACTATATGAAAAAGCTTAGTTTATTAGGAGCCCCAGTTCCTTCTACTGTGTGTGCTGTAGAACTGCAGAAGGAAGGGAAATATATTGAAATCACTGAATTTGTTGACGGGTCAGATGCTGAAGAAATTCTTTCAACACTTTCCCCACAAGAACAGTTTGAAGTTGGTAAGCAAGCAGGTGAAGCTTTAAAAGTCATTCATTCAATTCAAAGTGAGAGTCAAGAAAAGACTTGGGGTCCTTACATAATAAAGAAATACAATAATTATCTAAAGGAGTTTGAAAAATTAGAGGTCAAATATTTTTCTTTAGATACAGCTATCCAATATATAGACAGTCATCTCCACCTATTGAAAAATCGCCCTATTCATTTTCTTCATGATGATTTTCATCCGGCAAATATAATAATCCATTTAAAAAGGCTAAAAGCCGTCTTAGATTTTAATCAATATGAGTGGGGAGATCCAATTTATGATTTTCATAATATTGCTCTGTATACCCGAAATATAAGCGTTCCTTTTGCTATTGGTCAAATTCAAGGATATTTTAAAGGTAATCCCCCCTCTTACTTTTGGGAACTGTATACTACTTATGTAGCGATGGTTTTTGTATCTGATATTGTTTGGTCAATTAAGAATACACCTAATCATATAAATCAGATGGTTCAGAGACTAAATACTGTACTAGATGACCATCAGAACTTCGCTAATATTATCCCTTCATGGTATAAGGAAAACTACTGATAAGATGTTTTATGCTAACTATTGAACTAGCTTCATATAATTCAATTGAGGCGGCATAGTAAAATGGAGTGAGGAATATGGATAATCCTATTGTAATTAAGAATTATAATGCTAACTGGGTACTTAAATTTGAAGAAGAAAAAAACATTTTAAAAGCTATTATGAAAGAAAAAGCCGTTGCCATTGAACATATTGGAAGTACATCTGTCAAAGGATTAGGAGCTAAAGAGATAATAGATATAATGGTTGGTGTTCAACATCTAAAAGATGTTGAGGAGTTTATCGAACCTTTAAGAGATGTTGGATATGAACATGTATCCCATGCGCAGTTCCCCAATAGAAGATTTTTCAGAAAGGGATTATGGCGAGCAGGAACTCATCATTTACATGTATATGAATATGGAAGTAAAGAATGGACTAGCAACCTTTTATTTCGCGACTATCTGAGAACACATCCTCTAGTACTTCAAGAGTATCAACAGTTGAAAAGAGATCTGGCTGAAAAACATCATTTTGATAGAGCAGCATACACAGAAGCAAAGGCGCCATTTATAACAGATATTATTAGAAAAGCTAAAAATGATAAGAATCGCCTCTAATACACCTTATTGAAGTCACTTGTAAAAAAATAACAATCAATAAAAAAGAATCCTTTGCTTATATAGGCAAAGGATTTTCAAATTTATTGGAATAGGGGGAATACGTTATTAGTCTGGCCAGACTTGTAGATTCATATACATATACCTTTAAAAACGAATGTAGTCATTAACTATATTTATAGAAAATAACCTCGCCTTCATTTTATTGTGCGTTAAGTAAATGCTAAATTACTTCATTTATTATTAAGGTTTTACCATTTAATCTTAGTGACGACAAATTGGCTCTTTTTCTACAAAGTATATAAATGTTAAAATTTTTGTAATGAAAGTGTTTTATCATTTACTTAAATGTATTGATGATCCATAAGTTTTTCTTTTTATATCCTATATAATTAACCTATCTTTCACCTTAATTAATATAATCCTTAAACATAGCGTTTTCCAATACAATATGAACTCCGTACTCGTCTGCCATTTGTTTCGCAATAGACTCTTTGTCAAAGGGAAATTCGACCGATTCATCCTGTGTGAATTTGTAACTGGAAACCTCTTTCTTTTAACTGGATGACTTTCATGTTCACATAATGTTCGTTATTAGAAGTTAATTCATTGTTTTTTGGTTTAGTGCTATGTTTTTATTTTTCCCATATGTTCCTAAACGCCATAGCCATTCAAGAGGTCCGAAACGAAAATATTTTAACCAAATATTACTGAAAATAATTAAGAAGATGATGATGTTTACACATATGATTAAGGAACCTAAATAGCTAAGATGACCTTTTAAATTTAATGCATAGCCGATTCCTAAAATAAGGAATGTTTGTGCTACATAATTAGTTAGTGCCATACGCCCATAAGCTTTGAATGGTATCAACATTTTAGTTTGTGCAAGTAGACAAACTAGTCCTACATAAAAGCTTGAGATAATTGGTGTTGACCAGAGGCTTATATTCTCTTGGAAAATATAATCAGCGATATTTTCTTCTGTTTTTGCCGCATCATTCATGAAATAATCAAGAGGTGGTAAATGCATAAATTGAATTACCCATAACACTATAGATAATAAAAACATTATACTGGTAAAAATCCACCATTGACGACGATGTTGCAAAATCGTTGAGAATATTTCGTAATAGGCTGCAGCATAGCCAAACATCATAAATGGTAGTGGCATCAAAAATTTTGCACCTAGGAATAGACTACCACCTAATAAAATCGTTGCAAATGCGAGATTCCATACCATTGGAACTTTTGAACAGATCATTAAAACAAAGCCAAAAATTGCATAAATAAATAGGGCTTCCCCTGGTTGAAAGTACATATGAATACTTCCAAAAAGAGCTAAGATCAGTAGCCTACGTGTAAATAGTAAATATGGATGTTCGGTTTTTAATTTGGCACGTGTTAAAAAAATATAAAAACCGACTCCAAAGAGGAAAGAGAAAATTGAGAATAGCTTACCCTCCACAAAAAAATTAAGAGCATAAGCATAAATTGTATCTTTGGTTGTTTCTGGCAATTTTATTTGGAGTAATGCTGGAATATTGACCAAAATAATGCCGAGAAGCGCAAAACCTCGTAAAATATCTAATACATCAATTCGTTCATTTCTTGTTGTTGCTTGCATATTAACATCCTTTCAAGATTTTAGTTTATACAAAATATAGATAGCAATAAATGATTAAAAAAATAGGGATGAATAAAAATTCATGCTAAGTTAACATAACGTCTCCTTTAGGAACCAAACTAATCTGCACCCTTCTCACAAGAGGTCAGATTAGTTTGGATTGTTTTAGAATTTCCGATATTGATTGTCATGTTAACTAAATACTCGATTTATAAAGTTCTGCTACTCACCGTTTCAGGAACTTTTTCACCTTCTACTTTGCGGTCTGTGTCAGCTACGCTGGTATCAGGCCAATTATGATGTTAAGAGAGTAGCTGTAATCCTGTCACTCCAAAAACAATAAGAGCAACACTTACAAAACGTGCCGTGCTTTTTGATTCTCCAAATAAGAACATATTTAACAATACAGCACCGGCTGTTCCTATTCCAATCCAAACTGCGTAAGCTATACTTACTTGTAAAAATTGAAAAGATGTATATAAGAAAAAGAAAGAGACACCAAATCCTCCTAAATAAATAACTCCATTCAATAATGTTTTGTTCTGACTATACTTTTTAAGACCCATCACACCAATGATTTCACTAATTGCTGCCAAGAAGACAAATACCCAACCCATCTTTAAGCAACTCCTTTCGTTACTTTTTCCTCTTCTTTGTTATCAGCTAACTTCAGGCCGATAACGCCTGCCACTATAACTAATATCAAAGAGAATTTTGCAAGACTAAAACTTACATCAAAAAGCAAGACATCCATAAAGAACGTTCCCACAGTTCCTGCTCCTGCAAAAATAGCATACACCGTACCTGTTGGGAGACTTTCACATGCTTTAGAAAGGAAGTAAAAGTCGATAAGAATAACACCTAAAATCAACACCCAATGCCACCAGGTTTGGGCACTATTAAAACCGAACACCCAAATGAGTTCAAAAAGACAAGTTAATATTACATATAGCCAAGCTTTATTTTTCATAAGACCTCTCCTCGTATACTAATTTAACGTATATTATCTGCTAATAAGGAATTCATATTTTTAACAATTTCGCTTTTACACACCCCTAAAAAATGAATGAATGTCAGTCATTTTAAGAGTGAACAAAAAGTTATTGGAAAATATCCAATACCTTCTTCAGGTTCTTAATAACGATCTTTTTAAGAAGTTAAATATCTCAAACTTAAATACTTCCAGAGTATCATCTTGCTCAAGACCTATATAAAATCGTTCAGCAGCATTTTCAATAAGATTTATAATGAGTTTAGCCGTCCATTTTACATTAATGTCACTGATTATTTCATTATTTTTAATACCTTTATTTAATATCTCCTCAAACCAATGATAATAAGGCTGATATATCGACTCCCATTTTTCCATTGAATAATCTATAGCAAGACCAGAATAACAAAGGACAATAATATCTTTGTACGAATTAGTTATGTTAAAGGTTTTATCAATCACAACTTCTAAGACGTCCCAAAAGTTTTCTTTCCCTTGAGTATTTTCCTTAATTCCTTCTAACGTAGTTGTGAGAAGATTATCTGCAATAGCTGGTATTAAAGCCTTTTTTGATGAGAAATACAAATAAAAAGTGCCTTGTGCAATTCCTACTTTTTTGACGATATCTGAAATGGAAGTTTTATGAAGTCCTTTTTCAGAAATAACCTCAATGGCGGCTCTCAAAATTTTATTGTATTTTCCATCAGAAGTGCTTACCATACCGTTAACCTCCTCTTCTTAAAATGACTGACTGTCATTCATTATATTTCAACTTCAATAAAGTGTCAAAAGGAAAGTGATTATAACATTTCATTATTTTTAAGTAGTTTGAATTATAATTAATGTTTAAGAATAAATAAAAAGTTCCCAAACTAATCTGATCCCTTGTGAGGAGGGTTCAGATTAGTTTAGTTCCTAAAGGAGACATTATGTTAACTAAAGATGTATACCATATACAGCCTGAAAACAGAAAAAACTACCATCGGGGAGGAGGTAGTTTTTTCTGCTACATTATTTTCACTAAAGGAAGGAAACTTTACAGTTTCCTGAGTAGTTTGCTCAAGTTGCTATTTATTATTCGTTTTATAATCTTAAATAAAAAAAGAAACAGATCTAAAAAGACTGTTTCTTGTAAAATTCCAATCCATCATAGTACTTTACCCCTTTGATCGAAAATGAAACATGAAATGTGATTATTTTTTATAAAACTTATTTTGCTTCTGATAACTCACATTATGTTAACTGAGTGTGTATACATTCTAAAAACAGTAATATCTACTTCATATGCAAAGGATAGTTTTTTAAAAGGAACTTTATTCTTAATTGGGCTGCCCCTAATATCAATTATTATCCATTTTTGTTAACTATTTATCATTGATATATATAATTAAACCCTATAGTGTTACTTATGTGTAAAAATTAACATTAATGGTAAATGGGTGAATATTTAAGTGAAGGGGTATAAAAATGTTATAAGACAAACCTTAATAATCGAGATAGAAATAACAAGAGAGATCATGATTGTGACAGCATTGAAAGAAGGTTTCACTAGTAAGAATACAATTAGACTAAGTAAAAGAATTGATCACTTATTAAATGAATTAGATAAGATTAATAAACGCGATCATTAAAAAAGCCCCCAATTAAGCAAACAGATTTTTATTTACTCTGTCTACTTAATTGGGAGCATATCAGAACACGGAATGCTGCTCAGGAATTAGTCGTTTTTCATTTTATAGCCTTTTAATTTATAACCGTATACGCTCGTAAGATCAACGAAGCTCTTATAGGAGTACGTAATCGCAACCGGTGTACCTACTTGAACTTTATCGTAAAGCTTTTCAATATCTGCATTATGCATTCTCACGCAACCTTGGCTCACGTACTTTCCAATGCTGCTTTCATTGTTATTACCATGAATACCGTATGTATCACCATACGTACCGTTTGCATTTATCCCTAACCAACGTTTTCCTAATGGGTTGCGAGGATCGCCTCCAGAAATATGTCCTGTATAGTAAGGGCGATTCTTAATTTTGTTTACCACTTTAAAAAAGCCAACAGGTGTTTTATCCCATGTTTTTCCTGTTGCTACTGGATCTACGATTTCAATATAACCATTATGAAAATACGCAAGCTTGTTGTAGTACTTGTTAATGATGATTAAATCTTGATTCGTTGGTTTACTTGCTGCTTCTGTTTTCCCCTTATTTACCCCACATAATGCGACCATTAATAATGTAAGAACGGTCAGTGATTTCATAAAAATGTTCTTCATAAAAACTCTCCTCTTTTTTATATTTTTATAGGAAACGAAAAAAAGCACCTTTCAATTAGAAAGATGCTTTTTCGTCACGACCATTTATAAATAAAAACTTAGTTAATCCGATGATTTCGACATGCAGAGAAACGCTCTCTGCGGAAATTAAATTTTGTTTTGCGTGTAACTGCTCATTCGATGCAAATTTCAGCGTCTTAAAATACACATAAAAAAGACCACTCATAGGAGCGAGAGGTCTTTTTGTATTGAGACACTAGTTTAAAAATAATAAGAACTATCTTTATTCTACTTATATTATTCCTTGGTTGTAGTAAGGTGCATGCCCTTGTAAGAGTTTATTAATTCCTTCTAAATAATATGGAGCACGTTGTTCTACTTGTTCAATATCGACCCATTCAAGTTGAAATATTTCTTCAGGCATCTTAATTTCTTCAGTTCCATCTACAATATGTCCTTCAAAAGTAAAGAAGATAGCATGATGATTCCTTTTTAAAAACTTTCCTTCGTTGATGGCTAATATTTTGCCAGGTTCAATTGTCAGTCCAGTTTCTTCAAATACTTCTCGAATTACAGCTTCTACTAATGACTCACCAGCTTCCACTCTTCCGCCTGGAAAAGACCAATGCCCTTCATGATTATCAACCAATAAAATCTGATTGTACTTATTTTTAATGAGGGCATAGACTACTTTTACTTCTTCCATCAAATATATATCCTCCTAAGCGTACAGATGCAATATATGCAATATATACAATCTTAAACAACTTTATCGTCATTTTACATTTTTTATTCCTTATTAATTTTCTCCGTATGACGACAAGAAGGGAAAGAGGAACAGCCAAAAAAACGAGTATTATTCCCATCTCGTACGACTAGATCCTGCCCACATTTCGGACACTTACGAGGTTCTGGTGTGATATTTTCAAAGATTTCTCGTGCCTTAAAGACAGGTTTGACTTCATTAATGAATTTCTGAAGATCCGCACGATCCACTAAGGTCACATCACATGCAGCTGCAAGCTCTTTTGCTTGTTTCGTGAAATAACTATTGGTCACGACCCACGCTTGATTGGCCTTATAATACGCTTTTGCTGCGTACACTTCTTGTACTGCTGAGAGACTGACCCTATTTTTAGCACTATACCGTTTGGCTTGAATGACAACCTTTTCTTTACCCTTCATCACTAGATCAGCCCCAAAATCACCTGATTTTGGCGTTATCTGTGGTTTGTATCCTAATTGTTGAAAAAGTGCTCGCAAATATACCTCAAATTGATACCCATCCATCTTATCAATATAAGGCATACCTGATTGAGCTAACTCTTTCATATACCTCCGTTCACGAATCACACGATAAGCAAATTGAGAAAGTTTAAATAAAATTATAATAAGAAAAAGATAAAACACACTTTGAAACACCTTATCCATTCATTGAAAGCTCCTGTTCTGTTTGTTTATTCCGGAGACGTGATGCTACAGGTGGAATGGTTTTTCCATTCTTCTTTAACTCGTCGTTCCAGTCTTTCGCTCCCTTTGGAATATCTGCTTTTATTAAATCAGCATTAACGATTTGGTTCATTTTGTCAATAAATTCTTTTCCTCCTTGATCATTATCGACAGCTAACACCATTTCTTTAATGCCTAAGCCTTCTCTTCGAGCTTCCATATAAGATTGAGCAACGGTTTTAGGCTTTAAGCCATTCATACTAATGAGTCGTGTGTTTTGTAGGCTATTCTCCTGAATACTCCAATAAGAAAGCAAATCAATTGGACTTTCAAAAAAATGAATCTTATTTGGGCGACCAACATCAATTGAAAAGCCTGTATGTGGGTTATCGTTCGGTAAGACTTGTTTAAAGGAACCACGCTTATTACTTATAGAAGCTGTGCCTTGCCGATCCGCCCCAATTACCTTTCCTTTACCTCCATGTTCACGCCATTTAAACACGACATTGTTCCGTTTGTCTTGGGCGATTAAATCTTTTTGAAGAAGCCAGTCAACTAACCGAGAATCTATTTTACGTTCTTTTATGAGATAATCTTTTATTTTGCTTTGATCCTTTACTTCTAATTCTTTTGGATAGCGAAAAGGCTCTTTTGATGGTGAAACCGACGGTTGCTCATGCGACTGAGAAAGCTCTTTATAATCGCCTTTGTTGATATCTAATACGGCTTGTGGAAACGACATCCCATAATACATTTGAGCGAAACTGATCGCTCCATATCCTGTTTCATTCCGGCTGTTCCAAGCGTACATATTTCCTTTGATGAGTAAGCTATCATGTTCCGTATGACGATAATACTTTCCTTCTTTTACAAAGGTTTCGCCTTTGGCTTCCAGATACGACAACAAATCAATATTTCTCGCTTTCATAACCTCCTCCTCCTTGACGTGTTTTCGTTCTCCCATCTAAATCCCTCCCTCACTTCACTCTATGCAAAAAGGGAGCTTTTCAGCTCCCTCATCCTTTTCCAATCTTTTGCCATTTTTAGCGTTCTATTTCTTGCGTTTCCTTCCGTTTTTTTGAAGAATTTGCTCCATTGTTCCGTGCAAAAAACTTTGTAAATCCATTTTGTGATTTCTCTTCTTTTTTCTGCTTGTCATGATCCTTTTTCTCTGTATCTAATGCCTTTTCAAGCTTGATTAATTTCTCACGTTGAGAATCAGTCAAATTGAGCCCTTTCAATTCCTGCAGCACTTCTTTTTTTAATTTGTACACCTTATCAAAGGAATGCTTTTGTTCAAACTCCTTCATTTTGGCCAAACGCTGCTCTTTCTCTTGAGGTGTTTCTTGCTTAAGCTGTTTTTCGACAGGAGCTTTTTCTGCTTCAGCTTCCTTTTTCGCTTCTTTAGAAGAATCTTTTTCATCTGATATGCCTAATTGAGCTAACAAGCTTTGCTTAAACAGTTGCTTATACTGTGCTTCGTCACTAGGCTGCTGCATAACTTCTAGTACTTCTTGTTTGTAATCTTCTTGATATTGGTCCTTTTCTTGTGACTGTTTCCGTACCTGAAATTGATGAGAAAGCTCATTCTCCATGCCTTTTAATTGGTCATGAGTAAACGTATTTTCCTTTAAAGCACTTGATTTCAACATCACGTATTCGTTTTCTGCATTCACACGGGCTAACATACTATCAATATCTTGAGGTTTCTCTTTGTCATGCGCCTGTAAAAACGTAATATAGCTTGTTTTAAGCTGTGTTTCTCGATCTTTCTCTAAAACAGGATTCACATCATGACTCTTTAAAAAATCAAGAGTTGCTTCACTTTCATAGGCTTGTTTTTGCCCTCTTTCATCGGTGGAAACAAGCAAAACCTGCGGTTTTTCTTCTCCTAGAGCTGATTGTGTTAAGTAAACAGCTCCAGAAGGGATGCCTTGCAGCTGTTCACCACTGATATTTGCCCAACCTGCCTCGATCTTTTCATTTTGTGGGTGTTTCATAAACTTTTTTAACTCTCGTTTATCGGAAATAAGCGTTTTAAATTGGTCATTTGAAAGAGACGTAATTTTTTTCATCATATATTCCTCCATTTACGTAGTATTTGGGCAATAAAAAAGAGAGCTTTTTACGCTCCCTTACCTTTCGAGTTCCTGTTCCTCTTTTTTCTTTTTGACGGTGCCTGTACGTTTTTGGAATTGCATGTGATTACCCACTTCAACACGTTCTTGAAAAGTAAGAGATTGTTCCTGAACTTGACCATTGATGACTCCCTTCTCGTTTTTAGTCATGGTTGAATCAATCTGATGCTCAAGTTTCACGACTTCTTCCTTTGTCATCCATCCATTTTTGATCGCTTGTGTTTTGGTTGAATAGTATTTTTCTTCAGCCGTGACACGATCTAAAATGCTATCTACATTTTGTGCCGATTCCTGTTGCTGTTTTTGCTTATAATCCTCGTAAGCTTCTCCCCTCTAAATGAAACCCATATTTCTTTTTTAAATAGACGTAACTGATTGATAAAAGTTTCTTATAGAACTAACTCCTTGTTTATTCTATAAGATTAACGAATGTAACATGAATACTGTATACTATATACAAACCTCCCTCTATAAATTGAGTAATATCAAGGGTTTATAGGGGGGAAATAAAATATAACAAAATTTTTTATGTCCATTTCTAACCTTATATTTTCATTTTTATAAGAAACTGGTACTAAAGGGAATAGCTTCGCTATTCTTTTTCCATTATTTTAAAAAAAGATGGAGACATACATATAGTCGCACAATGGATTTCTATGTGCCTCATAGCGATGAAACCTCCCATGTCTCTCAGCGTCTTAGCGCCTACATTCCTTCGTTCAATCTGTCTATGAGATAGAGTTTGGTAATGCTAGTTTGCAAGGTCGAATGCCTGGAAAAATGCTTTATCCCAAATACTCCGTGCTTCATTTTTAATGGACAAAGGTTAAGCTCCTAGAGCTAGAGAAAGATGGGGAATATCTCGTATCATTCGCTCTTCATCAAATGGACATTGTTTCTGACCTACAGTATGTAGAACACGAACTAACTTCCCACAAAGTACAATCAGTGATTGTTTCTTACGTAAAGGATTTTTTGTCTCGTTGTATAGTACTGATGCAGAGCCTTAAAGGCTCGATTATGTCGAACAAGGGGCATAACAGTCCGAAAGAGCAAAGCCCTCAATTTAGCCCTTCCTCGTTTGGTAATTCGTGTTTGTCCTTTATGCTTTCCTGAGCTGGATTCTCGTAAATTTAATCCCGCGTATTTTAAGATTTGGCGTGGATTTTCAAAGTTTTTAATATCACCTAACTCAGAATAAAGCTCAATAACAGTTACCATCCCAACACCAGGTACAGTCAGCATTTCAGCAATACCCGGCAGGGTCAGCACAAGGTCTTCCAATTGTTTTTCTAATGCATGTAGTTCTTCTTTCAGCATCTTATATCGTTTGATATTTGTGGCTATTTCTCGTTGTGCCATCTGTAGTCCAACCGTTAACCCTACTGAACGTCCAGCAGCCTCTTGAAGTCGCCGTATTCGTTTATGGCTTGGGCGTTGTACTCCTCCGTAAGTGGACCATATTTCTGCCACCCTTTCGGGTGTTGTTTGATTAAGTTGAACTGGAAGAGGAATATGTTCTAGCGTGCCAACGCCATCTTTCCACTCCAGTCTTTAAAAACGGTTAAAAACTCTGGAAAATACTTATCTAGCCAATTATGAATCCGTCCTTGTAGAGACTGTAAATCACCTACAATTTGGTTTCTAATTGTAATTCCTGCCTTTACTTCTGCATCTTGATCCATTGGTAAGCGAGGATAAGAAAATCGACCATCTTTTATCAGTTGAGCGATAACTCTAGCATCCTTGATATCATTTTTCGTTGGAGAGTTATCGTCAAGTTCTTTACTTCGCTTAACGTGCAGAGGATTAACGACTCCGAAGGAGACAAGTCTTTCTTTTAGTGTATAGGCTAGATTTAACCAGTAATGACCTGTAGGTTCCATACCAACTAGAACATCAGATTTCTCATG
This sequence comes from Priestia megaterium, assembly GCF_046599315.1. Lineage (GTDB taxonomy): Bacteria > Bacillota > Bacilli > Bacillales > Bacillaceae_H > Priestia > Priestia megaterium_F. The sequence continues at coordinate 26,711 of NZ_JBKIKC010000014.1, read as the reverse complement.
TTTATGTTGCATCTCTTCCAACCAGGCAAAGAATCCTTCAAATCCTTCTTTTGTATTCGTGGAGGTTAGAGCTTTCCCAAGAATTTTCCCACGATCATCTTGGGCGCGAGCAACATGCTTAAATTTAGCAATATCTACTCCAACAATCAGTGTATGGGGTGTAACTTGATTTAACTTTTCGTTTTGAATACAATTCATAAGAGTCCTTCTTGAATGATGAATTGAAGTCATGGCCATGACCTTCTGCATCATATCAAGGGGACTTTTTTATTTCAAGACACCAAATAATTTCAAACAGGAATGCTAGTTAACATAATACCAACTATCAGAAGTTAGCAAAAAGGCCAAATCCTTATGTATCGAGGGTTTGGCCTTTGTTCATTTTTTATCGATTATGCAGGATTTTATACATTGTTGATTTATCAACATTTCCGGCTTCTGAGGAAGCTTGGCAGCTGCATGAAAAAATGAGATTTTATGCAATCTTCTTTTAGCTTTCTAAAGGATCTGAATCAGGATCAGGTTCCCATATAAATAAATCTCCATATGGGATCATCATTACAGGAACCATCGTAAATAAGGAAACATTTGGAACTATATTTTGTTCGTTTGACCGTACTACGACTTCGAAATGATCAGGAAAGTTCTCAGGAGATATAGTTCGAAAATCTCCACTGTATGGTTCAATTGTAAAAGTTTGATCAAACACGGTAGCTTTAGGGGATTTTGATGTGTCAAAAATCAAAACTCTTACTTTTGGCGCTCCTTTGCTCTTATTCATAAGATCTACACGAATAGAGCTAAGGTTTAGTAATGTTCCACTTATTTGTCCAGTTGAGAATGCAAACAAAATAACATAACCTCCTTCTTTTAAAAATGTAATAATTCATCACGGCATTTTTATTATGAAACTTTATACAGGTTTTTATGCAAAAAATTGTTCGGTTAGATAAGTCTATCAGAGCTGCCCCTTTGTTACATAAGGATTTTGCCTTTTTGCTTACTTCTTAAAAGCTTATCCCCCACAGACCTTTTCGCATAGGTTTTACTCATCGTCTTCACCTTCTTTATGGTATGAAATGCCCTTTAGTTCTTCTAATTCTTGTTCGTACCAAGGTTCTTCTAAATCTACAAAAAGCTTCTGTGTTTTGATATTCATGAGCACCAACATATTCTCTTGATGCACGACATATTGATGAAACTCTTTCGCTTCTTCTGGACTTAAATGCACCTCTACCTCTTTGTCTTGATACCGGACAATGGCATGATCCTCTCCTATAGCTTTAATCGAAGCTAACACTAAATCTTTGTTAAAAAACATATCTCACTCATTCCTCCTCTAAATGTTTAAATCTATCTTTATATAAATCCATCAATGAGATGGTTGTTTCCCTCTTGATTCTTCTGCATCAACCTTCTTTTGACGTTGATGAGCAATACGATTTTCGACAACTTCTCTCGCAATTCGTGTACTATCCATTTCCCTCATACTTGTCGTCATAAGTCCTTTAAAACCATGATGAGCAAATAATCCATTCATATACTCAATTAAAATTTGTGTGTTTTTATCCGCACTGTTTGCGCCAAGACGAATCTTTTTTAGTTCTTCTTTTATGACATCATGTAGGCTATTGCTGACGACTTCGGAAATATATTTCAATGACCATTCTTGCTCTTGAATCTTTCTATATTTCTCACAAATATCAATAATCGCTTCTGAAGCAAAACGAAGTTTATGTTCCTTCATATACTCTTGAATGTATGCCTCTGTTTCTTCATCCACTGTCACCTTATGTCTGTATTTCTCCATTTTTAATAACCCCTTTCGACTTCACGATTTTGTTCAATATCCTTTTGCAAACGCTCATAATGTTGTTGGTTTTTCCAACTTTCATATTCTGATTTAAAAGCACGTTCCATTTTTTTTAGAGAAACGTGTACAGGTAGATGGATAGCTGAATAAGATTTTTGCTTTGCCCCAGAAGAAGCCAATACTTTTTTGATATGTGTTTGTTTGCGATCATACTCACGCATTTCACTTAAGAAAGCATTGCCCATTCGTTTATATAATTCATCTGTTTTGTTTTGCTTATAATGTTCATACCGTTTCTTATCAAATGTCCCTTCACCGTATGCCTTCCTTAACACCTCTACCTCTTGATCCAATTTCTTATTGAACTGTTCAAACTCTTTTGCATGATACTTTTGAATATATTTTGCACTTAATATATCAATAGACGATCGTAAAGGTTGCAACGTGTTATAACTGTATTGCCATTGTCTCTTATCTTCTGGAAGATGATTATAGATGTGCAAAAAGAGTGGTTTAAGCTCTCGATTTCTCCATTTAAAAGAGGAATCCTGTTTCTTGCTTCCTACCATGTTTTTGCGGATTAAATCATTAATTTCTTTTTGTTCCTGCCCACGTTCAAGAATCTGACTCACCACTTTTGATTTCATGGCATCTAACGTTTTTGGTTTTCTTTTGCCCCGATCACGTGTAGGGTTTGGTTCTACTGTCGCAACATGAATATGAAATAGTGATAGGTAAACTTTTGAGATTATCTCCGGTTTTTCCCCCACCTCGCACCGTGCATGCAACTTTCATCGCACACGGCGCTCCATCTATTGTTTCTTATTGAAGTTTTTCTAAGTTACACACCTTACGGTACTGATTAATTTTCTTGATGAGTTTCTCATCAATCTGTATTGAGGTTGTGAGATTACTTATGATTTGTTTGTTTTTAGAATGTATAAGACGGTGTATATCCCTATGGATTATTCGAAGATTATCGAATTCATCTCCCCCTCCAAGGTGTCTTGGCCTGTAGTGATGGCAATGAACATCTTCTGCTGGTAAAAATACACCTGTAACTTCACACTTACCACTTTTCATGCTGTATCGTGAGATACGATTATCAAGATATTCAACATTTCTGTCAGGAATGTATGACTTCATAAGTTTGTTAATTTCTATAGCTACATTCTTAGAGAGACGTTTGTTAATTTCCATTCTTCCTCGTGGTGTATATGGCGTAATATCTTGTTTGAAACAAAGGTTGTTTCTTGTTTGTACATCTTTCATTGGATAGAGCCACGTTTTTGCCACTCTGAATGTTTTGTAATTAGACTGATAGAACTTCCTGAAAGAGTATGTTGCATTAATAGGTTTGCCGTAATATGCTTTTTGCCTGAGTCGGTTATACATAGTGCGGGAGATGTCATAGTATATTCTATTAAAATCTAGATTAACGAGAGTGGCCTTTTTGAAGTAGTTATGAATTCCAAGTATAAACCCGTTCCACTTAAGTGCGTTCTGTGTTATTGGTTCTTTTTGAATTGCTTTTATGATTGTTTTAGCCTGTTGTTTAATTTGCTTTTTCTTCTTTTCAGATATACCTGTTTGTGCCACTCGTCTGCCGTTTTTCCCTTTTCTTTCAGCTTTTATCGTAAATCCAAGAAATTCTGATTTTCTCTTTCGTAGGTTAGTAATTTGGGATTTCTCCTCAGAGATCTCAAGTTTGAGTCTGTCCTTTAAGTAAAGTCTAACTGCATGAAACCATTTAACTGCCGTTTGATAATCTCGACAGAGAATTTTAAAATCGTCGGCATATCTGACGATATATCCTTCTTTTAGATTGGTCCTTTTCAGTGCAGCATTTCGATTACAAATATTATGATAATTAAAGTCAGGTTCAAACTTCTCCCACTGCCTTGCGATCCATTGATCAAGATCATTTAAGACGACATTGGCAAGGAGTGGAGATAATATACCACCTTGGGGCACCCCTTTTGTAGGGGTACCTTCCCCTTGGATTTCCGCCTTGAGCATTTTACTTATAATGGCGAGCACTTTCCTATCACAGATACCAATATTCCATAGCTGTTTCATTAGCTTAGTGTGATTGATATTATCAAAGAACCCTTTAATATCAATGTCTACGATATAATGTAATTTTCCCTTATTGATTAAAAATTGTACTCTTGCAAGAGCATGGTGAGTACTTCTCATTGGTCGAAAACCATAGCTATGATTATAGAAGCGTGCTTCTGTGATAGGCTCTAAAATCTGTTTGAAGCATTGTTGAATTAATCTATCTTCAATGGTTGGTATACCTAAGGGCCTGAACTCCTCGTTTGGTTTTGGTATCATCTTCCGCCTTACTTTATCAGGTTTATAGCTAATTAACTTGTTTCTCACAAATCCCACAATTTGTTCATCTTTTAGATTTTTGAGATACGATATCGTTTTCCCATCTGTTCCAGGAGTTTTAGCCCCTGAGTTCCTTTTGATGTTTCTATATGCCAGGAGAATATTTTCTCTTGATGTAATTAGGTCGTATAGTCGAGTAAAGTTTTCCCCTGTTTTACTCCTTTCATATAGTTCATCAAATGTACTTGTAAGATTGTAATAATCAGCATATCGTAGTCGTGTTTGCACGTTGGATCACTTCCCTTTTTAGGCTTAGTGACATTCCCAACATCTTACCTGACCCTTGCAACTCACTTAGAAAAACTTTCAATCTTTAAGAACAATAGACTTAGGCCTATTCCTCCACACCCATTACAGATGTTTCATCGGTCATGACCTTACTCTCACCAAACTAAATCTATTTCGGAGTTATAACTTCCTTATAAGAACCGTCAAGAGAATAGTCTTTTATATGACGTGTCTGGCTTTCCTCGTTCCATCAACCTTAGCTATCCTTTATACTTTTAGGTGCAACCTTTAGGCCTGCGGGCCTTACGACGCCATCGTCCGTCGTGCGAATTTCATAACAACAAATCTTACTTTTCGGTGTCCCGCCCTGCGTTTTTATGCAGTTTGAGTGTTTCCATCTCAATCACAGTTTAGACCTGTACATTCAGTTGTTCGTCAGTACCAACCGGTACATTCTCACCATGAGTATCTTTTCAGCCGACCGAGCTATCAGTAACCGTATCTTTAATTATTGACTTAGGTTACCTTCATCCGACTTCACCTAGCTTAGCACCCTACACCGTATTCGATGTAACGCACGTAGGAGTATTATCGAGGATGTTTCTACTAGACATGTTAGTATCATTCCATCCTTCAGGTTGATAGTTTCACCCTTATTCAAGAGCTATCTCTTTTCATCGAAATAATTATCGATTTATAGAGAAACAAGTCACACTGTTGTCCGTGTTGTAGTGTATAGCAGCTGACCAAATAGCTGACTGATCTAGCTTTTCCCTTTTAAGCATTTCCTTCATGGACTGACGGGTAATCTCCATTAATTTTTTCTCATCCACTGTATGAGTATGAGAGTCATATAAACCATTTTCTTGGAGCCAAGGGTTATGAAATGTAATAACATCTTGCCACATGATACTGTTATTTTTTTGTGCTATTTCAAATAAACCTTTCAATTCTTTTTTCTCATCTTCATTTAACTGATCCGAGTGCTCTGTAAATAAAGAGGACGTCTTATCAGGGTTATTCATATAGTCTTGATAAAGAGAAAATAGTTTTTCATGTGCTTCTTGATCTTTCTTTGCATCGTCACGATCAACATACTCCACATACTCTTGAAATGCTTTCTTATCAGACGTAACAAATTTCGTTTTAAGCACGACTCCTGGTGTAACAGAGGACTGATTCATTTTTCATATCCCTCCAATAAAGAAGCGAAAAGCTCACCCCGTTTTGCTATGCTATAATCCTCAACTTCTTTTAAATTGTTCCTCGTAGATCGTTCAATATTTTGCTCCATATATAGCAACTCTTTTTTAATATGAAGTCGTTCCCTCTGAAAAAGATCCTCTATATTTTGAGTAACATTCTTTACGATCTTTTTTATCGAATCATCCTTTCTCTTTTGCGCTTCCTCATGCTCCTGACAGATACGAGAAATCGCATCACCTGTAAATGACAAGTGATGTTCTTTCATATAAGATTGGATATATTTTTTCACTTCAGGTGGTAACGATACTTTCATACGCTCTTTCATCATAATGGTTCATTTCCTCCCATCAATTCATGCATGATGTCATTCATATTTTCCATTGTTGTTGAGCACTGACCCATCATTTGAAGAACTTTCTCTAGCATGTTTTCAAGTTGTAATTCCCTGTTGGTTTGTTCATGAAAAAAAGCCAGCGTTTCAAGCTGACCTTTTAAAAATTCCTGACGAGAAATCTTTTTTTCTTTTGCCTTTTCGTCAATCTTTTTTATTGCGGTTGCACTTACATTTCGTATGATTATATCCACTACATTCGTTCCTTTCCTGTAATTTGTGGTTCTCCACTGAAACAGAGAGAAGAGCATAAGGGGTTTTTGCTATCACACGGGGTGATAGGCTAGGCAGAGCCTAGCAAAACCGTGATATCACGAAAAACTCTAAAGTGTGAACCTGCTGTTGACCTAAACTCCTCTATGTGAACCTACTGTGAACATGAAAAACTAATGATGTGAACCTACTGTGAACCTCTAAAAAACACATGTTGACCTACTGTTGACATGTGTTTTTTCACTTCATGGCTAAATCTTGTTGCTTTTCATTCAATTTTTGAAGCTTTTCTTGTAAACTTTTTTGTTCATCTTCATAGAGCTGAATGCTTTCATCACTCGACTGAATGGCATCCTTTTTCATCGCAATTTTTGATTCAGTATCGGCTTTTTCCTCATTCACTTGGTACTTCATATCACGTTGTAACCCGTTCATTTCTTGTTGCGTTTGGCGCTTATGTTTGGCTTCTACTGTGATTGCTTTTTCATAGTTTTTCATTTTCTTTTTGACAAAATCTTTTTCTAACTCATTAACTAAAAGCGCATATTCTTGTTTGGTTTTTGTTCCTTTTCCTTCTTCACTTTTCGTTTTTCGTTGGTCAGAATAGAGTGTCGTAATTAACGCATGAGCGTCTATTTCCTCTGTTGAATCTGTTTCTGAATCACTCGTTACTTCATCTACGTTTACCGTTTCTTTTTCTTCATTTTCTTGATATAGATCAAAGGCAAGTGCTTCCCAATTTGGAGATAGATCGCTGATTCTTACCACATAATAGCCATCATCTTCATACAATAAATGAACAGGTAATTTGATGTTTGGATTCGCTTTTTCTTGTGCAACAAAGCTTACTTCTTCTTCATCTGTTTGATCCATTTTGATGACCATATCCAGTGAGCCATTAGCCGGATGATACACACGATTCTCAATGGTTACGGTTCCTGTTATGTTAGAAGAAACTGCCTCATAGGTTTTGGTATGATACAAAGGATCTTCTGTTTTTAAATAGAATTTTGATGTCAGTAAGGATAAAAAACCGATAAAGAAAAAGATCAACATTGCTGTATACTTCCATGATCGATTGCGATTTAAATTAAATCGATAATCTTCAAATTGCTTCTTAAATGTCATCTACTCCACCTCATTTCATGATTTCTGTTTTCAATTCTTCGATACTATAAACCACCCATTTATTCTCTTCTTTCCGTAGAGAAACTTTAATAATGTCATGCGTTTGATCGTCTACATTCTCATCTTTTATGACAAGATGATTCGTAAATTCAGCAATCACTTCGACATCTTCTTGCCCTCCATCATATTGTTGTACATAAAGCTGTACATCGTTTGGAATGGAAGTGTAACTATCTCCATATACGAACTTTTCAGAAGGATAAAATTGCTCATAAAGCTCTTTGTCCATGATAGATTTTGCAACCTTCTTTCGTTCCTCAAATCCTTCTTTTTCACGATGATAAGACACATCGATGAATTGATTAACCGTATTCAAGTAATCTCGTTTTTGTTGTTCTTGGGCAGAAGGGCGAACTTCACTTAGTTGTTTTTTTAGCTCTTTATTCTCTTCTTTTAAGCTGTCATTTGTGACTTGAATTTGTTTCGAAGCTGTTGTGTTGGAGATATTATGGTTAAGGTAGATATTGAAAATGGTCACGCCTGCCACCACAAGGGCAAGCGCTCCAAATAGTAGTGCTGCTTTATTTTTCATCGCCTTTTCTCCTTTTAAAATCGTTTTACTCTTCCATTAAATCGTTCACCAAAATACGTTCCTTTTGCCATACTTGCGATGGCTACACCTGTTTTTCCTTGGCAGCCTAAAAACTGATTATTTCCAACGTAGATGCCAACGTGGCCGTCTTTTTTATAGGTATCGAAAAACACCACATCCCCAGGCTTCATGTCTTTTGGATTAATCGCTTGCCCTTGGGTTTTGAATGTATCGGTTGCCACACCTGACATCGGACCGACATTCACCCCTACCTGTTCGAATGCCCATCTTACAAAACTTGAACAATCAAAATGTCCTGCGTTAATATCAGATTGAGAGCGCCCACCACCAAATACGTATCGTGTTTTGCCAATCAACGTTTTACCCGTATCAATCGCTTTAACACCCGACTTACCACTACTTCCCCCACTTGCAGGAGCTGCTGGTTTTCCTTCAGCTGTGACCGTTCCTGTGTAGTATTTCAAAACCGCATCTTTATAGGCGTAGAGTAAGCACCCAACGCCTTTCTATATTACTGTAGTAGGTTTTCGAATGCTCCTCTCCTCCCCGAACCGGACTTACATTTCTCAATGTATCCGACTCCCCATCTGTCACCTGCTAAACTTCTCCTTTATGCCTTTTGATATAGCAGTCTTTACATAACGCATCTAATTATTGTAATTAAAATACATAATATTCTTATTAATTACATTTCCCTCTCAATAAAAAGATATATTTTCCCTATATTTACACTCTATTTTTCTTAGAATATTTCTATTGATATTTTCATTAATAACGAAAATATCCCAATTGCAACCATACAACCTGCTCTCTCTAGTAGAATCTGCATCAATGTAATTAAAAAAATAGTTTACAAGGCTGTGTTGCCCGTCGACATGCTTTTCATTACCCAGACATGATGCAGGACAACATTAAAACTAGGGAGTATAAGGCTGTGTTGCCCGTCGACATGCTTTTCATTACCCAGACATGATGTAGGACAACATTAAAACTAGGGAGTATAAGGCTGTGTTGCCCGTCGACATGCTTTTCATTACCCAGACATGATGCAGGACAACATTAAAACTAGGGAGTATAAGGCTGTGTTGCCCATCGACATGCTTTTTATTACCCAGACATGATGCAGGGCGACATTAAAACTAGGGAGTATAAGGCTGTGTTGCCCGTCGACATGCTTTTTATTACCCAGACATGATGCAGGACAATATTAAAACTAGGGAGTATGAGGCTGTGTTGCCCGTCGACATGCTTTTTATTGCCCAGACATGATGCAGGGCGACATTAAAACTAGGGAGTATGAGGCTGTGTTGCCCGTCGACATGCTTTTTATTGCCCAGACATGATGCAGGGCGACATTAAAACTAGGGAGTATGAGGCTGCGTTGCCCATCGACATGCTTTTTATTGCCCAGACATGATGCAGGGCGACATTAAAACTAGGGAGTATGAGGCTGCGTTGCCCATCGACATGCTTTTTATTGCCCAGACATGATGCAGGGCGACATTAAAACTAGGGAGTATGAGGCTGCGTTGCCCATCGACATGCTTTTTATTGCCCAGACATGATGCAGGGCGACATTAAAACTAGGGAGTATGAGGCTGCGTTGCCCATCGACATGCTTTTTATTGCCCAGACATGATGCAGGGCGACATTAAAACTAGAGAGTATGAGGCTGTGTTGCCCATCGACATGCTCTTTATTACCAGGTACAATACAGATTGATGTAGAATTAGAATAGGGAGAAAACATGTTATCCTAATCAATATAAGTTTCTTCTCAATTAATACTACATAGATACACTTTGAAATCCTATTACCATCAATAAAAGGAATTTGGTAAAGTACCTTTTATAAAAGTGATGTAGCCTTAAAACATTATAACTACTAAAAATCTCTAATTCTCAGTAACTTATTAGCTAGCAAACCATTTTTTCTAAAGAAGATTGGTCTACAAAGGACTTCACTTTACCGTATAGAATTCTACATATAAAAGGAGGGTGTCACTATGGAAAACGACACAACAAGATCTGAAAAAGCATATTGGACAAATGAAGTTGCTAAAAGATTAGATATAGCTGTTACAACAGTACGCAAGTACGCTACTTTGATGGAAAAACATAGTTATAAATTTATACGTAATGAGCATGATCAAAGGGCCTTTTTGGAACGCGACATAACTGTTTTAAAAAATATTCAATCCCTAAGTAAATCACCTGGCATTACGTTAGAAGAAGCTGTGAAAACTGTCCTTGAGGATATTCCTAAGACCCCTGTGTCGCCACCCGACATAAAGGAAAATGACCAGTTGCAAGCTATAATTAACCAATATGGTAATGAATTTACTACACTAAAAAATGAGAATGCTGAGTTAAAAAATATGATGTTAGAATTACAGGATATGATGAGGGAGCAAAAAGAATATATTGCTGTTTCACTTGAAAAACGTGATAAACAAATTACTGAGTTTTATAAAAAGACTATTGAAGAAAAACAAGAGAGAAAAAAAAGTTGGTTCCAGCGTCTCTTTAATAACTAATTACTATTAACCTGATCTTGAGCTAAAGTAATAGTTCAATCAATTCTGTATCGCCCACCGACATAGTATTTTTCCCTAAATAAGATGTAAGTTGAGATCAAAATAGTAGTTAGTTATCCATATGTCGCCCTGCAATACAGAATTGAATTTTAAGTTCAATATAAGTTGATCTTAAAACGATAACCAGTTACCTATATGTCGCCCTGCGATACAAAAATAAACTACAAGTACAACATAAGTTGATCTTAAAATAACAATTAGCACTCATATGTCGCCCTGCGATATACACTTTTTTTCACAAGTTGAACTACAATTCAACTTGTTTTTTTTATACAAGCGATTTTAAAGATTATTTGTCTTACTAAATAATCTTTAAACCCTAATTATTTAATATTTGGAGATACTTGAATCTCTACAATTCACTTTGTATGCCTAGTAGGATAATTTTGGATGTGATATAAACTGGAGATTTAACTTTAATACCAAGAAAAAGGATGATATACGTAACAGGCATGAACTTATTTTTGTTAAAAAAAATGGATGTAGAAGAGGATGAAAAAAATCATCCTGCCTAAATTGATCTTTTCGTATTAACATAGAGAGAGTAATGAATCTATTATCTTCGAAAAAACTTTGTCTTAAACATTTCATTTTCTAATTAGGTACTCTATGCTGTAATAGATTCATCTCTACCTAGATATGTAGGTAAAAATAATTGTTTTAAGAGATATTATAATTTTTATTGAATTTTGAGACGAGTTAACGCTATAATAAAACTAACAAAAATGACCGGAATAGAAAAAAGACTTCAACTGTTTAAGAAGTGTTGACCGCACTCTTAAACCGTTCACCCTAACGACGGTAGGGAAAACACTTGTCGAAGTCTCTTGTTAATAGAGTTAGTTTTTCTATAAGATAAAACTTATGTTTTTATTTTATATGAAATAGCTATCTATTTCAAGGGCTTAGTTCATCAAAATCAAGGCATTGTTTTCCTTTTCCAGGGAAACAGTGTCTTTTTTGTGTTCCTTAAAGGAGACGATGAACAAATGACAAAGATATTAACCTGCTATTTAAAAGATGTAGATACCTTCAATGGACGGTTCAAATGGTTATGGACCAACAAATCCACACTTCGTAAAAAGAAAGAAGATTTTTTAGAAAGTCTTCGTGCCCACTTTAAACAACAACAATCAGCTATACATAAAGAATTTCCTAAAAAGAGAATGGAAATGCTCGATCATGTCATCTATAACCTAGTGGCTACGGGCATTCAAGCGATCCGTTCTGAAACGCTCATGAAGAAATTTAATGTGTCCAAAAGTACGGTTTCTCGTTTTGTACGTTCGTTAAAAATGACGCCGTTTATTATTGTTTCTCGTTACATTAAAGAAGACACAAAAGGTGCTCATCCTGACAGCTATGTATTCATCCTTAAAAGTCATAAAAACTTTGACAAAATTTGTGATGAGATCTTTTTTGCCCATGACACGACAGAGGTTCAAAACTTCCAAAAAGAAGAAATGACAACTCCTGTGACAACTCCTGTGACGAATCAAGAAATGGCTGAAAACGTTGATATATCAAGCTTAGAAGCCGATAAATCACCTGATGCCTTTATTAACCTTGATTTACCTGTAAATCATATAAATAATCATTTAATGTCTGTTTCACAGGCCTTCACCTATATCAAAGGTGTTCCTAAGAAAGTGAATCAAGTCTATGCAGGTAAATATGGACATCAACTACAAGACTTTTATGCTCGTATTCAAAATGCTGCAAAAGCTGTAAAACGAGATACAGAGATTGAGATTAAAAAAGAGCAAATACATGAAATTGCGTATACATCCATTGTGGGATTAGATAAATATGTGCATGAAGCCAATCAACAAGGCAATCCTTTATCCCTACGGGATATGTGTCGATTAATCTATCAAATTGCGAAAAATCAATTTTATGAATTGGTAAACCCTAAAGAGCAAGATTATTCATCAGTATACGCACATCAACAAGAAGTTATACATAACGAAAGCAAAGAAACAACATCGGCTAAACCAAAACGGATTATCCGTAAAGAACTCGTTCCAGATTGGTTAAAAGCTGAACAGCAGCAAGAAGAAGCTACAAAAGAAACAGAGATTTCTTTGGATCAACAGCTTGAAATGATTCAGTTAAAGCAAGATTTAGGACAAGAGCTAACACGAGAAGAAGAGAACTTGTTGGAGGAGCACAGCTCCACGTATAGTTTGTTGGAGATAGCTCAGGTAAAACAAGACTTAGGACAAGCTTTAACGCCTGAGGAACAAGACTGTTTGCGTCATCATAACCAGTTAAAAGACACAGCTTCCTAATCAAAAAAAGTAGAAATTCCTTAGAAGCTGATGTTTTAATAGAATATGTTTATTTAGATCTGTGTTCTAAATAAACATTAACTAAAAATCTACGCAGGAGGAGACTATTATGCCACACAAAATTACCTTAACTGGATCAGCTACAGGACCCTTACGTGAATACGATCGCTATGTTGCCTTTGATATGCGTGAAAAAGGGTCACCATCTGCGCCTAAAGGATTAAAGAAGAGTACGTTTATTTCGTATACGGTATTTGTTGCGAAGAAAGCCTTTAATAAAACAGGGCTTACGAAGAAAAGCATCATGCATGAAAAGATTTTAATTCAAGGGGAACCAACGTTGGACATTCCCATTGATGAATGCCCTGGTGAAGTAGGGGTCATCTGTTTTCAAATTACTGTTCTCCCGAATAAAAATGACAAAGAGAAGAATCAGTCAGAAGCGAAAAAAGAACCTAAACAAGAGGCTTCTGCGTCTTCTGAGGCACCTCAGAGGACGGAATCTAAAAAACAGGCAGAAGAGCAAGCACCTGTTTCTCAACCTGTAGCAAAAGTAGAGAAGAAAGAAGTACAGTCTATTCAGCCAGAAGTACAACAAGAGCCTACAGAAGCGAAAAAGGCTGAGGAAAAAAAGAAAATACTGTCCAACCAACCGAAGGGAACCCAGGATCTATTGAATTTTGATGATATTATCGTTCCTGAAGAGTTCTTAAAGACACGCCCAAACCCTGAAAAAACGCAAAAGGTTATCGATTTTGTGAAGCGTACAGGGCGTTTAGATGAGCCGTTGACGATTGAAAAAGGATCAAAGATTTTAAAAGATGGATACCGCCGTTATGTTGTGGCAAAAACCGTGAAAATGGACAAAGTTCCAGTCGTCTATGAATATCAAAAATAGGTTACTATCTTTGGATATGTTCGAAATGCTAAGTAAAACCTATATAGGTAACATCTTTAACAGGTGGAGGGATATGCTTTGGGAAGAGAAATTATCTTTGGTAAGGATGAACTTACTTTAAAATTGACCGGATTGGTGGGTTTTTTTGCCCTAAAGCAAAAGGTAAAAATACCTTATCGTCTAATAAAAAGTGTCTATGTAGATTATTTTGATGCACCACAATGGATGATAAGAATGCCTGGAACCTCGGTATCCCCTCTTAATATTTATGAGGGTAGCTTTAAGTACGGGAATGAATGGTATTTTCTTTCTTACGAACATCGTGTACCTCTCGTTATTATTGAGTTAGAAGGGCATAAAAAATATAAGTATGTCATAGTAGAAATGAATGATCCTACTGATACTGCAGCAGAAATTAGAAGAAGGATACGAAAACTTAACTGAATCCTTCACTTATAATTTTTATTGAACAATGCTTAGGTTCAATAATATATGTTGTTCCTCCAGTCTTTTTACCTCAGTGTGAAGAGTATAGCATCGACTTTTCGATTTGCATAAATTGAATTCACCAACATAAGAACGAAGTTCTGAACTGGTTAACTGTTCCGGATATAATACGCGAGTCGCTTAATAGACATAGTTCTACTGAATTGCCTGTGTCTATGTCAAATCAACATAGCTTTTAAGTACAAAAGAGAGCCTTAGGGCTCTCTTTTGTATTTAAAAACGTATTATAAATGCTTTGAATTTTGTTCAAAGTTACCATTTTCGATGCAACTTAATTTAAAAATTTAATTGCAATTAATGTACTTGTTGATTATAATACAAGGCATAACAAATAAAAGCGTTTTCAAATTATAGAGGAGGGGGGATAACAATTGGTGATTTCAGGAATGAATGTTACTTTTAGGCATTATCCTTTTCAATACTTCTTAGATTCCATGAATCATTTGGGAATTAGTAGTATTGAGCTATGGGCTGGCGAACCACACATGTATGTTTATCGAAATGCTCTTAGTAATATCAGGAGCATAAGGAAGGAAATTAAGTCTAGGGACATGAACATTGTTTGCTATACACCAGAGCAATGTGTTTACCCTTATAATATTGCTGCTCTAGATTCACAGTGGCGAAAAGAAAGTATTAACTATTTTATAGAAAATCTATATGCTGCCTTAGAGCTAGAGACTAATATGATGCTTATAACTTCCGGAATAGGAGACTTTTCTGTTTCTAAAGAAGAATCATGGAAGTTTGCAAGTGACTCAATTTTTCAATTATCAAAGATAGCTGAAAAGGAAGGGGTAAACCTTGCCTTGGAACCTTTAACTAAATTCGAGTCTAATTTAATAACTGACTCTAGGGGGCTTAAAAGAATGATAGAGGAGATTAACTCTCCTTCATTAAAAGGAATGATTGATACCGTAGCAATGCAGTTAGCTGGTGAAACACCTAATGATTACTTTTCTATTCTTCCGGAGTTATGCCATTTTCATTTAGTAGATGGAGATAGCCAATCAGATGCCCATTTGGCATTAGATGATGGAGTTTTGAATTGGAGAGAATATCTGACAAGCCTCCATACCCATGGCTATCAAGGGACTTGTACTTTGGAGATTATGGGTTCAAATTATTATCAAAATCCACAAGATGCAGTCATGAAATCTGTTCAGAAAGTAAGGGAATTAAATATCTAATAAATTGAATGTGGAGGATCTCTTATGAGTAGTGGCACACTTACACGAAAACTGGGTTTCTGGTCTGCCCTCGCTATTGCTGTTGGAACAACCATAGGTTCAGGCATTTTTGTCTCCTCGGGTGATGTAGCAAGAGCTGCAGGTACACCTTCCATCTCTATCATGGCTTGGATTGTGGGAGGATTGATTGCTATTCCACAAGTCATGGTTTTAGCAGAGTTATCGACTGCTTACCCCCAAAATGGAAGCGGTTACGTTTACTTGAATAAAGCAGGATGGAGACCTTTAGCCTTTCTATATGGATGGGCAACGTTCTGGGCGCTAGATCCCCCATCTATTTCTATTATGGCTCTAGCAATCGTCTCTTACTTAGCAACTTTCTTTCCATTTTTCTCTGGAATACCTGGAAAACTATTAGGTATCGCTATTATTTTAATTATCACTTCTATTCATTATCGAAGTGTAAAGGAAGGAGGACTTTTTCAAGTAATCATTACTGCAGTTAAAATTGTTCCCTTCCTAATCGTTATTGTTCTCGGTTTCATGTATATGAATCCAGATAATTTTTCTTATACTCCTGCATCTGTGTCTGAGAAAACAAGTCTAATTGGTGGCGTATCTGCTACTACATGGGCTTATACGGGAATGGCAGCAATATGTTTTATGGCTGGAGAATTCAGGAACCCGGGAAAACACTCCCTCGAGCATTAATTGGTTCTGTATTTATAGTATTAGGCTTATACACGTTACTTGCAGTGTGTGTTATAGGCTTGATGCCTTTTGATAAATTAATTAACTCAAATGCTGCTGTTTCTGAAGCAGTAAAATATATTCCAGGATTATCTGATATTGCATCATCATTTGTAGCTATTACAGCAATTATTGTGATTTTAGGTTCATTGAGCTCTTGTATAATGTTTCAGCCTCGCCTAGAGTATGCAATGGCAAAGGATGGGTTATTTTTTCAACGTTTTGCAAAAGTTCACCCTAAATATGAAACGCCAAGTTTCTCTATTATTGCTCAGGTCACGTATGCATGCATTCTTGTGTTCTTTAGTAATTTAACAGCATTACTTGGTTATTTTACACTGATTCAATTAGTTATCAATATTATGGATTTTGTTGCTGTCTATAAATGCCGTAAAAGGGACGATTACAACCCAATTTACCGTATGCCAATGTGGAAGTTAACGACTATTCTAGCTATCCTAGGAGCCTCATGGCTTGCTTGGGGAACATTTACCTGGGCTCCAATACAAGGGATGGTTGCAGCATTTATTGTTATCGCAACTGGTCTGCCTGTCTACTACTATTGGGAAAAAAAACATGGGGTAAGTAATAAAAAAGATGAACAAGTCAGTGGCATAGAAGGATGAAACGAGCAAATTAATTCTTTTAGATTATTTTGTTTAAAATAATTATTGTACAATTTGTTATAATTGAATATAATACAAGACATAACAAATTAATGTAAAATTTTGTTTTATATGTATCTATCTACTAGGAGGAATGTTTGATGTTAAAATTTGATGAAGAATTATTTCTTAAGCTTGTAGAGAAAGAAGGTCTTGCTTTTAGGGGGCAGATCGAAGACATTGTAGATAAGATCACAGAAAAGGGTTATAGTAATATTTTTCTGATTGGTGCTGGTGGAACTATTGCGATGATGTATCCTTACGAATACATTTTAAATTCAAATTCCACAATTGATGTACATGCAGAAATTGCAGCAGAATTCATGGTTATGAATCACAAGCATTTCAGCAAAGATTCTGTTTGCATCTTTACATCGGTATCTGGAACTACCAAAGAAACAGTAGCTGCAGCCGAGTTTTGTAAAGAGAGAGGTGCTACTACCATTGCTTTAGTGGCAGAGCCTAATACTCCGTTAACACAAATTGTAGATTTCTGTATCACTACGGGCTCTGAAACACATTCCTTTGATACGTTCTTTATGCTTCTATATATGTTTATTTTCCGTTTTATGTATAACAATAATGAATTCTCTCAATATGAGCAATTTACAAAAGAAGTTTCCTTACTTCCACGTGCAATTCTGGATGCTGTTAAATCCTTTGACAAAACAGCAGAAGAATTTGCTATTAAACATAAGGAAACAGATTATCACATGATGGTTGGTTCTGGTAACCTATGGGGAAACACTTATTCATACGCAATGTGTATTTTAGAAGAAATGCAATGGATTCATGCGAAGTCTATTCACGCTGCAGAGTTTTTCCACGGTACACTTGAGCTAGTGGTAGAAGATACAAGTGTTATTTTATTGAAAGGCGAAGATGAAACAAGGCCATTAGTGGACCGCGTTGAAAGGTTTGCTAAAAAGATTACAAAAGATCTGACAGTTATCGATACAAAGGAGTTTAAAATGGAAGGTATTAGCGAAGAGTTTAGAAAACATTTTGCGGTAAGTATCAACTGGTCGGTCTTAAGTCGAATTAGCGTTTATCTGGAGCGTGAAAGAAATCATCCGTTGACTCTTAGAAGATATTATCGACAAATGGAATATTAAAATTACTTTGGAGGATAGCCTATACGTTCTGACTTCTCTAAGAGATTGAATATATAGTTTTCCTTAGCTTATTAAAAAACCATATATTAAGAAGAGAAGTTGACACTTAAATTAGGAGTTATCCTCCTTCCTTTAGTAGAAAGAAAGTGGGGAAAGAGGATGAGAGTAGTTACAGTCGGAGATAACTGTATGGATGTGTATCAAGAATTAGGGAAGACCTACCCTGGAGGGAATTCTGTCAATGTGGCTGTCTATCTAAAGGCTCTAGGCGCTAATTCATCCTACATTGGTTGGGTTGGTTCCGATAAATATGGGGATATAATGGTAAAAGCCATTAGGGAAAAGGGTGTCGATACTTCTCATCTATTGAGAAAAGAAGGGAAAACTGCTGTTACCTATGTTGAATTGATAGATAATGATCGAAGATTTGGAGAATATGAAGAAGGAGTAATGGAAAATTTCACTCTAACAACAGAGGAACTCTCTTTTATTCAAACTCATCAACTTGTACATTCAGGAATATGGGGACATACAGGGAAGTACTTTCCTCTTTTTAAAGAGAAGGGGTTGCTTACATCATTTGATTTCTCAGATCAATTAAATCATAGTGAAGTAAAGAAACTACCACAATTTGTTGATTACCCTTTCTTTTCTTATACAAGGGATGATATTTATATACGTGGGTTTTTAAAGGAGGTAAGAAGCCAAGGATCTAAAGTTGTCGTAGCCACTTTAGGTGAGAATGGTTCGTTAGCATACGATGGTGAACAATATTATAAATATGGTGTTAAAGAGGATAATGTAGTAGATACAATGGGTGCTGGGGATTCTTTTATTTCTGGTTTTATTTACGGATCATTGAAAGGGCTTTCTATCGATAAGTGTTTAGAGTTGGGGACGGATACAGCTACAAAAACAATCAGGTATTTTGGTGCATGGTAACTGAGAACCAATGTATAATAAGATTATATAATTAATTGATAGATAAGGATGAATTTATTATGGGTTTAAATCCTTCGACCCCCCAGCCACTATACATGCAAGTAAGACAAATGTTAAAAAACAGTATTCAACAAGGAAAATATAAACCAGATGAGCAAATCCCGACGGAAGCAGAACTTTGCGAAGCTTATAACGTAAGTCGTATTACTATACGAAAAGCAATTGAGGAATTGGTAAAGGATGGGACTTTAACACGCATCCCCCGTAGAGGTACATTTGTTGCATCTAATAAGTTTCATAATGAATTACTATCTGTAAGTGGATTTTCTGAGTTTAGTCACCAGCTGGGCATGATTCCTAATTCTCGAATTTTGAAGAGTGAGGTTATACCAGCCCCTGAAGATGTTGCGCGTCATCTCCTAATTAAGGAAGGAAGCCCCATTTTGGAGCTTGAAAGGCTTATGTATGTAAATGATCGTCCCCTTTTCTACGATATTGCTCATTATTCGTTAATTCGTTTCCCGGGTCTAGAAAAGAAAATAGCAAAAAATGAATCCACTTATAAAGTCCTTTTGGAAGATTACCATACAGAAATAGTAAGTAACGAAAAGATTATTGATGTCATTGGTGCAACACAGGATTATGCAAAGCTATTGGAATGTGCTAATGGAGCTAACCTTTTTAGAATCTTAAAGATTGCTTTTGATGCAAATGATGAGCCTGTGCATCTCTCTACCTTTATGTGCGAGACTAACAAGGTTAATTTAACTGTTCATCGAGCAAAATAATTTATAATAATTAGTTGTTATAATCTATTTAAAAGGCAAGAATTTGTAAAGTCGATTCCCTTACATTTCCTATAATAGTAGAGGCATTATGTTATCGAGTGTTATACCTAATGCTTAGTCTTTAATCTAAAACAAACGAGACTATCCGTGGTCTCGTTTGTTTAGTTATGTTAGGAAAAATACAATTGATAAAATCCATTTGGAGATTTTTAAAGTTTCATTTTATGGCCCCAAAACCTTAATTTTTTCATCATATCATTAACAAAGACCGCCCATTATGTATCAGTATATAAGGCGGTCTTAACTATATTCATGCTATATGTTTATGACAAAAGTATCGACATTATTCTCTTTTATATAAAACTAATTTGCTTTGTACTTTACTATATGTTAATTGTTAAAAAGTAATGCTTCTTTTATTGAGCAATGCTTATTTTTTTTTGCATAGATGAATAGTTTAAAGAAAATGTGTCCATCCTTTATAAAAAGGAGGTTATTGTAGTGGCTAAAAGAAGTAAGTTAGGTAGATTTTTAGATAAGGAAGGTTATAACATAACAAAATTAGCCCAAATGACGGGTTTAAATAGAAACACAATTAGTAAAATATACACTGATTCAAGTTATGTTCCATCTGGAGCTACAATAAAAAAGATTATGAAGGCATTAAGGTCACTTGATCCAAGCAAAAAGACCGAGGATTTTTTTGACATATGAAAAGGTACAATAAGCGTGCCTTTACTTATTCCTCTCCCTATTTAAAGGGAATGACCCTCTATTTTGAAAATAGAAAGTCATTGATCCATGCCTGCCTGTCACTAGTCAACCCTAAGAAGGTGACATCTCTAGTCATATCCAACATAAATGTAATCTAAACTTTTCACATAAACATATATCTTAATTTCCAGTTCAGATAACAAAGATACAGGGAATAAAATAAAGAACTATTTAAATGCTTAATTTTCCACTTATCCAATCTTCTACAAAATCATTCAAAGAAGGCGCAATCTGGGTTTGTTCATTGTTCCCATGATTCCAAAGATAAATATCATTTTGTTTTATTGATCTATCTGATATTGAATATCCAAACATATCACCATTCCTAGCATCTGCGAAAAATAACAAATTGTTAAAAGGAAGGTATATGTCCTCCAATCTTTCTCCTAAATTTAAATTTTCCCTTATAATTTTCTCTACAGACCAAATTAATGAGTAACCATAACTATCATTTACACCATTTGTTTCATACAACAAACTTCTTAATTCTTTTGGAATCTGAATACTAAATAGCTTTTCCAGCACTTCTATGTCCTCTATACTAGCCGGTTCTCCATATACACATCCTGTTGAAATATTTTGTATTAAATCCTTTCACATAGGCTCACCCCCTTATTAAAAGATTATGTGTTAAGTTGGTAAGATAACAAATAATTGCTTTAATAGCTGTGAGGAAATTCACAGCTTTAAAGTCTGGAGAATGTTACGATGTATTTAACCTTACTAACAAAGGGTCAGTCTTCCTTTGCATTATCTAAGAACGATCACTCTGTAGTAATCTCTGTTCTTTTATGTTCGGAGATTTTTTTCTATGTTGAGAATACCTTCTAGTGAGAAACTAAAAATATGACATCTTTGTTAACAACAAGGTCTTTCTCTTCTTTATCTCGAAATAACCTAATTGTAGAAAAAAATGGTAAAGGAGACAAAGTCTTATGCAAAAAATAAAATCCTCTCTTATAGATCACCTACGTGGTTATACAAAGGAAATGATGAAAGATCTAAATGTGCCAGGGGCAGCAGTCGCAATCATAAAAGATGGAGAAATTATTCTTTCTGAAGGATTTGGATACCGTGACATTGAAAATAAAAAAACTGTTACACCAAATACGCTATTTGCAATTGGCTCATCTACAAAAGCTTTTGGTACACTTTCTCTAAGTTTACTTGCCCAGCAACAAAAATTTAATTGGGATAAACCTGTTCAAAGTTATATTCCTACTTTTTCACTCCATGATCCTCTAGTAAGCTCACAAACTACATCTCGTGATTTGGCCTCTCATCGTTCTGGTGTTAGTCGTCATGAACTGCTATGGTATGGATCTTCATTAACACGAAAAGATATTGCGGAAAAAATTCGATATTTGGAGCTAGATGCACCATTTCGTACAAGCTTTTTATATAATAATTTAATGTATGCAACCATCAGCCATATGGTAGAAGAAATCACTAATCAAACATGGGAACAATATGTAACCGAACATATTCTACAACCTCTTCATATGGAAGATACAAACTTCTCGGTTACCACTTCACAAGAAGCAGATGATCACGCACTTCCATACATTGAAAAGAACGAAGATATAGTCAAAGTCCCATTTCGTAATATCGATACAGTTGGCGCTGCGGGATGCATAAACTCAAATATAGAAGATATGGCTAAATGGATCCTATTTCATTTAAATCAAGGAAAAGTGGACCAACATGAGCTTATTACACCAGATATGTTACAGCAGATGTATCAACCGCATATTCCAATTCCAGATGAACCACTTTTATCTACATCAGAAACAACACTAAATTGCTATGGACTTGGCTGGTTTATTAGTGCATATCGAGGTTATAAAGTAATCCATCATGGTGGGAATATTGATGGTTTTTCAGCACTCGTATCTTTTATACCAAAGGAAAATATCGGACTTGTTATATTAACAAACACTGGAACAACGTTATTACCATCTTACCTTGCGAATCAAATTTATGATGAGCTTCTGGGGCTAGATGCAATTGACTGGCATAAAAGAGCTGTAGAAGATACAGCTAAATTTAAAGAAATGATGAAAGAATTAGATAAGCCTCTTCCACAAGTAAAAGAGACAACCCTTACGCATGCAGTAGAAGAATATACAGGGATATTTGAGCATCCTGCATATGGGGAAATGGAAGTGTATAAACAAAACGATACGTTATATTTAAAGTGGGAATCAGTTGATATAGAGATGAAACATCATCATTACAATGTGTACACGACAAAGTGGAATCTTTCTCATACGGAAATGAATGTGTTAATTTCCTATGAGATGGACGTAGAAGGGAAATTATCACAGTTTAAATTGCATTTACCACCGATGTTGAGTACAAAGTCAATTGTATTTAGTAAAATTACAGATAGAAATTCATAAATTAAATATAAAACTTAAAATATATTGGTTTTAATAAAAGGAAAGTATGAGCTGGGACGCAAACTCTCGCTCAATACTTTCTTTATACCTTTCTATGTGGATATAGTACTAAATAGTAATGTTCAACATAATTTTTCAGAAATCCTTTCTTTAGAAGATTGATAACATATTCATATCCAGTTAACATAAAACGCATTATCGGTACGAATTATAAATTTATGGTAGGATAATCCTTAGAAGGAGGAATATAGAAAGTTGAATAATGTATTAAATACAAGAAAACTATTCAAAGACATGATGATGTGGGAATGTGTATTGTTTATACCTTCACTTTTACTCATGTCATATTTACCTTTAAATAATTTATTAGATATGTTTATTAACGTTATTATTTTTATTTTAAGTGTAATAGGGATATTTGCTATTCGTATGTACATAAAAGATCGAAGAATGACTTGTGTCGACAAATAAAAAGAGCACCTATAAATGGGTGCTCTTTTTTAGAATCTAGTTCACATAATGGATTTTCTAGGTAGCAGTAAGAGACTTCCTTTATTGAAAGTCTCTTACTGCTTCATTCTTCTTCATCTTCTACGTAAAATTCCAATAACACAGCTACAATTTCATTTTGATCATTGTATTGAACAAAAACGGGATAGTATCCATCACCTATACCAGACATTGAAACTGTACCACCTGCTACGATGCCAGCTTCGTCATCAGAAGAAGCGATGATGTCTGAGCACGCGACATAATATTTCATGCCTTCTTCGTCCATTTCTATCTCATAAATATTCTTTACTTCATATGAAATAGCTTCATCTCTTCCGAAAACGGATGCATCAAATATACCCGCCATAGCAGAATCAACGCCGATATTTTTACCTGTTTCTATCCATTCTGAACCCAGTTCAACATCACGGTGACAGGCCATTAATTTAGTTATCGTAAAATCTTCAGTGAAGAAGACAGTCGATTCCCATTCTCCACTTTTAGCTGGCTCCAATACCCAAGATAATATGTCACTTTCGTCAAACGCATCTTCTACTGGATAACACGGATCTGAAACAATAAGTTGATTTCCTTTCACTTCGAAAGAACCTAAGATTTTTTTATTCATATTTTTACCCCCATTTATTTATTAGTTTAATTCATCTAATTCAATAAATGAAGATGTATACTATATACAAAGCTCCCTCTATAAATTGAGTAGCATCAAGGGTTTATAGGGGGGGAAATAAAATATAAAAAATTTTTTATGTTCATTTCGATCCTTATATTTTCATTTTTATAAGAAACTGGTACTAAGGGGAATAGCTTCGCTATTCTTTTTCCATTATTTTAAAAAAAGATGGAGACATACATATGGTCGCACAATGGATCTCTATATGTCTCATAGCGATGAAACCTCCCATGTCTCTCAGCGTCTTAGCGCCTACATTCCTTCGTTCAATCTGTCTATGAGATAGAGTTTGGTAATGCTAGTTTGCAAGGTCGAATGCCTGGAAAAATGCTTTATCCCAAATACTCCGTGCTTCATTTTTAATGGACAAAGGTTACGCTCCTAGAGCTAAAGAAAGATGGGGAATATCTCGTATCATTCGCTCTTCATCAAATGGACATTGTTTCTGACCTACAGTATGTAGAACACGAACTAACTTCCCACAAAGTACAATCAGTGATTGTTTCTTACGTAAAGGGTTTTCCTGTCTGGTTGTGTAGTACTTATGCAGAGCCTTAAAGGCTCGATTATGACGAACAAGGGGCATAACAGTCCGAAAGAGCAACGCCCTCAATTTAGCCCTTCCTCGTTTGGTAATTCGTGTTTGTCCTTTATGCTTTCCTGAGCTGGATTCTCGCAAATTTAATCCCGCGTATTTTAAAATTTGGCGTGGATTTTCAAAGTTTTTAATATCGCCCAACTCAGAATAAAGTTCAATCACCGTTACCATCCCAACACCAGGTACAGTCAGCATTTCAGCAATACCCGGCAGGGTGAGCACAAGGTCTTCCAATTGTTTTTCTAATACATGTAGTTCTTCTTTCAGCATCTTATATCGTTTGATATTTGTGGCTATTTCTCGTTGTGCCATCTGTAGTCCAACAGTTAATCCTACCGAACGTCCAGCAGCCTCTTGAAGTCGCCGTATTCGTTTATGGCTTGGGCGTTGTACTCCTCCGTAAGTGGACCATATTTCTGCCACCCTTTCGGGTGTTGTTTGATTAAGTTGAACTGGAAGAGGAATATGTTCTAGCGTGCCAACGCCATCTTTCCACTCCAGTCTTTAAAAACGGTTAAAAACTCTGGAAAATACTTATCTAGCCAATTATGAATCCGTCCTTGTAGAGACTGTAAATCACCTACAATTTGGTTTCTAATTGTAATTCCTGCCTTTACTTCTGCATCTTGATCCATTGGTAAGCGAGGATAAGAAAATCGACCATCTTTTATCAGTTGAGCGATAACTCTAGCATCCTTGATATCATTTTTCGTTGGAGAGTTATCGTCAAGTTCTTTACTTCGCTTAACGTGCAGAGGATTAACGACTCCGAAGGAGACAAGTCTTTCTTTTAGTGTATAGGCTAGATTTAACCAGTAATGACCTGTAGGTTCCATACCAACTAGAACATCAGATTTCTCATGTTTATGTTGCATCTCTTCCAACCAGGCAAAGAATCCTTCAAATCCTTCTTTTGTATTCGTGGAGGTTAGAGCTTTCCCAAGAATTTTCCCACGATCATCTTGGGCGCGAGCAACATGCTTAAATTTAGCAATATCTACTCCAACAATCAGTGTATGGGGTGTAACTTGATTTAACTTTTCGTTTTGAATACAATTCATAAGAGTCCTTCTTGAATGATGAATTGAAGTCATGGCCATGACCTTCTGCATCATATCAAGGGGACTTTTTTATTTCAAGACACCAAGTAATTTCAAACAGGAATGCTAGTTAACATAAACACTCTTCAAGGAACCAAGCAAACGAAAAAACCCTTATAAATAAGGGTTCTCTGAAGGGTTTTTTTATTGGATATGCGGTTTCTTATACACCTTTGATATGACCGATTTTTCCCGTTCACCCGTTGAGAGGATAATGTATAAGAAACCTACCTTTTATACATATGCTAATTCATCCAAAAATAGCCATCATGGCAAAAATGTGCTATTGTTTACTTGCGGTTATATTTTGGTACTCTATAATTGGCAATCCTAGTAAAAAGCTATCTCGGTATTATCAGGCGAGATAGCTTTTTATATTCTTTATCATTATGTGAGATTAATTTTAATCCCACCGGAAGAAGCTGATGTTCTTGGTTTTCCATCTCTTTGCTGTTTAGCTGAACTTCTGTATTTCTCCATTAATTCATGAATACTTGCTACCTGTATAATGCGAATATGATCTGAAGATACCGCATACCGAACAGGCGTAATTAAAATAACGGAAGGAAAGATGGCTCCTCGATCTTCTGGCTGCCACTGCAATGCTTTCCACTCATCCGAAAAGAAAAACTCCTCATATAAACGGATTTTATCCTGCATTTTCTGTTCTGAATACTGAGTTCGTTGTATTTCAATCCAAAAGGGAGATCCCTTAAAAATACAAAACAGGTCTGGTTCAATTCCTCCTTTTCGTCCAGTCGGCTTATCTTCGACAATGACCTGTTTAGGACTACCATAGGACCACATTTGCTTATAGACATCTAGAATCGAAAGGAAATGCAATATTTTTTGAGAGTTCTTTTTAATCTTGGCATCCACAGGTAAATAGACCGTCGGAGAATACTGCTGTGTACGTTCAAC
>NZ_JBKIKC010000013.1:0-126392 GCF_046599315.1 Priestia megaterium | reverse complement strand
TGCACATGCAGGTGGTATTACATTGGCCTGTCGGAAAGATATCCATCATTTATTCCATAAATATGTGGAAGAGGCGATTAGTCTTAATGGTGCTACACGAGAAGTCATGAAGGAAAAAGGTGTCTTTATTCGGCCACCCTATATGGATTATCCAAAGGAAGTAGAGTTTGTGACGGAGCAGAGGTTTCTGACTGGATGGTTTGGGCACAAACGATCCCTACTTGCACTGGAAACCTCTCATTTATATATGACATCACTTAATAATGAACTAGGTAAGGATATCCTTTTAGGTTTCTCTCAAGTAGTGAAGGATAGTGAAATAAAAAAACATTTTATACGTGGCACGAAAATTACTTCAGATATTCTTTATAATACTCATAAGACGTTACATGAAAGTGATATTCCTGCCTCTATGACTTGGGATACATGTGTTACAGACTCCACTGTCGCTCCCTACTCAGAGCAGGTTATGCTTTGTTTTGTTAATGCATTGTGTGCTCTTGGAGTTGCAACATATGGAAGTGCCATGGCCATGAGTATACGACATGACTTAGCAGCTCATTATAGTAAATTCATTATGAAATCAGGAGCCTATGCTGAAGATGGAGCGAATATGTTAATTGAGCGTTCTTGGATGGAGAAACCTCCTCAATTTATTGATCGTGATAAATTAATACGTGAGCATACAGAAAGTTAGAGGAACCATGGTTTATTAGTTATTTCATTCTTGCAGAAATAAACATTTTTGATAAACAAACAGTATAACAACGTATAGTCAGAACGTGTTTTCATTGAAACACGTTCTTTCTTTTTGTCTATTGCTACAGGCTACTAACAATTTAATTAAGTTGGATTTAAAAGTTAAAAGGGGGATAAGTACTATCATGTTATTCGCTGAAAGAGTATTAAAAAATGAGCAATTAAAGTCAGTAAATCCCATAAAAAAGAGGAACAGACAAGTAAACCTCTTCTTTTGGATGAAAAGGAAATGGATAAACAGGTCGCTCGTGCAAAAAAAAGAATTCTTTTTCTCTGTTACAACCTTGAAAGGCTGAAAAGAAAAAATAGGTGTAGCCATCGCAAGTATGGCAAAAGGAACGTATTTTGATGAAAATTTAACGGAAGAGTAAAACGATTCTAAAAGAAGAAAAGGAGATGGAAAATAAAGCAGCACTACTATTTGAAACGCTTGCCGTTGTGGTAGCAGGCGTAACCATTTTCAACATTTACCTGAACCACAATATCTCCAACACAACAGCTTCGAAACAAATTCAAGTCACAAATGACAGCTTAAAAGAAGAAAATAAAGAGCTAAAAAAACAACTAAGTGAAGTTCGCCCTTCTGCACAAGAACAACAAAAACGAGATTACTTGAATACGGTTAATCAATTCATCGATGTGTCTTATCATCGTGAAAAAGATGGATTTGAGGAACGAAAGAAGGTTGCAAAATCCATCATGGACAAAGAGCTTTATGAGCAATTTTATCCTTCTGAAAAGTTCGTATATGGAGATAGTTACACTTCAATTCCAAACGATTTACAGCTTTATGTACAACAATATGATGGAGGGCAAGAAGAGGTCGAAGTGATTGCTGAATTTACGAATCATCTTGTCATAAAAGATGAGAATGTCGACGATCAAACCCATGACATTATTAAAGTTTCTTTACGGAAAGAAGAGAATAAATGGGTGGTTTATAGTATTGAAGAATTGAAAACAGAAATCATGAAATGAGGTGGAGCAGGTGGCATTTAAGAAGCAATTGGAAGATTATCGATTTAATTTAAATCGCAATCGGTCATGGAAGTATACAGCAATGTTGATCTTTTTCTTTATCGGTTTTTTATCCTTACTGACATCAAAATTTTATTTAAAAACAGAAGATCCTTTGTATCATACCAAAACCTATGAAGCAGTTTCTTCTAACATAACAGGAACCGTAACCATTGAAAATCGTGTGTATCATCCGGCTAATGGCTCACTGGATATGGTGATCAAAATGGATCAAACAGATGAAGAGGAAGTAAGCTTTGTTGCACAAGAAAAAGCGAACCCAAACATCAAATTACCTGTTCACTTATTGTATGAAGATGATGGCTATTATGTGGTAAGAATCAGCGATTTATCTCCAAATTGGGAAGCACTTGCCTTTGATCTGTATCAAGAAAATAAAGAAAAAGAAACGGTAAACGTAGACGAAGTGACAACAAATCCCGACACCAGTTCAACGGAAGAAATAGATACTCATGCATTAATTACAACTCTCTATTCTGACCAACGAAAAACGAAAAGTGAAGAAGGAAAAGGAACAAAAACCAAACAAGAATATGCGCTTTTAGTTAATGAGTTAGAAAAAGATTTTGTCAAAAAGAAAATGAAAAACTATGAAAAAGCAATCACAGTAGAAGCCAAACATAAGCGCCAAACGCAACAAGAAATGAATGAGTTACAACGTGATATGAAGTACCAAGTGCAGGAGGAAAAAGCCGATACGGAATCAAAAATTGCGATGAAAAAGGATGCCATTCAATCAAGTGATGAAAGCATTCAGCTCTATAAAGATGAACAAAAAAGTTTACAAGAAAAGCTCCAAAAATTGAATGAAAAGCAACAGGATTTAGCCATGAAGTGAAAAAACACATGTCAACAGTAGGTCAACATGTGTTTTTTTTTGAGGTTCACAGTAGGTTCACATCATTAGTTTTTCATGTTCACAGTAGGTTCACATAGAGGAGTTTAGGTCAACAGCAGGTTCACACTTTAGAGGTTTTCGTGATATCACGGTTTTGCTAGGCTCTGCCTAGCCTATCACCCCGTGTGATAGCAAAAACCCCTTATGCTCTTCTCTCTTTTTAGGGGGGAGAGCACTACCACAAAAGAGAGGTCGGATAAAATGGAAATTAAAATTCGATATGTTGATCCAGTTGCACTTAAAAAAATTGATAAAATCGCAAAAGAAAAAAAGATTTCTCAGCAAGAATTCTTAAAAGGTCAGATTGAAACACTAGCCGTTTTTCAGGAACAAAAAGACCGTGAAGCAGAGTTGGAACGTCTCATTGATCGAAATATAAAAATGATGGAAAGGTGTGCAGTTGCAATTGAAACAGTTAATGGATTTATTCAAGAAATGATGGGAGAGGATGAAGAATGATGAAGCAAAGACGTAAAATTTCATTTGATGCTGAAACAGATCGGTATATTCAAAATTACATGGAAGAACATCGCTTGCGCTTTCCGGCTGATGCTATTTCTCAAATATGTAAAGAACATAAAGAGGCGCAGAAACGTGATGATGATTCAATACAAAGAATGGTGAAATCTGTTACCCAAAATATAGATAGTCTCTTAGAAAGAGAACGTCGTCATATTAGAAATGCATTGTGTTGCACAGAAAAAAGTATTCAAAGGTCAACCATGAAAAATTTTAAAGAAGTTGAGGATTATAGAATCGCAAAAACTGGTAAGGTGATGGCTACTATTGTAGAAGGATATAAAAAATGAAGCCGTCCTCTGTTACACCAGGAGTTGTACTCAAAACGAAATTTATTACGTCTGATAAGAAAGCCTTTCAAGAGTATGTGGAGTATGTTGATCGTGACGATGCAAAGAAAGATCAAGAAGCGCATGAAAAACTATTTTCTCTTTATCAAGACTATATGAATAACCCTGATAAGACATCTTCTTTATTTACAGAGCACTCAGATCAGTTAAATGAATATAAGAAAAAAGAATTGAAAGGTTTATTTGAAACGGTACAAAAAAATAACAGTATCATGTGGCAAGATGTCATTACATTTCATAACCCTTAGCTCCAAGAAAATGGTTTATATGACATTCATACTCATACAGTGGATGAGAAATAATTAATGGAGATTATCCGTCAGTCCATGAAGGAAATGCTTAATAGGGAAAGGTTAGATCAGTCAGCTATTTGGTCAGCTGCCATACACTATAATACGGACAACAGTGCGACTTGTTTCTCTATAAATCGAAAATCGTATCGATGAAAAGAGATAGCCCTACAGTAAGGGTGAAACTATCAACCTGAAGGATGGAATGATACTAACATGTCTAGTAGAAACATCCTCGATAATACTCCTACATGCGTTGCATTAGATAAGGTGCAGGGTATGAAGCTAGGTGAAGTCGGGTGAAGATAACCTAAGTCCACAGCTAAGGATATGGTTATTGATAGCCCGGTCGGCTGAAAAGATACTCATGGTGAGAATGTACCGGTTGGTACTGACGAACAACCGAATGAAAGGGTCTAAACGGTGACTGAAATGGAAACATTCAGACTGCACATATACGCAGGGCGGGATACCGAAAAGTAAAAAGGTTGTTATGAAATTCGCACGATGGACGATGGCATCGTAAGGCCCGCAGGCCTAAAGGTTGCACCTAAAAGTATCAAGGATAGCTAAGGTTGGTGGAACAAGGAAAGCCAAGCACGTCGTATAGGAGACTATCTTCTTGACGGTTCTTATAAGGAAAGAAATACTCCGAAATAGATTTGGTTTGGTGAGAGTAAGGTCATGACCGTAGAAACATCTGTAATGGATGTGGAGGAACAGGCCTAAGTCTATAGTTCTTAAAAATTGAATGTTTTTCTAAGTGAATTGCAAGGGTCAGGTAAGATGTTGGGAATGTCACTAAGCCTAAAAGGGGAAGTGATCCAACGTGCAAACACGACTACGATATGCTGATTATTACAATCTTACAAGCACATTTGATGGATTATATCAAAGGAGTAAAACAGGGGAGAATTTCACTCGTTTATACGACTTGATTATATCAAGAGAAAATATTCTCCTGGCATATAGGAATATTAAAAGAAATTCAGGAGCTAAAACATCTGGAACAGATGGGAAAACAATATCGTATCTTGAGAATCTAAAAGATGAACAAATTGTAGGACTAGTGAGGGACAAGTTAATCAGTTATAAGCCGGATAAAGTCAGACGGAAGATGATACCAAAATCTAATGAAGAGTTCAGGCCCTTAGGCATACCTACTATCACGGATAGATTAGTCCAGCAGTGCTTTAAACAAATCCTAGAACCGATTACAGAAGCACGCTTCTATAATCATAGTTACGGCTTTCGACCAATGAGAAGTACGCACCATGCCCTAGCAAGGGTACAATATCTTATCAATAAAGGGAAATTACATTATGTCGTAGATATTGATATTAAGGGGTTCTTTGATAATATCAACCACACTAGATTAATGAAACAGTTATGGAATATAGGTATCCGTGATAGAAAAGTGCTCGCTATTATAGGTAAGATGCTCAAGGCAGAAATTCAAGGGGAGGATACTCCTTTAAAAGGGACACCTCAAGGTGGCATATTATCTCCACTCCTCTCTAACGTTGTCTTAAACGATCTCGATCACTGGGTTGCTAAACAATGGGAAAAGTTTGAGCCTGACTTTAACTATCACAATATTAGTAACCGCAACGCTGCACTGAAAAAGACTAATCTAAAGGAAGGCTATATCGTCAGATATGCTGATGATTTTAAAATTCTCTGTCGAGATTATCAAACAGCAGTCAAGTGGTTCCATGCAGTCAGACTTTACTTAAAGGATAGGCTTAAGCTCGAGATTTCTGAAAGAAAATCTAAAATTACTAATCTACGAAAGAGAAAGACAGATTTTCTTGGATTTACTATAAAAGCTGAGAAAAAGGGCAAAAACGATAGGCGAGTGGCGCAAACGGAAATATCTGAAAAGAAAAAGAAGCAAATTAAACATCAAGCTAAAACAATTATAAAGGCAATTCAAAAAGACCCAAAAACACAGAATGCGCTCAAATGGAATGGATTTGTACTTGGAGTGCATAACTACTTCAGAAAGGCTACTCTCGTTAACTTAGATTTTAATAGAATACACTATGACATCTCCCGAACTATGTATAACCGGCTCAGGCACAAAGCATATTACGGTAAACCCATCACTGCAACATATACTTTCAGGAAATTCTACCGGTCTAATCATAAAACATTTAAAGTAGCAAAAACTTGGCTTTATCCACTTACAGATGTTCAAACAAGAAACAATCTTTGTTTCAAACAGGATATTACACCCTACACATCACAGGGAAGAAGAGAAATATATATACGTCTCTCTAAGAACGTGGCTAGAGAAATTAATAAACTTATAAATTCACACATTCCGGATAGGTCTATTGAATATCTTGACAATCGTATCTCACGATACAGTATGAAAATTGGTAAGTGCGAAATAACCGGTATATTCTTACCAGCAGAAGATATTCATTGTCATCATTATCGGCCAAGACATTTGGGTGGAGGAGATGAATTTGATAATCTTCGAATCATTCATAAGGATATACATCGACTTATACATGCAAAGAATAAACAGACGATAGATAATCTCAGAACCTCAATACAGATAGATGGGAAAGTTATTACCAAAATTAATCAGTACCGTAAGATGTGTAACTTAGAAAACCTTCAGTAAGAAACGATAGATGGAGCGCCGTGTGCGGTGAAAGTCGCACGCACGGTGCGGGGTGGGGGAAAAACTGGAGATAACATCAAAAGTTTACCTATCACTATTTCATATTCATGTTGCGACAGTAGAGCCAAACCCTACACGTGATCGGGGCAAAAGAAAGCCCAAAACGTTAGATGCCATGAGATCAAAAGTGGTAAGTCAGATTCTTGAACGTGGGCAGAAACAAAAAGAAATTAATGATTTAATCCGTAAAAACATGGTAGGCAGCAAGAAACAGGATTCCCCTTTTAAATGGAGAAATCGAGAGCTTAAACCATTCTTTTTGCACATCTATAATCATCTTCCAGAAGATAAGAGACAGTGGCAGTACAGTTATAATACGTTGCAACCTTTAAAGTCCTCTATCGATACATTAAGTGAAAAGTATATTCAAAAGTATCATGCAAAAGAGTTTGAACAGTTCAATAAGAAATTAGATCAAGAGGTAGAGGTGTTAAGGAAGGCATACGGTGAAGGGACATTTGATAAGAAACGATATGAAATTACAAGCAAAACAAAATAGATGAATTATATAAGCGAATGGGCAATGCCTTTTTAAGTGAAATGCGTGATTATGATCGAAAACAAAGACATATCAAAAAAGTATTGGCTGCTTCTTCTGAGCCAAAGCAAAAGTCCTATTCGGCAAACCATCTACCTGTACATGTTTCTCTAAAAAAAATGGAACGTGCTTTTAAATCAGAATATGAGAGTTGGAAAAACCAACAACATTTTGGGCGTTTGCAAAAGGATATTGAACAAAATCGTGAAGTCGAAAGGGGTTATTAAAAATGGAAAAATACTGGCATAAGGTGACAGTGGATGAAGAAACAGAGGCATACATTCAAGAATATATGAAGGAACATAAACTTCGTTTTGCTTCAGAAGCGATTATTGATATTTGTGAGAAATATAGAAAGATCCAAGAGCAAGAATGGTCATTAAAATATATTTCTGAAGTCGTCGGCGATAGCCTACATGATGTCATAAAAGAAGAACTAAAAAGGATTCGTCTTGGCACAAACAGTGCGGATAAAAACACACAAATTTTAATTGAGTATATGAATGGATTATTTGCTCATCATGGTTTTAAAGGACTTATGAACACAAGTATGCGGGAAATGGAGAGTACACGAATTGCACGAGAAGTTGTTGAAAATCGTATTGCTCATAAACGTCAAAAAAAGGTTGATGTAGAGGAATCAAGGGGGAAACAACCATCTTCATGATGGTTTCATATAAAAAGAGATTTAGATACTAAAAGGAGGAATCATTCATGTTGTTTAACAAAGATTTAGTGTTAGCTTCGATTAAAGCTGTGGGAGAGGATCATGCCATTGTACAGTATCAAGACAAAGAGGTAGAGGTAAATTTAAGTCCAGAAGGAGCGAAAGAGTTTTATCAATATGTGGTTCACTAAGAGAATATGTTGGTGCTCATGAATATCAAAACACAGAAGCTTTTTGTGGATTTAGAAGAACCTTGGTATGAACAAGAATTAGAGGAACTTAAGGGGATCTCCTATCAAGAAGGGGAGGATGACAAAAGAGGAAGTCGTGAAGCTTGAGCATCAGATCGATTCGAACATTACTAAAAACGAAAAGGGGATCATCAATGGTCAAGTTCAAGAGAAATCTCTTATTTTTCAAGAACGTGTTGAGATGGGTAATCAATTCCACCGTCAAAAAAAAAGATGAACATGAACTCGAAAGGTAAGGGAGAATAAGGCTCTCTTTTTTATTGAGCAATTACGCATTATATGAAGAGGGATCTACACTAAATTTTTATTAATGTTGGCTGTTCTTATTTGCTGTATAATGAACATTATAATATAAGTGGGAATATTCAAATAAAGGAGTAGAGAGTATGGAAAAACAAGAGTATGAATGGGTAAAGCAAACACGTCAAATCTTACTAGCGCAATGTAAAGAGTTGAATGAAGATGATTTTACAAAAGAACTAGGATTTGGTTCTAAGAGTGTAAGAGATTCTTTGATTCATATTGCAGGTTGCTACCATGCTTGGCTCGGTTCTTTTGTTCTTTTACAAACGAAATCGCCTCTTTTAACAAAAGAAGTAATTAATACTATGCAGATAAGTGATATTCAACTTTATTTTGAGCAAGCAGATGCATATGTAGATGCCGTATTCGAACAATTTAGTGATAACTTCGATGACATTATTGAAAGAGAACTTGTTTGGAGACCAGAGGTTAATAGTATAAGAAAGACTCCTAGACAATTGCTTATGCATACAATTACACATGAATTCCACCATAAGGGGCAAATTGTAGCTATGTTACGTTTATTGGGCCATATTCCTAAACATACAGACATAATCGGTCTACCTGACAAGGAAGTTGGATCAGTTGCTTCAAGTAAGGAATAAGGAAGTTAGTTAAAGGTTCCTCCTTCGAAATAACAAGTTTTATCCAATATCTACATGTAACTTAATAAAATTAAATGTGAAAAAGCAGAGGTTGTTCATTCCTCTGCTTTTTCTTATGCAACTTGTACTTTATTTCCTATCTAAATATTGATTACACAAGGGAAAAGGGATGCGAAAAGGGACATCTGTTTCAAATGACCAATTTAACATGGTTATTAGAGATAAACGTGAATTAAAGAAGAGAAATCACAAAATAGCTCTTCGGAATTTTTTGCACGGAATAATGGAGCAAATTCTTCAAAAAAACGGAAAGAGAAACAAGAAATAGAACGCTAAAAATGGCAAAAGATTGAAGAGGACTGTGGGGGCTGAAAAGCTCCCTTTTTGCATAGGGTGAAGTGAAGAAGGGATTTAGGTGGGAGAACGAAAACACGTCAAGGAGGAGGAGATTATGAAGTCGCGAGATATTGATTTGTTTTCGTATCTGGAAGCAAAAGGCGAAACCTTTGTGAAAGAGGGCAAGTATTACCATCATACTGAACATGATAGTTTACTCATCAAAGGGAACATGTACGCTTGGAATAGCCGGAATGAAACAGGATACGGGGCGATCGGTTTTGCTCAAATGTACTATGGGATGTCGTTCCCACAAGCTGTATTAGATATTAATAAAGGCGATTATAAGGAACTTTCTCATTCTCATGAACAGCAGCCTAGTTTAAAATCAAACGAGCCTTTTCGCTACCCAAAAGAGTTAGAAGTAAAGGATCAAAGTAAAGTAAAAGATTATCTCATACAAGAACGTAAAATAGATCCTCGATTAGTTGACTGGCTCCTTCAAAAAGATTTAATCGCCCAGGATAAACGGAACAACGTCGTGTTTAAATGGCGTGAGTATGGAGGCAAAGAAAAAGTGATTGGGGCGGATCGGCAAGGAACAGCTTTGATAAAAAATAAACGAGGTTCTTTTAAACAAGTCTTACCGAACGATAACCCACATACAGGCTTTTCAATTGACGTTGGTCGTCCAAACAAGATTCATTTCTTTGAAAGCCCCATTGATCTGCTTTCTTATTGGACTATAAAGGAGAATCAATTGCAGAATACACGACTTATTAGTATGAATGGTTTAAAGCCTAAAACCGTTGCTCAATCTTATATCCAAGCTCGAAGAGAAGGCTTAAGCATTAAAGAGATGGTGTTAGCTATCGATAATGACCAAGGAGGAAAAGAATTTATTGACAAAATGCACCAAATCGTTAATGCTGATTTAATAAGAGCAGATATTCCAAAGGGAGCGAAAGATTGGAACGACGAATTAAAGAAGAATGGAAAAAGCATTCAACCTGTAGCATCACGTCTCCGGAATAAACAAACAGAACAGGAGCTTTCAATGAATGGATAAAGTGTTTCAAAGTGTGTTTTACCTTTTTCTTATCATCCTTTTATTTAAGCTTTCTCAATTTGCTTACCGTGTCCTTCGTGAACGCAAGTATAGGGAAGAGTTAGCCCAATCAGGCATGCCTTATATTGATAAAATGGATGGGAGGCAGTTCGAATTTTACTTGCAAGCTCTTTTCCAACAGTTAGGATATAACATACAAGTGACGCCGTCATCTGGTGACTTTGGGGCCGACTTGGTGATGAAAGGAAAGGAAAAGATTGTGATTCAAGCCAAACGGTATAGCGCTAAAAATAGGGTCAGTCTTTCAGCTGTACAAGAAGTATACGCAGCAAAAGCTTATTACAAGGCTAATCAAGCGTGGGTTGTGACCAATAGTTATTTCACGAAACAAGCAAAAGAGTTAGCAGCTGCATGTGATGTAACTTTAGTAGATCGTGCGGATCTTCAAAAGTTTATTAATGAAGTCAATCCAGTTTTTAAGCCACGAGAAATCTTTGAGAACATTACACCAGAACTTCGTAAATGTCCGAAATGTGGCCGAAATCTAATCGTACGAGATGGGAATGGAACTCGCTTTTTTGGATGCTCCTCTTTTCCTTCTTGTCGCCATACAGAAAAAATCAATAAGCAATGAAAAGACCTCTCTTTTATGAGTGGTCTTTTTTATATTTATTTTAAGACACTAAAATTTGCATCCAATGACCAGTTATAAGTTATACGCAAGATAAAAGTTAATTTCGTCAGAGAGCGTTTCTCTGGATGTTGGAAAGTGAAAAATAAATGAATTCTAATTCTTTAAATAAGTTCTTTTCGTATAGATTTTTGCTATGTTGCCCATCCTTCTGAGAGGTGATAATTTTGCTTTTTATTTAGAAGTCACCTATAAATACTTAATGGAATTGTTTTGGAGTATTTGGTAATGAGGTGATGATTTGTCTACATTTTTATGTGCATGTTTTTTTATCTTGCTTATGGGGTTTCATAAGATTAACACTCTACCTAGAACTAAAATTATACCCCTATGGCTTTTCATAATACTTATTTCTGGATTAATAATAAATTCCATTTTCACCAATTTAAATTATATTGCAAAACCAATGAAAGTTGATACATATCTTTCCTATTTAATATTGCAGTATTTAATATTGCCTATAGCTATACTAACATTTATTAATATTTACAAGTTATTATCATTATCTCTTAAAGCATTTATGACTGTGTTTATGATAATAATCTCAACGGTTGTAGAAATATTAGTTGAAAAAGTGGGTGTAATTGAATATATAGGTTGGAATATAGGGTTTTCATTACTTCTATGGTCTTTAGTTATCCTTATTTCAATTGCCTTTTATCATACTATTAACTTTCAATCGTCCAAGAGGGATGGACCTCATGTTTAAACTTCCATTAGAATTTGATAAAAATGAATGGTTTGTTACTTTAACAATGATTTTTTTAATAATAATTTTTAGTATAGTACCTAAATTAATGCCAAGAGGTATGACTCTATCAATACTATTATATTTTTCTGTTCTTGGACTAACTGCAGATATTCTGATTGGAGTGGATTATCCTTTTAATTTTTATAAAATTATGGATTCTTCAAAATTAGAGGTTTTTGATGTGTTAATTTATGGAGTTAATTATACTCTGTATGGTTACTTCTTTTCCTATTTTATTTATAAATGGGAAACAAGAAGAGCTAATTTTTTACTAGTTATACTTTGGATTGGATTATCTACCCTAATAGAATGGGTTTCAGAAAAATTTAACGTGTTTACATACACCAATGGATGGCATATAGGATTGTCTGCCATCTCATATATATTCGTTTATACGTTAAGTGTTATCATTATTAGGTTTTTTATCCGATTATGGAAATATACAGATCCTACTTAGTTGAATTTTAATAAATAAACGTTACAAAAAAAGTACCTATCCATTTGGAGGGTACTTTTTGTTTCCTATAAAAATATAAAAAAGAGGAGAGTTTTTATGAAGAACATTTTTATGAAATCAATGACTGTTCTTACCTTATTAATGGTTGCATTATGTGGAGTAAATCAGGGGAAAACAGAAGCAGCAAGTAAACCAGCGAATCAAGATTTAATCATCATTAACAAGTATTACAACAAGCTTGCGTATTTTCATAAGGGTTATATTGAAATCGTTGATCCAGTAGCAACGGGTAAAACATGGGATAAAACACCAGTTGGCTTTTTTAAAGTGGTAAACAAGATTAAAAACCGGCCATACTATAAAGGACATATTCCTGGGGGCGATCCTCGCAATCCATTAGGAAAACGTTGGTTAGGCTTAAATACTAACGGTACTTATGGTGATACATACGGCATTCATGGTAATAACAATGAAAGCAGCATTGGAAAATATGTAAGTCAGGGTTGCGTGAGAATGCATAATGCAGATATTGAAAAGCTTTATAATAAAGTTCAAGTAGGCACACCGGTTGCAATTACGTATTCCTATAAGAGCTTCGTTGATCTTACGAATGTATACGGGTATAAATTCAAAGGTTACAAGATGAAAAACAACTAATACTCAAGCAGCATTCCGTTATGTGAACTGCCCCCTGTCAAATAGACAGTGGAAATAAATAAAAATTTCTAAACGGCTTCAGCTCTGTATTCTAAGGGGCTAAGGCCGTTTAATCGTTTTTGTAATCGCTCATTGTTATAAAAATATATGTATTCCTTAATTTCTTTCTCAAGTTCTTCATAGGTTTTATACTTCTTTAAATAGTATTTTTCACACTTCAATGTCCCCCAAAAAGATTCCATTGGCCCGTTATCAATACACCTGCCCACTCTAGACATACTCTGTACTACTTTTGCTTCTTCTAACTTCTTTTTAAAGTAAGGAGAAGTATATTGATATCCTCTATCACTATGCAATAGGGGAGTAGCTCCTGGCTCTCTCTTCAACGCTTGTTCAAACGTTTTAAAAACTAAAGGGTTATTGTTGGAAGTACCTAAGACGTAGCTCACAATAGAGCCATCATATAAGTCTAATATCGCACTTAAATAAGCCTTCTCAGATCTTCCATAGCTAAGTTCTGTTACATCTGTTAACCACTTTTCGTTTGGTTTCTTGGCATGGAATTCCCGATTCAGTACATTCTCTGTAATATGCTTAGGTGAACTTGGTTTATATCTTGTTCGTTTACGTCGAATGACAGACTGAATACCAAATAATTTCATTAATCGGTAAACACGTTTGTGATTAATTGGTTGCTTAAATCTTCGATTTATTTTCAATGTCATCCGCCGATATCCATAAATTCCTCCTAGTTCCTCATGTAGCTGTTTCACTTCTTCCACTATTTCTTCATTCAACTTCTCGTTGGTAGATGGAGTGCGTTTCAGCCACTTGTAATAGGCGGAACGTGACACTTTCGCTATTTGGCATAATAGTAAAATAGGATATTTTTCGTTCTGGTGAAGTTCTTGGATGGACATATAGACGTCTATTGAATGGACTTTTCTTAAAATCTCCTCCTTTCGATTTCTTCTAACTTTTTTAAAAAGGCATTTTCAGCGCGTAAGCGCTCGTTTTCCATTTCCAATTGTTTTATTTCTTTTTGATGTTTTTCTTCTGATGTAAGTTCCGATTCTCTTCTTTTTTTTTTCCACGTTTATCGAAGAGCCCACCTTTGCCACCTATCTCGAATTTTTTCACCCACTGATATACCTGTTGATACGAAACATTAAAATCTTCTGCAGTCTGTAGATAATTCTTTCCATTCTCTAAACAATGTTTCGCTATTACCACTCTTTCTTCTAGAGTAGTGGACCGTCCTTTTGCCATAGATTTTCTCATACCTTTCCCCACGTTTTTAAATGCTCTATGGCCATTATAATTCTTGATCCACTTCATTAATACTGAACGGTGAGATATTTCATATTTACGGATTATTTCTGATTGAGAATACTTCCCTGAAAGATAATCAAGGGTAGCCGCCGTTTTTATCTCTATAGAGTATCTTTTCCATTCACTTGAAGTCTGAAGTCCTTCTAATCCATATGTTCGATAGAGATAAATCCATCTATTAATTGTCGCTCTATACAAATCATATTTACTACAAAATTCTCGTGAGGAGACACTTCGCTTTTCATATGCCACGATTATCTCGTATTTTTCTTGTGCAGAATAAGTTTTTCTTCTCATAAAAAAGCCCCCAATTAAGCAAACAGATTTTTTATTTACTCTGTCTACTTAATTGGGAGCATATCAATGACGGGATGCTGCTTTTTCTTTGTCTTCTTTCCATATAGCCCTTATCATAGAAATAGATGAAAAATATGGTGAAGGAGGATATGATTATGCGAGCAAAAATCGAAAAAGCTAGACATGTGTTAATGTTTAAAGCCACAGGGGAGTTTTATGCGCATGAGGTCAATCAAGATAAAATAAGAATGGGTTTTTTTGTATGTCCTTCGTGTGAAGTCACAGTACATTATAAACACGATCATTTCTTTTCCCGTGAACATAAACGAAGTTGTATCTATGTGAAAGAACAATTTAAGAAAAAAGCCTACTAGATAAATGAAGATTCAATGATTTTATATGAGACTACGGAGAAAAAGGGGAAATGATATAAAAAATCATGTTTATCAAAATGGACGCTTAATTCAAACGAATAAAAAGTTTTCAACATTGAAGCAAAAGCAGAAAGAATGGATAACTAACGAATTAAGACAACGCTATATTAGTGCGATCAACTACCCTCACGTCAAATTACACCCCAGGAAACGAGATCAAATTTTAGACGAAGTTTATGGTCTTATTGAAGGAAAAGAAATCTGGATACTTTATGGTGAAGTGAAGAGACACTATTTTAGCAAAATCTCTTCGTTTATTCGTAAGAATAGGAAAATGATGCAAGAAGAAACAAAAGATGAATCATAAGATGTCTAGAGTAGTTATAGAAGGTTGCTATTTTAAACATCCGAAAGACTTGAGGCTACATAAACAGGCTTAAGCCTGTTTTAATACCATTTATATAATGTAGGAAGGAGCACTTGAGGTTCCTTTGTTGGATTGATAAATCTATTCATAGAAAATAAAATGAAGTAGAGCATTGAAGCAAGAAGAGGAGAATATGAAATGAAATCAACAGGTATTGTACGAAAAGTAGATGAATTAGGAAGAGTTGTTATTCCAGTTGAGCTAAGAAAGGTTCTTGCTATTCAAGAAAAAGATTCTATCGAAATCT
Organism: Priestia megaterium; assembly: GCF_046599315.1. Lineage (GTDB taxonomy): Bacteria > Bacillota > Bacilli > Bacillales > Bacillaceae_H > Priestia > Priestia megaterium_F. The sequence continues at coordinate 110,841 of NZ_JBKIKC010000013.1, read as the reverse complement.
TTGTTAACGGAAATCAAATTATCCTAAAGAAGTATAAACCTTATAATGAATGCGTTGTGACAGGTGAAGTCACTTCTCAAAATAAGGAATATGCAAAAGGTTTAGTGCTGAGTCCAAGAGGGGTAGAAATTTTAAAGAATGAAATAGAGTTTAAGTTCAATATAAAGGCTTGATTAATACATGATTTTATGCAGTAAAGGTAATTTGTTAAAGGCTTGAAACCTTGATAAATCTATAATGTATAAAATTATGCAAAAACGATAAATTTGGATGTCACGCCATCCCTTGGTACTCAAAAGATGGCGTTTTTATTTGGTTCCTTTAAGTAACATTAAGGTAACTAAGATGATATAGAGTATACAGTGTAAAAAGAGAAAAAAACTCCTGGTGCTCAATCAGAAGTTTTTTTCATAGATTATTGTAGATGAGATGATATCTATCATTTTGGTTAGTTTGTCCCAATTATAAAAATTTATGTATCAACTTAAAACCATTCCTTGATTCTCCTAAGGTCGATTTCAACTAAGCAGCTTGTGAAAAAAAGGATAATAAAAGGAGCAGAAAAAGCGATTAAGAAAGGAATAAAGAGAGAATATATTTTTTTGTTCATCTATACTGACTCCATTTCTCTATATACTAACTTTAACTTTTTCAAAAGAAGCATTTTGTATACATGTATAAGCCATATTTCAATGGATGTTTCCTTTTATTTATGACAGGAGACAAGTTAAGCATACTGAAGTAGCTACATAGTATCTAAAGAATAACTACTTCGTTCGGTAATCAGTATCTACTTCGTTATCGTTATTGCATTAATTGATACAGGTTTTATCCATGGAATAGAGCCAAAGAGGCGGAAGAGCGAAACGATGCCCTATCTTTAAAAAACTTAAAAGGCATACGTATTAAAACGTATGCCTTTTAAGTGAGCTTTCATAAAAAATCCCAAAGAGTAAATATCAGATAATGCATATAGGGTTTGTCGAAAATTATTTTATCAAATATATGTTGATTATTAAATATGGAAATATAATCAATTAAATGGGTTTGGTTGGATTCGGATAGGGAATTAGTTACATTTATTTTTAATGAAGTATTAACTAATAGTGGAGAAACCTAATAATAGCTAATCTTAATGCAACACAAATATATTCCGTTGCATTACTTAAAAGGCGTTTTAATATTTAAGTCGCTTTTTATTTAGGCTATGTTAAATAGTATTGTTGTTTTTTAGGTATAAAATAGGGGAACGCCCGATTTGGACGTTCCCCTTCTTATTCCATTAAAGGCCCCTATAATGGAATAACTGTAAAGCTAATGAAGCTTTTTTAAAAGCTGCGTTTCCCTGCCCAAGCTCCTTGCATTTTACTTAGGAGCATAATTTGCCCAATATGATATGCGTCGTGCAATGCTAAACTCTTCAGTTCAAGCACTAATGATCTTTCTCCAGGAATTTGTCTATACAAATCTTCATGTTCTGATTTTGCTAGTATTTTTTCAAGTTCACGATGAACATAAAAGTATTCTTGTTTTGTTTCCTTCCAATTTTGAACCGTCTCAGTTGGTAAGCGAAATGTAGATTCATTATCTTCTGCCTGTGGTTCATTCGCCGTTTCACCAAGAAATCGCATCAGAAGTCTCTTTTCATAGAAAAGTAAATGACAAACCAATTCCCAAATGGAATTCATTTTCCCATCAACTGGCTTCCAAATTGCCTGTTCAAAAGTAATATCCTCTAACACTTTTTCAAGTGGTGGAAACCAGTCTTCTTCATCTAAACAGCTTGCCCATTGTTGTAACAAAAGTGTCTTTACATCCATTTTCTATTCCCCCCAATTTAATCTCTTTAATAGATAATTTCATTGGTCAAAATTCATTTGTGGCGTGTTGTGGATAGCTATTAAACTAGCTCTTTAACGGAACAATTAATGTTCAATCATCCAGAAAATTACAATGATATTAGTTTATCATAAGTTGTGTTAACTGAGAAAGGACAACTGCCTAAAACTATTTTGGTTATCGTAAAGTTATCTTTTATATGTTTAAAGAACTTCTGATAAAAAACACTATGTTAAGTAGAACAAGAACATATTTAAATAAGTTAAGATTTAATTAACTAAAATTTGGATTATTTAAATTATTATTATTAATAACCACATCTGCCCTAAATTGGGGTTTATGTTCATCTATATAGATTTTTGAAGCTGCATGGTACCTTTTAATAAACATTTCTTCAGATTTTTCATAACTTCCAAAAGCCTGTTCTTCTCGTTTAGCACCTCTTTGTCTAGCTAACTCAAAGTCAGTATCGACGAATATTTTAAAATCATACAGGTCACATAATTGTTTCTTGAATAAAAAGGTCCCATCTACAATTAAAACCATGTCCTTACTGGCTACTTGTATATTGGGTTTAACATACTGATCTGTTGCTAATTCTAAAGAGGCTGTTTGATAATGAAAGGTTCCTCCTGGTCCTAAAGGAATTAAAAGCTTTTGCTTAAAGGATTCATAATCATGAGCATCTTGATAATAGCCAAGAGCCGACTCCTTTCCTTGTCTGTAACGAATACATTTTGGATTATGAAAATGATCTATGCTTGTTCTAATAATACTCACTTTTCTAGTTTGAAGTTCCACAGCGAGTTCATTAGCAAGCGTTGTCTTTCCGGAAGCTGTAATTCCACTGATCCCTACTCAAAAGGGATAGCTTGCTTTTAAACTCAATATTTTATCTGCTAATTCAGAAATAAGTTTTCCTCTTAACATGTAATCTCCAATCTCCTCTCAACGCATTAGTTTCTATATTCTTCTATATATAAGTGAATTCTTGTCGCATCATAATATGTATTATCAGAAATTCTTTAAAAAATCTATTTACTTATTAAAAAAGTTTTTTATAGCTTCCAAACGTATGTTATGGCTACATTCTTCACAAGTATATTTTCCCTTCATATTTTCTTTAACCTGCTTATATCTCAATGTGCCTTCGTACACTCTAAATTTTTGTCTACAACATATACAGATTACTTTATAATAAAAAATCTCAAATTCCTCCTGTTCCAATAATGAATCCTTCTGGAGCCCAACTAGAAAATGAGCTTTTACTGAATCAAATGTACTGCATAAAAAACAGTACGTTTGTACATACCCATCCATACTAAAAAATTTATTTATTCATCACATAAATATGATATATTTGTAGAGAAACTAATTGTTTTTTGCGAATTTCATCTAATACTTAAAATAAAAGGCTCCATCATTTTAGAATGGTGGAGCTTTTTATTTTGTTAATGTCCAGTTTCGTCCTACATAGATAGTACCAAAAGGTACACCTTTTTAGGTGCCGAAAAAATCAATGGTGAAACGTCTATTTAATTTTAAAAATAGACGTTTTTGCACGCGCAAAAAGTAATTAACCTTTATAGATGATATATCATATTCAATTTTAGTTACCATAATGTGAGTTACCGAGATAACAAAAAGAGCCCTTATTCCATGAGGACTCTTTTCATCTATAATTAAATTTTTTGAAATGTATCAATTGATGAAAGCAATTCTTTTAAATCATCAACTGCATGCTCATCAGTAAAATTCTATCCCCAAAAACATCCTTTTTCCAAAACCTACGTTAAGACATTTTTGGAAATAAAACCCTGATTTATCTACGCTAAGTAGAAGAATCAGGGTTTTATTTTGCCTTCTTATTTTCAAAATTTCCAATTTCCAAACACTATCACCTTAAACTAACGCACCCGTTTGGTTAAGTACATCTTTCCACATTCTTCATTTTTTTGGCTATGTTAATCTTCCACTTTTATTTTTAATATGAATGAAAGACGTACCCTTTTCCACCAACAACTAACGCTAAAGGTATTTACGAACTTTTTTACAGTATGCTTCGTATTCTTCACCGTAAATCTTTTTCAAGGATTTTTCTTCAAGTTGAACCTGACGATTAAATAGCCAAACTCCAGCAAATACGTACAGTAATAATATCCAGTTTGGTAAAATCAAGAATATCCCTATTAAAACAAATCCAAAAGCTGTGTAAATGGGATTACGGCTAATTGCAAAAACACCTGTTGTTATAAGTTCACCTGGTTTTTCTTCATCAATTCCAACTCTAAAACTTTTCCCAAATGAAATTATGCTTAACGAGAATAATACTAAACCCATCGTGCATAAAACTACACCTATCCAACTAAAGACTTCACTGCTAAATAGTTTGGTACCTAGTTTTGGCAAGTCAAAAACACTAGAGAAAATAAGATAAAAAAACAGTAATGCAAATGGGATAATAAAGAAATCTTTTTTATCTAGCTCACCAAATTTAAAAGCTTTAATTCCCTTTTTTCCCAACTGTTTAGCACGAATTATAACCATTATCATCATTAAAAGTAATGATATGATTGCAAAATATCCTTGCATAACTTTCCCCCATTATTAACTATCCTACATTCTCTTTAATATTTATTACCTACTTATTACATATGGGTATTTTAACCAATTTTAAATCAGGCGTATTAGTTTATTTACCATAGTATGCTAGTCATGACCTGTTTAAGAATTAGATGAGGATTTGATACTCCCTCTTTTGTACGCCATGCTACAAAACCGTCAGGTCTTATCAATACGGCTCCTTGAGACGTAACATCGTACATTTCTTCCCAGCTATCCTCACACTCAATACAATCTCCTTGTGAACCGATACCATAAACATTAATAGGGACACCTAAGTGAGAAGATACATTCCGAGCAGCAATGCGCCAAGAGCTATTATCTTCTCCCGTAAGTAAGACGAAATCTTCACCTATTAAATCTAAGGTAGATATACACTTACCTTGATACTTCAACCACATATGTGGAGTACGTGTACCTGGTCTTCCGTTTAGTTCTAATTGATCCATTCTATGTGTTATAGCGAAATCTTCATTGATGATGGCAGTTGAGCTATATTTATACCCTACAGTAACTGCAAGATGATCCATATTATTGAGGGTACTTACACCTTTCTTTATAACACTGAATAATAAATCACTGGCATATTTCGTTGTTACTTCTGCAGCATAGTGTCTTTCATTATGATAAGTTTGGAGCAAACGTGGATGGGCTTGTTTGTGTATCACTGCAGCCAGCTTCCAAGCTAAATTATGAGCATCTTGAATACCTGTATTCGAACCAAATCCTCCGGCAGGTGGCATAAGATGAGCTGCGTCTCCAATTAGAAAGACTCGATTATCTTGAAAACGAGTGGCTGTCTGTTCTGCAGCCGCCCAAGGTAAAATACTGAAGATGACAATATCAAGATTTGAAACTCCTATAGCTTTTTTTATAATCTCACAGCATCGCTCTTCAGAAAAATCTTCCGGACTTTCTCCGTGTGAGGGATTATAGGCCACGTGGTAAACCCATTCATCATGATTATTAACGGTGATGAGCGCACCAAATACTTCTGGATTTAGGATTTGAATCCAACCAAACTGGCTACCTTTCAGAAAATGACTTAGATCAACCTGAAAATAGATATTAATATAATGTCCACCGATGACGCCTCTTCCTGTAGTTGGAATTTTTGTATGTTGACGAATTGTGCTTTTAGCACCATCTGCCGCAACTAAATAATCACTTCGGATCATTTCCTTCATTCCTGTCGCTCGATTCATTATAGTGGCTGTTACCCCTAAATCGTCTTGTTGATACGCTATAAGTTCAGTATTATAGCGTATATAACCCTTTCCTTTTTTAGCAGCTTGAAGAAGGATAGGTTCTAATTCCATTTGATTACAAGATGCTGGCTTTGAAGGGCTAACCTTTTCAAAATTTTCTATTCTCTCTTTGTCAATAGCCCTTTGGGAGTTCTCCGCAGTCTCTAATTTCTTAGGATCTATGCTTTCGATTGTCTCTACAGCAATCCTTCCGCGAATATTATCTAACGGTTTACTAGCAGTACGGATAGCTGCCTCTAGTCCAAGTTGTCGAAATACTTCCATCGTACGAAATGTAATCCCTCCGGCTTTTGGATGCATAGCTGTCCCAGCGTGTTTTTCAATGAGTAAATAATCAACATTATGACGTGCTAAAAAAAGAGCAGAGGTGAGTCCACTAAGACCCCCCCCCACTATTAAAACAGGAACATGTTTGTGTGTCATAGAAATTTCCCCTTCAATTTTATATGTACCCATGGGCATTACTGAATTCAGTAATCAAACTATAATATAAAAAAAAATGAAATTGTAGACTTTTTTTAGGTTATGTTTTATAATGATAATAGAGTACGCCCCAAATATGGGGCGTTTTTTTTGCTATAACCTTTTAAAAAATACTTATTAAGGTTCTGGTGCAAAATCATTTTATATAAACCTAGAGAACCAAGTTCCTTTAATTTATTAGCTTATGAAACTATTCCAAACAATCTATGAATGAATTCTTTTTGATTTAGGACAGACTTCTTCTCTTGAAGAGTCTGTCCTTTTTTGATCATGTGCATAGCCTCTATCCCTGCAATAATCTGTTTTGCAGTTCGTAAAGACTTGAATCCAAGCATCGGATAAACCCGTTTTTTAATAAAACGATGATCCTGCTCTACGATATTATTGTTCCTTAGTTGGATGCCTTCAGGCATCTGCTTTTCTTCTTTTAATTCCTGAATCGCTATAGGATAGGCGGGGTTCTTATCTACTGTGATTACACGAGGTTTAGAAACATACAAAAAAGCCAAGGCTTTCTTAAAGAAGTGCTTGGCTGCTTGTTTATCCCTTGATTCACTTAGGTAAAAGTCAATGGTATGCCCTTTTGAATCGACTGCACGGTATAAGTACACCCATTTCCCTTTTACTTTAATATATATGTCATCCACTCTCCAAGAGTCATTTGTTGACTTAAGATGATGTCGTACTCGTTCGTCTAATTCTGGCGCATATTGATGAACCCAGCGCATAATGGTTGTATGAGCGATAGATAGTCCACGCTCTTCCAGCATTTCAACTAAATCACGAAAACTGAGGTTGTACCGTAGGTACCACCTTACGTTTAATAAAATAATAGCAGGCTGATAATGTTTCCTTTTAAATAACTTTTGCTTTTCCATACTGATCACGCTCCTTTTTTAGAGTAATAGTATCAGTATATCCAAGTTTTAGAGATTGCTTACAAGTGAATTGGAGTTTTTGCACTAGAACCTTATTAAAAGTATCATCGGAAAAGCTAATGAATAAACCTTTAATAGTCTTTTTTCATGTTACTCTAAATTTGTAAATATAATTTTAAAAAAATTTATAATTCTTTTGTTGTTTTCTGTATGATTATGTAGTTCCTATTATAGATTAAAGCTATGTTCTTGTTAGACACAAATGAAAACGCTTAATTAAGTTGCAATGGAGGAGTTCCTAATAAACAAAAAACTGTACAGAAAAAATTGCTTTCATATTATTAGTACTATATTACTTATAAATTTTCTACTTAAAGGAGACAGATAACTATGAAACTAAAAAAAACTCTAGGAATATCCATTTTATCAGCTACATTATTATTTTCAGGAATTGGTCTATCTGCTAATGCAACAACCAAAAATCCCACAACAGTCGTAAACCATTCAGAAAAAAAAGATTTACCTAACATAAAAATTTTAGCTACTGGTGGTACAATTGCAGGTTCCTCTGATAGTGATACAGCCACAACTGGATATAAAGCAGGAGCTCTTGGTATTGAAACATTAATAGAAGCCGTTCCTCAGATGAAAAAATTAGCAGATGTTAGTGGGGAACAGATTGCAAATATCGGAAGCGAAAATATGGATAATTCAACATTATTAAAGTTAGCAAAGCGAATTAATACTTTATTAGCCTCAAAGAATGTTGATGGAATTGTAGTGACACATGGAACAGACACTTTAGAAGAGACGGCTTACTTTCTAAATCTAGTAGTAAAAAGTGAAAAACCTGTTGTTATTGTTGGTTCAATGAGACCAGCTACAGCTATAAGCGCAGACGGTCCCTTAAACCTGTACAACGCAGTGGAGATTGCTTCTAGTAAAGAAGCAAAAAATAAAGGAGTTTTAGTATCTCTAAATGATCGAATTGGTGCAGCTCGCTATATAACAAAAACAAATACAACAGCAACGGATACGTTTAAATCTCCTGAACAAGGATATGTTGGAGAAGTTGCTGGGGGTAAGGTATTCTTTTATAATGAACCTACTCGTAAACATACGACAAAATCAATTTTTAATGTGTCAAAACTTGATAAACTTCCTCAAGTAGACATTCTTTATACATATCAAAATGATAATAGATACCTTTATGATGCTGCTGTAAAAGCAGGGGCAAAAGGAATAGTAGTAGCAGGGTCCGGAAATGGATCAATGTCTGATGCTGCTCTATCAGGAGCTAAAGATGCTGTTAAAAAAGGGGTAATCATCACTAGATCTAGCCGTGCCGGTAATGGGACTGTGACTCATGAAGCTTCAGATGATAAAGATAAGTTTGTCACGTCTGATTCGTTGAACCCTCAGAAAGCGCGTATTCTCTTAATGCTTGCCCTAACTAAAACAAAGGATCCTAAAAAAATCCAAGAATATTTTAATGAATATTAATAAGCAAAAAAGAATCCTTTGCTACAAATAGCAAAGGATTTTCAAATTTATTGAAATAGGGGAACATGTTATTAGTTTAGTCAGTTTTATAGACTAATATACAGAAGGAGGTAAAAAATCTAACCTTTCACACATAGACACAATCATTTTTAAGTTGGCACTGTGTATAGAAAACCGATTCACTTCATCTTTGTAGTTTGCTTGTTCTAATAACTGTGATATGTCTAAGGGAGGAGGGGTTAACATGCCCACTTATACACGTCTCTTCCGTTTTGAACCACCTTCCAACTATAACGTAAAGGTTGGCTATGCGTAATTCAAAAAAATATTAAATCTTATAAATACTTTATTTGCCTTTTGTGTGTTCCTGTAGATTTCTGTTGTATTTTGTAGATGATATTATAGACTAGGCTTAACCTTACATTACAACAAAAAATGAATACCTTGTTTTAATGTAATAGGAAATGAAAGGGGTTACAACATGAAAAAATTCGGATTAGCTACACAGATTTTTATTGGTCTTGCGTTTGGGGTTGCGATAGGTGCTGTTTTTTATGGAAATAGTACGGTGATGGCCATTCTTCAACCTCTAGGTGATATTTTTCTTCACCTCATTAAAATGATTGTCATTCCTATCGTTGTATCAGCACTCATTGTATCTATAGCTGGCGTAGGCGATATTAAAAAGCTCGGAAAGCTAGGTGGAAAAACGATTCTTTATTTTGAAATCGTTACCACAATTGCACTTGCTATTGGTTTATTAGCCGCCAATATATTTCATCCAGGCACTGGTATAGATATGGGGAACCTTGAGAAGGGTGATATCTCTAAGTATGAAGAAACATCTAAAACAACTGAGAGTACAGGTATAGCAGCTCAAATCGTTCATATTATCCCAACTAATATATTCCAATCGTTGGCTGAAGGAAATTTATTAGCGATTATCTTTTTCTCAGTTTTATTCGGTTTAGGAGTTGCAGCAATTGGAGAAAAAGGCAAACCGGTCTTAAACTTTTTTGAAGGTGTACTGGAATCTATGTTTTGGATGACAAACTTAGTTATGAAATTTGCCCCATTTGGCGTATTTGCTTTAATTGGTTTAAATGTGGCAAAGTTTGGAATTGGTTCATTAATCCCTTTAGGAAAGCTAGTACTCGTTATATATCTGACCATGATATTCTTTGTTTTTGTAGTATTAGGTATTATTGCAAAAATGGCTGGAACGAATGTTTTAGTACTCATGAAAATCTTAAAAGATGAGTTAATTTTAGCGTTTACAACCGCAAGCTCTGAAGCAGTATTACCAAGGTTAATGACTAAAATGGAGAACTTTGGTTGTCCGAAAGCTGTCACATCATTTGTTATTCCGACAGGATATACCTTTAACCTTGATGGATCATCCATTTACCAAGCAATTGCTGCCCTTTTCATTGCACAAATGTATGGCATTCATTTATCTTTCATAGAACAAATTACACTTTTACTTGTGTTGATGTTGACTTCCAAGGGAATGGCAGGAGTTGCAGGAGCATCATTTGTTGTTGTATTAACAACGCTGGGGTCAATGGGGTTACCTCTAGAAGGTATGGCATTCATTGCTGGTATTGACCGCATCTTAGATATGCTTCGTACATCTGTCAACGTAATAGGTAACGCATTAGCTGCTATTGTGATGTCTAAGTGGGAAGGCGGATTCGATAAAGAAAAAGCAAAGCATTATACAGATTCTATTAGAAAATCGGATGTAGCTTAAAATAATTTATTTGTTTATAAAGAAGGAGATCAATATTATGACAAATATAGGAACACTTGAAAAACAAGATGTAAGAATTGAAAAAGATTTCTTAGGAACGAAAGAAGTGCCTGTCAGCGCTTATTATGGTATTCAAACATTACGTGCAGTTGAAAATTTCCCAATAACAGGTTACCGAATTCACCCGGAACTCATTAAAGCATTAGGAATTGTTAAGAAAGCTGCTGCTCTTGCTAATATGGAAACAAAAAGGTTATATGACGGGTTGGGTAATGCAATTATTGAAGCAGCAGACGAGGTTATTGAAGGAAAAAGAAACGATCATTTTATTGTTGACCCGATACAGGGTGGTGCAGGGACTTCAATGAATATGAATGCAAATGAGGTTATCGCAAACAGGGCTTTAGAGTTACTTGGTCATAAAAAAGGTTCTTATTCTGATTTAAGCCCTAACAGTCATGTAAACATGTCACAATCAACAAACGACGTATTCCCAACTGCTATCCATATTGCAACCCTTAACCTGTTAAATAAGTTACTAAAAACAATGCATTATATGCACAGTGTATTTCATAAAAAGGCAGAACAATTTGATCATATTATAAAGATGGGACGTACTCACCTACAAGATGCCGTTCCAATCCGTCTTGGTCAGGAATTTGAATCATATAGCCGTGTTCTTGAGCGCGATATGAAACGTATTAAGCAATCCTATGGACATTTATATGAGGTAAATATGGGAGCAACTGCAGTAGGAACGGGTTTAAATGCCGATCCAAGTTATATCGAAAATGTTGTAAGATATCTAGCAAATATCAGTGGTTTACCACTTAAGAATGCCGATCATCTTGTAGACGCGACTCAAAATACAGATGCTTATACAGAAGTTTCTGCAGCATTAAAGATTTGTATGGTAAATATGTCGAAAATAGCGAATGACTTACGTCTAATGGCATCTGGGCCCCGTGCAGGACTAGCAGAAATCACTTTGCCTGCTCGTCAGCCAGGATCTTCTATTATGCCTGGGAAAGTTAATCCGGTCATGCCAGAAATGATTAACCAGGTTGCCTTTCAAGTTATCGGTAATGATCATACAATTTGCTTAGCTTCTGAAGCAGGTCAACTTGAACTTAATGTTATGGAACCTGTTCTTGTTTTTAATTTACTTCAATCAATTAGCATCATGAATAATGCTTTTCAAACATTTACGGATTATTGCCTACAAGGGATTGAGGCGAATGAAGAACATTTAAAAGAATACGTAGAAAAAAGTGTAGGTATTATTACGGCTATTAATCCTCATATTGGATATGAAGTGGCTGCTAGAATCGCACGAGAAGCAATACTAAAAGGTGAATCCGTGCGTGAGCTATGCTTAAGGTATGATGTTTTAACGGAAGAAGAGCTTGATCTTATTTTAAATCCCTTTGAAATGACTAATCCAGGGATTGCTGGAAATTCTCTTTTTGATAGAGAGTAAACGGGTTTTGATACGAAGTGAAATTCACTACTATCATCTTTTTGATTCTCTAATTAAATACTATTAGTAAAATAACTGTTGATTCATTCGAACTGCACTCTCATTGTCAAGCAAAACCAATAATGAGAGTGCAGTTTTATACTTTAATAATTAAGTTACTCTCTTCTTTTATATTTCAAACAATCTCAATAATGGTCCTTAAATGCAAATTAAATCTTAAAACCTTTGCTTACAATAGAAAGGCTTCTTTTTGACGAGTTTCTTCTATAATTATATTGTCTTTATTCAGATTTAAGTTTCTCTGTTAAACGTAAAAAAGCTTCTTTATCTTTATTTTTTAAAGAATGATCAATTTCTTTAAGAATTTTCCTTTTTTTGAAGTTCTTTATAACTTGATTCAGAAACAATTCAGTTAACATTTCATCACGTAAATTTGGATCCATTCGGTCCATTTCATTAAGTGCATTATTTTCCATAAAACGTCAACCCCTTTATTTTTTCCTCTTTTTCAAACAGTATTCCCTTTTGCACTTTTTATCCAAAGTTGATAGATGAAGTGAGACATAGAATAATATGTAACATGCATGATTACGCTCCCATTTTCTTTTAGATTTCTTTCATATGCCTTGAATTAGATAAAAAAGATAAAAACTAACTTTTGAAGACCAATGTCTTATTGATTTTATATGTCTATTTAGACATTTAGTACCTTATTAGTAACATATAACTTTAGTTTGTCTCATACATAGTAACACACAGACTTTTTAACTGAGATTATGTGTTTGGCATCTCATTGTGGACTCCGTTTAGTCTGTGATGACCAAACTATGTATTGAGGATAATATCATATTAAAATGGTGGGATTGGCTTAAGTTCATAATATCTGAATCTCTTAAATTGCATGTAATTTTAGATTATTGTTTACATCCATAATCTATGAAATAAACGAAACTCCTTAATAGATAAGGGAGTATCTGTAGAATAATTAAAGGTTGAAATTCAGCCTTTAAGGGAGGCAAAGGATGCATTCAATTCAATTGGTTCTGAATACAAAAGCTGAACTGGGTGAGGGACCGAGTTGGGATTCACGCAGAAAAGTGTTGTATTGGGTGGATATCACAAGGCAAAAGCTGCATTTATATAATCCTACAGACAAGGCACATACGACTTTTGATACTGGACAGTATATTGGCTCAGTTGTTCCCAGAAAATTGGGTGGTATTGTAATGACACTAAAACATGGGTTTTATGCCTACGAATTCGAAACAAAGAATATGGAATTGATTGGCACCGTCGAGTTAGATAAGCCGAATAATCGATTTAATGATGGAAAATGTGATGCAGCTGGACGTTTCTGGGCGGGTACTATGGGACATGACTCGAGGCCTAATGTCGGAGCACTTTACTGCCTGGATACTGACTGGAGTATTAAAAAGGTGTTGGATAATATTGGGATTTCAAATGGTATAGCCTGGAATCCAGACAATTCAATAATGTACTATATCGATTCGCTGACAAATAAGGTGATGGCTTACGATTATGATTTAACAACTGCAACAATTAGTAATCCGCGGGTTGCCGTCTCAATCCCCCATAGCTTCGCCTTCCCTGACGGCATGACGTCCGATGAGGAAGGAATGCTTTGGGTCGCGATATGGAACGGTAGCGCTGTAACAAGGTGGAATCCGAAGACCGGAAAGCTTCTTGAAACCGTGCATGTCCCTGCAACACGCACAACTTCCTGTGTATTTGGCGGAGACGATTTGCAAGACCTCTATATTACATCTGCTCGAATTGGTTTAGAAGAAAAAATATTGGCAAAAGAACCCTATGCTGGTGGATTATTTGTTGTCAATACCAAAGTAAGAGGCCTTCCAACATATGCTTTTGGAGGTTAATCCTTATTAAGCAGTATGAGAACACACAGAAATTATCCAACTTTTGTGGATCTGTAATCTTACAGGAAGTAGTTTTCTTACTCAAACACAGGTAAATGCAGCAAAGGACAAGGTACACACAAAGTTGCTATCTCAGGACATTGGTGAAAAGAAGCTCAAGGACTAGTACGATGGTTTTTGAACTTCTTTTTTATTCCTTCTATAAAAATACATCTCAAACACACAGACATTGATATACCACAAATTAAAAATCTTGTTCCTTCCATATCAGCCCAGTTTCTTGCTCTCTTTCCAACATCTTCATGACCTAGTTCCTTTTGAATTTAAAAGATGTCTGCTCCTCACAGCTTACTGTAGGTGGCATAAAACCTCTCCTTTTATGGATCGTGTCTTCTTATTCATACCTCTTTCTGATATTAAGTATCAAGGTAGTTTCTTCTCTGTTTAAGACAAAGTATGTCTTCATATATATATATTCAATAAAGAACCTCTAAATAATACTTGTAACATAAATCGCGGTTTTAAAAGTATTAAAGGTACTAATTAAATATAAAATCTTTTTACTATTAAATATTTATCTAAATATACTTCTTATAATTATTGCTTATTTATTATTTCTTCTATAAAAAAGAAAGTATAAACTTATTTTCTATAAATATAGTATATCATTTATACACTTTGTAGAAAAAGGTGCTATTTGTCGTCAGTTAGAGTAAATGGTAAAACCATTATTTTTATAACTAAGTTTATTATTTTACCTCTTTATATTAAAAACGTTTATTTTGTATTTCCGATTAATTAATCTTATTAAAAACACATTAACGTCAAATAATTATACACTTTCTGTTTAGTTATCATAAATACAGCAATTTCTTAAAAGGGAAGTAGAAGATAGATTGATATATTAAAACAAGTGGAATCTCCTATTTGTCTTCACTAAGAGTAAATAGTCAAACTGATTATTTTTATAAAATACTTTCTGATTTACTTAACATAAAATGCATTACCACAAACATAAATAAAAGCCTAAGAACTTATATATTCTTAGGCTTTTATTTACGTTAATATTTCACAGTTCATATTCATTCTATTGGTCTGGGTTCCAATTACAACTGTGACATCTAGTTCGAAACAATTTTCCACTTTAGGAATTAGCCCATTTTCAGCAAATATCTCAGCCGTTTGCAACGCCTGTTTCTGGCTAGTCTCGACAAGAAGATGACCACCGGGTGCCAGCCATTTTGGTGCTTCAGCAGCTACCCGTCGCTGGACGTCTAGTCCTTTCTCCCCTCCATCTAATGCCGCCCTTATCTCATATTTGCGCGCTTCTTGGGGTAATAACTCGATTGACTTTGTAGGTACATATGGAGCGTTTGCGACTAAGATATCGACACGGTTATGCAATGCAGATGGGAGGGGATGATAGAGATCACCTTCATACACGTTGCCACCAACAAAGGTGGTATTGTGACGGGCACATCTTACTGAAGCTGGATCGATGTCGGTTGCATACAATTCAATGTAACCTATAATTTTGGCCAACGCCACGCCCACTGCGCCTGTACCACAACATAGGTCAACTATGACAGATCCTGGAGTAGCAAGGGAAGATGTCTGTTGAACAAGAAACTCGGTGCGACGGCGTGGTACAAAGACTCCTTGTTCTACTTTTATTCGCATACCACAGAAATCTGCCCAACCAACAACGTGCTCAAGGGGAAGACCATTTGCTCGCTGTTCCACCATGTCGATGAGTGTGTCCAATGTCTGTGCCTCTGAAATAAGTAATCGAGCCTCGTCTTCTGCAAAAACACAACCGGCGGTTCGAAGCTTGTTTATTATATATTTTTCTGTTTTCTTGTCGATATAATAATTAATCTGTTTTTCCATTTATTTCACCATTCCAAATACCTTATTAAAGTTATTACCATTGATAACTAATTCCTTGAAAGTTAGAGAAATCCTTCTTCAACTATCCTTTAATAAAATAAGTAAGGTGTGTATCGTATAGTTACCATAATGTGCGTTATCAGAAATTATAACTTACAAAAAAGCAGTTGGAATAATAACCAACTGCTTTTTGTAGGATGTTTTAATTTTCTATGTTATTCACTTTAAAATTTCTTGGTTATCCCAATTTTTCA
This sequence comes from Priestia megaterium, assembly GCF_046599315.1. Classification (GTDB taxonomy): domain Bacteria; phylum Bacillota; class Bacilli; order Bacillales; family Bacillaceae_H; genus Priestia; species Priestia megaterium_F. Next base: position 94,973 of record NZ_JBKIKC010000013.1, on the reverse strand, counting down.
AAGCCCATACTACATCATCATTTTCATTGAGCGTAACTTCATCTAAACCTAACTCTATAAAATTCCTGTTTACAAAAACAGCCCAATGTATATTTTTCTTTGGAATTGAATGGATACCATTTATAGATGTAATATTCCCTTGGGATTCTTCTATGTTAAAGGCCCTTTTTGTTACTTCATATAATGTCTCACCTTCTTGAAATGAAACTTCTTTTGAAGCAATCGTCTCGTTTTTATCATTTACAATTCTAAAAGTACTCGTCATCTCAAATGCGTGCGTAGGGGAATAAACAAAAAAAAGGAATAGTGGTAAAGATATTAATATCTTTTTAATAAGCATTTTTGAATCTCCTTTTAACGTATTTTTCATATTATGAGCACTTTAGTGAAAATTATAATTTTTAAATATAGTTTAGTGTTTGATACGCAACAGAAAAAACTCCCTGGTGTGTTAGGGGGATTTTTTCTGCTTTTCTAATGAATATCATATACGAACTTAGTTACCATAATGGATTTTATCGGCAATCATATATTCCTTAAAAGCTTTTTAGAATAGTTACGATCTCCTTGGGTACATTAATTTTTGTGGAGGTGATTGTAATGAATAACAACCAACAGCCAAACAAAACTTCTGCAGGAACAAACGCTGCAAAGGTAAAACAACAAAATGCTGCATCTGCATCTAAAAAATTTGGAACAGAATTTGCTAGTGAAACAGATGTACAAGCAGTAAAACAACAAAACTCTCAAGCAGAAGCTAAAAAAAATCAACAATCTAGCCAACAATAAAGTTAACAAACAAAGGGTATTTCCATAATCGTCGGAAATACCCTTTATTTCTGTTTCATAACTAAAAGCATGAATAAAGCTTAATAATTTGAGCAAACTAATCAAGATGCAATGGGCATCACTTATAAAATTTAATTACGTAGCAGAAAAAATCTACCTTCTTCGGGACTGACCCCCTATAGTAAGACAAACAAAAACACCTTTAAGTTAAAAAACGGGTATATACTACCTAACAATCACTTGGAGGTGTTTTTTCTATGGGAACAAGAGTTAGTTATCCAGCAGAGGTAAAGGTAAAAGCTATCTCCCCTACAAAGCGAGGTGGCCTTTTATTTCTTTCTTAATAAAAGCTTGTCCTCTAGCTTACATACCCACTTATAAAAGCATAGTAAGATAAGTAAAAGTACAGGATTAAGTATAGCTGAATGCCATAAATTCCACCAACCATAATGAAAATATCCCCAAGGTGCAGGTAATAATGTAAGCGTTTCATAAAGCAAAATAGCTATTAACCAAAAAATAAAATAACAAACTTGCATAATATAACCCCTTTTAAAGGGATACCAATTAAGGAACATCATATTAACAGGTGGGAGTAACACAGTATGAACAAGAAGTCCTTTCCAATCTGCACCGTCTGTGAAATACCAGTACCCATGATATTTTAAATCTATATACACATCGAAACTGCTTTGAAAAGCGATTGTAAACAACCAGAGATGAACAATTTGATTTGCTGTCAGTCTTTTATTTGTTTTAAATGCAATAAAATTAAATACAATAATGGCAATAGTAAGTCCAATCATGTTTTTTTCCTTTTTGATTTATAATACCATATAATTACAATAAAATAAAATTGTGGTATAAGTTAGACGCATTTCTCTAGATATGTCTATATTAAATAGCTTTAATCAATAACAAAAATATATAACATTAGATCTATCTTGGTATTTTTATTACATTCATCCTTTAAGGAAACTGTAATCTATAGTTAGCTTATACAGTTGTTTCAATACCCTTTGAAGCTTCTAGCCAATGGTAATAAAAATGCCGATAAATGAGAAACCTTAAATGAATGAGATAAATGAATTGGAATAATGCAAACAAAGGACTAAAAATTCTAATTTATAAAAAGGAAGTGTTTGTATGTGGGTTATAAAGACTGAACATAGGAGAGAAGGCGGAGGGACAGTTGCGCTTGAGCTAGAAAGTGAAGATGGTAAGTTTGATGTCAATGTTAGATGGGATGGTTGTATAGAGATTCACGTTTATTCCATTACTGAAGAAAGCCGTGAACTTGAAGACACTCTTCATACTTGTGATTTAAACGGATTTATTGAAAAGTTAAAATCTTTAAATGGGGTATGTTCGGATTATTTCGATGAGGGTAGTTATTGGGAGCAAAGAAATAGAGATTATCCAAAAGTTGAAAATGAATAATACTCTTACCTTTTAAATTGGAGGAAATTTCAATGAAGAAAGCACACGTTTTGATTCTTAGCAGTATCTTTTTTTCACTAATTTTAGGTTCTGTTAATGCTCATGCTTATAAGCCAGAAAAGCTACCTACTTCTCAATCATCAAATCACTGGAAAGTAGAAATAGACAAGCCAGATGTTAAAGATTTAATAGAAAAAGAAGGGGAATTCAATGTTTATAGTATTGATGTTAGAAATTTAGGTTCTCAGGTCTACGATGCTACAGTGGAAGTATATAGGGACGAACCTAATACAAGTACCAAATATGAATTAATTACCTTTAAAATACCTGAAGCACAGAATTTCTTTCATCATCAAAATCAACCTATTTCAGTTGATTCAAAAGTAGTAGAAGTAGTTGTAACATGGAAAGAAGAACCTTATAGGGTTATGAAGGATGGAAGGAAATCTCCAGCCCGTAAGTTTAAACAAACATTCATGTTTTCACAAAAGTGAACTTAAAAGCCTTCTTTTCACTAAAGGGGGCTTTTAAATTCACTTTTAATTAACGTAATGTTGTTTATCGGTAGTGATGATAATAGCAATTAAAATTAACTATAAAAGTAGGGAATTTAAGGAATCCTCTTAGATTTTCAACCAAGAAAATACCGTTTTACGTGCATTGCAACTTCAACTGGTGAATGCTCATTATATGGAGCAAGATGATCTAGTTTTGGTAATGTTATTGTTTGAGTTTGGGGGATTGTTTTATCTAATACTTGAATAGTTTGATGTACTGTTTCGGGACTTTTCTCCCCAGAAATTAATAATACATTTGCATTAATTTTTTTATATTTATGGTAAGTTGATTCTAAGCGTTGAACTTCTTTATGTTCATATAGATTTGCAGGCATTAATTCTTTTATTTTGAACCAACTATTTCCACGTATCACCACGCGTAGGATTAATTTTGCATACCATTTTGGCATCCGTGTTAAAGGGCTATGTCCTGATCCTCTTACAAAGTTGGCGAATGCTTCTCTAAAATCGTTTTTCTTCATAGCTTCTTCATATTGTGATATCCAGTCCCAATCGGTTGATAATGAATCTATAGAAACTCCAGGTTCATATAAGGCTATTTTAGTAAAAGGTTGAAAGATATGTGCAGTCTCTAAAGCTACAAGTCCACCATAGCTATGTCCAAATACATAAGTTGCACCTGTTGTTTCTTTTACTGCTTGAATATCTTCGACCTCTTTTGTAATAGAGTATTCAATCCCTTGTGGTCCACTTATCCCTCGGCCCCGTCGATCTATAATATGAACTGTGAATGCATCAGATAATTCTTGAGCAAATTTAGTAAGATCCTTTGAACTACTTAGTGCACCATGGATTACAATAAGACCTGGACCTTGTCCCATACTTTGATAACCAATTGCTGTACCATCCTGTGAGGTAACTAGTGATTCGATAAGTCCATTTATATGGTTTGGAGTATCTTGTATATTTGACATTTACAATTTTCTTCCTTTCCTTCGATAGCTAGCCTGAATTTATTTTCTCTACTTCATAATAAATTCAAACTAGGTACGATATATTCCTATTTTTATATTCTCTACACCTCTAGTTTCCATAATCACTGTTACCGGAAATCTAAATATAAAAAAGGCCTCTGTTTTTTAGTAGAGACCTTTTTAAAAAACGAACGGTGGGATCGATGTCAGTCTTCGATTGCTTGGTATACCATTGTCCAGAAGTCATGGATAACCCGCGCGGAATCCGCAGTAGACATCCCAACTTGGGTGAGCAGGATTCCGGTGAGCTGGTTGTTCGGGTCGGCGTAGGTAGAAGTGCCACTTCCTCCATCCCAGCCAAATTGGCCGATGGGCGCATAGTCGCCGCGGTAGGTGCGCACCGCCATCCCCATACCCCAGCCGCCGTGCTGCCCTTGCCCGAATGACACATGAACGTTATTGGTAGCCATGGCATTTCGGGAGGCTTGCTGCTCGGGCGTGAGGCAGTTGGTAGTCATCAGCTCGACGGCAGGTCGAGACAGGATCCGTTTGCTCCCATGCATGCCGTGATTCAGCAGCATTTGGAAGTACGCGTGATAGTCATCGATGGTTGAAACCAGTCCACCGCCGCCGCCTTGGAATGCCGGAGGTTGATTGTAGCGTCCGCCCTTAGCTTCGTCCCACACGATGAACTCTCCAGTCTGTGGATTGGGGGCGTAGAGGGGTGGAAGCCGGTCGATTCTGTTAGCAGACACGTAGAAACCGGTGTCCTTCATGCCTAGGGGTTCGAAGATGCGTTCTCTCAGAAACGTCTCAAACGACTGACCTGTGACCCTAGCGACGAGTACACCGAGTAGATCATTGCTAATGTGATACTGCCAGCGCTCTCCGGGATGGTGCATCAACGGCAGCATGCCAAGACGGCGCATCCACTCATCTGGCTCAGGCATTGGCTCCGGTAAATCGGGCGTGAGCCCCTGTTCGAAGATTGCGCCCATGATTGGAGTGCCCAGCAACGTCCTATCCATGCCAAGCCCGAAAGTCGAGGTCAGAATGTCCCTTACGGTGATCGGTCGCCGTGCCGGTACGGTATCGTCCAGAGGTCCATCGATTCGCTTCAGCACCCGCCGGTCAGCTAGTTCCGGCAACCAAGTCTCTACCAAGTCATCCAACCGCATCCTGCACTCATCGAGCAGGATCATCGCCGCCGCGACCGAAATTGGCTTGGATGTCGAGGCCATCCGGAAAATCGTGTCCCGACGCATCGGTGAGCCACCTTCATGGCGCATGGTGCCGATCGTTTCGACATGTGTCTCGCCGTACCGACTAACTAGGGCGACAAGTCCAGGAATCTTTCCGGACTCGACATGCCGTGTCAACACATCGCGCAGTCTGCGCAGCCCTGTTTCGGAGAATCTACTGTTGCCTTGTCCCATTGCATTCTTTCTCATTTAGTTTCCCTCTCTTTACTTTTTTATCAGCTCTATATGTTCTACAAACTCTCTGTTGTTATTCATGCTTGAAATCCCTTTGTCACTCTATCAAATCTATTTCTTTTCGCATATAAATATAACTGTTCATTGAATTTTATACCTAAATATATGACTGTTCGATGAATAAGAGTTAAAACTCTAAAACACTCGAACAAGATTGACAATCCTGTGTAGTTTTACCAAAGAAATCAACGATATTTTTTAACAAAATCAAAAACCTACATGCAAGATGTAGGTTTACATTATGTAAACTATCGACTCCCCAACAAAAAGACCAAACCTTACAGCAGGGAAAGGTAAAAAGTATTTCCATATCATTTAAAGCATCCTTCGTTGAATAAGATTTTCGATATTTATATTTTAACGTGTATCCTTCAACTAATTTTGTATCTAAATTTTCCTTACCTGTTTAAGGTAATAAACATATGTTCTTCTATCTTTAAATGGATTATGTTAATCTCTTTTTATTTTCAAAAATGTATTGAAATCCATATAAGAAAAAAGCCTTGTAAAAGAAGTATAGGAAGAATTGGAATGCATTTAGTCGAACTAATTTAAATAATTTTATCTTTGCAAATAAACTTTTAGCTAGAAATGTGAAAAATAAATGGAAAAGAGCATTTAGTATAATAAACTTTTTGAAATTTCCATATGTCCATTTTAATGACCATAAAGCCACTGCCAACATTGGACCTATTAAAAAAGGAAACTCATTATGAATAAAGGAATGTGGTTTATTATAGAAAGCCCACCATCTCCGTTTCTTTCCGATCGGAACATCAATACAATTTATTAAAAACACAAAGATAAAGGCTGGGAAAAATCTCTTTATACTACGCCATTCCAAAAAGGATATTGATATCCATGAGAGTAATACCATTGTAATATTAAGTAACCACTTATTTTTTATTGACATATTTAAAATTCCTTTTTACTTTTTAGAGTTTCTTTTTTTTAAAAAAGTATTCATTCATGGTTAATTGATTTTAATTGCTTTTTAAACTAACCTACACCGTTCGTTTAAGTAGATACCTTCACAATCTCAATAAAGTAAAGCCTATTAATACATAAATTCAATCACCTTTAAATTAGGCTTCATAATGCCTCATAAGACTTGTGAGCATATCTATTTAAAAACTAACAAACAATAGTAAATAAACCTTGAAATATATAGGTATCAATGCATATTTTTTCTAAAGATTAAAGGAGACACATCATGAAAAATTTTTTTCAAAACTTAGATTTGTCCTCAAAAGGTATATGGTTTCCCATTACTTTAGGTACTATTGCTTTGGTTTACATATTTTTGATGCCAAAACGATTAACTTGGAGAGAAATTTATCTTACCTTTGGTACCATTAATTATGTAGCACTAACAGTAGATGCTTTTTTTATGATGAATTACTTGGATGTCTTTGATTTAGGTCGATCTCCAAAACAGGAAGGAATTGGTGATTTTATAACTTATGGTATCATCCCTTCTTGTTTTTCCATAATATTTCTTAACTATTTAAAAGAAGAAAAGAAATGGATATATGTTATCCTCTTTACGCTCTTGTCCTTATTATCTGAATGGATACTTGTTCAAGTTGGATATATGAAGTTAAACGGATGGCACACTTGGTGGTCTATTCCTGTATTCATTATTGCTTATGGCTTTTGGCTACCGTGGCATTTAAGGTTAATACGAAAAGAGTCATAAATATAGGTTATTGAACAAAATATCGGAAACATGTATATCGCATTCATTTTTAGTTACGATAATGTGGATTATCGGTATTTTTTAATAAAAGGAAAGAAAGAGAAAGAATCAAAGTAACTTAGATTCTTACTCTTTCTTCAATTTAAGACTCGGCTCATTCGTTTAATTAGATAGTATAGTTTAAAAACATATAACAAATTATAGTAAGTGTAGCTCTATGTTATTTTTTATAATACATGTAATAGATAATTTAACTATGTAGGATGGTGAAAAATGCAGGAGAATAGTAAATTATCCTCATCAGAAATTTCTAACCTATGGACGCATTACCTTCGTGAAACGATGGCAATATGCGTTAGTAGGTATGCGCTAATAACAATTAAAGATAAGGAAATACATGCTATTTTTGAATTAGCTCTAGATTTGTCTCGAAGACATGTAGAAAATTTGGTGGAATTATTCAATAAGGAGAGTTTTCCTATACCTAAAGGGTTTTCAGATGAAGATGTAAATTTGAAAGCTCCTCCACTATTTTCTGATGTTTTTTGGTTAAAGTACATTCATGATATGACTATGCATGGAGGACAAGCATTTAGCCTTGCTTTTAATGTTTCAATACGACAAGATCTTCGAAATTTTTATTATCAATGTAACATTGATACAATGGATCTCTATAATAAATCAATTGAAGTACTTATATCTAAAAATCTTTATGATTATCCACCATCGTATTTATCCACTAGCAAAGTAAACTTCATACCTACTCTTGATTATGTAACAGATCTAATTGGTCAAAAGAGGAAAACTAATTCGATTGAATCAGGAAATATCTTCTTTAATCTAAAGAAGAGTGTCATGGCAAAAGCAATTATTATTGGATTTAAACAAGTCTGTAACTCAAATGACGTACGTCAATTTTTAGAAAAAAGTCTACATACTAAAAATAAACACATTATGACTTTTTCATCCATATTGTCAAAAGACAATCTCAATTTTGCAAAGCTGTTAGACACCGAAATTACAAATTCAACTATTCCGCCATTTTCAGATAAGCTTATGGCCTTTCATGTAGGATTTTTATTTAGTGCGGCCATATCATACTATGGCACTGCTTTAATTGCAAGCATGAGGGCAGATATTGCAGTATTGTGTGAAAAAGCCATACTGGAGGATTTTATGATCTACAGTAGATTTGGTAAACTTGCAATTAATAATAAATGGTTAGAACAACCTCCTGAGGCAGATTCTCGTATAACTTTACCATTTGATACACAATAATATGACTAAGTTTTTATATCTTAAGTAAACTACTCAAGATGTTGCTAAACATCAAAATAAACCTTTAGGGCAAGGTTTATAAGAAAAGGACTACTGTATAGGAAGCAGTAGTTTTTTTCTGTTTTAGGTTGTATATGATATACAACCTTAGTTACCATAATCACTCTTCTAGGTACTCATAATAAAATTAAAAAAACAGACTAATTATCTGGAAAATAGTTAGTCTGTTTTTTCCTTACCATAATTATTCTTGGAAAAACGTTATATAAAATTGGTGATTAGTTAACATAACACACGTTATCGGTATTAACATGCTAAAAAGCCCTTTCACCAAGGGCTTTTTGAAGCATTTTTATATAACGAATTTTTAGAGTGTTATTCAACATTATCAAGTAGAATCTTCTTATTAATTAACTTACATTCCTTTTAAAGCCTTTCTATTTGGTGCTTGAGGAGGTTGTTCTAGCCATTCCCGGTTGACCATAATATTAAAGCCCTTTCCAGCATAAATTAATATTTCTCCAATTAATTTACTGTAATAAGTAGCTAAATCCGTCCTCATGGATAAAGACAAAGCATGTCCAATAAGTGTCACATCAATGGAATTTAAAAAATGAAAAAGCGCAACAATAAGCTTGTCGGAAAAAGGAGAAATGGTTGAATTTGTTACTTCCATACTAACAGGAACTGTACCAAGAAGTTCTTCTTTCTTTAAAAGATCATTCAAGAAATTAATTTGTTTTTCTGATATATCCATTCCATCTTTTATATAATCTTTAATTTCCTTGTCCTTAATCACTTGTAATAAGCCCATACAGAGTAGCACCGAGAAATAGTTACGCTCAATATTGAAGAACATTTCAGTAAGTTCAACAGCATTTAAAGGTCTTTTTTTTCCCATGGCTGCTACTATATAAGATTGTTTTTTTACATATTCAACTTTCTCAGGATAGGTAATCATAGGTGGTCGATCGTAAATTCCTTTAGATAACATTAGAGTAGTGGATTCTGCATAGAGCTCTGTAGCCTGATTCAAAGCCTGAGTGAAGAAAGCAAGAACATCCGCCCGAGCAACAGTAGAAGTAGCAAACCCTAAGTTAACCATCGACATACGATTCATCGAGTAGACAAAACTCAGAGCAAAAAGATCATAAAAAAGGGGTGGAGCCGATAAATTAATATCCTTTTCCGTAAATCCATCAGGTAAAGGGATATTTTCCTCAGAAAAAATATCCTTAATTTGATTTAGATGCGTTTGAGAGATGTGTAAAGATTTTTGCAAAATAGGCTTTATATCTTGATCTTGTAGGTGATGAAGAAAATACTTTAATAAACAAATAGACATTGTTTCTTGAATATAAACTCCCCATAATCCACCAATCTCGGGACTTGATAACCTTACATTACGCTTAACCATTGATGCCTCCTAATTACATATATTTATCTTGAGTATCTCATTTATGATCCGAAATTATTCTTTTTTAACTTCCCAAAGGGTAGAAATAATGTTTATTATCGGAAATATTAGAAGAAAAGCTAACTCGTATGAAAGCTTAAAAGGAGGGGAAGCTAAAAAAAATTAGTTTTTATACGGAGGAACAGAAAATTGCAAAAAATGAACCAATTAACATCTCCTGAAATTGCAAACTTATGGACACATTATACCCGTGAAACATTATCTGTATGTGTAAATAAATATATGCTTCATACAATCCAAGACCCTGAAATACATAGCCTTTTTCAAACAGCTCTTCAGTATTCACTTAAACATATAGATACCCTAAAAACGTTATTTAAGAAAGAGAAGTTTCCTATTCCTAAAGGATTTACAGAAGAGGACGTAAACTTAGAAGCTCCTCCTCTATTTACGGACGTTTTGTGTCTCAAATCCCTTTATATGATGAGCACACACGGACATAATGAAATGAGCTTAGCTTTTACGACTACCATACGCCAAGACATTGTAGATTTTTATTATCAATGTAATCTTGATGCGATGGAAATTTATAAAAAAGCCAAGGACCTTCTTATTTCAAAACAACTTCATCAGCAACCACCTACCTATATAACACCTAATAAGGTGGGAATGATTAAACAATACCACTATGTAACAGATGTTTTTGGTAAGCAGAGACCGATGAATGCCGTAGAGAGTGGACATACTTTTTTTAATTTAAACAAAGCAATGATTGCAAAAGCGATAATCCTTGGTTTTTCACAAGTTTCAAAAAACCCAAACGTGCTAACACTATTAGAAAAAAGTATACAAACTACAAATAATCAGATCACTTCTTTTTCATCTTTATTAACCAAAGAGAACATTCATCTACCTAAATCAGTTGATACAGAGGTTACAAATTCTACTGTTTCTCCATTTTCAGATAAGCTTATGCTTCTCCAAACGGGTTTCTTTTATGGTGTAGCAGTAACCTACTATAATGCAGCTCTTATCTCAAGTATGAGAGCCGATATTTCAGTGATTAATGAAAAAGCTGCGTTAACTAGTTTATGGATGTTTAATCGTATTGGGAAAGAAATGATTGATAATCAATGGTTGGAACAACCACCTCAAGCAGATGACCGTAAAAGATTAAATCATTAGACAAGCTTTCATAATGAATAAGATTTACTAGTTGGAGCAAACTACTCAAGATGATGTAAATCATCATTCCGTATAAAATTAAGTGTAAACAGAAAAAATCACTGTTCAGGAGCAGTGATTTTTTCTGTTTTTAAGCTGTATACGATAGGCGATGGGAGTTAACATAATCACTCTTTCTGGGAGCAAGAAAAAGAAACCTTACAGAAAAGGGTTTTTAAAAAATTTACATTTATCGGGCGTTCAGCTACACACTCTTGGCAGGACGGTGATCTCTCTGGACGTAAATACACCAGAATATGAAAAAAAGTGAGTTTTTATACATATGTTGTAACTTATCTGAAATAGTCCTGTCATAAATATATGTTATGATTTGTTTGCAGTTATTTTTTCATAGTGATATCCCTAAAAAAAGCTACTTCATCAAGGCTAGGCCAATGCTCTGGATGAAGTAGCTTTTTACTTATTAGGTATATAATAAGTGCTTATATCTTTAATAGACATTTAATCCTTATATATAATGTATTTCTTTGTACTTGTAAGGTGTTAGCTTATGAAAAGTAATATATATGATTTGAACTCTTTATCCTTACGGCTTTCTTATAATGGAAGGGATATGATATGTGAATGACTTTACCAGAAATTAAAAACATGCTAAATATTTTAATGGAGTATGAAGATTGTGATATCACTCATACAGTACCTGGGATACTTAATTTATTTTATTCTAAAACCTCTCAAACTTTCGAAATAACCATATTCTCTACTGGTGAAGTAGTTGATTGCTGTAACAGAGATGAGGCTTGTGAGATTTTACATAAAATTATTACTTTGGTCCAAAACAAGGTTTAAAGTAAAAAATTCTTTATGGATAAAGCTTGTAAGCTATACTAAACGAATTTTGAACTGCATCCAAACTGTTTGGATAGGGTGTCTGATTTTTTGGTTCAGTTCATATACACCAGTGGTTTTTTCTATTTTTAAGCTGTATATAATATATATTTTTTTAGTTAACATATAACGGATTCTCGGTAGTAACAAAAAAGGACTTTAGATTTAAAGTCCTTTTTTACATTTTATTAATAATTGGAGAAAATTAGTTATTTCATTTTGCGTTGTACTTAAAGTTCTTTATTTACTTTAAGTGTACGTTCTTTTTTTCTACCACGTGCCCATATTACAACTGGAATTAAGATCAAAGATAAAATACCTCCACTTAATGATAAGATTGCATAGCTTGAATGAGCTACAACCATTCCAGATAAAGCCCCACCTGAAACTCCTGCTAATGCTATCAAGACATCTATCGTCCCTTGAGTTTTGGCTCGCGTTGAAGGTTCCGTAGCATCAACAATTTGAGCCGTTCCACTTATCAAGCCTAAATTCCATCCCAATCCAAGTAAAGAAAGGGCGAGGACTAAGAGACCCATTGAATCACTTGGCGCCATAGCTGCTACGAGACCTGCCAAAAGTAAGGTTACTCCAGAAGCAATAGTCATGGCAGTTCGGCCAATCTTATCAATTAGAATTCCTGTAACTAATGATGGAAGATACATTGAACCTATGTGAGCACCAATGACAATTCCTACTTCACGTAAACCGTGACCATGATGTCCCATATGTACAGGTGTCATGGTCATGATAGCAACCATGACGATTTGAGTAAGTACCATAACTATTGCACCAACGGCTACTCCTCTTTTGTTGTTTGTCTGCTCAGAAGATGTAAAATCCTTCTCATTGTCATGTTCTTGTTTATTCGTTTCTATTGCTCTTGCTATCAATAATGGATCTGGACGAAGCATGATATAAAATACAAGACCAGCCAATATATATGCAACTGCTGCCAAAATGAAAGGTCCTGCAAGTGCTGGAACATTAATAGCTAGAGCTAACTTCCCCATTACGTCTACTAAGTTTGGTCCTGCAACTGCTCCAAATGTGGTGAAAACCATGGCCATACTAACCGCAGTTGCCCGTTGTTTTGCGTTTGCTAAATCAGTACCTGCGTAACGAGCTTGTAAATTAGTCGCTGTTCCTGCTCCATAAATAAGAAGAGAAGCAAATAAGAGAAAAATACTATTTATAATGGCTGCAAAGACAACTCCAATTGCTCCAATTCCACCTGCAATAAAACCTGTCGCAAGGCCGGCACGACGTCCATATCGTTGAGATAGCCTTCCAACTATTAGAGCTGCTCCAGCTGATCCTAGGGTGAATATAGCAGTTGGTAATCCAGCAAATGCATCTGTTCCAAGCATTTGTCGGGCAAGAATCGCTCCTACAGTTATTCCCGCAGCAAGACCGGCACCTCCAAAGATTTGTGAAAGTCCCACGATAAATAATGTACGTTTATATAAATTTTTCCGTTTTTCTGGAGAATCTATATAACTGTGGGTTAAATCATTTGTATTCCTTGTCATGTTAAACACCTACTTACATTTTAGTTGTTAGCGAATTGTTTCCAGGTCATATACACCTTCTTCTAAACGAAATGCATTAATACCTTTACTTTTTAACAGTTCAACAGCTTCTACAGACATTAAGCAACAAGTTCCCCTACAATACGCAACAACATTACAATCAGGAGGTAAAGAAGCTAATTTCTCTTCTAATTCTTCAATAGGTATAGAAACTGCACCAGGAATATGTTCTTTTTCATATTCTTCTCTTGGACGCACATCTAATAATAAAACTTCCCCGTTCTCCATTCTCTCTTTAAGCTCTGGAAGAGAAATACCCTCTAAATCAAGTTGGTCATTTAAGAACTCTTGTTTTATTTGTTGAATATCTACAAATTGTTTTCCAGATAAGTTGTGCAAAGAAGCTAAAAAGTCAGTAATGGCTTCATCTCCTAGTTCGTATATGACATAGTTTCCTTCCTTATGAGATTTTACTAATTTAGAGTTCGCAAGAGTTTGTAAGTGTTTTGATACATTCGCAACAGACATAGTCGTTGCCTTCGATAAAGCTTCTACAGATTTTGGCCCTTGAGATAGAAGATCTAGAATCTCTAAACGTTTAGGACTAGATAAACTCTTGCCTACTCTAGCGAATCCTTCATACAATAAATCTTTCAAGTTTCGTTCATTTAACATATATATTCACCTCTACTTAACAATTCAACTTATTAGTTGAATTGTTGAATGGTAAATCTAAATGTAACTTTTGTCAATGCTAAATCCTTTATACAAGTTTCCGGATCATACTTCCATTCTTAATATCATTTTCTGTCTATTCATTAACAATGAATAGACAGAAAATGATAGGTATATAGAATGTATAATATATACAATTTCAGTTAACATAATCACCGTTTTAGGTACCAAATATGATTAATTAATTCCTCAGTAATTATAAAAGATTATAAAAAACATTTTCACTTCAAGAGTGGATGTTCCTTACAATGCTCAATATAAAAGTCATCGATCTTTTTAAAGATTTGTTGAATAGTTGAAGGCGAGATAAAAGGATTTAATAAAACTGCCCTCAACCAACGCTTCCCTCTATAAGTAGGTAAGGATAAAAACACATGTTGATCTTTTAATAAACATTGTTGCAACTTAAGATTTAATTGATCTTGATGTTTTTGGTCATACTCGTTTAAAAGTAGTCTAAAACAACATATATTGGTATCTGATTCACCTGATAGCTCCAAATAAGATCGTTCCTTTACTTGTCTTGTAAATTCTTCAACAAGTGTGAAACCTCGATTTATTAAATCTTCATATCCTTTTAAACCAATATGTTGAAGAGATAGATATAACTTTAGGATATCGGCATGTCGAGTACCTTGAACGCTTATTTCTCCCAAATTAGTAAAGTCTGTTTCATTCATATAAGGTGCTGAAATACGAAAATCTGTTTCCAACAAATGATGGTTTTTAAATAAAACCATTGCGCATGTTTTGGAAATATACATCCATTTTTGTGGATTGAATGTAATCGAATCTGCTTTTTCAATCCCAGAGAGAAGTTCCTTGTGTTTTTTTGAAAAGACAAGTGCTCCACCATAGGCTGCATCTACATGAAACCAAATTCCGTATTTCGTTGTTATTTCTGAAATAGGCACTAGAGGATCAATACTACCTGTAACAGTCGTTCCTGCCGTAGCTACAACTGCAAAAGGTTGCTTTCCTTCTTGGATGAGAGTAGTAATCTTTGTTTCTAAATCTGTCGTATCCATTTGGGAATTAGGATTACTTTTTACAAGAATGACACTAGATGTACCTAGCCCTAGTATCATTGCAGCCTTATGTAAAGAAGTATGACTTGCTTCTGAAACTAAAATGACAGGTTGCTTTGTTAAAGAAGTTAGTCCGTTCTCTTTTACTTGGAGGATAGAATTCCGTGCAACTGCTAGAGCTTGAAGATTAGCAAGACTACCACCACTTGTTATAACTCCGCCAGCATTTCGTCCTAAACCAAACATCTGAGTAAGCTGTTGAAGTACTTGAACCTCCATTTTAGAAAAGACAGGAGACATTTCAAGACTCAGCATATTGTTATTAAGGGCAGTTGTTACAAACTCACTCAAACAAGAAATTAACGTAGGAATTGAGTCCATATGCCCCATATACCTTGAGGTTAAAGGATTCATAGAGTGCTTTAATATGGTTTCTAACTGTAAAAGAAGCTCTTCTGTGGGAATACCATCTGAAGAAAATTCATTAAAAAGTTTTGTCTTAAATTCAGGTGAAAGAGGGGAATAATCTCCTGAGTTACTTGCATAATCAACTATCAAATTTATTACTGCATCAATAAGTATCTTGACCTCTTTAACATTTTTGCCGTTTGGATCAATAAAAGAATCAGTTGGAAGAACGCCTATTTTCATCATCATCACACTTCTTTCCTAGTAGTCTAATTATTCTAACAATAAGGGAGAGAAATGTGTATACCATATACATCTTTAGTTACCATAATGAATTTTTCCGGAATCCCTCACCAAAAGGAACCCTTGTCACATATGCTTGTCCTCATAGAAATAGTCTTTATGGAAGTAATAATAAAAGCAGCATTGGAAAATACGTAAGTTAAGGATGCTAAGAATGCAGATGTTAAAAAGCTTTATGACAAAGTTCAAGTAGGCACACCGGTTGCCATTACTTATTCCTACAAGAGCTTTGTTGGTCTAACTAAGGTTCATGGGTATACGTTCAAAGGCTATAGGTTAAAAAATAAAGAAAGCAGCATCTTCTCACGGGATGCTGCTTTCTTTATTTTCTTTCCAGCTTATATATTCACTTATAATACCCTAATACGATAAGTAGGAGTATAGGATCAATAATAGCCGAATGACTTAAATTCCACTAACCATAGTGAAAGTATCCCCAGGGTTCAGGAAGTAATGCAACGCCCTCATAAATGACGATTGCTATGACCCAAAAGATGATATAAAGAGCCTTTTTAATCATTTTGCTTTTAAAAGGGTACCAATTTAAGAACATCATAATAACAGGGGCAAGTAGTACAGTGTGGGGAAGGAGATCTATCCAATCCACTTTTTTATCGAAATACCAGTATCCCTTGTACTTAAATTCAATAATTAGGTCAAATATCAGATGAAAAGCAATTGTAAATATCCAACTGTGAACGAGTTGATTAGCTGTTAATCTTTTATTTGTTTTAAAAGCAAGAAAATTAAATAAAATAATAGCAATAATAAGTCCTATCATATATTCTCTTTTTAAAGATATATAACACACTTTGTTTTAAAGAAAGTCTATATTACTAATGGTGAAATTCTTGTTTTTGTCTCTTTATATTCTCTTCAAGTCTTTGAGCAGACTCCTTTAAGGTATTACTAAAAAAATAATTTAAAGATCCAATATAAGACGGCTATCCATAATAAGATAATAACAATTCCGGCAGTCCAATTTTTCTTTTTAACATTTTCCGATTCTCTTACTTTTTCGCGACATTCTTCAAGGACATCTTTAGGAATTAGTTTTAAGACAAATTTGATCGCGAAAGGAATAAGGATGATATCATCTAGATATCCCAGTATAGGCACAAAATCAGGAATTAAATCTACTGGGCTAAATGCATAGGCTATGATTAATATGGATAACAATTTTACGTAAAATGGAACTTTAGGATGTTTGTTAGCTTCTACTAACACAAAAATTTCCTGCTTTAACTTCCTTGCTTGTTCTTTTAATTTAGTTAGTGCTTCTCCCATCTATATTTTCTCCTGTTATCTACATTATCTTTTGTTATCTAATAAATTGTATCTTTTGTTATTATATAATGCAACAAGTGTTACATTTTTATTTTTGTGTTAAAATGAATAAAAATAGTATGAGGAGTCTGAGATATGTCTACAATCAATTGGATTATTTTTACGTATAAGATTCCTTCGGAACCTTCTTCAGCAAGGGTTAGAGTTTGGAGGAATCTCAAAACACTTGGAGTTCATTATCTTCAACAATCCGTTTGTATCTTACCTTCTAAGGAAGAACTTATAAAAAAGTTAAAAAAACTTGAATTATTTATCCATGAAAGTGGAGGGGAAACCTCTATCCTTGAAATTGAAAGGCTTTCGTTTTCTTCGGAGCAAATGATAACGTCCAAGTTCAATCAGGAACGCGCCTTGGAATACGATGAATTTATTGAGGAATCAAATAAATTCTTGAAAGAAATAGAAGATGAGACTAATAAAGAAAACTTTTCATTTAGAGAAATAGAAGAAAACGAGGCTGAATTAAGAAGGTTAAAAAAATGGTTGGTAAAAATAAAGAAAAGAGATTATTTTTTATGTAAGACAAATAAAGAGGCCTCGGATCTCTTTGAAGAATGCAATAAAGTGCTTGAGGAATTTACAGAGAAAGTATACCTATGTGAAGGAATTGTCGAAGAAAAAAATGTGTAATGAGCATTTAATTTATCTAAATAAGACACAAAGAGGAATAATATCATGACTAAGGATTCCCTAAGAAAGAAAGTAATTGGAAAGTTTTTTATTCTTTTATTATGCACTTTTCTGTTAACTAGTTGTTCAGTTGGAAACTATGTACAAGGGGTCACATTAGACAATAAAAATGGAGCTGACATTCAAGAGCTTTCTCCAACTCAAGACAAGAGAGTTGCTACTTTAAAAGAATTACCAGATTATCTTAAAATGGCTTTTGTTATAACTGAAGATAAGCGCTTCTATGAACATAAGGGTGTTGACCCGAAAGGCATCCTTCGAGCTTTATATAGAGACGTCTTAGAAGGAAGTAAAAGTGAAGGAGCCAGCACGATTACACAGCAACTTGCCCGAAACGTATTTCTTTCCAATGAAAAAACTTTTACCAGAAAATCGAAAGAGATTGTGTATGCCATAGAATTAGAGAGAAAATACTCGAAAGATGAAATTTTAGAGATGTATTTAAATCATATCTATTTTGGTAGTGGCGCTTACGGAATTCAGGCAGCCGCACAAGAATACTTCGGAAAAGATGCAAAAGATTTAACGATTGCGGAGTCTGCTTTATTAGCTGGTTTACCTAAAGCACCTAGTAAATATTCTCCTCGTAACAATATAGAGCTAGCAAAAGAACGACGATCTATCGTTCTTTCATTAATGGAAGAAAATCATATAATTTCTAAACAAGAAGAAGAAGAAGCAAATAAGCAAGAAATCCTTTTGACTAAGAAAGCAGTAAGGCAATAAATTTTTATAACTTCTTTGATGTATGATCTCTCTCTCAATTATACACAGAGATATTTCTTTTTTAGAAACGTTAATGAATAGTATTTAATACTTGGAGCAAACTACTCAAGACATCGTAAGATATCTACCTAATGATAAATGTATAAGCAAGAGAAAAGCTACTGTTAAGGCCAGTAGCTTTTCTCTTTTTAACCTGTATACCCCATACATCTTTAGGTACCATAATGTGAGTTATCGGAATTAAACGATAGTAAACCCTCCTTAAAAAAGGAGGGTTTACTATTATCTAAAGAAAATTCTATCTTAATTAAAATCTTTTTGTTACTTAAAAATTATCTCAAAGCTTTTACTAAACTTTGACCAAATTCTTTTGCACCATCTGGACCATCACCAGTAATGATGTCGTTATATGCGACAACATGTTCTGAGACATATTTTACGTTATTATCTTTTAATTGATTAATCTGTATATCTACTGGATAACATGTTGCTGTTCGTCCTTCCAGAAGACCTGTTTGAACTACAGAAACTGAACCTGCACAAATTCCAGTTACAAGAACTTTTTGCTCGTAAGCTTGTTTTAAGTAAGTTTGTAAGTCTTGATTATTCCATAAATAATCGTTTGTGCCAGAACCCCCAATAACAGCTACGGCATCATAATCATTAGATGAAACATCAGTAAAAAGAGTAGTTGATTCTACTTTACCTTGATAATCTCCTATAGTTTCACCTGTTTTTGTACTTGCAATTGTTACTTCAATACCTTCATTTTCTAATGCTTCTTTTGGATGAAATAATTCATCTTCGTTGAATCGTTCCGGTGGTATAATAAATAGTGCTTTCTTACTCATTGTATGTCTTCCTCCTGAAATATAAAAATTATTTAAAACCTAAACATAGTTTAACTTGGCTTTTGTAGCCTGTGAAGAACGCACTTTATTGTGCGGAGGTTACTAAAAGGTTACTATTGTAATAACAAAAGGAGAATGAGATTGATGTCAGATACATTGCGAGAAGAAATTAGAAAAAAGATACTAAATGGCGATTTTAATTGTGAAAAAGAACTTACTTTATCTATCTTTAGTGGGAAATGAAAAGTTGTGATTTTATGGCACTTAGGAGTAGAAGGCCCACATCGATTTAGTGACCTTCAAAGGCTCTTTCCAAAGATATCTCATAAGATATTATCAAACCAGTTACGGGAACTAATGGAAGATGGAATCATACATAGAGAAGTTTTTCCTGAAATTCCTCCTCGAGTTGAATACTCGATGACTGAACTCGGAATGACATTGTTACCTATTGTAGAAATGATGTATGAATGGGGACAAAAAAGAATGATTGGTTTGAAAAAACAAATTAACTCTAAAGACTAAATACATAAAACTTTGTATTTTGAGCAAACTACTCAAGACGCCGTAAGGCATCGTCCTCTTTAGAATCTCTATCGCTCTAAACAAAAAAACCTCCCTTGTGCAGTGGGAAGTTTTTTTGTTTTTAAGCTGTATACCATATACAAAATTAGTTAACATAATCACAATTATCGGTAATATAAAAATAATCCCTTTGGAATAAAATCTCAAAGGGATTATTTCGATAATAAAGTAACTTTAAACCTTTCTTTGTTTAACTTCCTATTTGCTCAATCTTCTGTTGCTCTTCAGCTGTTACATGAATTTCGACGTCTTTATTCTCTGGTTGCAGGTTTTCACTATTTTTTAAGAGATTTTCTCCAATACTATTTAATTCTGCTTGCTTTTGTTGCTCAGCTGTTATATGAAGTTCAACAGCTTTATTCAAAGCTAAATTTGATTCAGTAGATGATGAGTGAATAGTACTTTGAATAAGAACTCCTGCTGTAGACAGACCCAAAATACACGTACAAATTAATAAATGTTTTTTAACATTAATTTTAACCAATCCTTTCCCTTTATGTGATCATTATTTTCAACCATACCATTATATCTTTTATTTTACATAAAAGTAATTTATTAACCAATTATATTTCCATTTACACTCTATATTTAATCTTCTATACGTTATACAAATTTAGTCACCATAATGTTGTTTATAGGAACACATAAAAAAAGAGAAGAGTACTTAAAGTATCTTTTCTCTTTTTATTTATTATCTATAAAGGTTAAGATTTGTTGCCTTTTTAATTGAGCCAATCCTTGCAAAGTTTCATTTATTACACGATTTGTTAACTGATTATATAAAAGATATTCTAAACTTTGTTAAGAATATCATTTAGTATATCCTCAATAGAGGAAAAACTACTCTTTCGTATCCCTTTCATATAAATATAAAACATAATCAGTCATAACACCAGGATGGCCCAATTGCCGCAACATAGCTGTGATATTGCCACGATGATATGTTCCATGATTGACAACATGTTGTACTAAGTCAGATAGACGAGTTACGAGTCGTCCAGCAAATCGGGTTTCAAGCACAATGGCCGTTTCCATATCTTCTTGACGATCGAGAAACGCTTTGTACTGCTCAGATAAATCGAAAAACATCGTTTCTACTTCTTCGATTCTTTTCGTTTCCATCTGTTCTCTCAATTGATCAGCCAACGCATATACTTCATCAAATTTTTTACCAGACATAAAGTCTAACCATAGGTTATCGACGACATAAATGTGCGCCATCACCTTTGATATAGAAGGAAAAACGCTCTGAATTTCCTTTTCATAAATATCCTCAGAAAGTTCTTTTAATCGGTCGAAAATTTTTTTGTTTGCCCATACATGGTAGTCGTACAATTCCAATGAGTGATGTGTCATTTGAAATTCCCCCTACTTCACTATTCATTATCGACATAACGCAAGGTATCAGTAGTCAACTTAACTATACTTCTATAAAAATACCCTCCAGACCTTTTGCCTAAAGGAGTTTCTTGTTTACGTAATGGATTTTATCAGAAGCGATATATAAAAAGAGCCTTTAACAACTAAAGGCTCTTTTCGTAAACTAGTTACAAAACTCGCTTATAATCTGCTTCTTTATTTCTTCTATCGGAAACTTCTGTGGGTAGGTAGATATCATCAATATAATACCTTGTAGCACAGATGAAAAATACAACGATCGTTTCCGTGGCTCTTGTTCTCCCATTCTTTCGAATATTTTACATTGTAACTCAAACTGTCTAGCGTTTTCCTGAATAAGGAGATGACTATGTTTAATCAACTCTTCATCAGCCTCTGGCTGAGTTTGCAAGTGTAGATAGAATCGATGGACTTCTGGGTTTTTGTGAATATTATCAATGGCACCATTCACTATATATTTAAGCTGCTCATTAGGTGCCTCCAAGACGACTGCTTCCGTCATTACTTTAACCACTTCTCTGATTCTGGCCTCGACCATTTCAGAAAGAAGCTCTTCTTTTCCTTTGTAATAGTTATAGACTAACCCTTTCGAAATGCCCGCCTGTTTGGCTATATCCATTATAGAAGTAGCATAATATCCTTGTTTCATAAATAACTCCATAGCTGCAACGCGAATTTTTTCTTTGGATGCTTCGCGAATACGGTCATTCTCTTCGGGTGTACGTGGCATTTTAACGTCAATCCTCCATAAAACCAGTAATTTCTTGATATAAGTCTTTAGAATGAGTAAGGGGTAGCATATGATCAGCATCCTTTATTTCGATAAAATGGATGTTTGGAACTTTACGGAAACAACCGGCAACTTGAAAATTATCTGCCAGGTCCTTTTTGCCGATAATAAATAAAGTTTTGGGATTCAATTCTCCTAATCGTTCTATTCCTGGCGGCTGAGGCCATTTCATACAGAAATCAGTGGGCCACTTAAGCATGCGCTCGAAATGGTGTCTAAGCATTTGAACAGTGAGATCTTTGTGAGGACTATCGATAACGACTTGATATGTTGGTGAATGAAGGGCAAGTTCTAACATCTTATCTATATCAGGAGCATTTTCCAATATTTTGTTATGATATTGTTCAAACTCTTTTGAATAGGAAAAACCAGTCAAAGAAGGAGCAATTAATACAAGCTTTGATACTCTTTCAGAGTAATTAAGAGCAAAATCAGTTGCAATCTGTCCACCCATAGAATGTCCTATAATTGTTGCCTGATTGAGCTTCAGATGATCCATGAGTGCCAGTACGTCTTCAACATAGTTTGCATGTTTTATAGGAGATGGTGATTTGCCAGCCCCCCGACCATCGAAAGCAATCACTTTGTAATTCTTAGCTAAAAGAGATACTAAAAATGTCCATTGTCTTAAATCAGCCCCACCACTATGAATAAGAACGACAGGGTGACCATTGCCAGTGATCTCGAAATATAAATCCAATGCAATCCCTCCTGTTTTAACTGAATTTTCAGTATTACCTTATTATTGAATGAACGTTTAGTCAATAGAAAAATAGAAGAAACTCGTCAAAAAGCAACCTTAGTATGTAAGAGCAAAGGCTTTTTTTCTTTTTACATTATAATTCATATTTTATAGGTAATTAAAATTCTAGTTAGAATAACCCCATATTTGAACAAAAAACAAACTTCTTAAGAAAAGAAGTTTGTTTTTTTAAGAAGTTTTCTTCATTTTAATGACATTATTCGATGACTGTTTAAGCTTTTTCCGATAAACAATTTTTGATAAGGTTACGCTGCATTCATACAAAATTAAAAGTGGTACAGTAACTAGTATATCTGACATAAAATCAGGCGGAGTAATTAAAATCGATACAACAACAAGCAGAAAATAAGATAACTTTCGAGCTTTTGAAAGAAACATAGGGTTAATAACATCAAGGGATGTTAAAAACATAACAACAAGTGGAATTTCAAATAGAAAGCCAAATGGTAACGTCAAATTAATTATGAATTTAAAATACTTTTCAGACGTAAACATGGTTTGAAACTGTCCTTCAGATAGAGATAATAAAAAGCTAAGTACCGTTGGGTATACAACAAAGTAACCAAAAGATAAACCGGTAATAAAAAGGATAAATAGGCCGGGGATATACGATAACGTTATTTTTCGTTCTTTTTTAGAAAGTGCCGGTTTTACGAATAACCATATTTGGTGTGCAGCAACTGGAATGGTAAGAGCAATGGCCACTACGCCTGAGATCATAAAGTATACCCAGAGAATTTCACTTGGCCCCAGCACAGCTAATTCGTGATCAAGGTCACGGATAAGCCATGCGTATATGTTCTGCACATAAACAAATGAGCCACATAAAGAAAGTAAAAAGGCGGCTAATGTAAGGATAATTCGTTTTCTTAATTCTTCAAGATGATCAACAAAAAGCATTTCTTTATTATCCAACCTACTGTTCCTCCTTTCTGAAAAACAGGCGAAGATGTAAGCATTCTGCTTACATCTCCCCTCACATTATTTTATTTCTTTCTTTTCCTCTTTTTCTTCTGAAGACATTAAGTCTTTAGTAGAGTTTTTAAATTCCCTTAAAGTACTGCCAAAAGCACGTCCGATTTCTGGCAACTTAGATGGACCGAATATGATAAGAGCAATGACTAAAATTAGGATTAATCCTGGTATACCAATATTTTGTAACAATTGATTTCCTCCTTAGAAATTAAATCCTGTAATAGCAATAACTCCTGGTCGTGGCACTTTTTCACCCTTACGGTGCGGCCATGTACTTGTAGGGTTACTGAGATCTTCTGTTTCTTCACCAGGATGTTGAACAGATAAAAATAAGGTCTTTTCATCTGGTGTGAAGCAAGGACCTGTAAATTCAGCTTCCATTGGGGCAGAGGCAAACTGCAAAGCAACTCCTTTATCGTCACCCACAGTTGGGATAACAAATACACCATTGTTACCAAAACTTGTCCATGCATCTTTGTTTAGACTACTCGATGAAATGTCTGTTACAGTCCACAGGTTCGCATTACTATCAAACGTTAAGTTGTCTGGTGCACTAAATCCACTTTGACGCCCGCCGGCTGCA
The DNA here is from genome assembly GCF_046599315.1 of Priestia megaterium. GTDB lineage: Bacteria > Bacillota > Bacilli > Bacillales > Bacillaceae_H > Priestia > Priestia megaterium_F. The sequence continues at coordinate 70,575 of NZ_JBKIKC010000013.1, read as the reverse complement.
AAAATCTCATATTCGAATTCAGTTTCCCCATGATCATTATTTTTTTCTATGAAACGAGTAATATGTCCATGTAGATTTCCGTGCTTGTCATTATTGGTATGAGCAATATAAATCGTGCTGTCGAATGGTGAAATTTCAACATCTTCCGGACGATCTGTTGGTGTTCCGCCAAGAAGAATTGCTGCTTCTTGACAGTTGGTTACAACATCACCTTGAGTTTGGAATTTTTCCAGTAAATCTGGTTTCCCGTCAGCAGCAGCTTTTACTGCCTCAATAGTTAGAGGGATCCATTTGCCTTTTTTAAAATCTGCTACGTATAAAGTTCCTTTATCAAGAAGGCGGGAATTTGCCTTTCCCATCTCCGGCTTATATTTGTCTTTACTTACAAATTTATATACACATGCATCTTTTTTATCGTCCCCCATGTAGACGACTACGCGTTGGTCTTTAGCAAGTCCCATTGAAGCATTTTCATGATTGAAACGCCCTAAAGCCGTATGTTTACGGACCTGGAAATTTGGATCAAATGGATCAACTTCAATGACCCAGCCATAGTGGGTTGGGTTTAATCCGGCATTTTTTGACGTATCTTCAAAGTTTTCTTCACAAGATAGTACGGTATTCCATAATGTTTTTCCACCAGAACAGTTAGCAAAGGTTCCTTGAACATTAATTGCACCACCTACAGCTTTTTCTCCTTTTGCAGGACCTGTAAGCTTAAAGCGTGTTAATCCTGATATACGGCGTGCATATTTTGAAGTAGCATCCATTTTCCATTTATCTTCTTTTTTGTCATAGTATACCTCAATAATTGAACCACCTTGGTTATAAAGAAGTTTTTCAATTTGGGCAGGAGTATACTTATCATTTACTTTTGCCCCTTCCACGTAAAGGGGGTTTGTATATTCGTGATTTACCCAAAGCAATCCACGGTTACTAGCTTTAATTGGAAAGTAAAGAGTAAAGTCGTTGTTATAACCAAATGTATCTTTCTTAGGGTTAATGATGTCTCCATAAGCAGCTACAACATCATATTTAAATCCTTTTGGAAGAATTACATCATCTTTGGTCGTAGCTTTAATTGGTGTAAATCTAAAGCCTGTCTTTTTTGGTTTTATCCGCAGTAGGCTATCAGTTTGTGCATTAGCTGCCTCACTTAGGACACCTAAACCAGAAGTAGCAACCGCTAGAGCCGTAGCTCCTGCTCCAATGCGTGATAAAAAAATCCGTCGATTTAATGGTTTACTCTCCATCAAATTGTCCTCCTATATTCCTTCAACATGTATTTAATTGTTTTCAGGAATTCCTCATTTTTTATGTAATTATGTGAATGTCTTTCAAAGTATAAATAGAGCTCATCTATTCACATATATTAATCTATGAAAGAGATATCGTTCATTCATTTATTAGTATAGAAAACTAGAGTAAAGTAGTCGTTAAGTTTTTTTAAATAATTTATTAAAGATTGTAAATTTAAAATTTTAAAAAATCTATTAAGCGAAGGAATAAAATAATAATAAATCCAAGCATTGACATAAAGAAACACCATGATATAAAGTGGACTTCGCTTTATACTTAAAAAAATAATAGGTATTCTTAGAGTAAGGGGAGACGTTATGATGGAACCTAAATGGCTTGATTGGGCAAAGCTGCTTCAGTCGATTGCCCAGGCAGGATTAACTTATTCTAAAGATGTCTATGATTTAGAACGCTTTGGGCTTATACGAAGTATTAGTATTAAAATGTTAGCTGAACAAACAAATATGAACGAGACCATGATAAACGATTTATTTGCAAATGAAACAGGATATGCTACACCAAAAGTAGATATTAGAGCTGTCTTTCTTTATATTTTCAATAATTTATCTAGTAAAACATTCGATTTAATAGACTGCCGAGAAATACGTTTTATGTTAACTACAAACGTATACTTTTACGGACGTTGTATTTTATCATTATTCAGTATAATCCCTAAAGGATACTGAATGAATAGAATGAAACAATTAACAAGCTTGATTAGGTAGCCCTCTTAGGGGCATAATTTGTTCACTAAATGAAGAATCCACTATTTTTATAAAGAAAAACATCAAATATATATAATCTGCAGGGAAACGCTCTCTGAGGGAATTAACTTTAGTTTTACATATAACAGGTCATTCAATGCAAATTTCAGCGATCTATAAACTTTTGATTTCTTGCTATCTAAAGTTAGTTACCATAATGTTTCTTATTGGTACTAACATAGTGGAATCACATATAAAAAAGGCTGTTTAAGTAAACAACCTTTTTTTCAATAGTTTAGTAATAATCATCGTGACTCCTAATTTAATGCTCCATCATCTCGTGGGCAATATCATGTCCATCCATTTCTGATGGGTAGTAGGTAGGCCAGTTTATGACTTCATCCAATAAAGCTTCACGGTCGTCACCCCAATACAGGTGGTAGTGACTAGATTCATTCGGATAAATACTATGATCACTAAATTGAATATATTGAGGAACCCCTTCAGTTTCTTCTGCTAGTTTAAATATGTATCTTACTCCTCTATTTCCCGCATCATATGTTAGAATTTCATACCCATCATAGATATACTTACCAGAATGTTCTTCTCCATTTTTGAAGAATGTTACAGTATTCTTTTGAATCACGATACGGTCAGTATCTGTTTGGTATCCTTTATTATAATACTTCTTATATTCTTCAGCTGTCATGTCATCTTCATGTTCAGCTTTATAAGAAAATACTTCGTCAAGAGTACCATCTTGTAGATATGGATATACAGATTGCCAGTCCCCTTCCCAATCAGAAAGTGAGCGATCCTTTACTTGACTGTCTTTAAAATAGCCTGCGTAAATTTGTTCAGTTTCTTTATCATGTGCATGACTATGATTGTGTTCGTGTTCACTTTCATGTGTGTCACTTTTAGATGTTTGCTCTTTCGTTTTAGAAGAGTCTTCTGAGACAGATGAGGATGGTGTTGTTTCATTAGACTCACTTTCGGATGAACTTGGAGCCTGACATCCCAGCAATGCTAGTAATGAACTAACAGTTACTATGCTTAACCCCTTTGCAAATAAAATTTTCATTATAACACTCCTTTTGTATAAATCGTAAACATTACGATTTATATTATACATATATCTTGTATAAACATCAATGGAAAAAACGTTCTAATCCCAATGAATGGATGATTCTATCCAGAAATCTTCGTAGACTATTACGCGTAGCAGCAAAATTAGGATTAATTAAGTATATAGACAAGTAAACAGTGGATATATGATATACATAGTTAGTTACCATAATCACTCTTAAAGGAACCAAGAAAGCGAAAGAACCCTTATGTGAGTAAGGTTTGCTTTTAGATCTACATTAATAAATAAGATATCTTTCTATTAGAAGAAACTCGCCAAAGAGAGGTCGTTAAATACCATAAAAAAATCAGGTTAACAAATGTTAACCTGATTTTTCAACTATTGATTATTACGATAAACATAAGGATCGGATGGTTTTTCTTCACGTTTTACTTTTGTTACTTTTACAATTGGAATGGTCTTTTTAAATGGTTGATAATACATCGTACTTACTTTACCCGTTACCGTTACCCAATCATCATTTTTAAATGATACATCATCTGGAAATTGAACTAACATACCAAACACACCTGAATCTGCTATACAATGAATAATACCAAAACGAAATAAAAAGTACTGATTGTCTTTTAATTCCTTCGTATGGTACATAAATCCTTTAAAACTAATTTGTTTCCCGGTAAACTCACCAGGATATCGATAAATTGTTTCCATAGCATTTAAAAACTCTTCATCCTCTAAATTAAGGGTATCTCCTTTTGAATACTTTTTTAAATCTTTATGAATCATTTTGTAGTATGCATCTTCTCCATAAAATGAACTCGTATCCGGTTGAAGAAACTGATGCGATGAGTAAGGGTCTTTTTTATCATAAATAGGAAAATGAAATCCTTTTGCTTCAACAATGTTTGAATCAAGAGTAGCAACAGGCAAAAAGAAGACGGTTAATACAGGTAAGAAATAAAGAGGGTACCATGCCCGTCTTTTCCACTTGTTTGATGATTCATGACTATGACCGCAGCTACAGTCACCATTATGGTCATGATCATGATCCTTTTCATCCGTTCCTGTCATATAAAACACTAACTCTGCAATGGTTAGAAACCATAGTAAGAAAATGGTGCTGAATGAAATCCATGAATATTTCATGTTTATATATTTTGATATATCTCCAGTAGCATGAAGATGCATAAATATCATAGTAAAGCCTAATAAGATTAAAACTCTAAACATAAATGTCCCTCCTTTTTAATGAACGATTAATAGAGATAGGACTAGTACCAGAATAAACACGTATGCAAACAGTGAGAAAACAAATTTTGTCTTAAATTGACTCAACATCATTAATGTATTTTTTATATCAAACATAGGGCCAAATACTAGAAAGGCTATAATTGCACTATCGTTAAATGTGCTTCGAAATGATGAAGCAATAAAGGCATCAGCTGAAGAACATAACGATAAAATATAAGATAAACCCATCATAACTACGTTTGAAGATACTGCTCCGTGCCCGAGAGCCATGAGGGTGGAGGTCTTCACATAAGTTTGCATGGCGGCCGCGATTAACCCACCGATAATGACAAATTTCCCAACAGAAAAGAATTCATCAATAGTATGTTTAAGAGCATCTCCTATTTTTTCACTCATCTTCTTGGAAGCAGTGTGTACATGTATTTCATTTTTAACTTGTGGTGTTTTAAATTGAAAGGCTAAAATTAAACCTACTATTAAAGATACAAGAAAGGCAACAACACCACGTTCAATCATGATTTTCCAATCGTTACCGAAAGCGACAAATGTCGCGAATAGGACAACAGGATTAATAATAGGCCCTGTTAACATGAACGGAATAGCAGCATATAAGGGAACACCTTTTGCCATTAAACGCCTTGTAATAGGGACAATTCCACATTCACAAGCTGGAAATAAAGCTCCAATTACACTTGCTAGAACAATTGCGCCAAATTTATTTTTAGGAATAGCTTTTGCCATCATTTCGTCCGTTACAAAAATTTGAATAATACCAGAAATAATTACACCTAATAATATAAAAGGTAGAGCTTCAATTAGGATACTAATAAAAATGGTGTTCATTTGTAAAAGAGATGAACTCATTATACTCACTCCAACTAAGAAATAATCATGTTGCTTTATATTCGAATTTTCTGTTTGTTTTTAAACATAGAAAAAGCCCCTTTAAATAGAAAGTAATATCACTTACAAACAGTGATATTACACTATTTATCTAAAGGGGACAATCTCAAAAAAAAAAATAAATATATACAATAGCCGTAATAAAAAAATATATTTATAACATAAACAACTAGTAGTCTCTAGGAGAGTGAGCTTAATCAAAACCTTAAAGACCATATTATTTAAAAATGTAAATTCAAATAAATCTTTGGATATCATATTTTTTTATACAAATATCCTTTAATATTTACATGAACATTTCTTTTTACATTTGTACTTTACCATAAAAAAATGAAAGAATGGTGAAAAACAGTTTAACAATTTTTTACTTTCATTTCCAATCATAAATTTTGCAGGACTTTAACACAATAATCTAAGTATATAACTGTTTTAATGGTGTATAGCTTATCCTTAACAGTAAATCTATCATAGAATGCTTTCTATTCACCAGGGCCTATCAGCTGTTCATCTTGATAAAGTTCATATACGTATGGGTTATCAGGTTGATGTATGGACTCAATCTGTTGAATTTGAATATATGGAACATCCTCTTGATTGTACGTAGCTTTTTTAACTATTCCTTTTATATGAACCCAATTGTCTGTTTTAAATGTAGAGGCATTCTCTATAGTTGATAGCATTCCATAAACAGATGCATCTGCCACACAACATGATATGCCAAAACGAGCTATCACAAATTGATTATCTTTAAATCCATTTTCACGGTATACAAATCCATCGACCTCAATTTCTTTGCCTATAAACTGATCTACATTATTTTCGATAATACTCATCACAGGAATATAATCTGTATTATTTACATTAATGCTCTTTTGTTTTAGTAGCTTTTTTTCAAGTAATTTATAAAATCCTTTAGGTGGGATTTCAGGCGGAGAAATATTACTTTGATGCTCTAAGGGAACATTTTTTGGTACTTCTTCTGAATCACCAGCTAATACCTTATTCGTGTATTCTTCTACTTTGGAATTAATAGATTTAACTTTATTGCTTCCTTGTTGAGCTGGTTGCTCGCCAGGGACATTCGCTGAAAACTTTACTCCTCTTTTTACTGCAACTGAGCTGTCAAGTGTATGATTTGAAAATAAAAAGCCCGTCATAATAGGTAATAGAAATAAAGAGTAAATAAATGTTGTTCGAATTTTTCCTTTTTCCGTATGATCATGACCGCATTCACAAGATAAATCCTTATTTACACTACTTCGCCAAATTTGTATAATTCCCAACAAAAAAAAGGTACCAGAAGAAAACAATATAAAAGGCATCATTTTAGGCGCAATAAATTGAATGATTTTACCTGTTAATATGAGTTTAAACATAAGGAGGGAAAAACCAATTAGTAATATTCCCCTTATATAAATGATAAATTGCTGATCAATTTTTTTCATACCACTTCTCCTATCTATTAACTATTCCATAAGTCATGACGATAAGATACACAATCACAGTAATGATAAGAATCAGACTAAATGCAAAACGTTTTTTAAAAAAGGACAATAACATAATGGTGTTTTTAAAATCCATCATTGGTCCATATAGTAGAAAGGCAAGAAGAGCTGTAGGTGAAAATGTATGAGAAAAAGATGAAGCAACAAAAGCATCTGCTTCTGAACAAAGTGACAGTACATAAGCAAATCCCATCATAACGGCAGAAGACATATAGTCATTGCTTGCAAGGTTCGTTAATAGTTGTCTATCTAAAAAGGTTTGAAATAGACTTGCTACAAGCGCCCCGAACAATAAATATTTGCCCATATCGAAAAATTCATCACTAGCATGATACAAGGTTTGTTTTAACTTATTACCTACTTTTGCGTCCTCATGTTCATGAACGTATACATCTCGTAACTGGTTGGAATTTCGAAAAAAGAAGTAAACGGATAAACCAATTAATATACAAGCAACAGCAGCTAAACCTATACGACTGTATACTATAGACATATTTGATTGGAATGCATAAAAAGTAGCAGCAAATACAACTGGATTTAAAATGGGGGCACCGACTAGAATCACCACTCCAATATGAAGTGGCATTCCTTTTTTTAATAACCTTCTTATAACCGGAATAATGGCACATTCACAAACGGGTAAAAGGGCACTTACAAGAACAGCTGGCATAAGGGCGATATACGGATTTTTTGGAATCAAGCGTTGAATAAGTTCTTCTGATACAAATACTTGAATAAGGGCAGAAGCAAATACACCAAGCAAAATAAAAGGGATGGCTTCAAGTATAATACTTAAAAAAATAGAATTTACATTCAATAAAGATGCTGAAATAGCTAAATCTTTCGTATTTATATCAACAAAGAAAAAACAGTAACCAAAAAGCAGTAGTAATAACACACCTATTAGATCTTTACTTAATTGTGATAGAGTTGTCATAACCTATCGTTCCACCTCCATTTACTAGAACTATATGCTAGAGTTTGAGTAGATTATGCGACTAATTTTTAAAGATGTTATACATACTTCCAAGGTAAATGTAAAAATACATAAACTTTCCTTGTAAATAAAATTAAATTTCTTGATGAAAAACTAAATATAAATAGCATAAAATATGGTTTAAAAACCTTTTTTCTAAATATTTACCTTTATATTTTTAAAAAATATATATAAAAAAGCTTGAAAATAGTAATGATTACGATTTATTATTGAATAGTTTACTAGGTGAACTTATTTTCAGTAAATGCAAGATTGCTCTAATAAAATGACGACATCTAGTGTAGGTACATATTTATAATTTTTTAGAAAGAAGGAATCTACATGAAAAAGAAATATGTAACGACAGCTGTGGTAGCAGTAGCATGCTTTTCACTTATGGTCGGATGTTCAACTAAAAGTGGGAGTTCAAACGAAACAAATAAATCATCGACAGATGAAAAAATTCATGTGACAACTACGTTCTATCCTATGTACGAATTTACGAAACAGGTAGCTGGAAATAAGGCAGATGTGGAATTACTCATTCCATCGACGGTAGAACCACATGATTGGGAGCCTTCTCCTAAAGATATGAAAAATATTCAGCAATCGGATGTAGTGGTTTACAACAGTCCTTATATGGAGACATGGGAACCATCGATTGAAAAAAGTATAAATAGTGAGGGACCAATGTTTGTAAAAGCAAGTACAGGGATTGAATTAATGAATGGCGTTGAAGATGAAGAAGGTACACATAAAGAAAATGAACATGCCTATGATCCACATGTATGGTTGAGTCCAGTTCTTGCCCAAAAAGAAGTTGAAAACATTGCAAATGCACTTGAAAAAGCAGATCCAGATAACAAAGAATATTATGAGAAAAACAGCGAAAAATACATTAATCAATTAAAAGATTTAGATCAAAAATACCAATCTACGTTAAAAAATGTACCGAATAAAGAATTAATAACACAACACGCAGCTTTTGGTTACCTTACAAAACAATATGGTTTAAGACAAGTTCCAATTGCAGGACTCTCTCCTGAACAAGAGCCAAGTGCAGCGCAATTAGCAGAATTGAAAAAATTTGCTCAAACTCATCATGTTAAAACGATTTACTTTGAAGAATTGACATCTCCCAAAGTAGCAAAAACCTTGGCTGATGAAGTAGGAGCGAAAACAGAGGTGTTAAACACGTTAGAGGGTTTAAGCAAGGAACAACAAAAACAGGGTTTAGACTACATCGAAGTCATGGAAAACAATTTAAAACAATTGCAAAAGTCATTATCTGAGTAAACTATCATAAAAAACATGCGTCTTTTTCTTAAAGGCGCATGTTTTAATTAGAAGGTGGAAGAAAAATATGGAGCTTATTTCATTAAAAGATGTCGTATTTGGTTACCAACATACACCTATATTAAAAGGTGTTTCATTTACCATTGACAGTGGTGAATTCGTTGGTGTTACTGGTCCAAACGGCGCGTCAAAATCAACGATGCTGCGACTGATGCTGGGTCTGTTGAAGCCGTGGCGAGGAACAATTGTAATCAATAAAACTAACCATGAAGGAAAAAAACTAAAAATTGGCTATGTGCCTCAACAAATTGCCTCGTTTAACACAGGTTTTCCAAGCACTGTAATAGAGTTAGTAAGATCTGGTCAATATGAAAAGGGAAATTGGTTTAAACGACTAACAGTAAAGCATCATCAAAAGATAGAAGATGCACTAAAAATGGTGGGTATGTGGGAATTTAAACATCATAAAATTGGCGATTTATCTGGAGGGCAAAAACAAAAGGTTTGTATTGCACGGGTACTCGCTTCAGACCCAGATGTGTTAGTACTAGATGAACCGACAACAGGAATGGATGTAGAAAGTCGCCAGGCATTTTATCAATTTATGGATCATCAAGTTAAAAGGCATGGCCGTACAGTTGTGATGGTCACACATGAACAAGACGAAGTTGAAAAGTACTTAACGAAAATTATTCGACTAGAAAGAGGTGAAAAAGGCGGATGGAAATGTTTAACTTGGAATTCATGCAGCGCGCATTTTGGGCAGGAAGTTTAATTGCGATTATTGCACCTTTACTTGGTGTATTTTTAGTGCTTAGACGACAAGCATTAATGGCAGATACATTGTCACATATTTCTCTTGCTGGTGTGGCAATCGGTTTCTTTATTCATTCTAACGTTACACTATCAAGCTTCTTAGTCGTTATTATCGGAGCAGTTGGCATTGAGTACATGAGAAGAGCATACCATACTTATTCTGAGGTCTCCATTGCCATACTGATGGCAGCAGGCTTATCCTTTGCTCTTTTCTTACTCAGTATCACAGAAGGCGGTATGACAACTAACATTGAACAGTATTTATTCGGTTCAATTGTGACCATTAGTAATGAACAACTCTATATTATGACTGGCGTTACCGTACTAATCCTTTTATACTTTTTTATTTTTAAAAGACAGTTGTATTTAATAACCTTCGATGAAGACACGGCTCAAACAAGTGGAGTAAATGTTCATTTACTTTCATTATCTTTTAGCATTTTAGTAGGTATGGCAATAGCAGTTATTATTCCAACAATTGGTGTGCTACTTGTATCCGCGCTGTTAGTCCTACCGGCAGCTTTTGCGATTAAATTATCAAAAGGTTTTACAATGGTCTTTCTAGTGGCGATTGCTATGGCACTTTTTAGTATCCTTTTAGGGCTTACATCTTCTTATGAACTGGGAACACCTCCTGGAGCAACTATTACATTGTTACTAGTCGTTCTTTTGCTTATTGGTTTTATTGTCCAGAAGGTAGTATTGATGATAATGCGATCAAACCATAAAAAGATACATTAATTTAAAATATTTTAGTCTATCCACATATCGTTTCACATATAAAGATAGAAGTAGTATAGTAAAACGTAAACATTACGATTTGATTTTAGAATGTATACCTATACGAAGATTCTCTATCTTCAATTACTCTTTTATGTGGAGGAATTATTATGACAGCTATACCTTCTTATATTCTTTCTGGCTTTTTAGGAAGTGGAAAAACAACATTGTTAATTAACATCTTAAGATATTGTAAAGAGAAAAACTTAAAACCCGCAATTATTTTAAATGAATTAGGTAGTGTAAACGTAGAGAGCCATTTGTTTGAAAATGAACAAGTATTTGAACTACTAGACGGCTGCATTTGCTGTACGATTCAAGATGATTTAAAAAAAACGTTAATAAATGTAGTAAAACAACATGAAAAAGGGCCTGTTGATATATTACTTATAGAAGGAACAGGTGTTGCAAATCCTCTTGAGTTAGTGGAAACAATGTCTAGCCCTTCATTACTAAAGTGTTTTGATTTACAAGCAGTTATTAGTTTAATTGATGCCAATACGTATGTAGATAATCAAAGTATTTTTACGTCAAAAACAATTCGTAATTTACTTGAAAGTCAGGTTAAAGGTGCTACAACAATTGTCTTAAATAAAATAGATTTAGCAACGGACAAGCAAATGGCTAAAGTAGAAACAAAGTTGGCAAAATATAGCCTTGATGGAACAAAGGTTTTGAAAGCTTCATATGGGAAGGTTGATATTCCGGTATTATTGGAAAAGCGCATAGGCTCAGCAGTTTTAGATAATAAAACATGTAAGTGCAATAACCATACACATGAACATGAAAATTCTTGTAGTCATCACCATGAACACCATATAGGCATCAAAACAATGACTATTCAAGAAGTGCCGAGTTTTACAAAAAAACAATTAAGCCATTGGTTAAAGTCACTTCCAGAAGGTATTATTCGAGCTAAAGGATATGTAAAATTAGAAAAAAAACAAGGTTTATATCATTTCCAATATAGTTCTAATCAAATTGATGTGAGTGATCAACCACAAAACGGTGTTATTGATCCTTGCATTGTTCTAATTGGACAAGATCTAGATACAGCAAATATACTAGAGGTATATGGAACATAATAATAAAATAAAAGACCTTTCTATATGAATAGAAAGGTCTTTTTAAATTATAATAAACAATATTTATTAGCCTTTGAATTTAACATATATTATTATCTGTTAAAATATTTTATTCCAATAGGATGCGCCCATAAGATCTAGGCTCCATATAGCAGATCCAGCTAGATGATACTGCGGAATTAGATCTAAATATTCTTTAAAGGATGTAACAGTAGGGAGCCATACTTGATAAACTCTGTTATTTGCAGTATAAGAAGTGTAATATTCCCCCAAAGTGGAATTCCAAGTTAAATTTCGATGATTTTGAGTAACTAAATCCTTAACATATTGAACAGAAGTGGCAGGGTTCTTTACAATCTTCCCACTCTTGTCTTGTTGCCAAACCCTTGTATAAGCAGGAAGGCCTAATATCATTTTTTGAGGAGGTATACCAGTTTTCGTAAACTCTTGTACATTTTCCTTTAGCCATGAGAGTGATGTTACAGGTCCGGGTACAGGGTCTGTTGACCAATGTTGATCATATCCCATAAAAATAATGTAATCGCAATAATTCCCTATTATTTTATGATCAAATGGTCCATATTTATTATTACTTCCTTTAGAATCAGGAGGTAGGTCAATAGAAAGAACAATCTTTGATTGATTTAGGAGATTAGATAAACTTTTTACAAATTGTGAAAAAAGGTCCCTATCTTGACTACGCACGTTCTCAATATCTAAATTGATACCATCCCATTGGTTATTAAGGGAAACTTGGTATATTCTTTTGATTATTTCTTGGGTTTTACTAGGATTAGAAAGAAATGTATGAACATTAGATTTTGTATCATTATTAATGATAAAACGTGCCCATATTTTTTTATCTTGGGTATGCATAGTGTTTATTAAAGAGAGGTTAGAGTTCACTTGTAAGTTATACTGATTGTCAATAGACACTAATGCTGGAGAAACGACTTTAAGATTATGATAAGCAGATAACTCGTGTGTACTCGAGTTATTATTATTTTCTGTTACCCATCCTATAGATAAAGGAGATTCTTTAGGTAAAACATGTTTATTAACAGAAACAGAAGAAATTTTGTTGTCTTCAGTGACTACAGAAGACTTTTGTGAAATTGAAGAGGTTAGGGATTTATTCATTGCAATAGATTCATTACCTGCTGAAAACACAATCATAGTAGGAATAATTAAAGTTATGAGAAAGAGTAAGAGAAAAAAAATCCATAAATACTTGTAGAACTGTCTTAGAGCAGGCGGGCGGTTATATGAAGGGTAAGAATGTTTCATATGGAATCCTCCATTTTAAGATAAGTATTGCAGTTCAAATTTAGTGATTAAAATTAAATCTAGTAAATAAAGAGATATAAAAAATAAAACGTAACATTTACGATTTGTTTTATGTTTCTGTATATTTCTATGTAAAATTATAGAGTGAAGAACTAAAAAATTTTTAAAAATAAATTTGATAATTTCTCATCTACTATTATGTGTTTTAGTAATAAAAGTGGTTCTGATGCAAAAACTTCAGAATAACTGCAAGGAATCTTCTAAAATGTCTTTTAAATAGGGAGATAACTAGATGGTTATTCATTATCAAATCATAAAAATAGATAATAGTAATCATTACGATTTAGTGTTATAATTATAATTGTACTATCAAGTAGATGAAGCAAAGAAATGGGTGAGAACAGATGAAAAAAATCAATATATCTATACTTGGTGGCTTCTTAGGAAGTGGGAAAACTACCTTATTGCAAAACATCTTGAAAGAAGAGGGGAAACAAAACCGGAAAGTAGCAGTGTTATTGAATGAAGTTGGAGAGCATTCTGTTGATACAGATATTATTGGAACGAAAATACCATTAAAAGAACTTTTAAATGGATGTATTTGCTGTACCCTAAAAAATGAGTTAGAAATTCAACTTTTATCTCTCTATCAACAGCATCAGCCTGACGTGATTTATATCGAGACAACAGGAGTTGCTCATCCATTAGAAGTATTAGATGCATGTTTATCTCCTATTATTGCACCATTTATTGATATTAAATCCATTATTAGTGTAGTTGACCTAAAGAGATGGATGGACCGTTATGAATTAAATCACTCATTGCAAAAACTCCTTGTAGAACAGATAAGGTATAGTGATTATCTTCTGTTAAATAAGAGCGACTTAGTAACAGATAAAGAACAAACATCTATCCAAAAAGAAATAATAAAAATTAACCCTAAAGCTAAAATCAATTTAACAACTTATGCTCAAGTGTCATTGGAGGAAATTAATCACTCCAACCGTTCCTGTGGTGATGCTCATGAGGAACTACATGTCCATAACCATTTACATATTCAAACCATGACTTACCAGTTTGAAGGCTCAGTTATTAAAAAAGAATTTGATGAATGGATTAAAAACTTACCTAATAATATCTATCGAATAAAAGGTTTCTTACAGTTTGAAGGTGATCAAGCACATACTCATTTATTCCAATATTCATATAGATCCCCATACTCATTCCCACAGAAAAAAATATTCCCTAAAAATCTCGTGTTTATTGGGACCGATTTTGATCTAGATAAACTAAAGAAAGAGTTAAAGAATTTAGAACAAAATGCCAAGCAAAAAGTCTCTGCTTATTTAGAGTAATTCTATCAGATGCTATAGGAGGGAAGTAATGAATATTAATGACTTATATAAACGGGTAATATTGGATCATGCAAAGAATAAAAGAAACCACAGGAAAACGGACTGTTATACTCATAAAGTACACTATAAAAACCCTACTTGTGGAGATGTAATAACGATGTATGCAACGATCAAAGCAAATAAAATAGAAGACTTATCATTTGTAGGAGAAGGATGTTTTATTAGTATGGCCTCTTCTTCAATGTTTACTAATATAGCAAAAAAAAAGACAATTGCTGAGATAGAGGAGCTCTCTATACTTATGAAGGATATGATTCTGACTGGAAAGGTAATGGATGACCTACGGTTAGAGGATGCAATTAGTTTAGGAGATATTCATAAATTTCCTGCAAGGTACAATTGTGCTTTAATGCCCTGGCAAGCTTTTGAGAAATTACTTAAGAATAGAGAGAAATAAAAACCTACTTGAAGAAAGACTGCCAATAATTTAAAAGCCTTTCTTTAAGTAGGTCAAATAATTATTTACAACAACTTGGACATAAACCGTAGACCTCGAATTTATGACTAGTAATTAAACAATCATTTAAAAAAGATTGAACTATGCCCTTAGGACAAAATTTAAGAGGTTTTACTGTTCTACATTCTGTACAAATGAACATATGTCGATGATCAAATTTATTTTTTAAGCCAAATAATCTTTTACCATTAAGACTAGTAGATTCTAATAAACCAACATCTGAAAATAATGAAAGGCTCCGGTAAATCGTATCAAGACTTATACTCCAATTGTCTTTCCCTAGATCTTTATGCACTGTACTCGCTGAAATTAGTTTATTTTTATGCTGACAGAAGTATGATAATATAACGTTTCTTTGAGGCGTACATTTATACCCGTTTTCTTGTAAGTGGGTTATATATTGTTCTTTAATCATAGATATCATCCTTTAAAAGATTATTAAAATATAAATAGTAATAATTACGTTTTATTGTGGATAATATAAATAAATTGTGGATGAAGATGTAAAAATTTAATTTTTAAAAATGATTACCGTAACAATAGATTATTTACTTTCATCTGCTATTTTTTCATTTATCCCACTTATAACTATTAGGCGTTTCATCAATTTCACCTAGGCTTAGAAAAGGGAATGAGCTACGTGTATTAGTGCATTTATTTACAAGCCACGTGGCAGCCTATTTTTCAAAAAAAAGTTATAATCATGGTTTCTCCAATACGTTTCATACTCGATAAAGTTAAGAAAGTACACCCTTAACGAGTATGAAATTGTATAATACCTCTAGTCCATATATTTTTTAATTAGCTATACAATTTTTAAATTGTTTTTCTAATTCCTCTTTATTTAAATCTTTACCGATAAAGACTAACTCAGTTATTTTTCTCTCACTTTCTTTCCATCTACGGTCAGGTCTGCCAGAAAAGAGCATGTGAAGTCCCTGAAATACAATTCGTTCTTTCATACCTTTGATATAAAGAACTCCTTTATATCTTAGGAGATCTTCTCCTTTCTCTTGGACAAGATAACTCATCCAATGATTAACCTTATCCAAATCAAGTGGTTTTTCTTCTCTAAAAGCAATAGATGATACTTTATCGTCATGATGATGATGATGATGTTCTTCTAAGAAATGAGGATCAATTTCAATCTTTCGGTCTACATCAAATGTGTGAATTCCTAAAATTTCATTCAAATCTATACTGCAATTTTGAGCGTACAAGCGTTTGGCTGTAGGGTTCATTTGATTAATTCTCTGTTCTAATGAATTTAAATCGTCACTAGATATCAAGTCAGTCTTATTTAAAATGATGACATCGCCAAATGCAATTTGTTCCTGTGCCTCATCATAATTGTCTAAATGTTTAGTGATATGTTTGCTATCAACTACTGTAACAATACTATCCACCTCAAATTTTTCAGACAAGTGTTTATCCATAAAAAATGTTTGAGCAACAGGTGCAGGATCTGCTAAGCCTGTTGTTTCAATTAAAACGCGATTAAATTTCACTTTTCCTTGTTCCATTGAGAAAACAAGTGTATTTAAAATACGAATCAAGTCTCCACGAACTGTACAACAGATACAGCCATTATTCATTTCTAAAATTTCTTCATCTGCATCTATTACTAGCTGATTGTCTATTCCAACTTCTCCATATTCATTTACGATAACTGCAATTTTCTGATTATGTTTTTCTGTCAATATTCGATTTAATAGAGTGGTTTTTCCGGCTCCTAGATAGCCTGTTAGAATAGTGACAGGGACCTTATTTGGTTTCATTAATACCATTGTTACATTCCTCCATTTAATGTTTTTTTGATACTTTCATTACTTTTTCTTTCTCTTTGGAGATCCCAGTTACAATTCCCTCAGTCCTCTGAAAGCCTTCATTACTAAATAAATGACTTACTTTTCCCGTCACATCTTGTCCGTTCATAAGGGAATCAATAAATATTTTGGTGTCCTCTGGTTTTAAATCTTTGTACCATGTTCCTTTAGGATACGCGACAACTACACACTTATCATGACACCGCCCATTACATCGCGTACGAGTTGTATGTATGAATTCATCTAGATCTTGATCCGAAATCTCCTTCCGAATAGCTTGAGTTAACTTCTCTGCTCCAACTTGATTGCAACTACTTCCGTTACAAATGAGCACGTGATGTTTAGTTTTGCTCAAGTCCCATGTTGCCATATTCATTCCTCCTACAAATTAATAGTAATGATTACGATTTAAATTTAATTATTACTCTCTTTTTTCTTTATATTTCTTGAACCTCATTTACCAGCTAGATTTTTTGACTCCTGGAATTTGACCCTTATGTGCTAATTCTCTAAAAGCAATTCTAGACATCTTAAATTTTCTTAAATATCCTCTAGGTCTTCCTGTTAGTTCACAACGATTGTGTAGGCGAGTCGGTGCCGAATCCCTTGGTAGCTTTCGAAGAGCTTCATAGTCACCTTTTTCTTTTAACTCTCTTCGTAATTCAGCATATTTTTTGACTAGTTCTTGACGCTTCTTTTCTTTTACTACTTTAGATTTTTTTGCCAACAGAATACATCCTTTCTTTGTTTTGCTTGTTTTGGTTAATTAAAAGATATATATTATTTTTAAATCGTAATCATTACTATTTATACTTTGTTATAATATCCTACTTGTGGTTCAAATGCAAATAACAAAGAGACGTAGTTAATACATTCTAAAGAAACAGGGAAAAAAATATAGTTGACTTTTAAAAGATATTTTTTTAGCATTACATTAAACGTAATGATTACGATTTATTTTCGGGAAATGTACTCTTGTTCATATGAAAAACGAATCTGTTATTTATATGACAAGAGTATCCAGAAAATATGATTAGTTTAATTAACTAAACCAAAGAAAATTTTTATTTAGGAGGAAAGGAAATTGTGATTTTAACTGGCAAGACGATTTTAGAGAAATTGGAAGTTCAACAATTGGATATTAAACCAATTGTTAACTCTCAAATACAACCAGCTTCTATTGATTTACGATTAGGAACGCATTTTCTTACGATTAATGAGCACATCACTTCCATGATTTCATTCGATAAACCGGCGGAATATAGAGAAATTAATCAGGACGTTATCATGATTCCGCCTCACTCCTTTATTTTAGGTACCACAATGGAGTATATAAAGTTACCAAATAATCTAACTGCTTTTGTAGAAGGAAGAAGTTCTATAGGGAGGTTAGGGCTATTTATTCAAAACGCTGGATGGGTAGATCCTGGTTTTGAAGGTCATATTACGTTAGAACTTTACAATGCTAACCATGTACCTATTCAGTTGAAAGCTGGGAGACGCATATGTCAGCTAGTATTAGCTTCCTTAGATAATGAAGCTACCCCTTACCTAGGAAAATACTGTGGTCAACACGGAGCAACTGAGAGTAGGATCTACCTTGACGAAGAAACAAGATTTTCAAAGTTAAACAATGAAAAGGAGTTTAAACAGTTTGATTAGATTTACTTTCTAAATCTTGGACATATCGATACTGTTAATATAAAAAAGGAATGGGATCTTTATAATAATTATTTTATTTTTAATAAAGTTATTTAAGATTATAAATTTTATTAATTGCAATAACATGTTGATAGGATGAGAAGATGATTATTAAACTGCCTTCTAAAGAAGAACGACATAAATTATTTGGCTCTGTGCCACCAGGTGCAAAAATTAAACCCACTACAAAAAATGGGATGAAAGATTTACAAAATCAAAAAAACAAATTTTTATTTGACATAAATCAAGTAGGAATTAGCAACATAAAACAACCTGTTAATATACATAGCTCATTATTTCCAAATCAACAAACGACTATAGCGACATTTACCTTAACTTCTAGCCTTCCTTATGATAGAAAAGGAACAAATATGAGTCGTTTTGTAGAGCAATTAGAACAGTACAGACGTCAAGGGTTCATATTAGATTTTTCTACTCTTCACGATTTTGTAAAAACGTTATCAGAAAGACTAGAACAAAAAGAAACTCAACTTCAAGTAGAGTTTCCATGGTTTTATGAACGTAAAGGTCCCTCTTCAGATTTAACCGGACTGAACCATACGCAAGCAAAAATAAAAATTAATTATACTCAAAAACATGGATTTAAAGACGAAGTTAGTTTAACTTGTGGAATTACAACATTATGTCCTTGTTCAAAAGAAATCAGTGAATATAGTGCTCATAATCAGCGTGGGTACGTAACAATGAATGCTCAACTTTCTTCAGATTACAGGGATGATATAGATTGGAAGCAAGTTTTATTACATGCCGCAGAATCAAATGCCAGTGCGTATATTCATCCTATATTAAAAAGACCAGATGAAAAAATTGTAACAGAACAAGCATATGAAAATCCTCGATTTGTAGAAGATATAGTACGTCTTGTAGCTGCAGATTTATATGAAATAGAGTGGATTAAAAGGTTTGACGTAGAATGCAGGAATGAGGAATCTATACATTTACATGATGCAATAGCTTTACTTAGCATCAAGAAATAATAATAAAATCTTTATAAAAATAAAGAAAGAAGAAGGTTAGAACGTACATTTTTCTAGCCTTCTTCTTTTTCTGCATAAATTAATAATTTAGGTTGTTTCTCAAATATAATTTAATTAATTGCTTTCCTATTAAGCTTTAATAATTTGATTCAAAAAACCTAGGATAGTTCTCTAATAATAATTAATGAACAAAGTTGTATTTGTCGCTACTAAACATAAAAGTTAAAACTTGAATTTATAAAAGGTAAGTGTAAGAAATCACTTCCAAGAATAAAAGATGTTCAAAAAAGTGTATATTTTTAGTTACCATAATGTACTTTCTAGGAATGAAAGAGAAGGTTAAGAGCTATCAACGTAGCTCTTAACCTTCTCTAATGTTCTGGAATGATTAAAGCAGATGGCAATTTTGTATTACTTAAAAATAGAATATGGAACTTTGAAGAAATTAATACCGTTAGCATAAGGTCCATATTCATATTCACCAAATATAATTACAATGCCACCGTTCGTGTAATAGTATTGGTCTTGAGTTAAGTTCACAGATTTGAAATCTTCAACCCAGAATCCAGCCCCTTTTTTATTACGAGCAATCATTTGTTCACGGATATATTTATTTACTTTACCTAATTGCTTTTGATCTGTAATGACATCTTTTAAACTAAGTCGCTTAGCTTTTAATAAATTATAATTGTAAGTGTCAATCCAAGCCATACCGTGTGCACCGCCAGCGTACTCATCATAGGTAACAGAAATACTTAAAATATTATCTTGATTGTAAGGTACAGAGTATTTTATATTTTGAAAATAGGAGCCTGTAGACCATCCGTTTTCGCGGTCCTCCTTCTCCTGTTTTTTTAACTCTTTATTTGCTTGTTGAGTTTCTTTAGCAATGTTTAAGAATTTTCTATTGAAACTAGCCTCAAATGGTTTATTAAAAAGACCGGATGCTTCTGGATAGCTAATATTACTTGCTAATGATTTTTTTGTAACGGTTATTCCCAACGCCTGGATTTTGTCACTAGGTGCTCTCTCATACTTGATGCTAGACGATTTTTGAGCATATAAATCTTTTGATACACCGTAAATCCCACCGTATTTTCCAGAATAAGAATAAACACGATATGTTTGACCTTTTGATACTTTTTTTACTGCTACTAATTTATTATTTTTAATGTTGTAAAGACTAGTATTCTTTAAAATTGTAACGCGACCTATTTGTCCTTTGACGAGTTCTTGATTTCCCCACATTACTTTGGCTTCTGCGTCTGTATGTGGAACGAGTGGCGAAAATAATACAGCAAAAACTAAAATAGCTGCTATAACTTTTTTGAACCCTTTCATAAATGCCCCCCTGAAATGTTTTTGTAGGATTTTAAAATTAATAATTTCTTTTTCCAAAAAACCCCAATTATAAGTATAACACAAATCAACAAAGAATAATGATTATTTATATTGTTTTCAGAGAAATAATTTATCAAATTTCTTTATGTATATTCCATTCATTTCCAGTTAATATAATCACTCTTAAAGGAACCAAATAAAAAAATGAACCCATGCAGGACAAGGATTCGGAGTAGGGTGACTTTTATCGGATATGCAGCTTTTTATACATCTTTGACATACCAACGCTTTAGTAGGAGACGAACGAGAAAAAAATGTATAAAAAGCGCATGTTTTATACATATGCAATAGAACAACAACACTTTACTTTATTATCCAAAATATTTATAATTTAGAAGTCGATTAGTAAGTATATCACCACTTACTGAAAAAGCTATCTCATTCCATGAGATAGCTTTTTATTTTTAGCTTTTATAGCATGCTTTCAGTAAATTCAAAAATAGAAGGAAAAAAAATATCTGATTACTTATTAATCTTGTACTTTCTAAAAGCTTTAACGGGAACTTTAGGTTTTTCAAAATATTCGTGGTCATGATAAGGCATTTCTACCAAGTCCCAATCAAATTTATCCTCTCCACAAGAAATAAATAAGTCATATCCCTCATTATCAGAAGGTGATAAAGTTGTTCTTATTTCTCCATATTTTAAAGCAATATCAATAGCATTACGCATTTCTTCTAGTGCTGTACGATTGGCTACGATAAAAGCATCTCCGTGCCACATATCTTGACCGTATATATGACATATTGGCATAGGCGCGTCTTCATCATAACCCCTATTTATAGCCTTATTTAATTCTTCAGATATGATTTCAGGGGAATCAGTATCTAAATATGTATCCATTCCAAATTCCAAATAACCTCCTTGAACGCCTGCCACTCCAAACTGCGACGTAAATTCATCGTATAATTCGTTATTTTCTACAAAGAGATAACGATAAGGATCTTCCCAATCATCAACTATATAAAAACAAATTATTTGTTTTTCATTTTTGCTATAAACAAAACGGTAAAGGATAGTTGCTAGACGTTCACTTTCTTCTAACTTAAACTTAAATTTTCTAGCATTCTTTGGTCTTAGTACTTCATCTTGAAAAGGTGTATATGGTATATAAATAGCTGTAAACAATTTTGCATTTGTCATTTTCTCACTCCATTATTAAAGTGGTTTTTTTATTATTTAACGTCTTAGTTCCCTTCGTCCAATATAGTTTCTATAGTATAAACTAAATACACAGTATTAAATTTAAAGGGTTTATTTCCGTAACAAAACACCAAAGTTACAAAATTATACAATAACACATTAACATTTGTATCATTTAAGTTACTCTAAAAGAGTGGCTTTTTTAGAAGGGTTTACCTTTTAAAGTCTAAATAAGATAGTAATAGTGACTTATAAAGCGAGTGAAGGGTGTAGAAATGGAGGGAAGTAAGTTGCCTAACAAGGAGTATCAATACTATTTTATAAAGTTAGGTAATTTATATTTTTTAGTCAAAGGCTATATTTATTTGCGCGGTAAATTTTGGTCGATAGAATTATTCTCTGTCCGTAAAAGTATAAGTTCACAAATAATAAGAGCTTTATCATAGAAGAAATAGATCATTTTACCATGTTGTTGCAGATAAAATTCCTTATGATGACTGACTTTTTTAGATAGCGAGCTTTTTTTAAGTCATTAATATAAGTGATAACTATATTTTGTATAAATAATCAATTTTTAAAGGAGAAAAATCCTTTAGAAATCAACAAGCCCTGAAACTGTTAATTATTTATTTTTTTAATTTAAAGTACGCATATGCACTCAACATGATAGCTACCATCCCTATACAAGTAAGAGGAAATAGAATTGTATTGATGAAATGATCATAAAACCAAGTATACAGAAAAATCACCTCACATAGTTTAAAATCACATTGATAAGCCCTAGCTTAGAAGGATTCAACGGATTGTAAGAGTTGTTTCATCATCAGAAAAATCAGGCAAATGAACCTGTTATCCTCTCTGTTTCTTTCTATTTTTCAAGAACGCAACAAGAAGAAGCAGAGGAGGAATAATCGCAGAGAGGGGAATATACAAAACAAACATTTCTATCCCCAATCCTTCATGGAGGTGTTCCTGAAAATTTCTAGAAATAGTCAGAGATATAAATAGAATGATGAGTCCTATAGGATATGACAGTCGGGAAGATGATTTAATCTTAAATAAGTTGGCCGTTCCTATGACAGCCGCATAAAGCAACACGCTTATCTTAAAGAAACCACCGGTAACTAAAGCAATCATAAAAAACACATCAAGACGTTCTAAAAAATCAGCTACCTGAATGCTTTGTATGGTACTAAGAAGGGGGAATTGGGAACGTTCAGTCAAATCAACTCCAAGTACACTAATGTTGATAAGCATGGCAATAGTCAAGTTGATGCCAGCTAATCCTGATGCACATAACATAGTCACTTTGACTTTCTTTGGGTTTTTTAAATACGGTAAAATCATTGTAAACACAATCGCTTCACTAAAAGGAAAATACAAGATTTGAGTAAAAACAACTTTCAAGGGTGGAAATATTCCTTCTTCAAGTACTGGTTGTAAGTTCGTAATATCGATTAATCCCGAACATACAATCAGAACAAAGCCAGTGATGGCTAGGATATACATGATTATAAAAAAGATTTCTCCTGATCGGGCTATTACTTCGATACCTTTGCGAACTGTATAAATAATAACAAGAATCAATAAAGCATTCGCAATAAACAAAGGGGTATCGGGATAGGCAAAGGTTAACAGCATCTCGCCGATATCACGTAGAACCCTTGCTACATTATAGATAAAATAAAAGATATAAAGAAAGGCCAATACGCTTCCTACTGCTTTACCTAAGATTCTTTGCATGTACTCTGTAGGTAAAATATCTGGATAGTACGAGTAAAGTTTATGATAAATTAGAAACAGAACAAAACTAAATACTGTTCCAAGCAGAATCGCAAGCCAAGAGTCCTGTTTTGCGTCCATGGCAATAGGTAACAATAAAGTAGTACCCAGCTCAAACAAAACCATTAAGATAAAAAGCTGACTGGCACTAATTTTAGCTTTCTCCATTCAATCCGCCTTCCTTTTCAACTGTATTTAAAGAAATATTTTAATTTTTTGGATTATCCTTTACTGTTTTCGCCACTTCCGATTTTTCGAACGTTATGTAATAGATACTAGATTGACTTTAAGGTTAAATCTAGGCTAAAAGTATTCTTTCCACGGGTAAGAACTTTACTGGGGAATTTAACAGAGATGACAATATTCCATATGAAAATTAGCTAGTTAAATGTGTTTTTCCCATGCTTCTTCCTATTTTTAAAGAAAGCTACAAGAAGAAGCAAAGGAGGAATAATCCCAAGAAGGGGAATGTGTATAGTGAACATTGCCACCTTCAGTCCTTCATGGTTATGTTCTTGAAGATTACTCGCAATGGTAATAGATAAAAAGAGAATGATTAGCCCTAAAGGATACGATAACCGTGAAGGTGATTTAACCTTGAACAAACTAGCAGTTCCTACGACAGCTGCGTAAAATAATACACAGATTTTAAAGAAGATAGTGATGATTAAAGCAAGCATAAAAAATACATCAAGACGTTCTAAAAAATTAGCTACTTGGATGCTCTCAATTGTGCTAAGAAGTGGGTATTGTGAACGTGCAGTTAAATCAACACCCAGTACAGAGACATTAATAAGCATGGTAATAATTAAATTGATTCCACTTAATCCTGATGCACATAGCATGGTTACCTTTGCCTTTTTAGGATTGTTTAAGTAAGGAAAAATCATGGTAAATACAATAACTTCTGTAAATGGGAAATACAAAGTTTGAGTAAATACCACTTTTAGGACAGGGAATAAGCCTTCTTCCAAAATAGGTTGTAAATTTTTAATCTCAATTAAACCAGAAGAAACAATTAAGATAAAGCCAGCAACTGCAAGGACATACATGAAAATAAACAGCAGTTCTCCAGATCGAGCTATGACCTCAATTCCTTTTCTGATTGTATAGATAATGACAAGCATTAATAATGCATTCGCGATAAATAAAGGGGTGTCAGGATAGGCAAAAGTTAACAGCATTTCACCAAAATCACGTAGAACCCTTGAGGCATCGTACATAAAATAAAGAATGTAAACAAAGGCTAGTACGGTTCCAAGTACTTTTCCTAGAATCCTTTGCATATATTCTGTAGGCAAAAGATTGGGATAATAGGTATAAAGTTTATGGTAAACTAATAATAAAACGAAACTGAATACCATTCCAAGCAGAATCGCAAGCCACGCATCTTGTTTTGCATCTATTGCAAGAGGTACCAGTAAAGCACTTCCGAGTTCAAACAAGACCATTAGAATAAAGAGCTGACTGGCACTAATTTTTGCTTTCTCCATTTAACTGGCACCTCCTTTTCCTTACTTTTGATTTTCTTTTAAACCTGAAAGAAACGATTTGTTTCGTAAGCCAGCTCGACGTACATAGGCTTCCACTGTAATATCTACATCTAACTTCGGAAAGTATACCTCATTCCATTCCATTTTTAATTTCTTAAATTGATTGGGTCTCGTACGATGAACTACTTCGCCAAATCCCAAAATATCCGTTTTGTTTTTTTGCGCACGTTCAATAGCTGTCTTTAGCTCTTTTTTAATTTCTTTCCTCACGGATTTTTCGATTTTTGTAATGACCTTTGGGTTGGTGATATCAACAGGTACCTCCATTTCACCGATATCTCCTTCAACACGTGTATGAACAGAAATATGAGGCTGCCCATTCTTCACTTGGGCAGACACGCTTGTTTTTTGGCGTACAGTTTGATAAGCAATCGCTTCTTTTTTCCCTTTCCAATCAATATTAATATCCGTTCCTTGGATTTTGTCGAGAATCCATACCGTTCCTCTTGCCGGTTCTTTATACAGCCAATCCACTAATTTTCCTTTTTTTAAAACAGCAATTCCTGAAGCTCGAAGCGTCGCTTCAGGTGCACTTTCTTGAAGGTTATCCAGTTTTTGTGCTTGCTGGGGATCCCCATCTAGACGAAATCCTGATACGACGGTTCCTCTTCCAGGAGATTCAAGGCTCTTCATCACCTCTTGAAGCGATGTTTTTACATTCTCTCCCCATTTTCTTTCTGTAAACTCTAAGGTTTTTAGCACCTTATTTGCTGGAATTTTATCAACCGGCGTTAACGTTTTCACAAGATCAGCTGCGGTCGAATGGTTCGCAATCACAAGAGAAGAAGTATTCCGAAATTCTGGATCTCGATCTAGGGCATCGATTAATGTATCAAGTCCTTCTTCTCTGGCCAATTTTTCTCCCACTACGACCAAGTTTGTATGAGCATAATACAATCGTCGAGAAATTCTGCCTGAAGCCCGTCTACTTGCTTCGACTATATTATCTCCTGAAGCCGAGTAAATAGTAATAGGAGGGCTTTGAGCACCGCCTCCTCCGCCTTGTAAGCCTCCGGCTACGTTCCCTGGATTAATAATTTGGAGCGTTATGTGATATCTTCCACCTTTTGTTTTATCAACGCCCATAGCTGCCACGATGGCAAGATCAGTTAATTCTTTTTTACTCCAACAGCTTGTGAGCAAGATGGTTATCGTCATCATCAACAAAAGAAAAAATCCCTTACGCTTCATTGTTATCACCTTTTTCCAGATCGCGGTTCACCATAACACGGGATGCAGGAGGGTGTGGGTGTTGATTTGTCCCTTCTCGAACCGTGTTAGCAGTAATTAATCGCGGTCTTTGTCTCAATGTCCACCACGGTAATCTTATGATAGTATCTCCATTGTTTACGGGGATGAAGGGAGCAAATGGAGACATATAGGGTACCCCAAACGAACGTAAACTGCATAGATGGACAACCATCATCAAAAGGCATAGAATAATGCCGTAGAAACCAAATGATGCGGCGCCAATCATAAACAAAAAACGAATTAGGCGAGCTGAAATTGCCATATCAAAGGAAGGGGTGGCAAAACTAGCAATCGCTGTGATGGATACAATGATAACCATTGCTGGTGACACAATACTTGCTTGAACGGCTGCTTGGCCAATTACAAGAGCTCCAACAATGGAGACGGCCGAACCAATAGCTTTTGGCAATCGAATCCCTGCTTCTCGTAAAATTTCAAAGGTAATCTCCATGAGGAGAGCTTCCACGAATGCTGGAAAAGGAACAGCTTCCCTCTGTGCCGCAATAGCTACAATGAGCGTGGTTGGCACCATTTCCTGGTGAAAGGTTGTAACAGCGACATAGGTAGCAGGTGCAATAAGAGAAATCATAAACATAAAAATACGTAAAAGACGAATGGAAGTTGCAATGTCAAAACGCGCATAATAATCTTCAGCCGATTGGAAGAATTGCATGAACACAGCAGGTGCAATCAGTACAAAAGGAGTTCCATCCACAAATATAGCAATCCGTCCTTCTAACAGGTTTCCAGCTACAACGTCAGGTCTTTCCGTGTTGTACATAGTTGGAAAAGGAGTCGCTGTCTGATCTTCTATTAGTTGTTCAATATAACCTGATTCCAAAATGCTATCGATATCAATTCGCTGCAATCGCTGCCGAATTTCTTTAACGACTTTATCATTGGCAATGCCATGTATGTACATAAATGTCACATCTGTCTTTGTTACACGTCCCACTTTTAAAGATTCCATCCATAAATCGGGGGTCTTAATGATACGGCGTACCATAGCTGTATTGGTCCCAAGAGACTCGGTAAATGCTCCTTTTGGCCCTCGCACCACCATTTGGGTAGTAGATTCCGCAATGGAACGTTTTTCTCCACCTTTGGTGCTAGCACTCAGTGCTTGGTCTACTCCATCCACTAAAATAAGAGTATCGCCTGCCATTAATGATGCAAATAAATCATCCAAGTTAGTGATAGAAGAAATGTTTCCAATTGTCATCATGTCTTCAGAAAGCAGGCCTATCGCATTGTGCTGGTTTATTTCTTCTTTATGATCATCCTTCATCATGGATTGCAGTAGGTACTCTTGAATCGACTGATTATCTACAATTCCATCTACGTAGACAATGGCTGTTTCCACGTCGTTATTCTCCCCCATTTTTATCTGGCGAATAACGACGTCTGAACTATTTCCCGTTTTCTGCTTAATCATGTTAAGGTTTCCTGATAATGAAATTTGTATCTGTTCTATTGGACAATCAGTGCTTTGATTTTCGTCAGCCTGTTGGCGATTCTTTTTTGGTTTTCGATCTTTAAAAAACGAAGGCATAGATTCAGGCACCCTTCTTTTATTTTTTATTACTTTAACCATATAAGAGTTTTTTATGTAAAAACTAACAAATGTTATTTATGTATCGTCATAGAAGAAAGGGAAGAACCTATTAAATGGAGCGTGATCGATATGAAAATTATAGGTATTAGCCTTTTAATGATGGGATGCTTAATGGGCTTTTCTTTAGGCATCGATATTTTTCAAGGATTTGATATTTCTCAGGCATTGGCCAACGCCGTGAGTCCCTTTAGGGTAATGGAAGTAGCTGAATTATTTGTGCTTTTTTTTCTTCTGTTTCTTTTTTTTGCTGAATCTTTATATCTTTTTATAAAGAAGAAAAATCAAAGCAAATAACTACATACTTATCAATCGCTATTTTTTAAAAGGAAATAGAAATAATAGGAATGTAGTTCGGGCTATTCGTTCTATTCGTTTCAATCAATTCTTTCATTAATCAAGATCCACATAAAATAATTCATTATCGATATTCGTTAGTTGGTTTTTTATCCATATCTTCACATTGTTCATTCTGGAATCAAACGCCATTTGAAAGAGACCAGTTAACTGAAAATCGGTGAAATGAGTTCCTTTTAATTTGAGAAAAGCCTCCTCATAGGAAGAGAAATGAAGCTGTTTGAATAAAAAATCGTCCATTGCCTCTCGAATGTATTCTTCATTTTTCCAACAATTCATGGGAACATGAGCAAATTGCCAGGGTTTAAAGACCCCAGGATAAACAGCTTCTACCACTTGAAAAGGGGATTGGCCGAAAAGGGAAAAGACACCTCCTAGGCTATGTTGATTAAAAAAGTGAATGTTAACTCGAATAGGAATCTCTTTAAGAGGGATTTTTAGTTTTTCCTCTATTACATATTTTACTGCTTCAATAGCTCGTTTTTTCCCCTCTTCTCCATCCCAATATTTATCAGGAACTTGTTGGAACTGCCATGGTTTAAATCTTCCTGGATAGGCATTATCAATGACTTCATAATAATTCCATCCATAAAGCAAAGCAGGTGGTTTAAGACGATGAGACCATAAAGTGCCTGCCTTTACCTTCAGAGGAATCTCGTAAACAGGAATTGATAATCGTTGCTCAAGTAGATAGCATGTCATATAGCGTATATATTTTTTTCCTTCATTACCTACAAAGAAGTAATTAGGAAAACGTTTTCTTTTCTTTTCTAGAACATCTTGATAAATATCAATGACTTGTTCTCTATTCACTATCGAAAGCCCCTTTTGAGAAAGTATATTTGTTTGTTATTATGTATAATAATGGGATTTATATACGAATGAAGCTGAATCTGATAAGATACATAATAAAAAGGGATGAGGGAGTTGATAAAGGAAAAATAATATACTCGTGCATATTAGTTCTTGAAACCAAACTCCAATGAGTCCGCCATCCTTTCTAGGCTGCGAATTTTTTGTTTTCAAAACAAAAAATGTAATCGCTTTCTATTTTGATTTATTGTAAAATAAAAAAGGCATGTTAATTGGAGATTTTTCGAAATGTCATCTTAACTCATTGAGCCTATTCCCACATCACAGCACCAGGGAATGGGTTTTTTTATGCAATTATGGATATAGTACTTGAACCCAAATTTAAAGTGCTATTATTTGTATAATTTTTACAATAATACAAAATATATAGTTCATAAAAGTATCGTTTACGAACTTTTCTTTCAGATAGAAAATCTATTATTTTTATCGTTCGTTTAAGTTTTAAATAAAATTACGGACATCCTCTGAAAATCAAACACTTTTACGAACGTTTTTATTGAAACAATAGAAGAAAAAGCACAAAATGAGTATAAAATTGGAGATAGAGTTTTTTTATTATTTTACATTTGAAATTTGATCGATATGAATCTTCTCAGAACTTTTAGTTATGTCAGATAGGTTAGAGTTCCTCTCAAGGAGGCACTTCTTAGAAAGGTAGAGACGCTGTTTCTTTTAAATCTTACAAGTGCCAAAACGATAAAGAATGTTGTGATTTAAATAAATTTTTTACATTATATATAGATGTATTTATAAGAAAGAATAGATATTTGAGAGCTTTTTTAAAACTATAAACATTATAATGTTATATTTACTTTGCGAGTATTGTGTGCTAACATAACATTATAACGTTATAAATCATTGTTAATTTTCTAAACTGTATTATATGTAAAAGATTTAATGAATGTAATTCATTTTGATTTTATTTAGATAAAGTAACAGAAAAGGGTGATATAAGTGAAAGAACGATTCGTATTACGTAATGTAAAGCGTGTGAATGAAGAGCAAATTGATATTGTTGTTGAAGACGGTAAGATCGCTGAGATAACAAAGGCTGGAAGTGGACACGGTAGGCTAGTATTCGATTATTCAGGTATGTATGTATCAAGTGGTTGGATTGATTTACATGTCCATGCCTTTCCAGAATTTGATCCTTATGGCGATGAAATTGATGAGATAGGAATAAAGAACGGGGTAACAACCATTGTGGATGCTGGGAGTTGTGGGGCTGATCGAATTGCTGATTTGGTTAAAAGTAAGGATCACGCTAAAACAAATTTATTTGCATTTTTGAACGTTTCAAGAATTGGTTTAAAAAGAGTGGATGAACTCTCTAACATAGAATGGATAAATAAAGAGAAAGTAAAACAGGCTGTGAATGAGTATCGAGATTTTATTGTTGGATTAAAGGTGCGGATGAGTAAAAGCGTTGTTCGTGATAGTGGTATTGAACCATTACGTATTGCACGGGCACTATCTGAGGAAACATCTTTACCATTAATGGTACACATAGGTTCAGCCCCGCCAAGCATTGAAGAAGTCATTCCACTTTTAGAAAAAAGAGATGTAATTACTCATTATCTTAATGGAAAAGAAAATAATCTTTTCGATAATGAAGGAAAGCCTCTTCAAGTGTTGAGTGATGCGATTGAACGTGGTGTACATTTAGATGTTGGTCATGGCAATGCAAGTTTCTCCTTTAAAGTCGCTGAGTCGGCAAAACAATATCAGATTGGTTTAAATACAATAAGCACTGACATTTATCGCAAAAATCGATTGGATGGACCTGTATACAATATGGCAAATGTGCTATCTAAATTCTTATACTTAGGATATTCGCTTGGGGAAGTGATCGAAGCAGTCACAACTAATGCAGCGAACTGGCTAAAAAAACCACAACTCGGTCGAATACAAGTTGGAGATGTTGCTAACTTAACATTATTTTCTGTTCAAAATGAGCCGGTTACATTGACTGATTCTGAAGGGGACAAGCGTGTAGGTAATAGAAGAATAGAGGCAAAAGGAGTGGTTGTGAATGGAACATTCATTGAATGCTAAATATGGCTTGAAACGAGTAATTAATGCTAGTGGAAGGATGAGCATTTTAGGTGTATCAGCACCAACAGATACTGTGATGGATGCGATGAAACAAGGCGGACAAAATTATGTTGAGATTGCTGATTTAGTTGATAAAGCAGGTGATCATATTGCTGACATTTTAGGATCAGAAGCAGCTGTAGTTGTTAATTCGGCTTCAAGTGGAATTGCTCTCTCTATTGCTGCTCTTGTTACACAAGGAAATCGCCGTAAAAGCGAGCGCCTTCATCAAGAAGTTATTTCAAAAAATGAAATTATTATGCTGAAAGGTCATAACGTACAATACGGGGCACCGGTTGAAACCATGGTTTATTTGGGTGGCGGAAAGCTAATTGAAGTTGGCTATGCTAATGAGGGCAGAGCAACTCATGTTGAAGAAGCGATTTCTGAAAATACAGCTGCTATCCTTTATGTGAAGTCTCATCACACTGTTCAAAAAAATATGATTTCTGTGGAAGAGGCGTGGGAAGTTGCACAGAAGAATAATATTCCATTGATTGTGGATGCCGCGGCAGAAGAAGACCTTCAAAAGTATGTAAAATACTCAGACCTTGCGATTTATAGTGGTTCAAAGGCAATTGAAGGTCCAACGTCTGGAATTGTTGGTGGTAAACGTAACTATATTGAATGGTTGAAAGTTCAATTACATTGCATTGGAAGAAGTATGAAAGTTGGTAAGGAAACTACGTTTGGATTACTTCAAGCTCTTGATGAGTATCGCGAGAAAGAAGATAAAAGTGAACAAGAAAAAGAAAGTTTACAAGCATTGATGTCATTAAAAGATATAGAAGGCGTGAATGTGACAATTGTACAAGATGAAGCAGGTCGAGCTATATTCCGTGCACGAATTCAAATCAGTCCAGATCAGTCCAATACAACCGCGAAAGAGGTTGTAAAAGAGTTGCGTGAAGGTGAGATTGCTGTTTATACACGTGATTATGGGATAAGACAAGGATATTTTGATATCGATCCAAGACCTTTAAAAGGTGACGATATACATGTAATTGAGTCTAGAATACGAGAAATAGTAGGAGGAAAATAATATGTCAAACATTACAAAACGATTTTACAAAGAGCGAGTGGCACTAAATGTGCTAGCAAATAGTATTGAAAATGCCAAAGAAGTATTTGAAGCTGCAGAGGGTTACGTGCTAGTAGGTGTATTATCCAAGGATTATTCTACTGTCGAAGAGGCAGTAAAAGCAATGAAGGAGTACGGAAAGGAAATTGATGAAGCAGTATCAATCGGTTTAGGCGCTGGAGATAACCGTCAGGCAGCTGTAGTAGCAGAAATTACAAAGTATTATCCTGGGAGCCACATTAATCAAGTGTTTCCTGCCGTTGGAGCAACACGTGCTAATCTAGGTGAAAAGGATAGCTGGATTAATAGTTTAGTGTCCCCAACCGGAAAAGTTGGATATGTGAATATCTCAACCGGTCCAGTTAGTGCAGCACAAGATGAGCATGCTATTGTGCCTATCAAAACGGCAATTGCATTGGTACGTGACATGGGAGGAAACGCATTAAAATACTTCCCAATGAAAGGATTAAGTAGAGAAGATGAGTTTCGTGCTGTTGCACAAGCATGTGGTGAAGAAGGCTTTGCATTAGAACCGACTGGTGGTATTGATAAAGAGAACTTTGAAGCAATCTTACGTATTGCTTTGGAAGCCAACGTCCCACAAGTTATTCCTCATGTCTACTCATCAATCATTGACAAAGAAACAGGGAAAACAAATGTAAATGATGTACGTGAGTTGCTTGAAATAATGAAGAAGTTAGTTGATCAGCATGGCTAAGAATTTTGCAGCATTTGGAGAGGTAATGATGCGCTTGCAAGTGCCAGGGTATGAACTGCTTTCTCAAGCTAATACATTAAGCTATTCGTTTTCTGGTACAGGAGTAAATGTGGCCTCAGCACTAGCTCGATATGGGCATACAGGTTATCTTGTCTCTACATTGCCATCTAATGCAGTGGGAGATGCTGCAGTGTCATACCTTCGAAAATTAGGTATTACACACTCGTTTATTAATCGAGGTGGAGATTACGTTGGCATGTACTTTTTAGAAAATGGATTTGGGGCGCGATCTAGTCGCGTCACCTATTCCAATCGCTTAGAAAGTAGCTTTAATACAGCTTCTGAAGGAACATATAATTTTAAAGAAATTGCAAAGCAATTAGATGTTGTTCATTTTTGCGGAATTACACTGGCTATGAACGATTCTGTTCGTAACTATATGAAATTATTTGCGAAAGCCGTAAAGGAAAATGGAGGAACAATTGTTTTTGATTGCAACTATCGTCCGTCACTTTGGGGAGCAGATGGATATGAAAAAGCAAAACCACATTATGAAGAAATGCTGCATCTAGCTGATATTGTCATGATGAACGAAAAAGATGCTATGTTTGTCTTAAGTATGAAAACCGACAAGGAAGATCGGACAGAACAGCTTATGGATTTGATTCCAACTGTTGCAAAAAAATATAACATCTCTGTAGTAGCAGGTACACACCGTTCTATTAATGATAACAATACGCATTCATTACGCGCATATATCTTTAAAAATCAAGAGTTTACTTTTTCTAAAACGCTTACTTTCTCTGTTTATGACCGAATAGGTGCAGGAGATGCTTATACAAGTGGTATTATATATGGTGAGCTAGAAGGCTTTTCGCCAGAAAAAACCGTCTTATTTGCTGCTACAGCAGGAATGCTTGCCCATACAACTGTAGGAGATACTCCAATGTCTTCGAAAGATGATGTAATGCGGGCCATGACAGAAGCAGTGAACGATGTAGAAAGGTAGGAAATAGAATAGTGAAAGTGAATGTATCTCGAAAAAAAGGTCCCTTATATTTACAGATAAAGAATATCTTGAAGGATCGAATTTTACACGGTGTGTACCCTATGGGAGAAAATATACCTTCAGAGCCCCAATTGGAAGATGAATTTCATGTGAGTAAAATTACCGTTCGAAATGCTATCAAAGAGCTTGTTAAAGATGGCTATCTTGAAACAAAGAGTGGTAAAGGAACGAAAGTAATTCGAAACAAATCCATTTCAAAACTCTCTAAAGGAAAACGTTTTACAGAAGTATTGGTGGAAAAAGGTCATAAAATTCGTAAACAATTATTAGGGGCAGAAGTAATCTTTAACCAAGAAGGTACAGAAGAATATCAATTATTCGGAGAGCAGTGTTTTCGAATCGAACGTTTGTATCATCTAAATGATGTGCCGTATATTTATTATGAACATTATTTAACAATACAGCTTATGGAGAATATTGAACTATCAGATTTAAATGTTCAATCCTTATACGATTTGATAGAAGCGCAAGGTATTTCTTTAGAAAAGTTTCGAGATCAATTTGCTGTTACTACTGCTTCTTATCTTTTAGAAGAAAAACTAGGTGTAAAAAAGGGCACAAATTTATTAAAAAGATCACGTTATTCTTATGATGAAGTGGGAAATTTGATTGAATATAGTAAAGGATACTATAACACGGAAATACAAGATTATGTTGTCAATTATGATATATAAAACTCAGTAAGAAAAAGGTTGATAATCTTTTTCTTAGGGACATATTGTAAGCGTTTGCATATTTGGGAGAAGGTGGGATCTTTTATGGGTACAGATATGTATTTGTTAATAATTACATTATTAGCAATTGTAATTGTTATTCTCGGAGTATCATGGTGGAAATGGCATGCATTTATTAGCTTAACTGTAGCAAGTTTATTTTTAGCTATTATGTCTGGGTTATCGATGGATAAAATCGTTGGAGCATATGAAACTGGAGTAGGAAGCGTTTTAGGTCATTTAGTCGGTATCTTAGCGTTAGGTACCATTTTAGGAAAGATGATGTCAGATTCCGGTGCCGGTATGCAAGTAGCAGATTTCTTTGTTAGATTCTTTGGGGTCAAGAAATTACCATGGGCTATGTTATTCTCAGGGTTTATTATTGGTATTCCCGTATTTTTTGAAGTGGGAATTGTAATTTTATTACCTTTAGTCATTTCGATTCGTAAAACAACTCAGCAAAATATTTTATTAATTGCGTTACCCGTAATCGCTGGATTATCCATTGTACATGGCATTGTACCACCACATCCAGGAGCGATGACTGCTATCGGAATTTATAATGCCAATCTAGGAAAAGTGCTTCTCTACTCACTAATCATTGCATTACCAGCAGCTATTATTGCAGGCCCATTGTTCGCAAAATGGGTGCATAAGCGTGTAATTCCTGAAGGAGAGCCAGAATTAATTCGTGTTACCACAGCATCAAAACAGTTACCAGGAACAGGAATTTCGTTCTTTATTATCTTACTACCAGTTATCTTAATGGTACTATCAGTTGTTGTGCCATATATGTCACTACCTAGTGGCTTGACGAAATTCTTTGTGTTTATGGGTAGTCCGGTAATTGCACTTCTGGTTTCCTGTTTTGCAGCATTTTATCTTCTTGGAATTCGTCAAGGGATGGATAAGAATATCATTAAAAAGTTAACAGAAGAATGCTTACTTCCAGTTGGATCAATTATTTTAATCATTGGTGCTGGTGGTGGATTTAAACAAATTCTTATTGATAGTGGTGTGGGTACGTCGATTGCTCAAATGTCTGAAAACTTATCTTTATCGCCAATTGTCTTGGCATTTATGGTAGCCGGATTAATCCGAGTTGCAACAGGATCAGCTACAGTAGCGTTAACAACAGCAGCTGGCATTGTCTCACCAGTTATTGAGCATATGTCGGGTGTAAACTTAGAATTATTAGTTATTGCAACAGGTGCAGGATCCCTTATGTTTTCACATGTAAATGATGCAGGTTTCTGGTTAGTAAAAGAATATTTAGGATTAACAGTAAAAGAAACCTTTAAGACGTGGACTATATTAGAGACATTACTTTCATTTATCGCTTTCGGGGGAGCTTTATTATTTGATATATTTGTTTAAAAACAAAACTCCTTCTACATATTCGTAGAGGGAGTTTATTTTTATAATCAATCAAAGGATTGTAAGGCGGGTCGTTACTAAAAAAAATAGAAGACATCCAATAGGGAGTAATGAGGAGGAAATTAATGTGGGAGATACTTATATTATTGGTGTTGATATTGGTACCACAAGTACAAAAGCAGTATTATATAAAAAAAATGGTCAGTTAATGGAAAGCCATGGAGTAGATTATCCGTTAGAAACACCGACTGTTGGCGCGGCAGAACAAGATCCAGAAGAAATCTACAATGCTGTTATCGAGACCATTCAAAACGTTATAAAGAAAAGTAAAGTAGCGTCAAAAGATATTCTTACTGTTTCATTTAGTTCAGCAATGCATAGTGTGATTGCTATAGATGATGAAGGCCAAGCGATTACAAAATGTATTACATGGGCAGATAGTAGAAGTGCAAAATGGACAGAAAAAATAAAAAAAGATTGGAATGGTCATGAAATATATCTGCGGACAGGCACACCTATTCATCCGATGGCTCCTCTCTCAAAACTTTTATGGTTAAGGTATGAACACTCTGATATTTTTGCAAGAAGTACTATGTTTATATCAATTAAAGAATATATATTTTACCGCCTTTTTGGAAAATATATAGTGGATTATTCTATTGCATCAGGAACGGGCATGTTTCATCTAAATGATTTAACATGGGATGAGGAAGCACTCCGTATTGCTGGGATATCTGCAGAACAACTTTCCAGGCCAGTACCTACAACATATCAAGTAAAAGGACTAAATGAAGAAATTGCAAGTAATTTAGGACTCTTACCTTCTACCCCTTTTGTAATTGGAGCAAGCGATGGCATGCTATCTAATCTTGGCGTAGGAGCCATTGAACCAGGAGTAATTGCTGCGACTATTGGTACAAGTGGGGCAATTCGTACAGTGGTGGATCGCCCGATTGTGGATCCAAAGGGAAGAATATTTTGTTACGCTTTAACAGAGAAGCATTGGGTTATAGGTGGTGCTTCAAATAATGGCGGTATGGTTCTTCAATGGGCTCTTAATCAATTTGGACAAGAAGAGGAGAAAAGTAAACAAAATAGTGCCGATGCATTCAATTTATTCGCTGAGACAGCTACTAAGGCAAATTCGGGTTCAAAAGGGCTTCTGTTCTTTCCGTATGTCACGGGTGAACGCGCTCCACTATGGAATGCAGATGCAAGAGGTTCGTATGTTGGGTTAAGTATTCAGCATAAACGTGAACATATTATACGTGCAACATTTGAGGGAATTTTATTAAATCTATATTTAATTGTAGAAATAGTGGAAGAACTCACTGGGAAAACAAGTGCAATCTATGCGACCGGTGGTTTTTCACGTTCTTCGTTTTGGCGTCAAATGATGGCGGATATCTTTGATAAAGATGTATATATTCCTGAGAATTATGAAAGTTCATGTCTAGGTGCTATGGTGCTTGCTTTGTATAGTCTCAATGAAGTAAATAGTCTCTCAGCTGTTTCCACAATGATTGGAAATAACTATTATCATCAACCGAATAAAGAAGAAGTGGCTTGCTATAATGAGTTGAAACTCATCTATTCACGGATAGCAAAAAATATCACTAAAGACTCCGAAGAATTAGTTGGTTTTCAAAAAAAATGGTCATAAAAGTTGAAAAAGATGAAATTAGAGTTTAATAAAGTATAAAATTAAAAATTTTTATCGAATCATATACTGTAAATTATTAGGAGGAATATTATGACGTGGTTAAAAGATATTATTGGTACTGAAAAAGCAATTATTGCAATGTGTCATCTCCTTCCATTACCGGGTGATCCTTATTTCAATAAGGAAAAAGGTATGGACTATGTTGTGGAGATGGCAAGAAAAGACCTAAAAGCTCTTCAAGATGGGGGAGTGGATGCAGTTATGTTTTCAAATGAATTTAGTTTGCCTTATCTAACAGAAGTGAAGACAGAAACTGTTGCTGCGATGGCGCGGATTATTGGCGAATTAATGGGGGATATTAGAGTACCGTTTGGCGTAAACGTATTATGGGATGCAAAAAAATCATTGGATTTGGCTGCTGCCACAGGGGCAAAGTTTGTTAGAGAAATCTTTACCGGTGTATATGCAAGTGATTTTGGAACATGGAATACAAATGTGGGCGATACTATTAGGCATCAATACAGGATTGGTGCAGAAGATGTAAAATTGTTATTTAACATTGTACCAGAAGCAGCTAAATATTTAGCTGATCGAGATATCGAAAGTATTGCTAAATCTACCGTGTTTAATAATAGACCGGATGCTTTATGTGTATCAGGATTAACAGCTGGATCACAAACAGATACAGAGATATTAAGCCGTGTAAAAGATATAGTTCCAGAAACAATTGTATTAGCAAACACGGGTGTAAGATTAAGCAATCTTGAAGAACAATTATCTATTGCTGATGGCGCCGTTGTTGGAACAACATTTAAATATGATGGAAAATTTGAGAACCATGTGGATGTTACAAGAGTGAAAGAGTTCATGGATAAAGTTAAAAATTTTCGAAATAACCTTATCCTATAAGTATAAATCTCAAGGATTAACATGCAAAGGTTGCATGTTAATCCGATATGTTGCTTACCTTTTCGAATGACTCTCGGCATCTTTTTACTTTTATCCAGCTCTTTAAATCCAATAGGATAGGCCTGACTCCTATGTAATGTTATTATAAGAGTACTTTATACGCGAAAATGTAAATTGTACAGTGAAAAGTCTCTGATAATAGTAAAGTGAAGGTAGCGATATAATTTCACTAAGTATAGTGTAACATTTACTTATGGAAAAGAAGACTTTTTATTTGTGTATCTTAATATACATCTATCTTATAATAGTTTTTGCCTCAACCAATCAATATCCATTTTCAGATAAGCGAATATGAAGCATTTGAATATTTGGATAAGTAATCCCCAATAGAATGATGGCTACGCCGATCCATTGAAGTAAGGACACAGCTTCATGCAGAATACATGTGGACATGGTTACAGCCATTGGTAGTTCTGAGGCACTTAGAATGGTGCCTAAGCTTCCACCGATTTTGGGCATACCAATATTAAATAAAATAGGGGGAATAAGTGAACCAAAGAACCCTGTGAGAAGACCGTATATCCATAGACCATTGGTAAGCTCATCGTTTATAAGAAACACCGGAGGTAAAAAAATAAATATTATTAATGAAGCTCCCGTTGTCATAATGGCACTTTTGTAAATTGGGTGAATAGTTATACCCGTACGTCCACTTAGGAAAATAAAAAAAGCAAATGATAAAGCAGTAAGCATCCCAAAGCTGATACCAGTAAGTGAAAATGTCATTTCAGTTTTTAAAAAGCCAGAAGCAAGGATAGAACCGAAAAGGATGATTCCTGTTGCAATTAAGTTCTTACGGTTAGGTACTTTCTTGTTAAAGATATATTGTAAAATTATACTTATCCATGTAAATTGCAGTAGAAGAATAATGGCAAATGAAGCATCAACATAAATAAGAGTTTGATTATAGAAAATACCTGTTAATCCCATAGGTATCCCACTTATCATTAAACTTAGCCACTGTTTATATTTTAAGCGTACCTTTGGAACAAAAATTGAAATGCCCCACAACATGATAGAGCCCATAAAATATTGACATCCTGTTATTTCATTTAAACTCAATCCTTGACTATATCCTATTTTAACAAACGTTGATACTACCCCATATGAACAGCCACCTAAAAAGACAAGTAACGCATAGCTCCAAATTTTCATTATTAAATCCTCCATAAAACGAAATAAAGCCACCCATCTCCTAGTAGAGATGGGTGGCGAAAAGTAAATTGACAAATTCACATAAAAATCCACCTGCTGTAAACTTTTTTTACAGCTTTTAATTATTTCAATACTTTATATTATAAAATCCCTAGCTCTATCCAGCAAGCTAAAATAGGATTTCTTAATATACTCTTTTGTTTGTATAAAATATAAAAGGTAATTAAGCATATGTTAAATTGTTTGATAAAAATATATGATTTATTTTTTACTCTTACTGTGGAGAAATGAAGAATTCATTTACATATTATAATTCACAAAAAACTAGTTAAGAAGAGAGGGTTCCTATAATATATCTTATGTTAAGTGAAGTATATAAAAAAGAAAGCCTCCTCAGGAGGCTTTAATAACTCTTTAATAATTACTTACATTCAAACTGATTTTACAACCTTTCTTACATGGAAAGGTTGTTTTTGTGATTACCGTTATCCTTTATAAATAGTTTTATAAAGAATAGGGGATAAATCATCAAATACAAATTAAAGGCCCACCAGGTTAAATCGAAATCTTTAATAAATGCCCAATACGCAATAGCTTGTAGCCCTGAGCAAAATGTTAAAACAAGAGAAATTAAAGCGTATCCCTTCCAAGATTCCTTGTTTCGCTTATATAGATATAGACTAAATAATCCAGTAAATGAAATTAGAATATCTAAAGGGAAGAAAGACCAGTTCCATGCTATGATTATGGGATTATCATAATCTTTGAAAGCTGCACTTTTAGGTATCAATTGAAAGTAAGTAACAATCCAGTAAACAATAAACCCTATATCTGTGACAAGAAAAAAAGGTTTTAAAAATTTCATTTTCTTACCCCCATTCAATGCTAAATTTAGCTTAAATAATTTTGTTTAGCTTAGGAATTTTTAATAAAAATACACTAAGGAATAATGAAACCGTAAACGTAATAAGAACAACTAATAATACTTTAAAGAGAATATCTACATCTAGGTTTTTAAAAAGTAGTTGTAGACTAACTATAATAGGTGCTTGAATGATATAAATAGAATAGCTAGATCTACTAGTTATCTGAAGAAAAGAATTATTGTAATTTAACTTTTTGTGAAAATAATACAATACCTTTAGTATTACCCCTATATAAGTGAATGGTTCCCAGAAGGAATAATATAAAGATTCGAGTGTAAACCCTCCATAGAATCCTTCTAAACTAGAGGAATATGTACTTACTATAAAAAACATTATTGGCATTGTTAAGATTGAAATTAGTGAAACTTTATAATATAAACTAACTGTTTTGTTATCCATTTTATTTAACCAATTATTTCTATAAGCAATAATCCCTAATAAAAAAAGAATGATATATTGAGGGAAATAGCCTAAGGAAAAATCATGTATATAGAGTCGATTTGTCGGAAAGAAAAGTCTAGTTACAAAGTTAAAGAACCCCATAAAGATTATAAATAAGAGAATATTTTTAGAGCTTGGAAACTTATATTCCCTTACATTTAATGTGAAAAATTTTCTTGTAATAGCGTAAGCTAAAGTAAAATAAAGTAAAGCAACTATAAACCACATGTTATAAAACCCTAATGAATCAAAGTAATTTTCTTTTCCTACCAAATTAATACATAAGGGATTTAGTAGGAAGAAGTAAAATAGAGCAGGAATAAGTAATTTTGGAATTCTATCTTTAAGGAATTGATAAAACCCTTTATTATCATAGGATCTAGGTGAAAAATAGGCTGCAATAAAGAAGAATAGGCCCATAAAGAAACTTTGAAATATGGCATTTAAAAGAGTTAGTATTGATGTTGATATAAAATTATTTGAGCTTTCTATGTAATACCAGCCTCCTTCTCCGCCATAGGCACTATTTGTATGAAAAATAATAACTAAAACAGCAAGAAAAGATTTTATATTATTAATGTAATGCATTGTGTCTTTTCCCACAGTGATCACATTCCTTTCGTTTACAGTGCTTTTGAAGCAATGCCTGCCACATATGTATGACTTAAGTTTAACTCTCCATTTTCTTTGATTATGATGTCAACTTGATTCTTTATATTTGTTAGTATTTCTGTTTCTCTATTTCTATCTAATACATCCAAAAATCCAGCAGCAGCTCCTGAACGTAAAATCCACTCAATTGCCTCATCTGAATTTTTACAAGGTAGTGGTTGCTCACCTTGCCATGAACTAACTATTTTTAATTTAGATTTCTCAAACCATTTTTCTAATATTTTATTGCTAGATGGCAACTCAATCCTAATATATCTTTGCAAATATGAAGGGTCCTTACTTAACACTGTTTCAAATGCCTTCATTAAAACTTCTTCGGAGTCTACACGTGTTTCAATAATTCCTACTTGTCCATTATCTTTTAAGACACGGTTAACCTCTTTCATAAAGTTAACTGGGTTTGTATAACATATAGCCCACCCACATACTACAATATCAAAACTTGCATCGGGCATTTTTTTTAAAAAATTCATCATATCATCTTGAGCTGTTTTTATTTCTAAGTCACTAAATTTTTTTAATTTATTACGTGCGATTTTTAACATACCAATAGATTGGTCTACAGTTGTAATGGAACCCTTTCCGTCCAACATTTGAGCAATTTTATTAGTAATAAATCCTGTTCCACAAGCGAGTTCTAATACATCTTTCCCTGGTTTGATATCCATTTTTTCGATTAGATTTAATGAGTGTTCTCCCATAGTGCTGGAAAAAAAAGAGTCATAATCTCCACTAGCATTATCATAGTCCCCAGAGCTGTTAGCATTTTTCTTTGATAACATAAACCATCCCATGCGTAGAGCTAATTTAATTTTATTAACCATTAAAACCTCTCCTAATCAATCTAATTTTTCAGAAATTAATACTTTTTCATTCTTGAAGTTAGTAATGAACTAGAACATTTGACCCTCTCTACCTCCTTTATAAATACTTTTTTGGTACTTTATTCAAAAAACGTTCTGTTATTATAGCACTTTATTATCATATTTTATTGAAAATTTTCAAAAATATTGTAGAATTATGAATAATTAACAAAAAATTTACACTTTATTCAATAAAGTGGATTAAAATGTAATAAGGTTACATGATTAGTATGACATGATAAGAAAGACAAAATTACTCTTTTTAAAGTCATTGAAAGGGGGAGGTAAATTACTTTATACCTACTATCAATACAGTCGCTTAAGTCACTTATTAAATAATACTTAGGAAATTTGGAGGAAACATGAACATGGATATTTTTAAAAAATGTTTTGATTGGGATTATGTAAAGCAATTAAGAAACAATGACACTTATCCATATTTCAAATCTCTTGAAGAAAAGCTTGGAACTGAGACAATGGTTAGTTCTACAAAAATGATTATGATTGGTTCTAATGATTATTTAGGACTGTCAAATGACTTACGTTTAATTGAATCGGCTGCATATGCTACAGAGAAATATGGGACATCTTCTTCTGGTTCTCGATTTCTAAATGGATCTTTAACATTACATCAGGAACTGGAAGAAAAGTTAGCCACATTTTTAAATAGAGAAAAAGCAATTGTATTTTCCACTGGTTTTCAAACAAATCTAGGAGCTATTTCTTCTTTAATTGGCCGAAATGATTTCGTCATAATTGATAGAGATGTCCATGCTTCTATCGTTGATGGTATACGTTTAGGCTTTGGTAAAATGAAGAGATTTAGACACAATGACATGTTAGACCTGGAAGAAAAGCTAAACTCTATACCAAGTAATGCTGGTAAATTAATTATTGTTGATGGAGTTTTTAGCATGGAAGGTGATTTA
Source organism: Priestia megaterium (assembly GCF_046599315.1). Lineage (GTDB taxonomy): Bacteria > Bacillota > Bacilli > Bacillales > Bacillaceae_H > Priestia > Priestia megaterium_F. The sequence goes on along the minus strand of NZ_JBKIKC010000013.1, from coordinate 26,544 downwards.
GCAAATCTTAAGGAAATCGTTAGGTTAAAAAAGAAATATAATGCCCGGCTATTAGTAGATGATGCTCATGGCATAGGAGTACTAGGTGAAAATGGGCGCGGCACATGTGAATATCTTGGTGTAGAAAATGAAGTCGATATTATCACCGGTACATTCAGTAAATCCTTTGGTAGTTTAGGAGGGTTTGTAGCAGGTGATAAAGATGTTGTAGATTTTATTCAACACAAAGCCAGAAGTATGATTTTCAGTGCTAGTATGACCCCTGCGAGTGTAGCAGCTACATTAACTGCATTAGACATCATAGAAACAGAGCCTCAAAGAAGAGCGAGATTGTGGTCTAATACTAATAAATTCACAGCTTACCTTCGACAATTAGGCTTTAATACTGGATTAACCGAAACACCAATTATTCCAATAATGATTGGCAATACTTTTCAAACTTTTTTATTTTGGCAAGAGCTTAGTGCTCTAGGTGTTTACACTAATCCTATTATTTCACCTGCTGTATCAGAGGGAAGTGAGTTAATACGTACTTCTTTAATGGCTACTCATACAGAAGAGCAACTTCACAATGTTTTAGAAATTTTTGAGTTAGTAGGTAACAAATTAGAAATGATACAAACTATGAATCAAAACGTTCTAATGAAATCGTAAATATTAACTTGTTAGCCCTTATTTAAAAAGTATTCTCCTGTAAGTATCTCTATATATTAAAGAGATACTTGCAGTGATTTATTTAGTTTGTTGTTCCAGAGTGGATTTACTAGTAGAAGCTTCTTTTTCCCCAGTCATATTTAATGTCACTACACCGATGATAATTAAAGCTATAGCAACAATCTTTAGAGGGCTTACACTTTCATTAAAGTACATAAATCCGATTAGAGTAATGACGATAATACCCATACCTGACCAAATAGCGTAAGCGATTGAAACTTCTAAACTTTTTAAAGTTAGCGTCAAAAAGCATAGACTACAAATATAAAAAATAATAAGCAGTACACTTGGTATGACTTTCGTAAAACCGTCTGATAATTTCATGGTTGTAGTACCAGCAACTTCGAAAAGAATTGCTAAACACAGATAAATCCAATGCATTTTTCTTCGCCCCCTTATTTTTTTATAGAAATGCCATTCAAAAGAATATCTATAACAGAGCTTAATATTTCACTCATTGTTAATTTATTTTTTAGAGGAAAGCTTGGTTGATAAATTTGATTTATTGCTCCCAAATATAACTCTATAAACAAATGTAAATTGACCTTACGTATAACGCCTTTTTCCATTCCCTCTTCCATAAGTTTTACTACTAGAGCCCACTCTTGTTTTAAAAATTCATCTAGCCTAACCCATTGATTATAGTGAAGTCTTTTTAAATCTACTAATAAGCGAATATCCATCACATTAAATTCTTCTGGGACACATACAAGGACTTGAGTAATTTTTTCAAGTAAATCGATGTTTTCGTTATGAGCAATTTCTTCTTCTTTTTTCTTGATCTGTATTATAAGATTTTCAATTACTGATTCGATTATGGCGTCTTTAGAGTCAAAACATTGATAGATTGTTCTTTTGCTAGTTCCTAAATTCTTAGCTAAATCGCTAATAGTAAATGCAAAACCTTTTCGTTGTATTAAATGAATTGCTTCTTTAGTAATTCGTTCGTTCATGAATATCCTCCGTTTGGTACCAAAGGTAATTTATTAGTACCAAATGTATTATATAATATAAAAAACCAAAAATAAACATTAAATGTTAAAAATAAACATAAATAAAGAAATTTTTAAACTTTGAAGAAGATTATGAGGAAAAAGAGGATTAATAGCATTTGTTTACTTACATAACCTTAGCAATAATCGAGAAAACTTTAGAGTTTTCATTGAATAAAGAACATTCGTTCGTATATAATATAGAGAACAAATGTTCTTTATTCAATGAGTACTTTCAATGGAAGATGAGCAGCTACCAAACAGAGTGATTATTTTTATAGATATGAAATCGTTCTTTGCCTCGGTTTCCTCTGTCATACGGGGGTTAGATCCGTTGAAAACAAAGCTTGCAGTCGTAGGAGATATCAAACGGTCGGGGTCAGTTGTGTTAGCTGCCACACCCTTATTAAAGAAAGAAGGGATCAAAACAGGAAGTCGTCTTTTCGACATTCCTAAAAGGAAAGATATCCATGTCGTGAATCCATCCATGGAGAGATATATCAAGGCTTCGAACTATATTTCTAGTTTGGTATTACAGTACGTGGCTCCTGAGGATTTTCATACGTATAACATTGATGAGTTGTTTATTGATGCCACAGCTTCCTTGCATTTGTTCGCTCGTACACCAGAAGAATTAGTCCATAAAATCATCCATGAGATTTATTGAAAAACACGGCTGACAGCTACCGCAGGCATCGGTCCGAATCTCTTACTGGCGAAGGTGAGCTTAGATCATGAGGCCAAGAATAGCCCAACAGGGGTTGCGTATTGGCGATATGAGGATATTCCCTTTAAGTTGTGGTCCATTCATCCGATGAAGGATTTATGGGGGATCTCGTCTGCTACGGAAAGACGCTTACATCGGTTAGACATTCACACCATCAAAGAACTTGCTCTTTCTTCAAAGGAGATGTTACAAAAAGAGTTTGGCATTTTAGGAGAAGAACTTCACCAACATGCGAATGGCATTGATTTTAGTCGCATTTCGGATGTGTACATTCCTAGCTCTCGTTCCTTTGGAAAGAGTCAGATTCCCTTTCGAGATTATACAAGCCGAAAAGAAGTGGAATTATTGCTATTGGAGCTATTGGACGATGTGTGTTTTCGTTTACGTATGCATCAAGTGGTGGCTCAAACTATCCATTTATCCATTGGCTACAGCAAACAAACAGGTGAAGGCTTCTCCAGACAAAGGAAAATGGGAAGAGCTTCAAACTTAAGCCAAGATATTTCCCTTTATTGCTTAACCATCTTACATACATATGATAATGGAATGCCGATTCGCTCCATTGGAATTTCGTTATCTAATACTAGCATTCAAGAAGAAGAACAAATGAGCTTATTTGAGGACTAAGAGAGGCCAATGCATAACAGAGACGGGATTCATTCAGTTTGTTGATTCCCTTGGGGATTTATTTATTTTCATTGATGACGTATTTGAGTTAAAGAATAAAATGAGGTTAAGCGAGCTCATCGATGTTCGCTTGGCTTAGTTCCTGAAAAAATCGTGTGCAGGAATCATTTATTTGGGTGGAGGTACATTCATGTACAATTTTAGAGTATACACGTTACGTGACGGTTCAAAGAGAATCATTAAACTAAAAGAAGGAGAGTCATTTAAAGAGGAACTCCAAAGAGCCGGTATTCAAGAAACGCAAATTTTCCAGATGCAACTAGTGGAAAAACCAGAGTAATTTTAATATACACCTTTTATATGGCTGTAATTGTGTTAGTCCAATAAAAGCCAAATAGAAAAGAGTGATCAACCTGGAAGAAATAAAAGAGTAAGAAATAGATCTTGATAAAGTGTATGAATACGCTGAATATCCAGATAAGGTTTAAATAGAATAAACTAATAAGAGGATATTATGTTCAATATACGAGCATATATCCTCTTTTCTTATAAGTATTAGATTCGTTATTTAGATACTATACATATAGTTTAATATGTATATATTATAAAGGATCTTAAGTTTGTTGCAAATGGAGGCGTGATGAGGTCTTCAGATCGAGCGTTAACATGATTAAGGGGGTGAGTGGTATGAGTTTTGTAACTTTGTAATAAGTGATATTAAGCAATCGGACCAGTTTATGCAGAATCGGAAACATTACTTTGGGTAAAATGAAAACATCAAAAAAATTGGAGGGTTCATATATGACAGTTGGAGGTAAGGATGATATTGATGGGCTTAAGGAAATCGGCAAAATCGTTGCTTTAACAATAAGTGAAATGAAAAATCAGATACGTGCCGGCATGACGACCAAAGAATTGGATGAAATCGGGGGACGTTTTTTAAAAAGATATGGTGCGGTCTCTGCACCAAAGATAACCTATAATTTTCCCGGTAACACATGCATTAGCATTAACCATAAAGTTGCTCACGGAGTACCGGGGAATCGGAAGATTCAAGAAGGTGACCTAATAAATATTGATGTCTCTGCTGAGTTAAATGGTTACTTTGCCGATGCAGGTCATTCCTTTCAGATCCCTTTGTATAACCCTTCTGTAATACGTCTCTGTCAATACACACACAATACCATGATGAAAGTTATTTCTTCACTTAAACATGGGGTGAGATTGAATGAAATCGGAAGAATTATTCAAAATGAAGCCCGAAAAGGTGGTTACAAGGTAATTACGGATCTTTGCAGTCACGGCATTGGAAGGTCTTTACATGAGACACCTGAAGATATTTTACCTATCTATGACAAGCATGATAAACGGGTATTGAAAGAAGGTATGGTTATTACTGTTGAGCCTTTTTTATCAACTGGAGCAGAGTATACAGTTGTAAGTTCGGATGGATGGACTTTATGTGTGCCCGATAATAGTCTTTGTGCACAATATGAGCACACAATAATTATTACAAGGGATCAACCGATAATTACAACGATAGCTTAGATATTGTTTTCAGATGTTAGGCCCATAGATGTTTAAGGAAGTTCATCAAACGGGCGTGTTTGTTGAGCAAAGATTAAAAGGTTAATACATATTAGTCATGTACAATATGTATCAACTTTTATTTTCTATGTTTTTTTCGATTTGGGTCTTGATAATAAGGTCAGTGGCAGATGCGACAACTGCAATTCATCTTACTTCAAAAGTTCTGTAAAAGGTGGTATTTAGTCTATAAAAGAAAGCAGGACTTGAATGGAAGTTGTTATTATTTTTTGTTCTATGATTTTGTTAGGACTTCTATTTGTTTATATTGGATGGAAGAATCCATGGGATGCAATTAGTTGGAACCCTGGTGACATCTTATTCGAATTCCTTTTTATTGCCATTGAAAAATTATTTAAGGTTTCAGCAGTAAAACTTATGCGTATATTACTTATGATGGTGGGAACTGCTTTGTCAGTATTTTCATCTTTGATGTTGATTGCATATGTATATTCGAATTAAAAAGAAGTGTTTAAAGGGTAACTACTTCATACATATATTATTTTTAATAAATAAAGAAGCCAAATCCCTTATATATAAAGGATTTGGCTTCTTATAACGAACTATATGGTAATCAATTAGTGTTTATAATTTTTTTTAACTTGGTTAAAGAGATCGGTGTAATTTGTAAATACTCCAGTTACTCCCCATTCCAACAGCTTACGCATATCAGCCTCTTCGTTAACAGTATACGGGTGAATTAGGAGACCAAATCTGCGAAACTCCTGAATTCTATTAGCATTTAGACTTTCGTAATCAGGGCCAATTCCTACGGCATATGATGCAATTTCTACTAGGTCAGAGCGTTTAAGTGAATTTACTTCCTCTGCTTCCATCAGTTGTACTGTTGGTATATGTGGATCTATTTTATGAACCTTTAGAAGACTTTCTTTACTGAAGGACTGAATAATAACCTGTCCTGGTTTAGTACGTACACCAACTAAACCATGCTTCTTTAAAGAAGCGATTAATTTTTCCTCCATGCCTGGATAGATATCAGGGGCCTTTGTTTCAATATAATAGTTTGCATGTTTCCCAAAATGATTTAATACCTCTTCTAACGTAGGAACTTGAAGGCCAACATATTCAGCTTTTGCTTTGCTTGGATAAGCTTCATTAAACCATGAACCAGCATCTAAAGCTTTTATTTCAGAAAGAGTATGGTCTTTAACCCACCCTGTTCCATTTGTAATACGGTCAAGCTTTTCGTCATGCATAATAATTAATTGTCCATCCTTAGTCATTTGTAAATCCAATTCGATATAATCAGCTTTCATTTTTTGAGCAGTTTCATAGGCTAGAATTGTGTGTTCTGGAGCATAGCCTGACGCGCCTCTATGTGCTACTGTAATAACTTTCTTTGGAGATAAAAGGTTTCCTTTGGATGAGGCAGAAGCCAAAGTACTAATAGTTAAAAAGAAACATAGAGATAGCATGCTTAATAATACGAATCTTTTTTTAAACATTGTAATTCTCCCCCTTAGTCTGTAGGTGCTCGACACTTTTTCCTGCATTCCACGTAAATGCAAGAAAGACAATTGATAATACACAAGAAAGCACCAGCATAATGAAACCACCTGTCCAGTTAAATTTATCTACAACAAGCCCCATGATGGCATTAGCAAAAGCTGATCCTCCTATATAACCAAAAAATCCAGTTAAACCAGCCGCCGTACCAGCTGCCTTTTTAGGTGCTAAGTCAATTGCCTGTAAACCAATTAACATAACTGGTCCGTAGATTAAGAAACCAATACTAATTAATGCCACATTGTCAATTAGTGGGTGACCAGAGGGATTTAACCAATAAACCAGAACAGCAATTAAAACACCAACCATGAATAGAACCCCAGCAGGTGCTCTTCGGCTTCTGAAGAATTTATCACTAATCCATCCGCATAAGATTGTACCTGGAATACCTGCATATTCATAAAGAAAATAAGACCAACGTGAATCCTCTGGAGAAAAACCTTTTGCTTCCGTAAGGTATGTTGGTGCCCAGTCAACAACCCCATACCTTACGAAATAGACAAATACATTTGCAATTGCTATGTACCAAAGAAATTTATTGTTTAAAACGTATTTAAATAAAATCTCTTTTACAGTTAACTCTTCCTCCTGACCTTTAAATCCATGTTCCGGATAATCATTTCTATATTCCTCTATTGGAGGGAGACCATTAGATTGTGGTGTATCCCGAACCAGGAAAAGAACTAAAAATGCAATTATAAGTGCAATAATAGCTGGGAAAAAAAAGGCGCTTTTCCATGTAACAAAAATAATCATGCCTAGCGTAACAAGTGGTGCCAAAATACCTCCACCTACATTATGTGCAACATTCCATATAGACATTTTTGTTCCTCTTTCACTAATTGAGAACCAGTGGGCCATGGTCCTTCCACAGGGAGGCCATCCCATTCCCTGAAACCAACCATTCATGAACATAAAAATAAACATAATTGTCACACTTGATGTAACCCAAGGTATAGATACGAAAATAATATTTATAACTGCAGATAGAATGAGACCTGTTGCAAGAAAATATCTTGGATTACAACGATCAGATATCATTCCCATAATAAATTTACTAAAACCATAGGCAATAGAGACAGCTGCTAAAACGAATCCCAATTCTGTCTTAGAGAATCCTTCTTCTTGAAGATAGGGAATTGCAAAAGCAAAGTTTTTCCTGAGCAGATAGTAGCCTGCGTAACCAATAAATATGCCCAAGAATACTTGTAATCTCAGTCGTTTATAAACTTCATCTATTTTGTTACTTTCTAACCTCGCTGTATGAGGTGCTGGTTTAAAAATATTAATCATAAAATCCCCCCCATGTCTTTTTATCTTATAAAACACAAATTAACTTAATCATCTAACCCTCCTTTGCAAATAAAAGAACCCAAAAATACCCTTAATAATAAAGGGGTATTCTTGGGTTCTCCGTATCTCCATCCAACTATTAACTTTTATGGTATTTGGTTACGCTTACATTAAGGTAACATAATATTTAATTGTTGTAAATAACTAAAAATATTAACTACTAATTAAAAAAAGTAAATCATCACCAAAACCAATTGTCGTTATTATCCCTTTTATATAACGAAAGGATATTCGTGCCTACCCACTTTTGGAGTGTGAAGCATAAAATTTATCATGCTGCCACATTTCTTAGTATGTTCTCCTTTAGGCCCTAAGATATCTTTCAATCTCTCTTTCACCTTATGGAAACGATAGGCCACTGCGTCAACCCCCATCCTATAAAAGGCAAGCACATCTTACACCACTACTTACTCCTTACTTACTGCAGTAAGGTTTATTTGTCATTTTTTAAATGGACAGGCGACCTTACTCTAGTAACTACATAGTATCTAAAGAATTTCGATTTCTTTCGTTAGTGCTACTGTGTTGATAGGTTGGTTTAACAAAGGACTCATACATTCCCTGTCGAATTAATTACTAGATCGTAATAGATGCTACGGATAGAAAGGGAGATGGAAATGAGTTATTTAGAGACAGCATGTAACGCGGCGAGGCTAGCAGGTGAAATGATACTTTCCCAAGTCAGCACAGGTATTATTGCAGAGAAAAAAAGCTCAAATTTTGACGTCGTAACCGAAATTGATAAGCGCTCGGAACAAATGATTCGGGATGTCATCTTAGAAGCACATCCAGAGCATTCTTTATTAGGCGAAGAGGAATCTTTTGCTGCTGAAAAGCCTCTCAGCCGAGTTCTTCAAGATGCTCAAGATGTTCCCTTTTTGTGGATTGTGGACCCTATTGATGGAACAGCAAATTTCATTCATGGAATTCCAGGGTTCACTATTTCAATAGCACTAGCCTGCAAAGGGGAAATCATCCTTGGCATTGTTTACGATCCTTGCAGGGATGAATTATTTTGGGCTGAGAAAGGGAAAGGATCTTTTTGTAATGGCAAACAGATTTCGATATCAGAGGCAGAGAAAGCAGTTGATTGTATGATAGCCACAGGCTTTGTCTCCACATCAGCCTTTCGTGAGGTGAATATAGCAAGTATGGATTCTATTGGCAAGGAATTTAGATCAATCCGTGTATTAGGTTCAGCAGCATTACATTTAGCCTACGTTGCTTGCGGAAGGTTAGGTGCTTTCTGGCAGTATGGTTTAAGCGTATGGGATATTGCAGCAGGGGTATTACTAGTTAAGGAAGCTGGTGGTACAGTGACGAATACAAAAGGAAGCGTCTATAGTCTGTATGATCAGAACATCATAGCTAGTAATTCAAAGGTACATTCTACGGTTCTCAATTGTTTATAAGGAGCCTGGCACTTATCCATTACTATGAAGTATAAGGGTACTGCTGTGTATCTTCAATTCACCAATTTCTACAAAAAATGCTTACGCCAAAGAAGCTCCCAATTCGGAGCTTTTTTTATTTTTCTTCGTTTATATATAAAAAGAGCACATCTTACATCACTACCTATTCCTTGCCTACTACAGTATTGAAGGAGAGTATAAAAGTACGGGAAAGATAAAAGGTTTTAGAAAAAGCATACCTATCATGAATGAAAACGATTATTATTATCAATAATACTAGTGAAAGGTAACCATCACATTGATTACCTTTCACTAGTATTAAACTTCTGGTACAAATGTTTTGCAATCCGTCTCCTCACTGTTAGATGCTTGATCACCCTTATGACTAACTACATAAATAGCGTCTGCTTTACATTTGTTCCCTTGTGCCCAGTACTTACAGTTATTTACTTCACAAAGAACATCTTGAGCCATGATTGTACACCTCCTATTCTGCTATGATTAAAAATGGTGTTAGCGCGTAGAAGTCTTTTGACTTCTTCTCTAGATTATCCATCCGAGACTCTTTTATTCAAAAGGGAAAGCAACATAATAATTGCACGTAGGAAAAAATGAAAAAAACCACCTACAACGCGATAGATGATTTTTTCTGAAGGTAACCTTGGATTAATATCTCTGTGAAGTAAATCCTTAAGGCTTCAAAATAAGTTTGTTCAAAATAAAAGAAAATTATTCTTTTACATCACAAAAGAGAAAAGATATTGCGCTACTGCTTAACGATTACCCTCTGCGGTCCGTTTTCCTTTTTTATTTAGTTACAGGAATTCCCAACATATCTGGAACAGTTACAAATTTTACTCCATCGCCTTTTAACTTATTAATAATTTCAGGCAAAGCTTTTACTGATCCCGATAAGTCTTCACCTTCTCCTCCTGCGGAGTGCTGTAATATAATCGATCCTGGTTTAACCTGTGCAAGAATATTTGTAGAAACTTGCTCTGCACTCAATCCTTTCCAATCTAATGAATCAACATCCCAATTTACGACTTTCTTGTTTTTATGAACTAACCACTTAATTTCCTCCTCATTTATACTTCCATAAGGAGGTCTCACTATCGACGTATTATAACCACTTACTTTATGAATAATATTATCTGTATTTACAATCTCATTACGGAATTCCTCGATTTTAAGTTTAGGAAAATTAGGATGACTATAAGAATGATTGACTATCGCATGTCCTTCCTTAATCATCCGTTTCAAGATATCAGGATGTGCTTTAACACGGTTCCCTACCACACAAAAGGTAGCTTTTACACCAGCTTTTTTTAAGGCATCTAATACTTGAGGCGTAAACTTGTCATCTGGACCGTCATCGAATGTTAGCGCTACTTCTCGTTTCGCTCGATCACCATTAAGAAGAAAAGTATGGCTATATTTTTTTCTTAAATCTGCCAGAGAAAGGGGATGAGGTTCTCTTACTAAATGTTCAGGTCCACCTTTTAAGTCAGGGGTTTCCGCATCAACCTCTTTTTGTACATCCTTATCTTTATCAGGTTGGTACCCTACATTTTTTGGTCCATTGTTATTACGACTATTCTCTTCCTTTTGTTCAGAGAGCCTTTCCGTTTGATCAGGTTCAGCGTCATCCTTTTTATCGTTACAACCAAAGAGAAACCCTACAGATAAAATAGTTGATAAGAGACCAAATAAATATTTTCTGTTCTTCATCTTGTCTACACTCCTTGTAATAGTCATATACCATTTAAGATTCACAGTATTTTTTAAAAAATCACAGGTAATAAATTGAAAATGTTGGTAGGGCCATTCTTTTAAAAATTTTTTCTTGTTGAACCAAAAGAGAAGGTTAAAGTCTTCTCTCTTTTATCTAGTTATGGTTCCTCATTTTTAAGAACTGGACTATACGATTTGTCACGCTGCTGCTGCTTCTCACTACGTTCTACTTCAGGTGTTGGGACATCTTTAGATTTCTCGTCCACCTAATGAAAAAGATAAGCCTATAGGCCAAGCCCTTTCTATATAAAAACTCCGCACTTCTTACATCACCTTCTAATGATCTCCTACTGCGGTAAGGATTCTTTTTTATTTTTGGAATGGACAGGCAAGCTTACTGCAGTAGCTACATAGTATCTAAAGAATCTTAACTTCATTACTTAATCAGTATCTAGTTCAGTATCGCTACCGCATTAATACAAGCTTTATAAGCCTCGTGAAGCCCTTCATCGAATCTGTAAGGGAGCTGAGCCGAAGAGGCGAAGGGGGCGACCGGATGCGTTGAGCTGAAATAATAGGTGCATAAAAGGCAAAAAACAAAAAGAATGAAAGCAGGTATCAGCATGAGAAAAGCACAAAAGTTTCCTTTTCGAAAAATCTTTTCTCCACTTCTCAAACCATGTCTCACGAGACGTCGTCCCTTCAGGGCTTATTCCTTTGTTCCGTTTAGTCCACTAGCTATGCTTGACCCCACTATTCTGACCATAGGAAGCATCGTCTTAGGAATTGCCATCATGGAACGGGTATTAGAGCGATGGGGTGTAATCGATCTTGTTGATCAGTTCGCAAAGGTGATGCGCTTTATCTTGCCTGTTACCTTCTATAGCACCTTGATTTACTTTTTTGCGACCTTTATGTTTTGAGGAGGAATGTTGATGTTTGAAAAACTAAAGCTGCGTGGCCAATTGATTAAAGCGTTTCGTACGGCAGAGATTTACCGAGTGGTGAAACGTGGAGACCGCACCTCCTATCTGTTTCCGAAAATTCATCAAATCGATCATCATCACACCTATACGCGGTATGTCTTCTCTTTACTGAATGGCATTGATCCTGAACTTTTAAACAAAAAGAGATGGGCATTACGTCAAGTATTAGGCAGCAACATCGAGATAAACGGCAGCCTGAAGAATTTTAGCATCACGGTTCATCACAAAAGCCTACCTAAGATGCTTGAATACAAATATGAAGTCATTCATCCTTATATTGAGAAAATGGAGCTTCCGGTCTGCATTGGTCAAGATATCTATGGAAACCCCGTTTCATGGGATTTTGCGGATTTAGAAACCTTATTGATATCGGGTGAAATTGGAGCCGGAAAAAGCAGCTTAATGCGCGTAATTCTGACCACATGGGTGAAATATGCCTCTCCTAAAGACTTGCGCTTAGTCTTAGTGGACCTTAAACGAGCCGATTTAGGGTTATTTCACGGGATTGAGCATGTGGATGCGCTTTGTTTTGAAGCGAAAGACATGAGAAAACCTTTTGCCTTACTTCGAGCTGAAATGTATCGACGAGGTGATTTACTGTTAGAGCATGGTGTGACTCATATCAGCAGGCTTCCCTTTAAATTACCTCGTATTGGCGTGGTTGTAGATGAAATGAGCATCATCAAGCGAGAAACAGATCTCGTAGAGATGATTCAACAGTTCGCAAGTCAAGGTCGTGCGCTGGGCGTTCATACGATTATTGCGATGCAACGTCCCGATGCAGATTTACTAAACTCTGCGCTAAAAGCCAACTTACGAGTAAGGATATCTGGGAGGCAGGCAGATGCGACAAATGCAAAAGTTGCCGGAGTCATTGGAGCAGAAGAGATTGATGCAGCAGCTAGAGGACGTATGAAAATTAAAATTGATGACGTGAAAGAGTTTCAGGCCTTTTTCTTAGATGAAGAGGATTGCAAGGAAATACTTTCTCCTTATAAGACCTTAGTACATGATCCTGAGTCAAATATGCAAGTGACACCTCAGTCTATCTTTGGATTATTAGAGAAGGAGGAGCAGCGATGAGCTTTCGGTTATCTCAGCGTGATAAAGACATCATTGGATTTATCAATCAGTTTCGAGCTGTGGATCGCGACTCACTAGTGGAACTGTTCTTTAAACAGCTGAAATCGCCCGTAAATGCGTGCAATAGTGTCATGGTACGTTTATATCGGTTAGGGCTGGTTGAACGTACCCAGCAGTATTCTCCGACCGTGTATTTGCCCGTAGATGCGAAGATCAAAAAGAGCTCTCAAAAAATATTACATTTCCTTTCGATTCTAGATGTCTATAAGCAAATGTGTTCCTATAGTAATCCTAAACAGGTCATTGTCGAAGATAAGCCCACTGGAAAAAAAGGAGGGATCGAACCAGACCTGTTTTGTATTTTTAAAAGTTCCCCGTTTTGGATTGAAACTCAACGAAATCAGTATTCAGACCAGAAAATGCAGGATAAGATCAATTTATACGAGGAGTTTTTTTTTTCAGATGAGTGGAAAGCATTGCATTGGCAGCCAGAGGACCGAGCAGCTATCTTCCCTTCCGTCATTTTAATTACACCTGTTCGGTATGCTGTATCTTCAGACCATATACGAATTATCCAAGTAGCGAGTATTCATGAGCTTATGGAGAAATATAAGAGTGCTGGTAAACAACAAAGAGATGGAAGACTAAAACCATCGGTTTCTTCGGGTAGAATTAAAATTAATTAAACATAGGATACTAAGAAAATATGTCTTTTGATAAAAAAGAAAGCTACCCCATCGTTGCAGGACGGGTAGCTTTTGAGGGAATTCATAAACTAATTTATAAAAAGTCTGAATAATTTTATAATATTTTAATGAATAAATCAATATAAGATGACCTTAAGCATACATATATAACGTGCACTTTTTATACATCCTCCTCCCACTTGGGTATCGAGTAAACGCAGTCATATCAGGGATGTATAAAAAGCTGCATAAAGGAGAAACAGTGTCTCATCTAGAACCTTTTTCAGAAAAGGGTTTTCTTTTTTTATGTGTGCTTGGAAGAGACACTATGTTAATTAAACGTGAATAACGTATACGTCTTAAAAAAACTGTCTTTTCTAGTTAAAAAAGAAGTTTTTTCGGTATGCTGAATGGTAGTTGTAAGTTGAAGTCTTACAGTGTACCAATTGCTTTGCTTGCCATAGGGTGTATTATTTATAATAGATAAATTAAAAGAATAATGCCTTCACCTAAAGGTGTATATTTTATACATCTTTAAGCCCAAAAATTAACCGTAATAATCTTGTTCACTAAATTCCTTACAGAAATAAAAGTAACTTTTGATTTGAAAATTCATTTTATTTGTACTGATTTTACTATAGTAGTCTGCAATTCTACAAAAAAGAATGATAGATATACATAAAGAACTTCAGCTATACAAGTAATGTTTCCTAAAAAACTATTTATAGGTATTTTCATATTGTTTGTTCCTTTCATATATAATTTATTATTCTGTAGATGGGGAAAAATATAATAAAGAAAAGGCTAAAAGATATTTACTTTAAGTAATGTAATAATCATTGCTTATCATGAAGGTAAAATCATTTAAAATGAGCATTTAGTTGACCTCTGATTGTGTCATTTCTCTTATTAATATGTTTTTTTCCCCTTTTTAAAAAATCATTACGAATTTCTCGTGTGAGAACTCCATCTTCTATTTTTTCTGCAATATCCATCAGTTTCTCAATATCAGAAAAAGAATACTTACGGATTCCTGAGGATGTACGTTCAGGGAAAATAAGTTTTTTGGTTTCATAATAACGAACTTTTCTTTCAGATAGACCTGTCATTTCAGTGACAATTTTCATGGTCATCACTTTCTTATCACGATATAAATAATTTCTATTCAAATATATCCTGTCCTTTCTCCCTTTTATAAGAATTAAAATGATAAAAAATATAATTAGGTCTATCTAAATTTTGATAAAAAATTAATTACGGACTGTATAAATACAACAGTATATCTAAATATGTAGGCACTGCTTTTTTATCAATAAAGTTTATTATCTAAATTTTCAAATAACTAATTTCACAATACCACTAGATATATAAACCGGCTACAACTGTGTTACGATTCCTAACACATATATTTGGATAATAAGGTTGTAGTTTTATAGCGTGTTGTCTCTTAAATTTATTGAAGTATTATATTAACAGCTCTTTATTGGTTGGACGAAAGATTTTTTCTTGAGGTAGATCCCTACTCTTAACACCTTTATTTAGAAATACATCTCTTTCCACTCTCATAAAGTACATTATGATATACAGTCTAAAGAAAAACCTACTGCCCATAGGAATGACTCATGTTCAGTAGGTTTTTCTTTAGACTATTCATAGTGCATAATGAGGAATTGAGAATGAACATCTCTCCTTCTTTTCAATAGTTTACTCAGAATAGAGAATTTTATTCGTTATGGACATACTTAAAAATGAAGATACAGTTTTCTTTTTCATTCTAAAAAGGTATTTTATCTACTTTAAAACATAAGGGGGAAATTTTGAAAAAACTATCAAGATTCGACAACATTTTCGTATTTAGTCTCCTATACTCTTAGTAGGATGGAGAAATGACAAACGAGAATCAAAGGTATATAGAGAAGCGCCAGGCCATCCTGAGCGCTTTTTTTCTTACAACAAACCAATTAGTTCTTTTCATGAAATCCTATTGAAATTCACCTAAGATTAACGGAGGGATATATATGAGTACAAATATCAAAAATAAATTAATTGAAGATTACGATAAATACAAAGATGAGGACCTATTAAACCTCATTCATAATAGTAACGAAGAGGCACTAAACTTTTTAGTTAATAAATACCGAGGTTTTATTCAAGCAAAGACAACAGTCTATTTTTTAAGAGGGGCAGATAAAGAAGATCTTATTCAAGAGGGAATGATTGGTCTGTACAAAGCTATTCGTGATTTTAAAGGAGACAAAATGTCCTCCTTTAAAACATTTGCTGAACTCTGTATTAACAGACAGGTGTTCACCGCAATTAAAGCAGCTGCTCGCCAAAAACACGAGCCTCTAAATGCGTATGTTTCCTTATACAAGCCTCTTTCCACTCAAGAATCAACCTATACCCTTTTGGATATGATAGTTGAAAGAAACATTACAAACCCAGAAGTATTACTCATCGATGAGGAAGAACACGTAGAAAGAGAACAAAAAATAGCCAACTTGCTTAGTAAATTAGAAAATAGAGTATGGAATTTATATATAAATGGCTATTCATACATAGAAATTTCCCAAGAGTTAAATATGCCTGAAAAGTCCATTGATAATGCTCTTCAACGAATAAAAAGAAAAGTAGGGCTGCACTTGCAGGTAAAAGAGGCTATATAATTTCTTGATCTTGATGAAAATATCATCTACTTAACTTGAATGAATCGTACACTAATAAGCACTCAGGTTGTTTCACCTCTTTTAAGTTCATTCATAATTTAATTATTTTTATAAGCCCCTATTTCTTAATTACTACCTAGATTTTTTCTATGGTAACTAAAAAGGCTGAAAACCCCCTGACTATGTTAGGGGGTTTTCAGCGATAAATGCTGCGCTTTTTCAGATGGTGATTGAAAAAAAACTAAAATTGCACCGTTTTTCTAACCTCGTATGGATAAGGATATACTGTATAGGAATAAATGAATAGTAGCATTCATTAACAAAAGAGGTAAGATTATCTTAACCTTATCTCTTGGAACTTGCTCGCTTATGGTGCAATATCTTCTAACACCTTCTCACGTGTTTCAATCATCTTAAATGCCATAAATGCACCGACCGTAGCTACACAAGCAAACAGAACAAAAACAGAAGTAATCCCTTTAGCACCTAACACAAAGCCAAGTATGGTAGGAGCAATAGCTGAAGCTAGGCGTAACCAGGCTGTCGCAAAGGCGATTCCAATTACTCGCATACGCGTTGGATAAATTTCTGGTGTGTAGAGGTAAAGAAGAACCGTAATTGTTCCCATAACGCCGTAAGCTGCTGAGCCTAGATACATAACACTTTCGGCGGATTTGGCACCATTAAACCAAAGTGTGGTTAAAAGCAAACCTACAATAAGAAAAGCAATGGTTGCCCACCTTTTACGTCCAACTCTATCAATAAGCAAGGCGCAAGCAAATACAGCCAGTGTTTGAATCACATTTGTCAGCGACGCGGCATGTAAAGAGTCCTCTAATGGCAGGTTATAAACGGTTTTATATAAACTTGGCAGCCAATTATTAAGTCCATTCGCGACAAAGTACGAAGAAAACCAGAGAACCCAGACAATTAACGTTCTACTACGGTAAAAGGGGGAGAATAATTCTTTCCAGTCACCTTTCACTACAGTTTGAGGTGCACTAATTTTTGCTTCTATACGTTTATCTGTACTCGCCTCAATTTCTTCAATGACTCGTTCTGCTTCATCAAATCTACCTTTTGAAATTAACCAACGAGGCGATTCACGCAACTTGAAGAAAAATAAAAAGACGATTAACCCACCTATACCTCCGATTAAGAACATCCACTTCCATCCAAAGCTAGGCACAACTAAAGCGCCGATCTGCGCAGATATCATTAATCCTAGAGGAAAAATCATCTCGTATAGCATAAAAAAACGTCCTCTTCCTTGTGCGACTGAAAGCTCATTTATATAAGCTGCGGCTACAGGAACCTCACCACCCACTCCGATGCCTTGTAGGAATCGCAACCATAGTAGTGCGTGAAAATTACCCGCAAATGCACAAGCGATACTCATCCCCGACATTAAAAAAATGGTCCATTTTGCACTATAGACACGTCCAAATCGTTCTGCCAACCACCCAAAGAAGATCGCTCCGATTGCTTGTCCGAGATACCCTGAACCAATCAGAATCCCAATTTGACCGGGTGTTAAATTCCATAGTCCAATTAATACGGGCAAAACGAATGCAAGAGATAAGGCGTCAAACGCATCAAAAAACGTTGCGGACCCCATAATAACACGTGGTTTAATATGCCAACGTGAAAAGGGGACGCTTTCTATACGCGTAAGCAATTGGGCCGCACGATTTGATAAACCAATTTCTTCATGATCATATTTGATAGTCTTAGTGTGTTCTGAAGAATTCTTGTTTAATTGTGTATTCATACCTAAATCCTCCTTGGCTGGGATTCCCCTAATCGGAATGACAATGACACTAAGATACGTAAAATAAAACTTTTTAAATTAGAAATATAAAATCCCTCTCTAATGAAAGGGTTTACAGTAAAAAGGCAACAAATAGTAGACTCTAAAAACCTTTTAGAGCCTGAGTATGAAGCTTAGTTATGTTTTGGACTATCAGTTGTGGATCTGTTGATATATTCCATCTTAAATACGACATCTTTTTTTCGGATCTGCTTTCCTTTGAGCATACTCATAAGTATCGAGGTAGCCCTTTGACCAATACCTAATAAATCGACATGAACTGTAGATAAAGCAGGTGTGACAAAATCTGAAATTGGAACATCATCTGCTCCAACCACAGATAGATCTTTGGGTATAGAGAGTCCCAGCATATTGGCTGCCTTAATAACACCGATGGCTAAATAATCAGATGAGCAAACGACACCTGTAATGTTGCTATGTTGTTTTAAAAATGTGGCTACTTCTGTTGTTGCTTTTAGAGCGTCAAATTCAGCGATTTCAAAAACGTTTTCAGGGGAAAAGCTTAAACCTAATTCATCCATTTTCTCTTTGTATCCATTTAAACACCTAACACTATGCATAGAACTCATCGGTCCATTTACAATGCCAATATTTCGGTGTCCTAGCTCATAGAGAGCATTTACTGCTTGTTTGATACCATCTTCATCATCCGGTCGTACACAAGGAAAAGGTGATCCTTCTAAATAGCTCCCTACTACGACAATCGGCAATCGAATACTTTCTAACCATTCTAAACTTAGTTCCTCATTTCTAGGTGCAAAAAGGATAACACCATCTACGGCTTGAGTTTCAAGCAACCGTTTCTGTTGAGAAGAGGTAAAAGACATCATCATATTATAGTCTGTCTGGTCAATTCCTTTCGCTATTCCTTCCAATACTGTTGAAAAGAATGGATTGTTCAGAATAAATGATCCCCTTGGAACCACCACCGCAATATTCCCTGTGTTTTGTTTAACAAGTCCTCTCGCTCCTAAATTAGGACGATAATCTAATTCTTCCATTACTTTACGGATTCGTTCTGCGGTTTTCGCACCAACACCCGGTTTATTCGTCAATACCCGTGAGACAGAAGCTGTTGAAACACCAGCCTTAAGTGCCACGTCCTTAATACTTACACTCATAATACATACCTCCGTGGGTCAAGTATATCTATCTATTATAAACGAGTCCCACCTAAATACTAAAGAGTAGTGGTTGCAATCTTGCAACCACTACTTACAATATTTACTACGCTTTCACTTCATCTTTTAGTAATCCGACTTTTAGTAATCCTTGACGAATTTCCTCTACTTCTTCTTCTTTTAAAGGTAATACTGGACGTCTTGCTAATGAACTACTAATTAATCCACGTTGATACATTGCTTCCTTCATACGTAAATGAGAGGTAGAAGAAGGCTCATCCATTTTATATACAGCTTGCTTTAATTCAAAGATACGATCATACACAGCATTAGCAGCCGTTAAATCTTGATCTTTCACACATTTCACTAGTTCTGCGATTAAATCCGGCACAAAACAACCAAATCCAACTAGTGCACCGTCAATTCCTTGAACTAAAGTAGGTAACAAGTATTCGTCATGACACGTTAACAGTGAAACATCAGGCGCATTCTTTTTTAGTGCTCGAATATCTACTTCATATTGTGCAATATCTCGTTGGCCGACTTTGATAGACACAACGTTTGGAATAGCAGCCATTTCTAATAGTTGACTAGTTGTATACGACGTTTTCGTCCAAGTTGGATACTGGTGAACAACAATTGAGATGTTAATAGCTTCTGCTACGTCTTTAAAAAACTGAACAGGTGATTCTTCTTGCATCCCAAATCGTAACCAAGAATGTGGAGGCATAAGAAGGATCCCACTTCCTCCAGCTTTTTCAACAGCTTGAGCATGTTGGATGGCCTCAATTGTTCCTTCTGCCGAAACGCCAGAGATAACAGGAATACGACCTTTTAACTCGTCTGCTGCAATTCGTACAGCTTCTGCACGTTCTTCGGGTAGTAAAGTCATAATTTCTCCCGTATGTCCATTTACTACGATTCCATTTACCCCTTCATGACTTGCGACCCAGCGAACTAAAGAGCGAAAACCTTCTTCATCGATTGAATAATCGTCCTTAAATGGGATAAGAACTGCTGGAAATACGCCACTCCATTTTACTTTGTTTTTCATAAAAAACATCCCCTTTGTTAATTTTTAATTTATAGTAATCGTTTACGTAAATAATCATAAAAAGAAAACGCTTAAGTGTCAATATATTTTTTATTTTCTGATAAAATAAATTAAAAAACGTTGGTTTTATGTCACTTTCAATAATTTAAATTAGATAAACAACTAAAAATATATAGTAAACGTTTACTTTTGTGAGATTGTTATTTAAAGTTTTTCTTTGCAAATCTTTATCCTTTTATTTTGCGTTAAATAACCTTGGAAAATTAGATTCTTAGGTAAAACATCTTGTTGTTTTACCTAAGTAAAGAAGGGTTGTAATAGGAATTAGGTGAAAAATATACTGGCGCAGTACATCTTTATGTGGGTTTGAAGTTAAATGGCTCATTTGAGGATGCTTCAATATTGCTAATGGTAATTATGATAACCCTACCTTTATTTGATTAGAGTACAGTTATGTTGGATATGAATAGGGATATCAACTTCAGAGGGTTGATTTGTGGTAGGAGGGCACAGGTAATTGACCTTCTATTTGTAATTTCCAAGCAAATAAATAAAGGCACATTATTGGTGCCTTTTCATACATCATAAAAGTCTTCAGCTTTTAAACTGGGATCTAATCGCTTAAGTGCCTTCATTACTTTTTTCATAGTTTGTCCATTTGGTATATAGTTAGAATCAGTATAAACTTTAGTAACCGTATTCTTATTTAATCCAGTCATTTTAGTCAAATGAGCATGCGTATATCCATGTTTTTCAAGGAATCTTCCTACCTTACTTCGTTTTATAGATGGTCTTGGCATATAAATCACTCCTTTATACAAAAGGATTGACAAAAATATATAAGTCTATTCAAAAAATCCTATTTTTGTAGGATAAAAACCAAAATTAAGAAATAAAATTAAGATATTTAGCATATGTATGGGTAACAAACTATTTTTCTAATATCTCTATAGAATACTGTCGATATTTTTGTCATAAACATATAGCATGAATACAGTTAAGACCGCCTTATACACTGATACATATTGGGCGGTCTTTGTTATAAATATTCATAGATATATACAATTACCATAAAAAAGGCACGCATTATAAAATGCGTGCACACTAACAAAGAATCTTGAATATTAGATAATAGGGATATTACCTATGAAAAAGGATTGCACCTTTATTCTACCAAAGGAATACTTGTCATTGAATATGGAAATAACATCAATTTATTGGATGTAAATGGTACACATTAAGGAAATTAGTTACAATTAATATTATTTGTTGAATAGTAAACTAGGATTTTAAAATGAATGTGTTTATAACCAATAAGCCTATTCTTATAGAAACCGAGTTTTTTTAGAACAAAAGATTATACACTTTCAGTGTAACAATTTTATTATTTGGAGAAAGTTTTTGCGGAAACTCTTTTTTTATTGGGTGCTACTTGCTATTTTGTAATGTTTAACAAACGTCTCCTCCATTAAGTGTCCCGTACGTCTCACGAAATTAATGACCTTTTAAGGTTCCTCATGGCTTGGTCATGTCTTTGTAACGCAACCTTTGGGCGTAGCTACACCAATTACTCTTCCCATCTAAATCCTACTTAAAATAATCTAATTGTTATCTACATTCTCTGCTTGATTAAAATATTTAATCGTTTTGATATCCCCGTTTTTGAATACAATAACCTTTTCATCTTCATGAAAGGACACTTCTTTAATTTCTTTTTCATTGTCATCTTCGGGCTCTTCGATTGAATGAACAAGACAATGGATGGCTTGATCTAACTTTCTATCAGCCGTATTCAAGAAGGATACATTCAGGCCTAAATTTGCAAGAAACTCCCGGTGCTTTTCCAATTCATCAGATGCCTTTTGAATGTATTCAATCGCTTTTTGTTTATTATTCATCTAGTAGACTCCTACACTCTTATTTTTGATATTCATAGACAACCGGAACTTTGTCCATTTTGATTGTCTTAGCTACCACATAACGACGATAGCCATCCTTTAAGACTTTTGAGTCTTTTTCAATCGTTAATGGTTCATCTAAGCGACCCGTACGCTTCACAAAATCAATGACCTTTTGTGTTTTTTCAGGGTTTGGGCGTGTCCTTAAGAACTCTTCAGGTACGATAATTTCATCAAAGCTTAAAACATCCTGTGTCCCTTTTGGCTGATTTGGCATCTGTTTCTTTTGTGGCTCCGCCTTTTTCTCTTGAACAGGCGTCTCCTTCACTTCTGACTGTACTGCTTCAGCTTTTTTGTCTTCTTTTGCTACAGATTGAGAAACAGATGCTTGCTCTTCTTCCTGTTTCTTGGATTCCGTCTTCTGTGGTGCCTCAGAAGACGCAGAAGCCTCTTGTTTAGGTTCCTTTTTCGCATCTGACTGATTCTTTTCTTTATCATTTTTGTTCGGGAGAACGGTAATTTGAAAACAAATCACCCCTACTTCACCAGGGCATTCATCAATCGGAATATCCAGCGTTGGTTCCCCTTGAATTAAAATCTTTTCATGCATGATGCTTTTCTTCGTGAGCCCTGTTTTATTAAAGGCTTTCTTTGCAACAAACACGGTATACGAAATAAACGTACTCTTCTTCAACCCTTTAGGCGCAGATGGTGACCCTTTTTCACGCATATCAAAGGCAACGTAGCGATCATATTCTCGTAAAGGTCCTGTGGCTGATCCGGTTAACGTAATTTTATGTGGCATAATAGTCTCCTCCTGCGTAGATTTTTAGTTATTGTTTATTTAGAACACAGATCTAAATAAATATATTCTATTAAAACATCAGCTTCTAAGGAATTTCTACTTTTTTTGATTAGGAAGCTGTGTCTTTTAACTGATTATGATGGCGCAAACAGTCTTGTTCCTCAGGCGTTAAAGCTTGTCCTAAGTCTTGTTTTACCTGAGCTATCTCCAACAAACTATACGTGGAGCTGTGCTCCTCCAACAAGTTCTCTTCTTCTCGTGTTAGCTCTTGTCCTAAATCTTGCTTTAACTGAATCATTTCAAGCTGTTGATCCAAAGAAATCTCTGTTTCTTTTGTAGCTTCTTCTCGCTGCTGTTCAGCTTTCAACCAATTTGGAACGAGTTCCTTACGGATAATCCGTTTTGGTTTAGCCGATGTTGTTTCTTTGCTTTCGTTATGTATAACTTCTTGTTGATGTGCGTATACTGATGAATAATCCTGTCCTTTAGGGTTTACCAACTCATAGAATTGATTTTTCGCAATTTGATAGATTAATCGACACATATCCCGTAGGGATAAAGGAGTGCCTTGTTGATTGGCTTCATGTACATATTTATCTAATCCAACAATGGTTGAATACGCAATTTCATGTATTTGCTCTTTTTTAATCTCAGTCTCTGTATCTCGTTTTACAGCTTTTGCAGCATTTTGAATACGAGTATAGAAGTCTTGTAGTTGATGTCCATACTTACCTGCATAGACTTGATTGACTTTCTTAGGCACACCTTTGATATAGGTGAAGGCCTGTGAAACAGACATTAAATGATTAGTTATATGATTTACAGGTAAATCAAGGTTAATAAAGGCATCAGGTGATTTATCGGCCTCTAAGCTTGGTGTATCAACGTTTTCAGTGCTTTCTGGATGCGTCACAGGACGTGTCACAGGAGTGGTCATTTCTTCTTGCTGAAGCGTTTGGATACCTGTTGTATCATGGGCAAAAAAGATTTCGTCGCAAATGTTATGAAAGTTTTTATGGCTTTTAAGGATAAATACATAACTGTCAGGATGAGTACCTGTTGCATCCTCTTTAATGTATCGTGCTACAAGTATAAATGGTGTCGCTTTTAACGAGCGTACAAAGCGAGAAACCGTACTTTTGGACACATTAAATTTCTTCATGAGCGTTTCAGAACGGATCGCTTGAATGCCCGTAGCCATTAGGTTATAGATGACATGATCCAGCATTTCCATTCTCTTTTTAGGAAATTCTTTATGTATAGCAGATTGTTGTTGTTTAAAGTGGGTACGAAGAATGTCTAAAAACTCTTCTTTCTTTTTCCGAAGTATGGACTTGTTGGTCCATAACCATTTGAACCGTCCATTGAAGGTATCTACATCTTTTAAATAGCAGGTTAATATCTTTGTCATTTGTTCATCGTCTCCTTTTAGGAACAAAAAAGACACTGTTTCCCTCGAAAAAGGAAAACAATGCCTTGATTTTGATGAACTAAGCCCTTGAAATAGATGTCAATTTCATATAAAATAAAAACATAAGTTTTATTTTATAGAAAAACTAACTCTATTAACAAGAGACTTCGACAAGTGTTTTCCCTACTGTGTTTAGGGTGAACGGTTTAAGAGTGTTGCTGCACTACTTAAACAGTTGAAGTCTTTTTTCTATTCCGGTCATTTTTGTTAGTTTCATTATAGCGTTAAGTAGTCTCATAATTCAATAAAAAAATAGTAAAATATATCAAAACAAGTATATTTAGCTACGTAGATACCACATTAATGTAGAGATTGAGTCCATCATATATGAGATTTTTAGTTTTGGGGAGGGAAAAAATTGCCCTCTTCAATTAGCTTAGAATATGTTGAAATTATTGTTTTTTTATATCAAAAACGTTTAAATTATGTATATCTTGAAATGAGAATAACCTTTTTAATAAGTGGAGACCTACCATTTAAATAAAAGAACCCTAACGATTAGTTCGTTGGGGTTCTTTTATTTACCAAATAGTTTTGAGAAGAAGCCTTTCGGTTCCTGTTGTTTGTCAGCATGAAGTTGCCGCATAGTATCTATTAACATTTGATCACGTTCAAGTTGTCGTTTTTCACGCTCTGCTTCTTTTTCTTCATTAGTTGCCGCCGTTTGTCGTATTACTTCGGCCATTGCTTGCATAGCATTTGCCATTTTTTCATTTTGACGTGCTAAATCTTCATTTTGTGATTCTAGTGTTTCAACTTTTGTTAAGATAGTTTTGTATGCTTCAGTTAATTGCGTCAAGACTGGAGCATTCTCATTTGTTTCCCCTTCAACAACAATATCATGACCTTCCGAAGCAAGCAAAGCGCGAATATAGTCATTAGGATGCCCTTCAGCTTTCAAGTCTTCTATAAGTGACAACACAGGAAAAATAGATTCTTTGTATTTCTTTGTCCGACCTTTTCCGACGGTGTGCGGTTCTACAAATTCCTTATATGTATGGAGCCAATCATAAACGCTAGACCTTGAACGTCCTAGTTTGTCTGCTATTGCTGTTAAGGAATACACTTTTTCGTAATCCATTACAAGACCCCTCCTTTGAAAAAATACATCATGACATAATGATAACATAACAGAAACGTTTTATACCGTACAAAACAACATTTTGAACAAATAAAGACATCAAGAAAACGAGTGGAGTCGTACAAAACAACATCTTGGACATCTTCCGGCGAACCTTCGGACAAATGACGGTTTTAGTTGAACTTGTTCGAGAGTTGGTTTAACTTGTCCGGAGTGTAGTGCGCATGTCGGGAACTTAAGTTCACTCTAAGTTTAACTTATTTGAGAATACAAAGCGTGCTTTGTATTCTATAGTGGCATTTACCTTTATAAAATGTGAAATTGACACAGTCTTAAATGAAAAATTTAGATTAAACACAGGTTAGTTAATTTACAAAGGCGAAGTGTACCGTTGGGAAATTAGATGCTTTAAGTTAAGGTTAGAATAAATTTACTAATTTTTATAAATAAGTACAATTATAGATAGGTTAGAGGGGGGAACTATATGAAAGTATTGAAAAATAATATAACTAAATTTATTATATTTTCTCTTATAATTGGTTTCATTCTCGCTTTTTTATTCATCCTACACTTCAAATTCCTTTTTACATATTTATGGGTATACTTGGAGTGTTAATGATTGTTAGACCAAGCACAAATCCTAAAAAACGGATGTATGAAGCGTTATTGCTTACACTTGTACGGAAGAAGAGTACGTATTGTGCGATTGGTAGGGAACAAGAATAAAAAGGGACTTATTAAAAATAAGAAAAAACCACCCCTGGTAGATAGGGTGGTTCTGAATGGAAAGTCCAAGTTAAAATCCTCAAACTCATGTTTATTGTTACCAGATTATGTAAAAGATAAACGTGAATGGAGGATAATGTATGGTAGAAATGAATAAAGCATCGCGTCTTACAAGCGCTGAAATCTCAAACCTTTGGAATACTTATATGAATGATAGTTTAAATATCTGTATGGTAACTCATTTTTTACAAACAGTAGAGGATTCAGATGTCAAACCTCTTTTAGAGGAAACTATTAACGTAGCTCAAGGGCATCTAGTAGAAATAGAAACGATCTTTCAACAAGAGGGAATTCCTAAACCCGTTGGGTTTCCAGTAGAAAAACATGTTAAATTGAATGCGCCCCGACTTTTTACAGATGTTTTTTATATGGCCTATCTTCTACATATGAGTAAATTTGGGAT
>NZ_JBKIKC010000012.1:0-133402 GCF_046599315.1 Priestia megaterium | reverse complement strand
AGAGCCTTCACCGCCAATTACTACTAAATCATTCATTCCATGACCCTTTAATACATTTAATGCCTTGAGCCTGCCTGATTCCTTCATAAATTCTGGACATCGGGAGGTTTTTAAAAATGTTCCTCCTTTATCCGCAATATAATCTATATCCGTAGAGGTTAATTCATGAAGTTTACCTTCTATTAAACCCTGGTAACCACCCTCAATTCCTATTACTTCTACGTTATAATAATTAACTGTTTTCACCACTGCTCGAATAGCAGCATTCATTCCTGGGGCATCTCCGCCACTTGTTAAGACTCCGAGCTTCCTCATTACTAAACACCTCTGCTATTTTGATCCATTTAAGAAAGGTGACTAACAGATATTAAAATCTAACTGTCAGTCCCTTCCGTTAACACAAACTTTCTTCCAAATAGGGATTAACTAGTTTTTTCTAGTTTATCTACTGTCCCTTTTTTAATAGCTTTCCCTGACTGTTTTAGTAAGAAGGCTACTATGAATGAACCTAAAAACATGCTAATACCTAAAAAGGTCATACTAGCATTAAAAGATCCTGTCATATCTTTAATGTATCCCACGATGTAAGGTCCGAAGAACCCACCTAGATTACCAATACTGTTAATAAGAGCAATCGCACCTGCAGCAGCAGCTTCAGTTAAGAAAGATGGTGGAATCGCCCAAAATGGAGAATACGCACCAAATGCCCCACAAAGACTAATTGTTAAGAATACAAATGATAAAACAATGTTCGTATTTGCAACATAGCTACTAATAATCAGTGCAACTCCACTTGTTACTAAACAAGCAACTACGTGAAAACGTCTCTCATTTTTCTTATCAGAGTGGTTACTAACCAAAATCATGGTGACCATTGCACACACATACATTAATCCTAAAATCCAGCCCATCGCATGCGTGCTAAGAGACGTCGTTTCAGACAAACCTTCTGAGATTGTCGGTAAAAACATAACAATTCCATAATAGCCAACCATCCAGAAGAAATAGCCTAAGGACAAGGTTAATACGTCGCGGTCTTTTAAAGCTTGACCAAATGTATAGTGTTTAGCTTCCTGTTTTTCTAACTTCTCTTTTGTTGTAACATCGATTAACCATTTCTTTTCCTCTTTAGTCAACCATTTTACATCCTCGAGCTTATCGTCAAGATAGAAGAAACATACAATACCTAAGATCAGAGCTGGAATCGCTTCCAAAATGAAGAGCCATTGCCATCCAGCCATGTTTAACCAGTCAATACCTAATAAATAAGTAGAAAGTGGCGATCCTATTGCATTAGCACCTGGGATAGCAATCATAAATCCTGCAATCGCTTTTGCATGATGTTTCGTTTGATAAAAACCACTTAGATAAAAGACCATACAAGGATAAAAGCTAGCTTCAGCAACTCCTAAAAGAAATCGTGCTGTATAAAACTGCCATGGTGTTTGTACGAACGCCATTAAAATAGCAATCACAGCCCATGTAACCATTATTCTACTAATCCATTTTCTAGCCCCGACTTTCGTCATCATGGCACTGCCAGGTACCTCTAAAAGGAAATAGCCAAGGAAAAAGATCCCTGCCCCTAATCCAAAAACAGCATTGGAAAAACCTAGGTCTTCATTCATTTGTAGTGCGGCAAATCCAATATTTACTCGATCAAGTATAGATATAGTAAAACATAAAAATAGAAATGGAATGAGCCTTAACGTTACTTTTTTGGTAGTTGAACGCTCTAAGTTAAGTGGATCCAAAATAATTCCTCCTAGGTTACCATCTTTCTCTTCTCTAACTTTGATTTCCTTAGGCTTTTAACCTGAACATCTATTCAAATGTCATAATAAAGGAAATAATGTTGATATAGAAAATGGTTGATCTATTTTTAACTCTTAAAAACATCTAGTTAACAATTTTGTAACCCTTTTCAATTCATCTTATAAAAATGAATAAATTAAATGTTTTCTTATAGTATTGATTCGTTCTTTAAACTTACGATGAAATGAAAAATCTAGATGTATGTATGACCTTATAAAATCTACTAGATAACATCATATACCAAAACCTTAATAGCACTATAGCAATACTATCAACTTACGTAATTTACTAATCCAATCATCTACCTAATAATCCAAATCCTTGTGCTAAACATCCACTGAAAAACGCTTACATTTTGCGATTTCTTTTCCTGTTCTTATTAAAATAACATTGAATTAGGAAAAATAATTTAAATAGTTTACATTACCTCCATCTTATAGACTTAGATACTTGTATACTAAGTTACCTTATATAAACAGTGTACTTATGTATCTATAAATTGTCAATATAATTATTTAATTAACTAGATTCTGAATATTATTAAATTCCGTACATGAACAATGCTTAAAGCTTTTCTTTTTATTTTTTATTATGGGGATGCTGGAGTTAACCACCTTCCTCCTTTCTGTTCAGCATAAAAAAGACAGCTAATTTTAGCTGTCTTTTATCTTTATACTTGATATAAATACAATAAAAAAATTAGTTGGAATTAACCTTTCCAATAGCGATCATATAAATTTTCCATATGAAAATTCATAATTCTCTCTGCTTCTTCTGCATCGTGTTTTTCAATGGCATTAATAAGTAATTTATGTTCATCAAAATTGACTTCTCTGTAATCAGGTCTTGTTACAGTTCTATCTCTTATAAATTTCCACATTTCCTGCTGTTTCATTGCATTACTAATAGCCGCCATAATACTAATAAATAAGTCATTGTGAGAAGCCTTTGCTATGCCGTTATGTAGCGCTTCATCTGTTTCTGGCACATAAATGCCTGCGTTCGTTTCTTCCTCCATCTTATCAATTGTTGCACGTAGATCTTTAATGTCTTCTTCTGTAGCTCTCAAAGCTGCAAACCGTATAATAAGGGGTTCTATATTCATTCTGGCCTCAACAATATCTTCAGGGGATGCTGATTCGGTTAAAAATGTTGATCGGGGGTTTTCAGCTTGAACTTGCTTTACATATACGCCTTCGCCTTGGCGAGAATAAATAAAACCATTTAAATCCAATGCACTAAGGGCCTGTCTGATAGGTACACGACTTACACCAAATTGCTCACATAGTTCTCTTTCAGCAGGGAGTTTATCTCCTACTTGAAACGCCCCGGATTGAATTTCAGAAAGAATTTGGTTATATATTTGAATATATAATTTATTATTGGAAACTGGATTAAAACTAATGGAAATCACTCCTTTCTATGCTTATTAACTCATTTTAGGCATAATTAATTGGACGTAATTCATTATATACTGTTCTATTTTTAGGGGCAACAAGCCTATCTTCTTCTCTTCAAAAGATCTTTATCGATGCAATTAGAACTTCCTTGTTATACTATAGGAGTTGTCAATATAGAAACAGTTATACAGACATACCATAATGGCATGCCTGTATAAGAATAATATAGATATCAGTCCATATGTGAGCCACCGTTTATATCAATTTCTTCTCCTGTAATATAAGAGGCTTCTTTGGAAGCTAAGAATGCAATTGTTGCTGCAATTTCTTTCACTTCACCTGGTCTACCCATAGGGATACTATCGATCACAGATTTTGCATCTTCCTCGGGAAGTGATTTCCAAATTTCTGTATTAACTAGTCCAGGAGCCACACAGTTAACTGTAATACCATCTAGAGCTACTTCACGTGCTAAGTTCTTTGAAAAGCCTAGTACTGCTGCCTTGGATGCAGAATAGTGCGGTCCACCAAATACTCCTCCACCTCTTTTAGCTGAAACAGAAGAAAGGCTGATAATTCGACCATACTTTTGGTTTTTCATCGTTTCTAATACTGCTTGCGTACATAGGAACAAACCAAACATATTGACGTTAAACACTTTTGTGATGTCTTCAAGCGTCATATCTTGAACTGTAACTTTTTGCGAAATCCCTGCATTATTAACTAAAATATCAATTCTGCCGAATACTTCAAGCGTTCTCTTCACCATTGCATCACAAGAATTTTTACTTGTTACATTTAACTCTACCCCTAAAGCTTTCCCGCCAGCTTCTCTTATTTCATTTACTGTATCTTGTACACCATCAAAATTAATATCAGCTATAACAACTGCGGCTCCTTGTTCCGCAAGCGTTAGGGCAATTGTACGTCCAATCCCTTTTTTAGAACCACTACCGGTAATAATCGCTACTTTCTCTTTTAAATCGAACATATTATACTTCCCCCATCTTATCAACTTTATCTATTTCGTTTAATTAATCTTAAATCAGCTCTTTAGCCGTTTTGATAATATTTTCTACAGTAATTCCATTTAACTCTAATAGTTTTTCATAAGGTGCCGATTGTCCAAATTGATCCTGTACACCAATTCTTCGAACTGTACCTTTTCCTTCTTCAGCAACTACTTCGCATACGGCACTACCAAGACCATTTAGAATATTATGATCTTCAACTGTAATAATTTTGCCGATATTTAAACAATCGACCACTGCTTCTCGATCTAATGGTTTAATGGTATGCATATCTAGTAGTTTCACGGATATTCCTTGTTTTTCTAATTCTTTAGTTGCTTCTAACGCGAGTCGTACTGTATCACCGTTGGCAATAATAGCTATATCGCTTCCATCCTTGATTTGCTTGGCCTTCCCAATTGTAAACTCTTCATTTTCATCATAAATAATTGGGACAGTATCGCGAGTAAAACGAAGATAGACAGGTCCATATACCTTAGCAGCTTGTTCGACTAACTTTCTAGTAGAATAATAGTCAGCTCCCATAATTACTGTCATATTTGGAACCGATCTCAATACACCCATATCTTCTATAGCTTGATGACTTCCTCCATCATTAGCTGGAGTAAGACCGCCATGCGAGCAAGCAATCTTTACATTTAAATTAGGGTAGCAGACTTCTTGTCTAATTTGTTCAAGCATTCTTAAGGAACCAAAAACTGCGTAAGTGCTTACAAAAGGGATTTTACCAGTTGTCGCAAGACCAGCTGCTAACCCAGCTGCATTCTGTTCTGCAATGCCGACATTAATATGCTGATCGGGTAATTGTTTGATAAAGTTTACCGTTTTACACGACTTAGCAATATCCACATCAATGACATAAATATTTTTGTTTTCTTTACCTAACTTTACGATTTCATCCCCAAAAGCTTCTCTCGTAGCTTTTTTTACTGTAAGATCTTTTTCCAGTATGCTCATTATTTTAAACCTCCTGCCACTTCTTCCATTGCTTGATGATATTGTTCTTCATTAGGAGCAACTCCATGCCAATCAGCCACATCCTCCATAAAAGAAACTCCCTTACCTTTTACCGTGTCACAAATGATACATTTTGGTTTTCCATTCTTCGCGGTTCTTACTTCATCTAACGTTTCAACAATCTCTTCCATAGAATGTCCATTGATTCGTTTTGTTTCAAATCCAAATGCATCAAATTTTTTCTCTAAATCTTGTAAAGGCATAATTTCATCACAAAATCCATCAATTTGAAGTCTATTATTATCCACGAATACCACTAAATTATCTAATTGATATTTAACTGCGGTTTGAGCAGCTTCCCAAATTTGCCCTTCTTGACACTCTCCATCTCCTACTAATGCAAAAACTCTATAGTCTTTAAAATCACGTTTTCCTGCTATTGCCATTCCAACTCCGCAAGAAAGGCCTTGGCCTAAAGAACCTGTAGAGATATCAATGCCTTTACACTTTTTCATATCTGGATGTCCTTGAAATGGAGAACCGTATTCCCTTAATGTGTATATCGTTTCGTAAGGAACAAAACCACGTAAAGCTAAAGCTGAGTATTGAATAGGACAAACATGGCCTTTGGAAAGTACGAATCTATCGCGATCCTCCCAATTAGGATTGTTTGGGTCAACATTCATTTCCTTAAAATAAAGCGCTGCCATAATATCAGCTGCAGAAAGTGAGCCTCCTGGATGGCCAGATTGTGCTCCATAAATCATCGTAAGGGCTGTTTTTCTTAATTCAATAGCTTTTTCTTTTAATTCTTGAATACTAATGTCTTTCATTTTTAGTCACCTCATTAAATTATGACTTGCTGTTTTGCTAAAGGATATATTGGTTATGATATAAATTAGTACACTTAGGTAACTTGTATACTAAGTATCTTTGTGACTTAAGTGTACATCTAGAATATTGATTCGTCAATAACGAGATTGAATTATTAGAATTTTTTATTTAAAATAAATTTATTTTTCTGGAGTTAAAGATAAAAAAATCTCTGAATTATATCTATATTTTGCTTTAAAACCTTTAAGCAAAGTGTCTTGATTAAAGCTTAGAAATACTAATAACTTTATGCCTTAATGGGGGCAACATTTATTTCTAAACATAAACTGCTAAGTCTCATTGAGTGAAAAATAACAGGTTAAAATAGGTGCCAAAAATTCTTTGTGAGCAACCTCTTTTACCACCTGATTTTATAATTTTTAAAAATAATAATTGTTGCATTATTCAAATATCGAGGTTAATATGAGCACGTATACATATCAAAAGAGGAGGAATTTTTTATGGGAGTAACATTTGCAGGAAATCCAGTAACATTGCTTGGTAGTCAACTAAAGGTAGGAGAAAAGGCTCCAAACTTTACAGTACTAACTAACGATTTATCTGAAGTAACCTTAAACGATTCAAAAGGATATGTGCGCTTAATCAGTGTTGTTCCTTCAATCGATACTGGTGTATGTGATGCACAAACACGTCGTTTTAATGAAGAGGCGGCAAAGCTTGGCAACGTAAAGGTTTTAACAGTTAGCGTAGATTTACCGTTTGCCCAAAAACGTTGGTGTGGATCAAATGGAATCGAGAATGTTCAAACTCTTTCAGATCATCGCGACTTATCATTTGGTGAAGCATTTGGTGTAGCAATTAAAGAATTAAGATTACTAGCTCGCTCAGTATTTGTAGTAGATTCTAATGATCTTGTGACATATGCAGAGTATGTAGATGAGGTAACAGAACATCCAAACTATGAAGCTGCAATTGAGGCGGCAAAGGCAGCTAACTAATTAAATAATTTCCAAAATAACTTCGAAATATTAAACTAGCAGATATAAATACTAATAAAAAGCAGCATCCCGTAGTAAAATGAACTGCCCCCTGTCAAATAGACAGTGGAAATAAATAAAAATTTCTAAACGGCTTCAGCTCTGTATTCTAAGGGGCTAAGGCCGTTTAATCGTTTTTGTAATCGCTCATTGTTATAAAAATATATGTATTCCTTAATTTCTTTCTCAAGTTCTTCATAGGTTTTATACTTCTTTAAATAGTATTTTTCACACTTCAATGTCCCCCAAAAAGATTCCATTGGCCCGTTATCAATACACCTGCCCACTCTAGACATACTCTGTACTACTTTTGCTTCTTCTAACTTCTTTTTAAAGTAAGGAGAAGTATATTGATATCCTCTATCACTATGCAATAGGGGAGTAGCTCCTGGCTCTCTCTTCAACGCTTGTTCAAACGTTTTAAAAACTAAAGGGTTATTGTTGGAAGTACCTAAGACGTAGCTCACAATAGAGCCATCATATAAGTCTAATATCGCACTTAAATAAGCCTTCTCAGATCTTCCATAGCTAAGTTCTGTTACATCTGTTAACCACTTTTCGTTTGGTTTCTTGGCATGGAATTCCCGATTCAGTACATTCTCTGTAATATGCTTAGGTGAACTTGGTTTATATCTTGTTCGTTTACGTCGAATGACAGACTGAATACCAAATAATTTCATTAATCGGTAAACACGTTTGTGATTAATTGGTTGCTTAAATCTTCGATTTATTTTCAATGTCATCCGCCGATATCCATAAATTCCTCCTAGTTCCTCATGTAGCTGTTTCACTTCTTCCACTATTTCTTCATTCAACTTCTCGTTGGTAGATGGAGTGCGTTTCAGCCACTTGTAATAGGCGGAACGTGACACTTTCGCTATTTGGCATAATAGTAAAATAGGATATTTTTCGTTCTGGTGAAGTTCTTGGATGGACATATAGACGTCTATTGAATGGACTTTTCTTAAAATCTCCTCCTTTCGATTTCTTCTAACTTTTTTAAAAAGGCATTTTCAGCGCGTAAGCGCTCGTTTTCCATTTCCAATTGTTTTATTTCTTTTTGATGTTTTTCTTCTGATGTAAGTTCCGATTCTCTTCTTTTTTTTCCACGTTTATCGAAGAGCCCACCTTTGCCACCTATCTCGAATTTTTTCACCCACTGATATACCTGTTGATACGAAACATTAAAATCTTCTGCAGTCTGTAGATAATTCTTTCCATTCTCTAAACAATGTTTCGCTATTACCACTCTTTCTTCTAGAGTAGTGGACCGTCCTTTTGCCATAGATTTTCTCATACCTTTCCCCACGTTTTTAAATGCTCTATGGCCATTATAATTCTTGATCCACTTCATTAATACTGAACGGTGAGATATTTCATATTTACGGATTATTTCTGATTGAGAATACTTCCCTGAAAGATAATCAAGGGTAGCCGCCGTTTTTATCTCTATAGAGTATCTTTTCCATTCACTTGAAGTCTGAAGTCCTTCTAATCCATATGTTCGATAGAGATAAATCCATCTATTAATTGTCGCTCTATACAAATCATATTTACTACAAAATTCTCGTGAGGAGACACTTCGCTTTTCATATGCCACGATTATCTCGTATTTTTCTTGTGCAGAATAAGTTTTTCTTCTCATAAAAAAGCCCCCAATTAAGCAAACAGATTTTTTATTTACTCTGTCTACTTAATTGGGAGCATATCAAAACACGAAATGCTGCTTTTTCATTAGGCCCTTTAAGTTTTAACCATACGGTCTAAAACTAAGGAGCTAATGTATAATTATTATACAATATGAATTTTAATTTTCACTCAGTTATTACTTTTATTTCACAGGAATTCACGCATCTCACCTTTTATTCTTACGTTATGATGGAAGGTAATAACAACTTATAGAAAGGGATCTGTTTCAATGATGCAATCTGTTTTTTCTATCTTATTCCATGCAATGCTACCTCTTTCTATACCAGTCATTGGAGGAGCACTTCTTGCCCATTTTAAGAACTTGGAAACAAAACCTTTATTAACTTTTTATCTTTACTTCCTAACTCCAGCTATCATTTTTGACACATTACATACAGCTAGAGTTTCGTTCAATGACGTATATATGACACTTGCCTTTTCTATTTTAAATTTATTGTTATTGTGGGCAGTTGCAAATGTTATAGGAAAAATATTAAAGTTAACCTCTTCTGAAGTCGCTGGCCTTACTCTAGTTTCTACTTTTACGAATAGTGTAAATTATGGACTTCCTCTTATTTTACTTGTATTAGGACATCTTGGATTAGACAAAGCATCTGTTTATGTTGTTATCCAGATGATTATTATAAACACCATTGGTGTATATTTTGCAGCCCGTTCACAGTTTTCTGTAAAGAATGCTATTAAATCTGTCTTTTCTCTTCCAGCAATCTATGCAGCTTTATTTGCAATTGTCCTTCGTTGTTTTTCAATCCCTTTACCTACAGGTATTGAAAAAGGCATTACAATGATAGCAGAAGCTTATTCTCCTGTTGTATTAGCTATACTAGGAGCACAAATGGTGAGGGTGAAGAAGCAAAGTCTAGAAGCAAGAGTTAAAGTAGCTTTTTGGTCTGGCTTATTTATTAGATTATTATTGTCGCCCTTAGTAGCGCTATTCTGTTTGTATCTTCTAAATATAAAAGGAACATTATATTCAATCCTTTTTATATTAGCTTGTATGCCTGTTGCAGTAAATGCTGTTGTCCTAGCTGAAAAATTTAATGCATCGTCAAAGATTGTTTCTAAATCTATCCTTTGGACTACTTTAGCCTCCTTTATTGTATTGCCAATCCTTATTGTTCTTATTAAATGAAAGTTTGTTAAAGAGCCTATGAAATCTCTAATCTCATAGACAAGTACAATTTCGCAAGAATATACCAAGGTATAACCGTCAGTTAATCGTATTACGTTTTTCCCCCAAGACTTTTTTATAGAGATGAGCATATGTATAAAACATGCGCTTTTTATACATTTTTTTCTCGTTCGTCTCCTACTAAAGCGTTGATATATCAAAGATGTATAAAAAGCTGCATATCTGATAAAAGTCATCCTACTCTGAACCCTTATCCTGCATGGTTTCATTTTTTTGCTTGGTTCCTTGAATAGCGATATGTTAACTAGAGGTATATACCATATACAGCCTAAAAACAGAAAAAACTACTGGAACGAAGGGAACCAGTAGTTTTTTCGCTGTTGAGTAATTGGTTTTTATGAGATGATGCCCCGTTTCTTCCTGAATAGTTTGCTCAAAGTATCAACAATAATTCTTTCATTTTGTTTTTTCTACATTAACTCTTAATTAATTATATAAAAAGACTTATATTACAGGAATTCAGAAGAAATTTGTTGAATAAATAGTCTTAATTTTCATTGTTTTATCGTTAAATGATAGCGTCTAATCAATCTCAATTAGGACAGTTGGAGGAATCATGAGTGCTAAAATAAGAAGATAATAAGTTTGATCAGGAATGGATAAGTCTCATGAAGGAAGCATATCATCTAGGTCTTTCAATCGTAAAAGTAAAGGAATTTATATATTCAAAGCAAAAAGAGCCTGTTTCTAAATGATTCAGACTCTTTTTGCTTCTGGTAATGTTGATAAACAAAGAAATGGTTTTTCATTTTAAAATATAAGACTGTTTTAGTTCAATACCTAAAACTCTTTTTTCATTGAATGTTGTGAAGATTAAACAATTCCATATTGTAAATAAAAGACTCACTTCTTAAAAGTGAGTCTAAAAGGGGGTTAAACTTATGAAAAAATGTCAGTATGCTTTTCACAAGATTTAATTTAACAATTAATAATGAAAATATGATGAAATGGTATATAAAGTTTATAAGAGCTTTGATTTTTGACACCCATGGGGAGCTAGTCATATTTTATTGTTATTTCCTATAACGTTGACTATGTTAACTTTAGTATATACTTAGGAAAGGTGAAATCAATGTTTGAAAGTCAGCCAACTAAACAAGATTTGTTAAACAAATTAGAGAACATTCTTAAAGGAAATATATCTAGAGAGCAATTTAATCATTGGTCCTATAAATGGGTTCAAAACCTGGAGAGTAGAAATAGGCTCTCTTCTGATGAAGATCAACTACATGAATACCTTATTTTCTTATTATGTATTGATTTAGAAATTGAACCAGATATATATTTTCATGAAGATATAGAACTAAAAGAATGGATTGAAAAAATAACACAAAGTAGACCATTACCTTAATACAAGTATTTTAATGATTGCCGATACATGTTTTATGTTAACTACAAACGTATACTTTTACGGACGAGATATTTAAATCTACTACAAGATGTTAAAGTAATTATTATCGTTAACAAAATAAAAAGCTGTATACTCGGGAAAAAGAATTCTTGGTGGAAGCATACTGCCCCAAGGGTTCTTTTGCTTGTTTGGTTCCTTGAAGAATGTTTATGTAAACTAGCTCTGAATATAGTATGCATCCCTCAACCCTTAAAAGTATTAAAAATAGAAAGTAGGATAGGATGAATAAATAGACTAAATATATTTTAGCAGCACTTACTTAATAAACATATACATACTCATCCATGTAATCGATAAAGAGGAGGATATCTTAGATAATGGAGAAAGCCAAAGTTAGTGTCATTCAACTATTTGCCATGATGTTTATTTTCAACCTAGGAACCGCATTAATCGTAGCTTATGGAATAAACGCAAAAAAAGACGCTTGGCTTGCCATTCTTTCAGGGACGTGCATGGGGATGGTTTTATTTTTCATCTACTACTCTTTATTTCGCCAATATCCAAATCTACCTCTTACTGGGTATGCAAGGAAAATATTTGGTAAATATCTAGGATGGATCATTGGTTTGTTATACGTCCTAGTTTTTTTGTATATGTCTGCTAGAAATGTGCGTGATTTTGGCGATTTACTAGTTTCATCAACATTGACACAGACCCCATTATTAGCTGTCAATTTCTCACTGGTTCTTGTGATATGTTATGTTCTTTATTTAGGAATTGAAGTGTTAGGAAGAACAGCAGAAGTATTTATTGTTGTTTTGCTGTTCTTTGGGGTAGCAGGAAACTTCTTTATTTTTGTTTCAGGGAATGTTGATTTTCATCAGTTACAGCCGTTTCTTGAACATGGATGGAAACTACCTTTAACGGTGGCTTTTAGGGACGTTTTCTTTTTTCCTTTTGGTGAAATGATTGCCTTTACGATGTTGCTCCCTTACTTAAACCGTCCTAAATTAGTGAAAAGAGTATGGCTATCTGCCATCGTTTCAAGTGGTCTGATCTTAAGTTGGACAGCAAGCCTGAATATTGCTGTTCTTGGTGTTGATGTAACAAAGAGATCCGTTTTTCCGACATTAATAACCATTGGAAAGGTGAACCTTTTAGATTTTATAGAAAGACTCGATGCGGTTGTTGTGTTTACGATGTTGCTTACGGTGTTTTTTAAAGTCTCTATCTTTTTGTATGGGGCCGTCATCGGAATAGTGGATTTATTCAAGTTAAACAATCGTCAACAAATTCTTTTACCAATCGGGGGAATTGTCATCTTTTTATCCATGACGATGGCCTCCAGTTTCCCAGAACATTTGGAGGAAGGTCATTACGTTTTGCACTATTATTTCATTGGTGTTCATCTGCTTATACCCTTGCTAATGTTTTTAGTTTCCATGATTCGTAATGGTTTCAAGAAGAAAGATAGATCGAAATCAAATGTAATATAATAACGACTATGCTATATTCCAAAGCCATCGAATTTAAATAAATTCCAAGGGCTTTTTTGATTCCCGAGAAGAGACATTATGGTAACTAAAAATGTATGAAGTATAAAGCTTAAATACAGAAAAAATACTGCTCCTGTACAGTATTTTTTCTGTTACACATATATCTTATGTTTGAGTACTAATGCCTACGACGTCTTGATTAGTTTTACTTATACTTAAAACTTTATTCCTTTTACCCTGGCGTTCTAAGATCTTTTGCCAGATAAAGTGTTATCTTTTACATACATTTCATAATGTCCATTTATGTAACTAGATACCTTTAAATTAAGTAAAAGAGCTTTGAGATTAATTATTTTTTCAGTGTCTAATCCACACTCTTTTGCTATATCTTCGATTTCTCTTTTACTAATTTGTATGTTATTTTCCAAATCGGTCACTGTTTCTTTACTATACTGAAAAGGAACTTCATCTATAACTTCTGTAATTAATTGATCCTGTTCTTCATATTCTACTCTGCCTTTGGCTGCAGAGTGTTTTCCAATTAATACAGCCTGCTCTTTTATATCCGACAGAAGAATCATTAATCTAATTCGTTGATTCATTAGAATACGTTGTTTATCAAAAATAGAGATAATTTTGGTTTGATAATCATCCATGGTTGTGTGAAGTTGATATTTTGCTTCTCTTATTACTTCTTCACTGTTTTTAATAAGTATCATATTTAAATTCTCTTCCCTCCCCGTAACATATATACTTTCATTATAACAAACTAAAAAAAAGGAACATCATTTTTCACTATTTACCAAGATAAATAATGCATATAAACACCATTATCATGGATTTATTAATCATTAAAACTGATTAGAGGAAAATATATCGACTGATAATTTTTAAAGATTTACACCAATAGGCGACCCCATTAATTGCGATTAGAATTATAAGGTCGCTTATAAAATACTCTAATTCAGTTTTTGTATTTCTCTGTTTTTTTATTGCAAAGCAATTATTTTATCATTAAACTCTTATCTCATTTTCAACATATTCATCAATTGTACTAAGCAAATAAATAAGGACAGAATTTAGTTTGAATAGGTTCCCTTTAATAAAATTAGATAACATTAGACTGGTGTTATTAGTCACTCCAATTTAAATTTTATCTCTTTCTCATGCATGATGACCATGATTATTATTTTGATTAAATAATTAGTCCAATAATCGCGGGAATGATGGAAAATCCACCCAAGACAGATCCCCCATCTCCAAAGATAAGGTCACCTAACCAAGCGGCAATAAAGCCTGCAATAGGATTACCAATAACACCTCGGGGAACATCATTTCCGATAGTTAACATCTACAAAATTTCCATTAAAGGTCATCTCTTTAATAAATGATTTAGTTGGCTTTACCCCTCTAAGGAAATAAACTAAGTCTGCCTTTTCTTATTTAAGGATTTCTCCCTCAGTTAGGGGAAACTTTTGAGAAAATTTCTCCACGTAGCGACGAGATACTATACTATTCAATAAATAAGTTACTAAATTAAGGTGTTCCCTCTATTAAAAACTTACATGTTATTAATTTCCCCATATATTCTTTATGTAAACTAGAAAGAAGTTAAATATCCTCTTGAATAGGTATGTTGGTGATGGTGTTTTATTCCATTTTCACTACTTTCTTATTTCGTTTGAAAGACTAAAAGTCTATTTATATAAAAAAAGAGAAAAACAATTCGATTTGAGAGATAAATCGTTTTCCTCAATAAATAGATAGCCTATATCATCTCGAGACCTTATTCCGTTTATATTTAAGTGCTTTTTTTAGAAGTACTATCTGATGATATAATTCATTCTTAGTGGATAAATCTCTACACTTATTATAGTCTGCAATTAAACTTTTAATCTCCCTATAGAATAGGGAACGTTCATATTTATCCAGCATATCCTCCCCTCCTGATGTTATTTCTTTTATATTACCCATTCGACACATACTGACACTTATTTTTCGGTAAACCACATTATGTGAACTATACACTTTTAACCTCTGTTAGAGCAGCGCCTATTTCATTTATAACTTCAAAAATGCTATTTAAAGTTAAAGACAATTAATAAGTTAAAAATCCCTCCCTTAAAATTAAAGAATGATTATTATTTGTCTTATACATCTCATTGTAAAATACAAAAGATTAGATTTTTTGGAAGCATTACCAAAGTTCGACAACATTTTTATTTCTAGTTTTTTATACTTTAGAGGGATGGTGAAATAATAACCAAAAATCAAAGGTATATAGAGAAGCGCCAGGCTATTCTAGGCGTTTTTTGTCTTACAAAAAATCTTTTTTTACTGACTAAGATAATCTTAAAAGAATTAAGCTTGCTATTCCAAGAATACTTTTAAAATTCACCTAAGATTGGCGGAGGGATATAAGTGAGTGCAAATATCGAAACTGAATTAATCGAAAATTAGGATGGGTATAAAGACGAAGATCTACTAAACCTAATTCATTATGAGAACGAAGAGGCACTAAACTTTTTAATTAAAAAATATCGGGGGAGTGTTCAAACCAAGACATCAACCTATTTTTTAAGAGGGGCCGATAAGGAAGATCTTATTCAAGAAGGAATGATTGGTCTATATAAGGCCATTCGTAATTTTAAAGGGGATAAAATGTCCTCTTTTAAAACATTTGCTGAGCTTTGTATTAAGAGACAGATGTTCACCGCGGTTAAAACAGCTGCTCGTCAAAAAAATGGACCTCTAAATGCCTATGTTTCCCTATACAAGCCTTTATCTAATTCAGAATCAACATATATGCTTCTGGATATGATAGCCGAAAGAAATATAACAAATCCAGAATTATTACTTATCGATCAAGAAGAATTCGAAGAAAGGAGACAAAAAATAGCCGAATTACTTAGTAAATTAGAACAAAGAGTATGGGCTTTATATATAAATGACTATTCATATATAGAAATTTCCAAAGTATTAAGTATGCCTGAAAAGTCTATTGATAATGCTATTCAACGAATAAAAAGAAAAGTAGGACGGTACCCGGAGGTAAAAAAGCCATGTAATCTTTTTCCTTAATGAAGGAATCAAGTTTATAGTATACAAAAAGCTCTTGATAAAAGGGCTTTTGAGCATACAATTGCCGATAAAGTACATTATGGTTACTAAAAATGTATACTTTTACGGGCAGTTAACTTGATTTTGGTCCAATACTTTAACATATTCTATTGTGTAAAAGTTCTCTTCATCAATCACTTTGTTTATATAGGTTTGTTGTTAAAAACCTTATTTTTGACAAATAATATATTTACTTTGATTTAAATGAGGGAAAAATATGAAGATTTTCGGAGTAAGTATATTGATTCTTTTATTGGCAACTGCAAACCTCTTATTAATGGATGTTTTGTTAGGCTTTAAACTCTCTGATGCATTACTTCATCTCCTAAACCCTTTTTGGGTTATGAGTAGTGCAGAATATATGATGTTAGCAGGGCTTTT
Organism: Priestia megaterium; assembly: GCF_046599315.1. Taxonomy (GTDB): domain Bacteria; phylum Bacillota; class Bacilli; order Bacillales; family Bacillaceae_H; genus Priestia; species Priestia megaterium_F. The sequence goes on along the minus strand of NZ_JBKIKC010000012.1, from coordinate 117,078 downwards.
TTTAATTATTATTGGCCAGCAGATTTTTCTAATTATAAAAAAGAAAGAAGAAAACCGGAACAATTCCTAGTAAGTCTTTTTCTTAACATAGTTCTGAATGATGGAGATGACCAGCATAAACAATGGAATAACGATAAAAAAAGGAACATGAAGATATTTTATTGTACCACCTAAACCTTCTTCTATATGTTCGGAAAAATTAGAGGCAATTGTCATGGATAAAAAAATGAGAATGACTCCAAACGGTAAAATGAGCCTTTGATGACTTTTTAATTTAAACAACTCAGCTACTCCTAGAACAGCCCCATATAGAAAGATGGATACCTTGAAGAGAACTGTCATTAATAACGTAAACACTACAATGGCATCCAATCTTTCAATAAAATCAAACAGGTTTACCTTTCCAATTGTCGCTAATGTAGGAAATGTAGATCTCTGCATTACATCTAAACCTAGAACGGACATATTTAAAGCGGCTGTCCAGCTTAAGATTAAACCACTTGAAATTAAAGCAGATAACCATACCTTTTTTATTAGTTTAGGACGATTTAAATACGGTAGTAGCATGGTGAAGACGAACATTTCACCAAATGGAAAAGAAATAACAGATGGGAAAGCTGTTGTTAAGATGGGCTTCCACCCATGCTCAAGAAATGGCCTGATTTGATTAAAATCGAAATCTCCTGAAACAAGAACGAAGAAGTTTGCTCCTACTCCAAATAAAAGCAAAATGACAATGAATACCTCTGCGGTTCTCCCTAATACTTCGATTCCTAGGTAGATAATGTAACATATAACAAGAACAAGTGAGAGATTAATTGCAAGTAACGGAGTTTCTGGCAAAGTGGACGAAGTCAGTAAGTCTCCGAAATCACGTACATTTCTAGCTGCAATATATAAGAAGAATAAACAATATAACAAACTTATTATCCAACCAAGATATTTACCAAATATTTTTCTAACGTACCCCGTAAGTGGAAGGTTCGGATATTGACGAAATAGCATATAGTAAACAAAAAATAAAAGTATACCTCCGCCCATTCCTAAAATCACAGCAAGCCAAGCATCTTTCCTTGCGGATATTCCATAACTTACGATTAATGCAGTCCCTAAATCGAAAATAAACATCAGGGAAAAGAGTTGAATCACACTTATTTTCGCTTTCTCCATCTTTGTAGATTACCTCCTTTCTTTACGTTTTTTAAAGTCATCTTTTTTCTTTTATATTGGCTAATAACTTTCTCAATGTTCAACAATAGAATCAGTCTAAACCCATTTCTAGTTCATTTTCTTTTCAAAATGCTTACGTATAATTGAAACTAACAATAGCAATACGGGAAGAATGATAAGTGGAATGACAGCCAAGTAATTAAAAAGAAAACCTTCTTTCGTATGTTCTGAAAAACTAGAAGCCATAGAGAGAGATAAAAAGATAACAACTGTTCCTATCGGTAAAAGAATCTGATGATAATTGTTTAATTTGAATAAATCAGCTATTCCAATGACCGCAGCATATAAATAGATGGATGCTTTGAAAAAGACGGTAATCAATAAAGTAAATACCACAATGGCATCCAGTCTTTCGATAAAATCAAATAGATTGACTTTCCCAACTGCTTTTAACAGAGGGAACGTCGAGCGTTTCATTGCATCTAGACCAAGAACAGATATATTTAACAATACGGTCCAGCTTAAAATCAACCCACTTGAAATCAAAGCTGCCAGCCATACCCTTTTTGCTAATTGAGGTCGATTTAAATACGGTAATAGCATCGTAAAGACTACCATTTCACCAAATGGAAAAATAATTAGGTGAGGAAAAGCTGTTGTAAAAATAGGCTTCCATCCATGTTCAAGAAATGGACGTATCTGATGAAAATCAACATCTCCAGATACAAGAACAAAAAAATTCCCGGCTGATCCAAGTAAGATCAAAATAACAATAAATACTTCTGCTGTTCTCCCTAATACTTCCACTCCGAGATGAATGACATAGCACATCACAAGCACAAGTGTAATATTAATCACCAATAATGGGGTTTCTGATAAAGTGGATGAAACCAATAGATCTCCAAACTCACGTACATTTCTCCCGCAAATGTACAAAAAGGCGAGACAGTATAACAAACCAATAATCCATCCGATGTATTTGCCAAATATCTCTCTTATATATCTAGTGAAGAGCAAATTTGGATATTGACGAAATAAAATAAAATAGACAAAAGATAAAATAATACCACCACATATTGCAAAAAGAATAGACAGCCAAGCGTCCTTTCCAGCAGATGTCCCATAACTAACGACTAGCGCTGTCCCCAACTCAAAGATAAACATAAGGGCAAACAGTTGAATGACACTTATTTTCGCTTTTTCCATTGATCAAACAACTCCTTTCTTTGCCCTTTATGACTAGACTTGTTATTTGTTTATATAGGATTTGGTTGTCATACCTGTTCGGCGAATAATTGCCTGAACATTCACGTGGACTTCTGTTTCAGGAAAGATATCTTTTTCCCATGACGTCCCTATATTTTGCCATACATGTTTGTCTGCCATATTAACCTTTTCACCAAAATTGAAGATATCACTTTTTTGCTTTTGCGCTTTTTTTATTGTTAGTAGTACTTCCTGTTTAATCTCTTCTTCTAATTGTTCATCTAGTTGACCAAGAACTTTTGATTTACCAAGATCCTTAGAACAATTATTTTCTAAGACAGCGCCTTCAGCATGAACAATGATATAGATAACTGGTTTCTGATGTTTGATTTTTACATGAGTAGCTGACTTGGCACGTGAAATTTCAATTGCAGTGGCTTCCTTTTTCTTTCCACAGTTAAGATTCATCACGGTTCGTTTCATTTCATTCGTAATCCATGTCACTCCTCGCGCGGCATGTCCCTCCAGCCAATTTTCCAGCTTTCCATTTTTAAAAAGAGCCATTCCTTTGATCTCAATCTGTGCGCTTGGGGAAATTTCTTGCGTATTTGTTGTGGCATTTCCACTCTTCGTCTCTCCATCAATCTCAACACCTGTGACCACTAAACTACCTTCTTTTAGACCTTGAATCACTTGATCCGCACGTGTACTTTTATAGGCTCCCCAGTCTTCTTCAGAAGACTTTAATGCATCCCCAATCTTCGCAGAAGGGATGGCTTCTAAAGATGTTGTGACTTCGAGCGTTTCTTTTGCTGTAGCATTCCCTCTTGCGATTAAGACTGGAAAGAGTACTCGGAACTGGGCATCGCGTTCGATCATATCAAACAAATCCTCAATTCCTTCTTTTGCTACTTTTTCTCCAATTACTAAAACTTGAAGATGAGGAAAGAACAGCTCTCCAGGTGACTTTGTTGAAATTTTCCGAAGCGTTTCCGAAAGCGTACTGCCTGTTTCGGTAAAAGTGGTTACAGGAGAAGCTTGGACTTTTCCTCCTTGTTGTCCACCAGCGACTTGTGAAGGGTTGATAATTTGAACCGTAACTTTATATCTGTTCTTTACTTTGTCACTGCCTTTATCAATGGCCATTCCTGATACGATACTCAATTGCTGTAACTCTTCGCGGTCCCAGCATCCTGATAATAAAACTACAAACACACAAACTACAATAAGCATCAACGGTTTATGTCTCATTGGAATCCCTCTTTGACTCATGTTGTTTCATGCCACCTTCTCTTGGTGAAGGTTCACGATTGTAGTTATCATCTGATCTCTTCGTTTTTACCTGACTAATTAAACGAGGACGTTTAGACATAAAAGGTAAGGGAAATCGGAAAATAGAATCTTTTTGATCAGCTATAATAATGGGTGCAAAAGGTGCTAAATACGGAATACCAAAAGAACGCAAACTGCAAGTATGGGCTACTAACATAATTACACCTAGGCCAATTCCATATAGTCCAAAAAAACTGGCCAAAATCATCATGCCAAATCGAAGTAGACGGGTAGCATCTGTCATCGCATAATGAGGAATAGTGAAACTGGCAATGGCTGTGGCGGCCACAACAATAACCATCGCGCTAGAAACAATTCCAGCCGAAACAGCTGCTTCTCCCAATACAAGGGCCCCTACAATAGAAACAGCCTGACCAACGGGACGCGGCATTCGAACACCGGCTTCTCGCAACACCTCGAACGTGAACTCCATCAATAATGCTTCTATGATAATAGGAAAAGGAATACTTTGACGCTGTGCTGCCAAATTAATTAATAACGGTGTCGGAATTAATTCCGGATGGAATGAAAGAAACGCAATAAATAACGATGGACCAAGAAGAGTGATTAAAAAAGAAATAATTCTTAATACTCGCAGGAAGCTAGCCATCGTCCAGCGTAAATAATAATCCTCCGCGGTCTGGAAAAATTGATTCCATGTCGCAGGGACAATAAGAGGCGTAGGTGTTTCATTTACAAAAATTACGACTTTTCCTTCCAATAGATTTCCTGCCACTACATCGGGACGTTCCGTTATAAAAACAGTCGGCCAAGGGGTCCAGGTTTCATCTGTAATCCATTCTTCAATCGTATTCGAACCTTGGACTTCATCTACTTCTATTTTACTGAGCCTCTCTTTTATTTCTGTAAGAAGCTTATCATTGACAACTCCTTTTACATACATCAAACCAACGCCTGTTTGCGTGATTGCTCCCATTTCTGTCGTTTCCAACCAAAGATTAGGACTTTTAATTCGCCTACGAATCATGGCTGTATTACTAATAAGAGACTCTGTAAAGCTATCTCGGGGGCCTCGGACAGACGATTCTGTCACAGGTTCCGAAATGGCTCTAAGGTCTCCTCCTTGCGCGGAACAGGCTAATGCTTGATCCCATCCATCTACTAGTACGATTGTTTCTCCCGATAAAAGATGAAGAAAAAGTTTATCAAAATTTGTTACTTCTCCCACATTTGTAATGGTTAACATGTGTTCTTTTATGTATGTACCTAATTGACTAGGTAAATAAGGAGCATCCTTTTCGACGATGTCCACATCATTCATCATTCTTTCTATGATCGAGGTTCCCAGAATTTCTTTATCTGTTAATCCATTTATATAAACAGACGCTACTTTACATAAAAATGGTTTTCCCATCTTAAAATCCCGAACCACCAAATCTCCACTATTGCCTAAAGAATCTTTCACTTTTGTTAGATTTTCAACTAAGGATGAACTAAGGGTTTCCTTATTTGTAGTCATTTCTTTTTCTTCATACTGAGGGACCATTTTTTTGGGTTTTCTGGCTTTTCTTATTAAGCGATTCCATGCGCTGTTCATATTTCCATATCCCTCCAAGTATTCTTGAATAAAAAGATTAATGCTTTTCTATAGTCGCTTTATATTTTTTTCCATAATTTAACGTTATATTCATCTTTATCTCTAAAATTTTAAGTATCTAAAAATGACATGCGGCTTACTGAAGTGTTTAGTTTTATCTATTTAATTCTTCTCTTTTCCTTCTTATCACTTACTTACAGGGAGAAAATGATTCTTTTCCTTGATTCTAAGTTGTATCCATTCCAATACTTTTTTTAGGCGAGAGCCAAAGCCATTTGGAATAGACCTGTCAATTGATAATCAAAAAAATGTTGTTTTCTTACTTTAAGCAATGCTTCTTCATAAGAGGAAAAACGGAGCTGCTGAAAAATTAGAACCTCCATGTTCTCTTGAATAAATTCATCATCTTTCCAACAGTTCAGGGGAACATTGGCAAATTGCCAATGTTTAAATAAACCAGGATAAACAGCCTCGAAAAGGAGAGTGGTCAAAAATTTTAAACGCACTATTTAAATCATGATTTTTAAAAAAATAATGATTCATGTGCTAGGGGATTTCTTCTAGAAATAGATTCAGTTTATTCTCAATTACATGCTTAACTGCCTTAATTGCTCGATTTCTCCCTTCTTGTCCGTACCAATATTTATGTGGAACTTGGCAAAATTCCCATGGTTTGAAGCATCCTGGATAGGCATTATCAATAACGTCATAATAATTCCATCCATAGAATAGAGCAGGAGATCTTAAACGATGAGACCATAGAATACTTGAGAATACTTGCCTTTACCTTGATAGGAATTTCATTAACTCATTTCAGTTTTTAAATTGACGAATCTACAAAGGCAAAAAAGAAGGAGTCAGCATTTTAATATAAATACCGACTCCTTCCATTACATTACAAATCCTCCATCAACAAATAAAGTTTGCCCTGTCATAAATTCACTCCAGTCTGAAGCCAGAAATAGTACTGGCCCAGCTATATCTTCAGGAGTAGCAATTCTACGGAGAGGTGTTTGGGCAATAATCATTTCCTTTACTTCTTCCTTTGTATTCTTACTAGCATCTGTAGGGTATACAAGCCCCGGGGCAACACAATTAACTCTTATACCAAAAGACCCTAACTCTGCGGCTAAATTACGGCTATAGCCCATTAGAGCTGTTTTAGCTGTATTGTAATCATGATAAGGAACAATTGCCCTTTCAACTAAATTACTAATAATATTTACGATACTTCCTTGGCTTTGTTTTTTCATAATAGGAAGAACTGCTTGACACATATAATGCGCAGAGCGTACTGCTCCATCAATTTGTGCTTGATAGTCCTCCCACTTCAAATCCCAAGCCATTTTACGTTGTTCCGGATCAAATTTATATGATTTAAAGGCATTGTTTATTACAATATCAATTTTTCCTACTTCCATTAAAATCTGCTCTACCATTCGGTTAATATCTGATTCGGAAGTTACGTCTGCTTGAATAGCCCATCCATCACCCCCGAGTTCAATACAAGATGATACAACTTTTTCAGCAGCTTTCTCATTTTGGAGGTAATTTACAATAACAAAGGCTTTTTCTTCGCCAAATGCACGAGCAATCGCAGCACCTATTCCCCGGCTCGCCCCTGTAACAAGTACTACTTTCCCTGAAAATTTCCCCATTATCCTTCCTCCGTTACCTCTTAGGAAGAAGTTCCTGATTTACAACCTCTTCCATATTTAATTTATTCTTAATTAAACCTAATTTTTGATACGTGTCAGCAGCTTGTTGCAAAACATTGGTATCAAGAGCTCCTAATCCCTTTTCATCTGTTAAGGAGGAAACACTGGAAGTGTTTCTTAATTTGATAATCTCTAAATTTTGTTCCTCGTCGGTTCCATCAATTGCATATTTCTTCGCTAAAGAAGCTGCCTCTTCTGGGCTTCCAATCATCCACTCAGCACTGTCTTGATAAGCTGCTAAAAACTGTTTAAGTTCTTCCTTCTTCTCTTGATACGTTTTTTCTGTTACAACAAATACATCACTCGGCACATTTAAAAAGTCTTTTACTTCCATTACATTTACTGCACCTAAACCTTTTTGTTTACCTGCAGCTAATCCTGTGTCTGTTGCGGCCGTGGCGTCTACTTGTCCCTGCATTAAAGGGGCAAAGTTCGAAATACCTGTCTCCACAATTTTTACATCTTTTTCAGTAAGACCAGCTTCGTGTAAAAGTACTAAAAGGTTTTGACGAGTTCCACTCGTTAAACTATAAACACCAATCGTTTTTCCTTTTAAATCTTCGGGTTTCGTAATATTTTTTTCTTTTAATGAAACGATATTGAATACATTTTGCGGATAAATATTATAAATTACTTTCAACTTTTCTCCCTTATCTAATGCAAAGAAAACTGATCCAGGATCTGTAAAGGCAATATCAGCTTTTCCAGAAAGAATATTTTTTACAGCATCTCCTCCTCCAGCACCAGGAAGGACGGTTACATCTAATCCATTATCTTTGAAAAATTCTTTTTTCTCATCCACTAATAGATTTGTTTGTTCTGTAATTGGCTTACTCCAATTTGCAACTCGAATTTTTTCTATTTCTTTTTTTTCTGATGTCGTACTTGCTTTTTCTTGTGTCCCGCATGCTGCAGAAAACACTGTAATACATAACAAGACAATTGCTGTTAATAATGTTTTTGTTCTCATTTTTTTATCTCCTTCGTATATCGTCTTATCCATTTCTTTTCCATTACGTTAACGAGTTGATAGAGAAGCATCCCTATGATAGTTAGCAAAATTAAAGACGCAAACATTAAAGGTGTATCCATCATCCCCTGAGAGGCTACAATTACGGATCCCAATCCTTCACTACCACCAATAAATTCACCGACGACAGCTCCTACTATTGCTAATACCACGGCGACACGAAGTCCCGCAATTATTCCTGGCATGCCTGCAGGTATTTTTAAATGCAGTAATGTTTTCCACCGGCTAGCTCCTAACATACGAAACAATTCTTGTTTTTGTTTATCGGTATACTGGATAGCTGTAACCGTATTCTCAAGCAAAGGAAAAAAACAAATCAATGCTGTGATTACTACTTTGGATGTCATCCCAAAACCGAACCAGAGAATGAATAATGGAGCTAAAGCGAGTTTTGGAACAGCTTGACTTGCAATAACATAAGGAAAAAAAAGCTTCCTTATGATTTGAATTTCTCCCATAAGAATCGCAGCCAGAAATCCAAATATACCTCCAAATAATAGGCCGAGTAATACCTCTGCCATAGTCCGCATAATATGAGGCATGAAATATCCACTCTTTATACCCTCCAAAAGAGTAGAAAAAATAATAGAGGGAGCAGGCAATATGAGTTCTGACATATTTTTTGCTGCCATTTCCCACACAATAAGCAAGACAATAAATAAGAGAAAAGAATATAACGGCATCTTCTTCATAATTGTTCCCTACTCATTACATGACGTATGTTTAGGCAAAACTCATTAAAATAAGGTTCATATCTCATTTTCATGCCTCGGGGTCTCGGAAGATCAACCGCCGATTCATACGCAATCTTTCCCTCTGCCATGACAGCTAATCGATCTGATAAATAGACAGCTTCCGAGATATCGTGAGTAATAAAAAGAACAGTTGTGTTATGCAACTTACAAACCTTTAGAAGATCATCCTGTAGTTCTTCTCTTGTAATTGCATCTAATGCTGCAAATGGTTCATCTAGAAACAACATAGATGGCTTTTGAATAAGGGCTCTGGCAATAGCAACACGGCTCTGTTGCCCTCCCGATAATTGCATAGGATATTGATTAACATAGGAAGTTAATCCAACAAGATCCAATAAATTTGTTGCATTTTTTCGATCTTCATCGGTTATCTTTCGTAGAAGAGAAATAGGAAGCAGCACATTTTCTATCACTGTTTTCCATTCCAATAATGTCGGTGATTGAAAAACAAATCCGCATTCCGTGGAAGGTTTCATAACTTCTCTCCCATTTAATTGAATACTCCCACCATTGGACTGCAATAAGCCTGCAGCAAGCTTTAGTAATGTTGTTTTCCCACAACCACTTTTGCCCAGCAAACAATGAAACTCGCCTTTTTCAATACTCCAGTTCACCCTATCAATAACTAAATTTATTCCTTGATAACTATATGTCACATCTTTGATTGTTAAAAAACTCATGTTTTACCTCCTAATCCACATAAGGAGCAAATCTCTCACTTTCCTCTTCGGCAGAAGATTCTATATCTACCATATGAATCAAATCTAGTAAATTAAATCGACCATCATGATGCCAGCCAGCTTCTGGAGATGTCATATGGCCTAATGCTGTAATACGTGTAAGTCCTATTTTTCCTAATAATTCTGCCCAATGAAAAAGTTCTTTCGGGTTTGTTGCTATACCAACCGTTTGTAGAAAAGGCCGATTAGGTGCAATAGAAGGAATAATATCTTCTATTCTTTCAAATGCAATCACTCTTATCATACGATTTAAACAGCTGGGACTAAAACTTATGTCATTCTCTTCATAAACAACTGTCCAATCATTTGTAGCATTCCCTAATACCTCTTTATAAGGGTTAGAATAAATATCCATCTCTTCTCTTTGGCGCCATGATGCTAATGATGCAGACTCTTCCATTGAAAGACTACGGCGTGGAAACCTTTTTTCAAAGTTATCTAGTTCATGAGCCATATACCTTGCAAACTCTCTCGGAGAGATATTTCCCCCGTTTTGTACATAAAAGAGATGGGGAGAATAACAACCTTGCTGATCATAACGAATCAAATCTAGAGCTGCTTGACGTGCGGAACGCCAAGCTTTGTGAGAATCGAGGGAAGATCTAGAAACGACTCCAAAACTGATTTTATGTCCAAATGGCAAGAAACGAGTAGTAATGGGAATACGACTTTGAATAGATTGCAATGATTCATTCCCCCCATAACCAACTACAACGTCTGTTTGTTTAAATAAAGAACATTCTCGCTCTTCGTTGCCACCTTTCCACCAAACCACCGCAAAACAGTCTGATAAACGCGGTTCTATTTCCACTAATAATCTAGCAAACCAGCCAGCAAATAAAGGCTCAGCACTTGGGACTTTTCCAATATTTCCCGATTTAACCAATAAGCCAGAGATGAAACTCCATAATGGTAATCCTGGGACATTTCCTGACCAAATATGAGTAATAAGATCCGGTCCAATTGCTTTTGAAAAACCTCCTTTTACTCGAGGTTGAAATTCATCGAGTAAAGAAAGATTTCCTAAATCTTCAATAAGAAAACGTTGCAGTTCGTGTTTTCGAAAGTTTTTTAAGTAAGAAGTAAGACCGAGTCGAATTAGCTCCTCACTATAGCCGGTTACAATAGGTAAAAGTTTTTCCGCCTTTTGACGACAAGGTGTATTTCGATCAAGTAATCTATCAATAGCTTGGTCTATGATTTTCACAAGCTCCATAACCGAGAAGGATTTTAACGTCTCAGCACTCGCCTTCTTGACTTTTTGGATAACCTTGTTCATCTGTTCTTCTGTGAGAAGTGGAACTTCCACCTCTAATACCTCTTCTTTGTCTCTGAACAGCAAAACTTTTTTCTCAAATTCTTCTCCTATATCTGGAAGGTATCCTGCAGTTTCTCTCATTTTGGAATATCCTTTGTTGCCTTTAGAAATTCCTCTACAGCAATTGAGCATCCTTTAGCTTGAGTGCCTTCCACTCTCCCTAATAAAAGGAAACCACAGTCGACCTCAATTCCCACATCTTCTGTCAAAATTGTCGTTACTGAGTTAAAGTTTGCAAGGTCACAATGTACGAATACTCCACGCTCACCCTTGGATACCTCCTCACCTGTTAATGGATTTATAACTCTTGTTCGTATCCAATGTGGTCCTGATTTAACAGATGGAACATTTGCATTTCCATTGTCGTAAAATTGTGTGCTTAATTCGGTAATTCCGTACATATTAATACACTCAGCACGGTCTACTCCTAAAGTGGAGAAGAGTAATTGATAGAACTCATCCAAATCCAATTCCTTTGATTGATTTTTAAAGCCTCCCGTATCTAGGATCTTACTTCCTTTTGGCAGAGAAAATGTTTTTCCCATACTTTCTAGTTTTTCTAACATGTGCACGAAGCTAAAGCTTGCTCCTACAAGAGCATACGGCTCCCCAGTTTCTTCAGAGTGCCTTAATTCTTCTAGCAAACGATCCATGTCAACCCCGTTATCATTTATTAGATAGTGACTATCTTCAGTACCAAACTCCTTCATTCCTAAAGCTAAATAGTGAGCTAATGAAGAATTCGGCAGTTCTTTTTCTGTGGGAAAAAGAACTCCCATACGTATTTTCTCTGTGTCCTTCATAAATCTTTGTTTGAAATTTAAAGTCATTGATCGATCATATATATGTAAGGTTGGATGGTAGTGCTTACCCTTAATTCCTTTCGTGGTACCACTTGTCATAAAAACGGCTGCTGCTTCATTAGAATCAGCACAACTCAATGTAACTTCTTTAAAAGCATTAATGGGAACTGCCGGAATATCCCTCCATGTTTTGACCATTCTTGGTGTTTTTCCTTTTTGCATACAAAATGTACGATATGGAAGATTATGTTGATATTGATATGAAAATAATTGTAAGGCCTGTTCATTGAAATCATCTTCTGAAGAAAGTTGATTTTGTATAAATTGAAGCGTACTTTCAATAATTTCTTGTTGCTGTTTCATCTGCTTTCAACCCTTTCCTAAAAAAATAAAAAAGCACTCTACATAAGTAAAGTGCTTAGACTATCGCTATTATCACTTTCCCTACGCTGGCATGATCCAACAGGTTCAACGGTCTACGACAGATTAGTCGTACTCTCAGCCTGATTCCACAGACTCCCGGTAAAATCTATTTTTCATTCAAAGTTTACTCCTTCTTTCAAAAGAATGCAATTGTATTCTTAACTAACCGTCAAATATGAATAAAAATTATTCATGGTGTATGTTTTATTCAAGCAGAGATTTCCCAATGAAATTGAACATTTATGCCTTCTATAAGAACAATGAGGATTGAGGCTGAAAGAAATCTTTTTATGTTGCGTTTCCCTAAAAAAGGTAGTGACGACCATGTCAGAAATATCATAGCTATATTAATTAACCATTGCTTTTTTAATGGCATCTTACACCTCCTATTTCTTTCATAGGGTGTGCTTTTATTTCCAATAATATCCACCATAGTCTTATATCAAAGTGCTTATAAACCCTTTGATTTCCGTAGCTTTTGGTTCTGATAAACCACATTATGGTAACTAAATATGAATGTACGTTACCATAGGGCTTTTTATTTTAAGAGATACTTATTACATATATAAACGTCTGTTAAAACAAAAAAGAAGTGTATATACAATCTTGGCCATCAAACTAGATATTGTAAAAAGCCAAGTTCTCTACATGTAGAGAACTTGGCTTCTGTATTTATTAAAGGGATGTTTTATCATCTTTCTCTTCGTTTTTTAATAATTTTTTATCTTCTTTATCATGGTCCTCCATAATTCCTTGGGTTGCATTTTTAAATTCACGAAGTGTTTTGCCGGCAGAACGCCCTAACTCGGGAAGCCTTTTGGGACCAAATATAATTAAAGCTGTCACACCTATTAAAATCGCACTTCCAGGTCCTACCATTATATTCACCTCATTTCTCATCTATATTAGTACTTAAACATTAGCATCTATCCCAATAAAATTCTTATGAGCCTATTCTAACAAAGACTGAGCAATGTACTCCCCTTTACGGATTCCACGAGCACAAGCAAACATTGCACTACCTATATGTTTTGTATACTCATTTAATTTATCCTGCTGAGATAACACCTTAAGCATTGGTATAAATTGCGTGTCAGGATTCTTTTGGTAACTAATGAACATAAGTCCTGCATTTATATTCCCTGTTTTGGGATCTACTCCATCTGTATAGGAATACGCTCTTCTATAAATCTCTTGCTTTGTTCCTTTTGCCAAAGCTGTATGAGAAGTAGGAGGCATTTGCATAAGACTTACTTTATCGTGTTCTTTTACTTTTCCGTAAGGAGCCCCACTAGCCTTTTTTCGACCGAACGTATCCTCTTGGTCTTTAAGAGACGATCGATCCCACACCTCTAAAAACATCTGAATTTTTCTGAAAGCCATATAAGTTCCACCCTGCATCCATGCTGGTTCTGAATTATTCGCCCAAATAATTCGGTTATGAGATTCAGAATCAGTAGAAGAAACATTTGCCGTGCCATCTTTGAAACCAAATAAATTCCGTGGCGTTTTCTCATCTGGAGCACTAATAAAACCAGATTGCATCCATTTTACCTCTGCTATGCCTACTGCTGATTTGATAAGATTTCGTACAGCATGAAATGCCACTTGTTGATCATCTGCACAAACTTGTACAGAAATGTCTCCCCCTATAAAAGGCTCTTGCAAATCATCTCTTGGCATTGCTGGAATATCCTTAAGGTGTTTGGGCCTCTTATCAGCCAAGCCAAAACGATCTTCTCCGTTCTTAGAAAAGAATGAAGGACCAAAGCCGAATGTTAAGGTTAATCTGGAAGGAGTTAAATCTTGTGCTTCTCCTGTATCTTTTGGTGGAAGCCAATCATTATTATTATCTTTACTAACTTCTCCCTGAGTCATAGATTGACTTAACACCGTCCATTTTTTGAAAAGATCTATAACCTTATCCTTTTGATTTGTTAGTAAATCAAAAGCAGCTACATAAGCATATGTTTGCTGAGGTGTTACAATTCCTGACTGGTTTTTTCCATTAAAAGAAATAATAGAATCCTCTACAGAATTGCTTGAGGCTTGATTGCTTGTATTGCCTAACCCATTAGCCATATTAGCTAGAACGCCAATGCCACTTGTACTTACCGCAACACCTACACCCGTTAATACTGACATTTTTAACATATCACGACGCGTGTATTGTTTAGGCCTCTTTGATTCTTTCACGTTCATTCTCCTTTTTTATTGAAATATCTCAGCTGTTTGGGCCATGGATTCTGATAAGGTATTTAACTGTTGACTTAATTCTCGAATCTGACCCTTGGTTAACTCTGTATATGGGAGATACGTTCCATCCTTTTGATATTTCCCTAAGGTAGCTGTTAGTTGAGTAAATTCTTTATCTAATTGCTCTGAAAGACCTGGACTTTTTTCATTTAGAATTGGTAAAACAGCATGATAAACAGCTAGAGAACCTTCCACATTTGAAGCTAAATCTACTAAATCAATATGAGAATATCTTTCCTCTTCCCCTGTCACTTTGGAAATAGCAGCTTCATTTAATAGTTCCATTGAACCAGCGACTACTTGTGTAGGTTCTAATTTAACTTCTTTTACTCTTTGCTGTAGATCCTGTACATCCTTATTTAGTTGAGTTGCATATTGGTTCATTCCTTCTAAAGAAGAGTCTTTCCAAATTGCTTTTTCAATGCGATGGAATCCTCCCCATTCTGAATTATCAACGTCACCTTCACGGGCATCAATTTTTGGATCTAGGTCACCAAAACTTTCAGCAATTGGTTCAATACGTTCATAATATACACGAGCTTCTGCATAAGAAGTTTTCGCCTTCTCTAGATCACCTGCATTCACAGCATTTGTAAAAGTAGTAGTCGTTTTTACTAACTGTTCTGTTTGGTCATTTACATATGTTTTGTAATTATTAACAGCTTTTTTCAATGCTTCTGATGTTTTTGTCGCTGTTTCTTTCGCATTTTTTAGATTTTCCAACGAACGATCTAGCTGAACACTTAGTTCTTGCACCTTTTTCTGGTCAATTGAGCTTTTTTCTATTTCAGTAGATAATGGAAGGATATATTTTTCTGTATCTGTGTATAAAAGTGGGTATTTCTCACGAATGTTATTCTCATAGGATAACCACTGATTATAGAGCTCTTTCCCATATTTCTTAATTTGTTTTTGATCCTGTTTTTCTAAACCACTCTGCAGGTTGTTAAGCGTAGTTTGCATCTTCTTTACATTATTTTTTAAAGTATCTTGTTTGCTTTCCTTCTCTTGACTAGCTGTTTGTTTCGTATCATTCTGAGCACTAGAAGTTGTCGAATTACTGCATGCACCTAAAGCTGGTACAGTTAGTAAAGATAGAGTAAGTGCAGTGTAAGTAATTTTTTTTGATAGGAACATATCAAATAACCCCCTGGTTTTTTTGATTTGTATTGTTTTTATTGTTTTGTTTCTTTTTCTGAACTATAAGTATTGATAAGGCAAATCCAATTATAAGAAGTTGTGGCAGTGTACTATACCAAGAAGGATATATACTTAACACATCAATGGTTGGAATGACGTTTGTACTTAATGAAGGAACTATTCCTGATAACTGCAAACTATGTACACCTGACCCCATAAATTTGAGACACATATAAAACACGATAATACTAGAAATAAAGAAAAATGGTTTTAATGGCAATTTGATACCAATCTTCAACATGAAAATTCCAATAGCAATCAGAACTCCAAAACCAATTGCTACTCCCAAAATTAATTGTGAGGAAGGCATTTGACTAGCCATACCAATTAAAAAGAGAACTGTTTCAATCCCTTCTCTTAAAATTGCTAAAAATGCTAGTATTGCGAATGAAAACATCTTTCCATTGCTAAGGGCTTGGGCTGTTTTTCCATTGATAAACTTGTTCCATTTTTCAACATTTGAGTTGCTGTGTAGCCAATAGCTAACATATAAAAGCATGAGGCTGGCAACTACTCCGGAAAAACCATTGATTAGGAAATTGTTTTGTCCGAAAGTGGCAGAGTTTAAAACATAAGTAACTAAAAAACCAATGACTAGACTGCAAAGAATACCTAATGAAGCTCCTCCCCAAACCCAACGGTTTCCTTTATTTGAAGGCCCTTTTTTGGTAATTGTCAGAAGCGCTCCAATAACTAATAAAGCTTCGACTCCCTCTCTAATTGGAATAAGAGCCGCATCCCACATGCTATACGAGGTGTTAACTAATGGTTTTAAATCGATAATCATTTTATCTATAATTTCAATACTTTTGTTAACCTCTTTAGGATTACTTAAAGATGAATCCAACTCTACTAATCTTCTTTCTGAATTATTGTAGACAGCCTGAGATTTCCCTACCACATTCCCTTCTACACTTAGCCATTGGGATGTTAACTCTTGTACTTGAGCCTTTCCTTTTGCTACATCTTTGATTTCTAAAGTTTTTTTAGTGTTTTCTAAAAGTTTTACATATGACGCTAGACTTATTTCTTTATCTGATTGTGGTTTAGCTGTCAATTGGCCCTTGCTATATTGATTTAAGAAACTCTTAAGTGATTCTAGAGATTCTTCAGCCTTTTGTTTATCTTCATTTAATAGGGCTATAGATATGGCAGCTATTTCTCTTTCAATTTTACCATGAGCATATAAAGAATCTTTTTGAATGCCTGCCTTCATTTGCGTCCATTCTTGTTTAAATAACTGAAACGATTGATTAGCTCCGTCTAAATCTTCCTTTTTCATATCGGAAATAGCCTTATCTATATATTGAATAGATTCCTTTGCTGTTTCTTTGGAATTATTTTCTTTTGCAAAGGAATTAGTAGTAGTTCCGGAAATGACTATCAGCCCTACAACTATTAAACTAATGAAGATTTGTTTTATCATGCCTAACACTCCTATATAGTAATGAAAATCATTATCATTGACTTCTTAATTATCGTTAGAATATAATAACTTGTCAAACAAAATTTAAAGGAAAAAATAAATAAATTCCCATTAAAAAAGTTATGTAGTTCAGCTTTTAGGTACATAACACGATAGGAGTGAATTTAATCTTGGCTCAATTTATTTGTCAGATATGTAATTCCGAGTTTAAAAGCTATAATAAGAATGCAAAATACTGCTCTCAATCATGTAAAGGCCATGCCTATATTAAACATTCAATTAAAAAGTGTAAAATCTGTAGAAAAAAATACAAACCTATACGAGCGACAAGTAAGTTCTGTTCTCTTAAATGTTGTGCTGCAGATAAGAAAAATAGAGTTGTTTTTATCCCTCTTTTTTTATCGGCACAATATACAGATTTAGTTACTATAATGAAATTTCTAGAAATATAAGAACGTTCAATGAACCTTCACCTATAAGGTTTATTGAACGTTTCTTATATTACCTTATTAAATGACTTAGTAGGGTTTCATAAAACTTATATCTCCCCTGTATATTTAAACGATGTAAATTTATATCCAAAATAAACAAAACCTAGGAAGAGAGCATTCCAAATAACAAAATAGATGCAATAATAGCGATGATCCCGTTTATAAAGAATGAAATTTCAGCACCAAATATTTGCCATAACCACCCCGTAAGCAATGAGGCCGGAAATAGACCAATTCCTGTAATCATAGCATAGAATCCAAGTGCGGTTCCTTTATTTTCTGGATTGGCTAAATCAGTTACCAGCGCTTTTTCAACGCCTTTAGTAAAAGCTGAATACAGCCCATAAAAGATAAAGAGAATAATTAGACCAATTGTTGTATTTACTTCCGCAAAACCCATATATACAACTCCGTATAACACATAACCAACAGTCAGTACACCTCTTCGACCAAATCGGTCTGAAAACACTCCAGAAATATATGAAAAAGAAGATACAGTAAGATGAAAGAGTAGATATAATAATAAAACATTCTCAGTAGAGACTCCTAAATCTGTTGCTCTTAGTAAAAGAAACGAATTTGATGAATTAACAATGGTGAAAAGAAATACAATTAGGATTAATTTTTTTACTTTTGGATTTAAAAGTTTCCAATCAAGTTTAGGTATTGGTCTGTTGGAACTTCCTTTGATATCGATTCATATTTTCTTTTACCCTCCATAGTAGTATCCAACCAATAATTACTGGGATTAAAGAGTAGAGAAAAACCTCATTAAAACTTTGATTTCCATTTGCTTGTAATATTAAATAAGCAATTCCGATTCCAATAGAAGCACCTAGCATATCCATCATTTGATGGAACCCAAAAACTTTTCCTTGGCTTTTCTTCCCTCCAGACTCAGATATAAGTGCATCTCTTGGAGCCGTTCGAATACCTTTTCCAGTACGATCTATAAGTTTCCATATAAAGGCACCGATCCAAGAACTAGAAATGATTAAAAATACCCTTCCTAATCCGAATAAACCATACCCAAATATTGCAAGACCTTTTCTATTTTTCACAAGATCAGAACGTCGACCGGAGAAAAATTTTAAAACACTTGCTAAGCTTTCTGATAATCCATCAATAACTCCAATAATAAAAGGCCCTGATGAAGCAAGTAGAATGGGGATTAAGGGAGTCACCATATAGGTGCCCATATCTGTAAAGAAGCTTACAAGACTCAATATCCATATGTTTTTCATTTCTAAATATCCTTCTGAAGGTAATTTATATCCCTTAAAAACCGATCTATTTCATCATTGATGGTCATTGAGCTCCTTTATAACGTTTTTCTGGTATCGCTGATAAAGCCAAATAATAATTGTAAGCCAGAAAACACTCACTAAATAACCAGCTAGTACATCTCTTATGCCCAAAAATCTCAGAGCAATGACAAAAAAGATCGCCTATACAGCGATCTTTTGAATTTGCCTAAGAAACTAAGCGACATCTTTCATTGCTTTCGTTTTATTAACAAATAGTTTGTCTTTAAGAGATGACATCAACAGACCATCCACTCCATATCTACCTGCATTTAAAGCCGAAATAAGGATAAACATAGATAATAAAACAAGTTGTACATTGGTACTTGTTGAACCACTAAACAAATAAGAAAAATTCATAACAAGGCCAAAGAATACGGCGGTTTTAGTAAAGCAACCGATCAATAAACCTATTCCGACTAGCAATTCTCCCCAAGGTACTAATGTATTAAATAGTTCTACATGAGGAATGGCTAGGTTTTCTAAAAAAACCACCCACCATCCTTGAACTGCTGGATGATCCCCTGCTGCTTGGGCTAATGCTCCTTTCAAGAAACCAGAAGCATCAAACTGTCCACCTGTTATTTTCCCCCAGCCAGCCATTAACCATGTATATCCAAGATACACACGTAATACAGCTAAAAGTATAGAGACCTTCTTGTTTTGTCTTAAAACCTCAATAAACATGTTGTTTCCTCCAATATACAAAATATAAGTTCTAAAATAGAATAGCACAATTGAAAATGAATATCATTATCATTTTTAAAAGATATGTAAAAACTTCGACAGCCTTCTTAAAAAATATAGTATTTTCCAAGAAAGGTAATAAGAAAGACTTCCTTATGTTAACTAAACACGTATACGATATACAGCTTAAAAATAGAAAAACTCCTGTGACCTGTTTAGGAGTTTTTCTGTTTGCATTAATAAACCCGGAGTTGATGCCTCGCAACATCTTGAGTAGTTTGCTCAAAAGACAACAGGGTATTCATTTATATAAATAAAGCTCTTATATTAAAAAGGTTTTTTGTTGGGTAAGTAGAAATAATTTCTAATAAACAAATTATATGAGATTTGAAGGGAGGTAAATATTATGGCAACTGGTGTATTGTGTGAGGTAAATACCTGTAAGTATTGGCATCCTGGAAACAAATGTACGGCAGACGAGATTTACGTTGTCAGCCACAAAGGCAAACAAGCATCGAATAGTGAGGATACAGATTGTAAAACATTTATACCAGAAGCTTAATAAATAAGAGTAACCATAAGGAAGATGGTTACCCTTATTTATTAATAGTATTGATAATAATAATCGTTTTCATTCATAATTATTTTATTTTTAGCTTTTTTTCATTTTTAAATAATAAGTAATGTGCTTTCTCTACCTTTTCTTCTAGATATTCAAGTGAATAGTTGCCGAATGGATCTGCTAAGTTACCTAGTGCTCGTGAGAGGTTATCTATGACTATTTTTGATGTAGAGCAGTCTGTGTATTCATTATCTTTATTCATTTTATCCATAATTTCATGAGCCAGATGTTGGATTCTCCGTAACCGCATTTGTTTTGTTCTCATATTAGTTTCCTCCTCTCTAGATGAATTTATATGGGTTAAATATATGAAGGAAATAAAAAATTTATGAAACGATTTCCTATGATACTCATTATGTTAAATAGCTTTGTATATCTTATACAGCTTAAAAACAGAGGAATCCACTTGATCAATTTCGTTAAGCTATAGGCAATTCTATTAAAACTATAAATTATTTCATAATCTTATTGACAGTTTGTGTAGGAATGTAGCATTATAAGTAAGAATGAAAATCATTATCATATTTACTGGGGGATAAAATATGCGTACATATTCAAAAGCTGCACTTGCTTTGGTAACTGCTCTCTTTTTAGTTTTCATGGCTGCTTGTGGCAGTAATGGAGCTTCAAAGGAAGAGTCAGGATCAGATTCAAAGGGAGAAAAAGCTTACACAGTTAAGCATGCAATGGGAAAAACAGAGATTCCTAAAACACCTAAGCGTGTTGTCGTTTTAACAAATGAAGGGACAGAGGCTTTGCTAGCAATGGGTGTCAAACCTGTTGGGGCAGTGCAATCTTGGTTAGGTGATCCTTGGTATGATCATATTAAAGATGATATGAAGGGTGTTCAAGTTGTCGGTACAGAAAGTGAAGTAAGTATTGAAAAGATTGCAGCATTAAAACCGGATTTAATTATCGGGAATAAAATGCGTCAAGAAGCTGTTTACGATCAATTAAGTCAAATTGCACCAACTGTCTTCTCAGAGACATTAAGAGGAGATTGGAAAGAAAACTTTGAATTATATGCTAAGGCTACAAACAAAGAAGCAAAAGGAAAAGAAGTATTAGCTGACTTTGATCAACATGTTAATGATGTTAAAGAAAAGCTTGGTGATAAAGTGAATCAAGAAGTATCTGTTGTTCGCTTTATGCCAGGAACAGCTCGTATCTATTATACTGATTCTTTCTCAGGTGTAATTTTTAAACAATTAGGATTTAAACGTACTCCGGAGCAAGAAAAAATGTTCAAAGATAATAGTAAACTAGGTAATCTTGCTGTAGATGTTGGAAAAGAAGTTATACCTAAAATGGATGGAGATATTATGTTCTACTTTACATATGCTCCCAAAGGTGAAAATGAAGGTGTAACGATGGAAAAAGAATGGACTAAGGATCCACTTTGGAAAAATTTAAAAGTTTCTAAAGCTGGAAATGTGCATAAAGTTAGTGATGCAGTTTGGAATACTGCTGGCGGTGTAATTGCAGCTAATCAAATGTTAGATGAACTTGAGAAAATAATGGTAAATAAATAGGTCATGATTACATTTTTTATGTTATAATGATAGTACCCTTGTAGAGGGTTTTCATTAACCGAAAAAACCAGCTGTTTTATATAGCTGGTTTTTTTGATCCCTAAAATATAGTAATACTTAAAATAATTACTTCCTGTAACATGAATTATGTTAAGTAGAAGTGAACATGTATGTTTATATTTAGAGAACATTAGGTTCAAAAAAATGAACATGGTGTTCTCTAATATTTCATAACTTATGAAACGTTTATGTTTAAAATTTGAAACATTTTGTTTCATGAATAAAAGAAAAAGCAGGCTTAAGCCTGGTCTTATAGCCTTTAAGGCATATATATAATAAGGAACAATTTATTAAACACGATTTAGATGCGTATCTTTAAAATGCGTAGGATATTTTCGCCCTCTGTTCTAATTTCTATTTTATGGATATTTTTCAACTTATTTTAAAATAACATTAAAAGAGACATGCCTTCTGAACATGCCCCCTGATGTTGAGAAGCATCATCTACAGTTTTATCGCCACTCAACAATTTCATCAAGATTTTGCCTTGTTTTTGGACGTTTCGGATTCGCTTTCCGATATCCGAAAGCGACCATACAGGCTACACCGAAATCGTTGCCTTCAATGATACCCTCATTTTGCAAAATAGTGGTTACCTGCTTTTTATCAAAACCTTCTATTGGACAGGAATCAATACCGATCTGAGCCGCAGCTGTCATCATGTTTCCTAATGCTATATACGTTTGTTTGCTTGCCCATTCAAAAATGAGACGGTCATTATCTTCGAGTTCTGTCTCGACGAAGGATTTGTAGAAACCGGAAAGATTTTGTACAACTTCTTCAGGCATATGATGAATGTCTTTCATCATTTTGATTACGTGAACGGAATCATGTCTTAAGCCTTCTTTTCCTCTGGCCAATATAGCTACAAAATGGCTGGCAGTAGGAAGTTGTCCCTGGGCACCGCCGGATACAGGTTTTAATTTTTCACGAAGCGCTGCATCCTGGATCACGACAAACTTCCACGGCTCTAAACCAACTGAACTTGGAGACAATCTACCTGTCTCCAAAATAAAGCGAAAATCTTCATCCGAAATCTTTTTGTTGGTATCAAATTCCTTGCAAGCATGTCTGAACTGGTAAGCTTTTAAAATTTCCTGTTTTTTACTCTCTATTCCTATCATGTAGAATCATCCTTCCTTTTTAGTGATACTTTACCAAATCATATTTCTCCAAAAGCATTTTATTACCCTGCCAGTTAGTTCAATAATCTTTATTTCTTTATATGGCCCGATTGTTGAATAGAATAATCCGCGTTTTTTAACAACTTTATTATTTTCCAAACGACTTTTTTGTCACTTACCATAAGTAACGCCTTATAGCAAGGTGTTACTTATCTTTGTGCCTAGAACGCACATTATGTGAACTACGTTTGTATATGGTATACAAAGAATTCGTTTAGAGAAATGTTAAAATAAAATTAAAAAGCTTGGAGAAGAAATGAATGAATACTATTTTAGAGGACTTTTACGAGTTAAAAGAAATACTAAGTTCTTTTAACACTCTTCAGAAGAAATACAATTGGTTGTTAACAGATTTAGATGGATCTTTACCAGACAAGTATCTTGATCACTTTATTGATTATAGAATTTACACTAATGGGACGAGAGAAAGTACTTATTGGATTACAGGTGAAAAACTCACAGAGCTCGCCAATAAAGAGGAAATATATTTTGCATGGGGAGTTTTTTCTGCCTTCAATAAGAACGAACATATAGATTTAGATATGCTTAAGGAAGAACCTTATGCTGATGGAAATCCAAATTTCTGGGTTGAAAAGCCAACTATTCAGCATCCAAAAGCAATAACAGAATTGGTTTTGTGGGACTCATCTTTAGTATTACTTTTGAGTAAGGATGAAGAAATATCTACTAATTTTAGAAATAAGTTTAAAGAGTTTAAAGATCTCGATATGTATAATAAAGAACCTTTTTAAGTGAGTTTTACTACCTAGAATCCGTTTTATGTTAACTAAAAAAAGAAAAATAACATTAGATTATTTGTGTCAGACATCATAACAAAGTTATAGCTTGCTTATATCAGTTTCCGGTAATATAAAGTTAGTTGATTGAAGACTTAGAAATCCTTTTTGCATAAAGACAGCACCTAAATAATTAGGTGCTGTCTTTATGCAGATTGGACAGACATTTTAATTAAAAGACAAGGTATAAAAGTCGAAAAGAGTCTGCTCTCATTCTTCATATTTGAGTTATAACTTTACTTCTAACTCTCTAAGCAGTTGCTTTACTCCCTCACGGCTTAGAATTACTTTTCCTTTTGCCAAGATTAGATTATCTTCGGAAACTTCACCTGTCACTTTACAGGCTAAATTGGGTGAATATTTTTTCAACACAATGTTCTCATTATCTACAAAAATTTCAACAGGTTCGTCATTCTTAATATTTAATGTTCTCCTTAGTTCAATGGGTAAGACTACTCTTCCCAAGTTGTCAATTTTCCTAACGATGCCAGTAGCTTTCAATTTAAAACCTCCATAAAATATTACTTACATACCCATTAAGTGTACAATATGCTTTTTATTGTTTTCATTAGTAATATATTACATTTTAGATGGAGGAAGATATTTCAGTATCATACGGTTAGGAAGAAAGGCTGCATGGAAGGATTATAATGGAAATTGTTAAATCACTCAGCATTTTTAGTTTAACCTGATGTAGTGATTAGAAATATAACTTATTCAATTTATTTGCAACCTATATAAAACTAACTTTATCATATAAGTAAATTATAAAACATTTTATAAAAATCATTAGTTTTACCATTTACACTTATTGACGACAAATTGTGGGTTTTTCTATAAGTAATATAAAAGCTATTTTATATTTATAGAAAATAAGATTATATTTTTACTTATATATAAAATAAAAAAGTATTCTATATATAGAATAAAGTTAAATACATACTTAATCATAGAAATATTTGAGGCTTAATTAATACCTTTTATGATTTTAAAATTTTGATGGCTATCATTAGTAGTAGTTAGAGACTCTTTGCTGTCTATATACATATGAATATAGACATAAATTTAGAATAGAAGAAACTATCTTAATAACAGAAAGAAGTATGAATAAGAAGACTTAATTCGTGAAAAGAGAGGTTCTATGCAAAGTTTCTCTTTAATGAATATAAGAACAAAAGTAAGGGAGATAAAAGGGGATTTCCACAAAATCATTTCGTTGATGCTAGATAGTACGTATTATTGAATGAACAGAGTTACCTTTTGTGAAAAAACGGACTGACAGGATTACGCCTCATTATTTTCGTCATTTTGATGTGGTTTATAGTAGGGAGCAGATATCTTCTTAATTCAAAAAGAGCTTGTCCATAGTGACTGGAAAACAACCGAGCAATATCCGAAAAAGGTTCTGCAGTGAAAATAAAAAATTGGATTGATGTGGAAAGAAGAGGAATTCTAAATAACAATGATTCAATTTATTATAAATAATTAACTTGTTTATAATCCGTCTATTAATAAATTTCTATATTTATCATAGGAAATATAGAAAAAGATGCGTTGTAAATATGCCAATGAATTACAAGAAGATTTATTCTGTTTCTCTATATGAGTTGCGCTTATTTAGGCCCAAATCAATAGCCTTGACATAAAAACACCCCAATCATTAGAGCTTCTATATCTAACAATTGGGTGCAGTTCAAGTAGTGAGAAAGGTGTTTTGTGCTTTTATTGGTTTTCGTTTTCGCTATTGTTAATATTATTATTATATTTGAAATCAATAATGCTTTTTCTAATTTCTTCTCTGATTTCAGGGTTTTCTTTTAAGAAAACCTTAGCGTTTTCTCGTCCCTGTCCTAAACGCTCCTCATTATATGAAAACCAAGATCCGGACTTTTGAACAATATCTACTTCAGAACCAATATCTAAGATTTCCCCTTCTTTCGAGATACCTTCTCCATACATAATATCTACTTCAGCAATGCGGAAAGGAGGTGCCATCTTATTTTTGACTACTTTAATTCTTGTTTTATTACCAACTATGTCATTTCCTAGTTTAAGTTGTTCAGCGCGGCGAACTTCAAGACGAACGGAAGAATAGAATTTTAGTGCTCTTCCACCTGGCGTCGTTTCCGGATTTCCAAACATAACGCCTACCTTCTCCCTGATTTGGTTGATGAAGATAGCAATGGTTTTAGACTTATTGATTGCTCCAGATAGTTTACGAAGAGCTTGAGACATCAAACGAGCTTGTAGACCTACGTGAGAATCTCCCATTTCACCTTCAATTTCTTTTTGTGGAACTAATGCTGCTACTGAGTCAACAACAATTATATCGACAGCACCACTTCTAACTAATGCTTCAGCAATTTCAAGTGCCTGTTCACCAGTATCTGGTTGCGATAACAGTAACTCATCGATATCTACACCTAGTTTTCTTGCGTAAATTGGATCAAGTGCGTGCTCAGCATCAATAAAGGCAGCTCGACCTCCATTTTTTTGTACTTCTGCAATTGCGTGTAAGGAAACTGTTGTTTTACCTGAACTTTCGGGTCCGTACACTTCCATAATTCTTCCTTTGGGATAACCATTAATTCCAAGAGCTATATCTAAAGCTAATGATCCTGAGCTAGAGGCCTCAACTTTTGTATGTGTGCCTTCCCCCATCCTAATAATTGATCCTGTACCGAATTGTTTTTCAATTTGTTTTAGAGCCATATCTAGTGCTGCTTGTTTATCATTCATAATTTGAAGCCTCCGATTGTTATTACGTTTACAATAAACGATAAGGTATTTCGATAAATAATAAGAGTTGGCCCATATGTTTTTGCTCCGTGCTAGAAAATTTTGTGTTTAACTTTCTTGGTTTGTTCCGTTGTTCCTTTATTCATCTCTAAACTCTCGATATCGAACGAATGTTCCTATTGTGTAATCATACAGTAAACACATTTAGTTGTAAAGGAGAAAGTTTTCTACAAACTAGATAAAAAAATATCTTATATTTATAAAAAGTAAGGTTTATACTTCTACTTTTATATAAGTTAAATTAAATAAGTAACAATAGGTGATGTTACCTTATAGGCAGCCAATTTTATTAGTTCGTGTGGCAATAAATTTTATATTACTGAACTAGTTTTACTATTTATAGTTAGTAACGACAGACGTTGTATTTGTCGTCAGTTAGAGTAAATAATGAAACATTTATAATACAATAAATACTCTAGTGTTTACTTAACTAACAACAGCACTTAAATAAAGTTATTTTTAAGAAAAGAGTCAATCACAACATTTATTTTTAAAGATATATGTATATGAATCTACAAATCTGGCTACACTAATAATGTATTCCCCCTATTCCAACAAATTTAAAAATCCTTTGCTTAAATATGGGCAAAGGATTCTTTTTGTATATATAAATATTTCGGTTCTGATGCAAATACTTGAAGAAAATATAAAAAAGCAAAAGATTTCTAGTGACCCTGGTCTTAAGCAACTAGTCCAAACAGTTGATGGATGAATTCTTTTTGATTTTGGACGGACTTCTTCTTTTGAAGAGTCTGTCCTTTTTTTAGAGTACTAGTATCAGTATGTCCAAGTTTTTGAGATTACTTGCAATTTTCTTGAAGTTTTTGCACCAGAACCAAAAATTTTATAACTTTTCTTGACAGTATTTCCGATAGACGTTAGGAGTTATATTTTCATATTTTTTAAATATCTTGATGTAATACCCAGGATCGTTAAAACCCAATTCATCGCTAATCTGAGCGATAGACAAATCCGTTTTTTCTAATAATTGTTTGGACCATTCTATTTTTTTGAGCGAAATAAAAACAGAAAAATTCATACCCGTTTCTTTGACAAATATACGGCTGAAATAACCTGTACTAATGTGACATAAATCAGCCATCTTTTGTTGAGATATTTTTTCCCTTTTATGTTTATAAATGTAGTCAAAGGCTGGCTGTAATACTTTGTTTTTACAAACTAAATGATCGTTAATAGACGTTTTTACATAAGCATTAGTAACCGTATTGGCTAGTTCCTTTTTTATACTTTGAATATTATCTAGAGAATAACCGTAAGAAATATCTTCAGTAGAGAGGTCCTCTTTTACTGGAGCCATCTTTTCATATACTTCTAAAATCAAGTTTTTATTCATCGCTTCCTCTACAATGTAGTTACAAAGCCTATATAACATTTGAGCAGCGTCGTTAATTTCTGTATAGGAGAGAGTAGGAATAGAATCATATAGACGCTGTATTTCCTCATTATTTAAATTCTGTTCAAATCCCTTAGATGGAACAGTAAGCATTTGTTCCAAGGGAGGATGTTTTTCACCATCCTTAATTTTCACTTCTCCCGCCATGATGGCACCTACATATTTATCATCAATTATAATGGGAATGGCAATATCAATAATATTCCAGTGGCATAAATAGATATAAGGAGCATTGGTTCTGACTGCCTCTAACCCTCCCCTCGCATCACATTTTTCACAAAGTTTTGCTGTATCAGGATTTTTACGCATAGCCTCACAAAATGGACGTACACCACTGTGTTGAGAAATGGGCACTCCTTTATAGTTAACTGTGACAATCGCTAATTTTGTAACAAGCGCAAGCGAATCTTGAAGATTTCGCCACTTTTTTAAATCTAGTATTTTATCTAAATTCATGTAAGTAGTTTTCAATGATGTTTTTATCTCCCTTACTTACCTTGTGGTAGTTTAAATCAACTATTTGAGAATACTTTTTCTTTATTCCTTAGTTCATGAAATAAAAGAGTTTTTAGCGATAAAGGTCATCTCTGCTCAACATGAACTTGGTAGTATTTTCACCTGAAATAATGTCATAATAATACCATATTAAATGAAGAGAGCAAAAAAATACGATAAAAGGTTGTGAAAACTCGTCATTTAAGACTAATGTAATCTTGGACAAAAGATAGTAAAATTCCAATTGTAAGGGATTACAAAGTCAATTAGGAGGTTTTACTTATGAGAAAAGCATTTATTAGTCCTTCAAAATACATTCAAGGTGAAAATGAGATTTTAAACCTAGGTTATTTCGTGAAAACATTTGGTACTTCTGCACTTTTAATAGCACATCCTGAAGATATTAAACGTGTACAAGACAAATTAGATGCAACAGCAGAAAAATATGGTATTACATTTTTTGAAGGCGGATTCAATGGCGAATGTTCAAGACCAGAAATTTCTAGATTGCAGGAAATAGCAAAAGAAAACAACTGTGATTGTACAATTGGTTTAGGTGGTGGTAAGGCAATTGATACAGCAAAATGTGTGGCAGAGGGAGAGGGATTAATTATCGTCCCAACAATCGCTGCTACAGACGCACCTACAAGTCATTCCGCAGTTATATATACACCAGAGGGTGCTTTTGATGATTACGCATACTTTAAGCAAAGCCCAAGTGTTGTATTAATTGATACAACAGTCATTGCTAATGCACCTACTAGATTCTTAGTATCTGGTATGGGGGATGCGTTATCCACTTATTTCGAAGCAAGAGCAACAGCACGTTCTTTCTCTAATGTAAATGCTGGATTACCTTGTGGAGTACGTGAGGACTTATGTTCACCAGCGAAAGGTACAAATGCAGCATTAGTTTTAGCAAAACATTGTTACAACACTCTATTAGAGGATGGAGTTAAAGCAAAAGCTGCAAGCGATCATAATGTTGTTACTCCATCCTTAGAAAACATTATTGAAGCCAATATCTTATTATCAGGATTAGGATTTGAAAGTGGTGGATTAGCTGGAGCACATGCGATTCATGATGGACTTACTCTTTTAGAAAGTGCACACCACTACTTCCATGGTGAAAAAGTAGCTTTTGGTACATTAGCACAATTGGTATTGGAAAATGCGCCAACTGAGGAAATAGAAGAAGTGTTAGATTTCTGTTTAGCAGTAGGACTCCCAGTTTGTCTTGCTGATATTGGAGTGGAACAAATTACACAAGAAGAGTTAATAGAAGTAGCCAATAAAGCTTGTATTCCAGAGGAATCTATCTATTCTATGCCATTCCCTGTTACTCCAGAGTCAGTAGCTGCAGCTATCCTTGCAGCAGATCAAATTGGAAATGATTATAAGAAGAGGTTAATATAAGATGAAAAAAATTATTAATAAACCAGAAGATGTTGTACTTGAGATGTGTAAAGGAATGGTTCTAGCACATCCTGAACTAAATTTAATTGAAAAATATAAAGTCATTAAAAAAGAGCAAATTAATAAAAGTAAAGTAAGTATAATTAGTGGGGGCGGCAGTGGACATGAACCTGCTCACGCTGGATATGTTGGGAAGGGTATGTTAGATGCAGCAGTTTGTGGTGATGTATTTGCCTCACCTTCTCAAATACAGATTTATCAAGCTATTAAAGAAACAGCCAGCGATAAGGGAACTTTACTAGTAATTAAGAACTACAGTGGTGACATGATGAATTTCAAGAATGCTGCTTATCTAGCAGAAGAAGATGGAATTCAAGTGGATTATGTAAAAGTAGATGATGATATTGCTGTACAGGACAGTTTATATACCGTTGGAAGACGTGGAGTGGCTGGTACTGTTCTTGTCCATAAAATAGCAGGTGCTGCAGCAGAACGCGGATATGATCTACCAAAAGTGAAAGAGGCAGCAGAAAATGCTATTGCGAATGTTAAAAGCATTGGCTTTGGACTAACTTCCTGCACAGTTCCTGCTAAAGGAACTCCTACTTTCGAGATTGCAGAAGATGAGATGGAGTTTGGCGTTGGCATTCATGGAGAACCTGGTATCCGTCGTGAAAAAATTATTTCAGCAGACGAACTTGCAGAGCGCACGGTAACGTCATTATTAAAAGAAGTAGGGATAGAAGATGGAAATAGAGAAGTGGCTGTTCTAATTAATGGATTTGGAAGCACACCTCTTCAAGAACTATATTTATTAAATCATTCTGTCATTCGTGAATTGTCACGTAGAAACGTAACGATTGCAAGAACGTTTGTCGGAAACTACATGACAGCCATCGATATGGCCGGTGCTTCTATTTCAATTATGAAATTAAATGAGCACTTAAAGAGTCTCCTATGTGAAGAGTGCGATACTCCTGCGCTAAAAATCAGTGGTGAAGTACCATCTGTCACTTATGATGAAATCGTGGGTGCCGCAGAGTTCAACAAAGTCTCTTATGAGGTGCAAACTAATAAAGAATATTCCGTAGTGAAGGGAAATCTATTGACGTTAAATAATATTATTTTCATGGTTGACCAAATGAGTGAATGTATTATTCGAAATGAAATACCATTCTGTGAATTGGATTCCCATGCCGGTGATGGGGACTTTGGAATGAGTGTCGCTAAAGGGTTCAAACAGTTGAAAGCTGAATGGAACGAAATTCTAGAAAATAAATCAAATGATATTGGCAACTTCTTAGAGGCTTGTTCCATAGTCATCATGGAGCATTGTGGTGGGGCATCAGGTCCTATTTGGGGATCAGCATTCCGCGCAGCTGGAAAGAACGCCCGATCTAAAA
Organism: Priestia megaterium; assembly: GCF_046599315.1. Classification (GTDB taxonomy): domain Bacteria; phylum Bacillota; class Bacilli; order Bacillales; family Bacillaceae_H; genus Priestia; species Priestia megaterium_F. Next base: position 85,939 of record NZ_JBKIKC010000012.1, on the reverse strand, counting down.
CAGAACTCACTTTAACGGAATTTGCTGAAATGATCCAAGCATCTGTAAAAGGAATTCAAGTAACAGGAGAACGTTCTTTTGGACGTGGAGCCGTTGTGGGAGATAAAACTTTAATTGATGCCTTAGTACCTTATGCAGATACGTTAACGTCAAGTGCTGCTAAAGATGAAAGTTTTAAACATGCTCTTGTCAAAGCAGCAGAAGCTGCTGTAGAAGGAGCAAAATCAACGGAACAGATTGTTGCACGTATGGGGCGCGCCGGTACGGTTGGAGAAAGAAGTTTGGGTTATCCAGACGCCGGTGCACATGGTTTAAGCGTGATCTTTACTGAAATAGCCCAAGTAATGCAAGGAAATTAGTAAAAATCGGTATTATTACTTTTAAGTAACCAGTATAAGAAGCTCACTTTTTGAGATTGGGCTTCTTATACTGAATTTCTTTCCTATAGTGAGACAAATAAAAAACACCTTGATTTATAAGATCTTTACAAGTTAGCAAGCTTTTGGTCAGCTATAAATTTCATAAGAATACCTGAACCTAATACATTTAATAATATGCTGCTACCTAAGATAACACCATATAATAATCCATCTATATGTAATGTTAAAGTTAAAGTTAAAAAGATTGTTCCTGTACTTACTAGAAGTAATCCTAAGCTTCGATTATCCATCTCTTTCACCACCACTAATAAAAAAAGTAAATTTAGTTATATTTTAACATAAAACGTCTTATTTTACTTTTAAATATTATGTATAAGATATATATCGCTAGTTTACATAAAACGGATTATAAGAACCAAAATCACAGCATTTACTGGTAAGATTCTTGTAATTAAACAATATAAAAATACCATTTTGTGTTAAATTTAATTTGTGTTATTTAAAATCCTTAAGGTGGTTATTTAATGAAAAAAAGATTAGGTTGTTTCCATGCTCATCACTCTAATATTGAACATATTGAAAAAGCTCTAAAACCCTACAACATTGAATTAATTCATTTCGTAGATCCTGGCTTAGATCGTATTAAAATGGATTCTAACTTTACAAAAGAAGCAGCACAAAAGAAAATTAAAGATACGTTAGAATGGATATCAAGTTGTCACGTAGACGCTATTTTGGTTACATGTACCTTTTTTACAGCTAATATCGAACAAGATAAACTTGCATACTCAATTCCTATTATTAAAATTGATGACCCTTTATTTCATTCAATCTGTGAGAAAGGTGAACCCCAAATTTTAGTCTTCACTAATCCAAACACCGTAGAAGGAACAATGAATCAACTAATTAACTTTGCAACTAAACAGAAGAAAAACATTCAAGTTGAATCTTATCTCTTAGAAAACACATTCAATCTTGTTATGGAAGGTAAGAAAGAAGAATATATAGAATCTGTATCAAGTGGATTGAATAGTCTTATAAATAATCATCCTGATAAAATCGTTTCAGCAGCGCAATTATCAATGGTGCCTGCAACAGAAATTATTGAATTAAAAACAGGTGCTTACGTTGGAAACCATTTAAAATCATTATCTAATTACTTAGAAGAACTTCTAAAATTAAACGTCTATCAGTAATTACTAAAGTGTACATACCAGAAAGTTAACATAATGTAAATTATCAGTAGTAAATAAAAAAGAGAGCCTTAAAATAAAACAAGGCTTTCTTTTTATTTGTAGTCATTTTTTATTCTTCTAAAAAATAGAATTGATCGTCTCTTCAATTTGTTTTAGCATTTCCTTCAGCTCGGAATCTTCAAGGTGTTCTGAGACATTTCCAAACAATAAATGATCTATAGGTTCAATCCCTGTAAACTCAAATATTTCAACATCTGACGTAATTTTTAACCCAGCTGTCATTCCAATTTTGTCATACATCTCTTTTGGAGCACCGTGAGTATTAATTATCAAACCTTTCTTGCCTTTGAGTAACTGAATAATTCCTTCCTCACCATAAGCATACGCATAACCATAAGAAAATACACGATCTACATAACCTTTGATAATGGCAGGAAGACCAGCCCACCAAATTGGATATATAAATGTTATTACATCTGATTGTGTAATGAATTCTTGTTCCGTTTTAATATCATCTGGGATATGGCCAGATTTCATAGCGTCCGTATCTTCAGGTTTCAGTACAGGCTGAAAATCCAATGCATACAAGTCTCTCACAACAACCTCATGACCATTGTTCTCTAAGGCTTGAACAATGGTTTCCATTATAGAATGATTAAAACTTTCTGGATGTGGGTGGGCATATACAACAAGGTGTTTCATTTATATTCCTCCATTTATATTGAATTTCTTACACCAGAACCAAGATTACTGTTCTTTTGAATTATTATTATTTCTTTTCCTTTTTACTATGAGAATGATGGCGATGACAAAAGCAATTGCACTATATATCCAGGTAAACATAAAAGCCAAGCCCAATCCGATATTGGCATCCATATAATGGCTGTTCATATCATCTATGGCTAGATAGAGAAGTGGCGCACCTCCGATAATGAGCAAGGGTATCAAGAGAATACTTTTTTTCGTCTTTCTGGTTGTTAAGTAAATGGACATAAAGGATAGCAAAAGAAACATTTCTGAAGCTATTGTCAAAGTTAACAGCTTGTTCATACTAAATTCCCTCCTTTTCCATAGACCAGACCATCTATAAAAACTATATGGAACGACCGTACCTTGTATAAAAGTACTTTTAAGTTGATAGATGTGTTTTAATCGCAGGGTTTCAACAATTATAATTGATACTTACATATAAAAGACAGACAAATGAATTGTCTGCCTGTTTATTAGATTAATTTGCTTTTACAATTGCAGAAGATGCTTGATCATTCCATGTTCTTGCTCCATCGCCCATACTAACCGTTGTCAAATTCAGATACTTCCCATTATTCGCAATAGCAAGTGCGCGTCCTTGTGCATTGCTATGTTCATAAATCGTTGTATAGTCTCCAAATGGATGCGTAAGTACAGATGAAACCGCATCATTGCTTGATCCCCCAAAATTAGCAAGAATAACGGGATCTCTACTCGAGTTCACAGTAAAACGAGCCCCCTGTAAATCCGTATCATAATAAAAAGTAGAATAAATTTGCGATGAAGATTGTAGAGATTTCGAAAGATTTGGAGCCACTGGATGCGCCTTTAAGTACGCTTTAAATTCTGCTTTGTCATTAAATCCAATTGTTTTAGGACTTTTGTCCAATTCACTCGGTATTACAACTTTATAAGGCTGAGAAGAAGAATCTGCCTGGACCGCCGTATTTGATACACCGAAAATCATGGTTCCAGCTAAAAGAGCAGTAGAAAGTACACCTACAACACGTTTCAAACTCATCACTCCTATAGTAGTATACGTACAAATGTTATGATAACACTTAATTATGGATGATGTATCCAACTTTATAATTAATTACCATGTAAAAATAATCTATAATAGTTACTTATTACCTATTTAGCGTAACATCAATTATCGATACTCTTTTTTAAAACAAAGTAAAGCCCACTCTTATAAAGAATGGGCTTTACTTTGTTTTATATATGCTATTTTACAAATTGATATCCTGAAGGATTTATTGTAAATCTTTCATATAATTAGAACCTTTAAGCAGCGTAGGTGTGTTCTTGCTTTTGCTAAAAATTTTTGAGCGTGATTATCTTTTGATACTACATGAGTGATTGATGCCCCCATTCTTAATGATGTTGCTATAAGTGCAATATCTTTAGAATAGCTTTATCACTGTAATACCTTTTCCCATGTTATTCTTCGATTTTTTTATTGAGGAATGGAAATTGATGGTATGAATAAGTTTTTATGCCCTGAGTAAACTTTTCAAGAGGCAGTGAGGCATCACTCATGAAACCTAATTACGTAACAGAAAAAGACTACTTCTTTTGACTCGGAAGAGGTAGTCTTTTTCTGTTTTTAGGATGTATACAATATGTAAAGACAGTTAAGTCGGGTAGGCAGGCACCCTCACAAGCGCCCGCCCCCCTAAGAACCGTACGTGACAGATTTCCCGTCATACGGCTCAAGCCTTCTTTTTATCCGAACAACTTATTTAATACATGGTACATGTACTAATTTAGCCAATTTACCTGTAGAAACCTCTAGGTTTCGCACTGTAACTTTCTCTCCATTTTGTAGAGTCTGCTGACACAATGCACAACGATATCCTTGTTTTCTTGCGAGTTTCATCCTATCGAATGTATTTTCACTGTTAAAGACCTTACGGTCTCGCTTTTCCCAATAATCTCTTAGACTAGGATCATCCGGGCTGTTTTTATAGGCTACCATGACATGTCGTTCTATCTTAATCCAGGACATCTTTAACAACTGAATATTAGTAAGTGGACATGTGAGAGTCCATTTGTCATTTCCACCGTGGTTGGATTTTTTAAAATAACGTTTGGTAATCCACTTCCACGACTTCTTTTGATGTAGTCGTTTAAGGTGTTTTTTAATTTTGAGGAATAAGTAACTATCCATGTATCCAAACGTCTTTTTCGAAACAACATGTTTCCAATATTGTCCGTAACCACGAATAATTGGGTTTAAAACACGTATCAGTTCTTTTATTGGTCGTCCTCTCATCACTATGAACGTATCTTTTATCTTACTTTTCGCTTTTTTAATGCTGTCTCTGCTAGGTTTAATAAATAATTTTTTTCCTTGTCCTGTCTTGTATTGACGCAGCGAAAAGCCCAGAAAATCAAACCCGTCATCAATGTGTGTAACTCTAGTTTTCTCTTGACTAAGATTAATTCCTCGCTTTTGTAAGTAAGGAGTGAGTTTCCCATACATGTTTTTAGCTTGTTCCTTTGTTTCCGTTACGATGACAAAGTCATCGGCATAGAGAACACGTCCTATCTTACATTTTGGGTCGATTGCGTATCCTCCATTTGGTTTGTATGTCTTTTTATAGACAATACCAATTTCTTCTTCCATACCGCATAAGGCGATATTAGCTAGAAGGGGAGACACCAAACCACCTTGAGGAGTTCCTTCTGTTGTCGTCCGAAGCATATCATGTTCTATGTATCCCATTTCAAGCCATCTTTTAATGAGAGTGTTTCCTGGAAATATAGACGTCTGTTTCGTTATCCACTTATGATTAAGATGGTCAAAGCATCCTAGAAAGTCTCCCTCAAACACCCATTTTTTCTTACTATTCGTGTTGAGCTTATTAAAAAGATTACTTATCGCATCATGTGTGCTTCGTTTAGGGCGAAAACCGTAGGAAGTAGGCTCAAACTTAACCTCCCATTGAGGTTCGAGTGCGTTTTTTACTACGTTTTGATAGACTCGATCTCGTATCGTGGGGATACCGAGAGGTCTCATTTTTCCATTTTTCTTCGGAATAAACTTTCTTTTGGCTGGCTTTGGACGATGTCGAAAGACATTGCATTTAACTAGCTGTTGATAAAATTTTATACGTTCGTTTGGTTTTGAGGCCGTGTAGCCATCTACACCAGGTGTACGCTTACCGTTATTTTGTTGTGTTACTCTGCGAATAGAAAGCAGTAGATTTGCTTTACTCCGGAGGAGTAAACGTTGAAGTTTCCTTACTTTCCTTCGTTGTTTTTGTTGTTCGGCACGATAAATTCTTTGTCGTAACTTCGTTACATATTTTTGTATAATACTCCAATCAATAGAGTACCAATCTTTATGCGAGACGTGCGCCGACGCTCGTAGAGAGGTATTCATAACAGCACGTTCCTTTTCGTTAGAAGATAGCCACAAATTTATTTTCGTGTTGAAGACCCATGAGAAGTAGGCGCTCTTTCGAGCCTATCATTGTCTATAAAGACGACAGTATCCGTCCAGTTATACAGTGTTTTCTGTTTTCCTGTCCCTTTTCAGGGTAACGGCTTTCGCTTTTTCTCATATCCCATACCCTCTGCCACATCGTTTGACTTTGCAGTCATCCTACTGCTTATGCAGATGACATAGGGCTTACCAAGTTCCACTTTCTACAGATGCAATAGGGGTAGGCAGATTCTTTACTCCGGGCAAGATGCGGGACGCATCAGAGCAGCATTATGATTCTACTTTTCCTCTTGCCAAGACCCAAGCAAAGCTTTGCATTATCTTGGGCTAAAGTTGACGAAGCTTACAAACCTTCACTTTCGTTTACCATACCTATCTTCTCCTAGCAGTATTCTGGACCATGCATTTGTCCTCTGTTTCCACATTTCCTCATGCAACCGACAGACTCGTTACCAAGAATGCCGTTTCGGATGGAGATCCTCTTCGCGTCTAGATGAGTAGCGTTAGCTACACTGTAAGAAAGCGACTTCTTGTCGCACCATAATGTGCTTTCTAGGTAGTTAAATAAAAAAGATTAGCTTCTTACAGCTAATCTTTTTTATTTAAGAGATAATATCCTAATTTCGATACTAATAGGAATGAAGATACTACCTTTAAGAATGTTTTAAAGGTAGTAATCACTACTGTAATGATAGATGGGACTTAGAGATAGCAACTAATTTTTCAACACAAGCTCTTACTATAATTCCAATTACAATATAATAAATAAAAGAGTATATATATTTCCATTTTATATAGATGACAAGATGCGCCCATATAGAAAAAGGTTCACCTATAAAAGAAAATGCACTAGCCATACATATAAGTGAAACAATAAAGGATTTCCAGGTTCTAAAATATTGATACAATAACATGAACGTAACTGGAACCATGCTGAAATCAAAAGGTAAAGCGCCAGGATAAATGGGCAGGAATTGCGTAATGTATCCCCAGAAACGAAACGTAATTCCAATAAGATCTAGAAGAAATGTAATGATGATAATGAAGGTACCAAACAATAAGGTTTCAAGGATTTGTTTACGGTTTAAAAAGATACTCCAAATGATCCAAGGAAGAATAAGAAAAACAAGAAGCAACCACCAGCTTCTCGTTAAAAATTCATCGTGTAACCAATACTTTATATCTAATTCTGCTATTTTATCTTGTAAGGACCTGACTTTCCAGAAATTCTCTATTCTTTTATCCACGGATTTATCCCCTTTATAATGATATACAACACTTTAATTTCCATTTTATTATTTGAGCATCTTATTGTTTTATGTAGCTCTTTATTACCTAAAAAAACATCCCCAATGAGGAACCTGAATTTCACATTGAGGTATTACACTGATATGTATGGGGGAAATTAATAAAAAAAGGAAGTTAGTGATGATAGGACTTATTATTGCAATTATTGTCTTTAATCTTATTGCTTTTATCGTAAATAAAAGACTAACAGCAAATCAAATAGTCCATATTTGGATATTTACAACTGCATTTCAATTAACTTTTGATCTTTATGTGAATTTTAAATATCATGGTTATTGGTACTTTACAAAAGGTGTGGATTGGAAGGCATTTCCCGCCCATGCTATATTAATTCCCCCTGTAAATATAATATTTTTGAATTGGTTTCCTTATAGAAATTTACTCAGTAAAAAAATAATATACTTCATCTATTGGGATATAGCATTAGTCCTTTATGAAGTTCTTACATTGCTTCCTGAACCTTGCGGATACTTTAGATATGGATGGTGGGAGTGGTGGTATTCAGCAGCTATCAATCCTATCCTTCTTATGATTTTATTGGGATACTATAAATGGATATGTAAACTAGAAGAGAAAATTGTTCGTGGCCAATCGTAAAGCAAACATCACTCTTACGTATAATAAAGAGTAAATCTCGATTTTTTTATGTAGGAAATAGGTTGTTGAAAAGAATGATGTATAGAATGTTTGTTTCTAATTTACATAACAGAGACTGTCGGAAATCATATGCTAAGTAGCGCGTTTAAAAGTTTTTTCATTTATAACCAGAGGATGAAAGGTTTATTGTTGGGGAAAATAAACCTGAAAGGAGTGTAATAGATGAAAAAACAAAAAACCTCAACTGATAAACCCACAATTGCAGAAGGAATGAATACTGAAGATGAATTGCAAAAAGATGCAACCCCAGAGGAAATTTCTAAAGGAGAATATACTAACGTAACGACTCTCTCTTTAGATGAAAATGATCCAAGCTAAATTATTTTAGGACAAATTTTTATTACACCGTTTATTCGAAACGGTGTTTTTATTGATTATTTTTCTCTAGTAATTGCCCCTATCCTGAGCATTATATTAGTTACCATAATGTACCTTTAGAGTATTACTACATATTCTGCTTGCGGCCCTTTTTGACCCATATATTCTACATAAGAAACATTCTGTCCTACTTTTAAAGAGTTGGTGTTATGAATAGAACTAAAATAAACAAATAGGTCTTCACCACCATTATCAGGTGCAATAAATCCAAAACCTTTTTCATCATCAAAATATTTTACTGTGCCTGTTTTACTTTCCAATATAGATAATCTCCTAAAAACTTCATTTAATAATTAATTATATATGAATACAAAAATAAAATTCTTTATGTAACTAAAAAAAGCCCCATACGCTAGTGGTTTTTTCTATTTTGATGATGAATACCCTATACATGTTTAGTTACCATAATGTGGATTGTAGGAACCAAAAGGCCTTTATAATTTATAAAGGCCTTTGAAAATATTATTTAGCTAGACTTAAAGAATGTGGTTTATTCACTACCTCAATGGTTTGAATGTGTCGCCCATCAAGTTCTTTCACAGTAAACTCAAATTCATTATAAACAAGGACTTCATTTAATTTAACGTCTATCTTCTGAGATAATATCCATCCACCAACCGTATCAATCCCATCATTCTCAATATTAGTTCCCATTAGCGTATTTACGTCTTCTACTAATACTTTTCCATTAAAAATGTAGTGACTTTCACCAATTTTTTGTCTATCGAGTACTTCATCGGAATCAAATTCATCATGAATTTCTCCTACAATCTCCTCCAAAATATCTTCAACTGTTACTAACCCAGCTGTTCCTCCGTATTCATCAAGTAAGATTGTCATGTGTATACGTTCCTTTTGCATTTTTCTTAATAGCTTATTAATAGAGTATGATTCGATGACTTGAATCACTGGTTTAACGTAGGGGCTAATTAATTTATCTCGTAATGTGTCATCAAATGCTACATCACTTAAGATTTCTTTTATATTCACAATTCCTATGATTTGATCTTTATCTCCATCAATTGTTATTGGGTAACGAGTATATTGCTCTAATGAAGCCATTTCTAGAAACGCACCAATCGTGTCATGCTCAGAGATCGTTATAATCTCTGTTCGTGGAATCATGATTTCTTTCGCCAGACGTTCATCAAATTCAAAGATATTGTTTACGTACTTTAGCTCGCTCTGATTAATAGCACCACTCTTATAACTCTCAGATAGAAGGAGACGAAGTTCTTCTTCTGAATGGGCTAATTCGTGCTCTGATGCAGGTTTTAATCCAAACATTCCAACCAATATTCGAGCAGAACCATTTAAGATCCATATAAAGGGATACATTATTTTATAAAACCAGATGATGGGAGCTGAAAATAACAATGTGACAGCTTCTGCTTTCTGTATGGAAAACGTCTTAGGTGCTAATTCACCTACCACAACATGAAGGTAGGTCATCACAATAAAAGCAATACCAAATGATAAAAGGTGAGTAATTGACTCATTTAAATCGAATCTCATAAAAATAGGACTTAGCAGCCTTTCTACTGTAGGCTCACCAAGAACACCTAATCCCATGGCTGTTACTGTAATACCTAGTTGACATGCAGATAAATATTCGTCTAAGTGCGTAATCACCTTTTTAGCAGATACAGCGCCCTTTTTACCTTCAGCTACCAGTTGATCAATCTTAGAGCTTCGTACTTTTACAATCGCAAATTCTGTGGCTACAAAGAAACCAGTCAATCCAATTAATACTGCTACCAATAACAAGTTAATTATGTCCAATTAGTTGTCTTACCTAGGTAAGACGTACACCTCCAATAGATTTAATGACAAATACCATATGTAGAAATATCTAGGTATCTGCAATTCTTTTAAATAGGTTAAATTATAGTATTTTTCTTCAAAATTAATGACATTTTCTTTTTCTAAAATAAACCAAGCATTTCAATCTCCTCCTAAATACTTATACGACCCACCTTTATAAAAGTTCCATATTTATAACATATTTCAATTATATGGAATTTAAGTTAACATAGCAGATGTTCTAGGTGATATCTTGTTATTTATTATTAAATTTGCATAATAATAATTATCATTTGTATAAGTTTACTTTACCTTTATATAAGTTTATTATATGATGTACTTGTAGTCAAAAAAGGAAGGTGATTACATTGAAAGAAAAAAATGGTGACTACGTTGAAAATAAAGTGTATGAGCACCGTGTTTTAAAAAGGTTGTCCCAAAAAGAATTGGCTGACGCTGTAGGAGTATCCAAACAAACCATATATGTGATGGAGAAGAATAATTATTCTCCTTCTCTCGTTTTAGCTTTTCGAATAGCTGATTTTTTTGATGTAGATGTTAACGATATTTTTAATTATGTGAGAGGACGTGATTGAAATGATAACTGACAAAATAGAAAATGCCATTTTTACTCCTTTGAAAACCTGGACAGAACAATCAAATAGTAACTGGAATATGCTTATTGGTATTGGAATTTTGTCGCTTATAGTTGGAATGATTCTGATATACGTGTTTCACAAAAAAATGGGTGCAGGTGACGAAAGAACAAACCAAATAAATTTAAAAAGTGCCCTCGTTGTGTTGTATGGAGTCATTTTGTGCGACTTCATTTTCCCAAAAGAATATATGTGGCAAATTTTCTTCTTATTCAAATATTCCCTTGCATTCATAGCTTCAGGTATATATCTTGCTATTAGATATAAAAAAGATTTTTTAAGCTAAAGAATTAAACAGGTGTATTGGTGGAAGTGTTTAAAAAAAGAAAAGCGATTAAAGCTACAAACATTTATGTATACCGTATACAAATTTAGTTAACATAATACCTCTTCGCGGACCCAAACAAAAAGCGCAATCCCTTGGGCGACAAGGAATTGCGCTATATTAAAATTTATCATTTATACGTAATTTTATACATCGTTGATTTATCAGCATAATAACTAGATAAACATACCATAAGCCTACTATAGTTCTTCCATTAAGGGATAACAATACGTCCTAATTCATCTACTTTTCGAACAATGCCCGTAGTCTTCATTTTCTAATTACCTCTTGTTCTTTCAACCGTTTAGATTGCTATTTTTATTTTTAATTTCAAAGGATAAATTTTTAAAAGTTTTTAACCTGTCCTCTAAGCTACTTCTTAAGATAGTATTTAAAATTAGCAGGGTAAATGCGAATAAAAATGCTATGAAAAATATAGGTATAAAAACCGGAACAAAAATAAATACAGCAATTACTGCAATAATAGTGAAGGTTAAAAAATTAAGCATTTGCTTATTTAATTTATTTGTTCTTTCTAGAAGCCCTTCATTTCTCTTTATATACTCTTTAACCTTTGCTGGATTCTTGGCAATATAGTCCCTTTCTATTTTTTTATTCATCTTACTAATTCCCCGAAATACAATAATGATTACTAGGGTTACGATAAGAGATATAATAACGTAATTTGGCATTTAAACATCCTTTTGTTCTTTTTTCATTAAGGTGTACTCCTGATAAAGTAATCTAGATAAAAAATTCCATCCACAACAATAAAAATAATTGGCCCTACAAAATAGTCTAATATTTTTGATTCCCCTATGGTTTTTCCATTAGCAAATACGAATAAGAAAAATCGTATGATTGAATAAGAAAGAAAATATACAAAAAGTGAAAGTATTGGATAAAAAACAAAAAACCAAAGTACTGCTATAACAAGATTTGCTTGACTATTGTCACCAAACATAGAATAAAATTCTGTTCCTCCCTGTCCATGGTAAAATAGAAGCATCAAAGCCGTACCACCAAAAACTGTACTAAAAGCTGGCCATCCTTTAGGTAAATCAATTTTTTTAGAGATTACAAGTTGATAACCAAAAAGCAAGAAAGCTGCTAAAATACCTATCATAAAAAACCAAGAAGCACTATCCATAAAAAATACCTCCTCGATTTTTATAGAGCTACTAGAAGTGCCCAAATTTGCAATGAATGGTTGTTTTGCCCCGATTTCCAGCCGATATATCAATAAAAAAAGTACCCCATTGGATACTCTATAGTAATTACCCTAATTCTTTTTCTTGCTGTTTTAGTAACTTACTTTCCATTTCTAATTGCCTCATTCTTCTTTGAAGTTCTAAATTCTCCAATTCTTTCTCTAATTCCGAAGATAACTTAATCCTTTCCCTAGCATTCTCCATTAATTTTCTAGTAATTGCTATTCTTTTTTCATTTTCATCAAATTGATCTTTTAAATTCATATTTACAGCCCCTTCCCGATAACTTGCTACGTTCGACACTTGAGAGAAAAAACCCTTTAAATCAGATGGATAGTAACCATGTACTAAGCACAGAGGTAAAAAGAGAATAATAAACACATAAAACAAATAAATAATAAATAAAACATTATTTGTTTGTTTTATGTGTTTTTATCATTAGGTTTATCTTTGAGAAATTACGTAAAAAGCTCATCAGCCTATAGTTGTAGGAAATACTAGGATTTTTACTCATATGGAATGATAACATTTTGCATTAAGAATAACTTTCTTTAATAAACTTCTATAGTATTTATAAAAGGATAGGGGGCATTAAAATGTTCGAACATGATTTTATCATTAAAACGATTTATGATTTAAATAGTAAGGAGATAGAAAAGGAAAAATAACCATTTGTCGTCAATAAGTACAAAGGATAAAACCCATGATTTTTATGAACTAAACTGCTTTTTAAAATTAATTTCTCATCTTATGAATAAACTATCCTTCTTTTACACATTTTAACTTTATAAAATGTAAAGGAGTTGCATACAATGGCAAACAATAAAAATAGCAACACAAATGAACTGTTAGTATATGGTGCTCAACAAGCAATTGACCAAATGAAATATGAGATCGCTAGTGAGTTTGGTGTAAATCTTGGTCCTGATACAACTGCCCGTGCAAATGGATCAGTAGGTGGAGAGATTACAAAACGTCTTGTGCAAATGGCAGAACAACAACTTGGTGGCAAAAATATTCGATAATCAGATCCTTCTAATTGAATGTATATTAAAGGAGAAATAGATTTTCCATTTCTCCTTTTCTTATTGTAAAGCATGCTCCTTTCCCCCTTTTCTCCGTAGTCTCATATAAGATTGTTGAATCTTCATTTACCTAGTAGGCTTTTTTCTTAAATTGTTCCTTCACATAGGTGCAATTTCGTTTATGTTCACGGGAAAAGAAATGATCGTGTTTATAATGCACTCTGACTTCACAAGAAGGACAGATAAAAAAGCCCATTTTTATTTTATCTTGATTGACCTCATGCGTATAAAACTCCCCTGTATCTTTAAACAGTAACACATGTTTAGCTTTTTCGATTTTTGCTCGCATAATCGCATACCCCTTTACCATAATTCTCATCCACTTCCATGATAAGGATTATACGGCAAGAAGACAAAATAAAAAGGAGCACTCTCCTTCATCCTTGACTCATATACTTTCTAATACTGCTCTTTTTTTAAGAAGAAGCTAATTTAATATTATGTAACCTTTTAAAATATGAAAAAGGTGATATTATCACTTATGTAAACCATATTAATAACAATGATATGGTTTCTATTTATTTGGAGTGTGATAATACTTGTTTTTAATTCATTTATGTGAAACTTGTAAAGTTGAGGAAATAACAACTCAAATAGATCCAAAATATAAATGCCCTAAGTGTGGGCTATTGACCGAAGATAGATGGATTGATGAAGAAAAGGAGTATGAATCGTGAGTTTTAAGAGAGAGCATTAATGCTCCTTTTTTTAAAACGTAAGAGGGATTTATAGTGACTACACCAACTTGTCTTTATTGTGAGAGTATTGTTAATCCACCAATTAGGAAGGATGCTCTAACCTATTGTGGTTTCTATAATGATTATGTGCATTGCTCGCAAGATGGAAAGAGAAAAAGTCTTTATAAGATTCGATTGATTGACTATAAATTTATAAATATGGATCCTCCATAACTAAAGGAGCTTCACCTTGTTTTGCTTGCTACTTTCCCAGTGTAAAACAAGAATACTCTTCAGTCTTCACTTCGCCTTTAAACCTTTGCTTTTTTTAATGTTCTATCTCTTGTGCTCCATTATTCCGTGCAAAAAGTTTCGTAAATCCATTTTATGATTTCTCTTTTCTCCCTTTGTCCTAATCCTTTATCCCTCTCAGTACATCCCTCCTTTTTAAGCCGACTTTTAAAAATTCTTGGGAAGAAATATTCTTTTCTTTCGCAATTTCATCTATTTTTTAATGGCAATCGGATCGATATTTTGTAAAAACAGATCCATGACATTCGTTCCTTTCCTTTAAATTGTGGTTCCCCACTATAAAAGAGAGAAGAGCATAAGGGGTTTTTGCCCCCACCATAGGTGTGGGGCTAGGCAAAGCCTAGCAAAACCGTGGGTACAAAGAAAATTGCTAAATGTCCCCGTTGCCTCCCCTTTTTTTGGTGTACGTCCCTTTTACGTCCCCTTTTAAAATCCCAATGTCCCCTTTATGTCCCCCTGTGTTTTTTCACTTCATGGCTAAATCTTGTTGCTTTTCATTTAATTTTTGGAGCTTTTCTTGTAAGCCTTTTTGTTCATCTTCATAGAGCTGAATGCTTTCATCACTCGATTGAATCGTATCCTTTTACATCGCAATTTTTGATTCTGTATCAGCTTTTTCCTCATTCACTTGATACTTCATGTCACGTTGTAACTTGTTCATTTCTTGTTGTGTTTGACGTTTATGTTTGGCTTCTACCATGAATGCCTGTTTATAGTTTTTCATTTTCTTTTTAATAAAATCTTTTTCTAACTCATTGACCAAAAGCGCATATTCTTGTTTTTTTTTTGTTCCTTTTTCTTCCTCATTTTTCGTTGGTCAGAATAGAGTGTTGCAATTAACGAATGAGCATTTATTTCTTCTGTTGAATCTGTTTCGGAATTACTTGTCATTGCGTGCACGTTAACCGTTTCTTTTTCCTCATTTACTTGGTATAGATCAACGGCTAGTGCCTCCCAATTTGGAGATAAATCGTTGATCCTTACCGCATAGTAGCCATCATCTTTATACAATAAGTGAACAAGTAATTTCACATTTAGATTCGCTTTTTCTTGGGCGAGGAAGCTTGCCTTCTCTTCATCTGTTTGATCCAATTTAATGACCATATCGATTGAATGAGAAGCAAGATGGTACAACAGATCCTCTGTTTGTTAGTAAAACTTCTATATTTGGAAGAACAAAAACAGATATAGAATATTAACGTATGATTGCTATAATTCATTATTTTCACAAAATAGAAATCTCTAAAGCCATATTTTATATTTAAAAATAAAGGTTGTCGTTCTAATAATTAAAAAATATTATGATCTGAATTAATTTTATATTTAATAATCATCTACTATAGATTTACAGTTAAGATTTATCCTATTAGTTGAGCCTAAATTGAATTAAATGTTCCCCAACTATAGATTTTTAGTCACAGAACCCTTATAGTTCAACCTAAGTTGAACCTAAAGTAGCCATTTGCAGATTTGCAGTAAGATTTCATTTGTTAGGTTCAACTCAAGTCTAACTTAACAGTCACTTACTATAGATTTACAGTTAGATTCTATCCCTTTAGTCTATTCCAACCTAAACTTAACAGTCACTTACTATAGATTTACAGTTAGATTCTATCCCTTTAGTCTATTCCAACCTAAACTTAACAGTCACTTACTATAGATTTACAGTTAGATTCTATCCCTTTAGTCTATTCCAACCTAAACTTAACAGTCACTTATTATAGATTTACAGTTAGATTCTATCCCTTTAGTTCATTCCAACCTAAACTTAACAGTCACTTATTATAGATTTACAGTTAGATTCTATCCCTTTAGTTCATTCCAACCTAAACTTAACAGTCACTTATTATAGATTTTGGAGTTAGTATAGTTTCATGGACACCATTTAATTAAGTCCTTACAATGACTTTTGAGAGGATGTGTCCGAAATGGAACGTAAACATGCAGGCAAAACATACAATGATGAGTTTAAGAAAACGATTGTGGATTTATATCATGCAGGAAACTCGGTTAAAGATTTAAGCAGCGAATATGGCGTATCAGAAGTAACAATCTATAAATGGGTGAAGGCCTTTACACCTATCAACTCAGAGGAAGGCTCTCTAACACCCAAAGAATTAGCTGAAATTCAGAAGGAAAACCTTCGGTTAAAACAAGAACTAGATATTCTAAAAAAGGCTATGGCCATATTCGCGAAAAAGTGACAGAAGCAGAGCTCAACCATTTTATCAAGAAATATAAAGGGCAATACAGCGTTCAGAAAATGTGCGAAGTGTTAACGATTCCAAGAAGTAGCTACTACCACTCGTTCAAGAAGACGGTATCAAACCGCGAACAGGAAAACCAGAAGCTGACGAAAGAAATCCAACGAATTCATGTGAAAAGTAGAGCACGTTATGGTGCCCCAAAAATTCATCAGACCTTAGTAAATAATGGGTGTTACCTAAGCCTAAAACGCGTTCAACGCTTAATGAAAAAGGCAGGAATTCGTTCGATCACAAAGAAAAAATACCCTCCTTATCCGTCAAAAGAAAAGGTTATACAGCTAGATAATCTGTTAAAACGAGATTTCTCTACACAGACCATTAACGAGAAATGGGTGGCAGATATTACGTATATCCCTACAGTAAGAGACGGTTGGTGCTATTTGGCATCTGTATTAGATTTGCATTCTAAAAAAATCGTTGGCTATTCTTTTTCCCGTTCCATGACATCCGAACTGGTTATAGAAGCACTTAGGAACGCTTACACTGCTCAAAAGCCCGAAAAGGGCTTACTTCTTCATACGGATCTTGGCTCACAATACACCAGTAGTGAGTTTACTCAGCATGTCCACGAATACGAGATGAAGCAGTCTTTCAGCCAGAAAGGCTGCCCTTATGATAATGCCTGCATAGAGTCATTTCATGCCATATTAAAGAAAGAAGAAGTGTATCATACGCAATACACAGACTATTCAGCTGCAAAATTAGCCATATTTCAGTTTATAGAAGGATGGTATAACCGAAACAGAATCCATAGTAGCCTCGGCTATCAAACCCCTCAAGCAATTGAGGATCAAATGAGAAAAATAGCTTAAGACTTAACTTTTTTGTGTCCAAATTATTGACTCAAATCCATTTACAGTTAGATTCTATCCCTTTAGTTCATTCCAATCTAAACTTAACAGTCACTTATTATAGATTTACAGTTAGATTCTATCCCTTTAGTTCATTCCAATCTAAACTTAACAGTCACTTATTATAGATTTACAGTTAGATTCTGTCCCTTTAGTCCATTCCAACCTAAACTTAACAGTCACTTATTATAGATTTACAGTTAGATTCTGTCCCTTTAGTCCATTCCAACCTAAACTTAACAGTCACTTATTATAGATTTACAGTTAGATTCTGTCCCTTTAGTCCATTCCAACCTAAACTTAACAGTCACTTATTATAGATTTACAGTTAGATTCTGTCCCTTTAGTCCATTCCAACCTAAACTTAACAGTCACTTATTATAGATTTACAGTTAGATTCTGTCCCTTTAGTCCATTCCAACCTAAACTTAACAGTCACTTATTATAGATTTACAGTTAGATTCTGTCCCTTTAGTCCATTCCAACCTAAACTTAACAGTCACTTATTATAGATTTACAGTTAGATTCTATCCCTTTAGTCCATTCCAATCTAAACTTAACAGTCACTTATTATAGATTTACAGTTAGATTCTATCCCTTTAGTCCATTCCAACCTAAACTTAACAGTCACTTATTATAGATTTACAGTTAGATTCTATCCCTTTAGTCCATTCCAACCTAAACTTAACAGTCACTTATTATAGATTTACAGTTAGATTCTATCCCTTTAGTCCATTCCAACCTAAACTTAACAGTCACTTATTATAGATTTACAGTTAGATTCTATCCCTTTAGTCCATTTAAGAACTTTGTTATTATGAATTAGAACTTTGGATTGTTTATTCTATCGAAAATAGCAAAAATACTGTAAATCTAACACAAAATCCATCAATAAATCTCTCAACATTCAGTGTCAGTTATATTATAATAGAAACAAATTTGTCGTTATTATTATTTGAGAAGAGGAGGGGTTAATTTTGAAACGAACTGAGGAAGAATTTAAGTTAAGTGAAGTAATAAAACTTACTGGGCTTTCTGACCAAACCATTCGAAGATATCAAGAGGATTTTAATATTCAAGGGATCCGTACTCAAGGTGGTCATCGTCGCTTTAAAAGAGAAGAGATTGATATGTTACTTGAGGCTAAGAGATTAAAAGAAGAAAACGGTTACTCTATTAAGCAAATTCGTTCACATTTTAATGGAGAAACAACATCTGAGATGTTAGAAAAGAATGAGCCCATGAAAACAGTTTTTGAGAAGAAAATAGTGAATTTAGAGGAACAATTAGCAGAGGCAACTGAGAAAATTGATTCTATGGCTCAGGTCTTAACAACATTTATGAAACAAAGTGGAGAAACCAATCAAGAGATTTTATCTCAATTTCAAGATGTACTAAAGGCACTCCCAGAAACATCTGCAACTACAAACAACCAAAGAATCTTAGAAAAAGAGCAACGTCTAAACGAATTGAAAATTAGAAACAAATTAAAAAAAGAAGCAATTGAAAAATGGGTTATGTTACCTGAAGAAGAACGGAATATAACTGTGAAAACTGGTCTGTTTAGTTTCAAAAAGGAAGAAAATCATAACAAAAAGCGAGCTTTCATTGAAGATTATATAAGTGAACATCTAGTCGATCGACTTGAAAGAGAGTATGATATTCAATAAAACTAGTGATTAATCTATTTTAATTAAATATAAAATGGAAAAAACGAAAGAGGCATTGTCCTTAGTTAAGCTGAATTAACTAAGGGCAATGCCTCTTTTAAATAATGCTAGTTTAGAAGACCACTTATAGTGAAACTAAAAATTGCACTTTTTTATACTGATTGAGAGTGGAGAGAAAGATTTTTATTTAGATAATAAATATTTGTTTAATTATTTATTATCTAAATAAAAAAGATTAGCCCAAAATACTTGTTTTGATATATTTTACTAATTTTTTATTGAATTATGAGACTACTTAACGCTATAATGAAACTAACAAAAATGACCGGAATAGAAAAAAGACTTCAACTGTTTAAGAAGTGCTGTCAACACTCTTAAACCGTTCACCCTAACCACAGTAGGGAAAACACTTGTCGAAGTCTCTTGTTAATAGAGTTAGTTTTTCTATAAGATAAAACTTATGTTTTTATTTTATATGAAATTGACATCTATTTCAAGGGCTTAGTTCATCAAAATCAAGGCATTGTTTTCCTTTTTCCAGGGAAACAGTGTCTTTTTTGTGTTCCTTAAAGGAGACGATGAACAAATGACAAAGATTTTGACCTGCTATTTAAAAGATGTAGATACCTTCAATGGACGGTTCAAATGGTTATGGACCCACAAGTCCACACTTCGTAAAAGAAAAGAAGAGTTTTTAGAAAGTCTTCGTACCCACTTTAAACAACAACAATCAGCCATACATAAAGAATTTCCTAAAAAAAGAATGGAAATGCTCGATCATGTCATCTATAACCTAGTGGCTACGGGCATTCAAGCGATTCGTTCTGAAACGCTCATGAAGAAATTTAATGTCTCGAAAAGTACCGTTTCTCGTTTTGTGCGCTCGTTAAAAGCGACACCCTTTATACTTGTAGCACGATACATTAAAGAAGATGCAACAGGTACTCATCCTGATAGTTATGTATTTATCCTTAAAAGCCATAAAAACTTTCATCACATTTGCGACGAAATCTTTTTTGCTCATGATACAACAGGTGTACAAACGCTTCAGCAAGAAGAAATGACCACTCCTGTGACACGTCCTGTGACGCATCCAGAAAGCACTGAAAACGTTGATACACCAAGCTTAGAGGCCGATAAATCACCTGATGCCTTTATTAACCTTGATTTACCTGTAAATCATATAAATAATCATTTAATGTCTGTTTCACAGGCCTTCACGTACATCAAAGGTGTGCCTAAGAAAGTCAATCAAGTCTATGCAGGTAAGTATGGACATCAACTACAAGACTTCTATGCTCGTATTCAAAATGCTGCAAAAGCTGTCAAACGAGATACAGAGATTGAGATTAAAAAAGAGCAAATACATGAAATTGCGTATTCAACCATTGTGGGATTAGATAAATATGTCCATGAAGCCAATCAACAAGGCACTCCTTTATCCCTACGGGATATGTGTCGATTAATCTATCAAATTGCGAAAAATCAATTCTATGAGTTGGTAAACCCTAAAGAGCAGGATTATTCATCAGTATACGCACATCAACAAGAAGTTATACATACCGAAAGTCCAACAACAACATTGGCTACACCAAAACGGATTATCCGTAAGGAACTCGTTCCAAATTGGTTGAAAGCTGAACAGCAGCAGCAAGAAGAAGCTACAAAAGAAACAGAGATTTCTTTGGATCAACAGCTTGAAATGATTCAATTAAAGCAAGATTTAGGACAAGAGCTAACACCAGAAGAAGAGAACTTGTTGGTGGAGCACAGCTCCACGTATAGTTTGTTGGAGATAGCTCAGGTAAAACAAGACTTAGGACAAGCTTTAACGCCAGAGGAACAAAAATGTTTACGTCAACACAACCAGTTAAAAGACACAGCTTCCTAATCAAAACAAGTAGAAATCTCTTAGAAGCTGATGTTTTAATAGAATATGTTTATTTAGATCTGTGTTCTAAATAAACAATAACTAAAAATCTACGTAGGAGGAGACTATTATGCCACACAAAATTACCTTAACCGGATCAGCCACAGGATCTTTACGAGAATATGATCGCTACGTTGCCTTTGATATGCGTGAAAAAGGGTCTCCGTCTGCGCCTAAAGGATTAAAGAAGAGTACCTTTATTTCGTATACGGTGTTTGTTGCGAAGAAAGCTTTTAATAAAACAGGTCTCACCAAGAAAAGTATTATGCATGAGAAAATCTTAATTCAAGGGGAACCGACGTTGGACATTCCGATTAATGAATGTCCTGGTGAAGTAGGGGTCATCTGTTTCCAGATTACCGTTCTCCCTAATAAAAATGATAAAAAGGATAGTGAATCGAAAGAGAAAAAAGAAACGAAATCACAGATTTCTGAGGCTTATAAAGCACAAGAAAAAGTAGCACTCACTAAACCGGGCGAAAAACCGGTATCTACTTCTCCGTCTGTCGCAAAAGAAGGGGAGCAAGAAGCAAAGGCTTTGCAGTCAGAACCACAACAACAACCAATAGAAAAGAAAAAAGCTGATGCACAAAAGAAGAAACTAACAAATCAGCCAAGAGGAACCCACGATTTATTGGACTTTGATGAAATTATCGTTCCTGAAGCGTTTTTAAAGACACGCCCAAATCCTGAGAAAACACAAAAAGTTATTGATTTTGTAAAGCGTACAGGTCGCTTAGATGAACCGTTAACCATTGAAAAAGGAACCAAGCTTTTAAAAGATGGCTACCGTCGTTATATCGTGGCAAAAACTGTGAAATTAGATAAGGTGCCTGTTGTATATGAGTTTCAAAAGTAAGAACTCAAAGAAAATGTAACTATTGTTTATAGTTTCACTGACAATTTAGACAAAAACAGACTAAACAAAGTGATAACCTATGTCCAATATATAAAAAGGGAAATGAAACAGGATTTAATCTCTGTTGAGGTAAGATGAACATCTTCATTACTATTCTCTATACTTAGCTTTCTATACATCTAAGTCGCGAATTGGAGGGAGATATAGTGACTAAAAATCAAAAACTGTGGACCAAGGAAGAAGATTTATTTCTAAAAGAACAATATGGGCGGATGACACTCCAAAAAATTGGTGAATGTTTAAATCGTAGTAAAGAATCGGTTAATAAACGGGTCTCACGACTACACCTTCGTGACGAACAGAATGGCATACGCAAAAAATGGACCCCTGACCAAGATACTTTCTTAAAAGTAAATATTAATAGGATGAACAACCGAGAAATTGGAAAACATTTAGGCAAGAGTCCTTCTTCTGTTGCGACTCGAATTAGACTGTTAAAATTAGTACGAAAAACGTCATTACGTAGATGGACAAAGAAAGAGGATGTATACTTGTTAAAATGGTATGGAGTCAAGTCCCTTGACCAAATATCTAGACGCTTACAGCGAAGTATACAAGCATTAGAGTCTAGATTATATCGTTTAGGTATAGATGGCGTAAGAGCTCATCTGGGAAATATTACAGTATATGAACTAGCAGAGTGTCTGCAAGTTGATGTTCATACCATTTATAACTGGATTCAGAAAAAAGAATTGCCCTATAACATCTTGAGAGCAAACACACGAACATTTTTAGGAATTGACGTAGCAGCCTTTTGGAAATGGGCACAGCAGAATAAGGAATTTATTAATTTTTCTAAAGTATCCCTAAATACTCTTATTCCAGAACCCGACTGGGTAAAGGAACAAAGAACATATGATTATTTTAATCGACCTAAATATGAAAATAAAAAGTGGACTGAAGAGGAAGATTCCCGTCTATGGTACATGT
Organism: Priestia megaterium; assembly: GCF_046599315.1. Classification (GTDB taxonomy): domain Bacteria; phylum Bacillota; class Bacilli; order Bacillales; family Bacillaceae_H; genus Priestia; species Priestia megaterium_F. The sequence continues at coordinate 63,180 of NZ_JBKIKC010000012.1, read as the reverse complement.
TTTATCAAGAAGGTCGTACTCAACAAGAAATTGGCCAACTAATCGGTAGATCAGCCCATGGAATTCAACGGAGATTACGCCGACTACGGAAAAAGAAGTTACCTCAATAAATCCTACCTTTTTGTGATCGTTTTTACTGGTCTCACATATTAGTCCTTTCCATTGCACATTAATTTTGTGAAACAGCCTTTTTTATAAGAAAGGTAGCTCTATAGAAGCATAGAAATTTATGTTATGTTTGAAAATGTTATAAACTAATTACTTTTTTACACTTTAATACTGTATATTGTTTTATTCCATAAAAGAGAGGACTCTATAATGATATATGAAGTTCTCTTTTTTCTTTCACTGATTAAATTGTTTTTTACCCTGATAATTTATGAATGGCTGTTGTTAGAGATTTTCTTACGTTCTCTGAGGCAGTCTGTTTTTATTTTCCATTATACTCAAAATCTATTCATACCTATAGCAAAGACCGCCCATTACTTATTAGTTTATAAGGCGGTCTTAACTGTATGTATGCTATATGATTATTCCAAAAAAGTCGACAGGATACACGGATTGGCTTATTTTCTTCTATTCTATTCGAAATTTGACTCCTTATGCCTACTTTTTTTCTTTTCTTAGGTTCAAAAAGGTGAAAAATGGACAGGCTAGTAGTAAAAGAGGAGTGTGAGATGAATGTCCTGGTGGAAGAATCCCAAAAGAACAAAGTTTGGTAAATTCTTAGATAAAGAAGGTATTACGCAGATGGATTTTGCGGATCGCAGTGGTGTGAGCAGAAATACAGTATGGCGTCTATGTAATGTAAAGGGATATATTCCAACACCTGTGGTTTTGAGAAAAGTTATGCGTGCCGTCATTAAAATTGATCATCGTAAAGATTTTCATGACTTTTTTGACATATAAACCCCATGGTGTTTAGTTATAACATGGGGTTATGTTTCGGTTGGAAAAGTATACTGTGTACCAATGATGCGATTTAGAATTAATTCAGTATGTAGGATGTTACGAATAGGACCTATGTCAGATGACAGAAAAATCACATCTTCTTCACCAACCTTTGAAAGAGTACACAAGTTTAGTACATGTTCTTCATACGTTGCAGTTGCCTCATATACCTCTCCGCGAATTTCAAATTGAAAGGAAATAAATCCGTTTCTTACCTTTTTAAACCTCTTTAAATTGGCGATATCGTTTTCTTTTAAACTAGGAGCATCCAAAGCTTCCATCCAATTTCCCCCTTTTTCTAAAGGCATACTTAGAATATCAAGAACATCCTGATAAATACGGATCGCGAGTTCAAGTTATGCGACCTGCTAAGGATCTTCTACATAATTCTTACTTATTGATTTTAATTGAATTTCTAGAGCCTTCTTTTTGGCTTTAATAAGCTTTATTTTATCTTGCATATCAAGAATCCTCCATTAGCTAAATAAACGCGAAAAAAATCCTATTTTATACGTTAGTAGACAGAATAGGTTGCTTTCCTTTACTTGTCCACTATAAGGGGAGCATACCACCACACATCAGGGTAGTTTTTTTCTGTTTTTAAGCTGTATATGGTATACATGTTTAGTTAACATAATGGATTTTATCGGAAACTATAAACTAAAAGAGAAGATCACATTCCTGACCTTCTCTTTTTTCTATCTTAGATAAATTTATTATGTAACATTCCACACAATATTCATATCCTTAATATTCTATATATTTTCAGGTGGTTTTTTTAGTCTTTTAATACCTAAAAGTTAGTTCATTCATTAGTCTATTTAAAGCAATTTGTAAAACTTCATATTCCGTATACTCTTGTTTGGATTCTAAATATCTCTGACCTCTTTCGTGCAACAATTTTCTAATCTGATTACACAAATCAATTTCGGAATCCAAGAGTTTTATTTCTTTTCTGGTTTCTATTCGCTGATACACTAAATCATCTCCCTTTTCTTTTGAATTCATAAAAATATTCTATGCAAAAACGTAAAAGTCCTATGAAGATGTTTTTTCTCTTTTATATAAACGAATAGATTTACATGTATTAAGCAAACTACCCAAGACGCCGCGAGGTATCAGCTAACATCTATATTTTACGACTAGAAAAAACTTCTCCCGCCTGGGGAGTTTTTTCTGTTTTTAAGCTGTATATCATATACAAAGTTAGTTAGCATAATGTCTCTTTCCGATACACATACAAAAAGAGAACCCTTTGGGAGTAAGAATTCTCTTTTCTATTATATACAGCTTTTTATACATCCTTGATATGACTGCATTTATTCGATACCCAAGTGGAAAGAAGATGTATAAAAAGTGCACGTTATAATAAATGCTGTAACTTACCTGAATTAGTATCGTTATAAAAAGAAACACTACTGCCTCATTATTGTTATAAAGGTATGTTACGATTCATTAGGTCGGTATGGCATGTTTCATCATGCATTTCAGCTCGTAAAAGGATTCTTCTTTCCTTGTTAGGAGGAAGGAGAAATCTTTTTACATTTATCAAATTTACTCACTATCTATCCATACCAATCTACATGCAAACATAACTTAGAGGTTTACTTTCATAGATGTTAGAATCTAGCTTTTGTTTGCGCATATTTTTATATGTGTCTTTTTCTTTCTCCTATCTGATTTCTTATTCCATTTGCTCAAAATTAGATAGGATCTTTTTTTTGTAGGCTGAATTTTTAGCACTCTAGGTTAAGTTGATTCTAATTCCACCAGAAGAGGACTGTGTTATCGGTTTTGCTTTCCTCTGTTGTTTAGTAGAACTCTTATATTTCTCCATAAGTTCATGAATACTTGCTACTTGAATAATCCGTATATGCTCTGAAGACACTGCATACCGAACAGGCGTAATCAGAATAACCGAAGGGAAGAGGGCTGCTCGATCTTCTGGCTGCCACTGCAATGCTTTCCACTCATCCGAAAAGAAAAACTCCTCATAGAGGTTGACCTTCGCCTGCATCTTCTGCTCAGAATACTGATTGCGTTGCATTTCAATCCAAAACGGAGATCCTTTAAAGATACAAAAGAGATCGGGTTCAATGCCTCCTTTTTGTCCAGTGGGCTTATCTTCGACAATAACCTGTTTAGGCGCACTATACGTACACATTTGTTTATAGATATCTAGAATTGAAAGGAAATGTAATATTTTTTGAGAGTTCTTTTTGATCTTCGCATCTACAGGCAAATAGACCGTCGGGGAATACTGCTGTGTGCGTTCAATCAACCCTAATCGATATAAACGTACCATGACACTATTACACGCATTCACAGGCGATTTCAGCTGTTTAAAGAACAGTTCCACTAATGAGTCGCGATCCACAGCTCGAAACTGATTGATAAATCCAATGATGTCTTTATCACGCTGAGATAACCGAAAGCTCATCGCTGTTCCTCCTTCTCTAATAAACCAAAGATTGACTGGAGCACAACCTCTAGGTGCGGTTCAGGATCTTTTACGCGCGTTTTATAAGGTGAAAGCATTTCCTTACACGCTTCTTCATCTAAGAAAAAAGCTTGAAACTCTTTCACATCATCAATTTTAATTTTCATACGTCCTCTAGCTGCTGCATCAATTTCTTCTGCTCCAATGACTCCGGCAACTTTTGCATTTGTCGCATCTGCCTGCCTCCCAGATATCCTTACTCGTAAGTTGGCTTTTAGCGCAGAGTTTAATAAATCCGCATCCGGACGTTGCATGGCAATAATGGTATGAACGCCCAGCGCACGACCTTGACTTGCGAACTGTTGAATCATCTCTACGAGATCCGTTTCTCGCTTGATGATGCTCATTTCATCAACCACCACGACAATGCGAGGTAATTTAAAGGGAAGCCTGCTGATATGAGTCACACCATGCTCTAACAGTAAATCACCTCGTCGATACATTTCAGCTCGAAGTAAGGCAAAAGGTTTTCTCATGTCTTTTGCTTCAAAACAAAGCGCATCTACATGCTCAATCCCATGAAATAACCCTAAATCGGCTCGTTTAAGGTCCACTAAGACTAAGCGCAAGTCTTCAGGGGAGGCATATTTCACCCATGTAGTCAGAATTACACGCATTAAACTGCTTTTTCCGGCTCCAATTTCACCCGATATCAGTAAGGTTTCCAAATCTGCAAAATCCCATGAAACGGGGTTTCTATAGATATCTTGACCAATGCATACGGGAAGCTCCATTTTCTCAATATAAGGATGAATTGCTTCATACTTGTATTCAAGCATCTTAGGTAAGCTTTTATGATGAACGGTGATACTAAAATTCTTCAAACTGCCATTTATTTCGATGTTGCTGCCTAATACTTGTCGTAAGGCCCACCTTTTTTTCGTTAAAAGCTCAGGATCGATCCCATTTAGTAAGGAAAAGGCGTACCGAGTGTACGTATGATGGTTATCGATTTGATGGATTTTCGGAAACAGATAGGAGGTACGGTCTCCTCGTTTCACTACCCGGTAAATCTCTGCTGTACGAAACGCTTTAATCAATTGGCCACGCAGTTTTAATTTTTCAAACATCAACATTCCTCCTCAAAACATAAAGGTCGCAAAAAAGTAAAGTAAGGCGCTATAGAAGGTGACAGGTAAGATAAAGCGCATGACTTTCGCAAACTGATCCACAAGATCAATCACACCCCATCGATCTAAAATTCGTTCGATGATGGCAATTCCTAAGACAATGCCTCCCAGGGTCAAAATAGTGGGGTCAAGCATGGCGAGTGGACTAAACGGAACAAAGGAATAAGCCCTGAAGGGACGACGTCTCGTGAGACATGGTTTGAGAGGTGGAGAAAAGATCTTTCGAAAAAGAAACCTTTGTGTTTTTCTCATGTTAATACCTGCCTTCATTCTTTTTATTTTTTTGTCTTTTATGTACCTGTTATTTCAGCTCAACGCATCCGGTCGCCCCCTTCGCCTCTTCGGCTCAGCTCCCTTACAGATTCCATGAAGGGCTTCACGAGGCGTATACAGCTTGTATTAACGCGGTAGTGATACTGAGCTAGATACTGATTAAGGAATGGGGTTATATTTATTTAGATACTATGTAGCTACTGCAGTAAGCTTGCCTGTCCACTCCCAAAATAACAAAGAACCCTTACTGCAGTAGGTAAGGGGTAGATGGTTACGTAAGAAGTGATGGTTTTTATATGCTGGAGCTTGTCCAGTTGTTTACCTTTTTCATAAATTAGACGAGAGATAAAAAGATACTTCATTGGCAAAATAGAAGGTATAAGGATCAGGTGCAATTTATCTGGTTTAAAATTAGAACAATAAGTTAGATAGGAGAAAACATTGTGAAAATTAGAACAATTTGCACATGGGACGATGAACTTTGGCAGAACTCGAGTCCTCTTTATTTGGAGGCATTTGGTGATAAGGGGGCTAAATCGGTTAAGAGTATCAAAAATATGTTTGCACAAGGAATTGCCGAGCTTCATGTAGGATATAACAAGTCAATACCAATTGTTATGTCTCTCACAGGGAAGCTTGTATCCGATCAGGTGTTGATCATTGACTATTTGGCAGTATCTGAAAAAGAGCGAGGACATGGACTTGGCAAACATTTTGTTGATTACCTACGACAGAAAGCAGCTGCTGAGGGATATCAGAAATTAATTATTGAGGTGGAGTCAAAGGAAACACTAGATAATAGAAGGCGTATCGGCTTTTGGCAATCATGTGGCTTCCTTCTCACAGAATATGTTCATCACTACGTCTGGGTGCCGGAAACCTATCGTGCCATGTACCTTCCCCTCATTGCTGATTCAAGAAAGACAACTGGGGAAGAACTGTTTGTATATATCAATACCTTTCACCGGCTATCGTTTCGTGGAGGTGGGAAGGAAGAAAGTTAGGGATTTATTCTACGTACTTTTAAAGTTTTACAACCTTGTGTAGTACCTGGAATATTATATTTTTTATAGAAACAAAAATTCCCCAACATATAAATTGGAACGTAATGGGGATCATGGGCAGCATGGCAACTTGTAAGTCCTAGATTTTAAAAAGAAGTAACCAGAGACAAATAAAAAAGAGAAGAGTAAACCCTTCTCTTTTTTCCATATCGACATTCAAGTGAAAAAACACTACCTTTTATTTAAAAAAGAATAAAAACATAATTAAATCATCCCATTTATCCCCATCAGTAATCCATTTGTCTTTATGTAAATCATAGCATCGATCATAATCATGAAAACTAAAATTGGCAGGTGACGTAATGCTCTTTCCGTCTGCCTTATTCCAACAATCCACAAACCATTCTGCAATAGTTTTTGTCTCAACTTCGAATAATTGAACAAAAGCTGCCTTTTTTATGGGCCTCTTGTACATATCCAAGTTTTAGAGATTGCAGTTTTTGCATAAAAACATCGATATTTAATTTAATAGGGTCGATTGGCGTATGGAGTAACACTTTTTAAAACGATATAATTCTGAATATACAGAAAATTTTTGAGTGGGAGAGTGGAAGTATGAGTGAAAAAAATAAAGAAATTGAATTTATAAAAATCATATGTGTCTTAGATGGTTTGACAGAAGGCTTGAATATTATAAAAGGGCAGGAGTATTACGGATTTGAGACTGTCGATGAGTTGGGTTATAACGTTTATACGGAGAACGAAAAAGGAAGATTACCTATTTATATTGGATCATATTCAAAGACATATTTTCAATTAATAGATAATGAAATACATGTTGTAACGTTTGAAAAAAATACCTAACATTTTAGACGGCCCTGCTTTTTTTATAAAGGAAAAGTGAGGCCATTATCTATAACTAGTGAAGGGTCCAATAAAGAAAGCAACCTTTAAAGGTTGCTCTTTTAAATTATTGTTTTATAGCTAGATACATTGCAGCAATCGATGTAGCTAAGTGGTCTCGCTTCATTTCTGTACGGGCCAATATTTTTTTTGCATCGTTATTTCCACTCACTATGTTACATCTCCCATCCTATTTATTGGTTCCATTAATTTAAGCAATAAGCTTATCATTGTTCGTTGCTTCTTCTTTCCCTCTACATAAGATATTAAAAACAACAAATGTAATGATCGACCAAATAAGATTAGCTTCTGGTTCAGTGTTACCTACCTTAAACAAACTTTTTTTACAAGTTTTATAAATGTAAAAATTATTATAGTAAAAGTAGTTTACTATTTACTTAACGTTATAAAATTTCCATATATTTTTCTCTTTATAATCTATATACTTTTTCCAACGTTCTCCTTGGCTAATATAATCCTCAAACGTAGCATTTCTAACTACAATATAACCACCACATTCATCTGCAGTTTGTCTCGCAATGGACTGTGTGTCAAAGGGAAATGCGACCAATTCATCATGTGTAAATTCGTAACTGGATATTTCTTTCCTTTTTACATTTCTACATGATTCATTTACATAATATAACTTACCTAACTTTATAAAATAGTATGGATATTCTTTGTTAGGCAATTTACTCCCCTCCATTTCTACATCCTTCAATTGCTTTATAAGTAAATATTAACCTATTATCTGGACTTAAAAACCTCAAATCCCTCTAAAAAAGCCACTCTTTTAGAGTAGCTTCAATTACGCAAATGTTAATGTATTACGCCACCGAAATAGATACCAATTAGGTAATGGAGTCGGAATTCTTTAGATACTATGTAGTTACTTCGGTAAGCTTGTTGTCCATTCAAAAAATAAATAAGAAACTTACTGAACAGCCAAGGGTATAAACATTCTTTGGCCGTTTAAAGGGACAACCTTAATATTATTAGTTTACATTTTATAAAGAATATTCCTGACTTTTAACTAGTTAAAAGTATTTTGCCCTTAATTTTAGTATTAAGAGCTTTTTTTATATCTGAAAGATGATATTGAACTTGGGGTTTTGTTAATATTAACTGTTTCTCATGAACAAATTGTATAAGCTGATAAAATGTTTCGTGCCATTTACGTGTAGAGACTTTTTGGTTCCAATGACGTAAATGAAATATGTTTGTATTTATTTTATTGTTATTCATAATTTCTGCCCAATTGACAGGTATTCCTGATAAAAGACCTATAGTCAAAAATATTCCATTTGGACTGACACAATAGGCTAAGTTTGTACCAGATGGTCCCCCAATAGAGTCAATTGCTGCTTTAGCTCCACGACCATTCGTCAGTTCCATAACCGTATCGTAGAGTGGAGTCATCTCTGTATTAATTACATATGAAGCACCAAGTTGAGCTAATTCCTCTGTGTAGATATTATTTCGCGTTACTGCAATCAAACGAAACCCTAAAATACGGGATAATTGAGCAAAGATACGACCAATAGAAGAACCGCAGGCATTTACGATTAGGTCATCCCCTGGTTTTAACGCTAATACTTCCGTACAAATCACCCATGCTGTAATAGGGTTGATATAAAGCTGTGCTGCTATATAATCCTCTATATAATCTGGAACGATAATGGCTAGTTCAGCTGACGTTTTTACAAACTCCTGCCATGTACCTTCGCCTCGTAATGGTAATACTCGTTTGCCAAGAAACCATTTAGAAACAGCTGGACCTACCTCTTCTACGGTACCAACTCCTTCATATCCCGGAATGGCAGGCAAAGAAATCCGATTTGAATAGGCCCCTCTAATAGGAATTAAATCAGAGGGATTGATTGGTCGAGTTTTCATTCGTACTAGCACTTCACCAACTCCAGGATCTTTCAATTGTTTATTTTCTATTTGTAGAACTTGTTGAGGTTCTCCGAATTCATAAAACTTAATGCTTGTTGCTTTCAAGATAGATAGCCTCCTTTAGTTTGTTCAATTGTATAGTTATATTGTAAAACCTCTTTATTTCCGGTTCGCATAACAACTATTGCAGGTAGCTTGACAGGAATTTTAGTTGGAGTTTTAATTCATATGATTTGGGTATATATTTCAAATTTTATTAAACTGCAAACGAAAATATATAATCCATACCGCGCAAAAATAATACTTAATTAACAAGCTGACTTATTTCGCATCAAAGCCAATATTTATGTCTAGCACCAAAAACAATGACTGTATTTAATAAAGGGATTTAGACATCTGAGGAAACGTATATATATCTTTAATTCTATTTATTTTTCAACCAGACCCATGACAAATGGAGTAAGATCACTCAATTTTTCTTTATCGCTAAGGATTTCCAAAAAAACATTGGAGACATGTTCAGGTACAGGGGTTTGACTATCTACAGTTGCCGTCAAAAAATAATATAAAAAATCAAAATGATTTTCTCTCCTCATTGCACCAATTAAATAATAAGCATAAAGATTATTATTTAATAGCTTTCTCCTTAAAACTATTCCAAAATCATACAACTCGTTAACAGTTGTATTCACAAGCTCTTCCTCCCTCTAAGCTTTATACGGGTGAAAATTGAATTTCACATAAAATTACTTATATACGATTATAAACTTAATTGATGCATCTACTATATATTAAAAAAGGTTTATAACAGCAATAGACGACCTATTCATTTGGATTAGAAACGTGAGGTCGCCTCCATTATTTTCATCTTCTAACTGCCTTGGACTCTCATCATGACATTGATTAAATAAATAAGTAAGGTACGAATGCAGTTCAAATCGGTCCTTTTGAATAAAATCAGACCATGTTTGTTTGTTTTCTCCCATCATTCCTCCTCCTTTTTTATTGCATTTCTTTATCTGTACAGTTTCCTAGCTAGTAACCCTTTACACACACAAAGTGACCATTTGAAAAGAAATCGAGAAAACTTTTTACTAAATTAAAATCAATAAATATCTTCAATACCGGATAAGCGAATAAAAAAAATATTTTGTTTTTCATCTTTTAAAGACAGTGTCTGTTCATAAAGGTTAAGATTATAAACACGACCTTTACACGTTTTTAGTGACCCATTTTCATAATAATTAACCGTAACTGATCCATTTTTGATTAGCTTTTTCAAAAACATAGATTACCTCCCTTTTTAACAAATGAATTGCAATTAGTAAAAATCTAGAAGGACAGATCATTGATTGCCGAATTAACTATTCGGTACTCTGTTTCTAACTCATGTAAGGATAATTCATAAAGCTGCTTGTTTCCTTTTTTATAGATTCCTAAATGAATTAAAGAGTCTATAATCAAGTTTTTTTTACGTTGTATATCGGAGTAGGTTTGTTTACTCATTATTTCACCGCCTACTTTTAGAATGGTCTTTTATATGCTTGTCGAACTATTCTAATTCATTATAAAACCCGCCAGTTACAAGAAAATGAAAACGAAGTAAAACTGATGTAATAAATAGGTAAATTCGACTAGATAGGTGTGTATATGTGTCCTATCTATTTACTTTAAAGTCAGTGTTTATCGCCTCGACCCATAATAAAAAATGCCCCTATGAATTTCACTTTTAAGAAGTTCCTTTTCACAATTCTTGGATTTTTCTCTCCAGCGATTTGATTCTAAAACACAAAAGACTATATTCATTATCCACTGTAATAATTCTCTATAAAAATTAACATTAGGTATATTATGGTATCCTTTTTTGATTAATGAAATACTTTCTACAAAACTTCCTTTAAACTTACATAAAATCACAAAGTAAGACTAAATAATTCCGCAGTAGGTGATGAGTAGATGATTATAGAGTATGTACTCTTTTTTATATGTTGAGTATTGGACTAGTCACTTATATTTTTCACGGAATGGAAGGGGGAGAGAGAAGTCTTATCCACCCAACATAACAATTTAGAGTAACCCATCATTGCTATGTTAGGATACGAACGAGGTGTTTTTCCTTTACAACGAAGGGTATTTAAGAAAAAACCTCTTATAAATCATTTAACTAAATATAAAATTGAAAGGCCTGATTAGCTTGGCTAAATTGTTTTCTGCTCACATCGGTCCTTTATATTTCCTGCGAGCATTCTTTTAATAATCTTTTTATTTATCTTCTTTCTATGAGAAAAAGAAACAGATATAAACGAAGTGGAGTAAAAAGAGACATTAAGAATTATCTATAAGTAAACCCTATCGTCAGTATTAATGGCAGGGAAAATAAGGGTTCCAGACGGATAGGTTCACTGAGTCGCCCTCGATCTTTTCAAAGGTGAGACGAAATTAGCAGTGCATAAAGCGTGGAACCTTCCAGATCCGAGGATAAATGTTTATGCGTATATTCTAAAGTTTTTAGTAAAAGGCTCAGCCCTTAAACCAGAGACTTCAAATTTGCCATTATATGACGATTTAACATATAAAAAGTAGTTCCTAATATAAACACCCAAAGAAATCTTACATATTGTATAAGGTTTCTTTGGGCGTTTATTCAAATTATTTCTATACATTTTTATAACTGAGCGAGTTCTTCAGATAGCTTTTTTGATTTAGCCTTTAGTTGTTCTTTTTGGCCTTCCAAATCCGCAACTGCAGTCAAAGCTTCTGGATTCTCAGGTTCTTCTTTAAGTTGCTTTAACATAGCTATAAGAGACTCTGAGACTTTTATCAAATTTTTGTTCACTTCATCTTGCTTTTTTAAATTAATAATTTCACATTTTTTCTTTCAATATGTAACTGAAAATTAACTCCTTAATCTTTTAAAAGCTGATAACAAATGTGACAAATAAACCGATTTAACCATGCAGTATGTGAAAACGATGGTCATAATCTAATCTTACTAAAGGGAATGTAATCAAAGGTTAATGAAAGAGAACCTACTTAGTAGGTCCTCTTATATATTTATGACATTAACCTGCTTTTGTTGCAATTACTAGTACACGTCCCTGATCTAATTCCCTTTCATATTGCTGAGCTTCTACATCTGATAACCCTAAAGAGTGGATTTTAGAACGTAATTCATCTCCACGGGATCGGAAAACGTTGGCCATTAAATCGAATGCTCCTTGTTCTGAAACACCGACATCGTTCGTCTCCAAGGCTTCCGTTAAGTCTTTAGAACGATTTTTATCATGAGCTAATAAATATACTTCGTCTCTTGTGTATCCTCGATTTAGAAATTGTTCAATTACTTCTTTTGCTTGAACTCCGTTTTCTACTACTCTTACATTTTTCATAAAACAACCTCCTTTTATAGTTAAATAATATGTACCCATTTCTAAGAAAAAAAAATCATTTTTATACTCATAATAAATTTTAAAAATCTTGCTGCAAGTTCTTCCATCCTATGTTTCAGGTCATCTATTAAGTTACTTTCCTCTCTTTAAAATCTAAAGCTGTAGGGATTAAAACTCAGGATTACGTTTTGGAAGATGATGTACGGGAATGAAATGAAATAAGACAGCTATTAAATAAAGGAGGAATTGTTATGAATATAACAGAAGTAATGACCTCAAATGTTGAGAGCTGCAACCTTAAAAGTTCTTGTGGTGAGGTAGCTACTATGATGAAGAAGCTAGATGTAGGGATTATTCCAATTTGTGAAGACGATAAACTAATAGGATTAATAACGGATCGTGATTTAGTTGTAAATGGATTAGCCAATAACCTTAATGCCAATACACAAATATCTGAAATGATCACTACGGATGTCATTTCTGGTACAAAACACACTTCTGTAGAGCAAGCCGCAGAAATCATGTCTCAGTACCAAATACGCAGACTTCCCATTGTAGAAGATGGGAAACTTATTGGAATGGTTTCTTTGGGTAATTTAGCAGTAAATAATGCTTCAAATAAAAAAGTAGGGAAAGCTCTTGAGGACATCTCACTTCCTGCTGAGCCTAATAAATAAAAGTCAGGAGACTGTATATAAGTAGTTTCTTTTCCTATTAAAAGTACACACTTATGAGGAAGGAGTAGATACTATGCCTTTATTAGATATAAGTATTATACCTGTTGGAACAGATTCAACAAGCTTTAGTTCAGAAGTAATTAATGCTGTACGTAAGGTTAAGGGAAAGGACTTACATTATGATGTAACACCTACCTCTACTATAATAGAAGGAGATCTTGAACAATTATGGCAAGTAGCAAAAGACATACACCAAGGGGCAATTTCAAGTGGTCCTGATCGAATTATCACAAACATACGTATTGATCATCGAAAAGATAAGAAAACAGATATGAATCATCAAATAGACACTGTAGAAAATGCATTAGACTAGTTTTTAACACTTATTTAAAACTTATAAACCTAATTAAAAGAACGTTGCTATATATACGAAAAAAAGATAGCAATTAGTATTTACTGATTGAAAAATAATCCTTTCACTACCTTTTATCGTATTCGAAGATGTGATTCTTTATTTAGGAGGAGATAAAAATGGAACGAACTGCAAAAAGAGTAGTAGGAGTATATAAATCAGAGCAAGAAGCCATTGCAGCTGTAGAGGACCTAAAAACACAGGGGTATGCTACACGTGACATCTCCATAATTGGGAGGGATAGTAGAGAGGTAGATATAGTAACGGAAGAAACAGATACCGAAGTTGTTGATGGAATTACAACAGGTGCACTTACCGGTGGAGCACTTGGAGGACTAACAGGTTTATTAGCAGGAGCTGGTGCACTTGCTATTCCAGGAATAGGACCAATTGTTGCTGCAGGACCAATTGCAGCTGCGTTAACTGGCACTGTAACGGGTGCAGGAGTAGGAGGTTTAACAGGCGCTCTTGTTGGAATAGGTATTCCTAAAGAGGAAGCCGAATACTATGGTAACTCAGTCAAAGAAGGAAAAATCTTAGTACTTGTTGATGAAAGGGAGAAATTTGGCCGAAATAGAGAGCAAAAGCGACCTCTGTCAGGACGAATTCTTTAAATTTGAATAAAAAAGTGATTCACTGTTTATATAAAAAATGAATGTGTAGAGGAGTACTCGTCTGTATACAATATGGACGGTTTGATGAGATTTGGAAGACTTAGTAGTAAGTTAACATAAAACGTTGCCTGTAATGAAAATCTATTTATTTGCTTAGTAAAAGGAACTTATAAAGAAAATCATTACAAGAAATTTCATGTAAAAAGACGAAGGTCTGTATCTATTTTGATGCAGGCTTTTTTAGGTAAATAACAAAAAGATTTCTCTAGAGCTTTTTTACAATGTTTATGGGTTTATTCATTAAGGAAAATTAATAAAACAAGCTTTTATTTTTATACTTAATTAGGTAGAAAAATATATACTAATGAGGTGAAAATTGATATGTATAACAAGATTTTAGTAGCATTCGATGGGTCTAAACCTTCTATTCATGCTCTCCAACATGCGGCTAAATTAGCTGAAATAGCAGGTACTAAAAAGATAGTCATTCTACATGTTAATGATGAACCTATAGATTTACAGCAGCCTGTTTATAACGTAGAGATAAATCAATTAATTGAGGAAGAGGATCATAAAATTCTATCTACAGCTAATGGACTTCTTCTTGAGGCGGGGGTTCCCTATGAAACCCATACATTAGAAGGGGATCCTTCTAAACAAATTACATCGTATGTAAAAGAAAATCCATATGATTTAATTGTGATGGGTAGTATGGGAAAAGGGTTAATAAAAGGAATGTTCTTAGGAAGTGTGAGTCGTACAGTAATACATTCTGTTGATTGTCCAGTGCTTATTGTAAAATAAATCTTTCGATGGTTAATGATCCTAATTAAACAGTTCAGCAAAAAGCTCTACGTAAGAAGAGGCTGCCCCTTAGCCTGAGACAAATCAAAAACACCTTTAAGTTAAAAATGGGTATGTAGTACCTAACAATAACTTGGAGGTGTTTTTTCAAGGTGTTTTGATCCTTGTCTCGAAATCAGGGGTTCGTCCCGAATACGTAGAGCTTTTTATAGAAAAAACAAGAGAAAGCGTTCTTTAATAACTTCTTTTAATTCTTTCCTAGGTTCAAATGCAGAAACTCTTGAAGTAAAAAGTGTTGCTTTTTCACCTGTTTAAGGATTAAAACCTTTAAGAAATCGGTTCAAGCTTCTTGTAATGACAACTAATTTATTTTACTGTGAACATTTGCAAACACATCTGGCTATCTTATAAAATAGGGGTAAGAAATAAGAAAGATAGGAAGACGAATCCATGTCCACAAAATTAGTAAATTTACGAATTGATTTCGCTTTTAAACAATTATTCGGTACCAAAGGTAGTGAGGATATCTTAACGGGTTTTTTAAACGCGGTTTTAGAAAAATCTCTAGAAGCACCAATTACATCTCTTCAATTGGAAGACCCACACCTTCACAAGGCTTACGAAGACGACAAGTTATCTATCTTAGATTTACTAGCCACATTGAATAACGGAACACAAGTGAATATTGAAATACAACTTCGTAATACGCATGATATGGTTAAACGCTCTTTATATTATTGGAGCAAATTATATACTTCACAAATGCAAGAGGGGATGCCTTATCGAGCCTTACGAAAAACCATCACCATCAATTTATTGGATTTTATTTTATTTTCTTCAGATGAAGAATTTCAGACGACAGGTCAGTTGTGGGATACAACAAAGCAACGTGTTTTAAGTGATGATATTGAAATTCATTTTGTGGAAATTCCAAAGCTTGTGAAACAGTGGCGGGAAGAAAAAGTCAACCCGTGGGAAAATGTATTTGTTCGTTGGGTATTATTATTACCGGCTCATGAAGATGAACATTTAACACAAACATTGGAGGAGATTGCAATGAATCAAGATCCAATTTTACAAAAAGCGATGGATAAATGGGAAAATATGAGTCACGATTCTTCTTTCCGAAGCGCATATGAAGCTCGTGAGAAGCTATTACTTGATGAGCAAGCTAAATTAGCTCATGCTCGTGAAGAAGGTCTAGAAGAAGGTATGGAAAAAGGATTGGAAAAAGGTTTAGAAGAAGGAAAAATCCAATTGATTCGTAGCATGTATGAGAATGGTATGCCTTTAAATGATATTGCAAAATTTACCGGATTAAGTATAGAAGAAGTAGGAAGAGTAATACGGTAATATAGAATATATTAAACAGATAGATAATTTATGTTATAATATTGATGGGAATAATACGTGAATTATCGAATGTATTCAACGTAGCAAAAAGCCACTTGTTTTATACAAGTGGCTTTTTATATTGGCTATACTTTAAATAAAATGTATTAGTTACTGTTGGCTGAACCCTAACAATCAATAAAGTTTATATTATAATCATTCAGTCTGTAGGTTAAGTAAGTATGTTATTTTTATAATGCACCAAAAGATTTTTATATTTCTTAATCTTGTACTTAGAGTAATCCTAGATGATTGAAAATGAAAAACTATTAGTTTTTATATTTTGTTATTTGAACTTATTTTCTAAAACCATCTGCATACTGTTTTGGGACAGTCGTTTCTTTTTTTAATGTAGATGCAGCTTCTAATGCCCAATGAGGGTTTCGTAACATGCCTCTTCCAACAGCTACAAGGTCTGCATCCTCATTACCGATAACAGCATTTGCAAGCGCGGGATCATCTAATCTTCCAACAGCTATGACCGGAACATTGAGAGCTTTCCTAATCTCTCGAGCTAGTGGTACTTGGTAGCCTGCATGCGTGCCGGGTCTCCCACCAGCACCGATAGGACCTTCACCTCCTGAAGAGATATCAAACATATCTACGCCAGCTTCTTGATAGTCTTTTGCAAACTCGATACTTTCATTAATGCCATATCCGCCTTCTACATACTCTTTAGCAGATATACGCATGATTAATGGCATATCTTCCGGTATTTCAGCTTTTGCTGCTTCAATAATTTCTCGGCCAAACTTACTAAGATCTTTTCCATACTCATCTTCTCGCTGATTGGTTAATGGAGAGTGGAATTGATGAATTAAATACCCATGAGCACCATGAATTTCAATAGCATCTACACCAGCTTTCACAGCACGCTGAACAGCTCTACGGAACTTCTCTACCATTTCTTTCACTTCATCTGTTGAAAGAGCTCTAGGTGTTTTTGATTTTTCATCAAATGGAATAGCCGAAGGAGCAACTGGTACCTCTGCATCTTCAGCTTTACGACCAGCGTGAGCAATTTGAATGCCCACTTTAGCTCCGTAACGATGACATGCTTCTACAATTCGTGCTAAAGCAGGAATTTGTTCGTCTGACCATAATCCTAAATCATAATCTGTAATGCGGCCATCAGGTTCCACATCTGTCATTTCAATCATAATAAAACTAGTCCCACCGATTGCACGATTTACGTAGTGTAGGTAATGCCAGTCAGTAGCAATTCCATCCTTTTTTTCAACAGAATATTGGCACATTGGGGGCATCATAATACGGTTCTTTAAGTCCAATCCTTTTATCTTATAAGGGCTAAATAAGTGATCCATAATAAAATCTCCTTTATTAAAATTATATGCATGCGCACGCATATAATTTATATTATTCTTCATGTCTTGTCAATTTATATGTTTATGATTTATGTTCACACCGTAAAAATACACATAGACCAAGTGATAAATAAAAATGACCTAGAAAATTTTACTAGGTCATTTTTATTTATCAGTTAAGATAAACTAATTTATAAAAAATACATGCATCACATCATGATTTGTGTAGTAACGATTGTAACTCATGATGAATGTTTTCCTTTGAAAACGCAGATTGAAGAATGGTATAAACAGTATCTAAGCATCCCTGTAGTTTTTCTGAACCTTTTTCAGTCAGACTAGTATAGATACCTCTACGGTCATCCTCACATATATGTCTTTGCAAAACTCCACAACTCTTAGCCTCAAGCCTACCTACTAATCTTGACATAGCGCTTTGGCTTAATCCAACCATCTCTTGCAATTGCTGTAGTCTTAATTTTTTATCACTGCTTTGAGATAAAAAGTAAAGAACGTAAAATTCTTTCAATGATAGATCATAATTTTTTTGTAGAGCCCTTTCAAGTTCATTGGCAATACTTAGTTGAATATTAGTAATGGATATCCAATTATTTAAAAGTTCGTTTTTTGGATTGGTTGTCATATGAATTCCACCTATTCTATCCTATATAGCACTTTAATCAATTATCATAATGTATACAGATATGATGTTCAAGTCCTATTATATAACAATTCATCAACTTTTAATTAGATGGTGGACAAATGAAGTAGGAAGCTAGGATATTTATTGTTGATATTTATCCTTTACATACAGATGAACAATAAAAAAGATGCCTGTAGGCATCTTAATAAGCCAAGTAAAAAGCTTAATTCAATTTGATTAAGACCTTTCTATATTATTTATCTTTAATTTATTATTTAACGACTTCATCAATTTTTTTCTTAAGCATTCTATCCTCTTCAATTAAGGTACGAGGAAAAATATTATTTTCAGCTAATATAAAATGGAGTTGTTCAAAATCGTCTTTATATATAAATTTTTCTGTATCCGTACTAAAAGGCTTATAATATTTTACAATACTCAGTAATGATCTTACTGTTAAATTTAAACCTCTTTTTCTAAGTAGCTTTTTTCTAAATTATTTAGGACTCTCAGAGTCTGTGCATTTCCTTCAAATCCGCCCTTATCTATCATCAATTTGTTTAGAACTCTTTCCCCATGAGGGCCAAATGGTGGATTTCTTATATCATGAGCAAGAGCTCCTGTTTCCACAACATAGGTATCATTTCTATAGATCTCTTTATTCCCCGACTGATTCCGTAGCCTTTCTACAATACCTCTAGCAATCTGAGCAACTTCTAAACTATGTGTTAATCTATTACGATAAAACTTATCGCTTTGTATACCTAGAAGTTGCATTTTTCCCTGAAGTTTTCTAAAAGTCGTGGAATACAATACCCTAGAATAATCCCTCTGATACTCGTTTCGGGCTCTTTCAGTAGGTTCTTCATTGTGTATTCGGTCACTTAATTGTTCAAGTGGGTAGTAAAATTCTTTTAAATCTTTTCTTTTTTTGTCCATTAAAATCCCCCATATTAAAGATATAGACTTTGTATGGTTTTTATCTAGTGAAATATAATCCTTTAAAAATTGGAAAGTAAAAAGAAAGCCTACAAAGAGAATAGCTTTATTACGTATATAAAGCTTGTATAAACCCGGTAGCACTAACGAAATAGATAATATGGAATGGATTCATGATTCTTTAGATACTATGTAGCTATTGCAGTGAGCTTTCCTATCCACTCAAACTATAGGAGAGAAACCCTACTGAAGTAGTTGATAAGTAGGTAGTGATGTAAGGTGTGCTTGGTTTTTGTATGCTGGGGGGTAACTTAATAGCTTATCTTTTTCACTAAGTGGACGAGAGAGCTTAAGATTTCCTAACGTTTAAATTAGAATGTAAAGGGAAACAGTGACAGCGTGATAAATCGTATACTTCAGATCTTGATAATAAGGAAAGTGGGACGAATTTCAATTTGCTCTTTCTATATTTCCTCGATTTGCTGTACAACAGAGCTGCTAGGAAAGAGAGAAAGGATGCGAAATTTGAATTGAATAAAATTCCAAAAGATTGATTTTAATTCATTAGTCTCTTTTTCCAAAAAAAATAGTCCTTTACGGCCCAAGTAATTTGCGGCAACACTCCCATTTTTTTTTTGTAAGTTTTCCATTCTTTTTCATAATCAATATCATAATCAAAAGGTAACAAGTAAATCCATTCATCTATATTAAAAATCCGCATAATCTCCTGTTTGTGCTTTTGGGTAAATTGATAAGAATAAGTGTAGGCATCTTTCTCACACCAATGCAATTTATCATATTGATTATCTTTAAATAATTCAGAGTAACCAATAGAATAATCACTTAGCATAATATCAAATCTTTTTTCAAAAAAGAAAGCTTGTCTAAAATGCCTTAATTCATGTGATAACGTAAATGGTATATTAACATAGAACACCCTTAAATTTTCGGAAAAATTTAAAATCCTTTCTTCAATCATAAAAATTACATTTTCTGGATGCATGAATATTGCTGTGGCGTTTTCACATGCTAAAAATTTGTTCACTTTAAACTGTAATTCCTTACTCATACTTATATCTTTAAAATCTCTATCATTTTTCAATATATATATACTCACATTACTGTCTCTTATATCCTTAGAAAATAAATTCATAATTTTATTTATTTGCTTGTCTTTAACAAGTTCACTCTTATTGATAATTTCCAACAGACTACCCCCGTTATAAAAGTTTTATGTCCGAATCTTTTGATAGTTGGTGAATGATTATAACCTCTATTTGAAATAGCTTGCCCCTTTTCCATTCTCTGTAGAAAAAGGTCTGTGATTACACTTAGGAAAATTGATGATTTTTACATTCAAAGCATATGTATCTATTTTTCTTTAAACTATATAGACATTACCATTTATAGTATATTCAACATTAAATATGCAATTCATTTATTCTATTATTTATTGAATTGAAATAAACACTAATATAAAATTACATAAATTGAAGTAATTTTATAAACTTGCTTTTATAAATAGTAGTTTTACCCTCTACTATTTATTAACGACAAATATGGGCTTATTCTGATATGTGTGTAATGCTTAAAACTATTTTTTATAAAATAGTTTTAAGCATTACACTGATTAACCCAAAAACGTTCGTAAAAGTCATGTGCTAGATTAAAGGCGTTCGTATAATATTTTTACACTTAAGCGAACGTTAAAAACCGTTCGCTAATTGATTTTGATTTTTGTCCGTAAAAATATACTTTTACGGACGGTGAATTTGATTTTGTTTCAAAACGCTAAAGGAATAAAGTCAGGGATTTTCTCTAAATTGTTGAAATTTTTTAACGTCCCAAAATAAAAAAAGGAAAATTAATCATTTTTATGGATTAATTTACTCTTGACTATTTCTTAGCCATATTTTAATGCTATATTTATTGAAATTTGTTTAATAATCAATTTTTATTCTAAATATTAAGACGGATACGAATTGAAATTTAGCTTCATTTATTATTTTTCCTTTTACTATCTAATTGTTTACTGCCAACTAGGAATATTCATTTATTCCTTTTAGACATTTCATTAATAGATAACGAACTATGAAACCAAAAATTAATCGTGGAACTAAAAATATTGTTGGAAGCCATATTGGCCCGAGTAAAACATCACCAAAATGTAACTTAGAGGAGTACATCAACCCTACGGTTACTGTATATGCACCGCCAACGAATGGCAAGAAAGATAAATATGGAGTATTCTTTGTAGAATATTTATAAGCATCATACATAGCAAACATGTAAACACAAGGGTAAAACATTAACCATTGATAATTCACTACTTCAATGGCCTTGCTAATTTGTCCAAGAAAACTATAAAGAATCGCATTATTAAAAGAACTTTTTGTATTAATAAGAAATTCCAAGAATATAAAAGTCAGTCCCTTAATGAGTTGACCATTTAAAAGTTGTCCAAACCCTGGGAGAGCAACACTCCATAGAACTGCTTCTAATTTTGTTGTTTTTCTCATGAAATCAACCTTATTTTTAAGATATATAAATTCTCCTAATGCCTAATTGCTTAATAAGCAAGTCAGTCTACTTTTAATTAGTGCGTACCGTCAACTTTCTTTACTAAGCCTGCTAGAGCTCTAATTGTAAGAAGCGTAAAGCTAACACTTCCGAAAGTATGAAATGGAGACCACTTTTTCCATTTAAATAATTTGCTATTCCTTTCTAAATACCATTGAGAAAGGCTCATTGGTACACTCCAAGTTAAACTTTTTAATAAAATCTTTGGAATATTATCGTTATATGACTGTCTAACCCATGCCATACTTAACAAGGGAAAAAACAAAACATCAAAAATAATATTTGTGGAGAAAATTTTAGGAAAAACAAAGTAAATAATCCTCTTAGCATTAATTTTTCCATTATTCCACTCCATTGTTTTTTTAGAATTTAACAGACTTACTATCTCCATTTCCCCGTAGAATAATACTTTATTGCTGAGAATATACTTACAAAAATAACATCTCAACTGTTGGTAACATACTTTGTTTCTCGATTCTAACTAGTCGGCTCCTACATATATCACTAGAAAGAAATGAAGCGATATACTTCCTAATTAAAGTCAGGAAGTATATCGCTTTACTTATTTATTATTATTTAATTATTGATTTCCTTTTTTTACCCATTCTGCAACCGTTACTGTACGTTTTGCTTGATGTTTAACAGATTCTTGTACATCCTCAACCATATTTCCGTCTTGGTCAATTGTTACACTTGTGCCATACGGATTTCCACCTGATCCAAAGATAACTGGATCTGTGTAGCCTGGTGATGCTACGATTGCTCCCCAGTGGTACATTGTTGTATATAATGATAAAATTGTTTGCTCTTGACCACCGTGAGGATTTTGTGCAGAAGTCATTGCACTAACCACTTTATTTGCCAGTTTTCCGTTGAACCAAAGTCCACCAGTTGTATCTAAAAACTGCTTCACTTGGCCTGGTACATTACCGAATCGAGTTGGAATACTGAAGACAATTGCATCTGCCCACTCTAGATCGTTTAATGCTACTTCTGGGACAGATTTTGTTTCTTCTGTATGTGCTTTCCATGCTGGATTTGAATCAATTGCGGCTTGTGGAGCTGTCTCTGGAACTTTCAATACTTTTACTTCAGCACCTGCTTCTTTTGCCCCTTCTGCTGCCCACTGTGCCATTTGATAGTTTGTACCTGTAGAGCTATAATAAATAACTGCTAATTTTACATTTTCCATTTTTGGTTCCTCCTTAGTAGATGATGATCCAAATAATTTTTCTAAAAAACCCATTTCTTTCACCTCTGCATCATTTTTGATACCATATTCAATTATGGATGAGCAAATCACCGCCTTAACTAGGTATCTTTTATTAGATATGTTTTTTGTATACTATCCTTTTTTTCTTAATTAAAATATCTTCGAAGCGAGATATTACCCCATATTTTTGAATTGATGTGAACTTTCATCCTCTTTATGAATTAGTTGATTTACTGCAAATAATTTACTTCCATTTACGGCAAGATATAGTGCCATAGCTGCAAATGCTAAATCTAATTCATAACCTGCCATTTGTCCGTTTCCTAAGAATCCAACAGCTAGCTTTACTTTAATAGTTGCTCCCACCATCAATAACACAAATATAGTCGAAACAAATCGAGTTCCTAATCCAATAAATAGTACAATTCCACCAATTAATTCAATTAAAGCAGTTCCATAAGCCATAAAACCTGGTAAGCCTATGCTTTCAAACCAACCAACTTGATTTTCAATACCATCTTGAAATTTGACAAAGCCATGAACAAAAAAGGTTAAACCTAACACAACACGCAAAATTAGTGCTCCTATTTCCTGTTTCAATAACATACATGTAACCTCCGATAAATTTAGTTTTTATATATTTAAACTTGTAAGAATTCCTCTTATTTTTTCAACTGTGTTTCTTGATACCACTGGGCTGCAGCTTCTACCTCTTCAAACGTTAATTGATGACCTTTGTTTTCCCAATGAAGATGTACCTTTGCTCCCGCCTTTTTTAACATTGATTGGAGTTCGATCGACTCCATTGGAGAACACATAGGATCATTTTCTCCAGCTCCAATAAATACGTCAGTACCAAGTAAATCAGGTAGCTCAATTCCTTTTTTAGGAACCATCGGATGATGTAAAATTGCTCCCTTTAAGATATCTTGATAATGGAACAATAAACTTGCTGCTATATTTGCTCCGTTGGAATAGCCGACAGCTATTACATTTTGGCGATTGAACTCATATTTTTTTGATGCTTCATCGAGAAATTCATATAATTCTTTTGTACGAAAAACAAGATCTTCTTCATCAAATACACCCTCGGCGAGACGGCGGAAAAAACGAGGCATTCCATTTTCTAATACATTGCCACGTGCACTCAGAATGGAAGCATCCTCATCAATTTTCCCTGCAAGAGGTAAAAGAGATGACTCATTTCCACCTGTTCCGTGAAGTAACAGCAAAGTTGGTTTTAAAGGATCTTTTCCCTTTTGAAAAAAGTGTTTCATATTTATTCTCCCTCCATTACGCGAACCTCAATTTGAGGTAACTTTTCCTCTAACTCTTTACGTTTAGATTCTAACCAAGAAGGTAGTAACAGCTTCTTCCCTAAATCATTTTTAGGTTCATCTACTGTAAATCCTGGAGGATCTGTGGCAATCTCAAAAAGAATACCTCCTCCTTCTTGAAAGTAAAGAGCTTTAAAATAATTCCGATCTAAAATTTCAGTAGGGCGATAGCCTTTATCTAGTAGGCTGTCTCTCCATTGTTTATGCTGGTTATCGTTTTCTGCCCTCCATGCAATATGGTGAACGGTTCCTGCACCCATCAATCCCCTTGCAAGTGGATTTAATTTAAGGTCAATCGTATTTCCAAGTGTTCCTTCAGAGGTAAAACGTACATATTCATTTTCTTGCCCAACACATGTTAGCCCTAGAAGATTTTCCATAACATCCACTGTTTTATATGATTGAGCAGAATATAAAGTAGCACCACTAAATCCTTTAATAGCATTTTCAGCTGTAATGTCTCCGAAAGTCCAAGGATTAAGTAGGTTTTCATTCTCTTCTATCAATTCAAGTTGCAGGCCATCAGGTTCTTGAAATTGCAAATACTCTTTATTAAAACGTTCAGACTTTGTCCACTTAATTCCAAATTTTTTTAGACGCTTCTCCCAAAAAGGGAATGAACCTGAAGGAACACTATAACTTATAACCCCAACTTGACCAGTTCCAATACGTCCCTTAAGAAGTTTGGGCCAAGGAAAAAAAGTCACAATAGTACCGGGCTCTGCAGATTCATTTCCAAAATAAAGATGATAGACTTCTGGACGGTCAAAGTTCACCATTTTTTTTACTAGCCGTAAACCAAGTACCCCTGCATAAAAATCTATATTTCTTTGCGGGTCATTCACTATAGCTGTAATATGATGAATGCCTAACGTTTTGATCATACTTTTTATGCTCCCGTACCCTTAATTAGACTAAGGTTATTTTGGTCTTTCGATTGAAAAAAGTTCCCCTATTTTTGCATAGTTGTTACCTGCCAATCTGCTAACAGCGCCTAACCCTTCATGATCAATTCTTCCGTTTTCATATAATTCATCTTTAATATGAAATTGAACTACTTTCCCTATAATTAAGTCACTACCAGGGGATTCATCATCACCTAATGCGATAACATGTTCTAATGTACATTCCATGCGAATTTTGGCTTCTTTGATCCCCGGTACAGAGACCTTCTTACTATTTATTGAGTTTAACTTTGCCAACTCAATTTCACTTTGTTCAGGTGGAAGGTTTGCTGCTGTAATATTAATTTTTTCTACATTTTCTTCATCCACAATATGGACAACAAACTCTTTCAAATCTATAATATTTCGAGTTGTATCTTTTTGCTTACCTTCCTTACGCTGAATAGCCAATGAAATCATAGGTGGATTTGAGGACACGATATTAAAGTAACTAAAAGGTGCTCCGTTCAGCGTTCCATCCTTTGATAATGTAGTGACAAAAGCAATTGGTCTAGGAATAACACTTCCAATTAAGAATTTATAATTTTCTCTTTCCGTATTGTTAGATGGATCAATCGAAAGCAAAGAAATCACTCCAATCTGGACTTAGTCTAATTCTCTTACTTTAAAAGGAAGCAATGCTTTTTCAAGTTGATCTCGGTGAATTTCGTACTGCTCAGGTAGCATCAGTTTTTCTCCCATTGTTTCTTGTGACTCATCATGCGCAAATCCTGGTGGATCTGTGGCAATTTCAAATAGAATTTCTCCATGTTCTCTAAAGTAAATAGCATTAAAATAGTTTCGATCTCGAACAGCTGTGACTCCATATCCATTACTCGCTACGTGTTTTTGCCACTCTAACTGGTCTTGATCATCTTCAGCACGCCATGCAATATGGTGAACCGTTCCAACACCCATTTGCCCACGACCAATTGGCGTTAACTTTAAATCAATGATATTTCCAATATCAGCAGATGATTGAAAACGAATGAAGTCTCCTTCTTCACCTACTTTTTTAAGACCCATAAGGTTTTCTAATAACTTAGCTGTTTCTTCAGGGCGAACAGATAATAATGTAGCTCCCCCAAATCCTTTAATCGCTACCTCGGGTGTAATTCCACCAAATTGCCACGTATTCTTTTCACCGGCTTCTCTTTCAACAATTTCTAAATGTAAACCATGAGGATCATCAAATTCTAAATATTGTTCTCCAAATCGTTCCATCTTTGTTACAGGGATATCAAATTTCGCTAATCTTTGTTCCCAAAACCCCATAGCCCCTTTTGGAACCACATATGAAGTTACACCTACTTGGCCATCACCTATTACCCCTTGACGTGCTCCTGCCCACGGGAAAAAGGTAATAATTGTTCCTGGCTTTCCACCTTTATCACCAAAGTAAAGATGATACGTACCTGGATCATCAAAATTGACTGTTTGTTTGACTAAACGTAAACCTAGTACACCAGCATAGAAATCAACATTTTCCTGTGGATGACCTACAATCGCTGTAATGTGATGAATGCCTGTTGTTTTTTTTGTCATTCCTAATCTCTCCCTCACTATATTCTTAATAATTATTTTAATTGTCCTTCATAAGGTAACCGAATATTCAATCTAATAAAGTTGTTCAAATGAGATAATTAACTAGAGATTTAAGTTGTCTTTTGGACGTACCTAATCTTATATAGTGTCCATTTACAGCTTTATTTAATTAAAATTTACCCATGTATGTTATATAAAAGATACCTATTTAATAAAGTTAAAATATTTAAATGATAATTCTTTAATTCGAGATATTATTTAAAAATTAATCTTATTGATTCATCCTAAAGTAGCAAAAAATAATTATCTAAATCCTTTTCACAATTTAGTCTTAATTCGAGGTGATTCTAATGAGTGTTTGTTTTCTGTCAACTAACTTATATTTAATCTGGATTAAATAATTCCTCATTTGAATCATTTTTCTCTCTTAGAAAATAAGAGTGTCGATTGCATAATATCCTGGTCCAGTTATAGCTATACTTATAGCAATAACTAATAATGTAAGGTTATATTCATACCCATTTTGTGTTGCCCAGTAGCCGTTTGGACCATGCACTTTAATAATAGCCATTAACATTGTCCCAGCAATCATAAGAGCTCCAAGAGGAGTAAGAAAGCCTGCAGCAAATAAAGCTCCACCTACAAGTTCTGATAATCCAGCCATTAAGGCCATTCTAACACCTGGTTTCATTCCGATGGATTCAAACCATCCTCCTGTTCCTTTTAATCCATGGCCACCAAACCATCCGAATAATTTCTGGGTTCCGTGGGCCATGAAAGACAATCCAATTACCAAACGTATTAATAATAAACCAATACTAATCATTTTTAATTCCTCCTATTTTTTCATAATTTTTATTAACTTTAATGATTATAGTTGGGAATACTCTATTTTTCCTAAAATCTTAATGACAGATTTTTTTTCTTCATCGTCTAAAGCTATAAATAAGTCCTCAATAACTTTTTGATATTTAGGAAAAATGTAATTCATGAATTGACTACCCTTATGAGTAATCAGAATATAAGTAGCCCTACGATCTTCTGGACAATGTTCCCTTTTAACTAATTTCTTTTTTCTAATTTATCAATGATATAGGTCATACTACCACTTGCCATCAATACGTTTCGACAAATCTGATGAATAGTCTGTTTGCCTTTATGATATAAAAGTTCCAATACAGCAAATTCACTGGTGTTTAAACCATAAGTAGCAATATTCTCTTTAAGTTTATCAGTTATTAATTTAGAAGCTTTTATAAAGGTCAAAAAAGATGTTATTGCTAAACTTTCATTCAATATCATCACTCCCTCTTTCTAGGGTTAAATAACATTATCTTTATTTGAAATATCTTGAATTCGAGATAATTATAAAACGAATGTGATTTCATTGTCAATATAAATTTATATATTTATATTGACAATGAAATTAAGTAAGTCTGACGTAGTGCTTATAAATAATAATCAAATTTTGATTCACTGGCTTATTTACTGCCGATATTTTTCTCCTATGTTCCTATATAGTGCCCTCATACCATATCTCATTATAAAAAGTATCATTGTCTAGCCAAACTGAATTTTGTTTGGATACTATGTGTAGAAGGGCATATAGCTTAGGTTACAAAAAGAATATCTTAGTAAAAGATGCCCGTAGCACATTTGATACGGCTATAGCTTCTAAAATAGTAGAACATCATAATAATATGCTAGATAGCTGATTCGTTACATTAAAAGAAGTAAACGAAATTATGTTTTAAGCTAATAAATAACTTATCACAGGAACAAAAATGTATACTTTTACGGACGAGATATTTAAATCTATTACAAGATGTTAGAGTAATTATTATCGATAACAAAATAAAAACCCCTTATTTCTAATAATAGACAGATATTACATTCATTGTTCTCGGAATCATCGTTTATACATCATCTGTTAAGTAGCGATGGATAGAAGAAAACACTTTATCTCTTATTAGCTCTTCTTCATTTAATAAATGATGTTTTCCGTTCTCTATAAGTTCAACCTCTATATTTGGAAACTTCTTTAGTAAGAAACCAACATTATATCTCCAATCCACTGTTGTGTCCTTTTTTCCCTGAAGGATGAGAACAGGGACAGAACTGGGATTCCCCTTCTTAATCAATTCATTCCATCTTATCAATGCTTCTACCCAACTGAGAGGGACCTGATCATGCTGTAACGGATCATTCTTCACAAAACGCAAAAACTTTGCATCTGATGAATTGTTTCGAAGTATCCTTTTCAAATTCCTGGTGAACGTTTTTAAGGGCTTTATCAAAATGGTGATTGCATGCCAGTGATAAGGCCGAACGAGGGGCGAGACAAGCACTGCTTTTCGAATCTGAGACGTTTCAGGGTTATTCAATATATAATCGACTGCAGCAGCAGCGCCCGTACTATGAGCCACGATATAGACGGGCAGCGAGCTTGAAGACAGGTGTCTACGCACGACTTCTCGAATACTTTCTGTATAGAGAGAAAACTCCGAAATGGCTCCCCGTTTTCCTGTTGACAATCCATGTCCCGGTAAATCAAATGTCAACACATGAAACCCTTGTTGAATCAAGAAACGAATGACAGTACTTAGTACTCCAGCATGATCATAATAACCGTGAAGAAGAAGAATATGAGCTTTTACCGGTAAGGGACGAAAAGATTGGATAAACAGCCGTTCATGGACAAACGATTCAAATCCGTAACGATACATTATGTTCTCTGTTGGGAGATTGTAAAACTCACTGTAACGTTTCATGTTTTCATTCATAGGGCGTGAATCGTATGTAAAGAGAAAATGCTGACCATTTTGAATATTTTTAATAACTTGTTTCATATTCGACCTCTGTGTCTTCGTAATTTATTTATGTCATTTAATAATATTATATTCCCCATTTAATAATGAAAAATGAAGAACCAAAAGAAAAATTTATGGTGCAAAGATTGCATTCGTTTAAAAAGGATATATGGATTTTTACTGAAATCTAGTCTTATGCAGCTAATTAATAGATGAGCTTCGCTTGATTTTTGACAGACTTGCTCTATATAACAAATTGCCCTTTTCAATCATATGCATAGCTCCTCTTTCATAATTAATGGACTTTGCTGTAGGAGAAGATTTCAATTCTCACAAAGAACGAACGTGCTTTTTAATAATCCGATAATTTTGTATCACTATGTTATTGAGACATTCCACTTACTACTGATATCCTTTTTTTCTTCAACTATTCCATTGCTACAAGATAAGATGAATTCTTATAATCCGGAAAATAGCGATTAAATCGAATTCTATATTTCCAAATGATTGTTTTTTGCACCAGAACCGGGATTAGGTGTATAAAAATCAGTTAAAAACAAATACTGTCACTGTTATAAATAAAAAGGAGGCTGTATATAAACATGGATGCACGAAGAGCACAAGAAATTGCTGATTCAGTGAACATGGCCAATGTAATATATAATGGAAAAAGTATTTATATTGAGCATGTAGATCAACAAAATGGAATAGCTACAATTCATACTCTTGATGAACCACATAATAAACATAGTGTTTCTATATTGGACCTTAAAGAAAAATGAGTCCCTTTTAGAATAAAAAGAGCCTGTTTAGGCTTTTTTTATTTTTCTCCTATTTTTGTGAGTGGAGGTGGAGAGTAAAAATGAAGGTATAAGAAAAGCCCTCAAATCTATGTAAGTCATAACAATATATCGATTAATAATAGTTTGTACTCATATGTTATAAATAAAAGACGATCATATCACTTCTATGTAATTAAGTCATCGGTGTTTATTTTTTTGATTATTAAAAGCTTTATGCAGTAAAAACTACATAAAGCTTTTAATAATCAACCGTAACTCAATTGATATGGAAAACATACTATTGAAAATACAGTTTTTATTGCTTGGATAAACCGTTTATCATGTGGCTTCTACTCGTCATTGTTTGCATGGTTGGTGTCGCTGTTTTATTTCCATTTCCTCTTATTATCCAAATCACTAAAGTCCCAATTCCTATGCTCAAAAGTGACAGTAACATGCCTCTGTTATTATTTTTTTTCCCAAATAGGCCATTAACATTAAATAAAGAAGTTAACTGCTGTACATTATTCATTGTGCAAGTCCCTCTTCGATAAGTGTTTGAAAGAAAGCTCTCTTCCAACATCTTTATTTTTTGCCGTGGTTACGTATATATACTCGGAAAATGATGCTATCGTTACTTGGGTTTTCAAATTATTTCCTGTAATTATTTAAAAAACCAATGTAAACCTTAATACATATATGACTATTAGAAGGAGTGAAAAAAGAATGAAGGCAGAAAAATATGTACTGGGACTCTTATCAGCTATTTTATCAGTAGGATTTCTTTTTGGTTGTAATGATAAAAAAGATGAAGCTGAGCCTGATCCAACTGAAGAACCGTCTGAACAAAAAGCTCAAAATACTCGTGACAACAATGATCTACGAGACGTGGGATTTCAACCCGACGGTGTTCAAAATAATAATGTAGATAATAATAATCAGACACGATTAGACGTAGCTGATAAAGCTGCGGATCGTATTGCTAAATTAAATGAAGTAGATACTGCGAATGTGATTGTTACAAACCAAAATGCATACGTGGCTGTTGTTTTAAAGAATGAAGCAAACGGGGAGGTAACCGACCGTTTAAAAAAGAAGATTTCAGATCAAGTAAAAGCTACAGATAAAGATATTCGAAATGTGTATGTGTCATCCGATCCTGATTTTGTGAATCGTATGGAAGGGTACGGAAATCGAATTAATGAAGGTTCGACAAGAAATGGCCTATTTGAAGATTTTACTGAAACCGTTAAAAGAGTATTCCCTAACAATCGTTAAATAAAAATGATGAGATATAAAAAAGCAATTTTTTATGTTTTAAAAAGAGAGACCTCCTTATAGATTAAGGAGGTTTCATATATGCTTCTCTCTCTATTATAAGAAATGACTTAATAGTTATTTTTGGTTCCTTTTTTGCTATCATAGGAGCGTTGATCATGTACTGGGTTCTTCGTTAGGAAAGAAGGGTATGTCTATGTAAAAATGAAGGAGGAGATCATGATGGATTATAAAATATTCAGGATGATCAATCAGCATCTGTATTTAATAATTGAGTGCTTACAGAGACATGGGTACCATGTCGTGTAATTCAAATTACTATCATACTGAAGAATCTTTTTAGCGCTTCTTGTCATCAAGTCAGCTTTTCCTTTTTTATACAAGTGTAATTATATAACCCCAATTTATTACTCACAATCTTTTTATTACCTAATTTATATAAAATTTACAATTTAACTTAAAGTTAATATATTACTATTACATTTACACTCTATTAACCCCCACTGCAATCCATTGAGTGCTAGTTACACTAGGCGTATATAGATTGTATTAACACGGTAGCGCTACTGAAATAGAAAACGATTACGTAATGAAATTGTAATTCTCTAGACACTATGTAACTACTGCAGTAAGCTTTCCTGTCTACTTCTAAAAATAAAAAAGCAATTATACCGCAGTAGGTGATCGTTAGAAGATTACTGAATATATTATAGCGAGCAACATTATAAATCGAATACCTCAAGTTTTAAGAATACACCTTTGCAATAAATATAATTTCTCAGCCTGTACGATTTGCAAATCTGGTGCTAATTCATTTATACAATTCACTGATATAAACTTTAATTTTTAAGGAGAGAGAAAATGGGAACATTATTTAATCAAACACCACGAAAAGATTATTTTGATAATGATGCTGTTAAATTTCTTGATACAGTAAAAACTCTTGCAAGAGATCATGGCCTGACAGTTGAAGAGACCTGTCGTATTTTAGAACTGTCTATGAAAATTGATGATTATGATCGCAAAGATGAGCAATTAGCAGGGATGGGACGATTAATAAAGGATTTAATTGATGAAATTTCTATGTTAAGAGAAAGGTTATAACATGATAAATTAGAAAAAACACCTAGAGAGTAAGGTGTTTTTCCTAATTAAAGATGGTTAAAACAAAGTTAAACTAAAAAAGAGAAGGCTTTTAACCTTCTCTTTTTCTATATCATCGATGCTTAGATAATCTTCTTCATCCCGCATTCTTGACATTCACGTAAAAATACGCCACCCTTTACAGAACTTTTGAAGTAAGATGAATTGCAGTTGTCGCATCTGCCACTGACCTTACCCGGAAATTGAGCATAGTCATACACTTTATCAAGATCGATGTCTTGCTGCTGTTTTTCTTCCACGTCGATCACTCTTTTCCGTTTACTTTTATTAGAGTATTAACAAAAGCTTTCTTGAATTTTATTAATTATCATTAAGGCAATAGCACACCTGGATAACGCCAGAAGAGAACGTTTTTGTATTAACGAGTTTAAGGTTTAACCTTTGTTGTATGTCAATAAATAAAGGTTTTCCACTTCCCAAAACAACAGGGTGAACCGATAATCTAAATTCATCCACAAGCCCTAAATTTATAAAATTTGTAATAAGACTTGCTCCGCCATAGAGCCAGATATCCTTACCAGGCTTTTGCTTTAATCTATTTACTTCTTCAAAAATATTATCATTTATAAATATGACCTTATGATCAGTCCTTTTTTGTGTCCTTGAAAAAACATACTTTTCTTTGCTGTGAACTAATTCCCACATTTCTTTTTCGGTATCAGAATCTCCAGTTTCTGGAGTGTATTCCCCCCATAAATCGTAGCTTTTTCTTCCATATAAAATAGTATCAATTTGATTCAAGAAATGAGTAAACCCCATATCAGAGTCCATGACACACCAATCAATTTCTCTGTTTGGACCTTCAATAAATCCATCTAAAGTAACTGCTAAATCTAAAATTATTCTTCTAGGTCTTATGTTATTGGACATAAAATCTCCACCCTTACATGTTCTATATTTAAATATTGTATTGTCTTTTAAATGTGAAAATCTCATCTACAGCCTGCTGATATCCCCCTGATTTTTGAAAAGATTCTCTTATATCTGTTAGAGCTTTATGAAAGGAAGAATGTCCTAACACATAATCCACGGTTTTACATAGGTGACTTACAGTCAACTCTTGCATTTGTAACTTAATGCCGGCTCCAAGACTCTCAACTTGTTGAGCAATTACCGGCTGATCTGCGCTTTGTGGGATTACAATGAGTGGAATCCCATAATAGAGACCTTCATTGGTGCTATTCATTCCGCCATGTGTGATAAATAATTTGGTATACTTTAGCACTTCAGTTTGTGGAACGTAATTTTTTACAATAAAGTTTTTAGGAATCTTCCCTAAATCAGATAGTTGAGTTTTTCCACCAATAGACATAACAACGGTATAGTCAGTGTTCTCAAAAGCCTTAAAGCAAAGTTTATAGAAATCAATTTCCTGATTAAAAACAGTACCTAATGAAATGTAAATGACACTTTTTCCTTTTAATACAGAAAAGTCGAAGCTTCCTTGTGTTTCTATTGCAGGAATGGATGGTCCTACAAACTTGTACGTTTGATCGAATGTTTCTCGAAAAGGTTGAAACTCCCTAGTTGTATATACAATGGTAAGAGGGGCAGGATTACAAAAAACTTCATAAGGAGAAGTTATTTCAACCCCATATTTTTCTTTAATCTTTCTTGTTAGGCTTTGAAAATCACTATTTATCCTGTTAGCATGTTCTGGTGGAATATTTTGCGAAAGGTGTTCTAACATTCTTTTAAATGATATTTCAGTTTGAGCAAAAGATGTACATGAATTAATTGCAGGGAGTTTTACAATTTGGGAGAGTAAACGTCCACAACCAAACATCGAATCGTGAATGATGTAATCAAACTGTTCTCCTTGGATTTGTTCAAGAACGCTAGGTATAATGATATCCGCCGTATGTAAAAGACCGTTGATTCTTTCGGGTAAATAATTTCTTCCACCTGAGATAAAGGCTTTTAAAAATTTTTGACCGTCAAATGTTCGTACATCAGCTCCTGTCTTTTCAATACGTTCTCGAAAAGCTTCTATTGAAAAGTATACTACCTCTTCTCCACGTGAAATAAGCTCTTGTACAACTGCAATTGTTGGATTGATATGTCCTTCTGATCCACCATTAATAAATAGAACACGTGCCATTATGATCACTCCTTAAGTAAGATGTTCTCTAGATTTTATATAAGAGTAAGGAGCACTGCTGCAAACTCTTGCTTAACTTAAATAATGAAACTGGATTTATCCTAAGTTTAAACGAATCGAACATCAATTAGCTCACCTAACCTCATTTTATTTTTTAATTCGAATACTTCATCGATAAAAATAAACAAATTCCCCAGGGAATCAACAAATTGTATGAATCCTGTTTCGGTTATACGTTGCCCGTTCTTATAATATGTAAGGTAGACTTGTTTATTTGTATGTAATGCTTCAGTCAAGGTGAAATTGATTTGTTCCATTTGCTCTTCCGTTAAAAGAGGTTGAGGTACTTCTAGTTGCTTGTTTATGACTTCCTGTAATCCTATGTATGGCTCTGACATACTGGCGAAAGGACGCCATTTTTTCATTCTCCTATAGTGGTCCATGTTATCTCCTCCTTTAGGCTTTGTGGCCACCAATAAGGCCGTTTCGGTAACGAGCTGTTGAATGATCCAGATAGCTTGAAGCTCGTAGCACACTATTCTTGCCATAACGCAGCCGAATTTCATCAATTGTTTTGGCAAGAGCATAGGCTCTCTCACGTTGGTCAATATCCTCAAATAAGCTCATTTGTTCTTCTTCTTGAATGCTAATGTTTGATAACGAAATCCCAATGGAGCGAATCGGCATTCCACTATCGTGTGTATGTAAAATGGTTAAACAATATGGAAAGATATCTTGGCTTAAGTTCGAAGCTCTCCCCATTTTCTTTTGTCTGGAGAAGCCTCCACCTGTTTGTTTGCTGTAGCCAATCGATAAGTGGACCGTTTGAGCCACCACTTGATGCATCCGTAAGCGAAAACATACATCATCCAATAGCTCTAACAGCAATAACTCCACTTCTTTTCGGCTTGTATAATCTCGAAACAAAATTTGACTCTTTCCGAATGATCGAGAACTAGAAATGTATACATCTGAAATACGACTAAAATCAATCCCATTGGCATGTTGGTGTAACTCTTCCCCCATGATGCCAAATTCTTTTTGTAACATCTCTTTTGAAGAAAGAGCGAGTTCTTTTATGGTATAGATGCCTAAACGGTTTAGACGTCTTTCTGTAGCTGATGAGATTCCCCAGAAATCCTTCATTGGATGAATCGACCATAACTTAAAGGGAATATCTTCATATCGCCAATAAGCAACTCCTGTTGGGCTGTGCTTTGCTTCATGATCTAAGCTGACTTTCGCCAGTAAGAGATTAGGACCGATTCCTGCGGTAGCTGTCAGTCTTGTTTTGCGATAGATTTCATTAATTATTCGATGAGCTAGATCCTCTGGTGTTTCAGCAAATAAATGCAAAGAAGCCGTCGCATCAATAAACAACTCATCAATGCTATATGCATGAAAGTCTTCAGGAGCCACATACTGTAACACCAAACTCGAAATATAGTTCGAAGCCTTGATATATCTCTCCATGGATGGATTCACCACATGGATATCTTTCCTTTTAGGAATGTCAAAGAGGCGACTTCCTGTCTTGATCCCTTCTTTCTTTAATAAGGGTGTGGCAGCTAACACAACCGATCCCGACCGTTTGACATCTCCTACAACCGCAAGCCTTGTTTTCAAAGGATTTAAACCCCGTATGATAGAGGAAACCGAAGCAAAAAAACTCTTCATGTCTATGCAGATAATGACTCTGTTTGGTAGCTGCCCATAATCCATTGGAATAACTCCTCAATAAAG
The DNA here is from genome assembly GCF_046599315.1 of Priestia megaterium. Taxonomy (GTDB): domain Bacteria; phylum Bacillota; class Bacilli; order Bacillales; family Bacillaceae_H; genus Priestia; species Priestia megaterium_F. The sequence goes on along the minus strand of NZ_JBKIKC010000012.1, from coordinate 26,828 downwards.
AACGTTTGTTCTTTATTCAATGAAATCTTTTCCCGATTATTGGTACAATAAGAAGAACAAATACTCTACATGAATGAGGATGACGGGGAATCTATGATTAAAGCTTTTAGCGCATTTTTACTGACTACTATTATTTCTTTTGTTGTAATGGTTGGTGCGTTACTAATTTGGGTTGCTATACAAGCAAATCACATAACTGATGATCCATCACTTGCAGACGGATTAGGGTTTGCGGTTGCTTATGGGGGAATAGCTGCTGTTCCCATTTCGCTTGTAATAGGAATCTTTGGTGGTATTATTGGTTATTTGAGAAATTGAATTTAAAAATCCTATTTATTGTTTAGGAATAAGTTACAAAATGTATCAAATGAGGATCTTTACATTAAGAGACGGTACTAAAAGGAAAATAAAGAAGGAGGGAAAAATTAATGAGCTATGATTTTATTAAAGTAAACCAAGAAAATAGTTTTTATCCAGTGACTGAAAGAGAAATAGAAAAAGTAGAGCAGGAACTGGATTTAAAAATTCCTAGGGAGTTAGTTAATTTTTATTTAGAAGTTGGCTACGGGTTTGTTAAAGGATCTGAGTTTAATATTAATCGTATTATGGACCCATATTCAATAAGAGATTTTCGGTTAAGAATTAATGATTTTGAGTTTTATCCCGATATAGAAATTTATGATGAATTTGAAAATAACAAATTAATTTTTTTTGAAGGCAGTGAATCAGCTTTAATGTCAATAGAATTGAATGAAAATAATAAAAGTCCAATTTACTATTATGATATTCAAATTGCGACTTCTCTTGAAGGATTTTTAAGAAAAATAGAAAAAAACGATAAATATTACCTAGAGTTATTAGGTGATTAAAAGACGAAAATAAAACTTATACCTTGATTGGCTATACGCCTTTCAAGGTTTTTATGTATTTAAACTTTATAAGCTTGTTTATTAATGCCTACATCAAAAAAATTTAGATAACATTGTATTAATTACATTAACTCAAATATCTTTTTCTCATTATCTATTAGTTATAGAACTTAACGAGAAAATTGCTTTAGTTGAAGAAAATCTCAATAATTGTAGGTATCGCTTCAATTGCTCGAAATTTTGGTGGTAAAGATTAAATAAGCAAAAAAGCAACCTCGCATTGGCAAACGAGGTTGCTTTTTATTTTAATCAGGGTTCGAACGTATCACAAATATCGAAAAGATAGCTGTAAATAAATATTACTATGTTCTTACTCTAAATACTATCTTTTTTAAAATGAGCATATGTATAAAAGGTGCGCTTTTTATGTATTCTCCTTCTTTTGATTCCTCAGTTCACCGTTGATAAATCAAGGATGTATAAAAAGCCGCATAAAACAGAAACACACTATCGTTGGAACCCTACTCCCATAAGGGTTCTTTCGCTTGTTTACTTCCGGAAAGAGTGTTCATGTAAACTAGAGGGAGAAATGAATATGATATACAACTCATATACCTCTTATTTTGAGTTTTTTCACTGTCAATAAATAGATAGGCAATGAAAGTAGGAATGGCAGTACCGATCCTGATACTTGAGATAGAGAACCATTAGGATAATAAGAAATAGTATGTAGTATCAACCAATTAATGTTAAATACATTTCCTATTTCATAAAAGAAGAATGTACTGACTAAGTACGCAAGCGTCCCTATAATTTTTATCTTCAAATCATCATCTCCACAACGTTAATTTATTCCTAATTATATATTATTGGAGACATTTTAAGAAAAAAAGCTCTTCTAGCTTATATAAATGTGTCATGAAGAGCTTTTTTGTTCCGGTAAAATGTTTTATGTTAACTAAATGTTTATAAGGTATACAGCTATAAAACAGAAAAAAGCTGCCATCGGTGAAGAGGCAGTTCTTCTGTTCTTGTTTAATGGTTGTTTTTTATTAAATATAACGATACTTTTTTGATAAAACGAGGGCAGAGATACCAATCAATACCCCACCCATGATGGCTGGAGTAGTGTGGCTAACTACTGAATACAACTGACCGCCAATAATTGGTCCAAGGAATCGGGCTAGAGATTGAATGCTTTGAGCTCCGCCTAGTATATGACCTTGCTCACTGTCACTAACAGATTTTGAAAGCATACCATTAAATGATGGACCAAAGACTGAATCACCCAGTCCGAAGAAAACCATCCCAACAATAAAGACTAAATAAAAAGCTGTAAGGGCTGAAATTGAAATAAGGATAAAACCAATAATTTGACTTATCATGCCTAAAAGAGCAATTTTTTTATCTGTCAAAAATTTGAGTAACCGTGGCATAATGATTGCTTGTGAAAAGATATCAAGTACACCTATTATAGAAAATGTCAGACCAATAAATATAGGCTGCCATGCAAAGGTATCTATTGAAAACTGAGAGAAAATAGCTTGTAATGATCCGTTAGGAATCCAAATTAGGAACCCAGCAATTAGCAGCCATTTAACAGATTTAAAGGAAAAAACCTTTGATAATTGTATAAATGGATTAAGATGTCTAACAGAGATACTGGAAGAGCGTCTAGACTTCTCATGACTCTCAGGCATAAAAAAATAGCCATATATGGCATTAAGCAATGTGATAACCGTACCAGCATACATAGGAACACTGTTTCCGAAAGTCGCAAGTGCACCTCCAATTATAGGGCCCAGAGCAGTGCCAACCCCAACAACAGCACTAATCCAACCAAAGTACTTAGTGCGTTCATTTGAAGGGGTGATATCTGCAAAGTAAGCAAAAATTGCTGAAATTTCGCCACCTGTCAAACCTTCAATGATACGACCAAGGGAGAGAATCCAAAGTCCACCTCCAAGCCCAAAGATAAAATAACCAAGGGCAGAGCCGATTAGACTAATAATTAATATTGGACGACGACCATATCTATCGCTTAACGCACCTAAGACTGGTGCAGCCAAAAAGACAGAAAGAGCGTATATAGACGTAAGTAATGTTACTGCAGTAGCCTGACTGCTGGGACTATTAGTATAAGTCTTTACTAAAAAAGGTAAAACCGGGCTAACTATAGTCAATCCAAGACCAGTTAAGAAGACAGTGATAAGCCCAAACGTTAGGGCATGTTTATTTATTGAAGTATCCATGATAGTTCTCCTTTAAAATGTTTGTTTCTTAGGAAACAAACATAAGTTTATTCTTTTATTGTTTCCTTGTCAACAATAAAAGAACGTAAAAAAACACCACTTATTCAGTGATATTTTTCAGATGATGTCTATATCGACCAATGAAACGAAAAATAGTGTCAAATTCTTCATTGGTCATGTGCTTAAATACTTCTTTATCACGTTCAAGAAAAGATTGGTGTAATTTTTGATGGATATCATTTATTTTTTGTCCATTGGTTGTTAGTCGAAAATATATTTCCTTTTTATTTTCAACACTTTGATAACTCTCAATAATATTTTTAGCTATCAGCTTCTTGGTAAGCTTGCTTATAGCACCTCGAGTCATGTAGCTTGCAGCTGCAAGTCTTGTTACATTTGCATTTGGGATTAGAGCAATATTTTCAATTAATTCTATTTCACTCAACTTATAGTCCTTTAAAGCCAATTCTACTTCCGGTTTATTACGCCATATTATCTCATTACACAAATCCATAAGTTCACTCATTAACTGCTGTCTTTTATCCATACTAACTCCTCCCTAATTTGTATACAGTATAACGAGTTTTTGTTTCTTTCACAACAAAACGACCAAAGCACTATAATGTTTATTAAGAATACGTAATAAACGTTAATATTAATGAGAAGTAAATAATTAAACTCTTTTATTAAAACTAAAGTTTTATTATTTACTTAAATTAGCGACAAATACGCATTTTTTCTACCACAAAGGGAGTAGTTTCAAGACAATTTAGTAGATTCCCTTGTTCTTTTTGTTCTATAGCTAGTTATCAGCAACCAAAATTAAAAATTTCTCTTTTTCTACTTTCTTTACTTTCGTTTTTTAAACCTCTCAGAAATGATCTATGTAAATAAATATAACATTAAATATTATATAACATAAATATTAATCTGATTATTCAAATATGAACTATGGAAATATTTTATGAAAGTTAAAGATAATCACTTAAAATCGCTTTAAATAAGTATTTATAACTTAATTCAAAAACAATATACATTCAATTGTCTGAATTTATAAAATATTTATGTAATTTTATATAACATGTATTGTTAAAAAACTTAACGTGTGGTAATTTTAATCATATTAAAAAATTTAATAAGGAGGGGTTCGTATGTTAACACCAACCACAGGTTATCTCATTCTATTAATTTTTGGTGTTATCTTTACCGGAATTACAGTTCTTATACATAGAATGGATTCCAAAAGAAACGGAAATACAATGACCGCAGAAAAATTTAACACAGCTGGTAGGAGTGTGGGTGTTGGATTAGCCAGTGCTTCAATTGTTGCTGCTTGGACTTGGGCTGCTACGCTGATGATGTCCTCATCAACAGGCTATCAATATGGAATTAGTGGACCTTTTTGGTATGCTGCTGGTGCTACTATTCAAATTTTATTATTTGCCATTCTTACTATTCATTTAAAACGAAAAGCGCCAAAAGCTCACACGTTTTTAGAATTTATAGCTCAACGATTTGATAAGAAGAATCATCGACTTATGCTGGTGTTTGCTTTAGGTACAAATGTAATTGTAACCTCTATGATTATCCTAGGCGGAGCCATTACCATGCACCAATTAACAGGAATGAATTTATATCTTGCTGCTTTTCTCATCCCATTAACTTTTACCTTCTACACCATGATCGGTGGATTAAAAGCTTCTTTTATCGCAGACTACTTGCATACCGTCATTTTATTTATTGTACTTGCTATCTTTGGAGTAGCTGTCTATTACAAATTTGGAATCACAAATATTTATGAAGGTTTACAGCATCTACCTGAATCTAAACAGATGCTGACCATGGCTTCTGTTCCTGGACTATTATTTGGAATTATTAATATTGTAGGGAATTTTGGAACTGTTTTCGTGGATCAAGCCTATTGGCAACGCGCTATTGCAAGTACCGATAAAGCTGCTTCTAAAGCATATCTTTATGGAGGACTTTCTTGGTTTTCAATTCCATTTGCGATAGCTACTATTCTAGGAGTTAGTGCAGCTGGTTTAGGTATTTCTGTCGCTTCTCCTGATTCGATCGCCCCTGTGATGGCATCTCACATATTAGGCACAGTTGGCTCTCTCTTATTTATTATCATGTTATTTATGGCTGTTACTTCAGCTGGTTCTGCCGAACTTACTGCTGTAACTAACATTATTGTGACCGATATCTATCGTCATTCGATTAATCCGACAGCTAGTAGTGAAAAGTTACTGAAAGTATCTCGTTTCATTACATTAGGTTTTGGATTAGCAATGGGATTATTGTCTATCTTACTGTTCTATTTAGGAATAAGCCTTGGCTTCGTATATATGGCAATGGGTATATTTGTTAGTGCAGCTGTTATCCCGGTAACACTGGGATTAACATGGAAACGCGCAACAAATAAGGGAGCTTTTTATGGAACCTTATTAGGAATGATTGGCGGAGTCTCTGTTTGGTTTAGTTCTGCCTATATCTTAACTGGTCATGTTACGATTGAATCTTTAGGTCAACTTTATCCGATGTTATGTGGGAATTTAGCTGTTTTTATTGTTAGTGGTATTATTTCAATTGGTCATAGTTTACTATCTTCTGAGGAATTTGATTTCGAATCATTAAAAGAGAAATTTAAAAGCTTTGATGAAGAGAAAAATGAAGATTCAAGTCCAATCACGGAGGAGGAACTAGCTTGAAAGATCAACAATTAATTAAGGACACCAAATTATATACTCGTTGGGCTATTGGTTTAAGTCTAGTCTTAATTGTCATTTGGCCCGGAATTATGTTTTTAACAGGCTATGTGTATAGTTTGAATTTTTTTATAGGCTGGGTTTGTTTAGCTTTTGTCTGGTTAGCTGTAGCAGCACTTTTCATTACCATTCGACCAATGATTGAATTATATAAGGAATACAAAAAGTAAGCTAAACATTTAATAAAAGTACTCTAGTAAATTTACTAAAAAGACAGCAAATATTATTTTTGACTGTCTTTTTAATTTTATATGATCTATAGACAAATTTAGTTAAAACAATGGATTTATATCATAATTTTCCCAAAAAGACTTTTTTTATAGGGACGAGCATATGTATAAAAGGAGCTCTTTTTATACATTCTCGTTTCTTTCAACTACCCAAAGAACGTAGTCATATCAACAATGTATAAAAAGAGGCATACTCAAGCAAAAGAATCCATAGCTGAACCCTACTGCCGCAAGGGTTCTTTTGCTTGCTTGGTCCCGGAAAGAGACATTATGTTAACTACATATGTATACCATATACAAGTTAAAAACAGAAAAAACTACCCTGGTGTGTGATAGGGTAGTTTTTTCTGCTACATTATTTAACCAAAGGACTGAAGCCTCACGGCGTCTTGAGTAGTTTGTTCAAATTATTAGGCAATATTCATACTAAGAAATTAATTAAAAAATAAGCCCATAAATCGATTATTTATTGCTTGTCCTGTTCTTTTTCAATACTAGTGGCTATTTTATTAATAGCTTCTGTTAAATGGTCTATTTTCTTTTCAAAGCGAAATAGAAGATAAAAAGTAACAACAATAGGAAAGCCAAAATTTCCAATAAGGTTAAGCCATTGTTCTATCTTAATTACCCCCTTTTAGATACCGTTATTTTATAAAGACTGCAGTCTAACTAAGAGCCTTTGGACATGTTAACTAAAAATGTCTATGGTATACAGTTAAAAAAAAGAAAAAAATACTATTTGCCCCCATAGTATTTTTTTCTTTAACCTAATAGTAATGTACGAGCCGAAATCTATTGAAAGAGCAAGGAGTTGCTCAATATTATAGTATGCAAAGTAATGAAAAGGGTTTGGACAAGTGCTGATTCCATATAAAACTTTTATTATTCTTTATGTTTACTTCCTAGAAAATCCATTATGTCGACTGGTTTTGCATATCATATACATCGTTCTTACCAGCCAAATTTATAAATATTTTAGCTAATTCCCCCGGTTTTTCCCAATGTGCATTATGTCCGGCCGAAATTTCAATGTATTCCCATTTTTCTTGTTTAGCTCTATCAGCAAATTGATTGATGGGCTCCAGAACAGGATGACTACTTTTTTGGGTGCAATTAATAAATGCACGCGGAATTTGTCTCACTTCTGCTTTATTCATTAATTTAATCTTTTGTTCAAATGTTTTAAAAGGATGATCTGTGTTATAGATAGGTCCACTATCAGGTTTTGGAAGTCTGAATCCTTCTCCTTTTGATTGAACAATCTCTTTCGTTTGTTTTACGAATGATTCTGAATATAGATCATTAATTGATTGATTATCTTCAAGTATTAGAGCGTCAAAAAAGATTAGTTTGGAAATCCGATTCGGTAGTTGATCTGCGGCGCCAATAATAACCCCACCACCGTAGCTGTGCCCTACTAAGTAGATGTTGTTTAAATTCTCAAAGAGTATGGTGTTTACTACGTCAGTAATATGGGTTTCTAAGTTAATATCCGGTGTTAAAAGATGATTTCGATCGCCTAATCCAGTTAAGGTCAAGGAAAAAACTGCATGTCCTTGTTTTATTAGTTCTTTTTCAACTTCTCTCCATGCCCAGGCTCCACCAAAAGCTCCATCACAAAGGACGAAGATAGCCATATATTCACCTCATCTATTATTTTTTATAGCTACCTTATGTATTCATTTTAAAATACTGATAACCTTTTTAGTTTGATAATAAGTGGTGCCTATAAGCAGTATTAATATTTATTCAACGGATCATTACTAAGGTAAAAATACTAGGTGACAAGACATTTGTGTGTGGTTAGTGTTATACTATTAAAATGCCCACTAATAAACCCCTAAAATAAGTACATCAGAGCAACATGTCCACGAGACAAAAAACGGACAAATAAACGACATTTCAAAAAAGATGAAGAGTATTAATTAAATTATAAGGAAAAGAAAGCTATGGAAACGCTCGTGAGTTTATTAGCAAATCGAGAGTTATTAATTACTGAGTTTTCTCAAGCGCGGATTATAAATTAGGTAAAGTGTAAATAATTTAATTAAGATATTTTATTAACGCAATCTTTAAGGGTTAGTTACTATTGCTTCATAAAAAAGTACAATGTCTAAATTGGTTTTGCATATTTTAATGTTCTCCAATCGAAGTAATACCCTCTGCGAATTAATCAAAGATGGGAGTTTTTAATTTAACATGAAAAATGTTTCAATAGTTTTTTATATTTCAGTAGCCATACTGGCTCTTCTTGTTCTTGTGGGGGTTACAATGCCTGCAAAACTTGAAAATGTAACAAGTAGTTTGCAAGATTCTATTACAAATACATTTGGCTGGTACTATTTAATTGTAGTAACGTTGTTTGTTATCGTTTGTTTGTATTTATTAGTAAGTCCGATTGGTCGAATTAAGCTTGGGAAACAGGAGGACAAGCCTGAGTTTTCACGCCCAACCTGGCTTGCCATGCTCTTTAGTGCAGGAATGGGGATTGGCTTAGTGTTTTATGGTACAGCTGAACCAATTAGTCACTATGCGATTAGCTCTCCAACGGGGGAAACAGGGACAGATCAAGCAATGAAAGATGCGATGAGGTTTACTTTCTTTCATTGGGGCATCCATGCATGGGCGATATATGGAATTATTGCCCTCTCATTAGCTTACTTTACCTTTAGAAAAGGAGAACGTAGCTTGATTAGCGCTACATTAAAACCGATTATCGGAAAACATGCAGATGGATTCGCAGGAAAAATAATCGATATTATTGCCGTTATTGCGACTGTTATTGGTGTGGCTACGACCCTTGGGTTTGGTGCTGTCCAGATTAACGGGGGTTTATCTTATTTATTTAACGTCCCTTCCAACCTTATGAGTCAATTCCTTATTATTTTAGTTGTTACTATCTTATTTATAGTTTCAGCATTAACAGGCTTAGGTAAGGGAATTAAAATTCTTAGTAATGCTAACATGATTCTTGCATTTGTACTCTTTCTATTAACGTTTATATTAGGTCCGACTCTATTTACGTTAAATTTATTTACAGATACAATTGGCACTTATCTGCAGAACTTAATTAATATGAGCTTTCGTATAGCTCCACTTAATGAAGAACATCGTAACTGGATCAATGGTTGGACCATCTTTTATTGGGCATGGTGGATTGCATGGTCTCCATTCGTAGGGATCTTTATCGCTCGAGTATCCAGAGGAAGAACTATCCGCGAATTCGTCGTATGTGTTTTACTAATTCCTTCTCTTATCGGCTTTATTTGGTTCGCTACATTCGGTAGTGCAGGCATGTTACTTGAACATGACGGAATTGCTTCTATTTCAAAATTAGCTACAGAAGAATCACTCTTTGGTGTATTTGCAAACTATCCAATGGGAACAGCCTTATCAATCCTAGCTATTATCCTTGTTGGAACTTTCTTCATCACTTCAGCTGACTCAGGAACCTATGTTTTAGGAATGATGACGACCAATGGTTCTCAAAATCCCAGTAATAGTGTAAAGGTCATCTGGGGTGTTTTACTTACAATTATAGCTCTTATTCTTCTCTATTCAGGAGGACTACAGGCTCTGCAAAACACCATGATTATCGCAGCCCTTCCCTTTTCGGTGGTTATGGCCTTAATGACGTTTAGTCTCATTAAAGCTCTTAACAAAGAAGCGAAAGAATTCGGAATTGGAAAGTTGAAAAAACAAAAATAAAAATTCTTAAAGAAAAAGCACATTGATTAATCAATGTGCTTTTATAACTTGAAAGAATATGAAAAAAACATAACCTTTTATAAATAAGTAAAAATCTAAACTTCCCACCATGTTTTAAAGAATTTTCTAATGAAATAAGCATAGGTAGACAAATAAGCTCCTGAAAATTACATCGATAGTTATGAAGCGTGATCTTGCTCTTTTTTATATTCTTTCTCCCAAAAATCTGCATTTTTTATACCAATAGAAGTTGGATCAAAAACAGGATCAAGTCCTTGCTTTTTCTGCTTCTCATAATCTTTTAATGTTTTGATGGCTGGTTTTGCAAGAAGAACAATTGCAATAACGTTTAACCATACCATGATTCCCAGCCCGGTATCACCTAAAGCCCAAGCTAGTCCTGCTGTTTTCACAGCACCATAGAATGTTGCACCAAGTAAAACTATCTTTAATAAAAACATAGCCCATTTACTATTATTACCACGAGTCAGGTAAGCAATATTTGTCTCGGCAATATAGTAATAAGCCATAATGGTTGTAAAAGCAAAGAAGAATAATGCTATTGCCACAAAACCTGCTCCAAATCCCGGGAAGATGCTCTCAATTGCAGCTTGTGTATATCCTGGCCCGGCTTCTATGCCTTTTAAATTTTGAACGATAAAGGTTCCATCTGGTCTCGTTGTATTATACATCCCAGTGAATAAGATCATAAATGCAGTTGCAGAACATACAAATAGTGTGTCAATATATACAGAAAATGCTTGAACTAGCCCTTGTTTTGCTGGATGTGATACTTCTGCAGCAGCTGCCGGATGAGCACCCGTCCCTTGACCTGCTTCATTAGAATAAATACCTCGTTTCACTCCCCAAGAAATAGCCATCCCGATTAGTCCACCGAAAGCTGAATCCAAGGCAAAGGCACTCTTAAAAATAAGCGAAATGACACTAGGTAATTGTGTGATATTCATTAAGACAATTACAAGAGATACTAAAATATAACCTAGAGCCATGAAAGGAACGATAACTTGAGCCACATTGGCAATTCGTTTTACTCCTCCAAAAATAATAAAACCTAATAACACAATAATTGCAATTCCTGTAAACATCGGACTAATTCCAAACGCATTTTTCACTCCCAAAGCAATAGAGTTCGACTGAACTCCAGGCATTAGTATACTCATTGCAATCAATGCTGCTATGGCAAAAAGAACGGCAAACCACTTTACCCCAGTCCCTTTTTCAATATAATAAGCTGGGCCTCCACGATATTGCCCATCTTGTTTAACTTTATAAATTTGCGCTAATGTGGATTCAATAAATGCACTTGATGCACCTATAAATGCTATAGCCCACATCCAAAAAATAGCCCCCGGTCCACCAAAGGCAATAGCAGTTGCTACACCTGCAATATTCCCTGTTCCTACACGACCTGATAAAGCAATGGATAAAGCTTGGAAAGAAGATACTCCTGCCTCTGAACTTTTACCCTGAAACATAAGTTTCACCATATCCTTTATGAGTCTTACTTGTAAAAAGCGAGTTAAAATAGAAAAAATGAGACCTATGCCTAATATGGTATAAATCACCCACTGACTCCATAATACATTATTTATACTTGTAACAATCTGTTCCAATAAAATACCCCCTTTTACCTATCTAAGTAGTTTTATTTCTACATTATGTAGCATGTCACCTTCTATCACACTACTTTTGTCAGAATATTTAACAAACTTATTTTAAATAAAAGGTTTTTTGCCATCATAGATAACACCTCATTTTTACAATAAAAAAGACCATCCATTAGGATGATCCTTTTTATTTAACCTATATGAGTCATGTTTTTCACTTCAGAACCAGTGTTAAAGAACCACTTCATCATAGGAGGAGTAACAATAGTTGTAATTAAAATGACTACAACAATCACTGCAAATATATCTTGAGTCAGTAGCTTTGATTCAAGTCCTATAGCTGCAATAATTAAAGCGACTTCTCCGCGGGATATCATCGCTGAACCAATTCCTAAGGAACTGTTCCAATTGAATCCAGCTAGTTTTGCTCCAATCGATGCGCCTATGAGTTTAGTTAAGATAGCAATTATGCTCAGAAGGACAATTAATCCTAAATTATCTATAATCCCAGAAAACTGGGCAGTAACTCCAATAGAAGTAAAGAATACAGGAACAAAGATTGAGTAACTAATGGTTTCAACCTTCTTAAATACCTCATGCTTAAAGTTGGTTACGCTAATTGCAACACCTGCTATATAGGCTCCAATTATTGCAGCTACTCCTGTGTACTCAGCAAGATAGGCATAAACAAAACAGATAATTAACGCAGATGAAGTGACCGCCTCTGTTACTTTTAATGATGAAAATTTATTCAAAAACCAAGGAACTAGTTTCCATCCCACAAAGATAGCACCTGCAAAAAATAATACTTTCTTTAATACAACTATGCTTAAATTGATGTCTCCACCTGCAAAACTCATTAAAAATGCTAACGCAATAATCACAACTACATCATCAATAACGGCTGCTCCGAGGATTGTCGTACCTTCACGAGATTTTAATTGATTCATCTCTTTAAGTGCTTGAACGGATATACTTACACTTGTAGCTGAGAGTAAAAGCCCTAAAAACCAAGACTGCATGATGGTGAGACCTAGCAGTATTCCAGCTAAACATCCTACTAATAACGGGAAAATAATCCCCCCTATACCTACCAGCGTTGATGCTTTACCAGTTCGCTTAAACTCATCAAGATCTGTTTCTAATCCTGCTATAAACATCAGCAAAATAACACCTAATTGACTAAATTCCTTCAACGTTTCTGTCTCTGTTACTAATCCCAGTACAGACGGCCCTATCAGGATACCAACCATAAGTTTACCTAGGACGGAGGGTTGCCCTAATTTCACACTTATATCCCCTGCAATTTTAGAAAAAATTAAAATCATTGCCAATTGAAGAATTAACATTTAATTACCACCTTTCTTTATCTCATAACTAAACCTTTCTAAACCAACAAAAAGAGCCTGCCACCAAAAGGATATACTTATCCCTTGGTGACAGGCTCCTCCAATAATCAAAGATTAGTTTAGCTAATAAAATATACGTTTATTTTTTACTCAATATATTTATACGGATGAGTTGTCTAAAAGGTTTCACTTTAATATAAAGATTTAAGATTTTCATCAAAATTATTTTATGTAATTGAGTAATAGTGTGAAAGTTACTCTACAATGTGCTTATTCTCTACCCTTTATAATATATGAAATAAATGTATATAATGTTAATTCAAGATTAAATTGACTTTCTCCAACAAAAATAAAATTTGCTACCTTATCTGGTTAGATGGTATCCCATAAATACCTACATATTTCCTTGACAAAACATGTCATCTATTAAAGGTAATAGGAGGAATTAAATGGTTACATACTGAACTATTTTATCAGCTATTGCCGTGGGTATAATATTTATTGCAGAAAAAATGAAACAACCTTATCCTACTTTCCTTGTTGTGATGGGTTTAATCATTGGTTTGACGCCAATTCCTGGATTGGAAGAAATAAAAAGTTATGCAGCAAATGATACCGTGTTTCAAACGATCGTTATTTTTATCTTTTTATCAGCTTTGTTAGGAGATGCAGCACTTAAGCTGCCCTTTAATGAACTAAAACGTAATAAGAAATCCATTTCCTTATTAGCTTTTTTAGGTACATTTCTTACCTTCTTAATAGTTACTGCTTTAACTTATTTTTTCTTACATCTTTCTTTGCAAGAATCCTTAATTTTCGGTGCACTTATGGCAGCTACGGACCCTGTATCCGTTCTAAGTATTTTCAAGTCAATGGGACTAAACAAACGTCTCTCCATTGTGGTCGAAGGAGAAAGTTTAGCTAATGATGGAGTTGCTGTTGTACTCTTTCAAATTGCTGTGGTAACAACTGCCCTAAGCTTAACAGGCATGTTAAATGCTCTGCTTGAATTTCTGAAAGTTGTAAGTGGAGGAATATTGATTGGTGGAGTGTTTGGTTTTCTAGCTTCTCGTGTTACATCTAAAATTGACCATTATTTAGTAGAGACTGGTTTATCCATGGTTCTGTTTTATGGTACGTTTCAGTTAGCTGAGCACTTTGACGTTTCCGGGGTAATAGCTGTAGTAGTAGGTGGCATAATCTTAGGAACTTATGGCCGCAACGTGGGTATGTCAGACCTCACTCATGAAAAAGTGAATTCCTTTTGGGAAACGATTGCCTTTCTCTCCAATGCACTTATTTTCTTACTAGTAGGATTAGAAGTTAGTCGTATTGATTTTCTAGATAAAGGATGGTTTATCGCCGGTAGCATTCTCATTGTCCTTTTGGCACGTTTTCTAGCTGTCTATATAAGCTTAGCCTTTGATAATTCTATTCCCACTTCATGGAAGCCTATTATTTCTTGGGGAGGATTAAAAGGATCTCTTTCTATCGCGCTTATTTTGGAAGTTACTCCTGAATTTGAAGGAAGAAATCTCCTTTTAGCCATGACATTCAGTAACGTCGTATTCTCTTTGCTAATTCAAGGAACGACATTAAAGAAGCTAGTTTCGGCTCTGGGAGTAAAATAATTAATAATTATATAAACGTAATTAAATGAAAAAGTAAGCAATTTTATTTTTGAAACCTTTTAGAAGGCTGCGTCGTATAATTGTACGAAATATGAATAAATAATTCCCTATAACCTTTCTAGTTAAAGCATGCAGACATACAACAGTGAGCTTACAAGGAGGAAACTAGATGGAGTCTAAAATCAGTTGGTTCATGAAAAATCCCGCCATCTATTTAGGAGCTGTTTTACTTTTTATATTTGGTAGTCAATTCTATTTAGGATATGCCCAGGGGCGTAAGTTTTATGTCCTAGAGTTTGTGTTTAGCATTATAGGATTAATTATGATTTTAATGAGCATCATTACAAAAATTTCAAATAAAAAGTCAAAAAGCACTTAACAGTCTGTTAAAGTGCTTTTTTGTAGCATTCGTATCTCTCTGATTGCCCCTAGTAAAGCTTGTTGATAAGGGAATCCTCCATGCATAATTTTTGGTTTTAGGGAGGAACTTTAGTTATAGATTGAGATATGAAGTTTTTTTACAATTTGCTACCTATAACGGTGAATATGTTGATTTTTTAACCAATTAGAATCTTTTCTTCTGCATATCGAATTTTAGATTGTTTATTTGAACGAATCGCAAGCACAAAACCAATGGTAAGAGGACCCACTCTGCCAATAAACATCATAATTGTAATGAGAATTCGTCCGACAGGACTTAAGTCGCCTGTAAAGTTAGCACTTAATCCAACCGTTCCAGAAGCAGAGAACGTTTCAAACAAAAGGGTAGACATATCTACACCTTTTTCTGTGATTGTGAGTAGAAAGAAAATAATAGAAACAAAAATAATCCCAGAAGTAGCAATAGAAAAAGCTCTATAAACAAGCGATTTAGGAATTCGGCGTCGAAAAACATTAATCTCTTCTTTGTTTGTCAATACTGACCATAATGCAAACAATATTAAGACAAACGTAGTTATTTTAATTCCACCGCCTGTTGAACCTGGGGCTGCTCCAATAAACATAAGACCCATCATATACACTTTTGAAGGTAATGTGAGCGCTCCGATATCCAAGGTATTAAAACCAGCCGTACGAGGAACTACACCCTGAAAGTAAGCTGCCCACCATTTATCACTCATGCTTAATTCACCCAAAGTATGAGGGTTATGATATTCTAAGGCGAAAATAATGAGTGTGCTCACGACATTTAGTGCAATCGTTGAAACTAATACAATTTTAGTGTGAAGAGAAAACTTCCTTATGTTTCGCTTCTGAAAAATATCTGCAATGACAAAAAATCCAGTTCCTCCTATTATGAAAAGTAACGTAATCATAATATTTACGGTTGCATCTCCTACCCATTTACTTAAATTATCTGGTTCCAAACCAAATCCTGCATTGTTAAAAGCAGATATAGAATGGAATATCCCATAATAGATTGCCTTTCCCCAGCTCATTTCTTGAGACCAACGAATAGCTAGGATAAGGGCTCCAATACCTTCCACAGCCAATGTAATTAGCACAACACGTCGGACTAATGCAATAACGCCTTGTAGCGAAAAAGCATTTAGGGATTCCTTAAGTATTAACCTTTGTTGTAATCCGATTTTTTTACCTAGTACAATAAACATGAGTATACCAATAGTCATGAACCCCCAACCACCAACTTGGATGAGCACAAGCAGAATGAGCTGTCCAAATAAAGTGAATGTAGTACCGGTATCTACCACAGCTAGTCCTGTTACACATACAGCAGAGGTGGCTTCAAAGAGAGCATCAATAAAGCTTAAATGATGCCTATCACTTGTAGCAGCAGGGATCATTAATAAACCGGTTCCTACCAATATTAATCCTAAAAACCCTAAGAACAAGATACTTGCAGGTTCCAGATGCTTCACTTTATGTTTTTTACGTGGTTTAGAAATTAGCATATTACATTTCCCTTCAGAATGTTTTGAGTAAAGGTTTATTATATAATATACCCCTTTATTTCAAAAGATGGTCATTACTTTTATTGCCTTCATAGCTTTCGAGAATTGGTATTATGTTAACTAAAGATTTATATCATATACAGCTTAAAACGAAAAAAAGCCACTGATACGTCAGTGGCTTTTTATAATCTATTCTTATAAAGAACAGATCACGTTGACTTTAGTAGTTTGCTCAAGATATGAAAAATTATACATTTCCAATCATGTTAAAGTTATAGGAGGATTCATACTATTGACGTATGCTAGAACAACTTTACTGTAATAAACTATAGATATAGGGATTAATAAAGGAGAGGTCACATGCCAAAAATTGAAGAAAATCAGTTGTTTACAGTGATTATTGAATGGGAAGTTAATCCAAAATATCAACAAGAATTAATTAATGGTCTTTCAAATCAAATCGAAACATACTTTAAGGATTACGATGGTTTTATTTCAGCAAGTTTCCATGCTAGTGAAGACGGTAAACGAGTCATTAACTATGCTCAGTGGGTATCGAGAGAAGCTTGGTCTAACTCGTTTCAAGCCTCAGGTCGTAATGAGGTCCAGACTACTAATGATGAAATAATTAAAAATTGTGAGGCTACAACACTAAAGCTTAACAGTTATCATGTTGCTAGAGTAATAGAAAATATATGATGTAATAATTTCTTAATTAGGGTACCTACCGAGAATTTTCATTATGTTAACTAAAGATGTATAACATATACAGCCTACAAACAGAAAAAACTACCCTGGTGTGTGATAGGGTAGTTTTTTCTGCTACATTATTTAACCAAAGGACTGAAGTCTCACGGCGTCTTGAGTAGTTTGCTCAACTTGTCTTTTATTATTCTCTCTCCAATTCTTGAATAAAAAATCTGTCTTTATGTATGTTCTACAAAAAAGAAGGCGCTATCAAAGGCCTTCTTCTATTGTAGGATTTAAAATTATATATAAAGCGTCACAAGCAGTATCTACATCGTAATACGGTGAAGCGTTTCCATCAGCAAGTGTAGTAACTCGAAAGGTCTGAGATGCTTTTGAATAAACTAGTTCAACTAATCCAGGTATGGTATGGGTAATCGTGCTATCTTCATATTTAATTAGAGTACTAAGCATTTTTTTATATCGGTTATGCTCATAAATAAATGTACCCCTTCCCATTATGAGGAAACTTCAGGTACAAAGAGACCAAATAATTTATTTTATTTGTTTCTTCCTTAAGACTAACATATTAATTGGGAGAAAAATACTTTTATGTTAAAACTGTTATCATCATTTCTGCCTAGTACGATGATTATGTTAAGTAAATCATAAAGTATGTCATAAAAAAATTAGTTTAACTATTTACTCTTAGTGACGACAAATGACCATTTTTTCTACAAAAAAAGGATCTTTTTGTTATTATTAAGAACAACTTTAAAGAATAGACGACCAAAAGGTCGTCTATTCTTCAGAAATGATATGTTTGTTAAAATTTTAAGTGTCTTTATTTTGCTACTATGCATCCATCTTTCAAAAGAAATGTACTTTCTTTAAAAAGCAGTATATAGAAATTACCTAGATACGGATTTAATTGAAAGAATCAATATCCCTCCGATTATGGAAAAAACAAATGACATTATAAAAATGGATGAAAACCCTAATGCTGAAATCATAAATGCTGCGATAATCGGGGCAATAGCTTGAGTTGCAGTATTCCCTAAATTGTAAATTCCTAAGAAAAAACCAACGCGTTCCTTATCAGGAATAACTTTTAAATTCAAAAGGTTATCTAAAGAATTCCATATACCCATTCCAAAACCAGCCATAAAAGCATAAATAATCATACCCATATTATTTTGTAAAAAGAAAATGCTTAGTGCGCCAATTCCTACTAAAATAGTAGATAAACCTACTGGTAATTTTAATATTTTGAACTTATCTGAAATTGGCCCAGCAATAACCCCCATGATAACACCAAATATTAACATAATTATATTAATCAATTGTATAGACTGTTGTGTAGCAGATGTATCTTTGTGTAGAAAATCTGTCATTATATATAATAAATAACCTGTAACAGCGAAGTTTCCAACCCCTTGAAAAATCTTTCCGATCAAAGCCAAATAATAATCCCGACCAATAGAAAACTTTGGAAAAACTTTCAATACCTCTTTTACAGAAAATTCCCTCTTTTTTGTTGATATTAATATATTCTCGTCTAAATTTGATGGTTCCCGGACAATAAATGCTGCAATCAGTGTTCCTACGAATGTTATAATGCCAAAAATGATAAAACCCAAACGGTATTGCCCTAAAAAAATGGCTGCTAAAATTGTAAAAGCATTGTTACCGAGCGCCATGCCTAAACCACCATAAGCAGATGAAGCTGTTCCTTTACCATTTTCAGGTGCTAAATCTAACCAGGCAACCATTGGTGCTACAATGAAGTTTAAAGCAACTTGTCCTAGCGCCCAACTTGTTAACAATAAAGGAATAGTAGTACTCATTGAGGCAAAAATCATTGCTAACATAAATACAAATGCTCCGGAAACTAGCCAAGGCGTTCGTTTTCCAAAACGTGACTTTGTACGGTCAGAAAGATAGCCAGCTATCATATTAGAAATGGCCGCGGTAACCATCCCTACTGAGGAAAATAACGCCACTAATGTAATTTTATTATCAGCATCCAAATGCTGAATTAAAGCCGGTAAAAATAAACTTGAAGTTGCAATATAGGGTCCAAGCCAGGAGGCTGGCCCGATAATTAATCCTGGCACTAAACGTTTTAATGATATAGTATTCTTGTGGAAATTAGTTGTTTCAGTTGTTTCGGTTGCATTTTTTAGTGGCATAGTACTCATGTAAAACTTCCTCTCTGGAAACTAATAATTTTTTACTGAATAGTAATCAAAATCTGCAAATGAGTCATGCTGATGAGAATCAACTGAACCTATAAAATTAAACAATCCTGTAAATCCACCAATTTCACCTGGTTCCCCATTAACGCCTTCATCAGACAAATAAAGCACATTGATGTTATTTTTAAATAATTTCCAATCCATATTATCGCTCAAACGATAGAAGATATCTGCAATACCTGAATTGTAGACAAGCTTCAACTCAACTACACCTTCAGGTATTGCAATATTATTATGAACAACTTCAATGCGTTCCCCTAATTTAGCCTGTAGTAAACTTAAAACTGTGCCACCAAATGATTCTGAATGAGTTAAGTGGGCATAAATCCAATTATTTGAATCATAGTAAAGTCCCATACCTGCAGTTTCTGAGTAATGATCTGGATAAAATTCGACTTTAGTTTGAAGTTCATAATTGAATGATGTCGCACTTGTTGCCATAATAGACGGATTGATTTGCGAAAAGAAAGAGTTCTCGCCGTGAATACGTAAATATCCTGAACGCTCAATCGCATTCACCCAATCAATATCTTGATTTCGATAAGGAGTCATAAAATGTATGCTATATTTTTCGTTATTAAAATCATCAAATACATCATGAGATAATTTAGTGGATAAGTTAACTCCATCCATACCCTCAACTTCCATCTTTGCTAGATTTGATCCATCTTTCATTTCCAGCCAATCGTCCTCCGTCCACTTCATTTTTTGAATAGACGTTTCACGCCCTAATGGATTTAAGAGAGTTTCTTCAATTGGACGTGACATTAGATGAGCAATATACCATTCGCCCGTTTGTGTTTGAACTAATGAACCATGTCCTGCTTTTTGCATAGGTGAGTTTGGATTATACATTTCAAAATGTCCCGCATCTGGATCACCAAGTGAAAATAGATGTCGTGGTGAAGATGTAATAATCGGTTCTCCTGATGGGTGCGGTTCATATGGCCCAAAAATACTTTCCGAACGTCCAATCTCTACACCATGTGCATATCCTGTTCCACCAGCAGCTATAATAAGGTAGTAATACCCGTGGTATTTATATATTTGTGGTGCTTCAGCACACCCACGACTAGTAAACCCTTGGGTTACTCGGTGCCATTTTCCGATAATCCCTCCATTATCTAAGTCAACCTCGGCAATTACAATATGGCCAGGTGCTTGATACCCTTGACGTGTTTCCCATTCAAGTATGGAGATGTAATGTTTTCCATCGTCATCATGAAAAGTAGCTGGGTCGAAACCTATTGATGTTATATATATTGGATCTGACCAAGGTCCATTTATTTCTTCTGCCCACATTACATATGAGTCTGCGTTAAATTCACGACCTGCCATATTTACCATGTTAGAAAATGCTAACCAGTATCTATGCGTGATAGAATCATAGGATAAGTGTGGCGCCCAGATACCAGCTGGTGTATTTGTACCACGTAAATTAACTTCACCGTCTTTTAATCCGTAACTAATTAGCTCCCAATTTGCTAAATCCGTAGATTTAAAAATTTGTATACCGGGGTTCCAATGAAAAGTGGATGTTGCAATATAATATATCTCATTGACTCGAATAATTGATGGATCTGGCGCCATTCCCGGAATAATAGGGTTTTTAATTATTGTCATTTCTCTAATTCCCTTCTTTGCTAACGTTTCATTAAACTTAATTCCTTATATGAGTAAGGTGTGCTGTTTTAGCTGACCCGAAATCCCCTTTAGAATACTTCCAATATCTTTTTTCTACATTTACCCTTTTATAATTTTAAGTAGATAAGAAAGCCATAATGAAATAGTATTTGATAACGCTTTCTTAATTTATTATAATAAGTTTACTATCCCAACTAATACTGATATTTCAACATTCCAGCTAAAAACGTAAGCGTTTTCTTTAATCTGTCTCTATTATAAGATTAATCTGGTTTAAAAAGCGATTGTATTATCAAGGTTAAATTTACCCAAATCAAAGGAGATGAAAAATGGAAAACACTATCGAGTTTAACAATGCCCAACTACTTCCATTTATTGATTGGAATATACGATTTTTTGGTGCACATATGCAGACGGTTTCTAAGGATTGGTCTGCATCAACAGAATTTCATCATGCTTTTGAGATATTATTTATCTTAGAAGGTAGCCAGGAAACTATCCTTGAAAAGGAAACTTATTTTCTGAATAAAGGTGACCTTATCCTTATACCTCCAGGTTTTTATCATACCAATCGATGTATAGCTAATGATGGGATGACTTATTTTTGTGCTCATTTCGATATAGACGAGCCTTCTTTACGTATGGAAATGTTGAAAAACTGCGATTTAATTTATACAACGTCTTCTCCTTTTTATCAAAGATTAAGAGACACAATTGATAAATGGATTAACATGTTAGATCTCATAGAATGTAATTCCATAAAGTATAAACTCAGAGTGCAAATTGTATTATTTGAATTGTTGGAAATTTTTTCTGACATCATATCACAAAACCAGAGAGAACAATTGCAACAATCTATAACCACTACAAAATATGCAAAAGCAATTGCAGATGCTATAAGATCTAACTTTAAAAAAAGTTATTTATATTTAGATTTGGGTTTAGATAAGGAGGAAACTGATAACAAAGTTCATATACAACAGATTATTGCTTCACTAGGCATAAGTCCAAATTATGGGTTAGAAATCTTTCAAAAGGTATACCATATGTCTCCAAGGAAATATCTTTCCGACCTAAAATTACAGGAAGCTAAAATTTTAATTCAACAACCAGACATTTCTATAAATCAAATTGCGAGTCGCCTTGGTTATAAAAACCTTTCACATTTTAGCAGACAATTTAAAAGGTGGACTGGTTTAAGTCCTACAGAATTCCGAAAAAATTCTCTTTTATAAATGAATTTTTCTAATGTTTAACAATGACCTATAACTCCGTATACTGGAAATTAGCTCTTTCTTTTAAAATAGGTGTAATTCCTTTTTCTAAAAAAGATTGTAGCAATAAACAATAGAGAAAAGGAGCATGGAAAGTTCACTCTTTTTGAGCTTTCCATACTCCTTTCGCTATTTGTTAAAGTAAATCTAAGAATTAACTTTTAGTAATGTAGGTTTTCGTAATTATTCTTAATGGTGATAAATGATACATCTTACTTATTTATTATGCAGCAGTATATTTTCTACTTACATTTTGAGAAATTTTTACATTAATGATGTTTTAGTATAGATATAACAAGTATTTAATATTAATATGTTTTTAATAAATTAAATTAGGTAAAAAAACAAAAGTAACGTATTTTATATAAAAGAGTAAATGTATAAACTAACTTATGGAAAATATAGTTTTAATATTTACTCCAATTGACGACAAATACGCAGTTTTTCTATAGTATAGGTAATGATTAAAATATTTTCAATTAAGGTGTTTTATTATTTACTTATATAAATATATAACAATAAAAATTATCTATATTTTAAAATTAAAAGTTACTAAGAATTTACTTAAGAAGTTGTTTTTAAATTATCTAATGTTTATTATTTTTATTTCAATATTCGTTTAGATAAAGTTATATATTGAGATATACAAATGGAAATTACCTTTAACCCTTTTACTTAATAATTCCGTTACAATTTAATTTTCTAAACATTTAAGATAGTTTACCTTTTAGCTTGCTTCTACCTAAAGCAAGTCTTTTTATGTTCATTCTCTGAACTTTAAGAAAAACATGCAGTAGATACGATCCCATATCTTTGTATTTTATCAGTATTCAAACTAATCTCTACAGAATATTGAACGAATGGATTAAAATAAGAAAAAGCCTGATTAAATAACTCTCCCAGAGGCACCACTTGTTTAACAAATAAAAAAACCACTATTTTTATGTAGAGAAACATCAAATATATATATCCAATATGCAGAGAAACGCTCTCTGAGGAAATTATCTTTTGTTTTATCTATACTTGATCATTTGATACAAATTTCAGCGTTCTAGAAAATGTTGTTTTCTTGCTATCATCGATTTTCAAAATGACTTCTTAATCCAGTCCAAACATATAACGTACTATATAGAAGAAACTCATTAAAAAGAAGCCTTTACTCAACAAGAGGAAAGGCTTTCTAAAAACTTAGGGATTGGAGAATATTTTATAAGTTTAAACCAATTTTAAAGTATCCATACATTTCATGCTGCTTATAATCATAAGTCATTATTTATGTCTTAACCCTTCCTCAATCACTAAGTTATGTATATTAATCTTCACTAATAAATGCTATAGCTCGTCCAGGTGCTCCACCGCAGCCCTCAAGCTTAAGTGGTAAGAAAATAAAATCCCATCTATCATATTCAAGCAATTCTTTAGGAAGGAAAAGTTCTTCAGCCAACCAAATCTCAGCTCCCAAAAGAAGTTCATGCTGTTCTAATCCTTCCCCGTCCCTTGGTCCACCTATACTTAAAGAATCAATAGCAATTCCTTTTACTTTTCTGTCATGAAGCCATTGAGCTCCGTCTACTCCAAGATAAGGCCAATTATCAACATATTCTGTAGTCCAGTTTCTTTTATATCCCCAGCCTGTACAAAGAAGGATAATGTCTCCTTCTTTAATCTTATCTGCATATGGTTCAAGATGTTCTACTCCAATTGCAGTATGTGCTTCAATATCGAAAAGATCAATTACAACAGCAGAACCTATGTAGCTTTCTATAGGTGTTTGGGCAATTGTTTTTCCATTTGGAAAATGATGATATGGGGCATCTACATGGGTTGATGTATGAGTATTTAAATTAATTCTTTCTGACGTGTAACCATCTTTAGCTTTTAACGTTTCATAATTTATCTCCGTGAGACCATAATGAAGGTAGCCCGGATTATTGTGATAAAAAGTTTGTGATAAATCTAGTAATTTCTTGATTCTCATTGAAGTTCCTCCACCTAACATTGTTGAACAAAATTATAAATCAATAATTATTTTTAACGCTTGGTTTTTAGAGTTATTAAGTTCTTGCATGGCTTCATTAATCTCACTCAATTTCATATGATGAGTTACTATATGTTCTAAATCCTGAGCTCTTTCCGATAAGATTCTTAAGGATTGGTTAAAATCCTCAGATGTATAGACGTTAGAACCCTTTATTTCGATTTCATTTGCTTGTATAGTTCCTATATTGAGTGGTATATCAGAAGTAAATACGCTAACGATAATTACTCTTCCACCACGTCGTACCAGCTGTAATGCTTGGTTAATCACAGCTGGTGAGGTTACGCTGACTATAGCTATATCAAATCCATCAGGTGCATAAGGGTATGTCTTTGTCTCTATACTTTCTTTTTCAACATTAATTGTTTTTATACCTAAGCTATTCGCTGTCTTTAAGCGAAAATCATTAATATCAGTACAAAAAACATTCTCCACGCCCATTGATTGCATAGCCACTGCACTAAGGATGCCAATAGGGCCGGTTCCTAGTACAATAGCCTTCTCATGCTCTTGTACATTTCCTATCCTTGCCGCATGAACACCGACGGCTAGTGGTTCTGCGAGGACCCCAATATCATAGGATATAGATGATGGTAAAGTATATACTCGCTGTTCTGGAGCAACAAAATATTCCGCGAAGGTTCCTAACCATCCTCCTACTCCGGCCATAATCTTCGTCTTACATAGGTTGTACTCTCCATTTCGACAGTAACTGCACGTGCCACAATTTTTTTGGGGTTCAACGGTTACACGATCCCCTACTTTAATCTTTTTTACCTGTGATCCAATGCTTACTACTTCTCCAGCAACTTCATGCCCTAAGATCATAGGAGCTCTCCGAAAAGGGTGCGTACCATGATAAGCATGAACATCCGATCCGCATATTCCGGCGACAACTACCTTTATGAGAACTTCTTCTCTACCAATTGAGGGTGTTTCAAATTCTTTAATTCGAACAAAGCCCTGTCTTTCTAGAAATCCCGTTTTCATTGTAAATTCCCCTTTATTTTTAATTAGTTAATCATGAAAATCTACATTAGTTGCTCTAGCGCTGTATGATCTTTACTTATTGTTTTACTGAAGAGCCTCAGAAATAGTGCACACTGTAGTTGTACCAATATAATACTATCCCATCAAACACAGGTACGCCATCAACGAATGAAGGAAAGAATCAGATTGATTCTTTCCTTTACTTTCTTTCGAGAGAGTTTTCTAATACGCCCTCGTATTCGGCAATTTTACCAATTCGATTTTCATGGCGGCCCCCAACAAATTGGGTTGTTAACCAAGTCTTCGTAATTTCACGAGCTAAACCTGGTCCAATTACTCGTTCCCCCATCGCTAAAATGTTAGTATCGTTATGTTCACGGGTCATTTTAGCTGAAAAAACGTCATGAACGAGTGCGCAACGAATTCCTTTTACCTTATTAGCTGCAATACTCATTCCAATTCCTGTACCACAGATTAAAATTCCAAAATCAGCTTCTCTATTTGCAACTCTTTTTGCGACTGGAATTGCATAATCCGGATAATCAACCGAACTATTGCATTCACAGCCTAGGTCTTCATATACTATAGACATTTCATCCAATAGAGTTATAATCTCTTTACGAATATTTAATCCACCATGATCTGAAGCAATTAATACTTTCATAATGTTAACCTCCTTATTTAACTATATTCATAATTAAAGCTTTACCTATCTTTTTTGATACATTATTTCCTGGAACAATCCTCAGCACACTTTCCATACCATGTTTTAACGCCTTCAGAGTTTTCTACATTCTCAATAACCTTCCCACATACCTGACAAACGATAGTTCCTTGTTTTACGTTAGTCTGCTTAGCCATGACCTACTCCTCCTTTTTATTTGAGATGCATTAGTTTTATCTTTATTCCTATTGCAAGAAATCATTAGATTATAGAAAAGACATGTTTAAGCTAAAATCGTATCGAGTAGACTGTATTTATCATTATTACTAGATACTTTTGAATGAACTTTTTCAATATCTACATTAATTAAGTCATTTTCCTTGATTCCGACAGCCCTACCTGAATATCCTTTTAGTAATAATTCCACTGCTTTCATTCCCATTTTGCTTGCTAATATACGATCAAACGCGGATGGGTGCCCCCCCCTTTGAATGAAACCTAATATACTTGTCCTTATACTAATATCCAATCTATCCTCAACATATTTTTGTAGTTCTTGAATGTCGTACATGTTTTCCGTAATAAGAATAAGGTTATCTTTTTTACCACCTTTAATTTTCCCGTTCAGTTTGGAACATATCTCTTCAAAATTCAATTTTCTTTCTGGTGTTGAGATAATTTCTCCTGCACCTGCTAGGGCAGAGTACAAGGCCAAATCACCGCAATATCTCCCCATCACTTCCACAATCGTAGTCTTGTCATGGGATAAATCGGTGTCCTTAATTTTACCGAGGCATTCTAATATCGTATTTAATGTAGTATCAAATCCAATTGAATAGTCCGTATAAGATAAATCATTATCAATCGTTGCGGGTATACCAATGACATGTAACCCTAATTCATGTAATTTTTGTGCTCCTTTAAA
>NZ_JBKIKC010000011.1:0-139453 GCF_046599315.1 Priestia megaterium | reverse complement strand
TATTCAAATTCCTATAAATATATTTGATCAACGTTTAATAAGAACAAATTTATTAAATAAATTATACAAATCTAATATCGAGATATACGCGCGTAGTATCTATCTTCAAGGGTTATTACTTATGCCCCCATGTGAATTGCCAGACAATTTGAAGGATGCAAAAATGTATTTAGAGCATCTAGAAGTAATAGCTAAGAAGGAAGGATTAAGTATAATGGAAATAGCACTGTTATATATTAGAGATCTTCCGGAGATAGTGAAAATAATTATTGGCTGTGAAACAATGGAGCAATTAATTTATAATCTTCGAATTATAAATTTACCTCCACTAACAAAAAGTATTGTGAATGAAATACACGATAGTTTTCAAGATTTACCCGATAAAATAATTGATCCAAGAAAGTGGATTTAGATCATTTATAAATGCAAATCAACCTCTTAATTTAACAGAAAAAGTGGCTGGTGTAATAGATAAAGCAGTCTATATGGAAAAGGATAGGAGATAACGGTATCATTTTTTGTATCGTGAGTTAACGTGGGGAAAAATCTAACGAATTCATTGGATTTATTCAATGATGCATATATGAAACTAAGGATCGATAAATGATCCAGATACCCATTTGTTATCATATATTATCAATAATAAATAAAAAGATTGTAATTAGGAATAATGTATAAATTAGATTTGGAGATTTTACAAAAATAATTAAGCATAGATTTCCACAGATACAAGTTGAAACTTTAAATAAAGTTTTAGTGGTAGGATTAGTCTGATTATATAAATTTTCTGAAGAACCAAGGATTTTTCTAACCATAGAAATTAAGTTACACTTTTGAAAACGAATATAGTGAACTAAAGATAATCAAATTACATGAAAGTTCCTTTACACCATATGCAAAATATAGCACGTATACGGTGTATAGTGAATTTTACTCCGGATGTTTATGTCTGAAATGACAATTGGGTATATATAATTTATCTTTTGTATCAATTGAATGGTTAAGTATTAGTAAATAATATTAGGAATGGATATTATGAAAATAGTATTTCGAGTAGATGCCTCAACACAAACAGGTACGGGCCATGTAATGCGGTGTTTAACCCTAGCGAATAAATTTAAAAATAAGGGTCATAAGGTAGTTTTTGTATCAAGAGAATTAGATGGTCATATGTGTAATTTTATAAAGTAGAAAGGATATACAGTATATGTATTACCGAATATGGGATTTGTAAGAAATGGTTGCAATATTAAGCATGCACAGTGGCCTCAAACAAGTTGGAAAATAGATGCGCAACAAACAATAGATATTATAAAAGAGAATCTTCAGTTTGTAAATTGGATAATTGTAGACCATTACGCTTTAGATAAAAATTAGGAAGCAGAATTGAAGGAATTCACTCAATATATAATAGTTATAGATGATTTAGCTGACGGGTTACACTTCTGTGATATACTGCTTGATCAAAATTTTCATAAAAATTTTGATCAAAGGTATATAAACAGTTAGTTCCTAAAAATTGTACAAGGCTTTTAGGTCCGCGATATGGATTACTAAGACCAGAAGTCTTAAGGGCACGAAAAACGTTAAGGAACAGGGTTAATATTTTTAAAACAATACTCGTGTTTTTTTGTGGGAGCGACCCTACTAATGAGACATACAAAGTAATCAAGGCCCTAGAAAAAATTGATTGCAGACAATTTCGTATTGATGTAGTTGTTGGTCAATCAAATCCTCAATAGGAAAACATACAGGATTTATATAAAAAGCATTCGAATATGAACTTTCATTATCAAGTTAATTATATTTCCAGATTAATGTGTGAGACGGACCTAGCGATATGTGCTGGGGGGACAACAACATGGGAAAGGTATTGTTTAGGATTACCAGCAATATTGATTTCAGTAGCATATAATCAAGTTGAAATAAGTGAAATAGTAAATGGTTTAGGTATTAATTGGTATATTGGGAAATCAGAAGATATTTATGAAAAGGATATTAGAGATGCAATTGAAAATATTAAAAAAGAAGGTTTTGATTTAAAGGACCGCTCTAATAAAGCTTTGGAATTTGTGGATGGTTGTGGAACGGATCGAGTTACAAAAAAGATTTTGGAATACTACATAAATTTAGATTAAAGTCGCTACTTATTATTTTCATAATAAATAATTTTATAGAGCACTAACTATTATAAAAACTACTGACAAGGCTGATGCTCGAGAATTCAAAATACAAATAATGCACTGGAAACTGTAATTGTTTTTGATTGTGAGTGTTTCTAGTTGGAATTTTTCTATTTTGTTATAATAAAGGTATCCCAATAATATCTTGAAAGAGAACAATCATTTTTTAAGTAACGTCTTCATTCTATGAGGGGATTGAAGTTTTTTCATATAACTACTTATTATACTAATTGATATAGAAGCAATGCGTATGATTAATAAGAAACAGAGTTGTTAAAGGGTGAAGGTTGCCCACACCCAAAATGAATTTATTGATTAACTGTTTGATGACGTGCAAGAATATGTAAATTAGTAGAGGGATCATGCTCTAATTATTTTTAAAGGAGTATGAAATAATTGGACTAGCTATTAATCCACCTTGACTTAAAGTATCTCTCCATATATGCCTTGTTTTTTTTTTTGATGATCAAATTGGGCGAGCTTCCAAAAACAATGCTATTGTTAGGTATATCTGTATCCTTAATATAAGTATTTGCTGATATTAAGCAATTTTCTCCTATTTTGCAATTTCCAATAACGGTAACTCCTGAAAACAAAACTACATTTTTCTCAAAGGTAGGATATATACCTTTGTTATTACCTACCGTACAATTCTGAGAAAAGCTAAAAAAGTCTGAATAACTTGCTCTACCCATTACAGTTCCAATTGGATGCTCTAAAGAAAAAATATCTGGAAGTTCGACCTCAAAGTATAAATCTATAGAGTTAAATATTTTATTTAGATAATAAACTCTATCTGCTAGGTCATTGTATTTAAACTCTTTCCAGATAGTATGTGATAAATAATATAAGAACACTGAATATTGACCAGAGTGAAAGGGATTAAAATAAACCTGATTATTTTTTGAATAATATTTGTTTTTATTAAATTTGAAATTATATTCTGTACGCTCCAAAGCAATATCTATACTTTTTTGCAGTATATTAAGTTCATGAGTTTCATCAAATGTTAGCAAATTATTTAATTGTTTAGCACATAAACTAATTAATCCATTTTTCGTGGTAGAAATTAATATTATACTCACCCTCCCCAAATAAACAATTTTATTTATGTAACCCAACGTACCGTATAATATGTAGTTAAAGAACTTCTTAGAACAAAGGGAAATTATTAAAACAAAAAATAGATATCGTTAACACCATAAAATCGTCAATGTCCATCCCTATCTAGATAAACTAAATAGGGATTAGAATGATTCATAAATAAGAGGAGAATTCATATTATATTTTTAATTAAATTATTTTCCCACTAGAATCATTCTAATAAATGTTAGTTAATCATATAATCTCATAAAAAAGTTAAAAAATATGTTATAGATTATTTTTATAAGTTTTGAAGAAATTACTCGTTATATAACGAGTAATAATAACTCAATACTTAACATTGTTAATTTATTATTCTAGAAAATTGGAGGTTATACATGAATATTATTGCAGAGGTGGCCCAAGGTTTTGAAGGGAATCTTAGGCAAGCTGAATTATTAGCATTAGGAGCTATAAGAGCAGGAGCAGATGCTATAAAATATCAGCTTGTTTATGCTGATGAGCTGGCTACACCTGATTATCAATATTATAATTTTTTTAAGTCACTAGAGATGGATGATCATGCATGGGAAAGCATTGCTTCTCTTATTAAAAAACATCAAAAAAAGCTTTTTTTTGATATATACGGAGATAAAAGTTATCAATTAGCAAAAAAATTAGGTGCTTCAGGAGTAAAGATATCGACCACAGATTTTTACAATGAAGACCTTATCAAGAAAGCCCTTAATGCCTTTGAAACAGTATTTATATCAATAGGTGGAATCCCTATAGAGGAAATTGACAATCTTGTAAGAAAAATTGCTCTATACGATAACTTTATATTAATGTATGGTTTTCAAGCTGAACCGACAAATGTTGAAGATAACCATTTATTAAGGTTGGCAAGGCTTAAGGATCGTTATCAACACATATATTTCGGTTTTATGGATCATTCTATAGGTTATTTAGAAGAATCTTTTTACTTACCAATTATGGTTTTAAATATGGGAATCACATACATAGAAAAACATATTACTCTCGATCCTTTATTAAAAATTGAAGATCATATCTCGGCATTAGAACCGCAAAAATTTAAGAAATTTGTATGTACTATAAGGAAAATGCAAAAAGCTTTAGGAAATCCAGAGCTAATTTTAACTGAAAAAGAAAAAGAATATCAGAATAAAGCGGGGAAAGTTGTAGTAGCTAAACGAAATCTAAGCCCTGGAGATATCATTCAAGAACAGGATGTTGAGTTAAAACGAGTTAGGAATGGAAATAGTGAAAAACAAATTACAAGATTGTCTCATGTTCTAGGGAAAACTATAAATCTACCTTTAGAAATGAATGCTGAAATAACAAAAGACATGTTGTTATCAAATCGGAAGCTTGTTGCAGCACTAGCTTGTAGAGTAAAAAGCTCACGTTTATACGCTAAACCATTGCAAAACTTAGATATTGATAAACAAAGAACAATATTAGATTACATTCTTAGCTGTTTAAAAGAAGAAGCATGTATTGAAGAGATTGTGCTTGGAATATCAAGAGGGGAAGAAAATGCTGTTTTTATAGATTATGCAAAGAAGAACAACCTGCCCTATATTATAGGAGACGAAAACGATGTTCTTATGAGATTAATTCAATGTGGCGTTGAGAGTAAAGCTACCGATATCTTTAGAATTACACCTGAGTCTCCCTATACGTATTATGAGGCTGTTGAAAATGCATGGATAGAGCACATAAGCGGAGATTATGATGCTACATTTCTTGATGAGGTGCCAGACGGAAGTGGTTTTGAAATTTTTAAACTTAATGCATTGCAGTTTTCTCATCACAACGGCGATGAACGTCATAGAAGTGAGCTTTGTTCTTTATATATACGGGAAAATAGAGAAATATTTAATATTAATCAAATAGATGTTTCTAAGAAGATGAAACGAACAGACCTTCGTCTGACTGTCGATTACCCAGAAGATTTAATTTTATGCAGATCTATATATACACATTTCAAAGATAGATTTTCGAATATTCCGTTAAATGAAATAATACTTTATCTAGATAAAAACCCATACTTAAAGGCTTTAGTCCAAAAATATGTAGAAGATGGACTAAAAAATATGTATTTGTAGTTCTGCTGACTTGTTGATTAAGCTTCTAACGTATTAGGTTTATACATTTTATATTATAGAGAATGTAAAATCTTAATTTTCAGGTGTTTTCTTAGTTGCGATTTCTTTGTTGGGTCGCTTTCAAAGGAGTTCAGTAATATTCAAACTTGGCTAACATAGTGAATTAAAAATTAAAAAAGGTTGTGTATCTTAAATAAACATAAAACATTGATTTATCTTCATATAAGAAAAATAGATTGAATAGTAATTCTATTCCATGCATAACCAAATATGCATAAGAAATATATCTTAAATTACAATTATTAAAAAATATAGAGGGGGGAATTACAATGATAGAACGTTATCAATGTTCAGAAAAAATGTTAGAGAGAGCTCTTAAAACGATTCCTCTTGGAAGCCAAACATTTAGTAAAAGTAAAACACAATATCCGTTTGGAGTATCCCCCTACTTTTTGCAAAAGGGTTTAAGGAGTCATGTTTGGGATGTAGATGGGAATGAATATATAGATTTTATAAATAGCCTAGCTGCCATTACATTGGGATATAATGACCCAGATGTTACGGAAGCCGTACGAGATCAATTAAATGAAGGAGTTATTTTTTCTCTCCCACATCCTATTGAAGTCGATGTTTCGGAAAAAATAGTTAATATGGTACCGTGCGCTGAAATGGTTAGATTCGGAAAAAATGGTTCAGATGTCACATCAGGAGCGATTCGTCTTGCAAGAGCATATACAAAACGTGACCGTGTGGCTGTCTGTGGTTATCATGGGTGGCAGGATTGGTATATTGGATCTACATCACGTAATAAAGGTGTACCAAAGTCTATACAAGATTTAACGAGTTCTTTTATTTATAATGATATAAATTCATTAAAGAAAATATTTCAGGTGTGGCCCAATCAAGTAGCAGCAGTGATTTTAGAACCTATGAATATTAACGAACCAAAAAATGGATTTTTAGAGGAAGTAAAAGAATTAGCTCATAAAAATGGAGCTCTTCTAATCTTTGATGAAACAGTAACAGGTTTTCGTTATGCTAATGGCGGTGCTCAGGAATATTTCGGTGTGACTCCTGATTTAGCGACATTTGGTAAAGGAATGGCTAATGGTTATCCTTTGTCAGCTATGGTTGGTCGGGAAAATATTATGACATTAATGGAGGAAATATTTTTCTCTTTTACTTTTGGAGGAGAAGCATTGTCATTGGCTGCTTCCTTAGCGACTATGGAGAAATTACAAAGGCAACCTATCCTTGAAACAATAAAAGTTCAAGGACAAAAGGTACTAGAAGGTGTACAAAAATTAATTGAAAAATATGAAATGGATCATATTTTATCTATTACAGGTCATCCTTCATGGTCATTTCTACTATTTAAAGATGTAGGCAAGTACAATCAATATGAAATAAAAACATTGTTTTTACAAGAAGTTTTTAAACGGGGTATTTTAACAATCGGTACACATAATATAAGTTACTCTCATAGTGATAACGATTTACAAAAACTGTTCACAGTTTATGATGAAGTTTTTCCTATAATAAAAGATGCTGTTGATAAAAAAGAACTCAAAAAATATCTTCGTTGTACTCCTTTGTCACCAGTTTTTAAAATTCGATAAACTTCTTAATTTACTGGCAAATAAATTTTACTATGAAAATAATTATTTTGAAACAAAGAGGTTAATTCAATTATCATTTTCTGAAGTATAAATCTATTTCAAATAGTTTATGTTCAGATTCTACTTTAATAACTTTATATTTGAATTCATTTGGATAAGTAGTCTAATTTTTTTGTGAAAGTTTTCTTCCTTATATAACAGCAAAAAGGGAAGTTATATAAGGAAGATATAACATGAACCTATTTTTTAAAAGTTTTAAGAAAAGATTAAGATCACATCAACAAATAGTTTTTGATTAATTAGAGGGGGGAGAGTGAAAAAAATAACTTTACGCGATGTTAATTACAATGATTAGGTTTACTATTTAAGTGGAGAAATTCAAAAAAGTAAGAAAATGAATGTATAACTCCGATGAAATCAGTTGGAGAGATCATAAAAATTGGTTCGAAAAATTAGGTAGTAACCCAGATTCTATGAATATAGTGGTAAGCGATATGGAGTTATTTCTTATAAGAATATAAATCTAGAAAAACGTAAATGTACATGAGGATTTTATATTGGAGAATCTAATTATCCAAATGGTCCTGGTAAAGTTCTTGGTTATGCTAGATTAAATTTTGCTTTTTATGACCTCGGGGTAAAAACAGTATATGGTGAAGTACCAATTAACAACAAATCTAGTATTAATTTCCACAAAAATCCAAGATTTATACAGCATGAATTTATAAAAAAACATTACACTCACCCTCATCTTTTTAAGGGGATTTATAATTTCCCCTAAATTTAGTCGGATGGGATATGATGGAATATAACCTTCTTGAAAAAGAGATGGGGAATTCTCATGAAAACCATAAGAGTTAATAAACGAGAAATTGGATTAAATCATCTTCCTTTTATCACTGTAGAAATGTCGGGAAATCATAATAAATCACTTGATAGAGCACTGTCTATAGTAGAAGCTGCCGCTAAAGCAGGCGCTCATGGATTTAAAATACAAACATACACACCAGAAACGATGACTCTAGATATTAAAAAAAATGAATTTCGTATAGATAATGGAAAAAGCCTATGGAAAGGAAAATCTCTTTTCGAATTATATCAAGAGGCATACACTCCGTGAGAATGGCACCAGCCCATATTTGATAAATGTAGAGAATTAGGAATGATTCCTCTTAGTACGCCATTTGATAGGAATTTTGATAGGAATTCAGTCGATTTTCTTAATTGTACTAGTAGTAATTTGTAGATTAAAATCAACTCGTTTACCCAAAAAAGCTTTATTACTTCTAAATGGAATCCCTACTATAGAAAAGTGTCTCTTAAATTGTTTAACTGTCTCGCAAGTTAAAGAAGTTGTCCTTACTACTTCTGATTTACCTCAAATCGTTCATATTATCATATCTTATTACTTTATATCCCCTACTCAATAACCTTCTTGAATGGTATATATCAATAAAGCCATCTGTACCTGTAACAAGATATGTTTTTGTGTTATCTATAGGTTTTAAATCCCTTTTTAGTTAGCTCTTGTTTATTGTAAATATTTCTACAATCACAGAAATACTTACCACCATTTAATTCATCATATTTATCAAAATCTAGGTTTCTGAATTCATTCCATTCAGTAAGTATCAAAGTAGCATTTGTATTTTTAATAGCCTCTTAGGTTTCCTTACATTAAATAAGATGATCTTTTTTATCCTGAAGATGCCATGTACCTCCTTCACATCCTTTATTTAGGATCATATACTTTTAACATTGCATCATGCCTCACAAGTTCTGGTAAGATGACTAATACTTCCCCTCATTGGGTTTAAAATTAAAAATTGTGAAATAAAAATAATGTAGGGAAAGAGTTGGTTAAGATTGAGAATAATAAGTAATCTTCAATTTGATTGGTCGACTGGGTTAATAAGATGGAAGAATTTAAATGGTTCCAAAAAAAGCAAGTTATTTTTAGTTTTATCTCTCCATCGGTCTGGGTCGAGTGCAACTGCTGGGGTGTTATACCATTTAGGAGTCCATATGGGGGACAACTTATTAGATGCTGATTATTCAAATCCAAAAGGCCATTTTGAAAATATTGACTTTCTAAAGATGAATGAAAAAATTCTTGATTCTGTTGGTGCAAAATGGTCAAAGCCGCCTTCACGAGAAACGATCATCTCTTCTAACTTTTCTGAAAGTGAAATCCGTTCTTTCCTACTTACTCAAGTAAAACCTATCTGGGGATTAAAAGATCCTAGGACCACCTTAACATTTGATATTTGGAAATCACACCTAGAAGAAATCGCTGATGTCACTTACGTGTTCGTTTGGCGTTCCTTAGAAGAGTCCATTCATTCACTTGTTCAAAGGCATAAATACGATTTGGCTACTGCAAGAGCGATTTTGACATCCTACCTTGATAATCTAAAGTGTTATCGAGAGCAGCTTGAAAAAGAAAATAAAGACATCGTTGACATCGATTTTAATAATCTTTTAGATAAACCAGAAGATTTTATAAAAGGAATTAATCTTAGAATAAATCAAAAACCTAATCATAATCTTGATGTAATCAAGAAGTTTCTTGATAAACAATTAAAACACTTCTAAATAATCTAGTGTATACCTGTATATCTTCACCCGTATTACGAAAGCTTGGGCTATGAAAAGGGTATTTGTCCAATTGCTGAAAGCTGTTATGAAGAGTTCATTACCCTCCCTTTATTTACAGGAATGGAAAACCGTGATGTGATGGACTTTGTGGATGCTATGAAGTAGGTATTAAATTACTATCTTAAAAAATGTTCTGATAACCCTATACAGTATTAAATAAACCAAGTGAAACAAGTCACACAGGTCATAGCTATTGCCGATTAACAGTAACTATACTTAAAGGGGTTAAAGTAATTAGCTTTATGATTTAGTTTCCTTACGAAGATCTTCCAGCGATATACTTTGCTTATTAAAAAACAAAAAAATTTACTTGTAATACCCCTTTAATGATTATGAATAGTAATGTAGAGGATGGAAAAAGCGTATGGATATTATCTTTCGAGTCGATTCTTCCTATGAAATTGGTACTGGTCATGTCATGCGTTGTCTAACACTTGCAAATGAACTTAAAAATAGTGGAGCAAAGGTCTCA
Source organism: Priestia megaterium (assembly GCF_046599315.1). Lineage (GTDB taxonomy): Bacteria > Bacillota > Bacilli > Bacillales > Bacillaceae_H > Priestia > Priestia megaterium_F. Next base: position 129,309 of record NZ_JBKIKC010000011.1, on the reverse strand, counting down.
TTCATTTGTCGTGATTTACCTGGGAATTTAGCAAACTATATTTCTGACAAAGGCTATCATGTATTTTTGCTTCCTTTCCACGCAAAAGAGTATCCAGTTATGAAAAATAAAAGTGATCGACCATATGCTGCTTGGTTACAGGTGGATTGGAAAACAGATGCGATGGAGACAGCACAAATACTCATGGAGTTAGCGCCTGTTGATTGCTTGATCATTGATCATTATGCAATTGATCTAAATTGGGAGGGATTTTTAGAAGACAATGTGAAGAAGATAGTTGTGATTGATGACTTAGCAGATCGGCCTCATCATTGTAGCGTTTTAATTGATCAAAATAGTTCGGATGAAGAGGATCGCTATAATGAGTTAGTTCCAAAAAGTTGTGTAAAGTTATTAGGCACTAGTTATGCTCTACTACGCCCTGAATTTCGTTCAGTTAAGAAGCAATTAGCAAGACGGGATGGGAGGATAAATAGAATTCTTGTGTTTTTTGGTGGAACAGATCCTACGAATGAAACGTTAAAAACATTAAAGGCGTTAAGTAATCCCCATTTTTCTAGTTTACACGTTGATGTCGTAGTTGGGGAAACGAACAAAAACAGGGATGTAATTCAACAGCTATGTCAGAAGACACCTAATACATTTTTTCATTATCAGATTGATTATATGGCAGAATTAATGAGGAAGGCCGACTTTTCAATCGGAGCTGGTGGAAGTTCCACATGGGAGCGATGTTATTTAGGATTACCAACACTCACAATTGTGACTGCAGAAAATCAAATGGAAATAACAAAGCTCTTGCATGACAAAGGAGCAACAAGTTGTTTAGGTGTTAGTGCTAAGGTATCACATAAAATGATTGAACATAGTATAAACACAATGCTTGCCAACCCATCAAAGGTGAAGGAGATGTCTAAAAAGGCCCTTCATCTTATGGGAGAAGATAAATTTAATGAAGTAATAGAAGTTATTATGGGAGGGGAAAATGGCACACATTAAGGACTATAAACTAGAGAATTTAAGTCAAAAAGAGCTGGAGACTGTATTGGAATGGCGTAATGCAGATCATATACGTCCCTTTATGACTAACGATGATATCATCCAGTTAGAAGAGCATTATAGATGGTTTAAGTCAATCAAAAAAGATTTAAGTAAACTAGTAAAATTATGTTTTTATAATGAGAAACCAATTGGTTTAGTTAACTTTTCACAAATCGATTCCAAGAACAAAACATGTGAATGGGGATTTTATATTGGTGATAAAAACTGCCCTCGTGGGTCTGGGAAGATCATGGGAATCCTAGCTTTAGATTTTATCTTTAATGAAGGTTATATGAGGAAACTATGTGCCCAAATACTAGACTTTAATAGTAAGAGCTTATCCTATCATAAAAGATTAGGGTTTACTGAAGAGGGGAGGCTAGTTAAGCAAATTCTAAAAAATAATCAGTATGTCGATATCGTATTAATGAGTCTATTTAAGGAACAGTGGGAGCAGCAAGGTAAATTTTTAAAAGAGGAGGTTTTGAAAGCAAATGAAGGAAATAACGATCGGTAACAAACGTATAGGAAATGACCATCTCCCTTTTATCATTGCAGAAATGTCGGGAAATCATAATAAATCACTTGATAGAGCACTGTCTATAGTAGAAGCCGCCGCTAAAGCAGGCGCTCATGGATTTAAAATACAAACATACACACCGGAAACGATGACTTTAGATATTAAAAAAAATGAATTTCGTATAGATAATGGAAAAAGCCTATGGAAAGGAAAATCTCTTTTCGAATTATATCAAGAGGCATACACTCCGTGGGAATGGCACCAACCCATATTTGATAAATGTAGAGAATTAGGAATGATTCCTTTTAGTACGCCGTTTGATAAGACTTCAGTTGATTTTCTTGAAACTTTGAATGTGGATTTTTATAAAATTGCTTCCTTTGAAAATAATGATCTTCCCTTAATAAAGTATGTAGCATCAAAAGGTAAGCCACTAATTGTTTCGACGGGTATGGCTTCCCTATCAGACATAGAAAATTTAGTGAAAACAGCAAGAGAAGCTGGGTGCAATGATCTTATTCTATTAAAATGTACGAGTAGTTATCCATCTAGCCCTAAAGATTCCAATATTGTCACTATTCCTCATCTTAGTAAAATGTTTGATTGTCAAGTTGGTTTATCAGATCATACATTAGGAATAGGAGTGGCTGTGGCTAGTATAGCTCTTGGTAGTACTGTTATTGAAAAACATTTTACTTTAAATCGAAGTGACGGTGGAGTTGATTCCGCTTTTTCACTTGAGCCAAATGAAATGAAACAACTAGTATGTGAAACTAAACAAGCCTGGGAATCATTGGGGAGCATACGGTATGAACCAACTGAAAAAGAAAAAGCTTCACTTCAATTTAGACGTTCTATCTATATAAGTAGTGATTTAAGAGCAGGAGATCTTTTAAGTGAAAAAAATATCCAGATAATTCGTCCTGGTTTTGGGCTTGAACCCAAATATTATGATTTAGTTTTAGGTAAAAGGATTAAAAAGAATACCCTAAGAGGGACCCCTTTAAATTGGGACTTAATTTTATAGAAAGTATTTTAGGGCCTTTATTTAGGGTAGCTATATTTTTATAGAAGTAAATATTCTATATAATAATTTTCTATTCTTTTTAATTATAAATGTTTTAAGAAAAAACCATTAAATTTCTATCCTAAAAAGAATTTTAATGGTTTTTTTCTTTGCTCTCACTATATAATTATGATTATTCCCTACAGAAAATATTTCATTAGAATTATTGATGTTTCTGTATCTTGTGTAATTGGATATCAATTAATACATGTTAATTGCGATAATGATTATACCTATCTTTAGCTACTAATGCTCAATGAAGATCAGATAACCCGATTAATTAGAATTTTCACATTCTATCCCTCATATCCGTTCGGATTATTTTTTTGCCATCGCCAAGAATCCTTACACATATCTTCAAGATTCTTTGTTGCTTTCCATCCTAGTTTTTTATTAGCTTTATTGACATCTGCATAGCATTTGTCAATATCCCCTGGTCTTCTATGAGTTAAGGTGTATGGGATTTTTTGAGATGTGGTATTTTCATAGTTTTTAATTAAATCCAGGACACTATATCCAATTCCTGTTCCAAGGTTAAACGCATCGATGCCTGTAGTAGAAGTAACCATCTCAAGAGCTTTTAAATGTCCTTTAGCTAAATCCACAACATGAATATAATCCCTCACTCCTGTCCCATCGTGAGTATTATAATCTTTGCCGAAGACTTTAAGCTTATCTCTTTTGCCTACAGCTACCTGAGTAATATAAGGCATAAGATTATTTGGTATATCACTGGGGTCTTCACCTATCCGGCCACTTTCATGCGCACCAATTGGATTAAAATATCGCAAAAGTACAATACCCCAACTATTATCTGAAACATATAAATCCCTTAAGATTTCTTCAATAATCAATTTCGTTCGACCATAGGGGTTTATTGGTGCTAGTGGAGAATCTTCTGTAATTGGAACGTTTTTAGGCACTCCATAAACATTCGCCGAAGAGCTAAATATCATTTTCTTTACATCATATTTTTTCATAGTTTGACAGAGAACCAATGTCCCAGTTATATTGTTATGATAATAATGAAGGGGAATTTTTATTGATTCGTCAACAGACTTTAATCCGGCAAAATGTATAACTGCATCAATATTATTTTCAGAAAAAATCTTTTCTAATGTCGTTTTATCTAGCAAATCTTCTTGATAAAACCTGAAATCTTTTTTTGTTAACTCAGATATTCGTTTCAATGCTTCAAAATTGCCATTAGAAAGATTATCTATTACTACAATTTCATGGCCGACATTCAGCAGTTCTAGACAGGTGTGACTACCAATATAGCCAGCTCCTCCGGTTACTAGTATGTTCAAAAACATTCCCCCTAATATTCCATTTATTCGTATTATTAATTACTATACATCTATAAAACATCACCATTTTTAATAGGAATACAAACCTTATATTTGTGAAAACACTAAGTTAATATCAACCTTTTCATAATATTAGGATACAAAAGTTACTGTTCCAGTAACGGTTTCTGGAAAAGCAATTAAGGTAAAGTTTGATATGATCGTCTGTGTAGAGTTAGTAGTGAATCCTCGGCTTTGTGATAGGAGGTTCAGTGCACTTATCGTTAGTGAATATAGGCTTGATGTAATATTAGAAATTGTATATTGCCCTTGAAAATTTGTTGTACCTGTTGTTATAACAGTATTAAATTAATCAATTAACCGAATAGTTGCTCCAGTGATAGGCGCTCGATCTGATGATGTTACTGTTCCCATTACCTTTCCAGGTTGAGGCTGTAAAATAACGTTTATAACTTGCGTTTGTTCAGTAGCTATCGTTGTTATACTAGTTGCTGGAATAAAATTTATGACTACAAAATTTAAATTGTAGACAAATGTTTCCAATTGAGTGAAGCTATAAGTTTCTTGAGTATTAGTTATGGTCGTCGTAATTAATAAATTACCTCTTAGTGAAGTTTACCTTTCCTGCGATTGCAGCATTAAAGGCTGTAACCGAAGTAAGTTGAGAGCCAGTAAAGTTATCAATGCTGGAAACAGTACCTGTGTTTAACTCTCTTGTACCGGCTGAAGTAAATGTTCGCTGTATAAGTTAATGTAGCACTCTGCCCTACAGTCAGATTTCCACTATTCCATGATAATGTCTCATGGGTGGTATTGAAAGTAGTAGAACCACTTGAACCTGTAATATTACTTACACTTGATAACTGATCATTACTGAGTATGTCGCTTGTAACCACTCCCCTTGCTAAATACCGGCCAGTATTGGTCAATGTAACGGTTTGCCTCATGTTGTTAAGGGCCTCTTAAGAGAGTGTGTAATTCCCTATAAGTATTGGCTGAAATTGGTTGGTTGAGGGGGAAGCCATTGCGTTACATCCTTAAATTAATTAACTTTACATTTTATGAGGCTAACAACCAAGACGTGAAGCTTTAACAGAATGTTTTAGTCGATATTCCTTATATAGGTCATTTGTACATTAGACAAAACGATTCTTTAGTAATAGAAAATGTTCTCCCTTGAAAAAGATTTAAGGAATTATTAGAAAAAAAATAATAATCTTTGATATGAATATCTGCTTAAAATGTAGTACAAAACAATTAAACAATCACCTTTACTACAGCAAAGGTGATTGTTTAATATATCTTTATTAATATAAAAAGCAATAAAAACATATGGAGTAAATAATTCAGGAATAACCTTCTTGAGATAAGGATAAACATTCAGATAATTGCAAAAGAGAAAACTGAGTTCACATAAAAACCCTTATAAAATGAAGTCATTAAACTATTTAAAATATATTTTCATTTACCAAAAATGTTATTCCAGAATCCTTTCGGTTTTTGCTTTAAATTTTCTTGAGAGCCACTATCAGCTTCTTTATAGTGCTAATTTTTCGTCTCTTTTCTCTAAATTGTTTTAAATGCATCGATCCTGATGATGCAGTTTCTCTCTTGAGTTCATTTCTAAATTTCAATTCATAAATCAATATTTTTGGAATATCTTTGATAGCCCCCTTCTGTTCGCTGAACCTGAAGGTTAAATTTTTTTATGGAAACGAATCAAATCAACACTTAAACTAATTAGTTTCACAGTATCTTTTAAAGTAAAGACAATTTCTTTATCTAGTTTCTATATTTTTTCCACAATTAACCTCTATTTTCAGAAAATCTAGATTGGTTAAAACCTTGTCATATAAGGTTTAGTATTGATTCTAGAACGTATTTAAACCGGATTTACTTTGAGTGTTATGGATTTGATCAAATTCTAGGAAATTTCAAGATATCCCTCTTTTTTAAAGGGATATTAATTATTTTAAATTATCTTAGCAATTCTCGTTCGGTTTTAATTCTAGGGGAAAATTCTTGAGTTTTCAAAGGGCCGTTAAGTTAATCTGCATTTCATTTGGACAAATATGTAACTTTATAAAAATTAGTTGCTTTTGTATCATTACAAGGGTTAAATGAACAGTAAAATAGTTCGGTTTGATACAGACATTTTAATTCTAGCTGTTTATTGGTGTGAAATAAATTCTAGTATGCTTAAATCCTTTGATATAATAGCGTTCTAAGTGATTCTAGAATGTAGTTATACTAATTTTAATTCAAGATTTAAACTTTAATTTTGTTTATAATTTTTTAGATTTATTCTCACTTTAGAACAATAGCTTCTATTTAGGCCCCTTTTTACCTAATTTTAATGCATCAAATACTATGGTACTTAAAAATATTTAAAATCTGCTCAATAAAAAATGGGAATTTCGGGGAAGATGATAAGTTTGTTTCTTTATAATAAAATTGGATTAGTAATGTGACAGTGTATGAAAAACTGATTTAGATTAAGATAAGCAAATTTTTCATCTTGAATTTCCTACTATTCTTTTAGATGTTTTTCTAATCTTTATTTATTTTTTATAAAAAATAAATAAAGACTAGAATGGATAAAGGTACTTACGATAAAGGGATTTAGTCGATTCTAGAACGCGCTTTTACAAGTTTTAAGTAAAGATTTGAATATTCACTTTATTTCCAGAATAAGTATTGATCCTTTTTAATTTCTACTCTAGTTTTTATACTAACAAAATACTTTATATTAACTAGCTACATGAAAATAATAATATAACCGTCTATTGTTTTTAAAATAGAATAGCAAGTTGAACCAAACGACGGCCATTCTTTTCTTGTCATTTAGTTAAACTTAAGTTTAACTAAATGACAAGGTTTATGAAATACATAGTAGTGGGAAGATTATAAGTCTAATTTAATGTCAAAAAATCTTGCTATAATACGATCTTAAAATCTTAATAGGTTGAATTTAGTATTTAGGAGTGTAGGTGAGTTTTAAAGTAAAGTAAAAAGAATTTTAAACCTAAATAATTTTTTATCTATAAATCAATTTAATAGATTGAAGCCTTTATAGTATAGCTTATTTAAATAGAATAGTAGAAAAAACGTAGTTAAGAGCAGCCATTTAAAAAACAACAGTAATTTGCTTTTTAAATGGTAAAAGAAAAGATACGCGTCTCATATTGATTCTAAGTATCTTTTATCGATACAAAACATGGCGACTCGATAGGCCATGACAGGAAATAATACTTTCATTAGAGCAACCTTCAGCAATCTTTTTTAATATGTAGCTGCTTTGAAAGTGCGTAGATCTAATATTTGGATGTGTTCCTGCGCGTTTAACTTCTTTTTCAATCATACGTTTTATACTAAGTAGGCTAATTCTTCTAGATTTATTTAAAAAGTAATCGTACCAGTACACCATTTTTTGAGGGTAAAACGAAATGAAATAAATAAAGGATCATTTATGGAATGTTTTGGGCAAAATAACGCTGGTATTTCAGAAAATTATTTATATAATATCTTTTTATCATCTGTTGAAAGCTCTATATAGCCACCTCCTTTATTAGTGACAATAGTTAACAAGTTCTGGCCAAAGTTGATATCCTCCATATTTAAAGATTCGACTTCATTGATAGTGAGGCCATAACGTACCATTAGAATCAATATAGATGAATTATGGGGAGTTAAGTGTTTATTGATTTTTTGTTAGGTGGTTATGACTTGTAACTGATTGTAAAAGGGTAAAAGCAGCGTGGTCTGTTATGAAATCGTTTGCGGTTAATTCTTTCTATTTTTTATATGTCATTTTTATTAATCCAAATTATTCCATTAGTTTGTAGTATTTAAAAAAAACATTTAGATACGAAGCTAAACGCTTTAAATTGGCTTCTGAGGAGTTTTTTCTTTTAGATAGGTAAAAGTGTTATTCGTATTAATTCTTTTCTTCTGGAAAGGTTCTGTCGTTATATGAGAGTGATGTTGATTTAAACAGTAAAAAAATGTCTACAAATCATGTTTATACATATCTAAATAAAAAATCTAGATGGTATATACTATTGTTATAAAAGGATTATTAGTGATTCTAGAACCTAGATGTTCAAGATATTATTCGAGATTTTTGTTTCCGGTTTAATTGTAGATGAAAATAGAAGGTTTCTTTGTAGTTTAGTAATATTCTATTTTTTTGGATGCATCGTTTATACCTTCCTTATTTTAATTCTAGATAAAAATATGAAATTTTCCAGAGATAAAGCATTTATTTTAGATAATGAAAAATTTTTATATTCGATTAGGAGTCTCTTTTATGTAGTTTTTATAGATTTTAAGGATAGAAATTCAACTTTATTAAGTAGCTCTATATCTTAGTTAATTGTATGTAAAAGAATAAACAAAGTATAAAAATTATTCAAACCTTTATATATAGAAAATTTCTTATTCAACTTTTTTGTCATCCTAGATATTCTAGATTTGTTATAAACTTTGATACGAGAGGAAATTTAATTATTCTAGGAATAGAAAACTGGAAAGTTAAGGTCTTTGCTGTGATGTAGAATAGGACATTCGTTCTTACAATTAATGTCTAGCTGTGTTTCTTTACACACATCTTCTTTAAACTTGACGATTATTTGAGTGGCAGCTTTAAATTTTTTAGAGATATTTTCTTTAGAGTAAACAATTATTTGATTGTTCTTAATAAATTCTGAAGGCTCCAGCTGTAAGAGTGTCGCTATATATTTCACAGTATAAAATAACAGTATAATAACGAATACAGATGAGACAATAACAAGCCAATTAAGCATTTATTTCCCCCCTAAAGAACGGGTTACTTATAGAATATGTATGTTCCGTTAGAAAGGATCGGACAAACGTATTACTTATGTAAACATTAATTGAATTTATGAATTTAGGTAAAATATGTATAAAAATAAGTATTGTAAATGATGGCTTATTAAGTTTTTTGATTACATTTCTGCATACCTTTTTTTATGAGGATAATGAACCTTTAGGCGGTTAAATCAACAAGAAAAAAACAACTATCCTCAAACGAAGACAGCTGTTTTATACTTATAATATTTATTTGATGGATAAATGTCTCAACGTTTTTTAGTTACTTTGCCTAAATTATTTGATGTTACTGTTAAGGAAATTTTCTTTTTATTACCCACAGATTTTCTTGCTTTTTTCATGGCTAATCCTCCTCTTTAAATTTAAAATAATGCCACATTGACTATTATAGAAAAAATTATCGAGTTTGCCTGGGCTATTTTTAGTAAATTAGGATTGTTCCCCTTTTAAATTAGGGTATAAAAATTAAACCCTAGGGTAAAAACATATAAAAAAAGTACGTTTTTATGATTTGCTTGGAAAGACATATGAATTATATTATGTTAATTAAAAAAGATCTCAGTTTAGGGAGAAAATTCATTTCAACAATCTTGTTAATTATAACGTCATTAGAAAATCACTTTAATTTTTGTTCTCGTTTTTTCTCATAATTAGATAATATTCCTAGATAGTACTTCTTATCTTGAGGGTTGTATTCAGTATAATATTACGTATTTCCATCTCCGTTGTTCCACATTAAGGGCTTTGAGTCTTTTGGGAGTATCCACTTTATAATATGTAAAATAAATACAAGTGTTTGAACAAGTGTCAATACTCTAAAAAAATTTCGTTTAATTAGAATGATTTAATAAGACTAAATAAGTAGTGTTAAAACTAGATTATTTAACTATTTTTATTAAAATAATTAGTAATTGAGCTTTTTGCTTATACAGATTTCATTTTTTTTCATATCATATATTATCTCTTTTAGGGGGTGATTGCATGCCAAAACATCGTACTTCTGACGAGCGCCGAAGCTCACGACGTACTTCTGATAGCCGCCGTACTTCTTCAAGTAACCGTGGTACATCTTCAAATGATTTTCGTTTGGATGGTTTAAGACAAGGTGATAGAATTGAAGTTTTTTCTGCTGGAAATCAGCTTAACGGAGTTGGTACATTTATCCGTATACGCGATGGATTTTTAGTCTGGGTGAATGAAGATGGTAATATTACTTCAACTAGCTTAGATACTATTAGCATCAGTAGAGTAACTGGAACTATGTAATTTGGACGGGCTATGTACAAATTTATAATAAAATTAGAAAACTAAAAAAACTACTGTATTAAACCGGTAGTTTTTTTCTTTTACTAAGAAAAGGATTTTGGAATATAGTAGTCTACTACCTGGTTAGTGGAATTAGAATTTTGTACGTCTGCATTATTTTATACATAACTAATTAAGGTGTTTGTACAAAATTCACTTTTAAACTCAAGGAATTTTTGCCCAGTACGAAGAGCATTAACTTTTGAGAATAAAGGGTTTCTTGCAGCTCTCTTTTGTAAGGAGGCTCAGGGGTATTATGGAGTATATAACCAAGTTGTATTTGAAAAGCTCGCTTCTTTATAGAAAAAGTATCTATTTGCTTTTTTTATTTCCCATAGGTTTACATGAACTAAAGGTATACAGAGTAAACGTAAAAAAGACCCCTATCCTCTAAGGAGGTAAGGGTCTTTTTAGTTACCTCCTTATAAAAAATACTTTAGATTGGTTTTATTTTTCTAAAGTTTTTTTATTTAAAAATGAGTACCGTATACATTTCTAGTTAACATAATGGATTTTATAGAAAAAGATACAAAGATAGTACAAATTTTATATAAAACCAGCGCTTGTCCAAACCTTTTTCATTATTTTGCATACTATAAATTGAGCATTGCATTAACCTCCTCCTCTTCCATTAGAGGACATTCCATTCCTATGGGGTTGAAGAAAAAACTATTTTTTGGGAAGCAGTAGTTTTTTCTTCTTTCTATACATATATTCCTGATAACGAAGCTAACTACTCAAGGTGCCTCAGGGTATCAATAATCATTAAGTAGATTATGTATTAAAAGAAACTATCTACTCCCATGATAGTTTTTTCTATTTTGTATTATATACGTTGTTCATTCCCGGTAAACTAACTTCTAAAAATACTATTAAAATAATTAAATAGTACAAGCCCTTACTTGAAATTTACATATAATAAATCAAATGTAGATTTATAATTTATATTTAATTTATTGCAATAAGGGGGATACAAAGGATGATTAGGGACTTATTAAGAATCTTAGATCCGGGAACACCAGTTCCAACCCTAGTCGTAGGCGGCGCTACACTTACTAATCTTACATTCTCAAGCTTTAATGCTACAACTAACTTAGCTTCTTTCGCTACTAGAACAGGTACTGGGACAAATGCTAGCACAAATATTGTCACAGTAAATGCTAATGAGATTCAGGCTATAACAACAGCTTAATCATATATCTCATTTGAAACTGGAAATAAAAGCCATTCTAATCAACCATTACAATGGCTTTTTTCGTATTTAAACATGTCCAAACCTTTTTCATTTGGTTACATATTCTACTAGTACAAGTATCTTCTATGAAAGGATAAAATAATAATGTTTCATAACGTAAAACGAACCTTAATCATAATGAAATTGATTCTACAGGACGTATTACAAATAAACTCCTTAGTCCCCCCCTATTCCAGTACATTTACAAAAATAGCCTTTCCTGTACCTGAACCACCTGGCGTATCCGACTTACCACTCTTCATTTATTTCGATATTGATAACCGTTTTACTTTAGCCCAGCAACAATGGATTCGTGATGCTATTAATGGTGTACTATTTCAATGGTTTCAACATCTAACTGAAAAATGGAATGGAGGCTCTAATAATGGGACCTCCCAATTGGCAACTTGCACAAATCTATACGCCACCAGAAATTTACGACCAACTTGGTATCTAGGATTACCCATTCCTAATGGATTAACCGCTACTAATATCGCCATGGATCAATTTACTAAACTCATACGTGACAATGGATTTGGTCTGGCTCCCCAGGCAAAAATTTTTTCAAATACTTCATTCCCTGCAAATTCTTCTACCATCTTTGCTTTAACTACTTTAGCACAAAGTCAAGTTCCCCTATCTTTTATCGTTAATCCAGCACAGCTTGATAGTCCAGGTTTGAATATTAGATTTCTCACTGGATCTATGTTTCATGCCTGGCTTCACCGTGCTGGTTTCTATCACCCTAGAAAAAGCAGCCATTTTATTGTTGAATGTTCAACGTGTATCATGCGAGGGTTTCAAATTAAAAAGACCAGCACTCCTGATAGCCTCTATATTCAATTCCTTGATTAAATTTAAGCTGTATATAATATACAAGCTTAGTTAACATAATGAACACTATCGAAAATAAATTATTTTGAAAGCTTCTTTCTATAAAATTCAAATGCTAGTGGACAAGTACACAAGCGCTTTATTGATTAAGGAATAGTATATTATGAGAAAAACAAAAGGAGTGACTAAAGTGAGTGAATGCCATGAAAAAAAACATGAACACAACAACAACTGTCAATCCATCCTCCAAAAAGCCTTTGAAAAACTGTTAAAAGATATTTTTGAAGATGATCATAAAAAAACACATCATTGTGGATGTCATAACAAAGATTGACATTATTATGAAGGACCTTCTAGATTGGACAAGTAATAAATAATTGATTTACGAACTGGCTTTTAAATTAATTTTTCACCATGAATGTTAACCCATAATTTGAGCAAACTACCCAAAATCTCGTTAAATATCAGGTCATATAACCCAGTATAAAAAGGGGAAAAGCTACTGTTTAGGCCAGTAGCTTTTTTTCTTCTAAACTCTCTGCGTGTTCCAATAATACCAGCATCTCTTATGAAAGGAGAATAAACACAAGAATGAACGATGAAGGATTTAACTTCAACACAAGAACTCAGTTTAAATTTATAACAAATAATCATACTCTAAGCTACATTTTAAGTGGTATTGCACAAGAAGGGATTAATATTAATGACTATTCTCAAACAAAAATTAATGTGAATGAAAATCTTATTAGATTTGTAGTTGGAGGTGCTGAAACAGAAACAATTGATGTTCTTCGTTGTATAAGAAATATATTCAGAATGCTTGACGTTAGGTTTAGTGAGAAAGATATTATTCAAATTGAAAATATTACATCCAATGCTACTAGTCAAATTAATACTTTGTTTAGATCCTTGTAACATAAGTCGGATGTATTATATATCGGTAAGCAAGATATATTAAATTTAGATGCGTCAAATATTGATAAAGCAATACTAATATTATTAAATGAGTAACTAAAACAAATTCCTAAAAACTGTCGATAAGGATTCTGATTCCAGAATTAAAGTTATTGTAACTACTTTATATTCATTCCCCTTTAGGTAACTTACCTATTACAAATAGGGATTAAGAAAAGTGGGTTCATACTCAGGGTTTCTTTTCTCATTAACTGAAGTTTGATGGGAGATTGAGAAATTTTCCGACTCATCAATAAGCTTTTCATTTTGTTTATAAAACATTATTAATATTCACCCTTTCTCAATACAACTTATTTAGTTAATTATTAAAATAATTTTATCCAAATAAAAAAGGACATTTTCTTATATGTCCTGTTCCCTTATATTAGCTCCGCCTACACTAAATAATATGGCAACCACTCACGCTATCCAACCTATTAACACCATAATTGGGAATATTCACAAAATAATCAATTGAATTTATATATTCACCATATTATTATATTCGTTGTGGCTATTTTAGGTGACTTGTCCATCATAAACATTTTCTTATATAATGAGCAAACTATGGATGATGCCGTGGGACATCTACGAAAATCCTTACAGCAATAGAGCAGAAAAAACCACTGATTAGCCCCAGTGGTTTTCCTTGTTTTCATACTCTATACCATATACAATGATCTACTTTATATAAACACAGCTACAGAAAGCTCTAAGTTCAATGTTAGACTTATTTTTGTTTAAAGGGAAAACTCCTGTAATGCTGCATCTACTACAGCATCGTATTTATGTTAAATCTGTTGTTGCAATCTTAAAGGAGATTTCTTCTGCTGCCTCTAAAGCTATTCTTTTAGCAGTTTCTTTATAATATGATGACGCTAAAATGTAACCATAGCGATGCCCCATTGATGTAGGTGGCTGTAAAATTGCCCCTTTTTTAGGCTTTATATAAACCTCTTCTACGCCTCGGTAGTTAGAACTGCGTTCTTTTCCCGTAACTTGAATTAGTTTTCCTTTAGACTCGACTGTTAAATAATGGGCGTACACATATTTATAATCCTTTTTAGTCAAGGAGGGTTCGTTTCCCATCATTAATTGCATAGTCTCTTGTACTAAGTTAATTCCATGTCCGATTTCAATCATACGATTCATAGCTCCACCTGATATTCTTGGATTTATCTCAATTAATTTCCAACCTTCAGTTGCTTTACGAAGCTCCAAATGACACGCTCCATTTTTCATGCCAAAGGCCTGTATGATGGAACTAACAGCATTAAAAAGACTATGAGATAAGCTATTATTCAATTTCCCTAACAAAGAATAACCAGTGACGATAAAACGCTCAAAAAGGGTAATTTCTTGTTCAATTACTGCAATAATATGAACCTTTTCATTATGAACTAACACCTCAACTAAATACTGAGGGCCATCTACGTATTCCTCGAGTAAGATTTCCTCGTTAGGTAGCTTTTTTAAAAGGGTATGCATAGATGATATTAACTCACCCTTATCCTTTGCTAACAATACATCCTTTGATCCTGTTGATTTAGGTGACTTAACAATAAGGGGAAAATTTATCTCTTTAGTTTTAAGAAATGAAGATAATGATTCTGTTGGTTTATAAATTAAATAATTAAGTGAAATGGATAATTCCTTAAGCACATTACGAGTCAATATCTTATCTTCCATATGATAGATTGCATCAGTGGATATATCACTCTGACAGAATTCCTCTGACAGACGTGCAGCTACATAAACAAAAGGGTCAATGAAACTAAAAATTCCTTTTATATTTTTTCCCGTTTTTTCAAGTTTTTTGATTATTGTAATTAAATTATCATAATCATTTATATCAGTAAAGATCATCTCATGTACATCTGGAAATTCATTCCGATCTTTAAGAAATTTTTTTCTACAAGTTAACAAAACTGTAAAGAAATTAAGGTTATTTGCTGCCTTAATTGCTTCCCGACTCGATCCAGATTTATTTGTTTCAATAAAGACAATAGTATCCATAAATATCCCTCATCCTATCCGATCAAAAATGTTCTCTCACTCTATGATATAAAAAAAGACAACCAAGGTTCGTCCAAATGTAAATAATATATGAATTTGGTGAATATACCTAAACAAGTAAGAATAGAGGAAAGGATGATTGCTATGGCTTCAATCGGCATGCTTCATCATCGTAAGGACCCGATAAATGTTAGAAAAGCCTATGCTTTCGCTGCAGTAGCAAAAGCCGAAGGTATAGATTTTTTTTATTTCACTCCAGGGAAAGTAAATTTAGAAAAACATACCATTATGGGAAAAACATACGAAAAAGGAAAATGGATAGAGAAAAGATATCCTTATCCTGATGTTATTTATAATGCCAGTCCCCCTATAAATGATAAAGCAGAAGAAATAGTAGATGAATTAAGGAAGGTAATTCCATTTACCAGTCACTCCGTTGGGGATAAATTAACTGTTTATAACAAGGTGAATAAGGCTAAAAAATTTAATCAGTACCTCATTCCTACTTTAGAATTAACTAATTATAGAGTATTGCTAAATATGGCGGAACGCCACACAAAAATAATTGTAAAACCCCTATCCGGGCATAAAGGGGCTGGTATTTTCTATATAGAGAAGCTAGGCGACAGTTACAAAGTTAGTAAAGATGAACAGGACTCCATATTTAGTGAAAATCAACTAATAAAGTTTATCGATAATCATATAAAACAGGATACTTACTTAGTACAAAAATTTATAACATGTAGGACAAAATTAGGAAATGTATATGATTTTAGATTGCACGTGCAAAAAGGTGGGAACGGTAATTGGTTAATTACTGCTATATATCCAAGAATAGGTAAGGTGGGTAGTATAGCTTCAAACCTAGGCAACGGCGGCTATACCTGTTTTCCTGATATCTTTTTAAAACAGGAATTTGGAGATAACTACTATAATGTCCAAAAGTATCTCGAACAATTTGCTTTAAATTTTTCTAACCATTTTGAATCTCTATATCAGGATGTACTATTTGACGAGTTAGGAATTGATGTAGGACTCGATAAAGAAAGAAGACTTTGGCTTTTTGAAGTGAATTGGAGACCAGGCCCTCCTATCATTATCAATGTTGAATTGGATGTAGTAAGGAATACTCTTCAATATGCCCAATATCTAGCCAATAAAAATAAAAAATATTAGCTGGAATTTATTTATATAGAAATATAAATATTATTAATTAATATAAGACTTCAATCCAATAAATACATTTTAATGACTGGAAAACACATGCCTCTGCAGGGAGATAATTTTTTTATTTTACTCTGTAGATTTTATCTAGATCTTGCTAAGTCGAGTAAGTTAGGGGCATCACTGCCCCTGCCTCCCATAGCAGTGTTCCGAATCGTGTACTGGTTCTCTATTTCATCATTTTCTCATGTAACCCACGAGTCCGTTACCAGGCCTGCGGTTTTGGACATGAATAGTTTTTGCGTCTAAACTAGTGGCTTGGGCACCCATATATAGCGGCAACTGCTTGTCGTACCTTAATTTTTGTTATCTGAAATTATAAAAGAAGGAACATTCCCTTATAGAATGCTTCTTCTTTCTTAAATTTATTATAAAGTTCTTTAAAGAGCCTTACCCAATACATTTTTGAAACCCTTCTAAATTAAGCTATTCCAGCTATTCTACTAATACTAATAGCATCTAAACTGGTTGTATTAATATTATCCGAGCTATCTGTCCAAATTAGAAATCCATCTTGTACACGAATAAAAGTACCATTTCCATCAATTTGGCTTCCAAAAGAAAAAACTTGAATTCGATCTCCTCTCCTTAAACCATTAAAATCGAAATCACTTGAAGATGTTTCTTCTAAAGATGTAACGTTATCACTTGAGTTAAGGTTACCATCAAAAGTATGGCCATTAGACATGAAATCACCTCCTAAAAAAGATAAAGCATAATACATACTATGAAAAAAATTAAATTTAGTACAAGCCAAAAGCTTATTTATAGTTATGAAAATGACTTATTTAATCCTTTCGCTTTTTTTGGATACTATAAAATATGCAGTACAAACAATCTTCCAATCTTAGGGTATGGAATTTAAATTTAATAGTTAAAGTTGAGCAGCTATCTTATAATGTGAATAGCCTATATATGGACTATGTTAAATCTAAAACGGATAGCACAATTCTAATTGTTCTTTTATAAAGGAACTTCAATATAGAGCAAAACCCAAACGTTCAGACCCTTTATTTGTAAAACAACTACAAGAAGCTTTAAATGAACGATTTATTGAAGCTTCTGTAGCACTATAATATCTAATTAAAGGATGAAATGTATGGAATAATGGAAGATACAAAAATTCACTTATGAACATAGGTGCTGAAGCGCTAGCTAATATTTCGATATTAGCTACGGTGATTGCTAGACTTTTAGATGGCGTAACCGTTCGAGACCTTGAGGAGGCAGCTTTAGACCCTGTCATTGGAGCCATCCTAGGGGAAATGAACCCACAACATGTTATTGTTTCCGGTCTTGATGCTATGCCAGTAGACTTAGTATAGATGGAAAAGGTGTATTTCAATATGTATTGTGTCCAGGGGGGTTGAAGGTAAATCAAAATTAAAACCAGCTCCTCCCTATATTCATAGTACTTCACCTCAAGACTTGGGAAGGAATCATACATCGACAAGTCCAACAGCTGCCTAAATGAAGTGTCTAACTTTTTGATTTTAGTTCATTTTGACATGTCGATGTAGTTTTTTATTGTAGCCCTTTTTATAATCCTCAACAAAAAAGAACCCTTGTTCACCAAGACAAGGATTCCCAGGAAGAATAGATTTTTTGACTAAACAGTTTTTCATACATCCCTGATATAACGGATTTTTCTCAGGATCCAGGTGGAAGGAAGGTGTATAAAAAGTCTGTCCTTTATATATATGCTGAATTTTAATCTAAAGCAATCTCCTTTACAAAAACTTATTAATGTTTACATTACATAAATATTTTCATTAATTCTAGCTCTTAGAAAGCAAGCTCGCTTAGTCGAGGTTGCTTTTTTACACACTTAAATCATGCTAAATAAAAAGAGATAAAAGGGGTTTCTCTCAAATTAATTTAAGTAAAATTGTATCATAGGGTAGACAGGGTGTACACATTAGGAACGGAGGTCAACTATGGATATCAAGCAGGATACAATAAATGCGGAAGAAATGACCAAGCGATTAAATACAACCTCCAGCAATAATCGTAATTATGTTAACTCTTTACCTACTTACAAACTTCTAGGATTCTATACTAACTAAGAAGATAAAAAGCGAAATTACGTTTCTAAAAAATTGTAAAATAAAGGATTAACAAAATTTTGCTGAACCTCTCTTCTACGTTCAACACTAAATAAACCTCTTAATGTCCCAAAAAAATAGGCTTCAAAGACAGTTTTTATTCGTTTTCTTTTGTAAGCGAAAAGAGTTTCCCTAAACCCTTGTACAGCAATAGAAACTAAGTCTTCTATAGGCTTTTCTAAGCCACTAATTTTATAAGTTAGCAGAACTTTTCCCCATAAGTTATAAATATCATCTGCATTCCTAAAGAATGGAGCTACTGCTTGTTTAAATGGTTTTGGAATAAAAGATGGTACATAATCGGGTGAAAGTTTAACACTCATATCTTCTTTACGTATGTATTTATTTAAATCTTTTAAAGATAAATTATAGGTAGAAGAATTTTTGGAGACCTCCTCCCTACTCTCACAAGGGATTACGTCTTTTTCTGCTTCAACATCTGTTTCAACATTCTTAGCCAAATTGAGTTGTAAATAGTTCACCCAATGTTTGAAATAAGGATGATTTACAAACAGATGTACAGGACTGCCTTTTCCATTATTACGAGGACAACGTCGATAAACTGTAACAATTTGTCCTTGCTTTCGAAGCTCACTTAGGTGACGATCAATTGTTCCTTTCGATTTTTCATAGGTTTTACCCAAATATGTACTGCCAGGAAAACAAAAGCCTTTTTCTGCACTGAACCAGCAAAGGCGGTCTAAAGCTTTTCTCGTGCCGTCATGAAGACGATAAAATTTATCTCCGTAAAGGCTAATAATTTCCTTAAGTAATTTTCGTTTCATAGATTGATGTTGAGAATGATCTTCTGTGTAACTTTGGTAGTTTTTCATATAATCAAATTCTTCTGTCGTAAGCATACGCGTAGTAGACATTAGTCTATCCTCTCCTTTTCAGGAACAAAAAAAGACATCGCATCCCATAAAATAGGAAAACGATGTCGGATTTTTTGACAGACTACGCCCTTGAAATAAATCTAATTATCCTATAAAATAAAGGCGTAATTAAATTTATGTATTAGGACTTCGACAGGTGTTTTCCCTAGTCACTTTAGGGTTAACGGTGTAAGGGTGTTGGCGCACCACTTGCACACGTTGGAGTCTTTTTATATTCCGCACTGTTTTGTTGACTCTATTATAACGTCTATTAATCTTGTAATTCAATAAAAATTCATCAATTCATCAGTAAAATAATATAACCTCATTTCACTTATGATTAAAAATCACTTTAATTGGATATGCTGTTAAAGTAACTACTTTGAGATTAGTATTTTCTCCCTAATAAATTATAATCTTAAACTATAATACATACTACGGTTGTTTTCCTGTTTTTATATATTGTTTTATATATTTGTTTTAATGTTTTATTGTTTTAGACCCTCTGTAGACCCTGATATTACAACATTTATAAGCATAAACTATCACTAATTTTGCGCGAACTATCACTAATTTTGCGCGAACTATCACTAATTTTGCGTGAAACTATCACTAATTTTGCGTGAAACTATCACTAATTTTGCGCGAACTATCACTAATTTTGCGCGAACTATCACTAATTTTGCGTATTTGTCCCTATATGTCCATAAGTATCACCAATTTTGCGTGGAGAATGCAGATGTGGTTTAAGTATCACCAATTTTGCGTGATAAATGTAGACATGCCCTAAGTATCACCAATTTTGCGCACTAAAATTAAGCTTTAAGGTAATAAATCAAGATTAAGTAATGTTTCTAGGGTTAAAAATCCTCATGAACTATCACTAATTTTGCGTGATATTTAAATTGCAAAGACAGGCTTCTCTTTAACATGCAATTTACACAGTATCACTTTTATGATATTTTAGTGATAGTTTAGAAAAATATGGGGGATTTTATGAAGAAATCAAATGTAGTTCAACCATATGATCTGGAAAGCATAAACATAAAAAATTGGGTAACTAAGTCAAACATCTTAATTGAGAGTACATATAAATTATCCTTACAGGAACAAAGGATCTTATTGATCATGGCATCCAAAGTTCAACCTAATGACGAAACGTTAAAGACATATAGATTTCGAGCCAAAGATTTTATAGAAATAGTGGGAAATAAGAAAGGAACAGGTTTCTACTCATACTTAAAAGAAATTGTGAATGGCCTTCAAACAAAAATTCTTACCATAAAGGAAAAAGGCAGACAAAGAAACTATAACTGGGTTATTACCTCGATTTACGAAGAAAATGAAGGATACATAACATTACAATTTCATCCTAGTCTAAAATATTTATTTTTAGAGCTTAAGGAAAAATTTACTTCGTACCAGTTAGAAAATGTTGTGAGGCTCAATTCAGTTTATTCAATTCGTATTTATGAACTGCTTAAGCAATACGAACGTTTGAGAAAAAGAGAACTAACCCTTGAAGAATTACGTCATTTTTTAGCTATCGAGCCTACTAAATACAAACAGTATGGCCATTTTAAGAGCAAAGTATTAGCAGTGGCTCAAAAAGAAATAAATAATAAAACAGATATTCACTTTGAATTTGTTGAAATAAAAACCGGCAGAAAAGTAACTTCTATAGAATTTATCATTACTAGTTCGCCTGCTTTGAACGGCACCAAGACTTCCGAAGAAAAGAAACTTAAAGCACCTCAACCTTCATTAGATTTATTAGATAACGAAAAGGAAAATGGTTTGTACCATGATTTAGTGAGATTAGGAGTTCAGTCTGAAAAAATTGAGTGGATTTTATCAGAATTTCCAAAAGAACAGGTTAAACGGAATGTAAAATACACGCAGGATCGTTTAATTATTGGAGATATTACTCATCCGCATTCTTATGTAATAAAAGCCATTCAAAAAGACTATGCGAAAATATCACAAGAATCAAAGGTTGCTACACCTAAAAAGTCTACCAGAAAAGAGTTAGTTCCAGATTTTATGATAGAAGCTGAAGATAAAGAAAGAAATGTTGAAAATCCTACGCTAAAGGAAAAACAGGAATTATTTTATAAAGAAAATGGAACTCAAATAGAATTTGAAAAAAGACTTATACAGTTTCAAGAATTAAGAAAAATGTTAGTTTTAAATTCTGAGGAGCCAGATCAGGAAGAATTAGAAAAAGCTCAAGAGGCAGCAGTACAAGAAGTACTTCGAAATATGAACGAGGACTTAAGAAAACGTGAAGAAGTAGGCCTTAAGCCAAGGTTGATAAATGACTTCGAAAATAAAGAATTAAGGGAAATATATCGAACCTTCTTGCATAAACAAGTTTAATAAAAAATAGTATTGTTAGCACGCCTTTATGGGCGTGTTTTTATGTTTTTAAACGGCAGATTTTTTTTGCACAAAAGGTAAATTTAATATACAATACATAGTACTTAAAGCTAGTTAGCGTTTCTTTTAATTTTTATATTTATTAATAGTATATTAAATTTACCGGAGTTGGAGGTACTTTATATGGATATTCCTCTGCTTGTTCAACGTTTCCTTATTCATTTACACGAAACAGGAAAAAAACATTCTACAGTTTCTATGTATAAACATGATTTGAAGGCGTTCTTCAACTGGTTAAATCAACACTACCCCCATATAACGCCAGAAATCTTGCCAGAAGAGAAGAGTTGTTACGAAGAATACCTTACCTACCTAAAAGATAAAAACTTATCAGAGGCCAATTTAAGGCGTGTGGCTTCCCATTTGAACAGATTGTTAGAATATCATAATTTAACGGATCAATTTGGAGCACTTAAAGCTACAACTAAAAAGCAGAGGGATTTAGTTGACAGTGACTTTATAACTGAAAAGGATACCTTTTCGCTTTTAAGCTCTGTTGTCAGCAAAAAAAATCTGACAGAAACTCAGTTACAAATACATAAATATATAGCTCCTCGTAATTATTCAATTTTGATTCTAATGCTTCATTACGGTCTTACACTTAATGAAGTGGTATCTTTAAATATAAAGAATATTAACTTTAGTCAAAATGAGTTAACTATTATAACTAACAAAGGAAAACGTGTCTTAGACCTTTCTAAAGACGATAAAAAAATAATATATAATTACTTTTCAGACATACCCGCCTTATTTAAACCTAAAGATTATACAGACGACCCTTTGTTTCTTTCTTTTCATCCTCAAAAGATGGTTTATTGGTACGATTACAATTTAAACAAACCTAAAAGAATTAGTCTAATTGGTGTAAAGCGTATGATTGAGAAGGAAGTTGAACGCTCAGGTATACAAGCTAAGGTAAGATCTACACAGTTTAGAAACAGTTGTATACTAAATAAAATCTGTGAAGGCTATTCAAATGAAAGCCTTATCTCCTACTTTGGTTTGTCTAGCCGCCATGCTTTGTATCGATATAAGAAATACCTAAAAACAAAATAAGCAAAGTTCTTATTTTGCTTCAAAATACATCTTTTTTATTAAGTTCAACTTATTTTTGTTATAAAAATGCTTAATGAAAATAATTGAAGATAACAAGTTCAACTTATATGTTTTTACATTATATCTAACAATACTAAAAAACCAACAAGTTTAACTTAAGTTAAACTTGTTGGTTTGGAATAAAGGCGGTCACTTTCATTAAATGAAAATTTGTTAGTTAGATAGATTAATAATGAAGCATTAATCAAAGATATTTTAACAATATTATATATAAGCGTTTAAATGTAAATGGTTATCATTCTAGAATTTAAATAGAATTTCTATTCTTGATTTAAAGCTAGATAAAGTCCATTCTAGAATCGAAATCACGTCTTGGCCACCAAGGTATTAATCAATTCAAGATTTAGTTATTCAAAAATAAGAATCCTCGAAAAAGATTTAATAACACAAATAGAGAAATTTTTGAAGAAGCTAAACTTAACTATACATATGACGAATGGAGTCAATATAGAAAAACTAGTTATCTGATTAATTTGTAGTAAGGAATAATATCACTTTATTCCCACACTAAAATATATGATTTTGAAGATTTTTGTAGTAACTATCAATCTGGAATAAAAACTAGCATAAGTACATTCTAGAATCATTAAAAAGCCTTTTGTAGCAAGGTTTGCAAAGACTCTAGATTTCTATGACATGAGAGAAATTATTTAAAAAGAACTCTCCTGTATATAAAGATCCTCAATAATTTCTATACCTTAGTTAATTTTTTCACATGAAATTAACTAAGGTATAAAATTACTTGATAAGGTTGAACTTCTATCTCTTACACTTATAAAAATCATATATAAGAGATTTCGAGTTGAATAATAGGCTTTTCATTAATATATAAAATAAATGCTTCACCCCTTGAAAAGTTCATATTTTCATCTAGAATTAAAAGAAAGAAGGTATAAACGTTATTGCAACGAATTAGAATGTTAACAAACGAAAAAGAATTTTTTAGCTTTTATCTAGAATTAAATCAGGAATGTAAATCTTGAGTAATATCTTGTACATCTAGGTTCTAGATTCACGAATAATCCTTTTATAACAATGTTATATACCATCTAGATTTTTTATTTAGAAAGGAGAAGTCTAGAAAAATGTCCAAAAACTTAGATGAAGAAATTATTTACACCCTCAAAGATACCGTGAAATTAACTGGGTTAAGTATTGATTTAGTTAGGTTGTATGAAAAAGAATTTAATCTCCAGATTCAACGGACAGAGGGGGGACACCGAAGATATAATAAACAGAATATTGATTTATTAATTGAAATCAAGAAAAGAATACAAGAGCAAAACTGGAGTTATAAAATGATTAACCAATGGCTTCAGGGAGAAATCATACCAGAATCTATCGAGGTTCAATCAAATCTCGAAAAAAAGGTAGAATCTCTTGAAGATAAAGTTCAAGAATTACTTGATCGTTCTGAAAAAGGTGAGCAGTTTCAATTTGCACTTATTCAACGTTTAGATGAACAGAGCCAGCTTATAAAACAGCTTACAGAAAAGTTATCATCTCAAGATAAATATATTGAAAATAATCTAGAAAAAAGGGACGAGAAGTTAACTAATGCTATTCGAGAAATTAGTGATACAAAGAAACTAATTGCAGCTGCTCAGGAAAACCTAGAATCAAGACCAAAAAGCTTTTGGCATAGGATTTTCCGTGGTTAAAAGCTCTATAAGTATAGAATTTAGCCATATTCCTCCTATAAGCGGCCAAGTTGCATAAAAGAACTCACTACAATGTAATGAAATACAAAAAGTTACTAGGCTACTAAATAATAAGATGTTCTAAATAAACACTATATATAACTCTATAGAGAAGGAGATCACCATGTTTTATTTGATATGCGTGAAAAAGGTTCTCCATCTACGCCTAAAGATTTGAAAAAGAGTACTATACATGCAAAAATCTTAATCCTGGGGGAGCCTATGTCAGATACTCCAATCGACGAGTGCCTATGGGAAATTGGAGTCATTTGCTTTCAGATTACCGTTTTATCAAATAAAAAGACAAAGAAGTGAAAGAAACACCCATTTAAGAAAAAAAGGCTGCTCCACAATAGAAGCCACTATCTAATCCATCAAAAGGGATACAGTAAGTAAAGTTTGTAACGTTACAAATACACACCCCCCCAGGTAATAAAGAAAGTGTTAAATTACATTTGTAAAGTAGACTTTAATGTCAAAGTTATAGAATTTTGATGCTAAAAAAGATCTATAATTTCTTTAGCACCAAGGGCAAGACCTAGGGGGACAGGGTGGTGCATAGAAATGTTCATTTGTTTCCTGACATACAATGGATTCGGTACGTGGGAATAAGTGCATATATTTATAACTTTTCTGATAAACATTTGTTGTGCAACTTGGTTGTACAACTGGGACAGTTATGTCTTGCCCAGTAAAAGACATATTACGGTAAATGGGATCATATTGAACTAGCACTGTTTGAGGCGGTAGTTGATTAAACGTAGGTCCTAGATAACCACAATAACCTCCATGGTGTGAATGATTATAAGGATAATTATTTCTCATAAATAAAAAGTTCTCCTTTCAGTTAAATAGACCCTTATTACAGTATGTTAAATAACTATAGAAAGTATGGACGTTTATTCAAAGACTACCTTAAAAAAGCAGCACCTCTGTGAAAAGTGAAAAAGGTATGTACTCTCCAATACAAATGAGATTTATAAATTTTATGACTTTAATGCTAGAACAGGAGAACTTTTAAATAACTCGCCCACTCTAGCATTACCTTAATTATTTCCCCCAAAAACAAGTAGCGCCAACGATGACAAGTAAAATAAAAAGAACAACAATTAGGGCAAAACTACCACCGTAACTTCCGCCCCCATAACCGCAACTGCCGAAGCCATAGCCTCCAAACCCACCGAAGCAACACATAATAAAATACACCCCCTATTAACCCTTTTACTTTCATATTATGTACAAGTCTTAATTTTGCTCGCCTAAAACAATAGTTACTATCAAAAACACCCTTTCAGGCTGATGAAAGGGTGTCCTTTTGTAGAAAGTGAAGGATGTAAACAAGTTACTTTTAAAGAGTTCACATAAAGTTTTGTGGGATAAAAACTTATATACTATCTTATTAATATTATCTATGTGTGTGTTACCTATTTTGCATTTTATACCCAAAAAACATTAGGCGAGCAATTTTGCAACTTGTACATATAATAAAGAAAGAATAGTATAGGTGGTGAAAATATGGGTAACTTTGGAGGCAGCTTCGCTTTATTAGTGGTACTTTTTATTTTATTAGTTATTGTAGGTTGTTCTTGTTTTGGTGGGGGTTACTAGGAATATAAATGATCTGTAAAGTTTGTAAGTCTTATTTTACTATAGGGCTTACGAACTTTGTTTTCTTCCTTAAATCGTTAACCCTTTTGTAAGATTTACATATATATATAAGTGGTGGGTACCAGCGTCCACGTCAGTACATGTTAATCGTCCTTATCTAGGAGTCATACTCATCTTGGTATGGCTTTTAAAACTTTTTCATTAAGTTGCACAATACCATGATAAAAGTGATGCTACAAAGAAAATAAAAAGTTGGTATAAACAAATAAAACTTATATAAACATTTTCTATAATTTCACATACAATGAATTATCCTAAGAACCTATTATATGTAGCCCTTCAGTATTGCAGACTGTTTTACCCTCTCAGTCTGCTTACATATTCAATCCTCATAAGAACAAAAAATAGAGCCCTAGGGACTTACTTGAGCTCTATTTTGCAATGATTACCAACCGCCAAAACAGCTACATCCAACAATGATAAGAAGGATAAATAGCACAACTAAGAAGGCAAAGCCCCCGCCAAATCCATATCCGCCACATTCAGACATATAATAAACACCCCTTTGGATTTTTTTAATTAAATAAAAATAACTAATGAGTAGGGTATAGCACCTTTTTAGTATATGTTTAAGCGGCCATATGGTTTATTGCTCTTGTAAAATAGGCTTTTGTTCTACATATTAAGTTTTTATAAGTTTCTATGCTCATATGATCGTTATCTATTAAGGAAAATACGACTTGAGACACGGTAGTTCCTTTGTTTTTAAGCTATATACGATATAATAATCCCCCTCTATAAATTGAGTAATATCAAAGGTTTATAGGGGGGAAATAAAATATAAGGACCTCACAACATTTCCTAAGGAATTATAACGTTATTTTTTAAGAAATTTTGTAATGAAGGGACTGAACTGATTAAATAAGCCCTTTGCTTGCTGCGCAGTACCAGCAATCTTATCAAAATCTAAATTTCCATCTGATGTACGAAAATAGGACAATAGACTTTGGTTATTTTGTTTTATATTCGGACGCTGAAATCGATGTGGAAAAAAAGGGTTTATAGGTCGACGTGTTCTTCTATACATTAAATTAAAGATCTCCTTTTAGTTATGTTAATTTTATAATATGTACAAGAAGTAAGAATGACCGCCTAAAATAATAGTTTTAAGTAAAGATAACCCCTGAATTAAAAAGGCTACCTTTATTAAGATACTGGGAATTTATACTTACTAATTCATTGCAAATTTCTACAAGCAATATAAATCTAAATTTCTATACATTTAAAAAATGTTTTATTAAGTTATTACCTTTTCCTTTTTTTCTCATACCTTGTTACATACAAAAATACGAGGTGATTCATGTGAAGTATATGGATATGCTTGCCTTACTAGGGGTTGGTGGGGCACATCCTGGCGGTTTATATTTAACAAAACAGTTATTGGAAAAAGAAGAAATAACTAGTGAGACCTCCATATTAGATATAGGTTGTGGTACAGGACAAACATCTGCATACCTATATTGCAGATATGGATGCGAAATAACAGCATGTGATATAAATGCAACTATGGTGCAAAAGGCAAATAAAAGATTTAAACAGTTAAATTTACCCTGCGAGGCTATAATTGGAGATATAGAGAATCTTTCATTTGATAACGAGTCATTTGATATCATTCTGTTAGAATCTGTTGCTACTTTCACAAACCTTTCTTCTTCATTAAAGGAATGTAAAAGGGTGCTAAAAAAAGGGGGAATTATCTTAGCTATTGAAACGGTAAAAGAACCACAAATGACAGAACAGGATGAACGTTTAATTTCGGAATTTTACCACTTTCAATCCATCCCTAATGAAATGGAATGGGTCGAACACTGGAAAAAAGCAGGATTCTCCACCGTAATAAGTAGGCGTGGACATAAAATAGAAGAGGAAGAGCAAGACATTGATTTTGGAACAGAATTTGATTTATCTGATGAAATCCCTTCAAATGCTTACGATTTACTTGATGATCATGAGAGATTAACTAAAAAGTATCAAAATTTATTAGGATTTTGTATATTTCGTTGTATTTCCTAATTTCCAAGACACTCGTCCAGACATTTAGGACTTCCTTTTCATATCATATCAGATAAAAAGGGGGTTCTAATAATGAGCGGCGGAAACTATTATCAACTTTGTCATCGACACCGTGGACGTACCGTAAGAATTAATGATCGTTATGGTCGAACGCATCTTGGACGTATTACAAGGGTAACTCCAAGTCATGTATATATTCAGCCTATGAGACGTAGAAGTGGTATTGGCTATGGCTTTTATGGTGGAGGTTTTTATGGGTTTGGAGCACCTTATGCTGTGGCACTGGGAGCAATTACAGGTTTTGCATTAGCTTCATTGTTTTTCTGGTAAAAACACAAAATTAACATCATAATGAGCTTTATCAGAAGAAACAGCCGTTGGAATTAATTATTCCAACGGCTGTTTTTATATCTAACCATGTCCAAACTCTTTCGATTGTAGGATAGAAAAACTACCCCATAAAATTAACCGAATGATTTTACATAGGGTAGTTTCTTCTATTTTATTTTACTGAACAGGCTAGCAAAATAGGTAATGTTCCCCAATACCCCTTAATTAACTGTAGTTAGTTAATTACTTAATCCTTTCGAGAACTACTGAGAATAGAAAAAGGATCTAGAAAGGAACTTTTACTTTTCTAATAGTTGTTTATCTTTATGATAGGATTATAGGGTTAATATAGCGAAATGGTTATAATCCATTATATACCTCATATTGTAATTCCGTTATAAAGGAAGGTGAAGTTATGGAAGGGTTACAAGGAAACTTTGAAGCTCTTTATTCTCCTGGTGAAGTAGCGTCACAATTAAATATTCAAAGACAGACAGTGACTAAGTACGCTAGGATTTTTGAAACGGAGGGTTTTGTATTCCATAAAGATGAAAAAGGAAACAGGGCATATACCGATACAAACATTTCAATGTTTAGAAGGATTACAGATATTAAAAATAAACCTGGTATAACGCTTGAAACGGCCATAAAAGGCGTAATACCAATGTACAAGAAAGATTCTATAACCCCAGACGTTACAGAAATATCTACTGAAAACGAGCATTATAATGACGTTGCAATCGAAAAACTAGATATGCTTATGAAAGCCCTCACTGAACAGCAAAAATTAATACTGGAGCAAAACAAAAAAATTGATTCTCTCCAGGAGCAGTTAAATGAGCATAGGCTTGATGTAAAAGACAGGGATACTAAGCTGTTAGAATATATCAGAGAACACCAAAAAGAGAGAAAAGAGGAAATGCTGTTCATTGCTCAAAATGAAGTAGCAGCTGCTAAACAAGAGGAACAAAAAAAAAGCTTCTTCGCTCGTCTATTCGGGAAATAGAACAAACAAAAAAGTCGAAAAAGGCTACTAAATAGGTTAGATTATTCAATATTTTATCCTAAAAACCCTGCAAAAAAACAAAGCCGGGTGATTATACAGGTTCTGTCCTCCTCCTCAATACAAGTTTGACTTGAGTTAAACTTATGGGCTGCTCTGAATACATTTCTAAAATCATGAACTTAACTTAAGTTTAATAACCGTTACAAGTGCGTTACTAAACGGTTATAAATACATTTCTGATGCTGAGTGGATATTTCTTGATGAGACTCTTTATTCGTGACTTTGTAGGTCTCTATTCTCTACTATAATAACGTTATATAATGGTTTTAATAATCTGTTTATATTAAAAGAAAGCTACATAGAGAGCTGAATCAGGTACATTAGGCAGTTTAGCTTGGCTACATTGTGTAGTAATTTTCAATCCTAATACAGCTGACTGTATCAACCAAGAATGCTCAATGTTTGTCATGAGAGGATTTCGAACTAACAACCCTGATATATCTGATAATCTTTATTATCAGTTTTTCCGATTAACTAAAACGAATTATCGGTAATTGCTATGTATATACAATAAGGATAAATAAAAAAGCTAGGATGAAGCTAACTTTTTAAAACAGGAAATAAAGATAAATAATAATCAAAATGAAAAACCACTTATAAATGAACTGAACCCAAAAAGTTAGACTGGTCTTGTCAATATTTATTGGACACTAAGTTAGGCTACTATGATCACTTTGTTTTTTCTGTGGAAAGTAAATCCTATTATCTCTGATGATACGTTTGGTGCCATTGTTGCCAACTACTATGAGGGTGGTGCTGATGCCATTGTTCCCATGGCACATATGGATTTTGCTGATGCCATTGCTGCCACGTGCTATGAGGATAGTGATGGTGCCATTGTTCCCATGGTACGTACGGGTGCTGTTGGTGCCACTGTTGCCAGCTACTATGAGGGTGGTGCTGATGCCATTGTTCCCACGGTACATATGAAGAGTGTCCTTGTTGCATTGAATTCACCTTCTCTCTATTTAGCTTTTATAGTTTATGGATATTAAGTTGTAAAGAGCCTATCTCCATTAAATATGGGCTATGCCATTAATAACTAAAAGCCATTGGGATTTTTAACCCCAATGGTTTTTAAAATTGGATATTGAACAAGTAGTTTTTTCAGCTTAAAAATAACTCTAATAATTCCGAAAATAGGCTTTCTCTTTTATTACTTTTTACTTATTTTTCATTAAATAAAGACATTTGCCCAAGAGAGTATCTAGGTTAGTGCATATTCTTGATTTGATAAGAAAACAAGACGTAGGTTTTTCTCCTGAATTTAGATAAAAGATTTATTGGCAAACCCAAATTTGGATTTGGTGGTTATGGATATCCTTATGGAGGGCATGGTGGTTACGGGTATGGCTACCCATATGGTTATGATGGTTGTTGTTGAGCATTTATGATTTAAATAAGATAAATATAGTTTTATAAATGCTGCTCCTATCTTATGTAAAATAGTTATGGGAAGTCTGAATATATGTCCTAATCACTTTTATAAAAAATTTCATAAAGGCTAAAACTCCTTAGTTTTAAAAAACTTGAGCAGTTTTACTTTGCTGAATAAAGGATATGTTTCTAATAATTACATACATTTGTTTTTGAATTATCTTTCTTCAAAGTTACCGTAAATTTCTTGAAGAGGCTTTGTAATAATTTTATTTAATTCCATAACCAACATATTCATCTGTTGTTCAGCTTCTATTAATCGTTAAATTTTTTCATTTTTCTGAACAAATTCCCCCATTTTCTGGACTTCCTCAATTTCATCCCGCATAATTTTTCGACCTGTCATCTGCTTATTTTGCAATTCTATTTGTAAATTATGGGATTTATTGAAAAGTTGCTTTGCCTCTGGGTCAGCATTAACTTCTCTATATATACTCTTTAAGCTTTTAAATTCATTGCTTCTACGTAATACCCTTTCAAAGTCATGAGTCATGTCATATAAGTTTACATCCAAGGGAAATATCCTCCTAGTATCAAAATTATAGTAAATAAAGCTAATGGAATTATTAATCCCATCGGCTTTATCTGTAAACATGAAAAAATCATTATGATGATTATTTAGATCAGGTTTTTATTTAAAAAAAGAGCGTTTAAATAAATTACAATATTAAGATACAGTTCATTCTAACTTCACTATATTCATTGACCCATTTTTACGTAAATTGTCTATACGAATAACATTTAACAATGTGAGAAACTACTCAAGACGCCTAAAGACTTCAATCCTTTGGTTAAATAAATGTAGCAGAAAAACTCCCGAACAGGCACCAGGAGTTTTTCTTTCTTTTAAGCTGCATATGATATACATGTTTAGTTAACAATTTCTTCTTAAGTATGCTTCCCGATTCCTGTACATTAATATAAATCCATATGGAACAACTCGATAATAAGATCCATATAATAACATTACATTTCTTTGTTTTTTATTATTTACTTACCATATCTTCATAAAGATATGGTTTTTTAGATCAATCCATATAAAACAAAAAAGGACAGATAAACTTAATTCTGCCCTTTATATTCTCAACAAATGAATTAATATCCACCAAATCCTGTACAAGAACACCCTACAATGACAAGTAAAATAAATAGAACAACAATTAATGAAAATGCCATTAACTATAACACCTCCTACTTTTACATCATAGGATTAATTAATAGGAAGACTTGAAACATGAGCAACCTACAATAATTAATAAGATAAATAAAACGAGAATTAAAGCCAAACTAAAACCAGCTCCACCATAACTAGATCCACTGTAGCCACAGCCACCATAATTGTTTCCACCCCAACACATCAATAACTCACCTCCACTAAATACTAAGAAAAATTAATCTCTACTCTAAGGTATGTCCTTAAAGTTAAATTCGATTGGACAAACACATTAATAGACATAAAAATAAATTTTATGCCTATCGTCATTATTATTGTGTATATAAAAATTATGACGGAAAAGCCTGTTATTATAAAGAAGATGCTATCTTAGAAAATATAATATAAAGAACATAATGATTATAAAATACATATAGTATTCATGTAATAACTCACACAAACTTATCTATAAGCCATATTCTTTAACACTCGGGGGTATGGCCTTCGTTAAAAAAATATACATATTCAAAAATATTTCTTTCCAATAAATTCATTTAATTTAGAGTATGTTGACGATTATTAAATAAAGACCTGTTACTTAGGCGGTTTTAGTAACAGGTCCTGTGAAGGAAATATGAATGGGATTTCTTTATAAACTGGTAAAATATTCCGCGTAGAAATAGCAAAACGGCTTACACTAATGTCTATAAAATTAAGGTTTGAAACCAAATAGTGAAAATTATCTTACAATAAAAGTCTCCTCTGCTTATATAAACAAATTGATGGATTTTCACATATAATTATTTTATTTAAGGAGGGAAAATATGGATCCTAATTCACCCAAGTATGTTTCCCTAACTTTTGATGATGGACCATCGGCTTATACAGCCTACATTTTAAATATTCTAAAAAGATATAATATACCTGCGACATTCTTTGTTGTTGGTTCTGAAGTGAAGAAATTCCCAAATTTAATACAACGCATTGATACAGAAAAACATGTAATTGGAAATCATACGTGGAATCATCCCGATATAACAACTCTTTCCAAGAATGAATTGTGGAGGGAAATTAATTCTACAAATATTGAAATAGAGAAAATAATAGGCTATTCTCCAAATCTATTTCGTCCACCTTATAGTTCAATAAACGATAAGACTGCTGCTGCTATTGAAAAATTCGGAATGACTTCTGTTTTATGGAATATAGATAGCCAAGATTGGCATGAAAAATCTCCCTTTGCTATACATCAATATATTATTAAAAATTTAAAGAACAATAATCTGATTGTAATGCATGATGGGGATCAATACGGTAGTGGGCCTCGAAATCAAACTGTTGCTTCATTACCTAAAATTATTAAATATTTAATAAAAAATAATTATCACTTTATAACGGTCCCAGAGTTTCATCAACTGGCATATAAGATTGAAAAATGGTCTTAGTGTAAAAAGTTATCAGTGGGAAGTAGGAGTACAGTTTTATATTTAATAAAACAAAAAAACTACCTTCAGTAGTTTTTTTCTATATATAAGTTCTTAGAATTTGAGCAAACCATTCAACATGGGTAGAGTCCCTTCGTTACAGTTTCTAATCCATTACACCTAATAAACTACCCTGCCACCTTTCTAAACGGCTTAGGAGTAGCCTGTTTTTTGAGAGAAACAAGTCATAGAATTTTAAAGACAAGCATATAATCTAAAAAGGTACCCAATGTGCTCATGAATTGAACCAGTAGATAACCCGTGAATAGAATGTACTCATGGGTTATTTGCTTTTTATATGAATTAAAACATCATAACCAGAGCAAACTATTAAGATGTTTTCAAGAAAATATCGCCTTAAAAATGATGGTACGCACAACAGAAAAACTCCCTACGGAAATAGGGGGTTTTTCTGTTTTTAAGCTGTATAAGGTATAGATCTTTAGTTCATATAGTAATGGATAAGAGCTGGATTTAAATAATAAACATGAACAGATTTTTTGTGAAATCCTGGATAATGAGTTTGATACCAATATTGAGTGAGCAAAGTGTGTATTGGATGGGAATGAGTTAAATCTCCATAAGATCCGTAGTATAAACCACTTTCATCATAATGATGGTACATTTTATCACCTTCTTAATTTTATTTTTTACGATTATGCTTTAAAGTAGGTAAAGTTCTAATACAATTCATTTAGCAATGAATATGGTAATCAGAAATATTCTGTTTAAGTTTGTTTCTTTTTTTGATAATTATAGAACGAATAAATAGTAAATTGAGCAAACTACTCAAGATGCAATGGGGCATCACTCATAAAATTTAATTACGTAGCAGAAAAAACCTACCTTCTTCGGGGACTGACCCCTGATTTCGAGACAGGGATCAAAACACCTTTTAAACAGCCAGTTGTCGATATTGTACCGGTGACTGGTTGTTTAGTTTCGTTTGAATACGGATATGGTTATAATAAGTAATGTAGCTTTCGACAGTTTGTCCTACGATGGCAGTCGTAGTACATGTTAACTCGTCGAGGTAAAACGTTTCAGACTTTAGGCTGGAATGAAACGATTCAATGGAGGCATTATCTGCAGGTGTCCCTTTGCGGGACATACTCATGATGATGCCTCTTTCTTTGACTTTTCGTTGATACGCATATGATGTGTAAACCGAACCTTGGTCGCTATGCAACGTACATCCCTCAGGTAAAGGAGGGAGTTGACTTAATGTATCTAAAACAAATTCTACGTTTTGACAATCACTCACTGAATACGCAGTGATTTCACCATTAAATAAATCTTGAATACTTGAAAGATACAACTGTTTAGGTCCAAAAGGCAAGTAGGTAATATCGGTAACCAGCTTTTGAAGAGGACGCTCTGCTCGGAAATTACGGTTTAACACGTTTTCTGCAACCTGATAAGGTTGTCCTGTTTGTTTCCGTTTTTTCCTTTTCACACGACATGGCCAACCGTATTTCTGCATGACACGCTGCACTCCTTTATGGTTGATATGCATGGTTTGCATGGTTTGATTGAGTAACGCTGTAATTTTTCGATAGCCATATCGAAATTTATGTTTACGGCACTGTTCACCAACTTTTCGTTCTATCCATTTCTTTCTCCTTGTTTCTTCTCCTTGCTCATTTTTGTGCCAACGATAATAAGTGGATCGAGGAATACCCAGGCACTGACAGATTTGAGAGATAGGCAGTTTCTCTTTTAATCCCTCTACTAAGTTCAATACTACTTCTGGTACCACTCCCTTTCCAACTCTTTGTACTTTTTTAAGACTTCAATCTGTTGTTTTAAATATCGATTTTCAGCTTGTAACTTTGATGGAGTATCTTGAGAATGAGGCCCTTTTCGATGGGTATATGTTTGCCCAACGGGTTATGCCAGGCGATAGGATTCTCCATTTCTATGCCACCTCATCCATGTTTTGAGTTGTGTATGGTTGCGGATCTGTAAAGTTTCCATCACTTCCTTGACCGGTACTCCTGCCAATCTCATTTCAATTGCTTTTAATTTCACTTCTACTGGATAGCTCACTCTTTTTCCCATAGAAAAAACACCTCCGAGTTATTGTTAGGTACTACATACCCGTTTTTTAACTTAAAGGTGTTTTTTATTTGTCTCACTCTATGGGGTCAGTCCCTTCCGCAGTAGGTTTTTTCTAATTTTAAGGTGTGTATGATATAAATCTTTAGTTAACAGAAAACGTTTTATCGGAAAAGATCCAAATATAATTTATTCTATGAGTTCCTTAATTATATAGATTAGGTTAGAGACTACCAGATATATTCTGACTGAATATACTGCCACTCTTAGTATTAGTTGAATTTCTCTCGTTAATAACATTCATAAAGTTACCTGTATTACCTGATCCAGCCCCTACCTCAGCTATAGATGTACTCTTTGGTGCAATCTTAAAACAATCACCAAATTCAACAGTGGGTGCTGAGCCGAATAAACTACCGATATTGACTGCGCCTACAACAGATGGCATTTGCATCTCCTCCTATACTATAAATTATATGAGTAGATATGTTAGTAGCAACAAGCCTCAAATAATAATCCTCAAAGAGTACCCTTTAATTACTTATAGTTTAATAATAACCCCTTAAACTGAAAGGTACGAGGGGTCCGGAAATAGGAGCTTCTCCCGCACCGTAATACTTTGGTGCTTTAGCTGGATTCCCCAATGGATAATTCCCCTACCAACTATTAATTTCCCCACTAGAATCGAGTACAAATCCAGTAGGCCGTTCGAAAGAAGGGACAAAATAAGGATAGAAAGTGTAAGGAAAGGGAGTGTAGAAAGATGAATAAAACACGTAATCACCTACTTTGTGTCAAAAGAAGATATGGTCTAATGAATAGCCTATATCCTCTATCTATAGAGCAGATTTATATAAATCTGTAAGAATGTCATTTTCTTAGAAAGATAGGTAACCCTATAAAGTCTTAATGTTAAAATATAATCAATAATACTTATACTCTATTCACCAAACCACTTTTAAGTTAATTGTCCATTATGAATAATAATAATTTTTTATCATTTGAGCAAACTACTCAAGATGCTGTGAAGCATCAATCATCTTATAATTTCTGATTGCGTAACATCTTGAAACAGAAAAAACTACCCCATGAGAGTAAGGTAGTTCTTCTTGTGAATGCTCTAAATAGATGTATTTAACACCTTACAGTGTCTTGGGTAGTTTGCTCAAGATATAAATCTTTATTCTTATATATGGACAATTATCCAATGTAATCATCCATGAGTATAGTAATTCATAACATGAAAGAGGTGTGTATATGAATTATTATCCTTATGACGATGGAAGGAACCATCAGCAATTAGCTTGGCATGAAACACTCGAATTACATGAGTTAGCTGCCTTTCAAACTAACGGTCTAATTCAATTTAAAAAGGCAGTAAGAAAAATTCAAGATCGAGAACTAAAGAATTTGTACTTAGAAGCGATCGAGGGAATACAAGGGAACCTTACTGAATTACTATCATTTTATGAGTATGGTCCGTATCCTGAAGGACAACATGAGGTGAGAAATGATGAGTCAGCTTTCTTTTCTGGAAGTTTATTAGGTTTCACAAAAACTTCTGTTCGTTCCTATGCTACAGCTATTACAGAAACAGCTACTCCATCCCTACATGAGATATTTAATCGTCATTTACAAAAAGCCATTAACTTACACTATAAAGTCTTTACCTATATGTATCGAAAAGGGTATTATCCGGCCTATGATCTCACCACTCTTCGTATGAATGATGTGAAAAATGCAAAAAAAGCATTAAATATGCCTTACTAAAGAGCTATAAAATATAGACTACTTTTCATAAATTACATTATGTTAACTAACTTTGTATATTGTATACATGCTGAAAAGAGAAAAAACTACTGACAAAGGAAGAAAGCAGTAGTTTTTTCTGTAACGTATCAAGGGTTTAAGAGTGATACCTCACGTATCTTGAGTAGTTTGCTCAAGAAATAAAAGTTTATTCCAAATAGGCAAGTTACCTAATCGGGAACGAACACATATAGTGTAGGAAGAATAATTTAGGTTATGGAATCAGTAACTCTCAACCTCCGTTTTTTTTGCGCCTTCCAGATTTATAGAGTTAAAAAAGAAAAAGACTATCTCTCGCCTCTCACCGGTCAAAAGAGATAGTCTTTTTCTTTCTAATAGCAATGTACAAGTCGAAATCTATTGGAAGAGCAAAGAGGTTGCTCAATATTATAGTATGCAAAGTGATGAAAAGGGGTTGGACAAGGGCTCACTTTATCTAAATTTTCTACTATTTTTTTATTCACTAATTATTTCAATCCTAGCGTTAAGTATGACAGATGCATCGTTTGTAATGAACATATTTAAAGTGGGAATTGTAGGAGAAATGAGATCAAGCTATACTTTATCAAAAGTATCCCTTTCTCTGATGGGAGTTTATGTCCTGAGCTTTGCAGCATTCTTTTTATGATTAACAAGGTTAAAAATAAAGAGACAGCCATTTAATTTAAAAAATGACTGTCTTTGTGTGTGAATGCTCAAATTAGTGGTATTTGATACTTTATGGTATCCAGGATAGTTTGCTCAAAAAATAAAAGTTTATTTCTAATAGGCAAGTTACCTAAATTGAATAAATGGATACAGTGTATAGAATGACTTGTGTTTTAATATCATGATTTTTCAAAACACTTTTTTAAAATAAAAATCTGATCTGAATCCAAACAATCTAAGGGATTTTTTGGATTTACAGATAAAGACGATATTAGGGGGATCTTTCCAATGGCTATAAACTTATATGATATGACCCATGACTTTGAAGAGGTATTGCGTAGAAGCGATGAATTTAAAAGCTTGAAGAGAAGATATAGAGAAGTTAATGTTGATCCAGAGACAAAGCAGCTTTTTAATAAATTCAACGATTTACACATGGAATTACAACATAAGCAGATGATGGGCCAGAAAATTATGCACGATGAAATCGAGGAAGTTCAAAAAATTGAGGAAATTGTCCAACAAAATGAAAAGATTGTACGATTAATGGCAGCTGAACAACGCATGAGTATGCTGATTATGGAATTAAATAAAATGATTACAAAGCCTCTTCAAGAAATCTACGGTAATTTTGAAGAAGGGTAATCCCAAAATAAAGGTATGTAAGTACTAGAGTCATATCTTTTAGTCAGCAAAGTAAAACTCCCTAGATTTAAAAAAACTAGGGAGTTTTACTTTTGATAAAAATTTTTCCAAAACGGGTTAGGACATATACCCAAACTTTCGATGACTATCTTACATAAGATAAGAGCAGTATTAATGAAACTATATTTATCTTATTTAAACCACAAGTTAGTAACAACAATCATTTACCAATACGGGTAAACATAGGGGTAAGGGTAAGGATATCCATAATATCCATATGGAGAAAGTAATGCGCCAGTTAATAATACGCCAATAAAGAGGCCACCGAAACCAAAGCCAAAGGGTCTACCAAAAAACGGCCTGCCGAAACCGAATGGACGTCCAAAGCCGAAAGGTCTACCAAACGGCCTACCAAAAATTCTCTCATCGTTTTCTTGAGGGTATATATCGGATGAAAACTACATTTCTGAATTCATTAAGGGGAACCTCCATTTTTATTTTCTTATCAAATAAAGAATATGCATTTACCTATCTACTTTCTTGGGTGAATGTCTTTGAATTATAAAAAATATGTCAAAAAGAGTATATACCTACTATTTAACCCATAAAAGTATCAAAAATAGGATAAGCTTTATTTCAACTGAACATCTCTGCTCTTGAGTAATTTGCTCAAGAAATGAAATTTCATTAATAGGCAAGTTACCTAATCGTGAACAAAAACATAAAAAGACTATCTCTTCCCAGTCAAAAGAGATAGTCTTTTTATGCTAAAGAATAAGGATTTTAAAGTGGTGGATGCTCATATCTTGCTCAATATTTTAATCTTTATTCCTTAGCATATATCAACTTTAAGTTGTTATTACTTCTAATTACTATTAGAAAAGACTAATCTTTAAGTAGTAAATAGGGGTTGGTATTTTCCTTTAGCTACATATTTTATTAGTACAAGCATCGTATTTGCGATATAAATACTCGTTTCGCGTTACTCCACTAAACTGTTTAATAATCTAAATACCTTTCTAAAATTTGTTTAAATCTTTGTTTATCATAATTATTATATTGATTAGCTATATTACGTATTGGATCTCCTGCGTAAAAACGTTCATATAACTCATGCCTTGATCCTAAAGGACTTCCAACAAGATCCCAAGCTAATTTAAATAATTTTGTTCTTTTTTCTGCACCCAGATTCGCCCCATTAAAATATTTTTTCAGCAAATCTGATAAAGGATTAGTTACCATAATGGAGTTTCTAGGAAGTTCAAAATAAGAACACACCATATTGACAACTATCGCCATCAATATGGTGTGCTCTGCGAGTTAAGTTTTGTTACTAGAATCAAAAAAAGACATGGGTGACATACGCTAACCCATGTCTTTTATATATAAATGATTTACTTGATGTAGATCAGAAAATGGATTCCTTAGATCTAATTTCGTTTAATCTTCATCTACCTCAATAAAGTCTTCGTGTTTAAACACCATTGTTACAGTTGGACGTCCATCATTACCTCCGAACAATGCTACTTCGATGCCTTCTGCTTCCTTATCTGTATCACCTTCAACTGTTACACGAAGCATGTTATCACCTTGAAAAGTAGTCGGACCAGCAAAAATCCTTAAAACTGTACAGTGTTCTGATGGTAGGGTTACTAGTTGATTGAGAATTGTAGATTCTGGAGCAGTAGTTGGAAAAATAGTATCCGCACAACGGTCAACCGTTACACAGACAGTTTTAGTGTGATTAGTAGGATTTTTAAGACCAATTAGTAAACGGTCTACAGGTAGATTGCTGGTACCGTCAATAAATAATGGTATAAAAAATGGACCTGATGTGATTTTATCACCCATTTGTTAGTTTACCTCCTTTACTTTTAATAATATATTTTATTCATAACTATCAGTAGTGAACTGGACAAACTGTTCAAGGTAATACACTGTTTTTCTCATTTTTATCTCATATTAACAATTGTTTCCTGAAAAAAGACATTTTTATTACGCATAATCTATACAATTCCAGTTAAAATAATGGATTTTATTGATGTAAACAAAAAGCTCAAAAAGTTATTTTGTTTATTTACTTTCAGTAATGATACATTTTATAAATTATAAACACTGAATACATCAAATTACGAAGAGAAAACTACTTCTCGGACCCAGAAGTAGTTTTTTCTATTTCACGCTATATATCATATATAACATTAGTTCACATAATGGGTTTTATAGATAGTCATAACGCAAAATGAGAAACATAAAATACAATCAGGAACTATCAGCCTGATCTTTCCTTAAGAAAAAACAATCCACCTCCCACGGATTGTTTTTTCTCTTTTTATATGAATGATTAATTTTTTTACATCTAGAGCAAACTATTCAAAATACAATAAAGCATCATCACATATTCCAATTCCCTTTACTCTGTTATCTTTAAATTACCTTTTTACAATCGGAGGTAATTCCAAAAGGTTTCTCAGTAAAACTATCTTTTGTTCAGAAGATAATTCAAAACTAGGACTGCTTGCCAACAAATAGGGCTCATTAATAACTACTCCTATTACGACTTCACTTGAAGGGGTGCTTTTACCCGGTATATACCTGCCCCTAAGTCCCCAAATAAATATAAACCACCAGCATTCGTTTTAGTGATATCAATAATGTTTTCAATCCCATTAGAAACAGAATATAAGACAACAATAGCATTAGCTATTGCCTGACCGTTTGCAGCATCTGTTATAATTCCACTTATGGTTCCAGTGTTAGAATCTGGATCTGCAACAAGAATCATATTAACAGAAGCAAAGTCTCTATCTGAAATTGTAGCTGGATTACTCTGATTAGATAAGAAACCTGCTTTGCTTACTGCAACAAAATAGTTACCATTTTCTAAATCGGCAAATAAATATTGTCCTTCGCTGTTCGTACTCACGATACCTATTATTTCAGTAGTAGTACCCGCTATCCTGAATAATTCAACCGTTGCATCTTCAATAGGTTGATTATTTGTAGAAGTTTGAACGATTCCAAAAATCGCATTTTTGTTTGCATTGGGATCTACTTGCATTGTAATAGGTACGGTGGTTGTTCTATTTGCTAAAACTGTAACAGTAACTCTAAGTGGCGTTAAAAACCCTGGTTCAGCAGCCGTAATAAAATAGGAACCAACCGGAACACGTGGGAAAATAAATTGGCCGGCCGGATTACTATTATTGTGTTCAAAAGGGAGACCATTGGCATCAAATAATTTTACTGTGGCAAATGGAATTGCGGTACCATCCGGACGTCTTACAGTACCTGAAATGATACCTGCTTCTGCAGGTGGAGCAGCTTGCAACTGAAAATTATTAGTTTCTTCTTTGCGACCATCAATCGTGATTAAAGGACTAGGTTGAAGCTTATATCTATCAATGATTGCCATTATGATTGTCACCTCTCACATTATCTTATAAATCATATATTCACATTAAAATACTAGTAATAAGATATGCATGTGACAGGAGACAAGTATAGACTTATATACAATAAAACTAATTTTTTCTCTTTTTATGATGTATGTTTATACATCTTTAATTGACATAATAGATTTTATAGGAAATTACTATGTATAAACAGTAAGGATAAATAAAAAAGCTAGCATGAAGCTAACTTTTTAAAATGGTAAATAATAATTAAAATAAAAATGATCTTTAATTATTAGCAACCTCCACCAAAGCTGCCAAAACCACAGCCGCCTCCACCGTAACCATATCTGCAACCGCCAAAGCCCATATTTTCACCCCCTATATGCTTAATACTTTTAGGATATGTATAGAAAATTAAAATGCCCGCCTATACTCTGCAATGGTAGAAATATATATAAACCCTTTGGATTAGTTTACATAGAATGAATGAACCACCCCATTTAATCCCAGTAGATCAGTTACCCTCCCTAACGGATTTGCAGTTGTTAAAAAAACAGAAAAAACTCCCTGCCGCCTGGGAGTTTTTTTCTGTTTTTAAGCTATATACATTCTTTCCTCTATAAATTGAGAAAGTAATATTAGGGGTTTATTTCTAAAATAAGATAGTGACATATTTTATTATTTGCAATCATAAAGAACAAGAGGAATAAATTCTGTAAGGGGGTGGGACTGATGCGAGAAAGTTATAGGAAATGGAAAGAACACCCTTATGACGGAGAGAAAACCCCTCCTAAAGGCTCTTCAGAAGCAGGATATTGGCCAATGTTTTTCTTTTCAAAAGGTAGAGATAATAATTTCTTAGACCCCTTTCATCAACCTATCAATTGGAGAATTAAAAATCCTAATGAGATTAATTGGCAAACAGAACTTTTTCTAGTGGATCAAACATTAAGGTCGCTAACCCCTCAACAAAGACAAATTGCGCGATATTGGGGTACGGGTGAACTAAGTGCAAAAATTACTGCTATGATTTTTGATTTAGGTGAAAAATATAAATTAGGATCACCTAATATTGCCAGAGCACTAGGGTATTCCAATGCTGCTATAAACGATACATTCGTAATCACATGGTTTTTAAAATATCTATGGGATGTAGCACGACCAAATCAATATGGGAGAAATTTATCTACTGTATTGATTACTCCCCGTTTCCCATCTTATCCTTCTGCCCATGCTACTATTGCAGGATGTTCAGAAATATTATTAAGTTATTTCTTTCCCACAGAATCGGCAAAAATAAAAAATTTGATGAAAGAAAGCGCTCAATCTCGTTTATATGCTGGGGTACATTTTAAAGTAGACAATGATGAAGGTTTAAGATTGGGAAGACAAATGGGTGAAACAGTCGTAAAGCTAATGAAATCACAAAACTTAAATATCATTCAATAAGAAGCAGAGTTGTTGTATTTGTTTCTTTCAAAAATCATAAAAGAAACTTTTAACTCCTACTTGTATACTCTCACTATATCAATCAAAGCTAATAAAATTTTATAATATCAGCATTTGTCCAAACACTTGTAATTACTTCACATATCATAAATTATGCGACGAAACATTTTGTCTCTTTCTATAAATGGGAGAAAAAACTACTGATTGCACGGGACTGACCCCATAGAGTGAGACAAATAAAAAACACCTTTAAGTTAAAAAATGGGTATGTAGTACCTAACAATAACTCGGAGGTGTTTTTTCTATGGGAAAAAGAGTGAGCTATCCAGTAGAAGGGAAATTAAAAGCAATTGAAATGAGATTGGCAGGAGTACCGGTCAAAGAAGTGATGGAAACTTTACAGATCCGCAACCATACACAACTCAAAACATGGATGAGGTGGCATAGAAATGGAGAATCCTATCGCCTGGCACAGCCCGTTGGGCAAACATACACCCATCGAAAAGGGCCTCATTCTCAAGATACTCCATCAAAGTTACAAGCTGAAAATCGATATTTAAAACAACAGATTGAAGTCTTAAAAAAGTACAAAGAGTTGGAAAGGGAGTGGTACCAGAAGTAGTATT
Source organism: Priestia megaterium (assembly GCF_046599315.1). Lineage (GTDB taxonomy): Bacteria > Bacillota > Bacilli > Bacillales > Bacillaceae_H > Priestia > Priestia megaterium_F. The sequence continues at coordinate 84,935 of NZ_JBKIKC010000011.1, read as the reverse complement.
GAACTTAGTAGAGGGATTAAAAGAGAAACTGCCTATCTCTCAAATCTGTCAGTGCCTGGGTATTCCTCGATCCACTTATTATCGTTGGCACAAAAATGAGCAAGGAGAAGAAACAAGGAGAAAGAAATGGATAGAACGAAAAGTTGGTGAACAGTGCCGTAAACATAAATTTCGATATGGCTATCGAAAAATTACAGCGTTACTCAATCAAACCATGCATATCAACCATAAAGGAGTGCAGCGTGTCATGCAGAAATACGGTTGGCCATGTCGTGTGAAAAGGAAAAAACGGAAACAAACAGGACAACCTTATCAGGTTGCAGAAAACGTGTTAAACCGTAATTTCCGAGCAGAGCGTCCTCTTCAAAAGCTGGTTACCGATATTACCTACTTGCCTTTTGGACCTAAACAGTTGTATCTTTCAAGTATTCAAGATTTATTTAATGGTGAAATCACTGCGTATTCAGTGAGTGATTGTCAAAACGTAGAATTTGTTTTAGATACATTAAGTCAACTCCCTCCTTTACCTGAGGGATGTACGTTGCATAGCGACCAAGGTTCGGTTTACACATCATATGCGTATCAACGAAAAGTCAAAGAAAGAGGCATCATCATGAGTATGTCCCGCAAAGGGACACCTGCAGATAATGCCTCCATTGAATCGTTTCATTCCAGCCTAAAGTCTGAAACGTTTTACCTCGACGGGTTAACATGTACTACGACTGCCATCGTAGAACAAACTGTCGAAAGCTACATTACTTATTATAACCATATCCGTATTCAAACGAAACTAAACAACCAGTCACCGGTACAATACCGACAACTGGCTGTTTAAAAGGTGTTTTGATCCCTGTCTCGAAATCAGGGGTCAGTCCCCACATCAGTAGTTTTTTCTGTTTTTAAGTTGTATATGTTACTCATCTTTAGTTAACATAATGTGAATTACGAGAATCAAAAAACCTTGGAATCAATGATTCTAAGGTTTTTTGGTATTTATTTGAAATATAAGGACATAAAAATAAAAAGTTATATTTTTATCCAGATTAATACTATGTATTTTTCATTTATAAGATCACCTATATCCAACTTGAAGCATAAACAAGAAAAACATTTATACTATATTTTTACTGATTTTAGGAGCCACATATGCGACTCCTTTTAATTACTATGAATGTGATTCTTTTCAATAGCCTCCCCCATATCCGTACCAAGGGTAATATGGATATGGATAATAATATGGTGGATAATATGGGTAATATGGCCGTGGACGTGGATAGTAATATGGTGAGTAATAGTATAGATAATATGGTCTTGGTCTTGGTCTTGGCCTTGGATATGGGTATGGGTAGTGGCTATATGGTTGTCTTTCATCTCCAAGAAAAAGTTGTTCTCCAGAATTAAAGTCTTGATGCTCCAAAATATAACCTCCTAGATATATTTTCTACCTTCTACTTTATTCAACTGTTTAAGTTTTGGAGTAAGTACAAGAGAGGTGATTAAAAATATAAATAGAAATACCAGTTACTGGATTCATTTTCCGTTCAAAAAAACAGAAAAAACAACTGGGTCCGGTCAGTTGTTTTTTCTGTTTTTAAGCTGTATATGGTATACATCTTTGGTTAACATAATGAATTTTATAGGAAAAAGACACAAAAATAGTACAAGCTTTATAAAAAACTAGCGCCTGTCCAACCCCTTTTCATCACTTTGCATACTATAATATTGAGCAACCTCCTTGCTCTTCAAATAGATCTCTAGTTCATATATTGCTACTAGAAAGAAGCCCATGAATTAATTCATGGGCTGTTTGCCATCCTTACAAAGGATGAAAATAGAGTAAGAGTTGTGGTATTTATCATACATACTATATGTTGCTGTCCATTACTAAGCAAATTGTCCAGATGAATAATAAAAAATAATTAGAGCAAACTACTCAAGATGGAATAGAGCATTATCAACATAACATCTATATTTCAACGACTAGGAAAACTACTGTACAGGAGCAGTAGTTTTTTCCGTTTTTATATTGTATAGAATATATAAGGTTAGTTAACATAATGGATTTTATCAAAAATAATCAGAAATCAATATTAAAACATAATATATAGATAAAGAAATCTTTATTGTAAAAGAGACATTGGCTGACATAGTGTCAATGTCTCTTTTGCATTCAGATGAAAATTTAATAATAAATAAACATTATAGAACTCCAATAACCGAGGTGAAAATATATGGAGACAGAAAAAGGCGACAAATATACAGAAAACGAAGACCTGAAATTAAAATTTGAAAATGTAATTGCAATCGGGGTTTGGATTAAAACGTTTGGCCAAATTATTGAAACCATTGGGGTATCAAATTTATTTTTAATCAATGAAGATCCATCATCTGGTGATGAAAAAGTGGTATCTGCAGTTTGGATTGAAACGTTTGGCCAATTTTTACAGACTATAGGAGTAACACAACAAGTTTCAGCAATAAATGAACAGATAACATTTAAAGCTCAAGAACTTGAAATAATAGGGGTTTCCCTTAAATCCTTTGCTCATGCTTTAGAAGCTATAGGTGGAATTGAAATACTACAAGAGGAAAAACAAACAGATATAATGGATTTTATACCTTAAAACAGTTATATCTGTTTGTTAATTTTTTTGTAAGGTAATTTAAACATACACATGGGACTGCATAATTACTTATATAAAAACACATTTATTTTGTTATTCTTATCATCAATAGTTGCTAATAAAATATTCTTTATATCTAAACTATGTACTGTTCTAATCTGATTTTTTACCCAATTTTCATCTTTACCCGTCTGTTTTAATTCCTCAAAATCAATCTTTCCATCTTTAATGATTGTTATAGGAAGAGAGAATGACTTTGTCATTAGCTTCATATCTTTAGGAGTTAGTGTTTGATACTGAGATTCTAAAAAAAACGAGATAGTACCATCTGATTCCCATAATGCTAGAGCAACTTGTTGAATATCATGTATTTGTTTTTTTCTTAATTCTGTTAGTAAAACATCAATGGGGATCCTAGCTTTAGTTAGACCTTTATAAAGTATCTCCCCATTTTTTATAAGAGGAAAGGGCGAAGGATCGACAAATTTTGTGAATTTTAACCACTTAAGACTTAAAAATACCATAATAAGATATAAAATGACCAATACACCTATCGTGATCATAGAACCCTTCATTCCTAAATGTTGATCTGACAAAGGATGAGCAATAATATTCCCTATCGATAAAGCCATTATAAAATCAAGTAACCTTAACTGAGACAGCGAGCGCTGTCCCATTATTTTAGTAACAATGAGTAAGAAGAAAAAAGAAATAACTGCTCTTAGAATCCATTGAATTGAAGTGAGTGATTCTTGACTATAAAAAAAATCCAATACATTCACATCCTAAGTATTAGTCGAAAACCTCAAAATTAGTATCAACTATTAGCTATTAATTATTAACATAAAGATATCTATCTTATACAAATGAGTAATTTCTAACAATTAGAGCAAACTATTCAAGACGCCGTGAGGCATCTTCGGAAATCCTTTAGCAATAAAGCAGAAAAAACTACTACTTCTCTCCGACGACGTAGTTTTTTCTGCTTTTTAGGCTGTATATGCTATTCATTTCTAGTTAACATGATGTACTCTATCGGCAATTACTATGTATAAACAGTGAGGATAAATAAAAAAGCTAGCATGAAGCTAACTTTTTAAAATAGGAAATAAGGCTAAATAATAATTAAAATAAAAATGACCTTTAATTATTAGCAACCGCCACCAAAGCCTCCGCCAAAACAAGAAGCGCCAATAATGATTAATAAAATGAATAGTACAATGATTAAGGCAAAGCCGCCACCACAGCCACCACCGCCATAGCCGTAACCGCCGCCATAACCACAGCCACCGTAACCTCCAAAGCCCATATCTCCACCCCCTACATGTTTAATACTTTTAAGATATGTATAAAAAGTGAAAATGCTCCTCCATACTCTGCACTGGTAGAAATAATAGGATTTTTGTAGATATATATAAACCATTTAGATTAGTTTACATAGAATGAATGAACCATAACATTGAATCCCATTAGATCAATCACCCTCCCTAACGGATTTGCAGTTGTTAAAAAAACAGAAAAACTCCCTGCCGCCTGGGAGTTTTTCTGTTTTTTAGATGTATATCATATATATATTTAGTTAGTATAATGGATTTTATTGGAATTCATTATTTGAAAAGGTTTTGAATATTATTAGAGAAGGCTCTAGGAATGCCACTTCGATAAAGCCATCTCTATTTTAAAAGAAAAAACAATCTGTCTTCCAATACAGATTGTTTTTTCTTTTTTTTGACTTTGTAAATTATGAAGGTGAAAAATGAAGTTAAAAGGATTCTAAGTGTGAGACGAAATTTATTCGAGCTATATTATATGCCTTCATTTTCCTTTAGGTAACTTGCCTAAATTGAATATTTTTCTATCATTTGAACAAACTACTCAAGATGATTCCGATAATCGTCTAATCGTCCAATAAGTAGTAATATGTAAAACAGAAAAATCTACTGTGCAGGAGCAGTAGATTTTTCTGTTTTTAAGCTGTATATGATATACAGAGTTAGTTAACATAATACCTCTTTCCGAAACACATGGGAAAAGAAACCCCTTGGCGTAGAGGGGTTTCGATGAGGGTAAAGTTTCTTTATTATGCAGCTTTTTATACATCCTTGATGTAACAGCATTCACCTAAAGGATTAATAGACAGAGAATGTATAAAAAGTGCCCCTTTTATACATATGCTAACCCCTATAAAAAATCGCCTATATGCGAAAAATATGATAAACCAACTCCGAAGTATCTCTAAAAAGCAACCTCTGCTGATCCCTCGAGGTTGCTTTTTATTTTGTTAACGATAAAAGTAATGAAAACGTTTTTTAGACTGATAATATCAGTATTTACGGGATTTAGAGATTACCTGCAAGTGTGTGAAAGTCTTTTCAAGGCGAAAATACTGATACACAGGGTCAACACTTTTAATTTTTTTGATTAACCCTATTTGTGAATCTCTGCTATTAGTCACACTTTGAAAGGGAAGCAGGGAAAAAGTCTTTTCCCGTTGAAGGTTACTGCTTGAAAGGTGGTAGCATTATGGCTGGATTTGATGAAAACGATCTTGAGCCTAAAGTTGAAGCACTAATTGACCGATCCCCTGAGGAAAGAGACATTTATCGTTATATGCGGGATGAGTTTGATAAAGTTTTAGATACATATGACCCTGATATTTACGATAGGGAGGTTGCTGTGAAGGCAAGTGATAAGTTTGACGTGTCTGTAGATTACACACTTGATCTTTACACTAGGATGGTATTTAAGATTGCGGAATTTCAACAGCGACGATTCAATAAGTCAAAATAACCGACTAGAAGGCACTCCTTGGAGTGCCTTTTGTCTTGCTTAGTTTATATTATCCTCTTATCTAAAACGTCTGTAGGAAGCTGTATAGACCTCAGATAAGTCCTTTCTCTTTGAACACCTTCCTTAAACATTCATTCACCAGTTCACTTTTAATTCCACTGTCTACTTTGTCAATGATCTGTAGTACATCGTTATCCAAATAAAATCCCCTAAATTCTCGCTTTACTTTTTTCCCAGCTAACAGACGATCAATGTTATCAATCTTCTTTTTACTATTCTTTTTCATATTCTTTCTGATAATAGATTCACTATCAATATCGCTATCCTTTTCAGGTCTATTTTTATTAACTTTTTGAATTGAACTTGCTACTTCTTTATTAGCCGTCCGAATATTCTTTTTCACTCTCTTTTGAATAGGAAATGTGCCCGTTAATTGTTTGGTAGTTTTACTATTCTTCTTGAATACTTCATCGATGTCCTTATCGAATATAGATTCATCTGTTCCTACAAAGTTATACTTGCCTTCCACACTGTCCCACTCAAAACCTAATTTCTTAATTTTTGTCTGAATAGTTCGGTCTGAAACCTCATACTTTTTGGCAAGGTCATTTACCTTTAATTTCTTGTCACTAATAGCTTCAATCATGTCTCTTACTATCATTTTAGCCACCCCATCCAATAGTAATATTACTAACTCATTTCACCTTAACTTATACTCTTTTATGTTAATAAATTCACCTTTAATTTCGATAGCAACTTTAGCACCACTCCCTGGAATAAAACGTGGAAACAGGAACTACAAAACATTGGTATTAACGAACTGAAAAAATTTTAAGTGTCTTCTCTATCAAGTTGTTGTAAAATAGAAAAAGCGTATTGGAGATTGTTTCAAAAAATTTACGTCATCTAACCTATTCCCAAAGCACAGGGAGTAGGTTTTTTATGTTGTTGGACTACTGTGGTGAAATTAGTAAAGAAGTAGTTCGTAAATGCATTTCTAATTTGCTTGTAGCATTCAATAGCAACACGCTTATGCATTAAAAGATTGAAAGTTAGTGTGTATCTGATTCAGACACCAGTCGGAGCATATATACATACCGCCTCTATACATGATCGTCTCAGCTATGTACTTTTGATTGATAGGTTTGATCGGTGGCGAGGCTGCCAAGCTGGGGAGCCAAATAGCCTCAATTAATAACTTTAGTATGTAATTGTGTATAGTCCATAAAAAATCAACGTCTAAAAGGGTACACCTTTTTAGACACCTAAAAATCCAATGATAAAACGTCTATTTATCATTTAAAATAGGCTTTTTTATACGTGTAAAAAACAATAGACCTTATTGTACGTTTTGTCATATACTTGAACTATCTAATAAAAATAAGGATGGTCTTAGCAATGGGAATCAATTTTGGCTATATTCGTGTAAGTACAAATGAACAAAATTTAGATAGACAGTTAGAAGCAATAGAACCTTACGTAACGAATGAAAAATACATATACAGCGATAAGGCTAGTGGTAAGGATATGGAACGCGAGGGCTTTCAAAATATGCTTAGAGCAATGAGAAATGGTGACACACTGTACATTAAATCTATTGACCGCCTGGGACGAAACAAAGCACAGATTAAGAAGTATTTAGAGCAGTTTAGGAATGACGAAATTAGAGTCAAAATTATTGATTTACCTACTACTATGCAAGACGTATCAACGGGGAAGGAATGGGTCATAGACATGATAAATAACATCATTATAGAGGTTTATACTTCTATGGCCCAACAAGAAAGAGAAACGATTTTACAGCGTCAACGAGAAGGCATAGACATTGCTAAATCTAAAGGGAGACACCTTGGTCGTCCTGTCATCGCTTTACCTAAAGAGTGGGATAGACTCTATAAAGAATGGATAGCTGGAAAAATCACCGCTATAGCATTTATGAAGGAAGTAGGAATGAAAAAAGCGACATTTTATAATAAGGTAAAGGCTTACGAGGGGAGGGGGTAACGTTCTTTTGCCTTTTTATTTTGTTGGATATGCTAGCAGAATAGGTGATGCTTGTTAATTGCCCTTAATTACCTGTGGTTAGTCAATTGATTAATCATTTTATTTCATATTCTTTGTACTCAAAGTTCCCATTAGATCCCACCATTTTGGGAATGAGGAAAAGCATTAGCGTTTAAATAATACTATAATTCCAGTTACAAAAAAATTTTATAACTCATTTTGTAATCCCGGTACAAAAAGGAAATACAAGGAAACCTCTAAGCTCTTTATTATCCTGAAGAGGTGACGTTACAATTAAATATTCAAAGACAAACAGTAACTAAGTACGCTAGGCCTTTTGAAAATGAGAGTCTTGTATTCCATAAAGATGACAAGGGTAACAGAGCTTACATCGATACAAACGTTTCAATGTTCAGAAGAGTTACAGATATTTTAAAAAACTGGTATAACCCTTGAAACGTCCAGAAAAGGCCTAATACCAACGTATAAGAAAGATTTTATAACTCTATGCGTTACAGAAATATCTACTGAAAATGAGCATTATAATAACGGTGTAAACGAAAAATCAAATGTGCTTATGCAAGATTTTGCTTAACAACAAGAGTTAATAATTGACTCAAACAAAAAAGTTGATTTTCTCCAGGAACGATTGAATGAGTATGGGCTCGATTTAAACTTTTAGAACACATAGAGAACATCAGAAAGAGAGAAAGGAGGAAATGCCGCTCATTGCCTTATATAAAGTAGCAGTTGCTAAACAAGAGAATCAAAAAAAGGCTTCTTCGCTCGTCTATTCGGAAAATAGGACAAACAAAGAGATCGCATTCTTTTCATCTACCAAACAAAAAGAATTAAGAAAGAATCATTAAATAGGTTATTGCTAACCCAATATTGTTAGCAAATTCACTATCCTTGGTTTCATAAAAAATCCGTTTATGTTTATTATATCAATCCAACTTTTGTTCATTATTATATGAACTCTTAGATAATAAATTTTTCACTTTTAAAGGAACATATTTAAAGCATTGAACTAGTGGTTAATTGAATTTGTAAAGCCCTAGAATATATTCTAAGGGGTTTACAAATTCAATACTTATAGGCGATCATTTTGATGGCTTGTACATCCTGGAAACTACATTTATTACGTTTTATTAATATCTCTATACCTTTTTTCAAAAAAGAACTTAATGAGACTGAAGGCTGAAAAAAATCGTTGTAAAGGTGAGTGAGCTTATTAACAAAATAAAAAGCAACCTCGACAATTGGCAAGCGAGGCTGCTTTTTACATCTAATATTTTTCATAAGGTAGAAATATCAGTAAACAAATTATAACATGTTTTTCTATAAAGACTACATTTTTCCGTAATAGCATATGTATAAAAGGTGCACTTTTTATACATTTTGTTTTTACTTGTCCTTTCAAGAAATCCTTTTGTATCAAGGATGTATAAAAAGCTGCATATGGCAAAAACTTATCCTAGTTGAAACCCTTACTCCCATAAGGGTTCTTTTTTGTGGTGTGTTCTGGAAGAGTGATTATGTTAACTAACTTTGCATACTATATACAAGCGCAAACAGAGAAATTTGAAGAAGAGAAGGGATCTTATAAACATGAAAAATTATTATAAAGATTTAAAATTGACTAAAAGTGAAATTGAAGATAATAAACATAGGGAAGTAGTTGGTGGTCTGTGGGAAGAAATAGGTAAACTTCAATTTGATTTTCTGGTAAGTAAAGGATTAAAACCAGAATATTCTTTGCTTGATGTAGGTTGTGGTGCTTTAAGGGGAGGGATCCCTTTTATTAACTATTTAAATAAAGGAAACTATTATGGTATAGATATCAATCAATATCTAATTGAAGCTGGAAAAAGAGAATTAGAAAAAGCTGGTTTATTAGATAAACAACCAAATTTTTTAGTTAATGAGGGGTTTCAATTTGATTTATTTAGTCGAAAGTTTGACTTTGCAATTGCTCAATCGGTATTTACCCATCTCCCTTTAAATGTTATACATCGTTGTTTGGTGAATATCGAAAAATCTTTGAAAAAGGGAGGTAAATTTTTTGTAACTTTCTTTGAATCTGATGATAAATTTAATCTGGAGGGAATTTCACAATGTAGAGACGTTATCACTTTCTTGGACAGAGATCCATATCATTATCACTATTCAGTCTTTCCCTATTTAATCGAGGGGTTACCATTAAAAATTGAATATATAGGCGATTGGAAGCATCCTAGGAATCAAAAAATGTTATGTTTCAGTAAATAAGCTTACGAAATAATTCTAGTGTTTAGATTGTTGGATTCATAAAAAATCAATTTAGAGAAAGTAGATACCCATGTTTTTAGCGGGTATTCTGTACTAGAATTGAAATTTATGGATTTATCTTCAAGTAAACAAATAATGTATCCTCTTTGGAGGTTCGACAATGAACGAAAGTATATTAATAACTTCAAATTCAAATCAATTTGTTCCTGATTTTTTGATTGTTGGTGCCCAAAAATGCGGGACTACTTCTCTTTATAATTATTTGATCCAACATCCTCAAATTATTCCTGCTTTATGTAAAGAGATTCATTTTTTTGATATCCACTTTGAAAAAGGTCTCCATTGGTACCAAAGTCAATTCCCGGCATCACTAGAATCTAAAAGAAAAGGGATTACAGGGGAAGCTAGTCCATATTATATATTTCATCCTCATGTACCTAAAAGAATCTTTCAAATCATGCCTAAAATAAAACTAATTATTTTATTGAGAAATCCAGTTGATAGAGCTTATTCTCATTATCATCATCAAGTTAAAATGGGAACAGAACTTTTATCTTTTAAAGAAGCTATAAAAAAAGAAGAATCACGATTAAAACCTGAAATGATGAAGATGCTTAACGATGAAAATTATCATAGTCTTCCTTATCAGTACTATTCTTATGTGGCAAGAGGACGTTATGTGGAACAATTAAAAGCTTGGATGAATCTTTTTCCAATGAAACAATTTCTGATTGTAAAAAGTGAAGATTTTTACTTGAATCCAGAAGTTATATTTCATCATGTCTTGGATTTTTTAGGATTACCAAACTTTAAGATACAACAGTATACAAAGAATAATGCTGGCGATTACCCTAAGCTGGATTTACAACTAAGAAATGAACTTCTAGAATACTTTAAACCTTATAACCATCAGCTTTATAAATATTTAGGTGTTGATTTTAATTGGTAACAATATAAAATGCTCAACAAGAGAGCTGTTGAGCATTTTATATTAAATTTGAAATATTGAAATCAAGCAAACTATTTAATATTGTTCTAAATGTGATAAACATTCATTATTTAATTATACTTATAGATAATATTGCATATTTCCTTGATTTTAACTAACAGTACCGGGAAGTTCAAATCTAAAAAAATCCCCCGATTTAAATGTTGCATTAACGTCAATAGTTCCTAGAACACCTACTAATCCAGTCATAAAAGGAACTATATTAGGAGTATTTAATCGTATTACAACTTCAAATTGGCTAGGAAAAAGTAGCTGAGGAGTGAAGTTTCGAAAAGTCCCACTACTTGGGGGAATTGAAAAAGTTTCATCTAACAAGGTATCTTTGGGTGATTCGAATGTATCAAAAACTAAAAGTCGAACTGTTTGTGTATCTGCAGTCTTATTCATAAGGTCTATACGAAGAGTGGCAAGGTTTAATAATCCACCTACTTGTCCTGTTGAAGAAATAAACATAAAATATAATAAAAATATATGAATTTTTTTTGATTTTGCTTGTATGCTTGTCTATGTTTATCTAACCCTTAAAAGGATTTCAGATAATCTTTGAGTAAATATTAATACCGAACGAGTTCTAGGCTACATTTCAGGGAGGTAGGGGGTGTTATACACAGCTTCTCTCAATTCATAGAAAGAGCACCTTTATAATTTTCCTAAATAGTAATTATTTTATTTCCTATAACGTTGATTATGTTAACTAACCTTGTATACCATATACAGCTCAAAAAACAGAAAAAACTATTGGTTCATCCGGCACCAATAGTTTTTTTCGTGACGTAATTAGAAGTTAGTCGTGATGATTTTATACATCTTGAGTAGTTTGCTCTTCCTAATCTGATTTATACAATGTTTATTAATTAATAAAAGAACTTACTACATTTTCCTTTAGACCTCTTTATCAATCAAGCTTCTTAAAAATGGACATTTAGGTAACTCAGTATCATCATCTCTTAAAAAGTATTGTTTCCACTCATGATTATCTATATTTCCATAACTGTTTAAAGCAGAATGAGTAGAGATATTATCGTATTTTTTAATCCTTTCCCTTACTTGTTCTTTAATCTTTTTAGCATATCTTTCGTTTTTATTAAATTCTTGAAGAACCCAACGTGGAGTAATAGCCATCATCATATAAGGGAAATATCTACTTTTTCTCTCTTCATGTTTTGGGGTAGCACAATAAATAAAATATTGTTCTCCATGAAAACAGTATTCCCATTCATGCTCCGATGGGTTTTGAGGAATATGACCGGGCCAATCCTTTTCATCCAATTTATTTAAATTATTAAGTTGCTTCCAGAACAATAATTCAAAATCTTCGACAGTGCTATTAGTAATCAGTTTCTGAGGAGTTTCAAAGAATATAATTAATGTCGTATATTTTCCATAACCTTTACAATTTATGGTGAATTCTTTTAGTAAACCGGCTAATTCAATAGATGTTTGATTTCTTTCAGGGTGACCTACAAACCCATATCTTAGATGTCCAAGTGAGAAAGATTGAGTAGCCGGTATACAGGGAAAGAGATATTCTCTATCTTTCATTTTTGCACTAAAAGCTCTTAATGCGTCATTTTGCCAAGGTAAAAGATGTGTTTGATTAACTTTTTCAATATCTTTAAATAATCTCATTATGCAATAGCCTCCTTGATGCTTTATTAGACTATTGCAAAAAATTTTTATAGGTGAATGTCTTAATAACAATTAGGCGCTACACCTGAGGTGTATGCCGATAAAATCCATTATGTTAACTAAAGATGTATAACATATACAGCTTAAAAACAAAAAAACTACTGTTCACCAAACAGTAGTAATATGAGAACCTATTTATTGGAAGAGCAGGAAAATGCTCACTTTTATGGTATGCAAAGTAATAAAAAGGGTTTGGACAAGTGTTGGTGTTATTTAAGATTTCTACTATCTTTGTGTCTATTTCCTATAAATGCCGTAGAAAGAAAAGCCTGCCTCTTTTGACTAAAAAGGGGCAGGCTTTTTTTGTGGGTATAACAGGTTTCCTAAAAAACCTGTTATACTTCCTATAAGAAATAAAGATATTACATTAATAAATTAATTAATTAATAAGAATAACCATCGTGTTTCTTGTTTTTACATTTAGACTTGTATTCTTTATTCTTTTTACACTTATATTCCTTATGCTTGTCCTCTTTATATTTTTTATCTTTTGACTTGCAATAATATTTACACATGTTTATCACCTCCATTATTAGTTTCTATATATTTTATTCATTGATTAATAAAGTGTTTGTATACTTGTCCTAAGATAGGACAAGTATTTTATATAAGTGAGGCACATTATATGAACTAGTTTTATATATCGTATACAGTCTAAAAGAGAAAAAGCCTTTGTTGCAGCAGAAGCTTTTCCTTTGGGGTTCTAAATTGGGGATACTTTTCGGCATCTTGAATAGATCGTTCAAATTATGGGTTAGTATTTAAGACAAGAAATCAATCTTTTATTGCTTGTCCTATCTAAAAGGTCTTTTATAATCATGTTAATCTTAGCTATGACATCCACAATCATGTTTGTCTTTATGGTGATCTTTATGGCAATCCTTATGATGATCTTCGAAGATTTCTTTTAAAAGTTTTTCAAAGGCTTTCTGGAGGATAGATTCACAGTTGTGTTTGTGTTCATGTTTTTTTTCATGGTATTTACCCACTATAACCCCTCCTTTCTCCTTTCTCCTAATATACTATTCTTTTAATCAAGAAAGCGCCTGTGTGCTTGTCTAATATAATCTGAATCCTATATGGAAAGCTTTTAGGGTAACTTATTACAAAAGCTTTCTTTCCCATAAAATTCATTATGTCAACTAAAGATGTATACCATATACAGTCGAAAAACAGAAAAAAACTACTGAACAGGGGACTGATCCCTGATTTCGAGACAGGGATCAAAACACCTTTTAAACAGCCAGTTGTCGGTATTGTACCGGTGACTGGTTGTTTAGTTTCGTTTGAATACGGATATGGTTATAATAAGTAATGTAGCTTTCGACAGTTTGTTCTACGATGGCAGTCGTAGTACATGTTAACCCGTCGAGGTAAAACGTTTCAGACTTTAGGCTAGAATGAAACGATTCAATGGAGGCATTATCTGCAGGTGTCCCTTTGCGGGACATACTCATGATGATGCCTCTTTCTTTGACTTTTCGTTGATACGCATATGATGTGTAAACCGAACCTTGGTCGCTATGCAACGTACATCCCTCAGGTAAAGGAGGGAGTTGACTTAATGTATCTAAAACAAACTCTACGTTTTGACAATCACTCACTGAATACGCAATGATTTCGCCATTAAATAAATCTTGAATACTTGAAAGATACAACTGTTTAGGTCCAAAAGGCAAGTAGGTAATATCGGTAACCAGCTTTTGAAGAGGGCGCTCTGCTCGGAAATTACGGTTTAACACGTTTTCTGCAACCTGATAAGGTTGTCCTGTTTGTTTCCGTTTTTTCCTTTTCACACGACATTGCCAACCGTATTTCTGCATGACACGCTGCACTCCTTTATGGTTGATATGCATGGTTTGATTGAGTAACGCTGTAATTTTTCGATAGCCATATCGAAATTTATGTTTACGGCACTGTTCACCAACTTTTCGTTCTATCCATTTCTTTCTCTTTGTTTCTTCTCCTTGCTCATTTTTCTGCCAACGATAATAAGTAGATCGAGGAATACCCAGGCACTGACAGATTTGAGAGATAGGCAGTTTCTCTTTTAATTCCTCTACTAAGTTCAATACAACTTCTGGTACCACTCCCTTTCCAACTCTTTGTACTTTTTTAAGACTTCAATCTGTTGTTTTAAATATCGATTTTCAGCTTGTAACTTTGATGGAGTATCTTGAGAATGAGGCCCTTTTCGATGGGTGTATGTTTGCCCAACGGGCTGTGCCAGGCGATAGGATTCTCCATTTCTATGCCACCTCATCCATGTTTTGAGTTGTGTATGGTTGCGGATCTGTAAAGTTTCCATCACTTCTTTGACCGGTACTCCTGCCAATCTCACTCTTTTTCCCATAGAAAAAACACCTCCGAGTTATTGTTAGGTACTACATACCCGTTTTTTAACTTAAAGGTGTTTTTTATTTGTCTCACTCTATGGGGGCAGTCCCCAGGGATCAGTAGTTTTTTCTGCCATGTGTATCTATCTTACCAGGTCGATGCTCCGCGACATCTGGTGTATTTTGTTCAAATGATAAAAAAATATTCTTCTTAGGCAAGTTACCTAAAAATAAGTTAATGAATATATTGTCATTGAAAATGCCTATAACATACCAGATTATCGGCTTTGAGTAACGTTACTCCTTCTTAGGATTCGCCATAATTCTAAGAAGTACATAGAAGAGGATAGTCCGTTGTTTACTGAAGAAATTTTATTTGAGGTTTTCATATAGATCATTATGGTAAATGTACGGACTTAATATGATTTATTTTTAAAAATACGGTTGCTCCATTTGCAATGACTAATTCAATTAAGTTATTCTCTATCTCTTTTAATAAACCTACTTTCATAGGATCTTTTCCTCCGTCAAATACAACTAGTTCTCCTTCTAATTTTTTCAGTTGTTCCTCTAACGTTCGGCTAAAGCTAATATTAGATGGTTTAACAGGTAAAGCTTTGTTATCAAGAGTATAAGGCGTAACATTATGATTGTATGGAGTAAGCCATTTCACATGGTTTAAGGGAATAAATATAATTTTATATACAGGAGAGTAAAAAATAAGGTAATCATTTAAGACATTTAAAATATATCCATGAAACGATATGTTTCCTGTTGCATAAATTTCAATAAACATCCCTTTCGCGTTAATTAGAACTTTCCGATAAGAAATAGATTCAATTTCTTCCGTAAAAGATTGTTCAGTTGGGCTATCAATTATTTGGTTTTTCTTATCACTAAGCTTGATACTATGAACATGTAGCAATGGAATATAAATGAATTGTTGACCATTAAATAAGACAAGAATATCTTGACCAAAATCGATGAGTAATCCTTCAAAAAAGTCTTTTCCTGAGATCTGTACTTCAATTTGTTTTCCTAGTAATGTCATAATATTACTCATAAAAATCTCCTCCTAACGATGAATATAGAATGGCAACTTTTCATGCAAAGACCATTTGTACCCAATAGAATAATAGAAATAATGTGACCAGAGTGGTTAAGGGGATAACAATCAGTGATACACTTAAATAATCTTTCCATTTTACTTTAAGCTTATTTTCTTTTAGAATATGCATCCAAATAAGAGAGGCAAGTGTTCCGATAGGCAATAATAATGATCCCATATCGCTTCCAATGATATTTGCAAGATAAATTGTCTTTAATGTAATCGGATCAAGTCCCATTTCTGTTAATGTAATGGTTCCAATCATCAAAGCTGGATGGTTATTAAAGAAGTTGGATAATAAAGAAACAAGTCCTCCCATAATAAAACTGGCTTGAAATAATCCTTGGTTTACAAGTGGTTCACATAAATGTACAAGCATAGTGGTTAATCCAGCATTATGAAGTCCGTATATAATGACATACATTGAAAAGGCAAATATAAGGATATGCCAAGGTGTCTTTTTCAAAATGTCTATAGGATTTGTTCGTAAATAATACCATCGCCATATAAGTAGAACGAGGGATCCAAGGACTGCAACTAGTTCAATAGGAATTGAAAAATAAGAGGCAACAAAGAGGAGGCAACGCATGATGAATACAAATAATAAGACTTTCAACATAAACTGAGTGCGTTTACGTTTGGTTTCCACAGAAATATTTCCTTTTAAAGGATGAAAATGTTTTGTAAAAAAGATTTCTTCAATATCATACGAAACAGTAGGCAATTTTGTGGGAAGTTTATTTTTAACAACCATATACATTAGCCAGGACATAAATAGTAATCCTAGGGTTGCTGGAACGAACATCATGGCTGTGTGCATATATAGACTCATATGAACAATCTTTAAGGCAATTAAGTTGACAATGTTACTTACACCAATAGGTGCACTAGAAGCGGTAGCTGTTAATGCCCCACTAAGAAGATAAGGAATTTGTTGGTGAGGTTTTAGTTTGAGGTTTTTTAAGAGTAGAATTAAAATGGGGGTTGTAATTAAAATACTTCCATCGTTGTTAAATAAAAGTGTCATTAAAAAACAGAGCAACTGTATATGCCAATATAAACGATGTCCTGACCCCCTAGCTAGATTTGCAATTCGTGCGGCTGCCCAATGAAAAAAACCGAAACTCTCTAGTATAACAGCCATTACAATGGTTGCTATTATGGTAATAGACGCTCCGCCAATTTTACTAATAATATCTACAATGTCTCCACGTGATACCACGCCCATCAATAAAATGATTAGCGCACCGATTGAGGCTGGCCAAGCTTCATTAATTCCTTTTGGCCTCCAAAAGATGATCGACATTGTCATGATGAATACAAAAATAGTCATTCCAATTTCGAAATTCATTCTTATCCATTCCCCTCTTTCGACAAACATAATTAAGTTGTCTATCTATGATTATTTCCTTATATGTATATTCGTCATTCTTCATAGGGGGAATGAATATAATACCTATATTATCCAATATGTATGTTTGTCCATTTAGTATAAATGTACTCCAAGGAGAAGCGACTATTTTTTAGTAATCTATTTGTTAAATGTTATCCTGATAGATAATTCACCTAAAAATAGGTCAATGAATAGAATGTAATTTGTATTCTTAGAATCATCCGTTTTTCTGAGGAAACACCTTCTTCAGAGTGTCTATCTAAATACAAAAAACACTGGCTAAAGCTTAGCCAGTGTTTTTTGTATTTGTTGGGTCCTTTGTTTTATCCATTATGCTTAATGTCTATCTTTTAAAGAGACCGAGAAAGTCCATTATGTTAACTACATATGTATATGATATACAGCTTAAAAAAGAAAAAACTACCTTTGCAAGATAGAGGTAGTTTTTTTCTTTAATCATGTGGGATTTTTGATTCTGTAATGTATCTTGAGTAGTTTGCTCAAGTTCGTAAGAACTTATGAAGAGAAAAGAGAAAAACCTACATAATTGTGCATGAAATGTCGGATAGACCCATTTAAACCCTGCTATTCTGATGATAAGGGAGGTAATATGAATGGATTTGCTTAGAAATATGAATAGAGCTTTACACTATATCGAAGAGAACCTAACCAAGGATATAGATTTTGGAGAAGTAGCAAAGTTAGCTCTTTGCTCTGAGTATCACTTTAAAAGGATGTTTTCTTTTCTTGCAGGCATTACTTTGTCAGAATACATTCGCCGAAGACGCCTTACTCTTGCAGCATTCGAACTTAAAGATAATAAGATGAAGGTCATTGATATTGCGATCAAATACGGATATAGCTCACCAGATTCTTTTACAAGAGCTTTTCAAAACTTACATGGTCTAACTCCTTCAGAAGCCAAAAAGAATGGTTATTCACTTAAAGCCTATCCACAAATGACCTTTCAGCTATCAATTAAAGGAGGAAATGAAATGAACTATCGAATTGAAGAAAAAGAGGCATTTCATATAGTCGGTATTAAAGAAAGAGTGCCTATAATTTTTCATGGAGTTAACCCAAAGATTGTTGCCATGTGGGAAAGCTTAAGTGATGAAACGATAAATAAATTAAAAAAACTTTCTAATGTTAACCCACTGGGACTGCTTAGTGCATCCGTGAATTTTTCTGAAGAACGAATGGAGGAAAAAGGGGAGCTTGATCACTATATCGGTGTAGCAACAACTAAGGAATGTCCTGATAATTTGATGCAACTTGAAATACCTGCTTTAACATGGGCTGTATTTGAAGCAGTTGGGCCATTTCCTGACACATTACAGGATGTATGGGGACGGATTTATTCCGAATGGTTTCCATCCTCAAATTATGAACAAATAGAGGGACCAGAAATTTTATGGAATGAACATAAGGATGTAACATCACCGACTTTTAAAAGTGAAATATGGATACCGGTGTTAAAAAAATAATGATGATTCAACAATAAAATATTTTTAATGTAGGGGAAGAGGAGGTTATAAATATGATCTCCTCTTCTAATTTATAGCTTCCTGTAAAACATTTTATTGTTAACTAAGGTTGTATATCATAGTCATCTTAAAAAACAGAAAACTAACCTCTGAGTCCTAAAGGTTAGTTTTCTGCTCTTGGAGAAGAGATTCGTGTTGGATTGCTGGATGCCTCACGGCGTCTTGAGTAGTTTGTTCATATGATAGAAAAATATCCAATTTAGGCAAGTTACCTAAAGGAAAATGAAGGCATATAATGTAGCTCGAATAATCTTCGTTCCACACCTACAATCATTTTAACTTTATTTTCACCTTCATAATTTATAAAGTCATAAAAAGAAAAAACAATCTGTATTGGAAGACAGATTGTTTTTTCCTTC
Source organism: Priestia megaterium (assembly GCF_046599315.1). GTDB lineage: Bacteria > Bacillota > Bacilli > Bacillales > Bacillaceae_H > Priestia > Priestia megaterium_F. The sequence goes on along the minus strand of NZ_JBKIKC010000011.1, from coordinate 65,805 downwards.
AAAATAGAGATGACTTTATCGAAGTGGCATTCTTAGAGCCTTCTCTAAGAATATTCAAAATATTCCCAGATGATGAATTCCAATAAAATCCATTACGCTAACTAAACATATATATAATATTATCTACAAAAATAGAAAAACTCCCAGGCGGCAGGGAGTTTTTCTGTTTTTTAACAACTGCAAATTCGTTAGGGAGGGTAACTGATCTACGGGGCTTAAATCGGATGGTTCATTCATTCTATGTAAACTAACCTAAAGGGTTTATATATATCTACAAAAATCCTATTATTTCTACGAGTTCAGAGTATGGGCTGGCATTTTAATTTTCTATACATATCTTAAGAGTATTAAGCATATAGGGGGGTGAAAATATGGGCTTTGGAGGTTATGGTGGCGGTTGCTGCTATGGCGGATATGGTTATGGTGGCGGCTGTGGTTTTGGCAGTGGTTTTGCTTTAATTATTGTCCTGTTTATCTTATTAATCATTATCGGTGCTTCTTGTTTTGGCGGCTTTGTTGGAGGATGTTAATCATTAAATCTAATTTCTTTGAAAAAAAGTTAGCTAGATGCTAGCTTTTTTTATTTACCTTTCCTGTACACACTTAGCAATTGCTGATAATGGGTTTTATGTTAACTAACTCTGTATACCATATACAGTCTAAAAAATAAAAAAACTACTTGAGGATAGTTCAAGTAGCTTTTTTAACACTCATAGATAGGATGGTTTATAATTTATGATATTCAACTTAATTCCAAGTGCTTGGACAAGCGTTGATATTATAAAAAAATTAATTAACTTCAATTGATATAGTGGGAGTATAAAAGTAGAAGTGAAAGGTTTCTTTTATGGTTATCTATAAAATCTATTATGTAAACTAATTTTGAATATGGTATACACTACTTATTTTTTTCTCATTTGATAATAAAATGAAGTAAAAAGTAATAAAGGAGTGGGGCCATTGAAGCTTCAACAAAAGATGCTCAACCGAACAAAAAAGCCATCAACAATTTGGGGTTATGTAGCATGTGTTTCGGCCCTCTTATACGCTGTGCCACATCTATGGTGGGGGATGGGAATATCTGTAGCTTTTCCAGGCGAATATAAATCATCCTCTGATAGCGTTTGGTCAGTGGCCATTGGATTTTGGGTAATGGGCTTTGTCGCGATTCTTGCAGCAATCTTTGCACTTTCTTTTATAAAATCATGGGGTCAAAAATTTCCCCGTTTTATACTACTTACACTTGGTTGGATCGGATCAATAGGACTGACGTTTTGGGGTCTCGGTTTTTTTTTTACTTAAGATTTTTTATAGGAATTGGTCGCGTGATATCTCCTCCACAATTTGTCTATCAGGATTTAAATGTACATCTTATAATTTGGGGTTACATTTGGTATTCATTGTTTTTAGTTTGGGGAATTTCATTAGGTCTCACGGTCTTGTACTACCAAAAAGGATCTCTTGGACAGATAATTGAATAATTACGGTTTTCATAATATTGATTATGTTAACTAAACATGTATACGATATACAGCTTAAAAAGAGAAAAGCCACTGGCGTATGTCAGTGGTTTTTCTGGTTAATAACATGTGCTATACATATTTTGATGTTTTAAGCATCTTTACTAGTTGCTCAAGAAATAAAATTTTATCCGTAATAGGCAAGTTACCTAAAAGAGAATGGACACATTTGATATAGTCAGGATAATTTACATTCCAAAATCAACGCGTTTTACTTCCCTTCTTTTTATGCCTTTTTGATATATAAAGTCAGTTGCTTAAAGCAGAAAAAACTACCTCATGCGAGTAAGATAGATCTTCTGTTGAATGCTCTAAATAGACTTATTTGATACCTTACAGTCTTTTGAATAGCTTGCTTTATTATCAGAAATGTATGTATAGGAAAGAGAAAAAACTAATGTTCACCAGGTAGTAATTTTTTCTTCAACTTAGTAGAAATGTAAAAATATGGACTCTACTGGAAGAGCAGGAGGATGCTCAATTTATAATATTTGAAATAATAAAAAAGGAGTGGACAAGCGCTCACTTTATCTAAGATTTCTACTATTTTTTCATTTACTTCTTATAAAGTATATTATATTAGCCACACTTGTATATAGTATACATTCTAAAGGAAAAAAAGGATATTTTCATTGTATATATACCTATGCTTGTCCCCTTTTAAATGCATATCTTATTAAGGGGGTGAATTACTTGGTTAAAGAAAAATGTCTTTGTGAAGAATTAGCTAACATTCTTAAGGGTGAAGCTGAGCAAAAAAAGAACTTATGTAAGGTAACAAGGGAGAGAAAAAATTTAAAGCCTACTATTCTTGGTCATCCTACAAGTTCAGATTTGGTAATTGCTTTAGAATTTAGTTTCGAACCTGTCGCTAAAAAGGATAAAACTTTGAATTTAGCAGAACTTGTTTTTTTACAAGAAGAAGTAAATCCTTTTCTAGAAGAGATCAAAAAGAGCGAACAAATATCAGTTACAGCTATACACAATCACTGGTTATTTGAAGAACCGAGACTTATCTATGTACATCTTGAATCAGTTCAAAACCCAATAGAATTTGCAAAAGAAATTGCTCATGCTTTGAAAAAAGCGAGAGTTAAATAAACATCTTTATAAAACTCATATTTTAAAATATTTTTCCTCCTTGATAACCCTTTATTTCTTATATTTTAAAGAGATACCTTTTTTATGATTTCTGATGATATTGATTATGTTAACTAAAGATGTATACGATATACAGCTTAAAGATAGAAAAAACGACTTCTTAGTCCGAGAAGTAGTTTTTTCTGCTCTATTGCTAAAGGATTTTCGTAGATGCCTCACGGCATCTTGAGTAGTTTGCTTTGATATCAGAAATATATGTATGGAAAGCAAAAACACTACTGGACCCGTCAGTAGTGTTTTCTCTCATTTATAGAAAGAGACAGAATGTTTCGTGGCATAATTTATGATATGTAAAGTAATTACAAGTGTTTAGACAAGTGCTGATATTATAAAAATTTTATTAACTTTGATTGATATATAAAGAGAGGTGTAAAACCCTCTCAATATTTATTCCTCTAAAGTAAGTTCGAAAATAGGCTGGTAATTACGGTCAGTTAAGTCGATTTCAATGACTTGAAAATCTTCTCCGTACCAATCGGTTTCAGTAATAATTAATTTGGCCGTAATGAAATAAAATTCATCCGAAAAATGAGGACGGAACGTATTTCCTACCTCTTTCCCTACTGCCTTATACTTTTTGAATTCCCGCAAGTATAATTCCGCATAAAATGGATGGTCTTTCCAAAAAGCTCTAGCGTTCTTTTCGACATGTGATTGGATATAGGTATCACGCTCTTTAGTGCTCATTTTCCTTATATGGCGAGGATAGTCTAAAATGTGACCTTCGATAAATGACCCCTTTTCATCACGAAAGAAATCACCATACAGCCCTTCAATCGAAAAATCATCAATATGCGCTCTGATACCAAAATCCTCTTGTTCTTCTAGTTCTCGGTTAACAAGAATAGTAAGGACTTCTTTTTCGTTCTCAGCTTTAGCAACGGCAAAAAAGGACATCCCTGCATTGATAGCAAATAGTTTGGTCACATCGTGAACCCCCTGAATTTTAATTTGGTAATCTTTCCTATGATATTCAAATTTCCCGATATGGGTAATTAATGACTAAAAAGCTAACTTTTTTAATCTTGGTTATTGAATGTGGTAATTATATCCTTTGAAATTCTTATTAGCACTCATTTCAGGAGGAAGATTAACATGCCTAAAACACCGCCTGGATTCAAGCGTTTAAATGCTGATATACCAGAAGAATTATTTAAGGAATTTGCCAAGAGATTTATTGAAGAAGATGTGAGCAAAAAAGATTTTCTTGTTCAACTTTTGGAGAAAGAACTCTTTAAAGATTCGAAGAAGTAAGTAAGAAAAATAAAAGGGCACTTTCCCTACCAGGAAAGCACCACATGTAGAACTCGTAAGGACTTTTATTATAAGATGAGTTGCTCCCAAAAAATATATAAGGGTTTATGAGTAATTTTTATTTTATAAACGTACTCATTTATTACACTAAACAGATGTGAAATGATTTCTGTATGAATATAGTCAGAAATTTATCTGATAAAAGTTGGACTTTTGTACAAGGGTTGTTTTAAAGTTTGGAGAAAAATATTTTATAAACGTCTTATAAGTTTGGGAGGTTTTTATAATGAATGTCGGAGAGATTGTAGAAAAGCTGAATACTGGCAGTAGGTATGATGAACTTGTTTCTATTCTTGGCTTTAGTCGAGATACGATAAAACAAGATTTAAAAAAGGTCGGTTTTCAATATTATAATAAAAAAAAACAGATGGTCTTTACTGACTATGAATCAGAGTACACGAATACACTTCAGATTCCTTATTCTGAACTAAGAAAGCAAGGACGTAAGCAAAAACCTTCAAGGAATAAGAAAGCTGTCATAAAGTATTCTGAATACTCCCAGCGTCTAGTTAGAAAAAATTCTGATAGTTCTAAAACGCCAAGCATCTCTTTATCTGAAGAAGAAGTATCAAAGCTCAAAAGTTTACTAAAGAGCATAGATGATAATGAATTGTTCCTTGAATTCGCTCAGCTTCCTTCCTCTGAAGAGAAGAAAAAGCATTCAATAGAAATTTCATTGAATACATTTTACGCTTTCAACGAGTTCTCAGAGCGTTACAAAGGTAAACTTATTTCTAAAAATGATTTAATTGAAATAGCTCTTGTTTGATTAATGAAAGACTTCTCATAAATATAAAAAGCAGACTTCCATTTACTAAAGTCTGCTTATGCTTTATCGTCTAAAGATCGGCTCTAAAGAAGTAACTCCCATTCCACCAAATCTCTTTCCAAATACGATAGGGTAGAAATTATATAGAGCAATTGGGCTAACACGATTAATGGAACCATATTCTCTATTCAATCGACCTAAAAATGTTTGAGTATTGCTTGCTACTCGCTCAATCTCTTTTAGCTTCGCTCTGGCCATATCTAAAGCTTGAATATAATCTAAGTAAGAGGGCTTTAATTCCTTTTCAATAAACTCATTTTGATAAGCTTTAAAGGCTTGTTCAACTTAAAAATTCCTAAGGAGAAACCTTTTTTTCTTTTGCCATTTCATCGATTTCTCTCGTTGCCTTTATAATTACATTTCGTATGATTATACCCTTACATCCGTTCCCTTCCTGCAAATTCTAGTTCTCCACTAAAATGGAGAGAAGAGCATAAGGGGTTTTTGCTATCACAGGGTGTGATAGGCTAGGCAAAGCCTAGCAAAACCGTGATATCAAAGAAAGTCGCTAAATGTCCCCTTTGGGTCTCCTTTTTTTGGCGTACGTCCCTTTTGAGTCCCCTTTTAAAACTCCCATGTCCCCTTTACGTCCCCCTGTTCTGAAGCAAAGTCCCCTTTGGGTCCCCCTCTGTTTTTTCACTTCATAACTAAATTTTGTTGCTTTCTATTCAATTTTTAGAGCTTCTCCTGTAAACTTTTTTGTTCACCTTCATAGAGCTGAATGCCTTCATCACTAGATTAAATAGTATATTTTTTTATCTCAGTTTTTGATTCTGTATCAGCTTTTCCATAGTTTTTCATTTTCTTTTTTACAAAATCTTTTTTTAACTCATGTGAACTACCGTGAACATGAAAAAGATAAATGCTGATGGCATGTTAAATTGCATTCTTTTAGAACAGTCATCGTTTATAGAATAAAAATTGATTCATAAATGATAAAAAAGCACGCGTAAATCACTTGTATTATACGCAAAAATAAATGGCCTTTTTGATCATGAACGTGCGAAAAAAAATAAAAAAAGATCGCTTGCTTCTGTTTTATTTTTTCCAAAAAGCACTTCAAAATGAAGTGACCCATGAGGGGACATCCATCAAATATGAGGGTGCGGCGAAGGGGTTTCTGGCACAAATGTGTGATTACTGAAGGGCCTCTGAAGGGACTATCCTTCAATTTGAGGGTGCGCTGAGGGGGTTCTTGCAAACATTTCCTTGTACCCAAGGTTTTGTTAGGCTCCGCCTAACCCCACACAGCCTGTGGGGGCAAAAACCCCTTATGCTCTTCTCTACTCCTACTGGAAATTTTGCAATTTGATAGAAAAGGAATGATTTCATGGATATCTTTTTACGAAATATTGGTCCGGTTGCCATGCAAAAAGTTGATGAACTAGCGAAACAAAATGGGATGTCTCGCCAAAAATTTTTGAAAGAACAATTCGAAGTACTAGCTTTTTTTGAAGAGCAACCAGCATGAGAAAAAAGGCTAGAAGGTGTCATCGATCAGAACTTGCAATTAATGAATCAATGTACGACAACAATGGAAAAGATAACAACATTCTATGTGAAATGATGAGTGACGTGGAGGAGTAATGGAAACAAAATGACGCATGATTACACTAGATAAAGAAGCCGGTCAATACATTCTAGATTATATGGCCGGACATAAATTTCGATTTCCTGGGGAAGCGATTATGGATATTTGTCAAAAGTATCGAGAAGAAAAAAAAGAAAGAATGGTCGTTAGATACTATTACAGAAGCTGTTAGCAAAATCTTTATGATTTCCTAAGGGATGAACTGAAAAAATTCGTTTAGGTACAAATAGTACAGACAAGAATACACAAATTCTTATCGAATTCATGAATGGTTTGTATTTTTATCATAACTATCATAGGATTATGACAACAAATCTTCAAGAAGTAGATGCAACTGAAATCGCAAAAGAAGTTGTAGAAGAACGTATTCTGAAGCAACGTCAAAAACGGTTGGATAAGGAATATCCTAAAGGGTACTTTTCCTTTTTAATTGAGGGCTTTTTTTATTTTTATGTTAAGTGACCACTTTTTAATTTAAAGGGATGATGTAGTAGATCTCTATAAATAATTAAAACTGAAACGTCAAAACCAGCATTACAAAGTTTAATATCTATAATTTCAAGATTATTACTTTGAAGAAAGTTACGCAATTGTTCCTCATATTTGTCAAAGCCGGTCGTAAAAACATTAATTTTTAATGCTCTGGAATTACCTAACAAAACATCATACACTTCCTTTTACATTTGTCATATATTACAGTGTATGAAGCTTGTACATAATGGAAACTTTATTTATTACGTTTTATTAATATCTTTATACCTTTTTTGCGAAAAAAACTTAATCAGACTGAAGGCTAAAAAAATCTTTATAAAGGTGATTAATCTCATTAAAAGAAATAAAAAGCTACCTCGGCAATGGAAGCAAGATAGCTTTTTCACAGGGTTCACACGTATAACAAGTAACAAATAACTGCAAGTAAATACTGTATTATTTTTCCTATAAACACTATATTTTTCTGTACAAACATATGTATAAAATGTGCACTTTTATACATCCTCCTTTCACTTGGACGTTGGGAAAGCAAAGTCATATCAAGGATATATATAAAGCTGCATATTGGAGAAAAACCAACTCTTTGAGAATCCTTCTACGCCAAGAGTTCTTTTTTTGGCTGTGTTCCGGAAGAGTGATTATGTTAACTAAATATGTATACAATATACAGCTTAAAAAGCAGGAAAGCTCCCTATTTCCGTAGGGAGTTTTTCTGTAAGTTAATGAAATTATAAATTAGATATAATCTCCATAATCCTGAGTATTTTGCCCTATGAATTTAATTTTATTTATTAAAATTAGATTATTGTCCAATGCAACCTGTTTATAAAGTCTATATAATGTATTACAACCTTTTCATCTCCCCAAGCCATGTTCTTTTTTCAAGAACATGGCTTTTTTATTTTCAATAATTTTGATTATGTTAACTAAAAGTGTATAAGGTATACGTACACTTTTAGTTAATTGAAAAACTGATAATAAAGGTTATCAGGCATATCAGGATTTTTAGGTCGAAATCCTCTCATGACACACATTGAGCATTCTGTGTTGAAATAACTAGTTGTATTAGGGTCGAAGAATCCTGCGCAATGTAGCCAAGAGTGCATCATAGAACCAGTGATAAAATTTAGAGTAGCAATATCAATTAAGGTTGGGTCAACAATAAATGATAAAGGTACAAAATTCTGGGTAAAAGCAGTTAATGCAAAGACAATAGTATTATTGTTAAGTGGGGCAGCGAAGATTTTCGCTCGTGGGGAACGCCTAAATCCATTATCGCGTATAAGTTGAGTAAATTGATCCATAGCTATATTAGTAGCTGTTAGTCCATTTTGAATAGGTGATTCACTATACCAAGCAGGGCGTAAATTCTGTGTTGCATATATGTTTACACAAGCCGCCATTTGTGAAGCTCCATTGTTTGTTCCACCATTCCATTTTTCATTCATATGAGTAGCCCATGCCAACATAGTTTCACTAATGGCATCTCTGATTCTTTGTTCTTGTTCCGCATTAAATCGATTATCAAGATCAAAATAAATGTTAGATGGTAAATCTGTGACTCCTGAAGGCGTAGGAACAGGTATAATGGTTTCCCTAAATGTAGTTGGATATAAAGGAATTACAAAGTTTGTTTTTAATACATCTTGGAATATCAGTTCCATAACGATTAAAGTTTTTTTAAAGTTAAATGGCATTAATTTCCCTCCTTTCATAAAGTTATATAGTGCTTGTACTAGTAAAATATGCAACTAAATGAAAAGAGTTTGGGCATGTTCTGATATTGAAAAAGCCGTTGGAATCATTTTTTCCGATGGCTTTTAATTCGGATGACACTCATTATATTAACTAGATTTATATACCTTATACAGCCTGAAAACAGAAAAAGTTATCTAAAGAGAACGGTAGTAGACTATTGCCCATTTCTTAATTTATGTAAGCACATATTATAACAAGATTATATGTTATTTATAGGAGGCATTTTCATGAGGAATATGGACAATCAACCATCTGAACTCTGTAGAGAGTTTGCAAGAATACTTGACTCAACGCCAAGTGTTATTAATAGCGTATGTACCGCAACTAGATCTCGTACCAATCTTCATCCCGTAGTATTAGGGAGAAGAGCAGAATCTTTCATGTTTGTACCACAGGCTTTTTCTTTTGAAGACGTTGATCGAAATGGGAGAGCTTTATGTCTTGGGGAGACAGTAATTCTCCAAGAGGAAATTAATCCATTCATGAGTAAACTTAGGGAGCATGGCATCATAGTAACTGCTGTTCATAACCACTGGTTATTTGATGAACCAAGTCTAATGTATATGCACTTTGAATCTATTGATCAACCACTTTCTTTTGCGAGGAAAGTTAGAGATGCATTGTGTGTATTGACTACACGGAATGTTTATCCCGATTGTAGATCCATAACTTCTGATTATAGTAACTCATCTAATCTCTGTGACAGATTTAATAGCATTCTGGGGGGATCCATGCATACATTTGAGAAAGGAATTTGTACAGTAATGAAATCTCGTACAAACATTCACCCCGAGGTTCTTGGAAGAAGGGGAAGATCATTTTTACTAATCCCTCAAATGTTTACATTTGAGTCCATGACAGGAGATGGTCAGGCCCTTTGCAGTGGAGAAACTGTTATTTTGCAGACTGAAATCAATCCATTTATCACTAAGCTTCGAGAACATGGTATCATCGTAACAGCTGTTCATAATCATTGGCTATTTGATCAACCTCGTCTCATGTTTATGCACTTCGAGTCTATTGATCAGCCACTCTCCTTTGCAAGAAAAGTTAAGGATGCTCTGAGTGTACTTACCACTAGGCAAGTGTACCCGAAAGAGTAAAATGCATCTTTTTATCTAAAATAGACTATTTATGGAGTTTACATTATGTTAACTAAACATGTATATCATATATAGCTTAAAAGCAGAAAAATCCCCGTTGGGAAGGGGGTTTTCCGTTCTTAAGGAGATAACCTTAAAACGATGGTTCATTCATCTTGGCAGTTTCTCAAATTATTCTTGTTTTATTCATATGGACAATTTGCTTCGTAATGGGCAGCAACATATATTACATGTGACAGATCTCTTGCTCTATCTTTATTTTCATCCTTTGCTAGGAGGGTAAACAGCCCATGAATTAATTCATGGGCTGTTTTTAGTTCATTTTTATTGACTGGACAATTCACTTAAAGTGAGCTAATGAATATAATTTATTTGGTAGTTAATTTAACCTTCACCTTACTTCTTTTCTAAATCCACTTATCACACATTAAAAGCCTCTTTGATGAACTGAAGAGGCTTTTGATACTGAGAAAACTCATATGTAAACTATTTTTATATATAATATGCATCTAAAAACAGAAAAAGAAAGGTTTTGGGTTTGTTTGTATAATTTATGATATATAAAGTAATTACAAGCGTTTGGACAAGTGCTGATATTATAAAAAAATTTTATTAACTTTGATTGATATAGTGAAAGTATACAAGTAGAAGTTAAAGGTTTCTTTTATGATTACTTATAATTTTTATTATGTTAACTAACCTTGTATTGAGTATTCATTTCTATCTATTAGGACTAATAATATAACTCATAGTACAATAGTACAATCAATTTTAATCTACTCACATACCATAATAGAAATAATAAGTAAGTAGGTGACCAATAGTGCCAGATCAAAACTGGAAAAGATATTCACCTGCCTATGGCTACGTTACACTCATAGGTTCCGAACCCATCATGGTCAACTCAGGTGAAAGTATAACGTTTAATCAAAACGGTCCATTAAATCATATAAAGTTTGCCTTACCTAGCGACACCTTAATAATTGGTAAATCCGGTGACTATAAGATTGAATATGTATTATTAATCGATGGTCCTTCTTCTTCTTCAATGTATGGTTTGATTTTAAATAATGTCTAAGTAAAGTATAAAATTACCAATTATGGTATACAAAGACAAGTGAATGGAGCGAGTCTAATGCTCATTGGACAAGCTATTATTCATATTCCCAAAAATTCAACATTGGAACTTAGAAACATCGGTCCATCTACGGATACTTTGTTACCAATTATAGGTGAACAAGAAATTAATGCTGCATTATTAACAATAGTGAAGCTTAATTAACTAAAAAATTATTATAAACCCTTATATATCAAGTTCTATAATAAAATATAAAATTATTGTAGCAAATAGCCTTTAGAATTAATTCTAAAGGCTATTTGGTTCTTATAACTTTCATTATGGTAACTGAGATTGCATAGCATATGCATACATAATTGTTTTTAATCTAATAAATATGGACAAGTATACAAGCAAAAAAATATTTATTTAATAGAATATAGTCCATTAATATATTCTGTTAAATAAAAGGAGATAAAAATGTTTGGAGTTAAAAAAATTTGTTGATATCCTTCCAATTCCTTCAATAATCAGACCAAAGGGAATCTATAAAGGTAGGCCCTTTTATGATGTATGCATGATTGAAACACTACACAAGTTTCATAGAGATTTACCTAAAACCAAGGTATGGGGCTATAATGGGTTAGTACCAGGTCCAACTTTTAATGTAGAAAAAAATCAACCCATATATGTGAGATGGGCAAACAACTTACCTACAAAACATTTTTTACCAGTCGATAAAACCATTCACGGAGCTAGTCAAAATCCAGAAGTAAGAACCGTTGTACACCTGCATGGAAGCCCCTCAGAACCAGCTAGTGATGGCCATCCTGAAGCATGGTTTACAAGAGAATTTCGACAAACAGGTCCTCACTTTATGAAAGAAATTTATCATTATACGAATCGGGAAAGAGCAACTGCTCTCTGGTATCATGACCATGCACTTGGGGTTACTCGTCTGAATGTGTATGCAGGTCTTGCGGGACTTTACTTCATTCGCGATGAGCAAGAAAGATCACTGTCACTTCCTAAGGGTAAATACGAGGTACCTCTAATTATCCAAGATAAAACATTTAATCCAGACGGTTCGCTCTTTTATCCTGCACAACCAGACAATTCATCCCCTAATTTACCATACCCTTCAATTGTTCCTTCATTTTTAGGAGATACCATTACAGTTAATGGGAAAGTCTGGCCATTTTTAAAAGTAGAGCCTCGCAAATATAGATTCCGCTTATTAAACGCTTCCAATACTCGAACATATCAGTTCCAATTAAGCAACCTGCGCCCTTTTGCTTTAATTGGAACTGATGGTGGCCTTCTTTCCCGTCCAATTAAAGTGAAAAGTTTGGATGTTTCACCAGCTGAACGGATCGATATTGTTATTGATTTTTCAGGGTTGGAAGGGAAAAATGTAATATTACAAGATGGTTTTGAATCAGAAAAGCCAACCGGCGAGATAATGGAATTCCAAGTAACTAAATTTTTATCTTGTCCTGATCCGAGCAGACTTCCATCTCTCTTGAGCCATATTGACCGTATTCCATTAAATAAAGTGAAAAAGATAAGACGATTAACATTAAATGACTCGCAAGACGAATTTGGACGTCTTATGCTTTTATTTGACGATAAGGAGTGGATGGACCCAGCAACAGAAACACCCTTACTTAATTCTGTTGAAATATGGGAGTTAGTGAATTTAACCCCTGGAATTCACCCTATTCATGTACATCTGGTTAATTTTCGTGTCCTTGATCGTTATGATCAAAATGGAAACCTGGTAGCTCCTCTCCCAGCTGATTTTGGTTTGAAAGATACTGTTCTAGTAGGTCCAGGAGAAACCGTGCGAATCATCATGAGGTTTCAGCCATTTTCTGGAGACTACGTATGGCACTGTCATCGTTTAGAACATGAAGACCATGACATGATGAGGCCGTTAAAAATCATACCTTCCAATCGCAATAAACACAAATCAAACTGATAAATAAATTTCATTAGGAAATGAACTTCCCATAAAACTGAGTATGGTGAACAATAGTGAAGGTTTGTAAGCTCCGCCAGTGTTAGCTCAGGATAGTGCACAGATTTGCCTGGTTATTGGTAAGAGGAAAAGCAGATTCGTAATGCTGCTGTGACGCGTCCCGTATCTTGCCCGGAGTAAAGAACCCACCTAACCTCGTCGTATCTATAAGATGCGGAACTTGGTAAGCTCTTTTTCATCTGTACAAACAGTAGAATGGCTGCAAAGTCAAACGATTTGGCAAAGGGTAAGGGATACGAGGGAAAGCAAACCCCATTATCTCGAAAGAAAACAGGAAAGTAGGAAACTGTATAGCTGGACGGATACTATCATCCTTATGAATAAACCCATGAATAAGCACGAAAGAGAGCTGACTTCTCGTTGGTCTCTCGTAGGCACATAAGGTTGTGGCTATCCTTTGATGAAAGAAACGTACTGTTATGTATACCTCCATATGGAGCGTCAGCGTAAGTTTTACTTACCGTTATGGTATATGATGCAGATACGACAACAAATGGATCTACAACTGGGAGGATTGAGCCGTATGAATTAAAAGGCTCACGTACGGTCCTTAGGAGAGTTAGGAGCAGTAATGTCTCTCACTTATCTGACTTAATTAGATTTGTATATAATATACAGCTTATATATAGAAAAGACATTGATAAATTCCTTGTCAATGTCTTTTCTATATATGAGTGGACCTATTTAAAAGCTTTATCTAATAATGATAATATGGTATTTAAAACTTATGATAAATAAGAAATTAGTTTTTTGTTATTATCATAAGTTTTGTCTAAACTAATTACATAAAAAAGGATACGGTCTTTTTATATAACTTATCCCTCTTTTCAGCAATTACTTTTTCGTTTATGTTTTTTATTTAGTTCCATTGGTTATATCGTTTTTGAAGGGATAGGCTACAGTTATATCACCATATGGACCATCTTTGTATAAATTGTCTAGGAATGAGCCACGATAGGATGAAGTCTCAAGATTGGAATCACGATAGGATGAAGTCCCAAGATCGGAATCACGATAGGATGGGGCCTCAAGATTGGAATCACGATAGGATGAAGTCTCAAGATCGGAATCACGATAGGATGAAGTCTCAAGATCGGAATCATGATAGGATGAAGTCTCAAGGTCGGAATCACGATAGGATGGGGCCTCAAGATTGGAATCACGATAGGATGGGGCCTCAAGATCGGAATCACGATAGGATGGGGCCTCAAGATCGGAATCACGATAGGATGGGGCCTCAAGATTGGAATCACGATAGGATGGGGCCTCAAGGTCGGAATCACGATAGGATGAAGTCTCAAGATCGGAATCACGATAGAACGGGGCCTCAAGATTGGAATCACGATAGGATGAAGTCTCAAGATCGGAATCACGATAGGATGGGGCCTCAAGATTGGAATCACGATAGGATGGGGCCTCAAGGTCGGAATCACGATAGAACGGGGCCTCAAGATTGGAATCACGATAGGATGGGGCCTCAAGATCGGAATCACGATAGGATGGGGCCTCAAGATCGGAATCACGATAGGATGGGGCCTCAAGATTGGAATCACGATAGGATGGGGCCTCAAGATTGGAATCACGATAGGATGAAGTCTCAAGATCGGAATCACGATAGGATGGGGCCTCAAGATTGGAATCACGATAGGATGGGGCCTCAAGATTGGAATCACGATAGGATGAAGTCTCAAGATCGGAATCACGATAGGATGGGGCCTCAAGATCGGAATCACGATAGAACGGGGCCTCAAGATTGGAATCACGATAGGATGAAGTCTCAAGGTCGGAATCACGATAGGATGGGGCCTCAAGATCGGAATCACGATAGGATGAAGTCTCAAGATCGGAATCACGATAGGATGGGGCCTCAAGATCGGAATCACGATAGAACGGGGCTTCAAAATCTGGACCGTCTTTTTCTTTTCTAACTATTTTTCTGTCGATTTGGTATTCTGTTTCATGATAAGTCGGAACAGCATAGAAACGATAATCAAAATAATTAGGGTGGGTATAATATATGTCTACAGGATATGAATTTCTGCATTTATGATTAGCTGGTTGATAGGGATGCATCAGAGGATAATATGGAACATAAACATAATAGTTCATTTATTCACAACCTTTCATTTTTCATTCATCAGCATATGACCCAATTGCTTGATCTGTGTTACTAAAAAAAATTTCATATGAACAAATATTAAGAGTATTAACCGTAGCAATTATAAGGGACCAACTCTATATTCTTATGAGAAGTTATGAGGAATATTTAACCATTATGTTCAAGCAATATCTAAAGGTTTTCCCTTCTTATAAAATCCATTTAAAAATAGAAAAAATATTGTTTTCTACTTGTAATCATCAAGAATTTTTCTTTAAGAATAACCGTTCTATATTGTAGAGCCTATTTCTTTAGATTAGGTGACACTAATACAAGCCATTTTTTTTATTGTGAATATAATATCCTATTCTATATATAGGGGGTATTATATATGAATTGTTGGAATCGTCTTGTATTTTGTTGTAGATGTAGACGTCGTCATGAACGTGATTATCACCATGGTTCTAGCTGTAAACACCACCATGAATGCGATCATCACCATGATTCTAGCTGTAAACACCACCATGAATGTAATAATCATCATGATCATCATTCTAATTGTAGATGCCATCGTCACTGTAATTGCAATCATTGTGACTGTGCTAAATACTAAATGCAACTCTATAAGAATAGAATGGTCTAAGAATAGACTATTCTATTCTTATTAAACGGATTATGTAGATTGTCTTTGTATATCGTATACAGCCTAAAAGCAGAAAAAAACTACTGGATCTATCAGTAGTTTTTTTGTGCTTATAGGAATAGTACGGAAGGTTTTATAATTTATCACATTCAAATTAGTTGTAAATATTTGGACAAACATGAGGATTTTAAGATATATCTAATAAAATATGCAGTCAAAGGAAGCATGTCCAATTCTAAATAAGATATATGGTTAAGCTGTTGTTATAGCTTGAATCTGATTAGCGTTTACTGTGACAATATTTGTGCTAGCGTTTGTCCCAGTACCTGTTCTAGTAGCAAAAGAAGCTAAATTAGTTGTAGCATTAAAGCTTGAAAATACAAGATTAGTAAGTATAGCACCGCCTACGACTAAGGTTGGAACTGGTGTCCCAGGATCTAAGATTCTTAATAAGTCTGTAATCATCCTTTGTATCCCCCCTTATTGCAATAAATTAAATATAAATTATAAATTTACATTTGATTTATTATATGTAAATTTCAAGTAAGAGCTTGTACTATTTAATTATTTATTATATAAATAATTATCGAGAACAATGATTATGTTAGCTAGAAATGTATAGTGTCTACAGATTAGAAACAGAAAATTTGGTGTGATGCCTCACGTCCTCTTATGTAGCTTGAGCTTACTACAGCTATAAAATTTATTTGTTATTTTAAAATGTAGTATAAACATTCTCACGCGTTTGATCTGTTGGTTGATAAAATCAATGAGATTTATACCTACCGACTTGAGGGTGGTTATACCATGTTGTAGAACACACTCCAGGTGGTTTGAAATACCATAAACTATAATTTTCAGGCCATAAGCTTTCTACATTAATAATCTTATGTATTAAACGTTTTTCTTTTTCTCTAGTTCGTTGATAAAAATATCTGTGTGTAATAGCTTCAAATGTATATGGTTGGTGAGCAGTTGAGGAATCGTACGAAGTCCTTTACAATCAGAACAATTAGCTCTTATACGATTAATTCCTACATTACCAACAAGCAGCATACATGTTGATCTTCTCCTTTTGTTCTAAGTAATCTTGCTAAGAGGACAATGTTGAACAATTAGCATTAACAGCTGCCATAATTTTAACTCTTGTATTTTTAAACCTTATAGTAGGTCCTCTTAGGGAGGGGCATTACATAGGCGCTTTTTTAGCCTTGATTGGTCCTAGTAACAACAAATATTTAAATGCAAAGTGAATAAAATATACACTGGCTAGAAAATCAGGTACTATCCTGCTTACGTTATAATGGATTTTTATCTAAACATTTAATTTTATTTCTGATATCAAATTATACAGAATCTTATAAACTAAACTGTTTTGAATATCTTAACAGGACTAAACTTCCTTGATTTTTATTATTCTATGGGTAACAATTTTAAAAAGGCTTCTATTTTTATGAAGCCTTTTTGTTGCAAAAAAATATGCATAAGAGTATTGTAAATTCTATAGACGTTTGTAAAGTAACCTTATATTTGTATAAATGATGTAGAAGTATAAAAATGGCTGTCATTAATCCCTTATAAAACAATATTAAAGTAAAGGTTATCTTCACTGGTTAACAAGACACAGAACAGGGCATTATAGTATGAAAATTATTTCAAAGTGTAATAGCATCAATACGCTCACAATCAACTAAAAGAATACCATCATTCTTTCCCCAAAATGTAGCGAGACCAGTCTTAGGGTTAAATCCTACAAAATTCTGAACTCTTATTTGTGTACCATTTACTAAAAGGTTTTTTACCTTTTTTCCTTGGTGAAAAGTTTCCAAAAGGCTGCATACACTTTTAGAACTGTATTTTGAATTCAGATCAATATGATATACCTTCTGATTATGATCCTCGGCTATAGAATTAGAGTTAAATATTTTGGGATTGGTAAAACGGTTAACAAAAATTGACATTTTAGGTTTCCCTTTCTTAGTTTAGATAATATTTGAATAGAGCGTCTTTTTAAATTAACAGAAGAGCCCTTTTACAAGCTCTTCTGCAGTTACACTGTTACACTATTATCTTATAATGCTACTCAATTCGAAGTGCTTGTATATCTCTACAATCTAAAACAATAATAGTTCCTGTCTCCGTTTCCACATCAACAAAAGTTGCACAGAAAGTATCTAAATTAAAGTTAGTAAAAATAAGGTCTTCCAGTACATTTCCGTTTAGGAATATATCAACTTGTGTCCCTGGTTGTAATCTTTCTAACTGATCACATACACACTTATGATCTCTGCTCATACAAAACCCCTCCTTAAAAAGAAAAATAAATTCACATTGCTATATATTATATGAAAAATATTAAACATTGAATGGACAAAGTATAGAGGGGAAATACCTATTTTCAGCTGTATATTAACATCAATACCAAATTTGTACATGATAAGCTCATTTAGATAAAAAGGGATATCGAGATTAGAAACTAAATCTCAAAAGTTAGATACATTATCTAAGCAACTAATGAGGTCGAACTCTTTATAGTACAAGGCTCAACCCTTTTAATTTGATTCGTTTATAATTACAATAAAGTTTGTATGTCTTCTAACTCCTGTTTAAATTGTTCCCTAATCTTATTATTTAGGGTCATTTCATTTTCCTTTATCAACTACAAAAATAAAATTATGAGGTAATTTAACACAGTTATTTTATTATAAATAAAATAACTACTGGGTTCAGTCAGTAGTTTTTCATAAAACAATTAGAAGTTTCTTATGTAAATTTCAGATGGCTACATTACATAACTTCTCCCTCTTTATTTGATGCTTGGATAAAGGGAAACATAAGAGGTAGCGGTGATAGGTAGATTAAGCTTATTTATAAGAAAATATACTATTGAAAAAAGAGATGTAAACCTAGCTATTATAAGCAATCATATGATCATTTTATGCTTGAGACTCCATCTCTTTTAGTATTTTGTTTGTGATGTAATTTCTATCCTTGCTATTGTCTAATCGTTGCCTTATTTACAAGTAAAAAATCCATATTCCTAAAAAATTCCTGATTTACTTACTGAAGAACTAGTTCAGAAATAAGATATGACTAGTTTACAACAATTTCTATTACAATTGGAGTTGCAAGAGAGAGTGTGTCACCATCTGGAATGGTGATGGCAGCAGAGGTAATAGTCGATGTATCAGCTGTTTGGATTTGACCATTAATATAAAGGTTATAATATGCAGGTGATGATGGAAAAGCTGTAGCAGCTATACCTGTATCAGTCGTAAAAGCTGTAGCAAGAATAGTATACTGTTCCATTTCCTGCTATAGAGCTGAATTTCAGGGAATTCATAAAAGGTTTTACAATAGGCATTCATATACACCCCTTTCTAAAAATATTAAGTTTAGCATTCTTTTGTGAATTTATTAACAAAAAAGAGGCAAGAAACATCCTGTAGAATATATAAAATGAAGTTTTCAAAACATAGGCTAGCTTACTTGCTGTTGGTTTTATTCTTTATTTCTTCCTACTCTTCATTTAACTGGCTATTATCTTCAAAAATTGTACTTAAAACTTAGCTGTTTTACATTTGTGCTCGAGGGAACCCTATCTTCATCTAAGTCAAAGAAAGTTATAACAATTATAAAAAGCCTACTCTTAAAATTTGAGTAGGCTAGGTTATTTTAACGCATCCATTAATATCATTAAGTTTTTCACTTGTGATTATGTTAACTATGCAAGCAATCCATTGTGCGACCATAGGTATGTCTCTATCTTTTTTAAAATAATAGAAAAAGGGTAGAGAAGCTATTCCTTTTAGCACCGGTTTGTAGTAAAAAAGAAAATATAAGGTTTTAAATGAACATAAATAAATTTTTTATATTTTATTTTTCCTTCCTATAAACTCTTGATATTAGTCAATTTATGGAGAGAGGAATAAATAATGAAGTTAGCCGAAGCATAGCCGTTGAAACTAATGATGCCAGTGATTTTCCCTATATAAAAATATTTATAATTTTTTATATCCTAGGGCACGCATACAAACAATTCATTAATCAATGATTAATATAGAAGTATGCAATCAAACCTCTTACCTAACCTGCTACTAGTACAACTAAGGAGCACGTTCTTTTACATAATCAGCACCATTAGGGATAGAGCAAGTTAGAACTAATGATTCTAATCATTTTTATTTGTATCTTAACATGTACATTTTTCATTAATGTAAATATTCGTTTCAGAATCTTTTTCCTATAGTCAAGTTTTCCTTCAGTTAGCAGGGTGTATTTTTAGAAAGACAGAAGACTCTAAGAATACAAATTATTTTATGGTTATAGATCTGTTTTAGGTGAATTCTCTAGGTGAAAAACATCTAACAGCATCGTATTTACGATACATATACTGCTTCACTAGCTTGAAAACAAAAAAAGAAAAAAGCTGATACAGTGTTCCTCCTTTTTGTTCCCCTCGTTTCATGAATTTCACAAGCCAACTTTCGGTTAGCTTATATGCTTATTCTAATGTATAAAACTTCACTTTAAATGTTTCTCCAACCAAATCTGTGAACCCTACCGTAGAACTTATAGAAGGGTTTGCAATGTACCATCCCTTACTTTGTCTAATCAGATCCGGCATTTTAAGAATTGAACCATTTCCTACATTATGCCAAATGACATGATCTGGACTGTTTAGGTCATCACTCATAACATCAAAAGTAAATGATATACCCTGATACTTCCTTTCAACTACGATCCTAACTTTTTTATTCGTAGGTAAATGAAAAAGTGAAAAATTACGACTCGATCTGCTTTTTTGGCCAGGGATTGGTGTACATAAAGAATTTATCTCTGCCTCCATTTTCAGCCTTCCCTTCTATATGGAACATAAGGAAATAATATAAAAGAAAGTAAAAATATATGATTATTTTGACAATTTTTCTCCCCTTCTAAAAAATATTAATATACAAAGATAGTAATTTCATAAGTAGTTATAAAGTGAAATGAGGAATATAAAATACAGTTAAGAACTACAGTCCTGATCTCTCTTTGAGCAAAAACAATCCGCCTCATACGGATTGTTTTTGCTTTTTTTTATAAATCACTATGTATCCTCATTTTAGTTAATGTTAATAATTTCTAAGCATATAATTCAGTAATGAAATCTTTAGAGATTTCGTAAACCTTTGGGAGGTGTAACCGTGAAAATAAGGGGTAATTTAAATGCATTAATTGGTGTCTGGTTTATTATCGCACCTTGGGTTATTGGTTTTTCAGATCAATCAGGAGCTTTATGGTCAAGTATTATTTTTGGAATCATTCAAGTTATTGTATCATTGTGGGGCTATGACAAGCCTGGTTGGAATTCTTGGCAAAACTGGATTTCAACAATTACTGGTGTCTGGTTTGTAATTTTTCCATTCATCTATTCATTAACAAATGGGGAGGTTTGGTCAAGTGTAATTCTTGGTTTAATCACGATTATATTTAGTTTATGGAGCTTGGGATCTAATTCGGGATCAAAGGCTGTGGATTAAAGATAAAATGGATAGGAGCCAACTATTTGAGCAAGCTACTTAACAACGATGAAGTAGTTAAGGCCCCAAAAAGTGGAGATCTAAAAAAACGGAGCTATTCCCTAAAGGGAGTAGCTCCCTATTTTTAGAGTTGATTGTACATATTTAAGATCCCGATTTCCTTATGCAACAAGTTGCTCGTTAGAATAATTTACTGGGAATTATCGATTTAATCATTTTTGTCTCTTTATATAAATATATTGATTTTTTAATACTTCTACTATGTAAAACCTTACCTTTTCCCTCCCTCATTAGGGTTTCATGAAAATTCTTAAAAAAGTATTCTCCATTTCTAGTCTTTTGATGTAACGTTCCTGATCAGTGTATTCTTTTTTTATGCACGCCCCTATTATCTAAAGAAAGCTTGATCCTCCTTTCCATTCAAGGTTGCCCAACTATGATTTTTCCATCACCTACTCTAAGGGCGCAGCCTAGAAGTTCAGTGGTTTTTTCTACTTTGAACGTATACAATATGGAAAATTATCTAGTTAAAATAATCATTATTATCCAGCCATTGGAACCCTTAATTTTAATGGTTTTTCATCTATTTGCACATGTCCAAACTTTTTTCATTCAAGTGAATATTCTACTAGTAAAAATATCTTTTATGAAAGGAGAACATCACTTTGCCAATTAATATTCAACCGATCCTCATCAGTATGGAACTTATTCTACAGGATGTTTTAAAAACAAATTTCGTTCCGCCACGGTACCCCGCCGCATTCAGAGAAATAGCCATACCTGTCCCTACACCTCCGGGAGTTACCAATTTACCCGCCTTTATTTATTTTGACCTTGATAATCAATTCACTCTAACACAAGAACAAGATATTAAAGATGCCATTTCACTTGTACTATTTAATTGGTTCCATCATCTAAGTCAAAAATGGAATGGTGGAGCTAATAACGGTATTTCTGATTTAGCTGCTTGTAATAATGTGTATGCAATACGGAGTTTACAACCTGCTTGGTATATTGGACCACGTATCCCCAATGGGTTAGTGGCTACGAATGTAGCTATGGATCAATTCACCCGGCTTATACGTGACAACGGTTTGCGTCTTGCTCCCAAAGCGAAAATTTTTGCTGGTTCCCTTGTTAATGACTCCCTTACTTTGGCTTTAACAGCTTTAAGTCGAACAAAAGTTCCTTTGTCATTTATTGTTGATCTATCTAAGGTAAGCAATATTGGCATAAATGCAGGATCTATTATGCATGCTTGGTTACATCGGGCAGGATTTTATGACCCTAATACAACTAGTTATTTTATTACGGAGTGTTCGATGTGTGTCATGCGAGATTATGAGCTTAAAAACCTCTTTCTACCCGATAGTGCTTTCTATAAATTTTTTAGCTAATGATGAAGAAACTAAAAGTGTAGGTCATATACAAAATTAGTTTCTATAGGATTGGCTAAATAAATGAAGCTTATCGGTAATCACTGGATATATACCACTATAGGCAAGCCCTTCAGTATTGAATTGAAGGGCTTACTTATAGTGGTAGCTCCTTCGGATAATAGATATTGTTAATTCTTATTTCAGAGTACCTTTTTCCTAGGTACATAGAAATTGTTAAATACAAAAGATAGATTTGAATTTTGTAACATTTTGATCTGGAACAATAATTTTTTTAGAGAAGATTCATGAAAGTATTATTATTTCATTAATAATACTTTATTCTTTACTCAATTCTACAGCATTCATAACTCATTTTTCGTATTGTACAGGCATTTTGCCACCATTTGAATATTATAAAAAAAAGGAAAGGATGATTAAAATAGATTTTTATGGTCATTATTACAACCCTCACAATGGAAAATATTATAAAAAGGGAAAGTATTATAGAAAAAAGGGAGAAAATAATCAAAATAAATTAAGAGAAACCAAAAACGAAATTAATCAAGTCCATAATTTGGACAACAACTTATATAAGATGAGTATAAAAAATAATCACAACCATCCAATTAAAGTTAGTATAATTATGCCTACCTATAATAAATGTAATCAAATCTCCCTTTCCCTTTACGGCCTCTCAAAACAAACGTTTCCCTACTCTGATTATGAGGTTATCTTAGTAGATGATGCTTCTTCTGATAAAACTCGTGATATTTTAAGAGAAATTGACGTCCCATTCAAATTTAAGTATATACGTATGAAAAAAAATAAAGGACGTTCCTTTGTACGCAATATAGGAATTAAGCATTCTGAAGGAGATGTCTTAATCTTTTTGGATGGGGAAATGTTAGTGACTCCTCATTTTATTCAAAACCATTATAAACATCATCTGCAAGAAACGAATCTTGTAGTTACGGGAGCCATGCATTATGAAGGAGTCTATACTTTTATTATGCCAGATTATAATGAAGACCAATTGGCACACCTAAAAGACCTAGTGAGAAAAGATCCTAAGTATATGGAAATATACGAAAGTTACGAACGCACTAGACATAAATCAAAGAAACCTTATCCACTTGTAACAATAGAAGATATTGATACAGAACGTTTTCAAAGTTTATCATTTTCTAATCGATATTTTCTTAATAGTGGGTTAAAACATTTCGGGGATAGGCTTACGGGGTTTACACTTCCTTATATCGCATTTTTAAGTGGAAATGTATCAGTAAGGAAAGAAGAATTAAACAAATCTGGATATTTCGATGAAACCTTTGTCGGTTATGGGGCAGAAGATTGGGAAATTGGATATCGTTTATATAAAAACGGAGCGCAATTTGTTTTAGATCCCTCTACAGTTGCTTATCATCAAGAGCATCCAATATCTAAGAAAAAACTTAAAGAACAATGGGGTAATCATTATCGTTTCGTTAAAAAACATCCAAATATAGACGTTCTTATCTTATCTCTCGAATGGAAAGAACTGTCATTTATGCATATGCACCAAACATTAGTTGAATATAATGCATTGGATGAACGTTTTCCAAATGACTATAATGAACTAAAAAAAGCTTTTCGGGTAATGCTTTTTAGAATTATTGAATGTTTAAATAACGAACAGCCTGTTACTGAACTTTACAAACTTCCTGAAGGATCAGAGGAAAGACTTAAAATCCATCAACAATTTGAAACATTACGTCCTCGGGGATTTGATTATCTTGCAAGTTCTTTCGAACAAATATATTACTTGTAGTCTTTATAAAGACAGGATTAAAATTAAAAACAAATGATATAACAGAAAATTCTAGTTACCATACTGAATTTTACCGGCATTGAATACTTCTTCGATGATTAACTGAAGAGGCTTTTGATGCGAGGAAGACGTCTTTTCAAAGGAATTAAGGTAAGATTATATTAACTAGTAAATAAACTCTATTCATTAACCCACTTTAAGTGAATTGTCCAATCAATAAAATGAACTACATCTAGAGTCTCATTAGTTAAAAGAAAAACTCCCTACTGTCTAAGGGAGTTTTTCTTCAGTTTAGAGTGTATACGATATACAAAGTTAGTTTCAGAATCCCACCCAAAAGAACTCTTGGGGCAGTAGGCGTCCACCAAGGATTCTTTTTCCAGAGTATGTACGTTTTAATATATCATTGAAAATTCAATGTTCCTTCAGTAGGTGAGATTGGAATTGATAAATAAAACACGTACCTTTTATACATGTGTTATCACCTGTGAAAAATAGTATGAAAGGTATAATTTATAATTATGTTACATAAGGAGTACAGGATAAAAAGAGAGACCACAAGTACAGCAGTGAATGAAAGCTTAATCATTATTAATAAGTAATACAACAAACACTCTTACTCTCAGGATGGTTATAACGGGATCGTTAATTCAGAAACAGCGAGGAAAACACATGAGAAAAAGCCTGTTGGTTTTTTTAATTGGTAAGCAAGGCCATATTCCAGGATTAGAAACCTATTAGGGAAACGGTAGGTAGGGCTAACAACATTAAAAATAAATGTCCAAAGCAATGGGAATTGATCCTTTCGCATTTCAACATTTTGTTTCACAAGATGAAAGAAGGAAAGATCAAGCTAGCTGAGATAGAAAAGTTGTATTATGAATCATGTGAGCGATCCGATCCAGTCTTTGCTCAATTGCGGATATGATGATGGTACAGAAATCATAAGTTAATTTTAAGGTTAAAAACTACAAAAAAAGAGGCCTTCACCTCTTTCAATCAAACTTTTTTATGTATTTAATACTTAGAATCTGGTCGATATTAAAATACATGTGCTCAAATTTCCTCTGTTTATCTAAGGATGGATTGTCAGGTACAACTGAAAGAAACCTACCTAAATGTAACTTCTCGTTACCAATTAATTGCTCCTCTACGTCATATATAGATTGTTCATCTTTAATTGTGTAATTTCTTCCGTCTGTTGTTTTAATTTCAATAGAAAGTACATCTTTTGTTTTGTCTCCCATTTTTTCATCTCCCTTTTAAACCAGAGAATATCATATTTTATAATCACTCATCTTAATTAACGGTAAGGGGCTCATAAAAGCCTATTTGTACTAGTAAACTAAATTATCGATTTTTAAGTGTTTAACAACTTTATTATTCATCGTAAGGTAAGGCTCCTATAAACAGACTTACTAATTTATCTTTTATCATTTACCTAAATATTAGAAAACCATGATTGGAATGACAACATTTATTTAGGGTGTGTCACAGCGATTTTGACTATTGCCTTTTTAACCTAACCTCCTTTAGTTAATGTAGATGTTCTTATTGTAAACGTATTTAAGATCATCTTATGCACTAATAAGTAATGGGCGCTCTTTGTTGAATGTGTATATGAAGTTTCGAAAAACATAGTAAATTCAACTTCTATCTATCATGATTGAAAAAATTACTGATTAGAATTCAGGAGTTTTTTTATTGTATAGGTTATATCACTGGATTTTAGCTTTGAAAATTTTTATTTTATCACTATTAGTGGATAAGTATACAAGCAAATTAGCCATGGTTTCATAACTTATACTAACGATATAAAAGGAAGTGCATCAATTGAATAATAGAAAGTCTAAAAAAAAAATACTGTTTCCAGGTCTAGTCAAATATTAAAAATTGGACTCGATCAACAATACCAAAATAACCTTCAAGTTAATGTTTATGGTATCTTTACCGCAGGCTCTAAACCTAGTGATTTTAATGGAAGGCAAAAAAGATTTAATCGAGACATCAATTTGGCAAATCAGATATGGAATGGTGGAGGAATGTGTAATATAAATTTTATCCCACAACCTATATTTGAAGTGAAAACAATAATAGATGTGACCAATTCAGGTTTTCAAGCAGCAATGGAGGGTCCGGTTAAAAAGTTAATTAAGAAAGTTAAACATAAGATTGGCAATCCAATTGGGATATATGTTGTTTATACGAGTGGGAATGATTTTGCAGTTTCTTCAGGTAGTACTAGCCCTATAGGTGCAGGAGGAGTCATAATTGAGGATTTTAGAATCAAAGATGGTATACCTGAATTTACACTCTTTGGCTCTATTGCATTGAGCAATAGAGCTTTAAATGCTCCTTTTACATTCGCACATGAAGCAGGACATGTTTTATTGACTGAACTTGATAAACAACCTTTTAATAATATATTTAAATTTAATGCTATAGATCCTACGGGTCCTTTTATTAACCCTGTAACGGGAAATAGTGATACAGCTCACAGTAACCTTGTAGGTAATCTCATGGCTCCTATACTTCCTAACATTACCCCAACTATTGATCCCTTACAACTGCAAAAAGCTAGAATGAGTAGAATATTTCAAAATGCAACAATAACATGGTGAACAGATTATTATTCATTTGAAAATTCCATTAGATAATGGTATTAAAGTCAATGGGAATATTAAAATCATTTACAAGATCCCAGAATGCTATAATATTTACTTTGTAAAATATTATATTAGTACGTCATCAGTTAATATATTCGTTGTTATCAGAAATAAAAGCCTTAGAAATCTTTGGTTTTAGCGAATTTTTGGTATCTGGACATACACAAACTTTTTTGATTGGAATGTATATTATATAAGATAACGGTATCAAAAGGGAGATAATTAAAATATACCAATGGCTTAACCTTATTTGAAATTTAGGCTTTCCTATTGTAGTGGCTTTTTATCTTCTACTACGTTTTGAAAAGAAAATAAACCATTTGACAGAAGCTATTAATAGGATAGCTTCTAATATTGAAAGAGAACAAGACAAGCAATAGATAGTTGATTTACCAGCTCGCCTTCAAATTAATTCTTCATCATGTATATTATCCAATAGTTTGAGCAAGTTACTTCAGACACTATAAGAGGCCGCTCCTATTAGATGATTTTGTATAATAGAAAAAACTACTGATTAGGCGACACCAGTAGTTTTTTCTATTTTTTAGCTGTAGAGGGGCTGTATTGTTAGTTCATGTCATGATCTGTATTGATAATAATTAAAACCTTCAAGATAAGCAAAATAATTTATGGCTTCTTAGAACTAGATAACAAAATGTCTCTTGAATTAAAGTAATAATCCATAAAAACCAAGTTTTTTCTCATAGTACTATGCAAAATAACTTTCATTAAATTAATGGTTACACTAATCAATTCTTCAACTTCCTCTCCATATTCTCAGGGGTAAACAACAATAATAATATTTATAATAATTTGATTTACTCCTACTTCTACTTTTACTTTATATGTTTAATTCATCTTTTTATTCATAAAACATTCAAATAAAGACCCTAACTATTATATTTTTAGATAATTTAATCGTGGTTTCTTCTTTAGACAGAATCAACTGCATTTCTCGTTCTGAATATCTATCTAAGGCAAGCTCAAAAACTTGCTGTTCAGCAAACGTAAATTGATTAAGAAATACTCTCTCTTTAAGAATTTTACATTCTTCTTCTACACTTTTTAGGCGAGCAACTTCATCAATTAAATCAGACGCTACACGTAAAATATGTTCAATCCTCATTAAAGATTTTTCACTTTGATCTATGCTAAGACCCTCCTGTTTTTTGAGGGCAACCCATGTTATAATAGAAGTCCTTACGAGTTCTACATGGAGTGCTTCCTATCCAGAGGAAGTACCCTTTCTTTGTTTACTTTTCTTTACACTTTTTACGAAACCGTTTTCAATTATTTCATAATGCTTGTGTTGTTTTCATGGGCTAAAAAACGTAACTCCTTATGTAGCTCTTCTAGAATATTACAAGTAAGACGACGATTTCCTTCTCTAATCCTATACGCTCTTCCTTTCAGACAACGTATTTAATTTGCAACGTTACTTATAATTTTACTTTAAAGGGTATAATATCCATTCTGGAAGATAAAAAAGCCATGTTCTTAAAAAAGAAGATAGCTAAGTAAAATGAAAAGGTGGTAATACATTAATTATGTAAGCTTTATAAATAATATTGTATTAGACAATATTGTATTAGACAATAATCTAATTTTAATAAATAAAATTAGATCTCTAGAGCAAATTACTCAAGATGCAGCAATGCATCAACCTATGTGATAATTCTTGTAGCAGAAAAACTCCCTACGAAAATAGGGAGTTTTTCTGTTTTTTATTCCTGCATATCCAAATAAATATATGTGAATTTATTTTTAAAGATCTCTCAATTGCCTATTAAAATTAAATTTTATATATTCAAATAGCTCTATATCTAACTCATTATTTTTTTCTATCTTCTTTATTATTGCAGTTGATACTTCACTGAGCCGAGGGCAGGATTTTATAACATTGTTCTTCATATATTCAATATTAGTCCAATTAAATTTATTCTTTAGCAATAGATATTACTAATTTCTAGTTTTTTCATATTTTACCTTAGCAAGTAGAAACTGATAATTACAAAAGATAAACCTAAAATTTAGGTCGTATGCTTTGTGGAAAACGAAATACATTTTCAGGATCATATTTCGCCTTTATTTTTCGTAGTCTTTCATAGTTTGAGCCATAATATGCTTTTCCGTATTTTTTGATGTTTTGATCTGGAACATTCACATATGAACCTGTTACATATGGTTTCAATTGTTGACGTATTCTTTCAACTGATGCAATATTCGAATCTTTTTGTGATTTATTTTCCCAACTAGCATTCCATTCCGTATAAAACAGTGGACTGCGCCAAAAGAAGGCTGTTTCGTTGCTAGCTACTCTGCTTAGAGCACCGCCCCAATTTATAAAAAAGAAATTGGTTTCCGTCCCAGTGGCCTCTTCCAGAAATTGTTTCATGATTGAAATAGGTTCTTCTGGCCAAGGATCAAGTACCCATGACGAAGAGAATTTAACACTCTGATCAGATCTACCAGGGATTGGTTCGTCAGGGTCTAAGAAATCTATAGCGTCTGGATAGGCTAACGTTTCTATAATTGTTTCTTTTGGGGTTCCAACATCTAATAGAGGTTTTAATAATCTACTCAGCTCAGTTTCTGTACCTAAGAAAATTCCTTCTGCATGGCACAAACCATTTACTTTGCTGTAAATTTCAAGTAAACATCCTAACCGTTCGTCTACATATGGCGCCCATTGTTGCCAAGCTCTAAATACAGTTTCTAGTTGTTCCCATGGCCAGATAATATTGAAGACAGTTGCTGTCTTAGGGGCCTGATGAACTTTAAATGTGTATTCTGTATTATATCCAAAATTACCACCACCGCCACCTTTAGAGGCCCATAGTAAATCCTCATTATTAGATTGATCTGCTTGAATAATTTTGCCTTTCGCATCTACCATTTTCAATCCGATAAGGTTATCGCTTACAAGACCAATCGATCGTGACAGTACTCCAAACCCACCACCCATCGTAATTCCTCCAATTCCAACGGTTGGGCTATCTCCAAACGGGGCCATAAAACCTTCTCGAGCTAATCCTTTTACAAGTGGGCCGACGTGAATTCCTGTTTGAACCGTTGCAATCGCATTTTTCCTATCTAAGGAAACTTTTTGCATTTCACTCACATCAATAACAACGCCACCTTTTACTACTGAAAGGTTCCTATCTAGAGCATGGCGCCCACTTCTGACGCGCATGGGCACTTCATTCTCACGAGCCCATTTAATAGCGTTGCTTACATCTTGAGAATTCTGTGCGAAAACAAAGACAAGAGGACAGACATCCACATAAGGATTCCAATTCTTAATGGCTTCTTCATAACCAGGGTCCCCTTTGAAGATTACTACTCCTGTTAACTGTGTTGATCCCATCTACTCAACTCCTAATTTTAATGTTAAAAATGTAATTATAAATTTTATTTAATATAAATAATAAAATATGCAATCTAACTTGATAATAATGAGAGATATATTAATAAAAGCCAATGTTTGGAGCAAACTTCTCGGGTTAATTAGGGTTATCAATAGAAACATAGTTTTTTCTGTTTTAGACTATATATGATATACAAACTTAGTTAACACGGAACTCTACGAAAAAGAGAACCTTGGTATACCAAAGGTTCTCTGCGTGTCACTTTTTCTCCAATATGCAGCTTTCTACACATCCTTGATATAAAAATGATCTCTCTACAAGTGAATGAAAATAAGATGTATAAAAAGCGTACTTTTTATACATATGCAGCTAAGGTAAAATATAGTCTTTATGGTGAAAATATGATCTCATTAATTCGGAGTTATCTTTTCGTTACTTGTTATACGTGTGAAACCTGATAAAAAGCTACCTCATTATAGAGTGACCCCAATTAGAATCAACTTAAAGTTACTTTTTAATGAACAGAGAGAAATCTATCACTTTTACACCATTAAAAATTCAATAAAAGGACGTGTTTGTAATTCTTTTTTCGTTGCTCTTATAGGTTTAATAGCCCGTAATTCTACAACCATTTCACTTACAACATTTTGCTTTCTCATCACGTCCTCGTATATTTCGTGAAATGATTTTTTCTTATATACTGCTTGACTAACAAATAAAGAGATTTTTTCCGTTTTCCAATCACCCTTGTATCCATAATCGGCTCTCCAATAATAGGGTTGTGAAAAACAAGCAAAAGAATCTATAAAGTATGGTCTCACCACATATTCATCATCACTTAATCCATATTGAAGGCGAAAAACTGCTTTTGAATCATTTTTTGCTATTCTGTGAAGTTCCTGCATTAGAGGGAGTGTAAAGTGGATATGTTCAATTAGATGACTTGCATAAAATTTATCTATGCTATTGTCTTCAAAAGGAAGAGGAATTTCTGAACACATTTCTAAGTCAGCTACAATGTCCACTCCTTGTCTTTTCATGATATCTAGATTTATCCACTCTTTTAGAATAGTTTTCCCACAACCCAGATGAAGTTTTTCCTTCATTGATATTTCCTCCTTTTTTGAGCGTCTTCTTAAGAATTGTCTATTTTTCTTTATAAATGTTTCTCTTGTGGAAGTTACAACAGGAGCCAGTCTCCGTTTAATAGAATCTCACTTAAGAGTAATAAAATTAAATTAATTGATAAAATCAAAATCTTTTATTCTAACACTACATAATGGATTCTTCAGGAAATGGACATCTTATATAAAATCAGCACTCGTCCACACCCTTCTCACTACTTTACATATTATAAATTAAGCAATTCTATTTCAGTATCCTCCTAATTTTCTAACAGAGGATTTGCATGTCTGTCCGTTCAAGAAAAAGCTACCTTAATCCTTCCATAAGGTAGTTTTTCTATTGGTATAATCGTAATTATCAAAAAAAAGCCCTTAGAAATGTTTGTTCTAGAGACTTTTTGATTTATAAAGATCAGAATGATGCAAAAATATGAAGGTTAAAAGTTAATGATTCCATCACCTAAGTAAACTATTCCTAATACACCATATGTTTTCATTCTCAATTAGGTAACTTGCCTAAATTGAATATTTTCTATTATTGGAGCAAAGTACTCGAGATGGTTCACATTATTACTCTGTATAAACCTGCGTCTAAACAGAAATAACCACTGTTCAGGAGCAGTAGTTTTTCATTTTAGGCTGTATAGCTTATTCATTTTTAGTTATCATAATGGGTTCTATGGGAGGCATAAAAAAGGAAACCCACTGCTCGTTTCATGAAAGTAATAATATTCCTCTAGACTTAATTTAGTAAATTTATTACATGAAAATAATTATCTTTCTAAGTTGTCCAATCACTTTTAATTAATTGATCATTTTATATAATAAGGACGCAAAAAGGGGAGGGAATAACCATCATACATCTCGATAACGAAAATTCACATGAAGTATTAGGTAATGTTAACAAGGCCCTTATTAACATTAACAAAGCGATAGATGATTTCGAAAAACAAAAAGATTTTGAATGAGTATATGAACTTAAAACAGTAAAAGTCAATCTCGAAATATCAAAGAAAATAATAATATATGGACTATTTCATAATTAACTTTAATTTATAATATAAAAGGTTTTCACGACAATTTGGACATAAATAAATGTAAATTTATCCCTATTTTCTTATGTATAAAAGTTTATTGGTTGTATATGACATATGATTTTAGATACATCATTTTTTTCCATAAGACATTATGTCTTATGGGAAGCGAGTTTAATATTTGAAACTCAAATACAGGTTGATGATCCTTTATATGCTCCTGTTATTCTCTTCTCTTAACAGTGAAAGCTAAAGAAGTTTGATTAAAGAATAGCAGCCAATCGGATCTTAATCTATCTCCAGTTTATTCTTATTATTTAGCAAAGTATAAATAAAATTATAGTAATTGAAGACAAGAGCCGGTTCTAATGATAAATAGAAAACTAGTATATATAGAATCTTAGATTTTCATAAATTTATTTATTAATGAAAAAAGGGGGAGTTCAATTGATAACACCACCTCCCATTCTTTATAGTGTTCTTGCTTATATTTCAAATCCTGGAAATAATACCATTTCAATAATCGACACAAAAACTAATATAATGATTTATAACATATTAGTTAGAGGTATCCCATACAAACTGGCTATTACACCAGATCGAATGCAAATTTACGTTACAAATTATAGGAATCCTACAATATCAGTGATTGATACTGTCGCTAATAAAGTAACTGCTACTATTTTCACTGGAGGCGATCCATCTGGACTTGCCATTACACCAGATGGAACCTGTGTTTATGTTACAAATGAGGGTAATGACACGATTTCGGTAATTGATATTGCTACCAATACAGTAATCGCCACAGTTTCTGCCGGCACCACCCCTAATGAGGTGGCTATTACACCAGATGGGAAATACACTTATGTTACAAATTCGGGTAGTGATGATGTAACGGTCATTAATACAAATACGAATACAGTAATTTCTACTATTTCTGTTGGTTATAAACCATCTGGAATAGCTATTACACCAGACGGGACCCATGCTTATGTTACAAATAAGTTCAGTGACAATGTATCGGTTATTAATACAGCTACGAATGCAGTGATTTCTACTATTTTTGTTGGTTATAAACCATCTGGAGTAGTCATTACACCAGACGGGACGTATGCTTATGTTACAAACGTGGGTAGTAATAATATATCGGTTATTAATACAGCTACAAACACGGTAACAGCTACTGTTTCCGTTGGAGATGCTCCATCTGGAATAGCTATTAAGCCAGATGGAACCCATGTTTATGTTACAAATGAGTTCAGTGACAATGTATCGGTTATTAATACATCTACGAATACAGTGATTTCCACCATTGATATTAAAAGTGAATCTTTTCCTATTGGAATATTAATTGTGAGATCTTTATATTAATTAAAAGTTGTATGCAATGAAGTTAATGGAGAAAGAACATTTATTTCATATAATGTATTAGCCACAAATGGTGCACGTATTCTAACAAACAGATTTGTGCCATTCAGGATCAACATAGATATGCAAGAGAAAGCAAATACGCTCTATCAAGTGATGAAGCCAATAAAGAATATACGCGAGAAGTGCAATATTTAAATTAAGAATTTCCTGCTTTCTATGATTTATTACTTGCTTTGCATCGCTGTTCTCCTGAAATATTCTATATTCATTGAAAATTAATTGACATAATAAACTTTATCAGAAATAATCAAAAAACAATATTAAACATACCATGACGAAGAATCTTTTATCCTAAAAAGACATTGGTCAATATAGTGCCAGTGTCTTTCTTGTATCCATATAAAAGGGTTAAATAAACATGATTTCCCCATTTACAATAATGACCGTACAAGACTTGAATCATAGAGATGAAAATGAATGGAGATAGAAAAAGCTAATTTAAGTCCAGCTATTTTCCTTGTATGGTAATCCACCTTCTATTCGCTTCTAATTTACATAATCATTGTCAGCAGAAGTGGTAAAAGAGCAAATAAAAACTACTTCTCAGGGAGGGAATTTCCGTATTCGGTACTAGCTAGGTTATGCTACACATATTACCCTCCTTCCTAAAATAATGATTTAAAACCCTTTGGATTTCCTAATGAATTGAAAACCCCTTCAGGATTTTCGTTCAAAAATAAAAATGAGCAAATGAACGGATTCAGTGGCTTTCTTAGTTATTATATATAAATTTAGTTAACAAGAAATATTTTGGATTACTTTCTACAACTGGAATCATGCTCATTTTCTCTATAGTGTCTACAACCACAGCCATGATTACCATCCCCACCGTGTCTACAGAACACGAGCTCATTCCATACAATATATCCCTCGTTAATGGGTAAGGACATTGGATATGTTGCAATAAAATCAGCTAATACTAAAAGTATAGAGTAAAAAAGAGGCTCTTAGTATCAGCCAACTAACAAAAATTTATAAAAAATAGGCAAATATTTAACAATTATTTATATGTTTTTTAGTATAAAAGCAAACGTATAAATAAGATCCATTAGGATTCGTCTATCTAAAAAAGAACTAATTATCAAACTAGCTCTTGATATCACAATTTAATTGCTGATTTTTTAAATACATTATTGTGGATATAATATGCTTAATTTAAATATTTGAAATTTTTATTAACCAATCCGATTTATAGTAAGAGAAGAACTACCCACAATAACTGAATCACCAACTTTATGAATGCGAACATCAATTACATCATTAGCTAAAAGATCTAATTGAATAGTTTTACTTACAGTGGCTAAAGCTTGTGTACTACTCGTTACAGTTAAACTTACCGCAGAAAAATTTAGTGGAACATCATTAACAAAAAGAAACCCCCTAGCAAGATCCGTTGGATTAATTCCAAGAGTTAAACACATAGAAATTTCGTAAACCCCCGATTCATTAATTGTTATTGTATCATTACTTATATTTAACGTTAGATTAGCATAAGGACCTACGAAGTCATAATCAACTTTTGTTCCATCAACGTCTATAACTTGTCCAGATTCTTTACGTAAAGAACCAAAAGTGGGTAATACACTTGACCCTGGAGGTCTTGGTGTTGTGCAATAACAAGAGTTCGAAGTACAATTGGAGCAACAATAACAGTGTTTTTTTCGACATAAAGACAAAAAACTCCCCCCTTTATTTAACTCATACTATAGCTATATTAAAAATATATTAATTTTGCTTGTATGCCTGTCTAGAATACCTTACATAATTTTCTTATTAAGAGAGAAGCTGTTGAAATTATTTTTAATAGCTTTTTCCATATAGGAATAGATCTTTGTTTACTAAGGATTTATTTCTTTCTTTGTATTACATTATTATATGAATAAACAATATTTCCGGCTAGAATTACTATAGCCCCCTTTTCGTTTATTAACATCACTGTCCTCATCTTCGCAACCATGATCTCCACCACCGTAACCATTGCCAGCGCCACCATCTACGAAAAAGCATGCGTTTTCACTCCTATATGTTTATACCTTTAAAATATGTACAAGGAATGAAAGTGTTCGTTTTGAAGTTAGAAAAACCTCCAAAGGCGTTTCTGAGCATTATTTGACAATTACATTTCAATGAAAGGAAAAAGCCACTGATTAGGTTCAGTGACCTTTTTCTCTTCTTCATGGATGGACCCCTTTTTTCCCTAGGTTTTAAGGCATCAATGCTATCGTTCTTATAAAGAGTTTGCCATCTTTTAAGCGTTCTTCTAAATTTGATATTGAAAACGTTGAACCCAACTATTCACATCTCCCTTATCTGTCCTCATAGAATCGTTGATTTTTTGAAAATTTCTTCAAAAAAACTGCGCCTTCAATTGTTAGTTTGTGTCTAACAACTGAAGGCGCAGCTTACGTGGAAGGATTTTTGAAAAGCTGTGTTCTCTCGGATGCGCAAATTTTTATCTATGGTAGATTCGATAGTATTCTAAGAACGCTTGAATGAAAGATGTATAAAAAGTGCATCTTTTATAAATGTGTTAGCCTAAAGGAAATAGCACTAATAAAAAAATAGGGTATTATCTATAGTTACACACTATTTCCTTAGAAACATTTTATTAACACATATCAATAGAAGAACAACAAACTTGTCAATTTTAAGATTTTTTTAGTGTATGTTAGTATAGAAACATTTTTTATTTAACATATATTAATAAATAAAATTAATAAAATTACAATATACGATAAGTAAATAAGATAACATTTATTAAAAATAATAGTTTTACTATTTACACCTAGTGAGGACAAATTGGTTATTTTTCTACAAAATAAGTAATAATTAAAATAAATTTATATAAAATGATTTTTATAATAACTATATAAAAATAAATAAATTATAAATATATCTCAATAAAAATTAATTTTTAATTTATATTTAATACTAAAATAATGATTAATACGATTTCTTGAAAAAAGATCTATTAATTTCTATTACCATATTTATAGTTGTTGAAAAATCATCTACGAATACAGAACGTATACAAAATGTATTTGGATGAATGGCAGGAACATGAGGACTAAGTGCTGAATATGTATACAAATTGTATACACGAGGTGATAAGGTGGGAAAGCTAGATAAGTACGCTCGTCAATCAAGATCAAAAGAAGCAAGTAAAGTGTTACCGATTCGATTGCCAGAAAGTATATATGAGCAATTTCGAGAACGTTGTGATGAGTTAGGGCTATCAATGTCGGAAGCTGGATATTTACTCATTAGGGAAGAACTAGATGAGAACCTATATACAACGACTACAAGCGAAGTTGCTGCAACTACAGGACGAATACAAAAATCTATACAAGATGAGAATACACCGTATATAAAAAAAACTACAAATAGCTCTTCTTCTTTTTCTAGTCGCTGGACGTCAGCTCATTATGAGGTTGAAAATGAACTACCTTGTCCTTTATGTCACCAATGGTACAGTAAAACTAACTTTGCTCGTCATGCCAAGAATCATAATACAACTCCAAAAGAGCTCTTAGAAAATAACAAAGAGTTTATTTTTCAAATGATAAAAGAACGTAAACATAATGTGTAACAATAATGTAAGAGGGTTTTTGCATATGCACACCCTCTTGCTCGAAAGTAAAGTGGAAGAACGGATTTATTCCTTATAAGATAAGTATTTATGAAGATATAGAAGAATTTCGAAAGCAGAGCATACTTGTTTTTTCTTACTTAGTGGATTAAAAAGTAAGTTATTTATTGAATTCACAGAAATTTAGCATAACTGGACAAGCACAAAAAGAAAGGAATTTTGTATATATAATAAATTAGAAGGAATCCAATTGAGATTTATCTTTTACATTTAACAATTGACATCGGTAACAGCTTTTATCATAGATTGATGGGTTTGCTATTGTAGAGAATGCTAAGAAAAAAGTATCAAAGTAGTATTTTTGCCTATAGTAGGCTAGGAATACTAACCCTTTTTCTATAAAGGAATAAACTGTATAGAAAACACAGGAAATGGGGTTGATGAAATGAAAAATTATTATATGCCTTATAATTATGAGGGGATATATAGACCGTATGTTAACGATATAAGAGCAGGAGCTTCTGCTTTTAGAGCTCTTAATAATGTAAATACTCCTCTCGAGGCCAACAATGCTAACAAGGTTCGCTTTCAAACTGAACAATATGATTTGGCGAATGAATATGATTTAAATACCTCTACTTTTGTTCCAAGAGAAAATGGAGTATATACCCTAACGTCATCAGTTAAATTTAAACCTTTTAATAGTGGCCCATATAACTTAGATATAGTTTTTCTCATAACTAACAAGGGCGAAACTGAAGGGAGAGATAATGAAGCTTTTGCAGGAAAAAGGCCAGGAATTATAACAACAAGTGAAACTCTTTGGTTAAATGCGGGAGATCAAGTAGTAGTAGGGATGAGAAGTAGTATTAATGGCGTGATACAAGGGGACGGCAGTACAACTTTTTCAGCAGTCAAAGTATTTCCCTAAACAATATGAATGTTAGTTTAAGCTTAATTTCATTTGACCTATTATTATCTCCGAGTAAACCTTCTTTCCGCTATATAAAAACGTCTTTAAATTGATGAATAGAATAATTTCTATACTACTTATACATTTCTTTGAACTGTTCAAGCTTGTTAATTTTACCTTTACCCCTTATATAATTGCCTTGTAAGTTATTAAACCTTTTCTTAATAATTAATTCATACTAAATGAGAAAGTTCAATTTTAAGATCTATGTAGAACTCAACACAGATGTATTAATATTTTCATTAGCCTAATAGGAAAATTTCTTTTAAATATATTATATAGTCAAACTTTTAGAGAAAAGAGGAGGAAAAGTGGTAAGTGCTATTTTGCGTGATGAAGATATAAAGTCCATTAATTTGTGGATAACGAAGATGAAGCAGTATAAAACACAAGATACAGAGTGGATGACTAAAGCGGCAGTAAAGACCTTAAAACTAGATTATAAAATAATTGGATATGGATACGAACGGGTCACTTTTGATCTTCAAAATGGTTATGTATTAAAAGTTGCCACGTCAGAATTGGGGCTTAAAAGTAATAAAAATGAATTCATAATATATAAGAACTGTCACGCTAAGTTAAAAGAACACCTGTGTCCAATTAAGGACTTCGGATATGGGTGGATTATAATGAAAAAAATGACAATCCCAGTACCTAGAACTGAAGATTACGATAACCAATTAAAGTATTTAAAAAAGAGGTTTAGACAATATGGAGTAAGACCTAAAGATTTAGTAAGACCTAATTTAGCCTTAACAAAGAAAGGGAAAATTGTCTTTATTGATTATGGGGACTTTACACTAAAGTGAAAAGGATATCCTATAAAATTAAAAGATTAATATTAGTTTTCGTTTTTATGGATTATCCTTTCACTACTACCTGCATAATAAAATAATAATACTTTACTTATATTTTTTCCATTCATCATAGACGGATGGACGAATTTCTCTTACAAATTTCAAAAATTCGTCTGTTAACCCTAGTTTTTTAAATCCTTTCAATAATTTAACAGGTACAGGTTGGTCAGAAGTAAAAGCTCTTTTATGATCAATAACTTTTAAATCCCCTAACTCGTTGATTAACACATGGCGTATTTCTGCATCATATCTAGTGAACCCTAATTTTTTTAGTTCATCCAACATGTTTAAAATCTTCTCAACTAGAGGCTTCGTTAACTGTCCATGCTTTTTTAGGTATCGTGCGAGTGAAAATCCTTTTACATACTCCATAACTATAAAGTTTGCACCATATTGATAAAGGCGTGGTATTACTGGAGATGACTGGCCTATTAGCAGTGCTTCCAATTCCCTTTTTTGTGTTTCTTCTTTAAAAAAAAATTTAATACACCGATCAGATGTTAGTTGATAAACTACTCCATCTGCTCCGTCCCCGATTATTTCATATTCTTTTAAGTCTTCCTTACGAATAACCTTATTGTGTTTATGATTGATTGTTGGTGAAAAATCTTTCAAATCTATTCCTCCTTAAAATGAAGAATCATGTTTTCAAAATCTAAGCTGGTGGTTTCTTCATTTTTATTACTATTAGGTAACCTAAATGTTAATTACTTGAACCTTCGCCTTATAAATGTATAAAAGATTCATTAATTTACTTAAGTTAGCATTTAGACGAGTATCTTATGACTCTCTTTCTATTGAATTGCGGGTTATAGTTATAGGGGGGAAACGTAAGTTTTGTTATTTTCTCATATTTTATATCTTATTCTTGGATTAATAAGATGCTTGGATTCTTGTCCGTTAATTAGAAAATATATTTTATAGTGTAAATTAATAATTCTAGTTGATATTAGTTATCTTGATAATCCGTTAACTTATAATTTGTTATTTGGTGTTATTAAAGAAATTCCTAAATATTTATTTTTTAAATGTTATTTTAAATCAGAAACTTTTTTTGAAATATGGTACAAGTACCCTTTCCGATTTCTTATTTTTACATATAATATTATTAAAATTGGAAGAGAGGTGCTATTATTATGGGTTATAAAGAATACTGGGACGATGAGAAGAATTCAGAAGAAGGTTCTTCTAAAAAGAAAAAAAAGAAAAGTGAGCACAAAGATTCTGGTGCAACGGTAAGAATTATTAGTCTGTGGAAAAAAGGATAATTACCCCATTTGCATAATATATTTTTTTTATGTAACTATTAATAGAAGCTACATAACCATTCTTTCAAGCCTAATGAAGGAATGGTTATGTAATTTCACCTGGGTTATATTAGCGAATAAAGGGTGCTATTTACAACAAATAAAAAAACAGTAGAGATTACTTTAAAACTTAAAGATACTGCTGATTGTTAAAATATTAAATTCTTAAGGTTTGGATTCTCGCCAATACTAAAAGAAAAGTTTAGAAACCAAGAGACATATTATGAGGAACCAATCGCTCTTTTAATCGACTTACACGAAAACAAAGGGTTAGACGCACTCCTGTTATACTATTTATACACAAACTGATCTTCTAATAAAGCTCCTTACATAACTTATCAAAACGTAAAATATTATTGTAATTAAAGACATACATACTTAGGGTCTATTTAAAAAACTGCTATGTTACTAGAGGAATTAGTGAAGTTTCATAAGACTATTTCTAGAAAATGTTTAAATATTAATGTGATATTGCTGTTCACTTATTGAAGCTATAAAAAGATTGCTTCTTTACATTTTTGAGACAAATTAGGTGAGTCAAATATCTGAGAGAGTGAATATGTGTAATACCTAGGTTAAAAATATCCCTTTATTAATCGTGAATCCGTGATTAAAAAGGGATATTTATTTAGAAATTTAATTGAAGTTTATTTGATAATTAAAAAAGGATTATTTACGGATACATTGTATCGTAATCTGTGCTTTTACCTTTACATTTATCTTTTTTGTACTTGTACTCATCTTTGTCTTTATATTTATCTTTTTTGTCTTTGAACTCGTATTTGTCCTTTTTGTGCTTGTACTCGTATTTGTCTTTATATTTATCCTTTTTGTCTTTGGACTCGTAATTGTCCTTTTTGTGCTTGCACTCATCTTTGTCTTTATATTTATCCTTTTTGTCTTTGGACTCGTAATTGTCCTTTTTGTGCTTGCACTCATCTTTGTCTTTATATTTGTCCTTTTTGTGCTTGTACTCGTATTTTTCTTCATATTTCTCTTTTTTGCACTTACAGTCATGCTTGTTTTTGCTAGCGTCATGGATGACTTTTAAATCGTAATGCTCGCCTTCTTTTTTGTTTTTATAAGATTTACTCATATTGCTTTCCTCCTTTCATATTATATTCTATTTTTCTACAGTGAAATTGCTTGTACTATACGGAAAAATATTCAACATTACAGCCTATTTTTTAATCTTTCCGGAGAGACATTTAAAAATGCCTCTTCGGAAAGATTGTTATTTATAGAGATTGATAACTTACTTTTATCTATCAATCTATTCCTAATTCCCTACCCCAAATTGCTACTTTTTCTAGATGATAACCTAGTAACTCGCCTCCGCGGTTATCAAATATTCTTCGTAATTGGGTGTGCAATCCTTTTTCTAATGTTCTTTGTAAATAAGCCATTTTGTAAAGATCTCTTGGATCAGTTTTAAATTTAATTCCGTGCTTTTTCATTTCGTTAACGTAAGTTACTATACAATGATTTCGAATTTCTTCAGCGTATTTTTGCCAATCTGCTCTGAATCCTAATAATATTTCTACTAAAACTACCATATCAAACCATGTGGGAGCATATTTTGCTGACTCCCAATCAATGAACTGAATATTCCAGGGATCATTTATGGTAACGTCTTTACTACATATATTTTGCATGTGAAGATCTCCATGTGTAAGAGAAGAACCACTTTCCAGTAATTCAGGGAAAAAATCTGGACCTTTACTATATAGTTTTATTAAGGATCTATAATAAGGTTTTATTACATCTTTTATTCTGTCATCGCTAACTGCCTCATCGAGAAAAACGATCGTTTTTTCAATGTGTTTTTCTCGTTCCTTTCTCGCTGATGAGGAATCATAAGTTGGAAGCCAAGAACTCCAAGCATCATTATATTTTTTGAATTTGTCTTCAAATGTGCGAGCATGAAGTTTAGCAACCGTGGGAATAATGTAGTTTAAATGTTTTGGGGTAAATTTTAATTGACCGCGTATTTGATTAACGAATTCCATGAATACCCAGTCCTCGTTTGGATTCCTTTCTATGAGATAAATTTGAGGTAAAAATTCTTTTAACAGTGGGTGGAGTTTCTTGTATATATTAATTTCAACTTCATTTTTTTGGGTTGTTGAACTATAGACCTTAAAAATAATTGGATAGTAACCACTTTTTTTTCGAAGTAATAATTTATATATGCTGCTTCTGTTGGTTGATTTCAGACACTCGATTTTAGTAGGGTCAATGATAACTTTTTCGCCCATGGAATAAGAAAGCTTTTCAGAAATCTTTAATTTCGTAAATAGTTTGTATAATAATTTAGGTTCATACACAATTTTCATTCCTTCCTTTGTTGTTTCCAAGCATTAACTAAGTGAGAACATGTACTTCTAATAAATGGCATTAGG
This sequence comes from Priestia megaterium, assembly GCF_046599315.1. Classification (GTDB taxonomy): domain Bacteria; phylum Bacillota; class Bacilli; order Bacillales; family Bacillaceae_H; genus Priestia; species Priestia megaterium_F. The sequence continues at coordinate 22,736 of NZ_JBKIKC010000011.1, read as the reverse complement.
TCATTCCATGCAAATAGGGCGAACTCTTTTTTTCCCTCAAAACCTCTATAAAAATCAATAAAACTCATTTCTTTTCTTTTTCTTTTTTGAAGAAAAGTCAGGTAATATCTCACTAGATATATCCATTTAACTCCATCTATTTGATAGAAGATGGGCTCAGGATTTTGTTTAGTTAAATATAAATAATACATATAGACAAAATTAATACCAGAAGGTTCTGTTAAGCTGTGTGTTAACCAAAAACGTGGGTTTATTTCAATGAATTTGTAAATACCATCTCGAGGATCCTTTTTGAATTCAGCCATACCAATGCCTTTAAGTTCAATTTCTTCAAAAAAGGGTAAACATATATCGAAAAGCTCTGGAACTCGCTTACTTATAATATGTGCACCAGTTCCAAACTCTGCAGGAAATTGGTGATTTTTTTGCAAGGAGAATAATGCCATTAATTTCATATTGTCATCGTAAAAAGTAGCGACTTTATAAAAGCAATTATCATCTCCAGGAATAATTTCTTGAATAAGCAGCTTTCCATATTCTCTATAGGTCTGGTAATCAGCTTTTAATTGATTTAAATCATTTATTAAGATAGCTTTTTTGTTAATACTTTTTCTGAATTCATGGCCAAGAACTGGCTTGAGGATACAAGGGAAATCAAGATTAGCAATCGCTTCTTCAAAGTGGTCTTCATTTTCTACAATATATGTTTTAGGACATGCGATATTATGCTTTAAAGCCAGTTCATATGCCTTCTCTTTGTCTAAAACTTCTTCAATTAAAGAGTGATCCGGAAGTAAGAACAAAAAGTATTTAGACAGTTCTTTGCGGTTTTTTGAAATGAAAACAATATAATCATCAGAACCTGCATATAATACAGGTTTTTTTCCTATACTTTGAGAAAGATTGATTAAAACCGTAAGCAATTCATTTTCTTCGGTTAAAGGATTGGGACATATATCACAAGTCGCTAAACGGGATTTTCCTATCTTATAAGCTCTCTCTGTATCAAAAGCGTATACTTTTATCCCTTTTTTAGATAAACTTCGAATTATTCCAACCCCATTTGCACTCAAATCAAGTACAACTGCACAATGTTCATGTTTCATAAGGTTTAGCCACCTTTAAAATTTATTATATATACTTTCTATTTTTTTTATCATTCCATCTGTGGTTAAGTGTGTCTTAGCAAAATTAAATGCATTAGTACTAGCTTTATCCCGCGCTTGTTTATTAACAATGAAAAATCTTAATGCTTGTGCTAGTTCTTCTGTATCTCCAGGTTCAACAACGATTCCTGTTTTACCATGTTTAATAATTTCTGGAATACCACCGCAATCTGTTGAAATTATTGCCGTACCGCTATGCATGGCTTCAATAATCGCAATCGGTAAACTATCGTTAATTGTTGGAAGTACAAAAATGTCTGTTTTGCTTAAAATATAAGGTACATCGTCTCTTGAACCTAAAAAATTCACCATAGGTAAATCTAAGGAATGTACCTGTTTTTCTAAAGTTGCTCGCATTTCACCATCACCAACTATTAATACTTCAACATTATTTGTATATTGTCTAATACGTGATAATGCACTAAGTAAATAGTTGTGCCCTTTTCTTGGTCCTAACCTAGCGACACATGTAATTACAAGTTTTTCTTGGTGCCCCAGCTTTTTTTTGTAATATTTTTCTGGGTAATTAATACCTGTAATTACAGTTGTCATTTTTTCGTGTTTTGCTCCTAATTCTGTTAATGAATCACGAAATGAGTCACTAAGAATAATGAGTTGACTAGCAAACTCTATTGCCTTTCTCTCTAGCTCTTTATAATAGGTTTCTTCAATAGAACCCTTTTCCATTAAGTTGAATTTTAATCTCTTGAAGGTGAACATTCCATGAGGAGTGAAAAATAAAGGCTTGTTGTAATTTGCATTAAATCTTCCTAGAATATTTGCTGTAAATATATCCTGTGCATGAAAGATATCGTATTTCTCTAAATCCATTTTTTGAAGCATCTGTTCATATACATATAAAAGACGACTATTAGATAAGATTTTTTTATCATAACTCCCATATCGTTTAAGGAAGAATTCCTTTAATTTAGGGGTAATATCTTCTCGTAAATTTTTTACTGTCGCACTGGGGAATAGATTAGGGGAGATAACATCAACTTTGTGGCCTTGTTTTTTTAAACCTTTACTAAGTTCCGTAATATAATTGGACAATCCTCCTATATGAGGGTAGTCCCAAAATGTAGCAATTAATATAGTGAGTTTCTTTTTTGAGGCCCGTTTTTGAGGGCTTATCTTTGTTCTATATTCTTCTCTAACTTTTACTGGCGGAAGATTAGGTTTATAGTATTCATCCATTTTTTTAATGATATAAGGGTAAGGGAAAATAAGATCTCTTATCATTTCCAAACCCTTCTTATCACTTCAAAAGCTTCTGCATACGGCACACCAATAGTCATACCTCGAACTCTACCTAGATGTTTAACTCCTTCGTAAGAACGGGGGTGAGGGAAATTTCGCATTTCCACGTCATAATATTTAAGTGCATTAATCTTAGCATCAATGTTACTGGTGATATCAACAAAATAATTTGGTTTAAATAGGTTATCAGAAGTGGAAGCATTCCATTCGCTAGAAGATACAGTTTCAAATGTAATTAACTCTATTGGTTCCTTATTAGGAAGAGGTCTAGTTGCTGTTAACACCGCTTTAAATGTAATTTGATGATCAATATTCAAATCTCCGTAATGGTGGGTAAATATTTTACTAGGTTTATATTTTTGGATCAATTTTTCAATTTCTTTCGTCAATAAATGAAGAGGAATTGATTCTAACTCTAGATTAGGGTGCCCAAGGAATATTACTTCATTAATACCAAGTTGCTTGTTGGCAAGTTTTCCAAACTCTTGAATATGGTGTGCTTCTTCTTTTCTTCCTAAGGCCACAACAATTGAAATTACTTCATAGCCTTCATCTACAAATCTTTTTAAAGTTCCTGCTGTTCCTAATAGCTCATCATCAGGATGAGCCCCAATCACTAATATACAATCTCTCATTTTCTTTCCTCCTGGTTCCGTATTATATTTAATATATGAAGTACTTGTACCTTTAGAAACTGTCATTGGCGGAGAACGAATAGTTATAAATTTAGAAATTTCTTCGATGACAGTAACTTAGAATGGCTGTATATTTTTTAATTTTCACATAACAAATAATTACCTATGAGTGGAAAAGTATAGAGGAATTCTAAGGAGAAAATTGAAAAACGTTCGTTCATAAACAATGGTTTGAGTAAGATATATAGTTGCTTTTTATAAGAACTAAATCAACACGAGTAATATGTAATTTTTCTTGGTTATCCCCTAATTAGTCTAAGAGCACACAAAAAAAGCCAGGGCTCTTCAAACCTATGGCTTTTTAATCTACTTACATTAAATTTAATTTTGGCGCGAATTTTATAGTATCGTGGTTAACTCTTACTGACTATATCCAGAGATAAGCTGCTTAAAAAGGAATTTTGCGATATCTAATTAAATGGTATTTTAATACAAATATTATCAATATACTTATAATAACATGCTCAGTTCTATATTTTTTGTCTGGTTATTACATTGTTACTCCTTATAAATTTTATAGGGATAGATTATTCTAAAGAAAGGTCCTCATCGATGTTAGCTATAGGAGATGTTACCGGAACAGTAGCAACTACGATATTGGTTAACCCATCAATCACAGAAATTGTATTTTCTAATTCATGTGTCACATAGATCTGATTATTGGATGAATTAACCTCTATACTGGTTGGCTGATGGCCTACAGGAATAATAGCCATTACAGTGTTTGTTATTGCATCAATTACAGAAACAGTATTACTTCCCCTATTTGATATATAAATTCGGTTAGTGGCCGAATTTATACCTATACCAGACGGTTGAGATTCTACTGAGATCGTAGAAATTACAGTATTAGTTAACCCATCAATTACAGAAACGGTATTCCTAAATTCATTTGTTACATAAATTCGATTGATATATGGATGGACATCTATATCAGTTGGGTAAGTCTCTACCGAAATCGTGGAAATTACAGTATTAGTTAACCCATCAATTACAGAAACGGTATTACTTCCTCTATTTGATATATAAATTCGATTGATATATGGATTGATTCCTACACCGGCCGGTTGAATCCCTACTGGAATGATAGCAATTACAGTATTTGTTGCCCCGTCAATTACAGAAACCGTTTGGCTCCCCCCATTTGTTACATAAATCCGATTGTTATTTGGATTCCCATTTAGGCTAACTGGCTGATGGCCTACAGGGATAGTAGAAACTACATTATTTGTTGTTGCATTAACGACAGAAATTACGTTATTATTCTCATCTATTACATATAGTTGATCGTTAGACGCCCCACTATCGCTAAAATTAACATTTATTTTTTTTGCTTTCTTCGCCATTTTCACCAACTCTTTTCATAATTACTGTAAGAAAATTGTTGAAAGTATAAGGGAAATATCTTATGTATAAATATATGATATTCTTATTTTTTTATTATTCAAAAAAATGACTTGACTTCATTATAAGATAAATTTTCACATGTACACTTTTACCCCTATATTGGATATGATATACCTCTGGCATCATTTTAAAATTTATAATATTGGAGAGTAAAGGTTGAACTTAAGAGTTTCTTTTTGTGCAGTAAATACATATAGTATTATGGCATATATCATGAAAGGAGCAGGTAACTTGAATAATTCAAATCAAAAACCTGGGGAAAACCCTAACAAACTTATGGAATTAATGATGCTAAACATTCTTCAAAAACACGGTATTACAAAAGAGAATGTTAGAGGGAAAGTGACTGATGAACAAAAACAACTAATCTTCGATTTGTTAGAAGAATTAAAACAGCAATCCAATACACTTGCTGAGAGAGCCAAGGCCACTTCTCCAAAAACGAAACCAAAGTAATTCTGATTCTTCTTAAAAACGCCTTTTCTTAGGCGTTTTTTCTATTTTGAAATTGGACATAAACTCATAGGGTTTAGCCCAATCTTATTCATTCTATAAATCATATATTATTTTATATAAGGAAAGGAGTGTTAGTCATGCCAACTCATAAACGCTATGAGTCTCGTGAAGTAAAGAAAAGAAGTAAAAAGAAACATTCTAGCCATGATTACAAAAGTCGTTTCGAATTAGAAGAGGATGATCATTTTTCACATTTATTTGAAAGCGATAATCATTTTGAGGACGAGAGTAAAGAAGATGCAGTTATTGAGCAAGAAGCAGATGCATTTTCATTCGTAGATCAAGAATCTACTGAATTAATTTGGATTAAAGATTCATGCGACATTGAAGTTTCTACAACAGATACTCAGGTAGCTGTGCAGCTTCAAGTTGTTATCCAAGTAGCTCTTGGAGTAGTAATTTCTATTCTTTCCAGTAATGTTGCGAATTCTGAAGTTATAGCTCAAGACTTACTCGCGCACGCTAATCTTGAGCAAACTAACAAACAAAAAATTATCATTGTAAATTCAAAAGATGTCAAAATTACAACAACTGATGCAGATGTCGCTGTAAACATTCAAGCAGTAATTGAAGCACTAATTGCAGTATTTGTTTCTGTCCTTAGTTCTTAATTCTTATTTAATTAAAAATTTAAAGAGGTGAAATAGTATGGGTGAACAAAAATGGAGAGCACTGGACCATTGTAAAACTGGAACACATAATGGGGCAGTTATCGATCAAGAAGCAGATAAAGTAAGTTCAATTGAACAAGGATCCTTTGAGTGGATTATTGTTAAGGATTCTGAATGTGTTGAAGTAAACACAACAGATGCACAAGTAGCGGTGCAACTACAACTTGCTATTGAGGTAGCTATTGCAGCTGTTGTAGCCATTCTCACAAGTAATGTCAATCAGGGTGAAATTGTAGCTCAAGAAATGTCAGCACTATTGGGGACTAGACAACGAAATAATCAAAAAACAGTTATCGAAGGATCAATAAATGTAAAAGTCAAGACATTAGATGCAGATGCTGCTTTAAATATTCAAGTAGCAATTGAAGTGTTAATCGCAATATTTATTTCTCTACTTAGCTCATAATTATGAGTTATTTTTTTAACGTTATAAACTAAGACAAAAAGATAATCGTAATAATCTTGGATTTTTCCATCTAATAAGAGGTTACTAGCAGGAAAGGAGAGGGATAGTCTAAAAAACGGTTCTCTCAGTTAATAGTTTCAGTTAACACCTTGAGTAGTACGATAGAATTATATAGAGTTCCTAAGATTATTACGTGATATTTAAACTCATGGATATATTTAGCTAAATTTATTCGCTATCCTTTTATTAGAGAAGAAGGCAAAATATCTTCTCTAATAAAAGGATTAAACTCATAGAGTGAGATAAATCAAAAACATCTCTAAGTTAAAAAAAGGCGTTTGGATACCTAATGATAACTTGAAGGTGTTTTTGTATTAATATAAGAATACGTTATTTGTCAAACGCCAAGTTACAAGCTATATACAAATGTAAAATATTTCTGAGAGCGGAGTAATGACTATATTAAATATACAAAATCATACACCATTAAATACATAAATGAAGTGATGTTAGAATGTGGACACACCAACCCATGGATAAACAATAGCCTTTTTTATAAGCAGAAAATTGGCGTTTAAAACAACAGATTGAGGGGGCAATAAAAATGTAAAGAGAGTTGGAAGGTAAGTGCAACCGGAAATGAATCATATGGCAGTAAAATGTTTACTAAAGAAAGATAGATAGATAGCAATATGATGTCAAAGTAAAAAATGTAAACCAATAAGGTAGTCTTCTAAATTGCTAGTAATTTACTGAAATAGGGTTTTTAAGCTGATTATTATTTCAGGGAAGGGGTTAAAATTACCTAGTTGATTTTTATTTGTAAAATATCGAGCAATTGTAGCCTATTATATTGGAGTGCGCCAATCTCCAATAATGCTTGCATTGAATCATTTCATGCTTCAATAAAGTCTAAAATGTTCTACTTCGCCAAGTTAAATTTTAATACAATGCCCATAATGGAATAAAATGACAATACCTATATTTATAATAATAACATCTGTATTCAAACGAAACAAAACTAAGCAGCCAGTCCTCCGAATAATACCGCCAACTTTTCACTTAAAAGGTGTTTAACCTCTCTCTCAAAACATAGGTCAGCACCGTCCAAAAGAAAAAAATTTTTCATATAATTTCACAGTAAATCTAAAGAATTTTAATAAAGTGTTAATCTATCGGAGAAAGTTTGAAGTTAGTATATATACTGTGATTACTTAAGTTATTATTGTGTATGTTTAAAGGAGAAATTCACCTTATTAAAAATGAATGAAAGTGAGAAGTATAGAGAAAAAGGGAGTATATTGTACAAATTAAAAGCCCTAGAGAACTCTTGTTTGATTACTAATCTATAAAACGGTTCTGGATGGGATTAATAAAATTTTTAATTTCACCTTCTCTGACAAGATAATTTTATAATGAACAATCTGATAGGCAATTCATTTGAGCTATCCCTTTTAAGAAGGAATTCCCAAAATCAGTATAATGAATTTAAAATAAACCACGGGATATTCCACCATCAATAGGAATAAAGGTCCCTGTAATAGCACTGGCTGCGTCACTAGCTAAAAAAGCTACAACATTACCAAATTCTTTTGGTTCATTATATCTTTTCATTGGTAAACGTTGAGTTATCCCTAATTCAATATCTTTAACATTACGTTTTTGTTTTTTAGACATTTCATTTAATAGTTCTAATGCCCGAGCAGCTCTAAAAGAACCGGAACCAACGGTATTAACTGTAATTCCATGACTAACAAATTGCTGAGCGAGAGTTTTGGAATAAGAAGTTAAAGCAGCCCTGTATACATTTGTTAATACAAGTGTTTCCGAAGGATCTTTAGCAGTAATTAAAGCATTTATTATAATCCTTCCCCATTTCTGAGGTATCGTATTAGAAAGGAGTTGTTTGGTTAGATAAAGCGCAGACAATAAGAGATCGTTATGTGCTTAACAAAAACCTTTAAGATGTAAATTTGTTATATTTTTTGGTTTAGGTCCAAATTCATTAGTAAATAAACTATCAATATTATCAAATTGTTTTTTTCTTCTACTTCCAAATGAAAATTTACTAATTAATAATTGATATTATATTGATAATTAACTAGATATTTTGGATATATAAGGAGCCCTTTCCTAACAATGTTATTTATTATTTGTTTTATCAATACTATTAATGGATGAACTACTAAATGAATTCAGAATAAATATTTTTATTAAAATCCCCTTATTTTTATGTAATAAGTAGATAAAAGTTTCTACACTATCTCTTTCTAGTTTATGGGTTAAAGTGACTTCTCTAAATAAAGTATGAAAAATACTTCTTTTATTTATATGTTAAAGGAAATATTCTAATAAAATGAAACAAGAAAAAACCCCTCTTATATCTAATTAAAATTAAGATATAAGAGGGGTTTTTTCGTTTAAATATAAACGTTTAATCTAAATGATATTAAATGAGGTGTAAGAACTTAAAGGAATAATTGGATTACCTTTTTTATATTTTTGGAGAAATGCTGAAGAGATTGAAATTGAATCTTTTTCAAGATGAAATCTTTTAGCTACTCTAGGGTCGATTTCTGACATGATGCCATCGAAACAAATCCAAAGTTTTGAGGGGGTTCTAAAAAGCTTTCTCCCTGGTGGAATAAAGTTTTTTTTGTTCATAGTAGTAAGTAAAGGTCCATCATCAAGGGAGCTTAAGAGTTTCCCATCAAGTTTTACAACATTTTTAAAGTTAAACTTTAATTGCTTCATAGTCGACCAATCAACAATTAATCTCTTTTGACCACTCTCTAAGTAGAAATATGAATTCATATCGTGAGCGTATACCACTATAAAATTAGGTAAAATTTCTAATCCCAAAGGTTCGGATTCAGGAATTTTATACAATATCGGATCTGGAAGGTGAACTATATGGAAACGAGAAAACTTAAACAGAGCAAATATTTCTTCAGTTATCTTTTTTCTCGAATAGTTTTGAATATAATAAATATCTTCAGAGCTACCTTTAACAATTGTACCTTCTATAATATTGGAAGGTAGAGAATTAAATAATGTTTGAAAGGAGTCGGGTGTTTTATACGTAATATCTAAAATTTTATTTATAGGGAAAAAGATATTTTTTTCATTTAATCTTTTCCAAAAAGCTGCATCACCGTGATTCCAATGATCGGGATTATCATCCCAGTAATTTCCGTATTTAGAGTGTATTTCGTGTATAAGTTCGCTCCTATGCATAACTGAGCAGTGGTCTACAGTAAATGCTGCATGTTTTAATGGTTGTTTAGCTTGACGGATAAACCGACGAATTTCTCTAAACTCTATATTAACTTGCTTTACTAGTTGAGAAGAGTATAAAATATTGCACTCTGGATGTTGATAAAAATACTGACTCATTAATTCTAATCGTTCTGGTAAAAATGTTGTGTCATCTGTCAGATAAGATATGAACTTACCTTTTACCATTTTTAGGGCATCGTTGATTATAGTGGCGTATCTCGTGGTTTTATAACGCTCTTTGTGTTCAATATTACTATTAAAATAGTAAATACGAGGGTCTTCTATATATCTCTTAATTACCTTAACTGTTTCTGAATTCGAGTTATCATCCATAATAAATAATTCCCAGTTTGTTTCTGTTTGAGCTAACATACTCTCAATAGCTTTTCCAACAAATAATGGTTTGTTGTAGCTAGTCAAAATTACTGATATTAAAGGTTCCAACTTTATCACCAACTACTATCGATATTTTGTCTCCCAATCAAAATTAATTTCTTTATCGTTCCATGAAATTCTTTTCTCATCGGGTTGAATAGGATTATAAGATTTTGTTGTACAATAAATGATGGTAGCAGGTTTTTCCCCAAGAACGCGATAACCGTGGGCAACACCTTTAGGAATTAATAGTATGAGAGGATTATGTTCCCCCATATAGTAAACGTTTGTTCGCCCTTTTGTAGATGAGTTTTCTCGGAGATCATAAAGTACAACTTGAGCATTTCCTGATGGAAAGAACCATATATCATCTTGTTCCTCATGATAATGAAAAGCTTTAATTACACCGGGATAAGAAGTCGACCATGATATTTGTCCAAAATTGGATAGTAATCCATCATCATCTCTTAATACTTCGGCAAAAAATCCTCTATCATCAAAATGTTTAATCAGCTTCTTAGACTTGACTCCTTCAATCTTCATTCTTGTCTGCACACTCCTTTTTTAAATATTCTTGTAATCCTTCTTTCCAATTTCTTGTTTTAATATCAAAGCTATTTAATTTTTTATTACTTAGGACAGAATAGAGAGGCCTCCGAGTTTTTAGACCATACTCCTCTGTAGAAACAGGAATAATCTTTGTTTGCTTTTTCAATAATTTAATAATTTCTCTCGCGAATTCAAACCAACTACAACTTCCAGAATTCGTAACATGATAAATACCTGGTGGTCTTGTTATTAATTCCTTTATAACGATTCCTAAATCTTTCGTATAAGTCGGGCAACCATACTGATCATTTACAACTCGAATTTCGCCTAATTGATTACTTAATTTTTTAATAGTATTAACAAAATTTTGACCTCCATGTCCGTATAACCATGAAGTTCTAATAATTGTAATATTTTCACAAGCCATTAACGCTAATTCTTCCCCTAATCTCTTGCTTTTTCCATAAATGGTTTTAGGGTAAGGAGTGTCTTCCTCTTCATAAGGGGATAGTTTGTCACCGCTAAATACATAATCTGTACTAATATGAAAAAGTTTGATGTTCTTTTTTTTTGCTTCGACAGCTAAATAATAAGGACCTATTCCATTAATTAGGTAAGCTTTTTCTAGCTCAGTTTCACAGCAATCAACCTTTGTAAATGCTGCTGTATTAATAATGAGCTCAGGTTCTATTTTTTTTAGAATTTCTCTTATTTGAGTACGATCTGTGATATCTAATTGTTGTTTACTATATTGTAATACCGTATGTCCTTCCTCTTTAAATATTTGGCCTAGTTCCCTACCGAGCTGTCCTTCCCCTCCTGTTAGTATTATTTTCATAACGAATACTCCTTAAATTTCTTTATGTGCCAGGCTACTGTTTCTTCTAATGCTTGATCCCATGAAAAAGTTTGCACCCATCCTAATTCTCTTTGCAACTTAGTTGAATCAATTGCATATCTCCTGTCATGTCCTTTTCTATCTTCAACATGTTCTATAAGACTATCAGGTTTACCCAGCAGATTTAATATCTGTCTTACCGTACTTAAATTCGTTTTCTCATTTCCTCCTCCAATATTGTAAACTTCACCCAATGTTCCTTTTTCAAAAATTGAAAAGATTGCTCTACAATGATCTTCTACAAAAAGCCAATCTCTTATTTGCATTCCATCTCCATAAACAGGAACTTTTTTATTGTGAAGAGCACTGTTAATAATGGTTGGAATAAATTTTTCTTTATGCTGGAAAGGACCAAAGTTATTGCTACATCTTGTGATAATAAGGGGTAATTTATAAGTTTCATAATAAGAACGTACTAATAAATCAGAACTTGCTTTTGTAGCTGAATAAGGGTTGTTAGGTGAAATAGGCGTTTCCTCAGTAAATGGTGGTTGATTCGTTTTAAGGGTTCCATACACTTCATCTGTGGAAATATGAATCATTTTTTTTGCATATCCCTTTAATAAATGTTGTAATAAGTGATAAGTACCTACTATATTCGTTTGTATAAAATCATCCGCATTTTCAATACTTTTATCTACATGTGACTCAGCTGCAAAATGGATAATTCCTTCATATTTACGGTCCATTGCAATTTGCAAATCTTTATCATTTGTAATGTTTCCTTTAATAAAACGGATTCTAGAGTCTGATATTAGTTTGAAAATTTCCTTTGGATGACTTGCATAGGTAAGTGAATCTATAATGGTTATATTATATGAAGTATTCTTTAGCAAATAATAAATAAAATTTAAACCAATGAAACCTGCTCCACCGGTGACAAGAATGTCTTTACTCATTATCATCAGTCCTTAACTTATTGAGCTCTTTATACACTAATTGGTTTGCTATAAATAATGAATTATGGGTTCCTGCATCAATCCACCAACCTTGAAGAGCTTCATAGGACAGTTTTTCTTTAGAAATGTATATATTATTTATATCCGTAATTTCAAGTTCTCCCCGATCAGAAGTTTTTAAATAGTCTATATATTCAAAAACCCCATCATCGTACATATAAATGCCTGTTACACAAAGATTTGATGAAGAATTTTGAGGCTTTTCAACAATTGAAGTAATTTGATTAGTGATTTTATTGACAGTTGCTATACCATACCTTTCTGGATCCTCAACATTTTTAAGTAAAATTTTTGCTCCTTCATCTTGATTAATGAAATTTTTTACATATGGTAATAAGGAATCTTCAAAAATATTATCTCCAAGCATAAAAATAAACTTCTCTTTTTTTATAAATTCTTTGGCATAAAGTAAACCATGAGCAATACCTCCTGCATATGGCTGAATTTTATATGTTATATTAACACCTAAATCATTTCCATTTCCTAGGATTTTTTTGAAGTTATCCAAATGGTCCTCATGTGTAATAATAAGAATATCGCTGATTCCTGCATTTTCCAACTTCTTAACCGACCAATATATCATTGGATAAGGGCCTACTGGAAGTAAATGCTTATTGATAACTTTCGTAAAAGGGGCTAACCTCGTTCCTGTTCCTCCTGCCAAAATAACTCCTTTCATCGCCGTTTCTCCTCTCTTTAATTGTTTTCTTTGTTAAATTCAGATATTTTCAGAAATAAAGAGCTCCGTATTACGGAGCTCTTCATTTATCTTACGCAGGAGATAATGTACCAAAGCTAGAGATTGCTTCAATTCTTACAATAGCCGTATGCTCTGTTTCAGGATCAGTAAAAAGAACTGAATCTGAGCTAACCTCTGTTACAACTACATTAGTAAATTTCAATCCATTAGTTAGAGTTACATCAGGAATAGGTTGACCACTTTCCTGTGCATTAACTAATCGCTCCCTAAAGCTACTTCCTCGACTAGCACCAAAAGTACTGTTTTCGGTTGTTGTTACTAACTCTTCAGTTGGAATAGTTGTACTCAACAACCCACGTAATAGTTGAGCTCTTTTTGCGGGATCTAACATAAGACTCCCTCGCTTTCTTATAATAAGTCATTACTATATATTCATATTAAATACTTTTTATTTTTGATTGGACAATTGACCATATATTTCAATTTTATAATGAAAAAGAAGGAGGATATGCATTAGTGGATTTTTAAATTCGAATAAATTTTTTATTGCTTCTATAGCATTTGTCCATGCGAAGAGAGCCAAGTTTGCATACTCTATTATTAATCATAATAAAAAGGAGTGAAAACTATGGCTTTAGAATTACAAGCTAATGCAAATGCCTCATTAGATGCTTCATTAGGTGCTTCATTAGGTGCTTCATTTCCATTAACTCGATGTCAGGGAACTGCCTGTTTCACATTCGCTAGATTAATTCCAGGAACTACTGTAACAGTTGTAGGGGATTCTGGACATGTTTATGGTCCTGCTACATTTGTTGGCTTCAACAACGCAAGTTGTGCTGTAACTTTAAGAGAGACAGATCCTTTTACACCGGGTGCTACAACAACTACTGTTATTGATTGTACAAAAGTAGAGAGCATTTCATTTACTTCATAAATATGAAGGTTCTTTACATTTATTCGGGATATGGGGGAATCTATAGTTATCTAGAAGAGTGGATAATAGAGGCATTTAAAGAAAAAAAATTTGAAATAATAACCGTTTTTTCAAGTACTTCCGTTAAGGAAGTCATTGAGATTTCTAAAAATCATTCATTGAGCTTCGTATTTACTTTAATGGGAGCCAATATTAATAAGTTATTACTTGAATTTTTGGAGAAATGGAAAGTTCCCTTTTTTATTTGGTTAACTGAAGATCCATTTTATATAGATAAATCTTTAAGGGTTATAAATGATAAAAATGTAATTCTTACAATTGACTTTGGAGCTTATGAATTTTATAACAGTAGGGGCTACAAGAATATATTTTATTTACCTCTAGGAACTAACCCAAGTGTTTTTAAAAAAAAAGAACCAGATGAATACTATAAGAGTGATATTCTTATTTTAGGTTATCCCTATCCTTCAAGAGTAAATCTTGCTAAGCTAATCTTGGAAAATACAAATTATAAGCTTACATTAGTTGGCAAAGGATGGCGAAATCAAATACCTAAAAATCTTCAAAGGTTGAAACACCTTTGTATAATAGATAAATGGGTTCCTCCTTTGCTAGCAACTTCCTTTTATAATGGAGCAAAAATTGTGATTAACCATCATAGAGAAACCAATTTTATTCATAATCAAAACTCTTTACATGTTCAAAGTAAAAGTATTAATAACAGGACTTTTGATATATCATCTTGTGGTGCATTTCAGCTTATTGATTATAAAGAGGATCTATATAATCAGTATCAACAGGACGAAATTATCTGCTACAACGATTTATCTGAATGTATTGAGAAAATCAATCGTTTTATGCGAGAAGATGATTTACGAAGGCTTATTGCTGATAAGGCTAAAAACAGAGTATTATTTAATCACACTTGGGATTCAAGATTCTCTACTATCGTAGATATTGTTAAAAAATATACTCCTTTATAAAATTCTAATGAGAAAATTGTATTGATTTGAAATGGATATATAAACTCTTTATGGAATCCGATTTTACGTACTTATTTCAAATGGTAAATGAAATTCACTGGGTATAGAACAGACTTTTTCCGTTAGTTATTATTATCCCTCTTAAGTAGACAGTTTTTTAGAAAAGCAGAACTGTTTATTTAGGGGGATTTTCTTATGTCTAAAAAAGGACTGTAGTAAAAAATACTTGTTGGGGTTCAAGGTAAAATTAGTAATAGTGAATTTAGAAAATGGAGATTAAGTGGTGTAGTAACAACAAAATTAAAATCTCCTACTATTTGTCATATAAAAAGATGGATAAAAACTGATGTTAGTCTTATAATAGGACACTTTGAACAGGGCGACTGAGATAAGTTTAACAATTAACTACAGTTGAAATGTCAGATTAAGAAGGCTGTATATAATTAAGAGTACAAAATCCCCGTAGCTAAATTATATTTACAAGTGGGGAAGTTGATTTTGCAGGTAATAAGGAACCTTGAGACTATTTACAAACCTTTACATTGCTAAGAAAACAGAAACAGGGACTAGAGGAAACGTATTTTATGTTGCAATCCCAAACAATTGATGGATGAATTCTTTCTGATTTTGGACGGACTGATCAGGTAAATCAATCTGTTATTTTTTGATCATATGCATGGATGGATTCTACTCCCGAAAGAATGGATATAGCTGTGGGAAAAGACTTGAATCCAATTTAGAACACACACGTTTCTTAATAATACGGTCATCTTGTTCTACTATTTTATTGAGATATCTAACTTGCCTTATTTGTATGCTTTCAGGCATCGTTTTTCTTATTTTAACTTTTCAATCGCTATTGGATAAGTTGGATTCTTATCTACAGTAATGAAACGAGGAGTGCTTCTTGAAAAAAGCCAATGATATTCCCATCCAAATCGGCGGCACGATACAAGTACATCCATTGTCCTTTTACTTTTATATACATTTCATCCACTCTCCACGAAGCATTGTTTTTTAGATGACGCCGTACTCTCTTATCCAACTCGGGATCATATTGATGGACCCAACACATAATGGTTGTGTGAGCTATAGATAAGTCCCGTTTCTCCATTATTTCTACTATATGACGAAAACTCAAGTTGTACCGGAGGTATCATCTTACTGTGAGAAGAATAATTTCTGGTTTATAATGCTTTCACTTAAATTCTGCAGTTTTTTTCATGCCGATACACATTCTTTTTTAGATTGATAGTATCAGCGTATTCAAGATTTGGGTATTCATTGCAATTGCCTCGGAATTTTTGCATCAGAACCGGAGTTAGCAATCTAAAAAAGGTGCTGGTCATCTTCTAAAGGGATCAAAAATAATAACATACAAATTCATTTTCCAATTTGTAAATGAGTTTCACATAATGGTGGTGTAACAGGTGCTAGGCATTTTTGGATTTAAGTATTTTTGTATAATGTCAAATATTATACAGTAGATATTGTAGAAGATGATCTTTTGTTCAATCCAAAAGTTATTTATTGTATTATAAACAAACACTAATTACAGAAAACTCAGCTGCATTCTTGTGAAGAAATAGTTTTTTAACCATTCCACTTTAACCACTTTACTCATAGGATAATAACGAACGTAAATTAGGAGGGAGGAAAAGCCTTTGCCCAAGGTATCTATTATTATGACAAGTTATAATAAGCCTGATTTTGTATCTAATGCAATTCGTTCTGTTCTATCCCAAACGTATGGAGATTTTGAGCTGTTTATTATGGATGATAACTCAGACGTAGAAACTTTAGAGAAAATCAAGCCGTTTCTAGAAGATCAAAGGATTAAGTTTTTTAAGAGTGACATTGAATCGATAGCAGAGCGGGTAGAAAAAACGAGATATGCAGCTTTGATTAATCTTGCATTAGAGAAAGCAAATGGAGAATATATCACTTATTTAACAGATGATAATTTATATAAACCTGTACGTTTGGAAAAAATGGTTAAGTTTCTAGATGAACATCTAGAAACTATGATTGTCTATTCAGCTTCAACAACTAGTTACTTAAATGAAAATAAAGTATCTACCAAAAAAATTACGAGGCCGGCAAAAGGAGTAACATGGATAGCTCCGTGTACAATTGACCATTGTTCGATCATGCATAGGGCAGAAATCCTCCAAACTGTCAAGGAGGAATTTGGATCATATTGGGATGAAGATCCTCAATTTTACAGGATTGGTGATGCTAGATTTTTTTGGAGACTCAATCATTATTGGCCGTTTTATCCAATTAATGAGGTGTTAGACAATAATTTTATAACTCAATATTCCATCCACCATCAAATATTTGCAAAGAAAAAAAATGATTTTGTTAAAATGCTTCCAGAGCAAAGGAATTGTAAGGAATTGAGAGACGAATTAAGAGCTCTTAGAAAGAAGTGAATGTATGAACAGGACATATTTACTAAACTATTGGACACTATATACAGAATTTATTGATAAGTTCAAAAACTTAAAATTTAAAGGTGTTCCTCTTGCTTTGATGACAAATTTCTATCAGCAAATTGATGAGGAATTAAAAAGAAAAATGGAACACGAAGATTTTAAGAAATTATTCTTGCATCAAATTACTAGTCCAGAACAAATTCAACCTTTTTTCGAACACTGGTTAAATCCTCTAAGGAAGCCCCTTATATCAAATCCCACAGGTAAAATATTAATAAATTCTGCTTTTATTAAAATACCAGAAAAAACTATGACAAGAATCTTCCATAAAGATAATGCAATTATCCTTTCCAACGCAAGGGTTTTAAATCAACTAGGATTACCCAATGAATATATTGGAAAATACAAAGAGAATACTAAAAAAGATTCTGATAGTCTGATTACTGAAGCAACTAATATTTTTTCGGATTACGAAGACCATCCTGCATTTGGGAACGATTTTTTCAGGAAAGTTTTTATCGAACGGATACCTATGATAGTTGAAACCATAGCTACAGTTTTTAACATTTATAAGAAGCATCAAACCCTAAGTGTTGTTGTAGGAACAACTGAAGATATTGTAAGTAGGACTCTTGTAATAGTTGCATCTATGTTGGGCATACCAAGTATTTGTTTACAACATGGTATCTTAATGGGAGAGGAAGCTTATCTTCCAGCCTTCGCATCATATATGGCTGTATATGGTGAGTATGAGAAAAAATGGTATGAGGAGCGAGGGTTATCCAATAATCGAATTTCTGTAATTGGTCATCCTCGATACGATCTAATCTTTACAGAAAAACATCTTTCTAAACAATTTTTTGTGAAACAATTTAAAATCGACCCTCATAAATTGACCTTATTAATTGCAACAGGTCCGCATCTAGACCTGAGGAAGTTCGGTAGGCTCATAGACCTGATTGCTACTAATTCAAAATATCAGATTATAATTAAGCCCCATCCATGGGAAATTGGAAAAGGGAAGTATAATTTTTATTTAAAACTTAAATCCAGGTATAAATCGATTGAAGTTATAACGAATAGAAGTGTAAATACCTATGATCTTCTTTCTAATGTTGATGGTGTGTTGACTTCACTTTCTACTATGGCATTAGAGGGCTTGCTGTTTAATAAGCCAGTTTTTATTTATGATTTTATCAATAATAATCGTAATCGTTCGTATGACTATTATGAAAGTTTTGATCGTTTTATTCAATCAGATCCTGATATTCTAGTTAATGTATTAAATAATTATTATTCTGACCCTAATGAAAATGAGTCGTTTAATAATATGAAAAATCAGTTCTTGGCAACGAAATATAAAGTGAAAAACGCTGGAAAAAGTTTATCAAATCTAATTTACGAATTAGCGAATATAAGAAGTGATGAGTAAGACTAATTATTCTAAAAAAGATACTGGCCAAGGGCACAGTAGATAGGATTTATGTTACTTAAAATAAAATGAAGAGATATATTAGTTCTCTAAATTTATTTCCTTCACTTAGCTTTATTTTATCAAGGATAAAATGATTAATAATTATATATAATTCCAAAGATTTTTCTTTTTATATTTGTTTTAGATTATTAGAAATCAAGATAAGGAAGGAGGGAGAAATTTGTTTTTTAAGGATAAGAAAGTTTTAGTAATCGGTGGAACAGGCACAATCGGAACAAGTCTTGTGAAACAAATTCTTAAAGAAGAACCTAGTGTCATACGAATTTTCAGCAGGGATGAATACAAACAATTTAATTTACAGAATGAAATTGGGCAAAAAAATAATTTGAGATTTTTAATTGGAGATGTACGTAATTATGAGCGGGTTTTAAGCGCGATGTCAGATATCGATTATGTATTCCATACTGCTGCAATGAAACATGTCCCCTCATGTGAGTATAATCCTTACGAAGCAGTTTTAACAAATATAATAGGAACGAATAATGTAATTAAAGCAGCGATTGCTCAAAATGTAAAAAAAGTCGTGTTTACAAGTTCAGATAAAGCTATATCTCCGACAAATAATTATGGTGCTACAAAGCTTACTGCTGAAAGGTTGATGATATCGGCAGAGTACAGCAAAGGAAAAGCAAAAACTGTTTTTTCTAGTGTCCGATTTGGAAATGTTATGGGGTCAAGAGGTTCAGTTATTCCATTATTTAAAAAACAAATTTTAAATAAAAAGAAAGTAACAGTAACAAATTTAAGTATGAGTCGTTTTATGATGACATTAACCCAGGCTACAGAATTAACGATAAAAGCTCTTAAAGAATCTAAAGGTGGTGAAACATTCGTTTTAAAAATGCCGGTTATTTTATTAAAGGATTTACTATCTGTAATCATAGAAGAAACATGTAAAGAATATCAATTAAATTGTGAAGAAATCGAAGTTCAAGAAATTGGTTTACGTCCTGGGGAAAAAATGTATGAGGAACTCATGACTCTTGATGAATCCACATTTGCTTTAGAATTACCGGGTATGTTTTTAATTCCATCAAATTTTGGGAAAGCAAACTCATATCAGAATGCATCCAAAGCACCTCAAGGAACATATAGTTCGGAAAGTCAAGAATCAATTTCAAAAGAAGAAGTCCGCCAGTTGTTAAAATCTGAGGGACTAATATAAAAGAAGGGTTGATAATAGTATGAACGTTCTGGTCACTGGAGGTACAGGTTTTATCGGAAGATGGGTAGTTAAAAGGTTATTAAAAGACAAAAATCAAGTATGGGTATTAGATAATTTAGCAAACTCAAGTATAAAAAACATTAATGAATTTTGTGAAAATCCTAATTTTATAAAATTTGTGCAAGGTGATATAAAAGACGAAGAACTTTTAAGCAATATTTTCACATTAAATAAATTTGATGTTTGTTACCATCTTGCAGCAAGTATTAATGTTCAGGATAGTATCGACGACCCAAAAACAACCTTTGAAAATGATACAATTGGTTCTTTTAATATTCTTGAACAATGTCGTAAACACCATGTAAAGGTGGTTTTTATGAGTACGTGTATGGTTTATGATCGCGCTTGTAATCAAGGTGGTATATCAGAAATAGATCCGATAAAACCCGCTTCTCCATATGCGGGGGCAAAAATTGCCGCTGAAAATATGGCTCTTTCTTATTACCATGCCTATGGGTTACCAGTTGTGGTTATTCGCCCATTTAATACGTATGGGCCTTTTCAAAAAACAGGAGGTGAAGGCGGAGTTGTAGCTATTTTCATCAAGAATAAATTAGATGGAAAACCACAAAGTATATATGGGGATGGAACACAAACAAGAGATTTACTTTACGTAGAAGATTGTGCAGATTTTGTTGTTAGTGCTGGATATTCAGATGAAGCAAATGGCCACATTATAAATGCAGGAACCGGAATAGATATCTCAATTAATGAGTTAGCGTTGCTAATATCAAATGATTCTTCAGCTATTCAACACGTTCAACACATTCATCCTCAAAGTGAAATTCAAAAGCTACTATGTAACTATTCTAAAGCTCAAAACCTATTAAAATGGGAGCCTAAAGTTAGCCTTAAAGAAGGTGTCAAGAGAACAAAAGAATGGATTAAATCAATTAAGGAAACACATAAGGAGCATGAAGAATAATGAAGCATTGCTTAGCGATTCATGGAGGAAGGCCTGTAAGAGAGCGTTATTTGCCATATGGGAAGCAATCTATCGATGAGAAAGATATTCAGGCAGTAATAAATGTTTTGAAAAGTGACTTTATTACAACAGGCCCAATAATAAGCCAATTCGAAGAACAAGTAGCAGCATATGTAGGAACGAAGTATGCTGTTGCATTTTCAAGTGGAACAGCAGCCTTGCATGGAGCCTGTTTCGCTGCAGAAATATCAGATGGTGATGAAGTTATTACGACACCGATGACCTTCGTTGCCAGTGCTAACTCGGTTCTTTATCAGGGAGGATTACCGGTATTTGCGGATATTAAATCGGATACTTACAATATTGACCCTAGATCGGTAAGAGACAAGATTACAAGTAAAACTAAGGCAATTATACCTGTTCATTTTACAGGACAGCCTGTTGAACTGGATGAGATTGTGAAAATTGCTCAAGAATTCAATTTAATAATAATAGAAGATGCAGCTCATGCATTAGGAGCTATGTATAAAAATGAAAAAATTGGTTCAATTAGTGATATGACTATGTTTAGTTTTCATCCCGTCAAACATATTACAACAGGAGAAGGTGGAATAATTACAACGAATGATGAAGAATATTATCAAAAACTTCTCCAGTTTCGTACACATGGGATCACCCGTGATCCTAACAAATTGGTTGAAAATCAGGGTCCCTGGTATTATGAAATGCAATTCCTTGGATTTAATTACCGAATGACAGATATTCAAGCAGCTCTTGGATTATCACAGCTAAAGAAGTTGGATTCCTTTATTTCTAAAAGGAAGCAGTATGCATCAATTTACCAAGAAGAACTAAAAGGGTTACCTGAAATTATTCTTCCAAAACAATTGAATGATGTCGATTCGAGCTGGCATTTATATATCATTCGATTGAATTTAATGCTACTGAAAGCTGACAGAAAAGAAATTTTTCAAGCATTACAAAAGGAAAATATCGGGGTTAATGTTCATTATATTCCAGTGCACACTCAGCCATTTTATAAACAATTGGGATACAAGTCAGGTATCTGTCCAGAATCTGAAAGGCTATATGAAGAAATCATCACTTTGCCATTATTCTCTGGAATGACAGAGGAAGATGCTTTGGACGTAATACAGGCTGTAAAAAAAGTAATTAAATTTTATTCTGTTATAAAATAAAGAAGAGAGTTAGTAATGAAATATTATGGAGTTTGTGAAAAGGATAGTAAAGGTTCCTAGATGAAATGAATAAGGGAACTTGAGACAAATAATAAATTTAGTATCAATTATAGGAGTGTTAAGTATGACTACCTTCAAAAAAAAAATTTTGTATCTAAGCTAACATTAGGAACTGCTCAATTAGGAATTCATTATGGAATCTCAAATAAAATAGGAATGCCACCAAGAGAAGAAAGTTTAAAAATAATTGATTATGCCATTTGCAATGGCATTGATTCATTAGATACTGCATCAAAGTATGGTAATTCTGAGGCGTTAATTGGTGAATATATAGAGTGTCAGTGTGTTGAAAAGAATAGAACTCCCCCCTCTGTCATTACTAAAATCCCCTCTGTTCACTCGAATAACCTTCTAACTTTTAATGAACGTTATCAATTTATAGAGAAAACTATTTTAGATTCACTAAGTAGACTTAAACTCTCTCAGCTTGATTGTTGTTTACTTCATGATCCGATAGATATGATTGCTCACCATGGAGAAGTCGTTCAACACCTTCTTGAATTAAAGAAAAAACACCTTGTTAAGAAAATAGGAGTATCCATTTATGAACCCAAAGAAGTCGAGAAAGTAATTGAATTGGAATGCTTTGATGT
>NZ_JBKIKC010000010.1:0-145338 GCF_046599315.1 Priestia megaterium | reverse complement strand
CAGACTATTCAGCTGCAAAATTAGCCATATTTCAGTTTATAGAAGGATGGTATAACCGAAACAGAATCCATAGTAGCCTTGGCTATCAAACCCCTCAAGCAATTGAGGATCAAATGAGAAAAATAGCTTAAGACTTAACTTTTTTGTGTCCAAATTATTGACTCAAATCCAATAGTTAATTTTATGTTATATAAAAAATTAATAATAAAAATATTTTATTTGATATAGCATTAACCATTACTTACATTATAGAAAAGGTTCATATTTGTCGTCACTTAGAGTAAATAGTAAAACTTTTATTTTTAAAAACTAGTTTATTCATTTACTTCTTTATATAAAAGGCATTGCTTTTGTATTTTTAATAAAGTTTATCCTATTAAAAATAAAATAACATTAAATGCTTATATATTTTCTGTAGGATTTTTATGAATATAATAATTCTTTAAAGGAGAAGTAAAAGATAGATAGGTATATGATAAGAAGTGAAACACTGTTTTTACTGTTAGTAAGAGTAAATATTTAAATTAATAGTGTTCATAAAATAATTTACCATTTACTTAATCTATGTAGATTATTATAAATCAAAAAATGATCTTTACTTTAAAGCGTTAAATTATTACCATGTTATTAGACAATCTTTTTTTTATTGCTATTCCTTAGCCCAAAAAACACAAACCATATATAGTGGTTTGTGTTTTTTGGGCTAAGGAATAGCATCAAATCTACTTAATTACATATTTAGATTTGATTTTTATGTTAATAAAGAACCACTTTAGATTAATCTAGTAAAAATTTATTGTATTTGAAACATCATAGTAAAATAATAAAAAAGAGAAGAAAGGAAAAATAAAAAGTGATTAATAACATATCTTTGTGAGATTAATCCTTTTGAAAGGGATTGGCACGTTTGAATCTTAAACAATTACAATATTTTCGATTATTAGCTAAAACGGAACATTTTACAAGGACAGCTTCGCAGCTATTTATTACACAGCCCAGTCTTAGCCAAGCTATTTCAGAACTTGAAAAAGAGTTGGGTGTTAAGCTTTTTGAAAGAAAAGGGCGTAATGTAAAGTTAACCAAATATGGACAATCGTTTTTACCGTATGTTGAGAAAGGACTAACTGAAATTGAAAAGGGGGAGAAAAACCTTCAAAAATTGATAAGTACAACCTCTGGTGTAATCGACCTTGCCTTTATTTATTCACTGGGAACCAATTTTGTACCGTCATTGATTCAACAGTTTGTAAATGAAAACTCTAATGCGGAAATTGCTTTTTCCTGTTATCAGGGGACAACACAAATGGTCATTAAAGGTCTCAAGGAAGAAAATTATGATATTGCGTTTTGCACTAACATTGAAAATGAACCAGATATTGAATTGCTACCGCTTGCCAAACAAGAGATCGTGTTAATCACTGATAAGAATCATCCACTGACAGAACGCGAATTTGTTGAATTAAAAGATATCGCAGGTTACAAGCTTGTCTGCTTTAATAAAAACAGTGGCCTGCGACCGATTTTAGATAAATTGTTTGCAGGAGCAGGGATTGTCCCTGAAATTTCCTGTGAGGTAGCCGAAGATAATGCATTGATAGGTTTAGTCGAAGCAAATCAAGGTATTGGGATTCTTCCGCTTGTTTCCACATTGAACTATTTTGATATAAAAATCCTTCCTACTAAAGAGCCTATTTATCAGCAGTCTATTTACATGGCAACTAGAAAAAACAGAGATCTGCCTCCAATTGTTCAACGGTTTCGAGACTTTATCATAGAAAATAATAATCAGCAAATTTGATTGAAATAGTAATTAAAAGAGAGCTAGATAAACTGTTATAATTAGCTCTCTTTGTTTCATTAATAATAAATACACTTTGTTTTGATAAATTATAGGCAAAACCTATAAGTAAATAATAATTACCAATTGGATTATTGATTGCAACGTATAATAAAATGATTTCAAAAGGCAGTAAGTTCATATTTAATTAAGTTTTTTAAATAATCAAATTGTAAACGTTTCCATAGGTATTGATTATGAAGAAGTTAGATTAATCTAAATTAGGTATTAAAAATAAGGGGAATATAAGGGAGTTTTTTTATGGTAGATCAAGGACGAATTGATGGAAGAACTCAATTAATAGGATTAATTGCAACCCCAATTGGACACTCTTTATCACCGGTGATGCATAATACGTCATTTCGTAAACTAGGTCTTAACTACGTTTATATGGCTTTTGAAGTGGCGAATCAACAAATAGAAGATGTATTGGCAGGATTCCGTGCACTAAACATGCGTGGTTTTAACGTGTCTATGCCTAACAAAATGAAAATTTTACCTTACTTAGATGAGGTAACACCAGCTGCAAGATTTGTTGGTGCGGTAAACACTGTCGTGAATGAAAATGGAAAATTAATTGGCTATAACACAGATGGTATAGGGTATGTACGTGGATTAAAGGAAAGTGGTGTAGACATTCAAGGAAAGAAAATGACACTTATGGGCGCGGGAGGTGCTGGCTCAGCTGTAGCGATTCAATGTGCTATTGACGGTGCATCTGAAATTCACATTTTCAACCGGGAGGATGAATCATATCTACGGGCTTTAAAAAATGCGGACATTATTAACAATGAAATCGATGGTAATTGTAAGGCAACGGTTCATCATATCGAAGATACAGAACTTCTTAGATCGTCTATTGGAAGCAGTGATATTTTAACAAATGCAACCGGGGTTGGGATGAATCCTCTTGAAGGACAGAGTATAATCCCAGACTCATCATGGCTTCGTCCAGAGTTAATCGTTTCAGACGTTGTGTATAATCCCCGAAAAACGAAATTGCTTGAAATAGCTGAATCTGTTGGCTGTAAAGCAATCAATGGATTGGGCATGATGCTATGGCAGGGAGCTAAAGCATTCGAACTTTGGACATGTCAAGAAATGCCCGTTGATTATGTAAAGGAACAAATGTTTTAAAAAACAGAAAGGAAGTGACTATCTTGGAAAAGCCAAAGAAAAAGGGGAATTTAGTGACAGTACTTAGCGCTGAAGAGTCTGTAAAGTATATCCCAAATGAAGCAATAGTTGCTATCTGCGGAGCTGGTGGGGGTCTACTAGAGCCTACTAAGCTTATAGAAGCATTGTCAAAAAGATATGAAGAAACACATTTGCCAAAAGATTTAACGTTTATCCATACAACAGGATTAGGCGACCGGGCCGACAGGGGAATGTCACCACTTGCCAAAAAAGGACTAGTACGAAAAATAGTTGGAGGACATTGGGGACAATCCCCAAGACTCTGTGAAATGGCTGAAAATAATGAAATCGAAGCATATAATTTCCCGCAAGGTGTACTTTGTCAATTATTTAGAGCCGCCGCAGCTGGACAGCCTGGAATATTAACCCATGTTGGCTTAGGTTCATTTATTGACCCACGGCAAAAGGGTGGAAAACTAAATGATTGTACCAAAGAAGATCTTATTAAATTAATGGAAATTAATGGTGAAGAGTGGCTGTTCTATCCAGCGATTCGACCTGATGTTGCCATTATCCGCGGAACAACGGCAGATCGTGAAGGATATATCAGTATGGAAGATGAAATTGCGTATCTGGATACTTTAGCGATGGCCCAGGCTGTTCATAACAATGGAGGGCTTGTCATTGCACAAGTAAAAAGGGTAGTAAAGTCAAATACTCTTCATCCAAAATCGATAAAAATTCCAGGCTACAACGTCGATATTGTCGTTGTTGATGAAGAACAATCACAGCTGTACACGGGTGGAGTTAATCGTTTTATGTCGGGAGATTATATCGCGGAAACAAGTGAAGTTACCCGGCTTCCGCTTAATCATCGAAAAATGATCGCTCGGCGTGCATTGTTTGAAGTTAAACCAGGAAATGTGGGAAACGTTGGTGTTGGAATTGCCGATGGAATTGGAAGTGTAGCTCGTGAAGAAGGTGTTGATGAACAATTTACCTTAACGGTGGAAACTGGACCAATCGGCGGTGTCACCGCACAAGGCATTTTCTTTGGAGCAAGTATCAATACCCATGCATTGTTAGACATGCCTTCACAGTTTGACTTTTATGATGGCGGTGGTCTTGACATCTGCTTCTTAAGCTTTGCAGAACTGGACCAAGCAGGAAATGTCAATGTGCATAAATTTAATGGGAAAATCATGGGCACAGGCGGGTTTATAGATATTTGTCAAAATACAAAAAAGATTGTTTTTTGTGGAACACTGACAGCCGGCGGCCTTAAAACGAAGATTGAAAAAGGTAAGCTGCAAATTGAACAAGAAGGCCGATTCAAGAAACTCCTTCCTCAACTTGAAGAACTTACCTTTAATGGAAGGGATGCATTAAAAAGAGGGCAGGAAGTTCTCTATATCACGGAAAGAGCCGTTTTCCGCTTAACAACAGACGGACTGGAATTATGTGAAGTAGCACCTGGAATTGATATAGAAACTCAAATCATTGAGAAAATGTCATTTAGACCTCAAATTTCTGCTGATTTAAAAGAAATGCATAGCAGATTATTTTTTGCAGATGATATGGGAATTAAAAATGATTGGGAGCAAATGGAAGTATAAGAGATTTGTTCATACTATATTAAATGATTGCTAGGAGGAAGATTATGAGTAAGAAAGTCCCTTTTGAAGTAGGAGATACGGTTTCTTATACCAAAACAATTAGTGAATCAGATGTTTATTTGTTTGCTGGGATTACCGGCGATTTTAGTCAAATGCATATGAATGAAGAATTTATGAAAACAACGCCATATAAGACGCGGATTGTACATGGGGTATTAACTTTTGCACTTGGAAGTACGGCATCAACATTAATTCAAACCCAGGCGAAAGCAGAAATGCCAAGTGTGTCCTATGGCTACGATCGTTTACGTTTTACAAGACCAGTATATTTTGGCGATACAGTTACAGCTGTTTATACGATTACTGAAGTTGATCAAGAATCATTAAAGTCATATGCCAAGGTTGAAATTTACAATCAAAATAAAGAATTGTGCGTGGTGGCACAGCATATATTAAAGTTTTTTGAAAATTAAGCAATGCAAAGGAGTGAGATAAATGAAAATCTGTGTACTTGGCGCAGGTGCTTTAGGAAGTTCCATTGGCGGCACTCTGGCGGAGGCAGGGCAAGATGTTTATTTAATAAATCAACGGGCCGATCATGTGAATGCAATCAATACAAAGGGGCTGATTCTTAGGGATGGAACGAATGATAGGGCTGTTAGGGTAAATGCCCAAACAAACTGTGAGGGAATTGGAGCAGCGGATCTTGTAATAGTATTGGTGAAGTCTTTTCATACAAGAAATGCGATTGAAAATGCTTCATCCATTATTGGGGAAGATACATTGGTCATGTCATTGCAAAATGGTCTTGGAAATGAGGAAACCATTGCCGAGGTTATTGGCAACGAGCGTGTTATCGGTGGAAAAACTTATGTTGGCGGCGTATTACTTGGACCAGGACATGTGATTGCCGGAACAAAGGGAAAGATTACTTTTATTGGTGAGATGAATGGCGAAAAAACAAAAAGGATTCAGAGAGTCGCAGATATATTGACAAAATGCGGGTTATTAACAGAGGTTAGTGGCAATATCACAGGAATGATTTGGGACAAACTTTTAATTAATGTGGCAACGGGGGCTTTATGTGGTATTACGAAATTACCATATGGAGATTTATACCAACTGCCTGAAATTAGAGATTGTGCTTTTGAAGCTATTTTAGAGGGTATAAATGTTGCTAAAGCAAACGGCGTTATTTTATCAACAGAGGATCCCGAAGATATTTGGTTGAAAGCAGCAGCAGGATTACCATATGAATTTAAAACATCCATGCTGCAAAGTCTTGAAAAAGGCCAAAAAACAGAAATCGATTATATCAATGGAGCAATTGTCCGATGGGGAGAGAAAAGTAATGTCGCAACACCAGTTAATAAAGCGTTGGTTGCGAACGTAAAAGGGATTGAGACTTGGATGGAAAAATACATAAATTCTTGATAAGGAAGGATGACTGAAATTTGGCTTATCAGAAAAAAGCATATCTTGAACATTCAGCTATTCGTGTAAAGGATATTGATTGGTACATTCGTTTTTTTAAAGAGGCATTAAATATGCCGATTCGTAAAATAGATGGGGGAAAAGATAACCCTAGACAAATATGGACTATTGGTGGAGTTCAACTGATCGCAGACCCTAACTTCTCAGGTGTCGAAGGAAGACTGGCGCATTTAGGAATCATGGTGGAAGATTTAGAGGCTGCTATGGAAGAAGTTTATAAATGGAATGTTACCGAATTACCTAAAGGACATAATTGGGTGGTGCTTCCGGATGGTTTAAGTCTGGAACTGATCCAGGCAAAAGAAGGTTCCGTTGAAGAAGCATTAACTGTATATCCATGGATTGAAGACTAACTATTTTAAATAGCATTGGAGTGATTATGATGGGGAAAGTACTGATGTTGCATGGGATAAACCATAATATGTTTGGAAAAAGAAATCCTAAAATCTATGGAACTATTACTCTTGATGAAATTAATGAGAGTATGTTTCAACTAGCTAAAGAGCTGAGACTTGAATTAGAGGTTTTTCAAACAAATTCAGAAGGTGAAATGATTGATCGAATTCATCAAGGGTATTTTGATAAAGTGGATGCAGTGATCATTAATGCTGGTGCATGGACCCACTATAGTTATGGATTAAGAGACGCTTTGGACATTCTTGAAGCCCCGTTTATTGAGATTCATATGTCTAATATTCATGCCCGGGATGAATTTAGACATCATTCTGTGTTTGCGGAAATCGCCCAGGGACAAATTTGCGGGTTTGGCTTTGACAGCTATCTTTTAGCGTTAAGAGCTGCAAAAACCTTAATCGATGAAAAAAATAGAAAAGGAGAACTTAGTACTTCTATTTAGAAGCAAACAAAAAATGGGAAAGTCTAATCTCAAATAGTATGAAGAAGTTAATCATCTATCTGGTTCTGGTGTGAAAAATTCAATTTACTTTCAAGCACTTTGAATTTTTCACACCAGAGCCATATTTACTTTTATGCTTTCCAAATCCATGTTGCTATATCATCTATTACAAGTGAATGATAAAGTATCTTGTTAAAAGTAAAGGTTAAACCTTTACTTTTTTTATGGGCAAATATGGAGATTTTCTATTGTGTATATTATAATACAACCTTTTATGCTAACTGGAGTAAATATATAAAGTACATTGATTTTGTATTTTTAATTAAATTTATCTTATTAAAAACATATTAATATCAAGTAATTATACAATTACTGTTTAGTTACCTTTAATATATAAATTTATTAAAAGAAAGATAGAAGATAAGATAGTATTTAACAAGAAATAAAAGCATCTATTTGTCTTCAATTAGAGTAAATAGTAAAACTTTAATAATATACGAAGTACTTTAATATTTACTCAACGAATCGTGAAACATAGGTAAAAGAAAAAGATTGATTTTTTTAAGTAGCGTCGATCATAACATTCATTTTTAAAGTTATATGTATATGAATCTACAAATCTGGCCAGACTAATAGCGTATTCCCCCTATTCCAATAAATTTGAAAATCCTTTGCCTACATGGGCAAAGGGTTCTTTTTGTATATGTGTATTTGAAATTAATATAGCAGATATTTCAGGTAATATTTTGTTATTTATTGTTAATTTTGGTATATTATTTAATAAACACGTAAATGGGGGATAAAAAATGAGTTTGCTAATAGTAGGTATCATTATTATTTTGTCGGGCGTTGCAGACTATTTTATTTTCGATTACGACGATAAAAGATGGGGCTGGCTAAAAGGGTATTCTAAACCTGCAAGAATAGGGATTATCAGTTGCTACTTAGTCATTTCATTTACTATTTACTTTGCTTTAAGCCTTAAATATATCTCTTAAGGCTTAAAGTCTTTTTTATTTATATTCCGTACGTTTCTAGTTAACATAAAACTGCTTATCGGCACTCTTATTATGATTTTGATAAAATTCGATCCACCTACAATGTTATAATAAGATTCTTACAAAGATAGAAAATATATGGATAAGTAGGTGGTAGTAATGGATAACAAAAGAAAATATTTCAAATATAATGAACAAGATATTCTTGAGATACTGTCTGAGTATCTTCATACAAACTCTAATTCCGAAACTATAAGTTCAAAAGCAATATTACTTGGTGAAACAGCGAAAGATTTAAGATTAGTTGCAGTTGTAGGCGATGGTGAAGATGAAGAGCTTTATGAAACTGATTTAGAGGAAATCGATAAGAAAATAGATTTTAATGCTTCACATTAAAAATACACTCTAGTTAACGTAATGTGAATTCTAGGTAACCAAAAAAGCTTTTAAGTGTTATGTTTCTTAAAAGCTTTTTTGGTATGAACTATCATCTAGTGAAGAACATATTTAAAATCTTTTTCAAAAATTGTTCGTAGGACTTAAATATAGCGCTAAATTTTGAACTTTGCTTTTCTTTTGGATTCATCATATTCCTACTCCCTATGTAAATGTTGATTAAAAGTCTCAGCAATAAACATAAATTCTACATCGTCTTTATGGATAAAAAATGTAGTGCATCCATCAATATCTGTGATCCTGTTTGATTGAGAACATATAACGTCTACCTCAACTAATTCAAAATTAACAGCATCAGTATTTTCAGTATCCAAACCAGTTGTTAAATAGTGAACACTATCTCCAAAAGACTTGAAAACAAGCCTTTTTCCTTTTAGTTCCTCATCGTTAACCTCAAAATAATCGTTATTCAGTATGCCTTTAAAAGGTGCCATTTTTGGAAAGCATTCAATATGATGGATACCTTCATAACGTCTTAAGCTAAACATATAAGCGTGTGTTTCATTTGGCTCAATCTCAATACCGTATTTATAAGTAAACGTCTTATAAACCATTTCATAAAACAATGGAATGACAATATCGTCCCAAGCATCATAAGCATGAGCATGTATGGGAATTAGATGAGGGTATAAGCTCGTAATTGCTTGTTGGAAATTCAACAAAATGTCTGTGTCAGTAAGTTCACTCAAAGAATCATCCACTTCATGATTCTTAATCTTAGATAATCTATTATCAATCATTAAGCCATTCCTCCTCATAAGAAAAGTGTTACTCTTTAATTATACCTTTATCGAGATCAACAACTGTATACCATATACAAAATCAGTTTACATAATCATCATTCTAGGTACTCTTAGTAGCCTGAAAGTCTAACTCAACCACTAGTTTATATAGGTGTTTACCAAAAACAACTAATATTATCGTGATTGTCTTCCTAACTTCGTCTATATTGGGAATGAAGGAGGAGAGACAAATGAAT
Organism: Priestia megaterium; assembly: GCF_046599315.1. Classification (GTDB taxonomy): domain Bacteria; phylum Bacillota; class Bacilli; order Bacillales; family Bacillaceae_H; genus Priestia; species Priestia megaterium_F. Next base: position 135,965 of record NZ_JBKIKC010000010.1, on the reverse strand, counting down.
TTAGGAGATAAATTAAAAGAACTTCGAAAAGAACATAATTACTCTCAACAACAATTAGCAGAAAAACTACATGTAACTGCACAAGCTATTTCAAAATGGGAAAACAATAAGTCAGTTCCAGACATAATCAACCTTGTCCAGTTAAGCGAAACATATGGTATTAGCCTAGATTATCTAATAAAATCAGATAAACAGTTACAGAAGAAGCTATCTATAAACAATATTCGTTTAAAAGTTTTTAACTTTTTTGTAGCAGCTTTTATTTTAGTTATGATCTTAACCTTTAGTATCTTGATAAAAGCTCAGCTTTTTATGTCTAATCATAGCTTAGGTGGATGGCTATTTGTAAGTTTGGGCTTTTTATTTATTATCTTTTCGTTTTTAAGTCTGTATTGCTACATAGTAAAGAAAAAGTATTTTATATTTCTTTGGAGTGCTTTTTTAACATTAGGCTGCATCGTATTTGTAGGGTTGTTTTATGACTATATTATGCAATTACTATTTCCCTTATAAAATGGTTGTAATTAATGCATACCATATACAAAATCAGTTAACATAATACCTCTTTCCGGAACCGGCCCCCCCACACAAAGCCTTACATTTAATAAAATGTAAGGCTTTTGAAATGTAAAATAATTGCGATAGGTTTAGGAAAACACATCCGAGTTCCAGAAAATAACTAATATAGATAAGATCAAACAGATTGTTGCAGGAATAACAGTTACAATAGGTTGACGAGCTCGAAACATATGAGCATGTATGGCCCCCATCATGAGAATTATAAATAATATGCCCGATCCTAAAACCAAGTGTTGATTCCAAATACCACCGATCATGCCTATTGCTCCAATGAGTTCAATAAGTCCAATTGTAGACATGAACCATAATGGATATCGATAGTGCCGCCAGTGTTCAACTTGAAACGGTATACGAAAAAGTTTTATAAATCCTCCTATTAAAATAAAGATTGCTAAAATCATTTGCACAAAAGTTATCATCTAAGCTTACTCCTTTTAATGATTTTGTTTAGAAATATTTTCGAGTAGGAATGAATATATGGATATATATTCCTTTTTCATTTTATCATTAATGATGAATTATTAAATTAAAATTATGGATACCAAATACAAATTTAGTTAACATATTGTAATTTATCGGTATGAAATAGAAAAGACGCCTTTTAATTCAAATATCAAGTAATCGCCTTCAATTTTTACTTTCTCAAAATGATTTGATAGGTTATAATAAATATCTACAAAACATTAAGTGATATGTAAGTAACAAGCAATTACACCCTTAATATTTAGCTAAAAGAAAAGCCTACCTCTGACAAATCAGGTAGGCTTTTCTTTTTAGTACATAAGTTATCAATAACTTGAGTAAACTACACAAGATGCTAAAAAGCATCACCCACAACTTAATTTTATCAGTAGAAAACAGCTGCCTTCTTACTGAGGTAGTTGTTTTCTTTTTGGACTGTATATCATATACAAACCCAGTTAACATAATCAAAATTACAGGAACCATATAATCATGACATTCCTTGTAATAAAATAAGATAAGGTAATTTACAAAATACGTTGCAATTACTAAACAATAAATATTAACTATTTAGTTTTTGTATAAGACAATCCATTTTCCTAAAAACTTATATATGTTATGCTTTTACTACATAATCATGATGTTTAGTAGGTGAAAAAATGGGAGATGTATCGCTAAATGTAAAATTACAACAAGTTACTTCTGTAATTTTACATAAAAAAGAAGAATTAGCTGAACAAAAAAGACACTATCATTTTTATAATCATGATGTTTATGTTCAATTGGTTCCTTGGCGAATAAAGTTGATTAACATTTATGCAGAATCTATATCTATCGATGAGAAGCTTACTTTTCAAATCTTAGAAAAGTGGGGAATGGAAGTAGCAAATGTATTAATAACTCTTCAGCTTCCTTTAGATATTGCTTTAGAAGAAATCAGTTATTATCGAAACATAATTGGAGAAATCATTACAGAGGAAGCAAAGAAAGAAAAGTTTTCTTTTGATTTGTTCTATAAAATTATATCTAGATACGATTTAGTAGTAGATAAGGCTGTACATTGGGTAAGTAAATCTTATATGAAAGATTATGCAGATAAAATTCAATCTGCCCAGTACGCTATAGATGAACTGTCTATACCCGTAGTGCGTATAACAAAAGAAATTGGTGTAATTCCTCTTGTAGGAGAGATTGATACACATAGAGCTCAAATTTTAATGGAAAATGCATTGAAACAAGGAGATACATATAAGCTACGGTGGTTAATTATTGATCTATCTGCTGTACCAATTATTGATACCATGGTTGCGGATCAACTTTTTAAAGTAATTACGGCTTTGAAACTCATAGGAATTGATGGAGTATTAAGTGGAATTCGCCCTGAAATTGCCCAAACATTGGTTCAATTAGGTATAAAATCAAATAATATTGTCACATTCAACAGTCTTTATGGAGCATTAGATTATACAAACTTTCGAATACAGGATGTATGAATAAGTATTTCATATATCAAAAAATGACTTTAAGTCGAATAGTCTTGCCTATTATGGCTTAGAGCGTTAACTTTATAATTACTATTACCATTTTAATAGTCAATTTATATAAACTAACCGAAGTAAATCCTTTGCTAATCATAGCAAAGGATTTACTTCGGTTTTATTAATATTCATTAAAATATTCTTGAATCTTTTTAGGGTCTTTTGTTTTCGTTAAAGCAAGCATTAAGAGAATACGGGCTTTTTGCGGATTTAACGAATCAGATGTAACAAACTTATCTTTATCATCTGATTCTTCATGCGTTACAACCCCACTTCCTACGCGGGTAGATCTAGTGATAACGACTCCTTTTTTAACCGCATCTCTAGCTCCTGCTAAAGCAGCATCAGATAGCAACCCATTTCCTGCTCCTGCAACTACTATTCCTTTTGCTCCTGCTTTTACTGCTGTATCATAAAAGTATCTAGAATCATTTTGATACCCATATATGATGTCTACTTGAGGAAGTTTATCAAATTTTGAAACATCAAATACTGATTGTGTTGTATGCTTACGAGTTGGTTTATTATAAAATAATACCTTATCGCCGGCTATTTCTCCTACGTATCCCTGTTCTGGAGATTTAAACGTATCTACTGCGGTTGTATGTGTTTTTGTTATATAACGTGCTGCACCAATTCGGTCGTTAAGCGTTACTAAAACTCCTTTATTTCTTGCTTCTTTGGTAGATGCAACTTTCACTGCATTATATAAGTTTAGTGGTCCATCTGTACTTATAGCTGTAGCTGGTCTCATTGAGCCCACCACAACCACAGGTTTTTCACTCTTTACTACTAAATCTAGAAAATAAGCTGTCTCCTCCAAAGTATCTGACCCGTGTGTTACTACAATCCCGTCAACATCTTTAGATGCTAATAAAGTATTAATTCGTTTAGCTAACTTTAACAAAATTGAATTACTCATATTTTGACTGCCGATATTTACGATTTGTTCTCCACTGACATTTGCTACTTTTTTCAGCTGAGGAACAGTCTTAATTATTGTTTTAATATCAAGAGCTCCTGATTCGTATCCAGTTGTATCTGTGCTACTCTCAGAAGACCCTGCAATGGTACCGCCAGTAGCCAAAATCTTTATATTCGGTAAATCTTTTTTTACTGTACTTTTTACTGTCATTTTAGAAGCATTTGCTGATACATTAAAAGATGATAACGTCCCAGAAAATAATATAACGCCTGATAAAAAGGTGATTCCTAATACCTTTTTTAGTTCCATATGTATTTATCTCCTTTTATGCAAAAGATATTTTCTGGTATTTTTAACGAGTTTCGCGCAAAATATCCTAAGGTTATTTGCTAATAAATAAAGTCACTCCTTATTAGAAAAGAGTAAGGAACTAAATTGCAAAATTAATCCTTAGATAACACTTGAATTTATATATAATGCTATTAATGATTCGGAAATTGCTAATGTAAATTAAAATATCTATGATTATTCTATATTAGGCTACATAAGTAGCTCTTCTGTTATCGTTTATTTGATGGGAATCCCTCTGCTTAATTTCTTCATTAAGCTAAAGAGATTAGATCGCTTGTTTTATCCCCAAGTTGCGGCCAACTTTTCTTTTTATGCGTTGAATAGCATTATCAATGGATTTTTCTGGAATATTTAACACTTGGGAAATTTCTATATACGAATAACCCTTTATATATAATGGCCACACTCTTTTTTCTAACCCGGTTTATTTAATGAAAACCTACTGTTGAGTCACAGTAGATTTTCTATTTCAGACTGTATATGATATATAGATCTAATTTATATAAACCCAATTATGTTCAGTTTATCTTTCTACTATATCATTAAGTGAAACTAAACATACTTTATAAAAAATAGTTTTATCATTTATATATTTTGTAGAAAAACGTTGTATTTGACTACAATTTAGGTAATAAAAGACCTCTATGTGCTTTTGGAGTTAGTATAGTTTCATGGACACCATTTAATTAAGTCCTTACAATGACTTTTGAGAGGATGTGTCCGAAATGGAACGTAAACGTGCAGGCAAAACATACAATGATGAGTTTAAGAAAACGATTGTGGATTTATATCATGCAGGAAACTCGGTTAAAGATTTAAGCAGCGAATATGGCGTATCAGAAGTAACAATCTATAAATGGGTGAAGGCCTTTACACCTATCAACTCAGAGGAAGGCTCTCTAACACCCAAAGAATTAGCTGAAATTCAGAAGGAAAACCTTCGGTTAAAACAAGAACTAGATATTCTAAAAAAGGCTATGGCCATATTCGCGAAAAAGTGACAGAAGCAGAGCTCAACCATTTTATCGAGAAATATAAAGGGCAATACAGCGTTCAGAAAATGTGCGAAGTGTTAACGATTCCAAGAAGTAGCTACTACCACTCGTTCAAGAAGACGGTATCAAACCGCGAACAGGAAAACCAGAAGCTGACGAAAGAAATCCAACGAATTCATGTGAAAAGTAGAGCACGTTATGGTGCCCCAAAAATTCATCAGACCTTAGTAAATAATGGGTGTTACCTAAGCCTAAAACGCGTTCAACGCTTAATGAAAAAGGCAGGAATTCGTTCGATCACAAAGAAAAAATACCGTCCTTATTCGTCAAAAGAAAAGGTTATACAGCTAGATAATCTGTTAAAACGAGATTTCTCTACACAGACCATTAACGAGAAATGGGTGGCAGATATTACGTATATCCCTACAGTAAGAGACGGTTGGTGCTATTTGGCATCTGTATTAGATTTGCATTCTAAAAAAATCGTTGGCTATTCTTTTTCCCGTTCCATGACATCCGAACTGGTTATAGAAGCACTTAGGAACGCTTACACTGCTCAAAAGCCCGAAAAGGGCTTACTTCTTCATACGGATCTTGGCTCACAATACACTAGTAGTGAGTTTACTCAGCATGTCCACGAATACGAGATGAAGCAGTCTTTCAGCCAGAAAGGCTGCCCTTATGATAATGCCTGCATAGAGTCATTTCATGCCATATTAAAGAAAGAAGAAGTGTATCATACGCAATACACAGACTATTCAGCTGTAAAATTAGCCATATTTCAGTTTATAGAAGGATGGTATAACCGAAACAGAATCCATAGTAGCCTCGGCTATCAAACCCCTCAAGCAATTGAGGATCAAATGAGAAAAATAGCTTAAGACTTAACTTTTTTGTGTCCAAATTATTGACTCAAATCCATTCTTAACCTATTGCTCTTTGACAGACAACCTATTCAGTGAATTAATATCTTCTATCAATTCAGGATATACAAAGTTAGGCATTGTAATTTCAAGAAAATGCTTAATCACTAATGCACATGCACCCAATTCACATGCTTTTTTTCCAAGCGAAGATATTAATAATTCTCGATAATGACTTATGGAGGAAGAAAGATTTTTCTTAATTTCACTTATGGAATCTGGGTATAGGGAAAGTAATTCACTATCAATTATTAGAACCTCAGGATTATATATATTGATGATATTATTCAAACCAATTGAAATATAATAAATGAACTTTTCCATTTGAGTATGTAGCTCAGTATCATTTTGTTTAAGCCATTCTTCAACGTGTTTAAATGTTGTACTAATTAGTTGTTTTTCTTTAGAAAGTCGTGTTAAAAAGCTTGATTCAGAGGCATATTTTTCCCAGCATCCTTTGTTCCCACAAGCACAAAGATCCCCACCTGGTTGGACAATCATATGACCAATCTCTCCGGCATAGCCATCATGCCCTTTAGATAATTCATTATTTATTAATATACCAAGTCCTATACCTGATCGAAGTGTTATACATACCAAATTATCTGATTTATGATATGTGTAAGCTCGTTCAGCAAAAGCTAATAAATTTGCATTATTTTCAAGGTAAACATTAACGTTCAATTCTTTTTCTAAGTCCTTTTTTAAATCAACATCATGCCACTCTAACCGGGGGATATAGTGAATGAGTTCATCTGTAGCAACGAGACCGTGAATTGAAATTGCCACACCAATGAGTCCGTATCTAGACGTGAGGCATTCATCTTTATATTTGTTAATTTTTCCAACTAATATATCAAAGATATCAGAATAATTTGTCGTATATATTTTAATAGTATCTGACGAAACAGGTTGACCTAGAAGGTTAGAAAGAGTAAAAGAGATTTGACCATAATCTAGATCAATGCCCAATGCATATCCTGCTGTTCGATTTAACGATAGCATTATGGGTTTTCTTCCAACATTTGAATGATCTTGCTGTGTCTCAATAATAATATCTTTATCAAGTAAGCTTGCAACTTGTACTGAAATGGTAGCCTTTGTTAATGCTGTAGCCTTAGACAATTCAGCCCTTGAAATCATTCCTGCTTCTACAATTTTACTAATAATTAAAGATCGATTTAATTTCCTGATATAAGCTGCATCACCAGTAGGCATAAATGTGTCCTCCAAATTTTCATTGACATTGTTCTTTATTATAGCATTTTCATGCGGAAAATATTGATTCCTAAATCAAAGAAATTTAATTGACTGAATTTTATATACATGATAAATTATTTCTATAATTAATTAGTTTACTAAACGAACTAATTAAAATAGTCAAAAATGAAAGTGTTTACATTGAAAGATTTAATCCTATAAATTTAATTTTAATCCTTTAGGAGGAAAAAATATGAAAGATTTTTTAGAAGACGATTTTCTACTTTTTACACCTACAGCCGTTAAGTTATATAGAAATACAGCAAAAGAAATGCCAATCTTTGATTTCCATTGCCACTTAGATCCACAAGAAATTTTTGAGAATAAACATTATAAAAACCTTACTCAACTTTGGTTAGCAGGTGATCACTACAAGTGGAGAACAATGCGACTAAATGGTATAGGGGAGCATTTCATAACGGGAGAAGCTAGTGATTGGGAGAAGTTTTTTGCTTGGGCACAGACAGTACCTTTTTTAATTGGAAATCCACTGTATCACTGGACTCACATGGAATTAAAGAGCTTTTTTGGCATTAATAAAAGACTTAGTCCAGATACAGCGCTTGAGATTTGGGAAGAATGCAATGAAAAATTACAAAATGCGGAGTTTACACCTCGATCATTTATTGAGAAATCTAATGTGCGATTTATCGGTACTACAGATGACCCTATATCTACTCTTGAATACCACCAATTGTTAAAGCAGGATTCTACGTTTAAAACAAAGGTTGTACCAACCTTTCGACCTGATGGAGCAATGTTTATTGAACGTCCTAATTTTCAAGACTGGATAAAGAAGCTGGAGCAAATAGCTGATCAACAAGTAACATCCTTAGCAGAATTAATTAAAGTACTTCAACACCGAGTTGATTTCTTTCATGAGAATGGAGGCAGGGCAGCCGATCATGATATTCCTTACATGGAATATAAAGAAGTAACTCTAGCAGAGGCAGAAACAATTTTCACGAGACGTATGAATGGAGAGCTGCTATCACAAGAAGAATTGATCAAGTATCGGTCGTTTCTTTTAAAAGAGCTAGGGAAAATGTACGCTCACAAACAATGGGTAATGCAATTACATATTGGGGCTATGCGAAACAATAATACAAAAATGAAGGATCTTTTAGGGTCAGACACAGGCTTTGATTCAATTGGGGAGGCAAACATCGCACGAGGATTATCCCAATTTCTTGATGCTCTTGATAAAGAGGATGCGTTGCCAAGAGTCATATTATTTAACTTAAATCCCAAAGATAATCCTGTACTAGCCTCTATGATGGGGAATTTCTATGAAGATGGTGTTCCAGGAAAAGTTCAATTTGGTACAGCTTGGTGGTTTAACGACCACATTGATGGAATGGAGAGTCAAATGAAAGAGTTTGCTAACGTTGGATTACTAAGTCATTTTATCGGCATGCTGACGGATTCTCGTAGCTTTCTTTCCTATGAAAGACATGATTATTTCCGTCGGATCCTATGCAACCTAATAGGAGAATGGGTAGAACAGGGCAAGGTTCCAAACGATAATATGCTTCTACAAAGAGTGATTGAAAATATTTCTTATTACAATGCGGAGAAATACTTTTTACACCGTTAACATAGAGAAAGCTCTTTTACTTATTAAAGATACTGCTAGTATGAAAGATTAAAAGAAGGATGTGAAAAACTGATGGGTATTCTCCAAGATTTATTAAAAGATATTCCGATCCCTAAAATGGCCAAGGTACAAGTGGCATTTGATGATATGAAAATTCATAATGTTCAACATGTATTAATGGAAAAGTTAGAGCAAGAAAACATAAAAAAAAGAATAACACCTGGAATGGAAATTGCCATTGCAGTAGGTAGTAGAGGGCTCGATCAAATAGTAGAAATTACAGCTATCATAGTAGAGTTTTTAAAAGGACTTGGGGTTAATCCTTTTATTGTTCCAAGCATGGGGAGTCATGGAGGGGCAACTGCTGAAGGTCAACAAGAGGTCTTAAAACACCTTGGAATAACAGAAGAAAGTGTAAAGTGTGAGATTCGTTCTTCGATGGAGGTAGTGAAAGTCGGACAATTACCAAACGGATTGCCTGTTTTTGTAGATAAGCATGCTTCAAAGGCTGACGGAATTATCGTTATAAATCGAATAAAACCACATACGGCATTTCGTGGACCGGTGGAGAGTGGCATCATGAAAATGATTAGCATTGGCTTGGGAAAACAAAAAGGGGCGGAAACTTGCCATCAGCTGGGGTTCAAACATATGGCAGAAAATGTGCCCGCCATGGCTAAGGTTATTATGGAAGAACTTCCAATTCTATTTGGTATTGCTAGTATTGAAAACTCATTTGATAAAGTGGCTGTTATAGAAGTATTACCTTCAGAGGATATAGAAGCTAGAGAGGCTGATCTGCAAGCTACAGCCAAACAGCTCCTACCAAAGCTTTATTTTGATCAGTTAGATGTGCTGGTTATTGATGAAATTGGTAAAAATATCAGTGGTGATGGAATGGACCCTAATGTTACTGGGCGCTATCCAACTCCATATGCTCATGGAGGACCAGATGTAAATAAGATGGTGGTTCTAGACTTAACCCCTCAAACTGAAGGAAATGCAAATGGAGTTGGAACTGCAGACTTTACAACCCAAAGATTAGTAGATAAAGCAAATCTAGAATTTATGTATGCCAACGGGTTAACTTCGACAGTTGTAGCGCCTACAAAAATTCCAACTACATTACCTAACGACCTTCAAGCAATTCAAGCAGCCATTAAAACAAGTAATATACTAGATTTTACCCAAGTAAAGATGGTGCGAATTAAAAATACGTTGGAGTTAAGTGAAATTGAAGTATCTGCAGCATTATTGGACTATGTTCAATCTCAACCTCATATGAAACAGATCTCAGATCTTTACTCTATACCATTTAATAAAGAAGGAAATCTTTTTAAGGTGGAGGACAACAATGAAACAATTATTCGATTTAACTGAAAAAACTGCAGTTGTGATTGGGGGAAATAGCGTTTTAGGTTCATCAATAGCAATGGGATTAGCTAATCATGGAGCAGCAGTTGCTATTGTAGGCCGTAATTTAAAAAAAGCAGAGAAAGTAGTGGAGGAAATAAAAAATAATGGTGGAATAGCGAAAGCTTTCCAAGCTGATGTTGGTGCTCGTGAATCGCTAATTGAAGTAGCTGGTACGATTGAACAATGGTCAGGTGGCTGGGATATTCTTCTTAATGCTCCTGGTAAAAATAGTGGAACACCTTTTTTTGAGTTAGATATGGACGAATGGGACGACATTATGGACGTCAATTTAAAAGGAATTGTACTTACGTGTCAGATTTTCGCTAAAAAAATGATTGAGCAAAACAGAAAAGGCAGCATTATTAATATTTCATCCGTTTCTTCCACTACGCCACTGTCTAAAGTCTTTACGTATTCTGTATCTAAAGCAGGACTTAATAGCGTGACGCAGTTTTTGGCTAGGGAACTTGCTCCAAATGGTATTCGTGTTAATGCAATTATTCCAGGGTTCTTTCCAGCTGAACAAAATAAAAAATTGTTAAGTCCACAAAGAATAGATTCTATTATGGGCCACACGCCTATGAATCGATTCGGTAAACCTGAAGAGCTACAAGGAGCAGCCGTTTGGCTTTCAGCAGAACAAGCTTCCAGCTTTGTGACAGGAACATTAATTCGAGTGGATGGCGGATTTGGAAGTATGACTATTTAAAAAGCGATCTGATTGTGAGAAACGGGGGTAAGACAATGCTGACAAAAAAATATGAGACGTTAACTTCTATTCTCCAAGAGATGGAATCAGTTGTTGTAGCATTTTCAGGAGGCGTCGACAGTACCTTTTTACTGAAGGCAGCTGTTGAAACATTAGGAAATGAGAATGTAATCGCAGTAACAGCAGATTCAGAGACGTATCCATCTAGTGAACTAGATGAAGCCAAGGCTCTAGCGAAGCAAATCGGAGTGAGGCATCAGGTGATTGAGACGTCTGAATTAGCTATTCCAGGTTATTCAGAAAACAACAAAAATAGATGTTATTTTTGTAAAAGTAGTTTATTTGATCATCTTATGCCAATTATTGAAGAATACCAATTTAATACTGTTGTATATGGTGCTATAGCTGATGATATGAATGAGCATCGACCTGGTATGAAAGCAGCAAAGGAAAAGGGAGTACGTGGCCCCCTACTTGAGGCTAATTTGTTTAAACAAGAAATTAGAGAATTATCGCAGCAGTTCGGCTTACCAACCTGGAATAAGCCTTCGTTTGCTTGCTTATCTTCGAGAATTGCTTATGGTGAGTATATTACGAAAGAAAAATTAACCAAAGTAGAAAGAGCAGAAGCATATTTGAAAGAGCTAGGTATTGGCCAAGTGAGAGTACGAACGCATCAAGATGTTGCTAGAATTGAAGTGGAACCTCATAAAATGAATGCGATTATGGAAAATCATAAAATGATTACTAGAAAGTTAAAGGCTCTAGGCTATAAATATATTACATTAGATTTGACAGGTTATCAAAGTGGTAGTATGAATCAAGCTCTTTCAAAAGTAGATTAGTAACACTGAAGCCGCATTACTAACTTCATCGAATAAACGATATAAGGTGTGTGAGGAACAATGATGAAAGAGATTTTAGAAAAAGTACAGCAAGGGATACTAAGCGTGGCAGATGCACAAGAACAGTTAGCCACATATGAAAATTTAGGGTTTGCTAAGATAGATTATCATCGAAAAAAACGCCAAGGTTTTTCAGAGGTAGTGTTTGGTGAAGGAAAAACAGCAGAGCAAATCATCTCTATTATTAACACGTTGCAATTAAAGGATAAAGCTGTGCTCGTGACACGAATATCAAAGGAAAAAGCAGAGCAAGTGCTCGGTACATGTCCGAGTTTTATATACGATGAAACAGCGAAAATACTTTTTTGGAAAGATTCAAATCAAGAATTGCGTTTTGAAGGTTATATCGCTGTTGTCTGTGCAGGAACGTCTGATTTACCTGTAGCAGAAGAAGCTGCATTAACGGCAGAAATACTCGGCTGTAGAGTTCGCCGCATTTATGACGTAGGAGTAGCTGGTATTCACCGGCTTTTAGATAATATTGAAGATATTCAAAATGCTACTGTCACAATTGTTGTAGCTGGAATGGAAGGGGCTCTTCCAAGCGTGGTTGGCGGATTGGTTTCGCATCCGGTCTTCGCGGTACCTACGAGCATTGGCTACGGAGCAAGTTTTAATGGAGTATCAGCATTGTTAACTATGCTAAATTCATGTTCTTCCGGGATTAGCGTGGTTAACATTGATAATGGATTTGGTGCTGCTTACAACGCTGCTTTAATTCATCGACTAATCCAAAAGGGAGCTGAACAAAATGAGAACACTCTATCTTGACTGTTTTTCAGGTATTAGTGGTGACATGTTCATTGGTGCGCTAATCGATGCCGGGGGGGATCCGGTTTTTTTAGAAGATGAACTCAAAAAACTAAATATCGAGGAAGAGTATAAATTAAGCTGGAGAAAAGTTGTGAAAAATGGGATCTCTAGTACAAAGTTTGATGTAGAGTTAATGGGGGCAACTCAGCACGAACATGATCATAACCACCATCATGATGATCATCAGCACGAACATGATCATAACCACTATCACGGTGACCATCAGCATGAACATGATCATAACCATCATCATAGTCATCGCGCCTACCAAGATATTGTAAGGTTAATTGAGGAAAGTCAGTTATCTCAAGAAGTGAAGAAGACTTCATTAAACATTTTTAGAAAAATTGGAGAAGCTGAAGGGCTCATTCACGGTATTTCTCTGGAAAAAGTACACTTTCATGAAGTTGGGGCGGTAGACTCTATTATAGACATTGTAGGAGCTTCTATTTTGGTACATGAATTAGAGATTCAAAAAGTAAGGTCATCGTCTGTTTGTGTAGGTGCTGGTAAAGTACATATTGATCACGGTATTTATCCAATTCCTGCACCTGCTACTTTAGAAGTTTTAAAGGGTGTCCCTATTCAGCAAAGTAACTTAAAAAGTGAGCTCACCACTCCTACAGGCGCAGCTATTGTAGCAGTACTTTCAGAAGAATTCTGTACAGTTCCTTCTATGACGGTGCAATCAGTGGGATACGGAGCAGGAACAAAAGATTTTAAAAAGCACCCGAATGTGCTCCGAGTTATTATCGGTGAGGAAAGTTGAATATTTGAGGTCTTATATCTAAAACCACTGAGAAGTAAAAGAAGTGATTAAAAGAAAGGAGAGACTATTTTGTTTTCACATATTCCTCCTAACGTAGAACACGTTGATCATGAAATGATGAAAATGGAAGTGAACCTCGATGATATTTCTGGGGAGTTGCTAGGGTATATTATGGATGTGCTTTTAGAGTCAGGAGCCAATGATGTCTTTTACACGCCTATTTACATGAAAAAAAACAGGCCGGGTGTGTTGCTTCAGCTACTTTGTGCAAATACGTATGTAGATAGAATAAAAGAGATTCTATTTAAAGAAACAACAACTTTGGGAATACGTTATTATCCATTATCAGTTCATCGATTGGAACGTGAGTTTCAGAAGGTAGAAACTGAGTGGGGAAGTGTTGCAGTAAAAACTGGGCTTCTAAACGGGGAAGTTGTACAAAGGGCACCTGAATTTGAAGAGTGTAAGTCCATTGCCCAGGATTATAATGTTCCTTTAAAAAAAGTATATGAACAAGTATGGAAAGAGTTAAAAAAGAGAGAAGGCTGATTCTTTTAATTTGTTCACTACACTAACTTAAAAATAGAAACCTGAAAAGGAGGTGATAGTGCTTAAATGTTAAAATAAACATTATTTCTACTTCAATATGAAAGGGTTTCCAAACAAGGGGTTATAAATGGGAGAAAGAGGGGATGGTTATATGGAATTACCAGTGGTTCCAAGTAAAAAGACAGCAGTCACCACTTCTAAAAAGCTCACTTTCAAAGAAAAAATGTCTTACGGTTTTGGTGATATTGGTAACGGACTTATGTTTGATATGGGGCAGTTATATCTTCTAAAATTTTATACAGATGTGTTAGGAATCTCTGCTTACTGGGGAGGATTGGTATTTTTAATTTCTAAGATCTTCGATGCGTTTGCGGATACAAGTGTTGGTGCATTTGTAGATTCAAGAACAAATATCTCAAAAAGAGGAAAATTCCGTCCATTTATTTTATGGGGGACAGTTCCACTGGCGTTAATGACGGTCATTTCATTCTTAGCTCCGGACTTTTCAGATAATGGGAAGATTGTTTGGGCGTTCGTCACCTATATGGGATTTGGCTTAGCATATTCATTTGTTAATATTCCGTACGGATCTTTATCTGCTGCCATGACACAAGATCCAATTGATCGTGCATCTTTAGGGTCATTTAGAGCAATTGGTAGTCAAACGGCTCTCCTTATTTCCGGAGTAGTAGTAATCCCTATTGTAGTGCAGTTTGCTAATAAAGAAGTGGGATATATTGTTGCTATATCTGTGATGGCAATGTTCGGAATATTTTTTCATCTTCTTTGCTATCGCAATACAACAGAAAATGTTATTAGAGCACCAAAAAAAGAAAAGGTACCGGTGTCTAAGCTATTCAAGGCATTGTTTTCAAATCGCCCTCTTATTGTATTGTGTTTAGCAGCGTTATTTATGATTACTTCGTCCAATATTCGCAATGCCGTTCAGTTGTACTACTTAGAATACAATTTGAAAAATCCAGAGCTGATGTCAATACTCTCATTTTTAAGTATTGGGCTTGCTGTAGTTGGTTCAATGTTCATTCCAACAATGGTAAAAAGAATTGGTAAGAAAAATACCTTCATGCTCGGACTTTTGGTTTGTATTGCTTGTGATGTTTTAAATTTTGTATTGCCAACGAGTACAGCAACGTTTTTAACTATTTTCTCTTTAGGAAACTTTGCGTTAGCATTTGCACTTGGCTTACCTTGGGTAATGATTGCTGACTCTATTGATTATCACGAGTGGAATTCAGGAGAACGTACAGAAGGGATTGTTTATTCAACATACAGTTTCTTCCGAAAGCTTGCACAGGCTCTTGCTGGCTTTATTCCTGGAGTTGCACTAGGGCTTATTGGATACGTTCCAAATATTCAACAGTCTACAGATACATTGTTAGGACTTAAAGGTCTGTTATTTCTTGCTCCGGCGGCCCTTAATATTATTGGATTAATAATTCTATTTTTCTTCTACAACCTTACAGATAATTTATACAGCAAAATTGTTACTGACTTAAAAGAAAGAAATAAAGACAATAAACCTGACTTTAACTAAACTTAGTAGAAGACTTGATAAAACATTTCTAAATTTTTTTGTATATGTCTTATTAAAGGCAGTACTTACTCTTGAACCAATTAGTTATTAGAGAGCATCTCTAATGATAGTTTAATCTTATTGGTTTTATAATATATGCACAGAAAAGGAGATATCAAATGAGCATTAAGGAGAATTATCGGTTTACTTTCATAAAAGAAAATAGCAATATTCTTGACTTTAAATTAATAGATGAAAGCATATATGCAAAAATTATGGTACTTGAAAAAGACATTATTCGGATCTTATTTACAGATGGAGAGAAATTAAAGCTTGATAAAACCTGGAGTTTGGCGCCGGACAGGCAGATGTTCCATTGGAGGGCCGCGATCGTTTGGATACAAACGGTTTTTCATTACCGAATTATGAATTTAGACGAAATGATAATGAATGCATTGTAGAAACATCAATGTTAAAGCTTCAGGTAGATTTAAATGGATTTAAAATCAGCTGGTTTTACCGTCAGGATTCTGAGTGGATCAACTTTGCAAATGATCGAAAAACACAGGCGTATAACTTTGATGGCTCACTTGGTCAGGGCATAGTTCATTATTTAAAGCGCGATTTAAATGAACAATATTTTGGGTTAGGGGAAAAGACAGGTCCAGTTGATAAACATGGAAAGCGCTATCGAATGCAGACAATTGATGCGATGGGATATGACGCGGAATATAGCGACCCTCTTTATAAACATATTCCATTTTATATTACGCGACAGAAGAAAACTGGATTTTCATTTGGAATTTTCTACGATAATTTGTCCAGTTCTATTTTTGAATTAGGTACGGAACTCGATAATTATCATGAGTTATACAGATATTATCGAGCTGAACATGGTGATCTAGATTACTATATTATTGGAGGTCCGAAAGTTAAAGACGTCACTCGGAAATTTTCATGGTTGACTGGACAAACAATCTTTCCGCCAAAATGGAGTTTAGGCTATTCTGGATCGACAATGAGTTACACTGATGCTCCAGATGCGCAAGTACAGTTAAACGAATTCCTAAAACTTTGTGAAAAACATGATATTTTATGTGATTCGTTCCAATTGTCATCAGGTTATACTTCAATCGATGATAAACGTTATGTATTTAATTGGAACCATTCAAAATTTCCCTCTCCAACAGAGATGGTACAGAATTTTCATGATAAGGATTTACGATTGTGTGCAAATATTAAACCGTGTTTATTAAAAGATCATCCTTTATTTAATGAGTTAAAAGAAAAAAAGATGTTCATAACTAATAGTAATACAGAAGAACCTGAAATGGCACAGTTTTGGGATGATATTGGTGCTTATTTAGACTTTACAAACAAAGAAACGTATGACTGGTGGAAAGGTCAAGTAAAAGAAAAACTGTTGGACTATGGAATTGATTCAACTTGGAATGACAATAATGAGTTTGAAATTTGGAGCAAAGATGCTACTTGTCACGGCTTTGGCAATAATAAAGAGTTTGAGCTGATTCGTGCGCTTCATCCACTTCTCATGATGAAGGCCTCCTACGAGGCCCAGTTAGAATACAATCCTGAATTGCGTCCATATCTAATATCACGTTCTGGTTCTGCCGGAATGCATCGTTATGTGCAAACATGGACTGGAGATAATCGTACCAGTTGGAAAACATTGAAATTCAACATTAAGATGGGGATAGGGTTAAGCTTATCGGGTATTTATAATTTTGGACACGATGTAGGCGGATTTTCGGGTCCTGCTCCTGAACCAGAGTTGTTCGTGAGATGGGTGCAAAATGGAATTGTGCATCCAAGGTTCACTATACATTCTTGGAATGATGACCAAACAGTTAATGAACCTTGGATGTATCCTGAAGCGCTGGAATCAATCAGGGAATTGATTAAATTTAGAACAAAGATCATTCCATATCTTTATAATGCGTTGCATGAGGCCCATGATAACTATCAGCCTATCATCCGACCGACATTTTATGATTTCGAGCATGATGAAACTACATTCGAAGAAAATGATGATTTTATGCTAGGTGAGTCACTCTTGGTTGCTTCTGTTGTTGAAAAGGGCAAGAGAGAACGAGAAGTTTATTTACCTGAAAATACTGATGGATGGTATGACCTTCATACGGGAAAATGGTATGAAGGAGGGAAAACAGTTATAATTCCTGCTCCTTTATACTATACGCCATTACTAGCTAAAGCAGGATCAATAATCCCAATTAATCAAGCAGAAGTCACTTTTGTAACAAAGAACGAGGATGAAAGAGGCTTTTTATTATTCCCTTCTAAAGGAAAAGGGAAATCTTCTTACAGGTTATATGAAGATGATGGTTTGACAAACAACTATTCACATATATTTACCTATATTAATGTTGAAATGGAGTCTACGGAAAGTGAGATTCAAATAACAATCCGCAAAGAAGGGTCCTATAAATTACCATATAACCAAATCACATTCCACCTACCAGAAAATGAACAGAGAAAATTAATCTTCAATGGAATAGAGCAGAACCGTAGCGATAGAACCTTTAATTATAAGTTAAACTAGATTCTTGCTAAATACTTTATCAAATAATCTAAGCTTATTATTTCTTCTATAACAATTATGAGTATTATATTTCATCTTTTATTTTGATGCCTACGGGCATCTTTTTTTGAATTTTATAAAATTCAAACCGGCCCTTTACTGTCGCAGATTCAGTTAATTTTTATTTTAGTTTTTATATACTGTTAAAGGAGAATACTATAACATGCAGCCTCCCGATAATTTAACTTTAAAAAAGTATGCTCAAACCATTTTCTACATTAGTTTTCTAATTTTTTTATATTTTTACTTTGTCTCTGGTTTTAATTATTCTTTAACAAGATATTGTTTTATTCTGTGCTTAATGACGGGAGTCTCCTTTCTAATTCGTGAATCACTTGATGATAATAAGGTACGTTAAATTATATATTAGTTAGGAGATTAATTAATGGGTTCTATGGCAAACACTTGAGAGGGATATGAAGAGATGAAAATAGCACATTTTCTAAGGGTGTATCATAAGATATACTCTTTTATAGTAACTGAAATAAATATATAAATAAAGGATGTAGAGTAATTAATAAATGATTTTCAAAAGGATATTATAATTACTTATATACAAATAGGTAATATTTAAATCTATAACATTAAATAAAAAACAACTACCGTATTTTATTAAAAAATACTTTATCTATTACCTGCATTGTAGAAAAATCGCCCATTTGTCGTCATATAGAGTAAAAGATGAAATATTAATTTTTATAAGTATGTTTATTCATTTACTTCTTTGTATAAAAGAAGTTTATTTTGTATTTTTGATTATAATTGTCTTATTAAAAATGTCTTAAAGTTAAATAACTATAAATTTTCTTTTGATTTACCGTGAATAAAAAAATTTCTCAAAATACGAGTAAAAGATAGATAATTATATAATAATAAGTGGTAATTGTAATTTAATTACATTATAATTAAGTGTTAGAACCTACATTATGAGAAGTTAATTTTCAGACTTACTTCAACAAATAAATAAAATAGTTCGTGTTTCCTTCTGGGTTTATAGATATGAAATGAAAATTAGAATAGCAAGGGATTGTAAATACAGAGGTTAAATATTATTCGATGTCTCACTTTATCTATCAATCTCGTATAAAAGATGTTAAAAAGGGTAATAATGTTTGAAAAAGAGAAAAGATAAAGGGGTTGATTTTCAATGGAAAATAACATTATTAAAGGAATGGATCGAGTTGATCCAAATTTACGTGATGAAATATTGGCTGAATTATTTCTGAATCAAATGATGAACAACTTCAAAAGAAGTAAGATCCTCGAGGAAATTGATCACTCCTTAAAGAGTAAAGATAAAGAAGCTTTTTTACGTTTAACAGAGGAACTTAAATCTGTATCTTAATAAAAAACACTATAATATAGAAGAAACTCATCAAAAAGAAGCCTTGTTATATAAAGACTAAGGCTTCTTTTTATTTTACATTTATATATATCTTTTTATAATGAATTAAAATCGTAATGAGAGAACCTATTGGTTCCAGTACAAGAACGGCCGGAATTTTCGTGTCAAAAATTAATTACTAATTATTTAACACCTGGATAGATACTATCGTCCTTACGGAAAAACTCATGATAGGCCCGAAAGGGAGCTGACTTCTCGTTGGTCTCTCGTAGGAACATAAGGTTGTGGCTATCTCCTGACGAAAGAAACGTACTGTTATGTATACCTCCATTTGGAGCGTCGGCGTATGTTTTACTTACCGATATGGTGGTGATGAAGATACAACATCAAATGGATCTGCAATGGGAGGCTTGAGCCGTACGGGTTGAAATGCTCCCCTAAGGTTCTTAGGGGAGTTAGGGGCAGTGATGTCCCTCGCTTACCCAACATATTAAGAACAAATACTTTATACAGTCTAAAAGAGAAACAGAAAAATCCCCCTCTAAGCCTAAAGTAAATTCAAAAGAGTTCCTTTTTGACGAATTTCCTTTCTATATGATTGAAATCCCTATTTAGTCAAGCCTATAGTTACATAATCAATTAGTTTATCCATTACTTTTGGAAAAAGGTCAGTGCCAATTTCCTCTTTATGTAATCGTAGCATCATGATGGCTTGGATGACTCCTACAATTACTTTTGGATTCTCTTGAGGTAAGACACCACGCTCAATCAAAATTTGGATTGCATCGATACCTCTTTGAGTTTGCCATTTGGTAAATTCCATCATCTGTTGTGGAAGCTTTCTTGTGAGTCTTTCATGTTCGTCGTTTTGAAAAACACGCTGAAGAAAGGGGTTGTCTTCAACAAATTTGAAAGATGTATGAAAAAAGGAAGTTAGTAACTCTTTAGGGGGAAGATTTTCACGAAAGAGTTCATTGAGTACAGTTTCTCTTACTTCTTCTTCGTTTTTTAAGATTTCAAAATAGAGCTCTTCCTTAGATTGAAAAAATTTATAGAAAGAACCTTTTGCAATTCCACATGCTTGTATAATATCATCAATACTTGTTTTAGCTAGCCCATATTGGATGAATAGTTCTCTCCCTTTTTCCATAAGGGATTGGTGAATATGTTCTTTTTCTTGTTCTGTAAATTTAGGCATAGAAAAACTCCTTTTGATATTTTTGTGACTTTTTATGGACATTTAGTCATATACTATTTATACTTATCTTAACCGTTATGCAAATAAAAGTAAACATTCTTAAATAATCATAATATTTTTTTGGATCTTATATGACCATATATACTATTTTGGTCATAAAATTAAAAATGATTCTTTATAAGAGGGTGAAAAAAATGTTAGAAAAAGTTTTTGATTCAGGAAAGATTCGTTTAAATTATGTTGAAACAAATCCTAATTCGTCTGATATATCTCCTTTGCTACTTCATGGCGGGACTGCTAGGTGGGCAAACTTTTAGTACTATTCTGCCTAATTTAGAAAAGCTAACCCATGTATATGCAGTAGATTTAAGAGGACATGGTAAATCTGGGAGAGGAGATAAAAATTACAGATTAAAAGATTATATGGAAGATATCTTTCTTTTTCTTAAAAAACATGTTAACAAACCGACACTTATATTTGGTCATTCACTTGGTGGAATGATTAGTCTTATGATGGCAGTTAACCACCCTACACTTATTACAGGGGTAATTATTGGTGATTCCCCCTTATCTATGACGGTTTTAAAAGGAGTTAATGAAATGGAGAGATATACTACACTCTAATCAAATGGTATTGACAAATCCTAAACCATTAATTAAAAACATTTCTAAACTTTCACATACAAGAACTCATTTGGTTAATGAAATGATAACAAACTTAACATACGTGGACCCAGGTGTACTAACAGCTATGATAGATCGGTTTGAGGAAACATACGCTGGATATCAAGTAGATAAGTTACTTCGTAGAATTCGATGTCCCGTGTTGCTCTTACAAGGCAATCCTGAATTAGGGGGGGTGGTAAGGGATAAAGATGTGCAAAAAGCATTAGAGATTTCCCCTAATTTACAACATAAAAAGATAAAGAATGCAGGTCATACTCTGCATTTAGAAAATAAAGAAGAAGTATTAGCCGTAATTGAACTTTTTATAAAAGCTTTCAAGTAAAGCAAAAGAAAAGGTAATCTGACTAAATAATAATGGAGAAATGAGAATGAAAACTGCAGAAAACATATACCAATTTGAAAATTTATATAATTTCCGTGACATTGGAGGCTTTAAAACCAAAGATGGTTGCTACATGAAGACCGGCATCCTATTCCGTTCAGATGAACTGTCTCGATTGTCTCAAAAAGATGTAGAAAGTTTTCATCAAATAAATATAAAGTCAATTTGTGATTTAAGGACACTTCAGGAACAACAATCAAAAGTCAGTCGTATCCAGACCGGAAAGGAAATTCAACTCCTAAACGTATCAATTCATGATAAGAGCAGAGAGTTTACGCATCTCGAATTCTTTAAGTTTCTAGTTAGTAAATCCAATACCATTGATTTTGAAAAAATAATGAAAGAAATGTATGACCATATGGCATTTGGTTGTTATAAGGAAATCAATGAAGTTATCACGTTTCTTTCAAATCAAAAAAATTTACCTGCTCTCATTCACTGTACCGGAGGGAAGGATCGTACTGGGTTTATATCAGCCCTTATCCAATTACTTGTAGGTGTGCCATATGAAACGGTGATAAATGAATACCTTTTATCTAATCAATTAATTGCGAAACGTATGAAAAAGGTAGAAACGTTTATTCGATGGATGAGTTTGTTCCAAATGTCTTCAGAGCGTGTAAAACCAATCTTAGAAGTTAGACGTGATTACTTAGAAGAAGTGTATAACAAGATTATGGGGCAATACGGTGACATTGAAAATTACCTTCGTCTGGCTTGTAAAGTTCCCCAAAGCAATTTAGAGAACCTTAAGCAATTATTGATTAAATAATGGAATCAACTATATCTTATGAATATAGAACGTAAGGAGGCGTTATGATGGATATGAGTAATTACCGGATTAGTGAAGAAGAAATAAAGAAGGCACAAGGTATTGGGTAGTAGATCCCAAAATAAAAAATTACTATGCTAAAACCTGTTTAACCTGAAATAAAGTAAGATAGCATGTTAATCAACGGTTCTCATGTTCCTTTTAAATCAATGAGAAAATCCTTTATTGGGGAGCTTTCCAGATAAAATAATTATTTAATAATAAGTAACATGTCAACTAATTATATAGATGAAATACTATCAATTAAAAATGGGGTGAATCGTTTGATTCTTAAGAAAAGTGCAACGTCCACATTATGTCTTTTCGGATTGCTTTTTGTGTTAATTTCAAATTACTTGTTATATCATTCCTTTTTTCAAATCAATTCATCATCTCCTAATTTAAAGGGAATGGTAGTAGGCTCTATTTTAAATTTAAGTCTCGTTGTTCCTTTATTATTTTTAGGCTGGCAACGTAAGTTCAGCTTGAAGTATTTTATTATGTTAATACCAGCAGGTCTCATTCTCGCACGTTTTATCATCCCAATAGAGCATTTGTCCTCTTTTGGGGCAGTTATATATGGTTGGGTGTTAAAGTAGAGGACATATTATTTGTACTTGAAATTTTATTTGATTGACAATATGTTAATTAGGATTGTATGAAGTATACACCTTTAGAAAAAGAAAAAATAATGAAATTTCCATATATAAGTTGTTTTTATTAAGGTGAACAGAGAGGGGATTTAGTATGAAGAGTCAAAAATATATTGATTTGAGTCATACCATTCAAGATGGCATTGTTACCTAAGAGGATTTTTAAAAGGAGTAAGTTTAGATGATGACTATTATGCAAGTAATTTTAGCCGTTTTTATTTTAGTGGGAGGTTTCATAAAACTTTTTCGTATACCGTTTCAGGTTGAACATTGGCAGCACTATCAATATCCATTATGGTTAATGTCTGTAATTGGAATTGTGGAACTTATTGGAGCAATAACAATGATTGGCGGTATTTGGAATCCATACTTGGTTTTTGTATCTGGCGTATTGTTTGTAATTCTCATGATAGGTGCCATACATGCCCATATTTTTCGGGCCCACCAACCCATTGAGATGATTATTCCTGCAACGATCTGTTTGATATTATCTATGATGGTGATTATGTGGAACTTTAAGTTGTTTTTCTAAGCTAATAGCTTTAGTCTGGTTAGGAATTTCAGGGGCACTTTTATCGACTTTTGCTAGATATATTCCTAACAAAGTCGTGTATTTGGGAATCATTGCTGTTGCAATTATAATTACATTTGGAGCAGCCCTTATAGGGCTCCCCTCACTTAGAAAAAGCAGAAAATAAAAGACTTTAAGAATGAATAACACCTCTCTCCGAATGGAGGGAGGTATGCTTTACTTCCGAGAATGTTAATTATGGTACGACAAGAAGTCGCTTTTATATAGTTATGCTTGAAGATTCAAGAAAGGAAGCTTTGGACCGGATGATTAAAAACGCCTATCAAATGGGTACAAACGCTATTGTGACGAGGAAATATGATTTTGGGGGAATTGATAAAAAATAGAAGAACGCCTTACTTTACAGGACAAGTCCATCCCAAATAGGTAAATTTCATTCATACATATACTACTTGGAATAGCTCCATAAGTTAGTCATTTAAAGAAACTGACTTTCTATGTTTCTAATTGCTAATGTTTCATCAAAACCGTTACTATAAAGTAGTAGATAAGCTAAATCAAGGGGTGTAGCAGCAAATTACCTCGGAAAGAATTTTATGTTCTTGTATTTTTAAAAGTTTCTCTTGCGTCCTTTTCCGTATTAAATTCAAACATAACAATATTATTGCTCTTTGAATAGGCATTGATTATAGTAATAACCCACATTACAAATTCCTCGCTTTAAATGTTATTAATAATTCTTTCTTTATAGAATTATAGAAAGCTCTTATATTTTATGCCCAACCTCGGAAACGTGAAGCTTCGGCTGATTTTGTTATTCCTATCATATAGGTAGCTAAACGCATATTAACTTGATATTCATGAGATGTCTGATAAATATTTTCAAAAGAATTAACCATGACTTTACGAAGTTTTTCAGCCACTTCTTTCTCTGACCAATAATATCCTTGATTATTTTGAACCCATTCAAAGTAAGAAACAGTGACACCGCCTGCACTTGCTAATATATCTGATACAAGGAGGATTTCTCTTTCATCCAAAATTTTTGTCGCTTCGGGAGTTGTTGGCCCATTTGCTGCTTCTGCTACAATCGAAGCTTTTATATTATGAGCGTTTTGTGCCGTAATTTGGTTTGAAACGGCTGCTGGTACAAGGATGTCACACTCTTTTTACTGTATAATTGATATTTCAATTCCTTACATTTTTTCAATAAGATAAAAGTTAGAGATTATTATAATGTTGAACTATTTAAACAGACTGAGTCATCAGTTAGAACGATGATTTGTAATCGTTTTCATTCATCCTTACCAAACGTAGCTTTAATTTATCATAGAGGCCACAGAAGCTGACAAAAACCTACAATAAATATTTTGAAATATAAAAAATGTGATTGTGATGCAAAGGTTATTTTTTACGTTTAACAGAGGACCTTAAACTCATATCTTGATAAAAGCAATATTGTAATAGAAGAAGCTATATGTCCCTTTCAAATGGGTGTAATCTTCGCACCAGAATCCTTATTATTTATTCAGTCTAGATGATCTGTAATTAAGAAGGATTTTTACTTGTACTATGCTAAAACCTATTAATCCTCCAATAATAGCTGGAACAATCCACCCTAGTCCTACTTTGTACATAGGGAGAACTCTAATGAAGAAACTATTAATGAATGAAATATGAATACCACCCGTATTTAATCCATCGAATAGACTAATAATAAATGTCAAAAGTAAGCTCCCTTGATAAACTTCAGTTTTTCCTTTAAATAAAGGATGAAAAAAAGTTAGGAAAATCAATACAATAGCTAATGGATAAATAGCTGTTAATAGAGGTTCAGAAATAGCAATTAATTGTGTTAACCCGATGTTAGCAACGATTGCACTAAAACCAGATAGACTAATAGCAAGTATTTTATAAGGTACCTTTGGAAATAGTTTATGAAAGAATGAAGAGCAAGAAGCAACAAGTCCTACACTAGTTGTTAAACAAGCTACCGTAATCATTAACCCTAATAATATTCCACCGTAAGCTCCAAAATAATAATTTGAGACTTTTACCAAAACAGTACCTCCGTTATCTAAGTGTCCAAGTTTTTCTACACTTGAAGCACCCATGTAAGAAAGAGCCGTATAAATGGTTATTAGGATAATGGCAGCAATTCCTGTTGCTTTTGCACAAATAGTCATAATTTGTTTTTTTGTTTTTGCGCCTTTTTCTTTAATAGCATTAATAATAATAATTCCAAAAACAAAAGCTGCAAGAGCATCCATTGTTAAATAACCTTCCTGAAATCCCTTGAAAAATGAATGAATTTTATAATTCTTTGTAGGTCCTTGGAAATCCCCAATCGGATGAATAAAAGCCACCGCCACAAGTATTCCAATAAATGTTAACTTAATAGGCGTTAGGACTTTTCCGATAATATTGACAATTTTAACAGGATTAAGTGAGAAAAAGCATGTGATGCTAAAAAAGATGATGGTAAAAATAAATAAAGGTATGTGGTCTAGATCTTCCGACAAAAAAGGTTTAACGCCTATCTCAAAAGAAACGGTTCCTGCTCTAGGTATGGAAAATAAAGGACCAATCGCTAAATAAAGTACGGTTGTAAACACAAGACCAAACACAGGGTGTACGCGACTTGCTAGTGACTGTACATCATCTTTCCCCGAAAAACCAAATGCTAACACACCAAGTAATGGTAACCCAACTCCGGTTACTAAAAATCCGGCATTAGCTGACCAAATATTTATTCCTGCTGATTGACCAAGCATTGGTGGGAAAATTAAATTTCCTGCCCCGAAGAATAGAGCAAATAACATTAAACCAATAACTACTGTAAATGAAAATGGCACTTTATCCGACATATAAAACCTCCATAAAATAACGACTTTCACTATTTTTATATAAATGAAACAAGAGAACGCAAGAATGTACAGTGTTTTTTAGAAAACTTTGCGGCCTTTTCATATTTTGACTTCTCGTGACATTACGATA
Organism: Priestia megaterium; assembly: GCF_046599315.1. Classification (GTDB taxonomy): domain Bacteria; phylum Bacillota; class Bacilli; order Bacillales; family Bacillaceae_H; genus Priestia; species Priestia megaterium_F. The sequence continues at coordinate 109,415 of NZ_JBKIKC010000010.1, read as the reverse complement.
GATAAGAATTCGACTTTTCCTATAGCCCTCGAACATATGAGAAAAGAGAAAAAGATGCCCTAGGCATCTAATAAGACAAGTAAAATATCTCAATAACATCGTTAAAAGAAGCTTTTGCTATTGTAAGCAAATTCCCTTTTTGACGAGTTTCTTCTATTCTAAATTATGCCCATGAGATGGGATGGACTTAAATCTTAAAATCTTTACATTTTGAATGAACACTCTTTCTTTTGTAGATATATCTAATTTAGCTAACCTTACAATTTCATCTGGATTATTAATGGATTGTATGACTATAGAATTATTAATTATTTTATTATTTTTTAATATAGAATAGTCTACTGTAAAGGTTTTTAACTTTCTTACCTTATTTTTCAACATAATAACTATCTCCACATACTTATAAAATACTTGCACTAGAAACCAATTTTTATACAGCTTTTTCTTTATCTAATTGGGACTCTATTGTTTTCTCCCTTAATCTCATTTCTTCATTTACTTTGGTGGCTTCCTTGAGGTATTCTGTTTTAAATCCACTTTTTACAGCCCAAGCATAAAAAACAAGAGACAAAAATGTAATGATAAGCATGTCCCAACCGTATGGAATAACATTTAGTCCACCAAACTTTTCACTTCCTAAATATGAAATAATCATCATACATAATAAGTAAGTAACCATCCAAAGTCCTGCTAGGAAGTTCTTTTGAAACCCTTTCCATTTCAACTTTGCTTGATAATAAAAGTAAATAGGAAGACCCATCATAATAATGAATAACACCTGTCCTGTAAGTGGCCATCTCGCCCAGTACAGAGTTAATGACGCAAATATAAAACCCAGTGGTGCAATAATACTTAATCCTTTTAGACGTAATGGTCTGTAGAACTCTTTCCCCGTTCTTCTTAACGTCATGGCTGTAACAGGCCCGGTAATATAAGAGATTAATGTCGCAACCGAAATAATTTCAGCTAATACACCCCAACCTCTAAATAGAAATAAGAAAATGAATGATACGGCTAAATTGAAAAACATTGCTTGACGTGGCACACCATAAATAGGATGCAATTTCCCTAAAACACCAGGTAAATATTTATTCTTTTCCATACCGTATATCATACGAGATGTGGTAGCCGTATAGGTGATTCCCGTTCCAGAAGGAGAAACAAATGCATCGGCGTACAATACAATAACAAGCCAGTTAATACTTAAAGCAATAGCCAAATCAGCAAATGGAGAATTGAAATTAAGGTGACTCCATCCATGAACAACCATAGAAGGATCAACTGCCCCAATAAACGCAACCTGTAATAAGATATAAATAACGGTAGCAATTAGAATCGATCCTACTACAGCTAATGGAATAGAACGCCCAGGATTCTTTGCTTCTCCAGCCATATTAATAGGGCTTTGAAAACCATTAAATGCAAATACAATACCGGACGTTGCTACCGCCGTCAGTACGCTTGCCCAACCATTTGGCGCGATGCCTTCTCCAGACGTAAAATTTTCACTATGAAAACCGGCAAATAAAAGTGATCCAATTGTTAAACCAGGAATCACTATCTTAAAGATAGTGATGAGTGAATTTGCTTTGGAAAAGAGACCTACTGTCCAAAAATTTAGTAAGAAATAAATAAGTAATAAAACAGAAGCAATGCCTAATCCAGGTAAAGTAAGCGTTCCATTTTTCACTAAACTACTTGTCCACTTTGCCCATTCCCAGGGCCAAGAACTCATGTATTGTACAGAGGCAACAGCTTCAACTGGGATAACAGATACAATAGCAATCCAATTTGCCCAAGCAGCAATAAATCCAAGAAACGATCCATGAGAATATTGTGTATATTTAACCATACCTCCTGCTTCCGGAAACATGGATCCAAGCTCGCTGTAAGAAAGTCCAATAAATAAAATAACAATCATACCGATAATCCATGAAATAATAGCAGCAGGGCCAGCAATTTGAGCTGCTCTCCATGCCCCGAATAACCAACCTGAACCAATGATTGAACCTAGTCCAACCATCGTTAAAGAAAAAGTTCCCATCCTACGATGTAAATGATTCATTTTTTAACCTCTCTCATATAAGTTGTAGTGACTATAGAAAGACTATTACATCCCCCAAAGTCCCTTTCCTTGTAAGGGAGGGATTATAGTAGATATCGTAGTCTGCTTAGCTTCAAAAGGAGTTGATACATCAGCGTAACTTGAAGAGATAGCGATACTCCTCTAAGTCATTAATAAGGATACAATGAGAGCAACTTTTTTCTGTAGTTAGTTTATAAATATCTTCACTCCATTGAAGTGTAATTAAGAAAAGATAAACTACTATTAAACGCTTTCATTCTTCTCTAGCGAAGTTGTATCTTTAATTTATAATAGGAACTATATAATCATACAGAAAACTACAAAAAATTATAAATTTTCCAAATTACTTTTTATAAATGATTCGATAGGAAAGAAGTGCGTATTTTCCATTATTTAGATATAGAAACATTTAATTTTATCAAATATGGATTTAAATAATTTTTTACATATAAATAATCTAATGGATATTATTGGATGATTTTATGTAGATTTTTGTTTAATTCTGTAGTTTGTATTATAAAATGAGACTTAATAAATCTTTGTTATTAATTTAAATTCATATATTACTTTTATTAAAAGAAAATAAACAAGAAAAAGATAATGAGGTAATATAATACAGTTTTGTGATGAAAGTTACTCCAGTAAAAAATTCTCTTATGGAGATAATTTGTCATCAAAATCCAATGAATTAATAACCATTATTAAATTAAAAAATAATTTAAAGTAGGAGTGAGAAAATGAAAAAAATAGGGCTGATTAAGGGGTTAGGTAAATTTGGACGTGTCACATTCCCTAGTGAACTACGACGAACCTTAGGAATAAAAGGCAGTGAGAGTTATGTAGAGATGTCTATAGAAAATGAAGCAATAATTATCGAAAAATGTGGTGAAAGTAAACCCTGTGCTATCACTGGTAAGGTAAGTGATAAAAATAAAGTGTATATAGGTAATATCGTGCTAAGCTCAGAAGGAGAAAAGATTTTATTACAACAATTAATTGATATAAAAAAACAGATTGAGTGACCATTCTTTTATCTTTATCTTCTAGGAGCTACATTCCTTTCAAAATATATTGGCTCGGCTCTTACGTTGCAATGCCACTTGCTGCTGTATTATCTTCACACATTAATATGCTAAGGTTTCAGATGTAGACTTACATATCACTCTATACAATTTCAGGGTTTATTTGTAAGGTACCATAATGTCGCTTATCCGTATTCAATAAAAAAAGCTATCTCGGAGTAGAACACCATAATAATATGGTAGGCAACAGATTTATTACGTTAAAAGACGCAAGAGAAATTATTTTTTAAACAATTAAAAACTTTCATAGGAATAAAAAACAGCCTTCTAACGGCCGTTTTTTATTCCTAGAACCCTGATTAAGATGATTACGATAACTAAAAATGCATAGAGTATACAAGCTGAATAAAGGCATCATTTCTGTTAAAATGTAATTATAAAGTATGCATCTTTATATTACATACTGGCTTATCAGAAGGAGAGTGGAACCTATGAGTGAAACCTGTGTTCCAACCGGTGTAGAACTAAAAAACACTGGTTTTGGATATACCTTGTCTTTAATAGGTGGTAAATATAAAATGATCATTATGTATTGGCTAGCTGAAAATAAGGTTATGCGACATAATGAGTTGAAACGATGTATCGGTACCATTTCCTATAAAACGTTAAGCGTTATGTTAAAAGATCTTGAGAGAGATGGTCTTATTATACGTAAGGAATTTCCACAAATACCTCCAAAAGTTGAGTATTCATTATCTGAACGTGGTCTTTCCCTTATTCCCTTGTTAGATATGATGTGTGAGTGGGGAGAGAAAAACAGTTTGTCAGCTTTGGAGACTGTACAACAATAGATAAAACTACTTCTTATAGGTTCTCAATAAAATTGAAATAATCTTGGGCACTTTTTTTCACTTCACTTGCAGCAGGTTCATATTCTGCTCCATAAAAAGCAAAGAACGAACGATAATCTGCGTTGCAATACAGAGCTGTGGTTTTAAACGGAACCAATACTTCATCAAGTGTATGCTGATATCTTCCACTTTCACTATAGTCTTCTTTTTTAATCCCTGCAGACACAGCAAAAGCAACTTTACGATTCTTTAATTTCTCTCCTGTTGAACCATAGGCCCATCCATAAGTTAAAACATCATCCATCCATTTTTTAAAAAGAGGTGGACAATTAAACCAATATACAGGAAACTGAAAAACTAGATTTCCATGAGATTCAACCAATGTTTGTTCTTTTTCCACGTCTATGTTGCCATTAGGATAAACTTTATATAATTCGTGAATTGTATATTTTTCTGAATGTTTTTTGAGTTCTTCTACCCAGCTCTTATTAATAACTGATGTTTCTAAGCTTGGGTGTGTTACGATAACAAGAGTTTTCAAAATTATTCCTCCTTAATATTAATTACATTTCGATTATAAAACTCCTACTACAGATATGTAAGTACGCACTTTTAGTACAGGTACTTACCTTTAGGTAAGTGTTTCCTACTAAGTAATCATTACAATAACAACCCTGGAGTTATTAACTCTAAGGTTGTTATGCTATAGCCCCAATAATACACTGTATGGGAAGTAGAAATAAAACTGAATTGTATATAAACTAAATATAAAGCGTCTTGATAGGAGGATCATGATGAAGAATCATAATATGGCGATTGTACTAGTTCATGAAATATACGGAGTTAACGAACATATGAAATATATGAAGGAGATATTATCAAAATTAGGGATAGATATAATATGCCCTAATTTATTACATAAAGAAATTCCTTATTCGTATAGAGAAGAAGAATTTGCTTATGAAAATTTCACTCAAAATGTTGGATTTGAAAAGGGAGTGCACCAAATTAATAATGTTATAACCGAACTAAAACAACGATATAGGAGAGTCGGAGTCATTGGATTTAGTGTTGGGGCAACAATAGCATGGTTATGTGGTGAAAATAAGATATGTGACTTTGTAATAGGTTGTTACGGATCACGCATACGGAATTATGTAGATGTTGAGCCTACATGTCCTACATTACTTGTATTTGCAAATAAAGAAAAAGCATTCGATACCCATGATCTAGTGGACATGTTAGAGAAAAAAAGATATTTGTTTTTGGAAGTGAAAAGTTTTGAAGGATCTCATGGATTTATGGATCCATTTTCAGATAATTACAAGAAACTATCAGCCCATCTGGCTTTGCGACATATAAATGAATTTGTACAGAAACAATTAAGTTAAAGCCTCCTATAAAATGACATTATGATGCGACAAGAAGTCGCTTTTATATAGTGTGACTCACACTACTAGTTTAGACGCAAAAACTATCGCCGTCCAAAACAGTTTTGGTGCAAAAACTTCAAGGCCATTTTCGTTAATCTCCTAAACTTGGACAAACTGATACTATTACTCTAAAAAGGTGTGTGATCAGTATGGAAAAGCAAAATCTATTCAAATGGAAACATTATCAACCCGATATTATTTTATTAACCGTGAGATGGTATCTACGGTACACCCTCAGTTTTCGTGATGTAGTCGAAATAATAGAAGAACGCGGACTATCTATGGTTCATGCAACAATCATGCGTTGGGTTTATCAATATGGTCCTGAATTAGATAAGCGAGTTAAGAGTAATCTTAAGCCAGCGAATGATTTTTGGCGAGTAGATGAGACATATGTGAAAATCAAAAGTCAATGGATGTATCCGTATCGTGCAATTGATTCTAAAGGAAATACAATTGATTTTTATCTAAGTAAAACAGGAGATCATAAAGTTGCAAGGTGTTTCTTCAGGAAGGCTTTGCAGTCTCTTCATTTTTCAAAGCCTCGTGTCCTAATCGTCGATAAAAACCCAGCGTATCCTATAGCCAATAAAGAGTTGAAAAACGAAAGAAAGATGCCTGTAGGCATCCAAGTAAGGAAAGTGAAATATCTCAATAACATAGTAGCATAAGATTATCGTTTTATTAAAAAACGAATTAGACCAATGTTAGGATTGAAATCCTTCCACACAGCTACATATATCTATTATTTTTGGAATAAAAGCTATGCATATCATTAAAAAGGGCAACTTACTTCATGGAACCAGTCTGTCCAAGATCAAGTGAGGTTCCTCCATCAACTATTTGGAATTGCTGCCTAAGACCAGATCCCACTAGAAAACTTTTTTCCTCTTTATATCTCCATAAGTATTTGCGCTAGAACCCTTTTCAGTCCAATCACCTTTGTTTTAATCTAATGCTGCTTAAAAATAGATAAGAGGTATCTTATAGTATGCATCATTTATTTATAGTATTTATTTTAATCTTCCTTTTAAATATGTATGACCCTATACCTAGGGCTATACCAGCTCCTAAACAACTACAAATACATCCAACTAGTAGATAAATAGATGGCTCTGACTCACCAATAGCAACTGATGCAATTCCTGCTATAGCTGGGAAGAGCGCTACCATATAACCACTTTTAGCACCGCCAATTCGCTCTACGAGTTTTAAATAAAATAACCACGCTCCAAAAGAGGCAATAAGAGTAAGGTAAAGCAATCCAGACCAATAAGACACAGAATTTGGAAAGCTAATTACTTGTCCTTTAGAAAGTGCAAATGTTCCTAATAATACCCCTCCAACGGTAAATCCTAAGGCATTGGCATATAATGGATGAACCTTCTTCTTAGCATTTCTAGCTGATGTAGCATCTCCTATAGCTGTTATTATAGTACCTAATAAGGCAATTAGTATCCCTTTTAAATCAGAGAAACTATGAATATCGTCCATACTTGGATAAAGTAAAATACAAACTCCTATAACTCCTAGTATCCCTCCAAATAAAATACGTGGATGGAACTGTTCCTTTAAAAATACCCGTAGTGCAATCGGTGTTAAAATTACTTTTAATGAAAAAATCAACGTAACCATAGCTGCTGAACTTAAGATAGTCGCATAATAAAGACATAGATAACTTAACATAAAGTTACAAACACCAAATATAACAATAAAAGGTATATCGTTTCGTTTTGGTTTGTTTTTAGGACGTAAGAATGCGCTTAGAATAATGAATAATACAGCTGTAATTAAAAGTCGGTAAGTTAAAGAAAGCTCTAGGCTAGTAGGGGTACCTTGAATTTTTACAGCAATAAAATTAAGCCCCCAAGCAAATAAACAAAAGATGTACATAAAGTTAGTCATATGCTGAACTCCTTTTCGATTTAAAAAGATTATATAATAAACCAATTAAATAGTAACACAAATAAAAAGAAATAATATCTATAAAAGGTAATATATATAAATTTGTTTTTAGTTGTAAATTGCAATTAAATCACTCAAAAATAAGAATATATAATCATTTAATTCACAAAAATAAAAAAGAAAACCATACAGATATATTAGTTATTTTCTAGTTTTTAATATCTTTGTACCTAAAACGTACTAATAGGCATACAATATTATCCTGAAGATAATATTTAAATGCTGTTATTCCCTCAAAATAGAGATAAAACAGGTAATGAAGGCCTTTTATTTTATTTTTCAGAATTTTTATTAATATGCTAATATTTTAATTTACATTGACAAAAATACAAATTTGTTATTATAGTGAATATATTCAAAAAATATCCAAGGTAATTTTTGTATTTTTTGACCGAGAAATTTTTAATGGTGTTACAGGGGGATTACATATTATGTACGAGATGATTGTAAGAGACAAGTTAGAGGGGCTAAAAAAAAGTGGTCAATATCGTGAATTTGTGACCATTAATCGAATAAGTGGACAATATCCTTTAGCAAATTTAGATGGTACACAAGACGGAAAACCTGTTGTTGTTTGGTGTAGTAATGATTATTTAGGGATGTCTCAACATCCAAAAGTAACAGAAGCAATGCACAATGCTATTGAAATGTACGGTGCTGGATCTGGAGGATCACGAAATATTGGAGGAACTCATTACCTATACACTCAGTTAGAAAAATCACTGGCTGAATGGCATGGTAAAGAGGCAGCTCTAGTTTTTCCTACAGGGTATGGTTCAAATGATGCGACAATACAATGCTTATTAAGACTTCTTCCGAACTGTATAATCTTTTCAGATGAAAAAAATCATGCTTCAATTATTAATGGTATACGTAGTACATCAGCCGACAAAGCTATCTTTAGGCATAATGATGTAGCTCACTTAGAAGAATTACTAGCTGAGCAACCTATTGACCGTCCTAAAATTATTGTCTTTGAATCTATTTATTCTATGGATGGAGATATCTCACCGATTGCTGAGATTATAAATCTTTCCAAGAAATATAATGCTCTTACTTTCTTGGATGAAGTTCATGCTATTGGAATGTACGGGCCTAGGGGTTCAGGTATTGCTGCACAATTAGGAGTTGCTGAGCAAGTTGACTTTATTCAAGGAACAATGGCTAAAGCAATTGGTATTATTGGAGGATATATAACTGCTTCGGCCTCACTTATAGATGCTGTAAGATCTTTTGCATCTGGTTTTATTTTTACAACTTCATTACCTCCAGCAGTTGTAGCTGCTTGCCATACAAGCATAGAACATTTAAAAACCTCTGAAGCAGAAAGAACATCTTTACAAAATAAAACCAATATTTTAAGAGAAAGTTTAAACAAAGCTGGTATTCCCATCATGGATTCTAGTGAAACACATATCCTTCCTGTTCTAGTAGGAGATGCAGCTAAATGTAAGGAAGCAGCTCAAAGATTATTAAAGAGTCATGGTGTATACTTACAGCCTATTAACTCACCAACAGTAGCAGTAGGAACTGAACGCTTTAGAGTGAATGTTACTCCTAATCATTCTGAAGAACAAATAACTCATCTTACTGAAGCTTTAGTAGAAGTGTTTCAATATTTTGATATTCCTTTTACTCATACTAAAGAATTAGCATACGTCTAATAACTAATTTGATATATGTTAAAATAACGGAAATATTTTTCCTTTTTCATCAAGAAACTGTTTAAAAAAACCTTTTACTAATAATGTAAAAGGTTTTTTGTTGCTCGTTTATTTTATTATATGACCTCTTGTACAAACGGCCGAATAGCAACTTGATGGCGGACGTTTCTAATAGAGAAGTTATTGAGGAGTTAAGCAAACTACTCCATATGCTATATAAGTATCTCCAATTCAGGATCCACTTTCTCCTTTTTATGGCGTAAACTGATTAAGACGCTGTAAGACATCTATCCAATTCATTAAAATCCTTATTGTTTTAGGCATAAAAACTCTTGAGTAGTTATCATGTATTTTTATGATTTATTGTTACCATGACAAACATTCTAGGAACAAAAAACAGCCTTTAAATGGCTGTTTTTATTCATGTGATAAGTTATCTTATTAGCTTAAAATATAACTTCGTTTACTTGTTTTAGTGTAACGAACCTGCCACCTAGCACATTATTATGATGTTCTACTATTTTAGAAGCTGACAGCACAGCCGTATCAAACGTACTATGGGCATCTTTAACTAAGATATTCTCTTTATAACCTAAACTATATGCTCTTCTACAAGTAGTATCCAAACAAAATTCAGTTTGCATACCTGCAATGACTAATCGTCCAATTTCAAGTTCCTGAAGTTTTTTATGTAGAGTTGTTTGATAAAATGCGTCCCAAGAAGATTTTTGAATAACTATGTCTGTTGGTAAGGGGCGAACATCCTGATGGATTTCCCATGTGACTTTTCCTTCACTAAGCATACTACCGGAACTAGGGTCTGTATGCTGTATATAGATAATTGGTACATTAGATTGGTACGCTTTTTCCCTTAGAGAAGTAATATTTTGAAGCACTTGCTGTTCATTCCATAAAGATCCACCTTCATAAGAAAACATGATGTTTTGAACATCTATAAGTAACAAAGCCGTTTTTTTACTCATTTGATTGTATCCCCCCTATTGAGTTGTGTGGCAAAAAATTCAAAGTAATATTATATCAAATTAAAATCTCATGTTATATAGCTTGATCCTGCAAAATCAAACCTTCTTTAAAATGTATATAGTATATAAGGTTAATTAACATAATGTGATTTATCGTTATCCAATCTTCATAGAGTTGATTTTAAAGTACTTATCCATAAAAAGAAGAATATTTAATTTGGTGTTCTTCTTTTTTTATAAAATTAATTTACTTTAAAAACATTGATGCGACTATAAAGCCTATAATGGTTAAAAGGATAAGTATTCCATTAGCCTTAAACTTTATAAATACGGAGGATATTATGATTCAAAGATATGTATTGTCTATATTGCTATCTTCAATTTGTCTATCTTTATTGTATTTAATTATTGAATACGGAGTTAAAGATCTTATTTCACCTGCATTGCCATTCAGTACGATTATAAGTACAATAGTTTACTTCATTTTATATACAGTTTTTGGGCTGCCTACATCTCTATTTATAATTAAAAAATTACCGAGATTTAGTATAATAAGCTTACTGTGCTATTTATTAATATTTTCTATTGTTTACTATATTTTTTATACTTTAACTTATAATCCTGTTCCATTTATAAAAAACTTTGAGGTTTACATTTATATAGTTAGTACATCAATTGTTTATTGGTTTTGGTGCAATATTATGGTGTCAAAACCTAGCTAATAAAAGGTTTTGAAGTCAGTTAATAATTGTATACGATATGCAAAATTAGTTTACATAAAACGTCTTATAAGAACTTATTCAAAGTCTTCAGGAGACCAAATAGCTATATCATCGCCTGGAACGGCAACTAAAAGCCACTCATTGTCGCTTCCTCCCCAATGATCACCTAGTTGCCAGCATTCATAGTTTGGATCATGACCATTCACAAACAAAATGCTACCTGATTCAAATAAAATAATGAGATGGGGCGACCGATGACCTAAATGTACATCCACTATTTTTTGTCTTTTGACATCCCAAATATGCTTAAAGTGATGCTCGTCGGTATGTGTGGGGACTTCTCTCTCCGAAGATGGATAGACAAGTGGGACCTCATTATATACCGTCCACGCTGTTTCAATCGTTAAAATGAATGCATCATCTTCTTTTCGATCATAGTGAGTAAAGATTAATGAAATGGCGGAAACCTCAGACGCGAACTTTATTCCATCCATTTGACTACCAACAAGTAAATACTTTAACGCTTTCTCTGCGAATCTCCGATTCTCTATTTTCAAAGTCGTTTCTCCTTTAACGTTTTTTGTGCTTATTATCTCATGTATGGGTCGTACATTTATAGTTACCATAATGTGCGTTATCGGAAATAACCTTATGTATCCAACTTAGCAATAAGCTTTTCGTCTCTAAAGTGAAGGGATTCTGAATCACAAAGCGTGTATGCTGCTAAATTTTCTTGATCCACAATCCATTGATCAAATGCACTTTTTCTTATCTTATCGTCATAATGAGGACAAAAAGTTCCTTTTAATATCCCTAAACCTTCAAATTCCTCATATTCATTATTCTTATTTTCGCTTAAGCAACGTTCAAACCAACACATTGCACCAGCACTAATACCAGTTAATAATGTACCATTTTGATATGCTAACTTAATAGAGTCATCAAATCCATATTCACGCCACTTACTTAGCATAAACTGTGTATTGCCTCCACCAACGTAGATAATATCTTGATTAAGTATCTTATCCTTGGATTCTTTTAATATCATTTCTGATTGCAAGATATGAGTAGTTTCATAAGATGAAAATGCTTCATAAAATTTATTAATATAACCTACTGCATCATTACTGGCTGTAGGAATAAAACAGATTCTTATTTTGCTTACGTTCTGTACTTGTTTAACAATATATTCATCAATATATGCTGGGATTTCCTTCGAAAATCCTCCACCTGATATAGCGATAATTTGTCTAGATAAATTCAATATTCTTACCCCCATCCCATAAATAAGAACCCTCTTTTATATTACACTAATTACCAAAAAAGTATCATTTTATTATGGTTTTTAGATGGACTAAAAATGAATGTTATATACAGAGTTAGTTAACATAATACAGCTTCTAGGGATAAAACAGCCTATACGACTTTATTTATAACTTTCTCTTACTCCTATGAAATAGGTATCTATAAATATTTGTCGAACTAATTAATACCCCCATTAAAAAAGAGTCAAAGTGAAAAATACAATAAACGGAGGAATTAATTTGCAAACTATGTTCCATTATAACTGGCTGGTTAGAGAAGAGTGGTATCAATGGTGTGAGAATATTCCACTAGAGGAATTGCTTCGGAAACGAACAGGAGGAGTAGGAGGAATATTACATACTCTCTTTCACATTGTTGATGTAGAGTGGAGTTGGGTTCGTGTTCTTCAGGGAAAGGATGATTTTCAGGAGAGTTTTGAGGAATATCAAAGCTTAGAAAAAGTTCGTCAGTTAGATACAAACTTTCAACCCGAGGTAAGAGAGTTTATTAGGTCTTGGAATCTAGAAAAAGAAAATAATATTCTTTATGATCCACAACCAGACGGAAGCATAGTAACTGATACCTGGGGAGAAGTTATGCGTCATATGATTGCTCACGAAATACACCATATTGGACAATTATCGGTATGGGCTAGGGAAATAGGAGAGAAACCAGTTTCGGCCAATCTAATTGGTAAAGAACTTGGCCATACATTGCCCAAAATTTAATTTAATGAACTCTATTGCGAGATCTCATTGCTTGTAATTAAGAGAATATGGGCTTTTAAGTTTGGTATCTCCCATTACATGCAATACTCTTTACTAGTTACGGGAGGAAGGCACTCTCATGAATGCCTTTCTACCCAACCAAACTAAAGATTCGTGTAATATGAAATCTTGGTATGTCAGAGGCAGTTCAAGATCCATGGGCTTTCTTTTTTAGTTTCCATAAAACACGTTATCGGCATCTATCTTTATATAGGTAAAAGTTATTTAAGAAACAAGTTAAATGCTTTTCGCAATCTTCATGCTATTTTTTACTGATCAATGATAATAGTATCGGCGTTTTTATCTTCAAAACAGAGATTTACCGTTCTCTGTTTAGCTCTAGTCCTGTGGACAGTTCCGGCTGGAATAAGGACTGTATCATTTGGTTTTAAAACAATGGTATCCTTATCTTCGAAATCAATTAACAACTCACCTTCTAAAACCATAAATAGTTCATCTGAATTAGAATGGTAATGCCATTCGTATTCACCTGAAAAAACGGCAATACGAAGACAGTGATCATTGACATCAGACACAGAAAAATTCACATGTTGATCTTTAATATCCTTTGTAATCTCCCCAAGATTAATCTTTTCTAAATCTACTTTCTCTACCATTTCAATACCCCTTTGATATTTTAATTTTTTTCTATTTTTCAATCCATTTGACATGTTATATATCATATACAAATTTAGTTTATATAAAAGGAATTCTCGGAAATTAGGATAAGCTAGTATTTAAAAACTGTTTTTCAGAAATCACTTTTATTCCAGCCCTTTTAAATAAGGCAGCTGTAACCCCTTCACCAGCTATTTTTGTATTAGAAAATTCCCCACTATAAATCATGGTACTACCACAGGAAGGACTATTTTCCTTTAATACAACATACTTAACATTAACCTCTTGGATAATGTTTAATGCTTTATAGGCTCCTCTTATATACAATTCTGTTACATCGTTTCCTGACTTCTCTATTACTTTAGCTTTTCCATCTAATACATCCTCCCCAGTACCCCCTATGATTTCTGCTGATTCACGTGGGGTTGAAAAGCCTCCTAAAAGTTCAGGACATATTAATAATGCTTTGTTTTGCTCAACTAATTTCTTGATTTTTCCCACTAAACTATGCGTGCCATTGTATCTACATTCTATACCGGCTAAACATGAACTTACTGCAATCAAAAAGACATCTCCTTAATCAAGTACCTTTTTATCCCAGTTTACCATAATTGTTCTTAAAAAAGTCGTGTATATCACATTCACTCTTTGTTAACATAATCACGATTCTAGGTAGCAGTAAGAGACTTCCTTTATTGAAAGTCTCTTATTGCTTCATTCTTCTTCATCTTCTACGTAAAATTCCAACAACACAGCTACAATTTCATTTTGATCATTGTATTGAACAAAAACAGGATAGTATCCATCACCTATACCAGACATTGAAACTGTACCACCTGCTACGATGCCAGCTTCGTCATCAGAAGAAGCGATGATGTCTGAGCACGCGACATAATATTTCATGCCTTCTTCGTCCATTTCTATCTCATAAATATTTTTTACTTCATATGAAATAGCTTCATCTCTTCCGAAAACGGATGCATCAAAAATACCCGCCATAGCAGAATCAACGCCGATATTTTTACCTGTTTCTATCCATTTTGAATCCAGTTCAACATCACGGTGACAGGCCATTAATTTAGTTATCGTAAAATCTTCAGTGAAGAAAACAGTAGATTCCCATTCTCCACTTTTAGCTGGCTCCAATATCCAAGATAATATGTCACTTTCGTCAAACGCATCTTCTACTGGATAACACGGATCTGAAACAATAAGTTGATTTCCTTTCACTTCGAAAGAACCTAAGATTTTTTTATTCATATTTTTACCCCCATTTATTTATTAGTTTAATTCATCTAATTCAATAAATGAAGATGTATACTATATACAAAGCTCCCTCTATAAATTGAGTAATATCAAGGGTTTATAGGGGGGAAATAAAATATAAAAAATTTTTTTATGTCCATTTCTAACTTTATATTTTCATTTTTATAAGAAACTGGTACTAAGGGGAATAGCTTCGCTATTCTTTTTCCATTATTTTAAAAAAAGGTGGTGGAATTGGCAGACACACAGGACTTAAAATCCTGCGGTAGGTGACTACCGTGCCGGTTCAAGTCCGGCCCTCGGCACCATTTTAATAAGCGCCCGTAGCTCAATTGGATAGAGCGTTTGACTACGGATCAAAAGGTTAGGGGTTCGACTCCTCTCGGGCGCGCCATTTATTTATATCATCATCGCGGGGTGGAGCAGTCTGGTAGCTCGTCGGGCCCATAACCCGAAGGTCGCAGGTTCAAATCCTGTCCCCGCAACCTTTTTTATTGGGCTATAGCCAAGTGGTAAGGCAACGGACTTTGACTCCGTCATTCGTTGGTTCGAATCCAGCTAGCCCAGTCATTCATCTATTTTTGTTTCCTTGTAGGACTGATAACAATACTAAAAATACACGGTATTTATAGAATAAATATGTAGAGTTGTTCCATTAAAGGTTCATTTAATGGAATAAGGATAGGATATTAATTTTAGTAAATAAGATTATGAAGTAAAATACTTGAGCAACGGGGCGGGTTAGCACAATAAAACAATGCATAACGGTGGATAATTTTTGCATTAATATTGAGCTGTAAAGCACAATTTAATTATATAGATACGAATTATTATATTAGTTAGGAAATAAAGACGATAGCATCAGTAATTTTGGAAGTATCTTAGAAACAAACTGATACATGTTTGAAAGGTAAAAACACTCACAAATGTTTACTATTTGTGAGTGTTTCTTTTGTAAAGAGGTTAAGCCTCTACCTTAGCTACTCTTTCGAAACTAGTCTTTACTGCTTGTATAATTTCATTCACAGCGTAAATAGATACCTCGGCATTTGGATTTAATCCTTCGAACCAGTGATAGGCACCAGGATATAAATGAAATTCGACATCAACACCAGCTTGCGCAAGTTTGGTTACATAGGTTAATGTTTCACTGCGGAATGGATCTAATTGACCAACAAA
Organism: Priestia megaterium; assembly: GCF_046599315.1. Lineage (GTDB taxonomy): Bacteria > Bacillota > Bacilli > Bacillales > Bacillaceae_H > Priestia > Priestia megaterium_F. The sequence continues at coordinate 93,554 of NZ_JBKIKC010000010.1, read as the reverse complement.
TGTGTAGGTGTATGGCAAATTACTATAATCTTCTGCCCGAGCAGGGGCTGCATATCCAGGAATATTATCCGTTCCATATATTTCTCCTAAATACATTTTCCAGCCAGCTTCATTTGCCTTTTGATTCCAAACAAATCCTTCTTTAATTTCATTCGTAGAAGGTGTATTATTTCGGTCATCAATCATTGGATAGAGTGGCATTTGGAAACAAATAGAAGGATATTGTCGATCGCGGGCTAATAAGGTCAATGCTGCTGTTAGTCCACCGCCGGCACTCGCTCCTGCAACACCAATTCGATTGGAATCAATGTTTAATGGCTCTGCATTATCAGCAATCCATTTTAATGCTGCATAACAATCCTCAATTGGTGCTGGATAAGGGTGTTCAGGAGCTAAACGGTAGTCTACAGAAACGACCACACAGTTGACTTCTTTTACAAATCTCATACAAAGATCATCATTATCATCTATAGACCCTAAGATATAACCGCCACCATGTATCCATAACAGGACAGGTAAGGATTCATTATTTGATTTTGGACGATAAATTCTTAATGGTAATGGATTAGCATCAGGTCCTACAATGACTTTATCTGTTAATGAAAGGGATTCATCAACAATGGTAGGTGGTCTCATTTGCGATATTCCTTCTCTGATTGCTTGCAAGTTCTCTGGACGTAAATCAAGGTCTTGAAACATTTCTAATCCCGGTAATAAATCTGGATTTACTCGGTTTTTCATTTTAACACCCCTACTTGTAATCGTTTTTAAATAAGTGAAGTGTATTCTAAGTAGTGTAATTGTGATAAAATCATCACAATTAAATTGTAAAGTGGATATGTTATAATCGTCAACAGAATATTCAAAAAATACATCTTCTTTTAGGAAGAAGTTTCATGCAACTAATTATACAAGCAGGTGATTTAGGACCAAAGTGATTACATTGGGTTCAGAGCAGTCACTTTACCAGAACAATGCTATCGGTAAAATAACCGAAAAAGAGCATATGCTCCATGACCGTCTAATCATAACCTACTGCAGTACATTTCTTTTTCATTTTTATGAGTAGATACGAAAGCTTACTAGGCATTGTGTTATCTATACATTTAATCTAGATAACCAAAAAAGGAGCCAAGGGGGGGCTCCTTAATGAAATTCTACATCAATTTTTTTCGTATTATCTTTTGCTAATTTAGGCATTCTCACTTCTAGAACACCATTTTTGTAAGACGCTTTTGTCCCTTCGTTAGAGACAGAGCTTGGAAGATATACCGAGCGCTGAAAACGACCTACAAACCGTTCTTTTCGATGCATATGTTCCTCTTTTACCTCATTTGTTCGAGTGGTAGATCCACTAATACTTAGCGTATTGTTTTCAACTGTAATATCCACATCTTCTTTACTTTGAAGCCCTGGAATATCACAAGTAGCCACGACCTCATTCTCTGTTTCATGGACATCTACCCGAATGTCTCCAAAATTTGTTTCTGCCCCCAAAGTGGAAGGGAAATCAGAAAAGAATCGTTCAAAATCTTTTCTCATATTAGATAGATGTCTAAATGGATCATATGGTACAAGTGCCATTGATTCATCCTCCTTCTTTCTTAGCATGAGATTATTATGGCTTTGTTTAGGAAAGTCATTCAAGTTCATGTACATCCTATCTTCATCGTTAATTAAGGATGTACTTATTTTCCAGATACCCTGCAGAATGATAATCAAACATTTTGGAAAACCAAGAGTCCAATAAAATGAGTCAGGGGTGCTCTATTTTTTATATTCTATACATGAAATTCGAAAAAAATATAGAAATAATATTAGCAGAAACCCCACCTGCTTGCGGAATACAAATCAACTTTTTTTCAAAATTAACAGCCTTTTTTGTTTGAAAAGAATCTATTATATAACTCATAAAAGTCGTATATGGTAATCGATTCAGGAAAATTATTGCTTGTTGCACAAGCAGAAATCTTGTATTTAGTATCTATTGCATACTGCCGAAAGAAGAAGGAATAAAGCGAATCTTTTTGCGAGATGGAAAATTCGCGGGAGAAACTCTTTCTCTTTATTACGAACGAGTCTAACGGTATAGACATCCCCCGACCAATGGCTTTTATATAACTTTCTTTTAAGGTCCATAAATCATAGAAGTAAGATAGGTACTCTCGTTCCTCTTTTTCTTTCAGCGCTATGTACTCTTCTGGAGCAAAAAAACGCCTGGCAATATCTATGTCTATTGGTCTTATCTCCTCAACATCTATTCCTATTAACTCTTGTTCTCCTATAATAGCTACCACCCATCTCCCTGAATGTGAAACATTGAATGAAAAATTATTATCCCTTAATAAGAAAGGTTTACCGTATGAATTGTATGTGAAAGTAATATCCTCGTTGGGCATTCCACACTTAGCTGAAATAATAGATCTGATTAGTATATCTGCTATAAGTGTACGATAAATATCTTCTTTTCTTTTAAATCGCTTGATTCGCTCTTGTTTAGTCAAGGAAACGGAGCTCAATAACCTTGAATATATTTGAGGTTGGATATTATCTGGTACCTGTAAGGCATACACTTCTATCATATTTCTATATAAACTCCTTATTTTTTACTGTTACTAAATTATAATAAAATTTTTAAAAATCAATGAATGCACTATTTAAGAGCAAAAATAAAAATAATTTTTCACCTTTTACGAGTTAACAGTCAATCTTTATATAAGCATAAGTAACTTTACAAAAATAGCATCCTCTTATTTCTGACGTGTAAAGGTTCAAATGAAGGAATTCTTAAATCTCCTTTTTTGGTCAAATTGCGGGAGTTCACAACACCTTTTAACCTCGACTCAAAGTAGATAAAATCATTGTTTTCGTTAACAAATTATTAAATGGCAGAAGGAGTTTTTTAAATGTTATATAATTATATATTATACATTTATTTACATAAGAGAAAGGGAGGATATTTCGTGATATTGATAACGTTACATTTGTACTAGTGGTATATTTTCCAGAAACGAAAGAAATGCAGTTCAGACGCCGGCCTGATCCCAGTGGATAAATTCTTATCTAAATAAGTCAAAAACTGGCTAAAGCATGAGAATGAATAAGAAAAAATTAATCTATAGAAGGAGTTAATCATACTTGGGTAGTAATATGGAGTTGTTTTTAAGTTTTATCCCTGCTTTGATTTTAGTATTGGTAGCTTCTTATATCTGCGGTAATTTAGCTCGTTATATTGGGCAACCCAAAGTGGTTGGTGAAATGATAGCCGGAATTTTGATCGGACCTTCATTTTTAGGGATATTTGCCCCTCAATTTATGTCTTATCTATTCACTACAGATATAAAAAGTATTTTATATATTCTCAGCAATATAGGTTTAGGCATGTATATGTTCCTTGTGGGAGCAGAAGTGGATGAGAAGAAACTGACAGGAAACCTAATTAAAAAATGCACGATTCTCTCTACATCTGGAATAATCGTTCCGCTTCTATTAGGAGTCATGATTGGGGTCATTTATTATTCAAAGCTATCCCTTCCTGATGTGAATATATACCTATTCGCATTATTTGTAGGATCTGCTCTGTCACTTACGGCTTTCCCAATGTTAGCGCGAATTTTACAAGAGCGAAATTTAACCACATCTCACTTTGGTACATTAGCTTTGATTGCTGCCTCGATTGATGATGCATTGGCATGGTGTCTAGTTGCATTAATTACTGCATTAGCCCAAGCACAAGGCGTATTAGCAGGAGTAACTGCTATTACTTTCGGTGCATTATTCGCTTGTTTTATGCTTTTTGTTGGGAAGAAGTGGTTAACGCGTCTAGGAGAAAAAGTGGAAAAAGAGGGATCGCTTTCGATGAACCATTTCTCCCTCGTCCTTTTGCTCCTTCTCGTTGCAATTTGGTTTACTGATTATGTTGGTGTTTATTCTGTATTTGGCGGTTTTATCGTAGGTTTGTCGATGCCAAGGAATAAGGTTTTTTTACAAGAATTGCAGTCCAAATTCCAGCCTTTTGTAATTACTTTGTTATTACCCATTTTCTTTGCTTATTCTGGATTAAATACAAACTTCACAGCGATCTTTAGTGATATGTCACTTCTGATTCCTGCAATGGTAGTACTTGTTGCATCGATTGCTGGCAAATATGGAGGATGTGCACTGGCCATGAAAAGTATTGGATATTCTTGGCGAGAAGCGTCCTCGATTGGGATTCTAATGAATGCACGAGGTTTAATGGTGCTCATCCTTGTTAACATCGGAATGACATACAAAATCATTACACCTCAAGTTTTCGCTATTTTAGTATTAATGACACTGGTTACAACCATCGTGGCAATGCCGATCTTTAATATTCTTTATCCAGAAAACCCGAAAAAAAATCAAAATGCTCTAGATTTAAAACCGTTTTCAAAATAATCTTAGGATTGCAGTTATAATGGAGGGATTTACATGGAAAAGTTACATGATGTTATTATTGTTGGTGCAGGTCCGGGTGGTCTTCAAGTAGCCGTGTCTTTGAAGGAGCTCTCAGATGAATATAATCAGAAACTAGATTTATTGATGATTGAGTCTGGAAAACAGGCAGGTGCATTTTACACTAAATATCCCGTTCATGGCCAATTAATCAGTAATAATAAGCTTTATACTGGAAAACCGCCAAAGAGTCGTTTCTCAGAGAGATTTGATTGGAATAGTTTATTAACGAAAGAAAAGAAAATCTTGATGAGGAATTACAGTCGTGAGTTCTTTCCTCGACGCGAAGCATTAGTAGAAATGTTAAACGATTTGGTAGCAGAATATGAATTGCCAGTTATATATAACACAATGTGGAAAGCGACTCGCAAAACGGAACAGGGTTACTTTGAAGTAGAGACTGACAAAGGAAAATTGTATTGTAAGTTTCTTGTAATCGCAACAGGGATGACCCCAAATCCTCCACCTATTCCAGGTTTAGAACTTACTACTCCATATCATGAGATGAAAAAGAAAGAGCACTACCGTGATAAACGGGTACTGATCATCGGCAAAGGGAACAGTGGAATGGAATGCGTACAAGAGATATTAAATGAAGCCAACTTAATCATGGTTGCAAGTCGTCATTCTACCCGAATGGCATATAAAACTCACTATGTTGGAGATGTTAGAGCAGTTAATTCATTGCTAGTGGATAACTATCAATTAAAACATCAGGCGGCATTATTAGATTGTGAGATCCTAAATATTGAGAAAGTGGATGAAGGCTTTAATGTCACAGTTCACTATAAGCATGCCGAGGATGAGAAAGAGGTATTATTCTTTAACGAAATCATTGCCGCAACAGGTTTCCGTTCAAATATAGACCATCTAGTGAAAGATCTTAACCTTAAGATTATTAATAAGAAATATCCTTCTATATCAGGTATTTTCGAATCAACAGAGGTTTCAAATCTGTTTTTCGCTGGCACTCAAACCCATGGTTTAGATTATCGAAAAACATCCAGTGGTTTTATTCACGGCTTCCGATATAACAGTAAGGTTCTCGCTCATAAGATAGCAGATCGGCTAGAATTTCCAATAAAAAATCTCACGATTTCAAACGAAGAAGTTGTTGGACATATCCTAGGAGAACTTACAGAGGCTTCTGATCCTTATTTACAACCAGGGTTTATTGTATATGTGATGAAATATGAAGCCGACATGTGGAATATCCTTGGTTACCAAACGATTATTGAGTTTGAAAATACACCTTTGCAAGAGGACGAAGTGTTACTTGCGGCTTCTTTAGAATATGGAGATATCCATAAGTTTGCTGATCCTTTAAACATTCCTCGAGTGCCTGGACAACCGGAGGAGAGTGTCCATATTCACCCCGTCATCAGAGTACGAAAAGGAGAAAATGCCATCGAGAAATTGGACTTAGAGGAACATTTGGAAAATCAGTTTATGGATTTGCCAACTCATCATCAACATTTAGGTGAATTTCTAAAAGCTATGTTAGGCACCAAGATTAATATTTAAAAAACAAAGGGTTCGTGGGGCGTTTTCCCTAACGAACCCTTGTGCATTCATATGAAAAAACAAATCAAGGATAAACAAACAATTTCCCTAAATAATGCGTGACTCCTCAATCTTATGTTTTATCGTTGAAAACCACTTATTTCCCAGTATATCAAAGTTTCGGAACGGAGGTAAAATGTTTGTACGATGTACTTACTTCCTCCGCCAATGCTTTGATTTTCATCATGATTTGGAGCATTTCTTCTGTTGTCGTCCTTGGGTTGATGGAACAAAGTCTAATAACCACTTTCTCTTTCAATTCGGTCGTGCTTAACATGGCAAATCCTCTATGGGTAATTTCTTCCACTAGTTTTTTGTTTATTTCATTTATTGTATCTGTTGATGTTAATTTACAAGGGATATAACGAAAAGTAACAATTCCTAACTGGGCAGGTGTTACAACCTCCCAATCCTTCGCTTTCCCTAAGAACGCTTCAACTTGTTCAGCCAACATGATGCCATGATCAATTGACTTGCGAAAAGCTGCGACTCCAAACACTTTAAAAGACAGCCACACCTTTAACGCCCTAAATCTGCGCGAAAGTTCAATTCCACATTCTCCAAAATTGATTTCTTCTTCTATATTGGTTTCCGAATCTTTGAGATATTCTGGGATCATACGAAATGTTTTGCTTAAGTATTGACTGTTCCTAATGAGTACACAGCCTACATCATAAGGCTGAAAAAGCCATTTATGAGGGTCCAACGTCAAGGAATCGACACGATGAATTCCTTGAAGCAAAGCACTTCCTTTTTCACTGAGAATTGCCGAGGCACCATAGGCTCCATCCGCATGTAGCCATAGATCTTCGTTATTACAAAGATCGGCCAACTCATTGAGGGAATCAACGGCTCCGCAATTAGTTGTTCCAGCATTAGCAATGATACAGAATGGTTTTTTTCCTTTTGTTCGATCTTCTTTTATTTGCTTTTTCAAAGAACTGACTGAAATTCGTAAATGTTCATCCGTTTCGATCCGGCAAATTTGATGGTGTTTGAAACCCATTACTTTTAATGCCCGATCCACGGAAAAATGAGTCTGGTCGGAAAAATAAACAACCGCATTTTCTATGTCATTATTAAGCTTGACCTGTCTAGCTACAGTAAGCGCGGTCAAATTAGCCATGGAACCTCCGCTTACAAATAGACCTTCAGCCGAATCAGGGAATCCTAACATAGATTTTAACCAATTGATTGTCGTTAATTCGATTTGCTCAGCACCTGCCCCGGCTATCCAAGCTGTCGGAAATACATTAAATCCACTTGCTAAAAAATCTGCTACTACTCCAACATAGTTATTGGGACCCGGAACAAAAGCCAAAAAATGAGGATGATCCACATGGGTAATCTGATTAAACACGCTCTCATTAAGAAAATGAAGGAGCTCTTTCGGATCGGATCCGTTTTCTGGGATCGATTCTGTCAGCTTGTTTCTGAGAATATCACTATCAATCGTTTCAGATACTGGTTTGCTTTTCAAATGATTCATATGATCAATGATCAAATCGACCGCTTGATACCCTAACTCACGCATCTCTTCGGTTGATAACTGCAGGTTTTCCGACACTTGTTTCACTCCTATTCAATTTTAAAGGGCGAGTTGTTGCTCGCCCTTTCGTTTTTTATAATTGGTAATCACCGATTGTCTGTGTTGGATTATAAACGATCGTTTTGATTAAAGTATGGAGGTGATTCAATATTTCCTGTACTTGCTCCGCTTCATAGATATTTTGATCATATCCAAACTTCATCGTAAGTTTCTCTTCAGGGAAACATATAATCCCGTACTTCACATGAGGCTCATCAACAACTTGGTAATCTGTGATGGCAAAATTTCTGTTCTCATTTGAAGAGAAAATAGATGGGTTGGTGGGATAATTTTCAAACACCCAAAGATGGTCGGTCAACTGATCGTTCAACTCACTTTGTTTTTGGATCTCAACAAGTGAATAGTAAGCATATTCATTACATTTCAATGTTTCTTGTTGAACTTTTTGCAGGAGATCTACAAAAGATTGCGTTTCTACCCAGGCTACTCGGATAGGCAAAACATTTGTGAACAGACCAAACATATTTTCAATCCCTTCCACTTTTGGGGGTCTGATTGACACCAGGTTGGGTAATAATACTTCTTTTGTTCCATTGTATTTGCCAAGCAATATACCCCATACAGCTAGTAAAGCCGAATTCATGGTTACATGGTGTTTAGTCACAAATGTCCGTAACTCATTGGTCAGATCCTCGTCTAACGTTAAATCCATAAATGTGAAGCTTAACCCTTTATTTTGAGTTGGTACTTTCTTTTTGGGGATGCTGATTTTCCGATTGTACCCTGCTAAATAATCGCGCCAAAAATAGCGTGCTTTCCCATGGTCTTGAGCTAAAGTCCAGTCAATGAATGTTTGAAAAGGTTTTGCTGGAGGTAATTCCACTGTAGTTCCCCCATTTTTTGCTTCATAGAGTTGGAATAATTCGTCTAACAAAATACTGACACTCCAACCATCACACAATAGATGATGGGCACTCCAAACTACCTTATACTCGTCATTCCCTAGTTGAAATACACAGAGACGGGTCATGAGTTCATCATTATTGAATCCTCGACCTAAATTTTCACTCATCCACTGGTCCAAGCATTCCTGCTGCTCTTGTCTCGTCATCTCAATCAAGCTTTGTACCTCTGAACTCATTTGAACATCATGTAACACAGCTTGCCAAGGTTGTTCTTGTTCATCTTGCACAATGATCGTTCTTAGAGAATCATGACGATCAACTAATTGTTGAAAACACTGAATAAAGAGATCTACATCCAGTTTTCCCTCAAGTGTCCAAATCGTTTGTTCAAAATAAGCATTGGTATCGGGTTCAGCTACAGCATGTTCATAAATAACTTGTTGGAAGGGTGCCAATGGATAGATTCGTTCTATTTTTATATCCGGCATTTTTTCTTGTATTTTGTTAAGCGTATGTTGATTAAGCTGTTTATCTCTAATATTTAGTGATGTAACTTTATTTTCTTCCTTTTTGTTTATATCATATGTTTGCGAGTGTAAAGGGTGGTCTGGTCTCTTAACAGAATGAACCATATCACCTAATACAGGGAAGTCAAATAGACTTTTTGGGTCTAACTGAAACCCTTGTACATAAAGTCGTACAGAAACTTGAATGGCCTTAATCGAATCGCCACCCAAGGCAAAGAAATGATCATTTACTCCGATTTGGTCTACTTTGAGCACTTCTTGCCATACACTGGTCAATATTTTTTCCATTTCAGTTTTTGGAGCAATATATACCTCATTTTTTTGTTTCTCTGGAGCAGGAAGTGCCTTTCGATCTAATTTTCCATTAGGGGTCAAGGGTAGTCGCTCCAAATAAACAAAATAAGAAGGGATCATGTACTCTGGCAAGTGGTCTCGCAAATGTTTTCGTAGTTCTGTTGTACTGATATCTTGCTCAGTTACCACATATGCGACTAAAAACTTTATCCCATTCTCATCTGTCTGGTCAATCACTACCGTTTGGTCTACTTGTTTGTAAGTGAGAAGGCAATGGGCGATTTCTTTTAACTCCACTCGATACCCTTGAATTTTGACTTGGTAATCTTGACGCCCTAAAAATTCAATATACCCCTCAGGATGCATCCTGCCACAATCCCCTGTCTTATAAATAAGACCAAGGTCTGGATGTGACACAAACGCTTCGTTCGTTTTCTGTTCATCATTCAAATATCCTTGGGCAAGACCCACTCCCCCGATATATAAATCACCGATCACACCAACTGGGCACATTTTCTTATCGTAGTTCAACACATAATACGTTTGGTTTGCCAAAGGCATCCCATATGGAATGCTGTTCCAGTGTGTTTCCACCTGTTTGACTGGATAATAAATCGACCAAATTGATGCTTCTGTTGCCCCTCCCAGTGAAATTACTTCCGCGATCGGGAAATGTCGCTTTATTTTTTCCGGTAAAGGGAGTGGAATCCAATCCCCACTAAGTAAGACCAAACGCAAGGAAGAATTTTCGAAATGAGAACCTACCTGATCCAATGCCAAATCCATGATTGCAGGTACTGTATTCCAAATCGTAATTCCTCTGCGTTCGACCGTACGGACCAGTTCTTTCATGTCTCTCGGATCACGAATCATTACCAACATTGCACCTGTACTTAACGTTCCAAAAATATCGTATACAGACAGGTCGAAACACATGGAGGAGATACCAATAATGCGATCGTCTTCATTCACCTGATATTTTTGATTGATATCTTGAATGGTATTTGCAACCGCTTGGTGAGTAATGATCACTCCTTTTGGTTTTCCGGTACTTCCTGAAGTATAGATAATATAGGCGGGATCTTCCGGACCAGCAATGGTAGGCAAATCTTCGGTTGCATATGATGATAAATGTTTCTCTTCATAAAGACCAGGTTCCAACAAAAGTTTGCATGAGCTATTTTCTAAGATATATGTTTGTCGATCTGGTGGATGATCGGGATCGATGGGTACATAAGCAGCACCTGCTTTTAATATCCCTATCATATTAACAATCGTATCAACCCGTCTCTGTGCCAAGAGACCAACTCTGTCACCTAGACCAATCCCTTGTTCTTGCAAATAGTGAGAAACTTGATTAGAGCGTTGATGAAGGTCCAAGTAAGTCAACCACTCTTGTTCAAAGACCACTGCCACTTGATCTGGTGTACGTTGTACTTGGTCTGTAAACAATTGATACAGGGTAGTGGAAGGTATCTTTTCTGTTGTCTGATTGTACTGCTCAATTAAAGTCTGATCCGATTTTCTCACTTGCAAAGAGGTTACATCTCTTTGTTTCACCAATTGTTCCAACAGATCGACAAATTGGGAAAACATTGCTTCTATCACATCAACATCAAATAATTCTTCTACATAGTTCCAGCTAATCAATAACTCTCCATTTTTTTCAATTACCACATTATCCAAATACACTTGTGGAGTCCGAGCGTGAATATGGCGGAGAGAGCCAAGCTGCTCCCAAGCAAAAGCACCTGCGCCTGCTAGCATCGAGGTGAAAACAATTGGCATGACTGCTTTTGGTCTCATTTGGTGATATCGAGTAAAATCTCGAATAAAGCTAACTCCATCATAATGACGATATTCAAGTCCATCTAACAAAGTCGATTGAATTTGCTCCACTCTGGTAAAGAAAGATTGCTCTGGATTCACATCGACGTCCAACAATATGAGTGACGTGAAATCTCCCACAATCTGCTCTACCTCTTCATGAACAGGATAACGGTTAAATACAGTCAGATTAATTGCCAGTCGACGTTGATTACTCCAATATGCCAACACTTCTCCATATATCGTACAAAGAAGGGCGGAAGGAGTTACTTCTTTCTCTTGTGCCAGCTTCCGTAACTTCGTCCATTTGTCTTTGTCCAAGATCTTAGTAAGTGATTGAAAGTTAGGAGTAGCAATCTCTGCTGGATCCTTTGCTAACAGCAGAGAAGGAGCAAATGGAAAGTCAGGCAGCTTGCTTGTCCAATAATCTTTTGCTTTTTTATATTCTTTGCTTTGTTCCATTTCATCATAGATGAACATGTAATCTTGAAAATCAAAAGATAGAGATTCCAATCTTTGATCTGGTTTGTGATAATAATATAACAAATCATGTCCAACGATGTTCATGCTTGCCCCGTCCATCAATAAAGCATCATATCGAAAACATAACAAATATGTGTCTTCTTTTAAAAGAAAGGCTTTCAATTCAAACAAAGGCCATTGCCCCAAAGGAAATACATGGTTGGTCATTCGGGAACGCTCTTCTTGCAATCGAACATTTTGTTTCTCATCATCTAAACCAATGAGATTTTCTATTTCAATCTGATAATCAGGAACGTCTTGTAAGATTTGCTGTTTTCCCTCTGGCAAGATCATAGCCCGTAACATAGGATGGCGCTGAATTACCTTTTGGAAACTTTGCGAAAGTCGATTGATATCCAATTTTGTTTCATATTCAAAATACGTTTGAGGTGAAATGCCGCTTAATTCAAACTGCGGATTACGACCTAACATGTAAGCTGTCTGAACTTCTGTTAAGGAAAATGGCTTGGACAAATCTTTAACACGGGTTGGTATTTTATCTAGGCTTTCTTCTTTCAGTTCCACTTCTACACAAGGACTAAGTTGAGCAATCGTGGGATGTTTAAAAAAATCCCTTGTACTTACTTTCAAATGGTCTTTTCCTAATAAGTTGATAATCTGTAGTGCCTTAATCGACTCTCCTCCTAAGGCAAAAAAATTATCATGAATACCAATCCGCTCGATCTCCATCACTTTTTCCCATGCTTGCACCAATTTCTGTTCGATTTGATTTCGTGGGGCGACATATGGGATGGATATTTGATCTGTTTGAGTTAAATCCAACAATCTTTTTCGATCCACTTTCCCATTTGGATTCAGTGGAATCTCATTTACCTGAATTATTTTTTCGGGAATCATAAACTCAGGCAATTTATCGCTTAGATATTTTCTGAGCTCTTCAAAAGGGATTTTCTTATCCGATCCATAGTAAGCAGCTAACAATTTTCTGTTTCCCTCTACCTGATCAACAACAATAGCTCGGCTTATCTCTGGATGTCTCTTTAGCTGAGCCTCGATTTCCCCTAATTCAATCCGATATCCCCGTATTTTTACCTGATGATCCATTCGACCGAGATAGTCAAGTTCTCCATTAGGTAACCATCGGACGAGATCACCAGTACGATACATCATTTCTCCTTCCACAAAAGGGTCCGGGACAAATTTTTCATCTGTCAATTTAGATTTACCAAGATAACCCCGAGCTACTGCCACTCCGGCAATACAGAGTTCTCCTGGCATTCCCAAAGGTTTCATTTGACTATATTTATTCAATACATAAGATCGATAATTGGGATTAGGTTTCCCGATCGTCACTTCTTTGGCAGTACTCAAATCTTTTACTGCTGCACAAATGGTTGTTTCCGTCGGACCATAGATATTTAAAATTTGCGCTTCGCTGATATTTCGAATTCTTTCAATCAAATCAATCGAAAATGCTTCTCCTGCTAACAAAATGGACTTTAAATCTCTTAGAAACTCTGCCCCTTCTGGATCACTCAAAATCAATTCCATTCGCGATGGGGTCGATTCCCATAAATCTACCTTATGTTCTTTGACTAAATGAGCCAATTCTTTTGTTGCAAACTGTCCCTCTGTAGCAATAACCACCTTCGAGCCTTGAGTTAAAGGGATACATATTTCTAAGAGAGATATATCAAAAGAAACACTAGCAAGAAACAAGAATGACTGATTATCTTTTAGCTTTTCCCTCATAATGCTTAAGAAATGGACAAGGGATCTGTGTTCTACCATTACGCCTTTTGGATTTCCTGTTGATCCTGATGTGTAAATAACATAAGCCAAATCATTAGGTTCACTTTCTTGATCTAGGTTGCTTTCTGCACCTTGGAAGAGATGTTCTTCATCAAGATACAACACCTCACCGTCAAATTGCGGCAATTCTTTCTCTGTTTGCTTGCTCAATAACCATTTTGCTTGACTATCTTGTAACATATATTCAATTCGTTCACTGGGATAGTGAGGATCGATTGGTAGATAAGCCCCTCCGGCTTTTAAAATCCCCATCATGCCAATGATCATTTCCAATGACCGATCTACCATAACCCCAATAATACTTTCTTTGGATACACCCTTACTTTGAAGAACGGAAGCCAATTGATTTGCTTTCTTATTTAATTCTCTATATGTCAAAGATTGATCATTACAAATAACGGCAATTTGATCTGAGTTTTTCAACACTTGCTCCTCAAACAAATCATGTAATGTTTGAGACAAGTCTACGTCCATCCGAACTTGATTAAATCCTTCTAGCAACTCTTTTTCTTCTTCCGAAATGATACAGATATCTTTCACAGCTAGATCAGGATTTCTCGACACTTGCTTTAAAACATAAAGATAAGATTTGGCAAACTGTTGCAAAGGAAAAAGAGAATGAGACTTGCAAGAAATTTGAAATTCAAGCTCATTAGGTTTTTCATTCCATTTTCTTTGTATCCAGATGGTTAATTCATTCTCTGAGCATTTTTCTATTGAACTATTATTATGTAATCCTTCCATCCCCAAAATGATTTGAAATGGAGTTGAATAGAGTTTCGCTAATAATTCAGAGAGTAGATAACGCTGATTTTCATAACCAAGTAAAGTCGTTTGTTGGACCTGCTCCACTACTTGCTTAAAGGAGTGATGAGAGTGGATTTCAGTTCCTATAGGAAGCAAATCATTCGGATTCTCTCTTTGTTCGTGATCCTTTCCGATTACAGGAACCCCGATTGTGATCCTTTTTTGGTCTGTATAATGTACTAAGCAAACCTTTAAAGCAGCCTGTAACCAGCTAAATAAAAATAGATCCTGTGACTTACTTACTTTTTGTAAACTTTGACTAAGCTCTGCATCTATTATGACTTGAACATGGTTGCATGGATTGTCTTTATTCATTTGATAACCACTATTAAATAACGATAAATCGGGTACATCGGAAGATAATTGCTCTTTCCAAAACGATTCTGCCACTTTATACTCATGAATCGAACTCAGATATTTGACGTGCATTTTTATTTTCATCTCCCTAACATTAATTTCCATCTATTCGCTAACTTTTAACCCAACTTCAATTCCATGGAGAAATACCTGATGGTTATCTAAACTTAAAAAACGATGAATATCCTCAAATTTCATATGTCCAACGGAACAAACTCCCAAGTTTAATGTCTCAGCCACCATATTTAACGTAGCAGTGATGATGCCTGATTCAATGCAGGCGAATAAATATCCATCTGAACCATATTTAGGCATGGAAGCGCGCGAATTATAGACTAGATAAACCGAAAAGGCAGACTGGGTAAATAATTCCTGGTTAATCATCTCATGATCACTCTTGATTACTCGGTCAATGTTGTTTACAAACATAAGACTATTCTCTGATGGGCTATAATAATAAAAACCGGCCTTTATATCTTCTACACGTTTCGGTTTTATATAGACAAAAATATCAATGGGATAAACTCCACCCGCACTGGCGTAATGGTAGTAGATTTTTTCTTCTTTCCTCTGTTTGAGAGTAGAAAACAGTTGCGCAAATTCTGAAAAAGGTACGGGATTTTTCATATCAAATTTGCGGCAAGATCTACGCTCCCTGATCATGGCGGGGAGCTCATCTTTTGTTTCAAGTTGTATTCCGGTTGACCGCGCAGCAGGATGTATTCGATTTAATTGTTCACTGATATACTTATCTAGATCATCTTTAGAGAAACGAATCTGATCGCTATATGGATTCGGAAAAATTTTTTCTTGTGTGGAGAATACTTCTCTTGGATGTAATATGTTACTTACTAACACCCGATCTTTTATCATAAGTTCTACTATTTTTTGTACCTCTTCTTCATTCCCTAACGAAAAGCGCTCTAATAGCTGACTGATCGTCATCCCCTTTTGGGTAAGAAAATAAAACTCAGGAAACCACTCAGACATAACTCCTGTATATCTCGTTTCCCCTATCAAAACTTCATTATGCACCTTCTCCCAATGCTTAATAGGAGACCAATAATAAATTTGCTCGCTCATATTCCCCTCCATAAAAGGTTAATTTATTCTAAAAACACAATCCCACAATCCACAAAGACAACCTTTACATAGTACATAAAACTATTCTATAAATACGATTCCATTTCCTCCCAAAAAATAACTCTATCAATCCATGAATTTTTACTTCGTATAAAAGAGAATCGTTCCTTTCGGATTTGTGTAGTTGTGAAAGCTCCTCTCACACTAGTTCGGACCGATTCTTTGATTTTTCTACACTAAATAAAAAAAGGTTGTCCCTAAAGGCACATAATATGCCTTTAGGGACAACCTTCTATTCTAATTATTCCATTAGCTTTGTTACTGACTTTGAAAGAAGCAGTAATACGATACCTAAACCGATTGTTACAAAACCGATTACACTGAAAATTTCCAGATAACCTAGAGACTGTGTATAAGCAGCTAATTGGCCGGCTACCATATTAGCTACTGCGGAACTTGCCAGCCAAGCCCCCATTAGAAGAGAGGCAAGCTTGATTGGAGCAATTTTACTTACCATTGATAAACCAACTGGTGAAATCATTAATTCAGCTAATGTATGAAGAAAGTACGTTACAATCATGAACAGGACGTTTACTTTCAACGCTGTATCGTTTCCTGTATACATAACAGCAGGAAGTAGTACTAAGAAACCTAAACCAACAGTGACTAAACCAAGAGCCATCTTTGTTGGAGTTTTTAAGTCACCGCGTTTTGAGCTACCAAGCTTGTACCATAGAGCAGACATAATTGGTGCTAAAATCACGATGAATAATGGGTTCAATGATTGGAACCAGGCAGTTGGAACCTCAAAACCAAATACATTCCGATCAATTTGGTCATTGGCATATAATGTCAATGAACTTCCCGCCTGCTCGAAAGCAGCCCAAAACGCAATAACGAAGACTGCCAAAACAATGATAGCTGTTGTACGTTTTCGTTCTCTTTTCGTTAACGGGGAAGAGGATTTCTGACCAGCTGTAACTTCCGGTTTACCAGTAGGTTCTTTACCGATATCACCTAAATAGCGATTGCCTAATAGGTTGAAAATTAACTGCCCTACAATCATACCAAGTGCTGCTGTCAAGAACCCATATTTATAGCTCATAAGTCCAACTACTAATGGTGCGAAGAAAGCCCCAACGTTAATACCCATATAGAAGATAGTAAAAGCCCCATCACGACGCGGATCGTTGTGTTCATAAAGATCGCCAACAAGGGTCGAGATGTTTGGCTTGAAGAAACCATTACCGATAATCAATAAACCAAGACCAATGTAAAGCGCCATCATACTCTGATTTAAGAATAATGAAAAATTACCAAGCGCCATTAAAATACCACCAATCTTGATTGCCAACCTTCTGCCTAAGAAACGGTCAGATAAGTATCCACCAATCATTGGCGTAATATAAACGGCACCAGTAAAGAACCCGTAAATGCTCATAGCCGTAGCTTTGTCGACTCCAAGCCCTCCGTTTACAGCAGTTGCTGTTAAATAGAGAACAAGAATTGCTCTCAACCCGTAATAGCTGAAACGCTCCCATGCCTCAGTCGCGAACAGCATATATAGTCCAGGAGGATGTTTTTTCCTGGGCTGGTTTGGTTGCTGAACATCATTTTTTACAATTGCTTGCATAATAAAGTCCCCCTAAAGATAATTAAATATTAAACCATACAACAGTCGTTGGAATTTACAGCATAATTGCATGGCTTTTATTTTATTAGACAAATTATTGATTCGTTCCATCTACGCCCAATACGATGAGGATTGTGCCCGCCATCAAATCATTATGAACACTTTAGAAAGCGTTTACATTTTGCGGTGAATCTTATCCAAAAAGGAAAGATAGCAAAATCTAAATGAACGTTAATTAATAAATTCATCATTCTATTCAAAGCTACGTTAGTCGTGGTGAACTTTAACAATAAAATCACCAGCAAAAAAATGGCATTCAATCAAAGCATCTAGATTTTAAATTGTTTTATTTGTTGTAAAATGATTTTATATTATCTGAAAATATAAAAATACAGAAAAAAAAGAAAAAAAGTCTTGCACGTCTGCTAATGCTTACTACATGATTTAGATCCACCACTGTACATCCCAGCATTATCATGAAAAAAACTGCCTAGCATGAAGGCAGTTTTTAGTCGACAATCCATTCATATAAATTTTTTGGTCTCCCCATTTTTTGATAGCTCACAATCGTTTTCACTTTTCCTTCATTAAGTAAATGTATAATATAACGATAGACGGTCGGATAAGCTAAACCAACTTCTTTAGAAATTGTATCAACAGAAAAAGGTTCACGGTTGAACTGTAAAAAATCACTAATATGACCAAGTGTTCTCTTACTAATTCCCTTTGTTGCAAAAACATCTCTTTCTTCAAGGGATGTTTGCTGCGAAGCTGATCGAGTTAATTCTGCAAGGCGAGCATGCAACTGAATTCTTGAAATCATATCAGGTGCCTTTACAGGCTTTAATGCAAAATCTGTTGCGCCTGCTTCAAGAAAGCGATCAGCAATTTCTTGACGTTCATCGACTGTTAATACAAGAATTGGAACATTAGCATTACGGTTACGAAGCTCACCTACTGTTTTTATTCCATCCATTTCCGGCATATGATAGTCAACTAATACAACATCTGCTCCCTTTTCAGCAAACACCTTTAACCCTTCTTTTCCATTGTTGGCAGTATCTACATTCCAGCCGACAAATTCACAAATTTCACTTAGCATATATTGGATTGATGTATCGTCATCAATGACTAAAATCTTCATCTTGCCACACTCTCCTCGGCTAGTTTAATCCAAATCATTGTCCCTTGTCTAAGCTTGCTATCAATTTCTAAAGATGCACCATGTCCTTTAGCAACTTGTCGCACAAAAGCTAACCCCATCCCTGGATGCGACTTTGTACTAAACCCGGCTTTCCATATTTTCTCCTGTTCTTTAGGTGTAATCCCTTTCCCATTGTCTGATACGCCCAACCAAAGTTCGTTTTCATGGGTTTTTATCTTAAGAAAAATCTTGCCATCTTCTATTCCATTCACTGCATCGTAAGCATTATCAATTAAATTCACTAATGCCCTTGTCATTCGGATTTTATTAATTAAAATTTTAATTTCAGGATCTGCTTGAAAGTCTACTTTCAGATTAAGATTTGTCCCGCTCAGTCTGCTTGCTTTGACGTATCCAACTAAATCTTTTATACGGCACCACTGTTTTTTATCATCATATAAAATCTCAGAAATCATGTCGCTAACTGAATGAATCGATGATGAAATCTTGTGACAATATTCTTTAATTTTAGAATCGTCTACTCTTATACTAATTAAAGAATTTAGCCCCTCAATTACTGTGAGAGGTGTTTTTAAATCATGGACTAGATACAGTGCTTCTCGTCCTGATCTTGACTGCATTGCTTCTAACTGCGCATAATGGAGCTCTTGTTTTATCCTCCACTTTTGTTCAGCTAATAAAAAATACACAGCTAAAATAACAGCATTAATACCAAAAATTAAGCACAATGTTAAACTGTACAATGTTAAAGATTGCTCAAATCCCATTTGAACTGCTATATCTTTTATTTCCTTTGAAATCGTTCCTTGGCCAAATCCATATTTGGATAAAGAAGGAATCACATTCAGCCATTCAATACCAAAGATTAATTGTGAACAAATAATTGTTTTGATAATTGGCTTTAGCCTATCCTTCCCAAAGGTTTGCAATAATAAGATTGCTAACAATAATAACAACGCATAGGTGCTAAATGAGTATGTTAAAGAATAATAAACATTTATCACAATATAGATGAGAGGAATAATAACAAGAGGAATGATAATTTTTAACCACGGACGGTTTAAACGATCACCGATTTCATCTCCCAACAGCAGTGCACCAATATAATGAAATAAAGCTAAAACTGTATTTAAAGACACTAACAAAAAACCGGCAAGCATTAACGCATTTCCAGTTTTTTTATCTTCCCTTAATGAAATAAGCAAATCAGTAAGCCCAATCTCATCAGGACCCAAGCGTGATAGTAAGAATACCCCGAATAAAATAACTCCAATTTTCATCCATATTGTCCAAGACTTCATAAGACTAGCCATCATAATCATTTCACCTTTAATAGATTAATTGCCTATAAAGAAATTATATGAATAGAATGATAACAATTCTTTCACTTCTTATTCATTTGAATTTATGTATACCCTTTCATAATCTCATTATACGAAATTCATCGTAAATATGAAAATTATAAAAAAATTTATTTTTGCTACATAACTAATCACCCACTGCAAAACTCAAACTATCATTTTAAAAAATAAATGTATATAAACCTGAAAAACTGGCAAAGATGATAGCATACCCCCCTTTTTAATAAAACAGGTTCTGATCCAAAAACTTCAAGAAAATTACAATTAACCTCTAAAACTTGGAAATACTGATACTTGTACTCTAAAAAACCAAGTGGTAAGACTAGGGACTTTGATTCCGTCATTCCTTGGTTCGAATCCAACTAGCCCAATCATTTTCATTAATTAAAGAAGAAGATTTACTATTTTAATATGTAGCAATTTTTCTTTTTTAGTTCTAGGAGTAGACAAGCAAACTTACTGAAGTAGCTACATAGTATCTATGGAACCACTACTTCGTTTACTAATCAGTATTTATTTCTTTAGTATATGTCTAAAAAGAAACAGACTCACCATAAGATGCCGTCTGTTCAAAATAAAAGAATTCATCCATAAATTCTTTAGCTTATGCTTCTTGAGATTCATGTTTACCCATGAAATGTTATGGTTGTTCTAGACTAGTATCGATATTTGATGCAATTTTCTGTGATAATGTCAATAATAATTTTTTTTCCTGTTCTGTAAGACCTTCTTCGGTTATTTTCTCAAGTTTATTCCAGATATCTAAAACTTTTATTTCAAGGTTACGTCCTGCCTGAGTTAGCGACACAATAGTGACACGACCATCTTCTTTGGAACGATTACGAACGATAAGACCTGCATCTTCTAGTCTTCGAACAGATTTGGCAATAGTTGAGTGGTCAAGACGCAAGGCTCGTCCAAGGCATTTCTGTGACTGGTTATCTTGATTCCACAACTGCATAAGAATAATCTCTTGCCCTGGGAACAGTCCTATCTCGCGAAGCATCTGACCACCTAGGGCGCGATGGGAACGTGATAGAGCGAAAATTGCGTAACTAAGTGGATTCTGATCAGCTACGCTTAAACTGTCTCCACATAGTTTGTTATCTAAATCTTCTTTTTTATGTTTCATGAAATATCCTTACCTTTTTTCTCTAGTTTACTTTTTTAGTGTCGGATAATCAACATAACCGTGGCCGCCTTCACCAAAAAATGTACCTCTGTCTAGTTCATTCAAAGGTGCATTGTGATTTAAACGTTCGATAAAGTCGGGATTTGCTAATGCCCAAGCACCAATAGGTGCAACGTCTGCAATTCCATTCTCAATGTCAGTTGCAATGTCTTCTAGTGCACGACCAGGGGTGTTTACCAGTAAAGTATTAGGCCATAAAGTACGAATGTTGTGAAGTAACTCTTCATCTCCACCATTCATTACGTGAACATAGGCCAAGTTCAATTTCTTCAACTCTTCAACTAGGTAACAATATAAGTCTGAACCACTCTTACCTTCATTAACTTTACTAAATGGTGCATTAGGAGAGATAAGAAATCCCGTGCGTTCTGCTCCAATTTCTTCTACAATTGCTTTCGATACTTCAATAGCAAAGCGAACACGATTCTCTACAGACCCTCCATATTCATCTGTACGGATATTTGAATTTTCACCAAAAAATTGATGAATAAGGTAACCATTGGCACCATGAATCTCTACACCAGCAGCAGCTTTTCTAAAATCTTCAACTGTTTCTTTTATTTCTGTTTTGCTTAACTCTCTAGGAACTGGAATCTCCATCATACCATTTGGAGTGGAGATTTCAGCTTCAGGTGCAATTGCTGATGGTGCAACTCCTTGACGCTGGTGAGGAGTATTATCTGGATGTGACATTCTCCCCGCATGCATTAACTGGATGAATAAGTATCCTCCTGCATCATGAACCTCATTAGTAACCTTTCTCCATCCTTCAATGTGCTTTTCTGTGTAAATTCCGGGCGTCGTGTTATAGCCTTGACCGTCTTCTGAAGGCTGGGTACCTTCGCTGATGAGCAGACCTAATGAGGCACGCTGAGCGTAATATTCTGCACTAAGATCTCCGGGTGTCCCATCCGGCAGCGCACGAATTCTAATCATAGAGGCCATGGCTAAACGATGAGGTAAATTTAACTTTCCTATAGTTATTGGACTTCATAAATTAGTCACATTCCATTTCTCCTTTAAATCATTATTTGTTTCCGACCTCATAAATCCATGTAACATATTTTTATGTGGTCAGAAACTAAAATACCAAACTACAAAATGGATATTTATACCATTTGTAAAAATGCGTTAAATTGAATTATTTTACCTTTAACATTGAACGATAATATTCAATATTCATAAATAATAAATATGTGTTAAGCGCTAAGATAATATACGCTGGTATACCAGAAGACAATTCTAAAAAGATATGAAACATGGTCATATTAATAGAAACAGGCATGAAAATAACTAAAGCAAGTTTTGTAAATCGATTACTGATTAACGCTATACCACATACTATTTTTACAATAGCCAAAAATGGCATAAAGTAGCCTGTGTTTTCTAGTGCTCTCATAAAATCATTGGCACCTGCACTAGGATATTTCATATTGGCTGTTAAACCAAGTAACATCGCAATTCCTGAGCCGATAATTATTAACCCTAAAACTACTCTTAATATATTATAAATTTTTATCTTATTCATTTTATTCCATCCTATTTGTGATTTTTTGAAAACATATTCATGGTCGACCACATAAATGAATTTAGCACACATTTATGTGGTCGGCAACTAAAATATTTTTACACTACAATCTTAATTTCTTTTTAAGCATAATAATAGGGGCCTTATTTGGAATTATATGAAGTCATTCTTGGCTTCTGTTTCATGCTCCCACTGATCCTCAATACGTTCTACTTTAATCCTTAGGAAATCTTTAGATCTCTCGTCCAATTTATCAAAAAGATAAAATACCGAATTCATTCAGTAATCAGCATTTATTTCGTTGGTTTTATCAGGTTCATCCAAGCTTTATGGGAGTATTTTGATTTTGAAATAAATGAGAATAGTATTATAAAAAAGACACATAATTAATGTCTTGCAGCACTTAAACAAAAAGAAATCCCTCTTATTATTCATCTAATTATGTTGAATAATGGGTTATTAAGGAGATTTTTCACCTAACAGGAGTAACAAGTTTTCAATGTGAGCGTATCGAATTAGAACGTGTGATATAGGAAGAAGAAATCTAGTCGTGCTATACTAATAACAAACATAAATATGACGGAGGGCATTATGACGAAACGATTAGATTTGCGTGTCGACTTTGCGTTTAAATCGTTATTTGGCACCCATGGAAATGAATCCATTTTAGCTGCCTTTTTAAATGCGGCACTTCGCTTTCCAGATGAGAAGAAGATTCAAACGGTTCAGTTATTAGATCCGCATTTTAATAAAGAAAACCAAGAAGATAAACGTTCAATTTTAGATGTACACGCGCAGTTAGAAGATGGAAGCCGCGTTAATATTGAAATTCAACTTAATAATAAGCATGATATGGAAAAGCGAACACTCTATTATTGGTCCAAAATGTATAGTAGCCAAATGAAGGAAGGCATGGATTACGGAGAGCTTTGTAAAACCATTACGATTAACATTGTGAACTTCCGTTATTTATCACATATGCATGATTATCACTCCACCTTCCAGTTATATGAGCGCGAACAGAAATTACTTTTAACAGATATGCTGGAAATTCACTTTATGGAGCTACCTAAGCTATTAATTAAATGGCGAAATAAAGAGGTAGATCCACGAGCAGATCAACTTGTTAGATGGTTATTATTGCTTGAAGCATCGGAAGATGAAGAAATCACTCAGGTATTGGAGGAGATTGCGATGCAAGAAGATCAAGTATTAAAGAAAGCAATGGATGAATGGGAACGTGTGAGTCAAGATCCAGAAGTATTACTTGCTTATGAAGCAAGACGAAAAGCTCTTTTGGATGAAAAATCTGCTCTGAAAAGAGCAGAAACACTTGGAGAAAAAAAAGGAAAAGAAGAGACACTAAAAAAAGTAGCCTTAGGCATGATTGAAAAAGGCCTTAATGATGCTGTAATTATTGAATTAACAGGCTTTACTTCAGAAGAAATTGAAAAGCTTCGTCGTCAATAAATAGAAAAAGAGCCGTATTTTTTAGATAAGGCTCTTTTTTCTACACATGGCAAATGTTTAATCTTTATCACAAGGAAGTGAAACAGATATCCCACTTTTTACAGTGCAATTTGCTTCTAAGGTTTAGTATGTCAATCAAACGAGGAACTATCCATCCACTATTTACCATGCATATACCTCTTCTACAATAGGAAACTTAAAAGAAACAAGGAGGTGACACAACATGGCAAACAACAACAGTGGTAGCCGTAACGAATTATTAGTAAACGGTGCTGAACAAGCAATCGATCAAATGAAATATGAAATCGCTAGCGAATTTGGTGTTAACCTTGGTGCTGACACAACTTCACGTGCAAACGGATCAGTAGGTGGCGAAATCACTAAGCGTCTTGTACAAATGGCTGAGCAACAACTTGGCGGTGGACGTTTCTAAGACAACTTTATAAGTGATGGCTGAAGGGAGAATGGAAATCCATTCTCCCTTTTTCTATGAATAACTTTCTACATCATGTTATGAAAAAATAGAACTTTGAGACAACCATTCACACATAAAAATCCAGCACCTCTTACATAACCATCTACCCCTTACCTACTGCAGTAAGGGTTCTTTTTTATTTTTTGAGTGGACAGGCAAGCTTCCTGCAGTAGCTACATAGTATCTAAAGAATCATCACTTCATTACCTAATCAGTATCTAGTTCAGTATCGTTACCGCGTTAATACAAGCTGTATAGGCTTCGTGAAGCCCTCGGTGGAATCTGTAAGGGAGCTGAGCCGAAGAGGCGAAGGGGGCGACCGGATGCGTTGAGCTGAAATAACAGGTACGTAAAAGGCCCAAAAATAAAAAGAATGAAAGAAGGTGCCAACATGAGAAAAACACAAAGGTTTTCTTTTCGAAATATCTTTCCTTTAACCCTCCAATTATCTCTTACGAGACCTCGTCCCTTCAGGGCTTATTCCTTTGTTCCTGCCTGTCACCTTCTATAGCGCCTTAATTTACTTTTTTGCAACCTTTATGTTTTGAGGAGGAATATTCATGTTTGAAAAACTAAAGCTACGTGGCCAATTGATAAAAGCGTTTCGTACGGCAGAAATTTACCGGATGGTGAAACGAGGAGATCGTACCTCTTATCTGTTTCCGAAGATTCATCAAATCGATAGCCAACATACGTACACTCGGTACGCCTTTTCCTTACTAAACGGGATTGATCCTGAGCTTTTAAATAAAAAAAGATGGGCCTTACGCCAAGTATTAGGCAGCAACATCGAAATAAATGGCAGTCTAAAGAATTTTAGTATTACGGTTCATCACAAAAGCTTACCTAAGATGCTTACTTATACGTATGACGCGATTCATCCCCACATCAAAAAAATGGAGCTTCCGGTATGCATCGGTCAAGATATCTATGGAAACCCTGTTTCATGGAATTGAGCACGTCGATGCACTTTGTTTTGAAGCCAAAGAAATGCGAAAACCCTTTGCCTTGTTACGAGCTGAAATGTATCGGCGAGGCGATTTATTGTTAGAGCATGGGGTCACACATATCAGCAGGCTTCCGTTTAAGCTGCCTCGCATTGTCGTGGTTGTAGATGAGATGAGCATTATTAAGCGAGAAACAGACCTTATAGAGATGATTCAACAGTTTGCCAGCCAAGGCCGTGCCCTAGGTGTTCATACAATTATTTCCATGCAGCGCCCTGACGCGGATTTATTAAACTCCGCATTAAAAGCGAACTTGCGGGTACGGATTTCTGGAAGGCAAGCCGATGTAACAAATGCGAAGGTTGCCGGAGTCATTGGGGCAGAAGAAATCGATGCGGCTGCTAGAGGGCGCATGAAAATTAAAATTGATGACGTGAAAGAGTTTCAAGCCTATTTCTTAGATGAAGAAGCGTGTAAGGAAATTCTTTCTCCGTATAAAACACGTGTGAAAGATTCTGAACCACACCTAGAGGTTGTACCACAGCCTCTCTTTGGATTATTGGAGAAGGGGGAACAGCGATGAGTTTTCGGTTATCTCAGCGTGATAAAGACATCATTGGATTTATCAATCAGTTTCGGGCTGTCGATAGGGACTCATTAGTAGAACTGTTTTTTAAACAGCTGAAATCGCCCGTCAATGCATGCAATAGTGTGATGATACGTTTGTATCGTTTAGGGCTCATTGAACGCACACAGCAGTATTCTCCGACCGTCTATTTGCCTGTAGATGCGAAGGTTAAAAAGAACTCTCAAAAAATATTACATTTCCTTTCGATTCTAGATGTCTATAAACAAATGTGTATGTTTAATGCGCCTAAACAGGTCATTGTCGAAGATAAACCCACTGGACAAAAAGGAGGCATAGAACCAGATCTCTTTTGTATCTTCAAAGGATCTCCCTTTTGGATTGAAATTCAACGAACTCAGTATTCTGAACAGAATATGCAGGAGAAAATTCATTTATATGAGGAGTTTTTCTTTTCGGATGAATGGAAATCCTTACATTGGCAGCCAGAGGACCGAGCAGCTGTTTTTCCTTCCGTTATCTTGATTACGCCTGTTCGGTACGCTGTTTTTTCAGATTACATCCGCATTATACAAGTAACAAGTATTCATGAATTAATGGATAAATACCAAAGTTCAGCTAAACAGCAAAGAAATACGAATCCAAGAACGTCAGCTTCTTCTGATGGAATTAAAATCAATCTGACGTAATGACGACCAACCTAAAAAAACTGCCTCAACACAAGGAATGAGGCAGTTTTTCTGATTTCACACTCGTTGAAATGTGAACGTCATAGTAAGTATACAATACCAAATTTATGTAAATTTTTCTATATTTTTTATGAATAATACAAAAAGAAAATGACTATTTAAACCCTTTTTTCAGGATTTTGACCCTTTAAATACGCATTATTAAACATACCTTACCTTTATCTTATATTGGGTGTTGAAATAGAAGGATAATACATTTATTGTTAAATAGGTTGATGAATTAACACTTTTAGTAAACAGGTGGGAGAGATAGTGCAGGAGGATAAGGGTGTTCTAAAACAAACTTTACTGATAGAAATAGAAAAGGCCAAGAAGAATATGATCCAAGTGGCACGAGAAGAAGGTATAACCAGTGAAAGTACACTTCAAGTCAGTCAGTCCATTGATCAATTATTAAATGAATTACATAGAGTAAGCTTAACAAAGTAAGTATTTCATTTCTTTATAACTAAAAAACAATCGCTTTCTCTCCGCATTGGCCTAGCATGAGAAAGCGATTGTTTTTTAGTAAGTGGTGATTAACTTACTAATCGACTTGTAAATTATAAATAATTTGGATAATAAAGTAAAGGTTTCTTTGTACTTTTCTTATATAAAAAAGCTACCTCAGCAATAAGCGAGATAGCTTTTTATATGGAATGCTAATTATAAAGTACCAAAATATAACCGCAAATAAAAAATTGCACATTTTTCCCGTAAGGGCTATTTTTGGATGACTCCGAATATCTATAAAAGGTAGACTCTTTATACGCCTTTTCTTTACGCACACCTGGAGAGATTACCGTCATATCAAAGAGGTATAAAAAGCTGCATATCCGATTAGAGGCACCCACGAGAGAACCCTTTTCCTGTAAGGGTTCTTTTGGTTATTTCCTTGAAGCATGATTATGTTAACTACATATGTATACGATATACAGCTTAAAAACAGAAAAACTCCCTATTTTCGTAGGGAGTTTTTCTGTTGTGCGTACCATTATTTTTGAGATGATATTTTGTTGAAAACATCTTTAGTAGTTTGTTCAATAAATAATTATAATATGTAGTGAACTTCAAAAGTCAGCTAGAAGATAATAAAAATATTTAACAATTTATTTACTTAATTGTATTTAAAGGGTGATTTCATTCTAGAATTCTTCCCTGGACTATAAAATCCTCTATATCATATTTTTAAGAAAATTGTCCCTGTTCACTTTTGAGAATTAATATTACATAAGGAGGAAATAGGTATAAGATACAAGTCAAACAAATTGAACTTGGTGGTAAAGGTTAATTGTTTCCTCTATAAACATGCATTATAGTGAAAGATGCAGTTTTAAAGTTAGAAAGGAGATAATATGGATAAACTTTCAAAAAATTCTTTAAAAGTATCAGAACCTTCTTTAGTCGTTGTTTTGATTATGTATACGATTATAGTTGCATCTTTTATACCATCAATTGTAGTCACGGGAAGTACTTTTATTATACTGATTAAGATTTCATTAACCATTTTAATTTTGGTTGGAATCTTTGGATTTATTTATACTTTATTTATTAAAGATAAACGAATGAGTAAACAAAAGCTTCTTTTTTTATTGTTGCATTTTGTTTCTCTATGTGTTGCCTCATTTGGTATATATGTTTATGTTCTATTTAAAAGCTTTGCACCTTAAGAGTTAATTACACATAAAAAGGTATCTTTTGCTTATAACAGCAAAGGGTTTTCACCTTTATCGGGGAGAAACAACTATGGATCTTACACAAAATCATTTAAAAGGTATGACAAGTAAAGAAGGACAAAAACAGTTGCTTGAAAAAAAGCTTGAAGCTCATAGAAATAGGAAATGGATCGTTAACCTTATTTGTGCTATAGCTCCAATCGCAGTAACACTGTGCTTTTACCTTCGATTACCACAAGCCGTAATTATTACAGTGAGCCTAATATTTATATGTACCATCATGCGAATATCACATAGAACGTTAGATAAGAAAAGGGAACTACGTCTAAAACGTTTTAAACAGGAACAAAGAAAGAGCACTTTTAAATTATATAGGTCCTAAAATCTCCTATATGAGATATGTGCTCCAAACAATAAATTTAGAACTTAGGCAATCCCTTGCACATCATGGGATTGTTTGATCGTCCTGTTCCAAAAATTGGGGTTATGATAACTAAAAATGTATATAATATACAATGATTTTTTCGAAGGGCATACCAGTATAGACATTGTACATGAAGCTCTCATACAGTTAATTCGTATAGATTATATGAGAGGATACTATGAAGAAGAAAAAAGAAACAAATGTGTTAAAGGGTGCAGCTAAATCTTTTGCGTTAGGTTTACTGGGAAGAGATTCCCAGTTTAATTTTACAAGTGGTAGTGTATAATGAGACTACCTTGTAACAAATTCTTTTTATCACACAGATGCTTCTGGCAGAGCATCTTTTTTATTTACCCCTATATAGGAGCAGCCGAAAGCTAGGTTGTTATAAGTCGCAAGCCTGACTATGGCGTTGGAATCAGCGCACTAGAGTCTCCCATTAAGCTGTAACCAATAAGAGCGATTTTTATAAATTCACCGAACTTTCAACCTTCACCGATTTCAAACTCTCAGAGGTATCTTCTTTTACTTTTTTTAATGCTTTTTCAACTCCCCTAGATAACTCATTACTACTCTCGATTTCTTTCTTTATGAAAGCTTTAGAAGCTTCTACAAGAGTGTTGTTGTAATAACCAATTCGCTTGAAGCCCACTCCCTTTGTTACATTGGCTTACTTAGCCCTTTTGAGATACTTTTTATTTAGGATGATGTTAAGTGTATTCGATGTAATTTGATGATCCTGACCGAACATGATTTCCATTGTTGTCTCTCCCTCAATAGGGTTTTTCCTGGCTTTAACGATTTAATTAATTCTTTTCTAAATGAGCTATTGTAATAATATTTTTCACAGCATACAATTTGAATATTTTACATTAGTGGTATAATAAGATAATCTTTTATTTTTTTTGCAAATATTCCAAATATCAGTATATAATGTAGTCTTTAGTACATAGTGCAAGGAGTAACATAATGAGTAAACGAACTAAGAATAAACGATCATATGGATGTTTTGTAAGTTTCATATTTTTATATTGTAGTAGGTTTAATATACATTACAATTACCAACTTATAACGAAAGGTTTGTTGAAACCTTTTGTCTCCTAACAGTTTCTTTTCTTGAAATTTCCCCCTCATAATTGTTATCAAAAGATTCCCTTCCCCCCCTCACTCGCTTATTTCCCTTATTTTTCAACCTCAACTTAGGAGATTTAAATTATGTCAGAAGGCAATTGAAAATAAAAGTTTTATTATTTTTGGTATTAGGGAGGACAAGGATATGAGCCAAAATATATTTACTAGTGGAGAAATAGTAATTATAAGAGTATCCAATGAATTAGTTACAATCTTAAAAAGCCATTATGTAAAAAACATGAAAAGATACTCTTACACAGTCGATAAATACCCAAGTACTTTTTACTTTGAAGAAGAATTAATGAAACAGGAATAACAATTACTCTTGAATAAGTTTTGATAAAAAGAACTTTTAAAATAAAAACAGACTCTGAAGATAGAGTCTGTTTTTATTTTATTTTTTAAGCTTTACGTACGCCTGTCGCTTGTGGGCCACGTTGCCCTTGTTCGATATCAAAAGTCACTTCTTGACCTTCATCTAAGGTTTTAAAACCTTCCCCTTGAATAGCTGAGAAGTGAACAAACACATCTTCCCCACTTTCACGCTCAATAAATCCGAAACCTTTGTCAGCATTAAACCATTTCACTTTACCGTGTTCCATTTTGTTTCCTCCTACAATATAGAAAATAAACCAGATTATGATTAAACCTAGCTTATTTATTATATTATCCTAATAAAGGCACCTTAAACTTTAATTAAATGGATCTTTCTAAGGTTCTTTATTATTACTAACTCCACTAAAAGATTATTAGAAAATGACTATATGCATAATAAGGCTCTCGTACAAAAACTTCAAAATATCTGTAAGTTACCGTCTAAACAAAGAAATGAAGGAAGGCGGAGAATTATCTATTGCTCACACAATTATTAAGCAGTGTATCCATCAATATAAATCTAAATTAGATAAGAGAGTCCAATAGAATCAACCTGTCCAAAATAAAGGGAATTTCATTTGAATTTTTTTGAATCTCTACGTGAAATAGATCCCATTAGGCCGGAATCTATTTACCTTTTTTATATAAATGTAAGCCTCGCTCTTGAAGCCATAAATTTGTTTACAAATAAAAAATGACGCCGTTTTAAGCGCCATTTTTTACAGAATGAGGCGAACACACCCTCTCATGGGCGGTACTATTAACACATCGTCTTGATTTTATAATACCCAGCGTTTAAGCTTATAAACCTTTGGTTATGACGGTTTATGCAGAATACCTGCATATAGATAAGTCTACGCATAGTTCGAATTTTTTTGTGAATAAAGAAAAGAAAACAAAGTAAGACTCTCGTTCAGGACGTCCATGACTTATGTCATTTACCAGAGATTATTTTTTTCTTCTGTTCCAAAGGTAAGGGATGGAAATCATTTTTTGTAACTAATTGTTTAAAACCTACATTCCTATCCTCTCTTTTTTCTAATAAGTCTATAATTTCCTTACATAAATGAATTCCCTTATTCAATAATTCAATTTCTTGCGACATCCGATTTGCTCCCCCTTGAGTGTATTTATAAAAGATATTACGTGAACTACAAAAAGTCTATGAAATGGTGTAATCGTATCGTTGTGAACGGATTTGATTGAAGGGGCAGAGCATATATCCAGCAGCAAAAGCAAATAAATATTTAATTTATAAACTTGTATCACTTTCTGAAAATCAAAACAAGGCACTTTTCTTTCCTATGTATGTGATAAAAAACTATTTGGAACAACTCTAGAACTTTTCTATCCATTTTGGGTACGCGAGGTTATTTAACATCTTGTTTTGATTCCTTCCCTGCCTTAGGAGAAGCTATTTTTTAAGCAGGAATCAGCATTGTATCACCCGTTTGAAAATGCGACCTGTTCGTTTTTTGCGCTTTCGAATTTCAAATATACCAAATCTAGCTAATTGGATTTTTTTCCCTAGGCATGTTCTACAGCAATGGTTCTAAATACTACATTCACGGCTTTTGTAGAATTTTTCTGTGTTAGATTTACTTTTATTGCAATGGCTGTGATTAGTTTCATTTTATTCATATCATTTGTTTAAGCAAGTACATTTATATTAGGGGAATAACCTAGCTTTTATGAACTTGGTCTTTTATAAGATTAGATATAAGTAGGTAAATACCTTTTTTTAGTTGATAAATATAAAAACAACAAGAACCTTTACGTAGGGAACTCTTCTTACCGATAAAGTCCATTATGTTAACTAAGGTTGTATAGCATATACAGCTTAAAATAGAAAAACCTACTGCTCCTGAGACTGACCCCATGTTCAGTAGGTTTTTCTTTTAGACTATTCATAGTACACAATGAAGAATTGAGAATGAACATCTCTCCATCTTTTCAATAGTGTGTTCAATTAGGATATAAATCATTCACATAAATGTTTCACCAGTTATGAAACATTTATGTATAGAAAATGATACATCTCGTATCAAAAGCAAGCTTAAGCCTGCTCTTATAGCCTTTAAGGCTATTCTATAGTTAAAAAGCACGTATTAGTTTTTGTGAGGGCTCTCGATGCAAATTTTGAAACTGTTGAACAACTTCTGTCATAGATGGTGTATTCAACTTCCTTAAGATATTTCTTCTTTGATTCTTAATCGTGCACTCTTCTTTATGAAGGATGTCTTGTATTTCTAAAATAGAATGACCATCAATAGCAAGACAAAGACTTCTTTTTGTGCTTGAGTAAGCTGATTCATAAATATTTTCTCTTTCGGGATTTTGCATTCTTCTTCTACACTCTTCAGTCGAGCAACTTCATCAACTAAATCAGACGCTACACTCAAGATATTTTCAATACCCATTAATAGTTTTTCACTTTAATCCATGATAAGACCCTTCTATTTTTTGAGGGCGACCCATGCTATAATAAAGGTCCAACGTTTTAATTGACACGGGGTGCTTCCTTTCCAGGGGGGAGTGCCCTTTTTTCATTAGAGTAATCCTTTCTCCTTGAATACTTTTCTTAACGCTTCATTCACTAGTTCAGATTTATAATTTTTAGGAACACTATTTATAATACTTAATACGTCTTTATCGAAGTAAAAGCCTTGATATATTCTTTTAGGTGACGATTTCGTTCTTACCAATAAGACGTCTAGTATGTCACTCGTGCCCTTGCTGTAACTGACTTTCTTCTTGTCTTTATTTTTAACCTGATCGTGTTTATAATTACTAGTCTGTTTTTTCCTAAATAATGTACTAAAATCAGTGTCTAAAGGTTGAGGTGATTTTCCTATATATTTGTAAGTGGACTTTTTCCTGTCCCATTCATAACCTAATTTTTTAATCTTTCTTTGGATCGTTTGATCAGTAACGCTGTATATTGTAGCTAAATCATTAATTGTTATTTCTTTATTTATAATTTTATTAAGCATTTCACCTACTAACATAAATAAAAGTCACCTACTTTCATTATGCTTTTAGGTTCATATATTCATGATTCCTAATTAAATATCCTGCATATATAAATCCCTGTAATTTAAGTTTAGCTATAAAGGTAATTAATTCGATATTTGAAATATTTACAAATAGAAAGAATTAAGATTGAAAAATTTAATTGAATCTTATGAACAATTGGATAATATTAAAAAGAAATTAGATATGATAACGGAGGAAATTAATGAGCAGAAAAAACACAAACAAAAATTCTGACAATCTATTGGTTTCTAGATTACAAAATCAAAAAGAATGATTAAAAAACATTCCATTTCTTTTTATATTTAGATGTCTATAAACAATTGTGTTCGCGTGATGCTCCAAAGAATGTCATTGACGGATATAAGCCCATTAGATGAAAAGGAGAGGTTGAACCATATCTTTTTTATATCTCTATAGAATCACCCTTTTGGATTAGAATCCAACGTAATTAGTATTTAGAGCTCAGATTAGGCTCTATAAGGCGTTTTTCTTTTTAGAGGATTGGAAGAAGACGTTCTAGTAACAACCTGGAGAGCAAGCAGCTATTTTTTCTTCTGTTGTCCTACACACTTAAATCATTTCTAAATTATACAAGTAGTAAGTATTCGTGAAAAATATAAAATCTAGCTAAGAAGCAAAACTAAGGGAAAGCTTCTATTCTATAAGAATTATAATTAACCCAGAACTGAATATGAATACACATTTTTAAAATATAATCTAGGAAATTGGAACCCTACAAAAATGCCTGTTAGAATTAATGCGTTTATTAAATATCCCAAAAATCTTCACTCTTAATATTAGGATCTAGTCGTTTTAATTCTTTAATAATCTTACTTGCAGTTTTCAAATTAGGTACACGATCCTTATTTGTACTTAGGTGGCTGATAGTTGAGGTACTTAGTTTTGTTCTGTCAGCGAGAACAGATTGTGATACTCCATGTCTATCAAGCCATTTTCCAAACTTACTACGCTTTTTTCCTAATCCGAACCATTGTTCAACCAAAACTACCCCTCCTTTAACCCTTTTAATTTAATCTTGTACAAAAATCCCTTTTTATAAACTAATAAATAAAAATAAATTTTTTTAAGAAAAGGGAATTTTGTACAAGCCCCATATCATATCATTTATTAAGACATCAGTATAAGTTGTAATAAAAACTCATGAGATAACTTAGAATAATGTCGATATTTTTGTCATAAACATATAGCATGAATACAGTTAAGACCGCCTTATACACTAATACATAATGGGCGGTCTTTGTTATAGATATGCTATGAAATTAGGGATTTATTAAATTAAAAGGCCCGCATTATAGAATGCGAGCCCTTCAGCAAATAAGCCAAAATTAGAAACAGGGGATTAACGTAGTTAATCCTTAGGGTTATTGACTTGAAAAGTCTCTTTCATTGTATCAATATAGCAATTATTTTGAAATATGTAAAAGTCATCATTTTATTGGCTCTAAATGTAATCAAGCAAGGGATTTAGTTACAAATATTATTATTTATAGAATAGTAATATAAAACCTTTTATTGTTTCCTAGACGCTAACTTTTCTAAAAATCCCCTAAAATTATCAGCAACCCTTAAAGTAACTAGATCACGTTCATGTGATTCTTCGCAATCCAGAAAATTAAGAATAAGATTGATTTTATTTTAATGAAAGTTTAATTATAAATAATTTCCTCATGCCAGCGTTGCAATAGGAATTGATTTAGATATAAGCATGTTCTCACTATGAAAATTACTTCCCTGTTCCTCCAGAGATGCTTCGCAGCAACTTATACCATATTCGCATAAGGGTGTTCACTAAAATCTTTACTGCTACCCAAAAAACGTTCAATTGGGCACCTCTTACTGATTGCAGTTAATAGACTCGATTCCCAAGCTGCGCAACTATGATGTATTTTTTGAAAAGCTTAATAAGGGTGAAAAAATTGAACTCGAAAATAGCTATCTACTTTTGATATTCATAGACGACTGGAACTTTGTCCATTTTCACCGTTTTGGCGACAATGTAACGACGATAACCATCTTTTAAGATATTTGATCCTTTTTCAATGGTTAACGGCTCATCTAAGCGCCCTGTACGCTTCACAAAATCAATGACTTTTTGCGTTTTTTCAGGGTTTGGGCGTGTCTTTAGGAACTCTTCAGGCACGATAATGTCGTCAAAGCTCAAAAGATCCTGTGTCCCTTTTGGCTGATTTGGCATAGATTTCTTTTGAGGCGTAGCCTTTTCCTCTTGAACAGGATTTTCTTTCATTTTTTGCTGTACTATTTCTGCTTCTTTCTTCTTTTCGTTTGCTACAGATTGAGAAACAGATGCTTGCTCTTCTTCCTGTTTCTTGGATTCCGTCTTCTGTGGTGCCTCAGAAGACGCAGAAGCCTCTTGTTTAGGTTCCTTTTTCGCATCTGACTGATTCTTTTCTTTATCATTTTTGTTCGGGAGAACGGTAATTTGAAAACAAATCACCCCTACTTCACCAGGGCATTCATCAATCGGAATATCCAGCGTTGGTTCCCCTTGAATTAAAATCTTTTCATGCATGATGCTTTTCTTCGTGAGCCCTGTTTTATTAAAGGCTTTCTTTGCAACAAACACGGTATACGAAATAAACGTACTCTTCTTCAACCCTTTAGGCGCAGATGGTGACCCTTTTTCACGCATATCAAAGGCAACGTAGCGATCGTATTCTCGTAGTGGTCCTGTGGCTGATCCGGTTAACGTAATTTTATGTGGCATAATGTTCTCCTCCTGCGTAGATTTTTAGTTATTGTTTATTTAGAACACAGATCTAAATAAATATATTTTATTAAAACATCCGCTTCTAAGGAATTTCTACTTTTTTTGATTAGGAAGCTGTGTCTTTTAACTGATTATGATGGCGCAAACAGTCTTGTTCCTCAGGTGTTAAAGCTTGTCCTAAGTCTTGTTTTACCTGAGCTATCTCCAACAAACTATACGTGGAGCTGTGCTCCTCCAACAAGTTCTCTTCTTCTCGTGTTAGCTCTTGTCCCAAATCTTGCTTTAACTGAATCATTTCAAGCTGTTGATCCAAAGAAATCTCTGTTTCTTTTGTAGCTTCTTCTCGCTGCTGTTCAGCTTTCAACCAATTTGGAACGAGTTCCTTACGGATAATCCGTTTTGGTTTAGCCGATGTTGTTTCTTTGCTTTCGTTATGTATAACTTCTTGTTGATGTGCGTATACTGATGAATAATCCTGTCCTTTAGGGTTTACCAACTCATAGAATTGATTTTTCGCAATTTGATAGATTAATCGACACATATCCCGTAGGGATAAAGGAGTGCCTTGTTGATTGGCTTCATGTACATATTTATCTAATCCCACAATGGTTGAATACGCAATTTCATGTATTTGCTCTTTTTTAATCTCAGTCTCTGTATCTCGTTTTACAGCTTTTGCAGCATTTTGAATACGAGCATAGAAATCTTGTAGTTGATGTCCATACTTACCTGCGTAGACTTGATTGACTTTCTTAGGCACACCTTTGATATAGGTGAAGGCCTGTGAAACAGACATTAAATGATTATTTATATGATTTACAGGTAAATCAAGGTTAATAAAGGCATCAGGTGATTTATCGGCCTCTAAGCTTGGTGTATCAACGTTTTCAGTGCTTTCTGGATGCGTCACAGGACGTGTCACAGGAGTGGTCATTTCTTCTTGCTGAAGCGTTTGGATACCTGTTGTATCATGGGCAAAAAAGATTTCGTCGCAAATGTGCTGAAAGTTTTTATGGCTTTTAAGGATAAAGACATAACTGTCAGGATGAGTACCTGTTGCATCCTCTTTAATGTATCGTGCCACAAGTATAAAGGGTGTCGCTTTTAATGAGCGTACAAAACGAGAAACGGTACTTTTGGACACATTAAATTTCTTCATAAGCGTTTCAGAACGGATCGCTTGAATGCCTGTAGCCACTAGGTTATAGATGACGTGATCCAGCATTTCCATTCTCTTCTTAGGGAACTCTTTATGTATGGCTGATTGTTGTTGTTTAAAGTGGGTACGAAGACTTTCTAAAAACTCTTCTTTTCTTTTACGAAGTGTGGATTTGTTTTTCCATAACCATTTGAATCGTCCATTGAAGGTATCTACATCTTTTAAATAGCAGGTCAAGATCTTTGTCATTTGTTCATCGTCTCCTTTAAGGAACACAAAAAAGACACTGTTTCCCTCGAAAAAGGAAAACAATGCCTTGATTTTGATGAACTAAGCCCTTGAAATAGATGTCAATTTCATATAAAATAAAAACATAAGTTTTATTTTATAGAAAAACTAACTCTATTAACAAGAGACTTCGACAAGTGTTTTCCCTACCGCTTTTAGGGTGAACGGTTTAAGAGTGCTACCAACACTTCTTAAACAGTTGAAGTCTTTTTTCTATTCCGCACGTTTTTGTTAGTTTTATTATAGCGTTAATTAATCTCATAATTCAATAAAAATTAGTAATATATATCAAAAGAATTAATTTTACTTCTTTTACGAGTTAAAAATCCTATTGTTGAAGGAAGTAAGAAAAGATATATCTGAAAATTCAAACAAATAAAAACAGCTTCTAACTACTGATAAGTAATTAGAAGCTGTTTTTATTTGTTGAACATTCTTTTCCATATACTTTTTCCTTGTTCTTTTTGAATTTCAGTCATAGCTGAATGGATAGAATCTAATTTTTTAAGTAATTGATCATTCACTTCTTTTAAACGCTGATTATCTTGTTCAAGTTTGTTCATCTGCTCTTTTATCTCTATAACATCTTTTTTTTCTGCTAAATTTTCAGATGGAAGCGTTAATTGTTCTTTCTTTTCCATTTTTTTATCCATTTCTTCTATTTTTTTAGCAAGTAATAAAAATGCTTCTTTAAAGGAGTTTTCGTTTATATCTTCTTCATTTACATCCTTATCAATCACTTTTGTTTGTTCGTCACTCATTAAATTTGCTTTAATTAGTTCTTCACGAATCATTTCATTTGGTGCATGTTTTCCGAATTTCTCCTTTAGTTCAATAATCTTCTCAATTTTTTTATTTTCATCAGTGAATATGTACCTTATTCTACCAATTCTCTTGTGTCGTACTAATCCCACTTCGCACCAGTCGCGCAATTGATGATTTTCTATATTAAATTTTCTAGCAACTTCTGAAATAACCATTGTTTCTTCGCTCAAAATTATACCTCCTTTAAAAGTAATTTAATCTAACTGAGTTAGAAACTTCTTATATATAGTAGGTTTAGTGACTCAATTAAGTCTAACTTAATTGAGTCTGTGTTAATTAAACACGCCTTATTTAAAGCTTACCTCTCTTATTCTATCAGGTTTTATATTTAACTGAATTAATTTTATTATATTATATCCTGTTTAATTCAATTAAGTTTGAGATGAATCCTGTTTAAAAACTATAAATTAATGAAGTTATAGTGTCTTTTTTAGATATTATAATAGGTTTAATTAAAACGCAATTGAGTTCACCTAAATGCAACTTGTTTTTTGTGGTTTCCTAGTCTGAATTAATTTAGTTCAACAAAATCTTCATTAAGTTAAACTAAATTAATTTATCATATAGAATAGATCTTAAAGTTAATCTTAAGTTGAACTATAGAGCTTTTTCTAATGTAGGAAAAATCATTTAATTAAAAAATATTTAGATTCAAACTCTATGATTTGCTTTTTTATTAGATTTTCGGAAAAAGGAATCCTCTAGTAGGATTTAAACAGTATAGACTTATAACGTTGATTCAGTAGAACTTGAGTTCTCTACCTTAGATGTGTCTTCGCTTAATATTTATAACTTATTCAGACTCAATTGAGTCTGAATAAGTTTCGTTCATTTGAATAAAAATCACTTTAATAGAGCGAGATTTACTTGATATACTAAGTTTTGTATACGCCCAATAAGGATAAAAAAAGTTTAAATTAATTAGTTATCAATTGATTTGGAAAAGAATATAAACTTAATGGTTTTTATTTCAATACATAAACTTAATAAATTTTAATTGAGTTTAACTTCGTTTTTATTGAATTTAATTTAATTAAATTTAGTCTGAATCAGTTGTGAACAACTTGAACTAAAAAAAGGTGGAGATTAGTTTCTTGCGGAAGGGAAAAGCTAATCCAATTATTTGATTAGCTAATGGCTTAATACTAGAAATTGTAGTTGTTATGTGGTGAAGGTAATGAATTGTTTTCAAATTGAGAAGTAGTTCTCTTTGATTTTTATTAAAAAAACACAAATGAAACAGTAAACGTAGACGAAGCGACAAGTGATTCTGATACAGGCTCAACAGAGGAAATAGAGGCTTATGGATTAATTACCAAGTTGTATTCCGACTGACGAAAAATGAAAAGTAAAAAATGCAAAAGAATCAAAAACAAACAAGAAGATACACTTTTGGTAAATGAGTTAGAAAAACAATTTGTCTAAAAGAAAATGGAAAACTATGAAAAAGCAATCACGGTAGAATTTAAACATAAACGTCAAACGCAACAAGAAACGAACGAGTTAGAACGTGATATGAAGTACCAAGTGAAGGAGGAAAAAGCAGGTATGGAATCAAAAATTGCGATGAAAAAGGATGTAATTCAATCCAGTGATGAAAGCATTCAGCCCTATGAAGATGAACAGAAAAACTTACAAGATAAACGCCAAAAATTGAATTAGAAGCCACAAGATTTAGCCATGAGATGAAAAAACAGAGGGGGACGCAAAGGGGACTAAGGGTGAATGGATGGAATTAACAGGAAAATATTCGATCTAAAAAACGGTGTTTATGGGTGAAAAGGGGACGTAAAAGGGACATGAAGAGCTTTTTCTTGATATCACGGTTTCGCTAGGCTTTGCCTAGCCTATCACCCTATGTGATAGCAGAAACCCCTTATGCTCTTCTCTTTTTTGTAGTGGGGAACCACAATTTACAGGAAAGGAACGAATATCATGGATCTGTTTTTACAAGTTATCAATCTGATTGCTTTTGAAAAAATAGATGAAATCGCGAAAGAAATGAACATTTCTTCCCAAGAATTTTTAAAACTCAGCCTAAAAAGGAGGGAGGTACTGAGAGAGAGAAAGGATTATGACAAAGGAGGAAAAGAGAAATCATAAAATAAATTTATGAAATTTTTTGCACGGAATAATGGAGCACATTCTACAAAAAAAGAAATGCAGCACAAG
Source organism: Priestia megaterium (assembly GCF_046599315.1). GTDB lineage: Bacteria > Bacillota > Bacilli > Bacillales > Bacillaceae_H > Priestia > Priestia megaterium_F. The sequence continues at coordinate 52,951 of NZ_JBKIKC010000010.1, read as the reverse complement.
AAATGGAACGTTAAAAAAAGCAAAAGTTTGAAGACGGAATGGAGGATGAGGGATCTTCTTTCTTCATACTGGGAAGGTAGTAGGAGGGAAGAAGCAGCAAGCAAAACAGCGAATCAAGGTTTAATCATCATTAACAAGTACTACAACAAGCTTGCATATTTTCATAATGGTTATATTGAAATCGTTGATTCAGTGGCAACGGGTAAAACGTGAGATAAAACGCCTGTTGGCTTTTTTAAAGTCGTGAACAAGATTAAAAATCGCCCTTACTATACAGGACACATTCCTGGGGGCGATCCTCGCAATCCATTAGGAAAACGTTGGTTAGGGTTAAATGCAAACGGTACGTATGGTGATACATACGGCATTCACGGCAATAACAATGAAAGTAGCATTGGAAAATATGTAAGTCAGGGTTGCGTGAGAATGCATAATACGGATATTGAAATGCTTTATGATAAAGTTCAAGTGGGTACACCGGTTGCGATTACTTATTCCTATAAGAGTTTTGGAGAGTTAACGAAAGTGTATGGATACAATTTTAAAGGTTATCGTATGGAAGGTAACTAACCAAAAAAAGAACATCCCCATGTGTGGACATGGGGATGTTCTTTTTTTGTCAAGGATAGAACTTTTGTATCTGCATCTGTATTATAGCATGTTTTAAACCAGAAATAAGTTATTAAATTAAATATTCTGAAATTAAATAAAAAAACTTATTTTTATGCAGAGTTTTTATAAGAGATGCTGGCTTATCAAGGTTTCTTACCTCTTTATTTGCTATTAGTATATTTTTCGATTGATTGGAACAAAATGTAATCAGAATGCTTTCCGACTTCTGCATTCGTAACACAATTTCTCTACCTCTTAGATGAGAAAAAACTACTGTTAGTGAGGGACAGTGGTTTTTTCTTTTTTTATTACATATGTTATTTATGTTTAGCTAACATAAAACATTTTTCCTGAGCCTCTCAAAAGAGAGAGTTCCCTCACTTTTTTGAATGTCAAGAGGTCTTCGTATAAAGACATTGTCAATTCCTTAATGCCTCTCCCGGCCCGCCTACCATTGACAACTGTGTAATCCCTACTTTGAAGATAAGTCTTCTCTATCCGCAGCTTCGGGTGGTGTTTCCATCCATCCGTTTTCTATCATGATATCGGCTGCGTCATTAACAAATCCTGATATATCCTTTAAAAAGTTAGCATACATTAGCGCTAAATCGCGTCTTCCGTTTACAGCTACTGAATTTCCAAAATTTCTTACTCTCATCGAAAACATATCCATTTTATGAAATACCATTAATTTATCGGAAAAAGGAGAAGATGTTGAAGTTGTTACTAAATGATCAATTAATTCCGGAGAAGGCAAGTTATCATCATGAAGTTTTTTTATATAACCTTCAATTGCTTTATAAGTAAGTTCTTCTCCTTTTATAAATAACTCTCGAATCTTTCTCGTTTTTGTAACTTGACTAAAAGCCATTACTAAGGCTTTGCTTGCCACGTTAGTCTCTAGATTATCGTATAAATGGGCAATTTCTAATGCATGTAAAGGTCGTACATCTCCAATAAAACCTTTCAAATAATTTTTGTGTGCTATATTTACTTTTTGTGGTGTCGGAATAATAGGCGATTTAATAACCCACCCTTTTTTTATTGAAATATCTTTGATATGTTCCCCCAATTTTATAGTTGATTCCATACAATGAAGGGAAAATTCCCTTATATCTTCTCTAAACATTAACGGTATTCCTACACTGTAAAGACTAAGTCCTACTTTAGTTACATATCTTAAATAATGCACATAGAACTCGTCCTCAAATAATTTTGGGGCATCAAGATTAACATCTTCTTTTGTAAAACCATGTGGAATAGGAATGTTCTCTTTTATGAAAGTATCTTTTATAGTACTCTGAAATTCTTTACTCAGGTTTAATGCATTTTCCAATAACTTCTTTATATCTTGGTCTTCAACATGTTGAAGAAAGTAACTTAGAATACATGTAGACATGCTATTACCCATATATGTAGCCCAAAGTTTACCCATTTCCGCAGAATTTAATTTTTCCATATAAAATCTCCTGAACTAATTTTTTCTTAGATTTACCATTAAAAGAATATATATTCTTCTAATCCCTAAACTTTAGCTTTTCCAGAAAAAATTATTTAAATAAATCTCAACCTGTTCATTGGTAAAGTAAGATACTCGATTAACGTCCTGATGTCTTTTTTTAAACTTTAATTATTAGGCAATTCCTTTCGATCATTTGCTTGAGGGGGTTTCTCTATCCACCCTCTTTCAATCATAATGTTTCCCCAACTTGTAGTAAGTTTTAAATCCCTTAGAATCGATGCTTCACAATGTGTTATTACATCTACCCTCATACTTGCAGCCATAGCATTGGAGTAATATACCATTGCTAAATTAAACATAAACCCGGCATGAAATAACATTAATTTATCTGAGAAAGGAGCTACTTTTGAATTTGTAACTTGGGTGTCTAATAACCCTGGAGAATGAAGGTTGTCTTCATGTAATATCGAAGAAAAAATACCAATATGTTTGTTGCACAAATTTAAAGCATCACCCATAAATTTATGTGCTTTTTTATCCTTAGTTACTTGCTGAAAACCAAGAATAATCCCCTTTGCTGCAATACTCTTTCTCAAATTAAAGTATATATTTGAAGCCTCCATCGTATTTAAAGGTCTTTTCCTCCCTAATATATCCATCGCATATCCTAAGTTCGTAATGAATTCACTATTTTGTGGCGTAGAATAATAAGGATCTCTTTCATAAATTCCCTTAGATAAGAGAATATCAATTGATTTATTATAAACGTCCATCGCATCAATATTACATTGATAGTAATGATTCCGTATATCTTTTCGAACTGAGCCACTAAACGACATACCATGTCCTGATAATCCATGAATTGTCATATCATGTATGTACTGTAGCCAAAAGGAATCTGTAAATAAAGAAGGGGCTTGCAGGTTTACATCTTTATCCGTGAAGCCATTTGGTAGAGGGAAGTTCTCGTTATTTAAAATCTTCGTTAGCACTTTAAGATGCTTTTCAGATAATCCTAAACAAAATTCGAAAAGGGATCGAATTTCGGAGTCTTTAACGGTTGATAATACGTACTTGCTAATACAAATTGCCATTGTTTCCCGAATATATTGTACCCACAGGCTTGTAATTTCTGAGGAAGTTAATCTACTGTCGTTTCTGCTCAAATTTGTTACCTCCGATAGGATATAAATACTACACAATAGATTATCCTAATATTTTACATTTATGCATCATGATAACAAATTGTATTCATAGTAAAGGCCACGCACTATTGAACTGCCCCCATTGCTAGACATAAAAATCTAATGAAGGTCTAAAAAGGTACACATTTTTAGACTATGTAGAATCATATATCAGAACGTCTATTTAGTGAATAAAATAAACCTTTATGTACGTATAAAAAGTAATTTACTTTTATATACGTATGTCATATTCAATTTTAGTTACCATAATGTTTTTTATGGGAATGACAAAATCCCTCCATTTTTAGTGGAGGGATTTTGTAGACATCTAAATATTTATATCTCTAATCCTTTTCTTTCTTGCGAATTACTTAGTATTCTCTTGTTATATTAATAATAGTTTTTTTAGAGCATTGTAAATTCCATGTTCGTTGCAACTATCTGTAATTAAATCTGCTTTCTCTTTAACTTCTGTTTCAGCATTTCCCATTGCAATCCCAATTCCTGAAAGTTCCATTAGTTCAATGTCGTTCATTCCATCGCCGAAAAAGATGATATCTTCTCGTTCGAATCCATTTTCTTTGGCGATTTTCAAAATGGTTTTTGCTTTTGAACCTTCTTTAGGAATGACATCTAAACCAAATTTGTGCCAACTCACATATCTGAATTCATCGATAGCATATTTTTGAAGATCTTCAGGCTTACAAAATAGCATAGCTTGAATAATGGAATTTTCCTTCCAATAGACTTCATCAAATTCAGGGATAGGCCATCCTAGATTGTCGTAGGCTTGAATTAACGACTCTCCAGGTATTTCGAAATGTCTTCTTAATCCTTTGGATGTTTGGAACACAATCTGGTCATTGTTTTCCTTTGCAATTTTAATTAATTTCATAATAGATTTAGTTGAAAATACTTTCTCATGCGCTAATTCATGACGAACATACCCAACTGACCCATTGCATAACACATAAGTTTCAATTTCAAGCTCGTCAACGATGGATTTTGCTGAGGTATAGTCCCTTCCGGTCGCTATCACTATCTCATGTCTTTTTTCTTTAAGAAATACTAAAGCTTGTTTTGTGCTATCTAGAAACTTCATTTCTGTCGTTAGTAATGTTCCATCAATGTCAAAAACAATAAATTTTTTATTCATTTTCGTTCACCACGTTAAGCTACTATTTTTTATTATTTTGTATACCAAGGATGCCGTTCTTTATAATAGAGCTTAAGGCCTTACCTCTACCACTAAAGATTGGTCTTTAAACAGAATCTCTTTCCAGAATTCGATAAGGTATTTTTACTTTTTCTTTAGATTTCTTTATTACTAAGCTACAAGCTTGTTCACCGACTTTCGTTAACTGGTGATCCACTGTAGAAATCCCCATACCGATACCAATTGGTTGATTTTCTTGACCGATGATTGCTATATCAGAAGGGATTTTCAAATGTTGCGACTTAGCGAATAAATACATACCACCAGCCACTTCATCTCCATTCGCATAAATAGCTGTTGGTCTTTTCGATAAATGCAGGAATTTCCTTGCTGCTTCATACCCGTCTTCTAAACAGTGACATTTTGATATATGATATTCAGGTTGGAGTTCACCAAAAATTTCAGAATAAGCATCAATCATTTGCTTTGTGCTATTGCTTTCTACCCTAGCCGTTGTGAAAGCTACCACATTGTGACCCTTGTTTTTTAATAATAGAAATGCATCTAGATAAGAGGAAAAACGGTCCATATAGGAACATCCAATTTCCTTGTGCTGCGTGTATTCACAAGATACGATTAAACCATAATCGCTATACGGAATGATTGTTTCCCAACCATTTGCTCTTGAAGTGATAATGATGCCATCATACAGTTTGCTTTTTAATTTTTGCAAATACTCCACTTCTTTTTCTTTACTATAATTTGAAGGAAGTACTGTAATCAAAAAATCATTCTTTAATGCCGTGTTCAGTATACCGTTTAATATTTGATCAAATGCTGGATTGTTGTTATATGGGAGAATAACACCTATTGTTCTTGTTTTTCCTCGAATTAAATCAATTGCATTTTTATTGGGTGTATAGTTCATTTCTTCAATAACTTTAAGAACAGATTCTCTTTTATCCCTAGCTACATACTTATAATTGTTAAGGACTCTTGAAACAGTGGAGACGGATACACCTGCTAATTTTGCAATATCGTTAATATTCGTCATCACATACCTCCCGCGTATATCAGTTATCAAAGAATCCTACCCATTTACATTGAATTTCTGGAAAGCTTTTATAAAGGAAAGAAGGTTTCCAGTGTATGCCCATTTTACCGTAATCCTGTGTTCTCCTATAATGAGTGTAGAACGTTCCACATCTTTCATCTCTCCTTCAAACCAGAAAGATTTTTCTATATTTATTAGTTTAGTACTTATTACATATAATCTTTTATTAGTTAAAAACAAATCTCCAAAGTAGATATTTTGCACTCTATCAAAGATCTCCAATAATACTGTAAGGGTAAACAATACATGCTCATCCTGTTGAAGTTTAATTTTTCTGTTCATCTTTCTTCGCCCCTCGTTGAAAATTAGCTTATTTTCACTCTAATTTATGAAATGGATTTCAAGTCAAGAGAAAAAATCAAACTAAATTCTAAACCAACTACAAGGGACCAGCTTAAACTTTGAAAAAGTAATAATCTATCTATATATTAAACTAAACTGTCAGTATGTTGAGTAAGAAACAAGTGTATTTTATTACCAGTAAGAGGAGGATAAAAAACTTATATATAAGTTAATTTTTTGCAATTAGTTATATGAGTAAAGAGTGTTCAATAAAGTATACATTGTTAGTTACCATGATGGATTTTATCGGAAGTAAAATAAATTTTATAAAAAATAATCATATTTCATGTTTTATTTTCAATGGGACGGGTAAAGTATTAAGATTGAAAGATCCTTTAAAATTGAATAAGTAAATAGCAACTTATCATCAGCATAAAAAAGCTCTCTAATCCTCATCTATTAGAGAGCTTTTTGCATATATAAGTTCTTGGTACTTCAAGCAAACCACTGTTATACTTTTTTAATAAACAATGTATCAGCAGTGCCACAAGATGTTTCATTTTCTATACATAAATAATATTCAGGATTCTCTATATACTGTCCTTTGTTGTTAACAGAATGTTCTTTATAGATACCCTCACATTAAAAGAAGAAGCTTATGAGGAAATATAATTAAGACTTTCTAAAAAAAGGGGGTTATAAAATAGAAAATAGGAACAGTTTCTCGATTATTAGGAAAACAAAAATAAATAGTTTAACTTCTTTTTAACGTGGAAGACAATAAACAAGTCAAAAATTATTAGGAGGAATGTAAAATGGCAACTAATAAAAATAATGACAAAATGAGCCGTGAAGAAGCTGGAAGAATGGGTGGAGAAGCAACAGCTAAAAACCATGATAAAGAATTTTATCAAGAGATTGGCGAAAAAGGCGGAGAAGCAACAGCCAAAAATCATGATAAAGAGTTTTACCAAGAAATTGGTGAAAAGGGTGGGAAATCCAACAACAAACGTAATAAAAACTAATTAATTGTCTATAAAATTGAGGCATAATTTAAATAAATAGAAAAAACTACTTCTGAGTTTTCAAGAAGTGATTTTTTCTATTTTTAGTCTGTATGCTTTATTCCTTTTTAGTTACCATAATCACTCTCTCCGGAATCCAAACCAAAAAGAATCCCTTGAAAATAAGGGACTTAAGAAAGGTTACGATTACGAATTAGGTAGCTTTTTATACATTTTTGACATAACCACGTTATGTAGCTAGTTGAAGGAAACGAGAATGTATAAAAAGCGCACCTTTTATACATATGCTTATTCCTGTAATAAAACGCTTTCATAAAGAAAATATGTTATAATTAGTTTGCTAAAACACACACATTTCATATCTAGTTTTATAAAAAGCTGCCTCTCCTGACGCTCCGAGGCAGCTTTTTATTTTGTTAACGATAATAAATACTTTAACATCTTGTAATAGATTTAAATATCTTGCCCGTAAAAAGTATACGTTTAAGGACGTTGGAGTTGAATAATAAGAAACTCGTCTGAGAAATTTTCACTAAAAGACGAAGTCTTTCCAATTTTGTATAGCAAACCAAAAATTTAATCTAATGGATACTTCTACAAAAAACAAGATTGACTCTCCTCTTAGGGTAGACATTAAACTTAAGTTATAAATTAATAGAAAGGGTGTTTGGATATGGATTGTATTATTTTGTGAGGTTCGTAAAAGTGTCTATCCAGAAATAAGGCAACTCGTTAGTACGATAGAGTTTAGAAAGGGAGGGCAATACTTATGGATATTAAATCGCTTGATTTATTTTCAAAACAGTTCCACCAAAACCCTTATGATTACTATAAGAAAATTCGGCCACACCAACCTTTTGCAAAAGTGAAGATGCTTAACGAAGGACACAGTACATGGATGGCTTTTACGTATAAGGCAGCAGAAGCCGTATTAAAAGATAATAGGTTTATAAAAGATATGCGGACCGTTTTTCCTGATGAAATGACAGATGAGAATTTACCGCCAATCGCTCAAAGTATGCTTTTTGTTGACCCGCCAGATCATCATCGTTTACGCAGCCTAGTACAAAGTGGGTTTACACCCAAAAGGATTGAGAAGTTAAGGGGGCGCATTGAAGAAATCGCAAGAGAACAAGCTAAGCTTATGAGTAACAAGGGAACAGTTGATTTTATCAACGCTTATGCGTTTCCGATTCCAATTAGAGTCATTTGTGAATTACTTGGTATTCCATCTGAAGATCAGCTTGATTTCCAGCGCTGGTCCAACGCATTGGTGGATATAAATGATGATTCTGAGTATGACAAAGTCAATGTGGAATTTATGACTTATTTGGAGAAATTGACAGAACAAAAGCGTGTTTTCCCCAGAGAAGATCTAATGTCTTATTTAATTCAAGCAGAGGAAGGAGGAGAACGGCTGACCGTAAGTGAATTGTATGGAGTTATCATGCTCCTTATCGTGGCAGGACATGAAACGACCGTTAATCTCATTGCTAACGGTCTATTGGCTCTGCTTACACATCCAGAGCAACTTGCGTTGTTAAAAGCTGACCCTTCCCTTGTGGCTCAGGCTATTGAGGAATTGCTACGTTTTAACGGACCGGTTGAGTTCAGTACAGACCGTTGGGCGAAAGAATCCTTTACGTTTATGGGCCAGCAGGTTGAGAAGGGGGATCACGTTATTGTTTCACTTGCCTCTGCGGATCATGATCCAGCAGTGTTTGCGAATCCTAATACTCTTGACATTACAAAAGAGAAAAGTCCACATCTTGCTTTTGGTAAAGGTATTCACTATTGTCTAGGTGCCCCACTAGCTCGACTAGAAGGAGAGATTGCTATTCAGGTTTTACTTGAGGAATACCCAAATCTTACTCTTGCAGCTGAACTGTCTGAGTTAGAATGGCGGCAAAGTCTTATAATTCGTGGTTTGAAACAGTTACCTATTAAGCTCTTTTAAGGAGATATGTTAGGATCAACCCAGTTGGAGATATTTATCAACTGGGTTGTGTCAGATTGTCACAATATAAATTTCAATGAACACCTACCTATATCTTCTAACTAGAGGAATTCTTATTTAAAACCTATCAATATAATAATTGCTATGACTAATTAGGATTTTATGCGAGGGGTAATATGAAAAAAAGGTCTAAACTATATTCCATAGGCGAAACTTCTAAACTTAAGAATTTATCCATTAAAGCTTTAAGATATTATCATAAAGAAAAAATCCTTATGCCTGCATACATTAATGAAAGTACTGGCTATAGATATTATTCTGCTGAACAATTTATCCATATTGATATTATTAAGGCTGGACGTCAATTGAATGTAAGTATTGAAGAAATGCGAAAAATTTTTTCTTCCGCAAATACTGAAGAATTGCTATTTTTCTTAGAGCAAAAGAAAAAGGATATTGATGCACAAATAAATCAATTAAACTCAGCTAAAAATAAAATCGATATTCTCAAGAAAAGAATCGATGATTCATTCAATATAATGAATGATGAAGATTTTAAAGTAACACATTTTCAAGAGCGTTACTTGATGACTACACCTTCTACTGAAGGAACAGAGTCCTCAGACTTATTAGATTATTCAACTTTAGATTGTTTAATGGAGAACTATAAAATAAAAAGCATTTATGAAGGTGGAACTCTATATTATATTGATGAAACAGGTCATCCAACACCGACATTTGTTTTTGAGTTAATAAATAAAGAGGATTATCTTAAAAATAAAGATTTGTTTTCTATCCTTCCCCTAGGAAATTACTTAACTTTATCCTACACAAATAAAAATCGAAATGAGAAAATGCTTCAATTAAAGAACTATATATTTGAAAACAAATTACATGTAATTCACTGTTTAGAATTATATCTATTTACCGATATTTTTGATGTAAATGCGTTTTCCTGTCAACTCCAGGTTTATATAAAGGAATACAATTAGGATTGGCCTTGTAGTTTTAACAAACATGCCATTTCTGAAGAACAGACGACCTTTTGGTCGTCTGTTTTTTAAAGTTGTTCTTAATAGTGACAAAAAGAACCTTTTTTAGTAGTGTATTTAAAATATAGATTATTATAATATGTAATATAAATAAAAAACTATAGCATTGCTGAAATATATAGATAATTTTATATTATTAATAAGTGTAATTATTAACGCAGTTTATTCAAAAATAGTTCAATATTTATCTACTTTGTAGAAAAAACGCATATAATTACAAGGGATTATTTCCATTCCTTTAAATATATGTATTCTTGTATAATTAATTAAGATTTAATGTAGAAAATAATAAATATTAACCCTATGAAAAGACTATCTTACAAGGGAGTTGGTCTTTTTATAAGCCTTTTATATGAACTTTGACAGTCATAATATCATAGCAGACAACCTACTTAATGATAACGTGAAAATAGCTGTTGTCATCGAGATAATTACGATATTAGTTTAGTTCAAAAAGAATGGTCAAAGGAGGGGATGAAAAGTGGATTCAAACAAAAAAGCAGCAAAAATGGTGGGGATATTGTTTATACTTGCAGCCGTCACAGCAATAATAGGTCTCATTTTATACGACCCTATCTTAAATGGTCCCGACTATCTTACTAATGGTTCTGAACATACCAACCAAGTGATAGTGGGAGCACTTATGGAGTTAATTCTTGTAGCATCAGCCATTGGTACTTCGACTATAATGTTTCCATTTTTAAGAAAGTATAACGAAACTATAGCTCTTTGGCATGTTTGCTTCAGATTTCTTGAAGCAGTGATTATTACCGTGGGTGTAATCAGCGTACTGTCCTTATTGACCTTAAGTCAAGCCTTTATAGCAACAGGAACTCAGGATACTGCCTCTTTTCAAGCTTCAGGAACTGTATTAAAAGCAATACACGATTGGACATTTTTACTTGGACCAAATATCATGCTAGGTATAAATACGATGATGTACAGTTATATATTTTATAGATCCAAACTTGTGCCTAGATTTATACCAATCTTAGGTATGATTGGAGCAACTCTTGTTTTTATAGCAGGCCTATTAGAAATGTTTGATGTATTTTCCCAACTTTCTGTTTGGGGTGCTATATTGTCCCTACCAGTAGCAGCTAATGAAATGATATTAGCAGTATGGCTCATCGTTAAAGGATTCAGTGAATCTGCACTTACTTCCTTGTCTGAAAAAAAGAAAGCTACGAGATAGTAGCGAACACATAATTAGCTTTATAAAGAACTATACGTAAACTAACGGTAGTTTAACAAACATTTATGGCTATAAATTTAAGGGTTATCGTATGAAAGGTAACTAAACTAAAAAGGAGCATCCTTATGAATTAAAACATAAGGATGCTCCTTTTTAGTTTGCATGATATTATTTATGAAAGTGATAAAATAATATCAGGAAATCCTAAATTATCAATTTTTCCTGATTTTTATCATTTTATAGTTGAATTACATATAATCATAAACAGAGTCATCAAAATAGAGCCAGTGATAATATTCAACCTGTGGATCTGTCATCTTCGAAATTTCTTCCTTATTGAATTTTTGGTACTCAATTAATTTCTGTTCTTTGGAATTTCTTTCTACTTGGCTCATCTTAAATCCTCCTTATAGTTTGAGAGTAACAAAGCATTTAAATATTGAAAGCGCTTTCTTTTTGTTCTTATTTTTATTATATATCTCAATGTGGGATTAAACAAATATCAAATATAGATGATTTTTTAGAAAATAATATAGAAATGTTATTCATCTACTCACTTTCAAGCAGTTAAAGAGGCAAGGTCTAATTACCATAGCCTGTGTTTTGTTAAGGGTTATGGATTGGATTCAATAAGTTGGACACAAAAAAAGTGGGGATTATGCTGATTTTCGGGTTTGACTAGCAAAAGCTTAGGGAGTCAGCTCAAGTAGGTGGATAGAAATTCTAGCCGAGAGAGGGAAACAAAGGGAGTTCGTCAGGAAGTAGTCTGTGTTGATTTCTATAGGGGCGGTCCCTTTTCTCTTTTGTCAGTAGTTTTGCTGTTTTTTGGATTGTATAAAGTATTCATTTCTAGTTACCATAATGTGAATTATAAGAAGCAAAACACAAAAATAGAATTTAATAATTATATCTCTCATAGAATAACTTAGTAATTTTATAGGGGCTACCAAAGGTTATGGGAGGTCAAAAATAGTGATTGAATTACTGGACAGGCTACTTATATGGCTGTTTCTCTTGTTTATAAGCATATTTTTAGTCCTTATTTCTATTTTCTTACCTATTACTATTCACGAACGTGAAGAGCTAGGAATAGCAATGTTTGGATATCCTGTTCCATTTGCTCAACAAGATTTAATGCAAGCAGGAGTAGATTATTTAGGAGACTATCCTTATAAGTTCACCATCGGCTTAGACTTTTTAGATCATCCTAGCAGAATTTACATCTACAAAATCCCCTTTCTTCTCTCAGTCATTGTTGTTTATGTAGGGTTATTAATTATAAGGTATCTACACAATCGATTTTTGTTTTAATTAATCTGAAGAATGACTATGTAGACTAAGTATGAGATATACAAAGTTAGTTAACATAATTACTGTTACCGGTAATTCTTTATCTCTTCCCACAAAAACAAGTCTCTCTCCATTAGAGAAAGACTTGTCGTGTATAGTTATAATTTATTTATAGTTAAAAGTTCTGTGGCTGCAGGAACAAAGCGAAATGTTGTATCTGTCGTTTTAACTACTGTGTTTTCGTCATTTAAAGCTTCTACTAATTCATCTAGATAAGGATATCGTTCATTTTTAAATCCTACTAACGGATAAATTCTAATCATACCGTCTTTTTTAGTTACTCGAATCATTTCTCGAATAGCTTGTAGATGAAAATCAAGATCAAACTGCTCCTGGTAAAGAAATAAGAAGTGATTACATAACACAAGCGAGAATGTCTCATCATCAAAAGGTAAATTAGGTAAAGTTCCAGCAATAAAACGGTTTTCTATAGAATTTTCTTTATAGTGATTTAAAAAGATTTTAAAAGAATTTTCTCTTATCTTATCGTGTTGCTCTAGGTTCTTATAAGAATCCCAAGAAAAGAACGACATATTTTTAGCCAGTTTTTCGGTGGCTTCTTTCATTTCTTTCTGTCCATGTAAGGTCATTTGCTCAACCGTTAAATCATAAAGAGGATCTACAGCAACAGCATCATAGCCTCTTTCGTTAGCCCCTGCTACAAATGAAGAAGCTCCAGCTGCAACATCTAAGATTTTTCCTTTTTTTAGACAATCGTCTTCTAGCAAAAACATCTTTTCGTACTCTCCATAAGACCTACATGTCATGGCTACTCCAACTTGCTCATAAAACTCTGCTTTACTCATCTAAACTCATCTCTCCTCTACTCAACTAAAACTAAAAGTTAGAAAAATCTAACAATTAAAATTTTACCTTTCATTATTTCTATTTTCAACAGTAATTTCATTTATACAATATTGCTCTAGTTAACATAAAATACGTTCTAGGCACCAAAAAAGGCTCTTTTTAGAACCTTTTTTAGTAATTAGGTATGTCCCCAAAGGTGATAATATCTTCAATTTCATTCTCAATATGTAAAATCCTAAGATTAATGAGTGAACATTAGAAAGAGCAAATTAATTTAAGTTTAAGGTGCCTTTATTGGGATAATATAATAAATAAGCTAGGTTTAATCATAATCTGGTTTATTTTCTATATTGCAGGAGGTAACAAAAATGGAACACGGTAGAGTGAAATGGTTTAATGCAGACAAAGGTTTCGGATTTATTGAGCGTGAAGGTGGGGAAGATGTGTTTGTTCACTTCTCAGCTATTCAAGGGGAAGGTTTTAAAACCTTAGATGAAGGTCAAGAAGTGACTTTTGATATCGAACAAGGGCAACGTGGCCCACAAGCGACAAACGTACGTAAAGCATAAGAAACCATAATAAAAACAGACTCTATCTTCAGAGTCTGTTTTTATTTTAAAAGTCCTTTTTACCAGAACTCATTCAATAGTAATTGTTATTCACGTTTCATTAATTCCTCTTCAAAATAAAAAGTACTCGGGTATTTATCGACTGTGTAAGAGTATCTTTTCATACTTTTCACATAATGACTTTTTAAGGTTGTAACTAATTTATTGGATACTTTTATAATTACTATTTCTCCATTAGTAAATATATTTTGGTTCATAGCCTTATCCTTTCTAATACTAGAAATAGTAAAACTTTTATCTTCAATTATCTTAAGACATAGTTTAAATCCCCTAAGATTCTTTATTTTTGCCCAGTTCTTTTGCCTAGTATTTTTAGTTCTTCATAATCATAAGGACTAGAGATTAGCTATTTTTGACACCTTACAGGGTGATAAATCTCGATACCTGATAGTAAAGGATACCGTTCTCAAACAGTAAGGGATTATTTTCTATAATTTTTTTTGCGGCCTACTGTCTCTTTTCTACCTCTACCCCTCCTACGTTCTGCTCTTGCCTTTTTATTACGAAGTGGTGCCACTTCAGTCAATTGGACAGGAGCCATATTCGATTCTTTTGTTAAGAGCTTTAAAGTGGCAGACAGTAAGGAAACAGAATCTACTTCTTCTAATAACTTTTTCGCTATAGGCTTATATTCCTCAAACTCTCTCTTGTCGATTGTGCTCAAAATGCGGTGAATGACTGCTTCCTGATTTCCTGCCATTACTTCACTGGAAGTGGGAGGTGATTGTCTAGACATTCTGGTTTTTGTGACATCTTCGATCACTTTTAAGTGATGACGTTCTCTCGGGGTTATAAATGTAACTGCCAATCCTTTACTACCCGCCCGTCCTGTTCGACCAATACGATGAACGTAGCTTTCAGGATCCTGAGGGATATCAAAATTATAGACATGGCTAACACCAGTAATATCAAGTCCTCTTGCTGCAACGTCGGTTGCGACCATAACCTCAATCGTATGCTCCTTAAATTGACGAATCACATCAGCACGTTTTGATTGTGTAAGATCTCCATGAATGCCTTCTGCTGTATACCCACGTTTTTTCAGCCCTTCAGCAAGCTCATCCACACGTTTTTTTGTACGTCCAAACACAATAGCAAGGTCTGGTGATTGAAGATCTATAAGATTGCAAAGAACATCAAATTTTCGATTTTCTGGAATTTCTATATACTGTTGCTCAATATTCTTTACTGTTAATTCTTTCGCTTTTACTTTTACGAGTTCAGGATTGTTCATAAATTTCTGTGCTAAACTTTGTACTTGCTTGGACATGGTTGCTGAAAACAGTAAAGTTTGATGGGGAGAAGAGATTCCACCAAGAATTGTTTGAATATCTTCAATAAAACCCATGTTTAGCATCTCATCTGCTTCATCCAGAACAGCTGTACGAATATGATTTAAACGAATGGTTCTTCTTTTCATATGATCCATAAGACGTCCAGGGGTTGCTGAAATAATATGAGGTCTTTTCTTAAGGGCCTTGATTTGACGATTAATGTCCTGCCCTCCATAAATGGGTAACGTTTTAACTCCTTTTACTTGTCCAATCCGATTTAACTCCTCAGCTACTTGAATCGCCAATTCACGTGTTGGGGCTAGAACGACTCCCTGGATCGCTTCTTCAGCTAAATCAACTCGTTCTATAAGGGGTATACCAAAAGCTGTTGTCTTGCCAGTACCTGTTTGAGCTTGACCAATTAGATCTTTACCCGTCATAGCTATAGGAATAGCTTCAGCCTGAATCGGTGTAGCCTCTTCAAAACCTAAGTTATGAATGGCCTTTTCAATATCCTTACTTAAATTGAAATCAGAAAACTTTTTCAAGGGTTTCATACTCCTTCTCTTATTTAATTCAGAAACGATAAAAGTACTCTTCAAGTAAGAGGGGTTGCTTATTCATTCCTGCATGGTGTAAATCAATATTATTAACGAAAGTCCTGTTTTAACGTATCTGTACAAGACCAATTCATGCCTTATTTTATCCACGCTTACGTGTATTTATAAATTCTTATAGTGCCTGTATAGAGTAATTTAATTTAGAAAGATATGGTTCCTACTATTTCTTTTTTAGAAGGTATACTATTTAGAAGGAGGGATGATGTAATTATGTATTATAACCATAGGAAGAAAGATGAAGAGCCCTTACCAAAAGAACAAACAGAAATTTGGGAATGTGAGTCAGAAAAGTGTAATGGTTGGATGAGAAAAAACTTCTCTTATGAAAATCAACAAAAGTGTCCTTTATGTGGCCATAAAATGAGAGCTGAAAAACGGTTGTTAGGTGCGTCTTCTAATCCCCATCAAAAATAATTTATGGCTGTCTTTTGGGTAAATTCCTAGAAAAACTTTGGCTTTTTACAGTTGGAATTCAACTTTTCACCAAACAAACATGACCTATTTGCTTTATATTTTTAGGGGATGGTATAATTCGCCTCTATCTTGTATTGTCTTTTTATCATAAAGAGATTTTAAATGTAGATATGAGTCTCTTAACAGAGTACATTAACATAATAAATTTTCTATGCACAAAAAGCCTTATGTCTTACTATAAGGCTTTTCTGGATACTGATTTATTTTTTCACAAACTCATTTTCATTTCTGTCTGTAGAGTAAATTTCTCTATTTCTTCTAGAGTCTGTTTTGTTCTAGATATTCTTTTAATGTTTGCTGTAATGTCCCTTTGGCTTCTGCTCTGTCCTCAAAGGAGATTCCTGAGTGAACCATTGTTCGCACCAAGTCAGCACGTAAACCTGTAAGAATGGATTTACTTCCCATCATTGAAATGCCAGTTAGTATTTTTTGAAAATGGTCAATAACATGCATCTCCATGTTGGCAATCCCAGACAGGTCCATAATTAATGTTTGAATCTTTAAATCTGAGATGCCCTTCAATACTTTCTCCTCAATCGTTTGGATACGATTGATGTCAATCATGCCGATCAACGGTAGTACAGCTACAGATTGGCTAAGTGGTATAATGGGCACCGATAGATGTTCAACTAAGTCCCTTTGGGAAGCAATTAACTCATCTTTATACTTGGAATAACTAATGAGAAAAGTGTTAAGAAATTGATCAATCTTATCATTAATTCGCTTCTCTAAGGCATAAAATTCTTCACGGCCATTAAAATGGTTATTTATTCGATCATATTGATAGAGAAAATGCCATAACGTTCGCCTAATGGCCTGTACCCATTCTAGTTTGAAAGCAAGAGTTAAGGCATGCTCTGCCCAGGCTACTCCTTCTTGTTGAGCGAAAGCAACGAGTTGTTTTTCTTTTTGTTCTACGACATATAGAGCTAACTTTTGAGCATTTTTTAAAAGATCAATATTTCCAGTTTCTAAAATGTCATTAATCTTAGTGGCTACATTAACTGCCTCTGATAAGAGTTTATCCTGGAAATTCTGTTTGTTATCTCTAATAAAATCGGTCATTTTCTCTCTCTGTTTATAAATAGTTTCCATATTGAATACACCCCTTATTTGTTTATTGATTATCGTTACCCTTAGTTAGTATCCCTAAATGAACTATTATCAATTTTCATTTTCAGTCTTTGTATATAAACGAACGTTTTCCTTCTTTGTACTAACGACATTAGATATGTTTTTAGATAAAAACCAACAGAGCTTTTATAATGAATCTTTAAATCTGGATATATCCATGGTCGTGCTCATTTTTTTCAACATGATAAAGGGGTAGGTAAGGTTATGTTCGCTCAATGATACCCATTTAGATAGTTCATCAAAAATGTTCTGAGCTTGTTCTTTATTTAACGTGTTAACATTTTCCCATGCACTAGAAATATAAGTCTCTAGATAGTTTGGATAGGAAATAGATTCAGTAAGAAGGGCTTTATAAAACAAAGGATTACCGCCTTTATCTACTTCACCCTTATATCTATAATTTTCAAACATCCAACCCTCTTTTGTTTTTTTAAACTGATAAAGGTCCTTAAGTCCCCCCTGAGGGCTATAAATTTGCATTTTGAATCTAGATGCACTACTCAACTTCAGCTACCTCCTACCTCCTCGAAATATCAATTTTAAATAAGACTCTTTATATCTTTACCCCCGAAAAAACATGTATTTCTTATCCATCTTTTATGCCATATATATCCGTAGTTTCTACCTATGTTGTGTATGTCATATAACATCTAATCCCCATACAAAATTACATTCTTTTGTTTTTTTACAAATTTATTTCATTTTTAAAATCTTTATTTCAATTATTGGAGGTAATAACTTATAAATATACCCTATCTTAAAATAGATTAAACTTTAATTTGCAACATTTCTTTAAATAGTGAGAAGGGGGTTCGGTGATAGATGACAATAATTGAAATCAAAAAGATGGTAGAAACTTTATTACAGTATGAAGATAGTGAAATTATTCATACCCTTTATAGTGTACATAATACTTTCTCCCTTAGCTATTCTAAAGAACTAAAGACCTTTCAATTGAGGAATGTTGAAACGGGTGAGATTGAACGTTTTACAGATGCAGAGACTACATCTATAGCTTTGTATAAAATAATAAGTACTGGGGAAAAAGAAGTCACTGAGTAATAAACTACTTTTACGGTTTAGATAACGAACTTTTTGATTTGAGTATATAAATTCCTTTATTTCTACAATTGAAAGACTTAATTGATAAGCTTCTTTCATAAGACTAATCCATTCCTAGTCAAGCTTATTCTCTTCTTCTAGCACACGCTTCCTCCAACTTTCCTAATTCAGATTAATTAGATTTTAACATTCAACAACAATACATTAGAAACCGATGCTATTTATTCACCATATTTCTTCTCATTTCCTGCAATATAAGTCTTTTTATATAATCAATTAGGATTTAATGTGAAAAAAGTAAATTTAAGGAATTTTTATTAAAACCTTGAGCAAACTACTCAAGACGCCGTGAAAGGGTCATTTACGACCATGATTCAACGAATAGAAAAAGACTGCCTCATTTGACTGGAAATGAGGCAGTCTTCTTCTATTCTCAGGTTGTATACCATATGAAAATTAATCGCTTTTCTAGTCAATAGTATGCTAAGAAGCTTTTATCAAGCTGATTTAAATTAAACTGAAATTAGGGGAATCGCTATGAAAATACATAAGTAATTGGGACTGACTTAGATAAAAGGGGAATCAATCAGCTCTTTTATTTGCTTTCCCAGGGGGAGGTGTTTTTCATAAAGAAAGCTCTAGCACAAAAGTGTTGAATGGTGAAAAAACGTCCCTAGACGGATGATGTGCTGTGAATTAAACTGTTTCATCGTTCATTTTTGGGAACTTACTTTCTAACTCTAATTGCTTCATTCTTCGTTGTATTCCTAGATTCTCTAAGTCTTTTTCTAACTCGGAAAATGAATCAATTCGTTTTTTAACATTTCTCATTAGTTCTCTAGTAGTTGCCAACCTCTTTTTTTTTTGAATTCATATTAACAGCCCCTCTCTTATGACTTGCTAAATTCGACACAGCAGATAAAATATCCTGTAAAAAGATATTTACCTAGAAATGCAACAGCAGTACAATACAAAAAAACATCCGTTTAGATAGGATGTTTTTATTCTACTCTTATTTCGTTTTCATCATTATAGCCTGTTCCTGGCGAGCTTCAATTTTTTCTTCAATCTTTTCCATGGCCTTTTTATCTTCTAGTATTTTATGTCTGTTTTCATTGACTAGATTTTGAAAAGAGGGTTTTAACTTTCTCATAATGGCACTTCTTTCTTACTGTTTAGTTTAGTCCGTAGACAAGTATGATTATAACGATTAAATGAAAGAAAGCAATCATATGCTATCATAAAATGAAGAGTGGAATTCTTATTCTTATAATAGTCAAATTAAGAAGGGGAAGGTTGCTATAATAGTACATACCTTTTGCATTAGGATTCTATTTCCGTTATTTGCTATCGATATACCTATGTGTTATACTCCAATTAACTTGTTTTTGTTCGGTATAAGATTGAGAGAAGAAAAACCTTAAACAGAAGTTTTTATCTTGAAATAGTATGATTGGGCAAGAGAGGTAATACATTTGTGGAGTATTCCACAGCAGGAGGCAACATTATGACACAAGGTACAGTAAAATGGTTTAATGCAGACAAAGGTTTCGGTTTCATTGAAATCGAAGGCGGAGACGATGTATTCGTTCATTTCAGTGCTATTCAAGGTGAAGGTTTCAAATCATTAGAAGAAGGTCAAAAAGTTACTTTTGATATCGAGCAAGGTCAACGTGGAGCACAAGCTGCTAACGTTCACAAAGCATAATTAAAAGTGATAACAAAAAAGGACTCCTATGAAGGAGTCTTTTTTTATAATTTTATAATTAAAAAACATAATTATTTTAATGTTAGTTCAATAAAAAACCCAGACTTTAAAAAAAGCCTGGGTTTTAGTCAAGACGATCGATACAAGGTATAACTAGTTATAACATACATTTGAAATAGAAAGCAAATGTGAATATAAAAGCAATATTCTTAATTAAATTAAATAGTATAGTAGTAATTTTTAATCTGTGTGAAAGCGTTGGTATATATTATCTACGATGGGGATTAAGGGGGATTTTATTAATAAGCCGTTCTCCAACTTTCATGTGATTTCCACACAAAGGGCATTTTTGGTGATTGTCGTAAGAGAAATCTTTTCTCATCCATCCCTTACAATTCTCTACTGTACATTCCAAAACCTCTGTTTGTTCTTGAGCTAAAGGTTCTTGATTTCTTTTGCCGTAATAATACATACTAACATCACTACTCCTCTTATTATATTATAGCTTATAAAGGAGTAATAAATCATTTATATGTATTGGTAGTTTTTACAGCTTTATTTTCATTGAATAATGCACGAAATTGCTGATGTGAAAATCTTAAACACTTGCGAATTGTATAGAATTTTGGCTTTATTGTCAGTGCGTTTGGCACGATTCACTATGTTCATGGATAACGCCCAATGGACTTTATTTTAAAGGAATTTGTCTTCTTATGTTGAAAGTGAAAAACATAGACCAAAAGGGGGAAATACAATGAATCCATACAAACAATTACAATTAAATAAAGAATTAGAAGCGATTGCCAAAAAACGAATTGAAATTCATAAAAAGCGAATAAAATTATCTGAGGTGTTAGAACGGGACTTTGATAATAAAGATCTTCAAAATAGAATTATTGAGTTAGAGGAAGAAAGCCAAAAACTTAAGAAAAAAAGTGAAGCTTTACAGAATAACTTTTAAGCATCCTTTTAAGGATGCTTTTTTGATTAAAGTAAGTTTTAAAAAATAGATAATTTTACCGAAGCTACATGTGTGAATTTGAGCGAATTATTGCTTTTTCACGTCGCCTCTAGGACTTTTCTTTGCACATTTCCAACATCATTTATTTTGCTAGCATAGCTAACAAAATAAAAAGACAAAAAGAAGTTCCTTCCTTGCCTCGTAAGCTTTTACCTTATTATAAAATGTCGCTTTTTTCATTTCTACTTCCTTCACAAATGCTACAGCAGTAACCTTTCCAGATGTCCATTCTTTCTTTGTGTATATTATTAATAATGTTCATATCTTCTTCTTTTGCTTTTTACTTGTAACACTTACCGTAGTAGTACACCCCTAAACTAAGCCTCCAACGTAATGAGGGTTAGTTAGGAGATTAGTTTAATCGTGGAATCATTTCGCTTATCACCGGTAATCAAGTGGTTATTTATAGGAACTTTCCAGAAGTTTCGCGACTTTTTGGAGCCTTTTATTTCAAGGGATCACAGATAATAAAATTTTATTTTACCTCAAAATAAAATATATTGTCAATGAAAAATTTGTAATATTTTCAAGAAATGTTATAATAGTTTTACAATTGTTTTTTCGATCGTATTCCGAATTCCGCTGTATTTTTTTCAGATAGAATTATGGATACATTTTTTCAATACCCTTTTTTAAACTGAAGAAAAACTCAAACAGTTGTGTGAGCTTTAAAGGTAAATTAGTTGAATAAAATTATTAATTTACTATCTAATAGTAACCGAGTTTTTATTCTACAAGGAGGCCTAGAATAATGAATCTAATCAATAAGAAAGTTACACACAAGCTTTTTGGGATAGGTAGTATAGTTAAATATAATGATTCTAGTATTGAAATACATTTCGCATCGGAAAATAAAAAGTTTGTTTTCCCCGATGTATTTGGAAAGCACCTAAAATTGCATGATAAAAGTGTTGCTAATTCACTCGAAAAAATTATAGAAAAAAAGGAAATGGAACAAAAGGAGGAAGAACGGAAGAAGGAAGAGGAAAAAAAACTACAACGAAAAAACCAAGAACTTCGCTGGGGACTTGAAAAACTTATGAAAAATCATAAACTTCATTCTGAATCACAAATGGTTTTTTGGTGTGACACAGAAGAACAGAATAGTTCTTTTTTAGAGTGGAAGGTTTTTTCAGGCGTAATAAAAAGTGGTAATAACAAGGGGAAGCCAACCAAACCCACCCGTTTGCACCAAAATAGTGCTGTCTTGTTAACAGCAATAGATTCCAGCATGCCTGAAAAAGACAGACGTATCTTAGGTGTCTATATGGTGAATGAAGATTTTATCGGTAAGCTTTGTGAAGATGGATATATTCCTGCTCATTCAAAATACAGACTCCAACTTACAGAACAGGAATCGAATCAGATGCTTTTCTGGGAATATTATGTAAATGAAAGGTCATCTAAAAAAATGACATGGAATACAGGTAAATACCGTTATTTTGACAATTTATGGATGGCTCAAATTTTGCTTGATATAGTTTCGTTGAAAAGTGACCCAAAGGAACGAGAGCTGGCACAACAATTTTTTGAACATTTTTGTAAAATGAATCTGATAACAGCTGAAGAGTTACCAAAGCCTAATGGCGCATTAATGCGTATGTAAACGTTAGCCCAAAGATAATAAGAATGACAGAGGACTGACACATTTTTCCCACTCATCATTAATGGCGAACAGTCCTTGGCTCTGTTCGCTAATAAAAAGGCAAGAGCAGAACCTAGGAGAGGTAGAAAAGAGACAGTAGGTCATAAAAAAAACTATAGGAATTAATCCATTACTATTTTATGACTATATACTTTACTAGTAGTAACCTTTATTGGACCAACTCTCGAGGAAAGGTTACTTATTTTTCGAGCCCATATACCAGAATGAAGAAAATCTATACGGATTGATGTAAGCCTTTCTCAGCTCTATTATAAGAATAATACGATAATTTTAATTGTAAACTTTTATGATTGTGGAGAACTAAAAAAATATCAGGCAAAAGTGCTGGATAAAATAAGGAACCTTATGAGATTTACATTATATCTCACGATGAATAATATTGAAAATTTTATTATTTTTAATAGGAGAGAAGATGAGGGATATAAGCGTGAAAATATTTAGTAATGGAGAAACATTAGTTATAAGAGTATCGAATGAATTAGTAACAATCTTAAAAAGTCATTATGTAAAAAACATGAAAAGATACTCTTATACGGTTAATAAATATCCAAGTACTTTTTTCTTTGAAGAAGAATTAATGAAACAAGAATAATAAGTAGATAAAGAGGAGATACGCCTATGCTTAAATTTAAAGTTATTTTTGAATTTATAAATGGCAGGACAAAGGAATTAAAATTCGAAGCCACATCAAAGAAAGAAGTCATTAGTCATATAACAAAATATGAAAGATTCATTTCGAATGAAAAAGAGCTAGTGCACATCAATTTAAATAATGTAGTACAATTTATGGTTACAGAAGAAAAATAATAATAAAAACTAGGCATCTATTAATTGAGGTGCTTTTTATTTTAATAGATATACTGATTTAAGAATTAAGCAGCACTATAAGATTTAGAGCCTTTTGATTCCATGAGGTGTCATCAGTGGCAAGCACTTACGAAAAACAGGTGCTTTTTTTTATGGATGGTAGCTCTAAATCTGTTATTATTAAGGCGGAGAATGAAGACGTTTTAGAATAAGAAGTTTTAGGCCATAAAGGTTGGATGTAATGTCATATTTTTAAAAAAATTATACTGTTTTGTGGTTATATAACAATGGTACTTGTGAAATTAAGGAACAAGATTCATTAGAAAAAGTTAAATTAGTATCAGTTTCTGAGTTTAAAGCGCTAGAAAAGATAGATTTTCACGAATAAGTTGTTAACTGTCGTAAATTTTGAAGGGCAACAAAACTTGCTTTAGTTCCATTACCTACTAGAACTAAAGCAGTACATACTCCAAATGTTGCTAGATTTGAATGAGCAATCAATTGGGCAGAACAAAAACGAATATTACTTCTTGCAAGCTCAACTGCTTTTACCTCATATTTGAAATCACTCACTTTATAATTACCAAAAGAGTGTCTCATTCTAGGTAGCTCCCCTCCGTTACCTAGAAACATGTTAGTTGAACTAGAATAAGATTTCATATGCAAATTTATAAGCTTGTCCAAATCTTGACTACACTTAATTGTTTTTTCATCCAAAAGTCCATAAATACTACCTAGATCAATTAATTCTTTCCTTTTTTCTACAATGAACTTTTGTAAGTCTTTTATTTGACCTACTGAGTTGACTACCATTGACATAGCTTCTTCTCACCTCATCGAATTTTTTCAGTCTCTAGGAAATTTAGTAGGTCTACAATAAAAAAATAGAGCCAACAAAAAATATTATGGGCAATATAAGATAGAATGAAAACGTTTTCTGCAAAACATATCAAAAAATTACAAGAAAATACAAAAATTGCAGACATTAATGAGTTATCTGTCCGAAAAAGTATACTTTCTAGTAGTAAGATGTCCTACTTATTACTTAGAATTCAGCATATTTATAATAAGGATAAATTGCATCTATTAAGTAACCTAAAGGTGGTGAGTTTTTATGAAAAACAGGGATAAAAGACGAAAAAAGAAACGTGATTTTTTGAAGGATTACTTAAAAAATAAGTTAGGAAATTGGAAGCCTAGACTTGGCAAAGAACCAACCTCTAACTCTAAGACGACGACTCAAGAAAATAGAAACCTTGATTAGATAATATGTAGGTGTAGGTATTCAGAAGTTTTTCACCATGAAAAATAGTCCCCTTTAGAAGTCTAGCTCTAGAGGGGACTTGCTTATAAGGTATATTTATTTAACAGCTGCTTTTAATTCTTTTCCCGGTTTAAAAGTAGGAACCTTTGAAGCCGGAATTGTCATTTCCTCACCTGTTTGAGGGTTACGACCTGTACGAGCTGCACGTTCACGTACTTCAAATGTTCCAAATCCAATCAACTGAATTTTTTCTTCTTTCGTAAGTGTGTTAGAAATCGTTTCAAACAATGCTTCCACAGCTTTTTTAGCATCTTGCTTTGATAGTTCTGCTTGTATTACAACTGCATCTACTAGTTGAGTTTTATTCATATTCAAACACCTCATCCTCTTATTTTTAAATAATATGTAGAGATGCTAACATATCATAGCTTCTACAAGCTTGTACTTAATAAGGTTAGATAAAAAGAAGAAGAATTTCTGTTTTTCCAGAAATATTCATACGGAGATTTGCTCTGTAGCGCAGTGAAGTTCATTTAAGCTAGATAATAAGTTATTCATTGCAAAACCTTCCCTATATAATATAAAAAAACATGTATATGGATTTTTAATTTAGTTTAAACTAATAAGGTATTCCCCGATCGCCTGAACTTTAACAAGCCTTTGCTCAACGGGAGCAAAGGCTACTTTTTTGAAGAGTTTCTTCTATAAAGTATGCCATTTTGAAGAGACTTTTGTGTAAGTAAAATTAGTCGCTCTAAAAAGATTCATCCTTTTAGAGCGACTGATTCTTTATGACTCTTTAGAGAGGCAATCATGAGTATGATTTCTATTAGCAGCAACCACAAACCTTGATTTTCCTTCTTGGCATTCATGAGCAATTTCAATATCGCCACAATAAGGACAAGTGAGGTATCCTCTAGACTGCATATGGTTAGAGCTAATTATTTCCTCAGGTTTAAAAACGTCCATTCTTATTCCATAATGAGTACAAGCAACTTTTTTTATGCTTATCATAGGATTTCTTCCTCCTTCTTATTGTGTATTGGTTCATTTTTAGTATATAAGATAGATGTGGATAATTTAACCTTTTTGGGTTAACTTATCTCAAATATTTAGAAAATTAAATTGTAAAGGAATTATTCAGTAGAAGAGTTAAAGATAAATTCTACTTGTATACATTAAGGAACGCATCTATATCAAAACGAACATCAAAATAAAAATAATAAATGTTAGATAATTTTAAAATAACTTATTGGATAAATCATTAATAATTTTTACTTTTAAATATAAATAATATTTGTTGTTACATCATTCATAAGTATAAATAATAAATTACTTTAGATAAAAATAATTTAACCTTTACTCATATTATAGAAAAACTATCTATTTGTCGTAACTAAGTATAAATAGTGAAACTAAGAAATTTAACGAAATAATTTACTATTTACTTAACGAAATGAGTTTAATAAATAAAAAGACTCTTGAGTTAATACTCTAGAGTTTTTCTGTTTATTAATTATTGCTTTAGGATTTTGGAGAAGTTATCAAATAAATTCGTAACATCTCTATTTACAGGGTACATAAAGTCATCCTTACCATCATTTAAAGGAAGCACTCCATCTTTCTTTAGCTTTGTAAAGAATTTCTGAAATCCTTTCTCAAATGTAAGGAGAAAGTCCAAAAGATTAAATTTATATATATCCCTGCCCCCGGGTTTTCTTACTTCCTCAATTCTTATCACGTTCGAATCCCTAACAAATAAATAATAATCAGCACTTCCATAATGTTCTAACTTAAATTTAGTCTTCTTATATGTATATAAAGCATTCAGGTCAGAAAAGAAATTCCGCAATGTTATAGCAGAAAGCCCAATAGAAATGATTAAAGTTTGTTTCTTATCTGAAACAATAATTTCTCCATCTCCACCATCTAGATCAATAGTTACTGAACAACTAAGAGTATTTTTCATAAATACCTCCACTTTTAGATTGCTTTAACAAAGTATTCAACTAACTGCTCTGTAGAATATATAGAATTTTAGTTGCCCTAATGTGCCTTACCGGAAACGATTTTTTAGTAGAGGACACTTAGTTCATAAGGTCAATCCCAAAAGTTGAATATAACTTCTCCAACAGTCTTTGGTTTCCAATAAAAGAGTTGCTCCAACTCACTACTGTTCAGCTTGTTCTTATTTTCTAAGCTTAGTTTTCCTTTTCTTTTTCGTATATCTAAAGGTTCATTGAGTTCTTCTTTACTTAAGACTTTATAAAAGGGCATAAAATTTTTTGATAAGACAGGATCATTAATAAAATTAATATATCGAAATTCAACAGTAGAGGTAAGAGCAAGAAAAGGATAATATGCATTGAGTAACACATGGATCTCTCGGTTGAAAATATTCACTTTTACCTTTAAAAAATTAGTTGTGAAATTTAGTTCATCAATCTCTAATATTCTTCCCCCATTTTTTCTAACAACATTGAAGCATCTATCTTTAAAATGGTTTTCATTTATTTCATTCGGTTTATTCTCTATTGAACTATAAAAACCAGTTATTCCATTAGGGAGATTCATTAAGTCAGTAACTCCTTTCAAAATGCTTAGATACATGTATTTTATATGTATAAGTCACTTAATTCTAGTTACCATGGTAGAGCTTATTGTCATTTAAACTTATTCTTCTCTTTTTTCATACTTTGAAGGATGAGCAATACATATCCATCCTATAGGAAAGTTTTTATTGGCCTTAACCTCATACATTGTCGCATCTTCTTCTAGTCCAAATATGATGCCTCTATGTTTTACTGACGAATAACAACTTTTTTCCCAATCTACATACCAGTTTTCTGGATTATGGTCCACATCTAACAAATCATTTCCTACTCCATATTGATTTAGAAATTTACCTTTAAATCCTTCAGACATACAGATTTGATCTATTTTTTTTGTTTCCTGATCTACAAAAAAAGACATGTATTCAGTTTGGTAAACTGTACAACCATGTCTCTTTTCAATTCTATATGCTGGTGCTAGTTCTTTTAACAAACCTTCTTCAGCCATACCTAAAAAGAAGCCTCCAACTCTTTCTCCTTTTACTATGTTTCCCTTTAAATGTTTTTCCATTAATTGATGACTCCTTATCTAAAATTACTTTGTAACAGTCATTCTACCATAATAAAAACCTTGTATAGGATATACAACTTTAGTTACGTCGGGTAAGTTAGGGGCATCACTGCCCCCGCCTCTCCTAAGAACCGTGCGAGTCCCTTTCAAGACACATCGGCTCAAGCCTCTCATTGCAGGGCCATTTGCTGTCGTATCTTCATCACATACCATAAAGGTAAGTAAAACGTACGCCGACGCTCCAAGTGGTGGTATACATAACAGTACGTTTCTTTCGTCAGAAGATGGCCACAACCTTATGTTCCTACGGGAGACCAACGGGAAGTAGGCTCCCTTTCGGTCCTATCATGGGTTTGTCCGTAAAGACGATAGTATCCGTCTAGTTATACAGTTTCCTGCTTTCCTGTTCCCTTTCGAGACAACGGCATTCGCTTTCTCCCGTATCCTTTACCCTCTATCACATCGTTTGACTTTACAGTCATTCTACTGTTTACACAGATAACAAAGGGCTTACCAAGTTCGGCATCTTATAGATACGACGAGGTTAGGTGGGTTCTTTACTCCGGGCAAGGTACGGGACGCGTCACAGCAGCTTTATGAATCTGCTCCTCCTCTTGCCAATACCCCGGCAAATCTGTGCACTGACCCTCTGTCTCCGCATGCAACCCACGAGCTCGTTACCAGACCCGCAGTTTTGGACGGAGATAGTTTTTGCGTCTAAACCAGTGGCGTAAGCCACACTATATAAAAGTGACTTCTTGTCGCACCATAAAACCGATTATCAGTACTGAAAAAGGATCTTTTGTTTAAAAAATCCTTTTAGCTGCGTATTCAAGTGTTTGTCCTATCATATAGGTTTAGATTAGTAATATACTGTTTTTATATCTATAAAAGAAAGGGAGAGTAGCAATGGGAAAGCAAGTATATATTATCCATGGGTACGGAGCTTCACCAGCTAGCCATTGGTTCCCATGGTTAAAAGAAAAATTAATAGCAGATGCTCATCAAGTTTCGGTTCTTCACATGCCAAATTCGTCTGACCCTAAGAAAGAAGAATGGTTGGAAACACTGGCTAATAAAATAAAGAATTTAGATAACAATACTTATTTTGTAACACATAGCTTAGGATCTATCACACTATTGAACTATCTAGAACAGTTAGATCCGTTACCAGAATTCGGAGGATTTATTCTTGTTTCTGGCTTTTCCGAACGACTATTATCTTTACCTTCACTAGATCCTTTTACAGTTAAGGCAGTGGATCATCAAAAAATAATTTCTGCAACTAATTTACGTGCTGTTATCGCTGCGAAAGATGACTATATTGTTCCTTTTCAATTAAGTGAAAATTTATCAGAACAATTGAATACGTCACTTTATCCTGTTGAAAAGGGTGGTCACTTTCTAGAAGATGACGGTTTTATTACTTTTAAATTAGTTTACGGTATCTTAAATAATATGATGAAAACTGTATAAATAATGAGGGAGCAGGATAATACCATGGATAAAAACAGAATAAAGATACTCGCTATTTCAGGCAGTTTGCGCAAAAATTCTTCTAATACAAATATTTTATATGCTATGTCTAATCTAAGACCTGAAAATACTAATTTTCAATTTTACGAAGGGGTGGAACACCTCCCTCATTTCAACCCTGAAATAGATACTGATAGTCCTCCTGATCTTGTTAAGGACTTACGTAACCAACTGAAAATAGCCGATGGTGTAATAATATGTACGCCAGAATATGCTAGGGGAGTCCCAGGGTCCCTAAAAAATGCTCTTGATTGGATTGTATCTTCGGGAGAATTTGTAAATAAACCAGTAGCTGTTATTAGTGCCTCTTCAAATAGCTCAGGTGGGAGAAAAGCTCACGATTCCATTTTACTTACATTAGAGATGATTGAAGCAAAAATTTCAAAGGAAAGCACTTTACGAATTGGTGCTATAGGAGCCAAAATTAATAATAAAGCCGAGATTTTAGATTCTACAACGAGTAAACAGTTAAAATCGGTAATGAATTCTCTCATTTCATCTATCAAGTCTAACTAGGGGAAGAGCATTGGGCTTAAATCAAACAGTTCATTAATTGGGGAGTATGTTAGTTTCTCTACTAGGTGGAATTATAGAAGGGGTTTTTCCAATATATAGCGTATTTTTAATGAAAGGATCTTTACTGTTAACTGCTAAGGGACTGATGTACTTGTATAAAGGGAAGGGTAAGAATAACGCATTTAATAAATAAGAAAAACTCTACAAGTGATTTCTTATTTATATAGGCTAAAGCAAGAACTATACCTTTATTCACTAAATAGAGAAAATGGAATCGTTCATTGCATCCTTTTTATAAACTTACACCCAGGGAAGAAGTAGTAAACAATTATTTGGATAGGGAGGAAATACCTTATGAGTCATCAAAATCGCTCTGCAAAATTCCAACAATTTCAGCAACTCCATAATCAATCATCTACTTTTGTATTGCCAAACGCTTGGGATGCTAGTAGCGCACGTATTTTTCAAAAAAGTGGATTCAAAGCTATTGGAACAACTAGTGCAGGAATAGCTACTTCTTTAGGATATTCAGATGGTGAAAATCTTCCATTTGAAAAAATGGTAGAGGTTCTTAAATTAATTGTTAACTCTGTGAACGTCCCTGTTAGTGCTGATATTGAAGCTGGGTATGGGACAACTGTAGAGGAAGTAATAGAAAATGTTAGACAGGTGATTCTAGCAGGAGCAGTTGGAATAAATCTTGAAGATGGTACAGGAAATCCAAATAAACCTATTTTGGATGTTTCAATACAAGTTGAAAAAATAGCCGCAATTAAAGAACTTTCTCAATCGTTAAATGTGCCTTTATTCGTTAACGCACGTACCGATTTTTACTGGCTAAATATTGGGAATCCTCTACTTAGACTGGATTCTACACTCAAACGGGTAAAGGCCTATGAAGAAGCAGGAGCAGATTGTATTTTTATTCCTGGTGTAGTCGATATAGATACCATCAAAAAGTTTAGACAGGAAACTTCTTGTCCAATTAATTTATTAGTTGGATCAGATACACCCTCTTTAGATACACTGTCTAAGATTGGAATTGAAAGAATTAGTAGTGGCTCCGCACCTTTTAGAGCTACTATAACTTTGTTAAAGAAAATTAGTGAGGCTATTATGAATGATGGAAACTTTAAACCTATGGTTGATGATGTTGTTACTTATGGTAATTTGACTGAATTACTGAAATAAAGTAAAGAAATACAAAAAAATCAGAATTGAATTTAATCAATATTAGTAAAATTGGCGACCAGCTAAAATTAAATGAATAAAGCTTATTGAGTCTATATATCAAGAAATGCAAAAATATTGTATAAATAAAGAGGCCCCAATATAGCCCTCTTTACTGCTGTAAAAATGAATACCATGTACAAATCCAGTTAACATAGTCACCATTCTAGGAAACAAAAAAGAAGACAAATTAGAGTGTCTCCTTTTTTGTTTTTTATGGGGTTAATGATTTCAATTCTTTTTTTAAACTTTTATAATGCCAATTGATATGATCAAGTTCTAATTCTATTTCTATTAACTGACCTATTAGTGTTTCTTTGTCTAGAGAGGAATTACATAAGTTCTTGATTAATAACTCAAGTTTTTCACTACTTTCATAAATATCATTTAAATCAACTGCTAGTTCAGCGTACTCTTTGTTAGGTGACAATAGAGAAAATTTATTTATTAATCCACTGACAGTCGGCTCATTCATTACATTAACCTCCTATTATTCCATCATTGAAATTAAGCATTTATAGTATTTTATCAAATAAATGCTAAAAGTTGATGTATAAGATATACACAGCAAGTTAACAATCCTAGTTATTGAGTTAGTTTATAATAAATTATTTAACATTGTTTTCGTTAGAATTTGGATTATACATCCCGTTTTGAACCATATAATATTCTATCACTTGGTCTAACCATTTTTCCTCTTCTTCCGTATAAGGGGATGCCATCATACTCTGAAAATCTCCTATTTGCTCATCTTCTAATTTTCCAAAAGCATACATAGCTTCCTCACCAACATATTTAAGAGATACCTGTAAATGTTTATTGGCCAGCTCTTGTACTTCTGGATCATGAAATGGTTTTCCCACTAACCTTTTTACTTCTCTCGATAAGTCAATAAATTCTCTATCCAAAGATAAGTTCTCCTCTTCAGATTTAATGTATACCTTATCTGCAATCTCTTTAGAAGTAAAATGTTCAAGCCATGTACGCTGATCTTGCTCACTTTGGATGTTATTAATTAAATTAATTAATATTTCACTGGGGATATTCTCCTGACTATCTAGCAAGGAAATCGTTCGACTATTAGCTTTAAGAACTTTATCTAAATGCTGTTTTTTCTCCTCAAACGCCTTTAGCTGTTGGAGTAAAGTGTTTTGTAAACTTAAGTTAAGACTGGTATCCATTAGCATTAATCCTATTTCTTCTAAGTTATAACCTAGGAATTTCAATGCTACGATCTTTTGAAGCTTTACTATATGATCCTCCCCATATAGACGATGACGAGAATTGGGATCTTTTTGAGCCTTGAGTAGCCCTATTTCGTCATAATAATGCAATGTCCTTATTGAAACACCCGTTTTCTTAGAAAATTTACCAATTGTGAAATTTAATTCTTTATCCAACTTACGTATCCTCCTTACAATCTAGTATTAATCTGATTAATTTCATCATAATACCTCACGTAACTGGAGGTTCAAGTAGTAACTTTAAAAATTTGCACTTTATATACTCCATACGTTTTTAGTTAATATAAAACAAATTATCGGCAATAATAAAGTCTATATATTTTTTATATAGACTTTAACGATTTATTCTTATATTGAGGTTGAAACCTTTTCTTTTTTTTGAAGCGCAAAAAGCTAGAAGCTGTTAAAACACCTAAAATAACTAAACATGTGCCTATTACTTGAGGTAATGTGATAAGGGCACCGGTTAAAATAGAAAGGATCATGGTGACTACTGGAACTAAATTAAAAAATAAAGACGTATTACTTGCGCCAATCGTAGCCATTCCCTTATTCCACCACAGATAGCCTAATACACTTGTAAATAGAGCCATAAAGAGAATAGCTCCCCAAGCTGACGATGTAACGTGTGACAAAGGTTGAGGGCTTGGTGAAAAAGCTGTTAAGATGACAAGACAAAGAGAACCAATAATCATTGTATAAGTAGTTGTCTCCATTGAAGAACTACCACTCAAATATTTTCTTCCTAATACGCCATATAAAGCCCAACATAGATTCCCTGCTAAAATGAGTAAATCCCCTTTAGAAATGGATAGTGTTTGAATAATTTCTAACGAACCTTGGGTTAGGACAAGGATAACGCCTACTAAGGCAAAGGATATACCCAGCATCTGCTGTTTTGTAATGGGATTCTTTAAAATAAAATAAGCAAAAAGTGCAGTTACCAGAGGATTAGTTCCCATGATGAGGGCCCCGTTTAAAGGTGAAGTGTATTGCATTCCTAAAAAGAAAAAAGCATTGAATCCAAAAATCCCTACGATACCAAGTAAGATATACATTTTCCAATGAACTTTAATGGTTTTTAACTTCACTTGTATTTGTAATCCTAATATAAGAACCATAACGAGTGCAGCAATACCAAATCGCCATGCTGCAGCACTTGCAGGGGAGAAATAGTGAACAGCATACTTAGCCAAGTTGAACGTAGCGCCTGTAAAGATAGCAAAACCTATTAACATAAGGTATATTCTACTTTTC
The DNA here is from genome assembly GCF_046599315.1 of Priestia megaterium. Lineage (GTDB taxonomy): Bacteria > Bacillota > Bacilli > Bacillales > Bacillaceae_H > Priestia > Priestia megaterium_F. Next base: position 19,190 of record NZ_JBKIKC010000010.1, on the reverse strand, counting down.
ATCTTTCAAATCTCCAATCATTGTTTCATACGTCTCTAATTTCTCTTTTGTCACATTCATAACGGTTTCAATCTCTTGTTTTTGCTTTTCTAGAACAAGTAAATGCTTGTTTAAAATATCTGCCCTCGTTTGGATCTTTTTTAATTGAATCGCGGCAGAATCGATCTTTTCTAGGAGACATCCATCCTTTAAAAATTCTTGAATATCTTCCAAAGACATCCCTGTTTGTTTTAACATTTTCATAAATTTGAGAAGGCGAATTTCACCTTCCGTATATCTTCTTTTTCCACCTTTTCTTAATGGTGAAGACAATAACCCAATCTTTTCATAATAACGTAACGTATGAGCTGTGAACCCTGTTTTCGTAACAACCTCAGATATACTATACATTTCCATTTCCTCCTTTATTTACATGCTACAACTTAGACTTAGCTCTAAGTCAATAATTAATTTGCAAATAATAAAAAAAGACTCGGAATTTTTTCCGAGCCTTCTTATTTAATTTACATAAAGAAAATCATTAAGAGTACGGTTTCTTCGTTGTCTCTAAGGCTTTATAGTATTCTACCTTTTCCTTGATTTTATGGAGATTCAGCGTTAATTCTTCTATCTTGCTTGAGACATCTTGATGATGTTCCTCTAACAACTCCCTTCTTGAAACAATAGTAGAATCTCCTTTTTGTCGTAAATCAGAAAACTGCTTCATTTTAAGCATTGGCATACCTGTAACACGTAATCGAATTAAAAAATGAATCCATGCAATATCAGAGTCTGTGTACTGTCGATATCCAGTTGAATCTCTTTGTACGTTCATTATTAGTCCTATTTTTTCATAATAACGTAATGTATGTGCAGAAAGACAGGTCATTTTTGCTACTTCTTGAATACTGAATAAATTTTCCATATGAGCAATTATAACACGATAAATAAAAGTCTTGCTTTAGAGCGCGCTCTAAAGATTACTATCTAATTCATAGATACAATCATTATATATTAAGGAGAGATTCAATTGATAAACGAACGCTATGAAAATGGATGGAAAAAGCTAATGGAGGTAGATGGAGAAGGAGGAAAACGAGTAATTGAATCATTAAAAGACATTGCTCCTGATCTTGGAAGATATGTCATCGAGTTTGCCTTTGGAGATATCTATAAAAGACAAGGAATTAGTCTACAGAAAAAACAGTTGGTAACTATAGCCTCACTAGCGACACAAGGGGGATGTGAGCCACAATTAAATGTCCATATTAATGCAGCTCTTAACGTGGGGCTTACTCCAAATGACATAGTGGAGTCTATTATACACTGTATTCCATATACCGGTTTTCCAAAAGTTTTAAATGCAGTTTTTGTTGCTAAACAAGTTTTCGAAGAAAGAGACTTAAAAGTAATTACTAAATAAAATTGCATGTATATGACATAAAAAGTTAGGTAACATAATGGATTTTATAGGAAGACAACTATTCCTCTAGATTCACTAAATGTTACGAACTGCGCAATAAAGGTATCGACTGTTATAAGCAATAGTACCAATATTAGTCGCCTCTAAATTGTTCGTATCTGAACAGGTTAGGGATATTCAAAGATAATATTCCATGCTATAATTTTTTATTTGAGAAACTTGAGATTCAATTGTAAAGTAGGATAAAAGCTTAGATTATAAGTTTGAAAAATAGTTGGGAATTGAGGATTTATATGGAAAAATTAAAAAATAATCAAAATAAAATAACTGCTGGCTTATTTGCCGTATATTTATTTGCATTAATATGGATTATAGTCTTTAAAATGCAATTTTCATTTCAAGGCTTGCCGGATTTTAGGAAAATCAACTTAATCCCTTTTGCTGGTTCAGCTAATGTTAATAATCAAATAGATTTTAATGAAATAATCTATAATGTATTTGCATTTATCCCATTTGGAATTTATATCAGTATGCTAAAACTAAGTTGGTCTTTCTTGAAAAAGATTGCAGTAATAGCAGGAGTTAGTTTGTTATTCGAAGTATTGCAATTCATCTTTGCTATAGGAGCTAGCGATATAACTGATTTTATGGGAAATACATTAGGTGGAATTATTGGAGTTGGAGTTTATATTGTATTTTGTAAGCTGTTCAGTACAAAAGCAAATAAAATCCTTAATATTTCAACTTCAATCGGAGTGATATTCCTTGTTGCATTAGTGCTGTTATTACTTAGTGGTGTTATTAGGTTTAAATTTTAGTAATTGGAGAATTGCTGTTCATGAAAATTAACAGAGGGTATACCATCAATGACTTTGATACAACAGGTCCTTTATTTATAAAACAAGAATGACAAATATCACAATCCACCTATTTTGAGGGTGGATTTTTTATATCCAGTAAACAAAGTAATGTACACCCTATATACTTCCAGTTAACATAAAATAATGATTCTTGGTAGTTAAACGATTCTGTATATTTCCAATATCGCCCACGTATAATAACGCAGAGGTGATTTCTACCAGGGGTACCACCAGCAAATTGGAATTTACAACGTTAAGGAGATTTTGATACAAAAATAGCCGGTTTTTACCACGTTTAAAACCGATTCAGAAATTAATGTTTATTAACAATAAATTCCTATTAAGGAGACATATTAATGTTAACCGTCATTCGTCCATGCATGCCATTAATTTTTTCTACATTATTCCTATTCGCGGCATGGCGTTTTGGGGATTGGAGAAACTTGAGAAAATATTACCCATCAATCCTTTTCTTAACTGTTGTAAGTCTAGTTGTTTTTCATCTTACACATAATTATCCATTATGGAAGTTTCACAGTTCATTTCTCTTTCCAAATCGTACAATACAAGAATTACGGTTAGATTTTTTTGTCTTACCTTCTATTTGCTTACTTTTTCTTACGTTTTATCGTTATAAAAGAATTATTCAACAGTTTTTCTATATTACATTCTGGGTTGTTCTCTTATCCATATTAGAAGCTCTTCTTGCTAAAGCATCGATAATAACCTATCACAACGGATGGAACATTTGGTGGTCAGTCGTGTTTTGGTTTGTCTCGCTTCCCGTTATACGTCTCCATCATACGAGACCTCTTTTGGCGTGGTTAGCTGCCCTGGTATTTACGATTTTGTCAATTGTTTACTTTGAAGTTCCAATTAGTAAACCGGATTAATTCTGTTCCGGTACTTGTTCAGCCAACGGAAATCAATAGTGAAATAAACGAATAAGAAGCCGGAACCCCTTAGCAAGCCGGAATCCGGCTTTTTTATGTAAAAAAATAGCTTAGCGAATTCGCGATTTTTTGACGAGATCCCTTCTTGTTTCTCTTAACGTTGTAAATCCGCGTTTTTCTGGAACTACCTCAACAAGATGGAACAAGATTTGGATATGTTGAAACGAATTTCTTCAGTTGCATAGCAGCATATCAATCTTTATGGTTGCTACGAGTTTAATAAAAAACAAGAATCGATCGACATGAGCGAAATTATACAGGAATTAATCCAATCAAAGGTTATACCAGTTGTGGATTTGAAATAAAGTTGCATTGTTTTGAAAAAGTGAAACTGTTTTTAATGAATTAGGAACTGTTAAATGATAATAGAATTGTTGCGTTAAAGAGCCGTTTTCTTGAATAAGAGGAGGGATTATTCGTAAGTAAATCGAAGTTAAATTCAGAAGATTTTATTTAGTTTATGGTAACTTGAAATATAGATGGACTACAGGTTTAGTTTACATAAAGGAAAGTCTTTTTGTAAATTAAGAGAATTATATTATTAGGGGGAGTGACAGGGTTGCTGCTCTAATCCGTCAAATGTTTTATATAAATGCAAATAGGAGGATTGTTATGGTCTATGTCGCACTGCTTAGGGGAATCAATGTTGGTGGGAAAAATAAAATTGACATGAAGTTGCTTAAAAAAACTTTTGAACGAGTAGGTATGAGCTCTGTAGTTACATATATCAATTCAGGTAATATTATTTTCACAGTGAATGGCCAATCAAAAACAACAATATCCCATATTTTAGAAGAGGCTATACATACAGACTTCGAATTACAAATCAAAGTTTTAGTCCGTAGTTTTGATGATTTTAAAAAAGTCATACACTCCCTTCCAGAGTCATGGAAGAACGACCAACAGATGAGAAGCGATGTTCTGTTTTTATGGGACGAAATTGATGATGAGTCAATGCTTAGTAAGCTGGTCATCAAACCAGAAATTGATACGGTGAAATACGTTCCTGGAGCCATTCTATGGTCGGTTGAAAAAAAAAACATTACCAAATCCGGTATGACTAAACTCGTTGGTTCAAAACCATATCAACAAATAACAATCAGGAATGTAAATACAACTCGCAAAATATACGAACTTATGCAAGCAGCAGAGGCGTGAATTACATGATACTAGCAAGAAACCTGTCACTGAGCCTACTAGACGGATCCGAATAGTTCTATAAATAATTGGATGTAATTAATTAAGAAATCCAGCTAATCTTCTCATGTAAAGGTAGCTGGGTTTTATAGTTGGATGTGCAAAATACCACTTAAAATATACGCGAATTATCGATCAAAGTGACAACTGAATAGCATGCTCAGAGTTGATTAAACGAAAAACGGTCGTTTTTAGGATAAATGATTATTCAACTCTCGGAAAGGTTACTTCAATAACTCACTATATACACTAAATGATAATTATGGAGTTTTTAGATGTTAATTCCAGTAATTCGTTGTAAAATCAAAGATAGAAAAATATAATTTTCGGTTTACTTTTCAAAAATAAAAAACACAGTACACAAAGACTCTATTTTATAACTAAGGAGGGATAGACATTTGAAGATTGCAAAGGGAGTAGCAATGCTTGATTTAAAGATGGGAATTTTAGGTAATAGTCAAATATTAAATCCCACTTTAATTTGGGACGATGAAACAGCCGTTCTAATCGATACGGGAACACCGGGTACTTTGGAGCAGATACGTTCAGCTATGCATGCTGAAGGGGTACCCTTCGAAAAATTGAAAGCAATCATATTAACTCATCAGGATTTTGATCACATAGGCAGTCTTCCTGATATACTGCGAGAAACTAATGGGGATATAGAAGTTTATGCTCATCTAAAAGATAAGCCATATATTGAAGGGGAATTGCCACTTATGAAAGTCAATCTTGATAGTTTGGCTTGGCAATTAGAATCTCTTTCGGAGGAGGAACGTTTCAAAGTAGTGTCCTAATTATTGGATAATCTCCCTAAAGGAAACGTCAACAAGGTATTGGTCGGTGGAGAAGAACTTCCATTTTGTGGAGGGATTAGTATTATATTTACCCCAGGTCATATCAGTCTTTATCTAAAGGAAAGTAAAACTCTTGTTGCAGGGGATTCGATGTACAGTGTAGATGGAAAATTGATGGGAATTCATCAACCAAGTACGCCAGATATGGTTACAGCAAGGTGTTCTCTGAAAAAATATTTAGAATACGACATTGAATCAGTGCTATGTTATCATGGGGGATATTGTAATGAAAATGTTAGCGACCAACTCCGCGATCTAGTCGAGAAATCATAAATATTGGTTCAATTGTAGTTATTCTACAGCGATATTATCGAATGATCTTCTCCCTTGATTGTTGAGGCAATTACACCCTTAATATTTAGCAACAAGAAAACTCCTTACATTTGAGGGGTTTTTTTGTTGTTAAGTTTTTCTTTTTAAAACTATATATCTTATAAAAAACTAGTTACCATAATCACAGTTACAGGAACCAAAAAGCCCTTTAAATAAACAAAAATATTTTCTTCTAATGTAAAAATATATAGTTTTTATTTGTTAAACAAATGAAGGGTAGTGGTTGAATGAAAAAGGAAAATAACTATATATAAGAGAATGTATGTCAGTGGAAAGAAAATAGATTTATGACATTTTCAACAAGGCATCTTTACATAATTTTAATTTTTCTTGTGAATAGATCGGAAATTTTTTATAAAGGGGATGGAAATCATGTTTCACGCGAAGGATGTTTTAGCCGATCAGCTGTTAGCAAATGCTAATGACCCTAGCTGGTACCAGCCATTTTCAGCTTCAATTGAAAATTTGTCAGAAGAAGAGGCTTTATGGAAGCCTAACAAGGATAGTAATAGTATAGCTGAGATTGTGCAACATCTACTTTATTGGAATGAAACATGGCAAACTAGGTATCAAAAGTCTCATGTCAATGCAGTACCTTCTATAGGAAATAATAATAAAAGCTTTATAATTGCCGAAAATCAAACATTTGATCATTTAAAAAATCGACTATTAGAAGTACTGTTACAATGGCAAGAGTTATTAACTGAGGAAAAAGTCGAAAGAGATGTAAATGGTTTTTCTGAACATGTAAAGTGGTGGGAGGTACTTGGAAATTTAACTACTCATAACGCATATCACATTGGTCAAATCATTTATATTCGGAAACTACAAAAAAGTTGGAAAGAAAATAGTGGTGAAGAGGATTAATCGAAGTCGATAATTGATGTCTCTGAATGAAATGGAGCATAAAGTTCTCCTTTCTTATGTAGAACATATTATTTAGCAAGGGCTCGAAATGTTAATAAATCAACGATGTATAAATGATAAATTTAGAATTTAGGCGAGCCCTTATGCATCAAGGGCTCGTTTGCTTGCTTAGTTCCTAGAAAATCCATTATGTTATGTTTACATAATGTGAATTATCAGTAGTAAATAAAAAAGAGAGCCTTAAAATAAACAAGGCTCTCTTTTTATTTGTAGTCATTTTTGTATCCTTCTAAAAAATAGAATTTATTCTCTCTTCAATTTGTTTTAGCATTTCTTTCAGCACTGACTCCTCAAGATGTTCAGAGACATTTCCAAACAATAAATGATCTATAGGTTCAATTCCTGTAAACTCAAATATCCCAACATCTGACGTGATTTTTAACCCAGCTGTCATTCCGATTTTGTCATACATCTCTTTTGGAGCACCGTGAGTATTAATTATCAAACCTTTCTTACCTTTGAGTAACTGAATAATTCCTTCCTCACCATAAGCATACGCATAGCCATAAGAAAATACACGATCTACATAGCCTTTGATAATGGCAGGAAGACCAGCCCACCAAATTGGATATATAAAGGTTATTACATCTGATTGAGTAATGAATTCTTGTTCCGTTTTAATATCATCTGGGATATGGCCAGATTTCATAGCGTCCGTATCTTCAGGTTTCAGTACAGGCTGAAAATCCAATGCATACAAATCCCTCACAACAACCTCATGACCTTTGTTCTCTAAGGTTTGAACAATGGTTTCCATTATAGAATAATTAAAACTTTCTGGATGTGGATGGGCATATACAACAAGGTGTTTCATTTATATTCCTCCATTTATATTGGATTTCTTACACTAGAACCAGGATTACTGTTCTTTTGAAATATTATTATTTTTTTCCTTCTTACTATGAGAATAATGGCAACCACAAAGGAAATTGCACTATATATCCAGGTAAACATAAAGGCAAGACCCAATCCGATATTGGCATCCACATAGTGGCTGTTCATATGATCTATGGCTAGATAGAGAAGTGGGGAGCCTCCAATAATAAGTAAGGGTATCAAAAGAATATTTTTTTCGTCTTTCTTTTTGTTAAGAAAATGATCAGAAAGAATAGCAAAAGAAACATTTCCGAAGCTATAGTCAAAATTAATAGCTTGTTCATACTAAATTTTCTCCTTTATGTAATTGTTTAGAATTTCGGAATTAATTGTAATATATTCAACAATGTCTATCATATGAAAATTTTCATTGCGTTTCTACATAGAACCCAACGTTCGTATCTTAATTTTTATAGGGAGCTGACTTCTGACTATTTACTTGTTTCTTACTTTTTTTCTTCCGATTGGCCAACATAGCAAATCCAACTCTAGGATGGAAAAGATGTAAAGGAGGGCGTATTAAATTCATCACTCTAACTAATCTAAGATAAATCTCAGGATCAGAAGCCGAAAGCTGGTAAACTTTCTTACTATACCATTGTTTAATCGGCTGTATGAAAGGTTCCTCTCCATTAATATCGGGATGACGAAATGCTTCTGTAATTGCCATATCCCATGGAATTGCAATAAGAGTAGAAAATCTCTTGTGAAGTATTTTGGTAAACCTATTATTAAGATATGCAGAATTTACAAAATAGTGTTGCAACTCTAAGGCCTCCATAGCAGCAACAGATATTCCCTGTCCAAATACCGGATCGAATCGACAGTGAGCGTCTCCAACAACTAGAAAACCTTTTGGGACATTTGCAAGGTCAAAGCGTCGACGTACTTGATAGGGAATCGCATGTATTTTGATTTCTGAAATTGATTCCACTTGTTCTAAGAAATGAAGCACATCAGGTACAGGTAACTTTTGTGCATAAGAGAAAAATTCTTCAGTTGTTCTTGGCGCATTTTCATTAGCATAACCACTAAAGGTAACAGAAAAACGATTTCCTTCAATCGTTTGAATATATGCACCGTAAGGGTTCTCAGGGAAACTAGGAGAAATTAAAAGGTTACACCAGTCAGGTCGTCCCTGATTTTTCAGCCGAAAGAGTCTAGTAGCGTAAAAAAGGTTAATCCAGACCTTTTCTTCCTTAACCTCTATATCGTATGATTTTAGCCACTCTATACTCTTTGAACCAAACCCACTAGCATCAATAACAACATTTGCAAGAATTTCTTTTTCTCTTCCTGTCTTAAGGGAGCGCGCTCGTACTCCGGATATTTTATTACATTGATGATCTAATAATAGTTGCTCGACCTTTATTTCATACTCGGTTGCAATATTGGGAATTTGATCAATACGGTGTTGCAAATGCCACTCTAACATAGGGCGGCTTTGTTGAATCATCTCTAATTCTCCTAAAAATCGTTTTTTCCAAGAACCAAAATGGTGCCACTTTAAATCTTTTGTAAAGTTATTTATAACACTCCCATCTTCGATTAATTGATTAAAGAAGTGAGGGAACAATTTCTCAATTGCTTCTTCTCCTCCTTTTAATAAAACATGTGGATGATAACTTTGAGGCACCCTCTTTCTAGGGGCTTTCTCCTCCCACTTTTCCCCAGCTTCTAGAATAATTACTTGCCGAAAAGTATGTGATAGGGCTTTAGCAGCTAGTTTCCCAGCAATGCTTCCTCCGATAACTATTGCTTTCTCCAATATGATTCTCCCCTCAATCTATAATTGGCACAAAATACCATATGTGATTTATTTTATTATACTTCATAAGAATTACCTTTGAAATGAACTTCTCATAAAATCAAAAGTTTCTAGAACGCCGAAACTTGCATGGAGTGATTGATTATAATTATCGATAAAACCACAGTTAATTTCCTCGGAGAGCGTTTCTCTGCATATCAGATACATATATTTGATGTTTTTCCCATAAAAATAATGGATTTTTTATTTAATGAACAAATTAGGCTCTTAAGAGGACTACTTAATCAAGTTTGTTAGTTGTTTTATTCCATTTATTCAATATCGTGTAGAATTCAGTGTGATTATTAATAAAATATGTTGATACAATGTAACTTATATGATTGTAGGAAGTTTCATTCCATTAAATAAAAAAGACTTGCTTTAGATGAAAAGCAAGTTAAAAGAAAAAGATTAATTTAACAATTCCATTATAATCCAATGAATATAACATAGCATTAAAATATGGTTAAGAAATAATTAAAAGTAAGTTAATTCGTAAAAAGGATAAATTTACTTACCTAGTTTTGAGTGCATTAAAATAATTTCAATAATTTAAAGAAAATCGCTGTTCGATGTTTCCAAGAATAGGTTTTTACACCAGAACCACTAAAAATATATGAGAGAGGCTCTGATAGTTTAACAAAGTACCTCAACTGTAAATCCTCCAGGTGCTTCCACGTAAAATGTATAACCATGTAATTGTTTTGGAGGTTCGACATTAAATCCATCTTCTTTTAACCTTTGATTAATTTTATTTACCTCCTCTTCATTTTCTTGGGGGAATCCAATATGGAAGGTCTTTGGATAATTGACCTCGCTTCCCTTCATTAAAGTTAGTACAAAACCATCTTCATCATGCATTATAGCAAAACCTTTACCCCTTTTTGCCCTGCATGTCATACCAAAATAAGTTTCCAAAAATTCTTGAGTAGCAGAGACATCTGTAACCGTTAGGTTGAGGTGATGAATTTTCATGTTTTCACCCTTTCTTAAATACATTCAATAATAAGCCTTGTGTTGTATCTCATAAAAACCCATTTAATTAGGTGAATAGTTTACTCTAGGAATGTAAATATTTATCTATATCTCTTTTAACCATTCGTTTTATTTCTTCAAAAGCTTTTGTTTGCCCCTCGTAAAATATGGAGCTATTTAAATCCTTTCTTTTTTCCACATCCTTAGACCACCTTTCCGACCTTTCAATTAACTTATCTAGTACCTCAATCAATTTCTCATTTCCCACGAATACCCCACCCTTAACTGGAAATATTCATAAAATCAATTACCCATAATATCTTCTACAGTTTTTATAGAATTCCTGTTTAACAAGTTTCTTCTATGTATGTCTCATAGTACATATCTACATAAAAATAAACGTATATACAAGAATAATAACTGATAAATTTACTTACTGATTTTAAATAATAGTGGAGTTAGTATAGTTTCATGGACACCATTTAATTAAGTCCTTACAATGACTTTTGAGAGGATGTGTTCGAAATGGAACGTAAACGTGCAGGCAAAACATACAATGATGAGTTTAAGAAAACGATTGTGGATTTATATCATGCAGGAAACTTGGTTAAAGATTTAAGCAGCGAATATGGCGTATCAGAAGTAACAATCTATAAATGGGTGAAGGCCTTTACACCTATCAACTCAGAGGAAGGCTCTCTAACACCCAAAGAATTAGCTGAAATTCAGAAGGAAAACCTTCGGTTAAAACAAGAACTAGATATTCTAAAAAAGGCTATGGCCATATTCGCGAAAAAGTGACAGAAGTAGAGCTCAACCATTTTATCGAGAAATATAAAGGGCAATACAGCGTTCAGAAAATGTGCGAAGTGTTAACGATTCCAAGAAGTAGCTACTACCACTCGTTCAAGAAGACGGTATCAAACCGCGAACAGGAAAACCAGAAGCTGACGAAAGAAATCCAACGAATTCATGTGAAAAGTAGAGCACGTTATGGTGCCCCAAAAATTCATCAGACCTTAGTAAATAATGGGTGTTACCTAAGCCTAAAACGTGTTCAACGCTTAATGAAAAAGGCAGGAATTCGTTCGATCACAAAGAAAAAATACCGTCCTTATCCGTCAAAAGAAAAGGTTATACAGCTAGATAATCTGTTAAAACGAGATTTCTCTACACAGACCATTAACGAGAAATGGGTGGCAGATATTACGTATATCCCTACAGTAAGAGACGGTTGGTGCTATTTGGCATCTGTATTAGATTTGCATTCTAAAAAAATCGTTGGCTATTCTTTTTCCCGTTCCATGACATCCGAACTGGTTATAGAAGCACTTAGGAACGCTTACACTGCTCAAAAGCCCGAAAAGGGCTTACTTCTTCATACGGATCTTGGCTCACAATACACCAGTAGTGAGTTTACTCAGCATGTCCACGAATACGAGATGAAGCAGTCTTTCAGCCAGAAAGGCTGCCCTTATGATAATGCCTGCATAGAGTCATTTCATGCCATATTAAAGAAAGAAGAAGTGTATCATACGCAATACACAGACTATTCAGCTGCAAAATTAGCCATATTTCAGTTTATAGAAGGATGGTATAACCGAAACAGAATCCATAGTAGCCTCGGCTATCAAACCCCTCAAGCAATTGAGGATCAAATGAGAAAAATAGCTTAAGACTTAACTTTTTTGTGTCCAAATTATTGACTCAAATCCAATAGTTAATTTTATGTTATATAAAAAATTAATAATAAAAATATTTTATTTGATATAGCATTAACCATTACTTACATTATAGAAAAGGTTCATATTTGTCGTCACTTAGAGTAAATAGTAAAACTTTTATTTTTAAAAACTAGTTTATTCATTTACTTCTTTATATAAAAGGCATTGCTTTTGTATTTTTAATAAAGTTTATCCTATTAAAAATAAAATAACATTAAATGCTTATATATTTTCTGTAGGATTTTTATGAATATAATAATTCTTTAAAGGAGAAGTAAAAGATAGATAGGTATATGATAAGAAGTGAAACACTGTTTTTACTGTTAGTAAGAGTAAATATTTAAATTAATAGTGTTCATAAAATAATTTACCATTTACTTAATCTATGTAGATTATTATAAATCAAAAAATGATCTTTACTTTAAAGCGTTAAATTATTACCATGTTATTAGACAATCTTTTTTTTTATTGCTATTCCTTAGCCCAAAAAACACAAACCATATATAGTGGTTTGTGTTTTTTGGGCTAAGGAATAGCATCAAATCTACTTAATTACATATTTAGATTTGATTTTTATGTTAATAAAGAACCACTTTAGATTAATCTAGTAAAAATTTATTGTATTTGAAACATCATAGTAAAATAATAAAAAGAGAAGAAAGGAAAAATAAAAAGTGATTAATAACATATCTTTGTGAGATTAATCCTTTTGAAAGGGATTGGCACGTTTGAATCTTAAACAATTACAATATTTTCGATTATTAGCTAAAACGGAACATTTTACAAGGACAGCTTCGCAGCTATTTATTACACAGCCCAGTCTTAGCCAAGCTATTTCAGAACTTGAAAAAGAGTTGGGTGTTAAGCTTTTTGAAAGAAAAGGGCGTAATGTAAAGTTAACCAAATATGGACAATCGTTTTTACCGTATGTTGAGAAAGGACTAACTGAAATTGAAAAGGGGGAGAAAAACCTTCAAAAATTGATAAGTACAACCTCTGGTGTAATCGACCTTGCCTTTATTTATTCACTGGGAACCAATTTTGTACCGTCATTGATTCAACAGTTTGTAAATGAAAACTCTAATGCGGAAATTGCTTTTTCCTGTTATCAGGGGACAACACAAATGGTCATTAAAGGTCTCAAGGAAGAAAATTATGATATTGCGTTTTGCACTAACATTGAAAATGAACCAGATATTGAATTGCTACCGCTTGCCAAACAAGAGATCGTGTTAATCACTGATAAGAATCATCCACTGACAGAACGCGAATTTGTTGAATTAAAAGATATCGCAGGTTACAAGCTTGTCTGCTTTAATAAAAACAGTGGCCTGCGACCGATTTTAGATAAATTGTTTGCAGGAGCAGGGATTGTCCCTGAAATTTCCTGTGAGGTAGCCGAAGATAATGCATTGATAGGTTTAGTCGAAGCAAATCAAGGTATTGGGATTCTTCCGCTTGTTTCCACATTGAACTATTTTGATATAAAAATCCTTCCTACTAAAGAGCCTATTTATCAGCAGTCTATTTACATGGCAACTAGAAAAAACAGAGATCTGCCTCCAATTGTTCAACGGTTTCGAGACTTTATCATAGAAAATAATAATCAGCAAATTTGATTGAAATAGTAATTAAAAGAGAGCTAGATAAACTGTTATAATTAGCTCTCTTTGTTTCATTAATAATAAATACACTTTGTTTTGATAAATTATAGGCAAAACCTATAAGTAAATAATAATTACCAATTGGATTATTGATTGCAACGTATAATAAAATGATTTCAAAAGGCAGTAAGTTCATATTTAATTAAGTTTTTTAAATAATCAAATTGTAAACGTTTCCATAGGTATTGATTATGAAGAAGTTAGATTAATCTAAATTAGGTATTAAAAATAAGGGGAATATAAGGGAGTTTTTTTATGGTAGATCAAGGACGAATTGATGGAAGAACTCAATTAATAGGATTAATTGCAACCCCAATTGGACACTCTTTATCACCGGTGATGCATAATACGTCATTTCGTAAACTAGGTCTTAACTACGTTTATATGGCTTTTGAAGTGGCGAATCAACAAATAGAAGATGTATTGGCAGGATTCCGTGCACTAAACATGCGTGGTTTTAACGTGTCTATGCCTAACAAAATGAAAATTTTACCTTACTTAGATGAGGTAACACCAGCTGCAAGATTTGTTGGTGCGGTAAACACTGTCGTGAATGAAAATGGAAAATTAATTGGCTATAACACAGATGGTATAGGGTATGTACGTGGATTAAAGGAAAGTGGTGTAGACATTCAAGGAAAGAAAATGACACTTATGGGCGCGGGAGGTGCTGGCTCAGCTGTAGCGATTCAATGTGCTATTGACGGTGCATCTGAAATTCACATTTTCAACCGGGAGGATGAATCATATCTACGGGCTTTAAAAAATGCGGACATTATTAACAATGAAATCGATGGTAATTGTAAGGCAACGGTTCATCATATCGAAGATACAGAACTTCTTAGATCGTCTATTGGAAGCAGTGATATTTTAACAAATGCAACCGGGGTTGGGATGAATCCTCTTGAAGGACAGAGTATAATCCCAGACTCATCATGGCTTCGTCCAGAGTTAATCGTTTCAGACGTTGTGTATAATCCCCGAAAAACGAAATTGCTTGAAATAGCTGAATCTGTTGGCTGTAAAGCAATCAATGGATTGGGCATGATGCTATGGCAGGGAGCTAAAGCATTCGAACTTTGGACATGTCAAGAAATGCCCGTTGATTATGTAAAGGAACAAATGTTTTAAAAAACAGAAAGGAAGTGACTATCTTGGAAAAGCCAAAGAAAAAGGGGAATTTAGTGACAGTACTTAGCGCTGAAGAGTCTGTAAAGTATATCCCAAATGAAGCAATAGTTGCTATCTGCGGAGCTGGTGGGGGTCTACTAGAGCCTACTAAGCTTATAGAAGCATTGTCAAAAAGATATGAAGAAACACATTTGCCAAAAGATTTAACGTTTATCCATACAACAGGATTAGGCGACCGGGCCGACAGGGGAATGTCACCACTTGCCAAAAAAGGACTAGTACGAAAAATAGTTGGAGGACATTGGGGACAATCCCCAAGACTCTGTGAAATGGCTGAAAATAATGAAATCGAAGCATATAATTTCCCGCAAGGTGTACTTTGTCAATTATTTAGAGCCGCCGCAGCTGGACAGCCTGGAATATTAACCCATGTTGGCTTAGGTTCATTTATTGACCCACGGCAAAAGGGTGGAAAACTAAATGATTGTACCAAAGAAGATCTTATTAAATTAATGGAAATTAATGGTGAAGAGTGGCTGTTCTATCCAGCGATTCGACCTGATGTTGCCATTATCCGCGGAACAACGGCAGATCGTGAAGGATATATCAGTATGGAAGATGAAATTGCGTATCTGGATACTTTAGCGATGGCCCAGGCTGTTCATAACAATGGAGGGCTTGTCATTGCACAAGTAAAAAGGGTAGTAAAGTCAAATACTCTTCATCCAAAATCGATAAAAATTCCAGGCTACAACGTCGATATTGTCGTTGTTGATGAAGAACAATCACAGCTGTACACGGGTGGAGTTAATCGTTTTATGTCGGGAGATTATATCGCGGAAACAAGTGAAGTTACCCGGCTTCCGCTTAATCATCGAAAAATGATCGCTCGGCGTGCATTGTTTGAAGTTAAACCAGGAAATGTGGGAAACGTTGGTGTTGGAATTGCCGATGGAATTGGAAGTGTAGCTCGTGAAGAAGGTGTTGATGAACAATTTACCTTAACGGTGGAAACTGGACCAATCGGCGGTGTCACCGCACAAGGCATTTTCTTTGGAGCAAGTATCAATACCCATGCATTGTTAGACATGCCTTCACAGTTTGACTTTTATGATGGCGGTGGTCTTGACATCTGCTTCTTAAGCTTTGCAGAACTGGACCAAGCAGGAAATGTCAATGTGCATAAATTTAATGGGAAAATCATGGGCACAGGCGGGTTTATAGATATTTGTCAAAATACAAAAAAGATTGTTTTTTGTGGAACACTGACAGCCGGCGGCCTTAAAACGAAGATTGAAAAAGGTAAGCTGCAAATTGAACAAGAAGGCCGATTCAAGAAACTCCTTCCTCAACTTGAAGAACTTACCTTTAATGGAAGGGATGCATTAAAAAGAGGGCAGGAAGTTCTCTATATCACGGAAAGAGCCGTTTTCCGCTTAACAACAGACGGACTGGAATTATGTGAAGTAGCACCTGGAATTGATATAGAAACTCAAATCATTGAGAAAATGTCATTTAGACCTCAAATTTCTGCTGATTTAAAAGAAATGCATAGCAGATTATTTTTTGCAGATGATATGGGAATTAAAAATGATTGGGAGCAAATGGAAGTATAAGAGATTTGTTCATACTATATTAAATGATTGCTAGGAGGAAGATTATGAGTAAGAAAGTCCCTTTTGAAGTAGGAGATACGGTTTCTTATACCAAAACAATTAGTGAATCAGATGTTTATTTGTTTGCTGGGATTACCGGCGATTTTAGTCAAATGCATATGAATGAAGAATTTATGAAAACAACGCCATATAAGACGCGGATTGTACATGGGGTATTAACTTTTGCACTTGGAAGTACGGCATCAACATTAATTCAAACCCAGGCGAAAGCAGAAATGCCAAGTGTGTCCTATGGCTACGATCGTTTACGTTTTACAAGACCAGTATATTTTGGCGATACAGTTACAGCTGTTTATACGATTACTGAAGTTGATCAAGAATCATTAAAGTCATATGCCAAGGTTGAAATTTACAATCAAAATAAAGAATTGTGCGTGGTGGCACAGCATATATTAAAGTTTTTTGAAAATTAAGCAATGCAAAGGAGTGAGATAAATGAAAATCTGTGTACTTGGCGCAGGTGCTTTAGGAAGTTCCATTGGCGGCACTCTGGCGGAGGCAGGGCAAGATGTTTATTTAATAAATCAACGGGCCGATCATGTGAATGCAATCAATACAAAGGGGCTGATTCTTAGGGATGGAACGAATGATAGGGCTGTTAGGGTAAATGCCCAAACAAACTGTGAGGGAATTGGAGCAGCGGATCTTGTAATAGTATTGGTGAAGTCTTTTCATACAAGAAATGCGATTGAAAATGCTTCATCCATTATTGGGGAAGATACATTGGTCATGTCATTGCAAAATGGTCTTGGAAATGAGGAAACCATTGCCGAGGTTATTGGCAACGAGCGTGTTATCGGTGGAAAAACTTATGTTGGCGGCGTATTACTTGGACCAGGACATGTGATTGCCGGAACAAAGGGAAAGATTACTTTTATTGGTGAGATGAATGGCGAAAAAACAAAAAGGATTCAGAGAGTCGCAGATATATTGACAAAATGCGGGTTATTAACAGAGGTTAGTGGCAATATCACAGGAATGATTTGGGACAAACTTTTAATTAATGTGGCAACGGGGGCTTTATGTGGTATTACGAAATTACCATATGGAGATTTATACCAACTGCCTGAAATTAGAGATTGTGCTTTTGAAGCTATTTTAGAGGGTATAAATGTTGCTAAAGCAAACGGCGTTATTTTATCAACAGAGGATCCCGAAGATATTTGGTTGAAAGCAGCAGCAGGATTACCATATGAATTTAAAACATCCATGCTGCAAAGTCTTGAAAAAGGCCAAAAAACAGAAATCGATTATATCAATGGAGCAATTGTCCGATGGGGAGAGAAAAGTAATGTCGCAACACCAGTTAATAAAGCGTTGGTTGCGAACGTAAAAGGGATTGAGACTTGGATGGAAAAATACATAAATTCTTGATAAGGAAGGATGACTGAAATTTGGCTTATCAGAAAAAAGCATATCTTGAACATTCAGCTATTCGTGTAAAGGATATTGATTGGTACATTCGTTTTTTTAAAGAGGCATTAAATATGCCGATTCGTAAAATCAATGGGGGAAAAGATAACCCTAGACAAATATGGACTATTGGTGGAGTTCAACTGATCGCAGACCCTAACTTCTCAGGTGTCGAAGGAAGACTGGCGCATTTAGGAATCATGGTGGAAGATTTAGAGGCTGCTATGGAAGAAGTTTATAAATGGAATGTTACCGAATTACCTAAAGGACATAATTGGGTGGTGCTTCCGGATGGTTTAAGTCTGGAACTGATCCAGGCAAAAGAAGGTTCCGTTGAAGAAGCATTAACTGTATATCCATGGATTGAAGACTAACTATTTTAAATAGCATTGGAGTGATTATGATGGGGAAAGTACTGATGTTGCATGGGATGAACCATAATATGTTTGGAAAAAGAAATCCTAAAATCTATGGAACTATTACTCTTGATGAAATTAATGAGAGTATGTTTCAACTAGCTAAAGAGCTGAGACTTGAATTAGAGGTTTTTCAAACAAATTCAGAAGGTGAAATGATTGATCGAATTCATCAAGGGTATTTTGATAAAGTGGATGCAGTGATCATTAATGCTGGTGCATGGACCCACTATAGTTATGGATTAAGAGACGCTTTGGACATTCTTGAAGCCCCGTTTATTGAGATTCATATGTCTAATATTCATGCCCGGGATGAATTTAGACATCATTCTGTGTTTGCGGAAATCGCCCAGGGACAAATTTGCGGGTTTGGCTTTGACAGCTATCTTTTAGCGTTAAGAGCTGCAAAAACCTTAATCGATGAAAAAAATAGAAAAGAAAACTTCATTCTTATTTAGAAGCAAACAAAGATGGGAAAGTCTAATCTCAAATAGTATGAAGAAGTTAATCATCTATCTGGTTCTGGTGTGAAAAATTCAATTTACTTTCAAGCACTTTGAATTTTTCACACCAGAGCCATATTTACTTTTATGCTTTCCAAATCCATGTTGCTATATCATCTATTACAGTGAATGATAAGTATCTTGTTAAAAGTAAAGGTTAAACCTTTACTTTTTTTATGGGCAAATATGGAGATTTTCTATTGTGTATATTATAATACAACCTTTTATGCTAACTGGAGTAAATATATAAAGTACATTGATTTTGTATTTTTAATTAAATTTATCTTATTAAAAACATATTAATATCAAGTAATTATACAATTACTGTTTAGTTACCTTTAATATATAAATTTATTAAAAGAAAGGATCAAAGATAAGATAGTATTTAACAAGAAATAAAAGCATCTATTTGTCTTCAATTAGAGTAAATAGTAAAACTTTAATAATATACGAAGTACTTTAATATTTACTCAACG
>NZ_JBKIKC010000009.1:0-200850 GCF_046599315.1 Priestia megaterium | reverse complement strand
GGGAAATAACGTCTACATGTTAAGTAGCGGCGAAGCTATAGAGGAAGCGTGTATTTTTAATGAAAAAAGAGAAAAAGTCGCAGAGTTTAAATCAGACCTTTTTCATTTCAAAGAAGGCAAGCACTCAATAAGAATACTAGAAGAAATGCCGGCACCCATTTTTATCGCTTCTTACTATATAACTAATTTTATTATGCTACACATATAATCAGGCGCAGAATCATTCTGCGCCTGATTTTTATACCATAATCTTGCAAATATCATTTGTGAATTCAACGGGATCGTTAATGGATAAGCCTTCAATTAAAAGAGCTTGGTTATATAATAGATTTGTATAAAGGTCTAATTTCCCTTTATCATTTTCAAATGCACCTTTTAAAGAAGCGAATACATCATGATTTACGTTAATTTCTAACACTTTTTCTGCTTTTACATGCTGATTATCAGGCATAGTACTTAAAATTTTCTCCATTTCAATCGTTACTTCACCATCAGCTGATAAGCAAACGGGATGTGTTTTTAAACGTTTAGACGCCCGCACATCTCCTACTTTTCCTGCCAAAGCCTTTTTCATATAGTCGAATAGCTCTTTATTCTCTTTTTCCTCAGATTCATTGAGCTGTTCTTCTTCTGCTTCAATCCCTAAGTCACTGCTTGAAACAGATTTAAATTCTTTTTCTTCATATGTCATTAGCATTTTAATCGCAAATTCATCGATATCTTCTGTAAAGTATAGAATTTCATATCCTTTATCTGCAACCAATTCTGCTTGAGGAAGCTTTTCAATTCGGTCATACGATTCGCCTGATGCATAATAGATATACTTTTGATCCTCAGGCATGCGCGATACATACTCGTCTAGTGTCACAAGCTTTTTCTCTGTAGAAGAATAAAATAAAAGCAGGTCTTTTAATACATCTTTGTTGCTTCCAAAGTCACTGTAAACGCCGTACTTCAGCTGGCGGCCAAATGAGTCATAAAACTTTTCGTACTTTTCACGTTCGTTTTTAAGCAAGCTTTTTAATTCATTTTTGATTTTCTTGCCGATGTTTTTGGCAATTAGCTGAAGCTGACGATCTTGCTGCAAAATTTCACGTGAAATATTAAGAGATAAATCTTCAGAATCTACCATACCTTTTACAAAGCTAAAGTAATCTGGAAGAAGATCTGCACATTTATTCATAATTAAGACGCCGTTTGAATACAGTTCAAGCCCTTTTTCAAATTCTTTTGAGTAGTAATCAAACGGACTATTTTCTGGAATAAATAAAATGGCATTGTAGCGAATCGTTCCATCCACATTAATATGAAGGTGAGTGAGCGGTTTATCAAATCCGTAGCGCTTTTCTGAATAAAACTGCTCATAGTCTTCTGAAGTCAATTCATTTTTGTTTTTCTTCCAGATCGGTACCATACTGTTGATAACTTGCTCTTCTGTATAATCTTCTAGCTCGTTATCAGAACCTTCTTTAGGACGTTTTTCCGTTATGTCCATTTTAATCGGGTAGCGGATAAAGTCTGAATACTTTTTAATGATCTCTTTTAAACGATACTCTTCTAGATACTCATCATATGTTTCATCTTCTGTGTTTTCTTTAATTTTTAAAATGATTTGAGTTCCAACCGTTTCTTTTTCGCAAGGTTCGATTGTATAACCATCAGCACCAGTAGATTCCCATTTATAGGCTTCATCGCTGCCTAACGCTTTACTAATCACCGTTACGACATCTGCCACCATAAACGCTGCGTAAAACCCAACGCCGAATTGGCCAATAATGGTGTGCCCGTCCTTTGTTTCATTTTCGTTTTTAAACGCAAGAGAACCGCTTCTTGCAATTGTGCCCAAGCTGCTTTCAAGCTCTTCTTGCGTCATGCCAATTCCAGTATCTGTAATGGTTAAGGTACGGTTAGTTTTATCTGGTGTTACTTTTATGTAATAGCTTTCTTTGTTAAAATGCAAGGAGTCGTCTGTTAAAGCTTTGTAATAAATTTTATCGATTGCATCGCTTGAATTTGACAGAAGCTCTCTTAAAAATACTTCTTTTTGAGAATAAATGGAATTAATCATCATCTCTAATAATCGCTTTGATTCGGCTTTGAATTCTTTTTTTGACATAAGAAGTTCTCCTTTCCAAATAGGGCTTATAAAACAATTAGCACTTGATTGGATAGAGTGCTAATCACTCTTCTTATTTAACATGTATTAGGGTATTTGTCAATATATTAGGAGGTTCACTAAAGAGATTAAAAATTAGACTGAAAAAAGCAAACTTTTAAAAAAAGGTTGAACGTTCTGAAAGAGTTTGCTAGAATATACTTAATTTCAAAGACTATATGTGACTGGCGAAACGCGGATAACCGTGAGGAAGCATATAGTGACGTAGCCGTTCGCCTGGGCAGAGGTAAGGGATTAATACATATCTCTTACCTCTTTCTGTTTAGGGGGAGAGGATATAGAAGTTACCAAACATGTAGGCTAAAAAACCAGACTTTTGAAAAAAATTAAAAATGAAGTTCCTTTATCCAAGGGTAAAAACATGTAAAACTACGATGATAATCAGAGGAGAGTACAAAATGAGCACATTAACATTAGAAAAAGTACAAACAATCAAAACATTAAACAACATTGCACAAAAAGGTCTAAATGTTTTTAATCAAGAAGGTTATCAAATTGACAACGACAGCGAAAACCCAGATGCGATTGTCGTGCGTAGCTTTAACATGCACAGCATGGCATTTGACCAAAATTTAAAAGCTATTGCACGAGCTGGAGCAGGAGTTAATAATATTCCGGTGGACGCTTGCACGGAGCAAGGTATCGTGGTATTTAACACGCCAGGAGCTAATGCAAACGCAGTAAAAGAAATGGTTTTAACTACAATTATGGCTTCTTCTCGTAACTTATTTGCTGGAGTTGAATGGACAAAAGGATTAGATGGCCAAGGTGATCAAATTCCTAAGTTAGTTGAAGCAGGTAAAAAACAGTTTGTTGGAAAAGAAATCAAAGGTAAAACACTAGGCGTTATTGGTTTAGGTGCAATTGGTGCCCTTGTAGCAAACGATGCGCTTGATTTAGATATGGACGTAATTGGTTTTGATCCATTCATTTCTGTTAATACAGCTTGGAATTTGTCTCGCAACGTACAGCGTGCAATGTCTCTAGAAGAACTATTTGCAGCATCTGACTATATTACGGTTCACGTTCCATTAACGGACGATACAAAAGGGGTTTTCAATAAAGAAACGTTTAGCATCATGAAACCAGATGTTCATATCTTGAACTTCTCACGCGGTGAGCTTGTAAACGAAGAAGATATGAAAGCTGCTCTTGAAAGTGGAAAAGTTGGCCGATACATTACAGATTTCCCAAATCAAAATGTCTTGAACATGAAAAATGTTGTGCCAATTCCTCATTTAGGGGCATCAACTCAAGAATCAGAAGAAAACTGTGCGGTAATGGCAGCACGTCAAGTGAAAAATTTCTTAGAAACAGGAAATATTAAAAACTCAGTGAACTTCCCGAATGCATCTCTTCCTTACACTGGGAAAAAACGCGTAGCTGCTTTCCATCACAACGTGCCGAATATGGTAGGACAACTTACGCAAGTATTCTCAAACTACAATTTAAACATCGCAGATATGGTGAACAGAAGCCGCGGTGAATATGCATATACAATGATCGATATTGACAATCAAGTAAGTGACGAGATTGTGCCTGAGCTAGAAGAAAAAATTGGTCAAATTGAAGGAATTATTACAAGTCGTATTATCTAATTTGGTTCCCATCATATTTTAATGTTTCAGCCCTAACTTTTCTAAGTTAGGGCTGTTTTTGCATATTATTTATCTACATATCCTTTGCTTCATTCCCATAGCATATAGAAATACCTTTAAAGAGGTGAACGTTTTGTCAGGAGAACTGATAGGAATTTTAATAGGGTCACTTATCACACTGGCAGGAACATTCATTACGTCCATCGTAGCTATAGTGATGTCCAAGGAGCAATACAAACAAGAGCTTCGCAAAACATTTATCCAAAAGAAAGTCGATGCCTATACTAACGTGTGTCAAGCTATTCTAACGATAAAAAATGATTTACTGACAAAAACCGTTTCTTCAGCTGGCTTAAACTGGACAGCTCAGTCTATTAACAAACTAGCAGATATATGTATCACGGAAGGACTATGGCTCGACGGAGAAGACAGTAAAAAATTGGAGGTTCTGCAGAAGCAGCTTTCAAAGTTTGTGTTTGATGAAATAGAACTGTCTAGACGTGATATCCTCACAACCTGTTACGAAATCGTTGAATATTGTGAAAGAAAGATTAAAATACTCCATTTTATGAGCGTAAAAGAATAGAGAATCACTACGTTAAGAAGTGATAGTAGTAATATTAAAAAGCATCGGACTATAAAGTCACGAAACAATTCGTTTATACATCAGAGCGAGACGAAAACACGAGTAAGAAAAGGAAAAAGGGAAAATTAAATTTGCAGAAATGGTAAAAGGCTGTCCTGCTAAAGGGAAAACATATTTAACCGTGCTGTTCCGCCGAAAAGCAGACTAGTAAGTGACGAAGAAGGTAAATTTATCTTTCCAAACAACGGTTCATACGTTATTTTTCTAGTTTCTCCAGGAAATAAAGAAATTAAAGCTGAAACTGCTTATGGATGGCTTGAATAAAAACGTAAGAAGGACTGTTAGCTAAATAGGGTTTAGTGATTCTATGAAAAGAACTTTGCAGCAGCATGCAAGGTTCTTTTTTATAGTTTGCGTTTTTTCTTTTGATTATGGATATAACCAAAGAGAAGTAAACATACTTAACATCTCACGTTAGTCTCCAAATTCACATTACCTTAAATTCCAATTCATACTGGCTTCATATAAATAAATCATACTAAGTGTATTAATAAAAGGTATGAGGTGGAACAATGTTAAACAAGCTTTTTAAACTATTTACACAAGAAACCGAGATATCTAAAGATAAAGAGGTAGATTTACATGAAGAGAACGATTTTGATGAAGGTTGTGATGATCATTTCATTATAGATGAGTATTAAAAACCCTATGAAACGTTGTAAAAGTTAAAGGATTAATTGAGTATATCTGTATAGTCGGTAATTGTACTCTGTAAAATCTTCTTGAATTTCTGGTCATAGATAAATTGGGATGACTCTATCTGGAATATTCCCGAACAATCTGAAGGGGGAGCATTCAATTTGGCATAACAATAATAGTTTCCTGAGAGGTTTGCCCCTCAATCAATCTGGAATTTTATCTGGTATCTATATATGCAGTTACAGCTCATTAGCCGGAGCTTATGTTTACCTGAGACGTCTATCTTTCTCGGAGTTTTTCAAGATTGAATTAAACATTAAAAGTGTTCTTAAAAGTATTATATTTCTAAAGAACGTTCATAAATGATTTACAAACTTAAACGAACCATGAAAATAAAAGAATTAGCCTTAAAGATACAGGTTTGTAAAGGTATATAAATACGAATATTTATTTTACGAACTGTCTGTTTGTGTTCATCCACTTACCTTCCTTATTATTATCTTGGAGCGTCAATCCACATACCTTTTGTCCTTTCACCATTATGGGGTGTAATATTACGAATACCAAAGGGGACTAACTCCATTTTATTGCCTGTTCATCGTGCTCCTCATAAAATCCAAATATTAAATCAGTACTCCTTGATGGTACTACCTTCATGAGCTATAAATTTCGATAAAGCATCATGCAGGTATACAAAGTATGAATACCTCAAAAAAAACAAAAACACCTGTTACCTAAAAGGCTCATTATTCCTAATCATTTAAGTTGAAATAAGCCTTTAAAAGTATAACAAGTGTGCTTAGATCGCTATATGATTATCTATTTTTTTGAGTTGTTTGGTTATTTATTTCTCAATAGATTCATTAATAAAAGTCTTTATTAAAGTTAAATCTACCTTTTTATAAGCATCTTTTGGATAATTTTCTTCAAGAAAGTGTAATAGTTTATGTGACAAGCTATTATTCTCATAGACCTTTTCAAAATTTGTTATGAAACTTTCGACAGTCTCATAATCAACACTTTCAATAGTCTGGGGGAGATATTTATCTTTTTCATATTGATACGCCTCCCAGATTGTATATGCCAAAGCATTTCCTATACATATCCATACTTTTTCGTTATCTCTATCATTATCGAGTTGCGTATAAGTCATAATATCTGTTTCATCCATGTTTTCTAAATATAAATAAAGGCTAGATGCATCAACATCCTTTAATTTTAACCATTCCCAAGCTTTTTCTAATGACTCAACAGCTACTTCAAATCCCTCAGATTTAGAAATCTTGTCGATAATTAAGTCAGATAGCGACAATAGATAAACTATTTTAGCATCCTCATTCAAATTATTAAATCG
This sequence comes from Priestia megaterium, assembly GCF_046599315.1. GTDB lineage: Bacteria > Bacillota > Bacilli > Bacillales > Bacillaceae_H > Priestia > Priestia megaterium_F. The sequence goes on along the minus strand of NZ_JBKIKC010000009.1, from coordinate 194,437 downwards.
ATTCATTTGGACCACTCCTAATCAATATATCCACCATTTTTTACGATAAAATTTTTCGGCTTTTTTCATCAAACTTCTCCATAAAAGGGAAATGGTTACTATTTACTTAGCTTCCCGAAGAAAGATAATCAACAATTTTATTGATTTGTTTGAATAAACAACAAATCAGTTTCTTTTAACCATTGAAAGTATTTTGGCTCCATTTATAATTACAGACAGATGCTGATTAATCGCGAAGCGTTGATTTATGGTGTTTTTCGGCCGACACACAAGTCTGGGAGCGCGTACTACTCAGATGTCTGTGGAAGACTTTTCTACAAAGAAAAAGTTTTCCACCAGCCACTTTTAGTTGTCTTAAAGTCTGCTTTAAATTGTAAGGTTTATTTATAACAATAATAAGGAGGAATCGTTATGGCAACCATGAAAGATAAAGTAGTAATTGTAACGGGAGCACGGTCAGTCATTGGGCTTGCAACTGCGCAACTATTTGCTAAAGAAGGTGCAAGTGTAGCTTTGGTTGACATAAATGAACCAAAGCAAGAAGCTGAGGAGTTAGTAGATGCAGGTTATAATGCAATATCTATTTGTTGCGATGTTTCAATTGAGAAAGATGTTGAAGCTATGGTCGAGAAAACTGTTGAAGCATTTGGAAAATTGGATTACGCATACAATAATGCTGGTATTCAAAGCCCAGTTACGGATACTGCTGACCTAACTGAAGAAGAGTACGATAATGTAATGAATGTTAATCTTCGAGGTATCTGGTTATGTATGAAATATGAGTTGCGTCAATTGAGAAAACAGGGCACAAAAGGAGCTATTGTTAATTGCTCTTCATTAGGAGGTTTAGTGGGTATTGCGGGGCGTTCTGCTTACCATGCTACAAAGCATGGAGTCTTAGGCTTTACCAAAAGCAGTGCTTTAGAATATGCTGCTAAAGGGATTCGTATCAATGCGGTTTGTCCAGGAATCATTGAAACACCGATGGTTGAAAAAATGCTAACTACTCAAAGTGATGAAATGCAAGAATTGATGAAGGCAGTCCCAATTGGTCGTCTAGCAAAACCCGAGGAAGTTGCTTCGGTAGTTCTTTGGTTATGTAGTCCTGCTGCAAGTTATGTAATCGGTCAAGGAATAGCAGTTGATGGTGGCTATACAGTCCACTAATTTTATTCCATTACCAAAAGCATCTTGGAAGAACGAATTCATAGAATAAACTTTTATAGAAATAGACCGAAATTATGTAGATACCCATGGACAAAGTGTCGTTGCTTTTGCCTTTTGTCATCTGCTTGGTTTTAAATTGATGCCACGCTTCAAAAATATCGGTTCTCAAAAGTTGTATCATCCTGAAGCTGGTATGAATGAAGAATACCCTCACTTTCAACCTGTTTTAAGTAAACCGATCAACTGATATCTCATCCGTCAACAGTATGAGCAAATCATTAAGTTTGCAACTGCTTTACGGTTAAGAACTGCATCAGCAGAAGCAATTTTAAAGAGATTTACAAGAGATACGAAACATCTGACTTATCTAGCTTTATGTGAATTAGGAAAAGCGATCAAAACGATTTTTTTATGTAATTATTTACACTTTGAGGAGATTCTTAGAGAGATTCACGAAGGGCTAAATACCTTTGAAAACTGGAGCTCCGTTAATGTCTACATTTTGTGCGGGAAAAATAGTGAGATTCGTTTCAATTCTCTAGAAGACCAAGAAGTGTCTGCGTTATCGCTCCAATTGCTTCAAAACTGCTTAGTTTACATTAATACCTTAATGGTTCAAGAGGTTCAATAACCAATATTGACTGAAGAAAATGACTCCTGAAGATTTTAGAGGATTAACGTCTTTATTCTATAACCATATGAATCCTTATAGAACCTTTGAACTCAATATGGATCAGCGAATACCTATTGAGTGGAAAGTGTCATAGCTTACATCATTTTGATCGGTGATAAAAAAACCAGCTAATATCATGACAAGATATTAGCTGATTTTTGCTACTAATACTACGTTTTTCTCCAATATGACAAATATACTAGAATCTTTTTAAGAATGTACTTTAAACATTACTCAAGAATAGTAGATGTTTATGTGCAAATTGATAACTTGCAAAAGTTATATTTTTTATATTCTAAATAAATTTTATATTCAAAAAATTCAGTTGACAAATCGATTAGATAGATATAATATTGCATGTAATCAAATAATAATAAGCAAAGATTGGAAATAGTAGAAGGATATATAAACTTATCAGAGAGCCGATGGTTGGTGAGAATCGGTAGTTATTGCCTTTGAACTCATCCAAGAGCTACTCTCTGAACATTATAAGTAGGAGATGTCGGTTTTCTACCGTTATAAAGATAGGTGGTGATAGCTGCCGAAAATGAGTGGGTTAATTATGTAGTGATTAATCAATTAGAGTGGTACCGCGAGCAACGCCTCGTCTCTATATTTTTATAGAGGCGGGGCTTTTTTTATACATTAATATAACAAAGGAGTGTTTCTGAAATGACGAGAAAAATTTGGATGTTTGATACAACTTTAAGAGATGGCGAACAAGTTCCAGGGGCTAAGCTGAATCTGTATGAAAAAATAGAAGTAGCACAGCAACTAAAGAAGCTGAAAGTCGATATTATCGAAGCTGGTTTTCCTTCATCTTCAGTTGGTGATTTTAATGCTGTGAAAGAAATTGCTATGAAAATAGGAAATACAGACGAAACGATTATCACAGCGTTAGCAAGAGCAGTAAAGGCTGATATTGATGCTGTTTATAATAGTGTGAAATATGCTGGAAAACCGTTAATCCATATAGTTTTAGGCGCTTCAGACATTCACGTAGAAAAGAAGTTTGGGAAATCGAAGAGTCAAATTTTAGATCTCGGTGTCGAGGCAGTAAAATATGCAAAAACATTTCTACCAGATATACAATATTCGACGGAGGATGCGTCTCGCTCCGATTTTGAATATTTATGGGCAACGATTGGAGCTGTTGTAAAGGCAGGGGCTACTATTATTAATGTGCCCGATACAGTTGGCTATGCCGAGCCGGAAGAGTTTGGTGAACTAATCTTCAAAATAAATGATCGCTTGAAAAATTTGAATGATAAAGTGCTTTTAAGTGTCCATTGTCATAATGATCTTGGTATGGCAACTGCGAATACGTTAGCTGCAATTAAAAATGGGGCAGATAAAGTTGAGTGTACGATAAATGGCATTGGTGAGCGTGCAGGTAACGCTGCACTAGAAGAAGTTGTGATGGCAATTAATACGCGCTCATCAATCTATAACGCTTACACAAATATTAATACGAAAGAAATCATGAATACTTCTAGGGTGGTAAGTAGTTTAATGGGGCTTGATGTACAAGTAAATAAAGCCATTACGGGAGATAATGCTTTTGCTCATTCTTCAGGCATACACCAAGACGGTTTATTAAAATCAAGAGATGCTTACGAAATCATTAGCCCAATTGAAGTTGGTTTAGATGACATGGAACTTGTTCTAACCGCCCGTTCTGGACGTCATGCGGTAAAAAATGGGCTTGAATCATTAGGTTTTAATGAGATGACTAACATACAATTTGAAGGGGTATTTAAAGCTTTCCTTGAATTGGCAGATGCGAAAAAAGAAGTATATAATCATGACTTATATGTCATCGTTGAGAACTATTATGCAAAAAATGATATTCATAATCAGGATATGACGCACTATAGTGATCATTTTTATGAATTAATGGACTTGCAAGTGATTAGTAATACAAACTTCCCGTCTGCAAGTGTAAAGATTAAAAAGGGTGATCAAATATTGAAAAGCAGTGCAGTCGGTTCTGGCCCGATTGATGCTTTGTATTCTGCTATTACAGAAATTAGTGATTTAGATATTAAATTGATTGAATATAATACTAGCAGTGTATCAAGAGGTAAGGAAGCACTAGGGAAAGTAAAGATTAAAGTGGAATATAGAGGAGAAAAGTATGTTGCCAAAGCAACAGATACGGATGTTATGAAAGCAAGTGCATTTGCGTATATCAATGCTGTAAACAGTATTGTAGTTGATACTTTACTTCCGATTGAATAGATAAAAAGGTAATGTTTAACGTAATATACTTAGTTTGTTAAGGTAATCAGAAATTCCTAGGTATTAGCATTTGTCTTCTGATTTATTGCCTGAAAACATGCTACAAGAGATAAAAGTAAAAAGCTGCATATCCGATAAAAGCCACCCTAAAGAGAACCCTACTTTCAAAAGGGTTTTCGGGGAGGTGCGTTTCAAAAATAGTAATTATGTAAAGTAGATTTGTATATCATATAAAGATAAATGTTTTATGTGATATAAGGCTTGTATAATTTGATTTCTTTTGTTATTATATCGCGTATAACGATACAACAAGGAAGCATCATGATTTAATAAAATAAGCGTTAGTATGTATTTCTCTTGTTTTATGCCTATTAGTCATCATTATATCGTGCATAACGATACAATAAGGAGGGTATTAGGAAAATAAGAAAAAGGACTCTGACATAAAAAAGGATTTTTGGCACTACTTGAATGAGGTTATTAGAGTTCTTATTATGACCAAATAAACAAGGGTTAATATGTCTTTGTTATTTGCTTTATTAGTATCCGTTTTGTTAATATATCGTAAATAACGATGTATGAGAGAGGATTAAAGCATGGATGTTACGAAAATTAATGACTCATTAACAGATATCTATTTTTACTTGCACTATAAACATGAAGAAACGTTAACCCACCAAAATATTCGATGTATGCAAATGATTAAGAAGAAAAAAGAGGTAACGGTAAAGGATTTATCAGAAGTACTTAGTGTTACCCATCATACGGCTTCTGAACATATTAAGAGACTTATTAACAAAGGGATTTTAGAAAAAGAGCGTTCTGCTTATGACAAGAGAATTGTTTATGTAAAACTTACTCCTTACGGCGAAGAAGCTTTAAAGCGAAACACAGAATTAGATGAAGAAAAATTAAAAATGATTTTAGAGCGACTTTCATTGGAGGAACAACAAAAAATTATAGATGCTTTTTCCATATTAAGAGAAGAAATAAAACATGTATACTCCACTTAAAACGACTATTTTTCAGCTATATAACGGATGGTATTGGTACTCCCGTTAGTAGGAAAGAAAATATATTGTTAACCAATTTTATATGATATAAGGATGATGAAAAGGTGAAATTTCGTAAAGCCACTGTCAATGAAATAAATCAATTGATTTATTTAAGAAAGAAACAATTAGTTGATGAAGGAATCGAGCCTAATCAAGAGATTGATACGGAACTAAAAGAGTTCTTTACTAATAAAATGAGCGATGGTTCCCTAGTTGAATGGATAGTAGAAGATAATGATGAAATAATTGCAACAGGTGCTATCATTTTTTTTGAATTCCCACCTACCTACACCAATAAGAGTGGTAAAAAGGCTTATATTACCAATATGTATACGAAAGAAAGTTACCGTGGACAAGGAATTGCCACTAAGTTGTTAACTAAACTAGTTGCTGAAGCGAAAACAGCAGGTATTATAAAAATATGGCTTGGAGCCTCGAAGTTAGGTAGGCCTGTATATAAAAAATTTGGTTTTAAAGAGACTGATGAATGGCTAGAATTAGACATTTAAAAATTTATACTTTAGGTTAAGGGTTACCCTTTCGGTATAGGTATAAGACTGAAGGGGTATTTATATAAAAAATTTATTTGTGATAAGGAACATTATGTAAATCTTAAATTATATTGTATGTAATCTTTCTTAAGGTTATTTGGTGAAATATAGTTAATGTTGTTTAGAGGAAGAAATCAAGCGAGAGAGGTTGTTCGTTTTTTTATACGTTATTCAGGTCGCTTCATTTGTTTTTTTCTAATAACTGCTTTTCTTTTAAAAGAAAATAAAAAACCTCCTCATGGAAACTATGAAGAGGTTAGGGTGAATAGTAGCTCGACCATTTCGCGCTATAGAGTTTCAGAAGTGCCTTAAACTCTTGCTTCGACCGCTTTTATGGAACTGATGGGATTCGAACCCACGACCCCTTGTCTGCCAGACAAGTATTCTCCCACTGAACTACAGTCCCGGTTATGTAGAGTCCTTATTGTGTATCGACTCTACTATATTTTAATACGTATGCTGCGCGTTCGCAATAGTTATTTTCAGTGTTTTCTAATTTCTTTAGAGGAATATTAACTTCTAAAAAAATCATTTACTTCTTGTTCGTACGTATAAAAAAAGCTTGGAATTTGGTTTGGTTCTAATCCTTTTGTAGCGTATTTACTAATGGATTGATAGTACCATTTCTGCTTTTCGAATCCTCTTTTAAAGCTATTCCAAATCAGATCTCCTTGCTGATCGTAGCTTTCTTTTAAAGAGCGTAAATTGTCTAATTTATCTGCTACAATTAAGGCTTTTACTTCAAAAGAACCAGTTTTAACGATTTGAATTGTATGCTGTTTACGTTCTTCCCAGCTCTTTGATTTGTCTTCTGTATGAGCTTCAACAATCTCCGCTACTTCTAAACCAAATTTCTGTCCAATTTCTTCAAGTGTTACACTTGTATCTTCTACAGCATCATGCAGATAAGCTGCTGCTATTACTTCTTCACTAAAACCTGCTTTTTCTAAGATATTGCCTACGTTAATAGGGTGAACAATATAAGGTGTATCAGACAACTTGCGCATTTGGCCGCTATGAGCGTGTTCTGCATATGTACGCGCTTCTTTTATTAAAGACATCATATTCCTCCACTTTTATAAAGTATATTTTTATATTTAGTATAAACGACTATAGCTCTAATAACTTTATCAAATTGCATAAATTCTTTTATTTTAATAAGATAATCCTCTAAAAATCTTCTAGTGCCTAAATCACTCCTTATGAAACAGCTTATTATAAAGCCTAAAATTTATTTACTAGGGCTGTATCAGTTGCCATTTCGTTTTTTATTCATAGTTTGTATCAAGGAGGGATAGCAATGCAAAACCGTAATAACCAAAATATTAAGGTTATTGATGTTTCTCATCACAACGGAACAATTGATTCGGTAAAAGTGGCGTCGGATGGCGTAAAAGGCGCGTATATTAAATTAACAGAAGGCACAACCTTCTTAGATAAAAAATCATATGATAATTATATAGGAGCAAAAAATGCAGGTTTACGTGTAGCCTTTTATCACTTTGCTCATGCCGATAATGATCCTATTGCAGAAGTTAATTTCTTTTTAAATAAATTGGGCAGCATGAAGGTTGATTTACCTCATTGCTTAGATTTGGAAGAAAATAAAGGGAAAACAAAAGCGCAGGTCACAGCCTTTGCAGTTAGGTGGATGGAGTATATTGAAAAGAAAACAAGCATCACACCTATTCTTTACACAGGATATAGTTTTATTAAATCCAAATTTACAAGCGCTGTAGCAAAATATCCGTTATGGGTAGTTCGTTACAGTGGAAGTAACCGCTCTAAGGGATTTACTAATCCAGGGAATACAGCGATTTGGAATAGATGGGCTATGTTCCAATATACAGATCAAGGAAAGGTAAAAGGAATTAACAGCAATGTTGATATTAATGAAATGGATCTAGATTTTTTTAATAGTATCAATACAGGCATTACGATGGTGGAAAATAATAAACCCTCAGCACAATTACAGCAAGGTGATGGCGGACTAGCTGTAAAAGAACTGCAGCAAAATTTAACTAAATTAGGATTTGAACTTTCTCAACACGGAACCGATGGTCAATATGGGAATGAAACTACTGCAGCTGTTAAAGCTTTTCAAGAAAAGTATGGATTAACGTCAACTGGAAAAGCTGATGAAAAAACATTAGCTAAAATTATGGAATTGCTTAAAGATGTAAGTAATTCTATAGAAGAATCATTACCAAAGGTTACTTCACTGGGTGATAAATATTCTTTCCAAGTAAAAGCGAAGAAGGATATTGGGGTCTACAAGTATGCGAATCTAACAGAGAATTTTAGAACAATAAGAAAAGATACGGTATTTAGCGTATATGGCTATACGTATGCAGCATGGGCTGTTCCAGGTGGATTTGTGCAAATGAAGGACGTGGAACCTATCCCTGTTACAATTAAAACAGGTGGGTTAAGTAAAGACATGGAAGCAGAGTTCCGTGCTTTCTTGAAAAATGAAGGAATTGACAGTGAATTACATGTACATGCAATAGGTAATCCATCAGCTGAACTCGAAGCATCTGAGCTTGATTTTGTAAAAATTAAGCAATTTTTAGATAAAAAAGGTTGGTACTACAAATAACAAAACCCCACTCTTCGGAGCGGGGTTTTATGTTGGATTTAATAAGAAAAAGGGATAACAGACATCAATTAAGTAATTAAAGTATGTTCTAAATAATATAATAGGTAACAAAAAAATTCTATGTATAGTTCACCTGTATTCGTCATATTTTTAGTGAATAGCTCATGGAAGGTGAATGTATATGAAAAATATGCAGGTTCGAATTGAAACACTATCCTACCACTACGAAAGTATTATGGTGAACGATGAAGTAGAGCGCGCCATAAAAAGTATTGAAGTGACATATCGATTATATAAGCATAATCATGTTTTAAACGGACATGTAGTACTTTCAGGAGAAGATATTTACAATCTTCAACACCTCACTCAAGCAGTGGCTGGGAAAATAAAAGCAGAATTGGAAACTACATAAAAAAGCACCTTTCTTAAATCTTGGTTTGAGATTTAAGAAAGGTGCTTTTTTATATTAATTAAACTGCAAAAAGAAGAAATTAAAGTATGTTCTAAATGAAATGTATAAATAAAAACCCTATCAGCTAAGAGAATTTTTTAAACCATACACATTATCTTTGTATTGTGAACCTTGTCTTTTTCATCGCTACTCGTCTTTTACTATGTGTAAGCAACACGCCGCATAATGTAATGATGCTTCCGACAATGGATACTACGCTCGGGATATCTTTTAAAAGCAGCCACGCTAAGAAAAATGACAATGCGGGAGTTAAGTAAAGAGAAATAGCAGCTTCAGCAGAACCTACACGTGATGTCAGATAGGCGAGTATCATATACGGAATAACAGTTGGAAATAATCCTAAATATATAACGCTTATCGCTGACCTGAAAGAGATATGCACAAGTTCTGTTCCTAACCCTGGCAAGAAAACGAGCATAGAAATTGTAGCTCCCCAAATACTGTACGTCACAAATGAAAGAAAGCCATATTTTTTCAATAAATCTTTTTGACATACTATATAGATGCTTTCTGCAAGGGCAGCTAATAGAATCAGTAAGATTCCATTAGCTGAGTGTACAAAATTCTCTTTGCTGAAGGTCAAAAGTACAATACCTGCAAAGCTTACTGCAGATCCAATCCATTTTCTTTTTCCGAACTCTTCGCGAAAAAAGAAAACAGCTAAAAATGAGGAAAAAATAGGGGTAGTCGAGACAAGTAAACTCGCAATACCTGCACTCACTGTTTTTTCTCCAATATTTAATGCCGTGTGATATACTGTAAAACCTAAAAATCCGAGTACTAAAAGAATTGGGATATCTTTTATATCAGGTAAGCGCATGCATGTGGCTATTGTAATAACTAATAGCGATACGGACGCAATACTTAATCGAACAAAGGCGAGATGCTGAGGAGTAAACGATTCCAGTCCTATTTGAATAACTGGAAATGCTGAAGCCCACAAGCTAATCATCAGTAAATGTAATAACACAAGATTAAACGTTAATTTCATACCTATTCATCTCCATTTTTTCATTTTGAACCCAACCAGTTTCTATCGTTATTCCCATGTTAATAAATATTTGATAAAATGTCTTCAACCAGTATGAAAACAATTAACCCAACCACTTGAAAAATAGGAGTAAACGAATGACTCAAGAAAACAGTTCAAGTTATCCAAAATACAAGAAAATTATTGATTTTATGAAGGGGAAAATCGCCCGTGGAGAATGGCCAATTGGAAGTAAAGTTCCTAGTCAGCGAAAGCTTGCGGCTATGTTCGGCGTTAATCGAAGTACGGTTATCACGGCACTAGATGAATTAACAGCGGACGGTTTAATTGAAGGCAAGATAGGAACGGGAACAATCGTTATAAATAATACGTGGACACTTTTGGCTACGAACCCGCCCGATTGGAATGTTCATGTAAAATCCGGTATGCACCGTCCGAGTCAAGCAATGGTACAAGATATCAATGAATCTGAATTTAACTCCAACCTTATTCAATTAAGCAAAGGAGAACTTTCACCTGACGTATTTCCTAAAGATGAAATGAAGTACGCCATGGAAAAAGTAGCAAAAAACATGGAAGTTCTCGGATACGAGGAACCAAAGGGGTATTTTCCTTTGCGGAAAGAGTTAAGTACATATATGAAGACGATGGGCATTAAATCTTCTGCAGATTCTATTTTAATTGTTTCGGGTGCTCTTCAAGCTCTTCAGCTTATTTCAATTGGACTCTTACAAAAGAACTCTTCGGTTTTGTTAGAAAAACCTTCTTACCTGTACTCCTTACATGTATTTCAGTCAGCCGGAATGAAACTCAAAGGTCTTCCTATGGATAAGGAAGGAATAAAAGTAGCAGCTTTAAAACGAGCTGACCCTCAAGAAGGGCAAGCTATCTTATATACAAATCCATGTTTCCATAACCCAACAGGTACATTAATGTCTCAAAATCGGCGTTACGATTTATTGAAAGAGTGCGAGGAACATCAGCTTCCTATTATTGAAGATGATTTATACCGCGAATTATGGCTAAATAAACGGCCTCCTTTGCCACTAAAGGCTTTAGATAAAAATGGGCATGTTTTGTATGTTAGCAGTCTTTCTAAAACATTAAGCCCTGGATTACGTATCGGATGGATAGTCGGTCCAGAACCGGTCATTGAGCGCTTGGCAGATATTAAAATGCAAACAGATTATGGGTCTAGCTCATTATCTCAAAGAGTAGCAGCAGAATGGTTTAAAAACGGTTTATATCAACAGCATATGGAGACCGTACGAACCGAATTGCGAACAAGAAGAAAAGTTATGCTGAATGCTTTAAAAACATACGTAGGAGATTTAGCAACATGGACAAATTCTGAAGGAGGCTTCTTTATATGGGTGCATATTCAACCTTCCATTTCAATGAAGTCTTTATACACTCGTGCTTTAAAACGAGGAATATTGCTTAATTCAGGAAGTATCTATGCGCAAGAAACGGGCTGTTATCTTCGACTCTCTTACGCCTATGCTTCTTTACCAGATATTGATAGGAGCATTAGAATTCTTGCTGAGCTTATTCGAGAATTGCAAGCGCATTAAAAAGGAATAGTGGTTTAACCACTATCCCTTTTTACTTGTATCAAACTCTTCTTCGTATAAAAAACTCTAGATAATAACTGACTATATATTACCGTCTATAAACACGTCTTAGCTTTTATGGCAAAAATAAGTTAGAAAAATTTTAAATTTACTCTCTGTACGTTTTACATGTAAATCATGAATTGTTTTAACTACGTAATCATTATCAAACATTTCTAACACCTCAATTCTTGTTAAGTTTCCTGTTTATTATAGTTTATGAAATAATCAGACACGTATCATCCGCCATCAGCTGTAACTTTAAAGTTCATCTTTTACAACTAAAGGCTGAAACGTACCCTTATGATTGAACACACGAATAACAGAATATGCAAGAGAAAGAAAAGTGTGCTTATTTTGTTTTAAAAAAGGCTATATCCTAAAAAAAGAAAATTGTCACATACATTTATGAATATATATCTACTAAGTAGGAAGGCTTTTTTAGTTGGCAGGATTGAAGGTGAAAATGATGGATGAATTATTTAAAGACCTTGATGTGTACAGAACGCAAGAAGAAATGAAGCAGTATTTTGAACATACGCAGAAAATAATTCGTCAAAACAAGGAGTATATAAAATTAGCACGACTCAAAAAAGGACGTTTCAAAAAGTTTTTTGAAGAGTTTTATCCGCTTTATTGTTTCAGTCAATCTTCTTATTGTCCTAAAAATTCAAAATTAAAGCTTATTATTGGAAGTCAAGGATACGACGGATTGATTCTTCAGCCGGATGGTACTGAAAAACGAATTGAAATTACTTCTTACAAAGATGGGAAACTGGAATTTGAAGATGCACAAAGGGTCAATTCAGGAAATTTTGCTCTCCCCCGTATCTATACAGAAGGTTCTGTAGAAGAGTATGTAGAAAAAGTGTTAGAAAACATCCAAAAAAAGAGCAAAAAAGATTACAGTGGAGCATCTATTTTATTTGTTGTACACACGTTTCATTATTTTGAAGCCTATGGAAAAAGTTCAGCTGCCTTTATTCACACTTTAAAACAAGAGATGAAGAATACCGATTTTCGAGCGGAGGAAATTTATTTATTAGAATTAAATCAGTCAGAAAGTGAAAGTGTTAAGCAAAACATTCATTTTATTAAATAAGAAGACACGTTGCAACATCTGCTGCGTGTCTTCTTATTTAATAAAACTCTTTTAATACAAGTGGATAATTTTGAAAATTAAAATAATTAAATGCTATAATTTACTTACGAATATGCATTCAGAGGAGGAGAAACAATGGATTTAGCTTATAGAGAGAAAGCGTACGAATATGCCAAAAGATTCGAATCTAGCTATGACGATTATGATGAACGCTATAAAGTACACAATAATCCGACGGTGTGGCGATTTATGCCGATGTCTGATTTTCAAGGTTTATTAGAAAACAATGCGCTTTTTTTCGCAAAACCTGATGCATTTTTGGATCCTCTTGAAGGATGCTCTTCGATGTGGAACATAGAAGAGTTGAGAGAAAAAGGTGAACGTCATAACCGCACCTCTAGAACCTATATAAGAAAAATCCATGAATTTTCTGCTGTTTCATCTTGGCATATCAATGAGTATGAAGCTGCTGGAATGTGGGACCTATATTTAAAAGGGAATGATGGCGTAGCTATTAAAACCACCTATGAAAATTTATTATGCAGTATTAAAGATTTACGCTATAAAATCTTCTCTGGTAAAGTACAGTACATAGATTTCCAAAAAGAAATGGTCAGTCACTCTGTATATGACACGTTATTCTATAAGCGAAAATCCTATCAGCATGAAAATGAATTGAGGCTGGTTATTATAGCAAGTCGTATACATGCCTGGAAGCTGCAAAAGCTATTCGAAATTCAAGGCATCTCCGCAAATCAATGGCAAAAACGAATGGACATCCTTGAAAAAAGATCGTATGAGTTTTCTCATGAGTATGGTAACCTCCTTACATGTAATTTACATCAGCTTATCAATGAAATTTACGTATCACCAAGAAGCGCTCAAAGCTGTGTGGATGAAGTGAAAGCTCTTACTAAGAAACACGGACTCGCTTATAAAAAGGTTATTCAGTCTGACTTGTATAAGGACTATATTTATTAAATGTTTACACTCTTTGAAAATAGGTAAATCAGTAGTAAAAGATGTTTTCAAGGAGGAATACTATTATGCCTTACAATTCATTAAAAGAATTGCCTGATGGAGTAAGAGATAATCTTCCTCATCATGCTCAGGAAATTTATAAAGAAGCATTCAACTCAGCTAGTGATGAATACAAAAAAGAAGCTACCGCTCACAAAGTTGCTTGGAATGCGGTGAAAACGAAGTACAAAAAAGATGATACGGACAAATGGGTAAAAAAATAGCGATAAAAGAGCCTAAAGTAAGTTTTAAGTCATTTACTGCGGGTACACATTCTATGTAAGCTCAATACAAAAAAGGAGAGACTGTATACATGCATTGTTTTACAGCGACTTCAAGAAACGTATTGAGCACATTAGAAGGAAGATTTGCTTTGATTACAAAAGGCACATTGGTAAACAATCGTTATACTAAGTGCTAGGCTGTCTAATTAAGGCAGAATACTCGACTATTCAAACGTAAAATCCAGTATAAAAAAGAAGATGCGCCCTAAGCGTATCTTCTTTTTTGTTCACTCTATTTTTACTGCCTTTTTGTACTTCGTCTTATTTTTACGCATAAAGTAATAAAAAGGAGGGGGTTCTGCTGTTTGATTATGAACAGGAGTTAACAATTCAACGAAAAGAGGCTACTCAAAAGACTGCAGCGACCAATGCTGAAGCTTACGAAAAAATAGACTGGAAACAAGTGGAGTCAGAACAAAATTTTGCGGATTACCAAGCTCTTGTACGGGTGCCTTTTCCTGTGATTTTCAAAAAAAATCAGCTGCATCCTGTATGGGATTTAAGAAAGTACGCTTTTTTATTTGAACAATCTATACCTGCTACTGTACATCCTAAACTGTGGGAACAAGGGAAATTAAATGTACAAGCTGGCTTATATGAAGTAACTGAAAACATCTTTCAAGTAAGAGGCTTTGATATGGCTAATATTACCTTTATTAAAGGAAAAACGGGATGGATTGTCATTGACTGCTTAACGTCCAAAGAAACAGCAGAAGAAGCGCTTAAACTAGTAAACCAGCACTACGGAAAACGCCCTGTCAAAGCAGTTATCTTCTCTCATTCACATATAGATCATTACGGCGGAGTTCTAGGGATATTACCTGACTCAACACCAAATAAAACTAGTAAAGTTTATGCTCCCGCTGGTTTTATGGACGCTATTATCGACGAAAACGTCACGGCGGCGGGAGCAATGACGCGAAGAAGTCAATACATGTACGGTATTCGACTGCGACGCGATGAAAAAGGCTTAATTGATAACGGTATCGGAAAAGAAATCTCGCTTGGAACAATCACACTCATTAAAGGAATAGAGGAAATTCGTCCTTCTGAGCACTATTCTTATGCGAGTAAGAGAATTGACGGCATCTCATTTCAGTTTCAGCTTACTCCAGGGACGGAAGCACCGGCTGAAATGAATATCTATATTCCTAGTGAAAAGTCTCTCTGTATTGCGGAAAACTGTACGGCAACTCAGCACAATCTTTATACGCTCAGAGGAGCAAAAGTAAGAGACGCAGCAGCGTGGGCAAGATACTTGCAGCAAGCAATTGATTTATTCGGCCAAGAATTAACAATTTTATTCGGCGTACATAATTGGCCAAGGTTCGGAAATCAATCGTGCATCAAGTATATGGAAAATCAACGAGATGTTTATCAATATATTCATGACCAAACTTTAAGACTGCTGAATCAAGGATATACCATGGATCACGTCGGCCGAATGGTGAAGCTACCAAAAACCCTATCTCAAGAATGGTATACAAACGGCTTTTATGGAACGGTTAACCACAATGCAAAAGCCGTTTATCAGCGCTATATGGGCTGGTATAACAGTAACCCCGTAGATTTAAATAAACTGTTTCCTGAAGAATCAGCTAAGAAATATGTAGAGTATATGGGCGGAGCGGACAACATTGTCAAAAAAGCGCAGCACTGTTTTCAACAAGGCGACTACCAATGGGTAGCCGAAGTGACCAAACAAGTTATTTACGCGGATCCTCACCATGTGAAAGCAAAACTTTTATGTGCAGACGCGCTTGAACAATTAGGGTATATAGCTGAATCTGGTCCTTGGCGAAATGAATATTTAACTGGGGCCAAAGAACTTCGTTTAGGTAATGTACCGCTTCCGACCAACATTATCACAAAAGAGGTATGGAATACACTTCCTTTAAAAAATATTTTGGAACTATTCAGCGTTCGCGTAGATGGATTAAAGGCAGGAACATGTAACTACTGTATATTATTTGTTATACCAGATCGGAATGAGGTAGCTCTCACAGAACTTAAGCATGGAATCTTTAGGTATCTTGGAGATACGCGAAAGAAAGCTGAGGTGACGGTAACGATGTGGCAAGATACCTTATATCGACTCACAACTACAAATGATTACTCTTATAGTTCAGTTATAGTTGTTCAAGGAGATAAATCAAAATGGGATTTCTTTTTGTCTTGTCAGGATTATATCGATACAAACTTTAATATTGTGACACCTGTTTCTAAAAAATAGAGTACCCGCCTACAACTCAGAAAGCACATCGTTTACTTTTTGTTCAAAACAGCTGTCGCACGTGATGATTTCTTTTTCCTGAAAAGATGTTAGCCTTTCCCCACAGATGGAACAGCATTCTATATAGTGATTGCTTTGTTCTTTTCTTTCATTTAACATAGCACTTTCCTCCTTTGTAGTATAAATAGTTTGTCTAATTTCTTTAAGTATATACTAATATCAGCCTATGCAGGGAATATACGGCTTGCTAATGCAGATTATTTATAAAATAAAAGCGTTTTAAAACAGCCGAAATTGGCACAGGAATTGCATATTAAATCATTGAGAAATTTCAATGATTAATATGGGGTGAACAGAATGTCCATTACAAAAACAGCTAGTGAATTAAAAAAAGAACAGCAGCAAGAACAGGAATCACTTAATTTATTTTTATCTACTCAAACTGTTATTCAAGAAGCGCTTCAAAAGCTAGGTTATGGTGAAGAAGTATACCATTTATTGAAAGAACCGCTGCGCATGATGACGGTTCGTATTCCAGTTAAAATGGATAACGGATCGGTAAAAGTATTTACCGGCTACCGCTCTCAGCATAATGATGCTGTCGGGCCTACTAAAGGAGGCGTGCGCTTTCATCCTGAAGTAAATGAAGAAGAAGTAAAAGCATTATCCATTTGGATGAGTTTAAAATGCGGGATTGTCGACCTTCCGTATGGCGGTGGTAAAGGCGGAATTGTATGTGACCCAAGAAACATGTCTTTTGGTGAACTAGAACGACTCAGCCGCGGCTATGTAAGAGCCATCAGTCAAATAGTTGGGCCTACTAAAGATATTCCTGCACCGGATGTCTATACAAACTCTCAAATTATGGCGTGGATGATGGATGAATATAGTAGACTCCGTGAGTTTGATTCTCCTGGTTTTATTACTGGAAAGCCCATCGTACTAGGAGGGTCTCAAGGACGTGAAACCGCAACGGCTAAAGGAGTAACGATTTGTATTGAAGAAGCTGTCAAAAAGAAAAACCTTAACTTGCAAGAAGCGCGGATTATTATACAAGGCTTCGGAAATGCCGGCAGTTTTCTCGCTAAGTTCATGCATGATGCAGGAGCAAAAGTAATTGGTATTTCAGACGCATACGGTGCTCTTTATGATCCGCTTGGTCTTGATATTGATTACCTGCTTGATCGACGAGACAGTTTTGGTACCGTAACTAATTTATTTACAAATGTGATTACAAACGAAGAGCTATTAGAACAAGAATGCGATATTTTAGTACCCGCAGCAATTTCTAATCAAATTACTGTCCGTAACGCGGATCGCATCAAAGCCTCTATTGTAGTAGAAGCAGCGAACGGGCCGACTACGCTTGAGGCCACGCGTATTTTAGATGAAAAAGGTGTGCTTTTAGTGCCAGATATTTTAGCAAGTGCTGGAGGTGTAACGGTGTCATACTTCGAATGGGTGCAGAATAATCAAGGCTACTACTGGTCTGAAGAAGAAGTAGCTTACAAATTACGCAAGGTAATGGTGGATTCATTTGAAACTATTTATCAAATTGCTCAAGAAAATGACGTAGATATGAGACTAGCCGCTTACATGGCCGGAATTAAAAAGTCAGCTGAAGCTTCTCGTTTCCGCGGCTGGGTATAAGATAAAAAACGATTTGGACTACATGTTCCAAATCGTTTTTTATTTGACGAAACTGCCAAATAATTAATAGGAAAACTGCTAAAAAATCAAACACGCTTAAAAAATTGGCACGTTTATTTATCTCCACCCCAGTGATAAGCAAAACAATTGACAATGAGAATGATTTTCAATTATTCTATATACAACACATATACATACCTATACTAATACATTGAATGTAGAAAAGGAGACAGAACGTATGAGCATATTAGATATTATTAAAGCCAGAAGAACGATTGGAGCTATGCAAGACAAAGACGTATCAGAAGATGCTATCAACCTTATGTTAGAAGCTGGCACGTGGGCTCCTAACCATAAAAAGACAGAACCTTGGAAGTTCCGAGTGATTACAGGCGATTCACGTATTCGTTTAGGAGACGAAATGGAACGTATT
The DNA here is from genome assembly GCF_046599315.1 of Priestia megaterium. GTDB lineage: Bacteria > Bacillota > Bacilli > Bacillales > Bacillaceae_H > Priestia > Priestia megaterium_F. The sequence continues at coordinate 176,353 of NZ_JBKIKC010000009.1, read as the reverse complement.
ATGAAGCGAAAAACTGCTCACCTAAGTGAAGAAGAAGCGTTGAAAAAAACAACAAAAGCTAAAAAAGGCCCGCTTCGTGCTCCTGTCATTATCGCTGTAGCAGTAAGTCCTTCTGGAAAAGTCCCGGAAATTGAAGAAGTCTCCGCCGTAGCAGCAAGTATACAAAATATGCTATTAGTAGCGGAAGAACAAGGTTTGGCGACAATTTGGAGAACGGGTGAAATTGTCTATCAGTCGGAACTGAATGACTTTTTATCTCTAGAAGAAGACGATAAGCTCTTAGGATTAATTTATGTTGGGCACCCTAATAAAGAAGCTTCATCAAAACGTATTCCATATCAGGATAAAACGATTTGGTATCGTTAAAAGGTTCTTCCTATGTTTCTATAAATAAAAGGCAGTAGCTCAACTTATGAGCTGCTGCCTTTTTTATTGTTTTTGAAAAGTGGCATATAGAAACTTAATGCAAACATGCAGCGGCATTAAGTTGCGCTGTTATTGGCTTGCCTGCAGTATTCCTTTTTAGTACCTTATGGTAAACTTCTCTAATTTCTATAACTACTAGTCAAAACAGAGAAGGAAATTCCTGTGTTCAGTCTTCTTTTCGAAGGCCAAAATAATAGGTACACGCTAAACCGAAGATAATGGGCAACAAAAGAAAGACGATCATTTAACAGTCACCTTCCTTTCGGATGTTTGAATGTCCACTTTCTGCATAGGGGTTGCAGTGTTGACAAAGAAGATGCCTTTTAACTTTGAATATTCCATCAATACTAGTAGCAAACTCATTGCAAACAGCGGGACGCACACCACTTTAGCAGGGATGTTGAAACAATAGTTAAGGACGGTGATGTTGGCGATAATGGGAAGAAAAATAATGTTCCCTAGTGTTGCAGTACGCGGAATTACCAATAATAACGCAGCTAATAATTCACCAGCGGCGATGAAATAATTGTAGAAATCAGAGTACCCAAAGAAATACCATGCTAGTTTCATCGCAGAATCTTTTGTTGAATCGAACACAAAATCACCTGTTATAAATTGTCCTGGGTAGATTTTCGCCATTCCATAAATAAGAAACGTAATAGCCATGGTCCATCTTAGGGTCGCAAGAATACTTAAACGAAATTTCTCTTTTGTTGATAAACGCATTGTTTTCCTCCATTTGTATGGTTAGTCTAAAAATCGCATTTTTGTTTCAGGGGTTGGCAACATGCATGATGTTTGTTTTCCAAACCACTTGTACCGATTACGTGCAATGAAACGATAGAGTGGGTTCCGAATGAATGTAGGAACCACTCGAAAACACCCCGTCAGTTGAATGGGTTCGCGAAGCTGGTGGACAATATGTAGGATAGCTGTAGACTCTGTATAAAGGTTTCCGTTCATAAGAAGAATGGCCGATTGAAGCGGTGGATACTCATAGTTATGCTGACGAAGCAAGGTTCCCGCAGTATCAGATTGAAGGGATGCAAAACGAAACAGAGCACGCGGATCCCGCTTGATGACAAATTGCACCCATTGGTTGCAGAGATTGCAGACGCCATCAAATAGAATAATAGGATGGTCTAATGGGTTTTGGGACATGACTTTTCCCCTTCCTTTTTTATGAATATTTACTAAAATAAGTATAATAGTTTGCGTGTTGGACTACAAGGCATAAGGGGAAACTTCTGTACTATGTGCAGATACAAACAAATGAATAGCAAAGGTAAAAATATTGTAATATACGAGAAAATATCGAACTTTCACACGTCACTCTCGTATATACACTTAGGAGGGGATTTAATTGTTTAATTTATTTAAGAAGAAGAAAATAGTTATTAGGCTTGAGAAAAGGTATTACAATTTAACTGATTTAAAAAAAGCTTTAGTAAAGTACTTTGGAGAAAGAGGAAAAAGTTGCGAAATTATTGATAAGTATACAGTAAAAGTTGATGATCAAAAATATACTGTTTATGAAAAAACAATTAGTATGTACGGTGTACCCACACAAAGAGTAGTCTTAAAAGAAGTATAAAAAAAGTATTTTGTCTACATAAATTTAAGGACTTAGTTCATGATTATGTAAAACCTGTTATTCAAGTTATTGAAACGTCTTCTGTTAATCAGCTATTAAAAAGAATGCAACAATAGCGCATTCATATGGCTATTTTACGCGATGAATACGGTGGAACAGCAGGTTTAGTAACGGTTGAAAATATTTTAGAGGAGATTGTTGGTGAGATTCGGGATGAGTTTGACACGGATGAAGTACTAGATGCTCACAAAATCAGCAATAACCATTACATTTTTAACGGCCGAATCTCACTGGAGGAAGTAAATACAGTATTAGGAACTGAGATTAGTAACGAAGGAATAGATACCCTGGGTGGATGGATCCTGTCTCAAAAGATTGATGCCCAGATAAACGAAACATTCTCATATGGTGACTTTGAATTTAGTGTAAAAGAACTTAAAGGATGACACATTCAAACGATTGAAGCGGTGCGTAGAGAAGTAGTGGCATTAACTAAATAACATATCCTAATTTGCAGCATGAGAATATTCATTTCTTTTGCTGTTTTTTTATTATTTTCTCCTAACTTAAATTATTAATCTATAATCTTGAGAACATAGGAACTATAAGGAGAGATATTAAATGAGTGAAGTATTAGTACAACCATCAATTTCGATTACTCAATTATTCATAAAAGTGCAACAGGTAAAATAAATTTAAATCCCTCAACACCCGAAGAAGTGATTTATGTTAGTTATATAAGAGAACAACTTAAACCCTTCTTAGAATCCGTTGGCCGCTACCAAAGACAAACTCACAGAGTGGATTATAATTCGGGTATAGCGAATATGCTTTCTCTTTTTATTAACGAAGCAGTACGTACGACGGTGGAACAAGGTTATGCTGTAAAGTATAAAGAAGAAGAGTTTAATAAACTATTATCAACTGCTATTAAAAACTTAATGGGGGAAATCTTGGGTTTGGGGAAGCAAGGCGGCTCTAATATGCTATGCGGCTAGCATAATTTCTTTACTATTGTTCATTGCAACCGAAAAGAGAGCTCAAGATTCTATGATTAATCTAGACCTCTTTAAAGATCGCCAATTCTTAGGCTCCGTATTAATTGTATCTACAGGTTATGTTTTCTTAATAGGTGTTATGGTGTTACTCAACACAAATGATATTTTAAGCAAAATGCCTGAAAGACAGGGAAAGGAAGCGGAGCCCTTAGTAAACAAACAAGTGTACAACAAATTAATAAAGCAGCAGACCAAAATTAACGCTTACTCTATAAAAGTTAAGTATGGCGTAGATAAAATTTCTAGTAGCTTCAGCAGCTTATATAAGGCTGCCGTTCCGTTTGTATTTACCTGTGCATTATTGGGGTTCACTTTCACGAAAAAGAGAAAAGCCAAAGTTCATACGTTGCCACATTCTAGTAATACATAAAATAGTTTGTTAAAAACAAGACCAAATCAAGTGATCTTGTTTTTTTTATTGCGTAAGTAACTAAAAAGATAAAACAAAAGTGAAATATATACTTGTTTTTCCACATTTCACAGCTAATGGGCTCAAATTACTGTATTTACTTAAGTTTACATTATGATATAATTTTACTGCTGTTTTCCACTTTATCATAAATAAAGGGACTAAATAAGAAATTGTATCAAGTGTGTAAGGAGTGTTATATGAGGTACGCAGAAGTTGTAACAGAGAGTAGGATAACAAACACCACATTGGTTCTACTTCTTATTTTTATGGGCTTAGGATGGTATCTGAAAAGTTCATTGTGGTACAACATAGTGATCCTTGTCATTTCCCTTGCTTTTATACTCCATAGTATTAATTACTACTTAACAGCAAGAAATAAGGCATTAGGAATTGCGTTTACAGTAGGTAGCGGCAGTTTTTGCTTATACAACCTATTAATCCTTTTTCTATAGTGGCCATTACATATTTATAATCGCAAGAAATGAGGGTTCTTATGTTTAAGAAAATATTAAAAAGCCAGGATTATAAACTAATAGTATCGTTAATAGTCCTTTGTTTAATTGGTTTAGTGATGGTTTATAGCTCAAGTATGATCACAGCTATTACCCGCTACGAAGTAGCATCCGACTACTTTTATAAGAAACAAATGGTAGCTCTTATAGTAGGATTCTTCTTATTCTTTTTTGCTGCGTTTCTCATACCTTACAAAGTATTTCGTGAAAAAAGGGTGATAATATTTATATTAGGCTTTTCTCTAGCTCTTCTTATAGCGGTATTAGCTCTTGGTCATACAGCTGGTAATGCAAAAAGTTGGATTGTAATAGGACCACTCCGTATCCAACCACTAGAATTCGCAAAGTTAGCTGTTATTGTGTATTTAGCCTCTGCTTTTACAAAAAAGCAACCGTACATAAATGAACTTACACGCGCTATTATTCCACCAATTAGTATTGTAATGATTATTTGCTTCTTACTTGCTATGCAGCCCGATTATGGTGGAATCCTTCTTATGCTTGGAACAGTAGCTGCACTTGTTTTTTGTTCAGGAATTTCAGTAAAGTCGATGATAAAAATCTTTTTTATTGGATTAATAGCAGCTGGCTTAATGTTCCTTATATTATGGGTAACCGGCCAATTAGGTGAAGTGTTCTCTCCAACGCGTTTAGGACGTTTTACGGGCTTTGTACATCCTTTTGCTGATGCAGATGGTAATGGATATCAATTGGTGAATTCGTACTTAGCAATTGGAACTGGAGGCCTCAGTGGAGAAGGACTAGGACAAGGCGTTCAAAAGTTTGGATATCTTCCAGAGTCTCATACCGATTTCATAATGGCGGTTATTGCAGAAGAGTTAGGCTTTGGAGGAGTATTAGTTGTATTAGGGCTTATTTTCTTTATTGTTTTACAAGGTCTTTTGATAGCTAAGAGATGCACGGATCCCTTTGGTTCCTTATTAGCTATTGGTATTTCTACTATGATCGGTATTCAGACATTTGTTAATCTTGGTGCCGTATCTGGTATCTTACCGATCACCGGAGTAACTCTTCCCTTTGTAAGTTACGGTGGCTCTTCAATTACTTTGCTATTGTTTGCGACTGGAGTATTAGCAAATATCTCAATGGTGGACAAGTTTAAAAAGAAATATAAACAAAATGGAACAAATGCCAGCCACTTAAAAAGTGTTTAATTAAAAGGTAGCGGCTTACTTTAAACTGCTATGCTAATAAAGGCGACTGGCTTTACATAGCGCATAAGAAAAATACAATAGAAACAAATTTTGATATTTTGAGCAAGTAAATTAATATTTTTTAAGTCTTTCGATATTGTAACTGCACCTATTCAGGAAATAGAAAAGCTGAGACCTAGTGTAAAATAGGAGCTCAGCTTTTTTTAGCATATACTAATGTTTATATCTTCCGTCTGATCAAAACGAAATGTCCTGTAATTGCTAAAACAAGAGCTAATGAAATGTTCTTTATAGCTAATAAGATAATCCTTGGATATAACTGCATATCTTTAGAGAATGACATTACGTTATATAGCGGAATGTCTTCCATAGTCCAATACTTGACCGTTATATATGCTAATACAATCAATAGCGGAATAGAGATATTTCGTGATAATACCATAAGGAAAAATCCTAAATAACAGTAAAACACAGTTTGAGGAAAATAAATAATAGTTAAATTAAATAATGATATGTAAGGATAAGGGTACCTTAATGTAATAGCAATTAGTAATACAAAAAATGCCGCTAGAAAAATAAGGAAGAAAGATGTCGCTCTAATAAGGCCGTAAGACAAAATAGGTGTCGAGGAGTTAGATGTTAACTCAGATGTTTTATCTTTATCACCAGAGTGATTTAAAAATAAGTATACAGACCACCAAGCCGCTATAGGACATACAACAAATTCTATTATTCTTGATATATATTGAAGGCTTTCTAGATTAGGGGAAAAGCACGTATAAAGTATTGCAATTAAAATAACTAAAAAAGGCACATAGAAGTCCGCACCCATTAATTTAGCTTGCGACGAGATATTTAATTTCTTAAAAAAGGTAGAGGTCATTGTTATTTTCCTTTCTCTTAGTTATAAAAGCGTAGTTACACAAAGAACCAAATTTAACTGGTAGAATTCTTGCGCGTTAAGTTAAGAAGTTTCTAATGTATAATTAAAACATATTTAGAAAAAAAAGTAAAATAAAATCATTACACTAATTTGCTACTATTGAAAGAAAAAGAAGCGTTATTTCAGAAGGGAGAACGATAAAAAAAGAACTAGAAGAGGCAGATAAGCCAAATGACATCCTTCAACTTGAAAACGATGAGTTAAAATCAGAAACTATGCGAGCTAATCAAAAGACTTACGGAACACCCAGGTATTAACACCTTTTTTGACGTCTTGCTTGAGATTAAACATAAGCCGAATGTGCAGGATGTATTTGTTGAAATTATGGAAGTGGAAGGCGATGAATATTATCCATTTTCCGAAAGAGTATATATTCTAGCCAATGCTATGTCTAAAGAAATAGAAGATTAGGTCGGTATTTTGGAACCAAGTGAAATTGAAGAAAATTACGCATTTGGTAAACCTCCAATAGCTCCAGAAATGCCCTCCTACTATACAGTTTTTTGGGTTTGGTAGGATTAACAAAAAAGTGCTTGTGTCTTTAAGTATGCAAGCACTTTTTTCTATGAATTATTAGTTTTAACTAGAAAGATTAATCCATGTGACAAACACCTGAAATTTACAAAAAAAGTGCAATTATTGTAAAATTCAGGTAGGTGTATTTTAAAAAAGAAGTGAGTTCTATAGGGGGATAGTATGAGTTTAAAAGAAAGAGCAACTAAAGAGTTCAAAGAAAAGATAGATAGCGACGAAGAAATTAGAGAATCCATTTTAACTTACTATGAATATGAAAGTGGGTTCTCGGGACTTGTAGGTGTGCCAAATGGAAATTCTGTACCTATCAGAGGAGTTTTAGCTTATACAGAAAAAAGCTTACTTTTTTACGGAGAGGTTTTCTCTAAGTTGCCTATTGTATTACATATCCCATTCAATAAAATCAAAGAAATAAAAACAGGAAAGCAAATCCTTACAATTTTCAAATCAACTCTTACTATGGTTGTTGTTCATAATGATCAAGAAGTTTTCTCTACGCGGGGAAACAAGGAGGACTTTGCCAGATTAGAGTCATTTTTTGAAAATGTAAATGAAGAAGTATTTCTTGCTAAATAGTTAGTGCCAAGATAAGCCTAGACTTAAATATTAGGCTTATCTTAGTATGGCGTCCGCTAATAACATACTTTTAAGAAAGGGTTTGTTTGTGTATATAAAAAATATGTTAGAGGTTATATGTGATGCTATCTCAGTTTAGAGGAAGGTGTTAATTGTGCGTAAAAGAAATAAAGGGTTTTGGGTAGCTTACCTAGTGTTTGCAATTATTATGCTATTAATCTATAAATATGTACCAGCTGAAAACGGGTTTATTGTTATTGTTTTGTTTCCTTTAATTTATTGGTTTACCTATGAATTTATATTAAGACCTAAGAAAAGAAGATGCACTGATTAAATTAAAGAGAAGAATGGTTAAGAAGGAGCGGTGTGCTTGTTTTGGAATTATCTTAATATGTGAACCGGACTTATAATAGCTTTAGCAAACATTTTTAATTCTGAAATCCAAGGGAGTATGCGTTGGGTAATGGTTGGGTTTGGTTTGTTGATTTTTTTATACAATTTAATAGTAATTTTAGATCAAAAACAAAACGAACGGATTGATCAAAATAAAGAAAAGAACTAACTAAAAACCTCTTGGAGTACAAGTTCATTTCAAACGAAATTTAGTTAGGAAGTAAATTAAGTACGAAGTGGATATCGTTGAGTAAAATTTACTTTCTTTTATAAGTTACGTAACGAAGATTCTGAAGTGAAAATTTTATAAGAAAGAGGGAAGTAATGGACGTTCAAAAGATAGCAAACTTATTTTTAATTTTTGTTTTAATTGCGGCAGGTATTTCATTGGTAATTGGCTTTGTGGTTGCTGTAAGAAGTACAAACTATAAGAAGGGATATATAAGTACGTTTATATCCAGCGTTTTCTTTTTAATAATTATTGTAAGTTGGTACAATAAAGCATCTTCAAACGTTTTTATGGGGACAATACCTTGGATTTTAAATGTCATTGCCGTCATTATTGTGTTACCACTGTACTTGTTGGTTGCTCGCTTTATATTTAAAAAAGTGACAAAAGGACAAAAAGGAACAAATGAGAAGATTAGCGGTTAACTTATTTTTTTTAGCGTTTTTTCTAATCTTCACGATTTTAAATAAATGAAGATACACAAAATAATTTTTTATCAATATCCTGTTAGAGAAAGTGATTGATATCATTTTCCGTAAAGGAGAGAACGTCTATGATAAAGGTTAACCAACAAATTGTGAAAATAAGTGATTTAAATAATAGTTCGTTAACAAAAGAAAAAGCTGACATTTTAAAACAAATGGATGCCTATAGAGAAGTGTATGAGTATGCTACATTTGACCAGCTTGATTTTGATATATCTGTTAAATTGCAAATTATTGAATCAGCTGTGCTGCTGCGTAAAAGCGGCGCAAAATTTGCTACGTTTGCACGTTCTAGGTGTAACGAAAAGTATTGGAAACGAACCGATAATGGAGGATTTCAGCTACTGCCTACAGTTTCCCCGAATAAAGCCATAGATGATATTTTTTACAACGGACACGAATATGCGTTTGAATGCGCGATGGCTGTTATAATCATCTTTTATAAAGCCGTATTAAATAATATTGGAAAAGAAAACTTTAACCGGCTTTTTGCTGATCTTTACTTACACGATTGGCAATACGATGAGGACCTTGAGCTTCATGGCCATAAAGGTTCTGATTACTTGCCGGGAGACTGTGCGTATTTTAAAAATCCTGATTATAACCCTGATACTCCCCAGTGGAAAGGTGAAAACACTATTGTATTAGATGAGACTTTATATTTTGGCCATGGAATTGGAATTACGACGCGTGAAAGAATTATTGAAGTGTTAAATTTAAAACGAAAAGAAGATGCAAAGCGCTCAGCTTATCTGTCAGATGAAATTGTCAGGCTTCACACCGCTCATCTCAGTTATTTTGCAGTTAGACACGAACCTGTTGTTTGGTACGACAGAAACAGCGCTATTATCTCCACTATTGGATCGATTACGTATGTAGCTTAAAAGATCAAAGTTTGATACTTTGGTCTTTTTTTATAAAAAGGAAAGAATTACATGAAGGCAAATTTAAGAATTCAAAAGGATTTTATGTATAAAAGAAGAATCCATTTAATACACAGGTCTTAAAACTAAAAGGAGAGGAGGGGATTATCATTAAAAATCGTGATAAAAGACGTAAGAGAAAACGCGGCGCATTAAAGGATTACTTGAAAAATAAGCTTGGTCAGCTAAAACCGAAGCCAAACAAAGGACCTGTCTCAAATTTAAAGTCTTCTGCTTAAAAACCCCCCTAGTTTTTATATAGGGGGATTTTTCTTTTGAATTTTCTTTTATCTTAATGTTTAAGTGTTATGAGTGGAATTTAAAGATTGATTTGTACAAAATAGACATTGAGTAGTTTATCTAATACGACAACGTAAGGAGAGATTAGACAATGGAAGACATGATTTTTAAACATATGGATGTTGTAAGAGGTATTACGACTAGTATCCTCGAAAAAACAACAGAAGAAGCAGCGGACATCACACCAAAAGGATTCAAGAATAATATTCGCTGGAATCTCGGACACATTGCTTTTATTCAAGAAAAACTTGTCTTTGGCTTGGCTGGTGAACCGATGCAAACGCCAGAGAGTTACGAAAGCTTTTTCGGCGCTGGAACAAAACCTGCTGATTGGACGGAGGCTGCTCCTTCTCTTGAAGAAATCGCGAATGTGTTAAGAGGCCAAGCGCGTCGTATTAAAGAATTTATGCCTCAGCAGTTTAACAAGCAGCTGATCACCCCTTTTACAAATAAAGCTGGCATCAACTTTACAACAGTTGGGGAAACGTTTTTATTCAGCTTTTACCACGAAGCGATGCATGTAGAAACAATTAAGCAAATTAGGAAAGCTGTACAATAAGGAAGTAAAAAAAGAATAAATCACATATTCTTTATAACTATTTTACATAGCGCCTATGCATATACCAATCCATACAAAGCATAAGATGTAACATGAGCTGCTTTTCCTAATGCAGTTCGCAAGGAGGTGACAACGTGAAATTTCTTTCAGGTTTAACGACTCTTCTTGTGATTTTAGGCGGTTTAAATTGGTTAGCTGTAGCATTAGGTGTGAATGTGGTAGAAGAGCTATTTGGCTCTTGGGATTGGTTAGTAACAACGATTTATTGGTTAGTCGGCCTATCTGCTCTTTATCAAATTTTTGATAAGTTTTTCGGAACAGGAGCGAGTGTCAAAAGCAAAGCGCTATAATAAATATTATTTTTTTATTATCTCTTTAGGGAGTTTGAATGTACATTCAAACTCCCTTTTTCATGGACAAAAGACGTGACATCTTTGCAAAATAAGGTAAAATAAGGTAATAACTAAAAAAAGCAGGAGGAATGGGAGGGAGCTTTGGGGTGTAGTACCTATCTTAGTGTTTGGACTTCTTTATATAGGAATTATTGCTGGTATTATAGCGGTTGTGGTTATAGTGTTAAAACGAATGAAAGAGAGAAATCAAAACAAGACGAATGTACCAGAAAATAAGGAATAGAAGAGGGTTTGATAGATGAAGAAAAGTGTACTTCTTATATTTTTTATCGTAAATCTTTTTTTATTTACTCTTTATTATTTAATCAAGGATACATCTTTCAGCTAAAGAATCTACCTTACATATGGGCAATTTATTTACTTATTGGCATCTTTTTATCTTTCTATTATATGCTGCGATCGAAAACAAAAAGAGATGGACAAATCCTGCTTTCAATTGGCATTTTTACTACAAGTATTAGTTCACTTGGCTGTTTGGTTTTTTTTTATTTCCTTTATCACGCGATGGGCGGATAAGAAAGAGTACCAAAAGCAGGGGCTTTAGTGAAAGTCTCTGCTTTTTATACGTAAATCTATTGTATAATGAAAAAAAGAAATGGATGCAGGAGGGAAGATATGCGAATTGTTTCGCTTTGTCCAAGCAATACAGAACTAATGGCGTATTTAAAATGTGAGCACTTGCTCGTAGCAATTGATGACTATTCCGATTGGCCGCAGTCTATTCAAAACCTGCCGCGTTTAGGTCCCGATTTATCAATTAATATGGATGCTGTGGAAGAAGCGAAACCCGATCTAGTCCTAGCATCCCTAAGCGTTCCTGGTATGGAGAAAAATATTGAAGAACTTAAAAAACGAAAGCTTCCTTATGTCGTGTATAACCCTAATTCACTAAATGATATTCGTTATAATCTACAGGATTTAGGCAAACGATTAAACATCGATTCACAAACAAATGAACTGTTAAAGCGTTATGATCAGTTTCTTTCTACATATAAAGGGCTTGCACGTCAAATTGATGAAAAAGCCACTGTATACTGGGAATGGTGGCCAAAACCTGTCTTTACTCCTGGAAAAGCAAACTGGTTGACTGAAATTAGCGAGTTAGCAGGAGGAGAAAATATATTTGCTGATCACAAAGAAGCCAATGTACAGAGCGATTGGGAAGAAGTATTCCAACGAAATCCACATCATGTGTGTCTGGCTTGGGTGGGTGTGCAAAAAAACAAAGTTAATCCAACTATTTTAAACAAAAGGCCGAACTGGTCTGACATGTCTGCCATAAAAGAACATCGCGTGTATGTACTAGAAGAATGGTTGTATTGCCGTCCGTCACCTCGGTTGCTGTTAGGATTAAAAAAACTCGCACCGCTTCTTCATCCAAATACGTTTCCTGCCTCTGACGGCAATGACCCTTTATTATAAGAAAAAGGAGAGGTACATATGAAAAACATTGAACAAATAAAACATACCATTCAACATCGCTATCCTTTTTTACTTGTTGATCGTATCTTAGAGCAAGAAGAAGGAAAGCTTGCCGTAGGAATCAAACAAGTAACAGCAAATGAACCTTTTTTTCAAGGTCACTTTCCGAACTATGCGGTAATGCCAGGGGTACTTATTGTCGAAGCTCTTGCTCAGCTAGGCGGATTTGCTATGGCTCCTGATGACCAACAAAAAGGAAGACTTGCTTTTTTAGCAGGAATAGATGAATGTCGTTTTAAGCGTCAAGTCAAACCAGGAGATACACTTCGCTTAGAGTTTGAAATTCTCAAGCAGCGGGGAAAGATTGTAAAAGGAAAAGGAACAGCATTCGTGGACAGCGGATTAGCATGTGAGGCGGTCATTACCTTTGCTCTTGATATATAATGTAAGCGCCTTTGTAAAAAAGCAGCTGAGGTTAAAGGTTGAAGATTATCAAATTAAAAATCAATAGAAGTTGGGATTAAACGTATCGAGAAAACCGCCTTATTTCGTAAGTGCGGTTTTTCGTGAATACCTTTTTATCTTGTTTGAGAATCTTGTGGCAAATTGTTTACTGCACGCCTGTCTTCTTCAATGATACCGTTATGCGTCGGATTATTATTACTATCTTTATTTTTATAATTGTTGTAGTCAAATCTTTCTACAATTCCTGATCCTGAATTATCAAAACTGCTGCTATTATTATCTGGCATACGAACATCTCCTAGCTCTATTATGTGAAGGTTTTACAATAAAATAAGTGGAGTATGAGGGGGATTAAATACGTAATCATCAATTGAACTACCTTTTGATGAGAGAAGAAATAGGGTATAGAAGAAAAAAGGAGAAGGGAGAATGCAGTGAGAACATTAACCGAAGTTGTTGTATTACTTACACTTTTGGGTACGTATATAGGGATTTCATTACTTGTATACAAACGTAAGAAAACCAATCCGTTCTTTTACAGCATTTACTTTTATTTAGCTACCAGCGTCATTCTGATTTGTTTAGTCATCTTTTGGCTCCAGCTTCGTTTTGGACTTACTGATAAGCAAGTAGGAGGATTGCTTATCAGTGTGGTTGCATTCTTTTTGCTTATTTACGGGTTGTTAAAAACAAAACAAAAAGACAGGTAGCCAATGCTATCTGTTTTTATTTATATTCATGTCCTACATTTTTAATAATTACAGTGTCAATTCGATAAATCTCTTCATATAATAAAGATAGCAGCTTTCTTTTGCAGGTTAGTTGACATCACAGCTTATAACTCGCTATTCTTTTGATAATTCATTTTGTGAAAGGAAGTGGACATATGGATGCATCCCACATCATAGCTAAGTTAGAAAATCGGATGCCAACAATCCTTGGGATGGAGCAGTTTTCTCGCTTCGGCATTCTTGTTCCTCTTATTGAAAAACAAGGGGAACTACATGTTTTATTTGAGGTAAGAGCGTTTGATTTAAGAAGACAGCCGGGAGAAATTTGTTTTCCAGGAGGGCGTGTTGAAAAGACGGATGCAGACGAAAAAGAAACCGCTATTCGTGAAACATCTGAGGAGTTAGGCATTACGTCCCAATCTATTCAGAACGTACATGCTTTGGATTATATTGTTTCTCAATTTGGAACGATCATTTATCCGTATGTAGGTTTTATTGACGATTCGCTTGACCTTCGACCGAATCCTTCGGAAGTAGCAGAAGTATTTACCGTGCCTCTTTCTTTTTTTCAGCGTACCAAACCTGATATACACAATATTCATTTCAGAGTAGAACCCGAACATAATTTTCCTTATGACGCCATTATTGGTGGAGAAAATTATAATTGGCAAACAAGAGAGATGGAAGAACATTTCTACTACTATGAAAATCGAGTTATATGGGGACTGACAGCAAAAGTGATTTATCATTTAATACATGTGTTAACTAATAAATAAAAAGCAGCGAATCCACATTCGCTGCTTTTTATATTAAATAGATTGAATAGCCTCTGTGATAGGTGTATCACCTGAAACTAAATCAAAAGAACGTCCGAATGTATGATCTTCACTTAATGTTTCCACTACAACACGCGCTACATCTTCACGAGGAATTGATCCGCGCTCTTTGATCTCACCGGCGTCTACACGTCCTGTACCTGGTTCGTTTATCAATCCCCCTGGACGAACAATTGTATACGTTAATCCGCTTGCCTCTAAGATTTTATCTGCATAATGTTTAGCTACATAATAGGGAATTAATGACGGATTCCAGTTTTCACGGTGATGTGCCTGAAGTGCACTTACCATAACAAATCGTTTAATACCTAAACCTTCAGCAGCTTCCATTGCTTTTACCGCACCATCTAAATCAATTAAAAGCGTCTTATCATAGCCTGTGCTGCCACCGGATCCCGCGCTAAAGATAACGGCGTCACAGCCTTTCATGACTTCCTTAATTTCATGTACGGTGCCTTCTAAGCTTGCAAAAGCCGTTTCAACACCTCTTGCTTCAAGTTCTTTTGCTTGTTCTTCTTTACGAACCATCGCACGTACAGTGTGTACATCACTTTCACTCAAGATATTTACAATATGTTTACCTACTTGACCATTCGCACCAATTACGAGAACTTTCATGTCTAAATTTGCTCCTTTCAAATCCAGATACTTATACATTATTGTTTCATATTCACCATTTCCATTCAACAAATGAGCTCAAAATTCGGTGAATAAGGGGAAATTAAGAAAATATATTAAAAAAATGAAAAACAAGAAATAAAAACTAATTTACAAACAAAAAAAGGAAAAAAATAGTTCATTAAACCCAGTGTTTGAACTATTTAAATTTTATAAAAGTTTCTCAAACCCTTGATAATACAATATTTCTTAAAAACAGTATTTCTTTTAACATTTCCCGTTACAACCTATATAAACACATTTTGATAATTTTAAACTTTTACTTCGGAAAATTTTTTTGTTATTATGTTTTAGTCATTAAAATATTCAAGATCGTAATATTTAGTCCAGACGGACAAAAGGAGAGGATAAAATGAACACATTACAATACTTAGTCGCAGAACGTGCAGAGATTTCTCCTCAACATGAAGCACTAGTTGAACATAATGAACGTTATACATTTAATGAATTTCATGAAAAAGTAAATCAATTGTCTTATTACTTATTAGAGAAAGGAATCCAAAAAGGAGATCGTATTGGTATTTTAGCTCATACAAGCATCGCTTACCCAGTCGTTACAATGGGGATTTTACAAGTGGGAGCGGTCGTTGTTCCATTAAGTAAAAGCATGACACCTTATGAACTTGATAGCATTATTACGAGCGGACAGTTAAAAGCGATTATCCACCACAATGAATTTACATCTGTATTGGAAAAAGCAGAACAAACGGCTCAACTGAGCTTTACGCTAAAGATTGAAGATGCAAAAGAATTTACAACTCAGTTCTCAGCGTATAACACAAACACACCAGAAGCACTTCCTGAAGTACTTCCTGAAGATCTAGCATTAATGATGTTCACATCAGGTACAACAGGAAAGTCAAAAGGATGTATGATTGCACACGGATCCGTAAGTGCCTTCTTAAATTCTGGCGGGCAGGAAGAACGCGCAAATATCGATAAAAGCATGCGCTATTTGTTTGTTCATCCATTCTTCCACATGAGCTCTATGAGCATCTTATTTATGTGCATCAACACAGGAAACACAATGGTATGTTCTAAAGAAACAGATCCAGCTAAAGTAATTGAAGTAATTGAAAAAGAAAACATTAAAATGCTGTTTGCATTACCACCAGCATTAAAATACATCGTAGAAGAGCTTGAAAAAGGAAATCACTATGATTTCCCTCTAAAACTTGCTGTGTCAGGTGGAACAAAAGTATCTGAGTCTTTAATCGAACAATATGATCGGAATGGAATGATTTTAGCTCAAGGGTACGGAAGCACAGAAGCGTGGATTATCAGTTCATGGCATCCTCAAATGGGATGGAAGAAAGTAAGCTCAGCTGGAAAACCTGCTCCGCATGTAGAAGTTAAAATTGTAGATCCAGAGACACGTCAAGAAGTGCCGACTGGAGAAAAAGGTGAAGTGCTTGTACGTAGCCCTTATCTTTTTAAAGGCTATTGGCAAAACGAAGAAGCAACAAATGCTGTCTTACAAGATGGCTGGTTAGCTATGGGCGATGCAGGGCGATTAGATGAAGACGGGTTTCTTTATATTGAAGGACGCTATAAAGATGTAATTGTATACGGAGGAGACAACATCTACCCAGATCAAGTAGAAGAGGTTGTTTTAGCATCAGAAGGTGTGTTAGAAGCGACAGTTGTCGGTATGCCTGATGACGTATATGGTGAAGTTCCATATGCATTTGTTGTTAAACAAGAAGCATCAACTTTAACTGAAGAAGACGTAGTGAATTTCTGTAAAGAACGATTAGCACCGTATAAAGTGCCAACTGTTGTATTTGTTTCTTCACTTCCTAAAAACAGTGTAGGAAAAGTGTTGAAAAACGAAGTAAAAAAACAAGCATTAGCACATGCATAATAAAAAAGCGGCTATAAAAGCCGCTTTTTTATATTTATTGCTGTAATTTTTGAGATATTTTTTTCATAATGTGAAAGTATTGATCTCTTTCTTCTTCTGATAAGTGTGAAAGTAGATCTGACCAAAAATCGACACGTGTTGCTTGTAATACTTCGACAACTTTTTCGCCTTTTTCTGTCAATTCTACCCATACGCTTCGGCGGTTTTGTTTTTTATAAATACGATTCACAAGCTCATCATCTTCTAATTGATTTAATACAATGGTGATAGCACCGGGTGAGAGCCCGAGCACTTTTGTGATATCGCTAACAATACAGCTGTTTTTATCATGAATTGTCTTTAGGATTGCCTCTTTTGTTGAAGTTAGGTGGTAGGGAAGCAAATCATATTTCTCACCGATTACGGTGTTTTTATATTTTAAAAGAGCTTCTTTTACATGATCGATACTTTCTAGCTGATGACTAATCTCTTCTTTGCTATAACGTTCAGTCAAGCGTAAATCCTCCTCATAAAACAAATTCCATTTTTACCATTATACCATGTATGATGACTATAGAAAAATGAACAACCCTGCGAAAATTGTCAGAAAAATTTTAAAATAATTACCATAATTCGTTAAAAAATTCTTATTTTCGTGCTATTATATATAAGAATAGTAATAATAGGAAACGCATACAACATATGTTTTCTATTGAGTTCATAAGAAAAAATGGGGTCTATGAACATCATTCCGCTTTACCTCATGTGTTGAACACAGAAAAAAATATAAAAAATGGTGATTATTCACTTTGACATATCGTCTTTTGGACGATGTTTGTATAAAATGAATGTATACATATTTTTATAGAAAAAACATATTGAGGTAAAGCCGAGATATGGGGGGATTCAATTACATGAAGAAAGTCTTAGGGGCGCTTTTGCTTAGCGCGACAATTGTTAGTGCGTTTATTGCGTACAGCATGTACACAAATCATTTTGCAAAGCAAACAGCTGCGATAGAACAAAAACAAGCGGCTAAAAAAGCAGAAAAAAAGGCTGAGAAAAAGAAAAAGCCAGTCCTTAAAGTTGAAGACCTGACGTATCAGTTAAAAGATTCCCGTACAGGACAAGTAATGAAAGAATTCAAGCCGGTTCATTACAAGGATAAAGATGTATACGATCAAGAAATTAAACAATTAGCCTCTGAGCTGGCAAAAGGGATCGATACGCCTATGCAAAATATAAAAATGGATGCAAATGGATCATTAACTGGCGGGTCCAAACAAATCATTTTAAAAGAAGCAGAGCTTGTTAAAAATCTGCAGAATTTAAATACGAAACAATTGGATGTAAAGGTTCCGATTTACGAAACCGCTCCAAATGTAACGGCAGCATCTGTTCAAGGAATCGCCAATGTATCATTAGCTTCGTATTCTACACGTTTTCGTCCAAGTGATACAAATAGAAACAGAAATGTTCAGCTATCAGCAGAAGCGATTAATAACGTTGTACTAGGGCCGGGAGATTCATTTTCCTACAATCAAACAGTAGGAGAGCGAACAGTAGAAAGAGGCTATCAGCCCGCTCCTGAAATTATCAACAAACAGCTAGTGATGGGAATTGGCGGAGGTATTTGCCAAACATCTTCTACGTTATTTAATGCTATTGACGGAGCTGGTCTTCAAGTGACAGCTAGGTCTCACCACTCAAAACATGTAGGTTATGTACCTGCAGGAAGAGATGCAACCGTATCGTGGGGAGGACCTGATTTTAAATTCACAAACAACAAAGATTATCCCGTCATCATTAAAGCATACGCAAATGTAAATACCGGTGTTTTAACGGTGGATGTTCGTACTTCACAGCGTTCCATCTAATAAAAAACGACGTATCCTAACAGATACGTCGTTTTTTTCATTTATTATGCTTTTTGTTGCTCACGTTCACGAAGTTCTACACGTCTAATTTTACCTGAATTGGTTTTTGGTAATTCATCAATAAATTCAATTACACGAGGATATTTATAAGGTGCAGTTAGGCTCTTTACGTGATTTTGCAGCTCTTTAATAAACGCTGCATCTGTCGTTTTTACATGATCGACAAGAACAACATATGCTTTTACAACATGGCCGCGATCAGCGTCTGGGCTAGCTACAACGGCACATTCTTTAACCGCTGGGTGCTTAATTAACGCATCTTCAACTTCAAACGGCCCAATTGTATAGCCGGAACTGATAATGATATCATCTCCGCGTCCTTGGAACCAGTAATAGTTTTCTTCGTCTTTAGAAGCGCGGTCACCTGTTAAGTAGTAGTTTCCTTTATAAGTTTTCTTTGTACGCTCCATATCTTTGTAGTAGTGCTTGAAAAGAGAAGGGAGGTCTTTACGAACGGCAATGTCTCCAACTTCTCCAGGCTTACAAGGTTCGCCGTCTTCATTAATGATTTCCACAAACCCTTCAAGCATTGGTTTACCCATTGAACCAATCTTCGTTTTTACACCTTTTAATGTACCGATTAAAAGAGTATTCTCCGTTTGGCCATATCCATCACGCACTTGGATATTAAAATATTTTTTAAACACATTAATAACTTCTTCATTTAGCGGTTCCCCGGCAGATACAGCGCTATGAAGGTGAGATAGATCAAAACGTTCAAGCTCATCAATTTTAGCCATAAAGCGGTATTCTGTTGGCGTACAGCACAGTACATTTACTTTTTCGTCCTGTAAAATTTCTAAAAACTTCTTCGGTTCGAAACGTCCGTTATAGATAATGCCTGTTGCACCTTGTCCAAGTACAGATAAAAACGGACTCCAAATCCACTTTTGCCAGCCAGGACCTGCTGTTGCCCAGACCGTATCGCCTTTTTTAATATCTAACCATTCAGCAGCTGCAATACGAAGGTGAGCATAAGCCCATCCATGAGTATGAACAACTCCTTTTGGCTGGCCTGTTGTGCCTGATGTATAAGGGAGGAATGCCGTATCATCTTTGGTTGTTTTAGCTGTTTGGAACTGTTCTGATGCATTCGCAGTAAGTAACTCTAAGCGCGTCCATGACGTAACATCAGCGCCAAACGTAATTTTATGTTGTAGAGAAGTAGGGAAGTTTTCAATCTTATCGATCTCATTGCAGAAAGGATGGTAAGAAATAATCGCTTTTGCTTCAGCGTGATGTAAACGATATTGGATATCTTTTGCGCGTAATAGTTCTGAAGAAGGAATTACAATAATACCTGCTTTTAAACATGCTAAGTAAATAGCATACGATTCAATAAGACGAGGCGCAATAACCAAGACGTGATCGCCTTTTGTTAAGCCTAGCTCCGTTAACCCGTTTGCCACTTTGTTTGCTTTTGCTAACAGCTGGTTATATGTAATTTCCTCACGTGCACCGTCAGCGTCCTGCCACTTTAGCGCAAGCTGATTGGATGCATGTTTTTCAATTTCCTCTGTTAAGTTGTAATGTTCGCTTGGAACTAAATCTTTTAGTTGAATCATAAAAACGACTCCTTATATTATAGATATCAATGATTTTTTATCATTACTATTATTATATTACTAACTATTAGTACTTGCTACTAATTTGTTTTGGGTTTTTGTAAAAAAGCAAAAAAAGACCCGCTTGCCTCATTAAGACAGCGGGTATAACGTATGTTATTTAAATAAACTCCATTTTGTATGAATAGGTACTAACTCTTCTTCAGACTCGTCCTCTTCGTATAAACCACGTTCTTTTAAATATTCCACAAAATATAAGTCTGCTTCCTTGCGTTCATCATAAGGCTTGATTGATAAAACAAACCCTACTTTATGCTGATCTTCATTTTCAACGCCTGAGAGATACGCTTTTACATTATGCTGCAAGAACAACTCTTTAGCAGGAATAATTAAGTCTTTGACGAACTTTGACAGCAATTCTAACTCAAAGTCGAAGGTGAACTTAGCAATTTTTTCTAGGTCTGCAAATACCACGCCGATAAAACTTGTATTATGTATTTCGTAGTCTTTCGTTTTTTCATCCCAATCAATATGTCCGATTTCCTTTAAGTAATTAATAAAATAACCAATGCCTTCATTGTGGCCAAAAGGCTGTTTAGAAAGGACCAACCCAATCTTTTTGTACTTAGGTAAATACACGCATGAGATAGCGGCTTCAACTTTATGCTGTTGAAATAAATGCGTTGCCCCTTGAAGCAAAGCATCTAAGACATGATGGGTAATTTTCATTTGCTTACGAGGGAAGTGATATTCGTTGCGTGCTAATTCATCTGTATCAGCAAACGTTGCTCCAATAAAGCCTGTATTGGATAGGGTAGGAGGGAGCTTCTTTCTTTTTCTTTTTCGTACCGTCATTCAAAAACACTCCTTGTGATCATCAATACGATAAAAAACAAATCGAACGTATGTTCTTGTTTAATGATACAAAAAATGTGTCGAAAAGTAAAGAGTAGTAAACGGATAATTTAAAATTTTATAATAAAAGTAGCTAATAATTGTAAAGAGTAGCGGTCATTAGAAGTCGGGAAGGAGAGAGAGGGAAAAAATAAAAGGCTGCAGATGAAAAGCATCCACAGCCTTTTATATATTCATTAACGAGCTTCTGTTAAAGCTACCATATCTTCATCATCTAAATCGATGTCTACGTGGCAATCCATTGTGTGAATTGTTTTATCTTCATGATTTCCATAATAAATTGTAATGTTCATGAGTATCGCTCCTTTAAAACTGGATAATGACATCCAATTTATACCGTCATCTATTTGTTTAATATTATACCCGATGAAAAGGGAAACTACAACTAAAATCACTAAAAAGCTGATAGTAAAGGGGTTTTTAAACATTTTAACAAAGAATTAAATAGAATAAAAATGCTTTTTTATGCATTTTATTGCAGGGAATACGAGGTTTTAACATTTTAAAATGAATAAAAATCCATTTAATGCAAACATATGTACTAAATGAAAAATATACGTTTCGTAGCAAATAAATCCTTGAAATATTAAACCTAAACAGATTTTATCGGTTTGCAAAGTACTTATTGAGAATTCAATGAGAAAAAATGAATGGGTATAAAATTTAATTTCTATAAGTAAACTCATTCATTTTTCAAAATCTTAAATATAAATTGTTTAATTAGAACAAATTATTGCTGACAATTAGTTTAGAGCGTTAGTTCATATAAATACAAACCCTATCTCATTTTTAAATTCCGTCTCATTATCATAAGTATTCTTTTGTAATGAGACGGAATTTCTGTTTTATCTATTGGTTCCTAGAATATATATTATGTAAACTAAAAAAAGAAATAAAATCATTGAGGTCTCCCTTGCTCTTAGATCCTTGGAATACATATCACCTATTGCTTTGTCTTGGTTACTCGTTTTCTTTAAGGCTTTATCAAGAATTCCTATAAGAAAATAATCGCTCACTTGATTTGGATGAACTTACATCTTCAAGTGTACGTCGTTTTGTACAGAATTAAGTAATTAATCATGGAATTAAGCCTAGAACGTTACGACGCCGTATATCAAGCTACTTAGTCAATATCGTTTAAAAGAAAATTATATGAAGTCAGACTTCACTGCTGATATCCAAGCGCCATAATCAGACAAAAAGCTTACTGTTTATATGTCCCTCGAAGAGCTTCAAAAACTTTTCCGCTACCTAGAAACTGATAAGTGTCCCCTAGCCTTTTGAAATAATTCATTGTTATTCTCAAAATTTGGGATTTATTGGTCCTTTCTCTTTCACCACTATTCCCTTATAATAACCTGTTAGAGAGAGGAGCATAGAATATGGCAGATGTAAAACAATTTATCTTTTTTGATTTTGAAATGCTGTGTTCAAACAAAGGAATGCCGTTTGAAGATATGGAAGCAATTCGGCTCGGCGCGGTGAAGTACAATATCGAGACAGAAGACATTGAGTTTTTTGACCGTTATATTCAACCTACAAAACAGGTGTCCTTAAGCCGCTTCTGCACAGAGCTAACCGGTATTAAAGATACTGATTTAGTCGGTGCAAGTAATTTCAAAAATGTTTTTGAAGACTTTTTAACCTGGATTGGCGGAATTAAAAAATCCCGTTTTTTCTCTTGGTCTACCAGCGATTTATCTCGTTTAAAAATAGATGCGGAAAAGCACGAAATCTCTCTTGCTACTATAAAGAAGATAGAACAGCGTTATGTTGATTTTCAAGCGATTTTTACAAAGCGTGTTTCTAAAAATAACGTATCAGTAGAAAATGGGTTAGCTTTATATAATTTGCAGTTTGAGGGTAAAAAGCACAATCCGATGTATGATGCGTATAACACTCTTCGTATTTACCTAAGCTTTTTGCACGAGCCAGTACAATCTGATTTCATTATGATAAAGCAATTTATTCTGGAAGAAGTACCGCAGAACATTAAAGAAATGAATGCAGCGCTTAGAAAGGCAATACAAAAAGACCTCCATGTATTTGCGGAAGAGTTAAATGAAATGTATAAAATGAAAGATGCGGTAAAAATTATAAAGAGAACTCAAAGAATCGTTAAAAAATACGAAAATATTCTTATCAATCGCTCTGGTTTGTTTTCGGAGGAAAATAGTTTTTATGTCGTTCTTTTACTGGATTTTTATCATAATTTGCTGCTTTGTTATAATGAACATCTCGAATATTCATCGAAAATTATCATCTTAGATGAGAGCACTCTATACCCTTTAAACCAGCTTTCTTTAAAGAGAGGATGAAAATCCGTTCTCTTTGGTACATAATTTAGCTCTTTCCTTATCCCCTTGTTCCTGTTCATTCCATTTAGTTTCCCAATTTACTTATATCAAATTCCGCTATTTTTTCCTTGCCTGACGTAACAATTAAAGTAGCATCCCAAGCTGCGTTTCTTAATTGTTCTAATTGCTGTTCGGTAGGAACTACCTTTATATCCTGCGAATTCTCTTCATCTACGCTTACCTCATTAATTTATCTTTTAAAAAAATAAAGGGTATTAATAATAAAAACAGGATAAAGCGGTCATAAACATGCGTCTTTATCCTGTTTGTTTATAGTTATAATACTTACTATCCTAAATGCATAGCAGATAATCTAAACAGTTCATCAATTTTAATGTTTCACAACAGTTACATTATTCGAAGCATCTTTAGCAGTTACGTTTAATTTAGTTCCTTTTTTCTGTACAGGGATACTAACAGAGAATGATCCATTTGAACTTGCCTTTGCGTACCCAATTCGTTTTTTACCTACATTAACAGTTACAGTTGAACCTGCTTCCGCTTTACCAGTTATAACTTTATCGTTATTGTCTACTTTATTAACAGTAGATTTATTTGGCGCAACAGTATCTTTGTCAGCTTCAAATTGGGGAGAGATTCCACATATAGTTACTACGTTTTAATTTCGAAAAATAAACAGCTTATTTTATTAGTAACCGTCTACCGTAACATCAGTAATTGACCCATCGCCAGGACTTACTTGATACCATCCTTGTGTAGCTGTATGTCCCTCTCCTGTTTCTTCATTATCCACAACGCTTTCATAAACATGGATAATATAGTTTCCTGAGTCGTCAACGTGATCGTATTCTACAAAAAGAGGTGAATCTTCAGATATGCCTTGTTGCTCACGAACTAGCTGGATAGCTTGCTCTTGGGAAACTGTTTGTTCGGCTGGTTCCTCTTCCTCAATGGCTTCTGTATCTTCTTCTTGCTCTGGTTCTGTTTGCGCCTCATCTTCTGAATCAGCTTCAGCTTCTTCCTCATCCGCTTTTGCCTGAGCTTCGGCTTCCTCTTGTTGTTTCTTCTCTTCTTCTGCTAAACGTTCTTCTTCCGCTTTATGATCTGCTTCTGCCTGAGCTTCAGCTTCTGCGTCAGCATTGGCCTGAGCCTCTTCTTCTTTTTGTCGCTCTTCTTCTCGCTGCGCATAGTAATCATCTAATTCTTTTTCCATTTGCTGCTGTTCGAGGTCTGATAATTGCTTTTGTTGTTCTTTGATTTGGTTTTGAAGCAAAGCAATTTGTTCTTCTGAAGCATTATCAACAAAATTAATGTTTTCTATATAATCACCACTCGCGTCAAAGTTAACTTCCATCATGCAAAAAACATTTTGCTCTTGATTAATGCCGTAGTAAATATACTGATTGTCACCTACTTGGATATACTGATAGCCATTCATTACATTTAATAAATAATCGCGATCTGCTTCTTTAGAATTAACGGCTTTTTTAATTGTTGATGCTTTTGTTTGTAATGTATTGGGTGAAGATTCTTTTACAGCGGTTTTGTTACCATTTTCTTTAGTATGAAGGGCTGTGGATTTCTCTGTAGGTTCTTCTTTTTGCGATGCAGTTTCACTGGTTTCATCCCCACACCCTGTCAGCAATACAGCTAACAATGGAATACCAAAAGCAACTTTCAACATTTTCATAGACTATTATCCCCTTTTTTTATCTTTTTTAGGGTTTATATAATTCTAAAGAGCTATGAACCCTGAAGGTCATTATACCAAAATCAAGAAAATATAATAATATTTTCTTGATTTTTTATGGTGTTTTTTTGAAAAAATTATCTTTATATATATAAAACAAAAAAACGCAAAGCCGCCTACCTTTTTTAAAACGCGGCTTTGCGTTTCCATAATAGGTATTAATGATGAAATCCATTGTCGTATTTCGTATCTTTAAGAACAGGTCTATCCAACGAATTGAGAAATTCAATAGCTTGTTTGAAATTAACCATAAATAAATGAGCTAGGTCTCTTGAAAATCCATTTCTAACGACAATGCGCATGATTGTTATTTCTTCCATGTCTGGAGGTAGCGGATAAGCAGGCACTTGCCATCCGTACGTACGCAATTGTCTAGATAAGTCATAAAGAGTCCAGTTCGGCGTGTATCCTTCTTTCAGTTTCCAGGCAAGAACCGGAATATCTGAACCATCAGAAAGAATTTCGAATGCTTCCATTTCTTGAATTTCTTTGCTGAGAAATAGTGCGGTATCTTGTGTGGCTTTTTGTACGGAATAATAGCCGTCTTTACCTAAACGCAAGAAATTATAGTACTGTAAAAGAACTTGTGCTCCTGGTCTAGAAAAGTTCAGCGCAAAAGTTGGCATGTTGCCTCCTAGATAAGAAACGCGGAAAATAAGATCTTCAGGCAAGTCCTCTTTTTCTCTCCAAATCACCCATCCTAAACCGGGGTAGACTAAACCATACTTATGTCCCGACACGTTAATGGACTTTACTCGCGGCAAGCGGAAATCCCAGATCAGGTCTGGTTGAAGAAACGGAGCGATAAAACCTCCAGAAGCTGCATCTACATGAATAGGAATATCCAATCCTGTCTTTTCTTGAACCTCATCTAATGCTTTTGCGATGGCAGCGATTGGTTCGTAAACCCCTGTGTACGTCACTCCAAGAATCGGTACAACGCCAATTGTATTTTCGTCAACAGCATTAATCACGCCTTCTGCATCTAAATAAGGATGATCTGGATTAATATTCACATAACGCGGCTCTACATCCCAATAGTTCGCGAACTTCTCCCATACCACTTGAACGGATGAACTAAATACAATGTTCGGCCGGTCGGTTGATAGACCTTTACTTTTACGTAGTTTCTGCCAACGTCTCTTTAACGCCAGTCCACCAAGCATACATGCTTCAGATGAACCTGTAGTAGAAACGCCCATCGTTGTATCAGGCTTAGGTGAATTCCACAAATCCGCTAAAATACGTACACATCTCTCTTCAATAGCCGCTGTTTGTGGATACTCATCTTTATCAATCATATTTTTATCAAAAGATTCGCCGTACAGACGCTCTGCATCAGGCTCCATCCAAGTGGTAACAAACGTAGCTAAATTTAAGCGAGCATTCCCGTCTAAAACAATTTCATCATGAATGATTTGATAAGCTGTTTCTGGCAGCATACCTTGATCACTAATACGAAGCCTTGGAATGGTCACTTCTCCTTGTCGAGAAAAAAGTGGATTAACAGGAACTTCATCAGGTAAATTTTTTTGTTCACGATGCGGATGCCATTGAGGCATAAAGTATCATCTCCTTATGTATAGGTCACTTTGAATGTATGACGAACTGCTTTACTTAGTTTTATAAATAAGCAGGGTCTCCTTTACACATTATGAGCTTCGAAACCTATTTTCATTCTTTTCATTATCAGCAGCACGTAAGAATGAACTTTATTTGTTAACACTACTGAAAATTTGATTGGCATAACTCAAAAGATAAAATATGGTAATATATCCCAAAAAGGTTTTAAGATGAAGAAACAAGGAATTATCTTGCAAGACAAGTTTTTCGAATTAGGTGAATCTCCTATTTATAATGAATCACAAGAGGTTGTTGGAAATGTCGCATATAAGTTGTCCATTGCTAATAAATTTGAGATTTTAAAGAACGAAGAAATCGTATTTACAGGTAAATCTAAAATGTTTGCACTTATGCCAAAGCTAATTATTTCAGATCATCACGAAAATGAAGTTGGAATAATTCAACGGGGATTCACTTTTTTTAAAAAGAAGTATCTTTATATTCGAAACGATGGTGATACATATGAAATTACGGGAAATATAACAGATCGTAAATTTGATGTTTTGCGTTCCGGTGTTCCCGTCATTCAAGTCCGGACTCTCTCTTCTTTTTTGTCATTACGTCCACACACGTTTGCTTTGGAATTTCTTGAACCTGATCTTAATAAGTGGGAAGGAATTGCGGTTATACAAGGTGTAAGGATGATGCTGAAAGACGAAAACACCAGTACAGCTACTGCTCCGGCTCAATAGTCTTTATAGAAGGTTATATGATATAAAAAACGAACAAGCTTTATATTGAAGTTTGTTCGTTTTTTGAATTAGGGGCCAAATACTAGCGTACCGATGACATGATAGCCAATTGGTACAAGAAACAAGATGATATTTAAAATAATTGCCCATAGACAGAGCTTGTCTTTTTTTATAAAAAAACCAATAATTGAAGGAACAATCATAAGCGGAACTAAAAAAATAGGCGCGATGATAGACAGTCCTTGAAGCTTTTCAGCACTTTAATATGGTTTTTATTGTAAAGGTATGGAGAAAATAGCTGTTGAAAGACTGCTAAGAAAAAGTACTGTAGCGATTGCTACAGTACTTTTTCTTAGCAGTGCATTTTTTCCTCTGCTTCTTTCCAAAGAACCGTATAGCCCTGTCCTTTTGCGCAGAAGACAGATGATGAGCTGTATTCCGGATCCGCATCTTTATTGTAGCTCATTCGTTCCATAACCTCTTCTTCATTATGACATCGTTCATACCCTCCGAATAACAGAGACATCGCTCCTTTTCCATGCGTAAAAGATGCTAGCGTCGAACCATAGTTCATAAAAGTAGCAACAGGAACTTTTCCTATAATAATCGCTTTGTTTTCGGTTGTTTGAGGAGAATCAAAGCGGCCGTGTGCACTTTGAACATCAGCTAACACCCTGCCCATTTGATCAATATCTACTTTAATTTTAAAGTCATAATACGGTTCTAGTACAATATTTTTTGCCTTTTCTAACCCTTGTCGTAATGCCCGGTACGTTGCTTCTCTAAAATCTCCTCCGCTTGTATGCTTGTTGTGAGCTCGTCCAGTACATAATGTCACTTTTATGTCAGTAATAGGCGAACCTGTCAGCAAACCGTGATGCTGCTTTTCAAATATATGCTGACGCACTAAATGTTGATACCCGACGGATAAATCATCGGTGTGACACTCATTTTCAAAAGTAATTCCGCTGTTTCGCTCCGATGCTTCTATTTTCAAATGAACTTCTGCATAGTGTTTTAATGGTTCAAAATGTCCGTAGCCCATCACCGTATCTTCAATGGATTCTTTGTACAAAATTTCCGGTTCTTCAAACTGTACGTTTATATTAAAACGTTCTTTTATCAGTTTTTCGAAAACTTCAAGCTGAATTGCTCCCATTACATGAATATGGAGTTCTTGAAGTTTTTCTTCCCACGTCACATGTAAAGATGGATCTTCGGCATCTAATAATCGAAAAAGTTTGACCCCTTCTTTTGGATGAACAGAAGAATCAAAAACAACTTTTGCTTTTAACGTAGGCAAAAGTTCGTAGGAGCGGCTTTCTTTTAACCTTCCAAGCCCATCTCCAATCGATGCTGAGGACAATCCTGTAACTGCAAAAAGTTCGCCGGCTGAACCTTCATTTACATTTTTAAATGTGCTTCCGTTATACGCACGAATTTGAGTGATTTTTTCTTCGTATAACTCTCCGTTTTTTGCATAAGCCACTTCATCACGCACTTGCAGTTTCCCGCTCAGAGCTTTGATAAACGTGATGCGCATGCCGTTTTCATCGTGCCGAATTTTATATACACGCCCTGAAAATGCTTCATCCTTCGAGTAGTGAGTTGCTGTTAGCAAATTAAACTTCTCTAAAAAACCTTCAATACCGATATCTTGTAAAGCTGAACCACAAGCACACGGGAAAATCTGATTGGTTTGGATAAGCTTTTGCATGGCAGCTCTCCAATAAGCTTGGTCATTCTTGCCTTCAATAAATGCATCTAGAAGCTCTTCATCTTTTTCAGCTATAAATTCAATAAGTCCCTCACTTAACGAGCTATCTATGAGCTCTGACGTTATATCATAAACATCAGGGGTTAAGTTATGTTTAATATCGTTTATAACGCGTTCATGGTCTGCTCCTATACGATCGATTTTATTGATAAAAAAGAATACCGGAACACGATGTTTTTGAAGCAACTGCCAAACCGTTTCTGTATGGCCTTCTACTCCTTCGACTGCACTTAAGATGACAACCGCATAATCCATCACTTGAATAGAACGTTCCATTTCAGGTGAAAAGTCGACGTGGCCCGGCGTATCAATTAAATAGTAAGTAGAACCGTTATATGAAAAAGTTCCTTGATCCGCAAATACCGTAATTCCTCGTTCTTTTTCAATTATATGGGTATCAAGAAACGAGTCTTTGTGGTCGACTCTTCCTCGCTGTTTAATACTTTTTGTATGGTAAAGAAGCTGTTCGGAAAACGTAGTCTTTCCTGCATCAACATGCGCGACAATCCCGATCGTCGTGTTAGATTGTTTCATTATTAAATACCACCTTACTACTGTATGTATAGCTGTTACTCTCTATTTTATAATAACCGTAAGAAAAAGTGGACGACAAAGAGTTATGGCCGCTCACATCAAAAAAGAATGCGTGATTAAACATCGCATTCTTTTTTGTATAGCATTTGGTATCTTTTTTACCTTTTGCTATAAAAATAGCTG
Source organism: Priestia megaterium (assembly GCF_046599315.1). Classification (GTDB taxonomy): domain Bacteria; phylum Bacillota; class Bacilli; order Bacillales; family Bacillaceae_H; genus Priestia; species Priestia megaterium_F. The sequence goes on along the minus strand of NZ_JBKIKC010000009.1, from coordinate 146,552 downwards.
CTATCAGACACCCAATTCCAGCTAAGCTTATTACGTTATTACCTGTTTCAGCTAGACTGGTACTAGACAAACCAATTAAAATGCTACCAAATATGATCAGTAAAACAGCAAACATCAACTTCAATTTCTTCACGCTCCTTTAGTACGTTTTTAAACATGATTTGCATACGGATCATACAAACCAGTAAGTAATATTAGGCTTGCTGATAAAATCAATGTTCCCGCTATTAACAAACTGGTGCTACACGTCTTCTTCCTTTTTTTGTGTAAAAACATTCTTGATATTAAGAAGCAATAGTGCGACAGATAGTAGAATCAAGCCTACACCAATATTCAATATTTCTTTCTCTCCCTTACGAATGTATTAATTAACATCTAGTTAACCATAATATTATTATGAAAATAAAAGTAAGAATTTGAACGTTGACCACATCTTATCCTAATTGACTTATATGTTATCATACATAAATTGTTAAAAATAAATTTTTTCAGCTTTCACTCTCAAAAAAACAGCCTCTTTACTAAGAGACTGCATGTTTTAATGACGACTGATAAAAATCGCTTAAGAAGCTTTTTTTAATTGTTCTTTTTGTTTCTGTTGATAAGAAGAAAAATAAATAAAGCCTACAAATACAGCTCCTCCAATCATATTTCCAATAAAGGCAGGGACAATATTTATAATAAAATTAATCCATGTAAAGTGACCTGCAAAAATGGCAGCGGGAATAATGAACATGTTAGCTACAACGTGCTGAAAGCCGATCGCAACAAAAGCCATAATCGGAAACCAAATACCGAGAATTTCCCCGTAACATCGTCAGCACCGTATGAAAGCCAAATAGCTAAACATACAAGCCAGTTACATCCCACAGCAGAAATAAGCGTTTTAAAAAACGATTCATCAATTTTAGCTTGAGCAATTGCTACCGTTTTATCTAAAAAAGGTCCTGTTTCTGTTAAACCGACAATGTGTCCAAAGAAATACGCAATAAATACTGCGCCTAAAAAGTTAGCCAGAGTGACCCAAAACCAGTTATGAAGCAAGTGACGAAGCGAAATTTTTCTTGCATACAGCGCAATGGAAACAGACATCATATTGCCCGTAATGAGCTCTGCTCCTCCAAGTACGACCAATATAAGACCTACAGGAAAGACCGTCCCTCCTAAAAGGTTTGATAAATTCCCCCATTCAACTGGTAAATTACCAATGATGCGTACATCCAGTAAAAAACCAAGCGCAATAAACGCGCCTCCTAAAAATCCAAGCCTAAGAATAGAAGAAAGTGATAACTTTGTTTTTGAAACACCTGCTTCTAAAGCGATGTTCAGTATTTTATCCGGCTTATGAAATGCCATAAAACCCCTCCTTAACTAAAAAAGGCAGCACTCAAAAACACCTTTTACACAAGGTTTTTGAATGCTGCCTAATAATCCTGCACTTTCTTTACAGTATATCAGTCATCATTATTTATAATAAAATCAAATAAAAAACAAGCAGATCCTACTCATCGTTCATTTAATTAAATTATGTATTTTCACGTTGTTCTACTGAATATTGGTTTCAAATACAAACACGGAAACAGCAATATCTTCCTCCACTTTGATATCGGAAAATAAATAGTCCAGCTTAGCTCCTAACAAATCTTCAAGTCCTTCTGGAGGAGATGAAGCATAAATGTTTTGAATAAGCTTTGTTCGTGCCATATGTACCGTCTCTTTACCTTCGGCTGTTCTCGCGATAAATTGTTCAGCTGGCGTTAAGTTTCCATACAAAGTTGAAATAGCCATGTTTTGAACGAATACCGTATGAATTCGTTCTGGACCTTTTCCAAAAAGTTTTTTGCGCAGCTTTCGGATAATATCATTAAAATCATGTATTTGTTTAGACACCAGTATATGCCTCCGCTTATCTCGAGTATGTCTCTCACGTTCATTCAAGTTTTTTCTAAGGATAAGAGAGATAAAACGTGTAAAACTTTGATAATACAAGTTACATTATACATGACGACGTTTACATTGTATACAATGTATCTAGTGTATCCTTCTTAATCCAAACAATCACAGAACTATAACGAAATGATAAAAAAAAATCCTTCACTCATTAAAGTGAAGGATTACCTTTATATCTCTACTTAAAGGTCACAAATGGATTCCTAGTTATCAAAAAAATAACTAAGAACTCTGACAAGATAACATGCCAAAATAGTCAAGTGGTATGTTTGTACCAGTAGTTAATGCTATCACGTCAAAGTTATGGAATCCACTTAGTTTACTTTCATAATACTTTATTTAATTTAAATATTCGTTTTTAATAAGTATTCCTTAATCTTCATCGCGATCTGCTCTAAACTCATCATCAGATAATGAATTTAGCTGATGGCTAAGCTTTTCGTAGTTATCTTGTTTTAGGTTTTGTTGTATCTCATTAGATATAGGGGCTTCACTAGAAACAGTAGATTTTTTTCTAGTCTCTGCGCCTCCGCTAACTCCAAAACCAATATTGTTATCTGTCATCGGATTCACCTCTTTAACCGTTATTATGGAGAAATGCTCTAAAAAAATAACAGGAAACAAAAGGAATTACCGCTTAGCTAATAGCGGTCCAAGTTTCCTTACTTACACCAAACCGTATTTAAGTAAGGAAATGACCTGCTTTAACCCCGTAGGCGATACCGATAAAAAAACTTGCTATACCTAGTGTTTGACTTTTACATACATACTTTATAGTTAAGCCTGGAATAAGACCCCATATAATGATGAAAATAGCGAACGATACTATAATGGAAGACACTGGATCTTGCCCTGATATACTTATACCTTGCATAAACGTTTCTCCTTTCAGTACTTATATCGGGAGAACATAAGTTTTTTTATAGTATCTTATTGTACGAGCTGAAAAATTCAAGTGACCTGTTCATATATGCTTTTACAGCGAATGGTGGCGTTCAAGCTCGATTGTTTTAGGTTTTTGCCATATTAATACCCCTGCTGCTACATACATAAACGAAGTGATGTAAAAAAGGCTGCCAATTGTCAAAAAATCAATGATATAACCTGTTCCAATCACGGCTAAAGCTGCCCATATAGAGGTCCATAAATGATAGTGTCCTACTTGTTTTCCCGTGTGAGCACGATCTGTCTGCCTAGATAACGCTATTTTTTCTGCCGTTTTTTGAAGAGCTCCAAGTAACCCCATTATAATTTGAATGATGTACACCTGCGTGATAGTTGTTAAGACGGGAATAACGATCATAACAACGGCCATCCCGAACGTATATAAAAGGAGCAAGCGCTTTTCTCCTACTTTGTCACTCCATGAACCGATCAAAGGGTGACTCAAGGCTGCGGTTAAAGCAAAAATTCCGTAAGCTAAGCCAAATTGTGAATAACTATCACCAAGATTTCGAAGCAGTAAAAGGTAAAAAGGAAAAACAATACTGCTCGCGGTAATCATGAGGCTTTGTGAATGTAAGAGTTGTTTATACGTCATTTTCCATACTCCTTATAAAATAAATTAACGAACGTTTCGTTTGGATCATATTTTCTTTTTAAATTAAAAAAGGCGGCTGTATGAGGATAAGCGTCTTCTAACTGCTTCTTGCTTGGATAACCGTAGTAAGGCAAGTAGTAGCTTCCTTGATGCTGCAGCGTCACGTCCACCATTTTTCTGACAACCCTTTGTGTATCAGAAATGCCTTGGTGATCCTTTTTTTGATTAATAAGTAAAACAAGAGCAAACATATCATCTTTTGCATAAGACATCACTGCTTTATTGTATTTTTCTACATAGCGAACGGTAATGTTCAGTAAATTTAATTTCTCTGTTGATAACACTTTTCGTAAATCATCAATGTAAGAAGCAAATTCATCAACCGGAACGAAGTACTCCTGTAAAACTTCCGTCCGATTAGCACTTTCGTACTCCATAAAATCACTTTCAGAACGCATAACATTATTTCTTGTTTCAAGTCGTCCGTTTTGCCTTAAGAAATAAGCCTTTTGTGTTTCCCACAGCATATCTTTTCCCCAGTCACTATATCGAGACAGCCCCAGCATAAATTTAGGAAGTGCCACTATTTTTTCTGTCTTGAGCGGTTCTTTTACAGTAGAAGTATTTTGAGAAGATAAACGATAGTTTGTGACGTACATATCTGTTAGCAATTGATTAGGAGAAACAGAAATACGTGCCATATGCATACGAACATCAGAATTATGCTGTACGTAGTTTTTAAAATACGCTGTATACTGTCTATAACCTAAGCGAATAATTTCATCTTCGTACCATTCATCATCCGTTAAACGGAGCGTCACATCTAAAATGACCCCAAATAACCCGTAGCCTCCGTTTACTAAAGAAAACAGTTCGGGGTGTTTTGTCCGGCTAATCTCGATAATAGATCCGTCTGCCTGCAGGAGACGCATAGATTTTACCGTATCCATTAAAGAACCGTATCGAATATCTCTTCCGTGTACATTCACACTGATAGAACCCCCAACGGTAAAAATGTTTTGTGACTGCATAACTTGAAGTGCAAGGCCGTCTTTATGTATATATTGCTGAATATCATTCCACGTTGTCCCGCTTTGAACTGTAATTTCTTTTTGATGGGGCTTGTAATCTATAATTTTATTGTACTGCTTCATATCAAGTAAAATAGCATTGGGATAATATGTCTGTCCTCCTTGGCTGTGCTGCATGCCTGAAATCGCTATTTTTTCATGATGCTGTGAAGCGGTTTTCACCCAATGCTGCAGCTGTTTTTCAGTTGTTCCATGCTTTATTTCTTTGACTTTTGTAGGAAGAAGCTGCGCAACATCTTTTGTTACAGGACGGATCTGCTGTTGTTTATAAATATGATAGGAGGCGTACGAACCTACTAGATAAAAAGATAGGAAAGTTCCTAACAACACGTTTTTCTTCATTATAAATTGTAAGCTCCTTTCTTTATTTCTGTGAAATTATACCATATAAAAAGTAGAATAACACTAAAAAAGTGTAATTTTACACTTTTATGCTCTTTTCTGGAAAAGGAACGTGAAAAACGTTTAAATTGAGTGTATTTCAACCTTATTGAAACAAAAAAAGAAAAGACCTAGTGTCTTTTCTTTTTTTGTTTCTTTATTTTTCAGCTTCGTATGCAACTAAAGCTACTCTTTTTCCTAACGTTTGTTGAAACTGTTCCTCTAGCTGTTTTAGCTTCGCATGCATATCATCGTTAATTGAAGCTGGCTCAAAGTTCATTTTTGTTTGCTTCATCAGATACTGTCACCTCTTTCATATGTGTATGTTCTACTTTTTCCAATATAAAAGAGGTCTATGACGATTTGATTCATATTTTACAAATTAAATTTGCTGATGAGCGCTGTTAATTGTTCTGCCATTTGAGACAGAGATTGTGCAGAAACAGCGATTTCTTCCATTGAAGCCAACTGTTCTTCAGTAGACGCGGCCACTTCTTCAGATGTAGCCGCATTTCCTTTAGCAAGGATCACCATTTCACCCGCTGTACGCGCTACTTCTTCAACAGCTGCTGAAATTTGCTGAGCAATCGCAGCGACTTCTTCAACTTGCGGAGCCGTTTCATTCATGCTGCTTAGAATTTGTTCGAACTTTTGAATAGCTGTCTGTGAAATCGTTAGTCCTTCTTCAACTTTGTTTGTAACTTGCTCCATCGTATGTACAGACTCCTGAGTATCTTGTTGAATAGCTTGAATAAGATCAGAAATTTGAGATGCGGACACTTGTGATTGTTCTGCTAGCTTCCTCACTTCCGCTGCCACAACAGAAAACCCTTTTCCGTGTTCTCCAGCTCGTGCCGCTTCAATTGCAGCATTTAAAGCAAGTAAATTTGTTTGAGCAGCAATACCGCTGATTACTTCTAAAATTGTTCCAACTTCTTTTGAACGTTGAAATAAAGTACGAATAGTTGTATTAGATAGCTCGACGGATTGAGAAATGGATTCCATTTGTTCCACCGTTTCTCTCACAGCTTTTCCGCCTTCTACAGCTTCAGACGTCATATGATTTGATAGCTGAGAAACGGTTTCTGTACGCTGAGCAATTGTATAAACCCCTTGTACAATCTCATCTAAAGAAGCTGCATTTTGGTCAATAACAGCCGTTTGTTTTTCAGCACTAGAAGCTACTTCTTGAATCGCAACTGATACTTGTTCAGTCGCAGCGCTTGTTTGTTGTGAGCTGGCCGTGAGCTCTTCTGAAGAAGCAGCCACTTGTTCAGCACTCATTTCAACATTTTGAATTAATATGCGAAGATTGTTTTGCATCTGACTAAAAGCATACCCTAACTCACCGATTTCATCCTTTGAATTGACGGTAATCGCTGTTGTTAGATCTCCTTCACTGACGCGCAGCGCTTGATTTTTCAGCTGTTTGAGTGGTTTAATGATTGATTGCAACACTACAAAGATAGTAAGACTACCCATTATCAGACAAGCTATGATAATGAATAGTGTTTTGTAAAAGATAGGCTGTGCTGCTTCACTCACTTCTGATGAATACATAGCACCTGCAACTTTCCAGTTTGTTGTTTTGTTCGTGGTAAACACCATCTTTTTTTCATCACCGTTAAAGGTATATTCAAAAGATCCGGAACTCTTTGCATAAAGCTGGTCAAAAAGAGATTGTGTAGCTTTTGTGCCTGCTTTTTCCGTAGGATGAACAATATATTTTCTATCTACATCTAAAAGAAATGGATATCCTTTTTCTCCGATTTTCACTTTACTGACAGCTTTATTAATGCGGCTTATATCTAAATCTAACGCAATAACACCCATGCCATCCGCAGTTGTTTTTGCTACAGTAATGACCATTTGACCTGTAGAAGCTGCAGAATAAGGTTCAGTGATAACTGTTTTTCCTTTGTGTTGCATCGCTAGCTTGTACCAATCTCGTTTTCTGGGATCATAGCCTGATTGTGTCACTTTTTTAGGAGATTGAATAAACTGCCCCTGCTGATTTCCTGTAAAAATGCTGATGGCTTCTGGATGAAGAGAAGCATATAAGTTAAAGTCTTTTCTTAAAGTGGTCATATCTTTTTCATTGTAGCGTTCGTTGTTCACCATTGACGCAAAAAAATCTACATCATGGATTTTTGGTCCAACGGTATCGTCAATCACTGAATTAATGGACTGTACATTTTGCTGTGCTGTATTGATAATTTCGTTTTCAATTTCATGTTTTGCTGTTATGTAAGCTGATACACCTATCGTAACAGACGGTACTAATAAAATTCCCGTAAATGCTAGCACTAGTTTTGTTTTAAAGTTATTAAAGGACCTTTTTTTTCTTACTCTCGCCATGCTATGTAGCCTCTCTCTCTGTAGTTAAAAATGATCGTGCACTTTCTTTCTATCGGCAAGACTTCATATTCTTTTAGTCACCGAGTGTATACATAATTAGCAATGGGTGTGAAAAGATAAGAGTATGATAAAAAAAGTAGGTGATTTTAATGGAAGAAAGTAAAAACAGCAAGTCTTTTTCAATGTTTGAAACAGAAAAGGTTCAGCGCGGGGAAGAAAAAGATATTTTTAATATCTATAAAGAAGGAGTCAAAATCGCAGAAGTAAGAGGAACGGATCCTCAAACTCAGCAGGTTATTCCAATGCATGACTTAAACGATTACGAAGAAAATAAGCTTCACGAATATATCGCTCATTTAGACCATACAACGTAAAAGTGCTAAAACAAGAGTCCGCTCTTGTTTTAGTCTTTAGAATCATAAAAAACATGTTTAAAATGCAGCGTGTTTTTTTGTATGTACAGTAGTCCAAACGAAAATTGTTTCTCACGCCGCTTGTCAGTAGCGGAACCTGCATTAAACAACGTAATATCACCAATTTTTTTATGAACAGGAATGTGAGAATGACCAAAAATTACTGCGTCCACTTTTTGATGTTCAAATGCCGCAAGTGCACGTTTTTCAGTCGTTTTTTCTTTTCCATGACCGTGGGTTACGCCAATAGTAATATTATCAAACGGAAGAAGCAATGAATATGGAAGTACTCGCTGCAGCTCTTCACTGTCTACATTTCCAATCACGCCGTGTACAGGAGCAAAAGCGCGCAGTTCATTGTATACATCCATCGTTTGAAAATCTCCAGTATGAATAATAGTATTAGCTGTTTTCAGTTCGGCAAGGAGTCTTTTTGGAAAATGTTTCGCTCTTTTTGGAATATGGGTGTCACCTAAAACAACAATCTTCATTCATCATACGCTCCTTTTTCGTTCATTATGGTGTAGTGTAGCGCATCACGGCGGAATGAAGCAACCCTACAAAAATCGTCAGGCAAAAAATTTCTCTTTTTCGTTTAAGTTTGCGAAAATACTTTACATACTAAGTTACAGAATGGAGTTTTCGAAATGGAAGTAAAAATTAATCGAAACGCAGCAAAAGTGTTAAAAAATGCATTGGCTAGTCCAGAAGGTCAAGGAAAAATGATTCGTGTATATGTGACTATAGATCACGGTGATCACGCGCATTACGATTGGAAATTTGATACACCGACTGAACATGATGAAATCGTAAAAACGGATAAAGATATCGATATTATTTTAGATAAACGCGAGAAATTTTTAGAAGGCGTATGGATTCAATATTTCCATGTTCCAGAGCCTGAATTTGTGATTAGCAGCCTTCACCACGCGCATCATCATTAATACAAAAAACACACCTGTTTTGTATAGGTGTGTTTTTTCGTTCGGGAGAAAAGTAAAAATTTTATTGCTGAGAAGAAGAGATAAAATTTTGTTGAAGCAATAAAAATGAGCTATAGTGGAATTACGGATGAAAGAAAAGAGGTTAGCTTATGAAAGTAAGTGTGTTAGTAAGGTCTATTTTAGTTGTTATTTTATATAACTTATTCGTGCTGTACATTGGATGGAACGCTTGGGTGTGGCTTCATACAATGTTTGAAGTGGAAAACAAATGGATTCTTACAGTCATCATAGTGTTTTTTGCTTATTCCTTTATCATCAGTCGTGCGTTTCAACAGGTGAGTATGTTTAAAATTGCAGGGTCGTATTGGTTAGGGTTTATTCAATATTCAGTTCTACTACTTCCTATAGGTAATCTAGCCGTATATATTCTCACTCTTCTAGGCGCTTCGCTTTCTACAGCTATCGATTCAATCGGATTTTTCATGATTGCGGCTTTTTTACTCATTTTTGCTTACGGTACGTACAATGCTTACAGCCCTGTAGTAAGGAAATATACGATTTCGCTTGCTAAAAAAACGAATCGGAAAAACCTCCGCATTGCCGTAGCATCCGATATGCACTTTGGCACATTGTCCGGCAAAAAACATTTGCAGCGGTTAATCACTCATGTTCAAAAGATACAGCCGGATCTTATTTTACTTCCTGGAGATATTATTGACGATGATCCCCAAGTATTCTTTAAAAAAGAAATGGATTATATGATGAAACAGCTCAAAGCGCCTTTAGGCACATATGGAATTTTGGGAAACCATGAGTATTATGGCGGGAAGATTCCTCAGTTTGTGGAAAGAATGAAAGAAATGAACATTCCTATTTTAATGGATGAAGTGTTAAACATAGGCGATAGCTTATACTTAATTGGAAGAAAAGATAAGACGGATAAAAACCGAGACAGCTTTTTTGATTTAGCGAGTGAAACGGATCGTTCTCTTCCGGTTATTGCAATGGATCATCAGCCGCTTTCTTTAAAAGAAGCTGAACAAGCAGGCGTAGATTTGCTTCTATGCGGCCATACTCACAGAGGACAAATGGCACCTAATCATTTGATCACAAAGAGGTTATTTGAAATTGATTGGGGCTACAAGCAAAATAATCAACTGCACACCATTGTCTCATCAGGATTTGGCTTTTGGGGTCCTCCTCTTCGAATTGGAAGCCGATCAGAGATTATTCAAATTGATATTTCATTTACAAAATAGAGAAAGCCTAGGACTTTCTCTATTTTAATGTATGCAGTAACTTCGGAAGCTCTGCATAAATAGCGACTACTTCATCTACTTTCATTCGAACGAGCCCGCTTGAAGACGGGGCAACAAAGTCCATTATTTCTGATACCACCGATTCCTCTTGTTTCCCCCACCTTACTTGCTTACGTCCGCTGAACTGCTGATAGACACCTTTTCCAACAAAACAGACGATTTTAGGCGTATATGTCGCTATTTTTTTCTTTAGGATTTCTCTACCTTCTGCATATTCTTCTTTTGTGATATCATCAGCTGCCTTTGTAGGACGCTCTACAATATTTGTTAAACCGTATCCTAATTGTAGCAGCGAGTGATCTTCTTCCGGACGGTATTTACGATCTGTCAAACCTGCTTTATGAAGAATCGTCCAGAATCGATTGGTTGGATTAGCAAAATGATGACCCGTTTCACCGGAACGGATGCTTGGGTTAAAACCGACAAATAAAATATCTAAGTTGGGTTTTATATGATCAAAAATAGAATTCATAGTCATACGCTCCTTACAATGTAAAAAGAAAACATCCTTTAAATTGGATGTTTTCTTTTTACTATACCCTATTAAATACGAACTACGCGTCCGTTGAAATGGGCTTTCCAATAGCCGCTGCTCATGTTTGCAATTGCAACACCCGTTGAGCTTTGAGCACCGATGAACTTGCCGCCTCCTACATAAATACCAACGTGGCCATCTTTTTTATATGTATCGAAGAAAACAAGATCTCCAGGCTGCATTTGACTAGAAGACACTTGTGTTCCAGCATGCTTTAACGTTTCTGTACTTACAGATCCAAGAGGCCCAAGGTTGATGCCTACTTGAGCATATGCCCAATGTATAAATGACGAGCAGTCAAACAAACCGTGGTTAATATCCGATTGGCTGCGTCCTCCGCCAAATACATAAGCAGAGTTTCCAATCCAGCGGTTTCCTACCGTTACAACGTTGCTAGCTTTTGGAGCCGGAGCGCTTGTAGGTGCCACATCATTGCTTCTTGCCTTTGGCGCTTCTTCCTTAGCAGACGATGAATCGGCTTTTTCAGCTGGCGCAGTCGCTGCTTTTTGAGCTTGTTCGGCTGCTTTCTTAGCTGCCTCTTTAGCCGCTTGTTCAGCTGCTTTTCTTGCTGCTTCTTCCGCAGCTTTTTGATCTTTAATATTTTGTTCAAGCGTAGACTGTTCATTTGCAAGAGAGCTGTCTTTTGCTTGTAGAGAAGCTTTTAATTCTTCATTTTTTGCTTCTTTATCTTTTAGTTCTTTTGCCAATGCATCTTTTTGTTTCTTTTGAGCTGCTAACTGAACAGTCATTTCATCCAGTTCTGCTTTCATGTCTTCTAAGCTAGCTAGCTTAGATTTAACATCTGCTTGTTTTGTTTTTAATTCGTCTTGCATCTTTTTTGTTTCTTTTAGAATATCACGGTCTGCATCTACAATAGTTGAAACAGCTAGCGCGCGGTCTACAAAATCACTAAAGCTTGAAGAACCAAGTAAAACTTGTAGATACTCTATGTTACCACCGCTTTCTTGTAGGGAACGTGCACGATCTTTTAAAATATCATTTCGCTTTTCAAGTTTTTCCTGAAGCAGCTTAATTTCTTTTTCAAGCTGGGCTACTTGTTTAGACGTTTCTTTAATATCCGCTTCTGTTTTTTGGGCTTTTTTATTATTTTCTGCTTCTGCTAATGTTAATCGCTCGAGCTGTGCTTTCATTTGATCTTGTTCTGCTTGAAGGCGTGTCAATTCGTCAGAAGCTGCTTTAATATTAGATTGCACATCTTGACGCTGATTTTGAATTTGAGATTTTTGTGATTCCATCTCCTGAATGGTAGAGGCATACGCTGGAGTTGATAAAACTCCTCCTAGACCTAATAAAACCGTTGTATTAAGTAAAAGCATTTTCTTTTTCACTATGAATTCCTCCGCTTTCTCGCTCTGTTAAACTAGTAAGTTCTAATTATGTATCAATATGTATAAAAGTCTTACAATTTATGTAAAGTTCCCTGTATTTGTCGATAAATAGCTAAATCTGCTAATGAAAATCTACGAAAATTATACCACGATAAACGTTTAAAAAAAGAATAACAATATTACAATTGTATTTCAGTAATGTAACATTTAAAGCTTGCATGTACATTCACCTTTACCTAAAAAAATATACCTCTATATTCCCATCAAAAGAAACAATCTACCAGACTTCAAACAGCAATGTTTCCAGCATGAGGAAGTAGGTAATTCACCTTTTTTAAGCTGCTTAGATGTAAGTTGTTTCTAAAATGAACGTAACAATTTTTTAACATCTACGTCTATTTTTTCACCTTTTTCTACTGTTTTTACAATATTTGAAAATGATTTTCTAAAATAGTAACAAATCTATTTTTTTATCGTTCGAAGGTGTTTAAAAAGAGGTTGATAGGCAGTTAATAAACAATATTCGACAAGGTGTGGATGAAATCATACAAAAAACCTTCTCGCTGTGAGGCGAGAAGGTTTTTTAATCACGCTGCTGATAATAATGTTCTAAAGCTACAATTGCGCTTCCCATTCTTTCTTGATCAGGAATAACAATACGGCCTACTCCTTCTTCTCTTAAAGCAGCAGCGGTTACTTTTCCAACGGCCACAGCTACTACAGAGCTTTCAAAGAGTTCTCGAATATGATCAGCTTGCCCATATTCTCTTGCAAACGAAAATAAAAAGCGGGCCTGCGGAGCGCTTGTGAAATTGACTGCGTCGATTTTTCCACTTATTAATTCGTTTATAAGCTGTTCCATCACTTCTGCTTGTGGCGGAATATGCTGATACGGTAAAATCTCTTTAAACTGGGCTTTTTGATTTGAAAGAAAATCAATCAACTTTGGTGCAGGGTCTCCGTGAAGCTGAAGCGCTACATGCTTTCCTTCAAAAGAAAACGAATGAAGTGCTCTGACTAGTCCTGCTGTACTTCCATCATCATCTCGAACGGTTGGAGTAATTCCAAGCTTTTTTAACATATTTACAGTTTTATACCCGCGTGCAGCAATATTGGCTGCTTGTAAAGAAGACAGAAATTTGTCAGCCAGCCCTAGCTTATCTGCCGTTTTATAAAGAATTTCTGTGCCGACGCCAGTCGTAAAAATAAACCAATCATAATTTCCTTTTACCAGTTCTTTAATATCTGCTTCTAAATGTGTGTCATCTAAAAAGATGGTTCCTTGTGCAGGTCGTACAAGCGGAGTCCCGCCAAGATTTTCAACAATTTTGCTGATTTCTTCTACTTTACGCTGACCTACCAATGCGACTGTTTTACCTTCTAATCGTTTCAATGTTCTACCTCCATTTTTCTATGTATGCTACTTAAATGACCCTTCATAACCGAGCTTTTGAGAAATTACGCTCGCTGCTTCTGTTACTTTTTGAATAATGAACGGCAGTCTGTCCTCTTGAAATCTCGCTTCAATTCCCGCTACGCTAATGCCTGCAACCACTTCATTTTGATGATTTACAATCGGCGCGCTCACGGATGTTGTAAAGTTTTCTAATTCAGAGGTGCTAATTGTATACCCTTTTTCTTTTGCTTCTTTTAGTGCATTTCTTAGCTTCTTTTTATCTGTAATGGTTCCAATACCTATTGGAGCTAGCTCCGTTTGATTAATATATTCCTCTTGTTCTTTTTCAGGTAAATAGGCCAAGATAATGCGTGAACAGGCTCCTGCATAAAGAGGTGAACGCCTTCCAATTGATGTATAGAGACGCACTGGATGAAGCGTATCTACTTTTTCAATATACATAGCTTCATTCCCGTCTCGTACAATTAAATTAACCGCTTCTTCTACGTCGTCTCGGAGCGTTTCCATTACAGGCTTCGCAATACTTCTAATATCTAAACGATTAGCCACTAGCTGGCCAAACTGCAAGAATAAAAGCCCAAGCGAGTAGTAACCTTGCGCATCTTTTGTTAAAAAGCCCATCTCTTCAAGCGAGCCAATCATTCGATGCAAAGAGGTTTTAGGAACGCCTGAGTACTCCATCATTTCTGTGAAAGTCAGTTTAGGGTACTTGATAAAAAGCGTGAGAATCTGCATGGATTTAACGACTGTTTTATTGTTAGCTTGCATGAAACCTTCTCCCTTATTTATGCGAATATATGTATTTGGTAGACGTATAGCTTACTAGCTAATGATATGTTCTTTTTATTATACATGAAGAAAAAAAGGAAAGCACTCCCTTATATAGAGCACTTTCCTTTTTTACACCATTTCTAGTTCTTTAATTGAAATGGGATTACTTTCTAGAAATTTGGTTGTGAAATCCCCTTCTTTAAACGAAGGATGATCCAGTAATTCTAAATGAAAAGGAATGGTTGTATGAATACCTATAATGATAAATTCTTCGAGCGCACGTTTCATTCGTTGAATCGCTTCATGTCGGTCTTTCCCTGTTACGATCAATTTCGCCACCATTGAATCATAAAATGGAGAAATTTCATAGCTTGGGTAAACGGCGCTGTCTACACGAACCCCGTAGCCGCCAGGAGGTAAATACATCTCCACTTTTCCAGGAGAAGGCATAAAGTTTTTAGCCGGATTTTCTGCATTGATTCGGCACTCCATTGCCCATCCTTTTAACTGAACATCCTGTTGAGCAAATGATAGCGGGTAACCTGCTGCTACCGAAATTTGTTCTTTAATTAAATCGATGTTTGTTACAAGTTCTGTAACGGGGTGTTCAACTTGAATACGTGTGTTCATTTCCATAAAGTAAAAATGCCCATGCTTATCTAACAGAAACTCAACTGTTCCCACACCTGTATAATCGACTGCTTTAGCTGCCAAGACTGCCGCTTTGCCCATTTTCGCACGAAGGTTTTCATCTACTGCAGGTGACGGAGCTTCTTCTACTAATTTTTGATGACGTCGTTGAATCGAACAATCTCGTTCACCTAAATGAACTACATTTCCTTCTTCATCAGCAATAATTTGAATTTCGATGTGTTTCGGTTCTTCTAAATACTTTTCAAGGTATACTCCGCCGTTTCCAAAAGCTGTTTCTGCTTCATGCTGAGCTTGACGAATCGCTTTTTCTAGCTCTTCTTCGCTATGAGCTAGCCGCATTCCTTTTCCGCCGCCGCCCGCCGTGGCTTTTACGATGATAGGATAGCCTATTTCTCGTGCTACTGGAATAGCGGATCTGCTATCTTCAATCAGTCCTTCCGTTCCAGGTACAATAGGCACACCGGCTTGTTTCATGGTATCTCGCGCTACAGCTTTTGCCCCCATTTTACGGATAGCTTCCGCTTTCGGACCAATAAAGGTGATATTATAGGATTCACACATCTCAGCAAAATCAGCGTTTTCAGCTAAAAATCCGTAGCCAGGATGAACAGCGTCTGCTTTGGTCACTTGCGCTACAGTAAGCAGGTTGCGAATATTTAAGTAGCTTTCTTTAGAAGACGTTTTGCCAATACAAAATGACTCATCTGCTAGCTTTACATGAAGTGCATCTTTGTCTGCTTCTGAATAAACTGCCACGGTTGCAATTCCCATCTCTTTACAAGCTCGAATGATACGAACTGCAATCTCGCCGCGGTTTGCGATTAAGACCTTTTTGAACATAATAACTCCTCCTGACAGTATGTATACTTTAGTATGATTTTACGGTAAATAAAGGCTGTCCAAATTCAACAACATCTCCGTCTTTCACAAGGATTTCAAGCACTTCTCCTTCCATTCCGGCATCTACTTCGTTAAACAGCTTCATCGCTTCAATCACACATACAACATCTTTACGTTCAATTGTTTGTCCTACTTGAATAAAGGGATCGGCGTCTGCTTCTGGCTTGGAATAAAACGTTCCGACCATTGGTGATAAAATTTGTTTTTCATTGTTTTCTGCTGAACTTACAGACGTAGAATCTTGAGACACTTGCTCAGTAGCAACGGCTTTTACTTCCTCGTTTTTTACTTCTGTAACAGCTGCTGTGTCCTCTAAAGGGATTCCTGCTTTATCAATGACAACTTTTGTACCATCATGTTCAATATGGAGCTTTTGAATACCAGATTCATTCATTAATGAAACTACTTCTTGCAATTCACGTACGTTTATCATCTATTGTCACTCCCATTTTATGTTATTTAGTTGACGCAAGGTTAATGCCAATCTTCAATTCTTGAAGCAGCTGCTCTTTTTCCAAATAGATTTTTTCTGCTTCATGAAGCGAAATGTGAGAAAAGTAAATGGACTCTCCAGGCTTCACCTGAGCTAAAAGCGGTAAATCCGCTGTGATTACTTGAGCGATTTTAGGGTATCCCCCCGTAGTTTGACGGTCCGCTAACAGGATAATGGGGTTTCCATCTGGTGGAACTTGAACAGAACCTTGTGAAACGGCTTCAGACAATAACTCTTTTTTCTCTTGAAGCTGAAGAGAAGGTCCGTCCATTCGATAGCCCATTCGATCTGATTGATTCAATACTTTAAAGGGCTGTTCAATAAAATGATTTTTGCTTTCAGCTGTAAATAAATCAAATTGACTGCCATTAGTGACACGAACACCTGGTTTTTTTGTAAAATGAACAAATTCCTTATATTTTACAGACCATGAAGAAGTATATACCCCATTTACTAGTTCATTTGAAAGAAAAGCAGGTTTCGAAGCAGCAGGAACAGATAGTGGTAAAACATCACCTGTTTGTAATGCTCTTCCTTTGTAGCCACCAATTTCGCCTCTCAAATACGTGCTTTTACTATTTAATACTTCATCAACAGCAAACCCTCCCGCTACAGATAGATAAGAACGACACCCAGTTCTACAAGTACCAAATGATAAAGTGCTTCCCTTTGGAATAAACAAAGGTTTCCACATTGGGACTGGCTTTCCGTTGACCGAAGGAGTTAAATCTCCCCCGTAATTGCCACTAAACAATCTTTTTCTATTTCAAGAGTAGGTCCCATTAGCGTAACTTCAAGTCCCGCTTCTTTTTCATCGTTACCAACTAGTAAATTAGCAATTCGAAGAGAATAAGAATCCATTGCACCGCTTACAACCACACCGTGCTGTTGAAACCCTCTTCTTCCTAAATCTTGAATGCTCGTTAATAATCCAGCTTTACTGACTCGTATACTCATTTTTCCCCCTCCTTTGCCTGTATTTCTTGATACTTTTCTTTAGAAATGGGCTCAAATTTTACAATGTCTCCAGCTTGCAGCAAACTTGGCGGATTTTGTTCAGGCAAAAACAGTTTAATAGGCGTTTGGCCAATTAATTGCCATCCTCCAGGAGTGGAAATAGGATACACTCCTGTTTGCATTCCTGCAATACCAACTGATCCAGCAGGAATAGATGTGCGGGGAGACGACCTGCGAGGCGTAGCAATTTTTTCAGATAGTCCTCCGAGAAATGGAAATCCAGGAGCAAATCCAATCATGTACGCTAAATATTCGCCTTCAGAATGAATATGAATTACCTCTTCAGTTGTTAAGTTATGGTGGCGAGCGACATATTCAAGGTCAGGACCATACTCTCCTCCGTAGCAAACTGGAATGGAAACCGTGCGATGTGCTAACTCTTTTTCTGTCTGCTCGTTCTCTAATTTTTTTTGAATAATAGAAGCCACCACCGCGAAAGGAGAAACAAATTCCTTCTTCTGCTTTTTTTTCACGGCTGCTACAACTTCAAGAGGGTTATAAAAGATTGTAAGGTTCGTGAATGCCGGCACACATTCGATAAACCCAGGAAAAGGATTTAATTCTATCGAATCTTTACATGTTTTAATTTGTTTATGAATATCGTACTGAATACTATCTCCAAACGTTATAACAAGCGCTGAGTCGCCAAGCGGGGAAATAACAGCGGACGCTTTTGTTACGGTTTGATTCATATCTACACCTCTTTCTTTTATAAAACACCTAGTTTTTCATCTCGAATATCGGTGATAAACATATGCCCGGGAGCATGTGTAATCATCATAGAAGGTTTTGTTTCCATTGCTACAGCTTGAGGGGTTACACCACAAGCCCAGAACACAGGAACTTCGCCTTCCTTAATGGAAACGGCATCACCAAAATCCGGAGATTGAACGTCTTTTATCCCTATCGCAGCGGGATCTCCAATGTGAACAGGTCCTCCATGCACAGCTGGAAAACGTGAAGTTACTTGTGCTGCTCGCACTACATCTTGCTGAGGAATTGGACGCATACTAACCACCGTTGATCCGTGGAATATTCCTGCTTCAGTGCACGAAATATTTGTTTTATACATAGGGACATTACAATTTTCTTCAATGTGACGAACGGGTATGTTATTGTTTAAAAGTGCCTGTTCAAACGTAAAACTGCAGCCGATAAGAAACGCTACCATATCTTCTGCCCAGTAGTCCGTGATATCGGTTACTTCTTTTACTAGTTCCCCATTTTCATAGATTCGATACTTGGGGATGTCTGTACGAATATCTCCCGACGGAGCTGCAAACTTTGGCACCGGAGATCCAACGTCCGTTACATCTAAAAGCGGACAAGATTTAGGATTACGCTGACAGAACAATAGAAAGTCAAAAGCTTGTTTCTTTGGTAAAATAGCTAAATTAGCTTGAGCATAGCCGTTTGCCATGCCTGCTGTTGGCTGAATAAGCTGATTGTTACGGATTTGCTGACGGAGTTCAGCTGGAGTTAGTTGTGAAAGGTTTGCCATATTTCTATCTCCCATCATTGCCCGCACGCAACTTACGTGCAGGCACCTTATTTTATTTAAATAATTGAGGAATTTGATCAATTAATGTATAGCCGCCCATTAAAGCCATAACAATAACAACAAGTACACCGGAAATAGTGAGCCATAAAGGGTGTTTATACTCGCCAACAATACTTTTTTTGTACGCAGCAATCAATAATGTTCCAAGAGCGACCGGCAGAATTAATCCATTGAGTGCGCCCACTAAAAGAAGAACTTTTACAGGTTTTCCAATTAAGACGAACGACAAAGTTGAAATAATAATAAAACCAATAATAATCCAGTTTGAGTTCTTATTAAGTTTTTCACTAAAAGTTTGAATAAATGAAACGGATGTATAAGCAGCTCCTACCACGGACGTAATAGCGGCAGACCACATGACAATCCCGAAGATTTTATAGCCGACGTTTCCTGCTGCAAGCTGAAAAACGGATGCTGGAGGGTTGGCCGGGTCAATTTGCATCCCTTTAGACACAACGCCAAGTACAGCTAAAAACAACGCAATTCGCATAACGGAAGTGATAAGAATTCCTGTTACAGAACTTTTTGTTACTTGAGGTAAAGAATCAATGCCTTTTACACCAGCATCTAAAAGACGATGTCCGCCAGCAAAGGTAATATAACCACCTACAGTTCCTCCAACAAGCGTAACGATAGCAATAATGTCGATTTTATCAGGAACAAAAGTTTTCACTACAGCTTCTCCAACGGGAGGTGAAGTCGTAGCTGCCACATATACCATTAGTCCAATCATGACAAAACCTGCAATTTGCGTGAAGCGATCCATTGCTTTTCCAGCTTCTTTTACAACGAAGATTAATACAGCGATTACTGCACTAATTGCAGCCCCGGCCGTTGGAGAAATACCTGTAATCGCATTTAAACCAAGCCCGGCACCAGCAATATTTCCAATATTAAATGCAAGTCCTCCGATTACAATTAAAATAGCGAGCACGTATCCTAATCCTGGAAATACCATGTTGGCGATCTCTTGTCCGCGTTTTTCAGAAACAGCAATAATCCTCCATACGTTGGTTTGAGCAAAGATATCAAGGATAATTGAAATTAAAATAACAAATCCAAAACTTGCTGCTAAATTTTGTGTGAATACGGTAGTTTGAGTTAAAAAGCCTGGTCCAATAGCCGATGTGGCCATTAAAAAAGCGGCTCCAAGCATTAACGTCCAGTTTACTTTAGGCGCAGCCGAAAGCTTTTGCTGAGGTGTTGATTTTTTAATGGGCTCCAATATCATCTTCCTCCTGATTGTATGTAGTTTTTATTGTGAAATAGCTTTAACTACTACTTCTGATGCTTTTAAAGAACGGTTCACGTGACGAGCAAATTCAAGTGCGTGAGCCCCGTCTCCATGAATACAAATTGTATCTGCTTGTAACTCTATATCCTTGCCTTGCTGAGATTTTACTTTCCCTTCTTTCACCATTGTAATAACTTGAAAAACAGCTTCGTCATCATTTTCGATTAAAGCATTTGGTTCGGTGCGAGCAGTGAGAGAACCGTCTAATTGATAGGTACGGTCTGCAAATACCTCATTGGCCGTTTTTAGCCCAATTTTGTTACCCGCTTGAATGAGCTCACTTCCAGATAGCCCAAATAAAATCAGTTCGGGATTTACGTTGTAAACAGCTTTTGCTATCGCTTCCGACAAAGCTTTATTTTTAGCAGCCATGTTATATAGTGCACCGTGGGGCTTTACATGCTGCATTGATACCCCTTCTGCTTGCAAAAAACCGTTTAATGCACCAATTTGATATACCACGATATCGTAGGCTTCTTGAGGTGAAATATTCATGTTTCTACGTCCAAAACCGATAAGGTCCTGTAGGCCAGGATGAGCACCAATTTGCACCTTTTTTTCAGCAGCCAATCTTACAGTTTTTCTCATGACGCTCGGATCCCCTGCGTGAAATCCACAGGCTACGTTCACAGACGTCACATAATCTAAGATTGCTTCATCATTGCCAATGTGATAAGCACCAAAGCTTTCCCCTAAATCACAGTTTAAATCTACTTTACTCATTGCGTTCTTCCCCCTTAACCTTTTAATGTAAGCGTAATCATTTGCAGATAGTAAGGAAAATTCAAGCTATGTTATCTGCATCAATACCTTTTGTTCCGTTTTTCGGAATTGAAGTACCGTTTTTCAGTTATACTTGGATTGTAGCACGAGATGATGAATTGAACAATAACATTGTCAGAATATTTGACATAGTCATTATTTTCGCTTGGATAATACTCCCTTATTTTATTGATCTCTTCTATCTATAGACTTAATATAACGCAACCCCTTAATGTCATTAGACGCAGTAAATAAACAGGTTGTCAGAATAATTAATAGTTCAAAATAATCAAAATGAAATTTTTATTGTAATCGTTTTCAACAAGGTGCTATATTTCAATTGTAGTCAAATTTATGCAAACGATTGCAAAAAGGGGGATGAAACGATGAAAGGGAAAAAATGGACGGCTTTAGCACTAACACTGCCGCTGGCTGCTAGCTTATCAACAGGCGCTCACGCAGAAACCGTACATAAAGGTAAGGGTCCAACAGCAGATAAAAACGGTGTCTTTTATGAGGTGTATGTAAACTCTTTCTATGATGCAAATAAGGATGGGCATGGTGATTTAAAAGGTCTTACACAAAAGCTGGATTATTTAAACGACGGCAATTCTCATACAAAAAATGATCTTCAAGTAAACGGGATTTGGATGATGCCGGTAAACCCTTCTCCTAGCTACCATAAATATGATGTAACGGACTATTATAACATTGATCCGCAGTATGGAAGTCTGCAAGATTTTCGCAAGCTGATGAAAGAAGCAGATAAACGAGATGTAAAGGTTATTATGGACCTCGTTGTGAATCATACGAGCAGTGAACACCCTTGGTTTCAAGCTGCTTTAAAAGATAAATACAGCAAGTACAGAGATTACTATATTTGGGCTGATAAAAATACTGACTTGAACGAAAAAGGATCTTGGGGACAGCAAGTATGGCATAAAGCTCCAAACGGAGAGTATTTTTATGGAACGTTTTGGGAAGGGATGCCGGACTTAAATTACGATAATCCTGAAGTAAGAAAAGAAATGATTAACGTCGGAAAATTTTGGCTAAAGCAAGGAGTTGACGGGTTCCGCCTAGATGCTGCGCTTCATATTTTTAAAGGTCAAACAGCTGAAGGCGCTAAGAAAAATATCCTGTGGTGGAATGAGTTCAGAGATGCGATGAAAAAAGAAAACCCCAACGTATATCTAACGGGTGAAGTATGGGATCAGCCTGAAGTCGTGGCTCCTTACTATCAATCGCTTGATTCTTTATTTAACTTTGATTTAGCAGGAAAGATTGTCAACTCTGTAAAGGCGGGAAATGATCAAGGAATCGCGACTGCAGCAGCCGCAACAGATGAGCTGTTCAAATCATACAATCCAAATAAAATTGATGGCATTTTCTTAACTAACCATGACCAAAATCGCGTCATGAGTGAGCTGAGCGGCGATGTGAATAAAGCAAAATCAGCTGCTTCTATCTTACTTACGCTTCCTGGAAATCCGTATATTTATTACGGTGAAGAAATTGGAATGACCGGTGAAAAGCCTGATGAATTAATTCGTGAACCGTTCCGCTGGTACGAAGGGAACGGACTTGGACAAACCAGCTGGGAAACACCTGTATACAACAAAGGCGGCAATGGTGTGTCAGTAGAAGCACAAACAAAACAAAAGGATTCTTTGTTAAATCATTACCGTGAAATGATTCGTGTGCGTCAGCAGTATGAAGAGTTAGTAAAAGGAACCCTTCAATCTATTTCAGTAGACCAAAAAGAAGTCGTTGCCTATAGCCGCACCTATAAAGGTAAATCGATTAGCGTGTATCATAATATTTCAAATCAACCTGTAAAAGTATCTGTGGCGGCTAAAGGCAAATTGATTTTTGCTAGTGAAAAAGGTGCAAAAAAAATCAAAAACCAGCTTGTGATTCCAGCCAATACAGCCGTTTTAATAAAATAATAAAAAAATCCGTGGGTTATATCCACGGATTTTTCTATAGCTCTTTTTCCAAGCAGTTAACTTGATTATGATGCAGCGGCTTAGTTGCGTACTGTGTAAAACCAAGACGTTCCCAAAACAGCTGGGCTCTAGGATTTTGAGACAGAACGCCAAGGCGTAGAACTAAAACTCCTTCTTCTTTTAACTTGTCTTCAAACGCTAAATACGCCTGTGTTCCAAAACTAAAATTGTGATAGGCGCTATGAATGATAAAAGCTCCGATCCATGGATGGTCATCGTTAGGATTTTGTTTCATGTAATCGATAACCCCTACGTATGTATCGTCAGCTTTTATAAAATAACTGTCTGTTTTTTCGTTCATGTATTCTTTAAAAAGCTCTTGTTCACTCCGCTCTTTCTTGCCGTTTTCTAACACGTTATAAGCTTCGTTTGAATTGATAATCTCTGAAACAATATACATCGTGTCAGCTGTAATGGGTTCAAATGAGATCATATATCTTCCCTTCTTTCTCTGTAAAGTGGCTGTATATCGCTGCTTTGTCAATTTTACCATTTTTCATTCGCGGAAAGGACTTTAAAATTCTCCATACGCGCGGGATTTTATAAGCAGATACTTGTTTTGTCAGCGCTTGTCTCACATCAGAAAGAGAAATGTTCTCTAGAACAATTGCTGCACCTACGACTTCTGAACGTTCAGCATCTACTACGCTAAAAACGGCTGCTTCGCTAACGCCAGGTATTTGTAAAAGCAGCTCTTCAATTTCTTCGGCATACACTAAGCTTCCGCTGCTTTTAATCACGTTTTTATCTCTCCCTACGATGGTAATGCTTCCGTCTGGAAGTTGAACCGCAATATCATGCGACGTAACATATCCGTTCAAAAACGAGCGGTTTGTTTCTTTGCTGTCATTAACAAACCCTTCAAATGCTTGATTTGTTTTCACAAATAATGTTCCTTTGTCCCCTTTTTCCACTTCTTTTCCACGTTCATTAAGGATTAAAACGTCTACACTGTCAACAGGATAACCTACTGTATGAGGCATCGTTTCAGCTGTATCGGGTGAAAGCACCGTAACAAATCCCATTTCGGAAGATCCGTAATATTCATAAAGAGAGGCAAGAGGAAACGCTTGTGAAAATTTCTTTCGAACGGAAGGCGATAATTTATTGCCTACTGAAATCACGGTCTTTGGCAGAAGTCGTTTCTCTTTCGGTCTGCTTTGTACGTAACGAAGCAAAGGAGAAATTAATGCTGGTGTAATAGACATACAGCTAGCTTCCTTCTTAAAAACAGCAGAAGGTGTAAACGCTTCTAAAATAACAGCGTGCATGCCGCTGCAAAGCGCATGTAAAACTGGGTAAAGCTGCGCGGAATACGAGATATGTAAAGGAACAAGCACTTTTCCATGTTTCTGTAAAGAAAATATGCTGGACCATTCTTGAAATGATGAAGACCAAGAATGATGCGATTTTACAAACCCTTTAGGCCTTCCTGTTGACCCAGAGGTAAATCCAAATAAAAATAGATCGGACAGTGCATTCACTTGCCGTACGGGCAGCATAGGTTTTTCTTTTGTTATGTTAGTTAAAGAAGAAGTTTCCCATAGCCAATTCGGAGATTGAATCGAAAAATAAGTATCGATTTCAGCGTCTGTTAACTCATTGTGTAAAAGCATTACCACTCCACCGGCTTTTAAAATCGCTAAAAATGACACAATAGCTTCTACATTGTTTGGCATGCCTAAAGCAACGAGCTCCCCCCCTTTCATCCCTTTTTCTTGCAGCTGTTTTTCGGCTTTGCATACACAATCCCACATTTGACTGTAGCTTAGCTTATTAATAGAATCCGATAGTGCCAGTCCGTCAGGCGTTTGTTGGCACTGATTAAAAATTAGTTCTTCAATTCGTTTCATTACTGCGTAAACTCCCTTTTTATTTTACTTTTAGTGTACCGTAAATGTAGATTTGAGAAAAGAAAAAATGTAAACTTACATAAAAATAAAGTTGACTAATTTAAGTTTAATAAGATACGATAGTCATGTTTTATCATACATAGCGGAGGTTTACGATGAAAACAAAAGATATGACGTACGTTGCATTATTTACGGCTGTAATGGGAGCGCTGGGGCTTGTTCCTCCTATTTTTCTATCATTTACTCCCGTTCCTATTACTCTTCAAACGATGGGAGTTATGCTGGCAGGAGGTATTCTTGGGGCTAGGTTAGGCGCATTAAGCCAATTTATTTTTTTATGTTTAGTAGCTGTAGGAGTCCCTTTGCTTTCTGGAGGGCGCGGTGGTATGAGTGTATTTTTTAGTCCAAGCGCTGGCTATTTAATCAGCTATATATTTGCAGCTTTCTTTATAGGATGGACACTATCCAAGTTGAAAACCCTTACGTTTACAAAGGTATTCGTAACAAATGTCCTGTTTGGAATTTTGCTAGTTTACGCTTTTGGCATTCCTGTACAAGCGATGCTACTTCACATACCGTTCTGGAAATCTCTTCAATTAAGTTTAGTCTATATTCCCGGTGACTGCATAAAAGCAATCATAGCAGCTTATTTAATTACAAAAGTCCGAAAAGTAGTAACCGTAACTGGTCGTTCCAATACGGCTTCTATGTAAGGAAGTGATGACTATCTACCAGGCAGCAGTTGTAAAAGCGAAGCGTACAGTGATTGGAAAAGAAAACGGCGTACTTAAAAATTTTTACGTTCAAGAACTAGCGGCTCCTTTATTAAAACACCTAAGCGCAGGAATTCAACATGAAATTAATGACGTTATTTTAGGAAATGTTGTAGGTCCAGGAGGAAATGTAGCTAGGCTTTCAGCGTTAGAAGCAGACCTCCCTTTTTCTATCCCTGGAATGACCATTGATCGTCAGTGCGGAGCTGGCTTAGAGGCCATTCGAATGGCTAGCTATTTGATAAAAGCAGGCGCTGGAACATGTTACTTAGCTGGAGGAGTTGAAAGTACAAGTACTTCTCCTTTTGAAAAAAGAGCCCGTTTTTCTCCTGATAAAATTGGTGACCCTGACATGGGAATTGCAGCAGAAAACGTAGCCCAGCAATACAACATATCTAAAGACCGGCAAGACAGGTATGCTCTTTTAAGTCATGAAAGAAGCTGGGAGTCTTTTGAAAAGAGATTGTTTAAAGAAGAAACGCTTCATCTTCCAAATATAATGCACGATGAAGCATTTATGAAAAAACGAAACATAACAAAGCTGCTTCAAAAAGCCAGCCCCGTCTTTTTAAAAAAGAAGGCACCGTCACCGCAGCCACCAGCTGCGGAATTAATGACGGAGCCTGCATTACACTTGTGATGGAAGAGAAAAAAGCACACGCCTTAGGGTTTCAGCCCGTTTTACGCTTTATCGATGCTGATATCTCAGGAGTATCACCTCTTTACCCAGCTATTGCGCCGGTTTCTGCTATTAAAAACATCTTGAAGCGAAATTCTCTTACGGTAGATGACATTGACTTATTTGAAATCAACGAAGCCTTTGCGGTTAAAGTTGTCGCTTGTATGCAAGAACTGGGGGTATCAGAAGAGAAAGTAAATATTCGGGGAGGGGCATTGACGCTAGGGCACCCGTACGGAGCATCAGGAGCTATTTTAGCCACGCGTCTTTTTTATGAAAGTAAGCGCCAAGACGTGCGATATGTAATAGCTGCTTTAGGGAGCGGAGGCGGAATAGGAACAGCGGTATTATTTGAAGTAATCAAATAATACCGCTGTTTTTATGCCTTTTTTATTACATTATGTTGTATCAAATATTGCTCAATATCTTTAAATGTCTCAACCGGAACAAATGAAACGTTTTGTTCGCGCAGTAAGTCTTGCAAAGCATCCTTCGCAAAGGTAACATCTGCATATTTTGCGGGATGTGAATCCGGCTCGCTGTCTCCAGCAAAATAAATCGTTTCGTATGCTTCCTTTAGTTCTTGAATAACAGCAGATTTATTAATACCGTAGCGTTCTGAATGCCATCTGTGAGCAGGGTCTAGACGCAAGTGAACATTGTTGTGATGGAAATATCCTTCATTCGAATAAACTTCCACTTCTTCAACTCCATATTTATCTAAAATCGGTTTAATATAGTACGTTGTTCCAGCGCTTAAAATATAAAAATCTCCGCCGTTTTTCTGAACAGCTTTAATAAAAGCGGGCACGTATTCATCAATTGGAATATTCGCTACTTCTTCTAAAATTTTCGGTTCTTCTTGGTGAATGGATTGAAAAACAGTAGATAAAAAATCAATGTCTTTCATTTCTCCTGCTTTCCACCGGTGGAAAAGGTCTTCACCTTCTGGAAAATATTTTTTAATCACAATCCAATAAAAGTCTTTCTTTGAAATCGTTCCATCAAAATCTGATACAAACGCCCATTTTTTCATTCCTCACACATCCTTTGCTACATGCTAAGCAGTTCTCGAAGCTCTTCTTCCGTCAGACTAGAAAGCATCGTTTCTCCCGGCTGAATAACTTGTTCGATGAGTTCTTTTTTCTTTTGCTGCAAGCCGTAAATTTTTTCTTCGATGGTCCCTTGAGAAATAAGCTTAATGACCTGCACGACATTTTTTTGACCAATGCGGTGCGCTCGGCCTGCCGCTTGTTCTTCAATCGCAGGGTTCCACCATAAGTCATATAAAATAACCGTATCGGCTCCTGTTAAATTTAAGCCTGTGCCTCCGGCTTTTAATGAAATTAAGAAAATATCTTGTTCTCCATTATTAAACCGATCCGCCATTTCCACTCGTTCTTTTGATGGCGTTTGACCATCTAAGTAAAAGTACGAAAGGTTTTCCTTTTGGAGCTCTTCTCGAATAATATGAAGCATACTTGTAAATTGAGAGAAGATTAACAAGCGTTTTCCGTTGGCAACTGCATTTCTTGTAATCTCAACCAGCTGCTCTAATTTGCTTGAATACCCTTCGTAATTTTCAACGAATAAAGACGGATGACAGCAAATCTGGCGAAGTCTTGTTAATCCCGCCAAGATTTTCATTCGATTTTTATTAAAATCTTCACCGGCTAAAGATGATTTCAATTGCTCTAAATAGCCTACATATAACTCTTTTTGTTCTTTAGTCAGCTCAGATAAATGAGTTGTTTCAATTTTATCAGGCAGTTCTTTTAACACATCCTTTTTTACTCGGCGTAGTAAAAATGGTCTTACAATTCGACTGACTTGCTCCGATGACATGTTTTTAAACTGGCGAAGCCCTGGAAATAAGCCCGGAAGAATGGTCTGGAAAATTGACCAAAGCTCATCGAGTGAGTTTTCAATAGGCGTACCGCTCAGCGCAAAACGCTTTTTAGCTGAAATAGTCCGCACAGCTACTGCTGTCTTCGTTGTATGATTTTTAATGCTCTGAGCCTCATCTAGAATTAAAGCATGAAAATGAAGGTGCTGATACAAATCAATATCTTGACGCAGCGTTGGATAAGATGTAATCCATACGTCAGCAGTTCGTTTTAACTTCTCCTCACGCTCGCTCGGCGTTCCTGTAATGGTTTGAACCGTTAGATTCGGTGCAAATTTCTCCAATTCGTTGCTCCAGTTATAAATCAAGGAAGCCGGCACAACAATTAAAAAGGCACTGCTAGCCTCATCATGATCTTTTTCAGATAAAATATAAGCGATGCTTTGAAGCGTTTTTCCAAGCCCCATATCATCAGCCAGTACGCCTCCTAAAGAGTAGTGAGACAGAGATTTAAACCACTTAAACCCATTGTACTGATACTCACGCAGGGATGCCTGTAAGGATTCTGGCACTTCCCAATCCATTTCCTCCGGGGATTTGAGCTGTGTAAGTAATGTTTTAAATGCTGAACCAAACTTAGCTGCTGATTTATCACCCGCACTCATAATTTCTTCCACTTGCATCCCTCTGTATAAAGGTACCTGTAATGAGTTAACCTTTAAGTCTTTCTCCGTTACGTTCAGCTCACGAAACAGATTTTGAATATGTTCAAAGCCTTCGCTTTCAAGAGGAATAAACGCACCGTTATCTAGGCGATGATAGCTTTTCTTTTCTAAAACAGATTTTAAAACATCTTGAACGGTCTGATGATCAATGTCTCCTAAGTCAAAATTAATTTCTAATAAACCATTGCTGTTTTTGATGTCAACCGTTGTTACTGGCGCAGAAAAATCCGTATAGGTATAGTCTTTCATCTCATCCGTAATATACACATCCGCTATTTCATCAAGCTTTGGAACAATATGAAACAAAAATTCATATAGAGAGGACTCGTCTTGATTTAAGTACAACTGATTTTTATAAATGTTTAAAGGAGCCGTTTCAATTAAGTCCATAACGCGATCTTCTTTTTCTAAATCTCGTATCAAGATTTTATCGTACGTTTCAGATTGGGATGAAAATGGATTAATCGAAATCTCTCCGTAGTTGTACCGAAGCGTCACAAACAGCTGTTCATCCTCACGGTCAATAAATACTTTTGCTTTTAGCTCAGGTGCAATAATTTGATGGGCTACTTCTTTTGCGATATCTACTTTCCCTACTTTTTTTAATCCTGGAACGACGTGAGATAAAAAATTACCCATCTGCTCTTCTGCAATAGGTACGACCGGCTTCAAAGGAGCCGTTTTCCGAAGTCCTTCAAGAAGCATACGCTGATCTTGAGATAGCTCATAAAACGTCCCGTTTAAAAATAGCCACCCGTATCGATCAAAAAACGAAGCTTGATGAAGTTCCGTAAAGTCTAGTTCAAATCCAGCTGCCGGATGCTTATTTAACTGAAATGAAAAAGGAGCTGAGCTTTCAGCAAAGATGATATTTTCATATGAATGCCCTTCGTGAATAAATGTAAAGTTCCGACCTTTGAGCAATTGAAATAACTCTTTGGCTACGATGGATGGAATGACTAGTTCTCTGTTATTTGCAGACGAACGATACATGGAATAAGAATTTTTATAAAATGATTCATTTGTCATAATATCCATCAGCAACTCAATGATTTTCCCATCTTCTTCTATAAAAAAATGTTCTGCCGGGTCATATTCGAAGCGCTTGGTAAATTCGTGAGTTTGGAATTCTTTAACGTCTGTTAAAAATTCTTGAATGTTTTTTATTACATACGTCCGGTCGACGCCCACTTTCATTTCAAGCGCTACGTACATTCCTTCTGAACGTAAAAATTCCTCTGAGTAAGACTTGCAAATAAATTCTACTTTCAATGGATCTTTATCTGCATATTTCCTATGGTCGCTTATTGTTTGTTGATAACTCGAAAATAAGTCGATAAAGTGATTTACATTTTCGTATTCTTTGCTTTGGCGAAAAGGCTTCGTTTTAATTGGCTGCGGCTTTGCTCGCTCATCGCAAATCGTTAATAAAACAGCTACTTCGTGTTTGCATTCTGAAAACTCGTGATAAGCAGGACAATCGCAGAATGAATAAAAAGAATTTCCTTTTTGTTCAACCATTACTGTATACATTTCCGCACCTCGAACGGATGCTGTCCACGTAGTGGTCTGTTCATTGTATTCCAAATCAAGCACACGTCCCTGCTTGTAATACGTGTGCCCTCTATAGTACGTTCTGCTTGAGTACGAATCTTTTAATTGTTCTTTGTTTAATGTTTTATTTATCATCGCTTCACAATCTTCCAATCGCATAACAGTCAATGCTGTTTCTGTTTAATTTCTATTCATAACAAATAATGTTCAACGTTAAAAACGTTGAACATTATTTGTCAATTTCTCTATTATAACATGCAACAGACATTATAAAACACTCTTAAGCAATGCAGACTGTTTTCGCTGTTTTCTTTTGTAGAGTAGCCAGCCAGCTCCAGCGGATGATAATAAAAGCAGACTAAGTCCTAAAAAAGCCAGTCCTATACGATCGTTAGCCGTAACATACATAGAGAAAAAAATCAGTAAAATACGAATTCCTAAAGTGATAAAGCGAAAGCAGCTGTCCACTCTTCCTACGATGATATTCGGTATTTTCTGCATCATAAACGTATTTCGAGCTACTCTTGTACCTGCATTTGCAAAAGCAAGAAGAAACACAATAGAAAAATAAATCGGCAGAAGCTTCATAAAGAAGATGATAGATATTCCGAGTGCAAAAAGGCTTATATTAAGCATAATCGCTAGCTCTGTGCCTGTTCTTTTCATAATAGATACGATGAATACACCTGCCGTTAATGCCCCGAAACCATATACGGCACTCTCAATTCCATATGCTGCTGGACTTGCTTTTAATTCTTGAGTCAGATAAATAGGAAACAAATAATTGGTCATCATCACAGCGATGAAAGGCATAAAAGAAAGCAGCAAAAAAAGAGATACCGAGCGATTTTCTTTTATGAATGCTAGCCCCTCTTTCATAGCTGTATATTTCTTGGCGCTTTGTCCGCTGCTCTGTTTATATGGAATAGTCGATAGGCAAAGGAATGCGGCAACGTACGTAGCTGCATCCACTGTTAAAATCCATTGAAGCGACCAACGAGTAATGACTAGACTGGCTACAGCCCCTGCAAGCATACTCGATAGCTGACCTTGTATTTCCATTATACTGTTTAATGATTGAAACGCATCCTTTGAAAAAACTTCTTGATTTAAGGCGAAAATCGTTGGATAAAAAAACGTGTAATAAAGGTTTCCAGTTCCGTATAAAACCACGTAGTGAATCGTCGAATAGTTTGTAACAAAACCAACGATGACAAATAACATTATCGTGATAAAACCTATAAGTTCAACCATTAACAATAATTTTTTCCGTGACATTCGATCAATAAGAATGCCGATATACGGGGTAGCTACAAAGCTAATCACCGTCATGATCAGCATAATCATGCCAAATAGTTTATTTCCATTTGGAGACGCAACCAACAGTAAAGGAATGGCAAGCATCGTAATACCGGAACCTATAGAAGATAAAACATTTGCAGCTACTACCGCTTGAAAGCTCCGGTCTTTATAGAGCGCCTTCATCACACGTTTTGCTTAGCTTTTAAAATTTGCTTTGATACTTGTGTGTAAAGAATCAGTTCGTTAACTAATTCATCAATTCCTTCAGCAGCAGTTTTTCGCAAAATTCCTTGTTCCATGACGTCTGTAGGATCTAACACCAGCTGCTTGGATAGTACATTTGCATACAAAGCACGAGTGACGGTTCTAAGGTTGTTTAAAGCATTAATGCCTCCTTTGCCTCCTCCCGATACTGCTACAAGTGCCACGGGCTTATTTGCAAAATACGCACTGTTTAAAAAGTCAAACGCGTTTTTTAATGCTCCGCTCATAGCTCCGTGGTACTCGGGCGTCGCAAGTAAAATAGCATCTGCCTTGTCTATTTTTTCAATTAGCATTTTTACTGCTTCTGTTTCGTACTGATAATTATCCCCTGTGAATATAGGAAGCAACAATTCACTTAAATCTAGAAAAGAACTTTGATAGCTTTTGTGAAGCTCTCTCGTCACTTTTGTTGTTCGGCCTGTTTCTCTAGGACTTCCATTAATAATAAGTATGTTCATGTTTATCTACCCCTCTGTCGTTTTGTTATATTTATAGTATAGGGATGATTGGACTTTTTTTCGTCCTGCTATTGATAGAAAGAAAGCTACCAATATAGACTGAAGTGTACAGAGAAAAACCTACAACTAAAGTCGTAGGTTAGGAAATGCCGTGCTGAACAGCATATAGAGCTGCTTGCGTGCGGTCTTGAACACCAAGCTTCGATAAAATATTAGATACATGTGTTTTCACTGTTTTTTCTGTAATATGTAAGGAAGCACCAATTTCTTTATTGCTTTTACCCTTTGCAATTTCTTTTAATACGTCTTTTTCTCGTTTCGTTAAGTGGTCAATAAAATTGACTTTCTTTTCGCTGCTTTTGGTTAACCGTGTTAGCAAGTGTGTAGTGACTTTTGGATGAAGCTGATTTTCTCCGTTCATTAGCTTTCGAATAGCTGCTACAAGTTCATCTGGATCACTTTCTTTTAATTGATAGCCTGAAGCTCCTGCTTCTAATGCAGGTATCACGTGATCTTGATCTGAAAAGCTTGTCAAAATCATGACTTTTATATGTGGTGCTTGTTTTTTTAATTCTTTTGTTGCTTCGATTCCGTCGAGAACCGGCATCGATAAATCCATTAAAACAATATGAGGCTCGAGGGATGTTGCTAACTTTAAAGCTTCCTCTCCGTTAGAAGCTTCTCCTACAATTTCTAAGTCGGGCTGCGTTTGTAAGAAAAAGACAAGTCCTTTTCGGACGACGTGATGATCATCTGCAATCAAAATCTTTATTTTCATGTGCTCTCCTTTCCGTTATGAAAGAGGAATAGATACTTCCACAACCGTTCCGTTTCCTATGCTGCTTGTAACAGATAGTTTTCCATTTAATCTTTTTATTCGCTCATGCATTGTTTTTAACCCAAGCGTCGGCAATTCTGCTGAAGCGCTATATACAAATCCATTGCCGCTATCTCGAATTTTCATGATCACTTGTTCTTTACTTATAGTTACGTTTAAATGTACCTCTGCTGTACCCGCATGCTTTCGACAATTATTAAAAGCTTCTTGCCCCACTCTCCACAGTGCCTCTTCAATTACAGCAGGCAAAACCGATACACCTTTAATTTGTTCTTTTACATTAAGTCCTAGCATTTGACCATAGCTTTTTAACGCACTGACAATGCCGTTTTCTAATCCTTGAGGGCGAAGTTGCCAAATTAATGCCTTCATTTCCACTTGAGCATGCTGAGCGGTTTCTTGGATTAAGGAAAAAGTCTCTTTTAACTGCACATCCTTTGCTAAGCTGCTTCCTGCTTTAGCTGTGACATTAATTGAAAACAGCAGCTGATTAACAGAATCGTGAAGGTCTTTTGCCAGTCTGTTTCTTTCTTCAATAAGTTTTACTTCCTGCTGAGATTGAGTCAGCTTAATCCGTTTAATAGCCGTGCCAATTTGAAGAGCGACAGATCCTAATAAATCAAGCTCTCGCTGTTCAAAATGAATTTTATGAGGAGCCGCTACATTTAATAATCCAAAGCGTTCATCCCCTGCTTGTAGAGGAACCGTTGCATGGTGGGTAATATCGTGTGTATCTCCCCAGTGATGAATGACGGAATCTTCAAGTCTCTTACACTCCATAATATTAGAAGCTTTTTGAAGTCTGCCGTCCATATACCGATCAACACACCAGCAGCTTCCGTTACACATAGGCTGAGCGGTTTTATTTAATAAAGCTGGTGGCAAATGCTGAGAAGCAACCATCTCATGCTTTCCATTTTCATCAATAAAAAAAATCCATCCTGTTTGTAAATCTGTTATTTGCAGCAGCTTTAAAAGAGCATCGTGAAGCATTGTATGTAAATTAGTGCCTTCATTTAAAATTTCGGCAATGTCTTTTAAAATCTTGAGCTCTGAAATATGATCTTTTTCCATAGCCTCTCTCCTATATGATGTATTTTCCATTCTTTATTTTATCACAATTAAAGAAGGTGCCGACTCACAGCACGTTATTTTTAAAGCGTTTTCGCCTAGATATGTAAGATTTTTTAACAACGATAACGAAATTTTCAAAAAGTGTGTCAGGTAGTTTAACAATTAGCTAGAGTCTTTAAGTAAAACGCACTATACTACAGATAATTCACGTAAGAAAAGAAAAAATGAAAGGAAATAAGGAGAAAAAATATTAAAATTAATCCATTGAAAACGCTTCCAAATATGAAGACATAGTGCTATTATATAATTATTAACAGAATAGGGATGTGAGGAAGATGAATAAATTATTTTTAGAAGAGTTACGATATATTATCTTGTGTGAAGTGCCTATGACAAAGTATCGAGTAGAGCAGCTGCAAGACAAATTTGATCAAAGCCCATACTTAATTAATGAACTTTATCAACTCCTATTCGAAAAGCGTCACATTTTAGCTTTTGTTGATGATATTGAATCATCCCTTTATGACTATATTGTGAATAAAGAAATGATGGATGCTAAAACGTATTATGGAGCTATTGCACATGTAGCAAATCTTTTCGGCGAAACGCCTACATATATAAGATGCAAAATAAAAAAATATAGACAGTCTTCAATTTCAAGTATCAGTGCCTAAAAGTTGTGCACAGCTGATTCAAATAAAAAACAAAAAAGAAATCCTAGCACAAGGATTTCTTTTTTGTACCAATAATATACAGGGAGGAAAATAAGATGAAGACATTTTTTATCACAAATCGCTATTCGTTTCTTGAAACGCAAGTAAATGAATATATGCAATCATTACTGGTAAAAACGCCTGAACAAGTTATTTTATATTTCGAAAGGCAAATTCGGAAGTATAAAGTGTATTTACAGAAAAAACATCATTACCCAGAGTGTATGGTTCAATCTATCCACCGTTTGATCGAAGAATATTCCTTAATTATCATTAGAGTAAAAAAATATATTAGCTATCAAAACAAGCTGATGAATAAACAGCTATTAGAGCCGCAGTAAAACGAATCATTTTTTATGGTTCGTTTTACTGCGGCTCTGCCGCTTTATTGTTCATATTTTACTAGTAGATGTAATACAGCGGGACGTTTTTCGAGATTTTTGTACGAGTGTGTGTGACTTCCTTCAAATTTCACTGAATCAAATTGTTTTAACTCGTATACCTCTTCTTCGATTTTGATTTCAATTCTGCCTTCCATTACCGTTGCTACTTCAATTAATCCCTTGTGGTGCGGTTCGGGACAGTATGTAGCGAGAGGAGAAAGAAAGGCTCGGTACATTTCAATTGTCGAATCCATTTGGTCTTGAAACATGAATTCGATCTTCCAAGCTTCCTCCGGTCCTCTGAGGGAAAACCCTTCTCCGCACTTAGATAGAGATACTGAAGGTTCTGCTGATACTAATTTGGTTAAAGGAATATTTAAACCTGTCGTTATTTTCCACATCACCCCTAAAGTGGGATTGGTCTCTCCTCTTTCAATTTTTCCTAATGTGAGTTTGCTGACTCCTGTTCTTTCAGCTAATTCATCCAGTGTCAAATGATTTTGAACCCTAATTTTTCTTAACTCACTGCCTACTTTTTTAATCATCTCTTCTGTATGCATTGCTTCCTTCCTTTCTGTTGTATATTATGATAAACTTTTTTAAGTTATTAACATATTATAATATATTTAAGGAGGGTAAACAATGAAAGCAATAATATGGGGACTATTATCTTCCATGTTCTTTTCCGCTACGTTTATTGTTAACCGAGCAATGAATGTATCTGGAACGAGTTGGGCATGGACCGCATCCCTCCGCTTTTTATTCGCTATTCCTATTTTAATCATTTTAGTGCTGCTGCAAAAGAAATTTATGCCTCTGTGGAAGGAAATGAAAAAACACCCTTGGGCTTGGCTTGGCTGGGGGACACTTGCAGGAGTAGGTTTTTATTCTCTCTTAAGTTTTTCTTCACTTTTCGGACCATCATGGCTGGTGGCGGGAACGTGGCAAGTGACTATTCTAGCAGGAGCTCTGCTTTCTCCCTTGTTTTTTATAAAAGTTCAAACTGCAGAAGGATATAAAAAAGTCAGAGGGAAAATTCCACTAAAAACGCTTAGCGTTTCAGCGTTTATTTTAGTAGGCGTTATTCTTATGCAGGTAAAAGAGGCAGAAAATATTACGGCTATGCAGTTTATCTTAGGATTTCTCCCTGTTGTTATAGCTGCTTTTTTATACCCGCTTGGGAACCGCAAAATGATGGAAATATGCAGTGGCAAGCTTGATACGTTTCAACGTGTTTTAGGAATGGCTTTAGGAAGCATTCCGTTAAGCATTATTTACGCTATATACGGTTTCTTTACTACAGGTATGCCAAGTGCTCCACAATTTTCTCAAGCCTTTATTTTGGCAATGAGTTCAGGTGTAATTGCTACGATGACGTTCTTTTACGCAACAGACTTGGCAAAAGAAAATTTAGGTTTACTTGGAGCAGTCGAAGCAACTCAATCGGGCAGCATGATTTTTACCGTACTTGGCGAAGTGTTTTTATTAAATGGCCGTATGCCAACAGGGATCGCTTTAGCTGGTATGATGATAATCGTAATCGGAATGATCGTGAACAGTATGCTAAACAAAAAAACAAAACTGTCTTCGACCTCTCCGTCACGTGCTCTATTAAAATAAGAAAAAAGGAGATGAAAATCTGTTCAAAAGTTTTCATCTCCTTTTTTTAGTATTCGAGGTGGTTGTTCCAATAGCGACTCCAAAGCACAGGGAATCGCATTTGTAAACCATCCTCATCATCTTCATCCCAATCAAGCTCTAAGTCTTGCTCATCGTACCACGTTGGATCAAACTGGTCATACTTATCATAATAGTAGTCATTATCCAAACCTGTCTTTTCTTCATAAGCTTCACATGCTACAGAAAGTAATTCTTCTAACTGAGGAGCATACCCTTCTGCTTCTAGCGGTTTAAGGACAGGAATCATCGTCTCAGGAGATTCAATTGCTTTATAATATATGTCTTTCCCTTGATATAAAAGCCACGCTCTAAAATAATCAAAACAATCATCTGAACAACCGCCCATTACAATATAAGCTGCTGCCCACAACGAAGAAGTATAGGAGTGATCAAAATGCTGATTTAACAGCTGATCAAAGCGGAAAATGTCTTTTTCAGAACGCTTTGCTAGCGTGGATCGGAGCCACTCCATTTGCTCGTCGACATCTAATTTTGTTTTCGCTTTTTTTATCAGTTCCCAGAAGAGAGCCTCGGACATTGTGCTGTCTTTCATTACTTGCATCGAACAAGTTAAAGGCTTATATCCCTTTTTTACTTTTGTACGAATCAGCTTTTCAGCTTCCGCTTGACAAGCTTCTGTAGAAGCAAACTCTTTTACTTGCATGCGGCCAGCTGTATCAACTTTTCCAAAATGAATCACTAACTTGCTGTCTCTTTTTTCAACTTTCCAAAATTTATTCAATTGCCCATCTTTATACACTAAGGTTATTTGCATGATACATTCCCCTTTTTCATCCCACTACTATTTTGAATAATTCTCTTTTTACAAGTTATGTAGATCCACAGCGCTTCATAATCCTTTTTCTTTGCTCTTTTAACATGTTTCAGTTGATTTTATTATTGCTGATGTCGTTTAAACAGCGAGCAATGACCACAAATTTGTGTAATATGTCCATTAGTTGATTTTTGTTGCATTTACAACATTTTATTTTTCCTTTATACTCTTTTTATATCACGTATTTTTATTATACAAAAAAGAAGCCTAAATTCGTAGAAAAGGAAGGATTTTAATGAAAATTGAGCATGTTACAACAAAAGAGCAGCTTGAAGACGTATTCCATATACGTAAGACGGTGTTTGTTGAAGAACAAGGAGTACCGTTAGAAGATGAATTTGATGAACATGAAGAAACGGCAAAACATATGTTGATTTACTACAACAACGAGCCGGCTGCTTCTGGAAGATTCCGCATAGTAGACGATTATGCCAAAATAGAGCGGATATGCGTATTAAAGGAATTTAGAAAATACGGACTCGGAAAAGAAGTGGTGGCTAGCTTAGAACAAGCAGTGAAAAAAGAAGGCTTAACTCAAGCTAAGCTTCACGGTCAAGTTCAGGCTGAACCTTTTTATCATAAATTAGGCTATAAGACTGTTTCTGATGTGTTTATGGAAGACGGTATCCCACATGTTATAATGAAAAAAGAGTTTACGTGTTAAAAAATCTTTTGTTGCATAGTTACTTCGGTAAATAAAAAGACTCTCAGTAGAGAGCCTTTTTATTTTGTACTATCAGATTTTCATAATTCCGCCTGTGCTTGCAGAAGTTACAAGTTTAGAATATCTTGCAAGATATCCTTTTTTCACTTTTGGCTCAAAGCCTTTCCAGTTTGCTTTTCGTTCTTCCCAAACATCTGGAGAAACTTGAACATTCATCGAGCGATCTTCAATGTCAATCACGATGTGGTCGCCATCTTCTACAAATGCTAGCGGTCCGCCTTCAGCAGCTTCCGGAGACGCATGACCAATGGATAGTCCACGAGAAGCGCCAGAGAAGCGTCCGTCCGTTAATAGCGCTACTTTTGCACCTAATCCCATTCCCATAATTTGAGAAGTTGGAGCTAACATTTCAGGCATTCCCGGTCCGCCTTTTGGTCCTTCATAGCGAATGACTACGACATGTCCTTCTTTTACTTTGCCGTTAGCAATACCGTGCAGAGCCTCGTCTTGAGAATCAAATACAATTGCTGGTCCTTCGTGACGAGTAATGCCGTCTTGAACACCGCCTGTTTTAATAATTGCGCCATCTGGAGCTAAGTTACCAAACAATACAGCAAGTCCACCTTTTTCTGTAAACGGCTTATCAATTGGATGAATAACCTTATAATCTTTCACATCGCATCCTGCAATGTTTTCACCTAGTGTTTTTCCAGTGACCGTCATCGTATCTAAATGAAGTGCACCTTCTTTTTTAGATAGCTCGTTTAGAGCAGCCGATACACCTCCTGCTTCATGTAAATCTTCAATAAATACATCCGAAGCAGGAGCCAGTTTTGCCAAGTGAGGCACGCGTTCTGCTACCTCATTAATACGCTCTAATGGATAATCAATTTCAGCTTCATTCGCAAGAGCTAGCGTGTGAAGGACTGTATTTGTAGAACCACCTAACGCCATGTCTAAAGCAAATGCGTTGTCGATTGCTTTTTCTGTTACGATATCACGTGGTTTTAAATCTAATTTAATTAATTCCATAAGCTGTTTAGCTGATTTTTTAACAAATTCCTTACGTTCAGGAGCTACCGCTAAGATTGTACCATTTCCAGGTAAAGCAAGTCCTAACGCTTCAGCTAAGCAGTTCATTGAGTTTGCTGTAAACATTCCTGAACAAGAGCCGCATGTCGGACAGCCGAATTGTTCCAATTCAAGTAGTCCTTTATCATCAAGTTTACCTGCTTGATGAGCTCCTACGCCTTCAAATACTGAAGAAAGAGAAATCTTACGACCGTCACTCGTTACACCAGCTTTCATTGGTCCGCCGCTAACAAAAACTGTCGGAATATTCAGACGTAATGAAGCCATTAACATCCCAGGTGTGATTTTATCACAGTTTGGAATACATACCATTCCATCAAACCAGTGAGCAGATACTACAGTTTCAACTGAGTCGGCAATGATTTCACGACTTGGTAATGAATAGCGCATACCGATATGTCCCATCGCAATACCATCATCTACACCGATAGTGTTCATTTCAAAAGGTACGCCACCAGCTTCGCGAATCGCATCTTTTACGATTTTACCAAACTCTTGCAAGTGAACATGACCTGGTACAATATCAATATATGAATTGACAACCGCAATAAACGGTTTGCCGAAATCCTCTTCTTTTACACCAGCTGCACGTAATAGGCTGCGGTGAGGTGCTCTGTCGAATCCTTTTTTGATCATGTTACTTCTTAATTCTGCCACAATAATTCCCTCCGTATTCATCTAACCTATTAAAAACTAAATCTTTTTAAATTATTTAATAATTTTTAATATAAATACTAATTTAACAAATCACACAAAGGTTTGTAAAGGTTTATAACAAAATAATCATTTTTTATTTCAAAATAGTAAAATACCATACATAAATTAGTATAATATATACATATACCCCTTATTTTACAGAAAAACTGAAGGTGGATGTTAAGCATGAAACAATCTTTTTACTACAGAGGTCATCAGGAAAAAGAAATATTTGCACAAAAATGGAATACTGAACATAAATCTGCAAAAGGCGTTATCCAAATAGCACATGGGATGGCCGAACATATTGGACGCTACGAATACTTTGCCAATGTATTAACTCAACATGGCTACATCGTATATGGAAACGATCACCGCGGTCATGGCCAAACAGCCTTAAAAGATGAAGAAAAGCGTTTTTTTGCTGAAGAAAATGGTTTTGACACCGTAGTTTACGACATGATTGCTCTGACTAAGCACATTTCAACGGAACACTCTGGCCTGCCAATCTTCCTTTTTGGTCACAGCATGGGATCTTTTCTAACGAGAAGATATATTCAATTGGATACAGAGCACATTCATGGCGTGATGCTCTCAGGTACTGGCAGCATTCCTTCCCTTTCACTGCAGGGCGGTATATTAGCTGCGAAAATAGAGAAAAAAAGAAAAGGACTACGATCTGCTA
The DNA here is from genome assembly GCF_046599315.1 of Priestia megaterium. GTDB lineage: Bacteria > Bacillota > Bacilli > Bacillales > Bacillaceae_H > Priestia > Priestia megaterium_F. The sequence continues at coordinate 105,680 of NZ_JBKIKC010000009.1, read as the reverse complement.
GTCCGTTGCTTGATAAACTTTCTTTTGGACAGTACAACAAATCATTTCATCCTGCTCGAACACCTTTTGATTGGTTAAGTCAGGATAATGAAGCTGTAGATTTATATGTAAATGACCCTTATTGCGGAGGGATTTTCACAGCTGGATTTTTCTATGACTTATTAACAGGAATTAAACAGATCTCTAACTTATCTAATATAAAGTTAGTACCATCAGATCTGCCTATTTATTTAGTTTCTGGAGAACATGATCCAGTAGGCAACAATACAAAAGGCGTATTAAAAGTATATAACGACTTTAAAAAAGCAGGATTGCAAGATGTAAGCTACCGTTTTTTTACACAGTGCCGTCATGAATTGCTTAATGAATTAAATAAAGATGAAGTGATAGAAGATATACTAAATTGGCTTGATCTGCAAATGCACAAAAAAACGGTTCGTGTTTAGACACGAACCGTTTTTTTATTAAGCAAATACAGATGTTAATACAGGTACTACTTGTTTTTTACGTGATACAACGCCTTCTAAGACAGCTGTATTGTTTTCAAGCGTTACGTTGTATGCTTCTTCTACTTTTGAAGCAGCAGAACCTAATGCTAATGCAGTAGAGTTGCTGTTTAAAATGTCTGTAACAACTAAAAGGAATAGTTGTAATCCTTTTTCTTCAATTGTTTTAGTAATGGCTTCTTCTAATTCAACTTTGCGTGCTAAAACGTCATTTACGTCGATTGCATTAACTTGCGCAATTTCAACTTTGCTTGTACCCATGCTGAATTCTTTAGCATCTAATGAAATTAATTGTGAAGCTGTTTTATCACCTAAGTCAGCTCCAGCTTTCAGCATTGCTAATCCATACTCTTCTGCATCTACGCCTGCAATTTCAGCTAATTCTTTAGCAGCTGCAACGTCTTGGTCTGTGCAAGTTGGTGATTTGAATAATAATGAATCAGAAATAATAGCTGATAGCATAAGACCTGCGATGTTTGGTTCGATTTCTACGCCGTTTTCTTTATACATCTTGTTTAAGATTGTTGCCGTACATCCAACTGGCTCTGCACGATAGTATAAAGGATCCGCTGTTTCAAAGTTTGCAATACGGTGATGATCGATTACTTCAAGCACACGCACTTGGTCGATATCGTTTGCACTTTGTTGGCGTTCGTTATGGTCCACTAAAATAACTTCATTCGTTTCTTTAGATACTTCATCAACGAAACGTGGCAGTTCAGCGTTGAACTTTTCAAGAGCAAATTGCGTTTCACCGTTAATGTCACCTAAGCGAACAGGCTCAGCGTCTACACCTAATTTATTTTTTAAATCAGCGTATGCAATTGCAGAACAGATTGTATCTGTGTCAGGATTTTTATGTCCAAAAATTAAAGTCTTTGCCATCTTAAATCTCTCTCCTTCTTACATATGTAAATAGCATTCTTGCGTAAATCTAGTTAATTCATTCACGCAACATTGCCATTTTAACATAAACTTTTACATTATTTTAATTTTTTTGCGAAAAATGATGTTCATCAGCAGATATTTTGCCATTTTGTATCTTTTTCAGATGAAAAACACCTCTATTTCCGATGTAAATAGAGGGTTTTATACATTCATTATATAAAAGTCAGCGATAAAACACAACCTGTCTCTTCATCACTTTATAAATAACTTAAACGTCGTATCTTGCCACTTTTGATAAAGAAAAAGTAGGACAGCAATAATCATCATTAGTATAAATAATAAAAAATGATTAATTTCCTTCAGTGTATAAATATCTAGCTTTTCAAAGATAAGGCTCATGACGAACGCTTGAAACAAATCAAATGCTGCGTTTATAATCATAAACATCCAAAAACCAGGATAGGTAAAATAAAAAATAAAAAGCGTTCCTATTATAAATACGCCAAAGGAAAAGGCGTCATGTTAACGAAGAAAAAAAGAAGCGGTAGTTGTCCCGCTTCTTTTACGCGAAAAGATATTCGATTATCGAAATTTATTCTACTTCTACTGCCCAGCCGAACGGATCTTCTACTGTACCATTTTGAATACCTGTTAGAGTGTCATACAGTTTTTGTGATACTTCTCCTGTATTTCCACTGTTGATTACCATTTTCTCGTTATTCCAAAATAGTTCACCAATTGGAGAAATAACTGCAGCTGTACCTGTTCCAAATGCCTCTTCAAGTTTGCCTTCAGAATAAGCTTGCTTAATTTCCTCCATAGAAATACGGCGCTCAGTTACAGGCATATTCCAGTGTTTTAGCAGCTCAATGATGGATTTACGCGTAATCCCTTCCAAAATACTTCCATTCACAGATGGCGTTACCACTTCTCCATCAATTTTGAAGAAAATATTCATACTTCCTACTTCTTCAATGTACTTACGTTCAACCCCGTCTAACCACAGCACCTGCGAATAGCCTTTTGAGTCGGAAAGCTGCTGAGCTTTTAAGCTTGAAGCATAGTTTCCACCTGTTTTAGCCGTCCCCGTCCCTCCTGCTACGGCACGAACAAATTCGCTTTCAACCGCAATTTTTACAGGAGCAATACCTTCTTTATAATATGAACCAACTGGAGATAGAATAATAATAAATTGATAGTGATCAGATGGAGCCACTCCTAAGTAAGGCTCTGTTGCGATGACAAATGGGCGAATGTATAGTGATGTACCTTCAGCCGTAGGAATCCATTCGCGGTCAATTTTAATTAACTGTTTTAACGCTTCTAACGCTAAGTTTTCATCAACATGAGGAATACAAAGGCGATCGTTTGATTTATTTAAACGTTTGAAGTTCTCCTCTGGTCTAAATAGTAATACTTGCTCTTTTTTTGTTACATATGCTTTTAGTCCTTCAAAAACAGACTGCCCGTAATGAAAGATCATAGATGCCGGATCTAATGTGATAGGTTGATAAGGTACAATACGAGCATCGTGCCATCCTTGACCTTCTGTATAATCCATAATGAACATATGGTCCGTGAAAATTTTCCCGAATTGCAATTGATCAGATTGCGGCTTTTCTTTTTTTGTTTGACTTAGTGTTACATCGATTGAATAAGTTGTCATAGTTGTTTCTCCTTGCTCTTTGTATTTACGGGTTTTTCGCTTAAACCTCTATATAAGTTACATTGTACAACTTTAGGGAAGCGTGTCACAATAGTTAGAGACGAAAAATTCTAAAAATTTTATAAAAATTATAAAGAAATAGCACCTAATTAGATTAAGTGCTGAATTGAAAAGGTTTTCTTTCTAAAAAAACTATTTTTACATTTTATTTACAACGATTTATAAGCCAATTTTCACTCGGAGCTTTTCATCTTGTATTGAAAATTGTTTGATTTTTCCTACTGGAATGACCTTCACTTTATCAATTTCATTAAGATTGATATGAATTTGTTTTTCTTCATACGTAGTAACAGGCGGCTTGTGAAAAATTCGATAGTTAATCCAATTTTGATTAAGAGGTTTCATTTCATGAATTTTGAATAAAAGCGTCCGTTCTTTTGCTTCAAGAGGTTCTAGTACAATGGAAAATGGAATTCTCACCAGAAATTTTTTAATAATTCCATTCACATGAATATAGGAGTCTTGAAATGAAATAGAAAATTGTTGAATTTGATCTTGCTTTGTCATTTGCTTTTGAAAAATCCGCATGAGCATAGAAGCGGATATAGGAACGGTTATCCCGCTTTCAGCCATCTTTTCTTTCATTTTTGCCTGCACATCATCACTAATCACATCGTTTAGCTTTCGCTGTACCCAATCCTTCATGATGCACCTCCGCTATGAAGTTATTTTGCTGTTTTCTCTAACGCATGAATCGAAGCTGTTAAGTGATTTGACACCTCAGCAAGGCGATTTTTTGTCAGTTTGTCTTCACCAAGATAGATAGGGTTTCCAAAGGAAATGACAATGGGATTCTTTGAAAATAGCTCTTTTACATTTGCAGGTCCTTTGTAAACCGCTGGTACAATAGGAACCTTTGCCATGCTTGCTATAGTGACTGCTCCTTTTTTTAGAGGAACGTCTTCCTCAGTCCGCGTGCCGCTAGGAAAAATTCCTACTATATGTCCTTCTTTTGCCAATTTAATAGGTGTTTTAATACTGCTAGGTCCTGGATTGCTACGATCTACTGGGAATGCGTTAAGTTTTTTTAATACATTACTAGTGAGTATATGATTAAAAAGCTCTTTTTTTGCCATAAAATGAATTTGATGAGGCAAAACAGCTGTACCAAGTGCTACGACGTCTACCCACCCCTTATGCGAACAAGCGATAACAAATCCTGTGTCCGTTGGCAGATACTCTCTGTTCCTTACACAAAGCTTCCCTCTCCTTTTTAATAAAAATCTACATGTGTGAGCCGCAACATTATACATATACGTTTCCTCTTCTCTCTATTTTTTGAAAATATAGACAAAATTATATCACTTAATACTAAGATCTGGTACTAAAAAATAAATGTAACATCTTTTTACACGATAACTTCACTACTTCTCTGTGTATTGTATAAAACCGGATATTAACCTTTTTGTTTTTAGTCAACTTAACTAATGACATCTCTTAAAAAACATTTTACTATTAATATATCATTTTAAATGTAATATTTATTAACATTACATGTGATATAATTAAAGGGGGTTTTTAATTGAATAAACAAAATCTACCGTTTCAACTAGCTTCATTGGGATTACAGCACGTACTTGCTATGTATGCGGGTGCCATTCTTGTTCCACTGATGGTGGGACGCGCATTAAATCTAAATGCGCATGATTTAGCCTATCTCGTGGCCATTGATTTACTGACATGCGGACTAGCCACGCTGTTGCAGGCATGGACAAACAGATGGTTTGGGATTGGGCTTCCTGTTGTACTTGGAAGCTCTTTTGTAGCCGTGACTCCTATGATTGCAATTGGGACTCAATATGGAATTAGCGCTGTTTACGGAGCGATTATTGCCGGTGGTATTTTCATCGTGCTGGCAGCAAGTTTTTTAGGCAAAATTATTAAATTCTTTCCTCCAGTTGTCACAGGAACGGTTGTGACGATGATTGGTTTATCACTTGTACCATCGGCTGTCCGAAATATGGCAGGAGGAGTGGGGAGTGAAGATTTTGGTTCTCTTTCTAATCTTCTTCTTTCTTTTGGTGTTCTAGCGCTTATTTTAATTTTAAATCGATTTTTTAGCGGTTTTCTTCGTTCTCTTTCTGTGTTGATTGGAATTGTATCCGGAACAATAGTCGCTGTATTAATGGGGAAAGTTGATTTCACTAATTTTAATCAAGCTTCTTGGCTGCACATTCCTACTCCTTTTTATTTTGGGATGCCCACTTTTGAAATCGGGCCAATTTTAACGATGATCCTCGTATGCTTGGTCATTATTATCGAGTCTACAGGCGTATTTTTAGCATTAGGAAAGCTGTGCGACCGAGAATTAACGGAAAAAGATTTTACAAAAGGCTATCGTGCCGAAGGAATCGCCATTGCTCTTGGAGGGCTATTTAATGCTTTCCCTTACAATACATTCGCTCAGAATGTAGGACTGGTTCAATTATCGAAAGTAAAAACAAAAAATGTGGTGGTAGTAGCCGGCTTTATTCTCGTATTGCTAGGACTTGTTCCTAAAATTGCTGCTTTTACAACCATTATTCCCACTCCTGTTTTAGGAGGAGCAATGATTGTATTGTTCGGTTTAGTTATTTCATCAGGAGTTAAAATGCTAAGCGCTGTTGATTTGACCAAACAAGAAAATCTGCTTATTATTGCTTGCTCTCTTTCACTCGGCCTTGGCGTAACAGTGGTACCTGATTTATTCGCTCAGCTCCCAAATGCTTTGTGCGTAATTGTAAGCGATGGAGTTATTACGGGAAGTTTAGCTGCCATTTTATTAAATCTCTTTTTTAACGCATCGATTGAACGAAAAATACCTTCTGTCTCCTTGGATAAGACAGACTATTCAGAAATAAAATAAAGGTGGTTTAGTATGAATAATGTATCTATACAGTATATAAATCAGCTTAGCAAGCAGCATTTCGTCTCGCTAGTTGGTGATATATTTGAACATTCAGCTTGGGTTGCAGAAGAAGTTTATCCAAAGCGTCCCTTCTCCTCCGTTGAACAACTTCATGAAAAGATGAAAGAAATTGTAGCACAAGCATCTGCAGAAAAACAGCTTGAGCTGCTGCAGGCCCATCCAAATCTAGGTGCAAATATCGCTATGACATCTGCTTCTACTGCAGAACAAACTAAAGCAGGCTTACAAAACTTAACGCAAGATGAGTATGAACAGTTTTCTTCCCTTAATCAAACGTATATGGAGAAGTTTCCTTTTCCTTTTATTTTGGCAGTACGAGGTAAACAAAAAGAAGATATCTACAAGGCAATGCAAAACCGCTTACTAAATACCGAACAAGCGGAGTTTGATACAGCATTAGAAGAAGTATATAAAATTGCTTTCTTTCGTTTAACGGATAAAGTTATTGAAGATAAGGAGGCAAAAAAACGAGCATGACTAAAATTACAACGCATATTTTAGATCTTACCCACGGATGTCCGGCTGCTTTTGTCAAAGTTGATTTTTATCATATCCAGTCAGAAAGTAAACGAATAAAGCTTTCAGATGGTACTACAAATGAAGACGGTAGGTTAGCAAACCCGCTCTTCTCTTCTGAAGCGTTTGAGTCAGGAGATTATGAACTTCTCTTTCATATTGGAGAATATTATAAAAAGCAAGAAGTTCAATCAACACATCCTCCCTTTTTAAATCACGTTTCTGTTCGAGTTGGATTATCTTCCGAACAAGAACACTATCACATTCCTTTGCTTGTGTCACCGTGGGGATACCAAATTTACAGAGGAAGTTAAAAAAAGAAACGGCGTCTTTAAACGTCGTTTCTTTTTTAGTTGAGTAATTTAGACATATAGTACTCATCAATGAACAAACCGCCAATTCGCAGTGAATGTTTTTTAGTTCCTTCAATTTCAAATCCTACTTTATCATACAAAGAAAGAGCCTTCTCATGCTGTACAGCAACTGTAAGCTCAAGACGGTGAATATGTTGTTCTCTCGCCCATTCTTCAAGCGCACTGATTAAAGCTGTCCCAATCCCTTGATTTTGAAACGTTCTTCGAATACCTAATGTCAAAGAAGCGATGTGAGCGTTTCGGTTCGCTTCGCCTCCTGTTGCAGCTATATACCCCACAAGCATCTCGTTTTCTTCCGCTACAATAATAGTAGAGTTCGGTTGCTGCTTAAAGATTTCAATGTTTTTCTCCTGTTGATCTGTGCTCAGCTTTCGCTCTCCGCTTTCAAACAGCATAAACTTACTTTCTTCTTCAATTTGTTTAAGCAAATCTACAAAGTTTGCAGCATCATGTAACTCTAATTCTCTAATTTGCATGCTGATCCCCCTTTTTCTGTGTCCCTTATATATGTATTGGTTCACCTCTATAAAATATAGCTTTACAGTTTCTTACGAAAAATACCACTTTTTAAGAAACGGAAGTAGAACAAAAAACCTACTATTTTCTCTTTTTTTTGAAATGATTTTTTCCTCTGTATAATTTTAAATCACTTATCAACTTCTGTAAAATTTTTAGATTTCCTCTTTTTATTTCCATTTATCTTCCTTTTTAATAGGTATAAATTTCATCTATAGAGACATTTTATATAAAAAATGTGACTATTAGCCTATTTTACAAGAAGAAAGAAAGCAATAAATGTAATTTTACGTGTAATCGTTTAAAATAAAAAAGTGGAAATTTTATGTACATATTCTCCTTAATTATTGATCTGTGAAAGGAATTTATTATGAAAGTACAACCCACAAAATGTGGTGTATATGTCTTAAGCGGTCTAGGAACTATTATTGTTTGCTTCTTATTTTTACTTAAGAACAGCACTCTCTTTCTAGAGGAAGAATATGGCCAAAAGAAACCTGAAGCTGAGTTTACGGTAAACGAACATACCTATCACCTCCATAAAGGTTCTATTAACTGGTCAAATGGCCGTTCGACAACCAAAAAAGAAATAAATGTATATGATTTATATACATACATATCGCAACAAAAAAGTATCCCATTGAAACAGCAACAATTGGTTAAGCTTCATTTTTCCAACTTAGACGGCGCTTATATTCGAGGTGTGAGTGTACATATATGGAAAAACAACGGTGAAAAAAGTAAGCTGTTTGTCAAAAACAATGAATTTAAACTTCCTAAAAATCAAGGTTTGTACGTTGTTGATATTGTGATCAACTCTACAAGAGGAACAATGCAATATGCGGCAAATGTGCAAATACAGTAAGTTTTTACATGTTTAAGTTTGGCTGTAGTAAATAAAAGTGTCGAAAGTTATTAAAGAGATGAAAATAATCCCACAAAAAAAGAGAGCAATTTGCTCTCTTTTTTATAAAATGAAAAAGACGCCCACGCAGGACGTCTTTGATGCGTTTGTGGCGGGGACCGTGTGACCACATTCACACGTTTAGCTCGAAAGCATGTCCTTCGACTTACACAAATTAGCTCATCGCTTTATTAATATAACATTAGCGATAAAAAAAAGCAATCAATTTTTAAATAGTTTTTTCTATTTATACATATTTCCAGAGAATCCACAAAATAATATGCATGCGTAGCTATTCACTCTCTACATTATTAGTCTATTTTAACCGCTGTACGAATACACTAATAGACCAGCCTATGCGCAGTTTTTGAAAAAGGATGTGAATAGCTTGTTTCGAATCACTGATTTTCCTGAATTTTCGTGGTCATACTCTAGGCATAAAATGATCACACAGTGTAAACGAAAGTATGCATATCACTATTATGTCTCACATAACGGATGGCTTGACGGTGCTTCCGAACGGTCTCAAAGAGCCTATCGGTTAAAAAAGGTTTCTACTCTGTCTATGTATGCAGGACAAGCCGTTCGTCAAGTGATTACAGAGGCTATTTCTGACTATACATCTACACATCTTGTCCCGGATGAGCGGGACTTAGTAGAGAAAGTGCAGCAACTACTAAATAACGCACTGCGTGATTCTAGTGATTACGGAGAGCTTTGGTATCATAAGCCCGCTCAGTATAAGATGCTTTTAGAGTTCTACGAAAATGGATATATTTCTAAAAAAGATCTTAAAGACATGCAAAAACGGGTACAAATTTGTGTGCATCACTTTTTACAAAGTAAATCGTTTTGCGACATGCTATCTTCACCTTTCTTAGAAGTAGAGTCTCAGCAGTCGTTTCGTTCCATAAATGTGTATGATCATAAAGTATATGCTCCTTTTCATTCTCTTTTTAAACATCCAACCACAGGAGAATTTACGATTGTTGATTGGAAGACAAGTAAACAAACAAAAGATGATTTGTTTCAACTGGCGATATACGCCCTCTACGTGCTAGCTGAATATAATATTTCCGTTGATCGAATAAAAGTCCGGAACGAACACTTGCTTTCAAGCAGCTCGCGTACGTATCAGCTTACCCTTCACGAAATTGAAGCAATTCTTCGGCAAATCGATACGAGCATTGATTATATGAAAACTTTTTTGGAACAATCAGAGGTAAACCAGCCTCTTCCGCTTGAACATTTTCCTCAAGCTGATAAACCCGCTTCCTGTCATGGCTGTGCATTTAAAGAATTGTGCCAAACGGGATAAAGAACGTGTGGAAATAGCCTATATTTTTTATCAAACTTTTTTATTGTCAAAAGAACATTTACTAGCATATAATTTGCATTAAGGAAACATTTTATACTTCATGTAAAAAAATTAGCTCGGGCTATTTATTGTTCATCAAGGAAAGGAGCACTAGACATGAAAGAACAAAACGGCAGTAAAATATTATCAGCTATGCAGCTAAGTGCTCAAGACGTATTGTCGGGTAAAACAAAGGGACTCAAGCGATTATTACCCTTCTTAGGCCCTGCTTTTATCGCTGCGGTTGCCTATATTGATCCGGGGAATTTTGCCACTAACATCGCAGCAGGATCTCAATACGGTTACATGCTGCTTTGGGTTGTATTAATTTCTAACTTAATGGCTGTTTTAATTCAATCGTTATCAGCTAAATTAGGTATTGCAACGGGCTTGAATTTACCTGAGATAGCGCAAGAACACTTCCCGTCGTTCGTTTCTTTTGGGCTTTGGATACAAGGGGAATTAGTTATTATGGCGACGGATTTAGCGGAATTTATTGGAGCTGCTCTTGGAATTTATTTATTATTTCATATTCCTTTGTTCCCAGCTGCACTTATTGCAGCGGTAGGTTCCTTTGCTATTTTAGAATTGCAAAGACGAGGTGTTCGACTGCTAGAAGCGGCTATTGCGGCGATGGTTTTTATTGTGGTATTAGCATTTGGGACCCAAATGTTTCTTGCACATCCAGACGGAGCAAGTGTTGTCCATGGATTATTTGTTCCTCAGTTTCACGGAACAGACAGCGTCCTATTAGCTTCGGGAATTTTAGGTGCTACAGTTATGCCACACGCGATTTATTTGCACTCCGCTCTTACGCAGCGCCGCGTGGTAGGATCTACAGAAGCGGAGAAAAAAGCGATTTTCCGCTTTGAATTTATTGATATTGTTATTGCGATGATTATTGCTGGTGCAATTAATGCCAGCATGCTGATTGTCGCAGCCGCTCTATTTTTTAAAAACGGACTAAACGTTCAAGATTTGGACCTGGCTTTTACACAATTTGAACATTTAATCGGTCCTTTTGCAGCTATTGCGTTCGGGGTCGGTTTATTATCTTCAGGCCTTTCAAGCTCTTCGGTCGGAACGATGTCTGGAGATGTCATCATGCAAGGATTTATTAAACGGAGAATTCCTTTATATCTTCGCCGTTTTATTACAATTATTCCGCCGCTTTTGATTATCGGGCTTGGCGTGAATCCAACTAGTGCATTAGTTGTCAGTCAAGTCATTTTATCGTTTGGAATTGCATTTGCGCTTGTTCCTCTTATCATGTTTACAAGCAGTAAAAAAATCATGGGCGGACTGGTCAATCATAGAGCAACAACTGCTATAGCTTGGGTAATTGCTGCATTAGTCATTTGTTTAAATATCTTTTTGATTTACCAAACTTTCGCATAGTTAACCAAACAACTTACTCAAACAGTGTTTTTAAGAAGAAAAAGCAAAAAAGAGACCGCAATTGTTAGACTGTATCTAACTTTTTAGGGTCTCTTTTTTTAAATGATAGTAAAAATGAAATAAACGAGAGTTCCAATAATAGCCCATAGCACTAAGTAACCCAATGGATAGAAATAGGAGTAGTTTTCTTTACGGATTGAAAGAATGCGATCAACAATAAAAATAAGAATAACTCCCATCATTCCGAATTCAAACATTAAAAATCCAAAAATGGCATGGAATATAAATGACATGACAAAATCAATTTTTTTACTACGTTCTTTTACAAAAGCACTGACTAATAAATCAACAATAACCGTGCCTAACGTCCCCATTATTAAAAAGAATGGTGTAAAAAATAAAAGGTATAAAGGAAATAAATCGATGAAATGCGAGCTGCTTTGTTTAACAGAAAAATTGGGAATGGACTCTTTTATACCTGGCATAAAACAAAAAAGCAAAGCAAAAAGAAACGCAGCTATAATAGCCGCTGATAGTTTTCTATTTAAATGCATGTTTATTTTTTTATTACTGAATTCAGTATTTGTCTTTGTATTATTATAATTCATATGTCTTTGGTGTGATGTGCGCGCCTTTTCCTTTCTCCTAATTTTTTCATCCGTATTTTATGTCCATCTTTTGTTACCGACAATTACAATGATACACGTTCTTTTTGAACTTGACTAGACTATCGTTTGCTCATCTTCCCTTCTATGTTCCTTTTTTTCAGCTGATGGTTGTAGTATAGTTTGTTCTTTCTACAACAAAAAAAGAGACGATTTCCGTCTCTTTTTTTGTTTGTTCGCATTACGAATTTAGTTTATCGAGAATCGAATGCAATTCACTTAAATGTGTAATTTCATAAGTAGGGATGACTTCATTTCGCTCTTTATTGTGACGATTAATCCATACAGATTTCATTCCAACACGAGAAGAACCCAATATATCTGTCATTAAATTATCCCCAACCATAATTGCTTCATCTTTCTTTAAATCCATAAGTGATAAAGCGTGGTCGAAAATAGATGGATCAGGCTTCCCTCGGCCAAATGCACCTGATATTACAATCTCATCAAAATATGGAACTAGTTCTGATGTAATATCTAATTTGGTATTTTGTAAGTCAGGTGAACCGTTTGTTAACAATAACAGCTTGTACTTCCCTTTTAATTGATCAAGCACCTCAAACGTTTCTTCATATACAAAAGGTGTTTTACGGCGCTCTAACGGAAAACGCTCGGCTAGTTCCGCTCCAAAAGCATCATCGTGAATTCCTAGTGCACGAAGGCCTCGAGTCCATGCTTCTTTGCGATACGTAGGAACAATATCTTTCATTTTGCGGAAGTCATCATGATCGTCTAAAAAATTTCCCCATAATCCTTCAAATGGATTAATGCCAATCATTTGCGTGAATTCATATGTTTCATACGACGCATATAATTCTCTTGCTTCTCTACGCACTTCTTCTTCTAGTTCTTCAGGCTTTACATTATATTTCTCACTTGCATATGTACATGTTGCAACAAATGCTTCTTTTACGCTTTTTTGATCCCAAAGTAGCGTGTCATCTAAGTCGAAAAATACCGCTTTAATCATGGATGTGTGTACCCCCTACTGTTTTTGAAAAAGTTTAACTATTCTTACACTAGATTACAAGGATACACACAATAAGTCTAGTATATTTGCATTTTATTCTGTAAATTTATTTTTATAAAGGCGTCGCTTTTACAAACAAATTTACAGAAATAACAACAGCTGATATAATCACAGCATGTATGTATGCAGGAGGTTTTATATGGAATCGTTAGAAGAAATATTCGGCATTCCCACAGTTCGGACAAGTAAGCGCTTAAGCAGAGTAGTTGCTGCACGCTTGCGCCCTTTTGGAATTACGCCAGAACAGTGGACCGTTTTAAAACGCGTATCAGAAGCTGAATATAGTACGCAGAAACAATTAGCTGAGCGAGCAGATAAAGATCAAGCGACGATGACTAAAATTTTAGATTTACTAGAAAAACAAAATTGGATTCAACGTATCAGAAATCCAGAAGATCGCCGCTCGTTTTTTATTCAAATAACAGAAGAAGGCCTGCGTTTAAAAATAGAAGTGACACCTGCTGTAGAACAATTGTTTTTCGAATTAACATCCGAATTAAACGAGCAACAAGTAAGTATTTATACTGACATTTTACGAAAACTTGAATACCGCGCCGAACAATTACTTCAAGACGCAGAAGACCTATGCTAAATACCCAAAACCCCACAGATCATATTATTCTGTGGGGTTTTACACGTAGTTAGCAATGCACAATACTTCTTTAATTTTTGAAATCACTTGTTTTGCTTCATCTGTTAAAGAGGTAAATTTAAAAGCGATGGATTCTGCATTTGGATTAATAAAGGGTTCTTTGTTCGTGTCTTTGCGATAGTCTTCAATTTGTTCTAAACAATATTTTAAAATAAACGATAAGTTCGCACGTCGAAATCTCAAACTGACAGTAGAAGGCCATCTTTTTTGAAATTGATTGCTTCCTTCATACTGAATCGCTCCAATATAGCGTTCTCCCGATAAAAAAGACTCTTTGCTTCGGTATAGCTGAACGGTTTGAGCTGTTCCGCTCCAGTCAATATAAATACCTGCTGTTTCACAAACTTCATATATGTAATGAAAAAGCTCCGTTACTTCTCCAAAATGGTAGTGAAGCGGATGTTTAGCCGTCATAGATAGCTCCCTCCTTTATTGACTTTCTACCATTATATTGTAAGGAAAGTAACTTATTCATTTATACAACTTATTTCATACGTATAAGTAGTAAAATATATGTTTTTTTAGTTTACATAAAAATGTTATAAGTAATTAGCGATAGCCTGATTTTCGAAAAGCATCGTATACGGTATCCTCCTGAAGTTTTTCAAGATAAACGTTTGTTGTAGCAATGGAAGAATGCCCTACCACTTGCTTTACAACCGCAAGCGGAACATCATTGGCTAAGCTGTTTGTAATGAAGGTATGACGAAACCAGTGAGGAGATATTGACGCATTTCCTTTTACTTTATAAACAGCTGACTTAATTGTTCGATACAACGTTGTATAGGACAATCGCTTCTTTTCGCCCGTACGATAGTACTCTTTAATGGAGTAAAAAAGTGGTTCAGTATTAAAAGGACTTAGTTCAGTACTTTCATTTAAAGCTTGCCGGTAAATGAAAAGCGTTTCTTTTACATCATCAAAAACGGGAATAGTTCGTTCTTTTTTCCCTTTACCAATCACATCTACAACAAGATTTCCGCGGCGATCTTTGCGGAAGCTTCCCCAATTTAAGCCCAGCAGTTCACTTGAACGCATCCCACTCATATACAAAAGCATTCCCATTAAGCGATTCCGTGCTTTAAATTCTTTTTCGTGCTCACGAATGCGCACGACTGATTCTAACGCATTTACAATCACTTGCGCTTCGCGGTCAGTTAGCTCTCGATATTCGGTACGATTTTGTTTTTCCTTATCACTGTAATGCCCTTTTGCAATAGAAGGTTTTTCAATCCACGTGGTATACAGTGAAGGATAAAAATGTGTAGCATGTCCAAAATCTAGCATTCTTCTAAAAAATTCTAGTTTTCTTGCAGCGGTGCGGTTTGCATATTGATTAATCATTTCGCCATTAAATAATTTGACTTCCATAAACCCAATCGATTTTAATGTGATCTCTCGTTTATAGAAAAAAGACAAGATAGTTTTCATATCTTGGTTGTAAGATCTTATCGTATGAGGAGAAAGTGATTTTTTGATAATGCGTATTGAAAAAAAGAGCTGAATAAATTCTTCATCTGAAACGTGCTTTAAATTCAAGTTGTTATCTTCATCCAACAGCTCTGCTTCTTCCCACTGTTCTTTTAGCTGGCGAAATGAATTTTTCGCAGGTGATACTTCAAATTCTTCCATTTTATCCCTCCTTATGATCAAAAAGGAAGACATGGTCTTTAAATGAATCAGAATTAAATTTAATGAACTTTTCTTCATTCGTGATAAATACCATCAAAAGTTTTGAAAAACCTCTATAAACTCAATTTGAACAGCCGTTTTTTTAAAACGTTTTATTATTTGTATCCATTATATGTAAAATGAATGCTATTTTTCGCTTATTTCTTTACTTTATCATATAAACGCTTGATAAGGAAGAGTTATCTTGCGTTAGTTAAGTAAAGGATTTTGTTCTGTGTTAAAGAGTAATATTTTGGAGATACTATTAAAAGTTTAGGTGATAATTGGAGGTTCCGATTTTGGATAATCAGAAAATTAGATTGACGTCTTCAGAAATTACAAGTTTATGGACACAATACATTCAGGACACCATGTCCGTTTGTATTAGCAAATATGTGTTAGTAAAGGTTAAAGATCCCGAGGTTTATTCTCTTTTTGAATTCACTTTAGAATTAGCTGAAAAGCATTTACATGTACTTAGAGATATCTTCAAAGCTGAAAAATTAGATTTGCCTATTGGTTTTACTAATAAAGATGTAAACCTAGATGCTCCTCCTTTGTTTACGGACACCTTTTGGTTAGTATATATACACGAAATGACCATGCATGGGTTAGCTGGATATAGTATATCTTTTAGTGTTTCAGCAAGAAAAGATATACGCGACCATTATTACCAATGCAATATTGATGCAATGGATCTTTATAATAAATCTATTGAAATTCTTATATCGAAAGGCATTTATCAGCGATCTCCCTATTTTTCTAAAACGGAAAGAGGTCAATCGATTACAGAATGGGGATATATTATGGACCTATTCGGAGATAAAAGACAGTTGAACTCAATGGAAGCTGGAAATATTTATTTTAATTTAAAAAAGAGTATTGCAGCTAAAGCGCTTGTGAATGGCTTTAAACAGGTAACCAAAGATAAAGATATCCATAGCTTTATGGATGAATGTCTGCACACAGCCAGTAAAAATATAAACGTTTTTTCTTCATTGCTTCAAGAAGAAAGTCTGCAGTCTCCGCGCTTGTTGGATGCTGAAATTACAAATTCAGACGTAGCTCCTTTTTCCGATAAACTAATGGTGTTTCATGCAGGATTTTTGTTTCATTTAGCTACTACCTATTATGCTGCGGCTATGATAACTAGTATGAGAATAGATGTAGCCGGACATTGCGATGCTTCTATTTTAAGGGATTTAAAAACCATCTCTTCTTTTGGACGAATAATGATCAAAAAAGGATGGATAGAAAAATTACCTAAAGCTGATGATCGGAAGGAATTATCTTAATAGCCTGCGAACCTCTTTTGTGCTATCTGTAAATAAAAAACATCACGCTCTGCGTGATGTTTTTTAAAGCGATTCAATTTTAGTCAGGTGCAGCTGTTTATTATTGTAGGAAACGGTATACGTTCGATAATATTCTTTTTCTTGACTTTGACCGTTCGTTGTAATTGAAATAACTTCTTTTGTTCGAATTGTGTAGACCACTTCAGCTTCTTCTTCACTCACAGGTTCAACGTCTAATACCGAATAATCAACGAGTTCTTCTCGAATGTCTCTTTCATACAGCATTTTCACAAGCTGCTTTTGATCATTCCATAAGACGCTGTCTCGCTCGATATAAGGCTGTACGTGTTCAAATTTATTCATGTTAATAGACTTTGTTAAACTCTTCAAATAATGTTCAATAAAAATATCTGCGGTTTCTTGATCAACTTTTTGGATGTTTTTTAAATTAAAATCTTTTTCTTCCTTCTCTTCTTTTTCTTTTTCATTTTCTTTAAAATCGTCGATGCGCTGAGAACTGATTTTGCTGATGGCATACTTTGTATTGTTCTCTTTGAAAACCAAAATTTCTTCTTTTTCCCCTTTTTCATTTGTACGGGTGGTTTCGCCTTGGTATGAAATATCGCTAGAAGGATTAATTGACTTTACGTATTCGATATATTCATCGGCCGTAATATTGAGATATTTTTGATGATAGGTGACTTCATCCCATTCATTTAATTTCCAGTGCTTATTTACGTATTTAAAATTCATGTAAATGGTTAGTCCGCCGCTTCCTTCCTTACTAATTGGCTCAATGGCCGACACGGAAAATTGCCCAGCATGATTGTTAATAAGTTCAAATCGAATAACGTGATTTACATCAGGGAAAAAGCTCATATTGCATTCTTTACAGTAATAGTTAGTAGAGATACTTTTTAACTTTGTTGCAATTAAAGACGATGTCGCGTATGGCGTTAGCGCTTTTTTTAGCGTTTCATAATCAGCAGGGTTAGATTCATTTTCCCATTCATACTCTTCCCCTAATTCTTTATAGGTACTTGAAATTTTATTCATCGTCTCAACCGCAGTTTTTTCTGCTTTTTTTTCTGATACAGGTTCTGGCTGAAGAGATGACTTAGCTTGATCTTTTGGGATCACTTCATCTGAGGAAGGTTCAGTTGGTTTGGATAACTTAACTGTTTCTTTTTCTTCACAGGCTGTCAAAACCATTAGTAGCAGTAGAACGAACGAGATCGTCCATTTTTTATGCATAAGGTGTCCTCCTCCATGCCGAATTTAGTATGTCTTTTAAATGATCTTTAATTCTCAAACGTATCGAGCACATAATCACCGCTTGGAATTCCCCACTTTGCCTTTTTATTTTGATCTGTTTTAGCAAGTAATGAAATGGAGTTTTCTTTGAGCGTAATGACAATTGTCCCTTTATTTCCTTGTCCATCATTTTCATAGTTAATAGCGGCTTGGTTATTTTTAAAGCGAATATTTTTTTGTTCAACGGTTGATACGCGGATTTTGCTAGGTGGCTGGTACGAATTTATTTTAATTGTTGCTTCCGAGTTGGATGTAGCAAGAAATTGAATAATAGGAGATCCGTTATCATTGCCAGTGGTCCATTTTCCATCGTAGTCGTGTAAATCTGTTGTTTGTGTAGTGGGAGTTTCAGTGCTTGCATTTGGTTTAGATGAAAAATCAAATGGTTCTACACTCGATAACTTTAACGTATCGTTTTGATAAACGGCAGTATAAAGACGGTCACAAGCTTTAGTATAAGAATCTTTACCTGGCTGCTTCAATACGCTTTCCTCATGGGTTTGTATTTTGAACACATGGTTAGGTTCTTCATACCAATTAACAATATGAAACGTTTGCTTCTTCTGCTCGATGCCTTGTCGTGTAAAATTTTCAACAAGAAGGTTCTGCTCTTTATAAAAAGAACTGTCCACTTTCAAAAAAGCCTTTATATCATCAAAAGAGTTTTGATCAACTGCTTTTTCGAATGCTGAAAAATAATCGGTCATCCAAGCTGTAATAAATTTCCCGCTCATTGCTTCTTTATTCAAATCAATTGATTGAATACTTTCTACCTGTGTTTTTGGTTCATTTAGTACTTTTTTTGCATCTTTTTCTACTATCATTGTATTTCCCTCTTTTAATGTTTCTTCTTGCTGACAAGCTGATAACAGAATAGATGAAACAACCGTGATAATGATTGTATTACGTTTGTTCATCATAATTGCCCCTTCTTTATCTAATATAAATGTATGTATATTCTTCCAACAAACAGACCTAGTATATCATTCTACAAAAAAACGCTCAACCCTTTAATTTCACAAGAAAAACGGCTTGCCTTTACAGCGCGCCGTTTTTTTTTCTTATTTAATAGATGCTTCCTGATATGAATTAGCTGCCTCTTTTTTAAGCTGTCTAGAACCATAAAAGACATAGTAAATAATTGAAAGAAGGAAAATTGCAAGAATCACATAAATTAAAGGTAGAGAAACACCAAACAGCATTAAATTTGTTGTAAGAACACTGTATTTTATGATGCTGTATAAGCATAGAATCCCTAATGCTAAGGCAATGCTTGGCACTGCCGGGTAATTCACTTTAAAAGGACGAGACAGGTTAGGTTCTTTCTTGCGTAAAATAAAGAGAGAAACTAAACTGATACAGTACATCATCATTGCTCCGAATACGGATAAGATAATAAGTGCATTCGCAAACGTTGCAGATCCTGCACAAATCACACCGATTGCTCCCGGAATCAACAAACCGCCGACAGGAACTCCTTTTTTATTCGTTTTAGCAAGAAATTTAGGAAAGTAACCGTCTCGTGCAAGTGCGTAGGTTTGTCTTGAAAAACCCATGATGATTCCATTTAAACTAGCAATCAATCCGAATAATCCAATAATGGCAACAACCGTTGAAATGCCGTTTCCATATACAGAAGACAGTGCTTGCGGAAGTGGATAATCGGCTAGCTTTCCGCTTCCCCCGCCAAGTCCTGCTGTTACAAATAGCGTAAATAACGTTGCGGTTGCGAGAGTAATAATGGCTCCAATAAACCCTTTAGGGATATTTTCCTTAGGGTTTTCTACTTCTTCCGCTGCCATTGCCCCGCCTTCTATTGCTAGATAAAACCAAACAGCGAATGGAATAGCTGCCAATACTCCTGTTGGACCACTAATGAATGAATGATCATTAAAAATATTCGATGTTTGTACATGAGGCAAACCAGCTACATAAAAAATAGATAAACCAATTAGTGCAACAATGGTAGCTGTAAGCTCAATCACTGCTACTTCTTTCACCCCGATTAAATTTAATAAAATAAAGAAAATAAAGGCGCCTACCGTTGCATATACAGGGTTAACGGCTGGAATAAGAAAGTGTAGGTATGCTCCTGTTGATACCGCAATAGCAGGAGGAGCAAAAATAAATTCAAGCAGACATGCGATTCCTGCGATATATCCGCCAAAAGGTCCAAGTGCTCTTCTTGCATAAGCTGAAGGTCCGCCGGCTTGCGGGATAGATGTTGAAAGCTCTGCATAACTGAACATAAACGTCGTATAAAACACGGTCACAATCAAGGTTGCGATTGCCAGCCCAATAATCCCGCCTTGTTCAAACCCGTAATTCCACCCAAAGTATTGTCCTGAAATAACCATGCCGACTGAAATAGCCCATAAATGAATAGGTTTTAATTGTTTTTGTAACGCCATATCTTCTCCTCCTTTTGATGTTTAGACAATAAGATGTACACCGCTTGTTTGCTGCTTGATCATTTTGTCCATCATGGTACCGATATGTGCGGCTGCCTCAATAGGAGGTGTACCTCTTCTATGAATATTAGAAATGACCATACGATCAGACTCTTTTTTGCCTTTATTAGGTTCATAGCACATGTAAGCACTCATTGATTCGGCACTGACCAGTCCAGGTCGCTCTCCAATCAATAACACAAGTGCTTTTGGCTTTAGGATCTCGCCAATTTCATCCATACATGCAACTCGCCCTCCCTTTATAAAAAATGAAGTTCCAATACGAAGTCCATATGACTGCAGAGAGTCAATTAAAGCAGGATATACGTCGCTTAGGTTTTCTTCGATTGCCTTGGCGCTCAGTCCATCTGATACCACTACTTGTACATCAGGCTGCTGTACGCAGTTTTTAAAAATTTCTTTCTTAGCGCTACCTGCTAATAATCTTCCTTGATCCGGCCGTTTTAAATAATGTTCTTTTGACTCAACGCATGTATTCACAGAGAAAAGGTTAAACTCAGATAAAATATCTTGTGACACTGCTCCGTATACAGAGTCTACGGCTGCAGCATGATCTGTACGAAAAGATAACACATCTTTTGTTAGCGGCCTCGTTCCCGTACGACCAACACCAATGCGGGCAGGGGTAAATTGTTTGAGTGTTTCAAGCGGGTCGTGATTTGACTTTGGTATCATAGTAAGCACCTTCCTTAAATCAAATTCATAAAAATAGTTGGATCTCCAGCTCTTGATGTAAAACATCCGTTTTCCGTAATGCGCTGATCATCAAGCCACTTTTGAAATAAAGGAGTTGGAGTGCGGCCAAGCACTTGACGTACCGTTGCGATATCATGATAACTAAGAGACTGGTAGTTTAGCATGCAGTCATCAGCCATAGGCACTCCTATTACAAAGTTCACTCCAGCTGTTCCTAAAAGCATACTTAAATTATCCATGTCATTTTGATCAGCATCCATGTGGTTGGTGTAACATACATCTACTCCCATAGGCAGACCGTGCATTTTGCCCATAAAATGATCTTCTAACCCAGCTCGTAGGACTTGTTTGCTATTGTATAAATATTCAGGTCCGATAAATCCGACAACCGTGTTAACTAAGAAAGGCTTGTAGTGACGAGCTAACCCGTAGCATCTAGCTTCGAGCGTCACTTGATCAATATTATAGTGAGCTTCTGCTGACAGTTCAGAACCTTGTCCGGTTTCAAAATACCAGCGGTTTGGACCTTTTGCGGTACCTTTTTCATGAATTAACGCTGTAGCTTCATTGAGCATAGATAGTGAAATTCCAAATGAGTCATTACCGGCTTCTGTGCCTGCTAAGCTTTGAAAAATTAAGTCAGCGGATGCCCCTTTTTCGATTGCTCTCATTTGACTCGTTACATGTGATAATACACAGTTTTGAGTAGGGATTGACCATTCATTGATCATATCTTTTGTTTCATTTAAAAGCGCGTAGATATTATCCGTTGTGTCAATAACAGGGTTAATTCCGATAACCGCATCCCCAATTCCATAGCTTAACGCTTCGTATAAGGATGCTCTCATTCCTTTTAAGTTATCTGAAGGGTGATTAGGCTGGGCTCTTGAAGCCAATACTCCTTTTTGGCCGATAGTCGTTTGACAAGTCGTTTGCACTTCTATTTTGGCAGATCCTTGAATTAAGTCTAAATTGGACATAATTTTAGTAGCCGCTGCAATCATTTCGCTGCTTAATCCTTTGCTAAGTGCAAGAAGATCTTCTCCGCTATGCTGATCAGATAAAATGTATTCTCTCAAATCCCCTACTGTCCAATTTTTAATAATATCGTAAACCGATGAATCAATCTGACTTTCGATTAAGGCCGAGATGTTGTCTTCATCTGCGCTGAGCAGCGGGTAATTTCGAATATCAGCGAGCGTAATATTCGCTAAGACTTGTTTGGCTGCCATTCGTTCCTTCATGGACTCAGCACTAATTCCTGCTAGCTGATCTCCAGAACGTTCTTCGTTTGCTTTGGCCATGATTTCTTTTAAGCTATAAAACGAAAATGTTTCCCCTAATAATCGTGTAGTTTTAAACATCGTTTCCTCCTTGTATATGTAGTTGATTACGATGAAAAAGCGAGTGTTTTAACAGAAACAGAGATCGCTTCTCCCGCTACTGGTAACCCGAGGTCGATATAATCTCCGTGTGTAAAATCAATTTGATCTAAACAAATAATTTCTAATTCTTTCTTCTGTTTAGCTAGTGCTTGTCCTAAAGCTTTTGCAATATCTTGCTCACATAGAACAACGAGGCACTTAGCTCCTTTAAAACAAGTAATAAATTCAGCGCTTATTGTTTTGGCTAATTCTTGAAGCATCTTATAGCTGCAGTAAGGAAAATGAGACAAAGCAATAGCTGCGGGAGGATCTTCTGCGCTAAAAATAGTTGAAGCATGCATACATGCCGTTCGAGCTCTTTTTTGAAACAGCTGTGGATTCCATTCTTCCTCTTGCTGTACGGGTACCTCTATAATCGGAATATTTTTCAGCGGTAGCCGTTTAGATCTAATGTATACGGTTGATCCGCTAACTTCTGTATTTTGCATGCCCGCACCAATGACAGTAGCGCGCGTTGTTTCAGCAGCTTGAGATACGTGTATGGATTGAAAGTGATGCGCTAGCAGCGGACCGATGTCTCCGTGTATGGAAACTTCCGTCACTGTTTTTGGCTTTTGTTTCTTCATCATTGCCCCTACTCCTCCTGAAATCATGATTGTTTCTGGTTGGATAGAAGATCTTGTATGAGGGGTAATGAGCAGCGAAGAGGTTTCTTTAAGCGCTCTTACATAAATCAGGGTTTCTTCAGCGAGTAATTGACAGATAGATGAAAGCTGTTCAAATGTAGTTTTTTCGCCTTCTCGTAGCCTTAAGTGATTATTTTTTAAAAATTCAGTTAAATAAGGCGAAACGTAGGTTACAAAACCTTCTGAATTCAGACGAATTAACCTTCCACCCACATGCAGTGTAAACGTTTCTATCACTTTTCCGTTCTGACATAAAGCGATGTTAGCAGTGCCTCCTCCTACATCAATATTGGCAATTACTTGATTCGTTTCAGCAGAACGTTCGATTGCTCCCGACCCTTTTGCTGCTAATATCCCTTCTAAGTCAGCACCAGCTGTTGCGACAACAAAGTCTCCAGCATGTTCGGCTAGATAGTGAACAATACTTTCTGCATTTTGCTTCCGAGCAGTTTCTCCTGTGATGATGACAGCACCCGCCTCTACTTGTTCCAAGGAGATTCCTGCTTTCTTATACTCTTTTTCTAGTAGTACCGTTAATCGTTGAACATCAATTTCAACATCGTTTAGCATAGGTGTGGTATAGATAGAACTTGCATACGTTACGTGACGATCAATAATTTGACAGCCTGGCAGCATAAACTGATTTTGTTGATTTGCTATTAACAGTTTGCTTACAATCAGTTTTGTTGTGCTTGTTCCAATATCTAAACCTATGCTCGTTATCCATTTCTGTAGCATGCTATCAATTCCTTATCTCGTTTGAATATGGTGACTATCATAAAACAATTTTTTGAATATTTCACTAACTATGTGATCAAATCTGACACACTTTTGTGTAAACAAAGATGACAAATGACAAAAAAAGACTAAATCTACCAAGATTTAGTCTTTTTTGTTAGGAGTGCGATTTAGTTACAATCATTCTTGATGCGGAGGGAATTAACAGTGAAAGAATGATTAGGCAGGCTATTAATGATCCTACCATTGAAATACCGTTCATTGAAAAAGAATACCATAGAGCGGACATTCCCTTTGGCGCATATGATCCCCAGAAAATAATACCAGCAATAAAGTGCCAGAAGTAACGCGCGAAGCTACCGATAATAAGGGATAAAACAATTAAAACAAAAGCTTTTGATCTGTTATTGTTAGCTAAATTTGTTTTAATAGATTGTGAAAAAACACCTCCAAAACCTATAAAAGCAAAAGCAACAATATATTCAATAAATGTTTGCAGCGCTGTTAAAATGTAAGCCGTTCCTGTTGCCAACTGCAAAAGTCCCCATAATAGACCAGATAGAGCCCCGCCTTTTACTCCCCAGCGAAAGCACATAATAAAAATAGGAACCATGGAGAACGAAATACTAACAGCTGTTGCAATCTTAATTGAAGGCAAAAGATCAAGAAGAAGTGCTAATGCTGCAAAAATAGCTATTTCAATTTTAGCTTGTAAAGGTAATGCTTTATTCACGTTTCTCACTCCTGTTTTTGAATCATTCATATCAAACGGTTTACACAGGAGTAAGCAAATATATGCTACTATTCCCACATTCCTACGCTAGCGTTAACTAACAGGTTCTAAGGGTCTGAACAATTTGTTCACTCTCAGCACGGCGGCTCCCCCTGTGGTACGTTCGGATATTTATGTATTATTAAGACAACATTTATTATACCATACGTTACAAAATAGATTCGAGAGATTTCAAAGATGTTTCTATTTTCTGAATCTATTTTTTATAATGACAACCGTTTTAGTATTTGATATACTTCTTTTATGTCAATTGAATATAAAAAACCCTCATCCTAATCGATGAGGTAGAGGTCGCAGTTTTTAATAGTAAAGTAACGGAAATGCAGAGAACATTGAGGATGTTGCTTGAAAGGAAAAATTGCCGAAGTTTAGATCACTTCTCGGTTGATTTAAGCTGGGGCTGTCTCCGAACAGGAACAGAACTGTCACATCATGCGAGTGATGTGAAGAGCTATCTTCACGGAAGGTTGACGCGGTTTTCAGGTTAAAAAGCGCGCACATATACTGCGGGCTTTTTTTATGTTATCCCGTCTCTTTCCGTCCATTCGAAAGGAGTATTTATCTATGCAAGAACAGCAAGAATTAAAACGTGGGTTGAAATCTCGCCACTTAACGATGATTTCATTAGGAGGAGCCATTGGAACCGGCTTATTCTTAGCAAGTGGTGGAGCAATTCATACAGCAGGACCTGGGGGAGCACTTTTAGCCTACGCTATTATTGGCGTAATGGTTTACTTTTTGATGACTAGCCTTGCAGAGCTCGCAGCTTATATGCCTGAAGCTGGTTCATTTAGTACGTATGCGTCTCGTTTTGTAGATCCATCCTTTGGTTTCGCTCTCGGCTGGAACTACTGGTATAACTGGGCTATTACGATTGCAGCTGAATTGTCCGCTGGAGCCCTTATTATGAAATTTTGGTTCCCGAACTCTTCTTCTATTTTATGGAGTGCCCTCTTTTTATTAATTATGTTTGGGCTTAATTACCTTTCTGTAAAAGGATTTGGCGAATCAGAATTTTGGTTTTCTTTAATTAAAGTAGTAACGGTTATCATCTTTTTAGTTATTGGTATTATGATGATTTTTGGTATCTTTAACAATGAAGCACCAGGTTTTAAAAACTTCACGCTTGGTGATGGACCGATTCACGGTGGATTCTTTACTGTACTAGGTATTTTCATGGCCGCTGGTTTTTCATTCCAAGGAACAGAATTGCTTGGAGTCGCAGCTGGAGAAAGTGAAGATCCCGAAAAAACGGTTCCTCGCGCAGTTAAACAAGTCTTCTGGCGCATCTTGTTATTTTATATTTTAGCTATTTTTGTTATTGGAATGCTTATTCCCTACACAGCTGATTCATTAGCAAGTGATGATGTACGAGTAAGTCCGTTTACTCTAATATTCGAACGAGCGGGTCTGGCGTTTGCAGCATCAGCTATTAATGCCGTTATTTTAACAGCTGTTTTATCTGCTGGTAACTCAGGTATGTATGCTTCTACGCGTATGCTGTGGAACTTAGCCAAGGATGGAAAAGCACCAAGGTTCTTAGCGAAAGTTAATAAACGAGGCGTTCCGGTTAATGCTTTAATCGTAACGGCACTTGTCGGTACACTTGCATTTGCTGCTTCATTCTTTGGTGACGGAGCAGTATACACATGGTTACTAAACGCTTCTGGTATGTCTGGTTTTATTGCTTGGTTAGGAATTGCAATCAGCCACTATCGTTTTAGAAGAGCATTTGTTGCTCAAGGTCATGATTTGAGTGAACTTCCATACCATGCGAAACTTTTCCCGTTTGGTCCTATCTTCGCCTTTATTTTATGTGCCATTGTTATTTTAGGCCAAAACTATTCGGCGTTTATGGGCGACTCGATTGACTGGTACGGTGTGCTTGTTTCTTATATTGGACTTCCTTTATTCTTAATTGTTTGGTTAGGATATAAATGGACGAAAAAGTCGAAACTTATCCCGTTAAAAGAATGTCAAGTAACAGTGAAAAAATACGAATAAAAAAAGCTCTCTATTCAAAAGAATAGAGAGCTTTTTTTATGTGAGTTAATCAGTAAAATGAAGAGATATATAGGCGGGTTGGTTTTTCATAACTAGCATATAACCTTTGAGGAGGCGATTATGGTAATCAGCAGCTTCTATATAGTAAATACGATGAATTAACCTTCTTAAATGGGTTACAAAAGATAGAAGTTGATGATTAGGAATGGTTTGGATGTAGTGTATAATTTCTTGTTTGGTGTGAAGGCCTGAATGGGTACGTTCTAACAGGTGAAAAAGTGGATCAGCTGTTATAGTATAGATAGTTCAGAATTGTGTTTGATTCTATTCAGTTGAATGTGAAGTTCTTTTTTAGACCATCTTTTCGGAACAGCTTTTAGTTGTTGATATTGAAAATGTGTATTCATGATAACTAGCACCTTTCTTATTAAAATAATAAAGTGACTTATTATTTTAATAACCTTTACACATGAAACTAAAACGTTGCAATGTGTAAAGGTATCATACATCTTATAAAATCAGCTGATAAAAAAGAACATCTTGCCACTGATCAAATTTCCAGCCTACTTCTTTAAATTCTCCGCAAAACGTAAAATTAAATTGCTCATGCATTTTGATGCTGATATCATTTCCTTTTGTAATCCCTGAAATGACAACATGATGGTTGAGTTCTTTGGCCAATTCCAAAATGCGTTTCATAAGCTGTTTTCCAATGCCATGCCCTTGTTGATTTTTATCAATATAAATCGATAGCTCTACTGTTTGAATGTACGCTTCTTTATCTCGATACGATGAAAGCGAAGCATAGCCTGCTACTACCCCATCTATTTCCGCAACAATAAGTGGAAACAGTTCATTGCTAGTATGGTTATTAAACCAGCCTCTTCTTTGTTCTACTGTTACAGGCGTTAAGTCAAAAGTAGCAGTACTCGTTTGAACGGACTGATTATAAATTTCAACAAGCATAGGTAAATCTTCTTCTTTAGCATAACGAATAATCATATGTACAAGCTCCTTATAGTATAGAATTATCTTTATTTTACTTCTTTTAAGAAACATAATCTACATAAAAAACCGATGTGCGCATGCACATCAGCCATTGTTTTGAGCATATTGAAAAGTTTGAAGGACTTGGAGAGTCTCTTTTGTAGAAACGACTGTTGCAAATTCTCCGTGCAAAGAAGACAACGCGAATGTATGTACATCTTCTGCAAGAAGCTTTGTTTTTCCATCGTAGGAAATACAGTCAAAGCAAGCCGTTGCATCGTTCACAACATACGTCCTATATCCTAGATTCCCAGCCATGCGGGCAGTCGTAGAGACGCAGTGATTAGTTGTTAGTCCTATTAAAATGAGCGTATCATAGCCATTTGCTTTTAAATAGCTATCTAGCTCTGTGCCAATGAAACAGCTGTTCACATGTTTGCGAATTAAGTATTCATCTTCTTGTGGACCAAATCCTTCTTTGAACTGAAACCCCTTCGAACTTGGGTGTAAAGGAGAATCTGGATTTTCTGATGCATGCTGAACGTGAATGACAGGATAGTCTTGGCGCCTCCACGCTTGCAGTAGCGTCAACATATGTTTTTCTGCATCTAGATTGTTTCTTTTCCCCCACTCAGGTGAATAAAAGCCTTCTTGTACATCGATAAGTAGCAACACTGGCCGGGCACGTAGCATAAGCATCATCTTCTTTCATCTTTATTTTAAAATAGAAATAACATATGTGCATCCATCAGGGCCGGCTTTTGAAGAATGAACGGTTTGTTTCGATAAATGTATCCGATCTCCTGCCTGACATAGAACCGTAGCACGTTCAATTGTAAAGTAAATAGACCCTTCAAGTATATGAAGAATTTCATCAGTTGGATGCGTATGAGTCGGGTGTGTTTGAAAAGCAATATCGTGCTGGACTTCAACGTATCCTGTATACGTCGGAAGCAGCTCCTTAATTACTTCTTCAAACTTTCCGCCAACTCCTTTTTAATAGAGGCTTTTTTTACGTCCATGTTGCTCACTCCTTTTTAATTTAAACGGACACTGTACGGTAGTATGGTTATTATCATCATGTAAAAAATATTGCTTCCACTCTCGGTTTTCTTGCTGCCCATACCATCTTAACTCAGGGTGAGCTGAGACGTCATCATATGTTTCTAACCGAACGCGGACAGCCCTTTGTATATGCTGCCCCACTTTTGAGCTCCCTGTCATACCTTCAAACACCCACCGAGGCTGAAAGGTAATCATAAACCCTCTGCTTTTACGGCTTTTACGTAAAGAATGAGCAGGTGTACTACAGACGACAAAAATAGGTTCTCCGTGAAAGCAAAATTCCCACAATGCATCTTTTGGGTCTTTTGGAATATCTTGTGGCCATTCCTTTTGGTCAATTTGATGAAGAAACGTCAGCGTATCCCAAAACATCGTTTCATACTCTTCCATTGAACGTTCTTTATGTTCAGGCTTAAAGAATAACACAAAGGATGTATATCGACCTATGGTCTTAAACGTATCTATGTATTCTCTAAGGGCCGCTGCTGTATGCCTAATATCTTGATAGTTATAAGGAGTCGTCATAAATGAAAAGCGCAGTAAATCTCTTTTAAATCCTTCTACCCCTAATATACAAGGAAATAGATTTTCTTCTGATAATATATTGCTTTTGAAATATTGAAAAGCATCTTTTACCCAAAATGGGACATGCGTTGACTCTAAAACCTCATCGGCTCGAAAAAGCATTTTTGATGCCATTAAAACCCTCCTTACGGAACTCAACGTTACATGTGTATTAAAGAAAAGAAAGTTTATGAGCATTTTTGACTAAATGTTGCTTCTAAATGATAAAATTCTAATCGATATATAAGTTACTATTGAACAAGTTAGAAAGGAGGCTGTGCTTGTGGAGTGGTTTTTGATTGCTATAAAACAAATAATTCTCGTTATTAGTCTCGCAGCACCGGTAGGTTCCATTAATATAGAGAAGATTAAAAGAGGTCTGACAAAAGGATTTTGGGCTTCTTGGCTAGTTGGTTTAGGAGGCATGACGGCTGATATCTTATTTATGCGCCTCATTTTAATAGGATTAACGCCTTTTGTTCAGATGCAGACTGTTACTGTTGCCTTGTATGCAACTGGTTTTGTTATGCTCGCATTTGTTGGCATTCAAAGCATGAAACAAGCTGTCTCTCGCTCCTTTCCAGTAGGTGTAAATAAATCTTCTGCTAAAAGAGGCAAGTCGTTTTTTACAAGTTTCTTCATTGCTCTTATGAACCCTTTAAATATTGTGTTTTAGTTTGACGTATTTGGGATAAGCTTAAGCGAAAGCCTTCAAAGTCAAACGTGGCTATCTGTCTTTTATCATAGCTTCTTTACTTTTTTGAAGATCATATTATAAGAAAATTTATCACGTCTAAGCTTCTTCGCTTCATTACGTTAGGTACCGGCTTTTTGCTTTTTCTATTTGGGTGACAATTTGGTTTTAAATGGGTATCCTTACTTAATAGACTGAGCTTTTAGCAATAAGTTTAATAAGAGTGTCATTTACTTTCTCACGTTCATCATAAAAAAGGCCGTGGCCACTATTTTCAAATGGAATAAGTGAAGAAAATGAAATATGGCGATTCATTACTTTTGCAAGATCAAATGGACAAATTTGATCTTTTTTTCCGTGTAGTATATATGTCTCCGCGAAAATTTGACTCAAATCTTCCCGTAAGTCTTCATCTCGTAAGGACACCGCAGTTTTAATTGTCCCATGGCCAGATGCTTCTAACCCTAAATCTTGAAACCATCCTCTAAAAGCTGAGCTGATAGGCTGATTAAAAAACTTTTTCCCAAAGTCTTCAAGCATGTTAGGACGGTCTCTATACGCATTATGGATAATTGTATTTACTTCCTCAGCAGGAAGTCCATATGGAAAATCCGCTTTTTGAATAAAACTTGGAGCCGCTGCCCCCAATAAAATTAACTTTTTTACGCCATATCCTAAATGTCTGCTCATATATCGAATGGCAATGGCTCCCCCCATAGAAAAGCCTACTAGCGTATAATTTTTAAGCCCCAGTCTTTCTACTAACATGCGAATATCATCTGCTAATTGATTGTAAGAATAGCCAGTGAAAGGCGCATCTGATTTTCCAAATCCGCGAAGATCAGGAGCGATACATCGAATACCGCAGGCCGGCAACGTTGTAAATTGGTATTCATACATTTTAGCGTTAACAGGCCACCCATGAAGGAAAAGAACGGGTTCTCCTTTTCCAATATCCCTAACAAAAAGTTTAGTCTTAGGAGTTACGTGAATAAAATAGCTCATATATGACACCTCCTAGATGTTCGTTTATATATATGTCTAGGACAATTTGAACATTCAAAAGTTTCTTAGAGGCTTGGAGGCTTGGGTAGGAACACTATGATGTTTATATGGGATAAAGTGTAGAAATTTATTTTTATATTGTTTATTTAGAACATAGTTTATTTTAATAATATTTGGCAAAAAAAGTAGTAAAGCTTTTAAAGCTTTACTACTTTTTTGTTATTTTTCTTCCAGCCACACATCAACTAAATTGCCGGCTTCGCTTTGGTCTAATACGAATGAACCGTTGCTGTATCGGTCGCTAGCTCGCATTGAACCGGGATCAACCTGCTCGATTTGACCTTTAGATGATTCCACTATCATGTAATGTTCTTTAGAGATTATTTTTACTTTTGCAATTTGATGCGGATTAGATTTTAGTTCTCGGACCATCACTAGCCCTCGTTTTGCTCGTGCTGATTCTTCAAACTCAGTAACTTTTGTCTTTTTCACAGCTCCTCGCTGCGTAGCGATAAACAATTCAGTTGATAGAGCTTCTTCTTCATCAAAGATAACGCCGCTTACAACATAGTCATCGTCTTTTAAGTTAATTCCTTTCACACCAGAGGCGCGAGTTCCTACAATATTGATTTCTTCTTCCGGGAAACGCAGTCCATAGCCAGAGCGAGTGGCAATAAACACTTGTTTTTTACCATCCGTTTGATATACATCGACTACTTCATCATTGCCTTTTAAATTAACGGCAACAAGAGCTTTAGAGTAGCGCTGTGCTTTATATTGAAGTAATTCTGATTTTTTGACCATACCATTTTTCGTAAAGAAAAGCAGGTACTGATTTTCTTTGAATTCTTTTACCGGTATCGCTCTTACAATTTGCTCTTCTTTATCAATTGGAACAATGTTCATGATATGCTGCCCCATGTCTTTCCACCTGATATCAGGAAGTTCGTGCACCGGCATATACAAATAGTTGCCTTTGTTTGTGAAAATAAGCAGCGTTTCGGTTGTATTAATTTCATACTTAGCTAAGATTCGGTCCGTATCTTTCATACCGAAATCTTGCCCATTAGAAGCGGCGTAAGAACGAAGGCTTGTTCGTTTTACGTATCCGTCTTTTGTGACTGTCACCATCACTTCTTCAGATGGAACCATTACCTCTAAATTAATCTTAATTTCTTCGATTTCCGCTTCGATTTTTGAACGGCGTTCTGTACTATATTGCTTTTTCACACGGCGTAATTCTTTTTTGATTACACTAAAAAGTTTTTTCTCGCTATGTAAGATGTCTTCTAACTCGCTAATTTTAGCACCTAGCTCTTCAGCTTCTGCTTGTAGAGCCGTAATATCTGTGTTTGTTAAACGGTATAATTGAAGCGACACAATCGCTTCTGCTTGAGGTTCTGTAAATTCATATTTGGCAATTAAATTATTTTTAGCATCGCGCTTATCTTTAGAAGCTCTAATAGTAGCAATAACTTCATCTAAAATCGACAGTGCTTTAATTAACCCTGCTACAATATGCTCACGTTCACGTGCTTTTTGCAGTTCGTATTTAGAACGGTTGGTTACCACTTCTTTTTGATGATCAATATAAGCATCAAGAATACTAGCCAAACTCATAAGCTTTGGTCGCTTTTTAGCGATAGCAACCATGTTAAAATTATACGGCACTTGCAGGTCCGTATTTTTGTAAAGAAAGTGAAGTACTCCTTGAGCATTTGCGTCTTTTTTCAGTTCTACTACAATGCGCAGACCGGTACGATCTGTTTCATCGCGAACTTCGGCAATACCTTCCACTTTTTTATCTAAACGAAGCTCATCCATTTTCTTAACAAGGTTAGCTTTGTTTACTTCAAACGGGATTTCCGTAATAACAATCTGTTGTTTTCCCCCGCGAATGGACTCCACTTCCGTTTTTCCGCGAATAATAATTTTTCCTTTACCTGTCTCGTAGGCTTTCTTAATTCCGTCTGCACCTTGAATGATGCCTCCCGTAGGAAAATCCGGACCTTGAATAGCCGTCATTAACTCTTCAATTGTACACGTTGGTTTATCAATTCGCATGATCGTTGCGTCGATTACTTCACCTAAATGATGAGGAGGAAGTTCTGTAGCATAACCAGCTGAAATACCCGTTGATCCATTCACTAGCAAATTAGGAAACATAGCCGGTAACACGGTTGGTTCGCTGCTTGTATCATCGAAGTTAGGCACAAACTCAACCGTTTGTTTGTCGATATCTCGTAGAAGTTCTGCAGCAATCGATGAAAGGCGAGCTTCTGTATAACGCATTGCTGCTGGGGGATCTCCATCAATACTTCCATTGTTTCCGTGCATTTCGATTAATACATTTCTAACTTTCCATTCTTGACTCATTCGAACCATAGCATCATATACAGATGAATCGCCATGAGGGTGGTAATTACCAATTACGTTCCCTACCGTTTTGGCTGACTTGCGAAAACCTTTTTCTGTTGTATTTCCATCTACGTGCATTGCGTATAAAATACGGCGCTGAACGGGTTTTAACCCGTCTCTTGCATCCGGCAGTGCACGCTCTTGAATAATATATTTACTGTATCGACCAAAACGGTCGCCTAGTACATCCTCAAGAGGTAAATCTAAAAAGCGTTCTGTTTGTGTCATTGTACATCCTCCTCTGCGACCGTTAATACATTTTCGTTATCTAAAATGTTTGGATCTTCTTCCAATCCAAACGCTACGTTGCTTTCAATCCATTTTCTACGAGGCTCTACTTTATCGCCCATCAAAGTGGTCACACGACGATCAGCGCGAGCAGCATCATCAATACGAACACGAATTAACGTACGCGTCTCTGGGTTCATTGTTGTTTCCCAAAGCTGATCTGCGTTCATTTCACCGAGACCTTTATAGCGTTGAATCATATAGCCTCTTCCTACCTTATCAATAGCACCTTGCAATTCTTCGTCACTCCATGAATATTCAACTACTTCTTTTTTACCTGAACCTTTACTTACTTTGTAGAGTGGAGGAAGAGCAATAAATACTTTTCCTGCTTCCACAAGCGGTTTCATATAGCGATAGAAAAACGTTAGCAGAAGGACTTGAATATGAGCACCATCCGTATCGGCATCGGTCATAATGACAATTTTATCGTAGTTAATATCATCAATTGTAAAATCTGCGCCTACTCCTCCGCCTATTGCGTGGATGATCGTACTAATTTCTTCGTTTTTAAAAATATCTTGAAGCTTGGCTTTTTCAGTATTGATAACTTTCCCTCGCAGTGGCAGCACTGCTTGAAAGCGGCGATCTCTTCCTTGTTTTGCTGAACCTCCGGCAGAATCCCCTTCGACTAAGTACAGTTCGTTTCGCTGAGGATTTCTCGATTGCGCAGGTGTTAACTTTCCGCTTAGAACGGTTTCTTGACGCTTGCGTTTCTTCCCGTTTCTTGCGTCTTCCCTTGCCTTTCGTGCTGCTTCACGCGCTTGAGCAGCTTTGATTGCTTTTTTTACAAGAAGAGAGCTTACGTCCGGATTTTCTTCTAAAAAATAGGCAAGTTTTTCAGAAATGACTCCATCTACGGACGAACGAGCTTCACTTGTACCCAACTTTCCTTTTGTTTGTCCTTCAAACTGAAGCAACTCTTCAGGTATCCTAACAGAAACGATGGCTCCTAAACCTTCTCGGATATCGGTTCCTTCTAAGTTTTTATCTTTTTCTTTTAATAGGTTTACTTTACGGGCATATTCGTTAAATGCACGCGTCATAGCGCTTTTTGCGCCGGATTCATGCGTTCCTCCATCTTTAGTACGAACATTATTAACAAATGATAAAATCGTTTCAGAATAACCATCATTAAATTGAAACGCAAATTCAACTTCAATATTGTGCTGAATTCCTTCAAAAAAGACGACTGGATGAAGTGAATCTTTTTCTTCATTTAAGTATGAAACGAAGGCTTGAATACCTGTTTCATAATGAAAGATATCGTGACGATCATGTCTTTTATCGATTAATTCTATTTTGAATCCTTTTAACAGAAATGCCGATTCACGCAGTCGTTCGCAAAGCGTATCATAATTGTACACGGTTGTTGAAAAAATCGTGGCATCAGGCTTGAAGTGAATCGTTGTTCCTGTTTTTTTCGTTTTCCCTATTTTCTCTAGCGTTGTAACCGGCTTTCCTCCATTTTCAAAGCGCTGTTCGTAAATAAATCCATCTCTGTGGATGGTAACGGTCAACCATTCAGATAGCGCATTTACAACAGATGCACCTACTCCATGTAAGCCTCCACTCGTTTTATATCCACCCTGTCCAAATTTACCTCCTGCATGCAAGACGGTTAAAATAACTTCAGGCGTTGGTTTCCCTAGTTTATGCATGCCCGTTGGCATACCTCGACCTTTATCTTGTACAGAAATTGAATTATCTTTGTGAATGGTTACAATAATTTCTTCTCCGTAGCCTGCTAATGCTTCATCGACAGA
The DNA here is from genome assembly GCF_046599315.1 of Priestia megaterium. GTDB lineage: Bacteria > Bacillota > Bacilli > Bacillales > Bacillaceae_H > Priestia > Priestia megaterium_F. Next base: position 70,400 of record NZ_JBKIKC010000009.1, on the reverse strand, counting down.
GTTGTCGACGATTTCATATACTAAATGATGCAGACCTCGTGTATCCGTACTTCCAATATACATACCAGGACGTTTACGAACGGCATCTAATCCTTCTAGTACTTGAATTGCATCTTCATTATAATTAAATTGTTGTTTCCGAGCCATTCATACTACCCCTTTCATCACAACGAACATTACTACATTATGTATGAAACACAAACACTTGCGTTTCTTGTCTAAGAATAAATGATCATGTATCCTATCTTGAATTTTATAGTGTTCGCATCAACAGAACGTATGTTTCTATTTTTGCGTACTTACAAGATTTTAGCACAAATTTCCGTATTATAAAAGCAATATCTTGTGTATTCATGGATTATAAGCATTATAAAGTTAGCTGCCTAACGTCTATTGTAGCGGAAACTCGCTTACTATTTCAACGCATGGTGAAACCCATGCAAGCAGTGTGCATGGGTTGGCTGTTCGGCGTATAGGTCTTACTTTGTTAAAGCATGCTCGACTTTTATACAACGATCCATAACTACAGTATACCCTTTTTTAGCGAGCAGGTCATATGCTTCTTCATTAATTAGACCAGATTGTGCCCAAAACACGTCTGCATCTACTTGTAAAAACTCTTCTGCAACTTCAAGCAAATGCTCAGAACGACGGAATACGTTAACTATATCAATATGACCTTCAATTTCTTTTAATGAAGATACGGCTTTCATCCCAAGCGCTGAATCGATTGTTGGGTTCACCGGAATAATCTCATAACCTTGCTGCTGCATGGCTTCTGAAACCATATAAGACGTTCGATGAGGGTTATCTGATAAACCTACTACAGCAATGCGCTTGCTTTTTTTCAATATTTTACCAAGCTCTTGACGGGAAGGAATTTTAATGGACATGTTTATTACCTCTCTTACCTATATAATGTGTACTGAACAACATTCGCGATTTACAGTTGATTTCCTGCATATAGTACCCGTTTTCTCTATTTTTGTAAACGTCTTCTTTTGTAAAAATAATTGTCTCTCACCGAAAACTAGCTATGTTTTTTTAAGTATCTCATGGTAAAATAGAAACGATATAGAAATAAAGGAGCTTTCAAACATGAATTATTTATTACCTATTCTTGCCTATATCTTGGGCTCTATTCCTTTTGGACTAGTTGTTGGAAAACTAGGATACGGCATCGATATACGAGAGCATGGAAGCGGCAACTTAGGCGGTACCAACTCATTTCGTACATTGGGCGTAAAAGCCGGAATTATCGTTACGCTTGGAGACATTCTAAAAGGAACCCTAGCAGCTTCTTTACCGCTTTTATTTGATACGAATCAAAACATTCTCTTCATTGGTTTATTTGCTGTCATTGGTCATATCTTTCCTATCTTCGCAAAATTTAAAGGCGGAAAAGCTGTTGCCACATCCGCTGGAGTGATTTTATGTTATGAACCTCTTTTATTTGTTTTCGTGTTATTATGTTTTTTTATCTGCTTATACATAACGAAGTATGTATCACTATCATCCATGGTTACTGGAGTATTAACATTTATCTACACTCTATTTAAACAAGACTACATGCTCATTATGATTATTGGTTTAATTGTAGCGTTTGTCATTTACAGACACAGAGCGAACATTACTCGAATTCTTAACAAAACAGAACCGAAAGTCACATTTTTATCAGGTAAAAAGAAATAAGAGAATCTTCCTCTTATTTCTTTTTTCAAACAGTTATGTAAGCGAATACATTCCTTATTTATTAGTTATACTGATACTAAAATAAGGAGGTGAATAATATGAAGAAAAAATGCCCTATTTGCAAACGAAATAAGAAAATGGATTCACAGCTAGAAGGAAGCCGCTACTGCGTTCACTGCTGGGAAACCATCGGGAAACAATATGATTTCAAATGAAAAAATGAAACGATTTAATATAGAAATGAAGCATTCGCCTCTATATTAAATCGTTTTATTTTATCTTATTCCTTCCTAGCTGAATTCGTATATATTGGTAATTTATCTGGCTTTCTACTATAATAAATGTATCCGCAGTATTGGAAGGAGCATAATTAATGAAATTAACAGTAACAGAAGAAGCAGCTACGTGGTACAAAGATGAAATGATGCTAGAAGGAAACGAAACAATTCGCTTTTTTGTTCGCTACGGCGGATGCAGCAATGTTCAAAAAGGTTTTTCTTTAGGTGTAAACACAGATTCTCCTAAAAACGTTGGCGTTGAAACAAAAGTGGACGGTTTAACATTCTTCGTAGAAGATGAAGACCTTTGGTACTTTGATGGTCATGATTTGACTGTAAATTATAATGAAGAGACAAAAGAACCTGACTTTCATTACGAAGCGTAAGAATAAAAAGCATCGATTTATCGATGCTTTTTATTCTTACGCTTAATTCTTCTTTTTAGCATCTTCATAGGCTTTATGCCATTCCGGATAGTTACGGCGAATAGAAATAGGCTTAAAGTTTTCTTTTTTTACACATACGTGTGACGATGTTCCTGTTAAAGCAAGTTCTTCATTTGAATTAAAAATTTCATAGCCATACACAACGCGTAGACCGTCATAGCTCTCAACCCAAGTATGTACTACAGCACTCTCGCCATAATGAAGCGGTTTTTTATACGACGCCTGTATATCAATAACTGGCGATAGCACACCGTCTCTTTCCATTTGTGCATAGCTAAAACCTAAATCACTGATAAACTGCGTTCGTCCTATTTCCATCCATACTAAATAGTTAGCATGATACACAACGCCCATCTGATCGGTTTCTGCGTAGCGCACTTCGATTTCTTTCCTCGATACTAGCATAATTCTACCTCCTCTTGCACTGTTCCTGTTTTATCTTACCATACAAGGAGAATATACTCCTACTGGTTTGGTTATTACTCAATATGTTGTAAGACTAAGTGCTTCTTGAATGCGATATACCAGTGTTTCCAGCCGCGTCATCTTATTTTCATACCTTTTATAAGGAAGTGTATATGTGTAGTCTTTATTTGTCCATAGGCGGTCAAAATAAGCGTTTAGTTCGGTCATGACCTTTTTGTTAGAAGATCCTGATACTTTAATATTCGTTTCTAAGTTCAAGTCATCTAAATTTCGTTTTGTGAAATTTGCTGCTCCTGCAATAATAGTTGCGCTTCTTTTGTTTCGAATAAATAAAGTTTTAGAATGATACTGCTCTTTTCCCGTATGATACCAGCGAATTTTAATATCTCCTTTGAATTTCTTTACAAGTTCTGCTGCTACTGGCCGATTAGGCAGTCCAAACTTTTTTCTTCCAAACGCATTTTCATTAGGCTCTAAAATTAACCGTACGTTTGCTCCTTGTTTAGAAGCTTTCAAAAGCGCCTTTACTACGTCTCGATCTCCAAGATAAAACATGCCAAGCCACACATCGTCACCTTCTTTAGCATGACGCAAGTCATTTAATACGTGTTTATAGATTTTCCCTTCTGTTAACAGCTGAACATAGAGGCTTCCCTTTTCTTTTTCTTTCTTTTTATATAGAGGTAGTCTTCCTCCGTAAGAAAAATCAGACACGGCTTGTTCGCTTTTTACAACATCTCCAATGATAGTTCCCTTTACTTCAAAGGCCATGTTGGAATTATAAAAACTTGCATCGTGAGGATTGGCAGAGGAGATAATAACGCTTTGATCTGTTGCTACTACTTTTCTGTGATTAGCTTTTGCATTTAACAACTTAAGATACGCACGAGCCGTCACGTTAGGCGCATTGGTTCCAAAAGGATTTGTTATCCATCCGGTTCCTTTTTCACCCATCCATCCACTGAACAAAAGTTCTCCATACTGCAGAATACAGTGGAATGGAGTCTCTGAGCTTAGATAAATTGGTTTGTACCACTTTGATTCCGTTTAGCCGCAGTGAATCTAACCACTTTGAATCATGTGAGCCGTACGTTGTATTTATTTCATCTGTAATAAAGATTATTTCGATATTAGGATGTTTTCGTTTTTTTTCAATTAGCTTACTTGCAAGCGTATCACTAAGATGAGGAAATGTTTCGCCTTCGTTATAGTAGCCATTAAATAGAAACATATCCATAATAATAAAAGCTTTTGCTTGATCAATCGCATTAGTAACTGCTTGAAAAATATGCTGTTCGGATACAGACGTCTGTTGATCTTGATACGTTAGATCTGATAAAAGAAATACACCTTCAACCTTGTGGGGATTACTTTCGTATGAAACTCCTTTAGGCAAGGGCTTATGCGTGTGATAAGCGCCCACAATAATCAAGACGATAAATAAACTGACCAAACTCCTTACTGCTTTCTTTTTTACGTGCTTTTTCACCTACGTAAACCTCTTTGCTAGTTTGTATTATTGTTCACCTTACTAAAAAAATATATAAAGAAAGCAGCTAAAACCATTTATTTTTAGCTGCTTATTGTTGCTGTTTTACGTATTAAATCGTACCTTCATAGCCATTTTGACGAGCTTCTGACTCATCTTTTATTTCGCTGCGCATTGCTTCAATGCTTACTTCACGATTGTGATTTTTTTGCTGAATACGCTGACGTTCTTCTTCAGTGCTATATGCAGCAGCTTCTTCTGCTTCTTCAATGTTTTTCATTGTATTTTGAACCATTGTTTGCAATTTTTCAACGTTGTCACTGCGATCATCTGGATTCGGTTTATTCCATGCCATTGTATCTTCCTCCTCAAAATAACTTTGTTACAATTGTAGTATGCCGGATTTGCTCATCTCTATAAGTGGAAAAAAATGATTTTAGTTTACATAATATAATTATGATAAATTTAAAAAATATATATAAAACATACATAATATGGTATTTTATACATACAAAGGAGGAATGACTATGACGAAACGAACGATAGCATTACTAAGCGTGTTCTGTATTGCAGTGCTGACCTTATTTTTTATGTCGCAAACCTCGTTGGCATCAAAATTGATGACAAATGCTTCTATCAAGCCTCATCATTACTCAAAACATGAAGAAAAAATGTTGGCTGTGACAAACGTAGACTACAAAAGCAATATAATTGCATACGATGTCAAATCCCCTAATAGCGCAAAAGAAGCTTACGTAAAAGCTACTTATTATGAAAATGGAAAAGCCAAACAACCTTTATTCTCAGGTGGGTTGACTATTTCAAAAGAGTTTGACCTGTTTGTTATTACATATAGAATTGATGACGATAACCAAAAAGTTATGTTTAATGTGGGAAACCCCGATACAAACCTAGGGATAGAAGCGGATAAGCACCAAAAAATGAACGGCTATTCCTTTACCGGATTAGAGAAAAACCAAACAGTCAAAATGGATAAAACATACCCAGTTGCTGCTTTATTTGGTGACGATGGCAGTGGCGCACGAGTTGCTCCGCTCTCAACCGATGATGGAGAAGTTATCAAAGAGCTTATTTCGAGCAATCCTTACGTTTATTTATTTACGGTAGAATTTAAATAATAAAAAGTCGCTGTATTCAGCGACTTTTTATTCATTCACCTTTGGTTTGAATAACTTGAGGATGCTTGCCCGATTTATCTTGCATTTGTTTTCCGTTATTTCCACCGGCTTCTCTCGGTTGAGTGCCGATATGATTCGGAACAAAAGGTTTGCTTTGTTTTTTAGGATTTCCCATGCTTATCCCCTCCTCACCGTTACTCTAACCAACTTACTTTAAACTTATTCAGCTCTTTCAAGCATACGATCTTCTAAACGCTTTTCAATTTCCATTTCAATGCGCTCAATTTCGGACTGATCTTTTAACAGCTGTGTTTTATTTTCTTGTACTAACTCCTCAAATGAACGTTTGCGTAATTTTCTCATGATTATAACACCTACTTTATGTAATTTTTATGAAAAATCTGAAAAATCTAAAGAAACTGATATCATACAACTATCTATATTGTAACCAATTTGTCAGATAAGTAAACATACTTTTTAAAAAGTTGTAAGAAAATTTGACATATTTACTGACTTATCTATACATACGATCGTAAAATAAAAAAGGTTCATTTTTAATAAAACAAGCAGCGAAGTTAATTCGCTGCTTGTTGAGCAAAGGTTTCCATCTGTTTAAGAGTCATTGGGCCATTGACTCGTTGAACAATTTTTCCTTGTTCATCTATAAAATAAGATGTCGGAATGGTAGAGACTCGATATTTTTTACTTCCTACAGTATCTTGATCGTCCAATAATACACGAAACGTAAATTGTTTTTCTTTAAGAAACTTAGATACTGCTTTTTTACTGCCTTCTGATGAAGTTAAATTAACCGCAAGCAGCTGTACATCGTTGCCATATTTCTCATAAAATGCTTGCATGTCGGGCATTTCTTTTTGACACGGCGGACACCATGTTGCCCAAAAGTTTAAAATGATTTTTTTTCCTTTAAAGTCCGATAATTGAACGGATTTCCCGTTCGTATCTGAAAGTGTAAACGGAGGCGCTGCGTCTTTTGGTTCCAACCCATAAGCTTGACCCGAAGCCTGACGAGCACTGTCGCCTTGTTTGATATTTAAATCCTTATATTCGCTTAAGTTAGAATTATCGGATGCTTCATTTGGAGAAAGCCCTTGCCAAAATGCATAGCTAAGAAAGCCTAGCAGCAGCAAGGCCGCAATTATTTTTTTAACCATATAATCGGCTCCTTTATTTCTTTTAAAAAGTGATAATATATGTACTAATAGATATGTGCAATATCTGCTAAAATAATCCTTTTATAGGGCATTTTATTTTATAATATAGCATATTTCTCTCTCATTTTTTGTCGAAAACGGTGCGTTTACATAAAAAAAGAGCGGCTCACGAGAACCGCTCTTTTACTTTATAACTTACGCATGTGTTTTAGACTGTAATTTATCACGAAGTACCATTTGAAGGATACCACCGTGGCGATAGTAATCAATTTCAACTTCACTGTCGAAACGAACTAGTACTTCAAACTCTTTTTTGTTTCCAGCTTCATCAGTTGCTGTTACTTTTACAAAATCACGTGGTTTTACTGATTCATCAACTGCTACTGCAATTGTTTCCTTTCCAGTTAAACCTAACGTATCCGCACTTTCACCATCTTTAAATTGAAGAGGTAAAACACCCATTAATACTAGGTTTGAACGGTGAATACGCTCAAAGCTTTCAGCAATTACTGTTTTAATACCTAAAAGGTTTGTTCCTTTTGCTGCCCAGTCACGAGAACTTCCCATGCCGTAATCTTTACCTGCAAGTACAACTAGACCTGTATTTTGCTCCTTGTATTTCATACAAGCATCATAAATGCTCATTACGTCATTGGTTGGCCAGTATGTTGTCCAGCCGCCTTCTGTACCAGGAGCTACTTGGTTTTTAATGCGAATATTTGCAAACGTACCGCGCATCATCACTTCATGGTTACCACGACGAGAACCGTATGAGTTAAAGTCTTTTGGTTCTACACCGTTTTCTTGAAGGTAAAGACCTGCAGGTGATGTTTTTGCAATTGAACCTGCTGGTGAAATGTGATCCGTGGTTACTGAGTCACCAAATTTTGCTACTACACGAAGGTCATTTAATGGTGCTACTTCACCTGGCTCTTCTGATAAGCCTTCAAAGAACGGTGGATTTTGAATGTATGTTGAGTCATTCTCCCATGTGTAAAGAGCATCTTCGCTCGTTTTAATTTCATTCCAGCGCTCGTTATCATCGAATACGCGCTCATACTCGTTACGGAATAACTCAGGCGTTACGGTACGGCTAACAACTTCTTTAATTTCATCTTGAGAAGGCCAGATGTCGCTAAAGAATACTTCATTGCCATCTGTATCAATGCCAATTGGATCTTTTTGTAAATCCACATCTACCGTTCCAGCTAGTGCATATGCTACAACAAGTGGTGGAGAAGCAAGGTAGTTACCTTTTACTAATGGGTGAATACGACCTTCAAAGTTACGGTTTCCTGAAAGAACAGACGTTACAAGCAAGTCACTGTCTGCAATCGCTGCTTCAATTTCAGCTTCTAATGGACCTGAGTTACCGATACAAGTCGTACAGCCGTAACCTACGATGTTAAAGCCGATTTTATCTAAGTATGGAAGCAGCCCTGAATTTTGCAGGTAAGCCGTTACTACTTTTGAACCCGGTGCTAAAGAAGTTTTCACGTAAGCAGGAACATCCAATCCTTTTTCTACTGCTTTTTTCGCAACTAAACCAGCTGCTACTAATACGTAAGGATTTGATGTGTTCGTACAGCTTGTGATAGCCGCAATAGCAATGGCACCTGTTTTCATTGTTGTTTCTGAACCGTCTGCAAGCTTAAATGTAATTTCTTTATCTACATCTTTAGCATCAAGTCCGAAGCTTTGGTTGCTAACAGGAGCTGTTAAAGCTTTTTTGAATTCTTTTTGCATTTGAGAAAGTGGAATTAAATCTTGCGGACGCTTTGGACCAGAAAGATTCGCTTCAATCTCGGCAAGGTTAATCTCAACAACGTCAGTGAAGATTGGATCTTCATTTTCTGGTGTAAAGAATAAACCGTTTGCTTTTGTATATTGTTCGACAACCTGAATGTCTTTTTCATCTCGTCCTGTTAAACGCATGTATGCGAGTGCCTCTGTGTCCACTGGGAAGAACCCACATGTTGCACCGTATTCAGGAGCCATATTAGCAATTGTTGCACGGTCAGCTAGTGGAAGTTCTGCTACGCCAGGACCAAAGAATTCAACGAATTTTCCGACTACTCCTTTTTGACGAAGCACTTGCGTAACTTTTAATGCTAAGTCTGTAGCTGTAGTACCGTTTGGTAATTCACCCACAAGTTTAACACCGATTACTTCAGGAACTGGGAAATAAGAAGGTTGACCAAGCATGCCTGCTTCAGCTTCAATACCACCAACACCCCATCCTAAAACACCGATACCATTAATCATCGTTGTATGAGAGTCAGTACCTACTAGAGAATCAGGGAAAGCCACGAATTCACCGTCTTCTTCAACAGCATGAACAACGTTTGCTAAATATTCTAAATTTACTTGGTGCACGATACCAGTAGCTGGTGGAACTGCACGATAGTTATTAAATGATTTTTGAGCCCAGCTTAAGAAATTATAGCGCTCTGTATTACGTTGAAACTCAAGGTCCATATTAACTCGTAACGAGTCAGCTGTACCTGCTTTATCAACTTGTACGGAGTGGTCGACAACGAGGTCTACTGGAATTTCTGGATTGATTTTATCAGGATCTCCTCCTAAATCAGCCATTGCTTTACGAAGTGATGCTAAGTCTACAACCGCTGGAACTCCAGTGAAGTCTTGAAGAATAACACGAGATGGTTTGAAAGGAACATCGATATCTTTGATGTCTTTTGTTCCCCATTTTGCAAGGTTTTCGACGTGTTCTTTTGTGATGACACGGCCATCTACCTGACGAAGAACAGATTCTAATAATACTTTAATTGAATAAGGCAGCTTAGATACGTTACCTAAACCTGCTTCCTCTAAAGCTTGTAAGCGGTAATAATTATATGTGCTGCCATTAAGATCGAATGACGAACGAGCGTTAAAAACGTCTTTTTTAGTCATTGCTTTTACCCCCTTAAAATTCTATGTATAAAGGATTCACTTGCCCCATCCTCTATTCCCTTCACCATCTATCTTAATATAATATTATACATAAGTAAATAAAAAGAATGTTATTAATTAACATAAGTTTTACTTATAACCTTTCCTGTTTTCCTTTTATTTTTCTAATAATTCATATTTCATTGATTTTTACGCATGCTAGAAACGGAGGTGATTCAACATGGCTAAACGCAAGTCAAACCACGTCATTCCTGGAGCTAACGCGGCTAGCGCTCAGGGAAAAGGAGCGGGTTATAACGAAGAATTTTCAAACGAACCATTAACAGAACAACAGAAACAAAATAATAAAAAACGTAAAAAAAATCAATAAATTAATTTCTTATTGGATATACTAATCACTAGTTAGAAAAGCAAAACCGTTTAACTCCATGAAATCTAACGAGAAGGCGTCACTATATGTGGCGCTTTTTTTCTGTTCCCATTTCCTCTTTTTGTTAAACCTACTTTTTAAAAGGAGAATTTTTCATCGGATAAATCCCCTTTCACTATCCTACCCTAATAAATGAAAGGGAGGGTTTAACTATGAACAAAAACAGCAGCAAAGACATTCGAAGAAATGCGCCAAAAAACAATTCTGGACAGCCAGAACCGCTAAGCGGATCTCATAAAGTGAAAAATCGTCAGCATTCTCGCCAAAAACATAATAGCGGACACGATATGTAAAACAGCAGCAAGCTCTCTTCGGGGCTTGCTTTTTTATATGTAAAGAAGACAGCTAGTACTTCAAGCTTATTCTTTTCGCAGGAGTTCACTAAGTACATAAACGCGCATATCATAGTAAAGTGAAACAGTTTAAACAATGGAGGAACGTAGAAATGAAAAACAAGCGTCTGCCAGCAGACCAAATGTTTGTAAAAGGCTTTCAAGAGTTGTTAGAAATCATGCTTTCAAATCCCTTTATGAGTTATTTAGATTACGATTCTGTTCGTATCGATTTATTTGAAACAGAACAATCATTTATTGTCGAAGCTGAATTGTTAGGGTATCACCCTAAAGATATTATCGTTCAAATACAGGCTGAACACTTACAGCTAACAGCCAAGAAATACTGCATTAGAGAATTTCATGATGAAAAGCAAGGAACACTTGCAAGAGAACAAATGGAAGAAAGCGTTGAACGTACAATTGACTTTCCATTTCCATTGATGAATAAAAAGATTACAGCTACGTTTAGTAACGAAATCCTTGAAATTACGATTTCTAAACATGAGACAAGTGAATCTAATCAGCAAATAGTCCCTATTGATTTCCAATAAAGCTGCAGATATTGTCTCTGGAGCTTTATTGGAAATATTCAATTGTTTATTTAACACATAGTTTTTTAAGAATGTTCTTCTTTTCAAAATAACGGGATATCCGTTGTTTTTTTGCGGCACACTACTAAAAAAGAGTAAAAGGAGAACGTTTATGCTTCATACTGCATGGAAAGGTAAAATCAGCTTCGGATTAATTGATATCCCTATTAAACTGCATGGAGCAATCGAAGAAAAAGATGTAAAGCTGCGTACGCTACACTCCGTTTGCCATACACCTATTCATCAGGAAAAACATTGCCAAACGTGTGGACGAGAAGTAGAATCCGACGAACTGGTTAAAGGATACGAAACAGCAACCGGTCAGTTTGTTGTACTTTCGCAGCAGGAAATTGACAGTGTCAAAGAGCCCTTTGCAGCAAACAAAGCTGTTGAATTGCTACACTTTGTTTCGTTAGATGAGATTGATTCTTTGTTTTTTGATAAGCCCTATTATATTTCTCCTGGAGAAACAAGCCTAAAAGCTTACTATACTTTATTAAATGCACTTGAAATAACAAATAAAGTCGGTATTGCCAATGTATTTTTATATTCCAAACAGCAGATAGCGATTATTCGTTCCTTTCGCGGCTCTCTTGTTCTTCACACAATGCATTTTGAAGAAGAGCTTCGTTCAGTCACAGATGTGCCTAACTTATCTAGTACTTTTTCCATTAATGGAAATGATACAAAAGTGACGGTGGAATTAATTGATAAGCTATCTACTTCTTTTAATCCATCTATTTACAAAAACCACTACCGAGACGCCTTGCAAAGCATCATTCAACAAAAAATAAATCAAGGCGAAGTTACAAAAGTAAGTGGAAGCGAAGAGAAAGATATTCTACATTTAATGGAAATGTTAAAAGTGAGCATAGATCCATCTCCTTTACAGCCGACAAAATCAGCAGCAGCAGAGAAAAAAATTTCATCCTTAAAAAAGAAAGCATAAAAAAAGCTAACGAAGGAATTCGTTAGCTTTCATTTGCAACAGAGGTCTTAGGAACAATGGCTCCATATGACGACGGTATTTTTAAATATTGCGTTACTTGATTATTTTCTACAAACACAATAAAGTTATCTTTCTTATCTTTTCCAATACCTTTAGCTTTCGCTTCAGACCACGTAAAGCCCAGCTTTTCATTTACCTCACTGCGAGTCGTTTCCGGGCCAAAAACATATACTTTATCCCATCTAAAATCACATAATTCATTAAAATCAAGGATGGAAGCTTCTTCTTTACTTTGATTTGTTTTTTTAATTTCATTAATTACAGTTTGCTGAAGTTGCGCTTGGTTGCGTTCGCTGTATACCCTGTCAATAAAAAAAGTTGCCAATAGCGCTACTAACGTGAATAGTAGAATCTTTTTCACTTCGTTGTCCTCCTGATACGTTCTCTGCACATGATACGACTTCTTTTTGATACGGTTTTATTCTCTACTATTCTAGAAAATTCAACAGGAAAATACAACTAAAATCTTGAAATGTCATCAAAACATAAAAAACTTAACACTGCTTCAACACATAAAAAAAGCTTGTTCACTTTCTGTTTATTTACCTACTCAGCGCTACAAGAATTCGGTTCCTCCGTGCAGATAGTTTGAATAAATTCTTCTACTAGCCCTTCTTCTCCCGGCAAAAAAGGCAGCGCACCCACTCCAACACGTTCAATACTTTTATAAAAATGATGATGCTTATAGTCTTCTACTTTTCCTGGAAACAGCACAATTGCTGTTTGTACTGGCTTCGTTCCATTTTCTTCTACAATAGCGTCTCGGTAACGATGCATGGTATTAATATCTTCTTCTCTAGGAGCTGCAGTATCTTGATTTGGTTTAATACGATACTTAGCGTCAAAAAGATATACGTTTTTTTCCTCGCCTTGCTTTACTTCAAGCAGCAAGTCTGGCTTTTGAATAACGGTATGAGTATGATGATATTCTTTTTGATACCATAGCGTCACTTCTGCTTTCCCCACTTGAAAACGATGATGAGATGCCTGCATCCTGACATTCAACCCTTGTTCTGTTGTTGTCATGATGTTTTGTTCTATTCGTTTGCCGTAAGTGTGCAACTTTTTTAACAGATTAACATACGTCCAGTATTCATAGAGAGTTGCGATATCTTTTAATGAAAGGTGGTAAAACTCGCCGTTAAGAGCTAATCCTCGCGTCAAGAACATAAAGTATCTGCTTGCCTCCCCATAGCGAGGTGCCGTACGTAGTGTAGGGGAAAGAGTTGAGATTTGTATAGTTTTCACCTTTTGCCAAAACATATTATTTAATAGTCTTTTTAATTCCGTATGATGGGTTTCTAGAGCTAACACCGCTTCTTTTTTCACATATCTATTTTCTATCAATTTGTCAATTAGCTTAGTTAGCTTACTGTACAGCTGTATCATCATCCATTTCACACTTTGATTTTCCGGATTATCATAGGTAGATACATGTGTTGTGCCAATCGCTTTTGTAGGGACTACTTTTACGTGCCGATTAATTTTAATCCCTCTGCTTGAAGGTGCAAGATAGATAGGGTGTGTTCGGACAAATGATATAGCACGGCTATCTTGTTTTTTTATTTGATCTCCTCTCATGAGCTCGTGTTCAACTTTTACGGATTGAAACGGCTGATTCTCAATCTGACGAACAGCATGAAGAAACGGTTTCATATAGTAAGAGAGCACATGATAAAATTCCGTCCATGTTGCTTGTTTAGACCAAACCGATTTTGCTTCAACATACGTTTTACGTAGCATATCGTATGCCAAATCATGAATGTAGCCGTTCACTTCATCAACCATGTGTACATAATCTGTCTTATAGCTCATCTTTGATGGGAAAATTTCAAGAGTAAAAGACAGCTCTTTTTCTATTTCACTGTAGACATGAAACGTAGAATAACCTACTTCATTTTGAAAGCTTATATTTCCTGTCAAGATATAAGGAAATCCTACAGTTTGAAAACTTTGTTCAACCGCTTTTGAATCGTGAGCCACAAACAGGCTTGTTTTACTTTTGGAAATTATTGTAATTTGGTAGGTTTCATTTTCAAAAAACAAAGGCTTAAGCGGCGGTTTTGAAGTCATCATGCCTTTTGTTTGATTTAATACTTTTACATGTGTAATTCCTTTTCCCGTACAAGAAAAAAACATCACTTCTTCTGTAGATTTTATTCTTTTTTTATTTTTCCCCTTTATAACCACCGTACATATGTCAGTTTCAATTTCAACGTACGGTATTAATCCAAAATGACGTGTATCCGTATACTTCAAAGCGTCTCATCATCTCCATTATTTTGCGTGCGCTTTTAGGAAACCTCATCCCATCTGCATTGACGACAGCTGTCTTAAATGCATCATCTAGCAGTGTATTTGTGCAGTAATAATAAAGGTTTTTTAATAAGTCAAATGTGTAAGCATCGCTTCCTGAAATACGGGGCAAGACTTTTTGTAAAATCTGAAAATCAAACGCCTGATCAAATGTAAACACCCCGCTTTTTACTGCGTAAATTAAATAAAAGCATATTTCGTCGCGTACGCGGTAACCTATTTGCAAATCTACTTCTGTAAGCATCTCGTTGATGGTTAGCAGTTCGTTTGTTACTTCATGAATGAGCTCAGCGTGTTCAACATACGCATCTTTTAAGTGAACATATTGACTTTGAATTTGTACATTCCGAATGCTGTTCCGCGATGGATTTCTATCATTTAAAAAATCAAAAGAATCTAGTTGAATCTTATTTAACTCAATGGTGTTGGTACGATCTAATAACTTTTGGCTAAACCCGTGAGTTGTTTCATCCATATTAATGGTACCGATAATGAGAAGGTTGGATGGCAAATAAATATCTCGGAACATCTTATGTCCAGGAAATAACGGAGCCGTTTTGATTTTCTCTTTTGACCAGTTCCTGCTTTCCATCACGCTTAAGATATCGCTAAAGTAATGTTCAACTCGAGCTAAGTTCATTTCATCCAATATGGCAACATATGTGTAAGCTGGATGCTGAATGGCTTGCTGCATAATCGCCAGAAACGAGCCTCTGCGAAAATCTCCTCTTAAATCAATATATCCTAATAAATCTGAACTATCGTGCCAATCGGGTCGAACTGGGATGAGCACTTGCCTTCCATTTTCAACCGTGGCACCAATACTGTCTGCTAAGAGCTGGGCAAGCTTTGTTTTTCCAGTCCCACTCATTCCTGATAAAACAATAAAAGGCTTGGTCTTTAAAGCAAAGTAGGCGTTAGCTATATCTTGTCGTTCATATGTAAATCCAGATTTCCTAATATATTCATGAATATGAACAATGGCGTCTTTGTCTCCGACCATCTCTTTGCTCATTCCGTATGTTTTTATATACTGTTCATGCATACTCAGCAGTAAATGCAAGTCGTCTTGAAGCTGACCATTGCTAGGTAAATCTGCTATATTGTAAGGAAGGTAAAGAGCTACTCTATCCTCAAAGCTTTTCGCTTCCCTGCTTGTACCAATGACAATATGATTATCTTTAAATACGCGAGCATGCTCAGGAGTAAAGAAGCGAATGTCTTTCAGATCAGGTCCTGCTTCTGAATCTCCTTTCATCATGACTAAGTAAATGCGCTGACCGTCTTCGCTGAATACATACGCCACCACCACATCACTCTCTATATTTTTATTGGCAAGGGTCACGTAAGGAAATGTTTCACCGTGGTGTCCCGATATACGCATTTCTTCTCGATTTATATGCTCCAACCGATAAAGAGAAATCGGAAGCCTGCGTGTAAGCATATTTTCGATTTCGTGTTTTACAAGTACATCTCCACCGACTTGTTTATAATATTCCGCTACATACAGCAGCCGTTCGCGCAAACTCATCGAATTCTCTCCTTTCTGCCGTCACTGCAGTTTGTAAAAATAAAAAGCATCGTCAGTTGACCACGCAAAATTTTCATTTCTTTTATTATAGACGCTTTCTTCGTATAGTAAGCTTTTTATAACATTCGAAACTGCTAGATTATTCTTTTCTCTACATATATGTTTATGTTCATTCTAATAAAACATGACAGAAAAGAAAAGCGTCAGGGATTTAATGAATGAAGAGGTAATGATACGAGCAGAAAAATAGGCATTTTCTGTGCACAGTGATAAAACACCATTATGCTCTATGATTTTTAACGTCTGCTGCTTTTGGCTGAGTAAAGAAAAAAATAAAAATAATAAGTGGCAGCGCGATAAGAAAAACACTCGTCTCTGAAGGTCTTACTGTAGGTATATCCGTTAATGACATTTTAATCAGTCCTTTGTAAATTTTTCAACTAAGTCAGGGTTTACATGAAAATGTTTTGATACCGTACGATGAAAAAACTGAGAGGATTGATTTAGTTCACTTAATGCAGGTTCTGTTTTAGGGACACCAAAAATAGGCCCGCTTACGTTAATGGTAAACCTCCCAGAAGAAATAAAGGCGCCCGACACATTAATCTGGTTATTAAGCAGCAAAGCCGCAAGAAACACATCAATCATATCAATAATGATACTAATTCCCACATCTCCGTCTTTTCCTTCTATGCGACTAGTTCCTGTAATAGGTCCGCCTACTGAAATACGAAAAGCTCCGGGTGTCACAAATACTCCTATAATTGTTATTTGGCCAGTTAATAATAATATGGCTGTTACTACATCCAGATTTCGTTGAATGGCAAAGATAAGTTCTCTTTCTTTATCAAAGCCGCTTTTCCATTCCACATTCTCCACACCCTTAGCACATACTATTCTAAACACGTGTAAATGTTATTCTATTTCTTCTTTTTCCTTTCTCACTCGCGCTCCGAAGAGTCCAAAACAGATTTCACCGCGTCTTCAATTTCTTTATACCCTGTACATCTGCATATATTGGAGGCTAACCACTCCTTTATAATATCGTCACTGCCCGAAGGATAGTGTTTGGAAAGCAAATGAGCATTCATGATAAAACCCGACGTACAATAACCGCACTGAAAAGCAAAGTGTTCGATAAAAGCTTTTTGCATAGGTGAACTCTTGAGTCCTTCTATAGTCATTATTTCTTTCTCTTCTGCTTCCGCTGCTAACATGAGGCAAGATTTCATTGGCCGCTGATCTATTCCTACTGTACAAGCTCCGCAGTCTCCGTTTAAACAGCCTGGTTTCGCTCCGGTAAGGCCCAGCTTTTCTCTTAATACGTAAAGAAGTGTATCTGCCGTTCGAATATTAATCATTTTTTCTTCCCCATTAACCTTTAGCATAAGGTTTAGTCTATACCGTTCATCTCTTAGCACATTACGTTCCTCCCAGCTCTGTAAAGATATCAAACAATAAATTTTCAATCACAAATTTGCGATATCGAGCCGATCCCTCTCCATCGTTTAAAATCGGAGCGGGTATATATTTAAGAGCAGTTTGAATTCGTTCTTCTAATGAAGTTTCTTTATGATTTAGCGCTTCTTCTATTTCAGTTGAGCGAAAAGGAAACGAACACACTCCGCTGAAAGCTACTCGAATGGTTCCTTCTGTTTTTAGAGCTGCTATCGTAACCAATGGATATCCTGTATCCCACTGCTGGCGCTCTTTTATGCTCATATACGGGATGTCAGCATACTTTGTTTCCACAAATATCTGAACAAGCAGCTCTCCTTTTTTCACCTGCAGACGCCGGTGAAAAAGATCATGAATTGAATAGACGTTCACCCCATTGGGACCTGCCACTGCGAGTTGACTATCCGCTAAAAGCAGCGGCAATACGGCCTCTCGATAAAAGATATGTCCGCAAATATTTCCTCCTAGCGTTATTTTATTTCGAGCCGTGTGGTCAGCCACTTCGCTTGCAGACTTACTTAATAAAGGAAACAAGTTTTTCTCTTCCAGTTCAGTTAACGTTACCCCTGCACCAAAAATCATCCAATCTTCATTAGCTTCTGCTTTTTGAAATTCCGGTATGTTTTTTATATCAATGACAGCATGGGTAACAAACAAGCCCAATCTGCCCAATGTCAGAATTTCGGTACCTCCAGCATAGTAGCGCGGCTGTTTGCCTTGATTCTCTAACTCTTGAAACAAGGCAACGGCCTCTGAAACGGTTTCAGGTTTATAATATTCAAAGTCAAACGAAAGCATCTGCATTCCCTTCTTTCATTCTCCAAATCAATTCTGGAATAAGAGGAAGTTGATTTAATTCTATTTCTGCTGCCACCGTTAAGCTGTTTCCTAAAGAAGCCGGCATACCAAGCAGCCCGTGTTCTCCGACTCCTCTAGCTCCGTACGCCGCATCTAATTGAGGCGTATGAACAAAGTCTACTACGTACTCCGGGTGCTCTCCGTAGCGAAGAGGACGATATTTCCGAAGCTGGGGGTTTAAAATACGGCCGTTTGAATCAAACCAAAATGTTTCTCTACCTGCAAACGATAGTCCCATACTCATTGCACCCATGACTTGCCCTCTTGCCATTTTCTCGTTTAACACGGTTCCTATATCAATAACAGAGATAGCTTTTACAATACGATATCTATACGTTCTAGGGTTATATTCAACTTCCACCCCTTCAGCGGCAACCGTCCATTCTGGTCCCGGACGCCCCGCTCCTGTTTCTTTATCCAAGTAAGTCATACCTCTTAAAATATAATTTCCCCTCCCTATGATTTGCCCTCCAATTGCATTTCCATTCGGATATTTATAGCCATACACAATTTCTTTAAAATCCAAAGAGGTCTCAGGCTCATCCCGTAAAAAAACTTTTTCGTGTCTTATTTCGATATCTTCCTCAGAAGCTCGAAATATACGAGAAGCTATCTTTTTTAATTGGTTAATCACATCTTCAGCAGCTTCTAAAACCGCTCTTCCTGCCATAAAAGTTCCTCTGCTAGCCACCGTTTTCCAATGTTCAGGAGTCGTTTGAGTATCTACTTCCATTCGTACATGAATACGTTCCACGCGCATCCGCAATTTTTCAGCCAGTATTTGCGCCAGCACTGTTTTCGTTCCCGTGCCTAGTTCAATAACGCCAGACATTAAATTCACGCTTCCATCCGGATTGAATGTTAAAATAACACCTGAACCAGCGTTCGTTTCAATAGTCGAGGTTTTCCAAACGCAGCTAATACCTTTGGCAGAAATAAGGCCGTTTTCATGAACTATTCTCTGCCCTTCCTCCCATTTCATCAGCTGCTTCAACCGACGAATACATTCCGGTAAGTTACCAACGCTGCTAGAAGTTAAACGGACTTGTGTAGGCGTAGTATCACCGGGTAAAATAGCGTTTTTTTCTCTAAACTCCAAAGGATCTATACCTGCTTTTTTAGCAAGGATGTCCATCGTGCGCTCAAATGCAAATAATAGTTCAGAGTGGCTAAATCCTCGAAAAGGGGACGCGTAAGGATGATTTGTATACACACATAATGAATCACAGAAAATATGTTCAAGACGATAAGGTCCCGTACAGTCAGCTGCTGCTGCTTTACTTAAGTCCGTTCCTTTATCCGCATAAGCACCGCTGTCAAATAAATAAAGAATTTCAGCAGCCTGCAAGATTCCCTCTTTAGAACACCCTAGTTTGATTTTGGCATCTAGACCTACGTGAGCAGGCGAAGTAAGCATATCCTCTTCTCTTGTGTTCAATATTTTAACCGGTCTTCCACCAACAGCTTTTGAAGCTAGGTAAGCAAGCAGCTCCAGCTGGACAGCCGCTTTTCCTCCATACCCTCCTCCTACTAGTGGTGTTTCAACAATCACCTTTCCCGCTTCAATTTCAAAGTACTCACTGATTAATTTTTTCACCATAAAAGGAGCTTGAGAAGAAGTAATAATTTTAACTAATCCATTCGGAAGGATTTCAGCAGCGGCACTTCTTGTTTCCATCGCCGCGTGATCTGAAGGAGACAAAGAAAACGTTTCTTCAACTATTAACTCACTTTTTTGCCAACCTTCTTCCATATTGCCTTTTCGTATTTTGACTCTGTTAGCTACGTTGGTCCCTGGCTCTGGATACACCGTCTTATCATGCTTGTAGTTGTGCATATTTTCATGCACTAAAGGAGAATCAGGCTCAACTGCCGCGCTAGGAGAATGAACGACAGGTAACGGCTCATATTGAATATGAACAGAACTCGCCGCACGCTCAGCGAGTGCGGGACTTTCTGCTACTACAAGGACTACGGCTTCTCCATGATACCGCACTTTTTCAAACGCAAGCGGTCGCCGGTCACGAACTCCTTCTCCAGTTAACGGCAAATGCTCGCCCGTCACAATAGCGTGAACACCGGGAGTAGCAATCGCCGCTTGAATGTCTATAGCTTGAATCCTTGCATGAGCGTAAGGACTGATTACTATTTTGGCATGTAGGGAACCTTTAAAATTGTAATCATTTGTATATCGAGCTGTACCCGTTACTTTTTCTAACGCATCTTTTCGAATCACGCTTTTCCCAATGACCTCCACTTTTTTCACCTCCATCAATCAAACAGCTGACGTTTCGCTTTGTATATCTTTTTAATGCGTTCATATGCTTGTTTTGTATCAACATCAATAAAAAGGGAAGCGTCGGTACATTCATAAAACATTCCATTTCCACTTCCGTTTTGCCTTATAATTTTTCTTGCCCCTTGATCTCCTTGCAGCTTATCCAAGCTTGAAAACATTTGTTTTGAAAATAAAACCGGCGCTCTGGCAATTCCTTGATAAAAAGATGAAATAAACGGAACGGAGGAATGGTTCTCAAACACAGAAACAAATGTATTAATCAGCATGATACTTACAAGAGGCTGGTCTGCTAGCAGCACAATAATAGCATCAGCACTTAATTCTTTGGCTTTTTTTAAACCGCATTTCAAAGACGCAGACTGACTTTTTAAGGCGCTACTACAAGAAGTATGACTCCACTTCTGCTGATATGCTTCTGAAAAAAGAATAGGGTCAATCCACTTAAGATAATCCCCTTCCTTTGTTACTACTATCGTATGATTTACTTTGGAACAAACCGCTGTTCGTAAAGCTTTACTACCTAAATATCCACTCCCTAAAGGAAGCAGCAGCTTATTGCTGCCCATCCTTTTACTAGCCCCCGCGGCAAGATAAACAGCAACAATATTTAAACCGGACATTTTTATCCCTTTTGTTCATTATACATTCGGAGGGTTTGAATTAATTCAGCAAGAATACTAACGGCAATTTCCTGCGGTCCTACCGCTCCTATAGAAAGCCCTACCGGGGAATGAATGCGTGAAGAAATATCATTATTCAATAATCGAAATGTTCGCTTTTTAGGTCCTAACACTCCTATATATTTCAAAGGTTTTGATTTTAATAGGGCCAAAATTTCTTGATCCCGATAAAAATTATGCGTCATGATCACAACAAAATCATCGCTCTGAACGCACAATTGTCTATCTATTTCCTCTGGAAATCCAATATGTATTTCCTCTGCTAGCGGAAAATGCTCCTTATTACATAAAGCCGGCCTCCAATCGCATAAAGTAACAAAAAACCCCGTATTGGCAGCAAGTTCTACTAAGTATTTTGCATCAGTACCTGCTCCCCAGATAACTAAACGAGGCTTTGGTTTATATAGATGAGCGTAGGTGAGTAGAGAGCGGTCCGAAAGTTGAATACCGCTCTTTACCCTATTCCAATCACCTGTTACAGAAGATGCTTCTTCGCTATTTGCACCAAATATTTCACCTGTCTTTTCTACGTAAAAAGAGGTTGTTTGAATAAAGTTTTTTTCTAATTTTTTAATATGTAAAACAGGATGTCGGTTATCTAAATGACGTTTTACCCGCAAGAGATTTCGCTTCATCCTCGCATTTACGGGCTCTAGGAGAATATAGAGGATTCCATTGCAGCCTGCCCCTTGTCCCCACCCTGCATCACCTTCTTCTTTTAAATTATACGTAACGGTTAATGCGTGCTCTGTGTAGAACAACTCTTTTATGCGCTCAGCAAGATCTGCTTCTACACATCCAGCGCTTAACATCCCGATATTCTCCCCGTTTTCTTGAAACAGCATGGACGTTCCCTCTTTTAAGTAAGAAGATCCTTCTACGTGAATAATCGTTGCCAGCACGCTTTTTACTGTTGATGTTTCTACAGCATGTAAAATATCGTACATTTTTATTATTCCCTCCTTTTCCTGCCAAGGTTTTAAAATCTTTTCACGTTTTATACCAAACTACAATACGCTACAGTAGACCGCTTCTACTCTTTGGATAAACCATTGTATTATTCATATTTTCAAAGAAGCTACAATAAGCTTTTAAAGACTTAGAAGAACTGTCGCTTTTTAGAAAGGAGAATAGTATGCTATTTGACTCAACAAAAATCAACCTAGGAAAATTGAACGTTCGCAGCGCTGAGCAAGCAAGTAATATTTCTATTGGAAATACGTTAAAAGTGACAAGATATGTCACAGCAAAAAAAAATCAGGCCTTCGGACAGCAGTACGCTGATCAATGTTTTTCAGCAGGATCTGCTCAAAAAACTACAGATAATGATTATGTGGATGCATTTGCAACAAAAGATGATAAATAAGGAGGAAACCATATGATTTTTTCGCCTATGGTCATTAACTTACAAGCTTTCAAAGTGAACGTTTTGGATAATTCATCCGTTTTAAGCATAGGGCCCAATCAGCAGCTTGATGTATTTGTATCTTATAAACGTAATCAAGGACTCGGAGAATCAAACGGAGATTTTTCTCCGAACGTAACTCCGTTCTCATGGATTATAGACTCGGATGTAAACGATTCAAATTCAGTTAAAAACAGCGTAATTTAAATTTTTTCATCTCCTCTACCTCTATCGCACATGATTAGCAGCATATCTTCATCTATTCGTCTATCAGTATTCAACCGGAAGCCTAATAAATATAACCTTCATCCAAACTGGCTATATTTATTAGGCTCTTTCTATGAAATGGGCACTTTTTGAAAAGATGATGGGCTATCAATTTGGTCCCGATCATCGACACAGCTTCTCGTTCCTATAAAGCCGCTATCATCACCAAAATTTTGCCCAAACCCCTGTGTTTTTTTATCTGAATTATTCCAGTCTGCTAGTAAATTCTGTCCGATATTTACTGCAGACGCATTTTCAAAGGAATTTATCTTTAGCATTAAAATATTAATATTTATAGATGCACCTGCCATTTAAACCACCCCCTTTTCAAACTATATTCAAATTCCATCTTTTTATGATGTGTGGTAAGGAGGAAACCATATGGACTTTGATAAACTTATGCAGTGGATGGAATTTGCTAAAAAATATCAAACAAATGACTTTTGGAACGGTGTCTTTGATCAGACTGCTTTTAACGACTTTATGAAAGAAAATATGGATATGAATGCTCCGGATTCGTATCAGGCTCCTCAAGCTCCTAAAAGTAATTTTCCGCTTGTCGATATTTATGTTACTCCTCACGAAATCATTGTTATTGCTGACTTGCCTGGTTACCTAAAAGAAAACTTGCACGTTTCTGTTTCAGGCAGCCGACTTCTATTAAAAGGCTCACCCCACCCTCTCATCACAGGGCAGCCGGTTGTACAAGAACGACCTTCTGGAGACTTTAACCGAATTGTTGAATTACCAGAGCCCACGGATGCGCAGCATCTTCGTGCAAAATTTGAAAATGGACTGCTTATTCTTTCTTATCACAGGCAGTTTTTTCAAGAAGAACGTATTCATATTGAATAAGGCTTAGTAGTTTTACGAATGAATTTTAATGCTTCACATAAGCATTTATAAACGCGAAAAATTTAATGTTAATTTCCAAACTGGAACACTATGTATTTATCTAACTGTGAGTACGACGGAAATAAGTCCAAGATGAGGAGAAGCGAAATGTCTATGAAAGGATTTTTCACACCCAAGCAGACTAACCAACATCTTCACACTGAGCTAGCGGACTTCAAACATCAAATCAAGCGCATTAACACGCTTGAAGTTCACATGAACCGTTTTTTAAAACTAGAACCGCAAGTTGGTTCTCTCATAATGCTCAAAAAAAAGCTAGAGGCTCAGCCGGCGCTTTCCAACAATTCTTCATCTTCACAAAGAAGTGCTCAAAAAAATACAGACCAAACATATCTAAAAGACATACAAGAGACTGCTGATCAGCTTCATTTCTTAAAAGAAAAAGTAGCGCAATTGGAACAAGTTATCTCCACACAAAACCCTCGCGATAAACAGAAAGAAGCTGTGCCTTATACGGATATAGCTCACTTAGTAGAACAATCGGTAGAGAAACAACTGGCCCCTTACATCGAAAGGATGACCGAACTAGATAAAAGAGTTTCAGCATTGGAGCGCAGCATGTCGCTTTTAACTGAAGTCCAGGTGGACATGCTAAAACGAACAGCTTCCCTTCAAGAAGAAGTAAAAGCGATTCGTCAAAGAACCGCACTCTTAGAAGATGCTCCTCCTACTATTCATATTGATAAATTTTTTCTTGATAAATATGAACAAAACAATAATATTGGTCAAGTTGGCATTAAGGAGCTCAGCGGCGCTTTAAATATCGGGGCTACATACGGAAGTGGAGTTATACCAAAAGATTTCACGGACCAAATCCAAAAAGATATGGAAGAGTTAAAAAACGCCAAATCAGATATTTCTTCTGGTAAGACGAAGTCAGCACAAGAGGATAAAGAACAGTGTTCTTCCGCCTTCGAAAAGGAAGAACCGTATACAGAAGTTCCTATTTTTGACGAAGATGATTCAAAGGAAGAGTCAATCTAAAAAAGACTTAAAATTATGTCTAGTTATGACTAGAATTTTTGCAAACTATTCTTTACACTATAGGTAATAACTTCAAAAAAGGAGATATGCTGATGCCAAAGCTTTTATGGAGAATAGGTGCTGTCATGTTGCTAATGTGTGGAGGCTTTATCTTTTTATTTATTGCTGCTTCGCAAACGATGGTTCAGCAATACAAACCTTTTTTTAGACGCGAGAGTGCATAGCTCTCGCGTTTTTCTCATTGAGTAGTATCCTATTTATGGTAATATATATATATCAAAAAGATATAGGCGGGAAAATAAATGAAGGAAAACCAAACAAGATATGCAATTTTAGGACTGCTTACTACTGAATGCAGAACTGGTTATGAAATTAAGCAGTTAATGGATCGAAGTTTGAATCATTTTTGGAAAATTAGCTATGGTCAAATTTATCCCGCTTTACAAAAGCTTGTGAATGAAGAACTAGCAACGGTCAATTTCATTTCTCAAACGGACAAACCAGATAAAAAAGAGTATGTAATAACGAATAAAGGAAAAGAAGCCCTGCAAGATTGGCTACGTGAACCTATTCAGCAGCTGCCCTCAGAAAGAAATGAACTTCTGCTAAAACTATTTTTTAGTGGTCGACAAGAAAAACAGCTCACAATTTTGCAGTTAAAAAACGCTGAGCAGAAATTAACTGAACGCTATCACATGTATTGCGGGATCGAAGACAGCATTTCCAACAGCCCTTCTCCCGACCGAACTTATTGGCTTATTACCCTAGACTACGGTAAACGCACAACGTGTGCTTCGATAGAATGGTGCAGAGATACGATTAATAAATTATACGGTGAGGAGGGGCATCAGCTATGATTCATTCCACTCGTGTAATGGCTAAGCCCGGTCAGGATTTGGTCGTCTTTGTTATAGGAATGCGCATTAATAAATGGACAGCCGTACACAAATGGTTTCCTGTATTTAAAGCAATGCCTCCAATGATTCGCGAATTGTATACAAATAAAAATCTTGGCTTTTTATCGTTGCAAGGATCCTTTAACTTAAAAACCATCACGCTGATTCAATATTGGGAATCAGTCGATCAATTGACCTCCTATGCCAAAGGTCCTCAGCACTTAAAAGCTTGGCACTCTTTTTATAAACAGGCTTCAAAAACAAATGCAGTTGGCATTTATCATGAAACGTACGTCATACCTGCAGGAAATTATGAATCAGTGTATGTAAACATGCCTTCGTTCGGCTTAGCCAAAGCGCTTGGATCTGAAACAATAACAAAGAATACTCAAACTGCTAAAAAACGTTTGACCGTTAAAAAGCCGCTTTAAATAAAAGCGGCTTTTGCTACATTTGTTATACATATATCTTCAGCATTTGATTGGCGCCTTTTTGAAATTCATACGAAACGTCTGCTATTTCTGTCCCTTTCACTAGAGGCGCAATCTCTTCTAATAGCTGGGGCAAATATTTAGAAAGCTTGCCGCTTAGATCCGTTAAAGGAAACAAGCGCACTTCTTCTTTTGTAACGCGTATCAGTTCTTTTAAAGCGCCTAAATGAAACGCATAATCTAATCGGTCGCTGTACAATAAATAAAAAGTTTGCACAAAGCGTGAAATCAAATTCATTCTTTGGAAACGGCAGATTAGGAAGCGCTCCGTACTGATAGGCTTCGGGATTCTTTTTCATATGAGCAATACAATCTTTTAATGCTCTTTTTCGATGTTCAGTTAAGTGATCAATAGACGAAAAATACTTCCACACATACTGCTCCTGTACGTGCTGCATTTGATTCATCGTATGAATTAAATCCAGGCTCCCTTTATTTTCAAGCTCTTCTGCCGTAAATTTATAGGCAATATCACAGCTAGTAGCTGCCGTACCTTGTTGCAAGGCATGAGCAGTAAAAGAACAGGCACCGCTAGCACAATCTAACACTTTTTTTCCTTTTAAATTCTTCTCATTCAAATTAAACATAGCTCTATACTCTTCAAACGTTCTGCCAATAAAAACAACTCGGTCAATTCCTAACTTTTTCTCAGCTAAACTCAACTCTACTCAGCTCCTATTTTTTACTTAGATTTTCATTTTATATAAAATTCAGTTAAATCCCAATAACTTATGTAGTAATTTTATATACATATGCTTTCTCGATACTTCTCTTTACATGTTCAGATCCCATATTATGTGAAATAATTAAATAATCCGCGCATCTCACATAATAATACAATTTAACAGTTACACTAATCGTACACACTGTGAAAGGCGGTTGTATGACATTGATTCTTCGACTGTTAAAATGGGTTCCGAATCTCTTTACGATTGGAAATTTGCTAAGCGGCGTATTTTCCATAGCCTTTAATATGAACAGCTACGAACGCTTAGCTGCTCTTTTTATTTTTTTAGCCGCTTTTTTCGATTTATTTGATGGCAAAATTGCAAGAAAGCTAAAAGTTAACAGTGAATTTGGTGTAGAGCTAGATTCTTTAGCTGATATCATAAGCTTTGGTGTGGCGCCTGCAATCCTATTTCATACTCTTTCTCCCCACTCTTGGCTAACCGTGTTAGCCTTTATGATTTATCCAAGCATGGGTGCATTAAGATTAGCAAAATTTAGTGCAAATCCAACCGTAGGTTATTTTATCGGCCTGCCTATTCCTTTTCCAGCTCTAATTATCGCACTGCTTGGCATGTTTTATTACGTAAACCCTTACCTTATGATTATTTTAGCTATTTTGATGGTTAGCCCTATTCGGGTAATGAAAATTTAAATGCAATAAAAGACAGACAAAATGCCTGTCTTTTATAGTGCTGTCCATTCTTCAAACAGCATTTTATGCTTGAATTTCAGCTCATGTTCTCTTTTTTCAAGCTGAGCCTGTAAAGAAAGCCATTCGCTATTATCAGGTGCTGAGTATAATTTTTCTTCAAGGGAAAGTAAGGAATCCAGCACGTCTTCAAGCTGAGCAGCAACTTCTCTTTGCTGTTTTATATTCATTTTTTTCAACAGTAATCTTTCATTTTTCTTCATGTTTTTCACCTCTTTCTTTTCTTTACCCACTGATGAGTGTTTTAGTACTATAGAAAAGACCTCTTAATAGCTTATTTTATTTCTTGATAATTATTTAGAACATAGTTTAATAAGATATAATTATAATTATAATTAGTAATACTTTTATAAACCGTGATATACTTGAAAAAAGAAAGGATGATGAATAGAGAATTATGCTGCAAAAATTTGGTTTTTCTCAGTATGAAAGTCAAGTATATGAAGCGCTGCTTGCGAATGATGGTCCACTGGATGCTAGTTCGATTGTCACGTATTCACATGTTCCAAAAGCAAAGATTTATGAAGTACTTAATCGTTTAATTGATAAAGGTATTGCAGTGAATACATTGTCCGGGAAAAAGAAACTTTATTCAGCGGTTGCTCTTCAAACCGTCATTCAAAAGCTTACTGCTGATTTTGAAAATGACATCGATGAATTAAAAGCATATAAAATTAAAAAAACGTTTACGGATGACCATATTTGGAGTTTAAAAGATAAATCTTCTATTTCTGCTCACATTGAACAATTGATTCATGAAGCGGAATCTTCTATTATTTTATCGGCATGGAATAACGAGTTGGAACATTACCGTTCATTGCTAGAAGAGAAAGAGAAAAAAGGCGTGAACGTCGAGGTCCTAACCATAGGAAACTTACAGACTTCCCTCAAACATTTACATACACTAAACCCAATAGATGATCATAAAAAGCTTGAGCCGTCACAGTTGATTATTGTTGACGATGCTTACCTTTTATTTGCGGGCATTGAACACGACACATGGAAAGCAATTAAAACTATGTCGCAGCCGCTTGTAAAAGTTTTCGCTGATTTCTTTTATCATGACGTCGCACTTACCCATATTACAAAGAAATATCAAGAGCAGCTTCTTCAGGATGCTGAGATCATGGAGCTGCTTACTCGATTGCGCTATTAAAAAGGTTACTAATGAATTAGTAACCTTTTTAAAATTACCTATTGAAATCCCGTCTAAAAAAGGTTACTATTCTAGTTGTAACTTTTTGAAGAGGGGGTTTTTTGATGAATAAAAAAGTTTACATACTTGCGATTGCTTCCTTTGTTGTTGGAACGGTCGAATTAATTCTGGGAGGTATCTTGGACTTAATTGCCGATGCATTTCAAGTATCATTAGCAAAAGCAGGTTATTTAATCTCTATTTATTCATTTGTTTATGCTTTGTCTGCGCCAATTTTACTAAATGTGACGGCCAAGATAGAGCGTAAAAAAGTATATATGTGGACATTATTTATTTTCTTATTGAGCAATGTATTTTCAGCCTACAGTTCGGGCTATTATATGTTACTGATTGGACGTATTCTTGCTGCTGCGAGCGGTTCTTTTATCATTGTGTTATCTACCACAATGGCTTCTAGAATGGTAAAGCCTGAATATCAAGGCAGAGCAATTGGTATCGTATTTATGGGAATCAGCGGCTCACTTGTTTTAGGCATTCCTCTTGGTATTTTGATTGGAAATGCGCTTGGCTGGCGTCAAGTATTTGTCATGATTGCGATTTTGACTGCCATTATTATGATTACCGTTTGGTTTACAATGGAACGTCTAGCTCCCGCTCCAATTGTACCGTTAAAGACTCAGATAAAGGCTTTACGCAATAAAAAAATGCTAGCTATTCACCTAGCAACATTATTTGTACTTGCGGGCCACTTAACGCTTTATGCGTACTTCACGCCATTTTTACAAGAAACGCTAGGACTAAATACAACGATGGTGACCATTATTTATGGAATTTTTGGCCTTGCTGCAGTAGCAGGAGGAGGGCTTGGAGGAGCTGTTTCTGATAGATGGAACCCTTCTTCGTCTGTTATCACCATGATCGCTCTCTTTTTTGTTAGCATGATTGCTATGCCTTTTGGCGTTCATTTGCCATTTGTTGTATTCTTGCTTCTTATGATTATCTGGAGTGCACTCAGCTGGGCAGTCTCACCGGCTCAAAGCAATTTAATTATTCACAGTGCACGCGACACCTCGGACATTTTAATCAGCACCAATGCGGCGATTTCACACGTAGGAATTGCGATTGGCTCTTATGTTGGAGGAATTGTAGTTAATCAATACTCTGTTATTTATAACGGCTGGGTCGGCTCTATTTTTGTATTACTTGGTCTTTTATGCTCTCTTTATGCCGTGACACGAACAGAAAGCGCAGCAGATACGCTTCATAGTAAATAAGCTTTTACAAAAAAGCGTACACACACAGTGTACGCTTTTTTGTAATTATGGTTGGTCCCAATACAGTTTAGTTTCAAATTGCGCTTCGGACATGACAACAAAACCATGCTTTCTTAACAAAGCAGTCGTTACCCCTTCACCAGCAATTCTAGCACCTGAAAATGCTCCGTTATATATATGTTCACTTCCACATGAAGGACTGTTTTCTTTTAGCACAATAACTGTAGCTTTTATCTCTTTTGCGATGCTCAGTGCTTTATACGCTCCGTCTATGTATAAATCTGTTACGTCTTTTCCAGATAGTTCAACAACCCGTGCGCTTCCATTTATTACGTCCATTCCTGTTCCTTTTATGATTTCTGCCGGTTCTCTAGGCGTATGAAACCCACCTAACAATTCCGGACATACCATCATCGCTTCTTTATTTTCAATGAGCGCTTCAACTTCCTTAACTAAGGCACTGCTTCCATTATATCTGCACGCTTGACCTGCCAAACAGGAACTAACCAAAATCATAGAATTCTCCCTCCCCAAAAAAACACTTCTCATTCATCATACAAAGAATGTATGATGAATGGAAGTGTTTACCTTCTATATTCTATTCGAGATCGCTCTTTGACTCTCACTATTTATTTCCTTCATTCCTTACGTTTGAATTTGTTTTTCGGTAGGTTTTGATGAACTTATTACCGTTTATCAAACCACCAATTAGTAAAATAGCGGCCGTTAAATAAAACCACACCATTAGAATAATAATACTTCCAAGCTGACCATAGATTTGCGAATAGCTTCCAAACTGGACATAGTACCCAAATCCGGTAGACGCAACTTGCCACCCCAATGTGGAGAAGACAGCCCCTGGCAGCACATCTTTCCACGTTACTTTTGCACTTGGCATCAGTTTATAAAAAAGAATAAAAAAGCCCAATAAAAACAATGTCCCGATTCCCCATCTAATTGTCGTCCAGCTTTGAAACCAAATATCAGGAACATGGACTTTTGTTAATACTAAATGTCGAATGACTTCTTCAATAATTGGTACAAACAATGAGATAGCCACCACAACCATAAAACCAAAAGTCAAAATTAAATCATTGATTAAACCGCGCAAAAACGTTTGTTTTCTTTGTATATGATACGCATCATTTAAGGATCGAACCAAAGATTGTATAGCCATAGATGCGAGCCAAAAAGTAGCCAATAAACTAAATGATAAAACTTTTTTCCCGCTATTGTTAACTGTTTCAATTGACCGCTCAATTACATCGTATGCGCTTTTAGGCGTAAATGGTTCAATAAATACCAGCAAATTGTTTGTATCAATTGGAAAGAAACTCAGCAGAGAAAAAAGAAAGATAATAAACGGTACAAAAGACAACAAAAAATAGTAGGCTGTTTGAGCAGCCTGATCAAAGAAACGCTCCGTAAAAAAACGAGCGGCAACGGTCTTAGAGGTTTGAATCATAACAGCGTTCTCCTTTACTTTCGCTTCACTATGTAGTAAAATTCATATTCATTTTTTATGTTCAACATGTATTGGATAAGTTTAGGCTTATAAAGCTTTCCTATTCCATTATCCGCCGATAACAAAGAATTTAACCTGTAAAACCATATAGTCGGTTCATAAAAGAAGATATTATTACAATTACATCTGCCATTACCACCAGACTAATAGATCTTCTTTTTCTTTCACAAAACCGTAAATTCTTTGGGACTGTTTTCCCTTTTTTCTTACTTCTTAAACTTTTTTTACGCTATGTTAAAAAAGTAAAAAATAAGAGCGCCAATCAGCATCAGCATGATCATTGAAACAAAAATAACCAAAGCGTGAGAAGATTGATACGTTTGGCTGTTAATTTTTTTGCGGGTTGAAAAATAATGATAGGTTGAGAAAAGAAGTAAACCTGCACTTGCAGCTAAAGAAAAAATGATAACAGCAATAATAAGTGTATCGGCTGCTTCACTTAATTTTTTTTCGGAATTGAAATGCAGACCACCCGCCACAAATCCAATGCCAAGCGTAGCAATAGACGTTCGGATCCAGGCTAAATACGTTCGTTCATTTGCTAGATGCTGTTGAATATAAATGGATTCATTTTCTTTTTTAGTCATGTACATACCACCGTCCTTTTATATGTCTTATACTATGAATAAATGCTCAAAACGAAAATAAATTGAGGACGCTTCACGCTACATTATACCTGAAAAGAACGACTCATTACCATTTTCAAGTGGCCAAAAAATCCTAACGTAAAACTGTCCCCCTTTCTATTTTTATTTTGTGTTAATAGTTCACTAAGTGAATCATTTTATTTTTAAATATTTCTGATATATGGTATAATTTAAACTGATAAAAAGATGCTGGATGTATACTAGAAGAGCAGGCCGGATGGTTTCGCTCTTTTGTTGTTTTCACCCCATGCGGCACAACGAAAGAAGGAAATAGAATGGAATTATGGAAACGAAACTTGTACATTTGCTGGTTCGGTTCTTTTTGCACCACAGCCGGGATGAGTTTAGTTATTCCGTTTTTACCGCTTTATATTGAAAAGCTGGGAGTTCACGATACAAGCTCCATCAGCAGATGGGCCGGTATTGCGTTTGGAGCTACTTTTTTAATGGCTGCTATCGTTTCTCCTTTATGGGGGAGTTTGGCTGATAAATATGGGCGAAAGCTTATGCTCCTTCGCGCAAGCTTGGGTATGGCAATTGTTATGACCTCCATTGGTTTTGTTCAAAATGTCTATCAGCTTGTCGGACTGCGTTTCTTAATGGGTGCCGTTTCCGGCTTCATCTCTGCAGCTATTACGTTAGTAGCGACTCAAACACCTAAAGAGCACAGCGGTAAAGCATTAGGTACGTTGTCTACAGGAGCTGTATCAGGATCTTTATTAGGACCGTTAGTAGGTGGCTACTTAGGAGATACAATTGGGTTACGCCACGTCTTTTTCGTGACGGGTGCATTTATGTTTTTGTCTTTTTTAATTGTAAACTTAATTCAAGAAGACAAAAAAGAGACGGCAAAAACGACTAAAGAATCTAACATTGGGTTACTGTCTCTCAAAAATTCTAAGGCTGTCATGGGCGTATTTGTTACAACTTTTCTACTGCAGCTTGCGGTTATGGCTATTCAGCCAATCGTTACACTGTATGTAAAACAACTGTCTAACCATACCGATCACCTTGCTCTTATTTCAGGCTTTGTCGTGGCAGCAACAGGAATTTCAAATATTTTAGCTGCATCAAGGCTTGGGAAAGTCAGCGATCGCGTCGGTCCTCAAAATGTACTTCAAATATGCTTGCTTATCGTAGCAGTTATTTGCGGCTTGCAGGCCTTTGTGTATAGTACTTGGCAGCTATTCTTACTGCGTTTTTTACTCGGTTTTGCAATGGGAGGATTATTACCTTCAATTAATTCTTATTTAAAGAAAATTGTGCCCGACTCGATTACAGGTAAAATGTTTGGCTATAATCAAACCGCGCAATACTTCGGGAATTTAGCCGGTCCAGTCATTGGAGGACAAATTGCCGGAGCAAAAGGAATTCCTTATGTATTCTTAACAACCAGTGTTCTTCTACTATTGAATGCTGGGTGGGTGTATTATCAGCGTCATCACAGACAACAGCTAGACGGTAAAACTGCATAAAAAAAACCTTCCGTTGAAACGGAAGGTTTTTTTATTACCATAAGGGTTCTTCTTCGCTGCTTACTTCATAAGAAAGTGGCATCATAATAATCGCTGCTATCAAGAAAATAAGCTCCGCGACAACAATGGATGGAAAGGAAAAGTCTAATAGTGAGAGAATAAGCCATATAATAAGGGGTGCAAATGAGTAGATTGATAATCGCTTTTGGGATTTTGCAGAGATATACTGTTGTTTGTCACAGTGTGGGCATTCTAAAACGTTTCTAAATGTTAACAGTTGTTTAAAGGTTGTCCTCCAGTTCCATTTATGATTACAATTTTGACAGGTGGCCATGGGCATCACGCTCCTAAAAAGATTTATGTACATATAAAGTATACGTACAAGTTGGTAAAAAGTTTCATTTTTATGATTAAAAACGTTTTTACTATTATAACATAAAACAAAATAAAAGGCTTTTTGCAGGAAAAAGCCTTTTATTTCAACGTTTATTTAGATACAGCTTCATCCGTTTGAGAAGTTGTTTTTACTTTTACAACCATGATAACAAAAGCTAGCAATCCAAGAATCGCTGCTACAAGAAAAGGCGCTTGAGGCGCTACGGTATTGCCGATAACCCCTGATAATAAAGGAGCAAACGCTGCACCTAACCACCTTAAGAAATTATATCCCCCAGATGTGATTCCTCGTTCATAAGGAGATACTTCCATTACATGACTTGTAAATAATGCATTATTAAGTCCTGATACAAGGCCTGCTGCCATAATTAAAACAATACGCAACCATGTTGCATCAAATACAAATAAACAAATTAATATAAGTGAAAAAACAATTAAGCTAACATGTAACACTTGTTTTGGCTGATGTCTTTTTTCTAACTGATGAGCTAAAACCGCTGAGCCATAAGCCAAACATAATCCCCATCCAAAGAAAACAAAACCAATTTGAAGAGCTCCGATAGATAGGATAAGCGGCGTATAAGCTAACACTGTAAAAAATCCATAGTAATAAAGCATGCCTGAGACAGCGCCTTGAGTAAATTGTTTTAATTTATAGAGCTTCACCATATCTTTAAAGCCTGCTGCTTTACGAGGCTTTGTGCTTGTAGGCTGTTTAACAATCGTTAACACTAAAATGAAGGCAATAAAGATTAAAGCACTTGTACCGAAAAACGGCCATCTCCAAGAAGCATTTCCTAATACCCCTCCTACAAGCGGTCCCCCAGCCATT
Organism: Priestia megaterium; assembly: GCF_046599315.1. Classification (GTDB taxonomy): domain Bacteria; phylum Bacillota; class Bacilli; order Bacillales; family Bacillaceae_H; genus Priestia; species Priestia megaterium_F. The sequence continues at coordinate 35,632 of NZ_JBKIKC010000009.1, read as the reverse complement.
CCTAAACCAATCGCGGCTTCATATAATCCTACTGCTTTTTTCACTTCACCTGATAATGCAATAAGCAGCGTCATAGCTGTTGCAAAGAAAAAAGAATTACCAAGTCCCCAACCTGCTCGGAAAATAGAAAGCTGAGGAATATTATTAGAAAATCCGCATAGCGCTGCAAAAATCGTTACAATGATAAGTCCTGTTACCATCGAGCGCTTGTCCCCTACACGTGATGCCAAGATACCTGCTGGAATCATCATGATAGCCATCATTAATAAATAGGAAGTAAATAACATTTCCACTTGCCAATGAGAAGCTCCAATTTGCTTAGCAATCTCCGGTAAAATTGGATCTACTACCCCAATTCCCATAAATGCTAAAAAAGTAGCTATTACCGTAATAATTTGACCTAATCGGTTATTTGAATGCTGTCCTTCCACTCTTTCATCTCTCCTTTTGTTTTTTCATGTATTGCTATAGCAGATTCTCGCATTTCCTTTAGCTCGGTTTTAAATGCCTGCATTTTAACGACTTTAAATTCAATCATCTTGATTTGGTTTTCCAGCAGATCTTCTATTTGAGTTATCTCTTTCGCTAATAACCCTTGCTGCTCGCTTCTTTCTTCAATCATTCTTTTCAACCACATAAACTGCTGCAGTTCCTGCAAAGAAAAACCGAGAACTTCTTTTGCTTTTGCTACTTTTCTTAGTTCTTTTACCTCTTCTTCCGAATAAATTCGGTCATTTCCTTTTGTACGCTGTGGGGGCAAAATGAGTCCAATCTCTTCATAATACCGAAGAGCACGCTTAGTTAAACCGGTCATTTTCGTTACGTCATCGATTAGATACATGTTTTTCTCTTCACCTCTCTCATTAACGTTAACGTTAATGTCAATATAATCAATACATTTTATGTAAATTTTAAAAATGCGTGCAAAAAAAACCTATTGAAAAATCAATAGGTTACATCAATATTTCATACAGCTGCTGTGCTGTTTCTCCCGTTACTTTACCATATACCCCTCTTTTTTTAGAAGTAAGTTCCGCACTGTCAGAAGTGAATCTTACATTGTATACCGCGCCTTCATAAGTCAGCTGTACATCCGGGTCAAGAGCTAAGCTATAATCAGCTTTTTTCCATTGAATTTGTTGCATAATTGATTCCATAGCTAAAGCATCTTCTGAACTTAATGTTTTATCGCCTACTTTTATAAGTTTTCCCTCCCTTTTCTTATTAAATTTTAATTCAGAATGAGAAAACGAAAATTCAAGTTGATTTTTATCATGTTTGATGAGATCTCCCGGTAGTTCTACATACCGGACAACTTCCTCTTTGTGTAAAAACACAAGCACTTGATCAGTAGCAGATATTTTTTTTATCACCTCTTCACTGACTGGTGCGTTTACAAGCTTTTCTACATCGGCTTTATTTATCTTATTTGTAAATACATATCCCTTTTCCCATTTAAAATCACTTAACTTTGATACATCCACTGAGCTTACACCTTTTTTTGCAAATGACTCCTGAATATTCTCCGCCATTTCTCTGTCGTTGATGACTTGAGTATTAGAACTACATCCTACCAAACAACAGAAAATAATGCCTATTGCTATAAGAGACTTCACTTTTCCCTTCCTCCTCTCTACCATTTTTAAATAATTCCAACTTTTCACTATTTTAACATATAATTTTCATTTCGTAGAAAAACAAAAAAGAATACGCTTACATAACTTCACGCATATAAATTAGATTTATTTATAAGTTTTTTCTGAATATTTTAAGAAAGTTTTAATATTTTATTTAGTTCGTTTTTAAATTTTATCTTTAGACTAAAAAATAAGTTAAAAATAAAGGATGCAGGAGGAAAACAATGACTTGTCTATCTGAAGTTTTAAAGTTTAATGAAAAATTTGTAACAAACAATCAATTTGAGGCTTTTCAAACATCCAAATTTCCTAACAAAAAGATAGTGATCTTAACTTGCATGGATACACGCTTGTTAGAATTACTTCCTAAAGCCATGGGGCTACGAAATGGAGATGCAAAAATTGTAAAAAATGCCGGAGCTGTTATCTCTCATCCTTTTGGCAGCATCATGAGAAGTATCTTAGTTGCGGTCTATGCGCTTCAAGCTGATGAAGTATGTGTCATCGGTCATCATGAATGTGGAATGACGGGCATGAAAGCTGAAGCTATTTTAGCCTCTGCTGAGCAAAGAGGGATTAGCTCAGAACAGATTCGAAACCTTAAATATGCGGGTATTGATTTAGAAGGATGGCTAACTGGGTTTGAGTGTGTAGAAGATAGTGTAGAAAACAGTGTAGATATGATTCGAAATCATCCTTTACTACCGAAAGACGTACTTGTTTCTGGAATGGTTATTCATCCTTCAACAGGAAAGCTTGACGTTGTTGTAAACGGCTATTCCCAAGACCAAACTGAAACCGTAAGCTCATGAAGGAGGTTTTTATTGAATGCTAAAAGATAACCGCTTTCAAGGCTATTCAGCACGGCATCTGCAAAAAGATATTATCGCTGGTTTAGTTGTTGGGGTCGTTGCTATTCCTTTAGCAATGGCCTTTGCTATTGCTTCTGGCGTAAGACCTGAATACGGTATTTATACAACAATTATCGCAGGAATTATGGTTTCGATATTAGGCGGATCGAAATTTCAAATTGCAGGTCCCACAGGCGCATTTGTTCCGGTGCTACTTGGAGTTGTTGTGCAGTTTGGTTATGAGAACCTTATTATTGCGGGCTTTATGGCTGGAATTATGATTACACTTCTCGGAATATTTAAGTTAGGAAAATTTATAAAGTTTATTCCGCGACCTGTGACAATTGGGTTTACAGCAGGAATTGCGATTATTATTTTCTCAGGGCAGATCGCTAACTTTTTAGGGTTAAAAGAGATTGCAAAGCATGAAGAATTTCATTTAAACATGGTTGAAATCCTACGAAAGGTTGAAACAATTAACATTTACAGCATCATCATAGCCGCTATTTGTTTGGCTATTGTGATTACAACACCAAAGTTTTTACCTAAAATTCCAGGTGCTTTGCTGGGGCTTCTCGTCTCTACACTTGTAGCCGTTACACTGTTCCCAGGCAAAGTTGCAACAATTGGCTCTACTTACGGTGCTATTCCAAGTAAACTGCCATCTTTTAGCTTCCCTGATCTAACATGGGATAACATTGTGATGCTATTTCCGGCTGCCTGTGTAATTACCATGCTTGGAGGTATTGAATCCCTATTATCGGCTGTTGTTGCTGATAATATGGCCAAAACCAAGCATAATAGCAATAAGGAACTTGTGGGTCAAGGAATTGCTAATATTGCTACGTCGCTGTTTGGCGGAATCCCAGCGACTGGTGCTATCGCCAGAACGGCTACCAATATCAAAAACGGGGCAGCATCTCCGCTATCAGGAGTCATACACGGGTTAGTTGTTTTACTAGTTCTGGTGATGCTCGCTCCTTATGCATCAAACATTCCGCTTGCAAGTATGGCACCTATTTTAATGTTTGTCGCTTGGAATATGAGTGAGCGTAAAGAATTTATTCATATTTTAAAAACAAAGTCAGCTGATTCGTTTGTACTTGTGGCTACGTTTTTATTAACGGTTTCAATCGATTTAACAACAGGTGTAGGCGTGGGTCTATTTTTAGCTATTATCATGTTCGTAAAACGAATGAGCGGATCGCTGAAGATTTCAAAGGTTTTAGCGGACACGTCTGAAAACGCTAACAACTCTGAATTGATGGAATATACGCTGCAAGGATCACTATTTTTTGGTTCTGCTGAAGTATTGGAAGATTCCTTTGATAACATTGCTGAAGCGAAACCGAAAATTTTATTGCTTCGAATGAGCCAAGTGTCCTTTATCGATACATCCGGAGAAGCTTTACTATCAAAGGTGGTCGAACGTTTGAAAGATTCGCATAGCCAAGTCGTTATTTCTGGTTTACAGCAGCAGCCGAAAGAACTGTTAAAATCAACCGGTCTATATGATAAGATCGGTGAAAAAAATATATTTTCTTCCGAACCTCCTGTAAGTAAAATTAAAGCTCGTCATAGAATCGTTACTACGTAATAAAAAGAGGCTGAGATAAAAGAATGTTAGTTAAAGAACGAGGCTGTGACAAAAGTATTTTAGACGAAATGAAAAACGAACCATTGATCAATATGTTTGATTAGTGGTTCGTTTTTTTGTTAGGGTGAACGTAGGTTTCATTTGTTTAGATCTTTCTAGCAGTTGATTGGGGGGCAAGGCGAAGACTCCTGCGGGAAAAGCGGAACAGATGAGACCCCGCAGGAGCGTAAGCGACGAGGAGGCTCATCGGCCGCCCGCGGAAAGCGAAGTCTTGCACAGAACTCAACTGCGGTGTCACAAGCGGTTCAGCTAATGTATCCCATTTGTTCGTCTTTAGATTGGATTAATTTCGTTATGTCTCCACCTCTTTCTATTTAAATATTGAACCGATACCCTGCTCCCCATACCGTTTCTAGGTATTGAGGATCTGCTGGGTTTTCTTCTAATTTTTCTCTTAGTTTTCGAATATGAACCGTTACGGTTGAAATATCTCCTGAAGAATCAAAGCCCCAAATTTTTTCGAATAAATGTTCTTTACTTAATACTTGATTTGGATGAGAAACGATAAATTTCAGCAAATCGAATTCCTTCGCTGTAAAAAATACTTCTGTATCATTGACAAACACTCTTCTAGCAAGGGTATCAATCGCTAAGCCATGAATACGAATCATGCGTTTTTCTTGCTTGTCAGAGAGTCTTTCATATCTCGCTAAATGCGCTTTGACTCTTGCAACTAGCTCCCCTGGACTGAATGGCTTGGTAATATAATCATCTGCACCTAGCCCAAGCCCTCTAATTTTATCAATTTCTTCCTTTTTAGCTGATACTAAAATAATTGGAATATCTTTTGCAGCTCGAATTTGCTTACACACTTCAAACCCACTCACTTTAGGGAGCATAATATCCAAAATAATCAGATCAAAATGTTCATTTAACGCTTTTTCTAACCCTTTATCACCACTATATTGAACGTCTATTTCAAAATCATTAATTTCCAGGTAATCTCTTTGCAATTCAGCAATACTTACTTCATCTTCAATTAATAATATCTTCTTCATGTGTATCACCATTTTCATTCATTTTTTGCAAAGAAAAGAAAATACTTGTTCCTTCGCCAAGTTTACTTAGTGCCCAGATGTCTCCCCCGTGGCGTTCCACAATTTGTTTTGCAATTGCCAGCCCAAGTCCGCTTCCTCCGGTGTTGCTATTACGGGACTGTTCAGCTCGATAAAACCGGTCAAAAATATGTGCTAGTGCTTCCGGTGAAATCCCTGCGCCATTATCTTTCACTTCAATAATAAGTTCGCTCTCGGTAGCGGAAAGAACGATATCAATTCTTTTTCTTTCTTTATCCATAAATTTAATACTGTTGGTTGTTAAGTTTATTAGAACTCTTCGCAGCTGCTCAGCATCTGCCTTTGCATACAGTGTGATTAGAGAATCATTGGAAAATAAGACATCAATATCATGTTCGCTCATTTCAAACTGAAGCTCTTGCACATAACTTTCCATAAAAGCAGAAATGTTAAGTTTTTTAAACACAAATGGAATTTCGTGCAAATCCAATTTAGAAAACAAAAACAGCTCGTCGATTAAGGCGTTCATGTCTTTTGCTTTCGTTGAAATCGTTAACAAATATTTGGAAAGCTTATCGGGCGTGTTAGCTACTCCATCTTGAATTCCTTCTACATATCCTACAATGGAAGTAATAGGAGTTCGTAAATCGTGTGAAATACTTGAAAGCAGCTGCTTGCGATTATCTTCATATTGAATCTGCAGCTCAACAGAAGACTTCAGTTTTTGCCTCATTTCTTCAAAAGCTTGCGTTAATTCACCTATTTCATCTTTTGAATTAGCAGAGATCTCAAAGTGAAGATCACCTTGTTTTATTTTTTCAGCTGCTTCTTTTAATTCACGAATGGGTTTAATAATACTTCTTGAAACAAGATAGTTTAAAAATCCAATAATAACGATTACTAAGATTAATAGTAGAAAGATTAAAAAGGGAAAAATCCGATTAATAATGCCTACATAAGGGCTGATTTTCCGCAAAACATAAATGCTTCCTTTTTCTTGATTTGAAAAAGGGAAATCAAGGTTGATATATGTAAAGTACTGCTTGCCTATCCGCAGCATATCCTGCTGATATGAATGATTTCCTTTACTTTTTTGATGCTTTGGCAAGTATTTACGAAGGTTTTCTCCTTTAATAGATTCTGAAGCGTATACCACCTCTGTATTCATTTGAATTACAATATCAATATTTTCGAATTCATATTTTTTAACCGTCTCCGGCCGCAGCAGCTGCTCCGGTTTTTTTTCACTCAATAACTTTAAATCTAAGAACGCATTTTCTTCTTCTGGCGTTAACAATTTATACTCATAGGAATGACTGTAGAGCTTTCTTACAAAATCGGCATCGCCTGTAATGGAGAAGAAAATAAGAAAGCCTGATAAAAAAAGCAAAATAATAAACACAAACACAATGCTGATATACGTTAAAATAAAACGCAGCTTAATTGACATCACTTACCCCATGCCCCTTTGGCTTTAACAGAACTATTTGATAGACTAGTAAAGGTGAATAACAAATAGATCGTTAGACATTATACATCTAGCAAAAAATAAAACAACAAAACAAATGTATATACTCACTTTACCGTGATAGAGTGAGAATGAACACCACCTTTTTTACCATTTTATGAATTAATGGAAAATTATGATCTATTTTTCATAATATTCTTAGGTTGAAAGTCATGCTATATGTCTTAATTTTTTAAAAAAGGAGACTTTTTAATGAAAGTGATTAAAGCTACTTCCTCTCACATTCCTTCTATTGCCCGCTTATACGTAGACAGCTGGCGCATTACATATGAAGGGCTAGTACCCGCTGCTTATTTAAAAGACTTGTCTTATGAACAAAGTACAGAAAAATGGTCCCTTTTTCTTAGTGAGCCTTCTCATTTCATCTTGCTCGCTATCGATGAACGAGGAGAAATTGCCGGTTTTTCAGCAGGTAAGCCTTATTTATCAAGTGCTGAAATATACGCGCTGTATGTTTGCAAGAAAGCCCAAAACCAAGGAATTGGTCATCTTCTTTTCTCTCACTCAGTAAAAGAATTTGCTAATCAGCAATATACGTCTATGATTATTTGGGCTATGAAGAAAAATGAGCGAGCCGTTCAGTTTTATAAAAAATTAGGCGGCCAAAAAATCTTGAATCGCACAAGTCAATTTGGAGAAACTAAAGTTGAAGACGAAGCTTACGGTTGGGAACGTCTTCCTTCTATATAAATAAACGAGCACGCTAATGTGCTCGTTTATTTGATAGGAACTCCTGCCACAGGAGATAACAGTCCATTAATTTATACTTATCAACAATTCAGACATTAGACAATTGCTATACAATCATACTCATAACCTTTTAGAGTGGATACGCTGTCCTAGCTTATGATGGTTACAAAAAGCAGAACGATTAACACGCTCTGCTTTTAAGTTCGAGAAGATAATTTTATTGTGCCGTTGTCTTTTTATCCGTTGAATGAGCTTTGCTGCAAAGCTCATTCCAATGCCAAAAACAATTCCCTTGACTCACTATAAAACAATCCAGCCATTTCTCAAAATTCATATGTAATAAATGTGCATCTTGAAAAGATGCGTTCCGCTTTTTTACTAGTATATATGCAGGATGTGCTGATTTTTTGGAGTCAATGATAATCTCTTCCTCTCCGACAAACCCAATTGTCATATAGAGACCCTGACTTTTATAAGCTGTTTCTCTTACATCTTCCAATCGATAAAAATTCCCTCTTATTTTTTTGTCAGCATCAATGAACAAGTTACATCCATTTGTTAGCTGTAAAAACTGCTTGTAATCTTCAGGAAGTACTACGTGCATTTCTTCTTCGAACAAATTTAGCTGTTTTTTACTTACTCCATCAAAGAAAGTACAAGTTGTTCTGTATACTTCTCCTTCATTTTTACACACTTCTATAACATTATTGTTTTCCCACAGCCGCTTCCGAAGTGAATTTATTATTTTTTCAATCATACTCTTCCTCCAAGCGTTGGATTTAAAACGGTTACACTACACTAATTAAACAATAATGTGCTAATTCCTTCTTTCCTACTAAATTATACGATAAACTTTAGAAATTCATGTTCAAATAACATAGAAAAAGCAGCGAATATCGCTGCTTTACAAGTTATACAGGTGCTTTTTCTTCCTGTTCAGGATGGTGATCGTAATCAATAAGTGCTTTTGGAAGGCCCGTATATTTAGCCCAATAATAAATCACAATGGATACGACCGCTATAATGATTAAGTCTACAGGCGTATCAATCAAACCCTTTCCTCCACCGAACGAGCCAATATAAGAAATAAAGAGCATAATAATATAATAAGCGACTAACCACCAAGTAGATTTAATCTGCTGACGAAGACTTACTTCTTTTTTAGGTACATATTTAGCAAAGATTAAATAAATAACAAACATGACCAACTGAGAAGTTAACAGCCATGAAATAGTCTTCCAGCCTGACCAGTATACAATAAAAGAAGCAAAAATGAAGGATAATGGACCAATTATACCCATTCCTCTCAATTTAAAAGGCTTTTCCAAATCTTTTGCGTTTACCATAAATGCGGCTGATGAAATGGGTGCAATCGCATAAGAAAGAATAAGCGCAACAGAACATACGTTTACGAGTGCATTCCACGAAGGAAACGGCAGTGTCCAGAAAATTGAAAGTCCTAATGAAAGCCATAGAGATGATCGCGGAATACCTGTTTTTTTATCCACATGAGCAAACGTTTTAAATAACGTACCGTTACGAGACCAAGCATAGATAAGTCTAGATGTCGTATTCATAAAAATATTACCGTTACCACCTGGTGATAAAATCGCATCTAAAATAACAAGTGTTGCTAGCCATCCAAGACCAAGAACAACAGCTATGTCTTTAAATGGCAGTGAGAATTTATCTTGAATGCCAGACCAACCGCCTTTAATCATGTCAGACGGAATAGCTCCGATAAATAATACTTGTAGAGCAGTATAAATAAGAGCTGCTAGAATAATACAAATCACAAGAGCAATTGGAATATTACGCTGTGGATTTTTCACTTCTCCAGCTACCGATACAATCGGATGAAGACCTAGGTAAGCAAACATAACCCCGCCTGTGGCAATGGCGGCCTGGATCCCATCAAATCCCCCTGGAGCAAACTCTCCCATCGTAAAATTTCCTGACTTAAAATAAAATGCCAGCGTTACAATTACTGTAAGCGGTACAAAATATTTAAAAATAGAAATGATAATATTGGATTTCGCAAATGCTTTTACACTCCAGTAATTGAGTAAAAAGAATAAGCAAAGTAAAACGAATTGTAAAATCCATCCAGATACAGTTGGTGAATCAGATCCAGCTTTCGTTAAACCTGGAAACCAGTAGGCCACGTATTGTCTCACCGCCGTTACTTCAATAGCGATTAAACTAGTGTAAGCTACAATGGTGATAAACGAAATCATATAGCCTACAAGGTGACCGTGTGAGTAGACAGGATATCGAATAATTCCTCCTGTACGAGGCAAGGCAGCCCCTAACTCAGCGTATACAAGGCCTATTAATAAAATAATAACTCCACCAATAATCCAAGAAAAACTTCCTGCAGGACCTGCTTGTGTAGCGACGTTACTAACGGCAAACAGCCAAGCGGATCCAAAAATAGCCCCTAACCCAATCAATGTTAAATCTAATAGGGATATCGTCTTTTTAAACGGACCTTTATTTCCCATATTTTTCCTCCTTTAGGCGAATCATTACTTTTGTTGTTTTTTTTGACAAAATTCATATATATTCGATAATATGCGTCAAAATTTTTATTACTATACCCATTCATAATTACTTTGAACCGCTTTTCTTTATTTCCGAAGAGTAATTATCTGAATTTTTTTAAAATTACCCTTATGTTCAAGACACATTAAAACTTTTTCTTCTCTTCTTTAATAGGTAAAATACTCAATAAATGAAAGGAGTTAGATGAATGACTTTACCAGAGAATTTGCCTGTTGATTTTACAGGTTACAACCATTTAACTTTCCTTCCGCTTGGGCGTAAGAATAAATCGATTCGATCCGTGGGAAGCAAATATACGAAAGGGTCGCTTGGACGGTTAAACGACTACTTTGAGCGAGCAATGAATGAGTTATCTAAAGAGGATATAACCCTTTTTCAAACGTTCTTATATGAAAGTCGTAGAGGCGGTTTTCCCGTCGCAATTGATAAAAATGAAGACGTTTATCCCCACTTTTGGAAACCAACTTCATTTCTATGGAAAGAATATAATAAGAATAGCGGCATTCCTATTCATCATGATGAGTTTTTATTCTCAAGATTTTACGGTTTTGACTAAAATTGAGTTAGAAAATTATCTCGGAAGCATCATGAAAGATTACATGTTTTGCGCTAAAATACATGATTCTTCAAGAGAAGAATGGATTCAGCATGTTAATAAGTGTTTCTTCAAACGTCCGCTCATCTCCCTTTATCATCGAAATGCAGGTGTCATTGAAGCGATTGAACAATCAAAAAAATCACCTTTGCTTTTTATTATGAAAAACCCTGAGCAAATTGCTTTTTGGCGCAACCGGATTGAAATTATTATGAGACCTTTTCGTTCTCTTTCTTTCATCGCCTTTGAAAGAGGATTTTCAGATACGGAAGATGCGGTAGTAAATGTTCACGGAGAAAACGAGATCATGCACGTAACCTCAGAAAACAGAGGTCTCGCCGTAACCTATGACGTCGCAAACGATGCCGTTTCGCTCGATAATGAGTATAATGTAGTGCTAGCAGCCAAACGCTTAGCCACAACTCAGCGGCAATTTGAAGAAATTATAGATGAAAATGAAGAAGTGATTCAAAAACTACTTGTCTTTTTAAAATGGAAAAGTCTTTTAGAGCATCATGAAGTACACATTAAAGAAATCCAAGGTAAATTGTGCAAACTAACCAATTATCAGCTTAATCAAAGACCAGTTTTAGAGGAAAAGAATCCCTTTCTTTCAATCATTCAAAACGTATTGCAAGTAAGAATACCGAATGCAAATCTCGAAGTTGGTTCCATTCAATGATTTTCGCAATGGGATTTTCCAGACGTCACTCTGCTGCAGGAAACAGATGAATTTACATGTTATATGTGTCCAAGTAAAATAGAAACGAAGCTGACAGAAATAAGCGCTAAGATAGGAAATGAACTTCATAAACAGCGTCAGAACCTGCTTTCGACTCCGCTAAAAATTGGTCAAATAACTTTTGATTCAAACCAAATGTTACGGTTATTAACGCTTATAGATACCTTAAAAGACAGAGAAACTCAGCAAAGTTACGTACAAATTTTAGAAGGCGTTTCGACTAACAGTATTCGCCAAAAAGAGCTCGATAAAGTATCTGCATTTGGATTATTAAATTCCATAAAGCGCAAGCGCATCGTAACCTATTTACAAGAATTGCAAAACTATCAGCTGTTAAAAAAAGAGAAAAAAGGATTCAGCCTCACCCCAAAAGGTGAAGCCATCCGGCATCTATTTGAAGAAGAATCACGGAGAATATGAGATTATATCTCGCGTGATTCTTCTTTTTTGATTTTTGAAGACTACTTTCTCTATTAAATGCTTATCATAATTGAAAATCTCAAATCATATAATCATTACTAGATTAGCAAAGTCCTTTATACCTATTATATGCAATAGCTTGATGCTGACATAGAGAGGAGATTTCGCCATTGAGATCTAGTAATCGCGCCAATTTTGTAGTGTTAACATATAAGATGGTTATTGTTATTTTATTAATTGTTTTAATGACATCATCCATCATTGTTCTAGTAAGTTACTCAGCAATCAAAGAACAGTTCAATTCTTCCATTATCTATCAAACGTTATCGAAGCATAAAGCAGAAAGCCTTTATTATTTGATGAGCCAAGAAAACCACCATTTTTCAACAGCTTTTGATAAAAATTACTCGCCTCCAGGTCTTTCTTCTACACTGCTCGAGTTATCAACAAGTATTCGAGCAGAAGATGCCAGAAGCTTGTTTGGTTCCGAACTTCCTGGATTCAGTATTTACGACTCCAATATCATTATTGCCGGTGAAGGCACAAATTTCACAAACTTCCCACGAGAATCTGCGCCACCGTTAGATGAAACACTAAAAGAAAGAAATTCTACTGCAAAAGTTCAGCAGCCTAAAGAAAAAAATAATACAACGACTCCCAATAATACAACCGGCGGGAAAAAGGTATTTTATATTTATCATACGCACAGCTGGGAATCTTACTTGCCTTTGTTAGGACTTGAAGGCGATCCAGATGCTAATAAAGCAGTGGATAGCAAAACGAATATTAATATTGTCGCAAATATGCTAGGAAAAGATTTAGAGGCCCAAGGAATTGGAACAGAAGTAGATCAAACGAATATTGGACAAAAATTAAAAGAAAAAGGTTGGAACACCAATCAATCGTATGCCATGTCTCGCACAGTAATTGAAACGGCAATGACTGAGAATAGAGATTTAACTTACTTTATCGATTTGCACCGAGATTCGCTTCGAAAAGATAATACAACCATTAAGATTAACAATAAATCGTACGCAAAAGTTGTGTTTGTTTTAGGGAAAGCAAATCAAAACTTTGAACAAAACTTAAAAATGGCAAAAGCGCTTCATGAAGGACTTGAAAAGAAATATCCTGGCTTAAGCCGCGGAGTTATTGGCAAGAACAAATCCTCCGGTAACGGTGTATATAATCAAGATGTTTCGAAAAATGCTATTTTAATCGAAGTGGGCGGAGTTGATAATAACCTTGATGAACTAACCAACACAACAAAAGCACTGTCTGATGTCATTAGCCAATTTTACTGGCAAGCTGAAAAAGTAGATGTCCCTGCTCAATAAAAGAAGCCCTCTTCATTGAGGGCTTTTTAAAATTCAATTCCTTTTACAGCAGGAATTCCTTCATCGTAATAATGTTTATGAGGCTTCATTTCCGTCACAAGATCTGCTGCTTCCATCACTTCTTTTTTTGCAGAACGTCCGGTAATGACCAAGTGCATATGCACAGGGCGCTTTTGAATAAGATCAATCACTTCATGTAGCGGTAGCACATCATCAATAGGAAATTTTTCTATAGCCAGCGCGTTATTTAACTCATCTAAAATAACTACGTCATATTCGTTCGAGAAGACTTTTTCCTTCGTTAGCGCCCAGGCTTTTTGCAAAGCATCACGATGTTCAGGCGGTGTTTTTGTCCACGTAAAGCCGACTCCTGTTTGAATCATTTCAATTCCCATTTTATCAAACATCAGCTTTTCGCCATATGTACGTTGAGGAGATTTAATAAATTGAATCATTAATACTTTTTGTCCGCGTCCCGTAGCGCGCAGAGCAAGACCTAAAGCAGCGGTTGTTTTTCCTTTTCCGTCTCCGGTATAAATTAACGTAAGACCACGTTTGTCTTTCAATCTAAAAACCTCTTTTTCTTCGAATTTCAGTTTACAGCCATGTTGTTTTTTCTGTAAACGGTGTTCTAGCCGGCTCTTTCATTTTTGTAAGAGACTCTTCATTTGGATAGCCTAGAAATACATTTCCTACCACGACTTTACCCGCCGGCTTGCCGATAAACTCATACAGTCGCTCGTCTCGAACAAGACCAACGCCTCTTGTTCTCCAAACGAATCCAAGTCCTAATTCTTTAGCTGCTAGCCACATGGAATGAATTGCGCATGAAACCGCATATTTGTTATCTTCCGTGGCTTCTTCGTCTCCTTCCACTGTGTCAGCTGTTACGACAATATATACAGGCGTATTTTTCACTGCTTTTAACGAACTTTCTACTAAATGAGGCTTTGTAGGAAAGCGCTCCTTTAAATAAGATTCAGCCAGTTCTTCATACTTCTTTTTTGCTTCTCCTTGAATCACATAGAAGCTCCAAGGCTCTCTCATTCGGTCATTTGGAGCCCACGTGGCTGCTTCAAGGAGCTGTTCAATCTTTTCTTGTTCCACTTCACGTGCTTCATGATCTCGTACCGCTCTTCGTTCTTTTAACTGTGAGATAATTGTCATGTTGTCTCCTCCTTTTAACATTAAAGCAGAATATTTTCCGCTCTTTCTTCGAACCATTTTATTTTTTCCCTAATTGTTACGACATCACCTACAAGCACGATAGCTGGATGAGCAATCTCTGCTTTTTGTGCTATTTCTTCAATTGTTGCAAGAGTCCCAGTTACGGTGCGCTGATATTTTGTCGTTCCCCATTGAACAAGTGCCACTGGCGTATGTTTATCTCTTCCATGGTCCATCAATTGCTTGCATATGTGAGGGAGATTTCCAACGCCCATATAAAAAGCAATTGTATCTATTCCTTGAGCGAGCGCTGACCAGTTTAAATAATCTTTTCCTTTTTCTTCTCTTCCATGACCCGTTACAATCGCAAAAGAAGTGGCATGGTCTCTGTGGGTAACAGGAATTCCTGCATAGGCCGGAGCTGCAATTCCTGACGTGATACCAGGCACTACTTCATAAGGAATTCCTTGATTAGCAAGTACTTCAGCTTCCTCTGCTCCGCGGCCAAATACAAAAGGATCGCCTCCTTTTAAGCGCGTCACTACTTTTCCTTGAAGTGCTTTTTCAACAAGCAGCTCGTGAATACGATCTTGGATGACTCCGTGCTTGCCTGGTAATTTCCCGCAAAAAATAAGCTCTGCGTCTTTTTTAGCATAATTTAACAACTGTTCGTTGGCCAAGCGGTCATATAAAATGACATCCGCTTCTTGAATACACTCCATTCCATATACGGTTATTAGCTTAGGATCTCCTGGTCCAGCTCCTACTAAATATACTTTTCCAACTGTCACACTGCATCTCTTCTTTCTTTTTTTACCGCTTTACACTGTTCCACCCAGTTTTCTACCATTTTTGTAGAGGAGCCGAAATGAAAGTGCGTATAGCCGGCAATTAAATTATGATTCATATAACCTTCTTCTTTCATTCCTCGCATCCCTTTTGTATCATAAGCAGGCGGATACTCTTTGTCTGAATGAAAAGTTGAATAATGAAACTCATGGCCTTTAGCTTGTATATCACCTTTAAATAAAAAATTCCCTGGCTTTCCCGTCACTTCTCGGTATCCTAAAGCAGCTAATTTTGCCTGCATCCTTACTTGTCCGGGAATAAGTCCTACCATTTCGTAACATTTATCGTCTGTTGTGACAATACCATCTGTTAAAAACATAAAGCCTCCGCACTCAGCGAGCGTAGGCAACCCTTTTTGGATAGCTGCTCGAACAGAGTTTTTAACGTCGATTTGCTGAGCCAGCGTTTCAGCAAATTCTTCTGGAAATCCGCCTCCTATATAAAGACCATCGGCATCTTGTGGAACCCTTTCTCCTTTTAAAGGTGAAAATTCTACAAGCTCCGCTCCATAAGCTTTTAACAATTCGAAATTTTCTTCATAATAAAAGTTAAAAGCTGCATCTCTCGCCACAGCAATTTTCACTTGAGGTACGGACGTTTTTGTAAAGATAGGATCATTAATTTCTATTTTAGGAGCTAAAGCTAGTTCATATACTTTTTCGATATCAATTGTATCACGAACTAGCTGCCCTAACTGTTCAAAAAACGGTGTTAATTCTCCTCGTTCAATCGATGGAATGAGCCCGAGATGACGTTCAGGAATGGTGAGCTCATCGTTTCTTTTCAAGTAGCCTACTACCGGGATGTGACATTCCTGCTCAATTGCTGCCTTAACAAGTTTATAGTGCCCTTCACTTCCAACTCGATTAGCAATCACACCGACGATATTCGCTTCGGGTAAAAATTGCTGAAACCCTTTTACAATCGCTGCTGCACTTCTAGCCATACTAGCACAGTTGACAACTAAAAGGACAGGGCTATTTGTGATTAAGCTAATTTCAGCCGTTGATCCTTCGTTCGTTAATGGATTTTTCCCATCGAAAAATCCCATAACTCCTTCCATGATTGAAATATCAGCATCTTGACTAGCACGAGCGACAATTTCTCTAACCATGTCGTGTTCAAGTATCCAACTGTCGATATTTCGGGACGTTCGTTCTGTAACAGCCGTATGATACGTTGGATCAATATAATCGGGTCCGCATTTAAACCCTTGAACTCTATAACCGGCTTGTCTTAATGCTGACATCAGTCCGATTGTAAGCGTTGTTTTTCCTACGCCACTTCCGGTACCGGCAATGACGAGTCTTCTGTTTGACATGTTGTTCTCTCCTTTAGTCATATGGAATAATGGCCACTGAAATGGTTACATTCCCCGACTTTTTCTTCACAAGCTCAAGCGCAGCAGCACCGCTGTATAACAAAGCAGCAGGTTCACTAACACCATATGCACCTGTATATTTAAAAACAGTATCCGAAGGCTGTTGAATGCTTATGCTATTTAGCTCTTGCGGTGAATAATAGACAAACTCCCAGCCATACTTAGACGCCACTTCTAACAGTCCTTCTTCATCTTTCTTTAACTCTATTGTACATAATGCTTTTACACTTTTCATTGAAAACTGAAGTTCAGCAAGCGTTTTTTCAATAACACTTTCAATTTCGGCTGCGCTTGTCCCGCGGTTACATCCCATCCCAATCGCCAATACTTTTGGCCGGTAAAGAACACCGTTTTCTAAGATCGCTTCTTCCTCTTTTTTTAAATCGCGATGCGTTACGACCAAAGCTGCATTTGGCGATGCTTCAAGAGCTGTGTGAATCGATGAGTACGTTTTAATGTTAGCTGGAACAGGGTGTTCATAATGCCACCAGCTCTTTTCACCTGATTCTTGAACCACTGCTATTTCCTCTTCATTCACCACGGAAGCGCTGACAGGCGTTAGCTTTTCTGCTGATTCCCATACCCAACCAAAACGCTTCCCAAATAAATCAACTGGAATCGTTTTTTGAACATCGGATGCTGTTGTAATAACAGGGTGAGCCCCGAGAGCTGCCGCAACTTCACGCGTAAGCTCATTTGCTCCCCCAATATGACCTGAAAGCACACTGATGACATTTTCGCCTTTATCATCAATGACAACAACCGCTGGGTCTGTTTTCTTATCTTTTAAAATAGGTGCAATCATACGCACAACTGCTCCCAGTGAGATAATAATAATAAGTCCTTTATACGATTCAAAAAGAGAAGGCAAAAGCATCCGTACACTTCCTGAAAATAGCTGAATGTTCTGCTCTTGTTCATCTCCTTTTTCAAACTTGCTCATGTAATACACATCAGACTGCTGAAAGATGCGGCTAAGATTTCTTGCAATTTCTACCCCGTGCTTAGTAATTGCAACGACGGCATAATCCCCGCGCTGTGTAATTAGGGCCTTTTTTCCTTCTTCAAGTTGAATCATTCTGATTTCACTCCCCTGCGAAAGCCATGGGTAAATGTTTTATCATAAAGTTTTGAACGATAATCTTTGTCATGAATGTGGGGGTCAAGGGCCCAGCCTGCCAAAATCATAGCCTGCTTACGAATGCCGTTTGTTCGCATAGCGTCATCTAGGTCTTTTACCGTCGTGCGAACAATTTTTTCATCTGGCCACGTTGCTTTATACACTACTACGATCGGCGTATCCTCACTCCAACCTGCGTTTATAAATTCTTTCATTACTTTTTTTGTTAGCGTCGCGCTTAAAAATAACGCAATTGTACATTTATGTTTTGCTAAATCAGTTAATTTTTCAAACTCAGGTACCGGCGTTCTTCCTTCAGCCCGAGTTAAAATAACCGTTTGAGTCAAATCTGGAATGGTTAATTCTGCTTCAGCTGCCGCAGCTGAAGCAAATACGGAGCTGACGCCCGGAACGATTTCAATATCAACACCTTCTCTTTTTAAAAGCACCATTTGTTCCATAATGGCTCCGTACATGGACGGATCACCGGTATGTACCCTTACGACCATTTTCCCTTCACGCATGCGCTCAAGCATAGTACCGACCATTTCTTCTAAATGCATACCCGCTGTTTTTAACACTTCAGCTCCTGGTTTAGACCTAGCAACTAACTCTTGACTTACTAGTGAGTCAGCGTATAAGACAACATCTGCCTGCTGAAGTAATTTTAAGCCTTTTACTGTAATTAAATCTGGATCTCCTGGTCCAGCTCCTATTATGTATAACTTCATTTTCGCACCACCATTAGCGTTAAGTATTGTAAATCGGCTCCTTCTAGTTCTGAAGCTTTCCAAATAATTTCTTCATCTGACGTTACTTTTGTCACCACCGAAGCTTTTTCAAGCAGGTCAAGTTCTTTTAACAGACCGACCATAAAATCGATGACTTTGGCTACTTTAATAAAAATGACGCAGTCGTTTTCCACTAATACTTTTTTCATTGTTTCATAATCTTCACGGGCAGGAACAATCGCTACGTGTTCATCACCGTCTGCTAAAGGAATACCTAAGCGAGATGCCGCTCCATTAATAGATGAAATACCAGGAATCACTTGAATCGGAGCTTCCGGATGTCGTTCTTGCATCAGACGCATCATGTGAATAAACGTGCTGTAAAGCATAGGGTCGCCCTCTGTCACAAATGCTACATCTTTTCCTTCCTCAAGCTTTTCCCATACTCGCTCCACCGTTTCGGTCCATTTTTTCTCTAAGATAGCAAGATCTTTTGTCATGGGAAACACAAGGCCGAGCATGTCTTTTTCATTTGCACTGAAATAGACGTCAATAATTTTTTGGGCATAGCTTTTGCTTCCTTTTTGCTTTTTCGGATACGCAATAACGGGTGATTCTTTTAATTTACGAAATGCTTTTACCGTGATTAGTTCTGGATCTCCTGGTCCAACTCCAAGTCCGTACAATGTTCCAATCATGTTCATTCTCCTTTTTGGGCTGTAATAATATAAATAGGGTTTAAAGCGTCAAAGCGTGTTAGATGTAAAATTGGCTTGCTTCTTGAAATTTGCGCAAGGGTAACAGCAGTCTCAAATCCTCTCTCTTTAAAAGCTTTCATCGCTTCTGCTAAATTTTCAATTGTCACGGCGTTTAATACGATGCGTCCTCCTGAATTTAAGCGGCTGCAGCACACGTCCAAAATGGTTTCCATACCTCCTGCTGTACCTCCGATAAACACTGCATCAGGATCAGCAAACTCATTTAGTCCTTCTGGTGCTTTTCCGTGCACAGTATGGGCATCAACTCGAAATTTCGCTAGATTTTCCCTGCAATTTTCCAAGTCTGCTTCATTTTTTTCCACGGCAAAAATTTGGCCTTCACGCGCAATTTTAGCAGCTTCAATCGCGACTGAACCCGTGCATGTTCCGATATCCCATACGACACTGTCTCTTTTTAGCTGCAGGGCGCTAATGCTAAGTGTACGAACTTCTTTTTTGGTGATAAGTCCCTTATCCGGCTTGCGTTGAATAAATTTATCGTCCTCTATTCCAAGAGGCCAGACTGGACTTTTTTCTACCTGCTTTAATATTACGACATTAAGAGGAGAGAAGAGTTGGTTTGCCGCCTCTTCCAATGAAAGCAGCTGACAGCGCTCCATTTCTCCTCCTAAATTCTCTGCTACAAACATCTTGTATTCTGTCATGCCAAATGACAATAAGTAGTTTGCCAGAGCACTAGGGGAATTTTGCTCATCGGTTAAAATCGCGACTGTTTTATAACCGTCAATGCGCTGGGCCAGTCCCTTTATGCTTCTGCCATGAACACTTGTAAAATAAGCGTCTTGCCATCGCTCTTTTAAACGTGCAAATGCAAGCTGAATAGAACTTAAATAAGGGTATATTTCAACGTCTAGCTTCGTAGAAAGGTAGCTTCCAATTCCATAAAATAACGGGTCGCCTGATGCTAACACAACCGCATTTCTTTCTTCGTTTTTTAAACGTTCAACAAGGGAAGAAAGACCTCCTTCAATAGCTACTTTTTCTCCTTCAAAATCTTGAAAAAAGTCCAGGTGACGCTTCCCTCCAATTAACACATCGCTTTCGTAAATCCACTGCTCATACATAGGAAGCAAACTTAATTTTCCATCGTCACCAATTCCAATAATCTTAATTGCCATGTTGCACCGCCTGTCCTAAAAAATCTCCTTTTAATGTGTAAAGAGACGTATCGACATCGATTCCGTCCCCTACTTCCTTTAATGCTGATAAACAGCAGTACTCGCACAATTTCTCAAAAAACTGATGATGACCGCTTTGCATCATTAAATCCCCCACTTGAGAAGCTGTGTTTGCGCCTTTTATTTCTTCTACCAGTTCAGCAGAAGCGCCTGACTCAGAAGCTGCTTTTGCTAAAAAATTAAAATCAATAGGTGCACTTTTGGAATGAACCATCATAACGCCTTGAGCAACTTTTGAAAACTTCCCCATCATGCCTACAAGCGACACTTTTTTCATTCCTTGCTTTTTACATTGTTTTAAAGTGAACCCAACAAAATCTCCCATCTCTATAAATGCTTCTTCTGGAAGTTCAGGGAACTGTTTCATTCCATACTTTTCGCTTCGGCCCCCTGTAGTAATGACAACGTGCTCACAGTTGCTGGCTTTAGCAACGCTAATCGCCTGCACGATACTTGCTTTATAAGCAGCTGTTGAGAACGGAACGACAATACCTCTTGTCCCCAGTATCGAAATGCCGCCTAAAATACCTAGACGCGAATTTAATGTCTTTTTCGCCATTTCCTCTCCCTGAGGAACAGAAATGACAATCTTAACACCCTTTTGGATGTTATATTCAGCTAGAAGCTGTTCAGCCGTTTCTTTCAGCATCTTTCGTGGAACAGGGTTAATGGCTGCTTCACCCACAGGAACGGGCAGGCCGGGCTTTGTCACACGCCCTACCCCCACTCCTCCATCAATGATAATGTTTACACCATTACACCAGGAAACTTCAGAAATAATCAGCGCTCCGTGCGTGGCATCGGGATCATCTCCAGCATCTTTAATGATGCTTGCTACGGCACTGCTTGTGCGATACTCGCATTCTTCAAGATGAAAAGTAGCAAACCGACCGACAGGTAAATAAATTGTTGACTCATCTTGCACTTCTCCTGAAATTAGCGTAAGCAGCGCTGCTCTCGTAGCTGCCGTTGCACAAGCACCCGTCGTATAGCCTTCTCTGAGTTTCTTAGGTTCTTTTGGTACTTCCTTCATGTGTTACACCTGATCTGCAAGAATTGAAATTGCATTTAATGCAGCAACCGTTACCGTACTACCGCCTTTTCGGCCGATGTTTGTAATAAACGGTATGTCAAGTTTGGCAAGCTCTTCTTTAGATTCAGCTGCTGAAACAAATCCTACCGGCAGACCGATAACAAGTCCGGGCTTCGCTTCTCCTTCTTTAACCAAGCGAATTAATTCAAGTAAAGCTGTCGGTGCGTTTCCAATTGCAAAAATTCCACCGTCTGCTTCTTTAATTGCTTTTCGCATAGAGATGATCGCACGCGTTGTATTTAAGCGCTTTGCTTCTTCCATTACATCCGGATCTGAGATATAAACTTTGATTTCACCGCCGTGTTTTTCAATTCGCTGCTTGTTTGTTCCTACTTGCACCATTTGTACATCTGCTACCACTTGCTTGCCGCTGCGAATTGCTTTAATTCCTGCTTGAATCGCATCCGGGTGAAACAGCATGCTGCGTCCAAGCTCAAAGTCTGCAGACGCATGAATAACACGCTGAACAATTGGGTACTGTTCATCTGTGAACGGATGAGGTCCAAGCTCTTCCGTAATCATTTCAAAACTTTTCCCTTCAATTTGCTGAGGCTGAACAGTTAACGGTTTAAATTCTGTACGAAAATCCATCTCAATCAACTCCTAGTTTGGTTTACTAAAGCATGAACCACTTCTTCAAACGTAGAATACACGGTCCCATACTCAATTTTTGGGCGCCCAATCATAATAATATCTAAGCCTAACTCTTTGGCTGCTTCTACTTTTTCATCCACAGATCCAACTTTTCCGCTTTCTTTTGTGACCATGACCGTCACTCCGTATTGCTTATACAGCGCTCTGTCAAACTCTTTTGTAAACGGCCCTTGAATGGCAATAATATTTTTTTGCGGCAGTCCTAATTGCTGGCACTTTTCCATATTATCCAGCCTTGGAAGCATACGAGCAACGAGCCGTACATCTGAAAGAGGAAGCAGCTTTTCTGTAAAAACCTGAAGCGTCTTGCTGCCTGTGGTCAGCAAAATAACTCCTTTTTTCTCAGCTGCTACTTCAGCTGCTTCTTCATACGTAGAAACCATCGTCATATTGTCATAGGTAAAAGCCTGCGAAGCCCGTTCATAGCGTATGTAAGGAATCGCTGTTTCAGCAGCTGCCCCGATAGCATTTTTAGACGCTTCTTCGGCAAAAGGATGACTTGCATCAACAATAGCTTTTATACCGTGTTCGTTTATAAAAGCGGTCATATCTTCTTTTGTGAGGCGCCCAATCTTCACTTTCACTTCTGCCCGCTGTAATTCAATTGCTGCATTGTCAGTTACAACTGTTGCCGTAACATCGTAACCTGCTTTTTTCACTTGAACGGCTAATGCACGTGCATCGCTAGTTCCAGCTAACAATAAAATCATTTTAGCTCGCCGACCTTATCTTCGTGGTGGTGGTCATGATGGTGTCCGTGATCATGGTCATGGTCGTGATGATGATGGTGATCAATATGTTCCATAATGCCAAGGCGATATTGACATGTATCGCAGTTCATTTTCACTTCACCTTCTAACCCTTCTTCAGCGCGTTCTTTTAAAATTGTCTGCAGTTTTGGATGAAAACCAAAATAGCCGGCTAGCTTGAACTCAATGTCTTCATGCTGCAATTTATACTGCTTAACCATTTCTTCCAAACGTTTAATTAAGACGCCTGTAAATAAGAAATATGGAAGAATAACCACTTTTTTAGCGCCCAATTTCAAGCATCGCTCCACCCCTTCGTCAATCAATGGAGCGGTCACACCCATAAAAGAAGTTTCGACGATTTTGTAGTTGGTTTTTTCCCAGAGAAGGCGCGTAATTTTATATAAATCACTGTTTGCATCAGGATCGCTTCCCCCTCGCCCTAAGACAATAACAGCCGTGTCTTCAGCTGGTGTTTCTAAGTTTTCTCCTGATTCTTGTAATCTCGTTTTTAAAATTTCAAGGGTTTCTTCATGAACGCCAATAGGACGTCCGTACACGAAGTTTACGTGTGGATATTTTTCCTTGGCTTCATCTATAGCCGCCGGAATATGTATTTTTGAGTGGCCAGCTGGCAAAAGCATAATTGGAATTACAACTACATCTTTTGCTCCTTTTGCCACACACGTGTCAATGCCTTGACTTACATTCGGACGTTCAAATTCTAGAAAACACGTTTCTACTAAAATAGATGCATCCCAATCATGCTTCATAGTAGAGATAAACTCGCGAATTTGATCGTTCCCTTCAGGATCTCTGCTTCCATGACCTACAAATAAAACTGATTTCATATAATGCCCTCCCATTTCTTAATCTCCACACGGAGCTGGTTCTACTTTTATTTTTGGTGTTATATCTTGATAGTCGAATCCATAAACGTTCTTCACGCGCTTAAAGAATTTATGAAATCGCTCATTAGGATGACCTTTTTCTTTATATTCATGGATAATGTTTTCTACTGTCTCAACAATTTCATCAGGCGCTATTCCTTCCGCTACAATTTGACCTGAATGCGCGTTGCGTCCAACCGTTTTAGCTCCTAAAAATAAGTCAAACGCACCCTTTCTGTAGACAATGCCGATATCTTCTTGAACAGCACCATAACAAGCCATACCGCACCCATTGATACCAAGCTTCAGCTCTTTTGGCATATCCATTCCGCCGAGGCGTTTTTGCAATTCTTCCGTATGTGGAATGGCGTCGCTTTTTTCTCCATCGCAAAAATCACACGCTTTAATTGTGAGCACGTCTCCGACCGGAGATAATAAAAAGGAAGCTGCTTGGAGTTTTTCAATGATCATATCCGGCTGGACTGTTGGAATTTGCAGTTTGATCTGATGGTCAGGTGTATACTCCATCGTACCTTTTTTACCAACAACTTCTGCTAGTGTTGTCATTTGAACAGGCGTGAACTTCTTATTTGCAAGTCCTGGACTAACTGCCACTTCAAAAATAGACTCGATTGGCTGGTGTACGACCGCAGAAGTAGATTCACCTAAAATTGCCTGAAGCGCTTCTTCTGCAAGGGCGCGTGAAGTTGCTGTTTCTTCTCTTTTGTTCTGAACAGCTTCAATAGCTGAAGCTGTTTGCTTTACAGTCTCCTCTTGGTCAAGAGCCCATGGCTCCGCTTCTTTTCGAAGTCTCTGATGCGGTCTTAGCGGCTGCTCTGTTTGGTTGAGGGTATATTTCCGCTGATACCCGCGCGGTGTAATCATTAAATCGTCGTAAAAAAACGTAGACGAATTTCCGACAACAACGGTAGTCAACATTCCAATTTCATGATTTAACATGTCTTTTAAATTGGTCATTACGACTTCTTCACGATCGCGATAAGCACTTTTCACAAGGCCAACAGGCGTATCAGGAGAACGGTATTTTAATAGAATTCTCTGCGCTTCAACAATTTGTCTTGTTCGCCTTCCGCTTTTCGGATTATAAAAAGCGACTACAAAATCTGCTTGCGCAGCTGCTTCAACTCGTTTTTCAATTAATTCCCAAGGCGTAAGGTGATCACTTAAACTAATCGTACAGGCATCGTGCATCACGGGCGCGCCAAGGAGAGATGCGCATGAGTTAATCGCCGAAATGCCAGGAATTACTTCCAGCTCTACGCCCGTTTCTTTTTTCCAGCCCTTTTCAATCAACACCTCATACACAAGGCCGGCCATTCCATATACTCCTGCATCTCCGCTTGAAATGACCGCTACTGTTTTCCCAGCTTCAGCTTGCTTTACAGCTTCTTGTGCACGGCTTACTTCTTCGGTCATTCCTGTACTAATAATTTGCTGATTCGTTAACAGTCCTTGAATTAATTCCACGTAGGTTTTATAACCGATGATCATATCACTTTCTTGAATGGCTTCTCTTGCTCTCTGTGTAATATGTTCAAAGCTTCCTGGGCCAAATCCAATAACTAACAGTTTACCTTTCATGCTAACTCCTCCTTTATGCGTTACTTTTTACTTTGTCAATTCCTTCTATGGAGTCACTGGTTTCTGGAGAAATGAAACCATTTTGATCGTATTCATAAATAAGCGATTCCTTTATGCTGCAGCCACCTGCTAAATGCTCTTCAACAATCCGGTGAGCCACGTTTTCCGTGACCTGCTTGTACCAATCTCCCGAAGGATACACAATAGCTACAGGAGCATCTTTGCATCTTCCGTTACAGCGCGTACGCGTTGTATGAACCGCTTCATCTAAGTTCAGTTCCGTCACTTTACTTCGAATAGCTTGCGTGGCTTCTTCTCCACCTTTTCTCATACAGCTGCTTCCATTACAAATCAACACGTGATGCTTTGTTCCATTTAAGTTCCACGTCGTCACACTCATTCGCTCCTTTACTAAAAAAGCGCCTCTATCAATGATAGAGGCGCAGAAAAATTCAAACTAAGTTTTTGCACTTCCACCTATATCCCATAGGGTAAGCTTCGCATTAGAAAAAGGCTGGTTTCCTGACTTCGATTCATCACTTGATTGCGCCTTCCCAAATACAGTGGCAAATGCAATCAGCTCCACTTTACAGTGGCGGGTACCGCGCTGGCTTCACACCAGACTTCCCATTTAACGCAACGCGAACATTACGCACCTTTTTTTGCATGATATGTAGTTTTATACTACGAGAAAAACCCGCTTCGCTAATATGCGAGCGGGCAAAACGTCAGAATGAAAGTGTACACGAATGCAACTTTAAGCCAACGTTTCCCTTCCCGCTCCCCGGAGAAATAGAAACTTCACAATAAAGACAGGTCTCCTGACTTGTGTATCATTCTACTTGAGAACCTTCCCGTGGTTTATTCACAGTGGTTATACTCGTTCGTCCACACTTACAGTTGCGGGGACAGTACTGGTCTTACACCAGTTTCCCTATTAAGCCTTCTTGGCATCTTTACTGTTGCTGTTTGATATATATGAACCTTTTAAACTATCAGAATAATAGAAGTAACTACCATATCATAGCGTACATTTTTTTTTATTTCAACTCTATTCTTTTTGTAAAACATAAGTGCCTATAAAAAAACAAGAGCCTAAAATCAGCTCTTGTCTTTCTACTATATAGCTACCAATGTTAAGTGAGGATCATTATAATATACGACTTCTGAAAGAACTTTACAGCCATTTGTTTTAGCAAAAGCTTCCCTCGCCTGCTTTTCAGTTTCAAATTCAAACATTTTCATTTCTTTTCCCGCATACACCGTCAGTACCCACATGAAAAGATTCGCCTCCGATTATTGTAGTGATCGCTATATCCACATTATGACGAAACCATTTCCTTTTGAAAACCCATTCTACAAAACTTGTCACAAGAAACTTTTAAAAATTTAAAAACATTTTAACTCCTCAGAATGAACAAAATGTACAAAAGGTATAAGCATTACCATACCTTTTTGAAAAGGCTTTCTTACACATCCGATGCAGCATCAGTAAAAATACGGATAACATCTCCTAAAAAAGAAGCCGGCTGTCCGGCTTCTTTTTCAGGAAAGAACAAATATAACAATTCCGCCCTGAACTCTTTTGCATAAAAATGCATTAGCTAACTATTCATTTCTTAAAGCAGAACCATGTTTGACTGTACATAGTTATAAAGAAGCTTATACGTATGATTCAATGAATCTTGATGCGTTCTCTCAAACGCATGAGAAGAATCAATTCCTGGACCAATTAAGCCGTGTACGATGTCGTGTCCGGCGCGAATAGCAGCAGAAGCATCTGATCCGTAAAACGGATAAATATCTAATTTGTACTCAATATCATGCTGATTGGCTAGCTCCACCAAATGCTTTCTCAAACCGTAATGATAAGGGCCGCTTGAATCTTTTACACAAATAGACACGGTGTATTCATCGGTAGATTGCCCATCTCCCATAGCACCCATATCAACCGCTAAGTATTCTACCGTTTGAGGCGTAATGTTGGAGTTTCCTCCATACCCAATTTCTTCATTATTTGAAATGAGAAAGTGCGTGGTATATGGCAGTTCTATTTGTTCTTCTTGAATCGTTTTAATAAGCTGAAGCAATAAAGCTACGCTTGCTTTATCATCAAGATGACGAGATTTAATAAAACCGCTTTTTGTTATTTCTACACGAGGATCAAAGGAAACAAAATCGCCGACTTCAATTCCGAGGCTGCGAATATCCTCTGCGCTATGTACTTTTTCATCCAGTCGAATTTCTATATTTTCTTGATTTCGCTCCGCTTTTCCTGCATCTTTATACACATGAACAGATGTTTGATGCATAAGGATGGTTCCTGTAAATACTTCTCCTGCTGACGTTTCGATTTCACAATATTCCCCTTCAATGGAATTGTAGCGAAACCCTCCAATCAAATCGATTTTCAGACGCCCACTCGGTTTAATTTCTTTTACCATGGCACCTAGTGTATCGACGTGAGCCGTCAGCATGCGGTGATGATTAGTATCTTTACCGGGAATAGTAGCGACTAAGCCTCCTTTTCGATTGCGATACGTTTGAACATTTAACTCTTTTACATAGTCTTCGACAAACGAAATAACCTTTTCCGTATTTCCAGAAGGACTGGGAATCGAAACAAGCTTTTTAATTAACTGAACAGTTTCCGTCATTATGACACTTCCTTTGTCTCTCATTTCTTTTATTTTACCATATGTTTCAAAAAAGATAACAAGCGGCTCCAAACAAAAAAAGCCGGGCAGATTCCCGGCTTTTTTTGCATTAAGCTATATTTGATTTCTTTAATTCATTTGTGTAATTTAATGATTTTTGCTTATCAAATTCGCCTTCAGACTTCGACATTACAATCGCGGCTAAAGCATTTCCTACTACGTTAACTGTTGTACGCATCATATCAAGAATGCGGTCGATTCCTGCAATAAATGCCATGCCTTCGAGTGGAAAGCCCATGGATTCAAGTGTAGCAAGTACAACTACAAATGATGCCCCCGGCACGCCAGCCATTCCTTTTGACGTTAACATCAGGACAAGAAGGAGCTGAATTTGATCCATAATGGAAAGGTCGATGCCGTACATTTGAGCAATAAACAGCGATGCCAGCGCCTGATAAATGGTTGAACCATCTAAGTTAAACGTGTAGCCTGTTGGAATTACAAATGATGTAACCGATTTAGAACAACCGAAGTCCTCCATCTTTTTGATAAGAGATGGTAAAACGGCTTCTGAACTTGCCGTTGTAAAAGCAAGAAGCAACTCGTCTTTTAACACTTTTATCAGTGTAAACATACTTGTTCCAGCCATTTTAGCGATGATTCCAAGAACTACAAGCACAAAGAAAATCATGGTGAAGTAAACGGCGAACACTAATTTCCCTAATGGAATTAGTGATCCGACACCAAACTT
This sequence comes from Priestia megaterium, assembly GCF_046599315.1. Taxonomy (GTDB): domain Bacteria; phylum Bacillota; class Bacilli; order Bacillales; family Bacillaceae_H; genus Priestia; species Priestia megaterium_F. Next base: position 6,993 of record NZ_JBKIKC010000009.1, on the reverse strand, counting down.
TATAATATTAACGCCAATAAGCGCAAATACACCTACTGGAGCAAATTTCATCACCAAATTAGTTACCCAAAACATCGCATCCAAGACGCCTTCAAAAAAGGCTAAAACAGGTTTTCCCCTCTCTCCAATCGAAGCTACGCCTACACCAAACAATACGGAAAATAAAATAATTGGTAAAAGATCGCCTTCTGCTACCGATTGAAAGACATTTGTCGGAACAATATGAAGAAGCTCCTGAGCAATTCCTGTACTTTCAGACGTTTTTGCCGTTGCCTCATATTGAGAAATATCGCTTTTTTCAATATGTCCCATATCAACCCCTGCACCAGGGTGAAATAAGTTAGCGGCAATAATCCCCACTACAATAGCAATGGTTGTAACAATCTCAAAATAAAGAATTGTTTTTCCGCCAAGCTTACCTAATTTTTTGATATCGCCTACTCCTGCGACCGCTACGATTAATGCTGAGATCACAATTGGTACGACAATCATCTTAATTAAATGAATAAATATGTCTCCAACTGGCTGTAAAATAGAAATGGCCGTATTGCTTCCGTAAAAGATAGCACCTACAGCTACGCCTAAAATCAGTCCAATTAGAATCTGAGTTGCTAGACCTAACCTTTTCACTTTCTTGCTCCTTTCGCACAGTTGACTTCATCCATTGAGCATATGCAGTTCAACGAACCGTGTATAAATATACACCCTTACAGCATCTTATGTAAACAGCTCTTTACTAAAAGAATGTAAGACCGCACATGCGAATTTTTAAAAGTCACGGTTCTGTTTTATCATATCAAATAATTGTTGTATATTGAGATTTTTTTGCTAAGTATTTTTCTATTTTTACTATTTCAGCGAATAAATTAAAAAAATCAAATTTTATATTGAAATATGCATTTTAGGTTAGTATAATACGATACATGTTTATTTTTATTATTCGAATATAAAATTCTGAAAATTTTAATTATTCAACGCGATAATAAAAAGCATTTATAATTTTGGAGGTTTTAATGTGTCAAACAAAGTTCCTTTTTCATTTATAGTGGTTATTGGCTTTATGCTTTTCGCCCTATTCTTCGGCGCAGGTAATTTAATTTTCCCTGCAATGTTAGGTCAGTCTGCCGGAAGCAATATTTGGTCAGCAAATGCTGGATTTTTAGTAACAGGTGTAGGTCTGCCTCTTCTAGGCGTTCTCGCATTTGGTTTTTCCGGAAAAGAGGATCTACAGTCTTTAGCTAGTCGTGTACATCCAGCTTTTGGTATTATCTTTACTACGATTTTATACTTGGCAATCGGGCCACTTTTTGCAATGCCAAGAACGGGAAGTGTTTCGTTTGAAATTGGCGTTAAGCCTTTTTTATCAGAAAATTCAGGTCATCTTCCCCTTATCATTTTCACCGTAATTTTCTTTACAATTACGTGCTTTTTTTCGCTAAATCCTGCGAAAATTGTCGACTTAGTAGGTAAAGTTTTAACACCTATTAAATTAACATTTATCGGAATATTAGTAATTGTAGCCGTTGTGAATCCGATTGGAAAATTTGAAGCACCAAGCGAAGCTTATACAACTCACGCATTCTTTAAAGGCTTCCAAGAAGGTTATTTAACAATGGATACACTAGCATCATTTGTTTTTGGAATTATTATTATTAATGCAATTAAAGAAAAAGGAGCAAAAACAAACCGACAAATTATCACAATTTGTGCAAAAGCTACGGCTATCGCTGCCGTTATTTTAGCTCTTATTTATAGCGCATTGTCCTACATGGGTGCTTCAAGCGTATCAGAACTTGGCCGTCTTGATAACGGCGGTACGGTTTTGGCTAAAGTATCAGATTACTACTTTGGCTCTTACGGAGGAATCCTTTTGGGTCTGATGATTACGGTTGCTTGTTTAACAACAAGTGTAGGCCTTGTAACATCTTGTTCTTCCTTTTTCCATAAGCTGTTTCCAAAGGTTTCTTATAAGTTGATTGCTGTCATTTTATCAGTATTCAGCGCCGTTGTAGCAAACTTTGGTTTAACGGAATTAATTGCTATTTCGGTTCCGGTCTTAACAGCTATTTATCCATTAGCTATTGTGTTAATTGCTTTAACATTTTTACACCCTTTATTCAAAGGGCGTTCTGAAGTATATCAAGGAAGCCTTCTTTTAACGTTTATCGTTAGTTTATTTGATGGCTTAAATGCTGCTGGATTCAAAATTGCGGCAGTAAACGATCTGTTTACATCGATTTTACCTATGTATGGAGTGGGTCTCGGCTGGATTGTTCCTGCTATTATAGGAGGATTAATTGGTCTTGGTATTACCTTCCTTCGTACAAATGATAGTACAAACAGAAACGCTTCAAGAAAATTGATTAAATAAAAAGAGGATGCGCATGCATCCTCTTTTTATTATGGCGTTTTATAAATAAGGCGTTTTTTTCTCCGTTAACTTCACTTCTTTTGTTAACACATGTTTTTCATATAGATATTTATCCGTTCGTTGAAAATCGTATCTATCAGCTTTTTCTTTTTCAGATGTGGTTAAAAGCACCCGACCATCAGAAGAACCTGACACCCCAAACGTTTCATTTTGATAAGTAGCATACGGAGCTACAAAAAATACTTCTTCAACAGCCTCTCTAGGAATTTCTTTTGTGAATGTCGTGTCATTGTATGAAATGAATCCATTTGCTACGTCATCTTTATCATAACTAATCAGCTTTATACAGCCGTTTTCCATTTCATAACATTCGTAATCTCGTTCATAATATGTTGCATACAAACCTTTTCGAATCATAAAAAACAGTCCTTTATAGTAGTTTAGCAATGGCTGGCACAAATCGTTTTTCTTCCGCCACATAGGTAGCTAAAAGCACTTCTTCTCCATTTACCACTTGGTATAGTTCTGCATCGTTTGCTGGTGGATAATAGTTATCAAACTTGAACTCTGGAACAGTTTCCCCGTTTCGAGACCCTGAAACCCATTAAGCGTGCATGGAGGTCCATCTGTTGTTTTTCCTCCAAACACAGTTCCGTATGGAATATCAACGTGGCTTACGGCTTGTGATTTAAATTTAATTACACCATACACTGATCCTTCTTCAGGAAACTGCCTTTTACCCGAGCCATCTGTATAATCTAAACGTAAGCTTTCAACAAAATCTTTGTAAGAAGTAATATCATGGACATCTTCGGCTTTAGCTACGTACCCTCCTACTGCTGTATAAGATCCATCTACATACTTTTCAATATCTTTAGCAGGAATCATCTTTTGCAGCAGCGTATCTTTTGTAATGGGCGAAACAGAATCCCGTATAGCTTTCATCACCTCTACTTCATGAGATGTTAATGTTTTAACATCTTTTAATTTTAATTCATTGAACTCTTTTTTTGTAAGACCGACGCGCTTCAGCACCTCATCAATTTTTCGATCAAAATCTTGTAAGTTTTCTAAATCTAAAGCCGTATAATGAGCATCAACTGTTCTTACATCTTTATGTATTTTTTTCACTTCATTTAATTCATACTGCTCTACTTCATCAGCCGTTTTAAATGTTTCAACATTTGAAATGGTTTTGCCGTTCGTATCAGCTACAACGTAACCATCTTCAGCTTTTATCACATATCCGACTTCTTCGTTACCTAGCGCAATTAAGTCTGACTGTTGAAAAGCCGCTTTCTCTTTTTCTTTTTGAAATTCTTTATCTGTCATTCCTTTAGTAACGAGAGCTGTAAGTTCTGACGTGTCTTTACTGCCTTTTTGGTTTGCTTCTACTTTCTCGGCTGTAATTGACGAAGTTTTTGTATTAGATGAAGAATGACTAACTGTCCCAATTACAAAAACAAGTCCAAATACAATTCCTATTCCATACAACAATTTGCTTGTTTTGTGAGCTCTAAATAAAATCCCGAGCACAATACAAACAATACCTACAATCAAGCTATCTACCAATAATAAATGTCCCAACTGAATCCCTCCTCTTTAATTCTTATTTATGTTAAAAAAATCCACAAATGAATCCAATACAATTAAAGTAAATAAAGTATTAAATAGGAATGTAATCGTATTTATTACTAATTAATTCCTTTTACTAGTTCTCAAAAATAAAACACACCATCTAAAATAGATGGTGTGTGAAGTATAGTAAGTAATTAGGAAATTTGTTTAAGTTCTGATGAGAGCTTTAAAAACTCTTCTTTATTTTTCATTAATAGCGTGCGGTCGATTTCTTCTTTTAGCTGTGCTTTACGAAATTCTGCAATCGCTTTGTCTAAAATCATCTCAGCGAATAATGCATCAAGCACCTTTCCGTTGGATTTTTGCGGTGAATTAAGTAAATTCTTTTTCATAAGAAATCAACTCCTTGGCTTTTTTATAATATAACACAAATATTCTGACTTTTCAATCATTTAAACCGAGTTTTTTAAACCTATTTTTTCCCACATAAAAAAGCTGCCCTTTGGTTATAAAGAGCAGCCTTCCCTTAAGAATCCGCGGTTTTTTCTTTCACTTCCGCATAGTAGTTTTCATATTCAATAAATTCAGGAGCTTGATGAGCTGCCATGATACCATGATAGCTGATATCTAAGCCCACTTCTTCTTCTTCTTCTGTAGATCGAAGCGGAACCACCAAGGAAATAACCTTTAACCCTATCCACGTTGTAACAAAGCCCCAAATGCATAGAGCGATTAATCCAAGAAGTTGAACACCGAGTAGCGTCCACCCTCCTCCTGTAAACACTCCACCATCTGTAGAAAACAAGCCCACAGCCAACGTTCCCCATATTCCCGAAGCAGCGTGTACAGGAAAAGCTCCTACAGGATCGTCAATTTGACGTGCTTCAAGCCAGTTTGTAGCTGCCATCATTAATAAGCCAGATACAGCTCCAATAAAAATTGCAGATGGTGTATTAACAAAAGCACAGCCCGCTGTGATGCCAACCAGTCCGGCAAGCGAACCATTTATCACAGAAGGTGCATCTGAACGGTTGTAGCGAAATAAGGTATAAAATAAAGTAGCTGCTCCGCCTGATGCTGCTGATAACATTGTGACAATAGCAATGTGACCAATTCTAACGTCAGTGGCACTTAGCGTACTTCCTGCGTTAAACCCAAACCAGCCAAACCATAATAAAAAAGCACCCACTGATGCAAGCGGCAGATTGCTTGGAAGAGAAACAGAACTAATTCCATTTTTCGTGAATTTTCCTTTTCTTGGTCCAATCATTATTGCAGCTGCTAAAGCTGAAAAACCACCTAGTGCATGAATAACTGCTGAACCAGCAAAATCCAGCATTCCTAACTTACTAATCCATCCGCCTCCCCAAATCCAGTGACCGGCTATAGGATAAATAAATGTAGTCATTAAAATTGCATATAGAAGGTATGCACGGAAATTAATTCGTTCTGCTACTGCTCCAGAAACGATCGAGATGACAGCAATAACAAAAGCACATTGAAACAGCCAAAACGTTTCAAGCCCAATCGGAATGTCGAGATGCGATAAATTCCCTGATAGCGCAAAGCCGCTTTTACCGACAATCCCACCTAAATCGTCTCCGTACATCAATCCAAAACCAATTAAATAGAAACAAAGCGTTCCTATTGTAATATCAGCGAATACTTTCATAATAATATTTACGCTATTTTTATAGCGGACAAACCCTGCCTCTAGTAAGGCAAAGCCGCCTTCCATTAACAAAATCATCGCGGCTGTTAACACAACCCACGTCGTATTTATACCTAAACTTAGTTCATTAACGCTCATATAGCCACGTCTCCACAGTTTTTTAGTCGTTTTATTTCTTGTACAATAGCAGGCGAAAGCGTAATTTCACTTGTTTCTTCATTTTCTGCTTTTATTAGTTCGAGTACGTCATGAAGTTCTCTCATTTGCGCTTTAAGGTTATCAATTTTTTTAAAGCGTTCCTTTACGTATACCATATATTCGACCGCTTGATGCTGACTTAAAGGACGCCCGGTAAAAAATTTACGAAACGGCGATAGTGATTGATACCAAGCTTCTTCAGCACGTTTCTTCTCTTCATATTTACTAATTTTCGTCTTTATCTCTTCTATCTCTTGTGCTTTAGCTTCTTTTAACTTCATTATAAATTCAATTAATTTTAATTGAGGCAATGTAATGACCACATTATGATAAAGTTCATCCACTATAACCATGTTATATCTCCTTACATAAGATGTTATATTTAGATTATATGTAGAACACTACAGTAAGTCAATGTAATTTTTTGAAAACTCTTTAAATAGTAAATGTGCCCTATCTTTTTAATACTTGTAGAATATTAAGTTCGTATGTATTGAAATATGACGTTATTTGTTTTATCGTAGGAAGAGGAATTATGTTAGTTCCCTATTTTAATTTTATTTACCTAGGCAATTATTCACGTTATTTTTATGAACTTTTATTAAACAAAGGGTTACGAGGTTTTTCACTCTATTTTTTCAACGAAATGAGTTGATTTTATCTCGTATTAAAATTGTAGATAATTTACCAAAATTATCTGAAATGGTAACGGTGCTTACAAAAACTTACGACGTTGCGCAATCATTATTAACTGACGACGTATTAAAAGAAGATCTACTTGGTGGAGTAAAAGAATTTATCGAGCCAGTAGAAGGAACAGTAAAAGGTCTTGCAGCTACTGCAATCGAACAAACGATCGTGCAGAAGCAAATGCTTCTAATTCAATCGGTTTATTCGGTTTATTACGCATGCTTAAAGATCCACAAGCTCAAAAACTATTCCGCTTTGCACAAGCGTATTTAGACATTACAAACGAAAGAAAATAATTTTCATTAAAAAGTGTGGACGGAGGATCGACTATGTCAAAACATATTTTAATTTTAGGCGGCGGTTACGGTGGTTTGTTAACTGCAATGACAGCTCGCCAACACTTAAGTGCGGATGAAGCAAAAATTACAGTAGTGAACCGTTTTGCTACTCACCAAATCATTACAGAATTACACCGTCTAGCTGT
>NZ_JBKIKC010000008.1:0-208688 GCF_046599315.1 Priestia megaterium | reverse complement strand
TTTGCCGCTGCGAGAATAGGAAATTAATTCTGTCTCTGCTAATACTATATTATTGTTGCGAACTGTTCGAACCGTACAATTCAAAGCGGCTGCAATCTCTTTTTCAGAAACATCACAAATAATACCTCTTTCATCAACGTGAAGGAAGTGATAAAAAATTAATTGTGAAATTTGAGATTTAGATAAACGGTGGTGTTCCGCCACCGTTTTGATTGTGGGGTTCCCATGATCGTCTAGGTCCATGTGATCTTCAATATCTTTATATTTTTCTACGGTGCTAGACAATTGGCGAATAATTTGTTTTCCAATTTTCGCAAATTCTTTTTTTATCATGAGAATCCCTCCAATCTATTTCAAATCAACATTAATTTATTAGGGTAAAATAACAAAGAATACCTTGTGAAAATTATATCAATAAGAAACAGAATCGCAAACGAACGAGTAGTACGCTAAAAACGGCAAAAGGTTCAAAGAATGCTGTCATATCAAGGGATTCAGCGTAGGGGTTTTTTAGTACGACAAAAACGGCAAAAGCAAGCAAGTACCGGTAGAACAGTGTTTGTTACGGTCACTAAAAATCAAAAAAAACTTTATGCATTTTAGTACGTAAAAAACGGCAAAATGTTGAGTATAGTACGAGAAAAATAGCAAAAGTGAAGAGTGGTACGCAGAAAACGGCAAAAGCTATCTCTGTTCACCTAGAAAAAGGTAAAAATACCACTTCTGTGTTCGCTGTAAATAACAGCGTGAATTTTATTGGTACGACAAAAACGGCAAAAGCTATTTTTAGTACGTAAAAAACGGCAAAAGAAGCAAAGTGGTACGTAAAAAACAGCAAAAGAAGCAAAGTGGTACGTCAAAAACAGCAAAAGATTTTGTTTGGTACGTCAAAAATGGCAAAACCTTTATATGTGTCGCGAAAAGAATAAAAAATGTGGTTTAAAAAGGCAATAATAAAGGGAAAAGCAAAGTTTAGTACGCAGAAAACGGCAAAAGTAGTGAAGGGGTACGTGAAAAACGGCAAAAGCTAGGGTGATTTTGTTTAAAAAAGGGCATAATTAACAATTAATAAGAAATAACTAGTAAATAAATTGTATTTAGTACGTAAAAAACGGCAAAAGAAGCAAAGTGGTACGTCAAAAACAGCAAAAGGCAGTAATTAGTACGCAGAAAACGGCAAAAGAAGCAAAGAAGTACGTAAAAAACGGCAAAAGCCTTTATTTAGTACGTTAAAAATGACAAAACTTCCAAACTATGAAATATAAATAGAGGTATATTTTGTCTTGTTAAGCTGAAAATGGCAAAACACCAAATAAAAAAGGAAGGGAATGATTTACCCTTCCAATGTTTCTCTGTGTTCTCCTCCAAAATAGTCTTGAATTTCATAATTTTGAAGAGGAATAAAAGAGATTTCAAACCCTTGAAGCTTTTGCTGATAATTTTGTATCAATACTTGGTTGCTAACAAACTCTGCTAAAGATTCATTAATTAATTTTAGATTTACATCAATTTTCTTTGAGCGAAAACGAACTTTTGAAGCAAAATATTGATACGGATAAAAATGAGTGTAAGATTTTTCTTGTAAATAACAATCTAATCGCTCTTTTTGAAATGCATAAAGCAGTAAAGAAGAAAGCGAGTTGTCTTTAAACTTTTTTATAACGTCACTGTAAATTTGGACAAACTGCTGATTTAAAAAGCCTTGATGCGTATCATCGCTAAATACAATCGTTGCATATCGTCTGCCCGTTACTTCATCAGTTTCAATTACAGCCTTTTGGAAGAAGTTGATCGCAAATTTTGTATCTCTGGAATTTTTCTTCTTCGCTACACCTTCTACGTGATATCTGGCAATTTTCATAATGCGGGCCTCAACCGCTTCATAGTTTTTTACACCTTTTGAATTATAAATTTCTTTAACGATATCTGCTAAATCAAGAGTCACCGTTTTTTCTTTATAAAACATCTCGTCACGCTGTGAAAGAGCAAACTGGATAATTTGAGAATCCTTTGGGTCTAAAACCATATTTCGTTTGGAAAGAACCGTTTGATTGTCATTAACAGGGATAATCGTGCGAATGAAATATTCTTCATCAACTTTATAGTCATTATATAAAACCACTTCTTGGGAGTTTGTTTTAACTTCCATATTGGTTTTAAGAGAATGACTTTCATTTGAGAATATAGGGGCTTCTACCCACGAATTCAATCGTTTATCAATCCAGTTACTCAAATTTCCATTGTATTTTTCTAATATGATTTCAGCAATTAAAAAAGTAAAGTCTGTGTGAAATGCTTTCTCTATTTGATAATTCATCTTTGAATCTAAATAAGGAAAATCGGTAATATTTGTTTTTTTACTTTTAGCCCATGCTTCTACTTCTTTTAACTTTATCTTTAGAATATCTTCAGGTTTTTCCACACCAAACAGCTTTTTTAAGTGTTCGGTATCCACTTTTTTATCCATCACTTTTTTGGCCAATTCAATGTCATCAAAAATAGGGTTAGGTTTTTCTGCCTTAATATCTTTTTTTAACGTTTGCAGCCAGTTTTTCTTATTCGATTGTCTTCTTTTATAGGCGGGATTTCTTATTTCCTTAGGATTTATTAATTTATTCTCTAGAACAAACGTATCTTGCAATATATTTAAAATGTAGTCTTCTATAAAATCTTTTTCATTCGAAAAAAACGAATGAGAATCATATAAAAAGTCTATGTACTTTGCTTTGATATTGTCATCGATCGCATCGCTGATTTGTTTAATAAGATAAGGAGAAAAATTGGATGGTTCGTTCATGTTGACCTCCTCTATATGTATTTAATCTGTAATAGTCTTATTATATCTTTTTTGAACGATACTCTAAAGGCTAAAAGGAAAATTCGTTTTCTTGCACGCTATTTTATACCAAATTGAACTAGTTGGCTATTAGTATATGAAAATAGATGAGACACTTACTGCGAATAAAAAATGTCTTCTTTATAACAGTTGTACTATCTAGGTACGTACTTTGGATGTAAAGAAAGTATTTATAGTAGTGTTATAAAAGAGAAAAGCAAAGTGCATTCATTGAGTTTAAAAATGGAAAAGTTTATACTTGCCAAGTACACTCTTTTTACAAATAGGAGGAATAAGTATGTTTATAAAACCTAAGGCAATTTTTTTAGATATGGATGGCACGATATTAAATCGCTTCAACAAAGTGAGTATGCAAACAAAGGAAATCATTGACGGTTTACGAAAACAGGGGATTTTTGTTTTTATCGCTACGGGGAGAGCGTTTGATGAAATAGAAGAGTTGGTTCCTGAAGGATTTCAAGTAGATGGATTTATCACATCAAATGGTATGGCAGGATATATAGGAAAAGAAGCAGTATTTCAGCATTCGCTTTCGCTTGAATTGGTGGAAACCATTATTGAAAAAGCAAGAGCGAACAAGGTATACTACGAGCTTTTTCCGTACGGCACACCTCGCGTGACATTAAAACAAGATCAGTCATATGTTGAAAATGAAATTAGAAATCCAAAGCCGGACAGTGTGGAAATTAACGAGTGGCTTTCCCGTAAACAAGCGATTAAAGAAGAAATTGACTGGAAAGATTCTGTAGAGGGAAGCGAATTTTCAAAGTTCTATTTTTTTGCAAGAACGCATGAGCATATCAATGACTGGAAAGAGGAGCTTGAAAAACTCAAGAAAGAAATAGATTTTACCACTTCTACCTCATCTAAACATAATGTCGAAGTGATGGTTGCAAACGTAAATAAAGCAACGGGAATTCAGCAAATGCTAAATTATTTTAATTTGCCTGAGCAAGACATTCTAGCTATTGGCGACAGCAACAATGATTTGCCAATGTTTCAGTTTGCTAGCTATGCTGTAGCGATGAAAAATGCGCCGGATCACATTAAAGAAATTGTGGATGACATAACCGAGTTTAACTGTGACGAAAACGGCGTTTACCATTATCTTTCTAAATTTTTATTGCAAAAATCTACTAGTAATACGTCCGCTTTATAAGAATTAATTGATGAATCGCTAAAGCATAAAGTAACGTTAAGAAATCACTATAACCAACTATTTAACACACCGTCTTTCAGGCGGTGTTTTTGGTATATTAAACTATTTATTTTTAGTAGTACTCTTAGCTCAAAAGAATAGAGTGTGCTTCTTCAAATCATGTTATAAACTACATAATTATCCGTTTATAAAGCCTCGCTTGGCAATGGTGAGTTCCACCATCTAAAAGCATAAATCCTTTTAACATCTAAACTTTTTCTTTCTTCAAACTTTTTATAAAATGCTGAGAAAAGGGATTGTATCTAAGTATATTTAATGCTAATATAACATTTAATGAAAATAGTATAACATATTTACTTTTATTTTATAATTAGTATGACATAAATATTAATTTTGATTGTTTTGTTGAAGTGTTCAAGGTGCCAGTCGATTCATTTGTATCATGTAAACTGCTAAATTATAGCTAAACAAAAAATACTAGCGTTATTAAAATTAAAGAATAGGAAGATTTAACATGAACAAAAGAAAAATTGTCTATATAGTTTCCGACTCAGTAGGGGAAACGGCTGAATTAATGGTAAGAGCCGTTTTAACTCAATTTATTGGAGAAGATATTGAAATTCAACATACTTCTTACGTAGAAGATGAAAAGAAGATTGATAGTATCATTACTGAAGCAAGGTGCAATGAGTCCATTATTGCGTATACCATTGTCATTCCATCTTTAAAACAGTATCTTGACCAAAAGGCGCAAGAAGAAGGAGTTGTAGCTATTGATTTAATGACTCCTCTTATGAGTGCCTTTAGCCAAACCTTTAATAAGGAACCGAATCTTCAACCGAGATTAACGAGAAAATTAGATGATAACTATTTTCGAAGAGTAGAGGCAGTTGAATTCGCTGTGAAATATGACGATGGACAAGACTTCAGAGGTATCAAGCGCGCCGATCTGGTGTTGATTGGTGTTTCGAGAACATCTAAGACGCCACTTTCTATGTATTTAGCTCATAAAAGCCTTAAAGTAGCAAATATACCGTTAGTTCCAGAAGTGACGCCTCCTGATGAACTTTTTGCCATTCCGAAAAATAAATGTATTGGTTTAGTTATCACACCGGATAAGCTTAATGAAATCCGAAAAGAACGATTAAAAAATTTAGGTTTAGCGTCTCAAGCCAATTATGCAAATGTAGATCGAATCCTTGAAGAGCTAGACTATGCTGAGAAAATTATGAAGCGCATTGGTTGTCCTATTGTTAACGTCTCAGGTAAAGCAGTTGAAGAAACCGCTGAAGTAATATTGAGCATGTTACAAAAGGACAAGATGAAAGGGCGTGTATAAAAACTCCCGTTACGTAAGACAGCTAACTTGTCAGACATACTTAATCTATAGAGAGTGGGATAGAATAGGCGTGTTGCCAAGGGGCGCTTTTTTAAAATATAAAAGATAAGGAAGATTGTGATGAGCAATGTATATAAAAAAACAGACGTTATCTTAATTGGGGCCGGAGTTATGAGCGCGACGTTGGGATCATTACTAAAAGAGTTAGTGCCGGAATGGGAAATCAAAGTATTTGAGAAACTCGCAGATGCAGGAGAAGAGAGCTCGAACGAATGGAATAACGCAGGGACGGGCCATGCAGCACTGTGCGAGTTGAACTATACATCTGAACAAGCCGACGGATCTATAGATATTACGAAAGCGGTCCGAATTAATGAACAGTTTCAGCTTTCAAGACAGTTTTGGTCGTATCTTGTAAGCAGTAATTTAATTCATAATCCCGGAGAGTTTATTATGCCCATCCCTCATATGAGTTTTGTACAAGGAGAAGAAAATGTATCCTTTCTAAAAAAACGTTTTGAAGCGCTATCAAATAATCCGTTGTTTCAAGGAATGGAGTATTCTGATAATCCTGAAAAGCTAACAGAATGGATGCCGCTTGTCATGAAAGGCCGTACATCCACTGAAGCTATTGCGGCAACCAAAATCGACTCAGGGACGGACGTGAACTTTGGGGCTTTAACTCGTATGTTGTTTACACACTTAAAGAGTAAAAACGTAGAAATGAACTACAACCACAGTGTTGAAAATCTGACACGTACTGCGGACGGCCTGTGGGAAGTAAAAGTACATGATATTTATAGCGGTAAACAGGAATACCATAAGGCGAAATTTATTTTTATCGGAGGAGGAGGCGGAAGCCTGTCTTTACTCCAAAAAACGGGTATTCCTGAGTCCAGACATATTGGAGGGTTCCCGGTAAGCGGATTATTTATGGTGTGCAATAATTCTGAAGTTATAGAGCAGCATCACGGGAAAGTATATGGAAAAGCGAAGGTTGGTGCTCCGCCAATGTCCGTTCCACACCTTGATACACGCTATATCGACCGCAAAAAAACACTGCTGTTTGGACCGTTTGCCGGCTTTTCACCAAAGTTTTTAAAGACGGGTTCAAATTTGGATTTAATTAATTCTGTAAAGCCAAATAATATTTTGACGATGTTAGCAGCAGGTGTCAAAGAGATGGGCTTAACAAAATACCTGATTCAGCAGGTGATGTTATCAAATGAAAAGCGTATGGAAGAACTTCGCGAGTTTATCCCAAACGCAAAAAGCGAAGAGTGGGATATCGTCGTCGCGGGTCAACGTGTACAAGTAATCAAAGATACGGAAGCCGGAGGTAAAGGAACCCTTCAATTTGGTACAGAAGTGGTGAGTTCAGCTGATGGTTCCGTCGCTGCCCTGCTCGGGGCTTCTCCAGGTGCTTCGACTGCCGTTTACGTCATGCTTGAAGTGTTAGAAAAATGTTTCCCGCAGCATATGAAAGAATGGGAACCAAAAATAAAAGAAATGATTCCTTCCTACGGTTTGTCACTGGTAGAAAATCCAGCGCTTTTCAACAAAATTCATGGTTCTACAGCACAGACGCTTGAACTAAATAAAAAAGAACTGGTGTACCGATGATTTTGGCTGCTCTTTCGCACGTATGCTTCAGATTAAAAAAAAGCTTTTGAGGTAGCTGTTATAGAGTGTTTAAAATACATGTAAATCCTATAAGAAAAAATTAAGGAGCTCCGTTATATTGCGGACTTCTTTTTATTTATTTATTTTTCTTACTAGCAGAATTTACTTAGCTTACATGATATAATTCTTATTAGTAAGCGTTTACATATAATGAAGTGAAGAATTGGAAAATAGCTATTTCGAGGAGCCGATAAAAGATGATTCTAACTAATACATCTTTAATAAACAAAGAACAAACGATTTTTAACCATTCAGGGAATAAAATTAAATTAGAAGACAGAGAGATTGATATTGTTGCTCGATTTGAAGAGCCTCTTGTTCTAGTTTTAGGAAATGTCCTAAGTAACGAAGAATGTAACGAAATTATACAGCTATCCAAAGATAAAATGCAGCGATCAAAAATTGGCGCTGCACGTGAAGTAAACAGTATTCGAACAAGCAGCGGCATGTTTTTTGAAGAAAGCGAAAACGAGCTTGTACATCGAATTGAAATGAGACTTTCTAAAATAATGGGACCGTCTATTGACTACGCTGAAGGCCTTCAAGTCTTAAAATACTTGCCTGATCAAGAATACAAAGCACATCACGATTATTTCGCTTCTGCAAGCAAAGCATCTAAAAATAACCGTATTAGTACATTAGTTATGTATTTGAATGATGTCGAAGAAGGGGGAGAAACTTATTTTCCTAAGCTGGGTCTTTCCGTATCTCCAATAAAAGGAATGGCCGTTTACTTTGAATATTTTTATACTGACGCTGAGCTTAACGACCGTACTCTTCACGGTGGAGCTCCTGTTATAAAGGGAGAAAAATGGGTGGCTACTCAGTGGATGCGCAAACAAAAAATTCGGTAGTAAAACAAAGACTTGAAGAACCCCTATTAGCTATTGTTAATCAAGCATTCTTATTTACGTTGCAAATAGCCCAATAATGTTAGCTAATCATTATATTAAAATATTCACACTTGTTCTATTTGTGCGGCTATTCCCTATTCTCATAAGCCGGTAGACGATAAATGTGTTTGTAGTGTAAAATATCCTCATGATTAAAAATTTGGATACATTAAAACGGAAAATGTGTTCATGAGATAGAGATAAAATAGAGGCTATTTAAAATAACGACTTTGAAACAGGTAATTAATTTTTATAACAGTTGCACGACAAAACTCGTGAAAGGTATTTTCACGAGTTTTTGTTTTTAGGTGATTTACACTATTTATAAAATCATTTGGCTTTTATATAGTAGATAGGGAATGTGTCAAAGGAGGACCTGGGTTTTGAAAGAAACAAAAACAATTATTTACATCATGCTCGCGATGTTTATGCTGCTTCTTACTGGATGCAGTGATGAGCAGGCAAGTCATTCAACCACATCTTCTACCGATACAAAACAAGCAGTTCAAGTAGAAGATTCATCAGATCAAGGAGACGATCATAGTCCTTCTAAAGCAAGTCGTGAAGATGTAGTGGGGGAAGCAGCTACGGTAGAAAGAGTAGTGGATGGTGATACGCTTAAAGTGAAAATGCTGAACGGAAAGACGGATCGCGTGCGACTACTTCTTGTCGATACCCCGGAGACAAAGCATCCCAAACTAGGCGTACAGCCCTTTGGTCCTGAAGCATCTGCTTACACGAAAAAAAGGCTAGAAGGACAGGAAATCACCCTTGAATTTGATGTGCAAGAGCGTGATCAATATGGACGCTTGCTTGCGTATGTATGGATAGACAATGAACTATATAATGAAGAGCTGCTAGCAAAAGGGCTAGCCCGCTTAGCGGTATTTCCTCCAAACACAAAGTACGTAGATGAATTTAAAAAAATACAGGAGCAGGCTCGAAAAAGCGAGAAAGGAATCTGGAGCATTGAAAACTATGCACAAGAAAAAGGGTATAATACGGATGCTGTAAAAAATCAGTCCTCTTCTAATCAAAAAGATACTCAGTCTGGAGAAAGCTGTGAAGGTAGAATAAAAGGAAATCAAAACTCTAAAATTTATCATGTGCCAACAGGGGCACACTACAATCAAACCATGAACAACGTCATTTGGTTCTGTACCGAAAAAGATGCACAAGAAGCTGGATACAGAAAAGCAAAGAACTAACAAAGAAATTCAGTAACTGCTGAGTTTCTTTTTTTGTGAGTTCAGTAAAGGTTTGTATAAGAGTGGCTAAATACCATCTAACAAGGAACGGCCGATCCGTATAAGAAGACGCAGGGGCCATATGAGCAGCTCAGGCACTTGAAAAAGGATTTCAGCTAAAACCCCCCGTCTGTTCATCGTAGTATCTTTCTGTTGACGGCGTTTTTTCATAGTCATCATCCATTCATTTGAAAATATATATTGATTATACAATAAAAGGAAGATTAGGAGTTAATTTTTTCTTTCTTTTCTTTTTCGTGTTAAAGTAGATAGGTAAGACGTTTTGCTACAAATAACGCAAGCGAAGAGAATAAAGGGAGTTTGAAAATCGTGAAAATAAGGAAAGCAAGAAAAGAAGATGCTTCTGCTGTAACGGAATTACTTTATGACATGCTTGGCAGTATTGCACGCTCTCATACGGCGGCTACAACGAACGAAGAAGCGCTTTTAAGACTTAAAGCGTTTATTCTGTCTGAGAAGAATCGCTATAGCTATCATCATATTACAGTCGCAGAAGTCGATGAGAAGGTAGTTGGACTCATACTTTGCTACGAAGGAAGTATGTTACAAACGCTCTATGAACCAGTTAAGCGTTTTGTACGTGCTAAACTTAATAATCCAGCGTGGGAAATTGATATAGAAACTGAACATGGAGATTATTATATTGACTCTCTATGTGTGGATGAAGCTTATCGCGGAAAAGGGATAGGGACAGCTCTTTTAAATGTAGCCAAGCAAGAAGCCAAAAAGCGTAAGATGTTTTTATCGTTAAACGTTGAATATAATAACGTAGAAGCTAAAAAATTGTATCAGCGTATAGGCTTTCAAGAGCATAAAACCATTTTTATTGATAAAAAACCATTTTTTTATATGAAGGCTGCCTGATCATCTTTACGGTAGTATTTTTTGTGATAAAATGGATATATAAGTAAAATAATAAGAACCAACAGCTCAGCACTTTTGCTGAGCTTTCCTGTAAATCGCGTAAACGTATCAAACTGGAAAGAATCCTACATCCAATGGACCATAAGCAAGCGGTCATGAAAGTATGTTTGCTGATGTGCCATATGAAAGGAGCGTGCATGAACATCAGAGATCTTCCGTTTAATATGAGTTATCGATTTAATGAGCAGCTTCGAGAAGTTCCGGTTAACCCACACCAAATGAAGCAGGGAATTATCTATTTAAAGAAACGAGCTCTTGACGAAGAGGATGAGTGTGCCGCTGCTCAAACATATGGACACATTGGCGTATACGAGCGCATACTTGGAGAATTAACGAGCAGTGAAAGACACTTGCAGCTGGCCATTTATCTATATGACCGACATGCTGATACAATAGGTGAATTTTTGAATACGATTCGACTTGGACATACATATCATTGGCAAGAACAGTGGGATAAAGCGAATGAAACGTTTCAGCTACTCATTGAACAATTAAAAGAAGATGAAGACCTTCACATATATGAAGACTTTGTCTATCAGCATTTTGGAAAATGTTTACTTGATCAGCGAGTTGTTTCCAAAGCCCATCACTATTTTCAGCGTGCATTAGAAATTCGATTAAAAAAAGGCGATAAAGAATTAATTGAGTCGACTAATTCCTGCATCCGTCTTTGTTTAAATAAATTAAAACATTCCTAGTATACATAAAAGATAATTGACTCAAAGCTTTGATTAAACATCATGCATAAACTTTCCGTTTGACAAACGTATGTGAACATACTATAGTCATACATGGCAATTTAAGAATACGTGATATAAAAACTAAACATAAGCGCCTCTTCTCTTTTAGAGAAGGGGCTTTTTTATGTGAATTTTTATGCCGAGGAGGGTTTCACCGATGAGTAAAAGATGTACTCTTTTTATTAATAGGTTCGTTTGTATTTTCACTTGCAGTTAACATGTTCGTCATTCCGATCGAATTGGGCGAAGGCGGCGTTACCGGTATCTCCATTATTTTATATTATACAACGCATCTTTCAACGGGCATCACTAACTTTATTCTAAACGGTATCTTGCTTATCGTAGAGTATAAATTCTTAGAGAAAAAAACCATTGTCTATACGATGATTACAATTATCGCTACATCTATTTTTCTTCACGTAACTGAAGGCTGGGGTCTTCATCTTCAAGAGGAGCTTATTGGCATGGTTTTCGCCGGCGTACTACTAGGCGTTGGAATTGGGATGATTTTGCGTGTTGTTGGAACAACAGCAGGTTCAGCCATTATTGCTCGAATTCTAAATAAGTTTTTAAACTGGAAAGTCAGCCACGCACTTTTAGCTGTTGATTTACTAGTGGTATTGGCTTCTTATTTTACTATTGGAATTGAAAAGTTACTATTCACGATTGTCATGCTGTACATTACAACAAAAGTAATTGACTTCGTTATTGAAGGATTTGATGCGAAAAAGGCCATTACCGTTATTTCAAGCAACCAAAACGAAGTAGCAGATCAAATTAATGAACAGCTTGATCTAGGGGTAACGATTCTAAATGGTCGAGGGAACTATACAAAAGAGTCAAAAGAGTTCTTGTATATTGTCATTAGCAAACAAGAGCTCATTAAGCTTAAAAAGCTAATTAAAAAAATTGATAATGAAGCATTTGTTATTGTGCACGATGTACGAGATGTAATTGGAAAAGGCTTTTTAAGCGCATAAAGATACGATTCTTGGCAATTTTTTCTGACGTTGGTGTTTTCTAAAAAAGTATGATATAAGTGTGTTTAAAGACAATTCAATATACGAAAGGAAGAACCCATATGCGTAATAAAAGGCATGTAAAGCGTCTTCTTCAACGTCGAATTCGTTCTTTACGATACGTTGTCTTTATTTTATTTGCGATACTGATTTTAAAGTACGTTAGTGAAATTATGTAGTTTTTTTATATGAGTCTTATCGCTCATTTGGAGTGTTTTTTCTTTTAAATTAGTAAACCAATTTGTATAATAGGTTTTAAAAAGGAGGAACTCCATGAGCATTCCAAAACCATTAGTTCAGCTTAATCAATTCTTTATCATTATAACGGTTTTGCTGGCCTTACTTGCGGCAAAGTGGCTTTTACTTTTGCCTTTTCTCGTTGGAGTAGTCACACTTGCAACAAAGCGTAATCCCATAATTATGGCAGGAAAAAAGCTTCTCAAAAAGCCCATTTCTTCTTATCAGATGGAAGACCGTGATCAGCAGTTTTTTAATCAATGGATTGCAACGATATGTATTGGGATTGCTTTCATTTCATTTTTACTTGGTTATACGTTTGTTGGCTATGTATTTAGTATAATGGTGATTCTTGCTGCGGGTGTAGCGCTGATGGGATATTGTATAGGCTGCACGATTCGTTATCGATATATGATGTGGAAATATAAAAGAAAAAAACACGCTGTATAAACAAAGCCTGAAGAGAGCTTTGTTTTTTTATGCTCATTTGTATGCGTTATCAATAAATTCGATTACCATAACGAGTGAAAGCGGGTATTATAGCGTCTTTATCCTTTAAAAACCTTTGTTGACAAAGTAAGGTAAACAAATTAAACTTTTCATGATAATAATAATCGTTACGATTTAAAGGAGGCAAATTATATTTAGAGACAGTACATAAAAAAGATAATTTTGGATAAAGGAGGGGTTTACATGAGAAAAAAGATAAGTCTGCTGTGCCTAATGCTTGTTACGATAGGTATGCTAGCGGCATGTACGGGTAACTCAGCGAGTACGGAAGAAAAGAGCGGAAAGAAATCACTTACTTTTGTATCGAATTTTCCAAGCGACACGCTCGATCCACAGTTAAATTATACAACTGTACGAGCGGGAATTGCCGAGACGCTAGTAAAAGTGAATGAACAACTACAGATTGAACCGTGGCTTTCAAAAAAATGGAAAACGGAAGATAATGGGACGACCTGGGTATTTGAAATTAGAGAAGGGATTACATTTCAAAATGGCAAAGTTCTGAATGCTGAAGCCGTGAAACATTCATTAGAAAGAACGATAAAAGAAAGCGAAGCAATGAAAAGTGTCCTTAAAATTAAAGAAATGAAAGCCAGTGGCCAAATCTTAACCATTACAACAAAAGAGCCGCTTGCCACGCTGCCTTCTGAACTTATTCATCCAAACACAGCAATTATTGATGCTGATGCTTCAGATATAAAAAATAAACCAGTGGGAACAGGGCCATTTGAGGTAGCTTCGTTTAAACCGGATAATTCAATGAAAGTAAAAAAATACAAAGAATACTGGGGTGGAGAACCAAAATTAGATGAAGTTGTGTTAACATTTAATGATGATGAAAATACACGAACGTCCGCTTTACAATCGGGTGAAGTCGATATTGTGTACCGTCCGGCTATTGAAAGTTTAAACACATTAAAACAGGATTCTTCAATTGTAGTAGATATACAGCCAAGTCTCAGAAATCAAATGCTTTTCTATAATTCAAGGCAAGAAGCGTTTAAAGATAAAAACGTAAGAAAAGCATTCGATGTATTATTAAATCCAAAAGATGTTGTCGACACAGCGCTTGCAGGTCAAGGGTCACCAGCAAAAGGTCCATTTTTAGAGAGTTTAGATTTTTCGAACGATCAAAAAACTAAACTCTATGGACCAAGTGAAGCTCAAAAATATTTAGAAAAAGCCGGTTATACACTCAAGGATGGAAAAGCGATAAAAAATGGAAAACAGCTTTCCTTTAAGCTTGTTACATATCCTTATCGTCCAGAACTGCCTTTAATGTCACAAATGCTTCAATCAGAAGCAAAAAAGATTGGCGTAAAAATAGATATTCAACAGGTTGAAAACATGGACGAGTATATGACAACAAAAGATGATTGGGGAATAGTTACATATAGTCTAGTAACGGCGCCTAGAGGAGATGCAGGATATTTCTTTAATGCTCTTTATATGGAGGGAGGAGCATTTAATGTGGGGCATTTTCATGAACCTGCATTAACTTCCAGTATCAATGAACTTAATAAAACGGTTGATCAAACACAACGCAATAAGTTAGCGAGGCAAGCAGGAGAAATAGTGGAAAAGGAAACGCTACACTCTTCAATTGTTCATCCGAATAATTTTGTGGCCTACAGAGAAAATGTGAAAAATTGGGTCACAACAAAAAGTGAATACTATGTTATAACAAAGGATTTAGATGTGAAGTAGATATGAAATTAATTGGTAAAAGAATAATAGAATTACTCATCTTTTTAATGATACTATCGTTTCTCAGCTTTGTTTTAATGAAACTAGCTCCAGGAGATCCCGTCAAGCAAATGCTTCGCGTAGACGACGTGGCAGTTTCTGAGGAACAGATGAATGACTTGAGAACAGAGCTAGGATTTAACGAACCTGTATATATTCAATATGTGAAGTGGCTGAAGCGCTTTTTTCAGTTTGATTTAGGATCTTCGTATATGACAAAAGAACCTGTCATCGATGAATTGGTGGAGAAGTTTCCTGCTACGCTGCGATTAACGGCTGCATCTTTGGTTGTGATGCTGTTAATAGCTGTGCCGCTCGGGACGCTATCAGCACTGTATCCAAATAAGTGGATTGATTATCTCAGCAGAAGTATTTCTTTAATTGGAGCATCTATTCCAAGCTTCTGGCTCGGCCTTTTGTTTATACAGCTGTTCTCTGTACGTCTTCAATGGCTTCCTTCAATGGGAACAGGAACAGCAGCTCATCTTGTGCTGCCTTCTTTAACGCTTGGTTTTGCCATGTCCGCTGTGTATATGCGAATGATTAGAGCTAGTCTGTTAGAAGGATTGAAACAAGATTTTGTAAGATCCGCTCGAGCAAGAGGAATAAGTGAAAGCCGCATTTTTATTTTCCACGCGTTCCGGTATAGCTTAACACCACTTCTTACCATTTTAGGGACGAGCTTAGGCAGTTTACTTGGAGGAACGGTCATTATTGAAGTACTTTTTGCCTATCCTGGCATTGGAAAATTAGTCATTGATGCGATTATGAATCGTGATTATCCTGTGATTCAAGGATATATTTTATGGATGGGCCTGTTTGTTGTTTTAATTAATTCACTTGTAGATTTGAGCTATAAATATGTAAATCCCCAGCTCTATGTAAAGGGAGGGGATAAAACGTGAAAAAGCCGCAGCTTCCTTTTGTAGTGATAAGCGTGTGTGGTATTGCGCTTATTTTATTTTGTCTGTTTGGAAGTCATCTAACCCAAACAGATCCTACACAAGTCAACATGCAAGATCGGCTTCAAAAAGCCAGCGGTTATCATTGGCTAGGGACTGATCACTTAGGCAGAGATCTTTTTTCACGAATCATAGCTGGAGCTCAGACTACGATTGGGACTAGTTTTCTTGTCTTAGCTCTTTCTCTTTTGGTTGGAGTGCCTGTTGGGTTAGTTTCAGGATATATTGGAGGAAAAATCGATCGTTTTTTAATGAGAATTGTAGATGCTTTTTTAGCTTTTCCTGATTATATTGCAGCCATCGTCTTAAGCGGGCTTTTAGGGCCTGGATTATTCAATTTAATTGCGGCGATGGTTATTGTAAAGTGGGTTAGTTATGCAAGAGTAGTGCGCAGTATTGTGCTTCAAGAAAAGTCAAAAGAATATGTGCTGATCGCTAAATTAAACGGAGTAGGAACATTTCATTTAATCCTGCGCCATTTTCTTCCCCATGTGGGGGGACATATTCTTGTTCTTGCTACGCTTGATATAGGGAAAATTATTTTAATGATGGCTTCATTATCCTATATTGGACTAGGAACTCAGCCTCCTACTCCGGAATGGGGAACGATGCTAAATGAAGGCAGAGCTTACTTTTACAATGCTCCGCAGCTAATGTTCATACCAGGCGCAGCGATTATTTTGTTTGTGCTGACGTTTACAGCTTTAGGCGAATATATTCGAGGGAAATATCAAATTAACCGATAAAAGAGGTGATGGTCATCGTTTTAGAAATAAAACATCTAGCCATTCATAATAAAAAAAAACAAATTGTAAAAGATGTGTCTCTTACAATCGAACAAGGAAAATGGATGGCGCTCGTTGGAGAAAGCGGAAGCGGGAAAAGTATCACTGCTGCTTCGATAGGAGGACTGCTGCCTTCAGGCGTAATGCTTAAAGGAGGTTGTATTACCTTTAATCGGCAAGGAAGAGCTTCTTATGACGAGCCTATCCTTGGAAAAGATATTTCGTATATCTTTCAAGATTATCGAAGCGCATTTACTCCTTTTTTAACAATTGGAAAGCAGTTCGATGAAACGATTCGTACACATAGTAAGCTGTCTAAAAAAGAAAGGAAAGCTGCTATTTTTCAGGCTCTAAAAGCTGTGAATTTACCTAATGAACGGGTGTATAAAAGCTATGCTTCTCAGCTGAGCGGAGGACAGCTTCAGCGAGCAGCAATTGCTTTAGCGTTGATGCTGAAACCTGCCTTGATTATCGCAGATGAACCAACTACTGCTTTAGATAGCGTGGCAGCAGCTGAAGTTCTTCAGCTACTGCATAAGCTGAAAGAAGAAGCAGGTTGTGCCATTTTATTTATTACCCATGATTTGCGTCATGTCCGGAAATATGCAGACCGAGCAGCTATTATGCTAGCAGGAGAAATCGTGGAAGAAAACAGTATCGAATCTCTGCTTCATGCTCCGCAGCACTTTTATACAAAAAAATTGTTTAACGCCATTCCTTCTTTACAGAAAACGCCTGAACGATTGTTAGATACGCATAAAAAAGTGTTGATATAGGAGTAAAATATGAAAGAAAAAAGTATATTACGCGTCACACAGCTTGTGAAACAGTATAAGGACGTCAAAGCGCTAAATAATGTTTCTCTGCACATCGATAAAGGGGAATGTGTAGGAATTGTCGGAGAAAGTGGAAGCGGAAAAAGTACGCTTGTAAAAAGCATGCTAAGGTTAACAGAAATTCAGCAGGGAGAAGTATGGTTTGCAGAGAAACCTCTTCATAGGTTAAAAGGAAAAAAACTGCAGCAAGCTCGTCTGGGTATGCAAGTTGTGTTTCAAAACCCTGCGGCTTCTTTTAATCCGAAAGTAAAAATCATCGATTCTTTGCTCGAGCCTTTGCGTCAGCAGCGCATTATTCCTTCATTTTTATCTCATGTGAGCAGGAGTGAAAAAGAAATCTCTTTTTACTTGTTAGAAAAAGTCGGGCTCAACGCAGAATATGCGCTGAGTTATCCTCATGAACTCAGCGGCGGACAGCTTCAGCGTGTAGCAATTGCGCGTGCTATTAGCGTAGGTCCGTCTCTAGTGCTACTAGACGAACCAACAGCGAGCCTTGACGTTACGGTACAAGCAAAGATTTTAAATTTGTTAAAAGATTTGCAGGAAACGTTTCAGCTATCTTATCTATTTATTTCGCATGATTTAGCAGCAGTGAAATTTATGAGCAGTCGCATGATGGTTATGCAGCAAGGCGAGTTCATTGATCAATTTGAACGTGCAAAGCTATTTGACAAAAACAGGCACCCCTATACAAAAAAGCTTGTGCGTTTATTTGAATAAAGAGTAAAGCTCTTCGTTTAGTGTACTAAACGAAGAGCTTTTTTATAAATGAGTGGCAGACAAAGTCAGGGACGTGGCGGTGGAGTATGCACATGTATAAAATGGTAGCCTGCTTGACAGAGCATAATGAAACTAATAATGAGTACAACAAAAGGAATTAGCTTATTTTTTCCTCGTTCTTCATATAGTCCGGCTGCGCTTAAAAGGAAGCCAATAGCAGCTAAAGGAGGAGAGACGCGAAAGAATAAATCTGCAGCGGTGAACCCTTGATTTGTATATTCATAATAAAAATATAGACCTATAATAAATAAAAATAATCCAATCCAAAACAACGTAAGTTTTCCAAAAAAGGTTTTAGGCACCGTGATTCCACTCCTTTTTTCAGTTAAGTCCCATAAAATACTAGCATAAAACGCTCTGGTTTGCATTAGAGAAAAAGAGCTTGAATTATACAATATGTGTAAAAAACAGGTTTGAAGTAGGAGGAGATGAAGTATTCAAAGCGTTCAATGTAAAAAAATACATATCGTTGAATTGGTTGGAAGTGGAAAAATGACTCTTTCTCGTGTATTATCCCGTAGATTAAAAGTTCCTCACTATGAACTTGATAATATGATGTAGAAACGAACAAAAGAGGGAGATCAAAGAAGAAGTAAAGCAGCAAGAAAAAAGTGCTTACATCATATTGTATCTTCAAAAGAATGGATCATAGAAGGCGTACACTATACGTGGGTGAATGAAAGTTTTAATAGAGCTGATCATATTGTTTTTCTAGACACCTATTATTTCAAAAGAATAGGGTTTATTATAAAAAGATACGTCTTGCAAAAAGCTAAAATAGAAAAAGCGAATTATGCGCCGACGTTTTCTATTTTTATTAAAATGTTTCAATGGAATGCGGATTTCGAAAAGCAAAGTAGACATGAAATTTTGCATATCCCGCGTACGTCATATAATGACAAACTTGTCATCGTAAAAAAGAGAGAAGAGATAGAGCGCTTTATATCGTAAGAAAAAGCTGTTCAGCTGATGAGCGGCGTTTTTTGTTTTTATTCTATCAGCATAGAATCGCATTTTTTCACAATCTGCTGCGAGGTTTTTAGGAGCTGATTGAGAACCTCTTTGTCTATTTTCAACCATTCTTATTTTCTAAGCCCTTCTACGATATAGGAAGAAAACATCCATACATCGCTTCTAATGGCAGAGCGATTTGTTTTAGCGAGTACGGTTAATGCCTTAATGACAGCAGACATCACTGAAATATTTCCTTTTCTATAATGGCGAATTTAATAGAAATCTCTCGTATGATGTTTTAATAAGTTCGGCCTTCTTTTAGCATGGAGAAAAAGATTAGTCATCCGTATCCCCTATTATTACCCGCATCTGTATATGAGAAACTTCTGTAAGAAAAGTTTTGTCATTTATTTGTAAAGGGTAGAGATTAAAAAGGAAGGAAGAACCGTGACATTTGATTATTCACTTGATTTTGAGCATATCGATTTTAGAAAACATCCTGAAAAATATAGAGTTGGAAAAGGCGAACAAGGAGTTCTCCTCGTTGAGCCATATAAAAGTGAAATTCTTCCTCACTGGCGCTTTCGAACACCTGAAATTGCTGAGGAATCCGCGGACACCATCTATCAGCCTTTTTTAACTTACAAAGAAAAAAACGATTTTGTTGGAATGGACATGGCCCGAAAATTTCTCCAAATGGGCTACACGCGATCTAGGCGCTACGCGAACTACAAAGGTGGAAAGAAATACAGCAAAGATGGAGAGCGGAACGAACGGCAAATTGATGAACAAAAAGCAGAATCAGCGGCTATTTTTATGGAAAAATGGAAGGAGGTGCGAGAGAATAAAGCGTACTTGCAATTGAAAAAAGAGCATCAAAAAAAGTACGGATAATCAGCTGTTATCCGTACTTTTTTCCTTCGTTATTTCGATTCGTTTGATATGGTGATGTTCAATATCAATGACTTTGAATGAAAAATTTTCGTGTGTGATGCTATCACCTTTAGCTAAATCAAATTTTTCGGTCAGCATCCAGCCTCCAATGGTATCAACATCTTCTTGTTCAATATCTGTTCCAAGTAAATCATTCACTTCTTCAATTAACACCTTTGCATCTAGCATATAGTGATTTTCATTGATTTTGTGTACGTCCGGTATTTCATCATCATCAAATTCATCACGAATTTCACCAACAATTTCTTCTAAAATGTCTTCTACTGTGACAAGACCTGTTGTTCCTCCGTACTCGTCTATTAAGATGGCCATGTGAATTCTGTCTTTTTGAATTTTAAGCAATAAGTCATAGATAGCGATGGAATCAATGACTTGAATGATGGGTTTCATATATGTTTGTACGGTACGTGGTTTGATATCATCTTCTTTTATATAATCTGCCAATATTTCTTTAATATTAACCAATCCTACCACTTGATCTTTGTTTCCATCTACAACTACTGGGTAGCGAGTGTATTGCTCTACTTTAGCCATTTTTAAGAATTCTTCTATCGTTTCATCTGCTGATACGCTAACAATCTCTGTACGAGGCACCATGATTTCTTTAGCCGTTCGGTTGTCGAATTCAAAGATATTATTCATAAACTTAAATTCCGATTGATTAATCTCACCGCTCTCATAGCTTTCGGATAAAATAATTCTAAGCTCTTCTTCACTGTGAGCTACTTCATTTTCAGAAGCTGGCTTCAGCCCAAATAATCCGACAACGCCTCTTGCTGAGTGGTTTAAAAGCCAAATAAACGGATAAAGTAACTTAGAAAAAAGGATAAGAGGACGAGAAAATAACAGCGTCACTTGTTCAGCTTTTTGAATTGCTACTGTTTTGGGCGCAAGTTCCCCAGCTACTACATTTAAAAATGTGACAATGGAAAAAGCAAGAACAAACGATATCACATGCGAAAGTGATGTAGCAAAAGGAAGCATGTCAATAAGCGGCTCTAATAAATGCCCTACGGTAGGTTCACCTATCCAGCCCAGGCCAAGTGCGGTAACCGTAATGCCTAGCTGTGTCGCTGAAAGATAGCCATCTAAATTCGATACTACTTTTTTTGCTGCTAAAGCGTTCCGGTTTCCTTCTTCAATTAACTGATCGATTCTAGTTGACCGTACCCTAATGACGGCAAACTCCGTTGCAACAAAAAAGGCTGTTAATACGATTAATACAATGAATAAAATGACATTTGCTGTTTCCAAATTTATCTCCTTACTCCGTTGAAACGGATAAGGGAACACCTCCCTTATAAAAGTTTGATGAGCTGATTTATATGGTAAATAAAGAATGTCATGTATACTGTTCCCTTAATGTCGGTAGAAATAAACTTATGGAAAAGAAAGAGTACTTTTTAATAGCCTGCAACATTTTTTGGCAGAAAAAGCGTAAACTAAACACTATAAAATGAATGAAAAGAGATAACATGATACCTGTAAAAGGATGTAAATAGAAGTAGGAGTCGATTGTTTTTATGGGATTTTTTCTGACGATATTAGTATTATTGGCTTTGATTGGTCTATCTAATATCATTAATCATTTCGTGCCATTTATTCCTGTTCCATTAGTTCAAATAGCTTTGGGAGCAGGGCTTGCTATCTTGCCGTTCGGTGGAGACGTACATTTAGAACCTGATCTATTTTTTATTTTATTTATTGCCCCGCTATTATTTAATGATGGGAAAAACGTGTCAAGAGCTGCTCTTTGGAAGCTTCGTACACCTATTTTATTACTAGCGCTGGGCCTTGTATTTGTAACGGTAGCAGCAGGGGGATATCTGATTAATTGGCTGATACCGTCTATTCCACTCCCGGCCGCATTTGCCCTAGCCGCTATTTTATCCCCAACAGATGTAGTGGCAGTTGGTGCTATGGCGAGCCGAGTAAAGCTGCCTAAGCGAATTATGCATTTGCTTGAAGGCGAGGGGCTGATGAATGATGCCTCTGGTCTTGTAGCGTTCCAAGTAGCAGTAGCCGCTACTGTGACGGGCGTCTTTTCGATAGTAGATGCTACCTTTCAGTTCCTTTGGGTAGCGCTGGGCGGTTTGTTTGTAGGAGCATTTATTGCTTTTTTAATTATCAGACTGCGCGTACTTGTCCGAGGTTTAGGAATGGAAGATATTACGATTCATATGCTAATTCAAATCCTAACTCCGTTTGTCATCTTTTATATTGCTGAGCATTTTCATTTGTCAGGAATCTTAGCTGTAGTAGCAGGCGGGGTTGTGCATGCAATTGAACGGGACCGAGAAGAATCGCCTAATCAGCAGCTTAAAGTAGTATCAAAAAGTACCTGGACCGTTATTTTATATCTATTAAATGGCTTGGTTTTTGTGCTGCTTGGTCTTCAAGTGCCAAAAGTGGCAAAAGCAATCATTCAAGATCCAAACTTTAACAATGGGCAAGTGCTTCTTTATATTCTGATTATTACCGTCTTTTTGCTTGTGCTACGATTCATTTGGGTAATGGTGTCGTGGTCAGTAGGATGGTATTACAAAAATAACAAGAATTTAAAGCCTGAGCCTAGAGCAATTGGCATTATCACGGTTTCGGGTGTACGAGGAGCCGTTACGCTAGCTGGAGCATTTTCAATTCCTTATACACTTGATAATGGAAGTGATTTTCCTGACCGTTCGCTTATTATTTTTCTAGCCGCAGGTGTGATTTTGTTAACGCTCATTCTGGCGAGTATTCTTTTGCCGATTATTGCCAAAACAAAAACGAGGCCGGAAAAGCCTGAACGTAACACCAAGGAAATCAAAGCTCGAATTAAAGTACACAAAGCGGCGATACAGCGTCTAAAAAGAGAAATGACAGAGGATAATCGAGGGGCAGCGCTCGCACTCATTTCAACGTATAATACAACGATTAATAATATTATTGTTAAAACGCATCCTCTAGAAGAATCTCAAAACAAAAAGAAAGAAGAAAAAATTCGATTAATGGCGCTTCAAGCGAAAGAAAAGCTTGTTGAAAGGTTATTAAAAGAAGAAAAAATTGATCGGGAAACAGCGTATATTTGCTTAGAATATACGCATAAGCTTGAAATTGCTGTAACGAACCGTGTACGTTATAAACTAATGGTGAGCTGGATGCGTTTCAAGAAGGTTTTATTATTATTAGTGCGAATCTTTTCTCCAAATAAGCAAGCATTAAGAAAACAAAGCCTGCGCAGAAGACGTAAAGTGAATAAAGTACGCATTCAAATGATTGAAGAAGCAACAAAAGTTATCAAAGAAAATATAAATGACGAAAACCGTATGGTCGCTCTTGCAATTATTAGTGAATATCATCGCTCAATGGCAAGACTCCGCAGGGAAAACACCGAGTATAATTCACGCAAGCGGGAAAAAGCAACACGGGACTTATGCTATAAGGCATTTCATACGGAGCGTGAAACCGTACAAGAGCTTTATGAAAAAGGAGAAATTACGCGTGAAATCGCTCATAATATCCGCAGGGATATTGCTCTGCGAGAAGCGTTAGCAATTGAAGAAAATAAATATTAAAAAGCTGCAGAGAACATTCTCTGCGGCTTTTCTTATAATTGATTTTATTACTTTTCAAAAAGGTATAGCTTCCCGTTAACAGCAATATCAAACCGAGGCCCTTTAAAACCACGTTTTATAAGTTCTTTGCGCATAAATTTCATGACGCCTCCGTGACTGACAATCAGCAAATCGTCTTCTGACTCAGAAATAGCGCGATCTAGCACTGCTGCTACTTTTCTCTTAGTCTCAGCCATATCTTTACGAGCTTGTTTGTTGAGGAGTCCGGACAAGCGAAAAAGCAATACCCATAGGATAAAAGAAAGTTTAAATTTTAATGGAATAATAGGCATAGGTATTTCTCTAAGTTCAGGAAGAAAAGTAATCTCTTGTTTATAAATATGTTTTGCCGTTTTGTGTGCACGCGGCATATCGCTTGAAAAACAGCGTTTCCATTCAATATTGTTCAAATCAGTCTCTCCGTACGTAATATCTGATTCATCATATTCCTGAAACCAAGTCACTAGTTCATCGGTAGATAAGCGGTGGTTTTCTGGAAGCCCTTTGTTTACTTTGTAATGACGTACTAATGCTACTTTCATTGTATAATCTCCTTAAATGCTAAGCGCCGAAAATACTTACTTGGCGCAGCTTGATTCTCTTAATTAACGTTATTTTCATCATGCTGCACCTCCTTTCAAATATTTGTAAAAACAATATAAAATGGATTGAGAAAATTGTAAATACAGCACAGAAGAAGACTTTACATAAAATAATTGGAAAATGAAACCTTTTTATAAGATAAACGTATTACTTATAGATAATTCAAACAATTGAAATACATATAAAAGGGTGGATTACAATGATGGGTACAGAGAAAAAAGTGAACATCAGAGAAAAGTTTGGCACTTTATTTGCAGAAGGGAATTTTAAGAAGCTTTATGCTTGTGTAAGCGAAGAATTTAAACATCAAGTTTCGCTTCAGCAATTTTTGGAGCAGGGCAAATTGTTTAATCAAGGAGAACAGTTCTATAGACTAGAAACAAATCTCGATTTAACTCCTCAAATTGAGCAGTTTATTTGGTTAAATTCTATGCAGACAAAAGCAATCAGCGTTATGTTTGATGAACATAACATTATTCAAGCACTTGTGCTTATGCCTATAGAATCATTTTCAGATAGAGGTCGTTGGAGTACAAACAAATATACGATGCCAATTCAAAGTGAGTGGTTTGTCTATTGGGGAGGAGAGCATGAGGCATTGAACTATCACTATCCAGTTGAAAACCAAAGATATGCATATGATTTAGTTGTGCGAAAAGGAAAGCAAAGTTATAAAAATGAGGGAATGAAAAACGAAGATTACTATGCATATGGAAAAAAGGTTGTAGCTCCGCTTGAAGGAGTTGTCTTTGCAGCAGTTGGTGACCAAGAAGATAATGAAATCGGACAAACAAATAAAAAAAGTCCTTTGGGAAATTACGTTATCATTGAGCATAAAGGGAAAGAATATAGTGTGCTTGCACATTTGAAGAAAGGATCGGTTTTTGTAAAAAAAGGAGACATAGTTCGTAAAGGAACGTTGCTTGGAAGATGTGGGAATTCCGGGAATTCATCCGAGCCACACGTTCATTTTCACGTCATGGATGCCTCTGACATAGAAACTTCAAAAAGTTTGCGGATTAAGTTTCATACAGCTATTGAACCGATTCGCGGAGATACGGTCATTCCATTTTTCTATTGAGTAAAAAGCCATAGCATTCGCTATGGCTTTTTACACACTGCTTTCTCCAAATATAAAGTCAAGCAGCCGTTGGAACAAGTAAATGATAATGGCTACGGCAGTCATGACAAGGAAAAGTCCAAAATGACTGATTTCATACAGATTATAAAGACCAATTTTAGCGAGAAAAGGAACGATGACATAACCATGAATCAAATCTAAAATAATGTTAACAATCATATACAAAATAAATCCAGGATATGTAAGGTAAAAGACAAAGATAGTAATAACAATATGAAGGCAATAAATCGTGGCTCCCATGTTAGTAAGAAAAAATACGTTTTCTTGAACCGTCCACCAGTGCATTTTTTCCGCTATTTGATAGACGATTGTCATCATTAATGCAGCAAATAATCCTACAGTAAAAAAACGTTTAACACGCTGTTTATCAAGCAGCAGCAGTAAAAACCATGGAATAACAAGAATCCCCCATAATATCATTTGATTCATTCATCTTCCCACCTTTCATTTATCAGTAGTTCTTAGTGTAAGAAACCATTGTAAAAATATACATCCGCATAAAGAAAACGTTTACAAAGGGCTCATTGACTTACAGCGAATGGGAGCAGTTGTGATTGGTTTAACAACGAGGGATTTACACGAGCTGTACGATGTTCGTCTGCTTCTAGAACATTTTGTCTTAGAACGTTTATCTGAAGTCAATCATGAGTCGCTTATTACAAAGCTTGAGCAAAGCATTGATCAAATGAACATGGCAACTAAATACGATGACTATGTACAATTTGCTTATCAAGATTTGCGGTTTCATGAGCTCGTGATTATTGAAGCAGGCCACAAGCGGATATTAAGATTATGGGAAAGTATCCGTGAAATTATTTTAGCTGCTCTTTTAATTACCACTGAAAAAAGATTTCGAGATGATAAAGAAGCTGTTATGCCACTGATTGAACAGCATCATGAAATGATTAAGGCATTAAAGTCTCAAAATATAGAACGTATTCAAGATGAAGTGAAACGTCATTTTGAAGATACGCGAAATACGATAACAGCTTCACTTGTGAACGAAGCATAAAAAAGGGGATAAAAGATTCAAAGTATTTTTGAACCTTTTCTTTTTTACTTGTCGACAAGTACACAAAGGGGATGAGGAAATGAAAGCAGGTGTCTACGTTTCAAAAACAAAAGCCGTTATGCAGCAGAAAGAGAAACCGGTCATAGAAGAAGGAGAAGCGCTTGTAAAGGTGTCTCATGCTGGAATTTGTGGAACGGATATGATGATTTATTTTGGAAAACACCCTAGAGCACAAGCACCACTTATTATGGGACATGAGTTCAGCGGAGTTGTAGAGGAGATCCAAGGGGAAGCGGAATTTTCTCTAGGTGACCGCATAGCAGTTGAACCTACGCTTAGCTGCGGAACGTGTGAAGCCTGTATAAGAGGACAGTTTCATGTTTGTAAGAAGCTAAAACTAATTGGCATTGATCAAGATGGAGGATTTGCGCAGTATGTATCTGTTCCAGTGCATCGTCTTCACCCTTTGCCAAACAAACTGTCTAGCGCACACGCAGCTCTAGCAGAACCTGTAGCGGTTGCTGTACATACAGTACGACGCTCGCGGTTGAAAGTCGGGGACCAAGCTGTCATTTTAGGGGCAGGGCCTATTGGACTGCTGATTGCCATGATCGTGAAACGAGCAGGAGCAAAAAAAGTAATGATTTCAGATATTAGCTCTTATCGCTTAACTAAAGCAAAAGAACTTGGCTTTGTACCAATTGATGCAACGAAAAAAGACGTAGTAAAAGAAGTACGTTTGCTTACGAACGATGTCGGTGCAGATGTTGTATTTGAAGTAGCTGGAAATCAAATTACAGCAAAGCAAATGATTGAAACAAGCCGTATTCAAGGAGAGGTTGTTGTGGTGAGCGTATACAAAAGCGCTCCGGAAGTAGATTTAGCAGCGATGCACTTTAAAGAAATTTCATTAACTACAACGAGATGCTATACAAGGGAAGATTTTCAGACGGCTATTGATTTATTGGCAAGCGGTGAAATAGCAGCAGATTCTCAAATTTCCCATAGGCTGCCTCTTGAAGATATTCAAGCGGGGTTTGAGTTTATGCAGCGGTCTGACGAATCACTTAAAATTTTATTTGCACCAAACGGAGAGGAGAATGAACAATGACAGTCGATTTGTTTTCTTTAGATGGTAAAGTAGCAGCGATTACGGGAGCAACGAGAGGAATTGGAAGATCAATGGCGATTGCTTTGGCAGAAGCAGGAGCGGCTATCGCTTTGTTGCAGCGATCAAAAGAATTTCTTGGAGTAAAAGAAGAAATTGAACGTCTTGGAAGAACTTGTTTTATTGTTAACTGTGATCTACAAAATGCTTCTGAAGTAAGCGAAGCGATTTCATCCGTTGTTGCTCATTTTGGAAAGCTCGACATTTTAGTGAACAACGCAGGAATTCAAAGGCGTTCACCTGCTGTAGACTTTGCAGAAGAAGATTGGGATGCTGTTATGAATGTCAATCTAAAAACGGTATGGTTATTATGTCAGCAAGCGGGCCGGCACATGCTTAAACAAGGAAGCGGTAAAATCATTAACATGGCATCTCTGCTTTCTTACCAAGGAGGCATTACCGTTCCAGCTTATGCCGCAGCAAAAGGTGGAGTGGCCCAGCTTACAAAGGCTTTGTCTAACGAATGGGCAGCAAAAGGCGTAAATGTTAATGGAATTGTACCAGGGTATATTGCAACCGATATGAATGAAGCACTTATTAATGATGAAACACGCAGCAGGCAAATCATTGAACGTATTCCCGCAGGTAGATGGGGGCAAGCTGATGATTTTAAAGGAGCCGTTATCTTTTTAGCATCGGATGCGTCTGCTTATATTCACGGGCACTTACTTGCTGTAGATGGAGGATGGCTAGGAAGATAACGCATGAACGAATGAATTTTTTCATATCATGAACAAACTCGATTAAAAGGAGCGTTCATGGTATGAAAGTGTGGATATTAAATGCTGGTATTGTTGTCACATTGCTTACAACTGCTTGGGCGGTGTACACAAAGCCTGAGGAGAAAGAGATTTCGCTATTTTCTTATGATCAATCTTCCATATCTGTTCCAAAAGAAAGCACAGACTTTGAAAAAGCGTTAAAAGCTGTTTTAACGCAGCGTGGTTTTCAAGAAGTTAGAGTGTTGAATGACTATGCAGAAGCTCAAATTCTGGTATTTCTGCCGCTTGAACACTTTTCTTCCCATAAAAAGAGGGAAATTCAGCAAATCGTAAATCAAATTGCCAAGCAGTATCACGTTAATCCTGATTTAGTTAATGTTCAGGTATATAAAAAAGAGTAAAAAGCCTTTTAGAAAGGGGAATCCCCCTCTAAAAAAGGCTTTTTTACTCTTCTTTCTTCTCTTGGTCAGCTAGCTCTTCTTGTCTTTTAAAATGTGATTTTCCTAACGCATACACAAAACTAAAAAACAAAGGAAGTAAAATAGTCAGCAGCACAAGGCGGGTAAGCATATCGCCTAAGTCATTTCTCGTTAAGTAAATATTAATCGCTGCGATGACAATATAAATAAAAATACCGAGGTTTCGTAAAAATCTCTTTAACATAGATGCATTCATTTTTTTCACCTTACTTTTATATACTCACATTTAAGGTAAAGGAAACGATTGATAAAAGCAACCTATTTACTATAAAGCAAGAAGGAATACAGAATTTTATGATGAATGTTTATATGTTGTCTGAAATTACATAAATAAAGGTGCTGACATGAACCTGCTTTAAATATACCAATTACATCGAATCAGCTATAAACAATTAACAGCCTTCTCTGCAATCAGCTTTATTTCTTAAAAAGGTAAGGTGATGAGATGAAAAGAGTACTCGTAATGGGTGTTTCTCCTGGGGTAGGAAAGTCGACATTTGCTAAAAAATTAGGGAGAAAGCTTGATATAGAAGTATATCATTTAGACAGCTTGTATTGGCAGCCAGGCTGGATAGAAAGAGACAGTGATAATTTTAGAGAATTGCAGGAGCATATTGTAAGAAAAGACAGCTGGATTATCGACGGAAACTACAGCAATTCGTATGACTTTCGAGTGAAGCATGCAGATACCATTATTTATTTAGAGCTCCCCCTAATCGTATGTTTGTACCGAGTAATAAAGCGAAGGATTATATATGCAGGAAAAACGCGCGAAGATATGGCAAAAGGATGCCCTGAAAAAGTAGATTGGCCATTTTTGGCGTTTATTCTCACTACGTACAGAAAGCGGCAAAAAGAGATGAAAAATCGGTTTGAAAAGCTTAGAAATGAAGAGGATTGCAAGATTTTTATGCTCATGAATAAAAAAGACATCGATGGCTATCTACAAAACCTATAGGGGAGTATGAGCTAAGATTTGCACAAAAATAGCCACGTAACAAATTCGCTTGTCACATGGCTTTATTAAAAAACAATCATTTACTTCGTGATCTTCAACTTTCCCTTTTCATCGAGCGAAACTGCTAAAGAATGATTTACCTTTACCATTAATGGATGAACTTCAGAGTCTCGGTTCGAAAAAAACCACCGTCTTTTAGGCGTCCCTACAAGAAAAAACGCACTTCCGCTTCCTAAAAAGTTAAAGGTCTCATTTAATAGCCTATTGTTACGCACAGGGATACCTGAGTTCATAAGCTGTGTCCCTACAGAGCGGACATGAGGCGTTGTCAAATTAATTTCTCCTATACTTAAAAGCGACCTAGAAGAAAAGGGATCGTTGGATGGTGGGCAGTCCGAATGTCTTGAAATGTATTCAACAATATTATGAGCAGGATCTTCAAAATAAAACGAATGAGCATTAAATGCTTCAAAGTAAACCTCGTCTTTTTCCTCTTCTGTATTAAGGAAAACTCGCTGAGCAGCCCATTGTTTTGCTTCTATGAAGTGATTTGCTGGAACATTAAAAGCAAAATGGTAAAAGGGCTTTGTATGTAGAGAACTTTCTTTAAAAGTTAGCTCACTTTCCCCAACCTTAATAGAAAACGAATGAGCTGAAGCGGCGGTTAATGGGAAATCTAGAGAGTTTACGTAAAAATCTTTCATTTCGTCCAGTAGATGAGTGTAAAGGACAGCTTGATTAATAATCATAAACCATTCCTCCTCGTTTACGCGTTATCTAAAGCGCATGGTATTAAACAGACTTTTCATTCTCTTTTTGAATGCTGCTTTGCCAATGAAGTTGAAAAGAGCCTTTATGCTCAGAGCCTATAAAGTTAATACGATATCTTCTCGTTTTTTCAGGGGTTAGATAAAGAGAGTTATTGGTCATTTCAAAGAAACGTGTACGTCTTGGATCCTCAACATACAGAGAGAGGTCTCCGCTTTTGGTACTTTTAGATAGTGTAAAAGCGTAGGTTACGCCTTTTTTGAGTTTAATGCTCCGAGAGTAGCGACCTGTAAAGCTATCGTATTCTCCCCAAAAAAACTCACTGCGTTCTTTTTTAATTCTGCCTCCCACAATTTGATTTTCCTGGCCGTTAAAGTTAATAAGTAAAAAAGCAATAAGAACAATAAGAAAACTATATTTAAACATAAAAAACCTCCATCTACTAAATTATAGATAATTTTGGACTTCGTCAAATAGTGTTATAGTTTAAAGGTAAAAATTAATAGAAATGTATTCTTTTTTTGCATATTACTCCCAACAGAAAGGGGAAAAGAATTGACTCAACGTTTTTATTTTTTAGTAGCAAGTCAAGCAACAACAAATTTAGGTTTTGTTCTTTATACAATGGCTGTCACTTCCTATATAAAGCAAAACACCGGTTCAACAACTCTTGCTTCGATGATTACAATGACAAGCTTAATTGCTAGGCTTCTAAGTAGCCTTAGCGTACCTTTGCTAGCTGATACATATAAATCCATTCACATTATGCGGTCTGTTCAAGTTATGCAGATAGGAATGCTTGTTGGATTGTATGTGCTACTCACACAAGAATTTACAGCTACAGTACTAACGATGTGTTTTATCATTATTGGAATCATCTCTTTTTTTAACGGCTTGTTTTCCATTTTCAAAACGTCAGTCGTGCGCAGCTTAGTAAGTAAACATCAAAGAATGCAGGCAAACAGCATACTTTCAACAATTGACCAAACCTTTCTATTTGCAGGGTGGTCGCTTGGTGGTTTCATTTTATCCTTAACGGGAGTCACTTAGTCTCTATTTATAACGGCAGTTCTTCTATTGATCTCGTTTGTTTGCTTACTGTTTATAAAAGAAGCTAATGCATATAAACAAACACAAAAGCGAAGCGCAGCAAAACTAATGGAAGGATAGCACTTTTTATGAATACATAAACGCATCAGAGCACTCGTTATAATGGATATAATTGAATCACTCGTTGGAACGATTTGGATTGGCGCTATTACTCTTGCTTTTGTGAAAGAAGTGCTTGAAAAAGGAGAAGCGTGATGGGGGTACATAAACATTGCGTAGTATTTCGGAAGCATAGTCGGGGGAATTATTGTGTATTGAATGTCTTCTGTGATAAAAGGGAGGCTTTTGCTTTTTATGTTTGCAGGCTCAATTGGCTATGCTGTTTTCACCGGCTTTTACGGCCTAGTAACGAACCCGTATCTAGCTTTAGTACTTCTGATAATGATGGGTCCCGCCTATCAGCTTCGAGACGTAGCGCAGGAAACGATCTATCAAAATACCTGCAGCAATGGTATGCTTCCTAAAGTAATAGCAGCAAAATTAACTCTTGTACAAGCCGTATTTATACTTTCTATCGCATTTGTGGGTACAGTAGCCGATCTGCTTGGAGTAAGGTTTGTATCTATTTTCAAGCTTCATTTTGCTGTTAACAGCTCTAACAGGAACAATAGCATTAGTGTATAACAAGTATTCTATCGAAATAGACAAGACACCTGCTGAAGGGAAAGAGAATATATGAAATTTATCAGGCTAACGTACCTTACGGAGCGTGATATGAAAGAGCTGCTAGTAGAAAGTTAGCAGGAAGGCTTTTTCTTTCTTACCAAACTAGTAGCGGAGTATAAAAATGGTCGAAACGTATTTAATAAAATAAGCGAAAGATTGTGGGGAGTTTACAGTGAACAAAGCAGATTAACAGGCGTAGCGGGCCTTAATCAAGATCTTTACAGTCAATATGCTAACGTTGGAAGAGTAAGAAAGTTTTATGTTTCAGCTCAATTTCGGAGAAAGGGTATAGGCAAGCGACTTCTAAAAGAGGTCGTTTATTATGCAGAAAACTACTACGACAGCCTTATCCTATATACAGATACTGACGAAGCAAAGTTATTTTACGAACGAAACGGATTTAAATGCGTATACAATCAATATAAACCACTCATGAATACAAACTAAAAAGAGCCTAGGCTCTTTTTAGTTTGCTTTTTTAAGTTTAAGAGCCGATTTTCGAGAAGGGTCTTTTTTAACAATATATAAACCGCTAAAAATAATAAGTCCTCCAAGCAGCTGCATAGCATTAATGGTCTCTCCAATTGTTACAGCAGCAAAAATAACGGCGAACAAAGGAATGACATACATATAAACCATTACTTTTGTAGAGCCGATTTTACCAATCCCTACATACCACATCACCAGTCCGTACACAGTTACGAACAGAACAGAGTATGCCAAAGAGCTCCAGCTGCCTATATCGGTCGGCCATATAAGCGTTTGATAGGTAAAAAGACAATAGACGGTAAGCGGAATAGCTCCGATTAAAGCAGACCAAGCAGTCACACGCAAAGCAGAATACTTTACGACTAAAGGTTTTGCTAAAATGGGGTACCAGCCCCAAGCGATGGCTGCCACAATCCCCATGATATTTCCAAACCATGCAAGCTGTGACAGTGCATGACTAGAGTGACCAAACAGCAGCACACATGCAGCACCGGAAAAAGCAAGCACGGATCCTAGCTGTGTTTTTAACGAAAAAGCTTCATGCTTATATAATATAGCTAAGATTCCTGTGAAAATAGGAGACATCGAAATAAGTAAAGAAGCATTGGTAGCTGTCGTATACTTAACAGACACCATAAACAGCGTCTGATAGAGAGTAACGCCTACGATACTAACAGCTATTAAACGTCCCCAGTCTTTTTTTTCAATACGAATGCCGCGCTCTATTATTCTTGTAATAAGCAAAAGAATAGGGGCAACCATTATAAAACGCAGTGCGCTAAATTGGATGGAAGACATATGAGCAACTCCAAATTTTCCGATTGTATAATTGGCTCCCCAAATTAACGCAACGGACAATAATATCCATTCCAGCCAGCCTTTTTTCATGTAATCACCTCAGGTAAGTATAGAAATTAAATAAGTGCGGATATCCTTAGTTACAAAGTATACAGGAAGAAATTGTGTAAAAGGCCAGCCAATTCAGCTATTTTTATCTCATCCACTTGGTTATCATCCAAACAAAAACGCAGCTGTATTAGCTGCGTTCCCAACTGTTATCCGCATTCTTCTACCTCATCTAATCGTACAAGTTCCACTTTAAAAGAATGATTAATCGGGCGAATTTCACAGTATCCTGAATCATATACGTGAATCAGTACAAAGCGTTTTCCTTTATATAATACTTCTTTATAGGCTGTCACAAAATACACCCTTTCTTTTTATAGGTTTGTTTTTCATTCTATGAACAAAAAAGGGCATAATTGCCTGATATAAAAAGAAACTTTAGGGGTGATAAAATTGCTTGGCAAAACGAGTTCGCTTATACTGTACTGTGATTCTATTTGCGTATAGGTTCTGATTACTAGAACAGCTTTAGCATATGGATAACAAAACAAAACAGCGGTACATAAGGAGCAGCACATGGATATTAACTATTTATATACATTCAAAGAAGTAGCGAAGTGGGGGAGCTATACACGAACGGGTGAAGAGTTAGGGTATGCTCAGTCAAGCGTTACCACTCATATAAAAAAAATAGAGGATCATTACGGCCAAAAGCTATTTGAACGAACAGGACAAAAAATGAAGCTGACTCAGCCTGGTGAAGAATTGCTTTATTATGTGAACCAAGTAACTGAATTATTAAATGAGGCAAAAGAGCGCCTTGCTACAAACGAAGATGCAAGAGGAACGATTTCAATAGGAACAGTGGAGTCGCTGGCCGCTTATTTTATTACACCGTATATTCGTGAATTAAAAAGGCAGCACCCGTCTTTAAAGATTATGCTAGAAGCGGGTTTATGCCCAAATTTGACACAAGGAATTATTGAAGGAAAGTATGACGTAGCCGTTTTGCTTGATCGCCTTCAACCATCTTCAAGTTTAGAAGTGATTCCTATTCGAAAAGAAAACATGGTTATGGTTGCTTCGCCTTCTCATCCTTTTAGCGAAAGAAACAACGTTGTAACGAAAGAGTTTGAAAGGGAGACTATCATTTTAACCGAGAGCGGCTGCCCCTATCGCACGCTTTTAGAAGAGATGATGCGCAGCAGCGGTGTTCATATGCAATCGGTCATTTCATTTAGCAGTCTTGAAGCGATTAAACAGTGCGTAGCGGATAATTTAGGTATTGCTCTTGTACCAGAAATAGCGGTAAAACAAGAGGTTGAAAGCGGAAAACTGATTAAAATCCCGTTTGAACATGAAGAATTTTATCTTTATTCACAGCTCATATTTAAAAAGAAAAAATGGCTGACAGCACCCATTCAACAATTTATTTCCCTTGTACAAAAAGGTTATCAAAAATATTGATAATAGGTATAGATAATCTTCAATAATGGTGAAGTTGCTTTCATGATACACTTTTTATAAGAACTGAAAACTAGAGGTGTAGAACATGAATATATTTTTACAGCACAATCCTACGAAATTATACTTCGGCAAAAATCAAATTACGAAGCTATCGCAAGAGCTTGCTTCTTATCATAAACAAGTAAACGTTTTGTTAGTATATGGAGGAGGAAGTATCAAACGAAATGGCGTATACGACGAAGTAAAAGCTCAACTTCAGTCTATTAACGCAGTTGTTCACGAGCTGCCTGGTGTGGAGCCTAACCCTCGTTTGACTACGGTAGCTAAAGGTGTTGACATATGTAAAAAAGAAAACATTGATTTTCTCTTAGCCGTTGGGGGAGGAAGTGTAATCGATTGTACAAAAGCTATTGCAGCTGGAGCTGTGTATGAAGGAGATACATGGGACTTAATTACACGTAAAGAAGAGATTACAGATGCTCTTCCTTTTGGAACGGTATTAACACTTGCAGCGACAGGATCTGAAATGAATTCAACTTCTGTGATCACAAATTGGGAAACAAAAGAGAAGCTAGGATGGACGTCTCCTTATGTATTTCCCGTCTTTTCTATCTTAGACCCGGCGTACACATTTTCAGTGCCTCGCGACCAAACCGTCTATGGAATTGTTGACAGTATGTCGCATGCGCTTGAACACTATTTTCATCGCACAGAAAATACGCCGATGATTGACGGCTTTATTGAATCATTGCTAAGAACGGCACTACAAGAAGGCCCTAAGCTTCTTACGAATCTGACTTCTTATAAGTATCGTGAAACGATGATGTATATTAGCACGACGGCGTTTAACGGAAGCTTGGCAAACGGAACGGATGGAGGAGACTGGGCTACTCATCGTATTGAACATGCTCTGTCGGCCGTGTATGATATTCCTCACGGAGGCGGACTTGCTATCTTGTTTCCTAATTGGCTGGAGCATGTGCTAAAAGAAGATCCTTCTCGTGTAAAACAATTGGCTGTAAATGTATTTGGCATTGACCCAGAAGGGAAAAGTGATGAAGAAACAGCAATAGAAGGAGCAAAAGCGCTTCGTACTTTCTGGAATGACTTAGGAGCCCCGAACTGTTTGCGTGACTATGATATTGACGACCGTGAATTTGATGCCATTGTCGAAAAGACTTTTGTAAAACCAGGTGTTGGCACTTATAAAGAGCTTGATTATGCAAGCGTTCGAGATATTTTAGAAAGATCCAAATAAAAAGACGAGCTGCCTGCTCGCCTTTTTTGTATGTACTTAATAATCCATTAGAAAATAAAGAAAAAGAAAAAAGCATAGTAAGATGCATCCTGCTCCTACCGTTATTTCGGAAAATCCTTGAATAAACGTATTTTTAGGACCGCCTCCTTCATTTTGTAGCTCAAATACGCGTTTTCTTTTGCGCTCACTGATGATTACCAACGAACCAAAAACCACCGATAATAATGTAAAGAGAGGCACCACGATTAAAAACAGCTTGATGGAATACGCCCAGTACGATATATACAGCATATAATACATTGCGCCGGTACTTAAGGCAAAGAGCGTTAAAGACAATAGAAACCACTTAGTAAAACGGTTTTTGCTCACGAATCATTCACTTCCTTATATCAAGTTCTTCATATGATCTAGATAATAAAAGACGTCTATCATTTTACCAAAACTTTTCGATGCGTTCTATTTTAAAAGGAAATAGGGTTTGCAGATTTCTTAAAAGTGGTATAGTTCCTAGAACTATACATGTTTACATAAAAAAACTGATAATAAATGAGGGGGAAGATGAACTATAGGGTGTGACGCGTGTCTGCCAATTAAGACGGGATATACGGTTTCTTTTAAGAAATCAACCGATATATAAGAAGTGAAAAAATACTTTAAAGATATTTCTCGAAATCAATGGAAAAATCTTGGAGAGGATATGTTCTGGATGAAAGAAGATATCTTTTGGAGTTTTATGGATTATGTTCATCAGCAATTAGACCCTCAGCATGGGCGGGCTGTAGAAGCTACGCAGCGGCGCCCGTTTGAAAACCTGCAGCGTATGGAGCCAATCACTGTTTTTCAAAAAACGAAAGATGCTTTATGGATTGATGAGCTGATTGAAGACAAGCGAATTTGCTCATATTATCAGCCAATTGTATCGGTGGATAACGAACGAGTGAACATCATTGGCCATGAAATTTTATTAAGAGGACTAGAAGATGATGGAACGATTATACCGCCTTTTAAAATGTTTGAAGCTGCTCAAGTAAGAAATAAAACCTTCGCCCTTGACCGAGTCTGCCGCTTAGAAGCTGTAAAAAATGCCAGCGTTATTGATCAACAGCTGATTTTTATTAATTTTATTCCTACAGCAATATATAACCCCGAGCATTGCTTGGCATCTACATTTGCGTTAATTAAAGAATTGAATATAAAACCAGAGCAGATAGTAGATAGTGTTTGAAGTTATTGAAACGGAGGATGTTCAAGATATTGAGCATTTAAAAAACATTTTGAATTATTATCGCTCCTACGGATTTAAATATGCTTTAGATGACATAGGGGTTGGCTATAACACGCTGAAGCGGCTTTTAGAAGTTGAGCCTGATGTCGTGAAATTGGCATTTGAATTCACAAATGGAGTCAGTAAGAATGAGAAACAGAAAAAAGTGGCCCAAGAAATGTTAGCTATCACCCATAAAATGGGGGCGCAGGCTCTTGCGGAAGG
This sequence comes from Priestia megaterium, assembly GCF_046599315.1. Lineage (GTDB taxonomy): Bacteria > Bacillota > Bacilli > Bacillales > Bacillaceae_H > Priestia > Priestia megaterium_F. The sequence goes on along the minus strand of NZ_JBKIKC010000008.1, from coordinate 171,270 downwards.
GGTAGAAACAGAAGAAGATTTAAAGTTCCTTATAGAGATGGGATATGATTTGTTTCAAGGGTATTATTTTGCAAAGCCTCAACCCACCTCTGTAGAAGAGATTCATTCTATTTACGCTTAAAAAAGCAGAAAAACAAAAACTTCTGCTTTTTGTATGACTAAAAGAAAGAATACTCAAAAAATAAACAATTCACTTTTATTTTGCTAAATAGTTTACAGAGAGAAGGAAGTGCTATAAGATGATAAATATTAATTCTTAGTATTTCTATGAGAAAAGGAGTGGATGATTTGGCCCAAACGTTGCACTCATCATATAAATCAAAGCCAACCACTGTTGTAACAGAATTAAGCCCTATGCAAAAGTCACTATTTGCAGGAGGGGTTATAGCAGCGGTTATTTTACTTCTTGCGATTGTGCTAACGACTGATTGGACACAAGGTACTTTATTCATAATCGGTCTAGCGTTAGGAATGACGCTTTTGTACGCACGCTTTGGCTTTACATCAGCATTTCGCCGACTTGTATCTGTCGGAAATGTTCAAGGCTTGCAAGCACATATGCTTATGCTAGCTATTGCTTCAACGCTGTTTGCTATTATTTTAAGTACAGGCTTTAGCTTTACAGGCGTAACGCCAAAAGGATATGTTTCACCTGTAGGAGTAAGCGTGATAGTTGGTTCGTTTATGTTTGGAATTGGAATGCAGTTAGGAAATGGATGTGCATCAGGGACGCTGTATTCTTTAGGCGGCGGCTCTTCTTCCATGATTTTAACGCTTTTATCCTTTATTGTAGGTTCTATGTTCGGGGCATATCATTTGCCATTTTGGCAAAAACAACCTTCACTTCCGCCTATTTCATTAGCTGAATCGACAGGTCTTGGTTATTTTGGTGCTTGGATTGTACAGCTCATCGCGTTTGCAGCGATTTACTGGATCACCATTCAAATTGCCAAAAAGAAAAATCCGCCTATGATGAAGCAGCTTCCTACTACAAAAGGGTGGCAAAAAGTTATTCGCGGCTCTTGGCCTCTATTCACCGCAGCGATTGTGCTGGCTGTATTAAATGCATTGACGCTTGCTGTAAGAGGAAATCCTTGGGGAATTACTTCTGCTTTTGCTTTATGGGGCGGAAAAGCGATGATGGCAGCTGGGATAGATGTATCGAGCTGGGGATTTTTCCAAGGTGCGAATGGAGAGGCGCTAACGCAAAGTGTGCTAGCGGACTCTACTAGCGTATTAAACTTTGGGATCATACTAGGCGCCTTCATTTCAGCGACGGCGCAAGGGACGTTCAAACCAGGAAAAATTAAGCCCGGCGTTGCAGGAGCAGCTGTTGTGGGCGGCCTGCTAATGGGGTATGGTGCCCGCCTTGCTTTTGGCTGTAACATCGGCGCTTACTTTGGCGGCATTGCTTCATTTAGTCTTCATGGATGGGTATGGATGGGTATGGCGATGCTTGGAACAGGCTTAGCGCTATTCATCCGACCGCTATTTGGACTCAAAAACCCTAAATCTAATGATTCGATTTGTTAAGTATAGATAAAACCTTCTTTGCATGGCAAAGGGGGTTTTTTATTTTAGATGATGTTTGGAAATTTCTGCGTTTTTTGTGAATTACTTGACGTTTATCACGGCTCATCAGTTTTCTCCGTAGTGTTTTCACTACTTTTTTCTTAGCAAAACCTCTTATTTTACCCCAAAAAGAATATAAAAACTTCCTTTTTTTATAAAAATTTCACTTATTTTGCCGATATAATAGGAGAATTGTATGTATCTGGCGAAATGTATAGTAAACAGCATGTCCAAACACAGTTATTAAAACGTAAAAAGGGGTTTTAACGTTACATGAACAAGTATTTAAAAAAAGCTGTTATTTATGGAAGTTTGTGTTTTTTACTGGGAGCATGCGGAGGAGCAGGAGAACAAACATCTTCTGAACCGCAGAAAAAGGAAGAAACGGTAAAATCTAAAGAAGAAGTGAGCAAAAAAGAGAAAAAAGAAGCCACTAATACAACGATTAAAATTAGCGCGGCGGGAGATTTCACATTAGGAAATGATGAAAGCTTCAGCTATGATTCTACTTTTAATGACGTAGCGGCAAGAAATGGCCTGCCGTATTTTACGCAAAATGTAAAGTCGATTTTTGAACAAGATGATTTAACAACGGTTAATTTAGAAACTACGCTGACAACTGCGACCGAAAAAGCAAGTAAAACATTTCGTTTTAAAGGTGATCCTTCTTTTGTGAATATTTTGAAGCAGGGAAGTATTGAAACCGTTAACTTAGCTAATAATCATACACATGATTATTTACAGCAAGGGTATGATGATACAAGAGAGAACTTAAAGAAAAGCGGAATAGGCTATTTTGGCTATGAAGATACATATATTACAACGGTAAAAGGAGTCAAAGTAGGGTTGCTTGGATATCCGGGCTGGGATGACACCGAAGAAATAAGAAGCCAGATTAAAGACGGAATTAAGTCTTTAAAAGAAAAAGGTGCTAAAGTAATTATTGTGCATTTCCACTGGGGATCTGAACGACACTATGTTCCTGATACAGCGCAGCAAGCATTGGCGAAGTATACAATTGATAATGGAGCAGATTTAATTTTAGGTCATCATCCTCATGTTGTTCAAGGAATTGAAGAGTACAAAAATAAATTTATTGTCTATAGCTTAGGAAACTTTATGTTTGGCGGAAACAAAAATCCAAGCGATAAAGATACATTTGTATTTCAGCAGACGTTTACGATTAAAGATGGAAAGCTAACGACTAATAAAGACATCAATGTTATTCCATTCCGTATTTCTTCCACAACGGCGCGAAACGACTACCGACCTACGCCTTTAACAGGAGCAGAAAAAGACCGAGTGAAAAATAAACTGATCGATGTTTCCAATCAAATCAAACAGGAAAAATGGACGGTTTATGATGAAGATAGTAAATGAAGCTCTCAGTATTGAGAGCATTTTTTATAAAATAAAGCGATATATATCCATAAAAATAATATAATGTAAAACAAGTTAAAAGGTGGAATTATGGTTAATACAAGTGATGTTATTTTTCAAATCGTTATGCTGCTTATCCTTATAGGAGGGGCAGGGGGAATTATTGCATTTATTATAGGCATAAAAAGATTGATTCAAAAGCAGGGAGTAAATGAAAAAAGGCTTCAGCGAATGGAACAAAAGCTAGATGATATGCTGAAAAATAAAGAGTCTTGACTATACAGAAGCACTGTCAGCATGTCAGTGCTTCTGTACTTGACAATTTATAAAAAAGCAGTAAGATATGTATACATCATTTATATAGGGAGGAAGTTACATGGCAAAGTCAAAAGCAAAAAAAATGCGTGATAAAATGATGCGTGAAGGAAAACGAAACCCAGAATTAAATCGCAGTCTGTTTGTATTTGCAGACATGGAAACGCGCAAAACCAAAACAAAGCAGGAAAAACTTCAGCATCAGTACACAAAACATAAAAAACGATCATCAGACGGAGCGTATAGTACCGGAGATGATCGTTTTTTTTATTGCAGTTAATATATTCACAAAATGAAAAAGAGCTTTTTGACCACCCGTCTTCACTTTGCCCCAAACATTTTTACTGTAAACTTTCGCAAAAAACCCTTATGATAATAAAAGAAGGGGATGAACTAAGAATGCTTACTATTGAAAAAGTACCTAAAAGCCAAGCGGGCGTTTTGCAAAATTTGTATTCTCTTTATCTCCACGATTTATCTGCGTATACACCTTCTTTAGATATTCGCGAAGATGGAGCTTTTCATTTTGAAGAGCTGCCGCTGTTTTGGAAAGTAGAAGGCCTCTCGCCATACTTTATTAAAGTTGATGGTGAGCTAACGGGCTTTTTCTTACTCCTTGAACAGCCCGCGCTTCAGCAAGAAGCAGATTACTGCATTAATGATTTTTTTATCTTAAATAAATACCGAGGGCAGGGCATCGCTTCTAAAACGGTAAAAGACATTTTCTCTAATCGGAAAGGAACGTATATGATTATTGAGCTTGCAGAAAACAAGCGGGCTATTTCATTTTGGAAACATATTTATGAAAGCTTACATATTTCCTTTCAAGAAAAGAAAATTGAAATTGAGGGAGAGCCAACGCTTGTTCAAACATTTAACGTGTAAAACCCTTCTGAAAACAGAAGGGTTTTTATTAAACTAAATATTAACAATTTTCAACAAATTATGTATAATTAAAGGTGCTTATCGACATTTATTCACAGGAGTATTCCTGTAAAGGAGGAGTAAAATGAAAGCGTTATCTAATTTCTTTACGGCGCTCGTGCAGCGGTTTTTACCTGATCCGTTTGTGTTTGCTTTAATCCTGACGCTGATTTTATTTGTATCAGGTATTGTTTTTACTCCTCACGGGCCGATTGAGATGGTTCAGTTTTGGGGAAGCGGCTTTTGGAACCTCCTAGCATTTGCGATGCAAATGAGCTTAGTGCTTGTGACGGGACATGCGCTTGCTAGCTCGCCACTTGTAAAAAAATGGCTTGTGAACATAGCACTATTAGCCAAAACTCCGGCACAAGGTGTTATTCTTGTAACGCTCGGCGCAGCCATGGCCTGTATGATCAACTGGGGGTTTGGATTAATTGTAGGGGCGCTGTTTGCGAAAGAAGTAGCGAAGCGCGTTCCGGGGTCTGATTATCGTTTTTTAATTGCCTGTGCTTACATAGGATTTTTAACGTGGCACGGAGGCTTGTCAGGTTCGATTCCTCTTGTCGCTGCTACGCCTGGAAATCCACTGGAAAAAACGGCTGGACTTATTCCGCTGTCAGACACGATTTTTACAGGCTACAACTTATTTATTACCCTTGGATTATTAATTGTCCTTCCTATTATGACAAGACTGATGATGCCGACGGGAAAAGAAGTGGTGGAAATTGATCCAAGACTTCTGGCAGAAGATGAAATGGCTCCGGCTACAGTTGTTGAGACGGCTTCTTCTAAGCCAACATTTGCTGTACGCATGGAAAACAGCAGGTTTTTAAGTCTGACGATTGCGCTTCTTGGGTATTCATATTTAATTTATTATTTTGCTACAAACGGTTTTAAAATGGATATTAACACAGTGAATTTATTGTTTTTTACAACAGGTATTTTACTTCACCGAACACCTTTATCCTATATGAATGCCGTTTCTAATGCGGCGAAAGGAACTGCGGGGATTGTGATTCAATTTCCATTTTATGCAGGTATTCAAGGCATGATGGAGCTATCAGGCTTAGGCGGGAAGTTAACGAACGCATTTATCTCGATTTCAAATGAAACGACATTTCCATTTCTCGCGTTTTTAAGTTCCGGCGTTGTGAACTTTTTTGTTCCGTCAGGAGGAGGACACTGGGTTGTACAAGGACCTTTTATTATGCCGGCCGCTGAACAGCTCGGAGTAGATCCCGGAATCGCTGCAATGGCCATTGCTTACGGAGAAGCGTGGATGAATATGGCACAGCCGTTTTGGGCACTGCCTGCACTAGCCATCGCAGGACTCGGAGCAAGAGATATAATGGGTTACTGCGTGACAACGTTAATTGTATCAGGCTTTATTTTTGCCATAGGACTAACGTTTTTCTAATAAGAAAAGGTCAGCTGAAAAGCTGACCTTTTTTATTAGGAGAAATGTGTTCCGTTATTCGCTTCTTTCCTGCGCATTCTACGTTATAAGCCAACTTCGCGTGCACTCCAGTCCCAGAATTCTTTTGCCAGCTGCTCATTTTTTGCTCTTGAAGAAGGTGGGGTTACGCGTTTTTTATAAAAATAAGCGCCGCTAATATGCGTCACTTCAGGACTATATGCTAAATAAATAGCTGTTTCGGCACCTTCAAAAGGCGTTAAAAAGAACGGGCGAAGCACGGCGTGAACACTTTTTCCAAAGCCCGTTTGACGGTTAACGCCGATAGCGGTAGAGACTGCTCCCGGGTGGAGGCAAATTACGGTTATTGGAGTATCTTTTAGCTTTTTACTTAAATGGATCGTAAATAAGTTATTCGCTAATTTAGACTGAGAGTATCCTCACCATATTCCGAATCCTGTTGTTAAGTGAGGGTTGTTGAAGTCTATTCTTCCAGCTTTATGAGCACCGGAGCCAACATTTATAATGCGTCCTTGCTGAGATTTTTTTAGCGGATTTAAAAGTAAATTAGTTAACACAAAATGACTCAAATGATTAACACCAAGCATCATTTCAAATCCGTCCTGTGTTGTTTCGCGCTTAATTGTCACAACGCCTGCATTATTGATAAGCACATCAAGCATATCATAGCGAGACGTAAAGTCTTCAGTGAAAGCCCGGATACTTTCGAGAGAAGCCAAGTCACAGGTCATAAGAGATATGGAATCCGATTCGCTTTGGTGCTTCGCTTCTTCTAACGCAGCGTTCCCTCTTTCTTCATTTTGGCATACCATAATGACTTTGAACCCTTTTTTGGCTAATTCAATCGTTGTAGCCAGTCCCATTCCTGAATTGGCACCCGTAATTAACGCTCGTTTTGCTGTCATGAGTATGTTCCTCCCCACTACATCTTTTTTCTAGTGTATAAGATAAGAAGATCCGTCGTTTACTTCTAGCTTTTTCTTTTATTTCTTTCGTGCTTTGAAAAATATGCAAAATGTGCACAGGGGAGAGAATGTTGCACAAAGGTCAATATTTTACACCCTACTCGTCAATTAAAGCGGTTTCATAAATAACGGATTTCGCTAAAATAAGACATAGGGAGGTGCTAGTAAGATGAATAGCCAAAGTAAATTACAGGAGACAGAATATGTTCCTTTAGAGCAAGAACTTAAAAGAAAACCATCAGTTAATACAAAAAAACGTAAAAATTTAAAAAATGTAGGTTTATTTGCTCTATTTGTAGGACCCGCACTATTAGCGTTTTGTGTGATTGTACTCATACCATTTTTTACAGGGATTTATTATTCATTTACAGACTGGAACGGAGTAAACGGCACGATTAACTGGGTGGGGCTTGATAACTTTAAGTACTTGTTCACCGAAGATAAGCAGTTTCAGCAATCGTTTTGGATTACAACCAAATACACAATCGTTGCGATTATCTTAACGAACGTGGTCGGGTTCGTGTTAGCGATTCTGGTTACTCAAATGTTAAAAACACGAAACATTTTACGTACGGTCTTCTTTATGCCGAATTTAATTGGCGGACTTTTACTAGGATTTGTATGGCAGTTCATTTTCGTAAAAGGATTTGCATCTATCGGACAAATTACAGGAATTTCGCTTTTTGAACTTCCTTGGTTGGGAGACGCAAAAACAGCATTTTGGGGCATTGTGATTGTAAGTGTATGGCAAGGAGCAGGCTATATCATGCTTATTTACACAGCAGCACTGCAAAACGTACCGCAAGAGCTGATTGAAGCAGCAAAAATTGACGGAGCAAGCAGATGGCAAATTCTTCGTCACATTACAATTCCAATGGTAGCACCGGCAGTAACAGTTTGTTTATTCTTAACGATCTCATGGTCATTCAAAGTATTTGATGTCAACTTATCATTAACAAACGGGGGACCATTTAAATCAACAGAAATGTTAGCGCTTAACATTTATACAGAAGCATTTGTTAATAACAGATACGGTCTAGGTGAAGCAAAAGCGTTAATTTTCTTTATCGTCGTAGCAGCAATTACAATTATTCAAGTAACATACACCAAGAAGAAGGAGGTTGAATCGTGATGGGAAACAAATATACGAGCAAAACCTTTATTGTTGAAATTTTAGCGGTCCTGCTTGGATTGGTGTTCTTAGTTCCATTTTATTACGTGCTTTCAAACTCGTTAAAGTCATTTGCTGAAATTTTATCAAACACATCGGCACTGCCGACGACGATTCAGTTTCAAAACTTTGTCAATGCATTTAACCAAATGAATTACTTAAAAGTGCTTAGCAACTCGCTAATCATTACAGTTATCAGTAACGCAGTTTTAGTAATTTTCTGTTCAATGGCAGCTTACATGCTGGTTCGAACAAAGAAAAAAATCAGCAGCATTATCTTTATGGCATTCGTAGCGGCAATGGTTATTCCGTTTCAATCCATCATGATTCCGCTTGTAAAAGTAGCGGGAAACTTAAATCTGTTAAACAGCATCTGGGGTATTGTCATCATGTATTTAGGCTTCGGTTCTGGCATGACGATTTTCTTATACCACGGATTTATTAAAGGAATTCCAGTCGAGCTAGAAGAAGCGGCAATCATCGACGGATGCTCACGTCTGGGCGTATTCTGGAGAATTGTATTTCCATTATTAAAGCCAATTACAGTAACCGTTGTCATCTTAAACAGCCTATGGATTTGGAATGACTTCTTACTTCCATCTCTTGTTCTGCAAGATCCTGAATTAAGAACGATTCCGCTTGCGACATTCTTCTTCTTTGGTCAGTATACAAAGCAGTGGGATTTAGCACTAGCAGCACTTGTAATCAGTATTATCCCGCTATTAATCTTCTTCTTTGCAATGCAAAAGCACATTGTTAAAGGAATTACAAGCGGTTCAATTAAATAATAGAAGCGGTAACAATGCTGGTTTTGAGGCGGTGGTATCAAAACCAGCAACAAATAGGGAGGAACGGAAAATGGCATTTAAAATGAAAAAATGGCCTTTAGCGGCAGGGGTTTTATCGGCCACGCTTTTATTTTCAACTGCATGTTCAAACGAAAGCGCATCAGGTAATAAAAAAAGCGGCGGAGATCAAGTTGTAGTAGATGTATTTCAAGGAAAAGTAGAAATTGCAGATCAGTTAAAAGCTCTAACTGACCAATATACAAAAGAACATCCAAATGTAAAATTCAATATCCAAACAGTCGGTGGAGGAGCTGACGGCGCAGCTGCTTTAAAAGCGCAGTTTGCTTCCGGTAATGCACCTGACCTTTTCACAAACGGCGGATATCAAGAGGCAAAAACATGGAAAAATAAATTAGAAGATTTATCGGATCAGCCTTGGATTGATGATGCGTACGAAAATACACTTACACCAATGACGATGGACGGTAAAGTATATGGACAGCCAATCAGTCTTGAAGGCTACGGATTTACATATAACAAAAAGCTGTTCAAAAAAGCAGGCATTAAAGAACTGCCAAAAACGTATTCAGAATTAGAAGCAGCGGCTAAAAAGCTGAAAGCTGCCGGGATTACACCATTTTCTATCGGCTACGGCGAGTGGTGGGTGCTTGGAAATCACGGCTTAAATATTCCGTTTGCCAGTCAAAAAGATCCGGATGCATTTATTAAAGGATTAAATGACGACAGTACTAAAATCGCAGGAAACGAGCAGTTCAAGCAATATGTAAAGCTGCTTGATTTAACGGTGAAATATGGAAACAAAAATCCATTAACGACGGACTACAACACGCAAGTAACGAAGTTTGCGAACGGCGAGGCAGCCATGATTCAGCAAGGAAACTGGATTCAGCCAATGCTTGATAAAATTACACCGAATATGAATGTAGGTATTCTACCTATGCCGTTAAGCGACGATGCGGCTGTATCTGACAAGCTTGCAATCGATGTTCCAAGCAACTGGGTTATTCACAAACAAGCACCGGCGGCAGACAAAAAAGCAGCAAAAGACTTCTTAAATTGGATGGTCACATCTAAAGAAGGTCAAAAAGCGCTAGTAGAAGACTTCAAGTACATTCCAGCCTTTAAATCAATTGAAGCAAAAGATATTGGACCTTTAGGTGAAGAACTTCTTAAATATTCAAAGGATCAAAAAACGCTTCCTTGGGAATGGACAAAATTCCCTGAAGGCGTAACACAAAAATTTGGAGCGGATGTACAAGAATACATCGGCGGCCAAACGTCTGCAGATGAACTATTAAAATCATTAGATAAAAGATGGGCTGAGCTGAAGTAATAGAAAAGACAACCTTAAGGTTGTCTTTTTTGTGAGTACATAAACCGGCAACATAACTGTATTTATCTAAAAAAATAAAAGGTGGCAGAATCTATGTGTTCTGCCGCTTTCTGTATTATCACTTAACTTCTCGGCCAAAGCATAACCGCTACGCCAATCAGACACACAAGTCCGCCAATCCAATCGTATGTATCAGGCATTTTTTTATCAACCCACCACGCCCAAAATAAGCTTAAAACAATAAAAATACCGCCGTAAGCTGCATATACACGCCCAAAGTCCGGGAATGACTGCCACGTGGCAATGATGCCGTACAGCACCAAAGCAATACCGCCCAGCAGCCCTAACCAGCTTGATGCTCCTTCGCGCAGCCACTGCCAAATCAGATAGCCGCCGCCAATTTCAGCAAGACCCGCCAGGATAAAAAGAAAAATCGCTTTAATCATAAAATATACTCCTTATTGCATCATTTCGTCTCTTTATTCTATCTTACTTTTTTAGTTTGATGAACCATTAGTTCTCTTTAAATAAGTGTACTGGAAAGCATTCCTTTATCAATTTGTCTTCAAACCTGCTAAACTATTAATAGTATGAATTCATATAAAACGTTTGTAAGAGTGTAGAGAGCTCTTTGTTTGTTGATGCTTAGCGCTCTTTTACAAAAGGTAGAGGTTAGTAGTAAGTGGACTATATAAAAGAATGAAACGTTTAATAGTACAAAGCAGTAAAAAGAATGCAGATATAGGGGTTTGGTAAAATGAGTTTAGATAATAAAGTGATACGAATTGAACTGCCTACACCATTTCCAATTGGACCAGTAAACGTGTTTTTATTAAAAGCAGAAAAGGTAACGTTAATTGATGCAGGTATGAAAACAAAAGAAGCGTGGAATGTTTTTGAAGAGGCATTACGTAAAGAAGGATATGAAGTAACAGACATTGAACAAGTTATTCTGACTCATCAGCACCCGGATCACACTGGATTTTTAGAATGGCTGCCAAGTGATATACCGGTTTACGGCCACAAGCTGGTGGAGCCTTGGATTTATCAGGACGAAGAGTTTGTGCAGCAGCATAGCGAGTTATATCGTAATTTTCTTAGAGAGTTCGGAGTCAGTGATGATGTAATGGACGAATGGCTTCGTAAAGCAACCGCTGCGATTCAAGTATATTCACCTAAAGAACAGAAGCTAGCAGGGTATTTAAAAGAAGGAGATAGACTTCCGTATGCGAATGATTGGGAAGTGATTGAAACACCGGGACATTCTTTGAGTCAGCTGATGTTTTACAATCGCAAAGAAAAAGTCGCGTTTGGCGGAGATCACATTTTGCCAAAAGTACCGTCAAATCCATATTTGGAGCCGACAATCCAAAATCCTAAGCCAACACCGCTATTGGACTACTTAGCGTCTCTTGAAAAAACGTTAAACTACGACATTGAATTGATTTACAGCGGACATGGTGAACCGCTTAGCAATATTCATTCTTTAATTATGAAACGTATTCAAAAGCAGCATAAATGGGCGCTGCGCGTATTACAAGCAATGGGTGAAGGAAAGAAAACAACACTTGAAGTAAGCGCTGCTTTTTTCCCTGATATGTATGAAAAAGCACCGGACTTTATTTTCTCAGAAGTGTACGGCCAGCTTACGTATTTAGAAAAAGAAGGATACGTTGAATTAACAAAAAATGAAGACGGCGTCTTACTGTGGGAAGCTGCACGTGTGCTTGCTCCTCAGTCATAACATAAAAAACCAGCTTCTATAAAGAAGCTGGTTTCTTCTGCTTATAGTGAATGCAAGCGTTCAATGCGTTTTTCAAGCGGCGGGTGAGTAGAGAATAAGCGCGAAAACTTTTCTTTACCGCTAATTTTAAAAGCAGCAATTGATTTTTGACGGTCATCTACTAATGAAGTAGTATGACGAAGTGATTCTAACGCATAAATCATTTTTTCTTTACCGCCGAGTTTAGCTGCAAGCTCATCGGCCTTGAATTCACGTCTTCTTGAATGCCAGAAAATAATCGGGCTGCTTAAAATACTAAAGAGAATTTCAAATATAATGGATGTAAGGAAATAGACAACCATCGCGAATTCTTCTCGCACAAAGTTGGATACCGCTTTGGCTACTAAACGAGAGAAGAAAATAACGAATGTATTTAATACTCCTTGCAGCAGCGTAGTTGTTACCATATCACCGCTTTTAATGTGCGCTATCTCGTGGGCGATAACGCCGCTAATGGCATCGCGATCCATGCGTTCAAGCATTCCGCTTGAAACTGCAACAAGCGAGCGTCTTTTACTTGGCCCCGTTGCAAAAGCGTTAACTTCCGCTGAGTGATAAATTCCGACCTGAGGCATTTTTCTTAATCCTGCAACAGATGCAAGTCGGTGCGTTTCTTCGAGAACAAATCGTTCGTATTCACCTTGAGGGGAACGTTCATCAATAACTTGAACACCCATCATCCACTTTGCCATGACGCGTGACATCATCAGAGAAATAATCGCGCCGCTAAAGCCGGCAATTACACTAAATGCCAGCAGGCCGCCGTAGCCGCTGCTTCCCATATAGCCTTGAACACCTAATAAAGATGTAATCGTTGTGATTGTAATTAATACTAAAATATTAACAAAAATAAACAGTGAAATTCGTTTTAGCACAAGTCTTCCTCCTTTAACTAATACGTGCATGGTAGCTATACGGTTAGGGGAGGGAAAAGGTTTCATTTATTTATTCAAAGTTACTAAAAAGATTACTATGTTAAGTTAATAAATAGTAAATATCAAATTATAAAATAAGATACAAGAAGTAGCGCAATGTATTATTTATTCTATAACCAAGAGCGTTTCTTCTAAAAAGTTTTATAATTTACGTCTATCTTCGGACGAGAAATACTAAAATAATTAAAAAAAGGTGTTCAAATTATGAACACCTTTTTGTTAAACATATTTAAAGGTTACTAGTAAATAACTTCATTACTTTTAAAAATTAACCTTAGGTTCTGTACCTAATTTAATGCGTTTGAAGTTTTTTATATGCTTCCACGTAATGAAAGCAAAAATAATGGCTGCAAACACCATTAATATGACATCACCTACATAGATTGATGTTAAAAAGGCAACCAATGCGCCAATAGGTGAAGATAAGGATACGTATTTAGAAATTTTTAGAGCAATTAAAAAAGCAAGAATCCCTACAATGAAAGCTAATGGTGAAAATGCAAGGAATACACCAGCGGCAGTTGCTACAGATTTTCCTCCTTTAAATTTTGCAAAAATTGGATAACTATGTCCAAGAATAGCGATAAATCCAGGGACAAGCATGTGTAAGTGGCTATTCATAATAAGCGGTAAACAGACAGCTAATGAGCCTTTTGCTATATCGCCGATCAATACTATAATACCTGCTTTCTTTCCTAAAGTGCGAAAGGTATTAGTGGCTCCTAAGTTACCGCTTCCGTGTTTACGAATATCGGTTTTGTAAAATCCTTTTCCAATTACTAAAGCAAAAGGAATTGATCCAATTAAATAAGCTAATAAGATAATTATAATATTTGTTAGTACGTTCATTGTTGGCACCTCAAATTTTGTTGTTATTATCATTTGTTTTATAGCGAGATATCAAGAGTGAAATTTATTTTGTTTCTAATCATTTCTATTTATATGTATTGCTTCCCAGTGAGTAAAGTGTTGCTTTTTAAATAGTGAAAGGTAGCTCGTATATCTCTATAAAATATAAATGCGGTACAAGTAGCCTTTCATATGGATAGAGGGTTCTGGCTGTTACGGTGGAGTGTCTGTAAATTTACTTGGATTTTTAGTGGGATAACCCAATAACTTTTAGTATGTTAAGATGTTTCTGAACTTTCAAGCCTTGATACGTATTAGTATAGATTGATATGTCTATTATAAATATGTATAAAAGAGAAAAGAGGAGAAGGGAAAAGGCAAAAATAAAAAACTTGCTACAACACCAGCGAAGTTTTTTACGCATAAGCCGCTCTGCTTTCTTTCCACAGAATATGAAAACTTATAATACAATTTTTAAAATATAACATAAATATTTAAAGATTAAAAGATATTTTGGGTATATTGTATTAGAAAGAATGTGTTCTCAATATTTTTTTGTGAAAATCAAGATAAAAGAATTAACAAATTAAAAGAAATATAATAAAATGTAAAACAGTGTTTCGAAATATTAACTTCTTAAAATTGAAAGGAGTCCTGCACTTGTTGTGGACAGATATTAAAGAACGAGAAGTAGTTATGTACAAAAACTGCCAGGCGAAAATTTTGGAAAAAAAGGCGCCGAATAAAATAGTCGTTCGAAATCTAGAATTCCCGGAAAAAGGTGATTGGATATCAGCCGAGCTTGATTTTGAGGCTGTTGAAAAATTTGAGAAGAGTCGAGAACACTAATACGAAAAACATTTTACAATACTTCTATTTATCATATAAGAAAAAGCCGGGCTTACATTTTGAGTTCGGTTTTTTTGTTTATGGCTAATTATTTCTCCTTACGAAGAGCTCCCCTCACAGGTAATAATTATTTGTGGTTATCGCATTTAAAACGGTGCCTTTCTCTCTTATTAACTTTCCATCATTAAACTAGTCCTACATGAAAAATATTTTTATGTAGGACTATCGTTTTATTTTTAGTACATACATTTCTGCCACTTTTTTCATGTACAAACGTTCAGAAACAAAATCTCTGTGCATACATTGAAGACAAAGGGGGAGGATACAATGGGAAAAGCAAGTCGTATATTGAAATGGGTCAGCGGAGGTTTAGAGGCTCTTTGGGGGGTTCCGCTCTTAGGTGGAACATTGGTTATAAGCCTAGCATACACGCCGCTTATTCTTATGCTCGCACTGCATATCGTAGGTTTAGTATTTGTAATTAAAGCAAACAAAGTTCGGACAGGGCATATCATAGGAATTGTCTGTTCAGCTATTGCATGGATTCCGTTTGTCGGCATGATCATGCATATTTTAACGGCTATTTTCTTGCTTATAGAAGCAGCCAAAGATAACGAACCATCTGAAGACGCAGCATAAAAGAAAAGCCGCCTGATTTTTAGGTGGTTTTTTGTCTTTCCTACCAAAGACTTGCAGGCTCTCTTGTTTTGGAAAATCCTTTTTATGTTAAAATATTAGAAGTATTTTCTAAAAAAGGGGGTAAACATAATAGACAAAGTAAATCAAAAAAACAAAAGACTTTTTACAGCAGTAATCATAGTAGCGGCTTTTATAGGCCTGATGTTTTTACTATGGAGTAAAGGGTGGATAATTCCAAATGCGATAAGTGCCAGCCGCTATAACGTAAAAGGCGTAGACGTATCTTCTTATCAGGGGGAGATTGATTGGAATACGTTGAGTAAACAAGATATTCAGTTTGCTTTTATAAAAGCAACGGAAGGAAGTTCATTTCAAGACCCTTTATTTAAACAAAACTGGAAACAAGCAAACCGCAAAAACATGCGAATCGGAGCTTATCACTTTTTTAGTTATGATAGTAAAGGTGCAACACAAGCGGATAATTTTATCAAAACGGTCTCTTTTAAAAATAATGATTTGCCTCCAGTGATTGATGTAGAATTTTACGGAGATAAAAAACAAAGCCTTCCGTCTCAGAAACATGTATACAAGGAGCTTTCTAGTATGATTAAACGTCTTGAATCTCATTATGACAAGCGCGTCATTCTTTATACGACGCCTAAAGCGTATGACTGTATATTAAAAACAGATATCCTGAGTGTGATATTTGGATTCGCAATGTTGTAAAAAAACCTACTCTTGAAGAACAGAAAGAATGGACGTTTTGGCAGTATACGGACAAAGGGCGGTTAAATGGCTATAAAGGTGAAGAAACGTTTATTGATTTAAATGTGTTTAACGGAAATCAAGCAGCATTTGAAAAATACTAGTTTAATAGGAAGTTAAGGAATGGAGGAGAAAATAATGGCTACGTATAACAAGCTAGTGCGAGATAAAATCCCCACAATTATTGAGCAAAGTGGAAAAACCTTCAAATCACGCGTGCTGCAGCGAGAAGAATATCAAAATGAGCTGATGAAAAAAGCAAAAGAAGAGCTTCAAGAATACATAGAAGCCAAAACGCATCAAGAGGCTATTGAAGAGCTCGCGGATTTACTGGAAGTCATGCACGCGCTAGCAGCTGTGCATGGAGCAACTCCGGAACAGCTGGAGAAAGTGCGTGAGGAGAAAGCGAAGAAGCGCGGGAAGTTTGATGACCGGGTTTATTTAATGGAAACGGAAGACGCATAGCTCGGTGGTGCGAATAGTGGAGGGAGTGAGCGTTGGCAGGTGAGTTTTAATTTAAAAGTAGGAGAAATAAAAAAAGCTTATTTAACAGAACAAGAAATCTGGAAGATCATTAATCAATTTTTCGCTAATGGTCACTTTACTACAACATATAAATATGGATTACTGAAAGCTTTAATTAAGAACATATATAACGTTGATAATCAGTTAGTACTCACGTTTGATCAAATTTATTTTTCGTTTGCTAAAATATAGTGGAATTTGGTTATTCATCATGATTTAAATCAATTAAATATACCCAATAGACAAGCAGGAATTCAAAAGGAATTAAAGGAATTTCAGTTAATGCATCGTGTTCCCACTCAAGTAGTATTTGATCGTTTACCAAGTGCTCTTCAATTGCAATTAGTAGAGAGAACTAAAAAAGTGGGGGCAAGGTATGTAGTAGGGGCGTTATACGGAGATATGGAGAGTTCTATTTATGAGTTTGATAAAAGAACAGGATACATAAAGTTTAATAGCAGTATGTATATTTTTTTACAAAAATACAGACAAATTGTTACCCATTTAACGAATTATCACTTAGCTAAATTTTTAGAAAAACATAATGACAAAGATAGGCTAGAAGATATTGTGTTAAAAGTAGAAAATATTTTAAAACGTGAATCGCTGCATGCATTCTATAACATACTTTGGAAATACGAAACAAAAGAATGTTTTTATTGTGGCTAAATTTTTTCTGATAAACTCATCGCTACTCATGTAGATCATTTTATTCCATGGAGTTATATCCAATCAGATAATATTTGGAATTTGGTGTTAAGTTGTCAAAGTTGCAACACAAAAAAGAGCAATAAACTAGCCAAAGATGTATATCTTGAGAAAATGTTTATTCGTAATAATAATCTTAAATTAACAGCAGTTCACAATGATTTTAACTATTATTCGGAGCGTAGGTTAAAAGCTCTTTATGAGTATGCTGGAATGAATGGGTACGTAGAAAACTGGTCTCCTTAATCCTTAGTATTTCTCTTTTCATCACAGTTATAAAATCCCCTCTTGAAATTTTGTTCACTCACCAAGTAGACTAAAGACATAAGTTTGGTAAAATAGGGATAAGAAATTCATGAGGTAAGGGAGAACAAGTCGATGGAGATGGATCAAGAGAAATTTAATAAAGTGATTGAAGCGGCAAGGATGTATTATATTCTTGATTATAATCAAAGTGAAATTGCAAAAAAGCTTGGTGTATCAAGGCCTACGGTTTCTCGATTGCTGCAGACAGCAAAAGAAGAAGGCATTGTTCAAATTAAAATTGTGGATTCATCTATCAATAGTGAAAAATTGGCTTCCCAACTTGAACAAAAATTCAATTTAAAAAAAGCAATCGTAACACCGGTGCCTCAATATGAAAATCACATTATTAAAAGTCATCTAGGCGTGGCAGCAGCTGACTATCTCTATGATATCGTAAAAGATGGAGATATTATTGGAGTGACGTGGGGAACAACTCTTTATCAAGTGGCCATCGATTTAAAACAAAAGTATGTGAATGACGTGCAGGTTGTGCAGTTAAAAGGCGGAGTAAGTCATTCGGAAACAAGCACATATGCTTCTGAGATTATGTACTTATTTGGAAAGGCATACAATACGCCTCCTATGCATCTTCCTTTGCCTGTAATTGTCGATCATGTAGTAGTCAAAAAAGCAATGGAAACAGATCGTCATATTAAGCGCATTTTAGATTTAGGCAAACAAGCCAATATTGCTGTGTTTACTACGGGACCCATTAAAACGGATTCGCTGCTTTTTCAGCTTGGCTACTTTTCTGAACAAGATGTAGAGATGATTTCCTCGCGAGCAGTGGGAGACATTTGTTCACGTTTTTTTGACAAAGACGGACAAATTTGCAATGAAAGTCTGGATGAACGGACGCTTGGACTTGATTTGGAAGAACTGAAGAAGAAAGAGTACGCCATTTTAGTAGCCGGTGGGGATCAGAAAATTGACAGCATTTACGGAGCGCTGCAAGGAAAATTTGCGAATGTGCTGGTTACTGATCAGTTCACGGCGCGCTTTTTGTTAGGTAAACAAGAGTAAGGGAGATGAAGACGCTGTTTTTTTAAGAGCAAAAGCTTCATCGGATTGAAATAATAGAAGACGTTATATCGTATTCCGCATCATCTCTGCAGGCACAGCGAAACCGTTATCCTTTTCAAACAGACGCTTAAGGGGACCACAGGCTATATCATTAAACGTTGGGGAAGAATGTATTTTTCTCCTTATGCTACTCAAAAAAGAATTGAACGATTTACACCTTCTGATCAGCCATGCGTATTAATTCCTTACAAAAAGGTAAAGAATAAGTACCGAATCGTTTTGTCATTTGTGATAAAAGCTGCAAAATAAGGGAAGACTTCCGAGTGCGGAAGTCTTTTTTTATTCACTAAAACAGAGGTCAGAAATATTTTTGAACAAATGTAAATATATCTGTTTACAATTGTTCAAAGCTATTATATAGTAAGGGTGTAAGTTATTGAAAACGTTTTAGTGGATGCACAATATGCAGATACTTTTAGGGGGAAAACGTCATGAGAATGGTTGACTTAATTGAAAAAAAACGTAATGGACATGAGTTAAATAAAGCTGAAATTGATTTTATTATCGAAGGTTATACAAAAGGGGATTTACCTGATTATCAGCTATCGGCATTTGCGATGGCAATTTACTTTCAAGGAATGACGCAAGAAGAACGTGTAAATTTAACGCAAGCAATGGTTGAATCAGGCGATCAAATCGACTTATCAAAAATTGAAGGTATTAAAGTGGATAAACACAGCACAGGCGGCGTAGGTGATACAACAACACTTGTATTAGGACCTTTAGTAGCTGCGGTTGATGTACCGGTTGCCAAAATGTCTGGCCGCGGCTTAGGACATACAGGCGGTACGATTGATAAACTTGAAGCAGTACCTGGCTTCCACGTTGAAATTACAAACGAAGAATTCATTCGTTTAGTTAACACAAATAAAATTGCTGTTATCGGTCAAAGTGGAGACTTAACGCCAGCGGATAAAAAACTTTATGCACTTCGTGATGTAACAGCAACGGTTGATTCGATTCCATTAATTGCAAGCTCAATTATGAGTAAGAAAATTGCGGCTGGAGCAGATGCAATTTGCTTGGATGTAAAAACTGGAAACGGCGCATTTATGAAAAAGCTTGAAGACGCTGAGGAATTAGCAAAAGCTATGGTTGAAATCGGAAAAGGCGTAGGCCGAAACACAAAAGCAATCATTTCAGATATGAGCCAGCCTCTAGGTTTTGCGGTTGGTAATGCGCTTGAAGTGAAAGAAGCTATCGACACGTTAAAAGGCGAAGGACCTGAAGATTTAACAGAGCTTTGCTTAACATTAGGAAGTCACATGGTTGTACTTGCTGAAAAAGCAAACAGCTTAGATGAAGCGCGTGCAATGCTTCAAGAAGTAATTAAAAACGGAAAAGCATTAGAATCGTTCAAAACGTTCTTAAGTGCACAAGGCGGAGACGCTTCTGTTGCAGACGATCCATCTAAATTACCGGATGCAGCGCACAAAATTGAGGTGCCAGCAAAAGAAGACGGATACATTTCAGAAATCGTGGCCGAAAAAATCGGCGTAGCAGCAATGAAGCTAGGCGCAGGACGTGCAACAAAAGAATCTGAAATTGACTTAGCAGTGGGTATTATGCTCAATAAAAAAGTTGGAGATCAAGTGAAAAAAGGCGACTCTCTTGTTACAATCCACAGCAACAGCGAAGATGTACAGGAAGTAATGGATATTGTCTATGATTCTTACAGCACGGTTGCTGAAAAAGTGGAAGCTCCGACGTTAATTTATAAAGAAATTCATTAAGAAGTAGAGAGGAAGAACAAAATGAGTCAAAACATTACGGGTATTATTGATCATACATTATTAAAAGCAGACGCAACAGAAGAGCAAATTACGGTTTTAGCACAAGAAGCAAAAGAATATTCATTCGCTTCGGTTTGTGTAAATCCAACGTGGGTAAAAAAAGCAGCTGAGTTATTAAAAGATGCTCCAGAAGTAAAAGTGTGTACGGTAATTGGCTTCCCTCTTGGAGCTACTACTTCAGCAGTTAAAGCATTCGAAACAACAAATGCAATTGAAAACGGTGCAGATGAAGTAGATATGGTGATCAACATCGGCGCGTTAAAAGATAAAAACTATGACCTAGTGCAAAGCGATATTCAAGCGGTGGTAGATGCTGCAAAAGGCAAAGCACTAGTAAAAGTAATCATTGAAACAGCTCTTTTAACAGACGAAGAAAAAGCAAAAGCTTCTGAGCTAGCTGTAAAAGCGGGTGCTGATTTTGTTAAAACGTCAACGGGCTTCTCAACAGGAGGCGCAACGGTAGAAGACGTAGCGCTTATGAGAAAAACGGTTGGACCAGATGTAGGTGTAAAAGCTTCTGGCGGCGTTCGAGGCTTAGAAGATGCAAAAGCAATGATTGAAGCAGGTGCAACACGTATTGGTGCAAGCTCTGGCGTATCAATTGCAAAAGGTGAATTAAGCAACTCTGATTATTAATAAATGACAGCAGGTTAGTACTAGCTAACCTGCTGTAAACTAAGCAAAGGGTGATGACGGTGGAGCCAAAACAATTAATAAACGAAGCAATCGCAGCAAGCAAACAAGCACATGTACCATACTCTCATTTCCATGTTGGTGCATCTCTTTTGACAACCGATGGAAAGATTTATCGTGGATGTAATATTGAAAACGCTTCCTATGGATTGACAAATTGCGCTGAGCGAACAGCGATTTTTAAGGCTGTTTCAGAAGGGGACAAGCAGTTTTCAGCTATCGCAGTTGTAGGTGATACGGACGGACCAATCTCTCCTTGCGGCGCATGCAGACAAGTATTAGCTGAGTTCTGTGATGATAACACACAAATTATCTTAGCAAACGTAAAAGGAGATTTTGTGATTACAAATATCAATGAAATCTTACCAGGCTATTTTTCATCAAAAGACTTACAAAAATAAGTAAGCAGTGGAGGATACTATGAAATATTTAATTGGCATCTTAGGGTTACTCGTTGTCTTTGGATTAGCGTATCTTGCAAGTAATAACCGTAAAGAAATCAAATATAAACCAATTATCATTATGGTTGTTATTCAAGTTCTTTTATCAGCTTTACTTCTAAATACAAAGTTTGGCTTGATTATTATTAATGCCATTGCCAGCGTCTTTGGAAAGCTGCTTTCATACGCAAACCAAGGAGTAGAGTTCGTATTTGGGGGCATAGCGAATAAAGGATCAATGCCGTTTTTCTTAAACGTACTGCTTCCAATCGTTTTTATCTCTGTCTTGATTGGAATTTTGCAGCACTTTAAAATTCTTCCTTTCATTATGAAATGGATTGGTTTAGTTCTCAGCAAGATTAACGGAATGGGAAAATTAGAGTCTTATAATGCAGTAGCTTCTGCGATTGTAGGTCAGTCAGAAGTATTTATTACCGTTAAAAAGCAATTAGACAAACTGCCGCCAAACCGTTTATATACGCTTTGTGCATCAGCTATGTCGACTGTTTCAATGTCCATTGTCGGTGCTTATATGACAATGATTGAACCAAAATATGTAGTAACAGCGATTGTGATTAACTTATTTGGTGGATTTATTATCTCTTCTATCATTAATCCTTATACAGTAACGGATCAAGAAGATATTTTAGAAGTACAAACAGGTCATAAGCAAACGTTCTTCGAAATGCTTGGAGAATATATTATGGATGGATTTAAAGTAGCGATTATCGTGGGTGCGATGCTAATCGGCTTCGTTGCGCTGATGGCTGCGATTGATAACGTGTTTGAAATGTTATTTGGTCTGTCATTTCAGCATCTGCTTGGCTATGTGTTTGCACCGTTTGCATTCATCATGGGTGTTCCTGCTTCAGAAGTGGTAGCAGCGGGTGGAATTATGGCAACAAAACTTGTAACAAATGAATTTGTGGCAATGATGAGTCTGTCGGATATGGCCTCAACATTCAGTGCTAAAACACTTGGAATTGTATCCGTATTCTTAGTATCATTTGCTAACTTCTCATCAATTGGCATCGTGTCAGGAGCTGTTAAAGGCTTAAGCGAAAAGCAAGGAAATACAGTAGCGCGCTTTGGTCTTCGTTTACTGTACGGAGCTACGCTTGTAAGCGTACTGTCAGCGATTGTTGTCAGCTTTATTTTATAAGTGTAATAGAAACAGAAAGAAAAGCAGTTTCCTTTTCAAAAGGAATTGCTTTTTCTTTTTACATGTAAACTGAAACTCCGCACATCCTAAAGAAAAACATCGATACAGAGGAGGACTAGAAAAGCTGGGGGCTTTTCTTACTGAAAAATGGATCAAATTGGACTATTGCTGTCAGGCGCAGCTTTATTTTTAAACGGACTGATGCTGCTTGGAAAAGCAGATGAAAAAAACGTAGGCGTATTCAACTTATTTGTTGGAGCTTTTCAAGTTATTGCTCCATTTTATTTAATCATTACGTCAGATCAAAGCAACTGGGTTTTATATGAAAGAACGGCGATTTTTTTATTTGGCCTTACGTATTTATATTTAGGCGTGACGGTATTAAAAGGAATGCAAGGAACAGGGCTTGGCTATTACTCGCTTTGGGTATCTATTATCGCTTTAGTATATGTGACGGTATCTCTTATTCACTATCATGACGTAGTTAACGCCATTACATGGATTCTTTGGTCATTTTTATGGTTTTTATTCTATGTGCTCAATATGAGCAAAAGAGATGTATCCGTATATGTAGGGAAAGTGGCGATTGTGCAGTCATGGGTGACGTTGACGATTCCAGCTCTGTTTTCACTAACAGGCGTATGGGAAAACAAGGATATGTACAATATGTGGGGAATCGTGCTGGTCGCTTCCATCATTTATTTTGTATATCTAGGATACCGACTATTCTTTTCTCAGCAGCAAAAAATGATTTTAAAATAAAGTATTTACAATAAATAGATAATAATGGTAAGATGTTAGAAATTAAATGCCGTGAAGAGAAAAGTAGACAGCGTGTATTCTTAGCAGAGAGCTCCGGAAGCTGAAAAGGAGCAGGAAGAACGCCGTTGAAGCAAGCCTCTGAGCAGCGCATTGGATCTAACGTGATAGTGCGACGGTTGCTTCCGTTACAAAGCTAGAGTATAAGCGAAAGCCGTACTCGATAAGGTTTATATGGTGACATATGAACAAACTAGGGTGGCACCGCGACTAGTAATCTCGCCCCTAAGACACATGTCTTGGGGGTGGGATTTTTTTATTGACTAAAATCAATAATGGAGCGGAGGCCTTTCTTTTATGAAAAATAAGCTGCTGTCTTGGAAATACCCGTTTTTATTGCTGTTTGGAATTGGCACTAGCAATATCGGCGACTGGATTTATTTAATCGCCTTAAATTTAATGATGCTTGATATGACGAATTCGCCGCTTGCGGTTTCAGGGCTATACATGATAAAGCCGCTTGCTGCACTATGGACAAATATATGGTCTGGAAGCTTAATTGACCGCATGAACAAACGGAAGCTTATGATGTTTCTAGATTGGATGCGCGCCGGGATTATTGTTTGCCTTCCGTTTTTCTCATCTATTCTTGTCATTTATACGCTTGTGTTTATCATCAGTATGGCAAGTTCGATGTTTCGTCCTACATCGATGGTCTATATCACAAAGCTTATTCCAAACGAGAAGCGAAAGAGATTTAATTCATTGCGCAGTTTGATTGACTCAGGCGGTTTCCTTCTTGGACCAGCCGCAGCAGGCGCGCTATTTATGATTGGGACACCTGCATTTGCTATTTATGCCAATGCTGCAGCTCTGGTGTTGTCAGGAGTGGTTACTTTGTTTATGCCAAACTTAGATATAAAAACAGAAGTTAAAGAAAATAAGCTGTCTGTAAACACCATTCAAGAAGACTGGAAAGCGGTGTTTCGTTTTAGTAAAACGAACAAATATATTATGACAATTTATGTGTTGTTCAGCTTTTTAATAGTCATGGCTACGGCAATTGATTCACTTGAAGTTTCGTTTGCAACAAACGTAATCAAGCTGTCAGAAAGAGAGTACGGGTTTTTAGTGAGCATAGCAGGCGCTGGCATTATGATTGGAGCAGTTGTGAATACACTGTTTGCTAATAAGCTGTCGACGAACTTTCTGATAGGTGCCGGCAGTGTAGGAGTGTCGCTTGGCTATTTGCTGTATGCGTGTTCGTCTTCTTTTCAAACCATTAGCGCAGGGTTTTTTAGCTTATCCTTTGCATTAGCTTTTGCCAGTGCAGGTTTTCAAACCTTTTATCAAAACAGCATCCCTGTTAACATGATGGGGCGAGTAGGAAGTATATATGGACTGCTTGAGTCACTGCTGATCATTATTATGACCTTTCTATGCGGAATGGCTGCGCACATTTTTTCGATTCAAGGAGCTGTAATTGGTGGAAGCTTGTTGATGCTTTTAAGTACGGTTGTGTTGTTTTTGTGCACATTAAAGCCTGTGTTTTATAAAATGAATTTGGTCAAAAAGCAGGGAATCTAGCGCACAGATACGAGTGGACAAATAAACGGAGAAGCCGATAAAAAGAAATGAATACAGGATAAAGGATGAGAAAGCACAGTGAAAATGAAAGATGTGTTAAAGAAAAAAGGACCGTTTGTTAAGAAATTGCCGAAGCAAGGTGAACTTTTTCGTAAACGATGGGAAAATGAATTTGCGAGTTCTTTAAGCGGATCGCAAAAAAAGGAAATTTACATGGATAAATTCCTATGGCATGCATTTAGCTATGAGAAGCTAGTTTGTTTACAAGGAGAACAAACGATTCAAGCGTTCGAGCAGCAAATAAAGCACGACTGTTATTTATTGTTTGAGCATGATGAACGAGTGCTGCAGCTGTCTAAATGTAAGCATCTAACAACCGCTGATTTAAGTGAAAATACAAACATGTATTTAGACGATTTATATGTTGTTGATAAAGATTTCACGTGGACGTATGTGATCACCCATGAAAGTTCATGTGGACCTTACTTTTACCGAACATAAGTAAAGATAGAGCCTGCCGTGTTTATTAATATGGCAGATTTTTTGGTATAAAAGAACATTTTATTAATTAAAAGTAATTATAGCAATAAAATGGTTTTTTATCTGAAATTTTCAGGTATTTATTACTAACTATTATCCATCTCTATCCTATATCTACATTACCATTTGGGATTTTTTCAAAAAATAGGATATGAAAATAATTTTTAGTATGCTAAGGTAATTACTGCTAGTAAGCTTGTCTTACAAAATTCGTTTTGAAAAAGGAGGTTTTTGTATGAAATGGTATTTACATGTACTAAAAAACTATGCAACGTTTCAAGGAAGAGCAACGCGTACAGAGTATTGGATGTTTGTCTTATTTAATTTTATTATGTGGTGTGTGCTTTCAGCTATTGAAATTATGACAGAGATGCCTCCGTTTTTGCGTATAATACCTTGTTGCAGTCTTCATTCCATCACTTGCTGTGACAGCGCGCCGACTGCATGACATAGGAAGAAGCGGTTGGTGGCAGCTCATTAGTATTATTCCGATTGCCGGAAGTATTTGTCTGTTAATTCTTCTTTGTCTAAGAAGTGAGTCGCAGTTAAATCGTTTTAATGTACCGAATAAAGTTGCGTAGGCTTTTAACCATTAGTATTTTAATTTAGTAGACAAAGAGAGGGTTTCTCATTGTCCGACGACTTGCATAATATGGGAAGAAGCGGCTGGTGGTATTTCATCGGTATGATTCCATTTATCGGAAACATTTGGCTTTTTATTTTACTTTGTCAAAGAAGCAAGGTAACAGCCAATATTTACGATACAGACACCAAAGCGTCTTAAATATAGTATTTTTTTAGTTTGAAAAGTTAGTAAACTAAACGTGCGGATTGTTTTTAATTAAAAAGAAAACTCCTGTTAAAAAGGAGTTTTCTTTTTTGCATTTTCCCATACGCTGCTGGGAATTTCTTTCTGAAGAACTGGTACAACATCACTTGCAAAACGCTCTAGCTGTTCGCGCTGTTCTGCTTCGCTTAGACCATCTACGCTGATGCTCAGCACTTCGTTTCCATAAGCGCTGTGATAGTCTATTATTTTTTCAATGATTTGCTCAGGGCTTCCTACTAAAGCAGGGCCATGTTGAACGATATCTTCGAGTGACGTGAACGGCGATTGATTATGTTTGGCTGCCTCTGTATTGCTAAACGCGTTATAGTAGGGGCGATAGCGGCGAATTGCTTCTTCCGTTGTATCAGAAATATATAGGCTGCTGGCCCCTGAACCGACAATGGCCTTGCTTGGATCATGGCCATAATAAGCAAAACGTTCACGGTAATGGTCAATCAGCGCTTTATATTTAGCCTGAGGGTGAAAAGAATTGGATGAAAATAGCGGTTCTCCGTATTTAGCCGCAAGCTCTGTAGACAGCGGGCTTGACGCGCTTCCATGCCAAACGGGAATAGAAGGCTGAAACGGGCGCGGCTGAGTCGTGACGTTTGTTAAAGGCGGACGATAACGGCCGCTCCACGTGACATTTTCCTCTATCCAAAGCTGTTTCAAAAGAGCATATCTTTCAGCAAGAGACTCCCATTGCTCTTCTTCCGTAATGCCAAAAAGCGGATAATGACGCGGGTCATTGCCTTTTCCGATAATCAGTTCAAGGCGTCCACCCGATAGATGATCAAGCGTTGCATAATCTTCAGCTACTCGTACAGGATCTAAAATACTTAAAACGGTAACGGTAGTAAGAAGACGAATACGAGACGTTTTAGCAGCAATTGCACTTAAAACTACGGGAGGAGAAGAAGACAAAAAAGGAGCTCCGTGTCTTTCGCCGACTCCGTAAGCGTCAAAACCTAATTTTTCTGCCAGCACTGCTTGATTTAACACATGATGAAACTTTTCTTGAGCAGTCAATGTTTCTCCAGTAACCGGGTTCGGGATGTTTTGAATAAGGCTAAATAAAGCAAATTTCATACGTTTTACCTCCAAAAGATAAAATGGTGGACGACAATAAAAAAAGCAAACGTACACTTATTATCGTGTCCATTTGCCTCCAGTTGACTGGTAGATATGTAGTTCCATTGTTTTATTAGTTGTATCTTAAGCGGTAGACACTGAGCTGTCAAGATAATCTTTTCTCAAAACCCACTTGATTTATCGGTTAACTAGTATTATGATGTGAATAATCTTACACGAAGTAAGCCCACTGGTTAACCAGAGGCTCTTGATGAAGCAGATACTTTATCAAGAGCCTCTTTTTATTACAAACATATAGATTCAGGGGAGGAACGTATGAAAAAATATTGGCTGTTTTTACTTTCGATTGTAGTAGCTGTGAGCGTGGCAGGCTGCGGAACAACCGCATCTTCAAGTGCAGGAGAAAAGAAAGAAAAAGACGTTCAAACGATTGTCGTTGGGACCGGCACTCAGTTTCCTAACATTTGCTTCATTGATGATAAAGGTAAACTGACTGGATATGATGTAGAAGTAGTAAGAGCGATTGACAAAGAGTTAAAAAATTATAAATTTGAATTTAAAACAATGGAATTTTCAAATCTGCTTCTCAGCTTAGAAAGCAATAAAATTGATATGATCGCTCATAACATGGCTCAGAACGCTGAGCGAAAGAAAAAGTTTTTATTTAATGATGAAACGTATAATTATTCTCCGCTTTATGTAACGGTTCCTAAAAATCGAAATGATATTCATTCATTAAAAGGTTTAGAAGGTAAAAAAATGATTGTAGGAGCTACAAGCAACGCGGCTGTCTATCTAGACAAATACAATAAAAAACATGGCAATAAAATCGATGTAGTATACGCCGGTCAAGGTGCTGATGATGCCACAACTCAATTAAAAACAGGCCGAGCAGATGCTACGCTTGCAACACCATTTTCCATCGACTTTAGCAATCAAGCGCTGAAATTTCAGCAAAAAACGGTTGGAGATATTGTGATTAATTCAAAAGTTTATTTTATGTTTAACAAAAAAGACGAAAAGCTAAAGTTGGAAGTCGACCAAGCGATTAAAAAGCTGAAAAAAGCCGGTACGCTAAAAAAACTCAGTACAAAATGGCTGGGAGAAGACTACACGGTGCAAAATTGACTATGGTTAAAAAGCAGCTGCTCATACAGCTGCTTTTTTTGCATGATATAAATTCAATAGATAGAGGAAACGATCTGCAAAGAAAACAAAAATTAGTGTATAGTAGAGCTATAAGTACTATAAAAGCAGGACCGCAGTAGGAGGCAATTCATTGATTACGGATTTACAGCGCGGAGATTTCTTCCAAAAAGGACAACGTTATCGCAGAAAACAAATTCATAAGCTTTATAAAGGACAAGAACAAAGCGAAATATCAACGCCAAAAGCGTATCCATATATTTTTATTTTCACAAGAGAAAGCGGAAGTGAATACGGAACAGGACACGGATGGAATAAAGATAAAACCTCTTTTTTTTATACTGGAGAAGGTCAAAGAGGATCCATGCAGCTCATTAAAGGCAATAAAGCGCTTCGTGAACATTTTCAGTCGGGAAAAGCCGTTTATTTGTTTCACTACGTGGAGCCTGGAGTGGTCGAGTTTATTGATGAAGTGACGTATATCAATCATCAATTAGAAATTATGTGGGACTCAGATGGAGAGCTGCGTGAAGCGATTATTTTTGAACTTGAACGAAATCCTGTAATCGAGGAAAAAGCAGCAAAGCTGGATGTTTCAGCTTATTCAACTGAACAACTTCGTCATATAGCGTTAGAGAAAGAAAAAAAAACAAGTGTTTATGAACAAACGGCAGCTCTTAAACAATATGTTCACAAACGCGCGGGAGGTATCTGTGAAGCTTGCGGAGAAAGCGCGCCGTTTATCGCAAGAGATGGAAGCACATTTTTGCAAATGTACTATATATCAAAGCTTTCAGAAGGCGGACTGGCTAGGACAAAAGACGCTGCAGCTCTCTGTCCAAACTGTCATAGTCGTCTACGTTATGGAAAATATAGTGAAGTATATGAAGAAGAGCTTATTACTAAAATTAACAAAAAAGAAACAGGAGAGAAAAATGAGTAGCATCATTTTTTCTTGTGTTATAAAAAGTCGTCTCTAGGCAGTGCAGCTGCTGAGGCGGCTTTTTTCGTGTTTAGAATGACTTCAAAAAAAAATAAAGACAATTAAGCGTATAAAAATAATAGAAAAACAGATAATGAAAAACTGAAGCTTTCGTTTAAAAAATAATAAGAGCTGAGGTGATGGGCTGTGACAGACAAGTATGATTGCGTCATTATAGGTGGAGGAATTGCAGGACTTCAAGCCGCTATTCAGCTTGGAAGATATAAGCGCAATGTATTGGTTATTGATTCAAACGATGGACGTTCCAATCTCTGCAAAAATTATCAAAATATATTGGGGTGGCCTGCGGGAATAAGCGGGCAAACTTTAAGAGAAACGGGAAGAAAGCAAGCCAAAAGTTATGGCATTCAATTTGTAGAAGATCGTGTTATTCAATGTCAAAAAGAATTAGCCGGATTTCACGTTATTACAAACTCTTATACCTACGAAGCAACTACATTACTGCTTGCGACCGGAGTTGTGGACCGGGTTCCGCTTGAACTTCAGCAAGAGTTATATCCCTGTATGGGAAAAACGGTATATGTATGTCCCGACTGCGACGGGTACGAAGTAAATAATAGAAGAGTATTAGTGATAGGGTCGGGAAAAGCAGGAGCCAACTTATCTCTTGTATTAACATATTGGACAAATGATATTACGTATATTAATCATGACAAAAAAGAGATTGGATCTTTAGCAAACACCTTGATGCAAAAAGAAATTACCTATAAAGAAGAAGCAATAAAAAAAGTCATAGCCGAGGCTGGAATGTTAAAAGGAGTAGTTCTTCAAAATGATGAAGCCGTCTATGCAGAAAGAGGGTTTTTAGCATTTGGAGGAAATAAAGTGCGAACAGAATTAGGACATGATCTCGGAGTAGAACTTTTGGAAAATCAGCATATTGCCGTAAATCCCCGTACAAAAGAAACGAATGTTTCAAACGTATGGGCAGCAGGAGACATTGTGGCGCACTCTGAACAAGTTACATTAGCGATGGGAGAAGGGTTACAAGCCGCTATTTGGATACATAAACGACTGTTGGAGCTAGATGGAAAAAAATTTTTTGATAAAAAATAGAAATAGCATGTTTCATTTACTTTTATTGGGGAAATGGAAGAAATAGATAAACATATTTATTGAAATTTATGAAGAGAAGGAGTGGCAAAAAAGTGGTATATAGTCAAGCGGTAAGAAAGCCTGAGTTTCAACAAGCGGAATCGGAAGAGTTAAATGAAGCTATTCACGAGTACATAACTCGTCGTACACGTCACAATGCACCGGTTGTGGATGCGCTTCGATATATTATGACCATTGAACATAAACATGAACGCATGCAGGTAGCGGCAGAGCTATTTGGATCAGCTATTCAGCGTGTAAAAGATCAAGATATTATTCAATATCTAAAAAAATGCGGAAGCTACAGAAGAATTTCTGATACGATGGAATAAAAACGTTTTCTTCAAAAAAGCGCCTTTAATGAAAAGGGGCTTTTTTTGTTTCTTTCATTTAAAAGTGGGGGCAAATACATAGAATTCTTCCAGTTTGTGCATAATAAATGGAGCAGAATTAAATGAAGGAAGCGACAGAGTTTTGTATTTAACTACGTAGAGAAATGGTAAGGTCTAGAATAAAGTCTTCATTACAAATACCACTCTTGAATAAATAGCACTCTACGTATATAGCTCTAGCAGGAGGTTTAGTGTATGAGTCAAGAAATACCGTTAAGTTCAAGTGAAATCGCCACTCTTTGGATGACTTATCAGCAAAAACAATGATTCGAAGGATGTTGGAATATTTTATTACACAGGCAGAAGATGACAGGGCGAAAGAAATTATGCAAGATACGCACATGCAAATGGTGAACTATATTGAGGACATCAAAACAATTTTACAAAATGAAGGGGCTGCCATACCGGTTGGATATACAGAAAAAGACGTAAACTCTATGATAAGATGTTTGATATTATGTTTCTTCGTCTTTTAAAAGAAATTAGTATGGAGCTGCATACGCTGTATTTAACCATGTCCTATAGAAAAGACATGATCCTTTTATATAAAGAGCTTACCGCTTTCAAGCAAGGCATATATGACAAATGTGTAGATTATCTTCAAGAAAAAGACGTGCTTCCAAGACCTCCTGCTGCCTCAGTATCTAAAACAGCTAAGTTTGCTGAAGGTACAGATTACATGAATGGGATTCATTTGTTTTCAAGTAAACGTGCATTAAATACTGTAGAAGTAGCACATATTTATTACGCTATAGAAACCAACGTTCTTGGCATACAAATGATCACAGGGTTTGCTCAAGTAGCAAGTGAACCTGAAGCAAAGAAGTATTTTGTGAAAGGTAAAGAGTTAGCTAAGAAAATTGTAAGTGATTATAGCAAAATTCTTTTGCAAAGCGACATTCAGACGCCTGCTACTTGGGGAGCCAAAGCGACGGAGTCAAAAGTAGCACTTTTTTCAGTAAACTAATGATGTACTGCATAAGTTTGTTCTGCAGCTTTGGGCTAGGAAGCAATGCTCTAGGCACTGTGTTTAGCTTGCGAGGAGATCTTCCTTTTACGCTTGTCAGTACGGCCAAAGACATTTTAACATACGGGCAAGACGGAGGAAAAATCATGGCCAAAAACGGATGGGTTGAGGAACCGCCAAGTATGGAAGACCGAAATGATTTGATTAAATAGAAAAAAGCATGATGTGTGAAGAAAAACTTCTTTCTTAAAAGGAGTTTTTCTTTTGTGTAAAAAACGTCGTTATTTATTCCTTTTCACGGTTTGTTTTTTGAATAAAAAGGATATATAAACTATAAATTTGCAATTTGGCTAATTGTTTTATTCTGCCAGCCTAGTGACCCTAAAGAGAATCGTTTTGTTACAACGGCCAAAGCCGCATGAATAGAACTCCCCCTTGTGTAAGGGGGAGTTTTTTAGTGCAGAGGTTCTATGATAGCGCCATCATAAGCCGATTGATAAATGGCTCGTATGTCTTTTTCATGAAGAGGCAAAGGACTGCGAGCGAGAATTCGTTTTTGCTGGATGCCATCTTCGATCAGCTTTTGCAGTGCACTTTCTGGAATGTCAAATCCGCGGAGCGTCTGAGGAATACCGACGTCTTTGACAAAGGATTGCAGCTGTTGTATACACTGATAAGAAGCTTCTTCTTTCGATAAGAAGTTAGCGTTTCCGCCTAGTGCTTCAAAAATATCCCGCATTTTTGCCACGCAGCTGCTGCGGATATAGCCCATAACATATGGAAGCAATACGGCGTTTGATTCACCGTGAGAAATATGAAACTGCCCACCTAACGGATAGGCAAGCGCATGGACACCGGCAACACCTGCATTAAAAAAAGCAAGTCCTGCTAAGTAGCTTCCGTAGCTCATCTGAGTTCGCGCTTCTTTATCTTCACCATTTTCTACAGCTGCTCTTAAAGAAGAGCTGATCATGCTTACGGCCTGCAGCGCTAAGGCGTCTGTCACTGGATTTGCATTCACCGATACATAAGCTTCAACGGCATGAGTTAATGCATCAACCCCTGTAGCCGCCGTTACTTTAGGAGGCACGCTCAGCGTAAGCTCAGGATCTACAATCGCAGCGTCCGCAAGCAAATAGTCGTGGGTCACAACGTCTTTGGTGCTTTCAAGAGACAGCACAGAAATATTCGTTACTTCTGAGCCCGTGCCGGAAGTAGTAGGAATTAAAATTTTTGGAAGACCTTTTTTCGTAATTTGTTTCGTGCCAGTTAAGTTCAAGTATTCTTCTACAGCTCCGTCATGAACGGCTAAAACTGCCGTAAGTTTTGCTAAATCTAATGCGCTGCCGCCGCCCACTCCAATGACTAAATCAAATTTTCGGCTTTTTGCATAGGATACGAGTTTTTCACCAAGGACTAAAGGGGGCTCTGGTGCCGTATCTGCATATACATCTATTTCGTATCCATTTTTGATAAGAGGAGAAATCACTTTATCTACAAGTCCAATGTCTTTTAAAACAGGATCTGTGACGATTAGAATATGAGCAGGGTGATATTTTTTTACTTCCGGAAGCAGTTGCTGAAGTGATCCCCATCCTGTATAGCTAAGAGGGGTAAAAACTAGTTTTGAGATGGTCATTCTTTCATCCTCCTATATGTACTGTTTTGGTAGCGGTTTCAAATATGTGGTTTTGCTTATACGTATATTATAATGAAGTATCGCAAATTTTTCATTAAATGCAAATCATCTCTCACAAAAAGTTGGGATTTTACTTCATAGAGACAAAGGGTGGGGAAATGTTGAGATATGTAACAAAAGAATTAGCTCAAAAAATTGTGTGTAGAACAATGGAGATTATCGATTGCAACATTAACGTGATGAACGAAAAAGGAGTCATTATTGGTTCGGGTGACAAAAAGCGAATCAATCATATTCATGAAGGAGCGTTAATGGTATTAAAAAACGGCAGCCCGTATGAAATTACCCAGCAGCAGGCTGACTCACTGCGCGGAGCCAAACCGGGCGTGAATTTGCCTATTTTCTTCAACGAAGACATTGTTGGCGTTGTGGGATTAACAGGACTGCCAGAACAGATCCGTAATTATGGAGAGCTCGTGCGTATGGCGTCTGAAATGATTTTTCAAGAAATGATTTTAATAGAAGAAATCCAATGGGATGAACGATTAAAAGAGGAGCTGGTTCATCAGCTTCTTCAACAAGAAGAGCCGCTTGACTCCTTATTTTTTGACCGAGCGAATCGTTTTGATATTAATTTATACCTTCCAAGAATAGCACTCATTGTTACAGCGGAAAACCGCCATAAAGTTATGAAGCTCATAAAGAAATACATAGCTAATAATGACTTATATGCTATGCTTCCAGACGGAGTGGTCCTATTAAAATCTATAGAAGCCGGCAGCGCTAGCCGCTATGTTGAACAGCTGCAAAAACAGCTTCGTGCGTTCGATTTCTCCTATAAGCTATCTGCAGGATCTGTTCAAGCGGACTTTAAAGGTCTTCATGTATCGTATCAGCAGGCAAAAGATACGCTTGCCGTCGGTTCAAAGCTTCATCCAGAAGCTACTTTCTACTGCTATTCTGATTATCAAATTCCTGTACTGTTACGTCAACGTGCCGGTTTTCAAGAAAATCATGATCTTTTGCATCATTATGAGAAGCTTAAGGAATACGACAAGAAAAAAGAACTTATCGAAACGTTAAAGATATACATAGAGGAAAATGGCGAAGGAAGCACGGCAGCTAAAAAGCTTTTTATACATCGAAATACGCTAAGCTACCGTCTAGATAAAATTCAAGATATCACGGGAAAAGATCCAAGAAAAGTAAAAGACCTTCTCGAACTGTATGTAGCGATGCTTCTATCAACCATTTCATAATTGTGCACGTGCATAAAAGATCTTGCGATAGTAAGGTCTTTTTCTGTTGAAATGACTAATGAAAGAATCAGAGACAGCGCTTACAATTAATGCTAAGAATAGGATAAATAAGGAAGGAGATGCTTTATGGACGTTCAAGTAAGCGCATTAGGTGCTATTTGTGCATTAGTGATTGCCATTATATTAATCTTAAAGAAAGTGGCTCCCGCATACGGAATGATAGCAGGGGCTTTAATTGGAGGACTGATTGGCGGAGTTAATATTGCTGATACGGTTAATTTAATGATTGAAGGAGCACAAGACATCATTCCAGCAGTGCTGCGAATTCTTGCAGCTGGGGTATTGGCTGGGGTATTAATAGAATCAGGTGCTGCAGCGGTTATAGCAGAAACCATTGTAAAAAAACTAGGGGAAACAAAAGCGCTTTTAGCTCTAGCGCTAGCCACACTTATTCTTACGACAGTAGGCGTGTTTGTTGATGTTGCTGTTATCACAGTGGCACCTATTGCTTTAGCCATTGCTAAGCGTACGGGTATGTCAAAGCCAGCTATTTTATTAGCGATGATCGGAGGAGGAAAGGCCGGAAATTTAATGTCTCCTAATCCTAACGCTATTGCTGCTTCGGATGCATTTAATATTCCGCTTACATCTGTAATGGCTGCGGGAATTATTCCCGCTATATTTGGCGTAACGGCCACTTATATAGTAGCCAAACGATTAGTGAAAAAAGGAACAATGGTTCAACTTGAGGAAATAGATACAGTGGATTCAAGCAACTTGCCGCTATTTTTAACGGCCATCATAGCACCAATTGTTACTATTGTGCTGCTGGCGCTGCGACCGCTTTTTGATCTTAATATCGATCCGATGGTTGCGCTTCCTGCAGGAGGAATTGTTGGTGCCATTGTGATGAAAAAAGGAAAACAGCTTAATACATACGCTATTTCAGGGTTAGGGAAAATGTCAGGTGTAGCCATTATGCTTCTCGGAACGGGGACATTAGCGGGAATCATTGCTAACTCTCAGTTAAAAGATGTTATTATTCACGGCTTGTCGGCCATTGGATTGCCAGCTTATATTTTAGCCCCGGTTTCAGGTGTTTTTATGTCGGCCGCAACCGCTTCGACAACTGCAGGAACAGCAGTAGCAAGCCAAGTTTTTGGATCGACGATTTTAGAACTAGGCGTTTCTGCTTTAGCCGGAGCTGCTATGGTTCATGCCGGAGCGACCGTACTTGATCACCTTCCGCACGGAAGCTTTTTCCACGCAACGGGCGGAAGTGTAAACATGAAAATGAAAGAACGTTTGAAATTAATACCTTACGAATCGCTTATCGGCCTCATTATGGCGATTATATCCACGCTTATATTTGGTGTATTTAAGCTATACGGCTAAAAATAAAAAGGAGTGTTTGCGCATGAAAATTGTTATTGCACCGGATTCATTTAAAGAAAGCCTAACGGCTCTGTACGTTTGTGAAGCCGTGGAAAAAGGAATAAAAACTCATTTTCCTAACGCGGAAACTAGTAAAGTGCCTATGGCAGACGGAGGGGAAGGAACCGTTCAGTCGCTTGTAGACGCGACGGGTGGCGAAATAATACAAACGAGGGTAATTGGGCCGTTAGGAGAAATGGTGGGAGCTTTTTACGGAATTCTTGGCGGGGGCAAAACGGCTGTTATTGAAATGGCAGCTGCTTCAGGCCTTCATCATGTCCCTATCGATAAGCGCAATCCGCTTATAACAACAACGCGAGGAACCGGCGAGCTGATTCTTAAAGCGTTGGATCACAAAGTAGAGCATATAATTATTGGCATTGGAGGAAGCGCTACAAATGATGGAGGAGCCGGTATGGCAAAAGCTTTAGGCGCAAAACTTCTTGATGCTAAAGGAGCAGAAATTAAAGAAGGAGGCGGCAGCTTAGATCAGTTAGCTTCTATTGATCTTACAAACCTGGATTCTCGGCTTGCTGAAGTCAAAGTAGAAGTGGCGTGCGACGTAGACAATCCGTTAACGGGTGAAACCGGAGCATCTGCAGTATTTGGGCCTCAAAAAGGAGCAACTTCTGATATGGTTAAACAGCTTGACCGTAATCTAGCTCATTACGCAGCGGTTATTCAAAAAGAAATGCATATTCATATCCAGAACGTTCCTGGTGCTGGAGCAGCCGGAGGACTTGGCGGCGGCTTGCTGGCATTTTTATCCGCTGAATTAAAACCCGGTGTAGACATTGTTATTGAAGCAACTCAGCTAGAAAGCTATGTTAAGGATGCCGATCTTGTCATTACCGGTGAAGGAAGAATAGATGGTCAAACCATTTACGGAAAAACACCCATCGGCGTAGCTAAAACAGCGAAAAAGTATGGCGTTCCCGTGATAGCAATAGCAGGGAGCATTGGAGCGGGAAGCGAAGCTGTGTATGAACACGGTATTTATGCTTTATTTAGCGTCGTGCCAGGGGTAGTGACTCTGTCAGAAGCGCTGGAAAAAGCTGATGAAAATATTGAAAGAACGGCTAAAAACGTAGCCTCAGTTATACGTTTAGCCATAAAATAAAGGGGTTACAGTTTTTATTATTCTCTTTTTAGTAAATGTTAAAAGGTCTCTTTCATCAGAAGAGACCTTTTTTTCGTTGAGTGCTGAAGTAAGCTGCTATCATTCTTTTAAAATTTTATAGAAGAAATAGAACTAAACATTTTTTGAAGCGTCATAGTAAGTAAGAAGTGCTAAAGGTTCATTAGCGTTTGCATCTGCTTGTTAGCTGCTGCTTACGGAGAGGAGAGGTAAAAGTGCAAAAAAAGTTTAAGTTCTTGAGAATATTAAGAAACATAATAGTAGCTATGTTAGGCATATGCATTATTTGGGTTGTGACAAATCAAATTATGACAGCGGTGGAAAAGAAAAAGTACCCGCCCATTGGTCAATTAGTGGAGGTTGATGGCAGAGATATTCATGTATATACAAAAGGTAAAGGACAAAATACAATTGTACTAATGAGCGGCTTGGGAACGGCTGCTCCTGCATTGGATTTTGAACCTTTAGTAAATGAACTGTCGAAGAACAATAAAGTTGTGGTAGTAGAGCCATTTGGATACGGATGGAGTGGCGTTACGAATAAAAGGCGCACCGTAGAAAATATTATAAGTGAAATGAGAGAAGCTTTCCAAAAGTCGGGTATAAAGGGTCCCTATATATTAATGCCGCACTCGGTTTCTGGCCTTTACAGCATGTATTACGCTAACAAATATCGAGATGAAGTAAAAGCAATCATTGGAATAGATCCCACATTACCAAAAGCGTTGAAGTATTTTAAAAAAGACACGCCAAATATACCAAGTTTGATGAGTGCTTGAGCGCCAAGTGGACTTGTCCGTTTAGCACTGCTTACTAATCCTAATCAGTATTTATCGCTAGCCGAAAAAGGAACGTATACAACAAAAAATTTAAAAATGACAAAAGCAATATCTAGCTGGAAAGGCTACAATAAAAACGTAATTGATGAAGCAAAAGAACTGAACAACAATATAAATAAAACCGTCGATATAATGATTTATATATAAATGAGTTTCAAGAAAGTTGAGGGGAAAAGGAGAAACACGATGAAAACTCAAATTCGTTTACTGACCGATGAAGAATTAAAAGAAGCGTATGTGTCTACCGAAAGAGGCCAACGCAAGCCAGCATGTTTCTTTGAAAAGAGAGGCTTTAGCATCCATGAATCCCGTATATTGATGATGTTAAATATAGATTGAATTTAAGTAAAAGAATGTAGGAAATCCGCTTTATGGTTTTAGGAGAAAAGGTGCAATAACCAAAAGTAAGCAGCATGTTAAAGTAGGAGGAGATAATTCATGGTTTTTTCGCTGCTAGTTTTAGTCGCTATTTTAATGGTTAGTATTCCGCTGATGGTCATTATTGTTAAAACGGTTTGGCATCGAAAGCTTCCCCGTAATTATTACACGCCGTTTGACTATCTCGCTGCCCAAACAGAAGAAGAGTTTCATGAAGAACAAACTGAACGAGAAATAGAAGAAAGAGAAGGAGATGTTATAAAAAGAAAGAGTTGAAGGTCGTTTTTAGCTCTTTCTTTTTGCAACCCACTTCTCTACAGTTTCCGTAAATTTATTCAGGTGTTCTTCAAATATTCGTTTTCGATGTCCGTTTGCTCCGGATGGATGAGGAAAGCCAAATAGATACGTATGCCGAGAAAGCGAAGGTTCACGTGAAAGTTTTCTTAGGACCTGTTCCACCGCTTTTCCTAAGGGAACAATTAAACATGGATTCGTCACTTCTTTCAATTCTTGTGGAAACACTTCAAAGGCATAGCGAGAAAGAAGCGATGAGCGTTCAATTGGCGGCTGATGCCCGGTATAGTTTTTTCCTTTATAAAATACAGGATATTTTAAGACGGACGTTGTATGCAGCAAATCTCGCTGTGAAGCAAATAACTCAGCGGCACTATTAATGCCCATGGCTTTTGAAATGCCGCATTGATCTAACATTTCTATTAAATTTACTCTCATTGTTCCGCTAAAGCTAGCGGCTTTTTTTGTTTCATACAGCACTTCTTCAAGTGAATGATGCTGAGACAGACTGGAAGTGCATTGTTTAAAAGCGGTTTTCATTTGAAACCAGCCTGGTGTGATGCCGGCAATGACGATATGAGCGTCTGGATTTATGTAATCGTTATGAGGCGAGTAGTACATGCTTAGTTCATTTTCTTGCCGGATTAAAAAGTCTTTTTGCAACAGCTGTTCTTTAGTGAAATTTGTATGGATATGCAATTGCTGAATGGCAGGCAGACATTGTTGAAAATAGGAATGTTGGCTAATCATATGCGCTCTCTTTCTTTATCAGTATCAGTATTTCTTCTTTTATTTTCCCCAATAAACAGTTTTATATCAAAAACAAACAAATTCTTATGAAAAATAATATTTACTAAAAGTTTACTACAATTTTAGTTTGATGAGGTAAAATTGAAGTAATGATAGTAGTGTTTTTGTCATTTTATAGGGAGTATTAACAAAAGAAATGAAGAATTTTGGAGAATATTTTAATGAATTTACTGAAATTTTAAAAATATTTATTGAAAGCGTTTTATTAATGTGCTATTCTTCCAATATAACAGATAAATATTTAGTAAAAATAGAAGATTATAATAGAGAGGTAAAAAGATGGCAACTTTAAAAGATATAGCGGCGTACGCTAATGTTTCGAGTTCAACTGTGTCAAGAGTACTAAATAATGATCATACGCTTTCTGTATCTGAGGTTACTCGTGAACGCATTCTGCATGCAGCTAAGGAGCTGCAATACACGCCAGTGAAGATACGAAAAGGAACGGCAAACGGCAAAGACATAGAGGCTCCAAGAATAGGTATTATTTTTGCTCAGTCTCTTGAAGAAGAGTTAGTAGACCCTTTTTTCTCCTCTATTCGCCATGGAATAGAAAGTGAATGCTCAGAAAAAGAAATTTTTACAGTAAAGTCATTTAGGCTAAAAGGCATGAAGCAAGAAGAGCTGCTGCAGGATCTTGATGGAGTGATTGTAGTAGGAAGAGTTAGTCCAGAAACGGTTCAAGAAGTGAGCGATCATTTAGATAATATTGTTTTTATTAATCACAAAGCGGATGAGGATTTGTACGATTCGGTCATGATTGATTTTGAGAAAGCTACTAAACATGCATTAAATCATTTATTTGACCTTGGTTATAAAAGAATTGGCTATATCGGAGGAACAGAAAGAGAACATTATATCAATGGAAGCTCTATTATTGAAGACCAGCGTCAAACGGTTTTTGAACGCGTTATGCATGAAAAAGAACTGCTTGATTCTGAGAAAGTTTATATCGGCGAATATTCAATGACTGAGGGATATGAGCTGATGGGAAAAGCGATTAAGCAAGGAAATCTTCCACAGGCATTTTTTATCGCAAGTGATGCAATGGCGATAGGAGCGATGCGTGCCTTGCAGCAATCAAATATAAAGGTTCCTGAAGAAGTAGCGATTGTAAGCTTTGATGATGTGGATATCGCAGCATTTGCGAGCACGCCGCTCACAACGGTTAAGGTATATACCGAAGAAATGGGAAGGCAGGCGGTTAAAATGCTAGTGGATCGGTTAAGCGGCAGATCGGTTCCTTTAAAAGTCATGGTGCCGACTAAACTAGTTTATCGTGAAAGCTGTGGAGCTTCACTCAAGAAACAGTAGCGCGAAATTTTTAAAAACGAGGATTGAAAGGGGGTGGTAGAAAAGAAGAATTCATACATAAAGAGTGATAAGGGGGAAGAAAAATAGAAAAATAGAAAAAACCATAGAAAAAGCAGGTTAAAAAGCCCTAGAAACAATGTTACATACTTATTGGCAGATAAGTATGTAAATGAAAAGAAGCCTTCTCATCTCTAGGACTCTTTGAACCTTTGTAAAAGTATAGGATTAAATTATAAGTGACTTTATTTCTTTGTGCAATGGATTTGTCTGTGAGTAAAATGCTGAATATTCAGTTATTTTCAATTTAATAGAGTATAAGGAGGAAAGAAGATAAATGAAAAAGCTTATGTATCTTTTCATTCTATTACTAGTCTTTTCTGTTGTGACAGCGGGCTGCGGAAAGAAAGAAGCGTCAACAGGCGGAAATGGTAAAACGACGTTAACGCTTTTTTCTACGATGAGTAATAAAGGTGAGAGAAAAGCACTTCAAGACGCGATTGCAGAGTTTGAAAAACAAAATCCAGATATTAAAATTGATGCAAATTTTCCGGGTAACGGCTATGAAGATATGCTCCGTGTGAAAATGGGCGCAAATGATATGCCAGATTTATTTGATACGCACGGCTGGTCGCAGCTTCGCTACGGGGAGTACGTAGCGGATTTAAAAGATATGGATTGGGTTCAGCATTTAGATCCGGCGCTAAATCAAATTTTGAAAGATAAAAGCGGCAAAGTGTATGCGTATCCTTTAAATCAAGCGAAAGATGGAATCAGCTATAATGCAACGCTATTAGATAAATATGGAATAAAGCCTCCTAACACAATGGATGAATTTATAACAGCGTTAGAAACAGTAAAAAAGAAAAGCAAAGGGGAAGTAGCACCTCTATGGATTCCTGGAGGAGAAAACGGCAATATTGCTCAAGTTTTTGATCAGCTGGCTACACCTCAGCTTATTACAGCAAAAAATAATAACTACGCTAAGCAGTTGGAAAAAGGAACGTTTAATTGGTCAAACTACACGCCGCTAGCCGAAACGATGGCAGAAATGAAGAAAAAAGGGTTGCTGAATAAAGATGTATTAACCGCAAAAGTATCTCAAGTAGCGGAATTGATGGCTCAAAATAAAATTGCTTTCACATTTGTTGGAGGATCTCTTGGACCGGATGCAACAGAATTAAATCCTGAAGTAAAAGTAGGAACGGTACCGGTGCCGGCTATTCATAAAGGTGGTACGCAAAGCTGGATTGGCGGAGAGCGCTTTACCCTTGCTGTATGGAAAGATTCTAAGCACCTTAAAGAAGCCAAAAAATTTATTGAATTTGTGTCACAGCCGGAAGTTGCCAAAAAGATTGCA
The DNA here is from genome assembly GCF_046599315.1 of Priestia megaterium. Lineage (GTDB taxonomy): Bacteria > Bacillota > Bacilli > Bacillales > Bacillaceae_H > Priestia > Priestia megaterium_F. The sequence goes on along the minus strand of NZ_JBKIKC010000008.1, from coordinate 128,964 downwards.
GAAGGAACGTCTTCAGCATCGGCTCTAACAAACAATAAAACACAAAACTACTACTCTGAATACTACGATAAGTATAAAGATATTAAAGTAGAGCCATACTTCGATCGAAAGTATTTACCGAGCGGCATGTGGGCAGTGATGTCTTCTACAGGTCAAGAATTGCTAGCTGGAAGTTTAACGCCGAAGCAATTATCAAAGGAAATGGAAAAAGAGTACAAGCGTCTGAGTAAACAATAAAATAATGTGCAAAAGTTCCTTGTTCGCCAAGAAGCAGGGAGAGAGGCGTCTGCTTCTTTTCATCACAAGCTGAAATAGGAGTGAACACGATGAATGAATTAGTCAGGAAAGAGCGGGTTTCCGTAGTAAGAGATACGGAAAAACGAAAGAAAAAATTTAAAACACAATCCTCTTTATGGTGGATGTATCTTCCCGGCTTAGTAATTATCACCGTTTTTATTATCTATCCTTTTATTAACGGAATTAGGCTTTCCTTTACTAATTGGAATGGTTTTTCACAAACATACGATTGGGTTGGACTCCAGCAGTATAAACGTTTGCTTGCAGATCCAACGACTTGGCTTGTGATAAAAAATACGCTGCTCTACGGAATAGGCAGCACCATTTTTCAAAATATTATTGGCTTGTTATATGCTTTACTTCTCAATCAAAGCATTAAAATGAAGGCTTTAACGAGAACAATTGTCTACCTTCCGGTTATTATCAGCCCAATCATTATGGGGTATATCTGGTATTTCTTTTTTGCCTACCAAGGAGGCGCTTTAAATGACCTTCTTGTATTTTTAGGCTTTGAGAAGATTAATGCTTTGGGAACTCCGGAGCTCAACTCTTGGATTATCGTGTTCGTCAATACGTATCAATTCGTTGGAATTGCGATGATAATTTATTTAGCAGGACTGCAAAGTATTTCAAAAGATTACTACGAGGCAGCACAGCTTGACGGAGCATCTGCTCTTCAGCAGTTTAAAAACATCACTCTTCCATTGCTTATGCCTTCTATTACAATTAACGTCGTTTTAAATATTATCGGAGGTTTAAAACTGTTTGACGTAATTGTGGCGCTGACGGGAGGAGGACCTGGAGATGCATCGCAGTCGATGTCTACTTTTATGTATGATTTATATTTTAGAAGACAAGACGCCGGCTATGCAGCAACTCAAGGTGTGTGCATGGCGCTTATTATCTTAGTAATCAGCTTATCAGCACTTTTGTACTTTAAGCGAAAGGAGACAGAAGCGTGATGGACTATACAAATAAACGAAAAAAACGATTTTTTACCTTTCTAGCTCTTTATATAACGCTTGTTCATATTGTCCCTTTTTATATTCTAGTTACGACTTCTTTAAAGGAAACCGGGGATTTTAGTTCAAAATGGGTATTTCCAAAAAGCATACATCTTGAAAATTTCACAGCGGCTTGGGAGCAAGCTAATTTAGGAAACTCTTTTATGAATACGTTTATCATTACGTTAGTTTCGGCGATTCTGCTTATTTTTTTAGGATCAATGGCTGCGTATCCTTTAGCGCGCCGCCAAACGAAATTAAATAAGTACGTCTATTTTATCTTTATTGCCGTGATGGTGATACCGCCTTTAACAGCGTTGGTTCCGCTGTACAAAATGGTGGTCAATATGGGAATGATGAACACGTACCAAATTGCTATTTTAAATAATGTTGCAGCATTTTTGCCGCTAACGATCTTTTTGTATGCAGGCTTCATTCGCTCCACTATTTCAAAAGAGCTTGAGGAAGCAGCAAGAATTGACGGTGCGGGTACATTAACGATTTTCTTTAAAATCGTATTTCCACTGTTAAAGCCTGTTACTGCATCCATTTTAATTATTGCCAGCGTCTATATTTGGAACGACTATCAGTTTGCAATTTTCTTCCTTCAAGATAAGGAAATGCATACATTAACCGTTACATTAGCAAGCTTTTTTGCCGAAAATCAAAATAATCTTAGCCTAGTAGGAGCAGCTGCAACTATTGCGATGCTTCCAATGACTATTTTATTTTTAGTGCTACAAAAATACTTTATTGCAGGGCTTTCATCAGGATCTGTTAAAGGATAAAACCAATTAACCAATACGAGGAAGGAAGATGAGGATGTCTAAAATCACATTTATTGGAGCGGGAAGTACAGTTTTTGCAAAAAATATTTTAGGAGACTGCATGTTTGTCCCTGCCTTAGCTGGCTTTGAATTTGCTCTTTACGATATAGATGCTGAGCGTTTAAGAGATTCGGAAAATATGCTAAATAATTTAAAAGAAAACTATAAAGTGAATATTACTGTTAAAGCCTATTTAAACCGCAGAGAAGCTTTAACGGGGGCAAAGTATTTGATCAATGCGATTCAAGTAGGTGGATACAAACCAAGCACCGTCATTGATTTTGAAATTCCTAAAAAATACGGCTTGCGTCAGACGATTGGAGATACAGTAGGAATTGGAGGAATCTTCAGATCATTGCGCACGATTCCAGTGCTATTTGATTTTGCAAAGGACATTGAAGAAGTATGTCCAGATGCGTTGTTTTTAAATTACACCAATCCAATGGCAACACTAACGGGTGCAATGCTGCGCTATACCAATGTAAAGACGGTAGGCCTTTGTCACAGTGTTCAAGTATGTACAAAAGATTTATTTGATTCTCTCGGAATGGATCATGAAGGAATAGAAGAGAAAATTGCAGGTATTAACCATATGGCATGGCTGCTAGAAGTAAAAAGAGATGGACAAGATTTATATCCAGAAATCAAGCGTTTAGCAAAAGAAAAGCAAAAGACAAAGCATCACGATATGGTGCGTTTTGAGCTAATGGATAAGTTCGGTTATTATATTACCGAATCGTCTGAGCATAACGCGGAATATCACCCATACTTTATTAAACATAAATATCCAAATCTTGTTGATCAGTTTAACATCCCTCTTGATGAATATCCGCGCCGATGCGAAGAGCAAATTAGCAATTGGGAATCAATGAGAGAGGAAATGGTCAACAACAGTCAGTTAACTCATACACGTTCACATGAGTACGGCTCTAGAATCATTGAAGCAATGGAGACAAACGTGCCGTTTAAATTTGCCGGTAACGTATTAAATACCGGAGGATTAATTAGTAACCTGCCGACAAAAGCGTGCGTAGAAGTTCCTTGTGTCGTAGACCGAAGCGGTATTATGCCGACTTATGTAGGAGACTTACCTGAGCAGCTTGCGGCGTTAAATCGCACGAATATTAATACTCAATTGCTAACAATTGAAGCAGCGGTCACTAGAAAAAGAGAGCATATCTACCAAGCAGCGATGCTAGATCCTCATACAAATGCGGAATTATCCATGGATGACATCATTCGTATGTGCGATGATTTAATTGAAGCTCACGGTGAGTGGCTGCCTGATTTTACAGGTAAAGTGAATCAATACGTGTAACAAAAGAATCCTCGGCTGTGATCAGCTGAGGTTTTTTTGTTCTTAGAAAAAGAAGGGAATATCATCCAAATCGATATTGACATTTGAAAATCTTCATCATACACTGTAAGAAGCAAGTCATTTCATACTAAGAAAGGAAAGGTACCGTAGACAATGGATAAGTAATCCTATTTTTTTAGACATTCTTTTAAAACTTTATTTTAAAATGAACATTTGTCTAGATAGGATTAGTCTGTACATTTTTAGGTGCCATTTCTATATGTCTTATATGAATTGATTTCTCCCTTTTTTCACTCTATAAAAAGGGTGCATATTTGCGTATGCCTAATTATGACCTCTAATCCTCTCTAGAAAGCCTAGGGAGGTTTTTTTATGTTATTGTTAGAAGCTATAAATATCGAAAAAAGCTATGGAGACCGCCTGCTGTTTCAAGCAGAAAAGCTTCAAGTACATCGCGGAGAGCGAATTGGAATTGTTGGGAAAAACGGAGAAGGCAAATCGACCTTGCTTCATATTTTAATGAAAAAAATGAGTCCGGATCAAGGAATTGTTCAAACATATGGCCGTTCCTCCCTGATTCCGCAGCTCGACGTTCAAACTACGGCAGCAGTGTCCCCTGAGATGAAAAGTCAGTGGAACGTGCCAAATGAAGCGGACTTTCTTAGCGGAGGAGAAGAAACAAGAAAGAAAATTGCAGCTGCTCTTTCATCCGGCGCAGAATTGCTTGCAGCGGATGAGCCGACCAGCCATTTAGATGTAAAAGGCGTAGAAAAATTTGAAGAAGAAATGAAAGCTTTTACAGGCAGTCTGCTGCTGATTTCACATGATCGAGAATTGTTAAACCGCCTCTGTACGTCTATTTGGGAAGTAGAAGACGGCAAAATTCACTGCTATGAAGGCAATTACCAAGAGTATGTGACGCAAAAAAAACATGCAGTTGAAAGACAGCAGTTTGAGTATGAGCAGTATGTAAAAGAAAAACAGCGGCTTGAACTGGCGTCTGAAGAAAAAAGCCAGAAATCAAAGTCGCTTAAAAAAGCGCCGAGCCGCATGGGAAACTCTGAAGCGAGACTTCACAAGCGAGCGGTTGGGAAACAAAAAGCCAAGCTAGACAGAAGCGCAAAAGCCATTGAAACAAGAATTGAAAAGCTCGAGAAAAAAGAAAGGCCAAAAGAAATGGAAGAGATTCATTTTGACCTATCGCAGCTTCATCAAGTGCACAGCAAGCAAGTACTGACTTTTGACAAAGTCTCGGCATCAGCTGGTGACCATATCTTGTTTCAAGGTCTAAAAGGCGGTGTGAAGCCAGGCGCGAAAGTAGCGATTGTCGGTCAAAACGGTGCCGGAAAATCTACGCTGCTGAATATGATTGAGCAGCAGGCAGAAGGCATCACGGTTGCGAAGCCTGTAAAACTCGGCTTTTTTCATCAGCGTCTTGAAAATCTAGATCCCGCTAAAAGCATTTTAGAAAACATCAAAGAAGACAGTCCATACACCGAGCAGTTTATTCGTACGGTACTATCACGTCTACTGTTCAAACGTGAAGACGTGTATAAAAAAGTAGAGATGCTAAGCGGAGGAGAACGAGTAAAAACGGCATTAGCAAAAATCTTTTTAGGAAACTATAACGTTCTTCTTTTAGATGAACCGACCAACTATCTTGATCTTCATACGAAAGAAGCGCTGCAAGAAGTGTTAAAAGCTTATCCAGGGACGATTTTATTTGTGACGCATGACCGTTACTTTGTTAAAAAGCTGGCTACGCATGTGATGACGTTAAAAGAGTCTAAAGCAGAGCTAGCGGCGATTGAAGATACGGGAAAAAGCAAAAAAGCGTCACAGCAGCAAAATGAAGCAGAGAAACTTGCGCTTCAATTAGAATTAACAAAAGTTATTAGCGAGCTTTCTATCACGCCAGAAGGAAAAGAAAAGCAGGTGCTTGAAAAAAGATATGAAGAGCTGTTAGAAGAGAGAAAACGACTGAATAGAAAGGAAGGATAATATCACTTCGCCTAACAAGGAATACAATGATGTTACTGAACATCAAAAGCGTATTGAAGGAAAAATAACGGATATTCATGTAAAAGTAACACCAAAAAGAATAAAATGGATTGGCTACGTAATGATTATTTTCTTTGTTATCTTCATCATAACGATGATAATCGGCGTATTTATCAATTAAAATAAAAAGCAGCCGCTTCAATGTTGAAGCGGCTGCTTTTTTATTTACCTACTTTTGTAACAATCGCATCTCCGTTTTTTCTAACTCGTACAGTGGCAAAATGAGCTTCGCTTTCCACTTTGCTGCCGGTTCCTTCTGGAATGAAGTAGTGCTCAATTCCGTAATGAATTCCCCAGTCATGATAGCTGCCCGTAATGACAACGTCTTTCTCTTTAGAAGTGTACGGCTTATTCCAGTCATCATCTGCTTGATAGATTTTTGCGTATTCATACACGCCTTGTTTGTTCGGGCGGAGAACGAGTTTCACTTTTTCGCCGTCTTTTACATGAGGTAATTTAACGTGCGCAATGTCGTAATTCAGCTCAACATAATCGCCTTGCAGCAGTGAGCGCGGATCAATCGGCTGTAAAGCGAGCTTAATTTCTTTTCCATTTTGAAGAAGCACTTCGTTTTTAGTGAAAATTCCGCCAAGAATAATGAGCTGAACAAGAATGATGACCCATACAGCGGTTCGACTGCGGTCAAGAAACGATGGCTGCGGCTGATTAGGCGTTGACGCGTCCCATTGCTTGCTTAGGAAAAGAAAGATAAGACCTAAAATAATGAGCACAAGCGATTTATTAAATAAATCCCACACAAAGTCGTAATATTTCATAGCTAAAAAAACAAACCAGAAAATCATGCTGACAATAAAATCATATTTTGGCTCTTTTCGTACCGTCAAAAACAAAAAGAAAGTTGAAATCACAAAAAACACCATGCAGTAAATAATATTTAAGAAAGACGGTTCGCTTAATTCAGTCAGCGACAGTAAAAAGATAAAAGCAAGAAGCAGCGCTGCTTTTTTAAACACGTGGTGTACGTTTATCGCGTACACAACGGCATTTAATAGAAACAAAGCGAGCAGCACATAATCTATTTTGATAGTGTCATAGTAAGTAACTGGAACCTTTATTAACAGAAGCCCTTGCACTAGCACAAAAAACAGCAGTCGAATGGGCGTATGCTTGGTGAACACTAAAAGCGCCACAAGTGCGATAACGTAGATAAAAAATAGGATGTCGTGCACAAAAAAAGAAGCAGCGCTGCTAATCAATACGCCCATCATTAAAAGCGTATATTTTACCGTCGGAATATCTGCTTTAATCAAATAACATGCCACAATCAACAAAACACCAATCACAAGCATTCCGTTTGTTGGGTACGTTCCTGTAATAAGAGTAACAAGTCCTCCTAAAGAGCTGCTGCCGATCACCGATGCAATGGCAGTAATACCAATTACCGCTATTCGTTTGATCACGCGCAGCGAAGTTTTTTGTGCTGAAGTGTGGGCGGTGAGCCATTTAACAAACAAAACGCTTGCACCAATAAACAAAATCACGAACCCTAAAGCTAAAAACAGCGACCATTCAGCGTAGTGTTTAAAAATAAAAGAGAAAAACTGTTCAAGTACAAATAAAGCAAATGCCACGATGGAAATGCCTAGAAACGACTTTTGCGACTCCACTTTTGAAAAATAAAAGAAGGAGCTCAGTAAAAACAGCAAATAAAAAATAATAAGGCCAATCCGTAAGCTAGAGCTGCCTGTAAAATCCGGCAGGGACAGAGTTAAAAAAATGTAGTGAAACAAACCAAACGCTGCATACATCACCACAGGAGACGAGAGGTGTTTCTTTTTTATAATCCAAAAAATGATCAAGTTCACAAACGCCATTCCTCCGTAAAGTAAAAGCGTCTCATGTTCACCTCGCTGTGAAACTGCGCTTGTTGGTGAAACAAAAAATGCCATGGTTAATTGAAATAAAATAAACGATAACACGTAAAACGGCTGATATTTTGTAAAGAGGCTAAACAGAATAACCGGCACAAGCCAAATTAAAAACAGCCAGTACGATTCAGCGTGCGTGTTGTAAATTTGAGAAAGAAGCGCGATGCTTAATCCAAATGAAAGAGCGCCAGCCAAAAGCGTCCAGTGACTGAGAAACGCCTGCTGAGGAATCAGCTTTCGCACCGCAAACGCACTTCCGTAAAACAGCAGCATCAGTCCCACGCTCAGCGCAATTTTAGTATAGCGGTCAAAGCCTTGCCAGTTCGATGCAAAGAAATACAGAATACCGGACAAAACAAGAGCCAACCCAAGTAAATAACCGAGTCTTACGAGCTTTTCTCTCATACTCAACCTCCCCTTTATATTATGTATATACTAGCGCATGTTTAAATATTTGGAAATAGAAAGAATGAAGGCGTTTTAACAAAAAAATTGTGTAAAAAGGCCTTTTATTAACGTGAGAATAACAAGTCGAGCAGTCCAAAAACCTTGATGAATTGTCAATGGTAAGACAGTTTTGGTTATTTTATCATGAAGAGTAGGTGTTGAACTAAAAACCTACATTATTACCAAAAAAATACAATTAAACGTGCCGATGCGCCTTCTTTCTTTATTTGATATGTTATAAAAGGGAATTATAGTTAGAAGAACCAAGAGATGGATATAAAGGAAGTGTCATCATATGAATGAGATGTTTGATGCTCATCTGTATACTCAAGTTGAAGCAGGCACATGAAGAGATCCAGCAGCTTACGGCTAGTAAAAATACGTTAACTGAAGTCAAGGGAGAGCTTGAACGTGCAAAGGAAAAAGTTAAAGAACCAGAGCTCACTTCCGCCACTTGGTCAGGCAGTCTTGCTGTTGGATTTGAAGACATCCGTACAACTATGTTAGAAGAATACGATGATTTGCTGACCCGTCAGCTGACTGATGCCATTGCCACAATTGAAGCAAAAATCACGGCGCTTCAATCAAATATAAAAGTTATATGATAGGGAGTGAAGTTTTTGGAAGAAAACAACAATTTATTTAAATAATGTATGAATATTACAAATACTACTATAGATAAGGTTTTTAAAATAGACAGCAATGATGAACAAGAAAAGCAAATCTTGGGCGCATACCTTTTTGGAATGTTTAATGGCTTAGGACATGAAAAAAATAGTAAACCTGTTGACATACAAAGTGCTATGATTCAGGTTGCAAACGAAAACCTAAGTTATTCTTTAGAGTCTGCTGTTCAATTTAGCCAGTTTCTTATTAATTCCACAGATAAAGATTTCCACCCTACTATGTTTGCTATTATTCATAGAGGGTTGGAAGGATATTTCATGTATAAAGATGATGAAAATGAAAAATTATCACGAGATTTTCATGATATTATGGAAGTGGTTAAAGAAGCAACCTAAATTTGAATTAAGATAGTATGCGCTATTTTGCTAGATTCTATGAGCAAAGGAAAAAGATTTTTAAAGAATAAAGTGAAATGGCTAAAGTAAATGATGGGCATGTTAAACTAGAAAGCGGTCGAGGTAATTGAAAGCCAACTATTATATTGAAAGTTTCTCGAGAGCTTATTTGGAAACATGTCTTACTAAAGGGAGTCAATAGCATTATCGCTATTGGTTCTTTTCTATTGTTAAAATGGAAGAGGTACATTTAAGGGAGATAGTATACCTAAGATTACATTTAATAGTGTAAATCAAGGAGTTAATGGAGATAAAATATATACACCTGTTGATTATAAAGGAATGGCAAAAGTTAATGGTAGAGTCAGAGATATAAGTAGAAGGGTGTATCAGAGAAGCGATATTGACATTAATCTAGTTGATGAAGTTAAAGGAATGAAAAATTTAGAAAGAATGCAATCGGGGTGCAGTTCAGTTATAGAATTATATTTTGTTTGCTAGTTAGGGGAGCGAACCCCCCAGGTTCCGTAAATGCTGTTCCAAAAATAACAGAAGTTCCACGTGTATATGCAAGTAAAACAAAACATTAAATGATATGCGAAATATCGTAAGCACACAAGCAATTGGTCGGAAAAGGTGTATAAACCTATTCAAAAGAAGCTTCAACCTTTACTAGATGCCGAGATACCGACTTTATGCCCTCAACCTCAACTGTCAGGAGTAGGAGAGGCGTTACCTCGACAGACCTTCGGTGAAGCGTTAAAGGGGTTAACTTTGTATATGATGGAGAATGTTTCAAAAGTTCAGTCGAAAGCATTGAGGAAAGTGGAAGAGCCTGGTGGTAAGAGCAAGAGGGATGTTGAGGAGATTAATGATCAAAGGGCAGTGGTTAAGGGTAGAGGAAATGGTGAAAAAGATGATTACTTTATAGGAACGTTAAAAGGAGAGAAAATTCATTTAAATGGTGTAAAGGTAGAAGAAATCATTTATACTAAAAGACTTCCCGAAGAAACAGCTAAGCTTAGAAAGAAATTTAATAGTTTTATTAGGAAGAATTTCCTTAAAGAATTTGCTAACGACTCTGTAAGAGTTAAATATCATAGAGAAGCTAGTCTGGGTGAAGATGATATTGCTAAAATGAAAGATGGATTTAATCCTAAAGGATGGCAAGTGCATCACAATTTACCTTTAGATGATGGTGGTACAGATGCTTTTACTAACTTAGTATTAATAAAGAATTTATCATAAAGCGGTTACTAATGAACAAAACTCTTTAACAAGAGGATTGGCACCAAAACAAAGTAAAACTATAGATTGGCCAATGTTTGAGGATGATGTTTATCCCCTAAAACCTTCTAAAAGAGGGGAAGAGTAGATATGCCCGAGTGGAAAGATTTGTTGAGGGAAATAGAAAAGGTTGAAGAAAAATACGGAAGTTCACTTAGAAGTCCAGCATCAGATAGAGAGATTATGGAATTGAATCATAATATTCAGGAGAAATTAGGGAGTATGGCATTACCCGAGCCATATATTGAATTTTTGAAAAAAGTAAATGGATTAGACTTTAATGGTTTGGTAATATATGGTGTTGATAAAGCTTTACTTGATAAAGAAGTAGATGAAGACATTTATGGTTTTATTGAAGCAAACGAGCTTTGGTATGAAAATGGTTGGCAAAAGCAATATATATTTTTGGGGGATTCTGATACAGCATGGTACTTTTATGATTTAAAAGAGAGTTTATACGTGGAACTCGATAAACCCTCAGGAACTTTAATTCAGTCATTTGAAAATTTTGATTCCCTGTTAGGTGATGCATTTGAAACAGTTATTTTGTGATGAAATCCTTAGTATGATTTTTTTATAGTTTCGTATTATTGATTGAGCCTACTGGACTCAAATCGTAGAGGAACCGAAGTCATTGGACGTGGTGTAAAAAGAGGTTCTACGACCGTTGAGAATATGACAAATGCTAGAATTGTCTTGAAAAAGGATAGAGAAGGGAAGTGCATTCTAACGGGTTATCCAAATTAATACTGAAAGGTGAGATTTTATGTTGTCTTCTAACAAACTAGAAGAACTTGTTTTTCAGTTCTTAGCTGGGACTTTTCATCAGGATTTTGAGTCCCCAGAAGAGGCATTAGAAGAATTATTAAGAGAGGAAAGTAAAGATTATTTGGAAGCTGCTATTGCCTTTTTAACGGATTTTATTCAAAGTGAGTACTCAGATATCGAAAAGAACGAATATATTCAATCTTTTGCAGATGGTTTGTATTTTCCCGCGCTTGGTTTGGAACCATTGCAGTGGCTCTATGAAGTAATTGAACAAATAAAAGAAGCTGTTAAAACAAAATAGAATTATTGTGATGAAAATCTTGATAGGCTAAATACCTCTCAAGGTTTTTAGTTGAATTTATATTAAATCAGCTGATATTTGTGTGAGATAATTTGAAAATAATTAGTTTGAGAATCGAGAGCTCACGATGTTTATACTGCCTGAGAATATTTTTATAGCTGAAATGAATTTATCTGGAGCTTATGCAATTTTAATCTTGTAAAGATTTTTTTATTACTATTCTTTGGACGTTTACACAAGATGATATTCAACCGGCTCAATAAGAAATAAAACAAGTCACTTGCTAAGCGTGGCTTGTTTTGTTTGAACACGGCAACATTCAAGGTGCATAAACTAAACGATTCAATTCAATTCAATAACTTTGAAGTAAAATGAAAGAAACATGTGAAGTGCTGCTCATTATCAATAAATATACCTATGTAAAAGTCAATATATATGTTAGGTTTTATAACATAAATTTCTGAATAATGATTTACTTATTCACTTATTTCATGGTATGTTATATGACATAGATATTGTAACCTGCAATATGGGCTGAAAATCAGCCGTTGTAATATAGACTTATATTTTTCCAAATATGCACCTGGACTAGCTGGTGCTCTATACATATATGAACACATTTAAGTATAACTAGTCAAAAAGAATGAAGGTATTTCTAGTTATAGTGCTGTTTGTTCTTTCAAGTGAGTATAGTTATAGTAGGTGAAATTTTCAAGCAAGTTATTTTGGTTTTTAAGCTGAATTTTTGGAATAGTTTGTCATTTTGCCGATTCTTGTTTTGACACTTAAAAGTAGGTATAACAGTTTACTGATAAAAGAAAATACAGACGGAATTTAATAAGTTTTTTAGAATTTGTGGGCGATTTCCTCACTTTTTTATCATTTTTGAATAGTTTATAATCATCAGACAATTATACTGTGATATAGTTATAAGTGAGACAGAAAAAGGTGTGTTCTTAGGTCGCACCTGAATTTTTTTACTACGTAAGCAGGAGCGCCTACATCTTTTTACAAATATAGGGGATGAGGAAGGTTATAATGAGCAACGTACAGAAAAAAACAGACGTTATCTTAATTGGTGCCGGAGTCATGAGCGCAACTTTGGGATCATTACTCAAAGAGTTAGCACCTGAATGGGACATTAAAGTATTTGAAAAACTCGCAGACGCAGGGGAAGAAAGCTCAAATGAATGGAATAATGCAGGGACGGGCCATTCTGCGCTGTGCGAACTAAACTATACATCAGAAAAAGCTGATGGATCTATAGATATAACGAAAGCGATCCGAATTAACGAGCAGTTTCAGCTGTCAAGACAGTTTTGGTCTTATCTTGTAAGCAGTAAGTTGATTCGCAATCCGCAAGATTTTATCATGCCAATTCCGCATATGAGTTTGGTACAAGGGGAAAAAAATGTATCGTTTCTGAAAAAGCGTTTTGAAGCGCTGTCAAACAATCCGTTGTTTCAAGGAATGGAGTATTCCGATAGTCCTGAAAAACTAAAAGAATGGATTCCGTTAATTATGAAGGGGCGTACTTCAAAAGAACCGATTGCTGCAACTAAAATTGATTCGGGAACAGACGTAAACTTCGGCGCTTTAACACGCATGTTGTTTGACCATCTGAAGAATAAAGGGGTTCAAGTTCATTACAAACGAAGTGTAAAAGATATCAAACGCAAGGACGGTATGTGGGAAGTAAAAGTCGCCGATGTAGACAGCGGCAAAGTTGAATACCACACGGCAAAGTTCATCTTTATAGGAGGCGGAGGCGGAAGCTTGCCTTTACTTCAAAAAACAGGTATTCCGGAATCCAAGCATATTGGAGGATTCCCGGTAAGCGGATTATTTATGGTATGCAATAACCCTGAAGTGATTGCGCAGCATCACGGGAAAGTATATGGAAAAGCCAAAGTCGGAGCTCCGCCAATGTCGGTTCCACATCTTGATACACGCTATATTGATAACAAAAAGACACTGTTGTTTGGTCCGTTTGCCGGCTTTTCGCCTAAGTTCTTAAAAACAGGTTCCAACTTGGATTTAATCAGTTCTGTAAAGCCGAATAATATTTTAACAATGCTAGCAGCAGGCGTCAAAGAAATGGCGTTAACGAAATACTTGATTCAGCAAGTGCTGTTATCAAATGAAAAACGTGTAGAAGAACTGCGTGAGTTTATTCCGAACGCTAAAAGCGAAGACTGGGATATCGTCGTAGCAGGTCAACGTGTGCAAGTAATCAAAGACACGGAAGCTGGCGGAAAAGGAACGCTTCAGTTTGGTACAGAAGTTGTAAGTGCCGCTGATGGTTCTGTTGCCGCACTTCTTGGAGCTTCTCCGGGTGCGTCAACGGCCGTTCACGTCATGCTTGAAGTATTGGAAAAATGCTTCCCGCAAAACATGAACAAGTGGGAGCCAAAAATAAAAGAAATGATTCCTTCTTATGGCATGTCACTAGTTGATCATCCAGACTTTTTTAACGAAATTCATGCTTCTACATCACAGACGCTTGGTTTAATTAAAAAAGAGTCTGTTTATAGTTAAAGATTTTAAATACATGTTGCCGTAACAAACAGCAAATATGTGTATGTGAAGAAATCTACAGGCGTGCAAACACACCACCTTTTCTTAAGGTGGTGTGTTAATGGCGTTTATATGTAGGTTTAGTTTAAGAGCGGTATTGATTGCTTCTAGGCTGAAGTTTTAAGTGTTTCCACGCTGTAATCGTATCATCACGGCTTTTTCCTTTGTTTTTCGGATCGTTAAAAAAGTCACGGATAAAGCGGTTGTACTCAAACTGAGGCGCAATTTCTTTTTGATAGGAAGGCTGCTTTTTTCGCTCTTCTTCCTCATACCAAGCCTTTACCACGTCTCGATAGGTTTTCCTGTATTTTCTTTAAAATAGTTTTGAATATATGTTGAGAAATGAAACGTAGAATGAATGGCTTCTTTAAAAAATGTGCGTACTTCTTGACTGCATCGATGATTTTCATTAATGACGGTATCTAACGTTAGCGGAGCTTGCGTTTTAGAGGACGAGCGTCTTTTAGGCGGTGCTTTTGATTGTTGAATGTCACCGGTTGTTAAAAAAACTTCAATTCTTTTTGAAAGTTCCATTTTAGATCCGGACGGGCTCATGTGGTTTTCTCGGCAAAATTGCTGCAGATCGGTTTTTAGCCAGTAAAAATTCTTAAAGTTATTGATAGATAAGCTCTTCGTAAGTTCAGGTCTCATCGCCTTCACCTCCATATATTTACAAAAACAACTATGGAACGTTTGTTCTTGCTGGTCAATTGTTTTTAGAGAAGTACGAAGAAATGTCTTTTATGTTTCTTCCTGCATAGTGAGAAGAAATAGGCTGTTTATTCACGTCTCTTGCCCAAATAGAAAGCTGGCCGATGTGATGGATTTCATGAATGATGATGTGATGCAAGATGTCGGCTTCTGTGTAAGAAGTAAAATCCCAAGGTACTGTTACGTATCTTTTGTTAGAAAAATTCAAATGACTTAGAAAGTCGGCAATTTCAGGTCTATGTGCAGAAGAGAGCGCTTGAAGCTTTTCAAGCGTATTGTGTTCTTCAAAAGAAAGCACGATATCTTGTTTACCTTGGATGGCGCGTATCCAGCTGTATTCCACATCAACAATATGGAAAAGAGTTTGTAAAATGCTGCCCACTCCTCCAGTACGCTCCTTCAACAGTTCTTCTCTTGAAAGTTGATAACACCAGCTAAACCATTCATCTCTCACTTGCCAATTATATTCAAAAAAATGAATCATCTACCACACCTCACATGTTTTTTTACCTCTTATTAAATTAGATGAATGCTGGTAAATTCCTTTTTATAAAGAAGAAAAAGCACCTAGGCAAGAGGTCTCTTGCAAATTCCAAAATCAAACAATTACAATAAGAAAAAAGGAGCTGATTACATGACGCTATATAACAAAGTCCTTTCTACGATTCTAGGAGGAGCTGTCGGAGACGCTTTAGGCGTTCCGGTCGAGTTTAAAAAGCGCGATTCATTTCGAATTACGGCTATGACAGGCTATGGTACATATAACCAGCCTGAAGGGACATGGTCAGATGATACGTCTTTAACGATGTGCTTGATTGATAATTTAATAGACAAACAAGATGAATATGATTTGATGCAAAAGTTTGCGAATTATTGGTCGGATGGCTACTGGACGCCGTACGGAGAAATGTTTGATATTGGCATCGCAACAAGCGAAGCAATTCGCCGCTATAAAAGCGGGCTTCCTAAAGAAGAGTGGGGAGGAGGCGCTGAGTACGACAACGGAAATGGAGCGCTTATGCGTATTGCCCCGCTTGCGTTTCCATTACGTCATGAATCTAGCTTTAAAAAAAGAAAAGAAGAAATAGAAAGAATTGCGCACGTCACGCATCGCCATGTGCGCTCTACTCTTGGCTGCATTATATACGTGGAGCTGCTTATTCGTCTTCTTGACGGCAACCAGCCTTTTGAAGTATATGAAAACGCGGTAAATCTCTGTCAAAAGCATTTAACAGGTACGGAGTATGAAGCAGAGTTTTCTGCGTATGAACGAGTGTTAAACCTAAGCTTGCCGCACGCCGCGAGAAATGAAATCCAATCAACTGGATACGTCATCAGCTCGCTAGAAGCATCGCTTTGGTCTTTTCTTCAAAGTGACGATTACGAAGAAGCTGTACTTACTGCTGTAAATTTAGGAGAAGACACAGACACCATTGGCTTTATTACAGGTACTCTAGCAGGAATGTATTATCAACTGGATGGTATTCCTGAAGAGTGGGTTTATCAGCTTGCTAAAAAAGAAGAGTTGATAGGAACTTGTAAGAGATTTGCAGATGTTTGTGTATAACAAAGACGATACGTACAAAATGTACCTCGCGAAAAGGTTAGGTAAGGAGTGTTTTTTTTGAAAAAGATTTTTCTTATAGCTAGTATCTTGATTATCATATTTGCTGGAGTTTATACATTTGTAAAAATGAGTGCGTCGTTGGAGGCTAAAGCCGCTGGTTTTGCTAAGAACAAAAAATTTCAGCTGATTTCTATAGGTAATGAGAGCTCTTTAGGAGGTATTCAAATAGAACAAGTCTGTATAAACGGAAACAAAACACCGGAATACGTAAAAATACAAGTAAGCAATGATAAAAAAGGGTTCCTTCTTGGAGACTTTACTAGCGAAGAAACAAAAGGCTATACGTTTAAGAACTTGCAAAGCGTGAAGCTGCAGCCGCATACAGGCCCTGACGAACATCCAGAAAGATTGCATAAAGGAAAAGAAAGTGATCAGATATATGCGCTTTCTCTTGCAGACAACATAAGTATACAAGAAGTAACCATCTCATATCGCCACCTAGGAATCTCACATCAGCAGACAATTTCTACTGGGTTATAATAAAGGACGATAAGCAGCTTACCTAGATGGGTGAGCTGCTTATCATTTTTTAAGAATCTACCACAATTCGTTTTGATTTACAATCTCTTTTCTCTAAAATTTAAAGAATATTCAAACAATATTTTTCCTTTGGTAACGGAAAAATATTACGTTTAATTGAAAGCGTTTTCAATATATAGTGAAGGTATCAAGAAAACATCTTAGCAAGATACTTACCTCACTTATGAATGTTAATCAATCACTTATCAAGGGGGAATTGTAAATGAATATTTTACTATGCTGCGCAGCAGGGATGTCTACAAGTTTGTTAGTAACTAAAATGGAAAAAAGCGCAAAAGAAAAAGAAACGGCGTGCAAAATTTGGGCAGTACCAGGAGACGCGGTTAGAAATCATATTGATGATGCAGACATTTTGCTTTTAGGTCCGCAAGTGCGCTACTTGCTTCCTCAAATGAAAAAGCTAGGAGAGGAAAAAGGAATTCCAGTAGAGGTTATTAATCCGGTTCACTACGGAATGTGTAACGGAGAAGAAGTGTTAAAATCTGCTGAGCAGTTAGTTTCGAAATAGGAGGGAATCAATTGAGCAAAATGAATCGTGTACTTGAAACATATATTATGCCGCTTGCTGGCAAAGCTGCTCAGCAGCGTCATCTTCAAGCATTACGAGACGGTATGGTCCTGACGATGCCGCTTATTATTATCGGTTCACTTTTCTTAATTTTAGCCAATTTACCTATTCAAGCCTACACCGATTTTTTAACAGAACATCCTAAGCTAAAAGCAAGCATTTTATATCCATACAGAGGAACGTTTGAAATTATGGCTTTAGTAGCTACGTTTGGGATTGCCTATCGCTTAGCAGAATCATATAAAGTGGATGCACTTGCTTCAGGTGCGGTATCTCTAGCTGCTTTCTTTGTCGGAACACCTTTTGTTTCGTATACAATTGGAGAAAACCCAGACGGAACGGCTATGGTCGAAACAGCCTACCAAACGGCGATGTTTACAAGTAAAGGTCTTTTTGTGGGGATGGTCATAGCAGTTATCGCCACAGAAATTTACCGTATGATTATTCAAAAAAATATTGTGATTAAGCTTCCCGAAACCGTTCCGCCAGCTGTCGCTCGTTCTTTTTCAGCGTTAATACCAGGGTTTGGTGCTGTGATGGTTATATGGATGTTACGTTTGCTTGTAGAGAACGTCGGAGACTTTGGGAATTTGCATAATGTCGTGACAGTTTTGCTGCAGCAGCCTTTAACTTATATTGGTACAAGCTTAGTTGGTACGATTCTTATTTTTATCTTAATTACTCTTATGTGGAGTACGGGGTTACACGGTGCGACGATTGTTGGTTCTGTCATGACGCCTGTATGGCTTACGCTAACCACGGAAAACGCAACCGCTCTTGCCTCTGGTGAACCAGTGAAGCATATTGTAACGAATGAATTTAACGATATTGTGTTTGTGGGAGGCTCTGGCACTACGCTTTCTCTTGTGCTGGCTATGGTGCTGTTTGCGAAAAGTCAGCAAATGAAGCAGTTAGGTAGATTAAGCATCGGACCAGGCTTCTTTAACATTAACGAACCTGTTATTTTTGGAATGCCTATCGTATTAAATCCAATTATGATTATTCCGTTTATTTTAGCACCACTTCTATCGGTCATCATTACATATGTATCGATGGATATCGGCCTCGTTGCAAAGCCAATAGGAATTGTAACACCTTTTACAATGCCGCCGGTGATTAGCGGCTACTTAATTACAGGAAGTGTGTCAGGAGCTGTTCTGCAGATTGTGTTAATAGCGGTATCGTTTGGCGTCTATTTTCCGTTCTTTAAAATGTGGGACAAACAAAAGCTTATAGAAGAAAACGGAGCTTCTTTAAATCGTTCACCGGTAAAAGAAGAGCGGCAAAGTATTGTATAACGTATTTTTAAAATTATTCATTATAGCGGAGGGATTGGAATGACAAAAGGAATTAAAATTGTAACCATTGGCGGAGGCTCAAGCTACACGCCGGAGCTTGTCGAAGGGTTTATTAAGCGCTATGAAGAGTTGCCTGTACGAGAGCTTTGGCTAGTAGACGTGGAAGAAGGAAAGGAAAAGCTTGAGATTGTCGGAAATCTGGCAAAACGAATGGTTGAAAAAGCAGGCGTGCCAATTGACATTCATCTTACGTTAGATCGAAGAAAAGCGTTAAAAGATGCTGACTTTGTCACAACACAATTTCGTGTAGGATTGTTAGACGCAAGAATGAAAGATGAACGAATTCCGTTAAAATACGGGGTAATTGGGCAAGAAACGAATGGACCGGGCGGCTTATTCAAAGGGCTGCGCACAATTCCCGTTATTTTAAGTATTGTAAAAGATATAGAAGAACTATGTCCAAACGCGTGGCTCGTGAACTTTACGAATCCCGCTGGTATGGTGACAGAAGCCATTTTACGCTATAGCAATCATAAAAAAGTAGTGGGCTTATGCAATGTGCCAATAGGTATTCGTATGGGTATCGCTAAAGCGCTAGAAGTAGACGAAAGCCGTGTACAGGTGAGCTTTGCCGGATTAAATCATATGGTTTTTGGTTTAGATGTCTTTTTAGACGGAGTGAGCGTAAAAGACCAAGTGATTGAAGCCATGGCAGATCCAACAAATGCAATGTCTATGCGAAATATTAAAGGGATTTCGTGGGATCCTGACTTTATTAAAGGCCTAGGCATTATTCCGTGCGGCTATCACCGCTATTACTATAAAACAAATGAGATGCTGCAAGAAGAACAAAATGCGGCTGAGCTCGAAGGTACGCGAGCAGAAGTAGTGCGGGCGTTAGAAAAAGACTTATTTGAGCTCTATAAAGATCCTAATCTTGCAATTAAACCGCCTCAGCTTCAAAAACGAGGAGGTGCGTACTACAGCGATGCAGCCTGCAGCTTAATTTCATCTATTTATAACGATAAAGGAGACATCCAGCCTGTAAATACTATTAACAATGGTGCTATTGCAAGTATTCCAAATGATTCTGCTATTGAAGTGAGCTGCGTGATTACAAAAGAAGGGCCAAAACCAATTGCAGTCGGCGATTTACCTGTAGCCGTCCGAGGGCTTGTGCAGCAAATCAAATCTTTTGAACGCGTCGCAGCCGAAGCAGCCGTTACCGGCGATTACAACACAGCGCTTGTGGCGATGACAATCAATCCATTAGTCCCGTCTGATACCATTGCCAAGCAGCTGCTAGATGAAATGCTAGACGCACATAAATCTCATTTACCGCAGTTTTTTAACTCCGTGAATGTCTAATATATATAAAGTGAAAAAACCTTTGACAACGAGTCAAAGGTTTTTCGCTTTTATAGTATACTTTACATACAAACTACACGTTAAAGAAAGGTGATCACAATGCCAAACGCATGGGATGCAGAACAAGTCGTATCAGCACCGCTTGCCAAAACGCTAATCGAGACGCAGTTTCCAGAACTCACGCCCGCTGCGATTTCACTGCTTGGGTACGGCTTTGACAATACGGTTTATCAAGTAAACGACCGCTTTGTTTTTCGGTTTCCTAGAAGAGAACTCGCAGTTGGACTATTAAAAACGGAAAATCAGCTTTTACCAACTCTTGCTTCTCAGCTACCTCTATCCATTGCAAAGCCCATTTTTTTCGGTAAACCGAATGCAACATATCCTTGGTCTTTTACCGGCTATCACTACGTTCAAGGAAATCCGCCTGCGGGATTAACAGAAGAAGAACGCATACAATCCGCTTCTGTACTAGCAAGATTTCTTCGCGCGTTACATCACTATCCTTATTCAAAAGCGCAAGAGCTCGGTGTGCCGTTTGATGAGCTAAATCGGCTTGATAGGATGAAACGAAAGCCGGCGCTAGAAAAGTATGTCAAGCAAATGAAAGAGCGTAATCTTTATTCTAAACAAGAGATTGTTGAAACCTACGTAAATAGCATACAAGAAATTCACTATCAAGAAAAAAACATACTGGTTCACGGAGATCTTCATATTCGAAACATGATTGTCGATCAAAACAATATTGTTTCAGGAATCATTGACTGGGGAGATGTTCATATTGGTCATCCGGCAGTTGACCTAGCAATTGCCTATAGCTTTTTACCGCCTAAAGGAAGAGCACGTTTTTTCAAAGAATACGGGGAAGTAGATGAAGCAACGCACAGACTTGCAAAATGGAAAGCTGTATTTACAACCGTAGCGCTTGTGGTACACAGCTACGACCAAGGAGACAAACAAACGTTAGAAGCGGCTCTAGAAAGCTTGAACCTTATTTTTCAAGAGTAATAAAACTGTAATAGAATTTCTGTCAAATTCCTGTATAGTTAAAAAAGGATAAAAATAAAAACAACAGGTGAAGCAAATGATGAATACAAGCCAGTGGAATGAATCAGCAGCACAGCTGCTAGAAACATGGATACAGCTATATAAAGAAAAGAAATCGCTTATTGGAGAAACGGAATCTTTAAACATGCTAAAAGCAGAAGTAGGCGAGATGGATCAAGAAGAATTTCTCTCAATAGTAGAGCGTCATCTGCAGAAAGTGTATGAAGAACTAGAAAAAGAACGTACAGAGTCTAATATAAATAACGTTGAATATACGATGTTAACGTTTCTTTCAAATGATTATCCGGAGTACATAAAAAAGCGTCGAGACCATACAAAACAGCTCCAACACTTAACAAGCATACATAGAAGTGTTACAGAGCTTTTCGGAAAAGAACTCTTTTCTGAAGCGGATATGGGGTCATTTAGAAATGACTTTTTTCAACTAACAGAAAAATACGCTAACACGTCATCGTTAAAAGAAATCAAAGAAATCTGGAATACATATTTGCCGGCGTTCGTTGACTTTCAAAAAAAACATGAAAATGTGAAACAAGCTGTAACGACAGTACTTGAAAAAGACAAGAACTTGAAGGAAGAGTGGCATCAGTTAAGTAAAAACAAGTTTGTTACCAAACAAAAAGCTACCGCATTTCGTACAAAGCAGCATGAGCTAAATGAAAGTATTCGAAAAGCCACCACTGCGCAAAAACAATTATTCGAACTTCACTGGCCTGATATCCGCAGTCAGTTTGATGCGCTGCAAGAAAAAATGAGCGACAGCCTTTATGCTGTGCTGAAAGAAATGGAACGTAGTATGGAAGTGATTAGCCAACACGATGCAAGTAAACACGCCAAGTTAAAGCAATCGCTTAACAATCTAAATGCAGTCCATGAAGTTGACGTTCATCAAACATGGTTAGCGGCTTTTATTAAAGAGTCGCGACCATTTTTTAACGAACTGAGTGAAGATATAAAGGAGAGTCCGTGTCGAGAACTATGGAATCGAATTTATGGCATGTATAAAGGAATAGCGGTAAACGAATTTGTTGTTACATACGAAGAATTTTTAGCACTTCAGCCGCTTAACAGTGTAAAAAGCACGGAGGTTTCAAAACCATTAGGTCAGTTAAAGCTAGATATAAAACCTGTTACACTGCCATCATACGCCGATTTTCCTGTGCTTAAAAAGCAGCAAGCATCACGGCGTGCTTTTCCTATTTTAATAGGAGCCGCTATCGTTCTTGTCTTATTACTGACGATTGTATACATGAATCGTGCCAATCAAACAGCAGAAACAAGCTCAGATATAAAAGAAACGACCAGCATCAAGTCGTTAAAAAATGAAGAGACCAAACCAGCTGAAGTAAGCAAAACAGAGCTTGAAAACTTTTTTATCTCCTATAAAGCTGCTTACTTTTCAAGCTTAAACAGCGGCGACTTTAGTGCAATGGCGCCTTATATTGACTCGAATCAGCCTGTCTATAAACAGCTGAAAAGCTATATCACCTCACTTGCTGGCAAAAACGTATCGTTCGCCAACGATCAGTTTCTAGTGACAAAAACAGAATCACATGACGACGGAACCTACGATATCTACACAAACGAAGTATATACGTTCACTGATTCATACGATGCGAGCACGCAGTTTAAAAAAGAACGAATTTATCATGTGAAAGCTGCTGGCAAAGACCAACTTCAAATTACTAAAATTGATACGTTAACAGATGAACAGACGCCGGTGGAAGAGTAAATGACCTGTGAGAAATAATCAAAAACCGCTAGTTCCTTTTTGGAGCTAGCGGCTATTACGTTTAGGGGGGATTGAAGTTAGGGTGACCTCTACGCTGCCAGCGTGGAGATCTTGTTATATAAAATTTTAAATACTTCTAATAGAAACAAGAACTTAATCTAAAGTACGGTCATATTAATTCCAGTTTTTCTCAATAAAATGAAACGCAGGCCGTAAATTTGTTTTATTAGCAATCGAAATGAGAGCGGGCACCACCGAAGGATCCGTTTTAGAGAAATTAGGAATCCGCGGATTTAACCGAAAAAACTGATTTCCTAGAAGCTCAGAGCTGACCATTGATTCATAGTAGCCCGATCCACCTGAGATAATCTGAAGAAACGGCAGCAAGGGCTCATTGGGCGATCGGTCTAAAAGCACTCCCCAATTTGGCGGCAGGTCCTCCATATCTTCAGGGCGTACGTTATCAGCACTAACCATTCCCCATCCCTTCGTATCTCTCCTTAATTGAGTTGGCTGCTCACCTGTTCCAATGGATAATACGGCAATTTGATCCAGCGGCTGTTTTGCTTTTCCTACTGCAAATGCGATACTAGCTGTGCTGGTGTTAGTTGCTACTGTATACCCATCCACGTAGTTTTGATAAGCTCTTTGCGTCGCGGGAGCACCGCTGCTCCGCAGGATTACGTCACTCGCTTTTTCATTAAGATAGGGGGAACCAGGAAAGTTATGAAATAATACAGGATTCCAACGATTCAGCTCTGGTGAAAATAAATGGAATGCAGGCACAACAATTCGTTTTTTTAAGTCTCTAAGGCGGAGGTCTCGAGGGAAAAACATTCGTATGGCTTTAATAAAACCAGAATAGGGTAGTTGCTGGTTAAAGACAGGTCCGCCCGGTCGGGAAACGCTGAACGCCGGTAAGATTTGATCTTTGAAAAACTGAAACGTCTCCTCTGGTGATCTTCCGCTTGCTAACGCAAGAGCAGTGAATGAACCAATCGAATTTCCTGAAAAAACATTGGTTTCACTAATTAACTTTGGATTTTGATGAGCCAATCTATTCAAAAGTTGCAAACTTAAAGCACCTAAAGTACCGCCTCCATCAAAGGTCATAATCCGATATTTTATCAAAGGTGATTTCTCCTTTCGAATCCTATCAGAGGTATCGTTCTGTATATGTTTATTTCAGGTCTTGCAGAGGTATGAATATCTCTTTTACCGATGCTTCAGGAGTCGGATTATGTAGGTAAGCATACGATGAAAGACTCTATCAAGTATATAAAAATACAACGAGGATAGGAGGAGGATACGTTTGATTGGCAGTATGGGCATTTATTATGCACATACTCTGTTTATAATGGGTAATGAGAAAGTCAGAAAGTAAAAACTTCAAAAAAGCTCGAAGCAAAATGTGTTAATCTTAATCAAAGATAATATAGGGTTAAAAAGTAATAATTTAATAGTTGATATGCTTATTATGGTACTGCAAAGAAGCAGGCTCATCTACAAAGCGAAAGTTGCTACATTAAAAATAAATTAGCATGCTTATCCAGAACCCCTCCAGTAAGTTTTCTATTCTCTTTTTCTTCCCTTTAAAGTGTGTGTCTTTTTTGAAGAAAATTCATAGGATATAGCATCTTATCTGTATTATTTAAGAAAGGGGTTATATCTTGGAGAAAACAAAGCTTACTGGACGAATCGTTACACCTGATGATGCGGAATATGATCAGGCTAGAACAAATAATAATTTAAGTGTGCCTAAATTCCCGAGAATAATTGTATTTTGTCAGAATACAAACGATGTATTAAATGCATTGAAGTGGGTAAAGGAAAATCATGTGCCCTTTCGAATAAGGAGCGGCAGGCATAGCTATGAAAATTTTTCACTAGTAAACGGTGGATTAGTTATTGATGTCAGTGAAATGGATAGAATCAAGATCGACTGTAAAGGTATGACAGCAAAAATAGAAGCAGGAGCTAATCTAGGAAAAGTATATAATGAATTATGGAAAAAAGGAACGACTATCCCTGCAGGAACCGAAAGCAGTGTTGGTCTTGTAGGCCTTGCGCTTGGCGGAGGAATTGGGATGTTATCAAGGCTGTTTGGGCTTACTTGTGATAATTTGCTTGAAGTTGAAATGGCAATAGTAAACGAACAGAGAGAGGTTGAACTCATTAGGGCAAATAAAAGTCACAACAGTGATCTCTTTTGGGCTTGTTGTGGCGGTGGGGGAGGAAACTTTGGTATTGTTACGTCCCTTACATTCAAGGTGCAGCCTATCTCGAAGGTGTCAATCTTTTCGATTACATGGGGATGGGAAGATTTTGAAGCTGTCTTTGATGCATGGCAGCACTGGGCCACGAATACCGATAAGCGCCTAACTTCGGAGATTGAGTTAAAATCGAAAGAAGCAAATCAGATTATCGCTCAAGGTGAATTTGTTGGTTCATCATTCAAGTTGAAGGAACTTCTTCAGCCTTTAATAGATGTTGGTTGCCCTAAAAAAGTATTAATAAAAGAAGTTTCATATATTGAAGCTGTGCGATTTTTTGACGATCCGAGAGGAAACCAACCCGCCCCTCGAAAAAGGTCAGGTTCTTTTCTTAATAAAACTTTTCCAAAAGAGGCAATTTTAACCATGAAGCATTTTTTAGAAAATGCTCCAAATGAAAAATCTAGTATTTGGCACCAGTCTCTTGGGGGAGCAGTAGAGGAAGTTGCCTCTAATGAAACGGCCTTCTATTATAGAGATGCTATTATCGCACAGGAATACCTTGCCACATGGAGCCATTCTTCAGAAGAGCGACCAAACATTCGATGGATCGAAAAATTAAGGAATGCTTTATCGAGATATACAACTGGAGATTATGTGAACTGGCCGGATCGACTCATCAGAGATTGGCCAACGGCGTACTATGGAGAGAATTTTAAAAAGCTTCGAGAAGTGAAACGAGCATATGATCCATTCAATCTATTTAATTTCCCTCAAAGCATCCCGCTGTTTATTAACTGGTTTTAAAGATCATCCTTCAAGTCGGAGAGGCAAATAAAACCCACCTTAAATGAGGTGGGTTTTCGTGTATGTTGCCTTTCTCTCTCCTGAGAGCGTGAAAAAGGCAGCAAATATTGTAGTAAATAGTAGTAAGCAGTTATTTTATCGATAAAACGATGCTCTCATTGTTCATAGGCAATAGACGACTACATTATACGGAGAAACATACATAAATATCATAAACATTGACATTCCCTTCCAAAACGCATACAATAGCTACTAATAAAAGCACACAAATTCGTTGAAGAGAACCAGTACGCTGCAAGTTTGTTCCCCAGAGAGCCGGTGATAGCTGAAAGCCGGTGTTCAAGCTGCAGGGGAATATCCTCTCTGAGAAGTCAAACTGAACCTATAAGTAAGTTTGAACGGTAGTCTACCGTTAAAAAGAACGCGTATGATTGTACGTTGCTGAGTGCTATTGATGAACGGATCAATAGAAGCCAGGGTGGTACCGCGGTTGAAACCCGTCCCTAGTTATAGGGACGGGTTTCTTTGTGTGCTTTTAACTTTAAAAGGAGTGGTATCACATGAAAGAAGTGAATGTAAGGGAGTCTTCGCAGGAGCGCGAACAGCGTATCCAACAGCAGTGGCAAAAGGGAAATGTGTTTCAGCAGTCGGTTCAAAACCGAGAAGGGCAGCCTTCGTTTGTATTTTATGAAGGGCCTCCGACAGCAAACGGTCTTCCTCACGTCGGGCACGCGTTGGGCCGGACTATTAAAGACGTTGTCGCTCGTTATAAGACGATGACGGGGCATCAAGTGATTCGAAAAGCAGGTTGGGATACGCACGGACTGCCGGTTGAACTCGGTGTCGAGAAGCAGCTTGGAATTTCAGGGAAGCATGATATTGAAAAATACGGCGTAGAAGCTTTTATCAACAAGTGTAAAGAAAGTGTATTTGTGTATGAAAAGCAGTGGCGTGCGTTTACAGAGCAGCTTGGCTATTGGGTTGATATGGAAGACCCTTACATCACCCTGGAGAATTCATACATTGAAAGCGTATGGAACGTGCTTGGTACGATTCATGATAAAGGACTTCTTTATAAAGGCCACCGCGTATCACCTTACTGCCCGAGCTGTCAAACGTCATTAAGTTCGCATGAAGTGGCGCAAGGGTATAAAGATGTAAAAGATTTAACGGTAACGGTGAAATTTAAAGTGAAAAACCGCGATAATGAGTACTTTTTAGGCTGGACGACAACACCTTGGACGCTGCCGTCAAACGTGGCGCTTGCGGTGCATAAAGAGATGGATTATGTCCGCGCCGAGCAAGGAGACAGCGTATATATTGTCGCAGAAGCGCTCGCAGACAAAGTGTTAAAAGGAGAGTATACTGTTTTATCTCAACATAAAGGAAATGAGTTAAAAGGGATGTCGTATGAGCCGCCGTTTGATTTTGTGAAAGTTGAAAAAGGGCATGAAGTGGTAACGGCTGATTATGTAACGGACCAAAGCGGAACGGGTGTCGTTCATTTAGCACCTGCTTACGGCGAAGATGATTACAGAGTTGTAAAAGAAAACGGCTTTTCATTTGTGAACGTGGTGGATGAAAAAGGACAGTACACGTCTGAAGTGCCGCCGTTTCATGGACGTTTTGTAAAAGACTGCGATGTTGATATCGTGCGCTACTTAGCGAATCAAGACGTGCTGTATCATAAAGAAAAGCATGAGCACAGCTATCCGTTTTGCTGGAGATGCGACTCGCCGCTTCTTTATTACGCAAATGAAAGCTGGTTTATCCAAACGACGACTTTAAAGGAACAGTTTTTGAAAAACAATGAAAGCGTGACGTGGTACCCGGATCATATCAAGCACGGCCGCTTTGGCAACTTTTTAGAAAATATGGTGGACTGGAACATCAGCAGAAAACGCTACTGGGGAACGCCGCTGAACGTATGGGAATGCGGAGAATGTCAGCATCAAGTAGCGCCAAAAAGCATCAAAGAGCTGCAAAAGTATGCGGCTCATTCCGTTGATGACAGCATTGAACTGCATAAGCCTTATGTAGATGACGTGCAGCTGATGTGTCCGGTCTGCAGCGGAGAGATGAAGCGCACGCCGGAAGTAATTGACGTTTGGTTTGACAGCGGTTCGATGCCATTTGCGCAGTATCACTATCCGTTTGAAAACAACGAACTGTTTCAAAAGCAGTTTCCAGCAGACGTAATCGCAGAAGGAATTGATCAAACGCGAGGTTGGTTTTACAGCTTGATGGCTGTTTCAACGCTGTTTACGGGAAAAGCACCTTATAAGCGCGTACTCTCTCTTGGCCACGTGTTAGATGAAAACGGTCAAAAGATGTCTAAAAGTAAAGGGAATGCGCTGGACCCTGTGGATCTTATTCATACATTTGGTGCCGATGCGCTTAGGTGGGCGCTTTTAGCAGACAGTGCACCTTGGAACCCGAAGAAATTTTCAGAGCGCGTCGTGCAAGAAGCGAAGTCAAAAGTCATTGATACGCTCGTGAATGTCTACGGTTTTTACGTGTTATACGCTAAGCTTGATGGCTACGACCCGAAGCAAACGTATAAATTGAAAAAAACAAAATTGGACCAATGGATTCTTTCACGTTTGCACAGCACGGTCAAGCGAGTAACAGTACATCTTGAAGATTACGGATTTACAAGTGCGGCGCGTGAAATCGCGTTATTCATTGAAGAGCTAAGCAACTGGTATGTACGCCGTTCCCGCGACCGTTTTTGGTCAGAAGGAATGGACGGAAAAAAAGCAGCGGCTTATGATACGCTTCACGAAGTATTAGTCACGCTCAGTGGGCTGTTAGCACCGTTTACGCCTTTTATTGCGGATGATGTTCATGAAAATCTGACAGGGAAAAGCGTTCATTTAGCAGACTATCCTTTGTATGATTCCAGCAAAGTGAACGAAAAGCTGGAAAAAGAAATGGCAGCGGTGCTTCAAGTAGTGGAACTAAGCCGAAGCATTCGAAATACGCATTCGTTAAAAGTAAAGCAGCCTCTGCAAAGTCTTTCACTTGTTGTGACAGATGAAGATATGGAGTGGGATGCGTACCGTGATGTAATCAAAGATGAGCTTAATGTAAAGAACTTTAACGTGGAGCAAGATGATGACAAACTTGTTTCCTATGTATTAAAACTTGATTTTAAACAGGCTGGACCAAAGTTTGGAAAACAAGTAAATGAGGTAAATCAAGCGTTAAAAAACCTTTCAGAAGATAAAGGAAAAGAGTTTGTTGAGCAAGGCAAGGTAAATGTTACGCTTGCTTCAGGAGAAAACCTAACACTTGAAACAGCTGACGTGCTCGTTGAAAAAGTGCCAAAAGAAGGTTTTGCGGTTGCATCGAGCGGCACGTATACCGCCGTCTTGGATACGGCATTAACCGAAGAACTTGTGCAGGAAGGAATAGCTCGTGAAGTAATTCGAGCGGTTCAAGATTATCGTAAAAAGCTTGATTTACCCGTGAATTTACGTATTGATTTAGAGCTTAGCGGAGACGAAGAAGTGAAGGAAGCCGTCGCGAAGTTTGAAACGCTGCTTCAAGAAAATCTTTTGTTGCACAGTCTTCGTGTGACAGACGATATCGAAAGCGGAGAAACGGTGAAAGTCGGAACAAAGCAAGTTACGCTTCGCATTTTAAATCAGAACTGATAAAGAGAGGCTAGGACAAAAGTGTTTTAGTTGAAGTAATATACGAACGGTTTATCCATTAATCGTTCGTTTTTTCTGTTGTTATGGTGAGTGAACGTAGTTTCATGTAGTTGCCTCTAGCTGTTGATTGGAGGGCAAGACGAAGACTCTTGCGGGAAAAGCGGAATGGGTGAGGCCCCACAGGAGCGTAAGCGACGAGGAGGCTCACCGGCCGCCCGCGGAAAGCGAAGTCTTGCACGGAAATCAACAGCGGGTAACAAGCAATTCATACTAATCATTCATCCGATTTGTTCGTCTTTAGGTGAGATCGCTTTCGTTATTTCTTACTCTCTTTTTTTACCTTTAATCAAACTGACCGAGAACATTTTTAAGACTCGGCCAGACAATTTCAAATGGAGCCGCTAATACATACTTTTTGCCGTTTTCGTCTTTAAAGTGCTGAACAAAACGGTATTTTCCTACCTTGTAGTTAGGAGTTGCGATATCTTGTTTGAATGATTTCCCTGGCTTTACCGTGACAGTTTTATCAGGAAACTCTAGTCCGTTTAGCACAACTTTGTACCACTTTCCGTCTTTTAAATGGTCCGCCGTATTTTCGTAAGGAATTGTTAAGGTATGCGTCGAATTATTTTGAATAACAAAAAAGCCAAACTGCGTTTTATCGTATTTTTCACTTACAGCAGATAGTGTAATGGTTCCTCCGTCCGCGTTAAGGAAAGAAGGAATGTTTTTTTCTTGTTTGGCTCCTAGCTTCATTTTTTGACCGTTATAATCGATATAGCCGAAGATACAAAATAAGATAATAAAAATGCCTAGTATTAGCATAAGGGTTCGTGCTATTTTCAAAAGCTTTAAACCACCTTTTTATCATTCTTCCATTATACGGAAAAATATCTATCGGAAATAGTATGAATTTACATTTTATCTATTACTTTTTTGAAAGGACGGATTAGGATGAGACGAATTATAGCCATGGGCGGCGGAGGCTTTTTGATGGAACCGGATAACTTGCTGCTGGATCAATACATACTTTCACAAGCCCATACAGATGTTCCGAAAATCTGTTTTATCTCTACAGTAAGCGAAGATGCGGATAATTATATAGAAAAGTTTTATGAAGCGTTTAATAAATTAACATGTGAACCTTCCCATTTGTCGCTGTTTTCACCAAACTTTATGGATTTAAAAGCATATGTGCTGCAGCACGATATTTTGTATGTAGTCGGCGGTAATAAGAAGAATATGCTTCTTTTATGGAAAGAGTGGGAACTTGATACGATTTTAAAAGCAGCTTATGAAAAAGGAATGATCTTGGCAGGAATAAGCGCAGGTTTCATTTGCTAGTTCGAAGAAGGAGTCACCGATTCAATGAATAATAAACTGTCTAAAATAGACGGTTTAGGCTTTTTAACGGGGAGTAACTGTCCTCACTACGACGGAGAAAGCAATCGAAGACCTTCGTACAATGAATTGATTAAAAGCGGAGAGATAAAAGCAGGTTATGCTGTAGATGACGGAATCGCACTGCATTTTAAAGATGAAGAGCTGTCCTCATCAGTTAGCTCAAGACCAACAGCAAAAGCGTATGCTGTTGATCGAAAAGCAAGTAAAGTCATTGAACGTGAACTCCCGGTAACCTATTTAGGTAATCGCAAGCAATGAATGGCCATTTTCCATGTTTCTCTGTATAAAATGGAGCTTATTAGTACATACATAAGCAGAGATTCTATATAGGAGGGTACTTCAGTGAGCTATAAACAATACTGGGGAAACATACATGAACAAAGCGATAAGCTGCAGGAGTTATTATCGGCGTATTGGCATCAGTATTCAGATTTTGGAAACTGGCAGTTTTGGGTGGTGCTTGCTTCGCTCGTTCTTCCTCTTGTGTTGTTGTATTTTACCGTAGACCGGACGCGGATTTTTGAGGCGTTTTTCTTCGGTTACACAGTGCATATGCTTTGGGCATATATTGATATTGCACTTGGACGAAGCGGTTATTTAACGCATACGTTTTTCTTAACGCCTCTGCTTCCGAACGCAACAAATATTACGGCTTCTATTTTGCCGGTAGGATTTCTGCTGCTTTATCAATATTGTACAAATCATCAAAAAAGTTTTTATCTGTATACAATTCTTTTGAGCGCTGTTTTTTCGTTTGGACTGGCGCCTTTTGAACATCATTTTAAATTTATTGATTCAAGAAAAGGAATGAGTTTGTTTTATATTTTTCTTATTGATATAGGAATAACGCTAGTGGCGTACTGGGTTACAAGGCTGCTTGTCAAAGCAAAAGCCGCAGCATATCGTACAGCGGAAAAAGAACGCTGAAAAAATGTTTTAAAATTATTAGTTAAGGGTATACATACACTTAAGACAAATCGAGGTGAAAAAATTGTATTACTACCGCATTTCAGAAGGACAAGACGAAACATACTCTGAGACAATTGTTGTCCATGAAGAACAGTTTGATCAAGATACATTTGAAGAAATGGTAAAAGAAGCGATGGTCGATAAGCCCGGCAAAATCGACCAGGTGGACATTGTGAAATATTTAATTGGACATTATCATTTCCAAGTTGCATATATTGAAGCGGCCTTTCATAGCACGTATATAGAAGAACAATAACGTTATGTATTCGTTAAGAAACCCCGTTGCATTGACAGCGGGGTTTTTTGTCTCTACCAATATCGATAGTGATAGGGATTTTGAGGGTAGTAATAAGAATCCTGAGGCGGAGGATACGTATAATGAGGTGTCTGGTGGTTAACGGGGCCTGCTTGTTTTTTCTTTTTGTAAGGTCCTTTTTCCACGCATTCGTCCGTTGGTCCAATCACGATAGTTTGATTCTTTAACGGAGCCAGCGTTTTCTTTAGTTGCTCCGGATCTAAGCAGTACGTATGAGCAAGTACTTCAATAGGCGTCTTATTTAAAATATCTGATCCAAAAATGTATTCCGGATAAGGAGCGTCAAAAATGGCAAGTAAATGCGTATTGTCTTCAGACGCAATTTCCCAATGCCACCAGCCTTGAGGGATATTGGCTACTTGACCCGGGGCAATTGGAATATTTGTCACTTCATTGTTAAACGGGTTGATTAATGAAACGACAGCTGACCCTGAAATACAGTAGACAAGCTCAGCGGCATTTTGGTGATAGTGCGGTTCGACCACGCGGCTTTTGCTTAAGTAAATATCAAGTAACGAAACATTTCCTAGTGTGTTCAGCACATCCCGGCCTAATCGGTTAATGTAATTTTGATCGTTTCGCGTATTAAGTCTGTTTTTATTCACATCAGAAAAGTACTGTACATTTGGATTATTATAATCCATATAGGACGTTGACAAGGCTCTTCAGCTCCTATTTTTGAATTTTTTATGATGCTGTATCGTATGTGCAGAGTTTTATTTCGTGACAGAAGCCCAGGAAGATGTAGGTAACCGCCTCTTTTGGATGAAGTGTACAATCATTTGCCCACTGGTTTTCATACACTGTAACAGGTTCTTTTTTTACAGAACCATGATCAATGTCAGGCAATATGACAGATCATTTTAAGGAAAGTGAGTTGAAGAGCTGTTGCTTGATCAATATGAAAAAATAAATAGCACGTACGAAAAGCTGAACGAACTTCAGCTGCCGTTTAATAAGCCTGTTTTACTCGCGGTCGAGTGGAATGGAGTGCTGTTTGAGTTTTTAGTGAGGCTGAAAAAAGAGTCGTCTCATTTGCTTGTGTTTGGTTCAGGAGGAGGAGCGAGTCAAGAAATGCCGGCAGGACCTCCGTATTTTCAGCGGCATTCGTGGATGAATGAATTTGAAGATTCGATTATTTACTATAACGATCCTACGCTTTACTTAGGAAAAGTATCGCTTGCGTGGGGACAAGGGACAAGCGGTCGTTTTTATTTAAAAGACATTGCCGTTTTAATTGAAAAATTCATGAAAAAATTGCAGGTGAATTCGTCTAATGTGTTGTTTTACGGATCTTCAGGAGGCGGTTTTATGTCGCTGTTTTTGGCAGGATACGTAAAAGGAGCAAAAGCGCTTGTAAACAATCCGCAGACTTGCTTGACCAAGTGGCTGAAAACGCCGGTTCGGCAAGTGTTTAATTTATCTTATCCCAATCTGACAGAAGATGAAGTTATAGCCTCATACGGTGAGCGAATCAACGTAGTGAAGTTTTTTCGCCATATTAACTATGTACCAAAGGTGTATTATTTGCAAAACGGGGCGTTCGAGTATGATATGAACAATCACTTGCTTCCGTTTTTAAAAGATTTGCAGGATATGCCTGACGACTGTGAAATAAATAATGTAAAAGTGGAGCTCTATTATAATCCAAAGCTGAAACACGCGGCTGTTAGTAAGCAAGAAACGATTGATTATGTGAATATGGCAAAGAATATATAAGAAAAAAGGCAAGAGTTCACGCTGTGAGAAGCTCTTGCCTTTTTCTGTCGAATTTTCTAACTCAATAGATACAAGTATGAAGTTATGTTGCTTTTCCTTTTGAATATGATAGTGAAGATGAGGTGTAAGGAGGGGAAGTATGGCCGATCAAGATGAGAGAAAAAGATACTTGATGGAAGTTCAGACCTGGCTAGAACAAGTATGTGACCCTGTATTTGAAGAAGCCATTACAGAAGTAGATATAACGTCATATATAACGCGGACGCAAGAAGATGTTCTTGAATATTTAAGTGAAGAAGATGTTAACGAATATACGTTAGAAGAAATCAATAATGCGGTGCGGCATATTGATAAGGTTTTAAAAGAACGGCTTGGAGATGACGGCAGGGAGCGGGAATCGATAGCGCCGGGTCAGCACGAGCTGCCACCGCTTGGCTATAGCTACTCAGCTCTTGAGCCGTATATTAACCGGGAAATTATGCGTCTTCATCACAGCAAGCATCATCAAAGCTATGTAGATGGATTAAACAAAGCAGAGCTCATGCTGCAGCAAGCCCGTAATACAAATAATTTTGACCTCATAAAACATTGGGAACGGGAAGCTGCTTTTCATGGCTCCGGTCATTATCTTCATACAATCTTTTGGGAAATTATGAGTCCGGAAGGAGGAGGAAAGCCGAGGCGTCAGCTGTTGCAGCAGCTTCAAAAAGACTTTGGCAGCTATGAAAAGTTCATGATGCACTTTTCGCAAGCGGCAAAAAAAGTAGAAGGTGTTGGCTGGGCTATCTTAGTATGGTCGCCGCGTTCGCGCAAGCTTGAAGTTCTGCAAGCTGAGCGCCATCAGCTTCTCACACAGTGGGATACGATTCCGCTGCTTGTATTAGACGTATGGGAGCACGCGTATTATTTACAGTATAAAAATGAACGTGATCCGTATGTTGATAATTGGTGGAGAATAGTTTACTGGCCGAATGTAGAAAAAAGATTCGAGGCAGCTAGAATGCTTCAATGGCAGCCATATTGACAAGTGGTGTAACCATCATAATTTAAAGATAAAAGAGGCTGGGACAACAGTATTTTAGTTGAAGGAAGATTCGAACGAGCTGGATTCTTGATTGAGAATCAACTTCGTTCGGATTTTTTTATTTGTATGATGAACGCAGATTTCCTAGATGTAGGTGCTTCTAGAGGTTGATTGGAGGACAAGACAAAGACTCCCACGGAAAGCGAAATCTTGCATGGAAATCAACCGCGGTGTAACAAGTGATCTATACTAGGCCCTTTATCCAATTTGTTCATCCTTAGATGGGATTGATGTAGTTATGTCTCAATATCTTTATTTTTAACGGAGAATTTATTATTTAAATAAAACATGTTCTAAATAATCAATAATAAGAAAAAATATAAGCTCTAGAACCAGCGGAATGTTACAAATGAAATGATCTAGTAAAAATGTGTGTAAAAGCCCTATTATATACCTAAATATGTATGTTCTTGAAGTGTGAAGGTGATTAATTTACTAGTTTAAAAGGAAGAATATTTATTTTTACTGTAACTAAACTATCAAACTATTGACATGTTACTGAAATATAACTGTAATATTCATGTGTTATTTTTTATGTATTGGTAGATAAAGGGGAAATCAATCACATGAAAAAAACAATGATTACGTTCAGTTTAGTTCTAATGTCACTGTTCGGAGTGGCAAGTGGTGCATCAGC
This sequence comes from Priestia megaterium, assembly GCF_046599315.1. Classification (GTDB taxonomy): domain Bacteria; phylum Bacillota; class Bacilli; order Bacillales; family Bacillaceae_H; genus Priestia; species Priestia megaterium_F. The sequence continues at coordinate 93,446 of NZ_JBKIKC010000008.1, read as the reverse complement.
TGCAACAAATACATATACAGTAAAAAGCGGAGATTCGCTATACAAAATTGCAAAGACATATAAAGTATCGGTTAGTCAGCTGAAACAGTGGAATAACTTAAAATCAGATAGTATTCATCCGAAACAAGTATTACAAGTATCTCAAGTAAAATCAAGCACGCCTGCTAAAGCAGCACCTGCGAAGTCTTCAAACGTTGTGAAAGAATTTAAAGTAACAGCAACGGCTTACACAGCGAACTGCAAAGGATGCAGCGGAAAAACAGCGATTGGAATCGACTTGAAAAAGAATCCAAATCAAAAAGTTATTTCTGTAGATCCAAAAGTAATTAAGCTTGGCTCAAAAGTGTACGTAGAAGGTTACGGCACGGCAATCGCAGCTGATACAGGCGGCGCAATTAAAGGAAATAAAATTGACGTTCTTCTTCCTTCTCAAAAAGAAGCGTTAAAATGGGGAAGAAAAACAGTAAAAGTTCAAATCTTAAAATAAGTATTCTTTAAGGAAATGAGAGCCTTCGTTGAAAGGCTCTCATTTTTTTCTTCATTAAAGGACATACTACTGTATATATACTGATGGAAAAGTTTTACGAATATGATCATATTTGTTGACAAATATTTCGGAAACAGATATATTTATCCGGTATATAATTAAGTTCATTAAATATTCGTGACATAAATTAATAGAATGAACGCATAAAATATATTCTCAACCTGTTTGACATCTGAAGATTTACATACAGATAATTTAAAAAGGGAAAGGTCTTGTTAAAATGAATACACAAACACAGCAGTCCGATCAAGTCCGAATTCGGTCTATTTTTAGCGTAATGATAATGGGAGCACTCGTTGCTTTTTTAAATCAAACGCTGATTAACATTGCGCTTCCGCAAATGATGGATCACTTTCATGTGACGGCCGCTACGGGCAACTGGTTAACAACCATCTTTATGTTAGTAAACGGAATTGTTATTCCAATTACAGCATTCTTAATGAATCGATTTACTACAAGGCAGCTGTATATTACAGCAATGGGTCTATTTACAGTAGGAACACTGCTTTGCGGTATCGCACCAACATTTTCCGTTATTTTAGTGGGGCGCGTCGTGCAAGCAGCAGGAGCAGGAATTTTATTTCCTTTAATTACAAACGTTATTTTTACATTGTTCCCGCCTGACCGTCGGGGTTTTGCGATGGGGATTTTCGGTGTAGCAATGAACTTCGCACCGGCAGTAGGTCCGACGCTTTCTGGCTTAATAGTTGAGCACTACTCATGGCGCGTTTTATTTTTTATGATGTTTCCGATTGCACTTATCAACGTGATTGCGGCGATTATCTTAGTGAAAAACGTTACAGAAACAAGCCGACCGAAGTTGGACGTGCTTGGCGTTATTTTATCAACAATTGGGTTTGGCGGCTTATTGTATGCGTTCGCTACGGGCGGTACAAAGGGCTGGACCAGCACTGAAGTATTAGCCATGTTCATTGTAGGCGGTATTTCAATTGTGTTCTTTATTTTCCGTCAGTTAAAAATTGACCAGCCGCTTCTTGAATTCCGTATTTTCCGTTACCGCATGTTCACTTTAACAACAATCATTAACGTTATTGTGACGATGGCAATGTTTTCAGGTATGATTTTAATGCCAATTTATATGCAAAACGTACGCGGATTCTCTCCGTTTCTTTCAGGCTTGCTGTTATTGCCAGGGGGAATTGTAATGGGGATTATGTCTCCGATAACAGGACGGCTGTTTGATAAGTTTGGCGCAAGATGGCTTGCTGTTATTGGTTTAGCTATTACCGTTGTAACAACATATGAATTAACAAAACTTGAAACCACGACGACATTTATGTACGTAATGATTGTCTATACTGTTCGTATGTTTGGTATGTCACTGCTCATGATGCCGATCTTTACAGCAGGATTAAATGAGCTTGCACTTAGCTTAAATAAATACGGTACGGCGATGGTTAATACGCTTCGAATGGTTGCCGGAGCTGTAGGAATGGCGTTCTTTGTTTCCATTATGATGAATCAAGGTGAAAAACACGTGAAATACATCGTAAAAAATCAGCAAATTTTGCCGACAGATAAAGGCAGTATGGCTGAAGCCGTGAATCAAGGTACAGCAATGGGCATTAACGATGCGTTTATGATTGCAACCATTTTAAGTGTGATCGCGTTTGTTTTAGCCTTCTTTATTCGCAAAACATCACCAAAAGAAGATACCATTACAAACCGTGTGAAAAAAGCAAGCTAATAAAAAATCCGTGCCTTATGGTACGGATTTTTTTTGCGGCTTAAATTTGTCCTTTTTATAGTCAATATAAAGCGATCCGTCCGACTGAACTTCAGCGTAAAAGACTTCATCAATTGATTTGACTCCTGCTTTTTCTAACTGTTTATGCAGCCAGTTATGATCTACGTGCAGGTCCTTCAAAGCATCTTCATTCGCTTTCCCATCGTAAATAACGCCGGTTGAAGTGGGAAATAAAAGCGTTTTTGACCATGAGTTTGGCTTTTTATCTTGTTTTTGCATGACGGAAAGGTTTCCGTTGATTTCTAATATGGCGTATTCTACATCTTTTATGGAAAATACGTTTTGCTGCCTCAGCATGCCCAAAAGAGATTCAATGTCTAGCCGTACTTGTTTTAACGCCTTCTCCATCACTTTTCCTTGCTTAATCACAATTTTAGGCTCACCGGTAATAAGATGCCGTGCTTTTTTGGATTTCATTCCAATATAGCCCATAGCGATTGTTAAAAATGTCCATCCTAGCAGTGAATAAATCCCTTTATCAATCTCCACTCGCTTATCAGTGGAAAGGGAAGAAGCAATATTACCAATCGTAATTGCCGTAATAAATGTAAACACATTTAACTGGCTGATTTCTGTTTTTCCCATGAGCCGCGTTAAAAGAAGCAGCACAAAAAATGAACAGGCGATTCGAAACGTCGATTCAGCATAGCCCATACATTTCACCCTTCCTTCATTTCCTTGTTTTATCTTGTGAAAAAATAGAAATTTTATGCAGTTGAAAGGGTAAATTCCATGCTTCTTTCCCAATAGCGTATGCTTTTACGCTACAATAAAGAAGCAACGTGTTCGACTAGAGAAAAGAAGGTGAAAGCATGAAACCATTTAAAGCATCAGCGTTATTAGACGTCATCAGTGAATTGTTCTCCGATGAAGCGTCGATTGCCGTTTCAGATCTAGAAATGTACGTGTATTACAAGGCAAGTAAACGAATTAATTTAAAAATTAGCCCTGGAGATCAAATTAAAAAAGGAACCATTACATATAAAGCATTAGAACGAAAGCAAAAAGTATCGGAATTTATTCATCGAGACGTATTTGGCACGCCTTACTACGGTATGGCCGTTCCTTTCTTAGATGAAGGAGAGGTTCAAGGCTGCGTGACGGCAATTTTTCCTGCGCTAACGAGCGGAAAGTCAGTTGTGACGTTAAAGGTAAACGAGGGGTGGGTACCGGTTTCTTTCTCGAAAATCATTTACGTGGAAGCGCATGACCGAAAAACATATGTGTACGCACAGAAGTATACTGGCACTCATAAATACACGTTAAATGAATTTGATTATGTACTTCCAAAAGAAGAGTTTGTGCGCTGTCATCGTTCTTTTATCGTCAATGTGACGCAAATCCAAGAAATTTATCCTGATACACATTCAACTTTCTTATTGGTAATGAACAATGGAGAAAAAATTCCGGTCAGTCAGTCGTACGCCAGCTATTTTCGAAAGCTGCTTGGCTTTTAATCGTCTTTTTGCTTAATTATCATCAAATATGCTGTTTTATCGCTATTTTTGTCCATTTCATTCCAAAAACTCTTGTGGACGCTTGCTTTACAGTAAAATGGTAAAAAGAGAAAAAACAAGGAGTGAACAGGATGAAAAACGCTTGCAATCGAATTAAGCATAAAGCATTACAAAATCGTGTTGTCTCTGCGGAAGAAGCAGCATCTTGGATTCAAGATGGAATGACGCTTGGTCTAAGCGGCTTTACGCGTGCAGGGGATGTCAAGGCTGTACCGTTTGCGCTAGCCAAACGAGCGGAAACTGAATCAATAAAAGTCAGTGTATATACTGGCGCCTCACTTGGATCAGATGTGGATAAGCTATTTGCGGAAAAAGGCATGTTAAACAAACGCCTGCCGTTTCAAGCTGATCCGACCATGCGTAAAAAAATTAATGAAGGTGAATTTCAGTTTATTGACCAGCATTTATCGCATACTTCTGAATGGGTGCGTTCAGGGGTGCTAGATTCAATAGATTTCGCTATTTTGGAAGCGGTTTCTATCACGGATGACGGAATGATGATTCCAACAACGTCAATTGGCAATTCGATGGTGTTTGCCGAGCATGCAAAATCTATTATTATTGAAATTAACACAGCGCAGCCAGAGCTGTTAGAAGGTATTCACGACCTGTATGATCCGGGCGTTCAAGGACAGCGAGATGCAATTCCTTTGAAAAAATCTGATGACCGGATTGGTTCGTTAGGCATACCAATTGATTTAGATAAAGTAAAGGGTATTGTATTTACAAATCAGCTAGATTCACCGTCTACGATTGTAGCACCTGACGAAGAAACGGTTGTGATGGCTCAAAATTTGATTTCATTTTTACGTGAAGAAATTAAAGAAGGGCGATTAACTGAATCGCTTGCTCCTTTACAATCTGGAATTGGGTCTGTGGCGAATGCCGTTTTCCACGGTTTGTTAGATTCAGAGTTTCATGATTTAGAAGTATATTCAGAAGTATTGCAAGACGCTGTGTTTGATTTATTTGACGCAGGAAAAGTCACGTTTGCCTCTTGCTGCTCGATTACGCTTTCAGCGGATAAAATGGAACAAGTTTTTTCGAATTTTAAAACATATCGAGATAAACTCATTCTTCGTCCGCAGGAAATTTCAAACCATCCCGAGATTATTCGTCGCTTAGGGCTGATTTCCATTAATACCGCGCTAGAACTAGACATTTACGGAAACGTTAATTCAACGCATGTAATGGGAACAAAAATGATGAACGGAATCGGAGGATCAGGGGATTTTGCCCGAAACGCGCGTCTCGGTATTTTTGTAACAAAATCCATTGCTAAAAACGGTGATATTTCAAGCGTGGTGCCTTTTGTTTCACATGTTGATCATACGGAACATGATGTGGATGTGATTGTAACAGAGCAAGGATATGCGGACTTAAGGGGACTAGCTCCAAGAGAACGAGCAAAACGCATCATTGAAAATTGTAGCCATCCAATGTACCGCGATCAGCTTATGGCGTATTATGAAGAAGCGCTTACGCGAGGCGGACAAACACCGCACGTTCTTGAAAAAGCCTTTTCTTTTCATACGTCTTATCAAAAAAATGGAACGATGCGAGAAATCGTAGCGCAACCAAATTAAAAAAACGCTTTGTCTCATATAAGAGACAAGGCGTTTTTTTGCTGAGTAAGAAACTTGTGTTTGCCATCTCATTGAATTACGATCAAAGGGAATACATAAAGAAAACGAGGTAATTTACATATGAAAGCATTAGTATTTGAAAGGTTTGGAGGACCTGACGTTCTTCATTATCAAGATATACCCAATCCCTCTATTGGACCAACAGACGTATTAGTAAGAACAAAAGCAATTGGACTTAATTTTGCTGATGTATATCGAAGAAAAGGGAACTATCACTTAACAGGTACACCTCCGTATATTTTAGGATATGAAGGAGCAGGTGTAGTAGAAGAAGTAGGAGCAGAAGTAAGCCACGTTAACGTAGGAGACCGTATTGCATTTGCTGACGTCCCTTTTGCAAATGCAGAGCTTGTTGCCGTGCCGCAGGATAAAATAATTGCTGTACCCGACAATATTTCGTTTGATGCAGCGGCTTCTGTACTTTTGCAAGGGTTAACCGCTCACTATTTAACACAAGACAGCTACAGCATTCAGCCCGGCGATTATGTACTTGTTCACGCAGCAGCCGGAGGTGTAGGACAGCTTTTAGTTCAAATTGCCAAGCTTTTAGGGGGACAAGTCATTGGTTTAACGTCATCGTCTGAAAAAGCAAAAGCAGCGGCTCAAGCAGGAGCTGACTATGTCTTTTTATATGAAGATAATTGGGTAGAACAAGTAAAAGAAGTAACGAGGCAAGGCGCAGATGTGGCGTACGAATCTGTAGGTGTTACACTAGAAAAAAGCTTTGAAGCTGTAAAAACAGGCGGAACAGTGGTGTTTTACGGGATGGCAGGAGGCGATCCGGCCCCAGTGGACCCGCGTATGCTGATGGATACCTCTAAAACGCTCACAGGCGGAGATTTGTGGAACGTGCTTGTATCTTATGAAGAACGTAAGGTACGCTCACAGCAGCTGTTTGAGTGGATCAGCAAAGGTCAGCTTGTGCTAATCAATCCCGTAGTGTTTGACTTAAAAGACGGAGCGAAAGCACATGAGCTGCTTGAAAGCCGAAAAAGCACAGGGAAGATCTTGTTAAGACCGTAAAAGAAAGGCCCTTTAGTCAAGGGCTTTTTTACGTTAGTAAAGGAAAATCAAGAAGCTGTCTAATATATATAGTAGACGAGCAGAGTGAAAGAGGTGAAGATAGATGAAGCATGCATTGATTAAAGCAGGTCATAAAGGGATTGGCAAGAAGGTAACAGAACAGTTTTTTTAAAAGCAGTATTCCGTTACCGTCCATTTTCGCAGTGATAAAAATAAAGTGCGAGAACTACAGGAAGAATGGCATCAGTATAAAGATAACGTACAGTTTGTAGAAGGAGATATAACAAATAAACCAGATATTGAACATGTCGTTGCGCAGGCCATGGAGCGGTTTGGACGTATTGATGTTTTAATTAATAATGCAGGTCCTTATGTATTCGAACGAAAGAAATTAATAGAGTATACAGACAGTGAATGGTATGAAATAGTGGAAGGGAATTTGAGCTCTGTTTTTCATTTTATAAAAGCTGTTGTTCCTATTATGAAAAATCAGCAGTTTGGAAGAATTATTACATACAGTTTTCAAGATGTAGAGTATACCTCCGGTTGGATGTACCGCGCGGCTTTTAGTGCCGCTAAGTCCGGGCTAGCTTCTTTGACCAAATCGCTTGCTCTAAAAGCAGTCCAGTACGGGATTAAAGCCAATATGATCTGTCCTGGAGATATTGTAGGAGACATGAAAGAAAGTGATATCATAAAAGCAAGATTACTAGAAGACAAAGCAACTCCTGTCGGGCGATAAGGGACAGAAGAAGACATTGCGCGTATTATTGAGTTTCTTTGTGATGAAAACTCAGATATGATTACAGGCAGTATTATATCTGCTTCAGGTAGAGTAGATGTTGTTCATAAAAGCAAAAAAACAAGCCCCTGACAGGTAATGCAGGGGCTTGTACGTTACAGTAGCGATTCTCCGCCGTCAATAAACATTTCACTTCCGGTAATATGTTTGGACGCGTCAGAAGCTAAAAAGAAGATTAAATCTGCTACTTCCTCCGGCTTAGCCGAGCGTTTAGCAAGCGGCTGATTGCCGTTTGGATATTCAATTGGAATCGCGACTTCTTTTAATTTGTCTTCTTGGCGGAACGTATTGCTTTCAATATTTGTATCAACTGCTCCTGGACAAATGACGTTTACCCGTATCCCGTATGTTGAAAGTTCGAGGGCTGCCATTTTGCCGAAAGCCATTTGGCCAGCTTTTGAGGAACTGTATGCACTCATACCAATATTTGAAAATGTACGGTTGCCGTTAATCGAGCTCGTAATAATAATGCTTCCTCCTTGGGCTTTCAAATAAGGAATAGAATGCTTTACGGTTAAAAAAGTACTCGTTAAATTTGTATCAATCGTTTTCGTCCAATCTTCTGGTGATAATTCTTCAATAGAAGAGAACGTACCGTTGATGCCCGCATTAATAGAAACAATATGTAATTGACTCCATAAGCTGCCAATCGTTTCAATACTTTCTTTTATATTTTCAGAGTCAGATACATCTGTTTTAATGGCTATACACTCTCCGCCGTTTGCCATAATTTTCTCTTTTACTTCTTGTAATTTTTCTTCCTCTAAATCTAAAAGAGCAACGCGCGCTCCTTGCTCAGCTAATGTAATGGCTGAAGCACGTCCAATTCCAGAGGCTGCTCCTGTCACAAGTGCAACTTTTCCAGTTAATGCAATCATTTGTAACCCCTCCATATAAAAATGTTGTTTCCTTTCTTTAACCTATACGAAGGAAATAAAAACCTTTTTTAAAATATTTGTATTTGAATTTGCTAAAAGATGACAAAAGGAAAAGAGAAAACAGCGGCGAATTATTAATATAATGTCAGGACAAGAACAAGGGCCGGTGTCAAATGAGCTTACTTAGGGAGCTAAAGATGTACTCAGTCTTTTCAGAAGAATGTTTATATAAAATTTTACAGCAGAGGGACTTGCAAATCGTTCCTTGAAAGCTTACACTAATAAAGCACAGAAAAAGGACGGTGTTTTATGAAGAAGAAAGATAATGTGATTCCATTCCCGCAAAGAAGGGAAGCGGCTGCTTATGTTCCCGCTTCTATTAGCTTGGATAAGGATATTGTAGAGTTTTTAGAAATTATGAACTTTGAAGATCGTAATGATTTTTTAAATGAAATGATTGATTCGTTTTTTAAATATGTAAAAGGTGAAGAAGACGAAGTAAGATAAAAGGTAACGTAAAGACATCCAAAGAGATGTTTTTTATTTTGTGACAGCTTGCTTAAAAGGCTCGCTTAAACCTTGTATAGTTATTTATGATATAGTATACATTAAATACTATATGGCAGGTGCAAATGCGAGGAGTGATAAGATGAGTGGATTTAAAAAAGACATTCGTACCGCATCTGAAGAACCACAATCACTGGAACAACTAAAGCATGAAATGGAGCAAAGTCTGTGGAATTTAAGAAAAGATTTGCGAAATGAAAATCGTTCGGAAACGGAAATGGAAATGATAAAAATTTCGCTGCTGTCACTATTTGAAGAGCAGGCCAATAATTTGAGTAAAACGGAGCTCTCTGATTACCTTGCGGACTATCACAAAAGAGTCGAGCAGTTATTCGACAGGTATAGCTATAAATAAGACAAGCATCCTTGCGGGGATGCTTGTTTTTATTTAATTAGAATTCGCTTGTATTCATTGCGTTTCAGAGGCTTAGATACATACCCATCCGCTTCTAATTGATAAATAATGGTAGCGGCTGCATACACGCTAAAGGCATGATCAAGCCCAAAGTAGTCTTGCAAAGCGGCCACGCTCACTTCTTCTTGAAAGATTTTGCTGCGATTTGATAAGACGATAGGGTAGACGTTTTTTACGATTTGTTTTGAAATTTCGAGTGTTAACATATTGAATCCCTCCCTGTGTGAGTGTACATAACTAAAGGTATTCATTGAGATGTACATTCATGAAAAAGGGAGCGATTACATTTTTAAAAGATATATAAAAGAGGAGTAAATGCCCATAAAATCAGTTGTTTTATCTTTGGGAGACTCGTATAAAAAGACTCAGTATTTTAGTGTATGACCAACATTTTCAAAAGTTCTATGGAATTATTAGGAGCAATTTGACTAAATTCACATATCTTAAAGTATAGCAAATGGAGGTGAAACACATGGGATACTACGGAGGTTACGGTTACGGTTGTGGTTATAGCGGCGGTGGCTGCGGCGGCGGTTTCGCTTTAATCATTGTACTTTTCATCTTATTAATCATCATCGGCGCTTCTTGCTTCGGCGGCGGCTGGTGCTAATTATTAAAAAATGATGACAATGCAGCATCCACACTTTATTTCTTCTACTAGTTCTTCTACAAAAGGTCTCTTCGGGATGAAGAGACTTTTTTAGTTTATTATTTATAATAGCGTATACAAACTGCGTGCTAAAAAGAGTAGTTCTACATAAAAAAAGACTCTGAAATCAGAGTCTTTTTCTACTTTACTTATGCTTTTACAACGTTAGCAGCTTGAGGTCCGCGTTGACCTTCTTCAACGTCGAATGTTACAGCTTGACCTTCGTCTAAAGATTTGAATCCTTCGCTTTGGATTGCTGAGAAATGTACGAATACATCGTCGCCGTTTTCGCGCTCGATAAATCCGAAACCTTTTTCTGCGTTAAACCATTTTACTGTACCTTTTTCCATGAATGTTGCCTCCTCGTGTGCTATGCACACATTGTATTACTATCCTTGCTCATGATCAAAATCTTTAAGACGAAAGTATTCACCTATCGATTGTTGCCGAACAAAAATAATTCTTCTTATAGAATAGCAAAAGAAAATGATAATTGCAAGGAATGAAGAAAATTTAAGGAAGATGGTTCTTTCATTTAACGAAAGAAAACAAAAATTATATGAGTGAAAATAAGTAAGAAAGAGCGTATCAGGTCACACTATCTCTATATATAAGAAGAAAGGGGTAGTCATATGTTTAAACAAAAAGCAGGGGAAAAGCTGATTGAACTGCTAATTGAATGGGGCGTTGATCATATTTACGGTATGCCGGGTGATTCTATTAATTCGATTATTGAGCCGCTTCGTAAAGTTCAAGACAAAATTAAATTTATTCAAGTGAGGCATGAGGAAGCAGGAGCTCTCGCAGCGGCTGCGTATGCAAAGCTAACCGGTAAAATCGGTGTATGCACGGCTATTGCCGGGCCGGGAGCGATTCACTTACTGAACGGTTTGTATGATGCTAAATTAGACAAAGCGCCCGTTTTGGCACTTACGGGGCAAGTGGAGTCCGATCTCATCGGAAGCGATGCGTTTCAAGAAATTAATTTAGAGCGAATGTTTGATGACGTTGCTGTATATAACCAGCGAATCATGTCCGCCGAACAGCTTCCTACTGTTGTTAATCAAGCAATTCGAACAGCTTATGCTAAAAAAGGCGTGGCTGTGTTAACCATTCCTGACGATATCCCTCGTTTCGAAGTCGGATCAGAAGCACGAAAAACATCAAGCATAATCGTCAAACAAGACATTTTTCCGCACAGAGAAGATCTTGAAAAAGCAAAAGAGCTGATTGGTAAAGCAGAAAGTCCGGTTATTTTAGCAGGTCGAGGCACACATGAAATGAGAGAAGAGCTTCTTGCGTTTGCAGAAAAAATCGCAGCACCGATTGTCCTTACGCTTCCTGGGAAAGGCGCAATACCGGATGAACATCCATATTGTCTTGGAGGACTTGGATTGATCGGAACAAAGCCAGCGTATGAAGCGATGCAAGAAGCGGATACGCTCATTATGATTGGAACGTCCTATCCGTTTACAGGCTTTTTGCCAGACCATGCAAAAACCATTCATATTGATATTGACCCTGCACAAATTGGTAAACGATATCCTGTAGATGCAGGACTTGCCGGAGATGCGAAAACAACGATTCAGTGGTTCTTAGAAAACGTTGGCCGCTCAGAGCATCGCCAGTTTTTAGAACAAAGTCAAGAACGTATGAAAAAGTGGTGGAATCAGCTTGATACACAAGAAGCAAAAGAAAGTGTACCTATCAAACCTCAGCGAGTGATTCGAGCGCTTCAGCACGTAGCTGCTGATAACGCGGTGTTGTCTGTAGATGTAGGAAACGTTACCGTGTGGATGGCCCGTCATTTTCGTATGACAAATCAGCAGTTCGTAATTTCAAGCTGGCTAGCGACTCTCGGATGCGGGCTGCCGGGCGCAATTGCTGGAAAAATTGCTTATCCCCAAAAGCAGGTGTTTGCGGTATGTGGAGACGGTGGCTTTGCGATGACAATGGCAGACTTTATTACAGCTGTTAAATACAATCTTCCGCTAGTTGTGGTGCTATTTAACAACCATAAAATCGGCATGATTAAATTTGAACAAGAAGTAATGGGAAATGCTGAATTTGGAACAGATTTAACAAATCCGAATTTTGCTAGGTATGCAGATATTTGCGGAGGCGTTGGCTACCGAGTGGAAAAGGAAGAAGAGCTGCTGCCGGCTTTTGAAAGTGCTGTTAGACAGAACAAGCCGTGTATTATTGATATAATTGTTGACGCAAATGAAGCGCCTATGCCAGCAAAAATTACGCTAGGGCAAGCAACAGGGTATGCCAAGCACATGGTGAAAGAATTATTTCAAGAAGGCAAGTTAGATTTACCGCCTCTATAAAAAAGAGGCTGCGACAAAAGTATTTTAGTTGAAGAAAGATCCGAACGATGAATCGAGATTCTTAATGGAGAATCAACTTTCGTTCGGATTTTTTTATTGGTATGGTGAATGTAGTTACTTCTAGCTGTTGATTGGAGGGTAAGGCGAAGACTCCTGCGGGCTCAGCGGCTGCCCGTGGAAAGCCACTTCTTGCACGGAAATCAACAATGGTGTACCAAGCAACTCATACGAGCTCACGTATCCCATTTGTTCGTCTTTCGATTAGATTGCTGTAGATATGTCTCAATCTCTTTTTATGGATTATAGTTTATTCAGCTTGATTAACTATAAAATTATTATGTAAACTTAAATATTTACAAATGAAAAATAGTTGATATCATAATTTTTTTGTGAAGTGGATGAGCAAAAAAACACCGGATTGGATGGTCTTTTTTCATAAAACTGCTTTAAGATAAAAGAGATAAAGGATAAACTAATAATAAGAAAGTTTAAATGTAAGGACTGACGCCGCATGAACTGGAGACCAGATCGCGCTAGCAAAAAAGCGATTTATAAACAAATTGCAGAATATATTGAAAGCTGTATTTCATCGGGAGCTTTTCCACCGGATTCTATGCTGCCATCAGAACGAACGCTTGCCGCTGAGCTAAACGTGAACAGAAGCACGGTGGTAGCTGCTTATGAAGAGCTGCAGGCACTTGGAATCGTCGAACGTAAAAAAGGAAGCGGCACGCGAGTTAGTTCGAGCATTTGGGGAATTTCCCGTAAACGTATTCCAAACTGGGGAAGATATGTAGAAGACGGTTCATTTTTGCCTAATTTACCGCTCGTACAGCGAATCAGAAGCGAAGCCTTGCGAAGAGATTTTGTAAACTTAGCCAGCGGAGAGTTAGCTCCTAGTCTATTTCCAAGCGAAGATTTTCAGCAAATATTAGCGGGCACGCCGTTTAATGAGCATTTAGGCTATGATCACCCTCACGGCAATGAACGTTTGCGCGATGCTATTGCTGCTCACGTTCATGAGTACCGGAAAATCTCCACGGATTCTAATTCCATTTTAATTACATCAGGTGCACAGCAAGCGCTTCATTTGATTGTGCAGTGTCTGTTAAAGCCAGGGGATGCAGTAGCGATTGAAGACCCATCCTATAGCTATTCGCTGCCGCTGTTTCAATCAGCGGGTTTACGAACCTTTTTACTACCTGTAGATAAAAATGGAGCCAACCCGGACGACTTAGTAGAATTACATAAAAAGCATCGCATTCGAATGATTTTTTTAAACCCGTACTATCAAAATCCGACCGGTATTGTATTATCAGAAGCGCGCCGAAAGCGTTTTTTAGAGCTTTCTTCAGAATACGGCATTCCGCTTATTGAAGATGATCCTTATTCACTCACGGCATTTGACGGCAATGTGCATCAAACGCTGAAATCGATGGACGAAAACGGGAATGTTCTCTATATCAGCTCGCTTTCTAAAATTGTTGCATCTGGCCTTCGAATCGGATGGATTGTGGGACCGGAGCAAGTGATTCAGCGCCTAGCAGATGCTAAGCAGCAAATTGACTTTGGTCACAGCATCTTTCCGCAGTGGATTGCTTATCAATTCTTAAACTCCTCTACATTTTCTTCTCATATCGAAAAGCTCAGACAAGAGCTTAAAAAACAGGAGTATGCCCTGTCGTCGAATTTGAACGAACTGCTCGGGTCAAAAGTATCTTTTGATTCGCCTCAAGGTGGGATTCACTTATGGTGCAAAGTGAATCAGCGGGTTGATGATTATCGTCTATTGGAAGAATCACTAAAAAAAGGAGTGGCTTTTGTTCCAGGAAGTGTGCTGAGTTCTCAAAGCGGAGCTATTCGCTTTACGTTTGGTAGATGCGAACAAGAGGTCATTCGAGAAGGAATTAAACGTTTCGCGAGCGCCCTAGAGAGCCTTGAATAGCTCTAAGCATAGATAAATGTGCCGGGTGAAGGTTTTATTTTATTATTTCGTATAGATTGTTGAGATCTTGTGCTATACTAAGAGTACCATTAACTTTACTTCTGTATTTGTACTGACTGGCCCTGTTAAAAAACAGGGCTTTTTTATGTTTGTACACAAAAAAACAGATCCTTCAAAGGATCTGTTTTTGATATGTGATGTTTCTTATGCTTTTTGAACGTTAGCAGCTTGAGGTCCGCGTTGACCTTGTTCTACGTCAAATGTTACAGCTTGACCTTCGTCTAAAGACTTGAAGCCTTCGCTTTGGATTGCTGAGAAGTGTACGAATACGTCGTCTCCGCCTTCGCGCTCGATGAATCCAAAACCTTTTTCTGCGTTAAACCATTTTACTTTACCTTGTTCCATAATTGTTGCCTCCTTGTGCGGACTCGCACATTGTGGTACTATTCTTGCTCAAATCTAAAGACGAAAAGTGACAATACTCATACATCCCCACCGAACAAAAATAATTCTCTTACATCTTAGCAGAAATTTCCTATGTTTGCAAGCGCTTTATTTAAAAACTATTCGCATTTTTTTACAGATCTTTCACAAGATGTGTCTAAAAAATGTCATATTTTGAACATTTTAGAAAGGCTATTCTTTGTATTCGCTTTTACTGTAGTTATATAATAATGAAAATATGCTTTTTCTAAAGATGGAGAACAAGTATAAACATACATACTGAGTGCTGAAATGGAGTGGTAAAGATGAAAGTAGGTTTAATTGGTTTAGGGAATATGGGATTGCCAATGGCGGAAAATATGATAAAAGCGGGTCATGAACTTGTCATTTATAATCGGACTGCTTCGAAGGCGGAGAGTCTTGTGAAAAAAGGAGCAAAGGTTGTAGAGACACCTGCTCAAACAGCACAAGAATCGAATCTTGTCTTTACAATTCTTTCAAATGATGAGGCTTTAGAAGAAGTAACGCTATCACAAGATGGTATACTTGCAGGCCTCCAAGAAGGAGGTATTCACGTCTCTGTGAGTACCATTAGCGTAGATCTTTCAGAAAAATTAACAAGCGCACATGCTGCATCAGGACAGCATTTTGTCGCAGCAACTGTTTTAGGTCGCCCGGACGCAGCAGCAGCTGCTGCTCTCAAAGTAATAGTGGCAGGTAATAAAGAGGCAAGAGAGCACGTTTGGCCAATATTTGAAGCGATTGGTCAAACTATTTTTACTGTAGGAGACGAGCCTTACTTATCAAATGTAGCTAAGCTTGGCAATAACTTTTTATTAGTATCAATGCTAGAAGCTGTTTCTGAAGCAGTGGTAATGGTAGAGCAGTATGGCATGCAAGCCGAGCAGTTTCTTGAAGTGGTTAATAGCTTATTTGCATCTCCTGTGTATAAAAACTACGGCAATCTAATTGCCAAAAGAGACTTTGATCCAGCCGGATTTAAGCTGGAGCTTGGGCTAAAAGATGTAAACCTGGCTATTGATGCAGCAAAAAAAGTCTCCGCTCCGCTTCCGTTAGGAGAGCTTGTGAAAGGTCATTATGAACAAGGAATCGAAAATGGCTGGGGTCATTTGGACTGGTCCGCTTTAGTGAAAACAGTTGAAGCTCTAAAAAAAGATAACTAAAAAGGCGAAAAGGAGTGCAGCCAGTGAAAGCGAAAGGAAAATGGGTATGGATTGTATCCTTTATTTCAATTATTTCGTGTCTGCTGTTTGCAGCAGGGCTTGGAATGTCTATTTATGATTATGTTAGCGCCTCAAAAGCCAGTGTAAAGGCCACACCAAAGCCGAAGCAGGAAACAAGCAGCAGTAACAAAAGCACAAAAGATTATACGATTGTCGCTTTAGGAGATTCACTGACAAGAGGAACAGGAGATGCAGCGGGAAAAGGATACGTGGGGTATTTAAAGGATAATCTTGAAGAAAAAACGAAGAAGAAAATCCTCTTAAGTAACTTTGGAATAAAAGGTCAAACGTCTTCACAGCTGGCAAGTCAAGTAAGGCAGCAGCAAATTCAGCGGCAGATTAAGTCTGCAGATACCGTGTTGATTACCATTGGAGGAAATGACTTATTTCAAGGCGGCCAAACGCTGCAAAACTTAAATAAAGACAATATTCAAAAGTTAGAAAATGACTATTTAAAAAACGTAGACAGCATTTTAAAAAACATCCGGTCGGCAAATAAAGACGCGACGATTTTTTTAATTGGTTTATACAATCCGTTTAGTAACCTGCAAGATGCGAAAACTACAACGGCTATTGTACGAGAATGGAATTATAAAAGCAGTGAATTAAGTGCTAATTATAAGCAAACTGTTTTTGTTCCGACTTTTGATTTGTTTCAGCTAAAGGTAGACGACTACTTATATACCGATAAATTTCATCCGAATGCAAAAGGCTATAAGCTTATTGCAGAACGTGTAGCATCGCTTATTACGTGGTAAGGGAGGGAATGATATGAGTGAAGTAACACTTTCAGTAAAAGGACTGAGAAAAGTAATAGGAAAACGTGAAATTATCAAAAATATTGATTTTGAGCTAAAAAGAGGCGAAGTATTCGGCTTTTTAGGACCAAATGGAGCCGGTAAAACCACAACCATTCGAATGCTTGTCGGCTTGATTCGTCCGACGTCTGGTTCGATTTCTATCTGTGGATACAGTGTATCGAAGCAGTTTACAAAAGCGATGGAGCATATCGGCTGTATTGTTGAAAATCCTGAGCTGTATCCATACTTAAGCGGCTGGGAAAATCTGCAGCATTTTTCACGTATGATTCCTTCTATGACGGAAGAACGTATTCATGAAGTTGTGGAATTAGTCGGCTTACAAGAGCGTATCCACGACTTAGTTCGCACGTATTCGTTAGGGATGAGGCAGCGTTTAGGAATCGCGCAAGCGCTTCTCGGAAAACCAAAAGTGCTCATTTTAGATGAGCCAACGAACGGACTCGACCCATCTGGTATTCGGGATATGCGTAAATTCATTCGCTTTTTAGCAGAAAGTGAAGGTCTAAGCGTCTTAGTATCGAGTCATTTGCTGAGTGAGATTCAGCTAATGTGTGACCGAGTAGCAATTATTGCAAAAGGAGAAGTTATTCACACAGAATCGGTGAAGACACTGTTAACTCAGCAAGAGCGCTTACTGTGGAAATTAGATCCACAGTCTGCGGGAATAGACGTCTTAAAACAGGTGACGGACTTTGTGCAAGTGCAGGGAGCATACGTCACGACGTTTTATGAAGAAGCTGAAGTCGGAGAATGGAACAAACAGCTCATTCAAGCAGGAGTAACGGTAAAAGAAATGAATCGAAAGCTTCCAACTCTTGAAGATTTATTTATCGAAATGACAGGAGGCGAATCGATTGATTAGTTTGGTTCAAAATGAAATGATTAAGCTCGTTCGAAAAAAGCGCCTGTTAATCGTTACGCTCATTATGGCCGTCTTAATTTCAATGTTTACCTATGCTCAGCTTCGCGAAACACAGCGCCTTCAAGAAAAGCTAGGAACGACTGATTGGCGCAATACGCTGCAACAAGAAATTATCGATACGCAAAATCGGCTGAGCGGAAGCCAAATTTCAGATGATTGGCGTAAGCAGCTTGAAATTCGCGTGGCGCAGCAGCAGTATTACTTAGATAACAATATCAATCCTTCAGAACCGGGAGCACCAACGTTTGTGCGAGGGTTCATTGAAAACGCTATTCAGCTTTTGCTGCCGCTGATGATTATGATTATTGCCGCTGATTTAGTGTCTTCGGAGTACAGTTTGGGATCCATCAAAGTACTGTTAACGAGGCCTGTAAAACGGTGGAAAATCCTGCTTAGCAAATATATCACGCTCGTCATGTCCGTCTCGTTTTTAATTTTAATGTTTGGCGTTTTGTCGTATCTTATTTCCGGCACTGTATTTGGATTTAAAGGCTGGACAGCGCCCATTCTTACAGGGTTTAGCGTGCAGGGAAATGACTTGAATACAGCGGACGTCCATTTAATTTCGCAGTGGAAATATATTTTAATGGAGTTTGGTCTTGCTTGGTTTGTGTCACTTGTTGTTGGAACGCTTGCTTTTATGCTGTCTGTTTTAATTAAAAGTACAGCTGCGGGTATGGGTGTGATGCTTGCTTGTTTAATTGCAGGTACGATTTTAAGCAGCATGGTTTCTTCGTGGCACTCAGCTAAATACTTGTTTATGGTCAATTTAAATTTAACTTCTTACCTGCAAGGTACGGCTCCTCCCACTGAAGGAATGACGTTAGGGTTTTCCTTGCTTGTTTTAACCATTTGGGGACTTGCTGGGCTGCTCGTCTCGTTTCTTGTGTTTACGAAAAAAGATGTGTATTAATTCCATAAAAGTTGACGATGCCGAGGAACGTACGGTATGATTGTGTTAACAAAAAACGCTGTTTTGCTCAAAGGGGAGTAGCTCTTGCAGTAAAGTCGTCATTTCGAGATTGTTATCTCCGGCTTTATTGACAATGCAAATTGTTAGCGAGACCTTTGCCAATGTTACCATTGGTAAAGGTCTGGATATAAACACCTTTACCATATGTGGTAAAGGTGTTTTTTGTTATTTCAAAATGAGAGAGGAGCTTAAATATGTCAAAACTATCGAGACTGTTAAAAAGCCCCGCTGTAAAAAAAGGAATAAAAAAAGCTGTACCCATTATTATGAAAGAGTTAAAGAAACGAAAATCGAAAAGAAGATAAAAGAAAATAAGAAAGGTTGAGTGCTAAGTGAAAAAGTGGATGCTAGTCATATCAACTGCTGTCCTTCTGATGGTCGGCGGCTGTTCTTTTCTTGAAGATACAAGCAGTACCTTGAACTATGCAAACGATGCGAAAGATTACGTGAGTGAAGCACAAAAGTTTGCTGAAGAAATACCACCCCTCGCGGAAAAAGCTATGAATGACAACGAGGCAATGAAAAAGCTAGAGCAAAAGCTGCAGGAAATGAAAGGGAAAGCTGAAGAATTTAATAAAACAAAAGCTCCTGACATCGCTTCTGATGTGCACGATCAGCTTGTTCAACAAAATGAAAAAATTATTAGTGGAATTAAAGCGTATGAAGCAAATATAGAAAATGGCAGCTTAAATCCAGAAGCGCTAAAAAACAGTGAATTATTTCAATCCATTCAAGATGTATCAAGTATTATGAACCAAATTAAAGAGTTAGCTCAGTAAGAAAACGAGGCTGGGAAAAAAGTATGGTAGTTAAAGAAAATCCGAACGATGAATCGAGATTCTTGATGGAGAATCAACTTCGTTCGGATTTTTTCATTTGTAGGGTGAACGTAGGTTTCATGTGTGTAGGTGTTTCTAGCTATTGGTTGGAGAGCAAGGCGAAGACTCCTGCGGGAAAAGCGGAATAGGTGAGACCCCGCAGGAGCATAAGCGACGAGGAGGCTCACCGGCCGCCCGCGGAAAGCGAAGCCTTGCACGGAAATCAATAGCGGTGTCACAAGTGATTCCTATAAGATCATTTATACAATTTGTTTATCTTTAGATTCGATTGATGTAGTTAGGTCTCAACCTCGTTTTTTGTTATAAATGTAAAATTATATAAATATATCTATTTATTAAAAAGTAAATACTTCCTCTTTCTTTTTTACGTCTACGAAATTTTGTTAGAAGCTGTGACAAACTTAATGCCTGCTTTTCATATCCTATGTATAGTACCTATATACACACCGCTTGAAATAAATTTTTTTGAATTAAAAGAGGGTGTGGAAATCTTGATAAATTAGGTAATAAGACTTATTTAAAAGGGATATTAATCCAATTAATAAAAACTATAGTCCTTTATTTTAAAGAAGGAAACTGAAAAAATTTTTTTGGTTTACAAAAAGTTAATAAAGCGCATACAAATGGTTTACTAAAAAATCAAAAAATTTACATCCTTCGTAAATCTTTTCTGCTATACTATTTTTGAACAGTTGCTAGATTTATAGCGATGATAACTTACTTGAAAGGTGAATGGTAGATGAAAAAGAATACACGCAGTAAAACGAAGAAAATCCTATCCACATCACTGGCACTTTCTCTATTATCTATGCCTCTTTTAACTACACAGGCAGGAGCGGAAGAGCGTCAACTTGAAAGCTCACAGCAAAGCAGCAAGCAAGGCCACAATAAAAAAGACGCGCTTGTAAACTTACGCTTAATGGAAACAACTGATGTTCATACAAATCTATTAAACTATGATTATTTCAAAGACGCTTCTTATGAAAAAGTGGGTTTAGCTAAAACTGCTACCTTAATTAAAAATGCTCGAAAAGAAGTAAAAAACAGCTTATTAGTAGATAACGGAGACCTCATTCAAGGAACGCCTCTAGGCACGTATAAAGCCAAGATTGATCCGCTGAAAAAAGGTGAAGTTCATCCTGTATTTAAAGCGATGAATCAGCTAGATTATGATATTGCAACGCTTGGAAATCATGAGTTCAACTATGGATTAGACTTCTTAAAAGAAGCGTATAATGATGCGAACTTCCCTTACATAAATGCCAATGTCTACGTTGACGATCATGATAACAACTCGAAAAACGACAAAAACAAATTTACGCCTTATAAAATTATGAATAAAAAAGTCTTTGATGAAAATGGTAAGAAACGAACGATTAAAGTTGGTTTCATTGGCTTTGTGCCTCCTCAAATCAATGACTGGGATAAAGCAAATCTTGATGGAAAAGTCATTACAAAAGGCATTGTTGAAACAGCCAATAAATACATTCCAGAAATGAAGAAAAAAGGTGCGGACGTAGTTGTCGCGATGGCTCACTCTGGATTTAGCGGCAACAAACAAAATACGGAAGATGTAATTTACTCATTAAGTGAAGTAAAAGGCATTGATGCTATTACGTTTTCACACACGCATAAAGTTTTTCCAGCTAAAACGGAAGCTTCGCTAGACGGTTTGTTCCTCGGAGCAGATAAAAAGCCTCTTCCTGGCGTTGATAATGCAAAAGGGACAATCAACGGCGTTCCGGCTGTCCAGGCAGGTTATGGCGGAGGGTCACTTGGTTTAATTGACTTAACGTTAAAAGAAGAAAAAGGAAAATGGAAAGTAGTAAGCTCTCAATCGTTCACGCGTGAAACGTATAAAGACGTAAAAGACGCGTCAGGGAAAACGGTTACGCAAAGTACGGTAGAATCGGATAAAGGCATTGTTAAAGCGGTTCAAAAAGATCATGATGCAACAGTAAAATATGTGAATACACCAATTGGTAAGACAACGGATGATATTCACAGCTATTTTTCTCTTGTACAAGATGATCCATCCATTCAAGTTGTGACAAATGCACAAAAAGACTACGTAGAAAAATACGTTTCTCAAAACAAACCAGAATACAAAGACCTTCCCATTTTATCAGTCGGAGCACCTTTTAAAGCAGGAAGAAACGGCGTAGATGAATATACCGAAATTAAAAAAGGTGATTTAACGATTCGAAGCGCAGGTGACTTGTATCTATATGACAACACGTTAAAAGCGGTCAAAGTAAAAGGTTCTGTTGTAAAAGACTGGATCGACATGTCTGCAGGTAAGTTTAATCAAATTACACCAAACAAAACGGAAGAGCAGGAATTATTAAATCCAAGCTTCCCTGTTTATAATTTTGACGTAATTGATGGTGTTCAATACCAAATCGACGTAACAAAACCAGCAAAATATGATGTGAATGGAAACGTGATTCATGGGGATTCAAGCCGCGTTGTTAACTTAACGTATAATGGTAAACCGGTTGATCCAAATCAAGAGTTTATCGTTGTGACAAATAACTACCGAGCTGGCGGAGGCGGCAACTTCCCTGGTCTCAAAGGAAGCGAGCTTGTAGTTGATTCAGCGGATGAAAACCGTCAAATTCTAATGGACTACATCACAGAACAAAAAGAAATCACGCCAACAACTGATAACAACTGGTCAATTGCACCAATTAAGGGAACGGCTAACGTGACGTTCACAAGCTCACCGCGCGGAGAAAGCTATTTAAGCGAAGGAAGCAACATTACGTATACAAATAAAACGGATGACAAAGGATTTGGCATTTACAAAATCAATTTAAACGGCGAGTCAAAAGATAATACAAAAATTCAGCTGTTAGGTATGAACGACCTGCACGGTCAGCTCGATACAGATACGAAAATCACGTCAAATGGTCAAACGCTTTTAGCTGGAAATATGAAATATACAGCAGCAGCTATTCGTAAACAAGAAGCTGAAAATCCGAATACGCTTTTAGTTCATGCAGGAGATATGATTGGCGGAAGCCCATTAATTTCAGCGCTGTTTCAAGACGAGCCAACGGTTGAAGTGATGGAATCACTTGGGTTTGATGTAGGCACGCTTGGAAATCATGAGTTTGATGAAGGGATTGCTGAGCTTCACCGTATGATTGAAGGCGGAGACCATCCGAAAGGAACAGCAGGGTACGACGGCATGAATTTCCCAGTAGTAGCGGCAAATGCTTATGATACTTCAACTAATAAATTAATTACAGAGCCTTATGCGATAAAAGAAGTAGGCGGCAAGAAAATTGGCTTTATCGGAGTTGTGACACAAGAAACGCCAAGCATGATCGTTCGTAAAGGAAATGAAAACTTAAAAATTACAGACGAAGCAGAAGCGATTGATAAATATACTGCAGAGTTGAAAAAACAAGGTATCAAAGCGATTGTTGTACTTGCCCATAATCCATCTAACCAAAATGGAACACCTACTGAATTTGATGCAGCAGATATAGCTAAAAAAATTGATGATGAAGTTGACGTTATCTTTTCAGCTCACAATCACGTATACAACAACAAAGTAGTAGATAACAAACTAATTGTTCAAGCTTATTCATACGGTTCAGCATTTTCTGACGTAGACGTTGAAATTGATAATACGGGTGACATTGTGAAAAAAGATGCAAAAATCGTGACCGTTTACCAAAAAGACTATACGCCAGATCCTGAAGTTTCAAAGATTATGCAAAAATATGAAGACTTAGCAGCACCTATTAAAGCAGAAGTTGTTGGGAATTCATCTACAGCTCTAGCAAAAGGCTATCCATCTAGCGGAGCAATAGGCGATATCGCGCTTGGAAACTTAATTGCTGACGGTATGAAAGCAGAAATGAACGCAGACTTTGCTTTAATGAATGGCGGAGGTGTTCGTTCACAGCTTGATGCCGGTGACGTCACATACGGTGATTTGTTTGCGATTCAGCCGTTTGGCAACGTCTTAAATAAAGTAAAGCTAAGCGGAGCGGATTTAGAAACGGTGTTAAACAATCAAATCACATCATCGGGACTAGACTTTCATATTGCAGGCTTTAAATATACGTGGGATGGAAGTACGAATAAAGTAGTCGATATCACGCTGCCAGATGGAAGTAAAATTGACAAAGAAAAAGAATACACGGTGGTAGTCAATAACTATATGTACGGAAATGAAAAATACGGTATTGGTGCACTTTCTTCAGATATGGAAGTGGGACCAGAAGATTTACAAGCAACGGTAAACTATATTAAAACACTTAACAGCCCGTTTGAATACAAAGCTGAAGGTCGTATTCAAAACGTAGCAGCTGCTAAAACAGCTGAACAGCAAGAACCTACTTTAAAAATAGCTCAATAAGCCAAAAAAGACTGTCTCACAACTGGGGTTTCGGGTTTAGAGTCAGTCTTTTTTTATAGGTTAATTTCACTTTCAAACTCTTAATCAATTAATTTACGTTATAAAAAGCAGCTTAATTTTTGAAACAACCACCAAATTGTGGTATTCTTTCCATGGGAAGAAGGTTTACGTAAACGTCAAAAATAGTATAAGGGATTTCACTATTTTTTCATTTATCTGGGCTATTATATGGAGCTATATAGAACCTGAAAAAGAATGTGTTCGTTACAGTAAAGGAGTAAATAAAAGTGGCTATTAATCTACAAAAAGGTCAAAAAATTGATTTAACAAAAGGAAGAGAAGGCCTATCTTCTATTACAGTTGGGTTAGGATGGGATCCTGTAAAAAAACGCAGCTTTTTTGGTTTCGGAGGAAACGGAGCGAATATTGACTGTGATGCGTCTGTCCTTATGCTGGATTCAAACGATAAACTTGCGAGTAACACAGCCGTTGTGTATTTCGGAAATCGTCAGAGCAGCTGCGGAAGCGTGAGACATTCAGGCGATAACCTTACCGGAGCAGGTGAAGGGGACGATGAACAAATTTTTGTTGATTTAAAAAAGGTTCCTGGAAACGTATATAAACTTGTATTCGTGGTCAACATCTATCAGTGTGTTGAGAGAAATCAAGATTTTGGCATGATTAAAAACGCGTTTATTCGCGTTGTAGACAGTGTTAAAAACGAAGAGCTTGTCTACTTTAATCTATCCGAAGACCATTCAGGAGCAACCGCTTTGTTTGCAGGTGAAATTTACCGAGACGGAAAAGAATGGAAGTTTTCGGCAACTGGAGATACAACAAGAGATACCGGATTAGGTGAAATTGCAAATAAATATACAAAATAAACAATTTGAAAAGAGGGAATAAAATGGCTATTAATCTTTCAAAAGGACAAAAAGTAGATTTAACAAAAACGAATCCCGGATTAACAAACGTAGTGGTAGGTCTTGGATGGGATGTTAATAAGTATGACGGTGGAAACGATTTTGATTTAGATTCATCTGTTTTTTTATTAAACGGAGCAGGAAAATGTGCTTCAGAATCTGATTTTATTTTTTACAATAATACGACTGGTGCAAACGGAGCAGTTGAACATACGGGAGATAACCGTACAGGCGTTGGCGAAGGAGACGATGAGCAGGTTCAAGTAGAGTTAAAAAATGTGCCTCAATCTGTTGAACGTATTGCGTTTACCATTACGATTCACGAAGCGGAAGCACGCGGTCAAAACTTTGGCCAAGTAAGCAACGCCTACGTTCGTATTTTAAATGCAACAAATGACGAAGAGTTAATTCGTTATGATTTAGGTGAAGATTTCTCTATTGAAACAGCCGTTGTGGTAGGCGAGCTGTACCGACACAATGGAGAATGGAAGTTTAATGCCATTGGCAGCGGCTATCAAGGCGGTTTAGCGGCGCTTGTAAACGACTTTGGATTAAATGCCTAATCATTAACTAGTAAGAAAACGTACGGAGGATATTTTTATGTCAATTTCTTTATCAAAAGGTCAGCGTATTGATCTAACAAAAACAAATCCAGAATTAAAAAAGTAATAGTAGGTCTTGGATGGGATACAAATAAGTACGCTGGATCTCATGATTTCGATTTAGATGCATGTGCATTTTTAGCTAATAAATCAAGCCAAGTTGTAAATGATGAGGAGTTTGTTTTTTACAACAATTTAAAAAGTCCAAATGGAGCTGTGGAGCATACTGGTGACAACCGTACGGGTGCAGGAGATGAAGACGATGAGCAAATAGCCGTTGACTTTTCTCTTCTTCCTAAACGCGTTGAAAAAATCGGAATTAGCGTCACGATTCACGACGCAGATGCTCGTGGGCAAAACTTCGGACAAGTATCCAATGCGTTTGTGCGTCTGATTGACGCTGAAACAAATGAAGAAGTACTTCGTTATGATTTAGGCGAAGATTTTTCGATTGAAACAGCTGTCGTTGTATGTGGGCTATACAAGCACGGAAACGACTGGAAATTTAACACCATTGGCAGCGGATTTTCAGGTGGATTGGCAGACCTTTGCCGCAACTACGGTCTATCCGTATAAAAAAGGCATGGGGTTAATGAAAAAGAAAGGGTGCTTTAACGAGTACCCTTTCTTTTTAGCATGTATACGTCTGAAAAGAAAGGAGCTGTAAGATGTGAATAAATCAATTAACCCTCATATGATTAATGTTAACGAGGAGGATGGAACTGCTCTTTTTTCTAAAGATGTTTCTTTGCGAGGCGACTTTATCCAAAATGAACAGCAAACTTCCTATAAACAAGTAGCAGGCAGATATTTAGGCACTCATCTAGATAGTGACGAGTACGCAGCTTTTCTTTATGAACTTGCACATTCTTCACCATCAATTATTGTCTTGCACGATGAGCTTGATAAGTCCATTCCAAATGATAAATTAAAAGAAGTTCAAACGATCCTTAAAATTAATCAAGAAGAACGCGGCCTTTCTGTCAATCGACTGTTTGCTTTTTTAGAAGGAAAAAAGCTTATAGTGAAATCAGAAAATCCCGTGATACATAGAAGAGTACGTGAAAAATTTATTGAAACGTTAACATGTTTTAAAGAACAGCACGCAGAGGGCTTTATGGACGGGCATTTTCAACGATTATTAATCGATTTAATAAAGTGGCAGTGGAATCATGTAAAACCTTGGCTGCTGGATAAAGCATTTCCTGAACACGCGCCGCGCATCATGTGGTACGGAGATGCAAATAAAAGCGAGCAGTATTTTCTTTATTATTTGATTTTAATAGGTTTTGACGTCCTTGCCTTTCATCCAGAAGGAAAAGACATTTTAAAAGAAGTAGATAAAAATCAACATGTAACAACTGTTTATACGTTTCCTTCTACTAGCGCGCTTGTACCTTTTCCAACGGGTAAAACGGTTCGAAAAGGAACGGTAGCATTTAGAGCTTCTCAAGAAATTGAGCGAGTGCTTCATTCGGAGCAGTCCATGCTGTATAAACCGTGGCAGTTTCGCTCTTATTTTCCAACTTCAGTTACTCTTAAAACAACGTATGATGAAATCTTTTTATTAATGAGAGAACGAGCGTTTATACGCCCTAATTTTGAAGTGTCAAAGCCATATGTACACGTGCCGGTCTTGTTTTCAAAAGTACTTGGCATTTCTAAAAATCGAAAAGAGTACTGGAGTAAAGTGCATGAGCTCATGCATACGGAAAATGAGTTAGCTCTGACGATTGATTCTGTTCCTTTTGCTGAAAAGATAGAAGGAAATAATCATTTTCATTACCAAGGAGCTCTCGGGAGTGATGGCACGCTCAGTCCTGATAAAATGATTGAAAGCAACTGGTGGCGCTATAAAGAGCTGCCTACCGGACTTCAGAAAGGGCTCGCTGCAGCTATTTCCAGATACTGTGCACATTCAAAGCTCCTTCGGTTGGATCATGAAGATGCGTATCAGCATCAAATGTACTTGTTCAATCAGTCTTTGAAGCTTCCAAACAACGTGCTTCGCATGCTTCAAAAATTTGATTATACGCAGCACGTCCCTCGGCTACTTATTTATCATGGAAATGAACATGAAGCGTTTACGCGTGAAGATGCTGCTTTACTGCTTCTATTAAATGAATTTGGCGTTGATATTGTCCTTTTTAATCCGACCGGTCAAATAGATATAGAAGCGTTCGTTGAGGAAAAATATTTCGATATGCACTGGCTAGAAGATATTAGCTTTAATGAAGAATTCAAGGAGCCGTCGCTCATTCAAAAATGGTTAAAACGAATCTTTTAAAGAAAGAAGGGTTTTTAAATGGCAACAAAT
The DNA here is from genome assembly GCF_046599315.1 of Priestia megaterium. GTDB lineage: Bacteria > Bacillota > Bacilli > Bacillales > Bacillaceae_H > Priestia > Priestia megaterium_F. The sequence continues at coordinate 65,896 of NZ_JBKIKC010000008.1, read as the reverse complement.
GAATTACAGCCTTTAGATATAAACGAAGCGGAAGAAGTTTTAGAAACAAAGCCTAATGAAGTAAAAGCAAAACTGCGAGAAGAGCCGGAAGTGCGGCGCTTAGCAGAATCAATTGATTATAAAAATCAGCTAGCTTTACTTGAGTATGGGAAAGAAACAGCCAATGAAATTTCCTCGTTTTCCGGAAAAGTGCTTAGTACAATTAAATCGTCCAGCATGGAAGAGTCAAGTCAATTATTAAAGCAGCTTGGAAAGATTATGGATAAATTTGACGCAAAGGATTTTGTTGAAGATAAAGGGTTCTTCTCTAAACTTTTTAAACGCGGTCAAAAAATAGTGGATAAGCTGTTTCAAAAATATGAGACGATGGGCTCTGAAATTGATAAAGTATATGTTGAAATTACAAAATATGAAACCGAAATGAAGCACTCAACCAAAACACTTGAACAGCTTTACGAGCAAAACTATCAATATTATATGGAGCTTGAAAAATACATTGTAGCGGGCGAAGTGAAAGTAGAAGAGTTAAAACGAGAGCTAAAGGTACTTGAAGAACGAGCGTCGAGTGGAAATCAGCTGGCGGCAATGGAGCTTCAAACCTTAAAAAATGCGGTAGAGCTAATGGAGCAGCGATTATATGATTTAGAAATGGCAAAACAAGTATCTTATCAATCTGCTCCTCAAATCCGTATGCTGCAGCGAGGAAATACAAAGCTGATCGGCAAAATCAACTCGGCGTTTATTACAACAATTCCTATTTTTAAAAATGGGCTTATTAATGCAATTGCAGCGAAACGTCAAAATTTAGTAGCCGAGTCAATGAACGAATTGGACAAACGCACGAATGAGCTGCTCATTCGAAATGCAGAAAATATTTCACAGCAAAGCGTTAAAATCGCCAAAATGTCGGGTGCGCCTAGCGTAAAAGTAGAAACGATGGAACAAACATGGAATATTATTATGAAAGGGATGCAGGAAACAAAAGCGATCGAAGAAGAAAACAAACGTCTGCGTGAAGAAGGACTTGTTCGCCTAGAGCAATTTCGAGAAAACTTTAAGGCGCTTGAACATAAGATGTAACGAAAAAGCGGGAATCTTTACGATTCCCGCTTTTTTGCATATACGTTTGCTAAAAGCCTGAATCGCTTAGAGGCGGTTAGTAAAAAGCAAGAAAGGGTATCAGGTATAAAAGAAGTATTATCCAAAATACTCTAGTTATTACCAGTAAGCGTTTGTGCACTTTTATGATTTTTTCTTGGTTTGTTCCAATAATTTTTTATAATTTAATTTAAAAACTTAAAAAACTTAATTATTTTAAGTTTTTTTCTGGTTTTTCATGTTTTTTTGCGTTACAATTAGCTCATATCAAAGTAAAAAAGGAGGGTATTTCAATGTATCAAGAGCAGCGCATGAGTGCGATTGTTGAATACCTTCATACACACCGTACGATTACGTTAGAAGAAATTTGCGATATGTTCACCGTTTCAAAAGATACGGCAAGACGTGATTTAGTGAAGCTTGAAGAACACGGTGAGGTTATGAGAGTCAAAGGCGGGGCGACGCTATCGTCAAGTCATATCGTTGATTATAGTGAACGAACGCCTACCAAAGCCAAAGAACAAATTGCTAAAACAGCCGCTTCGTTAATTTCAGAAGGGTATGACGTACTTTTGGATACGTCTTCTACCATTGCGCTGATGGCTAAGTATATGGATGTAAAGCACGTCACCGTTATTACAAACTCTATTGATAATGTGGATTTACTCGATCAATATACGCCGTGTGATACGTTTTTACTGCCGGGCAAGTTTAACGGGAAAAATCGTAACGTCACCGGGCCACGAACCATTTCCACTTTGCAAGAATATAAAGTAGATCAGCTGTTCTTAGGTACATGCGGCGTTGGTGCGGATGGTATTACATCTCCAAGTGAAGAAGAAGCGTTTTTAAAAAGACAGATGATTCAATGTGCAAGACAAGTTATCATGCTTGCGGATCATACGAAGTTTGAACGTGAATTTTTACACCGAGTATGTGATATTAGCGATATTGATATCCTGATTACAAATAAAGAGCCAGAAGCAGATGTAAAAGAAAAAATAGAACAAAATCAAGTGCGGCTTATCGTCACAGATTTTGATAAAGGAGAGAAAACACAATGCAGAAAATAAAAGTAGGATTAGTAGGGTACGGATTTTCAGCAACGGTCTTTCACACGCCGCTTTTAAGCGTGTTGGACGAATTTCATATTTCAAAAGTAATGAGTTCAAATCCTGAAAAAGTGAAGAGTGACTTAGAAGACGTTGAAGTAGTAAGCACTCTATCTGAACTTTTAGAAGATGACGGCATTGACTTAGTTATTATTACAACGCCTAGCGGCATGCACTATGAAATGGTGAAAGACGCACTGCGCGCAGGCAAGCATGTGATTGTTGAAAAGCCAATGGTCGTATCGGAAAAAGAAGCAAATGAATTAATTCAATTAGCAAAAGAACAAAATGTTCAACTAAGCGTCTATCATAACCGCAGATGGGATAATGATTATTTGACGGTTAAACAGCTGATTGAAGAAGGGAAATTAGGCGACGTTAAAATGTATGAAGCCCATTTTGATCGCTATCGTCCGGCTGTTCGGGACCGCTGGAGAGAAAATGAAGGACCTGGGTCAGGAGCGCTTTATGATTTAGGATCTCATTTAATTGACCAAGCCTTACACCTTTTTGGAATGCCTGACTTTGTTCAAGCAGATGTGTTCGGTCAGCGAGACTATGCACGTACAGATGATTACTTCCATGTGGTACTTGGATACGGTTCTCTTCGCGTCATTTTGCATTCAAGCGCCATTGTGCCAAGCAACGGACCTCGCTTTCAAGTTCACGGAACAAAAGCAAGCTTTATTAAATATGGCATTGACGGCCAAGAAGATATGCTAAGGGCCGGCAAGAAGCCAGTGGGTGATACGTGGGGAGCCGACAATCCTGAACACTACGGAAAGCTGACAACAGGCGAAGGAGAAACAGAAGAAATTAAAACTCTGCACGGCTCTTATGTGACATATTATAAAAAAATAGCCGACAGCTTGCTTAGAGGAGAAAATCTTCCGGTTTCAGCAGAAGAAGCCCGTGACGTGGTTAAAGTCATCGAAGCGGCATTTGAAAGCAGTAAAGAAAAACGAGCGGTCTATTTTAACTAAGGAGCGAGGAACAGTGAGTAATCATTCGGTAGAGACGCTGCTTGAAAAAGTAGTTCAGCAAGAAAAAGAACTGATATTCCGTCAATTTACAAATGACCAAGCCTTGGGGATAGGGACAGCGATTATTAATGAAGCAAAAAGTAAGGGGAAAGCAGTTACAGTAAATATTAAACGAAATGGTCAAATTTTATTTCATCATGCGATGGAAGGGGCCATTCCCGATCATGAAGAATGGATCAAACGAAAATCAAACACCGTTCTTCGTCATCATCACAGCTCGTATTATATGAAATTGTACTGCGAGTTAAAAAATCGTTCCTACGCTCAGTTTTATGCAGCTAATCCACAGGAATTTGAAGCGGTGGGCGGCTCCTTTCCGATTTCGGTTAAAAACGTTGGCATAGTTGGAAGCATCACCGTATCAGGCATGTCGCAAGAAGAAGACCACGCACTCGTGACGGATACGATTCGGAACTTTTTACAATAAAAACAAGCGGACTTCTTTAGAAGTCCGCTTGTTTGATTAAAAGGTGAGTGGCGATAAAGCATGTGTTTCTTCTACATAAATAAAAGCATCATATCGTTTTGACAAGCGAGAAGGAACATAATTTCCGTATTGTTCAATCTCTGGGTCATATACAACACCAATGGCACGATGGCCTATCGTTGAATGAAAAAATGGTTGATTTTCTTCCGTGAACATGAGGTATTGATCAAAAGCACCTGCTCGGTGAAGGGTATCTTCCCAGCTTCCTTCCATAGCTGGAGGAACGGTTAATTCCTGCTGCGGATTACCCCAGCTATCAGAAGCAATGACTGTGCCGTGATGAGTTCCAAATCCGACGGCGTAAACATGCTCCTGTCCGTATTCTTCACGGGTAAGCTGACCTACATTCACCATGCCGCTGCTTTTCATATCCGTTGCTCTTGCATCTCCGATGTGAGTGTTATGCTCCCATACAATTCCTTTAGCACTATTCTTGTAGTAAGATTGAATATATTTTAAAGCTTCTACCATATGACGATCGCGAATATTCCACGATTCATTGTCATTGGTAATCATCGTATGATAATAAGCTTCAGCATTGCTCGCTACCAGCGCATTTACTTGCATACTAAGCGCAGCTTCAGGCTCATGAGTATAGGTGTCTTTCTTTTGCTGAATGGTTTGCAAAAGCTCCAGGATTTCTACCATGCAGTTTTTTCCGTAAAACGCAGAAGAAATTCCGTACATCTGTGCTTCACGGTGAAAAGGTTCAAAGCATTCAAAGGCTTTTTTTGCTTTTTGTGCATCAGAAGAATGGTTGTTTTCTAAGTACTCAATAATAGCTTCCATCGATTCCCACAGACTGTATACATCTAAGCCGTAAAAACCTATTTTTGGCTGATGTGCCGGCAAGTTGTTGTTATAAACACGAAGCCATTCAATTAATTCTTTTATTTCTTGATTGGCCCACATCCATGAAGGCCAGCGGTTAAAAGATTTCAAAACATCTTCGGCATTCGCGTATTGGTTTGTATATCCTTTAATATACCTGTTGACTTCAAAACATGAAGGCCAGTCTCCTTCCACTGCTATGAAGGAAAAGCCATGATGCTGAATTAATTCTTTCGTAATACCTGCTCGAATGTTATAAAATTCAGATGTGCCGTGAGATGCTTCGCCGAGAAGAACGTATTGAGCCTGGCTTGCTTTGTTAATAAGCGGCAGTAAGTCATCGACATTAGCAAAAGGCATAGAATATTCTTTGATGGCTTCTATCATTTGATTGGTTTTTAGCATATGATCACCTTGTTTTTAAGAAATGGATAGCAAGAGCTTGGTACAACAAGTCTTGCTACCAGTTAACGGTTTTTTATTTCTATGGATTACCTGCTGAAATGTTTGATGGCAGAATCATTTAAAGAAAAATCTTCTTTAGTGAGCGCCGTTTGATCTTGTCTTTCGCATTGTTTAGTAGGATGTTCTTCCTTTTTAGAAACAGCAGAAACTTCTTCAGTATTTTCATATGAGTTGTTTGTTGACATTGCTTTTCACCTCTTATATCTAGTGTTTGAGGTACGGAAAATAAAATAAGAAGAAATATAAGGAATACCTTAAAAAGAAAAGTGTACGTTTTAAATTATTTGAACTCATGCAAAAAATTGTCTACACTAAATACTGATACATAAATCAAGTGAGGAGAACGTGTACAGTTTATGAAGTTGATTTCGTGGAATGTAAATGGCATTCGCGCGTGTGTGCGAAAAGGATTTTTAGATTATTTTCAAGAAATGGATGCGGATGTATTTTGTATTCAAGAGACGAAGCTGCAGGAAGGCCAGATTGATTTGCAGTTAGAAGGGTACTATCAGTACTGGAATTACGCCGTGAAAAAAGGCTATTCCGGAACAGCTGTTTTTACAAAGCAGAAGCCTTTATCCGTGTCATACGGTGTTGATAAAGAATCAGAAGATGAAGGGCGTATCATTAAGCTTGAGTTTGACCAATGCTATGTAGTAAATGTGTATACACCAAATTCTAAAAGAGATTTAGCGAGGCTTGAAGAAAGGCTTCAATGGGAAGACGATTTGCTCGTGTACTTAAAAAAATTAAATAGTCATAAAGCAGTGATTTTATGCGGAGACTTAAACGTAGCACACGCAGAAATTGACTTGCGCAATCCAAAGCCAAACCGAGGAAATTCCGGTTTTACAGTAGAAGAGCGAGGAAAGATGACGACGCTTCTTACTAGCGGATTTCTTGATACATTCCGCTATTTATACCCGCATCAAGAAGGAGCATATACATGGTGGTCGTATATGAACAAAGTGCGAGAACGAAATATTGGATGGCGCATTGATTATTTTATCGTATCAGAGACGATAAAGGACATTATTCAGGAAGCGACTATTCATCCGCATGTAATGGGAAGCGACCACTGTCCTGTGATGCTGGAATTAAATGTACCCCATCTATGATTTCTATCTATATAATAGAAGAAAAACGGAAAAAAGTTGGTTCACGCGAACGGTTGCGGTATAGTAAACATATCAAAAATTACAGAATGTTCTATGAGATAAAGGGGGAGACAGAGGTGAAGCGAGAATCGCTGCAAACCATTGAGCACGAAATTGCGCTGCTTGTTCGTCTAACAACAACACACAGTCCGAAGCTTGGAAGCTTGGACCGTTCTGAATATTTACTTTTAAGCGAGCTAGATCAGCGCAGTCCGCTCGGGATTAATGCATTAGCTGAAAATTTAAAACTGAGCTTATCTACAGCTAGCCGGCAAGTATCTGCGCTTGAGACTAAACAGTTTGTTCGCCGCTTTCCGAGTCCGGAAAACGGGCGGATTAGTTTAATTGAAATGACGGATTCAGGAAAAGATATTTTGCAGCATGTACAAAGCAAGCGTAAACAAGCCTATGCCGAAGTATTAGAAGATTGGTCGGAAGAAGAGATTTTAGCACTGGAAAAAAGTTTATCCCGCTTGAATCACGATTTTAAAAAATGGCGCAGTAATGGATGTTAAAGCGAATACATATAGATAAACAAAAAGGCTATTGAAAAATAGTCTTTTTAAGTTGAAACAAAGAAGTTGATTTCTTCTTTAAAAGATGTATAATATGTAGTGCTGCTATAACTTGTGTCATACAACTTGTATGATAAAATATGCAAGGAATTGTTAGTCTTATAAAAAGAATTTAATAAAAGGAGGAATAAATATGAGTCAGAATAATCCAGCAGTAGCCTCCGACAAACAAGGTTTAAGCGTACCTAAATACTTAATTATGGCGATTTTAACGCTATTTTCGATTGGCCCTCAGTATTTTTTGAATTTATCTTACACGGTCAATCAAGTATTAATTCAAAATCGATTTGATACGAGTACACAAAGTTTACTATTGCCATCTATTATTTCTAACTTGGCATTTGGACTTGGAGTACCTATTGGTCCAATGCTGACGAAAAAATATGGCGTGCGTAAAGCATACTTAACGTTCGTCTTAGTCTTTTTAGTAGGTTCGATTATTAACGTTTTTTCTGAAAACGTTGCGTTTTTATCCATTGGTCGTCTGATTCAAGGCTTAAGCTCAGGAATGCTGTTTTTAACCATTATTCCAGCTGCGCTAATCTCGTTTCCGAATAAAATCCGAAACTTCTTTTTAGTGTTAGCGATCGGCGGACTGTTCGGTTCAACGGCGATTGGAGCCTTTTTAGGAGCTGTATCTCTTAGCATGGATAATTGGCGCTGGGTTTTTGTTTTAGGAATACTTGCTTCTCTTGTATGTCTATTTATCGGATATAAGGTATTGCCAGCGCATGATCCAAGTCAGCAAGAAGAGCGTCCAGTAGATAAGAAAAGTATCATTATCCTTAGTCTTATTATGATTTTATTAGTGTATCCACTTTATGAACTAAGATATGAAGGATTCGCTTCTATTCAAGTGTGGCCGTTCTTATTAGCTGCAGCAGGATTAGCTGTCATTTTTGTCTTAGTTGATTTAGCGGCTGAAAATCCGTTAGTACCATTAAAGTCACTGCTAGCCGTAAAACCAGTTGCAGGTACAATTATGGCAATTGGCGGTCATATGGCATATATTCTAGCAATCGCAGGCATTAATGGCGTCATGCAAAATGTGCAAAATGCATCGTACACCACGCTTTCTTATTTTTATTTGTACTTTTTTATTGGGGTACTGATTTCAGCATTTGCTACGACCTTCTTGTATGACAAATTTGGCCCAGGCTACCTTGGAGCGATTGGATCACTTCTAATTGTTATTGTAGGATTTAGCTGGGTAAACGTATCAGCCGATACATCACTAGTGAGCTTGTATCTTCATATCATGTTCTTTGGTATGGGTGTTAGTATGGCACTTGTATCCGGCGCGCTAGGAGCGGCACTAGCCGGAGATTTACATCAAGCTTCTATGCGTTCAATTTCTCTGCACTCTATTCGAAATTTACTAGGAGCAATTATAGCACCTGTAATAGGATGGTTCGTTGTTCGACAAAACGCGATTTATTACGAAGACCTTCGAGGTCAAATTAGCTCAGCAGATCCTCAAGTGAAGCTGCAGCTGTCTGAAATGATTAAACGCTATATGGGTATGGGAATGAGTCAAGCAGACGCAAAATCATCGGCCGTGACAGCTGTTGTAGCAAGCGCTAAAAAAGCGTCGATTTTACATGCGTATCACAACTTATTTTTCATGCTTGGTATTTTAGGCGTAATTATGCTCATTGCTTCACTAAGTAAAGCGTGGAGCGGTAAAAATAGAATTCTTGTTCAAAAAGAAGAGGTTCAACAAAAAGCTGAGCCGCAAGAAGAAAGAAAAATGCTGCCGGCACCTCAAACAGAAGAAACATCTGTATAATATATTAACTATAGAAAGAAGGAATTCCGATGAGTAAAAGTCGTTTATTGGTTACTAACATTGTTGGAATCATTGTGATTTTATTACTAGTAGGTTTTGGTGGATATTATTTCTACGAAAAAGCAAATTATGTTAAAACTGATGAAGCGCAGGTAGAAGCACCGCTTTCACAAGTCATTGTTTCAGCTAACGGTCAGTTAAGCGAATGGAATGTAAAAGAAGGAGATAGCGTTTCTCAAGGTGATTCTGTTGGAAGCTTAAAAGAAGGCGAAAAATCAACAGACGTGACGTCTATGATTGACGGAACAATCATTAAAAACAATGCTTCTCAAAATCAATTAGTAAAAGCTGGCGATGTATTAGCACAAACAGCTGATTTATCTAAAATCTATATCACGGCAAATATTAAAGAAACAGACTTAGGTGACTTAGAAGAAGGAGACAGCGTCGATATTACAGTGGACGGAGATTCAGGCAAAGTCTTTAAAGGTCATGTTGAAGCAATCGGCCGCGCAACAAATTCAGTTTCTTCTATGCTTCCAGCTCAAAATACAGGAAACTACACAAAAATAACGCAAAAAGTACCGGTGAAAATTTCAATTGATGATGCATCAGATAAAGTTCTCCCAGGTATGAGTGCAGAAGTGAAAATTTCAATTTAATAGCGAAAAAAGCTGCTTCCTTCAAGGGAGCAGCTTTTTTTATGCCTAAACAAATAAAATAAAAAATGTGCTAAAAAGGGGATGTATACAAAGGAAATGTGTGGTAAGATACTTCTTGTTTGAAATTAGATATCGGTAAAGAAGGTGATGGGATGACCGCGGTCGAAACAAAAAAAGGGCCAAAAGAAAAGCTGAATTTGTTTTTCTTAACGTGGCCAATCTTTTTAGAAGTGTTTCTTTTTATGTTGATGGGAATTGCTGATACCTTTATGCTAAGTGCGCTTTCGGATGATGCCGTATCTGGAGTCGGAGCAGCCAATCAATACCTTCACATTGCAATTTTGGTGTTAGAGGTCATTGGTAACGGGGCAGCAATTGTTGTATCTCAGTATTTAGGATCAAAACGTTATATGGAAGCGTCAAAGATTTCTGCTTTGGCCGTTACGTTAAATTTAGGAGTCGGGCTAGTCATTAGCGCGGGTTTTCTTTTGTTTTCAAGACATATGATGGAAGCGATGAATTTGCAAGGCGACGTGCTGATGTATGCACAAAGCTATTTATCCATCGTCGGAGGAGCTATTTTTCTTCAAGCGATTATTAACTCTCTTGCAGCGATTATTCGCGTACACGGCTTTACGAAGCAGGCGATGTTTGTATCACTTGGAATGAACATTTTTCATATTGCAGGAAACTATGCTTTAATCTTCGGGAAGTTCGGCTTTCCGGAAATGGGCGTGCAAGGAGCAGCGATTTCATCTGCGTTCAGCCGATTCGTTGCGCTGATTGTGTTCTTTTGGCTGCTGTATCAAGTGATGGAATATAGAGTGAAATTTCAGTACTACATTACGCTTTCAAAAGAATATATCGGCAAAATTTTAAAAATCGGTATTCCGTCAGCTTTTGAACAAGTAATGTATCAAGGCTGTCAAATTGTCTTTTTATACTATGCAACCTACCTAGGAGCAGAATCACTTGCTGCGAGACAGTACGCGATGAATATTTCTATGTTCATTTACTTATTTGCCATTGCGATTGGAATGGGTACAGCGATTATTGTCGGCCGTTTAGTAGGCGGAAATGAAAAAGATGAGGCATACCATCGCGTATGGAAAAGCGTCAAGTGGGCTAGTGCTGTAACGATGATGATGGTTATTCTTGTGATGACATTTAGAACACAGCTGATCAGCGTGTTCACAGACAACCCGCATATCATTGAGCTAGGGGCGACGGTGCTGCTGCTGAGTATTGTGCTTGAAACAGGAAGAACGATGAATATTGTGCTGATTAACTCGCTGCGGGCAGCGGGAGATGCCAAATATCCGGTGTTAATTGGTGCGATGTCGATGGTCATGATGAGCTTGCCGCTTGGTTATTTCTTTGTTTTTCATTTAGACATGGGGCTCGCTGGCATTTGGCTTGCCATTGCAGCCGATGAATGGACGCGCGCGGTTATTATGTTTTTCCGCTGGAGAAGCCGAGCGTGGGAAAACTACGGACTTGTACAGCATGAACCAGCAGCTGAAGAACCAACGCCGGTTCAAGTATAAAATAAAACCTCTGCAGAATTTGCAGAGGTTTTTTGCTGTGTAAAAAAGCGAAGTGTAAATTAGTCTTTTTACGCGAAAAGCTTTAATTTATGGAAGAAAATAGGTGTGGGCACAAAGAAATGGTTTTATTCTACTTATTCTCTCTTTTAGATAACGGAATATGGGTGGGTAACGTATTTAGACATGAGTCTTTTTTCTCTTATTTTTCATTTTTATCCTAATTCATGAAACTAGAAGCATAAAAAAGAGAGTTTTTTCCTATTTAGCTATAATGAGACAAATTTTATACTTATAATTATTGGATTAAACTCCAAATGTGCGGAACAGGAGGAACGATATGGGTTTAGGAAGCGTATTAGACGGACTGCTGAGCGAAGTATCTGGAAGAGTCTCAGATGTAGAAGTGAAAATTTCTAAGCTAAGAACAGCTAAAAGTAAAATTGAGCATGAACAAGCTGTTTCATTAAAAGAAATTGAACACATCAAAAAGCCTGAGCTGGGAGAAAAGTGGACGGGTATGTTATCGGATGATTTTGAAGAAAAACGTACGGCAGCCTACGACAATATAAAAGGCATTTTAGACGGTGATTATGACGGATATATTCGTCAAATCGAAATAAAGATTGGACTGTTAGAAGCCGAAAAAGGATTTTTTAGCGGCTTGAACGCAGCTATTGGAGAAGCTGATTCTCTGTTAGCTAAAGGTGAAGAAGCCTACGACGCAGTAGAAAACAAGATTAGTGAAATAAGAAAGGGGCTGTCCTCATGACGATTAAGCTTGATCACGCTGACGTTATCAAAAAGCTTGAAGCAGTCAGCACAGCGATTGGAAATTTATCCATCAGCAAAATGCCTGACCTCGGAAAAAACAGCCTTGATACTACAAAGAAATGGGAAGCGCGCGAAGAAGAAATTCAAACGCTTATTTCTACTTATATAAAAGCGCTAAACAAAAACGTAAAAGATACAAAATCTAATGTAGACTTACTAAAAGAACAAGACGAATCTATTATCCATTCGTAGCAGCAAGGGGGATGACTGTGGGAAAGGTATACGATGCAAAAGCGCTGTTTGACGTAGCAAAAGACAGGGAAAACGCCTACGAGGAATTATTAAGCCAGCTGGGTGAGCTGAAAAAAGCGCTGCAGGGCGTAGTGGACTTAGACGGCAGCTTAGAAGGAAAAGGCGCTGACAATATAAAATCTTTTTACAAGCAGCACGCCGATACGGCCGGACAGTGGGAAAACTTAATTAAAATGCAAAAAAGCTATTTTTCAGCGCTTCACGTCAAAGCTGAGAAAGCAAAGCTAGCCGGAAGCACGGTTGTAAATGAATCTTTTTTAGAAACAGAGTTAAAAAATTCCAACAGCAACGCTAAAGAAATGGTTGCTCAGCAGCACGAAGATCTGCAGAGTATTTTAAAAGGCATCGACGATATTGTCTCTATTTCAGCGTTTTCAACGAGTGAGTTTAACGATAAAATAGAAGAAGCAGAGAAAAAACGTACCGATACGATTGAAGCGGTGAACCAGCTTGATGCTGAATGGTCAAAAGAATACAGCGAAATGGACGATTTCTATACGGTGGTTAATACGCTAGTGAGCGGCTTAGAGCTTGCTACGAGCCAAGGAGGAAGCGCCTATCAGCTTGCTTTTAACGAAAAAGCGTACCACGACAGCGAGCTGTATAAAGTTCAAACAAAGCTAAACGACTATGCGACTTCGTATGTTGACTACAACAAGCAGCAAGAAGAAGTATACGAGCTGGAAAAAAAGCAAGAAGAAGAAGCAAACAAGCCATGGTATGAAAAAACGTGGGATGCGGTTTCTACCTTTACAGGAGAGGTCAGCGGATATTATGATTATAAACGAGCAGCAGAAGGCGTGGACCCTGTTACGGGTGAAAAACTTTCTACCTCACAGCGCGTCGCAGCAGGAGCCATGGCAGCAGCCGGCTTCATTCCGGTCGTCGGCTGGGTAGGAAGAGCTGCAAAAGGCGGAAAAGCAATCTACAAAACGGCTAAAGGCCTAAGCGCAGCGGATCATGCCTTAGACGCATATAAATCCGCCAAATCCTTCAAAGTCCTGCAGCAAACCGAAAAAGGCCTCTATGGTCTTGTGGCTGCAAACGGCCTAGGAGAATATATGACCGGACGCGATATGTTCGGGAATAAAATCAGTGAAGAGCAGCGTAAAGCAAGTCTTCTGCAAGCCTTAGGAATTGCTGGAGCTGGGGCGCTTTCTACGAAGGTAGCGGGGAAAATGGGACAAAGTCTTGTAACCAAAGGCACCGAAAAGCTTAACAACATGCGCAACACGCTTCGCACAAGCGTTGTTGCCAACGTCACAAAGCAAGCCTACCAAAGCGTCAAAAACGCACCGGCCTCTTGGACACAGTCGCTACATAAAACGTATAACAACATCCTAGACAGCAGTATGCCAAGACTCGTGCCAGAACTAGCACCAGCAGGTCCAGCACTTGCCCAGCAGACGGTGAGGGAGACCTTGCAGAATGTGAAGAAACAGACGATGCAGATGATTGAAAAGCCTGTAAAAGTAGAGCGTGTGAGTGAACGTCAAATTCAAAAGGGTACTAAGGGTATGGGTAAAGGTAGTAATACAAACCCAAACAAAATTAAACTAACTCCAGAACGAGAAATATATTATCGAAAGAAAATAGATGAAGCCGAAGCACGAGGAGAGTATGATGTAGCCGATGATATTAGATATGATCGTTATTGTGAAGAAGCAAAAAAACCTTTAGATCGTGAAAAATGGGATGTTAGGAATGAGAATCTTAAAAAGATCACAGAGCGTGGTAGAGAAGAAGAAATAAAAGGAAGAAAAGCTTTAGGAGAACATCTTGGTCGTAAGCTAGAAAACAATAACGTCGGTGAGGTTGTTACCTATACATCCAGTGAAGGGCATCTTACGCGTCCAGACAGTATAGGGCGTAATAGTAAGGGTGAAATTGACTTGGTTCATGATCATAAACACAAAATAAGTGACAAAGAACATGTTATTCATAATGACAGTCAAATGCGAGCTGAAAGAGAACTGGCGAAAGAAACAAAAGGAAGTCATATCGTGACGATATCAAGTGACAATCCGGATTTAAATGGGATTCCTCCTAGGCCAAGACCAAGTGGGCCTTTAGGAGAAAATAGTGACATTTTCTATACTGATCCAAAGAGTGGTAAAGTGACACATAAATGGTATCCAGATCCAACTATACCTGGTGGTGGTATGTGGATAAAGCAGTGAATTGAAAATGCTGTATAACTTTATTTTAGTGATATTAAGGAGGATATAGATGAAACCTAATTATTTTTCAATTTCAATGTACCCCACAGTAGCTTTTAACGAAGAGGAGCTATTGGGTCGTCTTTTGGATGTGTTTGAGTCAAATGAAAAATTTGCTCCTACTCATTGGGGGAACGCCGAAACGGTACGGGTAGAATATAATCGTGAGGAAATTCTAGAAGAAGTAATTTCGGGACGTAAAGTATCTGAAGTTCACCTGTATCGTGATAAATCTGTGCACTATAGAGGACGCTTTGAAGTTAACTTGAACTATGGTTCATTTCTGAAATTTGAATTTCAAAAATCTATTCCTCAAAAATTTTGGTCAGATTTTTTTATGCTATCTGATCAAATCGCAGAAGTTGCAAAACCTTGTTTTGGAGTAGCTCAAATTTGTTGGCCAGTACCTAATCCTTGGAATACTGAACGTGAACGTTTACAAAAGTGGATGAATATCTCATCTCTACCTATACCGGTTAGATTTCTTCCTAACGGTCCTTTGGGAGTAGGAGCTAGAACATATTTTAGTGGTCAGGTTTTGGAAATGTTTGATAAAGAATTCTTACTAAATACTCCCGCTGTCGTATCAGAATTAGAATGGGGCGGGGTTTGTATGGATCTTTTACAAAATCCATTAGAAGCTGATAGTGATACATTGCTAGATCGTTGGTTACATGTAATGAAATACTTAGAACCAGCTCAAGTAATAGCTGTGCCAAGTTTTCATGAAAGTCGAATGGTTGTCACGTATTCTCCCAATGTTGCTTGGAAGAAGTATCTAGAAAATTAAAGGAAAGGAATTTGTAATCATGGATGAGAAAAGTAATGATCGAATAAGAGTCATGGAAATAGTAAATAGATCTCAATATAATAATGAGGTTATAGATCAGGTAGATATGAGTGATTTAGACCTTAGTTTTTCAGACCTGTCAGAAGTAATGGCAAGGCGTATTATGGCAAAACGTGTTGTGTTGAGAGCCTCTTCACTAATGAGAGCAGCGTTTCATGACTGCGATTTTGAGTTGGCTGATTTCAGAAGTTGTAATTTAGAGGAAATTAACATTGCGGATTGTAGGTTTGGCGAAGCGGATTTTTCTAAAGCAAATATGAAATATGCAAAGATAAATATAAGTAGTTGCTTTGAAACTCGTTTTGATGAAGTTGATTTTTCACATGGAGAATTAGTGGGAACAATTTTAAATCATGCTACATTTCGCCATGCAAATTTGTCAGGAATTGATGCGGAACAGGCCGACTGTACGGGAACGGATTTCAGCGGTGCCAATCTGACAAATGGTAAATTTGAAAAAGTGCATTTGGAAAATGTAATTTTATCAGAGGTAGATGCTAGAAATGCTAATTTCACAGAAGCGGATTTTACCGGTGCAATCCTTTTAAATGGGGATTTCACAGAAGCGGATTTTACCGGTGCTAAACTCGACAATGTAGTTTGGACAGGAGCAAATGTAGAAGGAGCTAAGTTTGACGAAAATGTGAAAGAACAAGTGTTGAAAATGATATAGAAGTTGATTTTAAATTGTATGTAAACTTGGCACATACGTTTTAATGTATGATTTGTCACAGCATGTAAAGGGTGTCACACTCTCACTATAAAACTTGCAAACTTAAAGCACTTAATTGTCTACGATAGATGATGAGTGCTTTTTGTATTGTAGTATGAAAAGTGAAACGAGCATGATAATTTTATAAGTGTACTAAGGGTACGGATAAAGCAGTATTTAAAAAGAAATCAATACCCGATTTTGTGAAAAAACAACGGGAAGCAGGAAATAGATTTAATAAGGACGTCCTCGATATCCTTATAATGAAGTAGAGTTGGAGGCAACAGAAATCAAGGGGAAGAAATATAGTGTTGATTCTTATGTTCCAGGGGAGGAAGTTGTTTCGAGGAAATTTACTCAACTGACTGAAGTACAAGAAAAAATCGGATTAAGTTATTTAAGTAAGTTTACTAAAAAGTATTCTTCTGGTAAATTTAACCTAAATATTTTAAATGGTGGTCGGTTAGAGGGAGAATTAATTTTGCAAGTTCCTGTTCAAACAAAGCCAGTTCCACAAAAAATTATTAAAGATCATTGGTCGATACGAAAATGAAATGTATTGAAGTAATAAGACAGGTGAAAAGCCGAAAACTCATGATTTTAAACATACTGACTAGCTTAAATAGACCCGAAAACTGATGAATACTGGAAATCACCTATTAGTTTCTACAACAGTCTAACAGCAGAAAATAAAGATAGTTTAATAAATGAATTTAAGAGGATAAATAGGAATGATTCTAAGTGGATAAGTTGTCTTTTCTACAACAATACAGAAAAAGTATTGAGTTTGTATCTACTGAAGACTACTAAGTATTGAGAAAGAGAACATCCCGGAAGAATGGATGGAAGTATTTATAGGAACTGACAAGACTGAGAGAAAAGATAAATTAATAGCTTTATGGAATCGGGTATGTGAGAAAGAATTAAGTCATAGGATCTCATATTTAAAAGAGAATTTAGTAGAATGTTGAACTCATTATAGATAATGGACAGTACGCCATTCTATATAGCGTGAAGAGTGAAAATGACGAAATTCTTTATTATGAAGGGGGAATACCAAACAAATCAATTTACGATTTAGAAATGCAACAAGCCTGGTCAAGTGTTCCGCAATCTATTGTTAAATTTTATGAAAAGTTACATAATGGCTTTTATTATGTGCCAAGTCGAGCAATGGGTCTAGTACCGTTAGAGAGAGTAACTTATTTTAAAGAAGATGAATGGGGGATTCTTGATGATTTAGATGATCCATTAGAAATCAATCTTGATACCACACGAGCATCATCAGCACATTTATTTGAGGTCAAGAGCTTTAGAAAATCATATTTTTATTGCAGCTGCTAATAAAGTTGGATTAGAAGCTGACTATGTCTATTTTGGTGAAAGTGAAGTTATTAATCCTAATGGGCACTGTGTGTTTAAATCTCTTAACAATGAGGACCTTGCGATTGTTGACATAGACCTATCGTCTTCGGCAAGTTCAAAGGAAATTTTGAACTATTTAGATAATCGAAAGTCAGATTTATACAGAAGAGAAGGGTTATAAGAGCTCTTTATTAAAGAAAGCTGCTATCACTTTTTTACACCAACTAAGCGAGCAGTGTGACTCGCGGAGCTTGCGTGAATGGTCTTCCCTATTTTTGTTGATGTTTGCACCCAATTCACTTCATCGGGATAATTCGTAATCACTCCGTCACTTTTTGTTTTCCACAAAAATGAAGCGGGAAGCCGCTTGGTTCCAGACCACGGCGATATTTTCATTCCGGCAGAATGGACTTGGTGGATGAGAGTAGGCGTTAGTATGTCATAAGACGGGTTAAAGTAAGTGGCAAAAGCGGCGAATTGCTGGATTGAGTTTGGGTTTGCATCTTGTTCTGAAGAAGTTAGTATGCCTATAGGAACGTTTGGGAGAAGCTCATGCATTTTTTTCATGGATGAAACGTTAAAAGACTGAATGATAACATGATCGAGCTGTCGCTTGTTGATTTCAAAAGCTACTTTTCTTTCAATTCCAGGATAAAGTTCCGGGGCTTTTAACTCTATTAATATACCGATTTTTCCTTGAAATTCATCTAATACTTGTGACAGAGTTGGAATTTTTTCATTCGCAAAAGAATCGTCTTTCCAGCTTCCTGCATCCAAGCGCTGAAGCTCAGCGTAGGTTAACTGCCGAATGTGTCCGCTTCCGTTTGTCGTTCGGTCTACGGTACGGTCATGCATAATAACCAGTACACCGTCTTTGCTTTGCTGCACATCGAGTTCAATGTAGTCTGCATTCATTTCTAGCGCTTGGTGAAAAGCAGCCATTGTATTTTCAGGTGCGTAAGCGGAGGCTCCTCGGTGCGCGATGTTCGTGAGTTTTTCTTCCGTGCGTGCGAAAGCAGAAGATGTGATTGAACAGCATAACAAGGCGACTGCGCTTAGACCAGCTAAATATTTTTTCATCACGTTTCTCTCCTATGCGTTGGTATAGAAATAGCATAACGAAAAAATGTGATGCTGATATAGAGAAAGTATGTAGAAAGCGTTGACATTTCGTAAAGAAAAATAGGGACTTTTTCATGGTGATGTTTACAAAAAATGCGTAAAAGAATAGTGATTTTAATTAAATATTAAGGAAACAGCGCTATAATAAAAGGTGGGAAAAAAAGAATAGGAATTTCTTAGAAAATAGTTGTATAATAGGTGAGTCAGTCAATGAAAGGAATGGAACATGGATATTCAGTACATACATACGTTTACGATGCAAACAAAAGAAGAGTGCCGGACGCTTCAGCAAAAGCTAAAAGCACAAATTGATTTAACATCACGTGTCAAAATGGCGCATATACATAACTGTGCTGGTGTTGATGTGGCGTATTGGGAAGAAAACGGCGTATCTTACGGAGCGTGCAGCATTGTAGTGGTTGATTATCAGACGAAAAACGTTGTGGAAAAAGTACACAGTGTAGGAGAAGTAACCGTTCCTTATCTTCCTGGGTTTCTAGCTTTTCGAGAGCTTCCTTTAATTCTTGAAGCGGCTAAAAAGCTTCAAGTAGAGCCCGATGTGTTTTTATTTGATGGCAACGGATATTTGCACTATGAGCACATGGGAGTAGCCACACATGCTTCGTTTTTTCTCAATAAACCTACCGTTGGAATTGGGAAAAGCTATTTGAAGATCAACGGACATAATTACGTTATGCCGGACGATGCAGCAGGCGCTTATGAAGATATTGTGATTGATGATGAAGTTTATGGTAGAGTAGTAAGGACAGCAAAAGGAGTAAAGCCTATTTTTCTGTCGTGCGGAAACTATATTGATTTGGACATGTCTTATAAGCTCATGATGCATTTTATTTCAAGAGAAAGTAAGCTTCCGATTCCGGTCCGCCTAGCAGATCTGCATACGCATGAGCTGCGGAAAAGGTACCGGCAGTCTGCAGGGAAGTAAGCTGTTCATAATGAGTTCATAGTTTCCTTTTATACTGATGGTTGGAATATAGTAGTAGTGTAAAATTATTAAAGAATGAGTAAGGTGATTAAAGGTGAGTTCATTTATTACAAGTATTTTGGATTTTCTAACGAGCCTTGGCTATTTAGGTATTGCGCTCGGCTTAATGATTGAAATCATTCCAAGTGAAATTGTACTAGCCTACGGAGGGTATATGATTTCTCAAGGGATGATTAGTTTTCCTGGAGCGGTCATTGCCGGAATTATTGGCGGAACGATTGCACAGTGGTTTTTATATTGGATTGGAGCCTACGGAGGACGTCCGTTTCTTCAAAAATACGGGAAGTACTTATTCATTCATGATAAGCATATTGATCTTGCGGAAAACTGGTTTAATAAATACGGCGCGGGCGTTGTTTTCTCCGCTCGTTTTGTACCGGTTGTTCGACATGCGATTTCGATTCCTGCAGGTATTGCTAAAATGCCGTTTTGGAAGTTTACATCTTTAACGGTGTTAGCGATGATTCCTTGGTCGATTTTATTTATTTACTTAGGCGGAAAGCTCGGCGAGAACTGGGCGAACATTGAAGACGTAGCAAGCAAATATACGCTTCCGTTTGTGGTTGCAGCATTTGTTATTATTGTTCTTTATTTCGTATTCAAACGCACGCGTACAAAGCGCGTATAATATCGTTTTTGGACTAAAAGCATGGCAAAAAGCCATGCTTTTTTGCATGAGCAAAAAGAAGCTCTTTTATTTGCTCATGACTTCTTCAAGTGCTATTATTTTTCATACGCACTAAAAAAGGAGACGATTTAACGTGGTACAGGAAATTGTATTAAATGATACGCCTATTCAAATTTACAGCTATGAACAAGAGATTGTAAAAGGCAAAACGAAAATTTCAGTTGATTTTAAAGTGACAAGTGAGGAATATCATGATATTACTACACTGTTATATAAGGGCACCTTTCATGTGAACGTGCCGGAAGAAGATCTAGATTTCCAAGGAACGATTCATCAGTACTCCACGTCTTTTACAAATTTATATGAAAAAGGACAGGTAGGGGATTTTTCATTAAGCTTAATTGAAGTGAATGAATAAGGAGCAGATGTGTGATGAAAGTAAGTATACTCGACCAATCGCCCGTTTCATCCCATCAGACGCCAGCTGAAGCGTTAAAAGCATCAATGAAGCTGGCCAAAGCTGGTGACAAGCTTGGCTATGAGCGCTATTGGATTGCAGAGCATCATGATTTGTCTGGACTTGCTTGCTCGGCTCCTGAAGTGATGCTTGGCTATATCGGCGCACAGACAGACACTATTCGCATTGGATCGGGAGCGGTGCTGCTGCCTCACTACAAGCCGTATAAAGTAGCGGAAACTTATAATATGCTGGCAACGCTGTTTCCAGGACGCATTGATTTAGGGATTGGGCGCGCGCCTGGTGGATCGGCTGAAGCAACAAATGCGCTGTCGGATAATTTCTTGCAGCAAGTATTTAAAATGCCTGAACTTGTTGAAGAGCTTTTGCAGTTTTTAGACGATAAAATTCAGGCTGAACATGAATACGCAAAGCTTTCAGCTTCGCCGCTGCCGCCTGTCTCTCCAGAACCGTGGCTGCTTGGCACAAGTAAAAAAAGTGCCGAGCTCGCCGCTAGAAACGGAATGGCCTATACGTTTGGACAGTTTATGAGTGAACAAGACGGTTCAGCTATTATTGATCAGTACAAGCAAGCATTTCAGCCAAGACGGAGCGGTGATCAGCCTTATGCGATTGTCACTGTATCAGTTATTTGCGCTGAAACAACCGAGCAAGCGCATCGCATCGCAACGAGCTCACTCGTATGGAAAATTCAGCAGGATAAAATGGAAGCAAAAGGCGTGCCTTCTATTGAAGAAGCGGCTAGCTATCCGCTTACGGAAGAAGAAGAGAAAAAAATGAAGAAGATGAAAGAAGCCATGATTATCGGCAATCCAGAAGAAGTGCACGCGCGTCTTCAAGAAGTTCAAGCACGTTACGGAGCGGATGAACTAATGCTTGTCACCATTACGTACGATCCGGCTGACCGATTAAAATCGTATGAGCTTGTAGCAGAGAAATGTAAAAAATAAGAGCCCTGATTAGGCTCTTATTTTTTGTATCCGTAATAGCGTTCATATAAGTGCTGAAATGCTTCTATGGCACTTAAAAAAGAAGTAGCGTCTTGGCGGTCTTTTATTAACCAGCACGTGGCTAGTACAGAATGAGCATATCCCCACAGTAAGATTCGTTTTTTACTTACGTTTAATTCTTCGACAAATATATTGATTCGATGGTCAATCGTCTCTGCCGGGTTTGTCTTAGGCAGATGATTTAAAAGAAAAGGGATGATTTCGTACTCTTTTTCTCCAATTAACCCTTTTGGATCGATAATTTTCCACGTATCTTCAACAGATTGTAAGATGTTATCATGATGCAAGTCGCCGTGCAGCAGAAAAAGCTGCTGAGAAGATCGATTTAATTCAGAAAAAGTGGCTAGTGCATTCTGAAGCGTTTCCGAAGAAAGAAAATCAATACCGCTCGGGTGCGTTTCTACACACTTTCGGAGCTGTTTCTCTCTTTTAACGGCTGTGTCGATAGTGGAGTCTAAATAAGGCACACGCCATAGAGATTTCATGAGCTGAGCAGCTATTAACGTAGCTTCGTCTTTAGTTGATAAAGAGGAAAGTGAGCGTCCGGGAGATAGCTTTTCAAGCAGTAAAATGCCTTTTACAGCATCACTGTCCACTACCTTTACCATGTTCTCTCCAGCTAGTGCTGTCAGTGCTTCTTGTTCATGAAGTAACTCTGAAGTTTCTACAAAAAGTTTGACAACTAGTTCGCTTCCATCTGTTTTACGCGCAGGAGCAACAAAATGGTAAGAAAGAGGAAAGTGACTGTGAATGTTGATACACCAGCGCCGTTTACAGTAGCGAATCAGCTGAGGAAAATCAGCGAGCCACTCTTTACCTTTATGAGGATGCAGGTGAGTAACGGTATCACAAAATGCTCGAGGCAGCGTATACATGAGGACAACTCCTTTGTCGTTTCCATTTTTTTTCGATAAACTCATCATATACAGCCTACATAGAATCTGTAAAGAAAGAGGAGATTGTATATATGAAGAAAGCGAAGATAAAATCCCCTTGGGCACTCGCGGGGTTTCCTATTTATATCATTGGGTTTGCCATTTTACTTGCTGGAAGCGCACCGGCGTGGTTAGAAACAGTGAGTAAACTCATGATTGCTCTTGGAGTCATTTTGCTTATTATTGCAGGAATTGATCTTAAAAAACGAAAAAAATCACTTCAAGCTTAAAAAACTGCCTTTTGGCAGTTTTTTTATTTTAAGAAAGGGTAACATGATAACTAGATAAAAATGTTGAATTATTATTCTTTTTGATGTATAAATATAGATATAGAAAGCAACGGTATTGAGAGGAGAATGAACGTGTCCTACGTAACAAAAAAAGAAATTCCGCCATTTGAGCAGTTTGCAGCTTTGCATGAGGCAAGCGGATTACATAAAAGTAAAAAAGGCAATTATACAAAAGAACAGCTGTTTGAAGCCGCAGCCAACAGCTGGTTTAGAGTCGGTATTTATGATAATGACCGGTTAATTGCATTCGGCCGTATGATTTCAGACGGAATTTATCAAGCGCTTATTTGCGACGTGATGGTGGATCCCACATACCAAAACAAAGGACTTGGAAAGCAAATTATCCAAGAGCTGTTGACGAAATGTCAAGAAAGTGGAATCGAATCAATTCAGCTGTTTGCAGCAAAAGGAAAACATCATTTTTATAAAAAATTAGGATTTCAAGAAAGAGAAGAAGACGCGCCAGGCATGTCGCTTGTTATGTAAAAAGCTCAGTGATCAATCATACTCACTGAGCTTTTTGTATTAGGCGGTTTTTAAAACCGTGCGTTTTTGGACTAAGTTCCAAGCAACTTTTACTAAAAAAACAACCAGCAAAACGTTCAGCATAGACGTAGCGAACATAGAAAATGGATAGGACGTGCTGTTTTGCATGTTGCTGTCACCATATAAAACAAAAAAAGTGTTCATAAAAATACTGATGCTAAATCCAAGGGATAAGTACAGCAAGTTTTTGTCTTTTAAATAAATATAAGCGAGTAAAGCAAGCGCTGCTGCTGGAAATAAGTAGCGTTCATGCATGCTTGAAGAAAACGTAAATACCCCTGAAATTTGAATAAGCGCTGCAAGAGCGGCGTATTTGAAGCTGCGCCCTTTTATATAAATAAACCATGAAAAAACAGTTGTCACGACGATGAAAATAAGTCCCCACGTGTGATAGCTGAAAAACAGCAGCGTTGTAGAGCTGTCTTTATAGTTTGCGCCTATTAAACTAAAGAAGTTATAGGCGTTAACAGAAGCATACGGGTATTCTCCAATGGTTGATGAAAACAAATCAATAATCCACGTTGGACTTTTTCCAACTGAAAAAGGTAATAAAATCGCTGCAGCAGTGAAAGCCGCCGTTAAAGCAATGCCAAAAAAATGTTTCACTTGCTTTAGGCGAATGAGTTCAAAAAACAAAATTGGCAGAATAATAATCGCTTGCGGCTTCATTAAGACCGCTGCTGTAAAAATAACGGCCGACGCGTAAATTCTTTTTTCCGTAATCATCACAATCGCTAGGACAATAAGTAAAGTGAAAAATGAATCGACTTGTCCCCAAAACGTTGAATTGATTAAAATCGCCGGATTAAATAAATACCCAATTGTTAACAAATACGCAAAAGAAGGTGCGAAGTACTTACGAGCTAAACGATAGAGTAAATAAGATGTGACGACATCTGCTAAAATAGGCGGAATCTTAATCAACAGCGAAAAATACTGCTGAAAATCTGGTAAACTACTAACTTTTCCAACTATAAACAAGATATAAATATAAAACGGCGGATAATCGCTTCCACTTTTAGCGTAGAAGTTTGAAAAATGATTGGCCGCAACCGATGCCCAGTTTTTGAAGAGAGACGCATCCATGTGGGAGCCTACCCACGGAATAAGCGCGATCCGAATAAATAAACCAGTGCCAAGTAATGCCCATAAAATAACGCGAGAATGCCGTATAGAATGATGCCATTTCTTTTTCTTTAATAAGCCGTAAACGAAAGCCGCTGCTGTAAAAAAGCCCACGGTATAAAGCGCTAGCGGTGTTTCATAGTCTTTATTAGCTCCTTGACTTCCTGCACCGTTATCCATAGATAAGTTATGGAAAGGCGTCACGTGTTCTCCAGAATTGTTAGACGAAGCAGGACCGTTTCCTGAAGGAAGACGATAATCCCTCGCATTATTATCAGGAGCAGATATACCATTAGTAATCTTTTTTAACTGATGACTTTCTTGAATCGAAAATAAATGTTCCTCTCCTTTATAGTGTGATAGTGAAACGATACTGAAAACAAATGCTAAAAGAAAAGCCGCTATGACGATAAAAGCCGTTCTTTTTTGTAGTATGTTCATATAAAATCCTCCGATGACAATGTATCGAATAAGTAGTAGTGTGTATCCATACTATAAGGGGAATTGATGAAAATAAAGTGAAACTTCTTCAATAAAGAGCTGAAGGGAGCATAAAAAAAAAAGGCCTTAGTAGACCTTGTTTTTTATTACTTATAGTACAGCATCAAACTTATTTACTTTCCACTGTGAACCAGATTTATAAAATGTAACAGTGCGTTTTACACTTCCTCCGTCAACTGTTGGAACCGTAAATTGATAAGAGCGAACATCGGCGCGCTGATAAGTTAGTTTTGCTTTTGCTTTGTTCCACTCTAGCATACTGAATCCGTCACCGACAGGACGAGCAAGCTTTCCATTATATGTGATATAGCGATAGTTTGTTAATCCTTTTTGAATAGCACTGTTTGTAAAAGTTTCAGATAAATAGCTTACGAGTTTACTTTTTGTATTAAAATCTTGACAAAGATATGAGTACTGAGTGCCTTTATAATTAAATGTTTGTTGAGTACATAGATTACCTTTAGATCCATGAAGTGCATTCCAGAAATGGTTGCTTGCGTTTGCTGCAATCTTTACCGCATTAGTCGTTGATAGATTTTGTGATGCTGCTTGAGCTGTAACTCCTGTGCTTAGTGAAAAGAAAAGAGCAAGTGATGCTAAGATTATTCCAAATTTTTTCATTTCCATTTCCCTCCTACTCATTCATTGAAATATATGTAACATTCATGTTGTTGATATTACAATTGTTACATTTATATTACAATACTTCTTTAAAGAAATAAAGAGTATTTCTTATATATGTTTGAATTATTCCCGTATTTTCTTAAATAAAACGTAGAATTAAAAGAAAACATATAAACAGTATGTCAATTATGTGTCACATATTTCGTCGCTTTACAAGTTCGTATATAATAGGAATAAATCGACCAATACGCTGATGTAGATAAATGGGTCAGATACAAAAGGAGAACGTAAACTAATGGGTGTTTCAGAAGTAACATCAGGAATTATTATTACCACTGCTGTAATTGCTATTGTGATTATTACAGTTGGTGTTTTGGCTACAATGATTGCGATTGCGAAGAAAGCAAATAAAAAGTAAGTGTGTAGAGGAGAGTTAGTATAATAACTAATTCTCTTTTTTTTGAAAAAAACCTATCGCTATTTTTATAATAAAAATGCATAAATAACGCGTGCATTATTCATAGAAAAAAGCAGGAAATTTACTTTTTGAAGCTAATAGATACATAAGGCAAGCTGCGCACTTTCATTATAAAAATAATGGAAGGGGTTCTAACAGACTTCAAGTGATATCGCCTATTTTATGTCATAATGAATGATATTCATTAACACAGCATCTTAGACGCACTTTATAACCAAATAATGAGGAGAGTGGTTGAGTTGCAACGACAAAAAGTAGCAGTGAATGGAGAAAGGTTAAAAAATACGCTTGAACGATTTGCCGATTATGGACGAACACCGAATAACGGCGTAACCCGCTTAGCGCTGTCAGAAGAAGATCGGTTAGCACGAGATTATTTTTGTTCATGCTGCCGTGATCTTGGAATGGATATTAAAATCGATGACCTTGGATGTATTTACGCCACGCTTGAAGGACTAGAAGATAAGCCGCCTGTTGTGATAGGCTCACACATGGACAGCGTAAAAAAAGGCGGAAGATTTGACGGAATACTCGGTGTAGTTGCAGGACTAGAATTAGTAAGAACGCTGGTTGAACATAATATTAAGCCGAAGGTACCGATTACGATTGTTAACTTTACAAATGAAGAAGGGGCGCGTTTTGAGCCTTCTATGATGGCTTCAGGTATTTTATCGGGCAAATTTCAAAAAGACGTTATGATGAAGAAGATGGATGTTGACGGCGTGACCTTTGAGCAAGCGCTTCAAGCGTGCGGGTATGAAGGTGATACGAGTAACCGTCTGACGAAAGCCTCGGCATTTGTGGAATTACATATTGAACAAGGACCTATTTTAGAAAGAGAAGCCAAATCTATTGGCGTAGTCGAGTGTGTGCTCGGAATGGTATGCTATGAAATTGAAGTTACCGGAGAGTCAGATCACGCTGGCACGACGCCGATGGATATGCGAAAAGACGCGCTTTTTGCAGCCAATAATTTAATTTCTGAAGCCCGTCATGAGCTCGGCAGATTAGATTCAAATTTAGTCTATACAATGGGTCGTATGAACGTACTGCCTAATATTCATACCGTTATTCCACATAAAGTTATTTTTTCGCTTGAAGCGAGACATACAGATGAAGACATCATTGCATCCGTGGAAAAAGTCATTCAGTCACTGCCTGACCAAGCGGAGCTGTTAGAAGGCTGCGAAGTGCGAGTCACCAAGCTTTGGGGACGTGATACCGTTTGGTTCGACAAAACCATTTGCGATGAAGTAGAAGAATCCGTTCGTTCGCTTGGCTATTCCTATAAGCGAATGGTAAGCGGAGCTGGACATGACGCACAGTTTTTAGCTAGCTATATTCCGACAGCTATGATTTTTATTCCGAGCGTAAACGGAAAAAGTCACTGTGAAGAAGAATTTACTCCTTGGGAAGAATGCGAAAAAGGTGTAAATGTGCTTTTAGAAACGGTAATCAAGTTAGCGCAGAAGTAACGGGAAAAAGAGTAAATCTGCGAGGGTTTACTCTTTTTTAATGCTTAGAAAAGACTGCAAACTATCACATTGAATTTTTGGTTTATTATGGATACAATAAATGAGAAGCATGCGGATGGATGTGAAAGAAGGATGTGAAAAAAGGTGAGGTATTCTCACTTACAGAAATGAAAATTACTATTATTATTGCAGATGATAATTCGTTTATTCGAGAAGGAATGAAAATCATATTAAATACATACGAGGATTTCGACGTAGTGGCTACTTTAAAAGATGGTCGGGAAGCCGTTCAATATTGCAAAAATTATTCCGTCGATATTGCATTGTTAGATGTAAGAATGCCTGTTATGGACGGTGTGGAGGCTACAAAGCTCATTTCAGAGTCAACGCAAGCAAAGCCGCTTATTTTAACTACGTTTGATGACGACGAATATATTATTGACGCTGTAAAAAACGGAGCTAAAGGCTACTTGTTAAAAAATACAGAACCAGAGCGCATTCGAGACGCAATCAAAAGTGTGTTCAACGGGCATACGGTTCTTCAAGATGTTGTGCTTGATAAGATTAAATCAAGTTTAAACGCTACATCTGATCGCAATTCAAAAGCAGATATGACACAGTTTACAGAGCGTGAAACAAGCATTATGACGCTGATTGCCAAGGGGCTTTCGAATAAAGAAATTTCTAAAACACTTTTTATTTCAGAAGGTACTGTAGCAAACTATATTAGTTCGATTTTAAGTAAAACGGGACTCGAACACCGCACTCAAATTGCTATTTATTATTTAACTGGTAAAGGAAAGTAGGGCTATGGAAGTCGGGTTAATGATGACTAAGCTCATCCTTATGCTGTTTTTGGCTATTACATACATTCAGTTTAATTATGTACACTCCATCTCAGCTATTGTGTTAGCGCTGCTTCTTTACAGCTGTGTTAATATCGCCTCGTCTATTGTGAAAAAAAGCGTGTTCAAGCGTATGTTTGCTGCTATTTCAATTGTCCTTATCTTATATTGTGCGTATAAACTTCATCCGTTGTTTTTTCTTCTTTTGCCGCTAAACCTTTGTGAGCTCATTGGAGAATCAGTCGCAAAAAAATGGATGGTGCTGCTGATTGTTTTGCTTCCAGTGCTGCTTGTTCCCTCTGATATTAGTGCGCTGTATGCTTTAGTCGCTGCGTTTACTTTCTTTATTTATACAGGAGTAGCTCTCTATCAAAAACGGACCATCAATTATGAACAAAAGCTCGATGAAATGAGAGTAAGTATGCAAAAACTGCAAAAGTATGTCAATGAAAATAAAGAGTACGTGAGACAGTCTCAATATGCTTCAAAATTAGAAGAGCGAAATCGACTATCGCAGGAAATTCACGATAAGATTGGTCATTCAATGACAGGAGCGCTTATTCAAATGGAGGCAGCGAAGCATGTGATGAAGCATGATCAAGAAAAAGCGCTGTCTCTTCTTCAAAATGCGATTACGATTTCTAAAGAAGGTATTGAAGAAATTAGATTAACGTTAAAAAGTATAAAGCCTCCAGCTGAGCAAATAGGAATCAGCAGGCTCAAATTATTTATTGGTGAATTCGAGGCCAAGCATAGTATAGCCATGCCTCTTGTATACAAAGGGAATTTAGATCTTATTACGCCTCTTCAGTGGAAAATTATCCATGAAAATATAACGGAAGCTATTACAAACGCCTTAAGATACGCAGAAGCAACGATGATTGCGATTGAGCTTCATGTACTCAATAAAATGGTTAAAGTAGAAGTAAAAGACAATGGAAAAGGCGCTCTTTTGTTTCAAAAAGGACTTGGTATAGCAGGAATGGAAGAACGAGCTGCTTCAATTAACGGAACGGTCATTGTTGACGGGGCAAACGGATTTTCTGTTACTACACTGCTGCCGATAGGTGAGAAACTTCATACATAAATAATGAGATTTCTCATGGGGAAAAGGTGAACTTATGCACTGACGTAAGTTTGCCTTTTTTTCATAAAATAAGGATATACCAACACACTAGAGGTGAAATGATGAACGTATTATCAATTCAAAAATTAACAAAGAAATTTGGAGATTTTATTGCGGTAGATAATTTATCTTTACAAGTAGAAGAAGGAGATATATTTGGCTTTTTAGGAACAAACGGAGCAGGGAAAAGCACAACCATTCATATGGTGGCTAGTCTGCTTCAAAGCAATAGCGGCGATATTGAAGTGCTCGGGAAAAATATAAAGAAACATCGAAATTTTGCAAAGGTGAACATTGGAATTGTTCCGCAAGACTTAGCGATTTATGAAGATTTGACAGCATATGAAAATGTGAAGTTTTTTGCAGGACTTTACGGATTAAGAGGCTCATTGCTTAACGAACGAGTCGAAGAAGCTTTAGCGTTTGTGGGGCTTTTAGATAAACAAAAGGCGTATCCGAAAAGTTTTTCAGGAGGAATGAAACGAAGGTTAAATATCGCATGCGCAATTGCTCATCGCCCAAAGCTTATCATTATGGATGAACCGACGGTGGGCATTGATCCTCAGTCAAGAAATTATATTTTAACATCTGTAAAAAAGCTAAATGAGATGGGAAGCACAATCATTTATACGAGTCACTATATGGAAGAAGTAGAAGAGGTATGTACAAAGATTGCGATTATTGATCACGGCAAAATTATTGCTGAAGGAACAAAAGAGCAGCTGAAAGCTATTATTACCGATACAAAAGATATTTGGATTGAAGTAAAAGCAGCCGATGATATAGATTGCAGCGATCTAAAAGAAATTCCCGGCGTAACAGCCGTTACGTATGAAGATGGAATCATTAAAATTAATTCAAGTGCAGAAGTGAATAACTTGAACAAAGTCCTTCATTATTTAATGACGCACCATATCGAAATTAAAGCAGTTAAAGAACAAGCACCAAATTTAGAGACGGTCTTTCTGACGTTGACAGGACGCAGTCTAAGAGATTTATAAAAGAAAGGAGGAATAACGAATGAATATTATTGCAATTGCTTTGAAAGAAATGAAAAGTGATCTGCGAGATAAACGTGCCTTTATCTTTATGATTCTCTTTCCGCTAGCTCTTGTCCTTATTTTAGGAACGGCTTTGTCTCAAGCCTTCAATAACGATATGACGATAGACGACAGTTACGTTCTATATAAAATTGACACAAGTAATGAAGCATCTGCTGCTTTTAAGCAGTTTGCTGCAAATGCCAAAAAATCTGGCATTCACTTTAAAAAGCTGAAAAAAGATCAGAATGGAAAAAAAGAAGTAAAAGAGCAGCGCTATACAGCGTATGCAGAAGTGAAAGATCAAGAAATTCATCTTTACGGAAATGAAGAAAACAGCATTGAATTTAACATGGTGCAAGGTATGTTAAGTACGTTTGTTGATAAGTACAATGTGGCTATGGAAGTGGCCAAAGTAAACCCCCAGCAAGTGGATAACCTGCTACGTGCGTCTAAGCGTGACTATATTCAAGAAACATCCCTTCATTCTCAAAAACAGCCTAATTCAATAGACTACTACGCCATTTCAATGACCACCATGATTGTTTTGTATGGATCTATCTCAGCGAGTTATTTAATTAGAGGAGAGCGTATGCGAAATACAGCCAATCGATTAGTAGCAGCTCCGATTAAAACTGCTGAAATTTTTGCAGGGAAAATTTTAGGTACTGTTTTGGTTCACTCGATTTGTGTATTAGTCGTGATTATGTCGACTAAATACTTTTTTCACGCCAACTGGGGAGATCATTTACTCCTAGTACTGCTGATGTTAGTATCTCAAATTCTTTTTACCATTAGTTTTGGGTTAGGAGTTAGCTACCTAACTAAGACAGAAGCGGCGGCAAGAGCGATCATCATGGTTGTTATTCAAGTGTCTTGTATTGTGGGAGGAACCTATTTTCAAAATGGATCTGGAGAGGGCTTCGTCAATGTATCACCTTTAACTTGGATGAATAATGGACTTATTAAATTGATTTATACAAATGATATCGGTGCTTCTCTTCCAGTTATTGGATTGAATGTAGGCTTCTCTATTTTATTCTTGGGTATAGCAATTGTGCTTTTGAGAAAGAGAGAGGGGTTATAACATGAAAAATATCATGTGGCTTGTAACGAATATGCTGAGAAATATGCTGCTTAGAAACAAAAGAACGCTTGTGCTTGTTATTGGTTTGCCTATTGCAGGTATTTTAATGTCTGTTCTTATTTATGGAAATGCAGGAGGAGCTTCGGTGAATATCGGAGTTGTCAATCACGACTCAACGGATATCACAAAAGATACAGTTCAGTTTTTAAAAGGGCTGCACAAAACAAATGTCAAAATGCTCACTGACAAAGAAGTGGATCATGAAATTACTTCAAAGAAAATTGATGCAGTGATTACATTTGAAAAAGGGTTTTCTGAAAGCGTCAAAACGAACCAACCAGATCATATTACGATCACTTCAATAAAAGGAGCAGAAGTAACGAGCTTTATTAAGTCTTATTTGTATCAATATATTGATAATATTTCTGCGCTTAATCAAGCAGCTGAGGGTAACGATGCTGAGTTTAAACAAATGTATGAGAGCTATCAAAAAGCGCCGTTTCACGTGTCTACGCATGCACTTGAAGACAAAGGAACAGATCAGAATATTGTCAAGCAGACAATTGGGTATTTAATTATGTTTATGCTTTTTTCTGCGGTGAATTTATCCGCTCTTATTACAAAAGAAAAAGAGCAGCGAACGTATTTTAGACTGTTAGCTTCTCCAGTTAGTGCAAGGCAATACGTGATATCCAATGTTATTACAAACATGATTTTATTAACTTTACAAGTAATGATTACACTTGTTTGTATTACGACTCTTTTTCACGTAGATATGAACATTCCCGTCTGGCAGCTGTTTTTGATTTTAGTACTGTTTGGGCTAGTAGCCATCGGCTTGTCGCTTGTAATTATCGCTTTTACAGAAAGTTCAAAAGCAGCGAATGGTCTTCAGACGCTTATTATTACGCCAACTTGTTTACTGTCAGGGTGCTTTTTCCCGCCTGAATTCATGCCGGATGTGATGCAGAAAATAGCCGATTTTCTTCCTCAAACGTGGGTGTTAAGCACGTTAAAAAGTGTTCAACAAGGAGCTGTTTTAAGCAGCCTATGGTTAAATATCAGTATTTTACTAGCTTTTGCGCTCGTTTTTTTCCTGCTGTCTATTTATAAATTAAATCGAAATAATACTGTTCAAAAGTTTATTTAAATGATAAAGTCAGAGAATACCTCTGGCTTTTTTTGTAATTTTTAAAAAGTTACAAAAAAAGATTGAAAAATATAAGATGAAATTTTAGAATGAAAGAGGAAAGGGGTATATAAAAAGAGAATAAATAGGGGAGAAAAACGAAGTTCATGTTGGTTTTTTGCACGAACAAATGAAATCGCTTACATAAGTCAGCGTGAAAATACGGAAGGAGAGATTGTTAGCGAGATAACAAGGGGGAAAAACAGTGGCAATTTATGAATTACTTGTACCACGCACGGTTTTATACGGAGAAGGATCATTTTCTAAAATAGGAAAGCAGGCTGAACTGCTGGGAACAAAAGCATTGCTTATAAGTGATGACGTTATGGTGAAAGCAGGAAATGTAGAAACTTGTCGTCGTTACTTAGCAGAGGTTGGCATGGACTGTGCCGTGTATACAGGGGTGAATTCAGAGCCAACGGATATTCATCTAGATGAAGCGCTTGCTGTATGTAAAACGGAGCAGTGCGATGTGGTTATT
This sequence comes from Priestia megaterium, assembly GCF_046599315.1. Taxonomy (GTDB): domain Bacteria; phylum Bacillota; class Bacilli; order Bacillales; family Bacillaceae_H; genus Priestia; species Priestia megaterium_F. Next base: position 32,915 of record NZ_JBKIKC010000008.1, on the reverse strand, counting down.
GCTTTAGGGGGAGGCAGCTGTATCGATACTGGAAAAGCGGTTGCCGTTATGATGACAAATGAAGGACATCTACGCACGTATTTTCAAAAGCAACGAAATTTTCAGGATAGCCCTCTTCCTTTGATTGCGGTGCCTACGACTGCCGGAACAGGCTCAGAAGTGACCAAAGCGACGGTTATTACAGACACGGCGTATGATGTGAAAATGATGCTCGCAAGTCCTCAATTATTGCCTGATACAGCCATTGTTGATCCGTTATTAACTCGATCATGTCCGAAAAATGTGACAGCAGCTACAGGAATTGATGCACTCAGTCATGCAGTGGAAGCGTATTTATCTAGAAAAGCGCATCCGTTTACAGATTCACTTGCGATTCAAGCGATTGAATTAATCATGAAAAATATCCGCCTTGTGTACAGAAATGGAGAAAATATTCAAGCAAGAAACGAAATGGCCTATGCTTCTATGCTGTCGGGAATGGCGTTTTCAAACTCATCCGTTGCTCTAGTGCATGGGATGTCACGACCTATTGGCGCGTTATTCCATGTGCCGCACGGGATTTCTAATGCCATGCTTTTGCCTGCCGTTTTGGATTATACAAAAGAGGCTTCAATAGATCGTTTAGGTGAAATAGGACAAGCTCTTTTTCCAAATGTATCATATACCAAAAAAGAAGGAGCAAATGTGTTAATTGAAGCCATTAAGCAGCTTTGTATCGATTTAGACATTCCTAATCTTCAATCGTGGGGCATTGATCGACAGCTATTTTACGCGGCGGTTGAGAAAATGGCAGCGGATGCGATTCAAAGCGGAAGTCCTGCTAACCATCCGGTTGTACCGACGGTAGAAGAAATTATTCAGCTTTATTACACGTGCTATGAATATGAGTTTGAGTCTACACTTTATAAAAAATAAGATGAATTCAAGACAAATTGATTGAGGGATGAAAGGGGAAACGTTATGGATTTGCTGATTATTTTGCTGTCTCTGGGGCTTTTGATGCTGATTGCTTACCGCGGATTTTCAGTTATTTTGTTTGCTCCGCTTTGTGCGTTACTAGCCGTTATTTTAACGGAACCAAGCTATGCACTCCCGTTTTTCTCAAATGTTTTTATGGAGAAAATGGTTGGGTTTATTAAAAACTACTTCCCTGTCTTTCTATTAGGAGCTGTCTTCGGGAAGATGGTTGAAATGTCTGGAGTCGCTGAGTCGATTGCGAAAACCATTGTTAAAGTAGTAGGGGCTAAACGTGCCATCTTGGCTATTGTTTTAATGGGGGCAATCTTAACGTATAGCGGAGTAAGTTTATTCGTTGTTGCGTTTGCAGTTTATCCGTTTGCGGCTAACTTATTCCGTGAAGCGAATATTCCAAAACGGTTAGTACCGGGAACGATTGCATTAGGAGCTATTTCGTTTACCATGGATGCGCTTCCGGGTACACCGCAAATTCAAAACGTTATTCCAACGACTTTTTTTAAAACAGACATCTATGCTGCTCCGACACTGGGGATTATCGGATCGGTTATTGTCTTTAGCTTAGGTCTTTGGTATTTAGAAAGTCGAAGCAAAAAAGCGAGAAAAGCTGGAGAAGGCTACTACGGATTTAATAATGAACTAGCGGCTGCTGCAGAACTAGAAAAAGAGTCTGTACCTTCTACAGAACCTAACTATGAACCTAGCGTAGCAAGACAGATTCTTGCATTTGTTCCTCTTGTGCTTGTAGGGGTTGCAAACAAATTTTTCACCGTTTCTATTCCAAAATGGTATCCAGACGGTTTTGATTTTGCCAAAATTGGCCTTGAAGCGTTCGGAAAAGTAGATTTAACCGCAGTTGTTGGTATTTGGTCAGTGGAGTTGGCACTTGTTATCGGAATTATTGCAACGATTGCGTATGATTGGAAGAGAGTGACCACCGGTTTCCAAGCAGGTCTTAACGCAAGTATTGGCGGAGCGCTTCTTGCTGCGATGAATACGGGAGCTGAGTACGGCTTTGGAGGCGTTATTTCATCTCTCCCTGGGTTTGCAGTCGTTCGTGACGGTATTTCACATACGTTTACAAATCCGCTTGTCAATGGAGCCGTCACCACCAATATTTTGGCAGGTATTACAGGCTCTGCTTCTGGAGGTATGGGAATTGCGCTTAGTGCGATGGGAGATAAGTATGTAGAAGCTATTAATCAGTACAACATTCCTCCTGAAGTTATGCATAGAGTTGTAGCAATGGCATCAGGTGGTATGGATACGCTCCCTCATAACGGAGCCGTTATTACACTGCTTGCTATTACGGGGTTAACCCACAAACAGTCTTACCGAGATATTTTTGCTATCACTATTATAAAAACGCTTGCATGTTTCTTAATCATTGGAATCTACAGCTTAACTGGACTCGTATAATAAATAAAGAGGCTAGGACAAAAGTAGTTTAGTTGAAGAAAGATCCGAACGATGAATCCAGGTTCTTATTTGAGAATCAACTTCGTTCGGATTTTTTTATTGTGATGGTGAACGTAGGTTTCATGTATGTAGTTACTTCTAGCGGTTGATTGGAGGGCAAGGCGAAGACTCCAGCGCGGAAAGAGGAGCCTTGCACGGAAATCAACAGCGGTGTACTAAGTGATCCATGCTAAATCATTTACCCCATCTGTTTGTTTTTAGATTGGAGTGATTTAGTTATATTCCAAGCTTTTTGCTATAAAACAGATTCTTTGACTTTCTAAACTGTAAGTATTATGATTACACTACTTTCTGCAATACTATATGCCGTTATATTAGCTTTTAGCATGTTTATGAAGAAGGGAGAATGACTATGAAGCTATTTGAAGGAAATTTAAAAGTAGGCGACTGGGTCAAAGGAAAGTCTCGCGATGGTGAACTTATATATGGATATATTAAAACGATTAATCCGTCTAAAAAAGCAGCACTAATCAATGTGGTGAAAAGTGATGATGAAAAAATGGTGGGAACAACCATTGGCATGATGGATGAAAAAATAGAGAAGCTGCCCCTTCAAAAAACGGTGCATGAAGAGCAGATTCTTTCATTGATTGATCTCGCGTTGTTAACGAAAGACGAAGCTTGGTTTATCGAATTAACAGCTGAATTAAAAAGATTACAAGATAAAAAGCAAGGCTGACATTCCTGATGAAGGAATGAAGGCCCTGCTTTTTTTTATTATTCATATGAGGAAAAAGCAGGAATGAAAAGCAGTTGGAGAGAAGAAGTAAATGACGACATTAAGAAAGAAAAGGTGATGAAAGATGAGTAAACGAATCTTAATTTTAACAGGAGATGCCGTGGAGGCTTTAGAAGTTTTCTATCCGTACTATCGCTGCTTAGAAGAAGATATTCAGTGTACCATTGCTTCCCCCGTGAAAAAGAAGCTCCAAACGGTTGTTCATGATTTCCTTCCAGAAATGGAAACATTCACAGAGAAAACAGGATATAAAATTGATTCTCACGCTTCCGTAGATGAAGTTGATCCCGCTGATTATGATGGACTTATTATTCCTGGAGGAAGAGCGCCTGAATACATTCGAATGAACACAAAAGTTCAGGAAATTGCTGCTCATTTTTTAAAAGAAAGTAAACCTTTAGGCGTTATTTGTCATGGTCAGCTCGTGTTAACGACGGTGAGAGAGTACCTGGAAGACAGAGAAGTAACGGCTTATCCTGCTTGTCGCCCGGAAGTAGAAGCGGCGGGTGCTGTGTTTATTGAACAGACGCTTCACGTAGACAGAAACTTAGTAACAGGACAAGCTTGGCCTGATTTACCTAAGTTTATGAAAGAATTTCTTAAAGTACTAAAAAAAGCTGAAAAAGTGAACGCGTAATAAAAAAAGGAGGGCTGAGAGAAAACGATTCTTTCAGCTCTTTTAAATGATTACAGATGAGGTGTAGACAACGTGCAGCTTGTGTCTGAGCTTTCGAGGAAAATTATAAAAGAAGTGCAGCTTGTGATGAAAGAACATGTGATTGTAACGGATCCACGTGGAATTATTATTGCCTCAACGGAAGAAAAGCGGGTTGGCTGTTTTCATGAAGGTGCATGGAAGGTGATGCAAAGAAAGCAAAAACTATATATCTCCAAAAAAGAGGCAGCGGATTTAAAAGGTGTTAAGCCAGGTATTAACTTACCCATCAGCTATCAAGGAGACATTATTGGCGTTATTGGCATTACAGGTACTCCAGAAGCTGTTGAGCCTTTTGCAGACATTATTCGAAGATTAACGGAGTTAATTATTCGCGAAGCATATTATATAGAAGCAAAGGAATGGGAAAATAAAGGAGTGGAAGCTTTTTTTCGTGAATGGATTTATGGCCAGCAAGTAGATGCAGAATTTATGGAACGAGGTCATACTTTAGGAGTACAAGTAGACAGTTCTTATTGCTGCACTCTGTTTCAATTTGACTCATCTCTTTCTAAAAATAAGCAGCAGCAGGTACAAGAAATGATTCGCTACTGGTTTGAAAGTCATAAAGATGAAGGAGATTATATCGCAAACTGGGGATACGACCGCTTGCTTTTACTGAAAGAGGCTGTAAGTGAAAAGGCAAGACAAGGATTTAAAGAAGAATTGAAAAAATGTCAGCAGTACATTCAAGCAAACAACCAAGTTATTATAACCATTGGCGTAGGAAAGCCAGCGGAGCAATTTGATTTGCATGCTTCATATGAAGAAGCGAAAAAAGCGCTTAAAGTGGCTTCGAAACGTCAAACCGTCGTTTTTTACGAGGAACTGCTGATGGACATGATTTTAGAAGACGTTTCTGAACCCGTAAAAAAGGAATTTTTGGGTCGAGTGCTTTCCTCCCTTGAAAAAGAAAAGGAGCTTCTCGAAACGCTGAAATATTATTTGGACAATGATCAATCATTAAAAAAAACGGCGATTGATTTACATATTCATATTAATACGCTACATTACCGCTTGAAACAAATGAAAGAGCTAACAGGCATTGATCCAAAAAGCGTAAAGGGCCTCACGCTTTTTTACCTTGCGCTGTCTCTACTAGAGTGAAGTGCGCTCTTCATTAGATAAACATACAAAAAACGAGTTTTTAAAGCCCTTTTTTTTAGTCTTTTATCCATAGTCCCATGTTGCTTCTGCCACTATAATAAGATTAAGAGATACATATAAGGAGGAACGTTATGCTTAATGAACAAACAAAAGCAAAGCTTGTTGAAGTTGTAGGAGCAGCCAATTTTCAAGATAGCGGTGAGGCAAGACTCGTGTATTCTTATGACGCAACACCTAACTTTCAGTCGCTTCCTGATGCGGTTATTATGCCCGAAAACAAAGATCAAGTGAAAAGGATTTTAACGATATGTAATGAAGATCATGTTCCTATTGTTCCAAGAGGTTCAGGTACAAATTTAAGCGCAGGAACGTGTCCAACGCAAGGTGGAGTTGTTCTTACATTTAACCGAATGAATAAAATTTTGGAAATTGATGAAGAAAATTTAACCGTTACCGTTCAGCCGGGCGTTATAACGTTAGATTTAATTAAGGCTGTAGAGGCAAAAGGTTTATTTTATCCTCCTGATCCAAGCTCTATGAAAATATCAACCATCGGGGGAAACATCAATGAATGCTCAGGAGGGTTACGAGGTTTAAAATACGGCGTGACAAAAGATTATGTTCTTGGTCTTGAAGTAGTGCTTGCAAACGGCGACTGCATTAAGACCGGAGGCAAGCTAGCTAAAGATGTAGCCGGATACGATTTAACGAACTTGTTTGTCGGTTCTGAAGGAACGCTTGGCGTTGTGACAGAAGCAATTTTAAAGCTCATTCCAATACCAGAAACAAAACAAACCCTGCTCGCACTATTTGAAGACATGGATGCAGCTGCTAAGACCGTTTCAGCTATTATTGCGCATAAAATTATTCCAGCTACGCTTGAATTTCTAGATCAGCCCACGTGCGAAGTAGTAGAAGATTTTGCACAAGTTGGGCTCCCAACAGATGTAAACGCTGTCTTATTGATTGAACAAGATGGCCCACCAGAGGTAGTGAATCGCGATATCGAAATGATTTCACGCATCTGCAGCGAAGGAAAGGCTGTATCGGTAAAAGTAGCGGCTTCGCAAGCAGAAGCAGAAGCTTTAAGTACAGCAAGAAGATCTGCGCTTTCTGCTTTAGCGCGAATGAAGCCAACGACGATTTTAGAAGACGCAACCGTTCCTCGGTCTAAAATTAGTGAAATGGTAAAAGCGATTAACGAAATTGCTGTAAAATATAACGTTAAAATCTGTACGTTTGGTCATGCGGGAGATGGTAATCTGCATCCAACTTGCTTAACGGATGCACGCGATGAAGAAGAGCTTCAGCGTGTCGAACAAGCTTTCGAGGAAATTTTCCACAAAGCTATCGAGCTTGGGGGAACGATTACGGGCGAACACGGAGTGGGAGAAATGAAAGCACCGTATTTAGCGTTAAAAATGGGCGGAGAAGGAGTAGCTGCGATGAAAGCAATCAAGTATGCTCTGGACCCACAAGGAATTATGAATCCAGGTAAAATTTTTGCTAAAGACACAAGAAAAAGAGTGGTGGTTCGTTCATGACGGCAACAAAAGACATTCAGCAAGCGTTCAAAGAGCGTTTAGATTATGACGAGTTAATGAATTGTATGAGATGCGGTTTTTGTTTGCCTAGCTGTCCTACGTATGGACAAACGAATCAATATGAAGCAGCGTCACCGCGTGGGAGAATTGCCTTAATGAAAGGAGTGGTAGACGGGCTCATTGAACCTGATGAATCCGTTGAAAAACAATTGAACCTTTGTCTTGGCTGCCGAGCGTGTGAACCTGTTTGTCCTTCGGGTGTGAAGTACGGGCATTTATTAGAAGAAGCGCGTGATATTATTCAGCAGAAGAAAAAACATAAATGGCCGGTAAAAGCGCTCAGACATATGGTATTTGACCAGCTTTTTCCGCATAAAGAACGATTAAAAAATGTACATTCTCTGCTTGCTTTCTATCAAAGAAGCGGCTTGCAAAAAGCTGTTCAAAAAACAAATATATTAAATGTTTTCCCCGGTAATCTAGCACAAATGGAAAAAACGCTTCCGCCTGTGCCAACTAAAAAAGAAATGAAAGAGCGACCTTTTTTATTTGAAGCAGAAGGAACAGCAGAGCGTACGGTTGCTTTTTTTACAGGGTGTTTAATGGATACGATGTTTATGGAAACAAATAATGCAACGATTGCGCTTTTACAAAAAGCGGGGTGTAAAGTCATAATACCGGAATTGCAGACGTGCTGTGGTGCACTGCATGCGCACGGAGGAGAAAAAGATCAAGCAAAGAAGTTAGCGAAGCAAAATATTATAGCGTTTGAATCCATTCAAGCCGATGATATTGTTCTTAATGCAGGAGGATGCGGTGCGCTGTTAGTGGAATACGATCATTTATTAAAAGATGAACCAGGATGGGAAGAAAGAGCTGCGGCTTTTTCTGCAAAAGTCAAAGATTTTTCAGAGATTCTATTACAGCAGCAATTTATGGAAAAACAAAAGTTATCGCTTCCAAGTCAAATTATTACGTATCAAGACTCGTGTCATTTGAAAAACGTGATGAAAACGTCCAGCGCACCGAGAAAACTAATCCAAGCGATTAACGGATCGGTGTTTAACGAAATGGAAAATGCCGATCATTGCTGTGGATCAGCGGGTATTTATAACTTAACGGAACAAGAGATGTCCATGCAAATTTTGGATTACAAAATGGAAAAAGTGAAAGAAACGCATGCACATACAATTGTAACAGCAAACCCTGGCTGTCTCATTCAAATGAAGCTAGGTGTAATAAGAGAAGGAGCAGAAGGAAGTGTAAGAGCGATTCATCTTGCAGATTTACTTCTTGAAGCAGTGGAAAGTAAATAAAAAAGGCCGACATATCCGGCCTTTTTATTATTTGAACAGCTGAGAAACAATTTCGTACGAACGAAGGCGAGCTTTATGATTGTAAATTTGAGCATTAATCATAAGTTCATCTGCTTCTGTTTCTTCAATAAATTGTTCAAGCTTGACTTTAATTGTCTCAGGGCTTCCGACAATGGAAGAGCCCAACTGCTGTTGAAGAGAAGCTTTTTCAAAGTCAGTCCATAATTCATCCATATTATCCACAGGAGCTTTTAGTTTACCTGGTGTGTTTCGAATTAAATTTAGAAACTGCTGCTGCATAGAAGTAGCCAAGCGTTCAGCTTCTCTATCTGTATCAGCAGCAATTACGTTTACACCTAGCATCGCATATGGTTTCTCTAACACGTCAGACGGCTTAAAATAACGGCGATACATATTAAGAGCTGTCATTGTATTATTAGGTGAAAAGTGACTTGCAAATGAAAATGGCAAACCTAGCTGAGCAGAAAGCTGTGCGCTGAAACCGCTTGAGCCAAGTAGCCAAATCGGAATATTTAACCCTTCCCCTGGAACAGCTTTAACGCGCATTTGGCTTTCTGAAGCAGGTTTAAAGTATTCTTGTAGTTCAGCTAGTTGTTCTGGAAAGTCACTGCCGTCGCTTCTGCGATCACGTCGCAGCGCATGTGCTGTCAGTTGATCTGTCCCGGGTGCTCTCCCTAAGCCTAAATCAATACGCCCTGGAAATAGTGATTCAAGCGTTCCAAAATGCTCCGCAATAACAAGCGGAGAGTGGTTAGGAAGCATAATACCGCCAGAACCTACGCGAATGCGTGAGGTGCCTGCAGCTACATGGCCAATTACAACAGAGGTAGCGGAGCTTGCAATACCTGTCATATTATGATGTTCAGCTAGCCAGTAGCGGTTATACCCCCATTTTTCAGCGTGCTGAGCTAAATCTAATGTATTTCTAAGTGAGTCAGATACAGTTCCTCCTTCGACTACAGGAGAAAGATCCAATACGGAAATCGGAATATCTTTTAATTCTTTACTCATCAATTTCATCTTCTTTCTTTAAAGACTTCATACGCCTTGTTATTTCAATGGAATACAAGTATTTTAACAATAATCTTTCGAGTTCCAAAATATTTTGCTTCGGTTATTTTCGTTAAATGGTTCTTCTTTTATTACACAAGCTCCTAAGAAGCAAAAAGCTTGTACAGTATAAGGCAGAAGCCGCCTCTTTCTATAAAAGGTTGTCATATTTTATAGGAGAAGGGAGGATGAATATGGTTACTTTAAGTGAACTAAAAAGCAAACGGTACGATATGATATACAGTTTAGGCTATAACTGTTTTCCAGGGATATACATGAAAAAATATTCTTTGCGAAAACAAGCCGGCGTGATTGACTGGTGTATTAGTATTTCTCTTTCTCATGTAAATAAGCTTCTGAAAAATCGCTGTAAAGATTTATTTTTATATGAACATTTAACCTACGTCAGTTCTTTCGGAGATGGTTCCACGCTTAGACTGCGAGATAAGGTGTATCAAATTGATTCTGCTCATGATTTTCCATCGTCTATTAATACAGAAGATAACTGGCTTTCGTATAATGAAGTTAAAGAAAAATATGAGCGGAGAACGGAGCGGTTTTTAACGTCGCTGGAAACTAGTTCTTGTATATTGTTTATTCGTATGGGTGGAACGTATGAAGAAGCAAAAGAATTAGAGCATATCTTAAAGGGAATGGTCAAAAACGATTTCTATATCCTGTTGCTGACAAATAGTGAAAAAGAACTTTTGTCTGAAGCTAATTGGGACTTGCCGTATACGTGTGTCTTACATGCACTTATTTTTTCAATGGACGTACTGCGCGATGATAAAGTATGGGAAGAGCTTTTAAGCGGGCTTATTATAAAATAAAAGGAACTCTTTTTGCTTAATTAGGGCATGAAAAAGCTCGTTTTTTTCATAGACTTTGTTATATCTGTTTATCAAAGGAGATGAAAAGATGGAATCCGATGTGCGGAAAGCGATAAAGGAAATTGTATGGCTGCTACTAGAACAAGACCAGCGCTGGAACGAGTATTTAGTACAGCTGGAGGATTTAAAAATACAAGTGGATTTGAATAGTTCCGCATATGAAGTTCTCAGAAAGATGACGGGTAATTACGAAGTGTTGCTTGAACATATGGATCTCATTCAACAGTTTGAAAATCATTCTAAAAGTAAAACAGCGCTGAATGACTTAGTTACCATCGTTATGAAGCATTATTCATTAAAAAATTCCTAAGCCTGCTTTGTGCAGGTTTATGGAGTTTAATCTCTCAATGGAATCGGGTAGAGATAATCGTTTATAATAAGTACATATGGTGATGAAAGGGTGATCGGTATGGAAGAGAAACAAGAAATTGTAGCCGTTCGTACAGAGGAAACAGCCAAATACTATTCGGAAGAAAAATTTTGGGACAAGCTTAAAAAGTTTGGTAAAAAAGCGGGAGCGAACGTTGTTTATGCCGTATTGCTTTTATACTACACGCTGCAAAAGCCTGATATTCCGCCAAAAGCCAAAGCAGTTATAATAGGAGCATTAGGGTACTTTATTCTTCCTTTAGATTTAATTCCGGACTTTGCAGCAGGAATTGGGTTTACAGATGATTTAGGAGCTTTAGGGCTTGCATTGATTCAAGTTGCCATGTACATTGATGAAGATGTTAAACTAAAAGCAAAAGAAAAAATTAAAGCGTGGTTTTCAGAAGAACACAATTTTTCTATTATTGATGCTAAAATAAAATAACGTTATGATTTAAGCGTAACCATTAAATAAAGTGAACGAAAGAAGATGACAGATGAGCCATCTTCTTTTTAACGAATAATATATAGATCTTTAAGACTATATTTATCTATTTTATGTAAAAAAAACAGGATTAAAATATTTTTTTCATTAAAATTTTAAGCAATGTAATTGAATAATTGCCCTACAAATGTTAAGTTAAAACATGTTCATAAATTCGTCACAGAAAGCAATATACAAATACGTAAAATTATTTGTAAAGAACTTGTGAAATTATGGAATTTTCTAACTGGGAGTTTCAAACTCTTACACATCATTCCTCGTCAATCAAAAGTAGCTTTCTTTCGTTATAAGATTAAGCATCTTTCATTTGAAGGTGTTTTTTTTCAGTCTAAGTAAGCTAGCAACATGATTGTATGACAAGTTTTCAATAAGGTTGTATAGTTACTGTATTGTATGACAAGTTTTGTGTGATTTGACGTTAACTAAATGAACAGCCTCGAAGTAAAGAAATGATTGCAGAAAAACAAAGTCCATGCGTTTTAATGAACCATTATACGTTACTTCATATTCGTAGAGATATTTAGCAAAAGGGGAGATGAATGGCCTGACGTAAACAAGATCCATAGACAAGCCTTAGAAAATAATTACCTTTCTAAGAAAGCAAAATTATATGATTGATTCTAATCTAGACAATGGAGTGTTCAAAAATGGAAATTAGTCAAATCTTTATTATTTTAACCCCAATCTTTTTTGTTATTTTGCTAGGTTATTTAGCAGGGTATTTTAAAAAGTTTGATGCAACGACATCTAAAGGGTTAAATACGCTTGTAACAAAATTTGCGTTACCTGCACATCTATTCGTTGGTATTACGACAACATCAAAACAAACGCTTATTGAAAAGTGGCCGTTTTTATTAGCATTAGTTCTTGGTATTATTGGATTTTATGTTCTTTTCTTACTTGTTGCAAAATATGTATTCAAATACTCATTAACAGGAGCATCAATGTTCTCTCTAAACTCTACGCAACCAACGTTTGCATTTATGGGTATTCCCGTATTAGGTAGCTTGTTTGGTGCGGATGTAGTAGCGATTCCAATCGCCATTACGGGTATTGTAGTAAACGCGATGCTTGATCCTTTAGCCACTATTATTGGTACGGTTGGACAACGTGAAAAAAGCGAAGATGATTCAGAAGAAAGCTTATTTAAAGTAACAATCAAATCAATCTTACACGGTCTTTCTGAGCCATTAGCCTGTGTTCCGTTAATCGCCGTAGTATTAGTATTATTTGGCTTCCAAGCTCCAGATTTATTATCAAGCAGCTTAGACCAAATTGGTTCAATTACGTCTGGTGCGGCACTATTCGCAGTTGGGGTAACAATTGGTATTCGTAAAATTCAATTTAGCCCAGCAGCATTTGGTATTGCGATTTTAAAAGTTGCTATTCAGCCGCTTGTGATGTTAGGAATTGCAACAGCAATGGGCCTATCATCAGCTGACATCGTAAAATTAGTATTATTAGTAGCGTTCCCAGGTTCAGCTGTAGCAGCGATGATTTCAGTTCGCTTTGACAGCCTAGCTGGTGAAACGGCTTCAGCATTTGTACTTAGTGCCATTATGTCACTTGTTACATTACCATTGTTAATTTCTTGGTTAATGTAATCACATATATCCATATAAAAGAAAAAAGACTTTGCTATCTTAGTAAAGTCTTTTTTTATGCATTTATATTTAAAAAAGCTTTAAAAAGTCTCGGGCGATTTTGGGAAGATAACTGTCAGTACGCCAGGTAACTAAAGGCTCAATCACAAATGGATTATCTTCTATGTTTAAAATTTTAATATGTTCTAGTGAAAAAGAGGATAGCATTGAATAAGGGACAATGGCAGCACCAAGACCACGACATACTAAATTAAGAAGCATGGCTGAATCATGACATTCACATAAAATGTTAGGTGTTATATCCATCTTTTCAAATTCCGTCACAATACGATTATATATGCTTATTTCCCGGTTTGAGCGAAGAAGAATAAGAGGGAGAGAAGCAATTTCAGCTACTGAAATCTTTTCTTCTGCATAACCGCTTTCTTTGGGAATTGCTACAACAAAGACATCTGGTGCAAGTGTTTTTGTTTTGACATGTTGATAAGGTAAGTCTGTAGTGGTGACCGCTACATCAATTTTTCCTTCCGTCAATAATTCGTTTAAATGAGCTGGTTCGTTTTCATAGATATTAAATGTACTGTTTGGATACTGTTTTTGGATAAGAGTTAGCTTATCGAGAACCGTTGATGCACAGTAGATTGTACACCCTACTTCAAGCTTTTCGTTTGTTACGTTTTTACATTCCTGTACTTCCAATACTGATTTTTCGACCCTTTGCACAATTTCTTTCGCTCGTTTTAAAAAAAGCTCTCCTTCTACTGTTAACAATAAGCGCTTGTTATTGTTTCGTTCAAAGAGTAAAAGGCCTAGCTCATTTTCGAGCTGCTTTAGCTGTCTGCTTAGAGGAGGCTGAGCCATGTGCAGACGCTTCGCCGCTTTGGTCACATTTAATTCTTCAGCTATGACAATAAAATAATGCAACTGTCTTAATTCCATTGTATTCAACTCCATACTTTAAAGGTATTATTATATACTTTATCAATATTTTAATTGTATGGAAAATAAGTGTAAAGTTAAATGTGTAACCAGAGCAGAGAGGAGGAAGGGAAATGAAAATAGCTGTAGGAATAACGGGAGCCACGGGGGCTATTTTAGGTATTCGAATTTTAGAGCTGTTAAAGAAGGCTTCTGTTGAAACGCATTTAGTCATGTCACCTTGGGCTCATGCCACAATTAAGCTGGAAACATCTTATAGCGTTCAGCAAGTAGAAGCGCTAGCAGATTATTGCTATTCATATCAAGACCAAGCAGCAAAAATTTCAAGCGGTTCTTTTCGTATAGATGGAATGATTGTTAGTCCTTGCAGCATGAAAACATTAGCATCTATTCGAATGGGACTGGCAGATAACTTAATAGCGAGAACGGCAGATGTGATGTTAAAAGAGAGAAAGCCACTTGTGCTACTTCCTCGCGAAACGCCTTTAAATACAATTCATTTAGAAAACATGCTGGATCTTTCAAAAATGGGAGCTATCCTCGTGCCGCCTATGCCAGCTTTTTATAACAAACCTATGACGATCGACGATATTGTCACACATATTGCTGTTCGAACGTTAGATCAGTTGGGAATTGAGCTTTCTGAAGCAAAAAGATGGCAAGGAATTAAACATTTATCACAAGGAGGAAAATAAAAATGGCTTATAAAGACTTTAGAGATTTCCTTGATACGCTACATAAAGAAGGGCAGCTGCTGACGATTACAGATGAAGTGCAGCCTGATCCTGATTTGGGTTCAGCAGGTCAAGCCATCAGTAATTTAGGAGATCAAACGCCGGGGTTATTGTTTACTAATATTTATGGATATCACAATGCAAAGGTAGCTCTAAACGTAATGGGTTCCTGGTCAAATCACGCGTTAATGATGGGACTGCCTAAATCGACTCCTGTAAAAGAACAGTTCTTTGAGTTTGCTCGGAGATATGAAAAATTTCCTGTCGAAGTGAAAAGAGAAGAAACAGCGCCATTTCATGAGTGTGAAATAACAGACGATATTAACTTATTCGACCTTTTGCCGTTGTTTCGCTTAAATCAAGGAGACGGAGGCTATTATCTAGATAAAGCGTGCGTTATTTCTCGTGATCAGCATGATAAGGGCAATTTCGGTAAACAAAATGTAGGTATATATCGTATGCAGGTCAAAGGGAAAGACCGTCTAGGCATTCAGCCCGTGCCACAGCACGATATTGCCATTCATTTAAAACAAGCCGAAGAAAAAGGTGAAAACCTCCCTGTATCAATTGCTTTAGGATGTGAACCTGCGATTGTTACAGCAGCTGCTACACCGCTTCATTACGATCAATCAGAGTATGAAATGGCAGGAGCTATTCAAGGTGAACCATACAGAATTGTGAAATCTAAACTTTCTGACTTAGATGTGCCTTGGGGAGCAGAAGTTATTTTAGAAGGAGAAATCTTAGCCGGTGAACGTGAGTATGAAGGTCCTTTTGGTGAATTTACAGGTCATTACTCCGGTGGTAGAAGCATGCCTGTTATCAAAATCAACCGTGTATATCATCGAAAAGATCCTATTTTTGAAAGTTTATATATCGGTATGCCTTGGACAGAAACAGATTATTTAATTGGCATTAATACAAGCGTTCCTTTATATCAGCAGCTAAAAGAAGCATACCCTGAAGAAATCGAAGCCGTGAACGCGATGTATACGCATGGGCTTGTTGCTATCATTTCAACAAAAAGCCGATACGGAGGGTTTGCTAAGGCTGTTGGTATGAGGGCATTAACTACGCCGCACGGATTAGGATATTGCAAGCTAGTTATTTTAGTAGATGAAGACGTGGATCCCTTCAATTTACCGCAAGTCATGTGGGCGCTCTCAACAAAAATGCACCCAAAACATGATGTTATAACAGTGCCTAATCTCTCGGTTCTTCCGCTTGATCCAGGATCTGAGCCAGCTGGTATTACAGATAAAATGATTTTGGATGCTACAACACCAGTAGCACCAGAAACAAGAGGTCACTACTCCCAGCCTCTAGATACACCGCTTGAAACAGAAAAATGGGAAAAAATCTTAACGAATATGATGCAAAAATAATCAAGGAGGAATCAACATGCATACTTGTCCAAGATGTGAAGCCAAACAAGCGAACTTAGTGTCTAAATCACCAGTTGAAGGAGCCTGGGAAATTTATTTATGCAATGTATGTTTGTTTACCTGGCGTTCTTCTGAACCTGAGACGATCACAAACCCTGAAAAATACCCTCGACCATTTAAAGTCAATCCAAAAGACGTACCGCTAGCAACACATGTGCCTCCTGTGCCGCTCCAATCTTAATAAGCAGAGGTGGTAAGTAAAATGAATAAAGCAGAGCTGCCAAAAGCCGTGCGTGTATTTTTAAATGGAAAAGACTTAGAAAGGAAACAGCATGATGCAATGTTGCTATCTACTGTGACACCCGAGGGTTTTCCTCACGTAGCAATGATTAGCGTAGGAGAGCTGTTAGCTATTAGCTCCTCACGCGTCAAGCTGTTAGTATGGAAAAATACAACGTCTTCAACAAACATGATACAAAATCATAAAGCAACCGTTACATTAGTTATTGAAGGAAAAGCTTATTACATTAAATTTTTGCTAAAAAAAGAAGCTCCTGTGTTATCAGGCTATGAGCTATTTACGGGAGAAGTAGCCGCTGTTAAAGAAGATTACGCAAAATATGCAGTTTTGACATCAGGAATTCAATTTCAGCTGCATGA
The DNA here is from genome assembly GCF_046599315.1 of Priestia megaterium. Taxonomy (GTDB): domain Bacteria; phylum Bacillota; class Bacilli; order Bacillales; family Bacillaceae_H; genus Priestia; species Priestia megaterium_F. Next base: position 16,883 of record NZ_JBKIKC010000008.1, on the reverse strand, counting down.
TTCTAAAGAGGTACTGAGCCGCTGGAAGCAATCACTTGAGGTTGTTTTTTCCACCGAAAAAACCGATTCTTAAAAATAAGAATCGGTTTTTAGCTGTAGTGAAATTTTTTTAAATAGCATACCAATTGGATTTTTAATAGGTGTTCACTATTTGTAAATGATATGTTCATTTTTTCTTCGATTTTTTTCAACCGCTGATAGAGTGTATTAACATGAATATGAAGTTGCTTAGCTGTAAGCGAAGCAGAGCGGTTATTATCGAAGTACGCTTCTAGCATTTGCTCTAAAGGTTCATCATTCAAGTGATTGTTTTTAAGAGGGCAAAGACTTCATCAATAAAAGTTTTTACTTCTTCTTTCGATTGATTAATAAATAATCGGTTAATTCCTATTTCCTCATACAACATGCATCTATCTTGCTGCTGAGACAGAAGGTAAGAGATAGCTTTTTCAGCTTCGCTATAACTTTTTCCTATTTGAGTAAAGCGAGAATAACGACTTCCAATTCCTATTTTTACATGACATTCATTATAGTAACGCCATTTTAAAAGTAAATCCTCTAATTGTTTGATAATAGCATGCTGCTCTTCAGAAGGGTCAAGCGTAAATACAATGTTTACTTTGGTGTCGAATCCGTATACGACCGGCGCTTTTGAAATGAAAACAGATTTAATGTCAGACACAAGGCGATGAAGATGTAAAGTTAAGAGATGCAGATCAGCTTGTGCACGAATGGTAATAAGAGCGACCAGAATATGCTTTTTGATACAGCAAAGTGGTGTCATAACATGATAAGTATTCACTGAATAATTCATGCGTTCGCTTGTAAAATAAATCGACTAACGTTTGTTTTTTCAACATTTCTAGTGCAATAACAGAGTTTCTTTGTTCGAGTGTCACTTGATCTAAAGAGGAAAGGTCTCCTTAGTTTGCCTTTATAATAAGTAATCCTAAGAGCGTGCCAATACCGTGTATGGGTTGAATATAGACGCTTTGTGCCTGGTTGTTTGCATCAATGGTATAAAAGCAAGGTTTGCTATTCAAAAGAAAATGCGTATGAAATTCAGCTGCTTTTGTGTCTATATCAAGGAACTTCAAAAAGCCATAGCTCTTATTATCAACAAAATCTACAATGGTGACCGGAGATGTAACCATTCGGCGCAATTCGGTAAGTATTGGTTCAATTCCTTTACTTTGAAGTGAAATATTCATGAATGTGCGATGAATTTGATCGCGGCGTGTTAAAAGTTCATTTTGTTTTTTTACATCTTCAAAAAGCGCTGAGTTTAAGAGAGCAATAGAAACTTGATCGGAAAAGCTTTCCAACAATTCTTTATCCTCTTCATTTAAAAGAGGGATTGTCCCGTTTTGATAAATAATGAGTACGCATACCGTTTGTTCTTCCATACAAATGGGGACAGAAATAATAGATTGAATGTTTGTAAATGTATAAGACTGATTAAGATAATGAATATTGTCGTGAGTCATGGTAGAAGAATCATGTAATATATCCTCTAACTTCGTATACATATAGCTTTTATTATGTTGAAATGTCTTTCCAATAATTCCTTCGCCAACTTTCATTTTCATGTTTTGAATTTCATTGTTTGGCCCCCGGCTCAGGCGCGAGGCACAAGAAATTGAGCGGAAGAATCAAACATCCATAGCACGCCTATATCCGCAACAGAAATAACCGAAAGAGCATTTCCAAGAATTCTTGTTAATAGATAGTCAAAGTCTTGTAAAAGGAAAATTTCCTTAATGCTTTTCATAAGCACGTTCGCTCGTGCCGCTCTAGCTTTTTTTTGCAGCACATAAGGAGAAAAGTTAGCAGATAGCTGCTTTATTTGTTGGGAGGTCCAGTGATGCTTAGCAAACACGCGAATAACAAACGCATAGCGATTTGGAAAGGATAAGTAAATTTCTTCCTACTCTTCATATACAATATGCTTTTGAAAGTAATCACTCCCGTTATGTAGGCTAGTTGGAGGAGCATAAATTAGAGAAGAGCATGAGGAACTGGAAAAAATCATGTTGAAATTTGCAGAATCAATACTTGCCCAAATTTGATAAGAACTGTTTTGGATAACAGATGTAAGATAACCTTTCATATTAGCTAATAAATCATTCACATTAACAACCTCTTATAGACTGCTTAATGTTAAAAAATACATAGTTATAGTTCTCTTGAAACAGGTTTTATTGGAAGCTATGGGCACGGTTATCCAATCATAGCTATTCTCGGTGAGTACGATGCGCTTACCGGGCTGAGTCAAAGAGATAAGTGTGCAGTAGCAGATCCGGTCAAAAAAATGGAAATGGCCATGGGTGAGGGCATAACCTACTTGGTGTAGGCTCACTAGCAGCTACACTTGCTGTAAAAGAATATTTAAAAGAAAAAAACGTTCCGAGGACCGTACGATACTATGGTTGTCCAGCTGAAGAAAGTGGCTACGGAAAGATGTATATGGTACGAGAAGGATTTTTTAAAGATGTAGAAATAGCGTTTTCAAGGCATCCCGCTACGGTTAATGGCGTCATGCATACGTCATCGAATCGGTCATGCAAGCAACTTTTAAATTTAAAGGAAGAAGCAGTCATGCGGCTGCTAGCCCTCACCTTGGAAGAAGCGCTTTAGACGCTGTAGAGTTAATGAATATTGTCGTGAATTATATGCGTGAACATATGATAGACGAAGCGCGCGTACACTATGCAATTACAAATAGCGGAGGCTTCTCTCCTAATGTGGTTCAAGCAGAAGCGGAAGTGATGTACTTAATTCGTGCTCCAAAGCCATCTCAGGTAAAAGAACTTGTTGAACGCGTTGTGAAAATTGCAAAGGGCGCGGCTTTAATGACAGAAACGTAAATGGAACAGGAAATTCAAGGAGCTTGTGCGAACCTAATTCCAAACCAAACAATGGAACAGATAAATTTACCTCAAGTTAAATAAGAAAAAATGGTTTTTGCTAAAGCTATCTACGAATCTACATCTGTTGAAGATAAAGAAACAGCAAAAAAACAAGTAGGTTCATTACTAGACAAAGCTTTAGCAGAGTATCCGGTCTTCAACCAAATTGCTCCTATGTTCAAAAATGTTTCATTTATGACAGGATCAACCGATGTTGCAGATGTTAGCTGGAATGTTCCCGCTGCGCAGTGCGTGACGGCGACATGGGCTTATGCAACACCTTTTCATACATGGCAAGCTGTTGCTCAAGGGAAAACGGAGTATGCTCACAATGCGATGTTATTAGCTGGAAAAGCCATTGCGGCTACGGCGATTGAAATGATAGAAAATCAAGAGCTGATTAGTAAAGCTAAACAAGAGCTAGAGGATAGGCTAGAAGGGGAAAGCTATGAATATCTTGTACCTTCACATATACAGCCCCCTAATTACTCAGAAAGTGACCAAGAAGACTATAGCGTTGTATAAAGAACAGCACATGAACTCTTGTTCATGTGCTGATTTTTTATTTTTATTAAAAATAAATGGTTAAAAATATATCTCTTTGCTGAACCTAACCCTATCTAATTGTTTAGGAAAAGAGGTAAAAAAGCATGAGAGCATATAAAGTAGAAAAAGATGGTTCAATTTCAACTTCACTAAAAGGAAAATCAGTTTTATCCACTTCTTATTTAAACAAAGGTTCTGCTTTTACTGAAGAAGAAAGAGAAGACCTTCATCTGCAGGGACTTCTTCCTCCAACGGTTTTAACGTTAGAAGAACAGGCAAAGAGAGCCTATGAGCAGTTCAAAAAAGCACCGAATGATCTTCAAAAAAATAATTCGTTGAATGATCTACATAACCGGAACGTCGTCTTATTTTATCGTTTATTAACCGATCATTTAAGTGAAATGCTTCCCATTATTTACACGCCTACTGTAGGTCAATCCATCCAAGAATATAGCCATGAATACCACCGACCTGACGGCTTATATTTATCTGTAAATGAAGCGGATAGATTAAGTGATGCGATTGAAAACTTAGGGCTCGACAGCGAAGATATTGATTTACTCGTTGTAACGGATTCAGAAAGTATTTTAGGCATTGGGGACTGGGGGGTAGGAGGCATAAATATTGCAGTGGGAAAGTTAGCCGTATACACAGCTGCAGCAGGAATTGATCCAAGCCGCGTACTGCCTGTGGTTCTTGACATGGGAACCAATAATAAAAAGCTTCTTGAAGATCCGCTTTATTTAGGAAATCGCCATGAACGAGTAAAAGGAGAAGACTATAATCGCTTTATTGATCACTTTGTAAAAGAAATAACAACTAAGTTTCCTAAAGCGCTTCTTCATTGGGAAGATCTGGGGAATATTAATGCGCGTCACATTATGAAAGAATACGGAGATAAAATTTTAACTTTTAATGATGATATCCAAGGAACAGGAGTGATTACTCTTGCAGCCGTTTTAACAGCGGTGCGTATTACAGGAACGCCTTTAAAAGATCAGCGGGTTGTTGTATTTGGACCGGGGTCTGCTGGAATTGGGAATGCTGATCGTATCCATAGTGCGATGATGCTTGAAGGGTTATCTGAAGAAGAAGCATATGATCGTTTTTGGGCGTATGATTATAGAGGTCTATTAACCGAAGGTATGGAAGATTTAGCTCCTTTTCAACAGCCTTACGTTCGTCAAAGTGAAGAGATTAAAGAATGGGAAAAAGATGATGAAAATAAAGTTTCACTGCTCGAGCTCGTAAAGCAAGTGAAGCCAACCATTTTAATTGGAACGTCAGGCGTCACGGATGCTTTTACCGAAGAAATTATTAAAGAAATGGCAAAACATGTAGAGCGTCCAGTGATCATGCCGCTTTCCAACCCAACAAAACTTGCTGAAGCTGTTCCGGAAAATATTATAAAATGGACGGAAGGAAAAGCGCTTATTGCAACGGGAAGTCCATTTGAACCTGTTGAATATAACGGCCATACCTATGAAATTGGACAGGCAAATAATGCATTTGTATTTCCGGGTCTTGGTTTAGGGGCAATTGTTGTTCGTGCTCAAAAGTTTACTGAATCTATGTTTGCTGAAGCAGCCAATGCAGTAGCGCGTATAGCAGAAACAGATACAAAAGGAGATACGCTTCTTCCTAATATTAAAGACCTTCAAAAAGTATCAAAGGCGGTTGCTGTGGCGGTTGCCAATGCTGCCGTAAAAGATAACGTAGCAACTGTTACTGAGCAAAATGTAAGTGAACTTGTAGAAGCAGCTGTATGGCAGCCTATTTATAAACATGTTAAGGCAAGAAATGAATGAGGTGAATGAATAAATGAGCATAGGTCAAATTTTTCTCATTCTCGCGCCTATCTTTTTTGTCATTTTGCTTGGTTATTTAGCAGGGCATTTAAAAAAATTTGATAAGCAAACGTCTAAGGGGCTTAATACATTAGTAACGAAGTTTGCGCTTCCTGCACACTTATTTGTAGGTGTAACGACAACGCCAAGAAAAACACTTATTGAAGAATGGTCCTTTTTAGTCGCGTTGATTTTAGGAATTGTCGGGTTTTATCTCATTATATTGCTTATTGTGAAGTATGCAGGGAAGTATACGTTAACTTCTTCTTCTATGTTTGCCCTAAACTCAGCTCAGCCAACGTTTGCTTTTATGGGCATTCCGGTACTCGGAGGCTTGTTCGGCGCAGGTGCAGTAGCTATTCCCATTGCAATAACCGGAATCGTTGTGAATGCGATTTTAGATCCGTTGGCAACGATTTTGGGAACTGTTGGACAACGGGGGCAAAAGAAAGGGGAAGAGAAAACAAGTTTATTCAAAGTAACGGTTCATTCTATTTTGCATGGTTTATCTGAGCCTTTGGCATGCGTACCGTTAATTGGAGTTATTTTAACGCTTTGCGGCTTTCAGTCACCTAAACTTCTACAAGATATGCTTGATCAAATCGGAAGTATCACATCGGGAGCTGCTTTATTTGCAGTAGGAGTAACGATTGGAATTGGAAAAATTAACTTCAGTAAAGGCGCGCTTGGAATTGCTATTTTAAAAGTAGCAGTCCAACCGATCGTTATGCTTGGAATTGCAGTATGGGTAGGGTTGTCTTCAGATGAAGTGACAAAAGCTATTTTATTGGTAGCTTTTCCTGGCTCTGCTGTAGCAGCCATGATTGCTTTACGGTTTGAAAGCTTGGAAAACGAAACGGCATCTGCTTTTGTCATTAGTGCTATTTTATCATTGGTTACGCTGCCGCTCCTTATTTCTTGGCTTATGTAAATAATAAAAAAACGAAAGAGGAGAATTCCTCTTTCGTTTTCAAGCGGATTAATAAGCTAATGCGAATAATCCTTTGATATGAGATAAGTAACGAACGTTACTTGCTTCTTTCATAAGTGACGCTGGTAAACCTTTTAATTGCGTTTTGTTTCCGCCGATGGTACCAATTGCATCTTTACGTCCAAGGCTTCCTAGTGTACCAGAGAAGACAGGAACGAATGATTCCATTGCTCCGCCGCGAATAGCTACTGCTAAGTTCACGCCTACAACTTCACCCATTTGCCAAGCTAATTGAGCAGTAGGTGGGTAAGGGCGACCTTCTGGACCCATTACAACTGCTGAGTCACCAGCAAGGAATACATCTTTATGAGATGTAGATTGTAAGAATTCATTAACAAGTGCACGACCGCGGTTTACTTCGATACCTGAGTTAGCCACTACAGAGTTACCTTGAACTCCGCCAGTCCATACCATTGTTTTTGTTTCAATTTTGCTGCCGTCTTTAAGTTCAACAGTTGTAGCATCCATTTTTGTTACAGGTGTACCCGTAACGAATGTAACGCCGCGTTTTGTTAAGCTTGATTGAGCGCGCTCTACTAATTCAGCAGGGAAGCCTGGAAGAACTGTAGGAGCTGCTTCTACACAGTATAGAGAAATTTCTTTTGGATCAATACCGTGTTTTAGACATAGGCTTGGCATTAAGTCAGCGTATTCACCAACAAGTTCAATACCTGTTAATCCGCCGCCGCCAACTACGATTGTACCGTCAGCTTTATTTTTTGTTTTGCTGTATTCAGCGATACAAGCTTCTACGTGTGCACGTAAACGGTTTGCATCATTTACTGATTTAAGAACGAAGCTGTGCTCTTCTAAACCAGGGATACCGAAGTAAGCCGTTTCACTACCTAAAGCTGTAACAAGGTAGTCATAGCTTAATTTTGTACCATCTTCAAGAGATACTTCACGTTGATCTGGTGAGATTTCTTTTACTGTTGCAATTTTTAAATCAACGTTGTAGTTTTTAAGTAATTTATCAAGTGGTAAAGCTACCGCTTGTTCAGAAACGCCGCCTACAGCTAGACGGTGTAATTCTGTAATGATTTGGTGAGTAGCAAAACGGTTCACTACTGTAATTTTTGCTTCATCCGCACTTAAGTGTTGGCGAGCTGTCATTGCAGTTAACAAACCACCGTAACCGCCGCCTAAAATTAAAATATGTTTTGACATAGTCGATCCTCCGTCCACACTTTTTAATGAAAATTATTTTTGTTTTTCGTTTGTAATGTCTAAATACGCTTGTGCAAAGCGGAATAGTTTTTGAGCTTGTGGATCTTTAAGCATGCGTAATAAACCGAATAAACCGATTGAATTAGAAGCATTTGCTTCTGCACGATCGTTTGCTTCGATTGCAGTAGCTGCAAGACCTTTTACTGTTCCTTCTACTGGCTCGATAAATTCTTTTACTCCACCAAGTAGATCTTCTTTTAATACGTCGTCAGTTAATAATGATTGCGCAACGTCGTAAGTTTTTGTAAGCACCGTTACCATTTCAGATAATTTTGGTAAATTATCTACAAGAACAGTAAGAGCTTCTTGTACTTCAGGCTTTAACAATTGATCTAACACATCCGCTTGACCTTTGTTAACTGCCGCTTCTGTTTGTACAGCAGCATTTTCCTCTGCAGCTGATTTTTGAATAGTTGATTGAGACATGAAAAGTCCTCCTTTGCTGGATACTGTTGCATATGTAGTTCCTAGTTATCTGCTAGACTTCTAAACTACATTGTGAAGTTGTGAAATCTTGCACATAATTCTATTTTAATTTTAATACGAGATAAAATCAACTCATTTCGTTGAAAAAATAGAGTGAAAAACCTCGTAACCCTTTGTTTAATAAAAGTTCATAAAAATAACGTGAATAATTGCCTAGGTAAATAAAATTAAAATAGGGAACTAACATAATTCCTCTTCCTACGATAAAACAAATAACGTCATATTTCAATACATACGAACTTAATATTCTACAAGTATTAAAAAGATAGGGCACATTTACTATTTAAAGAGTTTTCAAAAAATTACATTGACTTACTGTAGTGTTCTACATATAATCTAAATATAACATCTTATGTAAGGAGATATAACATGGTTATAGTGGATGAACTTTATCATAATGTGGTCATTACATTGCCTCAATTAAAATTAATTGAATTTATAATGAAGTTAAAAGAAGCTAAAGCACAAGAGATAGAAGAGATAAAGACGAAAATTAGTAAATATGAAGAGAAGAAACGTGCTGAAGAAGCTTGGTATCAATCACTATCGCCGTTTCGTAAATTTTTTACCGGGCGTCCTTTAAGTCAGCATCAAGCGGTCGAATATATGGTATACGTAAAGGAACGCTTTAAAAAAATTGATAACCTTAAAGCGCAAATGAGAGAACTTCATGACGTACTCGAACTAATAAAAGCAGAAAATGAAGAAACAAGTGAAATTACGCTTTCGCCTGCTATTGTACAAGAAATAAAACGACTAAAAAACTGTGGAGACGTGGCTATATGAGCGTTAATGAACTAAGTTTAGGTATAAATACGACGTGGGTTGTGTTAACAGCCGCGATGATTTTGTTAATGGAAGGCGGCTTTGCCTTACTAGAGGCAGGGTTTGTCCGCTATAAAAATAGCGTAAATATTATTATGAAAGTATTCGCTGATATTACAATAGGAACGCTTTGTTTCTATTTAATTGGTTTTGGATTGATGTACGGAGACGATTTAGGTGGGATTGTCGGTAAAAGCGGCTTTGCGCTATCAGGGAATTTATCGCATCTCGACATTCCGATTGGGCTTGAAACGTTTTGGCTGTTTCAATGTGCTTTTGTTATTGCTGTCATCTCGATCGTTTCTGGAGCAGTAGCAGAACGAATTAATTTCCGTGCATACCTTCTATATGCAATTTTAATGACTACATTTATTTATCCTATAGCCGGTCACTGGATTTGGGGAGGCGGATGGATTAGTAAGTTAGGAATGCTGGATTTTGCTGGTTCAGCAGTTATTCATGCACTAGGTGGTTTTTCAGCTTTAGCAGCTGCAATAATGATTGGACCAAGAAAAGGAAAATTCACGAAAAATGGAATTAGTTCTGTTTCTCTTCCAAGCAATCTGCCGCTTGCATCAGTGGGTGCTTTTTTATTATGGTTTGGCTGGTTTGGGTTTAACGCAGGAAGTACGCTAAGTGCCACTGACGTTAGAATTGGTCACATTGCTATTGTCACAATGTTATCAGCAGCATCAGGCGGAGCAGCTACTTTATTTTATACCTTATTTCGCTACAACCGTTCAGATGCACCTTCTGTGATAAATGGTTCGCTTGCCGGACTGGTTGGCATCACAGCGGGCTGTGCTTTTGTTAATACACCATCTGCAATTTTTATTGGAGCTGTATCTGGCTTATTAATGATGGCAGCTACAAACTGGCTTGAAGCACGTCAAATTGACGATCCTGTAGGAGCTTTTCCTGTACACGCTGCTTCGGGAATATGGGGAACGTTGGCTGTGGGCTTGTTTTCTACAGATGGTGGAGTGTTTACAGGAGGAGGGTGGACGCTACTCGGTGTTCAACTTCTTGGATTAATCGCTCTATGCATTTGGGGCTTTGTTACAACGTGGATAGGGTTAAAGGTTATTTCCTTGGTGGTTCCGCTTCGATCTACAGAAGAAGAAGAAGAAGTGGGCTTAGATATCAGCTATCATGGTATCATGGCAGCTCATCAAGCTCCTGAATTTATTGAATATGAAAACTACTATGCGGAAGTGAAAGAAAAAACCGCGGATTCTTAAGGGAAGGCTGCTCTTTATAACCAAAGGGCAGCTTTTTTATGTGGGAAAAAATAGGTTTAAAAAACTCGGTTTAAATGATTGAAAAGTCAGAATATTTGTGTTATATTATAAAAAAGCCAAGGAGTTGATTTCTTATGAAAAAGAATTTACTTAATTCACCGCAAAAATCCAACGGAAAGGTGCTTGATGCATTATTCGCTGAGATGATTTTAGACAAAGCGATTGCAGAATTTCGTAAAGCACAGCTAAAAGAAGAAATCGACCGCACGCTATTAATGAAAAATAAAGAAGAGTTTTTAAAGCTCTCATCAGAACTTAAACAAATTTCCTAATTACTTACTATACTTCACACACCATCTATTTTAGATGGTGTGTTTTATTTTTGAGAACTAGTAAAAGGAATTAATTAGTAATAAATACGATTACATTCCTATTTAATACTTTATTTACTTTAATTGTATTGGATTCATTTGTGGATTTTTTTAACATAAATAAGAATTAAAGAGGAGGGATTCAGTTGGGACATTTATTATTGGTAGATAGCTTGATTGTAGGTATTGTTTGTATTGTGCTCGGGATTTTATTTAGAGCTCACAAAACAAGCAAATTGTTGTATGGAATAGGAATTGTATTTGGACTTGTTTTTGTAATTGGGACAGTTAGTCATTCTTCATCTAATACAAAAACTTCGTCAATTACAGCCGAGAAAGTAGAAGCAAACCAAAAAGGCAGTAAAGACACGTCAGAACTTACAGCTCTCGTTACTAAAGGAATGACAGATAAAGAATTTCAAAAAGAAAAAGAGAAAGCGGCTTTTCAACAGTCAGACTTAATTGCGCTAGGTAACGAAGAAGTCGGATATGTGATAAAAGCTGAAGATGGTTACGTTGTAGCTGATACGAACGGCAAAACCATTTCAAATGTTGAAACATTTAAAACGGCTGATGAAGTAGAGCAGTATGAATTAAATGAAGTGAAAAAAATACATAAAGATGTAAGAACAGTTGATGCTCATTATACGGCTTTAGATTTAGAAAACTTACAAGATTTTGATCGAAAAATTGATGAGGTGCTGAAGCGCGTCGGTCTTACAAAAAAAGAGTTCAATGAATTAAAATTAAAAGATGTTAAAACATTAACATCTCATGAAGTAGAGGTGATGAAAGCTATACGGGATTCTGTTTCGCCCATTACAAAAGATACGCTGCTGCAAAAGATGATTCCTGCTAAAGATATTGAAAAGTATGTAGATGGATCTTATACAGCAGTAGGAGGGTACGTAGCTAAAGCCGAAGATGTCCATGATATTACTTCTTACAAAGATTTTGTTGAAAGCTTACGTTTAGATTATACAGATGGCTCGGGTAAAAGGCAGTTTCCTGAAGAAGGATCAGTGTATGGTGTAATTAAATTTAAATCACAAGCCGTAAGCCACGTTGATATTCCATACGGAACTGTGTTTGGAGGAAAAACAACAGATGGACCTCCATGCACGCTTAATGGGTTTCAGGGTCTCGAAACGGGGAAACTGTTCCAGAGTTCAAGTTTGATAACTATTATCCACCAGCAAACGATGCAGAACTATACCAAGTGGTAAATGGAGAAGAAGTGCTTTTAGCTACCTATGTGGCGGAAGAAAAACGATTTGTGCCAGCCATTGCTAAACTACTATAAAGGACTGTTTTTTATGATTCGAAAAGGTTTGTATGCAACATATTATGAACGAGATTACGAATGTTATGAAATGGAAAACGGCTGTATAAAGCTGATTAGTTATGATAAAGATGACGTAGCAAATGGATTCATTTCATACAATGACACGACATTCACAAAAGAAATTCCTAGAGAGGCTGTTGAAGAAGTATTTTTTGTAGCTCCGTATGCTACTTATCAAAATGAAACGTTTGGGGTGTCAGGTTCTTCTGATGGTCGGGTGCTTTTAACCACATCTGAAAAAGAAAAAGCTGATAGATACGATTTTCAACGAACGGATAAATATCTATATGAAAAACATGTGTTAACAAAAGAAGTGAAGTTAACGGAGAAAAAAACGCCTTATTTATAAAACGCCATAATAAAAAGAGGATGCATGCGCATCCTCTTTTTATTTAATCAATTTTCTTGAAGCGTTTCTGTTTGTACTATCATTTGTACGAAGGAAGGTAATACCAAGACCAATTAATCCTCCTATAATAGCAGGAACAATCCAGCCGAGACCCACTCCATACATAGGTAAAATCGATGTAAACAGATCGTTTACTGCCGCAATTTTGAATCCAGCAGCATTTAAGCCATCAAATAAACTAACGATAAACGTTAAAAGAAGGCTTCCTTGATATACTTCAGAACGCCCTTTGAATAAAGGGTGTAAAAATGTTAAAGCAATTAACACAATAGCTAATGGATAAATAGCTGTTAAGACCGGAACCGAAATAGCAATTAATTCCGTTAAACCAAAGTTTGCTACAACGGCGCTGAATACTGATAAAATGACAGCAATCAACTTATAAGAAACCTTTGGAAACAGCTTATGGAAAAAGGAAGAACAAGATGTTACAAGGCCTACACTTGTTGTTAAACAAGCAACCGTAATCATCAGACCCAAAAGGATTCCTCCGTAAGAGCCAAAGTAGTAATCTGATACTTTAGCCAAAACCGTACCGCCGTTATCAAGACGGCCAAGTTCTGATACGCTTGAAGCACCCATGTAGGACAATGCGCTATAAATAAGAGCTAAAATAACGGCAGCGATAGCCGTAGCTTTTGCACAAATTGTGATAATTTGTCGGTTTGTTTTTGCTCCTTTTTCTTTAATTGCATTAATAATAATAATTCCAAAAACAAATGATGCTAGTGTATCCATTGTTAAATAACCTTCTTGGAAGCCTTTAAAGAATGCGTGAGTTGTATAAGCTTCGCTTGGTGCTTCAAATTTTCCAATCGGATTCACAACGGCTACAATTACTAATATTCCGATAAATGTTAATTTAATAGGTGTTAAAACTTTACCTACTAAGTCGACAATTTTCGCAGGATTTAGCGAAAAAAAGCACGTAATTGTAAAGAAAATTACGGTGAAAATGATAAGGGGAAGATGACCTGAATTTTCTGATAAAAAAGGCTTAACGCCAATTTCAAACGAAACACTTCCCGTTCTTGGCATTGCAAAAAGTGGCCCGATTGCCAAGTATAAAATCGTAGTAAAGATAATACCAAAAGCTGGATGTACACGACTAGCTAAAGACTGTAGATCCTCTTTTCCGGAAAAACCAAATGCGAGAACGCCTAGAAGAGGCAGACCTACACCTGTTACTAAAAATCCAGCATTTGCTGACCAAATATTGCTTCCGGCAGACTGACCTAACATTGCAGGGAAAATTAAATTACCTGCGCCGAAGAATAGGGCGAAAAGCATAAAGCCAATAACCACTATAAATGAAAAAGGAACTTTGTTTGACACATTAAAACCTCCAAAATTATAAATGCTTTTTATTATCGCGTTGAATAATTAAAATTTTCAGAATTTTATATTCGAATAATAAAAATAAACATGTATCGTATTATACTAACCTAAAATGCATATTTCAATATAAAATTTGATTTTTTTAATTTATTCGCTGAAATAGTAAAAATAGAAAAATACTTAGCAAAAAAATCTCAATATACAACAATTATTTGATATGATAAAACAGAACCGTGACTTTTAAAAATTCGCATGTGCGGTCTTACATTCTTTTAGTAAAGAGCTGTTTACATAAGATGCTGTAAGGGTGTATATTTATACACGGTTCGTTGAACTGCATATGCTCAATGGATGAAGTCAACTGTGCGAAAGGAGCAAGAAAGTGAAAAGGTTAGGTCTAGCAACTCAGATTCTAATTGGACTGATTTTAGGCGTAGCTGTAGGTGCTATCTTTTACGGAAGCAATACGGCCATTTCTATTTTACAGCCAGTTGGAGACATATTTATTCATTTAATTAAGATGATTGTCGTACCAATTGTGATCTCAGCATTAATCGTAGCGGTCGCAGGAGTAGGCGATATCAAAAAATTAGGTAAGCTTGGCGGAAAAACAATTCTTTATTTTGAGATTGTTACAACCATTGCTATTGTAGTGGGGATTATTGCCGCTAACTTATTTCACCCTGGTGCAGGGGTTGATATGGGACATATTGAAAAAAGCGATATTTCTCAATATGAGGCAACGGCAAAAACGTCTGAAAGTACAGGAATTGCTCAGGAGCTTCTTCATATTGTTCCGACAAATGTCTTTCAATCGGTAGCAGAAGGCGATCTTTTACCAATTATTTTATTTTCCGTATTGTTTGGTGTAGGCGTAGCTTCGATTGGAGAGAGGGGAAAACCTGTTTTAGCCTTTTTTGAAGGCGTCTTGGATGCGATGTTTTGGGTAACTAATTTGGTGATGAAATTTGCTCCAGTAGGTGTATTTGCGCTTATTGGCGTTAATATTATAAAGTTTGGTGTCGGATCACTAATTCCATTAGGGAAATTAGTGTTCGCCGTTTACTTCACCATGATTTTCTTTGTGCTTGTAGTTCTTGGAATCATCGCTAAAATGGCTGGAACAAGTATGTTTACACTGATAAAAGTGTTAAAAGACGAGTTGCTTCTTGCTTTTACAACGGCAAGTTCAGAAGCCGTTTTACCATCTCTTATCAAAAAGATGGAGGACTTCGGTTGTTCTAAATCGGTTACATCATTTGTAATTCCAACAGGCTACACGTTTAACTTAGATGGTTCAACCATTTATCAGGCGCTGGCATCGCTGTTTATTGCTCAAATGTACGGCATCGACCTTTCCATTATGGATCAAATTCAGCTCCTTCTTGTCCTGATGTTAACGTCAAAAGGAATGGCTGGCGTGCCGGGGGCATCATTTGTAGTTGTACTTGCTACACTTGAATCCATGGGCTTTCCACTCGAAGGCATGGCATTTATTGCAGGAATCGACCGCATTCTTGATATGATGCGTACAACAGTTAACGTAGTAGGAAATGCTTTAGCCGCGATTGTAATGTCGAAGTCTGAAGGCGAATTTGATAAGCAAAAATCATTAAATTACACAAATGAATTAAAGAAATCAAATATAGCTTAATGCAAAAAAAGCCGGGAATCTGCCCGGCTTTTTTTGTTTGGAGCCGCTTGTTATCTTTTTTGAAACATATGGTAAAATAAAAGAAATGAGAGACAAAGGAAGTGTCATAATGACGGAAACTGTTCAGTTAATTAAAAAGCTTGTTTCGATTCCCAGTCCTTCTGGAAATACGGAAAAGGTTATTTCGTTTGTCGAAGACTATGTAAAAGAGTTAAATGTTCAAACGTATCGCAATCGAAAAGGAGGCTTAGTCGCTACTATTCCCGGTAAAGATACTAATCATCACCGCATGCTGACGGCTCACGTCGATACACTAGGTGCCATGGTAAAAGAAATTAAACCGAGTGGGCGTCTGAAAATCGATTTGATTGGAGGGTTTCGCTACAATTCCATTGAAGGGGAATATTGTGAAATCGAAACGTCAGCAGGAGAAGTATTTACAGGAACCATCCTTATGCATCAAACATCTGTTCATGTGTATAAAGATGCAGGAAAAGCGGAGCGAAATCAAGAAAATATAGAAATTCGACTGGATGAAAAAGTACATAGCGCAGAGGATATTCGCAGCCTCGGAATTGAAGTCGGCGATTTTGTTTCCTTTGATCCTCGTGTAGAAATAACAAAAAGCGGTTTTATTAAATCTCGTCATCTTGATGATAAAGCAAGCGTAGCTTTATTGCTTCAGCTTATTAAAACGATTCAAGAAGAACAAATAGAACTGCCATATACCACGCACTTTCTCATTTCAAATAATGAAGAAATTGGGTATGGAGGAAACTCCAACATTACGCCTCAAACGGTAGAATACTTAGCGGTTGATATGGGTGCTATGGGAGATGGGCAATCTACCGATGAATACACCGTGTCTATTTGTGTAAAAGATTCAAGCGGCCCTTATCATTACGGTTTGAGAAAGCATTTGGTGGAGCTAGCCAATCAGCATGATATTGAGTACAAATTAGATATTTATCCGTTTTACGGATCAGATGCTTCTGCTGCTATTCGCGCCGGACACGACATCGTACACGGCTTAATTGGTCCAGGAATTGATTCTTCTCATGCGTTTGAGAGAACGCATCAAGATTCATTGAATCATACGTATAAGCTTCTTTATAACTATGTACAGTCAAACATGGTTCTGCTTTAAGAAATGAATAGTTAGCTAATGCATTTTTATGCAAAAGAGTTCAGGGCAGGAGATGTTATCCGTATTTTTACTGATGCTGCATCGGATGTGTAAGAAAGCCTTTTCAAAAAGGTATGGTAATGCTTATACCTTTTGTACATTTTGTTCATTCTGAGGAGTTAAAATGTTTTTAAATTTTTAAAAGTTTCTTGTGACAAGTTTTGTAGAATGGGTTTTCAAAAGGAAATGGTTTCGTCATAATGTGGATATAGCGATCACTACAATAATCGGAGGCGAATCTTTTCATGTGGGTACTGACGGTGTATGCGGGAAAAGAAATGAAAATGTTTGAATTTGAAACTGAAAAGCAGGCGAGGGAAGCTTTTGCTAAAACAAATGGCTGTAAAGTTCTTTCAGAAGTCGTATATTATAATGATCCTCACTTAACATTGGTAGCTATATAGTAGAAAGACAAGAGCTGATTTTAGGCTCTTGTTTTTTTATAGGCACTTATGTTTTACAAAAAGAATAGAGTTGAAATAAAAAAAAATGTACGCTATGATATGGT
>NZ_JBKIKC010000007.1:125000-234021 GCF_046599315.1 Priestia megaterium | reverse complement strand
AAGGGGCCGTCCTTATGCTGAGGCAAGCTTACTCCGAGTTTCTGTAATTTTTCTTGTGCTTTTTTCATAATATCATCAACTTTTTGTTGTGTTGCATCATCTGTATTTGTTGTACTGCCATTTGTTCGCTCTACCACTGTTGAAGAGCTTGTTTCATCTTTGCTTGCTGCAAATGCCGTGGAATTTGCAGCGGCCATAACTCCTAGTGTTAAACCGCTTGCCATGATATAACCGAATAGTTTCTTTTTCATGCTGTTGTCACTCCTTAAAAGTTATAGGGGTGTGGTACAGAGCTGTCCACAGATGTTAATGTAACCACCAATAGTGAAAAAATGGTGAAAATAGATAAAAAACGAAAAAATATATAGACTTTTCGTGAACAGTACATTTCTTTTATTGGACAACAAAATGAAATTCGATATGATTTTATCCAAGAAACAACACAAAAGAATGGAGACTTTATATAGATGAACACTCTTAAAAAATGGGGAATAGCTTTGGTAGCTGCAATAGCGGCTTTAAGCCTCGTGTTTTTGTTTCGAGATGAGTTAAAGCCAGGTCCAACGTTAGAAGATTTTTCAGGAGCAACTGAGTTGCACCCTGTTGTAGAAGAAAAGAAAAATAAACTTGTTCAAAAAGCAAGTGACCGAGGAATCTCGATTGTAATTACGGAAGGTTTTCGTTCGAAAGAAGAACAAGATAAGCTTTATGCAAAAGGCAGGACGGAAGAAGGCAATATTGTGACCCAGTCAAAAGGCGGCCAGTCTTACCACAACTACGGATTAGCTATTGATTTTGCTATTCAGTTAAAAGATGGACAAGTTATTTGGGATATGGAATATGACGGCAATAATAACAATCAATCTGATTGGATGGAAGTTGTAGACATCGCAAAAAATTTAGGGTTTGAATGGGGAGGAGATTGGCGAGGTTTTAAAGATTATCCTCATTTTCAAATGAGTCCGGAAAATATAACAAACGACACACGCTAATAAAGCGTGTGTTTTTTTAGGGGGATAATATAATTTTACTATATTTATGTCAGAACCTCTAACACAACTAGAGATTTGTATTTTCTTTTTTTATTAATGTACCGATAAGAGATTTTTTTATATAAATATAATAAAAACATAGATGGATAATTGGGGGTAGGTATGATTATAGAGAACTGCTCGATAAAAATGAAAGACAATTCGTATAAAGATATGCGTTAACTAATATAATCTATTGATTAAGCTTATACAAGTACCTTCAGCCTAGCGAATGTATGCTTACATATCAGTGGGTGCCGACAAAACCTTTTATTTTTCTAGCATATTTTATTTGAAGGTAGTTCATTCCGATTACAAAAAAGAGATAATTTGTCAACTATTGACTTTATTTTAAGGATAAGAATATAATTTTTAATATATTTCAAATATTTTAAAAATTTAAATATTTATTATTGTTCGCAGATTAGGAGGGGGAAAATGATTGTTTTTGACGGAGTGAATAAATATTACGGTGATTTTCACGTATTAAAAGATATCAATTTAACAATTGAAAAAGGTGAAGTGGTCGTTGTAATTGGGCCTTCGGGTTCTGGTAAAAGTACGATGCTGCGCTGCATAAATTATTTAGAAACAATATCTAACGGACAGTTAACGGTAAATAATATACTGGTTGCGGATAAAAAAACAAATATTAATAAACTGCGCCGTAATATAGGTATGGTGTTTCAGCATTTTTATTTATATCCGCACAAAACGGTTTTAGAAAATATCACGTTAGCGCCTATGAAAGTACTTGGGCAGTCTGCCGAAGAGGCTAAGAAAACGGCTCTGTATTATTTAGATAAAGTAGGAATCGGTGAAAAGGCTAACGCCTATCCATCCCAGCTTTCAGGCGGACAGCAGCAGCGTGTAGCCATTGCGAGGGGACTTGCGATGAAACCAGAAATTATGCTTTTTGATGAGCCTACCTCTGCTCTTGATCCAGAAATGATTGGAGAAGTGCTAGATGTCATGAAGACATTGGCTAAAGAGGGAATGACGATGGTAGTAGTAACTCATGAAATGGGGTTTGCGAAAGAAGTAGCAGATCGCATTGTATTTATGGATCAAGGAAAAATCTTAGAAGAGGCAACTCCGGCTGAGTTTTACGAAAACCCGCAAGAAGAAAGGGCACGTTTATTTCTTAGCCGTATTTTAAATCATTAATTGTTTAATAGGGGGAGTAACATGAAGAAATCAAAAACGTTTTTAAAGGCGGCTGTGCTTTCATTAGCAGCGGCTATGATGTTAGCAGCTTGTGGAGGGAAAAGTGAAGAAACGAGTGGATCACCAGCTAAAAAAGATGCTCTCACTGAAATCAAAGACCGAGGGAAAATCGTCATTGGGGTCAAAAATGATACGCGGTTGTTCGGATTAAAAAATCCGAAGACGGGTGAAGTAGAAGGTTTTGATGTTGATATTTCCAAGCAGCTGGCTAAAGAGATTTTAGGAGATGAAAACAAGGTAGAATTTAAAGAAGTTACGTCCAAAACAAGGGTTCCTCTTCTCCAAAAAGGAGATATTGACGCTGTTGTTGCGACAATGACTATTACAGACGAACGTAAAAAAGAAGTGGATTTTACGGATGTGTATTTTCAAGCTGGACAGTCTCTTCTTGTGAAAAAAGGCAGTAAAATTAAAAGCATCGATGATTTGAAAAAAGGTACTAAAGTGTTGGCTGTTAAAGGATCAACTTCGGCTATTAACATTCGTGAAAAAGCACCAGAGACAACGGTATTAGAGTTTGAAAACTACGCAGAAGCATTTACAGCTTTAAAATCTAAGCAAGGAGATGCTTTAACAACTGATGATGCAATCCTTTATGGAATGGCTGATGAAGATCCTTCTTATGAATTAGTAGGAAAGCCGTTCACAGAAGAGCCTTATGGTATTGCTGTGAAAAAAGGAAACAAAGAGCTTGTAGATGCCTTAAACGATGCGCTCAAAAAGATGAAAGACTCTGGGAAATATGATGAAATTCACGACAAGTGGATTAAAAAATAAGCATATAGTTTTCTTTTCTCAGGGTGAGCAGTATACTGCTCATCCTGCTTGCTTAGTTGAAGGGAGGAAGAAAATTGTTGGATTTTTCAATTTTGACGAACAATATGGACCTTTATTTAGAAGGTTTTAAGTACACCATTATCGCGAGTCTAATCACTTTAATAGCCAGCTTTGTACTTGGTACTGTAATCGCGGTGATGAGAATAGCACCGCTCAAAATAGTCAATGCAATTGGTACGGTTTATGTAGAGTTCATTCGAAATATTCCGCTTGTGGTTATCGTCTTTTTTATCTTTATTGTGGCAGGAATCAGCGGTACAGCGGCTGGGGTGCTGGGATTAACCATTTATACGGCAGCTTTTATAGCCGAAGCTATACGAGCAGGAATTATGGCTGTTCCAAAAGGGCAGCTTGAAGCGGCTCGCTCATCTGGTCTTACGTACGGTCAGGCGATGCGGTTCATTATATTACCTCAAGCGATAAAAATCGTCATTCCTCCTCTTGGGAATCAATTTATTAATTTAGTAAAAAACTCATCTGTGTTAGGGATTGTTGCTGGTTTTGATTTAATGTATCAGGCAGATCTCGTTTCCTCTCAAACTTACGTAGTGTTTGATGTATATATTTTTGTGGCCTTGTTTTATTTAGTTTTAACCGTTCCGTTAAGTTTAGGAGTTGGTTATCTTGAGAAACGTCTTGGTAAAACAAGCTGAAAGGAGTGAAAGTGATGGATTTTGTGGGTGCTTATTCTCTTGATCATCTTTCCTTCTTAATGGAAGGTTTTTGGGTCACTTTAAAAGTAGCATTCATTTCGATTGTATTAAGTTTTATTATCGGGAGTATAGTGGGTATTTTAAGATATGCCCGTATTCCAGTTCTGTCTCATGTACTTGCTTTTATCGTAGAAATTATTCGGAATTTGCCGCTGCTTTTAATCATCTTTTTTACATACTTTGCTTTACCTGAGATCGGAATTGATATGGAAATTACGTCAGCAGCTATTGTGGCCCTCACTGTATTTGAATCTGCTATGATTTCAGAGATTATCCGAAGCGGATTAAAATCAATTGAAAAAGGACAAATTGAAGCGGCACGTTCCTCAGGTTTAAACTATTACCAAACGCTTCGTTTCGTTGTGCTGCCACAAGCTTTGCGACGAATGGTACCTCCCTTAGTTAGTCAATTCATTTCATTATTAAAAGATACATCGCTTGCAGTGGTCATCGCACTTCCTGATTTGCTCCATAACGCTCAAATTATTTACGGACAGAAACAAAGTTACGTGGTGCCGATGTTTTTAATTATCGCCATGATGTATTTTATTGTGAATTATGCTTTATCAATCATTGCAAGAAAATTAGAAGTCAAAAGGGTATAAAGGCTCTTTTGACTTTATTTTTGGAAAATAAATAACATTGACAATGTATTGATTCAACGCATAAAATGACTAAAGTAACAGTGGTTAAATCAAATCATTTTCATTCATCATATAGAAGAAAAAAACAGTGTTGGTCCAACCCCTACTGAATATCCGGTAGGGGTTTTTGAGCAAGAAGTGATTTGGTTAAACTAACACGTAAAATGAACAGAAGGGACGGGCATCATGGAAAAACAGGATCAAAATTTAAAAAAAGGTCTGTTGCCACGTCATGTGCAGCTCATTGCGCTTGCCGGTATGATTGGGACAGGCATTTTTAAAGGTAGCGCTGATACGCTGGGTATTGCAGGACCAAGTGTTGTACTGGCGTATTTATTTGGCGGACTTATCTTATTTATTGTAATGACAGCACTAGCAGAGATGGCAATTGTATATCCGAATATGAACGTACAAAATTTGGTGCATAAGGCATTCGGTACGCAAACCTCTTTTATTGTAGGGTGGTTGTATTGGGTGAACTGGATTGTCGTGACGGTTGTTGAACTGCTTGCGGGAGGAAGCTTTTTGAAGTTTTGGTTCCCTTCTGTACCTCTTTGGCTCTTAAGCTTTCTCTGTGCAGTGTTGATTGTAGGAATGAATTTATTTCAAGTAAAATATTACGGAGAAATTGAGTTTTGGTTTGCCGGCATCAAAGTAATTGCTCTTACTGCTTTTATTATATTGGGAGCTTTCATTTTATTCGGTGTGATTCCAAGTGACGTGCACAACCCTTGGGCAAATTATACGGCTCATGGAGGATTTTTCCCTCACGGCATGAGCGGTGTGCTAAGTGCTTTTTTAATTGTGATGTTCTCCTACGGTGGAGCTGAACTAATTGGTGTAGCCGTAACGGAAACAAAAGATGTAAAAAATGTTTTACCGAAAGTAATCAAAGGCACAGTATGGCGAGTGATCGGTTTTTATATTTTGCCTATTTTAATTATCTGCGGCCTTATGCCTTGGAATTCTGTATCAGGACAAGACAGCCCGTTTGTGCAAGTGTTTAGTATCACTGGACTTCCGGGTGCGGCTCATATTATGAACTTCGTTTTATTGACGGCCGTTCTATCTGCAGCTAATTCAGGGATGTATGCAACTTCGCGTACGCTCTATGCTATGGCTCAAAGCGGAGAAGCATCAAAGCGCTTCTTGAAAGTTTCAAAAAATGGTATTCCGATTAATGGGTTGATGATTACAGCTGTTTGTATTTTAATAGGTGTGTTTTTAGCTTATAAAACGCCAGATAATGTAATTAGCTATTTGATGACTATTCCTGGATTCACAATTATTCTCATTTGGGTGAGCATTTGTTTAGCTCAATTAAAGCTGCGTAAAGGGTATAAAGAAAAGCCGTTTTTCGCATTAAAGTGGTTTCCTTATACAACGCTTTTTGCAACAGCAGCACTGCTTGTTATTTTTGTATCATTTATGTTTAACAAAAACAATGTGATTGGATCAAGCGTATGTGCGGTTATTCTAGTCGTACTCCTCATTTTTTCATTTATTAATAAAAGTCGAAGAGAAAAAAAGTTTGAAGTATAGCAAAAAGGCAATATACTAGAAAGACGAGGGTAGAAGCTTGTCTTTCTTTTTTTTGCGAAGATTTCTGCATCACGTTACATATTTCTAGATGAAATGTTTAGTTAAATAAATAAAGGATGAGGACTACAATGGAATCAAAAAATGTATTAACAACAAACCGAAAGAAGAAATCAAAGCATTTAGCCACGATTTCTTTAGCGATTATGGGAGTGGGCTTCGTTGCCACAATGCCTTTTGGTGATTCGATTTGGGGACGTTTGCTTCAAGGTGGGTTCGAAGCTGGATTAGTCGGCGGATTAGCGGATTGGTTTGCTGTTACGGCTCTTTTTCGTCACCCTTTGGGCATTCCTATTCCACACACTGCGCTGCTTCCTAAAAACAGACAGCGTATTACAAGAGGGTTAGTCTCAACGCTTGAAAATGACTGGCTGTCAAAAGAAAGTATTCAAGAAAAAGTAAAAAGAATTGCGTTTACGAAACGTTTGCTTCCAATTGTTCGAAAAGGTGTTCATTCGGAAACTATTCAAAGAAAAGGAACAGCACTGCTTGTTGATGCGATTAATCGTGTGGATACACCTAAAGTAGTTCCTATTATTGAAAAAGAGCTCAAATCATCGCTTTCAGCAATAGAGTTAAAACCTATTGTGCATTCGATTGTCGGAGAAGTGGTCAAAAATCAGTATGATGAAAAAGCGCTCGATGTTCTTTTGAATAAAGGGGAGAGCTGGATTAAAAAAGAAGAGACACAATATCAGCTTGGAAGCATTGCTAAAAATGCGCTGGACAATATTGAACTTGATGGTATTTTACAATTTGCTCTCAAATCATTTCAAAGCATGATTAACGAAGAGAAGCTAGGGTCTATTTTGCAAAATTTATTGCTTTCCATTACAGGACGTCTTCGTAATGAAGATGATGAATATCGTCTTGCTTTGGTAAATGGAATTAGAAAAGAGCTGCAAGGCTTGGAGCATAATGAAGAGCTTCTTGAAAAATTAGAAGCATGGAAACAGAAATCGATTAATGAATTAAATGTAACGAATAAATTAACAGAAATCGTTGATAAAATGAAAACGAAAGTGACGGCATTCATTGAAAGCCCTGAATTTATGAAAAGCTACGCTGTTCCTTACGTAGAAGGCTGGCTGAATGCTCTTGAAGCGGATGCACAGCGTCAAGAAGCAATTGATACGGCTATTCAAAAGCAAATCATGAGCTTTGTAGACGATAATCATTCGAAAATTGGACAGCTGGTTCAAGAAAACTTAGACAAATTAGATGATGAAACACTTGTGGATATGATGGAAAACAATGTCGGAAAAGATTTGCAGTGGATTCGAGTGAACGGAGCTCTATGTGGATTCTTGATCGGTATTTTGTTAACGGTTATTAAATTAGCGGTATAAGAAAAAGCATGCTCCTTTTGGAGCATGCTTTTTTTATTAATCATCTATTTCTACACTGATTACGTTGCCACTTTGGGCATCTACTGAAACAGTTGCTTCACGTTTATCGACTGTGTCAATTTCAATTTCGTATACTAAACGGTTGTTTTCTTGGTCTAGATCCGTTTCATTAACGGTTCCTTTAGCACTTTTTAAAGCTGTTTTGATTGCTTGATCTAATGGAGTAGCAGGGGAAGCGTTTTGAAGCTTTTCTTCTTTCTCATCATCATCGTCTTTTTGTTCTTCATCAAATTCAATAATTTTACCGCTGCTGCTATCAATGTCTACATCGTATTCTTTATTACCTTTTGTGATGTCTACTTCATATTGTTTAACGCCATCATCTACGGCTAATTGAATATTTGTAATATCACCGCCGTCTGTTTTTTGAAGAGCAATGTCTTTTGCCTTCGCTTCTTCAATCGTTGTTTGAGTCTTGGTACTGCTTTTAGACTGATCCGCCATGGCATATGCGCTTGCACCTAATCCACCGACTAATACTGCACTGGCTAAAACGGTTGTAATAATTTTCATATGTTATGACCTCCTCGATTTGTTGTTAAGACTATCTTAGCCAATGAACTTTAAAGGAAAAGAAGAAGAAGTTTAAAATTTTCTTAGAAATAAATAAAGATGTATAAAAAAAGCACAGCTTTCCGCTGTACTTTTAATCGTCATCATTTTCATAGGTAATGGAATCCACATGCCCAGAGTAAGCATTTATCATCACTTTAGCTTCTCTTGTTTTAGACTGATCAATTTCGACTTCGTAGAAGGTCTGACCTTCTTCCTCTTCTATTTCAACTGAGGAAAACGTTCCTTTTACTTTTTGTAAAGCAATGTCTCTTGCTTGTTCCATTGAAATGAGAGGCTCGTCAGATGTAGAAGAAACTGGTGGTTGCTCACTCTTTTTTTGCTTTTCTTCTGTATCATTTTTAGTTTGAGTAGATGGTTGTTTTTCTACTTTTTGTTTGATTAATGACTGGACTTCTCCATTTTCCCCATTTACTGTGACGTGATATGGGATATCATCCTTAAGCAAAGTGATTTGATAAATTGGTTCTTCCTCTTTTTGAGAAAAGCTTGCATTTTCAATAGTGCCGCCATATTTCTGCTGAATCATACGACCGACGTCAGATTCGGATAAAATTGTATCAGATTGATTCATTGCTTTTGCGATTCCGTAAAAACAAGCTGAACCAGCAGTAAGAAAGATAAGTATAAAAAGCACCGTTTTCTTCATACATTCACCTCCAGTATTATGAAAAATAGTATAGCAGGCAATTCTTAAAAATCTCTAAGAAAAGGTGAGAAATCAAAGAGGAAAGCAAACCGTTATTGATGTACCTTTTCCTTCTTCGCTGCTAATCTCAATACGCCCGCTATGAGCTTCTACAATCTTTCGAGCAATAGATAATCCCAGTCCTGAACCACCGGTTTCTCGATTTCTTGCTTTATCTACACGAAAAAAGCGTTCGTACACGTTTGATAAGTCTTCTTTTGGAATACCAATTCCTTGATCTGTGACCGTAATCATAAAGCTTTCACTTCTTGTTATAGTTACTTCCACCGCTTTTTCACTATATTTAATGGCATTATCTAACAGGATGTACAGCAGCTGTTTTAACCGTTTTTCATCTGCTGTTACAATTGGATGATCGGTTTTTACGTTTAAATAAATGGTTCGTTCAAAGGCTTGTTCCAGATGCTTGATTGTTTGTCTACAGACGGCCGCCGCATCTACAGGTTCCATTTGAAGCTCCCACTGGGATTCATCTTTCGCCAGCACAAGCATTTGAGAAGTAAGCTGTTTCATGCGCAAAGACTCAGAGTGAATGGCTTCAATGGCTTCTTCTAAAATATCCGGCCGCTTCATTCCCCAGCGTTTTAGCATATTGGCATAGCTTTCTACCACGGTAAGTGGTGTTTTTAATTCATGAGAAGCATCCGATACGAACTGCTCTTGCTTTTTGTAGTTTTCCTCTAATAAATCCATCATATTATTGAAGGTATTGGCCATTTGATCTAACTCATCTTTAGAAGAAGAAGAGAGAGCGATTTTTTTAAACGTGCGAGACACTTGAATTTCTTCCATGGTTTGAATAAGAGATTTGATAGGCCGCAAAATAATTTTACTTAAAAGCCGTCCGGCAAATATAGTTGGAATCAATATAACAAGAGAGGCAATAAGCAAGATAAATTTCAACGTTTGTAAAGATTGTTCCACGTCTTCAAGTTGTTCCGTGACTTCCAAAGAAACGACTTCACCGTTCGTCCAAATGACGGGAGTATGTGAAATTGCGTATAGATGGCCGTCATCTTCTTTGATTGTTGTTTGCTCATTTGGATAATAGGAATAAGATAAGTCCTGAAGCTCTTTCGTTTGATCAGTAACCGATACAACTAAAGGACTGCCGGATTTAGGTAAAATACGAATCATTCCGTTAGGAGGCAAATAGGCACGAAGCAAATTGGCTTGTTTAACCGTTGCACTTGTTTGTTTTAGCCCATTTGTTACGTTGCTTGTTTCTGCTTGCAAACGTTCAATTGCATTGTCTTCCATGGTTTTTTTGAAAATGAAGTAAATCGAACTGTTTGCAATCACTAGCAGAATAAAAAGCAGCGCAGTTGATGTAAGGATAATCTTTGTTTGTAGTTTCATAAGCTACTCCTTAAGCATATAGCCAACGCCGCGCACTGTTTGAATGTAAGGTGTTGAAAATGGAGCATCAATTTTTTTGCGCAGATAACGAATGTATACGTATACAATATTTGTGTCTCCGTAATAATCAAATCCCCATACGTTTGTAAGAAGCTGTTCAAAGCTCAGCACTTGATTGTTATTTTGAAGCATATAGACAAGCAAATCATATTCTTTTGGAGTGAGCTCAATAGCTTCATTTTCACGCGTGACTTCTCGCGTTTTTTCGTTAACAGCTAAATTGCCTAATTGCAGAGTGGCTGTTTCTTGTTCAGTAGGAGATGTTGATGCAGGGTGGCGAAGCCATACGCGAATGCGAGCAAAAAGCTCCTCAATTTGAAAAGGTTTTGTAATATAGTCGTTCGCTCCTAAATCTAGTCCACTTACCTTATCGGGAAGGGCGTCTCGAGCTGTTAATAAAATAACGGGTGTCTGATCACCATTTGCTCGAACACGACGAAGCACCTCAAGTCCGCTCAGTTCAGGAAGCATTACATCTAAAAGCAGCAAATCCCAATCGTGTTCTTGAAACTTTGCCAATCCTTCTGTCCCCGTATAGGCCATGCCCGTTTCGTAACCTTCATGTTCAAGCTCTAGCTGAATTAAACGAGCAATTTTACGTTCATCTTCTACAATTAAAATTTTGCCTTTACTCAACAAAAATTCCCCCTTGTATCTATGTATAGTTGCGTACATTATAGCACGGGGAGGTTAGAGGTGTATAAATGTTAGGGAAATCGATAATTATTTGACTAAATGTATCAATAATAGCCCGAGAAATAATGTTCATTTTCTTCAGAAACTGATAAGATAGCTAATGACATTTAAAAATGAGAAAGGATTTCGATTATGTTATCAGCTATTAATTCAGTAGATTATACCATTTTTCACGCGGTGAATCAGTACGCCTCGCATGTGAAGTTTGTGGATTCGCTGATGGTATTCTTTGCAGATTATGCCCAGTATGTACTTATCGTTTTACTCGGTTTGTTTTTACTTATTAATAAAAACGGCAGCCGTGTTGTAGCATTCCAAGCTTTATGTGCTTGTGCCACAGGAGTTATTATCAATAAAGTGATTAGTTTATTTGCTTATCGAGATCGTCCGTTTATCTCTCACCACGTGAATCAGCTTATTGATCACGCCGCGAATTCTTCATTTCCAAGCGATCATGCTACGTCTGCATTAGTTATCACTTTTACCATTTGGCTACACTTCAAACGTTCAGGGCGCATGTGGATTGTAATGGGTGCGCTTATTGCATTTTCACGCGTATGGGTCGGTGTTCACTATCCATTCGATGTGTTAACAGGAGCCATCTTAGGCTGCGTGTTGGCGTTGTTTATTCATTATGTTATTTTTAATACGAAAATGATGAGGGCTATTACAAACCTGTCTATTTTTCGAAAATCAGCTTATGACGAACAGTCTCAATATTATTAAGAAAAAGTCGCAAATACGCGGCTTTTTTTATTGAAAAATTTTTAATGCATTTAATACTTGTTTTTTAAAATTTAATTGTGTAAAATTTAATTGCAGGAACGGTGAATGAAAAACTTTCAATAAAATTAATAAAAAGGAGAGGTTTATAAATGAAAGCTTTATATGAAACTACAGTGGTCAACACAGGTGGAAGAACAGGGGAAGTTCATTCTTTAGATAACATCTTTAACTTAGATGTTGCAACACCTCCAGCGCTTGGTGGAGAAGCTACAACAGCAACAAATCCAGAGCAGCTATTTGCAGCTGGATATAGTGCTTGTTTCAACAGCGCGTTAGAATTTATGTTGAAAAAACATAACGTAGAAATCAAAAGTAGTGAAGTAAAAGCTACAGTTCAGCTGCTTCCAGATAAAGCTGATCAAGGAGTAAAAATTGGTGTAGCGCTTGAAGCGCATATCGAAGGTCTAGATTTAGAAACAGCGAAAAAATATGTAGACCTAGCTCACTCATACTGCCCGTATTCAAAAGCAATCAGCGGTAACGTAGACGTAACTGTAGAAGTAGTTTAATTGCTTTGAAAATCCTGCTAAGCATGTAAAACTTAGCAGGATTTTTTTATTTGAATTTTCACTATTCATTTATAGGCAGTGCTAGTATAATGAGGAAGAAATGAATCATTCGCACAGTTTAGGTGCTCTTACATAGTGTAAGAGATAACAGGGAATCGAGTGCAAATCTCGAGCGGTCCAGCCACTGTAAGCAGGGAGTTTTCTATCACGACGTCACTCAAAATGGGGAAGGCGGTAGAAAATGATGATCTCAAGCCAGGAGACCTACCTATTCTGTACACTTGACTCTTCTAGGAAAGAGGCGGTGTATCAAGGTACGCAGTGAGCAATTGCTGTTTATTTTCATATGCCGACACATCCTCAATTTCTATAGAATTGAGGCTTTTTAACGTTTTATTTTAAAAAAAGGAGTGTAGGAAATGGAAGGTTTATCAGTTTTTTTACTTGTCTTTTTATTAGGAATCAGGCACGGATTAGATGCCGATCACTTAGCTTTTATCGACGGCCAGACCCGATATAATTGGCGAATGGGCAGCCGTTTTGCCCCGTGGGTCGGAACACTATTTTCACTAGGTCACGGAGGAATGGTAGCCGTCACGGCCGGGGTGCTGGGCGTGGTGATGAAGAATTTTACGTTTCCATCGTATTTCGATCATTTTGCATCTTGGGTATCCATTGTCTCCCTCTTTCTAATTGGCACATTAAACACGTATCATTTGCTTCGAACCAAAAATCAAGAGGAAGAGTTTCAGCTGAGCGGCTTAAAAGGGAAGTTTATCCCAAAAATCGCAAAAGGAACAACTAATCCTTTCTTAATTATTCTTGTAGGAGCGTTGTTTGCCCTAGCTGCCGAAACGGTCAGTCAAACGGCCGTATGGTCTCTAGCTGTAGGGAATGCAGGCAAGTATACGCCGCTTTTATTAGGACTAGTGTTTATGTTTGGCATGATGCTGACTGATACAATCGATTCAATGATTGTACATAAAATGGTGAATGAATCGAGTAAGTTTGGACAATCTGCTTCCCGCTTGATGGGCTGGGTTATTGTTGTCCTTGCATATGGTGTGTCCTTCTACTTAGCGTTCACTTTCTTTAACCCATGGGCCGAAGTGAATTTTGAAATGGTAGGCGTTATTCTGTTTATTTTCTTAGTGTCTATGTTTGTTTTTGTGAGTGTGAAATCAAAAGGGAAAAATATCAAAGTGAATGTCAATTAGTAAAATAAAAGCTTTAATCTGTTGAAGATTGAAGCTTTTTTGTATGAATTTGTTGAAGTTTACGGCTATTTTCGATCGGTTATGAATAAGTTAAAGTATTATCTGTATTTTAAGGATGGAAAAATGTCTGAAAACCATTATAATTAAGGATAATTTAAAGTCGTTATGTGAAACGCAGAACATACTCACACGTAGGATAGATAAAAGTAGTGGATGCAAGCAGCAGGGGTTGTTTGGAGGAGGAATTGATTTGAGTCAGGTAATGGTAGAACAAAGCGTATTTAGTTATTTAAAAGAACATGAACAAGAGATGCTTGAAGATTTAGTTGGATTTGTGAAAAAAGAATCACCGTCCTACAGTAAAGAATTAGTGGATCAGTGTGGGATATATTTAACTCAGCTGTTTCAAAAGCGTCTAGGCGTAGGGTACGAAATCATAGAAGAAAAAGAAGTAGGAAATCACTTGAAATTTACGATTGGAGAAGGAGAAAAGCAGCTTTTAATCATCGGTCACTTTGACACGGTATGGGAAAAGGGAAGGCTAAGCTTAAGGACAGAGGGAAACAAGCTGTACGGTCCGGGAATTTTAGATATGAAAGGCGGCATTGTGCAATCTATATGGGCGATTAAAGCGATTCAAGAGCTTGGCTTAGCGCTGGATAAAAGAATTGTGTTTTTCTGCAATTCAGATGAAGAAATTGGGTCGATTTCATCTAAAAAATACATTGAAGAAGAAGCACAAAAAAGTGAAGCAGTGCTAGTAGCAGAACCTGCGGTGGCGGGGTCAGGTGCGCTAAAAACATCGCGCAAAGGAGCTGGCATTTTTACCGTAAAAGTATGGGGACGAGCAGCACACGCGGGGAATCACCACAAAGAAGGAATTAATGCTATTGAAGAGCTGGCACGCCAAGTGATTTTCCTGCAAGGTTTAACGGATTATGAAAAAGGTACAACGGTGAACGTTGGGACATTTACCGGAGGCAGCGGTACAAATGTAGTGCCGGAGTATGCAGAAGCACACGTGGATTTACGTGTTTCTACAGAAGAAGAAGCAGAACGTATGACGGATATTATTTTGAATTTAACCCCGATTTTAAAAGGGATCAAGCTAGAAGTAACGGGAGGCATGAACCGTCCTCCGATGGTGAAGTCTAAACAAACGGAAGAGCTATTTGAATGCGCTCAGTCAATTGCGGCCAAACTCGGTATGAAATTAGAAGAGGCAGCTGTTGGCGGCGGAAGCGACGGCAATTTTACAGCGGCCATTGGTGTTCCTACATTAGATGGATTAGGAGCATGCGGAAAAGGAATACATGCAGAACATGAACATATCCAAATTGATGCGTTGTCCGAGCGTTCTTCTCTATTTGCAAATTTGTTGCTGCAAATATAAAGAACCCCGCCTCAAATGGCGGGGGTTAAGCTGAAAGCCTATATTGGGAGAGTGTAAGCTTTCTCTTTTATTTACTGCTTTCTTCTTGAAGAGAAAAAGCAGTTTCTTTCTTTTTGAATACGACTTGATCAAGAGCAAGGAATTGACTTCCTGCAAGGAACAAGTGAGCAGACATTGCAATTAAGGCAATATCAAACTCAAATCCACCTACAAATCCGCTTTTAAGCTTCGCTGTAAAAATAGCCCCAAGCATAACGGCTATAAATAAAGCAGCTACAACTCTCGTTGCTAGACCAAGAATAATAAGAACCCCGCCTACAAGTTCAATCGTTGCAACAATGTATGCCATAAAACCAGGGATTCCTAAGCTACCGAAGAATCCTACTGTATTTTCAATCCCGCCTTGCCATTTTTGAAAACCGTGTACTAAAAATGTAAAACCTAATACTAAACGAATAATAAGTGAACCAATTTCGATGTTTTTATTCACTTTACTTCCTCCTTTAAGTGTATTTGAAAAACACTACATTATGTAGTGTAAAAGCCCGAAAAAAGAAATATAGCAATCAAATCAAAAAAGCCTTTCTAATTTGGATAATTTTACAACATTATGAACATCACACTACACATTGTAGTGTGATGTTTGTCCTTAGTCAAGTGAAAATATGAAATTAGACCATTTGGCATACAAAAGTTTCCTGATGGCTACTTGAAAAATCCTTTAATTATATACAAGTCAGTCTCTTATTTTCAATCTCATTCTCCAACATGCTATACTGATGGCGGAGGTGTTACAATGCGCTTAGAAAATAAAAGAGTCATCGCGCTTGTTAGTGCAGACTTTGAAGATTTAGAACTATGGTATCCAGTGATGCGTCTTCGAGAAGAAGGAGCAGAAGTACATTTAGTTGGAGAAAAAGCAAACGAAACGTACATGGGGAAATACGGTGTTCCAGCCGTATCGGACTACGCTTTTAAAGATGTAGATGCAGCTGAATATGACGCTATTTTAGTACCTGGAGGCTGGGCGCCAGATAAATTGCGCCGCTACCCTGAAGTGGTTGAAATGGTTCGCCATATGGATGAACAGCAAAAGCCGATCGGTCAAATTTGCCATGCAGGATGGGTATTAATCTCTGCAAAAATCTTAGATGGCCGAAACGTAACGAGTACGCCAGGAATCAAAGATGATATGGAAAACGCGGGAGCCATTTGGCACGATGAAGCAGTCGTAATCGACGGCCACATTATCTCAAGCCGCCGTCCGCCAGACCTTCCTCCTTATGCAAAAGCATTTGCTGATGTACTAGCAGAGCAATAAGAAAAAAGCTGAAACCAGATTGGTTTCGGCTTTTTTAAGGTACTCTTAAAAAGGAAATAGTAAAGTAAATAAAAAAATATCATTAAAAAAGCGAGCAGATGCATCTGCTCGCTTTTGTTCGTGTTTCTTATCAGTAACTTGCTTTTTGCAAGTGTAAAAACAAAATGATTACTTTCTTTATAAAATCCATGATTTTGGGTTTTGTATGTTTCGTTGTTGTTAGGGCACAATTAGCATTGATTGTGCTTGCATGGATTTCATCCATTGCCGCGGTTTGTTTTTCCACATGATCGATTAACCTAAACGACGCAAGCCCTACCTCTCTTGCATCCTTACGGCTCCGAAGCCGATCCAGTGTGAATAAGTTTTGTTCAAAGACATGTGTCGAATGCCAGTATTTTTACCTTGCATTGTACGATACATCCTTTCAAGTTACTTTCACTAGGTCTAGCTCTTAAAGAAAAGCCAGAAATATAAATATAACACCCCGGTTAATTTATGTCAAATAGAAAATATAAATTATTTCACGTGAAACAATTGCTGCTAAAACATGGTTAAGTAAAGAGATATCCTTTTTATATAGAAGATTTTTTTGATACGATAAGTTAGAGGGGGGATTAAAAATGAACAAGAATGAACAGTTTCGAAATGATGTATTGAGCAGTGTAGAATCATTATCATATGAACAATTAAATCAGCAGCCAGCATCCAATACATGGAGTGTTATGCAAGTATTAGAACATTTATATTTGATAGAGAGCATGATTGTTTCACGTATAAAAGATCAGTTAGAAAACGGTGTAGATCAGCCGACTGAAGAAAAACCGTTTCATTTAGCGGTAGACCGTTCGCGAAAAGTAGATGCACCAGCTCAAGTCACACCGTCTAATGAAAAGCAAACGTTAGAAGAAATGAAAAGTAAGCTGGCAGACTCAAGAGCGGCTTTAGTAGAGTTAGCAGAAACAGCAAGTGAAGATAAGCTAAAACAAAAGTCGTTTCCACATCCTCTGTTTGGTTTAATGGATTTAAAGCAATGGATTGATTTTATTGGCTATCACGAAAAGCGCCATCAAGAACAAATAGAAGAAATCAAAACAGCAATTGGTGCATAAAAAAACAGGCATTTTGTCTGTTTTTTTATTTTTGGACCAAAATAGGATAGTCTGCCATCATCCAAATACCAACACTGTATGTTTGGGGATTATGGTTCCCTACGGTAGAACCTGTTTGAATCGTAAACGAGAGTTGGAGAGGGTCTTGATCGTAATAAATTATTTGCTTGGTGGAAGGGGAATAAAGCCGCTTCGGAGGGATTTTAGGAACCGTATCCGTCGTGTTAACAAAACATCGGCTATTTGAAACAAGATTTGTGTATGTTTGAACGAATTGGGGATCACCTACTCGAGGAGCTCCATAGTTGTACATTGTAACCCCTGGAAAAGATGCGTTTGTGGCGACGTCTAAGGCATGAAGAATAGCAAGTGCGCCACCTAAGCTATGCCCTGTTATATAAAGAGGCTTGGGGGGAAGGGGTTGATACGTTTCAAAAATGACATCACGGCATGATTCGTAAACCGCTAAAAAACCTTCATGGACGAGACCGGCTTGTTGATTGTATGGGTAAGGGCGCTGCCTAATGCGAGCATCAGCAATCCAGTCTGCCTCAGATTGAGTTCCTCGAAAGGCAATCACAATGGATTCATCGGATTCTAAAATAAAACCAAACCACTCTTGCACCCCTACGGCAGAAGCTTTAAACGATTTAACAAGCCGATAGCCTTCAGGTACATCAAATGTGCCTCCCTGGGCGTATTGCTTATAAGCTAAGACGCACGCATAAAGAAGGTTTAAAGCTAAAGGACGATCAAATAAAGGCTCTATTCTCATCATTGTTTTTCACACCTTCTAATAGAAAATAACTCCTATAGCCTATGTGTTCCTGAGAAAAAAGTGCAGGTATTTCTCTATATATAATTGTGGAATGGGCATAGCTTATCGTTAAATGAGTTTGAAGGTTTTCTAAATGTTTTTGTATATTTTGACCAAAAATAAGAAGGTAGGAAAACAAGTCTTAAAAACTAGCTTTTAAAAAATGAATGAATATACTATAATTTGTTTAAATATTTAAAAGAGGAGTACGACTAATGAAACAATTAATAAATGAAACAATTAATAAATTACAGGGTACATTTTACGATGTAAGCAAATATATTGGACAAAACCCTGAACTTGGCCACGAAGAATTTAAAGCGTGCAAAGCATTAACAGATGTTTTAAAAGAACAAGGGTTCACAGTTGAAATCGGTACATGTGACTTGCCGACGGCTTTTACCGCTGTTTATGACAGTCAAAAGCCAGGTCCATCGATTGGATTTATGGCTGAATACGATGCTCTGCCTGATCTTGGACATGCATGCGGACATAACTTAATTGGAACCATGTCAATCGCGGCTGGTATTGGTCTTAGTAAAGCAGTCGCAGAAACAGGCGGTAAAATATATGTATATGGCACACCTGCAGAGGAAACACGAGGCGGCAAAGTAACGATGGCTGAACAAGGAATTTTTAATCATTTAGACGTAGCTATGATGGTACATCCTTATTACTGTCACCAAAAAAGCGGGCGTTCTCTTGCGATGGATGCCATTCAGTTTGAGTTTTTCGGAAAATCTGCGCACGCAGCAGCTGCCCCTCATGAAGGAATTAATGCGTTAGACGGCGTACTACAAACGTTCAACAGCATTAATGCGCTTCGCCAGCATGTGAAGCCAGATGTCCGCATTCATGGAGTGATTACAGAGGGAGGCAAGGCGGCCAACGTTGTGCCTGATTATGCAGTAGCTCAATTTTATGTCCGCGCTTCAACTCGTGCATATGTAGATGAAGTCACAGATAAGGTGAAGGCATGTGCAAATGGCGCTGCTCTAGCAACAGGAACAAAATTAAAAATCTCAAACTATGAATTTTCTTATGATGATATGCAGACGAATCAAACATTATCCGATGTCTATACAAAAAACCTAATCTCATTAGGAGTGGATGAACAGAGCATTAAAGAAGATCAAGGCGATCATGGATCTTTAGATATGGGGAATGTAAGCCAGGTTGTTCCAGCTATTCACCCGTATATTCAAATCTGTGATGATTATTTTGTTTGCCATACGCATGAATTTAGAGAGGCAGCTTTAAGTGAGCAAGGAAGAGAAGCAATGATACTCGGAGCAAAAACGATGGCATTAACAGGGTATGACGTACTGACAAATCAAACGCTGCTTCAAAAAATCAAAGAAGAATTTAGTGCTATAAAGTAAGGAGTAATGATAAAACTATACCAAATAATACGCTTGCAGCCGCAAGCGTATTATTTTAGTAAGAGGTATGAGACTGAATGGTCTGAAAAATTTGACCATGGCGCTGTTCATCGTTCGCAGCTCGAAGAATACGGCTTTGAATCCGAGCATTTGTTATTCTTCCAGCGATTGATTGATAAAATGGAACGGTTTCTACTTCATCTTTGATGGATTCAGAGACGCCTTCTCGAAATGTATTAGGCGGTTTTATATTTAATGAAATTTGTGGATAGCTGCCTGATAAATCATAATAGGCTTTAGAAAACCAGTCAAAGTGTTTAATTTCATCCTGCCGAATACCTAATATAGCTTGTCGGAATTGATTATTAAGAGCAAGCTCTGCTAGGCGTGTATAGTAGTGAACAGCAGAAAACTCATCGTTTACAGCTTTATTTATATCTCTTAAAAGCTGTTCGTCTAGTCTTGTATCATCTTCCCAGTATGCTTCGTGCTGGGAGTAAAATTCATACATATGGAGATACCTCCTCACCGTTTTGTTATCTTGTCATCACCACCATCGTATGTATAGACAAGAAAAGGCGTACATTAAAAGAAAAAAGTTTAACAAAATGGTAAAAAGGGTATGTACAAAGAATAGTATCAAAAACGACAGAGGTTATCTTATGATTAAAATTGTAGCTAAAACTAAAGAAGGAGCTATTAAAGAAATAGAAATGAATGAGATTCGTTCAAGCCATGACTTTCAGTGGTATTGGGTTGATTTTTACAACCCTACCGATGAAGAAAAAAAACAGCTTGAACAATTCAATTTTCATCCTTTAGCAGTTGAAGACTGTTTAAATCAAGGGCAAAGGGCTAAATTTGAGCTGTATGATGAGCATTACTTTTTAGTCTATTATGCGCTTCATAAAGAAGAGCTTGAGCACTTAGAAGTATCTGCTTTTGTAGGTGATAACTTTTTAGTCACGTATCACCTGAATAAATTAACGAGCGTAGCTAGGGTGTGGGAGCTTATCAAAAAAGACCCTGAGGCTACTGAGGACGGAACATGGGATATTATGTATGAACTTTTAGATCATACCGTTGATGAATATTTCCCTGTGCTTTATAAGTTTGAAGATCACATAGATGACATTGAAGATAATGCGAAAGACGAGCCAATGGATGAATTAATGAGGCAGCTCTACGATATCCGAAGTGATTTGTCACGAATGCGCCGCATTTTGAACCCCATGAGAGATTTAATGTATCGTATTATGTCAACCAATGCGTTAAAAGCAAAAGAGCAGGTGCGCTACTTTAATGATATTTATGACCATCTATTAAACATGATTGAAATTATGCAGGCAAGCAGGGATCTGTCAAATGATATTCGAGAAAGCTTTATGTCCATTAACTCGGATCGTATGAATTCAATCATGTTTACACTAACACTTATGTCAGCTATTTTCTTACCATTGACGTTCATCGCTGGCCTCTATGACATGAACTTTTCATACATGCCGGAGCTGACAGGGAAGTATAATTATTTTATTGTACTGGGCATTATGATTGGACTTGTAGGCGTGATGGTATTTGCCTTTTATAAAATGGGATGGTTCAAATATCGAAAAGGCCCTAAACTATAAAGTAGATTGTTAACCTTCCTGTATAAATGTTAATCAACTCAGTAAAACTGAAATTAAATAAGTGAAGATCTTATCTGGCTCTAGATAAGATCTTTTTCTTGTGCTATAAACAAGAAAAGCGGGGAAGTGAGGGAAGAATGTGAAACATGGAAAAATGGGGTTGCGAACCATTACGGTGCTGCTTGTATGCGTGGTGGTGATTCTATCCTTATTATTAACAGATTTATTAGTCAGCAATTCAATTGGGAAAAATATTCGAAATCAACAGGCTGAAAAAGCGCGGACTATAGCTACAATTATTTCAGAATCAACGAACGTGAAAGAGGGACTGGAAACGAAAACACCTCAGTCAATTCAAGACTTTACTAAACGAATTCGTGAAAAATCAAGCGTCTTATTTATCGTTGTTATGGATATGAACGGAATTCGTCAATCTCACCCAGATCCTAAAAAGATAGGAAAAAGGTTTGCTGGAGGAGATGAGCAAAAATCATTGCACGGGGAATCTTATGTATCTGTATCAAAAGGAACACTTGATAAATCTTTGCGCGCTTTTGCACCTATTTATAATGAGAAAAATCAGCAGATTGGTGCAGTAGCTGTTGGGATTTCCTTGAATAATGTAAATGAAGCAATTAGAGACGGACATCGTCGTATTGTTTTAGGTTCATTAATTGGTTTGCTTGTAGGAGTCCTTGGTGCGATTTTATTAGCGAATTACATAAAGAAAATTTTATTTGGATTAGAACCTTCCGAAATTGCTAAAATTCTAGAAGAGAGAAGCACAATGCTGCAGTCGGTTCGTGAAGGAGTAATAGCTGTTGATAAAGAAGGTAATATTACACTTGCTAATCGCTCTGCACGTCGATTATTTGTCAAAGCAGGATTAGCACCAGAGCCAGTCGGTTTGTCTATTCGAGAATATATGCCTTCCTCCAGATTGGACGACATTTTGTCTACGGGGGAATCTCATTATGATGAAGAGCAAGTCATAAATGGAGTAGCTATTGTTGTTAATAGGGTTCCATTAGTGGTAAATGGAGAGATTGTAGGGGCACTTTCTACGTTTAGGGATAAAACAGAAGTTAATATCTTAGCAGAACAACTAACAGGTGTTAAAATGTATGTGGAAGCGCTTCGAGCACAATCACATGAATTTATGAATAAACTCCATGTGATTTTGGGAATGGTGCAGATGAATTATTATGATGAGCTAAAAACGTATATCCATCAGCTTGTCAATCACCGTGTCGATGAATCTAGTTCAGTGACTAAGTCTATTAAAAATCACGCGTTAGCAGGGTTTCTGATGGGCAAAATGAGTTATGCTAGAGAAGAAAGCGTAGAATTGACGTTTTCCGCTGACGAAGTTATTCCAGAACCTTCAGATCCACACGTTACTCATCATCTCATTACCATTATTGGAAATTTAATTGATAATGCAATTGATTCAGTTTGTCATCAAGCCTCTAAAAAAGTGTCCGTTATGCTTGTGTATAAAAACAATAAACTTACGATTCAAGTTGCGGATACAGGCTGCGGCATTCCTTCCGATACAATGAATCAAATTTTCAAGAAAGGCTTTTCTACAAAAGGAACGAGCAGAGGATTTGGGCTGCATTTAGTGAAACAAACGATTGATGAACTAGGTGGCCAAATCGTTATTGACTCATTTATAAATAGTGGTACCACATTCTATATTGATATTCCGTATGAAACAAGGAGAGATCAAGTTGATTAAAGTATTAATTGTTGAAGATGACCCAATGGTTGCTCAGTTTAATCAAAAGTACATCGAAGAAATAGAGGGGTTTACAGTGGTCGCTGTTGCTCATTCGGGTCATGAAGCCTTGGGGAAGGTAAATGAATATCAAGTTGATTTAGTGCTGCTTGATATCTTTATGCCTGGGCAAAATGGTTTGAGAGTTTTACAAGAGATTCGAACAAAACAAGAGGAAATAGACGTTATTTTTATCACCGCTGCTTCGGATGCCCAAACAATTCAGCAAGCTTTGCGCTACGGAGCGATTGATTATTTGATTAAGCCTTTTACATTTGAACGCTTTTATCAAGCACTTTCGGCTTACAAACAAACATTTCGTACGTTAAAACAGCAACCTCAGCTCAATCAACAGGAATTAGACGGGCTGCTGTCTAATAAAAAAATAAAAGAAGTTCCGGTAGAGCCGTTGCCTAAGGGGTTAACGACAGGAACATTAGAAGTCATTATAGAAGCTATTGATTATCTTAAAAATTATCCTTTTTCGACCGATGATGTAGCTGAAAAAACGGGAATTTCAAGAGTGTCTATTCGAAAATATTTAAAATTTCTAACAGATATAGGTCTTCTTGGAGAAAGAATGACGTATGGTACGATTGGACGCCCTGTTTACGCGTACTTATACAATGAACAAAACCGTCATTTGCTGCATCATTACCTCGTTGACTTCGAAAAATAAAGAATTGACCCATCAGAGAAGTACTCCGCTATTTTATCGGTGTGAGAATATTTTACTGTAGAGTGCCAGTGCTTTAAGTGGTATGGTTGATAATAACATAGTAAAAAAAACAAGTTGTTTGACTGAAAAAGAGGTGGTTTCTTGATTGAAAGCATAGAACGCTTAACTGAACTATTGTTATCAGGGAATCAAGATGAAGCTTGGAATATTGTGTGGAAAAAAAGACAGCAGGATTTCGATACATTTTATATTTTTCAGCAATTCATTTCAGTATCAATGGCTCAAATCGGTATGATGTGGGAAGAAGATGAAATTTCAGTGGCTGGTGAACATTTAGCTACTACTACCTGTGACTATGTTTTGTCACGCTATCAATTGTATATAAGACAAGAAGTTGTTAAAAATGAAAAAAAGGGTCTGTTTTTGTGTATAGAAAATGAACAGCACTTTTTAGGTGTGAAAATGATTTCTATTCTATTTGAAGAGCACGGATGGCAGACGCAACTTTTAGGAGCAGATTCTCCACTTTTACATGCAACGCATGCTGTTGAACAATGGAAACCTGATTTAGTAGGAATTTCGTTCAGTTTGACTCATCATATAGAAAAAGCAAACGAATATATAGAAGGATTACAAAAGACAAAACATCAGCCGCTTATTTTAGTTGGAGGCCGAGTTGTTTCAAACTATAAGTTTCCTCTTATGCAAACAAATCAAGTTCGATTTATTGCACAGCTAGAGGAGTTGAAAGAGCTTTTTCATTATCAATCAATTAGGGGGATTAAGGTTGTCGACTATTAAATATGCTCCGCTTCCTGTTTTTATTATGGATGAGGAAATGAATATTCTAGCGCAATCTGATGAAGCAGCTGCTTTATTTGGAGAGGTTCAACATTTTTTAGAAATTGTTGACGAAGATAGTCAAAAGAAAGCTAAAAAGCGTTTAGGGCAGAAGGAAAAGATAAAAACAGAATTAGTCATGCATTCGCGCGAAGCTAAGATGTCTCTTTATACAGTGAATTGCAAATGGGAGCAAGATAAGGCGCATGTAATATGTGTAGAGCAAGATTCTCAAATTAGAATTCTTTCAGAAAAAATCGAACAGCATACAGCGCGTTTATCTGAAACGGACTTAGAACTGCTGCTGCAAAAAGAACGATTAGAAAAGGCAATGAACCGAGTTATAGAGCTTTCGGGACCGTTTATTCATTTATCCAATAACATAGTACTTATACCGCTGTTTGGAGATTTATTTGAGGAAGTTATCATGAAAAATGAACATCGATTGCTCAAACAGATAGATGAAGAAACGGTTGATCGAGTTATCATTGATTTTAACGGAATCGGTCAAATTGACGAACAAGGTGTTGCAGCGTTAGAACATTTAATATGGGAATTTCAACTAATGGGCGTACAAATTTATCTAACAGGCGTAACACCGGATCATAGTCAATGGCTTCATCAGTATCATTTTCAAGCAAATGTAAAATCTATTAGCAACTTAGGGCAGGCCATTCATCAATTTTTTACAACGGCATGAAATGGCTATAAAAAGTGAACACTTCACGTAATGGCAATAAGATTGGGGATCAATACTGATAAATAGGTGATTAAAATTTGGTGAAACACGCGCGCAAAGCAGCTTTGAGAATTTCAATTATATATATCATTATTGGCGCTGTATGGATCTTGATATCTGATAATATATCTAGAACATTAGCGCAAGGTCGTTTTGAAGTATATATTTTTTTTCAGCAATACAAAGGTTGGTTTTTTATTTTAGCTACGGGGGTTATTTTGTATGGATTGGTATATAGAAGAGCTTATAAGCTTGTGGAGTCCCAGCAAGAGCTCATAGTGAAAGAACATGAACTTCAAACAAGCAATCAGCACTACCAATCTTTATTCAAACATAATCCTGATGGAGTCTTTGAAATAAGTAAAAAAGGTGAAGTCCTTCTTGCTAACCCAGAAGGTGAAGCCATCGTTGGATACTCAAGTAAAGAATTGCAAAAAATGAAACCTTCAGCTCTTATCGCAGCTGAAGAGTTTGACATGTGCAAAGAGCATTTCAAAGAAGTGCTGAATGGAAAAGGTGCTAAGTTTGAAATGAATGTTATTAATAGAAAGCGAGAAAGACGGCTGCTTAGGTGTTCTTTGCTTCCCATCGTCGTTCATAAGCAGGTGGCAGGTGTATTTATGATTGCACGAGATATCACTACATACCGTCAAGATGAAGAGCTTATGATAACGTCGGAAAAAATGTCGGTTATTGGACAAATGGCAGGTGCCGTAGCACATGAAATTAGGAACCCGCTTACTTCTTTAAAAGGCTTTGTACAGGTTATGCAAGCCTCTAAGGAAACAAATGACACATATTTAGATATTATGATGTCTGAAATCGACCGCATCAACTTGATCTCCAGTGAAATGCTCATTCTTGGAAAAAAACAGCATGTATCTTTTGAAAAGACCAATTTATGTGAGATTTTGAAGCAAGTTATTACGCTAATGGAAGCGCAGGCCAATTTAAATAATGTTTCTATTTCATTAAAAGAAACATCCAAAAGGCCTATTTATGTTTCGGCTGATGCAAATCAGTTGAAACAAGTTTTCATTAATGTTATTAAAAACGGTGTAGAAGCTATTATTGATAAAGGTCATATTACAATAACAGTTGAAGAAAACGATACACGAGCATTGATTCACTTTGAAGACAATGGGGTCGGAATGAGTCAAGAGAGAATTGATCAAGTAGGTACGCCGTTTTATTCTACGAAAGAAGCTGGCACTGGCTTAGGGCTGGCCGTATGTTACAAAATTATGGAGCGTCATCAAGGTACTATACGTTTTAAAAGCGGCAAAGGAAAAGGGACAACGGTTACTATTGATATGCCGATTATAGAACGAAACGGCCGCCTCTCCTAGTTCAGAGAGGCGGCTGTTTTCTTGAAACAAAGGAAGTAAGTGGCTGAGCCTTTTGCTTGTGGCTCCATAGAGGACATAAAACCCCCTTCTTATACAAGTTTTCGTCCATAATAAAGAGGATCATATTGTTTTCTATAGAAGCAATAGTGTATCATAGTTGAAGCTATATATATTGACGTAGGAAAGTTAAGGGAAGAACCGATTTTTCTACTGACGGATTGACAGAGTCCTTGGGACAAGAAAGGTTTAGTTGTAAATAAACGGGAAGTGCGGTCAGTATAGGTTTAACGCACATGGTCACTGATAAATTCGTTTAATGGAAATGAAAAAAACGTTTATAATATCGAGAAAAGCATGGAAAAGGAGATAGATATGAGTCAGTTTATAGAGACTTTACAGCCTTTTTTACAAGAGGCGTGGAAAAAAGCAGGGTTCAATGAACCTACTGCCATTCAAACAAAAGCTATTCCAGAGATTATAGCTAATAAAGATGTAATAGGAGAATCTCCAACGGGAACAGGGAAGACACTGGCATACTTATTGCCTGTCTTACATCGCATTCAGCCGGGACCATCTCATATTCAAGCGGTTATTTTAGCCTCTTCCCATGAATTGGTCATGCAGATTCATGGCGAAATTCAAACTTGGTCACAGGGAAGCGGTATTTCAAGCGCAGCATTTATTGGCGGAGCGAATACGAAACGTCAACTAGAAAAACTAAAAAAACGTCCTAATATCATAGTTGGTACACCGGGACGTGTGAACGAATTAATTAAAATGAAGAAACTGAAAATGCACGAAGTCAAAACAATTGTGATTGATGAAGCGGATCAATTATTTGTGCCTGAACACGTTCAAACGGTGCAACAGATTGTAAAGATGGCTTTAAGTGATCGTCAAATCTTAGTCTTCTCAGCTACTGTGTCAGAACGTACCAAATCGCTAGCGAAAGATATGATGAACCATCCTCTTGAAATAGAGGTAGGAAGAGATGAACTTCCAGCTTCTAAGGTAGAGCATGTATACATTAAAAGTGAAGCTAGGGACAAAGTGGACGTGCTTAGAAAACTAGTTCGTCAAGGACCAATGAAAGCTTTAGCCTTTTTTAAAGGCATTGATACTCTCATCGAGTTTGAAGAAAAATTAACATTTAAGCATGTAGAAGCCGGCTCTTTACACAGTGAAACGAAAAAAGAAGATCGTGCTACGACGATTAAGGGGTTTCGCAAAGGAGATTTCCCTATCTTATTAGCAACGGATGTCGCAGCTAGAGGATTAGACATCAAGGGACTGACGCATGTAATTCACATCGATGTTCCTCAAGATGCAG
This sequence comes from Priestia megaterium, assembly GCF_046599315.1. GTDB lineage: Bacteria > Bacillota > Bacilli > Bacillales > Bacillaceae_H > Priestia > Priestia megaterium_F. Next base: position 206,282 of record NZ_JBKIKC010000007.1, on the reverse strand, counting down.
ATCAATACGTGCATCGCTCAGGTAGAACAGGCAGATCAGGAGCAGAAGGTACAGTCATTTCTCTTGTGACTGAACGAGAAGAACGAAATTTAAAACAAATCGCACGTGAACTTCAACTTTCATTAGCGAAAAAAGAGCTATATATGGGTGAAATCGTCGATGAAGGAACAAAAGAGCAGTCCCGTACAGCTAAAAAACCTTCAAAAAAGCCAATTAACAAGAAAAAGAAACAAAAAGGTCGGATGTAAACTAGGTATTCTTCCTTTTTACAACAGCAGTGTCACAACATAAAAAGCAACGTCTACTGCTTTATTACAGCAGACTGGCGTTGTTTATTTTCTCTATTTTTTCTGTATAAATAAGTAAAAAAAGATAAATGTAGATATTTTTTCCTAGGTATGAAAATAGTTTGAATGATGGATTTTGTTTTTTGTAACCTTATTTTAACATTACTTTAAGAGACTTCTAATAAAAGAGGAAGAAGGACGTGGGGACATTTTATGGATGCAATTGATGATCTCTTTGACGACATAGAGCGAAGAAGAAAAAGTAAAGAATATAGTCGAGATGCAGATCAATTAGAATCATATTTACATGAAGTTCAACGTATCATGGAATTTCTTGAAGAGGGTATATATCTGTTTCAAAATTCGCACCAACAATATGCGTCAGATTGGTCAGGGCGTTCCAAGAGCTCATATGAGGATATTTATAATGATATTACACAATCTACTTTTCATCTTTACGATGTAAGGGATGAATTGTTTCAAACGTTACGCTTAGAAATTTCAAGATTAAGAGAGTTAGCATCGGCGTAATAAATAACATTATCGGCTCACTCCTTTAGAAAGTGAGTCTTTCCGTATAGGCTTAAAAAATGTTTGGATAATAATTGAAGGCTTACAAGGGATAGGGGGACGGACATATATGGAGATAAAAGTAAATCCAGAGGTGTTGCAGACATTTGCAGAGCGAATTCAGCAGTCTCATTCACAGACAGCTGATGCACTTCAAAAACTAAGCTGGGAAGCTACAAATCTACATTTCTTGTCTGTTGCAGATATTGATAAAGTGCTGGACTTGCAGGAAGAGTTACAGCATATGATTCGTAAACTTGATTCGCTAACAGAAAATGCACATTTATTAGTAAAAGACACTGCGGAACAAATGAGAAAAGCAGATGGAGAGCTAGAAGGCTCTTCAGGCTGGACGGAGTTTTGGTCGAGCGTATGGAGCGATGGGGGCACCCATTCAAAAGATACGTGGAATGATATAAAGAACCTAAAAGAATGGAATACGTATGACAATATGCATAGAACGATTGAAAAACCTCTAGGTACTCTTAATGTTATGTGGAATTCGCTTTCTATGTCTTGGGAAGAAAAAGTAGTGAATGGTTCTACATGCAGCCGCACGGAATTTTTTACTTATGGCGTTATTCAAATGGGATTAGGTATTTTAAGTCAGGAGATGAATTCTTCAAACATTATGTTTAGTGACACCACAGAGGAAGTGAAGAGAGAATGAATGAAGCATATGATGGCGCAGAAAGTGAAATGGTACAGTTCCTTACAGGGTTGTCTCGTCAATGAAATATACGTTTAACTTATTAGAGAAGTCGTTAATTGAGGCAATGAAAGATAATAAGAAAATTGCTCAGTTTTATAAAACATTAATGAATAGCAATTTATGGCTAGTTGTTAGCTCAGAACGTGGAGCATCAGATATATTAATTGCAGAGCACTACGTTCAGACGATGAAAAGCGCAGCGTACCGTTATTTACCTGTTTTTTCGTCAAAATACCCGATTGAACAGATGCTAAAAGATGAAAAAACTGTATGCGTATCATTTAAGGATATGTTGCCTGTATTAAATGAGGAAATAGCGATTTTACTTAACCCTGACACGCCTCTTTCAAAATTATTCATCCCCGAAGAGATAAGGATGTTAAAGGAAGATCAAAATTATTTTAAACAGTAGCCAAAGCGATGAGAAGCGCATGTACTTGCCCCAGCATGTCTGAAGCCTGAAAAATAGAAGGTATATAAAAGAAGGCAGGGTCTTAAATAGGCTGCTGCTTTTTTATTGCTAGTAAATAGTTCTATAGATAATGAGTGAAAAATGTAATTTAATAGCCTTACAGTTTTTATTTTCCTTTAAATAGGTACCTATAGATCAGGTGAAAAAGGTTTAAGTGAGAACAAAATCTTGGTTCTTCAGGTTTTATTTGCATTTTTTAGGAGTATTTGTAGATATATATTCTTATTTTTGGAGGCTTTTACAAGTAACCTTTGACCTTACCCCTGGAGTTTCTTACAATAATAGTAAATATATAAATCGAAGGAGAGATATATATGGCAGGAATTATTCGCGTAACACCAGCAGAACTTCGCGATATGGCAGGTCGCTATACTAACGAAAGCGGTCAAGTTCAAGAGTTAGTAAGCCGTCTTGATACAATGAAAAATCAACTTCAAGACATGTGGGAAGGTGCTTCAAGTGAAGCATTTGCTGCTCAATACGAAGAATTAAAACCTTCTTTCGTTGAAATGTCTAACTTACTTACAAAAATTGCTAAGCAATTAGACGATTCTGCAAACGTTCTTGAAGATACAGATAACCAAATCGCTAGCCAAATCCGCGGTTAACTTCATCTAATAATCTAAGTGAAGTAATAAAAGGAGCGCCCTATTCTCAAAAGATGAAGGCGCTTTTTCTATGTTTTGAGGTGATGAAACCCTATGTATATAGAAGTAACAGTAGACTTAAAGCACTATACAGGTGATCGTTTCGATTTGCGACTATCAAACTATCATTCAATCAAAAAAGTAGTTGAGATCGTTTGGCAAGCTAAAAAGATTACTCAATCACCGAAGGACGGTGCGTGGATACGTGTTTCAAATAAAAATCTTATTTTCTCGGGAAATGAGACGATGATTAACTGCGGAATTACCACAGGTGATTGTATCGAAATTCTCTAAAGGAGTCTATTAGAATGTCAGAGAAGAAACCGACCTACTTAGAAGAACAGCTTGAAGCTGTGATGACACGTCATCACAATGAATATACATTTGTTTTTCAAAAAGAAAAAATTCGACTTGATCGTTCTGTTGAAATTGAAATGTTAAAGGATGTAAACATGGCTTTTCAAAAAGAAATCATGATGGGCGATGATGAGCTTAAAATAACAATTAAGCCTACTTCTGAGTTTCAACCTTTTAAGGTCTTAAAGGGAAAAGAAGAACAGCAAAAGTGGCTGTTTGCAGATCAGCTTATTAAAAAGGTAAAGCAGCATTCTTTTTCAAGGCTGCATTTGTTGATTTGTCCAGAAAATATCATTTTTGATAAAAGTTTAAGCTCTGCTTTTTTACATTATGGAGTAAAAGAAAGTTTACCTCCTTATGAGTCTAACAGGGAACAAAGCTTTCAGGAATTAAAGGCTACGATAGCAGCAGCCATCGACTCATCTTATACATTTGAACAGTATTTTAAGTTATATGAGACCTTACAATTAAAGGAAGACGCTAAAAAAATAATGCACGTCAGTAATGAGGAAGAGCTGAGCCAATTTGTTCAGCATAAGCTAACCCAACTTGAAAAACATCAAAAGACGCTCGTTCAACTTCCTCAAAAACGCTGGACCATTTTTAAGTTTTCATCTGTAGGTATACTTGTCTTATTAATTCCAGCTCTTATTTATACTTTTTACTCTTACTTTTTTGCTCAGCCTAAACAAGAAGCGTTTGTAGAAAGCAACGAATATTTTCTAGAAAAAAACTACAGCAAAGTAGTCGACACACTTGAAAATTACGATATTGAAAGTATGCCTAAAATTGTGCAATACGAAATAGCAACCTCCTATCTTGTTAATGAAAAGTTGGGGGAAGACCAAAAAGCAAATGCTTTAAAGACTATTACGCTTCAGTCAGATCCTCAGTATTTTGCCTATTGGTTTTACATTGGCCGAGGAGACAACAAAAAAGCTCTGGAAGTTAGCAGATTGTTAGAAGAACGTTCGTTAATTATCTATGCACTAATGAAATACGAAGGGCAGCTAAAGACAGAAAACGATTTAGCGGCTGATAAAAAGCAAGAAGAGCTTGATAAAGTAGCGAATGAACTTGAAGAATTTAAGAAAGAAAATGATCAGCAAGAAGCGGAAGCAGCCAAGCAGCAAGAAGAGAAACAAGCTGAGGAAGCACAGGCGGCCAAGCAGCAGGAAGAAGAACAGAAAGCTGCAGAGGCCGAGAAAAAGAAGCAAGAAGAGCAGAAAAAACAGCAGGAAGATCAAGCGAAGTAGGGAGGTAGTTGTATGAATATGCTTTGGGTAGTTAGTGGGCAAACGTATCAGCAGCTGCCTATAGATTTTAATGCTTTTCGCCAAGCAACGGTTGGAAATACTCAGCATCAAACTTTTACGTTTTCCTACCCGTTTGAGAAAGGTCAAATGACGCTGTCATCTGAAAAAAACGGCAGGCTCTTAATTTCCTACGGGGAAGAAAGGATAGCAGAGTTATCTGTTTCTGAGTCGTTTGTATGGAGAGAACAAGGGCAGGATTTAACTTTTGTTCTTACGGAGTCAGCTGTTAAAGAAGCTGTCTATTATATTGATTACGGATCAGAAGTCTCGTTTTCCATAAGCGATGAAGCAGCTGATGTGCATCAGCGGAAAGAAAAGTGTGTAGTAGAGCCAAAAGAAGGATTTTACTTATCCAAAATCAATGGGAATTGGAAGGTCTTTTACAACCAAGAACCGCTTTACCTTAACGGACAACGACTGGAAGAGGATACGAACCTTCAGCCGGGAGATCTTATTTTATGGTCCTCTATGACGATTCAATTGATTGAAAAAGATTTGTTAAAGATTCAAAGCTACTATGACTATGCATCTAAGCTTCCGGCTACGGCACAGCCTATTTCTGAAATGAAAAAGAAGTACCCAGTTTATAGACGGACCCCGCGTATGGTATATGATTTGCCTGATGATAAGGTGAGCTTGTCCTTTCCATCTCAAGACAATGATGAAAATAACCGAAGCTTATGGCTTACTATTTTACCACCATTAGTCATGCTGCTAGTGATGGGTACGGTATCGATTATTCAGCCTAGGGGAATTTTTATTATTATATCTGTCATGATGTTTACGACCACGCTGATTGTATCTACCGTTCAATATTTCAAAGACAAGAAACAGCGCAAGAAGCGACAAGAGCGTCGTCGCCGAATCTATACAAAGTACTTAGAAAACAAACGTGAGGAATTACAAGAACTAGTATCAGTTCAGCGAGATGTATTATCTTATCATTTTCCGACGTTTGAACGAATGAAATATTTAACAGAACAGATTTCTGATCGGATTTGGGAACGAACTGTGGAGAGCAGTGATTTTTTACAGGTGCGTCTTGGAACAGGAACAGTTCCGGGAAGCTATCAAATTTCCTTAAATAGCGGAGATATGGCTAATAGAGAAATTGATGATTTGCTTGAACAGTCTCAGCATATGGAAAAGGTCTATAGAGAAGTGAAAAATGCCCCCGTTACCGCTCATTTAGGCCGAGGATCTATCGGTCTGGTAGGAAAGATGAAAACGGTGAAGAATGAATTGCATCAGCTCGTAGGACAGCTGGCATTTTCTCACAGTTATCATGATGTGAGATTCGTATTTATTTTTGATGAAGAAGAATATAAAGAGTGGGAATGGATGAAGTGGCTTCCTCATTTTCAGCTTCCGCATTCTTTTGCGAAAGGTTTCATTTATAATGAACAAACGAGAGATCAGCTTTTATCTTCTATTTATGAAATGCTAAGAGAACGCGACTTAGATGAAGCAAAAGGGGAAGTGGTTTTCCTGCCTCATTTTGTTTTTATTATTACGAATCAGCAGTTAATTGCAGATCACGTTATCTTAGAGTATTTAGAAGGATATCACCCTCACCTCGGGTTCTCTACGATATTTGCGGCAGAGACAAAGGAAAGCTTAACGGAGCATGTTCACACACTCGTTCGTTATATTAACGAAGCTGAAGGGGATATATTAATTCAAAAGCAAAAAGCTGTGAATATTCCATTTCAACTTGATCAACACACGCTTGAGTATAATGAAAGATTTGCAAGGATGCTACGGACATTGGATCACCAAATTGGCATGACCAACTCGATTCCAAACAGCGTTTCATTCTTAGAATTATTTAAAGCGAGAGAAATTGGTGAATTGGATATCGTACAAAGGTGGCACAGTAATGAATCAGCTAAGTCGCTAGCGGTTCCGATTGGTTTAAAAGGAAAAGAAGATATTGTTGAACTAAATCTCCACGAAAAAGCCCATGGCCCTCATGGTTTGCTTGCAGGTACAACGGGGTCAGGAAAAAGTGAATTTTTACAAACGTATATTCTTTCTCTAGCAGTGAATTTTCACCCCCATGAAGTTGCATTTTTATTGATCGACTATAAAGGCGGGGGAATGGCTCAGCCCTTTAAAAACATGCCTCACCTGCTTGGAACCATTACAAACATTGAAGGAAGCAAGAATTTTAGTACAAGAGCTTTAGCGTCTATTAAAAGTGAATTGAAGCGACGCCAACGCTTGTTTGATAGATATGAAGTAAATCATATTAATGATTATACAGATTTATATAAGCAAGGTATGGCGGAAGAACCTCTGCCGCATTTATTCTTAATTTCGGATGAGTTTGCCGAGTTAAAAAGTGAAGAACCAGAGTTCATTCGCGAATTAGTCAGCGCGGCTCGCATCGGGCGTAGTCTAGGCGTTCATTTAATTTTAGCAACTCAAAAGCCAGGCGGCGTTATTGACGATCAAATTTGGAGTAATGCGCGCTTTAAAGTAGCGTTAAAAGTCCAAGATGCCGCTGACAGTAAAGAAATCTTAAAAAATGCGGACGCTGCTTCTATTACGGTGACTGGTCGAGGCTATTTGCAGGTTGGAAATAATGAAGTGTATGAACTGTTCCAGTCAGCTTGGAGCGGCGCACCGTACATGGAAGATACGTATGGAGCTGAAGATGAAGTAGCCATTGTAACAGACCTCGGGTTGGTTCCATTATCTGATGTATCTACTCAGCAGACCTCATCTAAACAAGCAGAAGCAGAAATTGATGTGGTGGTGCAAAAAATTGAACAAACGCAGCAGGAATTAGGTATCAAAAAATTAAATAGTCCATGGCTGCCGCCTCTTAAAGAAAGATTGCTTCGCAGTGAGTACAAAGAGAAGCGAGAGGGAGTATTCCCAATTGGCTTAATTGATGAACCGGAAAAGCAAAGTCAAACGGTGCATAACTATCAGCTGATGGACGATGGAAATATTGGTATATTTGGTTCGTCAGGATACGGTAAATCGTTTACAGTCATGATGTTGCTTCTTAGCCTAGCTGAAAGACAGAGCCCAGAGCAGCTTCATTATTACATTTTTGACTTTGGAAACGGCACGCTGTTGCCGCTTCGCCAGCTGCCCCATACGGCGGATTATTTCTTAATGGATCAAATGCGTAAAATTGAAAAATTCATGACGATTATCAAACAAGAAATTGCAAGGCGAAAGCAGTTATTTCAGCAGCAGGAAGTTAGCAATATCAAAATGTATAATGCTTTAAGTTCCGAAGAGCTTCCCCTAATTTTTATCACGATTGATAATTTTGATCTTGTCAAAGAAGAAATGCAAGATCTAGAAATGCAGTTCACACAGCTTGTGCGTGACGGTCAGTCTTTAGGAATTTATATGATCTTTACTGCCACGCGCGTGAATTCTATCCGTCAGTCGCTTATGAATAACTTGAAAACGAAAGTGGTTCATTACTTAATGGATCATTCAGAAGCTTATTCTATTTTAGGACGTACGCCGTATGTCCTAGAGTCTATTCCTGGTCGGGCTATTATCAAAACGGATCAACCTTATTTTGCACAGCTATTTTTACCTGTGGAAGGAAAAGATGATTTTGAAATTTTTGATGGAATTAAGCTGCATATTCAACGATTAAAGGATCAATATGCTGATGCTATTCTTCCGGAGCCTGTACCAATGCTGTCATCGAAACTTGTACTTGCCGAGTTTATGACGGACAGAAGAGTTCTTCGGGAAAAAGGAGTCATTCCTCTCGGATTAGATGAAGAATTTGTTAGACCGGTGCATATGAACTTTACGAAAAATAAGCATTGCATTGTCATGGGACAAACGCAAAAAGGAAAGACAAATGTAGTGAAAGTTATACTGCAAACAGCTCTTGAACAAGGCGTAAAACAAATCGGACTATTCGATTCGGTTGACCGCGGTTTATCAAGCTATGCAGCTGAAGAACAAGTTGTTTACATGGAAACAAAAGAACAGATTATCAATTGGCTTGACCTAACCGGAGAACGATTGCAGCGACGTGAAAATAAGTATTTAGAAGCAGTACAGGAAGGAACAGTACACAGTCTTTCATTTGCTCCAATCATGCTTGTAGTAGATGGATTTGTACGATTCCAGCAAAACTTAGACAGCGTCCTGCAGGATCGTATTACAAAATTGATGAAAAATTATAGCCACTTGGGCTTTAACTTGATTGTTGCAGGGAACAACAATGAGTTTTCAAAAGGATTTGACGCGTTAACAACAGAAGTGAAGCAAATTAGCCAAGCTGTGTTGCTGATGAAGAAAACGGAGCAAAGCTTATTTACACTTCCTTATGACCGAAAAGAAGCAGACGTTAATCCTGGCTTCGGTTATTATATTAAAAGTGGAAAAGAAACGAGAATTCAAATCCCGCTATGTGTAAGTGAAAGGAAGATCTTAACATGACCGAACAGCGTAAGTATACACTTAAAGTCATATTAGCTGTTGTTTTAATTTTGGCTCTTCCTTCTTTCTTTTTCCAGTATATTGGAGACAACCCGCTGCAGGTCACAGAAAATTCAACAAGAACGATTGCGGTTGTTAATGAAGATAATGGAGTAAAAGAAAACAGTGAAAAAGTGATAGAATTTGGAGAAAAAGTGACTCCTCTATTACAAGAGGGGTCAGATTATCAATGGACTGTACTTGGACGAAGCGCGGCTACAAGCGGTTTACAGAATGGGAAATATGATGCTGTTATCTATATTCCCTCAACTTTCTCACAAAATATTCTATCGTATCAGGAAAAAAAGCCAGAAAAAGCTACGTTGGAATATAAAGTTCAAAGTCAGCTTAACGCAGTTAATAAGGAAAAAGTAGTAGGGGAATTAGAAGATGCTACTACGAAGGTTAATAATGAAATGTCCTCTTTGTACTGGAGTTATGTATCACAGGAAGTGGATAAGGTAAGGGGACAGTTCGATAAAATTCTAAATAAAGAAATCGCCTTTCAAAAAACAATGGTCGCTTTTTATAAACCAAATTCAAAAGATTTAGCAGGTGAATTAAATGATCAAAAGAAAATTCTTCAGCAAATCCAAGATAATGTAAATAAAGTAGAAAAAGGTTCCAGCGACAGACAAGGCGACGTAGCAAAGGTTGAAAAGAATTTAAACAACTTCATTGAATATGTAAATCAGTATCAAACATATCAAGAAGCACAGAAGCAAATGCTTGAAAAAACGCAGGCTCAAAGCGTCGCTGCGATTCAAGAAGGGTTATCTTCCCTTGAATCTAATCAGCCAAGCTCCAAGCAAAGTTTTGACGAGCAGGCCAATCAAGTATTCAGCGGCTTGTCTTCCATTCAACAGCAGCTGGATGAAAATCAAAAAGCCGTTGGAGAACTTGGAGACAAACAAGCGGATAATGTTACTGAACAAGAAAAAGCTCTACAGGATTTGAACGGCCAAATAATCAGCTCATACAAACAGCAGTCTGAGCAAACAACGCTAAATCAAATTGAAAATAAGCTGAAGCCGCTTCGAGCTCAGCTAGAGGCAGCTTCATCAAATGATGGTAGCCGAGGCTCAACGGATCCAGGAGAAGGTGATGGAACTCAGCCAGATCCAAATCGAGGGGAAGAAACGCCCACGAACCCAGGAGAAGATGATGGAACTCAGCCAGATCCAAATCAAGGTGGAGAGACGCCAACAGATCCAGGAGAAGATGATGGAACTCAGCCAGATCCAAATCAAGGTGGAGAGACGCCAACAGATCCAGGAGAAGATGACGGAACTCAGCCGGATTCCGGCCAAGGCGAAGGAACGTCAGAACCAATTAAAGTGGATTTATCTCAGCAAACAGCAAAGCTTGATGATATATCAACAGGGCTTGATAATTTAGAAAAGCAGCTCCAAGGAATGACGAGTGAAACACCCGAAGCGCCTGAAGCACCTGAAACACCTGAGACACCTGAGGCCACGGAAACACCTGAAACACCGGACTCATCAGGTACATCCAATGCTGTGAAAAGTGCGCTTGAAAAAGTGGCCAATCTGAAAACACAGGTACAAGCAGTCAGAGATGAGCTGCAAAATGTAACGGTTCAGCCTGAAACCTCAGGAGAAAATACGGATGCGCTGAAGCAGAAAATTGCAAGTTTGGAAGCAGAAGTTAAGTCTTTAACAGCACAGAAAAACAAAGCAGAGAAAGACTTAGAAGAAGCAACAAAGTCGTCCAGCAGTCAAATTGCTAAGCTTCAAGAAGAAAATGAACGATTAAAAAAAGAGAATGAAAAGTTGAAAGAAGACGACAAAAAGCCTTCTAAAGGTAGTGTGGATGTAGACAATCTCATTACGATGATTAAACACAAAGAAGATAAAATCTTATCTTCTCCAAACCTTTCAGCTTCTCGCAAGGAAAAGCTGAACAATACATTCTCAGGTAAGATTAAAAGCAGCAATGCAGAAGATTTGCTAAAGTACTACGGTGATTTATCGCAGTATGATTTAACTTTAGCTCAAGTAGGAAATACGGACATACAGAATAGTGTCCTTAACAATGACTCTATTAAAGGAAGTTTGCAGCAGGTGTTAGCTGGAACCGTCTCATCTCAAGACGCGCGTAAGCAAATCCAGGAAAACCTGTCTCTAACAGAAGAAGAGTTAGCGCAGTTCCAAAGTTCAGTGCAAGATTTTGCTGATCAATATGGACAAACAGTTGATGCTGAACAAGCATCTATTATGGAAGAGCTATCAGCTATTCAAGAAAAAGCAAATGCAATGAATCAAGAGCTTCAATCCAGCGCAGGTGAAGATCAGACATTAGAAAAGAAAGAAGCTCCGGACGTAACGGGCTTAATGACGCTGCAGCAAAGCATGGGTCAAGAGTTGAAGGGAATGAATGAACTCATTTCATCTTTAGGTGAAAGACAAGCTAATGTTGTCACATACACAGATGAATTGCAAAAGCGAGTGAATGAAGTACAGGATAAAGCTGACACGCTTAACAGCAAGTGGGCTCAAAATGTGGATTCAACGAAGTTAGTTCGCGGCCAGGTATATCGCTTGTTAAATAATACATTAGTAGATGGACAGAATAATGATTACGTCTACCACTATTTAGCCAATCCTCTTCAAGTAAGCGGTGAAGTGCCGGCTGAAAGAGTAAAAGAGGTTCCACCTGTTGTTATTTTGGTTATTATCTTAATCAGCAGCTTACTCATTGGCTATTTTAGTCAATACTATCGACACGCGCCGATGCTGGTAAAAGGTACGTTGTTTGGGTTATTGAATTTGATTGTAGGGTTAATGGTAAGTATCTTTAGTCTTAACATTTATTCGTTATCAGGAGACCGGGCAATGGAATGGTCAATCTTTACAATCGTCTTATTGCTTGCTTCATCTACACTTGTACGTATTGCTTTCTTATTAGGAAACTTCGCTGGATGGGTGACGACAGTAGGGTTGATTTTGTTTTATGTTACCCCGCTTCTTAACTTGTCTATGCCAAACTTTAATTACGAAGATCCAGTATCTAAAGTGTATATGTCGATTCAATATGATACGCAGTCTCTGTTTGGACAGGCGCTTATTGTATTAGTGGGAATGACTGCTGTTTTAAGTGTTCTGCCATCTATTATTCGTGCTTTAAAGACGACTAAAGAGGTTGAAAATGATGAAACCTATAGTGCTTAATAAGAAGATTGGGAGTATCGTTCTTATTTTTTCTCTTCTTTGTTTCCCTATAGCAGCAGCGGCTGAAGCTGATGACGGAAACGTTGAAGATATCAAACCAAATGTATATAAAGATGATCCGATTAAATTGGACCCTGAGTCTCTGCTGGAAAATAAAAAAGAAGTAGGAAATATTCCGGAGGAAATAAAGGATCTTACATTTGAAAAAGAGGAAGACGTAGAAAAAGAGAGCTTAAGAGAAAATCTTTTTGCGAACGCATCAGCCGAAGATAATACGATTTCTGCGAAAGCAAAAGAATATAACTTGTTTTCTTCTAAAAACATTTCCTATAAGAAAAATCAAGCAGAACAAACTGTTTCTGAAAAGTCATCAGACTTACAATGGTTTTATTTATTATTGATTGGTGTGGGGATTGTTGTACTATTTGCCGTTTTAATACCGCGAATTAGCCCTCAGCCTTCTGTTAAAAAGTGAAAAAACCTCGCTGTTAATCAACAGCGAGGTTTTTGCGTATAGATGCAAGTTTATAGGCGGCGGAAGCCTTCTTCAAACAAATAATCTTCTGCTTCTTCGTAAGATAAGAATGCAGCCTCTAAATTCAAGCCAGAATAAATATTCCACAGGTCATCTTCATGAACAAGTAAAAGTGTTGCATTGTCTGGACCGTTCCAGCGCTGTTCATTTCCATTTCCTACAATGGCTTCTTCTCTAGCTGTATCAGGAAGGGTAGACAAAGATTCAATAGAAGCTTGAATAATTGAGCGAAGCTGTTCTTCTGTATAATCGCGGATATTCACAAGACCTTTGTCATTTGCTTCATATCCTTTCAAAAATCCTGCATATACGAATCCGTTTCCGTTAGGGTGTAGATGATGCACGACAACCGTTTTATCATACACGCTTTCTTCATAATGAAAATTCACGCGCCCTAAAGATACATCTTTTCGATGCAGCTCTGGGAACGATGAAATAATAGCCAATTTTTCGTCAAAACTAAGCATAGACAATCCTCATTTCTATTTAAATCATTTCATTTTCTGAAATATTATAAGCTCTTTTACGATTCGGTTGATTATACCATATATAAAGAAAGACACATAATGCTTTTTCCAATGTGGACTTTTAAAAATATAATTCTGCGCATAAATTGGAGATCGCTGTAAAAAAGAACACATCTTTTTCACTATAAAACTTAACAAAAAAGACGCAGGGAATTCACAGTGAAAAAATAATATAAAGAGGTGGAAGAAAACTAGTTTTCAACCTTATTATAAGGAGGATTAAAAAATGAGATTACACGCTCTGTATAAAAAAACATGGATGATGTCCCTGCTTGTTTTTGCCCTTTTAGTGAGCTTAACTCCTATTAGTCAAGCAGCCACATCTTTATCTGTTTCACAAGCTCTTGGGAATCAAAACAGTAGTGTACAAGCTGTTAAAGGGTATGTAGTAGGTCAACCTACAGCCACATCTACAGTTATTACAGGGAGTTATCCAAACGATTATGCACTTGCTCTTGCTGACAGCCCAAATGAAACCAGCACAGACAAAATGATATATGTTCAAATTCCTTCAAATTTACGAAGTGCATTTGGACTGCAAAGTCACCCAGAATTAAAAGGAAAAAGCCTTACAGTTACAGGAACACTCACTTCTTATTTTTTACATCCGGGAATAAAATCAGTTACTTCTATCAGTATAGAAACAGAAGGAACTGATCCGGCTCCAGATCCAGATCCGGATCCGGATCCAACAGAACCAACCGTTCCAGTAGAAGACTATTATCGTACCGCAGCTGGAAAAACAGGAGATGCCTTAAAGACAGAGCTTCATAACATTATTGACCATCATACAGAACTATCGTATTCAGCTGTATGGGAAGCCTTAAAGAAAACGGATGAAGATCCAGCTAACGCAAATAACGTTATTTTGCTCTATACGGGGCGTTCACAGGCTAAGAATACAAATGGAGGCGGAGCGGACAATTGGAACCGTGAGCATGTCTGGGCAAAGTCCCACGGGGATTTTGGAACAGCCATGGGACCTGGAACAGACCTCCATCACTTACGTCCAACCGATGTGTCCGTAAATAGTACAAGAGGAAACTTAGATTTTGATAACGGAGGGACGGAACATAGCGAAGCACTCGGAAATTATTTTGACAGAGATTCATGGGAGCCTCGAGATGAAGTAAAAGGTGACGTGGCTCGCATGCTGTTTTATATGGCAGTTCGCTATGAAGGCGATGTAAGTGATGAGCCTGACTTGGAGCTTAATAACTTAGTGAATAATGGCACTGCTCCTTATCATGGAAAACTATCTGTACTTCTTCAATGGAACGACCAAGACCCAGTAGATGATCGAGAACGACGTAGAAATGATGTTATTTATTCAGACTATCAGCATAATCGCAATCCATTTATTGACCACCCTGAATGGGTGAATGAAATTTGGAACTAAGGAAGATGGCGTCCTGGCAGGGCGTCTTTTTTTATAAAAGAAAAAGGAAAAAAATAAAATCCGCCGAATACCTATAGGTGATTTTGAAAAATGGAGGGAAGATATGAAACAGCTATGTAAAAAAGGATTGGCTTTCGTTTTAATGTTTACTTTTGTTAACGTTTTCATTTTGAATCCCATTAACGGAGCGGCTGCCGTAGATGGAAAATCAATGAATTCCGGTTACAAAACCTACTTAATGGCGCCGTTGAAAAAAGTAACAGACTATACGACTTGGGAAGCATTTGAGAACGATTTACGCAAAGCGAAACAAAATGGATTTTATGCAGTGACAGTAGACTTTTGGTGGGGAGATATGGAGAAAAACGGTGATCAGCAGTTCGATTTTTCCTATGCGCAGCGCTTTGCTCAAGCTGCTCGTAATGCAGGTATAAAGATCGTTCCAATCATTTCTACTCATCAGTGCGGTGGGAATGTAGGAGATGATTGTAACGTTCCGGTTCCATCTTGGGTATGGAACTTAAAAAGCGATGACAGTCTTTACTTTAAATCTGAAACAGGAACGATAAATAAAGAAACGCTAAGCCCGCTTGCAACCGACGTTATTTCTAAGCAGTACGGAGAGCTCTACACGGCATTTGCGCAAGCGTTAGCACCCTATAAAGACGTGATTGCTAAAATCTATTTATCAGGAGGTCCTGCAGGTGAAATTCGTTATCCGTCTTATACAGCAGCAGACGGAACCGGCTATCCGTCTAGAGGGAAATTTCAAGTGTATACGAACTTCGCTAAAAGTCAGTTTCAATCATATGCTTTGACTAAATATGGTTCACTCGCCGGCGTTAATCAGGCATGGGGAACAAATTTAACATCTACATCGCAAATTTTACCGCCTTCAGATGGCTATCAGTTCTTAAAAGATGGTTATTCAACAGCTTATGGAAAAGACTTCTTAGCGTGGTATCAAGGAGTTTTGGAAGGCCACACAAAACGTATTGGACAGTTAGCTCATCAGGCTTTTGATTCAACCTTTAACGTACCGATCGGTGCAAAAGTGGCAGGAATCCATTGGCAGTACAATAATCCAACGATTCCTCATGCTGCAGAAAAACCGGCTGGATACAATGATTACAATGGGCTTTTGGGTGCGTTTAAAACCGCCAAATTAGACATCACCTTTACATGTTTAGAAATGACGGACAGTGGGAGTTATCCCGAATATTCCATGCCAAAGACGCTTGTACGCCAAGTAGCGGATATTGCGAATGCAAAAGGAATTGTTTTAAATGGGGAAAATGCTTTAAGCATAGGCAGCGAAGATCAATATAAAAAAGCAGCTGAAATGGCCTTTAATTATAATTTTGCGGGATTTACTTTGCTTCGTTTCTACGATGTAATTAATAACGATATGCTTATGGGGCAATTTAAAAATACTTTGGGCGTTACACCAGTTGCGCAAACGGTTGTAGTAAAAAATGCGCCAACTACAGTAGGAGAAACAGTCTATATCGTTGGAGATAGAGCTGAGTTAGGTCAGTGGGATACCTCTATTTATCCAATTAAATTAACATATAATTCATCTACAGCTGATTGGAGAGGCACCGTTTATTTTCCTGAGAGTCAAAGTGTTCAATTTAAAGCAATTGTGAAGAAAGCTGATGGAGCGTTAAAGGTATGGCAGCCTACCCAGCAATATTGGAGCGTGCCGTCAACAACATCAACTTATACAGATAACTGGTAAAATAAAGCCGCATAGCATTTACTATGCGGCTTTATTTTGAACACAAGAATTATTTCCAGTTAGCTTGAATAAATTCGTCCCGACCAGACTTAGCACGGTCTTCTTTATAGTGATCTGGATTTTTCTTGTGAAAATCTTGGTGGTACTCTTCAGCCTCATAAAAAGTAGAGGCTGGAAGGATGCTTGTCACGATTGGTTTTTTAAAACGTCCGCTTTTTGCGACCTCTAGCTTCGTCTCTTCAGCTGCCTGCTTTTGGCTATCATTATGGTAAAAAATTGCTGTTCGATATTGCGAGCCGCGATCTTGGAATTGACCTCCGTCATCTGTTGGATCAATTTGTGGCCAATAAAGATCTAATAGACGTTTATAGGGAAACACTTCAGGATCAAATGTAATTTGAACCACTTCGTAGTAACCGCTTGTGCCAGATTTTACTTGCTCATAAGTAGGGTTATCCACAGTTCCCCCCATATATCCTGATACAATGCCGTGAATACCTTCTAGCTCTTCAAAAGGTGTAACCATACACCAGAAACATCCACCTGCAAATGTAGCTTTTTCCATACGTAATCCCTCACTTACTCCGTTGTTATGAAGGGTATTATATCAAATTTACATTAAAACAGCTAGAAAAGGATTTGTAAGCTGTGTAAAAGCTGTGGATATTTATTTTTATCCACAGCTTTTACACAATAAACCCTACGGTTTTGAAGATTGAAAAATGAAGGAGAGAATAAAGAAAAAATGATAGAATAGATGGGATGTGTATATCGGTATAGAAGAGACTGCGCGACACAAGGTCAATTTATGCGCGTTACTTTAGAGTGCTGATGGCATCTATATAAGTAAATTCAGTATGTTATTAATAAGAGGGAAGAAACAGCATATTCGCGCTGTTAAATAAATATACAAAGATAATAGGAGAGTTGAATATGTTACAAGATAATCTCATCCTAGAGCACTATGGATTAAACGAATTAAATTTTGATACGATCAAAAGCTACCGGGATCGATTTGCTGAAGTAAAACCAGCTCATCCTTGGAATGCGCTTGAAACAAAGGAGTTTTTATACAAAGTAGGAGCGTGGGGAAAGGTTAGAGATACCCATAAAGAGGGAGTCACACTAGCAGGCCTGCTTTTATTCAGTGAAGAACGGATTATTACAGAAGTTTTACCACAATACTTTTTAGAATACAGGGAAAGTAAAGGAAATGAAGAGTGGACAGAGCGCTTTACTTCTCAAGACGGGACTTGGTCAGGAAATATTTTTGATTTTTATTTCCATATTCATGAAATTGTTCGTAATAACGAACCTCAGCCATCAATCGCTTCCTCTTTAACAGAAGTTTTAATTAATATGCTTATTCATGCAGATTATAATGGCGAAGGCGGTGTTATTTTAGAAAAGCAACCTACATATTATGTCTTTTCTAATCCAGGTCTTTTATTAGCACCTTCAGATTCAGTTTTTAGCCATACCGTTAGTCAGCTTCGGAATCCAAACATCGTTAAGTTATTCAGTCTACTAGGGCTATGTGAACGTTCAGGCTCTGGTTTGAAAAAAGTAAAGCAAAATTGGAGCTTGCATCATTATAAAATGCCTGCTATTGATCAAGATATTTCTATGCATCGTACAGTGGTCACTTTATCCCTGTCCGCCCAAGAGAGACAGGAGAGTTCTTCTGAGAAAGACACTCACAGTACGCCCATAACCGAGTCGGGAAATAATTTTAAAGGTGTCGAAAAATATCAAAATACACTTAAAAACAATGTCGAAACAGACTCCTATAATAACAATATTAACTCCTATAATAAATATTTAATAGAGGAGTTTAACTCATATAATAACGATAATAACTCCTATAGTAAAGGAGATAACTACTCTAATAGTGAGTCATACTCCAGTAATAAGGAGATTAACTCCTATAATAAAGAACCAGAAGATGATTTTTCTAATTCAGTGAATGTTGAAGATATTGATACGAAGCTATGGGATATTGCAGCGCTGGCTCGTGAAAAAAAACGGCTTTCGCCGAATCAGATGGAGCATATTATTCTTGAGCTATGCAAAGAAAAACCGCTCATGCTTAAAGAGTTTGCTTATTTATTAGAAAGAACGCCGGATGGAGTACGAAATAACTATTTAACAAAGCTATTACGAAAAGGACAATTACAGTTGAAATATCCAAATCAGCCAAATCATCCAAAGCAGGCATATTTATTCAATAAGAAAGATATAGAAAAGTAAACCAAGCAACCGATAGGACATACAAAAATTAGGTTGAAAACAAATTGATAAGGACCAGTTTGCTGAAAGCTGCAGATTTAAGGGAGAAAGTCACCATAAACTTGCCAAGCTGCCAGCCTCTCTTTATATGAGTTCTGGCTCGTATAAAGGAGGAAAAAGAGTGTGAAAAGCAAGTGCGTTCTTATTTTTCTGCTGGTTGTAGGGTTGTTTAATATGGAGAAAGGAATAGGGTATGGTTCGAAGGTGAATGCAGAGATGAATATACCGCTGTCGACGTGGGTGTGGGGTACAAAAAAATGGATGTTGCGCCAAGAGAATATCCTCGAAAAACTTCAAGAAAAAAAGGTGACAAAGGTGTATTTGCAAATTGATGCTCATCTTTCACCCTCCGTATATAAGCGTTTTATTGAACAAGCGCAAGTCCAGGGTATAAGTGTTTACGCGCTTGACAGCGCTCCTTATTGGATAGGGACTTCCGGTGTAGAAAAGCAAGAAGCATTTTTTAATTGGATAAAAGCTTACCAAGCAGAAGCAGAAGAACAACAGCAATTTTCAGGGGTTCATTTGGATGTAGAGCCGTATTTGTATAAAAGCTGGGAAAATAATCGAGCTAAAAGCATTGTGCAGTACCAATATGTAATTTCTCAAGCGGTTTTACAGTCTCGTCAGTTAGGCTTGCCGCTTGCTGTAGATATACCGTTTTGGTTTGACGAAGTTTCATTCAAAAATAGCAACGGTTCTGGTTCGTTGGGGCGGTGGGTTATTCAGTACGCTGATGAAGTCACAATCATGGCGTACCGAAACCAAGCAGGTAAGGAAAACGGTATTGCTGAAATAACAGAAAATGAACGAAAGTGGGGACGTGTGCTATCCACTCCGATTGAAATAGGGGTAGAAACGATGGCTTCAGATGAAGGAGAACACATTTCTTTTTCTGCTAAAGGAGAAGAAAAGATGATGCAAGAGCTGGGTATGGTGCTTACGGAGTGTCAAGCTGAAAATCCTCCAAGCAGTATAGCTGTTCATCATTTTGATAGCTGGCTACAGATGAAGCCATGACCATGAAAAGACCGCTGCATCGCTGCAGCGGCCTTTTTGGGTTTAGGGAGTATAGATACAATATAGCCATTTTATTAAAGGACTATACATAAAAAAAGTAACCATTTAAAAAATGGCTACTCACACAAAGGGGGGGAACTTAATCTTATCATTCCCACTTTTTCTAAAAGATATGCCTCTTTTAACCTGTTTTTTAAAATAATTTAGTTGTCCAAGATTCGCAGTTCCACACATCTGTGACAACATCTTGGTAAAACTCAGGTTCGTGACAAATAATTAAGATGCTTCCTTTGTATTCTTTTAAAGCTCGTTTCAATTCATCTTTCGCATCTACATCTAAGTGGTTTGTAGGCTCATCCAGTACAAGAATGTTTGTTTCATTGTTAATCAGCTTACATAGACGGACTTTTGCTTTTTCTCCACCGCTTAGAACTTCTACTTTACTTTCAATGTGTTTCGTTGTTAAGCCGCATTTAGCTAGAGCTGCACGAATCTCATATTGGGTAAAGTGAGGAAACTCATTCCATACTTCTTCAATACACGTATTGTAATTAGCCGTTTTGATTTCTTGTTCAAAATAGCCAATATGCTGGTAATCTCCTTTTTCTACAGAGCCTAAAATTGGCTTGATTTCTCCTAAAATACTTTTTAAAAGAGTTGTTTTCCCGATGCCGTTCGCTCCTACAAGGGCAATTTTTTGACCTCGCTCCATCTTTAAATTCAATGGCTTAGAAAGCGGCTCTTCGTATCCGATGACTAAATCAGATGTTTCAAAAATTAATTTGCTTGAAGTACGAGCACTCTTAAAGTTAAACTCCGGTTTCGGGCGCTCTTGCGCTAGCTCAATCACTTCCATTTTATCCAGCTTTTTTTGACGGGACATGGCCATATTTCGTGTCGACACACGCGCTTTGTTTCTCGCTACGAAATCTTTTAAATCAGCCATTTCTTGCTGTTGTTTTTTATAAGCAGCTTCAAGCTGTTGTTTTTTCATCTCATATACTTTCATAAAATCGTCGTAGTCACCTACATAACGATTTAACTCTTGGTTTTCCATATGATAAATCAAATTGATTACGCTATTTAAAAATGGAAGATCGTGAGAAATTAAAATAAAGGCATTTTCATATTCTTGCAAGTAGCGTCGTAGCCACTCAATATGCTGTTCATCTAAGTAGTTTGTAGGCTCATCTAGTAATAGGATTTCTGGTTTTTCAAGCAGCAGTTTGGCTAATAATACTTTCGTACGCTGTCCACCGCTTAAATCCTGTACATCGCGATCTAAGCCGATATCTTCTAACCCTAATCCGCGTGCAATCTCTTCAACTTTAGCATCGATGACATAAAAATCATTGTTTGTTAAAAGGTCTTGAATTGTACCGACTTCTTCTAATAGTTTTTCGAGTTCTTCTGGCGATACATCTGCCATTTTCTCATAGAGACCATTCATTTGGGCTTCTAAATCAAATAAGTATTGAAAAGCACTTTTTAGGACATCACGAATAGAAAGACCGCGCTCTAGTGCCGTGTGCTGATCTAAATAGCCGACGCGCACTTTTTTAGACCATTCTACTTTTCCTGCATCCGGTTCTAGCTTGCCTGTAATGATGTTCATAAATGTTGATTTACCTTCGCCATTTGCGCCAATTAATCCGACGTGTTCACCTTTTAACAATCGAAATGATACGTCGTTAAAAATCGCACGGTCACCAAAACCATGGCTTAGATTTTTTACGTTTAATACACTCATGCTGACACACCTTTTCTTTTAAAATATCTATCGTACGTTTCGTTATAAACAAATTGATTCATAACGATTATAGCGAACTTATATACATAAATCCATATGAGTTTTCTAGCCCTGAAAGTCATATAAAATTCACTCGCTTCTTCCTTTCACTTCATTCATACTATATATCAATGTAGAAAATCCGTCATGACGAAGGAACGGTCATACCGAATTATTCAAATAGAGTATATAGAAGAACAAAAAGGCAGGAGGAAAACAAATGAAAATTCATACGGTACTAGTGGCAGGAAGAATGCATAAAGAGCTGCAGGAGATGATCAACCAAAAGAAGCTCACACAGACGTTTCGATTTATGGAAGAGCAAGACGTTACAATTGAAGATTTAAACTGGGCTGACGCACTTTTATCCTTCGGTCCAACGGATTGCTTTGAAAATCATAGCTTTAAATGGGTTCATTCTCTTGGGGCAGGAGTCGATCGTTTTTTGGAAAGCCGTAAGTGGAAAAAGAATGTGATGTTAACACGTACAGTTTGTTCATTCGGTCAGCGGATCAGTGAATATTGTCTTAGCTATATGCTAGCTGAACTTCAGCACCACGCACAGTTTCAACATCAGCAACAACAAAAGCAGTGGAAAGTGGTAGAACCTAAGCAGCTTTCTACTCAAACGGTCATGATTTATGGAACAGGTGAAATCGGCAGACGTCTTGCAGCTATTTTAAAATCTTTTGGTGTACGAGTGATAGGGGTATCTAAAAGTGGAAATGAAAAGCCGTCATTTGATCAAGTGGTATCGATTTCAAAGGAAAGAGACTTGTTAAAAGAAGCTGGTTGGATTATTAGCACAATGCCGTTAACGAATGAAACAAAAAGCTACTTTGATCAGAAATGGATGAACTTAGTTGAAAATGCATACTTTATAAATGTTGGAAGAGGTGCAACTGTAGATAAAGATGCATTGATAGGAGCCATTGAGCAAAAGCGTATTCGAAAAGCATACATAGATGTGTTTGAACATGAGCCGCTAAAGAAAGAATCATCTTGGTGGAAGCATTCACATATCGTCATAACACCTCATATTTCAGCGGTAACGGTGCCTAAAGAAGCCGTCGAGTGTTTTGTTGAAACGCTGCAAAAAGTTGAGCAAGGTGAATGGCCTTCTAACTTGGTTAATATTGAAAGAGGTTATTAAAGCATTATGAGACGCGTTTCCGCTATGAGAATGGTATACTGAAACTTGCTTTTCTTGAACGAAAAGAATGAAATCTGTTCTTCTAGGGGGGAACAAACGTTGAAGCAAGAAGAATTATTTGAACAAGCACGTGTATTTATAGAGACGTGTTACGCTGAACTTGAAAAAAGCGAAGCGGACAAAAATAACCGATTAAAAGAAATTCATCAGCAAATTATGTCACTCGGACATTATGATCATACACTTGAAGAGTTAGAGCACGGAGCTCGTATGGCTTGGAGAAACAGCAATAAATGTATCGGACGACTATTTTGGCAATCGCTCAATGTATTTGATAAGCGAGAGGCGAGCACAGTTGAAGAGGTAAGAGACGCCCTTTTTCATCATATTGAATATGCAACAAATGATGGGAAAATCCGGCCTACTATTACGGTGTTTAAACCGAAAATGCAAGCAAAAGAACCGGTTAGAATATGGAATCATCAGCTGATCCGCTACGCTGGATATGAGACTGAATATGGAGTGATAGGAGATCCTGATTCTGTTGCCTTCACGAAAGTCTGCCAAAAGTTAGGGTGGGAAGGTGAGAAAACGCACTTTGATGTTCTTCCTCTTGTACTGCAAGTTAATGAAAAGTTACCTCGATGTTTTGAGATTCCAAAATATTTAGTGAAAGAAGTAGCTATTACGCATCCAGAACTTGCTGAATTTGAAGACTTACGGTTAAAATGGTACGCTGTTCCGATGATTTCAGATATGAAGCTAGAAATTGGAGGGATTGAGTACGTCGCGGCACCATTTAACGGATGGTATATGGGAACTGAAATTGGTGCGCGAAATTTAGCGGATACGTATCGCTATAATCAACTTCCCAAAATAGCTTCTATGATGGGATTGAATATGGATTACAACGCTACTCTTTGGAAGGACAAAGCTCTTGTTGAATTAAACCTTGCGGTGCTTTCTTCTTTCAAACGAGAAGGCGTTAGCATTATAGATCATCACACGGCTGCTCAGCAATTTCACTTGTTTGAAGAACGAGAGCAAAAAAATGGCCGGGAAGTGACAGGAAACTGGACTTGGTTGATTCCACCGGTTTCACCAACTACCACACATATTTTTCATAAGCCTTATAAAAATAAAGTATTATCACCAAATTATTTTTATCAAGACGCTGCTTATTAAATGAACAAAAAAGAGAGTACACATTTGTACTCTCTTATTACACGTTAATTAATTTTTGTGTTTATCAAGCAAGTTAGCAAGTACATATGTTTTGTACTTTTCCACTTTGCGGCCTTCATGGTTGCGAACTCCTCGTTTTTTAAGTTCCTCAACATACCAACCTTTGCTTCCTACGTGCATACTTAAACACCCTTTCGTCATTTTTTTAGGATGAACAGAATGAGGTTCATTGTCTGCTCGAATGGAGACATCTTGTCTTTCCAATACGTGCCTCATTGTAACATCTTTTATTTTATGATGAAAGGGAAAAAGGTTAAAAAGCGAGAATAATTTCAGGTGAAATTTAGCTTGCTCATTCCTCGTTTTTTTGAGATAGAAGAAGGAGGTTTAATTCATCTTTATTTTGGATTAGATCTGCCAATGTATATTGATCTAACACTTTAATGAAGGCTTGCATGGCTTCATGCAAAACACTTTTTAATTTACATACGGGGCTAATAATGCAGAAGTTTCCTTCACGGTCAAAACATTCAACAATATGAAAATCTTCTTCTGTTTGACGTACCACTTTTCCAATATTGATGTCTTTTGGAAGTTGAGCTAAACGAATACCGCCGTTTCGTCCTCGGATCGTTTCAATTAAGCCAAGTTTTCCAAGCTCGTGAATGATTTTCATAAGATGGTTTTTTGAAATATTATACGCTTCAGCAATTTCCTTTATATTGCTTAGTTTATTATTATCGCGAACGCCTAAATATAATAAAACTCGCAGTGAGTAATCTGTATATTGTGTGAGCCTCATCTTTTTACCTCTTCTCTTATCAGCAGCTGATATATCTATAATAGCATGTCTATATCTAAGAAATACAGAAAGAATGCTCACATTTTTGAAGGAGCGAATTTGTGAACATTTCTTTAAATAAGTATATAAAATATATCTTTTTGAGTTAGATATACGTATTATAAAGATGTATTGAAAATATATCTTTTAAAAATGAATCTTTCGGAGGCGAAAGTTATGAAACAAACAACTATTTCTATTGTAAAAAGTACAGTTCCTGTTTTAGAAAAGCATGGTCAAGCAATTACAACTCGTTTTTATGAAATGCTTTTTGAGCAGTATCCTTCTTTAAAAAATGTATTCAACCAAACAAATCAAAAAACAGGACGTCAGCAAATGGCGTTAGCTAATACAGTTTATGCTGCTGCGCAGTACATCGATCAGCTTGAAACGCTTCTTCCCGTAGTGAAGCAAATCGCTCATAAACATCGCAGTATCGGCGTAAAAGCAGAGCACTACCCAATTGTCGGAGAGTTCTTATTAAAGGCGATTAAAGATGTTTTAAAAGAAGCGGCAACCGATGAGATTATGGAAGCTTGGAAAGAAGCCTACGGTGCTATTGCAGATGTGTTCATAAGTGTGGAGCAAGAATTATATGAAGAAGCCGAAGAAAAAGGATGGAAAGATTATAAAAAACTAATGGTTCATAAAAAAGTAAAAGAAGCAGAAGACGTGTACTCGTTTTATTTGCTATCACCCGACCAAAAAGCGCTGCCTGCTTTTCTGCCAGGTCAGTATGTGAGTGTACGAATTCCTGGTCAAGAGTATTTATCAATTCGCCAGTACAGCTTATCTAGCTATCCAAACCAACCATATTATAAGATTACGGTGAAAAAAGAAAAGCAAATGGAAGACGGCGTTGTATCAACTTACTTGCATGATCAATTGAAAGAAGGAGACCTGCTTGAAGTCAGCGTTCCTGCAGGAGATTTTGTCTTAAAAGAAAATAGAAAATCAGTATTTATCAGCGGAGGTGTAGGAATCACTCCAATGATGTCTATGCTTCATCAAGCATTGGAAAACAATCAAGAAGTAACATTTATTCACAGTGCTAAAAACGAGCAGTTTCATGCAATGAAACGAGAGCTTCAATCGTTGTCAGAGAAATATACGTTTGAACAACATATTTTCTATAGCCAGGCGCAAACAAATCAGCATGATGAAAATGTAACGTATGGTCGCTTAACTAAACAAGAGCTAGCTAAATACACAGGCGATGAACATGCATATTATTATGTCTGTGGTTCTTCTTCGTTTACACAAATGGTGCTAGAAGGCTTAGCTGAAATGGGTATTTCTCAAGAAAATATCATGTATGAATCGTTTGGCCCGAAAATGAGTATGAATCCTTCCGCATAAATGCATGGAAAAAGGGTAAAAAGCTAACAGTAGACAATACTGTTAGCTTTTTTTATGAAAGGGAGTTTAAAGATGACAAATAAGCAGTATGACATGGTGGGAATAGGAATAGGACCATTTAATTTAGGTTTAGCGGCCCTCGCTGAGCCTCTTGATGAAATTGATGCCGTCTTCTTTGATAAAGAAGAGAAATTTGAATGGCATCCGGGGATGTTAATTGACGGCACGGACTTGCAGATTCCGTTTCTAGCAGACTTAGTTACATTTGCAGATCCAACAAGTCCCTATTCTTTTTTAAATTATATTCATAAGCAAAAACGCTTATATCCGTTTTTTTTCTTTAATCGTTTTGATATTCCGCGTCAAGAATATAACGAGTACGCAAAATGGGTATCAGAGCAGCTATCTTCCTGCTACTTTTCTTCAAAAGTTGTGGACGTGATACCGAAAAATGAAGAAGAGTATTATAAAGTAAAGGTAGAAACACCTGAGGGAATTCAGACGGTGAATGCTAAACACGTTGTAATGGGAACAGGAAGCATTCCACTTGTCCCTCCTGCTTTTGAAGAAAAGCTGAATGAGCATATCTTACACAGCAGCGGCTATTTACATAAGAAACAAGAGATTCAAAAAGGAAAGCATGTAACGATCGTTGGGTCAGGGCAAAGTGCTGCAGAGATTTTTCTTGATTTACTAGAAAAACAGACTGAACATCAATATCACCTTACATGGTTTACAAGATCTTTAAATTTTTTTCAGCTTGATCAATCCAAGCTTGCTCAGGAGTTATTTTCTCCAGACTATGTAGATTACTTTCATTCGCTTCCTTTTGAAGAACGTAAAAGTACAGTGGGAGATTTAAATCCCTTACGTCATGGAATTGAATCTTCTACCTTAACGAAAATTTATGATTTACTCTATCATCGTTCCATTAAAGGAAAAGTACCCGTTACGATTCAAGCTTCGACGGAAGTAAATGATATTCATAAAAAAGGAAATGGATATGAGCTGGAGTGCAAACAATTAAAGACTGAACGCTCTTTTCAATACGAAGCGGATCGCTTGATCTTATCCACAGGCTATAAGCCAAAGATTTCGCCATTTATAGAACGCATAAAAGATGATATCGAATGGGAAGATGACAAGCGTTTTAAAGTCACAAAAGATTATCGGCTTGTCTTTAAACAACCGCGTAGCCATCATTTTTTCACCTTAACCAATATTGAACATTCACATGGATCTGGCGCAACAAATCTTGGGTTATCCGTTCAGCGCAATCAGCGTATTCTGAACGTAATTGCAGGTAAAGATGTGTACCCAGTTCCAAAAGAGACGACCTTTCAGACCTTTAATTTGTTTTGAATTTCCGCTTTATAAAAACTTTCAATGTGTTTTTTTGATTATTGTAGAAAAGTTTTTTACTCATAAATCATGTTTAAAAGAACAGTGTACGGGTATTTTACCTATAGAATATTAGTACACAAATCAATTAAGGAGTTGCTTAGAATGAGTAAGAAAATTGCAGTATTAGTAACAGATTTATTTGAAGATGTGGAATATACAGATCCAGCCAAAGCCTTTGAAGAAGAAGGTCATACGCTAACAAAAATCGATGTAAAAACAGGCGAAGTAACAGGTAAACAAGGCGAAACAACATTAACAATTGATAAAGCAATTGCGGATGTAAAGCCAGAAGATTTTGACGCATTGTTTTTACCGGAGGCTTTTCACCAGATATCTTGCGTGCGGACGATCAAGTTGTAGCTTTCACAAAATCATTTATGGATGAGGGCAAACCGGTTATGGCTATTTGTCATGGACCGCAGCTGCTAATCAATGCTGAAACATTAAAAGGGCGTGACGTAACTGGTTTTAAATCAATTGCTATTGATTTAAAAAATGCAGGTGCAAACTTCCATGATAAAGAAGTGGTGGTATGCGGCAATCAACTAGTTACAAGCCGTACACCAGACGATATGGAAGCATTCGTACGTGAATCAGTAAATGTCTTAAAATAAGTAAATATTATTACTAAAACTTTCTTTAAAAGGTGATAACAGGATGATTTACCACTCTGCTGTCGCCTTTTTTGTATGTAACGTTTTTGACGAAGGATTTACAGTTATATTACTGCATTAGGTGGAGCAGTTTCTAAAAGAATATGAAAACCCTTTACTATCAATAGTTGGAAGCCACGTAATACAATCGAAATATTTTTTACATAAATGGAAGTATAATTTTGGTAGTTTAAAAGGCATTGCGAGTTTCATAGTTTTCGTGCAACAATGAGTGTGCATCACGAGATTGGCTTGCTACAAGCTTAGATGCGTTGCGGTTTTACAAAAAACTTTATTATCACATAGGAGGATTTCAAACATGAAGAAAAGGTTTCGTATTGCCACTGTCGCAGGTGCCGTATCATTAGGATTATTAACAGCAGGACAAGCAAATGCAGCAGCTCCTGATTGCAACACTCCAAAACAAATTAACATTAAAGATGCTCAAGCAGCACAAAATATAAATGTAGATGAGCTGTTAAAGAAATTTAACGCTCAAGGACAATCTGTTCAAGCAGCAGCTCCACAACAAGAGACACAAGAACCGGATCAAGCTGAAGCAGCTCCACAGGAACAAGCAAAAGCACCAGAGCAAAGTGAACAAACGAAAGCTCCTGAGCAAACACAGCAAAACACAAAAGCCCAACAATCAGAAAATACTGATAAATCAGAACAAACAAAAGATGCTAGTCAATTTGAACAAAAGGTAGTAGATTTAGTGAACCAAGAGCGTGAAAAACAAGGTTTAAAACCTTTAACACTTAATAAAGAATTAAGTGACGTTGCACGTATTAAATCAAAAGATATGATGGACAAAGGTTACTTTGACCACAATTCACCAACATATGGTTCACCATTTGATATGATGAAACAATTCGGCATTGAATATACAACTGCAGGTGAAAACATTGCAAAAGGTCAGCAATCTCCTGAGGATGTAATGAATGCTTGGATGAATAGTGACGGTCACCGCAAAAATATTCTAAACCCTGATTTCACTGAAATTGGTGTTGGATATGTAAAAGGTGATACTACGTACTGGACTCAACAATTTATCGGTAAGTAATACAAAAAGAGCAGGATATACCTGCTCCTTTTTGCGTTTTTAGCTGTCCAATTTGGGTATAGTAAAGTAAGAACACGTAAAGGAGTGCCTTAAATTGGGACGTATATTAAAAAAAATCTTAGTCGCTGTTTTTCCTATCCTTTTAAAAGAAGGATATCGTCATTATAAAAATCGCAAAACTCGAACTACGCCTTCTAAAGGGTATAAATAAAAAGGACTCTTTCGAGTCCTTTTTATTTTATGCTTGAACTGGGATATGCTTAAATTCTTTGACGTTAAATAGTCCTTTGTCAGTTAATTTTAGACAAGGGATAACAGGCAAGCTTAAGAAAGATAATGTCAGCAGCGGGTTGAATTTCTGTGAGATATCTAACTCATGAAGAGCCCCGTGAAGCTGTTTAAGTAAGCTGTTCATTTCATTGTATGGATGAGGTGACATTAATCCTCCGATGGAAAGAGGAAGAGAGCCGATCACTTCATTGCCTTTTACAATAACAATACCTCCGCCGATTTCTTCAATTGCCGCAATTGCTTTTGCTAAATCCTCATCATTTGTTCCTACGGCTACGATGTTATGTGAATCGTGAGCAATCGTAGTAGCAATCGCTCCGTCTTTTAACTGAAATCCTTTTACAATCCCAAGACCAATATTCCCTGTTAGATGATGACGCTCGACAACCGCCATTTTCAACTGATCATTTGCTATAGAAGACTGAAATTCGTTTTGTTTCACTTGAACTTCTTCGACAATATGATTTGTAAGCAAGCTGTTTGGATTAATTTCAATGATATTAGCGCGGTTATGCTGAAGTGGTATCGTAAGTTTTTCTATAGAAAACTCCTTCAGATGAACCGAGTTCATTAGTTCCGTTGGAAGATCAATTTGGTCATCTTGAACAGAAAGCATCTCTCCCTTTTCAGCAATGAGCTCTCCGTTTTGATAAACATGTGTTGCAGATATATCGGTTAAGTCGTCCAATAGAATAAAGTCAGCTTTGTAACCAGGAGCAACTGCACCTCTATCTTTTAACCCGTAGCATTCAGCGGCATTTAATGAAGCCATTTGAATAGCAATTAACGGATCCAGCCCGAGTTCAATGGCAAAACGAACATTATAATCAATAGAACCTTCCGTTAGTAAATCATCTAGATGTTTGTCATCGGTACAAAATAAAAACCTGCGTGCGTTACGTTCATTTACAGCAGGTAATAATTGTTTTAGATCTTTAGCGACAGAACCTTGGCGGATCAGAACATACATCCCGCGCTGAATACGTTCAATTGCTTCTTCTGCTGTTACGCATTCATGGTCTGTTGAAATGTTAGCGGTACGATAAATATTAACGCCCGTGACATCTAGACCTGAGCCGTGCCCATCAATTATGCCGCTTGCACTGTTAGCTGCTTGTAATTTATCGAGCATATCGTCATCTCCATCTCGCACAGCAGGGAAATCCATCACTTCTGCTAATCCAAGCACGCGAGGGTGGGAGAAAAATGGCGCTAAGTCAGCGGCTTTTAAGACTGCTCCAGAGCTTTCAAAAGGAGTGGCTGGAACGCTTGAAGGTAAGTTCACAAATACATCTAACGGAATGGAATCTGAGCTTTGAAGCATGAATTCAATACCAGATTTTCCTGAAACATTAGCAATTTCATGAGGGTCCGTTACGACAGTTGTGACGCCTCTAGGTATAAGAAGTTTTGAGAACTCTTTAGGTGTAACCATTGATGATTCGATATGAACGTGTCCATCAATGAACGTAGGAGAAATGTATTTTCCTTTTGCATCCATGACGTTATGTCCGTCGTATTGACCTATTCCAACAATTATTCCATCAGTAATCGCAATATCGGCTTCAATGATGGAAAGCGTAAAGACATCGATGATTTTTCCGTTTTTTACTACAAGATCTGCAGGTATTTTTTTATTGGCAACAGCAAGCTGTTTTTTTAATGTTGTTTTTGTATTTGACATGAATGTGACTCCTCTCATTGTATAACTAGATAACAATGAAGGACTATGTAAGGGAGAACATAAAGAAGAATAAAAATGTAGTATGAATGATGTTCAACCCTCGTAGTCCAACTATTTACGGTAGTTCGGTAGAAACTCTTGGACCCTATTTCCAAGACTATACGAGCTTTAGGTATTTCGATACATTCTATAGACAAATAATAAAAACGTCAATTCTTAATAAAAAAGAAAGATTTTTGGGAATATTTCATCTATATGTATGTAAACGATTTAACTCTTATTTGCTCGCTAAAAGGTGCAACA
Source organism: Priestia megaterium (assembly GCF_046599315.1). Lineage (GTDB taxonomy): Bacteria > Bacillota > Bacilli > Bacillales > Bacillaceae_H > Priestia > Priestia megaterium_F. The sequence goes on along the minus strand of NZ_JBKIKC010000007.1, from coordinate 175,021 downwards.
TTCATGTATAGAAAAAAATGTAGAAAAAACCGTCAATGGTTATTAGTCATTGACGGAATTGTCATTAAGCTTGTTTGCGCAGCGTACCTAATTCTTCCGCGATTGCTTGCATTTCACTTGGGCTAAAAGAATCTTTTCTCATTACCATATCGTATAAGTATTTTAAGTCTTCGTACATTTCTTCGTCAAAAGCTTCAGCTTTGATTGCGCCGATATTTAGCATGCGCAGTTTTTCACTGATACTATCTACCATATGTTTAATATTCTCTGGAGATTTTACTGATAAATCCACTTTGTTCATCCTTCCAGTTGCGTTTTTTTTATTGTAACATGTTTTTATCGTGTGAACACTTTTATGTCAGGTTCTTATCCATATAAGAATGGGAACGATTTAAATAAAAGAAAACTATTTTTTAGTTTAAAAATGATTGTATATAATGTTTGTAATAAGGGAAAGGAGTCGAGACTATGATTAACGTATTATTCGTTTGTTTGGGAAATATTTGTCGTTCACCGATGGCAGAGGCGATCTTTAAAGATATGGTGAAGAAAAAAGGGTTAGAAGGAAAAATTCACGTAGATTCTGCAGGAACAGGAGGCTGGCATAAAGGAAATCCTCCTCATGAAGGGACGCAATCTATTTTAACGAAAAATAACATTGATTTTACGGGGCAAACAGCAAGACAAGTTATTCAAGAGGATATAGCTAAATTCCACTACATTATTGGAATGGATGTCGAGAATGTAGGAAATCTGAGAAGGATGGCTGGACATACTAAAACAGCTTATATTGCAAGGCTTTTGGATTTTGTGCCCGATCTACATATTGAAGATGTACCTGATCCTTATTTTACGGGGAATTTTGATGAAGTATATGACTTAGTTCGAGAAGGATGCAAGGCTCTTTTAGACGAAATTATAGAGAAGTATTTTTTGTAATAAGTGCTATTTAAAAATAAAAAGCGGAGGAGAAACGACAAATGGGTAAACGAAATAAGCTAGTAGAAGGTATTGTCATTGGAGCAATTATAGGAGGGGCTATCTCTTTATTTGATAAAGAAACAAGAAACTCCGTCATTCAAGGAAGTAAAAAACTGAAAGACAAAACAACAACTCTTATTCAGCACCCTGAACTTGTAACGGATACTGTGAAAGAGAAATATGAAACCATCCGTACGACTATTGAGCAAGTGTCTGAAGATGTATCGTTTGTAGCAGGAAAAGTAGAAAAGTTAAAAGAAACAACGCCTCAGGTGATGGAAATTGTAAATGATACAAAAGAGGCCTTTGTGGAGAAGTATGGTGATGAACAAAAATAAATAAGGAGGCGCATATGGCCGGAATGTACATAAATAACATCGTAAGGTTTGGCAAAGAACTGATGGGCCGTATTCACCGAGATGAGCTCCCTAGTTTATCAGCTGAATTGGCTTATTATTTGCTGCTCTCGCTATTTCCTTTTTTAATTTTTTTAATTACGCTAATTGGATTTTTGCCATTAGAATCAACGGACCTGCTTGACCTAGTAGAAAATGTAGCGCCACAGCAAACGCTGCACATGATTGAAAGTAATGTTTCTCATATCATTGGTTCTCATAATGAAAAACTCTTGTCCTTTGGTATCATTGCCACAATGTGGTCTGCTTCAAATGGAATTAATGCTATCGTAAGAGCATTTAACCGAGCGTATCATGTACAAGAGAATCGGCCGTTTTTAGTGGCGAGAGGCATGGCAGTTCTACTCACGTTTGCGATGATATTTGTTATTATTGTAGCGCTTTTACTTCCTGTTTTCGGTCATATGATTGGACTTTATTTATCGTCTACGTTTGGATTTTCAGAAACTTTTCTTGCTTTATGGTCAGCTTCCCGCTGGATTATCAGCGGCCTCATTTTGTTTACTGTTTTTACGGGGTTATATTACTTTGCCCCTAATAAAAAGCTGTTGATTCGAAATGTTGTAAAAGGAGCCGCTTTTGCTACGGTCGGCTGGACAGTGGTATCGATGCTATTTTCATATTACGTAAATCATTTTAATAATTATACGGCTACATATGGAAGCTTGGGCGGAATTATTATCCTGCTTATTTGGCTGTATCTATCTGGGATGATTATCGTTATTGGAGGAGAGATTAACGCTATTTTCTACGACCGTCGAGTCAAATCTTCATAGTCACAAATTGGGATGAAATCATTCACGAGATATGAGCATACTAACAAAGTGAAAGGGAGGTTTTACATTATGACAAAGCATACGAAAAAAGATGGAAGTAATACAAAGCAAAATAAAAAGAGCCAGCCGAAGCATAAAACAAGCAACAGCCAAAATGGACAAAACGGTTACCATTAAGGCATCGGTTTTCATAATAAAAAGCCTAACAAATACGTTAGGCTTTTTTGCGTTAAGATTTTAGCAAGCGAAGGCCGTTTAAAATAACTAAAATGGTGCTGCCTTCGTGGCCAATAACACCAAATGGCATATCAAGCACTTGGAAGAAATTTGAACAAATTAATAAAAAGATGACGGCAATAGAAAAAATAACGTTTTGCTTCACAATTGAGTTCATCCGTTTGGAAAGAGCTACTGCATCCGAAATTTTCGATAAATCATTTTTCATTAAAACAATATCCGCTGTTTCAAGTGCCACGTCTGTTCCTTCTCCCATGGCTACTCCAATGTTAGCAGTAGCAAGAGCAGGTGCATCGTTAATGCCATCTCCCACCATTGAAACGGTAGGGAATTTTTCTTTTAACGCTTTAATTTTATCTACTTTTGCTTCAGGCAAACATTCTGCAATGTATTCATCGACTGCACATTCTTTTGAAATGGCTTCGGCTGTTTTTTCGCTGTCTCCTGTAATCATCACGGTATGAATACCTTGTTCTTTAAGGGATTTAACAGCGTCTACAGCTTCTGTTCGTACAACGTCTTTGAGGGCAAGTAATCCCACAATACCATGCTGATCCTTTGCGTACACAATCGTTTTTCCTTCACTGGCAAGTGTAGACGAAATTTGATTTTCAAACTCAGCTGCATCTTTTTCACCTACAAAATCTGCTTTTCCTATCTTCCACGTATCTCCTTGAAGAGACCCAATGACTCCATACCCGGGAACGTCTTCAAGTGAATCTGGCTGAACGAGCGTTAATTCCTGCTTGTTTTTCACAAAGTCAACAATGGATTGAGCAAGAGGGTGATTGGACTGGCGTTCAATTGATGCTATTTTAATAAGAAATTCTTGTTCGTTCATATCAGAACGTACAATGACATTGGTTACTTCTGGTTTTCCTTTTGTTAATGTTCCTGTTTTATCAAAAGCAATTGCGCTTAAATGATTTAATCTTTCCAAATGCACGCCGCCTTTGAATAAAATTCCTTTTTTTGCTCCATTTGAAATAGCAGATAACGAAGCAGGAGTAATGGATGCAACTAGGGCGCAAGGAGAAGCTACAACTAACAGAATCATTGCTCGGTAAAACGTCTCGGTCCAGCTCCATCCAAGTACATAGTGTGGTAAAAACAGCATAACTGCTACAACTGATAAGACAATTTTTACATATGTGCCTTCAAATCGTTCAATGAACAATTGAGAAGGGGACTTTTCACTTTGGGCCGTTTGAACAAGTTGAATAATTTTTTGAAACAGCGTTTCGGCACTTGGCTTTGTCATTTTAATGGTAATGGCACCTTTCACATTCACCGTACCTGCAAATACTTCATCATCGAGCTGTTTTAGTACAGGAACAGATTCTCCTGTAATAGCAGCCTGATCAATTGTTGTTTGACCTGAAACAACAATACCGTCGGAGGGTACTCGTTCACCGGGCTTAACTAGCAGCAAGTCTCCAATTTGTAAATCTGAAATGGATACAATTTCTTCTTGATCCCCAATCAGACGCGTTGCTTCTTGCGGCTGCAGATTCATCAAAGCGCTAATTTCTCGGTTGCTTTTATTCATGGTGTACGTTTCTAATGCACCGCTTAAGGCAAAAATGAAAATAAGCATAGCGCCTTCTGTCCAGTAGCCAATTATAGCCGCTCCAATGGCTGCGATGATCATTAACATTTCCACGTTTAACTCTTTATTTTCAATCGTTTCTTCAATACCTTCTTTTGCTTTAGCAAATCCACCTATCACATAAGCTAATACAAAGAGCGTAATAGATACAGCTGTATCCTGCTGTTTTGAAAGCAGCCAGCCGGCTAAAATAAGCACTCCGCTCAACAGTGCAGCAATAAGTTCACCATGTGTTTTTAATACATTGACAGCAGAAGATGTTTGCTGCGTTTGTTCTTGTTTTTTAGGTAACGCATTTTCCATACAAATCCTCCTTGAACGATAATTGAGAAGAATAATCACAATCATTACCCCTAAAAAAGCACGAAAGCTGCCATCTCAGCGATAGCAGCACATTTTTTCATTTATTGTCTTTTAAATTGGGATATTTAGTATAGTATAGCACGGAACAAGCAAGGAGGTAACGACTAATGCTTAAAAAATAAAAACAGAATGCAGCTGGACGTCCGCATTCTGTAAAAAACGTACTACATATCTAAATGCTCTTCATAATATTTATAAGCGGAAGTGTAAATGTGTTCGATATCAGCATCCGTCATGTACATTAAGGTTTCACGGTCAATCCCCTTCATTGTTTCAATAAATGTAATCATGTTTTTACGTTCTTGTCTGCTCATTTATTATTCTCCTCTCCGTCTGTTTTAATACAGTTTATTATATTTAATTGTATTATATAACAGAAAAAGTATTTTGTGTGGATTTTTTTAAAAAATAGGCAAAAAAATTTAAAGAGACGTAAATAATTGACTATATAGAAAAATGCGTTTTATAATTCATATATGAACATATGCTCATATACTTGCATATAATGAACGGAGAGATGGTATGAAAAAAGATGAACATTCGTTTTTATCGCCTCAAACAGTAGAGGAAGCGTCAAGAATACTAAAAGCTATTTCAGATCCTACGAGAATGAAAATTCTTTATTTGTTATTTCAAGAAGAGTGTTCAGTCGGTCATATGGTTGAAGTGCTTGGGGTTTCACAGTCAGCTATTTCGCATCAGTTAACTCACTTGCGTCATTTGCGCTTAGTAAAATATCGACGTGAAGGAAATACGTATTTCTATACATATGATGATGAACACGTAGTTGAAATTTTGCATCAAGTGATTCAGCACGTAGAATGCGCACATAACGAATAAGAGGAGGGGTTTGCATGAGTCATGATCATCACCATCATCATCATGGTCACCACCATCATTTTGATACACAGCGTGAAGGTAACAAAAAAGGCCTGCTCATTGCACTAATTATCACAGCAGGTATTATGGTTCTTGAGTTTGTTGGTGGGTTTCTTACAAATAGCTTAGCGTTATTATCTGATAGCGGACACATGTTGTCGGATACAAGCTCACTTGCTCTTAGCCTTGTAGCGATATGGTTTGCTAACCGAGCTGCATCTGCTAAAAAAACGTATGGTTATTACCGTTTTGAAATATTAGCGGCTCTTTTTAACGGAGTGGCACTGTTTGTGATAGCAGGGTTTATCATATATGAAGCCTATCAGCGCGTATTAGAGCCGCAGCCTGTGGCAAGCGGCAGCATGATGCTGATTGCTACTGTTGGTTTACTTGCTAATTTAATCAGCGCATGGTCACTTATGAGACAAGGCGATGTGAAAGGAAATGTAAATTTACGCAGCGCTTACTTACACGTACTGGGAGATGCTTTAGGATCAATTGGAGCTATTGTAGCGGGACTTCTTATGATGCTGTTTGGATGGTATATTGCTGACCCTATTATTTCTGTAGTTGTGTCGGTATTAATTTTAAAAAGCGCTTGGGGTGTGCTTGCTCATAGTGTTCACATTTTGATGGAAGGCTCTCCTGAAGGATTAAATCACAGTGAAATAAAAAAACTTCTTGAAAACATCGAAGGAGTCAAAGACGTGCATGATTTACACATTTGGACAATTACTTCAGGACTGGACTCATTGAGCTGCCATATGCGCGTAGAAGATGAAAAAGATTGTCAGCAGATTTTACAAAAAGCCATCGATTTAGTACACGATCACTGCGGCATTGAGCATACGACGATTCAAATTGAAAAATCAGTTCTTCAGCACGGGACGCTAAAAGTTTAAAAAACAAGCGAGAACTTATAAGTTCTCGCTTGTTTTTTGTTGCATAGGCATTTTTTGTCCGAATATAAAAAGAACGATAAAAATAAGTCCAAGCATCCCGCTAATAATATTAAAAAAGCTGACATAGTGAAAGAACTGAATAAAAGTACCACCAATGTAAGGACCAGCAAGGCTTCCGACACTAAAAGCAATGCCGCATAGCAAATTGCCTGTAGGCAGTAAACGAGTAGGAATTAAATCCGTCATATAGCTAATTCCTAAACTAAACGTGGAACCTACAACCATGCCTGCTATAAATAAACACGTTATTAATGGAATAGTGGTTTCTTCTAATAAACTTGCTGTAAAAAATGTCACCGCTCCAATTGATAAAATCCAACCTAACACTAACTTCCGTCCAAATTTATCGCTCAGTATTCCAAGAGGAAGTTGAAATACAATAGCTCCAACTGCAAAGGAAGTCAACAGCAGTGAAATAAACTCTACTTGCAAACCAATTCGTAAACCATATACAGGAAAGCTTCCGTTCAGTGATGATTCTAAAAAACCATATCCAAAAGGCGGTAAAAAAGCAATCCAAGCATATTTAGCCGCTTTAGAAAATCGTTTAGCCGTTTCTTTTAATGAATTGACTTCTACTTCTTGCAGGGGAAATTCATTTTTTATTAAAAATAAAAATATCCAAGTTATGAGGCATAGAGCTGAAGAAATCATAAAAGGAAGTGCTTGATTAATCTCAATTAACGGCGTCATTAAAGGACCAACAGCAAAACCAATACCAAAAAAGAGCCCGTACAATGAAATATTTCGACCACGTTTATCGGCAGGGGAAGATGATGTAATCCACGTTTGAATTCCAAAGTGCAGCGCGTGATCTCCTATTCCAATAAATAAACGGAGCACGAACCAAAAAACAACAGATTTCCATAAAGGAAACAAAGCTAAAGATAAAATAACTAAAAGTCCTCCTGCTGCGATAATTGGCTTATATCCGTATCTACGAAGCGGAGCTTCCATAAAAGGAGAAATAAATAAGATGCCTAGGTACAATCCAGTTGCGTTTAATCCGTTTATAGTAGAGGAAAGACCGTCTTTCTCAAAAATAATAGCAATTAAAGGCAACAGCATACCTTGGCTGAATCCCGAAATGGTGACAAGGCTAACTAAAATCCAGAAACGTTGTTGATGAGTAGCACTCATAGCATTCAACCTCTTTTTATCTATATTTTGTCAATCCAACAGTTTAATCGTACAAGGAAAACGCTTCATTGACAAGGATGTGAACGTGCTGCGCTGTTAATTTGACATCTTTTTATAAGGAGAGTAGAATAAAACATGTAAATAGTTACATGTTTTCGTTTACAATGAAGAGGTGTCGCTATGATAGAACCATCGCTTAAGAAAATAGCGACGTTTACAATTGATGTCGGTAGACCAATTGTGATTGGTCATACAGGATTGGGAAGGAAACAGTTTATTCCTATTAAGTCAGGTACTGCAGATGGAAAGATAAAAGGCTCAATCCTTCTAAGCGGAGCGGATTCTCAAATTATTCGTGCAGATGGACGCGTCGATTTATCTGCACGTTATGTAATTCAAACAGAAGATGATGAACTTATTTACATTGAGAACAACGGAATATGTCAGGTCAGTGAAGAATTTAGAGAACAGGCTGCCGAAGGTAAATTTGTACCTCCAGAGCATGTTTATTTTCGTACGGTTCCTGTCTTTGAAACAGGAAGTGCAAAGTATAAGTGGTTACAAAACCGCATTTTTATAGGTGCTGCTGTGAGAAACACAGACAGCGTTGTGTTAGACATATACGAAATTTTATAAATAAAATCAAAGGAGAGATATAAACATGAAAAAATTTATTGGAAATCATATGATTTACACATATGAAAACGGATGGGAATATGAAATCTATATCAAAAACGAAAATACAATCGATTACCGTATTCATAGCGGAATGGTGGCAGGACGATGGGTTCGTGACCAAAAAGTAGATATTGTGAAATTAACGGAAGCTGTATATAAAGTATCTTGGACTGAACCGACTGGAACAGATGTATCTTTGAACTTTATGCCCGATGAAAAACGCATGCACGGCATTATTTTCTTTCCAAAATGGGTACATGAACATCCTGAAATTACAGTATGCTACCAGAATGATCATCTTGATTTAATGCATGAATCCCGTGAAAAATACGAAACGTATCCGAAATACGTTGTTCCTGAATTTGCTGATATTACATTCATCAAAAACGTCGGAGTGAACAATGAGGAAGTTATAGCAGAAGCGCCTTACGAAGGAATGACGGATGATATTCGCGCTGGAAAATTAATTTAACATGGAGTCATAAAAAGAGGCTAGGACAAAAGTGTTTTAGCTGAAGGTAGATCCGAACGAGTTTGATTCTTGATTAAGAATCAAACTCGTTCGGATTTTTTCATGGTGACGGTGAACCTAGGTTTCATGTATGTTGTTGCTTCTAGCTGTTGATTGAAGGGCAAGGCGGAGACTCCTGCGGGAAAAGACTCGTCGGCCGCCTGCGGAAAGCGAAGTCTTGCACGGAAATCAATAGCGGTGTAACAAGCGATCCATATTGAGAGTAGTTGTTTATATAACAAGCGGTTTATAATGGAGTAAAGGAGTGAACAAAATGGAATTTAATATGAAAAAAGAGGCGGGGTTTACGACAAATCTTTCTTATGGAGAACTACATATTGCCGGAGACGAAGAATATGGCTTTCGTCCGTATCAGCTAATGGTATCGTCCATTGCCGTTTGCAGCGGAGGCGTGTTAAGGAAGATTCTAGAGAAAAAAAGAATCTCTTTTTCGCATTTACGCATCCAAGCTGATGTGATGCGCAATGATGAAAAAGCGGGGCGAATCGAAAAAATTCATTTGCACTATATCATCACAGGAGAAGACCTTCCATTAGACAAAATTGAAAAATCGATTGAACTAGCCCGAAAGAATTGTTCGATGCTACAGTCGGTTGTTGACAGTATCGAAGTGACAGAAACCTTCGAAATAAAATGAGGCTGGGACAGAAGTATGTTAGTTGAAGGAAGATCCGAACGATGAATCGAGATTCTTGATGGAGAATTAAATTCGTTCGGATTTTTTATCGGTAGGGTGAATGTAGGTTTCATGTATGTAGCTACTTCTAGCTGGTGATTGGAGGGCAAGACGAAGACTCCTGCGGGCTCACCGGCCGCCCGCGGAAAGTGAAGTCTTGTACGGAAATCAACAGCGGTGTAACAAGCGGTCCCTACGAGCTCATTTCCCCCATTTGTTCGTCTTTAAATGGAATAGATTTAGTTATGTCTCAACCTTACATTTCCTTTGGTTTGCTTCCAGCTTTATCAAAATAGCGTATGCGTTCAGGAGTCAGCTGAAGAAGCAAATAATTTGGGTCATTTGGACTTTTAATCCACTCTTTTAACTTTTCGTTCCAAAATTTCTTTTTTAATTCTTCGTTTGTTTCCACATTTACTTTGGCTTCTATCTCTGCGTACGGGTCACTCCAACCTTGCCCGTCATAGCCTAATAAAATATGAACGTAAGGGTTTTTTTCTAGTTCTTCGACTTTATGGGTATCTTTATTAGTTGCCGTATAGAGCATAAGATCTTCATGAAAAAACATCATAAAGCGTGAGTAAGGTTTTCCATCTTGAATCGTAGCTAACGTTCCAATTGTATAGTCATCAAGTACGGATAAAATTTGATTTTTTACATCATTACTCATTTTTCCACTCCTCATTTTATCTAGTTACCCTTGGTAGTTTGGCTGATTTTTAAATATCTTAATCAAAAATCAATTAGGCGTTTATCTTTTATAAAAATAGGTTAAAAATACTAACATTGATGGTGAGTCTATACAAATTCCATTAATTTGATATGATTGATTTTGTTGTCAAAAAAATGAATAAGGTAGGTGTACATAACAATGATTAATCGAATTTTTCTTATAGCGGTTATTTTAGGAGTACCGCTATCTGTTATTGGGCACATGATGCACTTGTCAGATGTTCTTATGTTTATTATTTACTGTTTAACAATCATTGCCCTCGCAGCTTTTATGGGAAGAGCCACAGAAAGCTTAGCTGTTGTAGCTGGTCCTCGAATAGGAGGTCTATTAAATGCTACGTTTGGCAACGCTGTAGAATTAATTATTTCTATTTTTGCCTTAAAAGAAGGTCTTACAGCCGTGGTACTTGCCTCTTTAACCGGTTCTGTATTGGGAAATCTTCTTCTTGTAGGAGGCCTTTCATTCTTTATCGGAGGACTAAAATTTAAGCGTCAAGAATTTAATGTCTATGATGCAAGACACAATTCTGGATTATTGATCTTTGCCGTTATCGTTGCTTTTGTTATTCCTGAAGTGTTTGCCAGCGAGATGAACGAAGCAAAGACCATGTCCCTAAGTGTCGGAATCTCCATTATTCTTATCATCTTGTACTTAGCGGCGTTATTTTTTAAGCTGGTAACGCATCGAGGAGTGTACCAGCATAAAAGTGAAGAAGTAGAAGAACATGAGGAGCCAGAGTGGTCGATGTGGAAAGCGATTGCTGTTCTCTTTTTTTCTACGTTAGCTGTAGCATACGTGTCTGAAAGCTTGGTTAGCACAATCGAAATGGTATCTGAAAGCTTTGGATGGAGTGAGTTATTCATCGGGGTCATCATTGTAGCGATTGTTGGAAACGCGGCAGAGCATGCTTCGGCTATTATTATGGCCGTTAAAAATCGTATGGGTGTAGCTGTTGAAATTGCTGTTGGTTCAACTTTACAAGTAGCGATGTTTGTAGCACCGATACTAGTGTTAGTTTCGCTGATGTTCGAAAACCAAATGTCTCTTGTTTTTACTTGGCCTGAGTTAATTGCGATGGTAACAGCCGTATTTTTAACGATTGCTATTTCTAATGATGGAGATACAAACTGGTTCGAAGGTGCAACTCTTTTAGGTGCTTATATTATTATGGGAATTGGTTTTTATCTTATTTAAAAATGAAGAGGCTGGGACAAAATTATTTTAGTTGAAGGAAGATCCGAACGGTGAATCGTTCGGATTTTTTCATGGTGATGGTGAACCTAGGTTTCATGTGTTTAGTTGCTTCTAGCTGTTGATTGGAGGACAAGGCGAAGACTCCTGAGGGAGAAGCGGAATAGATGAGACCCCGCAGGAGTGTAAGCAAAGAGGAGGCTCATCGGCCGCCCGCGGAAAGCGAAGTCTTGCACGGAAATCAACAGCGGTGTAATAAGTGACCCCTACTAGCGCATTTATCCCATTTGTTCGTCTTTAGATTGAATTGATTTAATTATGTCTTAATCTCTTCTTTTTATGTAAGTAAATAGAAGAATTTCCCTTTTGGTATTCAGGATAAAACAGGGGATGTTTGAAAAAACTATGGTTGCATTCATTAACGATGTTGAAAGGAGTTTCTAGATGTTACGTAAATTGCTTTTATTTGTGTTTACCATCATTATTTCATTTTCATGTTCAACGAAGATCGCCATTGCTAAAACAGCTCTGCCTACCATCAACGTGCCTTCTTCAGCTTTAAATATTTCAAAAGAAAATACGTATCCAAATGCTACTCAAGACACGCCATATTTGCAGCCGAGCGAGTTCACAAAAGAGCTCATTGAAACATCAAATGTAAAAATTGAAAACCCTGATTTAATTCGTATATTAAATGAATCAAGTATCTCTAAAACTCCATGGGCAATTGGGTTTCGAGCAACCATCTTTTTAGGACAGTGGCCATTGAATTATGAATCGACAGAAACAAACGTTAACTGGCAGCACCAACGCATCAATACAAATCACTATGATAACAGAGCAGGAAAAACTCAGTACAAAATGATGTACAGCCAAGAAAACCAAAGCCACGTAAAAGGCGGACTAACAGCAAAAGTGCCTCAGCCTGATCATGTTAAACAAATGATGCTGATTGAAGCAGCTAAAAAAACAAAGCTGACTTTATCATTTCAAACGTTTGTAGGTGCCGGAACGAAAAAAGACCAGGTCTATAACGTTGCTCCCAAAAAAGTAGGTTATTTGTATGCGTATACGCCTGCTGTAAGCGAAAAGGGAAAAGTGACGTATGGAGAAGTGTATGTCACGGTAAAAGGCAGCAAGCGGTCAATTGTGGTGAGAAATGTAACGTCTCAAGGAATTGGAGCGTGGATTCCTGTACAAGATTATGTCTCCCTAAGTTTTGGGGCTTACGATCAACCGAGATAACAAAAAAGAGATTCCATCGTTGGAATCTCTTTTTTGTTATTTTGTAATATTAGCTTTAAGTTTGCTAAAATCAGTATCTTGATAATAGCTATTCTTCACCAAAATATTAGGTCCCAAACAAGAGACTGCTGAACAATGGCAGCTAAGTTCTTTTGAAATCGAGCTTTGTTGCCACGTATCAAAAGCATCTGTAAGCTTTGTATTTTGAATGTTGCCAAGAGGAGGAGTATCGCCGAAATCCGTTACGATAATATCTCCGTCGAAGATATTTACGTTTAGGCGAGAACGCCCGTCTGGATCATTTCGAACGGTTACGTTTTTACTGCTATACAAGCGCTTTAAGAGCGTTAAGTCTTCCTCGTTGTTACTGCATGCATAAAACGGTAACGTGCCGAATAGCATCCATACATTATCATCCCGAATATCAAGAAGGTGATGAATAGCTTGACGCATTTCAGGAAGAGATAATGTTTCTAGAGTGCTGGCAAAGTCACTTGGATACATAGGGTGTACTTCGTGACGCTGACAAAGCATTTCATCAACAATTTGACGGTGAATCTTCTCCATATGAGGAAGCGTACGTTTATTTAACATCGTTTCAGCTGATACCGTTACACCAGCCTTTACAAGAGCACGGCTGTTTTCGATCATACGGTCGAAATATTTGGCGCGCTGCTCATAAGTAGGTTTGCGCTCCATCATTGCAAAGCCAGCTTCCACAAAATCGTCCATCGTTCCCCAGTTGTGAGAAATATGTAAAACATCTAAATAAGAGATGATTTGTTCGTAACGAGCAAGATCTAATGTTAAATTTGAATTAATCTGTGTACGAACACCTCGTTCATGTGCATACTTTAATAAAGGCATCACATAATTTTTCACAGAAGATAGAGACATCATAGGCTCTCCGCCTGTAATGCTTAACGCCCGAAGAGTTGGAATTTCATCTAGACGTTTTAAAATTAAATCAAGCGGCAGTGCGTTTGGGTCTTTTGGCTGCAGCGTATATCCAACCGCGCAGTGCTCACATCGCATATTACAAAGTGTCGTTGTTGTAAATTCAACGTTTGTAAGTGTTGGCTTGCCATATTGTTTCATATCTAAATACGCTTCCCACGGATCGAACTCCGGGGTAATTCGTTGTAAAGTGGCCATAAAAAAACTCCTTTTATTTTTCCGTAAAGTGAAATGATTATGAAAGCATCTCACGGTCCGTCCTGCTAAAATAAATTATACGTCTCATTCAAAACGGACACCAGTGACTATTATGGATTTTATTGCTTTTAGTTGTCAAATATGAAAGTATTCGTTAGGATATAAAGAAATACGAATGAAAAGCTATATCAGGAGGGTTTAAAATGGGAAACGCCGTTCGAGATAAAGATTCACAAGTACGTTATTTAAAAGATCGTTTGAATATGTTTTTACACGTATTAGACTCCATGGAGCCTGAAAACACAGAGTTAGAAGACATTGACCGTTTGATTAATATGATTGATGACCTAGAAGCAAAATGTGAGCAGTTCAAAAAAGATAAAGAATAAAGAAAGAACGAGGGGAAGAGCGCTAGAAAAACTAGCGCTTTTTTGCTTGAAGTGGAAATCCTCCTATAAAGGTCTTTCGAAACAATTTTTGAAGGAGTATAATAAATTTTGAAAGTTGTACGACAGATAGATAAATACATAAATTATCGGGATATGGGAGGAATTAAGTGATGATTGAAGCTTTAAAACAAAGCATGTACGATTTAATTGTTGAAACATCTACAAAATTGCCAAAAGACGTTCGACGTGCTATCGCAAAGGCAAAAGCGCGTGAAAATGCAGGAACACGTGCAGCAATGTCTTTAGCGACCATTACCAATAATATCAAAATGGCGGACGATAACTTATCGCCAATTTGTCAAGATACAGGTATGCCGACATTTAAAATTAAAACCCCTGTAGGAGTAAATCAGCTTCAAATTAAAAAAGCAATTTATTGGGCAATTGAAGAAGCAACAAAGCACGGAAAGCTTCGCCCTAATTCCGTAGATTCATTAACTGGGGAAAACAGCGGTAATAATTTAGGCGGAGGCACGCCGGTTATTAAGTTTGAACAGTGGGAAAATGACTATATCGATGCACGTCTTATTTTAAAAGGCGGAGGCTGTGAAAACAAAAACATTCAGTATAGCCTACCTTGCGAAGTAGAAGGTTTAGGCAGAGCTGGTCGTGATTTAGACGGCATTCGTAAATGTGTAATGCACTCTGTGTATCAAGCGCAAGGTCAAGGCTGTAGCGCCGGCGTCATTGGTGTTGGAATCGGTGGCGACCGTACAACAGGCTATGAATTAGCAAAAGAGCAGTTGTTCCGAAACTTAGATGACGAAAATCCAAACGCTCAGCTGAAAGAATTAGAAGAGTATGTAATGGAAAATGCCAATAAGTTAGGAATTGGTACAATGGGCTTTGGCGGGGAAACAACATTACTTGGCTGCAAAGTCGGCGTCATTAACCGTATTCCTGCTAGCTTTTATGTGTCAGTCGCGTATAACTGCTGGGCTTATCGCCGTTTAGGCGTTAAAATCAATGCCAATACAGGAAGCGTTCAAGAGTGGCTGTATCAAGAAGGCGAAGAAGTAGATTTTAATAAAAATGCAGACGCAGAAGAGAAGCAAAATGTGGATGAAACAAGAGAAGTTGTATTACAAGCCCCTATTACAGAAGAGCAAATTCGTGAATTAAAAGTTGGCGACGTGGTGCGCATCAACGGTATGATATACACAGGACGCGATGCTATTCATAAGCATTTAACAGATCATGATGCGCCAATTGATTTAAACGGACAAATCATTTATCACTGTGGTCCAGTTATGTTAAAAGATGAAGACGAAAAATGGCACGTAACGGCTGCCGGACCAACAACAAGTATTCGTGAAGAACCTTATCAAGGGGATATTATGAAGAAATTTGGTATCCGCGCGGTTATCGGTAAAGGCGGCATGGGTCCTAAAACGCTTGCTGCTCTTCAAGAGCACGGCGGTGTATACTTAAATGCTATCGGTGGAGCTGCACAGTACTATGCTGACTGCATTAAGAGCGTAGAAGGCGTCGATTTAATGCAGTTTGGTATTCCTGAAGCAATGTGGCATCTAAAAGTAGAAGGTTTTACAGCTGTAGTGACGATGGATTCACATGGAAACAGCTTGCATGCAGATGTAGACAAGTCTTCATTTGAAAAGCTTGAGCAATTTAAAGAACCAGTATTTAAATAAACATACGTCCGGAACATATGGTAAAAAGTAACGTTCATGAACGAGAAAATTGAGTGGATACTAAGCTTAAAATGACTTCCGAAAGGAGCTTCTTATGCGCCGGTTCACCTTTTTTCTCGTTTTTTTATTCGTAATGTCAACAGGCATATCATCTGTTGAAGCACAAATGTATCCAAACACTCCTATCAGCTGGGGATTCCAAAAAAGTAAAAATCACAAGCCCGCATCCGCAGGTACAGCTTATGAACAAATTCTTGCTAAGTATGATGCTTTTTACCTCGGAGATACAAATAAAAAAAATATTTATTTAACGTTTGATAACGGTTATGAAAATGGTTATACACCGCAGGTATTAGACGTGCTTAAAAAAAGAAAGGTTCCTGCGACGTTCTTTGTAACAGGACACTATTTAAAAGAAGAGCCCGAGCTGATTAAGCGAATGGTAAAAGAAGGACATATTGTCGGAAATCATTCATGGCATCACCCTGACTTAACTCAAGTAGATGATGCACGTTTCAAAGAGGAACTACAAAAAGTAAAAGACGAATACAAGCGCATTACAGGTCGAAATGAAATGAAATATCTTCGTTCACCTAGAGGTGTATTTAGTGAACGAACGCTAGCTCTTTCAAAGCAAGAGGGCTATACGAATGTATTTTGGTCGCTTGCCTTCGTTGACTGGAAAGTGAATGAACAAAAAGGCTGGCGCTACTCATACGACAATATGATGGCTCAAATTCATCCAGGTGCCATCATGCTTCTGCACACGGTCTCAAAAGATAACGCGGATGCGTTAGATCAAGCGATTGTGGATTTAAAAAAGCAGGGCTATACGTTTAAAAGTATTGATGATTTAATGAACGAACGCAAACAAATGAAGAAAAATCCTTCTAAAAAGAAATAAAGATAAAAACCGACGGGAAGGTTTCTCCTGTCGGTTTTTTGCTGTTGAAGTGTTATAATATGCGTTGATGTCTTTTTTAAAGCGATATGGTCTAATAGGTTTTAAGCAGCTAAGGACCGTTAATAACTATATAAAGAATTTAAACTAATCGGAGTTGGTCTCATGAATAAACCAAAAACTGAAATGAAAGTTCAAAAAGGACAAACATTTCCGTTGACTATAAAAAGACTCGGTATTAATGGAGAAGGCGTAGGATATTTTAAGCGCCAAGTCGTCTTTGTACCGGGAGCCTTACCAAATGAAGAAGTGGTTGTAGAAGCAACAAATGTTCAGCATAAGTTTGCCGAAGGAAAAATTAAGCGAATTCGCAAAAAATCTCCTCATCGCGTAGAAGCACCCTGTCCTATTTATGAACAGTGCGGAGGATGTCAGCTTCAGCACTTATCCTATGAAGGTCAGTTAGAATCTAAGCGCGATATTGTTCTGCAAGCGTTCGAACGTCACAGTTCATTAAAAAAAGTAGAAGCGAAAACACGTCAAACCATTGGAATGGAAGATCCGTGGGGCTATCGTAATAAATCTCAGTTTCAAGTAGGTGTGGATAAACAAAAAGTCATCGCTGGTTTGTATGGACTAAATTCTCATCGACTGATTGACATCGAAAACTGTCCCATTCAGCACGGAGCCACAAATCACGTAACAAAAGAAATGAAACGAATTTTACAAGACCTCCAAATTCCTATCTATAATGAGCGCAAACGCCGTGGTATCGTCCGTACCATCGTATCTCGAGTAGGATTTGAAACGGGTGAAGTGCAAATTGTCTTAATCACAGCTAAACAAGAAATTCCGAAAAAAGAGCTGCTGATCAAAGAAATTAAGCGTCGTCTACCGGAAGTGAAATCGCTCGTACAAAACGTAAATGGCCAAAAAACGTCGCTTATCTTTGGAGAGGAAACGTTTACACTTGCTGGAAAATCGGTGATTCAAGAGACCTTAGGCGATATCTCATTCGAACTTTCAGCGCGTGCATTTTTCCAGTTGAATCCTCTTCAAACAGTGAAGCTATATGACGAAGTGAAAAAAGCAGCTGCGCTAACGGGTAATGAAAAAATTGTAGATGCCTACTGTGGAGTAGGTACAATTGGCTTATGGCTTGCTAAAGATGCCAAAGAAATTCGTGGAATGGATACGATTGAAGAATCCATTGTAGATGCGCGAAAAAATGCCAAAGATCATGGATTCGAACATGCCACGTATGTAACGGGTCCGGCTGAAAAATGGATGCCGAAGTGGGTAAAAGAAGGCTGGAAGCCAGATGTTATCGTCGTTGACCCGCCGCGAACAGGCTGTGATGATAAGCTTCTAAAAACAATTTTACAAGTGAAGCCAAAGAAAGTGGTTTACGTTTCTTGTAATCCATCCACATTAGCAAAGGATGTGCAGCAGCTGTCGAAAGCTTATAGTGTGGATTACATTCAGCCTGTGGATATGTTCCCTCATACGGCGCATGTGGAGAATGTAGTACGCCTAACATTGAAATAATAGCATTTATAAGACGGCTAAGAACAAAATGACCACATTTTGACCACTTAGCCGTTTTTTTGCATATATTCACTGAATTTTTTAGAGGTATTACTTTTCATTTCCTCGGTCACATGAGCAAGAGGTTGGAAGATGGAGAACTAGCACAAACACAAAAAAAGGTGATGCTGGATTCTTCTCGTTTGCTCATATATCACGTTATTTATATATGAATCTTGCTTTCTATGCTGAAGATGGAGGGAATGGCTACATTTATATTGATGGATCAGGGGCCACTGGTAATACAAACTACGTTAGTTTTTTACAGATCATTCGATAGGAAATAATTATGCGATATTCGGAAAGAATTTTGTAGTAGATTTAGGTGTCCCTACGGGTGGCTTACGAAGTGTGTATGTTCGAATTAAGAGCAATATAGCTAATAAATCCATAAATGTACGTAAAATACGCGCTTGGATGCGTGGATAAAGGAGTGAATGTTTTGGAAGAGAAAAAGTATCAAGTGTTTGTTAGGGTAAAAGAAAACGGGGAATTGTCAACTTGTGAAGTTGGGATACCTATAGTTAGAAGAGAATCAGCTGATTTCTTTTTTCTTATGGAAGATGAGGCGTTAGCAATGGATTTAAAAGAAAATGCCCAAAACTATAAGGTTGTACTTAACGGTATGAAACCGGATCTTGTACGTATTGAGTCTCCAATTGAAGAAGCTCCTGTGGAAGAGGCATCACAGTTGAAGAATTAATTGCTGCAAATCCAGACGTAAAATCATCTCAATTAAAGGTAGGCCAAACAATTAAGTTTGGAACCGTGAAAAATACGTACACATCAACACCTGAAACCCCTAAAGAAGAGCAATTAGAATACAAGTATCCTTTACCTTCAGGCATACTTAAAACTGGATCAGTAGATAAAACAACAATAAAACAACTTCAAAATGCTGTTAACTTCAAATGTGGTAAAGCTGATGGTATCTATGGAGTTAAAACAAAGGATGCTGTGAGACGTTTTCAAAAAGCTTACTTACCATATGAAGTAGATGGCACATATGGACCGAATACACAGAGTAAACTGCAAGCTGTTTTAAAATCTAAAAGTTATTGATTAAAGTCCCTGCTCTTAGGAGTAGGGACTTTTTTATTTGTCTATAATGGTTCTATAGATAAGAATGTGAGGGATTCATAATGGAAAAGTTAGAGGATAAGTACATGAATATTGATTTGAACAAAATTTATGAGTACAAAGACTGACCAGATAAAATTGCTGGACGGTGTGATTACTGTGGTAGTGTTACATTCAAAAGCAGTGTAGGTGGCGGAAAGTTTCTACGCGAGTGCACGAATTGTGGAATGAAAAAGAATATTTAACTGGGAGTTTTTGATGAGGGTTACTATCACAGAAGGTCCATTGATTGAAAAAAGTATACAAGAGGCTTATAAATTTATATTTAGCCGCTACATAAAAGCATTGAAAGATGATTCAAAAAAGTAAACCCCCACTTTTCGGAGTGGGGGCTTTTTTATTAAATTTCTTTAAACCCTAATATTTTAACATTGTCACTTACCGTATCCTCTTTTTTAGCTGCTTCCATTTTGGCTTCCTTCACAAGCTCTTCCTTGTGTGCTAATAATTCACCTTTAAGCATAACACTTCCTTGAGAGCTAACTCCATTGACTATTTTTGCGTAATCTACACGGACGTATGCCTTATCCATTCCTCCAGCCTTTAATATATAAACTACTATTTCCCGCTCTTTTACGAAATACCTTCTTTTATCTGTTTTTTTATATCAATGTCTACATAACTGTATTTTTGGCAATATAAATAAGGCAATAAGAATGTGAGGTATCCATAATGGAAAAATTAGAAGATAAGTACGCGAATATTGATTTGAACAAAATTTATGAATACAAAGACTTACCAGATAAAATTGCTGGACGGTGTGATTACTGTGGTAGTGTTAAATTCAAGAGCAGTGTAGATGGGGGCAAGTTTTTACGCGAATGTACGAGTTGTGGAATGAAGAAGAATATCTAATTAGAAAAACCTGTACTCACTTAGGAGTATCAGGTTTCTTCGTGCGTATATTTTTTCCGTTTGCGTCATATTCGTTCGTTATATTAATAAAGGCTTTGTCATCTTCCCTAAAATACATTAACTTAGCAAACGTTTCCTTTAAAAGTGAAGGTGAATTTAAATTCCTAATAGCTTGAGTTAAGAGGGGCGCTAATTTATTAGTACTATTTTAACAAGGCGTAATTATAGTTTCTCCTTTTGTTTCGACGAACACTTTATAATAGCGTAACTGATAGTTAACACAAGAATAGCCAAAGTATGTAAAAGTGTAGTAACCGGGTTATCGTGTTCCACAATAACCAGACGGATTAATGCTGTAATGCCAATATAAAGAAAGTAGCGTAGAGGGAAGTGATAATTCTCCTGGAAATATTTTACAATCATTGCAATGAATTCAAAGTACAAAAAGAAAACTAAGATACTTTCAAGAATTTTGTAGTGAGTCTCAACCCCTCGGTTGAAAATAGAAAAATGAATAAAATGAAAGATTTCTTTAGCGAGCAAAACGGATAAAGTAACAGCAAGTAAAATCAATGCTGTATTTAAGATAAACCGAAGAATGCCTGAAATCCTAAAGTTTGGTCTTTTATCTTGTTGTATCATCACTACTCACCCTCCAATAGACTCTTTACTTTATTATATATCCTGTTTTAGATGAAACGTTAGCAATGAGCTTTCTTTATTGTTTATTGGAATGGTTATTTTAAT
Source organism: Priestia megaterium (assembly GCF_046599315.1). GTDB lineage: Bacteria > Bacillota > Bacilli > Bacillales > Bacillaceae_H > Priestia > Priestia megaterium_F. The sequence goes on along the minus strand of NZ_JBKIKC010000007.1, from coordinate 154,117 downwards.
TCATATATTGCAATAAATGAAGATGTATATGATATACAAATCTCCATTTGTGGAATAAAGAAGAACATCTGAAGCAGAATTATGGACAGCTGTATTTTACAGGAGTACACTTTATAACGATAGTTATTTCACTATCATTACTTTACTGTTTGACAATGTAATGTTGTCGAGACCCTTTGTTATCTCCCCTGATAGCAAACAATCCCCTTAGCGAAGCCTTTTCTGTTTGATGTCAGAGAAGGTGAGGCCCCCACTCATTGGAGTGGGGGTTATTTTTTTCTAACTTCTATAAAATTTATTTACTCCTTAGTCCTAACCCAAATTTCTTTAATATCCATTTTCAATGCTTCGCTAATTCGATAAGCACTTTCAAACGAGGGTAAACTTCTGTTATTAACAAGAGAACTCAATCCAGCAGGACTGACACCTACTACCTTGGCGAAGTCTCCATGTTTAATTTCTCTCTCTGCTAAAATAACTTTTAATTTACATTTGAACTTCATTTAATTCACCTCTATATTATCTGTTCGACCTTAACTTTTTTAATTCCTTCTAAAAAATTTAGGTGGACAAGATATATTGTACAGACTTACTATAATACGATTTAACATACGAAACATAATTCGTTTTGAAGGCGGCTGTAAATTCGCTTTAAATATTCGTTTAGTGACTACGTATTAGCTTTCGGTAGCAGTCTTTCAAAATGAACAAGGGAATCCCTTTATACCAACGCTTAAAAAAATATATTCTAGTTCTTTTCATCAGGGAATATCTACTATGTAAGTTTTAAAGAAAAAAGTATTTCTTGGTTAATTAAAACGAGTATTGCTTATGTATCTGTTCAATTACTGCCTATGTTAACTAACTTATGACATATTAAGCGGAAAATTCACAAAAAATCTTGTCAAGCCATAAAATATGACAAAATTTAACCCATTTGAATGGTATTATGATACTATTCACCTAGAGAAAGGCAAACTGTTTGAAAAATCAGGACGCAAAGCCATAGGCCTAAGGTCTAAATGACTATGATAGCTAGGTTGCCTAAATAAATAGGAGGATATTTATGACGAAAAAAGGTAATTCAGTAGAGAAAGAATTAGATCAGGAGTGGATTAAGCTTATAAAACAGGCGTATGAGATAGGATTAACAATACAAGAAGTTAAAGATTTCTTAAAAATTAATGAAAGATGATTTTAAGAAAAAAACCATTAAGACTGATACAATCTTAATGGTTTTTACAGGTAAACTTACTCTTCCTTATTATCTTTAGAATCCTTAGCTTTCTGTTCAAGAAATTTTTTGAAGTCCTCTTTACTCACATTCGAATTCATAGCTTCTTTTGCTAAGTCCATCCACTCTTTTGGAATAGTTTCACTGTGATTATTCATATTAGTGCTCCTCGAATAGAATTTTTAACTTTCTATAGATACCCGCAAATATGATAATATAATTAATTTATTATATATTCAATAATATATAATAAATCATTAGTTTTCTATGTTCTTCTCTTTTCCAATGAAATTTATTTAACAGCTCGTCAAGTTTCTGGCTTAATACTATAGTTTGGATGCTGTCAAACCCTTCTCTAATGCCTGTAGCTATCATTAGCTCTCTAATATCTTCAATCTCTGATAATATAGAACCTAGAGTGGGGCATAGTAAGATGTTATTTTTATATAACAAGTTTGTCACCTACTTTAAATTATTCTGTACTAAATTTCCTCACTACTTTCTAATCGGTGAAAAGTAAATATTTTGAAGTTGAAAATTAATTTTTTTGAAAATTAATTCAAATTCATAGTAATTGAAAATGGAGGTACACACGCAAATATAAACGTAAACAAGTTTTATGAAAACAAAGAATTATAGAATAAGGTGGGGCGCCGACCGATGCGATTATTATGCAAGTGTTAAGTCTAAGAGTAGGCGTAGGCGGCAACAAGTTTCTACGCGAATGTACGAATTGTGGTATAAAGAAGATATTTAAAAAGATAAGGCTCCTACTCATTCGAATAGGAGCCCTTTTTACCATTCTTTTATCTTTTCAATATTATCTAGAAATATTGAAACAAGGTCACTGAAAGAATAAACGACCTCATTAAAGGCAAATGCAATTCCTTCTTGTGTATCCACAGGTTTTACATGAGGGTTTTTCATTAAATCTCTTACTAATCCTATTGCAAGGTTCTTATCTGCGCTATCATACTGCATTCTTTTCGCCTCACTGTTTTTATAAATAATATGCTGGAGAAGAGTTTATATTACATACTTAACCCTGCCACTAATTATGGGTGGCCAAAAACGAGCGGAGCTTATGTATTTATTCAGTTGCTACCGATGTTAACAAAGATATTAATACAATCTATGACATATTAGATGAAGAATTAACAAAAAATTAACAAAAAAATATTATCAAGCTACAAAATTTGACAAAAATTAGCTTCTTTCAATAGTATTATTATGATACTAAATGTCTAGATAAAGGCAAACTGTTTGAAAAATCAGGACGCAAAGCCATAGGTCTAAGGTCGGTATGACTATGGTAGCTAGGTTGCCTAAATGGATAAAGGGGATGTCTATGCTGAATAAGGGTAATTTGTCAGAGAAGGAACTAGATAAGGATTGGGTTGAACTTATGAAAAAAGCATATGAAACGGGACTAACTGTTCAGCAGGTCAGGGAATTCTTAAAGAATAATAAATAGCAGTAAAAACGTGCTATAGGTAATTAAAAATCAATAAAAAGCTCATTCTAATGATTTTTTAATTACCTACAATTTTCTATTTTTCGGAAGATTTTTTTTCAATAAACTCTTTAAATTCTTCTTTGGTTACATTAGATTCCATGGCTAGAATCACTAATTCCTCCCACTCTTTTGGGAGATCTTGTTTAACATCTTTTCTAGTTGTCATACTGTTCTCACCTTTTTTTATTACTTTAACCCTATACAGTATATCTGAAACGTTTTTATGTTTACACCCCCTCTAGAAAAGTTTACAAAAACTCAAAAGTAATATATTAGCGAAAATAATTTAGTAATGCAGGTACCATGGATAAAAAAGTTAATAAAAAGTGGCCAATAAAAATTGACCACTGACCACGTAAATGACCACAAATTAGTTACTATGGGATACAAACACATGGAGATCTTCTATTAAATTAACAATTAATCTCTCATTTATAATGTTAGAAAATCAACTACATGTTATGAGATACAGACTCAAATAAATAGTGTCTAATACGGCGCATGTGGAGAATGTGGTGAGTTTAACGTTGAAGAAATAAATGGAGATAGTAAAGGGCAGGTTTGATTCTGCTCTTTTTTTTACTTGTGATAGGATGAGCCTTATCACAAGTAAAGGAATAAGGTTTTTATGATTGAATACATTCTATTCCCTTCTTTTGAAAAGGAAAATACATGAATGTGATTTTTTCTGTTGACAAAGCATGCGACTGGTATTAGAATAAACAACTATTCGACAGTCATTATATTGATCGAAAAATTTAATACGTAGAAAGCTATGATTGCTATGGATCACACTATAGCAGGAGCAGCTTCTGGAGAGATCGCGAGAGTTTCGCGACGCCGAAGGGTTCACAATCTCAGGCAAAAGGACAGAAGAGTACCGGATATTTATTTGGCATGTTAATAATTGTTAGCATATGAAATAATATTTGTTATTCTTATGACCATGAGATTGGAGCGCATCCAATCTCTTTTTTTATTGGACTTTATTTGTAGTCCGCACAATCGTATCACAGGTTTTATTGTTAGGAGGAGTTAGGGTTGGAACAACGAGAATTAAAGAGGGATTTATCTAATCGTCATGTTCAGCTAATCGCGATTGGGGGAACCATTGGTACGGGATTATTTTTAGGTTCTGGTAAAGCAATACAGCTTGCAGGTCCCTCTATCATCTTTGCTTATTTAATTGTTGGTATTGCGCTTTTCTTTGTGATGAGAGCGCTAGGAGAACTACTGCTGTCTAAAGCAGGTTATCAATCGTTAACAGATATTGCTGAAGAGTATCTTGGACCGTGGGCTTCATTTGTAACGGGATGGACCTACTGGTTTTGTTGGATCATGACAGCTATGGCTGATGTGATTGCCGTTGGTGTATACGTCAAATATTGGTTCAACATCCCTCAGTGGATTCCTGCACTTATTTGTGTAATTATTTTATTGGGGCTTAATTTGTTAACCGTAAAGTTATTTGGAGAATTAGAGTTTTGGTTTGCTTTAATAAAGGTTATTACGATTCTTGCGTTAATTGTTATTGGCGTTATTTTGCTGATAATGGGATTTAAAACAGATGCGGGATCCGTTACAGTTCAAAATCTTTGGAATCATGGAGGACTGTTTCCAAATGGAGTTTCAGGTTTCCTACTATCATTCCAAATGGTTATCTTTGCATATGTCGGTGTTGAATTAGTAGGGGTATCGGCAGCAGAAACGTCGAATCCAGAAAAAAATATTCCATCGGCCATTAATAAAATTCCGCTTCGAATCTTATTTTTCTATGTTGGAGCGCTGGTCGTTCTCTTATTCATTAACCCGTGGATGGAATTAAATGCGGCGGAAAGCCCGTTTGTTAAAACCTTTAGTTTAGTAGGGATTCCGCTTGCTGCTGGAATTATTAATTTTGTTGTATTAACTTCAGCTGCTTCCGCTTGTAATAGCGGGATGTTTTCAACGAGCCGTATCTTATATAATTTAAGTAAAAATGACCAAGGGCCATCTAAGTTTGCAAAACTGAACAAAAATCATGTACCAAGCAACGGATTGTTTGTATCTACGCTAGTCATCTCAGCGGGAGCTCTGTTAAGCAAACTTATACCAGACCAAGCTTTTGGCATTGTAACAACTATTAGTGCTATTTGTTTTATTTGGGTGTGGAGTATCATTCTTATCTGCCATCTAAGATATAAGAAAATGCGTCCGCAGCTGCATGCAACATCAACATTTAAAGCACCATTAACACCATTTATAAACTATGCTGTGCTAGCGTTGTTTGCTGTGATTCTTGTTATCATGCTGTTTTCTGATGCGACGCGTCCGGCCTTATTATTGACTCCTGTTTGGTTTATTTTCTTATTTATTTTTTACGGAACTAGAAGAAAAAGAAAATAAACCTTTAAAGGCAAGAAAATCAGCAGTGAATAAATCTGTTTTTTAATAAAGAAAATAATAAACTTGTGACCTCATCACGCCATGATGGGGTCTTTTTAGTGGAGGAGAGATGGTTGATTTCTACTGTATGAATAAAACGCAGAAAGCAAAGTTTATATAAGAAAACTAAAAATTTGTTCTAACGGAGAACACAGTGATAAAGCTCATATTTTTCTGATAGTAATGTAGAACAAAATGCTTTTCTTCTGTGTCTAAAGGTGGAATTCTGTCATTTATATGGAAAAGCTTTCATTTTGCAGTACAATGGAGGTAGACTTCATTAGATTAAGGTGAACAAACATGAAATGGTTTAAATCTCATACGTTTTGGAAAATCTTCACGATTAATGTACTTCTTATTTGTACCGTACTGATGCTAATGTTTATTGTTTCAAGAGTGATGCTGCCTAATATTTCTCAAGATCAATATCGACAGGTAACGGATAAGACCGTCCAGAGAATGAAAGAGCAAATTAACGTCGTCATTAAAGATATTTGGAACCTAGGCAACGAGGTACAGCAAGATCCTATTTTTTTATCAGATGATCAACAAGAGATAGACAAAGAACTGCAGAAAATAGTTAATATTTCACCGTATATCGATAGTGGAACCATTTTTAATGTAAAAGGGTATGTTGACCATTATTACCCGGATGATTTAAAGAGTATGAAACATGTGAATTTAAGAAAAAGAAAATATTTTCAAGAGGCGCTTCGAACCAAAAAAATATATTTAAGCGATGTCGTTTCAGCAGATACAAAGCATTACATTGTGGTGATGGCGATCCCTATTTTGGATGAGCAGCAAAATGTAAAAAAAGTTATAAATTTAGCGCTGCGAATTGAAGAAAATAAAAGCTTTCAATCAATCTTTCAAACGTTCGATATAGGAGAGAACGGTTATACATTTATTGTAGATCGCAACGGTAGAATTATTTCTCACCCAGAGAAACAGAGAATCGGCGAAAATGCTAGGAAAAATGAAATTGTCCAGGAAACGATGAATCATAAATCAGGATATCGGCGCGTTGTGAATACCGAAGGTAAGTATTTCTTTGCTTCATTTGAATATATTCCTGTGCTGGATTGGGGAATCGTTGCTGAATTACCCGTTGAAGAAATTTACAGGCCTTATGAAATGTTTGAAAAAACGCTTTGGACCGTTTCAGGTATTACGATTTTGCTGCTGTCTTTTTTTACTGCGCTATATGCAAGGCAAATTGTGAACCCTATTCGTAAACTATATGAATTGGCGGGACAAGTAGCGCGCGGGAATTTTAATCAAAAAATTCCAGAACGAGAAATTGAACGTGGTGAAATCGGTACTTTATCTAAACAGTTTAATGAAATGATCAGCTATATACGTCATTCTAAAGCACGTTTACAGCAAAAAGAAAATCAGCTGCAGGAACAAAAAACGTTTTTAAGACAAGTCATTGACATTAATCCAAGCTATATTTATGCCATCAATCAAAAAAGGGAGTTCATTCTCGTTAACGAATCTTTTGCGATGCTGCTAGGTGAAAAATCCGATGATTTGATTGGACAATCAATTGATCAATACCAATTCAACCTTCAATCAGATCTTTTATATAAAGGGGCGTTTTCAAACTGTACGCAAAAAGGGATGGTATTAGAAGAACAGTTTAAAGATTCGAAAGGGGACCGACGCTGGGTGGAAACAGCAAAACTTCCTATTGTGAATGAAAAGAAGGAAGTGATTCAAATGCTGTGCGTTTCGACGGATATTACGGAGCGTAAAAAAGCAGAAGAGAAGCTTAGAACCTCTGAGAAGCTTGCCGTGATAGGAGAACTTTCAGCTGGAGTTGCTCATGAAATCAAAAATCCTTTAACCTCTTTAAAAGGTTTTGTTCACTTATTAAAAGAACAAAATCCTAAAGATGCTTTGTATATAGATATCATGGAAACGGAATTAGAACGAATGAATGGAATTGTAGAAGAATTTTTGATGTTAGGAAAACCTCAGGTAATGAAGGTTGAACCTTTGCATATGCAAACGCTTGTTCAAGAAGTGTGCTCACTTCTTGAACCTGAAGCAGTGGAAAAAAAGGTGGCTTTTATATTTAAAAGAGACGACCACTTACCTCACGTGTACGGAGATAAAAATCAGTTAAAACAAGTATTTATTAACATTATTAAAAATTCTATTGAGGCAATGCCAGAAGGAGGAGTTATTAATATTACTATTAAAGCAAAAGAAAACCACCTTTGGCTGCAGCTTGCTGATGAAGGACAAGGCATTCCGCCTGAACGGTTAGCGAAGATAGGAGAGCCTTTTTATAGTACAAAAGAAAAAGGTACAGGCTTAGGGCTGATGGTCAGCTATCGGATTATTAAAGCCCACCATGCGCAAATGACGTTTTCTAGTCAGCTAGATAAAGGAACAAGTGTGGATATATTGTTTCCAATCATAAAAAAGTAGGGGAACTTTCCCTACTTTTTATTATTATACTTATAATATATCAAAAGCTTTCATACTACTAAATCAAACGATAATGATAAAGGAGATATCCACAGGTTAACAAGAAGTTAACTGCTGAATTATATAGGATATTCACAATTTTATCCACACTATTCACATTTTTTCAGAAAATTTACATAAAAATTACCCACTGTCATTTCAAGTTATGAAAGCGCTAATACACATTTTTAATAAAGTTATTCACATTATCCACATAATTGTGGGTAAAGTGTGTGGATATGTTAGAGTATAAAAAAAACTTAAAGCGTAGTCATAAAATCTCCGTATTATTATTTTTACATAATATAAAACGTCCTTCCGATACACAGTGTATAGAAAGGACGTTGGTATGATCAAGCGTTGGATAGAGATGTTTTGCCTCACTTATTTTTTCGTGTAGCCGCCTGCACGGTCTGCTTTTTTAAACTCGCGGCCGTAATAGATTTCTTGAGCGCTACTTAACGTATTTTTTGCGTTTTCTTTTCGTTTCTTTTCAGACATAAAAAAACCTCCCATTCACGTTTTTCGATCATACTACTTATTTTTTCCAGAATCTTTCGTTTTTAATCATAAAAAAAGCTCTCCGTGTAACGGAGAGGCTCTTACGCTTCTTTAAGCTGATGATCTTCTTGAACGTCTTGTTCGTGACGCAAATAGTATAATGTATATAAGTCTTTTGGAATTTCGTATAAATCATATACGACTTCATGTTGATTAATTTCATCGTATAAAGCTTTGTGTGTTTCATTCGCAAGTACTGCATAAGGCAGTTTTTCTGCAGCCTTAATAGACCTAATATTGATTTTACGAATTCGCATAAAAATTCGCTCTATATTTAACTCAAAGAATAGTTCATTAAAGAACGCTTCTTTTGCAATTTGATTATAACCTTTTCCATGAAACGGTTTGCCAAGCCAAGTGCCTAAAAAACCAGCTTGGTCCTGTACATCAAATAAATTAATGGTGCCGATAGGATTACCCCATTCGTCTAGAATTGTGCGAGAAATAATTTCTCCATGTTCTTCTGCTTCCATCGTTTGTTTAGTCACAAATAAAAATTCTTCATAGGAATGGGCTTTATGACGAACAAAAGGGAAGACATCAGGATGTACCATGAGTTCGTATAGAGATTGACAGTCATTTAGGTCACGTTTTTTTAACATAACTTTTCCCTCCTGATCGAGGGTATATACAGACTCCAATCAAGTCCCCACCCTCGAAATTTTTTAATAATTAAAAAAATTTCGGGGTGGGAATCGAACCCACTAGAACCAGTTACCTGGTGGCGCACCATTTGCCTTCCCATTACAAGTCAACAAACATAAAAAGTCAACGTGTGATGTTTATGCTTTTGTGAAATTCACATGCTTCTAAACGTATCATACTAAAAAAAATAAAAAAAGAAAATAGGTAAAATGTTAATTTTTTTTAAATAATATTTTACCATTTATCATGGTAAAAATAGGCTTTGCTAAGTAGTGAAAGGGATGATGGCTCCATAGCACTAAATCAGCATCTTTTCCTGCTTCAATACTGCCGATTCGTTGATCGAGACGGAGATTCCGGGCAGCAGCAATCGTGATGCCTTCCAATGCTTTTTGCTCTTCGAGTCCTTCACGTACGGCAATGGATGCACAAATATTTAAATACTGAATGGGCGTATAAGGATGGTCTGTTGTAATGGAAACTTCCACTCCTTCATTGCAGAGAGCTTGATAGGTTTTCCATGTTTTATTCTTCAACTCAACCTTTGAGCGGCGTGTTAAAGTTGGTCCCACGCTCACTTTTAAATTTCTGCCACCCAGCTCTTTGGCAATCAAATGACCTTCTGTACAGTGTTCAATACGAACGTCTAAAGTAAATTCATCTGCTAAGCGAAGAGCTGATAGAATATCATCGGCTCGGTGAGCATGAATTCGAACTGGAATCTCTCTATTCAGTGCTTGAATGAGCGGTTTGATTCGTAAATCATTTTTATTGTCGTTGCTTTTTGCGTGATAAAAGGCTTCTCTCAGCATGCCCATAATACCCATTCGTGTAATGGATTCTTTATTGCCATGGCTGTGAATTCGTTTTGGATTTTCTCCTAGAGCAATCTTGAGTCCAGCTGTTTCTTGAATTAACATTTGAGAAATACTTGTTCCGGCTGTTTTAATAACGGATGTTGTACCTCCAATCACATTTGCACTTCCCGGCATAATGTGTACAGACGTAATACCCGCTTCAATGGCATCTTTAAACCCAGGATCTAAAGGATGTACACTGTCAAAAGCTCGGATATGGGGAGTCATAGGTTCGATTGTTTCATTAGCATCATTTCCGGCCCAGCCGGTTCCTTCATCATATAATCCTAGATGTGTATGAACATCAATAAACCCAGGGAATAAATAACGCTGTTTGCAGTCAATAACTTCTACTTGAAGAGGGGGCTGCAAGTTTGGTCCAATTAAAACAATTTTTCCATCTTGAATGAGCACATCACTATTATAAATAGGTTTTGACGTAATAGGATAGAGCGTTGCATTTTTCAAGAGAATGGTTTTCATAAAGGATTCTCCTATCTATCGGCAGCTTAGTAACCTGTTTTAGGGGAATAAAAAATAATAACTAGAGCAAATCTCGCAATGCATCTTCTAATACAGTATATGTAAAAATGTAATTCTGTTGAATCAATTTTTCAGGTAAAACGCGCTGTCCTTTCAAAATAATCATGCTCATTTCTCCCATCAGCAGCTGAAGGCCAAAGCTAGGTACGGGCATCCAGTGAGGGCGATTCAATACTTTTCCAATCGTCTTTCCAAACTCTTTCATTTGAACGGGATTTGGGGCAGTTACATTAACAGGCCCTTCTATTTGTTCGGTATGAATACAATAATCAATAATCTTCAAGACGTCTTGAAGGTGCACCCAAGACATCCATTGTTCTCCGGAGCCGACTGTCCCACCTGCAAATAATTTATAAGGAAGGGCAGTAGAAGGAAGTGCGCCACCATCTTTGCCTAATATAACGCCGAACCTTGTTAAAACGGTACGGATATTGAGCTCCATAGCTTTTAGCGCTTCATTTTCCCACTTTTTTACCGTGTCAGCTAAAAAGTCCGTGCCGATGGAAGGGGAAGCTTCTGTGAACGTTTCTTTGGTCGATGTTCCATAATAACCAACTGCGCTTGCATTTACATAAAGCGACGGTTTTTCGGGTATGACAGCCATAATGCGAAGGATTTCTTGAGTAGAAGAAAGGCGACTTTCCACAATGGCTTTTTTGCGCTTGTCCGTCCAGCGACCGCTGTTAAGTGAAACGCCAGCTAAATTGATGAAAACATCTGCTCCTTCTACTTGCTCTTCAGGTTGACTGTTTTCTTGCATCCATTCTACATATTTAAGCTTCGGATCTCTTGCAGCTTTATCTGCATTGCGTGTTAAAATATATACATAATGTTTTTGTGTTAAAAAATGTTTTGTTAAAGCTTTACCTACGAACCCAGTTCCTCCAGCAATAACAATTTTCATACGAATTTCCTCCTTTATTGAGATAAATAAAAATGTGTATGATGCGCTTAGCGGTTCTTCAGCCATCAATTTAATAAGAAATATGAGGTGAAGGTGAATGCCTGTTGTCACAAAGATTACAACGCAAAAAAATAGCGGTGAACGTTATAATGTGTATTTAGATTACGGTAAAGGTGAAGAGTTTGGCTTTGGTGTTGACGAAAATGTCCTCATCAAATACGGCTTAAAAAAAGGTCGTGAGCTTGATGAATTTGAATTAACGGAAATTCAATATGCAGATGATGAGAAAAAAGCTTATAATTTAGCGATTACTTACTTATCTTATCGAATGCGTTCTGAAAAAGAGGTACATGATTATTTAAGGAAAAAAGAAGTTAACTCTACTATTATTCAACAAGTTATTCAGAAATTAGTCAGCCACCGTTATTTAAATGATGAAGAGTTTGCGAAAGCATTTGTGTTAACTCAAATGAACACGACACCAAAAGGACCAAATGTGATTCAAAGAGAATTAAAAGAAAAAGGGATTCCTGATTCCATTATTACCCTTAGTTTATGTGAATACCCTGAAGAACAGCAAATTCAAACTGCTGTGAAATTAATTGAAAAGTTAAAAGGGAAATACAAAAAATTATCTCAAGTGATGATGAAACAAAAAATGGAACAAGTATTAGCAGTAAAGGGCTATTCTTTTTCTATTATTCAAGAAGCATTTCAGCGCACGGATACAGAAAAAGAAAGCGATGAGGTGTGGGAAGCTCTGCAATATCAAGGCATGAAAGCTCATCGTCGTTTTTCAAAATATGAAGGCTGGGAGTATCAGCAAAAGATGAAGCAGGCTCTTTATAGAAAAGGGTTCTCTATTGATCAAATTGAATCATTCTTAGCTTCTATTGAAGAGGAATAAACCGTCCGTGGAAACGGACGGTTCTTTCTTTAAAACAAAATATCTTCCGAGTCGTTTTGCTGTTTATAAATAACCTCAGCAATTTCTAAAGCTGAGCGCAATCGGCTTTTATCTTTAATATGGTTGTTGTGGTCCCAAAAAGGAGTATTCATGCCGCCCATATAAGCTGCAATCACATGAAGGTTGGTATCTTGATACTCCACTTTTAAACTTTCTGTAAATCCTCTTACTCCAAATTTGCTTGCCACATAGACGCTTTCATTAGCTTTCCCGCGAAGTCCTGCAGATGAAATAATATTCATAATTTTAGGTTCAGGTCTCGTCAAAAGATGAGGCATAAGCGCTTGCGTTAAAAAAATAGTTCCTTTTACATTTGTATCGATGACTTCATCGATTGCTTGTTTTGTATAATCCGCTAAGGGGCCGAAATGTCCAATTCCTGCATTGTTGATAAGGATATCTACTGAATGCTGAATCAGCAGTTTTTCTACGGATTTTCCTACTTCCTCATATTTTGTAATATCTACAGGCATCGTATATACGTTGTCTCCTAGCTCATGTTGCGTCTCTTTTAATTTATGTGGATTGCGTCCAGCTAGGATGACGTTGTAGTCTTTTGCGTAAAGTTTTGCGAGTTCTTTTCCAAGACCCGTTGCACCGCCCGTGATTAGTACCGTTTTCATTCCCAAAACTCCCTTTTCATAGTCTCCCTTTAGTTATACCTTTTGTTATAATAAAAAGAAAGCAAACAAGGGGGAAAGCAGCATGTCTGAAAAACGTTACAGCGATATGACGACGTATGAACTTCAACAAGAGATTGGGTCTCTTCAAGAAAAAGCACGAAAAGCTGAACAGCTTGGCATGATCAATGAATATGCAGTATTAGAAAGAAAAGTAACAATGGCTAGATCTTATTTATTGGATCCCGAAACGTTTAAAGCAGGGGAAGTATATGAAATTCAAGGGGATCCAGGTTCATATTTTAAAATTGATTATATGAACGGGGTTTTTGCATGGGGGTTTAGACTTGGTGCACCCCAAAACGAAGAGGCATTACCTATTTCCATGTTGAAAAAATAACGGAACGAACAAGCAGCACAAAGTAGTGCTGCTTGTTTGATTTCTATATTCACTCTATTTTTAAACAAATGAGCCGAGCAAGCTGTTATTCTTCGCGCTCATTAGAAGCATGCATACGTTCTTGAGGATGCGTATTGATTGTTCCATTTGCACGTTTTGAAGCGTATTCAGCTTTTGCTCGAGGTTCGCCTTCAAACTTATTACCATGTTGGTTTGGAAAATCTTTTGCTTTATTGCGCATCGATACCTCTCCTTTTACAACAGAAAGCGTTGCGGTTATGATATAGTACATGAGGGAGTGAATAACTCCGCATTTATAGTGTAAGTTAAAAGTGCAAACATACTCATAAAGAATTTTGGTAATCGAGGTGTTCTTATGAACGATATATTTGAAAGATTAACGAATCAGCTATTAAATAAAAACAGTTCACTCTCATATGCTCAAGCACGTACGTGGGTTGAACTTTTCTGGGAAGATTTTGAGTCATCTTACGCAAAAGCTGGATATGATTATAAAGGTAAAGAAGCGACGGAAAAGGTTGTTACGATGTATATCAACAGTTACGGTGACAAACTTCATGAAATCGCGGTTAAAAACCCTAAATATCAGCATTTATTAAATAACGATGACTATTTAAAACATTAAATAAAAACGAACCGTCTTCTCAAGACGGTTCGTTTTTGGGTTTCATATTGGTTCTTGTTATGATTAGTGCGGGAGGTAATCAAGCTTTTTACGCAATTTTTTCTCACTGAAAATCCAACCTGTGTACGAACAAATAATATTTAAATCGTAATCAAGCTGGACTACGGCTACAAATGGATAGTAGTCCTTGCTGCGGTAGCGTAAATCAATAAAGCGCACTTCAATATGGTCGTTATATTCGTCCAGTTCCCATCTATAAATAGGTGAAAATGAAAGAAAAGCAGATAAATTTTCATCTTTTTTCGCTACTTCAATTACGGCTGATTCGGGGATGGGAACTTTATCAAACGTATCATAAATAAAAATGTCTTCTCCAATTGCTCTTCCTACATGAAAATACTTTTCGGTTGTCACAGCTAAATGCCAGTGGGTGAAACGCATCGTAGGAGAGATATTGAGCTTGATTACATCAGGAAACTGTTTTCGAAGCTTCTTGGCGATCTGGTGGCGCATATAAAACCGCAGGCCATAATAAAACGCCAATAACACATACAGCGTAATGAATGTGGGTCCCGGCTCTGCTCCAACAAACCAAATGAGAATTGCAAGTACGTGAGCTGAGAAAATCACGTAATCAAACGTGTTGATTACGCCAAGCGCAATCCATTTATTTGTGAAAGGCCGTAATGCTTGCGTACCATAAGCGTTAAAGATATCCACAAAAACATGAATAATGACGCCTGCAAAGGTCCACATCCATAGGTGCAGCAAGTTAGCTCCTGGCAGCAGAAGCGAAAGAATAAGCACGATAAGCAAAGGCCATAAAATAACAGCTGGAATAGAATGTGTAATTCCACGGTGATTGCGGATATACTGTGCATTGTTTCGCAGCTTTAAAACAGTGTCTAAATCAGGTGCTAATGACCCGGCCATGACGCCAATCATTACAGCATCCAATGTGGCTGTATTCGCAGATACAGTGGGGTCTAATGTTGCAAGGCCGCCTAGAGCGATTCCCATTGCAATGTGTGTACCAGTATCCAGAGCGAACTCCTCCTTTGTAAGATGACGATCTTAGATTATCCTAATTCAGCACGGAAGCTTGATTTAGGGCAAAAAAAATCTCGCTTTATTACTAACGCAGCAAATTTGCTGTTTTTATTCATTATTTGAACAATTCATTTTACTATTCATATTTGTAGTTGTTATAAGGTTATCATAAAGTTACTAAGATTCAAAAAGCAACACATTGTATATGTATAGTTAATACCTCGGAGGCTATGACGTGAAACAAAGTAAAGATATTGTACAAAATTTTGATATTCAAGCATTTCAAGATGACCTAATCTCTTGGTTTGAGCAGGAACAGCGCATTTTACCGTGGCGTCAGGATCAGGATCCTTATAAAGTGTGGGTATCTGAAATTATGCTTCAGCAAACGAGAGTAGATACGGTCATTCCGTATTTTAATAATTTTATTAGCAAATTTCCCACTATAAAAGACTTAGCTTATGCAAATGAAGATGATGTGTTAAAAGCGTGGGAAGGGCTAGGCTATTATTCCCGTGCTCGTAATTTGCAAACTGCTGTTCGAGAAGTTCATGAACAATACGGGGGAGAAGTTCCAAATACGCCAGCAGAAATCTCTAAACTAAAAGGAGTAGGTCCCTATACAACAGGAGCGATTTTGAGTATTGCATACGGAGTGCCCCAGCCTGCTGTAGATGGAAATGTCATGCGTGTGCTATCGCGCATTTTATCCGTTTGGGACGATATTGCAAAACCAAAAACAAGAAAGCTGTTTGAAGACATCGTGCATGAAATCATTTCAAAAGACAATCCTTCCTATTTCAACCAAGGCATGATGGAGCTTGGTGCTATTGTCTGTACACCAACTTCGCCTTCCTGTTTGTTATGTCCAGTTCGCGAACATTGCCGCGCGTTTGAAGAAGGAGTACAGAACGAACTTCCTGTTAAATCAAAGAAAAAAGCGCCGCGTGCGCTGCAGCTTGCTGCAGCGGTGATTAAAGACAGGGAAGGAAATTATCTGATTCATAAACGTCCAAGCAAAGGACTTTTAGCTAACCTATGGGAGTTTCCAAATGTAGAAGTAGATCTTAGTATAGCGCCAGATCATCAGCAGCTTCAGGCATTTATTCAAAATGAGTACGGGGCTGATGTTAAAATCCATGCACCGTTTACGACGATTCAGCACGTGTTTTCTCATATCATCTGGAACATCACAGTATATGAAGCAGAGCTTGTAAGTGATATCAGTGCATTAAAAAATTTGAAAGTAGTTTCTGAAAAAGAGTTAGAACAATATGCATTTCCTGTTTCTCATCAAAAAATCTTAAAAGAATATTTACTTGTTAAATAAAAGAAGCGTGGATAACTCCGCGCTTCTTTTATTTAATCATATGATACATGCGTGCCGTGTGTATAATCTGCTTCGTGTCGCTGTAACCCGCCGCGTGCTTCAATTTCTTTAATAATTTGCTGATGAATACTTTGCCCTTCAGCATTTAAATACAGCGTCATTTGCTGTAAAGAGTGATGGAAAAAAGCAAGCTCGCTGTCTTTCCACTCGCTCTTAGAAATCATTGAAAGAGCCGCCATATCTCTACCTACATACATTTTATTCACCTCGTTCATTTCATCAAGTTTTATCTATTTTCCCTATATTACTTGTTTCTTATGCGATAAAATCAGTACAATGTAAAGATAATACGATACATAAGGGAGATGACATCATGTCACAAAAGGTAGCACTAGTTACAGGAAGCAGCAGAGGTATTGGAAAAGCAATTGCCTTGCGCCTTGCTAAAGAAGGATACGATATTGTATTGAACTATGCACGAAGCAAAAGTGCCGCGCAGGAAGTAGCGGAAGAAATTAAAGCATTAGGCAGAGAAGCATTAGTTGTCAAAGCAAATGTAGGAAAAGTAGAAAAAATTAAAGAAATGTTTGAGCAAATTGATGAAGTATTCGGTCGCTTGGACGTATTTGTAAGTAATGCGGCATCAGGCGTTTTACGTCCTATTATGGAACTAGAAGAAACTCACTGGAATTGGACAATGGATATTAACAGTAAAGGAT
Source organism: Priestia megaterium (assembly GCF_046599315.1). Classification (GTDB taxonomy): domain Bacteria; phylum Bacillota; class Bacilli; order Bacillales; family Bacillaceae_H; genus Priestia; species Priestia megaterium_F. The sequence goes on along the minus strand of NZ_JBKIKC010000007.1, from coordinate 137,220 downwards.
ATTTATTCTGCGCACAAGAAGCGGCTAAACGTATGGAAAAAGTAGGCGGAGGAAAGATTGTTACCATTAGTTCGCTCGGTTCTATCCGTTATTTGGAAAATTATACAACAGTAGGTGTGTCAAAGGCTGCTGTAGAAGCGTTAACACGTTATCTAGCAGTAGAGCTAGCTCCAAAGAATATTGTGGTAAACGCCGTATCTGGAGGAGCTGTGGACACAGAAGCATTAAAACACTTCCCAAATCGCGATGAGCTTTTAGAGGATGCGCGCAAGCATACTCCAGCTGGTCGTATGGTAGAGCCAAAAGACATGGTAGATGCGGTTATGTTCTTAGTGTCCGATCAAGCGAATATGATTTGCGGTCAAACGCTCATTATTGACGGAGGACGTTCACTTTTAATGTAAGATAAATGTGTTTTGTGCTTGCGTCTTAAAATACTGAGAAAAAGTTTGCATACCCTATTTACCTCCCGGGCATATTAATTTTCGTGGAGGTGATTACAATGGCAAAGCAAACAAACAAAACAGCATCTGGTACAAGCGTACAACACGTGAAAAACCAAAATGCTCAAGCATCTAAAAACAACTTCGGTACTGAATTCGCTAGCGAAACAAGTGCTCAAGAAGTGAGACAACAAAACGCACAAGCTGAAGCAAAGAAAAACCAAAACTCTGGTAAATACCAAGGTTAATATCAAAAGCGAACTTAACGTCTTTCATACGGCGATGTTAAGTTCGCTTTTTTAATATTAAAAAGCAACAAAGTGTGACAAAACTTCTTGAAACTTTACATAACTCGTCAAAGGAATCTGGATCATCTAAACAGAATGTTAACAGAAGTGCCTAGTGTATGGTTAAAGCAAATAGGGAGGAGCTATCATATGAAAAAATTTGATCAGCTAGTGACTCAACAATTAGAGACTATGGATCAACTTCTGTTTTTGCAGTCTGAGATTGAGCGTTGTCAGGAAATCGAAGGTGAACTAATAAAACTTCATGAAGAGGCAAGGCTTCATTCTGTGCAAGATGAAATTAGTGAAATGAAGCTAAAATTAAAAGAGATTCAATTGACGTTTGAAGCACAAACAGAAGACATTATTCGTACATATAAAAGTGAAGGGGCTTGCTCTACACTTGCTTAATGAACATTGATGTGTCACTTCCTCTCTTTTTTAAGGCTGTCAAGCAAAGGAAAAGCAGGGGAAGTGACTTTTTTGAATTCAAGAAGGTTAGCACATTTGTGTTAAAATGAGAGAGAAACCGTTATAATAAACATAAGACAAATGGAGACGTTATATGAATTCTTTTAAGTGCTAAAATGAAAGTAGGTATTGGAGATGGGAATTCCAGTGGAAGGAGAAACAATTCAAATACACAGCTACAAGCATAATGGACATATTCATCGCGTGTGGGATCGGACAACTGTATTAAAAGCAACTAATAACTTAGTGATTGGAGGGAATGATCGTACGGTCGTTACAGAATCAGATGGACGAACATGGGTCACAAGAGAGCCTGCAATTTGTTATTTTCATGCTCAGCAGTGGTTTAACGTTATTGGCATGATTCGTGAAGACGGAATTTATTATTACTGTAATATCAGTTCCCCGTTCATTTATGATGACAATGAAGCGCTCAAATATATTGATTATGATTTAGATATCAAAGTCTATCCAGACATGACATATACACTTCTTGATGAAGATGAGTATGAGAAGCATCGAAAAGAAATGAATTATCCAGAAGTGATTGACCGTATTTTACATAATCATGTAGAGGAATTAAAAGGTTGGATTCGACAGCGAAAAGGCCCGTTTGCCCCGGATTTCATTGACATTTGGTATGAGCGTTTTTTAACATATCGGCATTCTTAATGAATGATCTAGACAGAACATTATGTTAGGCCGTCTAAAGTTGACTGTTTGATATAATGTTCTTTTTGGCGTTATGCTCACCGTCTTTTAAAAGAGATAAAAGCACTAAAAAATCGACGCATGTACATATACTAAGAAAGCTTGCCCTCATAGATAGAAAGGGGAGATTTTATGGGAAGTATAAGACGCTACATGAAATTTGTACAGCCATACAAATGGCAAATTGTCGGCACTGTATTAATTGGTATTATTAAATTCGCTATTCCCTTACTAATTCCGCTGCTTTTGAAATATGTTTTAGATGATATCGTAAATGGGCATGGCATGTCTTCCTCAGAAAAAATTCATAAAATGGTGACGATTATGGGGATTTCGTTTGTTATATTTTTAGTGTTAAGACCGCCCATAGAATATTACAGACAGTACTATGCTCAGTGGGTATCGAGCAGAGTATTATATGATATTCGGGATCAGTTGTTTAGCCATATTCAAAAGCTTAGCTTACGTTATTATGCAAATACTCGAGCGGGCGAAGTGATTTCACGAGTCATTAATGATGTGGAGCAAACAAAAAACTTTGTGATTACAGGCTTAATGAATGTTTGGCTCGATATGATGACAATTGTAATAGCCATTGTAATTATGTTTACGATGAATGTGCCTTTAACACTGGTATCGATTATTTTGTTGCCGGTTTATGCGTTCTCTGTAAAGTATTTTTACAGTCGTCTTCGCCATTTAACAAGAGTTCGCTCGCAGGCTTTAGCGGAAGTGCAGGGTCACTTACATGAAAGAGTGCAAGGGATCTCGGTTATCCGCAGCTTTGCCATTGAGCCTCATGAGCAGAAGCAATTTGATAAGCAAAATTCAAATTTTCTGCAAAAAGCAATTAACCATACGAACTGGAATGCAAAGACATTTGCAGTAGTGAATACCATTACGGACTTGGCGCCTTTAATCGTGATTACATTTGCTGGTTATCAAGTTATTACAGAAAGCCTTAGCGTAGGAACTATGGTAGCATTTGTTGCCTACATTGATCGCTTGTATAATCCGCTTCGCCGCTTGGTCAATTCATCCACTACGCTCACGCAGTCTGTTGCATCTATGGACCGAGTATTTGAGTTCATCGATGAAGAATATGATATTACAGATAAAAAAGATGCAAAAGTATGCACTGAGCTTCACGGGAAGGTTCAGTTTGAGAATGTTTCATTTGCTTATGAAAAAGAAGAAAAACCTGTTATTCATGATATTAATTTAGATGTAGAAAAAGGAAAATCTGTTGCGTTTGTTGGAATGAGCGGGGGAGGGAAATCCACGCTTATCAGCTTAATTCCACGCTTTTACGATGTGACGGAAGGGAAAATTCTCATTGATAGCATCGATATCAAAACCTATAAAGTACGCAGCCTGAGAGATAAAATTGGAATCGTCCTGCAGGATACGGTGTTGTTTAGTGACACGGTTAAAAACAACATACTGCTTGGAAAGCCAGGGGCGACGGATGAAGAAGTAATCGCTGCGGCAAAAGCTGCAAATGCTCACGATTTTATCATGAATTTGCCCGAAGGGTATGATACAAAAGTGGGAGAGCGAGGAATGAAGCTGTCAGGAGGACAAAAACAGCGTATTTCCATTTCGCGCGTATTTTTAAAGAATCCTGCTATCCTTATTTTTGATGAAGCCACTTCAGCTTTAGATTTGGAAAGCGAGCACTATATTCAAGAAGCATTGGCGGAACTGGCAAAAGACAGGACCACCTTCATTGTAGCCCATCGGTTATCTACAATTACTCATGTCGATGAAATTGTACTTTTAGAAAATGGACGAATAGTTGAGCGAGGTTCTCACGATGAGTTAATTAAGAAAAAAGGCCACTACTATCAGCTTTTTACGGTTCAGCAGCTTGATACCATTTAAAAACACCACCTATTGTTAACAATAGGTGGTGTTTTTAATCTTCTTGTCGCTGATGATTAATATCAAATGAGTTATCATCTTTATGATAGCTTTGGAACGTATCAATCAGCTTATCAAGATGTTCTAATTCTTCACTATACTCAATGATGACAGAAATTAAAGGGAAGATATGATAAATAACTTTGTTCTCTTCATCATTATCGTATATTTTGTACTGCATAAATTTATCGATTAAAGCCCGTTTTCCAACGCAGGCTTCGTTTGGTACAGTAGTAGTTGGCTGTACGCGTAATTTCCCAATGAATTTTAACAATACTTGCTCATGATACATTAACAGACACTCAGCTTCAGATTTGATTAAATCTTGAAATTGCTGAGGCATGACTTGAAGATCGTTTTCTACTCGGTGAAGCAGCTTCAAGGTTGTAAGCGCTCGCGTTGTTACGGTAATCATTTGACGAAATAAAACGAGCTTGCGTGACTTAACAAAACGTTTTTTCTTTGAATAAGTTCTTTCTTCTTTGTAAAAATCGAAAAGTTGATTCATCTTAGCCATATTGTCTTTCATTTTTTCAATGTCTTCTTTTAACAATGTGTGCTCAGATGCGTGATAAAGATTCATGCGAATCCATTTAATAATTTCTTCCGTTGTGCTTACAATTTTATAATACAGTTTTGTTTCATACTTTGGTGGAATAAAAATAAGATTGACAATAAATGCTGAGAATACACCAAGCAACACTGTACCAAAGCGTATAAGCGCATATTCAACGAAATTATCTCCTGGATTTTCCATGATTGCAATTACTGTCACAAGCGCAAGGCCAATTGTATTATTAATACGTAATTTTAAGTTGACTGCGATGACAACAACAGCGGTAAAACCAATAATGATGGGGTGGGTACCAAAAATAAGTCCAAAACAAACTGCAGAAGCAGCTCCAATCACATTCGCCTGTATTTGCTCCAATATCGTTAAATAAGATCTGTAAATAGACGGTTGAATTGCAAAAACTGCCGCAATTGCCGCGAATATTGGAGATGGTAAACTTAGAAATTCACCTAATAACAATGAAAGTGTAATGGCAATTCCCGTTTTTAAGATGCGGGCACCAAGTTTCATGTGCGTTCGTAGTTCCTTTCTGTAAAAAAGTTTTTTCGTTATGAAGAATGTTCCCCAAAACAAATGATAAATTGCAAAAATCAATCCTTCTTTATTACATAACCTGTTGGAAATAATATAAACAATAACATACTATACAAGGTTTAAGAATGGATATCAAGAGAAAACAAGTAGAAAAATAAGGGTATTTCTCGGGATTTTTCGACATGCTAACAAAAAGAAGATGACGCGTAAGAAATGGTTATGAAAGGTGGGAATGTTCTATAAGGAAACCCAAAGGTAAGGCAAAAAGCACTCATTTTAAAACGAGTGCTTTAGAGTAAAAATTAACGCTCTTCACTTAACTGTTTAAATGCTTTTTCTACTGCTTCTAATGTGTCGGTAATATCTTGTTCTGTATGAGCAGTAGTAAGGAACCATGCTTCATACTTCGAAGGAGCTAAATTAACGCCTTGGTGAAGCATTAGTTTAAAGAAGCGTGCGAATAATTCGCCGTCTGTGTTTTCTGCTTGTTCATAGTTTTTAACCGTTTCTGTTGTAAAGTAGAGAGTAAGAGCACCTTTCAATCGATTGATGGTAATAGGCATGTTGTATGTACGAGCGTGTTTTAAAATACCTTCTTCAAGCATCGCACCTAGCTTATCCAACTGTTCATAAACACCTTCTTGCTTTAGTACTTCAAGACAAGCGATCCCAGAAAGAATAGACGCTGGGTTCCCTGCCATTGTACCTGCTTGATAAGCCGGTCCAAGTGGCGCCACTTTTTCCATGATTTCTTTCTTACCGCCATAGGCTCCGATTGGAAGACCGCCGCCGATGATTTTTCCAAATGCAGTGAGATCAGGTTTTACACCAAGTAAATCTTGAGCTCCACCGTACATAAAGCGAAACGCTGTAATAACTTCATCGTAAATAACAAGTGCTCCAGCTTTGTGAGTTAATTCATTTACTTGTTCTAAAAAGCCAGGTTCCGGCTCAACAATTCCAAAGTTTCCAACGATTGGTTCCACTAAAACAGCCGCAATCTGATCGCCCCATTTTTCTAATGCTTCCTTGTAAGGTTCGATATCGTTAAAAGGAACTGTGATGACTTCATTAGCGATACTTTTTGGTACACCGGCAGAGTCAGGAGTTCCGAGTGTAGAAGGACCAGATCCAGCTGCCACTAATACAAGGTCAGAATGGCCGTGGTAGCAACCTGCAAATTTAATGATTTTATCGCGTCCAGTATAAGCACGTGCCACACGGATCGTGGTCATAACTGCTTCTGTTCCAGAGTTGACGAAACGCACTTTATCTAGTGCCGGCATGGCTTCTTTGAGCATTTTAGCAAATGTTACTTCATGAGCAGTTGGAGTACCGTAAAGAACACCCGTTTCAGCTGCCTTTGTAATGGCTTTGGTGATATGAGGATGAGCATGTCCCGTAATAATAGGACCGTAAGCTGCTAAATAGTCAATGTATTTATTTCCATCAACGTCCCAGAAATAAGCTCCGTTTGCCTTTTCCATTGCAACAGGTGCTCCGCCTCCTACGGCTTTATATGAACGTGAAGGGCTGTTAACGCCGCCTACAATATGTTCGAGCGCTTCAGCGTGTAATTGTTCTGATTTTGTAAATTGCATGTTATGCCTCCTAATGAAAAATTCAACTTCTTTATTCTATCAAACTTATTTGTTTCTTGAAAAACATTCGAGAACGTGTATGATAGAAATTTGTGAGCTAACTGCTAGAAAATAGTTCCTCACCTCTTTGAGGGGTTGCTGGCAAAGACGCCGGAAATAATAAAAAAAACCACTAATACGTCGACGTAACGGAGGGAATACAATGAAAAATGCTATTGAGGTGAATCAACTTCGGAAAGAATTTAAAGCCTACTCTAGCCGCTCTGGCCTTAAAGGGGCATTCCGGGATTTATTTACCCGTAATTATAGAGTGATGAAAGCGGTGAACGACATTTCGTTTACCGTAAAACAAGGAGAAATGGTAGGGTATATAGGAGAAAATGGAGCGGGGAAATCGACCACAATCAAAATGCTGACAGGAATCTTAACTCCTACGTCAGGCGAAATTACCGTAAATGGAATGAACCCTCATAAAGAAAGAGAAAAATTTGCCCAGACGATTGGAGTTGTTTTTGGTCAACGCTCTCAGCTGTGGTGGGATATTGCCGTACAAGAATCTTTTCGCTTATTAAAAAAAGTATACAAAGTGTCAGATGAAGATTATAACGCTCACATGGAGCACGTTATTCAAACTTTAGATATCGGGCCGCTGCTAGATAAGCCGGTGCGAAAGCTTTCTCTAGGTCAGAGAATGCGCTGCGAGCTGGCTGCTGCTCTTATTCATAATCCGCCGCTTCTATTTTTAGATGAACCGACGATCGGTTTAGATGTACTAGTTAAATTAAAAATCCGCCAATTTTTAAAAGAAATTAATGAAAAATATAATACGACGATTTTGCTTACGACACATGATTTAGCCGATATTGAAGCTTTATGTGAACGCGTTGTAATGCTGGATGAAGGCAGTATTATTTATGACGGATCGCTGCAAAAGCTGCGTTCAAACTGGGGAGACCTTAAACAAATTACGTTTGAATTTGACACAGCTCCAAATAAAGAGCAGTTGAAGCTATTGACGCAAGGGATGTCTGTTAACTGGATTGAAGGTGATCAAAAATATTTGTGGACAGCGCAGCTTCAAAATAAAGGAGACTTAATGTCCCAGCTGATTGCTAAAGTGGTGGCAAAGCATGAAATCAGCGATATTAACATTGAAGAAATTTCGACAGAAGAAATTATTCGCAACATCTATGAAGAAGGTGTTGTGAATGGATAAATATATAGAGATGATACGCATTCGCTTTTTAATGATGCTGGCGTATCGGACGAATTATTACAGTGGAATATTGATTTATGCGATTAATATTGGTGCTTACTACTTTTTATGGTCCGCTATTTATGGAGGAAAAGAGAATATTCAAGGATTATCCATTATTCAAATGACAACATATGTAGCCGTTTCATGGATGGCAAGAGCCTTTTACTTTAATAATATTGACCGTGAAATGGCAACGGAAATTAAAGATGGCAAAGTGGCTGTAGAGTTAATTAAGCCATACAGCTATCTTGGTATGAAAACGATGCAAGGACTGGGAGAAGGGATTTTTCGGCTGCTATTCTTTTCAGTGCCCGGCATGATCATTGTCGCATTCTTATTTCCAGTCCAGTTTTCAGCAAATGCAGCAACATGGCTTTATTTTGGACTGTCTTTAATTTTTAGTTTCATTATTAATACACAAATTAATTTATTAACGGGTATTACAACTTTCTTTCTCTTTAATAATGATGGACTCATTCGAGCGAAGCGAGTGGTCATTGATTTGTTTTCAGGACTTCTTCTGCCCATCAGTTTCTATCCTTTCTGGGCGCAACATATTATGAGCTATTTCCCTTTTCAGGCCATTAGTTATATTCCGAGCATGATTTTCACAAATGGATTTAAAGGGCAGGAAGTAATGAATGCTCTTATCACACAGGCAGTCTGGTCAGTACTTCTATTTATTCCTATTGCATGTTTGTGGAACATAGCGAAGAAAAAAATGGTTATTCAAGGAGGATAGTCTATGAGAATGTTTTATTTTTCGATTTTCTTTCAGTACATTGGTCAATATATGAAAACAAGGCTTCAATATCGTACGGATATGGTAGTTGAAATCATTTCAGACTTATTATTTCAAACAGTTAACTTGATTTTCATTTTAGTTGTATTTGGACATACTCAGTCGCTGCACGGATGGTCACGAGAGGAAATTATCTTTATTTATGGTTTCTTTTTAGTCCCTTTTGCTATTTTTTCGTCTTTCTTTAACATTTGGGATTTCAATGAGCGGTACATCGTTAAAGGAGAAATGGACCGAATTTTAACGCGGCCCATTCATAGTTTATTTCAAGTTATTTTGGAGCGGATGGAACTAGAATCATTGTTTGGTGGTATTACAGGGATTGCAGTAATGGCTTACGCTGCGTCTTCTTTACATCTTCATTTCCAGTGGTATGATGTCTTTATTTTTCTATTATTTATTTTAGGGGGAGCGCTTGTATACGCAGGAATTTTTATCGCTTTAGCAAGCATAGGCTTCTGGTCGGATGCAAGAACATCTATTATGCCTACTATTTATAATATTGGAAACTACGGAAGGTATCCTGTAGATATTTATAATAATGTTATCCGGTATGTTTTAACATGGATTCTTCCTTTTGCATTTGTAGGCGTATATCCAGCTGCTTATTTCTTAGGAAGGTCAGAATGGTACGGATATGCATTTTTAACTCCAGTGATGGGAATCGTCTTTTTTGGAATCTCTATTTTTCTATGGAATACAGGGGTCAAAAAATACAGAGGAGCAGGCAATTAAATGTCTGTTCTTTTTCGTGTCTTCAGAGTAGTAATGAACGGACAAGAACGTGCGTATAGTGTTAATAGAGTATAAATTAAAGGAGTAGAATAATGGTTATTTTTCTAATCCTCATCATCATTGTGTTTGTAATTGGTAGTATGAAATTTCTCTTTGAAAAAGAGCTTGGAGAATTTCATTTTTTCTCAATTGGTCATTTCTTTGTCTTGTTTTATTCATATATCACAGTTTTATTGGGATTTAGCCTTATTTATACGGTGTGTGAAATGGGAAGTATTCCGGTGTTAAGCGGAGGGTTTGAGCATGAAGGTCATTATTTTTACACGTTGTTTAACAGCATGTATTTCAGCGCAGCGACGTTATTTTCAGTAGGATATGGAGATATGTATCCAGTTGGAGTTGGAAAATTATTTGCAACTTTTGAAGCGTTTATCGGCTATATTATGCCCGCGATCTTTGTGATGCGAACTGTTACCCGCACTTAAACTTGTCATCCTATCTAATATTGGGTACGCTATTCAAAGAAAATGAAAAGCGTAAAGGAGCCGATAAATATGACAGCTGTAGTTGGAGAAAAAGCACCGGATTTTGTGTTGATGTCTACAAATGGAGAGCAAGTATCACTGGCGTCGATGAAAGAAAAAAACGTTGTGCTGTATTTTTATCCGAAAGATATGACGCCAGGCTGTACAACAGAAGCCTGTGATTTCAGAGATCAACATGAAAATTTTGAACAGTTGGATGCGGTGATTTTAGGGGTCAGCCCTGATCCTATCGACAAACACCATAAGTTTATTGATAAGCACGGCCTTCCGTTCTTACTTTTGGCTGACGAAGATCACAGCGTAGCTGAAGAGTATGGAGTATGGAAACTGAAAAAAAACTTTGGGAAAGAATATATGGGTATTGAGCGTTCCACTTTTATTATTAATAAAGAAGGAACGCTTGTTAAAGAGTATCGCAAGGTTCGAGTGAAAGGACATGTAGAAGAAGCTTTAACATTTATTAAAGAGAAAATGGGATAAAAACAGGCAGATAACTAGAGCAGTTTTAATCTTTGCACATACAATATCAGTGTAGGGCATACCTCCTCAGATGTTAATATATTTAAAAGTGTGGATTAATTTCCACACTTCTTTTTTTGCATAAAATATATGAATGATTATTACTTATTGCATAAAATAGGAATAGGCATCAAGTTGACAAAACGTGGGTAAAACATGTAGACTAATTATAAGAATTATAAAGTAATAATACTTACAGAAGAGGGGTGCATGACGTGTCAAATCATTTACAAGAAGCCCTTGAAACGTTAAAAGGTACTGGCGTTCGTATTACACCACAACGTCATGCTATTTTAGAGTATTTAATCAATTCCATGACACATCCAACAGCAGATGATATTTATAAAGCGCTGGAAGGTAAGTTTCCAAATATGAGTGTAGCAACCGTTTACAATAATTTAAGAGTATTTCGCGAAGTAGGTATTGTAAAGGAACTAACGTACGGTGATGCATCAAGCCGATTTGATTATGTTACAACAGAGCATTACCATGTAATTTGCGAAAGCTGCGGAAAAATTGTAGATTTTCATTATCCTGGTTTAGATGAAGTAGAAAAGCTAGCTGCTCATATTACTGACTTTGATATTAGTCATCACCGTATGGAGATTTACGGAACGTGTCCCGATTGTACAGCTAAAAAAGCGCACTAATAAGCTGATAGTAGTGATACTATCAGCTTTCTTTTTGTTTTTTTCTATTATACTTTTCATCGAATTCTTTTCCTTCAAGAGACCGGTCAAGCGTAAGCGGTTCGTTGCAATACATACACATATCTACGCGCCCTAACATTTTTGTTTGTTTTTGACAGGTAGGGCAGGTTACTTGAACCGCTTTCGTAGAAAGCATGCCAATCCAGAAATAAACGCCGGTACTGGCTACAATGCATAGCAGCCCTAAAAGCATAAAAACAGTCATTAGCCAGACTGAAGAACGAAAGAAAATTCCCCCATACATAACAATGAAACCAATAAAGATTAGGCTGAGTGCAAAGGTGCGAATCTTATTAATTTTATTTGAATACTTTATCCCCATCAGTATCCCCCCTGCTACCAATATATCATAGAGTTAGACAGTGAATGTGGATAAAATTGAATCTTCGGAAAATTATCATTGATTTTTGAGCTTTCTAAATGATTTCTGTAATTCTGAGTGGGATATCCGCTATACATCGTATATAATAAAAAAAGAAATCTTAGTCCATAGCCTTTAATTTTTCGAAAAATATTTGTCTATTACAGTTAGGAGAGCTCAAAATGGAAGATGTTTTACGGCCAATATATCAAGAAAGAGCTAGCAATAAAGACACACTAGGTATTTTGCTGATTGAGAAAAAGAAATCAGAATCTCCAGTGACGGATAATTTGGATGCTATCTTATTTATTGTGACCAAAACTACAGAAACTTCTCTTTTTATTAAACAATACGAATATGAAAATGAGCGTGCAGCACTTTATATGGCTTCTGAACAGCAAATGAGTGAATGGATTATGAACGGGACGAACCGCCGTATTATTGATTGGATCTTAAATGGCAAGGTGTTATTTGATCGAAATGAATATATGGAAAACTTAAAGAAGCGCTTGATTGATTTCCCTAGAGAAGATCGGACAAAGAGAATAGGGGTCGAGTTTGCTAAGTTGATTCGCCGATTTAAAGAAGGAAAAGACTTTTATACATCTAATCATTATTTAGATGCATTTAATCATGTCATTCATGCTCTTCATCATTTAGCACGACTGTCTGTACTGGAAAATGGATTTCACCCAGAAGTGACAGTGTGGAACCAAGTGAAAAAAATAGAACCTGAAATCCATCGC
>NZ_JBKIKC010000007.1:0-120000 GCF_046599315.1 Priestia megaterium | reverse complement strand
TGGGTTCAGAACGTCGTGAGACAGTTCGGTCCCTATCCGTCGTGGGCGTAGGAAATTTGAGAGGAGCTGTCCTTAGTACGAGAGGACCGGGATGGACACACCGCTGGTGTACCAGTTGTCTTGCCAAAGGCATCGCTGGGTAGCTATGTGTGGACGGGATAAGTGCTGAAAGCATCTAAGCATGAAGCCCCCCTCAAGATGAGATTTCCCATAGCGCAAGCTAGTAAGATCCCTGAAAGATGATCAGGTTGATAGGTCAGAGGTGGAAGCGTGGCGACACGTGTAGCTGACTGATACTAATCGATCGAGGACTTAACCAAACTTTAAAAGCGTACATGCTTTACTCAGCAACTGTTACCTAGTTTTGAGAGAACAATCTCATGTCTGGTGGTGATAGCGAAGAGGTCACACCCGTTCCCATACCGAACACGGAAGTTAAGCTCTTTAGCGCCAATGGTAGTTGGGACTTTGTCCCTGTGAGAGTAGGACGTTGCCAGGCTCAGTGGTAGAGCTATCGGCTGTTAACCGATCGGTCGTAGGTTCGAGTCCTACCTGTGGAGCCATTTGGAGAGCTGTCCGAGTGGCCGAAGGAGCACGATTGGAAATCGTGTAGGCGGTTAACGCTGTCTCAAGGGTTCAAATCCCTTGCTCTCCGCCATTTTTATTTAATTATCACAGTGGCCCGTTGGTCAAGCGGTTAAGACACCGCCCTTTCACGGCGGTAACACGGGTTCGAATCCCGTACGGGTCACCATTTATTTTTATCTACATAATAGTGGAGGATTAGCTCAGCTGGGAGAGCACCTGCCTTACAAGCAGGGGGTCGGCGGTTCGATCCCGTCATCCTCCACCATATATTATCATCGCGGGGTGGAGCAGTTCGGTAGCTCGTCGGGCTCATAACCCGAAGGTCGCAGGTTCAAATCCTGTCCCCGCAACCAAGTGGTCCCGTGGTGTAGCGGTTAACATGCCTGCCTGTCACGCAGGAGATCGCGGGTTCGATTCCCGTCGGGACCGCCATTTTAAATTTAATAAGGCTCGGTAGCTCAGTTGGTAGAGCAAAGGACTGAAAATCCTTGTGTCGGCGGTTCGATTCCGTCCCGAGCCACCATTTTAAAAACACTTGTTTTTAAAATGCCGGTGTAGCTCAACTGGTAGAGCAACTGACTTGTAATCAGTAGGTTGGGGGTTCAAGTCCTCTTGCCGGCACCACATTTATTGTGGAGGGGTAGCGAAGTGGCTAAACGCGGCGGACTGTAAATCCGCTCCTTTGGGTTCGGCAGTTCGAATCTGCCCCCCTCCACCATTTATAGGGGCATAGTTTAAAGGTAGAACTACGGTCTCCAAAACCGTCAGTGTGGGTTCGATTCCTACTGCCCCTGCCAATTATAAAAATAAAATTGCATATATACGTGGCGGCTGTGGCGAAGTGGTTAACGCACCGGATTGTGGTTCCGGCATTCGTGGGTTCGATTCCCATCAGCCGCCCCATCTATAAATGATATGCATATTCCAATATTGGGCTATCGCCAAGCGGTAAGGCAACGGATTTTGATTCCGTCATGCGTTGGTTCGAATCCAGCTAGCCCAGCCATATTTGCGGAAGTAGTTCAGTGGTAGAACACCACCTTGCCAAGGTGGGGGTCGCGAGTTCGAACCTCGTCTTCCGCTCCAATCTTAATAGAGTTATTTAGTCTTGAATAAATGGCGGCATAGCCAAGTGGTAAGGCAGAGGTCTGCAAAACCTTTATCACCGGTTCAAATCCGGTTGCCGCCTCCATTTATTTACAAGCTGCCGGGGTGGTGGAATTGGCAGACACACAGGACTTAAAATCCTGCGGTAGGTGACTACCGTGCCGGTTCAAGTCCGGCCCTCGGCACCATTTGTAATTTTAACTTGCCTTTTTTATTTTGCCGATGTGGCGGAATTGGCAGACGCGCACGACTCAAAATCGTGTTCCTTCGGGAGTGTCGGTTCGACCCCGACCATCGGTACTTTAGCTTTACTTGACAGGAAGTTTCCTGTTTTTATTTTTACTTATTAGTCGACAAATTTTGATAATATTTGCGGGTGTAGTTTAGTGGTAAAACCTCAGCCTTCCAAGCTGATGTCGTGAGTTCGATTCTCATCACCCGCTCCATACATATTGTTATCACAACGCAGTGTCTCGCTTTCAAAGCTGAGATGTTGCGTTTTTTATGTTTCACATAAATGTAGCGTCTATCTCTTCAAGATAGACGCTACATTTATGTACATCAGTTAATGACTTGATATGTTGCTTCACCGCCGTGAATTTGAGTGAACATGTCACTTAAGGATTTAGTTAGTTTATAAGCTTGTTCTTCTGAGAGTGAAGGTTTTAAATAGATGAACTGTACAGCTTGCGTTGTCTTTTCAGTTACGTACGCTCTGTTAGAATCAACATAAGGGCTTCCAAAAGCTCCTAGGGCATCTTTTGAAATAATTTTATTTTCTAAAGAAATGTTACGTGCATTTAGAGCTTCATAAGACTCTTCTTTTGTACCAATAGTAAATTCAATGGATCCTTCTAAATTAGTGGAATCATAAATTCCAATTGGGACTTCATATTGCAATGAAAAAAAGTTATTAATATCAACAGCAGAATTGATAGAAGGCAAATATGTTTGTTTGCCTATTCGTCGAATTAAAGCCTCTATAGAGGGACGATATTTACTTGGATCAGTCCCAAATGTTTTGAAAAGCTTTCTCCACTCATTAACACCTTCGAATTCTGTTACTTTTTTGGACTCAAGGTCAAAATAAATGGATTCTTGAAAGAGACGCAGACGTCCTTTTAGCATTTGAGGAGAATCGCCTACTTCAATATTTTTATACTGAATGATTCCCATTTTAAAAGAAGGGCAAAGCTGTTTAATAGCTGGGGATAATGTAAAGTTCATTTTTTTGATCCTTTCTATTATAATTAGTATTTGTTCATTTATAGATACCATCCTATCATTTCATTGAGTGAGAAAACAGCTCAATGCATGAATATATAGAATTTCTTAGAAAGGAGGCTATTGCTCACTATGAATGCGTATCAGTTGAAGGAAGAAATTATTTCATATAGCAAAGAGATTGGAATCGATAAGATTGGATTTGCAAGTGCTTCTATGTTTGATGAGTTGAAAAATCGATTGTTAGCACAACAAGAGTTAGGTTATGCTTCAGGGTTTGAAGAACCTGATATTCAAAAGAGAGTAGATCCTACATTAGTTGTCCCAAAAGCTAGATCTATTATTTCAATTGCACTTGCGTATCCTTCTAAATTAAAGAATGCACCAAAGAGTACAAAAGAAGATCGCCGAGGGATCTTTTGCCGAGCTTCTTGGGGACAGGATTATCATACGGTTTTACGTGATAGGCTTCAAAAACTTGAAACATTTATAAAAGAAAAAGTACCTGCGGCTATCCTTCAGTCAATGGTAGACACAGGAGAGCTGTCGGACCGAGCTGTAGCAGAAAGAGCTGGTATTGGCTGGAGCGGTAAGAACTGTGCCATTATTACACCTGAATTTGGTTCCTACGTGTATTTAGGAGAAATGATTACAGATATCCCGTTTCCTTCTGATAAACCGATAGAAGACGGTTGTGGCACTTGTAATAAGTGCGTGGATGCATGTCCTACCGGTGCGCTTGTAACAGGCGGTCAGCTGAATTCGCAGCGATGCATTGCCTTTTTAACTCAAACAAAAGGATTTTTAGCTGAAGAATTTCGAAGTAAATTAGGGAATCGTTTGTATGGGTGTGATACATGTCAAACTGTTTGTCCTGAAAACAAAGGAAAAGACTTTCATCTTCACCCTGAGATGGAGCCTGACCCAGAACTTGCGAAGCCTAAATTAAAACCGCTTTTAACAATGAGTAATCGTGAGTTCAAAGAAAAATTTGGACATGTTTCAGGGTCTTGGAGAGGGAAAAAGCCCATTCAGCGTAATGCGATTATTGCACTGGCCCATTTTAAAGATCAAACTGCTGTTCCAGATTTAATTGAGTTAATTAAAAGTGATGTTCGTCCTGTCATTCGAGGAACAGCAGCATGGGCATTAGGCAAAATTGGCGATAAAGAAGCGTTAGATACACTTATGAACTTAAGAGAAAAAGAAAAGGATCAAGAAGTAATTGAAGAAATATCAAAAGGTATAGAGATGCTTCAAGACATCTAAACCGTATTTTTATTGATAAAGTTAGCTAATGAGTCATAGCGTATAATAAACGCTTAGAAAAGTGGTGACATTATGCTAACAAAAAGGAATGTATTATATACTTTAATTAAAGCGCGTGCGGACAGCTATGTAAAAGGTGAGCTTCATGAAGACTTTAAGCCATTCATCGAACAGCAGTGTGAGCTAAAGCGGTCTCTTGTGAAAAAAAGAGACATTGACGTTTTAAAATGTAATATGAAAGGCTCTATTCAATCCGTCTCTAAGGATCAAGAAGAAACAAGGGTATTATACAAGGTGCATATTCAGGCATTTCTAAAACAAAACGATTTTTTCTATATAGAAGAAGAAATTGAAGATCGTTCGGCTCTTTTTTATAAAGATACGCTTATTCAAGATGAGCTGTTGGTAAAGGATTTTTCTGAAGATGAGATCAAAATAGATGTAGAAGAAGTAGAGCAAGAAGAAGAAAGAGCCTCTTATTATGATCGTCTTGCGGCTGTTCAATACGCAGAAAAATATTGGGATAAACCTAACCAAAGTTACAAGCAGTTTGATGTAAACTGCACCAACTATATTTCACAGTGTTTGCATGCAGGAAAGGCACCGATGCGGGGATACCCTAAAAAAGCAGCCGGGTGGTGGATGAGAGGAAACGCCTGGAGCTACAGCTGGGCAGTTGCCCATTCCATGCATAGCTATTTAAGTAACTCCAAATCAGGGTTGCGGGCTGTGCGGAAATCTTCAGCAAGTGAACTCATCCCCGGAGACGTTATATGCTACGATTTTGAAGGAGATGGAAGATGGAATCATACGACGATCGTTGTAGCAAAAGATGGTCACGGCATGCCTCTTGTGAATGCGAATACGTATAATAGTCGAATGAGATATTGGGCTTATGAAGATTCAACGGCTTACACGCCAAAGATTAAGTATGATTTTTTCCATATCGTTGATCAGTAAGACTTTCGTTTTAGCAAGTTAGTGGTATAATGATGAATAGATTTGTTAGCAGAGGTGAAAATTTGTGGGACTACACGTAGTTTTATTTCAACCAGAAATTCCAGCAAATACAGGAAATATTGCGCGAACATGTGCAGCAACAAGTACGACGCTGCATTTAGTTCGACCGTTAGGCTTTTCAACAGATGATAAAATGTTAAAGCGAGCTGGATTGGATTACTGGGAATTTGTAAATGTGGTGTATCATGATTCGCTAGAAGAAGTATTTGAAAAATATCCTGAAGCAGGTTTCTACTTCATCACAAAATTTGGTCAGCAGCCACATACAACATTTGATTATAGTGACTTAGAGCAAGATCATTTCTTCGTATTTGGAAGAGAAACAAAGGGGTTGCCAAAGCATATTATTCAAGAGAACATGGACAAATGTCTTCGTTTACCGATGACTGAACATGTTCGTTCTTTAAATTTATCTAATACAGCAGCTATTTTAATCTATGAAGCGCTGCGTCAACAAAACTATGCTGGTTTATCTTAAGTAAAAAGCGAGGTTCAAATTTTATTGAACCTCGCTTTTTTTATTTATGTCGACGATGATATGTAGTGGTTATTTTTTAACTCCCGGTTTATCATTGTATCCAGCTCTGAAGATGGATGCTAAAAAAGCAATTGTTACTCCTAATACTAAAAGTAAGCGCATTGATTTTCCTCCTCAATCTAATTAAAAAGATTATACAGCTACTACATTTAAAACCGACGTTCCATATCTCATGATGTGTAATAATAACAAAATAAATCTTTTAGAGACGTAAGTTCTCTAACAAAGTTTGCCCGTTCCTTCTTACTCTTTTATTATAGCCAATAAATCCTTTACTGTGAATGCCCAGCAAGGACAAATTTCTGAATTTTACAATTTAAAAAGCATGTTCAAACATTTTGCTGCATAGATTGTATTAATCTTGTTCACTAGCACCATAACTAGTAGGGGAGGTCCTTTAATGGATATATTAAAGAAAGTTGAAAGATACCGCGAAGAAGAGAATCGTCTTAAGTGGGAAGGGACATTTGAAGAGTACCTAAAGCTGATTAAAGATGAGCCTTTAATTGCTCAGCCTGCACACTCTAGAGTATACAACATGATAAAGGATGCAGGAATTGAAGAGGTAAATGGTAAAAGACATTATAAATTTTTCAGTGGACAAATGTTTGGACTTGAAGATTCGCTAGAACGGTTGGTGGAGGAATATTTTCATCCAGCTGCAAAGCGTTTAGATGTTCGTAAACGTATTTTACTTTTAATGGGTCCAGTAAGTGGTGGTAAATCAACGCTAGTGACCATGTTAAAAAGAGGGCTTGAAGCTTATTCACTTACTGATCGAGGAGCTGTTTACGCTATTAAAGGATGCCCAATGCATGAAGATCCGCTACATTTAATTCCACATCATTTACGTAAAGACTTCTTTGAAGAGTATGGTATCCGAATTGAAGGAAACTTATCTCCTTTAAATACAATGCGATTAGAGGAAGAGTATGGTGGCCGAATTGAAGACGTCATTATCGAACGAATTTTCTTCTCAGAGGATAAACGAACTGGAATCGGAACGTTCAGTCCTTCTGATCCGAAATCTCAAGACATTGCTGACCTAACAGGAAGCATTGACTTTTCAACAATTGCAGAGTATGGATCAGAGTCAGACCCGCGTGCTTACCGCTTTGACGGAGAGCTTAATAAAGCAAATCGCGGGATGATGGAGTTCCAAGAGATGTTAAAATGTGATGAGAAATTTTTATGGCATTTACTCTCTTTAACCCAAGAAGGAAATTTTAAAGCAGGAAGATTTGCTTTAATTAGTGCAGATGAATTAATCGTAGCGCATACAAATGAAACAGAGTATCGCTCGTTTATTTCCAATAAGAAAAATGAAGCTTTGCATTCACGAATTATCGTAATGCCTGTTCCATATAACTTAAAAGTGAGTGATGAGGAGAAAATTTATGACAAAATGATTCGTGAAAGTGACGTATCAGATGTTCATATTGCCCCTCATACATTACGTATTGCTTCTATCTTTACTACGCTAACGAGATTAAAAGAGCCTAAGAAAGGCGATATTGATTTATTAAAGAAAATGCGCCTATACGACGGTCAATCTGTAGAAGGCTACAACGATGCAGACGTAGAAGAGTTACAAAAAGAGTATACGGATGAAGGAATGAGCGGTATCGATCCTCGCTATGTCATTAACCGCATTTCATCTACTATCATTCGAAAAGATATTAAGTCAATCAATGCATTAGATGTACTGCGTTCATTGAAAGAAGGGTTAGCACAGCATGCGTCTATTTCTGCTGAGGACCGAGAGCGTTACTTAAATTATATTTCTCTGGCGCGTAAAGAATATGACGAAATTGCTAAAAAAGAAGTGCAAAAAGCATTCGTTTATTCGTATGAAGAGTCTGCTAAAACATTGATGGATAATTATTTAGATAATGTCGAAGCATATTGCAACAAGAATAAGCTTCGCGATCCGCTAACAGGAGAAGAGTTAAATCCAGACGATAAATTAATGCGTTCCATTGAAGAGCAAATTGGTATTTCAGAAAATGCGAAAAAAGCATTCCGCGAAGAAATCTTAATTCGTATTTCTGCTTATGCACGTAAAGGAAAACGATTTGATTATAATTCGCATGAGCGCTTACGTGAAGCGATTCAGAAAAAATTGTTTGCGGATTTAAAAGACGTAGTGAAAATTACAACGTCCACTAAAACACCAGATGAGCAGCAGCTGAAGAAAGTTAATGAAGTAGTGGCTCGATTAATTGATGAGCATGGATACAATTCAGTATCTGCTAATGAACTGCTGCGCTATGTAGGAAGTTTGTTAAATCGATAACTCAGTATTAACAAGAAAACATGGCACTTCCGATTCGTGCCATGTTTTTCTTATCTCTTAAGATAAAACGTGCATAATTAGGCTAATGTGTAGTACGGATTGCACATAGCCATCATATGATAAGTCATAAACATATAAATGACATTAGACACTATAAAATGAATAGTTAATAGGGAAAGAATTAGTTAGCAAGTATATCATTCTTGTGCATAGGATAGAGTAACCAACCTTTGAACTAAAGGTATTTGTCAGAAACTTCGGTATAGCTTATGCATGCCGAACAAAAACGTGCAGTTGTTTTTAAAATAAGGAGGGGAATAGCGTGGGAAAAGAAGTAGATAAAAGTTTTGCTGTCTCAAAAGAAGACTGGTCCCTCCATCGTAAAGGCCACGATGATCAAAAAAGACATCAAGAAAAAATTAAAGAAGCGATTAAAAATAATTTACCGGATTTAATTACAGAAGAAAATATCGTGATGTCCAATGGAAGAGAAGTTGTTAAAATTCCAATTAAATCATTGGATGAATATCGAATTCGGTACAATTATGATAAAAACAAACATGTGGGTCAAGGTGATGGAGACAGTAAAGTTGGGGATGTAGTAGCACGTGACGGATCTGCTGGAGATGGTCAAAAAGGAGCAGGAAAAGGCCAAGGAGCAGGTGACCAGGCTGGAGAAGACTACTTTGAAGCGGAAGTATCCCTTATGGAGCTTCAAGAGGCTCTATTTGCTCAATTAGAACTGCCTAATCTTCAGCGAAAAGAATCTGATCAAATTGTTGTAGAGCACATTGAATTTAATGATATACGACGTACAGGCTTGATGGGGAATATTGATAAAAAACGAACTATGATGAGCGCTTATAAGCGAAATGCAATGACAGGAAAGCCAGCTTTTCATCCTATTTATCCGGAGGATTTAAAATTTAAAACGTGGAATGAAGTTATAAAGCCAGAATCTAAAGCAGTCGTTTTAGCTATGATGGATACGAGTGGTTCGATGGGCATATGGGAAAAATATATGGCACGAAGCTTTTTCTTTTGGATGACACGCTTTTTACGTACGAAATATGAAACAGTCGAAATTGAATTTATTGCACATCATACAGAGGCAAAAGTAGTGTCGGAAGAAGACTTCTTCTCAAAAGGAGAAAGTGGGGGAACAATTTGTTCATCTGCTTACCGAAAAGCGCTTGAATTAATTAATCAAAAGTACGATCCGAGCCGTTATAATATTTATCCGTTTCATTTTTCAGATGGTGATAATTTAACTTCAGATAATGCAAGGTGTGTAAAGTTAGTAAATGAATTAATGAAAGTGTCAAATATGTTTGGGTATGGAGAAGTAAATCAGTACAATCGACATTCTACTTTAATGTCCGCGTACAAAAACATTCAAGATGAAAGCTTTAGACACTTTATTTTAAAACAAAAATCAGACGTTTTTCACGCGATGAAAAGCTTTTTTAGAAAAGAGACAGAAGATCAGAAATATGCATAACCTAAAAGGCCTAGACTTATTATCTAGGTCTTTTTTATGCGGTTTATTCAACGCTTCTTTGGAGATAGTAAAAGTACGACTTTATCCAAAAGGAAAATAAGTGAATGAACGAAAAGATAAAGAGTGAAATGCAAAAACATCAACAAAATCAGCGGTTGAACGCAGCCGAGTTAGGTTACTTATGGGCACAATATTTAGGTGATACGCAGTATGTATGTGTTCTTGGTTATTTTCTATCTGTTGTACAAGATCCCGAGATTAAGGAGCTCATAAAAAAGTACATCAGATTTCACAAACCAAGGAGTATGTTGTAGATTATCAGTAATTTTGCGGTGCTGAAACATATATAGCTAAGCGAAAATAGATTGCTCTAGACCCACTTGAATGAGCAGTGATAAGATAGAAAAGCTGATTTTTCAAGAAGTAAGTCGAGGTGTGCAAATGAATAATAGTATAAGGGAATCCATTGCGAAAAAAGTAGCATGGATTAGCGTATGGAGCAATATTGCACTTACGCTAGGAAAAGTAATAGTAGGATGGATTGGAAACAGTGATGCCGTATTTGCTGATGGTATTCACTCTGCAGCGGACGTATTTGCCTCTATTATTGTCTTGTTGGTTATACGAGTAGCGAATAAGCCAGCAGATGATGACCATCCATATGGGCACGGAAAAGCAGAAGTGATTGTCTCAGGAATCGTAGGAATTATTTTATTGCTTGTATCATTTTATGTTGTATTTGAAGGAGTCGTTGGTTTATTTCATCCGGTTGAACCTCCAAATATTTTAGCCATGTGGATTGCTATTATTTCATACATAGCAAAAGTATTGTTGTACCGTTATTCTTTAAACGTAGCGAAGCAGCACCACAGTAAGGCAATTGAGGCAATTGCATTTGATCATAAAGCAGATATTGTTGCTTCTATTGCAGCTGCAACAGGTGTTTTATTATCTATCATTGGTGATAAAATGAATGTTCAACTGCTGTTATACGGAGATAAAATAGCAAGCATCTTTGTTTCTTATTTAATTTTTAACATTGCCAGACAAATGATGGGAGAGTCTTTTCAAATCTTAATGGAAGGCAATATTGATGAAGAGCTACTGAAAGAACTTGAAGAAAGTATTTATGAATTCAAAGATGTGAAGCGTATTGATCGCGTTCGAGCAAGAGAACATGGCCATTACATATTAGTTGATGTGCGTATTTCAATTGACCATTTTAAAACAATTAAGGAAGGCCATGATTTGGGACGAGAAATCAAGGCAACACTGATGAAAAAGCATGATAATATTCAGGAAGTATTAATTCATTTGAATCCTTATTTTCCAGATTAAATAAGAAGCAGCGAATTGTTATCTCGCTGCTTCTTATTATTTATAGATGTAGAAATTAATGAAATAAGTAGAATAAAATAATGAGAATTTTTATTTTTTATTCATAAAGAATCAAGTTTAATAAAATTGTATAAAAGGAATTGTATTTATTTATTGATGTGATAGGATAAAAAAGCATGTAAATGCATTCACTACGAATGAAAGCAGTGGACAGGTACATATAGATAATAATAAATGGTTTGGGGAGTCAAAGAAGGTGATGTTGAAGTGAATGCAAGCATCAGATCAATCATTAAAAAAGTCATGTTCACTCTCTTTATTGCGTATGCGGCAGTGGTCATTTATGCTACTCTCATACGAGAAAATGAACATGTTTACGGAAAAGCAATGAACTTGGATTTATTTAGTACGATCCGGCTGATGTGGGAAAGCGGTAATATAATGCTTACTCTAACAAATATACTAGGAAATATTGTGATGTTTGCGCCGCTTGGAATGTTTATTCCGTTGTTTATGAAGTGGTTTGATGGCTTTATCCAAGTGTTTACGACTGGCTTCTTAATAAGTTTTCTCATTGAAATTTTACAGTACAAGCTAACCGAACGAGTATTTGATATTGATGATATCTTTTTGAATACGCTAGGTACATTTATAGGCTGGGTTATTATTAAAATACTATATCGGATTAAGAACATGCTGAAAGCACGTTTCAAAAAAAGATGAAAGGACTTCTTTACGAAGTCCTTTTTGCATCTTGTTGATAGAAACACTTAATGCAGCGCCTTACGGAAGAATGAGAGGATTCAACGATAATGTGCTGACAATTTTGCTGAACAAATAATAACTTTTTTTCAAGCTCCCTTATTTGCTCTTTAAGCTGTTCTACTTCATTATTGATAAATATTTGAGCCACTGTTAACAAACTCTTTAGCTTTTTCTTTCATTCCTTCTGCTCGTACTTCATTTACATCTTTTTCATTTTCTTGAGCCATGTTACGAATATCTTGAGAAATACGCATTGAACAGAATTTAGGTCCGCACATGGAACAGAAATGAGCTGTTTTGGCACCTTCAGCGGGAAGTGTTTCATCGTGATATTCTTTTGCGCGCTCTGGATCTAGTGACAAGTTAAACTGATCATTCCATCTAAATTCAAATCTTGCTTTAGACAGCGCGTTATCGCGTTTTTGTGCTCCTGGATGGCCTTTTGCTAAGTCAGCGGCATGCGCAGCAATTTTATAGGTAATCACACCTTCTCGAACGTCTTCTTTGTTTGGAAGGCCCAAGTGTTCTTTTGGCGTTACGTAGCAAAGCATAGCTGTCCCAAACCAGCCAATCATTGCAGCACCGATACCTGATGTAATATGGTCATAACCTGGAGCGATGTCGGTTGTAAGCGGCCCAAGAGTATAGAAGGGAGCTTCTTGGCATATTTCCATTTGTTTATCTACGTTTTCTTTGATAAGGTGCATAGGGACATGTCCAGGACCTTCAATCATAACTTGAACATCGTGCTTCCAAGCAATTTTAGTTAGTTCACCAAGCGTTTCTAATTCACTAAACTGTGCTTCATCATTAGCATCTGCAATGGAACCAGGACGTAGTCCATCGCCAAGCGAAATGGAAATATCGTATGCTTTACAGATTTCACAAATTTCTTCAAAGCGAGTATATAAAAAGTTCTCTTCATGATGAGCTAAACACCACTGTGCTAAGATGGATCCTCCGCGTGAAACAATACCTGTCGTACGTTTCGCTGTCAGAGGAATATAGCGTAAAAGAACACCTGCGTGAATAGTAAAGTAATCAACGCCTTGTTCTGCTTGTTCAATTAATGTATCGCGATATGCTTCCCACGTTAGATCTTCTGCTACACCTTTTACTTTTTCAAGCGCTTGGTAAATAGGGACGGTACCTACAGGAACAGGCGAGTTGCGGATAATCCATTCGCGCGTCGTATGGATATCTTTTCCGGTTGATAAATCCATAATAGTATCGGCTCCCCAACGCGTTGCCCATGTCATTTTTTCTACTTCATCTTCAATAGCTGAACGAATAGCGGAATTTCCGATATTAGCGTTGATTTTGACATGGAATTTGCGACCGATAATCATGGGTTCGCTTTCAGGGTGGTTGATATTATTAGGGATAATTGCACGTCCTCTTGCTACTTCTTCACGCACGACTTCAGGATCCATCTGTTCACGAATAGCGATAAATTCCATTTCAGGCGTGATGATTCCTTTTTTCGCATAGTGCATTTGCGTTACATTTTGATTTTTTTTCGCGCGCAGAGGCAAGCGAGTAGTGGTAAAGCGCTCGTACTGATCTCGCGGGTCACCATCATAATAACCGTTATCCTGCGGTTGAACCGTACGGCCTTGATATGTTTCTACATCGTTTCGTTCTGCAATCCACTTCTCGCGCAGAGCGGGTAATCCTTTTTGTAAATTAATTTCATAAGAAGGATCTGTATAAACACCGCTCGTGTCATATACGCGTACGGGGCTATTTTCTTCTTCACCAAAAGATCCAGTAGTAGGAGACTGATGAATTTCACGCATAGGCACTTTAAGGTCTTCTCTAGATCCTTGCACATATACTTTGTGACTGTTTGGAAAAGGCTTTTTCATAGAAACTGATACATTTTGTTTTGACATGACATATTCCTCCGGTTTCGCATAAAGTGTAGCTATACCGAACCATAAAAAAATCGGATTCTGTGATAGACAGAACCCGATGGAATAGGCGAAAAAAGAATAAATAGACACTATTCTTTTCAAGACTACTTCCCTCCGCTGGTATAACCCAAATCAGGTTCAAAGGGTTAAAGAGTTTCATTGCACTCTTCTCTCAGTCTAAGCTATCAGACACCCCTAGTAGAAATAACATTCAAATTATTTAATTTACGGCTTAAGTTTACCATCATTCGGTAAAAAATCAACCCTTAAATAAAAAAGCTAGACAATTAGCGTTGTCTAGCAGCGTCGATTGCAATCACAATAGCTGTAATAATATGCATGATAAAACCTAAAAATGGAATCCAAGCAACTAAGGATGTAACAATCCCTAGTATGTTTCCGTAAGCAGATAACCCTCGTCTATTAGCTAAAATGAGTGTGATAGCATGAAGAATAAATGCAATAAAAAGAGGAGTATAACTAAACCCTATAACAATCCCGGCGCCGATTAAAGGAATTCCCAGCAAGGCTTCATACCCAGCAGTGACCCATTTCATTGTACGTACATTTCCATTCATAGTAAAAAGCCTCCTAAAAAAGATACTACTATATACGAGAAAGGAGAGAAAAAAGTTTCAAATTACTTAGGGGATATGTTGTATAAGCAAGCACTGATTAATTAAATTGATAGATGATAGTAAATAGGGATAGAAAAAACATAATGATTTAGTCATTTTTTCACACAAAAGAAAAATGGTCTAGATGATTCATTTTTAGCTAAGGGCCGGCGTTTTATACGGAACATAGTGGCTAATCTCTAAAATAAATAAAAGTTGATATCGTCTATTTGGTTAGTACATTTAAGCTTTTTGTTACAAATTATTAAAGATTCTTATCTTTTTGCAAATACGCATTGTATTTCATAGTTTTAACAATTATGATAAAAAAGCAAGTGTCAAAATAGGAAAATAGTTGAGCATGTAAAACGAAGCGATAAGCTTATTAATTTGAAAGAAAGGCAAGGTACATAGCTTTATGTGGGAAATTATTGTAGCAATCATTTTAGGGATTGTAGAAGGTTTAACAGAGTTTGCTCCTGTTTCATCAACTGGGCATATGATTATTGTCGATGACCTGTGGTTAAATTCAAAAGAACTATTTTCATCTCCAGTAGCTAATACATTTAAAATTGTTATTCAGCTAGGGTCGATCTTAGCAGTAGTTGTTATTTTTAAAGATCGTTTTATTAATTTATTAGGGCTAGGAAAAAAAGCAGCTGCGCCAATTGGACCGACAAATCGCTTGAATTTAATGCAGGTGATAGTTGGTCTGTTACCGGCAGGGGTGTTAGGACTTTTGTTTGACGATTACATTGATGAGCATTTGTTTTCTTTAAATACAGTGCTAATTGGCTTAGTGGTCGGAGCTGTATTAATGATTTTAGCAGATTTGATTGGACCTAAACGTCCGCGTGTAGAGACGGTGGACCAAATGACTTATGGACAAGCACTTGGTATAGGACTATTTCAATGTATTGCCCTTTGGCCGGGTTTTTCTCGCTCAGGTTCAACGATTTCAGGAGGGGTTCTTCTTGGAATGAGCCATAAAGCAGCTGCAGATTTTACGTTTATTATGGCAGTGCCAATCATGGCAGGAGCAAGCGGACTTTCATTGATTAAAAACTGGCAGTATTTCACATCAGATGCACTACCATTTTTTATTGCCGGTTTTATCAGCGCCTTTATTTTTGCGCTGGTATCAATTCGTTTTTTCCTAAAATTAATTAATCGTATCAAATTAGTACCATTTGCGATTTATCGAATTGTTTTAGCAGCCATTCTATATTTTGTATTTTTATAAAATAAATACGCATGTTTTTTAGTCATTTAAACTTCTAATAGTGACTTAAAAAGCAAGAAAAAGCTATTGCAGCATCGCAATAGCTTTTTTGCATAAATATATATTATCGCCTTTTGAAAGCGTTTTATAAACATAGGTATTGACAAAACGTGTCGAAAAATAGTAAATTAATATTTGTGCAGTATAAAGTTAAGTAAAAGTAAGACTTCTGTTTAGTTTTATTGACTGTAAAAAACGTATGACAACGTATAGATTGGTTTAATTTTATAAAAACTGAATAATAAGCTTAATCGTATAGAGCGGGGGAATCATTATCGGCAGTAAAGCTGCCTTGGGGTGAATCCTTACAAAAGGTAGGAAACTCTCAATTCCGAATCCGACAGTTAACCCCGTTTGCTTTATTGAGAGAAAGAGCCCAAAATAGCGTAAGTAAAAGGCTGTTCTTTCTTAAGAATAGTCTTTTTTTGTTTTTTCAGAAAAATATATACAAATGTCATACATCTTTGGGGAGGTACATCTATGAAAAAAATTCGTTTTGGTTTGGCTACGCAGATTTTTACCGGATTAATCCTCGGTGTTCTTGTAGGGGTAATTTGGTTTAACGATCCGCGTGTAGTAACATACCTGCAGCCGCTAGGAGACTTATTTTTAAGATTAATTAAAATGATTGTTATTCCAATTGTTATCTCAAGCTTAGTTGTTGGAGTTGCAGGAGCAGGTAGTGGTAAACAGGTCGGAAAACTTGGTGTTAAAACAATTCTCTATTTTGAAATTATTACGACTTTTGCAATCGTAATCGGTGTATTAATCGCTAACATCTTCCATCCTGGACAAGGTGTAGACATTCATTCAGCACAGAAGAGTGATATTTCACAATACGTTGAAACATCTGAACAGCAAGAAGGAAAGTCAGTGGCTGAAACTTTCTTACACATTGTTCCGACAAACTTTTTCCAATCAATTGTTGAAGGAGATATGCTAGCAATTATCTTCTTTACAGTGTTATTTGCCCTTGGAGTAGCGGCAATTGGAGAAAGAGGAAAGCCAGTTGTACAATTCTTCGACGGCGTTTCTCATGCAATGTTTCACGTGGTAAACCTTGTAATGAAAGTGGCTCCAATTGGTGTATTTGCTTTAATTGGTGTAACTGTTTCAAAATTCGGCTTAGATTCACTTCTTTCATTAGGAAAGCTTGTTATCTTGGTTTACTTAGCGTTAATTTTCTTCCTACTTGTTGTATTAGGAGGAATCGCGAAATGGGCAGGAATTAATATCTTCCACTTATTCCGCTATATGAAAGATGAACTATTGTTAGCATACAGTACATCTAGTTCTGAGACGGTTCTTCCACGTATTATGGAAAAACTTGAAAAGATGGGCTGTCCAAAAGCTATCGTATCGTTCGTTGTACCAATTGGTTATACCTTTAACCTAGATGGTTCCGTTCTTTATCAAGCGATTGCAGCGTTATTCTTAGCACAGGTGTATGGTATTGATTTAACGATCGTTCAACAGCTGACGCTCATTCTTGTATTGATGGTTACATCTAAAGGAATGGCTGCAGTGCCAGGAACATCATTTGTTGTATTACTAGCTACTCTTGGAACAATCGGTGTTCCCGCAGAAGGATTGGCCTTCATTGCTGGAGTAGACAGAATCATGGATATGGCACGTACGGTTGTTAACTTAGTAGGAAACACACTAGCAGCAATTGTGATGTCTAAATCTGAAGGTAAATTTGACCCTAAAAAAGGTACAGAAGTCATGAGAGCCGGTTAATTTATAAATTAAAAAGCTACTTATTCTATTCGAAAAATTAGAATAAGTAGCTTTTTTCATAATAATTCCTTTATTATTATGGAAATTGACCCTATAATATGTAACATCAGGTATAAATATATCCAAATTTTATTCTTACATAAAAGCAGTCACTGGTTCCTTTCTTTATCAATAAATATAGAGATAGCTTAGCTAGTAGGGGGATAGTAGAGTATGTGGAAAAAGCGAATATGGGTCATCTCCTCGATAATAATCGTATGTTTGTTAATCCCTTACAGTTTACCGATTGTGTTTGCTTTATTAACAGCATTAGCGCTTGAGGGTATTGTTCAAAAATTACATCAATCTTTTAAAATGAAAAGAGTCTATGCAGTGCTTATGACCTTCATTTTATATGTTGTTTCGCTCATACTTATTGGATTTTTTATTGTTCGAACAATCGTTACGCAAGTGGTTGCTCTTTCAAAAATAGCGCCTTCATTTGTAAAAGAAATCTATGAAACCGCGATTTATCCAACCATTATTAAGTGGAAGTACTATTCAAACGCTCTTCCTACAGAAGTGATTTCTTCTATCGAGCGCACGCTTGAAAAAACCGTAAATTCCTTAGACTCTCTATTAAAAAGTACCGTGGAAATCATCATTAGCTTTGCTGCTACTGTTCCTGGGTTTCTATTAGAGTTTCTTATTTATTTAGTAGCGCTTGTGTTTATCAGCCTTGAACTGCCTGCTATTAAAAATAAAATTAAGTCATTCTTAACAGAGGAAACGAAATATAAGCTACAAGTTGTCATTACTCAGCTTATTCAAGCGGGGGTCGGGTTTATTAAGGCACAAATTATCTTAAGTGTCATGACGTTTGTAATGGCTTATGTAGGGCTATGGCTACTAGATGTTCCTTATACCGCACTGCTTAGTTTATTAATTGTAATCGTTGATATCTTACCTATCCTTGGGACAGGCTCTGTACTCGTTCCATGGGGGATTTTTGCCCTTACTCAAGGGCATGACTCATTGGCAATCGGTTTATTTATTCTATTTGGAGTCATTACGGTAGTAAGGCGTGTAGTAGAACCAAAGGTATTTTCCACAAATATGGGTATTTCACCTTTGGCTGCACTAGTTAGTTTATACATTGGATTTAAACTCTTAGGTTTTGTCGGTTTATTTTTAGGACCTGCTTTAGTTATTTTATACGATGCTCTTCGTAAAGTAGGTATTATTCAAATTAACTTTAAACTGTAAAGGCGCTGGATAAAACTAGCGCTTTTTTTATTGAAACCTTTATAGTACGTAATACGTAAAGAGGGAAAGGAAGAAACTATGTCGTATTGGCTTTTATCTATCAATCGGCTAAATTATAGTTTTGCAGTCTTAGATTTAGTGACATGAGGAGGAGAATTTTTGTTAGAGTCGGTCTTACTTTCTTTAATTGAAGCGCTAAAGCAGCTCTCTTATTTTGGCGTAATCTTAGCATTAACATTTGAGTTTGTCCCGGCAGAGCTTGTTTTACCTTTAGTAGGGTATTGGGTGTACCAAGGTGATATGAACTTGTATCTAGCTATCCTTGCAGGTGCAGTAGGCGGTGTTTGTGGGCCGTTGACTCTTTATGCACTGGGACGTTACGGTGGACGACCGCTGGTTTTAAAATACGGGAAATACTTTTTGGTGAAAGAGAAAGAAATTGATGCTGCTGATCGCTTTTTTAATAAGTATGGCGGCGGGGTCGCTTTTTTTGGACGCTTTATTCCAGGAGTGCGGACGGCTATCTCTTTTCCATGTGGGATGGCAAAAATGAATGTATGGTTGTTTTCTATTTATACATTTGTTGCGATGCTTCCAGTAACAGCTATCTACGTATATTTAGGTTATAAGTTAGGACCTAAGTGGAAAGAGGTGGGACCGATTGTGTCTCAATATATGCAGCCCATTGGAATCGGACTTGTCGTTTTAATTGCATTGTTTTTTATCATTAAATATGTGCGAAATAAACAAGTAGGACAGAGCTGATAAATCAAGGAAAAGAGTGAGGATATGTCAGAGCATGAACAGTTAAGAGTAGAATTACGAAAGATTGAAAAATGGGAGAAAGACCAAAAAGGGCTTTTTTTCTGGGAGAGGCTGGCTCGATTACCTTTTTCCGCTTTAGATAAAGTAACGCCAAAGTTCATTCACCAAAAAATAGAGAAATTATTAGATGAAATTGCTAAGTATGTTGATAATGGAGGCCAGTATTTAGCTAATACTTCCGCGACGCTAGAAAAAGCATCAGCCCAATTACAAGAAAATAAGCAGCTTTCGATAGAGGATATTCAGCATTTATCTCTGCAAGAAATGGATGAATTGGCGGGGCATTTTATTGAAGTCCGAAAAAAGAATGCCCAGCTGCAAGGAGCTACAACCGGAGTAGGTGGAATTTTTACACTGGCTATTGATATTCCTTTTGTATTGGGACTTACACTTAAGACACTGCAAGAAGTGGCTGTTTCTTATGGTTACGATCCCACCGAGCAGGAGGAACGCATTTTTATGGTCAAATGCATGCAGTTTTCGTCTTCTGATATTGTAGGAAAGCGTGCGATTTTAGAAGAGTTAGCAAATGGCAATCGAATACAGAGCTTGCAGCAGCTACAAGGTTGGAGAGAAGTGTTTCTAACCTATAGAGACAATTTGGGATGGAAAAAGTTGTTTCAAATGATCCCTATAGCAGGAATGGTGTTCGGGGCGTATATTAATAAACAAGCGATTAGTGATATAGGAGAAGTTGGAATGATGCTTTACCGTAAAAGACGCATTTTGGAGAAAGTCTCACAATCTTAAAAAAAGGAAGCGCAATAATGCGCTTCTTTTTTTCGACATTATTTCTGAGGAAATATGTCGAGGTATGCTAAGTCTATTTCTTTAATCAAAATGAAAAGTAGGAATGGTAATAGTATTTTTTCGTCCGGCAATCAGTAAATAAATAATTCCGATTATACTCCATATGATACCGATAACTAAGGATGTTCTTTCTAAGTTAAGCCACATAAAAAATAAAAATAAACTGCCGAATAGAGGCATAAGTACATATGAAATGCATCCACTTAAGGATCGCTTATTTTGATGAATAAAATAATGGATAAAGACCGCTATGTTCACTGAACTGAACGCAATTAAAGCACCAAAATTAATTAAAGAGGTAGCCGTTTCAAGGGACAGACCTAGTGAAATCAAAGAGAGACCACCAATAACAATAATGTTCCAAATAGGCGTCTTTGTTTTAGGGTGAATATAGTCAAAAATTCCCCGCGGTAGATAACCATCCTTTCCAATTGCATAGAGAAGTCTTGATGCACTCATATGTGAGACAAGCCCAGAAGCAATAGTTGAAGTCAAGGCCGCTGCTACAAAAATAGATTGAAAAAGCTGGCCGCCAATTCTATAAGCGATTTCCGCAGATGCACCTTCTAAATCATGAAACAAAGAAGCTGAAGGGAAAAGAAGCTGAGCAAAGTAAGAAACCGTGATAAATAAGGAGCCTCCCGTACATGCGATAATGAGAATTCCTTTAGGAATGGTTTTCTCAGGCTTAAGTGTTTCTTCGGCCATGGTAGTTACGGCATCAAATCCTAAAAAAGAAAAGCATAAAATGGCCGCTCCGTTTAATAAAAGAGATACAGAGGCCGATTCACTTATAAATGGTTTAAATGATAACCCTTCGCCTTGAGTCGTAGCACTTAAAATAATAAAAATAATAGCGACTAAAATTTGAAAAGCAACTAATACCGTACCAAAAGAAATGGTTAAATGAACGCTAAAAATATTCATTATGGTCATGATGAAAACAAAGCTGATAATCCATACGGCTTTTGGAACACCTGGAAACAGGGAGCTTAGGTAAATATTTGTCAAAAGTGCATTAATCATTGGTAGAAATAGATAATCAAGAAGAGCCGTCCACCCTACTAAAAAACCGATGCTTGGATTCATTACCTGCTGTGCGTATGTATAAGAAGAACCAGCTCCGGAAAAGCTTTTACCATTTTTCCGTAACTAATGGCTGTGAATAAAATAGCAATCAACGTGAATGCATAAGCGCCTGAAACATGTCCATTCGTTGATTCAGTCACAATGCCAAATGTATCAAAAACGGCCATGGGTGCCATGTAGCCTAATCCTATCACGACGATATGCCATAATTTTAGTTGTTTAAGAAGAGAAGGTTCATGATTCATATTTGTTATCCTTTCTATGTATAATCATTCTATAATATTTATTATTATACTATATTATTAGATTTGTCATCTTTTTTTGAAAAAGAAGAGAAAATTGTGCACTAATCGATAAAGAGGAGTTAATTGATTACTAGATAAAGCAAAAAAATGCTTTTTTTCACTTTGATTTTTACCATTGAGTCTAGAAAGCATTTTACATAAAATGAAAGAAAGTAAAAAAGCTTCGATTAGTGTGATCTACCTGTAATAAATATGAAAACAAACTTTTGAATGCGGTTACATTTTTGTTGGTTTATAAATTTATAATGATGATAAAGGAGATGAAGGAAGTGATTGCTACACCCTATATAAACTTGGAAATAAACAAGGAACCAGATGTGCATGTCGTATTGGATGAAACAAAAAAAGATGGTGTTTATTTTATTAAATTAACGGTCAAGTCAATCAAAAAAAGAATTCTTCCAGAAATGGCATTAAAATGGAGCGTTCCGTTATTAGATATTCAACTATATAAATCTTTACAAACTAGTAAAGGCGATGTGAGTGTCTCTTCTGTTCATTGTTTTATGAATAAGAATGGTTCTAACCGTTACACCATTGCATGTTCAGACATACTTCAGCCCATTCAGTGTGCTCCTAATTGGAAAGAAATGTGTCTAGATGTAAAGATGACCTTATTTAGTGAAAGCACTTGGTCTCTTCATAGCTACGAAACTGAACTGCGAATAGATACAAGAATGGTCGAAACCGAAGAGTTATTCAAAGATTTAGCGAAATGGTATGAGAGAAAAGAGATTAATCTAGCATCTACTTTTGATTATGAAAGGGCAATAGATGAACGAGGAAATGTCTCGTTAGATATTTGATAGTGAGGAGAGGGATAGAGTGGGAATCTTATTCAATGAACGTACAAAGGAGTTTCACCTGCAAGGACGCGGCGTAAGTTATATCTTTTCAGTTTTGAGAAACGGTCAGCTCGGTCACTTGTACTATGGAAAAAAGCTTAAGCACCGTTCATCTTTTCAGCACTTTTTACGTGTAGAAACAAGAGGAGCAAGCGCTTCGGTATATGAAGGAGAACTAGCATTTTCTCTTGAAACAATCAAACAAGAGTATCCTTCATATGGGACAACAGACTTCAGAGAGCCAGCCTATCAACTTTTTCAGCAAAATGGAAGTCGAATCACAAATTTTGAATACGATAACCATAAAATTTACAAGGGAAAGAAGTCATTAAACGGTTTACCTGCTACGTATGTAGAAGAAGATAGTGAAGCAACAAGTGTAGAAGTTGAACTGATTGATAAATTGCTCAGCGTATCACTTATTTTAACGTATACCGTTTACGAAGATCGAAATATTATCACGCGTCATGCACGATTTGAGCATGGAGGAGAAGAACCAGTCGATATTTTGCGCATTATGAGCGGCAGTATTGATTTGCCTACATCAAATTATGAAATGGTTCAGCTTTCCGGTGCTTGGATTCGAGAAAGACATGTTAAAACACGAATGCTTCAGCCAGGTATTCAAAGTATTTCTAGTGCGAGAGGTACAAGCAGCAGTCAGCAAAATCCATTTTTAATTTTAAAGAATCCAGCTGCAACTGAACACAGTGGAGAAGCGTATGGTTTTAGTCTTGTATACAGCGGAAACTTTCTTGGACAAGTAGAAGTAGATCATTATAATGTATCAAGAATAACGATGGGTATTCATCCTTTTGATTTTCAGTGGCGACTAGAAAGTGGACAAACCTTTCAATCACCAGAACTAGTACTGGCTTATTCAAACAGCGGGCTAAACGGTCTTAGCCAAGAATATCATGAGCTTTATCGCAAGCGTCTTGCTAGAGGAAAATGGCGGGATTTGGAGCGCCCAGTTTTAATTAATAACTGGGAAGCAACATATTTTGATTTTAACGAAGAGAAAATTGTACATATTGCCAAAGAGGCACAAAAACTAGGCGTTGAACTTTTTGTATTGGATGACGGCTGGTTCGGTAAACGTAATGATGATACAACTTCTCTTGGAGACTGGTTTGTAGATGAAAATAAGCTTCCAGGCGGTATGAAGTCATTGGCTCAAAAAGTAACGGGTTTAGGTATGGATTTTGGTTTATGGTTTGAACCTGAAATGATTTCAAAACAAAGCAACTTGTATGAAAAGCATCCAGACTGGTTGATTCATGTACCACATCGTCATCAGTCTCATGGACGAAATCAATACGTGCTTGATTTTTCACGAGAAGAAGTAGTGAATTATATTTATGAACGAATGGAAGCTATTTTAAGTGAAGCTCCTATCTCTTATATAAAATGGGATATGAATCGAAATATAACGGAGGTTGGATCTGTTGGACTGCCCGCAAATCGTCAGTTTGAAGTAGTGCATCGCTATATTTTAGGTGTGTATGATTTATATGAGCGGTTAACAAAGAAGTTTCCGGATATATTATTTGAATCATGTGCAAGCGGGGGCGCTAGATTTGATCCGGGAATGCTTTATTATGCTCCCCAGGCTTGGACGAGTGATAATACGGACGCCATTGAACGTTTAAAAATTCAGTACGGTACGTCTTTTGCTTATCCAATCAGTTCAATGGGAGCGCATGTATCAGCCGTACCGAATCATCAAGTACGCAGAGTAACAAGTCTAGAAACAAGAGGAGACGTTGCGTATTTTGGCGCATTCGGTTATGAGTTAGATGTTACGCTGATGACGGCAGATGAAAAAGAAACGGTAAAAAAACAAATTCATTATTATAAAAAACACCGATCTCTTATTCAAAACGGCACATTCTATCGTTTGAAAAGTCCCTTTGAACAAGAGGGAAATGTGACGAGCTGGATGGTTGTTTCATCCGATCAAAAACAGGCAATCATCGGTTATTACCAAGTGTTAGCTAGGCCAAACCCTTCTTATGAACACATTGAGTTAAAAGGGCTTCATCCTGAGTACGAATATACAGTGATGGAAACAGACCAAACGGCTTATGGAGATGAGCTAATGTATGCAGGAATTGCCCTAACTCATGAATATCCAGGTGTTGAAGCATATGATGAAAAATCAGGAGACTTTGTATCGGTGATCTACACATTGCAAGCTCAATAAGCAAAAAGCCACTTCAGTATGTTAAGAAGTGGCTTTTTCAGTTAACTATAAAGTATACAATGTTGACATAAAAGGAGAAGTAATGGTAACTTTTAGTTATAATTGTTAACTTTTTATTTTTATAAGTTTACTCAATGGAGGGGAATCGATGGAAACAACAAGTTTAAGAGATTGGAAAGCACTTGCTCAGTCTATTATTAAAGGGAAAGAAATTACATACAACGAAGCGCTTCAACTTCTTCATGTACCAGATGAAGAAGTGTTAGAGGTCATGAATGCCGCTTATTTAATTCGCCATCATCATTATGGGAAAAAAGTAAAGCTTAATATGATTATTAACACCAAATCAGGTTTATGCCCAGAAGACTGCGGATATTGTTCACAGTCGATTGTGTCAGAAGCGCCAATTGATAAGTATGCGTGGTTAACAAAAGAGAAAATTGTAGAAGGTGCCTTTGAAGCTCAAAAAAGAAAAGCGGGTACATATTGTATCGTCGCATCAGGCCGCCGCCCTACTGATAAAGAAGTAGCACACGTAGTGGGAGCGGTAAAAGAAATTCGTCAAAAGACAGACTTAAAAATCTGTGCCTGTCTAGGATTTTTAACAGATGATCAAGCACACGAGCTAGTCGAGGCTGGTGTTCATCGCTATAATCATAATTTAAATACTCATGCTGATAACTATGACAATATTTGTTCTACTCATGGCTATGAAGATCGAGTCGATACCGTTACTACATCTAAAAAAGCAGGCTTGTCACCTTGTTCCGGTGCGATTTTTGGAATGGGAGAGACAAATGAACAAGCCGTCGAATTAGCTTTTCAAATTAAAAAATTAGATGCAGATTCTATTCCATGCAACTTTCTTGTTGCTGTTCCAGGAACGCCTTTGGAAGACAAAAAAGCATTAAAGCCAATGCAATGCTTAAAGCTGTTAGCGATGATGCGTTTTGTAAATCCAACGAAAGAAATTCGAATTTCAGGAGGCAGAGAAGTCAATCTCAGATCACTTCAGCCGCTTGGTTTGTTTGCTGCAAACTCAATTTTTGTAGGTGATTATTTAACGACTCAAGGTCAAGAACCTACAGCTGACTGGGGATTAATTGAAGATTTAGGATTCGAAATTGAAGAATGCGCACTGTAAAGCCGTTGAGAAATCAACGGCTTTTTTATTTTTAGGAGATTTACAGGAACTATACTTTTTTTTTACAAAACTCAACGGCTTCTTTATATTTCCTTCATAAATAATCATTATTATAAAACATGTGAACGATAAGTGAATAGTTACTAAGGTTATGAAATTGAGAAACCACAAAAAACAATAGGTCTATATTAACGCCCTATGCGTTTTTTGTGGTTTTTTTATAAATGAAAGGAAGGCATCGTTTTGAATAGGGAAGCAGATTTCTTACAACAGCTTGGGCAAGACCGTCTAATTGCATCCATTAAAAGCCCGAAAAATTTAGAACAATTTTTAGAAACAGAGATCCAGGCCGCCTTTTTATTAACGGGCAATATTAGTGTGATTAAACGCTATGTAGATTTACTCAAACAGCATAATCGAACGGTTTTTTTACACGTTGAAAAAATTCCAGGGATTAGCTATGACCGAGAAGGGCTTAAATTCCTTGCTAAGTTTGTAAAACCTACAGGTATCGTAACCACTAAAAGTTCACTCATTAATTACGCAAAGCAAGAAGGACTGGTTGCTATTCAGCGGCTGTTTCTAGTGGATACAGACGCGGTAGCACAAGGGTTGAAAACCGTTCAAGATATTAAACCGGATGCATTAGAACTAATGCCAGGATTAATTCCGGAGATGATAGAGAAAGTCGTTAAAAAAACAAGTATCCCTATTATTACAGGTGGACTCATTCAAAATGAAAGCCATATCCAAGCTGCTTTAAAAGCAGGAGCTACGGCAGTTTCTACAGGGAAATCATGGCTATGGGAAAAATATGAATGATAGAGAAAGGAGCGTTTTTAATGAAAAAAGTAGAGCTAGTTAACATTGGGAAGTCATACGATCAAAAAACAAATGTTATTCAAGATATTAACGTCACAATTGAACCGGGAGAGTTTTTCGTACTAGTAGGTCCTTCCGGATGTGGGAAAAGTACAATGCTGAGAATGATTGCCGGATTAGAAGAAGTCACGCAGGGAGAGCTACTAATTGGAGATGTAAAAGCAAATAAACTGCTTCCAAGTCAGCGCGATTTGTCAATGGTGTTTCAAAACTATGCCTTATATCCGCATTTGACAGTGGAACAAAATATTCTTTTTGGCCTGCATACAAAGAAAATTTCAAAGCAAGAACAGCAAAAGCGCTGCAGGGAAGCAGCAGAGATGCTTGGTTTAAGTGAATATCTAAAGAGAAAGCCTAGACAGCTTTCGGGAGGACAGCGTCAGCGTGTAGCGCTTGCACGTGCTATTGTTACTCATTCGCCTATTTGCTTGATGGATGAGCCGTTATCAAACCTAGATGCGAAGCTGCGCGCGAAGATGAGGTCAGAAATTCGCCAGATTCAGCGTAAGTTAGGTATTACGATGATTTATGTCACGCACGATCAAACAGAGGCGATGACGATGGCGGATCGAATGATGATTTTAAATGGAGGAAATATTCAACAAGTTGGACGTCCGCTTGATATTTACAATGCACCAAAGAACACGTTTGTAGCATCTTTTATAGGTTCTCCCCCTATGAATTTATCAAACGTTTCTATAGAAAATAACTTACTAGTTTTTGAAGATAGAAGAGCTATTTCTATGAGTACACCACACAGTAACCTTAACGGTAAAAAAGAAGTTGTGGTTGGAGTGAGACCTGAGCATATACAGCTTGCGACAAACGATAATACGAGTTTTATTGTGGAAGTAGATAATGTAGAAATTCTAGGCACGGAAACACTGCTTACCTTTCATATGGGAGACAAGCAGTGGATGGCTAAGTGGAACGGTCAATGGACTATAAAGGTGGGAGAGCGAGTTCCTATTTTTATCGATCCAAAACACCTGTTTTTATTTGATGGCGATACAGGTTCATGCTTGCACTACGAACCATCAACAGAAGATTTAACTGTAAAGGGGGCATTAGTATGAGTGCTGTTACCAAAACAGCAAACTCACCTGTTTCTGTTTTAGCAAACCCAAAAGAAAAAAAATCAATGCCTACTATCATTGTTGGACTAGCTTATTTACTGCCATCATTACTGTTATTTAGTGTATTTCTTTTCTACCCAATGATTAAGACATTATATTTAAGTCTTTTTATTACGGACACACAGGGAAATCCCTTGAATTTTGTAGGACTGCAAAATTTCTTATATCTATTTACAGATCCTAATTTCTTACAAAGTATGAAAGCTACTTTTCTATTTGTACTCTACACAGTACCTATTGGCTTAGTTATTGCCTTATTCCTAGCGCTAATCGCAAATGAAAAGCTAAAAGGAATTGGTTTTTTCAGAACAATGTTTTCATCTACGATGGGAATGAGCGTAGCGGCTTCTTCTGTGATTTGGATGTTTATGTATAATCCGACAATCGGGGTTATCAATAAAGTATTAAACCTTGTAGGGATTCACGACGTGCAGTGGTTATTAGATCCTAAGTATGCATTGGTTGCTGTGTCTATCTCGACGATTTGGATGAACATTGGGTTTACCTTTTTAATTTTACTTGGCGGGTTGCAAAATATTGATGAAAAGCTGTATGAAAACGCGCGTATTGCTGGAGTTAGCTATTGGTATCAGCTCCGTAAAATTACGCTTCCTATGCTTTCGCCAACGCTGTTTTTTATTATTACGGTTTCCTTTATTAACGCGTTTCAAACGTTTGGACAAATTGACATTTTAACAAAAGGCGGACCTACAGATTCCACAAATGTCATTGTTTATTCAATCTACAAAGATGCATTTGTAAACTACAATGTTGGCTCTGCAAGTGCTCAAGCTACAATATTATTTTTCTGTATTCTACTGGTTACCGCTCTTCAATTCAAGCTTGGCGAAAGGAAGGTACATTATCAATGAGCATCACGAGAAAATGGACAACTTATTTGTTACTCATTGCAGCTACTTTAGTATTGATGTTTCCTATCCTATACGCTTTTTCCATTAGTTTTATGAGTGGAGCGGAAGTGTTAGAAGGGAAGATTTGGCCGTCATCTTTTTCATTTGAAAACTATCGGGACGCTTTTGAAAAAGTTCCGCTGCTTCATTATTTAATTAACAGTTTTGCTGTGTCTATCTTTGTCATGGCCGGGCAGCTGTTAGTTTCAAGTTTGGCAGCTTTTGCATTTGTATTTATTAAATTTAAAGGAAGAGATGCTATTTTCTTTCTCTTTATTTCTACGATGATGATTCCATGGGAAGCAACGATGGTTCCTAACTTTTTAACAGCACAAAAGCTAGGAT
This sequence comes from Priestia megaterium, assembly GCF_046599315.1. Classification (GTDB taxonomy): domain Bacteria; phylum Bacillota; class Bacilli; order Bacillales; family Bacillaceae_H; genus Priestia; species Priestia megaterium_F. The sequence goes on along the minus strand of NZ_JBKIKC010000007.1, from coordinate 91,056 downwards.
GGATTAACAATTATTTAGGATTAACGATTCCTTTTTTTGCTTTAGCGTTTGGGACATTTTTGTTGCGTCAGCAGTTTAAAACCATTCCGAATGAGCTATATGAAGCTTCTCAAGTTGCAGGGATCAGCCGCTTTCGTTTCTTTTGGAACGTCGTGCTCCCTGTGTCTAAAACAAGTCTAGTTACGCTTGGTGTATATAGCTTTTTAACAACATGGAATATGTATTTATGGCCCCTATTAGTGACAAATACAGAGGATGTTCGTACCGTTCAGATTGGTTTAAAGCAAATGCAAACACAGGAGATTTCAACTGATTGGGGAGTGGTTATGGCCGCTGTCGTTGTTGTAATCTTACCGACATTATTACTATTATTCCTAGGGCAAAAACGTCTTCAAAAAGGATTAACCCAAGGTGCAATTAAATAGGAGAGTGAATGTGATGAAAAAGATATTGGCTATCGTAACGGCATGCTTGCTAGTTATTCTAGGTGCTTGCTCAAATTCAACCGGTTCTTCGGAAGCGCAAGAAACAAAAAAAACAGCATCAGGTAAAACAGAAGTCGTATTTTGGCACGCTATGAGCGGTGACCTTGAAAAATCACTCAATAAAATTGTTGATGAGTACAATAAATCGCAGGATAAAGTTGAAGTGAAACCTGTTTTCCAAGGAACGTATGAAGAGGCACAAACAAAGTTCAATACAGTAGCAGGAACAAAGGATGCACCGGCTATTATGCAAACGTTCGAAGTAGGAACGAAATTCATGATAGACAGTGGTAAGGTCCAGCCCGTTCAAAAGTTTATTGATGAAGACCACTACGATACTTCACAGTGGGAGAAAAATATTTCAAGTTATTATCAAGTGAATGGAAAGCAATATTCAATGCCATTTAACTCTTCAACACCTGTTCTTGTTTACAATAAAGAGGCCTTTAAAAAAGCGGGGTTAGATCCTGAAAACCCTCCCAAAACGTATGATGAATTAAAGGCAGCTGCAACGAAATTAACAGAAAAACAAGGAAATAAAACATCGCAATACGGTTTTTCAATTCTAAATTACGGATGGTTCTTTGAAGAGTTAGTTGCTTCTCAAGGCGGTTTATATGTGGATCATGAAAACGGTCGTAAAGATGATGCCGAGAAGGCAGTATTTAATGGTAAAGAAGGATTAAATGCATTTAATTTAATTAATGATATGTACAAAGAAGGTACATTCTACAATGTAGGGCAAAACTGGGATGATATGCGTGCAGCATTTCAATCTAAAAAAATTGCAATGTTCTTAGATTCGTCAGCAGGTATTAAAACATTAGTAGACAACGCTCCATTTGATGTAGGTGTATCTTATATTCCTGTGCCAAAAGAAGAGGATCGTCAAGGAGTAGCTATAGGGGGAGCATCTTTATGGATGTCTAAAGGAATTAGTGATGGAACATCAAAAGCGGCTTGGGACTTCATGAAATATTTAGCAACACCAGAAGTTCAGGCAAAATGGCACGTAGAAAGTGGATATTTTGCAGTTAACCCAAAAGCGTATGAACAAGATATTGTGAAAAAAGAGTGGGAGAAATATCCGCAGTTAAAAGTAACGGTTGATCAACTTCATGAAACAAAGCCTACTCCAGCTACACAAGGTGCTTTAATTTCTGTATTTCCCGAATCGCGTCAAAAGGTAGTAACAGGAATGGAAAGCCTGTATCAAGGAGTAACGCCGAAAAAAGCACTTGATCAAGCAGCAAAAGAAACAAATAGAGCATTAGAAGTAGCCAATCAGAAATAACGTATGATTACGAAGCTCGTCTTTCAAGGTATTTTGAGGACGAGCTTTTACTTAGTGAATGACTAGTTAGGGGAGATAGAGGACAATGAATACTTCAATTGATCTTTATGCGCATCGCGGCTTTAGCGGACGGTATCCTGAAAATACAATGATTGCATTTGAAGAAGCTAGAAAAATGCAAGTTGCAGGTATTGAGTTGGATGTACAATTAACAAAAGACGGGGAAATAGTAGTTATTCACGATGAACGAATTGACAGAACGACGAATGGAATAGGATATGTTCAAGAATTTTCATATAAACAGCTGCGTTTATTCGATGCTGGAAGTTGGTATGATTCTCGTTTTTCTAAACAATCGATTCCGACATTAATAGAAGTGTTTGAGTGGATGATGGACAAAAAGACAAAATTGAGGGTGAATATTGAATTAAAAAATGACCGAATTTACTATTCAAAACTTGAAGAAAAAGTTCTTCATCTAATCGATGAGTTTGATTTAGAAGATCAAGTTATTTTGTCATCTTTTAACTATGATAGCCTAGCTAAAGTGAGATCTCTCCATTCATATATACCAACAGGTTTTTTATTTGAAGGGGTGAGTGAAGAGGCGATTGGAAAAGCAAAATCCATAGGAGCGCACTTACACTGTGATATGTCTTTTGCTCTTTCTTCGTATGGGAGAAAAGCAAAGCAAGAAGGATTAGAATTACGAGTATATACAATTAATGAAATGAATGATTTTTTGAAGCTCCAGCAGGCTTCAGTAGAAGTAGTGATGACAGATTACCCTAACCGTTTTTCCTCTACAGTGTCCAAAGAGTGATGTAGAAAGACTGTATGTATTAGTATGGTTTTTTACAGAAAAATATTATTTTATTCTGAATAGTATAAAAGTTATATTGTGCAATTGTTTTATAGATGATATATTGAGAATAGATTATAATGTTCCTTATGAAAGCGAATACATGTTGCGCAGCTCCGCAAACATTCATTTGCCGGTCCCTTGCATCGTCTGTTAGCTCTTTTAGGAGGAATAAAAAATCATGTATGATCAAGATACTATCTACATCATTGGAGATGCAAAAGCTCCTCAAAGCAATCCGATTACTAAAAAGTTCAATCAGTATTTTTTAGGATTGGTAGTTGATAAAACAAATGGAAAAATTATTGATGTGGAATGCTCAGCGACGATTGAGTTGACCGTTCGATTTGTTCAATCAATTTTTATTGGACGTCACATAAGTGACCCAACCCTTACAGACGAAATTAACAGCCGTTATTTTGGATCTTCCCAAAAAGCGCTGGTGGTAGCGTTTCATGATGCACAGAAAAAATATCAGCAAATAACAGCTGCTTTGTCTACATAGGCCTAGACGAAATCCAGCCTGACGTTTTTAAACGTTGGGCTGGATTTTGTTTTGTATAAAAACATTTTCGTGGAGATGAAGGGGGAAGAGTGAATGATTCAAGACGGATTTATGTATGTGAGTGTGTTAACTGCCTTTGCAGCGCTCATGGTAGGAATTGAAAAACGATTTAAAGCCAATCGATTTTTTAAATTTATTCCAGGTATTGTGCTCATTTACATAGGAGCTGCTCTTATGCAAACGGCTGGATTATTTGGGGATAGCGAATCAAATGCCGCCATGTATATGGGTGTTAAAAATGCGCTCCTTCCGGCCATGCTGATGCTTATGCTCTTAAAGTGTGATGTTCGAAGTGTAATTAAACTTGGACCAAGAATGCTGGGAGGATTCATCGTTGCAGTTTTTAGTATAATGGTAGGTTTTATCCTCGTCTACGCTATCTTTAAGAATTTCTATGTAGATGATACGTGGAAAGCTTTTGGTGCTTTATCAGGGAGCTGGACGGGTGGATCAGCTAACATGGTTGCTCTCCAAGGTATTTTAGATGTTCCGGAAAATATATTTGGCTACGCTCTTATGATGGATACGATTAACTATGCCGTGTGGGTTATGTTTATGTTTTGGCTTGTACCATTTGCATCTAAATTTAATAAATGGACAAAAGCAGACGTCAGCTTTATTGAGAATAGTATAGATGAAGTCGCAGCAACTTCTGAAAGCGAAAAAGAAGGCCCTCAGTTTCAGTATCTTCTCTATTTACTTGGTCTAGGTTTGTTTGTTTCAGCATTATCTACATTTATCGGAGGGCGTTTGCCTGAAGTGGGAGCTGTTATCAATGCAACGAGCTGGACGATTATGATTGCTTCTGTCGTTGGTTTAGTGCTTGCCGTAACCCCAGCTGCAAGAATTCCAGGTACGCTCGATGTATCCAATGTTATGTTATACATCGTTGTAGCGCTAATTGCTTCTCAATCAGATTTTTCAAATTTAGCTCAGGCTCCTATTTACTTAATATCTGGTTTTCTCATTATGTTAGTGCACTTAGTGATCATGCTGTTGCTAGCTAAACTATTTAAATATGATTTATTTACGCTTGGGGTAGCAAGTTTAGCTAATATTGGTGGGATGGCGTCTGCTCCAATGCTTGCAGCTGCTTATAACCGTGCACTAATTCCGGTAGGAGTCATTATGGCTCTGATGGGTTCCTTCTTAGGTACTTATTTTGGTATGATGATTGCCAAAATTTTAGGGGCGATTTAAGGGTAAACCCCAAATACGTATGAAAGAATACGTGTGCTGAACGGAAAGGAAGCGATCGATATGATAATTAAAGAGATAGCTGTAAAGCATCAAACCGTTCCACTGCTCGTTCCGTTTAAAACGGCGCTTCGAACAGCTACAGAGATAGACAGCATAAGTGTAGAAATCGAGTTAGAAAACGGAATAAAAGGAAAAGGAGCGGCTTCGCCAACATATGTTATTACAGGCGATTCTTTAGAAGGCATTCAAGCTGCACTTCAAGGTCCTATCAAACTAGCGTTAATAGGGGAGGATATACATCACTTTCAAAAACTCTTAAAAAAAATTCAAAGCTGCTGTATTCATAATTCGAGTGCTAAAGCGGCTGCTGATATCGCTTTGCATGATGCTTATACAAAGCTCCTCAGGATCCCTTTATATGCTTTCTTAGGGGATAAGCAGCCTATCTCTACGTGCATGACGATAAGTGTTGATACACCTGAGAAAATGGCTGAAGATGCACAAAAAAGTGCAGCGGATGGTTTTGACATTTTAAAAGTAAAGGTAGGTTCAGTTCCCGAATTAGATCTTAAGCGTATTAAACATATCCGATCTGTCATTCCGGATCATGTAAAGCTTCGTTTGGATGCAAATCAAGGATGGACTCAAAAACAAGCAGTGCAATTAATTAATGAAATGGAAGCTCTCAACTTTGGTATCGAACTGGTAGAACAGCCTGTCTCTGCTCATGACTGGGAAGGGTTAAAGTTTGTGACTGAACGAGTAAACGTACCGATTATGGCAGACGAGAGTCTATTTTCTGCGAAAGATGCATTAAAGCTTGTAAGCGGAAGATACGTGGACCTTTTAAATATTAAGTTAATGAAGTGCGGAGGGATTAATGAAGCAAGAAAAATTGCAAGCATCGCTGAGGCGAATGGTGTGGCATGTATGATTGGAAGCATGATGGAACCATCGCTTTCCGTTGGAGCGGCTGCCCATCTAGCAGCCGCTCATCCAAATATCACGTATTTTGACTTAGATGCTCCTCTGTGGCTTTCAGCTGAACTAGATGTGTTAAGGTACAGCGGTCAAGAGGTTTTCTTATCAGACCTTCCTGGAATAGGGGAAATCACCGTTCCTATCTCAACATAAAAACATAGTAATAGAGTAGAAGGAGAGAGAGGATGAACATAAAACGTTGGCTTTTGACGGCAATAACAGTTATTTTAGCTACATGTGGGATGAGTGCAATTCCTACTGTTCATGCTTCTGAAGAAAAAGAAACTGCCTATGTAGATGTAGCAGCAGCTACTCTATGGACAGCACCAAACATCTTGCGTGAAGTGGATGCTCCGTCAGCTACTAATCCTGTAGATATGAAGAAGTGGACCACATCGATGAATTTGAAGCAGAAGCAACAGTTATCTAGCGATGGAATGCTTGAGACACAAGCGTTATACGGAAACAAAGTAACGGTTTTAGATAAACAAGGGGACTGGGTCAAAGTAGCCGTAGACGGACAGCCTACTTCTCGAAATGAATTAGGATATCCCGGATGGCTGCCTAACAAGCAGCTAGCCTATAGTAAAAGGTACGAACAGTATGAAAAGAAACCTTTTGTAATGGTGACAGCTCCGACTACTTATTTATATCATTCGCCTTCTTTGAAAAAGAAAGGTATTGAAGTTAGCTATAATACGCGTTTACCTCTTATAGCAAAATCAAAGAGTGCATATAAGGTATTAAAACCAAATGGAAAAGCAGCATGGATTTCTGCAAAAGCAGGAAAAATCTACGCGTCTCAAAAAGACATTCCTATACCAACTGGCACAGAGCTTGTTGAAAGTGGAAAGGCATTTTTGAACCTTCCATATTTATGGGCCGGGATGAGCGGTTTTGGATTTGACTGCTCTGGATTTACATTTACGATGTACCAATCCCATGGTATTACTATTCCACGTGACTCAGGTCCCCAATCTCGAGCAGGGAGGCCAGTAGAGATGCGCGATCTTCAACCCGGAGACTTATTATTTTTTGCCTATAACCAAGGAAAAGGAAGCGTCCACCATGTAGCGATGTATGCGGGAGATGGCATGATGATTCATTCGCCGAATTCCGAGCGAACAGTAGAAATCATTCCGTTAAACACAATGGGATATATTGAAGAGTACGCAGGGGCACGCCGTTATTTACCTTAATCAGTTAGATGAGAGAAAGAAGCTCTTTTTGTGAAGAGCTTCTTTTTAACGATAATAAATGTTTTTAAAAAAAGAAAATTTAGTTTATTTATGTTTAACAGCTTCTCAGTAAGGGAAGAAGTGAAAAAAGAGAAAAAAACATTTTTCTTCTTAAAATGTATTGACTTTATATAAAAAGTATTATATTATTAATGAGCGTCGTTGAGACAAAATAGTAACAACGAAGCTAAAAAAGAATTTTTGAAAGTTGTTGACATCACGTTGATAATTTGATAAGATTAAAAAGTCGCTTAAGAGCGGCGGTTGAACTTTGAAAACTGAACAAAGCGACAAACGTCAACGTTAATTTTTTTATTTTATATGAGCAAGTCAAACATTTCTTCGGAGAGTTTGATCCTGGCTCAGGATGAACGCTGGCGGCGTGCCTAATACATGCAAGTCGAGCGAACTGATTAGAAGCTTGCTTCTATGACGTTAGCGGCGGACGGGTGAGTAACACGTGGGCAACCTACCTGTAAGACTGGGATAACTTCGGGAAACCGAAGCTAATACCGGATAGGATCTTCTCCTTCATGGGAGATGATTGAAAGATGGTTTCGGCTATCACTTACAGATGGGCCCGCGGTGCATTAGCTAGTTGGTGAGGTAACGGCTCACCAAGGCAACGATGCATAGCCGACCTGAGAGGGTGATCGGCCACACTGGGACTGAGACACGGCCCAGACTCCTACGGGAGGCAGCAGTAGGGAATCTTCCGCAATGGACGAAAGTCTGACGGAGCAACGCCGCGTGAGTGATGAAGGCTTTCGGGTCGTAAAACTCTGTTGTTAGGGAAGAACAAGTACGAGAGTAACTGCTCGTACCTTGACGGTACCTAACCAGAAAGCCACGGCTAACTACGTGCCAGCAGCCGCGGTAATACGTAGGTGGCAAGCGTTATCCGGAATTATTGGGCGTAAAGCGCGCGCAGGCGGTTTCTTAAGTCTGATGTGAAAGCCCACGGCTCAACCGTGGAGGGTCATTGGAAACTGGGGAACTTGAGTGCAGAAGAGAAAAGCGGAATTCCACGTGTAGCGGTGAAATGCGTAGAGATGTGGAGGAACACCAGTGGCGAAGGCGGCTTTTTGGTCTGTAACTGACGCTGAGGCGCGAAAGCGTGGGGAGCAAACAGGATTAGATACCCTGGTAGTCCACGCCGTAAACGATGAGTGCTAAGTGTTAGAGGGTTTCCGCCCTTTAGTGCTGCAGCTAACGCATTAAGCACTCCGCCTGGGGAGTACGGTCGCAAGACTGAAACTCAAAGGAATTGACGGGGGCCCGCACAAGCGGTGGAGCATGTGGTTTAATTCGAAGCAACGCGAAGAACCTTACCAGGTCTTGACATCCTCTGACAACTCTAGAGATAGAGCGTTCCCCTTCGGGGGACAGAGTGACAGGTGGTGCATGGTTGTCGTCAGCTCGTGTCGTGAGATGTTGGGTTAAGTCCCGCAACGAGCGCAACCCTTGATCTTAGTTGCCAGCATTAAGTTGGGCACTCTAAGGTGACTGCCGGTGACAAACCGGAGGAAGGTGGGGATGACGTCAAATCATCATGCCCCTTATGACCTGGGCTACACACGTGCTACAATGGATGGTACAAAGGGCTGCAAGACCGCGAGGTCAAGCCAATCCCATAAAACCATTCTCAGTTCGGATTGTAGGCTGCAACTCGCCTACATGAAGCTGGAATCGCTAGTAATCGCGGATCAGCATGCCGCGGTGAATACGTTCCCGGGCCTTGTACACACCGCCCGTCACACCACGAGAGTTTGTAACACCCGAAGTCGGTGGAGTAACCGTAAGGAGCTAGCCGCCTAAGGTGGGACAGATGATTGGGGTGAAGTCGTAACAAGGTAGCCGTATCGGAAGGTGCGGCTGGATCACCTCCTTTCTAAGGATTTTTATAAGACGTACGTTTTGACACTTTGTTCAGTTTTGAGAGTTCAATCTCTCAATTATAGAAAGCACACTACTTTCTTCTTATCTAATAAGAAGAATTTTGGTTGCGATTGTTCTTTGAAAACTAGATAACAGTAATAGCTGAGGAAAAGTGAAACTTTTCTTTTAATCAAACCAATAAATAACACAACAGTATGTTGTACCATTTATTCGCTAATGGTTAAGTTAGAAAGGGCGCACGGTGAATGCCTTGGCACTAGGAGCCGATGAAGGACGGGACTAACACCGATATGCTTCGGGGAGCTGTAAGTGAGCTTTGATCCGGAGATTTCCGAATGGGGAAACCCACTGTTCGTAATGGAACAGTATCTTTATCTGAATACATAGGATATTGAAGGCAGACCCGGGGAACTGAAACATCTAAGTACCCGGAGGAAGAGAAAGCAAATGCGATTTCCTGAGTAGCGGCGAGCGAAACGGAATTAGCCCAAACCAAGAGGCTTGCCTCTTGGGGTTGTAGGACACTCTATACGGAGTTACAAAGGAACGAAGTAAATGAAGAGATCTGGAAAGGTCCGTCAAAGAAGGTAACAACCCTGTAGTTGAAACTTCGTTCCCTCTTGAGTGGATCCTGAGTACGGCGGAACACGTGAAATTCCGTCGGAATCTGGGAGGACCATCTCCCAAGGCTAAATACTCCCTAGTGACCGATAGTGAACCAGTACCGTGAGGGAAAGGTGAAAAGCACCCCGGAAGGGGAGTGAAAGAGATCCTGAAACCGTGTGCCTACAAGTAGTCAGAGCCCGTTAATGGGTGATGGCGTGCCTTTTGTAGAATGAACCGGCGAGTTACGATCCCATGCAAGGTTAAGCCGATAAGGCGGAGCCGTAGCGAAAGCGAGTCTGAATAGGGCGTTTAGTATGTGGTTGTAGACCCGAAACCAGGTGATCTACCCATGTCCAGGGTGAAGTTCAGGTAACACTGAATGGAGGCCCGAACCCACGCACGTTGAAAAGTGCGGGGATGAGGTGTGGGTAGCGGAGAAATTCCAATCGAACCTGGAGATAGCTGGTTCTCTCCGAAATAGCTTTAGGGCTAGCCTCATGTTGTAAGAGTCTTGGAGGTAGAGCACTGATTGGACTAGGGGCCCCCAACGGGTTACCGAATTCAGTCAAACTCCGAATGCCAAAGACTTATCCATGGGAGTCAGACTGCGAGTGATAAGATCCGTAGTCAAAAGGGAAACAGCCCAGACCACCAGCTAAGGTCCCCAAGTATACGTTAAGTGGAAAAGGATGTGGAGTTGCTTAGACAACCAGGATGTTGGCTTAGAAGCAGCCACCATTTAAAGAGTGCGTAATAGCTCACTGGTCGAGTGACTCTGCGCCGAAAATGTACCGGGGCTAAACGTATCACCGAAGCTGTGGATTGACATCTTAGATGTCAGTGGTAGGAGAGCGTTCTAAGTGCAGCGAAGTCAGACCGTAAGGACTGGTGGAGCGCTTAGAAGTGAGAATGCCGGTATGAGTAGCGAAAGACAAGTGAGAATCTTGTCCACCGAATGCCTAAGGTTTCCTGAGGAAGGCTCGTCCGCTCAGGGTTAGTCGGGACCTAAGCCGAGGCTGAAAAGCGTAGGCGATGGCCAACAGGTTGATATTCCTGTACCACCTCCCCGCCGTTTGAGTAATGGGGGGACGCAGTAGGATAGGGTAAGCGCGCTGCTGGATATGCGCGTTCAAGCAGTTAGGCTGATGAGTAGGCAAATCCGCTCATCATAAGGCTGAGCTGTGATGACGAGGGAACTATAGTACCGAAGTTCCTGATTCCACACTGCCAAGAAAAGCCTCTAGCGAGGCGGGAGGTGCCCGTACCGCAAACCGACACAGGTAGGCGAGGAGAGAATCCTAAGGTGATCGAGAGAACTCTCGTTAAGGAACTCGGCAAAATGACCCCGTAACTTCGGGAGAAGGGGTGCTCTGGTAGGGTGTATAGCCCGAGAGAGCCGCAGTGAATAGGCCCAGGCGACTGTTTAGCAAAAACACAGGTCTCTGCGAAGCCGCAAGGCGAAGTATAGGGGCTGACGCCTGCCCGGTGCTGGAAGGTTAAGAGGAGGGGTTATCCTTTGGGAGAAGCTCTGAATCGAAGCCCCAGTAAACGGCGGCCGTAACTATAACGGTCCTAAGGTAGCGAAATTCCTTGTCGGGTAAGTTCCGACCCGCACGAAAGGCGTAACGATCTGGGCACTGTCTCAACGAGAGACTCGGTGAAATTATAGTACCTGTGAAGATGCAGGTTACCCGCGACAGGACGGAAAGACCCCGTGGAGCTTTACTGTAGCCTGATATTGAATTTTGGTACAGCTTGTACAGGATAGGTAGGAGCCTGAGAAGCCGGAGCGCTAGCTTCGGTGGAGGCGTCGGTGGGATACTACCCTGGCTGTATTGAAATTCTAACCCGCGGCCCTGATCGGGCCGGGAGACAGTGTCAGGTGGGCAGTTTGACTGGGGCGGTCGCCTCCTAAAATGTAACGGAGGCGCCCAAAGGTTCCCTCAGAATGGTTGGAAATCATTCGTAGAGTGTAAAGGCACAAGGGAGCTTGACTGCGAGACCTACAAGTCGAGCAGGGACGAAAGTCGGGCTTAGTGATCCGGTGGTTCCGCATGGAAGGGCCATCGCTCAACGGATAAAAGCTACCCCGGGGATAACAGGCTTATCTCCCCCAAGAGTCCACATCGACGGGGAGGTTTGGCACCTCGATGTCGGCTCATCGCATCCTGGGGCTGTAGTCGGTCCCAAGGGTTGGGCTGTTCGCCCATTAAAGCGGTACGCGAGCTGGGTTCAGAACGTCGTGAGACAGTTCGGTCCCTATCCGTCGTGGGCGTAGGAAATTTGAGAGGAGCTGTCCTTAGTACGAGAGGACCGGGATGGACACACCGCTGGTGTACCAGTTGTCTTGCCAAAGGCATCGCTGGGTAGCTATGTGTGGACGGGATAAGTGCTGAAAGCATCTAAGCATGAAGCCCCCCTCAAGATGAGATTTCCCATAGCGCAAGCTAGTAAGATCCCTGAAAGATGATCAGGTTGATAGGTCAGAGGTGGAAGCGTGGTGACACGTGTAGCTGACTGATACTAATCGATCGAGGACTTAACCAAATTTTAAAAGCGTAAGCTTTACTCAGCGAACTGTTATCTAGTTTTGAGAGAGCAATCTCTTGTCTGGTGGCGATAGCGAAGAGGTCACACCCGTTCCCATACCGAACACGGAAGTTAAGCTCTTTAGCGCCGATGGTAGTTGGGACTTTGTCCCTGTGAGAGTAGGACGTTGCCAGGCATTTTTATTATCGCGGGGTGGAGCAGTTCGGTAGCTCGTCGGGCTCATAACCCGAAGGTCGCAGGTTCAAATCCTGTCCCCGCAACCAAATTAACTTTTATACATACTTGAATATATCATTACTATCCTTAGGCATAGCCTAAGGATTTTTTGTTTGACTATATTTATAAACACTTGTTTAGGTTATGATATAAGATAGTGATGCAGATTAAGCAGGAGGTTTTTTATGTTACAAAGCAATATTCAAACTTATATTGAAAAAGAAATGAACGTTCAAGGTCAATCTTTATCTCTATATCAAGAAGAAAAGGAATATGCGTTGCAAAAAGAGTTGATACCGCAAAACCAGACAATAGAAGAAAAAGAAGCATCTTTACGTTTTAAAGATTCTTATATCGAAAGAGTAGATAAGGAAACAGAAGAGCTGATTTTAGAAGAATCTCCTCTTTCGTTTTTAGATACTCCTATTTCTTACTTGAAAGAACACAGAAGTGAATTTCTATATGTAGAATCAAAATGGTTTGAATTTATTAAGCTTGATGGATGTTCTTTGGAAGTGGATGATGTGTTTGGCACATATAAAGTATTAACTGGGTTACATATTCAAAAAAAATTCGGTTCTCTATTAAAACAATTTTTTGCTAAGGAGCTTAACGAAAGTCCAACAAGCGTTCAGCTTTTATTTAATGATAAAGATGGATTATGGGATGTAAATATTGAATTAGATGCTATAAAAGAGTTTGATGAGAAAATGTCGATAGGTGAAGCTCTCGTTCTTACGTATCGTTTTTTATTTCATTTGGTGGAGTATGTAGAGGACGCAAAAGCTTAAGAAATGATGATTACTTTCACTGTAAAGCATAGAAATTATTTTCTATGTTTTTTTGATAGGTGATACGTAATGAAGGTTAAATGAAGCTGGAAACACATTTACATCTCTATGTTTTTATGGAATGATAAAGAGTACCTTTACATATAGACTGATATGAGTGAAGGGCAACTATCAGGAAGCTTTCTAGTTCTTTAAGAATGCAGCTCACATATTAGCTGTGAGTAGCACTCAGGGCAAGAAAGCTTCCGTAGGATGAAGTATAATATATACATACAGGAACTATTTTTAACTCTATGAAAAATGTCTGCTGACGTATGGGATTATAAATAAAGAGGGGATGTTCATGTTATTAAGAAAAATAAAGTCTGAAGAATTAGCAGAAGTATATCAAATGGGATACGCCGCATGGCCTAAAGGGAGGACGTACAAAGAGTATGTTAGAGATAATCAAAAAGAAGAAACATATGGAATTCGGTATGTATACGTAAATGAAGAGAATCAAATTATTGGTTCATTTATTTTGCTTCTTTTACAAACTCCTCGATTAAAGTTTGTTTTACATGGTATTGGATCCGTTGTGGTACATCAGCTTTATCAACGAATGGGGTATGGTCGAGACATGCTTGAAGACTTTTTTAAAAAGATGAAAATAGAGAAGCGCAGCGCTATTTTTATGCTTTATAGCGATATTCTGCCTGAATATTATCATCAATTTGGGTTTAAGGAGCTCCCTCCTCATTTACAACGTTATCCTAAATCCGTTGCTATGGTAAATTGCAGCGAGTCACAATATGCATACTTAAGTAATCAATCCATAGAAGACATACCGGACTATTTTTAAAAGGTATGTCTTTTTTTATATTATTTATCGCAAATCTTTAACTGGCAATGTTACATTTTTAAAAGGCGACATTAAAGTATATTTGGAACTACGAGTGTTTTAGAACAATTAGATTATCTGGCCTCTCCATTTATTTCATGAGGGTTCCTAATGTCAATGTCTTCAATCGATAACGGATACACAACGATTCAATTCCTTTTCTTACTTTTGGGATATATGAATAGGAGTGGAAAAACTCAGTTTCGCTTGTCAAGCTCAGGTTCAGCAGGCTTTTAAGTGATGTAGTTGAAATTTACGAAGGCGACCATTCTGCATATGCTCCAACTTTAACTGTTTCATATAAGTAAAAAACCCTTCTAAAAGCTCAATGTTTTTAGAAGGGTTTTTGATTTATAAGTTACTTTTATCACCGGATACAACCCCAACTTTTTATAGATTTTTCGTCAAATTTTGACATGATTTTGATGAAATTTAATCATTATTCAAAAGTGAATTGTCAGAAATATTACAAGAAAATGTTTAAAATTAATTAAATTCGTAATAAAAGTAAAATATTCCTGTAATGGAAGTGAAATGAACAGGTGGTATCATTCAGTCATTGAGTAAATAAGGAGGTATTCGGAAAATGAAGAAATTTGTATTTACTCTAGGGACAACGGCAATTCTTTCAGCAGGATTTGTAGGTGCGGCATCTGCCTCTACAAGCGGAACGTATGAAGTACAAAAAGGTGACACTTTATGGAAAATCGCTCAAAATCATAATGTGAGCGTAGACGAGCTAAAAGATGCTAATAACTTAACATCAACACTAATTTATCCAAATCAGACATTAAACTTATCTAGCATAAAAGAAATCGTACATACTGTAAAACGTGGTGACACTTTGTGGTCAATCGGTCAACATTATGGCGTAACAGTAGAAGAAATTAAAGAATGGAACGGCTTAACATCAGACTTAGTTTTCCCTGGAGAACAATTTAAAATTAAAACGGCAAAAGCAGCTCAATCTCAAACAGCTAGTGCGCCAGTAGCAAAGGCAGCTCCACAAGCGCAGCAGTCTCAATCGGCACAAGCTCAGCAAGAACAAGCAGCACAAGAACAAGCACAAAAAGAACAAGAGCAAGCTCAAGCAGCAGCACAAGCACAGGCAGCACAAGAGCAAGCACAAAAAGAACAAGAGCAAGCTCAAGTAGCAGCACAAGCACAGGCAGCACAAGAGCAAGCACAAAAAGAACAAGAGCAAGCTCAAGCAGCGGCACAAGCACAGGCAGCACAAGAGCAAGCACAAAAAGAACAAGAGCAAGCTCAAGCAGCAGCACAAGCACAGACAGCACAAGAGCAAGCACAAAAAGAACAAGAGCAAGCTCAAGCAGCAGCACAAGCACAGGCAGCACAAGAGCAAGCACAAAAAGAACAAGAGCAAGCTCAAGCAGCGGCACAAGCACAGGCAGCACAAGAGCAAGCACAAAAAGAACAAGAGCAAGCTCAAGCAGCAGCACAAGCACAGGCAGCACAAGAGCAAGCTCAAGCAGCAGCACAAGCACAGGCAGCACAAGAGCAAGCACAAAAAGAACAAGCAGCTCAGCAGCAGCAACAAGCTCAACAACAGCAGTCTCAACCGCAAGCTAGCGGCAAGTCTATGACTGTTGAGGCAACAGCTTATACGGCTAACTGTGCTGGGTGCAGTGGTACAACAGCTACTGGAGTAAATTTAAAATCAAATCCAAATCAACGAGTAATTGCGGTTGATCCTAGCGTTATTCCATTAGGTTCAAAAGTATACGTTGAAGGTTATGGTCAAGCTGTAGCAGCAGATACGGGTGGCGCAATCAAAGGAAATCGAATCGATGTATTCGTTTCTTCAGACAGTGCTGCACAAGACTGGGGCAGAAGATCAGTTAAAATTACAGTTATCGACTAATACTAGTCTTATAGAATAGAAGTAAAAAGAGATGTCTTTTAGAAGACATCTCTTTTTTATGTTTAAAAATAAACGTTTGAAAAAAATAGGTCCGGGCATACTGAAATTTACAGCAGGAATTAGTTTGTTATATTGGTAAACATTTACTAATTTATATACAATGTTTGAGTGTGTTAAAAAGCCGAAAATATGTCAGGAGTATAGAAATATGAAAATTTATAAAAAAGTGGCTTTACTAATAGTGCTGGGTGTTATTGCAGGATTCTCATATCTAGGCTATCAAGGATTATTTCAGCATGAGGATCATTTAAATACGTCTGATTCAAATAATCCTTTATCTTCTTCTAAACAGAAGCAAAATAGCATAGAAGTTGTAGGTAACCCAGAATCCATTGCGGTGTTAGTAAACAAGCAAAATCTTCTTCCTGATCACTATGAACCCACTGACCTTGTGTACCCAGATGTCCGGTTTATATTTAAAGAAAAAATTGAAAAACGCCAAATGCGTAAAGAAGCAGCAAAAGCTTTAGAGAGAATGTTTTCAGATGCTGAACGAGAGGGAATTTACCTAGCCGGTGTCTCTGCCTATCGTTCTCAAAGCCGACAAGAATCTCTTTATCAAGCGTATATAAAACAAGATGGAGAAGCGGCAGCTAATCATTATAGCGCCCATCCAGGTAGTAGTGAACATCAGACTGGTTTAAGTATAGATGTATCAAGCAGCACCGGTAAGTGTGCTGCCCAAGATTGTTTTAAAGATGCTCCTGAAGCCAAATGGGTTGAAAAAAATTCATATAAATATGGATATATTGTTCGCTATCCAAAAGGAAAGCAGCAGATTACAGGTTATAAATATGAGCCGTGGCATATACGATTTGTCGGAAAAGAACTCGCTTCTAAAGTGTATAAAAAAGGAATTACGTTAGAAGAATATTATAATGACTACATGCAAGTCGATAATCCAGTTCAATAAAAAAAGAAGAGTTATACACTCTTCTTTTTTTATTGTTGGAAGATACCCTTACTTCAAGAGCATGAATTGAGGGAAGATGTTGAGATGAACTACGGGATGCTGCATCCTATGCTGTACTAGTAAATGAGTTAACGCTTATAAATTATAGTGAATTTTGTGATAAACAATACTCATGTTCGCTTTCATTTCCCTTCACATATTCTACAAAAAAGGGAGGTGAAAGAAAATGAGTTTTTACGGAGGTTATGGTTATGGTTATGGTTATGGTTACGGAGCAGGTCACGGAAGTAGCTTTGCGTTAATTGTTGTCCTATTTATTTTACTAATTATCATCGGTGCTTCATGGGCAGGGCACTATTAATAAGATGTCGATAAATAAACTCCCTTGAAGTAATTCAAGGGAGTTATCTGTTTTTATCTATAGTTAGGTAACTGTAAGTATGGAATGCTTACATATCCTTTAAAGCCATTGTATTCTACAAATGCCCAATCAAATGAAAGCTTGTTATCTTTTGAGTAGCCCCAAGCCAAGAAGCTGACGCTTTTTCCTTTAGGAATAGTGGTTACAACCTTGTTGCTTGTGCTAGGCCCTGTACGTAAATTAAGGTTAGCAGCTGTATAAACAATAGTAGGGACCTTCATTAAATAGGAAGTACTGATATACCCGGTGTCGCCAATTATTTTAATGGCAGCCCAGTCTGCATTTACAAACTTGACTACTTCGATTTGATCTTTTTTTCTTAATGTATCAAGAATCTTTCCTTTGGTACTAGGTTCTGAACGTATATTGAGTACGTTTGCTGTCACTTCATATACGCTGAACGGTGCGTTTATCTTCTCTGCTGCACTTGCTGTTTGCTCGTGGGTGAATGGTAGTGTGCCAGATAGGGATGAAAAGGTAAAGCCGGCTGCTAATGTGAGAACCCATATAGATTTTGTAACTGTCTTCATACAAATATCCAACTCCTTAGTGAAATAGGTAATATCTTTTCTATAACAGTAAGAATAAGGAATACTTGTTTCTAAATTGTTACCAACATGCATCTGAGTTATAAATTTATAAAAGTCTATGAAAAGGTTTAGTTCACAGACTTTTTAAGAGCTTTATCTGGACTATTCCTCGCTATCCTCTGTTGATTTATAAAAAGAAAAATATACAAAAACAGATAGTACTGTTCCATAAATGCTCCACAAAGCTAAAGCAAAAATAAATTCTTTCTGCAGGCAATAAATAATCGTTAAAGCAACTAGTGCAATAAAACTTATTAAAATGGTCTTTTTCATAAGCACCCCGCCTATTTAGTTTGATTACTCTATATGCTTTTTGATCTTGCTTTACCCTATAATTATTCGGCTATTGCACTAAAGATGAAAGGAAAAAGTTAAATAAAGCCGAACTTATAATAAAAAGAAGGATGCAGGAGGATTTGTATGTTACAACAACATGTACTAGAAGATATACAAAAGCTACAGTCTATTTGCGAACAAGAAGAAAAAATAGAGCTGAAACTGAATTTTGATATGTTACGAAGTCGAAAACAAAATGAAGTTAACGATTTTTTTCATTATGAAGATAATCAGCTTGTTGGATTTATTGGTCTTTATGGGTTCGGGAATACAGTAGAAATATGTGGAATGGTCGCTCCTAGCTATCGTAGAAAAAAGATTTTTTCAAAGCTGTTTTCTCAAGCTTTACATAACTGTAAGAAGAGTGAGTATACAGAGATTTTATTAAATGCTCCTGGTCATTCGGTTTCAGGCAAGGAGTTCTTAAAACAAATTCCATGTTCATTTACTTTTTCCGAATATCAAATGAAGTGGATAAAAAAAGAATTAGAAGATGATAATCCCTTTGTTACCCTTCGCTCTTCAGAGTCAGATACAGATTTGGAAATAGAAATACAAGTTGATATGGAATGCTTTGGTATGTCCTCAGCAGAAGCCACTGCTTATTATGAGCAAACAAAAATGGAGGCGCAGCAACACCATTTTATCGTAGCGTACAATAGTCAGGCAGTTGGGAAGTTAAGGGTATCTTATGATAAAAGTGAAGCATGGATCCATGGGTTTGGTATTTTACCTTCCTATCAAAAATTAGGAATAGGAAAAGCTGCTTTAAAACAAGTTATTTTACAGCAGCATCAGCTAGGATATGATGTATTTCTTGAGGTTGAAGCAAAAAACAAACGCGCTTTGCAACTTTACGAAACATGTGGTTTCAATTCATATCACGTGCAGGATTATTACGTATACAGCTTGTAGATAAAAACACGGAAATCTTAGATTTTCGTGTTTTTATCTACATATTAGGCAATATGTGCTTTTTTGAGTAAATAATGAGAAAGTAGAGAAAAAGTGATACGCCAGTTGATAAAAACAGTGAAGGTCATAGATAGGAGCACTGCAAGTAACACGTAAGAATACCTCAAATAAATACTTTTTTAAATGATTAATAAGCCGTATATCTAAGGTTCATACTGATAAATATGCATTGATGAAACTAAGAAGAATAAAAAAACAAATTATTCCTCTCTGTTTTTATACGTAACGCAAAAAAGTAAATACTTTATATTTTGAGTATAGCAAAAAATAATAAAGTTTGGATGCTAAAGATGAAAAAGGAAGCTATCTGTGTTATGTATAGTAAGGTGAATGAGAACGTTAAAAAAGGGAATGAGTTAATAAAGCAATGTAGTAGAAAGAAAGGAGTAAAAGGATGGAATTTGCCCATATCTTTACGCTAACAGTATCTGTTGTGACAGCTATTAATATTTTATTAGCCGGTATTCTTATTTTCATCGAACGAAGGGATATAGGATCTACATGGGCGTGGCTTCTTATTTTATTTTTTATACCGATTGTTGGCTTCATTGTATATCTGTTCTTTGGAAGACAGCTAAAACAGAAAAATTTTTATAAATTGTCATCTGATGAGCGGGAATATTTAAGGTCTTCGGTGGATGAGCAATTAAAAGAACTCAAAGCTACCAATGAATATCGAAATGATTTGTTGATTCAACATAATAAACTATTGTTCACTAATTTAAATTCTTCTAAGTCACTCGTGCGTACCGACAATGAAATTGATATCTTTAGTGACGGTAATCAGAAGTTTGATGTATTGTTTGAGGACATTCGAAATGCTAAAAAAGAAATTAATATTCAATATTATATTATTCAGCGAGATAATCTTGGAAGAAAATTAAGAGATGAGCTAACAAAAAAAGCAAAAGAAGGCATAAAGGTTCGTATTCTTTATGATGAAGTAGGATCTAGAAAAATGACGCCATCATTTTTTAAGGAGCTTATCTCATATGGCGGCGAAGCACAGGCATTTTTCCCTTCGATTCTTCGCTTGATTAATTTTCGTATTAACAATCGAAATCATCGAAAGCTTTGTATTATTGATGGTGAGGTAGCGTACATAGGAGGGTTTAACGTAGGAGATGAATATCTAGGGTTAGATCCAAAAATGGGTTATTGGAGAGATACTCATTTTCGCATTAAAGGAGAATCAGTGAACGATATTCAAGGAAGATTCATTTTAGATTGGCATCAAGCAACAAAGCAGCCAATTGAACTTGAACAATTTTTGCATCGTACAGAAACGCATTCCGGAACGGTTCCTGTACAAATTGTAGCAAGCGGTCCTAACTCGACTACTCAGCATTTGAAAAATATGTATATCTCATTGATTATGTCGGCCAAAGAAAGTGTATACCTTCAAACGCCTTACTTTATTCCAGACGCAAGCTTTATGGACGCTTGTAAAATTGCTTTATTATCTGGAGTAGACATTCATATTATGATTCCAAACAAACCCGATCATCCTTTTGTTTATTGGGCTACTTGGTCTCAAGTAGGTGAGCTGCTGACATACGGTGCAAATATTTATCTCTATGAAAAAGGCTTTTTGCATGCTAAAACGATTGTAGTAGATAATGAAGTGTCTTCTGTAGGGACGACGAATATTGATCCGCGAAGTTTCAGTCTTAATTTTGAAGTGAATGCAGTTGTATATGACCAACCTATTGCTGAAAAGTTGCAGAACCTGTTTCTTGAAGATGTGCAATTTAGTTCAAAATTAACACTTGAACGATATAAGGAGCGCTCTCTTTTTATAAAATTTAAAGAAGCAGTATCTCGCTTACTGTCACCAATTTTATAGTGTGAATTATTGGTATCACGAAAAGACTTGAATTATTATATTCAAGTCTTTTAGTTTATTGGTTTTTCCTTGAAAGGAGAGCTTTGCTGTTTGTATAAACGAGAGATAAATTTTAAAAAGTTTTACCAAAAAATCCAAGGGTATTAATACTATAACAAGCTAAAAAATAATAATACCTGGGAGGAATAAAAAATGACCAAAAATGTGATAGGTACGTATAACTCAGAAGAAGCTGTTATTACAGCGATTCGAAATTTAAAAACACAGGGGTATCCGGACAGTGCACTTTCTGTTTTGACAAACAGTGGACAGCATCATGAAAATACAGAAGCGATTGAGCATTATGCAGGAATCAATGTGCAAATAGTTGATACAGATCAAAATTCAAAGCACCATCAATCGTTTATGGACAAAATAAAAAATGCTTTTACGCCAGCTGAAGAAAAAATGGATCAAGATGTTAACCGAATCGAAAATCAATTAATCGAATATGGTGTACCTGCTGCAGAAGCTCCCTCGTATGTATCTGATCTTAAAAAAGGAAAAGTTTTGCTGATGGTAGACGCAGTTGAGCATGATAAGCACAATTCCGCTCTCGGACAAACGGTGATACCTGCTGAAAAATCAGCTGACCCAATGAATAAAAAAATGCTATACGGCAATCACGAAAATAAAGTAAAGTAACGTTGAAGTAGTCCACTGAGAAAATAAAAGAAGAATGCGTTCTTAAATAAAAGCTAGTTAATGAAAGGAAGGGGACCGATGAGAAATCTAGAAAAAACGGAATATGAACTTGACTATCTAAAACAGCAGCAAGAAGTTAATCAAGAGCTCATCAAAGTTTCACAGTCTCTTGTCGCTACATTAAAACAGTATGAAGAAGAACCGAACAATACAGAAGTTTTAGCTGTTATCGCTGATTTAGAAGGTCAGCAAGAACAGCTCAAAGCAAAGACCGAAAAGATATCTAAAGAGCTTGCAAATTTATAAAACATCGAAAGAAGTTCCCATGAAAGGAACTTCTTTTGATGTTTTGTCATAAACAATCTATTGAAAGAGAAAAAGAACCTTATATAACGCGATGTGAACGTTATGGGGATAATAGTTTTGTTTTAGATACATATAGAAGAGAAGAAACGCAGTAAAGGATTATAAAAAAATGGGAAAAGGAAGAGCGGTCATTCGCTCTTCCTCCAGCCGTATTGCTTATGATAGTGATTTAGAAACGTCCGCCGCCAAGTTGCTGTTCAGCCATTTGCACAAGGCGTTTTGTGATTTCGCCGCCCACAGAGCCGTTTGCGCGGGCAGTTGCGTCCGGACCAAGAGTTACGCCAAATTCGCTAGCGATCTCATATTTCATTTGATCGATTGCTTGTTGAGCACCATGTACTACTAATTCGTTGCTGCTCTTATTTCTGCTGTTTGCCATCATAATCAACTCCTTTTATAAGGTTAAGATTATGATTTGATTAATAGATAGTTTTTATACATAAAATAAAAAAATTTTTTCAAGGACTTATAGAATATGCTTATGGTAATATATAAAACGATTGAATGCTTTCGTGATAAAATAAGGGAAGAGATCATGAAGAAAGGAACAGTGAAAGTGAAACCAACCATTTACGATGTTGCGAAAAAAGCAGGGGTATCGATAGCCACTGTATCCAAAGTAATCAATCAGACAGGACGTATTAGTGAAAAAACGATAAAAAAAGTAAATGAAGTAATGATGGAATTAGATTATCAGCCTAGCAGTGTCGCAGCTGCGTTAACAGGGAAAAAGACGTACACGATCGGCGTGCTAGTTCCTGATATCTCTAATCCTTTTTTCGCAGAGGTAGCAAGAGCTTTTGAGAATAGTGCTAGAGCAGCGGGATACACGCTTTTTTTATGCAGTACAGATCATCAAACGGCACGGGAGCATGAATACATAGATCTTTTATTTAAAAAACAAGTAGATGGAATCATTATTGCAACCGAACTAAATGATACGAGGCTTGTAAAGAAAATTGTTAAGCATGATGTACCACTTGTATTGTTTTCAGTTGACCATCCTTCTATCTCCACGCATGTAGTCACGATTGATAACGTTCGCGGAGGGTATATCGCAGGTAAGTATTTAATAGGAAAAGGTCATCAATTGGTAACGATTATGACTGAAAAAGATAGAAAAAGTAGTGAAGGACGATTGGCAGGATTTAAACAAGCACTTATAGAAGCAGGTTTGTCACTAGAAACTCAGTCCATTATCAGCTGTTATTCAACAGTGGAAGATAGCAGAAAAGCAAGTCAACAGCTGCTTTCTTTGCCTAATAGGCCGACAGCGGTTTTTGCATGTACGGATTTAATTGGGGTGTCGCTCATAAACGAGGCAAGGAAGCAGGGGCTTTCGATTCCAGGGGATTTATCGGTAATTGGATTTGATAATACGATTTATGCTGATATTGCTGAGCCAGGTTTGACAACGATTGAACAGCCCATTTCTCAGATGGCAGCTAGTACGTTTGAACAGCTGTTAAAATCTATGAAAAAAGAAGAGTACGCCAAGCAGCGAGTAACGATTATTCCAGAACTAGTAGAACGTGCGTCGGTAAAAAAATTATAAAGCAGAGAAGATAAAAAAGCTGCAGGTGCTGGGGCACCTGCAGCTTTTTCTACTTATCCATATTTATAGAGAGACCTGACTTTTGACTTCGTTTATTGTGTCACCTTTAATAGTTGTTTCTGTTGGAATCGTAAGAAACCCAGTTAAAAAAGCACCAAAGAAGTATAAGCAAGCAAAGATCCAAATCACGCCGCCTGTCCCTAAAAGGCCAATGAAAACGGTCACAATTAAAGGACCTACAAAAGCAGAAAGTCCAGATCCTAAGTTCAACACGGACATCGCAGCTCCTTTATTCTCAGGAGCTAAAGAAGGCACTAATGCTGTAAGAGGAACATATCCTGCTAGTGTTGCACCGTAACAGCATGCGACAATCATCATCACCCAATAATTATGTCCTACGAATTGCGGTACATAGTAAAGAGCAAGCGTTACTATTCCGCATCCTACGCCGCCAAACCATTTGATTGTATTTACCCAGCCGAATTTATCTCCAACAATACCAAAAATAATATTAAAAGCCATATTCACGAAAAATAATGTACCCCAGATTTGCAGCCATTCACTCATTGTAAAATCATGTTTCATCATATACGTTGGCAAGAAAACAACAAATCCAAATTGAGCAGCAGAGTTAATAATCTTTACAATTCCTCCGATGCCTACTTTAGGATTCTCAAATGCAATTGTAATCCCTTTCATTAACTCTTTTGTTTTATTATCACTTACTTTTTGTACGGTAAATCTGTCTTTATTCATGATAATTGAAAAGACTCCACCAATCACAACAAAAAGTAAACCGCTCCACAACGTAGCGATTTCGCCGATTTTCGGAACCATGTAACTGGAGTAAAAAGCTCCGATTACGCTTAAACCAAGTTGGAAGACAAACCAAAACCAACCGACTGCTTTTGAAAGCATTTCCTGAGGCGTGCGGTAAGACACCCAGACTAAGAATGAGTAGGAAAATAAAGGGTAACCGAATCCTCTAAGAGCATAACAAATTAATATAATTGTGTAATTCATAATATGAAGTCCTAAACCTATAAATCCAATCGAACCAATAATAAAGGATATTAATCCGAATGTCATTGCTTTTCTAGGTCCCCACAGTTGAACAAGTACGCCGGAGAACCAAGAAGAAACAGAGACTGTAATACCATAAACAGTAAAAAGTAAAGCTGCATGTTCAATGGTTAAACCTCTTTCTACAAGATAAGGAGATAACCACCCTTGTTCTAAGCCATCACCAATCATAAAAACAATAATACCTATGTATCCCCACGTTAAATGAGAAGGGATCCCAATCCTGTCTAGAGCCGTTTTTCTGGAAATAAATTCATTCATTTTCCACACCACCAGATCGATTATTTTGTTTAAAACATCAAACTAATTTGGTTAAGCGCTTAATCTATTTGATAAAAAAAGTATACGCTTACATTTTTTAAACGTCAATTAAAAATTTAAATATATATAATTTTCAATCAAATAATCCTATCAGTAAAAGCATTGGAAAATGAGATAATAATCCTTTATTTAGTTACAAAAATACTTAAATATAGTGAATTTCTTTATACTTCCGCAATAAATAGATAAAAAATAAAAATAGGTTTTTAATAGTATACGTTTAGATGATTGAAAAACAAATATTCTAAATAATCTATAAAAAAGTGTTTGCTTTTCGTAAAACGTTATGTATAATTGAAAACAGGAAAGCGCTTAACCTACATTGAGGTTTGAGCGAATGTTTTCTTAACTTTTAATTAAAGGAGAAAATAAGATGGGGATTCTTACAATTGGAATAATTGGTGCTGGAAGAATAGGTAAATTACACGTTGATAATTTAAAATTAATGCCGCAAATAAAAATTAAAGCGGTTTCAGATGTGGTAGTAGACCATTTACATGAATGGGCTGCGAGTAAAGGAGTTTTGACGTTAACTACCAATTATCAAGATTTGTTAGCGGATCCAGAAATTGATGCCGTTTTCATTTGTTCGCCCACGAATACGCATGCATCTATTATTAAAGAAGCTGCTCGAGCGAAAAAACATATTTTCTGTGAAAAGCCCGTTAGTTTTTCAGTAGAAGAAACAATTCAAGCGTTAGAAGTAGTAAAAGAACACGGCGTGCAGCTTCAAGTTGGATTTAACAGACGTTTTGATCCCAACTTTAAAAAAGTACATGATCTTGTACAGCAAGGGGAAGTAGGACAGCCGCATATTTTAAAAATTACGTCCAGAGATCCTCAGCCGCCGAGTCCGGAATATGTTCGCGCTTCAGGAGGACTGTTCATGGATATGATGATTCATGATTTTGATATGGCTCGTTATGTAATGGGCAGCGAAGTGGTAGAAGTATCGGCTTACGGAACAACGCTCATCGATCCTGCTATTGAAGAAGCAGGAGATATCGATACGGCAATTGTGTCATTAAAATTTGCAAATGGAGCTTTAGGTGTAATTGATAACAGTCGTCAAGCTGTCTACGGTTACGATCAGCGCCTTGAAGTTTTTGGCGAAAAAGGTGCAGCTGCTGCTGACAACTGCCGTCCCACTACAGTAGAAATATCAACAGGCAAAAGTGTAGTCAAAGAGAAGCCGCTATATTTCTTCCTTGAGCGCTATACACAGGCGTACATAGATGAAGTAACACAGTTTGCAAGAGCAATTATGGAAAATCAAAGCGTTATTTGTACAGGAAACGATGGATTACAAGCAGAACGAATTGCTAAAGCAGCAAAAGAATCTCTACTATCAGGACATCCAGTGAAGATTGAACATAAAAAGTACGCGGTGAATTAATGCTGGTAAACCTGGGGTGAAAGAAAATAAGTTGTTCTTTCTACCCTTTTAGGAAAGCGCTTAACTAAGGAGGAATAAAGATGAATCAGCTTGTTTTTAAAGAAAATCGTGGGTTAGATTTCATTGCTGTTGGCCGCTTATGTATTGATTTAAATGCAAATGAAACGCAGCGTCCGATGGAAGAGACTAAAACATTTACTAAATATGTAGGAGGCTCTCCGGCTAATATTGCAATTGGAGCAGCAAGACTAGGCTTAAAAACCGGTTTTATCGGAAAAGTATCAGATGATCAAATGGGCCGCTTCATTACAGATTACCTGCAAAAAAATAAAATTAATACAGATAGCATTGTTATCGATAAAACGGGGGCCGTAACGGGACTAGCTTTTACGGAAATCAAGAGTCCTACAGATTGCAGCATCTTAATGTATCGCGATAATGTAGCGGACTTAAAGCTGGATCCTACAGAAGTATCCGAAGAATATATCAAACAATCAAAGGCTCTTTTAATATCTGGAACGGCTCTTGCGCAAAGTCCTTCTCGTGAAGCAGTGTTTTTAGCACTAGAACACGCACGTAAGCATGAAGTTGTTGTATTCTTTGATATCGATTATCGTCCATACACATGGGAATCAGAAGCTGAAACAGCGGTCTATTTTAATTTAGTCGCTGAAAAATCAGATGTGATCATTGGTACGCGAGAAGAGTTTGATATGATGGAAAAACTATTAAATGATGAAGAATCTAATGACCAAATAACAGCAGAGCGATGGTTTTCTCATCATGCTCAAATCGTCGTGATTAAGCATGGAGGAGAAGGATCTATTGCCTATACAAGAGACGGTCAGTCTCACCGCGGAGGAATATTTAAAACAAAAGTCCTTAAAACGTTTGGCGCTGGTGATTCTTATGCTTCAGCCTTTATTTACGGATTAATGCAAGGCTTGGAAATTCCACAGGCAATGCGATTGGGCGGTGCCTCAGCTTCAATTGTGATTTCAAAGCACAGCTGTTCAGATGCCATGCCAACAAGCGTTGAGCTCTTCAACTTTATAGAGTCAGCAACAGAAGTATTGCAGGAAGTTTAATAGACAGAGGAAAGGTCTTAAGAGACTAAAGGGATAGAAGTTTATCAAAATGAGATAAAGGGAGAGATATTTTATGACACAAACAGCGGTAAAAACAGTGAAAAACTATATTGGCGGACAATGGATTGAATCGGCTTCATCAAAAATAGAGCCTGTGTATAATCCAGCGACGGGCGAATTAATTGCACAAGTGCCTCTTTCTACAAAAGAAGATGTAGACCAAGCGGTGCAAGCAGCAAATGAAGCTTTCCAAAGATGGGCAAAAACAGCTGTGCCTAAACGTGCACGCATTTTATTCAAGTACCAGCAGCTGTTAGTAGATAACTGGGATGAATTAGCAAAGTTAGTGACAGTTGAAAATGGGAAAAGCTTTAACGAAGCGCGGGGTGAAGTGCAGCGTGGTATTGAATGCGTAGAGTTTGCAGCTGGAGCTCCTACGTTAATGATGGGTAAACAGCTTCCTGATATCGCAACAGACATTGAATCTGGCATGTACCGCTATCCAATTGGGGTAGTTGGAGGAATTACGCCGTTCAATTTCCCAATGATGGTTCCTTGCTGGATGTTCCCGCTTGCGATTGCTTGCGGCAATACCTTTGTATTAAAGCCGTCTGAACGTACGCCGCTTTTAGCTGCAAGATTAGCTGAGCTGTTTGAAGAAGCCGGTTTGCCAAAAGGAGTGCTGAACATTGTAAATGGTGCTCATGATGTGGTAAATGGCCTTCTTGAACATAAGTTCGTAAAAGCTATTTCATTTGTTGGTTCACAGCCTGTAGCTGAATATGTGTACAAAAAAGGTACGGAAAACTTAAAGCGTGTTCAAGCTTTAGCCGGTGCTAAAAACCATTCGATTGTATTAAATGATGCGGACTTGGACGTAGCAACAAAACAAATTATCGGAGCTGCTTTTGGTTCAGCAGGTGAACGTTGTATGGCAGCATCTGTTGTTACTGTGCAAGAAGAAATTGCAGATCAATTGATTGAAAGATTAGTAGAAGAAGCCAACAATATTGTAATTGGCGACGGCTTAAAAGAAAACGTCTTCTTAGGACCGGTTATTCGTGAAAATCATAAAGAACGTACGCTTAGCTATATCGAATCAGGCGTGCAAGAAGGTGCCGAACTTATCCGTGATGGTCGCACAGACGCAGAAGTAAATGGCAGTGGATACTTTGTTGGACCAACGATTTTTGATCATGTTACGCAAGAAATGAAAATTTGGCAAGATGAAATTTTTGCACCTGTGCTGTCTATTGTTCGTGTAGAAACATTAGGAGAAGCTATTGAAGTAGCTAATAGTTCTCGCTTTGCAAACGGTGCCTGCATTTATACAGATAGCGGCGCAAGCGTACGTGAATTCCGTGAAAATATTGAATCCGGTATGTTAGGAGTGAACGTAGGGGTACCGGCACCTATGGCGTTCTTCCCATTCTCTGGTTGGAAAGATTCTTTTTATGGTGATCTTCATGCAAATGGTACAGACGGAGTGGAATTTTATACAAGAAAGAAAATGGTAACAACTCGCTGGTAAGTGATTAGTTAAAAATCGCATCTCATTTAAAAGGGAAGTATCGGGAATTAAGGATATTCCTTATGCTTCCTTTTTTTAATCGCAATCTAGTACTAGAAGGGAGAAAAGGTCATGGAAACAGTTAAGATGACGACGGCACAGGCATTAGTGAAATTTTTAAATCAGCAGTATGTTGAATTTGATGGAAAACAGCACAAGTTTATTAAAGGGGTTTTTACAATTTTTGGACATGGAAATGTAGTAGGTCTTGGGCAAGCTTTGGAAGAAAACCCAGGAGATTTAGACGTATATCAAGGTCGCAATGAACAAGGAATGGCAAATGCAGCGATGGCTTTTGCAAAACAAAAACATCGAAAACAAATTATGGCGTGCACATCATCAGTGGGACCAGGCTCAGCCAATATGATTACAACGGCAGCCACGGCTTCAGCTAATAACATTCCAGTTTTGCTGCTTCCCGGTGATGTATTTGCAACTAGACAGCCCGATCCTGTTTTGCAGCAAATAGAACAGTCGTATGATTTATCTATTTCTACAAACGATGCTTTTCGTCCAGTGAGTAAGTACTGGGATCGCGTAAGTCGACCGGAACAATTGATGACAGCTATGATTAATGCGATGCGTGTGTTAACAAACCCTGCAGACACGGGAGCCGTAACTATTTGTTTGCCTCAAGATGTGCAGGGAGAAGCATGGGATTTTCCAGCTTATTTCTTCCAAAAGCGTGTTCACCGCATTGAGCGCCGCCTTCCGACTAAGGACAGTCTAGGAGATGCGGTTCAAGTAATGAAAACAAAGAAAAAGCCGATCATCATTTGCGGAGGAGGCGTTCGGTATTCGGAAGCCGCGAATGAGTTAAAACAATTTGCTAGTGAGTTCCACATTCCATTTGGAGAAACTCAAGCAGGGAAAAGCGCTGTCGAAAGCGACTATCGCTACAATCTTGGCGGAATCGGTGTAACAGGGAATTTAGCTGCTAACACAATTGCTAAAGAAGCAGATTTAGTGATTGGAGTAGGCACTCGATTTACTGATTTTACAACAGCATCCAAACAGCTTTTTCAACATCCCGACGTGCAATTTCTTACGATTAACACGTCTGAATTTCACGCGAATAAACTCGATGCTGTGAAACTTGTAGCTGATGCAAAAGAAGGCTTGCTTGCTCTTAGAGAAGAGCTAAAATCAATTGGCTATCAATCTGGTTATACAACAGAAATTGCAAGTGTGAAAGACACATGGGAAACAGAATTAGAGCGTCTACATAGCATACGTTTTACTGGCGCAGATTTTATTCCAGAAATAAAAGGTCATTTAGATGAAAGGTTAGCTGAATATGCAGAATCACTTGGTACTCAGTTAACGCAAACAGAAGTAATTGGAGAAGTGAACAAACTTCTTGATTGCAACTCTGTCATCGTTGGTGCAGCTGGAAGCCTTCCGGGTGACTTGCAGAGAATGTGGAAGGCTAATAAACCCAATACCTATCATATGGAATATGGGTATTCATGCATGGGATATGAAGTATCAGGCGCGCTTGGAGTTAAGCTAGCGGAACCAGCTAAAGAAGTGTACGCGATGGTTGGAGATGGAAGCTATCAAATGCTTCATTCAGAGCTCCTTACAAGCCTTCAAGAAAGAAAAAAGATAAATATTTTACTTTTTGACAATTCTGGTTTTGGATGTATTAATAACCTTCAAATGTCCAATGGAATGGGCAGCTTTGGAACAGAGTTTCGCTATCGAAACGAGGAAACAGGAAAGCTAAACGGAAACGTGATGAAAGTTGATTTTGCAGCCAGCGCCGCAGGTTACGGCTTAAAAACATACCGTGTAAGTTCTCTTGAAGAATTAAAAACGGCGATAGCAGATGCACAAAAACAAGAGGTTTCTACGTTAATTGATATCAAAGTGCTGCCAAAAACTATGACGAATGGTTATGAATCATGGTGGCATGTAGGAGTAGCAGAGGTATCTGAAAATCAGCACGTACAAGAAGCTTATCAAGATAAAATGAAAAACCTTGAAGTGGCAAGGGTTTATTAAGAGTCAAAAAAATTTCGGATGTTGAAAAGAAACATTTGATACATGTAAAAGCGATTTTAATTTTGTATAAGGGAGAGGAAGAAATGTTCAAGGAAAATACGGTTAAACTGGGGATTGCTCCAATTGCTTGGACAAATGATGATATGCCTGAACTAGGAGCTGAAAATACATTTGAACAGTGTATCAGTGAGATGGCTTTAACCGGCTTTAGAGGAAGTGAGGTCGGAAATAAATATCCGCGAGATGTTTCCATCTTAAAAAAAGCATTATCGCTGCGGAATTTAGAAATTGCAAGCGCATGGTTTAGTACATTTTTAACAACAAAGCCGCTGGAAGAAACGGTGACTCCATTTATTGAACATCGCAATTTTTTATACGAAATGGGCGCAAAAGTAATCGTTGTATCTGAACAAGGACACAGCATTCAAGGGCTGATGGATGTTCCTTTATTTAAAGAAAAGCCTGTCTTCACGCCACAAGAATGGAATAGGCTTGCAGAAGGTCTGCATCACCTTGGGAAACTAGCCCGAGAGAAAAATATGCATATTGTCTATCATCACCACATGGGAACAGGCGTGCAAACAACAGAAGAAATTGAGCAGCTAATGGAACTTACCAATCCAAATCTTGTTTCGCTGTTATTTGATACCGGTCATCTTGTGTTCTCGGGAGAAGAACCTCTTTATATTTTAAAAAAATATTTACACCGTATTAAACATGTTCATTTAAAAGATATTCGCCAAGAAGTAGTTGATAGAGTCAAAGAACAGAACCTGAGCTTCTTGCAAGCAGTAAAAGAAGGAGCCTTCACTGTTCCAGGTGATGGAGTTATTGAATTTGATGAAGTGTTTACTGCGCTGGCCACTTCGGATTATAACGGCTGGTTTATCGTAGAAGCAGAACAGGATCCAGCGCTTGCTAATCCTTTTGAATATGCGCTAAAAGCAAGAAATTTTATTAAAGAAAAAAGCGGTCTTTAATTTCTAGTGTAAAAGGTTTACCGTCTTTTATGTGCCTATCAAGTGAAAGGAGGAGGGAAATGAAGCCGACCATTTATAGTGTGGCTGAAGAAGCAGGTGTATCAATTTCTACCGTATCAAAAGTCATCAATCAAACCGGTCATATTAGTGAAAGAACAAGACAAAGAGTAATTGAGGTTATGGCGCAGTTGAATTACCATCCAAGCGTCGTAGCATCTGCTTTAACAGGAAAGCCCACCAAAACGATTGGGCTTCTTATACCCGACATCTCCAACCCTTTTTTTGCTGACTTAGCAAGAAGCATAGAAGACCGAAGTCATGAGCGAGGCTTCCATGTTGTGATGTGTAATACCGATAACGAGGCGGAAAAAGAGAAAAAGTATTTATCGCTGTTAATTCGTCAAAGAATTGACGGCTTAATTGTAGCTTCGGCTTTTCGTAATGCTAATCTTTTAAAGGATATGCTTAAGCAAGATATACCGATTAGTGTTATTGCTTCAGAAATTCCTCATATATCTGTTAATACAGTGACAGTGGATGACTATAAAGGAAGCTATTTAGCGACTGATTATTTATTGTCTTTACATCACGAAAAAATTGCAATTATTACAGAAAATGCAAAAAGTAATCACGCTCGTTTAGAAGCTTTTCAAGACACCATGCAAAAAAATGGAATTATCGTATCACCTCAGCATGTTATTAAGACTGAAGCAAGTATTCAAAAAGGATATGAAAGCGCTAAGCGAATTTTTTCAATGAAGGAGAAAGTGACGGCTATTTTTGCTTGTAACGATTTACTGGCTATCGGCGTTATGAAAGCCGCAAAAGAATTCAAAATTGATGTGCCCCAGGACTTATCAGTAATTGGATTTGATAATACGGTTCTTTCTACTACCATCACGCCCATGTTGACAACGGTAGCACAGCCGACAAAAGAAATGGCTGTAAACGTGGTGGATTTGCTGGTTAGAGAAATGGAATATCCAACGATGCATAAAGAACATTTGCTTCTCGAGCCAAAATTGATTGTCCGGAAATCAACGGCTCCGTTACGAAGAGACGCCAGAACACTCATAAATAATTAAATACATTCGAGAATATTGCTTTTAATAAAAATTCATCATACTCACATATTTAAAAGAATTTATAGAGCCTGTGAAGAAAAGTTGGCGTTATAAGTAGATTCTTATTGTGCTACTACGTAAAGGAGGAAGTTAAGCATGTTAGGTAAATTAGGTGAATTAAATAAAGGATACAACGTACTTACAGAAATGACTGGTCAGCACAAAGGTATGCTGATGGATATCGGGATTTATAAAATGTCCCAAGGAAAAGAGGAAACTTTACTAGACGGCAGCAATGAAACGGCTATTCTTTTACTAGAAGGAAAGGTAAAGCTAGAGTGGGAAGGTCATTCAAAAGAAATTCAGCGTCAGTCCCTTTTTGAAGAAGAGCCTTGGTGTTTGCACGTTTCGAAAAATGTAGATGTTAAAATTACCGCGCTTGCCAATAGTGAAGTACTAGTTCAAAAAACAGATAATGAAAAAGAATTTCCGTCAAAATTATATACGCCTGAAGATTGTCAAAATACAGTAGCAGGTGAAGGAGTATGGGAAGGTACTGCTCAGCGTGTAATTCGAACGATTTTTGACTACAATAACGCTCCTTATTCTAACCTTGTTATTGGAGAAGTTATTTCTTATCCGGGAAGATGGTCGAGTTATCCGCCTCATCATCATGACCAGCCTGAAGTGTATTACTATCGTTTTGACAAGCCACAAGGGTTTGGGTGTGCCATGGTGGGAGAAGATGCGTACCGTGTAGTTGATCATAGCTTTATTACAATTCCTGGTGAATTGGATCATCCTCAAGCAACAGCTCCCGGCTATGCAATGTACTTTTGCTGGATGATTCGCCATCTTGAAAATAATCCATGGACGGACCGTATCATGGAAGAAGAGCATAAGTGGCTATTAGAGCCAGATGCAAAAATTTGGCCTGAAAAATAAATAACGATCTTTATATGAAATGGTTCTACATGCTGAAAAAGCTCAAATAAAAAATAATTATACATAAATTAATAGTTTATTTTTGTAAAATATGTTTTTATATGTTAAAATATAGCTTGTATTAATATTCAGGCGATGATATCGCTCTTTTTCGCAGATTCCTTTTTAGGAGTCTCTTTTTTTATCATTTTTGTAAACAGAAGAATTCATATGAGATTAAAAAGAAAAGGAGATAAGCGTAAGCCGCTTATCTCCTTTTCTTTTTAGCATTATCTAACGCTAAGTTCTTTTTAACTATTTTTTCTAAAGCAACTTCCACGTGAACATTTTTTTCATCGATGTCATTCACAAACACGACGGTTCCTTTTCGTCCTTTAATCTTTAAAGCATCACCCGTAGAAGGGATATTTTCCCGCAACTGACTCAATAGAAGCTTTCTGTTTTCAAAAAAGTGGACAGCTACCATTTTATCTCACCTAATTTCATATGATTTATGTGATACAAAGATGTGTATATGAAATCCTTCCTATACATTATGTCGCTGCTGCTGGTTTTAGAACAAATTGAATAGACAGTGATTGCATCAATATATGAAATAAATACGACGGAATAGTTATAAATCTCTTATCCTTGGACATACTTATACTACTAATCTAAAAAGGGATGTGGATGAAAATGAAGGTGGCTATCGGATTAAGTGTATTTACGGTCGTTACGGGAGCAATTGCGTTAGGGGCAGTTTACTTTTTAGCAGGTATCTTTTCGTTTTTCTTAACGGTTTTTTCATAAAAAAATCCACCAAGAGGTGGATTTTTTTATTTTGCAGCTGCTTTTTTTTTATGAGGCGAATTGCCGATAAATCCAAATTTTCCGCCGACAACTTCTTTTACTTCGTGGATGACAATAAAAGAATTCGGGTCAATTTGTTGGATTTTCTTTTTAATTTTTAATAGCTCGTTCTTTTTAATAACAACGTAAATAATACGTTTATCTTTGTTAGCGTAGTAGCCATATCCGTAAAAGATGGTGGCTGCATTTCCAAATTCGCTGGTGATGACTTGCGCTATGTCTTTGTATTGATCAGACATAATGGTCATTGCTTTTTTGTTGTGGAAACCTTCGATAACAATATCGACAATTTTGGCACAAAGATAGACGAAGATAAAGGTATAGAGCGTGTTGTTGACGCCAATGGCAAAAACCGATGCTAAAATAATGACGCTGTCCATGTAGAACATGCTTTTAGAAATATTATAGCCTTTTGTATAGTTTAATAAATAAGCTAAAAGAGTTGTTCCACCGGTAGATCCATCCGCGATAAAAATGAGAGCCAGTCCTGTTCCCATTAGTAAGGCGCCGAATACAATTCCTAAAATCATATCGTGAACGTGAAAGGGAACATAGCTGATCAGACCGAGGAAAACGGACGTCATAACAGCACCTAGAATAGTATAAAGAATTGTTTTTTTGGTTAGAAATTTATAGGCTAGGGCAATAAATACAAGATTTACAAGAAATGTGCTGATACTCGTAGGGATATGAAATAAATAATATAAAACAAGAGCAATACCAACCGTACTTCCGTCACCTAATTTATTTGGGATGACAAAAAAATCAATCGATGCAGCAACTAAAAGCGCTCCGGCAATAATTAAAATGATATCTTTATAAATTGTTTTCAATATGCAAACCTCCTTGATAATTAGGGTATTTTCATGTGGGATCTTGTTTTTACTAGTGTTTCAAAAATGATAGAATAAAAAACGTCTTAGAAATTGTCTAGTTATAAAACTGATCAACTTCTAAGACGAAGAATTACGATACGCTTGGTCTAGAATTTCTTTTTTATATGCTTCAATGTCACCGATTATATAAACCTCTGAACGCTATGTCAACGCCATGAGAGATGTTAAAATTTTCAAAAAATAGAAGGCGGTTTCCTACATGAAAAAGAATCCTTTGCGACGGTGCAAAGGATTTTCAAATTTATTGGAATAGGGGGAATACGTTATTAGGATTGTCATTTTCATAAATTAATATACCTCTATTTAAAAAAATTTATTTGTTAATGACGATAGAAAGTTTGTAATTCACATGCTGATTTAGCCCTGTTAAAAAATCATTTAGTTCTTCATTTGAATGAAATTTGCATTCTAGTAAGTAGCAACCATCACCGCTAATTTTAAAGTTGTTGATGACGAAATCCTGCTGACTTTCTAAAAATGAGAGGTAGTGGTGATGATGAATGCTCTGCGTATAGATATTTAAAAATGCGTGGACGGTGTAGCCGAGTTTGCGTTCATCAATGTTAATTGTATAGCCTTTGATAATGCCTTCATCTTCTAGCTTTAGTACTCGAGCAGAAGCAGCTTGTCCGGTTAAATGAACTTTTTCTCCTAATTCTTTCATCTTCATACGCCCATTTTTTGACAGCTCTTCTAGTATGCGCTGATCTGTATTATCTAACATCGCTACAAATCCTTTCGTATGTCAAATCAAAAGGGTTAAATACTCAATTTCACCTATGTATACTGATACGTCTTCTATTTTATACTAAAGAAGAGTAAGAAAAAAGAGCAGTCAATTTTCAAGATATAGAAAGCAGCAGTAGTTTGTAAACAGCTAGATTGACGAAAGCTTAAGCTTGCTGTATGATTCTTTGAGTGTTTACGTGGTTCGTAACCATCCCACGTTAAAAAACTAAGGAGAGAATAGTAAGATGAATATAAGAACAATGTG
Source organism: Priestia megaterium (assembly GCF_046599315.1). GTDB lineage: Bacteria > Bacillota > Bacilli > Bacillales > Bacillaceae_H > Priestia > Priestia megaterium_F. The sequence continues at coordinate 54,668 of NZ_JBKIKC010000007.1, read as the reverse complement.
CGTCAACGGCCTTTTAGCTGCTATGTATATTGCTGTCAGCATGCTAATTCAGCCGTTTGGCTTCACCAATATCCAATTTCGTATATCGGAAATGTTCAATCATTTGATTGTGTTTAATAAAAAGTACGTGTACGGCATTGTGCTAGGAGTATTTCTGACGAATTTGTTTTTTTCACCAATGGTCGCTTATGACCTGGTGTTTGGGGTAGGACAATCTGTGCTATCATTACTCATTACCATGTTTTCTATGCGCTACATTAAAAATATGTGGGCTCGTATGCTTGTTAATACACTTGTGTTTACGGTTACGATGTTTATTATTGCGTTTGAACTGCATCTAGCATTTGATTTACCATTTTTCTTTACATGGTTAACAACAGCCGTTGGTGAGTTCGTTGTTATGCTTGTCGGAGCACCAATTATGGCGGCAATTAATAAACGTGTACAGTTTAATAAGCTAGTTGGATAAAAAGATGCGGCTGTGATAAATCTCACAGCCACATCTTTTTTTCTCTGTTATTCTATAGATGTAGTGATAAACCCCTTATTATTGAAGAGCTTTTCACGCATGGACAAATTACCCATATCTAGCATGTAAAAAGAGCAGGTCGCGTTTGCGTTCTGCTCTTTTTACGTAAGGTAATAGCCAAGTATCCAATGAGACTATTTTGAAAGGTGGAGTGATAAATCTCACAGCGCACCCTTTTTTCTTTTGTTACGATATACATATAGTTGGCAAACTTCTTATCGAAAAGTTTTTCGCACAACAACACATTACCTATGCGTAGCAACTAAAAAAGCAGACCGATGACGGTTTGCTTTTTTAGTTATCTTTTTGTTAATAGTATCTATGATTACTCTTGCATTTGTAATATAAATTCTGCATGTAACAAGAACTGCTCTTATTAGTTTCTTACTTATTGCGTTTCAAGCTGCTGATCTTTTTTCTTTAACGTAAGAGCGAGCAGGAATGAAACGACGGCGAAAGCGATGGCCACATAATAGACGGTATGAACTCCGCTTGTCATACTTTTTATTTGTAACAGCGTTTTATTTGTTTCATTTGATTGTTGAATAAAATGCTGAGAAGCCATGGTCATAATACTTGTATACAAAGCGGGACCAATAGCGCCTGAAACTTGGTTAATCGTATTTGAAATAGCTGAGCCGTGAGCGTGAAGCGGTTTAGGCACTTGATTTAAAGCAAGCGTCATCACCGGCCCTATGCTTAAGCCTACGCCAATTGTAAAGGCAGCATATAAAATGGCTGCGGTCGTCGTAGTTGTTTCGCTTGAAATGGTAGTGAACAAACTTAAAATAATCGTTAAAAGGATTAAGCCTGTTAAAAGCAACGGTTTAAATCCAATTTTATCAAACAAACGCCCTCCGACCATAGCTGTTAGAGCTAGCGTTACTCCTCCTGGAAGCATAAGAAAACCTGTTTGCAAAGGAGACAGTCCAGCAGCCGTTTGGAAATAAAGCGGCAAAATTAACATCATTGAAAACTGAATCATCATAATGAGAAACATTAAGAAAATAGATCTTGAAAACACAGACGATCTAAAAGGCTTCATATTAATCATTGGAGAATTCAGCTTTGTTTGCTGTCTGACAAATAAAGCAAGAGCTACGACGCCAATGATGAGGGTAAGCCATACAATAGGATTACTCCATCCTGTCTCTTCACCAGCTGTGCTAAATCCATAAACAACTCCTCCAAATCCAATTGTAGAAAGAATAACAGATGGGATGTGAATCGTTGGTCTAGATGTTTCGGAAACGTTACTGAGTTTAACAAGAGCAAATAGGAAAATAAGCGCCGCAGCAATTAAGAGACCTAGAAATATAATTTGCCACGAATAATATTGAATAATTAATCCTGAAAGAACCGGTCCTATTGCCGGTGCAAATAAAATGGCTACGCTAAAAATACCCATTACAGTGCCGCGTTTGCTAACAGGCACGAGTGTTAACATTGTACTCATCACAAGAGGTAAAATAATGCCTGTTCCTAATGCTTGAATCATACGTCCCACAAAAAGCAGAGAAAACCATGGGGTGATAAAGCCAATGAAGGACCCAATTAAGTAAAAGCTCATAGCTGCTACAAACAGCTGTCTTAATGTAAATCGTTGAATTAAAAAAGCAGACACCGGAACAGATATGCCGATCACAAGCATATATCCGGTAGTTAACCACTGAGCTGAGCTCGTTCTAATGTGAAAATCTGAAATGATACTTGGCAAGGCAACATTCATTACCGTTTCACTAATTAAGCATAAAAAGTTTCCTAGAATCAAAATGAAAAGGATAAGCTTACTTTGTGTACTCATTTTTTCTTCTGTGTGCGTCATAAGTGACCTCCTTTTACTACATTAGTTTTTGTTTGCAAATAGCTTGCCAATTTGGTCAGCCGCAATTTGCAGAGGGACTGTATTATTTTTAGTTAAGGAAAGAGTATAAGCACCTTCAATCCAAGACTGTATAGCTGAACCTAGTTGTCTTGCTTCCTCTTGTTCATAACCTGAACACACTAATTTATCTGCATAAACTTGTTCCCACTCGTTATAAACGGCTTCACAGGCCATACGAAGTGTTTCGTTCGATGACCATACTTCACTCGACATAGCAGCGAGGGAGATATCCGCTTCATTTTCCACTTGTTCAAACATTCGATCAGCCATTAGTTTTATATGATATTGAATGGCTGACGCCGCATCTTCATGAGAAGCTAGGGATTTTTCTATGTAAGCTTTAACTCTTTCTCCCGTTTTTTGAATGGCTTCTTTTGCTAATTGTTGTTTTCCATCCGGAAAATAATAATAAATAGATCCCCTTGGAGCGCTGCTTTCTTTTGTGATTTGACTTAGGCTGGTGGCGTGATAGCCTTTTTTGCGAAAAAGTTTAGCAGCAGCGCTTAAAATTTTTTCTTTTGAATTGGTTGATTCCATGAAAACAGCCTCCTGATATATCTACTAGTTGATCGGTCAGTATAATGGTATCAACTCTATACTGATCAGTCAATCCAGCCGCTTAGGTCTTGTATAGGAGGGGTGATTGACGCATGTTTTGCAGGTGTAAGCATTGATTGAAATGTTAAGAATAAGGTTACAAAGTATTTTGGAGTTATACTTTTATTATTGTTAAAAAAATATGGTCAAGTAATGAAATTAAAAGAAGACGAGAAGCGTATAGCATGTTACGATAGGGACGGTATAGAAATTGACACATACCGGTTTCTAATAAAAGAGACGGGTTTTAAAATTTTTAAATGTAAGGTTGTGATTCACCTGAGACTGAATAAATTTATTAGCGAATCTGGAAAAGCGTCAAGACGCGGGGCAGATAAGTTAATTAGTGAAGGAAGAGTAACCGTTAATGGAAAGGTTGCAAAAATCGGAGATCAAGTTAAGCCTGGCGATGATATTCGAGTAAGCGGCCAACAGCTTCGAATTGCTCGAAATAATGTATATATTGCGCTTAATAAACCAGTCGGCATTACAAGTACGAGTGAAAAAAAAGTAAAGGGAAACATCATTGACTTAGTAAACCACCCTTTGCGTATTCATCACGTTGGACGACTAGATAAGGATTCAGACGGCTTAATTTTACTTACAAATGACGGCGATATTATTAACGAAATTTTACGTGCAGAAAACAAGCATGAAAAAGAATATATTGTTGCAGTAGATAAGCCAATTACACCGGAGTTTATTAAGCAAATGTCTGAGGGAGTAAAAATTTTAGGTACAAAAACGCTTCCTTGTAAAGTTACACAGCTGTCCAAGTACGAGTTTCAAATTATTTTAACGCAGGGCTTAAATCGCCAAATTCGCCGTATGTGTGAAGTGCTTGGATACGAAGTATACCGACTTCAGCGCACGCGTATTATGAATATCCACTTAAACAACTTACCTGTTGGGCAATGGAGAGATTTAACGAAAAAAGAGCGCACGCAGCTGTTTAAAGAATTAGATTATGAACCTAAAGAGTGGTAAATCAAAAGACACCAGCCTGTTAGACTGGTGTCTTTTTTATTCGCATACAACTACTTGTCTAGAAAATACGCTTTTGCGCGCTACGCAGCGATCTGAAATAGAAAACCCAGCTTCATGAATCATATGATCAATCGTGTCTACTGTAATCACCACTACTTTATCCGCAAAGCGGCGAGCGTGTTTTAAAATAGAGAGCTGATCTTCAGGCGTCGCGTGCGTGTAGAGATTATAAGGCATATCGATGATTGCTACATCGTAGTGAGTTGTAACATCCGAAATCGGTCCAGTTTTGACATCACCGCTGAAGCCGAAATGCGCGATATTTTCACGAGATCCGTCGGTCACAAGCGGATTGATATCGCGTCCTACAATATCAATGCCCATTGAAAGAGCTTCTACGAGGACGGTACCGATACCACAGCATGGATCAATCGCTTTGATTCCTTCAGGGTTCGGAACGGCAATGTTAGCTACAGCTCTTGCAACGCGGGTACTGAGTGCTGTAGAGTATTCACGCGGTTTCTTCAAGTGATGCAGCCATACAGCTTCGCTTTTTTGGTATTTTCCAAAATACCAGCGTCCTTCAAATGTAACAATGCCAAATAAATGGTCAGGGTTATGCAAGTCTGCTTCTGCTATAAAATGCCAACCCACGTCACGTTCAATAGCACGCTGACCCTTATAACTTATTTTTTGATCTTTTTCCAAATCATTAATTTTCATAAAAATGAGTTTGAATGTTTTATCTCCAAGGTCAATATCTTCTACTTGTTTGCAAATGTCTGCAAGGTCATCTGATTCATACATAACATCTAACCGCTCTTTGATAAAAGGGCTTCTGCTTGGATCAAGCTTAACGGGACTTTTTATAATAGGTTTGTCAGTTTCAATTTCAAAAAGAGAGCGTCTCTCTAATTGACATAGGGAGAGTTCCTCTTCGCTGCATGCGTATGTGTAGATATACCGATGCAGCTGCGTATGGTTATTCAATATCGTATCATCCTTTATCGTATCTAATTATCCTTCTTCTCAAACAATAGCGAGAAAAGGAGAGAAAAGCAACGAATTTAAATACATTCGGCTGTGAATACTAAATTGCAGCGCTTCATAGTCCACTTATTTGACAAAACATGCTAAAATAACTGGTGATAACCTGCATGTGCTGCTGTTTATACAAAAGAACTGAATCAAGTTTTCTCAAAAATCATTTACACACTGCTGACATTTTGATGAATAGGAGAGGCTACGTGATGTCTAAAAGTGATCATGAAAAGCAACCGATGAGTCGGGCTGATATGAAAAAACAAGCCAAAACATCTTCGCAAAACCTTGTGATGAACGTACTCATTGCCATTGTATCTGTATGTATTTTAGCTCTTATTATAAATATTTTTTTACTGATGAAATGAGCCTTTATACTGCTCATTTCTTTTTATTAGGTTCAGCTTTTGTTGAATCGTTTAAAGTCTCTTTCACTAGAGAGCACATTGTGAATAGCATATCTTTTTTTTACAGATGATAGTTGTGATATGATGAAGCAATAATAGATTAGACAAAAAGCTGGAGGTTACTTAGTATGCCATTACTTAGATTTGATGTAATAGAAGGAAGAGATGAAAAAGAGTTAAAAGCACTGCTAGACGCTACTCACCGAGCAATGCTAGAAGCCTTTGGCGTACCAGAGCGTGATCGTTATCAAATTGTACATCAGCATCCTGCTCATGAAATGATTATTGAAGATACAGGTCTAGGCTTTGAGAGAAGCAAAGATTTGGTTATTATAAGTGTAACGAGCAAACAGCGAACTGAAGATCAAAAGCAAGCTCTTTACCGATTAATTGTAAAAGAGCTGGGAGAAAGCTGCGGTATTCAGCCGAACGACATTATGATTTCAATTGTTGAGAACGGTAATGCCGACTGGAGCTTTGGCATGGGAGAAGCTCAATTCTTAACTGGGAAGTTATAAAACGGTTTATTATCTAAAGAAGCCCTTATTTCTAAGGGCTTTTTCTCATTTTGTCTATAAAAATATTATTCTCTCAGTCACATCTTACTCAAAATTAAATACAGACATCTGTCAAATGAATGATACAATAAGCTTATATGCCGTTTTGAATTGAAAAATAATAAAGAATTCGGTGTACTAACTTCAGAACAACAATAATTTTACATAAAGATGTAAAGATTTAAAGGTTAAAAGAGAAATGTATAAAATCTGTAAAACAAAAGAACAGTTACGCGTTAAACATAGGAGTAAAAGGTTCTTCACGTGTTTTTTCGGATAATAAGAGAAAGTAATTTTGATCATTGAGGAGGAACTTAGAATGTTTGGATTTGATGCAGATGTGTCGCCATTAGTGCGAATTAAAGTAATAGGAGTCGGCGGTGGAGGAAATAACACCGTTAACCGTATGATTGAACACGGTGTACAAGGAGTAGAATTTATCGCCGTTAATACGGATGCTCAGGCGCTTAATTTATCTAAAGCAGACGTAAAAATGCAGATTGGTGCAGCATTAACGCGAGGATTAGGTGCAGGAGCTAATCCAGAAGTAGGAAGAGAAGCAGCAGAAGAAAGCAGAGAACAAATTCAAGAAGTACTGCAAGGCGCAGATATGGTATTCGTAACAGCTGGTATGGGCGGAGGGACCGGCACTGGAGCAGCTCCGGTTATTGCTCAAATTGCCCGTGAACTAAATGCTTTAACAATTGGAGTAGTTACTCGCCCGTTCAAGTTTGAAGGAAATAAACGTACTAAGCAAGCAGTAGGTGGTATCACTGCGATGAATGAATCGGTGGATACTCTTATTGTAATTCCAAACGATCGCTTGCTTGAAATTGTTGATAAAAAGACGCCTATGCTTGAAGCATTCCGTGAAGCAGATAATGTTCTTCGCCAAGGTATTCAAGGTATTTCAGACTTAATCGCTGTTCCAGGCCTAATTAACCTTGACTTTGCTGATGTGAAAACAATCATGTCTAATCAAGGGTTTGCGCTTATGGGTATCGGACGAGCTTCCGGATCAGATCGAGCAATTGAAGCAGCGAAAAAAGCGATTTCTAGTCCGCTGCTAGATGCGTCAATCGATGGAGCAAGAGGTGTACTGTTGAACATTACAAGCGGCAGCAGCCTGAGTCTTTACGAAGTACAGGAAGCAGCAGATATTGTCACGTCGGCTTCTGATCAGGACTTAAATATGATTTTTGGGTCTGTGATTAATGAAGATTTAAAGGATGAAATGATGGTAACCGTTATTGCAACTGGATTTGATGATGAAGATATTTCACCATCAGCTTCCACTTCTAGAGTTTCAAGAGCACGCTATTAAATTAAATAACAAGCTTTTATGGTGGTAATTGTTTTTCAATTGCCTTAAAAGGGAATCCGGTGAAAATCCGGAGCGGTCCCGCCACTGTAACAAGGAGCCTTATGTCAAAAAACCACTGTCTATTTAGAGACGGGAAGGCGGTATAAGGCAGTGACTTGAAGCCAGGAGACCTGCCATAAATTGCAGCACACAATAACCTACGAGGATAGGGAGGTGTTTTGGCAGAATCAAGAATAGGATAAACAAGGGATACGTTTATCTAATTTTGTTGTGAAGACAAGCACTTCTTTTTAGAAGTGCTTTTTTTTGTATATTAAAATAGAAGGTGGAAAAATGAATGATAAATAATAAAAAATTTGTATCTATACTGCTTCTTGTTTTACTTTGTTTTACTGCTTGCGCTCCTCATGAAGAGAGTATGAGTATAAAAGAAAGAAAGAAAACGGATAAAAGCGTTACATTTTTATTTAATTTCACACCTGCAACCCTTGATCCTCATACCGATGATGATTATACGGCAGTCCGTGCAGGAGTGGGGGAGACGCTTGTCAAAATCAGCGACGATTTAAAAATAAAGCCTTGGCTTGCTGAAAAGTGGGAAACGAAAGATAACGGTCTTACATGGACATTTACGATAAGAAAGAACATCACGTTTCAAAATGGCAGCGAGCTGGATGCAAATGCCGTGAAGTCTTCTCTTCAAAGAGCAATAGATCAAAGTTATGCGATGAGAAATGCTTTAAAAATCAAAGAAATAAAAGCGAACGATCATATGCTGACGATTACGTTAAAAGAACCAATCCCTAAATTCCCTTCTGAATTAGTGCATCCAAATACAGCTATTATAGATGTTGGTACTTCTAATATAGCTAAGAAGCCCATTGGTACAGGTCCGTTTCACGTCTTGTCTTTTGATCAAGGAAATCAAGTGAAATTAGAAAGATATGAAAATTATTGGAATGGGAAAGTAAAATTAAAAAGTGCGACCTTTGCATTTAACGAAGATGCTAATGCGCGAGTGGCTGCTCTTCAATCCGGAACAGCGGATATTATTTATCGTCCGCCTTTAGAAAGTTTAAACAATTTACAAACAGATTCGTCTTTTAAAGTGAACGGAGTACCTAGTGTGCGCACCCATTTATTGCTTTATAATCAAACCAATGACGCATTAAAAGACAAAAATGTAAGAAAAGCTATCGCTTCCTTATTAAACCGAAAAGAAATCGTTAGCAGCATAATGAATAATCAAGCGACAGCCGCTCAAGGTCCATTTTTACCTGAATTTCCTTTTGCTGATAATCCTGCTAGTGGGCAAAGAGGTATGGTATCTGCTAAAAAATATTTAGAGAAAGCAGGGTATCAACTCAAAAATGGAAAAGCAATCAAAAATGGAAAGCCATTATCGCTCTCTCTTGTCACATACAGCTCTTTGCCAGAACTTCCTTTGATTGCTCAGCTTATACAGTCTAGTGCGAAAGAGTTAGGAATCAATATTAAAATTAATCTCGTTGAGGACAGCGATGAATATTTAATGGCAAAAGATGATTGGGATTTAGCAGTGTACAGCCTTATCACAGCACCTAGAGGAGATGCCAGCTATTATTTAAGTACGAACTACTTGCCCGGCGGTGGTTTAAATGCCAGCCGGATTAATGATGATAAGCTAACAAAAATGATTGAGCAGTTAAATTTAACAGTAGATGACGCGAAGCGAGATCAGCTTGCTAAGCAAGCAACCGCTTTGATTAATAGGAAAACGTTGACGTCATCGATTGTACATCCAAACATTGTTGTTGCTTATAATCAAAATGTGAAAAACTGGACAACAAATCCAAGCGAGTATTATATGCTAACTCAGCATTTAGACGTAGCGCCATAGTCAACATTGCGGCATTAGTAGGGAAAAGAAAAAGTACACAATGACAGAGAAAAGGATGTGACAGTAAACGTGCAAGGAGTACAAATGTATCAAATTAAAGAAGTAAAAGAAAAGGATGCTGAGGTGATTCAGTTTGTCATAAATATGCGAAATGAGCTATTTCCTATGCTAGAAAACAATCAACTTCCTGGGGATTTGCTTCATTTTAATGAGCATTATGTTCAAGCGAAAGGCGCTGCTTTTTTTGCAGCTGTCACGGAAAATCAACAAGTAATTGGAACCATTGGTTTATACGCTTACGATGGACGGTTTCATGCATTAAAAGAGCGATATGAACATAGAACTGCAGCCGAGATTGTAAAATGCTATGTGGATCCAGCCTATAGGCGTCTAGGCATCGGACAGCAGCTGTTAAAAGAAGTTGAACGATTTGCCCAAAGTCATTTTTATGACACGTTGTATCTGCATACCCATCCTTTTTTACCAGGAGCTGTCCCTTTTTGGACTTCACAAGGCTTTATCAAAAGGCTAGCTGAACAGGATGAACCATGGAATACACTGCACATGGACAGAAAAATACAAACCGTCATAATGTAGCTGAATCATACAGTAATTACCATAGAATCTGTATACGAGCTCATGCTATAATAAGCGTAACTTACATTTATAGCCTGTAGGGCAAGTCCTTACAGAGAAGAACCACGTTTCGAATTGGCTGAGACGTGGTTTTTTTCTGTGAAAAATAAACAACAAAATATTTTTTAAAATATATATGAAATCGCTTTCAAAATAAAGAGATATATTATATAATTACTAGTGTTGTGTTGTACTTTGTTAGTGTTAAATCAATATCCTACATGTGTGAGTCGATTGCCTTATGGTAGTCGGCTTTCTTTTTTTATGGTTAGATTCTAGAAAGAAATAGCACTCGTTAAAATGGCTGTAATCGTCATGACAATGGTTGTTCCAAATGCCCATTTAAAAAGAAATTTTTGATGCTCCCCGAAATCTACTTCAATCAGCCCAATCAGAATGAAAGTAGCGGGTACTAAAGGAGATAGAGGAAACCCAGTTGTGGAATGTCCTAATAAAGCTGCTCGTCCTATTTCTACAGGATCTACACCAAAATTAGCTGCTGTATGGCTAATAACAGGCAAAATGCCAAAATAATAAGCATCAGGTGAAAATACAAAGCTAAGAGGAAGGCTCGTTATCGCTACAACTAAGGGAAGGTGAGAGCCTAACCACTCAGGAGTAAGGCTGACAATTGTATTAGCCATAGCATCCATCATTTTTGTTTCTGTAAAAATGCCTGTAAAGATTCCTGCTGCAAAAATTAATGTACTAACCATTACAAAGCTGTTTGCATGACTTAAGATTCTTTCCTGCTGTTCTTTTGGATGAGGAAAATTAACAAATAAAGCAATGGCAAAGGCAATGGCAAATAAAATGGGAATAGGGAGTATGTCTATGATCAATAGAGCCATTAAGCACAGCGTCAATAAAGCATTAAACCAAAAGAGTTTAGGTGGCTTCGTAGGTTTCTCATGAGCTGAAAGCTGTTCAGCAAAAGCCATTGATGAACTTTTTAAATGAATTGTTCCTAAGCGTGCTTTCTCTCTTTTTCCGAGCAGGTATGCCGAAAATAAAGTCCACATCAATCCTGCTGCCATAGCTGGAAGCAGAGGGTTAAATAGATCTGGGACTTCCAATTGTAGACTTGCAGCTGCTCTTACTAGAGGGCCTCCCCAAGGGATCATATTCATAACACCTGCGCTTAAACTAATAACACAAGCAAGTATTAGTCGGTTCATTCCTAATTTTGTATACAACGGAAGCAAGGCGGAAACTGTAATTAAAAATGTAGAAGAGCCATCTCCATCCAAGCCAACGAACATTGTAATAACTGCCGTTGCCATTACGACTTTTAAAGGATCTCCTTTTACAATGTTTAGGATACAAGAAATCATAGGATCAAATAAACCGACATCAATCATTAGTCCAAAATATAAAATAGCAAAAACGATCATAATGGCCGTAGGAGCTACTTTTAAAATACCTTTCATCATCATATCTCTCATATCAGCACTAAAACCTCCAAGTACGCCAAAGAGGATAGCGACAAAAATAAAAGCAACAACCACGGACAAGCGTTTACTAATGACGAGAAAAAGAAAAGTGGCAATCATTCCAAAACCTAACAAAGAAAGCATATCTATCACCTCTTATAAAGAGTTAGAAGATTCTATCAATTTACATTATAGCACTAGATTCAATGTCAAAGTTTGGTGTTTTTGAATAAGGTAGCTTCAAACTTAAAACTAAAAAAGCCGCCGGATAGGCGACTGGTTTAAGCTAGGTCAGCTGTTATAGACTGCTTTTGAAGGTGATCAGACAGTAGGCTGTAAGCAATAATTTTCTTTTTATATTTTTTCACGACATCGACATGATCATGATAACTGTATACGCATAATCGAACATCGTTTTTACCTTTTTTCATATCGATAACAAGTGGAGTTTCACTGTCTTCTAAGTGTTTATAATAGTCCTTATTTCCTTCATGGACATAATATTGTTTTAAAAATGTTGCTTTATTAAAATAATCAATCACTTGAATTTTATCTTTGCCTTCTAAGTATTTCCCACCAACTGTGACAGTAACGTTTTGATCATCAAGTGTTGGGTGTAATTGAAATTTAGTCATAAGCCATTTGACAACTGGAGTTGGAAGACACGTTACTAATATTTTGAGCGCACTTACAAGAATGATGGAAAGTAATACAATCCATGTCATAGTTAATCATCTCCGCTATAGTTTAAATTAAATAAGATTACATACTTATTTTACCACAGAGAACATGAGTGCTTTTTGTACATTGTGTGAACCTTCCTCAGTGAATAGATGTATATGAAATACGTTTATTTACGCTCGTTTAGGGAAATATAAAATCATAACAAATACTACATATAAAAAGGAGAAAAAATCATGTTGTGGACGATTATTGGACTTTTATTTATTTTTTGGCTGTTAGGATTAGTTTTTCATATTGGCGGCGGCATCATTCACATTCTTCTTGTTATTGCAGTGATTGTGCTAATCGTAAAACTTGTGAAGCGAATTTAGATATAAAAGGCCTTTCCTTAGGGAAAGGCCTTTTATATGGAGAGGTTATAAAAACAAGATGTATTTTGATATAAAAGTTCATATGTTTCCGTTACAGAAACCCTTTTAAGACGTGCTATTTGCTGAACAGACTGATGCATCATTGATGGAACAGTGGTCTGGTTTTGAAAAGGTCCTTCAAATGGCCAAGGTCCATCTGTTTCTACCATCAAATAGTCAAGAGGGTAGTCCTTTGCAAGCGCTTGGATTTTAGACTTATATAAAATATCAGGTGTAACTGAAATATAGTAACCGTTGTTTTTCATTCGTTCAACAGTCTTTTTAGCTCCTTTGAACCAGTGGAAGTGAGCTTTAGACACAGAATGTTTTTCTAGTAAGTCACACACAATCTCAGCATCTTCATATACAGCGTGAAGAATTAAGGGCTTTTTCCATTTCTTTGAATGGATAATAAAAGCTTCGAGTAGCTCCAAATAGGGATCTAAAGAAAGCCTGCACTTCTGACTTAGGTAATAAGGCAGACCGACCTCACCAACAGCTATCATTTCTGCATTGTGTTGATCAATCCAAGCAAACAGCTCCGTTAATTCATTTGAAGAAGGCAGCATTTGTTCAGGATGAAATCCGTAGGCGGGTTTCACGCAGGAATACAACTTGCTGATTTTTTGATTAAGTTGGCAAGAGTGTAAAGTAGAAGATACAGAAATAAGTGCTTGTAACGAAGCATCCTTCTCAATTATGTCTTTCCAACTTTGCGGTTCATATTGATCGAGATGAATATGAGAGTCAATGATTCGTGTCATAAATACCACTCCGTCCAGCTCATTTGGTTTAGCAATAATACGTTAGAAAATGTATGATTCTATTGGGGTTTCATCTTATTTTTAACTTCGGTTCCCACATTTTGTGATAGATGAAAACGTATAAATGACAAGGGCTAACCAAATAAAAATAAAAGACCAAAAAACGCGTTGAGCTAAAATCTCCCCTAATGCTACGTGTTGAACCAGCTTCCAATAAATTGGTATTAGCCTCACATAAGATAAGAAAGGGCCGTATACACCACGCTATCTTTGTTATGATTTAAATTCATTTGAAACCTTCTTTTTAACATGAGATAAAATTAGCAATAAGAATCATAGATTAATAAAAAAGTAGCAAAAACGATTATATCATAGAGAAAAACGATCTTTTAAGGATTAAATACACCTAAAAAAGGAGTACGTACAAGGTCATTGCGTTTCCATGTCTAAGATAAAACAATATCGTATCTCAAGGTAAGTGCTTCCGTAAGCAGATATGATAAGCACTTCTTCAGCTTATATTCAAGTGGTTATGAAAAACAGTTGATTTCATCATCAGAAACTGTCAAGCTTAAGGAAGAAAAAAATCTTAGAGGAAAGAATATATAGGTGACGAATATGATCGAAATAAAAGCGTCTGCGCTAAGCGACGGAGAATTTAATAGAGGTGTGTTTGCTGAGCAAGATATAAAAAAAGGAACGCTTATTCACGAAGCTCCTGTTATCGCTTACCCTAATAAAGAGCATGATTTTATTGAGAAGACAACACTAGCTGATTATGCTTTTGAGTATGGAGTGAATCATACGGCTATTCTTTTGGGATACGGTATGCTGTTTAATCATTCATATACACCGAATGCTACGTATGAAATTAATTTTGACAATCATACCTTTGATTTTTACGCTTATACGGATATCCAAGCGGGGGAAGAAATTCTCATCAACTATAACGGAGATGTAGATGATCAAGAGCTCCTTTGGTTTGATCGTGAAGACGAAGACGAACAAAAGTAAAAAGTTAAGCCCATCGAAAATCGATGGGCTTTTTTATTATACTTTTTTATCTGGATACATAGTAGAATTCAAACGAATGAATTGGTAAATATGCGTGATAATAACTTTTAAAACGGCATATCCAGGGACGGCTAAAATGATACCGACGATTCCGAATAAGTTTCCGGCCGTTAGAATGACAAAAATGACCGTAATTGGGTGAATGTCTAGGCTTCTTCCCATAATTTGTGGAGAGATTACTTTACCTTCAAGTAATTGAACAACTGCCCAGACAATGGCTAGCTTTACAAGCATAAAAGGAGACGTAATAAACGCAATAATAATGGCTGGGATAATGGCGATAATCGGACCAAGGTAAGGGACAACATTGGTTACCATGGCGATGATCGCTAGAAGTAATGCATAATCTAATCCAATAATGAGATACCCAATAAAAAGCAGTACCCCTATACAAATCGCCACAAAAATTTGTCCGCGGATATATGCACTTAATGCGTGGTTCATATCGGCTAAAATAAATTTAGCCTCAGAACGAGAGCGGTTTGGAAGCAGCTTGACAATGTAATTAGGTAGATTTTTTCCATCTTTTAATAAGTAAAAAAGAATAAAGGGTAAAACTGCAACAGATAATATAATTTCTGTAATGGTGCCGACAAAGTTCACAACACCGGTTGAAAATCCAGAAACATATTTACTTAAGTGTTTTGATGCATCTTTTGAAAGTTTGTCTAGGTCCGTGTTAGCCGACTGAAGACCTTGTTCGACATATCGGTTATTTGAAAGGTTCGTCACCGCATGCTGAACGTCATGTGTCAGCTCTGGAATATTATTAATGAGACGCTGAACCTGATCTTTTAGCGGCGGAATAACCGATGAAATAATAATAGCTAACGCACCGATGATTACTATGTATAAAACAAGAATGGAAATAATTCGTTTTACACCTTTTCGTTCCAAAAAGTCAACAAGGGGATTAAATAAATAAAAGCAAATTCCTGCTAAGATAATCGGCAGTGCGATTGTTTTAATAAAAATAGAGATAGGAATTAAAATAAATCCGATTTTTGATAACGAAAAAATAGTCATGCTGAGAATAAAAATAATAATTGTATATACAACAAATTTATTATTTAAGATTTTTTCTCGGAAAAAAGTTTCTTTCTGAGGTCTAGGTTCCAAGCTGTTCAACTCCTTTAAAAAATAAATGTATAGTTATCATACCCTGATTTAGACTAATTTAAGAGGGTTTTTTACAAAGAAGTGTGCATACTAGTAGAAAATCTTCCAGCAAGAAGGGGTGAAATCGTTGAAAGAACAAAAACAACCACCGTATGATGATTTCTCTACAGTAGAAAAAAGTCACGAGTATATAACGGCTGAAGAATTTCCAGACGGTCCCTTCGGCTCTTCTGTTAATCAAAAATTAGGAAAATCTACTTCGTGGGAAAAAGGACAACGAACGTATAGCGCATTTAATTATGAAAATAAAAATCTTCATGAAAAAGCTCAAAGATTATTCCCGAGCACATCCTGTACATGATAATCCAGAAGCCCATGAACAAAATCCAAGCTAATGTCTTTATTATGTTTCGTATATATTGTCCTATCTTTTTGCCAAATCATGTTGACAATAAGGAATTTAGCCTGTAATATAAAACGTAACTTATCACTGTTTCTACAGGATTCGACAAAATTTGGTTTACTTAAATTTGTGATCTCAACTTCTATTTACAGCTATTAGAGCGCTGTAAGTAGAAGTTTTATTTATGTTATAGACACAGAAGAAAAAGCAGGTCTGCTGAAGCGGACCTGCTTTTTTATTATTGAACAGCGTCAAATTTATTTACTTTCCACTGTGAACCAGATTGGTAGAACGTCACGGTGCGTTTTACGCTGCCGCCATCTACAGTTGGAACGGTGAACTCATAAGAGCGAACTTTTGATGTTTGATACACGAGCTTTGTTTTTGCTTTTGACCACTCTAACATGCTGAATCCGTCACCGACTGGATGAGCCAGTTTGCCGTTATATGTGATGTAGCCGTAATTTGTTAATCCCTTTTCTACTGCACTATTTGTAAACGTCTCAGATAAGTAGCTTGATAGTTCAGCTTTTGTATCAAATTCAGGGCAAAGGTACACATACTCAGTTCCTTTATATTCAAATGTACGTTCTGTACATGGATTGTTTTTGTAACCGTGCAGAGCATTCCAGAAATGATTGCTGGCACTAGCTGCAATTTTGACAGCATTTGCATCCGTTAGCGTTTGAGATGTTGTTTGTGCTGTAACTCCAGTGCTTAGTGTAAAGAAAATAGCGATTGATGATAAAACTAGTCCAATTTTTTTCATTTCTAACTCACTCCTAATTAATTAACGTTGTTTATGTAACAATTATGTGTTTTATATTTCTTTTATTACATTTATATTACAATAAACTTGTAACAAAAGAAAGTGTTTTGTCTTTTTTTTCTTAAATTTTTTTAGTTTTTTACTAGTTTTTAAAGTAGATATAGTAAGATAAATGCTGGTAAATGTTAAAATAACAGTATTTTTGAAAGCTTTGTTCCATTTTTTATTCTTTTTGTTACAAATAAATTTTTTTGTAATGAAAATGTAACAAAAGGAGTGAAGTACTTTTACTATATAGAAAAATAAAGATAAAGCGGTGAAAATGTGAATGTAAAAACTATTCTTCCTTTTTTTAGGTGTATTCCTTTTGCATTTTCCAGCTTTGTTAGTAGAGTAGGCTAAGAGAGAGGCGGAATTATGAAAGCTATTATACATAGTGAGAAAAGTGGAGTAGCAAGCATGAATTGCAGAGATCTTCAGGAGATAAACCTTGAAAGAAGGGAAATTCAGAATAAAAAGATCCGATCCCCTGTTAGCTCTGTGGATCGGATCTTTTTATATAATCAAACGTTTGTTTAAATGAAAGAAACACGATAATAGCAGGATTCTTAGCTATTTTTTATCATAACCACCAAGCTAATAAAAAGGTCATAAAACCTCCTAGTATCAAAAATCCCATACTGTATTTGAGCGTGTATTTAAACAGTTCACTTTCTTTTCCAGCCAATCCCACTGCTCCGGCAGCTACAGCAATTGATTGAGGAGAAAGCATTTTAGCCATCACTCCGCCGGCAGTATTGGCTGCTACGAGAATAATTGGCAAGACATTAATTTGCTGAGCTGTAGTTAGCTGCAAATTGCCGAACAGTGCATTATTTGATACGACAGACCCTGTTAGAAACACGCCAATCCAGCCAAGAAATGGGGATAAAAATGGAAAATAAGCAGCCGATGTAGCGAGCGCCAATCCAAGTGTGGAAGACTGTCCTGAATAATTTGAAATAAAAGCAAAAGCAATGACCATCATTATAGCCATAATAGGTCTTGATAATTCTTTTACGGTTTCTAAAAGAGTGGTCCATGCCACTTTTGGCGACACGTTAAGCAAGAAAACTGAAAGGATACAAGCGATAAGAATTGCTGTACCTGTAGCTGCAAGTACGTCTATTTTTAAGACAGCAGCATAAGGCGTAGGTTCTTTTACTAAAGGCGCCGCTTTAATTACGTGATTGTGTAAAAATGGGACGTTAATAAGCAGGTTCGTATGTTCAAGCACCGTTTTGACAAAGGAAATGCTCCGAGCCGTCACGAGTATCGTTAATAGAATGAAAGGAGACCACGCTTTTAAAATTTGTTTTGCTGACAGGCCGAAGCTTTTAGCTGTTGCCGGTCTTGTTCGTTTAATATAAAAAGCAAGAGCAAGCAAACTTACAATAGAAGATGTGATATTTGGAAGTTCAGGGCCGATGTATGTAACAGTTAAATACTGTGTCATTGCATAGGAAACGGCTGTGATGCTCGTTGCTTTCCATACGTCTTTTAATCCTTTTATACCATCCATAATAAAGACAAGGAGGAAAGGAATAAGCAAAGAAATAATCGGAAGCTGCGTCCCAAGAAAATGAGCAATTTCTTTTGGATCGATGCCAGATACTTGGCCTGCGACAATGACAGGGATTCCCATGGCGCCAAACGCTCCTGA
Organism: Priestia megaterium; assembly: GCF_046599315.1. Taxonomy (GTDB): domain Bacteria; phylum Bacillota; class Bacilli; order Bacillales; family Bacillaceae_H; genus Priestia; species Priestia megaterium_F. Next base: position 36,468 of record NZ_JBKIKC010000007.1, on the reverse strand, counting down.
AGCTGTATTGGCAATTAAGCATAGCGCAGCTGCTTTTAACGGTTTGAATCCAAGTCCAACTAGAAGTGCTGCCGTAATCGCAATTGGAGCGCCAAATCCTGCTGCACCTTCTAAAAAAGCATTAAAGGAAAAAGCAACAAGCAGCATTTGCAAGCGGGAGTCATCGGTTATTGAAATAATAGATTGTCTGATGATAGTAAACTGTCCGCTTTTGACAGTTAGTTTGTATAAAAACACCGCTCCGATAATAATATAGCTGATGGGCCAAAGTGCATACAGAAACCCATAGTCTGTAGCTCCTAAGACCATTGAGGTAGGCATATCATAAAAATAGATAGCAATAATCATAGAAAGAATTACCGTAATACCGGCAGCTATATGTCCTTTTAGTTTTAAAAGAGTTAGAGCAATAAAGAAAAAGATAATGGGGATAAGTGCAATTAGTGCAGAAAGCCAAATATTATCTAACGGATTATATACCTGAGTCCATGTCATATTCATACACCTCTACTACATATTTAAAATAAGGGAGCGGGGGAGTCCCCCGCAAAAATCTTTAGATGTTACACAAAAGCTCTGTCGCGAGTTTGCTTAAGAATGCTAGCAGAGTGCTCGAGCTGCTGTTGTTCGTGAGGAGTTAAGTTCAATTCGATAATTTGACGCACTCCGTTTTTATTAATAATGGCTGGTACGCCGATATACACATCAGAAATACCGTATTGTCCTTCTAACAAAGCAGATACTGTTAAAATAGAGTTCTCATTATCTAAAATAGCCTTGGTGATGCGTACAAGCCCCATCGCAATTCCGTAATAAGTGGCTCCTTTTCGATTAATAATATGATAAGCCGCATCGCGCGTTTGTTCGAATAGATGCTGCATATCCGGTTCTTTTTCGATAGCGGCAGTATTGATAAAATGTTCAAGCTTCACACCGCCAATTTGCGCATGGCTCCAAACAGGAAATTCCGTATCTCCGTGTTCGCCCATAATATAAGCGTGGACGTTGCGAGAATCTACTTCGAAATAGTCGCTTAGCAAGTAGCGGAAGCGAGCTGTGTCAAGGATCGTTCCTGAACCAATTACTCGTTCATTTGGTAACCCTGATACTTTTTGTGTAACGTGTGCGAGAATATCAACTGGATTTGTTGCGACTAAAATGATGCCGTCAAATCCGCTGTTCATAATATCTTTTACAATACATTCAAAAATTTTAACGTTTTTTTCAACTAGATCTAAACGTGTTTCTCCTGGAGCTTGATTAGCGCCCGCTGTAATAACTATTAAATCAGCGTCAGCACAGTCTTTATAATCTCCAGCCCAAATTTTCATCGGTGTGGCAAATGGCATTCCGTGATTGATATCGCGTGCTTCACCTTCCGCTTTTTCTTTGTTCATATCGATTAACACTAATTCATTGGCAATACCTTGATTCACTATTGAAAAAGCGTAGCTTGAGCCGACAAAACCAGTTCCGATAACGGCAACTTTTCGTGTTTTTGGTGTAAATTGTGTTTTCATTTGTATCATCCTTTGAATTTTATTTTGTGATGTTTTTCACAATATTAGTGTAACAAGAATAAATAGCCTCGGCTGTGATAAAAATCACCCCCTTAAAAAATAATGAATAATTTCATCCTGCGATTTGAAAAAAGGGTCTTTCTACATGAAGTGCCACACTTAGAAAGATTTTAAACGTTTAAAGTGTTGAATAAAGGCAACTTGTTTTGCAGAAAGCTAAAGAGTTTAACGTTCTCTATTTGTGTGTTAACAGCCAATAATGTTTCTATAGACCCACACGAAATCCATTTGTTACACTAAGTTTGCTTATTTTGAATAAAGGAGCTGAAGGGATGGAGAACTACTATGAGCAAGCCCAAAAAGGAGCTTGGGTTAGCATCTTATCATATATCTTTTTATCAGCGTGTAAACTTATTATTGCGGGTGTCACCGCTTCCTCTGCGCTAAAAGCCGACGGTCTTAATAATGTCACAGATATTATTGCGTCAATTGCTGTTTTAATCGGCTTAAAAATCTCTAAAAAACCTCGTGATAATGATCATCCCTATGGACATTCCAGAGCGGAACATATATCTTCACTTATTGCTTCTTTTATCATGATGGTAATCGGACTAGAAGTATTGGTCGATGCGGGCCAGTCATTATTTATGGACAAATCTGAAGCGCCTAATTTACTAGCTGCTTGGGTAGGTCTCGGAGCAGCTGCCGTTATGGGTGGTGTATATCGATATAATATTACGCTTGCTAAAAAACTTGATAGCCAGTCTTTATATGCGGTTGCTAAAGATAATTTATCTGATGCACTTGTTAGTATAGGGGCTGTTGTAGGAATTTTCGGCTCACAATTCGGCCTGCCCTGGCTCGATGTGGTAGCTGCTTTTGCTGTGGGAATTATTATTTGTAAAACCGCCGTCGAGATTTTTAAAGAAGCTGCGCATTCCTTAACGGATGGCTTTGATGAAGAAAAGTTAGGGCACTACAAAGAAAGCATCGGGCTTGTAGAAGGTGTAAAAGAAGTAGAAGATGTGAAAGCCCGCAAGCTTGGTAATCAAGTCGTGATTGATGTAACTGTTAAAGTAGATCCTCATTTAAATGTTATCAAAAGCCATGAAATTGCCGATCAAATTGAACATATGATGAACTACGAACATCAGATTAAAGATACGCTTGTTCATATTGAACCCGATGCATACGAAAAGCAAAAATAAAACCAGCACGTTCTTTCGTTATGAAAGGATGCGCTGGTTTTATTTTTAGAGAATTTGAAATAAATCACAAAAACTTCTTCAAAAATAAAAATAAAAAGCCGTTATTAGTAATATAAAGATTTTTGTGGAAGGGTGAGGGAATGAAAAGGTTAAGTGCAAAGCTTGTAGTATTTTTTAGTATTTTTATAGCTGTTTTATTATTAGTTGTTTCAGGAACTGTTTATCAATTTACAAAAACACAAATAGAAAAAGATGTAGAAGTTCAGTCTCAAAGTCAAGTAAAAGAGTTAAAAGAAACGATTCATACGTACTTAGACATGTATAGTCGTTCGTTACTAACGTACAGTGAAAATGATGTAATCGTTAATTTTGTTAAGCAGGAAGGAGATCAAACAGATCAAGAGAAAAATCCATATTTTACATGGCACACAGTTGAAAAAGAGTTTACGCAGTTTAAAGAAAAGTATCCAAACCTGGCACTTGAATACATAGGGACAAAAAATAAAGGGATGTATTCTGTTCCTAAGCAAGAGTTTGGTTCAAACTATGATCCGACTTCAAGGGTATGGTACAAACAAGCAGTGGAATCACCTGATGAAGTTATTTATACGGATCCATATGAAGATGCAGCAACAAAAAAGACCGTCGTGACAATCGCGAAGGCTATCTTAGACCCAGATACTAAAAATGTGTTGGGTGTTATAGCTACTGATTTAGATTTAGATGCATTAAAAGCAATTGTAGGGAAAGCAGAAGTAAATCACGGTGGTTATGCATTTTTATTTGATCAAAATGGCACAGCGCTCGTTCATCCAACAGAAGCTGGAAAAAATTTAATGAATCAGCCGTTTATGAAAAAAATGTACGAAGCAGATGGAACTAGAGATTTCATGAAGTATACCTTTCAAGGTGAAGAGAGGGTAATGGCATATGACACTCTCGAAGGGACGAATTGGAAGATTGGAAATGCCTTTATTTATAATGAAATGCTCTCAAGTGCTCATCATTTACTGACTGTTATTGTGTGGATTGCGTTAATTGGTATCTTATTATCAGTGATACTAACCATCCTTTTCTCAAGAATTATTACTGATCCGGTTCGCCGCTTGAAAAACGAAGTAGCCAAAGTAACAGCTGGCGATTTGACGGTTCAGGTGAAAACGAAGTCAAAAGATGAAATTGGTGAGCTTACTCATTTATTTAATGATATGGTAGCTAAAATGAAAACATTGATTGGGACAGTTCAGACGTCTGTTGAGACAGTAAAAACGTCTGTTGAAGACTTGAGCGCCGTATCTGAAGAAGCAACTGCATCGAGTGAGGAAATCGGCCGGGCTATCCACGAGATTGCCAGCGGCGCCACGCAACAAGCTTCTGACGCTGACTCTACTAATCATAAAACGATGAGTTTATCTTCGCAAATTGAAGAAGTCATAGAACAAAACGTACAGATTAATAAGATGACGTTTGAAGCTGTAAGCATCAATGAAAAAGGCTTAAAACAAATGCAGCTGCTTCGTAACCAAACCACTGAATCGTCTCAAATGATTCATGCTGTTCAAACTGTAATGGAAGAGTTAACAAGTAAGATGAAAGAAATTGAATCTATTATTTTCACGATTAACGGTATTTCAGATCAGACAAATTTACTTGCATTAAATGCTAGTATTGAAGCAGCTCGTGCAGGAGAGCATGGTAAAGGATTTGCGGTAGTAGCTGAAGAGGTACGAAAACTGGCTGAACAGTCCTCACAGGCCACTGAACAAGTTCGTCATACGATTGCAGCAATCCAAGGGGAAGTTGCAGCTGCGCGTGAAGAATGCAACCGTACAGAAGAGCTTTCAAAATCTCAAGATTTTGTTGTAGGAGATACAGAACAAGCTTTTCATGAAATTGCAACCACGATTGAACAAGTAGCAGCGGCTGTTGAACATGTGACAAGCAGCATGGACAGTATTGATGAGCATAAGGAAGACGTGGTAGCGGCCATTCAAAGTATAGCAGCTATTGCACAGCAATCAGCAGCGGGAACTGAAGAAATTACGGCTTCTACTGAAGAACAAATTAGAGCTATTTCTACTGTTTCTCAATCGGCTGAACATCTGCAAGAGATTAGTGAAGAATTGGCGAACTTGATTCGTCAATTTAAAATTAAATAGAAAAGAGCGCCAATATCATATTGGCGCTCTTTTCTATTTAATAGGAAAACAAGTTGCTATACGGTAAAAAAACCTGCTGATTTGGAGGTGCAACAGCTGACACGAGCTGATGTGTAAATGGATGTATAAAAGAAAGCTTAATGGCATGTAAAGCTTGCTGCTGCTCTTTTAGTCTATTTCCTCCATAAAGCGTATCACCAAGCAACGGATGGCCGATATGACTCATATGAACGCGAATTTGGTGAGTGCGTCCGGTCTCTAGCGAAAGTTCAATAAGGGTCTCGTTTTTTACCGTATTGCGTTTTAACACCCGATAAGATGTTTTGGCAGCTTGTCCCGTTCTAGATACTCTTCTTCTTGTAGCGTGATGACGATCACGTCCAATAGGTTCATTGATGATTCCTTCCTCTTTTTTTATGATTCCTTGGACGAGAGCAATATAAGTCCGATTAATTTTACGTTCAGCGAGCAGCTGATCAAATACAGAGCTTGCTACAAAATGCTTTGTGAATAAGATAGCACCTGATGTATCACGGTCCAAACGATGAACGTGTCTGGGCTTTGTTTTGAGGCCCGTTTTTTGAAAATAAGCAGCTACAGCATTTAAAAGAGTTTTTTGGTCGTGTTCTGATGAAGGATGAGTATCTATCTTTATTGGTTTGTTTACGATTAGTACGTGCTCATCTTCAAACAAAATCTCAATCTCAACATTGTGAGGTGTTATTTCGTTAGGCTCTGTTTCAAAAAAAGGGAGTGACACTGTATCATCTTCCTTAAGCGTGTTTTTCCATGGTAAAGGTTCACCGTTTATATGCACATTTTTACTCATCCGAAACTGATGCAACATTTTTTTAGGAATACGCCATTTCGTTTTTAAATAATCTTCAATCGTTTGACCTGCGTCATTCTTTGAGATTTTGTCTTCTAGCCATTGGCCGTGTATATTCATATTTAATCCCTTCCTTACATACTAGTAAATATCATTTAATCTTCAAAAAGAACTTGTAAATAATTAGGAGGAAATAACTACCTGAAGTTCTCGTTTTATGTTTATGTTATGCTAAATAAAGAGACATAAGTTAAGAGAAAAAAGGGGGGGTAACCATGAAAATTGCCCAAGCAGCTCCGCCAGAAATGGAGAATTACATAGAAGAGTTGACTGAACAGCTACGCTATGACTTGTTACCTCGGTATGTATCTGTAGATAAGCTTAATCCCGATGAATTATTAAATCCAGATTATTGTACAGACCATTTATATAATGGCTTACTCGATGAAGCATTGCAAGTCATTAGTAGCCTTCAGACAATAATTGCCGTGATTGAAGCGATTCAACATCGGCCGATTGAAGAAAGCGACTGCGAGCAATTTGAAAAAAATATTGTCATTTTAAAAAAATATGGATTCTTATTTCCTGTTTCCATTGAATGTTTCGCAAAAGAAAACAATTTGATTACGTATTCGTATGAATCGTTTTATAATTCATACATAAATTGAAAAGAAAAAAGCATGATTATCCCATGCTTTTTTCTTTTTTTAATGAATTTTGGTTCTCAATTGGATAAAAAAAGAACATGTGATAACCTTAAACTCGTATAAAGTTCTTATAGAAATATAAAATCAAATATTAGCGCTTTTCATATGACAAATAAATTGAAATAATACAGATGTATAACGAACTGTAAATTATGTAAATCATACTAAATAATGTTATGATTAGACAGGCCGTATAAAGAAAAGCATTTACCTTTTATAAGATTACAGAAAGTTTCAATCTTATTACATATGTTTAAAATTAGCCTAAATGGTTTCTTTTTACGTCTATATCATATACAATGCCCCCTAGATGATTTTTTCGAATAGCTAATAATCGTTTAGGATTATGAAAGGAGATTAATCATGAAAAAACTGATGTATACATTGCTCATTGGATTAATTGCTGCAGCTTTAACAGCATGCGGTTCAAACGATGATGCAAAGCAATCAAAAAGTGATGATCAAAAAACTGCACAAACTGAGAAGCAAAAAGAGGCTCAGGAGAAGCAGGAAAAGCAAGCAAAAGAAATGCAGAAAAAATTAGATAAACAAAAAGTAGATGAGAAGAAAACTGTAGCAGTTGTAAACGGTAAAAAAGTTTCTGGTGAAGAATACAATGCAGCCCTCGCTACATCACAAAATCAGTACCAACAAATGGGACAGGACCCAACATCTAAAGAAGCAGCTAAACAAGTAAAGCAGCAAACAATTGATAATTTAGTAGGTCAAACGCTGCTATTGCAAGAAGCTGAAAACAAAGGGTATAAAGCAACGGATGAAGAAGTAGATAAAAAGTTCAAAGAAACAAAAAAGCAGTTCAAGACAGATAAACAATTTAAAGCGGCTTTAAAAGATGCAGGATTAACTCAATCGCAATTAAAGTCTGAGCTGGCTGACAGCATTAAATATCAGCAGTACGTAGATAAAGATATCCAAACACCAGAAGTAACGGATAAAGAAATTCAAGATTATTACGATCAAGTTGCAAAACAAAGTCAAAGTCAAGCAAGCGGCAGTAAAGAGCAATCTCAAATGCCAAAGCTTGAAGACGTAAAGCCTCAAATTAAGCAGCAGCTTGAACAACAAAAGAAACAAGAAGCATTAGAGAAAAAAGTTGAAGAACTTAAGAAAAATGCAAAGGTTGAAGTGAAGCTTTAAATGCAAATAAAACGGCCCTTTAAAGGGCCGTTTTTTTGTTATGTAAATTTATTGTTTCTTGTCAGTAAAAGGGGAAATGTGATAGATTTTGTTATATTTTAACTTATAAGGGAGAAAGTGTTCTTCTGTTTTGTGTTTCATCTTATACTTTCCTTATATAGACATAAGAAAAATTGGGGGAGTCAATGAATGAAAAAAATGGCTATTTTTTTAGTTGGGCTTGTTTTTTTTCTCGCAGGGATGGGTCTGACAGGAAATGCTTCTGCGGCGTCAAATCAACTTATTATCATTAATAAATCTACTAATACCCTTGCTTTTTATGATGGAGGAAAATTAGTAAAGACGTTCAAAGTTGCGACAGGGAGGCAAATGAGTTATACACCAGAAGGTACCTTTAGCATTGTGAATAAAATTAAAAACCGCCCTTATTATAAAGACAATATTCGAGGAGGAGATCCTAGGAATCCACTAGGAGATCGCTGGCTAGGATTAAATGCGCGTGGAACATATGGCACGACGTACGCTATTCATGGAAATAATAATCCAAGTTCTATCGGGACCTACGCAAGTTCAGGCTGCATTCGCATGTACGATGAAGAGGTGCGCTGGCTGTTTGACCGCGTTCAAACCGGGACAAAAGTAGTTATTGGTCAATTTCATTCTCAAAGTTTTGATTCAATCGCTGTTAAAAACAAATACAAAGTAAGCAGCGCTCCAGTAGCCCAGAATCTTTGCAAAACGAAAAAGCTCTCAAAAGGCCAAATTGGTTTTGTAACGATTCAATCACCGATGGTTTTATTAAAAGAAGAAAAAGGAAAATGGGTAAAGATTCGTACATTAAATCGCGGTGAGCGTTATAATGTATATAAAATAGACGGCATTAAAGTCTCTTTAGGACCAGGATTTATTGAAAATTATCCAAATAAAAAAACATCTATAAAATTAGATATTTGCAAATAGAAAATACCGTTCATATAGCTGCCTATATGAACGGTATTTTTTGAATTTTTAATAATGTTTATTATAATAAAAAACAGGGAAACTAATTGCCTAATGAAGAGAGAGAAAGGGTTGTTTTAGCGTATGTCTACAATAGATTTATCGAAATTCGAGAAAAAAATGATTATTCGTAACATCAAACCGGACGATATAGATGAAATTTTAGCACTTCAAAAGCTATCCTTCCCCGGAATGGATCCATGGAAAAAAGAACAGCTTGAGAGTCATCTGGCCATTTTTCCAGAAGGACAAATATGTGCAGAATACGACGGGGAAATTATCGGATCTTGTTCAAGCTTGATTGTGAACTTTGATGAGTACGATGATCAGCATACGTGGGACGATATTACAGACGAAGGGTACATTACAAATCATAACCCGGAAGGCTATAATCTGTATGGAATTGAAGTAATGGTTCATCCAAAATACCGCGGCATGAAAATAGGACGCCGCTTATATGAAGCGCGTAAAGATTTGGCACGTGAATTGAACCTAAAAAGTATCATCATCGGAGGAAGAATTCCCAATTACCATAAGTATTCAGGTGAAATGTCACCTAGAGAGTATGTAGAGCAGGTTATTCATCATAAAATTTATGATCCAGTGCTATCTTTTCAGCTCATGAATGGATTTACGCTAATGCGTATAAACCCTGGTTATCTTCCTGATGATCTAGCTTCTAATAAGTACGCAACGTTGATGGAATGGAATAACGTAGATTACGTTCGCCGTTCAAAACGTCATTTTAAAACGTCATTCCCAGTGCGCATTTGTGTTGTTCAGTATATGATGAAACAAATCAATTCATTTGAAGAGTTTGCAACACAGGTAGAATATTATACAGATGTTGCTTATGACGCAAAAGCGGACTTCTGCGTATTTCCGGAAATTTTCACAACTCAGCTAATGTCTTTCTTGAATGAAAAAATTCCAAGCAAAGCAGTTCAGCGCGTAGCAGAATATACAGAGGAGTACATTGAGCTATTCACTAACTTAGCGGTCAAATATAACGTAAATATTATTGGAGGATCCCACTTCGTCGAAGAAGATGATGGAGATATCTTTAATATTGCGTACCTATTCCGCCGAGATGGAACAATTGAAAAACAGTATAAAGTGCATATTACACCTAATGAAAGAAAATGGTGGGGAATTAGTCCAGGAGATAAAGTCGAAGTGTTTGATACAGATTGCGGTAAAATTGCGATCCAAATTTGCTATGACATTGAATTTCCGGAGCTTGCTCGTATTGCTACAGATAAAGGTGCAAATATTATTTTTACGCCATTCTGTACGGAAGACCGTCAAGGCTATCTGCGCGTAAGATACTGCTCTCAGGCGCGTGCGATTGAAAACCAAATTTATACGGTTATCGCAGGTACAGTTGGAAACCTGCCTGAAACAGAAAACATGGATATTCAGTACGCTCAGTCTGCTATTTTTGCACCGTCTGACTTTGAATTTGCACGAGACGGCATTGTAGGAGAATGTAACCCTAATATTGAAATGGTGGTTATTGGAGATGTAGATTTAGAAATTCTTCGTCGCCAGCGTCAATCAGGAACGGTTCGTCAATTAAAAGACCGACGCCATGACGTTTACAATATTAAATATAAAAAATAACGTATTTTCTAAAGACATCATGCAGATGCATGGTGTTTTTTATTTCAACTTTTGCCATAATAAAAACTATTACAATGAATGTTGTGTACTAACCATGGAAAAGAGGGGAAAACATGAGTTTTCATGGACAATCGGTATTACCCGCTGTTCGAGATATGAAGCAATTAGAAAAATTTTTAGTAAGTAATTATGAGTACGGAGTTCTTTTAGACAATCAAGTAGGCATGCTAAAAGGAATCATGAGAGAGGTCCATAAGCATGAAAAGAAACTAATCATTCATTTAGACTTAATTCATGGCTTAAAGCACGATGAGTATGCGGTTGATTTTTTGTGTCAAGAGTTTAAGCCTGCGGGAATTATTTCGACAAGAACAAACGTCATTTTAAAGGCTAAACAAAGAGGGATTTATGCCATTCAACGGGTATTTCTATTAGACAGTACGGCTTTGAAAAAAAGCTACGAATTAATGAAGAAAGTAAAACCCGATTATATTGAGCTTCTTCCTGGAATCGTGCCCACCTTAATCCAAGAAGTCAAAGCTGAAACGGGTATTCCAGTTTTAGCTGGAGGTTTAATACGAACGGAAGAAGAAGTTCGTAATGCTTTAGAAGCCGGGGCTTCTGCTGTTACAACATCAAATAGAGAACTGTGGAGTATTTCAACTTAAAAAAACTGTTTGACAACGCTTTCACCATCTAGTAAACTTCTAGATAAGTTAATAGATGTGAGGGAGAATAGGAGATCCACGATATAGCCTTTTAATGATTTTATTAGGGGGATGTATGGTGGATTTTCTTATTTTCTTGTAAAGTTAATCGTTTTCATACAAAGGGGAGGTTGTTTATATGCAAGCATTCTTAGGAGAAATAATTGGAACAATGATTTTAATTATCCTTGGCGCTGGTGTATGTGCGGGCGTCAATTTAAAAAAATCGTTTGCTGCTAATTCAGGATGGATCGTTATCACAATGGGATGGGGAATGGCAGTAGCCATGGCAGCATATGCGGTTGGTAATATGAGTGGGGCACACTTAAACCCAGCGTTAACCGTAGCGCTTGCTATTACAGGTGATTTTCCGTGGTCACAAGTACCGATGTACATCTTAGCTCAGTTTATTGGAGCCATTCTTGGTGCAACAGTTGTTTATTTACACTACCTTCCACACTGGAAAGAAACAAAAGATGCTGGTACAAAATTAGGCGTATTTGCAACGGGACCAGCAATTGCTAACCCATTTGCAAACATTTTAAGTGAGGCAATTGGAACGTTTGTATTAGTTGTAGGAATCTTAGCAATCGGGGCAAATAAATTTACAGATGGATTAAATCCTTTAGTAGTAGGATTTTTAATTGTAAGTATTGGTTTATCATTAGGAGGGACAACAGGCTATGCCATTAACCCTGCTCGTGATTTAGGGCCTCGTATTGCTCATGCTATCCTGCCGATACCGGGCAAAGGCGGTTCAAACTGGAAATACGCCTGGGTACCAGTAGTGGGTCCTTTATTAGGCGGATCAATTGGCGCAGTATTTTATCAAGCGGCATTCTTAAATAAAATGTCTAGCAGCTTATGGATTGTCTTAAGCATTGCGGTGATTGTTTTAGCTGTTGTGTATACTATTTCAAAGCAAAAAGCAGCGCACTTGCAGTCAGCTGTAGTGCCGAAAAAGTGAATGCGCTTTACCATCAAACTATGTACAATAAAGAAACAACATTATATAGAGAATAGGGGATATTGATATGGAAAAATTTATTTTATCTTTAGACCAAGGAACAACGAGCTCACGAGCGATGTTATTTAATAAAAAAGGTGAAGTGGTACACGTAGCACAAAAAGAATTTACACAGTATTTTCCAAAACCAGGCTGGGTAGAGCACAATGCTAACGAAATTTGGGGTTCTATCCTTGCAGTTATCGCATCTTGTTTGTCTGAGTCAGGCATTCATGCAGATCAAATCGAAGGAATTGGGATTACCAATCAGCGTGAAACAGCAGTGGTATGGGAAAAAGCAACAGGAAATCCGGTATACAATGCTATAGTATGGCAATCCCGTCAAACATCTGGTATTTGTGAAGAGTTAAAAGAAAAAGGATTAAACGATACGTTCCGCGAAAAAACTGGATTATTAATTGATGCATATTTCTCTGGAACAAAAGTAAAGTGGATTTTAGACAACGTAGAAGGTGCACGAGAAAAAGCGGAAAACGGTGAACTATTATTTGGAACAATCGATACATGGTTAATTTGGAAGCTATCGGGCGGGAAGGCTCATGTAACCGATTACTCAAATGCATCCCGTACTCTTATGTTCAACATCTATGATTTGAAATGGGATGAGGAGTTATTAGATATTTTAGGAGTGCCAAAATCGATACTTCCAGAAGTTAAACCTTCATCTGAAGTATACGCTCATACAGTAGATTATCATTTCTTTGGTAAAAATATTCCAATTGCTGGAGCAGCAGGGGATCAGCAAGCAGCTTTATTTGGACAAGCGTGCTATGAAAAAGGAATGGCGAAAAACACCTACGGAACAGGCTGCTTTATGCTAATGAATACGGGTGAAAAAGCGGTTAAATCAGATCACGGTTTGTTAACAACGTTAGCATGGGGAATTGATGGAAAAGTAGAATATGCGCTTGAAGGCAGTATTTTTGTAGCTGGATCTGCTATTCAATGGCTTCGCGACGGTTTAAGAATGTTTAAGGACGCGGCTGAAACTGAAAACTATGCAAGTCGTGTAGACTCTACAGACGGCGTATATATTGTTCCAGCTTTCGTAGGACTTGGAACGCCGTATTGGGACAGCGATGTGCGAGGAGCAATGTTTGGATTGACACGCGGTACAAAAAAAGAACACTTTATCCGTGCAACGCTTGAATCACTAGCCTATCAAACAAGAGATGTATTAAGTGCAATGGAAGCGGACTCCGGTATTACATTAAAAACGCTTCGTGTAGACGGTGGGGCAGTGAAAAATAACTTCTTAATGCAGTTCCAAAGTGACGTCCTAGACGTTCCGGTTGAGCGTCCGCGCGTGAATGAAACAACAGCGCTTGGGGCAGCATATTTAGCGGGTCTTGCGGTTGGCTACTGGAAAGGTTGCGATGAAATTGCGCAGCAGTGGAATATGGAAAAATCTTTTGAACCGAATATGGAAGAAGAAAAGCGTGAAGAGCTATATAGCGGCTGGAAGAAAGCAGTACACGCAACAATGGCGTTCAAATAAGTATTTGATGAAAACCCTTTAATTAAATCTTCATATATGCTATAATATAATCAAGTTAATAAATTGGTTGGAGAATCGGAGAGACCACAGATCCATATGTAGACATACTATATATGTGATTTGTGGTCTCTCTTTTTTGCATATTGGAAAATTTTGATATCTTTGAAAAATGAAAGGGGAATGGCGTATGTTTTCAAGTCAAACACGTTCAAATAAATTGGTAGATATGACACAAAATCAATATGATTTACTAGTAATTGGTGGAGGAATTACTGGGTCAGGTATTGCACTTGATGCTACTCATCGAGGTATGAAAACAGCATTGGTTGAAATGCAGGATTTTGCAGCAGGGACATCTAGCCGTTCAACGAAGCTTGTTCACGGTGGCTTACGCTATTTAAAACAGTTTGAAGTTAAAATGGTAGCAGAAGTTGGTAAAGAACGCGCTATTGTATACGAAAATGGTCCACATGTCACGACTCCGGAATGGATGCTGTTACCTTTCCATACGGGTGGAACATTCGGGAAATTCTCAACTTCAATTGGACTGCGCGTATATGATTTCTTAGCTGGTGTAAAACGCTCAGAGCGCCGTAAAATGTTTAGTGCAGAAGAAACGCTTAGCCGAGAGCCGTTGGTTAAATCTAAAAACTTAAAAGGCGGCGGGTATTACGTTGAATATAAAACAGATGATGCACGTTTAACGATTGAAGTAGCTAAAGAAGCTGCCGCAAGAGGAGCAGATTTAGTTAATTACACAAAAGTGGAAAACTTCATTTATGATAAAGGCAAAGTAGTAGGAGTGGTTGTGCGTGATCAGCTTGCGAATAAAGAATATAATATTTATGCAAAAAAAATCGTAAATGCTGCAGGTCCGTGGGTGGATACGCTTCGTGAAAAGGATAATTCAAAAAAAGGCAAGCAGCTTCAATTAACAAAAGGAATTCACTTAGTTATTGATCAAGAGCGCTTCCCGTTAAAACAAGCTATTTATTTTGATACACCTGATGGACGTATGGTGTTTGCAATTCCGCGTGATGGAAAAACATACGTGGGCACAACAGACACGGTCTATAAAGAAGACGCTAGACATCCGCGTATGACTGTGAAAGACCGTCAATATGTAATTGATTCGATTAACTACATGTTCCCAACGGTTGATATTACGGTAGACGATGTAGAGTCAAGCTGGGCGGGTGTTCGTCCACTTATTCACGAACAAGGAAAAGATCCTTCTGAAATTTCGCGTAAAGATGAAATTTGGACATCAGAATCAGGTTTAATTACAATCGCCGGCGGGAAATTAACTGGATATCGTAAAATGGCTGAAATTGTTGTAAATCGCGTAGCTGAAGATTTTAAAGCGGAAGGACGCGAATTTGAAAGCTGTCAAACTAAGTATTTACCGATTTCCGGAGGGAATGTAGGAGGTTCAGGTGGCTTCCCAACGTTTGTAGAGCAAAAAGTCAAAGAAGGCATTAAATTAGGGTTATCACGTGATGCTGCTGAAAAGCTTGTAAAACGTTATGGTTCAAACGTAGATAAAGTATACCGCTACATGATTGAACGTCCCGATCAGCTAAAGAACAGCGACCTTCCAGCTAGTGTATTTCTGCAAATTCAATATGGCATAGAAGAAGAAATGGTTTCAAAACCAGTGGACTTCTTTATTCGACGTACGGGCGCTTTATTCTTTGATATCAACTGGGTAAGAAGCTGGAAGAAACAAGTGATTGCTCATATGGCCCAAGAGTTAAAGTGGACGCCTGAGCAAACAAAAGCTTATACAGATGAATTAGAACAGCACCTTCATGACGCAGTTGTACCAGTAGATGAAAAAGTTAACCGTATGACAGGTATTTCATGATAAAATAAAAAAGTACCTCAAAATTTGTCAATACAGCCATAATATAATAGCAGGAAGTCAAATTTTGACGAAGAAATATAATATAACTGTTAAAAAAAGAGAAAGGCGATTATTCGTTTTTCTCTTTTCATACATATTTACATTTATGTAAGGGGGCTTTTTTTATGAGTTGGAAAGAAACGTATACATCTTGGATCAATCACCCAAATTTAGATCCTGAATTGCGTCAGAATTTAGATGCAATCAAAGGTGATGAAAAACAATTAGAAGATAGTTTTTACAAAACATTGGAATTTGGAACAGGCGGAATGCGTGGAGAAATTGGAGCGGGTACAAACCGTATGAATACGTATACAATCCGAAAAGCTTCCGAAGGCTTTGCTGAGTATATCAAACAAGCTGGCGAAGAAGCTATTAAGCAAGGCGTAGTCATTGCGTATGACTCTCGCCACAAATCACCTGAATTTGCGATGGAAGCAGCAAAAACATTAGCAAGTCACGGAATTAAAACGTATGTATTTGAAGAGCTAAGACCAACACCTGAACTTTCATTTGCGGTGCGTGAGTTAAACGCATTTGGAGGTATTGTTATTACAGCGAGTCACAATCCTCCTGAATATAACGGATACAAAGTATATGGTCCAGACGGGGGTCAGCTGCCGCCAAAAGAAGCTGATGAATTAGTTGGTTTTGTAAATGCTGTAGAAAATGAGCTTACATTAGCCGTTCAATCTGAAGCGCAGCTAAAAGAAAAGGGTCTTATTGAAATGATTGGTTCAGCGATTGACGAAGCATACAATGAGAAACTAAAAACGATTTTAATTAATCCAGAGCTAGCTTCTGAAACAGGCAAAGACTTAAAGGTAGTTTTTACACCTCTGCACGGTACAGCTAATAAGCCAGTTCGCAAAGCGCTTCAATCAATCGGCTACGAGAATGTCACGGTTATTGAAGAACAAGAACTTCCTGATCCAAATTTCTCAACGGTTAAATCCCCGAACCCTGAAGAGCCAGCTGCATTTGAGTATGCTGTTCGTAAAGGAAAAGAAATTGATGCAGATATTTTAATTGCAACAGATCCAGATGCAGACCGTTTAGGCATTGCTGTCAAAGATCCAAGCGGTGAATATGCGTTATTGACAGGAAACCAAACGGGTGCTTTATTACTTCACTATTTGCTTTCTCAAAAGAAAGAAAAAGGCGTGCTGCCTGTTAATGGCGTTGTGTTAAAAACGATTGTAACGTCAGAGATCGGCGCACAAATTGCTCGTTCATTTGGACTGCAGGTTGTTGATACCCTAACAGGTTTCAAATTTATTGGTGAAAAAATTAAGCAATATGAGCAAACGGGTGAGTATACATTCCAATTTGGTTACGAAGAAAGCTATGGCTATTTAATTGGTGATTTTGCTCGTGACAAAGACGCTGTACAAGCAGCCATTCTAGCAGTAGAAGCTTGCGCTTATTATAAAAAGCAGGGCATGACATTGTATGAAGCGCTTCAGGAAGTGTTTACTAAGTATGGTTTTTATCGTGAAGGTCTGAAATCTTTAACGCTTAAAGGAAAAGAAGGGTCTAAGCAAATTCAGCATATTTTAGCTACATTTAGAAATGAGCCTCCTACTGACATTGCAGGATTAAATGTGTCGGTTGTAGAGGATTATACATTAAGTGAGCGCCAGCATATTAAAGCAGGAAAAGTAGAAGAGATTACATTACCAAAATCAAATGTATTAAAATATATTTTAGAAGACGGTTCTTGGTTCTGCCTTCGTCCGTCTGGTACAGAGCCAAAGGTGAAGTTCTATTTTGGCGTCGTGTCAGAAGATGAAACAACGAGTATTGCCCATTTAGAAGCTGTACAAACAGCTGTAATGGGTGAGGTAGAACGTGTATTAGACAAAGTGAAAACGGTATAAAAAAAAGCCTGCTCAAATTTGAGCAGGCTTTTCTTATGATACTTTATTTGATTGCGTATTTGACGAATACGAAGAAGATTGTATGGCTTTATAAATTCGCGGAGCAAGCATGGCCCCAAAAACGGTAAAAATAAGATCCTTTACTGCAAACCACGACATAATCTTCCAAGCGGCTGAATATGTCATGGCAGGAGCTTCAAGCCAGTAATTAACGGCTACATACATATACGTAGTACCAATTAAGTAAATCACTGTAATACCAACTAACGACGAAATTAAAAAGATAGAAAAAGTTGGCTTACCGCGCATTTCCATAATTTTTCCTGTAACAAACGCCGCCACAATATAAGAAAGTAAAAAGCCCCCGGTGCTTCCAAACAAAATACCAATTCCTGCTTTAAACTGAGCAAATACCGGAGCGCCAGCAATGCCAATTAATACATATACAATCATTGAAATAGAACCCATTCGGCTCCCTAGTAAAAGTCCTGCTAATATAACAAAAAAAGGCTGAAGTGAAAGAGGCACGCCGCCTACTTGTAAAAAAGGTGCCCAGGAAGTAATGTTTGCACCAATAGCCATAAGAGCTGCAAACATACCGGCTAGTGTTAAATCTAATGTGCGAAACCTTTTAGTATTCATATATGTTCCTCCCAGTATGTACTGAAATATCTTAGCATATGTATTGAAAATTGTACGTCGAATCTATTTTTATGTCAACAATAAAAATTAATATGTTTACATATATCGTTTGATGTTTTCTGAAATGAAGCATGTATATTTTTAGTGCAACATAAAAAAATAAAGAAGGGAATTCATCCCTTCTTTGTCCAAGTGTGTGTATCAAAAATACTAGTACAATGATTCTTCCAAGAGTTCCGGGTTGTGCTCCGAATATTCCGTTGCATGATCAATGTAACGTAGTAAAGAATAAAGCTCTTCTTGAATGATGCGGTAGTTTCGTTCAAAATTGTAGGCGTGCAAAAAATGTTCAATCTTTTTTGAAAGAAAATCGTCGTCTGTTCGAACCATTAAAATTAATAAGTTATCCCATTGTGAACGGTGTGTGTAATATAAAGCTCGATCATAATCAATTACATCCATTAATAACGTTCCTCCTTTTGAGGAGTTGAAATTAGTGTATGATATTTGCGGGAATTCTTACGCTGTAAATGTTGGGCGAAAGACCAGTGCATAATTAAAAGAGGCTGTAGTCGTTATATAAGAAGAATAAGCGTATAGCACCGGATAAATGATAAGAAAGGCAAAGAGTAATGCAGCGTAACCGTCATATTACATCCATTATTTAAGACAACTAAATAAAAATCCCCTTTTCTTGAAAAAATAAAGCTTCTTTTTGATGAAAACACATGAATTGACATGTTTGTACATAGATTGAAGTAAGGAGTGAAAGGGGGAGCTGTCGTGAAAGAAGCGGATTATAAGCAATTATACCGTGCGATTGATGAAATTACGGAAATAGCTAGCGGGTTCGGTTTAGATTTTTATCCGATGCGCTATGAAATTTGCCCGGCAGATATTATTTATACGTTTGGTGCATATGGGATGCCAACTCGTTTTTCACATTGGAGCTTTGGAAAACAATTTTATAAAATGAAATTACACTACGATCTTGGATTAAGTAAAATTTATGAACTAGTTATCAATTCAGATCCTTGCTATGCATTTTTATTGGATTCCAATGCGCTTATTCAGAATAAATTAATTGTAGCTCACGTGTTAGCTCACTGTGACTTCTTTAAAAATAACAGTCGTTTTGCCAATACTAAACGTGACATGGTAGAAAGTATGGCAGCGACCGCTGATCGAATTAAAGAATACGAAGTAAAGCACGGTAAGCGTGAAGTAGAAAAGTTTTTAGATGCTGTCTTATCGATTCAGGAACATATTGATCCGTCTCTTATGCGCGCCAAGCTTTCTTGGAGCATAGATGATGTGGAATCATCGGAAGAAGAAATTGTTTCTCCTTATGATGATTTATGGAATTTGGATTATAAAGAAAAGAAAAAACCAAAGCCTCCAAAGTCTTTTAAAAAATTTCCACCTCAACCTGAAAAAGATATTTTATTATTTATCGAAGAATACAGTCCGTATCTAGAGGATTGGCAGCGAGATATTTTAACCATGATGCGAGAAGAAATGCTTTATTTTTGGCCGCAGCTTGAAACAAAAATTATGAATGAAGGCTGGGCTTCTTTCTGGCATCAGCGCATTATTCGAGAAATGGACTTAACGAGTGATGAAGCGATAGAATTCGCCAAGCTAAATGCAGGGGTTGTGCAGCCATCTAAGACGGGAATCAATCCATATTATTTAGGATTAAAAATCTTTGAAGATATTGAGGAGCGATACAACACTCCAACAAAGGATATGATTCGTCGGGGCGTGGAGCCGGGTTCGGGAAGAGAGAAGATGTTTGAGGTACGTGAAGTTGAATCAGATATTTCCTTTATCCGCAATTACTTAACAAAAGACTTAGTCATGCGCGAAGATATGTACTTATTTCAAAAACAAGGAAAAGACTATAAAATCGTAGACAAAGAATGGACGGAAGTTAGAGACCAGCTTGTCAATATGCGTGTAAACGGTGGCTTTCCTTACATCACAGTAACAAATGGAGACTATTTAAAAAATGGAGAGCTTTATTTAAAACACTGGTATGAAGGAATTGAATTAGATGTTAAATACTTAGAAAAAGTGGTGCCATATGTGCATCAGCTTTGGGGGCGACCAGTTCATTTAGAAACTATAATGGAAGGCAAGCCAATCGCTTTTACGTATGATGGGAAAACAGTGCATAGAAAACATTTGTAGAAAAGAAGACCGCTTAAATAGCGGTCTTTTTGTGGTACTAAAGTTTATTATCCATATAAATTGAAAAAATAAAATTATTATGCAATAATTTAATGAGAATTATTTTCATTTAGAAAGGAAGATAAGATGTTTGTTGTAAACGCAAGTTTTGAAACAGAAAAGCAATTTGAAGACCAGCTCAAGCAAAAAGCTAAGAAAAATAAGGCAGAAATTGAGGCAGCCAAAGGAAATTTATCGTTCGAATGCTGGAAAAAAGATTCGGTGGATAAAGTTGAATATGTCTTTGTATCCAAGTGGGAAGAAAAACAGTTCTTTCAAGCGTGGATTTCAAGAGAAGAACACGTGAACGAACATAAAGAAGTGAATAAAAAGAAAACGCAAGCACCAGCTGAAGCTATGAAAGTCAAGAAAACGCTGCGTTTTTATGAGGCGGTAGAAGAAGGTATTCTTTCCTAAATGAGTCTGCTTGACTTTTACAAATGTTGTAACTATAATGATTACAACTAACTGGGAGTGAAAGCAATGAAAATTAGCAGCCGATTTACCGTGGCCGTTCACATACTGTCTTTAATTAAAGTAGATAGCAGTCACCCTAGTACCTCAGAGTGGATTGCTAGTAGTGTAAATACAAATCCTGTTGTCATAAGACGTGTAATTGGGATGTTAAAGAAAGCTGGACTTGTGGGCGTAAAAGCCGGAGCTGGCGGAGCTTATCTATTGAAAGATTTAGAAGAGATAACGTTGTTAGACGTTTACCGAGCGGTGGCGGCAGTGGAAGAGGGAGAATTGTTTCAAATGCATGAAAATCCTAATGTTGAGTGTCCTGTAGGAGCCAATATTCAAAGTGTACTTGAATTGATTTTAAAACGTTCTCAAGATGCTATGGAACAAGTCTTGGCTGATGTGACTATGAAAGAATTAGTGACGGATTTAATAGCAAAAATAGATGCATAATAATATGCTTCTGTTCGTGAAAAAAACGGAGAAACCTAAGTTTCTCCGTTTTTTTATAGCTTTACAATTGTTCGCCCTCGAGCTTGTCCTTTTAGTAAAGTCGGGAGCACCTCAGGGAGATCTTGTAGTGAAATTTCTTGCTGAATGAAAGGTTCGAAGTTTTTAGGCTTAAAGTCATTAGCAAGTCTATTCCAAATCTCTTTTCGAATTGGCATTGGGCAGTAAACAGAATCAATACCTAACAAATTAACCCCTCTTAAAATGAACGGAAAGACGGTTGTTGGCACTTTGCCTCCAGCTGTTAGCCCGCTGACCGCTACAGAGCCTCCGTACTGAATTTGACTGAGAACAGAAGCTAAAGGCTCTCCGCCAACAGGATCTACTGCAGCCGCCCATTTTTGCTTGCCTAATGCTTTTAATTTGCCGTTATAAATATCTTCGCGTCCTACAATCGAGGAAGCGCCAAGCTCTTTCAAATAAGCTGCTTCCGAGCTTTTTCCAGTACTTGCTTCCACTGTGTAGCCTAATTTTGAAAGGATGGCAACCGCAAAGCTTCCTACGCCACCCGTAGCGCCTGTTACAAGCACAGAGCCGTTAGCTGGACTAATATGGTTTTCCTCTAATCGGTGTACAGATAAAGCAGCCGTAAAGCCCGCTGTTCCGATAATCATTGCTTCTTTTAACGTCAAATTTTCAGGAAGAGGGACAATCCATTCACTGCGTATGCGCGCATACGCACTATAGCCTCCAAAGTGTGATACCCCAATGTCATAGCTTGTTGCGATGACACGATCTCCTTCTTTAAAATCAGGGCTGTCAGAAGATACAACGACTCCTGCCAGGTCGATTCCTGGGACAAACGGATAGCTTGTCACAATATTGCCGTTTGCGATGCTGGCTAAGCTATCTTTATAATTCACCCCTGAATAATGAACACGAATAAGTACATCGCCTTCTGGCAGATCGTTTAGCGTTAGTTCTTTGACCAACGCCTCCACTTGGTCTTCACTTTTTTTGTCTACTACTAATGCTGAAAATGATTGCTCCATTTTATTTCTCCTTTCTATATTGAGATGTATATATCTATACATAGATTACCTTATTTCTATACCCATTATAGAAAATAGTAAGAGAAATTCATAATACTTTGATTACGAAACGAATCATTTCATTATAAAATGGTGGTATAGCTATTAGTTAGCAATGCATAGAAAAGAGGAGAAGGGAAATGAGCACAAATGTATATTTTAACCATGATGCAGGTATTGATGATTTAGTATCACTTTTTTTACTGTTGCAAATGGAGGATGTAAAGGTAACAGGGGTATCTGTTATTCCTGCTGACGGATATCTAGAGCCAGGTATTAGTGCAAGCCAAAAAATTATTGATCGCTTTGGAGGGTATGATATCGAAGTAGCCAAATCTACTTCACGCGGTATGAACCCATTTCCAAAAGAATGGCGTATGCATACATTTTATGTAGATGCCCTGCCAATTCTAAATGAAAAAGGGGAAGTGCAAACAAAAATAAGTCAGCTGCCTGCTCACGATCATTTAATTGAAACATTACAGCATACACCCGGAAAGATGACTTTATTATTTACAGGACCGTTAACTGATTTAGCAAGAGCACTAGAAAAAGCGCCGGAAATAGAAGAGAAAATTGACAAGTTAGTGTGGATGGGCGGTACATTCCAAGAAATGGGAAATGTGCAGGAGCCTGAACATGATGGAACGGCGGAGTGGAATGCTTTTTGGGATCCAGAAGCTGTAGCAAAAGTATGGGAAAGCAGGATTAAAATTGAGATGGTTGCTTTAGAAAGCACGAATCAAGTTCCATTAACGCCGGCTATTCGTCAAATGTGGGCTTCACTTCGAAGGTATGAAGGAGTAGACTTTGTAGGGCAGTGCTATGCGGCTTGCCCGCCGCTTGTACACGTTGAAACCAATTCAACTTATTATTTGTGGGATGTACTCACAACGGCATTTACAGGTAATTCAACACTTGTGAAGGTAAAAACCGTTTCAAGTATTGTACATACGAAAACACCGAGCCAAGGAAGAACAGAAATTTCTCAAGAGGGACGACCTGTAGACGTCGTGTATGATGTCACAGCTGAAGAATTCTTTACGTACATTACAAATTTGATGAAAAAAGCAGTAGCAAAATAAAGAAAAAGGTTGCACATCAAAGTGTGCAACCTTTTTAATGAATCATATTCAAGAATTGACGTGTCCGCTCTTGTTGAGGATTTGAGAATATTTGATCGGGTGTACCTCTTTCTATAATGATGCCTTGATCCATAAAAATAACTTCATCTGCTACTTCACGGGCAAAGCGCATTTCGTGAGTTACCACAACCATTGTCATTCCTTCTTTTGCTAGGTCTTTCATTGCTTGAAGAACATCTCCTACAAGCTCAGGATCAAGAGCTGAAGTAGGCTCATCAAACAGCATAACTTTTGGATCCATCGCCATTGCTCGGGCGATACCAACACGCTGTTGTTGTCCGCCTGATAGCTGAAAAGGGTAAAAGTCAAGTTTATCGCCTAAACCAACGCGTGTTAACAATTCTTTTCCTCTCTTTTCTGCTTCTTGAGTGGAAACACCTTTTACGATAACGGGACCTTCCATAACGTTTTCAAGCGCATTTTTATGAGGAAACAAGTTATAGTTTTGAAAGACCATACCTGTTAGACTGCGAAATAAAATAATGTCTTTTTTGCGAACAGGTTTGGTGAAATTCATGCTTTTTTTATCAAGTTCAATCGTACCGTCTGTTGGGATTTCTAAAAGATTTAAGCAACGTAAAAAAGTGGTTTTACCAGATCCAGAAGGACCGATTAGTACAATTACCTTGCCTTGTTCAACTTCTAAATCAATCCCTTTTAATACTTGCAAATCACCGAATGATTTATGCAAATTTTTGATATTAATCATATGAAAAACTCCTTTAGCTACTTGAAACGGTTATTTAGATACGTAACGATCTAGTCTTATTTCAATGCGTCCTTGGATAATGGATAAGATTGTGCACATAATCCAGTATAAGAGTGCTGCTTCACTATAAAGAAGTAAAAACTCATAGTTAGTCGAAGCAATTTCTTGAGCTTTACGGAACATCTCAGAAACAAGAATAAGCGATGCAAGTGATGTATCTTTAATAAGACTAATAAAAGAGTTAGATAATGGCGGAATTGATACACGTGCTGCTTGCGGTAAGATAATCCGTCTTAACGCTTGGGAATAAGTCATACCAAGTGAGTAACCAGCTTCCCATTGCCCTTTAGGGATAGATTGAATCGCTGCCCGGATAATTTCAGATGCATAAGCACCTACACTTAATGAAAACCCAATAATAGCAGAGATAAATGGGTCAATTGTTATATCTAAGTTCGGTAATCCGTAGAAAATAATAAATAATTGCACAAGCAGCGGTGTACCGCGAATAATCGATACATAGATGCGCGCAATTATATTTAAAATTTTTATAGATGATAAACGAGCTAAGGCTGTTAAGACAGCTAAAATAATACCGAGTACAAACGTAATTAATGTTAGTGGAATAGAATATTGAATAGCTCCCTTTAGCATTGGTAAGAGGGATGATTGAGCGATTGAAATCAATTGATTCAATCGCTCTCCATCAGGAATAATGTTATTTAGGAGAAACATCTTCGCCAAACCATTTCTTGGAAATTTTCTCGTATGTTCCGTCTTTTTTCATATCTTTTAATGCTTTATTTACTTCATCCACTAACTTACTGCTATCTTTTCTAAACATAAAACCGCTTGCAGCACCATCGGATTTCTCATCCGCGATTTTGATAGGTGCGTTAGGATGCTTTTTCTTATAGTCAAGGAATGATAATTTATCATTGATTGTAGCATCGACCCGGTTTGCGCTCATTAGTTCTACCGCTTGAGCAAAACCTTCAGCACTCGTAATATTTGCACCGTAAGATTGAGCCATATCTTTGTAGTTACTTGTTAATGACTGTGCAGATTTTTTTCCTTTTAAATCTTTAAATGATTTGATATCTTTTTCGTCTTTACGAACAATTAATACAGCGCCTGACTGGATGTATGGGTCAGAGAAATCGTATTTCTTTTGACGATCTTCGCGAATGCCAACTTCATTAGCAATCATGTCAAAGCGTTTAGCATCTAATCCAGCAAACATGCCATCCCACTGTGTTTCTTTGAACTCAGCTTTTACGCCAAGACGCTTAGCTACTTCTTGAGCCAATTCTACATCAAACCCAGTTAGCTTTTGTTTGTCGTCATGAAAAGTGAACGGAGGGTATGTACCTTCAGTTCCAATTGTTAATACACCATCTTTTTTCACTTTATCGTATAAATCTTCTTGTGAAGATTTATTGTCTCCATTGTTTGCTTCATTTTTTGAGCTAGAACCGCATGCGGCAAGCACAACTGTGAAAGCTAATAGCAGCGACAAAAGTGCAGCAAATTTCTTCATTTTCTAAACCCCCTAGTATTCTGATAGGAAATGATACTCTGTGATACTAAACAAGAACACAGCAAAAGTCAATAAAAAAAACTTATACGATTAATGTGACTTAAAATAAGGGAAATATACCTTCTATACAACGTTTGGCACAAGGATACAGAAAGGTTTAAAAATTTGGATTAAGTGGATTTTTAAGGGATATTTGAGGAGTGAAAAGGAAGTTTCATGTGACGATTTTCTCTTTCATTTTTTCATGACTTTTGGTGCAATAAACATATAGTTAAATGTTAAGGTAGAAATAAATTCCTTATGGTACACTTAAAGAAGAATTTATGAAACGGAGCGATATGATGAAAGTCATAAATTTAATCTCAATTGCCTTTGGTGCTATCGCTGGTACATATGCACGCTATTTGCTAAATCTTTCCTTATTATATACGGGATATCCAATAGGAACGGTAATTGAAAACCTATTAGGAAGCTTCATACTAGGACTATTAACAGGATTTTTTACATGGAAACAGCCAAAAGAATGGATAAAGCTTGGGCTAGGCGTTGGCGTGTGTGGTGGTTTTACTACGTATTCAACGTTTGCAGGAGACTTCGTTTCTCTCATTCAGCATCATGTATTTGGTGGAGCCATTTACGTCATTGTCTCTTTAGTAGGTGGGATCCTTCTTGCTTTAGCAGGCTATCTATGCGGTGAAGCGGCAGGGAAAAATTTAGTGAAAGTACATGAGGTGAAGTAAATGAGCATAGTGAGCTTGGCGCTTGGTGGAGCGGCTGGAGGAATATGCCGTTATCTTTTGGGGTTAAAAGTTACAAAAATAGTTTCAAATCCTCCTTTTCCAGTATCAATGCTGTTTGTTAACTTGCTCGGTGCGTTGGGGCTTGGGCTTTTTTACGGTAGTTATTATGGAAAGGTTCCGAGTCATGCTTATGATGACTCAATATTTTTAATAATTGGCATTGGCTTTTTTGGAGCCTTTACCACTTTTTCAACGTTTAGTGTGGAAACCGTGCAGTTAATTCGAGAAAAATCTTATCGGAAAATGTTGGCGTACGTGGGGATTTCAGCATTTGGAACAATTGGTTTATTTACAGTCGGTTTACTGGCAGGAACGTTTTTATTTAACTAAGGAGAACGTTTCTAGTAGGGAAAAACAAAAAGACGGAGAAGTAGAGAATGGATAGAAAAGCAGAAGTTTGGAAATATATTTTGTTGATTGTGGCTATTGCAGGTCAAATCATCGGTTTTTTATTTTTATTTATAAATGTTGTGGCGGCGTTTATTTTTTACGGTTTTTATATTCTAACTTTTATTACGTTACTCCTGCTGTTTATATGGGATCGGAAAAAGGAAAAAGACAAAGAAGAATTTGAGGACTATACTGATTACTAACCATATAAAAAGCAGAGTGGTGCGGTGCGTCGGGCCTCTTACGTAAAGAGGCTTAAAAAATACATATATGAAAGGAAGAGAGCTGTAAGAGCACAAAGGGATATTGTATTTACATCTAATTGTGTTATAATTTTAAGTGCAAAAACAAAATTAATAAATAGCAATCACTAGGGGAGCTCTTTGGAGCTGAGACGAATGTATTTCGGACCCTTTGAACCTGATCTGGTTTGGACCAGCGTAGGGAAGTGGCGATCATGTTTACATAACAATGCATGCTAACCACTCTACGTTGTAGAGTGGTTTTTTTATATGTAATAAAGCCCTCTGCACAAGATGAAGTGATTGAAATTTCTCTTTATTCTGAATGGAAAGGTTTCGATCATGTGGATATTCCTAAATTTCATATCATTACAACAGATAAGCAGTCAATCGAAGAGCTTCAGAAAATTTTAACAGCTATCGAGCCTTTTGCGGGCGCTGTTCATATTAGAGAAAAACAGAAAACGGCAAAGCAGATTCAATGTTTGCTAGAAAGTCTGCCATTTTGTCACTCTAAAATTATTGTAAATGACCGAGTTGATGTAGCATATGCTTTAAAAGCAAAGGGAGTACAGCTTGCCTATCATAGCTTAGACGTTTCGTTTGTTATAGACGCATTTTCTTCTCTTATGGTCGGAAAATCAGTTCACTCTGTGGAAGAAGCACTAGAAGCTGAAAAAGAGGGTGCTCACTATATTCTATACGGACATATTTATTCAACTCATTCAAAAAAAGGATTAAAAAGTCGAGGGATAGCGGCACTAAAAGAAGTAGTAGACGCCGTGAGGATACCGGTTATTGCCATTGGAGGAATTACACCTGCAAATGCCAAAGAGGTGCTTCAAACAGGAGCACACGGTATAGCCGTGATGTCTGGCGTCATGCTTGCGCAAGATCCGCTCAAAGCAATCAAACAATATTCTCACATATGGCCATCTGGAGGTGGAGAAAATGAAGCAGCATTATGATGTACTGCTAGTCGGAGGAGGCATAATCAGCTCTTCTATCGCTTATCATTTGTCAAAACAAGGAGCGTCAGTAGCCATTCTTGAGCGCAATCAAATCGGGTGTGAAGCTTCAAGTGCAGCCGCTGGTATTTTAGGCGCTCAAGCTGAAATTGATGAAGAAGGCCCTCTTTTAGACTTAGCTATTAGAAGCAGAAGCATGTTTCCTGAACTGGTTAAGGAATTAAAAGAAAAAACGGCCATCGACGTAGAGCTTATTCAAAAAGGCTTATTAAAAGTCGCTGTAACGGAAGAAGATGCACATGTATTAAAGAAAAAAGCCGCTCAGCATCATCGATGGGATGAACATGTAAGATGGATTGATGTAAATGAAGCGCGCTTGTTAGAACCGGGGCTCTCTCCAGACATACACGGAGCAATTACTATACCGGGAGACGGTCAGCTAGCTCCAGCTAAGTTAACACAAGCTCTTGCTCATGGAGCCTTGTATCATGGAGCAGATGTATTTGAATACTGTGACGTTCATTCTCTTATCATGGAAAATGAAGCAGTAAAAGGTGTGAAGACGTCTAAAGGCTTTTTTTATGGAGAAAAAGTCGTTATTGCAGCAGGCTCATGGGCTAAACGCTTTATTTCTTCTGAACATTTAGGCCATGTGTTTCCTGTGAAAGGAGAGTGTATTGCTCTTCAAAGTCATAAGCCGCTGCTTTCTAAGACGATTTTTTTAGATGAAGGTTTTTATTTAGTGCCTAAAGCGGGCGGAAGAATTGTAATCGGGGCAACTAAGCTACAGCACGATTTTACCAAGACGGTTTCTGCACAAGGTATTCAATTTTTACTAAATAAAGCCGTTACGCTCCTGCCGGCTATCAAAGAAGCAACATTTGAAAAAGCATGGGCAGGTCTTCGGCCACAAACAAATGATGGTTGGCCTTATCTAGGAGAGCATCCTGAAATAGCGAATCTACACATGGCGTTTGGCCACTACCGAAACGGTATTTTATTAAGTGCTGCAACTGGAAAAATTATGGCTGATGCTTTGTTAGGGAAAAGTCCGAATCATTCATTTTTTACATCATTTCAGCTAACAAGAGCAATGGAGGGAGTTCATTGAATCTAATTATTAATGGTAAGACTGTCACTGTGGGAGATGAAATTGAAACCGTCGAACACCTGTTACAGGCTCAGAACCTGCATGAGCGAGTTGTAATTGTTGAGTTAAACAAGAACATTTTGCAAAAAGAAGAACATAGCGATGCAGGCTTAAAAGATGGAGATACATTAGAAGTTGTTTCATTTGTCGGAGGAGGATGAAGAGTATGTTAAAAATTGGACAATATACATTTAATTCACGTTTATTATTAGGAACAGGGAAGTTTCCGGACTTTACGACTCAGCGTCAAGCGGTAGAAGAGTCGGAAACAGAAATTTTAACATTTGCCGTTAGAAGAATGGATATTTTTGATCAAAATCAGCCTAATTTACTAGAAGCGCTTGATGTGAAGCGTTTCACTCTATTGCCTAATACTGCCGGAGCAAAAAATGCAGAAGAGGCGGTACGTATTGCTAAATTAGCAAAGGCGTCTGGACTTTGTGATATGGTGAAAGTAGAAGTAATTGGATGTGATAAAACGCTGCTTCCTGATCCAGTTGAAACATTAAAAGCCAGTGAAGAACTGTTAAAAGAAGGCTTTACTGTTCTACCTTACACATCGGATGATGTTTTACTTGCGCGCCGTTTGGAAGAGTTAGGCGTACATGCCATTATGCCAGGAGCTTCGCCTATCGGTTCAGGTCAAGGTATTGTTAACCCGTTGAACATGCGTTTTATTATTGAACAATCAAATGTGCCAGTGATTGTAGATGCAGGTATTGGAACGGCTTCAGATGCAGCTCAAGCTATGGAGCTAGGAGCAGATGGCGTGTTATTAAATACAGCTGTTTCAGGAGCAAAAGATCCTGTGAAAATGGCTCGTGCTATGAAACTAGCGATTGAAGCAGGACGAGCAGCATTTGAAGCAGGACGCATTGAAAAGAAACAATATGCAACGGCAAGCAGCCCAACAGAAGGGATGAGTATCGGTTGATTAATCGTTATTCCCGCCAAGAATTGTTTCAACCTATCGGAAAAGGCGGACAGCAGCAAATTCAAGAAAAGCATGTTCTAATTGTAGGAGCAGGTGCTCTTGGAACAGGGAATGCCGAGGCTCTTGTACGAGCGGGTGTGAAGAAAATAACCCTCATTGACCGAGACTATGTAGAGTGGAGCAACCTTCAGCGGCAACAATTATATAGTGAAAAAGATGCTGATAAAAGAATCCCAAAAGCAATTGCCGCTAAAAAACGACTTCATGACATTAATCATGATGTAAAAGTAGAAGCGCACGTAGCAGACGGCACCCCTCAAGTTTTGGAGCAGCTCATTGAGGGGGTAGATGTTCTGATTGATGCAACCGATAATTTTGACACGCGTCTTGTAATGAATGATTTATCGCAAAAATATAATATTCCTTGGATTTACGGAGCGTGTGTAGGAAGTTATGGCATTAGTTATACCATCATACCGAGTGAAACACCGTGTTTATCCTGTTTACTTGAATCTGTTCCGCTTGGAGGATTAACTTGTGATACAGTGGGAATTATTAGTCCTGCTGTGCAAATGGTAGTCGCTCATCAAGTAACAGAAGTGTTAAAAATATTAGTGGGAGACTGGGGGGCACTCAGGAGAGAACTTGTTTCGTTTGATGTATGGAAAAATGAGTATACGAGCATCAATGTGAACGCCTTTCGAAAATCAGCTTGCCGCTCATGCGGTAGCGAACAAACATATCCCTTTTTACAATATGAAAATCAAACGAAAACAGCTGTGCTATGCGGAAGGAACACGGTGCAGATCCGTCCGGGCAAATCAGCCAAGCAGCCGCTGCAGTCTTTAGGTGAACGATTAACAGAAAGAGGATATAAAATTGAACAAAATCCGTATCTGCTTTCTTTTTATGTAGATGATTACCGTTTAGTTATGTTTCAAGATGGGCGAGTCTTTGTCCATGGAACAAATGATATAGTAGAGGCAAAGTCGCTTTATCATCGGTATATTGGATAAGAAAGAGATGGAGGTTTCAAGCATGACAGTACCAAAAGCATTAACCATTGCTGGATCAGACAGCGGTGGAGGAGCAGGCATTCAAGCTGATTTAAAAACATTTCAAGAGCGTGGCGTTTTTGGAATGTCTGTGATTACAGCTGTCACTGCA
The DNA here is from genome assembly GCF_046599315.1 of Priestia megaterium. Taxonomy (GTDB): domain Bacteria; phylum Bacillota; class Bacilli; order Bacillales; family Bacillaceae_H; genus Priestia; species Priestia megaterium_F. Next base: position 5,325 of record NZ_JBKIKC010000007.1, on the reverse strand, counting down.
CAAAATACAGTCGGTGTGCAAGGAGTTTACCCGTTAGAAGTAGAAGCAGTCGAAACGCAGTTGGATTCAATTGCGACTGACTTATTTCCTAATGCAGTTAAGACAGGCATGTTATTCAGTGCTGATATTATTTACGCAGTGGCTCGTAAAATCAAACAATACGGACTGCAAAACGTTGTAGTCGATCCTGTTATGATTGCAAAAGGTGGACAGTCTCTTCTTCAAAGAGAAGCTGTACAGGCTCTAAAAGAATTATTGCCTCTTTGTGAAGTCATTACGCCAAACATACCAGAGGCGGAAGTTATCACAGGTAAAGAAATTCACACGCTTGAAGACAGAAAAGAAGCGGCCAAACAGCTGCATGAGCTAGGTGTAAAGCATGTGGTAATTAAAGGAGGACATGACCAATCACATCAAGAGATGATTGATTTAGTGTATGATGGTCATGAGTATGTTGAAATCAAGCATGAAAAGGTAAATACAAAGCATACGCACGGAACGGGATGCACGTTTGCCGCTTGCGTTACTGCTGAACTAGCGAAAAACAAAAGCGTGGTTGAAGCAGTCCAAACCGCTTCGAATTTTGTTCACTATGCAATAAAGCATACGCTTGAAATTGGTTCCGGACACGGTCCTACTAATCATTGGGCGTATAGAAAACACTTTCGTTCTTCATAAAGGAAACGTGCCTACAATCTAGGCACGTTTTTTATGAAGAAGGAATATGTGTAGGAATCTCTCCGTCGATGCCTAAATAATAATGTCTAATAGGCTTTAAATTTTCATCAAGCTCATAAACAAGCGGCACGCTTGTCGGAATATTTAAGTTCGCAATGCCGTCAGGAGAAATGTTATCTAAATACTGCATTAGAGCTCTAATCGTATTGCCGTGAGCGGAGATGATAACTTTTTTGCCAGCTTTAATAGAAGGAGCAATGATTTCGTCCCAGTATTCAAGGACCCGCTTTTCTGTATCAGCTAAGTTTTCAGTCACAGGAAATTGCTCCTTACTTAAGTCCTTATATTTCGGATTGGAAGCTTCATAGCGAATATCTCTTGTCTCTAAAGCAGGAGGGCGTTCGTTCATCGATCTTCTCCACAAATGTACTTGCTCTTCGCCGAATTTTTTTGCGGTTTCTTCTTTGTTCAAACCTTGAAGAGCTCCGTAGTGTCGTTCATTCAACCTCCAAGACTTGTATACAGGAATCCACATGAAGTCCATTTGATGTAAGATAATCCACAGAGTGCGAATGGATCGTTTTAGAACAGAAGTATAAGCAATATCAAACACATACTCGTTTTTCTTTAATACTTTTCCAGCTTCTCGCGCTTCTTGCAATCCATTTTTGGAAAGGTCTACATCCGTCCAGCCTGTAAATTTGTTTTCAAGGTTCCATACGCTTTGCCCATGCCGAATCAATACAAGTTTTATCATCATGTTCTCCTTTCAACAGTGACTAAAGACTATATTCTTTCTTATTATGAGAAGGAAAAAGTTTTTTATCCTAAAGCTGGGGAAAGGGGGTTTTTAGCACTTAGAAAAAGTGCTGCCGAAAAGTAAAGCTTTAACTTTTTTACGCATATGATAAAAATAAAAAAGTGAAGGGAAGATAGTGGATGAATGACCAAGAACGTCAGATTCAAGTGCTTCACGGCCAGATTGAAGATTTAAAAGAAGAAATTTATCAAATGAAGCTTGATATCAGCTCGTTGGAAAAAGAAAAAGGAAAACCCGTTTGGACACCGGCTCTCGTTGGTCAAATAGGGGGTTTTGTTCTAGGTGGATTAGCTATCATTGGTATCTTTTGGATGTAGAACTTCTCGTATTGAAAACGAGAAGTTCTCCGTATTTTTCAATAAGCAATTCCAACGCGGCATTTGGGGAATTTTTGAGCCCATATCTCATGGTAGGTAAAGTGAGCGGTATCTCCCGTTGAAATTTTAACGGCATCAGCTGGTAAAATATCTTTCTCCACTCGGTACGTACCTGTTATTTCACCGTCAGGCAAGTATGTTGGGCATATCACAGTCCAGTTTAGATCACTTTCCTTCAAACTTAAGTATCCTTTTAAATGATCTTCTGCTGCTCTGGTCGTTTTACGCTTTGATTCATTTGATTGAAAACGATACTTTTCTGGTTCTGTTCGTGATTGTAAGATACCTGCAGTTCCAATAGTAAGAATACGATGAACGCCGTAATGCTTCATGCTTTTTATAATAAGCGGCATACTTTTTGAAATCGTTTCAGCACCATCTGTATTTAACGCACTGACTACAATGTCTTGGTTCTTGAGGGCAAAGTTGATATTTTCTTGATGAAGTACGTCGCCTTGTAAGATATGTAGGTTTGGATGACTAATCTTTAGCTTATTTCGCTCTCTCACAAGTACAGTAACGTCGTTTTCATCTTTTAGCATCATTTTTAATAAAGACTGCCCAACTCGTCCTGTAGAGCCTAAAAGTAAAATTTTCATTGGTCACACTCCTCCTTAAAAGATAGTATCTATTCTTTAGGATATACAATCTGCATACTTATTCATAATAAAAAGCATGCGTAGCATAGAGTAATACAAAGTTGATGAATAAAATATTCAACAACAACAAAATTTGATATGATAAAAAGACAGAAAAATCAAAAAACAGGAGAGTGAATGTCTTTTGGGAGACTTGCCTCTGAATCAAATGATGATATTAGTCGTGTTGCTTATGTTATCAGCTTTCTTTTCATCTGCTGAGACAGCCTTTTCGAGCGTAAACAAAATTCGTTTAAAACATTACGCTGAGAAAAAGCATCGAGGAAGTAAAAAAGCGCTGCACATTGCTGAACACTTTGAGCAGGCGCTATCGACGATTTTAGTAGGAAATGTTGTCGTGAACATTGCTGCGTCCTCTTTGGCGGCTAAAATTGCCCTCGATGTATTTAAAGGAAACCTAGCACTTGTGATTAGTATCATTGTTATGACCATCATCATTTTGATTTTTGGTGAAGTCTTGCCAAAATCGCTAGCTAAAGAGCATGCCGAATCTTTTGCGCTGATGATTTCATCATTGTTATTTATTATTATTAAATTATTAACCCCAATATCCTTCTTGTTTTTACAGGTGAAAAAAGGAGCTTCTCACTTATTAGCGTCTGCTCCTACACCAACGATTACAGAAGATGAAATTAAAGTGATGGTAGATTTAAGCGAAGAAGAAGGAACGATTAATAATATTGAAAAAGAGCTAGTTCATCGCTCACTCAATTTTAATGACATTGTGGTAGGGCAAATCTTAAAACCTAGAATTGATGTCACAGCTGTTGACGTAAATGCCGATATTGATTCAGTTTGTCAAATGTTTCTTGAAGAGAGATATTCGAGAGTTCCTGTATACGAAAATCATATTGATAATATTATTGGCATTTTATCAGAAAGAGAATTTTTAACCCGTTTAGTCCAAGGAAAAGAGATTTCTATTCGAGACTTGTTAAGACAACCTATTTTCGTGGTAGAATCCATGAAAATATCTGTTCTATTGCCAGAACTTCAAAAAAGTAAGGTGCACATGGCAATTGTAGTTGACGAGTTTGGTGGAACGGCCGGTCTTGTTACCTTAGAGGATATATTAGAAGAAATTGTAGGGGAGATTTGGGATGAACATGACGAAGCTGTTAAGTATGTACAGCAGGTAGGGGAAGAGGAGTACGAATTTAACGCCGACATCCCCATTGATGAATTTTTAACCTATGTAGCGGTTAGTTCTCCTGACAGTACGTGTCATACCTTAGGGGGATGGATATATGAACAGTTTGATCATATTCCTGCTAAAGGAGACTTTTTTTCATATGAAGAGATACTATTTACCGTTAACGAGGTGGAAAATCGACGTATTCGCAAAGTTTCGGTAAAATCGTTTACGAATACGAAAGAGGAAGCTGATTAAAAGAAACTAGAAAGCGCTCCAAGAGGTCTTGGAGCGCTAAAGTCATAATATGAAATTAGTTAATATTAGTACTTGCCGCCTAGGTTTTGCTCAGCTAATTGTACTAAACGTTTTGTGATTTCGCCACCAATAGATCCGTTCGCACGAGCTGTTGCATCTGGTCCTAAGTTTACACCAAACTCACTAGCGATTTCGAACTTCATTTGATCGATAGCAGCTTGAGCACCAGGCTCTACTAACTTGTTTGATGAATTTCTGTTTGATGCATTTTGATAATTTGCCATGTGTATTCATCTCCTCGTTAGATAAAATAGATTGTAATGGTTGAGTTAGCTGGAGTTGAACCAGCAGAGCAGATGCATCGTTATATCTGCTTGCCTACCGCGGCGTAACTCAATGTTTGCGAGCTGTTGTGCTCGGTTGTTACTAGTATTATGGCGAAAGGTAAAAAACATATACATAGAAAATTTTGGTAATTTATAGAAAATTCATATAAAGTTTTATAAAGAGTAAGAGAGTTTTATTCTGTGCATATTACATATTATAGGTACATACTGATCAGGTAAAGCGAGGTGCGCGGATGTCGATTTGTTCCTTATGTAATGGGTTTAGTGATGTGCAAATGACGTGCAAAACATGTGGAGGAGTGCTGGGGGATATGGGAAAAGTCAGCGACTATTTTGATGATTACAGTGCTTATATGGAAATCGATCAGTTAAAAGTGGAAAATGGTTATCCTAGTGATTTAGCAAATCATCAATGTATTCATCTCTTTTACTGTTCTAATTGTCATAGTGAAGAATTGAAGCAAATACAGGAATAAAAAAAGACCCCTAGAGGTCTTTTTTTATTCGTGCTCAGCACGGATGCGCTGTTCTGATTCTGCATCAAAGAAATGCGCTTTGTTCATATCTAATGCTAAGTCTAGAGATTGAAGAGGTTTAATATCTGTTCTAGAATCCACGCGCGCTACAAAATCTTGTCCGCCAAGTTTAGAATAAAGCATGGTTTCAGCACCCATTAACTCGGATACATCGACTTTAATTGTAACTTTTGTGCCAGGTGAAGATTCAATAAATACAGGCTCATCATGGAAATCTTCAGGACGGATACCTAAAATAATTTGTTTATTTAAATATCCTTGCTCACGAAGTATTTTCAATTTGCCTTCTGGAACTGCGAGAAGAGAATCGCCTATTTGAACCTTTCCGTCTTTTAATGTTCCTGTTAAGAAGTTCATAGCAGGAGAACCAATAAACCCGCCTACAAATACATTCTCAGGTTTTTCATATACTTCTTTTGGTGTACCAACCTGCTGGATAATACCATCTTTCATCACAACGAGACGAGAAGCCATTGTCATTGCTTCCGTTTGGTCATGTGTTACGTAAATTGTCGTTG
>NZ_JBKIKC010000006.1:0-250345 GCF_046599315.1 Priestia megaterium | reverse complement strand
CCTGTTACAATCCCACGTAGTAATCCACCAAATCCACGGAACACACCTAAAATTCGACCAACAAACATTAAATTTATATAGTTCCAGATTAATTGGATTGCCCCAAAAAAGATTTGTTTCAGACCTTCCCACATTTTAGAAAAATCACCAGTGAACAAACCTGCAAAAACCTTGACCAGTCCCATAATAATTTTTAGGGCCCCATCTATTATCCCCATAATGTTGCGCCATGCTCCCTGGATTATGCCCACCAAAAACGGCCAAACCACAGAAAGTATCGGAGTAATAATAGACATCGCCACGCGTACAGCGGTAGTTATTCCTGAAAAAATATTTTTAGCTGCCTGTAGAATTTGTTGACCGTTGCTGTCCCAGAAAGAGCGGAGTTGAGCAAGTTTTGACTGTCCAAAACTAACCACGGCAGATAAGGCCTGATTAATATAAGGAGACAAAAATCCCTGATAACTGCATTTCTGAATGTTTCAGAGCGTGTCCACAATAAGTAAAGTGCTGCACCAAAGGCGATAACGGCGGCGGAAACTATCACTACAGTACCCATCATAGCAGCTAGGCCTTCCACTAATGGACCAATAAATACCCACGCTGCTGCAAATGCTGCTTTTAAGCCCATGATATATCCTATACCTGCTGCAAGAGGAGTTAAAATAAGAGCAAATGTAGCAACTAAGTATAGAAACATACCAGCTAACTTAGTGATCCACGGGTTAATTTCATTTAGTTTATTGATGAATCCACCAATCATGGTACCAACATCAACAATTTTGGCAGCTATTGTCCCCCAAAATGCTACGAAAGGCGCAACTGCACTAGCCCAGGTATTTTTGAAATTATATAGAGATACCCCAAGAGGAGTTAAAGAGTCCTGTAACCCTTTGACTTTTAACTGAGTTTCCTGCTTTAACTTTTCTAACTCAGTGGTAGCTGCTTGTCTTGCTAGTTGGTGCTTCTGTCTCCACAAGTCCACATATTTATTTAGCTGAGGCTGAGACATTTGATTTAAGGCAGCTATCTGTGAAGCAGCTTCTGGTCCCATCTTACGTAGACTAGCAATAAATCCTTCATCTACTCCTTTGCTAGCAAGGGAGTTAAGGTTTTTAGACCAATCTTGCATGACCTTGACTTGACCTTGAAGGTTAGATAAGAGCTTTTGTGGACTGGTCTTTTCTAACTGAACCTTCTCGAAAAGCCCCCAGGTATCTACAATTTCCTGTGTTCGATTCTTTACAGCATCTCGATAGTCTGCCCATGCGTTAGCTTGAGCAGCTAAATTCTCTCCGACGTCGGGTCCTTTTGCTGCATTCGCTAAAATAGCTGTAAATCCAGCCCATGCAACAGATGTAACCATTGCTACAGACTGCATACGCATAACACCTTGGGTGATCATGCCAATCATATCTTGGAGCTCTTTCATACTAGCGTTAGGCCCAAGCATCTGAAGAGCTAAAGAAGCAGAACTACTTTCCCTTGCCAAGCGTGACAAATTAGAAGTGACAGAAAGTAATGGATTGTTGACACGTAATAATGAATTGCCCATACGGTCGTAATTCTTAGCGGTTTTTTCACTTTGACCACTCATGGCAGACATTGTTGCCACTTGTTGAATAATACTTTGACGCATAGCTACGTTATTATTAATCATTTGATCAGTAGCCTTTTTATGTTCTTTTCCAAGTTTATGAATTTCGTCCATAAACTCTTTATTAGTTCCCGTGTATTTGCCCATCTGAGGACCTAACTTGTACATATCATGCTCTGTATTCATGATTTGTTGACGATATTTAAGCAACTCATTGTGGTTACGAATAAGTGACTTACGCATCTCTTCACTCATGCCTTGCCAGTCCTGTGCTAAGCGAGTTGCACTACTTCCACTCGTGCTTGCTAAGGTGCGAATAACATCGCTTTGGCGCCCTAATTGATTATTAAGTGCTTGAGACTCATCAATCATTCTTTGAATAGACCGCCTATTGGTGTTCATTTGACTATTCATTTGCTGCATTTGTTGATTAGCTTTGCTAGTGTTTTCTCCCATTCTCTGTGTGTGTTTACTAGCTTGATTTGTGCTCTGATTCATCTGCTGCATCTGATTATTAGCCTGGTTCGTATTTCGACCCATTTGCTGCATTTGTTGATTAGCTTCACCCAACACTTGGTTAGCATGGTTACCTTGTCTATACGTTTGAGTCAATTGTTGATTAGATCGTTGCATTGACTCATGCCATTCTCTCGTAGCATCATCAGTTTGTTGAAAGGCTCGAACTGTCTCGTTTAAATATTGATTAAGCTCTATAACAGGGGCTAAGTTGACACTGGGCTGAATTTTTACATCCAAATCGCGCAGGCTCATGTTTTACCTCCTTTCTTTATTCTTTTCAGCTGTTAGACCTTGTTCGCTTCATTCTTCTTAGTGATTAAAATATCTAATGCTGTATTGACTTGCTGAAGCTGATAATAAGACATCTGGCGAGCCTCTTCGTAGCTAAGTACTCGCTCTACAATAGGTCGCCAGAATGCCCAGTTTTCCATAACTTCTTTTTTTAGAAGGTTAGGAGTTTTCCCCTTATTTTCCAGTTCTAAGAAAGGTAATAGACTCGTTTAACAATTCTTCCATTCCATCGTGCTCATCGAAGTAAGCAAAATTCACTCGAGGCTCTACTACTACATGAGTGAACACTTCTTTTGCCATCTGTTTGTTCGAAGTCACACCATTACCTACTTGAATACGATCCTGAATGTCTAACCACGCTTCCGTTCCTGGATGTTGTAATGTGTAATCTATACCTGAAATTGTTACTGTTTTTGTTTTTCCTAATTTACCTGCCATTTTAAATTTCTCTCCTTTTACGTATAAATGTAATAAGGCAGCCCTATTGGACTGCCTGGTGATATTGGTATTCTTTTTATTTAATTTAGCCTTTTTCAATTACATCACTCTTCTACATAGTCGAAGACTTTAAATTGAAACTCTCTCCCACCAGCTTCAGCATCATATTCTTTACCTGGCTTCTTTACAATACGAGCTTGAGTTCCACCAGCACGTTCTTTAAATGATCCGTCATTGTAAATAACCCAGACTGGAAAGGGCTTTTTAGAATTGGCTAGCTGCATTAATGTTTGAAGCGAAGGCGAAGTTTGAGATAATGTGACTGTGACTGTTCCAAGCTTGTTATTCATTTCAGAAATAATGACTTCTCCTATCGCAGAAACTTTTGTTGAAAAAGAATCCTCATCTTTTTCTGCTTTCATCATAGAACCTTCATCAAAACCTGTAATATATACACCGTTAGCAATGAATGAAGCATTATTAGCATCATAAGTACGCATTTATTAATATCCCCCTTAAACTAAAATTTGCCCTTTAACATTTGCACTATGGATACCACCAGATTGCTGGTAAGAGAACGATAAGCCATTATAAATACGCTGCGCTCTTTCATCATCCGGAATCTCATCTGCAGATAGCGTTGATACAGTATAAACCGGGTTCCCCTCTACATCTGCGGCAATAATACCTTGATTGAATGCTTGTTGCAAAACAGTAGTAGCAGCACTATCAAGTAAAGCAATACCACGTCCATCCATTGTCACTCTCTTATTATTCATGAGAATGCCTTGAATAGAGCTTTCCATGTTCGCTTTTACCCATGCCTGCCCGTGTAATAAGTCAATAAATTCACCACTTACAGTAAATCCTTCACTTGTTTGACCAACACCAGTTTTTGTAACATAAGCAATAGCTCCATCTTCATGAATGGTTGCTAATTCAGCTGCATTAATATCAATAGGTGTAATACCTGTTAATGTTTTAAACTTCCATGTATTCTCGCCCACTTGCTGACTTCCTAACTCTCCAACCAAAGCAGCATCTGGATGTTCACCTGGTGTTGGATGATAAAAGTCAATAACACGTTTATAATTCTTTGTTTTAAAAGCATTGCGGCTTTCTACATCAACTGTTTTTACTGAATAAAATTTAAAGCTCTTTCCTTCCACATAATCAGCAACAGCAATTTCATCTGTCAGCTCTAAGCCTGCTGTTACAACAAAAAACCAATCCCCGTCATAATACTTTTCTACTGCTGCAGCAGCTGTCGTTACTCCAGTACCTGCAGAATCATATGTTGCAATTGCTAAAGTAGCTGGGCGATTAGGTTGAGCAAAAATAGCAGCAGCTTTTTTGTAAGCTTCCGTCGTTGTTTCGAAGTCAGGTGATACATCTGAAATATCACTGTATGTTTTGTACTTACTTTCACCTGTCTTTTGTGTAACAATAAGTGGCTTACCTAGTCCACCGACCAAACCGGACGGCTTTACTAAATCAATCGTGACAATAACATCTTGTAATGCCATTTTAAATACCTCCTAAATTAATAGTTTCAATTGTTTCGCTTAGCTCACGGATCTGTTCGTCAGTTGCACGAAAATGAACATCGAATCCATGTTTATATTCATAATGTTCAACAAGAAATGTTGTACGATCTTGAATATTCCCCACCTCAACAACTGCCAAGTTTTTGTTTCGAATAAATTCTTGCCCCATAAATAAAAACCACTGATGGACTTTAAATGCATTTTCCATAGTGGTTTCAATATCTCCAGCATAAAAACTAAAGGATATGGTGAATTTATATTGTTCAATACGTTTTTGATAAGACACACCATTCTCAGCATAGTCAACTAGCGCACCACGACCTCTTCCCTTGATGTAAGGAGAAGTAATGTTATATACACCATAAGGTAAAGGGGGAGGTTTATTTATCGTATTACTTTTAATGATTTGAATGCCCGTCCCTACTTTAATTTGAGCAATCATTTCTTTAATTACTGCTATGTTCATGACCTGCCCACCTTGCTAAATAAATAAAGACATCCGTATAATCTGTGAAGTCCTTAAAGTTCTGCACAGTGTAAGGGATGCCTTTATATTCGATTTTCTGCCCTGGATTAAGAGCTTCGATTGTATAGACTTTACGGTCTTTTACGTTATAAGTACCACTCTCTGAATATCGAAGGTCATCTTCTGATAAAGGAAGAATAACGCCGAATCTATTTTCAGGCTGAGGACTTCCACCAGGTACCCAATCTCCTGCATCGTTGTAATAACCGCCCTCTTGTTCAACAATTGTCAAAAAAGGAACACCATTTTCCACAACCATTTCTTTAAAACTAATAATCTCAGGCATTTCTTTCTACCACCCTCCAAGTTACACGGGCACGAAGACCGCCAGTGTCAATTAAAGGATTAGATGAGCCTTTATTCTCCATAGTTATAGGACTATTCCCAGGAGAACGTAAGGTAGTAATCTTCTCTTGGATATCAGCAGCTGCCTTTGCCCCGACTCGCTCAAATAAAGTCTTTGCATCAATTTCAAATGCTAGCATCTTATCGATTAAGCGCTCCATAAACTGCACCCATTCATCATTCTTTTCATCAAATGTTGAACGTACAAAAGAGCGTTCCGGAATGGTGACGCTCTTAACAAGAATGAACATGACTTTTAAATTGTCGCCATCTTGAACGGCTAATATATTTTTACCTTTTGGCTTAAATAAACCGGGAATGTCCGAAGCTTTACGACCATCTGCCTCTTTTGTAGGGATAGTTAGAAACTGCTTCTTAGGCTTAATAGTTATTCCATATTCATGTACATTTGCAATCATGGCATAGAACGAATCGTCAGAAGCAAAGATACCAACTTCTACTGAGTATTTATCAAGATCCTCTAAAGCTTTGATTAACTTATCGAAATTATCATTTTTAACGGTCATTTTTACAAAGCCTTTTTGTCTAGCCATGTTAAATCACCGTTAGATTGATACTATTTCGCTTTGTAAGCTTTTTTAAGAGTCTCGAATATTCTTGTCCATATGGTGTAGATTCAAGCCCTACAGCAGTATTTGAGACGTTATATTCGGTCTCCATAACATCTAACTTCTTTCTTTTTACTGTTTGAGCCTTTATAGTAGCCAAATGAGTGGCGTAATAGCGAATTAAGCGCTGTTTGTTGTCCTCTGACACATCTAGATCCTCTACCTCAAGGGTTGCGTCATCAATAAAGATTTGCAGTACGTCTGGAGACATACTAGCTAAATGTTCAGCAGTCTTTTGAATGATTTCAGGTGTTGCTTTCAAATCAATCACCTACCTTATTCCGTTTCTTCTCCTGAACCATTTACAATTAAGTTACTTTGTTCAGTGATAGCAGCGAGAACTGTGCTACGCTTCTCTGTAGCCTTCCACTCTTCTAATAAAGAAAGTGAGAACGTGTCTTTCACTAACTCAATTGCTTCATTTGCATTCAAATCCTTTGTTGTTTTAGCAGATTCATGAGCTACAATCTCTTCGTCTTCCACTAAATCTTTTATTAAAGGATGCGCGCTGAACTTCTTCCAATCAGTAGGAGCAAGCTGGTTCGCTCCAGGAACTAACATAACACCAGCAGCATGACGAACGTATTTTCCTTTGTTTTGTACTAACATCAAGCACCATCTCCTCGTACAATTGCCATTGGATAACGTACAATCGCGCCACCTGTACGCTCTTCTAACGGAATTTTATAGTTAGGAAACTTGTATTCTTCCGGATGACGCATAATGTCCATTGGAATAAGGACTTCAATTACATCTGGTGAGCTATCGAATACTAAGAAACAATCTGTACCGCCTTGACCTTGCCCCTCAATATCAGATGTAAATTCAATACGACTGAACCAATTTTGGCTACGTAAGTACTGCAGAACTGTTTGATTTGTATATTCATTGTACTCTTTCTCAAGCTCTTCCATCATGTCAGGCGTAACAACAAGTGTATCTGCATTGTGTCCGGGTAAACGATTGACTGCAGAACGGGCTTTACGTAAATCAGTCACAATCTCCTTACCTGTTTTATCAGCCCACTTAGTTGAAGTACCAGCTTTGTTTTGGTCAATTGCAATTGTTTGGATTCCCTCTGCATTTGTTACACCAAGAATATTGTGTTTAGCGTCTCCTATCCATACGATACGATTCTCTTTTTCAGCAATGGCCTTACGTGCTGTATCAGCTTTCGTTGTTTCGATAGGTTGACCTGCCATTTGTGCCTGGCGTAACTCTTGAACAGACACTCGAAAAGCAGCAGCAACAGAATAGATTTTTTCTGTATGGCGCTCCATGTCAGCATCTACTAATGGAATATCTTCTGCACCTGGGGCTAATACTTTAGCAGCACCAGAGCGCTTGATAACATCATAGCTGTATGTTTCCGCACCGGCAGGTACATCAGTCTTCACATTAAAAATGGTACGAGCTTTTAGCTCCTCTTTCTTTGCTTCATAAATCTTATTATCAATGGACTCTAAATCAATCGGACGAATAACACCGTCTGCTCTATATTGGGACATTCTTGTTCACTCCTCATTCTTACTAGTTTTTAAGGTAAATTGATTTCAAGCTGTACTAAGCCACCTGCTTGGGCGCTTGACTTGAACGCTGCTGAAGGGAATGCAATGACTCCAGATGTTGCTGTATCAGCTGGACGGAAATTGCTTGTAGTAGGATCTACAACCACACCGTCACCAATCACTACATCTTCATCAACCTGCACCCAAATGACACCTTTGCGGACTGCAGCAACAGGATCGTATTTTAAATACTTTTGATCATCAGCTTTTAATACCCAATCATGAATTTCTTGAGCTAATGAAACACCATAAGGTTTACCGCCAGCCTTAACGCGTGTAATAGTTTCTCCATCTATGCCTAATTGAACAGCAACTCCGTAAGGAATATCTTCAGCTGCTGCTTTTGTATCTGCACTATAATCTTGATAATTAGCAAGCTTACCTTTACCGCCTGCTGCCGGCATATATTTGTCATAACTTGTAATAGCCATCTATATAGCCTCCTATTTTCATATTTTGATGTTTTATTTCATGTTTAGGCGCTTGTTTTTCATCTCTTCAATCTGCTTATTAGATGAACTACCGTCACCAGTAAACATATGATTGTTACCAGTCGAGGAAAAACCCTCTTGCTTAGCACGTCCTAAAGTTGCATCAAAAAAGGCGTCGATATAATCATCTGATTTACCGTCGCCTTTAAAGTCAGGTTTTGCTTTTTGAATAACTGCTTCTTTGATTTCACGCTCTGATTTACCTTTAAAATCAAAAGAATCTCCAAGGAATGTTGTTGCACCACTGATTAACTCAACACGAGACTGTACTTTTGCATCTAATTCATCAGCAGATAAATTATTTTCTTTCGCTTGTTTTAATTCATTTTTAGTATTCTGCAGTTCCACTTCTAATGCATCATAACGCCCTTGAAGTGCGTCTGCACTCTTCACTTGTAGGTTAGCTGCATCTAAGCGTGCTTTTTGTGCTTCTAGAAAAGATTTAACAGTTGAATCTACTTCATACTCCTTGCCATCGATTGTATACTTGGCCATATTAACATCTCCTTTTCCTTCGCTTGAATCAATTTGATAGGCTGCTGAATCACCACGAATGGATACTTCTGGACCCACACGCCCTTCATCAACAATCGCAACATGATTAACTTCAGTATTTCGTTGAACAAAATCATATTGTTTACCGTCGTATGTACCCTTTTCTGGTACCACATCGGCTAAAAAACCAAGGCTAATTTCACGTTTGCCGTCCTTAATCTTTTGAATTAATCCAGCATCCGTCACAGTAAATGAGATATAGAGTTTAAAATCTTCTACTCTCGCATCATTGTGCGTTAATCCCTTGGCATACGTGTTATAGTTCTGTAAAGTAACAGGTTCACTTGGATGATCATCTGTTACAGGCTTTGCATGTGCTGAATACATAGTACGGTCGCTGAAAATTTCCTCAGGAAGCTTAGCTTCAAGTTGTACCAAACCATCTTGTCGCATGTATGGGAATACTCCTGGGCGAGTAATAGGTGCTCGAACAGTCAGGTACCCTTCAGTTGTTTCGTTATAGTCTTTTATAAATGTACGATCATAACGCTCATGCTTCACACATTATCACCCCCTCTCAATAAAAAAAGACCGATAAATTCGGTCTTTTAGCTTAATTAATTTATCTAACAAATCCTAGGCCTATACGCCTTTTTAAATCTTCAAGTGCTTGTTCAAACGGTTCTTTTCCAAATAGTTCATCATCAAGTGCCATATCTATCATTGTAGGAACAACTTGACTCTGCAAAGTCCCTATAACCTCTTTCTCCATTAGTTCTTTTTGTCTATAACTAAAAGGCGTCATAATATGCTCTCTGCATTCTGATCTTAGTGTCTTGGATATTAAATTTATATAGTTATAAACTTCTGTAGCGTAGCTAATAACTTCTTGTCTCTTTGGTATGTACCCTTTATGAATAACGTCATTCCTAAAAGTAGTACATTTGTCCGGAAGTTTAGGTGGCACTTCTTTAAATTCATTTAAGTAAAGAAAATAAAAGGCTCCCAATTGTCGTTCAGACTGTCTAGCAACCATTTTCCATGTCTTCTTAATTTCTTCATAATTTATTCCTTTTTGTAATAATAGTACTTTAATTGAATACTCATAGAAACGCTCTAACGCGCTAGCAAAACTTGAAACAGACTCTCGTGAATATCCATCTAGTAAAGCTAAAGCACCCATTTCAAACAACACTTCAAATTGTTCATTTTGTAGTGTATTAGTTACTTTATGTCCTTTACTGCAAACTGATCTGTAAATTCCACCATCTTGAATATCTAGCTCAATAAAATTATGGTTATTCAAATCATTTTCTCTTACACAATCCATACAAACAAAAGATAATTTCATAAAAGTTCCTCTCCGCCTTCAGGTTAATGAACCTATATTTAACATAAAATTAGTTGCATCAACTCATCGAGCTATATGTTTTATGAAGATTATCCCATTTAAAAACCAACTTTACTATATTTTTAGAAAATAAAGTTAAATGCATTTCACTCCTCATCAAATACTGGAATAGCAACACAACGACATCGGTAATCTTCACCAGGTAAACCCACTTTTGGTGGATCTGCATAAGAGAAAACTCTATTACTTAAATCTCTGTGTGTTTTTCGTACCTTTTCATCATTGGATGTTAGCCATTTGAACTTCGATACACCCATTTCCTTATGACGCCTTGCAGTCATTTGACCGAGTATAGACCCTGTTTGATCAACAGCAATAAACTCAGCCCTCTTCCTGGACATTCCGACACGCTCAACTAACTGATCTCTCACCTTTTTTGCGCTACTACCATTCTTCACGCCTTGGTAAATGATGCTCTCAATGTTAGCCAGGTACCCATCCTTAATGTTAGTAATATAGCTGGCATTCTCGCTTATTGATGTTTTCATAAACGACTCTAACCACGGCTCACTAACGGTGGGGTCAATTCCCTTCACCTTGCCTTGGTTGCTAATATTATTCTTATTAAATAAGTTCAGAGAGTTAACAAACTTACTGGCTGTTTCCTGTATAACGCTAGAATTAAAAATGCCTAGTGATAATCCTTTGATTACATCCACAGCTCGTTGAATAACATCGAGTGGAGCATCTAACTTGTAGAAAGAATTGTCACCCCTACTCTTTTGCAGTTTAATCTGAGGCGTTATTTGCTCGTCGTAGACGCTTAAAGTGACTTTACCTAACTCAGATACTAACTTATTAATAGAACGGCTGTATGAGACTGCTACGCTGTCAGGGAAACGTGTAGGAGGAACTATCCTAGCCATATCACTGACTCTCCTTATAAGCTGTGTAAACTTCTTTAGCCATTCGTTCCCAATCAGCATCGTCACCACTGTACTTAGTTTCATTCGTTAAACCGAATTGACCAAAGCGTGCTTCTCGTACTTCATCAGATGTATGAACACCATTAACAATGTAAATGTTATCTGTTTCAGCAGTTAATTTGCGAATCTCAGCATCTGTTTTTGAGTCAACATTCCATAATGGATTAAACTTAATCTCCCACTCCACCGAGTCAGGATTAATTGTTCCTCCCAGTTCATCAGAGCATAGCAATAGTAAACGAATAAGGCGCTCAATGTGAGGCTTTAATTCATTCTCTTGCTGCGCGGCAATACGAGAATAATAGTTCATGACATCATATTGAGCTCCTGTGATAGTACCTGCTTCCTGCCCTTTAATAACTGTTTTAGGCATTCGCGCTGCACCTGCAAGCATATCCCATACATAATCAAGTAAATCCTTTATACCTGTGGTAACAGTACTCTGTTTCGTTAACTCCTCATCTTTTCCGATAAGAGCAAGAGCTTCAGTTCGAAACATAAAATCCATCAGTGTACTTAATTCTCGTTTATCTTCTTTGCCCATCCCCTCAATATCAGCTGATTTATAGACCTTGAAAGTAAAGTCATATAGCATCTGACCAACTGACCAAAGGGACGTATCAAGAACTGTGATGATGTCATATAAGGGTTCCAATAATGGTTGCCCTCTGTATTCATCCTCTAACCTTCTTGTTTGATCATGGATAACACGAGAAGCATGTACACGATCTTGAGTAGGCCCGGCAATTTCTTCCCCTATACGAGAACGACGGTTTAACTGGAACGACTCCACTTGGCCATATTTAGGGTTGAACATATCTTCATTCAATAAAAATTCGTACACCTTCATCCCACTGAATGCGTGGATATAGTCGATACGCATTAAGTCTTTTTCTTTTATAGGGTCACTTAGTTCGAATGGATTCTTTTGAGTAACACCTAAAGAGATAAAGCCATCACCGCGTAATCGCTCATATGAACGCATCTTTCTAAAAGCTTCCCTCGCATTAAGATCAGCAAGCTTGCTCATAATATCACGCTGTAACTTTTCATCTTTCATTCGTAAAGTGAACCAGCTTCGCGTTATATCTTCTGCTGGAATATCAATGACGTTTTGAATAATACGATTATCCGCATATAACCGTGTTAAATCTTGATTAGTTAATACACGTCTTAGCCCTGGTGTTTGTCGGGTTAATGCATCTCTACTATTTCCCTTGCCAGGAGCTTGCATAAAGTCATTACGAAACTGTTTGGCTTGCTCAATTACACTCACTTACTCACCACCTTCCTACAAAAGTGACATCATTCATAAAGAGGTCTTGTCTTCACAATCTCCATCGCTTGCTCATCGGTGAATCCAGCCTCTTTCAGACTGTCATATTTAGCTTTTAGTACTTTCGCTCCTGCTGCATTGCTTTTTATTACATAAGGCAGTTTGGCAATTAAATCATCGATCATCATTTCCATTTCAACATTTGTTACTTTTCCATTTACTTTTTCAGCCATTATCAATTTCCCCCTAAGAGTTTTTTATAGCGATCTAAAGGATTACTCTTAAATGCCTGTAACTTAACTAATGCTTGCGTTAAACTATCGACCATATCATCATGCTTACCATTTGGGAATGCTGTTGCTTCATCAATCAGCTCATTAACCCAAGGTGCATAGGACGGATGTGGTAAATATACGTTGCCTGATTCTACTTCAGGAGAAACAGCATTGGCCCGTACTTCTTTCCCACCCTCCGGATTAACAGGAATTAAACCACTTATTTCATCCTGTAGCATTTGAATAACAGCAGGACCATTCGCTTTATCCTCAACATATTTAGCTTTAACATTGGGCCATTTTGCTGTCATATTACGAATGGCTTTCATTGTTTCAGGTAGATTCAAACGATCACGTATTTGATCAAGTAGATAAGAGTTAGCCTGTCGCTTGCCCCATACTTGCCCAACAACAAAGTCAGAGGCACTGCTATCTTTAAACGTACAGTCCCATGATTGGACCTGTTTATCTAACATTTTAGGAAGAACAGCTACCTCTTTAGGAAGCTTTAATTTAGCTCTTATTTCTTCAGTAGGTACATAGAACTTCCACCAGTGTTTACTAAAGATGCTACCGCCTGCAGGTGATGGACGCTGTTGAAATAAAGATGCCCAGGTACGTGAACCAACCTCAGACTTTTTATTCTCTGCCCACTGTTCATCAAACCCTAACTCTGGACATAATGCCTCACCAATTTCACGGCCAAGTAGATCATCTTCATCCTCTGCAATAGCAGGTAAACGCAACCTAACCCAGTTACGTGGGCTTCTATCCAATAAGCGGCCAATAATATCGTCATCATGCCATCTAGTCATGATGACAATAACAGACGCTCCATTATGTAAACGAGTGGATAACGTACTTTCCCACTCATCCCATATGTTGTCTCGAATTGTTTGAGAAGCAGCTTCCTTTGCGTTCTTAATAGGGTCATCGATAATCATTAAGTCAGCACCTTGACCTGTAATGGAACCTCCAATACCCGTTGCAATCATGCCGCCTGTATGCCCTTCAACTCCCCAGTTTTTAGTGGCAGAGTTAGAGTCTGATATTCGTATATCAAATAAAGTAGGAGCAAACTCTTTAAATTTATTCCTGTTCACTCGACCAAACTTGGTTGCTAACCCATCAGAATAAGCAGCTGTTATGACACGCTTATTAGGATTTTTGGCAATAAAAAAAGACGGGAACGTTTCTGTAACCGTCATCGATTTACCGTGTCGAGGGGGCATTTCAATAATGATAAAGCGCTGTTCCCCCTCAACAATAGGCTGAAGTTCGTTGCATATTAGTTCAGTATGTCTAAAATGTGTATATTGCCCGTGATGAACATATTCAACATAATCCTTGTATGAACGTCTTGCCAATTCTTTTTGAGCAAGCTGAGCTATTAATCTACGTTGTTCACTCGTTAAGTTTGGCAAGTTTTCTCAACTCCTCAAGACCAAGAGCAGACATATCTACATTTTGATTCGTAACCGTACCACTATGCTCCACCTTATCAGTGAACAGACCTAAATGTTTTCCCAGTAGTTCAATGGCACGCACCTTATCGTGGAACTTAATCTCGATACCATACTTCGTTTCCTTCATTCCAGAGATTGCTTTCTTTTGAAAAGCATTTAAGGCTTCTGTTTCTTGGATAAAAACGTCCTGGCGAATTCCCATAACAGGAACACGTTCCATACGCTCATACTCTTCACTGCTTGGAGTATAGTCATTCCTCTCCACTTCTTCACCGTCAAGCATCCATTTATAACCATTGATATATTCCACATCTTTGACGCTGACAACGTCTGTTGCGTTAGCGAAGGCTATTGCTGCTAACTCTTGCAAAACCTTATCTGCGCTAATTTCAGCACGATGAGCACGCGACTTTAATGCTTCGTCAATAAACATTTTTATCTTAGGTTTTCTTAGGTTCTCATGTCCGATAGCTTCAGCAGTCTTTTCACTGTACCCAGCACGTATAGCAGCTTGAGTAGCGTTTAGGTCGACTAAATACTCTTCCACAAATCGTTTTTGTTTGGGTGTAAGTTTCACTACATCATCACCGCCTCCGTTAGTTCACCTTTGGTTTACTGTTATGGGTTAACTATAAGTTCTACTTAAATAAATAAGGAAGGTACTGTGACTCATCCCCATTGACCTCAATAGGAATAATTCTTAATAAAGTGACAAATATTACTCATTGAATCGCTTATTTAACGAAAGGAGGAAACCATATGAAAAAATTGTTCTTTATATTGTTTGCTTTAGTTTTAAGTGTAACGTCTCTGAACACACCTGTTCACGCTGTTGATCACAATATGGATAGAGCTGATTATAATAACGATACTAATATTGATAGAGTCAATTATAATGATGACGTAAACACTCGAAATGTAACTACAGCAACAGATACTGCCGATAACAATGACACTCCTTGGGAGTTACTTGGACTATTAGGTTTAGTAGGTCTTCTCGGTCTTAGAAGAAGAGAGCGAGATGAAAAAATTCGTTAATGTAGAATGAAATCCATGTATTACCTACCTATTTTTCACATTACTAAAATAAAAAGCACCCTGATAAATCGGGGTGCTTTTTATTAGACATAGCAATGCATAATGTAAACTTCGCCAGCTGAAAGGAGTTAGCTAACATATTCTATGATGTATTATTTTCATAGAAATTATACCTCACAAAAATAAAAAACACCCTACACAGGAGGATGTTTTTTATCAACTCATTTTTGAAAGGAGAAACGATTCGTCAGCAAAGGGAGTGCCGACCATTCATAGCATGCTCCAATGTGAAATTTACTATACTTTACGTTTTTCTTTTTTTAATATGAAACTTGCTAGTTGAATATCAAGAACCGTTCTATTTAATTCAGGCATAGCTGCTAACTGTTGTTGATAATCTGGAATATATACACTTCCGTCATAGTGAGCCTTGATAATACGCCTGAATTTTTGAGATGAGCATTGCACGACGTAGCATTTAAATCCTTGTTCCTCAATTACACTTAGCACTTTAAAATTAAATCTTATATCCATTTTCAAATACACCTACTTTCCACCTATAATATCGGATGAAAGTATGATATATTTCTTGAAAAAGTAGATTTAAAAGCTTTTTAACACCCCATTATGCTAATTGCTTAATTAAATTAAACCCGTCCTTTATCAATCACCCGGGAGGCGGCTAGGATTGGAGTAACGGTTGCTGTACATAAAATGACAGACAGTAGTTTCGTGAAGGACTTGCACACTTCACTACCCCGTGGCTATCGTACGCAATACAGCTAGACTCCAATTGTTCCCCGTAATTTCAGCCGGCAATCTTCATAGTCATTCGATACACCCGAGTACGTCTTGATAAGGGAAAGGCGCTTCTCCCACAAGCAATTTACTATTGCTTATAAGAAAATCTTACCTTTCATAGAAAAATAAAAAGGCCCCCAAAATGGACCCTTTTTTCTCTGGATTTTGTCGGGTTTTTGTCGGAAATATATGAGGGATTAGATGATACCTAGCGAAGTAGCAATGTTTAAAATGGCAGCACCTTTCTTCTCATAATACTTTTCTTTTTTCAGCCCTAAATCCATATAGATATTAATATCCTTTGTCTGCTTTGATTCTAGGTACTTGATTTGAATAATTTCGCGCTCAACTTCATCTAGTGAATGTTGAAGCGCGCGTTCAATTTGTTTCACTTTCAATTCAGCTAGGTTATCTTCTTTTCGAAGAACAGGGAACAGGCCGACCACGCCTGCTTCCTCTCTCTCTTTTTATTTGCCAGCTGTACCTTTAAAGCTCTATAGTTCTTTAATTCTCTTATAACGGTTTGACGAACTAACTTTTCATCTACTGGCTCAAGTAATGTTAATTGCTCTGCTCCCATCATTTAGCCCCCTTTTTAATTGGCTTATCTGCTACAAATCCATATCCTTTAACACAACGCTGGAACATACAGAATCCGTTTTGCTGCCATACACACCGTTTGCAATAATCTTTCTCCACTTTCACTTTCATCGTAATTTCCCCCTTACAAAATAAAAAGGACACCAAATAAGCTATTGCTTACTCAGTGCCCTCGGTTTTTCCGTTAAGGCTTAGATATTAAAAAACTTGTTGATAAAATCACTTTCCCTTCATATAATTGGTAAAAACATGCCTCTGTAGCTTTAGAAGGGAAGAGCGCCGGAAAACAATTGTAGCCACCGGGTCGCAAGGCAAGGGTTTCAGAAGCACCGAAAAGCAAATTAGCTGAGGCAGGTGAAATTCCTAGCCGGTGAAAAGCCGTAGGGAAGCGTGTTCTCCCCTAGCCTATGCTTACGAAAGGAGTGCGGGTTCGAATCCCGTCAGAGGCATCTCCTTAAATCTTTCTTTTAATCTTTGTATCAATAAATGCGGTTTTTCCACTAATCATCGTTACAACAACTTCTCCGTAATCAGGCAGCTCATGTTCAATTAACTGCCCGTCTTTCACTACGTACATTTTTTTATTGTTCATCAAATCTATTTCAGCGATATATTTTCTATCTTCACTCACCAGAAAACACCTCCTCATGTTATAATTTCATTAGGTTTACTGGGAAGATGTTCCTGGCCTTTTTTTGTTCCACTTAGTGTATAATGAAACTACCTTTTATAAAATTATTTTACCTGTAAAGACGCTCTTGGCTGAGCGTCTTTTTTATTTTCACACAGAATGCCCAGGCATTCACTTGCATGCTACATATACTACTTATGTGTAACTAATCCTATACACAACCTTCCATTTTTTAATAATGCTACTTGTACTTGTCAGTCATAGTACTGACTTAGCCAAAGGTAATTTTACTTTTGGTCTTCTTTATTTATCCCTACATAGGACCGATCAAAAGCTAAGTCATCATACACAAGTATGGCGTTGGAATCGAAGCATTAGGATCTCCCAACAAGCTGTATGCAATAAGACCGCCTTTTACAAACTTCATTCCACTTAGACAAATACCTTTTTACTCTTAGACTAAAAGTTTTTGGTTTAGTTAATACTTAATATCGACTAATAATTCCAAATGTCTTTACCAACGAATCAAAAGGAGTATTCTTAATGCAGACCAAAACTTTTAATCATTACTTTGAAAGAGAGGATCATTTACATAACGACAAAATTCAACTTTGGATGGATTATTCACTATTTACTTGGCAATGGTGGCTAGGTGTTGTCCTGCTTTTCCTCCCAATAATTCTTTGGCTTTTATTTCGAAAAAGAGGCAGCACCGACCGCTTTCTATACGCTGGCTTTTTTGTTAGTATTATTTCCTCTTTTCTCGATTCAATTGGTGACTTTTCGCATTTATGGGAATATAACTACGAAGTCTTCCCATTTACTACATATTACCTGCCTTGGAGCCTCTCAGCTTTGCCAGTTTCAGTTATGTTTGTTTTGCAAATAAGGCCCAAAATTAATCCGTTTTTAAAAGGAATCATTTTCTCAACGGTATGTTCTTTTGTTATTCTACCTATTTTTAAAGTTATGGGTATTTACGATCCTATAAAATGGAAATATATATACTCATTTCCTATAACTTTAATTATTTTTCTAATCGCTTATTACCTAAGCAAGCGCAAAGAATTTAATCAATACTAATAAAAAAATTGAATTTATTGTATACGTACAAGAAGAATAATGACAATAAATTACCAGCATGTCCCTTATAATGCCATTTTCATTTTTGTCATACGGACACTCCTGGTAGAGCGTCTTTTTTATGTTCTAAACCATTCATACTTACCATATATTTTAATGATTATAGGAAACCTCCATTTACCTAGGTGTAATTTAGTCGGATGCTCTTTCGAGGGCATTTTTTCATTTTTTTGAAACCATTCCATAAATTGTTCGTATATAATGTAATTCTTAATACATAGCACAAGGAGTAACATAATGAATAAACGAACTAAGAATAAACGATCATTTGGATGTTTTATAAGTTTCATGGTTTTATATATTGTAGTAGGTTTAATATATATTACAATTACTAACTTATAACAAAGGTTTTTCCGCATCTTTTGTTATTAAATATCCACTTTCCTGACGTTTATGGTAAACTTTATTTTTACCCATACGATGCTCCCGACCGAGCGTCTTTTTTATGTTCTAAACTGAACATATTGCTAATATCCTTTATGGACCCGTTTTTTTCACCACTTGAAAACTTAACGCTCTTAGTTGGGCGCTTTTTTGCGTTCTAAATGATAGACAATCACCATAAGCTTTATAGAAGACCTTTTCTCATGACAAGATGCTCTCGGCAGGGCGTCTTTTTATTTCTACTAAACTGTTACCTTATGGTCTTCTCTTCTATTAAAATCTTTACAAATTATTATTTAGTTTGTAAAACTCACCATTTTGAGTAATAATTAGTCTATCTAATATAGAAGAGGTGATGATAATGGTAACAGTAACAAAAGGTTTAACTCCATCTGCTTTAGTTAAAGACTTAATTGCTTTACCCACACCTTGTAATGATGTTGTCTACTATCCTGCTAAATTAGTTACCTTAGGAACTCAAGAAAAATATTCTGTTTTCCAAACTTTAAGTCGTAAAAGTGGACTAGCCTATATAGCTATTACCCAACCTGATAGAGCTAAATTTAAATTGGCTGGTTCTAGAAATTCAATGTGTGAAGTATATGAGTCTCTTCCTTGGCCTGAATTTGAACTAACGTATGAAGACAATACCTTTTATTACAAAACAGCTTCATCTTTGCAAGAAATGGAAAATTATTTTAATAGTCTCAAAAAACAATAATTTGTTTTATGGATAGCTCTTTTTTATTCAATAAGAGCTATCTTTTTATTTTATTGGTTTAACCGACTTCAAAGCCTCAAATATATCCTCTTTCACGTCCTCTACTTGCTTTTTAACCCCTCATGAATTGACTGAACACATCTATTTTCATTCCCACCTCTAACACGAATAAGTCACCTTCCTATACGCGTCTATATAAATCCTCACGTTCAGTTAAAGTAAGTTCGTAAAGCTGCCGTTCGTTCGAATCTTTATAGACATTTTTTTGAATAAGAGCGTTGATTAAACTCTTTCTTTTTTCCTCTACGCGCTTTCTAAGCTCCATTTAGTACCTCCCATCCCTTATCCAGCTCGTTTATGTAGGATTTCTTGTTGTTGTTCAAAAGCTGTGATACGTTGTTCAAATAAATTCATCGAAATATTGAAATAATTAATGTCATCTGCACCCTCTTGGATACAGTGCGAGCAAAGTTGAACCTCCATCATGCTGACCGATAATAGTTCAACCCTTGTTCTCCCATTACATAATTCACACACTGTGAATCCCCCTTTATCTATATAAAAGCGACTGCAAATCTTCGTTTTCCTGCTGAGCTAAATAGCTTCGTATCTTTTCATCTGGCATATAGATAGGAAACGCCATCTTTTCAATACGGCTACTCACACGACCTTCTTTGTATTTGATATCTAGATCATCAATTGAAAGGTTGGATGTAAACAGAGTTATCTTTTTATTTGTTAAGCGATAATCCATAATGCCAGAAAACTTCTCTTCTACGAAACTTGTTACTTTTTCAACCCCAATATCATCTAAAGCCAAAATATCTACACTTTTAATGGTTTCGATCAGATCCGACGTCTTAACCTTGCTGTCATCACTGAAAGTCTTTTTAATATCATCAAGCAAATCAATTGTTGGAGAGAATAATATACTTAATGGTTCACCAGGTTTGTCATAGATTGCTGTTAAAGCATTTACAATACTAGCCATTAGCCTTGTTTTACCTGACCCTTTTGTATCACTGTATAGATACAATCCTTTTCCTTGTCCTTGCATTTGGTTAAAGTTTTGGACAAAGTTAGCTGACGCTCGTTTAGCAATAGCTGCACGTTCTTTCTCTTTTTGCTTTTTGTATAAGCTAATATCAAAGGATGAAATAGTAGCTTGTACAAATTCTTCAGGAATACGAGCTTTTAGCAGCTTCTTCTTCACAGCGTTATCAGATCGGCAAGGACAAGGATTCATGAATTCCCTGCTTTCTTTCCAATCCTTCACTAAATACTGGCCTGTCCCATCACATTTTTGATACGGACATTCCTCAGAAATCGACGTAAGTATCTCGTATCTCCCCTGTAACAAGTCCTTTTTCTTGTGCAATTCTCTCAAGTCGTTGAGTCTCTTCTGAAATTCCGGACGCTCCTTGGCTAGTGTTTGCAATGACTTCTTTAGGCTTATCACTTTTCTCCCTCCTTGATTGGTTCTGCAAATTCCTTACATCTTCTAAGGTATGGACACCTTTATTGTGCCAATCGACTAATATAGGTTGGACATAACCCCAGAAGGCTTTCTTCTTCCTAATAGCTAGTTTCATAGCTGCTATTACAACATCTTCATTTCCGTTAAAATCATCTACCCAGTTGCCAATATCCTGTGCCATTTTTGGTGATAAAGCTCCCCCAAAAGTTGTCTCAAAAAAAGTAAAAACGTTATTCTTTTCCATCGTAGGTTGCTTTAGATTTTCAGGAACCTCATTTTTATTTTTTTGATAACTTGCTAGTGTTTGATATTCGTCGTAGTTATTAACTGTTATCAGCAAGCCCTCACTACCTTTTAAACGCTTTTTTGTGATGAATCCGTCATCAACTAACCTTTTAATACAAGCTCTAAGAATATTGTCAGTATGGCCAAACACATCTGTTAAATCCTTAACTCTTATTTTCAACTGGCCACGTTCGCAGTAAGTATTTGATGCAAAATTTGCTTCACTGACAAAAAAGTTATATAACACTTGATCACGTTTGTTTTGGAAAGATAGCCGGGGCTGGATGACAAACCCCGTTGTTACTTGACTCATGCCCCGTACTCACTCCTTTAGGTGCTATTTCTTAACGCTGATTACATAGTACTTTTCAATCCTGACCATTTTCAGATCCGGATGGTATAGATTAAGGAAGCCTTGAATATAGCTTTCATATTGCTTTTTGTTTTTCGCTAAAAATTTATAGCAGTGAGGGAATGCTATGTGTTCTTCTCTCATTTATCAAACGGTAAATCCTCATCTTTGATATCAATTTCCTCTCCTCCAAAGTCAAAGGCGCTTGGCTTTTCTCCTGGTACTTCTTGCTGAGATTGGTAGTTTCCCATATCTTCCTCAACCTGATATTCAGCATCGATAAATCCATCACCAAATTGTCCTTCTTTGACCTTGCTAACAGAATTATCGTATTGTAAGCCTTCCATAACTGTTCTTGTCTCTTGCTGTTCAATTGAGATAGGAGCCGTTTTTAAAAGTTTGATAAGAACTGTTTTCTTAGCCATTTCAGTAAAGTGATCTTTCCAAGGTCCAAATACGTTGCCGTTTTTTTGGCTTTTTGTAAATCGATCTCTATGTTTTTCTACCTGCTTACGGCTCATTACAATAAAGTCAAATGCTCCATCTTTTAATTTGTACACTGCGTAAAAATGAGTAATTTTACTTTCATCTTCTTCACCGATAGGCTTATGCTTTAAATCCTTATCTAAACCATAGCTATATTCAAACTCGTCACCCTCATATACTTCATGAGCGTATACGCTTGTAATTTCACCTGTACGCCTAGCTAAATCAATAAGGCCTCGATAACCTAATTGAAATTGAGCTTCCATACGTTTTGTTGATCCATTGAAAAAAGGAACAATGTAAGCATGTCCTAATAAATTGGGCTCAACGCCAAGTACTGAACAGTTAACTACAGCTCCTACAATTGATTCTGGAGAGCATTCCATTAACTTAGGGTTACGACTTGCTGCGTTCATTCCGATACGTATTAAACGCTCAGGAGTTACATGCTTTGGTGCAATAGAAGTAATTGCTTTAAATTGTTGTTTAAATATTGTAACTAGCTGACCTTGAAAGCCTGTGTCCTCCGTTTTTGCTACGTTGTTTTTTCGTTGCGCTAATTGATTTTTAACTGAATTGTTAGTTGCCAACTTTATGTCCTCCTTATTTAATTCCAAATCTACGAGATAACGAACTTGAAGCTACTTCTTCGTACACCTCTGGATATTTTTCTTTTAATAGCTTGGAGTTAACACGTGAGCTACTAATGGTTTTCCAAGTGATTAAACGATCACTTGCATATGCTACTTCGTGTTCTCCAAGTAATGATTTCAATTTATTTTCAGCCTCTTTACGACGTTCAGAAGCTTCTTTTTCTTCTACTTTTGCTTGTTCATAGTTTGAAATTAAGTCAGATGCTTCAGGAGCTAATTCAACAGGTTCTAAGCTAATATTCCCTTGTGGATACACTGCTTTTAATAAATTAGTTGAAGCTTCCGAACCATCAAATGCAGGAGGATTTTTCTTAAGCACGTGATTATTCCAAAAATCAGATTCAATCTCAATCAGATAGTTAATAATTTCTTCATCACGCTCTATTTTTTTATGAACAAATTTATTTCCACCTATTAAAACAGCAATCCACCAGGCTTCATAGTCAGTAACAGCCATATAGTGCTGACATTGAAGCAAGTATTGTGCTGGAATTTCTTCCTCTTCCCAATCATTTTTCAGATATTCACTAGCTGTTTTGCATTCCAGCCCTTCTTTTTTGCCAATGATTAAACGATCTACATTAGCTAACATGAAGCTATGTTTTGGGTGTTGAAGTATCGCTTGACGTTTTCGAACTTTTAAACCTGTTCGCTTAGAAAATTCTTGTGCTACGACATCTTCAAGAACATGCCCAAAATATGCTGCTTCACTGCTACTACTTTCAGAAGGTGATTCGCCAATCTTATCAAGATAAACTCCAATTGGTGATTTCCATTTACTTAATCCAGCAATGGCACCAGCATCTGATCCGCCAATGCCTTTTTGTCGATGTTCTAACCATTCAGCTTCACTCATGTTGGATGTAGGTATTAAGATTTCAGCTTGCATTGATCTCACCCTCCATTTGCTTTTTATAAAGTTTTTTTATAAACTGTAAGTACCTTAAAATTCTTTAACATTTAAAGTCTGCACCTGGCCGTGCAGGCTTTTTTATTCTGCTGTTGTAAATTTGAAGCCGTACTCTTCTTCCAAGTACTTTTCCAAATCTTCTTTCAAGACCACTTCACCCGTGTTATCATCTGTTACGACTTCATCACCGCTAAGAATTTCAGTTCCGAAATAATCAACTCCAGCATGTTCAGATTGAGCCACCATATTTACATAGCCTGTACGATTTACTTGAGTGATTTCAGGATGTTCTACACGCATGTTATTCACCTACTTTCTGATGCTATCTGTTCGCATCGTCATGACCAGGAAAATGAGTTGTGCCTTTACGGTTAAGGACCGATAAATGAAGGATTTTCCTGACCATGACGACAAGAACAATGCTTGTCGCCCACTTATGTAATGTGGTATAATCTACTTGTAATCTAGTAATTCGAAACGAACAGTTAGCTACGCCATTAGCTAGCTGTTTTTTTATTTGCCCACATGTTTTGCCGAATTCTACGTTCAATATCCAAAAGCAAAACTGGCTTCCCTTTTAATGTTTTACACCACTTACTGACTTCGCTTGCTTTCATCATTGGCAACTTATACATAGCTTGTCTCCTCCTTAAACTTGAGGTAACGTGGTACGATATAAACATCAAACCCTTTGCTTTTCATACCTCCTACAATCCGTTCTACTCGACTTAATGAGTGCTTCTGGAATTCCCTAGCTGCAAGTACGGTGTCAAACGCTTCTTCCTGTAGTTCTTGCATATTAGCATTTAGATTAATGGCTTCAATAACTGCCCAGCCAGCTTCCTCTAAGATGATAGCTTCTTCACTTATGTAAGTCTTAAGTTGTTGTTTTCTAACTGTATTCAATTTGCTAGCCCCCTTATTGAGTACTGACATATCCGTTAGAGATTAACTTTCTGTTATGGTCATCCCATAACTCATTCCAACTAAATCCGTACTCTTGGCAACTAACTGCTACTAAATGGCTTGCAGCAACAATAGAATCTATTACTTGAAGAAGAGATTTTTGGACATCCTGCATTTCGTATGCTGCCAAAGCTTTTGGGTGTTTAACGAAAGGTGCCTTTTCAATAGATTCAATAGCTTCCTCTAGCTCTTCAACAGTTTTGAGAACGACATTTCCACGATTCAGTTCTGCAAACTCTCCATCCAATTTCTGAACCCAAGCACCACCTGTATACTTATTTGCAATATTGATCGCAAACCATGGATCATCGTACTTTTCCATCACCCGTTGTGCGATATCTACCGGAAGCTTAGTACGTTCTGTTTCATAAGCCGAAACCGCTTCCCTCGAAAGATTAAGTTCCAATGCTAGTTGTTGCTGTGAATCAGGCTTTCTTAGCTCCTTCAAATGCTTACCAATATCCATTTACAACCCCTCCAACCTTTACCATTATTTAGATTTATTTGCTTTAAAATGAGATTTATAAGAAAACTTCTACTCGAATGTAAGTTTCTAATATTGCAACCATATTTCGTTCCTGTTTTTATAGATTACTTGCATGTTACCCTTATACTAGAAGCGCCTTATTAAATGGCTTTTGCAGTAGAAAAATTTGTGTTTTTTTCAAGCCATTCTGTATGGCTTTCTATCCAACGAATGAATAAATGTTTTGGAATTTTAGTACCAGCCAGTCTGAAAACCGGAAAATCTTCACGGTTCAGCAATTCAGATGCTTTTGTGCGTTTGATACCTAAAATCTCCATCAGATCGGATACTGTCAGCATGTTTGGATACTCATCTAACCAGGATTTCTGCGAGGATTGAATGATCCGTTCTTCAAGCTTATTTAATCGTTCCATAAGCGGTGCCATGTCGATTGAGAAATTGATTGAATTATTCATTTGCGAATACCACCTTTTTGTTTGATTGATTTAATAGATTCTTGTAACAGGTAGATACTTAACCCCAAAATGAAGACGTTGGATGTTGTGACTACGAACCAATATTTGAGCAATTTTTTGCCACGTCATATTTTGAGATCACCTCCTGGAGAGAAAAAACACTTACTCATTTCGTGTAACTCTTTCCCAAAAAAAAAGTTCGTTAACATCCATTTGAAGGATATCGGCTATTTTTTTAGCATTTGCAAGACTAAGTTTGTTCCTGCCAGTTTCGATATTTGCATAACCACTTGGATAACTATAACCAAGTTTTTTTGCCATAAATGTTTGCGAAATACCTTGTGCCAATCGAGCTTCTTTTAATTTCTGTAGACTCATTTCCACAACCTCCTTACTCGTTTTGTGTAACCCTTAAATTCATAATAACTTACACACAATGAGTAAGTCAACGGTTTTTTATTCTTTTTGTGTAAAAAGTTATTTTTTATATTCGCAACGTGTTAAAATTTACACATAAAATGAAAAATAGGTGTTAACTATGGAAAACATAACCGGTAAAAGATTAGAGTTCTTAAGAGAACGAAAAGGTTGGACTAAATCTTTAGTTGCTAAAAAGCTAGGAATTAAAACCGTTTCTACTTATGCAAACTGGGAATATGGTTTACGTCAACCAGATAGTGAGATGCTTGTTAAAATCGCCAATCTCTATGATGTTTCAGTAGATTATATCTTGGGACGTCATGAACATGCTGAAGGTAAAGAAAAAGTTCAAGGCATGTGGTTCTATGATATGGATAGTCTTTCTGAAGAAGACTTTGAGGAGATTGAAGAAGAAGTCAGAGAATATGCTGAATTCTTATTAGCCAAAAAAAAGAAGCGTAGCGAAAAAGATTCTTAATCAAAATTATTAATAGTGTTTTGCTCGCTTCTTCTTTCTTGTTATATTGTTGTTATTAATAAATGCTGTTATTAATATAGATTGAGAAAGTGATTGGGATTTGTGTGAGAAAGTGATTGAGATTTTCCTTTCTTACAATTGTTAAATCCCTTGATACATAAGGGTTTAAAGGCTTTTAGTGATTGAGAAAGTGATTGGGGTTCGTCCGTGTTCTTCTTTATGCTAAATTGCCCTATTTTTTTACTCAAAATAAGAACATACTTTCTCTTATTGCTATTTTTTAAGGAGTGTATTGTAAGTGGATTTAGAATATGTACCTACCCACCTAGAGGAATGGATCTCAAATGAATACATAAAAAAAGGTATATTAACTCCGACAGATTTAACTATTTCCAATATATCCAAATGTTTTGGCTTTGAAATTGTTATTAGGAATGGGAGAAATTATTCCGTTAACATTGATGGAACTATTGTCTTGTTTTTATCAAAAGAATCTAGACGTGATCTAAAAAGAAACTTTCATCATGAATTATGTCATGGTCTGATGCATGAAGGCAGACAAAGAAAAGGTATGCCAATTCCTCTACGTGAACTTCAAGAAAATCAAGCTGAAAATTTTATAAAATATTCAGCTATCCCTTATCACATGCTCTCTTATATAAATTTCAAAGATGTTGAGTACACTGCTGAAGTTTTTGGGGTATCCACTGACATTTGCGAGGAAAGAATTGAGTCTATTCAGATAAGGCAATCTCATAGAAGAGGACGTCTATTTCGTGCTTTACTCCCAGTAATGTCAAGATATTAATCCCATATATTTTTTATTCTTTCCACTGGGAAAATATCTCATTTTTATTTTTTTTTGAGAATTAACTAGTTATATATTATTATAATGAGAAATTTGATTGTCTAGTATTATTTTCAGATGTTACAGGCTAATAAGCCTATATACATAAATACTTTATATAAGGGAGTAAGATGTATGAAAAAATTTTTTAAGATTGGCTGTTTGGGCTTCATCGGAATTATAGCTTTAATTGTTGTGATTGCAGTTGTTACAAGCGGAAATGAAGAAAATAAAGACACATCCAAAACAGCAAGTACACAACCTACAAAAGAAGAAGCAACTGATTCTAACGATGCTACTGAAGTAACAAATAGCGAAACCGAAACAAGTGAGGAAACAACTAAATCAGCCGATGATGGAGTTCTAACTAAAGAAAAATTTGAACAAATTAAAGATGGTATGACGTATGAGGAAGTTGTAAAGATCATTGGCAGCGAAGGAGAAATCCTTTCTGAATCAGGTGAAAAAGGAACTTCTTTATATACAGTAATGTATTCATTCGAAGCCGATGGATCATTTGGGGCTAATTCTTCAATGATGTTCCAAGGTGGAAAGTTAATGAATAAAGCACAATTCGGTTTGGGTGGTAACTCTGATGTTACAATCACGAAAAGTGAATTTGATAAAATACAGAATAATATGAGTTACGAAGAAGTTTCGAAAATTGTTGGTGGTGAAGGTGAAGTTGCTTCAGAGTCAGGAGAAAAAGGAACAAGCCTTCACACTATCATGGTTTCCTATACTGGTGAAGGTGATCTTGGGGCAAATGCTTCATTCATGTTCCAAGGTGATAAGTTAGTGAATAAAACTCAAATAGGCTTGAAGTAAATATTCTATTCTCAACAAATAAGAGAAGCCCTACAGAAAGGGCTTTTCTTTCACCTTTCTACAGAACGTATATTCCCCTTGTGGAGGTGATTTTTATATTATAACTAACTGTGGTCGATTCAAATAAAATTCTAAGGAGGCGTCTATCTTGCACTTACGTAAAGTAAAATCTAAAACAGCTAAGTCCGGCTATACATGGATGTTCAAGATTGATATTGGTGTAGATCCTGTAACGGGAAAAAGAAAGCAGACAACTCGTAGAGGCTTTGCTACACGTCAAGAAGCTGTTGAAGCTTACACCAAATTAAAAAACCAACTGTATAAAGGTGTTCAATTTCCTACAAAAGATGTACTATTCGCTGATTTAGCAGATGAATGGCTGAGATCCTATGAAAAAACTGTCAAAGTTAGTACAGTATTAAACCGTAAAAAAAACCTAAAACACTTAAATCATTTTCTAGGCTCTCTAAAAATTAATAAAATTAAACGAAATACGTATCAAAATGTGCTGAATACGTTACATGAAAGAGGCTACGCTCATAACACTCTTACAAGTATCCAGGCGGTAGCCAACATGATTTTCAAGTACGCTTTAGAGTTAGATCTCATCCATCAAAACCCCGCTTCATTAGCTAAAATGCCTAAGAAACAAAAAACTATTGAAGACATCGAAAATACTGGAGAAGAAGTAAAATTTTTAGAAAAGGATGAGCTATTGGAATTTCTTCAGGCTGCTAAAAATAACGGTTTATATTTAGATTATCAAATGTTTTCTCTTTTGGCGTACACAGGAATGCGTTCTGGAGAGTTATTAGCTTTAAAATGGTCAGACATTAATTTTGAAGAATCGACTATTAGTATCACAAAAACCTTGTATAACCCAAGAAACATGATTGGCGAACACGAATTGC
This sequence comes from Priestia megaterium, assembly GCF_046599315.1. Lineage (GTDB taxonomy): Bacteria > Bacillota > Bacilli > Bacillales > Bacillaceae_H > Priestia > Priestia megaterium_F. The sequence goes on along the minus strand of NZ_JBKIKC010000006.1, from coordinate 221,672 downwards.
TAACTCCAAAAACAGAAAGTTCTATTCGGGTTCTATCAATGGATCCATTTCTTAAGAGAATTTTACAGAAACATAAAGTTGAGCAGACAAAAGTTAAGCTCCTTACAGGAAAAGATTATCGTGACGAGAACTTTGTAATTGCAAAACCTAGTGGAAATCCAGAACTACCTCAAACTATAGGATATCGAATGATCCGTTTACTTAAGAAGACATCTTTGAATAAAATTGTTACACCCCACTCTTTACGTCATACAACTACTTCGCTCTTAATCGAAGCTGGTGTTGGTGTTAAAGAGATTCAAGAAATTCTCGGTCATAGTAACATTCAAACAACAATGAATATCTATGCTCATATGACAAATAGCATGAAAGAAAAAACTTCTCAACGATTTAGTGAATTCATGAGAAGTGTCTCTGAAAACCTCTAAATTATATAGTTGGTGGTCAATTTGCGGTCATTACTTAATTTTTTACTACCTAAACCCTTATAAATAAGGGTTTTATCTTATATCAATAGGTATTATTTGAATCCTCATGAAACTGACGAAAGACTCCCTTATGGTTATTATCCATATCCCCGTCCATTTTATCCTTACCCTTACCCGCGTCCTATTTATTACCATCCTCCTTACTTTTACCCTCGCCCTCGTCCGTTTTACCCACATCCAGTGTATTGGAGATAAAAAAGAAGAGCTGATCAGCTCTTCTTTATCTCTTGATATTTAGACATCTCTTCTTGAATAATGGTTACAAACGCTTCGTTTTGCTCAATTTCAAAAACAGTAATAGCCTTTTTGAGGTAGGCTACTCCGTCTTTACGCTCACCAAGCTGACACAGTGCTTCTCCAATTTGATAATGTAGCTCCCCTAATAAATAAAGCGTCTCATGCTGAATACACAGCTCTAGTCCTGCTTGTGCATATTTAACCGACTTTTCGTAACGTTCCATTTGCAAAAGCGCATGCGATAGTCCATACAAAATTCGAATTTTCACAAGAGGATCTTTTAACTTAGGGAGCAAAGCGATATGCTGCAATCCTTCCATAAACGTACTGAACGCTTTTTTTAAATGACCTTCTTCTTCATAAATGATGGCAATACTATTTAAAATAGCAATCTCTTTTTCTGAATAAAATTGTTCGCTTGTACGCGTGAACGCAATTGCTTTTTCCAATTTACGAAGCGCTTGTTCAAATTTATTTCCGATATAATAATCACATATGGCCTCGTGCCATAGGAAAAATTGTGCGTGAAAAGGATCTTGAAACATAGGATTATCTTTTTCTTTGTTTACCATATGTAAAACTGTTTCATAATCGCGTTTTCGTATATAATGCCTAATGGTCGATTTAATTTCTTTTGAATAATCGTTGGGCGTTAGCTCTCCTGCTTCAAAGAAATAATTCATCGGAACTCCTAAACGTTTCGACAAATAATAGAGAACTTCACTGCTTGCATGAATTTCACCTTGTTCAAATCGATGTAGCTCTTCTTCTGTACAAATTCCTTCTGATAACTCGACAGTTGTCATTTCCGCAATCTTTCGCAGATCTTGAATCAGCTGACCTACTTGTTTTTTATCATTCAAAAAATCACCTTACTTAATGTCAATAAAACCTGTCATAACAACGTTCCATGATATATTTATAAGTACATTGTACCATTTAGATAGTTTTTTTATCAATAGAATAAAGAAAAATATTCCAATGAAATTCTTCAAATTATAATTGAATTATTTCAAACAACCTCCAGCCTCATCTTTAGACATATCACCCCTTTGCACAGCAGTCATTACTTGATCACAGTAATATAAAGTTTTACTGTACCCTTCCTTATCTACTCTCTGTTCCTTGTACTCTCTATGATTATCTTTTTTGTACTTGTCACGATATGTAATTGATTATAAGTTAATTGACGTACATTCCTCCGCATTGCATATCTTAGGTGAATTTTTAGGCATATTGTTCAGCCACCTTTTTTACCATTTATTATTTAGCACATATTTTAATTTGCATACTATAGACATAATAAAAAGCCACTCATTCAGAGTGACTTAGCATTAGATTTATTCTTTACTTCTTCAGGTACATAATCTAAAAGTGTAGATATTATCATATTAAAATGCCATGGAGTAAGGTTATTACCAGCACTTTCTTTTAACTCAGTTCTTAGTTTTTCACCCCACACTGGATATTTATTATTACTTTGCGCTTCCTCTAACATATGATCTACTACATTTAGTACTTTATAATACTCATTTTCTTTTGCACTGATATAATAATCTTTTTGTTTATAATCCATAACTCCACCTCCTTTTAGTTACCTATTATTTTCCCTTCTTTAATTAAATCAAACTTGTTAACTACCTAAAATAAAAAGTCGACCCTATGATCGACTTTCTCGACTGAATTAAATATCATCTCTTCCAGTCGCTTTAAATACTGCTTTAATTTTGTACGTATCTTTCTTACCTTTTACGGCAGTACCCTTGTAATCAGTTCAATAGTAGCCTCTAAAACTGAAAGGTATTGCAGGTCCTGAAATAGGCGCCTGTCCTCCACCCAAAAATTTTGGAGCCTTCGCAGGATACCCCAATGGGTAATTTCCCCACCAACTTTCAACTTCACCACTAGACTTCAGTACATATCCAGTAGGGCGTCCAAAAGAAGGCATGAAATAAGGGTAGAAAGCATAGTTAAAAGGAGTATAAAAATTAGAATAGAACATTTAATCACCTACTTTGTTTCCACTTGTAAAAAAAGCCTTAATTAAGGTATGAAAGTTTTTCTTTAATTGTGAATCATCGTTTTCAACGACTTTTTATTACTTGAACATAATAAAAAACACCCAAGCGAAGGGTGCTTTTTATAAACTTAACATGTTAAAGGAGAAAACGATTCGTCAGGAAAAGAAGTACTGAGCATTAATATTATGCTCAAATGCGAAATCATCTATACTTTGCGTTTCTCATTTTTTATGATGAAATCTGCAAGCTGGATATCAAGAAACGTCCTTTCATGAGATGGTATGTTCCATAATTGTTGATGGTAATCTGGTATATATACACTTCCATCATATCGTGCTTTAATAACACGTCGGAAATTCTCACTTGAGCATTGCACACTGTAGGACTTTACACTGTTTTCCTCTATAACATTTAGTATTTTAAAATCAAATTTAACTTTCATCCTCTAATCACCAACTTTCTGCCTATAATTTCGACATAAAATGCAATAATCCTTCTTCAGATATTACTATAAGAATATTTTTAGCTGTCACTAATCAATATAACTTTTAGCTGCTCCATTCTTAATAATGATTTTATGTTTGAGCATATTAACTTCTACATAATAAAAAGCCACTCTGATTGAGTGACTTAAACTTATAAAAATATTAACTTTTACTTCAGCTCTACAAGCAAATAACTTAGTGCCCTATCTAATGCTTCAGGTATAGTTTCAACCTCTTCAATCAACTTTGAACCAGTTTTCAAATGATAAGCTAAACCTATATCAAAGATTTTAATTCCACCAGCAACTTGATTGTTAGATTTTAAAACTTTACTCAAACTCAATATAGATCCTTGAACTTTTAAAAAAACTGAACAATCTGGAAATGAAATTTTGCCTTCCTCTTTAATAAATTCAACTTCTTGTTGTTGGTTTTCATTTAATTTTACATTTAACATGTCAATAAAAGAATCAATGACACTTTGAACCGATACCAATTCGAAATGTTTTCCTGAAACTTTAGAAACATAAGCATCCATCCAGTTTTTACTTTTCCCCATTAATATTCCCACCTTTTGTGTTGACTATTTTATTCTACAAAAGGCTAGTTATTCTCACTTTTTTTAAATATTAATCAATTTTCAAGATTCTTTCCGACATAGGTAAATCCGAATTCAACTTATGAAGTTATAACAATAATAACCTCGCCTATTTCTCTAGCCCGTCTATACATAATTGACAAGCTAAACATATGCTAATGTGTATTCTATTTTCTTCATCAATGAAAGGATGAGAACGTATGGTAGCTAAAATCAATTCCCTTACGATTGGTAACATTTCTGGAGGGACTTTTATTTTTGGAAATGTAAATCAAGTGTGTCCCGTTACAAGTACAGAATCCAATTCACAAACAGGTTCGGGATCAAATGTAAGTCCTAATTCAGGTTCAGTAACAGGCTCTCAAAACACTTCTTCTCAACAGTCACCTAGTTCAACACCTACTCAGACGCCTACTTTAGGAAGTGGAAATACAAATACACTTTGAAAAGCATCCTTACATATAAGGATGCTTTTTATTACAACCTATAATTTACATACACTTTTGATAGAATGTAAACTAATAATTGATATATTCAAAAGTAACTTGATAAGCTTCATTCTTGGTTAAAACTTGTAAACTCATTAAATACTCAGCCAACATTACTCGTTGTTTACTAGCTAAAGATTCATCATCTGCTTCATTAATTTGTAATATTTCTTCGTCACTGAGTTCTCCATTTAATATTTTCTGATAAAGTTCATCGGTCATTATACAACCAACCTTTCTAGATATTATTAAAAGTAAATACTATGTTCTAATTTCACAATGGGCTTAATATTATTTATTGTATTTAAGACAACGGGAGATGATACTGATGAGCAGATTTGATATTGAAACCTTAAAAAAGATTCGTGATGATTTACAAGAAATTCACTCTACTGCTATTTCTAATTATCATGATTATCCAGAACTTATGGATACAATTGATCACCTAGCAAGAGTTGCTAACATGTTTGCAAATGATAAAATTGAGAGTCTTGAAAATAATAACTTGCGTGCTGATCCACAAGGTTACATTGTGTCAAAATTATCGTCTGCTTCTTCACATATGAAAAATTACAAAAAAGGCAACGGCAAACGTAAAGAAGGCGATTATGATGATTGATTACACAGGTTACAAATTTCACGATGACTATACAAAAATTTATGGCAGAAACTATTTAATTCATCATGTTGGCTCAATGCTGGTGCCAGTTTCAAGAATAAAAGGCTTGACCCATGATAACGTTTTGTCTGAAGAAAAGCTAAGTCGTCTTCTTAAATCAATAGAAACTCACGGATATGTAACAACTGGTTCCTCTCATATGGATATTAATCTAACTTTATTTCCAAACGGTGAGTTTTGCGTTGGTAATGGAGGTAATCATAGACCGTACTTAGCAAAAAAAATAGGTATAACTATTATTAGAGCAATTGTAGATGTATGTATTCCACTTGACCTTTTAACAGATGAACAAATCCAATATTTTGAGTCCGTAGACCCTTATGATTTACCTAATAACCCAGAATTACAGGATGTAGCATATGCCCTAGAACTAATGCCTAGCCAACAACTTCGATATACTATATAGTCCATCAAATTTCTATTAATCTTTAGAATCTATCTTTCCATCTTTTTCGTATATCTGGCTTTTAAGATCTTCAACTTTAGAATATTCTTTGTTGCTTATATATTTTTCAGCTTGGTTAATTTCTTTTTGTATTGAAACCTTCTCATTTGTACTACTAACTTCCTTATCACCGTTACTACACGAAACCAACAAGCTACTACATATTATAATTGTTGGAAGTAATCTGGATATTTTCTCACTCACCTAGAAAACTCCTTTTTTAAATCTAATATACTACAAAAAAATCCTCCTCAATTGGTGAGAGTGAGAAAAACAAAAAACACCGCCAAAACTCCATTCCTCGAATAAGGATTAATGGAGTAATGACGGCATTTTTTCAAGTTATTACAAACCTAAATTAGTGTTATGACCTATTAAATTGTATCAGACTAAGGGATGCTTACACAAGCATCCCTTTTTTTATGAATCCGTATGTTCTCCTTTTTGCTTAAGAACTTCCAGGTTTTCATGAATGAATTTAGGCAGTGAGGCATTCATTTGACCCAAATTCTCAAGAATCGATAACCCTACCATCACGATATAAAATATAGCTAGTTTTAGCTGCTGGAACGTCATTAAATAAAGCAATATCAATTGCTCATAGTCAAATAAGCTTATGACATTATTGTTTTTTATAATTATTACCACATACTTTTATTGCGTAAATCTTGTGTATTTGACTATGCAAGATGGAGAGTAGATGTTGTGAGCATCTGCTCTCCTTTTTTCCAAATTAACTATTTTTATTTCCATTTAACAATTTTTTCTTTATGGTGTTCTATCAGATTTATCGCCGAATATTTCTTATGTTCATCTCTAATTGTGGTATCCAATACATGAGCGTACACCTTAGCTGTAATAGATAACTCAGAATGACCTAAGAGCTGTTGCAAGACTCTGATGTTACCCGATTGCCGTAGAAACATTTCAGATCCAGTATGGCGACACAGATGAGGATGAAATCGTTTATTGATACCTGTGTTTTTCAAGACCTTTTCTAAATACGCTCTGAATGTACTTGGTCGCAATCTATTTCCATCATTCGTTAGAAAAATATATTCGCTACCGAATAACTCTTCATTATCTGCGATGAGTTCTTGGAGAAGTTGTGTAGTTTTAATCGAAACAGGAACTATCCTAAACTTCTTTGATTTTGTATTTTGAAATGTTATGGATCTTTTTTCAAAGTCCACATCCTGCTTTTTTAAATAAACTGTTTCTTCGACTCTTCCTAATGTGTCTAACAAGGTATGTAAGAGTACATAAGATCTAAATTGACGTAGTAGCTCTTATTAAAAGCATCAAAAATTCGCTTTACCTCCTCTACAGTTAAAACCTCAACCTTTTTTTTCTGAAATTTACTGTTCTTGATTTGACTAAAAACATTTTCATTCAATATTTCTTTACGTATTAGAATGTTAAAAGCCGCACGTAATTTTTGTAGATAGTTGTTAGCACTAGAGGGCTTAACTCCCTTTTTAGCCACTTGTTTAAACCTACTTTTCTCATCAGATTTTTCATGTAGTAGCCAATCTACAAAGTCTCTGGCATTATTCAGGTCAACCGAAACGTTTAACTTCTCTTCTCCAAAAAATTTGATTAGATCATTGAATACTATGTTGTACTGATTAATAGTGGACTGTGCCATGCCTTCGAGCATTTTTATCTTTATTATTCTGTCCTTTGCATCACTTAGATTAACTTGGTTTAGCTTTGTTCCTTTTCTCAATCTTTTTGCACACATAAAAAGGCAACCTCCTTTACAAATGGAAGTTGCCTTGAAAATTCAGGTGGTTTTTTTATCTAGGACAAAATTTGACTCATAGGTAATTTGACTCTATCTCTAAAAACCCTATTATATCAACATTTAGCAAGTGATTTTTGTCATTTCCGCAACCTTTCGCAGATCTCGAATCAGCTGATCTACTTGTTTTTTATCATTCAAAAAATCACCTTACTTAATGTCAACAAATGTTTTTATCCTACTTTTCTACTATACTTCAAACAAAATGACTTTAAAAGAGATAATGGGCTATTTTTTGAAACTCTTTTTAACCTTTTCTCTCTGCCAATAAAGAAAAACAGCACACCGATGTACTGTTTTTCTCCCAAGTTCATATGGTTTATGAGATTCTATATCTTTGCATTTTAAACAGAATCAAATACTTGACGCAGTTGAGCTGCACTTTTATTGATCGCCTGCTGAGCTAGCGGAATAAATTCGTGAAATCCTAAAAAACCGTGAATCATTGTTTCGTAATTTTCATAGATGACGGGAACACCATGATTTTTTAATGCATCCGCGTAGTCTTTTCCGCTATCTCTTAAAGGGTCATACTGTGCTGTAATAATGGTAGCGCTTGGTAGACTTGATAAATCTTCTAGTAATACCGGGGCGTTATAGGGATGCTGTTCTTCTTCTTTATTATTTAAGTACTGTAGGCGAAACCAATTCATTAGATCTTTTGAAAGAAGATATCCTTCGGCGTTTTCTTTCATAGATGCAGGGTGCTGATTTTTAAATCCTACAGACGGATAAATAAGCAGCTGATGAACAATGGATGGACCTTGCCTTTCTTTTACTAAAATGCTTACAACCGCAGCAAGGTTTCCACCGGCGCTATCCCCTCCAACGGCAATTTTGTTTGAATCGATATTTAATTGCGAGGCATGAGCTGAAATCCAGTCCAAAGCATCGTAGGCATCATTTACTGCGGCGGGAAATTTATTTTCAGGAGCAAGGCGGTAATCAACAGACACCACAATACAGTTTGCTTCATTTGCATAAGATCTGCATATGGAGTCATGACTATCCAGGCTTCCTAATACCCAGCCTCCTCCGTGGTAATAAACAAGAGCTGGAAATGGTCCTGTTCCTTCAGGTTCATACACTCGTATAGTGAGAGTACGTTCATTTAATTCGATTTCTTTATTATATACTTTTTTAACCACTTCTTTTGAAGGAGTTAAAGACATCTTTTCCATTTCTCTTAGCTGCGGGGGTGTAACGTCCTCTAAAGAAGGACGAAGCATTTCATTATACTGATTTAGAAATATTTGAATATGCGGATCTAAAGGCATTCTTCTCTCTCCTTTCAAAATAACTCTATATGTAATAATGAATGAAATTTCAGAAAAAATCCAATATATTGTCTTTTATACAAGCTTTTGTTTGCTTTTATTGAAAATGGGTATAACAATTAAATAAAGAGGATGATAGATGTATATATCGTATTCTCACCTATATAAATACGTACAAAGGAGGGCGCAACCATGATTATTGTGTATATAAGCTTAGCTGTTGTTTTGGCATCACTTGCGTATCTCATTTACGCAAGCGTATCATTTAATAAAAAAATCAAGCCAACTGTGAACTCTGTAAATACCACTTCCCAACATCTTCAAAACGAAGCCGATCATATCAAAGAAAAAACAAATCATTTAAAAGTAACACAAACAGCGATTAAAACCGATGTACAGTACAAAAAAGATTCGGTCAAATATACAGCCAACTCATTTAAACAGCTTGTTAATAGCTTTAAACGTTAAAAAGGAAACCTCGATAAAGGTTTCCTTTTTTATTACATAGCTTGAGACGTATCTTTAGGAGGAGCAGACGTTTTGTTGCGGTGATAAATAGCGTTGATCTCTCCTCCAATAACTAGAATTAACCCCGTTAAAAACAGCCAAAGCATCAGAACAATAACGCCCCCTAAGCTTCCATACGTAGCAGAATAATTGCCAAAGTTGCTTACGTAAAATGAAAACCCTAAAGATGTCAGCTGCCATAACAGCGTAGCAGCCAGTGCTCCGGGCCATACATGGGCAAAAGGAAACGTTTTGTTTGGAGCTAATCTATATAATACGGATAAAACAAGTACCATGATACCGACACCAATAATCCAGCGTAGAATATTTAGAACCACTGTTGTACCCGAAGGAAGAGAAAACCATTCGCTTATCCAATTTAACAAAACTCCTCCAAACACTGGCAAAAGAAGCGATACAACAATTGTTACAATTAATCCAATTGTTAAAAGAATGGACAAGCCTCTTACTTTAATAAACGAGCGCTGTTCTTTCACATCGTAGGCTTGGTTCATTGCACGGATAAAGGCATTCATACCGTTTGAAGCGGACCAAATGGTTCCTAAAATACCTACAGTCAATAATCCGCCGTTTGGTTGGCTTACAAATTGAGCTACGTTATCTTTAAAGATTGCAGCCGTTTCTCCAGGCATAACGCTTTGAAGGACATCGATTGCTTCTTCTGGTTTAATAGATAGATACGGAACAATCGATATCAGTAAAATAAGCATAGGAAATAATGATAGCATATAATAATAGGCTTGCTCGGCCGCTAGTCCCGTTGCTTGGTCTTCTTGAATTTCTTTACCAAGACTTTTTCCAAATGATAATAGCTTTTTCATGATAAACCTCTACTTTCTCTTTTTTTGTTCTTTTCCCATTTTATGCACTTTTCAACCTTGAAAGTAGAGAATTTTAAGCAAAAGCTCAAATCAAACTACCAAGAGCAAGTAAAATTACGTTTCCTATACAAAAAAGTTCCGGCTCAAAAGAGCCGGAACTTTTTATCAGAGTGTTTATGTAGAGCACACTAGCGAACGTGTCCTTGTGCTCCGCTTAATTGCTGCTGTGCCATTGCCACAAGGTGTTTCGTCATTTCTCCACCAACAGAACCATTTGCACGAGCCGTTTGTTCAGCGCCAAGCTGAACGTTAAGTCTTCCCGCAATTTCCGTTTTTAATTGATCAAGAAGCTGTTCAGCACCTTGAACTAAAATAGGATTACGATTTGCCATATTTATCACTCCTTTCCTTCAACAGCTTATATAGGTTAATGTTCCTTTCACTTGCAGTTTTATACAACATCCTTCAAAAAAAGATCCCTGGCTATCGCCGAGATCTTTTTTCTCTTTAAGTTTTTTTACACTCGTTCAAGAGGCATTGTGCAGCAGCGGAAAGAACCACCAGATTTAATAATTTCAGATATGTCGACTTCAATTACTTTATATCCTCGTTTTCTTAACTCCTCATTCACTTCTGTATTCATCGGCAGGCTAATCACTCGTTGATTACCGATTGATAATACATTTGTTCCCATCGTAAACTGCTCTTTTTTCGTTACTTCAATTAAGTCATATTTCATGCGAAGTAAATTTAATTCTTTTTTATGTAAAGCTGGTGAAAATACTAGCGCTTCTGTAGGTGATAAAATATTTAACACACAATCGAGATGAAGATAAGAGCGATCAATAGGAATGGGAACAACTTCATACGAAGGAAGCAGCTCCTGGATATGCTCCACGCCTTCTTTACTTGTACGGTCACTGAGCGCAATAAAAATAGCTTGTCCATCAATCAGCACATCTCCACCTTCAATGGGATGGTCCGGTACCTGGTGAAAAGGAATACTTTGCTGCTGCAGCCACTCTGCTAGCACTTGCTCTTCTCCACCTCGAATCTCGCTGCCCATTTTCGTGACAATAATGGTATCTCCCAGCGTATAACCGATATCTCGCGTAAATACTTGTTCTGGAAATTGTTCTTGTGCAGATAGCCTGATGACTTCTATTCCTTCTGCTTGAAGACATTCGACAAATTGGCGATGCTGCTTTGAAGCCAGGCTCTCGTCAATATTTTCATCCGCATAATGCTTTTGTGTTTCATTAATAATTTCCTCAATTTTCATATATGTAGGTGGGCAAACAATCACACGTTTTAAAGTATCATACTCATTTTTACACCCATAACTATTCGTCATTTTAGCTGGTTGTTTCATTTGCATCTTTTTTAATCCCCCTTCGTGCATTTATGTACAGTGTTCCCTAAACCACCTGAAACATAAACACGATTTTGCTGGAGAAAAGAGCCTACGTCTCTATATAAAAAGCTTTTTCATGCAAGAAAAACAAAAAAACACAATACTTCTTCTAATTACAATAACTGTTAGTATAAAATAGCCTAGTAACTGTACAAAAAATTGGAGGTTAATATGAATAAAGTAGCGAACGCATTATATGCGAGCAGGAAAATTTTATTAATACTGTGGATGCTCCTAATTGTTGGATTTGGCTTTTATGCCGCTAAGCTTCCTTCTGTGCTAGGAGGAAATGGATTTGAAATGAAAGGGATGTATAAGGATACCGAGCAGCTTTTAGTTAATAAATTTGACGTTAGCGAATCTCAGATTATCGTTTTGTTTGAAAAAAAAGACGGAGTTTCCGACAAAAATTTCCAGAAAACAATCACTCAATATATGCAAAAAGCGAAAGATAAATCAGACGCGTCGAAAGTCGACATACCAATGGCTTCTAACAAGATGATAAAAGGAAGCACGGCGTATGGAATTATCCACTTTAATCACGATGATGGAACGATGGATAAACGAGTAGAAAAGATAAAAAAGCTTTCAGCTAAAGAAAAAGAAGTTAATGTAAAATTAACCGGTGGTCCTATTATTGAAAAAGATATGAATACAGCAAGCCAAGCTGATTTAGCAAAAGCGGAAGCAATTGGCATTCCTGTTGCTTTAATTGTGCTCCTTTTAGCTTTTGGAGGCGTGATAGCCGCTGCAATCCCTCTTATGATAGGAATTGTAACCGTCGTTACCGCAATGGGTGTTGTTTATTTCTTTCATCCGTATACAGAGCTATCCATCTTTATTTTAAACGTGATTCCAATGATTGGATTAGCTCTTAGTATTGACTTTGCTCTTTTATTTATTAATCGCTTTAAAAAAGAAATTCAAACAAAATCAGTGGAACAAGCAATAAAAATCACGATTCAAACAGCCGGACGCTCGGTCATCTTCTCTGGATTATGCGTCTTTATTGGGTTAGCGGGGATGCTGTTTATTCAAGTCGATATTTTTCAAAACGTTGCTCTTGGAGGAATGGCTGTTGTTTTTATTGCTGTACTTTCCGCTCTTACGCTGCTTCCTTCCATACTGGCTATATTAGGTACACGCATTAATCGTTTGCGCATCTTGAAAATCAGCGAACAAGGCGGTCAGTCTAGATGGCGTTCATTTGCTACATTTGTCATGAAAAAGCCTGTGACCATGACTATTGTTTCTCTCGTTATTCTATTAGTAGCACTTATTCCCGTTCGAGACATGCATTTAGAAATACCGTCTTCAGAAGCGCTGCCAACAAAATACGAGTCACGTCAAGCTTTTGACACGTATAACGATACGTTTATAAATAAAAACACAGCAGACGTATATTTTGTGTTAGAAGATAAGCAAGCTATGCTGAATGAAAAACCTTTAAAAAATGCCTTTGCTTTTATAAAACAATTAAAAGAAGATTCGTTAGTTAAGCAAGTCGATTCTATTTCTACCGCTTTAAACGTAAAATCAAGTGATCAGCTGCAAGCTATGCTGAAAAACCCACAGATAAGCGCACAGACAAAGCCAGCTGTAGATTCGTTCATTAACGGACATTATATGCTCATGAAAGCTACGCTAGATACAGACCAAAATTCAGATCAAGCGAAAGACTTTGTTCGAAAATGGAAAGGTAAACATTCACCTTTTACCGTTCATATTGGCGGTTATCCGAAATTCGAACAAGAAATATTCGATGAAATTTATAAAAAAGCTCCGTATGGTTTAGCTCTTGTTTTATTTTCAACGTATATCATTTTAATGATTGCTTTTCGTTCTGTACTCATTCCTTTAAAAGCTATCATTATGGATATCTTAAGCTTAACAGCTACGTTTGGTTTGCTTGTATGGTTGTTTCAAAATGGACATTTAGGTTTTACCGAATCCAATATTGCTTTAGTACTGCCAGTCTTTGTTTTCGGCCTTGTATTTGGGCTTAGCATGGACTACGAAGTCTTTTTGATTTCGCGCATTCACGAAGTGTATCATCAAACTAAAGATAATAATGTGGCAACGGTAGAAGGATTAGCTTCTACTAGTAAAATCATCACAAGCGCTGCTTTAATTATGATTGTAATTACAGGAGCCTTCGCTTTTACAGATGTAACGCCTGTTAAACAAATGGGTGTAGGAATTGCCTTAGCTATATTTATTGACGCAACGATTGTCAGAATGCTTCTTGTCCCTTCTCTTATGAAATTGCTTGGAGATGCCAACTGGTGGTTTTTCACTAAAAAACGCGATAAATCCAGTCCCAACAAACAGTTAAAATCATAATAAAAAACCCCGTTCAGTTTGAGCGGGATTTTTTATTGACGACACGTTTATCGACTTAATTTAGCAAAAGCAATAATGCCTTCTTCATCGTCTAATTCAAGTTCTAGCCCTGCTGCATATGGGTCTACGTTCATTTCTGTATCCAGCCAAAAGCGCAGCGCTTCAATAATATTCAAAGTAATATGAACCTGCTTACGATCATGTACATATGACTCTGCTGAAAAACCGTAGTCATCATCATACATTAGTTCAATCTCTACTTCTTGAGGTTGAACTTGTTTTTTTTCTGCGATATACAAACACATCGCATTGATAATATCTTGTTCAGAAATTTTTATTGTCTCCAAGATTTCACTTCCTCATTTTTACGCTTGTTGCTACGTACACTTTGGAATAATTTTACTACAAGAAGAATTAAAGCTACGATTACAAGCATGTTTACCATAAAGCCTAAAATCGGGCCTAATGGTCCTAAGCTAGATAGTAAGCTTCCAAATAATAAACCCGCAATTCCTCCCATTAAAAGACCTTTCATTAAGCCACCGCGCTTTGAGCTAGCGGCTGTACTTTTAGATGATGAGTTTTTAGACGTATTGTTTTGCTTAACTGAGTTGCTGTTATTATTTTTAAATAAGCTTGATTGGTTATTGCTTCCGCTGTCAAAAGAGCGCTTTCCGGATTTATACCCTTTTGCACTTGCTACGTTTGAACCGTCATGAATAAGTGATCCACCGACTGGTGAAAACACAACCGCTAATGCGATAAATGCGGCCAATAATTTTTTTACCATTGCTTTCCCTCCACTAAATGACTAACGTCACATATGTTTTTTCATATATGATTTCCATATATGTTCCTACGTTTCATCATACCAAAAGGTTTCACTTTTTTATATAAAAATGCCTCAACCTCCTTTAAATGTTCACAGGATTAAATATTTGCACGCATTTCGTATGTATATGAGAGCATTTAGGTATAAATCGGGGACGCTTATAAAACTAACGAAGACCCTTCGTCTTCATTAAATATAGCTTCTCTTATACTTTGCCCAAAACATTATCCAAAGTAACTTTTGTAAAGTTCTTTAGTTACTCCACTCTTTTAATAGTGGCTTTATACCCTAACTTCGCCCTTATTGGTAATAAAGGATATAGGTGCTTATATGACGAATACCATACAGAACACAGTGCCTCAACGATATAGTAAATCGCATAGGGATTGGCTCTGAAAACTTACTTCTAACATGGCACGTTTATAGCCAATTTTCCGTTAATACTTCTTGCCATTTACCTATCCTCTCATAAATAAGAGCTTTCTCTTATATGTATAGATAGACTACAACCAAAAAGGAGCGATACGATGTTGAATGAACAGCTGCCACTATCAACAGCAAATTTATCAGATGCAATGGAAGGTGCCAACCACTTAGATTCTTCTATTAAACCATTGCAGCGCCATTACAAACTATTTGGGCCAGCTCTTACCGTAGATACGCCCGCTGGAAATAATTATTCAGTGCTTGAAGCAATTCGAATAGCAGAGCCTGGAAGTGTGCTCGTTATTGATGGAAAAAGCTACTGTAATCGTGCTTTAGCAGGGGACTTTGTCGTAGCAATGGTAAAGCTTGTTGGAATAAACGGCATTGTACTAGATGGTGTTATACGTGATCAGGAAGATATTGAAAAACTCGACTTCCCCGTATTTTGCAAGGGCTCTACAATCGCAGCAAGTAGCAAAAAAGATAAAGGAAAGGTAAATGAAACCATTTCCTGCGGGGGCGTGAAGATCCGTCCTGGTGATTTTATTGCAGGCGACGATGGCGGAGTCATTGTCATTCCTAAGGATGAAGTGAAAGAAGTATTAGCAAAAGCCCAGGAAAAGTGGCAAAAAGATAAAGACAGAGAGAAAGAAGTATTAATTAGCAAAGAAACCGTGTATACGTATTTAGATAAAGCTCTAAAATAAAAGACCTCCGCTTGGAGGTCTTTTATTTGTCATATTGTAAAAATTCCAATCGATTTCCGAACGGGTCGTGGACAAAAAAACGCTCTCTCCCTGCAATAGGCTCTTCTTCAAAAAGAATGCAACCTGAATGTGCTAACTTACGTCTAAGCGTCTTGATATCTTCCACAACAAAAGCAGGATGCGCTTTTTTAGCAGGTATGTAGTCATTTTGAATACTAATATGCACTTCTTGAGTACCACATTGAAACCATATGCCGCCTCTGTGCCTTAGATTTTCCGGCTTAGGAACAGTTTTCATTCCTAAAAGATTTTCATAAAAATTCATTGCTTCTTGCTCACATCCTTCTGGACCAAGAAGCTGAACATGATCAATTCCTAGAAACATCCACAAACCCCTTTCAAAAACGTTTTTTTAAAAGTTATTAATCAATGACTCTAGGATTATGAATAACCTGCAGTTCTTTTACAGCTTGCTTCATTTCGCTTTTGCAAATTGGACAAGTTGGCTGGTCTCCGCTTTTAAAGTTATCTCGAACCCAACAATTACACGTATCTGATGTACATTCCCAAACTTTTGTTTCTTCAATAACAGCCGGCTCTAAATTTTTACGATTATACATACACATCGTCTCCTTTAAACAGTACTTTTTAAGTGGATAATAAATGAAGATTAACTTAGTGTGTAAATGTGGTAAATGGTGCAAGATAAAGTGATACTATACATCCGTAAATCAATCTTTGAGGAATAATACGGCGTCTTGAAAGACTAAAATAAAATGAAGTCATAACAAAGCAGATAACAGTTGCTTTTCTTAAAACAACGGGATAGTCTGAAAAGAACAAAAATGAAGATCACAAAAATTATATATTTTACTATTATAACAGAGTTTATAATTTTTTACAAATCAGCTTCCATTTACTTGGTTTGTTTTGCGTAAAAAGAAAAAAAGCGAGCACATGATTTTGCTCGCTTTTCAATGCTTATCGAGTTTGTCCGTTTCCACTCATAATATATTTAATTGTCGTAAGCGCAGGAAGTCCCATTGGCCCGCGTGCATGAAGCTTTTGAGTCGAAATCCCAATTTCAGCTCCAAACCCTAAAGCTCCGCCGTCAGTAAAACGCGTAGATGCATTATGATATAATGCGGCTGCATCCACTAACGACATAAAGCGCGAAACGACTTGTTCATCTTCCGAAATAATGGCTTCAGAGTGTTTTGTGCCATATGTTTCAATGTGATCAATAGCTTCATCCACACTCTCTACTACTTTCATCGCAATAGCTAAACGCAAATACTCTTCAGCCCAGTCTTTTTCAGACGCTGGTTTTGCTCCAGGAATTTCAGCTACTGCTGCTTTGTCTCCATACACTTCAATATTGTAATCGTTGAATGCTTGAATTAATTCATCTTTATGAGAATGGAGCCACTTCTTGTGTACAAGAACCGTTTCTGCTGCGTTACACACGGCAGGTCGATCTGTTTTTGCGTTAATCAAAATCGGAATTGCCTTCTTAACATCAGCTTGTTCATCAATATAAATATGGCAGTTTCCAACTCCCGTTTCCAATACGGGAACCGTTGCGTTATTGACGACAGCTTGAATTAGTGAAGCTCCACCGCGCGGAATTAGCACGTCGATATGCTCTTTCATTGTAAATAATTCTTGCGTAGCCGCGCGATCTGTACTTGAAATAAACTGTACCGATTCTTTAGGAATTGGAGTTTCATCAAGAGCTTTATGGATGATGTCCACGATAGCTTGGTTAGATGAAATAGCTGAAGAGCCGCCTTTTAACACAATGGCGTTTCCAGATTTCAACGCTAGCCCTGTTGCATCTACCGTTACGTTTGGACGTGCTTCATAAATCATTCCGATAACGCCCAGAGGCACGCGTACTTGCTTCACATCTAAACCGTTCTCCAATGTCCAGCTTGATAAAATATCTCCTGTTGGATCATCTAGCTCAGCAACTTCGCGAAGACCATTTGCAAATTCTTTTACACGTTCCGCTGAAAGAGCAAGACGATCCATTAACGCTTCGTCAAAACCTTTTTCTTTCCCATTTTTTAAGTCTACTTCATTTGCTTTTAAAATATATTCCATATTGGTTTCAAGTGTAGAAGCAATCGTTAACAGCGCATTGTTTTTTTGTTCTGTTGTTAGTAAACTTAATTGCTTAGCTGCTTTTTTTGCAAAAATAGCTTGTTCTTCTACTGAATACTTTTCATTAGTTTGTAACACCAAATCACTCCTGGATTCATTTTAGTTTTGTTTGATTTTAAAGTGTGAGGCATAAGAGGTAAAAGCAATCATGCAAAGAAAAGGAAAGGCTCCTTTTCTTTATAGCATGTTTGCTTACAAACCGACTGGCACTGGAATTTCTAAGTGACATACCAGGCCTTCGCTGTCTACAATCGGTTGATCAATTGGCTCATTCTGTGCAAGTTCATCAGATGAATAGTTTGTCACGCCAAGAGCCAGCTCATTTTCGTCTTTATCTAGAATACGTACAACTGCTCGTTCTCTAAAGTGGCCTTTAATATACTTAACATGCTCGCGAAGTAAAGGCTCTTTGTCTTCAATAATTGCATGTTTTGCGGCATCTTCGACTACTATTTCCCCTTCAGGACCAGAGTTAAACGCAATCCACTGCTTTTTCTGGTTAAGATTCGCAGAATCGTCTTCAGATTCAAAGTACGTTCCTGTTGCATCGCCATCAACTGCTTGTGTTAAAATGTTCGGCACGCCGGCTCTTCCTAAAAATGCTGGAATCCCCGACGCCATAGCGATTTTGAACGCGTCAATTTTCGAGCGCATACCGCCTGTTCCAACTGAACTTCCTGAATCTCCTGCTGATTCTTCGATTTCTTGTGTGATTTCTCCTACATGAGGAACTAATTTTGCACTTGGGTCTTGGCGAGGATCCGCGCTGTATAACCCATCGATATCCGATAAAATAATAAGCAGGTCAGAATCCACTAATCCAGCAACTTTGGCTGAAAGCGTATCATTATCGCCAAATTTTAATCGATTGATGGTTACCGTGTCATTCTCATTAACAATTGGCACAATGCCGCGTTCTAAGAGCACATTAATCGTATTCCGTGCATTGTTGTAACGATTTTCGTCTGAAAAATCATCTCTCGTAATTAAAATTTGAGAAGCAACATATCCGTGTGATAGAAACAGTTCCGAATAAGCCTCCATTAACAGTCCTTGACCGATTGACGCAGCTGCTTGTTTTTCAGGTAAAGAGCTAGGGCGTTCTAAGCAGCCAAGCTTGCGGTATCCCGCAGCTACAGCTCCTGATGAAACCAATAGCACTTCATGACCGCTGTCTTTTAAGTCTACGACTTGGTCCACAAGGCGCTCGAGCTTCCGTCTGCTGATTTCACCGTGCGAACTTGTTAATGAACTACTTCCAATTTTAATTACCACCCGCTTCTTATTGTCGGGACTCATCAAATCACTCCTAGTGTGTTCTTTAAGTTTTTTTGTTTATAATTGTTGATTATTTTTTTGTGGTGAGGAATTCACGAAGAAGATAAGTGACGAATTAATTAGTACTTGCCACTTTTTGTAGTTGAGCACTCATTTCTTTTGAACGCTTTGATGCTCCTTTAACTGCTTGCATCATTGCTTCTCCGCCGCCGTGTTTAGCTAAGGCGTCTAAACCAGCTGCTGTTGTACCGTTTGGAGACGTCACATTTTCACGGAGCTCCGTCGGCGTTTCATCTCTTTCCATCATCATTCTTGCTGCACCGTAAATGGTTTGGGCGCCAATTTCACGTGCTAGCTCAGGATCGAGACCTTCTTCTTTGGCTGCTTTTTCAATATGCTCCATAAGGAAATAAAAATAAGCGGGTCCACTTCCGGCAATTCCTGTGAAAATGTCCATTTGAGACTCATCAATCACGTATACTTTTCCAATTGCAGAAAGCAGCTCTTTTGCTGTTAACACAGCATCCATTGCAGCATATTGACCTGGAGATATAGCCGTTGCTGATTGCTGAATCATGCCTGATGTATTCGGCATCACTCGAATGACCTGCTGTTCATTATGCAATAACTCTTCCATGTAAGAAGAGGAAATTCCTGCAAGAACAGATAGGACGAGCTGATCTTTGTTGATTTGAGGCTTTAATTCGTTTAATGCCTCTTCAGCACCTTTTGGCTTCATCGCTAAAATAAAAACGTCAATGTCGTCTGTTTCCAGCTCGTTGCGCTTTACGGTTTTAATACCATATCTATTTTTAAGTTCGTGCAGTCGCGCATCATTGCTTCGATTTGTTACGATAATATTTTCAGCAGGTAATTTCTTTGCATTGACCATACCAGAAATCATTGCTTCTGCCATCGATCCAGCACCTAAAAAAGCAACTTTTTGTTTTTGATCCATCAAATCTCCCCTGTCATTTGTTCGTATTTTTGTTCTCGTTTCTTTCAACGGTTCCTATAGTAACATGCTGAAAAAGAGTGTCAAGTTGAATTTAACCGTTTTTTTCCTCCTTGAGCGTATAACCTTATGGGTATGTAAGCGTAAACAAAACTTTTTTAAATAAATTTTTCTGCAAAAAAAAACGATTTTTTTTATAAAAATACGTTTATATAAAGAAAATCGGGGCATACTATATAGTTTGGACGTTAAATTTTTTTACGAAAAATAGAGGGATTTTGAAAACATTATTTGAACAATATAATAGGTTTGCTAAAATGCACCTATGTACCAGCATCTTGGTTTTTTTAGAAAAATTTACTTTTGATGTAAACCACGCAGTACTGTCGACATTAAAATAGACAAAACGACATACAATCTACGAAGTGTCTAAACATTATTGGAGGTTCTATTATGAAGAACAACTCGTTTTCTACAGTTCCATCGTCTTTAGAAGGAATAGAGAAACAGGATTTACACGTTGTGGGAATTGGCGCTTCTGCCGGAGGGTTAGAAGCTATTGAGCAGTTTTTCGCTAATATGCCTTCACCAAATGGAATGGCGTTTATTATTGTGCAGCACCTTTCCTCTAAATATAAAAGTTTTATGCCAGAACTTTTAGCAAAGAAAACAGGAATGAATATCGAACTGACACAAGACGGGATGACTTTACAAGAAAACACAATTTATTTAAACCCTCCCCATCATTATGTAACCGTGATTAATCATACTCTTCGCCTTCGTCCTTATGAAGAAAATGATCAGGTAAAGTATCCAATTGACACCTTTTTTCATTCTCTTGCTGCCGCAAAAAAACACCGGTGTACAGCCATTATTTTATCAGGAAAAGGAAATGATGGAACAGGAGGAGCAAAAACGATACGAGAGTACGGCGGCACTGTACTTGTACAAGGTGAAAGCACAGCAAAGTATAGAGATATGCCTGTAAGCGCTATTGATGCACACCTTGCTGATTATATTCTTTCTCCTGCTGATATGCCTGACCTTGTGCAAACGCATGTCAGTCAAACTGATTTTACATATAATGAAGAAACGCTGCAATATATTTATTCATTAATAAAGAAGAAAACAGGCATTGACTTCTCTATGTACAAAAAAAACACAGTGTTGAGACGACTTGAAAAGAGAATGGCTTTACTCGATCCCCCATCTCAAACCATGGAAGAGTACCGGGACTATTTATGTAAAGAGGCCGAAGAAATCGTCGAACTACAGCGAGACCTTCTGATTGGAGTTACACAATTTCTTAGAGATAAAGAAGCATTCTCTATTATTGAAGAACAAGTAATTCCTCAATTAATTGAAAGAAAGATTCATAGCCAAGAAGATGAAATCCGCATCTGGGTAGCAGGTTGTTCTACTGGTCAAGAAGCATACACATTAGCTATTTTGCTTCACGATTATTTATCAACAATCAACCGTTATTTCGATGTCCGAATCTTTGCTACGGACATCGATTGTCATGCAATCAAAAGAGCTAGTCAAGGTATATACGAAGAAGCGGAAGTTCATTCTTTCTCACCAGCTCAGATTAATGAATATTTTGAGCAAACAAAACACGGTGGTTACCAAGTTAAAAAAACAATCCGCAAAATGATTGTTTTTGCTCCACATAATATAGGAAAAGACTCGCCATTTGTAAATGTCGACTTAATTAGCTGTCGAAATATGATGATTTATTTTCAAGCTGAACTGCAGCAGCGCATCTTGTCTCTTTTTCATTTTTCTTTGACAGAAGAAGGCGTACTTTTTTTAGGTCCTAGTGAAACAACAGGCAATTTGTCTGATTTGTTTCGTCCTATCAATAGTAAGTGGAAAATATTTAAGCGTTCCGGACAGGCTAGCCGGCAAATTACAGGTGCTTTTAACCTTTCAAAAGTAAAATTGCATGAAAGTGATTTTTCTAGCGCGCCTCTGCCTAGTCAACTTTATAAACCGCTTCCTTCACTTCAACTAGATGAGATGTATCAGTCAATGATTGATCACTTTATGAGTCCTTGTCTTGTATTAAATGAATACAATGAAGTGATATTTTGTTCAAAAGAAGCAACTCAGCTTATTAACGTTCCTATAGGGAAAATTAATTATACTATTTTCAAAATGGTTCCTGTTCACGTTTCTTTAGCCATTGGAGCAGCTATTAAACGAGTAAAAGAACAAGGTATGAGCGTATGCTGTCAGCACATTGAGTTTGTCATAAATAATGTTCAGCGCCGTTTTAATATTACGATATCTGCTCTTCCAACAAATCACTCTCTTTACTTACTTATGTTTGATGAACAGACAGACGGTGCTATTATTGATAAAGAAGAGCCCCTGTTTCTTAATCAAACAAGCTCTATTAGTGAGCTTGTAGTAGATTTAGAACAAGAGCTTCATTACACACAACAACATTTGCAAACGACGATTGAAGAGCTAGAAACAGCAAATGAGGAGCTAAAGTCCACGAACGAAGAACTGATCGCTTCTAACGAAGAGCTGCAGTCCACAAATGAAGAATTGCAGTCTGTTAATGAAGAATTAATCAGTGTTAACAACCAATACGAGCGGAAAATTGAAGAATTAACGGACTTAAATAACGATATTGATAATTTATTAATTAGTACAACTATTGCCACCATCTTTTTAGATGAGCAACTGAATATTAAATTATTTACGCCCGAAACGAAAAAAGTAATCAATGTTCTTCATCAAGATATCGGAAGACCTTTCTTTCATATCTCACATAACTTTAGATATGATCATCTAATAGAAGATGCAAGGCATGTTTTAAGAACAAATAATACGCTTCAAAAAGAAATTCAAAGCTACGATAACCAATGGTACAGCATGAAAATGATGCCTTATCGTACGAATGAGAATCTAATTAACGGGGTAGTTATTACGTTTATTAACATTACAGAAATTAAACGATCAAATGAAGAATTGGCTATTACATCATTTGCAGTAGCTCATAGTCCTACAGGCATTTTCATTACGGATCATCAAGGTAAAATTAAGTACATTAATCAAAAATTTATGGAACAAAAGCATGCGCCGCAGGAGGTATTTGGGCTACATCTCTATGACTTATATACCAAAAAGCTGGGTGTTAAAAGATTCCCTAAAATTTGGAACGAAGTGTACAGAGGAGAAAAATGGAACGGAGAAATTTCCTACGTTCAAGAGGATGGAGAAACCGTTTGGGAACAGTTAGCGTTGATGCCTGTTAAAAATGTTCAAAATGAAATCATCCATTATATCGGGCTAAGCGAAGACATTTCTCAGCGCAAACAGTCGGAAATGATGCTCAAAAATTCAGAGATGCTTTCAGCACTTGAACAGCTTGCTGCTGGCATTGCCCATGAAATACGAAACCCTCTTACATCATTAAAAGGCTTTTTACAGCTTATGATGCAAGAAGAAGCGTATAAAAAAGAATATATGGATGTCATGATGTCAGAGTTTAACCGCTTAGAACTGATTATTAGTGAACTGCTCATTTTAGCTAAACCCGAAGTCGTAAAATATGAAAACAAACAGGTGAATTTAATTCTTCAAGACGTGTGCACGCTGTTGCATACACAGGCTATTCTTAAAAACATTACCATTTCAACCAATTTTGAAGAAAAATTACCCGTCGTTCACTGTATTGAAAAAGATATAAAACAAGTATTTATCAACATAGTGAAAAACTCTATTGAAGCGATGGATGACCCAGGGTCTATTCTGGTAGTATCTAAATTTGATCCAGATACAGATCAAGTAGTCATCCAAATAATAGATGAAGGAAAAGGCATGCCGAAAGATCGATTAACACGAATTAGCGAACCTTTCTATACAACAAAAGAAAAAGGAACGGGATTAGGATTGATGGTAAGTCACAAAATCATAAGTAATCATAAAGGAAGCATTTCATATGATAGTGAAGAAGGAAAAGGAACAACGGTAGAAATCCGCTTACCGCTTTCTTAATGTACTTTGTTCTTCTGTCGTAAGCAGTCAAGTTCCTGATCAATTAAATCTTGAATGTCAAACAAATGTGTAGAGACCAATTCAATATATTCTCCTTTGCCTGCTTCAATTACGTCTGAGCGGATAATGCTCAGGAGGTCTTGAATGGTTAGCACATTTGTTTTCATTTCTCGAAAATGACGCTGAAGATCGACTAGCTGCATTCTTTTCGCCGTTTCTACATCTGGTTCTCTTACTGAAAAATCTTGGTTTACTTGTGATGAGTCTTGCGTAAGCATAGAGCGAAACTGTTGAAGTGTTGATTGAACGCTCGTGATATGTTCATGAATAGGGTAGCAGAAAACGGCATGAAGCGAATGATAGGCTTCAGGCTTGAAATGAAAATCAAAAAGAGCAACAGGGTTAGAAAACGTGCGCATATTTACTTCTATTCGCACTTCTTCCTTCCCCTGAAGTGCTCTTTTTACTTTTTCTTGACTATCATCATCAACTAAATCTAAAAAGTTCTGAACAGTGGGAAGTTTTTCGTGACGCTTCGTGTAAATTCAATTATTTCGTTGTCTTTATTAAGCAAAAACATTGGAACCGGAATATGTTGAATCGGCAAACTGATCATATTTCTTCCCCCATTACTAGAATTTTATCTTGCTTCGAACTTTCTTTATTGTTGATTAGAAGCCATTCGTTAAAGGCTTGGATATGATATGGTTTTTGAAGATCCTGTAGCCGACAAATCGTGCGTATTGAGAAGCCTGCTGCCTACTAATACAAGAGGATTTTGCGGCATATTTTCAATCTCAGCAATATAATTTTATAAATCTGGCAGCAAATGTACTTGCGAGACAGACAAACATACTACGTCAGGGTACCACTTCTCAATACTTTTTAAAACGAACGGTAGCGGCAAGTTTGCTCCTAAGTTTTTAACTTCCCACCCTTGTTCATTTATAAGCCCTGCAATCATTTTAATCCCCAGGTAATGCTCTTCTCCTTCAATGCAAAAAAGAAGTGCTCGACGACGCTGAAGCAATGGCTGCTGTGAAAGCTGAAAGCGAGTTAACACATAATCACAAGTCGCAGTAGCCAAATGCTCGTCTGCTACTGAAATTTTATTTTCTTGCCACCTTTGCCCTATTTCATACATCACTTCTGTCAGAAATGTGTATATGCTAGTTGAAGAATGACCTTCTTCTATATATAGCAATGAGCAGCCAGCTCTTTTGAACGTCTCCTTCTAGCAAAGAGTCAGCTAAAGCCGCGACATTACGAGAGTAAACGATAAGATCACACTCTTTTCTTAAAGTTACAATAAGTCTCTAGGCAAAACTTCCTTTTTACAGGATGGACAAAATGCGTAGACGCCTTTATTTTCATCGTAATCTACGTTCATCGGCTGCTTGCATGCTTTACATACACCATGTACGTAGTTTAAATATTTTTCTATTAGTAAACGTGTTGCCCCACTTGTTTTCCCGCAATAATAACAAATAAACCTTACTTTTCCTTTTTTTGTTATCTCTACTTCTCGCATATGCTGACAAGATTCACAGCGATCCCAGCTGTGAAGGTACTTCCTCAAAGAGTAGTGCGGTTTATTTGTTTCTATATACATTTTCGTTTCTTGATTTCTCGTTTTATCTTCCGTAAAGTCAATTGACCGAATAAGCTGCTTCGCGCCTAGCTTTGACTCAATTCTAGCTGCCATAAACGCTTCATTCTTTCCGCCATAAGGCATATTAATCCATATAGTGGATTCATCGATGATAAGCAGCGACATCGGAACAGCAGATGAAATGACACGGGCACCGCCAATTCGAACTTCTTTTGGTTCATGTGTAAGAACGGTCATTTCACCTTTAAAAAAATTCAGCATATCCCATATTTCTTGAGGGACAAGCGAAGCATAAGGAATACATAATAAAATCTGCTGCCGAGCTTGAGATAAGTCTTTTTTTAACTGACTGCTGTTAGATGGATGATACCAAATTAATTTTGGATGTTGAATCACTTCTTTTAAAAATTGCTGAGGTTGGTATACTTTTTGATTTTCGTTAAAGTGATTCACTAACTTCCATAACGCTCGTTCCTTTGGTACACGTTGTTGGATAAACGCTTCGTCTGAAATCATAATAAATTTACCTTTTGAACGCGTCACCGCTACATTTACTAGTCGGTCGCTATTTTCATTTGTTAAAAGTAAGCCTAGTTTCGACTGCGGCTTTGTATCAACCGTGTCAAAAATCATTATATCTCGTTCAGCACCTTGAAATTTGTGTACAGTTGCTGCAATTATATCGCTAGTTGGTTCAATGTCTTGAAGAAATGCATTAATCAATTTAGCCTGAGACTTATAAGGGGTAACATAGCCAAGATTAGCCGAAGAAGCTTTTCTTGCTCGCAGCATCAAACTTACCGCCAAAACAGCCGTTATCACATTATAGCGTGAGCCAGAAGCAACATCTCGCATAGCGGAAGAATGCAAATGACCAATGTTAAGCATAAGCGCTGCTTCATGAGCAAACGGCCGGCTGCTTGCCACTACTTCTCGATTTGTAACAGAGTGATGATCTGCTACTCGGTTGCTGTAAATATAGCGATTTGTAAAAGCTGAGATATCTTTATGCATTCTTCTTTGTTTCGTTAACATAAAAAGATGGGAGTGCATCTCACCGCTTTCTACTTGTTCCACAAGACCCGTCTGTTCAAATAAATCTTGCTGCAGCCACTTCTTCACTTCAGTGTGAGAAGATTGAGATATCGGGGGAAGCTGTTTAAAATCGCCGCATACAACAATTCGTTTTCCTAACGTGGCTGCAAAAGCAATTTGCGGCGCATACGCCATGCTAATTTCGTCTACCACAACCATATCAAATTCACTTTGATAAAGTAATCGGTCAATAGCCGCTTTTGATAAAGTAGTGCCAACAATATAAGCTTGATCAAAAACATTTTTCTCCGCTTCAATCCACTTGTTACGAAGGGCGCTTAGCTTTTTGTTAACTTGCTGAAGTTGATGAGCTCTATTCGGGTACCTACTTAAGTAAACTCGCTCTTCTTGTAAATGACGCATCTCCTGAGCTAAATCTGGATCATCTTCTTCAATTACTTCTTCTACTTTAATATTTTCTAAGCCGCTGCTTTTTGTTGCTCCGTATCGAATGAGTTTTCCTTTTTTCCAAACTTCTTTCTTCTTCAGCTGACGGGCAGTTTCTTGAAGCAAACCATCCACCGCTGCGTTACTTTGAGATAATAAAAGGATCCGCTTTGATTTCCTGTAGTAGCTTGCTGCAATTTTGGAAAGTGTGTATGTTTTTCCTGTTCCAGGAGGTCCCCAAATATACGTGGTACGGTTATAACGCGCTCGTAACAGCACTTCATGAAGAGCATTCTTAGGCGTATGCTCCTTATGACGAACAGGACTATCGCCTCTCATAAGACGTTTGATTCTCACTACTTTTTGTTTGTAATCTTTCGCTTCCGTAAGTCTATCAATAAGAGCCTGCACTAATTCCCACGGTTCGTTATATATATCGAGTTCGTCTACTTCTTGTCCAATAAATGTATCTGTTTTAAGGTACAAATCAAAGCCTTCCGTTCCGATAACTTCTCCTTTACTCTCTTTATGCTGGTGGATAAGGCGCACCTGGGCTCCATCGAAAAGGTATAAATCGGCTGTGCGTTCAAACCGGTAAAGGTACGCATCCCCCTGCTGCCCTAAGTACTCTCCTTTTCCTACCGTATACTTTTCTCCGCCGTGTTTCTTCATATAGTTAATCTCAATGGAAAGTGCACGCACCCATCCTTTTAAATATGAAGAGATAGAGCGTTTTTTCATAGATGTCTAACTCCCTTTTATCCGTTCATTTCTAACTTGTCTATTCTATCATGTCATTTGAATATAGCATAGCTTCTTTCTCCTTCATTTTTTTGAAAGCAGAATACGTTTTTTACTGCCCTATCGCTATAGACAAATTAAGACTTTTTTCATGATAATCGTAGAAAAAGTGCATTTTTTGCAGATTTTTTGCGTTTTTTCTATAACTTTAGACGTATTGTTACAAACTTGTAATATAAAACCCACCTTTTTGTCATGAGTTTGTTACATATTGCTGATAGAATAAGAGACAACTATTGGGAATAAAGGAGAAATATTAGATGAAAAAACATATTTTTACATTAGGGGCAACAGCTTTAGTATCAATTGGAATCGCAGACGCAGCATCGGCTGACACAGACACGCATAAAGTAAAAGCTGGAGAAACGTTATTTAGCATTTCACAGCAGCATAATGTAACAGTTGAAGATTTAAAAAGGTGGAACGGTCTTTCTTCCACACTAATTTATGCAAACCAAACATTAAAAATCGGCTCTACATCTACTGACTCTTCATCTAGTTCAACTCCAACCACGACAACTTCAAATCATACATATACAGTAAAATCAGGTGACACGCTTTATCGTATCGCTAAAAATAACGGTACTTCTGTACAGCAGCTAAAAGAGTGGAATAATTTATCTAGTCATTTAATTTATGTGAATCAAGTACTAAAAATAAGCGGAGCAGGAACGGTTTCATCAGCACCTGTGCAGGAAAAAACAAACGAAACACAAACATCCCCGGCTCCGAGCAACAGTAAAAGTTACAAAGTTCAGCCTGGAGATACAATGTGGAGCGTAGCACAGCGACACGGCATTTCAATTTCTCAATTAAAACAGTGGAATAACTTATCGTCTAATACAATTTATATTAACCAAGTGCTACAAGTAGGTGGGCAAGCAGCAGCTCAGGCGAAACCATCAACGCCAGCGACTACTGCTCCTTCAATCCCATCGACTTCAACACCGGCACCTGCTCCAGCGCAGGAAAGTAAGTCGGTTTCAAAAGAGATTACGGTTGAAGCAACAGCTTATACTGCTTACTGTGCGGGCTGCAGCGGAATCACTGCTACAGGCATCGATTTAAGGTCAAATCCTAATCGAAAAGTAATTGCAGTTGATCCTCGCGTGATTCCATTAGGTTCTCGTGTATACGTAGAAGGTTACGGAGAAGCGATTGCTGGAGATACTGGTGGTGCCATTAAAGGTACTCGCGTTGATTTATTTATGGCATCACAAAGCTCTGCTTTAAATTGGGGACGCAAAACGGTAAAACTTCAAATTTTAAATTAATCACTAAAAGCAGAAGCGTATTAATCGCTTCTGCTTTTTAATATTTTTTCAAACATAATCATATCAATAGCTTGTAAGCCATTCTCATAAATCGGTGGAACGTACTGCAAAAAGAAATTCTTTTTTACACCTGACTCATAAAAGCCTGCCTTTTTATAAAATGCTATGTTTTCAAGACTGGAATCCGCTGTTCCTACAATCATTTTAGAATACTGGTTACGTTCATACAATACTTGTAGCTTTTTAATGACTTTGCTGCCGATTCCTTTTCCTCTGTATGCTTCTTTTAAGCTGATATTCTTTACTTCTACTGTCGCTTTCTTTTCATCCATGAGGCACTGTACAACCCCTATCTCCTTCTTTTCATACACAATGGTAAATAAGGCACCTTCGTTTATATATGACTTCACCATTTTTTCGTCTTCATCACCTATTAATAACAGATTCAAATAGGAAGCGCGCCTGATTTTTTCAATTTCAATAAGGTTAATGCTCATTTTTATCCTCCAAAAAATAAATCAAGAATATTGCTGCCTCTTGAAGATGATTTATTATACAGCTCCGAATACCCGCAGCTGGTGCAATATACAATCGTAAAGTGATTGTGCTGAACATCTAAGTATCTAGACAGCCCTGTGCCTATTGTAGCAATTTCTTTTGTTTTTGCTTCTGTGTGTCCACATTTTATACAACCGTTTTTCCCCATGTTCATACTCCTTTTTAAACCAAATACTTTCTTACTTATATAAACGGATACAAAAGGAAAAAGTTTCATTTAATTTACAAATAAAGGAATAAAGAAAACCACATCTTCCATTACTTAGGAATATAAGATGCGGTTTCTTACTTTTAGTACCAATGTTATAACTACACACTGAGTTTCTATGACAGTAGTTCTCTTTTCATAATGTCAACGTTTTTTTGATGACATTGTGCAGTGAAATCAGATGGAAACGCCAGTTTATCATTTAACTCATCAAGCGCCTCTTTACTATCTTCTTTCACAGCAGCTTGCAGTTCATCTAAATAAGAGCTGGCCATATCGACTCGTCTTTGAATCTCAGCTCTGTGATGTGTCGTTTTCCCGTGCCCAGGAACTAGCGTTAAATGTTGATGCTTAGCTAAAATGTGTCGAGCAGTAGCAAGCGTGTCGCGGTAATCGTTTACACTTTCATATATGTACGGATATTCAAAATCAGATAAATAATCCCCTGCGATCCATATCGAATTATTGACAATCATGAACAGTCCATCGTTCGTATGACCTTTTGCAAAATAACATGTAATAGATGTTTCGCCTAAGGTAATGTGCTGTTCATTTTCGGTTATGACAATATCCAGTTTCGGGAATATAATATCATGAGATCTTTTTATATAATAGTCATGATCAAACTGCTTAATCATTTGAACTTTTTCTTCTTTGTCAGGATGATGTTCTAAAAATTTGCTTCCGATAAAGGTAGCATTTAATCCTAAGAAGGCGCCATATCCAATGACGTGGTCAAAATCTCCGTGAGTAAAAAATACATACAGTTTACGCCGATTTAAGATTGTTTGAACATGTTGTTTAATTTCATTAATTTCATGAGGAAGCCATGTTGGATCGACAACGATTACACAGTCTTTTGTTTCAATCACTGCCGATGTTGTTTGAAATAGTGCGCTTTCAAAAACCGTCATTTGCTCCGTTTTATATTGAATCATAGAGAACAGCTCCTTATTTTTTCTATCACCTTTATTATATCGGAAATAGAAACATAACGGCGCGTATTGCGTTTTATAAAACGAAACTATGCAAGATGTGATAAAATGCGGAACCAGCCAAACAATGAAATCCAAATAGGAATACTAAATAAGGTCCCCCAAAATAAACCTTTCAAAAAGTTCCCTTGATTCATTCTGATATTCCTCACCTTCAAAATATGTTGGTTCTTAGTCTAGCTCAGCTTAATGAAATTTTAGTGAAAAATAAAAAAGAAGCAGTCGCTTCTTTTTTATTTATTATAAAATTGATGATCGTACTTAATTTTCGGCAGCTCGCGTACTTCCTGCGACATTTCTGTTCCGCACATCGGACAATTATAATCAACCGTAACAAAATCTTCTCTCATCCATCCATTACATGATTCAGATTGACACGCATATACATTCGTATCCATCATTTGATTTACTTCTTCTTCTACGGCTTTTTTTGCAAAATACATGTGCACAGCTCCCTTTTTTTCTTAGTATATGTAAAATTCCCATTTTTTATTTACGGCTTACTTACTTTTTAATCCCGCGTTATTGGACACCACTATTTAATTGTGTATAATTAAATAAAAAACAATAGATTGGAGGCGACATGAATGGAGCAACTGTATAAGCAGCTACAGCTAGAAAATCAGCTTTGCTTCTCAATTTACGCCACATCTCGAGAAATTACAAAGGTGTACAAGCCGCTGCTCGATAAATTAGGAGTAACCTATCCGCAGTATTTAGCCCTCCTTGTTTTATGGGAACATGAAACGCTCAGCGTAAAAAAAATGGGAGAACTTCTGTATTTAGATTCAGGTACCCTGACACCTATGTTAAAAAGAATGCAGGATCAAGAATTAGTGATTCGTCAGCGTTCTCATGAAGATGAACGTGTCGTTTTTATTAGTTTAACCGAAAAAGGAAAAAAATTACGCGATAAAGCTTGTCATATTCCAGAAGAAGTTTTTAGTATGACAAATAAGTCACAAGGAGAATTAGAAAAGCTGAAAGAAACGCTGCAGGAGTTATTGCAGTCATTGCATACGTACAATCAAAAATAGACCTTATAAAATTGCACATAAAAAACGCTTGGATTTAGGACGAATCCAAGCGTTTTTTTACTTACTCAGCCGTTGTATTTAACGTTACGCTAACATTTCCACGCGTTGCTTTAGAATAGGGACAGAATTGATGTGCATCTTCTACTAGCTTCTCCGCTACTTCTTGTGAAACGCCTTTGATATGAGCGTTCAACACCACGCCAATTTTAAAGCCATCATCAGTTTGGTCTTTTAGTAGACTTACTTCTGCAGTAATAGACGAATCAATATCTTTTTTTTGTTTTTTAGCGATTAAATTTAAAGCACCGTCAAAACAAGCAGAATATCCTGCTGCAAACAGCTGCTCGGGATTTGTTCCTTCTTTTTTGTTATTTGGAGAAGGATTTACAAGGGTTAAATCAATAATACCATCATCTGATTTAACTCGACCATCTCGGCCTCCAACGGCTGTTGCTTTAGATGTAAATAGTACGTCTGACATAAGATCACCTCATAGATTATTTTATGTAATTTCATTGCAAACAATTAAAAAGTTCGCAATCAAATTCATTTTGTAATCATATCGATTACCGTGATAGTAATGTAGTTCCCCTTCTATAATGAGTGTAAACCTATTATTTTATACAAAAAAAGAGAGTTACCTCTCTTTTTTTCCTCTTTGTTTTTTTAAACCGTTTTGAATAATGCTATCTCCATATTTTTCACGCAAACTTTCGACCGCTTTGTATAAAGGCTCTTTTTTTGCTTGCTCTCCATATGTAAACAAATCTAGCTGTTCTTCTTCTTGGAGCTGATGGCTCACTTGAAGAGCGGCTACGCCCAATAAACGAATTGGTTCTCCGTTCCAATGCTTTTGAAATAATACCACACTGTAATGAAAAAGATCATTTGGCTCGCTAATTGCTTTAGAAATGGTTTGACTTCGAGTAATGGTTTTAAAATCACTATATCGTATCGTTAATTGAATCGTTTTGCTTACAACTTTTTTTGCTTTCATACGAGAACTTACAGAATGCGATAGTTTATTTAAAATAGGCAGAACTTCGTGTTCATCTACTGCATTTTGAGATAGCGTCGTAGAGTTTCCAACAGATTTAAACTGTGATTGACGATCAGGATTCACCTGTCGATCATCTTGGCCCCACGCTCGATCTCTCATAACTTCTCCTTTTACTCCAAGAGTTTGTTTAAGAAGGCCGGGAGCCGCGTTTGCTAGATCACCGATGGTCACGATCTTAGCCGCATTTAGCTTTTCAGCTGTCTTTTTACCGATTCCATGCATTTCCTCTACGGCCTTGGGCCAAAGAACTGTTTGTACATCTCTTTTTCGAAGAACGGTAATCCCTAAAGGTTTTTGCATATCACTTGCCGTTTTGGCTAGAAATTTATTCGGTGCGATTCCAATGGACACAGGAATTTGCAACGTTTGTATTAAATGCTGCTGAATTGACTTTGCTATATCAAGAGGAGAGCCTAATTCAGCACAGTTTGTAATATCCAAATAGCCTTCATCAATGGAAGCAGGCTCTAAGAGAGGTGAAATAGTTACTAAATAATCAAACATGTTTTTGGACACTTGGCGATATAATGGAAAGTTAGGTTTTATAACAACGAGCTCAGGGCATTTTCTTTTCGCTTCCCAAAGAGGCATTGGCGCATAGACTCCGCGTTTACGAGCAATATAGTTACAGGTTACAACAATTCCTCTTCGTTCTTTTGGATTGCCAGCAATAGCAAGAGGTTTAGCTTTGAGCGTATGATCATGTGCGGTTTCAACAGATGCATAAAAAGCATTGGCATCAATATGAAGAATAACTTTGCCGTTTTTAGGGTACATCATTTTCATACTATCACCTCTTCTTGTATAATTAATCCCCGAAAGAAGAACGTACATTCTTATTTATTATAACTCTTTTTTTCTAAGTTGTGCGTCCCTATACTTTATTTTTATTTTTAGCGAACACTGTGTGTGACTCTCTCGTATTCTAATGAAGAAAGGAGGAAGAAAACGTGATTGATCAGCTTATCGGAGCCATTAACGAATTAGGCTACGGATATTTCTTTTTTATCATTTTAGTCGGAGCAAACCTTACTCCGATTCCTGACCCCGTATACATTATGCTTGCAGGTAGTCAGGCTACGTCTTCATCCGTTCAATATATTCCAGCTTTTATCCTTACGTATAGCGGCATGATGATTAGCTTGTACCTTAAATTTTTGATAGCCAGTCTTTTTTCAGCTCAGGCGCTTGCGCTATTAAAACGGCCGCGATGGGAAAAAAATGTGATGAAAGTCGAGCAAACGATTCAAGAATATGGTTCTCATGCCATCATTGCAAGCTATTTTTTACCAGGAATGCGACATGTGATGCCTTTTTTTCTCGGAGCAAGCGGAATGAAGCATCGTCATTATATTAAAGTTTCATTTTCCTTCGGTTTTATCTGGACGCTGGCTTTATTTATTTTCGGTTCTTTTTTTAATACGACATCTTCTTATACTGATGTGATTGAAATCACTTTAGCCTTTTGTGCAATCAGTTTGATTATCTATGCTGTGCAGAGAAGAAAAATACGAAAAAAACAGCAGTAGTTTGTGTAAAAAGTTCTTTTTCACAAACTGCTGCTGTTTCATTTATATTAAATGACTTCATTATATCCCTTTACAAAGTATTTGCGCGCGGTAAAGAGCCGATTTTAACGTAGTCATCTGCATATTTAATAGCTCGGCAATTTCTTTATGTTTAAATCCAAATCCATATTTTAATAAAAGCATATTGCGATAGTTAGGATTCAATTTATTTAAAGTCGCCTGACATTCAGCCGCTTCTCCATTTCTAAGCACCTGTTGAATAGGCGTATACATAACGGGCTCTTCTTTGTAAGAAGACGTATAGCGGTCTTTCACCCTTTTACACCTTCCTAAATCACACCGTTTTTTTAATGCGACGCGAAACATCCACGCTTTTATTTTTTCAGGATCAACCATTTCTTGTTTTTCCAAATACTTTAACGCTACTTCTTGCATAATATCTTCGGCGTCTTGTCTATTCACGCCATTTTTTAATAAATAAGCCAGCACCTGATTTAAATAATCTTGTAATTCCTCGCCGCACATAATAAATTCGCCCTTGTTATTTTAGTTTTTCTTTTAGTTCGTTTGGCAGCTCATTTTCATTCAACATATAAATCTGCGGAGTATCTACTTGATCTTTGTAATAAAAAGCAACAAGATAATCTCCCGTGTCTCGTAAGTTCGCACATTGAAGAAGTGTTTCTACCTGCTGATTGTTTTTTACTTTAATTGATTTCTCATCCGCCGTCAGAGATGTAAAATCTTCTTGAAGACGATAATCGTTTTTAAGATGCGAAGAATTTTTAAAAACTTTGGTTTTTTCTAAGTCCTTTGGCATGAGGCGAGCACGTTCATATAAATGCTCTTTTTTCAGCCATGCTTCTACTTCGCTGTAAGACTTATCCCAAGATGCAGTTTGTACATACTGTCCTTTTCCATCCATAAACTCAATTGATGCCCAGCTTTCTTTTGTGCTGTACATTTCATCAAACTTTTCGTTCATCATCGACTGTTTGACTACATGTATAAGCTCTTGCACTTTTTCTGGATTTGTAATATTAATGGAATTTGATTTTCTTGGAACAGAAAAACTTACGCTTTTCATTTTATCCGTATTTTTTGTTCGTAAAAGCAGGTGAAAATTTTCTTTGTATTCTTTTGTTTCCGCAATTTCTTTATAAAAAGCTTTATAGTCTGAAAATGGAATAAAGTATTCTCGAACTATTTGTTTTCCATTTTTCAATTTATAAGCAAATACAGCTATTTTTCCATTTCTGCCCTCTATTTCACTTTGCTTATCAGGATCCAGCTTCTTATCTTTGGATGCTGTAATTTGTTTTTGCAGCTGACGAACGCTCTTAATTGTTTCTTTGCTTGTATAATAATATGGCTCTTCATAATAGCCATTCATTCCATTTGCATAGTTTTCAGGTTTATCCGTCAATCGATATATGTCTTCATCGAAATACACACTTTCAATCTCTGAAACTGCCGGCACTTTAGTAGAGTGGCCAAACACATCTAAATGAATGATAAAGCCAACAATAGCTGCAGCTATAACAAAGCCTAGATACCCTTTCCATTTCGTAAAGATCCGCCACGTTTTATTTAAAATGATTTGAGCAACTACATAGCCTATTAATGAACCAATAATATAGCCCACAACCATCCATGAAAATTCACCTTTCATGCTACCGAAGTAAAACCCCCCCAGCATCAGTGAACAAGCCGTCACTCCGTATACGAACACCGGTTTTAACCAACCAACTGAAATGGTTTACGTAGCAGCTTCTACTCTTCTTTTTTGGTAGGTGATTAAAGCAATAATGTAAAATAAGATAATCAGTCCAATATAAACAAATACACTAGTAGAAAAGCTTTTATGAGCTACCATTTGCACTACGTGTAAAAACGGAACAAGCCTGTCAATATTTTTGCTCATATAATAATCATACGCATAGCCGTACCAGTATAACTTTACATTCGATATAGCTAAATAAGAGAGTCCGTCTGGGAGAAGAAATAGAACGTATAAAAAGATGCCTTGCAGGACAGACATTCCGGTGAACATTCCCGCTAAAACAGTTCCAGTTAGCACAAATAAGTTAATTAGAATACTGTACCCGACCCAGCTTATAACATCTTCCGTTGTATAAACATTCTCAACAGTTAAAACTCCTTTAACGGCAAAAGTAACCACTCTCGTAATTAAAATAGGAACAACTAAAATCAACGCTCCTAGGAGCATATTTTGATGAAACAGGGTAGAACGTTTAATTGGTAAACTTTGAATATAATCGGCCGCGATCTTCGTTTGTATATATCTAAATAGGAAAATACCAAGTAACACCGGTATAACAAACATAAATACAAATTCCAGCCCATCAAGTACCTCAAATAACGTATCTGGTTTCTCTATATAAGGCTCTACCTTTCCTGTGAAAGTGAAAATCAGTTGTAAAGGTAAAGCGAACAGCAGTATTAGCAAGTATACAAGTCC
Organism: Priestia megaterium; assembly: GCF_046599315.1. Lineage (GTDB taxonomy): Bacteria > Bacillota > Bacilli > Bacillales > Bacillaceae_H > Priestia > Priestia megaterium_F. The sequence continues at coordinate 184,628 of NZ_JBKIKC010000006.1, read as the reverse complement.
AATCTATCCCACGTTTCTCATGGATTGAATCAACATGCCGCGATTAAACGATGATGTTTTCGATTGCATAACCCACATCCCCCATTTCATAAATAAAGATTTCTTCCAGCGTAAGTGGCAAGATGTCAAAAATTAAAGGCTCGTACGATCGAACTTTGTTTACTAAGTGATTTTCTTTTCCTCGAACAATACAAAGCAAGACGCTTCCTCGTTTTTCTTGATATAAAATGTCTAGCGTGTCGTAAAGCGCTAGCGGCACGTCTCCTTCAAATGCGACTTGAATTTTGTGCACATCTGATTTTAAATCATCCAGCTCTTTTTCAATTAATAATTGACCACGATGCAAAATGCCTACATGATCACAAAGATCTTCCACTTCTCGTAAGTTATGTGATGAAATTAAAATCGTCATTTCCCGTTCTGCCACGACTTGAACAAGAAGGTTTTTAATTTTTTGACGCATTACCGCATCTAACCCATCGAGTGGCTCATCCAAGATAAGTACATCGGGCATAGCAGACAGCGCTAACAAAAAACCTACTTGACGCTGCATTCCCTTGGATATTCTATGTACCTTTTTATGTAATTGAATTGGAAAGGCCTCTTTTAATTTTTGAAACCGCTCTTCGTTCCAAGTCGATAGACGCTTCTATAAAAAGATGCTAATTGCTTAATCGTTGTTTAAGGGAAGAAATAAAGAGAATCTGGCATAAAAATAAGACGTTCTTTTAAACCAACGTTTTCAAACACTTCCTCACCGTCTATTGCGACCTTCCCGTGATCTTGCTTGTAAATACCTGCAATGACTTTTAATAGCGTTGTTTTCCCTGCCCCGTTAGAGCCAAGCAGTCCGTAAATAGATCCTTTTTTTATAGAATGCGTGACGTCTCTCAGAGCTTCCATTTCTTCAAACTCTTTTTTATCGCCTTCAGTTCAATCACTATCGCTTCCTCCTTTTACTGCTTTTTCAGCCTGTGAAATAAGTGATAGAATTTCATCTTTATCCATCCCTAAATACATAGCTTCTGCCAACAGTTTTACTAGTTCTTCTTTCATCTTTTTCACCTTCTCGTTATTTAGTGTATCAACTTGAGGCGTTACGAAACTTCCTTTTCCTGAAACTTAATAAATATAGTTCTGATGTTCCAGTTCACGATACGCTTTTTGAATTGTATTTGGATTAATCGTTAATTCTTTTGCTAGCAGCCGAACAGATGGAAGCTTTTGATCGGCCTTAAAGACTTCATGAATAATAAGCTCTTTCAATTTATCTACTAATTGCTCGTATATCGGCTTGCGACTACGAATATCTAAATCAAACATAGTCTGCCTCCCTTCATTCACCAAAAATCATGATGTGTGTACTAAGTGTATCAACTGTATTACTCATCATATTACAGTTAATATTATATTTTTACTTTTGTTACAAATAGATGACAAAAAAGTGTTTAGTAGCTTTATAGATAAAGCGACAATAACCCAATCACCTGTAACCGAGTTGCGTTCGCCGCCTTCCTTATAAACACGTCGATGATACAAGACCCCTTTAAGTCATCACCCTGTTTTACTTTTCTTAACCAAGTGCCTCTAGTTATTACAATAGTAATGTTTTATAATGTTTACAATTAATTTTTTTAATATAAAAGGAGCCATACTCTATGTACTATGATGCGTTAAAGACATTTGTTTCTGTTGTAGAAGAGCAAAGCTTTACAAAAGCTGCGGAAAAATTGATGATTTCACAGCCAAGCGTAAGCGTACACATCAAAAATCTCGAAAAAGAATTTCAAACTTCCCTATTCTTGCGTTCACCTAAAATGTTAAAAATCACACCCAGCGGCGAAATTTTATACGATCGTGCTAAACAAATGATTCAAATATATGAGCATACAAAACGAGATATCTATGAACATCATCATCGTGTAAAAGGAATGCTAACGATTGGCGCCAGTTTTACGATTGGAGAATATATTCTTCCTTCCTTTTTAGCAAAACTTCGTGAACAATACCCTGATATTGATGTGGAAGTGACTATTGGTAACACAAAAGAAATTGCTCAGCTTGTTCGTCATTTTAAAGTAGACGTAGGGCTTATTGAAGGTCACACAGAAGAGTCAGATTTACATATTCAGTCCTTTATGGACGATGAACTTGCCATCGTTGCCTCAGTCGATCACCCTTTGGCTCAGCTTACAAAAGTAGAAATTGATGATTTACAAAATCAGCGGTGGGTAGCACGTGAAAAAGGTTCTGGAACAAGAGAATATTTAGATCACGTTTTAATGTCTAACGGTTTAAAAATGAAAAGCATGCTAACGATCAGCAGCAATCAAGGAATTAAAGAAGCCATCGTTCATAATTTAGGACTGTCTGTGCTATCGCTTTGCGCCATTAAAGAGGATGTAGAACAAAAGCACCTATCAATTCTCAATGTTAACACCGCTCCTTTTAAGCGCCGTTTTTCTTATATTTATCCTGCTAACAGTGCACATAAGAAAGTAGCAGAGCTTTTTATTCAGCTTTTAAACTAAAAAAAGACTTTCCACTCAGCGTGGAAAGTCTTTTTTTACTCAATAGCCATACATACCTTTACGTTCTTTATTAGTGAAAGCGCGTCTGCTGAGCCGGCATTTTTGACAAACGAACAGCTAAGAAAAGGGCTGTTGTAAGAAACACACCAATTAGAGCAATAACACCTTTCCAGCCGTACGCACTCCAGCATAATCCAGCCACAGTCCCTCCAACGCTTGATCCTGCATAGTAAAAAAACAAATACAAAGACGAAGCCTGAGCTTTGTCATGAGTTGCTCTTCTTCCCACCCAGCTGCTTGCGATGGAGTGACTTCCGAAAAAGCCGAAGGTAAGCAGCAATAGCCCGGTAATTTTAATCCATAAAACTGGATGCAGCGTTATGATTGAACCCATCAGCGTAACAGCAATCGTACATAACAGCACTTTCTTCCGACCATATCGATCCGCCAGCGTCCCCATCCAGACTGAGCTTAATACTCCAACAAAGAAAATAACAAAAATAAAACTTACAAGTGTATGATTCCAAGAATAGGGAGGAGCGGATAAAGCGTATCCAATATAGTTGTATAAAGCTACATTACTTCCAAGCAGTGCAAAACCAATAGCATAAAGACAGAGCATTCCTTTATCTTGAAGATGACTGCGAAGAGAGGCGGTAAGCTGACGAAGTTCAAAGGATCGTGAAGTAAAATTTTGTGAATCAGGCAAGTTCGTAAAAAAAACAAATGTAGCTAATAAGCTGATTGCACTTACAACATCAAGTGCTACCGACCAGTTGAAATATTCCGTGAGCACTCCTGTCATAAGCCTTCCCGCTACGCCTCCAAAGGCGTTTCCGCTTATGTAAATCCCCATCGCTTTTCCTAAACTTCCTGGTTCAATCTCTTCTCCAAGGTAAGCCATAGCCACAGAAGGCAACCCTGCTAAAACGATTCCTTGAATGACGCGAAAGATTAGCAGTGTTTCAAAGGTAGAGCTAAATGCTGTCATGATGCATAGCAATGACGCAAAAATTAACGATAGGCCCATCAGTTTCTTTCGTCCCCACACTTCTGATAAAGAGCCTAAAAAAAGCATGCTAACCGCAAGCGTGATGGTTGTTAACGAAAGAGACAAGCTGGCAAACGCTGGGGATATCCCAAATTCTCTAGAAAATTCAGGTAAAATAGCCTGTGTACAATATAAAATTGAAAATGTGTTGAAGCCTGCTGCAAAAAGCGCAACATTTGTTTTGCGAAAAGCTGATGTTCCAATTACGGTATAGCTCACAGTTGTTCACTTCCTTTTTTCTCTAAAAAAAGCATATCACGGTTTTTTTATTCTGTATAATTCATTATGTAAATCGTTTTCATGCATTTCAGTAATGAGTGAACTGACAACACCTTGAGTATTTCTCAACAGCTGCATGCGAGAAGGGAGCCGTTATCCTTTCTCAATTTACACAAACATAAAAAAAGTTGAGCCACTTTTTCATGGCTCAACTTTTTTAATTTAACACATAAGATGCTAATACTTTTTGCACGTCGTAAATGCTTTTATCTTTACGAAATTCTTTTGAAATCGGCGCACTAGAACCCGATACCCAAATATTTAATTCCGCATCTAAGTCGAACGTTCCAGCCGTTTCTACGCTAAAATGTGTAATCGTCTTATAAGGAATGGAATGATAATCTGTTTTCTTTCCCGTTACCCCTTGCTTATCAACGATAATTAAGCGTTTCGTCGTAAACACCATTAAATCGCGGATGACTTTATACGCTTGTTCTACTCGCTCATTCGCAATTAAAATGTTTTGTAAATCTTTTTCCGTTCCTCTTATATCTGCTTCTGATGCATTTCCTAATAGTCCATCTAATATACCCATGCTTATCACTCCTTTATATCTACACTACCGTATTTTATTCTATCTGGAAACCCAAAACGATTTTTTAATGAATTAATTTACTTTCACGCGCTTTTTTTGTTAATTTTGCACTCGTTTTACTAAGAGGCTTATGAAGAAAAACGCCAATGAGCAGCACGCCAAGCCACATGCCAAGAAGAACCGTAACGTCTTTTCTTACAATATCAGCTAACATGCCACCTACAACTTCTCTCATCATGCTTATTGCATAGGTAAATGGTAAAAACGGATTGATTGCTTGAAAAAAAGCCGGCACGACTTGAATGGGAAATGTACCGCCTGCAGCGGATAGCTGAAGCACAAGTAAAACAATCGCCATCGCTTTTCCTGCATTACCAAATATCGCAACGAGCGTATATACAATCGTCATAAATACGAAGCTGCAAAGCAAGCCTAAAAAGATAAAAGGCACTTTATCTGCGACATACGTATTGATTAAAAATAAATCGCCTATCGTCACAATAAAGGCTTGCACAAGAGCAATAGATAAAAAAGTCAAAAGTCTTCCGAAATAAACTTCATAGCTTTTGAACCGCTCTTCATCCGATACTTCTACGCTTAAAATCGAAACTAGCAGTAAAGCTCCAACCCACAAGCAAAGCGTTGTGTAAAACGGTGACATAGCCGAGCCGTAGTTCGGAATGGGATAAAGTCTTTCTTCTTTCAAAAGAACCGGTTTAGCAAAAAAGTCACTTTCTTTTTGCACATCGTTTTTTAACAAATTAATAATATCTTCAATATTTTCTTTTCGCTGAAATTCTCGTATCTTCTCCGCTATATTGTGTACGTTTTGTTCGATTCGCGGAAAGTCTTTTGCTATTTTTGCAAGCTCCTGCTGCCCTAACACGATGCCACTCGCTGTTTTAGACAATATGTTAGAAACATCCGGCATGCTTTTATTGGCTTCATTAAGCAATGAGTTTGCGCTTGCTGTTTTATTTCTCGCTTCTTTGATGGCTTGTTCAACAGCGGGCACAATCGTAGAAGAATACGAATTCGTTAACGTATTTAATTTGGAAACAGCTTGGTCGGTGCGAGAACTGAATCTCTCAAGCGCGCTTTGATTTGGAACATCTCCAGCTTGTTGCTGCAAGCTGTTTACATCCGACAGCTGCTGCTGTAAAAGTGTGTTTACACTTTTTATGTCATTAACAACAGGTGAAAGAACGTTCCGCTGAGATAATGTATTTAAATCCGTAAGAAGCGTAACGATCTCTCCTGTATCAGCAATTTGTTTTGTTAACTGCACTTTTAGCTGTTCTGCTGTTGCGCTGGCTTCAGCCGGTGCTATATCTTTTTCTATCAGCTGTTTTTTCAACTCTTGAACCCGGATAGCTCGTTGTTGAACACGATGCAACGTTTCGTTAATAGTCGGTTCAGCTGTTTTTAAAACTTGTTCGCTTTTAGTTAAAAAGATATTTAGCTGCTGAGTCATCTGTGCGCCGTCAGCTGTTAATCTCTCTACTTCTGGAAGAGCAGCCTGAGCTTTTGATACAATAGCTCCTGCTTTTTGAGTGGTGTCGTTCGCTTCATTAATGACTTTTTTAATTTCAGGAAGACGATTCTCAAGCTCAAAAATTCGTTGTTCAACCTGTTGGATGGTCGGCAAATCCCGCTGCAGTGTGATACCTAGTTCGTTAAACACTGAAAAAATGGCTCCATTCGCTGTTTTGACGAATTTTTCACTAACCTGTTGTGTTAAGCTGCTGGCTCCTTTACTTGTAATTTTAGGTGCCACTGCGTTTATTTTTTCGTTCACTTTGTAAATAATGACCGGTTTTTCTACACGATCTTGAAGCACTGTACCAAGCTTTTGTGAAAAATCTTTTGGAATAACAATACTTGCATAGTAGTCTCCATGCTTTACTCCGTGATCAGCTTTTTCTTTTGAAACAAACGTCCATCCAAGCGTTTTATTTTTCTTTAACGTTGCAATAATATCTTTTCCCACGTTCACGTGCTGACCTCTTATCGTAGAACCTTCATCTTCGCTCGTTACTGCAATTGCAATACCTTCAGTCCGCCCGTATGGATCCCAAGATGCTTTTATATTAAACCATGCGTAAAAAGACGGCAGAATCATAAGCGTCAGCACAATGATAATCATTGCCCAATTGGTGAAAATTCTTTTTAAATCCCGCGTATAAATATAAACAGTATTTTTCATATGTCCCACCTAGTTTTATCGTTACAAGTTAGCTTATCCATGTTCGAAGAAACATATTTCTGATACTATAGAAAAAGTTAGATATGGTTTTAATAGAAAGGATGATGAACATGACAGAAAGACTTTATTATAGCGATCCCTATCTAAGCACATGGGAAACAGAAGTGATAGAGACGCGCCCTCTTTCAAATGGCTATGCATTAACCCTAAAGAAAACGGCTTTTTATCCTGAAGGTGGCGGACAGCCTTCTGACTATGGTAATATTGCTGGAATTGACGTAAAAGATGTTTATGAAGAAAATGGAGAAGTATATCATATCGTCGATACACTCCCTGCACAAACGAACGTAATGTGTGAAATCGACTGGACTCGCCGCTTTGATCATATGCAGCAGCATAGCGGACAGCACTTACTTTCAGCTCTGTTAATCGATACATATGATATTCACACCGTTAGCTTTCATTTAGGAAGCGAAGCTGTCTCTATTGACCTGAATGTACCTCAATTATCCCTTGAGCAGCTATTACACATTGAAAAAATTGTAAATGATGCTATTTACAGCAATCGTCACATTAAAACTTACGAAGTGAAAAAGGAAGACTTACATACTCTTGCGCTTCGCAAAGTGCCCGAGCTAGAAGACGAAATTGTACGCATCGTGGAAATTGAAGGCATCGATGTTTCTGCCTGCTGCGGTACACATGTGAACCAAATTGGAGAACTTGGCATCATTAAACTTACGAAAACAGAAAAGCAGCGCGGCAATACACGCCTCTTTTTCAAATGCGGTATGCGCGCATTAGCTGATTATCAGCAGTCTCAAGAAATCGTAGCAGAACTTAGCAATAAATTCAGCACAAGCCGTGAATTAGTTATAGAAAGAATTAAAAAATTGGAGACTGAACAAAAAGAACTGCAAAAACAACTAGAAGAATTAAAGAATGAAAATGCGGCTTATTTAGCCAGTGAATTAGAAGCAAAGAAAGAAGGATCATTCCTGTTCCGTCACTTTGAAAATCGCACATTAAAAGATGTGCAGGCTTTGACAAAACAGCTGCTTCAAGCACCTGATACGACGCTTCTTTTTTCTTTTTCAGGTGATCAAAAAGTCTTACTTGCTCACAGCGGCAGTGAGGTAAAATGCGGAGAGCTTTATAAAGAGCTGCTTCCGCTTTACGATGGAAAAGGCGGCGGCGGACCAAAACAAGCTCAAGCCAGCTTTTCATCTCCAGAAAATATGAACGCATTTATTAGCGCAGTAAAAGAAAAAGTAACTCAAGCATAGTAAAAAGCCTGTCTCCAAAGAGACAGGCTTTTTCCACCCAATCAGCTTACTAAATAACCAATTAATAAACCAATTGATAAGGTAAATCCAAAAAACGTATTTGTTTGCGCTGTTGCTTTCATCGCAATAAGCTCTCCACGTACAAATGCTTGTACGGCTTGAATTGGCTTAGGTGCACTAAGAAACACTAAGAAAATCCAAGGGCTAATATCGAAGAATAGCACTAATGCAACGGTCCAAATATACGCAATGCCAAACAAAGCAGCTAAAAACCTAATCGCGTTTTTAGAACCTAATAAAATAGCTAGCGTACGTCGTCCACCTTTTGTGTCTTCTTCTATATCACGAATGTTGTTAGACAAATTAATCGCGCCTACTAAAATCGCAATCGGAAGTGATACAAAAATACTTTCAGACGTTACGGTATTTGTTTGAATAAAAAATGAAATCAACACGAACATGGCGCCCATACACAGACCTGAGAATAATTCTCCAAACGGTGTATACGCAATCGGAAGCGGTCCACCTGTATACAAATAACCAATCGCCATACCTACTAATCCAACTAAAGCAAGCCACCAGCTGCTGTTTGCACATATATATACGCCTAAAATAAGAGCAATTCCATAAGAAATCAGCGCTAAATTTAACACCGTTTTCGGTTTCATTCCGTGTCTGACGATGGCTCCTCCGATTCCTACGGAGTCTTCTGTGTCTAATCCACGTTTAAAATCATAGTACTCGTTAAATAAGTTCGTCGCAATTTGAATCCACAAACATGAAAAAAGCATCGCAAGAAACATCCAAACGTTCACATGGCCATAAAACATGGCTAGAACTGTTCCAATTAAAACCGGTACAAACGATGCTGTTAGTGTATGAGGACGCGTTAATTGCCACAAAATCTTCCCTTTACTGTACTGCCCGACTGCAGCTTTGTTTTCTCTGTTATGACTTGTCATCATCCTCTTCCCTTCTATTACGAACTGTATCTCTATTTAAAAGTGCTGCTTTTAACATAATGAATGATAGCAAACTTACTCTAATACAATACACGTCCGCCCAACAAAAAATCACGGAACCCTTTAAAATATAAGTTCCACCTTATATCATAATAATTTATTGCTCTTTTTACAAGATGACCGCTTATACATTTCCGACTTTTTTCTACAAAAATCTGCTTTCATGCAGAAATTTAATAGCAAAAAGATTAAAAGCTTATACAAAAAATAAGATTGAGACATAACTACATCAATCCAATCGAAAGACGATCAAATGGGATACATGAGCTGGACTGCTTGGTACATCGCTGTCGATTTCCGTGCAAGATTTCGCTTTCCGCAGGAGTCTTCACCTTGTCCTCCAATCCACAGCTAGAAGCAACTACATACATGAAACCTACGTTCACCATCACCATGAAAAAATCCGAACGATTCATCGTTCGGATCTTCCTTCAACTAAAATACGTTTGTCCCAGCCTCTTTTTATCACTACACCTTATTAATTAAAATCGTAGTCGTCTCCATATCTTCTGCGAAATCTTTTATGAAAACACGAATCGCATATAGCATGCTCATGATTCCAAGGAAGTTCTTTTGAACACGCACTGCACGTTCTTTTAAATTTTTTCATATCTTTCTTTAATACATCATGTATTTTGTTTGTAAGTTCTTCTCGGACACGCTCCCAGTAAATAGCTTCTGGTCTTCTATCCATTCGATATAAAAATAAAAGATGCAGACCAATAGCCTTATAAGACAGCTCTAAGTTTTCTAATGAACTCTCTACCATCCTTGGTTCAGGTAATTCTTCCCTGTTAACAATCGCATTCATGCTAGCAACCCACTGTTTTTTCAAAAGGCTTTCTTTTGCTGAAAACGGCAGCTGCAAGTAACCATATAAATCAACAATTGGCATTTTCGCCTCAACTAGCGTGTCTTTCACTTCATCATAAAGCTCCCGTTCTTGTGCCAAATTTGATTTTTGTGTACCTTTTGGATTTTTAAATTTAGCCCACATGTCAAAGAACGTTCCGAGGTCATGATGGTATTCTTTAAATCTTTTGAGCATATCTGAAGTAGGAGCAATTGAAAATTTACTGATTTGCTCATCTGTTGAAAATAACAGTTCTCTCATTTGCTTTGCATCTTTAGCGAATGCAACTTCTCCCACATTATAGAGACCCTTCCTTCCAGCACGACCTGCAATCTGCTTTAGCTCTTGAGAAGTCAATAATCTCCTCTTTTGCCCGTCAAATTTCATGTTTTCTAAAAGGACAATTCGTCTAATTGGAAGATTTAATCCCATTCCAATTGCATCCGTAGACACAATGACATTTGTTTCTCTATTGATGAACTGCTCAATTTGTTTTCTTCTCGTTTCAGGCGGCATACTTCCGTAGATCACGCTAACTTTATGACCATCTTTTTCTAGCTTAGCCGCTGTCTGCAGTACTTTTTTACGTGAGAAAACAATTAAAGCATCTGCGGGTTTCACTTGTTCAATTTTAAATTTTCGCAGATCTACTTTTAAAGGTATATCTCTTTCGTATTCATGAATTTCTGAGATAACACCGTCTAGCATCTCTTCTAACATACTTCGAATGCTTAAACTCCCGATCACATGAACTTGTTTGGCATTGGCTCGGGTAATGGCTTTATACCATGAAAACCCTCGGTCTCTGTCTTGAATCATCTGTGCTTCATCAATTACTGTTACATCGCCATGTTCTAATTCGCTAAACATCTCTACGGTACCGGCCGTATGCTGAGCGCCTTCAACCATCTTTTCTTCTTCACCTGTTTTTAGCGAACAAGCAACTCCGTCTCTGTTTAGCTTTTCAAAAACTTCTAAAGCTAGCAGGCGAAGTGGTGCTAAATAATTACCGGAAGCAGCTTTTTTTAATGACTTTAATGCGGTATACGTTTTTCCTGTGTTTGTATCACCGAGATGAAGGATGTATTCCGTTTCTTTTCTTGGGTCCATCTCGTATTCTGCACCAAAAATATAATTTAATTGTCTTTGTTCTTCCTCAATAATCTTTTTCTTTTCTTCAAGCTCACGTTCTTGTAGTAATCGTCTTTCTTCCAGCTGCTGTTTATATCGCTCTTTATGTTCTTCCATTGTTAAATCGTGATCTGAAACTTCTAGTACATCCGATAGCTTTTCTTCTACGAGCATTTTTTTATATTCATAGACCAAATCAGATAAATCGCTTCTAAGTGCTTTTATAATATCCATCCGTGTTACCGAAGCATTTGTATAGGATTTATATTCTTCTTTAAATGGAATAGGAAGGTCATTCATAATCATATTTGGAATGATTTCATAAATCTTATCTGTAATAAATACCTCGTATACATCTTCATATGTTTCAAACAATATAATCGTTGAATATCTGTCTAATTCTGAGCTTACGTTACCGGTAAGTTCTTGAAAAAAGTCATTAACCGTTTCATAATCATAGCGTGTTAAATCACCGTTTGCTATTAATTCATCTTCAAGCTCAGTATGCGGCGCATAGTTTTCAATATACTTTGAGTTTGTTTTAATGTCTTTTGACAGTTGATATGAAAACTGTTCTCTTATATGTAGGTAATACAGCTCTTTATTTGATTCCAAAATAGGAGCTGATTCTAAATTTAACCGTAATTGGTATCTGGCTTTTCTATCGTTAATACTTTGCTGCCTTTCTTTTTCTTTTCTTTCTTCTTCTTTTTTAGCAAATTCCGCTCTTGCCTGTTCGTATAGTGATAGCCAGTCAGCTCTATTGCCATTTCCATATTGCTTTTCTAACCAAGAAAAAGCATCAAACTCTATACCTTTTCTAGTTTCTTTAGCAAATAACTTATCTATAGCTTGAGGTTTATACCCTTTTATCTCAAAGCCTCTCTCTGTTAAATACAACTTTCTGTTTTTCTTAGATACAGAAGAAACAACTAACTTTCCCCACGTAGCCCCCCAGGCTTTTTTAATAAAAGAGTGCCTATCTGTTAAATAAGTCTCTAAATCCGGACATTCAGCTTGTTCACCTAGTACGCTCTTTATATCCTGTAGTAATGTATGCTTAGTTTTTTCTATGGCCCTGCTTTGAATAGCCTTTAATTCGAGCATAAAATTCTCCTTTGGAAAGTTTTCCTACATTTATTATAGGAAAGAACCCTGACAGAATCAAATGCATGTAATTACTTTATGGATCGCTGGATTAAGAACCTTTCTTCTCTCTGCTTTTACTTCTTTTTCATTTATTTCTACATCTGCTTGTCTTGTTATAGTAAAACCCTCCTTTATCAACACAAAAAGCTCCTATAAATAGGAGCCTTTTGATGATATTGTTTTCAGATAATTCGATCTATTTCAAGCGCATATCAAGCATTTCTGTCGGCTCCCTTTGAATAAGAGATCGAGAGCTGCGAAAGTTTGGTTAACAATACATGTAAAACACCTGTAAATAAAAAAGCTGCAATCGTTGCACCTGTGGCTATCGGGTAAACATAGGTGAAATAGTAGGCAAATACAGCACCCACTATGTAAGACACATACACATGAAGGTTAAATCCTTTTGTATACCAGTACATTTTATTTTGTTTTTCTAAAATGGCCGAAACATCGTAGTGCTTTCGGCGAATGAGATAATAATCAACAAGAACAATCGCAATAATGGGAATAAATAATACGCCAATCATAAGCAAGAAGCTTTGAAAATTTGTCATTAACCACTCTTTTAATAAAGAGCCCAGGACTGTGACAACTCCCATCGTTAGGGCCGGTATCCAGAACCGCTGCTTTGGAAAAATAGACAAATAAGACATCGTCGCGCTATACAATACCATTACGTTCGTGGACAGTACCGATAAAAAAATCACGATGGCTGCTACTAATCCTAACAGCGGGCTATATGCTCCAATTAAATTTACTGGGTCATACGTTTGCGTCATATTTCCGAGAATCGAAAAACCGGAAACCGTTGCGCCTAACCCCATCGCAATTAAAGTCGCGACGTTATACCCTAAATAAGTTCCCGCAATTCCCGTTTTTTCAGATTTACAGTTTCGGTTATAATCACAAACAATGGGAATCCACGTAAAAGCTGTAGCTACTACAATATCAAAAGCTAACATTCCTGTAATGCCAGGATTTTCGCTTGCTTTCATTTGAATTAATTTTGCTGCATCAAATTCGATAAACAAATAGCTAAATACAACGGTTGCTAAAATGACCATAAGCGTAGCTACTAATTTTTCCGTTGCTTCAATGCCTTTATGTCCGTATATAGAAATAGCTACTACCAACACTTGAGTAAGGATTGTAAATAGATTGACGTTGCTGTAACCGGTCAAAAAGGTAATGGCATGATTTAAACTTAGCCCAGCCATGTAGGCTTGAATCCAAGCCCAGCCTATTAATGTAATAAGATTAACAGCAGCAGGAAGCATAGCTCCTCTTTGTCCAAAGGCAGGTCTCATCAAAACCATAGTTGGAAGACCGGTTCGAGTTCCGATATTCCCCATTAGCACGAGTGGTATGGCACCAACTAAAGAGCCAAGCACAATAATAAATAATGCCTTTAAAAATGTCATATCGGGTACAAACAGCATTCCCGTAAAAACGGTCGTTACTACCACGTTAGCTCCTATCCACATCGAAAATGTAGAGAAGAAGCCCATACTTCTTTTATCTGCTGCAATCGGCTGCACATTATCATGGGCAAGGCCACTTTTTGTTGTCATCCCTTTTCCACCTTTCACTTTTATTGATACCAATTGGCTCGAGCTAACTTGGCATTTGTATTCACATGTTTTGTTTCGGTAAAAGCAGCTAAGCCGGATGGGCCTAACTCTCGGCCAATACCGCTTTCTTTGAAACCACCCCACGCAGTCTCAATATGAGGTGTATGATAGCCGTTGATCCAAACCGTTCCCGCTTGAAGATGTTCAGCCACTCGCTCTGCTTTCGCTACATCATTCGTTAAAATTCCTGCTGCTAAACCAAATCTAGTGCCATTGGCAAGTGCTATAGCTTCTTCTTCACTTGAAAAAGATTGAACCGTAATGACTGGACCGAATATTTCTTCTTGTACGACTTTCATATGCTGCTTCACATCAACGAGCACAGCCGGCGTTATATAGTTTCCACCTTCGCAGTCGATTAACGTTCCTCCTGTTAATAAATTCGCGCCTTCTTCTTGACCTAGCTTGATAAAATTCCGTATTTTATTCAGATGCTCCTTGCTAATAACCGGACCCATCTCCGTTTCTTCCTTTAAGGGATTACCAATTTTTATAGCAGCAACGGCCTCTGTAAGAGCAGAAAGAAACGGCTTATAAATAGATTGATGTACGAGTATACGCGACGAAGCTACACACACTTGCCCTTGGTTAAAAAACGAGCCAAACGTTGTCCAGTCTACTGCAATATCAATTTCACTGTCTTCAAAAATAAGAAGCGGAGATTTCCCTCCCAGTTCAAGCGAAACTCTTTTCATCTCTTTTGCGCACTGCTGGTAAATACGTTTGCCTGTTTCTGATCCTCCTGTAAAAGAGACTTTGGCTACGCCTTTATGTTCAACAAGCGCACTTCCCACTTCACTGTCTCCTGTAAGTAAATTAAACACCCCTTCTGGTATACCAGCTTTTTTACATAATGAAGCTAACTTTAAAAAAGAAAGTGGCGTTAATTCTGACGGCTTAAACACCACCGTATTTCCGGCTGCTAATGCAGGAGCCAGCTTCCACATGCCAAGCAGCAAAGGAAAATTCCAAGGAACGATTAGCGCGCATATCCCAATAGGTTCTTGAATGATTTTACTGTTTGTATCGTCGAACATGTCCTTTGTCCACGGCTGATTTTCTTCTATTAAATTTGCGTAATATCTTAAACAATTAATCGTATCTTCGGTATCCAACTGCGCTTCTCTTATCGGTTTGCCTGTATTTAACGTTTCTGTTTCGGCAAATATACTCGCTTCTTTTTCTAATAAGTTTGCGAGTTTCGTAAGCACCCGGATACGCAATGATTTATTTTTCTTCCATTCACTGTGCTCAAAAGCTCGTTTTGCTTTATCTACTGCTTCTTCTACTTGTTGAAGCGACGAATCAAAAACTTCTGCTATTACCTGATTGGTCGCTGGGTTGATAATTTCTCTTTTAAATGTTTTTCCTTGTTTCTTATCTATTTTTACATTTGCTTGCCCTTTCATAGTAAAACACTCCTTATAGAGAGCTCTTATATAAAAGTGGGAAGATAATATTACCTTCCCACTTTTACCGTCTTGTTTATATTCAGTCGTGTGCTTTCATTAACAGCGCTTCTTCTTCTTTTGCTTTTTTTCTTAACGCAATAAGCGTGATAAATTCATAGACAATATTAGCTGCCGCCGCTGCTGTAATTTGGCCATGGTCATAAGCAGGCAGTACTTCTACTAAATCAAAGCCGACAAAATCAATATTTGTTAATCCTCGAACGAATTGAAGTGCATCCTCAATACTTGCACCTGATACTTCAGGTGTTCCTGTTCCCGGTGCGTAAACTGGATCTAAAAAGTCAATGTCAAAAGACAGAAACACAGGCCCTTTACCTACACGCTCATGAATAATATCTAGCATTCTTTCAACGCCCAGTTTTTTGTATTCATTTGTCGTATACAGAGCTAAGCCTAATTTCTTTGCATCTTCTAAATCTTCAATGCCATATAGACCGCCTCGCATACCGATTTGAATGGAACGCGACACATCGATTAACCCTTCTTCAATTGCTCGTCTGAATACCGTGCCGTGATTATATTTTTGTTCAAAATAACTATCCCACGTATCAGAATGAGCATCAAACTGTAAAAGCGCTACCGGTCCGTGCTTTTTCGCGATGGCACGAAGTTCACCGAGCGTCATCGAATGATCACCGCCTAGTGAAATAGGAATAATTCCTTCATTCACAACCGGCGTTAGCCCTTCTTCAATTTTTTTATATGTTTCTAAAATGTACCCAGGAACCACTGCCAAATCACCGTAGTCCACGCCTGAAATGTAATCAAAAATATTAATCTTTTGTTCTGGGTTATACGGACGAAGCAAAATGGAGAAATCTCGAATAGCTTCCGGACCAAAACGTGCTCCTGTTCGAAAAGATTGTCCTGAATCAAATGGAATACCCGTCACAATAAAATCCATCTCAGAATTTACTTGTTCTACATACGGAAGTCTCATAAATGTTCGAGGTCCGCAAAAACGCGGAGATTCAAATGAATTTTTCGGCTGATATTTTGGCATGATTTATTCCTCCTAATGGGTTTCATTCATTAGCGCCATATTCTCCTTTTAAATATCTGACGCTTTTTGTTTAGATACTTGTTATTAATGCAAAATGCATGCCAATTTTCATCGCCCTATTTCGTGCAATTATGTACTGTTTTTAATTCATAATAGAATCAAAATAAGAAAATTGATTCATAATTGAATCAATTAATTCATTTTGAATTAAAATCTCATTATTTAATATTGTACTTTCGTAAACGCCTTACAACCGTAGGCTGGCTAATCCCTAATGCATTTGCCATTTCATACGTTGTTTGACACTGGCGATAAGCGCGAATCAGCCAATTTTTCTCCACTTCTGCAAGTGCTTGCTGAAGCGTCATTCCCTGAGAGGTTAACGTGTCAAGAGACTCCCATTCTTCTTTCTCATTTTTGATATTTTCTGAATAAAAAGGCAGGTCTTGAGGAGAAATGCTGTTTTCATCCGTTGTTAACACAAGGCGTTCAATCGTATTTTCAAGCTCGCGTACATTTCCGGGCCATTGATATTCAACCAATTGATTTAATGCTTCTGTATGAAAAAATTTCTTCATGTTATATTTTTTATTTTGTTTATGTAACACATGATAAAGCAGTGCCGTGATGTCTTCTTTTCGCTCACGAAGTGGAGGAACTATAATTGGAATAACGTGTAAACGATAAAATAAATCTTCGCGAAACGTTCCTTTTCTGACCATTTTCTCAAGCGGCTGATTTGTTGCTACAATCAGCCTGAAGTTTACGTGTTTGGCACGTTCACTGCCAATTTTGGTCACTGTTTTTTCTTGCAGCACCTTTAACAGCTTCACTTGCATATCAAGAGGCAGTTCTCCTATTTCATCTAAAAAAAGCGTGCCGTTATGAGCTAATTCAAACTTTCCTATCTTTCCTTTTGTACTTGCACCTGTAAAAGATCCTGCTTCGTAGCCAAACATTTCAGATTCAAACAAACTAGATGGAATGGCCCCGCAGTTGATTTCAATAAACGGCTCTTCTTTTCGTTCACTTCCATAATGTAAAGCACGAGCAAAAGCCGTTTTACCAACACCCGATTCACCTAATAAAACAACTGTTGCATCACTGTCTGCAACGCGATTAATAATGGACCATACCTTTTTCATAGCTTGACTTCGTATGATCATCTCATTCGACTGCTGTTCACGAAGCCCTTCCATTTCTAGCTGATATGTTTTCATTTTAACTTCGAGCTGCTGATAATCTTCTTTTAAGCGCTGAAGCTCTGTTAAATCATGTGAAAAGCTAATTACTCTTTTCATGCAATGATTTTCATCGTAAACGGGAATACCGGTTGCCATTACAACTTTTCCCGTTTCTGTTTTTTGCATTAGCTGTATTTCTTTCTTTTTCTTTAACACTTCAATCGTAACGGAAGGTGAAAATATCCCGCGTTTTTGCAAGTCGTAGACGCTTTGTCCGACCAACTCTGACACGTCACGCCCATATATATCACGGCAGTTTTGACTTGCTCGTAAAACAAGTCCTTTTTCATCGGTGATAACAATATTATCGTGAGAAGCATGCAAAATAGCTTCAAGCTCTCGTTCAATCATCTCTATTCAGTCCTCCTTTTTTAAATTTGATTTTTCTAACATTTATATCTTTTATTTTATCAGTAAACCTGCTTACTCAACACAAAAAGCTCCTTTAATAGGAGCTTTTTGTTTAAGATAGCTGTTTCATTTTTTGTTTAAATAACGCTATTTTAATCATAAAATAAGTGATATTTTCAGGTAACTCTTCTTTTATTGGCTTTAACTTTTCATGACCTACTGACGAAGCAGCTTGTAAAATAAGCTGTTCTTCTTCACCAGAAAGAAAAGGTGACCAGTCGATTTCTTTTTCTTCTTCTGCGCATTTAAACAAATGGTTTTCAATTGTAATGCGGCTCAATTCACGTTCTGCGGCAATTTCATCTAATGATTTCCCTTGCTGAAATAGCTCATACGATACCAAATGAGATCCTTCTTTAGATGAAGCTCTTGCTTTTTTCGGAGCAGGAGCTGACACTTCTCGCTTTCGATCTGGGTGTTCTTCACAAAACTGTTTGATTTCGGATATGAATCGTTCTCCGTACCGCTCTTGTTTTTGCTCTCCGACTCCTTTTACAGTGGCGAACTGCTCAAGCGTCACCGGAAGTTTTGCACACATATCATGAAGAGTGTCGTCTGAGAAAATGACAAAAGGAGGCACGCCTGCTTCGTCTGCTAACTGCTTTCGAACGGAACGCAAATGAGCAAACAGCTCATCATCTTGGACGATTTGCTTCACCTCCATTTGTTCTTTTCTCATCACTTTTTCCGCGCCAAGAAGAACACCTTTTCCTTTAGCGGCTACTGATAAGGTAGGAAATGAACCTTGTCCTACTAAAATAAACTGTTCTGAAATCAAATACTCAATAAAATCGCTCACTTCTTTAGCCGACCGATCGCTCATGACGCCGTATGTTTTCAGTTTATCAAAACCAAAATCAACTACTTTTTTATTTCGAGAACCCGTTAATACTTGAGCAATCATCATTTTACCGAAACGTTCGCCCATTCGAATCATACAAGACAATACTTTTTGCGTATCGACCGTTACGTCTATTTCCACGCGCTCATCCGTACAGTTGCTGCAGCGACCGCACTCATGCGCTTCGTTTTCTCCAAAATAATGAAGAATATATGCTTGCAAGCAGCCTTCTGTATGACAGTAGTTCACCATATTTTGCAGCTTTTCAAGGTCTTGAATCTGCTTTTTAGGATTCGAGGTTGACTGTTCAATCAAAAAGCGCTGCACGCGGATATCTTGAGGAGAATAAAGCACAATACACTCACTTGGAAGTCCGTCACGACCAGCACGTCCTGCTTCTTGATAATAACTTTCCATATTTTTTGGAAGCTGATAATGAAGAACAAATCGAATATTTGATTTATCAATCCCCATTCCAAAAGCAGAAGTAGCGACCATCACTTGAACATCATCTTGAAGAAAGCGGTTCTGCTCTTCATCACGGCTGTTTGTGCTCATACCAGCATGGTATTTTGATACGTTAATTCCTGACTTTTGCAACCTAGCATGAAGTTCTTCAACATCTTTACGCGTAGCGGCATAAATGATGCCTGCTTCTTGGTCATTTTTACGAATATATTGATCGATGTAACTGATTCGATCCTGACCTTTTATAACAGCGAACGATAAATTTTCACGTTCAAACCCAGTCATCACCGTATACTCTTCATCAATATGAAGAGCTCGGCAAATATCTTCACGTACTTGAGGCGTCGCCGTAGCCGTCAGCCCCATCACAATCGGAGCGTTAGACAGCTTGCTAATTAGTTCACTGATGCGCAAATAACTTGGTCTAAAGTCATGCCCCCACTGTGAAATACAGTGCGCTTCATCTACCGCTACAAGCGGGATAGGAAGCATTTGAAGCTGCTCTGAAAATTGTGGAGACTCCAGTCGTTCCGGCGCTACATAAAGTAACTTATATTCGCCAAGTGCTACTTCTTCTAAGCGCTGCTGTACCTCCGTGTGCGTCAGCGAGCTGTTAATATATGTGGCTGGAATACCGACTGCGTTTAAGGTGTCCACTTGGTCTTTCATCAATGATATTAAAGGAGAAATAACCAATGTTGTTCCTTCTAATAATAATGAAGGAATCTGATAACAAAGCGATTTCCCCCCTCCCGTTGGCATAATACAAGCGGTATTGTGCCCTTCTAAAACATAACGAATCGACTCTTCCTGCCCTTTTCGAAATGAATCATAGCCAAAATAGGACTGTAAATGTGTTAATGCTTGTTCAAATTGCAAAATAGCGTCCTCCTTTAAAAATAAGTAGAAATAGTAGTTGAGGAATCCAATAGAAGGAATTGAGACGTAGGGTTTTATTTTATCAAATCTTAGAGGAAGTTGCACAGAATTCGTTGATTTAAGAATATTGCAAGATAACTGTACTCGAATATCAAAAATAGTAAGCGAAGGGTCCTCAATTTATAACCCTTTTTCCTATTACAAACACCCTATATACATGTAAGGGCTCCCTTCCCTAAAAATCTTTTCCCATTTCATTCTTTTTTCCTGTATACTTAAGAGTAGGAAAGAGGTGCTTATCACGAGACATCCTGTAGAAACCATTTATTATTTAGAAAATCCCCAGCGTAATATTTCAACATATGCTTCGACAACGCAGTTAACGGTTGAGTCTGTTGTAAAAGATGTGTTTGGTGTTGCTTGCGTAGCAGATATTAAAATTATGCTTCAATATAATAAAGAATTCCGCAAAAGTATCAGTCAATTACACAATGCAGCGGATGATGATCTTATGTTAGAAATGGTTTTTCGAGTTGCTTCAAAAGAAGATTTGCTTCGCTTCAAAAAAAGTTTACTTGAAAGCAGTTTAAATGATACAGAAACGTCAATAGAATGTCCGTTCAGCGCAACCATTCAATTGCAAGATGGTCGCTATACATGGAACGAGTCTACTTCTGTTTATGAAAAACAAAAAGAACGTCTTTCATCTTAAACTTCTCTATTTTTATGTATGCAAAAAGCCTGGGCCTTAACTAGTTAAGGCCCAGGCTTTTTTGGAATTCATACTATACTTTGAAGGATAAAAAAATCAAGAAAATAAGCGCAGAATTTTCATTTTCATACAAAACATCATCTGTACAAGGATCTTCGTAATGATATTTCTCTCACACCCTACTATCATAGGAAGAAATATTTGCTACGATTATGACCACACTTGTTGCGATATATCTTTAGATATCCCTCTTGGTGCAAAAGCAACCAAGAGGGATATTTTGCATTTAATTTCAGTAAAAGCAGCTTCGAATATTGTGATGTGCAGTACAAACATTAGCCAAGCTATCCACGGAGATCTTAGAACGATGTGGCTTAAATTTCATACCGAAAAAGTATTGGTTGGAGTAACAATCAAAAAATTGATGCAAGAAAAAGACGAGCTAAAGTACCCTCCTGCTTATTATTTGCCAGGCGCTCCTCACAAATGACAGAGGTTTTTTATCTCCCTTGTATATTAGATTTTTTAACCTGATTTTATAGAAATAGGTTTTAATAATTGAAATGTCGTGTATACACAAAGCAAGAGGATAAGTTAATTAAATTTCTCTTCATTACTAAGCGTATTCTAGAAAGTTGTCTATCATATAAGGAGGTTTTTTGAAATGGTAAATGTAAAAGTAGTTGAAAATGGCGTACAGGCAAAAGATACAATCGAACAATTTTTACGTGAAGGATTTACAAAAGACGAAGTTTATTTACTTGCACACCATCAAGATCGCTCTGAGGATTTAACAGCTGCAACAAATACAAACAATATCGGCCTTTCTGAACAAGGTGTTTTTGATGCGATTGCGAATGTATTTCGTTCTAGAGGAGACGAACTTCGTGCCAAAATGCGTTCATTAGGATTATCGCAGCCGGAAGCTGAGCGTTATGAAGAAGAACTGGATCACGGTAAAGTAATTGTTGTTGCATCAAAAGTTGCTTGACCTAAAAGCCCTACAACAGGGCTTTTTTATTTTTGTCTTCTGTCCCACTTATCTTTTCATTGGGAAATACTTTCCCTATTCTCATTTATATTGCAGAGATGAGTAGTCAACTTTTATTGGCTGCCTTTTTTATATGGTGTTTTAATTTGTTTATGACCAATTAAAAAATGAAATGGGTATGATTAAAGAAGGCATCCGTACATATGATTATGAAGATAAGAGTTAGTGCGAGGAGTGATAAATTGATTATAGGAACTGAGTACACAAAACATATAAAAAATGGGTTAGTTGTTAAAAATATTCCTTATAAGATACACGATAGACCTTGTGATGAAGGCTGCTGTAAAAATGATAAAACGATAGGCGTCAGAGATAGATTGAGGGTTAATTGGCTGTTAAATGTGTTTATGCCTAGCAAAAATATCGCAGTATTTGATTATAAATATTGGTCAGAAGAACTAACTTTTTTATGGAGAGAGCATCGAAGAAAAAATATATAATATTTGAGATAAAAAAATCTCCTTCATGAGCAAGGAGATTTTTTTATCTTTATTTCATTTTCTAGCACCAGCATATTTATCACGAATTTCAACGAATTTTATAACTCAGATGTGGTGACAGTAAATGTACGATCACTATTATAAATTGCTCATCAGATACTTTCCCTTTTACTCATAATAACGAATTCTATAAGTAACAGTACTTTAGTTTTGTTTATCATTTTCTACTGAGGGTAATAATGAAGATGCATAAACTATATATAAAGAGTGAAATATTATGATTAATGTCATTGTGACACTACTTGATTATATAAAGAACTCTTCTACAGATGATTCGCCACTCGTCCACATATTGGTGAGGCTATGGGATGTTGGTTGTATTTCACTGCTTTAGCAGAAGAAATATCAGCTTTAGAAACTTGTCTTAATACCACAACTACTTAAGCTTACTCAAGACTCAAAAACCTTGGCTGAATCTCAGATTGATACACTAAAAAATTAATGATTAAAGAAGGAATTCCACTTCCTGAAATACCGGCTACCAAGCCGAAATCCAACCCTAACAGTATTCCATTAGGAGCAAAAGCCACGGATTCTGAGATCGCTAACTTAATATCTGTAAAAATTGCCTCTAATATCGTAATGTGCAGCACTAATATGGGACAATCTATTAGAACCAATATTGGATTAATGTGGTTGAAGTTCCACACTAAAAAGGTGATATTGGGATCAAAAGTGAAAAGTTTAATGCAGCAAAAAGGATGGCTTAAAATTCCACCTTATTATTATCCACCTGGATCCCCTCATAACTAATTGAGGTGTCCTAAGGTAAACAACATAGATAAACCTTACATCTAACACATTTAACGAGGTGCTTGAATATGGATTTCCCGACAATTCATACAAATTTTTGGGACGCTGTTATTGGTGTTCCAATTGTGTTAATCGTCACCCAGTTGGTCAAATGGCTTTTCCATCCTAAAAAGCAATATGTCCCGACTATTGCTTTAGCTGTTGGCGTGCTTTTTTCAGTACTTATTAGTCACCCTCATCATATAATTGCAGGATTGTTTATGGGATATTTCTATGGCTACGCCGCAATTGGCAGCTATGCCGGCCTTAAAACCACGTGGAGAACGATTAGAAGAGATACGTCTCCTTATTCATCAGACTAAAAACCAGCGAATATTTCGCTGGTTTTTAGTCTTCATTACTTATTTCTTCTGCTCCTAGCTCTTTGGCCAAGTGAACAACCGATTGGTTAATTTTCCATACGTAATAAATGTTATGTAGCAGCTGCAGATGCTGTAAGTTTCTTTATTGAACGGACGGTATCAAAATAATCCAAAGATTGTTCGACCTTTTGTCTAATATCTTCAAGCGTGTACACATACATTCCTCTTTCTCCTCGTAAAGCTTTTTCAAGCTGAGTAAAATTGCTTGCTACTTTCTCTTCCACTTTCTTTACTACACCATGAAATTCTACTTCATTTTTTGCTTTCGTTGTTTCATCATTCACAACCAATATACCTATCAGGCCGATTACGCCCGCTAAAATAGCAGCGGTAATTTGTTAACTTTCCGCTGCTTTTAATGTAATCATCATAGTCACTACCGCTGTAATTATGCTGATTGTAGCTTTAGAAGCTGTATTGAGCCTTTTTCGTTCAGGATCTGCAGCGACTAAGCGACTAAACCAATATGAAAAAATAAATACCCTCTCCTTTCGTGCTGTCGAGTTATTTGCAGAAAGAGTAATATTATTACTTATACCCTTTTTTATTCTTTTCTATCGTATGTAAACGCGTTTTTCCACTATAATATCGCGAACGGCTAAAGAGCTAAACAAATACTAAAAAACACATCTGCTTTCTGTCAGATGTGTTTTTTAAGAAATAATCAGGCTTTACAATCTCAGAGAAGAAATTTCCCACCCGTTTGTTAAGGGATTTCTTTTTAAAGTAAAGACCATTGTTGTCTTTTGAGCCCCTTTGCCTTCGTAATAAATAAGACAATCTACGGCGATTTTCTCTTTTGTTTTATATCTTTTTGCATGAAATAAGTCCGTTTTATAATAAATGGTAGAGATACTATGCAGTTTTGCCCATAACTTCTGATCTTGCTTCACACGCAAAACCGGCTGCATCAAGGCATCGTCATCTTGCTTTAATCCTGTTAAAAACATATTTACGACTTCTCGCGGTTCAGCTTTTAATGCGTATTCATCGAGCTTTCCCCCTGCTTTTAACACCATTAACTGATGACCTGGATCCACATTTTGAGACTTGTGGGTCGTACTTCCTGCAAAATGAATGCAAAAATGGCCGGGGAACCCATTGTCAAGGGCACCGGCTCCATGAGGCATTCCATTCATGGAAGCTGCAAGCATTTGGCCTTTAGACGGAATGAGAACAGCTCTTCGGTTCCAGCTCCATTTTCCATTATATAAATGCTTCATCACTTTCGTATCTTGACGTGTAAGGGGCTGAACATCCGCATGATGTGAACCGGCTCTTCGCTGTACATAAAAGTAAAAACCGGTTTCTACATCGATAACTTTAAATTTTTTACCCTTCGGCAGTAAGTTTTCTACACGTTTCCACTTCAATACTTTTCCTGTGTCACTCACCGGAAAGTACGTAAGGTTTTCTTCTGCTTTCATCTTTTGGGGATGTACAGAAAAACTAATAAGCATAAAGACTAAAATCATTAATTTTGTCATTGTCTACCCTCATTACCTTGTAGTTTCTCTATGTAATATGCGAAGGTACGCATACAATTATAAATAGAAATTTTTACACGCTCAGCTCATGGAAAATAATACTGAAAAGAGCTTACGAATCCTATACATTAAACAGTTCATTTTATTCATACTAACAGGTGAAAGCGAGGTATATGATATGAATTTCACTTGGATGATTGGACTTTTAATGCTTATTCAACCTCTTTCTGCACAGGATCACCTATCTATTACTCATGACGGTAAACCAATTTATCGGGTTGAACGGGACAAAGTGACAGTGCCTCTTCTTCCTGTACCTATGGTTGATCATGATCGATACAATCTTCTTCTTAAAGAATTGGATAAAAAAACATATAGAGAGCCCATAAATGCCCGCATTGATAAAAGCGGACAAATTGTTCCTGAACAAGCGGGGGTCAAACTATATCATAAAAATTTTGCAGAGAAATTTTATACTTATTTTTTTAACAGCGGTACGTCAACATTAGAAGTCCCGACGCTTCCTGTTCCGCCTCGTGTAGATAAGGAGCTGCTTGCAACAATTCGAATTAAGCAAATCGGTCATTATCATACGGTATTTAATCCTCATAATGAAAATCGATCTCACAATATTTCTCTTGCGGTTGAATCACTAGACAGCAGCGTCGTATTTCCTGGGGAAGTTTTCTCTTTTAATCAAACCGTCGGAAAAAGAACGGCGGCAAAAGGGTATATGCGTGCGCCAATCATTGTAAAAGGAGAGTATTCTGAAGGAGTTGGAGGAGGAATTTGCCAAGTTTCTTCTACTTTATTTAACGCCGTCGATAGCGCTGGTGTAACCATCACGCAGCGTTACTCACACAGCCGCAGTGTTTCCTACGTACCTCCTGGGCGAGACGCTACCGTTAGCTGGCATGGACCTGACTTTCATTTTAAAAATACCTACAGCGATCCCTTACTGATTCGAGCGCAAGTACGCGGGGGCGTTGTAAGCGTAGCCGTTTATTCGACTGACACGATTGAATACGAGCCTCGTCGCGTGCCTTTGGCTTCTAATGACCAGTTGCCAAAAGAGAAAAAAGCTGAATCGCATGTTCATAATGAGCCTGTCCGTTAATCATCTCTTCCTGTTTTTTATAATGAAAACAAAAAAGCCTAAAGAAGGTTCTTTAGGCTATTCAGTGATATAATTAGCAGCCGTAGTAGCCACCATAACCACCGCTATAACAGCTACATCCGATAATTACTAATAGGATAAATAATACAACTAATAAAGCGAAACCAGAACCGAATCCACATCCAGCATTAGACATACAAGCACTCCCTTTCACCGTAATTTTCTGTTACTAAAACAAAGAAGGTTCAAACATGGGGTGTTTCTCATGGATAGGTTATTGTATGTCTGAATAGACGTTTTGGTTTGTTATTCTGCTCACTTTTTAAAAATTAGGCTTGTTTTCGTTTTTACAACTCATAAAATGTAAAACTTTCCACAAAAGTGAAGCTCATTTCCACTCTTCCTTTAAAATCGCGTAATAATATTCATCCCACCATCCTTTTTCAGTTGGAATACATTTTTTGAAATCCCCTTCTCTTCTCATCCCAATCTTCTCCATAACCCGATAAGAAGGCGCATTCTCGGGTTGACAAGTAGCAATAATCCGATGTAATTTCATTGTGTTAAAGCCGTAGTCCACTATGGCTTTTGCCGCTTCCGAAGCGTATCCTTTCTGCTGATATTCAGAATTAAACACCCAGCCAATTTCATAAGTATGGTTACCAAAATAGTTAAAAAAGACGATATGACCGATTATGATTTTTTCATTTTTTAATACAACTGGAAAGTTTTTTTCGTTTCCTTTTATATTTTCATTTACAAATTTCTTCGCATCATCCTTACTAAAAACACCTTCTGGTAGGTAATTCATGACATTAGTATCAGATGTGTATTTGTAGACATCCTGCCAATCTTCATATTTAAATTTGCGTATTAGTAATCTGTTAGTCTCAATGTTCATGTAATTCTCCCCTATTTTACAGCATCTTTCTCTACGCTTGTTTCGATAGTGAGGATAGAAAAACCTCTTTGCACCAAGGTGCTATTGTTTTTATTAACTCTTCTTCAAAAAAAGATAAAGTGAATCTGCGAAAAAGAAAAATAAAAGAGAAAAAAGTAAAAAATTGATAATAGATGGCTATTCCCCTCATTCAAAACAAGAAAGATACAACAAGATAGAAAGCCACCGTTATTCCCGCTGCAATTAAAGCTGGCTTTAATTTATACTTGGCATATTCAATAACAGATAAATCTAATATTTTGGCGATAGTATTCGTATCGTCGCTTAAAGGTGAAGAAAACGCTCCAAATGAACCGCTTGCAAATACTGCCCCGATAATCAGCGGCAAAGAAAGATCTGCAGAACTTGCAAGCGATACGCCAAGCGGCATTAAAATTCCCCACGTTCCCCAAGCAGACCCGATAAAGTAAGAAATAGCAGCTCCAAACACGAACATAAAAGGTGTGACAAACATTTGAGGAATCCACTTGGAATGTGCCGTCACGAAATCCGAAAAACCTAAGTCTTCTGTAACAGCGGATAATCCCCATACTACGGATAACAACAAAATAACAGACATTAAGTCATTGCCTCCTGTGATAAAGCCATTAAGCAAATCATGTAATGTAAAGCGCTGAAACAAGAAAAAAATGAGGGTGATTAACGTAGTCATAACCAAAGCTACTACCATCGCTTCTAGGACGTCTGCTTTAATAAACGCTTCAAAAAAGTTGTCACTCCTATGGTGGCCACTCCACCACGTTAAAAGTAAAGTGAGTGAAATCACAACAAGTAAAGGTACTAGCAGATTCCAAGGCTTAGAAGGCAAATCCTTCGACACACATGGATGACAATCATGCCAATCTTTTTCGTCTTCTTCCTCCAGCTTCGTAGGAGCAGTAGATGTTGAATGATGAAAAAAGCTTAAATAAATTCCTACTAAAATAATCACAATCGAAAAGAAATTATAAGGAATGCTTTGAATAAATAAAGAATAAGCATCTTGTTTTATGCCTTGATGATCAATCGCCATTTGAATGATTGATACCATATACCCTACAAATGCCGTTGCCACAGGAATTAAGACGATGACAGGAGTAGCAGTTGTTTCAATAACAAACCCTAGCTCTGCTGTTGTCATTTTCACCTTCTTCAGTAGTGCTCTCATGATGGGCGCTATCGTCACAAAGCGAAATGTAGGAGCACTGAATGTTCCGATGGTTGAAACATAGGTTAAAATAAGTGCTTTTTTTCTTGTATCAATTCTTTCTGCAGCTGTTTCTACAAACCCTTTAACTCCTCCAGCCATCTTAATCATTCCGATAAGCCCGGAAAACGCGTATAAAAAGACGACGATTTCTATATTACTTTTATCTCTAAGAGCTTGTACAACGTAATGAAGTAACTTTTCAACACCTCCGACAATAGAATGATCAATCAAATAAGCGCCTACTAATAAGCCCAAAAACAGCCCTGGCAGTACTTGTTTGGTGAAAATAGCTATTGGAATAACAATTAAAAATGGTATAATTGAAAACCAACTAGATTCCATAGGACTCTCCCCTATCTAAAAAAACATATTAGATGTCTTCACGTATAGTTCATTAGCTTTTAATGTAACCCCAATATTATGTCTATATTCACGAAAACAAAACGTATAAGCAGCACTGCTTTAATAAATTATTTCTCATTAAAAACAGCAGCATAAAACCCTTTATTTCTACAACAAAAAAGCAGTTTGCATGTGCAAACTGCTTTTAAAATGAAGCGGAAGACGAGGTTCGAACTCGCGACCCCCACCTTGGCAAGGTGGTGTTCTACCACTGAACTACTTCCGCGCATATATGAAATTAAGTAAAGATGCGGGTGAAGGGACTTGAACCCCCACGTCATAAGACACTAGATCCTAAGTCTAGCGCGTCTGCCAATTCCGCCACACCCGCGTGTAAATAAAAAAATAACTCCAAAATGGCAGGGGCAGTAGGAATCGAACCCACACTGACGGTTTTGGAGACCGTAGTTCTACCTTTAAACTATGCCCCTAAAATCATTCTTTCAACAGAACCTCGTTTATTAACGACGCGATTCTATAATAAAACATATATGAAATTTCGTCAATAGGTCTTTTTATGAATCACGACTAGTACCAGCGATTTCCGAAAAAGGTGTGAGGCATATAAAAAATTTTTACACTCCACCCCCACCAGCCGTATTATCTTTTAATCTTCACTATTTATTTTTAGAGGCTCTTCTGTAAAAGTTTCTTTTTTAGACAAGACACGGCCCTATACAAAATGTCTCCAAAATCTCGTGAAGACTGAAAGAGTATGTAGGAGTGCAGATTTTATAGGAGGGACGCTTTTTTGAGAATCCGTATTGAAATCCACAGATTCCCCCTCGTTTCCTACAAGCATACTGTGAGAAATTTTAATTTCAATAGCTTCTGTTAGCTCAGCCGCAAACTCTTCACTATCTATCATAACCATGGATTCAGTATTTAGAAATACAGATCGTGAATCTAAGTTAAAAGAACCCACTGCACTCAAACGCTGATCATAAACAACAGATTTCCCGTGAACCGAATAAGGCTTTTGATATTCATAAAGCTTTAACCCAGCTTTTATGACGCGATTCTTTACTCCCAAGTATGCAGAAAAAGCCATAGCATTTGGAGTGGATGTAATAGAATTAGTTAAAATAATTCTTTGCACTTTGGGTTTTAATCGCTTATCTATATACTGTTCCATCTCTTTTGTTGGAACGATATAAGGACTCTGAACGACAATGGATTTTTCAGCTTGTTGGGAAAGCTTAATAAATGTTTTCCATATATAAGGGCTTTTGTTCATTCTTTCGATAGGATTTGCAATAAAAGAAACCTTTCTTGTAGGCATCGTTGATTCTCTCCATACGATATAAGGATGAACAAAAGGTTCGTTTGCTTTTTTAGCCTCTTCGTATTGATCTATTAACAATTTCTTTCCTGAAAGGCCACGAAATTGTTTAGTTTTCTTGAGCTTTGGAAAAGCTTTGCGTGTATACGGGTGATTCCATAATTTCTCTACATACTTCTCCATTGAGAGAATGACGCTGTGACTTTCTTGCTTTGTATTATAAATTAGCACATCACGGTCATAGACAAAATTTTTATCTGGTTGACTGGCTAAGTATTTATCTCCAATATTTCGTCCTCCGATAATACCTAATTGACCATCGACTACTATTATTTTATCGTGAAGACGATTATGCCATGTCCAAGGTTTAAAAACATTAAAGGGCTCATAGTACTTTAATTCAATATTATTATGAAAAGCTAGAGCATAAAGAACATTTTTTCTCTTGCCTTTTAACCCATGAGAGATCCCGTCTAACAGCACTCGAATACGTATACCTCGATCCGCAGCTTCAAATAAAGCGCCCATAAGTAAATCCGAGGAACGACCTTTACCAATGGAAAAGTACGCAATATCGATTGTATGCCTCGCTTCTTGAACCATCTGCATCCGAACGAGCCCTGAAAAATAACCGTTTTCTAAAAGCATAACTCGGTCTGTCGATTCTTTTTTTCCAAAGAAATTCTCTGTATTCATTACTTTTACGTCTTTTCCTTTGTACAAAGGGATATAAAACAGTGCCACTGCAGTTACGAACACATATATGAAATACAATACGACAATCATCATTAGTATATTTATTAGCATGTTTCCTGTCACAATCCCTTTCCATTCTTATCGTTTCCTTTCTATTAGGATTCTTACTTTTTTAACTTCTATACCTTATAAAAGAAGAATGGAATGAAGATTTCAACAACTATTATCTATATCCGTTTCTCTCAACCTTAAATCAAAAAAGCTTCCTTCTAAGAAGGAAGCTTTTTCAAATATATATGCTTTATTATGGTTTTAAGATAACTTTTGTACATTCATCCTGATGATTGCTAAATATTTTATAGGCTTCACTCGCTTGATCAAGAGGGATTCTATGAGAAATTATTTCTGTAGGATCAAACTCTCTATCTTTAATTTTTTTGAATAATTCGGGCATATAATGAATTACTGGAGCCTGTCCCATTTTTAAAGTGATGTTTCTTTCAAAAATGTTCCCAAGAGGAAACATATTATATATCGATCCATATACACCTGTTAGCTGAATTGTGCCAAATTTCCTTACTGCTTTTAGTGCAATTTGAATAGCACTTAACGTTCCTCCTTGCAGCTTTAGTTTTTGTTCAATCGCTTCTACTGGTGATTTCTTTCCATCCATTCCTACACAATCAATTACAACATCTGCTCCCCCACCAGTTACCTCTCTAATATAGCTTCCCATATCGTCGTATTTATCAAAATTAAAGCACTCTACGTTATTCATTTGCTTAGCTCGTTTTAATCTATATGGAACATTATCAACAGCAATGACTCGTTTAGCACCTTTCATCCATGTAAACTTTTGAGTCATTAATCCAATGGGGCCGCTGCCAAGAACCACTACTGTATCCCCAGATCCAACTCCGGAATTTTCTACACTCCAATAAGCGGTTGGCAGAACATCAGACATAAATAACAATGCCTCGTCTTCAAGCTCACAGGAGGGTGGAATTACAAATGGCATAAAATTCCCAAAAGGAACACGTAATAGTTCAGCCTGTCCTCCGGGGTGATTCCCGTATCGTTCAGTGAACCCGAAGTATCCTCCTGTATCGATTTCCTTATTAGGGTTAGAGTTATCACATTGACTTTCTAAATCATGCTGGCAATAATAACAGGTACCGCACGAAATATTGAATGGTAAAACTACTCTGTCTCCTTTTTTTACTTTTGTTACCTCTGGTCCCACTTCTTCTACAATTC
This sequence comes from Priestia megaterium, assembly GCF_046599315.1. Lineage (GTDB taxonomy): Bacteria > Bacillota > Bacilli > Bacillales > Bacillaceae_H > Priestia > Priestia megaterium_F. The sequence goes on along the minus strand of NZ_JBKIKC010000006.1, from coordinate 152,804 downwards.
CCATTGGTTCATGCCCAATAACGTATCCTTTTTCAGCAGGCAGAGCACCTTGGTAGATATGTAAATCCGAACCGCAAATGGCTGTAGAGGTGATTCTAACAATAATGTCGTCTTTTTTCTTCAAAGATGGATCTTCTACTTCTTTTACTTGGATATCCTTTGGACCTTGAAAAGTTACTGCTTTCATAATCATCCTCCTTAATTAAATTATTACTCTATACCCTTAACAACCCAAAATATGTATATATTATGGCTAAAAATTTATTTAGCCTTCCTTTAGATTAAAAAATGAGCGTAAATACTTCTTACACAACGAAAAAAGCAGAAGTTCATTATCTTCTGCTTTTACAATTTATACACGATTGTGAACCTGCTCTAGATAAAATAGCAGCTCTTTTATTGATTAAGGTCGTTCTCCATATCTTTGATATCCTGCTGATACTCTGTTAGACGCTGACGCTGTGTTTCAGAAGCATTTTCAAGCGCGTTCTCAATTTGTTGAGAAGCTTCATTTATTTCACCTATCGCTTGCTTTACTTCATGTCCATATGATGCATCATTTTTAGCTTCATTTGCCTGTGCATATGCATCTACAGCTTCTTTATGTCCCTGCTGTGCTGCTTGAAACGATTGTTGCTTATCTTTGTTATATGGGAATTTTTTCATCATAGTGCTCCTTTCCATTTGTTCACTCTTTAGTGTGGCATTTTTCCACTTATTCATACGACGCTTAAATAGGTTAAAGCTGTGTGAATATTCCTTATAACAAACCCTATAATTATTTATAATTCATTTTATATAATTAAATGTTTTCCACATTTTATATTAATGTATATTTTTTAGCGGACATCATGGAAATAGCTTGCCTGAACGTCAAAATATATAAGGGCTGACCGCCTGCACTTGCTTCCTTCCTCTTTGATTATTTGTGCATAGATTATGTGGATGAAAATAAAAAAATCAGATCAAAACTCTCATAAAAAGAAACGAAAAACTTTTAGATAAAGCTTTTGGAAAGATTGTTTCAGCTGCTTTTGTTTTATCCTTATCATAAGCTGGATTCGCTTTAGACCTGCTAAAATAAAAGTAAAAAAGGAATAAAATCTACATAAAAAAAGCAGGTAGTCACCTGCTTTTTTATGCTTGAAGCGCCTGAAGTCCTGCTTGATTTAAGAAATGCCAAGGCTTATTAAAGTGCGGTTGAAAGAAAAAGTCCATGAACCCAAGCTCATCGATCGTCATTTCCTGTTGTATGCATACAGAAAGTGTATTGATTGCTTGAGTAGCATCAATTTTAGAAATAACCTGAGCTCCTACGATTCGTCTCGTTTTTTCTTCATATACTACTTTTAACGTAATATTTTCGTATGTTGGCATGAATTCTGGTCGGTTATTCTCTGATATTGTGATGTTTTTCACATTCATATCCAAAAGAGAAGCTGCTGTTTCTGTTATACCGGTAGATGCAACATTGTAATCATAAATATGCAAGCCTGATGTCCCTTGTGTTCCCATATACTTAAGCGTTGGTTTAACAAGATTTTGAGCTACTAACGTTCCCATTCTAACCGCATTTGTAGCAAGCGGAATATAGGCATGTTTCTTAATCGGATTGTAGTAAATGGCACAGCTGTCTCCGGCAGCAAATACATCTTTTTTGCTTGTTTGCATATATTCATCAACCACAATTGCGCCGTTTGGAAGCATGTCCACTTGTCCTTTTACTAAATCTGTATTTGGACGGAAGCCAACACACAAAATAACAAGATCTGCTTCATATTCTCCTTCAGTCGTAACTACTTTTTCAACAGATCCCTCACTGCCTACAAATTTAGTGACCGCTTGATTTAATGCTAGCTTAACTCCGCGTTTTTTAAATTCTGTTTCCATCAAGGTTGTAAATTCTGGATCAAGATATTTATTTAAAATACGATCGGCACTATCAATAAATGTGACTTCTTTCCCATATACTTCAAACGCTTCTACTAATTCGGCACCAATGTAACCCGCGCCAATTACAGCTATTTTCTTCGCTTGCTTCGCTTTTTCAATAATATGGTTGGCATGCTGATAGTTTTTACAAAGTACAACATTATTTAAATCGATGCCTTCAAGGTTTGGAATAATCGGCCATGATCCAGTTGTCATAACTAATTTATCAAATGTATCTTCAAATTCTCTGTTTGTTTCTAAATTTCGTACAGCGATTTTTTTACTATCTGTATCAATATTCGTAACTTCATGTTTCATTTTCATATTTATACCCATCTCTTGCAATTCAGACGGTGAAGAGTAAAATAAACCATTTGCATCTTTTACGACTCCGCCTACATAGAGCGCAATTCCACAAGACAAAAATGAAACATTATCATTTCGTTCATAAACTGTAATTTTAGCTTCTGGATAAAGTTTTGCCATATTTTTTACTGCTGCTGTTCCTGCATGTGTACACCCTACTACTGCAATTTTCATAGATGATATCCCCCTTAGGATTATAGAAAATAAAATATGATTTTGTGAATTTATTCACATATATTGTGAAATATTTCACATATCTTTTACAATTCTTATTATACAAACATGTTTGTCCTTTTTCAAGAGATATGTGAAAAAAATCACATACTTTTTTTAAAAAAATATGTTACAGGCTGGTTCAAATAGCTTTAAAACTTGATATAACACATTTTTAAGCAGCGTTTTTTTGCTGGTGGATTTACGGCCGTATGTTTGCTGATGAATTTTTTCATCAGCATATTTTTTACTTAGAAACTTACTATCCATTGCATTCTCTAACAAAAAAACAGGATGGATAATCCTAAGATACAGAAATGCCACTCACAAGCAAGTCTGCTGTATAAACCGCTAGAAAAGTAAAGAATATATCAATGAAAGCTACAAGTGTTACAAAGAGGACTTTATTCAGTCCAGCGTTCTTCATAAAAAATAAATGCCTTTGAAAAAAGCTCTGTTATAGAGTCAAAGATAAAAATAAAAAGTAGAAATAGACATATGGCCCAGTAAGACTCATATTCCACTCCCATCACTTTAAAGAAGCCTATAAAACCAAAAAAGTAGCTTCCCATTAAGGTAGCTAAAATGATTAGTACCATTACTCCTGCTATAAAGAACGCGACTAAACGATCCATTCCCCTGCTTCTTCTTTTCATTATTACACGCCACCTCGCTTGCTCATCACTTAAACCACCATATACCAAAAAAGTGCGATACCATGGTATCGCACTTTCCTACGTTACTTATCTTTTTTATCTTGAAGGGCTTGTTTCAAGGCATCACCCAAGCTTGAACCAAATGCTCCGTCATCGTTATATTTGTTAAGAAGCTTTCGTTCCTCTCGCTTTGAAATCTTTTTCTTTTTGTCTTCAGCTTTTTCTACTACTTGACATGAGCGACATTGGAAATACGTACCTGCTTTTCCTGAATGAATTTCCATTCGCTTATGACACTGCGGACAGCGGCGATTTGATAGTTTAGGGTCCTTCGCTCGTCTATAGCTGCACTCAAGACTTGAACAAACAAGTACTCTACCTTGCTTTGTTTTCTTTTCTTTCAAGAATGAACCGCATTCCGGGCATTTAGAACCCGTTAAATTATGAGGTTTGTACGTTTGATTACTTGTTTTTACTTGCTTAACTAGCTTTTCTGTTTGTTGACGAATATTCGTTAAAAACTCTTTTGCATTTCCTTTCCCTTTAGCAATTGCTTCTAAGTCACGTTCCCACTTAGCCGTAAGCTCAGGAGACTTTAGCTCATCTGCTACTAAGTCAATCAGCTGCTTCCCTTTTTTGGTTGCATGCAGACGGTTATTTTGACGATCAATGGATTCATTTTGCAGAAGCTTTTCAATGATATCTGCACGGGTTGCTGGCGTACCTAAATTATGTTTTTCCATTTGTCCAAGAAGATCCGCTTCTGTATAGCGCTGCGGCGGCTCTGTAAATGCACTTTTCATCGTTACATTTTGAATAAGCACCTTGTTGCCTTCTTTAATATCAGGTAGTTTCACCGTAACCTCTGATTCTCCACCAGACACTTTTTTGAAGCCTGCATTTACGACTTGCTTTCCGCTTGCTACTAACTGCTCCCCATTTACTTCAAGCTCTGCTTTAACCACTTCATACTCATATGCAGGATAAAATAATGAAATAAATCGCTTTGCGATCAAGTCATACAGTTTTCGTTCATCGGCTGATAAGTCCTGTAAAAACACAGGCTGATCCGTTACGATAATAGCATGATGATCACTTACTTTTTCGTTATTAACTACTCGCTTTGGCAACTGTGCATTTCTTAAAATCGGACGAACTTCTTCTTTATATACAGCAGAGATACTTTCCAAGCGCTCTTTCATTGTTGAAACCATATCTGTTGTTAAATAACGAGAATCTGTACGTGGATACGTTACTAACTTATGCTGTTCATATAGCTTTTGAAGTACATTTAATGTCTTCTTAGCAGAGAAGTTAAAACGCTTGTTAGCATCACGCTGCAATTCATTTAAGTCATAAGGAAGCGGCTGCGCTTCTTTATGCATCTTGCGCTTGATTGTTTTCACAACTGCTTCACCTGATAATTTTGAGTGTAGCTCTTTTGCACGTTTTTCATCAAAAATGCGCTTTTCATTGCCCTTTTGCCAAGCTGCTTCAAACGACGAAAACTGAGCTGTAAGCGTCCAATATTCACTAGATTTAAATGTGTTAATTACCTGTTCACGCTCAATAATCATCGCGAGTGTCGGTGTTTGTACCCGTCCTGCCGATAATGGTTCTTCGTATTTAGTCGTCAACGCTCTCGTTACGTTCAAACCGATAAGCCAATCGGCTTCTGAACGGCAAACCGCTGATTCGTACAAACGATTAAATTCTTTTCCCGGTTTTAGCTGTTTAAACCCATCACGAATTGCTTTGTCCGTTTGAGACGAAATCCAAAGGCGTTTAAACGGCTTGTTCCAGCGTACCTTTTCCATAATCCAACGTGCAACAAGCTCTCCTTCACGCCCTGCATCAGTTGCTATAATTAACTCACCAATATCCTTTCTTTTCGCTAAATCGGATACTGTACGAAACTGCGAACTTACTTTACGAATTACTTTTAATTTCATTTTCTCAGGCATAATTGGTAGATCTTCTAATCGCCATGTTTTATATTGGTTATCATAATCCTCAGGTGTTTGTAATTCAACTAAATGACCGAGTGCCCATGTTACGACATACTTTGGCCCTTCAATATACCCTTTTTTTGTTTGTGTGCTGCCAAGTACGCGCGCAAGGTCACGTGCTACACTTGGTTTTTCCGCTAATACAAGTGATTTCATTTTATGTATACCTCCAATTCACTTGTTCCATTATACATGATTGTATACCCTTTGTACGACTTCAAGAGTAAGTTTACATAATAATATTATAATAAATAAAGCTGAAGAACTTCTCTTCAGCTTCCAGCTACTTCTTTTTATAAAATAGGCGCGAGATAATTAAACCGATAGCCCCTAAGACGATAAATAGCAAGGCACGTATAGCCATTGGGATAAAAGGTAAATCATATAAAACAAGTTTAAAGAGTATTAAGAACAAAATGCCCACGCCGATATACGTCGCTGTTTTAAACATTTGAAGTGATCCTATAACGAATGCAGTAATGGACAGCCCTAGCCAAACGGCCGTCATAATAAGTGTTTGTGTATTAGCAGAAAGCTGATTGGTGCTAGCGACCGTAACTTCCGTTGCAAAAATTAAAGAAAGAATAGAAAAAACAATACTTCCCCCAATTTTGAACGTATCATGCTCATCTTTTTCTGTTTTTTGAATGCTGATCCATATAAATACTAACATAGAAGCTAACACAACAAGCCAATTTAATGTAGGAAGAGACAGCACTTGTTCGATTGGCGTAACTAATATATATATTGCGCTCAGTATATAAATCGTATAGGAAAATAGTTGATGAAGTATATTTTTATACGTCATCGCTATATAGTAAACAGCGAGCCCTTGAATAACATATAAAATGACTCCTTCTCTTAAATCGATGAGCTGATAAATAAAAAACGCTACTACAACAATTAAATAAGTAATAAAAAATTCAAATCTTTCTTTAGAACTTCTTACTAGATAAACACCTAATGCGTAAATAATAACTAAAGCAAGCAGCACCATTGTTGTCGTGCTGTGGTTAAAAACGGCGAGCATCCAGCCGTACGTAACTGCTAAACTCGATAAAAGGGTAAACGCATATACTTGCAGCACGGACTGTGTTAGAAAAAAACTAGAAATTAAGCATAAATGCTGAATAACAATCGCCATACCTAATAACTCTTTTACACCATTATCACCAACAAACGAGTAATAAATGAGGAGTGTAAGATTTAATAATACCGCCGAAAGTACATACAAAATTGAATATTTTTGTTTAAATGCCACATATAAAAAGGCAATATACAGAAGCGTTTCATAGCCAATGAAAACGAGTCCATTAGGCGAATTACTTTCAATAAGAAAAGGAACTAGTACGCCTCCCACTGCGCTAATAATGCCTAACGCCTGCGAACGATAAAAGACTGTCGCGATAATCCCTAGGATAATCCAACTCGCATTTAGTATAAAAGCGAGCATTGGTCCTGCTAAATGATACAGGCTATGCATCGCAAACGTCGTTAACATGAGAATAGGAATAGCTCCCCCTACAAGTACTTGCCCCAGTACCAACCTTTCCTTTTTAATTTGGAAATGACCTGTCACAGCAAAACCTATCGAAACAACAAAGCCGAGAACAACCTTTGCTTTTTCATCCATTAATCCGTAGTCAGAGGCTGCTTTAAATCCCCATAACACGCCAATAATAAATACAAATATAAAAATTCTCGGCAGCCATGTTTGAAAAAGAACTTTTTCCCAATCAACAGGCTCTTCTATTTTCTGTGAGCTTTTAGCTACTGTTTGAGCAGGACGTTTAGCGGTCTCCTGACGCTGCTGAGGAGAAGCGTGAACTGCTTTTGGTCTAGGAGAATTCGTTTTAGATACGATCGACTTTAGCTTGGCTACGTCTTCTTCTAAACTACTTATTTTCCGCTCAAGTTCTTCTATCCTTTCTTTTTCCATATTTCCTCACCCTTTCTCTTTAAAGCATTTGTTTTTTTTATATGTATATCTTACACAAATTAACTATTATACCATTAAAAGGAATAACCATTAGAAACATTCTATTTACAGCAAAAAAAATACAGCGCCCTTTTCAAAAGAAAAGTTCGTTGTATAGGATGTGCTGTATTTTTTTATGTCACTTTCTCACTATATGTACTATGAAACCCCGCTTCAATGTGGGCTACTTGAAAACTGTGATGCCCAATTAAATATTTAACAATATCTACGCGGTCAATTTTACCTGGCTTATTGTTCATTGCTTCTCGCACCATAGATTGAAATGTATTTTTGCAAAACTTCTTTTCATGAAGCAGAATTGTTTCACAATACTCTTCATGGTCCCCCTCTGAAATACGATAATAATGCATTTCTTTCACCCCTTTTCATCATATACCTATTACATACCCCGAATATTGCTATTTTAACAAATTAATTTTATTATTCTTTATTTTCCCACTAATAGGTTGTCTATAGTGCAACGTTTCGAAACTCATCGTTATAAATGCTAATTTGAAGCCGCTGAGAAAAACGTTCTTCTTCGATGTATGTCTCAGGCATTAATCCAACAGGATATACCTTCGGGTTTTCGCCACTTCCTAATATGTATACATACATCTTTCCTTCATTTGTATATCGAACCTTCGTCGAAATACCCCCTTGCACTTGAAGAGGCGCATAAACAGCTCTTACATTATCTCTAATTTCCTGTACAAACCCATGAAATTCAATATCTGAATCATAATAATTGTTCGCTTCATACAAGCCATAAATGCGAGACTTATCGATATCACATAATATGTTCCAAAATTCAGATAAATCTTCATTGAACAATACCTGAATAAAATTTCTTGCAGCTTCCTGCTGTTCTTTTGTCAGTTCTTTGGTTAGCGCAAACTCTTCGTTTTTTAACATCTCAGTCACCTCCCTTATATATCTAATACGACAACAGATAAAAATAACCTCTTTTTTCAACTTATTAGCAAGCAATTTATTTTTAACATTAAAAATTGAAAAGCTATTTTGACTAACGTTTTAAAATAACTTTTCAATTACTGTAGAATAATTACGTAAAATACTCGATTTTCGCATTTGGAAAATATTGATCAATGTAATATTCCAATGTCTCTCTTAATTCTTGTTCTTCATCTTTTGCATATACATACTTTCCAATCCCATAACGTCCCCATTTGTAGCGACGCTTTTCTTCATTCATCTCCAGCTTTGTTTTCGGATAATTTTTCTCAATCACCCGTTTGGCTGGCTTGGTAAAGCGATGTTGAATCATTTCAAACGTAATATCATCTCTTGATGTCTCAGGTATAGAGGCATCAAGCTTTTCAAACAACTGACGATATCCCTCTTGCCATCCTTCATGAATGTAAATAGGCGCAACAATAAAGCCAAGTGGATATCCAGCTTTTGCGACTTTATTGGCAGCTTCAATTCGATAATCAAGAGGAGATGTACCAGGTTCAAAGTTTTTAATAACATAATCTGCATTTATGCTAAAGCGAAAGCGTGTGCGGCCATTATGCTTAGCATCCAACAAATGATCCACGTGATGAAATTTAGTTACAAAGCGCAGTTGACCAAGTTCACTTTCCCCAAAATATTCAATAGCACGCTTTAACGAATGTGTTAAGTGATCAATTCCCACGATATCGGATGTACAAGCCGCTTCAAAACGCGTTATTTGAGGAGCTCTTTCCTGCATATATTGCTCTGCTTGATCTAATATTTCTTCAACATTCACGTACGTGCGAATATATGGTTTGCTTCCCATTGTTGTTTGCAAATAACAATAGTGACAGTGCCCCATACATCCTGTTGCAAAAGGTATTGCATATTCTGCCGAAGGTTTAGATGTATCAAATTTCAACGTTTTACGCACGCCAACTACTAAAGTCGATTTGGCATTGCGATATTTTTGCAAATCGTTTTTTCCCGGTATATTACGCACTTGATTATGAGAAGTTGTTTGACGAATTTCAATTCCCATATTTTCAAATTTTTCTTTTAATTGAACACCAAGCGGGTACTCCATTGCTCCAGGCTCAATGTATACTAACTGAGGTACAAAAGGTTTTATCATCATGTACACTTCCTTTTTTCTGATACTAGTAGCGTTTGAAAAACAAAAAGACTCTATCCTTGGCAATTATTTTTCAAAAAAAAAGGCTCTTCGTTTAGAAGAACCCTGTGTCAATCATATTGTTCATAATCAAATATCTTGTTATACATTTTTTCTGCTTCTTCATACGTTGAATACACGGCATCATCTTCAGCTAATAAATGATAAGACTCATGTAAAAACAGCGCTTTTTCACCTTTGTTTTCAGGATGCTCAACAATTTCGGCTTGATTGATATTAGCAACATTTGCCGTATGAGGATTTCGGTAAATAACAAATACTTGATCTCCAACTTGATATTCTTTTTTCTCCACGATCATCATCCTTTTCTTCTTTCTTTACTCGTATGATGTCCGCTTTTACTCATTTTATCCGGTAAAAACACGTCGTAAGACCCTGAAGAGTTATACACTTTTACGCTCGATCAATCGAAAAGGGAGCTCAATTTTCTGAGTCACCTTGTTTCCGACTAATGTAAAAAGTGTTTCTCCCATCTCTTTAAGAGGAAGTTCTATCGTTGTGATTTGTAAATAAGAAGAAAGTGGATGATTATCAAAACCAATGATAGCTAAATCGCCAGGAACTGAAATACCAGCTTGTTCGCACTGAGCTTTTATTCCGATAGCTACTTGATCGTTTGTTACTAAAAGCGCCTGAGGCCGATTTTTCATCTGCACTAATTTTTTTACCACTTTTTCACCATCTGTCACGTTCAAACAGCCTTGAAAAACCCATTCTGAATGATAAGGCTGATTTATTCTCTCTATATATTCTTTGTATGCTTGTTGCCTCTGTTGACTATTTGTACCCGTCATTCTTCCAATACAATAGCCAATTTCCGTATATCCTTTTTCTTTTAAATACATAAGCGCCTGCTTAAAGGCTACATAATGATCAACGTATACGGAGCGAATCGAACGATTCTGTACGTTTTCGCACACGGCTATCGGCCCGTACTGCTGATAATATTCAATTGTGCTCCAGCTGCTTGCTCTAGAACAAATAATGACTCCATCAACTTGCTTTGTTTTTAGCATATGAAGCGCTTCTTCTTCTTTTTTTACATCATAGTTCGTCTGACAAATAACAAGCTGATACTGCTTTTCTAACGCTTGAGATGCCACTCCTTCTAAAAGCAGACTGAAATACGGATGGTTGATAAAAGGCAAGACAACGGCAATCATATTTGTTTTACCTTTTGATAAATGAACTGCATTAATATTTTGTTCATAATTAAGTTCTTGAATAACCTGCTCTACTAGCCGGCGTTTTTCTTCTTTTACATACGGATGATGATTTAGCACTCGGGATACAGTTGAAACAGATACACCAGCTTTTTTTGCGATATCTCGGATATTTGTCATGTTTTCACCTTTTTCTCTTGCGCTGAAACGCGTTTCATACTTTATTCTCATTATAAAGTGAAATAGCAATAAGCTAAACCCGTTACAATCGTGTTTTTATTCATTTACGTAAGGAGGTCATTTCATGGGTATTTTATTATTCATTTTATTATGCGGAATTGAGATTGGAGGAGCGGCTTATGCACTTAAACAAAATGAGACGCTTTGGAAGGAGTTAGATAAAGAAATGCCGGTTGATTTCTTCAAACAGTAAAAAACCCTTAAAAAGAACATTCTTTTTAAGGGCTTGATATTACGCAGCTTCTTTAGATGACTTTGACTTTTTATTTAAACGAGGAAACCCAATTACAATTGCAATAATACCGCAAACCGCTGTTAACATTGGATAGAATGTAAATGGAATAATCTCAATCGGTGAAACTTTAGCAAATCCTGCTGCTAGAAGCATTTGTGCACCGTAAGGGATAAGACCTTGAACGCTGCATGAAAACAAGTCGAGCAGACTGGCTGATTTACGATTATCAATTGAATACTTATCAGAAATTTCTTTCGCTAACGGACCTGCCGTAATAATTGAAATCGTATTATTAGCCGTTGCTAAATTTGTTAAACTTACTAATCCAGCGATACTGAATTCTCCGCCTTTTTTTGTTTGAATGCGTCGTGTTAATAAGTTTAATAAGAAATTAATACCGCCGTTATAACGAATTAGCTCAACCATTCCGCCAATTAAAAGAGATAAAATAATTAATTCCGACATTCCACCAATACCTTCTGTCACAGTTTTGGCAAGAGAAGAAAGCGTGTAGCTTCCGTCAGCTAATCCAATCACGCCGGCTAGTACAATTCCTCCGGTTAAAATACTTAATACGTTTGCGCCAAATATTGCGGCTACTAGTACGCCGATATAAGGCAAGATTTTAAACCAGCTAAAATCTTTAATTTCTACTGAAGACGCGTTGCCAAGCGTCATTACAAGCAATAAAATCACCGTAACGATCGCTGCAGGTAGTACAATAAAAAAGTTTACTTTTAATTTATCTGTCATATTTGTTTGCTGCGTACGAACTGCTGCAATGGTCGTATCAGAAACAACGGATAAATTATCACCAAACATCGCACCGCCAATAACGGCGGCTATTGCTAATGTAACAGAAACATGCGCTTGCTCACTGATTCCTACAGCGATAGGCCCTAGCGCAGCAATCGTTCCCATTGATGTTCCCATTGAAATTGAAATGAATGCGCCAATAACAAATATTCCTGCTACGACTAAGCTTTGCGGAAGAACAGAAAGCGCTAAGTTTACCGTTGAATCCACAGCTCCCATGCCTTTAGCAACTTCAGAAAATGCACCTGCTAAAATAAAAATAAGCACCATAATAATGATATCAGGATGCCCTGCTCCTTTAGCAAAGCGTTCAACTTTTACATTAAGTGAATCTTTTCGGTTCATAGCCAGCGCCACAATGGCCGCAATAATAATGGCTACTAATACAGGCAGCTTATAAAAATCTCCCGTTATAATTCCTGATCCGACAAACAGGACTAAAAAGACGCCCAGCGGCAACAGCGCCCAGCCGTTTCCTTTTTGTTGTTCCATTCTTAACACCTCTTGTTTACATATTAAAAAAGACCTCTTCTTATTGATAAGAAAAGGTCTCTTATTTGTATCATAAGATTACCCTTCTCATCTTCCAAACGAAACATCGCCTGCTGGATTTGGCACCGCACTGCTTACAGCCAGTTGCCGAGACATCACCGGGCCAGTCCCTCCGTCTCTCTTGATAAGAAGTTTATAGTTGTTTTAAAAATAGTCTTTCACTAATGTAATCTCTTTTTATTTAATTGTCAAATGCTATTTTAGAAAAATATATAGTTTGAAAATTCTTACATCAATTAGCTACGTCTCGCTTTAAAAACGCTACCCATGCTACGCCCATAAAGAATACAAAATGCGCTACTAAAATAAAGATTGAAAATGGAATCGTCATTCCGTCAAACATAGGCTTCATTCCGTCCATATACTGTATAAAGTCCGTGTTGGCGAACAGTAAAAACTTCCCCCACCATAAACCTAGCTCCGACACTAGTCGGGTTACAGCTTTCGCACCGATACTTACGACAATAGCTAGACTTGAAGCAAGCGCGCTGTTTCTAAATAAAGAAGACAGCATAAAAGCGAACGTCATCATCATGAACGTTTCCATATACGCACTGTCATACGTAAGCGTAATATTTTTAAGCAGCTGCGCATCTCCTTCTAAACTGGTAAACCCAAAGAACAGCGCTCCCCATACAAACGAAAAAAGTAAATAGCTCAGTAAATAATACAAGCTAATTAAAATGAGCGTTATGTACTTGGACATTAAAATCGTTGAGCGTCTAGCTGGGCGAATTAAAAGAAGCTTAATAGTACCTGCTTCAAACTCTTTTGAAACCATCGATCCTCCTACAGCAAGCGCGAAAAATTGAACAAGAATCAGCATACCTGAACTAAATGACAGGAAGTTCAAAATGTTTTCTTCTGTTCCTGCACTGTTTGCCACTTTCTTCATTAAAAGAGCCATACAAAGAGTTAAGATACCGATTGTAATAAACGTGATTTTTGTACTTCTTTTGTGAAACCATTTCATGTGTTCATTTTGAATTAACTTAAGCATGGTGCTCTCCTTCCGTAACAGACATAAACGAATCTTCAAGCGTCTCATAAACAGGAGTAATTCGGTAAACTAAAATGTCGCTGTTCACTAATTTTCTATTCACAGCTGGAATTTGCTCTTTCACAATCGCTATGTCGATACTATTGTCTCTCATTGTTGTTACTTCAAATTCTTGTGATAAAAGATCCGCTGCTTTTTGCGCGTCAGACACTTCAAATTCTACATACATTCCTTGATCTTGACGATTTGGAGATAGATCTTGAATGGCTTTTAACTCACCGTCTTGAATAATACCAACGCGGTCACATAGTGCTTCTACTTCTTTTAATAAGTGGCTCGCGATTAAGATTGAAATTCCTTCTTCTGTACAAAGTGTTTGTAAATATGTACGAAATTCTCTCATTCCCGCTGGGTCTAGTCCATTTGTTGGTTCGTCGAGTAAAAGCAATGCGGGCTTATGTAAGATAGCTTGAGCTACTCCTAAACGCTGCCTCATTCCAAGAGAATACGTCTTCACTTTTGCATGAATGCTGTTTTCAAGCTTTACTAAAGCAATCACTTCGTCTAAACGTTCGGGTGTGATGCCTTCATGCATATTCGCAAAGTGTTTTAAATTTTGATAGCCCGTCAGATAATCATAAAACTCCGGGTTTTCAATAATCGCTCCAATTGACTTCATGGCTGATGTAAACTGTTCTTTTAAAGGAAAGCCATTGACGGTAATCGTTCCATTTGTTTCCTTAATCAGTCCTACTACGGTACGAATTAAGGTTGTTTTTCCCGATCCGTTTGGACCAAGTAACCCAAAAATTTCACCGCGCTTAACCGATAAGGATACATCATGCAAAATGGTTTTCTTCCCAATTACTTTACTGACATGATCTACTTGTAGCACTGTTTCTGTCATCATGTACATCCTTTCTATAATTAGCAATACGCCTTCTATTGTTTCTCTTTTTTATCTATTTGTCTACCATAACCTTATTTTTTTGGTAAAGCACCCCATTCAAATCATTCGTATTATCCGCTTACATTTGCTAAAATAAAACAAATATTAAATATTAGTTAGAGGAGGACTTTTACATAATGAACTTAACCGTATACCTCGCTGGGCAAATTCACGATAACTGGCGAGATGAAATTAAAAACCAAGCCGAACAATTAAACCTTCCCCTTACGTTTGTGGGTCCGATGACAGACCATGACCGCTCCGACAACATTGGAGAAGAAATTTTAGGAAAACAGCCCAACGCTGTCTTAAAAGATGAAGCTGCTTCTCAAATTAATAATTTACGTACGCAGGTGCTGCTTAAAAAATCTGATGTGGTCATTGCTTTATTTGGCGAAAAATACAAGCAGTGGAACAGCGCAATGGATGCGGCGACAGCCATTGCATTAGATAAACCGCTAATTTTGGTTCGCCCTGAAAAACTGCACCACCCGCTTAAAGAACTATCAAATAAAGCGCAAGTTGTAGTCGAAACGCCAGAACAAGCTCTTCAAGCGCTAGCTTATATTTTTGAATAACAAATAAGAGCTGTCGGTTCTGGACAGCTCTTATTTTTCATTTATCCCTCAAGTTCCTTACTAGGAGGAAATATTTTTTTAGAAAGCTCTAAGGTTATTCCTTTGAGCTTCTTTCATTTTTAGCATCAAAACAAACAAAATTATACTTAGCTACTCACTTTTTTGATCCTGACGTTCCATAATCTTTAATCGTTAATTTCACATCATAGTTAATTGGAACTTCACTAAACGTTTGATCCCAATTGTCTTTAACCCTCATCCATACTCTGGGCCTCTTAATTCTCAATTGATTTCCGAACCCGGCCACATCGACTTTATATTCTTTTTGCATTTTTTCTACCGTGTTTCTTACGAGTTGCTTCACTTTTTTTTCTGAGTTTTTTTGCACCTTCTGTAAAAATTGATTTTTTAAAGGATTTCCTGAGACCACCCAATTTTCAGATAGCCTTCCCTCTGATTCAATATGCACATTGAAGGAGATGTTATTTCCTTTAATATGAGGTTCAATATGACTTTTCATAGATTCTATTTCATATACAATCAGCTGACCGGTCTTTTTATCAAAGCTTTTCACTAGCCCGCCTTTCCCTTTTCCTGTGATCCAAGTCAGACCATCTAGTTCTTCTTCATTCAAAAAACCAATCATTTTGTTTGTTTTCCCTTTAATTATGGCCGCACCAGCAAATTTGATTTCTCCATTTGCGGATAATACATTTTGCAATAGAAAACTAGTCCCTGATTGAATATTGCTCTCTAATTTAATGAGCGACATGGGAGGTAAAATTCTCGTTGTTCGATACGCATTTTCCACCATTCCAGACAAACGAAATGCCGGGATCTCTCCTGCTGTCTTCGATTCTAACCCGTCGCTAGCTCTCCCTTTACTAATAAGTACAAGACAGCTTGGTCTAATCTCATTATCACGAAGAAATTGATTCACTAATTTTCCTAAGCTATACGTTCGTGCAAGAGCCTCGCCAATAATAATTACTTTTAGATGTTGGCTGGCAATGGAAGTCTCTCTTCTCAATGATAATTCACGGGCCATTTGATGAATGGAATCTCCCGTTTCAGCCATATTCACGTAAGCCTTCTGCTGGGACCCTCCTTGGACAGTTGTTGAACTTGCCACTTGTGGGGTGATCAGTTGGTAGGTTGACGTAATCAAGTTCTTTTTGGGATACTCTTCTTCTTGTTCATCAAATTCTTTTTCAGTTATGGACTCCTTAGCTTTATCAAGAGCCACAGCTACTCCTAAACTTCGTTCTTCAATTTCATGACTACTCCAACAGCCCGCCAGAGAAAAGAGTAAAAAAACAGAAAGTAAAACCGATAAGAAGAATTGTACGTGATTAGAGGCTTGTCTCATACTTTCTCCCCTTTATTTTTGAAATGATAAGAAGCAGCAACGGCAAAAAACCAAATAAAATCAGGGCAGCGTTGCCAACCATATCTCCTAATTTAAATACATCATTGATATTTCTAGGGATCATGGAAATGAGATAAATAACTGGAAGCACACCATACATAAATGGATGAACGTTCTTTTGGAAAAGTTGAGATAGCCCTAATGAAGCAGCGTAATGGTTAACATTAAAAGAAGTGAACATTTGCATAATCCATACCACCAGCAACAAGGAATCAAACCGTTCAAAGATTAACCCAGTTAATTCATAACTTCGTATCAAATCTAGCGTAGGCCATGTTCTCGTAACGACTCCATCCACTGAGAACGCTCCAATAACCATCACGACGGTAATAACATAAAGAAACAAAGGAATGGCAGTACCAACTAGTACAGCTTTTACTGCTTTGTTTGGCTCTTTCATGAATGCCAATATTAAAAGCATAAATTCAGGCCCAGTAAATGCAAGAGCTGTTGTCTTTATCCCTTTTAGCGCCGGCGTGATACCTGAACCTAGTACCGGGCGCAGATTATCTACTTCAAATATTTTGATACTCATAAAGGCAACAAGTAAAAAAAGAATAACCGTAATAGGTAATATAATCTCAAATATACGGGCAATTGGATTTATTCCCCCTCTTATGAGATAGAGACTTGCCCACATAAATGGCATAATAATAGCCCATTTGGGGGTTCCTTCCAACAATAGATACCCTGTTACTTCTGCCAATGAACGAGCATGAAACCCACCAAGTGTCAAAAAATAACCTATCATGAGGAAACTAAATAACTTTCCTGTCCATTTCCCTACAATTTCTTGACTGTATTGATAAAAGGTTTTTTCAGGGAAGCGTTGACTTAATTTCACCATGATTACCCCTGCTATCATGGTAACTATCCCCCCTAAAATAACAGTTAACCAAACATCTGGTGTTTTCACTTTTTCCGCAGCTGCCCGGGGCAAGGTAAGAATCCCCGTTCCAAGTATAAAGTTGGTAATAATAATAGTTGTTTGAGGCGTCGTGATACGATCTTTTGAATTTATCATTTCTAACGGCCCATTTCCTTTCATCATAAGCTACCCTTTTCGTAGAGGGTCTTTGGTGTGCATCATCTTTGGACGTCGTTTCATCATCATCAGAGGCATACGGCCTATCAAGTCTTTCCACTCACTTAAACGATAAGGAACAGCTGGACTCATATAAGGTACGCCGAAACTTTTTAGTTTCACTAAATGGCTCATCAGGAAAAGGAAAAATAAGATGACGCCATATAATCCAAGTATGGCCGCACAAAGCATGGCTACAAAGCGAAGAATACGCAATGTAATTCCTACACTATATTGCGGAATAGAAAACGATGAAATGGCAGTCAACGCCACTACAATGACCAAAATAGGGCTAACGATTCCTGCCTGCACCGCAGCTTCTCCAATGATTAACCCACCGACAATGCCCATTGCTGGACCAATTGGTTTCGGTAATCGGAGTCCGGCTTCTCTCAAAATTTCGATGGATAGTTCCATAAATAAGGCTTCGATAAGGGCTGGAAACGGAACACCAGACCTTGATCCTATAATAGAAATAGCTAACTTAGTCGGAATTAATCCTGGATGAAATGAAATAAACGCAATATACAAAGCCGGTGTAAAAAGGGAAAGAACCACTGCGATATAACGAAGAAAACGAATGAATGTACCGGGAATCCACCTTTCATAATAATCTTCCGGTGACTGTAACATCATGCTAAACGTAACTGGGGCAATCAAAGCAAAAGGCGTCCCGTCTAATAAAATGGCTACTCTCCCTTCCATCAAAGCAGCAATTACACGATCGGGCCGCTCCGTATTCTGTACCTGAGGAAAGGGGCTAAGGTAATTATCTTCAATAAGCTGTTCAACATATCCTGACTCCGGCACATTATCAAGATCAATTTTTTTAATTCGTTTTTCTACTTCTTCAACTAGTTCTGGATCAACAATCTCCTTTATGTAAGCAACAACTAAGTCTTTTTTGGAACGCTTTCCTACTTGAAATTTCACTAGCGACAAATTTTCAATATCTCCGCTTCCTCTTAATAGAGAAGTATTATCGCTTAAAGATTCAGTGAAGCCTACTCTTGGACCTCTCACTAATGCTTCTGATACGGGCTCTTCAATCGTCCTTGTTTTTACTTTGCTTGTACCAAGAATTAAGGCAAGTGATAACCCGTCAATTAAAAGCGCTGTAGATCCCGTTAAAACTTTTGATGTTAATTCTTTAATGGAATGAACCTCTTCTACATCACCGATTGATAACACTTGGCTTTTAATAAACTGCTTTGAAAGATTTTCTTTTACGTAAAGCTGATCCTGTTGGTATTCTTTTGAAAAATCCGCCATCAATGATGACAAAATATGTTTTTCAATAAGCTCTTTATCGGATAGCCCTTCTACAAAAATAATAGCTGCCTGAATGCCGGTGCGTCCTATAATAAACTCCCGAAAATGAACGTCGGAGTTATGACCAATTTCATTTCTAACTACTTCTAGAGTTAAAGCTAAATGATCAGTAACATGATTAGATGAATTTTGAGGTGTAAATTCCTGTTTGTTTTCCTTGTCATTCGCATGGTTTCCTATTTTTTTTATTGTTGATCTCCACTTTTTCACTTTCATCACTCTTCCTCTGAATTACGAATCCCGCTTAATAATTTGTAGATTATATACGGGATGAAAAAAACCAGAACTGCTTGTATAAAAACCGGCCCTTCTGGAAGATAGGAAACAATTAATTTCCACATGATAATCACCCTATTTATGTCTATAACAAAGCAATTCTAGAAATAAGCAGCCGTAAAATATCATTGTTTACTTCATAGAAATTCTTTTATTTACCAGGTAGTATTATTCTTCTTTTTGTTTCTTATACAAAGGAATACAACATCTATCTAAAAAAAAAGAGCTGCTTACCGAAGGCTTAGACGTGCTGGTTTGCCGCTCAATGTTTTGGTGAATGCTAGAACAATCAGGCTTTACCGCTCAAAAAATCCCTTAAATGGTTGACGAGCACTTAAAGTGTCAGTTACACTTTATGTTTGAAATAGTGTATTCGTATCGCTCTTATATAAAAAGAATGGTATAATTTTATAGATATTGAATTTGGAGGACTGCTCATACATGATTACAGTTAGTAATGTAAGTTTACGATTTGGCGACCGAAAGTTATTTGAAGATGTGAATATTAAGTTCACGCCTGGTAACTGTTATGGATTAATCGGCGCAAACGGTGCTGGAAAATCAACGTTTTTAAAAATTTTATCTGGTGAAATTGAATCTCAGACTGGTGATGTACATATGGGCCCTGGCGAACGCCTTGCTGTCTTAAAACAGAACCACTTCGAATATGAAGATCAAGAAGTTATGAAAACCGTTATTATGGGGCACGCTCGCCTTTATGAAGTTATGCAAGAAAAAGATGCTATTTATATGAAAGCAGACTTCACAGATGAAGACGGAATGAAAGCAGCTGAGCTTGAAGGTGAATTCGCTGAATTAAACGGTTGGGAAGCAGAATCGGAAGCAGCTATTCTTTTAAAAGGATTAGGTATTTCTGAAGATCTTCATGCCAAAAAAATGGCTGAACTAACAGGTAGTGAAAAAGTAAAAGTGCTTCTTGCGCAAGCTTTATTCGGAAAACCTGATGTATTACTTTTAGATGAGCCTACGAATAACTTGGATATCCAAGCAATTCAATGGTTAGAAGAGTTCTTAATTAACTTTGAAAACACAGTCATTGTTGTATCGCATGACCGTCACTTCTTAAATAAAGTATGTACGCACATTGCTGACCTTGACTTCAGTAAAATCCAAATCTACGTTGGTAACTATGATTTCTGGTATGAATCAAGTCAATTAGCACAAAAAATGGCGTCAGATGCGAACAAGAAAAAAGAAGAAAAAATTAAAGAGCTTCAAGCCTTTATCGCTCGCTTTAGCGCAAATGCATCGAAATCAAAACAAGCAACGTCTCGTAAAAAATTGCTTGATAAAATTTCATTAGATGACATCCGCCCTTCTTCTCGTCGTTATCCATACGTAAACTTCACGCCGGAACGTGAAATTGGAAATGACGTACTTCGCGTTGAAGGTTTAACAAAAACAATTGACGGCGTAAAAGTGCTTGATAACGTAAGCTTTATTATGAATAAAGATGACAAAATTGCTCTTGTAGGACGCAACGAACTTGCAAATTCAACATTAATGAAGATTTTAATGGGTGAAATGGAAGCAGACAGCGGCACGTACAAATGGGGTGTGACAACGTCTCAAGCCTTTTTCCCAAAAGACAACTCCGAGTACTTTGAAAACGGAGATTTAAACTTAGTAGACTGGCTGCGTCAGTATTCACCTAATGACCAAAGCGAAAGCTTCTTACGCGGTTTCTTAGGTAGAATGCTATTCTCTGGTGAAGAAGTATTGAAAAAAGCAAACGTTCTTTCCGGAGGAGAAAAAGTTCGCTGTATGCTTTCTAAAATGATGCTAAGCGGTTCAAACGTTCTTTTACTAGACGATCCTACGAATCACCTTGACTTAGAATCAATCACGGCACTAAACAATGGACTTATCAGCTACAAAGGTTCAATGATTTTCACATCTCATGATCATCAGTTCGTTGAAACGATTGCAAATCGTGTAATTGAAATTACGCCAAACGGAGTAATTGACAAACAAATGACGTATGATGAATATTTAGAAGACAGCGCTCTTCAAAAACAAGTAGCTAGCATGTACGCTTAATAAAAACATCCCCTTTCTTTAAAGAAAGGGGATGTTTTTATATATGCACCTCTTGATTCAGCGATGACTTCGGAGAATAGGTCAAAAAAGCTAAGCTAGCAAACACTAGTGCTGCTCCGCATATGTTTACCAAAGTCAGGGATTCCCCCAGCAAAAATACACCCAGTAAAAAAGCGGTAACGGGCTCTGCTAACGATAACGTCACGGCGGTAGACGCACGCACCGACTTAAGCGCTGTAGAAAATAATACATAAGCGAGAGCCGTAGTAAGTATTCCTAAGTGAAGAGCAATGCCTATTCCATTTAAAGAGATCAGCCAGCTCATATCATACATAAACCAGCATGGAATCAGCAAAACAGCGGCCGCTGTGAATACAAGAGAAGCACCCACTTGCGGATCAACATGCTGAACAATGCTTTTATTAACAGTCGTGTAGCAAGCAAAAGACGCCCCTGCTCCTATCGCCATACCCAAACCTATCATATCGATTTGACTATCTTCTTTTAACAATAAACAGCAGCATCCTATAATACCAGTACACGTTGCAAGCAACCATTTTTTAGTAGGTTTTTTGCGATACACTATGTAATCTAACACTCCTGACAAAACCGGGGCACTGCCGATTGCCACCATCGTTCCTACTGCAACACCCGTTTTGATAACAGCTGAAAAAAACAGCGGCTGATAAACGGCCATACTTACTGCAGCAACCGTTAGAGGTAGAATAGGAAGCTGTTTTACATCCACTTTCTTTTTTTGAATAAGACAAGCTGCAAGAAGTGACAGTCCCCCTACAGCTAAACGTACGGCTCCAATCGCTACAGAATGCGCTTCAGCAGATGCTAAAGCTTGGGCAGTTCCTGTTGTTCCCCATAATACAGCGGCACATAAAATAATTATTTTTGATAATGAATGATTCATGTTTCCATCTCCTTTCTTTTATCATAACTAAAAGAAAGAAAAAAGTTTTTCCACTTTTATGATGTTACTTGTCTGTTTTTAAGATACTTCGATATTGCTTAGGTGAGATTCCTTCTTGTTTTGCAAACCATTTAGTGAATGAAGACAAGCTGTGATAGCCCACTTCATGCGCAATATAAGTTACCGAGTAGCTGGTCTCTTTTAATAGTTCTTTTGCTTTATTTAAACGTATATGCGCTACATAACTTTGAGGCGAGTAACCCGTTTTTTGTTTAAACCAAGTGGAAAAATAAACAGGGTGATAATTTTCCAACTTAGCAAGGCTTTCTATGTTTAGCTCTTGATTAAAGTTAGCATGAAGGTAATCAATAGATTTAAACGTTTGTTCTTTTGGCAAATAATGCTGAACGTAACGCACTAAATCTCCAAGTGCCCCTTTTTCACTTTTTTTCTGAAGCTGATCAAGGAACAGGTAGCGAATTGCTTTCCATGTTGAATCCCATTGAATAAAAGCTGCTTTTTGAGAAAGGTGGGCACTTTCTGTAAACTTCAAAGGAATATCAACGACCAAACATTCATTTGTATGTTTAGCTTGATACGTATGCAGCTGACGAGGCGGAATGTAAAAGCACCCTTCTTGCAGTGTTAAGTGCTGCTCACTTGCTTGAATATCAAGAACCCCCGCTAGCGGAAACAGAAGCTGACTGTAGTTATGATCATGAGTATGAGGTGAATAGGTGTAGGCTCTTTTTTCGCAAATAATTTCACGTAGCGTATCCATTTCGTTCTCCTTTCCTTATCTTCTATTTCATAGAAGCCTTTCTATGCCGTTCAAAACGGTTTCCAACGCCTTTAACGATTCCACCGGAGAATACAAAACATCCAATGAATGATCGGCATTTTCGATGACTGCAATATTCATTGTGTTTGTTTTTAATTGGTAGACTGATTCATTATAATAGTGATCACGACTCCCTATTACAACAAGACCTTTATGTTCGCTTTTTCGTATGCTTTCAAATAGTTCTGATCTGGTTAAAAGCGGCGTCAGTAAAAGCATCACTGCGTCTTTGTAGGCTTCATCTCTCATAATTCGCTGAATCAGCGGAATTGTGCCAATTGATTTCCCAGCAAATATGATATTCGTATAGTCATCGTGAGATAAAACATCATTTAGAACTAAATCAATATCTTGCATCATAAAGTCTGAGATCTCATTTGTAGATTTTGTTATCAGCTCTTTTGGATATGTATAGTGAATATGAACAACATCAGTCCCGTGTTTTAACATAAGCATCGTTATATAATACAATAGCGGCTTTTCATATGTATAGCCTAGGCCTGAAAACATAAAACAAATGCTTGATCCTCCCGTTTTAATGTGTGTATAGGTAATTGTATGAGTTTGGTTGCTTACACTTTTCTTATCTATGTGCATATTACTCCTCCTTTTTAAATATTCTAACATTTAATTTCGTAAAAAAACCTCATCTTTCTCTTAAAAAAACAAGCGGGTTTTATAGTGTGTGATTCAGCTATTGTAGAGCTATTTAATTATCTTTTAGTAGGTTCTAATTTTCATAACATATCATTATAAATTAAATTACGTGGGGCAAAATAGGGCAAATATTTTTGCCCTATTACCTATCTTTAAGCTAGAAGGAATAATCAGGGTACTATTTTAACTTTCAATAAAGATGTTTCATATACTTTCTTCCAAAGCAATAAAGGATATGCATACCACTTAATATGCAATGTAGCATTTACCTTTGTTGGATCATCTGCTTGAATGGTGAAATAACAGCCAGTGGCAAACCTATACTTTATGTTTGATGATTGCATTAATTATCCTTCCAAATAAAAAAGGACACTGACTAAGCAGCATCCCTCATCTATATAATGTTATTTATTGCTATATGTAAAGCGTTTCTTTACTGCTTATCAGTCATTTAATAGTTCATCGTATTTCTTAAGTTGTGATTTCAAATCAGTTATTCTTTTATTAATTTTATAGTTACGCTCTTCTAAAAGTCCTTTTGCATACACCAGTCCTTCCATTGCAACTTCAAAAAGTCCTTCTTCAATAATTTTTAAACTTTGTATAGGATACTGCTTAAATTCATCATACCTTGCAGTTTCTACTAAATATCCACTTTCAATATCATAAACATAAATGTTTGATCCTTCCTTAGACTTCCCCAGTACAGGACCTTTTGTAGATATGTGATCTGGTATGCGTGGATTTGCAAAATTATAGTTATTTTGTTTTAACCATACAAATTCTCGATGCATTTTTTCGAGAACACTAATTAAAAAAGCATTTTGTTGCTTTAAAATTTTTTTCTCCTCATTTTTCATTCCAAGATAGTTGCTTCTTAATTCCGTACAAAATTCAATAATTTCTTCTACTTCATTTTTATTGATTTTGTTATTCATACTATCCCTCCTTGCATATTAATACGACAAGGTATGACAAATTACCTCTTTCTAAAAGTAAAAAAGACACTGATGAATCAGCATCCTTTAATTCCTTATATTTTACTAATAAGTCCTTAGGCTGTAAGGAACAAGACTGCCTGCAGTTGGTATGGGCCCACCAACTCCTTGAAATACACCTCCATACGGAAGATGTTTTGGGGCTTTAGCAGGATTCCCTAAAGGATAATTTCCCCACCAGTTATCAACTTCCCCTTCAGCTGAAAGTACATATCCAGTTGGACGTCCAAAAGAGGGCATGAAATAAGGGTAGAAAGCATGGTTAAAAGGAGTATAAAAGTTAGAGTAAAACATGTAATCACCTACTTTGTTTTAACTTGTAAAGAAAAGCTCTCATTAAGACTAAGGTATGAAAGCTTTTCTTTTAGTTTGAATCATAGTCTTTTTATTGATTGCACGAAATAAAAAAACACCCCATTTGTGAGGTGCCTCTTATTAGACAATAGCAATGCATAATGTAGACTCTAGCTAGCTGAAAGGAGTTAGCTAACAAACCTATGATTAACTATCTTCACAAGAATTATACCTTAAATTAAAAAACACCCCTAAAGAAGGATGTTTTTTAAACGATACTGTTTTAAGGAGTTACGATTCTTCAGCCAAAGGAGTCAGCTGTTTACGTATAGTATGGATTCCTTTTTAAAAATTATACATTTTTAAAATTGTAATAATAAGTTGGCCAATTTTTCTAGCCCGTCTATACAAATTTGACAACCTAAACATACTTTAAGCTACATTCTATTTTCTTCATTAATAATGAAAGGGTGAAAACATATACCTGCTTATATCAATTCACTTACAATTGGTAATGTACCGGGGAGAACCATTATTCTTGGCAACGTAGGCCAAGTATGCCCCATGACAAGTACAAATTCTAATCCACAAACAAGCTTGGGATCAAATGCTAGCCCTAACTCGAATTCAACAACAAGTTCTCAAGACTCTTCTGCTACGATTCCTAGTTCAACTACTCCTGCAGAACCTAGTTTTGGCAGCGGAAATCCAAATCCACTTTGAAATTTCATAATAAAAGCCCTTTATAATAAACAAGATCATAAGGGGTTAAATTACTGATTTCCATTTACACTGGAAACATTTGTTTAACATGTTTTAAAATAAAAACACCCTTAGAAAAGGGTGCTCTTAAAAACTTCTTCTTTGAAAGGAGAAACCATTCACCAACTAAGGGAACAGTGGATCATTTATATATAGTATGTGTTTCTTTTTAAAGTTTATACGTAAAATAGAAAACAGCACCCTGAGCAAAGGTGCTGCGTCTACAATAGAGAAAAAAGGATATTAATTAGTAGGACCTTAAACTACTAACCAACAGTTATAAAGTTACCTACTTGATATTTCTTATACTAAGTATTTTTCGTTAATACCATAATAACATCCTTAATACCAAATAACCTTTCGTCTTTCATTCATAATCCTCTCACTTTTCTCCCATACATATAACGGTCATACTTTAACTTTTTGGTGTAATCTTTTGCTGTTTACTATCAATACGCCTTACAGCTCCAATAAATGATCTTGTAATTAAAGATTTAATAATAACACCGCCAAATGTATGGTACCATTTCCAGCCTTTATTCCATTTGATTAAATCTGTTTTTTTAACTGCCCATAACTCAACCAAAAAAGCAGGAAACGTAATTAGAACCAGTTTATAAATAATAGCAAAAGGCTTATCTTTTATTGTCATTTGGTTATATAGGACTGTAAAGGTTGGGTATATTAAATAATCAAATAAAATGTGGGTTCTAAATAATCTTGGTAAAAACCGGGATGGATATTGAACTATTTTATAGGTAGTAAGAGCCTTATCGACTATACCATTCGTAGCAGCATTATATATATATACCAATAGCCAATCTTTTATTGGCGGTTTCCTAAGGATAAGAGGGATTATGACAAGTAGGTTCGTAATTAAAATTACACGCAAAAAATTTTTATCAAAATTTTTCTTCTTCATTAAAATTCACTCCTTCCAAAGGATAGTATACTCTATAGAAAATAATCAATGTAATAATTCTCTATCCTTCCTTAATTATCTTTTTCTGATAACGATTTTTCTTCTTTTATTACGTTTTCTCCCTTTTTCAGCCGCGTCCTTACCTTTCTTCCATCGCTTCAACTGGCTACGTAGAGTTGGATTCATGGTCATATTCCCTTTTATAAAATAAAAAGGACACTAAATAAGCTATTGCTTACCCAGTGCCCTCTGTTTCTCCGTTAAGGCTTAGATATTAAAAAACTTGTTGATAAAATCACTTTCCCTTCATATAATCGACAAAAAATGCCTCTGTGGCTTTAGAAGGGAAGAGCGCCAGAAAACAATTGTAGCCACCGGATCGCAAGGCAAGGGTTTCAGAAGCACCGAAAAGCAAATTAGCTGAGGCAGGTGAAAATCCGTAGGGAAGCGTGTTCTCCCCTAGCCTATGCTTACGAAAGGAGTGCGGGTTCGAATCCCGTCAGAGGCACCTCCTTAAATCTTTCTTTTAATCTTTGTATCAATAAATGCGGTTTTTCCACTAATCATCGTTACAACAACTTCTCCATAATGTGGTAGATTATGTTCAATCAACTGGTCATCTTTCACTACGTACATTTTTTTATTATTCATCAAATCTATTTCAGCGGTCATTTTCTCTGTATTTACACTCACCAGAAAATACCTTCTCATATTATAATTTCAGTAAACTCACTGGGAAGATGTTCCTGGTTAAATTTCGTAAAAGGTATTGTATAATGGAATTACTACCTTTTATAAAATTATTTTACCTTTTTATCCATATGACGCTTCCGACCAAGCGTCTTTTTTATTTATCCCTACATGGGGCCAACCGAAAGCTAAGTCGTTATACGTCCCAAGTGTAGCTATGACTTCGGAATCGAAGCAGTTGGAGAGCCCATTAAGCTGTGGACAATAAGCCCTCCTTTTACACATTTACCGCACTTTCAACCTTCACCGACTTCAAAGCTTAAAAAATATCCTCTTTTACACCTGCTATATGCTTTTTCAACTCTTCCAGACTAATTGCGTCACTGTCCTTGATTTCTTTCTCTATGAGAGCATTTAAAGCTCCATTAAGAGTGTTGTAATAA
Organism: Priestia megaterium; assembly: GCF_046599315.1. GTDB lineage: Bacteria > Bacillota > Bacilli > Bacillales > Bacillaceae_H > Priestia > Priestia megaterium_F. Next base: position 125,251 of record NZ_JBKIKC010000006.1, on the reverse strand, counting down.
CTAATTCGTTTGAAGGTCTCTTCTGCAGTCATATTACCTTCTTTATCCTTTTTAAAATAACGTTACGTGAATCTAATGTTATCTTATATTTTTCACCAATCATGATGTCCATTAAATCATCCCCCCACCTTACTTTTTACGCCTTAAACACGCCTAAAAATTACCAATGAAATTCATCTGATTTTGAGATATAATATTATAACTTCGCTATCCCACATCATACATTAATTAAAGGGAGGCAACACTATGGCTAAAAAAGCCCTAATTGAAAAACATTCAAATGATCAAAAATTTAAAGTACGAGAATATACACGATGTGAGCGTTGTGGACGCCCTCATTCCGTTTTACGTAAATTTAAGCTTTGTCGAATTTGCTTCCGTGAACTTGCCTATAAAGGACAAATTCCTGGAGTTAAAAAAGCAAGCTGGTAAAAACCCTCCTTATTTTTGGAGGGTTTTTTATTATTCTAAAATATACATAGTTATATCTTTGTCTTAGTTCTAATACATTACTTGCTCATATTGATTTTATCAAGACTACTTCTAGCAGGAACCTTTTTTATGTTCTAAAAGGGGCTTACTTATAGTATATTGGTAATCCATGTATTTCACTTAGATGTTTTAGCCAGGCATCTCTTTTTTCTTCTTAACCTTAGATATTTAGAATGAAAATTTATAAAACGCACTTATATCAGCACTTTAATAATCTCTGCTTTTAAGAAGGGGCTTTTTATTTATATTTACATGCGACCTCCCTAAAGATAAGTAGCTATAAGTTCCTAGTGTAGCTCCGGCAATGGAATAGCAGTATTCGGAGAACCTATTTATTAAGCTAAGGGAAATAGGATCGCCTTTTACAAAAATTGTACAAGTCGATATAAAACTGCTTCTTTTTTAAATGTAAAAGAAGCAGTTTTACAAGAAGCACTAGATTGGTATAAAGAAAAATATGTTGTTTGCATTTTTACGGTGGTTGCTTAATAGGATATGATCCGCTAGTTATAGAAAAATTACCTCTTAATGAAAACATTACTAAGTTAGACGATTATCTAAGTAATTAGTAGGGCAAAAATAGAGCAAGCGCCTATTATCCCCTCACAACCCCCATCTTTTTCTTAAAAAAATGAGGGTTGAGGAAATAGCTCTACAAGCAATTCATAAGACTTTTTTTTCGCTTCATAGTCGTGGATATTTGTAATGATTAAAAATTCCTCATTACTGTATTTTTGCTGCAGCTGAATTAATTCTTTTTTTACTTCAGCGGGATTTCCTACGATCATACGTGGACGATTGCTGCTCATTTTTTTGAGCTCTTCTTCTGAATAAGAACGATTGTACACTTCTTCTATCGATGAAATTGTTGTGTCTCCACCTTTGGCTACTTTCAACAGCCAATCATCCAACGTTTTAGCGTGCTTCTCGGCTTCCTCTGTTGTTTCAGCGCATACAACAAATACACATACGTTGGTTTTAGCCTTTGATTGATACGAAGAAGGGATAAATTCTTGTTTATAATGACGAATGGCTTCTTGTCCACCAACTGAATAAATGAAATGTCCAAACGTAAAAGAGATGCCTAGTTCAGCGGCTGACCTTGCTCCTCTTTTGTTAATACCAAGATGCCACAGTTCTGGCTTTGTTTCACTTAACGGATAAGCTGTCACCCCGTAATACGGATGATCAGACGGCAAATTATGCTCAAGATGTCCTTTTAACGCCTGAATTTGACGCGGAAATTCATTGAGGCTTTTACGGGCTCCATCTGTAAGCGCTAATCGAGTCAGCGCATCTCCTCCCGGTGAGCGTCCAAGACCTAAATCAATTCGATTAGGAAACAGATTTTCAAGCAGTTGAGCATCTTCTGCTACTTTATACGGGCTGTATTGAGGAAGAAGAACTCCTCCGGACCCAATTCGGATTCGGCTCGTCTGAGAAGCCAAGTGCGTCATTAAAAGTGTCGGAGATGAGCCTGCAAGACCGTTCGTATTATGATGTTCCGCTACCCAAAAGCGGTGGTAGCCTAACTCTTCCGTTAATTTAGCCAGCTCCACCGTACGTTCTAACGCTTCCTTTGGAGTTGACCCGCTTGAAACAGGAGACTGATCCAATACGCTTAGCTTAATCATAGGTGATTCTTCCTTTCGATTTTCAGTTTCTATTGTCTCTATTGTAGGAGAAAAATATGAATTCGTCTTGAAATTTGCTTCACGCTCATAGAAAAAAAGCAAACGCTAAGCAGCGTTTGCTTTTTCCTTTTCTTATTTTGTTGCGTGCATTTCTTTCACACGCTTATCACTCGGCAACAGCCATGTTAACAACCCTAGAATAGGAAGATAGCTACAAAACAGCATAATAAACTGAAGGCTGAATACATCGGCCAATTTACCGAATATAACAGCTCCTAAAGCTCCCATTCCAAAAGCAAGCCCTACAATCAATCCGGAAACCAATCCGATTTTCCCCGGCATCAGTTCCTGAGCATAAACGACCGTGACGCTGAAGCTTGACTGAAGAATAAAGCCGATTAGCACTAAAAGAGGTGCTGCGACTCCCAGAGAAACATGAGGCAGCAATAAAGTAAATGGTACTGACCCTAACATAGAAAACAATAAAATATTTCGTTTTCCGAAACGATCGGCAAGCGGACCCCCAAAGAATGTTCCAAATACTCCTGCAATCATAAATAAAAAAACGTAAAGCTGAGCGCTTTTGATAGGTAAATTAAATTTTTCAATGATATAAAACTGAAAGAAATTGAGTATGCCTGCTCCGTACCATGAACGTGCAAAAACAAGAAAAATTAAAAGTCCAACCGCGAAAATAATTTGCTTGTTCATCGTAAATGAAGCATCTGATTGCTTTTTCTTCAAGCGTTGGCGAGTAGCTAACTCTGATTTATACCATTTAGAAACGCCATACAAAACCACTACGCCGATACCTGCAATTAATGTAAACCAAATCGTTCCAAACTGGCCAAGTCCGATAAAGATAAATGCCGTAAACAGAGGCGCCATCGACTGTCCGGTATTTCCACCAACTTGGTAAATAGACTGTGCCAGCCCCCTCTTTCCTCCTGCTGCCATATACGCTACGCGAGAACCTTCCGGGTGAAAAATAGCTGATCCGAATCCTACAAATAAGACAGATATAATCACAAAATAAAAATTTGGCGCTAAAGCGAGTCCAACCATACCAATCATGCTTAGGCACATTGCAATTGGCAATAAAAATGGCGAGGGACGCTTATCGGCAAATACACCGAAGACCGGCTGCATAATCGATGATGTCATGTTTAAAGCAAAAGCAATCCAACCGATTTGCGTGTAGTTTAAATTCATCGATTTTTCAAGGACAGGAAAAAGTGCCGGTATAACGGACTGCATACAATCATTTAGAAAATGTCCTAGACTAATAGCAAATAAAATACGGTAAATCGTCGCCGGCTGCGCTTGCTGCGTTCTTGCTGCTGCTTGCATTCATAACCCTTCTTTCTTAATTTAATCTACATTATAACTGTTAAAGTCTTACAATGTCTTTCTCTATTATACAGCGAAAGTTGAGATTGTAGTTGTTTTCTTTTTATAAAAAAGGGAAAATTGCCTGTGAGGTGAGAACAGTGAAAAAACATGTGCATATGATTGTAGATGGACGCGTTCAAGGGGTAGGTTTCCGACACTACACGCAGCTAAAAGCAATCGAATGTTCCATTAACGGATGGGTACGAAATCGAGACGATCAAAAAGTAGAAATTGATGCTGAAGGTGAAGAAAAAGACATCCAAAAATTTATTAACGAGATTAAAAGAGGTCCCTCTCCGTTCGCTTCTGTTACCGATGTGGAAGTAAAGATAGTAAACACCCCTTCACACACCCATTCTTTTCGCGTGAAGTACAGTTAAAAAACTCGCTAAATCAAGATAATTTTTGATAAAATGGAAAAGTAAGCGATTTTATATCATCTACATAGAAGGGGGAAAAACGATGGTTGAAAACAAAATTGTGTTAATTACAGGTGCAGCTCAAGGTATTGGTTATCAAATTGGTGAGCGCTTTGCTGAAGACGGAGCGACTGTTGTCTTAACTGACTTGAATGAAGATGGAGTTATGAAAGCAGCAGAAAAATTGAAGACAAAAGGCTATGAGGCATTGGGCATTAAAGCAGATGTAACAAACGAAAGTGATATTGAACAAATGATTGCTCAAACGGTTGAAACATATGGACGCCTTGATGTATTGATTAACAATGCTGGCATGCAATTTGTTTCCCCGCTCGAAGAATTTCCTACTGAAAAATTTGAACTTTTAACGAAAATTATGCTTGTTGCACCTTTTGTTGCGACTAAGCATGCGTTTCCTATTATGAAAAAGCAAAAATTCGGCCGTATTTTGAACATGTCTTCCATTAATGGATTGATCGGTTTCTCAGGAAAAGCGGCATACAACAGTGCCAAGCACGGCGTGATTGGCTTAACGAAAGTGGCTGCTCTTGAAGGTGCAGAGCACGGCATTACGGTAAATGCTATTTGTCCTGGTTATGTTGATACGCCGCTTGTTCAAAATCAATTAAAAGATTTAGCGCGTACGCGAAATGTAGCGCTTGAAAAAGTACTAGAAGAAGTCATTTATCCTCTTGTTCCTCAAAAACGCTTGCTTGCTGTCGATGAAATTGCAGATTATGCAATGTTTTTAGCAAGTGATTTGGCAAAAGGCGTAACCGGCCAAGCTGCTGTAATCGATGGAGGGTATACGGCTCAATAAAAAAGAGAGTGTCAGTTAGACTGGCACTCTCTTTTTTATTTATTTAATTTCAAATTCTCCTAAAGAACCCGTCGTTTGTCCTGCTTTCACTGCTTCCGCATATAAATAATACGTTCCCGCTGGCAGGGCTTGACCATTAATTTTCCCGTCCCACGTTGCGCTAGAGAATCCTTTTGCTACATTCGTATACGAACTTAACAATTCCCCTTTTTCTAACGTTGCATCGTAAATGTAATAGCTAAGCTTCTCTGCTCCCCCTGGTAAATAACTGCCGTATTCAAATGATCCGTTCCCAAGCACATCTACATAAGCAGAAGTGACGCGAGGATAATCCGGCTCTTTTACAAATAAGATTGTTGGAACATCATACGTTTCTTTATTGTTACTTACGGTAATTGTACCTTCGTAATAGCCAGGAGATAATTTCCCTGCATCTACTTTTACATTTAGATTTACTTTTTGTGTTTTTCCTGCATTAATGACTAAATCATTTGTTAATTTAACGTCAATTGCTTGATGGCTTTTCTTAAACTTTACTTTGATCGAGTATTTTTGACTGTGATTTGATAAATTTTTAATATTGAAGCTTTGTTTTTCTACTTGTTTCCCTTTATCTTTATAAAATACACCGTACGAATGACTTCCTGGTGTAATAAGAGTTTTCGCTTTAATTGCATCTACTATACGCATGCTTCCTGCACCTTGCGTATTATGAGGATAAATCAGCCCATTGCGATCACGAAGCAGTTCCGTTGTGTTCATTAGAGATGCTTTTACGTCTTCTACTTTATAATTTGGATGCGCCTGTAAAATTAACGCTGCTGCTCCTGCTACATGCGGTGCGGCCATACTTGTTCCTTGTTTTGATCCATATCCATGAGGGTTGCTTGGATCATTTGTTGGCACCGTGCTGATAATATCTACTCCAGGTGCTGAAATGTCTGGTTTAATCATCCACGTATCCACAACCGGTCCGCGAGATGAAAAGTCAGCCATTGTTTCATCAACTGTCTGATCAAACGCTGCAGCAAAAGAGCCCGTGCCAGATCCTTTTGCTAAAGAAGCTACCAAAGCTTGTCCATCGGCTTTCGATAGGCGAATACTTGGCAAAGATGTACCTGGAATATCAGGAATCGTTCCTTCTACATTGTTGTAAATCACCGTGGCAACAGCACCAGCTTTTTTTGCATTGTCAACCTTATCTACAAATGCAATGTCACCTCGAGAAATAACCGCTACTTTTTCTTTTACATCTTTCCCTTCAAAGTCTTCTGGTTTTCCAAGTCCGACAGGTACAAATTCATAATTTTTACCGCTTGCATCTAGTAATGCCTTATCATTTGGAAACCCCATTACTTCAGCTGAAGCATAGCTTGCGTTATCTACAGTTAATGTCGTTTTATACAAATTATAAGGAAGCTGAGTTGCACCAACTGAAATAGCTTCACGAGACGTTCCCGGAGAGCCTACCGTCCAGTTAGCTGGTCCACTGTTTCCATTTGATGTAACGGCAACTACTCCTTCTTCCATTGCCCAATCTAACGCAATACTCGTTGCCAAATCAGGATTATTAATCGTATCTCCAAGCGACAGATTCATTATATCCGCCCCGTCCTCTACCGCTCGTTCAATACCGGCTATCACATCTTCTGTTGTTCCCGTTCCTCCTGGGCCTAATACACGATAAGCAAGTAAATGAGCGTCAGGCGCTATCCCTTTAATTTTCCCGTCCGCTGCAATTGTTCCCGCTACGTGCGTCCCATGCGTTGTCGCTTCGCCTTTTGGATCCCCAGTCGGCGTTTCTTGAGGGTCTTTGTCGTCATCAACAAAATCCCATCCTTTATATTTCTCAAACGCTGACTTTAAATCCGGGTGGTCGTAATCGACGCCTGTATCAATAACGGCTACAGTCATATTTTTACCTGTATATCCTGATTTCCACGCTTGATCTGCTCCTACATAGTAGATGCTCTTATCCATTTCAGATCCGTATTCCTCCGCGCTCACTTCTTTTGATTTCACTTCCGTTGTGTGATATTCAACGCTCGGATAAATAGCTTTTACCCCAGGCAAACTTGCTAATTTTTCAAGATCATTTGCCGGAAGTTCCGCTGAAAATCCTGAAAACACCTGGTCATATTCTCGCTTTACCTTAGAAGTTTTAGAAGCTTTTGAAAGCTCTTTTTTCACTTCGTCGCGCGCTTTTTTAATCTTTCCTTTGTTTTGTGCTACTCCTTTTTTCTTCGCTTCCGCTACAGATTCTTCATTTAACTCCACAATAACTTTTACTTTTTTTGCTGACTTTAAGTTATAGTCTCCTTGAATTTTAACTAATGACGGTTCAAGCGCTGGCTTTGAATTTCCGTTAGCGGATGCTCCCATTGCAAAAGAAGATAAAGCAACCGAAAATGCTACCGTACTTAATACAGCCCGAATTGATACTTTTTTCATTGTTCTTCCCTCTCCATTTCTCTCTATAATTCGTGCTACTATGTATGTCTTAATCCCCAGAACACACGCATCTTTCACTTAGCTAGTGAGCTAAAAATTAGAATAGTATGGAAGTTCTATATATTACTATAAAATCCTTGAGTCTATTGAATCATTTTGTATATTCTTGCAAACTAAGCACTAATGCTCAAGAAATGAAGAATTTTGTCTGTTTTTCATCTTTTGCAAACTTTTTTATTCCTAAAATTATGAAGAGATTAGATGAATATACAAGAATACCGACGAATTTCTGTTAATTTAGCCATTGCTATCAAGAATTCATTCCTACTTTACATTCATTTGCTTAAAGAATTTTTTTATTATTCTAAGAAAATAGTTCTTATAAGCGTTTTTATTATTAATGTTATTATTTAGAACATAGTTTAGTTTAATAAAAAATGTTGCAACTAGTTAAAAGAAACTTCTAAAAATTATGAATAATAAAGGTGATTCGTGCAGATACTAACGTCAACGCTCGTAAAAAGGGAGGTATGATTATGATTGATTTAAATTTCATCCTACTCATTCTTGATCTTCTCTCATCACTTGTCACTATTGGCATCTACTTTACAACCAAGTAAGTACCTAATCTTCTCTTTACTCTTCTACCGCATATACTAAGCTATTATAAAAAAGAAGCAAGCCATTTTTTACTGGCTTGCTTCTTTTTTATAATAAAGTAGTTATAGTGGAAGGGATTTATCCACGTCTTCCTCCCCTACCACCTCGTTTTGATTCAGTGCTGCGCTTTAGCGTAGATAAATTATCTTCACTATCTTTTAAGAAACGCGCCATTTTTTGTTCGAAGTTTTCCTTTGGTTGGAAATTACTTTTAGAACGATTATCATTATTTCTTGGCTGACGCGGCGGGCGTTGTGAATAAGAAGATGAGGGTCTTTCAGGTTTATCTACCGCTTTTTTAATGGATAATCCAATTTTTCCGTCTTTCTCATTAACGACTTTCACTTCAACTTCTTGACCAACTTTAAGGTGATCATTAATGTCTTTTACATAGCTGTCAGCTACCTCACTAATATGTACAAGCCCAGTTTGACCTCCAGGTAATTCTACAAATGCTCCAAAATTAGTAATACCTGTTACTTTCCCTTGTACCTTGCTACCTACTTCAATTGCCATAAAAAATGTTCCTCCTCAATAATATTCAAAGCACTTCATTATACCAAAGTGCGTAAAGATAACAAAGTATGTTATGAGAAAACACTTAGTTAAATTACATTTTTTTAAAATCAGTCGAAAAGAATGCCCCTATTAGCTACATCTAATAGGGGCCTTTTCCTCATTTCCACCATTCATCAAACATGCTAGCCGGTAACTGACGCTTATGTTCAGTAATACGATAGCGATGCTCAATTTTTTCAGCTGCTTCTTGTGATACTTCTTTTCCTTCTAAATAATCGTCTAGCTCATCATAAGAAATTCCTAGTTCCGTCTCGTCAGCTTGACCAGGACTATTATCTAACAAGTCAGCTGTTGGTACTTTTTCGTACAATCGCTTATCTGCACCTAATTCTTTTAGCAATGCTTTTCCTTGACGTTTTGTTAATCCCGTTAGAGGCAGCACGTCTGCTCCGCCGTCTCCGTATTTTGTAAAAAAGCCTGTTACTGCTTCCGCAGCATGATCGGTTCCGATAACTAAAAGGCCGTTTTCTCCTCCGATTGCATACTGTACAATCATACGTGTACGTGCTTTTACATTTCCTTTATGAAAATCAGACAGCGCTATATCCGTGGCACCTGTAAATGAACTTTCAAATGCTTCCACCGTGTTTTTGATATTAAACGTATACTTTTCATTTGGTTTAATAAATTCTAGCGACGCCTTCGCATCGGCTTCATCATGCTGCGTGCCATGAGGCAAACGAACCGCTACAAATTTTGCTTCATATTCTTCTTTTTGCAGCTCATCGACAGCAATCTGAGCCAATCGTCCTGCCAAGCTAGAGTCTTGCCCTCCGCTTATACCTAATACAAAACCTTTTGCATTTGCTGACTTTAGGTAGTTTTTCAGAAAATCAACGCGGGCACGAATTTCTTGCGCTGGGTCAATTTCAGATTTTACATGTAACTCTTTTCTTATTTTTTCTTGCATATCTGACATGATACATGCTCTCCTTCCATTATATGTAGATTTCTTACTGATACAATCCATGTTTTTTACTATAAAAATAACAGAGATCAGGCATTAAATATCTCGGTTCTCCGCCCCGGGCAAATTCTTGACGAATATAAGTAGAGCTGATTTCCATCGCTAGCCCTTTATCAAGAAGCTGAAACCGTCCGTCATCATAATTTCGAAGCAAAGGAGAATGACTAATAGCTTTCAACATGTCTATTCCCTCTCTTGCCATAATAATAAACTGGTTTTCGCTAATAAGTTCATCTGCTTTCTTCCACTTGCCTTCACCAATATCTTGAAGCAAGTCGGCTCCCATGATAAAAAACAAGTCAGCTTGCGGGAGCAATTTTTTAAAATGCTGCATAGTGTAGTATGTGTAATGATAGCCGGGCAATACGTCTAGCTCATACGTGTCGAGCAAAAATTTTGGGTTGTCTTTGATCGCTAAGCTAACCATATTTACACGATGTTCATCGGATGTCTGCAGCTTTTTATCTGTTCGTTTGTGAGATGAAGGTAAAAAGATAATAGCATCTAACTTCTTTCGATGAGCGACCGTTGAAGCCGTCCAAAGATGAACATTGGTAACCGGATCAAAAGAAGAACCATAAATTCCAATTTTCGCTCCCTTTTCTAAAAGCTTATCTATTTTCTTTTCAGGATTTAGCTGTTGAAAATAAGCAAGCGTATTTGACATGTCCCCAGCTCCCTACTATTTTTTATTTAGGGCTTCCGCGACCTTTTGTTTTACGTACGCAATTTGACGCGTTTTATTTTCCCAACATTTCTCACTTAAATCCACTGGATATTCTTCAGGGTTGCGCGTACGCTTATATTCATCCCAAAGCAGCTCTAAATTATCTTTTACGTACTGCTGAATTTCTTGAAGTTCTTCTGTTTCATAAACAAGCTTTCCGTTTACAAAAATATCATGATGGAGTTCTTTTGCCTCAAAATTTGTGACAAATTTACTGATAAATGTATGAACAGGATGGAACATTTTTAAACGTTCTTCACTTTGAGGATCTTCGTCTTCCATAGTGATGTAGTCCCCTTCAGATTTTCCGTTCAAATTATTAATAATACGATATACTCGTTTCAACCCTGGTGTACTTACCTTTTCAGGATTTGCGCTAATTTTAATCGTATCCATCATCTCGCCATTTTCTCCTTCAATAGAGACGAGTTTATACACTGCTCCAAGCGCCGGCTGGTCATATGCAGTGATTAGCTTAGTACCAATCCCCCACATGTCTATTTGTGCCCCTTGCGATTTTAAATGCATAATCGTATCTTCATCTAAATCATTAGAAGCAACAATTTTTGTCTCTGTAAAACCTGCTTCATCTAACATTTGACGAGCTTTTTTAGACAAATAGGTTAAGTCGCCGCTGTCTAAACGAATTGCCGTAAATTTAATTTTATCGCCTAATTCTTTTGCTACTTTAATGGCATTAGGCACCCCTGATTTTAACGTATCGTACGTGTCAACTAGAAACACACAGTTTTTATGGCGACGAGCATATTTATGAAATGCAATGTATTCGTCTTTATAAGCTTGCACCATCGCATGAGCATGCGTTCCTGCAACTGGAATTCCAAATTTTTTTCCTGCTCGCACGTTAGAAGTAGCACCAAATCCTCCGATATAGGCTGCTCTTGTTCCCCAAATGGCAGCGTCCATTTCTTGAGCACGTCGTGTTCCAAACTCCATTGCCACTTGATCTCCTACTACATGTTTAATTCGCGCTGCTTTCGTCGCAATCAGCGTTTGGTAATTCACAATATTCAAAATGGCTGTTTCTACTAGCTGAGCTTCAATTAATGGCGCTTCTACACGTAGAATTGGTTCATTATGAAACACAAGCTCACCTTCACGCATACATCGAATGGTGCCAGTAAACGTAAGGTCTTTTAAGTAGGCTAAATAGTCTTCTTTAAAACCTAATTCTTCGTGCAAGTACGTTAAATCAGATTCGCTAAATTTAAATGCTTTAATATATTCAATAATTCTTTCTAATCCTGCAAAAACAGCATACCCATTCCCAAAAGGTAGCTTGCGGAAGAAAACTTCAAAAACTGCTTTCTTTTGATGAATATTATCTTCCCAATACGTTTCTCCCATATTAATTTGATATAAATCGGTGTGTAGCATTACGCTGTCATCTGTAAACATATTCATTGATTTCCTCCACTTTTATGTCCTTAAATAATTTCTGCCCCGAGGCAAGATTTAAAATGTTCAAGCGCCCACTTATGACCTTTTTGGTTAAAACTCGCTACAGCTTCTTCACAAATGTAAATAGCAAAGCCTTTATTATAGGCATCTACTGCTGTATGAAGTACACAGATATCCGTGCATACACCTGCTAAGTAGACATCGGTAATTTTTCTTTCTCGCAGTTTAATCTCCAGATCTGTTCCAGCAAATGCGCTGTATCTCGTTTTATTCATCCATTCTACATTTTCCTTTGATTGATACACGTTATATAGATCATTTAACTTTCCGTATAGCTCTCTTCCTGCAGAACCTTCAATATTATGAGACGGAAACAGCGCTGATTCTGGATGTAAAGAATCATTTTCTTTATGAAAATCAATGGCAAACACCACATACTCGCCTTGCTCAATAAATTGACGCGTGATATCGCTTATGGGCGTTTCAATTTTTTGCCCTGGTTCTCCGCACGTCAAAGCTCCGTTTTCAGCTACAAAATCATATGTATAATCGATATTAATCAGTGCTTTTTTCATTATGTTTCCCCCTCATAAATAAAATTAACAGTTAACATATTGTTAATTATTTAAATTAGCATCTTTTCTTTTAATAACGCGCTGTATAGATTGGCTTCATCACATTCATCTCAACAAATCGGTAGAGCTTTGTTGGTTTTTTAGACGTTCTCGTAGTTGTTTTTCCGTCTACTTCTTCGATAAATGGCAGCATTCTTATTTTTCGTGCAAACGCTTGATCACTTTTAATCGCCGCATCATCCGTTACGGTAAGAAGCACAGCCTGCAGCTCAGAATATGTAAACTGAGAAGGTAGAAACTTCTGAGCAATAGTTGTTTGCAATAAATCTTTTTTAATTTCCTTAATTGCATCTCGAATGATGATTTCATGATCAAAAGCTAAAGGCAATGAACAGATTTCATCTATTTTAAATAATTCAACTCGAGCAGCATCATCATTCGCTTTTCGCTTTAGTAAACTATCTTCTGGCACGATTGCATAATGTGCGTTTGTAATCACCCATCCTCTATCGTCTCTGCCGGGTTCATCATAGACACCATAGTGTTTTAAATGAATATCTGTTACGCCCGTTTCTTCTTCTAGCTCTCTTTTAGCTGCTTCAAAAGCTGATTCATCAGGATGGACAAATCCGCCAGGAAGCGCCCACTTTCCTGCTTCGCTGTTTTCCTCTCCCTCTGCGTTAAGCATTGCTCGTTGGATAAGCATTAATTTCAAATTCATTTTAGGTGGTTTGTATGGTTCTTTTTCTTCCGTCACAATCGTAAATACAGCAATATCTGACGTATAACCATAGGGTCTAGGGTATTCTTTTTTGTTCGACATTCATCATTTCTCCTGATCACTCTTTTTACAATTAACAATATGATTAATGTTAATTATATTTGTTTTATGGAAAATGTCAATACTTTTCCCATTAATTATAAAGAGAAGGTAATTTATGTTGTAAATAACGTTATGTTTCGTATTTTTTAGATTTTATATGCATAAAAAGCTGAGTAAAGAGGTTCTAATTCGCCTCTTCCCTCAGCTTTCTTTTTTCCTTTTTATTAACGTGCTGCTAAACCAATCATCATTTTACCGTCTTTAAAATATTCAATTACATAGTCAACAGACGGACAGTAAATAAAGGCTTCTTCTGTAAGATCAGCTGTTTGTTGGAGAAACAGTAACACTTGAGCTAAATCGACACTTACCGCTTTAGTTGCTCGTTTCCAAAATAAAACAACTTGATGTTCTTTTATATTCATCTCTTGAAGCCACTTTTTGATTTCTTCAATATGCCGCGTGGACTTTTTAATTAATACTTTTCTCCAATTAATTTGCATGATTGTTAAAAAAGGAAAGGTGGTTGAAAGTTTTTCGAAGTAAATGCTTGTCTGTCTTTTCGTTAGTAAATCTGCACTGTTACCCAATGTTTGGATATAATGTTCTATTTTTGTCATAATCATCCTCCAGTCAAAATTGGAGTTTGCCAGAATTTTCAGAGACGCTCTCTATGTAACAGATACACTTCTTGCTAAAAATCCTGCTGCTTTCCAACCGTGCTTTTTCTCAACAGTTTTGAAGTTTTATCTTTTAATACAAATTATTCAAAATAATTTGCATATTTTAGTTTACCATAAATCTTAATCTTTGACTGTGATTATGGAAGACCTTATTTATGTTTTATCCAAAGAACGAATTCTATAGATAAAGAAAAACTATAAAAAAGTTGACATTAACATTTATAAAAGTTAATATACTTACTTAAAGTAACTTAATTGCATATAACAAACAAGGTGAAGAAAATGAACTATCAAACGGATGTGTGTATAATAGGAAGCGGACCAGGCGGTGCTCTACTGGCCTATTTATTAGCTAAACAAAATATATCAACTATACTCATAGAGAGATCTGATAAACTCGGAAAAGAATTTCGGGGCGAACATTTAAATGAAGATGGAGAAATGATTCTTAAGAAACACCATATATTTGAAGAAATCGAAAGCTTAGGCCTCCTTCGAATGTCTAGAGTCGAATACTGGAAAGATGGACATATATTTAAAACAATAGAACCTGAGAATGGACATGCAGGAATTCATGTTCCACAGCAGCACCTTCTTCAATCAATAAATAACCAAGCAAGTATCCAGCCCTCCTACAAACTTATGCTAGGCACAAAAGTAACGGAGTTGATAAAAAGTGCCCATGGTCACTATATAGGGATAAAAGCTATACAAAAAGACGGAAAAGATATCACTATTCAAAGCAAACTAATTATTGGTGCGGACGGCCGTCATTCAGCTGTACGCAAGCTTGCACATATAAAAAATGAGATCAAACATCACGGATATGACTTACTTTGGGCGAAAATCCCTACTCCTAAAAAATGGGAACCTACTATTCGCTTTACAGTAGTGAACAATCAGCAAATGGCACTGTTTACGCAGACAGGCGGCTTTATTCAAATAGGATGGAATATAAAAGAAGGGTCCTATACTTCTTTAAAGAAGCAGTCTATACAGCCTTTTCTTGATCAGCTAATTCTGGCATTTCCTCAATTAAAAGAAAGTATTGAGCAGAACCTTCATTCATGGAAAGATTTCATTTTATTGTCTGTATATAGTTCTCACTGTAATACTTGGGTAAAAGATGGATTAGCAATTATAGGAGATGCCGCGCATACCATGACTCCAACCGGTGCATATGGTATGAATGCTGCTATAATGGATGCTGAAGTTCTTTCTCAGATTTTGCCTAAATTAATTTCTCAAGGTTCCTTAGAAGCAGGACAATTAAAAGAATTTGAAAATGCGAGAAGAAAAATAGTAAAAGATTTGCAGGAACAACAAATCGTGGCCGAAGCTTCTTTTTTAGAAAATTTTTCAGCTCCTTTAAAGCTTGAAGGAGAAAGGCTTCCTCTTTTTCAATACACTAACAAGAAGCTACCTCCTTATTGAGCGTAGCTTTATTGTTAATGAACCTCATAATTTATAAGCAGATTGTTCAAATTCCGTTCAACACTTTTATTATTTCTCACTCAGTTTTCCCACTTTTAAATGTTAGTACGTTGATTTCAGGGGGGGCAAAGAGTCGAAAATTCAAAAATGGGATGGGGCCATTGCTTCCTAAGCCTGCACTGACATATTGCTTAATATGTTTGTATTCCCAGAGGCCTTTAACTCGGTCTTGTGGAGGAAACAGACCGCTCTTTTCATACCAAGCTTCCGGAACAAAGAGTGCGCCGAAAAAAGGGATACGAAATTGTCCTCCATGATAATGTCCAGCCATAATCAAATCGTAATACCTAAATGTAACGCTGGGATCTCTAAGAAGAGCATCGATGTGAGAATCAACTACTGGAAAGTGATTCAACCCAATAATAAGATCTGAGGTTTCCTTTTTTGGATAATTTTCGTTCTTTGATAAAAAATTTTCATTGATTTTTGACTTATTCTCTGTTTTTAACGACCACTCAAAATTAACAAACTGGGCATGAACGTTTCCTCGCTTTACTGTATACGTGGAATCAAGCAGCCTAACTCCTTTCTTTTCCATATTTTTAATAAATTCACTTTTTTCAAGATTATCTGAAGAGGTACGATAGCTTTTAGGGTCTGTATTTCCGGGTACAAATAAAGCATGTTGTTTATTTTCAATACCTTCTATTAACGTATAAAACGGCATGGCATTTTTACTATTATTTTTCATCATGTCACCTGTAAAAACAATAGCATCATAAGGAATAGAATTAATAGCGTTTATTAGTCTTTCTTGATTTTCTCCAAATTCTTTTTCGTGTAAATCTGTAATTTGAACAATAGAAAAGCCTTCAAGCTCTTTAGGAAGATGTTCAATTACTACATCTTGCTTAACTATAGTGATTCGTTGATTATCCCAAAATGTATATCCCATCAATACAACAATTAAAAAGAAAGAGGCTGCCATCACTTTTCCTTTCAACTTTCTCACTAGCATCCCCTCCAATGTATGAAGATTAAAAAATAGTACAGGCTTGTAAGTTAAAATCTCCATAAATGCGAACCTTAAGACCATAGAGCTTTTACCACACTATTACATCTTTGCTTATATAAAATAAATAAACTATAAAAGTAAGAATGCTGTCTTGATGTCTCTTTTAACTGAGAAGTTACTTCAAATCTATTCGGTAATAACCAGCTGCGCATTTCACTTAAGCTGTGCCAAATTGAATCATAGCTGAGGAATTGATAATCCATAAAGGTAAAATATTTTTTGATTCCTTTCTTTTCTTGTGCCAATGTTGAAGACATGGAATCCTTAAATTGATTTTCAATAGAACTTAATTCTTTTATATCGTCCAACATGCTGTACTGGCTATACACGATGGACAATGTTCGAACCATCCTTTTATATGTTTGATGACGCTTTGCATCCTTAAAGAGAGTTTTATAGCTTATCTTATCTTTTAAAACATCAATCATTTGAATAATATCTAAAAAATGCTTAGGCGAATCTAAATTATGCCTCCAACCGTGAAGACATATCATATAAAACGCATGATAGTCGGATAAAGCCTTTACAAACTGAAAGCCTTCTAAGCTTACTGCTTTATCCCAAAACTCTTGAATGTTGAAATTAGCGGTTTTTTCCTTTAATATATCCCAATGAATTTCCACTGTAAATGGGATAGCAGATCCAGGAATTTCTTTACTAAAACTGCTGTGAAAGTGAGAAGGAATAAATTCTTCTTCAATTTCAAAATTCATGGATTTTACTGCTTCTGTTGCTTTATTGATATCTTTCCTTTTAACTAAGATATCGATATCTGAAGTCCCTCTAGCACCTATGTGACCAAAATACTTTTCAGCAAAGTAAACTCCTTTAAGAGGTATTACTTCTATCTGTTCTTCTTCAAATTTCCGAATAATATGATCCGTTTGATTTTTAATAAATAAATTTTGATATAATGTTTCTTGATATTTTTGCCTAAGTCTTGTTTGAAAAAATAAAGGAGTGTTTCCTAGCTTTCCTTTTTCTTTCAATAAGGAGTAGACTTGTGGCGAAATGAAATATAATTCAACCTCTTGTATCACTTCATGATAAAAATCAGCATGACTTGGTAGATCGGCGTTAGAATCGTAAAGGTATGTTATGAGTTTATCGAGCAAAGCACTTCTTCCTTCCTATTATTTAGCTTTCAGCATGATTGGCTTCTGTTCACTGATTTCTTGTGCTTTATTTAATCTGCCGTACATTCCCCTTTGTCTCATTAACTCTTCATGGGTGCCTTTTTGGACAACTTCTCCTTTATCCATCACCACAATGAGATCTGCATGTTGAATTGTAGACAAACGATGCGCAATTATGATAGTTGTACGATTTACCATTAAGCGGTCCAATGCTTCTTTTACCAAATGTTCCGTTTCACTGTCCAGTGCTGAAGTAGCTTCGTCTAATAGAAGAATAGGCGCATCTTTTAAAATGGCTCTTGCAATAGCTAATCGCTGTCTTTGTCCTCCTGACAGCTTAGCTCCTCTTTCTCCGACTTCTGTGTCATAGCCGTTAGGCAGCGTCATGATGTGATCATGAATATTTGCATAAGCAGCGGCTTTAATCATTTCTTCTTCCGTAGCCAAGGGTCTTGCTATCATTAAATTATCTTTTATCGTACCGCTAAAAAGAAATGTCTCTTGAGGAACGTACGCAATTGAACTTCTTAGTTCTGAAATGGTTAATTCGTCAATTGAACGCCCATCGATAGCAATAGTGCCAAATTGAGGTTCATAAAAATGTTGAAGCAAATTAAAGAGCGTTGATTTTCCGGCGCCGCTTGGGCCAACTAGCGCTACTGCTTTGCCAGCAGGAATATATAGATTAAAATCTTTGAATACAGTCGTGTTCTCATCATAACTAAATGTGAGATTTCTAACCTGTATATCCTTTTGAACAAGCATTGCGGAAGTATAGTGAGGCAGCACCTTTGCTTGAGTCGGGTAATTCAACAGTTTAGTAATTCTTTCCAACGCCGAAACAGACCGCTGATAGCCAGCCCACTGTCCAGCTAGTCCTGTCAATGGAGAAATCAATTGGTTCACAAGATTGATAAATGTTAATAATGCACCAATCGTAATAATTTTATCTGTTACAAAAAAAGCACCTATAATTAAGCTAATAAGAAACGCAATGGCTCCAACTGCCTCGCTTCCGGCATAAAACCAGCCTCTTAACTTTGCCTCTCTCATTTCCAATGAATAAAGCCGTTCATTCTTTTGTCTATAATCTCTATAAAACAGCTTTTCTAATGTAAAAGATCGAATCACAGTAAAGCCGTGAAACGTATCATTCAGCTTTTTAATAATATTGCTAATTAATTCATTCATGACGCGGCTATTATTTCGAAGTAAAATCCCGAATATAGCTCCACCAGCAATCGCAATAGGAGATACGAGGACAATTAATAACGATAATTTCCAATTAATTTGAACTAAATAGATAAATGCAGCGATAGAAATGATTGGAAACCTAACTAGATTGATTAAACCTCGTCCAATTACACCTTCGACATTATGTATATCGTTAGTGAAATGAGACAACAATTCGCCGGAATGTAAATTTGAGACGTCTCGTTCTCGTAAAAGTAAAATGTGTTTATATAAATCCAAATTTAAGTCTCGCTTGACGGCATTGACCGCAATCGTTTCAAGATATGTATCAATAAAATTAGCTGTAATACTTGTTACTGACAACCCTACACCGATAGCGACTAGCCACTTAAGCCGTTCAAAATTACCATGAACAGCCGCATCGGTAATGTTTCCAATAAACCATGCAGATATTAAAGTAAGAGTAATTTCAACAAATAACAAAACAAACAGACCAACATAAGTACCTTTATGCTTCATTACATATGGCCAGAGCCACTGAACAATGTTTTTTGTCTCTTTGATAGAAATATACTCGCGGATGTCGAATTGCTTTATCGCTTTTAAACTAACCATGACGACATCCTCCTTTCAATCTGTTTTTTTCCATTCTTGATAGTTTATATACTTTCGTAATAGCACTGATAGAATAGGAAAAGCAAGAATAAGCTTTCCCCATAAAACAGCAGCTACATTTTTTTCTTGAATAGTAACTGATTTTTTTTGAATAGCAACAAGCTTTCCTATGATCTTTTCTCCCGTAATAAGAGCATCCAGCCCATAGTTCGTATCACCTTTGAAAATATAACATTCTTCTTCTTGAACATAAGCACAGTTTAAAAATCGATGAGCAATAAGTTTATTAGCTGGACTTTCGAATAAAACAATGTCTCCTCTTCTTAACGGAGAATGCTTTATTGAAGTAAACCGGCAAATATCTCCTTGTTTAATAAGAGGATACATACTCGTTCCTTCAGCGGGAAGTTCAAGCGATCCATTTCGATCAATCAAAGCTTTTAATATATGCCCTTGCTTATCATTAGCTTGCATACTGTTCAACAAGGCCGCAATCAATTAACTGATTTAAAAAATGCCGTATATCTGCTTCAATTAATTCAGCTTCTGTACTATAATGAGTTGCAACAGCTTCAATAATTTCAGCAAGCTTTTTTTTATTTTCTATTACCTTCCAACAGTAGCCTCCTACTTCGTTTAAAGTGGTTACTGTGTATGCATGCGAATTTAAAATCACCCACTCTGAATCTATTTCCATTACTTCATATTCGCCTTTTTGAATATAACTTGTCACGATGACATCAACTCCCAAAATGTATTATTTTTTTGAAAATGAAGCTCATACACAGGCACTTGTTTAACTAACAATTGTAACAAGCTCATTATTTTTTTCGTTTCTTCAGGTTTATAAGACCAGTAAAATACTTTATCTATCAGCTTCATCCACGCTTCTATTCTCTTTACCTCTATCCGCTGATTAGATAATGCCTGATGTAATAGCTGAATGCTTTTTAAAGATGTGGTTTTTTCACTTCCCTTGGCTTTTAACTCACTTCGAAATGGCGAGTTAAAAGCTATGACACTCTCTTCTGTAATTTTTAAAATGGTAGCTTCATCAGAAAGAAGTTCCCTTGGCATTGAGAGCTTTGCCGCAGTCGACTTTCCGGCTCCTGAATGCCCTGTAAATATATGCGCCTTATCATTGTTAATAACGCACGATGAATGAAGGAGAATCCCCCAGTTATGATGAACAATAAACGAGCTGTATAAATTCATAAGAGCATGTTTTAAAGCTAAGCCATCGTGGATAGCTACGTTAGCCCATTGATACTCTGAATCTACTTCAATTAAATAGTCTGCTCTTTTAAAAGTAATTGTATTGAGTTTCTCTTCTATAGCGACTTCATAATCTTTAAAAGAAACACCATAGTCATTTGTGATTGTGACCGTAATATCCGGCCGGTTTCCCGCTATACTAACACATGAAAAATATTGATTAATTATTTTCCATACATCATCAAATTCTGTTTCAATATCAATATAGTGATCCCCTATTTTTGTATGCAGCGTCTTCATTATTCGTCTCCTCAATCAATTTCTCTTAAAACAGCAGTCAATGGAAAACCATTGACTTTCTGCTTTATATATTGCTGTATTAAGTAAATAAAATAGCTGAAAAAAGTATTTTATTTACTTTTCCCATTTCCATTTCCTGGGGCACCTGCACCTCCTGGAGTAGGATTTGGATTAGTAGATGGCCAGTTAGAACCACCGTTTCCTGTTCCAGGATGATCTAGGTTCCCTTTCCCTGGATTCCAGCTTTGAGCTGTTTCAAAACGGATTGGCTGATGATTTAAAACTTCTGGAGCGCTATAGGTCTTCTCGTGCATATGATCACCTCCTTTAAGTTTGTTCTTTATTAAGAACTTTAAATCAAAAAATTTAAACTATTGCTGTCTTGTCTCACTTGTGGTGTGGATCTAGTCGTTATTCAGGAATCTTCTACTGAACAGCTTCCATTTGCTTTCCTAGCAATTTACTAAACGTATTACTCTTTTCTTCAGCGAGCTGAGTAAAACCGCCCTGTTGAATAATCTTGCCCTGCTCTAGCACAATAACCTGGTCAGCATTGCGAATCGTAGACAAACGATGAGCAATGACAATAATCGTCATCTTTCCTTTTAATCGTTCTAATGCTTCTTGAATTTTTGCTTCATTTTCTGTGTCAAGCGCGCTCGTTGCTTCGTCCAAGACGAGAATAGATGGATTGCGCAAAATAGCGCGGGCTAACACAAGCCGCTGCCTTTCTCCGCCCGAAAGCTTGATTCCCCGGTCTCCGATTAATGAATCAAGACCTTGCGGGAGCCTTCTTACAAATTCCCCAGCAGATGAAAACTCCAGCGCTTCCCACATTTGCTGTTCGCTTGCGTTGGGTTCCACCAATAATAAATTTTCTCTTATACTCGCATTAAACAAAAAAGGATCTTGCGGAACATAGCTAATAGCCCGTCTTAATGATAATAAATTATCTTTCGATAACGGAATTCCATCAATTAAAACCTGTCCTTTTTCAGGCTGATTAAGTCCCATCAACAAATCTATCAGCGTGCTTTTCCCCGCGCCGGACCGACCTACAAAAGCTGTCATTTGATTAGAAGGAATGATCAAATTAATATGTTGTAAAGCGTAAGATGCATCTTGATTATAGCGAAAATAAACGTTGCGGCACTCGATGTCTTTTACAAATTGAATCGGTTGAATACGCTGATTAGCTCCTTTTTCAAACT
This sequence comes from Priestia megaterium, assembly GCF_046599315.1. GTDB lineage: Bacteria > Bacillota > Bacilli > Bacillales > Bacillaceae_H > Priestia > Priestia megaterium_F. Next base: position 103,427 of record NZ_JBKIKC010000006.1, on the reverse strand, counting down.
CTTTTGCATTTCTGCATTCATCTTGCAAAGCTTTCACAGCTTTAAATGCTGGAAGAGTTGTCGCTATTTGTTCCATAGAAGCTTGAATACCGGCGACTTTTGGCCATAATCTTGAAAAAATAAGAATGATAAGCATTAATTGGCTTGCTTCAGCATGAAACAACTTCACTGCAGCATATATAAAAGCAGCAACTAGTACAGCAGATGAGATTTTATAATAAGATTGTGAGGTTGTTTTCAGTTTTGTATGTTCAACTTGTTCATCCTGCATACCTTTGGTTATTGATCGGTACCAGTCCATTCTGCTTTCTTCTAATGTGTTGCTTTTAATGTCTTTAATCCCGTTTATCTGATCTGTTAGGCCCGCAAAATAATTCTTTCCTAATTCAACATTTCTTTTTCCTAGTGCCAATGATCTTTTAAGAAATGTACGATTTAAAAAGATAATGACTAAACCACAGATTAATACGAAAAGTGTTATATTAGGTGAAAGCCAGAAAGCTATGCCAATTTGTATGAACGTAAAAACTAGGGAAGCCATAAATTGCAAAAACGAGTTTGTTCCTACACTAACGCGTGCAATTTCTACAGTTAACAAATTAATGAGATCGGATTTTCTTTTTTTAACAAAAAGATTCCAATTCGAATGAAGCAAGGCATCATAGGTTTCTAAACGAATATATCGAAAAAACTCCTGCTGAATGATCATATTTTTAATCGTTACCCGCCGCTGCAGTAAATTTTGACCGATTACCAGCAAAACATATATACCTAATACCACAGGTAAACCTAGCATACTGGGAAAGTTCTGTAGAAATACAAACATGTTTGAGATAGATGTTGATGTTCCTCCCGCGTCCAAACTCGCAATGCCACTTATACTGATCATAGGAACTAATAATAAAATTCCAATGCCTTCAAGTAAACTAATAAAAACCATCATCAAGAGATTTATATAGAGAATATTTCCAGAATAAGCGTGGATCTGCTTTAAAAAGTAAAAGAGATGTTTCATGAGTGTCCCCCCTAGGATAAGGCACGTTTCCTTGTCTTTCTCCACACCCATAAGAGGGGACGCAATGGAAAATACAAGAAATGTAGTTTTTTTGGTAGCGGTAATGTATCGGCATCTTCAGGGTAAGGATGAAAAAAGCTCATAATAAAGAAAAGCTTTTGCTCAACTGACATTAATGAAAATAAATGACGTTTATGGTACTCAGACACTTCTTCAGGTACTGGATCAGTATGTAAATTAACCATATTTTCAAGGTAAAATATTGCCTCTTGAGCCAACTCTTTTGATCGTTTATCCACTAATAAAGGCTTTATTTCTTCTACAATCTGCGTATTTAATAGCTGTGAAGCCAAAATGACAGCTTGCCCTCCTACATGAGGATTATGATAGGTTTTAAATAAATTATAAAGCTTTATCCAATCAACCCTTTGTCTCATAAGTTGTCGAATATCAACCAACCACCGGAGACGTGACCATCCATGACGTGCTCCATGAGAGACAAGAAATAAAAACAAATCTTCTGTCCCTAGCAAATAAACAGGATAACTTGTAAGTTCACTTTTACTTTTTCTTTCCCATAATTCATTAAAACTTGGCTCTTTCCCCGGTCCAGGATGTAACCGCCAATGAATTTCAAGTTTCATTTTTGTCCGGGGATGAATATAGGTCACATGATGATGTCTCCACCGCCAATCATTTAATACAGTTTCAATATAGTCATCTTTTTCATAACCAAGTGCCAGCAACAGTTCTTCTGCTTTCTCAAGTTTCTCGATTGGAATGAGAATATCTAAATCACTAGAAGTACGAAGGGAAAGATCTCCGTACAGATCCTGAGCTAAAACAGGTCCCTTCAAAAAAACCGTACGTATATTCTGTTCAGAAAAGAGCTTACTCACACGTTCCATCTCCGCACTTAAACGAAGCATTTGAAAAGTATTCTTTTTATATTGGTGATTCAAGAATTGAAACACATAAGCTGGAACTAAACTTTCATCTAACATTTTGATTTTGAAGTTCAATAGAGGATATACACGGTGATGTATTGTAAGCTTTATAAAAAAGTTCCAATCAATGTCCCTGCATAATGATTCTTGATGTTTTTGTACGTATTGGTGATTCCCTTCTTTCATTAATTCAAGAATTAATCTTAACTCTTTAGGGATACGCACTACGTTGAGAGTGTTATCCATAATTTTCTCCTTTGGCTTTTTTAGCGCTAATTTCTTTCGCAAATTTAGCGATAACCGCAAATTTCCCCTTACCTTCTGCACCGGAAATGTAGAACGAGCCGCTGCGCAACCAAGCATGCGCAATGAACTTTCCATGTTCATCTTTGGCAGTACCTAAGTAAAGAGTACTTTCAATTTCACGCTTTTCCAACATTTTCATTCCCGCAATTGCTTTAACGAGACATTGGCTTTCCCAAAAAGTATAACGGCTCATAATATGAATAGCTTGAGAGACATTTTTTAAAACGTGCTGATTTGATGAATCAGAAATTAAAGTCGTTTCTTTCATGTGTTTCCCTAACGAAGGGGCTATCTTGGAAAAGGGTAACGTTTTAAGAAAACGTGCCCACCCTAAATAAATAAAAGCTTCGACAAGCAGCCATTTTGTTGTCGTGTTCAATGCAAAAAATGCTCCTACTTTCTTTAAAATGTTCATTGTTTCCTCCTAAATCTAGAAAAGCATAAAACTATGAATTAATCTTATCTTCAACCTTAATTAAGCCTTCTTTTAACAATAGGCTCAAAAAGGAAATAACTTGCTCCTTACATACATTCAGTTCTACATCGTACTCAGCCATTAATGTATGGATTAATTCTAGAATAGAAAGAGGTTCTTTGATTTTCTCCCATATTTGACCGCCAAGTTCACCTAAATTATAATATTTTCCATTATCAATACTTAACATTACTTTTTCTCCATCCATATCACTTACAATGTTTCCTGCTTCTTGACTAACTAATTGATTTATTGAAATATATTCATTTTTAACCATTTACTTTCTCTCCCTTTTTTAATGTTAATGTAGTTAAAATTAAGCCTGTTAAATCGCGAGCAGTAAAACTGGATGCTGGTCGGCGCAATTGATAAAGATCAATTTTGCTGACAATTCTTGCCGAAGTATTAAAATGCCATTCCATTAACCCTAACCTATCAATTAGGAAACTACGGTAAGTATGGTTAAGCAACATATGTAATCGCTCTAAATTTTCAATAGGTTGGATCTCAATTTCATGGTCGTCTGTTTTCACTAATTCGAAAACACCTGCAAGAGGTAGTATTTTCTCAGCAAACTGATTCTTAACTGGAACAGTGAACTTGGTTTCCCTATTAAAGATTGGACTATAGTCCTTTGATTCCATTCCAAATTGATTTAAGCTTTCTAACCATAGTTTTTGTTGAGGATAAGCTGGTGCTACAACAGGAATATTCTCTTCATTAAAAGTTACTGGTATAACATCATCACTAAGAAGTTGATATCCCTTCTTTAAAAAAGCAGAAGCAAGAGTCGATTTTCCCGCACCAGAATCACCTACTATTGCATACGCCTTTCCATCTATGGCTATAGCGCTACCGTGCAAGGGAAGAATTTTTCTTTGCATCAATAATGCTCCCATACAACTGCCGAGGATATAAAGTCTGATTTGATCTTCGCTAGAACCCTCCAAAGGTGAAACGATTACCTTGTTTCCTTCCTCAACCAAATAAATAGCAATGTTAGGAACCTTAAATATGCATAGCTGCTCTTTTACAACTACATACTTATTAGAACCAGACACTTCTGACCATAATGTTGTTAAATCAGCTAATTTAATTACAACTTCTGCTGCCCCCTCAGATACACTCATTTCAAGTAATTCTGGTAAAGGAATTTCGCTGCTTATATTTAATCCAAACCCTTTATAAACAATTTTATTTAAGGTATCTTTCATCTAATATGTCTCCCTGTTTGTTATATATTAGTAAAATTAATTGACAAACTGGCTCTGTCTTTTTTTAGAATGGTTCATCCAAATTATTAATGATTTTAACACCGAAAAAAATCAAGAATTTTCTCATTGTTTTTTCATAATATCTTTAAAATATATTGGTTATAAAATAATAATCCCAATATACGAGTTCACTATAAAGAACAAATAACATAAAAAAATTTAGGATTTTTAATCAATATTAACTAAGTAATTTACAGTTTGATTATTTTATTCTTTATAAAGAACAACTTATAACTCAAATTATCATCTTTTTTCTATAGTGTCAATCACATAGAGTTATTTATTTACTTTTTCTTAAAAGGTAAGCATAAACTGGCGTCTATTGAATATCTTTCTTATAATAAATAAGCAATCATACTAAATATCTTATAATGAATTTTAAAGTCAAGAATATACTAATTATTTTATTCTTTTTAAAATAAACGTAAAATATAAAATAATGATGTGAAAAAACTTAGTGTAGGAGATTAAACATTTAGAGGATGCCTATCTGAATAAAAATCTTTGTTGAATTCTTTTAAGATTAAAAGAAATTAGGGAACTATGAAAGCCCCCTAACTTTAAGTTACCCGTTACGCAATAAATAAAAAGGATAGTATTCAAAATGAAACTAAAACCTCTTATACTTACTATTTTATAAGAAATTCAATCAATTAGCTGTGGTGAACCATTTCATCCACATCCGGTTGAACAGCATCAGGAATTTTAATTCCCGGTCCTGCCATTGTCATGTTAACATCAAGCACTTCTAATACTGGCGTTTTCCACTCTTTTTTCATGTTGTCACCCCCTTTCAAGCGAAATTTTTAATAAAACGATAAAAGATTAAGCTGCGCATTAACAATCTAAAATCTAAATCATACACATGCTCAGGCCGCGGTTTATCTCCAAGTTTTTCAATCGCTTCCCTAATGGATTTTAAGTTTAAGAACTCTGTAACATTTGGATCGGCGATTAACTGTTGAAGTTCTTTCATAAAATTTCCCCAGGACGGAATCATGCGGTGAATCCCATCTGCTCCTTGCACGCCTCGAGTCCGCTGGTTCAATCTGATATTATCAGGAAGCAAATTTTTTGTAGATCTTCGTATAAGAGATCTGGCTATGCCATCTTGAACATACTGTTCTTCTGGTACTGATAAGCAAAATTGAATAACCCTTAAATCGTTTGTTGGATCACGATCCCACACTGAATAACGTAAGGATAGTTTCGATCCGTATGTACCGGTAATATTCCAATAATACAGTTGCTCAAACTGCTTCTTTTTCACTTCGTATGCATTTGTGATAGAGTTTCCCGTTAAATCGATATCATGTTGTTTAAGTTTTTCAAACACATTCCATTTTTTCGCAAATTCAGAGTTGATCATCAAAGGGAATTGACTATCATTTCTTGAGAAAGCTGATTGATTCAGCAAAGGAAACGCCTTTTTACGCACTGCTGAGAAAACACGAGATCTTTTAACGCCTAGGTTTTTACTGTACAAATCTACTTCACGATAAAACCGTATCAATTTTAGCTTTTTCAAAAGCATAGCCTGATAGTCTATTGCATGCCCCCACGACACAGTCCAGTTTCCTCTTTGTCCGTTTAAAAGTACTCTAACTCCTTGCTTATGTGCTTCTTCATAAATCCCTTTTAGCCAAAATGTATTTTCAAAAAATTTATAAGGCATTTCCAGCACATCAAGCCAATCATCAACTTCCGTTAGTGGACTTCTTCCTTCAAAATCATAATAGCGATCATTAATATTTCCTACATATTGAACCGTGGATTCAATCAATGGTTTTTCGTTTGCTACTCTGCTTTTAGGCGTCCAATCTACAAAATTCTTTACTGGAATATAACTGAATGTATGTAATTGCTTATTTTCTCTCTTTAAAGAATTCGCGGCAAAGCTAGCAACAGAACCCGAATCCAACCCTCCACTTAAATGGGCACCTACTTGATGGTGAGTACGCAACCGTGCTGTAACTGCACTTTGAAAAACATCACGAAATGCTTCTTCATATTCTTCATTTGTCTTTAGCTTTAGTCGCTGTCCTGCTTTTAAAGTGCTGTATCTTGAAAGCCTTACTTTTCCATCATAAACAGAAATGCTATGTGACGGAGGAATTTGCTGAATGTCTTTGTAAACAGTTGAATCAGTGTCTACTGATTCAAAGTTCCACGGTATAGCTAAAAATTCTGCAAGCCATTGTTCATTTAACTGATTTGTTATATATGGCAATTTAAATAACGGCTGCGTAATTGTACAAAATGCAAAATGCTGCTGGCTGTGATAGAAATATAAAGTTCTTGCTCCGGAAAAATCTCTAGCCCCAAAAAACTTTTTCCTCTTTTCATCCCAAATCATGAATGTAAAATCGCCTACTAAATACTTTGGTGTTTCTTCTTCCCATTTTTGGTATGCAAGTAAGATCAAATGGCTATCCGGCATCGTTTTTCTTTGGGATCGTTCAACCTGTAGTTGCTCAAACAATTCATCACGATTATCAATAATAGCATCTGCTGTGATAGTTAACTGTCTATCATAATCATAATAAGGAAGTTGTTCTCTAATAGATTCTGGTGTGATCCACTGTGCATGGCAACCCAGAAACACATTTTCTTTATGCCATATTTGAATATCATCAGCTGGGTAATGCTTTAAGACCTCCATAATCCCTTTACAATATTCTAAAGGTACAGGTTCATTATTAGAATGATAGATGCCAGCAATTACACTCATTGTTTTTCTCTCCGATTCAAAAAATTTAAGTTTAACATATTTAAAATAAAGCATATTCTTTCGTTCTTTATAAAGAACCAAATAGTTGTAGAAAACTATATACTTAACTTTAGTTAAGAATAACTGCTTAAAAATTAAGTTTAGAATCTCAAATTTTTATTTTTAAAGTATGGGTGGAAACAGTATTGTTCTACATAAAGAACAATACTATATTTTCATTAGGAATACAACACTAAATTTATTTTCCTTACTTGTAATTATTTTCTCAACAATAAAATAATAATGATAATGCTTTTACAGAGCAGCTCATAAATATCTAGTTGACTTAAACATGCCAGACAGAGTGAATATTTTTGTTATGAATAGTTCTTAGCTAAATCCCTAAATAAATAGATTTTAACGGTAGACATGTCCGTATAAAACAAAAAAATCATCAATCACTAAAAATGCTTATTAAATTTTACCATTCCAGCATACTTATAAAAAATAAAGCAATATGGTATTTTTAAAATGATTCTTTATAGGGTAGATTACACCTTAACGCAAACCCTTATAGAGAAAATTCATTAATATCAAGCAATCTGATGAGGTTTAAAAGATAAGTCTTTACTAAAAAATTCATTTCCATTTTTAAATGAATTTAAAGTTATAATTTTAAAATACCTTGTACTTAATAAAATGCTAAAATTACAATCTTTCATTTATATATGTAACTTATTAAAAAATTTAAATCTCAAAAGAATAGTTATGTAAAAAAAATTTCCCGGTTAAAGCATTACTGTTTCGCAATGTTAATTGTTCCTTTATTTAGAACTGTATACTTCAGTATCTGTATGTTTTTTTGTCCCTGATGGTTTAACCGTAGTTCTTGTAGCTAGTTTCCTTCCAAACTTCGTAAAAGGAACTTCTATCAAACGCCATGCTAGATAAGAAACTGTAATACTTAAAATAAAAGCAATTAGACAACTTATCCCTAAAGCAAGTATTCCATTAAAATAGAGATTTCTTCATTAGTAACAATCCTGAAGGCCGTAAACTCATAGATGCCATTATAAATACTAAAAAACAAAATAAATTAAGTAAAACAATTTTATATACAAGTTATAGATATTAATATAGTTATTACAAATTAGCGTTATACATCACTAACTCTTGTCTTACCTTAAAATAAAAAGCATCTCAATTTGCATTAAGATGCTTGGTATAAAATATTTTATAAAGTGACATAAGTCTGCATTCAATTAGCATAGCAAGTTTTTCAAGGTTCCTCTAAGATAGAATTCCATATCAAGTATCCTACATGAAACCTGTAAAAATCTCTTGACTTATTTAACATTAAAAGAAAAATCTTACAATTTATTAAATCTATATGTTGTAAATTTTTTTATCAAACAGTGTAGTTGACACGTTATTAGTAAGTAGTTTAACTATATTCCATAAGTAAATAAACTCATTAGATTTTCTAAATATTAAAAAGAAAAAGAAATTAGGTACAATCAAACATACAATCCCCCATATAACTAGGTTTATTAATGAATTATTAACATGCATATAGCTGATAATAAAATCAGAAATTATACAAGAACCAATTACTAACATTATAAAAAAGATATACTTAAGATAGTAAAACTTGACTGGTCTATGAAATACATTCTTAAATATTATATAAGGATCGTACCAAAAAAATGTACATAATCTACTAATTACTGTTCCTAAAAAAACTCCAGATATTCCTATTAATTGTGTAAGAACAATTGATACACATATATTTATTAAAGCAGCAATAACGGGTCTATATTTACCTTTTTTAAAAAGACCCGTAGTTTCTCTAAAAGTCGTAGAAGCATTTTGCATACCAGTTGTATAAAAATTTAATAATATTGTAAAGACAATAAATTTATTCAAGAGATATTGCTCACCTAACCATAATGATATAAATGGATTTACCAAATTCCAGAGACAAACTGTACAAAAACCATATAACCAAAAGCTTGTAAAGTTAATAACCCGAAATATAAAATACTTTTTTTCCTTGCTTTCATTTACATTTAAATTTCCAACACTTGCAGTTACTGAGTAGAAAAAATAACTCAAAAGAGTTGTTAGTGTAGTAATAATTAACAAGTAATTCGAATAGATACCTACCCAAGTAATTCCCACAAATGTAGATATGATAATGTTATCAGTTCCATTTATTACAACTCCACTGATTCTATATAAAAAAAGAGAATATAAATTCTCATAAAACTGTTTTTTATCTTTTGGAGTTAAGCTTGCATTATTACGAGCTTTTAAATATGGATACAACTCGTTTGCCTTATTTCTAATATATATGTTTTCAAATATTCTAAATCCAATCTGAATTGTAAGTATTAGTATATAATTACTTACAATTAACAATAGAATTATTTGGATAAAATTAGATATAATAATAAAAACACTGTGTATTTTAGAAATAACATGATTCCGTTGATCAGCAATAATGACTGAATGCTTATACGCAAAATAATAAGAAGAAACTGACTGGATTAAGAACAATAGATAAATTAAATTAATATTGTTTATATTGATTTTACCATTCATTAAATATGGAAGAAACGGGAATAACGAGAGTCCAATGATTAGGACAATTACACCAATTATTCTATAAGCATTTCTATATAAATTCATCAAGGCTTGTATTTTGTAAACATCATTTTCAGCTAAAGGTTTATATAAGCTATAAATTATTGCAGTGTCAAAACCTAAGTTAGCGAGTGATAACATTAATAAAATACTTGTAAATAGCCCTTCTATACCTAAGTACTCAACTCCCAGTGTGTAAATAAAGACTGTTCGAACAATAATACCTATTACCATACTAATTATTTGTCCAGAAAGACCAAAGACCATATTTTTTATTGAATTTTGGATTCTCATATTTACGCCTTCTATTTTTAATTATTTTGCTCTAATATTCTGTTTAACTTACTACTAATCTTTCTTTTTAAAATTGGAAAAAACTTTGTTACTCTATATTTTAGTAATAATTTTTTACGCTGCTCTACGAAACTATAATCTAAAAACCAATTTAATACATACTTAGATTGTACTTCCGTGTAATTCTCCTTCATTCGGTTCTGAATTAGGGTCCAAGAATTAATATTTGAAACAGTAAAAAATTTCACATTATCATTTAAAAACGATTTAACATACTCGGAAAGGTTATTAGGGATATCAAACCCAAAGTCATGAGGATTTCTTCCTTCGGCTACTATTCCTAGAATAGTTCTTAAACATTTTTCACATTTACAACAGTTTTCTTCACTTTTAAAACATACTCTAATGGTAACAGGTTCTTTGGTGGCTGAATAATAATCACTCACAATCTTAACCTTGTCCTGCCTTGTAAGTTCATAACCGTCATGAAAAACCTGACCTGAAGCATATCTTATTTCATTGTCTACGGTTGGGTCAGATGCACAAGGAAGTTGGAATCTAACTGAGAAAGAACTTGCAATATATATACATTTCACCTTAAGTTTATAAGCTACAGGAATAGCTGCGGATATAATAGCCAAGCTATGATGTAATCCATGCCACCATGTATCACCTAACTTTTTGCGGAAATCATTATCGATATTTCCTGCAATTATAAATGTACCGTAATTGGATTGTATAAGAATATTTTTTAGTCCATAACTTTTTGCAAATTTTATCGCATTTTCTTTATCTGCTTCCCATACGTCACTATGTTGAACATCATCTCCATGCCAACCGTATTCTGTAATCAAGATTGGATTTTTATCTTTTGTTCTTATAAATGTAGTAAGTGCATCAAGACCTCCGCTGAATAAAGAAGCCGCCTCATGTTCAGGGACATACACGTTATCCACAATCTTCTTCACAAAAACGTTACCTTTAAATTTAACATGAGGGAACATGTTTTGATATGCAACCCTTATTTTATCTAAACATTTATAGAAAGATTGATCTAATTCATCTACTATGATAGTTGAGTTAGTAATCCATATTAGAGGAATTACATTAGAAATAAACGGAATAACTAGAATGCTTCTTGGAATATTAGAAAGATCATAATTATATTCTACAAACATATGGTTAGTTTTTTTGAAATATTTCTGTAGATTACCATCTACACTAAAAAAATAATCAACCCTGTTATCTTTTACAATTAATTTATCAAGAATTATACTTTTCATTTCATGGCCCTCTTTTTAGTTGCTTTATCCATAACTTTTTGTGGAGATTTAAACTGATCTCGCCACATATTTACAATATCAAAATTTACATTTACATCTGTAACTATGGAAGAGTTAATCATTTTTTCTAGATTATCAAGATTATTTCTATCAATTTGGTTTAAATTATATGTTTCACCCATCCCACGAGCCCTTTCATCTATTCCTATAATAATTGAACGTATTTTGTTTCGCATTGCAAAAATTCCGCCATGTAGACGTGTACCAATATAATCAATATCAGTACTGAGTATTTCTTGAAATGACTCAAGAGTAGGCGGAACAATTTTTATATTTTTTATGTTATCTAAAGTTTTAAGGTAGTTTAAATCTTTTTTATCTTGAACCCAAAAATATACATTCTTATAGTTTCTATTTAGTACGTCTATCAATAATTGGTCTTTTATGTAATCTTTAGAATGATGACTAAGTGTAAATACAACTGAATCTGATTTTTCGGTTGGAATACCTTTGCAAAATTCTGGTGTAAGGGACCACAGCGTAGCACACCCTGTATTTAAAGCTTTAAATCCCATTTCTTCTAACAATGCTTTTGTTCTTTCATCTCTAGCACTATGAATATATTCATGTGATAAGACTTTTTTATATAACATTTTTGTATATTTAGTTATCTTGTTACCTTTACCTGCGCCAACACCAAGCAAAATACTTCCTTTTAAAGGTCCACAGTTAAAAATATTAATATTCCATTGAGGAAAGTGAGTTAACATATCCATCGTTAATAAGTTTGTGCCTCCTACAAATTTATGTTTAGCCTCACTATAAATTTTTACTCTATTCGAATTTCTTGCAACTTGATACCAACTGAAGGGTGAAACATGAGTTGGCAACGTTAATAAATAATCGTCTTCTACTATTTCTGACAAATGATATCTTACACATGTCATTATTATGTCATCGCCCTTATTAAGTGACCCTACTGATGTATCTAGCAATAATACATTATCCATTAATAATCCCTCCGAGTATATTTATAAAATATTTTTGTTATTTTTTTAAAGTTATTTGAATATTAACCTTTTACTTTCAAATCAATTTGTATATTTTTTCAATCTCATCATTATTGTTGTGATTGTGCTGTTTTGCATTATCCGCTATTTTTTCTCTCAATGATTTATCATTGATAAGTTCCTGTATTCCTTGAAAAATCCCATTAACTCCCATAGGACATATACACCCATCAACTCTATCCTTTAGCTGACTTTTAGCAGTTGGATAGTTTGTTATTAAGATGGGTTTTCCTAAAATTTTAGCTTCTGTTACTGTAACCGCTTTTCCTTCATACCTTGATGGTTGTACGTATAAGTCACATGCTTTCATATATGGGTATGGATTTATTTTTTTTCCTAACAATATAAAGCAATCATCTAAGCCATTCTCTGATATCAACGTTTTAAGCATACTTTCATCTCCGCCATATCCAATTACGTACCACGCGATATTTTCATAACCTTTATCCTTTAATTTTTTTAAAGTTAAAACTGCATTATCAATTCCTTTTGCATGAGATAGTCTTGCTACCGTGATAATTTTAAACCTTTGGTCACCCAACATAGGATTATCCACTTCTTCATTAGCTAAAGTCTCAATAAAATCTGGAGAAGTAATGTTCTCAATAACAATGACCTTTTTTTCTAGACTGGGGTATTTTTGAATAAATGCATTTTTGCATTCTTCCGATACTGCTACAATGTAATCAAATTTATTCCACATTTGAATATCTACTTTTTCGTCTGTATCCACCGTAGAAAAATCAGTGTGTATCCAAGCAATTTTTGTCTTTGCTTCTACTTTCTCTGCGACAAAGTAATGAGGCCATAAATAACTGATTGCAAGATCGTATTTCTTTTTGTGCTTTGGCAGAAAAGGCAATGAATACTTCCACATATATTGCATCTGCTTATATCCCTTTTCTGAAGACGTGCTTAAATTTGCTTTATACTTTGCCATCAATCTCACTAGTCCTAATGACATTTTTCCGGACTTTAAAATTTGCCCTATCGACATTCGAAAGGTTTTATAAGCTGCAGATTCTTCTAGTAAGTTTGGTTGGTTCGGGAGCAAGTTCATAAAATCTCCGGTATGACTGTATAACATCAAATCAATACGATAATTTTGATAGTCAAAGTTATTTAGCATGCTGATAAGACTTCTTTCCACTCCGCCAACTTCCATGTCAAAGGAGGCGATCAATACCTTTTTCATATGTTCCTCCATTATTATGATTTGTAAATATTCATTAGCTTGGCAATCCCTAACTTTAGCGAATATCCACTTTTTTCAAAGCCGTTAATAATAACATTTGTATCTTTTTCCTTTTTATTTACTTGTTCTATTATTTTATCGGCCCACACATCAGGGCCATCCGATAGCGAAAGTCTTGACACTAACCCTATACTCAAATCAGCTTCTGGCTGAATAGCTTCTGATACCACACATGGTAACCCGCTTGCTTGAGCTTCTAACAGCACTAGTCCTAGGCCTTCATATAAAGAGGGAAACACAAAGACATCCATACTATGAAACATAGTTGGTATGTCCTTTCTTATTCCCATGAATTTAATGCTGTTATGTATTCCTTCTTTTTTAGCCTGTTCTTCGATTTGTTGTTTTAAAACTCCATCTCCGACTAATAACAGCTTAGCGTCAGGATTCTCTTTAATAATACTTTTCATGATTTGTAATAAAAATGCATGATTCTTTGCCTCCATAAATCTTCCAATGTGTCCAATGATTATTTTCTTTTTTATCCCCTCTTCATCTTTAAATCTATTAACTTCTGTTTGAGGATGTTTTAAGAAAGATGAATAATCAATTACGTTGGGAAAATAGGAGTAACTTTTTCTGGTCAAGCTTTTTTCTCCAAATAAGTAGCTCCCTGCTCCGTTACTGCATGCTAATAAATTCGTTGAAAAAGCATTAATCATAAATCTCATTAAATTAATATAGACTTTTTTTATAAAATGATCATTGCTGTCTAAAGTTGTGTGAGCATGGGATACTCTTACTTTTACACCTGCTAAGAAAGCTGCCATAATGACAATTCCACAATGAAATAAAGTATGTGCATGGACAGCATCATAAGGTCCATATTCCTTTATGGCATCGTAAATTTCCTTTATCGATTGTGTTTTTGATAGCTTTATGACCCTACCACCCAATTGTTTTATTTCTTGATCATAATGGGCATCCTTTTGACTATATGAAATAAAGTCAAACTGGACTTTGCTGCGATCGATATTTCTGTAGATGTTCATTAACATCGTTTCCGTTCCCGCTCTATTCATAGCCCCAACAACTTGAAGGATTCTTATTGACTTTGTATTACTCATAGATCTCTTCCTTTGAATGTATAATAGAAAGGTTACTGTCCATTTATGAATTGCTTTTATCTTCTGCTTTCTCATTCTGCCATTTTATAAACTCAATAATGACTTTATATTCTCGAAGCTGTTCTTTTCGAACTCCTGATTTTTTTAATTCGTTTACAAAATGAAGCCATTCACTCTCTAAAAAATGTGAAGGTTCATGTTTGATTTCGATAAGTGTATATAAATCTACACCTAAAACAGCCGCAATTCTCTCTGTTACCTGTATAGAAGGATTATCATTTAAATTACGTTCGATATTGCTTAAATAAGACTTAGACATATTGGCTCTTTCAGCGAGTTCAGATAATGTAAGGCCCTTTTTTTTGCGAATTTTATGAATTTTTTCTCCGATCATTTATTCATACCTCATGTTTTCTAATATTGGACGATCCTTTCCATATACAAGGTTCTATTCAACCCTTTTTTAAGACATTTAATAACTCTATTTTGGTCATCTTCCGTCATATTTGAACCTGATGGAAGACAGATGCCTGTTTGAAATAATTGCTGGGCTACATCATCATTTTCACTATGCTGATAGTAATGTGCTCCTTGGAAAAGAGGCTGCATATGAAGCGGTTTCCATACGGGACGCGCTTCAATGTTTTGCTCAGTGAACGCTTGTACTAACTGTGCTGCAGATATTCCCGCTTCTTTTTCATTAATAGTTAAAACGGTAAGCCAGCGATTTGTTTTTGTGTTTGATAGCTCTGGCATGAATGTAATACCTGTTAATCCGGCCAACTCTTGATAATAACGTTCAAAAATCTGTCTTCTTGCCTCTACTCGGTTCTCTAATACTTGCAATTGCGCTCTTCCAATTCCTGCTAGAATATTACTCATTCGATAATTGTATCCAAGCTGGCTGTGCTGATAGTGAGCTGCTGAATCACGCGCTTGAGTTGCTAAAAAGCGAGCTTGTTGCAAAGCGGCCACATCATTCGAAACAAGCATTCCTCCACCGGATGTCGTAATAATTTTATTTCCATTAAAAGAATACACGCCGAACTTGCCAAAAGTACCGCTTGCTTTTCCTTTATAGGTAGACCCAAGTGATTCAGCTGCGTCTTCAATGACAGGGATATTATATTGATTACATAGCGAAAGAATCTCATCCATTTTTGCGCTTTGACCATATAAATTTACAACGATCACTGCTTTCGGAAGTATTCCTTGTATAGAAGCATCCTGTAACGCTCTTTTTAATGCTTGTGGTGACATATTCCAGGTTTCTGGCTCCGAGTCAATAAATATCGGCTCAGCCCCTTGGTAGATAATAGGATTTGCACTAGCTATAAAGGTAAGCGTTGAACAAAATACAGTGTCTCCTTTTGTTACGCCTAATAAAGAAAGAGCCAAATGAATCGCTGCGGTTCCTGAACTTACTGCAACAGCTTCACTGACTCCTACATAAGAGGCAAGCTCTTTTTCAAAACCATCTATATTGGGTCCTAGAGGGGCAATCCAATTACTTTCAAATGCTTCATGTATATATCCTTGCTCATCTCCGCTCATATGAGGCGGAGAAAGATATATTCTCGATTTGGTCATTAAAGTCATCACCTTTACTACTATATTTTCTTTAATTCTTATGAATGATTCGTGTTGGACACCCCACCGCTTTGCAATGAGAAGAAATATGCTGAATAACAGTCGAGCCGGCTCCAATCACTGACCACTGACCAATTTTCATTCCCGGAATAATGGTAGCGGATGCCCCTATATGTACACCTTCACCGACCGAAACATTGCCGGTTAGTGTAGCATTAGGTGAGATATGGGCATAGTTTGCAATTCTATTGTCATGCTCAACAATGGCTCCTGTGTTAATAATACAATGCTCTCCAATTTCAGCGTCTGCATTAATCACCGCATTTGGCATTACAACCGTTCCATTTCCGATAATAGCTGTTGAACTTATAACTGCTGTTGGATGGATAACTGATAAATACTGGTCTGTTCGTAATTTTAATGTTTCGGCTAACCTTTTTCTTACTATGTTGCTGCCAATCGCAATGACAACTTTTACGTCTTTATCAATCAGCGCATTTAAAGAAGACAAAGGAGCGTAAACTATTGCATTCTTTTCTTTCTGTTCTTCATATCTATCATCTAAAATAGCGATAATTTCGTGATTACGTAAAGAAGAGATCATTTCTTGAATGACCTTGCTATGTCCACCATTGCCCAATACGATAACTTTCACGTCATATCACATCTTTCGTTCCTTTAAATTTTTCTATCGTTACATGACCTTGCTGAGTAATTCCTTCTTTTTTCACAACTTTAAGAACCGTGAAAAGTAAAATTTTAAAATCAAGAAACATACTTTGATTTCTTACATACCATGTATCCAGTTTGAATTTTTCTTCCCATGTAATAGCATTTCTTCCATTCACTTGAGCCCATCCTGTAATTCCTGGTCTCACATTATGTCTAAGCATTTGTTCTTCTGTATAAAGAGACAAATACTCCATCAATAATGGTCTCGGCCCAACTAAGCTCATGTCCCCTTTTACTACATTGATAAGCTGCGGAAGTTCATCTAAGCTGTGCTTTCTAAGAAACTTTCCAGTGCCTGTTAAGCGTACTTGATCAGACAGCAAGTTGCCTTGCTTGTCCTCTAAATTAGCCATTGTACGAAATTTATAAAGATAAAATGGCTTGCCATCTTTTCCGGGCCGTTGCTGTTTAAACAAAACAGGAGCGCCCATCTTTAACCGGACAACTATGGCAGTGAACAACATAACCGGAGAGAATAACGTTAATAAAGTCAATGAAGTGACTAAATCCATTACTCGTTTCATCATTCATACCCTCTATTTCTTTTTTACTATTACCTTCTTATTTATCTAACTTGAAGAGTAAATGGTTAATATAGTTTGCTTAATATCATTTACGATATCTGTTGGTTTAATATCGATAGATTGATTTCCTTTTTCATAAATACTGATTAAAATTTCCTGCAATTGTTTTTCAGTAAGGATATTAGATATCTTCATCAAAATGTCTCCTTAATTAGACACTAAAAAATCCGCTGCAGAGGTAAGCACCGGAAAGTTATGTTCGATTAAGTTGTCCTGTTCCTTATCATATCCATTTGGGTTATTTTTCTGCCATCTCCAGGTGTCCTCGCACATTTCACTGATTCCTTTAGCGGCAACCCAGCCAAGTTCAGCTTTTGCTTTTGAAGCATCCGCAAAACAAATAGCTGCATCTCCTGAGCGCCGGTCCGTAAAGGTATAAGAAACCTTTTTTCCAGAAGCCATTTCAAATGCTTTAACCATTTCTAATACACTATAACCTTTGCCTGTTCCGAGATTATAAGCATCCACACCTTTTGAAAATTGCACTTTCTTTAAAGCTTTTAAATGCCCTTTTGCCAGGTCAACAACATGGATGTAGTCTCTAACTCCTGTTCCGTCTTTTGTTGAATAATCACTTCCAAATACGTTCAAGCTCTGTAATTTGCCGACTGCTACTTGTGAAATATACGGCATTAAGTTGTTTGGAGTCCCATTCGGATCTTCTCCAATCAATCCGCTTTCATGAGCACCAATCGGATTAAAATATCTTAAAAGAGCAATACTCCAAGTCTGATCTGAAATATATAAATCTCGCAAGATCTCCTCAATCATTTGCTTTGTGCGGCCGTATGGATTTACTGCTCCTATTGGTGCGTCTTCAGAGATAGGAACTTGATTCGTTGATCCATATACGGTTGCTGATGAACTGAATACAAGGTTTTTCACTCCGTATTTTTTCATCAATTCACAAAGTATAAACGTACCCGTAAGATTATTGTGATAATACCAAAGAGGAATGGATACAGACTCACCTACGGCTTTGAGTCCTGCAAAGTGAATGACTGCCTCAATTTTATTTTCGGAAAATACTTCTTCAAGTCCTTTTTGATTCAGTAAATCTACATTGTAAATTTTGAATACCTTTCCCGTTATTTCAGATACGCGCTTTAATGATTCTAGTTTGCTGTTGGAAAAGTTATCTACAACAATGATTTCATGTCCTTCATTTAATAGTTCTACACACGTATGACTCCCGATATAGCCTGCTCCTCCTGTAACAAGAATTGTCATTTATTAACCCCTCCATTTCTTAAAAAAACGCGTCGAAAGATAGATAAAAATTAGCTTCTCAACTATTTCACTACCAGCTCAAGTAATTGCTTTTATAGAGAATATTCAAGGTAATTACATTTTCATAATAATAATAAATAAAATAACAAACTAAAATTCCGT
This sequence comes from Priestia megaterium, assembly GCF_046599315.1. Lineage (GTDB taxonomy): Bacteria > Bacillota > Bacilli > Bacillales > Bacillaceae_H > Priestia > Priestia megaterium_F. The sequence continues at coordinate 84,787 of NZ_JBKIKC010000006.1, read as the reverse complement.
AATAAATGAGCTTTTCATCCCTTTTTCTAAATAACTTCACAATCCAAGAAATAAGAATTAACTGATATAACCCGAAATAGATAGAAAATCTAGCAAAAATCCAATTTTGAGTTGAAATTAGCATAAACACAAAGCCAAGCAAGGCCATATTTACTATATAATCACTTCCGGGAAATATTTCCTTTAATTTATCTCTTCCTAAAAAGGCAATGAATAAAGGTACTGATTCTACCGCTACTCTTAGAATATTGGCTCCACCTTCATTAACGCCTTTATAGTCACTATACTGAGTATCCTCAATCGCAGAAAATAAAATGGAAGAAAATTGATTAAATCCTAAAACTATGATGATTGCTAATAGAACGAGCGCTACTGTAGCTTTTGACCAGGCTTTACACCTTACTACAAAGTACATTGGAAGTAATATAAGCGCACTTTGATGAAAAAAAGAAGCAAAGATTATTACTAAAAAGTAGCGTTTCCAGCTTCCTTCCATTAGAAACTTTGTTGCTGTGAAGATAATTGCTGCCGCTAGTGTTTGTCTAATTCCGTTCATTGTGACTAAAAACAAACCACCTGTTATATACACATAAACGCTTATCTCAAACATCCTTGAATACTTATATAAAACTAGAATGATAAATACGTTTGTAATTAAAGCGGTGGTAAATATTAGTATTTGCGGGTCTTCTGATATCTTTTTTAATTGCCTTTGAAGAATCCCAAAGCCAATATCTTTGTGGCTTAAAATATAATTCCAAGTAAAATCATTGGATGTATAAATGTCTACATAATTAAAAGTATCACCTATATTTGACCTGAGACCTGCTATAGCTACCAGTATGAACATTGCCCCGAACATCAAAACCTTATTTGGCTTTACTAAAACTGTAGAATTATTTTTAATGAGAATGGTTGCAAAATATCTAGCAAAAAACGCAGTAATAAATACTAAAGCAAGATTAATCCAAAGAAAAGTCATATGATAAATCCTTTCAAATCAAAAACAAGGATCATCATAGTATTTTAACTTTAAGCAATCCTTGTTTTTGTTGTAATATAAAAATATAAGACTATACCTAGAGGTATTGCCAAAAGGGTTAAACCTTTACTAGGTGTATCTTGCAGAAAGTGCCAATTTTTACTTATTAAACTGCTTGATACATAGTGAATGGCCTGTCTGAACTTAAATGAAGAACTACCAAACGGGAGTTTCATCATTTCCTTTCGATAAAAAGCAAAGCCCCTTGGGTTTTTGCGATACTGATGTAGCATGTTTCGGGATGATCCATCTTCTAGGTATTCCACACAACATATTATTTCGTTCATCAATATCATTTCGTATTGTTTATCAATCATATGATATTTATAAGCTAATCCTACATATCTCTCATTCTCAAATAAAGGGTACGGATATTGCTTAGTTAATTCAGTTCGATAAACTAGCTTTTTGTCACCTGTTACACCGTACTTGTTATATAAATCGAACAACGTAGAACGTTTAATATGCTGCGGCAACCGTGTACCAATGATTTCATTTTTATGGTTAGCATCCAAGCCAACGATACCACTAACTTCATTACTTCCATACTTCTTCCAAGTATCAATAATCTTTTCCACCGCATCATCCGGCATATAGTCATCAGAATCAATACAAACGTTTAGCTCTGTATCAATAAGTTCATAAGCCGTGTTATGTGCACCATGCATCCCTTGATTATCTTGCCAATGATATTTTATTTGAATGATATTTTCATCAATCCATCCATTAACAATCCCTTTTGTATTATCCGTTGACCCGTCATCAATAATTAGCCATATAAAATCTTTGCAAGTTTGTCTCTTTAAACTCTCGTAACATTGATGAATGCAATATGCTCGATTATAAGTTGGAGTAAAAACTGTTAATTTTTTCAACTAACCTCTCCTCCTATCTCTATATACGATTTTTGAATTAATTCAGCTGTTTTGCGTATATTATAGCCTTTCTGATTTAAAGCTTTCTCCGATATTTTCCTAGGTGAATCCCTATTCATTACATTTACCAAGGTCTCAACCCACACATTTTTATCAGTTAAAGGGAGGGATTGAACTAGATCAATGCCCATATCCACTTCTTTTGTTATTGCATCAGAAATAATACAGGGCAGCCCTGCTCCTTGAGCCTCTATAAGAGTTACCGGAAGCCCTTCATGCAGAGATGGGAAAACAAATACGTCAAATGCTTGAAGCAAAAGGTGGATATCTTCTCTCACTCCTAATAGCTTTACTTTCTCTTCCACTTGTAACTCCGTTATTTTTTCTTCAATGTTTGAATGTAATGTGCCCCCTCCAACTAATATAAGCTTAGCATTTGGCACAACTTTAATTAATTGAGCAAACACCTCTAGCAAGAATAAGTGATTTTTTTGATGATTAAACCTTCCAACATGTCCAATAACCAGTGATTCTTTATCCAGCTGTAATTCTTTTCGAATTTGTTCTCGAACACCTGATGAAAACTTGAATTTATCACATTCAATCCCATTTTTCAGAATGAATGTTACGCTAGATTGATTTTTAAATAACCATTGGGCAGCAGCATTTGAGCAAGCATACAAGTGAGTAGCAGAGCGTTTAATGTTACTACCTGCGTACCATTTATAAACCTTCGATGCCAGTCCTCCCTCACTTTGAGTATTATGACTATGTGCTATTCTTACTGGGATATTTGCTTTTTCTGCCGCGCGAAGGACTAACCCACTCATTTTGTCCATGTGAGAATGAACGATTCTATAATGAGAATTTTCTTTGAAAAATTGATTCAGCTTTTTCACATAAGTAGTGTGACCTACGTCTGTTACATATGGAAGTCTATAAACCTTCCCGCCCATTTCTGCTATTTCCGAGTCAAAAACTCCCGCTTTACACGTCAAAAAGTCAAATTGAACCTTGGAGCGATCTATATTTCGATATAAGTTCATTATCAATGTCTCAGCACCGCCTCGATTCATATTGACTACAACATGTAAGACCCTTAATGGATTGCCCACTTAACACCCTCCGTTTCCTCCGTGTAGGATTTATAAATTCTGCTTTTTTCTATTAATACTTTATCAATACTGTATTTTTTCAAAATCATTTCTCTTCCATTTATCCCAAGCTTATGTTTAACGCCTTCAATTTTAGCGAGAGCCTTTATTTTGCTTGCAAACTCAACTCTGCTAGCGCTGTCAATAACCCAACCATTTTTATTGTTGTGAACAAGCTCCCTATGACCCCTGTTGTCAAGGGCTACTACCGGTAGTCCGCAAGCCATAGCTTCCATAATATTTACAGGTAACCCTTCACGAAGACTTGACGCTACTGCAACGTCACACATTGGAACAATTTTCTGAAGATCATTTCGATAGCCTAAAAACTCAACCATATGGAAAATTCCAAGATTTGCGGCTAGTTCTCGGCAGTTTTCTAACAAAGGTCCCTTACCTGCCAAGAGGAGCTTTGCATGTGGAATTTCATCTTTTATAAGTGCTAGCGATTGAAGAAGAAGCTGCTGATTTTTATTTTTATTAAATTCTGCAGCATAAAATAATAAAAAATCATCTGGATGATACCCGAATGACTTTTTAAGTTGGGTTTTTTCTTTTTTATTTGCCGGTTTAAACATCTCCGTGTTGATTCCCACTCCATGTACATGTTCAATACGTTTTGCTTTGAAATGCTGAGTTGCCAATTGATAATCTTCTTGGTTAATTGTGATTAAGCAGTCCGTATAATGGGCCAGCGTTTTTTCTATAGGATAATAAAGAAGCCAGTTCACAGGAGGTGCACCTTTGCAAAAATGGAAACCGTGAGCAGTGTAAATAACTTTGGTTCCTTGTTTCCTTGCTTTTCGTGCTGCCAAACGGGCTAATACGCCGCCCATTGGAGTATGACAGTGAATAATATTATATTTATTTTCGTCTATTACTGTTTTTAATTCTCTATAAGCTTTTATATTTCCCGTATGAAAAGGTAATCGTTGAATGGAAATGTTATATTTTTGATCTACATAAGGAAGTTCCATGTTCCCGCTTGCGGCTACATGAACTTCCCAGCCTTGTTCTTTAAACCATTTCATATAAGGCAGATGAAATGCTTGAAAATGAAAGTCAACGGTTGCACAAAACAGCACTTTGTTAGACATGTATATCACCTATATGCATAATGTTTATTCTCCTCCAGCTTCTTCAACTTGAAACAGAGACAATTTGTTTAGAAGTAGAAGTCAGATTATTATTTGCCAAGTTTAGTAGCGCTTGTCTTAAAGTTTCTTGATCTAGATTCTCATACGTTGCAATGATTTCATTGATTTCTTCTAAATACAGTTCTGCTGTTTTTCCAACATAGATCTTTGGATATACTTGCTGCTCATGAATTTCATCTTCTTTCAACAATTCTTCAAACAGCTTTTCGCCTGGTCTCATACCTGTAAATTCCAAGCCAATTTCTTCAATTGAATTTCCAGATAGCTTTATTAAATTTTTAGCAAGATCTACTATTTTTACTGGTTCTCCCATATCTAAAACAAAGATTTCTCCGCCGCCGGCTAATGCTCCGGCTTGAATCACTAATTTTGATGCTTCTGGAATCGTCATAAAGTAACGAACCATATCCGGGTGTGTGACGGTTACCGGTCCGCCTTTTTCAATTTGTTTTTTAAATAATGGAATGACGCTCCCCCGGCTTCCTAATACGTTACCAAATCGAACAGCAACAAATTTTGTAGCGCTTTGTGCATCCATTCCTTGAATAATCATTTCTGCCAGCCTTTTCGTTGCTCCCATCACACTCGTTGGATTTACTGCTTTATCACTGGAAATCATGACAAAAGTTCCTACGCCATGCCAGCTTGCTGCTTTTGCAACATTCATGGTTCCAATTATATTATTCTTAACAGCTTCTTCTGGATTTCGTTCCATTAGCGGTACATGTTTATGAGCTGCAGCATGATATACAACGTCCGGATTATGTACATTCATCACCGACATCATTCTCTTAGTATCCTGTAAATCGGCAATCTCGGTTGTAAATTCGATACGTGTCTCTGTAAACTTATTTTTCAGTTCCATTTCAATGGAGTAAATACTATTTTCACCATGACCGAGCAAAATGAGCTTTTTCGGATTAAACTTTGAGATTTGTCTGGAAATCTCAGAGCCGATTGACCCGCCGGCTCCAGTCACTAAAACTACTTTATTCGTAACATAATCCGATATACTTTCAACATCCATTTCGACAGGGTCTCTTCCTAAAAGATCTTCTACTTGCACATCTCGAAACTGATTCACTGAAACTTTTCCTGTAACGAGATGCTCAAGCATTGGCAAGGTTTGAGTTTTCGCTTTTGTCTTAGCACATTCTTGAAAGATAATGTTTAATTCCTTTTTGCTAAGGGAAGGAATCGAGATGATGATATTTTCAATAGCGAACTTTTTGACAGCTTCCTCTATATTTCCTACTCCACCTAGTACAGGAATGCCTAAAATATCAAGATGATGCTTTTTTACGTCATCATCAATAAAGCCCACTGGGAAAAGATTGCTTCCATTTTTCTTTAAAAGCTGTCTGGCTACCATGGTACCAGCGGATCCAGCGCCAATAATTAACGTTCTTTTTTTATTGCTTGATTTGTTTATAATGGAATCCTGATACATTCTCCACACAAATCGTGACCCGCCCATTAACAACATATGAAGCAGCCACGTCACAACCAGCAGTCTAAAAAATGTTTCTTTAAAAACCAATTGCTGAATGATCGCGGCACAGAGAATAGAATAAGAGACAACTTTAAAAATAATTACTAGCTCTCCAATACTTGCATACTCCCAAGATTTTTTATAAAGTTTGAACCTAATCGAGAAAAAATGATGACTAAGCAAAAATGCAAGTGAACTTACAACGACAGGAAAGGTGATTACGTAAATACTTGCGTCTACAAGAAAACGGCTCATAAAAATGGCCAACATCACAATGCAAGAATCAATTACAATAAATAAAGACAACCTTTGGCGATAAGTCATACACGTTCTCCCTCCTTTAGCTGATGATTTTCTGGTTGTCTAACTCAAGAGCTTTTATCCTTTTTTGAATCGTAGTATCAAACAGTTTTTTAATTTCAATCAGCTGCTCTTTAGACGCATCTTGCTTAATGTACCTTACAGCTTTTTTAGTGGATTTTGGCTGATTATTGAAGGTCTTCATTTTACTTTGCATCTCCTTCACTATAAAAATAATAAAGCCCTTATGTATAAGGTTTTTGTAAAACCATATACATAAAAGCTTTATACAAATTAAGACGGGCATCTAACCCAGCCTCACACCACACTTTCGACGACTTGCGTCTAAGGTATCTTTCAACCCACAGCATGATCGAGTGCCTTCGTTGATAACGGCAAGTAGGCATCACCAAACTATTTTATTAAACAAACCTTTAGAGAATAATATTGTTCTTAATTAAGAACATAGACACAAAAAAATATAGCTTTATTTTTCATTCATAACCACGCCTACTAGTTTAGCTTCGGCAATATCCAGAACTCTTTTTGCTTCCTCTATTTTCTCTATCTTTGTTTTACCTCGCTTCAAAATTAATATCACCCCTTCACAGTATGTTGATAATACTCTCGTTTCAGGAGATGTTAATACAGAAGGCGCGTCAATTAGTATGGTATCATAAAAAGCAGACAATGTAGTCAGCAAGTTTTTCATCTTCTGATTGCCTAATAACTCTACAAAATGAGAAAGAACAGAACCGCTTGTTAAGATGTCTAAATTTTCTATTCTATTTTGATGTACAACTTCTTCAAAACTTTCTTCATCTATCAGTATATCAGTTAATCCACCATTGTTTGGGATATTAAAAATATCTGGAATCGCTGGATCCCTTAGATTTGCATCAATTAATAGAATTCTTTCTTTTTGCTGAGCCATGGAAACAGCTAAGTTAGCTGCCGTAGTTGATTTTCCTTCTCCCGTTTCAGGAGAAGTGATAAGAATAAGCTTGCATGTTTTTTCCTTTGTTAAAAAGTGAAGATTTGCTCTAATCGTACGAAATTGATCAGAAACAATGGAATTAGGGTGGGAATGAGTAAGAAGGATTAGTTTTTTCAACGCTTTTCCTTGAGATTTTTTATTAGCTGCCAACAGTCTCACTCCTTAATTCTACTTCTGTTTCTGTTTTAGTAGATGATTTTAATTTTTGTTTGTTCATATTAGAAATGGTTCCTATTACCGGTACACCTAATATTCGTTCCGCTTCACTGTCTTTTTTAACTTTTCCATCTAAAGAATCCAATAAGAAGGTCAAACCAATGCCTATTACACCCCCTGCAATCAAAGCAATCATGATGATACGGTTTTGGTTTCCATCAACAGGGGAAGCATTCTTTGCTGGTGATAATAACTGTACCCCTTTAATATTTAGGATATTCCCTACTTCCTCTTTAAATACTTTGGCTGTGGTATTAGCAATTTTAATAGCAGTTGATGGGTCTGTACTTGTTGCAGAAAGACTAATCACTTGGGAGCTGTCAATGCTTGCCACTTGCACTTGACCTGCTGTGGCTTCTGCAGACTGCTGTAAATTTAACTGTTTTGTTACTTTTTCCATCACGACCGAATCTTTAACCATCACTAGAAGCGTACTCATTTTCTGAGTATCTACATCTACAATCACTCTTGTGGAAGCTTGATAAAATACTGTATTATTCTGATGACTATAGAAAAGGCCAGCTAGCGTGGTAAGAATAGTAACGATAACTACAATCCAAATACGTCTTTTTATGACTTCATAGTATTCTTTTAAATTAATGTCTTTTCCCTTTGGTTGCTGGAGAAAATTTTTTTGTTCCATTGTACTCATTAGAACCACCTTTACTTTAATGATATTTTCTACATATTGTTGATATCAAAGTTTGAAATTCTTTATAACGAACAAAAAATCAGTAAACTTTATACTTTTTAGTTGTATACATACTAATAGACTTTGATAAGTAAGTTCTATCTCATTTTAATTCTTTATAAAGAACAAGTCAATACTAATCTATTCTTCTTAAAAAAATATCTTAAGTTCTGTTAAATTTGTATTCCCAACCTAAAAAATTTTATACTACTTATTAGTTTTCTATAAAGAACAGTTGAATATCATATTAATTACTAAAACCTACGACTATTTACTATGTATATATTAGAGAGAAGCAAGGGAACAAAGCGTCTAGAAATATACAAGTATTTGTAAATTTCATTTATAAGAAAATATTAAAATTGAACACTTGATCCCTTAACTTCATCTAAAATACTTATTAAATAAATCTCGTTGCTTACTACTAATTAATTAAACCATATGGATTGAAAACAGCCTTATCTCCAATGTTTTTCCACGTAATAATCTTCATTGCTTTCCAAACGACTGTTCCGTCAGAAATTGTATCAACAGTTGGTATCCACATAGGCTCTTTATCACCCGTAGTTCCAGCAGTTATGCACTCGTAATAGAAGCCGTTAGGGGTGTTAGGTAGTACCATATCACCTACTTTAACTGACTTAGAAGACCATGTTGGTACCCCCTTTGTATCAATAACTTTAGTATTAAGATTAGAAGGAAACTCTGGAAAATCACTTGCTGAATAACCGCTATTTTGTGCCTCGTATATTTTAGTTCCTGAATAAATTTTAGTTCCAATAGTAAATGATGTAGACGGACTCCACACCACATTATTTGCTATACCAGCCTTTACGCATATCCACCCCAAACTCTTTCCAGAAGCAGGCGAAGCATTTATAACTATGTTCCCTATATTAAAATATCCGCTATCAGGCTCTTTAATATTTGACACTTCAGGGTCATAATTAGCATATTTATCGCCTATTAGAGGTAAAAATGAGATATTCTTAAGTTTATTGTTAGCAACGATAGAACTATTTACTTTCGTGCTGCTATCGTAGTAGGATGCAATCAGAGTTGTTACGCCTTTATACTCTATATAATTATTTTTTACTATTGCAGAAATAGAGTTAGTAGGATATTTGTTATCAAATATGGCTTTAAAATCACTATTACTTATTGATAAATTACAGTTTTCTAGAGATATAACAGAACCGCCATTAGTTACGTTCGATAACAGATAAAAAAAGTTGATTAATTGTGTTGATTCAATGTTACAATTAGTTAAAGTATAGAAATTATTATTGTTAGATCCATTTATGTTAGTAGGTTTCAATACTGTGTCTTTTAAATCACAATTTTCTAGAATAATAGAATTATAGTTATACTGATTGGTAATATCACAATTAGTAAACTTACACTCATTTAAATTGAGCACCATTCTATCCGTCCTATTAAACTTTATCGTAAGTCCATTAAACTCATTGTTTTTGAATGGTCCAACAGTGTTAATAACAATTTCTGGTTTAACAACATCTTTTGGTTTAGCATAAAAGAGATTATTTTTAATTCTGGTTCCAGTAGGAATTGAGGCACCTGTGACATTTACTAGTCTAACAATATTATTCTCATATTTAGCATCCCCTAAGCTCCCAATAGTATCCACAAAGTAGTTCCCTTCACAAATTACATCGTAAGTAGTATTACTTACATCAAACGAACCTTGTATATAGTTTCCTGCGATATTTACAGCAGCATTTTGATGACCAGAAGCTCCAAATAGGAGAATTCCAGCTCTACGGATGTAATTTGCTTTAAGGTTGGTATATTGTTGATCGTATATAACGACTCCATAAACGTCCATATTGGTAATGACATTTCCATCTATAAGCACTGAGTAGCCGCGTGTAAGAATACCATGAAAACCCCCTGTTATTAAATTATTTTTAATAATGCTGTTATCTCCGTAAGAATCTTCTTGGTTTATAGCATATCTAGTCGTATCATTAAATGCAGGAGCACCATCCAAAAAAGTATTACTGAATTTACCATTGTTTCTTATTCGGTTATTTCTTACGACACAGTAACTGCCGCCCATTGTTATACCGCCTCGGTGTCCATTATAAATTTCATTATATTCAATAACGTTATGACTCGGCACTCCGCCGTAATCGATAAGAATATTAAAATTTTTAGCAGGGTCTGTTTCATTATAGAATTTCAATCTATATTTTGCTGCAGCAGGAGGTATAGATATTGGAAAGTGAACTCTCATATTTCTTAAAACACCTATATAGGTATCGTCCGCTCTGTAGTAAAAAACATCAAATTCCTTTTTATTCAGACTTGTTTGTCTAGAATAACCTTGTCCAGCCATAGAAAAGACTTTAAATGGAAAACCATCCGGTGAGGCAGGTATTGTAATAAGGTTTGTTACAACTGTAGTAGTTGCTGATATAACGGCACCTTTACTATCTATGTCTCCCAATACTGCTCCTGTAGGAGCACTTCTAATTATACCTTGTGAAGTCAGATTTATATTATCACCCATGTATCCGCTAATGTCGCAATGACTAACGGAACAGTAACTGGAACCGTCAGTAAAAGATACTCCATAACTGCCTTCAACTGATTTCTCATTTGGATTAACAAAGCTCCGGTCATATACATCACCTATAATCTTACCATTTATAATATGTGCATGATTTACCCTGCTAAACGTAAAAGATATCCCAGCAAAATTATAGTAATCTGTTCCTGTTCTTATATCGTACGGTGATTTATTATCGGAATCATAAATTACTTTTAAAGTCGACCCATTGAGGTTTAGGGTCATATTACTTGCCATAAAAATTGTTTGAGGATAGCAAATAGCATAATCTCCTTTAGGTAGAACTATTGCAGTAAAGCCATTGACACTTGCGTATTTAATCGCTCTATTAATTCCCAATACGTTTGCATACGCTTTTTCATAGTCTGCATTTTTATAAGGCTTTGAAGGGATATCTTGTGTTATTCCAAATCTTTCAATATCTATCACATAGGTTGATGCTGAACCCGCACTAATCGTTTTTAGTCTCTCTGTGAGATTGGTAGTTTCATCCATAAATACCGCATCAGCAATTGTAACAGGGAAAGCGTCTATCCCTTCACTGTCTATCAGTTTCTTAATCTTTCCATCCATAAACAGCATCCCCTTTTATTAGTTAGCAATAAATGAACCTCCATGCAATACCATAGGTTCGTTATTGCCCATAAGATCAACAATTTTACTATCGGTTACTTGATAAGAGAAATCATAATCTGATACAAGCACCTGTTTACCTTTATCATCTGTTTTGTAAAATTTCACTCTATAAATATTCCCTCTTATAACGGATGTTCCAGCCCTAGAAGCAAATATATTCCATTTGTCTGTTACAAGTGTTTCTCCCGATGTGTCTAATCGAATGACTACTTTTGTATTCTCTGGTATAGTTGCATAATTTCTGTCTGGTTTTAAAACACCATTTACATACATATCACCAAAACCTAGTCGTGCATACTGTGTTCCACTAAATTGAGAGTATAAGTTATAAGAAGGATTTGATTTTAAACTTTCAACAATTATATTCGTCCAGGCATTTTTTGCAGTTGAAAATTTTATGATCAACTCTATAGATGTAAAGCTTATGGGGGGTACTTCTACATAGTCAGTATTAGCTAATTTTGCATATGTAAAATCCCCCAATGTTCTTGTATTGATTAAAGTTCCATATCCTTCAATACCCCGCACATTTTGAGATTTTACAGTAATACTATAATTTGTTGAAGGGGTTAGATTTGTTGCGGTGAAAGTGGTTGCTGTAGTAGTGCCAATTAAGGATGCCCCCGAATATATATTATAATTTTTGACGTCTGCCGATTCACTCGCATTCCATGAAAGCGTTAAACTAGTTCGAGAGGCATCTGTGACTATTAAATTAGTTACGTCATAAGGCATTAGTCGCTTAACAGACTGCAAAGGGAAATCAGCTAAAGTTACACAGCCTGCTGACAATGCTTGATTTTTAAACATGTTACTTGATGCATCATAGATAAGAGCCTGAGCATTTGTTTCTAAAATATCCTGTTGTAGACCTTGTGTATATACTTGAACTAATTTATTATTAACCGTTATTTTCTCATTTATCGTGCTATCTATAATTGTTATTTCAAAATCCGCTGAATCAGAGGTTTGTGTCTTGTCCATATAAAGTTTGATTTTTTCGTTTAATCCGTTTATTCCTTGAAGCATGTCAGTCTTAATATTTGTTATTATCTGATCAACAATTTTTATTTCTGCTCCATTTTCTAAAAGTTTATTACCCTCAGCTGTACCGATATACAATTCACTTGTATCGTTACACAAACCGAATTCACCTTTAGCTAATATAGAAAGATTAGCTTTTGGCCCTCGTCTAATTACAATTTCTAATGACATCAAAACTGCCCTCCATTTAATAAATTCTGCAAATAATTCATTATTATCTGCTTTCTCTACCTCCTCTTACCTAAATTGCTAATTACATAATAATTCTTCTATTTGTGTAAAGGGATTACTTAAATCATACTTCTAAAAGATTTTTTTCAACGGAGCACTGAATACTTAATAATTATATAAATTTTATTTTTAGTAGTCCTTTATACATGATATGCATAATTTTAAAAAGCGCTTGTACAATCACCTATATAGACAAAATTATTAATTTTTCCAGCACATAAAAGTTACTTAATTATTAAAAATTATAGAGAAGCGACTTTCTACACCTCATTACATCTTTTTCGTCTAATCATTATAAAAACGACAAATTGCGACACACTTACGTCTTTTCTTGTAGTAAAATAATCATAATACAAATGATTCAGAAAAGAGCAAACTGTTTGAAAGAGCAGGACGCAAAGCCGCAGGTCTAAGGTCTTGAATTTAAATATAAAAGATTATGATAGCTGGGTTACCTGATAGAGAATAGCTGGAGGTAGAAGAATGCTGAATCAGATTAAAATGGTTACAAAGAGTGAAAAAGAAGAGAAGCTAGATGAAGAATGGATCGAACTTATGCAGGCCGCATATAAAATGGGAATTCCTATTGAAGAAATAAGAAGGTTTATCACTTATAACAAACACAGCTGAAAGTTAAAATGCGGATACGAGGGATTTAATTCAAATAGGAATTAGATTCTTTTTTTTGAGCTGAGAACTATTAAAAGAGTATATTCATTATTAAACTTGTTATACTTTAGTTTTTGACTTTCAAGAAAAAAAGAAAGAGAAAAGCATGTAATAGTACGGGTAGATAAAAAGAAGGAAAGGAGATGAGGTTAAAAGCAGTTGTCTTTTACATCATTGAACTAAACGAAGGGATTATTTTAAATTTACTTAATAATAACTTTCTTTACTACTCATGCAGAACCTTTAGGGGCAGTTATAATCAATCAGTTTCTACTGCCCTTTAAAACAGATGATTTGGGGTTCACTGATTCGAACGCTGCCACTTTTGAAATTCAAGAAACTGTTTGAACTGCTCTTTACTTATACCGGATTCAGCTGCCTCTTTTGCTAAATCTAACCATTCACTATCTATTGCGATTGAGCTATCACTCTCGGAAGAATCATGAATTAATTTATCCACACTGACATGTAAAGAGGTTGAAATCTTATTTAAAAATTGAATAGATGGGTTTAATTGAATATCTCTTTCAACAGAAGAGATATAGGACTTAGCTACTCCCGCACGGTTAGCAAGTTCAGTTAATGATATTCCTTGTTTCTTTCGAAGTTCTCGGATACGTTGACCAATTGTCATATTTATCACCCTTAATAAATGCTTGTAGGGATAATTGTACCACAGTTCTACCCTAAATCCTATCACAAATTTAATTATTGTTGGACTATGAAAACCTGGTTAAATGGATCGAAATAGCCTTATTACGTATTCCAAATAAGATATTAATTATCTGTTTTACAAAAGCAATATGTTAGAGCAATTGTAATTATACAGTGAAATTTTTTTAGTGGGTATAATTATATAGAAGAAGTATCTTTCACCATCCCCATCCCTGCTAAAATAATAAAAGGAAGCGGATTCTATTGGGCTATCCGCCTATAATAGTCTCTCCTGTCTTTCTCTACTGTTCAACAAGATTAACAACATGTTTTGAAACTATATACTCTTAAATATCTGAACGAATGTAAGCTAGATAGACAGTTTATGCAGTAACTAAACTTCTCATTTATTATATTTTTTCTTATGGAATTGGTTTGCATTTAAAAGAAATTCCTTAACTTCTTGTATGCTAACCCCCTGATTTCGAGCTTCTTGCATTAAATGAATCCATTCTAAATCAATAGTACTTTTATCATTCACGCTCATCATTCCAGTCTCCTTCACCATATCTTTGGTAACGCTTTCTGAAAGTGTTTCAAAACAAAAGTCCTTATTTCCCCCTGTTACTTTACAGTATAATGGATATTACTAGAACATTCGACTACTTTTTCCAATAAACTCATTATTTTTTAAATTTTTTGTCTATTATTCTCATAATAAATATTATAAAACTATAAAGGCGTCATAGATCAAGAATTATTCTATACCTTTTCTCTATATGTATGCTGGTAAATTGCCCTTAAGGCCTATCTGCCAGCATGCGACGAAAAGATAGAAATAATCTATTATTTACAAACTATTTACGATAATTAGTTTCCTAATACACGTATTAAAATTGAAATCCATTCTCTAACCGCAATCATTGATGAAGTTACAGAAGAAGAGCTTGCTTATCGTCTCTTCCCTCACATGCGGTCTATTCAAGAGCTGCTGCACTTATACTGCAGACTATCATATTTCTTTAGGCTACTCTGAAGATAAAATGAATAACCTTTACCTGCAGCATCCAGCTTATACAAAGCTTGAACTCAAAATAGCTTTAATAGAGGGATTCAATCAGCTAAAAACAGCCTACTATTCCTTTGATGAACAAAAGCTATTTTCAATACAAACAATCTATTGGGGGATGCACGTATACACACTTTGAATGGCTGCTTGAAATTCAGTCTCACTTATACCACCACCGTGCAGAACTGTATACGCTTCTGACCTGTTACCGCGGAAACGGATTCGAAGTAGTGCTTTTTGAGTGATATAATTTTGGAATATTAAAAAGCAGTGAAGCTACATCTTCACTGCTTTTTCTTACTCTCTATATTAGATAGCCTTTATTTTTGTTTTAGTTGCATAATATGTATCTGCTACTAGCCCTACTGCAAGTCCACTAATCATACCGTATGGCAATACACCCGGTACATTTTGATAGAAAGTGCCGATTAACATCGCAGCTAGTATGCCGAAAAGTACGCCTATGACAATATGCGAACCAAATTTCATCTGTTTTGCGGTATACATTCTTCCTCCTCCTCACTTTTTTTCCATTATATCACAACAGCGCCTTTCTTTTAACGGTAAATGCAAGAAGAACACGAATGTAATAGAATTGTTACCTTATATAACTATTTTAGTATTACTCTTCTAGCGAATAAAATTCCATATGAGGCTTTGCTTCTCGATAATACGTTAAACGGTCTTGGAGCGTACCAGTATGAAATTCAAATTTATGACCGTCTGGGTCCGTAAAATAAATAGATTTTTTGTCTCTATCGTCGCGATTTCTTCCTGGTAATATTGTTACATTATGCTGTTTTAACAGTTCTTTTGCTTCATCAAAGCTTTCCATTGAAAGAGAAAATGCCAAATGAGTATACGAATGCTGAATGTCTGATCTAGGGATATTTTTTTCTTCGTTTAGCGCCAGCCACAATCCATTCAGATTAAAGTAAGCGGTGGATTTTCCTTTCACTAAAAGTTCCGCTCCTAACACTTTCTGATAAAAGGTGATGGATTGTTCTAAATTTGACACAGAAAAGCACATGTGATTAATTCCTTGAATCATCTTTTAACCTCGCTTTCTAGAAAAAAAGTACTTTTTTATATTACATAACTTTCCTTTTAGCATCTATTCTACTAAAAAAGAATGCTTTTTGCCATGTAAAGAGCCACTCCCCAAATCATACATGCAGAAATCTTATTCACCCAAATCATTATTTCCCCATTTGAATCCATTTTTCCTACTGCTTTTCCTGCAAAAGCTAAGGATAAAAACCATATCCATGAAACCGATATCGTCACCAGCGTAAAGACCCATTTTTCCTTCCCGCTGTACAGTAGAGAATTTGTTCCGATTACGCCCATAATATCCATCAGCGCGTGAGGATTTAGTAAAGATACAGAAGCAGCAAATAGAATCTGCGCTTTTACCGTCATTCCTTCCTTTAATGACGTTTTCGAAGGTTCGTTCTTCCATGTTACAAATCCCATATACGCTAAAAAAAGAAGGCCAATTCCAAAAATAAGCGTTTGAAAAAATGAAAAAGCAGCAACTACTACTGAAACTCCCAACACTGCTACCACAATTAAAATCGTATCACAAACAGAAGCCGTCACCACTACGGGAAGCGCCTGTTTGAACGTTCGTTGATTTGCTCCTTGATTAAAAACAAACACATTTTGTACCCCCAAAGGTAAAATCAAGCCAAACGCTAACAACAAAGCATGTATAACCACTGTAAACATGTTACTCTCTCCTTTCTCTTTCATCTTACAATTGACATAACCTGTTGTCTCCATCCAAGTTTTGATTTATAATACCAACCAAATTCCAAAAAGGTGGTATCACATGAACTGGACTCCAGATCCGGCTGATAAAAAGCCAATGCACAAACAAATTCAAGAGTACATGAAAGAGAAAATCACAAATGGAGAGTGGCCTATTGGAACTAAAATCCCTTCGCAGCGCCATTTAGCTGCTGCCTTTTCTGTAAACAGAAGCACGGTGGTGACGGCAACCGACGACTTGATTGCTGAAGGACTGCTCAGTGGAAACAAAGGCGCCGGAACCAAGGTCATTAACAATACGTGGAGCTTATTAGCATCAACTTCTCACATGAACTGGAACTCTTATGTAGAAGCAGGAATATACCAACCAAATTCTCCGACTATCCGCCGTATTAACGAAGCTGAATTTCAACAGGGCATTATTCGTTTAGGAACTGGAGAGTTAGCATCCGACCTGCTTCCTTCTGATCAGCTTTCGGAGCTGTTTAGCGGAATGAAACATAGAAACGTACACTTGGGCTATGAGCATCCAAAAGGCAGCGATGAACTGCGAAAAGAGTTAGCGAAGCATTTAAAAAAACGGGGAATTGAAACGTCTCCTTCATCTATTTTAATTGTATCTGGCTCAATTCAAGCGCTTCAATTAATTTCAATCGGCCTGCTGCCTCCAGGTGCCAATATTTTAGCTGAAAAGCCTTCTTATCTTTATTCTCTACCATTGTTTCAGTCCGCGAACATGAAATTAACGGGCGTGTCATTGGACAAAGAAGGAATTTGTTTATCTTCCTTAAAAGACCAGCATGAAAAAGAAAAAGGCACAGTTTTGTATACGATACCGAACTTTCATAACCCCACCAATGTGACGATGAACGAACAAAGACGTAAAGAACTGCTTCTTCAGTGTGAAATGATGCATTTGCCTATCATTGAAGATGATGCGTACGGAGAGCTTTGGTTTCATTCACCGGCGCCAGTTCCTTATCACAATGGGCAGCTGCTGAAGCTCTTAAGACAGGAATCTATGACAAGCACGTTACCAGCGTACGCCATAAATTAAAAGAAAAATCTCAGCAAACGCAGGCTTTTTTAGAGAAGTATTTGAAAAGTTTCGCTACGTGGGATGCTCCGAACGGAGGTTTTTATTTTTGGCTTACGCTGCATAAGCCTGTTTCGATGCGGAAATTATTTAAGCACTGTCTAGACCAAGGCGTTCTTTTAAATCCAGGCCCATTATATGATCATGAAACGGCACAGCATATCAGAATATCCTTTGCTTATGCGACGCTTGCAGAATTTGAATACGGCATCAAAATAGTAGCAAAAAGCCTTAAGAATCTTTACATGTGATTCTCAAGGCTTTCTTGTGTTAACGGCAGCTTTATCAAAAAAGTGAGCCTATCGTGCTGCTGCTTTGCTCGTATCTCTCCTTGATGCAGCTGAATAATTTGTTTTGCAATGGCCAGTCCTAAACCTGAACCATTCGCGTCCGTTCTTGATTCATCACCTCGATAAAATCGATCAAACAATTTTTCTACCTCAATTTTCTCACTGATGCTAATGCTGTTTGTAAAGGAAATAACTATTGAATCCTTTTGAACTTTCTGATTCACCTCTAATACGGAAGGCTTTTTGCTGTATTTTTTGGCATTTTCGAGCAAGTTTTGAAATACCCTTACCATTTTTTCTACATCAATGACTACATTCCATTCACAAGCAAAGTCAGTGTGAACGTCAATGCCTTCTCTTTTTAAAATCGGCTCATACTCTCCTATTACCTGCTGAAGCAAACGTTTGATATCCACTTCATTTCGTTGAAGCTGAAAATCGGGACTCGTTAATTTTGTATAGTCAAACAATTCTTCTATTAAATCAGTTAAATAATTTGCTTTTGAATCAACAATATATAAATAGCTATCTAATGTTTCATTATCTATATTTTCTCTTTTTTTGATTAAATCGAGATATCCCACAATAGACGTTAATGGCGTACGCAAATCGTGAGACACACTGGATATTAACTCATTTTTTACTTGTTCGATTTCTCGTTCACGATCAAATTTTGCACGAAGCTGCGCAGACATTTTGTTAATATTTTGACTTAATTCAGCTAGCTCATCTTTTCCTCGTACATGGATGGTTGCGCCTAAATCTCCATTTGAGATCTTTTGAACTTGTTCAGAGATTTCTTTAAGATAACGAATATGGGAACGAATAAGTACTAAAAAAACAAAAACAAAGACCACAACGGCGATAAAGAAAAGCCCAAACGCCAATACATTATATGCAGGGATATTCATTTTCTCTTCTTGTATATACGTGCTCAAAACAAGCCTAGCAATTAAAATGAAAATTAAATTGGTAGCCAAAAAACTTATAATGACAGCGAGAAGAAGCTTTACACTTATTCTTCTCATATCCTGTATCCTACGCCCCATATTGTTTTAATATAAATGGGCTTTTTCGGGTCATCCTCAATTTTTTCACGAATCTTTGTGATATGGACCATTACAGTACTATCTGATTTAAACGCATCTTCTTGCCATACGGCTTCATATATTTTCCCCATACTCATCACCGTTCCTTTGTTACGTGCGAGCAGCTCTAAAATATCAAACTCTTTTGGTGTTAAGCGAATCTCTTGATTTCGCACAAAGACGAGGCGGGTACTGCGGTTAATTTCTAAATCGCCAATTTGAATAATTTCACGCTCAGCACGTTCATTGTATTTTTTATAGCGTCTAATCTGTGATTTAACTCGTGCTATGAGCTCGAGAGGATTAAATGGTTTTGTTAAGTAGTCATCTGCGCCTGCTGTTAAACCAGAAATCTTGTCCATATCTTCTGACTTAGCTGACAGCATAATAATGGGCATGTTTTTTTCTTCACGTATTTTAAAAGCAGCATCAATTCCATTCATCTGCGGCATCATAATGTCCAATATGACCTTTTGTATCTTCAGCTAGCCGCCTCAAAGCTCCATCATTAATATCACAAGCAATAACTGAATAGGAGTTTGAAACAGACTCTTTTACAATTTCTTTGCCAATTCCGGAGCCTGCCCCCGTAACGATTATCCATTTTTCTTTCATGTCCACACCTCTTATTTACTTTCTGTTACACACATGTGTTATGTAAATAGTCAGATATCAATTATACCATTATTTTCTATATAAATATCCTTTTCTTGCGCTCTTTTTCATCTTGCTGGACAAATCACGTATAGTTTTTTGTATGAGTGATAACGATAAGACAGTACATTATTTCAAACAAGAAAGAGATGATAAA
This sequence comes from Priestia megaterium, assembly GCF_046599315.1. Lineage (GTDB taxonomy): Bacteria > Bacillota > Bacilli > Bacillales > Bacillaceae_H > Priestia > Priestia megaterium_F. Next base: position 64,909 of record NZ_JBKIKC010000006.1, on the reverse strand, counting down.
ACGTGGCAAAAGTACTTTATATTACAGCTCATCCTCACGATGAGTCTCAATCATTCAGTATGACAACTGGAAAAGCATTTATCGACGCTTACAAAGAACACAATGCAAGTGACGAAGTTGTACATATTGACCTTTACAAAGAAAATATCCCTCACATTGATGCAGATGTATTTAGCGGCTGGGGTAAACTTCAGTCTGGCTCGGAACTCTCTTCACATGAACAGGAAAAGGTCAATCGCCTTGCAGAATTGAGCGAACAGTTTGTAACAGCAGACAAATATGTCTTTGTAACACCTATGTGGAACTTTTCGTTTCCACCGGTTATGAAAGCTTATTTAGACTCTGTAGCCGTGGCGGGTAAATCGTTCAAGTACACGGCAGAAGGTCCTGTTGGGCTATTAACGGATAAAAAAGCGCTTCATATTCAAGCACGCGGAGGCATTTATTCTGAAGGTCCTGCAGCTGATATGGAAATGGGACATCGTTATATTGGTATTATGATGAATTTCTTCGGAGTACCTTCGTTAGACGGCATCTTTGTGGAAGGGCATAATGCAATGCCCGATAAAGCCCAGGAAATTAAAGAAAAAGGAATAGCAGAAGCAAAAAAACTTGCACAAACCTTTTAGTACAAAGAGGCTTGAACAAACGTATTTTAGTTAAAGGAAGATCCGAACGATGAATCTAGATTCTTGATGAAGAATCCAACTCGTTCGGATTTTTTCATGGTGATGGTGAACATACGTTTCATATATGTAGTAGCTTCTTGCTGTTAATTAAAGAGCAAGGCGAAGGCTCCTATGGAAAGCGAAGTCTTGTCCTTTAATCAACAGCGGTTTAACAAGTGATACCTACTGGCCCATGTATCCAATTTGTTCGTCTATAGATTGGATTGATGTAATTATGCCTCAATCTCTTTTCTACGCAAAAAAGCTTTCTCTTTCCCTTTCAATCCACCTGTCCATTTCCCGATCACTTTTTTCTACAAGTCTGTTAACGAGGATATCATGCCAAATATAATTTTCAAGTAAATTAATGTTGACTGCGTTATTAGTATAGTAAGCCATTTCTTTATGACCATAAATCGTTTCTTGGCTATCAACAGATATAATAAACCAGTTTTGATTCCCAATATTTTCGGTATAACTTGTATGACGGTGTCGGTCAAATTCCTCCATCACTTCACTTTGTTCAAACACAATTCCTTTTAGTGTTACACTCTCTCTTAACTGCAATAAAAGAGGTTTCAACTCATTGTAAATATCAGGCCAAAGGGAGATGACAATTTTATTTTTTGCTTTCAGCATTAGCGACTCACAAAAAGCAAGAATGGCCTTTTCTCCTTTCATCGTCATAACTCGGCTTTCTGCTATAGACTCCGCAGCTTCAAAACGTTTAAGCGTTTCGCTAACGTCTTCATATGTTTCACTCCATTTTTTTTGCAGCGAATGCAAAAAAGCATCGACGGGCAGCGGGGTGTACTCAGTACCATCATTACGCTCTTCTTTTAACACCATGCCCTTTTCCTCAAGCGTTTGTAAAATATCGTATACACGCGCTCTTGGCACACCTGAATGTTTACTAATGCTATAGGCAGTAGAAGATCCTTTTTTGACAAGTGTCACGTATGCTTTTGATTCATACTGATTAAACCCAAGTGACTGAAGCTGCTTAATAATATTCTCCATAGAGAGGACCTCCTTGTTTTTTAAGTTATTTGAAATTTTCTTCATTTACATATTTACAACTGCTTTTTATATAGTTACTATTTAAGTAGTTACTATATATTATGACATGAGGAAGGTGCTTTATGGAAGAATTAAGTTTACAGGTTGTCCTTTTGCTTTTACTATTTGGTTTTTTAGCTGCATTCATTGACTCCGTAGTTGGCGGAGGCGGTTTAATTTCTACACCCGCTCTTTTATTTTTAGGCCTGCCTCCCGCTGCTGCCTTAGCTACAAATAAATTAGCTGGAACGATGGGCGTATTAACGAGTACCATTCGATTTGTCAAATCCGGAAAAGTCGATTTCCGCGTCGTAGGTAAATGGTTTCCTTTTGTATTTATCGGTTCTTTAGGAGGTTCAATCATCGTTCATTTTCTGTCCTCTGCTTTTTTGAAACCGGTTATTTTGATTCTCCTTGTTTTAGTTGCTATTTATACAATCTTCAAAAAAAACTGGGGCACCACGTCTACGTATAAGCCGTTATCTATCAAAAAGCTTATTTTCTTTACCGCACTTATTTTTATTATTGGTTTTTATGATGGATTTTTAGGAGCAGGAACAGGTTCATTTATTTTATTTGCTTTTTTATTTATGGGGTTTGATTTCTTGCAGTCAGCAGGCAGCGCAAAGTTTTTAAATTTCGGCAGTAATTTAGGTGCTTTGCTTGTGTTTTTATATTTTGATTCTGTTGTGTTTTCTTACGGATTAATTATGGGGTTTGCGATGATTGTAGGCTCATTTGTTGGATCAAATGTCGCTTTATCAAAAGGCGTGACGTACGTCCGAACGCTTTTTATCCTTGTTACTTTAAGTCTTATTAGCAAAAATATATTCGATTATGTGAATCAGTATAAATAGATTAATCATTTCTGTAGAACCATAACAATGAACCTATATATCTATTATATTAATAAAACCACCTCTTACTATTTTCTTATTTTTGGGTAAATGTGTTAAAAACACTAAAATTGTTGTATACTGTTCGATGTTTTTTTACACAATTGGAAATAATATACAGATGTGATCATTTTGTTTAAGGAATTTGGGTTTTTATGGTTTATTTTGCTGATTTTTGCACTTATTTTTGTCAAAAATACGTTCTTTTCTTCTTCAGAGAACGCTACTGAAACTCTAGCAACATCGGATGTGCCAAAAGCAGCAGCTACTTTCAAAGAGGGAAACAATCAGCAGGATGGAGTCGTTATTCAAAAATATCGTAAGCAGCTAGATGCAGCGCAGAAAAAAGGCGACGAAAGAGCCGGTAAAGAAATACAAGAAAAAATCTATGAAGATGGCAGACAGGCAGCATTAAAATTTTTACCGCGCAATAAATTTCAAAGAGCTTTTTCTCAGCCTTCTAAAAAAGATGCCGATGACATCTATGACTTTCTAATTGCGCAAGTGGGATTTGGGGGATATGATTCTCTTTATCAAGAAGCAGCTTCTTCTACTGATGAGTTAAATATGAGTGGCGTTCATGCTAAAACTGTTGCTCTTACATGCGCTACGCTAGCACAAAGAGAGCAACTGCTTGTTACAAGTCTTGCCTATGACTTAAGCGGCGTAGGCGTCATTTCTTCCAATACAGCTAAAGATATTGATAAAAAAGCTACTCACATGCTAGGCGTTAGAAAAGAAGGAATAAATGCCGTGATGCAATGATAGTTTTATAAGGCGAAAAGCAGCAGGTAAAAACTGCTGTTTTTTTATTCTAGATAGCCTCCGGCTACTTCACTACTCTAATGGCTGAGTATTCAATCAGTAATAGTTAAAGTTTTCATACAATGATATAATACAGATTATTCTAAAAAAATGGAGATGATTTCTATGAAAGAAGCGATTGTTTATCAATACGATGCGTTTAGCACGCGCCCCAATAAAGGAAATCCTGCGGGAATTGTGTTTAACGGAGATGATTTTTCAGCTGAAGAAATGCAGAACATTGCTTATCAAGCACAATTTAATGAAACTGCTTTTATCATGAGCTCTGCCCGTGCTGATTTACGAATTCGATACTTTACACCTGGACAAGAAGCAGATTTGTGTGGGCATGCTACCGTCGCTTCCCTTTATGCTTTACATAGTGAAAACAAACTTCCAAAAACTAAATTTACAGTTGAAACCAATGCTGGAATTTTGCCGATGACTGTACAAAACCGGAACGGACAACCTGTTATCACAATGGCTCAAGCTTCTCCACAGTTTCATCCGTTTTCAGGATCAAAACAAAAACTGGCAAAAGCTCTTAATCTTCATGTTGATGAGTTTGATCAAAGACTTCCTATTGTATATGGAAGTACAGGGAATTGGACGCTTATTGTACCTTTAAAAAATTTAGATGCCTGCAAGAAGATGAAGCCTAATCAAGAAGATTTCCCGCATATTTTAACAGATATGCCCAAAGCGTCTATTCATCCCTTTTGTTTTGAAACGATTCACCCAGAAGCCCATATGCATGGAAGACATTTCTCTTCACCATTTTCAGGTACGGTAGAAGACGCTGTAACTGGAACAGCGTCCGGCGTAATGGGCGCCTATTATGCGACGTATGTTGATCAGCAAGAAAACGACCGCTGGCAATTTGTTATTGAGCAAGGACAGGAAATGGATAGAGATGGCGTTGTTCATGTAGAAATCACAAAAAAAGAGCATACGTATGGTGTGGTAATCGCTGGAGAAGCAGTCTATGTAACAAAGCAAACCATTTCTTTTTCCTAATAAAAACGTGTCCGCCCATAAGGCGAACACGTTTTTTGTTTAATAAATAATAGCTTGTACGCTCATTATTGTAACGGTTAAAATAAGAATCACATTCCCTATAATTAACCACGGCTTTGCGCTTCCTCTTCTACCTTTAATAGCCGTGATTAGTCCAGCAATGGGCAATAAAGCCATAATGATGACCCAAATTTTACGAAGAATGCTGGAATCTAGATAAAAACCAAACTGCATTATCGCAAATAACACGACTGTGATAAAGAAGAAAAGTGTAGGCACAGCTAAATGAATGCCTCTTGGTCTCATTGAGTAGTACACAACATCACTTTCTTTCTATGTAAAATCTTACGTAAAATAACGTTATCATTTACAAAGAGTTTTGACAACTTTTTGAAGGATTTTGTCAACAAATTTTAATAATATAGAAGGAATTACTTTTCACTCAGCTGCCCAAAGACTGCGGGGAGTGCAGAAATTACGTCGCTTGCTAACATATCTACCGTTGTATGACCCCTATCGAGTAGCAAATCAGCTGCTTTTCCGTGAACATATACCGCATTACTGATTGCCTCTTGAAGAGAATCATGCTGCATGATAAAAGCGAGGATGATCCCTGTTAATGTGTCACCCGTTCCACCTTTGGCAAGTCCTGCGTTTCCAGTTGTATTTACATATTGTTTTCCGTCAGGTGTTGTAACAATCGTGTTTGGACCTTTTAAGACAAGATATACACCCTTTTCAACCGCATATTGCCTGGATATTGAAAATCGATTTGCTTCTACTTCTGCGATTGTTGTGTCCACGAGTCTTGCCATCTCTCCGGGGTGAGGTGTTAAAATCGTTGCGTGTTCTCTTTCTTTTACTTCTTTTTCTAAATCCGGAAGGTAAAAAAGAGCATCCGCGTCAATCACAACGGAAACCGGCTGTTGAAGCACTTGTTCGACAACTTTCTTCGTTTCTTTCGTTCTCCCAAGTCCTGGTCCGACTGCAATCGCATCATACTTCGCTTCTACGAAAGAAAGCTCGCCTGAAAAAAAGCCATCCTTGCTTGGACATGGTTTATACATCACTTCCAACATGTGCGCAGCTGCAATCGCATGAATCTCACTCGGAACAGCAAGAGTTAAAAGCCCTGCTCCGCTTGCGAGCGCTGCTTTAGAAGTTAACATCGGCGCTCCAGGTGTTTGAAGTGAACCTCCTATTACAATTCCTTTTCCATGTGAACCTTTATTGGACGAAGCTTTCCGAATGGGAAAAGATTGTTTAACCTTCTGAGTTGACCATACCTCCTTAAAACATGAACTTTTTTCAATTGCTAGCGGCGGTACACCGATATCTACAACAATCAATTCACCGTAGCTTTCTTTGCTTGGATATATAAATGCCGTGATTTTCGGCTGCTGAAGCGTAATTGTAGCATCTGCACGGATCGTAAGCTCTTGCTTCTGTTCCATTACTCCACTTGGAACATCGATGCTGTATATGTAAGCCTTAGAATCATTTATTTCTTTGATAATGTCATCATAAGGAGGTTTAATGCTGCCTTTTACTCCTATTCCTAATAGACAGTCAATGATAACGGTATACTTTTTCGCGGAGAAGTTGTCTCCTGCTGATTGCCAAGTGAATCCAGCATTTTCATAGATGATCATTGCTTTTTTGGCTGCGCCTTTTATTTTTTCCCGCACAGGAACTACCCAGACATCAACTTCATATCCTTTTGACTTCAGCGCACGGGCAATAACAAAGCCGTCTCCTCCGTTGTTTCCCGTTCCTATAAGCAGCCCTATTTTTTCATATTTTTCTATTCGCTCACTCAGCACGTTTGCAGCAGCTTGTCCGGCATTTTCCATAAGGGACTCTTCACTCATCCCAATTGTATTCATCATATAATCATCTACTTGATACATCTCTTGATTCGTTACAATTCTCATTATGCTGCTCCTTACTGAAACGGAAATGGTTCGTCTGTATTTACCGTTCCTTTTATTTTCGTTATAGTTAATTGTTCTCCTTTCACCCAATCTTCAAACGAGAAAATAAGAGGTTTTGCTTTTCGTCCAATCCCCACAATGACTTGCAGTGTCTCCGGTACATACGCCACTGTATGAAGCGTTCCGGCAGAGTTCCGATAATCTTCTTTAAAAATACCGTATTCATCTTCATTAAATAAAGAGAAAGCTTCAAGAGGCGATAGCTTTTTTTCGATATGATCTCGAATATGATCGAGCCTTTCTTTTGACTCTATCAAATGATGACGATTTTCTTCGACCAGCTGATCAAAATGGTTCGTACATCCCATCATCGTTCCTCTTTGTACGTAAACACCTCGTCCAGAAGCCTCCACTACCGCTCCCTGCCCGTTGCGGTCATAAATTGAATAATTAAACGCATGACGGTGCGGTGCTCTTTCCAAAACGGCAACAGCCTCTTCTGTCGTTTGGCATGTTTCTAAAATAAACCGAGCGAGCGTACAGCAGATAAATCCGTTCGTTTGACGGCGGCGATTGACAAAATGATAGCCAATTGCTAATCCTTTTTCATTCATTCCATCCATTCGCCCAACCATTCTCGTTCCAAACCCGACGCTTGCATATCCTTCATTTGGCTGAAAAAGCAAAAATCGACCTTCGTACGTCTTCGGATGATAATCGTAATTTCGCACGTACACGCCGTGCTGCATAAGAGCAGAACACCCCGTTTTTTTCCACTCTTGCTGATACCCGCTGTACTCATGAATAACATCTTCAAGACGCCACTCTAAGCCTTCTGCTAAGCCCACTAGCTCACTCCACAGTCCAGGGGCAAATAAGTCGTAATAATGACGAACTTCTTTTGCTATCGTTTGATAGCTTCGTAATGAACGTTTTCTTCTTTTTTGATGATTTTCAAACAGCCTTGTTCCTTTATGCAATTTCCCTTGCATTTCACCAAGCTCTCGGTAAGAACCTCGCCCTTGAATGACTTCTACCTGTATTTCTTTCACTTGTATCACTCCAATTTCCCAGTATCTTTATTGTGCAGCAAGCGCTCTATTCTTTGCAACTTTCTCCTCTCATAGAACTCTCTTCCTTTGAATACAGTTATAAAGAAACAGGTCGAAAGATTGAAAAGCATTATCATAAGAGGTGATCATATTGCTAAAGGAAGTTCAGCTAGAGATTCAGCGAAGAATCGCCTATCTGCGCCCAACACAAAAAAATGACGGGTCATTTCGCTACTGTTTTGAAACAGGCGTTATGCCTGATTCGTTTTTAATTATGCTTCTTCGCACCTTTGATTTAGATAAAGAAGTGTTGATTAAACAGTTAACCGAACGAATTGTTTCCCTTCAAAACGAAGATGGTCTTTGGACGTTGTTTGATGATGAAGAACATAACTTATCGGCCACTATTCAAGCTTATACAGCCCTTTTATATTCAGGTTATTACCAAAAAAACGACCGGGTGTTACGAAAAGCAGAAAGGTATATTATTGATTCAGGAGGCATCTCTCGCGCTCATTTTCTAACAAGATGGATGCTTTCTGTTAACGGCGTATATGAATGGCCGAAGCTGTTTTACCTGCCGCTTTCTCTTTTGCTCGTGCCTACCTATGTACCACTTAACTTTTATGAATTAAGCACCTATGCCAGAATTCACTTCGTTCCGATGATGGTAGCAGGCAATAAAAAATTTTCACTTACCTCTAGGCATACACCTTCTCTTTCTCATTTAGATGTAAGAACAAAGAAACAGGAATCGGATGAAACTACTCAAGAATCACGTGCTTCTATTTTTTTAGTCGACCATTTAAAGCAGCTGGCTTCTTTACCTTCTTACATCCACAAGCTTGGTTATCAAGCAGCCGAGCGTTACATGCTAGAAAGAATTGAAAAGGATGGAACCCTTTACAGCTACGCCACTTCTACTTTTTTTATGATTTACGGTCTTCTCGCTCTTGGCTATAAAAAAGATTCGTTTGTGATTAAAAAAGCAATCGACGGTATTTGTTCACTAATTAGTACATGCAGCGGCCACGCACATGTAGAAAACTCAACGTCAACCGTTTGGGACACGGCGCTGCTATCTTACGCTCTACAGGAAGCAGGTGTACCGCAGCAACATCCTATGATTAAAGGCACAACCGGCTACTTAAAGAAAAGACAGCATACAAAGCTTGGAGATTGGCAGTTTCATAACCCAAATACAGTACCTGGAGGCTGGGGTTTTTCCGACATTAATACGAATAACCCTGACTTAGACGATACGTCAGCCGCTATTAGAGCCCTTTCTAGAAGAGCTCAAACGGAGACAAATTATTTGGAGTCTTGGCAAAGAGGCATCAACTGGCTGTTGTCCATGCAAAACAAAGACGGCGGTTTTGCTGCATTTGAAAAAAATACCGATTCGGTTTTATTTACTTATCTGCCGCTTGAAAATGCAAAAGATGCAGCGACGGACCCGGCTACTGCTGATTTAACCGGTCGAGTGCTTGAGTGTCTAGGGAACTTTGCCGGTATGAATAAGTCTCATCCTTCGATTAAAGCTGCAGTAAAATGGCTGTTTGATCATCAATTGGATAATGGGAGCTGGTACGGCCGCTGGGGAGTTTGCTATATTTATGGAACTTGGGCCGCTATTACAGGACTGCGTGCTGTAGGAGTTTCTGCTTCTGATCCGCGTATCATTAAAGCTATTAACTGGCTTAAAAGCATTCAACAAGAAGACGGTGGATTCGGAGAATCATGCTATAGCGCTTCTCTGAAAAAATATGTGCCTTTATCGTTTAGCACTCCTTCTCAAACGGCTTGGGCTCTTGATGCTTTATTGACAGTATGTCCATTAAAAGATCGAGCCGTTGAAAAAGGAATTGTATTTTTGATGAATCCAAATCTCACAGAGCAGCAAATTCATTACCCAACGGGAATTGGTCTTCCTGGACAATTTTATATTAAGTATCACAGCTACAATGATATTTTTCCTCTTCTTGCACTTGCCCACTACGTAAAAAAACATTCTTCATAAAGGAACAGCGCCTACAGCTGTTCCTTTTTATACATAAAAGCAGGTTTTTTCAGGAAACAAGTGGAATACTTTTTAAATGTTAATAAAGAAAGGATGCATGAAATGATTAATGTTTCACCACTTTTAAAAGGAAAAAATGTGCTGCTAAGAAAACCAAAAGACAGGGACGTGAATGATTATTTAGCATGCAAGCAGACAAAAGAACTTATTCGTATGTACGGAGGCGATACTCGAAACTTAAAACCTCTTACACTACAAGATGCCGAGCGGCACATCGAGTACATAAAGTCACAAAAGCTGAATTGGTGTATTGAATATCAGCAGCGTTTTATTGGAGAAGCCCGGCTGACCGTTAACGAATACGACCGGCGCGCACGGTATGCAATTGGTTTATTTGATTCTTCCGTTTGGAATCAAGGGCTCGGCACTGAAGTTACAAAATTGGTACTTGCCTACGCCTTTGAACACCTTAACTTGCACAGAATTGATTTACGGGTGCTCGAGTACAACCATAGAGCCATCGCTTGTTATGAAAAATGTGGCTTTGTAAAAGAAGGAATGGAGCGTGAAGGTGCTTTTATTGAAGAAGCATTTCAGACAGATATTATCATGAGTATACTCGAACAAGAGTATTACCAGTTGTAGAAGAAAGAATCAGCTGTTATCATTTTACTTTTTTAAAAGTTCGTATAGCCCAAGCCTTTTGTGAATAAAGTAACATAACTATATAGCCAAAGGAGCTAACGATGACAACTTATGATTCCTCTTCTTTTGTGTTTGTAACCATTGATAAAAATGACGTCGCTGCTTTTTTACTGATTGATATTATTTGCAGCACCACTATCTATGTAGCATGTAAACATCATCTCCACAATGAGCTTGTTTCCATTGCAAGCAGCGTTCTTTTCCCCATGGTATGTAAGAAGATTTCTCGACGCTAAATCAGCTTTTTACCGGTTCTTTTAGTGATAGCCAAGTACGTTCCTTCTGCTGCTGAATCTCTACGGAGTGATTAAAAAATTTAGAAAGATGCGGCTCAGTGAGCTGGTCTTTCGTTTTTCCAGAGGAAAACACTTCTCCTTGACGCATACAAAGCGTATGGGTAAAGCACGGCAAAATTTCTTCTACATGGTGGGTAACATAGATAAGCGTAGGAGCTTTTGGCTGCTCTGCCATTTTTGCAATCAGCTGAAGAAGCTGTTCTCGAGCCATTATATCTAGACCTGTACATGGCTCATCAAGTATTAAAAGCTTTGGTAAAGCCATAAGAGCTCGAGCGATTAGCACTCGCTGACGCTCTCCTTGAGAAAGCGTTCCGTACGCCTGATTTTGTAAGTTTTCACACTTTAGCAGCTGCATTAATTCTAAGGCTTGGTTCATATCTTTTTGCTCCACTTGTTCATATAGACCAATAGATGCAAACTTTCCGCTTAAAACCATTTCTAAAACCGTGTCATCATCTCGAAACCGCTGTTGAAGTGAAGAGCTTACCCATCCAATTTCTTTTCTGAGCTCGGATAGATTTGTTTCTCCAAATCTCTTTGAAAGGACTTCTACCTGACCTTTTGTAGGCCAGACATATCCGTTGATTGTATTTAAAAGCGTTGTTTTTCCGGAACCATTTAACCCAAGCAAACACCAATGTTCTCCTTTTTTAACTGACCACGACACGTTTTTTAAAATTTCTTTTTCTGCTCTTTTTACCGAAATATTCTTAATATTAATCACGCTAACACTCCTTTATTCTCATTTTTCATTATATATACTATAACAGACTAGAGATTTCTTCCATTTGTTAACTTGCTTTTCTGTTTTCATACCAATTCTTTCAGCCACTTTAATCGATGGGGAATTGGCAGGGTCTATTAATGATATAATCTTCTGAAATTTCAGCGTATGGAGGCCGTAATCTAGGCAGGCTTTTGCTGCTTCACTTGCATATCCTTTTCCCCAGCGGCTGCGTAAAAATAAATAGCCAAGTTCTGGATCTACCTCGCCGTCTACTTTTTGAAGAACCATGCCGCACTGCCCTAGAAACTCTCCTTTCTGCTTATCCTCAGCGACCCACATGCTAATGCCATACGTTTGATAATGCTGCTTCATCCATTGAATCCAGCGACGTGTATCTTGTTCATTTTTAGTAGAAGAATAATACTTCATCGCTTCAGCATCTCCAAAGATTTTTAGTAAATTGCCTGCATCGCTTTCAGTCATGACTCGCAGCTTCATTCGTTCTGTCTCAATAATCGTATGAACCCTCTCCTTTCTAACATTTCATAGCGTAATATCTTTATTATCCGCTACTCTTTTCTTTTCGTAAAGTTTTCCTTTCCTTCTTTAGTTGGAACAGAAAAAAATGCACCAAAAAAGGCTGCTACACACAGCCCTTTAATCTGGATCACACGTTTTCCCGTACCGTAATACGTTATATATAGCACGTCCATCGCTTGCAGATGTCTCTGTATATTGAATTGGCAGCAGTGAGAAAATAACATAATAGACTGAAAAATAAACAAATTGATAGCAAAATATATCTTCAGACAGAATATTAGCCATAATTAATCCATTTATTATAAAAATAGTAAGAATATTAAACAGCACACCACCCGCATACACCACTGCATGAGAAAAGCGACTGTCGTTCTTAAGATTTTCATATTTACAAAACGAGTCTAAAAAATACACTGACTTAATTTTAAACTTCCCCATTTTAAGAATAGTTTTCCCTCTCCCTATAGTAAAATCGACCTTCCCTCCGAAAAGAATTGCCATGACGGAATGCCCCAGCTGATGAACAAATGATACAAGCGGCAATACAAGACAGAATGACCACACAAACTTTGGAAGATCATTTAACCCAAACACGCTTATCCCTCCTTTTTGCTTCCTTTCTCTACTTTTCCTCCCCATTTTCACTTAAAACTCTATTTAAATTCTTTTTTAAAACTCATACAAAATGACTAGCGTCAACCGCAGGTCTTATATCTTAGGTAAAAATTCATGTATGTAACTTATGAAAAATACATTTTCCGAAAAACAGTTGGAGTAACGTTCTCCTGTTCTTTGAAGCGCTTGATAAAATAGCTTGGATGTTCATACCCCACTTGCCTTGCTATGTCTTGTACAGAGACATGGTTGTTTTTAAGCAGCAGTTTCTTTGCTTTTTGAATGCGTACACGCGTTACGTATTCAAAAGGGCGGATACCAAGAGATTGTTGAAAAAGCAAACACGTATACTGCTCCGTTACGCTGAGCTGCTTCGCCAATACTTCTAGCGTTAACGGTTGATGATAGTATTTCTCGATATAACGAAGAACTGGGTTTAACTGAGTAATTTGCTGCAAACGACTTTTACTTTCTATATATACGCTGTCTTGCCTAAGTTTCAAAATGACACTATATATTAGTTCAGAGCAGTGCATGGTGCTAGATGTATGATTTTCTTCTAATCGATTCATTAGCTCTTGAAGCATTCTGTAAAGACTTTTAGCATGTGTAAGGACGATTTTTCCAGAAGTAGTAAATTGAAGAGAAAGCATGATATCATCAATCACGTTGCCGTTAAAAGAAACCCAGCATACTTGCCATTCGCTTGTAATGGGGTAATATTCATGCGGAACATGCGGAGTCAGAAACATCCCTTCATTTTCTTTTATAATATAAACTTCTTCATTTACACGAAGCTCTCCTCTCCCTTTTATACATTGAATCCATTGATAATCAGGAAACTCTCCCTGACGTTTAATATGCGTTTGATGTCTCCATTTTCCAGCGCTTGTAACATAAAATGGCAGTTTCATATCTTCATCTGAAAGAGCCGGAAAGTACATACGGTCCATATTACTTCCCCCTTTTTATGTGAATATAGTTATATTATCATGAAAATAATTAGATTGATAAGGTTTTCAGAAAACGTTATCATTTTTATATAAAATAATAAACTAGCACTTTAGAGATGAGGGATCGACATGTTAAAAACCGGCAAGAAATTTAATTATACAGCACCTGCAAACGGATATCCTGAATGGAATAACAACCCTGAGATTTTTCAGTTAAACCGTTCTAAAGCACACGCTTTACTTATGCCTTATCAAACGGTCGAAGAAGCCTTAAAAAATGATAGAAAATCTTCTGTTTACTATCAAAGCTTAAACGGCAGCTGGTATTTTCATTTTGCTGAAAACGCAGATGGCCGTGTCAAAAACTTTTTCGCTCCCGAGTTTTCATATGAGAAATGGGACTCCATTTCAGTTCCTTCACACTGGCAATTACAGGGATATGATTATCCTCAATATACAAACGTGACGTATCCTTGGGTTGAAAACGAAGAGCTCGAACCTCCTTTTGCACCGACTAAATATAACCCTGTAGGTCAGTATATTCGTACATTTACACCTAAGTCAGAATGGAAAGACCAGCCGGTGTACATCAGCTTCCAAGGCGTCGAATCTGCTTTTTACGTATGGGTCAACGGTGAGTTTGTTGGATACAGCGAAGACAGCTTTACTCCAGCTGAATTTGATGTCACTTCTTACCTTCAAGAAGGTGAAAACACGATAGCAGTAGAAGTATATCGCTGGAGTGATGCAAGCTGGCTTGAAGATCAAGACTTTTGGCGAATGAGCGGTATTTTCCGAGATGTGTACCTCTATTCTACTCCACCGGTTCACATCTATGACTTTAGCGTTCGCTCGCAGCTTGATGACAACTACCAGGATGGTGAACTCACCGTTTCAGCTGATGTTTTGAATTACTTTCAGCAAGGTACTCAAGACCTAACATTCGAAGCCATGCTGTATGACGCGAATCATCAAGAAGTACTCCAAGCTCCGTTGCAAACAAATCTAAGTGTGAGCGACCACCATACAATTTCCTTGCGTACACACATTAAAAACCCTGCAAAATGGAGCGCAGAAAGCCCTAATTTGTATACGCTTGTACTTAGCTTAAAGAATTCTGCTGGTTCCGTTATTGAAACAGAAAGCTGTAAAGTCGGCTTCCGTACGTTTGAACTAAAGAATGGACTTATGACAATCAACGGCAAGCGCATCGTACTTTGCGGAGTGAATCGCCACGAATTTGATTCAGTAAAAGGACGGGCAGGCATCACGCGAGAAGATATGATTCACGACATTTTGCTTATGAAACAGCACAATATTAACGCGGTACGTACATCTCATTATCCCAATGATTCAGTATGGTATGAACTATGTGATGAATACGGACTGTATGTGATTGACGAAACCAATTTAGAAACGCACGGCACGTGGACTTATTTACAAGAAGGTGAACAAAAAGCTGTTCCAGGAAGCAAGCCTGAGTGGAAAGAAAACGTATTAGATCGCTGTCGTTCTATGTACGAACGTGATAAAAACCACCCTTCTATCATTATTTGGTCGCTTGGCAATGAATCATTTGGCGGAGAAAATTTTAAGCATATGTATACTTTTTTTAAAGAAAAAGATTCCACGCGCCTTGTTCATTATGAAGGAATTTTCCATCACCGTGACTATGATGCTTCTGATATAGAAAGCACGATGTACGTTAAGCCAGCAGATGTAGAACGCTATGCATTAATGAATCCAAAAAAACCTTATATTTTGTGTGAATACAGTCATGCAATGGGTAATTCTTGCGGAAATCTGTACAAATACTGGGAGCTGTTTGATCAATATCCAATCTTGCAAGGCGGTTTTATATGGGACTGGAAAGATCAAGCTCTTCAAACAACAGCAGAAGACGGTACACCTTACTTAGCTTACGGCGGAGATTTTGGCGATACTCCTAACGATGGGAATTTCTGCGGAAACGGCTTAATCTTTGCTGATGGGACAGCTAGCCCTAAAATTGCAGAAGTAAAAAAATGCTATCAGCCTGTAAAGTGGACAGCAATCGACGCTGCAAAAGGAAAGTTTGCTGTTCAAAATAAACACCTGTTTACAAACTTGAATGCATATGATTTTGTTTGGACTGTTGAAAAAAACGGTGAACTCATTGAAAAACATGCGTCTCTTTTAGATGTAGCTCCTGATGATACAGATGAAATGACGCTTTCTTATCCTCTTTATCAGCAAGAAAATGAAACTGATGAATTTGTTTTAACTCTTTCTCTGATATTAGCCAAAGATACGGCTTGGGCTTCAGCTGGATACGAAGTAGCGCACGAACAGTTTGTACTGCCTGCGCAAGCCGCTGTACCTTCCGTAAAAGCTGTTTATCCTGCTTTAACCGTTGACCAAAATGAACAAACGCTTACAGTTACAGGCGCTAACTTCACGGCTATGTTTGACAAACAAAAAGGGCAGTTTATCTCTTACAGCTATGAGCATAGCGAGCTGCTTGCGTCGGGTTTCCGTCCGAACTTTTGGCGTGCCGTAACCGATAATGACCTCGGAAACAAATTACATGAAAGATGTCAAACGTGGCGTCAAGCAAGTTTAGATCAGCATGTGCAAAAAGTAAGTGTTCAGCCGCAAATTGACTTTGTTATCATTTCGGTTGAGCTGTCTTTAGGCAACTCTCTTCCTTCTTGCTATGTAACGTATACGCTGTATAACGATGGTGAAATGAAGATTGAACAATCTTTAACACCTTCTGAGACAATGCCAGAAATTCCGGAAATCGGCATGCTGTTTACGATGGATGAGTCTTTTGATGCTTTAACATGGTACGGAAGAGGCCCTCATGAAAATTATTGGGATCGTAAAACTGGAGCAAAGCTCGGCCTTCATAAAGGCCGTGTAAAAGAGCAAGTTACACCGTATTTACGTCCTCAAGAATGTGGAAATAAAACGGACGTTAGATGGGCCACTATTACAAACAAGCAAGGACGCGGCTTTTTGCTAAAAGGTCTGCCAACAGTTGAGCTGAACGCTTTACCTTACTCACCTTTTGAGCTGGAAGCTTACGATCATTTTTACAAATTACCGTCAAGCGATTTAGTAACCGTGCGGGTTAACTACAAGCAAATGGGCGTTGGCGGAGACGACAGCTGGGGAGCTAAAACACACCCCGATTACACACTATATGCTAACCGCTCCTACACAAATACATTTACGCTAAAACCTCTATAAAAGTAAAAAGGACTTTCGTTGGAAAGTCCTTTTTACTTATGATGTAGCCTCTGGTTTTCGCTGAGAAAGCAAAAATACCGTAGCGATAATAAGAATTGTACCTAACCACTCCGTCCATCCAAATGTCACATGAAGCCACAGAACAGAGAGCGCCGCTGCCGATAAAGGCTCTGCTGACGCAAGAACAATTGCTTCAGAAGCGCTAATGTGCTTCAAACTTTCTAAATAACAATAAAATGCAATGAGCGTGCCGAAGATAATCACAAATAGCACCGCACACAGAGACAACGGCGACCACTCACCGGCTATATGCCACGGTGGATGAATAAATGAAAAACTTACGCCGCCTATCACCATTCCCCAACCTACTACTTCAATTGAGCTCCATTTCGCAAGAAGACGTTTAGGCTGAAGCGTATAAAAAGCAGACGTTACAGCTGCTCCAATCCCCCAAAACAATGCCCACCCTGTAATAGACAGCTCGTTGAAATTTCCACTTGTTGCAAGAAAAAATGTCCCCGTTATGACGAGCACAACAGAAATCATTTCTACTTTCACGGGCCACTTTCTTGCTTGCACGGCTAAATAGCCAATAATAAATATTGGCGACGTATATTGAAGCACTGTAGCTGTAGCAGCATTTCCTGCCTCAATAGCTGCAAAGTATGTATACTGCACGCCGAGCATACCGATTACACCAAACAAAAGCAGTGAAGTCCTCTCTTCTTTTGTTTTCCAAATCGCAAAAATATTGCGCTGCTTAGAGGCTATTGCCAAAAGCAGCAATCCGGATACTAGCATACGAACGGCGACCAGCCACTCTGCGTTAAAGCCCTTATGCTGAAATAAATATTGAGCTACCGTGCCAGATACTCCCCACATCGTAGCGCCGATGATTACAAGCAGCAACCCCCATGCTCTTTTAGATGACGTTTGAACTCCTTCCACTTGCCATTCCTTCTCTCTTATATATATATATTTAACTTACCGCGCTCCTCGTTAACGGTCAATAGCAAAAAAAGTCGAAGCACTATGCTTCGACTTTTTTAAATACTTTTATGAAGTAATTTCTTGAGTAAAGGAAATAGCACATCGGGAAGTTCTTCGATGTTTGGTACTAGAATACTATATTTCCCGTACATATTTTGAATGGTTTTCTTCTGTCCTTCGTCAATTTCACCGTTAGATAAGAAAACGTTGATGACTTCAATTCCGTGCTTGCGCGCTTCTAAGACCGCTTCGTGCGTATCTACAATGCCATTTTGTTCATATCCCATAGCGGCTGGTTCACCGTCTGAAAACACAAGTAAAAATTTCTGTTGCTCAGAACGCTGAAGCAAGCGGCGTGTCATATGACGAATGGCAAATCCATCACGGTTGTCTTCTTCAGGTTCAAGCTGCATAATTTCAGGACCGCTTTTACGCTTTAATGATGCTTGAAAGTCCATAACCGTCTGCAAGTAGTTAGGTTGGCTCGTTTCGGTAGCATCATTTGTATCTTCCCAAAAACCTACAATTTGGTGAGGCACCATAACAGATTTTAACGCTTCATGAAATAGTGTAATCCCAAGCTTCGTTTCATCCATTTTGTCGTACATCGATGCAGAACAGTCAACTAAAAGAGAAAAGACAGCATCAATTTGGGCAGAATCTTCGTCTTTTTTATAAAACAACCGAGGGTTATCATCCGTCCAGAGCTTGAGAAGTTTTTTATTTAATCGGCCAAAGTGCAGCTCGCTTCTAGGAAGCGTCTTTTTATGTTCAAGCGTTTTTTCAATCATTTGCTTTAATTTCTTTTGATACGATGCAATGATTTTTTTATTCTCATCATACTGAACAACGTGATCGTCGCTCGGAAGTTTAGAATCTACGAAAACAGCATAGGCATGCTTATTTTCTTTCCCATACTCATAATCTGCTTCCCCGTCTTTTTCGGGATGCGTTTGCTCCATGGCTTCGATTTGAGAATAATCGTTTCGCGATGTTTTTTGAGAAGATCCTTGCACCATTCCCATTGCTTGATCTCCATCGTCGCCTTCACGAACACCATCGCCTAGCATGTCTGTTTTTGAACCTTGATCCATATCAAACTGTAGAAAACTTTGCGTCGCTTCGCTTGTCTCTCTATGCCACATTTCCATTTTCTCTTCGTGAATATCTTCGTCTCCGTCTTTTTCATGCTCTAAAATATCATCGTTCACTAATGAATCTTTGCGTTTTAATTCTTCAAATGTTAACCCTTCTTCTAACTGATCATACTGGAGTTCAGCCAAGAAGAAATAAGTATTAAGCATATCTTTTTCGATAATATCATCAAAAACATCTACAAGTTCAAGACAAATGCGCGATACGTCTTTTGTTGTTTTAGCTTCATATACATTTGTTAGCTGTCTGCGAATAAAAGGCATTGCTAAGTTAATCGACTCACTCATTGACGGAATTTCTTCAAACGGATTTTCAGTCGTCAATAGCAAATAGATACCGTTAAACAGTGCATCCGTATAAACACTTTTTGTTAAGTTCGCGCTCATTTGCGTAGCAAAATATTTTCTATAGAGCTGTCTTCTGACTGCGAAGGCTTTTTTCGTTCCAGGACGTTCACGTTTACATAATTCTTCTAAGCGAATATCTTCAAACAGCATAAACAGCTGCCTAGCTAAGCTAGGTACAGACGTTTTATTTATTTTCTTTAAGTATGCATTAATCTCTTTAAAGTTTGAATGCTTATAGCTTCCAATACTTCTTAAAAACACATCACTTTTTAAGCCATACACTTTGTCTTCTTCTGGACGATTATCCCAAAAGTGACTGAGATAAATAATACCGTGTACAGGGTCATAATAAGAAGAAACGCGATACTCTACTTCAATTTCATCATTTTTTGTTAATGTTTTCGTTAAATCTGCCAGCTCCATATAGAGAAAGGAATCTACATTTTTGTCGTTAAATTTAATAAATCGCATAGCGCCACTCCTTACTCAAATAATGTTTCAGCAATATTTTGAATGGCGGCTTTTTCCCTTTCATCTTCTAGCTTTTCAATAATACCGCGTTTAATCGCGCGAAGAGGCGGCATATAAAGAGCTAAATCACACGTATCGATAAGCGCACGAATAGACGCAGCTTCTTCTGATACATGGCCGCTTTGAACTTGAGTAATTAAATCTGCAGAGAGCGTGACAAATTTATCAATTAATTTTTCGTCTTTTAACTGAGACTGAGACATCAGAACTTGTTTTAAGCTGCTTCCTTGAATATACGGCACTTCAATAACAACAAAACGATTTTTTAACGCTTCGTTTAATGGAACAGTCCCCACATACCCTTCATTAATAGCCGCTACTACGCCGAACGTTTGCTGACCGCGTACTACGTCTCCAGTGAATGGGTTAGTAATCATTTTTCGGTAATCAAGTACCCCGTTTAAAATAGGAAGCGTTTCAGGTTTAGCCATGTTAATTTCATCAATATATAATAAATGGCCTTTTTTCATTGCTTGAATAACAGGTCCTTCAACAAACTCGATACCTGTTTTACCTTCTTGTTCAGAAATTGTTTTAAATCCGAGCAACGCTTCTGCATCTAAATCAACCGAACAGTTAACGCTGTGCATAGGCTGAGAAAATAAATGTGACAGCGTTTCAGCAAGCTTTGTTTTACCTGAACCTGTAGGTCCTTTTAAAAGTACGTTTTTCCCTAGTGCTAAGGCAATAATGGCATCTTCTAAAATATCTGCTTCTTCTGCTGTATAGCCGCCTTTTCCAATTAATAGCTGATCAGCATCGGACAGATTTTCATATTTACGATTCGCTAAAAGCGAAAGAACCTCTTTTGGTAATGATAATTGTGATAATTGAATTGACATAACAAAAATCCTTTCTTTCTGCATACTTTCTATAGTTTACTAAAAAATATTCTTCTTCTCAAAGAATTGCTTTACCTACGCATTTTTCGTGGGTTTCCGATAGAAAAATCGCAGTCTTTAAACATATATTCAGTAAAAAAAAGTAGGTTATTCACCTACTTTTTTACGATTTTATAGTTTTTATGATTAACGACTGTTTTCATGGATTCGCCAGTTTCAGCATCTTTCCCAAAATCTACGATAACCGAATTGTCTCGCACTACCATAACAATTCCTTTGAATCCTTTATAGTCGCCTTTTTTAGGCTGAATAGTATCGCCAACTTTAGCTGCCTTGACTTTAGGTGCTTGTTCTTCTGTACCTTGTGTATTTTCTACGTCCATCATGACCCCACCTTTTCCAATTTACCGTGTTTTTTATAAGTGAAAACACAATTTTATTTACTTTTTGTTGAAAATACTTAGTTTATTTTCCCACAAACATCCATGGTTAAACACCATGTGTTTGTCCATTTTTATTTTGCAAACAAACGCTGTATTTTTTATTATGTATGTAGCTGTTTTTTGTAAGAGCACATCCTTGTTCTATCATAACATTTTCTGTTTCCTTCGAACACCAATTACCCTTTAGTTTTTTAAAAAAATGAAAAAATAAACGGAATTATGTCGAATTTCATATGATTTTCTTTTTAGTATGATAAGCTATATATCGTATTTTAGGCATCTTTTATCTATTACATACGATTTTTGATAAAAAAACCGAAACTTTTATCCATCAATTGCGTTGATTAAATGAAAGGGGGAGAAAATGGCACACCAGCATAACTTTGAACACATTTATAAACAGCATATGCATGATTTGCTGCGCTATCTTCTCTCTCTTACTCGCAGAAAAGAATCAGCGGAAGATTTAATGCAGGAGACCTTTTACCGAGCACTTTTACATTTAGAAACATATAAAGGCGAGGAAGTGAAGCCTTGGCTGTTCAAAATTGCTTATCACGCCTTTATTGACTGGTATCGAAAAGAAAAAAAACGCCCTACTGTTGAAATAGAAGAATGGCACTTTACTCCTCAGCCGAGTGCTGAAGAGCAAGTGATGATTCAAAGTGAAATCGACAGCTGGCTTTCTGATGTATCTGCTTTGCCTCCGGCTAAGCAGAATATTGTATTGTTACGAGATTATCATGGCTTCACATATGAAGAGATTGCAGAAATGACTGGCTTTACTCTGTCAAAAGTGAAAATGGACTTGTATCGTGGTCGTCAACAATTGAAAAAAAGAAAGGAAGAGGACGGATGAGCTGTCAAGATATGAAGCATCAATGGGAAAAATATAAAAACGGCACTTTGACAGACAAAGAAGCAGAAACACTTGAAGAACATACGGAAAACTGTGAAGTATGCTCAGCTTATTTAGAGCACTTGCTAACCGAAGATGAACCGTTGTCATCAAATCCATCAACTACTCCACCAAGTGACGATACGATGTTGGATAATAAAAAAGTGAAAAAGTCCATTTATATTGCCAAATGGAAGCAGCGTCTTTCAAATGTGACAACTGTCATTAGCTCTGTAGTTCTGCTATGGATCATTGGCAGCTTTTTATCTATTGTATATTACCATCAATCAAAAACCGAATACATAAACAGCGTGAATCAAGCGGCTATCGAATCTGCTTTTCCAAACGTTCATATACGTGAAACGACTTCTGATACACAGTCCTTTTTCCGTATGCAGTCGCAAATGGAAGCTTACAAGCAAATTGGACGTGAAGAGCAGGCGATTGGGACGTTTACATTTCATCAGCTGTTTGATAAAACAAGCGGTGTAGAAAAAGAATTTTCTGGCGGTAAATATGATCTCAACCTTTCCTTTGTCTATCCTGATCCCCAAAAACTAAAGCAGCATGCGCAAGAGTATAAGGAATGGACGAACGAAACATGGAAAGCGTTAGAAAATCTACCAAAAGGAACGGTAAGCGAAGTCGCTATTTCTTTTGATGATACGTATTCACTAAAAGAAGTTCAGCAAAAAATGAGCGCCATCGACAGTCGTGATTTTTCTACCTCTTGGTATGCGCTTAATACGGGGAACGAACAAAAAACAAGCACAAAAGATGAACCATTAATTGACTTAACATCAACGTTTGGCTTTCCAGAGTTTTTAGACTTACCTTACGATCACAATGAAAATCAAACGCACTCTACTAGCAAGTCGAACGTTTTAAATATGATGAAACTATTAGCCGATAATGAAGAAACGGTCCAAAAAGTTCGTCAGCTAGACCATTCCGATTTGTTGCTAAAGCAGCGATATTCTTATGTAAAAAAACATGGAGTCGGCGTGTACGGCGTTGTGATTACAGGACCTACAAAAAAGCTTCTGAAATTAAAAAATGATCCGTCTATCACGTATGCGTCACTTGGAGATGTAGAGCTTTGGAATTGGTTCAGTCGCCCTTCATCCGGTACGTTAATGAATCAGTAGCAAGCACTTGAAAGCAAGTGCTTGTTTTTATTCCTTCGTTAATTCCTCAAACCTTTCTACCGTTTCACTTCTATCAAATGAACTGAACCATCGATAGTCTTGGTCATCTAAAATACGGTAGTGCTGACTAATCATATTTTGCTGCAGCCGAAAAGAACCTTCTTTTTGAATCTCTTTCCACCATACCCTTCCTCCAAGCGTTTTATCCTTTGGAGAAGATACACCGTTATGAGCAACGATTTCTACTACTTCTAAAGGAACGTCTCCTAAAACTGATTGAAGAATTTCACTGTCACGAAACAAGCCGCATACTGCAACAGTCGTTGTCCACCCAGCTTCCGTGCGTCCTTTTTCAATTTGCACCAATGTTTTTTTAGAAATACCAATGACTTCAGCCATTCTGTCTTGTGAATAGTTTCTTTCTAAACGAATCAATCGCATTTTATCCGATACTGATTTAATCACTTCTTGTTTATTCATTTTTACAGCCCTTTCTTTCTGTACACGCACATGTCTTTAGTGTAATATTACACCTAATTAAAGAAGAGTTTCAAGCGTTTCTCTTTTGCTCTATTACCACTGGAAAGGACAAGAAGTTAGAACTCGTTCACGTATTCCTTCGCGTTTCATTGCTATCATTTCTTCTTATCAATGGACTGGACTATGCTTAGCGATCACTATTGCGTGTTATGTATACGGACTGTCTATGGGTTCAATAAAAGCTTATGGAGAAGCTTTTACGCAGTCACAGCTTGTTAGCGTGATGACCGCTGATTTTTTTGTTTTAACGTGGCTTTCTTACGCCGTTATGACAAAAGAAAAGATAGCGTCCCGGTCTCATCTTCTCTTATGTTTCATTCCGGTTGCCGGTCCCTTTCTTATTTTGCTGCTGCTTAACCGCCAAGATGTTAGAGAAGAAAAACTTTAAATAAAAGTCTTGCGTTCCATTCATTATTCCTTTATAATCATTTCTTGTACGATGAAAGTTGATTAATTAGAAAACATTTATATATCGGCATTTTATTTACATTTGTTATACATACCTGCGCTGTGCGTATACTCATGTTGTCTTAAACCTTTGAGTGTTATAAGGGAGCTCAAAATTTAGCTGCAGATAGCATGCCCTTCTTGGGACGCTAAACCCGGCTATGAGGGCACCCACCTAGTAGATCTGGGTATTTAAGACACTTAGGGTTACGGCAGTGCGGGCTTATTTTTTAGTTAGCTGTAGCTAGCTTTTTTATTTTCTTTTTTATTAGTTTACATAATAAAATTATTGTTAAATTATATTTTTTTTAGACATGTATGTTTTATTTATCTTCGATGGAGGAATATAAAAAGTAATAAAGGAGATGGATAAAATGAATGAACAAAAAATTGCAAAAAAAGTAAATGAAGTATTAGAAGGAAATCGTGTAGGAACATTAGCCACAGTTGTAAACAATAAACCCCACTCTCGCTATATGACATTTTTCAGCGATGAAGATGGTATCGCTCTTTACACACCAACAAATATTAATACACATAAGGCGGAAGAAATCGAAGCCAATCCGAACGTACACGTACTATTGGGCTACAGCGGCGAAGGATATGGCGATCAATACTTAGAATTATCTGGTACAGCTGTTCTTCGTACGGGTAACCAGTTAAAAGAACGTATATGGAACGACCATATGAAAGAGTGGTTTGACGGTCCAAATGACCCTGAGTATGTTGTTCTTGAAATTACGCCGAACGAAATTCGCTTTATGAATGAAGGCGAAGAAACTCCTCAAACTGTTCAGTTATAATAGCAAAAAAAGCGCACAATGTGCGCTTTTTTATTTTCCTACTGCTGCTTTTAATTGAGCTGCTTTTTCTTTTGGAAACGCTGCTAAGCTAATTGCGGTAATAATAGAAACTCCATCTGCACCTGCCTCTACTACTTGTCTAGCATTTTCAGGCGTGATACCACCGATTCCTACAATTGGAAAGCCAATATCTTGGTTTCGCACTTCTTCAATTAATTTTGTACCTTGCACTGCTTTTGCGTCTTTTTTTGTGGAAGTAGGAAAAATAGGTCCCATTCCTACATAATCCGCTCCGTCTTTCATGGCCTGCTTCAGCTCTTGTATATTATGAACCGAGACGCCGACAATTCCTTTTCCTATTTTCTCTCGAACAATATGAGCTTTTTCATCTTCTTGTCCAATATGAACGCCATCTGCTTGTAAGCGAATCGCTAAATCAAGATCATCATTCACAACAAAAGGAATGTTGTGCTGTTGACAAATTTGCTGCAGTTCTTTCGCGAGCTGATATTTCGCTTCTCCCCTCAGCGCGCCTTCACCTTTTTCGCGAAATTGAAACACGGTAATACCGCCTTCAATTGCTTCTTTTAACACTTCTCGCGGATCTTTTGTACAGTTATTGCTGCCCATTATAAAATAAACTCCAAGCAGCTTTTTGATTTCTTCGTTTGTCATTTTCTGGCTCCTTTTAACGTTGATGTACTCTTGCAAAAGATTCTATATCCTGTCCAGATAGGAGATGAAGCTGATTTAACAGCTCAATTTGAAAGCTTCCCGGGCCTTCTTCACCTTTTTTCGCGGCGGCAATTTCACCTGCCACTCCATAAAAACTTAAAGCAGCAACGCTTGCCTCAACATATTCTTTTTCTACAGCGGCGAAAGCTCCTATAATTGATGTCAGCAAACATCCGGTACCCGTCACCTTTGTAAATAACGGGTGACCGTTGTCTACTGTATACGTTGTATTTCCATCTGTGATTACATCTTGCTTACCCGTGATAACGATCACTGTATTCAATTTGCTAGCTGCTTTCTCAGCAAGTTCAATGACATCTCCTTGACCTCCTAATGAATCAACACCTTTAATGAGCCATGACTCGCCTACTACATTTGCAACTTCAGCAGCGTTACCGCGAATAACTGCGATATTTAATTCTTCTACAAGCTGACGCGCCACTTCTGTACGAAACGGCGTCGCTCCTGCTCCTACAGGATCGAAAATAACCGGCACACCATTTTCGTTTGCTGATTTCCCTGCCAGTCTCATCGCTTCCACTTCTCGAGCCGTCAGTGTACCCATATTTAAGACAAGCGCTCCAGCGATTCGAGCCATGTCAGCCACTTCTTCCTTCGCATAAGCCATAACAGGTGAAGCTCCTAGTGCAAGCAGTCCATTTGCTGTAAAATTAGTTACCACAACATTCGTAATATTATGAACAAGCGGGCTTGAGTCTCTTACTTTTTCTAATTGAGCTGAAATTTTACTAATATCCATGTTCTCTCACTCTTTTCATTTAGTTTTAACCCTGCAAAAAAAGACAAAAAACACCTTGCATGCGCAAAGTGCTTTGGTATGTACTCACATTCCCTGCGCTGGCATTATCCAACAGGTTCAAATGGTCAACAGGCGTCCCTGTACTCTCAGCCTGCCCCGCGCAAGCTCCCAAACTATTCTTATTACGTTTAAAGTTTACTATTAACCTTTTTTATTTGCAACCATTTCGCTGTCTTGCCTATTAAATAAAGTTTGTCTATAGGCTGAGTGCTGTTATAAATTTTACACCTTTACTAAAAGCAATAATTAAAAGACCTCCGGTACACTACTAGAGTTCTTCTATTTTCAAGGAATTTCAGCGCTTTTTTCTTTCTGCTTATTTCTCTTGAACCGCTTGATTTCTCACAGCTGTTTTTCGGTCTTTACCCGCTCTTAATGATAGAAGAAAACAAAGCAGCAGAACAAGCGCAGCTGATACGTATGGATAATTAATGTTTATATCAAATAGAAAGCCTGCTACAACCGGTCCAATAATGTTCCCAAGACTTGTATAAGCAGAGTTTAGTCCAGCTACATACCCTTGATCGTCTTGTGCCATCATCGACATTTGCGTGCTGATTGCCGGACGTAAAATATCTGTTGCTAAAAAGACAATAAATGTCACAACAATAATAAGCCAGTACGTATGCACAAATAGCGTAAGTAAAATAAAAAGTCCTGTCATCATCAAGCAAAACGAAATCACTTTTTTCTCACCAAACTTATTTAAAATCCAGCCAAAAATCGTAACCTGCACCACAGCTCCTGCAATAGAGCCGAACGTAATGACGAACGCAATATCTTTTGGTGTAAAGCTAAATTTATGATCAACAAATAGTGAAAAAATTGTTTCATAATTAGATAATCCAAACGATGTGACAAAAACGATAATTAAACTTAAAAAATAAGGTTCTTTATAGGAATTCATAAGCTGCAGCAGCAGGCGCTCTTGTTTTGGACTCTCTTTGCTTACAGAATCTTGTACAGAACGGGACTCTGGCAAAACAATTAGTGTAATCACTGCGGCTAAGCCACCTGCTACCGCGGCCATATAAAACGGTACGCGCACGCCGTACTCAGCTAAAAAGCCTCCGATACCAGGGCCTATAATAAATCCTGTTGTAATTGCCGCCGTCACATAGCCCATTCCTTTAGCGCGTTCTTTAGCAGACGTCACGTCCGCTGTATAGGCCATAACAGCAGGCATAATAAGCGCGGCCCCGACCCCGCCTAACATTCTGGATACAAATAATAAAAGAGGTGTACTCACTGAACCAAAGAACCATTCAGACAGGGCAAAAACAATCATTCCCGCTACGATAATTTTCTTTCTCCCTAACGAATCCGATAACCGGCCCGCTAAAGGTGAAAATAGAAATTGAGTTAACGAAAACACCGCTACTAAAAGCCCCATCACGCTGCCACTGATATGAAGCTCCGTCATATATGTTGGCATAATCGGAATAACGAGACCAATTCCCGTAAAGATAATAAAAATATTCAGCATGAGCAGCAAAATTGCCGCTCGATTTCTTAACAATAATGACATATAAACCTCCTGATTATAAAAATACTGAACGTTCGGTCTATAAACATGCAAAATAATGAGGGATTACTCATTGCCGAAATAAGCATCCCCGATCATTTAAGAAGACCTTGCTATAATTCCGTTTAAAAATACGTCAATTGCTGAATGGTAAAGCTGCAGAGCATTTTCCGTGCTCGTTTTTCGAGACATGCGGCTCATTCCAACAAACAGCCCTTCTAAAACCACCGCAAGCTGTTCTGCATTTTTATGAGAAAACTCACCTTCGTCGATGCCTTTTTGCAAAAGTTTACGGTTAAAATCTACGTGCCGTTTCACCATCTCATCAATTCGCTCTTCGATATCGCTGCCCTTTTCCTCGTTGTTAAAAAATTCATCGGCGGCTTTCGTAAGAGGATGATTTAAATCATCTAAAATAATTTGCTCCGCAATTCCAAAAAGCTTATCTCTTGTTGTTTTATAAAGAGACTCTCTTTCCTTCCAGTTTCGTTCCCACTCAAGATCCCATTCGTCTATTAAATAAAGAAACAGCCCTTCTTTACTTTTAAAGTGATAATAAATATTCCCTTTACTGCTTCCAGTAGCTTCTACAATTTCTTCAATAGACGTAGCTTTATAGCCTTTTTGAGAAAACAATGCTTTAGCAGCATCTGCCACTTTTCTTTTTGTTTGTTCACTTTGAAGCTTTTTTTTGTTCAAGCTATTTCCACCGCCCTGCACATTTTTTATACTGAACATTCGTTTTGTATTATCTGACACTTATACTACATAGGAAAAACCTTTTTGTCTAGTGAAAAAACCGAGGTTATACCTTCTTATATGGATCATGACAAAACAAAGCCTTTTAAAAAGGCTTTGCCTAAAAAGCTTACTTGCTAACAGGATAAATGACAGCTGCTTGCCCGCACAGCTTGCGTACAAATAAAAAACTCATCTGCGCCTTCTTTCCTGTCTTTTAATCATTCAATTCTTTTGTCATAAATACACTATATGGATCTTCTTTATAGGTAGAAAACGGTTCGCATTGGTAAAATCCAAAACTGGCGTACAGCTTTCTAGCCGGTTCAAAAGCAGGTGCAGATCCTGTTTCTAAGCTTAAGCGTCGATATCCTCGTTTTTGTGCTTCATTTATTATGTACTGCAGCAGTTCTCTAGCAACTCCTTTTCGCAAATGAGCGGTGGCTGTTCGCATCGATTTAACTTCTCCGTGATGCTCATCTAGCTCTTTTATAGCCCCGCACCCTGCTAGCTGACTGCCTTCCCACACGCTCCAAAACGTAATATCATGTTGTTTTAAGCTTTCGATATCTAGAGCATGAATACTTTCAGGCGGCGAATGTAAGTTCATTCCTTGGAGGTGAGAACTTACTAATTCAATAACTTCATTGTTCGTTAAATTGTCTCTCTTTATTTTAATCATCTTTTCTTCCTTTCTTCTATCATACAGCAGTAAACTAAAACTCTCTTGATGAATAGATTCACTGTCTACCTTCAAAAATCCTTTATACATTTTCTTCTTTTTCTCCGTGTATGAAACCCGACTTTGCCAAGCAGATCTTTCATACATTGTTAAACGGAGGTGAAATTCGTTGAAGAAAGTTTTATTTTGTCTTATCCCTCTTTTGTTTTTATTGTCTGCCTGCTTTAGTGACCCTGTTCAAGATGATTTAATTGACTATAACAATCAAGATCTAAAAAAAGCCGCTCAGCTTGAAAAAGAAGCGATTGACGCATACGATTCTGTTACAGGCGCTAACTACACAAGTGACGCTGTTATGTACGATACGATGACGAGTGAAGTGATCCCTACCTATCGTAAATTTGTTGACGAACTGGAAAATATCGATGTAGAAACCGACGATCTTCGAAAGGTTCATGAAGGCTATATAAAAGCTGCCAATACTCAGTATAATGCTTTTATTAAAATTGTCAGCGCTTTAGAAAAGCAGGACCACAACCTTATTGCTGAGGCAAATGCTATGCTTGATGAAGCCCGAAAAGGCATACGCGATTACAATGCAGCTATTAAAAAACTGGCTAAAGAACATGATGTAAAAATTGAAGAACCAAAAACACAGCCGGAAAACAGCCTATAGTTTTGATGCAAAAAGAAGGTCTCTAAAAATAGTAAGAGGCCTTCTTTTGTATGGTATTTCATTTTTTCCACGTTTGATACACGTTTGATAAATGAAGATAAACATTAAGAAATATTGCTTAAAGACGCATAATAAGAAGCGATAATTTCTTCATCTGAATGCGGAATTTCGTTTCCTTTTACAAGCTGAGCACCGTTAATACAGCCGTTAATACAGCCGCTTGTAAGTAAAATAATATCATTCGGCTTTCCTAAAGAAAGCGACTTTAATACTCCTTCTGTTCGAGTGGGAGCTCTGTGAATATTGCTTGCGCTCGGATTTGAAAAACCCGTTATCACTTGATCTACGATTTTGTTCGGATCATGATGACCTGGGTGATCCACCGTTACGATAATTTCATCAGCTTTCCCTTCAATAGCATGTGCCATTTTGGGCATTTTATTAAAATCTCGAATGCCAATCCCTCCAATCATGACAATCAGCTGATTATAATCCATCTTTTTTACTTCTTCTACTAAGCGAGTAAGAGCAACAGGCGTATGAGCGTAGTCCAGTATTACTTTTTGGTTATTCGGACCTTCTATCACTTGAAAGCGTCCTTCTGGACTTTCCAATTGAGGAAGCAGGCTAATAATATCTTCAATGTGATATTCAAAGTGAAGAGCTGTGCCCACGGCCGCTAGCACGTTAGCAATATTATAATCACCATATACAGGTACTGCTACTTTGTATGACTGCCCTTTATAGAGTAAATCAAAGAAAGATCCTCCTTCTTTGCCATTAATGTTCTTTGCTTGCAGAGTTGCTTCCGCATTGTTCAATAAGCTATACGTGACTTTAGGTCCTTTAAATGCTTTACTTAAATCTTTCCCCATGTCCTGATCATCTATATTAATAACGGCGTGTTTTGCCTGTTGAAATAATTTCATCTTGCATTTTTTATAGTGCTCAAACGTTTTATGATACTCTAAATGCTCTTCTGATAAGTTTGTATGAATGGCTACATCAAAATAAATATTTTCTATTCGCTGTTGATCAATAGCAATTGAAGATACTTCCATCACTGCCGCTTCATCGCCTCTTGTATACAAATCATAAAAAATTTTGTGCAAGTCTGTCGATTCAGGTGTTGTAGGCGTACTTTTTTTATAAACTAACTTCTCCTTCGATGACCAAATGCTGGTCGTTCCAATCGATCCTGTCGGCAATTTTAGAAGAGTTAAAAGCGACCTTACGTAAGCTGCTACGGTTGTTTTACCATTTGTCCCCGTAACGCCAATTGTCTCGATTTTTTCATCTGTATGATCAAAATACATTTTAGAAAAAGAAGCCATTACTTTGCGAACGTCTTTAACTGCTAAAAACGTACAGTGAGAATACCGGGTGCTCAAAAGACGAAGCTCCTCAACACTTGTTCCAAATACCGCTACTGCCCCTCTAGCTATAGCTTCTTTAATATACTGATGTCCATCCTCATTTTCACCTTTTATACTAAAAAATACTGATCCGTCGTGAACCTGCTTTGAATGATATGTTAGATGGGTAATCGTCTGAGATGCAGGTCCGAAAATATAGTTAATTGATAAGTTCGTTAATGTATCAAAGTGGATGTTCATAGCTATTCCTCACAGTGTATAAATTTTATTTTTAATATGTTCTAAAATTCCTTAAATACTCTTTGAAGGATATTTTTTCTTTATTTCCATTTATAAAGACTTTTCTACAATTCACTATTTTTATTTTGCTTTCATATGTAGAACGAAAATAAAGAAAAGACAGATCACTATTTTTTAAAACTAAAAGCATGTAAAATATGGATGAACTGCTTATTGTCTATCGTACCAGCAGCAAAAGTAAAGTATTGTAGTAAGACATTCCCCTTAACTGTGCAAAACGAAACCATTCTTTAAAATAAAGTGCTTTTATAAGACAAGTTGAAGCATGCTGGAGAAAATGCCCGAGCGTAACGGAAGGGAGATTACTTTATTAATCAGTCCCTCTCTTTGCAAAATAATAAAGAAAACATCATAATAAAAGGAGCGCATAAAAGCGTGAATGACTCTGCTTTGAAAGGATGGACTATACCAAATGACGCGTTCTCTTTTAGCGATTGAACCACTTCCTCTTTTATTTTATCAGCAGCCTACACTTGAATTAGCTCAGTCGCTGTTAGGATGTCTTCTTGTTCACGAAACGCCGGAAGGAACTGCATCTGGTTTTATTGTAGAAACGGAAGCTTATAAAGGGCCTTTTGACCGAGCAGCTCATAGCTTTAATAACCGGCGTACAAAAAGAACGGAAGTAATGTTCGGTCCTCCTGGCCATGCCTATACGCATACGATGCATACACATTGTTTACTCAATGTTGTAAGCAGCGACATCGATTGTCCAGAAGGTGTCCTCATTCGTGCCATTGAGCCATTTAGCGGCAAAGATTTGATGAAAACGAGACGTCGAGGGATGGAAAACGAAATAAATTGGACAAACGGTCCTGGGAAACTAACAAAAGCACTAGGAGTTTCAATGGATTTGTACGGCCATGATTTAACTAATCCTCCTCTTTATATTGCTCGCGGCTTCACTCCTTCAGAGATTTCCGCCGGACCTCGCGTTGGCATTGATAATTCTGGTGAAGCGAAGGATTACCCTTGGCGCTTTTGGGTTACCAATCACCCATTTGTATCGAAATTCAGGTAAAGAAAAGGCTAATTGATATATTAACGCACATAAAAGAAGCACCTCTTTTTAGAGATGCTTCTTTTTGTTTACGCCCACCACATTTGTGACGGAGTTTCTTCAACTAATACACTTTGTAAGTTCGTAACTGCACGTTTAAATCCTTCTTCAATCGACATGATTGGGTCTTCATGCTCAATGCTGACTACATAATCATATCCGTATGTGCGAAGTGCACTCATCATATCGGACCACTCTTTTACATCATGTCCGCATCCTACTGATCTAAATGTCCATGCACGAGTTTGAACTTCTCCGTATGGCTGCATGTCCGTCAGGCCATACATATTAATATTATCTTGGTCCAAGTACGTATCCTTTGCATGGAAATGATGAATCGCATTTTCTTTTGCTAAAATTTTAATCGCTCCTACCGGGTCGATTCCTTGCCACCATAAATGACTTGGATCAAGATTAGCGCCAATGGCTGGACTTGTTTTTTCGCGAAGCTTTAGTAGGGTATACGGAGTATGTACTAAAAATCCACCGTGAAGTTCTAAACCGATTTTCACATTATGCTGCTCCGCTAGCTCTCCAATTTCTTTCCAATAAGGAACAAGCTTATTTTCCCACTGCCAATTCAATACGTCTCCATATTCATTAGGCCAAGGTGTAACAGGCCAGTTTGGATACTTGGCTTCTTCGTGATCTCCTGCTGTTCCAGAGAAGCAGTTAACAACTGGGACATCTAACAATGATGCTAGTTGGATAGTTTTGCGAAGCGTTTCGTCAGATTCTTTTGCAAAGCTTGCCTCAGGTGAAATGGGATTACCGTGGCAGCTAAACGCGCTGATTGTAAGCCCTCGGTCTTTTACCTGCTTCATATACGCTGCTCTTTTTCCTTCATCTTCAAGCAAATCATCTAGCGGACAATGACTGTTTCCAGGATAGCCCCCCGTTCCGATTTCAACAGCATGAAGACCTGCTGCTTTTACTTTATCTAACATCTCTTCAAAAGAAAGATCCGCAAATAAGACTGTGAATACTCCAAGTTTCATTTTAGTTTCCCCCTGTGCGATATATTTCGTCAATAATTGCTGAGACTTGAAGCGCTTCTTCTGGCTTTACTACTAATTCAGCATTTCCTTTACACGCTTCAATGAAATTTTTAGCCTGACTTAAGCTGTAATCATTTTCTCCATCCATCCAAGGTGACGTACTGTTCATGAGCATACCGTTTTTAGACGTGTATAGTTCAAAAGGAAATACGCTTAAACCTCCATCTACTCCTGATATGCTTACGTGCTCTTCATCATCTTTGATATTAGCTGCCCAAGAAGTTTCTAAAAGAAGCGACGCTCCATTTTCAAATTTAATATAGGCCGTTACATGATCATCCACGCTGAATGTTTCATGATCAAATGTTCCCCATTGATTTAATTGATTAGGCGTTTTACTCAGTTCATTATACGTGCTTCCAAGCACTTCAGTATGCTTTGGATTTCCCATTAGCCAAAGCGTTAAATCAAGCAAGTGGCAGCCGTAATCAATTAAGCTGCCTCCGCCTTGAAGGTCTTTGTTCGTAAATACGCCCCAACCGGGAACTTTTCGGCGACGCATGGCTCTGACACGTGCAACTAGAGGGCGTCCTATCTCTGTCATCATTTTTTTTGCGGCCTGCGCTTCTTTCATGAATCGATAATGATACGCAATCGCTAACTGCTTACCTGACTCTCTAGCAGCAGCAAGCATTTCTTCACCTTGCTCTTTAGACATCGCCATTGGCTTTTCACATAGGACGTGAACGCCTGCTTTTAGCGCTTCTACTGCAAACTCGGCATGAAATTTATTTGGTGTACAAATACATACAGCATCCACTTCTTTAAACATATCTTTATAATCAACAAATACGTGAGGGATGTTATGTTCATTGGCTACCTCTGTGGCTCTTTCACTATTGATATCGCTAAGCCCCCAAATCACACATTCATCACCTAGTTGTTTGAATGCTGGGATATGTCTGCTTACAGCAATCCCTCCTGCTCCGATTATGCCAATTCTCACGTTTTCCACCTCTTACACGCGCGTAATTTGTTTTGTTTGACTTGATTTTAAAGCTGCTAAAATAACAGCAAGTGATTTTAATCCTTCTTCACCAGGAACAGGAGAATCTTTATCTTCTACAACTGCTTCTAGAAATTGTTCAATCACGTGAGAATTGCTTTGTCCGCCTTCATCGTTTGACTGAATTTTTCCTAATTCATAGTTTACTACTTCACCTGTTGCATATTGTGCAACTAATGAATACGTCGGATCATCTTCTAAACGAAGAATCCCTTTCTCGCCGTAAACAATCGTAGAGTTATCTTCTTTTCCATTGTAAGCCCAGCTTGCCGCAAGCGTACCGATAATCCCGCTTTCCGTTTTTAATACGCACACAGCGTTGTCGTCTACGTTTGCAAAGTCTTTTGCATTGCTTTCCACAAATGCACCAACTTCTACAATTTCTTCACTCAATATGTAGCGAAGCATATCGGTTTTATGAACACCTAAATCTCCCATAGCACCAATAAATGCTTCGTCTTTTTTGAAGAACCAGCTTTCTTTTCCGTCCACGCTCCAACCTTCAGGACCCCCATGGCCAAAAGCCGTACGGAAACTGTAAACTTTACCGATTTCCCCTTTTTCAATAAGTTCACGAGCTTTTTGATGGGAAGCTACAAAGCGCTGATTATGTCCGATCATTAGTTTTTTACCGTTTGTTTTTGCTGCTTCAATCATCGCTTTCGCTTCTTCTTCTGATGTTGCCATCGGCTTTTCACATAGGACATGAACTCCGCTGTTTAAAGCTGCAACCGAAATAGGTGCATGAAGATAGTTCGGTGTACATACACTCACTGCTTCCACTGTACCGCTTGCTAAAAGTTCTTCATAGTTTGTGTAAGCTTTTACACCGTACTGCTGTGCTACACTGTTTGCACGTTCTGCATTTATATCGCAGACGGCTACTAATTCTACTTGTTCGTTCATTTTATATTCTGGTAAGTGACGGTGTTGCGCAATGCTTCCACACCCAATAACTCCGATTTTTACTTTTGCCATCTTTCCTATCCCCTTTGCTTAAGCATCATTAATTAGTTTTTAACAGCGATTGATTCAAGCGGTTGCGCATTACCGTAAACAGGGCGTTTTCTCTCTGCTGGCTTCGCCCATTTAATAGCATTCATAATGACACGCTGAATGTCTTTGTTATGATATGTTGGATATGTTTCATGTCCAGGTCTGAAATAAAATACTTTTCCGTTTCCTCGTTTATACGTACAGCCGCTTCTGAAAATTTCTCCGCCTTCGAACCAGCTTGTAAAAATCAGTTCATCAGGCGCTGGAATATCAAAGTGCTCTCCGTACATTTCTTCACGCTCAAGCTCGATGAATTCACCAATGCCTTCAACAATTGGATGGCTTGGTTCTACTACCCATAAACGCTCTTTTTCATCCGCTTCACGCCACTTTAAGTCGCAGCTTGTGCCCATTAACGTCTTAAAAATCTTAGAAAAGTGACCTGAGTGTAAGACAATAAGCCCCATACCGTCTAGTACGCGCTGCTTTACTTTCTCAACGATGTCATCTTTTACTTCGTCATGTGCTAAATGTCCCCACCAAACTAAAACATCCGTTTGATTCAATACTTCATCAGTCAAGCCATGTTCTACTTCGTCTAAAGTTGCAGTGTGCGTACGAAATCCTCCTTCTTCTAAAAAAGAAGCGATGGCACCGTGGATGCCTTCAGAGTAAATTTCTCTTACAACCGGATTTTTCTGTTCATGACGATTTTCATTCCATACTGTAACATTAATCATTTTCATATCCCCTTTTTTGTAAATGCTAATTTATATCCCCTTTTTTTATGAATACTAAACTTTGGTTAACCGGTTAACTTACTGTGGTTCACCAGCGCTTAGCAGTTGAATCTCGAATAATAAGTTCAACCGATAATTTTACATGCTGCAGCGTGCTGAAACGGCGTTCAATTGCTTGAATAACAGACGTTGCGGCTACTACTCCTTTGTTAAATACATCTTGACGGATTGTTGTTAAACTTGGAGATGCATAGCTACTAAACGTTATGTCATCAAACCCTACGATTGAGTAGTCCCCCGGAATTCTTTTCCCCTTTTCTTGTAGCGCTTTCATAATTCCAAGCGCCAGCGTATCAGAGGATGCAAAAACCGCCCGAATATCCTTATGATCTTGCAGCAGCTTATTTCCTAAATTGTATCCGTTATCAAATGAGCTTTCGTTCGCTTCAAAAACAAACGTCTTTGATGGTGTAATGCCCGCTTCTTTTAACGCTTTCTCGTAGCCTATATACCTCTTCTTATCCACTGGACTATTGACGAGGTGATGAGCGACAAAGGCAATTTCTTGGTGCCCCAAATCCACTAAATGTTTTGTAGCTAGATATCCTCCATACTCATCGTCTACAGAAATATGATGATAATCACGTTCGTACCTTTCGTATGTATCTACTAGCACAACGGGATTCGATAACGCTTTCATTTTTTCATACAATCGATGCGGGAAGACTCCTAAAAACAGAAGACCATCAATATTTCTCGTTCGAATCCATTTTAGGCAATCAGCTGGGCTACTCACTCCAGATATGACTAAGTCATAACCATGCTTACGGATAACATATTCAATCCCACTAATCATTTCGCTGTAATAATGGTTATCTTTAAATATAGTAGAAAGCGAATCATCCGTAAGTGGAAACATAACGCCAATCATATTTGACTTTTGT
The DNA here is from genome assembly GCF_046599315.1 of Priestia megaterium. GTDB lineage: Bacteria > Bacillota > Bacilli > Bacillales > Bacillaceae_H > Priestia > Priestia megaterium_F. The sequence continues at coordinate 27,586 of NZ_JBKIKC010000006.1, read as the reverse complement.
TTCGAAAGACTAACGGCGGTTAAATTCGGTTCGTAGTTTAATTCTTTTACCGCTGTTAAAATTCGCTCTTTTGTTTCATCGGATACTTTGTTAATTCCGTTTAAGACGTAAGATACTGAAGCTGCAGACACCCCTGCACGCTTTGCTACATCACGAATCGTTATCTTTTCTCCCATAAAATCTCTCCAGTTAAACGGTTAACTATTTACTCGTTCATTATAATTCACTACTTTATTATCAGTCAATGTATTTTTCAAATTATCTGTTAACTATTATAATATCTTCCTAGATTGGTATGTTTTACGCAGTGACAAGATGTATTGACACCTGTTAATCTTTGAAACGTACATATAAAGCTCGGTGCACAGCACGCACTGATCCGTATAATATAAGGGGCGTTCAAAAGGATTTCAGGAGGTACTTACTTTATGTTTAAGAAACTAGCAATTATTGGAGCACTAGCAGTTCCTATGTTCGGAATGAGTCACGGGGCAAATGCAGATGAAACAACTCATCGTGTAAAAGCTGGAGAGACTCTTTACAAAATTGGCGCTGAATACGGCGTTACTGTTAAACAATTAAAAGAAGCGAACCACAAATCTACCGACTCTATTAATGCAAATGAAACATTAACAATCCCTAACTCTATTAGTGAAAGTGATAAAGAGTTGTTAGCTCGCCTTGTACAAGCTGAAGCAAAAGGTGAACCTTACGCTGGTAAAGTGGCTGTAGCGACAGTCGTCTTAAATCGAGTGGATAGCGATTCTTTCCCAAACTCTATTCACGACGTGATTTATCAAGGTACACAGTTTACACCTGTACAAAACGGAGAAATTAATAAAGCAGCGGATGCCGAAGCGAAAAAAGCTGTAAATGAAGCACTAGCTTTTAGAGGTCAAGGAAAAGGTTCATTATTTTTCTTTAATCCAGATAAAACAAGCGACCAATGGCTTCGTCAAAAACAGGTTACGATCACAATCGGACATCACGTTTTTGCAAAATAAACAAAAAAGCACTCAGATGAGTGCTTTTTTTAATATGCAACAAGTAAGCTTAATAGTACAGCTATAATAATAATAGGCAATACGTATTTAACTAAAAAGAACCATGCGTTAAATAACTTAGCGCCTGTTGTGCTTCCCGAAATAAACTCTTCATACACGGCTTCTTTTTTCATTTTAAACGTCACAAAAATTGCAATGGCTAGACTTCCAAGAGGCAGCATTAAATTGCTCACAAAAAAGTCAGCTACGTCAAATATACTTCTGCCAAAAAGCGAGATGTGTTTTAGCACACCAAACGAAAGTGCTGATGGAATGCCTACTATAAACACAAGAACCCCTGATAAAGAAGCGTAGCGAGTTCGTTTTGTTTGATCGTCTTTGGTTAAAGCAGCTACAATAATTTCTAGCAGTGAAAAAGCAGACGTAAGCGTAGCAAACAGAAATAAAATTAAAAACAGTGCTAAAAAGACGGTACCAAACGGCATCTTCTCAAATACTGTTGGCAAAACAACAAACAAAAGTCCAGGCCCTTCGGTTGGCTTTAATCCAAACGAAAAAACAGCCGGAAAAATAGCTAAGCCCGCTAGCAGTGAAACAAATAAGTTCAAAATTGCGATGGTGCCTGCAGAACGCGTCAAGCTTACTTTTTTCCCTAAATAAGAGCTATATGTCACCATGCAGGATAACCCCACGCAAAGCGAGAAAAACGACTGGCCAAGCGCATAAAGAATAGATGACCCTGTAATGGCTGAAAAATCCGGTTTTAAAAAGAACTTCACTCCTTCTAAAGCCCCGTCTAATGTTAAAGAGCGAACAACAATAATGATAAAACAGATAAATAATAGCGGCATCATGTATTTATTAGCACGCTCTATTCCTTTTTGTACGCCTTTTGAAATAACAAACACTGTAATTAATAAAAACAGCGCCTGTGCGCCTAATACAACATAAGGTTGACTAATGACGGCATTAAAGAGCGGCCCGTACTCTTTTCCGCTTAGCATACCGGTTACGCTCATAATCGTATATAAAATCACCCAGCCGCCAACGACGCTGTAAAAGGAAAGCAACACGACACAGCTGAGTACTCCTAGCCTGCCAATCCATACCCAAGCGGACTTTGGAGCAATTGCCTTATAAGCACTAATCGCTTCTTTTCCTGCATGTCTTCCAATGACAAATTCTGCCAACAGCAGAGGCAGTCCAATAAAAATCGTAAATAAAATAAACAACGCAAAAAACGCTCCACCGCCACTGGTTCCCGTTACGTATGGAAATTTCCATATCGCTCCTAGACCAATTGCTGCCCCAGCAGATGCTAAAATAAAACCGAGGCGTGAAGACCACTGATTTCCTTTACTCATATAATGTTACTCTCTCCTCTTCTAAACTCAAAACTCACCTGATTAGTACTGTACCATAAATGCAGAAGAAAATCATTCCCGTTTTACTTTTTTCTATAAAATGATATGTATAAAAAAAAATGAAGAAGCAGCGGCTTCTTCATTTTAGGCTCGGTCTTTTTATTCAACTATTATTCTCTGTACGATGATTCATCTCCACGATAAGCTTCGTGATTTGATATTTCTTCAATATGCATATGCCCTTCTCTTTCTAAACGAAGAACCGTACGCTCTGCATCCTCATAACTCTCGCACGTTACTTGTTTATATTCCATATCATCTTTATCTGTGTAAGCCACGATATATGTTTCCACTTTAACTCCTCCTATATCTAACCTATATGTAACGTGTTTTGCCTTTTTCATTTATTTCTAAACATATAGGCTCCAAACATAAAGCCTAGCATACTATAATAGCGGAACTTCAATTTAAAAAAGTTGAATTTTTCATTATGCACCGATGCAACATGGAGGTTACACTTATGACATTTATCTTATCATTCGTACCAATTGTTGTTCCTTTTGGTATTTTAATTAGCTTAATTGCTTTTACAGCTGCTTTTTTACAATCAAAAGAGCATCATAAAAAGCTCTAGCTTATAAAAAAGCTAGAGCTTCTTTTTAAAAACGTCTATAGCGTTTAATCAACCCTACAATAATAGCAATTGCTAATAAAACAACTGAAATGATGACGGTAATGACAATCGGCTGATTTCCACTTTGTTTCACCGCAATGGCAACATAAGCCCAAATAAAAACAAGCGGATAAACAGCGTCTCGGTTTTTTAATGTAAACGTACTGCCCAGTGCAGCTCCCACTAGCAGCATAATAATCGTCCAAGCTAACTCATTTAGACCAAGCAAGTGCTGTATTCCATTCGCTTGAAATACGACAAACACATTAACAATAGTCGCAACAGAAATCCAGCCAAGATAAAGAGAAATTGGCAAGCGCATAAACCACGTCGTCATCCGAGAATGCTGAATAATGGAGTACACAATCATTAATGTACCTAAAATAAAGAGCATAACTAAAAGTGACAGCTTATAGTAATCATTTTGGAAAATAAAAATCCATGCACTATTTAACAAACAGTTTAGAAAAAACCAAATGCCGATACGTGCGTATATTTCCTTTTGATCTTCTCTTGCAAAGAATTGGCGTACAACCCAAATAGCTAATAATAAATAAATGACGCCCCAAATAGCAAAGGCATAACCGCCTGGTGTAAACAATGTAGGAACTTGTGCAGAAGCCTCTGCTGTTGTTTTACCTCCTATCGGAATGGCATTTGCTAAATAATTCACAATCAGTGTAATGAGCAAGCCTACTACATTTAATACAGCATACAAACGAAATTTTGCCATTTTATTCTCTCCTTTCTTCTATTTATATGGGAATGTTTCGGAGACGAAAACGGCTCTTTCCTTCATTAATACCTCTTCTTCCCTAAAAATATGCATTTTTAAACAAAAACGATTAAAAATAGCTTAAAGAAGGTACCTCTTTAAAGAATAAAAACAGTTATTGTACAATCTCCCATAATGCTTTCTATTTTTCAGAATATATGGTAAGTTAAACATAGATTAACAGGAAGTCCACTAGGGGTGCCCACCGGCTGAGACAAGTTTTCTTGATCCCTTTGAACCTGATCTGGCTCATACCAGCGTAGGAAAGTGGCAATGTTCAGTTTTTTACTGTCCTTTGCCACTCCGTTTATAAACGGAGTGTTTTTTATTTCCTTTATATGCTTGTTTGTGACTTCCTCATATTAAAGGAGGATTTTGATGTCATTTTCATCTCAATTAAGACAAGAAGCAAACTATATTTACGAAGCGATTTTTAACCATCCTTTTATTAAAGGAATCGCTGAAGGAAACGTGCCAAAAGAAGCGCTTATTCACTACGTTTCTCAAGACTACGAATACTTAACAGCATTTGTCCGCATTTACGGCGCTGCTTTAACAAAATGCCGCACACGTACCGAAATGGAAGCCTTTAATGCCGGCATTTCTACGGTATTACATAGTGAAGTACACCCTCACAATAATTTTTGTGAAGTAGCAGGTGTACGCTATGAAGACCTTCACACTGAGACGCTTTCACCGACGGCCAGCCACTACATTAACCATATGATGAGCGTTGCGCATACAGGCAGCTTAGCGGAAATCATTGCTGTGCTTCTTCCATGTCCATGGACGTACGTTGAAATAGGACAACGCATTACGGAACAAGTAAATCCATCTCCTTCTCATCCTTTTTATGAATGGATTCAGTTTTATAATAATGAAGAAATGAACGATACAACGCAATGGTTTTGTAACAAGCTTGATGAACTCGCAGAACAAGCGACTGAAGAAGAACGTAATCGTATGAAAGATCATTTCATTAAAAGCTGTGAACTCGAGTATTTGTTTTGGGAAATGGCTTATACGCAAGAAAAATGGCCGCTTTCTCAGCTTTCACTTTCAAAATAATAAAAAAAGCCTCACGGGAGGCTTTTTTATTTTAATAATTTTTTAATCATTTTCAAGTTTTGTTTCTCCGAAGGATAGCGGAATGCCAAATCAAACTTGGTTGTTTGAGACAGTATGCTTTTAAAATGAGAAAATGTCCGGAAGCTGTCTTCTCCATGATATTGACCCGTGCCGCTTTCTCCTACTCCGCCAAACGGTAAATATGGCGTAGCGATATGCATAAGCGTATCATTTATACAGCCTCCTCCAAATGAAAGACGCTCCGTTATGACGTTTTTTACACCTTCACTTTCTGTAAATAAGTAAAGAGCTAACGGCTTAGCTTTTTCTTGAACTTTGTGAATGACTTGATCTAACGTTTCATATTCAATCAAAGGAAGAATCGGTCCAAAGATTTCTTCTTGCATGACGTCTGATTTCCAGCTTACTTCACTTAACACCGTAGGTTCTATTGTTAGCGTGTCCTTATTGTATCCACCTCCAATTGCAGCGTTTTCTTCTTTTAAAAACTCAACTAACCGAGTAAAATGGCGCTCACTGACAATGCGGCCGTAGCGGTCGCTTTCAAGCGGATTACTACCGTAAAATTGAGAAATCGCTTCGCGAAGTTTCTCCACTAGCTGCGCTTTCACTTTTTTATGAACGAGTAAATAATCAGGAGCAACGCACGTTTGTCCTGCATTTATTCCTTTACCAAACATAATCCGCTTTGCTGCAAGATCTAGGTTTGCATCTTCGTGTACAATACACGGACTTTTCCCGCCTAGCTCAAGCGTGACGGGGATGAGCTGCTTACCTGCTTCCTGCATAATAATTTTCCCTACATTTACACTTCCCGTAAAGAAAATATAATCAAGCGGCTGTTTTAAAAGCAAGCTTGTGGTCTCTACAGCGCCTTCAATTACCGTTACAAATGCTGGATCAAACGCTTCAGCTAGTAATTCTTGTATAACGCGAGATATGCTAGGGGTTAATTCAGACGGTTTAATAATCGCCGTGTTTCCAGCGGCAATCGCTCCTACTAAAGGAGACAGCGCTAATTGAAACGGATAGTTCCACGGGGCAATAATTAAAGCGACTCCGTACGGTTCCGGAACGATTTTCCCTTTGGAACCAACGTGTGTTAAAGCGGTTTTTACTTTTTTAGGCTTCATCCATTTTGCTAAATGTTTAAGCGTAAATCGAATTTCCTCTAGTAAAATCCCAATTTCCGACGTGTAAGCCTCTACTTCAGATTTATTTAAATCGTGTTTTAAAGCATCCATAATTCTCTGCTCGTTTTGTTTGACTACGTCTCTGAGCTTATTTAGCGCTTGAATACGGCTGTCCATACTCTTTGTCTTTTGTGCATAGAAATATTGCTTTTGTGTAGAGACAATATGCTCAATGACCGTTTCATCTGTGATATAGAATTGCTCGTGGTTCATCCCTTTCATCTCCCTATAAACATTCGGCTTCAACTGTAGCAAGCAAGCTTTTTAATAGCGCGACTGCCTCGTTTAAAGCTAATGAATAATATCTCTGCGTTCCTTTTTGTTCAATTTGTACAAGCTTTTGATCCCGTAAAATTTTTAAATGATGCGAAATTGCCGGTCGTGATAGTGTAGACTCGTTTGCAATTTCATTAACGGTTAAAGGCTCTTTTTCCGCGAGCAGCAAAATAATATCTTGTCTTGCTGAATCGCTTAGCGCTTGAAAAATAGGAATGCTGGCACGAAATAACTCGACTGCTTTTTCACTCATGTATATTCTCCTCTATTTAATTTCTTGTGTTCTGCGGACAATGGATGCAAGCCACTTTCTTGGCACGAAGCGCGGAACGAACGTGGCGAGACGAAACTGTACTCCTGGTACGATAACCGTCTGCCCTTTCATAAATTTTTTATAGCCGACTTTAGCAACTGTTTCTACACCCATTGCACCGCTTTGAAAGAGCTTGGAGTTGCTTAGCTGGGCTCGGTCGCTAAAACCAGTTTTAGTTGGACCTGGGCATAGAGCACTTACTGTTACATTGGTACCTTTTAATTCATTTTCAAGGGCCTCGGTAAAAGATAATACGTACGCTTTCGTTGCGTAATATACCGTCATAAGCGGACCCGGCATAAATGCAGCAACAGACGCAATGTTCAAAATTTTCCCGTGATTTCTTTTGACCATATCAGGTAAAAATAATTTTGTTAAATGAGTTAATGCTCGAATATTTAAGTCAATCATGTTTAATTCTTCATTTAAAGCTGTGTCAACAAATTTCCCATATAGCCCAAAGCCAGCATTGTTCACTAAATAATCAATGTATATTTCTTTGCTTTTAAGCTCGTCATAGAGTGACTGTATATCTTCTTCTTTCGATAAATCCTTTACAAGCGTTATCACTTCAATATCATAAGCAGATTTTAAATTCTCTTTAATAGCTTTTAGTTTATCAGTGCTTCTGGCAACTAAAATTAAAGGGTACCCATCCTTGGAAAATTGATAAGCTAACTCTTTTCCTATTCCTCCCGAAGCACCGGTGATGAGCGCATAATGCTGTGACATAGTGTTCACCCCTTAGGTTTATACGTTCAAGCACTTAAACATTTAAACTTATCTTATAAGATTCATTTTTTCCCGTCAACTGTTTTCTATATTCTCCTTTTCTATTGTATTTGCCATTTTTTCTATCTCCGCATTCCGTACATTTTTTTACAAAATATGCGCTTTCTTTACATAGAAGGCTAATGTCGTCTAGTTTTGACAACCTTTGTCACCTAGCAGGAAAACAAGTGAAGATATGGTGAATACAACATACAACAAATAATCCATTACATAGTTGGATGAAAATAGATAAAGGAGGAAATGAAAAATGATGGAGACATATACAATTAAAAAAGTAAGTGATCAATTAGAGGTAGAAAAGAAAACGCTAAAACAATGGGAAAAATTATTGGGCAGCTATTTAACAATTGAACGAGTAGATGGAGCCCGTGTCTATACAGAGGAACAAATTGAATTGTTTAATGATATTAAACAGCTGTTTGATGAACAATGTACGTTAGATGAAGTGAAAGAGTATGTTCAGCTGCTTATCAAGGAGCAAGAAGAACAGGAGCATTTAGTGATGGAATCAGAGGCAGCGGTTTCAAAAGAGGAAGAACCGGCACAGTTGAAAACAGCTAAAAAAGAAAACGTCATTGATTTTCAAGAACATTCCAATAAACAAATGAGGCAAGAAAAGAAAAAAGCTGCCGAACAGCAGGAAAGCATTTCAGAAAATAAGCAAGCGAAGACCCCTCCTATACCTGAAGCACGATTAGCTACCGAAGCAGAAAAGCAGGCCATTTCTGCTTCTATTGAAGAGCCGAAACCAAACGACCTTGTTGTGAATGAAAAAGAGATGCTTCAAGGGGAATTAGTAGAAGCTGTTCGCCGCTATGAAGATGTGTTTGAGGTACTTGATACGTTTAAAGCTGATTTGTTAAAAGAAATGCGCGAAGGAATGCGAAATGAAGTTCGCGAAGAAATTGTCGGAGAAGTGAAAAGAGAGCTCGAAAAAAGCGCTACTCAAACTGTAGAAATGGTGGAATCGGTCGGCGCATACATTTCTGAGTCTTCAGAACGCAGCGCAAGAGATGTAGAAAATATGTCTAAAAAAATTATCCGTTCTAACGAAAAAGCATTTGATGAAGTTACTTCTCTGATTGAAGATTATTCAACAATTGCTGAAGAAAAAACGGAGGATATGCGCTTATTCATGAAAGATGTAATGGAGAATACCGATGAATCCTCTAAAGAAATGCAGTACTTATTAGATCGATTCTCAAGCAATTCTACTGTTGCTATGAACCAAGTAAAATTTATGGTTGAAAAATTAAACAATTCATCAACCAATACAACAGAAGAACTTCGTGATTTAATTGATTCGATGAATGAAGAGCGAGTCTATTATTTAAAAGAAATGGAGAAAGAACGTAAGCTTCATCGTCAAAGCGTAGCTGAACGCGAAGAAATGTTTAGTGATTTTGTCCAAACCTTTAGGCAAACCGCCGCTGCTGACATGAAGCGAAAACGGAAGTGGTGGAAGCTGTTTCTCTCCTGAAAACACCGGCTCTATGGTAATAGGGCCGGTGTTTTTTGATGGTATGAACAATAGATTTTATAAATAAGGTACGTTTATTTCTCGAAGGCGTGCCATTCCAACTCTTCTCTTCATTTTTAAATGTATGTAAAAGCTGTTAAGGTAATTTGTGGTGATGAGACGTTATACTTTGAAAAACATGATAGCCGCTTACGGATACGCCTATAGTGCCCGCTCCTGGAAATACTGTATCTCCGCATAGCCACAGCTCTTGTAAACCAGATCGATGCGAAATACTGTTAAATAAAGCATGATCTAGCGTTTGCGGAAAGCCTCCCACTCCGCCGTTCGGCCGGGAAGTGAACCTTTCCAATGCCTTAGGAGCTCCTGAAATTTGATGCTTTGCTTCTTCAATGTTAGGAATAATCGTTTTAATTCCTACTATCATCTTTTTCTCAAGAACTTGTTTTTGAATATCATAGTCGTCTTTGTTACCCCACTTGCTAAGCTCAATGTGAGTAGAAGCTGTAATTGTACGTTTACCTTCAGGCGCGCGAAAACGATCATCAGGATGAGAAACGGAGACAAATAAATGATTTCCTTCCGTCATCTCACCTTGTTCGGATTGAAGTATTTGCTGAAATATCTCTACCTTTTGCGGTATATGCTTCTCATCAATCGCAAAATACATCGAAAACGTTCCCCACTGCGGAAGCTCGCCTTTTTCTTTTGCCCGCTTATGGATATGTTGGTAATCCTCATCATGTAATAAAGACTTTAAACTTTGAATCGGCGTGTTGCATAGAACGTCTGATGCACGTTAACAGTTCTCACTTGTTGTCTGCATGCTGTCTATTAATTGCCCATCAATAAAATGAAGAAAGTCCGTTTCGTCTACCAAACTGTGTTTTTTTAGTAAATAACTAAACGATTGATAACAATAAGACAACAGCTTTACAGACCCAAGATTTAACGAACTTACCACTCTGCTCCACTCACCGATTGTCAGAGGAGGAAGAACCGGAAGATATACTGCATGAGCTTGCGAATTTCTTTGGCAATTGTAAAAACATTTTCATAAAAGCTCCTAATATTCTTCGCTTTATGAGAAAATTCTTTTTGAAGATAGGAAATATGCTCATATCGGTCTTGATAATAAATCAGTGTACAATGGGGAAGATGAACTTTCATGATTTTCTCAAGAGAAATCTTTTCAATTTTAGGCCAAGGTACGCGTTGATTCGTTCATGTATCCCTCCGCTCTCGAACCCCATTCCAAGCGTAGCTCCAACAGGAAACGTATAGAAATGGCGCTGAAATTTGCCGGCACAGCCTCCCCACTCTCGAGAAGCTTCTAAAACCGGCACTACATAGTCATGTTTAGGCAGAAGCGCTCCCGCTGTTAACCCACCTATTCCTCCGCCTATTACCACAACTTGCTTATGCATGTCTTCACCTTCTTTAGCTCTTTCTTCTATTGTGCAAAAAAAAAGAAGCTCACCGCAATTTAGAAGCGTCTCGTTACTGCAATAAAAAAGCCGTGAATGATCTCACAGCTTCTTGGCTTATTTTGTAATTACTCCACAAACAACTCGATCTCCTGAGTTTCCTGAAGGGTCAGTTGTGTAGTCGTCGACTTTATCATGTATTACTAATGCGGATCCATCCATATCCAAAAGAGAATTTGGCTTTCCTTCTTGCAGCGTGACCAGAGAAGCAAAAATTTCTGTATTTACTTTGCCATTTGGTGCAACTTCTAGATTAGGCAAATCACCTGCATGCGGACCTTTTGTATTTTTAAAACCGTGTTCACGTTTAAAAGGATTAAAATGGGCACCAGCTGTTTTAAAATCCGGCACCTCGCATTTTCCTATTTCATGAATATGAAATCCGTGTCTTCCCGGTGAAAGTCCTTGAGCAGTCAATTTAATTTGCACACCGTTCTTTGCTTCTGACAGTGTAGCCTCTCCTACTTTTTTGCCCGATGTATTCGTTAAATCCACTTTAACAGGTTCTACTGATACTTCGCTTGTTTCTTTCACTTCCTCTGTTTTCAGATGGTTTTCATGAGCGTTATTTTGCTCTTTTACCATGCTGCATGCTCCCAGCAGTAATAGGATAAAGACTACGCATCCATTCATTATCCACTTTTGCATCCGTGATTCCTCCTTTTGCTTATTTATCACCATCCTTTCACTATTCTCCTTTTTTTAGACATCAAAAATGAGATTGAGACATAACTCATCAATCCAATCTAAAGACGAACAAATGGGATAAATGAGCTAGTAGGGATTGCTTGTTACACCGCTGTTGATTTCCGTACAAAACGTCGCTTTCCGCGGGCGGCCGATGAGCCTCCTCGTCGCTTGCGCTCCTGTGGGATCTCACCTCTTCCGCTTTTCCCGCAGGAGTCTTCGCCTTGCCCTCCAATCAACCGCTAGAAGCAACTGAATACATGAAACCTACGTTAACCAGCACCATAAAAAAATCCGAGCGAGTTTGATTCTTAATCAAGAATCTCGATTCACCGTTCGGATTTTCCTTTAACTAAAATACCTTTATCCCAGCCTCGCTCGTGTTTTCACTTTTTTCTTAGCTTTAACGTCTTACTTTTGTTTAAAATTGTATTCTTTTTCCGTTCCGTTCGAAAAGCGAACTTCTAGCTCAAAAGATTGAAAATCTTTTTTTAGACCAAACGCATCGATTACTTCCTTTTTTACATCTTCATTGGGCGTGCGTTGATCAAAATTTAACTTTTTAAATTTTGAAGATAATTTATTAAATGCTTCGTCTCCGTTCAAGTGTTCATCGTTAATATTATCATCCACTTTTGCCTCTATCTCATCATTTTCATTTTCATAATCGGCTTCATAGTCATTATTGAGACCCTTATAGTCCACTTCTAAATCAAATTTTGAAAAGTTAAAAGATGTGTTTTCACTTTGAGTATCATAGCTCATCGGTGTTCCGCCATTTGTCACGCCTTGTTTATTTTGAGCTTCTCTTGCCGGTGCTGCATCATCATTGTGGCATGCTGAAAGTACGCTAATACCTACAAGGAAAATGAATATGAAAAAGAGTCGTTTCTTCACTGTATTTCCTCCTTTTACTTCACTCTTCCTTCCCTTTATGTCCACAAATTCAACTTTTATACGCCTTCACTAAAAAATCCCGCTCTCTAAAAAAAGCGGGGTTTTTCGTCCTGTTTATTTTACATTAGAATAAGAAATACTGTACATGCTGTTAAAATACGTATTATAAAGAGCTTGAACAGCACGATCCAAGGCGTCTGCTTTTACACCAAACATCATGCTTACCTCAGAAGAACCTTGGTTAATCATTTCAAGATTCACTTCAGCACGTGCAAAAGCTTCTGTAGCTTTTGCCGCGATTCCTACTGTGCTATTCATTCCTTCTCCTACTACCATAACCATAGCAAGATCACGTTCAATAAAGATTTCATCTACTTCAAGTTCGTTTTCAATTCGAGCAAATACACGCTTTTCCACATCGGGTGTAAGCTGGTGCTCGCGCATAATGACAGAGATATTATCAATTCCTGAAGGAGTATGCTCGTATGAAATACCTTCATCTTCTAAAATTTCAAGCAATCTTCTACCAAAACCAATTTCGCGGTTTAATAAGTATTTGCTCACGTGAATGTTACAAAAGCCTTTGTCCCCAGCGATTCCAACCACCGGCGTATCCCCGTGAGGACGCTCAGCTACAATAAATGTACCTTTTGCTTCAGGGTTATTTGTATTCTTTACACATACAGGAATGCCTAATTTATAGACCGGCTCTAACGCTTCATCATGGAATACCGAAAAACCTGCATAGGATAGTTCACGCATTTCTCTGTATGTTACTTCTTTCATTTCATTAGGCTTTTCCACAAGTCTTGGATCCACGCTGTAAATAGCATCTACGTCAGTAAAGTTTTCATACAAATCAGCTTTCACTCCAGCTGCTACAATTGAACCCGTGATGTCTGACCCACCGCGCGAGAACGTAACCATGTTCCCTTCTTCAGAGTAGCCAAAGAATCCCGGAATCACCAGAATACCCGAACGCTCTCTTAGCTTCGGCAGTTTTTCATAAGACAGCGGAAGCACTCTTGCTCTTCCTGGTTCATCGGAAACAAAAATACCTGCTTCTTTCGGATTTACATAATGAGCTTCAAACCCTAAATGATTTAGATAAGCAGCCATTACCTTCGCATTATTATCTTCTCCGCTTGCTTTTAGACAGTCTAATAAGCGAAACGGATCGTTTTTATGTAAATCAATAAGTAATTGTAAATTCGTAATAATGTCAGTGATAATCGTCTCAGGTATAGACAAGTCAACAACGATTTCACGATAGCGATCAATTACTTGCCCAAACTCATCTACATAATCTTCTCCGAGCTGTATTTTGGCAGAAAGTGCGATTAGCAAATCTGTCATTTTCGTATCTTCTCCGTATCGCTTGCCTGGAGCTGATACAACTACTAGCTTTCTCTCTTTATCAGACGTTACAATATGCGCAACCTGTTTAAACTTCTCTGCGCTTGCAACTGAACTCCCGCCAAACTTCGCAACCTTCATGTTTGAGACACTTCCTTACTTTGTTTTTAATATTCGATTATTGTAACATATTTTATCAAGTAGAAAAGCTTATCTATCTAACTTTTCTAAAAATTAAAGGAATACTAACGTAATTGTACTCCCATAAAGAACAAATGTCTACCACAAAAACACAAAAAGACTGATTTTACGTCATGTAAAATCAGTCTTTATTTGTTATTCTGCTTTTGGCTTTTTTAATACACCTACAAGAACCGCTGTTACAATTGCACCAATTAAGATTGCTAGTGCATATAAAAGAGGGTTTCCTTGTACAATTCCGATAACGAATACACCGCCGTGTGGTGCTGGTAAACCGATGTGGAACATCATTGTTAAAGCACCTGCTACTGCAGCACCGATAACCGATGCAGGAATAACGCGGCCTGGGTCAGCTGCTGCGAATGGAATCGCACCTTCTGTGATAAACGAAAGACCCATTACATAACATGTTTTACCTGTTTCACGCTCTTGGCGAGTAAATTTATTTTTGAATAATGTTGTCGCAATAGCCATACCTAATGGTGGAACCATACCGCCTGCCATAATCGCTGCATGAGGTGCATAGTTTCCAGCATCAATCATTGCAATACCAAATGTAAAGGCTGCTTTATTAATAGGACCACCCATATCAATTGCCATCATACCGCCTAAAATAATACCTAATAATACTAAGTTACCTGTACCAAATCCACTTAACCAGTGCGTTAAGCCTTTGTTAATTGCACTGACTGGTTCATTTACAACATAAAGCATAATCAGTCCTGAGATAAAAATCCCAAATAGCGGATAAAGAAGAACTGGTTTAATTCCATCAAGCGCTTGCGGTAAACCGCTGAATAATTTCTTTAATCCTACTACTACATAACCCGCTAAGAAACCAGCGATTAAACCACCTAAGAAACCGCCGCCGCCAGAAGCTGCTAAAAGACCTGCAACCATACCAGGAGCTAAACCAGGACGATCAGCAATACTCATTGCGATGAACCCTGCTAGTACCGGTACAAGTAAGAAGAATGCATTATCTCCGCCAATTGTTTTTAGCGCCGCTGCAAACGCATTGTACGTTGGATCTTTCGGCTCTGCCGAGTGAATACCAAACATAAATGAAATGGCAATTAAGATCCCGCCCCCTACAACAAACGGAAGCATTGCTGATACACCGCTCATTAGGTGTTTGTAAAACCCTGTACGCTCTGATCCTTTACTTGCTCCGCCTTCTTTGCTGCCACCGCCGCCGCTGTATACAGGAGCATCTCCTTTTAACGCGCGGTTAATCAATTCCTCAGGCTTGCGAATTCCTTCAGCTACTGGAACTTGAATGACTTTTTTTCCTGCAAAACGTTCCATTTCTACTTGCTTGTCTGCTGCAACAATAATAGCGGTAGCGTTTTCAATTTCTTCCTTCGTCAACGCGTTTTTAACACCGCTTGAACCGTTTGTTTCAACTTTGATTGTCACATTCATGTCTTTCGCTTTTGCTTTTAAGCTGTCCGCTGCCATATATGTGTGTGCAATTCCTGTTGGACAAGCCGTTACAGCAAGCACTAATTGATCTGAAGCTGTATCTACTTCTTCTTCCGGCGCTTCATTTTCAGTTTCTTTATCATCAATTGCTTTAATGACTTCATCAATTGATGACGCTGTTAGCAACGTTTTTCGGAACGATTCGTCCATTAATAACGTAGACAAACGAGATAATGTTTCTAAGTGAGCATTATTCGCTCCTTCACTCGCTGCAATCATGAAGAATAAGTGTGCAGGCTGTCCGTCTAATGACTCATAATCAATACCTTCTGTTGAGCGTCCAAATGCAATGGCCGGTGTTTTTACCGAGCTTGTTTTCGCATGTGGAATGGCAATGCCTTCCCCAATTCCCGTTGTACTTTGAGATTCACGGTTTAAAATTGCCTCTTTATAGCCAGCTCGGTCGCTTAAGCGACCAGCTTCGTCTAATTTTCCAACTAATTCATCAATAACATCAGCTTTTGATGTGCTTTTTAAATCAAGAATGATTGTATCTTTTTTTAGTAATTCAGTAATTCTCATTCTCGTTTCCCCCTACTCTACCTTTGTGATTGACACTTGTTCACGAAGCGTCTTTACATCTTCTGCTGTACATAATTCAAGTGAGAATGCTGTGGCACTTCCTGAAGCTACTCCTGTTTGAAAAGCTTCTAATAAATCACCTTGTTTTACGTAAGAAGCAATAAACCCAGCTACAAGTGAATCGCCAGCTCCAACGGAATTTTTCACCGTTCCTTTAGGGACTGTGGCACTGTAGACACCGCTTTCGTTAATAAGAAGTGCTCCATCGCCTGCCATGGATACAACGACGTTTTGCGCTCCTTTTTCAACCAACTTTTTACCGTATACTAGTGCATCTTCTGCACTATTTACTTCTACATCAAACAATTCTGCAAGTTCATGATGATTCGGTTTGATAAAAAACGGCTTGTGAGACACAACGTCTAGCAAGGTTTTTCCACTTGCATCTACTACTACTTTTACTCCGTTCGCCGCTGCTAGTTCAGTTAACGTTTCATAAATAGAATTTGGAAGCGTTTTCGGTATACTTCCTGCTAATACGAAGATATCGCCTTCAGTCATTTGCTTTACTTGAGCCAATAAAGACTGAAGCGCTTCGTCTGTAATAGCGGGTCCTTGACCATTAATTTCTGTTTCTTTTTCTGTTTTTAACTTTACGTTAATACGCGTATCTCCATCTATTCTTGTAAAAGCTGTTTCGATATTTTCGGCTTTCAAATAGTCTTCGATATAGGTTCCTGTAAAGCCAGCTACAAAACCGAGAGCTTTATTATCAACACCTAATCGTTTTAAAACACGAGAGACGTTAATGCCTTTTCCTCCTGGAAACTTCGCTTCATTCGTTGTGCGGTTAAGCCCGCCTTCTTCGAATGCTGAAACATGTACTACGTAATCAACGGATGGGTTCAACGTACATGTATAAATCATGATTTCACAACCTTTATGTCTGTTTTGTTTGCATACTGTATAAGTACATCGCTAGGTACGTCATTTGTTATAATTTTTGCTTCATGTAAATCGGCTATTTTCGCAAAGCTTGTTTCAAAAAATTTAGTAGAATCTGACAAAATATAAGATTCTCTAGACAGCTTCATCGCCGTTTGCTTGATCAATGCTTCCTCTGGATCAGGAGTTGTATACCCATATTGATGATGAATTCCATTTGCTCCCATAAAGCACTTGTCAAAACGATACTGCTCAAGGCTTAAAAGGGCTCCATTGCCAATTAAAGCGCCCGTTTTATGTTTAACAGATCCTCCAATTAAATAGAGGGTGATACCTTGTTCTAGCATCGGGTTTAAATGCATTAAACCATTTGTCACCACGACTACATCTTTTTGTTTTAAAAACGGAATCATTTCATACGTTGTAGTTCCTGCATCTAAAAAGATACAGTCACCTTCATTTATAATTGAAGCCGCATACTCTGCAATGTTTCGTTTATCTTGAACATTTTTAGCAGATTTTTCGATAACGCTCAGTTCGATTCGTTTACTGCGAACAAGCGAAGCGCCACCGTGAACACGTTTGAGCATTTGCTCTTCTTCTAGTTGACTTAAGTCTCTTCTAATTGTGGATTCCGAAGCGCCTGTAACTTCGATAAACTCTTGTACTTTTACAAGTTCTTTCTCTTTTAAAAGTTTTAAGATTAGTTGATGTCTCTCCGGCGTTAACATGTTCTAGCTCCTTTTTCAAAAAAGCGTTTTCATTTATTTCATGTACTTACTTTATCATGGTTTACACTCAAAATCAATCATAAAAAATCAAAAACATTCATTTTTTAATTACAAAATAAAGTTTTTTGAACGAACAATTAGATTTGTATTTGTTTTAACAATAGTTAATGCAAAAGGAAATAAGCTGGTAATTCAAGAATTTGTCTACTTTTCTCATTATATGTAAAGGGTTTCTTCTACTCAGTTAGCTATGACTGTTTTTGACTATTTCTTGACCGATTAAATATTTCCTGACTGAATCAAGCTTAGCTTGTCCTAATCTAATGAGAGCCTATACACCAAAAAAGTTGTCCATCTTTTTGGACAACTCGAAGTGACTCCTCATTTAAATAAAAACAGAAGCATATATAATATGGAAGCAAGGGCAGAAGAAATAGCTAAACTTGAGATAAAACGAACGAGTCTTTTTTTAATGAACTGCGTTAATTCGATTTCTCTTACTTGAGTTTTTTCATTTTGCATACAATATCCCTTCTTTAATTAAAATTTCCTAGTAGCTAGAAGTTACTGTTACTACTCGCGGAATATGCTTTTATGTATTGTATGCAAGCGTTAAAAAAAAGATACAAAACGAACAAAAAAGCTACTCTTAGCTAGAGTAGCTTTCATCTTCCCATACATTTGCTTCAATTACTGCATCCGCTCGAATCGAATATGTATAAAAAGGGCCTGTGACCATCAGCGTATTCGACTGCAGCGAGACTTTATCGATCGTCACTCGTTCATACCTTTGAATATGTCCTGCTTCATAGACGTGAAGCGTTACTGGATGATGCTCCGAGTAACTGTTCATAATGACATTTTCAATATGCTTAATCTTTTCTTTTTTCAACCCTAAGGACTGCTTATGCGCCTCGGGACTGTACATTTTCTTCATTTTCTCTAAATGCTCGGGCATTACTAGCTTCGCATACTGTTTTAATTCATCTTGATACACGTTCATTCTCCCCCTTGACTCTTGCTTCTATTTTACCGAACGAACATTCTCATTGCAAAACTTTTTAATCAAAATAAAAGCAAACAATTCATTTTTTCATACTCCATAAAAACTGTCAAAAGATTTTATGTTACTAGCAGAAACTGATTTTTAAAAAAATAATAATATCTCATCTTTAATTCGGTCTCTAGAGTTGGTATAATACATTGTCATGACTGTGTTTTCGGAGTTTTTGATGATTGGAGGTAACGTTCATGATTAATAAAATAAAAGAAATTATACTCATTATTCTAGGGAGCCTCATTTTCGCACTGGCCATTAATTACTTTGCTATTCCAAATGAATTAGCAGAAGGCGGCGTAACCGGTGTCACAATGATTACCTATTATGTATTAGGGTGGTCTCCGGGTATCACAAACTTTATATTAAACGGTTTGCTGGTACTGATCGGATACAAATTGCTTCATAAACGTGTGATTGTTTACACAATTATATGTATTATTTTCACGTCTCTATTCCTACATATAACTGAAGGGCTGGGAAATCCTCTTGACGATACGCTACTGGGGGCTATTTTTGCTGGTATTTTTGCTGGTGTAGGACTCGGACTTGTGTTTAGAGGCGGCGGAACTTCCGGAGGCTCTGCAGTTATTGCCCGCTTAGCTAATCAATATCTAGACTGGAATATTAGCAAAACGATGCTAGCAATTGATTTATTAGTTGTAGCAAGCGCTTATTTTGTCATCGGTGGAGAAAAGACGATGTATACGGTTATTTCTCTTTACATCGGAACGAAGGTGCTGGATTATATCATTGAAGGACTCAACCCTCGCAAAGCAATCACTATTATTTCACATCGTTCAGCTGAAGTAGCCGAACAAGTCAATAAAAAGATGCAGCGCGGCGTCACTGTTTTTTCTGCTCATGGAAGCTATACAAAAGAAGCAAAAGACGTATTGTACGTAGTTGTGAACAAACAAGAACTGCTAGAATTAAAGCGCATTATTCATAAAGTCGACGAACAAGCTTTTGTGGTCGTACACGACGTGCGCGACGTCTTTGGAGTAGGTTTTACCATTCCAAAAGCCAGTTGAAAACCCGCTGTAAAAAAGCGGGTTTTTTCTATTATATATGTTTGCGCTGAAAATACAGTAAACCTGCTGCTACAAAAAGCAGAAAGCTGCTTATAACAACCACTAAGAAATTCTGTGTAGTCAGCATCAACCCCCATGATGCTTTTCCGGTTACACCTAACATTCCATACATTGGCTGAGTCCATGGGTACCAGGGGCCAAATCGTTCAGAATTAGCAACGAATAAATTCGGTAGTGTTAAAATGACGTTGACTGTTAAAGATGCTCCAAAACTAGAAAGTGCCATTGACACAGCTAGCATAAACGCTAGAATTGGCAACACTGCAACCCAGCCGCCTAGCATATTTCCAGCTATCATTTTTAGTGGAATAGCATTTGGATAGTCTTTCAACATGCTAACTCCTAATAAAACAACAAATGCAAGCACTTGAAGAATTCCCATGAAAGCTGCTGCTGTAATCAATTTTGCTCCGTATACTGATGTTCTTGTCACAGGAAGAGATAATAATTGCTTCCACCCTCCCGCTTCGTGTTCGTACCGACAGATGAACGATGTTACTAACCCGCCAATTAACGGATAAAACAGTAAGCCGTGAACATTGGCAATCAAAGCATCTGCCATTAACCATTTCATCCTCCCGCTTGGCATTGCCTGATCACCTACAAAAAGGATAGCAGCGATAAGAATGGGACTAACAAAAAGGTAAGTCCAGGCTTTTGTTTTAAACAATTTAAACCATTCTATCTTGCATAATGGCCACAACATTTAGGCCACATCCTTTTTGATAAAGTGAAGAGCACCTGCAGCATATAAAAAAAAGCCGATAATTACACCTGTTATCATATACGTATTCCGATAATCGGAAAACACTAGCATTGGCCATTGCCAGAAAAACCAGCTCGGCAATTCTCTCATACCACTCATTGTCACACTCATCACAATACCTAGTGCAAGAGAACGGCTTTGATTTTTAAAAAGCATAGATAGCCATATTTGAATAGCTACAAACGGAATAGCCGAAAAGAACGGATAAAAGGTATAAACAAAAAGAGTTTTCCAAGAAGGAGGCAGACCAAATCCTAACCACCACCCTAGCCCAACTATACCGATTAATAGAACAGCAGAAGCGATAAGTAGCATAAACATAACTACTACAAATTTTGCTGTATAAACACTCAGTCTGCTCACAGGTAAGCTCAGCAGCTGCTTCCATGAGCTTCTATGATATTCAATATGCGCTACATTTGAAGCAAGAATCGTTCCTCCCAGTAAAAAAGCTATTGGAAGCGTGATGTTTAGTTCATGCAAAAGACCTTCCCACACATTCGGATTTTGCTGAATTAGATATTCATATCGAACGCTATAATCAACTAGCGTTAAGCCAATTACACCCGCTGGACCTAAAAATAGTAAAAACCAGAGCCATTTTCTTTTTAACTTTATACACTCACCCTGCAGTATTTTTGTGAACATATCCATTCTCCTCGCTCGTCAGCTTTAAAAAGATATCTTCTAGTGATTTTGTTTTTTCTTCAACGCGATAGATAGAGACATTTTCTTGCACGAGCTGATAAACGAGATGTGCCACTTGCTCATGATCAATATACTCTAGAAGGAGACTGTTTCTATCGATAGTAGGTACAAATCCGTTGGTTAATAGTATCGTTTTTGCTTTTTCTATCTCTCCTATT
Source organism: Priestia megaterium (assembly GCF_046599315.1). Taxonomy (GTDB): domain Bacteria; phylum Bacillota; class Bacilli; order Bacillales; family Bacillaceae_H; genus Priestia; species Priestia megaterium_F. The sequence goes on along the minus strand of NZ_JBKIKC010000006.1, from coordinate 6,533 downwards.
GTAAATGCCACTTGATGTTTGGCCTTTTTGCGAAGCGATTCAATTGATCCATTAAATAGCATTTTTCCCTTTGTAATAATGCCTACTTGAGTCGCTAAGTGGTCAATTTCATAAAGTAAATGACTTGAAATTAACACGGTAACTCCATTTTTTTTTGGCATTTCTTTGATTAACGAACGAATTTCTTGAATTCCTGCAGGATCTAGTCCGTTGGTTGGTTCATCTAAGATCAATAAACGAGGATTTCCGAGAAGGGCAGAAGCAATGCCAAGACGCTGCTTCATCCCAAGAGAGAAGCCTTTGACTGGACGATTTGCTTCTTTCGTTAATTTTACGATATCTAGTACTTCTTCCACTCTGTCTTTAGCTACACCCAGTATTTTGCGAAGTACCTCTAGATTTTCTCTTGCAGTTAAATGCGCATAATAGGAAGGGCTCTCTACAAGTGAACCTATCTTTTTTAAGGCTTGAATATGCTGCCTGTGATTTTTTATTCTTTCTCCAAACAGCTCGATTTCCCCTCTTGTTGGCTTCATTAGCCCGAGCAGCATTCGAATCGTTGTCGTCTTCCCTGCTCCGTTGGGTCCTAAAAACCCGTAGATTTCTCCTTCTTTAATGGATAAATTCACTTCATTTACAGCTTCTGCTCCTTTAAATACTTTTATCAGCTGAGTCGTTTTAACAATTTCCACTTTTATCACCTCTCCTTTACTATAAACAGCCAAAGTTAAGAGGAAGGAAAAGAAAGGTTAAAATTCGTTTAAAAAAGCGAGTGAATTAATCACTCGCTTTGTACACAATTTGAATATCCGTTCCATGTTTTGTAGAATGAATTGACCACGTTAACCCCATTTCTTTAATCATCGCATCCACAATCGCTAGACCTACACCGTTTTGCTTCGTATGGCTATTCTTTTTAAAGCCTGACCCTTTATCAAAAATGATAAGAGAAGATGAACCGTTATCTTGAACAAGACAAAAACCAATAAAGCGACCTTCTTTGGCATGACGAATGACATTTTGACATAAATTATCTACTATTCTTTCTAACCACTGAACATCTCCGCGCCAATATATGGACTGAGAAGGCAGTTGAATATCCACTTCCATATGCTCTTCTTCAAATAGTGGATACCACTGTGCAATGCTTTTTCGAAGAAATCGAACCATATCGATCTCCTCTTCTCGATACGGATATTTTCCATTTAACAGCAGCGTATAGGAAAATAAATTATCTATTAAACTGCTGACAAATTCTACTTTCGTATCAATTACTTCAAGAGATTGTTGAACGTTCAAGGCCATTTCTTCGTTTTTCAGCTGATAAATATGAGTTCGAACAGTCGTGAGCGGTGTTCTTAAGTCATGCGATAGACTCATAATTAAGTCTTGCCGCAGCTGTTCTTCTTGCTGCTCCCGGTCCCGGCTTTCATGAAGCTGTTTAACCATTTGATTAAACGATTGTTCTAGCTGCCCAATCTCATCCGTGAACCCAGATACAACAGGTAAAGGAATTCCTCGTTCGTCTTTGATATTCATAGCAGCTTGTAACGATCGCAGCCTTTTTCGAATTCGAAGGAAAAACAGTAGAGAAAGCACAATAAAAGAAAGCACAATTATAAAAACAAACCCTAAATAAATATTATAGTAGGCTGGATCTAGCTTCTGAATAGGCAGCTCAACGGCTTTTTCCGGGACTTCAACTACCATAAAACCCTGCTTTTTATCTGTTCCGATAAAGGCAAGAACCGTATACGGGTCGTTTCCATATCGAATTTTTATAAATTCAGCCGTATAAGAAGATGACCATTGCTTCGGAAGTGATTTATGGTAAGGAAGGGGAAGTTGCGTTTGTCCAGCTTCGTTTACCCAGAACATTGAAGCTTCAGGGTATTTTTCTTTTAATAATTTTAGCTTTTGATTAATTGTTTTCTCATTTGCTCCTTCTAGCTTTTGGGCTTCTTCATTCCACATTTGTTCGTAGTAGCTTTTTCCTTTATACTCTTCATTTAATAATCCTTGAATATGCATAAAAGGAACGGTGATCAGCCATGAGCCTGCAAAAAATGATACCGGTATAATTAGTACAGCTGCAATCATAATTAAGATATACTTCGTGATAAGAGACTGTTTAACGTTCATTGCTTCACCCTGTAGCCAATCCCTCGTATTGTTTCAATAATTTCAGGCTTAGCTGCATTTTTCTCCAATTTTTCTCGCAAATAGCGAATATGTACCATTAATGTTTTATCACCTTCTATATAACGCTCTTTCCATACCCCTTCATAAATTTGTTCTTTTGTTAAAATTTGATTTAAATGCTGAAGGAAATAAGTAAAAATATGAAATTGCTTACCTGTTAAACTAATTTCTTCACTTGTCTCTCTATTCATCACGCGATAGTCTCTCATCGAAATATGCAAATGTTTTAAAAAAAGCTCTTCTTTCTTTCTTGAAAATCTTCTTAACAATACTTCAAGCCTTGCAAGCAGCTCTTCTGGATGAAAGGGCTTTGTGACATAGTCATCGGCAAACTCTAGCCCCATAATCTTATCTTCTAAAGCTGTACGAGCCGATAGCATTAAAATTGGGACATCAGGTGCTAGTTTTTTAAGCTTTTTTCCCACTGTAAATCCATCTAATCCAGGAAGCATTACATCTAAAATGACAATATCCGCTTGTTCAATAAACTGACTGGCGATATCTCCTGATTGTAACCAAGTAACTTCATAGTTTTTCTTTTTAAGCTCATTTTGAATCATTAATCCAATTTCTTCATTGTCTTCAATGTATAAAACGTAATTCATATGCACACCCCTTTACTTCTTTTTCCATTTTATCGAATTCTTCTTAGCAGTAAAAGACAAAAAAGCTAAAAGGCGATGCCTTTTAGCTTTTTTCTTTACACGTCCATTTAATTAACAAGCCGCAGTGCGTTAATCCTCCCCCAAATCCATAGAGAATAAGGAGGTCATTATCCTGTACTTTTCCTGTCAGTATTCCTTCGTTTAAAGCAAGCGGAATAGAAGCTGAAGATGTATTTCCGCAGTATTGCACACTCGTTAACGTTTTATCCATTGAAACACCTGTTTTAGCACAAATAGCTTCAATCATTCGAAGGTTTGCGCTGTGCGGAATAAACCAATTTACATCAGAAAGAGAAATAGGTGTATTTTGCAATAAGGCTTCTACTCCTTTTGGAACCGTTCGGACGGCAAAACGATATACTTCACGCCCGTTTTGAACTAAATTCCCGCTCGAGTTAATTTCTTTTCCTGAAAGAGTGTTAGATAAGTTAGAACGATATAAATTTCCCCCTCCGCTTCCGTCTGTTCCGTAGTGACATCCTAAGAAACTTGGGTTATGCTTATCGTACTCTACAAGCATGGCTCCCGCTCCATCACCAAACAGTACGCATGTTGCCCGGTCCGTATAATCTGTAATTTTCGACATAACTTCCGCACCGATAACTAAAATCTTTTTATGCAGTCCTGCTGTCACTAAGCCATTGGCCATATGAAGGCCATATGTAAACCCGGCGCATGCAGCGCTTAAGTCAAATGCTGCAGCTTGCTCAATATGAAAATATTCTTGAACCTGACATGCTACGCTAGGAAAAAAGTGATCCGGCGTTGTTGTCGAAACAATAATTGCATCTACATCTTTTATTTCTACAGCATATCGGTTAAGCAAATTTCCAACTGCTCGAATGGCAAGCGTAGACGTGTATTCGCCTTCCCCCACAATTCGTCGTTCTTTCATTCCCGTACGCTGCACAATCCATTCGTCATTTGTATCAACCATTTCTTTTAAATGGTCGTTCGTTAATTTTTGCTTTGGTGTATACGTCCCCATGCCTGTGATTCTAGCTTTTGATTGTATCATTTCTCCACCTCAAATAAGTTGATACTTAATTATAACACCTACTTTTAATATCTGGTACTAATTTTTAATAGATAAAAAGCGCAAAGGCATACCCTTTACGCTTTTTATCAAATAGAATAATCTTCTGGAATAAATACTTTTAGCTGCTTAGGCTTTACATACACCTGATCTCCGACTTGAAGGCTGAGTGTTTTATAATGCTCTTTGCTTAATTCAGCTTCTAAAAATTCTTCTGCATCTTCTCTTTCTAATTCAATTTGTACGATAGGTCCTATCACATGAATATGGCTAACGGTTGCAGAAACGGCATCTGCGCTTGTGTTTACCTTTTCAAGGTGAATATCATGAGGTCGCACATAACCAACAGCTGCTTCTTCATTTCTTCCGCTAAATTCTGGAACATCCATTTCAAAGCTTCCTTGTTTTAGTCTGCCTTTATGAATGCGGCCCTTGAATAAATTGACGTTCCCTAAAAAATCGTACACAAATGGACTGTTAGGATGATCATATACTTCCTCAGGACTTCCAATCTGCTCAATTTTTCCGTTGTTCATCACAACAATACGATCGGCCACATCTAAAGCTTCTTCTTGATCATGCGTAACGAAAATGCTCGTAATATGAAAGTCATTATGCAATTTACGCAGCCATCTGCGTAAATCCTTGCGAACTTTCGCATCCAAAGCTCCAAAAGGTTCATCTAATAGTAGTACTTTCGGTTCTACTGCTAACGCTCGAGCAAGCGCTACTCGCTGACGCTGTCCGCCCGATAATTGAGAGGGATAGCGATTTGCAAGCGGCTCTAGTTTAACAAGCTGCAGCAGCTCGGTTACTCTCCTGTTAATGTCTGTTTTAGAAGGCCTTGTTTTTTTAGGTCGTACTTTTAAACCATACGCAATGTTATCAAACACAGTCATATGCCTGAACAAAGCATAGTGTTGAAAAACAAACCCTACATTTCGCTCTTTTGGATTTATGTGCGTAATTTCCTTTCCATCAAATAAAATAGCTCCTTGATCAAGATGTTCAAGACCGGCAATGATACGAAGCAAAGATGTTTTTCCAGAACCGGACGGACCGAGTAAAGCTACTAATTCGCCCGTTTGAATATCAATGTTAATAGAATCCAGCGCTTTAAAATCACCAAAGTTCTTTGATACGTGCTTAATATGGATACTCATCTCATAAGCTCCTTCTTATTTAAATATGTTTGACTTTCCACTCAATAATATTTTTTATAATTAATGTAAAAATAGCTAAAATTGACATTAAAGATGCTACCGCAAACGCTGCTGCAAATTGATATTCATTGTAGAGAATTTCAATATGAAGAGGCATCGTATTTGTCACTCCTCGAATGTGCCCCGATACAACAGAAACAGCTCCAAACTCTCCCATTGCGCGCGCATTACATAAAATGATGCCATATAATAATCCCCATTTAATATTAGGTAATGTCACCAAGAAAAAGGTTTTGAAACCGCTGGCTCCTAACGTTAACGACGCTTCTTCTTCGGCTGACCCTTGAGCTTGCATGAGTGGAATCAATTCTTTGGCAACAAACGGAATCGTTACAAAAAGAGTAGCTAATATAATACCGGGAATAGCAAAGACAATTTTAATATCTTGATTAAACAACCATTCTCCGAATAACCCTTGTGCACCAAATAATAAAATAAAAACCAATCCAGCAATAACAGGTGAAACAGCAAATGGTAAATCAATAAGCGTAATTAAAATATTCTTTCCTTTAAAATCAAACTTTGTAATTAACCATGCAGCTACCACGCCGAAAACGGCATTTAAAGGAACAGTAATAAGCACCACAATTAGCGTTAGTTTAATAGCAGCCAAAGCATCCGGATTTGTAATCGTAGCGAGATACGTTTCCCACCCTTTTTGAAAAGCTGTCATAAAAATGGTGATGAGCGGAAGCACTAAGAATAGAGCTAAAAAAGCCAGTGCAATAAATGTAAGCAGCCACTGGACGACTTTGGGCTCTTTTAAACTAGAATGATTAAGTTTAACAGTCGTTTTTGCATGCTGCATTGGAACATGTCCTGCCAATGTCATCCCTCCTTAACTATGTACAAATTTACGATTTGTCCACCATTGAATAATATTAATAAGTAATAACAGAAAAAATGATACAACGAGCATGACTGATGCAATAGCAGTAGCGCCAGCATAATCGTACTGCTCGAGTTTTGTCATAATAATAAGCGGCGTAATTTCAGTTTTCATCGGCATATTTCCAGCAATAAAAACAACCGAACCGTATTCTCCAAGCGCTCTTGCGAATGAAAGAGAAAAACCAGTTAAAATAGCAGGCACCAGCTCCGGGAAAATAACTTTTCCGAATGTTTGCATTCGACTGGCTCCTAAACTAGCGGATGCTTCTTCTATCTCTGCATTAAAGTTTTGCAATACCGGCTGCACCATTCGGACCACAAACGGCAGACCTATAAACGTAAGAACGATAATAATTCCGATAGGCGTAAATGCGATTTTAAACGTAAATAATTGACCAATCCATCCTTTAGGGACGTAAAGGGTAGTCAAGGCAATGCCTGCAACAGCTGTTGGTAAGGCAAACGGTAAATCCACAAGTCCGTCAATAAACCTCTTTCCGGGAAAATGATATCTCA
>NZ_JBKIKC010000005.1:0-261227 GCF_046599315.1 Priestia megaterium | reverse complement strand
CATGCGAGAGAGGAAATCCTTAAAACATTTGGCTGCATTGATTTACTCATTAATGGTGCGGGTGGGAACCATCCCGATGCTATTACAGAGGGGGAGAAATATAGTGAAAAGGGGGAAGAAAAAACATTTTTCGAATTAGACGAAAATGGTTTTTCACAAGTGTTTTCTAGTAATTTCATAGGAACATTTTTAGCTAGTCAAGTTTTTGGAAAAGCATTATTAGAAGCGAGTTCCCCTGTTATTATTAACATTTCTTCTATGAGTTCATATGCACCGATGACCAAAGTACCGGCATATAGTGCTGCTAAAGCTTCTATTAATAACTTTACCATGTGGATGGCTGTTCATTTTGCCGAAGCTGGCTTACGAGTAAATGCTATCGCTCCAGGATTCTTTTTAACAAAACAAAATCGAGATTTATTGCTTAATAATGATGGAAGCTTAACAGAAAGATCTAATAAAATCGTCACTTCGACACCAATGAAGCGGTTTGGAAAACCAGAGGATTTACTTGGAACGTTACTTTGGCTTGCAGATGAAACGTATTCAGGCTTCGTTACAGGTATCACAGTACCCGTTGATGGAGGATTTATGGCTTACGCAGGCGTTTAGACTATCCTATTCATTGTTAAATGGGGCGTTAGAAATTAAAACTATTCACAAATAATTGTAAATACATTCCTAATACAATAAAATATTGTTTGATTACATGAATCATGGATCACAATTACTCTTTATAAGTTAGGAATGAATAATATGAGCAAAGTAACTATTGCAGATGTAGCTCAACATGCTAAGGTATCCAAAAGTACAATTTCTCAGTTTTTGAACAAGCGATACGAACATATGAGTGAAAAGACCAGAAAAAAGATTGAAGAAGCAATTAAAGATTTAAACTATGAACCTAATATTTTGGCCCGTAGTTTAAAGCAAAAATCGACGTTTACAGTAGGAGTTGTTGTCGCGAATATACTCCATACGTTTTCAACCCAAATCATCCGTGCGATAGAGAATTATTTTTACAACCAGGGATTCCATATTATTGTTTGTAACGCTGATGATGAGCCAGATAAAGAAAAAAATTATATTCAAATGTTAAAAGCAAAACAAGTAGATGGTATTATTATTTTCCCTACAGGGGGCAATCCAGACTTATATAAGCGAATGAAAAAAGAAAAATTCCCTATTGTATTTATGGATCGAACCATTCCAGAACTTGAAATTGCGACGGTCATGCTTGATAATCACTTAGCGGCTAAGCTGGCAATTGATCACTTTGTTGAAAAAGGATATAAAAATATTGCTATTGTAACTACGTCCATCATCCGAAATATTAGTCCGCGGGTGGAGAGAATTGAAGGATATAAATCTTCATTGTTATCACATGGAATAAATCCCAATGAAAATTATATTAAAACAGCAGATATAGAAGCGCTTTCAGAAGCACTTTCTGAACTATTCAGTTTATCCCAGCCGCCTAAGGCAATATTAGCAGGGAACGATATTGTTCTTAATGAAGTCTTGCAATATATAAAAAAAGAAAATTTAAGAATACCACAAGACCTAGCCGTTATTGGTATTGATGAGGTATCGTTTGCAAAACTTTATACGCCAACGATTACCACTATTAAACAGCCAACCGTACAGATGGCGAATTTAGCAGCAGAACTTCTTTTTAATCAAATCAATAAAACAGATAAAATCGATACCAGCATCCATCGTTTGAAACCAGTTCTGCTTCTTGGAACTTCTTGTTAGAAACCATCAAGCAAAAAAGAAGAACTTTTTTGCTTGATCCTTAGTAAATCGATTTACTTTTCAAAATGACCTTGCTTGGAGAAAGAAATTATTTAGCTTTGGTTTATAATGGAATCGCTTTCAAAAGAAAGTAGTGGCTGTACAAACAAAGGGGGGCACTTATGTTTTCACAAGGGAAAGGTATTGTCATTCTATTTTTATTTTTAGCAGGAATTATTAATTACTTAGATCGTTCTGCATTATCAATTGCAGCTCCTTTTATTCAAGATGATTTATCTCTTACACCCACTGAGATGGGAATTATTTTTAGTAGTTTCTCTGTAGGTTATGCAATTTTCAATTTCCTTGGAGGAATGGCTTCTGACAAATACGGTGCTAAGTTGACGCTTTTTGTAGCTATGGTTGTATGGTCAATATTTAGCGGTGCTCTGGTCATTGCTGTGGGCTTTGCAAGTATGATTGCTATTCGTGTTTTGTTTGGGATGGGTGAAGGTCCCCTTTCCGCTACAATAAGTAAAATGGTAAATAACTGGTTTCCATCAAGTAATCGTGCAACTGTTATTGGTTTGACTAACAGCGGTACACCTCTTGGAGGAGCTATTTCTGGTCCAATCGTTGGTTTTATTGCCATCGCATATGGCTGGAAAGTGTCCTTTATTGCCATTATGTTAATTGGAATCATTTGGGCTGTTTGCTGGTGGAAATTTGTTAAAGAAAAACCTTCGGATACATCAGAAGAGATGCAGATGCAAGAAATTCCTGTAGCAACAGAAAGTAAATTGAAGCTAACTTTTTACTTAAAACACAGAACTGTGTTATTCACAGCATTTGCATTTTTTGCTTACAACTACATTTTGTTCTTTTTCCTAACTTGGTTTCCAAGTTACTTAGTAGATGCGCGTGGCCTGAGTGTTAAAGAGATGAGTATTACTACCGTTATTCCTTGGATCCTCGGTTTTATTGGTCTGGCTCTAGGAGGCTTTGTATCGGATTTCTTCTCCAAAAAATTCGCTCAAAAAGGAGTGCTGTTTTCGCGTAAACTGGTACTTGTCACATGTTTGTTTTTATCAGCCGTTTGCATAGGTGTAGCAGGACTTGTAACAACTACAGTCAGTGCGGTAACACTCGTTGCACTTTCCGTGTTCTTTCTGTACTTAACAGGAGCTATCTACTGGGCAATCGTTAACGATGTAGTAGACAAAAATAACGTTGGATCGGTAGGAGGATTCATGCACTTCTTGGCTAATACAGCAGGAATCATTGGTCCTACATTAACCGGTTTCCTTGTTGAAAAATCAGGAACTTACACTGCTGCCTTTTTACTGGCGGGAGGACTAGCAGTATTTGCCTCACTTGCGGTTATTCAATTTGTACGTCCAATTGTAAAACCAACATCACAATTTGTTTCAAAAGATGTTAATTTGAGTTCTAAAACAGGGGTCTAGAATTAGATAAAAGGGTACAAGCACATCGTCACTTATTTGCTTGTATCCTTTTTTCACATTACCTCGTTTACATGTTACTTGTATCAGTTTTCTTTCTATAGGTGGCTGGAGTTGTATTCATATATTTTTTAAACGTTCGATAAAAATGAGGATCACTTTCAAATCCACATATTTCAGCGATGTGAGAAATTGTATAATCGGTTTCTAGTAAAAAGGCTTTCGATTTAATAATCCGCTTTGTGTTTATATAGGCAGTTAATCCTATCCCTATTGTTTCTTTAAAAACCCTGCTGAAATGAGAAGGACTGACTAAACATTTATCTGCAAGAGTTGTCAATGAAAGAGATTCATGTAAATGTTCGTTTATATAAAGTAAAATGTCTGCAATCCACTCTACCTTATACGTATCATCTTTTATTCTTCCTTTGCTTTTGGCGTGAGCACGATATAACTCTAGCATCATCTGGTGAACAATCAGTAAGACGTAGTGCTTGAAACCCGGTTCTTCGTTAGTTACTTCCTCATAAATTTGTATAAGCAATTTTTCAATTTGTTTTTTTTCCTCTGATTGCAGCGAAATTTTATAGTTTTTACCCTTTTTTACTACATCAAACACATTGAGATAAGAAAAAGAATCATTAATCAAATCTTTATAGATCAACATAGGGCTAAAAAAAAGAATAGTAGACGTTACAGGGTTTTCTTTATCTGGCATTGCGCGATGAATTGTATTATTAGGAATTAAAAAAACATCTCCTTGATTCATTTCGTAAAAAATATCACCTACAAAAAAATTTCCTTTCCCTCCATAAACGTACACAATCTCATAATAATCATGCATATGGTTAGATAATTCTTTTTGAGGGCTTTTCGTATCCTTATAGATAAATAAAAATGGAAAATTACTGTGTAATTCACTTTTTAAGTTACTCATGAAATCCAACTCCCCTTTGTACTAATTTATATCAAAAAACAGTATAAATACAGCAAAAACCGCAATTTTTATTTCGAATATTGCTGGTACTATATAAATATATTCGTAAAATGAAAACGTTATCTTTTTTGAAGTATCTAAATATGAGGCAAATGGAGGGGGAAAAATGAGTAAGGTTATTCAGTTACATTCAAAAGACAGTGTCGTTATTTCTATCAAGGAGATTGCCAAAGGTGAAGTTATAAACGTGCAAGGCGAGGATAAAAACAGTATTAAAATTCCTATTCGTACTGATATTCCTAGAGGTCATAAAATTTTAGTAAAGCCCCGAAAAAAAGGTGAGGACATCTTTAAATATGGATACTCAATTGGAAAAGCTAAAACAGATTTAGAAGAAGGAGAGTGGATTCATACTCATAATTTACAATCTGGATTAAGTGGTATTTTGAATTATGAGTACCAGCCAATTCCTCAACCAAATATTCCAAAAGCTTTGAATTATACGTTTCAAGGGTATATTCGTGAAAATGGCGAAGTAGGGATTCGTAATGAAATTTGGATTATTAATACGGTTGGGTGTATTAATAAAACGTGTGAAATTCTAGCTAAAATGGCGACTGAACAGTTCAGAGATGAAAGAGTGGATGGAATTTATCATTTTCCTCATCCATACGGCTGCTCGCAATTAGGAGATGATCTCGTAAATACACAAAAGCTTTTAGCTGCTTTAACTCAGCATCCAAATGCTGCGGGTATCCTAGTCGTTGGATTAGGTTGTGAAAATAATCAAATTGAAGCGTTTAAAGAGGTTATTGGTGAGTATGCGACAGATCGTATTAAATTCCTTAAAGCACAAGAAGTTGAAGACGAATTAGAAAAAGGAATGTCTCTTATTTCGGAGTTAGTAGCACATGCTAATCAATGTGAACGCCAACCTATCCCTCTTTCAAAACTAAAAATAGGTTTGAAGTGTGGAGGATCGGATGGTTTCTCAGGTATTACAGCGAACCCTTTAGTCGGAGCAGTTTCTGATATAGTCGTTGCTAGTGAAGGAACAGCTATTTTAACAGAAGTACCAGAAATGTTTGGTGCAGAAACGATTCTAATGAGCCGAGCTAAGAATGAAGAAACGTTTAACAAAATTACAAACCTAGTTAATAATTTTAAAGAATACTTTATTCGGCATAATCAAGAAATTTATGAAAATCCATCTCCAGGAAATAAAGACGGTGGAATTAGCACTCTAGAGGAAAAATCTCTTGGTTGTATACAAAAAGGAGGGCATTCTAGAGTTGAAGATATTGTTCCATATGGTGAGAGGGTAATCAAATCAGGATTGAACCTAGTAGATGCCCCTGGAAATGATTTGATTTCCGTAACAGCATTAGCTGCAGCGGGTGCTCATATTGTGTTGTTTACAACGGGGAGAGGTACACCATTTGGAGGTCCTGTACCTACAGTGAAGATATCTACAAACTCCGAGTTATCCCATCGCAAAAAACATTGGATTGATTACAATGCAGGGAGGCTAATTGAAGATCAAACCATAGAGGAGCTAAAGCATGATTTATTGCAGTATATTTTGAATGTTGCTTCAGGTCAAACTCAAACAAATAATGAACGTTTGGGCTTTCGAGAAATTAGTATTTTTAAAGAAGGCGTCATTCTCTAATATGCGTTTATTGAATAAAAGAATTTTAAATTGAAATGGAGAGATAAAGCATGAAAAGCATTGTATGTGAACAGCCCAACCAGTTGAAAAAAGTGGAAAGTAAAAGACCTATCCCCCAGGCAGGAGAAGCATTAATTCGTATTCAACGTATTGGGATATGTGGTACAGACATTCATGCCTATGGAGGAAACCAGCCCTTTTTCACTTACCCTCGTGTACTCGGTCATGAATTGTCAGGATACATTGAATTTATTCCTCACAATGAGTTGGGATTAAAAGTTGGTAATCAAGTCTCCATTATCCCTTATATGGAATGTGGAAAATGCATTGCTTGTAGAAATGGAAAAACAAATTGCTGTACAGATATGAAAGTTTTAGGTGTACATATTGAAGGAGGAATGAGTGAGTGGATTACAGTTCCTTATACGCATTTAGTGACAACTGAGGGACTAACACTTGACCAAGCTGCAATGGTGGAACCATTAAGTATAGGAGCTCATGCAGTTAGACGCGCTGAAATTCAGCAAGGAGAGTTTGCCTTAGTTATTGGTGCTGGTCCTATTGGCTTAGGGGTGATGGCATTTGCTAAAGACCAAGGAGCAAAAGTCATAGCAATGGATGTAAATAACGAACGCTTAGCGTTTGCCAGTGACTGGGCTAAAGTGGACTATACGCTAAATGTACTTAATAATCCGTTTGATAAATTAGTAGAGTTAACAAATGGTGAGATGCCAACAATAGTATTTGATGCGACGGGCAATGCTAAATCAATGACAGAGGCATTTAACTATTCGGCTCATGGCGGAAAATTAATATACGTAGGTCTAGTGAAAGCAGACATCTCATTTAACGATCCAGAATTCCATAAAAGGGAGCTAACGCTGATGGGAAGCAGGAATGCTACGTTAGAAGATTTTCATTATGTAGTGGACACTCTGAAATGCAAGAAAGTAGATTTAAGTCGCTATATTACACACCGAGCACAGTTTGATCAACTAATTGAACAGTTTGAAGACTGGTTAACTCCTGAAGCAAATGTGATTAAAGCTATCGTAGAAATATAATCAATCACTGTGAAAAGCTAAGCAATTCATTAAGCAAAGGAGGAATCTACATTGAATAATTCACAAGATACCTTGAACCCACTTAATAAAAAGACCGCTCCTATTCAAGATAACTATGTAGGCTTAGAATATCCTATAAAAGTGTTACAGATTGGGGAAGGGAATTTTCTGCGTGGCTTCTGTGACTGGATGATTCATCAATGCAATAAGAAAGGCTATTTTCAAGGAAGTATTGCTGTCACGCAGCCTCGACCTGCAGGGAAAGAGAAAATAGACAAATTGAAGGAGCAAGATGGACTCTATACATTGCTTACACGTGGAGTGGAAAACGGAGATACAGTTACGTCTAGTGAAGTAATTTCTGTTTTCTCCCAAGTCATTAATCCATACGAAGAGTGGAATACATTTTTACAATTAGCAGCAAATCCTACATTGGAATTTGTAATCTCTAATACGACGGAAGCGGGACTTAACTATCAGCCAACTTTATTGGAAGAAGGTGTCCCAATTCAATCATTTCCAGGGAAATTAACACTTTTTTTGTACCATCGCTATTTGCATTTCAGTGGAAATACAGAAAAAGGGTTAACTATGCTTCCGTGTGAACTTCTTGAAAGAAATGGAGATACCTTAAAAGAATGCGTGCTCCGTTATAGTAAAGAGTGGGAGTTACCTGAAGCATTTATAAAATGGATAAAAGAACATAATTTATTTCTTAATTCGTTGGTAGACCGAATAGTCACAGGATTTCCTAAGGCAGAAGCAGACTCTTTATTTATAGAATGGGGATATAAGGATTCCTTACTGAATACAGCAGAACCTTATCATTTTTGGGCTATAGAAGGAAACAGTGAATTAGATCATCGCCTTCCTTTTAAAAAATCCGGTTTAAATGTGCATTGGGTGGAGGATTTATCTCCTTACCAAACACGAAAAGTCCGTATCTTAAACGGGGCTCATACACTTATGGCATTACGTGGAATTTTGTCAGGAGTGGAAACAGTAAAAGAATTTATGGAAAACTCCAATTTTAACCACTTTCTGCATGAAGTAATAGGAAAAGAAGTTATCCCTTCGACTCAAGGTGATTTTACTGAAAATAAAGTATACGCAGAAGAGGTATTTGAACGATTCACCAATCCATTTATTCATCATCGTCTTGCTGATATTTCATTAAACAGCTTATCAAAATTCAAACATCGTCTACTGCCTACTTTAAAAAGCTATTTCAAGCTAAACGGAGCACTTCCCCTTGGAATCGTTCAAGCCTTTGCAGTGCTTGTTCGTTTTTATAAAATAGAAAAGCTTAAAGGCACTTGGACAGGAGAAAATTTTAAGGGCCACCCATATATATTAAAAGATGAGGAATATGTTTTAGAGTTTTATAGAGACCAGTGGTTGAAATATCAAAAAAATCAGATGTCTCTCTTGCAACTTGTTGAAAATATCCTAGGGAATAAAGATTTTTGGGATGAGGATTTAAATCATATAGAAGGTCTCTCAAACTTGGTACATAAATACTTAAATGAGATAATAAAATCCTGATAAATAACGGAATAACAAAAAAGAGAAACGTGACGGAAAAGATAAATCTCTTTCACGTTTCTCTGCTTTGTCATGTGCATAAATTTTATCTGTACACTGTCATAGGCAAGTATGTTAAAGACTGACCGGTAGCAGAAGCTGTTAAATGCGATTCTAATTCAAAATCTTCAAACGGTTCAATATGAGAAAATGCCTCTAAAAATGCTTCTAATATGATTTTCATTTCAAGTCGGGCAAGAGGAGCACCCAAACAAAAATGAGGTCCGTTTCCAAATGTTAAATGCTTTTTATTGGTTGGACGGTGAATATCTACAGAAAAAGGGTTTTCAAACATATTCTCGTCCATATTACATGCACTCATCCAGGCAATAACAACATCTCCTTTTTTTAGCTTAACGCCTAATAACTCGTTATCTTGTTTAACCGTGCGATCTCGCCTGGAGATGTGAAAGCGATATCGAAGCATTTCTTCTACTGCTTTTGGAGCTAATTCTCGATTGTTTCTCAGCTCGCTGTATAACGACTTGTCGTCATATAAGAAAGAATAAAACATATTTGCAATGGCGTGACTTGTGGTTTCAACCCCTGCACCTAGAAGCAGCATAGTAGCGTGCACAATTTCTTCATCTGTGAATGTTTCACCATCAACTTCCGCTTGAATTAAGTCTGAGATAATATCATCAGAAAGGTTGGAGCGCTTTTCAATGACAATAGGGAAGAGGTATTGAAAATACTCTGCTTCTGCACGTTGTTTTTCTTGTTCAATCTCTGCTAATCTTTCTTGATCATAAGGCTGAAAGAGAATGTCTACCCATCTTTTGAACTGATATCGATCTTTTACCGGTACGCCGAATAGATCTGCTATAACTAAACTAGGAAAAGGAGAAGATAAATCTTCAACAATATCAATAGTGGAATTCTTTTGTATCACTTCTACAAGATCTGCAGCAATTTGTTTGATTCGCGGTTCCCAGTTCTTTAAACTGCGAGGAGTAAAAGCTGCAGCAAGCAAAGATCGAGCTTTCCGGTGATCAGGAGGATCTAAGTTTGTGAGATTGGTAATTGGAGATGTGCTTTTTTTCTTACTATTATCTCCAACAAAAATAGTCGTTCTTTGTCCATCGTTTGAAAAAAATTCGTAGTTGCTCAAGACTTGTTTAACATGGTCGTATTTAAATACATTCCATGTGTTTGTTTCTTCATGAAAATAAACAGGTTGTTTATGCAGCATTTCTTTATACCATTCAATAGGGAAAAACTCTTCTGCACGTGATTGGAATTTTGGAATTTCTGTAACGGGAATAACTTCTTTGTTCATATGATCTTATTCCTCCTTTAGAATATATAGATTTAAAATCTAATAGCTACATAGTTAAGCAGTTATCGCTTGCCAAGTAGATCATTTCTTTGTTGAATTGTACATTTAAGATGTTTTAAAAATTAACGGGTAATGAAGCTACTCCTTGTGAGCTCAGTGTAAAATGTAAATTCACTTCTTCCCGAGGAACCGAAAGGCGTAGATTAGGCAGACGTCTTAATAGGGTAGAAAAGGCAACATCTCCTTCTATACGAGCTAGCGGAGCTCCTAAGCACATATGAATACCATGACCAAAGGCCAAGTGACGCTTGATAGTACGCGTAATATCAAGTTCCTCTGAATCTATAAACTGCTGCTCATCACGATTTGCTGACTTTAAGACAGGAATCACCATGTCGCCTTTTTTAATCTGCTGACCACCCAGTTCAAGATTTTTTGTAGCATAACGAGGTCCTGAAATAGTGGCTGGCCCATTAAAACGAAGCAATTCTTCAACAGCTGAGGATACTAAGGAAGGGTCTGATTTAAGTTTTTCCAGCTGTTCAGGATGATCAAATAACATTAAAGATCCGGTCGCAATTAAATTTGAGGTAGTCTCATGACCTGCAAAAATTAATAATGTAATCATTGAAAGCAATTCTGCTTCACTCAAGCGATCTCCTTCTTCTTCAATCGCGACTAACTGACTTATTAAGTCGTCCGTAGGGTGCTTACGCTTAGCATCTACCAACTGCATAGTGTACGTTCCAAAAGCTTTTATTTGTTCTTCGACGCCGGGATCTCTTCGCCCTAAGCTCAGCCCTTTTGCAATGGCAGCCGACCAACCGTGAATTTTTTCTTTATCTTCTTTTGAAACACCGAGCATGTCAGAAATAACGTTGATAGGTAATGGGAAGGCGTAGTCTTTAACAAGATCCATTTTTCCTTTGTCCTGTACTTCATCAAGTAATTCATCGGCTATTTTCTGTACACGTGGACGTAAGCTTTCCATATATCTTGGCGTAAATGCTTTTGATACAAGCTTGCGCAGGCGCCGGTGATCTGGATCATCAACAGAAAGCATCGATTGTCCGCCAAAAAATGTAGGAGGATCGGACTCATCAGCTTTATGTTTTCGCATATCATGATTTTTACTAATAGAACTTTGGTCTACAGTAAAATGATGATGATCTTTTAGAACTTGCATAGCCTCTTCCATATGAGTCACTACCCAAGTCTGAGTTTTTATTTCTTCCATCGGAGAAGGAATAGGAATAACAGCCCCCATCTCCCGCATTTTCGAAAATAACACAAATGGGTTTTCACGGCTCTTACCACTAAATACGTCTAGGATTTCCTTATCTTCTACGGTTTTATCTAGGTTTTTCACAAAAACATTCCTTTCTACATATAGTTGTAGCCGGATATAGCTTTTTTCACAGGTGATTAACCTATACTATTAGTACATTTTTATACCATATGTATAAAAATGTACTAATAGTATATAATTATTTTTACTTGTTTATCAAGGAAAAAGGATAAAATTTACGTAGGAAAAGGCAGATAAGTTATACTAAATAAAGAGTAATTTGTAAACAGAGGAGTAGCAGCAATGAACCAAAAACAGCTCGATATTTTAGGGCATACACACCAGCTTTTTATGGAAAAAGGATACGTGGACACTTCGGTACAAGATATATTAAAGAGAAGCGGTATTTCAAAAGGAACATTTTATAAATATTTCTCATCTAAAAGTCAACTGCTTATCTCATTACTTTCTTCTCTGCAAGAATCACTTATTCTACAGAGAGAAAAAGTAGCCATTGAACATAAAGGGGATAATCAGAAGGTATTTGAAGAACAGATGATCTTTATGCTGAACTTTGCAGAGCAAAATAAAATTCCTGAAATAATTGAAAGCACACTGGTTTTAAATGAAGTTAAAACATTTCATTATATAGAGGAATTAAAAGCTGCAACATTCAACTGGATATATGAACGCTTTCAGCAGATTTTTCCGGCTGAGACTTCTCCTTATTTATTTGATGGAGCTGTGCTGCTAGAAGGAATGCTTAATAATATGTTTAAAATGAATAAAGCATTAAACTATCCATTACCTATTGAACAAATTGTCCGTTATTGTATGAAACGTACAGAGGAAATCGTAATCCGAGTAGCAGAACAGAAAGAACAATTATTTAACCATTCCGCTTACTCTGCGTTATTTAATGACAAATTGGAAAGTCATTTTTCGACTGAGCTTACACGCGTAACTGCAAAGTTAAAACGAGTGATTGAAAATAGATTAACAAATGAAGAGGAACGAAAGAAGAGTCTAGAATTTGTGACGTTTATATCTGATGAATTATTGCAAAATGATACAGAGCCTCGCATATTTATTATTCAAATCTCTCTTTTATCGCTAGAGAAAATCAAATCTCTTGCACAAAGCAAAGAGCTGGAGGAATATAAAGAAGTCATAACTTCTCTGACAAGAAATGCTTCATAATTTAAAAAGCAGGTAAGCTAAACTAAAAGGCAAGGCTTTCCGTAGTTCAGAAAAGAGCAGGTTGCCAATAACATATAAACAGCCAGTTGCCGTTATGATAGGTGACTGGCTGCTTGAGATGAAAGAGGTGAGAGTGGGGACAGAAATAATACTCTTATTAAAATAGGGTAATTCTTTCCCTTTGATAGAAAATCTAGTAATCAAAAATAGCTGCTTCATTCTTAAAGTCAAACGCGATATAGTTTACTAACCTTTACGTTGACTCAATTAACTTATAGGACTAACACTTAAGAAAGAATCAATAACAATGGAAACAGCTCCTAAAGCAGGTGCATTTTTTCCTAACGAAGAAGGCAATAGTTCACATTTATTGTCTAAATAAGAATGGACTCTGGAAGAAACTTCGTTTTTAATCGTATTTAAAACAATGGGATGAGATTCAATTATATGATTTCTCAAGATAACGGCCTCTGCATCAAATGTATTGAGAATATTGGTTAATCCAATGCTGATATAAAAGCCAAAGTTTTGAAGTGCATTTAACATTTCTACATCATTTTTATTTGCGCGTTCAATAATTTCTTTTCGAGAAATATTCTTTTCTTCTTTAGAGAGCGAAGCCAGTAACACTTTTTCAGAAGCATATAACTCCCAACAGCCTCGGTTTCCACAGCTACATTTGGGCCCATTAAAATCTATCGTCATATGACCCATTTCCCCAGAAAAACCCTGAACACCTTTATATAATTCGTTATTAATAACAAGTCCGGTTCCAATTCCGACATTAATACTGATGTAAACGATGTTTTCATAGTTTTTTGTCATACCAAATACTTTTTCACCGTATGCTCCTGCATTAGCTTCATTTTCAACAAAAACAGGGACATTAAACTCACTCTCAATTAAAAACTGCAAATCTTTAATATTCCAATTTAAGTTAGGCATAAAAATAATTTGCTGATGACGATCTACCAGACCTGGCACACAAATTCCTATTCCCACTAGACCATAAGGGGACTCAGGCATACGGGTTACAAAATCATGAATAAGTGCAAATAAAATCTCTTTCACTTCACTAGCAGAAGAACTAGACAAGTCAGAAGTTTGCTCGAGAATAATATTTCCTTCTAAGTCGGTTAGAATTCCGTTAAGATAGTCAACTCCTATATCGATACCGATCGAGTAGCCTGCATTCTTGTTAAAAACAAGCATTACAGGTCTTCTGCCGCCTCTAGATTGCCCTGCTCCAATTTCAAAAATAAAATCTTTTTCAAGCAGTGTATTTACTTGAGAGGAGACAGTAGACTTATTTAACCCTGTAATCTCAGAGAGAGTTGCCCTGGAGATAGGGGAGTTCTTTAAAATTTCATCTAATATTAATTTTTGATTCATTTTTTTTACTAAAGCTTGATCTGCAATTTGAATAATAACCCCTCCTTTGTTTATCTATACAACTAAGTTGATGTTTTGTGAAGCTTGAATTAGATATTCATAATCCTCATACCTAATATTATAACTAAATTTTCTAAAAAAAACATTGAAATATACATTTATTTTGTATATGATGAAATAAAGT
This sequence comes from Priestia megaterium, assembly GCF_046599315.1. Taxonomy (GTDB): domain Bacteria; phylum Bacillota; class Bacilli; order Bacillales; family Bacillaceae_H; genus Priestia; species Priestia megaterium_F. Next base: position 247,427 of record NZ_JBKIKC010000005.1, on the reverse strand, counting down.
TAGTTTATTGGATAAACAAACTAACTAAATTAAGATAATTAATGGATGAACTTGTTCACTTAAATCAAAGGGGGAAATGACAAATGGTCCAAACTAGTACTAATAAAATTAATTATTTTGAAAGCGTAAACAAAGTTTTATACGAAGGTAAAGATTCTAAAAACCCTTTAGCTTTTAAATATTATAACCCTGAAGAAATAGTAGGCGATAAAACGATGAAAGATCAGCTGCGTTTTTCCGTTGCTTATTGGCACACGTTTACAGCAGATGGTACTGATCCTTTTGGTGCAGCTACTATGCAAAGATCCTGGGACAGATATGATGGAATGGATTTAGCAAAAGCGAGAGTTGAGGCAGCTTTTCAACTTTTTGAAACACTAGATGTACCGTTCTTCGCATTTCATGACCGAGATATTGCTCCTGAGGGAAGCACGTTGCAAGAAACAAATAAAAATCTCGATGTTATCGTCACGATGATCAAAGAATACATGCAAACAAGTAACGTAAAGTTATTATGGAACACAGCGAATATGTTTACAAATCCCCGGTTCGTTCATGGTGCAGCTACTTCTTGTAATGCAGATGTATTTGCTTATGCAGCGGCTCAAGTAAAAAAGGGGCTTGAAACAGCAAAAGAACTAGGCGCAGAAAATTATGTGTTCTGGGGTGGCCGTGAGGGATATGAAACGCTGCTTAACACAAATTTACAGTTGGAGTTAGATAACTTAGCTAGATTTATGCATATGGCTGTAGATTACGCAAATGAAATTGGATATACGGGGCAGTTTTTAATTGAACCTAAACCTAAAGAGCCTACGACACATCAGTATGATACTGATGCTGCAACAACTATTTCATTTTTAAGACAATACGGATTAGATAAATACTTCAAACTTAATCTAGAAGCTAACCACGCAACATTAGCTGGTCATACATTTGAACACGAATTACGTGTGGCTAGAGTACAAGGCTTTTTAGGATCAGTGGATGCAAACCAAGGTGACCCTCTTTTAGGGTGGGATACAGATGAATTCCCAACGGATTTATATTCTACAACGTTGGCAATGTATGAAATTCTGCAAAATGGAGGATTGGGCAGCGGAGGATTAAACTTTGATGCCAAAGTGCGCAGAGGTTCTTTTGAACAAGACGATTTACTCTATGCTCATGTAGCAGGAATGGATACGTTTGCTCGAGGGTTAAAAGTAGCACATAAATTAGTGGAAGATCGTGTTTTCGAAAATGTTATTGGTGAACGCTACAGCAGCTTTAAAGAGGGCATTGGCCTTGAGATTGTGGAAGGAAAAGCTAACTTCCATACACTGGAGCAGTATGCGTTTAAGAATCCGAATATTGTGAATAAATCAGGAAGACAAGAACGATTAAAGGCCATTCTAAATCAATATATTTTAGAAGTTTAATGGACAAACGAGAGTAGAAACAATTTCTACTCTCGTTTATAAACGCGGAGGTATCAAGATGAAATATGTCATTGGAATTGATCTAGGAACAAGCGCCGTAAAAACGGTTTTAGTTGATACTAAAGGCGAGATTTGCTCAGTGGTTTCTAAGAATTATCCTCTTCTTCATGAAAAAACAGGGTATAGCGAACAGAATCCAGAAGAATGGGTTCAGCAGACGGCTAGTGCTTTAAATGAATTAATTGCTAACGCTAATATAAAATCAGAAGATATAGAAGGAATTAGTTATTCTGGACAGATGCATGGCCTTGTGCTACTGGATGAAAACTATAACCTATTACGTAACGCCATTTTGTGGAATGACACAAGAACAACAGAACAGTGTCATCATCTCTATAAAATGATTGGAGAAAAACGTCTTTTAGAAATAACGAAAAACCAGGCTTTAGAAGGATTTACTCTTCCTAAGTTATTATGGGTTAAAGAGTATGAACCAGAGATATTTGAAAAAACAGCTGTATTTATGCTGCCTAAAGACTATTTACGCTTTAAAATGACTGGCTTTATTCATAGTGAATATTCAGATGCTGCCGGTACATTATTATTAAACATCAGCAAGAAAAAATGGGATGAAGAGCTTTGTCAATCAGTAGGAGTCAATATTAACCTTTGTCCGCCACTAGTTGAATCTAGTGAATGCATAGGCAATATTAATGAGGAGTTCTCTCAAAAAACTGGATTAGCAACTTCAACGAAAGTATTTGCAGGTGGAGCTGATAATGCTTGCGGAGCAATTGGCGCCGGCATTTTATCATCAGGGGAAACACTATGTAGCATTGGGACATCTGGTGTTGTTCTTTCTTATGAGGAACGAAGCGATAGAGACTTTGGTGGAAAAGTACACTATTTTAATCATGGAAAAGAAAATGCATTTTATACAATGGGCGTTACATTATCTGCTGGTCACAGTTTAAGCTGGTTTAAGGAAAATTTCGCAGAAAACGATACGTTTGGAGAATTGTTGGCCGACCTAAAACATGTACCAATCGGCTCAAACGGCCTTTTATTTACCCCTTACTTAGTCGGGGAACGTACACCGCATGCAGATGCTACGATTCGCGGAAGTTTTATAGGGATGGATGCCTCTCATAAAAAGAGAGACTTTACGCGGGCAGTTATTGAAGGAATTACGTTTTCATTAAATGAATCAATTGAAATTTTTCGAGAAAACGGAAAGGAAATTACGTCTATTGTATCAATTGGCGGGGGAGCAAAAAACGATCACTGGCTTCAAATTCAAGCAGACGTTTTTAATGCAAAAATCGTAAAGTTATCTACTGAACAAGGCCCAGCGTTAGGAGCGGCCATGCTAGCAGCTTATGGCTGTGGCTGGTACAACTCATTGGAAGAGTGTGCAAACGTATTTATTACGTCTTCAAAAACATATTATCCTAACGTAGAACATGTGCAAGTCTATAAACAGCTTTATGAATTATATAAAGAAGTATATCTTCAAACACACGACTTAAGTAAAAAGCTAGGTGAATTTAAAGGGAAGTAATAGATTACAAAATATACAACCTTACTTTAAAAAGGAGTCTCATATGAAAGTAACTTGTATTATTTGATTATGTTTGTATATCGATATACCTGACACAAAAGGAAGTATAGAAAATGCTGTAGTAAGATTTGATTCGATAGAAAAATACGTACGTTAGAGGGGAGGATAAGAGCAGTTAGTAAAATGGACGAAGGAAATTTCTTTTGAGTTCTAAAGATTTGAAAACGCATTCAAACAAGTGCGAACCCATTTAGAAATAAAACTTCTGCTGTTACTCTGAACTGCTTTTAACAACGCATGAAACAAAATCGAAACTCATTATATATTTTTTCTATTACCTTAGTTGCCGCTATCGGAGGGTTATTGTTTGGATATGATACAGCTGTAATATCTGGAGCTGAAGAATCATTAAAGGTATATCTTATTGACAGCTTAGGCTTAGGATCTTTAGCACACGGTGTTACTGTATCAAGTGCTTTAATAGGATGTATTATTGGAGGGTTGATATCTGGTTATTTTGCGACAAAACTAGGGCGAAAGAAATCACTTATACTAGCAGCTATTCTTTTTATAGTCTCAGCGTTAGGTGCTTCTTATCCTGAGTTTTTATTTTTCACAAAAGGGGAACCGACACTCTCTTTATTACTTGCTTTTAACTTTTACCGCATTATAGGTGGAATTGGCGTTGGCTTAGCATCAGCTATTTGTCCAATTTATATAGGGGAGATTGCGCCGGCAGATATTCGCGGCAGATTGGTATCGTTCAATCAATTTATGATTATTTTTGGAATGTTAGTCGTTTACTTTGTGAACTGGGGTATTGCAAATGGGGAAACCTTAGAATGGATTAATGATGTAGGATGGAGATACATGTTTGCTTCAGGAGCTATTCCAGCTTTACTCTTTGTGGTACTCTTGTTTTTAGTTCCTGAAACGCCTCGCTACTTAGCTATACAGAATCAAGATCAAAAAGCTTTAGCTATACTAACTAAAATTAATGGATCTTCAGAAGCGAAATCGATTTTAGACGATATTAAACAGACAATCGCTACCAATGTTTCGTCTGAAAAATTATTGGCATATGGAAAATTAGTTATTGTTGTAGGTATACTGCTTTCTGTATTTCAACAGTTTGTAGGAATAAATGTAGCTCTATATTATGCTCCACGTATTTTTGAAAGCATGGGAGCAGCTAAAGGTTCTTCTATGCTGCAAACGATTATTATGGGATTAGTAAACGTTATTTTTACAGTAATTGCAATTTTGACGGTTGATCGTTTGGGAAGAAGACCTTTATTAATAACGGGTTCTATTGGAATGGCTATCGGAATGTTCGGTGTAGCAAGCATGGCGTTTTCAAACATCATTGGGATAGGTACGCTTGTATTTATCATTATTTATACAGCTTCCTTTATGATGTCATGGGGACCAATTTGTTGGGTGCTCATCTCGGAGATTTTCCCTAATAAAATTAGAGGTCGTGCTGTAGCTATTGCCGTAGCTGCTCAGTGGGCGGCTAACTATTTTATTTCCTCTACATATCCTATGATGATGGAATATAGCGGAGGATTAACATATGGTTTTTACGGTTTAATGAGTATACTTTCTGCTTTATTCGTCTGGAATTTCGTTCCTGAAACAAAAGGTAGAACTCTTGAACAAATGGAAAATATGTGGAGAAAAAAACACGAGACTTCAAAGAGTAAGACGGCCATATAAACATTGAGCTTTTGTTTAGAGTAAAAATAAATATAAAACTTTCAAAAACACCTAAACTAACTTTAGGTGTTTTTAATATGTAATCTTCATGAACAAAGCGGATAGCTTTTTTGAAGAAGATAGCTATAATGATAATTTTCTTTGAAACTACAAATGTAGTTCTCTTTATGAGGAGTGTTTCACCGTAAATATAAATAACGGTGCAATGAGGCTACACATTAATAATAGAGCAAGGTTACATCTGCTTATATAAATCAGATTATTCAAATTAATTGACTAGACTCTGTTTCAAAAAAGGGAAAATTAGTTGATAATTATAAATAAAGCAAGAATCTACTCTCAAGTTATTATAGAAAGGAGCTTATAACACTATGAAGAATACATTCCAAGAGCACATAGAAGTCGACTGTCCTTCTAAAGAGTTTAATTGGTGGCATGCCGTTATAAATTCGATAAATGATGGTATTCTAGTTATTGACCAAGAGGGGATTGTTAGGTTTATTAACCCAGAGTATACGAAGATTACGGGAGTAAAAAGTGATATTATCGGAAAACCACTGATAGAATATCGCCCAGGCGCTCAGTTAACAAATACCCTAAAAGATCAACAATGCAGAGTAGGAGTATATCGAAAAGAAAAAAATCGGGAATATATGGTGGACATGGCTCCAATTATAATAGAAGGTAAACTTGTAGGAGCCGTATCGGTTTGTAAAAGCCTCAATGAAGTTGACAAATTATCAAAAGAGTTAAGAAGACAAACGGAAAAGCTAAAGAATTTAGAAAACCGAATGGATTCTATTTATGAAGCAAAGTATACATTTGAACAAATAATCGGTAGGGACGGAGGGTTAAGGCACGCTGTTTATATAGCTGAAAAAGTAGCAGAATCTCAATTTCCTATTCTTGTGACAGGGGAAAGCGGCACGGGAAAAGAATTATTTTCACAGGCTATACATAATAAAAGTGAACGCAAGCATGGTCCTTTTATACCTGTAAATTGTGCTGCTATTCCCTCATCTCTGTTGGAAAGCGAGCTGTTTGGATATGGAGATGGAGCTTTTACGAACGCTAAAAAAGGCGGGAAAGCTGGACTATTCGAAATAGCAAACAACGGAACTATATTTTTAGATGAAATTGGAGATATGTCATATGATCTTCAGGCTAAGTTATTAAGAGTTTTACAAGAGAAAAAGATTCGAAGGGTAGGAGAAGCTACTGAACGTGTAGTTGACGTAAGAATTATTGCTGCTACACATCGCAATCTAAAGCAGCTTGTGAATAAAAAACAGTTTCGAGAAGATTTATTTTATAGACTTAACGTTATTCAATTAGAGATACCTCCTTTAAGAAAAAGGAGAGAAGATATACGTGAACTCGTCTATTCTTTTATTGAATACTCGACCACCAACACCTCTTACAAAATTGACGAATATACACTAGGTTTTCTTCAATCTTATCATTGGCCTGGCAACGTAAGGGAATTAAAAAATGTAATTGACTATGCAACATGTATGGCGGAAGACACAGATATTGTATTTCGTCACCTTCCAGAATTTATGATCAAAAACGAAAAAAACTTTTCAGATATTGTAAGTAAAACAGAAAAATCTAGTCAAACACTGCAAGAAGCTATACAGGATAAAGAGTGCGCATTTATTCAGGAAATAGTAAGAAAATATCCAAATAACATTGAGGGAAAAAAGAAAGCAGCAGAAGTTTTAGATATTTCTTTAGCTACTTTATACAATAAAATGAAAAAATATCATATTCATCTCTAAGTCTTTAGATAGATTTCTAGATTCTTAGAAATACTGAAGACTATGTCTTAAGAAGTGTATTTCTTTACCGAACAGCAGTTATTTCTAAAACATTAGAATTTAGATTAACAAAAACAAAGAAAGAAAGCAGCTTTATTGGTAGCGCTTTGATTCTTTGTTTTGTCTTAAATTTCTTTTATCATATTTTGAAAGGATTTAGTAACGGTTTGTTGCTATTTTTACATATCTTTGGCATGAATCCTGCAAGAACAAAAAGTACCGAAGTTTTTTACATCTGAGATTTTTGAATATATAAATTTAAGGCAGGGGGGATTACATGTTAGCATTATTAGGATTTTTAATTATTGGTGTATTTCTATTTTTAATTATGACCAATCGTTTATCTGTATTAATTGCGTTAGTTCTCGTACCAACTGTTTTTGCATTGATAGGCGGATTTGGTATAGAAATGGGAGACATGATGTTAGAAGGGATTATAAAAGTAGCGCCTACAGGCATTATGATTGTTTTTGCAGTTTTGTACTTCGGTTTAATGATTGATACAGGATTATTTAATCCTATGATTTCTAAAATGCTTCGTTTAGTTAAAGGAGATCCGCTAAAAGTAGTCGTAGGGACAGCTATCGTTACAATGCTTGTATCATTAGACGGAGACGGTGCATCTACTTTTATGATTACCATTACAGCGCTGCTACCTCTTTATAAGAGATTAAAGATGAACCCTCTTATTTTATCAGGAGTGGTTGCTTTAGGAGCGGGAGTTATGAACTTAGCTCCTTGGGGGGACCTACTGCTAGAGCCATGACTACATTTAATGCAGATTCTTCTCAATTATTTAACCCTGTTATCCCCGCAATGATTGCTGGAATTGTATGGGTGTTAGCATCTGCTTTTTGGCTTGGGAAAAAGGAGCGGCAGAGACTAGGAGTCATTGAGTTAGAAGAACATGTACAAGGATTTACAGAACATGCAGCTGCTCTAGAAACAAAAAGACCAAGGCTTTTTTTATTTAATCTTACCCTAACAATTTTGCTTCTTGTCGCTTTAATTAAAGTATGGCTACCTCTACCGGTTTTATTTATTGTCGCTTTTGTAATTGCTCTTTTGGTGAATTATCCAAATCCAGAAGAACAGCGAAAACGCTTACTAAGTCATGCAAATAACGTGTTAATTGTTTCTACGATGATTTTCGCCGCAGGCATTTTCACGGGTATCCTAACAGGAACAAAGATGATAGATGGAATGGCTTCTGCAATGGTTAGCATTATCCCTGAATCACTAGCTTCTTACTTACCTGTATTAGTAGCGATTACAAGTATGCCCCTTAGCTTAGTGTTTACGCCGGATGCTTACTATTTTGGAGTATTACCTATTATTAGCCAGACGACTAATAACTTCGGCATCGATCCGATTGAAATTGGCAGAGCAGCTATCTTAGGACAGATGACAACTGGGTTTCCTTTAAGTCCTTTAACCGCCTCGACCTTTATTCTTGTCGGATTAGCAGGTGTAAATTTAGGCGATCATCAGCGTTTTATCTTTAAGTGGGCGTTTGGAACGACCATTGTTATGACAATTGTGGCATTAATAACGGGAGCAATTACTATTTGAGGTGATGGAGATGATAAGAATTGGGTCAGGCGCGGGTTTTTCAGGAGATAGATTAGAACCGGCGGTTATATTGGCTGAAAAAGGAAATTTAGATTATTTAGTATTAGAATGTTTAGCTGAAAGAACAATCGCACTTGCCCAAAAAAGAAAAAGTCAAAATCCTTTAATGGGTTATGATCCCTTATTGGAAAAAAGACTAGAGCTTCTTTTGCCTATTATCAAGAAAAATAAAGTGCGAATTATTACAAATATGGGAGCAGCCAATCCAATAGGTGCTGCTGAAAAAGTTGTTGAAATGGCTAACCGATTAAACATTGAGATAAAAGTGGCAGCCGTATCGGGAGATGACGTACTAAAGTTGATAGATAGAAATGGATTGACTCTAGAAACAAATGAACCGATATCTCATTTTGGAAACGTCATATCTGCAAACGCTTACCTTGGTGTAGAAACAATATTGCCAGCTCTAGAGACAGAGGCTCAAGTTATTATTACTGGTAGAGTAGCAGATCCGTCTTTATTTGTTGCTCCAATGGTACACCACTTTGGATGGTCTTTAGACGACGTAGATAAAATTGCTCAAGGAACAGTAATTGGGCACTTATTGGAATGTGGGGGACAGGTAGCTGGTGGTTATTTTGCTGATCCCGGAAAAAAAGAAGTCCCAAAGCTTGCTGAATTAGGTTTTCCATTTGCTGATGTTAAAGAAGATGGGACAGCCATCATTACTAAAGTAGAAGGGACAGGAGGAGTCATTAACTTAGCTACTGTAAAAGAACAGCTTCTTTACGAAGTAACTAACCCTCATCAATATATAACACCGGATGTTATTGCAGATTTTACTTCCGTTCATTTACAGGAAATTAAATTGAACCAAATTCAAGTGTCTGGTGGAACAGGTATAACAAGGCCTGAAACGTTAAAAGTCAGCGTAGGTTACGAAGCAGGTGTTATTGGAGAAGGGGAAATTTCCTACGCTGGATCCAATGCTCTAGAAAGAGCTAAGCTAGCTAGTGAAATTTTATATAAGCGTTTAAAAGATAAAGTAGTTGACTTAAGAATTGATTATATTGGTATTTCCTCCGTTCATAGAGTCTCTTTTCAAGAATCGGCTCCTTATGAAATCAGGCTGAGAGTAGCAGGGAAATGTCTTACTTCAAAGGAAGCAGCCAAAATTGGAGAAGAGGTAGAAGCTCTTTATACAAATGGACCCGCAGGCGGAGGTGGAGCAAGAAAGTATGTTAATGAAGTAGTAGGAATTGTTTCTACGTTGATTTCACGTAATAAAATAGAAACCCACTTTACATTAAAGGAGAGCTTAACAAATGAAAAAGAAATTATATGAACTTGCTCACAGTCGAGCTGGGGATAAAGGAAACACGCTTATGTTATCACTAATTCCGTATGACGAAAAAGATTATTTCTTATTACATGAAAAAGTGACTGCTTCAGAAGTGAAAAAACACTTAAAAAATATTGTAGAAGGAGACATTGTTCGCTACGAAGTTCCTAATATATCAGCGTTTCAATTTGTATGTCACCGCGCGTTACTGGGTGGAGTGACTACTTCTTTAGGAATGGATACGCACGGGAAAAGCTTAAGCTATGCCCTTTTAGAAATCGAAATAGACATTTAAAAAATGGTATAAAGGAGGTACCCTATCAATGAACAATACGTCACTACAAAAAGTTCTAAGTTTTATTACTGTAGGAGTTCTTATTCTAGCTTTCTTTCCTTTAAATAGTGTTGCGGCAAAAGAAGAAAATAATTATAAAAACGTAAAAAAACCAACATCTTCAGTTTTATCAGGTAACTATTATTTGGAGCAGAAGATTGAATTAAAGACAGAAGCCTCGTTATAATGTGATGGCTTTAATACTTGGAATTGTTTTTGTTATTACGATTGTAGCAGGATCTATTTGGATAATGACTTTTAACTCTCAAGTTCAATGAAAACGGAGCTGTGTGTGGTGCACGGCTCTATTTTTTATTGATTTCTCTATTTTGTGATAAATGTCACATACTTTTGTTTTCGTAAGACGTAGAATAAAAAGTGTAGCAAGGAAGATCTTTATAAACGAAAGACAAAGGAGAGATTATGATGAATAGTTATCGTAATATACTCGTAGCAGTAGACGGCTCTGTAGAAGCAGAGTGGGCATTCAAAAAAGCAGTTAACAGTGCGAAAAGAAATAATTCTCATTTGATACTTTGTCACGTTATAGACATACAGGCGCTAAGTCCATCACCTTATGCATTTTATACGGATACACGCTTTCAAGATGCGGAGAAATTTGCTGAAGAACTTTTAACCAACTATAGTGAGCTGGCCATAAAAGCTGGAGTAACAAAAGTTGAGACATTAATTGAACACGGTTCTCCTAAAACAAAAATATCTAAAAAAATTGCACTCGAAAAGCACGTTGATTTAATTGTTTGCGGTGCAACGGGGGTAAACGCCGTAGAGCGCATCTTAATTGGAAGCGTATCTCAGCATATTTTACGCTATGCCAAATGTGATGTGTTGATTGTTCGCACCCCTAAAGAAGCTGAAGAGGAATTGAAGCCTTTGCAAGTGGAACTAACAGACTAGCAGTCACAGAAGAGAAAGAAATGAAGCTTATTATTTGCAGTAAAAATGTAGCTACCTAGTCATTTATTCAAAGAGGCTGGGACAAAAATAGTTTAGTTAAAAAAATCCGAACGGTGAACCGTTCGGATTTTTTTATTGTGATGGTGAACGTAGGTTTGATCTATTTAGTTGCTTCTAGCCGTTGATTAGAGGGCAAGACGAAGACTCCTGGGGGAAAAGAGGAAGAGGTGAGACCCTACAGGAGCGTAAGCGACGAGGAGGCTCACCAGCCGCCCGCGGTGCACGAAAATTAACAGCGGTGTAACAAGTAACAAGCGATCCCTACTAGCTCACGTATCCCATTTGTTCGTCGTTAGATTGGATTGATGTAGTTATGTCTCAATTTCTTTTTTATACGTAGTAATAAAAGGGCGGTAATGATAGTGGAGCATATTAAATATGTTTACTGAAAAAGAAGACGGGAAGAACAAGTATATAGAAAACTTTTCCTTAGTTGGTTAAGGGTAATTTATAAAGGAGTGACGAATATGTCAAAGTTAAATAATCCATTAACTCAATACTTTTATGAAGACTATCCAAAACAGTATCAAGAACCGCCTGGTGTACAAAAAGAAATGAACGTCATCCCAGACTGCGGGGAGAACAGTTACATAGGTGCAGGTAAATTAAAAGGCAGAAAAGCTCTTGTGACAGGTGGAGATTCAGGTATAGGCCGAGCAGCAGCGATCGCTTACGCAAGAGAAGGCGCAGACATTGCGCTTAATTATTTGCCACAAGAGCAAGCAGATGCAGAAGAAGTGCAAAGGCTCATTGAAGCAGAAGGAAGAAAAGCTGTGCTTATCCCCGGTGATGTAGGCGAAGAGTCCTTTTGCAAAGAGCTAGTAGACAAAGCTTATAAAGAATTAGATGGGTTAGATGTTTTAGCACTTGTAGCAGGTAAACAGCAGGCAGTAGAAGACCTTGCTGATTTAGAAACGGATCAACTACGCAAAACCTTTGAAGTGAATGTTTTCTCTCTATATTGGACGGTAAAAGCAGCACTGCCTTATTTACCAGCAGGAGCTTCTATTATCACAACAAGTTCTGTACAAGGCTATAGCCCAAGTCCTAATTTATTAGATTATGCAGCTACAAAGTTTGCAATTAACGGATTCACTAGAGGACTAGCCAAACAACTAGCTCCAAAAGGTATTCGCGTCAATTCCGTTGCTCCAGGACCTATCTGGACACCGCTGCAAATTTCTGGGGGTCAGCCAAGTGACGCCATTCCATCCTTCGGGCAAGATACACCTTTGCAGCGTGCAGGCCAGCCTGTAGAGTTAGCAAATGTATACGTATTTTTAGCTTCCACGGATGCAAGCTATGTAACAGCGCAAGTTTATGGCATTACAGGCGGAATAGAATTAGCTTAACTCAAAAAAACCACTTGCAGTTCATAACTGCAAGTGGTTTTTTTGTAGAGTTAATTTTGTTTTACTGCCTTTTGCCTTTTGCCTTTTAAAGTTTGTACACAAATGTAGCTAAGCGTAGCAAATAAAGCGGTAATGAATGCCGAGTGAGACAGTGTAGCAAAGACATTTAAACGAGACATTACAACAAATATACCGCTAAATATTTGAGCAATGGTTAAAGCGACCGCAATGATAGACGCGTAGTAAATATCACGGCGAGTTTCTTTATACTGCTTGATGGCGGACACCATAATCCAAATGATAAGAACAAACAGCACAAGAGCAGCAAAGCGGTGGGCAAAATGAATACCTGTTGTTCCTGAAAGCTTTGGAATAAAAGTATTACCATAACAAGCAGGAAAGCTTGTACACGCTAAGCTTGCACCTTTGTGACGCACATATGCACCTAAATAAATGTCGCAATAAGTGAACAGAAGCGTAAACCATGCGAGCCATTTAAATTTGCCTGTGACCGCTCCTTTAATAAAATGGTCCGAACGGTCCTTTTGAATAACAAACATGGAAAGTAAAAATACCCCGGTAAACGCAATAAGCGAAAGACCGAAATGCAGTGCTAGCGCTTCAGCTGACTGAGGCCAGATAACTGCAGAAGCTCCGAGTAATGACTCAATAACGATAAACGCAATACTCATAATCGCTAAAATTTTCACTTCGCGGTTTCTGCGATAACGAATCCAAGCCCAAATAGAAAATGCTAAAACAAGAAGACCTGCAAATGCGGTAATCAAACGATGCGTATATTCAATCATTGTTGCTACTGCGTATTCTGGTATTAACTGCCCGTTACACAATGGCCACTCGTTTCCGCATCCTAATCCAGATCCTGTGGTTGTTACAAGGCTGCCGGCAATCATCAAAATAAACATGACAATCGTTGTAAATATAGCTGTTATTTTAAATAAATTTCTCATACGTTGACTCCCTTTGCTGAGTTACTAATTATGACTATAGATTTGATGAATACGATAGTCAAGTAGTAGAGCGCAATTAACAAATAACTGTCACAAACTTACACATGCTCTTCTTAAGATTGATGTCAGAAAAGCTTTCTTTATTAAACTTGGGAACAGCTTTTTCATGTTAAACGATGTAAATATGGTTCCATACGTAAGATATAAAAAAATATATTAGTGATTTTATACAATTCACAAAAAAAACTTTAGAGAGAATGGAGATACAATCATATTCCAAAAGTGATAATATTAATATAAATCATACGATGTTACAAAACCTATCATTTTATGTTAGGTATAAAATAAACTTTTTATCACAGAGAAACTTTATTGAAAGGAGAGATAACGATGAGCTTAGAAGCTTTAAATAAAAGAGTAGAAACCGATCTGTCTTACCTTTCCTTTAGGAAACCAACAGAAGTACAGCCAATCACCCCTAAGAGCGGACACATATACGATGTAATCATTATTGGAGGAGGTCAAAGCGGTTTAGGAACGGCCTTTGGTTTACTGCGAGAACGCGTGTCAAATATTCTTGTTATTGATGAAAATCATTCGGGTTTAGAAGGTCCTTGGGAAACCTATGCGAGAATGATCACCCTGCGAACGCCCAAAAACTTAACATCTATCGATTTAGGTATTCCTTCGCTTACGTTTCAGGCGTGGTGGGAAGCACAATTTGGCTCAGAAGGCTGGGAAGCTCTTGACAAGATTCCAAGAGGAGACTGGATGAATTATTTACGCTGGTATCGGAATATTCTTAACCTTCCTGTGGCAAATGAAATAAAATTAACATTAATTGAGCCTATAGAAACAGGTATTCATCGCTTGCATATTGAAGGGAATGGAGCTGCGTGTCCTATATTGATGGCACGTAAAGTTATACTAGCTACGGGAATTCAAGGAGGAGGAGAGTGGCATGTTCCGCCTATGATTTCTGAAAAGTTGCCGCTTCATCTTTATTCTCACACTTCACAAGCTATTGATTTTACTAAGTTGAAGAACAAAAAAGTGGCTGTTTTAGGAGGAGGAGCTTCCGCATTTGATAATGCCAACTACGCGCTCTCCAAAGGGGTTGCTGAAGCTCATGTATTTGTACGGCGAAAAGAACTCCCGCGTATTAATCCAATCAGACAAATGGAAGCTTCAGGAATGATTGAACGTTTCAATGCACTATCGGATGCTGAAAAATATGCAGTAATGGCTCATTTTTTCGAATACAATCAACCGCCTACTAATGATACATTCGGACGCGCTTCCTCATGGCCAGGTTTTTATTTACACGTACATGCACCATGGCTCGATGTGGAGGGAAATCATGACAAAGCGGTTGTAACAACTCCTCAGGGAACGTTTACGTTTGATTATTTAATTATTAGCACCGGGCTTCTAACAGACCCAGCTCTGCGCCCAGAGTTACAGCTTGTCGAAAAACACATCGCCCGCTGGAGCGATCATTACAAAGCGCCACATGAAATCGCCAACCCAGTATTAGATGCCCATCCTTACCTTAGTAACGGCTTTGCTTTTTCAAGTCGCGATAAGGGAGGTCAAAAAATGGTATATGGCCTTTTTGCTTTTAATTATTCAGCTTTAATTAGCTGTGGAATTTCTGCTTCGGCTCTTTCAGGCCTCAAATATGCAATACCGAAGCTCGTATCAGAAGTCGCCAATCAGCTCTTTATTGATAACCGCCATGAGAATTTAACTAATTTCTTTGACTATGACGAGCCCGAATTTGTTGGCAACTGGTCGAAAGACAATAATCAAGTGAAAACAATATAATAAGAACACACTTTTAACAATGAAAAAGGTGAAGCATATGGAGCCCATCTCTAAAAAGAAGATAGCTACTTTATATACTCAAATCAGCCAAGAGATTTTTAATGTAGGCGTGAATACTCAAAAAATAGATATTATTGATAATAAAATTCTTATTCTAGCTCAATCAAAAAGAATGCCAGCACTAGAAGCCCTCAGTGAAGAATACAGAGAATTAGTAATGTCTCTTGATGCGGCTTTGTCGAATAAATATAAAAAAATGCTAAAGCAAAAAATGGAACTTTTATTTGATATCCAGGTCACTTCTTTATTTAGAGATTATGATCCTGTTACAGAGAATTCTTGTACGGTTATTTGCTTTAGGTAAGTTCTTCTCTAGATAAATTGCAAAACGTTCGATGAAATCGTTTGTTTCGCAAAACACGTAAAAGACGGATGCTTATCTTCTGTTTACAGAAGTAAAGAGCCGTGAAAATAGAAGGATTCCCTTCTATTTTCACGGCTCTTTTTATAGATATTTTCATAAAAAAAGGAGAGGGAAAATGGTTGAATATATACTTGCTGATAAAGTGGCTGTAAAAACTAGTTAAAAGAAAATCCAATCGATAATTAAAGGAGTGAAAAGCAAGTGGCGATGAATGAAAAAATGGAAGCTCAGCATATGGAACTAACAAAAAAATCATCCTCTAATCCTTCATGGTTAGATAAGCTGTTTCATCTAACCGAACGTAAAACAGATGTGAAAACAGAAATTCTTGCTGGAATTACTACTTTTGTGACAATGAGCTATATTATCTTTGTTAACCCGACCATTTTATCGGATGCAGGCATTCCAAAAGAAGCAGCAATTGCCGCTACGATTTTTGCCACTGTCTTTGCAACTCTTTTGTTTGCGTTGTGGGCGAACATGCCTATTGCAGTAGCACCCGGAATGGGACTAAACGCTTTTTTTACGTATACAGTGGTATTAGGGGAAGGGTTAACGTGGCAAACAGGTTTAGGAGCCGTATTCATTTCAGGCGTTGTGTTTTTTATTTTAACGATAACAGGCTTACGCAAGAAGATTATTGAAGGGATACCCACTATTTTAAAAAGTGCTATTTCCGTTGGAGTCGGCCTATTTATTGCTTTTATCGGTTTTAAGCAAGCTGGGATTATTGTAAGCAACAAAGAAAATTTAGTAGCGCTTGGTCAACTTACAAAACCAGGCCCATTCCTTGCTTTATTAGGTTTTATCGCGGTGACTGCATTAACTGCTCGAAAAATCAAAGGTGCTGCTCTAATTAGTATTTTACTAGTATCAATTGCCGGGATGGTGTTAGGCATAGTAGAAGCACCTAAAAGCATCAGCAGCGTTGTGTCGTTTTCAATGCCAAGCATGTCAGAAACTTTTTTACAAATGGATATTAAATCAGCTCTTCATTACGGCCTTTTCCCTATTATTTTTTCATTTACACTTGTGGAGCTATTCGATAATTTAGGATCGATGATTGGGCTATCTAAAAAAGCTGGATTAATGGATAAAAAAGGGGAAATTAAAGGGTTAGATAAAGCGCTTATGGCAGATTCTCTTGCGACTGTAGCCAGTGCTGCTATGGGATCTACTGCGATGAATGCGTATGTAGAAAACGCTGTGGGAATTGCAGAAGGAGGCAAAACGGGCCTTAAGGCACTGGTTGTTGCCATTTTATTTTTAGTGAGTATTTTATTTACTCCATTAATTAGTATTATTCCTTCTTTTGCTACGGCCCCTATTTTAATTATGGTTGGAGCTCTCATGTTAACAGAAATAAAAAACATTTCTTTAGACGAGATAACAGATGCTGTTCCTGCGTTTTGTACTATTATTTTGATGCCGTTAACGTTTAGTATCGGCGAAGGCTTAGCGTTAGGGTTTTTATCTTATACATTCGTTAAATTGTTAGCAGGCAGAGCGAAGGAAATTCACTGGATTATGTATATCATTAGCGTCGCTTTTATTATCAACTTTGTTTGGGCTACTTGAGCACATATATTTACAGTAAAAAGACTTCTCAATCGAGAAGTCTTTTTACTGTTCATGTAGATTTCAATTTCTCTTTCCTTACAAAAATAAAAGGTAGCGAAGGAAGATATATAATGTTGAAATCAGAAGAGATACGAGAGTGATTGGAGCTCCAATTTTTAAAAAGTCCATAAACGAAAATTTATGTCCTTTTTTCACAGCCATGCCAGCTACAATCACATTGGCAGACGCTCCAATTAACGTACCGTTTCCACCCAAACATGCTCCTAGAGCCAGTGACCACCATAATACATTAATTTGAGCAGAATCAGGGCTCATTCCCATTCCGTGAGCCATGTCTTGAATAAGTGGAATCATTGTAGCAACAAAAGGAATGTTGTCAATAACAGCTGAGGCAATTCCACTAATCCACAAAATGAGATAGGCTGACAGTGCGATGTTGCCATCTGTAACGTTTAACGCGCCAGCAGCCAGCTTTTTAATGATGCCTACATCAATTAATCCTCCGACAAGAATAAACAAACCTGCAAAGAAAATAATGGTTGTCCATTCAACAGAATCAAACGCACTTTCTACTTCATCATGACTTCTTAATCCGATTACCAATAATACAGCAGCACCTGTAATGGCTACCATAGCGGCATCAATATGTAAAACAGAATGCAGGGTAAAGCCTAAAATAGTTAATACTAATACAGTTAACGATTTTTTCATTAAAACGGAATCTTGAATATAATCTTTTTCATTTAAACTCATTAACTCTTGCTTTTTACTATCTTCTACTTTTAACTTCTTACGATAGATAAGAACGAGAATTCCTAGCGTAACAACACCGATAATAAGTATCACAGGAGTTAAATTTAATAAAAAAGCATTAAAATCAAGATGAGGGTTTGCTGCCCCAATCATGATATTAGGCGGGTCTCCTATTAAAGTTGCCGTTCCTCCAATATTTGAAAACAGCACTTCTGATATAAGAAACGGAAAAGGATTAATATTTAAAATAGTAGTAATGGAAAATGTAACGGGAACAATTAATAAAACGGTTGTTACATTATCTAAAAAAGCTGATCCGACGCCTGTTAAAATCGATAAAATAATTAGAATCCGAACTGGATCACCTTTAGCGATTTTAGCAGACTTGATGGCTGCGTATTGAAATACACCGGTCTTATTTGTAATACCGACTAAAATCATCATACCCATAAGAAGGACAATCGTTTCCCACTGAATGTGCTCCATAATGGCCTTATTAAAATCAACAATTCCTAACAGAACCATCAATATAGCACCTAAAAGTGCTGCTGAAGCACGGTTGATCTTTTCGGTCATAATCAGGAAATATGTAATAATAAATATAATAATGGCTGCGTATACATGAAAACTTGTAATGTGTTGAATTGCATTGTGCATAACAGTAACCTGGCAATGTGTCATCTAGTGACGAGAACTTTGGATGTTTTCCAGGTTTTCACCTCATCTTTCATCTTTTAATTTACATCCAACTTTATGGTGAAATTTTTATAAAATCCGCTTTGCTTTAACAGACCTCCTTTAAGAACTTTATTATTCCTCAAAAATAAGATAATTCCTTCAGCATTATATCATATGTACGTAAAAGGTTTCTTGTTGATTATTTAATGTTGTTTTCATCACGTAATCTTATTATGTACCTTAAATTTAGTTTATTGGTCTGTCTAAGTTTGGACAAAGTTAGACAAAGTTGGAATAGCGTCCAATTTTGTCTAATTTTATAAGATCAGATAAAACAATAGATTGCTAGTTTAAGGCGTTTTTAATGTTGGCACGATACTTGCAATAGTAGTTAAGTGAAGTCTAGAAATCAAATGAGGAGGCTCACCATAATGAAAACTGCTCAAAATAAAACAGAAAAGCTCACGAAAGATAAAGCCAGATGGATGTATCAGAAAATGGTAGAAATTCGAAAGTTTGAAGATGAAGTACATCAAATTTTCGCAAAAGGAGTACTGCCTGGTTTTGTTCATTTGTATGCAGGTGAAGAAGCAGTAGCGGTTGGAATGTGCGCTCATCTTAACGACAGCGACAGTATTACGAGCACTCATCGCGGACACGGCCATTGTATCGCTAAAGGTGGCGACTTAGATGGAATGATGGCTGAACTTTTCGGAAAGGTAACCGGGTTAGGCAAGGGAAAAGGGGGATCCATGCATATCGCGGATTTAGATAAAGGAATTTTAGGAGCAAATGGAATTGTAGGAGGAGGATTTCCGCTTGCATGCGGTTCGGCTTTAACAGCTAAGTATAAAAAAACAGAAGATGTAAGCGTTTGTTTTTTTGGAGACGGAGCTGGGAATGAAGGAACGTTTCATGAAGGAATTAACTTAGCAGCCATTTGGAAACTGCCGGTTGTTTTTGTTGCTGAGAATAATGGCTACGGAGAGGCAACTCCGTTTTCTTATGCTTCAAGCTGCAACGCTATTGCAGACCGTGCCGCATCTTATAACATTCCAGGCATACGAGTGGATGGAAAAGACGTGATGGCTGTTTATAAAGCAGCTGCAGAAGCTATTCAACGAGCTCGCAGAGGGGAAGGCCCAACGTTAATTGAATGTGTAACATACCGAAATTACGGGCATTTCGAAGGCGACGCACAAACGTACAAATTAGGAAATGAAAAGAAAGAACATCTTCAGGAAAAAGATGCTATTGCTCTGTTTGAAAACTATTTGCTTTCAGAACAAATAGTAACGGAAAAAGAGCTCAGAGATATTGATGGTAATGTAGAAAAAGCAGTAAAACGCGCAGTTGAGCTAGCAGAAACAAGCGATTATCCTGATGCTTCGGAACTATTAACAGATGTTTATGTATCTTACTAATTAAAGGGGGAAAAGAAGATGACTAGAAAATTAAGCATGTCTGAAGCCATTAATGAAGCTATGAAACTGGCGATGCGAAAAGATGAAAATGTGATTCTTTTGGGAGAGGATGTAGCTGGCGGAGCGGAAATTGACCACTTGCAAGATGATGAGGCGTGGGGCGGGGTCCTTGGAGTTACGAAGGGGCTTGTGCAAGAATTTGGACGGGAAAGAATTCTTGATACGCCTATTTCAGAAGCAGCTTATATAGGAGCTGCAATGGGAGCTGCAGCCACGGGGTTAAGACCGGTTGCAGAATTAATGTTTAACGACTTTATTGGCTGCTGCTTGGACCAAGTGCTGAATCAAGGCGCAAAATTCAGATACATGTTCGGAGGAAAAGCAGAAGTGCCAGTCACGATTCGAACGACTCATGGAGCTGGATTTAGAGCTGCAGCTCAGCATTCTCAGAGTTTGTACGCTTTGTTCACTAGTATTCCTGGCATTAAAGTAGTGGTGCCTTCTAATCCTTACGATGCAAAAGGGTTATTGTTAGCAGCAATTGAAGACAATGATCCTGTTATCTTTTTTGAAGATAAAACATTGTATAACATGAAAGGAGAGGTTCCGGAAGGCTACTATACAATTCCGTTAGGGAAAGCGGATGTGAAACGCGAAGGAACGGATTTAACGATTGTAGCAATTGGAAAACAAGTAAATACTGCGCTTACGGCAGCAGATCAACTATCTCACAAAGGAATTGACGTAGAAGTAGTCGATCCGCGAAGTTTATCACCTTTTGATGAAGAGACGATTCTTTCTTCTGTAGAAAAAACGAATCGATTAATTGTCATTGATGAAGCCAACCCAAGATGCAGCATAGCAACGGATATTGCTGCGCTAGTTGCAGATAAAGGATTTGATATGCTTGATGCACCTATTAAACGAATTACAGCACCACATACGCCTGTACCGTTTTCACCTCCATTAGAAGATATTTATCTGCCAACACCACAAAAAGTAATTGAAGTTGTATCGGAATTGCTAGGAGATAAATCGCTTCTAAGCGTGTAACTAAAGATAAAGGAGGAGGAAGCAAATGGCTGCAGAGGTTGTAATGCCAAAATTAGGAATGGCAATGAAAGAAGGAACCGTTTCGACTTGGAACAAAAAAGTTGGAGACTCCGTTTCAAAAGGAGATATGATTGCAAGCATTAATTCTGAAAAAATAGAAATGGAAATTGAAGCTCCGCAGGACGGTGTAATTCTTGATATTCTTGTGCGAGAAGATGTAGGAGTGCCTCCTGGAACTATTATCTGTTATGTTGGAAATCCAAACGAGCAGCTCACTGAGCAGAGCCGTTCAGCAAATGAGCTTCAAGCTCCTAAAAACGAGGTAGCAGCCACTATCTCTTTAGAAGAGCCGCCTGTAAATGCGGCTCCATCCAAAAAAAGCAAAGAAACCGTACGCATTTCACCAATTGCGAAGAAAATAGCAGAATCTGAAAACATTAATATTGAAACGATTAAAGGCACAGGACCAAAAGGAAGAATCACAAAAGCAGATGTAGAGAAAGTGCTGACGGAAAGAGCTTCGGAAGCGAGTCATTCACCCTCAGAAATAGATACTCCCGCTATAAAAAAAGAAACGCTTCCAGTAGCGGGCATGAGGAAAGTCATTGCAGGTCGAATGCATAATAGTTTATTAAACAGTGCCCAATTAACGATCAATATGAAAGCTGACGTGACGGATTTACTTTCTCTTCAGCGAGAGATCAAAGAGGTGATCCAACAACGCCATGAGGTGAAAATCTCTCTAACGGATTTTATTGCTCGGGCTGTTGTTCTTTCACTTCAAGAACACAAACAAATGAACAGTGCCTATATCGATAACGAAATTCACCTCTATCACCATATTCACCTTGGAATGGCCGTAGCTTTAGAAAATGGATTAGTTGTTCCTGTCATGCAACATGCTGAAAAGATGTCGTTAGTTGAATTAGCCGCAGAGATTAAAACACGAGCAGCCGATGCTCGGCAAGGTCAACTAGGCACTGATAGAATGCAAGGTTCAACATTTACTATTACTAATCTAGGTGCTTACGGAGTAGAGTATTTTACACCTGTATTAAATCCCCCTGAAACAGGAATTCTTGGTGTTGGAGCTACTGAAGATGTACCGATATATAAAGGAGATGAATTACAAAGAAGGAGTGTGCTGCCTTTAAGCCTAACGTTTGATCATCGCGTACTGGACGGAGCACCTGCAGCCAATTTCCTTGGAACCATCAAACAATACTTAGAACAACCTATTTTACTACTCTTATAGAAAGATGGTGCATTCCGTGAAACCTTTAGTTGTCATTGGCGGCGGCCCTGCAGGATATGTGGCGGCCATTACCGCTGCCCGGCAAGGGAAACAAGTTACGTTAATCGAACAAAAAGATTTAGGTGGAACCTGTTTAAATGAGGGCTGTATGCCAACAAAGTCATTATTAGCAAGCGCGGAAGCCTATGAGAAAATCAAGCAAGCTGAGCAATTCGGCATCACTCTTCCTTTGGAACAAGTGAAAATTAACTGGGATGGCGTTCAGCATCATAAAACAATCATTGTTAAAAAACTGGTTCAGGGAATTGGCTATTTGATGAAAAAGAATAAAATTAAAGTCATGAAAGGTGAAGCTTCGTTTTTGACAAATCATCGTCTAGCCGTACAAAACGAAAACCAGGTAGAAGAGGTAGAGGCTGAACAGTTTATTATCGCTTCGGGTTCAGAACCTGCTAGCCTGCCATTTGCTCCTTTTGATGGAAAGTGGATCATTCACAGTGGACAAGCCATGTCGCTGCCTGCTATTCCTTCATCTCTTTTAATAGTAGGAGGAGGTGTAATTGGATGTGAATTTGCAAGCATTTACAGTCAAATGGGAGCAAAAGTAACGATTGTGGAAGCTGCGGACCAGCTGCTTCCTGGTGAAGATGCCGACATCGCATTTACGTTACAAGAAGAGTTAGAGAAAAAAGGAGTAGCAATTTATACATCCGCTTCGCTAACAGAAATGCAGCCAGAATATAAAACGGCTCTATTTAAACATAAAGAAGAGCTACATGAACTGCAAGTTGACTACGCATTAATTTCAATTGGAAGAAAACCTAGAGTGCTAGGTTTAGGTTTGGAAAAAATCGGCGTACATTTTTCAAAACAAGGAATTGATGTTAATGAGCATATGCAAACGAATGTACCTAATATCTATGCTTGTGGAGACGTAGTTGGCGGAATTCAGCTTGCTCATGTAGCCTTTCATGAAGGCACAGTTGCTGCTTTGCACGCATGTGGAAAAGATAAGAACGTGAATTACCGAGCTGTACCACGCTGCATCTATACTCACCCTGAAATTGCAAGTGTCGGTATGACAGAAAAACAGGCCCGACAAGAATACGGCGATGTTCGTATTGGAGAATTTTCGTTTATGGCAAACGGCAAAGCGATGATTGCAAATGAGCCCGTTGGAAAAGTAAAAGTAATAGTAGAACCACAGTTTAATGAAATTATCGGGCTTTCCATTATAGGTTCACATGCCACAGAATTAATTGGACAAGGAACAGTCATGCTGCACGGAGAATTGACCACAGATGTAATGGAAGACTTTATCGCGGCTCATCCTACATTATCCGAAGCGATTCATGAAGCTCTTTTGCATTCAACGGGTCAGGCCGTTCACTCCTAATTATACAGGTGCCTAAGTTATTAAACTTTTTAAAAATGCAAAGTAAAAAATGAATGATTTAAAAAGATAAGCTAGAGGAGGAAGGAATTGTGGAAGAGGTATAGGTGTTTTTTCCCGCATCCTCGTCTAGTTTTTCTATTAATTTTTACATAAGGTGAGTTTAAAAATTTATCTTTGATAATGATAACGCTTTCTTTGTGATTTATAATAATGTTAACAAGCCTTGATTTACTATATTCAATCAAGTTTATAGGGGAGAGGTATAGAATGGAATCTACACTTTCTTTAAACACATGGAAACGTTTTGTAAACGAAGGGGCACTTGAATCTTCAAGGTTAAACGACATTATTATAAAATCATGGCATCGTTGTAAAAGCGCAGATGTTAATCCTTACCTAGATAAAGGCAGATCGATTTTAAGAAATGAAGCTTTTCAGTCTCGAAAACAAATGAACTCTTTGTTTCTTGATACGGCTTTGCCGCACTTAGAAAGAATAAAACAATCAACGGCGGATTTAGGAATGGTTGCTCTACTAATTGATCCAGAAGGCTATATTTTATCTATTACAGGAAATAGACTTACACTTAATGAAGCAAGGAAAATTAATTTTGTGGAAGGCGCCTGCTGGACAGAGAAAGAAGTAGGAACAAATGCAATCGGTACAGCTCTACAAACGGAAGAGCCAATTATGATAACAGGGACAGAACATTATTCGATTGCTTCGCATCAATGGAGCTGTTCGGCAGCACCTGTTCGAAATGACGACGGAAATTTAATTGGGGTTATTAATATTTCTTGCCCTGTAAACAGAGCCCACCCTTATATGCTTGGAATGGTTACCTCCATTGCGTATACCATTGAACGGGAGATAAGCATTCGAATGCACAAAGACGAAATCGAGTTGGTTCATGCTTCTATGAATTTTGTAGATAGCAAGCAGCTCTTGCTTCTTTGCAATTACAAAGAAGTAATTGTAGGAGCAAGTAAAACCGTTCGAGAATGTATACCTAAATGGTCAGGTATGCAGTTAAATACAATTGTACAACAGGGGTTTCGTATAGTCATGGAAGTGCCTGTATGTTCAAAAAGACACGGTAATTCTATAGGAAAGATTATTTATTTATCAGAAGAAGCACCTCATAATCAACCAAATAAGCAGATCCCTGCTCAATCATTTTGTTTTAAAGGAGAAGCGGGCATAAGCCGTTCCTTTCAGCGAACACTTGAAGAAATAAAGCATGCAGCGCCTACAGATACAACAGTTTATATTTTAGGGGAAACAGGTACTGGAAAAGAAGTGATAGCCCGAACGATTCATGAAAACAGTTCGCGTAAAAACGGGCCTTTTATTGCTCTTAATTGCGGTGCCATTCCGAAAGAACTTATGGAAAGTGAATTATTTGGGTATGCGGAAGGAGCATTTACAGGAGCACGGCGTCAGGGATATCGAGGAAAGTTTGAGCAAGCTAATCATGGTACGATTTTTCTTGACGAAATAGGTGAGCTTCCTCATCCTATGCAAGTTTCTTTGTTAAGAGTATTGCAAGAACGCAAGGTAACGCCCGTTGGAAGCAATCAGGAAATTCCGGTAGACATCCGAATTATTACCGCTACTCATCGAGATCTTCATCAGCTTGTCAGTGAAGGAAAGTTTCGAGAAGATTTATATTACCGACTTCACGTGTATCCTGTACATGTTCCCGCTTTGCGAGAAAGGAAAGAGGATATTCCACATCTGATACGCTACTTTTGTCAAAAAAATGCTTGGAATATTAATTTCCCTAAGAAATTAGTAGATAAATTGATAGATTACCAGTGGCCCGGAAACATTCGAGAATTATTTAATGTACTTGAACGCTTGAAGATCTCGCTTAAAACAGAAGCAGAAGAAGAGAAGATATTGAATTATCTGAGTTCTTTAAATCTTGGTGGCCAGAAGAACATCTCTCACTCTGATACCTCACAAGAAATAGAAGAAAATGATTTTACGTCCTTACCCGTACTCACATTTCGTGAAAAAGTTCAAAAAGACTTAATGATGGATGCTTTACGTAAAACACAGGGAAATGTGTCACTTGCCGCTAAGCTGTTAGATATACCAAGAAGTACATTTTATAACAGATTAAAAAAATTCAATTTGTAAGCTGAGAGTTCGTAGCTGTTTTAAATTTTTAAATAAGGATAGGAGCTGAGTAGAATGAAAGCATTAAGATGGCATGGCGTTAAAGATGTGAGGTTAGAACATATTGCAGAACCTACCGTCTCTCAAAGGAAAGTGAAAATTAAAGTAGAATGGTGTGGAATTTGCGGAAGTGATTTGCATGAGTACACGGCAGGACCAATCTTTATTCCTACAGAAGAACCACATCCATTAAGCAAAGATAAAGCACCAGTAGTGCTGGGACATGAGTTTTCTGGACAAGTTGTAGAAGTCGGAGGAGGTATTACGAATGTAAAAGTCGGAGACAGAGTAGTGGTAGAACCTATCTATGCATGCGGAGAGTGTGAAGGCTGTAAACAAGGAAAGTATAATCTTTGTAATAAAATGGGGTTTTATGGTCTTGCAGGAGGAGGCGGAGGTTTTTCTGAGTATGCCTCCATACCAGTAGAAATGATTCATAAAATACCGGAAACGGTGTCTTACGAGCAAGGAGCTCTTGTAGAGCCTTCAGCTGTGGCTCTTCATGCTGTGCGCCAAAGCAAGTTGAAGGTAGGGGATAAAGCCGCTGTATTTGGGACGGGGCCAATCGGTTTGTTAGTGATTGAAGCGTTAAAAGCATCGGGTGCATCTGAAATTTATGCCATTGAACTATCGGAGCAGCGCAGAAGGAAAGCTGAAGAACTTGGGGCGATTGTCATTAACCCACAAGAATATGATCCCGTAGCAGAAGTACATAAGCGTACAGGCGGAGGTGTAGACGTTTCCTATGAAGTTACGGGTGTTCCCTTAGTTTTAACTCAAGCCATTAATTCTACCAAAACTGGCGGAGAGGCAATGATTCTTAGTATATTTGAAAAAGAAGCGTCCATTCATCCCCAAACAATTGTTTTACAAGAGCGTACAGTAACAGGTATTATTGGCTATCGCGATGTATTTCCAGCGGTTATTAGTTTAATGGCAAAAGGATATTTTTCGGCTGATAAATTGGTGACAAAACGTATCAAGCTAGAAAATGTGATTGAAGAAGGTTTTGAGACATTATTAAAAGAAAGAGAACAGGTAAAAATTTTGGTGAAAGCTGAATAAAAAATGAGCTTATATCTTTAATAGATATAAGCTTTTAAATTTTATGTAGAATGTATGTGTATTTAATTATCGTACTATTCTGAACTATATACAGTATATTGTATACAATATATAATTTAATCATTATCTAATTAACAAAACTAGAGGTGATGAGTAAATGACAGACAAACAGTTTAGAAATGCACAAGACGGAACAAAAGCGGTATGGGCAGGAGAAAAAGAATCGCTTGCTTACAATGCCACTCAAGTTCCCGTCGTCTTCAGCGTAGCTTACAATTATGATGACGTAGATGAGTGGCAAGAAGTTGCTTTAGGAAACAAACCTGGCTATACGTATAATCGCATGAGTAATCCCACGGTTAGAGCGTTTGAAGAAAAAGTAAGAATACTTGAAGAAGCAGAAGAAGCGGTCGCATTGTCTTCAGGAATGGCGGCCATTAGCAGTACATTGTACACTTTTTTGAAACCAGGAGACCGCCTCGTATCGATAAAAGATACATATGGAGGAACCAATAAAATCTTCACTGAGTTCCTTCCTAACATTGGAGTTGATGTAACCTTATGTAATACGGGGAACCATGAAGAAATTGAAGCGGAAGTAAATAAAGGGTGTAAAGTGCTATATTTAGAATCACCTACAAATCCTACGATGAAAATTATTGATATTGAAAGAATAGCGAAAGCAGGAAAATCGGTTGGGGCAGTCGTCATTATTGATAATACGTTTGCGACACCAATTAATCAAAACCCTCTTCAATTAGGAGTGGATCTTGTCATCCATAGTGCTACAAAATTTTTAAGTGGACATGCGGATGCCTTAGGCGGCGTAGTATGTGGTTCTAAAGAATTAATGCAGCATGTATATCACTACCGTGAGATCAATGGAGCGACCATGGATCCCATGTCAGCATATCTTATTTTAAGAGGAATGAAGACTTTAAAATTACGTATACGTCAACAAGAACAAAGCGCCTTAGAAATTGCTAAATTTCTTCAAAAGAAAGAATCTGTTAAAGCCGTCTATTATCCTGGATTAGAAACACACCCTCATCATCATATTGCCAAAAAACAAATGAAAGGCTTTGGCGGAATATTAAGCTTTGTTTTAAAAGGAGAAATGGAAGCTATTAAAATTTTGCTTCCAAAGTTAACGTACGCAAATAAAGCCGGTAATTTAGGAGCGGTTGAAACGATTTATGGACCAGCAAGAACGACTAGTCACGTAGAATGTACGCTTGAAGAGCGTAAAGCCCTTGGAATATCTGAAGGACTGGTTCGTATATCTGTAGGAATTGAAGATACGGAAGATCTGATTGCAGATTTAGAACAAGCATTTGCTCACTTAGAATCCGCATCATCTATTAGTAATTAAAAAGATACGTATTACTTTTTTTAATAAAATTAAGGTAAGCACCTCTTTTTAGTCGATAGGGACCTATTCAACGTTGCAGAGATCTTGTGGAATAAAGCTGATTAATTAAACTACACGTGTATTTTTTCGTCTGATTTTGTAGGTATACTGATAAATTAGATGAAATAAAAATATTTTTACGCGCTTTAAAAAATAAACTAACTTACAATAGCCTACAAATAAGGAATGATAGTATGTCGAAACAAGAAAGTGAATACACAATGAAAGATGCATCATTGTTTGGATTAAAATTAATGCAGGTAAGTAAAGCCATCTGGAGAGCTGCGGAAGATGACTGGGAGCAATGGGTGAAACCTTATGGTCTGAATGTAAATGAGCATCATATTTTATGTTTAGCCAGTAACACGGGAGAAATTTCTATGTCAGAGTTAGCTAATTTAGGAGCTATGCATATCTCTACAGCGTTTAATTTTTCAAAAAAATTAGAAAATCAAGGATACCTGCATTTATCAAAAAGAGAAAATGATAAACGAAACACCTACATCAAATTAACTGAAAAGGGAGAAAAATTATTACTTACTACGCTTAAAGGGTATGAACCACATAATAGTAAGATATGTAAAGGTGCACTTCCTTTAAAAACGTTATACGGCAAATTTCCCGCTTTTCCAGAGCTAGTAACCGTTGTTCGCCACGTTTGCGGCGGCGAGCTCGTGAACGTGGCTGATCAACCTTTTGGGAATATAGAAGAAGCGGGAATAGACGAAAATGAAGACAAGGAGGAAGTCCAGCTAACTAGTAATTGAGTGCAGCGAATAGGTCCGACTTTAGATTAAAATACTTAAAAGTTAAGAAATAGATAAGGTAGAAAAAACCACCCTAAGAACAAATCGAGCTAGGAGATTATAGATAGAAACAATCAAACCAATTAAAATAGGTTCAAAAAAAATTTGAAAGAGAAATTAACAGCACCCGAAACAGGAAAACTTTGGGCAACCTATATGGGCAACAGCATGTCTTCGTATATTTTAAGTTACTTTCTTGAACACATTGAAGATCCCGATAAAAAAATATTACAGCATGCAAAAGACTTAACGGAAGAACTTCCAAGTAACGTAAAAGAAATTTTCACAAAAGAAAATGTGCCGATTCCTTATGGACTCACACAAGAAGACGTTAACCTAGGCGCTCTAAAGCTGTTTGAAGATGAATGTCACAAAATGAATATGTTCTCAATGAAAATGATGGCTTTTGGAAATTCAGTAGCTGTAAATGGAAGGCATGATTTAGCGCTGTTACACGGAAAATCAATGAAAAGTGTCTCAAGCTTTGTAAATGATGCAGCAGCTATTATGATGGAAACCAGCTGGATGGAAACACCATCAGAAGTGGTAGATAGAGATCATTTAACCTCCAATTAGTTAAGCAATTTTTCATAAAATGACGAGAACCTGTTTAAAAATAGTGCAGGTTCTCGTTATCTCGTTAGGTTAACGGAGCAGGGTTAAACAGGCATAAGTCATTATGCAATCCCCAATAATCACTCCACGTTTTTTTATTTCCGCTTGCAATTTCTATAATTAAGTGAAAGAGCTCCCAACCAACCTCCTCAATGGTTGCTTCTCCTTGTGCTATTCTTCCGGCATCTAAGTCTATTAAATCATGCCATTGCTCAGTTAATAAACTTCTAGTAGATACTTTAACAACAGGGGCCATTGCCAAGCCATATGGAGTTCCTCTCCCCGTTGTGAAAATATGCATGTTCATTCCAGAAGCTAACTGTAATGTTCCGCACACAAAATCACTCGCCGGAGTTGCTGCATAGATTAATCCTTTTTTAGTCGGTTTTTCTCCAGGTGACAAAACTTCGACAATTGGAGTTGTTCCGGCTTTAGCTATGGAACCAAGTGCTTTTTCTACTACGTTTACAAGTCCGCCTTTTTTATTGCCAGGTGAAGGATTTGCACTTCTATCTGCTTCGCCTCTTTTTAAATATTGATCATACCACTTCATTTCTTTAATCAGAGATTGACCGACTTCTTCACTAATTGTTCGTGGCGTTAACAAATGCATAGCATCTCGAACTTCAGTAACTTCAGAAAATAAAACAGTAGCGCCTGCTCTTACTAGTAAATCTGCCGCATACCCAACTGCTGGATTGGCAGTAACACCGGAAAAGGCATCGCTTCCTCCACATTGTAAACCTACCGTTAAGTCAGATACAGGACAGGTTACACGCGTCCGGCTATTTAGTTTAATTAATTTTTCTTCTGCCATCTCCATAATCGTAGCAACCATTTGCTTAAAACCCGCCTGGTCCTGCAAACGTGTTATATTTTCTGAACCCTCTTGTGGATTTAAACGTTCAGGAAGCAGCTTTTCACACCCCAAGCCCACTACTAAAACTTCGCCTCCGAAATTTGGATGAGTAGATAGGTTTTGCAATGTACGAATCGGAATGACGGCGTCCGGTGCATTAATGGCAACTCCGCAGCCATAATTATGAGTTAGAGCTACTACGTCATCTACATTTGGATAAGATGGAAGAAGCTCTGTTTTAATTTTTTTAACCACATAATCAAGTACTCCTACCACACATTGAACACTGGTCGCAATCCCAAGTATATTCTTTGTTCCAACACTTCCATTTGTATTTTTATAGCCTTCAAATGTGTATCCTTCTAAAGGAGATAAAGGGGCAGAGACTTTAGTTGCCAAAAGCAGCTCTTCTAAGACAGGCGGATTAGGTAGATTGACCAATGATTCTTTCACCCACGTCCCCTGAGAAATCGGCGAAGAAGCAAATCCAATAATTTCTCCATAGCGAATAATTTTGTCGCCTTTCTTAAAGTTTTTTAATGAAACTTTATGCCCCTGAGGGATATATTCTTTTAGTTCTAATCCAGATGGAAACACAGTTCCTTTCGATAATCCTTTTGAGTTTACAATCGTAGCAACATTATCTTTTTCATTCACTTTGATATAAAGGGGTTTTTCTGTTTGATTGATATGCAAAGACATGATTCATCTCTCCCTAATTGTTTTAAGTTTTTTACTAAACATGTTCATGGTTATTTATTGCAATAACCATGCCAATTGGTGTACCACATAAAAAAGGCTTTTTACCAAGTGGAAGTGATGAAATATACAACAATTGTTGTATTTAAAGCAACAATTGTTGTGCCTATGCGTTATAATAAATAGAATATTCTAACTAATTAGGAGGCAACGGACATGTCAAAAATCGCCTTTATTGCTCCGGATAAGCAACTATTTTTACAAGGAAGAAAAGTAATCCAAGAGTTAGGATTACAAGAAGACGTTGAAGTCTATCTTGCAAGGTTA
Source organism: Priestia megaterium (assembly GCF_046599315.1). Taxonomy (GTDB): domain Bacteria; phylum Bacillota; class Bacilli; order Bacillales; family Bacillaceae_H; genus Priestia; species Priestia megaterium_F. The sequence goes on along the minus strand of NZ_JBKIKC010000005.1, from coordinate 216,000 downwards.
AGTCGCGCCGTAAAACTTGCCAATAAATTAGAATCCCGATGTGATGTTATTGTTTGCCGAGGAGGAACTGCCAGGTTGATTACTGATTCTTTAATCAGAATTCCTGTAGTCGAGATTCCAATTACAGGACAAGATTTAGCTCACGTATTTTATAAAAGCAAAAAGGCAACAAATCTGGAGAATCCTAAAGTGGCAATGCTAGCGTTTCAGAATATGAAAAATGATGTGGAAATTTTAGCAGATATTTTGGGTATCAACCTTTCTATTTATGCTCTTGATTCAGTTGAAGATATTCCAGCCTGTATTGAGAAACTTTCTCCAGCTGAGACAGATATTGTTATTGGAGGAATGAAAACAATTACTTTATCACTTAGAAAAGGGTTTAAGGCAATTCCGATTTCATCTGGAAATTCTGCTGTTCAAACAGCTTTTTTAGAAGCTAAAAAAATTTCTTTAGGAAGGAAAATTGAAAAAGAGCGCGCCCAAACAGTTAAAGCCCTTATTGATTATTCTATACAAGGAATTATTAGTATTGATCGGGATAAAAAAGTAGAAGTATTTAATCATGCTGCTGAACACTTGCTAGAATTAAAAAGGCAAGAAGTGCTAGGAAAGCAGATTGATACTGTTATGCCTTTTATGCCTATTAAAGAGTGTTTTCAAGGAAAAGAACATTTAGGTATAATCAAAAAGCTCAAAAACAAGAGTTTAATATTTAATATTGCTCCAATTAGTGTGGAGAAAGATATTATCGGAGCAATGATAACTTTTCAAGATATTACAAGTGTTCAAGAAATGGAAGCTAAAATTAGAGGAGAAGTACTGTCTAGAAAATTTAAAACACGCTACACATTTTCTGATGTTTTAGGGCATTCCAAAGAAATTTGTGAATCCAAACGAATTGGACAGACAGTGTCTTCTGTAGATGCAACCGTTTTAATTTTTGGTGAGTCCGGCACCGGGAAAGAATTATTTGCTCAGAGTATTCACGCAGAAAGCTTGCGAAAAAACGGGCCTTTTGTTGCTGTTAATTGTGCAGCCATTCCGCCTAATTTACTGGAAAGTGAGTTATTTGGATATGTAGAAGGGGCCTTTACTGGGGCAACAAAGAAAGGAAAGCAAGGTCTGTTTGAAATGGCGCACCGAGGAACGATTTTTTTGGATGAAATATCGGAGATGGATACATATGGACAATCCCGTTTGCTTAGAATTTTACAAGAAAAGCAGGTGATGCGCTTAGGTGATAACAAATACATTCCTGTAGATGTAAGAGTTATTGCCGCAACTAACAAAAATTTATTAAAAGCGGTAGAAACAGGGCAATTTCGAGAAGATTTACTTTACAGGCTTAAGGTCTTAACGATAAATATTCCACCCCTCCGTAAAAGAAAAGATGATATTCGTTACCTTGCTCAGCATTTTTTAGTTTATTATACAAATCTTTATCAAAAGAAGAATGTAGAAATTACAGAAAAAGCTTTTTCACAATTAACTACCTATGAATGGCGAGGAAATGTAAGGGAATTAATGCATTTTATTGAAAGATTAGTGGTGATTAGTAAAAATGATATAGTTTCAGAGCAGGATATGAAAGAGCAGCTAAATGAAAACGTTTTTAAAATTAATGACACCAGCGAAGAAGCAGAAACCAACAATCATCTTCAATCTGAAAAAGAGCAAATTTTACTCGCTTTAGCAGAAAGCCATTCCAATATCTCTCAAGCAGCTAAATTGTTAGAAATTGATCGAAGCACACTTTACCGTAAGTTGAGAAACTACGGAATTGAAATAAAAAAGACGTATAAATAGAAAAAACACCTCTAAAAAGGTGTTTTTTTGTTGCTGTTTTGAAATTCTTTATTTAAAAATTAAAAGCATTTATTCTATTAATAAACAATTTAATTTGCCTTACAATAGAAATGTAAAAATTATCTGGAAATTTATAGAGGGATATGTATATGACTACGAATAGAAAAGCACCTACAGGAATTTTAGGTTTTCCCGTTGCTCCCCTTAATAACCAAGGAAAATTAGATGAAAAAGCTTTAGAAATAAACATTCAATTTTTATTAGACGAAGGGCTCGAGGCTATCTTCATTGCTTGCGGTTCAGGAGAATTTCAATCATTAACTACAAAAGAATATACAGCAATGTTAGAAGTAGCTATATCTGTCGTAAATCGAAAAGTTCCTGTTTACACAGGTGTAGGCGGTAATCTTTCTACAGCTTTAGAATGGGCTCGTATTTCAGAGGAAAAAGAAGCAGATAGTTATTTAATTTTACCTCCATACTTAATTGAAGGCGAACAAGTGGGCCTATACAACTACCTAAAAGCAATCATTGAGCATACAAGCTTGAATGCAATTGTTTATCAAAGGGATAATGCCATTTTACAGTTGCCAACTTTAGAAAAGCTCACAGAATTAAACCAACTAGTAGGGTTAAAAGATGGATATGGAAATATGGAATTAAATATAGAATTAACTCAGTCTTTTGGAAAACGATTAGGCTGGCTAAACGGGATGCCGATGGTCGAAGTAACGATGCCAGTATACGCTCCAATTGGATTTGATTCTTATTCATCAGCAATATCTAACTATATCCCGCACATATCAAGAATGTTTTACAACGCTTTATTAAGTCATGATCAAGATTTACTAAGTGAACTCTATCAAAATGTAATTCTTCCAATCAACGATATTCGCAAGCAGAAAAAAGGATATGCTGTTTCATTAATCAAAGCAGGGATGGAAATTATAGGTTTACCTATGACAGATACAGTAAGGCCCCCTATCGTTTCAGTAGACAAAGAACATTACACACAGCTCGCGGACAGTATCTTCACAAAGCTGCGGATATTATGGAAAATAGCTCCAGCACTTGTTTATGGAAACACTGTCATAATTAAGCCAGCTACTGAAACAGCTATTATATTTACAGGATCCGATCGAGTAGGCAAACAAATCGGTCAACAGGCTTTCGTTCGAGGAGCTAAATATCAGTTAGAAATGGGGGGAAAGAACCCGGTAATTGTAGCAGCAGATGCAGATTTAGATCTGGCAGTAGAAGGTACAATCAGCGGGGCATTCCGTTCAACAGGTCAAAAATGTACTGCGACCAGTCGGGTAATTGTTCAGCAGGAAGTATATGAAAAATTCAAACAAAAACTATTAGCAAAAACGAAAGAAATTACCGTTGGAGAAGGATTAAACAAAGACACGTGAATGGGACCTTGCGGAAGTGAAAATGGATATTCAGCAAGAGAAACAATGGCTGAATTTCGAAGAGCAACTGGGCTGCCGACTGCTACGAATATGATTGCTACAGATTGGCGTCAAATGGGGCATGCTATTCAGTTGAACGCTGTGGATATTCCTCTAGCAGATCCACATTTTTGGACACGATGCAAGGTTCAGTTCGTGTCGCTCAAATGTGTCACGAATGGGGCCTTACATGGGGATCACATTCAAATAATCATTTTGACATTTCACTGGCCATGTTCACTCATGTGGCTGCTGCCGCTCCTGGTAAAATAACTGCTATTGATACTCATTGGATTTGGCAAGATGGTCAGCGATTGACAAAAGATCCTTTTAAAATTGAGGGAGGAATAGTAACAGTGCCTAAAAAGCCAGGACTTGGCATAGAGTTAGATTTAGAACAAATTGCACAAGCGCATCAGTTATATAAAAAGATGCAATTAGGAGCACGTGATGATTCAAAAGCTATGCAGTATTTAATGAAAAATTGAAGCTTTGATAATAAACGTCCTTGTTTAGTACGTTAAAAAATAATTTTTTCTAAGTAATTATAGTATGCTTTTAGCTCGAACATCTCTACGCCTTTGTTCGAGCTTCTGTTTTATAATAATGAGCAGTTTAATACATATCCCTGTGTAGATAAGAGACAAGAATAGTTAAGAAGTAGGGATTAGTAATACATAAAGCAATTCTATATGATATAATTAGTCTTACAAATAAACAATATTCAGAAAAGGGGGGATGGAGATGAGTGGTTCGACTAAAAAAGTGTCATTTGAATCCGTTAATCGTAATACGCTGGCAAAACAAGTAGTCGACCGTATTATTCAGTTATTGGTCAGCGGGCAATTAAAGCCAGGAGATAAACTGCCAACTGAAATGGAGTTATTAGACGTACTGAATGTAAGTCGCCCTGTATTGAGAGAAGCTTTAAGTGCATTAGAAGTACTTGGTGTAATTACACGAAAAACCCGAGGAGGTACATATTTTAATAACAAAATAGGAGCGCATCCTTTTTCAGTTATGCTAGCGTTATCAATGGATAATTTACCTGCAGTAGTAGAAGCGCGGATGGCACTCGAACTAGGCCTAGTAACCATGGCGGCTGAAAAAATAAACGATGATCAATTAAGACAGTTAAAGGAAACGATTGAGGAAATAAAAAAGAGCACAGATAACAACTACGGTGCAGCGGATAAGGAGTTCCATCGAGTTATTGCTGTTAGTGCTGATAATCCAGTGGTAGAAGGAATGATTAATTCTCTGCTCTTCACTCATGAAAAAACAGATAGTGAAATTACTTTTAGAGAACCTGAACTTACTGTAGAACATCATACTGCTATTTATAATGCATTAGCAAATCATGATCCCGATGATGCATTCAAGAAAATGTATCATCATCTAAAATATGTACGCGATAAAGTTCTTAAACAATATAATCCTAATAAGTAAAAAAAAACACACAAAGCAGATGTAAAGAATTTGTTTTGTGTGTTTTTTTATGAAAGTATACATATGCATAAAGTAAGAAAGGGCATTTCTATTTTATAGAAGTGCTTTTTTAGTCCGTTATATATTATGTCTACCAAACTAGTAATCACTTTAGCTTAATGTTTACGTATATAAAAAACGCTATTTATTTGATGCCCTTTATTTTAGAGAAATTACTATACATTTATAAAAGATTAAAAAGAAATTAAAGAACTTATAAACATTGTTAAAACTTAGATTAGTAAAAGCCTTCTGCTGACTGAGTTTAAACGGAATTAACGAATCAAAAAAACTGCAGTTAGCTACAAGAATTTTCACAAAAAATTTTTGGTTTTTTGTGAAATAGTAATATTTTCTACGCAGCAGTTTGGAAAATAACTTATATTTATTTTATTTTTTATTCATTTAGTTGATTTTTTTCGCGAAAATGAAAATCATTATCATTTAAGAAGGCTTGTTATAGCTGAGAGCTGTTTTATATTTTAGTAAGTTAAAGAGAAAAAAAGAATGTGAGGGAAATAGAATAGAAATAAGTAAAAAAAAGCATAACAAAAAAGAGTATTATAGAGCGTTAATTTTTGCCTGATAATACCCGTTGGCAATTTTTCGGATATACGTAAAAAAGTTTGACTCCATTTCATGCACAAGAGGGCGAAATGCATCCATACTTTCTTCTATGTAAGTTTGTTGTAAGTAACTCTGAACAGACGTTAATGATTTTTCGATTATATCTAAGCCAAACTCATGCACAATAGAATGAATATCTTCTTTTTTAATTGAATAATGGCCAAAAGATTTAAAGAAATTCTTAAACTGAGCAAATGCATGCTCTCCGCGGATTTTTTCGATTTCTTTTTGCTTTTTACTATCATGAGTACCAGTTAAATTAAAGCTTAAAATAAAACCATCCTTGATTTTTTCAATAATCGATTTTCTTGGCTGCTTTTCTTCTAATAATGTTTTGACGCAATCATCTTTTTCTAATACATCAATACGGAAGATGGAGCTTAATTTACTAGCCATTTCCTTAATAGCAGCTTTATAGCCAATATATTTCGGGAGAATGTGCTTTACTTCGGTGTAAGATAAAAGTGCTTCTGAATCTTTCTTTACGTTTACATCAGATTCATATACATACAAAGCACGTAAAGCCAGACGTAGCATGTTAATGTTCTTGATAGCCAGCAATTGATAAATCACTTCCATTGAAACAGAAGTATAACCACCTTTTGAAGTATATGTATTGGGATCTTTATCAAGTATTTCAGGATTATATGATATGTTTTGAACATCAGCAGCTTCTTTTATATGTAAATCTAAAAAATCCTCTAAATAGTTGTTTAAAGAAATTTGAATATAGTCTCCCCATAAACGATCCCAGCGAATGATCTCATATTCTTCTAAAAGCCTATTATTATTTTGAACGGTCCGAACGGAACATTGGATGGTATTAGCCAGTTCTTGCTCAGAAATAATGGAAATATGACCTTGGCTATTACATTTAGCTACGTAAGCTAAAATTTGCTTAATCAGAGAACCCGTCCACTTTATACTTACAAAGTTTTTCGCTAGGCCAAATGAATGCTCTTCATAGTAATAGCTGTTTTCTCGTTTAGTATTTCTATTTAACCCACTCATGACAATCAGCAGCTTGTTTGCTACAAGGGTGTGCCGTTTTAGTGACAGCTTTTGTGTACTCATACAGTTACCTCCTTTCCAAAACTATATACGTCGTCTTTTACAGTATAGACACAGTCATATAGGCTGTAAAATGACATATTTGCACGGGAAATTGGTGCATTTTTTAAAGAGACCAGTGATATCAAGGGACGAGACGTCTATTTACACGGTGACATATTTGCACGGAGATGTGGAGCAAAAATAGCGGTATAGTTTATAAATGCTGATAAAACGGCATTTTTAAGAGAAATGTCGTATGATGGCGAACAAAATAAACAAAATGCGACAAATTCAAAAAAATTTTCATGTAAAAATGACATATTTGCACGGATAATAGGAGCAAAAATGATAAAATTAGAGATTCAGGCGAGGAAGTGACACATTTGCACGGAAAATGGGTGCAAAAAAAAAGAAAAATGCCTTTTAAAGACACAAAAAGTTCACATTTTAACAGGAGATAAATGAACATTTGCAGCAAAAATAGCGATTTTTTAAGAAAGTGGCATGTTTGCACGGAAACTTGGAGCAAAAAACACTTTTGCACGGAGATGTGGAGCAAAAATTGCACAAAACAAAGGAGAAGGTTCGCTACTACAAGAAAATTTATGTAAAAGTGGCATATTTGCACGGAAGATTGGAGCCAAACTTATTATGAATAAAGTATATAAGGAAAAGCGACACATTTGCACGGGAATCTGGAGCAAAAAGTAGACGCAACACCTTTTTAAGACACAAAAAGTTCACAAAATGATAGGAAATGTGAAGTTTAGCTGCTAGATTAATAGGGGAAAAATATGTTTAGGGAAAGATGTGGAGCAAAAAAACACTTTTGCACGGAAATGTGGAGCAAAAAATGCAGCGAATAATGGTAGATAGATAAAAAGAATGCCCTTATGGAGATTATAAGGGCATTCTTTTTTAGCCTATAGAACTTGTTACGTTTTGATAAATAGAAAGGGGAGCATATTCGTAATCCCCGGCTAATAAGTCTTTTACTTCACTTTCGCCCACAGGAATAAAGGTAATTTGAAATACTTGGCCGACTCTTTTATAAGATTGGACAGCTAATTTTTGTTCCACTAGCTCATCTAAGGCTGTTTCAATTTCAACAAGGTTTTCTTTTTTACGTCTTTTTCGAAAGCGGACTCTTGTCGAAAAATACAAATAATCTCTTGTGACATTATATGAAGATTTTGTTTCATAGCAAATGAGACGCTCTTTCTGCATAACAAATAGCAAATGATAAGCGGCGTCTAAACTTAATTTTTCTACTTTATTTTTGTAAATACGCACTGTTTGGCGTTGAATATAGTCTCTGTATATTACTTCATTGACGTGAATTTCAGCAATTCGCGTTCCATTTGGCATCGTAGTAATATCCACAAAGTCAAAAATACCATAGGCAATTTTCTTATTATGCTGCACTTTTGTCATACTGTAGTGCTTCATTTTCGTAATTCGTTCTTCTATCATCTGATAGTTACGCTTACTGTCTGTTTTATAAAGTGCTTTCACAAGATCACCAATTTTTACGTTAATGATTTTTTGTGTAGCGAACAATTCGTCGCGTTGGCTCATGATCTCTAAAAACACTTTATAGTCAAATCGATCTAAATCACTAATTTTATTTCCATTTTCTTCAGCGTATTCTTTTTCTATTAACAATTCGTAATCTGTCCCGTCTTCAGAGTTATAAGTACTTAAAAAATATTCTTTTCCTTCTTTTTCTAATAGGGGTTGCTCGACGAGAAGCTTTGCTCTTGAGTTAGAGAAAAAAGGGTTCTCTACAGTTGAAAAAGGGCTTTCAATAATACTATGATTTCCGTTTTGGAAGCTTGGATCCAGTATAGTCAGCCCAATAATAATGGATATATCCGTGTGGATTGCTTTTTCTCGCTGCGTTTTGGTTTTTTGATGAATATAAGGATAATCAGTTAAGAAAAAGCTATCTTCTTGGCTCCATTCGCGTAGAATATCAATTCGTTTATTAATTACTTCTTCCGGAGACGATACGTTTTCAAACTGCTTGCAAAAGAGTTCTTTTCCGTTTGTTTTATAATAAGCTGTTAGCGCTTTGTATTCTCCAATCAGCTCTTTATTTTTCTTAGGCTTTTTTTGGTCATAGTCACGTATAGCAGCATCTAACCATCTGCGTTTCGTACGATTGAGAAAGTCTTTTTTTAAAATCCTCAACGCTTCATTTACATCTTTATTTTCAAAGTGCTGCTGATAAAGAGGGAGAATGGTGCTCTCTAAATCACCGTTTATACTTTCATTATAAACAGATAAGAGGCGTAATTTAGATACTCTATCAATGACTTCGCGTATGAGTAAAGATGAATAATCCATACACATCTAACCTCCTTAATCTTAAGTTAGTCATTTTTAATTCTTAGTTAGATAGTAGCTTTAAATTTATTGTAATGTACTAAAGTTCGATGCTTCAAACAAAAGACAGCTACTATTTATAGTCTATTTTTCATTATACACGTGCAAAGCAGGCGAAGGGGGAGATTTTCTCATTTTCTTTTTTAGTAAGCTAAATTTGGTCAGAAAATATCTACAGTTCATTGATAGAAAGTACCTCAAAATTAGAAGGATATGAATGAGGGGAAGCGAATACTTTGTAGAAATTACTAGATTCATTCCGGAGGTCATAGATGAATCCTATACTAAATGAAGTAGGCACCGTTTTCATTCCTGTAAATGACATAAAAAAAGCACGAGATTGGTATTGTGACATGCTAGGTTTGCCAGCAGACGGAGAAATTTTATATGATCATTTATATGTTATCCCTATGAATGGAACAGGGATTGTATTAGATAGCAAAACTTATTCAAAGGATACGATTTTTAAAACGCCAGCTTTTCATTTGAATACAAATAATATTAAACAAGCCTATGAATATATGAAAAAGAAAAAAGTAGAGCTAACGACAGGAATTGCACACAATCACTGGTTTACATTTAAAGATCCCGATGGAAATCATCTTATGGTTTGTCAGTGCTAAACCTATTGAATAAAGAAAGGACCTTCAAGAGAAGGTCCTTTCTTTATGTTACCTTTGCATTTTATAACTTGATAGATTTGTTTCTGAATTGAATCATTCTTACGATATTTATCACAATCGTTTTTGTTACAGCATAGGCCGGAATCGCTAAAATCATTCCAAGTATTCCTGCAATATTACCCGCAACAAGCAATAAGATAATAATCGTTAAAGGGTGAGTGTTTAACTTCTTACCAATTACCAGCGGAGAAATAATATTCCCATCAAGCTGCTGAACGATTACGACGACTATAATCACTAATATCGCTTTTGTAGGAGAGTATAATAAACCTACGATCAAAGCAGGGGCTACGCCAATGAAAGGACCGACGTAGGGAATGATATTAGTAAGGGCTCCTATTAGTGCGAGTATTAATGCATAAGGCAACCCAATGATAAGATAACCAATAAATGTACTAATACCCACAAACAAACAAACGAGCATTTGCCCTTGGATATAAGTCGCTAGCGTATTTGTTGTTTCTTTCATTGTACGTAATGTTTCTTTTTGGTAAGAAACAGGCACCATACGTAACGTGTTTTTACGGAGTTTGTGGCTGTCTTTCAGCATATAAAAAAGAATAAAAGGAACGGTTACGACCGTAAGTGTAATATTTGTTACGACGCTTAAAACAGATGAAATACTGTTTGTGAGATTCGTAGGTAAAGTAGACGCATAGTTTAAAAGTGACTCTTCAATATGATCAAGTGACACATATTTTTGTTCAATGAGCCAGTTAAACCATCTTGAGTTAGATAAGTCATTTATGTATTCTCTCGTTTCTACAATGTAAGAAGGAATATTCTTAGCCAAATCAGTTAATTGTTTGGATAGAGTAGGTCCCACACCTCCCACAATAGAGGCGATTACGCCAATAAAAACAACGTACAATAGTAAAATGGCCAGTGTTTTCGGCACTTTTTTTCTTGTGAGAAATGACACAATTGGTTCGAATAAAAAGAAAAGAAAACCAGCTACAAGAATAGGAAAAAACAAGGTGGAGATAAACACACCGATTGGTAGAAAAACAAACGAAATATGTTTACAAATGTAGATCAGTAAAGCAATCATTAATAGTTCTAATGTCCAAAAATGCAGTTTTGATTTAAACAAAAAGTTACCCTCTTTCTTTACTATTTTTTACTATCATACATCAAAAAAGAAACCCACTGCACGTGAAAAGTGGGCTTTTTTAGTCTTTACAACTTTCATTTACACAAAAATTATGATTTTTCCTCTTTATCTTTAGCAGTATTCTCTGGAGTTTGTTTATCGTCATCCTGTATAATTCCTTCTGCTGCATTTTTAAATTCTCGCAGGGAATGTCCAAATGCTCGTCCTATGTCCGGCAATTTACTTGGTCCAAATACAATTAAGGCAGTAATTCCGATTACGACCATGCTTGTGGCTCCTGGCATGATATCCTCTCCTTTAAAAGCAATGAATATATATAAATTAAAAAGAGATAGTAAATAAAGTGCATGTTTATACTATTCACTTTTCTCTTTAAAATTCCTTTATTTTAAATGATACGAAAATAAGGTGCAGCGGTTATGTATGATTTAAATGCTTGTAGTGATATTTCTCTCTTATGCATACGAAGCTAATTATAGCATTAAAGACAGCCCTTCGTCTTAGTAATCTTGTATAAGCTTTATGTAAAGAAATCTCCTTTAATTCTTATAGAATCGTGTAACAAACCCTATTTTTCAACATGAAGAATCAGTACGTCAGAAAAAATTGAAAAATATAAAGATAAATTGTTGTAAAATTTAGAAATAAGTAATAAAATAAAGTAAAATGTTAACGTTAACATTTTTCAAGTGTGAAGATTGCAACTTATTAATATAGTTATCTATAAATAAGATTATTTATTAGTTTATATAATTTTGTTAACGTTAACAAAAAAGTAGAGGAGTGAATGGGAATGAAAAAGTTTATGGATGAAAATTTTTTATTAACAAATGAAACAGCCGCACATTTGTATAATACTTACGCAAAAGATATGCCAATTATTGATTATCATTGCCACTTAAATCCACAGGAAATTTATGAGAATAAACAGTTTAAAACGTTAACTAACGTTTGGCTAGATGGAGATCACTATAAATGGAGACTGATGCGAGCCAACGGAATTGAAGAGGAAAAGATAACAGGGTCAGCAAGTGACTATGAAAAATTTCTCGCATGGGCTAAAACAGTTCCAATGACAATTGGGAATCCGTTATATCATTGGACGCATCTAGAGTTAAAACGTTTTTTTGATATCGATGAGATACTAAATGAACATACGGCACCGGTTATTTGGGAAAAAGCAAACGAGAAATTAAGCAGTGGTAAGTTTGGTGCACGAGATCTTATTACACGTTCTAACGTAAAAGTTATTTGTACAACCGACGACCCGACAGATTCATTAGAGTATCATATGAAACTAAGAGATGTACAAAATTTTGAGACTCAAGTACTCCCAAGTTTTCGTCCGGATAAAGGGCTTGAAATCAACCAAGAAGGATTTAAGAGCTGGATTACAAAGCTGCAAGGTTGTTCACATCACTCCATTCACACCTATGATGATTTGTTAAAAGCTCTTGAAAGTCGAGCTCGTTTTTTCCATTCTATGGGGGGGCGTTTATCTGATCACGCACTAAATAAAATAGTATATACCCAGACTTCAAAAGAAGAAGTTTCACAGATTTTCTTAAAAGCCTTAAAAGGCGAAGTCGTAAGTGCTGAAGAAGAAAGTAAATACAAGTCATATACGTTAATCTTTTTAGGAAAGCTGTATAATGAGTTAGATTGGGCAATGCAATTTCATCTTCATGCTCTTAGAAACAATAACACAAAAATGTTTCGCCAGTTAGGGCCGGATACAGGGTATGACTCGATGTATGACGGACAAGTGGCAGAACCTCTCGTGCAGCTTCTTGATCGAATGGACGTACAAAATAGTTTACCAAAGACGATTTTATATTCGTTAAATCCAAAAGACAATTATGTATTAGCAAGTATAATTGGCAGCTTTCAAGGAGATGGAATTCCCGGCAAGCTGCAGCTTGGTACGGCATGGTGGTTTAATGATCAGAGAGAAGGTATGCTGGAACAAATGAAAGCGTTATCAAACGTTGGGCTGTTTAGTCGGTTTATCGGTATGTTGACAGATTCTCGAAGTTTTCTTTCATATACAAGACATGAATATTTCCGGCGATTAGTATGCAGTTTAATCGGTACGTGGGTAGAAGCAGGAGAAGTACCTAATGACCAACAGTTGCTTGAGCAAATTGTAAGGGGAATATGCTATGAAAATGCTAAAGACTACTTTAGCTTTCCAGCCTACACGCTGCAAAAATAAAGGGGCAAAATAGTGGAAAGAATTGCAAGGGGAGAAGGGGGATTACCATGAGTGTTGTAGCAACAGAAAGAAAGGTTGAAATTAAGGTAGAAGAGAAAAACCTTAGTGTAAAAGAAAAAATATCTTATGGTATGGGTGACTTTGGTAACGGTTTCATGTTTGATTTAGGGCAGTTATACTTATTGAAGTTCTTTACAGATGTGGCAGGAATTCCTGCCGCTGCTGCGGGTGGGATTTTTCTAGTAAGTAAGTTATTTGCGGCAGTTTGCGACCCAATTGTTGGTTCCTCCATTGATTACCGTAAAAATATAGGAGCTAAAGGGAAATTCCGCCCGTATTTATTATTCGGAAGTATGGTGTTGGCCATTTTAACGGTGCTAACGTTTATTTCGCCAAACCTTTCACTAGCGGGTAAATTAATTTATGCTTACGCTTCTTATATGATTTGGGGAATTGGCTATTCATTCGTAAATATTCCGTACGGATCACTAGGCGCATCCATGACTCAAAATACTTCCGATCGTACGTCTCTTGCTGCTTTTCGTCAAACAGGATCATTAGGTGCACTGTTTGTAACAAGCATTGCTGTAGTACCGCTCATTCTGTTATTTCCAAATGAAAAAGTCGGTTACCCCGTTGTCATGGGAATTATGTCGATCATTGGAGTCATTGCTTTTTATGTGTGTTATCGTAATTGCAAAGAGCGAATTGTTGTAAAAGAGAGTCCAAAAGAAAAATTATCAGTCCAGTCTATTTTTAAAACGTTTGTAAGCAATAAACCTCTTTTAATTTTAGTGTTTATGACGGTATTTACCATTTCAGCTTACAATATTAAATCAGCTATGCTTATTTACTTTGCACAATATAATTTAGGAAATGTTAAATTGATGGCATATATGAACTTTATTATTATTGGTTCATCCTTCTTAGGAGTCATTATGCTGCCAAAGCTTGTTAGCCGATTTGGAAAAAAGCAAGCAGCAATGATTGGTTTAGGAATCAGTATTGCAGCAGACACACTAAATTTCTTTATGCCTTCTAACGTAGTAATTTTTACGATTTTAGCAAGTATTGCTTTTATAGGTATCAGCATTCCTAATGGAATTACGTGGGCGTTTGTATCAGATATTATTGATTACGGTGAATGGAAAACAGGTGAAAGAAAAGAAGGCACAACGTATTCACTGTTCAACTTTTCTCGAAAACTCGCTCAGTCGTTATCTGGCTTTTTATCAGGTATTGGTTTAGGGCTAGTTGGGTATATCCCGAATGTGGCACAAAAGGCAGGTACATTAGTGGGGATTAAAAGTTTGTTGTTACTATATCCTGCTATTGCTTTATCTATTGCTGCAGTGATTATTGGTTTTATGTATAAGCTAACAGATAAAAAGCACGCGGAGATTGTCCGAGATATTCATGCTAGGTCTTAGTCAAAACTCTCATAACATTCACCATTTGCTTATTATTCCTACTAAGTTGTGATATCCTTATAATAAAAATCGATACTGATTCATTAAAGGAAGGTAAAGGAAATGAGTGTTACAATTAAGGATATTGCAAAACTAGCAAACGTATCACATACAACAGTTTCACGTGCATTAAACAATAGTCCGCTTATTAAAGAAAAAACAAAAAAGAAAATTTTAGACATTGCAAATACACTTAACTATATCCCTGATTATCATGCTAAAAATTTAGTTCTTCAAAAATCTCATACAATTGGATTGTTTTTTACGAGCATGGCAAATGGTACGTCACCAAGTTTTTTAGTAGATAGTATTAGAGGGGTAAGTAAAGTCATTGATGTTCAGTATAATTTATTTGTAAGAGGCATTGACGATTATGATGATTATACGTACATCAATAATAAACGTTTTGATGCCATTATTTTAATGAGTCAAAGCGATCGTGATAACACATTTATATATAACGTAGTAGAGAAAGGTATCCCATTGATTGTACTCAACCGCCAAGTTGACGATTCATCAATTATTAATATTTTGTCAAATGACAAAGAAGGAGCCTACAAAGCCGGCGAATATTTGATTGAATTAGGTCACAGGCATATAGCCATTATAGAAGGAATAGAAGGCTTCAAATCAACTCAGCAGCGTAAGGAAGGATTTCTTAATTCATTAATTGATCATGATGTTTCCATTCGACAAGAGTATATGATTCAAGGAAATTACGATATGCAAAGCGGATATGAAGGCATGAAAGCACTATTAAGTTTGAAGCAACCGCCTACTGCTGTTTTTTGTTCGAATGATGATATGGCGATCGGTGCTATGAATGCCGCATTCGAGTCTGGGCTACACGTACCTCATGATATCTCGATTATTGGATTTGATGATATTGAATTAGCCAAATATACCACTCCTTCATTAACAACTATTAAAAGACCAATCGAGAAAATCAGCATGACAGGAGCAGAAGCGGTTTTATCTCTAATGAATAAAGATGACAAGAGTGTGCTGCAAAATAAAGTTTTAATTAATACTGAATTAATGGTTCGCCAGTCTGTAAAGTCACGCTCATCTATGTAGCCGGTTATTTAGTATAACCGGCCCAAAAATGTTAACGTTAACATTTTTAATTAAAAACTAGGTTAAACCCTTTATAATTAATAATGTTAATGTGTGCAAAAAAGGAGATGCTAATATGAAGTTAAACCGTCAGATGCAAGTTGACACACGTATATACCCGGAAAGAATTCTGCAGTTTGGAGAAGGGGTATTTCTAAGAGGGTTTGCTGATTGGCAAATTCATCAAATGAACAAAAAGACTGAATTCAATGGCAGTATAGTAGCCGTCAATCCAAGAATCACGGGAAATGCAAGTAAATTGAATAAGCAAGACGGTTTGTTTACGGTTTCTCTCCAAGGGCTTCAAGGCGGTAAAGCAGTCAAAGAACACGAAGTAATTGAATCCATTAGCCGAGGTCTAAATCCATACGAAGACTATGAGGCGTATATTCAATTAGCAGAGAAAGAAGAGCTAAGATTTCTCATTTCTAATACAACAGAGGCAGGCATCGCATTTTTAGAAGAAGATCGCTTGGAACATGCTCCGCAAACGAGTTTTCCAGGTAAAGTCACGGCATTTCTATATAAGCGGTTTAAAGCTTTTCGAGGAGATCCAACCAAGGGACTTATTATCCTGCCGTGTGAGTTAGTGGAGCGAAACGGGGACTTGTTAAAGAAAATGGTATTACGCTATGCCGACAAATGGAATTTAGAAGAGAAGTTTATTGAGTGGGTACACCAAGCAAACGCTTTTTGCTGCACGCTTGTTGATCGAATTGTGCCAGGGTATCCAAGCGATGAAAATATAATCACCGAACTGAGTTATGAAGATGATTTTTTTATTATCGCAGAACCTTTTTACTTATGGGTTATTGAAGGGCCAGAGTGGGTGAAAGAAGAGTTTCCGGCGGAGGAAGCTGGTTTACATGTGAAATTTGTAAACGATATTGCGCCCTATGCGCTGCAGAAAGTAAGAATTTTAAACGGTATTCATACTGCTATGATGCCTGTTGCGTATTTAGCGGAATTAAACACGGTAAGAGAAGCAGTCGAAGATGAAGTAATCGGGGCGTTTATTCGAAAATGTCTTTATAAGGAAATTATTCCTAGTTTACCAGTTTCCGAGGAAGAGTCTTTGTCATTTGCTAAATCTGCATTAGAACGCTTTCAAAATCCGTTTATCCACCACGAATTAATGAACATCTCTTTGAACAGCATGACAAAGTTTAAAACGCGAAATATCCCAACGCTTAAAGAGTACGTTGAAAAACAAGGGGCGCTGCCTGTCTTGCTTACATTCTCTCTAAGTGCTCTCATCTCTTTTTATAAAGGAAAAAGAGGAGGAGAAAAATTTGAGCTATCAGATGACTCTGCAGTTCTAGAGATGTATGAGTCGCTTTGGAATACGTATGACGGTACTGAAGAAAGTATTTCATACATTGTAAAAGAAGTGCTGGGATATAAACAGCATTGGGGAGAGGATTTGAATATGATTCTTGGCTTAACAAAAACCGTAACAAAAGGAGTTATAGCCATTGAAACTTCCGGAATGAAGCAGGCAATTAAAGAAATTCTTTATGTATCCGCGACTAAACAGTAAGAGGTGAAGCATATGAAAGAAGTAATTCGTATTCATCAAGAAGATAATGTAGCAGTAGCTTTACGAGACTTTTTAGCACAAGAGAATCTTATGGTTAACGGAAAGGAAGTTTCTCTAAAAGAAGAAGTGAAACGGGGACACAAAATAGCTATTGCGCCCATTTCAGCCGGTGATAACATTATAAAATATGGTTTTCCAATCGGGCATGCGACTCATTCTATTTCACCTGGTGAATGGGTGCATACGCATAACACAAAAACAAATTTAAATAGGATGAACGAATATGAATTTCACCAGGAGTTAGCAGCTCCTAAAGAAAAAAAGCAATCGCTAACGTTTAAAGGATATCGCCGCAAAAATGGAAATGTTGGAATTAGAAATGAGCTTTGGATTGTTCCAACAGTAGGATGCGTGAATGGTATAGCTGAACAAATCATCAAACAGTTTCAAAAAGAAATAGGGGATCTCTCACCTTTTGAACATGTGACCGTTTTAAAGCACAATTATGGATGTTCTCAGCTCGGTGATGATCACCTTAATACAAGAACCATACTCACAAGAATGGTACAGCATCCAAATGCAGGTGGAGTATTAGTATTAGGCCTTGGGTGTGAGAATAATAGCTTAGAAGAGTTTAAACAAGCGTTAGGTACAATTGATGAAAGCAGAGTGAAGTTTTTACAATCTCAAGATGTCGAGGATGAAGTTGAGGCAGGGGTAGCCTTGTTAAAAGAAATTTACGACGCTGCTAAAGACGATAAAAGAGAGGATGTTGACATTTCTAGGCTAAAAGTAGGTCTCAAATGCGGGGGGTCAGATGGATTATCAGGTATTACAGCAAATCCGCTGCTCGGCAAATTCTCCGATTGGCTTATTGCTCAAGGAGGTACAACAGTCTTAACAGAAGTGCCTGAAATGTTTGGAGCGGAAACCTTGCTAATGGAAAGAGCGGTTGATGAACAAACATTTAATAAAATTGTTAATCTGGTTAATGACTTTAAAACATACTTTCTCAATCACAACCAGCCGGTATATGAAAATCCTTCTCCCGGCAATAAAGCAGGCGGCATTACAACGTTAGAAGATAAATCACTTGGCTGCACTCAAAAAGCAGGAACAGCCCCAGTTGTAGATGTCTTAAAGTACGGAGATCGCTTACAAATTAACGGTTTAAATTTACTAAGTGCTCCTGGAAATGATTTAGTTGCCTCCACTGCTTTGGCCGCTTCAGGGTGTCATATTGTATTGTTTACAACGGGAAGAGGCACGCCGTTTGGAACGTTTGTGCCCACTGTAAAAATTTCTACAAACACCGCTCTTTATAACAAGAAGCCTCACTGGATTGATTTTAATGGTGGAGTACTGGTTGAAGGTGAGAACGAAGAAGCTACGTTAGAAAGCTTTATTCAGTATATGATCGGCGTTTCTAGTGGAGAGCTTGTAAATAACGAAAAAAACGATTTTAAAGAAATGGCCATTTTTAAAACAGGGGTTACTTTATAAATAAGGCGGTTACTAGATTGTTGAACGAGAGGGGAAAAGCTAGTGAAAAAATATGTGCTTTTTTTGTTTGTAATGACTCTTATGATTGTTTTACCTTTCTCTGCACAAGGAGAAGTTCTTTCAACAAGTAAAAAAATAACGGCAATTAAAGAACAAATTCAGCCTCTCTCATTTCCAAACCGTACGTTTAATATTAAGCGGTACGGAGCAGTAGGAGATGGGAAATCTGATTCAACCACGGCTTTTAAAAAAGCGATCGAAGCGGCTAATAAAGGAGGAGGAGGGCGCGTTGTTGTTCCACCAGGAACTTACGTTACCGGTGCGATTTATTTAAAAAGCAACGTAAATCTTCATATAATGAAAAAAGCTACGATTAAGTTTAGTCAAAATCCTGACAAATACTTACCCGCTGTTTTAACAAGATGGGAAGGTGTGGAGCTATATAATTATTCACCACTTATCTATGCTTATAACGAAAAAAATATTGCAATTACAGGAGAAGGAACGTTAGATGGACAGGGTGATAACGAACATTGGTGGCCATGGAAAGGAAAACAGGAATTTGGATGGAAAGAAGGAGAACCGAATCAAAAGCAAGATCGCGATTTGCTGTTTGAAATGGCAGAAGAGAAAGTACCTGTTAAAGATCGCGTATTTGGCAAAGGGCACTATTTGCGGCCTAGTTTTATTCAGCCTTATCACAGCAAGAATATCATGATAAAAGGCGTAACCATTTTAAATTCGCCAATGTGGCAAATCAATCCGGTCTTAAGTGAGAACATTTTAATCGATGATTTGAAAATTATAGGTCATGGTCCTAATAATGATGGAGTAGACCCTGAATCGAGTAAAAATGTGCTTATCAAAGATTCCTACTTTGATAATGGAGATGATTGTATTGCGATTAAGTCGGGACGCAATGCGGACGGAAGAAGAATCAACGTACCAAGTGAAAATATTATTATTGAAGGAAATGAAATGAAAGATGGCCACGGGGGTGTTGTAATCGGCAGCGAAATATCAGGAAGCGTTCGGAACGTATTTGCTCAGCATAATATCATGGACAGCCCAAATCTAGACCGGGCGCTGCGGATTAAAACAAATTCAGTTCGCGGCGGTACTATTGAAGATATCGATTTTAGCGATAATACGGTTAAAAGCGTTGGTAGCGAAGTGATTCAAATAGACATGTACTATGAAGAGGGAGACACCGGGAATTTTACACCGGTCGTTCGTAATATCAACATAGAAAATTTGCAAAGCAATGGAGGCAAATATGGTGTATGGATTCGAGCCTATGAACGTTCTCCTGTCACAAACCTAACGATTCGTCATTCCAATTTCCAACACGTTGCAACACCATTGTTAATGGAGAATGTAAAGAATCCTGTGTTTGAAGAGTTTTGTATAAATGGAAGCTGTATGAATACAAACCATTAAAAGGTGTGTTCATAATTATCTGCAAGTAAGAGGCTGGGACAAAAGTATTTTAGTCGAAGAAATATCCGCACAATTAATCAAGATTATTGATTAATTGTGCGGCCTTTTTTCGTTGTTACGGTGAACGTAGGCTTAATGTGTTATTTGCTTCTAGCTGCGGATTAGAGGGCAAGGCGAAGACTTCTGCGGGAAAGGCGAACTAGGTGAGACCCCGCAGGAGCGTAAGCGACGAGGAGACTCATCGGCTGCCCGCGGAAAGCAAAGTCTTGCACGAAAATCAACAAAGGTGTAACAAGCAATTTATACTAGCTCATTTATCTAATTTATTCGTCTTTAGATTGAATTGATTTAGTTATGTCTCAATTTCTTTTATGCGAATACTTCAAAACATATACATAAATGATATGTTTGTGTGTTGATAATGGTAAAAAATCGCTACATAATTTTTGCTATTTTATAGATGAGTCAAATGGCTCTTACTAATTGATAGATAACATGTGTGAAAGAAATAACTTTTAACGATTATTTTATTAGCAATTTATTACCTAAATGTGGATATGGGAGTTACGATGGAAGGTACATGAAAGGATTATAAAAACATTTGTCTTTGTAAGCGTTTTATCTATTGTTTTAATAAAGAGCAAAAAAAGGATGTTTTTCTCTATTTTTTTACCATTGAATATTTGGAATAAAGTTCATAAAATAAACTTGTAAGCGTTTTAAAAGCATTGAAAATATCTCAGTTGAAAGTTAAATAGAGAATTAGTTATGAAGAAAGGAAATGTTCTTTTTTTTGCTTTCGATTATCGTTTCCGAGTATACCCTAACAATTAGAAGCAATCATTCATTTAATGAAATAAAGAAATAGATAGGAGTAGAGAAAAATGTACATCGGTGTCGATTATTACCCTGAACATTGGCCAGAGAATATGATGGAAGAAGATATTCAAGGTATTAAAGAGTTAGGATCAAATATGGTGAGAATAGGAGAATTCGCTTGGCATCTTATGGAGTCTAAAGAAGGACAATATGATTTTTCTTTTTTTGATAGCGCTATCAAAAAGCTCAAAAAACAGAATATTGATGTTATGTTTGGTACTCCTACGGCAACTTTTCCGGCTTGGCTTGCGAAGAAACATCCTTCTGTTTTATCAAAAGATGAAAACGGGGCGATCAGAGCATTTGGAGGAAGACGTCAATAGTGTTTTAATTCTCCTCTTTACCGGAAGTATAGTGCTCAGATTACAGAGCAATTAGTAAAGCGCTACTGCTCAGAAGAAGCAATCGTAGCATGGCAGGTTGACAATGAATTTGGCCATGAAGGCAGTGATATGTGTTACTGCGAACAATGTCATAAAGAGTTTCAGCAGTTTTTGGAAAGAAAATATGAAGATATTAATAAGTTAAATGAAAAGTATGGCACTATTTTCTGGGGACAAACATATAACGACTTTACTGAAGTGCCTATGTCTGTAAAAACAATTAAGACACACAGCCCTTCGTTAAAGCTGGACTGGGCGCGCTTTCGCTCTTTTTCATTAAACAGATATGCTCACGAACAAACAGCAATTGTCAGGAAATATAAAGGTGATCACCAACTGGTGACAACGAACGTATCAGGAGGCTTTTTTGATAAATGGTTTGATCACGAAGAAAACCTAGAAGTAATGGACTTTGTATCCTATGACAATTATCCGGTATGGGGCGGTCAAACAGAGCCGATTACCCCGGCTCATATTGCACTAGGGCATGATTTTAATAGAGGTTTGTTACATAAAAGCTTCTGGATTGTAGAGGAATTAATGGGCGCTCAAGGTCATGATGTAATTGGTTATCTTCCGCGACCTAACCAGGCAAAGATGTGGTCTTATCAGGCGTTTGCTCATGGATGCACGGACATGCTGTATTTTCGTTGGCGCGGCATGACAAGAGGAGCTGAGCAATATTGCTATGGAAGACGTTACAAAGAAGTTCAGTCGTTATTTAGTGAAATCGTTAATTACGAACATGTACTGAAATCTGATATTAAATCGGATGTGGCCGTTTTATATGATTATGAAAATATATGGTCATGGCGCTTTCAGCAGCAAAGTGAAGGATTTGACTTTATTCAAGAGCTTCTTAGAGGGTATACACCGTTTTATAAGTTAAATACACCTATTGATGTTATTCCTGCTACAAGAGATTTTTCAAGTTATAAAGTACTGGTTGTTCCCGCTTTGCAAATAATTGATGAAGAACTAGGCGGAAGATTTACTGAATTTACAGAAAACGGTGGCGTGATTATTTTTACTTTTAGAACCGGTATTAAAGATAAACAAAATAACATTCACTTTAAACAGACGCTGCCGGGATACGTAAAAGAGATAACAGGGATTGAAATTCATGAAGTGGAAGCACTGTCTTCTACTCAAAAAGCAGCCATCAAAGGAAGCGGACAGTATGAAGGAGAACAGTCAACTGCGTCCGTGTGGAGAGATATTATCACGCCTGTAACAGCTGAAGTGCTGTATGAGTATGATGATCCATTTTATAATCAAGCGGCAGTAACGAGAAATCAGTTTGGGCGCGGAACGGCTTATTATGTAGGCTGCGGAATTGAGGAACAGACTTTTGAAAAAATTGCGCTTGATATTGTAAAACAACAGCATATTGAGCATACAGAAAGTGAAGAGGGAATTGAAGTATATCCTCGAAAGCTTGGAGAGAAGAGTTACTACTTCATAATGAATCATACGCAAGAAGTAAAAGTGTTTAGAGATATTGTTCTGCAGCCTTACGAAAGTCGTATTGTAGAAAACGTGTAGTAGCAACAGAAGACTAGAATCTCATAAAGTAATGAGATTCTAGTTGCCAATGATATGAAAGCGTTTTATAGGAGAAGGGAGTCAAGTTATATGAGCATGGGAGTACAGTCAAAAGTTTCTCTGAAAACCGTATTATCATACGGTATGGGGAGCTTTGGAAACAATATTGTTTATGCATTAACAAGTACATATTTAATGATTTTTTATACAGATAGTGTAGGATTAAATGCCGCAGCTGTAGGAACTTTATTTCTTATTGCTAGGATATGGGATGGAATTGCAGACATTATTATTGGAATGATTGTTGATAATACAGAAACGAGATTTGGTAAGTTTAGGCCTTATCTTTTAATAGGCGGATTTTTTGCAGCCGTCGCTACAGTTGCTTGCTTTATTAGTCCTGATCTTTCTCATACAGGAAAATTAATTTATGCTTATATCACCTACATCGCGTGGGGAACAAGCTTTGCCATCATGGATATTCCCTATTGGTCGCTTTCGGCAACGATTACACAAGATGTAAAAGAACGAAATAAAGTAGTAGCTTTCCCTAGAACTATTGCAGCAGTAGGATCTTTATTTGCTAGTTTATTAACTCTTCCATTAGCTCATTATTTCGGAAATTGGTTTATGCTTAGCCTTATTTATGCGTGTATCTTGATGATTACAATGATTATTACATTTTCAGGAGTAAAAGAAACCTATACTGTAAAAAGACAAGAAAAGCAGACGCCAAAAGTAGTTTGGAACTTATTTATTCAAAATAAACCGCTGCGCTATCTGGTCTTCTCAATGCTTTTAGTAGAAACGATTTTAACAATTCGCACTACGTTTTCTATTTACTACTTTAAATACAATTTAAATGCAGAAAATATCGCGTCTCTTTATTTAACCTTATTTTTCACAGCACAAATTTTGGGAGCGATTGCGTCTCCTTTTATTTCAAATAAATTTGGAAAGAAACGTGCAGCGATATGGGGAATTGCGCTAAATGCTGTGGCTACTATCACAATGTTTGTAACTGGTTTCCACGTTATGCCGGTGATGATTTTAAGCTTTTTAGCTTCTTTCGGTGGTGGAGTTAGCAACATTGCTCAAACATCTATGCTTGCTGACTGTGTAGAATACGGCGAATGGAAAACGGGGAACCGAGCAGAAGGAATGGTGTTCTCTACGAATATCTTCAAAACGAAAGTTGCTTCAGCCATGGGCGGAGCAGTAGGCGGGTATATTCTTTCAGCAGTAGGATATATCCCAAATCAAATTCAGTCACACAGCACACTCATTTGGATTGCTTTAATCTTTACGATGATTCCAGGCATTCTCTGCTTGTTATCACTTGTTCCGCTCGCGAAATATGAATTGACTGAAAAGAGATACCTAGAGATTTTACAGGATATGAAAAAGCGTTCAAGCGGTACAAAAGAAAAAACGGCTATGAGAGTGTCTAGCTAATTCACATTAGCATAACCATTGTACACAAAAACAATAAGAAAAAAAGACTGCATTTTCTCGGCTCCTCTTGCTATGATGTCAGGTAGACGGATATCAATGTAAAGAGGAGTTTTTATTTATGTTTATTAATTTTTCAAAAGAAGATAAAGATAAAATGCTGAATGAAATTCAAACGTTCTTTTATAACGAACGAGATGAAGAACTAAGTGAATTTGCAGCGGAAAATGTATTAGAGTTTATTAAAGAGCATATCGGCCCCCACTTTTATAACCAAGCAATTAAAGATGCAGAAGATATTATGAACCAGGTCATGCTTTCTGCTGAAGAAAATTTACATGCATTAAAAAAACCAATTGAAAAGTAATTCAAAAAAGAAAATATGAAGTGGGATAAAAGCGTTTTATGTATAACAACATAAAGCGCTTTTGTTTGTCTATGAAACAAATTATTTGTTCGAACAAGTGATATATGATACATTCATTTTAAGATAATATTAACGTTTACGTAGAGGTTATATTTGGGTGTTTTGATTCAATTCAATGAAGGCATACCTTCAGCAAAAGACAGGGGTGGAAATATTACGTTTTACGGAGAAGATCCAATTGTTCCTAGTACCCTGCGTCTGGCTTCAGCAGCAGCTATTGCACTAGTTGCTAAATCAGTAGCTGTCTCAAAAATTTAGAGAGTACGCGGAGGAAAAGGACAAGATATTCATATGGATTTGCGAAAAGCCATCCGAAGATTATCACCTTTTTACGATAAGAAATGGGAAAAACTTAATGGATATGCGCCAAGTAAAGCGAATGATCCGTATAACCCATTAGGTTTTCGCTTTTATCAAACAAAAGATGACAAATGGGTGATGTCGCTGAATCCATATCCGCGCTCTAAACATGAAACGCTAAAGCTATTAAATTGTATAGAAGACCCTGATGCAGTCGCAAAAGCAATTCGCGAATGGAATGCGGAAGAATTAGAAAAAGCCGCAGCGGAACGAGGAGTTATCATGCCTGTTGTTCGGACAATTGAAGAATTTATGAAAGAGCCTACGTATGAAGAAGTAGCGCAACTTCCATTGATTGAAATTGAAAAGATTGGAGAAAGTGAGCCGATTCCTTTTTCAAAAGATTCTAAAACGCCGCTAGATGGTATTCGAGCATTAGAACTTGGTCATGTTATTGCAGGAGCAGGATTTGGTAGAGCTCTCGCTTTACACGGTGCGGACGTATTAAATATTTGGAAGCCAACGGATTAGGAGCACGATACGATTTACGCTACGTCTAATGTCGGTATGCGCTCTTCAACGCTTGATATTGGTGAAAAAGAAGGAAAAGAAAAAATGGTTGAACTTCTAAAAGGAGCCGATATCTTTTTTGCGAACCGTCGATACGGATTTCTAGAAAGATACGGTTTGACAGGTGAAGAATGTGCGGAACTAAAACCAGGAATCATTCATTGCACCGTTAATTTGCACGGAACGCAAGGAGACTGGGCGAAAAGAAATAGGTTTGATCAAACAGCGGGAAGTGTAACGGGAGCCACGGCGCTAGAAGGATCACCAGAAAATCCTAAGCTGCCTCCTATTGTAGTTGTAAATGATTATGCAGTTTCTTGGTTGCTTGAAGTTGGTGCCTTAATGGCACTAGAAAGAAGAGCAAAAGAAGGAGGCAGCTACCGCGTGCGTGTATCATTAGATCGCGTATCTTTATGGATTTTATCAATGGGCATCTATGACAAAGCGTACGCTCATCAAACAGCTGGTTCCTCAAGGTTCTTCACGTCCAGAGTGGTTGTGATAACAAGAGGCTGGGACAAAAGTATTTTAGTCAAAGTGAAAAACGAACTAATAATCAAAATTATTGATTGTTAGTTCGTTTTTTGTTGTTATGGTGAACGTAGGTTTCATCTGTTTAGTTGCTTTTAGCTGTTGATTGGAGAGCAAGGCGAAGACTCCTGCGGGAAAGGCGGAACAAATGAGACCCCGCAGGAGCGTAAGCGGCGAGGAGGCTCATCGCCCGCCCGCGGAAAGCGAAGTCTTGCACGGAAATCAACAGCGGTGTAACAAGCAGTCCAGAATTTGTCCAATTTGTTTGTCTTTAGATTGGATTGATTTCGTTATGTCTCAATCTCATTTTTTGGGGGTCACATTTAAAATGAAAGATAAGAAAAAATATTTGAATAATTATATGATTTCTTATATAATAGCGAAAAGGATGAGGAGTTGACTTGTAATGGAAAACTATACGTCCCGCAAAATGACACGAGAAGAAGTAAAAGTATCAGATGCGACAGCAGCTCAATTAGTATTAAATAAATCTCTTCGTGACTTTAAAAAAGCGCAGCTTTTACTGCAAATCGATCAGTCTTTAGAAAAAAGAGATAAAGAAACTTTTTTACGTTTAACGGAAGAGTTAAAAGAAGTCTGTTAACTAATCTACCAACATAAACAATCAGCCTTTGCTTTTAGTGAGCAAAGGCTTTTTATATGGAAAAAAACGGATAAATGTTTTGGCTTTTCTGAAAGTGGTAAAAGTATAGTATGGATGATAAGGCAAAAATCAAGAAGTCTCTTACT
Source organism: Priestia megaterium (assembly GCF_046599315.1). Taxonomy (GTDB): domain Bacteria; phylum Bacillota; class Bacilli; order Bacillales; family Bacillaceae_H; genus Priestia; species Priestia megaterium_F. Next base: position 189,264 of record NZ_JBKIKC010000005.1, on the reverse strand, counting down.
TTATTATTTTTTGCTTTATCATCTACAACATCTAGGTGGTAATGCATCAAGAAAGAACAAAAAGAGAGAGGGTTCTTTAAATGTATAAAAAAATCTTAGTCGCCTTTGATGGTTCGGCACCTTCTATTCGTGCTCTTAAACATGCAAGTGAACTAGCTAAAAGCGTAAACGCTAATAAGCTGACAATTGTACATATTAAGGAAAGAATTCACTTGCAGCAGCCTGTTTTTAGCGTTGACTTAGATGCGCTGATAGAAGAAGAAAATCGCGACATTTTATCTGAAGCTCACAACCATTTAACTCAATCAGGTATTCCGTATGAGACATACGGTTTAGAAGGCACAGCTTCGAAGAAAATTGTTGAATATGCACATGACAAACACCAAGACGTCATTGTAATAGGAAGTCAAGGGAAGGGCTTCGTTAAAGAAACATTTTTAGGCAGCGTAAGCCACGAAGTTGCTCAATCAGCAGAATGTCCTGTTATCATTGTTAAATAAAAAGCATGTTCTCCTAGGAGAACATGCTTTTTATTATGAGTTAATATGCGTTGCCTTTAAATCGTCTAGTGATTTAGCTGCTTGGAAAATTTCAATAAGGTGAAAACGCAGGGGGTCTTCATGTAATTGTAATACACCACTTTTATCAGAAAGCTTTAAGAAAATGAAAAAATACATGCCTAAATAACTAATAAGACGAGGTAAGACCTAGAAGGAGGTATGGTTGTAAAGCCTTACACTTCCATAAGTTATCTCTAAATTCGATAAATTAGCATATATACCGCCTGATTTACTTCTGTTATCCTTTTGTTTGCAGAAAAACTTATAGTGTCAGATGCACAGGGTTATAAAAGTTTTCGCTCTTTTGAGTATATGACTTTTTACAAAAACAACGCGATCTCTACTCTTTTTTCTACTAACAAAATAAAAAGTGTAGAGAAAGTGATAAAAATACATAGAGGATATAAAAACAGCGGTAGAAACGTTTTTTTCTTTACATAATAGCTAAAAAGGATAGAAAGCAGGTATGCATGTGCAAACAACACCATTCAACAAAAAGAACAGGCGAGGTGAGAAGACGACTGGTTCGCACACGGACAAAAGTAAGAAAAAATTCATTTTTGAGACTAGTTCTCTAAAGCGATGGCATATCATTATAAGTCTATTTATACTCGTAATCATTTTTACTCTTTTTTCAGCTTTTGTTTCAGGCTTAAGCCTTCACTTTAATCCGGTTTTGCCAACATGGGGGACTGAAGAAAAGAATGAATTTTCCACTATTTATCCATCTGATAACGATAGCGGCCAGCTCTCTTCTTTTTCAGAAGATGAGTCTCATAAAAAGTTTTTAGAAAAACGGATTGTGAACAAAGATGATTTTTATGCGTTCTATGTTAATTGGGATAAAAATAGTGAACGTTCATTAAAAAATAATATTGACCAAATTGATGTTCTTGTACCTCAATGGTTTTCATTAAATTCGAACTTGGAATTAAAAAGCAGTATTCAAAAAGATATCGGAGTTTTTGCTAAAAAGCATGATACAAAAATTTTACCGTTGCTGACAAATGAGTCAAATGGAAAATGGGACGAGCAAACGGTTCACCGCTTGCTGCAATCTCCTCAGGAACAATCCAAACTCATACATAATTTACATCATCAAATTAAAGAAAATGGATATGATGGGGTAAATATAGATTTTGAAAATATCAAAAGCAGCGACAGAGATTTACTAACGGACTTTATGAAAAAACTTTATACAGCCTTCCATGAAGATGGGTTAATGGTAACCATGGATGTGCCTCCAGCTAATAAAGTATTCGATTATAGCCGTTTAGAACAGTATAATGACTGTATGATTTTAATGATGTACGATGAACACTTTCAAAGACCGGGTCCTGTTGCTTCATTTTCTTGGTATCAAAACAATTTATCAAAATCATTAAAAGATAAGATGATTGTTAGTCTTGGAAACTACGGATATGACTGGGATGAAAAGAGCAAGCAAGGCGGAGAGGTTGTATCATTTGAAGATGTTATGCGAATGGCTCAAAAAGCCCACTTGAATGTGGAGTGGGATAATAAAAGCAAAACCCCGTATGTAAATTATAAAGATGCAACGGGTGCGCATGAGCTATGGTTTTTGGACAGCGTGACATTTTATAACCAGTGGAAAGCCGCTTCATCAAGCGGTGCTAAAGGAGTTGCTTTGTGGAGGCTGGGAACGGAAGACCCATCTGTATGGGATGTAGTAAAAGGACATAAAGTAAGTGAGATTCAGACTGTTAAAAATGGCGAAGTTGCTTACAATTATGGAGAAGGAAGCATACTTCATGCAAAAACAGAGGCTTCTCCCGGGGAAAAACGTTTTGCTTTTGATTCGAAAGGATTTATTTCAGGGGAAGAGTACACAGCAATGCCGCAAGCTCCTGAGATTGAGCGGCTAAGCAAAATATTTAACAAAGAAATTGTTTTGACATTTGATGATGGGCCAGATCCTGAATACACAGAGGAAATTTTAAAAATTTTAAAAGCCTACGATGTCAAAGCTACTTTCTTTATGATTGGTGAAAATGCAGTATTTCATCAAGATATTGTTAAAGAAGTATATGAAGATGGTCATGAAATTGGAAATCATACGTTTTCCCATCCAAATACAATCAATATTTCTAAAAATCAGCTAAAGTATGAAGTAAATGCAACAGAACGAGTCATTCAAGGTATAACTGGTCATTCATCTATTTTATATCGTCCCCCGTATGGAGATAATCAAAACACTTACAATGGTTATGATGAATCGGTATATGACCCAGCTTCATTTCAAAAAATGGCGGATACGACGAAGATGGGATATATAACTGTTAACTACGATATTGATTCGAGTGACTGGAAAGCTAAAAATAGTAAAGAGATTGTAAACCGTGTGATGAAGCAAGCAGAGAACGGTGATATTATCTTACTTCATGATGGAGGAGGAAACCGAGAAGCAACAGTAGAAGCACTGCCTCAAATCATTGAAAAGCTGCAGGCGCAAGGGTATACATTTGTAACAGCAGGGGATTTGACGAACAAAAGCAGGGAAAGTACAATGCCCGCCGTTTTAAAAGCAGAGAATCCGATTATTCAAAACATCAAATTGATTCTAGCGAATATTGCTGCGTTACATACTGGTTTTTTCGTTTTGTTTTATGGAACATTAATTGTATTTACGCTGCGTTTGCTTATTATATTTTATCTCGCTCTTAAACATAAAAGAAAAGCTAACAAACTCCAGTTTGATGCTTCATATCAGCCTTTAGTCACCGTAGTCATCGCTGCATACAACGAAGAGAATGTCATAAACAGGACAATCAAATCGGTATTAAAGAGTTCATATCAAAATCTTGAGATTATTATGGTTGATGATGGTTCAACAGATGGTACATCAAAGGCTGTTACTGAAGCTTTTAGAGACAATGACAAGTTTCGCCTCCTTCGAAAAAAAAATGGAGGAAAGGCTGCGGCTATCAATTTGGGTATCCAAAAAGCACAAGGAGATATTATTGTGTCAATCGATGCCGATACTATTATTTCACCTGAAGCTATATCACTTATGGTGAGACACTTTGACGATGACAAAGTAGGAGCGGTGTCGGGGAACATTAAAGTGGGAAATGTCCGTAATTTATTAACAACATGGCAGCATATTGAATATGTGTCAGGTTTTAATTTAGAGAAACGAGCTTTTTCCATGCTTAATTGTGTGACGGTTGTCCCAGGTGCAATAGGAGCATGGCGGAAAAAACTTGTTCAAGAATTAGGATATTTTACGGCCGATACATTAGCTGAAGATACAGACATGTCTCTGCGTATATTACGCAGCGGTTATAAAATTTCAATTGAAGAGAAAGCAAGTGCGTATACAGAAGCACCGGAAAAGCGTAAAGATTTTCTCAAACAGCGCCATCGCTGGAATTTTGGAACTTTACAATGCTTGTGGAAGCACAAAAGAGCTTTTGGAGGGCGCAAGCATAAAGCATTAGGCTTCATGGCTCTTCCTAATATGCTGCTGTTTCAATTCATTTTTCCTTTATTTGCACCATTTCTAGACCTTTTATTTGTTTTGAGGCTATGTACTGGAGATGTTAAACATTCGATTCTTCTATACGGCTGCTACTTCATTGTTGATTTTCTTGTTTGTTTAGTGGCTTTTAGATTAGAGCGAATAAGCAGTAAACCATTGATCGCTCTAGTGATACAAAGAATTGTCTATCGCTACTTATTACTATGGGTAGCCTGGAAGGCAGTTTTAGCCGCATTAAAAGGAACAAAAGTAGGATGGAACAAATTAAAACGCTCCGGAAATTTGCAAGTAACAAGAGACAGTTCAGCTGAGAGAACTGGATGAAATTATACTATTTAACGAGGTTAATTAGCTTTTGCTGATTAACCTTTCTTTAATTGAAGAAGTAGTGAAGGGTTGGCTTAATAAAGATAGTTAAAAGAACCTTCGTTTTTACGTGTATCAATAGGGATCATTCAACATCCCTTTCTTGTTCTTTGAAAAGCCGTTCTGTGTACGTACGTATCAGTGTACCTATGGTAAAATGTCAGAGAATAACGCTTATTTGACCAATCGAGTACAGCTGTACCAACAAAGGAAGCTTCTTCTCAGAAAATTTTTCATAGAATAAAGACAATTATTTTGTGAAGCATTTTTATTCTGCACAGTTTCTTCAATTATTATTTCTATAATGAAAGCAAGGGATGTGAATAAATGAATAGAATTTCTATTAAGCTTGGACTCTTGTTTTTAATGTTCATGTTACTAGTTGAAGCCGCTCTCTTTTTTTACTTATATAGCGGTCTTGCTAACACTAGAATTTCAGAAGAACTACAAAGCCTACGTCTAAGAGGAAACAGTCACCGGGAAGTATTGGAAAAGCATCATGATTCAGCTACGCTTAGCCATGTTGCACTGATGGAATCCGAAGCAGAAACTGATGTTGTCATAACAGATAAATCTGGAAAAATTATTAGTTCGTCTAGGCCTTTAATTCGAGGTGCAAGAAAAGCAGTAGAAGAATGGAAAGGAAAGTCTCTTACATATAAAGGTGAAATTATGCAAGGCGACTGGAAAAGCAAACCTTATATCGCCACCGCATCACCTATTAAAAAAGGTCATCAGCAGTTTGGAACGGTTTATATGTTCAAAAACACAAATGATATTCATGAAATGATCGCGAGGCTTCAGCATCATTTTTACGTGGCAGGAGCTGTTTCCATTTTATTTTCAATTGTAACTATTTTTGCCCTGTCTAAATTTATAACCGCTCCTTTAATCAAGATGAAAAAAGCAACAGAGAAGCTGAGTCAAGGAGATTTGTCTGTGAAACTTGGTGCTCATTCAAGAGATGAACTAGGCCAATTAGGAATGTCCATTCAATCGCTAGCTAACGAGCTGCAGCGGTTACGAAAAGAGCGAAATGAATTTTTAAGCAGCATTTCACATGAACTTCAAACGCCTTTGATGTATTTAAAAGGCTATGCGGACGTAGCAAGACGACCTTCTAATCGACCGGAAGAACGTGATAAATATCTTGCTATTGTGGAGGAAGAAGCGGAAAGAATTTCACAGTTAGTCAAAGATTTGTTTCAGCTGGCGCAGCTCGATCAGCATACATTTTTTATCCAAAAACAAAAAGTAGAACTAGCTACATATTTGCACACCATATGTGCGCATTTTAATTTAGCTTTAAAAGAAAAGGAGATGGAGTTGGATATAAGCTGTTCGCAAGGCCTTTACATCTCAATAGATCCTGAAAGATTTCAGCAAGTAATTATCAATTTACTTGATAATGCAATGAAATATTCAAAAGAAGGGACCGAAATTGATTTAGTTGTAAAAAAATCAGCTAGATCATTAATAATAACACTTAAAGATCAAGGGATAGGTATTCCAGAAAAAGATTTACCTTATATATTTGACAAGCTGTATCGAGTAGAAAAATCTCGCTCGAGAAAAAGCGGAGGATACGGGTTAGGCTTATCGATTGTAAAAGAGATTGTGGAAGCTCATGGAGGAGAAATAACGATCACAAGTGAGACAGGAAAAGGAACAGCTGTAGAGATTGTATTAAGAGAGGATGAATAGGATGACAACCGTTTTATTAGTGGATGATGAAGTAAGGATGCTAGATCTACTAGAACTTTATCTACTACCAAATGGATTTACATGTATAAAATTTGAAACAGGCACAGACGCGCTACACTATCTTTGTGAAGGTAACAAAGCAGATTTGATGTTATTAGATATTATGATGCCAAGCCGAGATGGGTGGGAGATTTGTCAAGAAGTAAGGAAAATGTCTGATCTACCGGTCATTATGCTCACAGCCCGCAGCCAAACGTTAGATGTAGTAAAAGGATTAAATATGGGGGCAGACGACTATATTACTAAACCGTTTAGTGAAGAAGAATTAGTTGCACGTATTAGTGCAGTTCTTAGACGTTCATCAAAAGAAAAAAACGAAATCACCTACAAAGGGTTAGTATGGAGCAAGGAAGACCACGTATTAAAATATAAAAATCAGCACATTCAAGTAACGCCCAAAGAGTTTGAGTTAGTGGGGCTACTTCTTCAGCATTTAAATCGTGTGTTCAGCCGAGATGACTTGCTTATGTTAGTGTGGGGATATGAGACCGAGATTGGAGATCGCACCATTGACTCTCATGTGCGAAACGTTCGGGATAAGCTTAGAAAAGCGGGCTTTCCTGTAGACGAATACTTGCAAACCGTATGGGGAATAGGCTATAAGTGGGTTGATGTTGGTTGAAAATGATATGAGCATAGCCATTGAAATTAGTGAAAAGATAAAGTAAGCAGAAGTGATCTTTTTCCTTTACATAGGGTAGGGGGGTATAGTATCATGAAACCATGAAGGGAGGACGTTAAATGGTCGAAGCCAATCACATGAATAGTGAAGAAAAATGTTGTACGATAAATAGTGAAAGAAAAAGTCACCATTCTCCAGAAGTTAAAAAAAATCTAACAAGCCGATTAAATCGAATTGAAGGTCAAATTCGAGGGATTAAAGGATTAATTGAAAAAGATACGTATTGTGACGACGTGATTACTCAAATCGCAGCCGCGCAGTCTGCTTTAAATAGTGTAAGTAAAATTTTGCTTGAAGGTCACTTGAAGCATTGCATTGTAGAACGCGTGCAAGATGGTGATAAAGAAGTAGTAGATGAATTATTAACAACCATTAAACGATTAATGAAATAAAGGAGTGCTAGAAATGGAAAATGTAACATTATCAGTACAAGGAATGTCTTGCGGTCATTGTGTCAAAGCGGTTGAAGGAGGCGTAGGCGAACTTAATGGCGTTAAAAGCGTTGAAGTAAGCTTAGAAGAGGCAAAGGTAACAGTTGCATTTGATCCGAGTCAAGTAACGATTGAAGCTATTAAAGAAGCTATTGATGACCAAGGTTATGACGTATTATAAAACCACATCGCGTGCGAATATCTTCGCACGCTTGATTTAGGAAAAAAATATACCCCTTATAGGTATATAACAGGAGGCGAAACGTAATGAGTGAGAAACAAAAAGAAGCCACCTTGCAAATTACGGGTATGACATGTGCGGCGTGTTCAAACCGAATTGAAAAAGGGTTAAAAAAAATAGAAGGCGTAAAAGAAGCAAGCGTAAATTTGGCTTTAGAAAGATCCACTATCATATTTGATCCGTCTAAAACAAGTCCCCAGGCTTTTGAAGAAAAAATCGAAAAGCTTGGGTACGGAGTTGTAAGTGAAAAAGCCGAATTTTCAATTACGGGCATGACGTGTGCCGCTTGTTCAACTCGAATTGAAAAAGGGTTAAACAAATTAGAAGGCGTGACAAAGGCAACCGTTAATCTTGCTTTAGAAACGGCTTCTGTTGAATACAGCCCTTCTCAAATTGCTCCGCAGGATATAACACAGCGAGTTGAAAAACTTGGATACGGAGCAAAGCTAAAGTCGGAAGAAAAAGAAGAAGAGCAAAGCTACCGAGAAAAAGAAATAAACAAACAAAAAGGCAAGTTTTGGTTTTCTTTTATTTTAAGCGTACCGTTATTATGGGCAATGGTTAGCCATTTTACGTTTACGTCATTTATTCCTTTACCTCATATGCTAATGAATCCATGGGTTCAGCTCGCTTTAGCTACGCCTGTTCAATTTGTGGTAGGGAAGCAATTTTATGTAGGCGCATTTAAAGCCCTGCGTAACAAAAGTGCCAATATGGATGTTTTAGTAGCGCTAGGCACAAGCGCAGCTTATTTCTATAGTCTATACTCTTCTCTTAAATCGCTTGGGTCATCTGCTCATACAGCTCAGCTTTACTATGAAACGAGTGCTATATTAATTACGCTGATTCTTTTAGGGAAATTATTTGAAGCAAATGCCAAAGGCCGTTCTTCAGAAGCAATTAAAAAGATGATGGATTTACAAGCCAAAACGGCCGTTGTATTAAGAGACGGAGCGGAAGTTGAAATTCCTGTGGAAGAAGTGCAAAAAGGCGAAGTTATTTTTATTAAACCCGGTGAAAAAGTACCTGTAGATGGAGAGATTATTGAAGGACAATCAGCTTTAGATGAGTCCATGCTGACAGGTGAAAGCGTACCGATAGATAAAAATATTGGAGATAAAGTAATTGGAGCCACACTCAATAAAAATGGTTTTCTAAAAATAAAAGCTACGAAGGTTGGAAGAGAGACGGCGCTTGCACAAATTATTAAAGTAGTAGAAGAAGCGCAAGGGTCTAAAGCGCCTATTCAGCGATTAGCTGATTATATCTCAGGTATATTCGTGCCAATTGTAGTCGGTATTGCTCTTCTCACTTTCTTTGTTTGGTATATCTGGATTGTGCCTGGCGAATTTGCACCGGCTTTAGAAAAGCTTATTGCCGTATTAGTGATTGCGTGTCCATGTGCGTTAGGCTTAGCTACTCCAACTTCCATTATGGCCGGGTCGGGCCGCGCCGCGGAATTTGGTATTTTGTTTAAAGGCGGCGAGCATTTAGAAGCAACGCATAAAGTCGTTACGATTCTTTTAGATAAAACGGGAACTGTTACAAATGGAACCCCCGAGCTAACCGATGTACGTATTGCACAAGGATACAAAGAAAATGAGCTATTACAGTTAGTTGCATCCGCTGAGCGTTTATCGGAGCATCCTCTAGCTCAAGCCCTCGTAGCAGGTATAAAAAATAAAGGTATAGAGATTCAAGACCCGTTATCTTTTGAAGCTATTCCAGGCTATGGGGTAAGGGCAACTGTACAAGAGCGAGAGCTGTTAGTAGGAACAAGAAAGCTTATGAACCAACATAAAGTGAACGTTGATACAGCTTTAGAAGAAATGACAAATTTAGAACGGGAAGGAAAAACGGCTATGCTTGTTGCTGTTGACGGGGAATATGCCGGCATGCTTGCTGTTGCAGACACCATTAAACTGACTTCTAAAGAAGCAGTTTCTAGGTTAAAAGAAATGGGCTTAGAAGTGATGATGATTACAGGAGATAATCGTCAAACAGCGCAGGCTATTGCAATGCAAGCGGGTATTGAGCACGTTATAGCAGAAGTGTTACCAGAAGGGAAAGCAGAAGAAGTAAAAAAGCTTCAGCAGCAAGGTAAAAAAGTCGCAATGGTAGGAGATGGTATTAATGACGCTCCTGCACTAGCGTTAGCTGATATTGGAATGGCCATCGGAACAGGAACGGACGTAGCGATGGAAGCCGCCGATATTACGCTAATGCGAGGAGACTTGATGAGCATTGCAGATGCGATTGAAATGAGTAGAAAAACAATCTCTAATATCAAGCAAAACTTATTTTGGGCAATGGGCTACAATACGCTCGGTATTCCAATTGCAGCTGTTGGGCTGTTAGCACCCTGGGTTGCTGGAGCCGCGATGGCTTTTAGTTCTGTATCTGTTGTATTAAATGCGCTGCGCTTGCAGAAAGTGAGGCTATAAGGTATGAAAAAGTGGATCATCTCAGCTATTTTGTACGTGCTTGTAGTAATAGCGGTATATGCTGTGTGGGAAATATAAAGTGGAAAGTATTAGAGCTGATGAAAAAACAAAGCTGCTAAAGAATATTCTTTAGCAGCTTTGTTAGGTGTAAGGAATTTTTTTGGTTTAATTCATATCCTATAAGGTGGAGGTCCTCGGGATGCTTTTGATGAGCAATTAACACATCGCGTCCATCATCCATAATCCAGATGAAATAATGACGGCTAGAACCATCTTCATAGGTGATGGTCATTTTACAATCAATGCTCCCAGCCGATTCTTCATCCAAGAGAAGTTTCATGCGCTGTGCCTTTTTTATACTGTCGGTAAATGCGTTCATATCCTGTTCATCGATAAAAGTTTTGAGCGTTTTCATTTTAATGGACGTTACTTCTATCTTTTGTACGCTAGAGGGAGGCTTCGGGTGTGCGGAAGCAAGGGGGACTCCAGTCACCAAGCAAACTGTAAGTAAGAGTGAGGACAGAGCAAAGCGTATTTTTAGCATGTTTCTTTCCTCCTTTTATTTTTATACTTTCTCCTTGTGGTAAGTGATTCATACGCAGGCCTTTTTAGGCAAAGGAATTCTTTTTACCAAACTACTCGTATCTTCACAAAATCTGCACAAAGTCTGGCTACAATAAAGAAAAGGATATCTATCATTTCAATAGATTAAGGAGTTCTTTAATAGAAATTTATAATGTGGAAAAGAGGGACTGTTATGAAAAAACAGCTATTTATTCTTGGTGCATCTGTCATTATTGGACTAAGCGGATGTGGAAACGATTCTAGTCATGAAAAGCCTTCAGCGGATAAGAACGAATCTATGCATGACCATTCAGAAATGAATCACTCTAGTTCTGGCGAGATTCCAAAAGGATTAAAGAAAGCTTTATCTCCAACATATAAAGTTGGAGATAAAGCTGTTATAAAAGCTAATCATATGAAAGGCATGAACGGGGCTGAGGCAACGATTGCCAGTGCTTACGACACTACCGTCTATACCGTTTCGTATACGCCAAAGACTGGCGGAGAAAAAGTGGAAAATCATAAGTGGGTTATTCAAGAAGAAATAAAAGGTGCGGGTAATGAGCCTTTAAAGCCAGGTAGCGAAGTGACGCTTGAAGCAGATCACATGAAAGGTATGAACGGAGCAAAAGCAACGATTGATTCAGCCGAAAAAACAACGGTATATATGGTAGATTACACACCGACTACAGGCGGAGAAAAAGTGAAAAATCACAAGTGGGTAACCGAAAGTGAACTTTCAACAAAATAGACTGTTAGCGAAAAAAGCTTACGAATAGATTGATTCGTAGGCTTTTTGTTTGCTTCTTGTTTTTATGTTTGATAATAATGAATTTTTTGCACGATGTATGAAGAAAGCTCATGTTTCTTTCAAAAAGAGTTGTGGTATTAAGTAGAATGCTGCGGTAATAAAATGAACAAACTACTGATGAAAGGAGCTAGCTATGAGTGAATATACAGTAAAGCGAATAGGACGCACACGATGGTTCATTTCATCTTTGTTAAGCAGTATGATTATTTTAAATTATTTTGATCGTGTAGCGGTGTCGGTAGCCGCTCCTGCAATACAAGATGCATTTCACTTAACCGGAACAGAACTCGGAATTGTTTTTTCTATTTATACATATTCTTATACGATCATGCAAATACCTGCCGGAAGCTTGCTTGATCGGTTCGGAGTAGCATGGGTGACAAGAGTCGGTATGGTAATTTGGAGTTTATTAACGATGTCGATGGCTTTTTTGCAAGGAAAACTTCTTCTCTATATCGTCCGATTTTTAATAGGGATAATGAGCGCTTCGGCTTTTCCCGCAGCGTCAAAAGCTACGTCGCTATGGTTTCCTCCAAACGAAAGAAGCTTACCAAATTCTTTGTTTGATTCAGCTGCCAAATTTTCAAATGTAATTGGTGCGCCTCTTGTAGCGTTTCTCATTACAAAATTTGATTGGCGCACAGCGTTTTTATCCATTGGAATTATAAACGTACTGTTTACGCTACTGTTTTGGTTTTATTACGAAAAACCAGAAAATCATAGACGCATATCAGATGATGAGTTGAAGTATATCCAAGAAAATAATCTAAGTGCGAACGATGAGCAAACATCAAAATTTTTACATACCTTAAAAATATTATTTACAAATCGAAAAGTCTGGGGGCTAATGATTGGATTTACAGGCTATGGATATACGTTTAACTTACTGTTAACGTGGCTACCAACTTTTTTAAAAGAAAAATACGGTATGGATATCATGTCATCGGGTCTGCTTACGGCAGTACCTTGGCTAATTGCTACATTTGCTGGCATTTTAGTTGGCGGGTGGCTTGTTGATTACCTCATAAAAAAAGGGTATGACAGTCAAAAAGTATATCGAACAATCATTGTCGTAGGATTATGCTTAGGGTTTGTTTTTTTAGGCTCTATTTTCACCCACAGTGTCGTCGTAGCGATGATTTGTATCTCGATTGGACTGGCAGGTATATCTGCAACCGCACCAATCGGCTGGTCTATTTCTGCAGAAATTGCGCCTGCAGGCTCTATTTCTCTTCTCAGTTCTATTGTTAATTTAGCTAATAATTTGTTTGGAGGAATTATAGCTACAGCTTTAACAGGATATCTTTTGGATAAGACAGGTTCTTTTGATCTAAGCTTTATTGTAGCGGGAATTGTATTATTGCTAGGCTTAATTTTTTATATTTATGTGTTAGGCGATATTAAACAAATTAAGATTCCGAAAACCCAACATACAAAGTAAAATCCCGTGACTAGTCATGGGATTTATTTTTGATTATAAATAACGACCTTGCTTATGCGTTTAGTGATGTGGAAAAGCCTAGCCTTCCGAGTTGATACGCTGCTAAAGAAGGAAATAAGGTGAATTTGTTTTTCTGAAACATATGATAGGGATGTATTTTAAAATAGAATTGTTAGTATAGCATGTTCTTAAAAAGGTTAAGATGGTTTTTATAAAGAAATTCTGTGTCTATTTCTGTTATTTCAGCAGAAGTAGATATGAACTACACTATAAAAAATAGAAAGGCAGAGGAACATGAATCATAAAGAAAGTGAACACAATACTGAGTTAAATCAAAGTGATTTGTTAAAGGAGCCTCAACGCGTAGAACTATCTAAGTATCAAATTTTAAAAGCACTGATACCTGTTATTATACTTGGGATTGTAGTTTTAGTTGCCGTATTACAAAACGATGGTCTTCTTAATTGGATTTAGACGTGTAAAAGAGGTCTGTAACGTACATACAGAAGTGGCCACCATTAGAAAGAAGGGGTTGTCACTAATTACAGGCATTCAATAAGAAAAATGTGCATATAGTGTAATTTAAATCGCTTGTATATAATATATGGAAAGAGGGAGATACATGCCAAGAGTAACCGTTTTAGGATACGGAAGTTTTGAAGTAGCAAAAGGAAAAAAGCTTGTCTTGGCACTCGAAGACAACGGTATAAATATTCTTCATCGGTGCGGCGGGAAAGCTAAATGCACGACTTGTAGGGTAGAAGTGCTCGAAGGTGAATATTGTGATTTAACAAACGCAGAGAAAAATGCATACTCAGAAAATTCAATTGAAGATCATTTACGCTTATCTTGCCAAATTCGTGTAAATGAAGATGTTACGGTTCGACCAATACTAACGGTCGAGAGCTCGGGGAGCGAAGCAGGACCTCGACCTGCAGAGTAGTCTTGCAAACGCGAAAAGCAGCGTGCATAATATTTAGCATGCTGTTTTTTTATTTTTACTAAAAAAAGAACAAGAACAGCTGCGGGGAGAAGCAGCTGTTCTTGTTCAAGTAAAATACCTACGGAACGATTCTTTTAAATTATAGTATTTTATAAGACGGATAGTAAATCACTCAAAAGAGGGATTATGTAGGCTTATTTTCTTTATTTTAACATGTGAAGAGACAGAAATTAGTGTGAACAGCGTAGAAGCTCCTTCTTGTTGAAAAGAAGGAGCCTCTTTCCAACCGTTATTTGTAAATAGATTCAATTGGATCCTTCAATCACATCTCCATTTTTATAGATATGATACCACCCAATGGTACCTGATCCCCCTTGGTCCATCCAGTCTTTATTTTTTGCTAAAAATCTATAGTAAGCTTTATCGTTGCTATCTTTTCGCAAGCGGTCGTCTGTACTGAAGACAATGTTGTCACCCAATTCTTTTTTACCGAATGTAATAGCTGTACTGACAGAGAATTGCTTTCTTTCTATCTTGTTTTCATCTAGAGCTGCCCATGTTAAGGGGCCAACAATACCATCTGGAGACAAGTTGTGATCGATTTGAAATTCTTTTACTGCATTTTGTGTTTGCATACCGAAAACGCCATCGACTGATAAGCTATACTTCACATCTTTTAAGCTTTGCTGCAAGTCTCTTACATAGCTAGAGTTAGAACCTTTACGAAGTGTAGGTCTTGTTTCTGCTTTAGCTTCAATTTTTTGTGAGTAGGTATCTTTAGCAGCTGCTCCAGTAGTTGGAGTGCTGAATGTTACGCATGTTGTTACAAGCGTGAGAGTCGAAAGCATGACAAGTGTTTTTTTCGTTAACATGAAATAACCTCCTTGTTTTAGCAACTATTTGTCGCTTTTCATGAGTTTTATAACTAATCAGTAGCTATAAAGTCAATTTATTATAGCGCAGGTAATTTTTTATTTGTTTTTATATTCCTATGATTATATAAGATAGTCATAAAAACCTAGTGAAGTAGATAAATTGTTCTATGTTTTCACCATAATTTCATTTTTCTCTGATACAGTACGGAATGAAAAAACGGTAGGTTTTAGTATCTTTTATACCTACAGTATGTCTTACTGTATGACGCTCAAAATAAACGAACGAAAAGACTGCAAAGGAATTTAGATCTCTTTGCAGTCTCTTCATGTTCAAAAGCTCTGCATTCAAATGATAACCAGAAAGGAAAGTATGTTATGTCTCCTCAGCATATAAGGAATCTTTTTTTGAAAGTAAAGTCCAGCAAATCATCACGTAAGCAAATCTCTATATATATACTAGGAATTTGCTGTTTGTGTATCGTGCTTTTTTTAACAAACCACAATTATTCTCTTTATAAAAAACCGATAGCTGAGGTAGTGAAGACGAATGTTGTAGAACAAAACAAATCTGCTGATTTAAACCATAACAAAGATACCGTGTATTCTCAGAAAATGATTGCTAAAATAATGAACGGAAAATATAAAGGGAAGCTTATCCATTTAGAGAATACGTACTCATACTCAGGTGCTTATGATCAAAAGTACACGGTAGGGACAGATCTTTTTGTCTCCCTAGATAAGAATTCACAGCATGCTCTAAACGGAACGATTGAAGGAGTGAAGCGTGACAAGCAGGTTACCGCTGTCGCGGGTTTATTTATATTAATTTTGCTGGCTATTGGAAAAAAACAAGGTTTTTATTCAATCATTAGCTTGTTTATTAATATCATCCTTTTAATCGGCGCCCTCAATGTATATTTAGCGCTAGGGAATGTGAGCTTGTTAGCTGTATGTATTGTAGCTGTCGTTCTTTTTACGGTTATTTCTTTGTTATTAGTAAGCGGTAATAAAGAAAAAACGCATGTAGCGATTATTTCAACTTTAATAGGTACATTTGTGTCTCTTTTAATTGCATATGGTGTCATGCAACTAACGGATTCCAATGGTCTTCATTATGAAGGAATGGAGTTTGTGACGATTCCTCCTCAAAAAATATTTATGAGTCAGGTATTAATAGGATCTTTAGGAGCTGTCATGGATGTAGCAATTACGATTACTTCTTCTGTTTACGAACTATATGAAAAGAATAAAGAGATAGCGCACAAAAATTTACTGAAATCTGGCAAGGAAATCGGCGGGGACATCATGGGAGCGATGACGAATATTTTATTTTTTTCATATATAAGCGGAACAATCCCAATGGTTCTTCTTTATTTAAAAAATGGTTCTCCTTTAGGATACACATTTTCGATGAATTTCTCGTTAGAGTTAATCCGTGCCCTTACTGGCAGCATTGGCATTGTTTTAACGATTCCAATTACACTCTATCTTTCGATTCTTTTTATTTTTAGAAAGGGGAAAAGAAAGTGAACGTTTTACTATTGCTTGCACTTATTTTATTTATTCTTATGAGTATTGTGGGCGGGAAAAAAGGAATTAGATCTTTCCTTGCTTTGTTCTTGAATTTTGGCGTTATTTTTCTAACCATTCTCTTTATGCTGTCTATAAAAAATACGATTATTGTTACGTTGATAGCTTGCACAATCATTAGCTGCATCAATTTATTTTATATCAATAAATTCAATCATAAAACGCTTGCTGCGTTTGTTTCAACCATCCTTACCTTGGCCGTGTTAGTACTCTTTATTTTTACCATTGAACATCATGCAATGATTCAAGGATTTGGAGAAGAACAGGAAGAAGAAATTAACGCTTTTTCACTTTATGTTGGAATTGACTTTGCTAAAATAGCCATTTGTACAATTATTATGGGTGCCATAGGAGCAATCATTGATATTTCGTTATCTATTTCATCTTCTATGAACGAATTATTTGTTCATGATCCGTCCGTATCTAAAAAAAATCTCTTCAATTCTGGTTTAAAAATCGGAAGAGATATTTTGGGCACCACAACCAATACACTGTATTTTGCTTTTGTAGGCGGTTATTTGACTTTAATTATATGGTTTAAGAGATTGTCGTACTCGTTTGGAGATATCATTAATTCAAAAACCTTTTGTGCAGAAGTCATTTCTATTTTAAGCGGAGGTATCGGTGTAGCCATTATTATTCCGATTACTTCTTGGATTAGTGCCTCTGTTTTTTTACAAAAGAGAGAAAAAGCGAAGCGAGTTCTAAAATAAGCCGATTAATTAAAAAGCTACACCTTAGTTGCTAGTTATAGTCTAACAGTTAAGGTGTAGCTTTTTGTAACAAATTTTAAATGAAAAGACAACTTAACAAGAAATCAGGAATTTCAAAAGGACATGATAGTGTAAAAGGACACTGGCGGGAGCTGTCAGTATAACTTTTATGATAAAGATCGAGGATAATTATCCACTATATAAGTTGTATCTAGTAAAATAAAGTCCAAGAACCAGTCATTATTCGTCCTGTTTTATCCACTTCATTTCTCTAAAAGAGTTGTAAATAATGTAGAAATCAATTATAGTAATGAACGTTAATACATAAGTACATTATTATATATCAATTGAAATGAAGCAGGAGGCGTTCATCAATGAGTACAAAATCTGTAGATAGTATAGAAAAAGCAGCCCAAATTTTAAAGCTGTTAGGAGACAAGACAAGACTTTCGATGCTGAAATTAATAGAGAACAATGAATGCTGTGTATGTGAGTTTGTGGATATTTATCAAGCTAGTCAACCTTCAATCAGTCAGCATTTACGAAAGTTAAGAGATGCTGAACTTGTGAAAGAAAGAAGAAAAGGGCAGTGGATTTTTTATTCTCTTAATAAAGAAAGCCAGTACTATGAGTTTGTTCTTAGCATACTTGAATCTGTACCAAGTCAGGACGAGCGTTTAAAAGAGCTAGAAAAACAAGGACTACGTATTAGTTGTTGTGAATAATTGGAGGTTTAAAAAGTGGCATCAGTTGTACTAGCATCATTGATTTTTTTAGTAACATTAATTTTTGTTATTTGGCAGCCGAAGAATTTATCAATCGGTTGGTCGGCTTGCGGGGGAGCTATTCTTGCTTTACTGACAGGTGTGGTTGATTTTCAAGACGTTCTTGAAGTCACTAGTATTGTGTGGAATGCAACTCTTACGTTTATCGCTATTATTATTATTTCTTTAATTTTAGATGAAATTGGTTTCTTTGAATGGGCAGCTCTTCATATGGCCAGAGCTGCAGGTGGGAACGGCGTGCGTATGTTTGTTTACGTGTCTCTTCTTGGAGCTGTTGTAGCAGCGCTATTTGCTAATGACGGAGCGGCCTTGATTTTAACACCTATTGTCTTAGCTATGGTTCGGGCATTAAAGTTCGACGATAAAATGGTTTTTCCGTTTGTTATCGCAAGTGGCTTTATCGCGGATACAACGTCTTTGCCCCTTGTTGTTAGTAACTTAGTCAATATCGTATCAGCCGACTTCTTTGGTATTAGCTTTTCTGAATTTGCATCACGTATGATTGTTCCAGATTTGGTTTCTTTGTTTGCAAGTATTATGGTCTTGTATGTGTATTTCTGTAAGAGGATTCCTAAGAAGTACAATGTAGCAGATTTACGGAAGCCGGTAGATGCCATCAAAGATGAAAAAATGTTTCGTTTATCCGGAATTGTCTTAGTTTTGTTGGTACTAGGCTATTTAATTGGAGAATTTTTTAGCGTTCCTGTTTCTATTATTGCAGGCATTATCGCTATTCTGTTTTTAATGATGGCTAAAAAAAGCCGAGCGGTTCATACAAAAAAAGTGTTACAGGGGGCTCCATGGGCGATTGTCTTTTTCTCCATCGGCATGTATGTCGTTGTATACGGCTTGCGTAATGCTGGTTTAACAGAAATTTTGTCTGATGTGATCCAAGCAGCGGCTAGTCATGGACTGTTTGCAGCAACAATTGGTATGGGATTCACTGCCGCTATTCTTTCATCGATTATGAACAATATGCCAACCGTTATGATTGATGCACTAGCAATCGATGCAACACACGCAGCTGGAACAATCAAGGAAGCGTTGATTTACGCAAATGTCATTGGATCGGATTTAGGCCCGAAAATTACTCCGATTGGCTCCTTAGCCACACTTTTATGGCTCCATATTCTTTCAACAAAAGGCGTGAAGATTTCGTGGGGAACGTATCTTAAAACGGGTATTATCTTAACTATCCCAACATTATTTATTACGCTTGTTGGATTGTATATTTGGTTACTCATTATTTCATAACATATCAAAAGGAGATTTGACACATGTCTAAAAAAATACTTTATTTCTTATGTACAGGCAATTCTTGTCGTAGTCAAATGGCAGAAGGATGGGCGGAAAAGTACCTTGATAACGATGAATGGGATGTACGAAGTGCCGGTCTTGAAGCACATGGACTAAACCCTAACGCTGTTAAGGCAATGAAAGAAGCGGGCGTTGACATTTCACACCAAACGTCAGATGTCATTGACCCTGCCATTTTAAACAATGCAAATTTAGTGGTTACGTTATGCGGACATGCAGCAGATCACTGTCCAGTAACACCACCTCATGTGAAACGTGAACACTGGGGTTTTGAAGATCCGGCAAAAGCAGAAGGAACAGATGAAGAGAAATGGGCCTTCTTCCAACGTGTACGCGATGAAATTAGTGAACGTATTCAACGCTTTGCCGAAACAGGCAAATGATACGTAAAGTCAGATGAGCCGGGAGAATTAGTTCCGGCTTTTTTTAGTGGGAGTATAACAAGAAAGGATATACCTTCAAATTGAACCATGTAACTCTCTCATCAAAACTACTTTTTCCCATTCATGCTCCAACAGCTCTTTCTATGATAAAATAATAAAACTGACTAAGTTTCACATGGAAATTTGAAATGTAAGGTGATTAAATATATGAAGTTAATTATTGCAGAAAAGCCGGATCAAGGATCGACGCTAGCTTCACAGTTTAAGCCAAAGCGTCACGACGGCTATTTAGAGATTCCACCGAATGAAGTGTTTACAGACGGAGCGTATGTGACGTGGGCAGTCGGGCATTTATGCCAGCTTGTAAGTCCGGAAGATTATAAGCCGGAGTGGAAAAAGTGGTCAATTGACACGCTGCCAATGATTCCAGACCGTTTTCAATACGAAGTGACGCGCTCAAAAGCTAAGCAGTTTCAAGTGGTGAAAAAGCTGCTTAAAAAGCCGACGGTCACAGAAATTATACATGCCGGAGATGCGGGGCGCGAAGGAGAATTAATCGTTCGTAATATCATTCAGCTGTCAGGTGTGCACAAGCCGATGAAGCGATTGTGGATTTCTTCTTTAACGCCAAAAGCCATTTATGATGGGTTTCAGCAGTTAAAAGACGAAAGCGATACGCGTAACCTTTATTATGAAGCATATACAAGAGCATGTGCGGATTGGGTTGTTGGGATGAATGCCTCACGAGTGTACAGTATCTTATTAAAAAAGCATGGCATGTCAGATGTTTTTTCAGCAGGGCGTGTGCAGACTCCGACGCTTGCTTTGATTGTAAAGCGTGAAAAAGAAATTGATAATTTTAAATCAGAGCCTTTTTGGGAAGTGCTCGCTAAGTTTGATATTGAAGGAAAGAAGTATGAAGGAAAATGGCATCAAAACGGAGAGTCGCGTCTCAAAGAAAAAGAAATGGCGTATAAAATTGCTCAGTTTTGCGAAGGGAAAGACGCGGAAGTTCATGAACTCGTAACGGAGCGAAAAGAGTTTCAACCGCCTTTACTATTTAACCTATCATCACTTCAAGCAACGGCGAATAAAGCGTTTAAGTTTTCTCCTAAAAAGACGCTTGATGTGCTGCAAGGGCTGTACCAGAAAGGAATTGTTTCTTACCCAAGGTCAGACTCAAACTACGTAACAGAAGGAGAAGCGGAAACGTTTCCTGAGATTTTAGAAAAGCTGAGTGCTTTTTCTGAATATGAACAATTATTTCCGCTTCCTTCCGTTTCAATTCTAGGAAATAAACGCTATGTAAATGCAAAAAAAGTGAGCGATCACTATGCGATTATTCCAACGGAACAAGTGAAGGACCCTAGCAAACTGTCAGGAGACGAACAGAAAATTTACGACTTAGTCGTAAGGCGGCTGATTGCGGCACACTATGAAAAAGCGATTTTCGACTATACAACGATTACGACACTTGTGGAAAAGCGAGCAGCTTTTATTTCAAAAGGAAAGCAGCAAATTCAAGAAGGTTGGCGCAAGGTAATTTTTCAAAATGAGAAAGATGACGACGTCATTCTTCCGAATGTCCAAGAAGGCGAAGAAGGAAAAGTTATTAAGGTAGACGTAAAAGAAGGCAAAACACAGCCTCCAAAACGCTACACGGAAGGTCAGTTGATTACACTGATGAAGACAGCAGGCAAGCATTTAGATAATGATGAGCTGGAGAAAATTTTAGCAAAATCAGAAGGTTTAGGTACGGAAGCTACGCGTGCTGGAATCATTACAATGCTTAAAGACCGTAAATATATTGATGTGAAAAAAAACCAAGTATTTGCGACTGATAAAGGAAAGGTATTGATTGACGCGATTGGAGATAAAATTTTAGCTTCTCCAGAAATGACGGCTAAGTGGGAGCAGCGTCTAGCTGAAATTGGGGAAGGAACAGCATCGGCCGCTGCTTTTATGGAACAAACAAAGAAGCTGTCAGCTAAAATTATCGAAGACGCTGTCGAAGCAGAAAGCAAGTGGAACTTCAGCGGATACGACACTGAATCCATTCAGCGAAAAGGCAAGGACAAAGGTAAAAGTTTTTCTTCTAAATCGTTTGGTTCATGTAAGCTTTGCGACGGAAAAGTAGTCGATAAAGGCTCATTTTACGGATGCTCAAACTATGCAAAAACAAAATGCACGTTTACCGTATCGAAAAAGATTTTAGGTAAAACAGTGACCCAAGCTAATTTAAAAAAGCTGTTAAGCGAAGGTCAGACAGACTTGATCGAAAATTTTAAAAAAGGCGATAAGGCATTTAATGCCAAGTTAGAATGGAAAGAAAACAAAGTGCAGTTTTTATTTGAAAAGTAGAGGAATAAAAAGCGTTTGCTAAAGAGCAAGCGCTTTTTGTACGCGAAAAAACAGGAGTTTTTCAGCTTTTCTAGAATTTCTTACATAGTTTATTTATGCAAAGGATGAGATTGATGAAACGAACGAGTAAAGGGATGATTCCGTTTTGGGATTATATTGGCATTGAAGAAACGCTGCTTAAAAAAGGGTATGCAGAGTTGAAAATTAAGATTCAACCGCAGCTTCTGCAAGGAAGAGGAACGGTTCATGGAGGCGTTATTGCCACGCTTATCGACGCGGCGGTTGGTTCGGCTGTGCGGTCTTCTCTTTCTGAGGCTGAAAGTGCCAGTACAGTTGAGTTAAAAGTAAATTACACAAGGCCAGGAATAGGCGATTATTTAGTTGCAAAGTCTACATTGTCTCACCGAGGCAAAACGCTTGCTGTTGGCGAAGTGAAAATTGAAGACAGCAGCGGCAAGCTTGTTGCGCTTGGCAGTGCAACGTATATGATTTTTTCAGTAGAAAAAGCTTAGAGTTCTAAGCTTTTTCTACTGAATGAAGCTGTTGGCTAATCAATGTAATAATCGTTTCATAGTAAGCTTCGGGATGAGGAGCAAATTCACTTTTGTGTGCTGTACGGTGAATAGGCTCTTTTTGATTTGTTATTCCTTTAATGATCAGTTCTGTTTGATTCCCAAGCCACAGTTCGTAAAAGTCAGAAAACGGTGTTTTTACAAGTCCTGATACTTCTTCTTGCTGCAAAGTAAAAGCACTAAGTGGATGAGAGCTATGATATAAAAACACGTGTGCGAATTCTTTGTCAATGTAGTGTGGCTGAGATACTTCGTATTTAAAAACATCTAAAGGAAGCAATTCATCAAATGAAATGTTTACGCCGAGCTCTTCTTGAATTTCTCTTACTCCATTTTGAACGGTTTCTGTATGAAGCGAGTGTCCGGCAGCTGTGATATCAAGGGCACCGGGATAATCTTGTTTTTGTTCGCTGCGAATTTGAAAATAAATATAGTCTGTATCATTTTCACGGCTGACAAGCCAGCAGTGAAACGCTTCGTGCCAATAGCCTTTTTCGTGAACTTCTCTGCGAGACGCTGTTCCTATGCGCTGCTGTTGATCGTTAAATACGGTTAATACTTCATCGTTCATCATAAGCCCCCCATTTGTTTCCTACTTCTTTCTACTCTAACCTGTCATAAAAGGTATGTAAATAATGGAAGATAAAAATCTGCTTTGATACATAAAAATGTGCATAAAATAAAGGGTACATCAATTTTAGTAAAGAAGGTGCATGCGTTGAATCATTGGATAGAAGTGGTACTTCGTTCAGTGTTGATCTTACTTGGCTTGTTTTTTATTACAAAGCTGTTAGGAAAAAAACAGTTATCCAAACTTTCTTTTTTTGAATATATCGTTGGCATTACAATTGGAGATATTGCCGGAACAATTTCAATGGATGTAGATTTACAGGCAAGTCACGGGGTAGTAGCGATTTTAGTATGGGCATCGTTTCTTATTGTTGTATCAAACATATCGTTAAAAAGTATAAGCTTTCGAAAAGC
Organism: Priestia megaterium; assembly: GCF_046599315.1. Taxonomy (GTDB): domain Bacteria; phylum Bacillota; class Bacilli; order Bacillales; family Bacillaceae_H; genus Priestia; species Priestia megaterium_F. The sequence goes on along the minus strand of NZ_JBKIKC010000005.1, from coordinate 165,935 downwards.
GGTGGAAGGCACGACGACAATCCTCATTAAAGAAGGAAGAATCCTTGAGGAAAATGTAAAAAAAGAAAAATATACAGTAGATGAGCTCATGGAGCAGCTTCGAAAAAAAGATATCTTTTATGTGGAAGACGTCGCTTTTGCTATGCTTGAAACAAACGGCGAATTAAGCGTATTGTTAAAAAAAGAAAAGCAGAACGTTACGCGGGAAGATCTATTGATAAAAGAAGAGGAGACACGATTACCTCAAACGATTATCATGGATGGAAATATAATGAGAGAAGCCGTTCATGAGCTGGGCTATAGCGTAGCGTGGGTTAAAAAACAGCTAAAAAAGAAAGGTGCCGCAGTCGACAAGGTATTTTTAGGACAAGCAGACTCAGCCGGGCATCTGTATCTTGATTATTATGAAGACTAAAAGAAAACAGAAAGCAAATAGCATTTGCTTTCTGTTTTTTGTTTAGCGGGGATCTACTTCTTGTCCCGATTCTATGTCGATTACTTTAAGAGTATTTTGAGGTGCTTGAATATCTTTACTTGCAGGCGCTGCTTTTTTATTTTCCACCCAGTCTACTAACAAATCAAAAGATTGATGGGCATATGGAAGAAGGGGCTGAAGCTCTTGATTTGGATCCGTTTGTTTATTCCATACTAAGCTATCAATGTGATTTCCATTTTTTACGGTATAGAGGCGATGAAGCTTTGCTTTGCCAGCTTTTTTAACGAGCTTTTCATAGCCTTCCGCATGAATAGATGGGAAGATAAGTGAGTCGAGAGAGCCGGTCATACTGATAAGAGGCACATCAATATCGCCCGTATTTTCTACTTTTGCTATATTTTCTTTTACGCTTTTTGGTCGGGTTTGATAGCGATAATTTTCAAAGATGTAATCCCATGAACGGTCGCGTAGGCCTGATGAAGTAAAGTTTAAGTAATTGTGCCAGTTTGTTCTTCCGGGAGCTGTCGGATCAAAGTGATCACGGTAAATGTTTAAAGTGACCGCCCAGTACACTTGATCATGATAATTCCACAATTTTTCTGATCCCTTCGGAAGGCCAGCTTTATACATTTGTTTAATAGCTTTTTTCTGTTCTTTTCCCGTTCCGTACAGTGCTTCTTCTGCGTTGTTTACAACAGGTGTTAGTGAGCTAATTAAATTTGGCGCTTTTGCACTCCATAACACGCCTTCCCAATCAACGCCTCCATCAAATAAACGAGGCTCTTTTGTTTGTTTTGGATCATCGTGTTCAAGTGCATATCTGACGACGTATCCACCGTTTGAAATTCCAATTGCATACGTTGGTACTTTATGATTGTTTCGAATCAAATCGCTTGCCGGGTTTTTTCGATTGGCCGGGTCGATTAGTTTGTCCGAGTAATGAGTAGTCAAGTATTGCTGGGCAGCTTTTGTCATTTGACGATAGCGCATATTCCATTCTGCTACGCTGTCGTCTTCGTTAGCAAGTGCATTTTTTACTTTAGCAAAAGGATCGTTAGGATCACTTTCTCCTTGCGTTCCTTTATCAATCGCTGCAAACGCATAGCCTTTTTTAAGAAGGTAATCACTGAATAATAAATCGGTGGACGTTTCGTTGCGTGTGGCAGGAATGCCGGCTACCACAAGTTTTCCATTCCAGTTATCAGGAACTCGGATGACGAACTGAGCGTCTTCAAAAATTCCATTTACTTGCGTTCCTTTAACCGCAGCGGGCTGATTGATTCGATACCAGCCCGACTCATCTTCAGCTTTTCCCCAGTTATAAGGAGTAAGTCCAATGTTGCCATAGAGCGTAGCTTGCTGATATTGAGCGGGGTTTTTAGTCGTCAGCCAGTTCCCGTTCGCTCCGTCAAAATAGGTTTCTGCCGACTGGTCAGCATTTGGAATTACATTTGTTGTGCTAGAAGCTTCAGCAAGAGAGCCTGAAGCTGAAAAGCAAAGAGCAGCAGAAAAAGTAAGCGCTATTATTTTTCGTTTCACGTTTCTTCCTCCTCATAAAAATAATTCATACCTTTTATAAAAATTCCATAAAAAAGAAAAATTTCCTGTTTTAAAATCAGTTTAGAGGCAAGTTTTTTTGTTTGTTCCTAAGGTGATTTTGTCTGACAAATAGGTAAACTGCATACAATTCTCTAGTTCCTTTTTAAGCTGCTTATATTATAATGTAACAAGGGTTAAAAAAGACAGGGTAAAAATCGATTAAATAAGTATAAAAGAGAGTAAGGGAGTAGGTCTATGAGTAGCTTTAACAGTCAGTTTTTGTATTCCATTACAATCATTCTATTAGGATACATACTAAAACGAACAAACCTCCTTCGACAAAAAGACGGAGAAGCTTTAGCAAGAATTATTTTTAATATTACAATGCCTTGCTTGATTATTGTCACATTCAGCAGTATTAAAATTGACGAATCGCTTATCTTACTATTGGTTATTGGAATTGTCTATGGCTTATTGCTAGCCGCTGTAGGAATTTTTGTTTTTCGGAAAGATGAGCGAAAAGTGAAAGGCATGCTGACAATGATGATTCCAGGGTTTAATATTGGAATGTTTGCTTATCCATTAGTAGAAGGCATTTGGGGAAAAGAAGGGCTTAAATATTTTGGTATGTTTGATGTCGGAAATGCCTTTGTTATTTTTGTTTTATGCTACGTGATTGGCAGCTACTACTCAGGAGATGGCATTGATATTGAATTCAAAAAGATTTTATACAAAGTATCAAAATCGATGCCGCTTCTTACTTATGTAATCATTTGTCTTCTTGCGATTATAGGCATTCATTTACCATCATACGTATTAGACGTTTCAGGTATTATTTCTAAAGCTAATATGCCGCTTTCTCTTTTGCTTTTAGGCGTATATTTAAATTTTTCATTTCAAAAAAGCTACTTGAAAAAAATTATTATGTTTTTGAGTATCCGCTACGTGATTGGACTTGGCGTAGGCATTGCGCTGTTTTTCTTGCTTCCATTTGAAGATATGTTCCGGTATACTATCTTAGTTTGCTTTATTCTACCAGTAGCGGGTTCAGTTTTACCTTACGCAGTAGAATTCAAATATGATCAAAAATTTGTTGGCACCGTGTCAAATATGACCATTTTGCTGAGCTTTTTGCTGCTGTGGGGAATGACCAATATTTTAATGTAAATAACAAAGGACACTCGCACTTGTGAGCGTCCTTTTTGATGAAAAAAGGATATTCCCAAATAAATAGAGGTAAGCTAGGAGAAGAGAAAGTCCATCATACATACAACATGACGGGAGGAAAAAAAAGTGGAGTCCTTAACTTTTGTTTTATTTGGCGCAACGGGTGATTTAGCAAAAAGAAAAATCTTTCCCGCTCTTTATAATTTATTTACAGACAAAAAGCTCCCTGCTGCTATTTCTATTATTGGATCAGGGTATGAGCAGCTATCTCATGCTGATTTTAAAGAGCATGTAAAGCAATCTATAAACAATTTTTCGAGACGAAAAATGGAAAGTAACGAGGAAGCTTTTTTGTCGCTGTTTCATTATCAAGCAGTGGATGCAAGCAAAACAGAAGATTACGAACAATTACTAAAGGTTGTTAATGAACAAGAAACAGCTCATGGAAGTGAAGGGAATCGTTTATTTTATTTGTCCGTAGCACCAGAATACTTTGATGTGATTGCTCTGCATATAAAAAAAAGCGGCTTGGATCAAACCAACGGCTGGAAGCGTCTTATGATTGAAAAGCCATTTGGACATGATCTTTCTTCAGCAAGAGAGCTTAATGAGAAGCTAAGCAGTACGTTTAAAGAAGAAGAAATTTATCGCATTGATCATTATCTGGGTAAACCGATGGTGCAAAATTTAGAAGCGCTTGAATTTACGAACCCCGTACTGCAATCGCTGTGGAATAACAAACACATTGCAAATGTACAAATTACGGCAAGTGAAACAGTCGGTGTTGAAAATCGTGCAGGATATTATGATCATACGGGGGCCATACGTGACATGATTCAAAATCATATGCTACAGGTTCTCATGATGACAGCCATGCATCTTCCAAAACGAATTTGCTCAGAAAACATTTTAGAAGAAAAGCAAAAAGTGATGGAGTCTCTGAGGAAAATTCAAGCAGAAGAAGTAGCTCGCGATGTTGTGCGAGGGCAATATGGAAGCGGAGAAATCGATCAAAAATTTGTTAGAGGATACAAAGAAGAGCCCGGCGTAGAAGCAGACTCTAAAAATGATACGTTTGTGGCAGCACGTTTATGGATTGATAATCCATTTTGGAAAGGGGTTCCTTTCTATATTCGAACGGGTAAACGAATGAAAGAAAAATCAACTCGTATCGTAGTAGAATTTAAAGATTCTTTAAAAGGCCTGTATGAAACTCCTTATGACAAGGTAGCACCGAACTTATTTATTATCGAAATTAGTCCAAGCGAAAACGTCGCTCTGCAGCTTAACAGCAAAAATCCATTAAAAAATGGTGTTATTGAGCCGGTTCGTATTACGTTTTCAAGAGAAGAAGAAAGTGTGCCGGAAGCATATGAACGAATTATTTACGACGCGTTAAGGGGCGACTCCACATTTTTCGCTCATTGGAAAGAAGTAGAGCTATCTTGGCAGTGGGTGCAGCCTGTATTAGATGCATTTGAGTCTGATATGCTGCCGCTTCATGAGTATCCATCGGGTTCACAAGGTCCTGAAGAAGCACAGAACTTAGTTGCACAAGAAGGCTTTAAATGGTGGCTTGATGACGATGATCATGGGGAAGCACCTGGAGTATTTTTGCCGATTTAAAAAAAACGCCTCTTAATTTAAAGAGGCGCTTTTGGTGGTCAATCGTTTTTGTAAATGAACAAGATCATGATGTAAATGTTTTTGCATATGCTCAACAGCCTTTAAACTGCGTTTTTTCATAAAAGTGAACACTTGCTGATGCTCATGTAAAATCTCAGCAGCTCGTCCCTTGCCTTTAAAATTAAGCACTCGACAAAAATAAATCAATACATTTACGCTATCAAGCTGTTTTTTTAAATATTTACTATGACTATATTGAAGAATTAGCTGATGAAAACGTTCATTTAATTCAATAAGCTGAGAATCTTCGGATCCTTGCTTTATTTCCTCAGCGGTTCTTTCTAACAGCTGCCCGATGAAAAGAAGCTCTTCATCGGAAGCGCGAGTGATACACAGCTCGACGGCTAAAGACTCTAAAGCTGTACGAATTTGATAAATTTCTTCTACGTCTTCAGCAGAAAGAGAATAAACAATAAAGCCTGTTTTTTGATCCGCAACTAAAAGACCGTCTTTTTCTAATAAACGCATTGCTTCTCTTATAGGAGAGCGGCTGACCCCGAATGCTTTAGCTAGCTGTGTTTCATTGATTCGCTGACTAGGTTCATATTCACCGTTCACAATCATTTGCTTGATTTTTTCATAAAATTGGAGATAGTATGGTAACGGCTTATGTAAATCAAAATTGTTCATTGATACCCCTCGTTTATTTATAATCATTTATTTCCTAATTATAATACGCTTGTTCATAAAGTCATAAGAATTTTTTTGATTTTAAAGTAAGTGGAATATATTCAGAATTTTCTTGATGAAAACGTTCTTTTTACGTATACTCAAATAGATAACATCGGTCGACGGTCGACCGATAAGTTTTTTACATAAAAAGACACAGGGGGATTTTATATGAAAACGTTAAAAATAGCAAATATACCAGGAGATGGAGTAGGGAAAGAAGTTGTTCCGGCTGCGGTTAAAGTCCTTCATACGATCGCAGATATTCACGGAGGATTAAAATTTGAATTTACAGAATTTCCTTGGAGCTGTGATTATTATTTGAAATACGGACAGATGATGCCTGAAGATGGGCTCAGGCAGCTTCAAGACTTCGACGGAATCTTTTTAGGGGCCGTAGGAAATTTAAACCTTGTGCCAGATCATGTTTCGCTATGGGGTCTGCTCATTAAAATTCGCCGAGAATTTCAGCAGGTAATTAATATTCGTCCAGCCAAGAGGTTAAAAGGCATCGCATCTCCACTAACAAACCCAAAAGATTTTGATTTAATCGTTGTTCGTGAAAATAGTGAAGGAGAATACAGCGAAGTAGGAGGGCGCATTTATCAAGGAGAAGATCAAATTTCGATTCAAAATGCAGTTTTTTCTCGAAAAGGAACGGAACGAGCGATGCGCTATGCGTTTGAACTAGCCTCTAAAAGAAAAGCAAAAGTTACAAGCGCAACGAAGTCAAATGGAATTGTTCATTCTATGCCGTTTTGGGATGAAGTGTTTCAAGATGTTGCAAAGGATTATCCTCAAATTGAAACAGACTCACAGCACATTGATGCGCTGGCGGCTTTTTTTGTCACCAACCCGAGTCGTTTTGATGTAATTGTGGCGAGCAATTTATTTGGAGATATTTTAACGGATATTGGAGCGGCTATTATGGGAAGTATTGGCGTTGCTCCTGCTGCAAATATTAATGTGAATGGGAAATATCCTTCTATGTTTGAACCTGTGCACGGGTCCGCTCCTGATATTGTCGGAAAAGGAGTTGCAAACCCAATTGGCCAGATTTGGACGGCCAAAATGATGTTGGACCATTTTGGTGAACAAGAATTAGGCAATCAGTTATTAGAGGTTATTGAACAAGTGACGGAATCAGGCATCGTTACACCGGATGTTGGAGGCAACGCAACTACTATTGAAGTAACGGATCAAATTATTTCTCATTTAAAGAAGTGAAGGTTCTAAAAGGCACAAATTTTTGTGTCTTTTTTATATTTCATTTGTTTCTATAGAAAAGTAAAATCGATAAATACATGTTGACACTTACATATATGAACCCTATAATAGTTTGAGTTGATATAATTCGTATACATATTATTTATAGACTATGTTTTAGTTTGTGTTAATAAATACGGATGAAAAGATAAAAGGAGGAAAATAATGCAAAAATCGAAATTATGGACAAAAGACTTTTTAGCAGTCTCATTGACTAGCTTTTTTGTTTTTGTCATTTTTTATATGTTAACTGTCACATTGCCGCTGTTTGCAACGGATGAACTTCATGCAAGTAAGCAAAGCTTAGGCTTAATTGTGACAATCTTTTTAGTGTCCGGCATTGTGTTCAGACCGCTAGCAGGTAAGTGGATGACAACATTAGGACAAAAGAAAGTACTATTAATAGGTGTCTTCATCTTTTTAATTGGTTCTATTTTATATATGAACATTCACTCATTATCAGCGCTGCTGATGCTGCGTGTGCTTCATGGCATTGGTTTCGGAATGAGCACAACTGCTACAGGAGCAATCGTCGCAAATGTAATCCCAGAACAGAGAAAAGGAGAAGGGATGGGATACTATGCAACATTTATGAACTTAGCGATGGTAGTAGGTCCGTTTGTAGGATTAACATTAACAAATAGCTTGAGTCATACAGCGGTATTTACCGTTACGGTGGTATCCTCTGCTTTAGCAGTACTATGCAGTCTAGTACTTCGTGTACCTGAGGTGAAGCCAGTTTCTTCTGCAACAAATGAAATGAAGCCAGCCAAAGGTCTTGCGGCGTTTTTTGAATACCGCTCACTGCCTATTTCAATCGCTGGCCTCGTAGTAGCTTTTTCATATGCAAGTGTTATTTCATTTGTGTCTATTTATGCAAAAGAAATGGGCTTTACTCAAGCTTCAAGTTTTTTCTTTGTTGTATACGCGGTGTGCTTATTAGCTTCTAGACCCTTTACAGGAAAATGGTTTGATCAACACGGAGAAAACAGCGTGGTATATCCATCGATTTTATCTTTAGCTATCGGTATCTTTTTGCTTAGCCAAGCGACAACGAGCTGGGTATTTTTATTAGCAGGAGCATTGATTGGATTAGGTTTTGGAACGATTACATCAAGTTTTCAATCCATTGCTGTAAAAAAAGCTTCTCCTCATCGCCGAGGTGTCGCCACAGCTACGTTTTTTGTGTTTTTTGACTCTGGAATGGGATTAGGATCCTTTTTATTAGGTATTCTATCGACAGCAGCCGGATACAAAGGAGTGTATGTATTCTGTTCCATTATTGCTCTTTTAGCTATAGCAGTATATTTTGTATTGCACGGCCGAAAAAGCCAGAAGCAACGTATTGTTTCTCAAAATGAATCATTAGGAAAATAACGTAAGTAAAAAAAGGCGTGCTCATGGAGAGCATGCCTTTTTATTTATGAGGCTCTAAAGAAAATGGCTATGAGTATATCCATGTAAAAACGCTTCTGATTTCTTTAGAGATTCCTTTTATTCTACTTCTTCTTGTGTAATCCACTCACTTGACCATGTTTGAATTTCCTTAATCACCGGTGCTAGCGCTAATCCTTTTTCCGATAAAGAATATTCAATTCGAACAGGAGTTTCCGGAATAACCGTACGAATAACGATTCCTTCATACTCTAGTTCTTTTAAGCGCTCGGATAAAAGTCTTCCGCTTACTGGAAGTGCTTCTTGCATTTGAGAAAATCGTTGTGAGCCGGAAAGTAGCTGAAAAATGATCAAACTCGTCCAACGTTTCGTTAGTATAGTAACAGCCTTTTCAAAACGTGGGCAGAGTGCTAAACCGTCCATGTTATTACCTCCATTCTCTTCCTATAGTATAAAACAAAGTGAGTATTTTATCTAGTGTTATGTAATTTGATTACTTAAAGATTATAAATTACTTTACGTATTTACCTTTAAATTATATAATCTATTTAATTAAGGAATTAAATTACTAAAAGTAACAAAAAGACATAAAAGCTTTACAAGAGAAATGTATCGTCATATAATACTTTATGCAAGTAAACCTACTTACTTTTAGTAAGCTGATAAATCAATTAAAAAAGATAAATGTAGTGAAGTGCTAAAAAAACGCTGCTCATGTGAGAAATTGAGCAAAACATAAAAATGGTGGATAAGTGAGAAGACATGTAAAAGGAGGAAATGACTGTGATTAACCAAAAAGTTGTTTCAATTTTAAAAGATAAAATTAATGTAGTAAAAAATGAAGACCATTTTATCTATATAGTAGGACCAATTACGCTTCCTGTAAATCTGGACGGCGAGACACAAGTATTTAGTTGGTATTCATGGTTGCGTTCTGATAATGTAAAAGAAGGAACATTAAGTACGGAAGAACTGATTGAAAAAATGCAAGGAGCTAATTTGGCTGACATGCAGCAATCGAGCGTTCTTGTGTACGGGGATTTTCAAGAGTCGCATGAGTCACTCATTCGTATGCACAGCATTTGTCATACGGGAGATATTTTCGGAAGCAAACGCTGTGACTGCGGTTTTCAATTAAAACAATCTATGAAGATGATCGTCGAAAATGGAAGTGGAGCGCTCTTTTATTTAGCAAATCACGAGGGACGCGGCATTGGGCTGTTCAGTAAAGCAATGGCGTATGTTCTTCAAGAAAATGGATTTGATACGGTAGAAGCGAATGAAGGATTAGGATTTGAAGATGATACTCGCAGCTATAGCGATGCGATCAGCGTGTTAAAAGTGCTTCGTCAAAAACCTGTTACGTTGATTACAAATAATCCGAAAAAGCTAACAGCGCTTGAGAAAAACGGCGCACTTTTATCAGGGCGTGTTCCACTTTGGGGAGATGTATCTCAGTTTAATGAAAAGTATTTAGACACTAAAGTTAAACGTTCAGGACACTTAAAAGAGGAGGTTCTTCTTTGATCAATCACGAATTTTACATGAATGTAGCTTTACAAAATGCAAAAGCAACAAAGGGACAAACAGATCCAAATCCACTTGTAGGCTCGGTTATTGTAAACGATAATCGAATCGTTGGGATCGGTACGCATTTAAAGGCAGGAGAACCGCACGCTGAAATTCATGCGCTGCGAATGGCTGGCGAACAAGCAAAAGGAGCGACTGCTTACGTAACGCTAGAGCCTTGTTCACACCACGGACGTACAGGTCCTTGTGCTGAAGCGCTGGTTGAAGCCGGTGTGAAAAAAGTGGTCATAGCAACTTTAGACCCGAACCCTTTAGTAGCGGGGAATGGAGTTGAAATTTTAGAAAACGCAGGCATTGAGGTCATAACAGGTGTATGTGAAGAAGAGTCACGTCAAATGAATGAAGTCTTCAATAAGTATATTGTAACGAAGAAGCCGTTTGTTTCGTTAAAATCAGCCATTACGTTAGACGGTAAAATAGCGACTGCTTCTTCTCACAGCAAGTGGATTACGTCAGAGGAAGCTCGTTTGGATGTGCATCAGCTGCGTCATGAAACAGCGGGTATCTTAGTAGGGGTAAACACGGTTATTAAGGATAACCCAGAGCTGACAACTCGTATTGAAGGTGGTCGAAGTCCCATTCGTATTGTGCTGGATTCGAAGCTGCGCATGCCCCTTGATTCTAAGCTAGCAACGGATTCTTTAGCCCCAACGTGGGTATTTACAAGTGAGAGCTATTCAAAAGAAAAAAAAGAACAGCTTGAGAAACAAGGCGTCCAAGTATTTATCACAAGCGGTAAGGACAAAGTAAACCTCGAAGATATGCTTTTTATGCTAGGTGAGAAATTTGTTTCGTCTCTTTTAATTGAGGGAGGCGGCGAAGTGAATGCTGCATTTGTAGAGAATCGTTTAATTGATAAACTAATTCTATATATGGCACCAAAGCTTTCAGGAGGAAAAGAGGCTCCTACTTTCTTAGAAGGAAAAGGTGTAGAGAAAATGTGGGACGCAGTGGATGTAGAGCGTCTTTCGGTCACTTCAATAGGTAAAGACTTTAAATTTGTGGGATACCCTGTTTATAAATAAAAAAATGTAAATGAGGCTGGTACAAAAGTAGTTTAGTTAAGGAAAAATCCGAACGATGAATCTTGATTCATCGTTCGGATTTTTTGTTGTTGTGGTGAACGTAGGTTTCATGTATGTAGTTGCTTCTAGCGTTTGATTGGAGGGCGAGGCGAAGACTCCTGCGAGAAAAGCGGGATAGATGAGACCCCGCAGGAGCGCAAGCGACGAGGAGGATCATCGGCCGCCCGCGGAAAGCGAAGTCTTGCACGGAGATCAATCGCGGTGTAACAAGAGATTTATACCAGCTCATGTATTCCATTTGTTCGTCCGTAGATTAGATTGATATAGTTATTTCTCAACCTCATTTTTTTGTAGGGAGAAATCATACACTATTTTACTGTTATAGATTAATTTGCTATTATAGGGAATGGTTAATTTAGAAACATTGGATGAATTTTTAACGTTTTTACAGTTGACTATCTAAATAAAAGCACTATATGTTTATAGAGAGAATATATTATGTGAAAGTAAGGGTGAGAAAAGAGATGAGAGAGTATAGAATTGGGAGTGTTATGAGAGACCTTCGCAAAATGGCGGGGTTGACACAACAAGAATTATCAAGAGACATTTGTACACAAGCGCAAATCAGCAAAATTGAAAACGGTGAAGAATATCCATCAAGCATTACCCTCTATAAAATTTCTAAGCGCCTTGGCGTAGATGTTAACTACTTTTTTGATAGTGTAGAATCACCTCGACTTGATTACGTAGATGCGGTTCAATCGTTAATTCGTCAATATATTCGTCAGAGAGATTATGATGCTATTCATAATATCATTATAAAAGAAAAAGAAAGTCCGCTGTTTCAAAATCCGCTGAACAAGCAATTTTTAATGTGGCATGAAGGTATTTGTGTGTATTACATTCATCATAATAAAAAAGATGCGCTGTCAAAGATGTACCAAGCAATCGAGCTTACTAAGCAATCGGCAACGTTTTATAAAGAAAGAGAAATTGAAATTTTAAATAGTATTGGGATTATTCTTTACGAAGAGAAAGAGTATGAACAGGCTTTAGATACATATCAGATAGCACTCAAAAGCTTAAATGAGCTCCCTCAAACGAAAGATGAAAACATAAAAATTAGAATTTTAAATGCCCTTGCCAAAACGCTTGGAGATATGAGTAACTACGATGAATCATTAATATATAGCAACCGAGGAATCGATTTGTGCATCAGTAATGAATCAATGTATTTATTTGGCGAGCTCCATTACCAAGCAGGAGAGAGCTTAATTAAATTAGGTAAAATCGAACAAGGGAAAGAATATATGGAAAAATCTATGACCATTTTCACCCTGCAAAGAAACGAGCGATTCGTCAAGCTAGTAGAGAAAGAACTTGAAACGCTTTTTGTTTAAAATATTCCTATCATTATAATTTTTGAGAAATTTCTATCAAAATGAAGAAAATACGCGGTTTTAAGGTGATAAATGCTGATAGAAAGGAATTCATCCACTTTTATCCTGTGATACACTAGAGTCAAATCATAGAAAGAGGAGGAAATAATTATGAAAAAAGTATTAGTCGGTATGGCATTAGCGTTTACATTAGTAGCAGGTGTTGCTTCAGTTGGAACAAGCGTAGCAACAGGAGATTTTTCAACATTAGGTCTTCCAAGTCAACATTAATAGCGAAAGCCGTGCTTCTTAGCACGGCTTTTTCTTATTGTGTTTTACTTGACTGATCTTTGTTGCGTTTGTTTCCTTTAGAATTATCTCCGCTTGAAATTTCTTCACCCATTTCTACAAGATGGTGCTGGGTTTTTGGATTACTTTGATTAGCGCTTCCTTTATTATTCTTTTTTGTCATATTCATTCTCCTTTAAAACGATGGCAATGCATCGAGATTATTGGTTTTGTCATGATCAGGAATACTGCGAATATACGTACCGCCGTCTTTTCCTACAAAGGTACTTACATGCTCCACGTCACCAGCTTCTACTTTCTTCAACGCTTCTTCATAGGTTAAAACAGCTCCTGAAGCTGTTTGGAATTCTAGCAAGTCACCGTCTGCATTTTTACGTACCGCAACGAAACGTTCTTTCATACAAATAAACACCTTCCTTTACATCTATATGGTTGCTGAAATAGCCGTTTTTATTCATTGCAAAAAGTGATAAGGTAAAGAAAAGAGTGCAAAGGGGATAAAAAATGACAACATTTAATTGGCATGATCAAGCTCAAGAAGAGTGGAATCAAAAAGTATCATTTTGGAATAGCCGAAGTGAAGAGATGTGGAAAAACGGAAGTCGGAAAACAGTTGTTCCATTTATTCAAAAACACCTTAAAAAAGGTGCTTTGTTAGCAGACGTCGGCTGTGGTGATGGGTTTGGGACGTCTCTTTTAGCCGCTTCTGGATATAAAGCAATTGGTCTTGATTTGTCAGAAGAAATGATTCAAAAAGCATCTGAGCTGCATAAAAGTGAAAATTTGTCGTTCGCTCAGGCTGATATTATGGAGCTGCCGCTTTCTTCTGAATCAGTAGAAGGGGTTATGGTGATCAATGCGCTAGAATGGACAGAGCATCCGCGATTAGCTTTGAAGGAATTGCACCGAGTTGTAAAACCAAAAGGGTATGCATGCGTAGGCATTCTTGGACCAACTGCTCAGCCTCGTAGCAATAGTTTTCAAAGACTATATGGTGAAGACGTCATTTGCAATACGATGATGCCGTGGGAGTTTGAACAGCTTGCAAAGGAAAACGGATGGGAAGTAATCGATGGAGAAGGTATATATAAGCGAAATGTTACCGATAAGCTGATTGGCCAGCTTCCACACGAATTAAAACAAGCCTTAACGTTTCTATGGCTATTTATGCTCAAGAAACAATAAAAACGGCACACCTCTCCTTATATGTAGCTGTGCAAAGGGTACACTACAAACTGGAGGTGAGTGACATGAGTAAAATTAAAAAAGACCGCTCAAAATCAGGGCTAGGTTCACCAAATGTAGAAGGACAAGGAACGACAACTTCTGAACAAGGTGTTCAAAGAAGTTCAGCCAACAAAAAGCAAAAGCGTTCATAACAAAAATAAAGCGAACTTGCAGTGAGAACACCGAGCTCTTTGCAAGTTCGTTTTATTTATGGCGTCACCTTTATAAGTAAGAAGGTATTGTGTGCAGAATTATAAATAGCTTATAATAAAATTTGAGCCAATAATTGTAAGTTTATACAAGTTTGGTTTACAGTCGATGTAAAGTGGAGGTGTAATAAATGGTAAATAAAAGATGTTTACCCGATACTGCAGCGTCTCATGCAAAGCCTGATATTAGAAAGGCGATACTTTGCATGGGATGGACGGTTTAATAATATACATCGCCTAACCAAGCATATCTCATTTCTAATATATACGGCTTTGCCCCTTATTGTATAAGCAAAATCACATAAGGAGCTGGCAGAAATGACGTATGTAAAAGCAACAAATATTTTACCTGAAGAGCTGATTAGTGAAATTCAAAAATACATTCAAGGAGAAACCATTTATATTCCGAAGCCGCAGAAGGCAAAGAAGAAATGGGGAGCTTGTTCTGGTGGGAGAAAATTGATTGACGAGCGAAACGAACGGATTAAGTCCTTGTTTAAAAAAGGGACTTCAATTGAAGATCTAGCTCGTGAATACTTTTTATCAACCGAAACCATCAAAAAAATTGTATATAAAAAATAACGGTAGAAATCAAGCGCTGGCGACTGAATGCCCGCGCTTTTTTAGGTATAGTTTAATTCTGATTTATTCTTTACATTTCGTAAAAGGCGTCCATACGGTAAAGTAAAAAGTAGCTGGTTAAATGAAGAAGGAGTGAAAAACGTGGAAGCATTTATAAGAAATGATCAATATAACGTTATTAAAAGTCAAACGCAAATCCTTATTAATGGACATGGGACAGTGAATAATTCCGATGTGCTGCAGGCCTTAAAAGCTCTTGCAAAAGAAAAAGTCTTAAACGTGTTTGATGTTCTAAGCGAGGAACAGGAAGAATTACTGTTACCGGTTGCTGAAGTTAAAAATAAGGAACAAGCAGAGGTGTTTTTAGAAAGGATAAAGCCTTATGTGATTCCATTTAAATCTTTGACAGAAGCTGCCGTGAAAAAGCTGTTTCCGAAAGTGAAAAAGCTAAAAGTTCCTTCTGCTGAAAGCATTGATCTAACGAGCATTTCATATGTTAGCTGGATCGATAAGGGCTCAAGCAAAAAGTTTATCGTAGCGCAGGATCCGTATACCCAGAAGTTAAAAGGCATTCAAGGAACGTTTAAACCTATCAACCAGAAGGGAATATGTACGCTTTGTCACAGTTATGAGGAAGTCGGTATGTTCACTGCTGAAATTAAAGGAACTGTTCAAGGGACATTTACGCAGCGAGGAAATTATATTTGCCAAGATAGCGAAGCATGTAATCAAAACCTGCTTACTTTAGATCGGCTTCATGACTTTATGTTAAGGCTCAGTAAATAACATGCGGCTAATAGGAAGAATACAAACAAGAAGGTTCAGCCTCTATCCTTTTGGTGAGACTGAGCCTTCTTTGTGCTATCTTGTTTTCTCAATGGGATTGTCACTATAGCTAATCCAATCGCTCCAGCTGCCGGCGTATAGTTTTACATTGGAAAAGCCTGCTGATTTTAAAGCTAAAACGTTCGGACAAGCAGATACACCTGATCCGCAGTATACAATGATTTCAGCGTGAGGATCAATAGCTGAAAACATCTCCTTCCATTCTTGATTTGTTTTCCATAAACCTTCTGAAGTTAAGACATCTTGCCAAAAAGAATGAATGGCACCAGGGATATGTCCTGCTATAGAATCGATGGGTTCTTCTAAGCCTAAATATCTCTTTTTTTCACGAGAGTCAATAAGGACCACATTAGGATTATGAAGATTTTCTTTTACGTATTCAACTTCTGCAAGTCCCCAATCTTGTTGAACCACAGGTACAAAAGTTTGGGGCGAAGCTGCTGGAACGCTCGTAGTTGTTTCATACCCCGATTGTTTCCAGCTATCAAAACCTCCATTTAAAATTTGTACGTATTCAATTCCTATATATCGCAGTAGCCACCAAGCTCTTGAAGCCATCATTCCGTTTCGTTCATCATAAACGACGACTTTTGAATCAGCATTAATTCCTAAGTTGCCGAGCTTCTGAGCTAGATTTTGAATATCAGGAAGCGGGTGTCTGCCTCCATGAGAAGTAGCCTCAGAGGACAAGTCTTTTTCTAAATCCAAATAATGAGCATACGGGAGGTGCTCATTTTGATAAGCATCTGCCCCTACCTCAGGATTTCCAAGGGTAAATCGACAGTCAAGCAAAACAATTGAGTGTTGGGGTTGCTGTAATGCAGTATGTAAGTCAGCTGGTGAAATAATAGTATTCATAACATTCACATCCTTTTACTAAAATTCTAGTTGAAATAAATAAAAATGAAAAGCGTTACATATAAATTACGGCAAATCTATTTTGTTTTCCTTCAATTATTCCCCATAGAATAATTGAACATTTTAGCGCTTATCTGATGCAGAGCGAAATGCTCCTGTGCTACAGTTATAATAAGAGTTACATAGTATAAGTCAAATGCTCAGCGTAATTTTATACCTACTATTAATAAGAAGGAGAGAGAAAGATGCAAACAAACGAAAAGAAAGAATTTAAACTGATCGCACTGGATATGGATGGAACGCTGCTGAACAATCAGCAAGAAATTTCTGAGGAGAATCGTGATGCCATTGCTAAAGCTCAAGAGCAAGGTGTTCATGTCGTATTAAGTACGGGGCGATCTCTTTTAACATGTCGTGAATACGCACAGTCTCTTCAGCTATCTTCTTATCTTATTACAGTAAACGGAAGTGAAATTTGGGACGAATCTGGGCAGCTTGTAGAACGAAAGTTAATTGATGCTGCTTACATTGAGAAAATGTGGAACTTAACACAAGAGCATAAGCTTAACTTTTGGGCTGTGACGACGGATAAAGTATGGAGAGATGAATTTCCAGAAGATATTGCTTCACAAGAATGGCTGAAGTTTGGCTATGATATTCCAGATGATGCTTTAAGAGAAGAAGTGCTGAAACAAATAGCCGGCATTTCAGATTTTGAAATCAGCAACTCTAGTTTAACGAATCTAGAAATTAATGCACTTGGTATTAACAAAGCAAAAGGGATCATGACTGTATGTGAACGTTTAGACATCTCAATGGATGAAGTGATTGCGATGGGAGACAGTTTAAATGATATGGCTATGATTGAAGCGGCAGGGTGTGGAATTGCCATGGGAAATGCTCAAGAAGCTGTAAAAGAAGCAGCGGACTGGGTGACAGATACAAATGTCAATAACGGAGTAGCGAAGGCTATCAGCCACTGGGTGCTGAAATAACAGCAGCCCTACACAGCACGCCGTACTTTTACACAACTTAACGACTTCCCGCATAAACTGATACTGGATGCCTCCCTTATACTTATAGTTCGTCTTATACGTATATATAAGGAGAAGTCATCTAGTTAAGGAGTAGGGAGTATGAGCGATTTATCATTAGACAAGTTGTTAAAAAAAGCAGAGCATAAATTACATGATGTGCATGAAGTAGTTCGAGAAAAAGCGTACGAGCTCATTCAGCAAGCATATAAAGAAAGCATATTTGTGATGGTTACTGAAGGGTTTAGATCGATAGAGCATCAGCACAAACTATATTCACAGGGCCGAACAACACCAGGAAGTATCGTGACTAATGCCAAAGGCGGTTATTCTTATCATAATTATGGACTATCTTTTGACATTGCGCTGCTTGATAAAAACGGAGAAGTTGACTGGACCATTAATCGAAGGTGGACCAAAGCGGGAGAGATAGGAAAAAGGATCGGGTTGGAATGGGGAGGAGATTGGACAAGCTTAAAAGATTATCCTCATTTTTAATATACATTTGGTTTATCACTGCCAGAGCTTCGGAGCGGAAAAACACCTAAAAAACAGAGAGCAAAGGCTTCAAGAGTGCTAATTAAATACGGCGACCGTGGAAATCAGGTACAGTTGATTCAGCGTATGCTTATTCACTTAGGTTATTCTCTTTTTGGTGGAGCAGACGGTATATTCGGGTCATCCACCCTCAAAACGGTAAAAGCTTTTCAACAAGCGCTTCATTTACAGACAGATGGAACAGTTGGACCGAAGACACTTGAAAAACTCTATGAAAAATTTAATAAAACTATGTTCTAAATAACAATAAGAGAATAAGAAAAGGAAGAAAAGAGATATATAGAAATTATCTCCTTTCTTCCTTTTCTGTAGTTATAGTAGAAAAACTGAAATTTATAAAGAAATAAAAAGGATTTTCTAAGCGTAAGAAACGTTCACATGATCTAACTGGATAACATTGCTCAACAACACGATATCTTTATATATTTCACTTTTTACAGAGGCGTTTGAACAGTTTTGATAGTCTTTCAACAAGCGGCCAAGTTCTTTAATAAATAACAACGTCTCTTGTTCATTAATCATAGTCAAAACTCCTTGTTTAGAAATGAATCCAGGTCATTATATACATTATATAGGAATTCTATCATATCTATACGCACCTGTTGACAAAAAAAGTTCGTCAATTTTTTTGTGAGAAGAAGAAATTCAGGGATATTTGGAGCACGTTTGACGCTCTCATTTTATACATATGCAGCTTGTCTAAAAATATGAGAGTAGTTATAGTAATATTTACTCCTAATCATGAAACTTAAAACCTATTTTAGAGGTTATCCGTAAATTCCCTTTATTGTAGAGCGAAGGAACAAAAAGAGAATGCCTCTTTTTGTTCCTTTAGTATAGCAATGTTTTGAAGAAATAAGGCATACTTTTGAGTTTTAAGATGAACTTGAATTAGATCTTTTGACACATTCTTTTTGTATGATAGGCATAGCTGCTTTTTATCAAAGCGAGTTGTAAAGCTCCAAAGAGTTTCTAAGTCAGAGACTCTTTGGAGCTGAATTTTTTGAATAAGGGATGTGCAAAAGTTCTGGGACGGTTACAAAATGATATCCTTCTTGCTTAAGTTTAGGAATAATGGTATCCAGCGACTTTGCTGTGTTCGAAAGGTCCATAGTCCAATGGCCTCCGTCGTGCATTAAAACAATTGTTCCAGCGTGCATATTTCTAAATACATTCTTAGTGATCTCTGTGTCTGGAATCTGCTTCCAGTCTAATGAATCAGAAGACCAGTTAATCGCATAGACATTTTCATTTGGCAGTTCGTTGATCATTTCTTGTGTTAAATTTCCATAAGGAGGACGAAACAGCTGTGTTTCAAAACCGGTAATGTTTTTAATAATAGCTTGAGTTTTGGCAATTTCCCAGTGAAACTTTTCAGTCGATTCTTTTAGTAAATTGGGGTGCCAATAGGTATGAATCCCAACAGCATGACCTTCAGCTACCATTCTCTTCACCAGCTCAGGATGCTCGTGAGCTTTTGCCCCAATAAGAAAAAAGGTTGCTTTAATACCATGCTTTTTCAATTGATCTAACACATGTGGAGTAAAGCGCGGATCTGGTCCATCGTCAAATGTAAGGGCAGTTTGCTTTAGTTGGTTATTACCTTGATAAAGCAAACGGTCATGCACAGCTACATTTTTTACTTGTTCCGCTTTACATAGTGCGGGAAGAGCTCCATTAAATAAGAGACACAGTGTGAAAAGCAGTATACTGCTTCTTCGCATCATGTACATGCACGCTCCTTTCTAGGGCAAAGTATAACGTTATGATACCCGATTAAAAATTTTGTATGAAGCTTATTTCCCTTTTGGGCCAAAACGTATGATATGCATAAAACAGCGTACTATAATAAATAGTTACTATTAGGTGGAGAAAGGAAAAAATAGATGAAAAAAATAATAATTGCCGTAGCATTAATTTTTTCGCTAAGTTTATCTCCCTTAGCTGAATATATTTCCTATCATGATGACTATAGCGTAAGTGCGCGGTCGTATCGTTCCGGGAAGCGGTCGTTTAATAGACAGCCAAGCGTTAGACAAAATGAGCCAAGGTCTAATTTTTCAAACCGTAGAAATGAAACTGTAAATCGAGGCGTTACCGGTTCAAAACGAGGAGGATTCGCCCGTGGATTGCTGTATGGGGGTCTGGCAGGGCTGTTATTTGGCGGTTTGCTTGGTCATATGGGGGCACTGGGCGGAATTTTTGGGTTATTAATTAATATTTTGGCTATTGCGCTTGTAATTAATTTAATTCTGCGTTTATTCCGCTCTTCTCGACGCGACAATAATTGGAGATAGACTGTCATTACTGTCATAAACTGATAAGAAAGCTCCATATAAATAAGTAAACGCTTTCTATGGTTAATCGAAAGGATGAAACGTATGTCAGCAAACAGACAGCGCAGCAAATACCTGGCGTTTTGCACAGAATGCGGTCTCCCGAACAGGTTAACATTGTTTCTTTTAAGACAGTACGTTGCGACAGACGAATACAGCGGATTTTATTGTGGAAATTGCGGAAGTCGAAATGAATTTCCAGATTCAGTCATCGAATATATTAAAGAACTATAAAACGCAATCTCTTAGAAGATTGTGTTTTATTTATTTGATAAAACTATGTTCTAAATGAAATTAAAAAAAGAAAAGCATAGCTGCTTATGAAAAATGGAGAAAAGAAACGCTTTTTTATTAATGATGGCCCAGAAAACCCCTACCTCAAGCTTTCTAAGTAGAAGTGGTTCAAAATGATTTATGGGAAAAAATATATAAAATTAATGTCTGTAAGATATAACTAACATTTTTAAGTGCAGAAAATCGATTGAACCATACTTTAAAAGGACGCATATACTACATTAAAATTTTAGAAAACGGAGGAATTGACTAATGCCTGTTTCCGTCATTTTCAACCAAATAAATGTAGTAAGTATGGTTTCCAATTCAGTAATTGCTTCCGGTCAAAATAGCCAGCCAGATTGGAATTCCCAAGGTAAATTTAACTTAGGAAACGGATTTGCCGTAAATTCAGCTATATTGGGGAGTACAAATATCATTAATGATCAAGATGTTTGTGACACGCCAATTACCCAGCCGGAAAATATTAATCCTCAACCAGTCTCTCAATTTTAGGGAAAAAGAAGATGAAAGAAGATGAAAAACGTTGATTATAAAATTTACTAATCTTAATGTTACGTATATTTCTACTAATTCAGGTATTTTTACTGGAGAAAATACCCAATCGAATTGGCAAGTGAATTGGAAGAGTAATACAGGGTTCGGTGAAATAATCGGCTATAATAATTTTACCTCTCAAATTGTAAATATCATTAACGATAACGACGTCGTTGATTCCTATTTTTCTGAACACATAGATTTCAAGAATGCCCCTGTTACTCAAAGTTAAAGAAGAAAACCAAGCTCTTTTAATACCTAGTTATTCTATCAATTATTCCGTCAGAGTGGAGAGAGTATATCAGCGACAGGTTTAAACCATCTTTTGTACAGATGGTTTTTTGCTAGCTTATTTTTCCGGGAATTATAGCCGTTAATATAGACTAAAAGGTAATGAGAGGAATACTTTGATAGTAAATGGAGTAAGTATCATATAAAAGATATGAAAGCGTAAATGGTTAAAAAGAAATTCAATTTGAGACAAACAGGTAAGAAGTTAAAAATAAGATAAGGTATCTTTAGTTTCATAATTGAATTAGGTGAAGTAAACTGCTGTCTGTGAGGTGTTATCTATGGTTAATATTCACTATCATTCGATTAAAGTAAATAAAATTCAAAACAGTTCAGGCTTATTTTACGGCGCTAATATTCAATATAAATGGAATCATAAAAGTCGAATTTCTGAAGGCTTCGGAAAAATAGTTGGAGATTCTAATAAAATTTTAAATAATACCACCATTGTGAAAACACCTAGAAAGAATAATGAATAGAAGTTTAGGTTTAGAGTTAAAAAAACCTTTTTGTATAAATTCCTTTTTTGTGACCTGTTCAAAACGAATCATTTAAATCATCTTCACCAAGAACGAGGTGTGTGTTATAGGATAGTTGATTATCATCTCCAGAAATTGTGCCGAAACCTGAATTACTGCTGTTGATAGTAGTTTCCCAATTTTGTTGAACATTTTTCCCTATAAAAACCCCTGCATTGTTTTTAACCGCATTTACGGTGATATCATCAAAAACAATTTGAGGAGAACTGAGATCTATTTTCATAATTCCTCCCTATACATATGAGACATTAATAGAAGTCATCTAATATACCATTATATGTTGTAGATAGGCTAAAAGTGTTAAATCAAATAAGGGGTCAAACTCTATGGATGAAAAGGTGCTGAATATCCTGCAAAATATTGAAAAAAGGCTTACCAGTTTAGAAAAAAACATGAATGAACTTTCAAAAAGAACGGCGCATTCCCTTCATTTAGATATAAAGAACGTTGAAACACTGAACTTGGACGAACTGTCTTATTATTTAGAACATATTGATGTAAAGGAACTTAGTGGAACTCTGAATATTGGTAATACGTTTCCTTCACGCACCAATCAAGTTCAAGCTACAGGAGAAAAAGGTAAAAAAACAACAATTGACTCTGATGCCAATCTAAACTCTAGGAAGAACATTGAAGCAAAAAATAAAGAAAAAGGGCCTTCTGAAATATCAGTAAAAGTTAATGAAAAAAGTGTCCCTTACAAACTAATCGATACAGAAGAAATGAGGGAGCCTGATAAAACTCTAGAATCAACTTTTAGCATAGGTGACATTCATATTGGCACGATTGAAGATGCTTCAGCCGTGAATTTTGGTAATAACTTTCCGACAAACTTCAGAAGCCATAAAAAAGTCACTCAAGGATTTGGCAATATTTTAGGTAATCAAAATGATATTCATGACATCTTATCCTCTTTAGAGGAAAAAGATGTATCAGAATTATACAATGAAAACCAAGATCAGAAGCCGCCTGAATGGCTAGACACAATGATAGAAAAACAAAAGAAGGAAACGGATGAAACGAGGCTAGAAGAAGATGAAAAGGAAGAAGGTCGAAGAGGGTAAAGCCTTTGGATTCTAAACGTAGAGTTGTCGGTTTAAACTTCTGAAAGGAGGCTGAACAAAAAAGAATATGTAATAGAAAACCCGCTATTCTAAACGAGTAGCGGGTTTTCTATTTTATTTCTCGGTTGCTGCAGTTTCATTTAAGGTATTGGTTAAAGTGATTGATTTCTTATCGTTGATTTTAGAAACTGCCATCAATACGGTAGTTTCAACATGGAAAAGAGCATGTGTAATTTAATTAAACACTGGGACAGATCGGTTCTTTCATTCCCACAGATATGGAGTCTCTTGGTAAACATAATAGTTCAACCAATTCATAAACAACAGGTTGGCATGAGAGCGCCATGTTTTTAAAGGGTTTTTGTCGGGATCATTGTTTGGGAAATAGTGTTCCGGAAGCTTCGGTTCTAGTCCTTTTTCTGTATCTCGAAGAAATTCTTCTTGCAGTGTTTGAACGTCGTACTCTGGGTGCCCGGTAACGAAAATAAACTTTTCATCTTTAGACATAGCCATATAAACACCAGCTTCTTCAGAGTAGGAAAGAAGCTCAAGGTCAGGATGATTTTTTACTTCATTCATGTCGACGTCAGTATGACGAGAATGAGGAGAATAAAAGACATCGTCAAATCCTCGCAGCAACTTAATCGGTTCTTCACTGGATACAACATGTGTAAATACACCCGTACATTTATCTGAAAGAGGTCTCTTGTCTATGCCAAAGTGATGATAAAGTCCAGCTTGGGCTCCCCAGCAGATATGAAGAGTTGACGTTACATTTGTTTTACACCAATCCATAATTTCTTGAAGTTCTTTCCAGTAGTTTACCTCTTCAAAGGGTATATGTTCTACAGGTGCTCCTGTAATAATCATTCCGTCATATTTTCGCTCTTTAATTTGTTCAAACGTTTTATAAAACTGATCTAGGTGATTTTTACTCGTCGTTTTTGCTTTATGGCTTGCCGTGTAAAGAAGTGTAATATGCACTTGCAGCGGTGAGTTCCCGAGTAAACGTAATAATTGAGTTTCAGCTTTTTCTTTTTCCGGCATCAAATTTAGGATAACAATATTAAGCGGGCGAATTTCTTGGTTAACCGCGCGTACGTCGTCCATAATAAAAATTCTCTCTTTTTCTAAAATTTCTTTTGCCGGAAGATCACGTGGAATATTAATAGGCAATAAAATTCCTCCTATTCGATTTCGAAGTAATGACGCGTATAAATGTTCTTTCTCACGTGAAGATGAGGTTCAACATTTATGTACAATATACTATTATAGGAATATACAGAATATTAAGCAATTGAATTTTGAAAAAAAAGGGCATTAATATGCGTAATGGCGAAAATGAAATGGTACAATAAGGGTGAACTAGAGCGTTGTTATCCTTTTTAAGATTGACTAAAACCTAGTAAAGTTGATAGCATAGTTCGTTCCTGTATTTATTAAACTTCATACCTCCCCCAGAAAATGGATTTTATCCTTTTTTGATGAAGTGTTTAAAAAGAATTTTCAGCAGAAAAGGGGTTTTTATATGACAACTAAGAAGCAAATAAAAAGTGATTTGCAAATTGCACAAGAGGCAACGATTAAACCGATTAAGGAGATTGCCGAACAGCTAGATATTTTAGAAGCCGAGTTAGAGCCGTACGGACACTATAAAGCCAAGCTTTCTTTGTCCGTTATGGAACGTTTAAACACAAGAAAAGATGGAAAAGTGATTTTAGTTACAGCTATTAATCCAACTCCAGCAGGAGAAGGGAAGTCGACAGTGACAGTTGGCTTAGCTCAGGCATTACATAGATTAGGTAGAAAAGCGATTGTCGCCATGCGTGAACCATCTCTTGGTCCGGTAATGGGAATTAAAGGAGGTGCCGCTGGAGGCGGCTATGCTCAGGTGCTTCCGATGGAGGATATTAATTTACACTTTACTGGAGACCTGCATGCCATCACAACAGCTAACAACGCGCTGGCAGCTATTTTAGACAACCATATACATCAAGGCAACGAACTGCGTATTGATACACGTAAAATTACGTGGAAACGAGTGGTCGATTTAAACGACCGCGCGTTGCGTCAGGTTGTCATTGGATTAGGTGGTGCGATGCAAGGTGTTCCACGAGAAGATGGATTTGATATTACGGTTGCATCAGAAATTATGGCTATTTTCTGCTTAGCGTCAGATTTACAAGACTTGAAACGTCGCTTAGCAGCGATTGTTGTAGCTTATAACATGGACAATGAGCCTGTAACGGTTGCGGACTTAGGTGCACAAGGAGCTCTTACGCTTCTTTTAAAAGATGCGATTAAACCCAACCTTGTACAGACGTTGGAACATACTCCAGCTCTCATTCACGGAGGCCCTTTTGCTAATATTGCCCACGGTTGTAATAGTGTTATTGCAACAAAAATGGCCGCGAAACTAGGGGACTATGTAGTAACAGAAGCCGGATTTGGTGCAGACTTAGGGGCAGAAAAATTCCTGAATATTAAAGCTCGTATGGCAGATATTAAACCGGAAACGGTGGTTATTGTTGCTACAATTCGCGCTTTAAAAATGCATGGAGGTGTTCCTAAAGAGCGTTTAAATGAAGAAAACATTGAGGCCTTAGAAGCAGGAATTGAAAATCTTGAAAAACATATTGAAACAATTCAGGCATTCGGCGTTCCTTATGTTGTAGCAGTGAACCGCTTTGTAACGGATTCAAAAGGTGAAGTAGAAGCGCTTATGAATTGGTGTGCTTCAAAGAATGTTCCAGTTGCTTTAACAGAAGTATGGGAAAAAGGCGGAGAAGGCGGGGTTATGCTTGCTGAAAAAATTCTTGAAGTCATGAATGACACAAAAAGTCAGTTTTCTCCTCTATATGATGTGTCAGCTTCAATCCCAGAAAAAGTAGAAACTATTGCTAAAACTGTATACGGTGCACAAGGCGTGGACTTTGCTCCAAAAGCATTAAAACAAATACAGCAATTTGAAGCAAACGGGTGGGATCACCTGCCAATCTGTATGGCTAAAACGCAGTATTCGTTAAGTGATGATCAAACGAAGCTTGGACGCCCAACTGATTTTAAGGTTACGGTGAGGGAATTCCGTCCTTCACTCGGCGCTGGTTTTCTCGTTGCGCTAACAGGTTCAATTATGACAATGCCTGGACTTCCTAAAAAACCTGCCGCGCTCAATATGGATATTGATGAAAATGGACATGCACTAGGTATTTTTTAAGAGAAAAGCGATGCCAAGGCATCGCTTTTCTTATGATATAAAACAAAATAACAGGTATGTTACGGAGTAATTTGGCAAGAAAGAAGAAGAGTTGACTGTTCGCATTTTATAAAAAAGGAAGTAGTTGAAATGTTTGATCCAATTGTATTTGATAATTTAAAAGTAGTTGTAGAAGGAGAAATCTATGATCTTGACTTATCTGGGCAAGTATCTGTTACGAATCGCGAAGATTTTGTAGACTTAGCGCAGTTTACCCGAACGTACCGCATTTCTTTTCAACAGCATTTTTGCTGTACCGCTTCGCTAACTTTATCAACAGATTTAGACAACATTCATGCCGAGCTAACGCCTTCCCGTGTAGAAAAACCTGGCTGTACAGTTTATATTCATTTTCAGCTAAAAAAACAAAAACCGTTTGAAGAAGCTGAGTTTAAAGATATACAGGAAATGTGTGAGGGGATCTGGGGAACAACAAGAGTTGTTAAACAGCGTGTTACTCATGAAGTCGGAGAAAGTGAATATGAAAACAATATCGAGGTCACTTTTAATCGGTTTATTTATGAAGATCAAGTAGGAGACTTAATTGAGATGATTGATTATATGCTGCAAACGACTGATCAGCTAAAGGTTCTTTACGACAAATCATAAGAGCATTTCAGTTGTACTTCAGAAATAAAGTGAATTACAATAGGGAAAAGGAGGCGTTTTGATGAGCGTGTATGAATACTCTGCAAAAACAATTAAAGACGAAGAAGTATCGCTATCTAACTATCAAGGTGACGTCCTGTTGATTGTGAATACAGCTAGCAAATGTGGCTTCACCCCGCAGTATAAAGATTTGCAGGCGCTATACGAAGAAGAAAAAGAAAACGGCTTAACGGTTTTAGGTTTTCCTTGCAATCAATTCGGCGGTCAAGAGCCAGGAAGTTCAAATGATATTGAACAATTTTGCGAGTTAAACTACGGCGTTTCATTTCCGATGTTTGCAAAAGTAGATGTAAAAGGTGAGCATGCACATCCGTTATTTACATACTTAGCGGAACAAGCGCCTGGTTTACTAGGTTCTAAAGGGATAAAGTGGAATTTTACAAAATTTTTAGTGAATCGTCAAGGTGAAGTCGTGAAGCGATACGCACCTCAAACTGCCCCAAAAGATATTCAAAAAGATATAAAAGAATTGCTGTAAAAGCAGGTGGATCTCCATCTGTTTTTTATTTTTCAGCGAGGGTTTTCAAATGGCGCTCAGCTGTCAGTGAGACGAGTGTCTTACTTTGTGCTAAAATAATGGTGGATATAATTTGAGGTGAGCGAATGAATAAAATAGCAGAGACGGAAAAGTGGGTTCAAACAAAGCTTGCGCATGACACGACGGGTCATGACTGGCAGCATATCGATCGCGTGCGTCGAAATGCAGTACTTTTGTATAAAAAAGAAGGCGGCAACCGAGAAGTTATCGAACTAGCCGCGCTTTTACACGATGTTGTAGATGGTAAGCTAGTGGAAGATGTGGAAAAAGCATACAAAGAAGTGCGGGATTGGCTGAAAAGTCAGCAGGTAGAAGAGAAAGACTCCAAGCATATCGTTGCCATTTTACAAACGATGTCATTTAAAGGAGGAAATCGTCCGGCTATGGCCACGCTTGAAGGTCAAGTTGTCCAAGATGCAGACCGTTTAGATGCTATCGGTGCGATTGGTATCGCACGTACGTTTATGTATGCAGGTTCTAAAGGGACGGCCCTGTATGATGAAAACGTTGCTGTACGAAGTGAGATGACAGAAGAAGAATACAGGCACGGGAAATCAACGGCTATTGCTCATTTTTATGAAAAGCTATTAAAGCTGACTGCGTTAATGAATACTAAAACAGCACGGTCTTTAGCGGAAGAGCGACATACATATATAAAAGAATTTTTAGTTCAATTTAAGAAAGAGTGGAATTATCATTATGAAAATGCTGACTGTTGAAAACTTAACAAAAACATATGGAGAAAAAGAGCTGTTTCATCAACTAACATTTACAATTACGGAAAATGAGCGAATCGGCTTAATTGGTGTAAATGGAACAGGAAAGTCGACGCTTCTTAAAATTATCGCAGGTTTAGAGCTCGGAGACGAAGGTGATATTGTTCATGCTAAAGACTACAGCGTGACATATTTACCGCAGCATCCGGATTTTGATGAAGACTTAACGGTTTTAGAACAAGTTTTCAGCGGAGATACGCCTCTTCTTAACTTATTAAAAAACTATGAGCTAGCTCTGTATGCGTTAGAGCAAGATTCTGCAAGCGAAAAAAACCAGCAAACATTGTACAACTTGCAGCAGAAAATGGATGCGATGAACGCGTGGGAAGCCAACTCTAACGCACAGTCGATTTTAACGAAGCTGGGAATTTCAAATATGAGTGCAAAAATCGGTGAGCTTTCAGGTGGACAGAAAAAGCGTGTGTCAATTGCGCAAAGCCTAATTCAAACACCTGATTTATTGATTTTAGATGAGCCTACTAACCACTTGGATTATGAGACAGTTAAATGGCTTGAAGAATATTTATCCAAATATCAAGGAGCCGTGCTGCTTGTTACTCATGATCGCTATTTCTTGGATGCTGTTACAAATCGAATTTTTGAATTAGACGGTGGAAATTTATATAGCTATAAAGGAAACTATGCTGCTTTTCTAGAAGGAAAAGCCATTCGAGAAGAACAGGAAAAAGCAACTCAAGCAAAATTAAGCAATTTATATCGCAATGAATTGGCTTGGATCCGTAGAGGAGCAAAAGCGCGTACGACTAAGCAAAAAGCGCGTATTCAACGATTTGATGAATTAGAGGGGAAACTCGATTCCTCTGAAAAAGAATCACTAGATTTAAGTTTAGCAGGCAGTCGCCTTGGGAAGAAAGTGTTTGAACTAAAAGATGTGTCTAAGACGTATGAAAATAAAATCATTCTTTCAGACTTTACGCACATCGTGAAAAAACAAGATCGAATTGGAATTGTCGGAAAAAACGGAAGCGGAAAGTCTACACTTTTGAATATGATTGCAGGGCGAATTGAGCCGGATAGCGGTGAAATTGACAGGGGACAAACGGTTAAAATAGCTTACTATACCCAAGAAAGCGATGATATGGACTTGAATCAACGCATGCTTGATTATATTAAAGAATCGGCAGAAGTTGTGCATACGACGGATGGAAAAATGATCTCTGCATCGCAAATGCTTGAGAGATTTCTATTTCCTTCGCATACGCACGGTACACCGATTCAAAAATTATCTGGAGGAGAGCGCCGTCGCTTATACTTGTTGAAATTATTAATGACATCGCCGAATGTTTTGCTTCTAGATGAACCGACTAACGATTTGGATACTCAAACGCTAACAGTGCTTGAAGACTACCTTGAAGAATTTCCGGGTGTCGTTATCACCGTATCACATGATCGCTATTTCTTAGATAAAGTAGCAGATTACTTACTTGTCTTTGAAGGAGAAGGAAACATTTCGACTTATTTTGGCGCTTATACGGATCAATTGGAAGAAGCGATGAAGAAGAAGCAGGCAATGGCTCAGCAGGCTAAAGTAAAAGAAGAAAAGCCAAAACAGCCGGAGAAAACAAAAAAGCGTCGCTTAACGTATAAAGAACAAAAAGAATGGGAAGAAATCGAAGATAATATTGCAGCAAAAGAAGAAGAAATTGAACGTTTAACAAGCGAAATTGAACAGGTGGGCAGCGATTACACAAAAGCGCATAACCTATCATTAGAACAAGAAAAAGCAAATGAAGAATTAAGTACACTGCTTGATCGTTGGGCAGAGCTTTCAGAGCTGATTGAAGAAATTGAAAACGCGTAAACAAGTCGTTAGACTGAGTATAAGCCACGTGCTACAATTTTAATGAGAGGAGTACGATACGACATGAACATTAAATCAATTGAGCCAACGCCAAGTCCGAATACAATGAAAATTAATTTGGACGAAGTGTTATCAGGCGGAAAAAGCAATAACTATACGGAAAAAAATGTTGAAGCGGCACCCAAAGTTGTTCAAGACATCTTAAAAGTAGAAGGGGTAAAAGGAGTCTACCACGTAGCGGACTTCTTAGCCGTAGAACGAAACGCTAAATATGATTGGAAGCAAATTTTGCCGCAAGTTCGTGCAGCATTTGGTGAAGATTTGCAAAGTAACAATGAACAACATAAAATGAATGAGCATTTTGGTGAGGTCAATGTGTCAGTTCAAATGTTCAAAAATGTACCGATGCAAGTCAAGTTAACGGACGGAAATGAAGAAAAGCGCTTTGGCCTGCCCGAACGATTCGCAAAAGCGGTAGCAGAACTTCAACGTTTTTCAGATAATGTGGTATTAGAACGGAAGTGGAAAGAACAAGGCGTTCGTTACGGAGAATTAGCGGCTATCGGAGACGAAGTCGTAGAAGAGTTAGCAGCGGCATATCCACAAGAAAGGTTAACTCGTCTTGTTGCTAATGCACAGGAAGAAAAAGAAGGCGGAAAAGTTATGCAGCCGCGTAAAACCTATAAAGTTACTGAAGAGATGCTAGAAGACAAAGATTGGTCAGTGCGCTATGCCCATTTAGAACAGATGGATCCTACAGAAGATGATTTGGACGTTTTAAATAAAGCACTTGATGATGAAAAAGCATCTATTCGCCGCTTAGCTACGGTCTATTTAGGAATGATTGAATCAAAAACGGTACTACCTTATTTATACAAAGCATTAAAAGATAAGTCAGTTACTGTGCGCCGCACAGCTGGAGACTGCATGTCAGATTTAGGCTTTGAAGAAGGTATTCCGGCAATGTGTGAAGCTCTTAGCGATAAAAACAAGCTTGTGCGCTGGCGTGCAGCTATGTATTTATACGAAGTAGGAGACGAGACGGCTCTTCCTGCCTTAAAAGCAGCAGAGAATGATAAAGAATTTGAGGTAGACTTACAAATCAAGCTAGCGATTGAACGTATCGAGGGCGGAGAAGAAGCAAAAGGTTCTGTTTGGAAACAAATGACGGAAAGTAGAAAAGCATAAAAAAAGATCATTCACTTGAATGATCTTTTTTTATGAATGTTTTGCAGCGGGAGTTGGAAATTGCATAGGCTGCATCGTATTATCAATTTTAATAGGCTGATAACCGGATTGCTTTAAGAAAGTCAAAATAGCAGGAAGAGATTGTGCAGTAAAGGATTTATCATGAAATAAAATGACTGGTGTTCTTCCATTGGAGTTAACCCCTTGAATATGAGGCTCAATGGCCTGAATAATTCTAGGCGCAGAACGAAGTGCCCAGTCTTCACTGTCTACATTCCAGTCCCATAATTTAAAGTGGCTTAGCAACTCTGTGCGGTGTGGCTCTTTTAAATAAGGGACGCTGCCGTAAGGAACGCGGATTAACTTACTGTCAACGCCGGTTACTTTCTTAACTGTCGCTTGACACTCCTGCATTTCTTTTAATGCAGCCCCATCCTCGCTATACATGACATGAATATCATGGGAGACGCCGTGACAGCCGATGGCATGTCCTTCTTGTGCTACTTTTTTAGCAATTTCGGGATGAGCATCAATTTGATACTTTAACATAAAGAAAGTTGCTTTTACGTTATATTGACGCAAGGCATCTAAAATATGAAGAGTATCAGGTGTTGGACCATCGTCAAACGTAATGTAAACAGGCTGAGTAAGAGTTTGGTTTTGGTCGTTCAACGTATTCGCTACATACATATTATGCTGAAGTGTATTCAGCAGCTTCTCAGGTTGTGCTGAAGATACAGCTTTTTTCAACGGCAATGCGGTAGATGCTAAGACTTGCTGGGATGCAGCGGATTCACTTCCTATGGCTTCTGTGATAAAAAACAAAGAAGCCACGATCACTAATACTAAAGACAAAAATGCATAAAATCGTTTGTTTGGCTTAAATCGTTGGTTCAATTTGAAAATCCTTTCTACTAAACTACTATTTCCTACTATAGTACAAAAAATGGAATATTAATAGTAAAAATCGACATTTTTATGGAAAAAAATTAGATGATATGACCCGGTTTTAGTCATCCTTTGTCATATGAAAAAGAGAAATGGGACAACGAGAAGGATTTGGAAGTTGAGTAGCTAGATTTTTCCTAGCTTTTATAGTATGCTTTTAGCGTGAATGATTGTTAGGAGGAATGTTAATATGTCAATGGCATATGAAGAATATATGCGTCAGTTAGTTAAACCAATGCGTCAAGAATTAACTCAAGCTGGTTATGAAGAATTAACAACAGGGGAAGCCGTAGTTGATTTTATGGAGAATGTAGAAGGAACAACTTTTGTTGTAGTTAATTCAGTTTGCGGATGCGCTGCTGGTTTAGCACGTCCTGCAGCAACACAAGCATATTTACAGTCTGAACAAAAACCAGATCAAGTGGTAACTGTTTTTGCCGGTCAAGATAAGGAAGCAACAGCTAAAATGCGTGAATATTTTGGAGACATTGAGCCTTCGTCACCGTCTATGGCGCTTTTAAAAGGAAAGGAAGTCGTTCATTTTATTCCTCGACATGAAATTGAAGGTCAGCCGTTAGAAGTTATTTTTGAAAACATTTTAAATGGATTTAAGCAGCACTGTTCATAAAATGTCCTGCTTTTGTCACATCTAGTATATAGATTTTTAGAGAAAAATCGCATATACTTTATAAGAAAAAGGATGTCTATAGACATCCTTTTTCTCTATGTAAATAGCCAAACAGTGTAGGGGGAGTTATGAAAGTGATTGTTACGACTGCTGGTCGAACAAATGAACACATGATTGTAAAAGCTAAACAGGTAGCCGCTGATTTAAGTATACCTTTTGTAAGAAGAGAGAAGAAATCCGTTGCAGATCTTCAAAATCTTGAAGCCGCAGATGTGCTGGTTGTTGGTAAGAATAGAGTAGAATTACATGTCCAAAACGAAGAGGAGCCTATTTTTTTTCATCCAAATTCCGCTATGTTTAGAGTAAAGAGATGGCTGCGTGGAGAACGTGATCCGTTTATTGAAGCTGCTAGTTTGGAAAATGGAATGAGCGTGCTTGATTGTACACTCGGTCTTGCGTCAGATAGCATGATGGCGAGCGCAGCAGTGGGGAAAAACGGGAAAGTTGTCGGACTAGAAGGCAACCGCTATGTAGCTTATTTAGTCAAACAAGGACTTCTAAATTGGGAAAGTGACGTAAAAGAGTTGAACGATGCGATGAAGCGTATCAATGTGGTTCATCAAAATTTTGAATCGTTTTTGGCATGCTGTGAAGATAATTCTTTTGATGTGGTCTACTTTGACCCCATGTTTCAAGAGCAAATTGATGAATCTAATGGAATCAATGGTATTAAAGCGATAGCATTGTACACTACGCTAACGCCAATGGCCATACAAGAAGCAAAAAGAGTAGCTAAACAAAAGATTGTGCTAAAAGATCATTGGAAAAGCACTCGTTTTGAAGAGCATGGATTTACCGTACAAAAACGCAAAACATCTAAATTTCATTACGGTACAATCAACATACAAAAATAAACAAAAAAGTAAAATAAAACGCGATCATTGAAAAGACTTCCAAAACTTTTTAGTAATTAAAAAGTTTTGGAAGTTTTTTTTATAAATTTCATCTAAAGTTCATAAAAGTATGATATATTTTTGAACATAAAAATACTTTTGTGTTTAAGTATCCAGCAAAAAAGGAATATCTTGTATAGATTTCCGCTTGATGTGACAAGCTCAAACAGAAGAGAGAAGGTGTTAACTAAAAAGTCTTCGAATGCCCGTAGACAGCGTAAATGAATAAGCAAATATAGGTGAAAAATTAATAAGTATGTTACAATACCTAGTGAGTTATGATAATGAATTTTACGATATGAAAAGACCGTATGGGAAAAGATGAGAAAGGAAAGATATGAATGCCTAGATGGATAAAAAGAATGCTAGTTGTATTTATTACAGTATTTACATTTGGGCTTGTCACTCCACCAGAATATTTATACGTTGATGATGCAAAAGCGGACAAGCAACATAAAGCAGGGTATGTAAGAGAAACAACTCCTATCACAGCTGTTATAGAAGATATTCATTTGCCATATGAAGAACCAAAATATGAAGATGTTTCATCATTTGTTACGTATGCAATGGAATCAGCCGAAAAACAGTCAGTAGAAAAATTCGGGACAAAAATTGGGCCTGTCATTGAAGATGAATTTCGTCAAGCGGTGTTACCTAAAATTGAAGAAGTGCTGACCGACATTGGCACTGAACGTGAACAGTCAATTCAGAATCTCGAGATAAGCGAGCACCCAGCCGCTGGATATGGTGAAAAGATTTTCCATGTATATGACCGGGAAACCGGTCAGGACTTAATACGTTTTCATGTGCGGCGCGAAAATCCTCCAAAAGATGGATACTGGTTTAATTTTCACTATCATGCGGCTGCAGATAATTTTCAAAAGCATTATGATTTAGGGAAAATTTATTGGAACCGAAACATGCCGCCTAAATGGTTTAGCTGATAATAGACACAACATTCTACGAATTCGAAATGTTAGCTTCATTAAGCTAGCATTTTTTTTACGTCTAAAACCGTTATGGTCTAAATAAGCTGAAACATTAGCACAACGATAAAAAAATCGTTTATAATGAAGTCAGACTTCTTACCATAGAATGGTGAGAAGGAACGAATAGATGCTGGAGGTAACACAATGAAACAATTTACGGAAGAAAAACAATTTCGCGAACAAATTAAGAATGAAACACTAAGCGTTGGGATTTTTACGACAACGTGGTGTCCTGATTGCAAACGCTTGGATATGTTTATTGATGAAATCGTTGATGAAAATAAAGATAAAGCATGGTTTAAAATTGACAAAGATGAGTTTGAAGAACTTTCTGCTGAAAACAATGTAATGGGTATTCCTTCTCTTCTTGTATATAAAAACGGTGAAAAAATTGCGCACCTGCACAGTGCAAACGCTAAAACGCCTGAAGCGGTCCGTGAATTTTTAGCAACTCTTTAATTGCCTAAGCTGCGAGAGCATTCTCGCAGCTTTTTTTGTGAGGAATGCTATTTCCATTTTTCGATGAGTGGGGTATACTAGGACAAGTGAATAATCGTAGAGCAATAAGGTCTCAATTTAAAGATTGAGTGAAAAGGGAAGTTTGGTGAAAAACCAGCACGGTCCCGCCACTGTAAGCGCTTTGTGCGTAAGTCAGGAAACCTGCCTTATTGTTAGCTGTGAAACCTTCGAGGAAAGGTGAAGCAGGGTAATGAACATACATATCAAGTATAGTAAACGGATTTTTTCTTGCTTATCTTGACGTTCCCTGCTTTGCTTTCAAGTGAAAGTAAAGCTTTTTTATTTTGAAGCGTCCACGAGCAGTGTACATAGTCAAAGTGGAAAAACCGGATTTTGCATGGTCATTTGCTTTTCCTTTAAAGTAGAGGTTTCGTATTCACAATGAACAATATATAGGGGGAGTATTTAGATGAAAAAATGGCTTTCGTATTCCATTATTGCACTGTTAGTCATCGTCCTTGCAGCATGTGGTTCAGGCAACCAAAGCAACAGTGATAAAAAAGCGAAGCAAGATACAACGCAAACGTCACAAGCTGCATTTCCAGTAAAGGTACAAGACGCACGTGATAAAGAAATTACGTTAAAAAAACAGCCGAAAAAAATTGTTTCATTAATGCCAAGTAATACGGAGATTGTATATGCCCTTGGCCTTGAAAAAGAATTAGTTGGTGTAACAAGCAATGATGATTATCCTAAGAGCGTAAAGAAAAAAGCGCAGGTGGGAGATATGAACGTTAATGCAGAAAAAGTTATTGCTTTAAATCCGGATTTAGTACTAGCGCATGCTTCAAGTATGGGCGTTTCCGATGAAGTATTTAAACAAATTGAAAGCGCGGGCATTCCGGTATTTGTTGTAAAAGATTCAACGACGTTTGATACAGTTTATGATTCTATTACGCAAATCGGTAAATTAACAGGTAAAACAAAAGAAGCTAATCAAACAATTAAAGATATGAAAGAAAAAGTAGCTTCAATTGAGAAAAAAGCAAAAACGATTTCAAAAGAAGATCGTAAAAAAGTATGGATAGAAGTATCAGGGGCTCCTGAGATTTATACAACAGGAAAAGGTACATTCATGAACGAAATGCTTACTATGATCGGTGCTGACAACGTAGCAGCTAGTGAAGAAGGTTGGGTTAAGTTTTCTGAAGAGCAGGTTGTGAAGTTGAACCCTGACGTTATTATAGCAACGTATGATGCAGATAAAAATGAAATTATGAAGCGTCCCGCTTGGAGCAGTATGACTGCTGTAAAAGAGGGTAACATTGAGAAGGTTGATCCAAACAAAATCAATCGCTTAGGACCTCGTATTGTAGATGGCTTAGAGGACTTAGCAAAAGCGGTATACCCTGAGGTGTACAATAAATAAGAAAAGGGACCATATTCCAGTTCGAATTGAAAAGGGGATTGGTCCCTTTTCACATCTTAAAATTGAAGAACGGCCTGAGCTTTTAATCATGAAAACCGAGACTTCTTATAAAACATACAGCTCAGGGGTTTTAGGAACAGGTATTACAGAAACGGACACCTTTTATAATCGATTTGTTCACAAGGATTACTGTTCAGATACTCCTTCTTTAGAGTATGAGCAATATTTGATAAAGGAAAAGGTACGCCATGATCAAATCGTAGGGTTGATGACAGCCGTTTGGTTAAAGGAAAGAGCGATTTACTGTTATGAGGGCTACGGAGTAAGAGTAGCATCAGTGATAACAGCTGGAGTAGGAAACGCTGTGGATATTACAGCTGATGAAGCTGTCCCGTTCTATTCTTCTCCTGGTACAATTAATATGTTTTTTTTCGTGGAAGGAACGCTTACGGATGCTGCGTTTTTACAGCTTTTTATTGCGGCTACAGAAGCCAAAACAAAAACGCTGTCACAACTTGGTGTCATAGATCCATCTACAAAGACGATTGCTACGGGAACATCTACGGACAGTATCTCAGTTGCAGCGTCTCAGCAAGGACCATTATATGAATATGCAGGCTCTATGACCGCTTTAGGTCAAGCGGTAGCCAAACTGGTGAAAATAAGCTTAGAGCAGGGACTTAAGAAAAAGAGGTGAAGAAATGAATATTACAGAAGCGATGATTGCACACGTGACGGCTATGACTATTGCTTTACTAATTGATCGAATCATAGGCGACCCAGAAAATTGGCCGCATCCTGTGCGTTGGTTTGGCAAGTGGATTTATTGGATGGACTCTAGATTAAATAAAGGTATAGGAAAACGATTCAAAGGATTGCTTCTTGTCATAAGTATGGTTGTACTAGCAGGAGTTGTCCCTTTCTTATTTCTTCATGCTTTGTACGAAGTTCATTTTATAGCAGGTGTTTTGGTAGAGGGCGTAATGATTGCGACTACCATATCTACTCGTTCCTTAAGTGAAGCTGCTTATAAGGTGCAAAAGCCGCTTCAGCTAGGAGATATGGAGAAAGCTAGGTATGAAGTAAGCATGATTGTGGGACGAGATACAGATCGTTTGTCAGAAGGAGAAATTGCCAGAGCGACGGTCGAGACTGTTGCTGAAAATACAAGTGATGGTATTACAGCTCCGCTTTTTTATGCATTTATAGGAGGAGGGGCACTAGCTTTTTTTTACCGAGCCATTAATACATGTGATTCAATGGTTGGGTACAAAAATGACCGCTACTTTCTGTTTGGCTACTTTAGTGCGAAAACCGATGACGTATTAAACTATATTCCAAGTCGGTTAACTGCAGTGGTGATGACCGCTGTTAATGTAGCAAAAAGCAAGTATTCTCTTTGGCATGTAACGAGTTTAATTAAACGCGATGCTAAGAAGCATCCAAGTCCAAATAGCGGATACGGGGAAAGTGCAGTGGCTGCTCTTTTAGGTGTTCAACTCGGTGGGCTTAATACATATAAAGGCATAGAATCTAATCGTGCAAAGATGGGCGAACCACTCATTCCCCTGCAAGCCGGTCATATTGAGCAAGCTGTTTTCATTATGAAAAGGACGGTCTATGCTACTTGGTTATTATATCTTTTGTTAGGAGGAGTTATTAGTGCTATTACCTACACATGGGGCTAACCCTAATGTCTTTTTGAAAGCAATAGGGGCCAAGAATTTATCGCATATAAAAGATTTTAGTGTGAACACAAATCCTTTGGGAGCTCCAGCTGTGCTTCACGAAAAATGGAACGAATTTAAGAATGCTGCGTTTAGTTATCCTGATCCCCAAGTAACAGAACTAAAAAATAAACTTTCAGCTGCTCATCGTGTTTCAGCTGCTCAAGTGTTGCCTACAAATGGCGCCGCTGAAGCATTTTTTCTTATTGCTTCTTTATTTTCAGAAGAGAAAGTAGGAATTGTACAGCCGACTTTTGTCGAATACGAACAAGCAAGTAAAGCCTATGGATGTGAAGTGACATACGTTCCTTTAGTAGAGGAAAATGGATGGAATTGGGATGTAGAGTTGATTATGAGCACTCTTCCGTACATAAAAGTACTGTGGATTTGTCACCCAAATAATCCAACGGGCGTTATGTATAATTATGAAGAATGGATGAGAGTAGTAAAAGCTGCTGCTCATTATGGTACATACTTAATAATTGATGAGGCATTTATTGATTTTGTCGAACATCAGCCTTCATTTGATTCTCTTATTCTAGATTATGAGCATATCATTATTGTGCGTTCCATGACAAAGATGTTTAATATTGCCGGGCTTCGCCTTGGTTATATTTTGGCAAATGAAGCGATTATTCGTAAGATGTCTAAAAAACAGCCTCCTTGGAGTGTAAATGGATTGTCGCAGCAAGTAGGGATGATATGTGTAGGTGAAAAAGAATTTGTAAAAAACACCGTACATTATATTAAACAAGAACGGGAGCGGATCTTGAGTCAACTAGAGGAATGGGGGCTTTTAGTCTCTCCTTCTCAAACAAACTATTATCTTTGCAGCGTTCCCTCATCTATTAAAACGCGTGAGTGGCTTGGTTATTTAGCAAGTCATGGCGTGGTAGCCCGTCATACCGAAAACTTTCCATTTTTAAATGGACGTTATATCCGTTTGGCTGTGAAAACAAAAGAAGAAAATAATTATTTACTTAAAGTAATCAAACAAGGACTCGATGAAATATGATTATCTTTATTAGCGGAGGCGTTCGAAGCGGCAAATCACGTGCAGCGGAGAACATGGTTCAAACCTTTTGTACAAAGCGCGCTGTTTATATCGCTACAAGCAGGCAAACAGATAAGGAAATGCAAAAACGTATCCAGCTTCATCAAACAGAACGCCAAGCAGCGAAAATACCTTGGGTAACAATAGAGAAGTCTGTAGATTTACAGCAAGTTCTACCAAATCTTCAAAGTGATGATGCTATACTTTTGGATTGTGTCACGAACTGGCTTGCCAATGAGCTTTTTTTGACTGAAAAAAGGTGGCAAACAAAAGAAGGAAAACGGTATGTTTTTTGTCATATGATAGAAGCGCTCAATAAGCTGTTTGCGCATTCTCAAACGATCGTGCTAGTATCTAATGAACTGTTTGAAGCTGGCGTGTTAGAAGAGCCGACGTATAGCTATATGCAGATGTTGGGAAAATTGCATCAGTATATTGTAGAAAAAGCGGATGTGGCTATTTGTGTAGAAGCAGGACTGTATCGTTTTAAAAAAGGAAAGGAGTGTGTAGACCTATGAAAGAATGGATAGCTATACTACGAATCTCTCTCCAGTTTTTTACGATCTTACCACTGGCTAAAACCGTTCAATGGACTGAAAAAAGAACAGCACGCTCACTTTTTGTACTGCCTTGGATTGGCATTTTACTAGGTTTGATGTTTTATAGCTTTTTACAGTTGCTTCAATGTTTTCCTATCACTACAATTGTTGGTAGTATTTTAGCTTTGCTTTTACCGCTTGTTTTAACAGGTGGTCTTCATTTAGACGGATGGATGGATGTAAGTGATGCGTATTTTTCCCATCAATCAAAGGAAAAGAAACTGCGGATTTTAAGTGATCCGCACGTTGGGTCTTTTGCTATTCTTTCTCTTATTGTTCTGCTGCTGCTGCGTTTTAGTGCAATCTATGAATTAGCATCACTTCCTTCTTTGTCGATTTGGACATGCGTAATCGTCTTTACACTTCCAAGAATTGGAGCAGCTTTCTTATTGATGAGAGATAAGCCGGCTAAAGATACGGGACTGGCTGCTTATTTTCAAAAAGGAGTTACCAAACAGTCTATTTATGCATTTACGATCATGAGTCTATTCTTAGTTGCTATTCTCATTGTTTTTATAGACAATAAATTCATTATCCTTTTCTTTGCCTGTTTTTTATGGCTGTGGATACGATTTTATCGTTCGCAGTTTGGTGGTGTAACAGGAGATGTTATAGGTGCAACCATTGAAGGAGGAGAAACGTTTCTATGGATAATTCTTTGGTTATCACATGTATTCGTCACGGTATGACGCTTGAAAATCAACAAAAAAAATATATAGGGTGGAGTGATCCCCCTTTAAGTATAGAAGGAAAAAAAGAATTAAAAGAGCTTTCTCTAGAACCTCAGCTGGTTATTTCCAGTGATTTAAGAAGAGCGCTAGAAACAAGTTCAATTGTTTTTCCAAAATCTCAGGTGGTTAAAAGTGAAAATTGGCGCGAGCTGCATTTTGGAGATTGGGAAGAGAAGACGTATGAAGATTTAAAAGATATAAGGGCGTATAGAAATTGGATTGATCACTGGACAGAACATACGCCTCCGAATGGCGAAAGCTTCTCAGGCTTTTCAAACCGAGTCTGGGAAGCGTGGAAAGAAGCGATTGATTTAGCGGCCATTCAGCAATTGCGTCACATTGCTATTGTTTCACACGGCGGACCTTTACGTTTAATTGCGTCGCATTTTAAACAGACAGCGTCGCTTTGGGATGTTTCTTTTTCTTATGGGGAAGGTTTTTCAATAACGTGTACATACAAACAAGCAAAGGAGAGAAGAACATGCATTTCGTATTCGGCGGTGCATTTACCGGCAAAAGAAAATGGGTGAAGCAGCATTATGCCGGTGAGTCGGTAAAATGGCATTGCTTGTATGAAGACCCTGTTTTACCAGTGTTTGAGTTCGAAGAAAGTTACATTGTGCTAGAAGGATTTGAGCACTATGTTAAGGAATTAATACATAGCGAGCTGGAGACTCCACACCTTGCTGTTAAAAAGTTAATACAGAAGTGGATAGACAGCGGTATATGGGAACAGTTAATAGTGATTGGAACTGAAGTCGGCAAAGGGATTGTTCCTTTAGATCCAATAGAGCGGCAGTGGAGAGATGAATGTGGATATGCGTATCAGCATTTAGCGGCACATGCTCGGAAAGTAGATCATATTTGGTACGGAATTGCGAATCGAATGAAGGAGGAAATACGATGAACATTTACACAAAAACAGGGGACAAAGGGCAGACAAGCCTAATTGGGGGAAGAGTAAATAAAGATGATATTCGAGTGGAAGCATACGGTACAATCGATGAGTTAAATGGCTTTGTAGGCCAAGCGATTTATCAATTGGATGAAACAACATTAAAAGATGTAAAAGAAGAACTAGTTACGATTCAACATGAGCTTTTTGACTGTGGAAGTGATTTAGCATTCGCAAAAGATGATCATCCGTACAAAGTAACAAATGACATGATATCAGTACTTGAAAAGCGCATTGATGCCTATATGTCGGAAGCGCCAGCCATTGAGCGTTTTATTTTACCTGGGGGCACACCTGCAGCGACAACGCTTCATATCTGCCGGACGATTACACGTCGCGCAGAACGGCTTGTTGTTGGCGTGCAGCGTGAGCATAAAATTAATGCGGCAGTGCTGCAGTATTTAAATCGCTTATCCGATTATTTCTTTGCTGCCGCTCGAATCGCTAATGCGCGAGAAAACGTCCAAGATGTAGAGTATATTCGCAGTGCCAAAGTATTTAAACAGCCTAAAAAATAACGTATAAAAAACGATCGAGCTAAAAGCGATCGTTTTTTTATGAGCTATTTCAATAAGTAAAATAAAACTATAAAAAAGTGGTAAATGCATCTATAATGATAAGAGACAGAGGGATAAAGAAAAGAGGTTGAGAAATGAATCAAGATTCTAAACGAGCAGGTATTGTTTATACAGCCAGCGCTTACGTCATGTGGGGGCTTTTTCCGCTTTACTGGAAGCTTCTTGGCGAGGTGAACGCGAACGAAATACTCGCTCATCGCGTCATATGGTCATTTATTTTTATGCTTTTACTTTTGCTTGTGACAAAGCAAATGAGTTCTTTCAAGAAGACGCTTGGCTTATTATTTCGTAATACGAAACAAGCGGTTATTTTGTTTGTAGCTTCAGTGCTTATCAGCATTAACTGGTTTGTTTACATTTGGGCGGTTAACCATAATCATATTATTGAAACAAGTCTAGGTTATTACATCAATCCGCTCGTTAGTATTTTGCTTGGTATAGTCGTTTTAAAAGAAAAGCTTAATTTTTGGCAAGGGGCGTCTGTTGGATTGGCTGCTATAGGCGTTATCGTTATGACAGTTACATACGGGCATATTCCATGGGTATCATTAAGCTTAGCACTTAGCTTTGGTTTGTACGGCCTTGTAAAAAAGACCATTCAATTAGAAGCAAAAGTAGGATTAACGATTGAAACGATGATGGTTGCACCGATTGCAGTTATTTATTTTATTTTTCTTTTAGCGAAAGGATCTTCAAGCTTTTCGCTTCAGTCGCTTGATCTCAGTGCTTTTTTAATCGGAGGCGGCGTTGCTACAGCTATGCCACTACTGTATTTTGCTAAAGGGGCCCCGCTTATTCCGTTATCGATGGTCGGTTTTTTACAGTATATTGCTCCTACCATGACGCTTTTATTAGGGGTGTTCGTATATCACGAACCGTTTTCTAGCGTTGAGATGATTGCCTTTTTGTTCATTTGGGGCGGATCGGTTATGTTCATTTTATCTAAAACTAAATTCATGAGTTCCCATCAGCCGAAATTCTTTAAAGGGCGTTCGGCTTAACAGACAAAAAAGCGGATATCTTTGGATATGCGCTTTTTTGTCTGCAGTAAAGAAATAAAAACGGAGACGGAAAAGTCACCGTATGTATACTTTATAGCTTTCGCTTGAAATGAGCGTTCAACTGACCTTGAAGCATTTGGTTTTTTACTTCTTTCATTTTCCTCGCTTCGTCTTTTTTAGCCAGCTCTGTTCGTATTTCACTCGTTTGGACTCCTTCTTCTATGCGATCCGCAATTTCCATTAATCGTTCGACATCTGAAAACGAATATTTCCGGATACCCGTATTGGTTCGGTCAGGAAAGAGCAGGCTTCTTTTTTCATAGTAGCGAATTTGCCTTTCTGATAGACCGGTTAATTCTTTTACAATCCCAATAGACATGACTTTTTTATCTCGATATGATGCTTCATTCGTAGACAATCTCCCTCACCCCTGAGTACGTAGTAGTATGTTATTACAAAGGAAAAAAATACAAAAAATTATAACATGTAATACATTCTAACATATATATGTTATGTTTTTGAATTACTGTGTGAGAAAAAATGACATAAATAATGAAATAGGGAAAAGAGTCCTATAAACTAATAATTAACTCGATCCCAAGTGGTTAACCAGACAGGATAAAGCCTTGTGGTTAATCACTTGCTTTCAAAACGATGAATAGAAAATAAATGTGAGAATATACATAAATTCTAAAAGGGAAGGGCGTTTTACATGGCTGTCCAACAATTAAAAAAAGAAGAGATTATTGAGCTGGCAAAAGAAATTATTGAACTCGATTTGAAAAGAGATGAAAAATTTGAAGAATTGACAGAATTAGCGGGAAATCGGGCGTATGAAATTTTACGGAGAGTACAAAATGCATGTGTTTATAAGTAATAAAAAAATCCCGCCTAGAGCGGGATTTTTAATTGGATTGCTGTTCAAGATTAAATAATTCTTGTTTTATCTTGTCGTGATCGAGTTTTTCCCCTATAAAGACAAGAGTGGTGGGCAGCTTCATCATTTCTTTCATGTATAGAGGCATGCCGTATGAATATTGAAACGAATACGTATCATTTGAATGAGTAAAGCGCATATAGCCTTTAATGCGATAAATGGTATCTGGCATTTGACGCAGCCAATTTTCAAATAGTTCAAGATCCACCTTTTTTTTTAACTCATATACAAATGTTTTCAAATGAAGGTGATCTTCAACATGAGCCTTATGATGCTGCTGTTTTTGAGACAGCTGAGCTTTTTGAATCACATCAAGTTTCACACGAGAAAATGTCGTTAATAATGTCATTGCACTAGCGTTAATTGATTGAATTTCAAAAAGCAGGGAAGACTTTTCCGACTCAGACAGCATGTCCGTTTTGTTTAATAAAATCACATCTGCATGTTTTACTTGTTCTTGAAGGAGTTTTTGAAGTTGAATGCTTAAGGAACCGCGTTCTGTCCATCTTGTTGCATCGAGTGTGGTGACAATACTTTTAATCATAACTTGATGCGCAAAAAGAGGAGACATACAGGCATCCAATACTTCGACTGGATGTGCAACTCCGGTTGTTTCTATATAGATAGCATCCAATGTGTTCTCCTGTAAAAGTGAATGAAGCTGAGTTTCAAATTGACCTTGAATGGTACAACACACGCAGCCGTTTAACAATTCTTTTAACGGCGTATCTTCTTCTACTTCATTTGAGTCAATCGAAACTTGGCCAAGCTCATTCATCACAACTGCAATATTACGGTTGCGATCTTTTTCTTGCTGAAGCAGCTGTTTAAGTAAAGTTGTTTTTCCACTGCCTAAAAATCCAGATAAAATGTAGATTTCTGTTTTCATTTTAGTCTCTCCTATG
This sequence comes from Priestia megaterium, assembly GCF_046599315.1. GTDB lineage: Bacteria > Bacillota > Bacilli > Bacillales > Bacillaceae_H > Priestia > Priestia megaterium_F. Next base: position 120,957 of record NZ_JBKIKC010000005.1, on the reverse strand, counting down.
TAAATAACATTGTTTAAATCGAAACTTTTCCGATTATGGGTTGATAAATAGTATAACCATTGAAGGGGGAAATGTCTAAGCGTGAGTTCTCGTGCTTTTTTGTATTTATTATAACAACTTTAAAAGCGCTATGGTTATCTTTTGTGAAAAACTCAAAATATAATGAAATAAGAATATTATAAAATTTCAAACTAGCTGTGCTACAATAAAAGAAAAAGAAAAGGAGAGCAAAAGTTATGCGAATATTAGTTTTAGGTGCAGGTGGCGTTGGAGGTTATTTTGGAGGCAGGCTTGTGGAAAAAGGAGAGGATGTTACATTTCTTGTCAGAGAACGTAGAAAAAAAGAGCTAGAGCAAAATGGACTTGTGATTAAAAGCGTACACGGTGACTTTACTTCACCTGTACAAGCTATTACAAAATCTGAGGTGAAAGGATCTTATGATGTTATTTTGTTCACAACTAAGGCTTATCATCTTAAGCAAGCCATTGAGGATGTACGTCCTTTTGTAGGGGATCAGACAGTTGTAGTACCTTTGTTAAACGGTATGGCTCACCTTATTCCTTTGCAAGAAGCTTTTGGGGAAGAAAAAGTGATTGGGGGACTGTGCTTTATTGAAACAACTTTAAACAAAGATGGAGATGTCGTTCAGACAAGTCCAGCGCACCGACTTTTATTCGGTGAATTTAATCAAAAAGAAACAGAACGATTACAACGGATCGAGCAAGCGTTCAGTGGTACAAAAGCTTCGTTTGTAAAAAGTTCATATATTGAACAGGATATGTGGCATAAGTATTTATTTATTACGGTTATGTCAGGCATGACCACTCTTATGCGCGCACCTGTTGGCCCAGTGCTAGCGGCAAAAGGCGGGCGTCAATTTGTACAAGAGCTTTTTAAAGAAGTTGAAAATATTATGATGGCGTACGATGCACCATTAGCTGAAGGGATTATTGAACAGCATATGAATACGATGGACAAAATGACGTATGACATGAAGTCATCGATGCAGCGTGATATGGAAAAGAGTTCTCAAATTGAAGGAGACCACCTTCAAGGATATTTGCTAGAGTTAGCTGAAAAATCGTCTATACACGTACCGCTTCTTCAAACTGTGTACACGCATCTAAAAGTGTATGAAGAAATGTTAAAAGGTTATCAAAAATAATGACAGCAAAAATTGATTTAGCAGTCATGCAGGTATTGCAAAAGCTGCTAGGTACAGCAGAAATGGGACAGTTGCCTTCAGCCCCTGGCATTTATTTTTTCTTTGATGAACCCGGCAGGCTTTTGTATATTGGAACAACGACCGGTTCTCTAGCAGAAAGAGTGAGAGCTCACGTTGCAGGAAAAGGCGTTAGCAACACAAAAAAATTTCATAAAGAAATTCACGCCGTTGGATATATTGAAGTTCATGGATTAAAAAAAGAACTAGATATGCTGAGAACGATGCTTGTCAATGGTTATTTTCCGAAATACAATAAACAGGATGTAAAAAGAGAAAATGAATACGACATTTATACCGTTCACGGCAAAGTCCTCCGGAATACAGAAGTTGATAAGAAAAAAGTCTCCAAGCGAAAAACGGTGCTAAAGCCAATGTTAAAAGATATAGAGATTCGTCAAGAAAACAGCGATATTACATATGCACGAGTTGCAAATATGAATACTGAAGATCGAGTGAAAAAATTATGGTCTTGTCAAGAAGCGGGAGCGCAGCTACATCTTCCGGAGTCAAAAGTGTTAGCTATAAGCGAACGACTCTTAAAAGAGCAGTATACATTTCAGCGAGACATGAAAAAGAATATGATGTTTACGATGCGAGATTTAGTTGTTATTCAAGTGTTATTAAATTTAAATTCAACACATGATTTGAAAAAGAGAGAAATAAAGGAAGCTATCAGTTTAGTTCGTAAATTTGGCATAGAAGAAGCTCTTCGCATCTCTGAAAAGTTGCTCAAAACGCAATGAAATCCATGATCACAATGATCATGGATTTTATTATTTATTTTTTACACTTAAGCTAATTCGTCAATAACTTTTGGTAAGGCCATAATAGAAATAACGCAAAGTGAACTTACAACTTGATGCATTTCAAAAATGGCGATGATGAATAACATCAGTGATATATATAATTGAAGGCCTTTTAATCCCCACGGCTTGCGATCGAAAAAAAAGTCGCTAAGTACAAATACAAAGAAAATGAGCGAACTGAACAAAATAATCATGGTTGTAGACATGGAACGATCATAAGCAATGATAAATAACAAAGCGAGCAGCGACAAAACAGATATAATTTTTAGTGTTTTAATCATCGTGTTTTTATTCACTTTTTTCACCTTCATTTTAGGATTAATCTTTCATCCTCATTCTATAGGATAGTCAAAAGTTCTAAAAGTCAACCGAATAAATCATAACAACAATTTAACATCTTTATACTACATTTACATTGAGAGCAAAAAATGGGCAGGTTTTGAGCTTTTTGTACTTCATTGACGTGTGCAAAGAACAAGTGCTATAGTATGTTTGCTCTAAAAGCTAAAGGAGCAAAGTTTTCAAAGGACGTGACTATGTGAACGAAACACTATTAGTAATTGATGGATTTAATTTATTAAGCCGCTGTTATTTTGCTACTTCTTACGGCAGAGATGAAGCAGCGCTGACAAGAAACAGCAAGGGTCAATTTACGAATGCCCTGAGAGTAACGATTCAAAAAATGCATGCATTGATCCACCAATATGAGCCAAGTCATATTTTCGTCGCTTGGGATGTTAAGCGCGAGGATACAAAACGTAAAGATACATATGCACTATATAAGCAAACAAGAGCAGAGCTGCCTCAGCCGCTGATTCAGCAGTACGAAACCTTAAAGCAATTTTTTGATACAGTAGGCATTTATCAAATGTCTTTGTCTTCTTATGAAGCAGATGATTTAATTGGAGCACTTGCAAGCAAGTGGAGTAAGGAAAAGCAAAGTCCAGGGTACATCTATAGCAACGACCGAGACTTGCTTCAGCTCCTAGATCAACATATTTCGCAAATTATTGCCAAAAAGCAGGTTGGAGATCTTGTTTATAGCTTTAAGGACTTTCAAGAAGAATATAATATTCATCCTCGTCAATGGGTAGACGTAAAAGCATTACTGGGTGACAAATCTGATAATATTCCTGGTGTTCCAGGTGTAGGAGAAAAAGCCGCACTGCCTCTTATTCAACAATATGGCTCTATCCATGAAATTTATGCACAAATTGAGCAATTAGATCCAGCTTTTAATCGTTACAAAAAAAAGCTGGCAGAAGGAAAAGAACTAGGTATGCTTAGTCGTGAACTCGCTGAAATTATTATAGATATTAAAGAAATCAATACATTAACATGGGAAGAATTTACATTTATGTATGATTCTGAACGATGGAATAAAGAAATTCAAAGTCTAGAACTAAACATTAGGATTCGCTCATGATTTTTAGTACAATACAATTTATGAACATGAGAAAGGAGTAACAAGCGTGCAACCAATTCATAAAGAAACAGTCCAAAAAAAAATAGAAACATTTTTAAATAAAGACGTATATGTACACCTTGAAACAACAAACGGCGCATATGCTTCACACGTAAATGAAAAAGTAATGACAGTTGGGGCTTTTATTCGCAATGGTAAAGTCACTATTTCAAACGGAAAGATAACGGGAGAAGGTCCTTATCGTGTAGGTCTTCAAATTGACTTAGGATGGATTTATGCAGAGGGTTTAACAGATTGGGAAATCGATGAAGAAGGCCGACTTCTTCTAGCTGGACATGATTTTGAAGGTCGTTTAGCAGTTGCCCTTCAATTAAGTGAACATCCGTTTTCATAATAGAAAAGAGAGGAGAATAAGACATGGAAGAGAGATTATTAATTGTATTTCCGCATCCTGACGATGAAGCATATGGAGCAGCAGGAATGATCACGCAAGCTAGACAAAAAGGAACGCCCGTTACATATGCCTGTGTTACACTAGGTGAAATGGGACGCAATATGGGGAGACCGCTGTTTGCTAACCGTGAAACTCTACCTCAAATTCGAAAAAAGGAACTTTTAGATTTAACGAATGTTTTGGATATTCAAGACTTGCGTATGCTAGGGCTTCGTGATAAAACATTAGAATTTCTTGATATCGATGTTTTTGCAGATAAAATTGAAGAAATCATTAATGATGTAAAGCCGACTCACATTTTAACGCATTACCCTGGCTTCGCGGTACATCCTGACCATAATGCTACGGGAGCAGCTACGATTCAAGCGGTAAAACGTATGCCAAAAGAAAAACGTCCGGTTGTTTGGTGTCATGCGTTTTCAAAAGATCGTATTGAACATATTGGAGAACCAGATGTTATTTTTGATGTAACAGCGGTGAAAGATAAAAAAATTGAAGCGTTAAAAGCGCATCGTTCTCAAACAGAAGGAATGATGAGCGCAATTGACTTTGACCGCTTATCTGATTATCCTCAAATGGAACGTTTATTAACAAGAGAAGAATTCTGGACATATAACTGGGAGTAACAGATGAAAAAAAAGCGAATTTTATTTATTGGAGCAGGAAGAATGGCTGAAGCCGTAGCGGCTGGTTTGGTTACAAGCAGCGCTGACAGTATCGAGGCAGTAGTGATGTCAAACAATGGAGATATCGAGCGATTACAGCGAGTTGAAAGAACGTATGGCGTACAAACGACGCAAAATTGGCGCCAAGAAGTTGCCAATTCTGATGTTATTATTTTAGCGATGCCTCCCGAGGCGCACCCTTCCGTTCTCAAGGAACTTTCGACTTGTTTAGATCAACAATTTATTGTAACGTTAGCAGCAGGAATTGGTCCGACTTACTTAGAAAATCATCTTCCACAGGACACGCCTGTCGCTTGGATTATGCCAAATACAGCTGCTATGATTGGACAATCGATGTCCCTGTATACACTTGGAACTTTTGCGACAAAAGAGCATAAGCAAGTGCTTCAAATGATCTTACAAGGAATTGGTGAAGCGCATGAGTGTTCAGAGAAAGAAGTGCATGAGCTAACGGCTGTAACTGGCAGTGCACCGGCGTTTTTGTATTATTTTGCAGAATCGTTAATTGATGCAACTACTGCTTACGGTGTGGACCAAAAAACAGCTAAAGATTTAGTTATTCAAATGATGTATGGCTCTGTGCAAATGTTACATGAAACCAAAGACCCTGCGTCTTTAAGAGAGCAAGTCACCACTCCAGGCGGTGCTACTGCCGAAGGGTTAAAAGTGATGCAAGAACAAGACTTTTCCTTCATAATTCAGCAGGCAATTGAAGCAACGAATAAAAAAGCAATGGGTGGAAGCTAAAAAAGCTGATACAAAAATAGGTTGACTAAAAAAATCCGAACTATCATTCAACATTCTTTCATTAGAATGTTGAACTAGTTCGGATTTTTTAATTAATGGACTTTCTTAACATAAAAATATTCCTCTTCGGAGCTGGATTTTTCGTTATGTTCCGAGACTTTTTTAGTCATCAACAAAACGCTTTTTCGTATCAGAAGTTGGAAGCATGCAGTGCTGTTGTTTGCCAAACCACTTATAGCGGTTGCGAGCGATCCAGTCGTATGCTATATCTCGAATAGGCGCAGGAATAATAATGAAAGCATATAAAAATTTAATAGGTCCATCTAAGCGCTTGGCGATTTTTAAAGCAGCCGTTGATTTTACATATCGTTGTTTTCCGTGGATATATACAATACTATCTAATTGCTCAGGAAGTAAGCCGTGAGAGGCTAGCTGTTGCTTTCCGAAATCTGATTGAAGAGAAGCGAAAGAAAACAAAGCTGGTTCATCATGTTTAATGATAAATTGAACACTGCTATTGCATAAGTTACATATGCCATCAAAAAGAATCAAATGTTTCATGAAATGATTTCACTCCTATTCAATAAAAAGTATAATTATTTGTCATTTTTGAAAAATAAAGGTACGTTTAAAAGGTGTAAAAGTAATCCAAATTCAAAGATAAATCGATTATATAATAATGACTCATTGATGGCTATAATGGTTAGTTGACTTCTCATGAGAAAAAAGACTTTAAAATGCACTTAAAGAACTGTCAAAGCTGTCAAGAAGAACGAAAAAAACTCGAGGAAGTTCTTGGAGATCTAAGTATTTGATACCGGAACAATCTCCTCCTACAGAAATGAAACAGTGAATACTTGCGAAAAAAGCTGGGAATTTAAATGTGATCATTCAAGCGAACAACTTTAAAAACGTAAAGAGGAATGAAGTCTACCAGGTGTGGCTCATAAAAGGTAATAAGTCTCATCCGGCAGGTGCTTTTGTAACAGATAAAAATAGAAACGGAACATAGTCTATACGATGAGCCAAAAAGAATAGGCTAAAAAGCGGGAGGTCATGGCTATTACTTCAGAACTAAATGCGAATAATAAGAGGCCAAAAGGAAACATTGTGTTAAGTTCAGCTCTCTAATAAAAACCCTTCTGCTACCAGAAGGGTTTTTATTACGTGCAGTTAATCATCTTCAAATTGGATAGCAATGGTTTGATCATTTTCTATCTTATTCAGTCGAATTTCTAATAATCCATTTTTGTACTTAGCGCGAACAGGTTCATCTGTGTAGTGAAAAGGCAATTTGATTGTGCGAGAAAATACGCCTGTATGACGTTCGTTCAGCTTTAACTTTTGTTTGGATGCTTCATAAGTATAAGGCACGTTCCCTTCAACTGTTAATATATTGGCGTCCAACTTGATTTGAATGTCGTTAGTGGACTGTAGTCCAGGAACCTCAACGACGATAATACCTTCTTTATCAGTTTCATATAAGTCGACGTTTGGAAATCGTTTTGGTAAGATGTGATTTAAATCGCTCCAAAAATGATTTCCAAGCATATCTTCTACCTTATGTTGAATCGAACCCCAATCAATTTCTTCATGCTTTTTACTCAAAGGACCCCCTCCTTATATTCACGCAAATTCCTTCTATATATATGAAAAAAAGAAAATTCAATGCCTGCTTATAGAGAATGAGAAAAATGTGTAGATAAGTGAAAAAATGTGAGGAAAAAAAGAGATTTTGAGTGAAAAAGAAGGATTATGTAGAATAAAAAAAGTATAATTACGTATAGAGCTTTCTATTATTTTGAATGAAAGCCAGTATGTGAAGGGGGAAGTTGAGATGAGAGAAAAGCGTACATCCAGTGGTTTTCTATTAAAACAACGTGCTTTCTTAAAATTATATATGATTACGATGACAGAACAAGAGCGTCTGTATGGCCTTCGGTTATTAGATGTTTTAAGAGATGAATTTCGACCTTTTGGATTCAAACCTAATCATTCTGAAGTATACAAAGCTCTTCATGACTTGATTGAAGACGGTGTCCTCAAACAGGTTAAGCGTAAAAAAGAAGGAATGAAGCTTCAGGAAGTGGTTTATTATACGTTTACAAATGAGGGAGAAGAGAAAGCCAAATTATATAAAAAACAATTAAAAGTAGAGCTAGAGCGGTGTGAAGCTATGATTCAAAAAGCTATCCGTGATAACTTTGGCTCTAAATGAACGTGTCTTTAGTTAGAAAAGGCACGTTTTTTCTATAGCTGATTTTGTCGTCTTGTGTCGGAAAAAAAGTTATAAAATGGGTACAAAGTAGTGTAAAAGATGGATATATAGTTATATTATGGATAGAATACACACTTTTAACATATATGGATAGATTCGATTTTAAAGATTATGCACTATTCATAAATAGTGTACGAATTGATATGATACAAAGTGTATATAAATCTATTTAATGCGTTATTTGCCATATTTTAAGAACTTATAAACCGTTATCAGACCATCATTGAGGCATTTTGGTTTTAGCAACTCTAACGAATTTGACTAGATTTGTATCGAAAAGATATTATTTGTTTACTATGAAAGGAATGGATTTTATGAAGTCTACAGGGATTGTAAGAAAAGTAGATGAATTGGGTCGCGTAGTAATTCCAATTGAATTGCGCCGTATCTTAAATATCAACACAGGTGATCCAGTAGAAATATATGTTGATGAAGATATTATTATTTTACAAAAGTACAGCCCGTATGGTGCTTGCTTAGTAACTGGGGAAATTACGCGTGAAAACTTAACATTTGGCAATGGAAACGTTGTGTTAAGTAAAAAAGGCGCCGAACAACTTTTACAAGAGTTAGAGCGTACTTTAGATAAATAAGAAGCTTTAAGCCTTAGTATAAGGAAGAACATTAACCCATGTCTAAATCAAAAAAGAACGTTCTGTTGAGAACGTTCTTTTTTTAATTAAGCTGTTCGCGAAGATTTATTTTTCTCTAGTAACTGCTTTTTTTGTATTTTTATTAAACGATACGCAAGTCCTATGGCTCCTGCAGCGAGCCCCGCAATTAGTCCAATCCAATATCCAAACGCCTGCAAATCGGTGTATGTTGCTAAAATAATCCCTAAAGGTAGACCAATTACCCAATAAGATACTAAGGACATGAGAAAGGTAACATTTACATCCTTATATCCGCGCAAAGCACCTTGAATAGGAGCTTGAAGAGCGTCAGAAAGCTGAAAGAAAATCGCATAAATCAAAAAGTGAGAAGTTAATGCGAGTACATCACCATCTTTTGTATATAAAGATGCTACAGATTCTCGAAGAGTAAATAAAAGACCTGCACAAACAAAAGCCATACCAACAGCGATAGTTATACCGATTCTGCTATAGCTTCTGGCATCTTGGTGACGTTTGGCACCCGCTTCAAATCCTACAACAATGGTTAAAGCCATCGAAATACTCAATGGAATCATATAGAGAAATGATGCAAAATTAATAGCTGCTTGGTGAGAAGCGATCGTAATCGTATTATAAGAGCTCATAAACAGTGTGACAGCCGAAAAAATACTTGTTTCGAAAAATACCGAAAAACCGATAGGTAAACCAATTTTTAATATTTCTTTCCACGCAGAAAAAGAGATACGGTGAAATCTTTTGAATAAATCGAAGCTAGAAAAAGGCTCTTTTTTATGAATAACCACAATGGAGACGACAAGTATGCACCAATACGTAACGGCCGTTGCATAACCAGAGCCTACTCCACCCAAGTGAGGGAAACCCAGTTTGCCGAAGATTAATACATAGTTTAAAGCTACGTTAATCGGAAGCGCTAAAATTGTGATAAGCATAGATGTGCGAGTTTGCCCTAACGCATCAATAAAGTTTCGTAACACTGTATAAATAAAAAGCGGAATAATACCAAAAGATAAAGCAATTAAATACTGTTTGGCAATACGCAGCACATTTGCTTCTAAATTCATTCCTTTTAAAATAGGACTAACAACAAAAAAGCCGATCAAAATAATAACGGCGGCCATTAAAATGGAGACGTAAAGCCCTTGAATGACGGAGAACGGAACTTTTTTCTTTTGATTAGCTCCGACAAGCTGTGCAACAATTGGCGTAATAGACATTAAAATTCCGCTTAGTCCTGTGAAAACAGGGACCCATAAGCTTGAACCAATTGCTACCCCTGCCAAGTCATCTGCACTAACTCTTCCTGACATCATCGTATCAAAAAAAGTCATTGAAAACATTCCAAATTGGGTGACCAATATCGGAAATAAAATAAAAATGAACTGTTTAACTTTTTGAGACGTTGAAAACGTTTGTTGCATTGAAAAACCCCCAATTTGAAAACATTTACACCAAAAAGCATTATATCACGTCACGGCTCGTTTTTGCCAAGGGTTCTGTCAATAAATTCAAAGAACGTATCCATAAAACACAGCAGTTTAAAAGGAGAAAAAGGTAAAACAGTATATGATTTTAATTTTAAGACGCAGTGGGCTATGATAGAAAGTATAGTAGTTATCATTTTACGTGGAGGGATACCTGTGGATTTACAGTTGCAAAGTAAAAATGTACTCATTACCGGCGGATCAAAAGGAATTGGGAAAGCTATTGCTTCTTTGTTTATTCAAGAAGGAGCAAACGTTGGAATCGCCGCAAGAGGGGAAGAAGCATTACAGCATGCACAATCAGAATTAGGAAGCGTACGTACATATACAGCAGACTTAACAAACGAAGGAGATAGAGTTACATTAATGGAAAAATTTGTTACCGACTTCGGAAGCATTGATATTTTAATTAATAATGCTGGAGGAAGTAATGGAAGCACGACAATGGAAACAGATTTATCTCTTTTTCAAGAAGCGATGGAGCTAAACTATTTTTCAGCTGTCCATTTGAGTAAACTAGCAGCGGCACATATGAAAAAAGGTGCGGCAATCGTTAACATTACGTCTATTTTTGGAAGAGAAAGCGGAGGGAAAGTCACGTACAATAACGCAAAAGCAGCACTTATTAGCTTTACAAAATCTTTTGCAGATGAAATGATTTCTAAAGGAATTCGTATAAATGGAGTTGCGCCGGGAAGCATTTTGCATGAGACGGGAAATTGGAAAAAGAGAATGGCTGAAAATCCGGAAAAGATCAAACAGTTTGTTGAAAATGAGATACCAGCAGGACGTTTTGGAAAGGCGGAAGAAGTGGCGAACGCAGCTGTTTTTTTAGCATCTTCCAGAGCTTCGTGGATAGTAGGTGCGACGTTAAACGTAGACGGTGGACAGTCAAAAATGAACTTTTAAAAAAAGTGCAGGGAATTCCTGCACTTTTTTATTATCCAATATCTTTTTGAATACGAAGAATCTGAAAGTCTTCATTAATTGCATCAGCTGTAAGCTGACCTGATAAGGTAACCATTGGCACGCCGCCTCCAGGGTGCGTAGAGCCTCCTGCAAAATAAAGGTTAGAGAGAAGCTGACTTCTTGCGGGGATTTTAAAACCTCCATTTTTCTTGCGGTTAGTTGCTACACCATAAATGGACCCTCCGTTAGCACCGTAAAGCTCTTGTATATCATTAGGGGTAAACGTATATTCAAATTCAATGCTTGAACGTAATCCTTCTAATCCTATTGCCTCAAGTTCTTTTAATACGATATCACGGTAACAGTCTTTTAATGCAGCCCAGTCGTCTCCTGCTTTTAAAGGAGGTACATGAGTAAGAACAAACAGGTTCTCTTTTCCTTCAGGGACTTGTGTAGGGTCTGACTTAGATGATACGCCAATGTAAATTGTCCGATCCATTGCTATCTTACCTTTATTAAAAATAGTATTAAACTCTTCTTTTTGATTCTTTGAAAAGAAGAAATTATGATGTTGAAGCTGTTTATACTGTTTGTTAACTCCTAATAAAAGAACAAGGCCAGAAACAGTAGGTTCGAATTTTGCAAGTTGCTGAGTTTGCTCAACTGCTTGCTCATGATTTTTTAATAAATACCGGTAAGTTGGAATTGCTTCTAAATTAGATACCACAATATCCGCTGATAGACTTTCGCCGTTTTCTAGTGTAATTCCAGTGGCTTTTGCTCCACGCGTCGTGATTTCTTTTACTGGTGTATTTAGGAGTACAGTCACGTCAAGCTCTTGGAGAAGTTTATTCATAGCTTCAGCAATCTTGTACATCCCGTCTTTCACGTAATAAATACCTAATCCTAGCTGAACGTGAGCAAGCTGTGTTAATACGGCCGGTGCATGATAAGGAGAAGAACCGATGTACATAATTAAAAAATTAAATAATTGACGCAAATGTTCATTTGGAAAATATTTACTTTTGGTAGCGTCCATAGATCTCAATGGATCCATTTGAAGCAGTTCTTTTACCGTGTGCATTGTTCGTTAATCATGCAGTCCAGATAAACTTTTTTTATAAAAACTTTTTAAGTTTGATTCGTACATTTTATTTGCATAAGATAAATAGTCAAAAAAACCTTCAATGTCTTCTGGAGCAAGCTCTTGAAGCTGCTGAAGCATCCGGGGAAGGTCACTGGTCAAATCAATTTGTGTTCCATCTTGGAAAAACGTTCTCCACTGAGGCTCAATTCGTTCTATTGTTAAGTAGTCGTGTATATTGCGGCCTGCACTTTCAAACAGCTGCTCTAGCATCCACGGCATTGTTAAAATAGAAGGTCCCGTATCAAAAGAAAATCCTTTGCCGCTGCGAATATTTAACTTTCCGCCAATTCGCTCGCTTTTTTCAACCACTGTTACATCATATCCATCAGCTGACAGACCACCTAAACCTGCGCCTACAACAATTACTTTCTTTTTCAATTCTTTTCCTCTTTATAAAACAAAAGCGAGTTGTCAACAATGTGTATGAACTGACTTCACGCAAAATAAAAATAGGTCTAGAACTTTTTATTTTGTCCAGTTCGCTAAATTTCATACGTGAAGGAAAGGAGAAAGGGATGTCTTTTTTACTGGTTGGGCTTGTTTTGACAGCTACGCTTGTCATAACGATCCCGACATTTAAACGTGTAAAAGTAGTAAAGAATAATATGTCATGTTTGTCTATTATTATTCCAGCTAGAAATGAAGAGAGAAACCTTACCTTTTTGTTAGAGTCACTTCAACTACAGAATGCTACCTTTGAAGTGATTGTTGTAGATGACAACTCGACAGACGATACTGAGATGGTAGCCAAAGCATTTGGCGTAAAAGTAGTGCATCCTGGTGCACTTCCAGCTGGATGGTTAGGAAAGTCATGGGCATGCTGGAATGGAGCAAGAGAAGCAAAAGGCTCGGTGCTTTTGTTTTTAGATGCTGATATTACGATAGAGAAAGACGGAATTGAAAAAGTATTTTTCTATTATCAACAGCATGGGGGGGTGTTGTCAGTTCATCCGTATCATATTGTTAAGAAGCCTTATGAAATGTTTTCTGCTTTATTTCACTATATTACGTTTGCATCTATTGGTGCTTTTCATCTCTTTAAGAATTGGAAAAGTCCTTCTGTCGGTTTCGGACAGTGCTTGCTTTGCAGCGCAGCTTCCTACTTTCAAAGCGGAGGACATGAAGGGGTAAAAAAAGAAGTGGTCGAAAATATGGCGCTGGTTGAGAAAATGAACAGACAAGTTGAGTTTATTACGTGTATGAGTGGACAAGGGTCTCTTTCCATGTGCATGTATCCAAAAGGAATAAAGACTCTTATAAGAGGATGGAGCAAAAGTTTTGCTTCGGGTGCAGGGAAGACGGAAGCCATTTATTTATTTCTAGTAAGTTTATGACTTACTAGCATGATTAATTATGTCCTTTTTTTGCCTACTTTATGGGATCAACATGCTCTCTTGGCAATTGCAAGTTATGCATGCCTTGTGCTTATTTCCTATTCACGTGCTGTTCTTTCTGTGCCTATTCGTATGGTCTTTCATCCAAACAGCGGTGAGAAAGAAAGTTAAATGGAAAGAACGCAGCGTATTTATAGAAGAAAAAAAGAGGAAAGTAATAAAATGACAGGTGCTCAGCTCTTAATTAATATCATTGCATGGTTTGTGATTCACATGTTAATCGCCTACAGATGCACAAAAATTTCTACTTTTTATTTAAAAAAGAACCGAAAGCTATTTAAGGTTCGAAGCTGGGAAACAGTTGAGATATTTAAGAAACTAGGGGTACACCGATGGAAAACGTGGCTTCCTGATGCAGGAAAATTGTTTAAACGAGGGTTTTACAAAAAGAAATGGGAGAGCAGAACGAAGGAATATGCCCAGCTTTTTTTAATTGAAACAAATCGAGCGGAATTAACTCACTGGATCAGCATACTTCCTTCAATTCTTTTTTTTATATGGAACTCTCCGTCTATAGGTGTTTGTATGGTTATTTATGCGATTGTTGCTATTTTGGTTCAACGATATAATCGAATACGAATTCATCAAGTTGTTTTGAAGCTGAAGTGAAATTAATTAACGTGCCTTTGGCTCCGAGTAGGGGCCTCGGTATTTATTTTTTTCTCTTTGGTTGAAGATAATAATTTCTTGGCTAAAAGAAAAAAAGAAGCAAAAGCGATATAAATACTAAAAAATACTAAAAATCCCCATAGGCCTGCTATGGCATCATCAAATTCCATATTGCCCCGAGTGGTAATTCCTTGCTGAATTTCAATCGCAAAAACTAAGACAAGCATAACGGTGAGGGTATAGATAAAAGAAATAGCTGTAATACTAAATTTCCATTTTGACAATAATTTAAAAATTATATAAACGCTTAAAAACGTAAGCAGTCCAATAATACCAATGATCCAAAAGTGAAGTTCTTTATCTGAAAGAGAAAATCCTATTAAATAAAAAATGTAAATCAATCCGTCGTGTAATACATTAATAATATTTGTAATAAAAACAATACATTCTTTCATTTTTTCTCCTTTATAAAAATGTAAGACGTTTGAACTTACGGATATACAAGCATGCATAGCCCGTATTAATTACAATTTTATATAAAAAATGCACCTTCTAGATTCAAGTGTTAGAAAGGATCTGAAATTTCAAACAATATTTATAATTTATATTATAAACAAAAAGGTAAAAAAATAAAAATTTTCGATGCAAACTGACACATTTTTTCATATCTGAAGAAAGAAATGACTCAAAATATGTGGTTTACTGTAGAAAGAAAAGAAAAAAGAAGTAGTGATATAACAAATATTCACAAATGCTTTAATGCATTCTCTTGCAAGGTAGAAGGAAAACTAAAGCAAACGTTAAATATATATGTATAGTGGACAAAATAAAAAATAAATATAAAATAGGGAACCTAAAGAGAAGATGTTCGTATTAAACAGTGAGAAGAAAAAAGCGCAGGATTCGTTTTTGTTTGAAAGGAGATAATGTTGGGAATAAGAAAGTAGTTATTTTCTCACGCTTGGTGAAAATTATACGTGATGGTGTTGACAATTTTTTTAAAAGAGTTAAAATGTGAAAGAACAGATTAGCTCTCTTACATTTTTTGTAAGGGAGATTTCTTTTTACAGTTACTATAAAAATAAAAGTGAGCTTAAATTTCAATAGAGACAGAGGTGGGAATATGAAACAGCTCATGACAAACGGTAAAAATATTTTTTCAAAACAGCTGCCGTTATTTCTAATTGCAGTTTTGTTGTTTTGGATTAAAACGTATACCGTTTATCGTATCGAATTTAACTTAGGGCTAGATAATTTTATGCAAAAGTTTTTACTTTTCATTAACCCAATTGGTTCGGCAATTTTCTTTTTTGCCATTGCGTTACTATTTAAAGGGCGCGGAAAAGTACGAGCATTGCTTGGGATGAATTTTTTACTTTCATTCATCTTGTACGCAAATGTAGTATACTATCGCTTCTTTAACGATTTTATTACTGTTCCTGTATTGACTCAGTCAAACAACTTTGGTCAATTAGGCGGCAGTGCCATGGCTTTAATTAGCCCAACTGATATTTTATACTTTACAGATTTCTTTATTCTTTTAGTTTTAGTACTATGGAAAAAAGTTGACTTACCAGCAACAATTAGTCGACGTACTGTGACGGGTGTATTTCTATCAGGGATTTTATTCTTAAGTGCCAACATCGCACTAGCGGAAATGGATCGTCCTCAATTATTAACGAGAACATTTGACCGCAACTATTTAGTGAAATATTTAGGAACGTACAACTATACGATTTATGACATCATTCAGAGCTCGAAATCTTCAGCACAGCGCGCGCTAGCAGATAGCAGTGATGTAGCTGAGGTAGAGAACTATGCAAAAGCAACATATGCTGAGCCGAACAAAGAATATTTTGGGCAGGCAAAGGGCAAAAACGTTATCTATATTTCATTAGAGTCACTTCAGTCATTTATGATTGGTTATAAGTTAAATGGTGAGGAAGTAACGCCATTCTTGAATTCTCTATTAAAAGATCAGAACACAATGTATTTCGATAACTTCTTCCATCAAACAGGGCAGGGTAAAACGTCAGATGCTGAATTCATGATGGAGAACTCATTATTCGGCTTACCTCAAGGTTCTGTATTTACAACAAAAGCAAATAACACCTATCAGTCGCTATCTGGTATTCTAGATCAGCAGGGCTATACAACGTCTGTGTTCCACGGAAATGGAAAATCGTTCTGGAACCGTGATGAAATGTATAAATCAATGGGTGTAGAAAAATTCTTTGATTCAGCTTATTACAACATGTCAGAAGAAGATACGCTGAACTATGGTTTAAAAGATAAACCATTCTTCAAAGAATCAATGCCGTACCTAAAAGGCTTAAAGCAGCCATTTAGTGCGAAGTTCATTACGTTATCAAATCACTTCCCTTATCCGCTAGATAAGGAAGACCAAACGATTGGGCCTCACAATACGGGAGATAAGTCAGTTGACCAATACTTCCAAACGGCTCGTTATTTGGATGAATCAATCAAGCAATTCTTTGAGGACTTACAAGCCTCTGGTTTAGCAGACAATACGATGGTTGTGATGTACGGTGACCACTACGGTATTTCTGAAAATCATAAGCGCGCGATGGGTAAAGTAATGGGCAAAAACATCAATGATTTTGAACAAGCTCAACTGCAGCGCGTCCCATTATTCATTACTTCACCAGGTCTGAAAGGCGGCGTAAATCATACGTACGGTGGAGATGTAGATGTTCGCCCAACAGTGATGCATTTATTAGGTCTTGATACAAAAGACTATATTGACTTTGGTACAGACTTATTATCAAAAGAACATCAGCAAGTTGTACCTTTCCGTAACGGCGACTTTGTTACACCAAAGGTCACAAAAGTTGATCAAAAAGTGTATGACAATGCAACCGGCCAGCAGCTTTCAGATAAGGAAGCGAAACAGTATGATAAGTATGATGAACTAGTTAAGAAAAAGCTAGAACTATCAGATAAACTTGTTTATGGAGACTTACTCCGCTTTCATACACCAGAAGGGTTCAAACCAATTGAACGTTCGAAGTATGATTACAACAAGCGCGAAGATTAATAAAAAACAGGCAGCTATAAAAGCTGCCTGTTTTTTTGTTTTGTGAAACTTTTAAAGGTTTTATCCGTATATAAATTATAACAGTAATCGTTTTAAGAGACGGAACGACAATGGTATAATATGTATACGTTTAAAAGTTCGGTCACATTTAAGATAGGAGTGAAAGCGATGAAAGTCGTTCGAATCATAAAAAAGATTCTTGCCATTTGGGCAACAGGAGCAGTAGCCGTTCCGGTCAGCTATTTTGGATTTAACACCACGATTATTCAATCCTTTGGCATTAGCATAGGAGTCATGATCGTGATGAGCGTGTTTTTTATTGTGAGCAGTGCTCGACGTCATTATCAAAATCCGTATAGAGAAGAAATCGCATACGTTCGTCATCAAGTGAAAGAGGCAAGAAAGCAATTAAGAACTATTGGAAGCTACCGTTTTAAAATTCGATCTGTTCATATGTGGACAGAACTTTCTAAACTATACAAGGTAGGCAAAAGCATCATTGAAATGGTAGAAAAAGAGCCGGCACGATATAAGGACGTTCAGCCGTTTTTTACGAACTACTTACAATCAACGGTTACCGTCATTGAAAGGTATACGTTTTTATTATCAAAACCAACGAAAAGCATAGAAGTAAAAGAAAGTCTTCATGAAGCGGAAGATATGCTGCGCGGGTTATCAGGGAAGTATGAGCATTTATTAACAAATGCACTTTCACAAGATAAGTTGACATTAGATGTAGAGCTTAAAGTACTAAAACAAGCATTTGAAGAGGAGCAGCCGTATATACCGACAGCTACTAATCGCACAAAGTAATGTAAATGCAAAGGATGGGATTTTATGATGAAAGAATACGATCAAAACCAATCGTTAGATGCGCTTCTTGATGATCCTTTTGCATCGCCTACTCCACAGTTACAATCGGACTCTCGCGCTGCAAAAAGAAACACATATGACAATTTGGCACCGGAATATCAGGAAAAAGCACAGAAAATCGCAAATCAAATTGATTATAAAAATCAGCAGGCTATTCTACAGTACGGGGTAGCAGCTCAGTCAGAACTATCACAGTTTTCTCAATCCGTACTACAGCATGTTCAAACGAAAGATACGGGACCAGTAGGAGACGTTATAGGAGATTTGATGAATAAGATTCGCCAAGTGAATCCCGACGATTTTTCTTCAAAGAAAAAAGGAGTCATCGGTCGATTGTTTTCGGGAGTCTCTAGGCCTATTCAAAATTTATTAACAAAATATCAAAGTATTAATGTTGAAATTGATAAAATTGCAGATAAATTAGAGCGCTCAAAACAAATGCTGTATCGAGACATTACGATGCTAGACAGCTTATATGATAAAAATAGACAGTTTTACGAGGCGCTTAACGTCTATATTGCAGCGGCAGAATACAAGCTGGTGGCGTTGCAAAATGAAACAATGCCTCAGCTTCAGCAAATAGCAGCCCAAAAAAATGACTATTTGATGGCTCAGGAGGTCAATGATTTAAATCAATTTATCAATAGGCTAGAAAAACGAGTGCATGATTTAAAACTGAGCCGTCAAATTGCAATTCAAAGTGCACCGCAGATTCGGTTAATTCAAGAAGTCAATCAGACTCTTGTGGAAAAAATCCAAAGCTCCATTTTAACAGCTATTCCACTTTGGAAAAATCAAGTGGTAATCGCAACGACTTTATTACGCCAAAAGAAAGCAATGGAAGCACAAAAGCAAGTATCTAAGACAACAAATGACTTGCTTACTAAAAATTCAGAGCTGCTCAAGCAGAATACGATTGAAGTAGCTCGTGAAAACGAGGCGGGGATTGTCGATATTGAAACGTTGAAAAAAACGCAGTCCGATTTGATTACCACGTTAGAAGAAGTACTAAAGATTCAAGAAGAAGGACGTACGAAGCGTACCGAAGCAGAATCAGAGCTGTATCAAATGGAAAAAGACTTAAAAACCAAATTATTAGATTTAAAATAGAGAAAAAGTCGGTTTACACTTTGTAAACCGACTTTTTTAAATTATCTACGCATGTTGAAGCGTTCTCGCCATTTCTAAAAACGGAGTTAAATCCCTTTCGGATTTAGGAGCAAAGATAGTTAACCGGAAAGCAGGCTGATGATTTTGCTTTCGAACGAGAAAAGCATAGGCATTACTTTTATCATCCGAGGCTTTGTACGCAGCTTCTATCTCCAAATGATGGTGAATGAGGTGAGTATCAAGGGAGGCCACTTTCGGAAAATCAGCTCTTAAAATTTCTTTTGTTTCTTTATTGAGCTCCTTTACACTTTTATTTGTTGGAAACACTTCAATCCTCATCCACAAAGTATCATTTTTTCTATTGTAAATGACATCTTTTCGAGGCTCTTCTTCTTCAAACTCGTATCCTTCCAGTACGTAAAGTGTATAGTTTTGATTCGTGCTCTTTTTGAGATAACCCACATCTGTTCTACTGCTTCCTTTGTAAGGGTAGGTAAATTTTTGCTGTGGCAAGCGTTCTCTTAGAGTTTCTTCTTGTGTGTTGATAGGATTTTCACGAAAAGCAGTTGAGCAGCCACTCACCAAACATATAAAGCAAATAAGAAATATCTTTTTTTCATAGGTAGCTTCCTTATCTACTTTCATTCATGCGTTTTTACTGAGTTAACAATTGAAATTAACTTTTTTTCATCATTAGAGTTTTTAGCGGTAACCATCGTAATTTTTAAAGCAGGGTGCCCCTTTGTTTCTCTTAGTACATATAGCTTTGCCGTTTCTTTTTTACTCTCAGTTGTAGAAGCAAACAAAACGGGTTGAATAAATAGAGGCTTAGAAGAAGTCTTTAAGGATTTTCCAAACTGGTTATCAAACAATTTTTTTGAGCGATTTAGATATGATTTGCTTGTACTTTCTTTCCCAGATAGAACTTCAATTCGCATCCACGTATAGGGAGTCTTGTTTGAAAAAAGAATATCTTTTCCGTCTTCTTCTTTTTGAAGCGTATATTCATCAGGCAATGAAATAGAATATCCTTGTTCGCTTACGGTAAACGGCTGATGTTTCTCGTTATTTTCACTGATTGCTTTAACAGAAGGCATTATAACCATGGTTCCGCTTATCATTAATAGAAAGGTTAAATAAAACTTTTGCATGTATATATCTCCTATTCAAAACGCTAAACAGCGTGTAATTACTATATAAAAATGTTTTCGCCATGTTGGAACCTGTAGGTTTATTTTTGGCTTTTTGGTAAAGCTAAAAACACAATCAATTAGTAATGGAGAGAAGACTATGAAAAATCGCAAATCAACTTCTGCAGCTAATCGCCGTCAGCAGCGCGTGTGTTTGGGGGATGAACGATTATTTGCAGTAGGTATTAAAGCCTTTATTGACAATACGCATGAATCACACCTAGACAAAAAAGGAGGTCATTGAGTGAAATGGTGCTTGTCAATTATCATTATTATTTCCATTAATTTCTATGGTATTCAGGCAGATGCTGCAAAGAAGAGCCGATTTTATTATGAAAAAAAAGGAGATATCGTGTGGGAAGTTCCCATGAAAGATGAGAAGTTAATTGCGCTTACGTTTGATGATGGGCCAGATCCTGAATATACGCCGACTATTTTAAATTTATTGCAAAAGTACGGTGCTAAAGCAACTTTTTTTGTGGTGGGCGATCGGATAACGCTGTTTCCCAAACTTGCTCAAAGAGAAGTTCGTGAAGGGCATGAACTTGCAAATCATACATATAGTCATTTGAAAGTGAGGGGGCAGGAAGTAGAGAGAATTGAACAGGAAATTGAAAAAGCCGATGAACGTATACAAGCTATTACAGGAATAAAACCTTACCTATTTCGTCCGCCTACTGGCTATTATGATGACAGGGTAGTAAAAGCTGCTAAGAATCAGCAATATACCATTATTTTATGGTCTTGGCATCAAGACACATTTGATTGGAGAAATCCAGGTGTAGGAAAAATTGTAAGTCAAGTACTTAACCATGCCAGGTCAGGAGATATTGTGTTGTTTCACGATACTGGAGGAGATCGAACTCAAACCATTGAAGCATTAAAACAAATTTTACCGAAGTTAAAGGAAGAAGGGTATAAATTTGTAACCGTCTCAGAACTTTTAAAACATCATCCCAATTATAAATCTCTTTACTTAATGCAGCAGCAAAAACAGCACTCCGTTCAATAAGTGGGTGCTGTTTTCTTATGAAAAGCTTTCGTCATTTTTTAGCTAGTTTTTCCTTCTCTTTCGTTAATATCAGCCGTATTTCTTTGGAAAAAAGCTTTTACTTTATCTCGTTTTTTCTTCGAAATAAGAATATATAATGTATCGCCTGCAAAAATTTGTGTATTCCCTCTAGGTGTAAGTAACTTATCCTCTCGAATAACAGCGGTCACTAAAATATCTTCAGGGAGATGAAGTTCTTCAAGCGATTTTCCTGATATATCTGCATGTTCCACCAGCTTCAACTCAATCATTTCATTTTTAGTTTTACCCATCGAAACAAGCTCGAGACTGTGAGGAACCGTTTCTTTTTCACCTTGAGAAAGATTTAAAAATTTAGCTAAAGGAGCGATTGTGGATCCTTGAAGAAGAGCGGAAGTTAAGACGACAAAGAAAACGACGTTAAAAATGAGCGTGCTCTTCTCCAAACCTGCCATCATAGGATAAGTAGCCAATACGATTGGAACAGCTCCTTTTAAACCAGCCCAAGAAATAAAAAGCTTTTCTTTAGATGAGTATTTAGCGAACATCATAGAAAGAAATACGCCGAATGGGCGAGCGATAAACATAAGTAAAAGAGATAACAGTATACCCTGCCAAATAATATCTAGCAGTTGATTAGGAAAGACGAGAAGTCCGAGTAGAATAAACATTAAAATTTGCATCATCCATGCAAAACCTTCGTTAAAGCGGACAATTGTATGACGATAAGTTAGATCTGCATTTCCTACCACTACAGCCATTACATATACAGCAAGTAGACCGCTTGCTTCTACAAATGTAGAAATTCCATAGGTTAGAGCAGCCAATGACAATGTAAGCACAGGGTAAAGTCCTGAAGAGTCCAAATTAATTCGATTAATAATCCAAACGGATGCTTTCCCAAGTACTAAACCAAGTAGCAGTCCGATTCCCATTTGCCAAAAGAAATTAAGGATTAATGAAAGGATAGGAGAGTCTGGATGTTGAATTAATTCGATAATAGAAACGGTTAAGAAGATAGCCATCGGATCATTGGAACCAGATTCTGCTTCTAGTGTGGAGTTTAGTTTTTGTCGGATATTTTGTGTTCCTAGTACAGAGAACACAGCCGCAGCATCTGTGGAGCCAACGATTGCCCCAAATAAAAAGCCTTCAAGCCAAGTAACGCCTAAAATATATTTGGCAAGTAGACCAGTTAACACTGTGGTGATGAGGACCCCGACAGTAGCTAATGAAACGGAAGGACGAACCACGCGTTTGACATCTTTCCATTTGGTCTGCACGCCGCCATCAAAAAGAATAACGATAAGCGCTAATATTCCGAATCCTTGTGTTAAAAGAGCATTGTCAAAATAGATGTAGTGACTAACAACCATTCCTATAATAATAAAGAGTACAAGCGAAGGGACCCCAAGGCGAGTAGAGAATTTTGCAGTAAGTACGCCTATGACAAGGAGAATAGATAATAAAAGAATTGAATGGTCTACCGTAAAATCCAAAAAATACACCTCTTTTGTTCAAAATTTTTATGTAAGCAATAAGGGAGGTTCCTCTATAATAATTGTAGCATAGTGGGTTTAAAACCTTGAGAAATCTGCTTAACAAAAAAAAGAGATGCAGGAACATCTCTTTTTGGTCATGTATAAATAACAGGGATAGATTATTATTTGATATCTTGCTCGTGATAAAGATGAGGAGCTTTAAATGTTGCGCTTTTTTTACCTAAAGAACCTTGATGGTCAGGACGGGCACGATCGTAAATAGCTGTTCCCACAATCTCAGCTACGTCCTGAAGTTTTTCTTTGCTTATTTTATCAAGGGTATCTTCAGGCGTATGATACCAAGGTTCAGACGGGCTGTGAATAAATAGAGCAGACGGTATTCCTACCTCTGCAAACGGAACGTGATCACTGCGGCCGCCAGCTTGGAATGGCGTAGGTTCTCCATTTAATCTTGTGCTTGAAGCTTGAGCTAATTCGGTAACAAGGTTCGGTGTTCCATCAGCTGTATTCATCACCAAATCTCCCGCATCTCGACTTCCTACCATGTCTAAATTAAACATTCCAACAATACGATTCTTCTCATCTTCAGATAGCTCGCTAACATAATGCTCGGATCCTAGTAAGCCTACTTCTTCAGCTCCGAATGTAACAAATCGCAGTTCTGTATCAGTAGGAAGAGTTTTAAATACGCGCGCTAATTCAAGCACCATTGCTGTTCCAGAAGCATCGTCATTTGCTCCAGGCGCTCCCGCCACAGAATCGTGATGAGCACCTACTACAATAATATCATTTGTTCCTTTTTTTTCAAAAGTAGAAGGCTTAGTGGCTGTTACGTTATAAGATGTTCGCTCACTTACAACAGCTCCTTCAATTTTTACTGTACCCGAAGGCTTTTCGCCTTTTTGAATAGAAGTAAGAATTTTTTCACCTTCTTCTTTGGTAACAGCAAGAGACGGGATGTAGTTATCATTAGCGCCGCCAAGCGTTCCGTTTAGCTCACCGTCTGTATTATTAAAAATAATAACGGCTGTAGCACCTTTTTCAGCAGCGTTTAATACTTTTTCGCCAAAAGTAATAGAGCCTCGCTGAACTAATACAATTTTATTTTTCACATCTTTGTTTGCTAAATTATCTTTTGTACCAAGCCCTCCATCTACAATTTCAGCTGTAACATTTCCGTTGGTGCTATAAGTAAAAGTTGTTGGAGAGTAACTTGTACCGTTTACGCTTAGTGAAAAACTAGCTGCTGGTGTGTAACCGGTGAATGTAAAAGGCCCTACTGCGCTTTGATAGCCTAGTCTAGACAAACGATTTTGAACAAACGTAGCAGCTTCGCGTTCAGATTCAGTTCCTGCCACACGAGGTTTTTTTGAGAGATACGCAATGTCTTGATAAATTTTCTCAGCACTGACTTTTTTCAATACTTTTTGTTCAGAGCTTTGATTGTGAGCGGCATTTACAGAAGCAGAAGTAGCAGCTTGTACACTTGTAAAAGATAGAGTCAAACTTGTTGCTACGGCCAAAGAAATTACAGTTTTTTTCATTAAAATCCCCCTAAATTTATCGATGTAGTTGGTACTATTCGAATTTACAATATTAAGAAAATACAAAAAAGAGTAGTATTGCCTAAATGTTCCATATTATTCCGTATCTAATTTCCTATTTTAGTAGAGAAAATAATTCAATTAAAACAAAAATATGGAAAAAATAAAGGAGATAAAGGAAACTATGTCAAAAGTAATAAAAAAAGGTATTAGATAAGAATAAAAAAATGAGGTAAACTAGTTTAAAAGTGAGAAGAATTTTCAGAACTTAATTGAGAAAATATAGAGAGTATGAATGTGAAAAAAAAGGCTGGTGGGAAATGTTGAAAAAAAATAGGGAGGATGTACGAAAAGCAG
Organism: Priestia megaterium; assembly: GCF_046599315.1. Lineage (GTDB taxonomy): Bacteria > Bacillota > Bacilli > Bacillales > Bacillaceae_H > Priestia > Priestia megaterium_F. The sequence continues at coordinate 96,495 of NZ_JBKIKC010000005.1, read as the reverse complement.
CGGCAATAGCGGGTCTTCTGCTTTTAGGGGTGTACGTCGTCTTTCAAACAATGGAATTTTTCAAAGGAGCATACGCTCTTAGCAATTTAATAAAAGATATTTTACTAGTAGGCGTAACAGCCAGCACGGTTTATTTACTTCATAAGCGTTCGGTTCATACACAGGTATCTGATGAACAGTATCAGCTTGCGACATTAATAAATTCAATGCCGGATTTTATTTGTTTTAAAGATGGAGATGGCAAATGGGTGGCGGTGAACGATTTTGGAAGAGAACTTTATCATTTAAAGGGCATTGATTACAAAGGTAAAACAGATGCAGAGCTTGGAGAGCTTGTGCCTTTCTTTCAATCCGCCTTCTTGCACTGTATTTCGTCGGATGAAGAAGCTTGGATAAAAAAGGAAAAGGTGCGCACGGAAGAAGCATTTGAAATACCAAACGGCGACGTCAAAACATTTGATGTTATTAAAGTACCTGTGTTTTTTGAAGACGGCTCAAGAAAAGCTCTTATCACGATTGGACGAGATATTACTCAGCAAAAGCTTGCGGAAGAACTTCTGATAAAAAAGGAAAAGCTTTCTGTAGTAGGTGAATTAGCTGCTGGGATTGCCCATGAAATTAGAAATCCCCTTACAAGTATCAAAGGATTTGTTCAGCTCATGAAAGAAACAGACCGATCCGCGATAGGGTATGCTAATATCATGCTTGATGAGCTGGAGCGAATTAATGGCATTGTCAGTGAAATGCTCCTTTTGTCAAAGCCTGAAAGTGAACATTTTCGAGTGTTTTCTCTTACAGAAGCGGTTAAGTATGTAATGAGCTTAACTTCCCATGAAGCTTTATTGAAAAACATTGACTTCCTGTACGATGAACAAACACATAGCGCTAGTGTATACGGAAATAAAAATCATCTTATTCAAGTATTACTTAATGTTTTTAAAAACGCAATCGAATCCATGGATAAACCTGGGAATATTTATATTGTAATTAAATCAGCGCATGATGATCATATTTGTATAGAAGTGAGAGATGAAGGAGTAGGAATTTCTAAAGACCGCCTAGAACATATAGGAGAACCGTTTTTTACTTTAAAAGAAAAAGGAATGGGTCTTGGATTAACGATCAGCTCTAAAATCATTCATGATCATCACGGTACCCTGAAGATTGAGAGTGAACAGAAAAAAGGAACGATTGTTAAAATTGAACTGCCTCTTTATCTTAAAGATAAGGCTGTTTTCGCAAGCAAATGAAATGTTGTAAACGAAAAGTAATGAAAACGTCATCCATTTTTTATTGCTAAACGCGGCCGTACATGATGTAATAAAAGAAATGAACATGTCAGGAAGGTAGCAAAATGAGACGTGCAGATCAAAAAATTATATTACCGTATACACCGGAAAATTTAAGAATGCTATTGCTTCAAGTATGTGACGGAGAAAATCCGTTTTCCCATCAAGACCTTGCTTATTGGTGTGATAAATACACTCTCCATTATTATGAGTACGAAGCGGATGAAACGCAGTGGATGAATGATATGCAGCAGGCAGACAATAGACAAGATCTAGCTAAATCCTTTGCCATTGCTAAAGATATTGGCTGGCAGTGGTACTTTTATATGGCTAGAGGAACGACTTTATCTGATATTCAATATGTCGAGCTTCACGAATTAGAATTACCTAGACATTTGTTTGTAAAATGGCTAAATGAATTATATGAAATGTAATTGTATATATAAATATAGTACATCCGATGTGACAAAAGAAAGATCACTGGAGTACATACAAGAGTAAAATAGAAGGCTAAGGGAAACCCTTAGCTTTTTTTGTTTTGTCAAGATTATTCAAAAAAAACTGTCTTTGGAAAAAGATACAAAACCTAGTTGACTTATTGGTATTGTTATATTATAAGTAATAGAGACATAATTTATGGAAAAAATTATAGGGGGAACATCTATGAATAACTTATTAGTCATTCTAAACATCCTTATTATGCTGGCGTTGCTTGCTGGGCTGTTTATGATGCAGAAAAAACACGTGTCATTTTCAAAGCGTGTATTTACGGCGCTTGGACTAGGGATTATCTTTGGTTTTGCTCTTCAGTGGGTATATGGTCCGGCTCATGAAGTAACAATAACGACGGCCGATTGGTTTAGCATTGTAGGAAGCGGATATGTTAAGTTTCTTCAAATGATTGTCATGCCGCTTGTATTTGTATCGATTGTAGCAGCATTCACTCGCTTAAAATTAACGAGTAATATTGGAAAGATTAGTAGTTTAATTATCGGGATTTTGCTTGTGACAACAGCGATAGCAGCTGCTATTGGTATTTTTACAACGACGAGTTTTAATTTAGAATCTGTTCAAATCACAAAAGGAGAAGCTGAACTTCAGCGCGGAGAGGACTTAGAAAACAATTTATCTAGTTTAGAAGCAAAAACAATCCCGCAGCAAGTAGTAGAGATATTACCAGCTAACCCGTTTCTTGATTTAACAGGCGCACGTTCAACTTCCACGATTGGCGTTGTCCTCTTTGCAGCATTTGTTGGAATTGCTTATTTAGGTGTGAAGCGTAAAAAGCCGGAGGAAGCAGCGTTATTTTCAAAAATTATTGATACGCTTTATGTAATTGTGATGCGTGTAGTGACACTAATTCTTCGTTTAACTCCTTATGGGGTACTTGCAATTATGACAAAAACAGTGGCAACGAGTGATATTGATGCGATTGTTAAACTTGGAAAATTTGTTGTAGCATCATATGTGGCATTGGCAGCTATGTTTATTGTTCACTTACTCCTTCTAACAATCATAGGTGTAAATCCAATCACTTACGTTAAGAAAGTATTTCCTGTATTAGCGTTTGCCTTTACTTCTCGTACAAGTGCTGGAGCATTACCTTTGAACGTTAACACACAAACGAGACAGTTAGGAGTTCCAGAAGGAATTGCAAATTTTGCAGGCACATTTGGCCTTACGATTGGTCAAAATGGATGCGCTGGAATATATCCAGCTATGTTAGCCGTTATGATTGCACCAACAGTAGGGATTGATCCCTTAACACCTTCATTTATTTTCACGTTAATTGCCATTGTAGCAATTAGTTCATTTGGCGTAGCAGGTGTTGGCGGAGGAGCTACATTTGCGGCTTTACTTGTATTATCTTCTATGAATTTGCCCGTAGCGCTAGCGGGATTATTAATTTCAGTAGAGCCATTGATTGATATGGGGCGTACGGCGCTTAATGTAAGTGGAAGTATGACAGCTGGAGTGGTAACTAGTAAACTAACAAAAGAGCTAGATACAAACGTGTACAACGACCAAACCATCTCACCTGAAACAGCAGAAGTGTAAAAAGAGATGCGGTATCCATAGTTAACATTGTTGACTATGGATTTTTTTCTTTATTCACATAAAATAGGAAAAAATACTTATGATAACGCTCTCAAAAAAGGTTATAGTGAAAAATGTGTACGTACTCTATTTTACGGGAGGGTTTTAATTGAAACGTAGTTGGACTAAATATGCAATGGTAATGACGGCTTTACTCTTACTAGTAAGCTCTTTTTTTAGCCCGTTTATGCAATCGTTTGCATCTGCAGCAGACACAGCAAAAATCACCATTCACTATCAGCCTGCTTCAAACGATACAAAGGAATGGGGATTATGGGTTTTTCCTGAAGGCGGAGAAGGGAAACCTTACGCATTTACAGGGGAAGACCAATTTGGAAAAGTAGCGGAAATTGAATTACCTAGTACCTATGACAAAGTAGGTTTTATTGTTCGAACAGAGTCGTGGGAAAAAGATGGAGGAGACCGCTTCATTTCAGTAGAAAACGGTGAAGGGGAGGTATGGGTGAAAAGCGGAGATGAACATACATATACGTCTCCTCCTGACGGTGAATACCGAGATTTACCGAAGTTTGATAAAGTAAACGTGACCTTAAATTATCATCGATATGACGGAGAGTACAGCGGGTGGAATATTTGGACGTGGCCAGGTAATCAAAAAGAAGGCAAGCAAATTGAATTTACAGAAGACACGAATTTTGGGAAGAGAGCAACTTACACACTTAACAGTGAAGGTGGTAATTTATTTGACAAAATTGGTTTTATTGTACGCCATTCTACTAGTGACAATGATTGGGAAAAGAAAGACGGTGAAGATCGTTTTATTACCAAGATTGGTAAAGCTGGGAATGTAGAAATATGGATTGTTCAAGGACAAAATCGAATTTATTATGATAGAACGGGAGTTGATATCACTCGGAAAATCACGAAAGCGACTATGGATACATTTAATCAAATTACCTTAGAAACCAATGTCCCGTTTGACTCTTCTAAGAGCTTAGGAGACATTGAAATCGACGGAGCTCAAATTGAGAAAGTGATACCTTATAAAGATGGGGGAGACTCTGTTACTACTAAAGTTAAAATCATAACAAAACAGCCTTTGGATGTTACAAAAACGTATAGAGTTAAGCAAAAAGGATACGGATCAGCTGATGTAGTCAATGGAAATGTCGTTCGCACAAAAGAATTTGACGAAAAGTATGCGTACAGCGGAAATGATTTAGGAAACACATATTCTAAGAAACAAACGAATTTTCGCGTATGGGCTCCAACCGCAAGCGAAGCAAAGCTAGTGACCTATTCGTCATGGAACTCGAAAGCAGTAAAAGAAATTTCTATGACTAAAAGTGAAAAAGGAACGTGGAAAGCGGAGTTAAAAGGAAATCAAGATGAACTAATTTATACGTACAAAGTGAAAATTGGAAACAGTTGGAACGAAGCGGTTGATCCATATGTACGAGCAACAACGGTGAATGGAGATCGTGGAGTTGTCGTAGATTTGGCTAAGACCAAACCGAGAAATTGGAGTACAAATAAGCCAAAATTTAAAAAACCAGAAGATGCGATTATCTATGAACTACACGTACGAGATTTATCGTCTCAAAAAGAGAGCGGTATCAAAAATAAAGGGAAATATTTAGGCGTAGCGGAGTGGAATACGAAAGGACCAAATGGAGTAAAAACGGGACTCAGTCATATTAAAGACTTAGGGGTAACGCATGTTCAGTTCCTACCTATTTATGATTATCGTACGGTAGACGAAACCAAATTAAACGAGCCGCAGTTTAACTGGGGATACGATCCAAAAAATTATAACGTGCCAGAAGGTTCCTATTCAACAAACCCGTATAATCCTAAGACTAGAATTATTGAACTTAAACAAATGATTCAAACGCTTCACGACAAGCAGCTTCGTATGGTAATGGACGTTGTCTATAATCATGTGTATGCAGTGAGTGAGCATAGCTTTGATAAATTAGTTCCAGGCTACTACTTCCGTTATAAAGAAGATGGAACGCTATCCAACGGAACCGGTGTTGGAAACGACACGGCTTCTGAACGGGAAATGGTTCGAAAGTTTATTGTAGATTCTGTTACTTATTGGGCAAAAGAGTATCATATTGATGGGTTTCGATTTGATTTAATGGGAATTCACGATACAAAGACAATGAATGAAGTGAGAAAACAGTTAGATGAAATTGATCCCTCTATTATCATACTAGGAGAGGGGTGGGATCTAGGAACGGAGCTTGATGCTGAGCTAAAAGCTAACCAGAAAAACGCTCAGGATATGAAGCGCGTAGCTCACTTTAATGACGGAATTCGAGATGGCCTTAAAGGAAGCGTGTTTTTTGATCGTGACAGTGGATTTGTTAATGGGAAGCAAGGACAAGAAAAGCTCATACAGCAAAGCATAGCAGCTGGAATAGATTATGATCGCTCAATTGCCACGTATGAAGATCCAGATCAAGTTGTCACGTATGTAGAAGCACACGATAACCATACGTTATGGGATAAACTTCAGTTAACGAACCCTGCTGATACGGAGCAAACGAGAAAGCAAATGCATAAGCTTGCTTCTTCAATTGTTTTAACAGCTCAAGGAATTAACTTTATACATGCAGGTCAAGAGTTTATGAGAACAAAAGGCGGAGACCATAATAGCTACCAGTCATCTGATTCTATCAATCAGTTAGATTGGAAGCGCCGAGCAGCTTTCAGCCAAGAAGTAGATTATATGAAGGGACTTATTGCGCTTCGAAAGCAATATTCTTCATTTAGAATGACGAGTGCAGAAGCTATTCATCAAAATTTACGCTTTGTTGATGCACCGGCAAACGTAGTAGGTTATACATTAAATGCTAAAGCCAATAAAGATAAAGCAAACGAAATAGTGGTGATTCACAATGCAAATAAGCAAGCAAAAACGGTTCAGTTGCCTTCTAACAAAACGTGGAGATTACTTGTTGACGGTGAGCAGGCAGGAACAAAAACGCTTCGTACGGTGAAAGGAAATACGCTAAATGTTGCGCCTCTTTCAACATTTGTACTAGTAAGATAAGTTTTAGATAACTAGAATACATGTAGTAAAATTCAGAATATTTTATGCGAAGTTGTTGATTTTACTAGATAACGTGGTAAAATATTCATTGTTAGCGTTTTCAAAATTCGTGGGGAGGTATGTATTTGATGCAAAATCTTGGAGCGAAGAAAGTTGAAATGAGTCCGAAAGTAGTGGAGTTTTTAAAAGGAGTTAAACAGCTGTATATTAACGGTGAGTGGGTAGACTCTGTTTCAGGAAAAACGTTTGAAACAGTAAATCCAGCAACGGGTGAAAAGTTGGCAGATGTAGCTGAAGCAAATCCAGAGGATATTGATCGTGCTGTGAGAGCAGCTAGAGAAGCATTTGATCATGGACCTTGGACAAAGATGTCAGCAGCTGAAAGAAGCCGACTCATATATAAATTAGCTGATTTAATGGAAACACATCAATTGGAACTTGCGCAGCTTGAAACGCTTGATAACGGAAAACCAATTCGTGAAACATCAAATGCAGACATTCCATTAGCAATCGAACATTTCCGCTACTTTGCTGGGTGGTCAACTAAAATGGTTGGACAAACTATTCCTGTGCAAGGAGCGTATTTTAACTATACGAGATATGAACCAGTAGGTGTTGTTGGCCAAATTATTCCTTGGAACTTCCCGCTTTTAATGGCTGCTTGGAAGCTCGGAGCTGCTTTGGCAACTGGATGTACAATTGTGCTCAAACCAGCAGAGCAAACGCCGCTTTCTGCACTTTATTTAGCTCGACTAGCCGATGAAGCAGGGTTCCCAAAAGGGGTATTAAACATTGTGCCAGGCTACGGGAAAACAGCAGGTGAGCCGCTCGTTCATCATGATCTCGTGGATAAAATTGCTTTTACGGGATCTACTGCTGTCGGAAAAGCCATTATGAAACAAGCTAGCGACTCCTTAAAGCGTGTAACGTTAGAGCTTGGAGGAAAGTCACCAAACATTATTCTGCCGGATGCAGACTTAACAAAAGCAGTTCCTGGTGCGCTTTCAGGTATTATGTTTAATCAGGGACAAGTATGTTGTGCTGGAAGCCGTCTGTATGTTCAAAAAAGCTTGTATGATAACGTTGTGGCAGATTTAGTTTCTCAAACGAAATCTATTAAACAAGGAAATGGATTAGCAGATGAGACAACAATGGGTCCGCTTGTATCTGCGCAGCAGCAAAAACGAGTAAAAACATATATTGATAAAGGAATTGAAGAAGGAGCGGAAGTACTCGCAGGAGGAAACATTCCATTTGATCAAGGCTATTTCATAGAGCCAACTATCTTTGCAGATGTTGATCATTCTATGACGATTGCTCGTGAAGAAATCTTTGGTCCGGTTGTAGCTGCTATGCCGTTTGACGACCTAGATGATTTAATTGCCAAAGCAAATGATACAGCTTATGGTCTAGCCGCAGGTGTCTGGACACAAGATTTAAAGAAAGCACACTATATTGCTCATGGCATTAAAGCGGGTACAGTTTGGGTGAACTGCTACAACGTATTTGACGCAGCAAGCCCGTTTGGAGGTTATAAACAGTCGGGAATTGGTCGTGAAATGGGAAGCTATGCGCTTGATAATTATACTGAAGTGAAAAGCGTATGGATTAACATGGAATAATAAGTAAGCTTTTTTATAAAAATCAATAGCATATCTTTGTGTGAAAAAGAGTAGTCTTTAGTGGACTACTCTTTTATTTGTTTAGGTCCCGCATTTTTAGAAAAGGAGTGATAACATTGCCGGTTATACAGGGCCCCTCGTCGTATAAGCTTACCGGTCACCTGCAAAAGTTTAGAGAGAACCCACTGGATTTTTTGGAAGGTTTGACTCAGTATGGAGAAATTGCAACATTTAGAGTTGCACACAAGCGCTTTTATGTAACGAGAGACCCTCAAATTATTAAAGATGTAGTCATTACAAACAGCAAAGCATTTCAAAAAATTAAATTAACACATATGTTTAAAACCCTGCTAGGTGAAGAAATGTTATGGACAGATGAAGCATTATATATGAGCCCCATTCAACCCTCACACTTTAAACAACATTTAACCTATAATAAGGAAGCAATCGCAAAAATAATTGAAAAACATACAGACACGTGGGAAGAAGGGCAGCTTCGAACGATAGTAAAAGACATTAGACAGATAGTCGTAGCTGTACTCCTTCAACTTGTATTTGGCATTTCGATTGAGGATAAAGATAAAATTCAATGTGTTCAAGCACTTATGAGAAAAAAAGAAAAGTTAGGCAAAATTTATATTCGTCTACCTTTGCACCAGCCTGACTCAGATGAGCAGCTAGAACAACTTCTTTTTGAACGCGTCCAAATGCGTGTTCGAAACAAAACCGAAGGAAATGATTTGCTGCAGTATATATTGAATTCTTATGGAGAAGACGTCGATGAAAAAGAAATATACGAACAGCTCAATTCTATATTCCTTTCAATGTATGACATGATTACACACGTATGCAGCTGGTCTATTTATTTATTGTCTCAAAACACTAGGGAGCATCTTCAGCTGTATAAAGAAATTCAAAAGTATGCTAGCGGCGAATCCCTTTCAACCAAAAAGCTGACGTATATGCGCAAAATAATTGCTGAAAGCATGAGGTTGTATCCGCCTCTTTGGCTGTTTGGACGTCAAGCACGTGAAGATATACGGATAGATGGTTATAGTGTTAAAAAAGGGGAGATTATGTTAATTAGCCCTTATATGATGCATCGCCATGAAGATTATTTTTTAGAGCCAAGCGAATTTTTACCCGACCGTTTTGAAAAAGGAGGATCCATTGATGTTCCAAGCTATATGTATATGCCGCTTGGGATTGAGCGTCAAGCTGAACGGGGCATGGACTATATCACTGAAATAGTAACCATTTTTCTTTCAGAAATGACAAAGCGCTTTTTATTTCAGCTTACTAAGCCCGAAGCCATTGCTCCAATGGCGAGCGTGATGCTAAATATGAAAGAAGAACTGAATGTGAATGTTCACAAAGTTCACACGCAGCCTTGAACGAATAGGGACATTTTGCCTCTTTATATCAGGCTGTCAATTTATTGACACATCCTGCATTGAGATTTATCATAGGGTAATATTTGATAGAGATTACTGAAGGATTTTTAGAGGGGACTATGGATAAAATAATTAAACAGTTGGTGTCGTTAGTTGAAACATCATTACTAACACAAGTTATGATTCAAAGTGAAAGTGACTATGATCCGGTTGAAGTTACGAACAAAACAAAAGAGTGGGTACTTATTGGTAAAGGAAACTATGCCGGTGTATTTATGCACAAGAATTATCCTGAGTTTGTTGTGAAAGTATACGGAAGAGCCGTTTATGGTGTGAAAAAAGAAGCGCAAGTGTATAGAAAGCTGGGCGTTCACCCAGCTTATTCTCAACTTTTTTATGAGGGAAAGACGTATTTGATTTTAAAAAGACTTACAGGCGTTACTTTGTATGATGCCGTACAGCGGGGAATAGAGATTCCGGAACAAGTCATAAAAGATGTAAATAAAGCTTTGGACTATGCAAGAAGCCAGGGGTTAAACCCATATGATGTGCATGGCAAAAATGTCATGATGAAAGATGGAAGAGGATATGTGGTGGATATCTCTGACTTTTATAAAGAAGGTATTGATAAAAAATGGACAGACCTTGTAAAAGCTTATTACACCTTTTATCCGTTTATTGATAAATACCATATCCGTTTACCATATCCGCTTTTAAACGTTATTAGAAAATCATATCGTCTATATCGCAGAGTCAAATCGAAAAGGAGTTTCCACTAAAGGAAACTCCTTTTTAAGATGAAATACAGCGCAGTATGTGCTGCTGTTCAAAAGTTGGTTTTAATTTGAATAGAATGGTTTGTAGTATTTCAGATTGATAGACGAATTTTAGCGTATGTTTAAGGGAAAGAGGATGTAAGAAAGAGCGTATTCTTTTTTCGGCATAACGTATCACCTGTTCTTCATAAAATAAAGTACGTGCGGAGATTTTAGCGTGAATGTCTTTTGTTAGTTCGATCGTAAACTGGATAATCATTAAATCAGTATCTCTACAATATTTTTCTAGTAGCACAATATCACCTCCGTTTTGTCAACTCATTTACATAATATTAATATAAAATTTACAAATGTCAATAAAACACGGAAAAATAAATGTTAAGACTTTTCTTTTTATATGTTGAATAAACAAGAACGTTACAGAGGTGAATGAAGTTGAACATTAACGTCGGGTTTGCCATTTTAGCTGATATAGATAATAAGATGACGGCTGCTATTTATGTAGAAAATCAAATTGTAGCTATTATAGCTGGACCTTCAGATATTCTGTATGAAAAGTTGAAAAAAGTATTTTTATGATAGAGAAAAGATGTAATTATAAATATGATTTATAAAAAGGCTTAAAAATTCTATAAAACAGTCGAAATAAAAGATGAGTATAAAATATACAAAAAGAAAGAACAGGAAGTTAAGGATAGGAGAATTACATATGGATAAAACATCTTTTATTGGACTGATTTTAGGAATAGCCTCTCTTATTGTAGGCATGTTTTTCAAAGGGGTTAATCCATCCGTGTTAGGAAATCCTGCTGCTATTTTAATTATTATTGTCGGAACAATTGGAGCGGTAGTCATTGCATTTCCTTCAAATGAAATCAAAAGAGTCCCAAAACTGTTTGGTGTCCTGTTTAAAGAACAAAAAATGCTGCAGCCTGTTGATTTAGTATCCATGTTTTCAGAATGGGCACAAGTTGTTCGAAAAGAAGGGTTACTATCCCTTGAAGCTCAAATTATTGATGTAGATGATCCTTTCTTAAAAAATGGTTTAAATTTAGCTATTGATGGTCAAAGTGCGGATTATATACGAGACGTGTTGTCTGAAGAAATTGATGCTATGGAAGAAAGGCATCAAACGGGTGCAAGTATTTTTGCTTTAGCAGGTACATATGCTCCAACTCTAGGTGTGCTTGGGGCTGTTATAGGGCTAATTGCTGCGCTTGGGAACATGGAAGATACAGATACGCTAGGACATGCGATCAGCGCAGCGTTTGTTGCTACGCTTCTTGGTATTTTTACTGGATATGTACTATGGCATCCGTTTGCGAATAAACTAAAGCGCAAATCGAAACACGAGGTAAAGGTAAAGTACATGATGATTGAAGGAGTACTTTCACTGTTGGAAGGGGAAACTCCAAAAGTAATTGAACAAAAGCTGGCTTCTTATCTGCCAACAGCTGAACGTAAAAAGCTTCTTCAAGAAAGTGAAGTGGGTATAAATGAGTAGACGCAGAAAACAAAAGCATGAAGAGGACCATGTTGACGAAAGCTGGCTGCTTCCTTACTCAGATTTGCTTACACTTTTACTTGCTTTATTCATTGTATTATTTGCAATGAGCTCAGTGGATGCGCAGAAGTTTAGGAATCTTTCACGTGCATTTAATGAAGCGTTCGTCGGAGGAACCGGCGTGATGGAATTTCAATCTTTTCAAGAATCGAAAGAAGCCGTTCAGCCTTCAAATACTCCTGCTGCTAAAAGTACGAAAAAAACAAACGAAGCGGAGACAGCTCCCAATGAGTCTTATGCTTCTTCCCAATCGTTAACGAGCGAACAAAAGGAGCAAACTATTCGAGAAGCTGACCAAGAAGAGCTTCAGCAAATTCAATCTAAAATTAATGCGTATATTCAAAAGAAAAATTTAACAAATCAATTACAGACGTCGTTAACCGAGGAAGGTCTTTTAATTTCCATTCGAGACAATGTGCTGTTTGATTCCGGAAGAGCGCAAGTTCGGAGTGAAGACGCCAAAATCGCAAATGATATTTCAGAACTTTTGGTGATGGATCCTCCTCGTAATATTATTATTAGCGGTCACACCGATAACGTCCCCATTCGAAACGCTGGTTTTGAATCCAACTGGGAGTTAAGCGTGATGCGAGCAGTTAACTTTATGAAAGTTATTTTAAAAAATGATAAGCTTAATCCAAGCATGTTCAGTGCAAAAGGGTTTGGAGAGTTTAAACCAGTGACATCTAACAATACAGCAGCTGGAAAAGCGAAAAATAGAAGGGTTGAAATATTGATTATTCCTCGTACAATTAAACAGCCGTAAAAGCAGTTCTGCTTTTACGGCTGTTTTTCTATGTGTTACAAAGCTAAGAGTCTTCTTTTTTCGAAGTTTCCTCGTACTAACTTTAGGTCTATTCCATCTAAAATCAAGTCAATGAGAGCCCCTTTAAAGACGTCCGCTGTTTTTTTCTTATCATTGGACTGCAAATATTGCACGCGATACCACTTATCTTCAACTTGGAAGTACATAAAACGTCCGTGCGTAAAATCAATCCAAAATTTTGTAGGTTGTCCATTGAGATTTTTATAAACATAGCCCCAGCTTCGTCCTTGGTGAGCGTCCTTCATCTTAGGGCGAGATGTATTAAATACTTCGTAATACACTTTATGCCCAATATCGTAGAGCATCATGTGACAGTCCTCCTATCTATAGGCCTACTAGCAGGTAAAGATATATTTTTATACAACAAGTATACTCAGCTGAAAGGAATAGTAGACTATTTTTTTGAGACAAGCAGGAGCGAAGGTAAATGAAAAACGACAGTTTAAATTAGCTCAATTATTCCATTTTTTTATACTGTAAGTAAATGAGTTAAATAAGGAGGGAAAAATGAGACGAGTAGGAATAGTAGGTGCTGGAATAACGGGCCTTATAGCAGCGGCTGAATTAAAAAAAGCAGGAATAGAGGTCTTTCTTCTTGATAAGAGTAAAAGTGTAGGGGGACGAATGGCTACCCGAAGAGTGGAAGATGGAAGAGCAGATCATGGAGCTCAATTTTTTACAGTCAGATCAAATGAATTTCAACAAGACGTAAATAAATGGATAGGCGATAAAGAAGTTAAGAAATGGTTTGGTGACCATCACCCTCGCTATCAAAGTATTAATGGCATGAATGCGCTAGCTAAATATTTAGCAAAAAATCTATGTGTATATGTGAATCGGAAAGTTCAAGCCATTGATTTTCAAAACGGAAGGTATCAGCTATATACAGAAGAAAATGAGATTTTTGAAGCGACTGATATCATTTTTACACCTCCTTCTCCTCAGGTTATGGAGATACTTAATAACAGTAAGTTACAAGCGGACAAATCCATTCTTAAGACATTGAAATTTAGTCCCTGCTTGGTTGCTATCGTGAAACTCTACGAAGAAGTGCTGTATGGTGATCATGGTCAACTAACGAATCCATCTAGCGCAATCCAAAGAATCGTCAATGATCAACAAAAGGGAATATCAAAGACGCCGTCCTTAGTGTATATATGAATAAAGACTGGTCGAAGAAACATTTTAATGAACATGAAAATGAGTTGTTATAGGCAATGAAAAATGAAATAAAAGAATGGATAGGTGTAAATCATATTAAAAGCATTCAATTAAAGAAATGGCGCTATGCAGAGGTGGAACGAGTTCTTCATCAGCCCTTTGTTGAAATCATGCTGTCGCTGCTAGTGGCAGGAGATGCTTTTTTAAGAAGAGAAGACAAGACGAATCACTCGCGGTTAGAAAGCGCATATTTGTCAGGGAAATCGGCAGCAGCTGAATTAATAGGAAAGAACATCTGGAAAAAAGGAGGAAATAAGAAGTGGAAAATAATTGGATAATGAAACAAACGTGGAAAGATTTATTGTTTATTCATTGGCCTATAGACCCGTCATTTTTGGCTTCTTTATTGCCTGGACAGTTAGAGCCAGACACCTATGATGGTCAAGCGTGGATTGCCCTTGTACCTTTTACGATGACAGACATTCGATTTAAAGGGACGCCCGCAGTTCCTATTTTTTCACGGCTATATGAGCTAAATGTGCGTACATACGTTACATATAAAGGGGAAAAAGGCGTTTATTTTTTTAGTTTAGACGCAAGCAATCCACTAGGAGTATGGATTGCTCGTCACTTTTTTCATTTGCCTTATTACCACGCTGCTATGACATTCAACAAAACTCAGGACCATATTACTTTTCAGTCAGTTCGAATACACAAAAACTCAAAAAAAGAGCGAGTAAAGCTTACATATAAAGGGATTTCTCTGTCCTATCGAAGTAAAAAAGGAGAATTAGCTCATTGGCTTACGGAGCGCTACTGCTTATTTACCACTCATCAAGGAGCTGTCTACAGAGGAGACCTTTCTCATAATCCTTGGGAGCTGCAAAAAGGGGAGTGTGAAATAAGAGATGATTCCATTACTCAGCCTTTTTCGCGTCCGACGGACAATCACGATTTAACTGTACACTACGCAAATCAAGTAACGGCTTATTTTTATCCTTTTAAAAAAGTATAAGCATCAAAACAAAATTAAAAAGTCTTCATAACCTTCTTCTTTAAGCTTTTCTTTTGGAATGAAGTGCAATGCCGCAGAATTCACTTGATAGTATTCTCTGTTTTCTTCTATTAAAAGTAAACCCAAATAATTATTTCCTTCTTTGCTTTTTAGCGCTGTTGAATGCCGTGTTGGCACTTTTTTTATGTTTCCATATAAGATAGGGCGCTTAAAAATTGGCCAGCCTGTATGAGACATTAGCTGATCTGATGTTTTGAACAGTGCCTCTCCCGTTAGAAGATCAACGTAAATTCCTTGTTTTTTGTTATTCCAATATAAATTCGTAAAAGGGGGTTCGGTTCCGTTTTCCTGCGTAACAAAATATTGCATAGGCGTTAGGACTTCTTTAAGGTAAGAGCGGTCCTTTGGCCAATGCTGCGCCAGAAAATCAGTTCGCCCTGAACCTTCTTTGTATAATTTATAGTGAAATGCATGTTTTCGGTAGTACTCCTGCTGCTTCTCTTCTGCTTCGTAAAAAGAAGAAAAAGGTAAAATAGGTGTGACGATAGGACTCTTAAAGCGTCCGCTTTTGGCTAGCTTTCTTTTAGAATCGAGAGCCGCTTCTTTTTGCTTTTCGTTATGATAAAAAATAATAGCTCGGTATGACGGTCCGCGGTCTGAAAACTGTCCACCAGAATCCGTAGGGTCAATTTGCTGCCAATACAGCTTAAGCAGCTCTTCAAACGTAATTTGAGAAGGATTCCATACAATTTGTACTGCTTCTACGTATTCGCTTTCTTTCTTTGGAAGAGAAGCTTCAGAAATGATTTGTTCATCTCTAGCGTAGCCCGAGCGGATACTGATAATTCCGGGAAGTTGATCAAAAGGAGCGACCATGCACCAAAAGCATCCTCCCGCAAATGTTGCATATTTCTTCATGTTACTTTCCTCTTTTCGTTAAATGGAAATTTTTATGATTTTTTCTGTATCAAAATAAACAATAAGCGTCTCATACCTAGTCTTGTAAGGAAGCACAACCTTGTGGTATTATGGCCACTGGACAAAAGAAAAATGGCTTATTGTTTACGCGAATATCCTTATTTTTTATGTTCTTAAAAGATGCAGTTTATTGTTTAAGCACTCTTAGAAATACATACGTTTGAGCAGCAAGAGAAACAGATAGTGAATAAGGACTTTTTATTCTTAAACGATACCACATTCGAGAATCTACATACCAGTTTAGGAGGAGCTAGTTTGAACACAACACGTTTACCATCTATGTGGGAAATAATAATTGTGCTTGCTTTATTTTTAGCTGTTGTTATTTCATTTGCCACTGTTTTTGATTTACCTATTCAGCTTGCTTTATTTATTTCATGGTTTATTGTTATGGTGCTAGGAGTACGACTTGGGTATACGTATAATCAGCTTCAAGGGGCCATTACAAAAGGCATATCAAACGGATTGGAAGCTATTTTAATTTTATTAGCCGTCGGTACATTAATTGGAACATGGATCGCCGGAGGAGTTGTTCCTTCTCTTATTTATTTTGGGTTAGAATTCATTAATCCAACATTCTTTTTACTTGCTACACTTGTCATTTGCTCTATTACCTCTATTTCAACAGGCACATCTTGGGGAACGGTTGGGACAGCTGGAATTGCGATGATGGGAATCGGACAAGGGCTAGGTATGCCGCTTCCTTTAGTAGCTGGAGCTGTAATTTCAGGGGCTTATTTTGGTGACAAGCTTTCTCCGCTTTCTGACAGTACGATTTTATCTGCGTCAATGGCTCGAGTGAACGTTATTGATCACGTCAAAGCAATGTTAGTATTGGATATTCCTGCTTACCTCATTACGGCAGTGCTGTTTACCGTGACAGGTTTTATGTATGGAGGAAAAGATTTGGATATTAGACGTGTAGAAGAATTAAAGTCTTCGCTGTTGGATACATTCCATATCAGTGGGTGGATGCTGATTCCTGCCTTAGCTGTCATTGTCCTTTTAGCATTAAAGAAACCTTCTCTTCCAGCCATTGCGGTTGGTTCGTTGTTAGGAATTATATGGGCAATCGTCTTTCAGCATATGGATGTGGCGAGCGCATTTAATACGGCTTATGAAGGATTTAAAATTAATACCGACAATACATTTTTAAGTGAGCTGTTAAATCGAGGCGGAATTTTAAGCATGGTTGGCTCCATTATTGTAATTATTTTTGGGCTAGGATTTGGCGGTTTATTAGATGAGCTTGGCGTCTTAGAAGTACTGCTATCTAAATTTGAAAAAATTCTTGTCAATTCAGGAAACGTTACAGCTTCTACTATTTTCGTTGGGTTGTTAGGGAATATATTTGGTTGTGCAATGTATGTTTCATTGATTTTAACACCGAAAATTATGGAGAAAAGTTATGACAAGTTAAGGCTGCAGCGTCTAGTACTTGCCCGTAACTCAGAAGTAGGGGGAACCTTAACTTCTGGAATGGTTCCATGGACGGACAACGGCGTATTTCTGGCTACAACGCTTGGAATTTCTACATTCGCTTATCTGCCGTTTATGTGGCTAAGCTTTGTCTCTATTATTTTGGCTATTATTTACGGATATACAGGGAAGTTCATTTGGTACGCAAACGAAGAAAAACAGCGTTCTTCCATAGCGAAATAAAAGCAAGCACTTCGGTGCTTGCTTTTTGATTAAATCATTTCTGGATATTCGATTTTCCAGTGGATATTTTGAAGGTAAAGCTGAACATCTGATTTTTTTTTCTGCTTTAGAAGTTTCATAATATGTCGATGATGTTCATTCATCATGTGCAAAATGGTGTATAATTCTTTTTTATCTTCGCTAAAGTACGTTTGTCTGATGAATCCATCTTGTAAAGACACAAGCTGTTCTTTTAACGTTTCATTACCGCATCGGTTCAAATACACTCGATGAAAGTACGTTTGATATTTTTGATAATCTTGATAATTTTCTAATTCAATCGAAGCGTCGATTTTTTCAATAAGCTCATTCATCTTCGTAAAATCTTCTTCAGTTAAGTGATCAACCGATAGGGCAGCTGCAAGGCCATCTAAGGCACCGACAATTTCAAATACTTCTAGTTTTTTTTGTGTATCAATTTCTTTTACAGTAAACCCTCTGCGCGGCCTGTATTCTAATAGGTTATCTGAAGCCAATTTGATAAGTGCTTCTCTTACAGGCGTTCGGCTGACATTCAGCTGAGAGCAGATACTGGCTTCATTTACTTTGTCGTTAGGCAGCAGTGTACCGTCTTGAATTTGACTTGCTATGTAGTTATATACATGATCTTTTAATGAATGATAAATCATAGGCCCCTTGTTCATTGTTTCCCCCTAAAATAAATATCGCATCGGCTGTTCTTTCTCTTTGTACAATGATGATGGAAGAGTACGAAAATAATGAGAAAGAACGTGCGGGTATAAAAATAATCATATCATACCACTTCATCTAATCTCAGTTAGAATATAAAAAATAGAATTATTAAAATATTTTTTATTATTCATTGTTGTAAAAAATCTGAAAAATGATATAATCGTAAAAAGATTTAAGAAGTGTATATTGTATACAATATACAAAATTCGTACATATCAAAGAAATAAAGCCTACTTCTGCAGGGAAGAGTTTATATAGGATGTGTAAATAAACCAAGTTTTTAGATAGGTTTACTATAAAAGGAGGCACATAATGGGTGAGAATACAACATCTATGAATCAGTTACAAAGAAAAATGAAAAGCCGTCATTTATTTATGATTTCCCTTGGTGGTGTTATCGGTACGGGCTTGTTTCTTAATTCAGGTTACACAATTAACGCAGCAGGTCCTGGCGGAACACTCCTTACTTATTTAATCGGTGGATTAATTATGTATTTAGTCATGATGTGCTTAGGGGAACTAAGCGTAGCGATGCCTGTGTCAGGATCGTTTCAAGTATACGCTACGAAGTTTATAGGGCCAGGTACTGGCTTTGCGGTTGGCTGGCTCTACTGGCTGACTTGGGTAGTATCTGTCGGTTCAGAGTTTACAGCGTCTGGCCTGCTTATGCAAAGATGGTTTCCTGACGTTTCTGTTTGGCTATGGAGCGCGCTGTTTGCTCTTCTATTATTTGGTTTAAATGCAACATCTGTACGTTTTTTCGGCGAAACAGAATTTTGGTTTTCAAGTATTAAAGTATTAACGATTATTGTATTTATTATCCTAGGCGCAGCAGCGATGTTTGGATTTATTCCTCTTAGCGGCCATGAAAAAGCGCCAATGCTTTCCCATTTTACAGGAGAGGGCGGTTTATTTCCAAACGGACTTATGCCTGTATTGATTACGATGGTTTCCGTTAGCTTTGCTTTTTCAGGAACAGAACTAATCGGTGTTACGGCGGGGGAAACAGAGGATCCGGAAAAAAACATACCTCGAGCAATCAAAAATATTATTTGGCGTACGTTTTTCTTCTTTATTGGCGCCATGTTTGTACTATCCGGTTTGATCTCATGGAAACAAGCAGGAGTGTTAGAAAGTCCTTTTGTGACGGTATTTGATCAAATAGGTATTCCTTACGCAGCGGATATTATGAACTTGGTTATTTTAACAGCTTTATTATCAAACGCTAATGCAGGCCTATATGCATGTTCGAGAATGCTCTGGTCATTATCAGATCAAAAAATGGTTAGCACTTGGTTGGGTAAAGTAACGTCTAAAGGAGTTCCATTTAATTCATTACTTATCAGCATGGGAGTGGCCTGTCTGTCCTTACTGTCAAGCGTGGTTGCACCAACCACTGTTTACTTAGTGTTAGTTTCTATTTCTGGCTTTGCGGTTGTAGCTGTTTGGATGGCTATTGCAGCTTCTCATTTTATGTTTAGAAGACGCTATATTAAAGAAGGGAATGACGTATCGAAGCTTGTTTATAAAGCTCCTTTATACCCTATTGTGCCTATTTTAGCGTTTGTTTTATGCTTTGCTGCTTGTGTGGGACTGGCTTTTGATGAGAGTCAGCGTATCGCATTATACTGCGGTATCCCATTTGTCCTTTTTTGTTACGTATTTTATTATGTAAAAACTAAAAAAGGGAACAGAAAAAATAACAGTCAGCCTATAGCAAAATAAAAAGCAGAAGACCTAGGTCTTCTGCCTTTTTTGCATGCAAAAACACCCTATCCATCCGTACTGGTTAAGTGTCCCGCAACAAGCGAAATTGAATTGGATAGGGTGCGTATCTATATAGTAGAGAAAGAGGCGCCGTTTGTCAAACTTATTTAGCGGCGTATTACTTAAAAATAGAAAAAAGAAAGGTTTTCACTGTTTTTTCATTTTCACTATGTATAGTAATGAATGTAAAGAAAAGATATTCGCAGCAGCACGTCGTACAAATTCGTAGAATGCAAAAGAAAGGAGGAGGTCAAATGGCTAAGCGGGATGCGTATTTTGATAATGTGAAATTTATCTTAATTGTTCTAGTAGTGTTTGGTCATTTGTTAACTCCCTTCATCAATGATGAACAGTGGTTACGAACACTCTACATATTTATTTATACTTTTCATATGCCAGCGTTTATTTTAATAAGCGGCTATTTTGCAAAAGGATACCGAAAAAAAGGATATATGTGGAAGATGGCGAAGAAAGTATTACTTCCTTATATTATTTTTCAGCTTATCTATGCGGTATATGATTATAAACTGTATGATGAATCCACATTTGAAGTTTCAGTGTTTCAGCCAGCTTGGTCGCTATGGTTTTTACTGAGTTTATTTTGTTGGAACGCGATGTTGTTCATTTTTACAAAAACCAAATACCCTTTAGCTGTGGCGACAGCTTTAGGGATTATGATTGGCTTATGTGAACCCCTAGAAACAACGTTAAGTCTTTCTAGAACATTTGTATTCTTTCCTTTTTTCTTAGCAGGATTTTATATGAAAAAAGAACATTTTAAAAAGTTAACGTCTGTTTCCTGTAAAAAAATAGCTGGAGGTACTTTGGTGATTATTGCTCTGTGGATTCAGTATGTAGCACCGGATTTTGAAAAAGAGTGGCTATTTGGTTCAAAATCTTATTCTTCTTTAGGAGTAAATCAATTAGAGGGAATGGCCATTCGTACGCTATTTTATAGCATCAGCTTAGCAATGACAATTTCCTTTCTCGCTTTGATCCCAACACAAACGATGTCCTTTACATCTAGAGGTGCTCAAACCTTTTATGTATATCTGCTACATGGATTTCTGATTAAATATATCCGCCTATCTTCTTTTGGAGACTGGATAGAAAGTGTACAAGGATACAGCATTCTTCTGATTGGAGCTTGTGGAGTGGCGTGGCTGTTGTCGAGTAAATACGTATCTACTATTGCAAGGCCTTTAATCGAGCTTAAACCGTTACCAACGCGCAAAAGCTTAAGTTTAGGTAAGTAATGAGAAATGAAAAAGGAGTTTAATGATGTCTAAAAACAAAATAATTATGATTATTGCAGCCGTTGTTGTTATTGCTGCAGTAGCTATTGGTGCCGTAGCAATGAATAAATCAAAGGTAGTTGCTACCGTTGGTAATGAAAAAATCACAAAAGACCAGCTGTACGAAGCTCTTCTTGCTCAGGGAGGATCAAGCGTCCTTGATTCACTCATTGAACAAAAAGTCATTTCAAAAGAAGCAGCTAAACAAAATATTAAAGTAACCGATAAAGAAATTAATGCTGAATTGGAAAACCTTAAAAGTCAGTACGGCGGAGAAGATGCATTAAATCAAGCATTAACATCTAGCGGTGTAAAATTGTCAGAGCTGAAAAAAGATTTAAAGACAAATATTGAAGCAAAAAAAATGGTCGAGTCAACTATTAACATTAAAGATAGTGAAATCAAATCGTACTTTAATGAAAACAAAGATTCACTAGCTACAGAAGCACAGGTAAAAGCTAGTCACATCTTAGTAGCAGATGAAAAGACAGCGAAAGAAGTGAAGGTAAAGCTTGATAAAGGAGAAGACTTTGCTAAGCTAGCAAAAGAATATTCAACAGATACAGCTTCTAAATCAGATGGTGGAAATCTTGGATACTTCAAAAAAGGCGATATGGTCGAAGCTTTTGCCAACAAAGCATTTTCGATGAAGGTAAATGAAGTAAGTGATCCTGTTAAAACAGAATACGGTTATCACATTATTAAAGTGACAGGCAAAAAAGAAGCGCAAAAAGCAACATATGAAAATAGCAAAGCAAAAATTAAGCAAACGCTGCTTGATCAAAAATACCAAACAGAGTATCCAACATGGTTACAAAAGCTAAAGAAAAAATACGATATTACAAACAAACTTGATTCATAAATAATACCTTAGCGAAATGAGGGGATGGATATGAAACAAACAGCGTCTTATAGTAAGTTAGAAAAAATCGTCGAACAATTGAAGCACAGAGGTGTACGAGCTGAGATATGCCGACGTGTTGTAAAAGTGACAGAAACTGTTAATGGATCAAATCCTTCATATTCAAATCAAATCGTTAGTCATTCATAAAGAGTACAAAAGACGCAAACTACTGAACGGCAGTTTGCGCCCGTACTGAACATAATAGGGAAAATTAAAATGAAAAGAGATCAGTAGAGGCAGCTTGTTTCTGCTGATTCTTTTTGTATAATAAAGTAAACAAAAGGATGCAGCGAAATGTATCAAATAAAGGAAGGAGTTACGCAGAATGAATGTACTGCTAGCAGAGGATGATTTGCAGCTAGGTGAATTAGTTAGTTATATGCTGAAGAAAAAAGGAGGCTATAACGTCGAATGGGTGACAGAAGGGAATGATGCGTATGACTATGCATCTGAAGCGCATTATGATGTGTTAGTTCTTGACTGGATGATGCCAAATGGAGATGGAATTGATGTATGTAAACGTCTAAGAAAAGAAGGATACGCCGGAGCTATTCTTATGTTAACAGCAAAAGATGCGGTTCAAGATCGTATACAAGGTTTAGATGCGGGAGCGGATGATTACGTTATTAAGCCGTTTGAAATTGACGAGCTGCTTGCAAGGCTTCGCGCTTTGTCTCGTCGTAATTATGCGCCAATTTTAGAAGAAGAAGTAGAAATTTCCAGCATGATATTAAAAAGAGCAAGTCAAACCGTGCAGTTTGACGGGGAGTTTATTCAATTGAGTCCTCGTGAATTTCAACTGCTAGATTTTTTAGTGAAAAACAAAGGTCAAGTTCTTTCTCGAGATATTATTTTAGACCGAGTATGGGGATACGAATCAGATGTTTCGATTAAAACGATTGATGCGACGGTTAAACTTTTGCGAAAAAAACTAGAAAAATTCAATAAACAGGATCTTATTCAAAGCATTCGTGGAGTAGGCTACAAAATTGAAAGCTAAACTTCTTACGAGAGCTAAACAGAAAGTAAAACAAAAAGTAAAGCAAGATTTATTTAGTCAGACGCAAAATCGTTTAACATTCCGATATAGCGCATTACTAATGCTGTTTCTGCTTTTATTCGTATTTATTGTTTATGCATTGGTATATGTGGTTGTATCCAATAGCCAGCAGCAAAACTTAAATAGCATGTTAAAGCAAGAGTCCCGAATTGTTCAAAGTATTTTGATTAAACAGGCCATAAGCAGCCCGGATCAACAGTCGAAAGAAGAGTACAAAAACATTGTGGTAGCGGGGGAAGATCAGTTTTTTTATTATGTAATCAGTCCTGAAGGGGATCTTATTATGGGAAATGAAGCGAGCGAGCGGCTTCGCTCTAGCTTGTTAGATTTAATTGATGGATGGATCCCTATTGAAAATGAGGTGCGAAAAGAACGAATAAAAGCCCCGCGCCCTAGTTTTGAACACATTGAAGGAGTAAAAGGGCAAAATGGAGAAGGCAAAATAGATATTGATTTAATGATGGCGGGTGAACCTATTTTTTATAAAGGTCAATTTTTAGGGATGCTTTATATCGGAAAAGATGTTTCGTTTCTTTATCAGTTGCTAAAGTGGCTCCTTATTATTATGCTGAGCCTTACGGTACTGTTTGTAGGAGTAGCCATTTATATCAGTCGCTTAATGTCAAAACGTGCAATGGTCCCAATTGAAACAGCTTTTCAAAAGCAAAAAGAGTTTGTGGCAGATGCATCCCATGAATTAAGAACGCCGCTTAGCGTTATGCTTTCTTCTATCAATGCTTTAGAGATGCAGGAAGAAGTAACAGAAGATCCTTTTTCTAAAAAATTAATCAATAATATGAAAGCCGAAGTGAAGCGGATGACGAGTCTCGTCAGTGATTTGCTTACGCTTGCACGCTCAGATTCTAATAAAGTAGAAAAAGCAATGATGCCATTTGACATTACAGATGCGGTACAAAAGGTAATGGAATCTGTTGAAACTCTAGCGATTTCCAAACATATTGATTTGCAGCTGGATACGCCCGAAAAACTAGTGGTAACTGGAGATCAAGAGCGTCTAACTCAGCTGATTTACATTTTGTTAGATAATGCTATTAAATATACGACTCCTCATGGAAGTGTAAATATTCAAGTGGTTCAGCATGGAAGTGAATGTATATTAAAAGTACGTGATACAGGAGTTGGGATTCATCCAGATGAAAAGGATCGGATCTTTGATCGCTTCTATCGTGCTGATAAATCGCGATCTCGTCAAATGGGAGGGCATGGGCTAGGCCTAGCAATCGCTAAATGGATTGTAGAAACACATAAAGGAAAAATTGATGTAGAAAGTGAACAAGAAAAAGGAAGTACATTTACAGTAAGATTGCCAATGTCACAAAAAGTGAAAAAGAGTTAAAAGAGGCCGGGACAAAAGTATATTAGTTGCAGGAAGATCCGAACGAGTTGAAGTCTTAATTAAGTTTCCAACTCGTTCGTTTTTTTTTATGGGTAGGGTGAGCGTAGTTTTCCTGTATGTAGGTGCTTCTAGCGGTTGATTGGAGGGCAAGGCGAAGACTCCTGTGGGAAAAGCAGAATAGATAAGGCCCCGCAGGAGCGTAAGCGAAGTCTTGCACGGAAATCAACAGCGGTGTAACCTATACTAGCTCCTTTATCCGATTTGTGCGTCTATTGATTTAGTTATGTCTCAATGTCTTTTTAGTTAGTGAAAGTGACTAAATGAAAAAGAAAAGTTTAGATATAATGGTAGATGTAAAAATCAGATAATTCAGTTATATTTATTGACATAATGACCAGTCTATGTGTTAGGTTTCTTTACAAGGATAAAGACTTTTTAAAGAAAACAGTGCATGATAGAACAATAGCAGACTACTTCGTTTAATAAAAAGATGAAGTAATGAAGTAAAGGAGAGTTTGATAACATGTACGATTTAATTATTCGGGATGGTTCGGTCGTATTAGAAGATGAAATAATACAAGCGGATATAGCTATTAAAAAAGGAAAAATTGCAGAAATAGCGCCAGATGTTAGCACACCAGCAAAAAAATACTTAGATGCTAAAGGAAAACATGTTCTGCCTGGAATGATCGATATTCACGTGCATTTTGATGAACCGAGCCGAGACCATTGGGAAGGATTTGATTACGGTTCAGCATCTATGGCCGCAGGAGGCTGCACTACATACTTTGATATGCCTTTAAACGGCATTCCACCTACCGTAACGGAAGCAGCGCTGTGGGAAAAGAAAAAGCTGGCTGATCAAAAGTCAATAGTAGATTATGGTTTATGGGGAGGATTAGTTCCTGGCAATAAAGAAGAATTAGCTAAAATGGCTCATTCGGGTGTAATAGGTTTTAAAGCATTTATGTCAGAAGCCGGTTCTGAATTTGATTTCTCAGATGACCTCACATTATACAAAGGAATGAAGGAAATTGCGAAACTAAACAAAGTACTTGCCCTACATGCTGAAAGAAATGACTTAATACAAAAGCTTGAGCAGTCTAAACAGAAGCAAAAACAAACTGCTATTAAAGATTATTTAGAAACTCGACCCGTGTCAGTAGAAGTAAATGCGGTAAAACAAGCGCTTGAGTACGGTGAAGAAACGGGATGCCCACTTCACTTTGTACATATTAGCAGCTATGAAGCAGTGCAGCTTATTACGGCAGCAAAGAAGAAGGGAATGAACGTTACGCTTGAAACTTGTCCACATTATTTACTTTTTACAGAGGAAGACTTTGAAAAAATTGGGGTAACGGCTAAATGTGCACCTCCTCTTCGTAGTAGGAGTCAAAAAGAAAAATTATGGGCTTGTATTCAATCAGAAGAAGTAGATATGGTTTCTTCGGATCATTCTCCTTGCCCTATTGAATTAAAAACAGCCCACCAAAATGACTTATTTAAAGTTTGGGGTGGGATATCAGGCGGTCAGTACTCTTTGCAAGCAATGATCAGTGAAGGGGCTATCAATAGAGGAATGTCTCTTTCTACCATTTCCAAACTTGTATCAACTAATCCAGCTAAACGATTCGGTCTATATCCTAAAAAAGGAAGCATTTTGCTAGGGTCCGATGCGGATTTAGTCATCGTAGATTTGGATCAAACTGAAGAAGTGACAAAAGAAGGAATGGTTTTCAAACATAAGCACAGTATATATGAAGGAATGGTATTTAACAGCGTTATTTTAACTACTATTAATCGAGGAACGATTGTATACAGTAGAGAAGAGGGCGTGATTCCTTTTCACAGAGCACAAATGATAAACGGTGAGCACGTAAAATTGTAAGGGCAGTACAAAAAAGAGATAAAAAATAAACCTTTTATCTCTTTTTTTACATAAAAAAATTAGAATGACTTATATTAAGGTTACTACATAGGTGAAAAAAGAGTATCTACTATAACAAAAGAGACATTTTTAAAGAGTTTTTTATTATTTCGAAAAAGTATTTTTCTAATTGAAGGAAGCTTAATGAAAAAATACTAAAGCTTTTCTTTTAATATACAGAAAAAATTCCAAAAAATAAAAATATTATCTAGTTGTATGAAAAGTAGATAATCAGATGCTTTGTAATCAAGGGTTTTGTATAAAAAAATTTTCAAAAAGATATTTCAGGAAAAGAAATCTTGATTTAAAGCTTTTTATGGGTGCAATTTTATAATAGAAAACCGTATTTAATGCACTCATTGTAAAATTCTGATATTGACATAATCATTTTATAAGAATAAAATTTTCTTGTTTCTATTTTTTTATATCATCATAATTTTTTGATAGTTTTGTCTATGGTGGTTTACGGTTGAAAGAGAGGTTAAGGAATATGTCGGTAGAGAGAGAAAAAGTGTATGAAACAGTTCCTCAAAAAGGATTCTTTGGACATCCTAAAGGGTTATTTACCTTGTTCTTTACAGAATTCTGGGAACGTTTTTCATACTACGGAATGCGTGCGCTACTTGTATTGTACATGTACGATACAATTGCAAACGGTGGATTAGGAATGGAACAAGGAACCGCTTTAGCGATCTTTTCTATTTATGGTTCCCTTGTTTATATGTCTGGAATTATTGGCGGTTGGATTGCAGACCGCATTTTAGGTACGTCTAATACGGTGTTTTACGGTGGTATATTTATTATGCTGGGACATTTAGTACTTGCGTTGCCAGCAGGTGTAACAGCGCTGTTTATTTCAATGTTCTTGATTATCATTGGAACAGGTTTATTAAAACCAAACGTTTCAAGCGTTGTAGGTGATATGTATAGCCCTACTGATAACCGTCGAGATGCTGGGTTTAGTATCTTCTATATGGGTGTAAATGCAGGAGCGTTTATCGCGCCGCTAGTTGTTTCAACAGTAGGTGAAAAATATAACTATCACTTAGGTTTTGGAATCGCGGCAGTAGGAATGCTTTTAGGTCTAATTGTATTTATGGCTACGCGAGGCAAAACTCTAGGTCGTGCAGGTAGACAAGTTCCAAACCCTTTAAAACCAGAAGAACGCAAAAAAGTATTTGGTACCATTGCACTTGTTGCAGTTGTACTTGCAATCTTTATTGTACTGACTTCTTTAGCGGGCATTTTAACTGTTGAAGGTGTTATTTTATTTGTAAGTATTTTAGCGATTGTTATTCCTATTATTTACTTTGTTGTTATGTATAAGAGTCCCAAGACAACGGCTGATGAGCGTTCGCGCGTATTAGCTTATATTCCTCTATTTATCTCTGGAGTAATGTTCTGGGCAATTCAAGAGCAGGGTTCAACAATTTTAGCAACGTATGCAAAAGACCATACGCAGTTAACGTATGGCGGTTTTAAAATTCCAGTTGGTTGGTTCCAATCTTTAAACCCGTTATTCATTATTATATTTGCACCAATTTTTGCAGCGCTTTGGGTGAAATTAGGAAACAGACAGCCTTCTACACCAAAGAAGTTTTCATTAGGACTTTTATTTGCAGGGCTTTCTTTCCTTGTCATGGTTATTCCAGCTAGTATTCATGGAAATGAAACGTTAGCGAGCCCGCTTTGGTTAGTGCTAAGCTTCTTCTTAGTTGTAGTTGGAGAGCTTTGTTTATCACCAGTAGGATTATCAACTACGACAAAACTAGCACCTGCAGCGTTTTCTGCTCAAACGATGAGTTTATGGTTCCTAACAAGCGCAGCGGCACAGGCAATCAATGCTCAGCTTGTTCAATATTACGAAAACATTTCGCAAGTTGTTTATTTCGCTGCATTGGGCGGAGTATCGGTTATTTTAGGTGTAATCGTGCTAATGCTTTCGCCAAAAATTCAGCGTTTAATGAAAGGTGTTCAATAAGAAAAACCGTCCTTAAGGACGGTTTTTTTATAATTTATTTGAAAAAATATTCATGAATGATGCGTACGTCTGATCGTCTTCACCCTCGTAGAACGCAAGATTTAGAAGTCTGTTAAGTTCATTTGTTGATTTTTCAGTTTCTGCAATAATTTGATGCATATGAGCAATTTGAGACATTGATCCGTTTGCATGTGCATTTTTGATTTGATTTAATGTTAAATGAAGCGATAAGACCTCCCGGCGAAGAGCTTGTCTTAATTCAGAGGGAGCAGGGATAAAAAAGCGTTTATAAAAGTAACTGGCTTCTTCAAATACCAATTCTCCATTTTCTAGCTCTTTCGCTGCAATTTCTTTAATCTCTGTATCGTCTAATCGGCTGGATGCCTCTTCGATAAGAAATCCAAAAATAATAGCTGTATCTGGTTTTAACATACAATAACCTCCATTATTATAAAAAAGAACTATATAGTTTATATGTATAGATAGAAGGGAAAGAATATTCATAATAATTCACTAATCAGCATAGACAAAAAAAATAAAAAATATTCTTTTATATGAAAGCTAAAATTATCTTAAAATAAATTTTTTATAATTAAACATTTTTTCCATATAAAAGGATTATTTTAGCTTTCAAAAAGAAATGAATAGAATATAGAGGGTTCTTAATACCTATATAAAAAGATAATTGATAAAAGATATTAAATTCAGAAATTTCTACCTCTTTATAACTAAAAAATTGCTCTACTAAAATAGTTGACAGCAGAAATAGATAGGCATAAAATATACTATTGTCAAATGAATTAGCATGCTATTCATAAAAAGTTAACGGACATTTGAATAATATGAGTAATATCCATATAAGATGTTAATTACTTAAATCTAACCAACTTGTATGCTTGTCATACAAGTCTACAGAAAGGAAGATAGTCGTATGCGCAACGTATTTTTTGCAGATAATGAAACAATCGAAACGACTTTACGTGGGAAAGAAATTTTAGGAGCTCCAATGTTAAACAAAGGAGTAGCTTTTACAAAAGAAGAGCGCAAAACGTTAGGATTAGAAGGTTTACTTCCTCCAATGACTTTAACTTTAGATGAGCAAGCAAAACGTGCATATGAGCAATTTTTAGCTCAGCCAGATAACCTTGGTAAAAATGTGTATTTAAATGATTTACAAAACCGTAATGCTGTATTATTTTATCGTTTATTGCAAGATCACTTAAAAGAGATGCTTCCGGTTGTTTATACACCAACAGTTGGACAGGCAATCCAAGAATACAGCCACGAATATCGCCGTCCGGGTGGCGTATACTTGTCAATCGATAATGTAGAAGGCATTGAGGAAGCTCTTAAAAATATCGATGCAAATAGTGAAGACATTGATTTAATGGTTATTACAGATTCAGAAAGTATTTTAGGAATTGGTGATTGGGGCGTTGGTGGTATTAATATTGCTATTGGTAAATTAGCGGTATACACAGCTGCAGCAGGAATCGATCCAAGCAGAGTACTTCCAGTTGTTCTTGATGTAGGAACAAACAATGAAAAACTATTAAATGATCCTTTATATATCGGAAACCGTCATGAACGTATCCGCGGTGAGCGCTATGATCATTTCGTAGATCAATTCATCTCAAAATCTCTTGAAATATTCCCTAATGCACTGTTACACTGGGAAGACTTCGGTAATGTAAATGCTCGTAACATTATTAACAAGTACGGAAAAGAAATTCTAACATTTAATGATGATATCCAAGGAACAGGCGCTGTAACGCTTGCCGCTATTTTTTCAGCAGTTCAAGTGTCTAAAATGCCACTTCGTGACCACCGCGTTTTAATCTTCGGACCGGGTACAGCAGGTATTGGTATTGCAGATCAAGTTCGTGACGCAATGGTATTAGACGGGATTACAGAAGAAGAAGCATACAAAAACTTCTGGGCAGTTGATTTCCGAGGCCTTTTAACAGATGACATGGGCGACTTATTAGGTTTCCAAACTCCTTATGCACGAAAAGCAGAAGAAGTAAAAGACTGGAACCGTGAAGAAGACAAAATTTCTCTTTTAGAAGTTGTCAGACAAGTTAAACCAACAATCTTAATTGGTACTTCTGGTGTAGCTGGTGCCTTCTCAGAAGAAATCGTAAAAGAAATGGCTAAGCATGTAGAACGCCCAGCTATTTTACCAATGTCAAATCCAACTCCGCTTGCGGAAGCTACTCCTGAAAACCTATTAAATTGGACAGAAGGAAAAGCACTTGTAGCGACTGGAAGTCCATTTGAACCAGTTAAATACGATGGTGTAGAATATGAAATTGGTCAATCTAATAACGCTTTTGTTTTCCCAGGTCTTGGTCTTGGATCAATCGTGGTAAAAGCAGAAGTTATTACGGACAGCATGTTCGCAGCATGTGCACACGCTGTAGCTCAAATGGTAGACAGCAGCAAACCAGGTGCTTCATTACTACCACGCGTAGAAGAATTGCGTGAAGTATCATATAACGTTGCTTTAGCGGTTGCTAACGCAGCGATTGAAGACGGCGTGGCAAAAGAAGTTCCAGCAGATGTTAAAGCAGCAGTAAAAGCAGCAATGTGGGAACCAAAATACAAAGAAATTAAAGCTCTAGAAACAGTAAATGCTTAATTTTTAATTAGAAAAAGCACAGCTTCTCTTTTCCGAAGCTGTGCTTTTTTTAGTTACAAAAAGAATTCTTAAGTTACATAACGTATATAGTTTTTTTAAACTTGTGTATGATTCTTTATATTAGAACCACAGGGGGTTATGAGATGAATACAGCACGTAAATTGGAAACGTTTACTCAAGATTCACAGCCTAAAAATAAGGGGTTTTG
Source organism: Priestia megaterium (assembly GCF_046599315.1). Taxonomy (GTDB): domain Bacteria; phylum Bacillota; class Bacilli; order Bacillales; family Bacillaceae_H; genus Priestia; species Priestia megaterium_F. Next base: position 65,217 of record NZ_JBKIKC010000005.1, on the reverse strand, counting down.
GAACCGAATCAACAATATTAAAATAGGAGTTATTCCTCTGCCGCTATATGTTTTACTTGCGTTAATTGTATATGGTGCTGCCGTTTACAACGAGCTTCCTCCAGATATGATTGGTGGATTTGCACTTATTATGGTAATGGGAATGCTGCTTGGTGACTTAGGATTGAAAATTCCGATTTTAAAAGATATTGGCGGACCAGCTATTTTATCACTGCTTGTACCTTCCGTATTAGTTTTTTATAATGTTTTAAATCCTGTATCTATGGAAGCGGTAACAACTTTGATGAAAACATCAAACTTTTTATACCTTTATATTTCTTGTTTAGTAGCCGGAAGTATTCTTGGTATGAACCGTAAAGTTTTAATTCAAGGCTTTACACGTATGTTTGTACCGCTTGTGTTAGGTACGCTGGCGGCTGTAACTGCAGGCGTAGCTGTTGGGACGTTATTTGGCTACGGTGCAAAACATACATTTTTCTACATTGTTGTACCAATCATTGGAGGAGGGATTGGTGAAGGTATCTTACCGCTTTCACTTGCTTATTCTCAAATTTTAGGTAGCTCAGCAGAATCTTTTGTGTCGCAAATGATTCCAGCTGCTGTTATTGGAAACATCGTTGCTATTGTATGTGCTGGCTTAATGAAACGTCTAGGAGAGAAAAAACCAGAATTAACAGGTAATGGAGTTCTTGTGAAAACAAAGGGTGGAGATGGAATCTCAGAAGAAACAAATATCAAGAAACCAGTAGATTTCTCGTTAATGGGCGCAGGCCTTTTAATTGCATGTAGTTTCTTTATTTTCGGAGGCTTAGCACATAAGTTTTTAGGAATTCCAGGTCCAGTTTTAATGATCGTAGCGGCAACGTTAGTCAAATGTTTACAAGTAATGCCTGCTAAGATGGAGCAAGGTGCTTATCATATGTACAAATTTATTTCTACGAGCTTAACATGGCCGTTAATGGTAGGGCTAGGAATTTTGTATATTCCTCTTGAAGATGTAGTAAAAATTGTTACACCAGGTTATGTAGTTGTATGTGCAGCAGTTGTTATTGCTATGGTAGCAGCGGGCTATTTTGTAGGTAAAATGATGAAAATGCATCCAGTGGATGCTGCCATTGTAACCGGCTGTCACAGCGGTCTAGGAGGTACGGGAGACGTAGCTATTTTATCGGCTTCCAACCGTATGTCACTTATGCCATTTGCTCAGGTAGCAACAAGACTTGGAGGCGCTTCTACCGTCATTTTAGCTACACTTCTTATGAAGCTTTTAGGAGTATAAAACCAATAATAAAAAAGCAGCTCGGTTCATACGAGCTGCATTTTTTGTCTTACGAAACGCTAACAGGTTTTAAGATAAATTCTTCCACAACTTTTGCCACGCCGTCATTCATGTTTGTATCTGTTACGTGGTTGGCTTTTTCTTTGATATCGGCAGGGGCATTTCCCATTGCCACGCCAAGTCCAGCAAATTCAATCATGGCAAGGTCATTATAGCTGTCGCCAATGGCAATCACTTCATCGCGTGTAATGCCAAGCTGTTGAATTAATAAATGTAGACTTGTCCCTTTTGTGACGCCTTCTTCTGTAAATTCAAGGAAGTATGGTTTAGAGCGCATTACGCTTAGCTCTCCTTGAAGCTGCTGTTGAAGTTTCTTTTCAACATGAACTAGCTTTTCCGGTTCTGCAAGCATTAGTACTTTTACAACAGGTTCCGTAACGGCATCAGCAAAAGATGAAACAACACGGATCGGCAGACCTGTAATATCACTTTCAATATCTGTAAATTTATTTTCTACTTCGGTTATAATTTCATTTCCCACGTACGTATGAATTAAGACGCCTTCTTCGCGGCTAATACCGTCCAGACGTGCAACAGTACGTGGAGATAATGTACTGCTAAATAGCTCTTCATTTGTTAGACAATTAATGATTTTTGCCCCATTAAACGATAAAATAAAGCTTCCGTACTTTTCTAACTCTAATTCTTTTGCGATGTGAACCATTCCGTAAGTTGGTCGTCCAGAAGCAAGTACAACTTTTACTCCTGATTCTTGCGCATTCATTAATGCTTCTTTCGTGCGCGGAGAAATAGTGTGGTCATCGCATAGTAGTGTATCATCTAAATCTAAAACAATCATTTTGTAAGGCATATTTGTAAATTCCCTTCTTCTACTAGACTCATATCTTCATATGGTACTATAAAAAAACGTTTCATTCAATTTAATCATTTTTCGAAAAGAAGGAGGCATGTGTATACTTTGTTTAAACTCCTAGTATGGATCACTTATTAGACCGCTGTTGATTTCCGTGCAAGGCTTCGCTTTCCGCGGGCGGCTGATGAGCCTCCTCGTTGCTTGCGCTCCTGCGGAGTCTCATCTGTTCCGCTTTTCCCGCAGGAGTCTTCGCCTTGCCCTCCGATCAACAGCTACAGGCAATTAAACACATGAAAGCTACGTTCACCATGATAACCCAAAAATACGAACTATTAATCGATAATTTTGATCATTAGTTCGTATTTACCTCTACTAAAACACTTTTGTCCTAGCTTCTTGATTAGTAAGCAGCTAGAGTTTGATTGTTTTTCCGCGCATCTCCTTCATTGAATGCTTCTTTTAAAAGCGTATAAGATCGCTTTTTTTGTTCGAAATTTTGAATGGCAGTAAGAATAATAAATTCATCAACAGAAAACGCCTGTTTCAAAGCTTGAAGCTTTTGGCGAACGCTTTCTTTTGTACCGTATAGAACGTTTGCTTCTTTTTCTTCAATTCGATAGCTTTCTTTAGACTGCTGACCAAATTCTTCAGCTTTTTCTTTGGAGCCTAATGTAATGGACTTCCCATTTTTTAAGTATACTTTAAATATTTTTGTGCTGGATGCTAATGCTTTTGCTTCTTCTACAGTATCTGCTACGATGACGGAAAGCGCAACGACAAGCGAGCGTGCATGAGATGAAACGTGCTGATTATAGACAGAAACCGCTTCTTCTAGCACTTTTTGCTCGCCATTAATGAATTGAGCAAATACATAGGGAAGGTTTAATGAAGCCGCAAGCTCTGCGCTTGAAGTACTTGCTCCCAGTAAAAACATATCTGCTGATTTTTCCGGCCTTGGATAGGCTTTTAAACCATAAAGCGGGTGATCTTCTGGCAGCGTATCGTTTAGATATTGTTTAAGTTCTATCAGTTTGTCTGTTAAGGACTTAGTGGGCTGAGAGTTTTGTTGCAAGGCTTGAGTAGAATGAGGTAGTCCTCCTGGTGCTCTACCGATTCCAAGATCGATGCGATTTGGAGATAATGAGGCTAAAACATTAAAATTTTCTGCTACTTTATAAGGGCTGTAGTGCTGAAGCATAACGCCCCCTGAACCAATACGAATATGATGCGTTTTAGCAAGCAGATGAGAAATTAACACTTCAGGTGATGATCCTACAATATGTTCAGAGTCATGATGCTCCGCTACCCAAAAGCGATGGTAACCAAGTTCTTCTGCTAGCTGAGCTAATTGAATGGTATGCTGAAATGCATCTTCAGCACGCTCACCTTCATAACGTGGGCTTTGATCTAAAATACTTAATTTCACTAAAAACACTCCTTAAAGTTGATAAAAAAGGTAAGAATAATTGGGATTAATTTTAGCAAAGGATTTTCCAGATGAAAAGAGTTTTTTAAAGAAAAATTTTTTTTGAAAAATAAGTTGACTTTGCTATTTTGAGGCTATATAGTTGAATCATTAAATGAAAAAGCCGATAAAACAACTTGGATAAATAAGAATTAAGTGAGTATGTTTCAAAGACACTTCACTTCGTTCTCCGGTTTTATCAAACAAACAGTTAAAGCTGATTGGTCTACCAAAGGCTCCTGAATAAATTCCAGGAGCCTTTTTGCTGTAAAAAGGAGGGGAAGAAAGTGAGCGATATATGTATTCTATATAACGGAAGCTCTCATAATTATCAACAAATAGCATCAGTAAAAGATGAGCTAGAAGCTTGCTTAACCTCCAAAGGAGTGCGAGCAGAAGCTATTTTGTATCACGATGTGCACGCTTTAACAGAGGAAAATCAAAAAGAAATAAAGGCATTTATTTCAAAAGTGAACCAAGCTAAAAGTATTGTCGTTTTGTTATCTGAAGTGAATGAAATATACGTACATTCTTTTGAACAGTTAACAAAAATATTGCCAGAAGATTTATTTCATAAAAAAATATTTCTGCCAATTCTTATTGGTGAAAATGTGAATTATTTACTGAAAGCTAAATATGACTTCAAACTTTTAGCGTCTTTTTTAGGTAGACCTTATTGGCTCAGCAGTCTTTTTCTACTGCATGAATACGTGTCTTTTACAGGCATCAACAATGTGAATGCCAAAAGTCGTTTAAAGGAAGCTGTGGATGAGCTGATTTATAAAGCCGGTCTATCCCTTCAAACATTTATAAAATGAGGTGGAGAAAATGAGTGAATTATATCGATTAGCAATCGTAGAAGATGCTGAAGAACTGTTGGATTTAACGCTTCGAGCATACGAGCCGATTCGAAAGTTAGGAATTAAGTTTCCCGCCGCGACGGCAACGATTGAACTTGTAAAAGAAAACATCCAAAACAGCCGCTGCTATGTGCTGGAAAGTGATGGGAAAATCGTAGCTACGATTACAGCAAGAACGTATAAAGAAATAACAAACTGGCCTTTCTTATGGTGGTTTGCCGTAGATCCTTTGGTTAAGAAGAAAGGAGTAGGTTCTAAACTCTTAACATGGGTTGAAGAAACGATTATTCGGGATGAATTGGGGGCTCCTGCAGTTACATTAGCTACTTCTGATCGGCATCCGTGGTTAATTCCGATGTATGAAAGGAAAGGATATGAACGCTTTTTTGAAGTCGATCAAGGAGAAGAAGGAAAAGGCGTATTTTTAAGGAAAATCTTACACCCTGAAAGATACGAGTTAAAAAAACACAAAGAGCTACAAAAAGCTAATTAATAAAATAAGAAGAAAAGAGGAGAAAACATGTCAGTAAAGATTTTATTATGGAATCGAAAAGGTTGTCATCATTGCGAAGAATTAAAAGCGTATTTTCAAGAAAAAGGATATCAATATGAAAGTATAGATGTAGAAGGAAAAGATTATTTGCGAGATATACTTGAAATTAAATACGGTATTCGTCACGTACCGGTCGTTGAAATTGGAGATAAGGGGCAGTTTAAAGGAGTTACTGAAAAAGATTATGAACAAATAGAAAAGTTGATTGAAGACTATTCACCAATCGTTAAATAGCTGGAACATCCATTTTATTCATCTGTTAAAATAATAAACTATTTTGAGACATAGTGAGGGACAAAATATATGAAAAAGCTACAGCTGACAGCTATCTTTTTATTACTTCTTTTAGTGTTAGCAGCTTGCGGAACATCCAATAAAGAAACAGCGGGTAACGCAAGCAAAGACAAAGTGCAAAAAATTATTGTAGGAACCGGTACTCAATTTCCGAACATTTGCTTTCTTGATGATAAAGGTAATTTAACAGGGTATGACGTAGAGCTTGTTAAAGAAATAGACAAACGTCTTCCAAACTATAAGTTTGAATTTAAAACGATGGATTTTTCTAATTTACTTTTGAGCTTGGAATCGAACAAAATTGATTTAGTAGCTCATCAGATGGAAGTGAATGAAGAGAGAAAACAAAAGTTCCTATTTAATAAAGAACCTTATAATATCTTTCCGCTACATGTAGTTGTAAATGAAAAAAATACGTCAATTAAATCAATTAAAGATTTGAGTGGTAAAAAGGTAATTGTAGGAGCAACGAGTAACTCTGCTAACTTAATCGATAAATATAACAAAGAACATGGAAATAAGATTGATATCGTCTATTCAGGTCAAGGATCTGATGATACAAAAACGCAGCTGAAAACAGGACGCGCGGACGCCACAATTAGTACGCCGTTTGCAGTTGACTTTGTCAATAAGCAAGCGGATGCAGAGCAAAAAGTTGTAGGTCCTGCTATCTCAAATTCAAAAGTATATTTTATGCTTCGCAAAAATGAAACAGGTTTACAAAAAGATGTTGATAAAGCCTTAAAAGAAATAAAAGAAGACGGAACATTGACAAAATTAAGTAAAAAATGGCTAGGAGAAGACTATACAAGAGCAGCTGGAAATAACTAAAGCACTTACTGTGACCCAAGCCCTTAAACTTGGGTCCTTTCGCTACCTGTAGAGGGAAACAAAGGAGAGAAAAAGATGGGAAAAGCATTTGATATAGAGCTGATTTTCACCTCTATTCCTCAATTATTATCTTATTTGCATATTACAATTTGGATTTTGGTTGCTTCACTTGTCATTGGCAGTACCTTAGGATTACTAATTGCGCTGCCCCGCATTTATAAAGCGCCCGTGTTAAGTCAAATAGCAACAGTTTATATTTCTTTTATGAGAGGGACACCTATTTTAATTCAATTATTTTTAGTTTTTTATGGGATACCTGCCCTTTTACAATTGATTCATATTGACGTTTCTAGAATGGCTCCGCTCGTATTTGTTATTATCACGTATTCATTGAGCACGGCGGCGTCTTTTTCTGAAATGATGCGCGGTGCTATTAATAGTATAGATAAAGGGCAAACCGAAGCAGCGTATAGTATAGGAATGACGGGAAAACAAACGTTCACTCGAATTGTGCTGCCGCAAGCTCTCGTTGTAGCCTTTCCTAACTTTGGAAATCTTGTGATTGGTTCTTTGAAAGATACGTCTTTAGCCTTTACGATTGGTGTAATGGATATGATGGGAAGAGGAGATACCATTATCGCAGCAACGGCTCATGCAGTGGAGGTATACATTGCACTTGCGATTATTTATTATTTTGTGGCGATTATATTAGAGAGATTTTTTGTGAAATCAGAACAGAAGCTGCAAAAACACGATCAGCCTGTTCATGCATAAAACGAGCTTACCAAAAGAGGTGTAAACATGATTATTGATGTACCGTTTATATGGACAGCATTTGTAGAAATCTTAAAAGCATTACCTTTAACGTTCCTTATTACCATTGGTCCGTTACTAGGAGGATTGCTTATTGGTATTGCTGTTGCTGCTGTGAGAATTAATTCTGTGAAAATAATAACGCCTATTGCCAACCTATACGTCTCATTTTTTCGAGGAACGCCTGCTATCCTTCATATTATGGTTATTTACCTAGGGTTACCGTTATTTATTAATAAACTATCAGCCTACTATGAATGGGGCTTTAATGCAAACAGCATTCCTATTGTCGTATTTGTATTAATCGCTTTGTCTTTTACAGCGGGAGCTTATATGTCAGAGATTATTCGCTCTGGTTTGTTAGCTGTAGAAAAAGGACAAATTGAGGCTGCATATTCCATTGGAATGAATCGTTTCCAATCGATGAAACGAATTGTTTTTCCACAGGCGTTTGCTTTGTCTTTACCGAATTTATGTAATATTTTTATTGGCTTTTTGCATACGTCTTCCATCGCATTCATTGTATCGCAAAAAGAATTAAACGGTGCTGCTAATATCGTAGCTTCGAATAATCTCAAGTTTCTAGAAGCTTATATTGCTGCTGCTCTTATTTATTGGATGTTGACAATGTTAATAGAAGGAATAACAGCACTGCTTGAACGGAAATTAACTGTTTATAATCGAGGAGGAGTTGTATGATTACATTAACTAATATTAAAAAAACATTTGGTCGCCATACAGTATTGAACGGTATTGATTTAATCGTTAAAAAAGGCGACGTTGTGACCATTTTAGGGCCCAGTGGTTCCGGAAAGACTACGCTTTTACGGTGCATTAATTTCTTAGAAAGGGCAGATGAAGGAGAAGTTTCTATTGATCAATTTACGGTTCAGTGCCAAAAGCCAAACCGCAAAGACATTTTAACTCTGCGACAAAAAACAACGATGGTTTTTCAGCAATATAATTTGTTCAAACACAAAACCGTTATTGAAAATATTATGGAAGGGCTAGTTATTGTTCAAAAGTTGCCAAAGGAGGAGGCAAAACAACGCAGTTTAGACGTTCTTGAAAAAGTTGGGCTTGCTGAAAAAGCAAATGCTTATCCAAGTCAGTTATCAGGAGGTCAACAACAGCGAGTGGGCATTGCTAGAGCGCTTGCTTTAAACCCTGAAGTCATTTTATTTGATGAGCCGACGTCTGCTTTAGATCCCGAACTAGTGGGTGAAGTACTGTCTGTTATTCGTAAAATTGCTGAAGAAGGAATTACAATGATTATTGTTACGCACGAAATGAGTTTTGCCCGTGAAGTCTCTAATCACGTTGTGTTTATGGATGGAGGAAAGATTGTCGAACAAGGCCATCCTGAAGATATATTTTTAAATCCAAAAGAAGAGCGAACAAAGAAATTTCTCAAGCGTATCAACCCAACGCATTCCCCTTACTCTTATATTTATGAAAAAACAATCTAATACTTCAATTAAAAACCAACTTGACTCATAGGAATAATAAGTATATGATGAAATTATCAAATTAAACAAACCGACTAGATCACTAGAGGTTCTTTACACGATGCGTGACATTGTGTGAAGAACCTTTTATTTTTTACTAGACTTAAGGGAAGAAGGATGAGGGTAGTGAATAAAGCGGCATTAAAAGCTAAAACAAGCAAAAAACTTTTGATAAAAGGTCAGGTTGTAACTGGAAGACAGCAAGGAAGACATTTGGGATTTCCAACAGCTAATATAGATACTCAGCAAGAGGAAGTAAAGAATGGAGTGTATGGTGTTCTCGTTCACCTCCGGGGACTTGAGTATATAGGGGTTATGAATGTAGGTGTTAAGCCTACATTTGGATCGGAACTATCTAAAACATTTGAGGTTCATATTTTGGATTTTAACGAAGTTATTTATGGAGAGACAGTCCAATGTAACGTGATTTTTCGAGTGCGAGGGGAGAAAAAGTTCTCTTCTATTGAGTTTTTAAAGCATCAAATTAAAGCTGATACGCTACAAGTTAAGCAAAGGTTTCAACATATGGGCTATGTATCGAGTGAATATACAAAATCCAAGCTAGGGCAAGCGCGGTATTTAAATTTACCTGATCTACAGTTTTTTAATTGGTGCCACAGTCAATTCCAAGTAAATAAAGGCATTTACAATACAATTGATCAATGGTTTTATGACGAAGGAATTGTAAATATTCACCCTAGAAGAGTTCACGTTATCGCCTTTTTGCAATTTGCACAGGAAGGGAATAAAAGAAAGGCAGAAAGAGAAGAGGTCCTTCGCTTTGGAGCAGGTGGTTTAACCAATCAATTACGAGAATTTATGAATGGGTATGAAAAAGGAGAGTGGTAATATGACACGTCAAAGACAATTAAAACTAGGGGCTATTATTCATGGAGTTGGAGGAAATATGGGGGCATGGAGGCACCCTGAAATTTTGTCAGATGCAAGCGTTAATTTCAATTTTTACAAGCAGCAGGCTCAAAAAGCGGAAGAAGGAAAATTTGATTTAGTATTCATTGCCGATGGGTTATATATTAATGAAAAATCGCTTCCGCATTTTTTGAATCGTTTTGAACCTCTTACTATTCTATCAGCACTTGCTTCTGTGACCTCTCATATTGGTTTAGTTGGCACTCTATCGACCTCCTACAGCGAGCCGTTTACAGTGGCTAGACAATTCGCTTCGCTTGATCATATTAGCAGCGGCCGAGCAGGATGGAATGTTGTAACATCTCCATTAGAAGGATCTGCCCTTAACTATGGAAAAGAACATCCTACTCATAGTAAACGCTATAGAATAGCTGAAGAGTTTCTAGAAGTAACAAAGGGATTGTGGGATTCTTGGGAAGATGATGCATTTATTCGAAATAAAGAAACGGGACAATTTTTTGAGGAGAAAAAGCTGCACCGCTTGCATCATAAAGGGGAATTTTTCTCTGTAGAAGGACCGTTAAACATTGGGCGCTCAGTTCAGGGGCAGCCTGTAGTGTTTCAAGCAGGCTCTTCTGAAAGCGGCAAAGATTTAGCAGCGAAAACGGCCGATGCAGTGTTTACAGGACAAGACAATTTAGAAGAAGCGAAAGCTTTTTACCAAGATGTAAAGTCAAGGGCCCTAGCACAAGGACGCAAGGAAAACGAGCTTTTAATTTTCCCCGGAATTGGTCCTATCATTGGTAGCACAACCGAAGAAGCCGAAAGAAAATATAAAGAACTTTCTCAATTGGTTACAATTGAACATGCGCTAAACTACTTAGGACGCTTTTTCGATCATTTTGATTTTTCACAGTTTCCATTAGATGCGGCGTTCCCTGACTTAGGAAATATAGGAAGTAATAGTTTTCGCAGTACAACTGACAAAATTAAAGAAAACGCTAAAAAATATAAGTGGACACTGCGAGAAGCAGCACTGCGAATTGCTACACCTAAAACGGAATTTATTGGAACGCCGGAGCATATTGCCAATTTAATGGAACAGTGGTTTGAAGAAAAGGGAGCTGACGGCTTTATTATTCATTCAAGCGTTCCGCATGGCTTAGATGACTTTGTTGAACATGTTGTACCGATTTTGCAAGAAAGAGGCTTGTATCGTACAGAATACGAAGGGAGTACATTAAGAAGTCACTTGCAGTTGAATGTTCCTAAAAATCGCTACACACAGGTGAAAGTTAACTGAAGTAGATTCAAAGAGACTCGAAGGAGTCTCTTTTTTAATATTAAAAATATGGTAAAATTCTCTTTGTAGGTTATTCGTTTTAGTTCATAAGGCCTAAAGGATGTTGAATACCCGGAAAGGAGTCAAATGGAAAGAAGACATAAAAGTAAGAAGAAACGTATTATCATTTCGATATTTTTATCCATTTTGCTAATTGGAGGAGGAGCAACAGGATGGATATTGTATCAAAACGAAAAAATTCCTTTTTTATCACAGGAAAATATAAAGGCAAGTGCTATTAAAGTGGATCAGCAGAAAATTAATAAGTTGGAAAGCAGCGATCAGCAGGCAAAAGATTTTATAGCTGAACATCATGACGTACTAAATGATTTAACAGGATGGAGTGCCATTGAACATCCAGATTGGCCTGCCGTACAAGAAGAAGCAACAGCTATTAAAAATACGATTAGTACAATTGCAGTAAAAGATTCTGTTTTAAAGAAAGACTTTCAGCATATGGAGAAGCTGGCTAAACAGCTAGAGCAGACGAAAGATCAAGCGCTATTAAAGGAACTTCACCGCTATTTTCATGATTTAGACGTTGTTATCAATGAAGACGATGGTTCAAATACATATTTCAATGTCACCAGCTATGGTAAATCAGTTGTAAAGACTCCCTAAATGAGCCATAGCAAAAAGCTTTATACATAAAAGTAGTTTGGTATAACAAACGTCTTAGCTTATTTGTGCATATGCTACGAATAAGGAGGAGACAGGTTATATGAAAAAAATTTATTTAGATGCAGGCCACGGAGGAAAAGATTTAGGGGCTGTAGCCAACGGGCTACATGAAAAAGACTTAGTGTTAGCTGTTCAACAGCACATAATCTCTTTTCTTTCTGCTCACTATCAAGGGTTTTCTCTTTGTGCAACTCGTACAACCGATGTGTTTCTGTCATTAAATGAACGGGCCAACAGAGCCAATGCATGGGGTGCTGATGTATACTTATCTATCCATATAAATTCAGGTGGCGAAACGGGATATGAAGATTTCATTTATAGTCAAAATATAAATAACCAAACCATTGTTTTCCGAAATGATATTCACGATCATGTCAAATTCGTTCTCGCTAAATACAATCATTCTAACCGCGGCAGAAAATCGGCTAATTATGCTGTATTAAGGCGTTCATATATGCCGTCTGTATTAACTAAAATTGGGTTTATTGACACAGAACACGATGCAAAACTCTTAAAGAACCATCAATTTCTCAAAGACATGGCCGTGGCATATGCAAAAGGCATCGCGCAGTTTTTAAACTTGGAACCTAAGTCCACAAAACCTGTAGAAGCTTCTGACATGGAAGGTTTGCCAAAACCTAGTTCTTTATATAAACCTTTATGGATAAAAACAATCGAGGATACTGATACGTATAAGGATGTAAATATGTCAGAGAGAACAGGACATTTAAAAAAGAATTCAATCTTTCAAGTTTATGGTGAAACACGTGCAGCCTGGATGATTGATGGAGGACATTTTATTGAAAAAAAGATACGATTATTAAAGGAGAAAGCATCACAACTGCGGAATTAACAAAAGAAAATGTGGAAACATTAAAGGCATTTGTAGCGGAAGAAAAATTGGAAACAGCCGTAACCTTTTCTAAAGAAGGAGATCAGATAGCCATCTTTACACTTCATGATAAAAAAATACTGAATGTAAAAGCATTTTTAGATAGAGAAAAATGGTGGTACAAAGCTGAACGAGTAAAAAAATAGTGAAAAACCCTGCACGTTTTTTGAAGCTTTCACCCTAGTAATTCCACTTATTTTTGATAGAATATAAAGAGAAAGATGCATAAAGGTGTGATGGAAATGGAAGAACAGCAAGAGTCGATTGATTTAACAAAAGTATATAAATATGAGGAGTTTCCGGATAAAGTTGCAGGCAGATGCGATAACTGTGGACATGTAAAATTTAAAAGCCTAGTAAAAGACTTTATTTTTATTCGTACATGCGCAAAGTGCGGTATGAAAAAAAGTATTTAAATTCCTATTTCTTTATAAAAAATGAGGCTGGGACAAAAGTATTTTAATTGAAGAAAGATCCGAACGATGAATCGAGATTTTTGATGGAGAATTCAACTCGTTCGGATTTTTTCATGGTGATGGTGAACGTAGGTTTCATGTATGCAGTTACTGCTAGCTGTGGATTGGAGGGCAAGGCGAAGACTTCTGCGGAAAGCAAAGTCTTGCAGGGAAATCAACAGCGGTGTAACAAGTCATCCATACTCGATCATTTGTCCAATTTGTTCGTCTTTATGTTGGATTGATTTCGTTATGTCTCAATCTCTTTTTTCTCTATTTGACGTATAAATGATCGCTAAGCTGCTCTGAAATAGTCTCTACATCTTTTTGTACATGTTTTTGTTTTTTCATCATTTCCAATAGGATTTCTTCAAGGTTCTGTGAATGATTTTGCTTATCTTTTGGTTTATGTAGGTACTTTGCGATTTGATGCATATTATTGCTTAGCCGGCTTAGTTCAGATTCAATTTTTCGCAGGTTAACCAATAGTTCCACACCCGCTTCTTTGCCGATTAAAGGCGGCTTAACTCTTCCATCCATAATAAATTTTCGAATGAGAGACGTTCGTTTTAAATTATAATGTTCAATAAGTTCCTCTAATTTTTCTTTTTCTTCTTCATTCAACTTAATTGCTGGAATGCTGTGTCCTCTCATAAGGTATCTCCTTTCAAGAGCAGTTCTTACTGCGTACAATCATACGTAAACATTCTCTTGTCTTTAATAATAGCAACCTTTTCCATGGTTAACTATGGTGAAAAGTTACTAAAATGTCGAACGTACAGTCTGTTAAAAACTGGTGAATTAAGAAATTTGGTTTAGTAATAGTTGAATTATAGAAAGAATGTCATTATCTACAATATTGCTGCTTTATCAAAAAGGCATAAAAATAGGTGAATATGCCGCTGTCGCACTCAACCATTTTTGATAGTGTAGCTTTAAAGAAGATGGATGATTTTTATTGATTTTTCGTTATACCACATCTTTCCTCCTAGTAACTCTGTCGAATCTTCTAGACTATTGTCTCAAGGGAATAGAAAGAAAGAAGACGAAATGGTTGAGAACGAGGTAAAGTCATATTATGTCTTTATTTATCTCATTTACATATGCTAAGGGGGAGGAATACGTTTGAAACTAAAAAAACAATTAAAATTAAACAAGATAGGGGTAGCCATGCTTGCAGCTGGTGTTATGTGTACAGCTTATACGCCTATTCATACGCTACACGAGCCTTTAGTCGCTCAGGCTGCAGAGAATGAACCGGATTCTTTAGAGCGAGCATTTGTACAAGCATCTCAAGAATTTGGTGTGCCAACTTCGCTTTTAAAAGCAATTTCCTATAACAAGTCACGCTGGGAAAGTCATAATGGAGAACCTAGTGCAGCCGGGGGATACGGACTTATGCATTTAACAGACATCTCGTTTGTAGAAGATGGAAAAGGAAACGGAGCTGCGCCTTCACAACCAGCATATGATAAACAGCAAACGCTCTCCTTAGCTGCTAAGCTGCTTAAGTCAAATAAAGAAATATTAAAAAAAGATCCTGTGCAAAATATTCGCGGTGGCGCTGCTGTGCTAGCTTTTATTGCAAAAGACAAAAATGGAAACCTGCCGTCTACTGATCAGAAATGGTACGACGCAGTCGCCGCTTACAGTTCTTCTCAGAATAAAGAAAACGCTCAAGTATTTGCCGATGACGTATATGAAACGTTGGAAAAAGGAGCAGAGCGTACAACATCAGACGGACAGCATCTTAAAATTTCTCCTCAAAATATAGATACACCGATCCCTCGCGCTGAAGATTCGAATACAAATAAAGCCGATTGTCCGGCGTCTTTAAAATGTGAATACATCCCTGCTTTTTACGGGAAATTTAGTGAAAGTCCTTCAGATTACGGAAACTATGATATTGCAAATCGTCAAAAATCAGATGTGCGTTATATTGTTATTCATGATACGGAAGTAAGTTATGACGGAACGATTGATTTGTTTGCTAACCCTAATAGAGCAGCTGCAAACTATGTAATCCGTTCAAGTGATGGCCATATCGCACAGATGATTGATAACAGAGATGTAGCATGGCATGCAGGAAACTGGTATTTTAATACGCACAGTATTGGAATCGAACATGAAGGGTTTGCGCTTGAAGGATCCACGTGGTTTACAGAAGAAATGTACCGTTCTTCAGCAAGACTCGTACGCCACCTTGCCAAAGAATATAATATTCCATTAGACCGAGCTCACATTATTGGTCATGACGAGGTACCGGGGTTGTCTCCTAAGGCTCAATCAGGTATGCATTCAGATCCTGGTCCGTTTTGGGAGTGGGCGCACTATATGGATTTAGTAGGAAGTCCAGTCGAGCGCCAGCATACAAACAAACTAGCCGTTACGATTAATCCAGTCTTTAAAAATAATCAGCCAGAGGTATCGGATGCACCAAAGCAGCCGGCTAACTTTGTGTATTTACATCAAGCTCCTAGCAATGATTCACCGCTACTGAATGAGCCTGCAGCTTCAGGGCCAGGAACGAAACAAACGTTAGACTGGGGAAGCAAAGCAGTAACTGGACAAACGTATGCAGTGGCTGAGACAAAAGGAGAATGGACAGCGATTTGGTACGGAGGGCAAAAAGCGTGGTTTTATAATCCACATAATAAAAATACGAGTAAAGGTACAGGCATATTATTAATGCCAAAAGCAGGAAAAGAAAGCATTCAAGTGTACGGAGGAGCTTTCCCCGAAGCTTCAGCCTATCCTTCTAATATACCGGTTAAAGCTATGGTGCCACTTCAGTATACAATTTCTCCAGAGCAGGTGTACGCGGGGGTAGAAAAAGTAACGAGTGACTATTACTATGCCCCAACTTTTACAACAAATCCAAACGATCATAAAATGATTGTTGGAAAAGACGAATATTATCAAATTTATTTTAATCACCGCTATGCGTTTGTGAAAGCGTCGGATGTAGAAATTAAAAAACAATAGAATAGGGTGTTAAAAGAAAAGAAAGAGACAGGGTATTTAAACGGCATGTCTCTTTCTTTTTTAGAAAAGCTAAAAATCTAGAATATTATTGATTATGTTTTCGCTTATTATTTTTAAAAAAAGGAATGAATGTCCTGTGATTATAATTAAGCCTCTAAGTCAATGTTCTTTTTCTGATGCGCTACAAGCATTTAATAAGGGTTTTGAAGATTATTATATTCCCATTGAGCTGTCCCTAGATCAATTCATTTATAGATTTAGTTTGGATCAGCTATCTGTGGATCATTCTTTTGTGGCTTTTTATAATGAAACACCAGCTGGAATTATGTTAAATGGAATAAAAAAGGTTAAAGGAAAAAAACATGCTTGGAATGGAGGTGCAAGCGTAGCATTCCCTTACCGGAAACTGGGGATTGGTGAAGCCTTACTAAAAGCCACACTTGAGAGATATCAACAGCAAGGAGTAGTGGAAGCCAGTCTGGAAGCATTTAAGGTGAATGAAAAAGCCATTCACCTTTATCAGAAATACGGATATGAGATTGTAGATACGCTTTTATTTCTAAAGCATAGAGGTAGTTTTCGCGCTCCTTTACTTAAGAAGAAGAATCAGTTTACGTATTCGCTAAAGCGAAGGCTTGCAAAAGATATTCAGAACCTATCTTTTTATACATACGATGTTCCGTGGAAAAATCAATTTGACTGTATCCAAGACGGAGAATCGTTTATTGCGTTGAATGAAAGAAACGAAGAAATTGGCTATCTATTATTTCAAAAGAATTTTTCTTCCATAGGCATCGTGAATTCCGTTACTTTTTATCAAGGGAGAGTTAAGGAAAATATCCCAAATCGAGAGGAAGTTCTGAACTTTTTATTGATATCTATTTTTAATATGTATGGACCAATTGCTTACAATACATATAATGTACCTGCAAAAAGGAATAGCTTATTTGTGAAAATGTTAAAATCATTTGGCTTTCAAGATTTATATACAGGTGAAGGCATCAAACTTGAGCAGGTTTTTATGAAAAAACAACTTTAAAAAGCGGCCATAAGGCCGCTTTTATTGCATTTCTGTAATAGGATGTGCATCATAGAATTCATCAATTTTTTCTTGTTGATCTTCGTATTTTGCTTTCCATATTTGATTCACATCATTATAATTTCGCAGATCTATTCCGTAGAAGTCGGTTAGCTCTTTTCGAGTAATTGTAATTGTCTGAGGAACGATTGTGTTAATAGTAAAATGAACGCTGTCAACATTTTGTGCGACAGAAAGTAAGACGGTTGCGTTATGTAAAAGTGTGCGTTTAGTTTTAGCAGATGTCCAGCTTTTTTCAAACGTATGTTGATTATCTATTGCAGCGTAATTAATTGCTAAGTAGTAAGGTTTTTGCGCATTTTGAAAGGTTATACCTTTCAAATAAACGTGTCCTGGAAGTTTATTTGTAATTTTCTCTATTGAAGTCCCCCGTTCTAAAGAAGAAGTATAATGAATAGAAGAAGCAGAGACTTTTTCAGCAGAGAGACTATTATGAGGCGCATAGGCACACCCTGATAGGCAAGTAAGTACAGAGCAAATGGAAAGAGAAGCATATATTTTTTTCATGACTGTAACTCCTTTTAATTATATCTACTTGTAAAGACGAAAGACCTATATTTTTTGTTTCATAAAAAATATAAGTTTATTCATTAAAAAGACAGATAATCCAAAATAATAGAAGTTAATAACCCTAATGAAGCGATAAAACCAATAATAGGACCACCTTCTTCAAATGCTTCCGGCAACATCGTAGAAGCAACCATTGCAATAATTCCTCCACCGGCGAATGAGGCAATAAACCCCATCATATTTGGGGTAGCACTTTGAAGAAATAGGTATCCAATCCAAGAGCAAAGAGCTGATATAAAAAAAACCGAAAGCCATAATGAAAAAATTTTCTTATGGTTGTATTGACTTTTTAGTAGTCCGCTTGTCCCGGAGATTCCTTCGGGTATATTGCTGATAAATATAGAGACAACAAGCAGCCAGCTAACGTGGTGCTGTTCAATCAAACTTGCGCCAATCATAAGTGACTCAGGTATAGCATCCATAATGGTACCAATAAAAATGGCTAGTCCCGAGCTAGCGGGGGCAAGGTGGTTAGAACGCTTTCTTTTGTGAGCGCCTTTTTTAGCTAGGGACATGTCAAGAAGAGTAAAAAGTGCTGCGCCTGTTAAGAAGCCTGAAGAAGCAGCAGTAATGCCCGCTTCTTTTACCGAATCTTGAATGAGCTCGTAGGCAGCAGCTCCTAACAAAACGCCGGTACCAAAAGCCATAATATAAGCAGTCAGCTGTTTTTTTAAAGGTGCAAAGATAGCTATAATAGCTCCTATTAGTACAGCTGAGCCTGAGACACCACCCCACATAAGGGCATCTATCACATGAGATCCCTACTTTCTTACGTACTTACTTGTAGTGTAACCATTTATATGATTATTATGAAATAAGATAAATGGACTGCATAAGTGGAAAAAAATCACTTATTTAGACCCTAAGTAAAATAAGCCTTCAGTATAATTGACAAAATTTTCTGATTATGTCCATTGAAAGTGCAAAAACCTTATGATAGGCTTATCAAAAGATAAAAGATGGAAAAAAATTCTTTTATCCGTAGCCGATTAAAAACCTTACCAAGTTTACTTTTAAACGAAAGAAGGAAGACAAGATGAACCTAAAAGCAGTGAAAAGAGAAAATCGTTATGCTAACTTGATTCCTATGCAAGAAATTAAGTCTGTCGAACAGCAGCTTTACCCATTTGATATTTATAACAGCCTGCGTCAGGAGGCACCTATTCGTTACGATGAGAGCCGAAACTGCTGGGATGTATTTGATTATGAAACCGTAAAATATATTTTTAAAAACCCATCGCTTTTTTCATCTAGACGAGCAATGGAAGAACGCCAAGAAAGTATTTTAATGATGGATCCTCCCAAACACACAAAATTACGAAACTTAGTGAACAAAGCTTTTACGCCAAGAGCTATTCAGCATTTGGAGAGTCATATTGAAGAGATTGCAGATTATTTATTAAATGAAGTAAGCAGCAAAAAACAGTTTGATATAGTAGAAGACTTTGCTGGACCACTGCCGATTATTGTAATAGCAGAGCTACTAGGAGTACCTATACAAGATCGAGCACTGTTCAAAAAGTATTCCGATGACTTAGTGAGCGGTGCTGAAAATAATTCCGATGAAGCTTTTGCGAAAATGATGCAAAAGCGTAATGATAGCGTGCTTTTTTTACAACGGTATTTTAAAGAAATCATTGCTGTGCGTCAGAAAAATAAAAAAGAAGATCTTATTTCGCTACTTTTAGAAGCAGAAATTGACGGCGAACATTTAACTGAAGAAGAAGTACTGGGGTTTTGTATTCTATTGCTAGTAGCAGGCAATGAAACAACAACAAATTTAATTACTAACGGAGTTCGGTATATGACAGAAGACTTAGATGTGCAGGGTGAAGTTCGTCAAGACATATCCCTAGTTCCGAACCTCGTAGAAGAAACTCTTCGCTATTATCCCCCTATTCAAGCGATTGGACGCATAGCTGCTGAAGATGTAGAACTTGGAGGATGTAAAATTAAAAAAGGGCAGCAGGTAATTAGCTGGGCAGCAAGTGCAAATAGAGATTCAGCTAAGTTTGAACGCCCTAACACTTTTGTAGTCAATCGCAAAACAAATCCTCACGTGAGCTTTGGGTTTGGAGTCCACTTTTGCTTAGGAGCACCGCTAGCAAGAATGGAAGGGAAAATAGCCTTTACTAAATTATTAGAAAAAGGGGAATTTAGTAAAGTTCAGCACCAGTCTTTAAAGCCAATAGATAGCCCTTTTGTTTTTGGTGTAAAAAAATATAAGATTACTTTTTAATAAGGCTTAAAAAGCGAGCGCAAATTATGCGCTTGCTTTTTAGCTTAGCGTTCAGTGTTCCATTTTTGGTCCTCTGAAGGAGACGTGTAGGTATCCATTGAAGAGATAAGCTGTTTGGGATTATCTGAAATGTTGATTAGACGAATAGCAGAATCCGTAGAAAACCCTTCATCTACAGCATGCTGAACCATTTGCATAAGCGGGTTGTAGTAGTCGTTTACATTTAATAATCCCACTGGTTTTTTATGTATACCAATTTGAGCCCAGCAAAGAGCTTCAAACAATTCTTCAAATGTCCCAAAACCTCCAGGAAGCGCAATATAAGCATCAGCTAACTCGTGCATAGCTGCTTTTCGTTCATGCATGCTCTCTACTTCGATGAGTTCTGTCAGCGCGGTATGAACGATTTCACCGCTAAATAAACCACGGGGCATAATACCAATGACTTCGCCTCCATGCTGTAGCATTTCATTTGCGACTTCTCCCATTAGACCCATTCGTGAGCCTCCGTAAATGAGCCGGTAGTTTTCTTCGGCCATGTAACGCCCTAGCGATACCGCAGCTTCTTTATATTCAGTTTTTATTCCAGCGCTTGATCCTGCGAATACACAAATTGATTTCAATTGATTCACTCCTTTGTTTCTTCTCTCTTAAGTCTTTTCTGTTTATGAAGAACAAATTCCTTCTTAATAATTTATGAATTTTCACAATGTCATCGCTTGATTATTTTAAAAACTTTGCTTATAATCAAAGCGAAACGTTTGTTTGAAAGCGTTATCTATTATTTTTCTTTTAATAGAATAGAGCGTACGTATAGACTTACTTGTAAGATAAGTAGATAACATGAATTTATGGGTAATTTAACTATTTTAAACTATTTTAAACGCTTCATTTAGTAAGCATATGTACTGTAGAATTAGGACAAGGGGGATATGATGAATAATTTGATACGCACATTAATGGTACAAACGCCAACCGTACCAGGAAACTTAGGAAGAGTAGCAACAGCCATTGGAAATGTTGGAGGAGATATTGGCGAAGTTGAAACCGTTAAAGTAGGACATAACTACACTATGAGAAGCATTACGGTTCAAGTAGAAAGTGAAGATCAGCTTGACGAATTGCTTGAAGCGGTTCGCAGTTTAGAAGGTATTACTTTACATACAGTATCAGATGAAGTTCTTCATGCGCATGAAGGCGGTAAGATTCAAATGAAAAGTAAAATGAAAATTGAGTCGCTCGCTGACTTAAGAAGAGTGTATACGCCAGGTGTAGCAAACGTTTGCCGCGCTATTCAAGAACAGCCCGACAAAGCTAAGATTTATACAAGCATTGGAAATACGGTTGCGATCGTAACGGATGGTACAGCTATATTAGGGCTAGGAAATATTGGCCCAGTTGCAGGAATGCCGGTTATGGAAGGAAAAGCTGCGTTATTTGATCAACTTGCCAATGTAAGTGCTATCCCCATTTTATTGAATGTAAATGAGCCGGAAGAAATCATTCAAACGGTTAAAAATATTTCACCGGGATTTGGTGGTATTTTACTAGAAGACATTGGCTCGCCTCACTGCTTTGAAATTGAAGAACGTTTAAAAGAAGAACTTGATATTCCAGTTATGCATGATGATCAACACGGAACAGCAGTTGTGACACTAGCAGCAGCTATTTCAGCTTGTCGCAGCACAGGTGTGAATTTGAAAGAAGCAAAAGTAGGCCAGATTGGCTTAGGAGCTGCCGGTATCGCTACGTGCAGAATGTTCATGGCTTACGGCGTCGAACAAGTAATAGGAGCTGATAAGTCTCCCGAGGCAAACGGGCGCTTAGTTAGCTACGGTGGAAAAGTAGCGGATTCGTTAGAAGAGCTTATGGAAAGCTGTGACATTGTCATTGCGACAACAGGTGTGCCGGGCTTAATTCAAAAAGAATGGGTTCGAAAAGGGCAAATTATCCTAGCGCTCTCTAATCCAAAGCCAGAAATTGAACCTGAAGATGCCCTTGAAGCAGGAGCTATTTACGCTACTGACGGAAGGTCAGTGAATAATGTACTTGGCTTCCCAGGTATTTTCAGAGGGGTATTAAATGCCGGAGTGCGCGATATTACGCACACGATGCTTGTAGCTGCAGCTGAGGCCATTGCAAATTCAACGCGTCCAGGCGATTTAGTTCCTCACCCTCTTAATCTAGCTGTACATGAGGCGGTATCCGAAGCAGTGGAAAGAGCTGCCGTTGTACACGGAGAGAAAGACGGCGTTTATCGATAAAACACGGCTGCCTAGAAATAGGTGGCCTTGTTTTATTTTTAATCGAAAATAATAAGAAAATGGTAAACTGTGAAACTTTTTTCCTTTTTTAACGTAAAATAGTAATGGTGCTATTAAAAAAGGTAGAGAAAGGAGTTTTTATGGAGTTTGAACATTTAAAGGGAAAGCTGCCCATCGAGGCTAAGAAAGCGATGCGCTGGCAATCAATTTTTATGCATGGGCTGTGGCTTTTGGCAACGGCGGGTTATTTTCTACTCGTTTATTTTTTTGATTGGTGGTCAATAATTGGATGGATATCAGCGGGACTATTAGTCGTTAGCTTTATCATATATACAGTTATAGCTCCAAGTGTATATATAAATGTATATTCATATGAAGTGACAGATACTCAAATTGATGTACAAAGAGGACTATTCATTTGGTATCATACGAAAATTCCGCTTGTGAAAGTGCAGCACGTTGAGACTTTGACAGGGCCGATTTTTCGGAAATTCGACTTGGCCTCTGTTAAAATCATCACGGCAGCTGGAAGTGTTGAAATTCCTGCACTATGCCAAAGAGATGCTGAAGCACTGCGAGAGTATATTGCTAGACTAGCAGAGGTAGATGATGAAGATGAGTAAGCGGCTGCATCCGTTATATATTGCAATTGCATTTATTGAACATATAAAAAATAATATCCTGCCTTTTGTGTTTGTGTTTATTGTCAATCGGCATCTGTTGTTTACATATTGGTGGGCAACGCTATTAGCGGGAGGCGTAGTCGCTTTATTTGCTTTTTTTACCTGGAGGGAATTTCGTTATGAAGTAACGGAAACGGAAGTGCGTCTGTACAAAGGGGTTTTTAAAAAAGAAAAACGATTTATTCAACGAAATCGCATTCAGTCGATTCAGTTGGATCAGCCATTTGTGTTTAGAATTCTTCGCTTAGCCCGGCTTCGTATTGACACGGCCAGCAGCGGTACGGATGCTGAAATTGATTTATCTGGTATTTCACTAAAAGAAGCACACTATCTTAAAGATACGTTAAAGCTGTCAGGAAGTCAGCTGGAAATAAGAGAAAAAAATCCTGAGCGTACGATGAAAGTGTCGGTGAAACAGCTTGCGTTAGCTGCTGCGTTTTCTGGGAATTTCGGCTATATTTTTGCTGCTCTTGGTTTTCTCTATCAGTATATTGATACGTATATCAATCGCTGGGTGAAGACAGCTTACGAAGAAGTCATTCATCAATCGATGCTTGGTTTATTTGTATTAGTGGCTGTAATTGTGGTGCTTGCTTATTTGCTGTCTATCGTTTTGTATGTGATACGATTTGGTGGTTTTACAGTAGAACGCTATGATCATTATCTACATATTGAATACGGACTGTTAAATAAGAAATCCCTTACGATTCCATTTCATAAAATACAGGCTGTTACGATAGAAGAAGGATTGGTTCGACGATTATTTGGATGGTCTGCCGTTTCCTTAAACGTAGTAACCTCTGATTTAAAAGAAAAGGTCTATTTGCACCCGTTTATCCAACAAAAAGAGATTGCAGCATTAATGAATGTATATGTGCCGCACTATGAATATATAAAGTGTCCAGGAAATACAGCTATTCAATATGCATGGTACCCATTAATATTACCGCTCTTGTTATTTGCCGCGGCAGGGATTGGCATCAGCTTTTGGAAATCTATGTTTGTGTGGATTATTGCCGTACTATGCCTTGCATATGTACTTATTCACTGGTTGGGCTATCGCCAAGGCGGCTTGATGATGAATGAGGTATTTGTCAGTATTCGATCGCAGTTTTTAACACGGAAAACAACGATTATTAGAAGAAAGAAAGTGGAACAAATTGAGGTGTTTGCAGGCACTTTTTTATGGAAAAAAGGATACCGGAAAGTAAAAATTTCAATTATGGGTACAAGCGGGAGCTATAAGTCAGGGTATTTTTCATTTGAGATTTGGCAGCCTATCTTTCAGCGAGCTACTTCGTCTAAAAAGGCATGAAGAACATAATTTTTCTTCATGCCTTTTGACGTTATCTACTCATTAGATTTTTTCCTTGTTCGTAATAACTATTCATCACATCAGTTGGCACCATACTGCCTCCAGTTGACCATACAAGATGAGTAGCTTGTGACATAGTGTTTTCTAGCCCTTGCGCCTGTATATATGAAGATCCGCTTTCCATCAGGTGAAGAGGCCCCTGTAAACCAGCCGCTGCTGAAGGTTCTACATATAAATTTTCACGATTGGCTAGCTCGTAAATAAATCGGAAAAGCTGATCATCTTCTACGGTATAAATTCCACTAACAAGCGATTTTATCGTTTCGCCTACAAAACTAGATGGCCTTCCGACGGCTAGTCCATCGGCAGCCGTTACGTTATCAAGGCCAATATCTGTAACGGAAATGCGATCATGTAACTCGGTCATTACTCCAAGCAGCATGCAAGGAGAGTGAGTAGGCTCAGCGAAAAAGCAGTGAACGTGATCACCGTATATTGCTTTTAACCCAAACGTAATACCGCCAGGACCGCCGCCTACTCCGCAAGGTAGATAGACAAACAAAGGATGTTCGGCGTCTACTTGAATCTGCTGCTCGGCTAGCTGCTTTTCCAAACGTAAAGCAGCCACGGAATAACCGAGAAATAAATCTCTAGACTGTTCATCGTCAATAAAATGACAGGTCGGATCTGCTTCGGCTTGCTTTCGTCCTTCTTCTACGGCTTTTCCGTAGTCAGACTGATATTCGATAACTGTTACACCTTTCGAATGAAGCAAATCTTTTTTCCACTTCTTAGCGTCGGCTGACATGTGGACGGTGACGTTAAAGCCTAAAGTGGCGCTCATAATACCAATGCTTAAACCTAAATTACCGGTAGAGCCTACTGCAATAGAATAAGAAGAAAATAACTTTTTACATCGTTCTTCAGCTAGAAGAGCGTAGCTGCTTTCCTCGGTAAGTAGCCCCTCTTTAATCGCAAGGCTTTCAGCAAATTTTAATACTTCATAAATGCCGCCTCTTGCTTTAATAGAACCTGATACGGGAAGGTCATGATCGCATTTCATTAGTAATTTTCCTTGCAGCTTGTTATTCGTTTGTTGATTTAAATAGTCTTTCATATATGTAATTTCTTGAAGAGGTGATTCAATTATTCCTTGTGATGCTTTCAGTTCCGGAAAAGCGATTTGAAGAAAAGAAGAAAAGCGAGAAAGTCGTTTATTGGCATTCTTTATATCTTTGGTGTGTAAAGAAAGAGACGAAAGTGCTTGTTGAGCAGGTCTTATATAAGAATTTATCCAAAGTATTTCCTGCTTGTTGATTAAAGGTGTTAATAAAGGATATTCACGCATCCATGTAGCAAGGGGTTTTTGGTGAAATAAATTTGTTGTCATAAAGGCTCCTTTCGCAATGCGTTATTTCTGTTATATGTATAGTATCAAGAATAGGAGAAGTTGAAAATGAAAATATCAAAAAGTAGAAAGCGAATTTCAACCACCTCTTGTATACTAATAAAGATAACCTATACAACGGCATAGAAGAAAAAAGGAGAGGGATTCATGCCATTTTCAAGCGGTGATAGCAGATGTCCTATCTGTGGAGAGAAAAATAACTGTGCTTTTGTGCAAGGCAAAGAACTAGAAAAGTGTTGGTGTATGCAGGAAGTTTTTACTCCTGATGTGTTTCAACAAGTTCCTTTAGAAAGTAGAGGAAAAGTGTGTGTATGTGTCAAATGCGTTGGGAGACAGAAGAAAGAAGGTGAGGGTTAACGTGAAAAAAGGAATTATTTCATACGGTGAGGTATTTATTGATTATATTGCTAAAAACGAATCTAACACTAGCTTTGATCCTTTTTTAGGAGGGACCACCGTTAATGTAGCAGTCGGAGTTCAGAAGTTAGGAGCAAAAGCATATTATATCTGCAAGTTAGGCAGTGATGAAACAAGTGATTTCGTGAGAAAGAAACTCTTAATTGAAGGAGTAAACCAAAGCGGCTGTGTAACAGCGGAAGCTAAAAAAGTTTGTGAAGTATATGTACATAAAAATGAAGAAGGAGAACGTTACTTCCACTCCTATGTAGATTCTACACCTCAAGAGCAAGTGTATAAACATCAGCTGCAGGAAGCTTTATTTGAGCAGGCAGCGATTTTTTATTTTGGATCAGGTACTTTGTTTCATCCGATTTCCCAGGAAACTACAAAAGAAGCTGTAAAGCTGGCGAAAAAACATCTTATGCTTGTAGCATTTGATCCAAATATTCGAATGAAAAGGTGGGAAAGTGAAGAAGCATGTAGAAATATCGTAACACAGTTTTTGTACGAAACAGACATTTTGAAAATTTCTCAGGATGAGCTGCTATTTTTGATGAACTCAGTAGACCTTACAGAAAGCATAGAAAAACTGAGAGCGTATCATATTCCATACGTGTGGGTGACTCAAGGAAAAAATGGTGCAGTAGCTGTTACTGCAAATCAGACGCTTCATGTAAATGCAAAAGAAGTTCAGGTGATAGACACGACAGGAGCGGGTGATGCATTTATGGCAGGAATTCTATGGTGTGTTCACGAAAAAGGGTTGCCTGAAAGTGAGGATTCATGGAAGCAGTACACAATGTTTGCCAACGCCTTAGGTGGCGCAGTTTCGGCGAGATACGGAGGAATGATTTCACTCGAAGGAAAGGATGTATCTATTATAAAAGCAGGTAGCTGATAGCTACCTGCTTTTCCACAGCTTATTACTTGAAAAATGACAGTACAATCATAAGGGCAAAAATAATGGTAAGGTGATTCAATGAGAACACAAACATTAAAGTAGCCCATTTTGTATCTTCTAATTTTTTAAATCCAAAAATGCCAAGAAGCATCCATACTAGTGTTAAACCGAACATTGTAAATGCAATAATTTTACTAAACGATAAAAATAAGAAAGAGGCCGCTAGTAAAATAACTAAGTATACAAGCGTTTGGACTTTTGAACGACGGATACCTTTTACTACAGGAAGCATTGGTACACCTGCGGCTTTATATTCCTCGAGTCTTCTGATCGCAATAGCGTAGAAGTGAGGAGGCTGCCATAAAAACATAAATACAAACAATCCAATTGCTACCGGATGAAATAAGTCTGGTGAAATAGCAGCCCATCCAATGATTGGAGGCATGGCTCCAGAAATACTTCCGACTTCGGTGTTATAAATTGTTGTACGTTTTGTAAGCATAGTGTAAGGCACTACATAAAAGAAAAATCCTAAAATACCCATGATCGCGGCCATGTTAGAAACTAAAAATAAAATGCCCACACCAATAACAAATAAAGCCAGTCCTAACCATAAGGCAAATTTAGGGTTGACCGCTCCTGTTACTGTCGGTCTGTCTTTCGTACGTTTCATAATAGCATCGATATCACGGTCGTAGAAGTTATTAACTGCCCCAGCTCCTCCTACGACAAAGGATGTCCCAATTAAAGCCAAAATAATGAGAGGAATTTGTGTCACAAAGCTTAAGTCATTAACAGCAATTGCGAGACAAAGCCCAGCAACCATTCCTAGTGAGTTCGATTTAATAATCCCAGTTTTTATAATAGCACTGATTACTTCCCGGGAAAAATACTGATTGATAGGAAGTGATTCCTTTGTGATAACTTCGGTATTTTTCACAGCAATTCTCCTTTTTGAGCTTATTCTTGCATGAATAAACCTAATCTTTATTAATCAACTAAACTATTTTAACAAAAAAAAATCGTAATTACATCAAGGTTGCTCGTAAAATTTGTTAACATTCCTTGAACTTTTAAAAAAAACAAGGAAAAATGTCGAATTATCAATTGAAAATAAGTACATCCTTTATTATAAGGTAAAAACGGAATGCTTAAAAATGAAAATTTTGACTATCTGGTGAACTTTTAACGAGCAAGAAACTCGAATCTAATCGTACCATATTTATTGGCAATTGCAATCACATAGTATGTGATGAAAGAAAAGATGTGGTACATTAAAGAAAGGACTAATAAGTTTATTTACTATGTCTTATTCACAAGGAGGATATATGATGCCAGATAAATATGCTAGCTTCTCTGAACTTGCCTCTTATGAAGTATATAACCAAGACTACAAAATTCAATTTGAAATCAGACCTTCCAATATTATAATGCTTGCAATACACGGCGGAGGTATCGAAACTGGAACAACCGAACTTGCTGTTGGTCTAGCAGGAAACGAATACTCGTACTATATATTTGAAGGGTTAAAGAAATCAGGAAATGCCGTTCTTCATATCACATCCACTCATTTTGATGAACCTCATGCGTTAACTATTATATCTAAAGAAGACTATGCAGTATCTTTTCACGGATACAATGATAAAAATGAAAAACATACTAAAATTGGCGGTGCTGACAAGGCGTTAAGGTCCAAAGTGCATGAAGCGCTTGTTTCCAAAGGTTTTAGTGCAGAAATTTTATCAGATCAAGATCCTTTTTCCGGTATAAGCCCTAGAAATATCACCAATAAAACAGCTAGGCGGATGGGTGTTCAAATTGAGATAAGTAAAGCGCAAAGAGAAGCTTTTTTTGCAACCAATACTAGAAATGAACGTAAAAATTCTAAAACCGAGGAATTTTTTGAGTATATATCAGCCATTAAAAGTGCATTTCCTCTTAGATAAATCAGATACGTTTAGTATTTATTAAACATGTTAGATTTATTACGTACATGTTTGTGGTATACATACAGTAACTACATATACTGGAGGAGATAATGGTGAAAAAGTTTGAGCAAGAAGATACTTTAGAACGTCTTAAAGCCTCTTATCAATATTTGAAAAGCATAGATATACTAGAAATCAGCACGCTAGATGATCAAAAACGAGCGGAAGCTGTGCAGTTAATCGAAGAAATAGGTCTTAAAATATCAGAAATGCGTGTAAAGGTGGAGTGAGAAAGAAGGACATTTGTCCTTCTTTCTCTTTTTCAACAACTATAAACAGGAGATTGACTATGAATGAGCAATACTATGACGCTTTATTAAATATAAAAACAACGGGAGAACAAAAAGGGTTTAATGATTCACTTCATTATCATCGGTATGAACCCACGCCTTATAGTGCATTAGAAACACTTTTCACCCAGTATGAGCTGACAAGCAGCGATAGAATTGTCGACTTCGGGTGCGGAAAAGGAAGGCTGAATTTTTATGTGAACTACCTATGTAATGCCACCGCTGTAGGGATAGAAATGAATGAGCACTTTTATGAACAGGCCATAGATAATCAAAGGCGCTATTTGAAAAAAGCCAAGAGCCGCAAACGTGATATTCATTTTCACTGCTGTTTAGCCCAAGAATATGAGATTCACCCACTGGATAACTGTTTTTATTTTTTTAATCCTTTTTCAGTTCAAATTTTTATCCAAGTAGTGAACAATATTTTGCTTTCGTGGGAAGACAATAAGCGTGAGATTGATTTAATTTTATATTATAGTTCGGAGGATTATCTTCATCATCTCGAAAAACACCCTTCTTTTGTTTTAAAAGAAGAAGTGATGCTGCCAGAGTTGGATCGTAAAAATCCGTATGAACGGTTTTTGATTTATAAAGTAGCTTATTAAAATACCTTATTTACTATTTTATAAAGGCGTATCATCACCGGTTCTATTTAATAAATCAGCAGGGGGGATAAAAAGCCCTCCTGATGTTATTTATAACTTTTTAGAAATTAAAGCATAACACTTTATTATGTAAGCGCTTTCTGTTATAATGAAACTAGGTTGGATAGCATGCGTGGCTATCGGTGTACTCAGCGCAGGCGGGGCTAGTACAGAAAGAGAAGAGCTACATACAAGTTAATAGACAGTTAGTGGATAGAAAGAAGAAGGATCAAAAAACAAATTTATTAATTTGTATGCTAAATCGTAAATTAACAAAATGGCATTCATGATAATGTTTTAGAGAAAAGAACCCAGCATATACTGTATAAGCAATTTTTTTACTCTAAAAAAGGGTGAAGAAATTGCTTATTTATTTTTAAATAAGTGCACGCCGTTCGGATTTGTTTTGAGATGCTTAGCGTTAGTGTATAATAGTAACAAGTACGAAAAGTTGACATTGTTAATTGATTAAAGGGGATTTAAAAATGAGTGAACTAAAAATAGATGATGTAGCGAAGCAAAGCGGTTTAACAAAACGTACGATTCGTTATTATGAACAAATTGGGTTGATGCCAGCACCTCCAAGAAGTGAAGGTGGATTTCGCCTGTACACTGAAGAACACGTAGAATTCTTAAAAAAAATTACGAATGCCAAAGAAGTCATGGGTTTTTCACTTCAAGAATTACAGGAATTTCTTGCTTTAAGTGATACTCTTGAAATACAAAAGATGGATTATAGGCAAGTGAAAGGAACAAGTCAACAAAAAGAAAAGTTAGAGCAAGTGTTACATACGGTTGAAGAGCAGCTAAAGCTAATTGAACAGAAGAAGAAAAACATCTTAAAGGTAGAGTCTGACCTTCTGTCACTGAGAGATCGTGCTAAGGCTGCAATTGTAAAATTTGAGCAGGAAGAATTATAAAAAGCAGGCGCATTCACCAGAAGAGTGCGTCTGCTTTTATAATTTTTATAGAGCATTCATTTATGATTGTGAAGTGTTTTCTTCTAGCTGTACCCCTAAAAGAAGTAAAATAGCCTGTATCCCATCGGCTTTTCCACTATGAAAGCTTCTCGTTTCAGCATCCAAAGCTTCATTTGCAGATTCCATCATATTTGACTCATATAAGTCTAAAATTAACTGTTTTCCTTCGGGACTCAAGTGCAGCTGCCCCCGTTCCTTCATTTTAAACTTCAACTTCTTCAACTCCCTTTCCCATGATACTATCAGTATACAAAATTAATGACATTTACGTAAACGTTAATTTTTGTATGTGGAAATGAAGAACGTAGTGTTTATAGGTACGTGAGGCGAGGAATACTCATTATCCTTTGCTTGTTTTGATGTTTGTCAGCTTGTAGCCGCAAGCTGAACATGTATAAATAACGTTTTGATTGGATTGAGCAGTTAGAACAGTAGCCAGCTCTTTTTGAGAATGACAGTTAGGGCAAATAACAACAGGGGATTTCATGTAATTTTCTCCTTTTCTTTTTAATAGTCAAATTTTATTTTATGTAAAGTTTAATCAAATATCCTTCGTGCTGTTAAAAACGAGGAAAGATACGTGAAAAAGCATTCTCGCTCAAAAGAAACGAGAATGCTTAAGGTGAATTTAAAATCCATCCTGGCTTGCTGTAAATGGAATGTTAAGTCTTCTTTCTACATTGCGTAAGCGCTGATTTAATCTGTTTATACGGTCAGTATGTCGCTCCACAACGCGATTCAAACGAGTAATCTCTCTGATTTGCTCCTCATTTTGTCTTTCAAGCGCACGAATTCTTCGTTCAAATCCTCCAAGGTTTTGAAGCTGCTGTCTCTCATCGTATTCTTCATGCTGTGGTACGTATGGAGGGTAGTATTGTTGAACTGAATAATCAACTTGTTGAGGAATGTATCCAGGGTTGAAATAATAAGGGTTCATTAGGGCATCTCTCCTTTTAAATAGTAAATTCAAATCAAACACGATATAACGTATGCGAAGATAAGAAAAATGCTCTGGGCATATATCTAAAGACATTCTATATTTAAAAAAGGAAAGTATTTTTTAGGTGAAAAAGGAAATAGCAAACCCTTTCTTGAATATGCAAAATAGAAAAGCTTCTTTTTTAGACACTTTATTTAAGAAAGAGGGAAAGGGACCGATGGCTCAAGGAAAACAAAAACCAGCACCTAAAATAGAGGAATCAAAAGCTCCGCCTTCAAAGCAACAAAAGTCGAAAGGCCGAAGCACTAAAAAGGCACAACCTCCTACATCACCCTGGGTAAAAGCTGCTTCCGTTTTATCTAATATTGATTTCATTCGTTTGTTTCGAGTGCTGTTTCTTGCTTTAGTGGTTGCTTTTATTGTGTATCAATATGTTTTACTTACAAAGGGAATCTTCATCAAAACATATGTAACTCTTTGGCATCAGCACAAAATGATCTTGCTAGCGGGAGCAGCATTTATTACCTATACTTCTTTCGTTTTTTACCTTGGCTACCGAACCGCTAAAAAACGGTAGAACTGCTCTGGACGGCGAATAGCATCCATTGTTTAAGCAAACCTTATATGTATGTCAACATGGAGGGGGGAAGAAACGTGGACAAGCAGCGAGCGAAACAAATTGCTGATTCATCCGTTATGGCTAACGTTACGTATAACAATACGGCTGTTTATATTCAACATGTAAGCGAAGAAAATGATACGGTAAGAATTTATCCGTTAGGTCAGCCCGAAAATGAACAAAATGTTGCGGTGAGCCAATTAGTAGAGCATTAATTAAGATAGATAAGGAATAAAGCTCCTTTTTCAGTTAAACAAAAGACAGAGAGCACATACTCAGCTCTCTGTCTTTTGTTCATTCTTCCCATTTCTTACTGCTAATCTTTTCAATAATCCCGTGCAAATCATCCGGCTTATGAAACTCAATCGGAGAAGCGCCTTTGTCAAACAGAATCGATTCTGCTTCAATTAAAGCCACGTAGCGTCCGTTCACTTTTGCTAAGTGAATATTTTCCCCGAAATCAGCTAACAGTCCTTTAATCTCTGTTTCACCAAGCTTCATTTTTAGCTCTGCATCAGGCGTATGCTCGACGATATGAGCAGCAGCTTCCATGACTTGATGGGTATCTAAACGTTCTTGAAGCTCACGCTTTTCACTTGTTGCCCACAGTTCCATGTCCGACTCAAACTGTTCGAGTTCTACGCTTTCCGCTTCAAACGTTTCGCTGA
Organism: Priestia megaterium; assembly: GCF_046599315.1. Classification (GTDB taxonomy): domain Bacteria; phylum Bacillota; class Bacilli; order Bacillales; family Bacillaceae_H; genus Priestia; species Priestia megaterium_F. Next base: position 32,505 of record NZ_JBKIKC010000005.1, on the reverse strand, counting down.
CGTGTTCACGCACCATATCCATCACTTGTGTTTTCATAATCTCAGGCATCGGCTCGTTGTAGTCAATGAATTTCAAGAAGTCTTCAAAGTAACGGGCATGAGACGCTTGGTGGATGACGAGTTCGCTTTCTTCGACCATGCCTTCTTCAGGCATGTAGGGATACTGAATAGATTTCATATTTTTAGTAGTAATCGCCATCTCCACATGGCGAATGAGAGTTGATTCATCTGAAATTGAAGCCACTTTTGGCTCAAAGTCACATTTTAAAATAAATACAAAAGCATAATCAAAATATTTTCTTGGAACAGCAGATACAACTAAAAATGCTCCTCCTCGAACGGCTGCAGTATCAAGGTAAGCATTGATAAACTGTTCGCTGTTTTCTTCAAATTCTTCTTTGGTTGTAGCAAAACGAGTGCGGTGAAATAAATTATAATTAGGGTTTGAATCGAGAGAATGTCCTGGTTCAACTATAAAATACCCGAGTTTTGTAGGCACTTGTTCCGCTTTGGGGTGTCGCTCTACTTTGCGTTTGACAATTTTTTTAAACTCACCGTCTAAAAAATCTTTAATGGGACTTTCTTCATACTCTTCCGTATCAAGCGTTTGAAAATGCTTATATTGTTTAGAGGCCTGTTCTTCTTTTCCTTCTCCTTGTATTACGTAAAATGATAAAAAATTAATTTTAAAATCCATAGCAGTCACCTTGTTTCTTTTTAGTCAGTTACTTCAGTATAAGAAAGAGTCCGGTAAGCGTCAATGCATGTTATCCGTAGAGGGAAGGAAATCTATTTATACTATTAATCAGCTGAGAAACAGTGTGTGAAACGAAAAAAAAGAGAGGCATTGCCTCTCTTATTTGTACTGCTCCAAACGTTCAAAAAAGGTTTTGACAAATTTATAAAAAATTTTATCAGAAGGTGCTAAATCACGATTTCTAGGAATAATCATCCCGACTGTACGCTGAAGCTGTGGCGTGTGAATGGCAAGCTTAGTAGTAAAACGAGGGGTCGTTTCAGACACTGTGCTTTCAGGAAGAAGCGTGACGCCAATCCCTGCGGATACAAGACCTTTAATCGCATCTAAATCTTCTCCTTCAGATGAAATGTTTGGCATGAATCCTGCTTGTTTACAAGCATCAAAGGCCATTTTATGTAAAATGAACCCTTTTGGAAATAGCACAAAATTTTCGTTTCTTAAATCGCGCAGCCGGATATTATCCCGTTCAGCGAGCGGATGATGAGAAGGAACAAGAGCTAAAAGATTTTCAGTGAATAGAATATGCCCTTCTATACTTTGGTCCTCTACGGGAACAGGGCCTAAAAAAGCGATATTAATATCTCTTTTTTTGACTGATTCAATTAAAAATTTGTACGAACCTTGTCTAAGATGAAAAGCAACATTTGGGTGCTCTTCTTTAAAGGCTGATATAATAGTAGGAAGCAGGTGACTAGCAAGGCTTGTTGGAAATCCGATTTTAATCGTTCCTCTTTCGGGATCCAAGTACTCATCAATTTGCTCTTTCGCATAGTCGATAGCTTTCATAGCCGTCTCCGTATGCTCAAGAAAGACTTTTCCTATTGCTGTTAACTTGACATTTCTTCCTTCGCGCTTGAATAAACTAACACCTAGTTCAGCTTCTAGGTTTGCGATCTGACGGCTGATTGCTGATTGAGCAACATGCAGATATTCTGCCGCCTCAGATACGTGTTCTCTTTTTGCAACTTCCATAAAATAGCGTAATTGACGCAGTTCCATAGGCATCCTCCATCTATATATATCAAAATTAGATTAGTTTTATCTAAATTATATATTGTTTATATTGATTTGAAAACTTACAATGTAAACAGGTGATCTTAAAAAGATAAAGAAAACGAACGGGGGAGAAGAAGATGACATACAATCAAATGCCAAAAGCTCAAGGTCTCTACCGTCCTGAATTTGAGCACGATGCATGTGGAATCGGACTATACGCTCAATTGAAAGGCGTAGCGTCACATGATATCGTTAAAAAAGGACTAAATATGCTTTGCCAGCTTGACCATCGAGGCGGACAGGGAAGCGATCCGCTAACAGGAGATGGGGCTGGATTAATGGTACAAATTCCACACGCGTTTTTTAAAAAGACATGCGTTGAATTGAACTTGCCAGAAAAAGGTCGTTATGGAGTTGGAATGATCTTTTTCTCAAATAACGAAGACGAGCGTCGAGAAATTGAAGCTTACATTAATGAATTAATTGAAGAAGAGGGACAAACGTTATTAGGTTGGAGAACTGTACCTGTAAATGTCGGAAAAATCGGAAAAGTTGCAAAAGAGAGCTGTCCGTACGTACGACAAGTATTTATTGGAGCAAATGACAGCATTAAAGATGACTTAGCGTTTGAACGCAAACTATATATTATCCGTAAGCAAGCAGAAAATTGGGCACAGGCGCGTCAAAACCGTTTTTATTTTACGAGTCTTTCAAGCAGAACAATTGTGTACAAAGGGCTATTAACGCCTGAGCAAGTGGATGCTTTTTATCTTGACCTACAAGATGAAGACTTTACTTCAGCATTTGCTTTAGTGCATTCTCGCTTTAGCACAAACACGTTCCCAAGCTGGGAAAGAGCACATCCAAACCGTTATTTAATTCACAACGGTGAAATCAATACGCTTCGTGGTAATCAAAACTGGATGAAAGCACGTGAACAGCAGTTTGTTTCGGACGCGTTTGGTAAGGATTTGCCGAAGATTCTTCCAATTTTAGATGCGGAAGGAAGCGACTCATCCATGTTAGATAATGCGCTAGAGTTTTTTGTATTGGCCGGCCGCAAGCCAGCGCATGCAGCGATGATGCTTATTCCAGAGCCTTGGTCTGAGAATCCGCACATGTCACAAGAAAAACGTGCTTTCTATGAGTATCATAGCGCATTAATGGAGCCATGGGATGGACCGACTGCTATTTCGTTTACCGATGGTAAGCAAATCGGTGCCATTTTAGATCGTAACGGTTTACGTCCAGCTCGCTATTATGTCACAAAAGATGATTACATCATTCTTTCATCAGAAGTAGGCGTCATCGATGTTGAAGATGAAAATGTGTTATATAAAGATCGTTTAAGCCCAGGAAAAATGCTTCTCATCGACTTAGAGGAGGGCCGGATTATTTCAGATGAAGAAATCAAATCTGAAATGGCACAGGCTGAGCCTTATCAAGAGTGGTTAGATGAACAGCTGGTAACGTTGCCAGAAGTGCCTCGGAAAAAATCTGAATACTTCGATGATTTAGTTATTCGCCAGAAGTCTTTTGGCTACACGTATGAAGATATTCATAAATATTTAGTTCCAGTTATTACAGAAGGAAAAGATCCGCTTGGCTCAATGGGTAACGATACTCCATTAGCTGTGTTGTCTGATCGTCCTCAATCGTTGTTCAATTACTTTAAGCAGCTGTTTGCTCAAGTAACGAACCCACCGATTGACGCTATTCGTGAGCAGTTGGTTACATCTACAATGACATTGCTTGGAGCAGAAGGGAATTTACTGCACCCAACAAAAGAAAATATTCATCGAATTCAGCTCGAGACACCGGTTTTAACAAACGATCAAACTGATCAGCTGAAGTCTGCGGTTCATCCAGATTTCAAAAGTGCTGTCATATCTGCTGTGTTTACAAATGATTTAAAAGCAGATCTTAATCGCGTATTTGCTGAAGCTGAAGCGGCAATTAACGCAGGTGCTAGCATTCTTGTTCTCACAGACCGTGAAGCAGGTGCTCAATCTGTAGCTATTCCAGCGCTATTAGCGGTCAGCGGGCTGCACCAGCACCTGGTGCGAAAAGGAAACCGTACAAAGGCAAGCATTGTAGTGGAAACAGGAGAAGCGCGTGAAGTGCACCATTTTGCAGCGCTGATTGGGTACGGCGCAGATGCAATTAATCCATATCTTGCTTTTGCAACATATCAAAATGAAATTAACGCAGGTACGTTGAACGTATCGTATGACTATGCTGTTGAGAAATATGTAAAAGCCGTTACTGAAGGTGTCGTAAAAGTAATGTCTAAAATGGGTATTTCAACAGTGCAAAGTTATCGGGGTGCACAAATTTTTGAAGCAGTCGGAATCAGTGCAGAGATTATCGAGCAATATTTTACAGGTACTGCTTCGCAGCTTGGCGGTATCGGTTTAGATGTTATTGCAAAAGAAGCAAAAACGCGTCATGACAATGCTTATGTTGAAACAATCGAACAAACGCTAGAGTCAGGAAGTGACTTCCAGTGGAGACACACGGGTGAGCATCATGCATTTAATCCAAAAACGATTCACACGCTGCAGTGGGCTTGCCGTAAGGGAGATTACAGTTTGTTTAAAAAATTCTCTGAATCGGCTAATGAAGAACGTATCGGTTTCTTGCGCAACCTATTCTCGTTTAATGGAACGCGTCCATCTATCTCTATTGACGAAGTGGAATCAGTTGATTCGATTGTAAAACGTTTTAAATCAGGTGCTATGTCGTTTGGATCTTTAAGTCAAGAAGCTCATGAAACACTAGCGATTGCGATGAACCGTTTAGGTGCACGTAGCAACAGTGGTGAAGGTGGCGAACATCCTAGCCGCTACACAGTGGATGAAAATGGAGATAATCGCCGCAGTGCAATTAAGCAGATCGCTTCTGGACGTTTTGGAGTAAAAAGTCATTACCTTGTGAATGCGGATGAGCTTCAAATTAAAATGGCACAAGGTGCAAAGCCTGGAGAAGGCGGTCAGCTTCCAGGAAACAAAGTATATCCATGGGTGGCAGATGTACGTGGATCAACGCCAGGAGTAGGCTTAATTTCACCTCCTCCACACCATGATATTTACTCAATTGAAGATCTAGCTCAGCTTATTCATGACTTAAAAAATATAAACCGTGATGCGCGAATCAGCGTCAAGCTAGTTTCAAAAGCAGGTGTAGGAACGATTGCTGCTGGAGTAGCAAAAGGGGTAGCAGATGTTATTGTTATTAGCGGTTACGATGGAGGTACGGGAGCATCTCCAAAAACAAGTATTAAACATACGGGACTACCGTGGGAACTTGGTTTAGCAGAAGCTCATCAAACGCTTATGTTAAACGGTCTTCGTGAAAAAGTAGTACTTGAAACAGATGGAAAATTAATGACGGGTAAAGATGTCGTAATGGCAGCACTTTTAGGAGCAGAAGAGTTTGGTTTTGCTACGGCCCCTTTAATTGTTTTAGGTTGTATCATGATGCGTGCATGTCACTTAGATACATGCCCAGTTGGAGTGGCAACACAAAATCCAGAGCTTCGTAAAAAGTTCCTAGGAGAAGCAGATCATATCGTTAATTATATGAAATTTGTGGCGCAAGAAGTGCGCGAAATTATGGCTGAACTTGGGTTTAAAACAGTGGATGAAATGGTTGGACGTACAGACGTATTAAGCGTTAGCGAACGTGCAAAAAATCACTGGAAGGCTCAGCACTTAGACTTAACAACTCTTTTATATCAAGCTGAAGGTGTACGTACCTTTAGAACACCTCAAAACCATAAAATTGATCAATCTCTTGATATGCAAAAGATTTTGCCTGCGGTCCAGCAAGCAATCGAGCATAAGTATCAAGTAGAGCTAGAACTTCCAATTTCTAATATTAACCGTGTAGCTGGAACAATTGTAGGAAGTGAAGTTACAAAACGTTACGGTGAGAAAGGTCTGCCAGAAGATACGATTACCCTTCGATTCACTGGCTCTGCAGGACAAAGTTTTGGTGCATTTGTTCCAAAAGGAATGTCTATGTATCTAACTGGAGATGCAAATGATTATATCGGAAAAGGTTTATCAGGAGGTAAAATCATTGTTGCTCCTCCTAAGGAAACAACAGCTGTGTCAGGGGAAAATGTTATCGTCGGGAACGTTGCATTTTACGGTGCAACAAGCGGTGAAGCTTATGTTAGCGGGCTAGCAGGAGAACGTTTTGCGGTTCGTAATAGCGGTGTGAACGTAGTGGTTGAAGGAATTGGCGATCACGGCTGTGAATATATGACTGGCGGACGTGTTGTAGTATTAGGTGATGTAGGTAAAAACTTTGGTGCAGGAATGTCGGGCGGTATCGCTTACGTATTTGCTGATGATCAAGAGGCATTCAAAAACCTGTGTAATAAAGACATGATTGGATTTGAGGGCTTAAAAGGAGAAGAAGCAGAAGAAGTAAAAGAGATGATTACAAATCATCTAAAATATACGAACAGTCATAAGGCAGCATTTGTATTAGAAAATTGGGAAGAATCTCTTTCAAAATTTGTAAAAGTGATCCCGAATGATTATAAACGTATGATGAATCGCATTGAAGAGCAAAAAGCAGCTGGACTAACGGAAGAAGAAGCAGCTATGAGTGCGTTTGAGGAAAATGCAAAGCAAGAAAAGAAAGCATCGGCAAAACAACAAGAAGCGGTAGCTCAGTAAGAAAGGGGAGAGTACAATGGGAAAACCAACAGGATTTATGGAAATTAAACGTGAAAAAGGGAAGGAACGTGACCCGTTAAAACGTTTAGGTGATTGGAAAGAATATGCTGCTCCTTTATCTGATGAAGCATTGAGCCGTCAAGGAGCACGATGTATGGATTGTGGCACACCTTTTTGCCACATGGGAATGGATATTAATGCTTTTACTTCTGGATGTCCTATCTATAACTTAATTCCAGAGTGGAATGATTTAGTCTATAAAGGACGCTGGAAAGAAGCATTAGACCGTTTAATGAAAACGAATAACTTCCCGGAGTTTACAGGACGCGTTTGTCCTGCTCCGTGTGAAGGTTCTTGTACGCTTGCTATTTCAGATCCAGCGGTTTCGATTAAGAATATCGAACGCGCTATCATTGATAAAGGCTTTGAGAATGGATGGATTACTCCACGTATTCCTGAGAAGAGAACGGGCAAAAAAATTGCTATCATTGGCTCTGGTCCAGCGGGTTTAGCAAGCGCAGATCAGCTCAATCAAGCGGGCCATTCAGTGACTGTATATGAAAGAGCCGATCGTGCCGGCGGTTTACTAACATATGGAATTCCAAACATGAAACTAGATAAAGAAGTAGTGGGAAGACGTATTGGTTTACTAACGCAAGAAGGTATTGATTTTGTAACCAATACGGAAGTTGGAAAAGACATTACCGCTGAAGAATTAAAAGAACAATATGATGCTGTGATTTTGTGTACAGGAGCTCAGAAACAAAGAGATCTAGTATTAGAAGGTCGTGAAGCAAAAGGAGTTCACTTTGCAATGGACTACTTAACAACTTCAACAAAAAGCCTTTTAGACTCTAACTTCAAAGACGGTCAATTTATTGATGCTGAAGGAAAAGACGTTATTGTTATTGGAGGCGGAGACACGGGAGCTGACTGTGTAGCTACTGCTCTTCGTCAAAAATGCCGCAGTGTTGTGCAGTTTGGCAAACATCCTCAGCTTCCTGCTGAGCGTACGGCTGATAATATGTGGCCTGAATATCCACATGTATTTAATCTTGAATATGCCTATGAAGAAGCCCAGGCGAAATTTGGAGATGACCCACGTGAATATTCAATTCAAACGAAAAAAATCGTGGCAGATGAGCAAGGCAATCTGAAAGAACTTCATACAGTTCAAATGGAAAAAGTAAAAGGTGAAAATGGCCAGTACATCTTTACCGAAATTCCAGGAACGGAAAAAGTATGGCCAGCTCAGCTTGTCTTTATTGCGATTGGATTTGAAGGTCCAGAGCAGCCGATCCTATCAGCGTTTGGTGTTGAAACGAAAAACCGTCGCGTAGATGCAGCGTATGGAGATTACAAAACAAATGTTGAAGGAGTTTTTGCTGCTGGTGATGCTCGCCGCGGGCAAAGTTTAATCGTATGGGCTATTCATGAAGGTCGTGAAGTAGCTAAACAAGTTGATAGCCATCTAATGGGAGCAACTGTATTACCATAACAAAAAACCGTCACAATCGTGGCGGTTTTTTGTTTATCTAGGGTTTGATACTTCATTTCCTCTACGTAAATTTTCAAATGAAACGGTTAAAATCGTATTGGTAATTCGAACTTGTGAAGCGGGAGAAACTCTGTATAAGTTAAAAAGTTCAAATATCCACGGTTCACATTTTTTTAGCTGCTGCGCGGCTTTTTCGACACGTTCGTTAATGGATCCGCTATAACTGCTATAGTTATCATCAACAAACCTTACAATAGAACGAAATAAGTATTCTGTTAGTTTGCTATCCATCCCGCCTCTTTGAGCATCTTTGTAGATGGACTGGTACTGGCGTTTTAAAATTTTCATCACGCGGTCTACATCGCGTGTAGGTCTGACTTCCTCTTCTTCATGAGGAACATAAGAAAATAAGTCCTCGTTGTATCTATAAGCTTCTAAATAATTTTCATTTGTAGTAGGAATCACCGGGTGATAATAGCGGTGTGGCACATAGGGGTAAACCCATTGACTGTACATCAGACATTCCCCTTCCTTGTTCATTTCCCATTAGTTTATGCACTAGAGTGCTAGCTGCTGCATGTTTGTTTTAAATAAAATTGCGGAGTTTGATAATAGGACCACCCTCTAAATTCTTGATAAGCCGATACAAAATAAATGTAGATCGGTGTATTTAGCAAGTCTGGATAATGTTGAAAGAACGTTTGGTCTCCGTAAAACATTGCTTCTAAGGCAAGCGGGAGCTCACGACGGAAAATTTGATAACGAAGCTGTGCCTGATCGCGGCTGAACTCGCCTCCGCTAACAAAAACTTCGCCTTGAATAACAGCTTGTCGATCTGTTACATGAAGAGCAGCTAGTACTTCATCACGCATATTTTTATCTATCTTCTCCTTGTTATATGAACATCCGATGCTTAAAAAAAGCTGACCTGTTGTATCAGAATGAGTAAGGGTATATTTTCTTCCGGAAACTGGATAGGAGGAAGTAGCAGGGGGAATAAGAGTCGTAGAAAGTTTTGAAGAATTAAACGAACTCATAGTCATTGACACTCCTTTTTTTGAATAAATTTCAATATTATACGGCGCTGTGGGCTCAGTTGTGATAAATGTCTACTTTCTTTCTGTAAGAAAGACATTTTGATGTACTTTTTAAGAAATGGATGGTAATATTTAACTAATATTATGCGTGTACAGTCCCCACAGATTGTCTTCACAAGCAAATGCGAATGGAGGTTACCACTTGATTATTACAACGTTTGACGGTAAGTATGGAAACTGGTTAACGACTAAAAACCCTCTTCAATTTCAAGCAGCGACTGCGTATGGGAACATTGGGTTGGCTCCTATCTATTGGGGAACGAAAGAAGAAAAAAATGGATGGTATTACATGTACCAGCCTGAAGAAATAACTGGTGTTCAAGTAGAAGGCGAAGTGGATGGTGGTAAATTTCTCATTCGAATTCCTGACGACTGGAATGGAAAGTTAGTTATGTCAGGCGTTCCAGCTACCAGAGATGAGAAATCAACGGATTTATTATTCAGCGACTACGTGTTGGCAAAAGGGTTTGCGTTTGCTGCTTCTGATAAAGGCACACAGGGAGAAGAAGTGAGAGATGATCCATTTGCTAAAGCAAAGAATGCTTTAGTCAAAGAAGAAGATTCTATCAAAAAATGGCACACTCAATACCGCGAAGTGACCGAAATTGCTCAGAGATTTTTATTTGAAAATTACCGTCACAAACTTCCGAGAGAAGTGACAGAATATTTTGATATGAAAACGTATGCGTTAGGTATTTCTAATGGAGGTTATGTTGTTCGCTACGCTTTAGAAAACGACGGAAAAAATGGAGAGCCTCAGCTTTTTAATGGAGGCGTTGAATGGGAAGGGGTCATGTGGCGAGCTGACCATCATAATTTGATTACTTCTTTAACACATGTTGTAAACCATGCAAAAGAAGCACTGTATACAGTGGGTGAACCGCAAAAAGAAGCTTTGCACCGATTGTATCAAGCAGGGTTGCCAAAAGGATCTGAGTTTTTATGGCCCTATCATGACCAGTACTATTGGTTTTTAACGCTGAATATATACAGAGATGAGTTTGACAGTCAAGCACCTGGAAGCATTCCGTGGCAAAAATACTTAACGCTTTTTGAAAACGGAGTTAGAGATCGTTCGTTAGATTCTATTTTTGAAAAATATGATTATCAAGAAAGACCGCAAAATGTAAAGCAAAGAGTACGTGAAATTGAAAATACAGGTGATATTTCCGTGCCATTGATAAGCATTACAGGGTCTTTGGATGCTCTTATTTTCCCAGATATTCATGCGTATCCTTATGAACAATTGGTAGAAGATTCTGGCAAACAGCATCTTCATCGTCATTATGTAATTGAAAATGGAAACCACATTGATAGCTTAGTATGGAATCATCAAATTGATCCGGATCGAAAGCTTCAGCCTCTTTTGCCTTATGTGTATCAAGGATTTGAACTGCTATGTGATTGGGTGGAGAATTTTGAAGAACCTCCGAAAAATAAGAAAATAAGTGCACCTATCAAGGAAATGCATGTAAAGGACCTGAAAACAGAGGAAGAAGTGCTGCCGTTGACTACTAAGAAAAGCATATCAACAGAAAAATAAATCGTTAAAAACCGTGCCAAAGGTGCGGTTTTTAATTTGGAAAGGCAATGTTTACGTGGAAAACAGCCCTTTCCTTTAAAGAAGGGCTGCATGAAACCATCTCTTAATTTGTAATCTTTTAAAACAATAGTTACGTGATTAAAGAATCTAAATTTCACTTGATTTTAATTGTTATGTCCTTAGTTTAAAAATTTTCAGCTTGTTTTAAGTTAAGTATTTTCTTGCATATTAGATAACAAACGTTTTAAAATTCTTTCATAATCGTCTCTATCAATTCCAGGAGCAAATTCTTCAGGCTTTTCTTCAAAATCCGGTATTGGGGATCCTTCTGGTATACCATCAATTACCTTTAGCGGCTCTCCCGTTTCTGGATTTTGCCCCTTCCAAATTTTACTGATGTCTCTGTAGTTCGGCTCTCCCCATGTATACAATACATTGTAAAGTCCTTGGTCCATAAATTTTTTTGCATGATCAAACTTATTGTTGTCCAGGCTTGGAACAGGCAGCATTTTTCCTACCTCTACACCAGTAGCTACTTCTAAAGCCTTAGCATAAGCAATATATGAGTTCCACCTCGAACTAAAAGGTAGCCAATCATTTCTCTGGCAACTGGATTGTCTGTCATTTCATAAACTCTCATCTTGTGTGTGCGAGCGCCAATTTCGAGCAGGTAGTTATACAATAAATCTTGAATTAAATTCCCACTATTATTGACGTACTCTCCGTTCCAAGGGCGCCCCACAGAATCACCTGGATAGGCTGCTTGAGCTGTAGTGGTAAAGTGGAGAGAATAACGTGCATCTTTCCCGTTTTGTAAGGGTGCTGTGTCGGGGTCCCCTGGAAAGGTGTTTCCATAGGATAAAAGGTTAATAGTGTTTGCGACTAGTTCTACATGTCCGAATTCTTCTGCTGTAATACTAGCAATAACATCGTAAAAAGGCCGAAACTTTTTTTATTACGGAAGTTAAAGGATTGGAACATGTAGTTATTTAACGTAGACATTTCTCCAAATTTCCCACCTAATAATTCTTGTACAATGGATGCTGCATTCATATCTCCGTGTTCGGGTCTTGGAAGCTCGATGGCCAATTTATTCACTCGTTTCATCATAATAGAATAGACCTCCTATATTCGTTCCTTTGTTAATCAGCGACATTCTTTAGCTAGCAGGTGACGAAGGATTCGAAACCATCCAAATAATTTGTTGCGTGCGAATGAAAAATGAATTTCCTCCCATCTCCACAACTATATGGTCAGGCTCTACATTTAAAAGAGTGCCTCTTACGGAACCATGTGCTGTTTGTACAGCAACTTTTGCTCTTACAAGTTTCACTAAATTTTGGTATACATATGGATCGCTTAAGGTCCATTTCACATCATTCATATTTTTCGCTCCTTTTAATTAGTATGTCTAAACATTATAAGTGTAAAAAAAATTAAAAAAGAACTGCCCTTTTTAAGTAGACAGCCTGAATTTACAATTTCTTTTTTACTAAGAAAGTTGTTTTAAGGTAAACCCCCGTATTACCCATAAAAATAGTGAAAGAATATCATGCAAACTTGGTAGTTCCCCAAGAAACGAAAAACCACTAAATTTTGCTGTAAGCGAGGTTAAATAACTCAATATATACACTTGGTGACTATTATTTTAGTATTGCGTATCGATGAAAATACAGCCTGCTGCTAACCAGGTCGACGTATAGGCTATTAAAGGCATCACCAGCTATATGTATGACTGTCTAATACAAAAGATATAATGCTCAAAGGGCTATAATTTTTTTGATAAATATACAATGTTATAGTGCGATAAGAATGGAATATACGTCATTTGTTATTTATTTTAAGATATTTAAAATAAAAATAATAAAAACATTGAACAAAACCGAACTTTTGTGTTAGATTAATAACTATAATTCGTACATTTATTAAATGGTTACAGTTGAAAGGAGCAAAAGACATCATGACAGCGAAAGTAATTAAAGGAAAAGAAGTAGCGCAAGAACTGCGTGCAGCATTAAAAGAAGAGGTAGCTCAATTAAAAACAAAAGGTATTGTCCCAGGTTTAACCGTGATTTTAGTAGGAGAAAATCCTGCTTCGCAATCATATGTAAAAGCAAAAGCAAAGGCTTGTGAAGAAATCGGTGTCGCATCTGAAATTATCAAACGTGACGTAACGATTACGGAAGAAGAGCTTTTAAACGAAATCCATCATTTAAATGGAAATCCATCTGTTCATGGTATTCTTATTCAACTTCCATTACCAAAACATATTGATGAAAAGGCAGTATTAAATGCTGTATCTCCTAAAAAAGATGTAGATGGCTTCCACCCAGTAAGCGTAGGAAATATGGTCATTGGCGATGAGTGCTATTTACCATGTACACCACATGGTATCGTGGAGTTAATTAAACGTTCAGGTGAAGAAATTTCAGGTAAGCATGCGGTAGTAATTGGACGAAGCAATATTGTAGGTAAACCAGTATCCATGCTATTACTTCAAGAAAGTGCAACGGTAACCATTGCTCACTCTCGCACAAAAGATTTATCTGCTTTAACAAAACAAGCTGATATTCTTGTATCGGCTGTAGGACAACCTAGACTTATTAAAGCGGATGACATTAAGCCGGGTGCCATTGTAATTGATGTAGGTAACACAATGGAAAATGGCAAGCTTGTTGGTGACGTTGATTACGAAGCGGCTTTAGAAGTTGCAGGTTATATCACACCAGTACCAGGTGGAGTTGGCCCAATGACCATCACAATGTTATTAAAAAATACGGTAGACGCTGCTAAAACAATTAACAACGTAAAATAATAAAAAGTTAAAAATCCCGTGCGTATATGCACGGGATTTTTTTGCTTCAGTAATGGAATGTAGGCTAAAAGAATACAATATAACAACCTGTATAGAAAGAGGAGGAAGCGATGGTTACGTTACCTGTAACGGTATATTCTCAGCAAATGGTAAAGAAAAAGTTAAACGTCTACTATCCAGTTGTACATTTGACTAATCAAGCTGTTCAGCACAGCATTAACAGTAAAATCTTGCAACGTACGAATGAATTAATTCGTCAGCAGGGATATGGAGAAAATCCAGATACAGAAGAAACGGGTTATTATGAATTAAAAACAAACGAGCGAAACGTGTTCAGCTTAACGCTCGTCAATTTTGCTTATTCCGGTGGAGCGCACGGACTAACCGTGGTAGTTCCGTTAACATTTAATGTGATGACCGGAAAAACGTATCAACTAAAAGATTTATTTAAGAAAGACAGTGATTACGTGCGTGTTCTTTCTAAAATAGTAGGAGAGCAGATAAAAGAGCGCGATATTATGGTTCTTGGAGAATATAAAGGGATTAAACCAGAACAAGATTTTTATATCGCTGATAAATCACTTGTGCTATTTTATCAGCTGTATGACCTGGCTCCTTATGTATATGGAATTCCTTACTTTCCAATTTCTATCTATGCTATTCAAGATATTATCGCGGATGAAAGTCCACTTGGACAAATGTTTGGATAAGATTATAAAAAATTGCGGTGCGGCCGTACGTATCTTTTTAATTCGGCCGCTAACTGCTGACGAAGCGAACGAATGCTAATCGCTTCAGCAATATCTTTTGCTACAGGAAATACCCCGATTTTAGTGATATGAACACGAAGATAACCCTCATACAAGCTTCCTCGCTCCGCATGCTTGATTTTGGTGCGTACAACAGCTTCCATTTTACCATTTTCTAAAGGGTAAGAATCTGTAATATGAAAACGAAAAGAATATTCCTCCATCACAATCATCCTTTTTTCTATGATATGTACTAGCATACTATACAAATATTGAATCAGAAAAAATAAATGTGTCAAAAAGACAAAGAGCAAAGGAATCAAGGAAACGGTTCTTTGCATGTAATAATCATTAGTTGTGAACGATAATAGAAAAAGACAAAAAGCTGGAGTTGCGATGATAAAAAAATTATTCAAAGGATTACTTATTATTTTATCTTTATATATTCTGTATGTGGTCATAACGGCAGTGGTCCTCTTTTATTTACCTTTAAAAACAGGGGAGGAAACGACTTCAATTAAATCGACTAGCTTTTTTGGCAAGGGTGAGTCCACGGACCGAGTGAGACTTCTTGAAGATGGGTATGAGGCAGGAAGAGTTCGTATTCAAATGATTCAAGAAGCCGAGAAATCGATTGATATTGCTTATTACTCAATAGGAAAAGGAGAGTCCACAGATTTAATTATGGCTGCTCTTTTTAAAGCAGCTGATCGAGGGGTCCATACTCGCGTTCTTCTAGATGGGATAGCTAACGGCTTACGAGGGAATCGAAGAGGTGTGCTCTACGCATTAGCTTCACATCCTAATATTGAAGTGAAGTATTACGAACCATTTCAATTATTTAAACCTTGGGCGTGGCAAAATCGTATGCATGATAAAATAATGATTGTGGATGGATGGCTAGGTATAATAGGAGGACGGAATATAGGAGATAAGTATTTGGCTAACAAGCCTCCTCCAGACTTCGTCTATGATCGTGATGTCTTTATTACAAACAGCAAACACGAACAAGATAGCGTCATGCTTCAAATGCAAAATTATATCAACGAATTATGGGCTCATCCTTACAGCAAAAAGGCTTTTCATCATCTCACACAGTACCAGGTCGATCAGGGAAAGAAGATGAAAGCTTTACTACTGCAGCAATATGGTAAAGCTAGGCAAGCAGGAGAAACGTTTGCGACTCCTAAGATTAATTGGAATGCTTCTACCGTTCCTACAAAGCGCGTTTCTTTTATTCATAATCCAATTGAACGCTTTAATAAAAGACCTTTTATGTGGAAAACGTTTATTAATTTGGCAGAAGACGCTAACCGGTCTGTTCTTATTCAAAGCCCTTATGTTGTGCCAACCAAGGCGATGAGTAAGTATACGGCGATGAAAAAGAAGCCAGCCGTTCAATGGACGTTACTTACAAATTCAGTTACATCTACACCCAATGTGATGGCTTTTTCTGGGTATATAAGTATGAGAGATACGATTAGGAAAACAGGTGTAAAGCTTTACGAATACCAAGGACCTTATTCAATCCATGCAAAGTCTGTGATTTATGATCAAAGACTCAGCGCCGTAGGCTCTTTTAATTTAGATTCCCGTTCTACCTTTTTGAATAATGAATCAATGGTTCTTATCGATAGTCAAGAATTTGCAAAAGAGCTGACGATGGCAATGGAAAATAAAGTGGATAAAAGTATCCTTATTGCCAATCACAAGCGATGGGTTAAATCTCCTGACAGTCAAAAAAAAGAAGAACCTGTTATGAAGCGAACCTTCCTATACGCTCTTGCAAAAGTAACGAGGTTTTTTAAGGAATTTATCTAAACAATCGGCAGTAGAACAAAAAGCACTTAATGAACATTCATTGAGTGCTTTTTATTACATATCTTATAAATAAGTGAATAAACACACTTATCACATTAAATTATCCTCTTTTATTTACTGGGAAAAATAAGTAGTATAAATATAATAAATAAAAAAGGAGGAAGGCATGTGGAAACCGCTTTTTTAATGAAACCAGATGCAGCTTATCGGAAGGCTTATATGAGTTTTTATAATGAATGGAAAGAAAGCGGAGAAAAAATGGTCCCGTGGGTAATTGCTAAAGACCCTGCTCAATTTGAAAAAATGATTCAACAGTTATTAGATGCAGAAAAAGGGATCGGATTAAAAAAAGGATATGTACCCGATTCCACCTACTGGCTAATGCATAACGAAAGAGTAATAGGCGTAGTTAATATCCGTCATGAACTAAGTGAAATGCTTCGAAACAGCGGAGGGCATATAGGTTATGGTATTCGGCCGAGCGAAAGACAAAAAGGGTATGCGAAGCTGCTATTAAAGTTATCTCTTCAAGAAATCAAAAAGCTCGGAGTTCAGCGGGCATTAGTTGTGTGCGATGATTGGAACATCGCTTCTCGTCAAACTATTTTGGCAAATGGAGGCATACAAGACGAGGATTATATAGAAGCGGACGGAGCTGTTGTTCAGCGCTTTTGGATTTCTACGGATAAAATGGCATAAAAAAGAGATGAATTTTTCAACTCACCTCTTTTGTACTTAGTCATATTGTTTTAAAGCCAACTTCAGCCGCATATAGGTATACATGGCGTATGCCTGTCTTCCTTTTAAACTGTACGGATTTGCTTTGGAGCAAAGACAGTCAAGAAACTGCTCATCACATGCGCGGCATGAACCGTAATCTTCATAGCATAAATCATGGTATTTGCAGCAGCAGTCTACATCATTTACAGGATATCCGGGACCGCTGCATCCGGGACCACACCATTTATAGCCGGGGAAAAGGCAGGGTGTGGCTTTCCGTTTGTTCGGCAAAGACATAATCATACATCCTTTTCAATAGTCTCTTTACAGTAAATGCAAGAAAAAGAAAAGAGACAGGGACAAACACCTTACAGTAGCAGCCTAATTTTCATGAATTTCTATTTAATCGATAAATGCCTCATTCAGCCGCATTAATAATTCGCCAAACAGCTCCTTTTCTTCACTTGACCATTTCTTTAACATACTATGATAGCGTGCAAGACGCATTTGTTTATCACTTTGCAGCATTTGCTTTCCGCGTGTTGTGATATCAAATAGGCTGACGCGTCCATCGGAAGGATCAGAGGAGCGGGAAATAAGCTTTTTATTTTCTAAAGCGGCAGCTTGTCTAGAAAGAGTGGAAATGTCGAGTTTAAATGCTTTTGCCAGTTCTTTTACACGAGCTGGTCCAAACTCATCTAATTGCCGCAATAATAAATAAGCTGATCTTTCTAAGTTCCCTATTTTATTTTCGGAATTATCAAGATAGACAGCTCGTCTAATAAAGGTAGTAAGTTCATATTCAATCAATTCAATTGATTTCTTTTCTTGCATCATAATCGCCCCTTACAAAATCATTCATTGACAAAGAATTATATACTTGTATAATACAAATATATATATAGTTGTATAGTACAAGTAAAAGTAGGTAAAGTAAAGTATGTTTATATAGTTAAATGTTAGACAACATGACAAAAAAGAGAGGAGGATGCTGTTCCTTATCTATAGGACAGTGACCTATCATGAAAGTGATACGAATCATTTTACAAATCGCGATTCTTTATGCTTTTTCTATGATTGGTGAAGCCGTTCACCATATGCTTCACCTGCCTATTCCAGGCAGTATTATAGGCTTAATTTTAATGCTCATTTGCTTAACGTGCAAAGTGATTCCAATCAAAGTGATTGAAGATGGAGCAAGTTTCTTGTTATCTTTTTTGCCGCTATTATTCATACCGGCTATGGCAGGAGTGATGAATTATCCTTCGCTTCTTTCAAGCAGCGGAGCGATTTTGTTTTTAATCATTGTACTTAGTACAATCGTTACGATGGCAGCCGCAGGGACTGCTAGCCAACTTTTGGAAAAGAAAGCGAACAAACGAAAGGAGAAACAACAGTGCAAGAATTCTTTATCGCGGTCTTTATAATCATAGCTACAGTTGCTCTTTATTTAGTCATGACAAAAGTATACGTGCGGTTCTCCTACCCAATTCTTATTCCAGTTTTAACTACAACCGTATTCATTATTCTCCTTTTGCTTGCTTTTCATGTTCCCTATGACAAGTATATGATTGGAGGCAAATGGATTAATTCACTTTTAGGGCCAGCTGTTGTTGCATTAGCGTATCCACTGTATAAACAGCGTGAGATGCTAGTAAAATACAGCATTCCTATTATTGGAGGGGTGTTCGTAGGATTATTTGCAGGTATGATCAGCGGACTTGTATTCGCTGAAGTATTTAGCATTGATCGAAGCCTGATCTTATCCATTATTCCTAAGTCTATCACCACTCCCGTTGCGATTCAAATTGCTACGGGACTAGGGGGCGTTCCATCTATGACCGTGGTATTTGTTATGATTGCAGGCTTTTCGGGAGTAATCCTTGGACCGCTACTTTTAAAGTGGATTCGTATTAAGAGTTCTTTAGGAAAAGGAATTGCACTAGGCAGCGCTTCTCATGCACTAGGAACTTCTAAAGCATTTGAATACGGTGAACTAACTGTATCGATGAGTTCAGTATCAATGACGTTAAGCGCTGTATTAGGCTCGGTTTTTGGACCGATTGTTGTCTGGCTATTCCAAGTGTAAGGTGAGATAAAAGAAAGTGAATATAGAAATCCTGTTCTAATTGGAACAGGATTTTTTTATACAAAAGCATAAAATTTGTCCGCAGCAAACTTTAAGTTGTGCGGCTCTTACTCTGGTACTATAATGAGAAGAAAGAAAATTCATGAAATAAACGCTTTTTTGTTATTTTTAGGAAGGCTAGTCGATTGTCGAATGGGTAAGTAGGCTTAGTCAAGGTCATATACGCAGTAAAAATAGCAGAAAAGAGGAGCTCGTGTATATAGGAAAAAAGATTCTTGAACATAAATATAGCTTGTCAGAAAAATTAGCTGAACGTTTAGATTCTACACATACGCTAAGTCTAGAAGATTTAAAAGAAAAGCAAATTTTGAAGTGGCGAGTGTCGATTATGGAGTACTTTGGAAGTGTGCTATTTGAAGAACAAGAGGCCGTACTTAAACTTGTTAAAGAATGGGCACTAGAGACAGATAAATATGCAGTAGAAAAAAATATTCCTTTAGAAAAAGCACTAGGTATCCTGCCAATCTATCGCAGTGTTATTTGGGATGTGTTTACAAAAGAACTAGAGGAGCATCAGTTTGCCGCAATTAATATGCTGCATGTCAGTGAGCGAATTGATCCTCTTTTAGATACGGTAACATGTATTTTTGGTCAAATTTACGATGAGCATAATCAATATGATGAATCTAGCTTATACGTCATTAGAAGAACTTTCAGTTCCGCTCGTACCCGTCACAAAAGGCATTGCTATCATGCCAATTATTGGAGAAATTGATACTCATCGCTCACAAGTTATTATGGAGACCTGCTTAAAGAAAGGGACAAGCGTTCAATTATCTTATCTTATTTTGGATATCTTAGGTGTCGTAATTATTGATACAATGGCCGCAGACAATCTTTTCAAAGTTCATTAATCTCTTAAATTAGTGGGAGCAGAAGCTATTATAACGGGAATACGACCGGAAATTGCTCAAACCGTAGTGAAGCTTGGAATTGATTTTAATCAAATTAAAACAGAAGCTAATTTAGAAGCAGCTCTTTTAAAAATTGGGTTTAGAAGTCCTGAAGAATATAGCGGCACGCATCTGTCATCAAGTCGCATAAAATGACCGTCTATGAACATACCGGGGTACCAGAATTAGAAGTGTATTTTACACAGAAAGCTATTCCTTCTTTTAAGCATCGCTGTGAAATATGATATGAATTTCGGTAGGTAGAAAGTAAATGGATAGTAAAAAACGGATGTTGATCAACATCCGTTTTTTTACTTAATAAATTTCAAATGCCATGGCAGCACAAAAGCATAAATGATGAAGTATATCACGATTGAATAGACAAAAAACCAGCCGTTTAAATGCATGTAGCCGCTTTTAATCATTCCGTATTCTATGAGCAGTGAACCAGCGCAAAAGAGAAGTGATAACACTCATTTATTTTTAGTTGTTAAGCAAGCCAAAAATAAAATGGAAAGGGAAGGTGGAATAAATATATAGCTTACAATATCTTCGAGCCCTGTAACCTTTGGGTCGCCCAAATCAATCATGTTAAAAACACGCGTAATGACAACATCACAAAGCCAACAAACAAATCCAACTACGCTAAACGTGATATAAAAATCTCACCAAGTTAGCTGTGGTTTAAATAAAACAAGGGCAAGAATAAATAAGCATAGACTAACGGTAATCGGAAACCACAAACCATGTGCAGATAGATCTAAATGCTGAACTGCTTGCTCCAACATTGTTCACCTCAAAATGAAGAGTTAGTGTTAAAGTTAGCCCATGTTAAGGTAAACATTTTATACATTTCTTAAGCGTTACGTTTATACTCTTCTCGCAAAATTGAATATAGCTTTAAGTCTTGATGAGCGCCTTTAATGAACATGGCTTTTCGAATTGTTCCTTCATAAGACATGCCGACTTTTTTCATCACTTTCTCAGATGCGGCATTTTCAACAAAGCACCTCGCTTGAATGCGAACTAAATCCATTTCTTCAAATCCAAACGCAATTACTTTTTCAGCTGCTTCTGTAACAAATCCCTTATTCCAATAAGCTTCAGAAATCGCGTAGCCAATTTCCGCAATGCGATGAGTAGGGTTCCAAGTGACAAAGTCAATGGTGCCAATACATTTTTTCAAGGCTTTAATTTCCATAGCCCAAGGGGAAATGGTTTGATTGCTATATTGCTTTAAAACGAAGGAAACAAACTCTTTTGTATCTTGAAGCTTTCGGTGTTTTTCCCAATTTACATATCTGCTTACCTTTTCATTTGAGGCATATTCAAACATATCACGCACATCTTTTTTGGTAACTTTCCGCAAGCGAAGTCTTTCTGTTTCTAGGGTGGGTAAATTTCCGTATATATCTTTTACTTGAATCATAAAGTTGTCTCCTTTCTCAGCAAGAAGTGGATGAAGTGTTGACAATAATGTGTCATAGAAGCTGCAGCATTCCATGAATACGCTTTCTATTTCATGTACTTGATTCTTTAATTGTAAAATATTTCATTGTTGAGCGTAAGAGGTTAAACGGCTTTTTTTAAAAAATAAAAAATTGTTTTTGCTGTTCATAATGAGTTCACATAAGCTTGTTAGACTGAAGTCAGAAATTACGAAGGAGTGAAATGAAACACATGAACAGTGAAGTGAAGGAAGAACAAACTTCAAACAAAAAAAGAATAGACTTATTTTTAGTTCCAATTGTTTTAATTGCAGCGTTTTTGAACTTATTTAAAATTTGGACAGATGAATACGTCAACGCTTATTACACGGCAGCTGTCAAAAGTATGCTTCAAAGTTTTCATAATTTCTTTTACGCATCTTTTGATCCAGGAGGTTACGTAACGATTGATAAGCCGCCGGTTGTGTTTTGGATTCAGACAATTAGCGCCAAAATATTTGGGTTTCACGGATGGAGTGTTATTCTACCGCAAGCATTAGCCGGCATCGGCTCAGTCCTTTTACTATACGTACTCATGAAACGTACGTTTGGCGTATGGGCTGGGAGGTTTGCTGCTCTTGCAATGGCTTTGACGCCAATTGTACCGGCGGTAAGCCGAACAAATAATATCGATAGTATGCTTGTGTTTACATTATTAGTAGCGACGTGGATGTTATTTCGTGCTGTGCGCACAGCTAAATTTGGATGGGTGTTAGCTGCTTTTGCGATGATTGGTGTTGCCTTTAATATGAAAATGCTTCAAGCATACATGGCTTTACCAGCATTTTATGTTTTCTATGTAGTGGCAACCAAAATCACGTGGAAAAAGAAAATTGCTTTTTTAACAACAGCAACTGCACTGATGCTTGCAGTCTCTGTCTCGTGGGCAGTTGTAGTAGATTCAACTTCTGCTGATAAGCGACCTTACATGGGAAGCAGTCAGACAAATTCGGTTCTAGAGCTTGCTTTCGGATATAACGGTATTAATCGTTTAACCGGAAATACAAGCGTGACGGGAAGTAGTCATAAACAGTCTGCTCAAACTCAGCAGCAAACAGTAAGCAGTGAAACAAAACAAAATAGCAATTCAAGCGCTGAGTCTTCACAAAGCTCAAATCAAGGAAAAAACAGCTCTTCTCAAAAGATGCAGGCTCCAGGAGGAGGGAATCAAAATGGAATGTTTAACACTGGGAATCCTGGTCCATTCCGACTGTTCCAAAAAGGGTTATCAGATCAAATCAGCTGGTTATTACCATTTGTAATCTTCTCAATCGTGGGTCTATTTGCAGGAGTGAAATTTAAAGGACCTTACACGATAAAACAGAAAGAAAGTTTGTTTTGGTTAGCATGGCTGCTACCAGTAGCTGTCTTCTTCAGTATCGCAGGATTTTTCCACCAGTATTATTTAATTATGCTGGCACCTCCAATCGCAGCCTTTGCAGGAGCGGGAGCAGTAGCTTTATGGAGTATGTACAAACAGAGTAATGGTTGGAAACCGTGGCTGCTGCCTGGCGGTATTTTAACAACAGCAGCACTTCAAGTATATATCATGTCTCCTTATGTAAGCTCAATTGGCGTAGCGCCAATTGCAGGTGTAGGGGCACTGGGCGTCATTTTAGCTCTTGTTTTAGCTGTTCGTAAAGAACGTAAAAATTCTGTGACGAATTATCTAGGAGTCGCAGCGATGGTTGTCTTGCTTGCAATGCCTGCTTACTGGGCGTTGACACCAATTATTTATGGTGGAAATAGCATGCTTCCAGCAGCAGGTCCTGATTCTTCAAGCGGCATGGGAGGACCTCCAACTGCAGCAACGAATAGCAAACAGTCTGGCTTTAACGGCATGCAGCCTGCAGGAAGCTCTAGTGGCAATTCATCGTCAAACAATCAAATGCAGCCGCCAAGTGGTTCATCGAACGGCAGTCAAATGCAGGGCAGTTCGTCCAATAATGGTCAAATGCAGCCGCCGAGCGGTTCGTCAAGTAGCGGTCAAATGCCAGGAGGCTCGTTCAATAATGGTCAAATGCAAATGCCAAGTAGCTCTTCAAGCAAATCATCATCTTCAAAACGAAAAAGTGGAGGGATGAACGCAGAAGTAAACAAAAAGCTACTAAACTATTTAACAAAAAATAATACAGGTGAAAAATATTTATTTGCCACAACGGATTCAACTTCAGCTGCGCCTTATATTATTGAAACAGGCAAGCCAGTAATGGCAATGGGTGGATTTAGTGGTTCAGATCCAATTCTAACGGTAAGTAAATTAAAGACCATGATTAAAAAAGGTGAAGTGAAATATTTCTACTTGTCTGGAATGGGCAAGGAAGGTCAATCTGACGTTATAACGTGGATTAAAGAAAATAGTAAGGAAGTTCCTTCTTCCAAATGGCAGTCTACTTCATCAAATTCTCAGCAAGGACCATCTGGAAATGGAACATTATATAAAATAACCCTTAAATAAGGAGGACATGAACATGAGTTCAATTGTTAAATATTCTATTGTTGTTCCTGTCTACAACGAAGAAGAAGTGATTCATGAAACTTACCGCCGTCTAACAGAAGTGATGCGTTCAACGAAAGAAGCTTACGAGCTTCTTTTCGTGAACGACGGCAGTAGAGACCGAACGGCAGAAATCATTAAAGAATACAGCGAGCAAGACCCGGCCGTTGTTTTATTAGATTTTGCCCGTAACTTTGGTCATCAAATTGCTATTACAGCGGGTATGGATTATGCAAGAGGAGAGGCGGTCGTTGTGATTGATGCTGATTTGCAAGACCCGCCTGAATTGATTTTAGAGATGATTGAAAAATGGAAGCAGGGTTTCGACGTTGTATACGCTAAGCGTACAAAACGAAAAGGAGAAACATACTTTAAAAAGCAAACGGCTGCTATGTTTTATCGTTTCTTACGGGCGATGACGGATATTGATATTCCACTCGATACAGGAGATTTTCGATTGCTAGATCGTAAAGTGTGCAATCAAATGAACAGCATTCAAGAAAAAAATCGCTTTGTTCGGGGGTTAGTAAGCTGGGTCGGCTTTAAGCAAATAGCAGTAGAATATGAGCGAGACGAGCGTTTGGCCGGAGAGTCGAAATACCCTTTGAAAAAGATGCTGAAGCTTTCAATGGATGGTATTACATCTTTTTCATATAAACCGCTAAAGTTAGCTAGCTATGCTGGTGTAACTCTATCTGGTATTGGCTTTATTTATCTTTTAGTTGTGCTGTACTTGAAGTTGTTTACAGACAGTACCATCACCGGATGGTCGTCATTAATTGTTATTCAATTATTGTTTAGCGGCATCATTTTAATTATTCTTGGTATGATTGGAGAATATATTGGCCGCATCTACGATGAAACAAAAAATCGTCCACTCTATATTGTCCGTGAAAAGTATCAGCTCGAGCCACGCAAGGAAGTATCCCTTCGTGATTAACAAATGGATACCTTTGATTAAGTTTGCGTTAGTAGGAGTTGTAAATACACTGATTGATTTTGTAGTATACGCACTCTTAACAGCAATAGGTGTTAACTACATACTAGCGCAGTGGATATCCTATAGTGCGGGCATTTTAAACAGTTATGTCATGAATCGTAAATGGACGTTTGAGAAAAAAGAAAAAAGCAGTAAGCGTGAAGTGATTTCATTCGTGATCATAAATTTGATCACTTTATCCCTAACATCGTTTCTGTTGACTGTTCTATATAACAGATGGGGTATACCGCTGCTAATCAGTAAACTTTTAATCACAATTGTAAGTGTCGGTATCAATTTTATTGGCACCAAATTATTTGTATTTACTACGAAAAAAGAAAGAGGGATTCATATATGACGATAAAAAAAGCAGTTATTCCAGTAGGCGGTTTAGGAACTCGATTTTTGCCAGCGACAAAAGCGCAGCCAAAAGAAATGCTGCCAATTGTCGATAAGCCTGCTGTACAATACATTGTAGAAGAAGCTGTGAAATCAGGTATTGAAAGTATTATTTTTATTACAGGCCGAAACAAAAAATCAATTGAAGACCATTTTGATAAATCAATTGAGTTAGAGCAAATGCTTGAAGAAAAACACAAGTTTGACATGTTAAAAGAAGTACAAACGATCTCATCAATGGCTAGTATTCACTATATTCGTCAAAAAGAGCCGTTAGGACTCGGTCATGCTATTCTCTGTGCCGAACAGTTCATTGGAGATGAGCCGTTTGCTGTTCTTCTTGGAGACGATATTATGACTTCTGAGGAACCTGCGCTCAAACAGATGATCCAAGCGTATGAAACGACTAATCAATCAGTTATTGGAGTTAAAAAAGTGGATGCTGAAGAGGTATCGAAATACGGCATCATCAATCCAAAAAATAAATCTGGCAGCCTTCATGAAGTGAATGACTTAACTGAAAAACCATCGATAGAACAAGCTCCGTCAACTATTGCCGTTATGGGCCGCTACATTTTAAACCCTTCTATTTTTTCTTATCTAAAAACGATTGAAAGAGGGGTAGGAAATGAATTACAATTAACAGATGCGCTGCGTGTGGTATGTGAAAAAGAGCGACTGTTTGCTCTTGAATTGGAAGGGCAGCGCTTTGATATTGGAGATAAGGTAGGCTATATGAAAGCGATGGTAGAAGTTGCGTTAAAGCGTAGAGATTTACGTCAAACATTTTTATCGTATTTGGAGGGAATTGTAGAAAAAGAACGAGCAAACAACTTCAGCTAATAGGATGTAAACAGTTTGTTCATATTCAGTTCATATTTGAAGTATAAAATCATTTTATTATCTTATGTCGCTCTCTGTTTGGTATAAACAGAGAGCTTACTGTGCGTAAAAGCTGGACAAACTTAGGAATAGGGAGAGACATGTATGATTCAAATATTAGTTGCAGATGATGACCAACATATTCGAGAGCTGATATCATTATATTTAGAAAATCAAGGATTTAAAATTATAAAAGCAGCAGATGGTGAAGAAGCATGGGCGAAAATGGAAGAGTTTCGAATTGATCTAGCGGTTGTTGATATCATGATGCCATTTAAAGACGGATGGGAACTAACAAAGGAAATTAAGGAGTATTTTGACATACCGGTTTTAATGGTAACAGCTAGAGGCGAATCGCATGATAAACTAAAAGGATTTGATATCGGAACAGATGACTATGTTGTAAAGCCGTTTGATCCTCAGGAAATGGTTGCTCGTGTAAAGGCCCTTTTACGCAGGTACCGAGTAGAAGCTAACAATGTAATCTATATGGGGAATATAAAATTAGACCGTACTAAACTAGAGATGAGTGCGGGAGAAATAAGCGAACAGCTGCCGTTAAAAGAGTTTGAATTACTGTTTACGTTAATTAGTTCTCCAGGAAAGATTTTTACTCGTGATCAGCTTATTCAATTAATTTGGGGATATGATTATGAAGGAGACGAGCGCACGGTAGACGTTCATATAAAACGTCTGCGAGAGCGGCTTAATCATATGGAAAACGTCGGTATGGAAATCAAAACAATTCGCGGACTAGGCTATAGAGCAGAAGGGTGTTAACGTGAAATCAATTTATGTAAAGCTGGTGCTGTCGTTCATTATTACGATTTTACTGAGCGTTGTGATTACTGTCGTCGTGACGACATTTCTTAGTAAGCAGAAGCTGGAAATGCGATTAGGTCAAGATATGGTGAAGATGGGAGAAGACTTTATCGATTTATACGGAGCAGAAGAATCCGACAAAGCTGCAAGATTTTTATCTAATTCATCATTTATTCATTTTTCGTTTATTATTATTGATGATCAGCATCAAGAAAAAGTATTAGGACAGCCAGGACCGCCTATTCCAATTACACCGGAAGAAGTAGATCAAGTATTAGATGGGAAGCGTTATTCTAATTTAAAAGAAGATAAAGGTGATCGTCCACAGCCAAACGTAGTGGGTCTTCCTTTTCAAGAAAATGGCCGGTCTTATGCTCTTTTTATTCAGTCTCATCCTCAACGGCAATTTTCAGTTATTCAAGATGTTCAAAATATCCAGCTTATTACGATTTTATTAGTAGGTATTGTATTATTTGCATATGTTTCAACAATTATTATTAAACCGATTAAGCGTCTCAGTACAGCGATGAAAGTGGTCGGACAAGGCGAATACAATGTGCAAGTGGAGCACGCGGCAAATGATGAAATTGGTCTGTTAACTAAAAACTTTAATCAAATGACTAAAGAATTAAATAAAATAGAAACGATGAGGCAAGAGTTTATTGCCAGCGTTTCGCATGAAATTCAATCACCGCTGACTTCTATTCGCGGTTTTTCAGCAGCACTTAAAGATGATATCGTAAGTGAAGACAAAAAAATACAATATTTAACGATTATTGAAAAAGAAAGTACAAGACTTTCTCAGCTTAGTTCTAATTTACTAAAACTCGCTTCTCTTGATTCTGAACATCAAACCCTCATGCTGCAAAAATACCGTTTGGATGAACAAATCAGGCATGTGATCATGGCTTTAGAACCTCAGTGGACAAAAAAGAGTATAGAAATTGACCTTGATCTATCTAATGTTCAAATAGAAGCAGATAAAGATTTGTTAGAACAAGTTTGGCTAAACTTAGTAACAAATGCTGTTAAATATACGCCTGAAAATGGAAATGTGAAGATATTTACTCATCTAAAAAACGAAGAAATAGAAGTAAAAGTAGAGGATAATGGAATTGGCATTGCAGAAGAAGATCAAAAATATATTTTTGAAAGCTTTTATAAAGTAGATAAATCCAGAACGTTAAAAGGAAGCGGTCTTGGTCTAGCTATCACAAAAAAAATTGTTCGACTGCATGAAGG
This sequence comes from Priestia megaterium, assembly GCF_046599315.1. Classification (GTDB taxonomy): domain Bacteria; phylum Bacillota; class Bacilli; order Bacillales; family Bacillaceae_H; genus Priestia; species Priestia megaterium_F. Next base: position 4,465 of record NZ_JBKIKC010000005.1, on the reverse strand, counting down.
CGCAATCCATGTAGAAAGCAAAAAAGAACAAGGAAGCATCTTTATGGTGATACTACCTATCCAAAAAAATAAGAATAAAAAAGACTCGTCTGTGTAATGACATACAGATGAGTTTTTTTATTAGGTCAAAGATATAAAAAATTAATAATATCTATTTATTTTTTTAATTCCTACTTGACATATAGGTAAAGTGTAAATAATATAGATAGTATAAATCTTTTGAAAAAATTGGGATGCTAAAGAAGCTGATCGGTCAACCGAAGGCTCATACTTGTTCGCTACTAGTGTGGGCCTTTTCTGTACATTAGTTGTGGCTATTAATATCTCAATCTTCAACTGAACATATGGGGAGGATTACCATGTATTTATCTTCTGCTCATTATACAAGTACTTATAGATGTTGTTCGTTTTGTTTATTCAATTGCAACTAAAATATAAATATATCTATGAATAGGAGAATGATAAAATGGCTTCAATTACACAAGAAAAATTAGATTATATTGTTAAGTTACTAACTGAAATCAACTATGGATCTGTATTAATTACTCTTCACGACGGACAAATTACTCAAGTAGACAGCACGGAGAAAAACCGCTTTTTAGCTAAAAGTAAAGTAGCAAGCCACAAATAAGTCCAATTAAATACTTATTGTGAGAGACTGACGGGCTGGCCTGGTTAGCGAGGTCTCGGCAGCGGGCTGTAGCTAAGTACTGTGTTAAATATATAAAACATGCGTATTCGAAGAAGGACTGACTTTCCTTCCAGTCGAAGATTTAGAATTTTTAAAATTTAAGTTAGATTATACGTTTTGCAGTATTATGATGGTAAGTGTAAATATCTTACAGTTTTATTCCTGTGCTGATCGGATTACCGAAGGCTCCTGACCTATGTTAGGAGCCTCTTTCTATTTTTAGATTAATAGGAGGCGAAAAAATGAAAAATCTATTACGAGCGGCAGTGCGGCAAAGAAAACAATACCTCATTGAAGAGTTACTAAAAAAAGGGATTTACAAAAAAGAAAACCATCATCTTTTTGAACTCACACTCTCTGATTTAGAAAAAGAGTATCAAGCACGCAGTAAGTAAGGAGAAATGTAAAAAGAACTAAAATGAGTGAAAAAAAGACTTAAAGCATAGTTGGCAAATAGGTAAAGTTTGTTTATTATAAAAACAAGAATAAATTGTCTTTTCAGAAAGTATCTTCTTTTTATTCTTACTAATAAATTTAATAAGAATAATTTAAGAGCATATACGCTGATCAGACTAACTGAAGGCTGCTTCTCTTTTCAAAGAGATAGCGGCCTTTTTGTATTTTTTTATAAAAAGGGGAGTAAAACATGAAGAAAAAAGCAGTTCAGTTTTTAATGGTGCTAACAGCACTGCTCGTGGTGCTAGCAGGTTGCGGCAATAGTAAATCTACTGAAACAGCAGGAAAAGATAGTTCTGCGAGTAAAAACGATTCAAAAAAACCAGTAGAACTTTTAAACGTTTCATATGATCCTACACGTGAGCTTTATCAGGAATTCAATAAGAGCTTTGCGTCTTATTGGAAAGGTAAAACAGGGCAAGACGTCACTATTCAGCAATCACACGGCGGCTCTGGTAAGCAAGGCCGAGCAGTTATTGACGGTTTGGAAGCGGATGTCGTAACGCTGGCGCTCGCTTACGATATTGATGAAATTGCTCAAACTCGCCAATTATTAAACAAAGACTGGGAAAAAGAATTGGCTCATAATTCTACACCATATACATCAACGATTGTTTTTTTAGTTCGTAAAGGAAATCCGAAGGGAATTAAAGATTGGGATGATTTAACGAAAAAAGGTACATCTGTTATTACGCCAAATCCAAAAACTTCTGGAGGTGCACGCTGGAATTATTTAGCGGCTTGGGCATACGCGAAGGATAAATATAACGGAGATAACAAAAAGATTAAAGACTTCATGAGCAAGCTTTATGGAAATGTTGAAGTGTTAGACTCAGGCGCACGCGGAGCTACAACTACGTTTGTAGAACGAGGCATTGGAGACGTATTAATTGCATGGGAAAATGAAGCTTACTTATCGTTAAATGAGTTAGAAAAAGATAAATTTGAAATTGTAACACCGTCATTAAGTATTTTAGCAGAGCCGCCTGTTGCTGTAGTAGATAAAGTAGCCGAAAAGAAAGGTACGACGAAGGTAGCAAAAGCATACTTAAAATACTTATATACAGAGAAAGGTCAGGAAATCGCAGCGGAAAACTACTACCGTCCTCGAAATGAAAAAGTATTGGAGAAACACAAGGACCAATTCCCTTCTCTTAACCTAGTCACCATTAAAGATTTTGGTGGATGGAAAAAAGCCCAGGAAACGCATTTTAATGATGGAGGAACATTCGATCAGATTTATCAGCCAAAGTAATATGATTCATTAAAAAAGTAGAATGAGGAAGGTGCGAATTGTGATTCGTATCTTCTGTGACATCTATCTAAATGTATTTAGAAAGCAAAGAGAGGTGTAAGACGTGAGCTTGTTACAACGACAGAAGAAAAAGAAAAGCATCTTACCGGGATTTGAGCTTTCTTTAGGTTTTACGATGCTTTATGCAAGCATCCTTGTTCTTTTTCCGTTATCTATGATTTTTTTTAATACAGCATCTATGGGATGGAGCGACTTTATTAAAACTGTTACCGACCCTAGAGTGGTAGCATCGTATAAATTAAGTTTTGGAGCGGCATTTGCAGCAGGCATCATTAATGTGATTTTTGGAACTATTATTGCGTGGGTATTAGTGAGATATCATTTTCCCGGAAAGAGGTTTATTGACGGACTTGTGGATTTACCGTTTGCCTTACCAACAGCTGTTGCAGGCATTGCCTTGACTACCCTTTACGTCCCTAAAGGATGGATTGGTCAATTATTTACGTTTAAAATCGCATTTACGCCTATCGGAATTATTATCGTTCTTACGTTTATAGGTCTGCCGTTTGTGGTCCGAATGGTGCAGCCGGTATTGCAAAACTTTAATGCAGAGATAGAAGAAGCATCCGCTAGTTTAGGAGCCAGTCGAATGCAAACATTCGGAAAAGTTATTTTCCCGGAGCTGGTGCCTGCTATTTTAACTGGTTTTTCTCTTTCATTCGCAAGAGCGCTTGGAGAATACGGTTCGGTTGTTTTTATTGCTGGAAATATGCCGATGAAAACTGAAATTACGCCGCTTATTATTATGACAAAACTCGAGCAGTACGATTATGCTGGCGCTACTGCTATTGCATCAGTCATGCTCGTTGTATCATTTTTTCTGTTATTACTTATTAATATTATTCAATGGTGGACAAATCGTAAATTTGTACATAGTTAAGGAGGGATGACATTGGCAGGACATGTTCCAATGCAGCATGCAAAAACGACTGTTAAACTTAATCATTCTAGTTTAAAAGAGCCCAAAGTCGTCCAGTGGCTGCTTACATTTATTGCACTGGCTTTTTTAGCTCTATTCTTAGTGCTTCCGCTCATCACCATTTTTATGACAGCTTTTCAAAAAGGGTGGGAAACGTATCTCGCTACGATTACAAATCCGGATGCTTTGGCTGCTATTAAACTAACGCTAATTGTGGTGCTTATTACTGTTCCTTTAAATGCCGTTTTCGGCGTGGTAGCTGCATGGTTAATTACAAAGTTTGATTTTAAAGGAAAGAATATTTTAATTACGCTTATTGATTTACCATTTGCTGTTTCACCTGTTATTGCTGGATTGGTTTTTATTTTATTATTTGGTGCACAAGGGTTATTCGGAGAATGGTTGTTTAATCAAGATATTAAAATTGTCTTTGCTATTCCCGGTATTATATTAGCTACTCTTTTTGTAACGATTCCGTTTGTTGCCAAAGAATTGATTCCACTCATGCAAGCTCAAGGGTCAGCCGAAGAAGAAGCGTCGTTAACGTTAGGAGCCAGCGGTTTCAAAACCTTTTTCTTGGTGACGGATTATTATATGGCATCATTTTATGTAATGCGCGCGCAATGGGAGAGTTTGGAGCTGTTTCTGTTGTATCGGGGCACATTCGAGGAGTGACAAATACGATGCCTCTTCATATTGAAATTCTCTACAATGAATATCAATTTGCAGCAGCGTTTGCGGTAGCATCTTTAATGTCAATTTTAGCTATTTTTACATTAATTATAAAAAATATTATTGAGTGGAAAGTCAAACATATTTAAATAAGAAGGAGCTTATGAGATGAGTATCCATATTAAGCACGTATCAAAGAACTTTGGTGATTTTAAAGCGCTGGATTCTATTAACATTGATATTCAAACGGGCGAATTAGTAGCTTTACTCGGTCCGTCCGGTTCTGGAAAAACATCTTTGCTTCGTATCATTGCCGGTCTTGAACATCTTGATCAAGGAGCTATTTTATTTGATGGAAAGGAAATTACGCACATAAATCCAAAAGAGCGAAATGTAGGGTTTGTTTTTCAAC
>NZ_JBKIKC010000004.1:0-430874 GCF_046599315.1 Priestia megaterium | reverse complement strand
ACCATCGTTACTCTTTTTCTCTTATTTTATTGGGTTCAGCTCATTTTTTCTTAATACGGATTTATAAGACGGATTGTACTCTTTTGAAGCTTACAGTCCGTCAGAAATAAACAAGTGTTTTTTTATAGATAGACAGTCACCTAATAAAAACATTTTTTTACATTCACTAATTATTTAGAACAATTTAAAAAGAAAATCAATAAATATATTGAATCGAATTTCGTTCGTGTGATAAGATATAGTTATATTGTTACTTTAACAATACATAGAGCGAATGAAATAGAAAATATGCAGATGCATAGAACTTTCTAAACCCCACACGCAACACTTAGAAGGTGACATTCATTTTCTCAGTAACACCCATACCTTTCTGAAAAGAGTGAGTACATTAGACTTACTCTTTTTGTCTGTTTAATAGAGGAACGTTTATAAAACTTTATACACTTTTTATTTAAAGCCTTTATTTGCAAGCAGACGACAAAAAAACAGGTAACTAAGCATGCCGCTCTTTACCTGTTTTTATATGCTAAAATGATTAAATCAAATTCTATCATGCAAACACACTTTAAGAAATTGATTTTAATTCTTCAATTAATTGAAAAAATTTCTCTTTGTTTCTTTCTTCTAATGTTTGATCTACTTCACGTAAAATTTGATCTCTTCTAAAATCTCGGATAGCCTTATTTAATACCATTTTAGCAAATATAGAATCGAGGATATCCGTACGGATGGGCTGCGAGTCTGTCGGGTGCTTTTCGATATAAATCAACTCCTATCCTTTCCTCTATTATAACAAATTCTAGCAATGTATCAAAATTTCATTCCGATATACGCTGCTGTGAAATAGCTTCGTATTCTGTTTCAAGTTCTTGAAGCGTAAGCTCATATAACTGCTTGTTTCCTTTTTTATAAACCCCTGCATCCAGCAATAAATCAATCATTGATGTTTTTTTACATTGTATGTGAGAGTAAGCTTGTTTTGTCATCGTTACACCGCCTATTTTACACCTAAAAATAAAATGATTTCTCTATCTTTCACGACCTTTCTTTATCATATAGCCCGTCCTTTAGCTTACTGTGAAGAAATTATTAAATTTATGTAATAACGCATATAAAAAAGACAGAGAGAAACTCCCTGTCTTGGTTCTTCTATTAAAAATCAAAGTTATCCGGATCTGGACCTACTCGGTGATTTTGATTTAATCCATCAATTTTACTTACGTCTTCAGCATCCAATTCAAAATCGAATAGCGATGAATTTTCAACAATACGATGTTCTTTTGTCGATTTTGGAATTGTTACAACTCCGTTTTGCAGATCCCATCGCAGAATAATTTGAGCAACTGATTTACCGTGTTTTTCAGCAATTTCTTTTAACACATTGTTATCTAGCAATTCTCCTTGCATGAGCGGAGACCATGCTTCTAACTGAATATCGTGCTTTTGACAAAAAGCATGCAGCTCTTTTTGCGTCAAACGAGGATGATATTCAACTTGGTTAATAACAGGCTTTACATCTCCATCTTTCATTAAGTCTTCTAAATGATGAATTTGAAAATTACTTACACCCACCGCTCTTACTTTTTCTTCTTTATACAGCGTTTCTAATGCTTTCCACGCTTCTTTATACTTACCTTCTACCGGCCAGTGAATTAAGTATAGATCTAAATATTCTAAGCCTAGCTTTTGTAAACTTGTTTCGTAAGCAGCCAATGTCGCTTCATAGCCTAAATCTGCGTTCCAAACTTTTGATGTAACAAAAATGTCTTCGCGTGAAAGACCTGCTTCTTTCAAACCTTGGCGAATTCCTTCTCCTACACCTTCTTCATTTCCATAAATAGCTGCCGTATCAATGCTGCGATAGCCTTTTACGATAGCTGTTTTTACCGCATTAACTAACTCAGGCCCTTCTTCTACTTTAAATACACCTAATCCAAGCCATGGCATTTTGACTCCATTACGAAGTGTTACTGTATCTTGCAAATGATTACTCATTATAAAAAACCTCCTACTAATTTTGCTACATTTGTTATTATGAAACACAAAAAAAGAAAAAGATAGAACCCACTTTAAAGTAAGTTAGGCACTTCAAAGTTCCAAGGTAACTTTTTAGTAACCTGCTATTACACTTAAAAATCGCATAAAAAAAGAATTCTCCTCAGAGAATTCTTTTTTGTTTTTATTTAACGTTTATGTTAGCTGCTGAACTTGTATTTCCAGCGGCATCTTTTGCCGTAACAGCTAGTTTTACGCCTGCTTTTTGTTTTGGAATAGTTACTTTAAACTGTCCTTTGCTATCTGCTTTGCCTGATGCGATCACCTTTGTACCGCTTTTAATCGTAATCACAGCATTTGCTTCCGTTTTTCCAGAGATAGATGTCGACAAAGAAGTAACTGCATTCACTGCCGGAGGTGCCGGCGGTGTTGTGTCTTGAACTTTTACAATTTTATACGGACTGTATCCTACTTTATTTTGCAGCACGGCCGTCACTTCTGTTCCTGCTTTTTGAGCAGGAATTTTCACGCTGAACTTGCCGTTTCCATCAATTTTTCCACTTGCAATAATTTTTCCGCCTACTTTAATATAAATAGATGCATTTTTTTCTCCTGTTCCCGTTACCGCTGTACTTTTTTCAGTAAGCTTATTAACGGTTGGAAGCGCCGGTTTTGTCTGCACGGCACTAACCGTTATAAACGCATTGGAGCTGTAGTTATTGGCTGCATCTTTTGCGATAACGGCTAATTTCGTAGACGCAGGCTGCTTTGGAATCGTGATGCTGAACTTCCCATCCGCCTTTGCATTTCCTTTGCCGATTACTTTTTTATCAATTTTCACATGCACTTCTGCTCCTGCTTCCGTGCTTCCTGTTACTACTGTATCTTGATTGCTTACACCGTTCACTTTTGGTGTAACGGGCGCTGTTTTATCCTGCACAGTTACGGTTACGACTGGACTTACGCCAGCTGTGTTTTGAGCCGTTACAGACAGCTTGCTTCCTGCTTTTTGTTTCGCAATTGAGATGCTGTATGTTCCTTTGGCATCTGCTTTACCAGTTGCAAGCTGAAGACTTCCGTTTTTAACGATAACCGTCGCATTTGCTTCTGTTTTACCCGTAACAGCTGTGCTCCGATCACTCACTTCATTTACCGTTGGTTTTACCGGAACTTTTTGCTTTGCGGTAACGGTTACGGTCGATACGGAGCTGTTATTTCCTGCTGCATCTTTTGCTTGTACGCTTAGCTTTGTATTCGCTTTTTGCAGAGAAATGGCAACAGAAAATGCTCCATTTGCACTTGCTTTAGCTGTTCCAACAGTTGTTGTTCCTGCTTTTACAGTAACCGTCGCATTTGCTTCTGCGGTACCGGTAACTTTTGTATCTTGATCACTTACTGCATTTATTTTTGGCGCGGTTGGTGCTGTTTTATCCTGTACGGCTACCGTAGTGGCTGAACTTGTCCCCCCCGCGTTTTGAGCGGTTACAGACAGCTCGCTTCCTGCTTTTTGTTTCGCAATTGAGATGCTGTAATTTCCTTTGGCATCTACCTTGCCAGCTGCAAGCTGAAGACTTCCGTTTTTAACGATGACCTCAGCATTTGCTTCAGCCGTCCCTTTAATCATTGTGTCTTGATCACTTACTGCATTTACCTTTGGTGCAAGCGGTGCTTTTAACGTAGTTTTAACCGCAAACGAAGGCGCTTGACTTTCGTTTCCTGCTTTATCTTTTGCGCTTACTGCTATGGTTGTTCCACCTTTTTGTACTGGAATTGAAACAGTAAATGTACCGTTAGCATCCGCTACTGTAGAGAACATCGCATTGCCGGCTTTTACCGTCACGGCTGCGCTTGCTTCTGTTACGCCCGTTACGGTCGTGTCTTGGTCGCTTACTTCATTTACAATTGGAACAGAAGGCGGTGTTTGATCCGTTACGGTTACCACCGTTGCCATGCTTTCATTTTCAGCTGCATCTTTAGCCGTTACCGACACGTTTGTATCAGCTTGCTGTTTTGTAATCGTAATCGCAAACTTTCCGTCTTCATCAGCAAGACCTGTTCCGATTACTTCATTTCCCACTTTTGCAATAACAGAAGCATTTGGTTCTGTTACGCCTGTAAGTGATGTTTGATTATCTCCTAGTGCATTAACTGAAGGTGCATCAGGCGCAGCTGTATCTTTCGGGTCTTCTTGCTCCTGCTCTTTTCGCGGATACTTTGTTGTATAAAAGCTTAAAAGAGTAGTTGTTGGATAATAAAAATCTAAAATTTCACGATAGTCTTTTCCTAGACTTGCCATTTTTTGAGCACCGTACTGACTCATTCCAACACCGTGTCCATTTCCTTTACCATTAAAAGTTGTTGATGTGCTTGTTTCATTTGTTTCCGTTACAAGCAGGCTAAGCATCACGCGGCTGTTTAACATAGATTTTAGCTTCGTCGATGTTAAATCTGTTAATTCCAAATGATGAATCACTAGTTTTTGCGAACTGTCTACATCTCCTTTAACAAGATAGTCCACTGTAATGGCACCTTTGGTCACACGACCGCCTGATGAAGGAGCGTAAAAACTTACTTTTGGAATAGACATAATTTTAATTGTTTTACCAGGGTGCTTATTGGCCACTAACCATGATTTTAAATTATCCGTAACTGTTTTATCTTTTTCAGAAACCGTGTTCCACCATGTGCTATAGTTAGCTAAATCTTTTCCTGTTAAATCAATTTGCGTTTTTTGAATAGCTAATGTCCACGGCGTCTGCTTATCGTATGGATCTTCTTTCACCGGGAAATAAGAAAGCTGAGTCCCTCCCCAAGCGTTGCTGTTTGATTCCGTTCTTCCGCCGTTGCTTGATGAGAAAACGGCGTTAATTAATTTATTATTGTACGTCACTACTTGTCCGAATGTCTGATCTACTGCTTGGTTTGTACTGTCATACCACGTATAGCCACCGTATACTTGATAGCTTACCGTATCGTTAATGACTTTTCCTGCATAGCTCATTGCGTATGTTCTTGCTGCCACCGCCTGAGTTTTTAAAGCTTGCAGATTCCAAGATGTATAGACTTCATTTGGCACAACGCCTTTTAAATAGTCTTCAATCGGCAGCGTATTAATAGGTCTGACGTAAGATCCTTTTTCATTTGTAAACGCTACGTCTCCTAAGTATTGTCTGCCGTTAATAGATACGGGATTTTTATAAAGAGACGGTGTAATTTCAAAGCTCGTAAATTCACCTAAGACCGTGCTTCCTTGTTTTAAAGTGACACCTTGAGTTGTTGCTGCCACCGTATACTCTGTATTCGCATTTAAGACCAAATCCGAGTTTTTAATAGTGTATAAATAAGACGGCTTAATTGTAATTGCATGCTGATCTCCTAAATAGTTTACTAATTTTACAGACACAACTGGTTCTACCGTTTCAGCTTTCACGCTAGCAAGCGGCGTGAATTGAAACAGCAGTACGCTTAGTACTAAAGCTAATGCTGTTAACTTTCTCATCTTGTTCCCCCATTTTCATTTACTGTCTAACGCATTTTAATATCACTCGTTATATCGACACAGTTTTATAAAATCTAAAGCATTTTACCTAGTTTTCTTTTCTGCTCGTCCATTTTCTTGTCGAAAAAACGCTTTTTTATATCATATGAACGACAAAAAAACGTGTGACATAAATCAATTGATTTAGTCACACGCTTTTATAGGTCTTTTCACCTTTTATTTTTTCATATCTTCATATGCCACTATACCGTCTGCCACATGATTCATTAGCTTTGTAAGATAAGCCTGATCAGACAGGTTCCGGTCTTCTTCTGGATTCGTCATATACCCGAGTTCTACTAGCGTTACAGGTACAGTTGACCAGTTAAATCCTGAAAGATCACTGCGATAACGAATGCCATCTACTTCGACAAACTGATCTTTTTTCACTTCGGTAAGAATAGCTTGAGATGCCTGTAGACTGCTTTGATAAATAGACTTTGTATAGTAATTATCTTCTGCAGGAGTGAGCACAGAAAATCCTTTTACAGACGCGTTTTCAGAACCATCTGCATGTATGCGTATATGCAAGTCAGCTTTCGAATTATTCGCAAGCTCCGCTCGTTCTCGGTTGCTGATATTCACATCGTGAGAACTGCGAGTAAGCTTTACCGTTATGCCTTTTTCTTCGAGCAGTTTTTTTAATATCATGGAGGCTTCCAATGTCAGCTTGTATTCGAGCTTCTTGGTTACCACGCCTGATGTGCCTCCGGAAACCTTTATTTTTGTTTCTGCTGCTCCCGGTCCGATTGGCTCTTTCTCTAGGTTGGCCTGAGCTTGATGACCAGGGTCAATGTAGACTAAAAATGGAGGCGGATCGGCTTTTTCAGGCATGTTGTTTTTTATATTGTTCACTTCATTCCCCGCTTCGTTAGGCTGCACCGATTGAAACGGTGAGATGGGCTGCTTAACTCTTTCTGCCTTCGTATGAGCTTTTGGGACATTTCCGCTAACAACAGCTTTCTCTGTTTGCCCTTTCATCATAAAGAAAAGTGAAAGTACTGCTGCTATTGCAACAATACCTATTCCATAACTCCATACTAAGCGCTTCATCTTCGCTCACCAAACTTTCGAATAGAGTGGGATGTTCCTTATGTTAAAGTACAAAATATGTTAACACTATTATCTCACAGAATATGGATTTTTTTGTATAAAACGTTAAAAATAACGTCCGTAATTTCAGCCATATTTTATGTGTATGCAAAACAAAACAACACTACATAGTGTAGTGTTGTTTTCCAAAAAAATGACGGACGGTTAAATCCGTTTTGCACCAATATAACGTGCTTTCCAATAGCTGTTGCTAAGAGACGTAATCGTCACTCCTTTAGACGTAGAAGCTTGAAGAAACTGATTATTTCCTAAGTACACGCCCACATGTGACGGACCTTTTTTATACGTTTGAAAGAAAACCAAATCTCCTTTTTGAAGCTTTGCTTTTGAAACGCTTGTCCCTACCCGATACATTTGCTCCGTTGTGCGCGGAAGTGTTTTTCCAGCTTTTTTGAAAATATATTGAATAAATCCAGAGCAGTCAAAACCTTTTGTTGTTGTACCTCCCCATTTATAAGGCACGCCCATTAATTTTTTACCAATAGCAATAGCGGTGTCCTTGTATGAATATGACGCTGCTTCTACTGTTTGAGCAGGTGCAATAAACGGGCTGGCTCCACTGAATAAGACTGCTGCTGCCGTTATAGACCCAATGATGGCTTTCTTCATTTTTCTTCCTCCATTATGTAACCGAACGTTACGTTTCTATGAACTTATTTTTTAAATGCGTTCGGTTTAATTATAATGAAAAAAGCCTTAAAAACTATTACGCTATGATTAAATAATGTTACAAAATGGTTACTTAGGAATTTTTATCTTTCAATATGTATAAAAGAGGTTGAGACATAACTAAATTAATCCAATCTAAAGACGAACATATAGGATAAATGATCGGATTGTTACACCGCTGTTGATTTCCGTGCAAGGCTTCGCTTTCCGCGGGCGGCCGATGAGCCTCCTCGTCGGCTTACGCTCCTGTAGGGTCTCACCTATTCCGCTTTTCCCGCAGGAGTCTTCGCCTTGCCCTCCAATCAACCGCTAGAAGCACCTACATACACGAAGCCTACGTTTACCATACCAATGAAAAAATCCGAACGCGTTGGATTCTCCATCAAGAATCTCGATTCATCGTTCGGATTTTCCTTCAACTAAAATACTTTTGTCCAACCTCTTTTGTCTCTTACTTTTCCTTTTGCTGTTTCAAAATTAAGTCCTGTTTTGCTTTAGCATCATGATGCTGCGCTAACTCACGTGAAAATTCCTCATTTGCTTGATCAGGAGCAATTTTTAACTCTTTTGGTGTTTGAGGCAATGATCCTTTGTTGTTGTGTGATGACTTGTGATTATTTGCTCTTCCCATGTTGAGACCTCCTTTTACCAATCATTTGTTTTTCATCCTTAGTTACTATTCCCAACTTTTCAAAGCAAATTCAAACGAAAAAAACTCTTGAATACTCAAGAGTTTTTTAGTTATTACGATACTTTTTTTGTTACCTCGTTAATGTAAGCTTCCTTGTCTTCGTCGTTAAACTGCCCTTCCCACTTCGAAATTACGATCGCGCCAAGTGAGTTTCCAATTACGTTTACCGCTGTACGTCCCATATCTAATAAACGGTCGATTCCAGCGATAAAAGCAAGTCCTTCTACTGGGAGCCCTACAGATCCAAGTGTTGCAAGCAGTACAACAAACGAAACGCCCGGAACTCCTGCAATACCTTTAGATGTAACCATTAAAATTAATACGAGGGAGAGCTGCTGTGTGATACTCATATCAATACCGTACATTTGCGCAATAAAAATGGCAGCAAGAGCTTGATAAAGAGTAGATCCGTCTAAGTTAAATGAATACCCCGTCGGAATAACAAAAGATGTGATCGCTTTAGGGCATCCTAGTTTTTCCATTTTGGCAATAATACGCGGCAGCACCGTTTCTGAACTTGCAGTTGAAAATGCTAGCAGCAATTCATCTTTTAGCACTTTTAATAAGTGGAAGATGTTAACCCCCGCCCATTTAGCTACAAGTCCTAGTACAACGATTACAAAGAAAATCATCGTGCCGTAAGCAACAATCACAAGCTTACTAAGCGGAATCAAAGACGCTAGTCCAAATTTTGATACGGTTACACCAATTAGTGCAAATACACCAAACGGAGCAAACTTCATAACTAAGTTCGTTACCCAAAACATCGCTTCGGCCGTACCTTCAAAAAATCTTAAAACCGGCTTGCCTTTTTCACCAATTGATGCAATTCCAAGTCCAAATAGTACTGAGAAGAAAATAATTGGCAGCATATCGCCTGCAGCAATTGACTCGAATACATTCGTTGGAACAATATGAACAAATGTTTCTACAAACCCTTTTTGTTCTGTAGCTTCTGCCGTAGATGTGTAGCTGCTGATATCTGATTTTTCAAGACCGCTGCGGTCCACACCAGTACCAGGGTGAAGCAAGTTAGCTGCTAATAAGCCTACAACAATGGCAACCGTTGTAATGATTTCAAAGTAAAGAATTGTTTTTCCGCCTAATTTACCAAGCTTTTTAATATCACCAACACCAGCAACGCCCACAATGATACTAGAAATAACAATCGGCACCACAATCATTTTAATTAAATGAATAAATACGTCTCCAATTGGCTGCAGCACTTCAACTGCTTTAGGATTTCCATAAAAAACGGCCCCTACAATAATACCTGCAATCAAACCAATTAAAATCTGTCCTGCTAATCCAAGCTTTTTGAACATATCTTTGCACCTTCCTTCTTTTTCTAACAGCTCGAAGCTGTTTATTTGCGCTTAATGTATTCAACAGATACAATTCCATTAAGAACTGTTTATTACATAGTTCTTTTATTCATAAGATTACATTATCACAGACATCACAAAATCTAACAAAAACCTACTGAAACTAACAAAAGTTTTTAGAAAATTACAAAATGAAAACGCTGTAGTTTTTTTACTACAGCGCTTGTTTGACTTCATAATATAGCATTTGGATAAATTTTTTTACATTTATGCGACTCGGAGTACTGCTTTTCCCCGTGCCTTTTTCTATATCTCTCATGCGCTGATGCACCATTGAAAAATCGAAAAACTTAGACGCGTAATTTTCAAATTTTGGATTAAAGAAGTCCACCATTCCAAGAGAGGTCAAATGGTTTAACGACTGATAAATGGCTCTTCTTACTCGCTGTTCGGCTGCCTTCATTTCTTTTTGCAGCGCGTCTTCTGAAAAAGATGAACCAAGCTTCTTCACAGTAATTTTTTCAAAGATTTCTTTAAGGGAAGGAAAATGCTGTTCGTACATCGTGCTTTTTTCCGTTTGATGCAAGTAATTAATGATTTCAATCAAATCCTTACTTCCACTTTCTCCTAAAATACCAAGTTCTCTTAATAGAAACCTGCAGGCTTCTGCCGGGTCGCTTTCCTTTTTACCGAAAGAAGGCGTCTTTTGCTGGTTGCCTACATTAAGTACGGTATTTAACGATTCCTGAATCTTCTCCATGGATTGTTGAACATGAATTCGCTCAATTACTTTCTGAATGACCATTAGCACTTCCATACGATTGAGCGGCTTGGTGATATAGTATTCAATGCCAAGTGAGTAGGCTTTTCCAATCAAATCTTTCGTTTCTACTTGTGACATCATGATGATTTTCCCTTTAAAGATATCCTTTATTTTGCGTACGGTTTCGATTCCGTCTTGAATCGGCATTAACAAATCAATAAATAAAATATCGATCTGCTGCAACAGAGAAAATTGATCATTTAAGACAATTCCATCTTCTGCTTCTCCTATAATCTCCCCAAGATCATTATCTTCAATAATTTCAGCTAACATTGAACGAAAGACTTCGTCATCATCTATGATATAAAATCGCATATTAGTCCTTATCCCCCATTAACGTAGAAATAGGTAAATCTATAGTAAATTGAACACCGGGGCTTGGAGACAGATTAATAAACTGAATACTTCCGCCCAGCTGCTCGGTCATTTGCTTAACGTAGACAAGCCCAAGTCCTGTAGAAGGCGTCCCGTCCTTTGCGTATTTGGATGTAAATCCCGCTTTAAAAATAAGACGTTCATGCCTTTTTTTCACACCGGGACCGCTATCTCTCACATACAGTAAAATGCGGTCTTCTTCTCGACATACTTCGATAATAATCGTTCCTTCTTTTTCAATCGCTTCGACTGCGTTCGTTACTAGATTATTAATTAATGATAAAAACAAGTATACGTGATAGCGAGGGTGCTCTCCTAGAATCGAACATGAAAAATGAATATCTTTCGTTAACAGCGCCGCATATTTTTCATTGCTGCGCATGACGATTTGAAGCAGACTTTCGATTTCCATATACTCAGAAAATTCCTCTTTTGTAATAACCTTAGACAAGCCTGCTGATATCCGCTGGTTGTCTTTTTTAATATCATGTACTTCTCCTGCAATTTGTAATGCTTTTTGGCTAAATTCATGCAGCGAAGTAAGCTCATTTATATCTGCTTCGTGTAATTCTTCATATAAATCATACGACTTTTTCGTAATCCGCTCAGCGTCTTGCAGCGTTTTTTTCAAATGGATCGATTCTTCATATAAATTTGAAAGCACAACAAGCAGCTGATCATTTTTTTGAGAGATTTGTCGTTCTCGCAGCTGCCCTTCGTAGAGTTTGATCATGCTAAATAGGCATAAAACAAAGAAACTTCGAAAGACGCCTACAATAAAAATTTGCATAAACTCCGGAAACACAATGTGATGATGAACCGTCACGTACATGAAAAACAATTCCATACCGCCTGAAACCGTTTCGATTATGATGCTCCATATACCAATAATCCATGGTTTTGAATGGAAATCGTTAATTTTAAACCAAGAAAAAGCGATCGCATACACGAGATAATAAATTCCTGCTGAACACCGAATCTGCAAAGAATGAAGAAAATCAAATGATTCGTAGTTATACCAATCAAGGCACATTCGAAAGCCTACTATAGCACCCGCAACTAAAATACCCGGGATAACGGGAGATACCTTTCTTAAAAGCAGCAGTGAAAAGAAAAAAATAGGCACAGCAAAACTAACTCTATACGTATCGTGAAAAGGATAATATTTAAGCTCTCCTGCTAGCGGCACAACTACTATCATCACCAAAATGAGTAAAACATCTTTTTTTACTACCGTATCAACTTTCATTATTCACTTCCTGCACTTTTTGAACATAAGTATATAATTTAGCAATCTAAAAGACAATCGCTCTTCCCTATATTTTTTTACATTCCTACCTCCATTTATAAATATAGTCCATATATAAATGGTTATTTATTCTCTTTCATTATTCTCTGTAGTTTTTTAGATTTTCTTGTTTTATTTTGCAATTTTTGTTGTATAGTAGAAGTACCTTTTAAAATGTGAGGCTGTATCACAACTATTTAATTATTATTACATCACCTGATAGCTACATTAAAAAGGAAAACTATTATTTATAGGGGGAGCTTATTTTACAATGTGGATCATTACCGTTTACTCGAAAAACCAAAGTCCGACTATGTTTGAATTTGAATCAGAGGTAGAGGCGAAAAAGACATTTCAGGAGATTAAAGGGTGTAAGATCCTATCGGAAGTTATTTACTATAACGACCGAGTTCCCGCTTTAGCGTAAATCAGTTGATGTAGGAAACTTTACAAATTATCGGTTAAAAGCCACATAAAGAGCCAAAGGATGATTATATTCCTTTGGCTCTTTATTGTTTAATCAGAAAAACCAGCGTTTCTTATGTAGAAACGCTGTTTTTTTGCGTGAGCATACTGACTGCCCACATCACTATAAAGTTGACAAGCAGCGCAATAAATCCGACATTGATATCCTTCATTTGCTGAGGCAGTGACGGAAATAACGTACCAATAGTAGATCCGCTGATTGTAATATAGGCGACTACGATAATGCCCACAATAATCCCCCACGCTGCTCCTTGTTTCGTTACAAAGTTGTTTTTCTTTAAACTGAAAATCAGTGATGGAAACAGCTGTGTCATTAGACTATAGCCCATTAAAATAATTGTTGACAGCGTCGTTCCCCCGTTTAGTGTAAAGTAAACGGAAATGAGCGCCACGATTGGTACAAAGCTTTTCGCTAAAACGGCAATACGCGCTTCGCTTGCTTGAGGTGCAAACGGTTTGTAAATATTTTTAGCCAGCAGCGTTGATGCACTCATTAACAACATCGACCCCGGCACAAGCGCCGTCAGTAAACCAGCGCCTCCAATAATTCCAATAAACCAAGGATCAAACGTCTGAATTGAGATACGTAATAGCGCAAGATCCACGTCTCCTCCGCTTAAACCAGGAACTTTTAAAATAGCTGCAAATCCCACAAAAAATACAAACAACAGCATCAGCGTGTAAAGAGGGCTAATGATTGCATTTTTACGAAATACCTTTGCATTTTTTGCTGTATAGCTTGAGCTAAACACTTGCGGCCACATATAAAAACCAAGGACTAGTAAAATAACAGTCGAAATAAACCACGAGACGCTTAGGCCTTGCTCAGGAAACTTTAAAAACCCTGGCTTCGCTGCATTCACAGCCTCAAACATCGGACCGTATCCTCCGTAATAATGAAAAGGCAAATAAATGCCTAAAAACCCAAGGACAACAAGCATCATAATATCTTTAATAACAGCCGTCCATGCAGAACCATGAATGCCGGATATCATAACATACAGCGTTAAACTGATGGCTCCCATCCAAATGGCTGCCGGCATCGAAATGGCGCCGTATGATGCTTGTGATACAATAATTCCCAATCCTTTTAACTGCACAACAATAACAGGAATGACGGCAATCACTCCTACAGCAGCTACAAGCACACCAAGATAAGGGCTTTTATATTTGCTTACAAAAAAATCCGGCTGCGAGACAAGCTTATGATCTCTTGCATACTTCCAAATAACCGGAAGAAGCCAGTATGATAAAACATACGATAAGCTAATATAAATTAATACATAAAGTGCAGGAGCTCCTTTTCCATAAGCCCATCCGCTTCCACCTAGAAACGAAAACGTTGTGTAGATTTCTCCGGCCATCAGCACAAACACTAAAATAGCCCCGAAACCGCGTCCTCCTACCGTCCACTGCTCCAAGTTCATATCCCTGCCTTTGGTTGATCGTATGCCAAGAAAAATAGCTACCACTAAAAATAGTAAAATAATAATAAGTGCACTATTCATTCTTCTTCCCCTTCCCGATTTCTGGGATCAAACTTATACATAACCCCTAAAATAATGGACGTAAGCACCACCCATATCACCATCCAAAACATATTGAACGGCATACCGAGAACAAACGGAGTCACTCGATTAACAAAAGGAAGAAACCCTAATATGCCTACGAACGGAAGGACAGACAAAATATAGATAAATTTCATGACTAAACTCCTCCGACTTTCTAAAACTAACTTCTTTATATTACCACATATTCTGCACATTCAATGAAGGAATGCTTGCATTTAAACTGAAATAATATCCAAAAGATAAAATATTCTGTACTATTTTACAAAAATACTATTTTAATTTTTCTGAATAAATAGTATAATTTCTTCCTATAGTTCGCAGGAGGTATCGTACAGATGAAAACAATAGAGAAAATCAGTACATTTGCAGGAAAAACATTTACACTTTGGGTTATTTTAATTTCCGTTATTGCTTATTCATTCCCAGAGCACTTTGTATGGATTGGAAAGTACATTGTTCCACTCTTAGGAATTGTCATGTTCGGAATGGGATTAACGCTGTCAGCATCTGATTTCAGTGAAGTATTTCGAAGACCGAAAGAAGTAGCACTAGGTGTGGTGGGACATTTTATCATTATGCCGCTTCTCGCATTCGGTTTGGCGATTGGCTTACATTTACCAAAAGAAATAGCGGTGGGCGTTATTTTAGTAGGCTGTTGTCCAAGCGGTACATCATCAAATGTAATGGTCTTTTTAGCTCGAGGAAACGTTGCGCTCGCGGTTGCAATCGCTTCTGTTTCAACCATTTTAGCACCAATTGTTACACCGCTTCTCATTTTATTATTTGCAAGCAAGTGGGTCGATATTGATATCATGTCTCTTATTATTTCGATTATACAAGTTGTCATCATTCCACTTGCTCTTGGATTTACGATTAAAAAATTTTTCGGAAAAGCCGCAGAGGCAAGTTCCAAAGCTCTTCCACTTGTTTCAGTAGTCGCGATTGTCATGATTGTATCTGCCGTCGTGGCAGGAAGCCAAGCACAGCTTGCTAAAACTGGCGGTATCATTTTTGCCGTAGTTGTGCTTCACAACGTTCTTGGTTTCACAATCGGCTTCTTCTTTGCCCGCTTGTGCGGAATGGATCTAGCCAAACAAAAAGCAGTAGCGATGGAAGTTGGTATGCAAAACTCAGGGCTGGGCGTCACCATTGCTTCTACACACTTCTCGCCGCTAGCTGCTGTCCCAAGCGCCATCTTCAGCGTCTGGCACAACATCTCAGGCTCGATTCTTGCCTTTATCTTCAGCAAGCTAAAAGACAAAAACCAGCCATCATCTAACAAAAAAATGGCTGGCTAATACCATAAACTTATAAGGGAGGCACAAAAAAGCTCCCTTGAATCTTCCTAAAAAGGTCTTAAAAGCTTTTACCTAGGAGAATTTCACCAATCCCGAAAGGGGGGTGAAATTCTCCTAGGTATAGAAAAAAGAGACATGGCGCTTTTTGCCATGTCTCTTTTTTCTACATCGATTAAAAACTATTAGCCTCTTCCTGCTTGGAAAGAAGGGTACTTCGTCATACCGCCATCAGCAAACAACGTAATACCTGTTACATAACTTGCTTGTGATGATGCTAAGAATGCTGCAACTGCTGCTACTTCTTCTGGTTTACCGATGTAACCCATTGGAATCATGCTTTCTACGTCTGCACGTTGTACAGGGTCTGCAAATTTTTCAGCGTTGATTGGTGTATTCATCGCACCTGGTCCAATGTTATTTACGCGGATACCTTTTGGCGCATATTCAAGAGCCAATGTTTCCGTCATTAGTTTCATACCGCCTTTACTTGCTGCATAGTGAACAAATAATGGCCAAGGAATCATTTCGTGAACACTAGACATGTTAATAACGTTTCCTTTAATGTCGTTTTCAACAAAATATTTGATTGCTTCACGGCTTCCTAAGAATGCACCTGTTAAGTTTGTATCAATAACTTTATTCCAGTTATCTAGAGATAACTCATGAGAAGGAACTGGGTTTTCAACACCAGCGTTGTTAATCATTACGTCTAATGTACCAAATTCTTTAATGGCTGTTTGAACAAGATTTACAACGTCTTCTTCTTTTGTTACGTCGCCTTGAACGATAATTGCTTGTCCGCCTGCTTCTTCTACTTCTTTTTTCGCTTCTAAAGCTTCTTCTTCATTGTTGTAATAGTTAATAACCACTTTTGCTTCTTCTTGGCCGAAACGAACAGCCATTGCGCGACCTAAACCAGTTGATCCGCCTGTGATTACAACTACTTTATCTTTTAAATCTGTATACATAATAAAATCCTCCTAATGTTTTCATTTATTCATACATACTATCATTGACTTTTACGTAAACGTTAACTTTTAGCCATTCCGAGGAATACGCCACCTAAAATGATGAGCACAATACCAATCGTAATCGAAATAAGCTGACGTTTTGTTTTCTCTTCTCCTAATAAGAAGATACCGCCAAGCGTTGAAATAACAATTCCCATTTGTGATAATGAGAAACTTGTTGCAACCCCTACTTTAGGTTGAGAGATAAATAAGAACATATTACCAGCTGCCCAAATCAGCCCTGGAATAATGTTGCGAATTGCGTATTTATTAAACGGTTTGTGTTTATAAGTAAGTATAAGTCCACCAATTAACATACCAATGGCTTGTGGGAATAGTGCCGACCATCCGTCTACATTAAATAAACGAGCGACAACTACATACACTAAGTATCCAATTGTTGAAATAATAAGGGTAACAATCCCTTTTTTAAATTGTCCAGATTGCTCTGCATTTTTTTCGCTTTCTAGTGATGTTAACACAATACCAATAACAATAAAGATAAGAGCTAACACACCTAAAATAACGGTTGTTGTTGTTGACCACTCGTGAAACACGATAACACCAAATAGTGATGTTGTCACAAGTTGCATACCGGTTGAAATTGGCATGGTTTTTGAAACACCAATATAATCAATCGTTTTCAACTGATTACTTTGCCCAACTGCCCAAAATAACCCTGAAACGATTCCGACAATAAAAATAAGCGGTGTCAATACTGGATGAACTACGAAATAAATAACGGCCGAAAAGATCAGCGCACCAATTGTAGTTCCAAGCGTTTGACTGTAAGGACCTCCGCCCAATTTAACGTTGAACAGGACAATACTTCCCCAGAAAATCGCAGGAAGAATAGCCAAAAGGATATCCATTTGATACTAACCTTCTTTCTCAAACTCTTGATGTAATTGTAAATTTAAAGTACCTTTTATTTAACTAGGTAACTTTATGTAACCAATCTTAGACCTTTTTTTTTGATACGTCAACAATAATATGTCGATTTTGTGACTTTTTTAAAATTCTTTACAATACAGCGTTTTCAAGCTACTGAAAGTTTTGAAAATAAAAAAAGATAGCCTTTTCATTATCCAAATGTTAGTATATAATAAACATTAAATGGGTTACTTTTAATATCCTATATACGATAAAGTAGGTGAAATCAATGAATGATTTTGATGAGTTATGTCCAAAAGTGTGGAAAACATTTGATATAATTGGGAAAAGGTGGAATGGATTAATTATTTATGTCCTTATGAGCGGGCCCAAACGCTTTAGTGAAATTCACAGCAGCATTCCTTCTTTAAGTAAACGAATGTTAACGGAACGAATGAAAGAGCTAGAAGAAGAAGGAATTGTAATCCGGCACGTTATTCCTGAACGTCCGGTTCGTATCGAATATATTTTAACCAAAAAAGGATCAGAGCTTGGTATGATCTTAGGGCCCGTCAGTAAGTGGGCAAAAACATGGATAAAATAAAAAAGCCTCTAGTGAGGCTTTTTTTATGTTTGATAAAGAATATAATTATTTTCCCCTTCTCTTTTCCCTTTGTATAACGCATTATCTGCATTTTTTAATAATGAAGTAGCCGATTCCTCGTCCTTTGGATAAATAGACACGCCAATAGTAGGTGTTGTACGCAAACAACAGCCGCGTACATTCCAAGATTGCTGAAGAGACGTATGAATTCGCCTAGCAATTTGTTCAATTTCTCGTCCTTTTGTTGCGTTTATAATAAGGATAAACTCGTCCCCGCCCAAACGGTAAATACGATCGTCTTTCCGCACACAGCTTTTTAATCTCTTCGTATACGCTTTTAGAAATTCGTCTCCTATATGATGGCCATATTCATCGTTAATCTGCTTAAAATTATCACAGTCGAGAAACAAAAGCGTAATAAAATCATCGCTTTTCCGCTGCTTTTTTTCAATCACTTTGTTTAACTCGTTTAACAGCATTGCCCGGTTAGGAAGCCCTGTTAAACTATCATGGGTCGCTTCAAAATGAAGCTTATTCTCTAGCGCTTTTTGTTCTGTAATATCATTTTGAATGGAGACATAATGAGTAATATTTCCGTTAAATAAAGAATTGTTTCTTTTTTTTATTGTTACCTTTATTAATGGTTTCTCCAAATAAAGAAAACCCCACTTTCAACAAAGTGAGGTTGATTACATAATATAGGGCATTTACTGAACGCTTCGCTCTTCTTGCGCTAGCACATCAACCTCAGCGTCAATCTTAACGCTGTGGCTTTTTCCATCAAGTCCAAGAATCAAAATTTCATATTGCTTGTTAGTGAGAACAATCGATTCGATAATGCCTTTATGCTGTCTTAACGCGTATGCTTTTGCACAGCTTTTAGTTAAAGGGATCATTTTCTCCTTAACAATACTTCCGGTTTGCGCGTTAATTTTTACTTTATGCTCTTCTCCGTTTAATGTAAGGATGTCTACTATATAAATGGGAGGAGTGACTATTTTACTCAGCGATACGGACTTTACAATGCCTTTATATTCTTTTAATGCGAGAAGCTTTGCTTGTTCTTTCAACAAAAGAGATCGTTTTTCAGAAATCATCTGACACCCTCCTTTCTAGTTTATAAAACGGACTGCTGTTTCAATTTCTTAACGTATCATATCCTATGTATACGCCTACCAACTAGTATAGTGGGCTTGTCTTAAATTTCTCTTAATATTACATGAAAGATAGCTGAAGAAAGCTGTTATCCACTGAAAAAACTAGACCTGGTTAGATCTAGCTTCTTATTGGTGAACGTGGATTCTACATCTTTTTCTTTTCGAATCGTTCTACGGCTCTCATTTGTTTGATTGAGGGCGATTTGTGCACGCACATGCCCAGATGAACTTTTTGAAGCAAATAGGGATCAATGTAAAAACCATTTTGAAAGATGTTTTCTTTTTCCTGTTCGTCATGAAATTTGGAGCATCTTACACAGTAATACATATCATAACCTCCTTGCAAACTATTTTATAAACGGGGACAGTTGTGAATGGTATATTTACCTACATCATATGGAAAAGAACAAAAGTCGTGCTTGTTTAGGGAAAATGTCCGCAAAGAAGAAGGCTTTTCCATGGGCTAAACCACTGGATTTTAAAAATGATTATTTAGAACATAAATCAGCTTAATCGTAATAAAAAAAGCCTCTTTCAAAGAGAAAAGAGGCTTTTTTTATTAACTTGTTACTTTGGCGCTGTTTTGATGCCAGTTCCAAGCTGATGCAATGATTTTTTCTAATGAAATTTCCGCTTTCCAGCCTAATTCTGCGTGAATTTTATCAGAAGATGCGACTAGGCGTGCTGGGTCTCCAGCACGACGGTCTGCCATTACGACATTCGCTTTTTTACCCGTTACTTTTTCACACGTTTCGATCACTTCTTTTACAGAATAGCCAAGGCCGTTTCCAAGGTTGTACGTTGCTGTTTTCTTCGAACCGTCTAACAGTGCTTGAAGCGCTGAGATATGAGCATTTGCTAGGTCCGTTACGTGAATGTAGTCACGAATGCACGTTCCATCTGCAGTATCATAGTCTGAGCCGAATACAGAGATATTTTCACGTTCACCAAGCAGGTGCTGAAGAATGATTGGAATCAAGTGTGTTTCAGGATCATGGCACTCGCCAATTTCCGCTGTCTCGTAAGCACCCGCTGCATTGAAGTAACGAAGTACAACATATTCCATATCATAAGCATTTGCAAAGTCAGCTAAAATCTGTTCAATCATTAACTTTGAACGTCCGTATGGATTAATTGGGTTTGTTGCCGTATCTTCTGTGATGATATCTACAGAAGGAATACCATATGTAGCAGCAGTAGATGAAAAAATAAACCTTTTCACATTATGCTTCATCATTGTTTGTAAAAGTGTTAGCGTCGCAGATACGTTGTTTTGATAATATTTAAGAGGATCTGTTACTGACTCTCCTACTAAACTGTTAGCAGCAAAATGCATAACAGCATCAATTTTATGATTTGTGAATACGCTTTCTAAAATTTTCTCATTACCTAGATTTCCTTCTACGAATACCGCTTTCTCATCGATTGCCCAGCGATGACCGGTTGATAGATTATCAAGTACCACAACTTCATTTGTTTTCACTAATTCTTTTACTAGGTGGCTTCCGATATAGCCTGCTCCTCCGATGACTAAGATCATACTGTCAGTCAGCTCCTTTTTATTAAGTTTCGCTACAGTTATCGTACCCGTTTCTTTTCCATTTGTAAATATTTCATTTTTCAGTATATGGTAACACAATTGCTATCTTTTAATTAGTATATCTACTAATTGTGAACTGAGTGTGAAGATGTTTATTTCTATCTAAAAACCCGTGCGTGTGCGCAACGGGTTTGCTTTTTATATTTGCTGAGGCACTTTCTTCATATCTTTCACTTTATTCTTTAATGGAAGCATCCCTTTAATATGACATTCAATACAGTCCCCGTCTTCAATAAGAGCTGGTCCCGGCGTTCCTGTTAGGATGATATCACCCGGATGCAGCGTCATGACTTTTGAGAAAAATGAAACACAGTATGCGATATCGTAAATCATATTAGACACTGTATTTTCATGCTGCACGTTTCCATTTATCAATGTGCGCACTTGGAGTGCTTTCACATTTGATATACTTTCTTTTGTTATAAATTCTGAGCCTATGCTGCAAAATGTGTCAAAGCTTTTCGCTCGCATTAAGTAGCGATGATTCGCCGCGTGAATATCGGCTGCGGTTACGTCAATTGCTGACGTATAACCAGCAATTACGTTCATTGCTTCATCTGGCTCTATATCCTTACACGTTTCGCCAATGATCACCGCCAGTTCAGCTTCGGCCGTTGTTTTGTAGGACTGCTTTGGAATACGAATGCTTTGATCCGGTCCAATAATGGCGGTTGCGGGCTTTAAAAAACTAACTGGATCAATGGCACGATCGTAGTCCTTTACTTTTTCTTCGGAAGCCGCATAATTAAATCCAATGCCTAATAATTTGGAAGGATTACTGATAATAGGAGCTTGTTTTCTGTCCTGCAAGTGACGTACTGGAAAAGAGCCGTTCATACCAAATTTATTATGAGCATACCATGTTTCAAGGTGACGCAGTTCTTTATATTGAATAAGATCCCAAATTGTTGTAGACCAGTTTGTTAAATATTTAGTATTAATATCTTCTATAAGCATAATGCTGTCATTTTCTAAAATGGCTGCTTGCTCTTTCCCTTGCTCTATTATATTTACTAACTTCATGATACGCTCCTTACCGATGCTTGAATGATATGATCACTGTTTTCTTTTACCCAATTTAATAATCTCTCGTCTTGGTTGTATCCTGCAATAAAAGATAGGCCAATTGGCAAACCGTCTAGTTCTGCTGCAGGTATCGTAATTTGCGGAAGACCGCTTAGTCCGGCAATACATGTCATTTGAAGCGTTCGCAATCTTCTGTTTTCTAACTCTGGACCTTTTGCATCTTTTACAGGCGCGGGCCCTGGAGCTGTAGGAAGTACTAATATTCCTTCTTCTCCAAGCTGTGAGTACATAAAATAACGAAGTTCACGACGCTTTTCTTCTATATAATTCATATTTAATAATGTAAGAGTGCTAGCCCATCGAAAGCGGCTTCCAATGTCGTCTCCAAACGTTGGATTTTCTTTTTGAATCCATTCCCCGTGCGTTTGCCAAATTTCTTTTCCTTGCAGCAAGCGGAAGGTTTCCATATATGTAGAAAAACCCTGAGGGGCGATTGCTATTTCTTCTGTAGTAGAGAAAGACTTCATTACGTGCTTAATAGATGATACAAGAGCTTGCATGCTTTGTTCATCTCCAAGCTCCATCACGTCGGTTGGGACATACAGTCGCTTAAACCCGCTAGCACGCGGCGTTGAGTTCAATAGAATCGATCCAACTTTTTGCAGAGTGTGGCCGTCTCTAGCCATTACACCGACTGTATCAAAGCTTGGGGCAAGTGGGATGAGACCGTTTGTAGAAATGCGTCCGTGAGAAGGACGATATCCAAAAATACCGCAGTAGCTTGATGGAATTCGAATCGATCCTCCTGTATCAGTTCCAATCGCAAAATCAGCCATTCCTGCTGCCACAGCAACTGCTGATCCACTCGAAGAACCTCCCGGAATTCTATTTGCACTTTTTGGATTAATCGGCGTTCCGTAATGCGCAT
Organism: Priestia megaterium; assembly: GCF_046599315.1. GTDB lineage: Bacteria > Bacillota > Bacilli > Bacillales > Bacillaceae_H > Priestia > Priestia megaterium_F. Next base: position 408,504 of record NZ_JBKIKC010000004.1, on the reverse strand, counting down.
TTTCTCCATTTAGTCCGTACATAAGCTCGTCAGTGTGCGTAACTCCCTTTAGTGCAGCCCCTTCTTTTAAAAGAGCAGCTACTACATCTGCATGTTTGCTTGCAGGCTGATGCGTGGCAAGCCAATCCGGATTTCCTGCACTTGATCTATGTCCTTGTACATCAAATACGTCTTTTAACGCAAAACTCAGGTTATTTAACATTCCCCTTCCTGTTGGAGGTACGTAAAGATCACTGTTTACAAATGCGTTCCACGTATCTTTCATTCAACCATCTCCTCGTTTCTTATATCTGTTTAGAATATAAAATTTGGAATAAGTTGGTCAATGAATGTGTCAGGTCTGTTAACATTAATATTATGTAAATTTCTCAGCTTCTGTTTTTATAGAGAAACTGGCCTTTTTATTTCCCTTTTAGAACGTTTGCAAGTAAAGTAGAAACATATCATTTTACGAAAAGGACTATCGCGATGGAACAATCTACTACGCTTTTCTTATTTATTTTATTAGCTTTTGTGCTAACAAGAGGTATTCCATTTATAGGTTCATTTGCTCCTAGCGTTAATGCACTGCTTCGGCATATTGGACGCTATTTTTCAAATTTAAATACGATGTTTCATGAAGATGGCCACGCGTTAATGGGGCTTATTGTCGGAAAAGGCGTCAATCGAATTGAGCTTTATACAAACAATGAAGGTGTAGCCGTGACTGCCACCTACGCAGGATCTCGAGGATGGCTGCCACGCGTCATTATTGCCTTAGCCGGCTACCCGTTCAGCTCGGCAATGGCTTATTTATTTTTCTACCTGCTCGTTCACCATCACTACGACTGGCTTTTTTATGGGTTAGGGATTATTGTTATAATCAATTTACTGCTTTGGGTACGCAATGGATACGGAATTGTATGGCTATTTTCTATCGGTTTAATCCTCGGAGGCATTTATTATTTGCAAGATCCACAGCTTATGCGCTATAGCATGATGTTTGTTGGGGCGCTGTTACTTGTAGAATCTCTATTTTCTGCGTTTATTATTTTTGCGTTAAGCATCAAATACCCAAACGATGCAGGTGACGCTACGAGTTTAAAGCAGCTTACCAACCTTTCAGCACGCTTTTGGGGTTTTTTATTTTTCGCTCAAGCCGTGTATGTGGCTTATTTGATTTTTCAACTGATTTATTAGGAAGGATATGCAGCGGAAACAATAAAAAAGGCTAAATGAATAATAAACACTCCCCATTCTATTGGGGAGCATTCCGCTATTTTTATATGTAATAATTGAAAGGAGCTAACAATGAACCCGCTTATTATACCTGCTATATTAATTATATTTGCCTTATGGATTTTATTACAGCTTGCTTTAGGCGAGAATACCTTCAAAAATCCGATAAACTATTTCATCTTGATTACTTTGTTCTTTCTATTTATTAAAAGAGCAAAAGAAAAATAGACTAGCAACTATGCTATATTATTTTCGGCCCACTGTATCAAGAACAGCATATCTTGCCCCGTAAGTTTTGCAATTTTCAAACGCTTTAAACTTCTTTTCTTGAATTCATCCCCGGTTGAGCGCCATCTCTTCATTCATGTTCTTAGTTTTTCCGCCTTCCGCCTTTCCAAATTCCTTCCATTATGTCTTTACTCATGGCATTCTTCATACATTTATTTTTGAATTAAATGACAAAATACTATGATCTCCCTAAGGAAAATTTGTAATTTTTACAATTTAAAGGGATAATTTACTTTTATACGCTAATAGTGGTTTACGAACTCCCTAAATGAGGTATATATTGGGTACTATGAAGTCGCAAAGAGGTGTTGGATACTTGTCATTATTTTCAAAGTGGAAACAAAAGAAACAGGAAAAAGAAGTAGAGCGTGTTCTTGAGGAATCCATCTCCAAAAGAAAAGACTACTGGAACACAATTGGACATGTAGACGGAGACGTATTAACTCATTTGTTGAATCCCATGTTTTTTGGCGGACCTGCTTGGCCATCTGGACGTCAAACATTTATTCGTGTTCAAAAAACAGAGACGGTTATTCTAGCAAGCGACGGCTTGTCCGATCCGTTTCAATCCTCTGAAGAAAAGAGCAGAAAGCAAGGAAAAGGATTAGAATTCTATATCGAATGTGATGATGAATTTCTTCGCGGGCCTTTATCTGATATCCAGGATCACTGGGCATTTGACCTTCTTTATCAAATGAGTCAAAATGCTGCTGCTCATCCTAATATGCTAGAACTATTCATGAAGCATGATGTTCTTTCAATTGAATTTACTGATTTGGACGTACCGTCTCATTTTGTAAATAAAAACGGAGAAATTGGTGTATTACTGGGCGTTCAATCCCCTTCTGTTTCAGCTAGCCTCTCTTTACCCTATGAATCTATCAAACTGATTAGCATGAAATTGCTCACAACAAGCGAATTAGACTATGTGCGCGAACAAGGAGCACAAGGAAGCAGGCAGCTCGCTGAAACATTTCAGCTGTCAAAAAGTTATCATATTACCATGACTAAAAGAGAATCTCTTATTTAAAAGAGGTTCTTTTTTTATTTCTGCTATTGAAAATAGAGCTCTACAGAACCTAACCGTTATCCATATAAATTCTAGTTCACATACTTTTCTTTAAGGCTGTTTTTAATATGAGCGTACTATTTTTGCTTTATGGCATATTTTGCTATAGTAAAAAAGAAGATATAAAAAAGGAGATGGACGTTAGACATGGCAGAAAAAGTGCAGATTGGAAAATCCGAATTATATGTTAACCCTATTGGACTTGGAACAAACGCTGTAGGAGGACATAACTTATATCCTAACCTAAACGAGGAAGTTGGCAAAGACCTTGTTCATAAAGCGCTAGATAAAGGTATAAACCTACTTGATACGGCGTTCATTTATGGTCCAAAGCGTTCTGAAGAGTTAATTGGTGAAGTACTAAAAGAGCGTGGAAATCGTAAAGAAGCGGTTATCGCCACAAAAGGGGCACATAAAATTGTTGGAGATGAGGTACTTCTAGACAATTCTCCTGCGTTTTTAAAACAGTCCGTTGAAGATAGCTTAAAACGCCTTCAAACAGATTATATCGATTTATATTATATTCACTTTCCAGATAAAAACACACCAAAAGACGAAGCGGTCGGTGCGTTAAAAGAATTAAAAGATGAAGGAAAAATCCGTTCTATTGGCGTATCAAACTTCACATTAGATCAGTTAAAAGAAGCAAATAAAGATGGTTATGTAGACGTGGTACAAGGCCAATATAACTTAATCCAACGGGAAGCAGAAAACGATATTTTACCTTATACGGCTGCAAACCAAATTTCATTTATTCCGTACTTCCCGCTAGCTGCTGGTTTACTTGCTGGGAAATACGATAAAAATACAAAGTTTAATGACTTGCGAGAAGATATGCCTCATTTTATCGGGGAAGCATTTCAGCAAAACCTAGAAAAGGTAGAGCGTCTTCGTCAAATCTCTAACGCAAAAGGCGTAGAAGTAGCTCACCTTGTTCTGGCTTGGTACTTAACGCGCGATTCAATTGATGTATTAATTCCAGGGGCAAAACGCGCTGATCAAGTACTAGATAATTTAAAAACATTAGATGTTCAGCTTACTTCTTCCGAAATTAAAGACATTGATCATATTTTTAAATAATGTAAAAAGAGCTTTGCCTTAGGTAAAGCTCTTTTTGCTCTACAATTCCGCTGGCTAATAGAAGAAAAGCTATCGTTACATATTTATCCCATCGCCCTAAAATTAGACTTTCATACTCATATTTGCCCCAAAATTTTCCGCGAGGTATATCAAGCACTTTTCTTAAAGTAAAATCTACTAAGACCGCTGCTGCTACTAGTATTACCAATGTTTACATCATCACCCTCCCTTCCTTTTTATGGTATCACTTCAGCTCTTTTCTGTTAAGGTCTCAGCTATAAATTGCTTGAACCGCTTTATTTCTTCTGTTTCGCCTTTGGTTACGATATACGTATCTGAGGAAGGGCGGATAATTCTTTGCTGTGAAATCACGCTTAACGTTTGATTTTCAACTTCCTCTTTCACCATAGAAAATGGCAAATAAGATACGCCTAGACCTTCTTCGATAAAGCGCTTTGTAATTTCTACTTGCGTCACAGGAAGCAGCTGAATGTGGGGATAACAGGCTTTTATTTGAAGAAGCAGAGCTGTCCAATAAACGGGATGATTATTCGTAAGCAGCCGGTAGGAAGATAACAGTTCCTGTTCCGTACGTTCTTCTGCAGAAAACGGTGCAACTAAGACCGCTTTTTCTTTATGAATTAACTCACAAAAAACGTCTGCTTGACCTGGAAGCATTCTTGTTAATCCAATATCTGATTTTCTGTCGCTGATATCTTTTCCCACTTGAAACGAATTTGTGATATTAACCGTGACTTCAATATGGGGATAACGCTCTACAAATTGTTTGATTAAGTTCGGTAAAACAGATGCTGCTATTTGAGGAGCAGCGGATATAGTTAGTTTTCGGTTATATCCTTGCTTCCATAAATTAAAATTGTCTATTCCTTCTTCATATGCCCTCACCATTTCTTGCGCATGGGGCAAAAAAAAGCTTCCTGCCTCAGTCAGTGCTATATATTTACCTTTTTTTTCGAAAAGCTCAGCGCCTAGCTCTTGCTGCAGCCGCTGAATATGCTTTGATACAGCAGGCTGTGTTAAAAATAAATCTTCAGACGCTTGCCTGAAATTTTCATAAGAAGCGGCTATGATGAATGTTTTTAACCACTTAATCTCCATTTTCTTCTCTCCATCTCTCTATTGATAACATTTTGGAATCAATACTGCTCATTTTTGTTTATTTTCTTTTCTATCAAACTTCTATACGATATATATAACAATATTACCAAATAAAGGAGTTATAAAAATGAAAAATAATGTCAAAGAAAAATTTAATGCCCATGCCTCTCAGTATGATGAGCAGCGCCGCAAACTAATTCCTTGTTTTTTTGATTTTTATTCTATTCCCGTTTCGCTTCTTGATTTTTCAAAAAAGCCGCTTCGCGTACTTGATATCGGAGCAGGCACAGGGCTGTTTTCTTCTTTTGTCAAAGAAAAATACCCAGATGCTCATTTCACGCTCATTGACGTATCGGACCAAATGCTTGAAAAAGCCAAGCAGCGCTTTAAAAACGAACAGCATATGGAATTTATCGTATCAGATATAACAAGCTACAAATTTGAGCATTCATTTGACATTGTAATTTCTTCACTTGCTATTCATCATTTAGAAGACGAACAAAAGAAAAAGCTGTATGGGCAAATTTATGACTTGCTGCATACAGGCGGAATATTTATCAATGCGGATCAAGTATTAGGCCATTCTTCTATTATTGAAGAGTTATATAAAAAGGACTGGAGTGAAAGAATTGCTTCAAGCGGATTAACTCATGAGCAGATTGAAGCTGCTTATGAACGTACGAAGTTAGATAAAATGGCAACTTTACATGATCAGTTAAATTGGTTAACAGCTAGCGGGTTCGGCACGGTAGATTGTATTTATAAGTTTTTTAATTTTGTTGTGATGTATGCACAAAAATAACGGTTTAAAAACTACTTGTCTCTTTGCAAGTAGTTTTTTTACTCCTCCCCTCCCTATATTCCAATAAGAATATTTATCTTTTTCCATAAAACTACGCATACTTCTTTTCCAGTTTCGTATATCTAATAATATCTTTGTTCTTTTGAACTTTTGATTTTTTGTACATAAAACCCATATAAAGTATTTTTATACTATTTTATGTCTTTTTATGGTACAAAAAATACAACTATGTTACAATATGATTACAAAACAATCTATGTAACGCTTTCATTTCTTTACACAAAGATGAAGAACTGGAAAGGGTGTGGTGCTTATATACATATAAATCCGCTAGATTGGTAAACTTGTATTCGTAAAGTTATGCAAAACATCAAGAAAAACCTTGTTATTCTTATTATTATAAATTCCCGCTAGTAAAGTCTTTCTACTTAATGATTTTCTTATTAAGCGCATACATACAGGTATAGAAGATGCAGCTATTCGTCTTTTATTTTATTAGTGAAGAATTTATACCACAGCACAAAGCATTATACGTTTTTCATTAATGCAGCCTAAGGAGGCGCAGCACATGGCAAATAGAATATCAAGAACAACAATCATACTCATAGCGGCTATTTTAGCTCTAGCCTGCTTGTTTGTAGGTGTTCCAAGAACAGAAGCTGCTTCAACACCATCTCATTTAATTGTTATTAACAAAGCGACGAATAAGCTCGCTTACTATCAGAATGGGTCACTTGTCCGAACGTTTTCAGTAGGAACAGGACGTACACAGTCTCTTACACCAGAAGGCCATTTCAAAGTAGTAAATAAAATCGTCAATCGCCCTTATTACAAAGGGAACATTCCTGGTGGCGATCCTAGAAATCCTCTTGGCAATCGCTGGCTAGGTCTAAATGCTAGAGGTACATACGGCACGACGTATGCTATTCATGGAAATAATAATCCTGCTTCCATCGGCAAATATGTAAGCAGCGGATGCGTTCGTATGTACGATGAAGAAGTGGAATGGTTATTTAATAAAGTGACCGTCGGTACACCAGTAGTGATTACAACTTCTTCTAAATCATTTAATGACATTGCAGCAGCAAACGGGTACAACGTTTCTGGAAACTCAGGCTCCACTCCGGCTCCTTCTACAGGAACTGTTTTAAAGAAAGGCAGTAAAGGAAATGCAGTTAAAGAACTTCAACAGAAACTAACTTCGCTTGGCTATAACACAAAAGGTACGGACGGTGTTTTCGGTGCCAATACAGATTCAGCTGTTCGGAAGTTCCAAAAAGACCACGGCTTAACGGCTGACGGCATTGTTGGTCCATCAACATATAAAGCTTTAGGAAGTTCAGGAACGAATCCGAATCCGACACCAACAAATCCGACAAATCCAAAGCCAACAAATCCACCAGCAGATACAACAATTAACACAAAACAAACGCTTAAAAAAGGGAGCAAAGGCAGCAATGTTCAAGCTCTTCAAAAGAAATTAACGGCGCTTGGCTATAATACAAAAGGTACGGACGGTATCTTCGGTGCTAATACAGAAGCTGCTGTACGTAAGTTTCAAAAAGACAATAAGCTAGCAGTTGACGGTGTTGCCGGACCCAATACTTTAACTGCTATTTCTAAACGCTAATAGAGCCTGAAACCAGGCTCTGTTTTTTATTGATACACCTCTTTTTGTCCATTGACTCTCCTTAATGAACCATTACGCCGTCTTTCTTTTCTATCACATACTTAATTAATTGATAAACAGTTCTCATAAGAATTTGCTGCTGATAGATATGGTTTTTGGCAGGAACCACACTTTCTATCATCCTGCTATATTTATAGCGTTGATCGTCTTCTGGTTCTTTATAAAGAGCGAGCCAGTCATTTCTAGAATTTTCAAGTAACTGTTCGTTGAAATATGAATAAACAACGCTTGCGAATTCCCCTGCTAATTCTTGAATAACCTGCTGTCGTTCCGTGACGGAATGATAAGTACTCGACCACCCAGACGGCTGAATTAAAAAATGCTCATACACAGATGAAATAAAGGCGGACGCAATAACTGGCACCGGTCCTTCATGCTCTCCTAAAGCAATGTTTAAACACGTTTCTCTGTCCATACAAGGAATGTTCAATGACTCCACCGCTTCATAAAAAGCCTGGGAGACAGTTAAGTTTAAATAAATAGGATGAAGTTCTTGCTGCTTTTTTTTCCTTTCTGATACTAAGGCTGCACTTAAGTCTTTATATAGGATATGACTCTCTTTGGCTTCCTCATGTACACGTTCCAAAATAGAAGTATTCCCTACTGTTAAGTAATAGTGAAGCTGCTTTTGCATGAGCGGTGAAACACTTTTAAGCGCGTGATCTATCATTTTAGCCATGGCATGTTTTTTAGCATAGTCCGTACGGCAGCTTGGAGAGGTAAGCAACTCTCCGTGTGTAACACAAACGTTTACTTTAGCACCGTGACCATGTACGATAAGCCGTTGAAGAAATTGAATATCTAATTCTTTAAGCGCATGATGTACGTATAAAATAGAGGCTGCTTTTTTTAAAGAATCATGGACTGTGCTCGTATATTCAACATATGGATGCTCGCAAATCGCTATCCCTTTTTGAAAAGAAAACGGGCCGGAAATTTCAATTCTACGAAACAATGGATAAATAAGGCGTCCGTTACTTTCTTCCTCTTCATTTGTTAATAAGTCAAAGGAAGACAATTCTTTTGCTGTGAGACGGCAGAATATTGGCCAGTCATCTTCGCCTATTTCCCATGTTCCTTCCTTGTATTCTTTCAACCGTGATTCAATTGCCAGAAGCATTTGCTCGGTAATCTTTCTACATTCAAACCGCTTGTGCCATACCTCTGCAAAATCTTTACCTTCTTGGTCAACCACGTCTTTTACCATTTCACTTTCTCGTTTAATTGCATCTACAAATTGCTTGAATGAACTATTTTCGTCGCTCATTCTTAAGGGAACATCATCATTAAAATAACGGGCTTTGTATGGGATATCTCCTAAAAGAGCGCGTAGATTAAAAGAGGAATTTCCGTGTAATAACTCAAAGACCAAGTCATAATCTGTGCCTCCTTCAGCATACACTTCAGCGCTTTTTAATAGAATAGTCTCTACTTTTCTTTGCACTTCACTTCGCGTAAAAAATGAGACAACAGCTTCATAGTCTTGAGAATCCTTCACCTTATACGTAACAGAATAAGTGCCTTTACTGCCTATTCCTGGAAATCCACATTCCTTTTTTATACCAAGAAGCTGACGGATTAAAGATGTTTTGCCGCTCCCTTGTTCTCCAATTACATGAACGTACTTATACTCGCTGTCATTTTGTTCGTTCGTTCTTTTTTCAATATCATTATAAAAAGCATTAACTACTCGTTCATCATACCTTGCTTTTGCTCTTCCTTTTGCAGTACTTGTCCAAAAATCCTGCACCCTCAGCAGTTCATTCATCTCTTCAACAAGAATGTCAATTTCATCGTGTTGCTCTGTATGCATAAACCGTTTGACAAAAGGGTGCGACCTTCCTCTTTCATCTTTTTTAAACGGATGCTGAAACATAATTGACCAGCCTTTTCGCGTAGGAGATTGACAGGCTTTAGCACGAAAAACTTTCATTGATTTCCCCTTCTTTCCCTAACATTGTCCTATTTGAAATGTATGGCTTTTAAATGAGGGATATGTCTATCATTTTCCTCTTTTTAGAAGGATTTTTCTTGCACTTATCGAAATAATTAATTGAGGTGATGAGAGAATGTTGACAAAAATTGTGAAATGCAGCATACCGACTGATAAAAAAGCATCTTTTTCGTATACGCAACAGCATTGGGCTGCTCTTGCACACGTAAATGGTTTCATTGGCCAATTAGGGGGTTGGAACGTGGAAGATGAAACAGATGCTTGTATTTTAGCCCTGTGGGAAGATGGAACAACTTATCAAGAATTCATGAAGCATACTCATGATTCTATTTTTTATAAAAGCAAGCAAGATCAAACATATACAAATTTGGACGTTTCAACATCAGATCCGTCCTACTTTATAGGGGCGCGATACAATTATTATAGAAGCAGTGCCATTGAAAGTCGCTATTTAGTAAGAACAGAAATTGAAGTGGATTTTTACGACAAAGAAGATATCTATGAGATGGTAAAAAGCTTGGTAAACCCTTCTTATCGCTGTTTATCTCATGTTGTATCACCAATTGAGCATAGCAAGCTCGTCATTTTTTCACTATACGGCTCTGCTTGTCCGCAAAAAACGATTAATACCTTCGTTCATCCAAATGTACTGAATGCGTCTCAATACATATATCAATTAGAGAAAAATTGGAACGTTCTTTCCAACTAAAAAATAGAAGCCTAGGCCAGACGCCAAAGCTTCTATTTTTTTATGATATAAATATCCTCATTTTGTACGGTAATGACTTCCTCCGTCATTCCTACAAACAATCCGCTTTCCACTACGCCTGGAATCATTGTAAGCTGTTTTTCCAACTCAGCAGGATTTTCAATTTGAGAAAAATGGCAGTCTAGAATGTAATTTCCGTTATCGGTGATAAACGGCGTATGATCATCTAAAAGCCTAAGCTGCGGTACACAGCCTGCACTGCGAATATGCTTCGCCGTCATTTCCCAGCCAAAACGTGTAACTTCAACAGGAAGAGGAAAAGCTCCTAGTGTCTCAACTATTTTCTTAGAATCCGCTATCACGATAAACCGCTTCGCTGCGTACGCAATCATTTTTTCTCGAAGCAGCGCGCCTCCTCCTCCTTTAATTAAAGAAAGCTCGCTATCCACTTCATCCGCTCCGTCAATTGCTATATCAATATATTCAACATCCGCTAAGGTAACAATGGGAATACCTAGTTTCCTTGCCAGCTCTTCTGTGTTTTGAGAAGTAGGAACCGCTTTGATGTTTAATCCATTTTTTACTCGTTCACCTAGTTTTACAATTGTATAATAAGCTGTTGAACCTGTCCCTAGTCCTACAATCATTCCATCTTCAACAAATTGTGCTGCTTTTTCACCAACTGCTTGTTTTTCAATCATAGAAAGGCCTCCTTACTCATATTGTACCCGTTTACATAAAAAAGCAAAAGCATTATGACTCCTTACGAAAAAACTCAGCTGATTATTCAGCTGAGTTTTTTTGAAACTGTGTATTTAGAAGAATTTTTTCTATCCAATACTGCTGTTTTGTACTGTTTGTCTGCTCATTGCTTTTTAGTTCAAACGTATAGTAAATATACCTGTTTGAATAATCATCATTCACATAAGCATGATAAATGCTATGATTTCCATCTCTTGTTTGTTTTTTCACATAAATCGTTGCATCTTTACCTTTTAACATGTAATCAGGCTGAAACGCATCCATTTTATTTTGAGCTGCTTTGCTTTTTTTCTTAGAAAATAAAGCCGTTATTTTCCCAGCATTGTATGAATTATTTTCCTTCGTTGATGCTGTCCATAATTCACTTTCATCTTCACTGCTTTTATAAGAAGATTTATGAATAACATACTGAAGCGGAAACCACATCCTATATTGATTGGTATCCGAAGTAAATAATTCAAATCCATTGTCTGTTTGTTCATGATCGACCAAAAATGTACTCGTAAACTTATCTGCCTGCGCTTCACTTTTAAATTTCCCGCTTTGAAATAGCCAAATTCCTACGGCAATAACCAATGCTCCAGCTACTGATGCAGCTTTTTTTCGATCCATTGTTTCCACACACCTTTTAATACCCCTTTAACTTTCGATATTACCATATCGACGTTTATATCGTCATAAGGAGAAATAACCAAAGGGTTACCCGAACGCACATGCTAATTTAACTAGAGAATATAAATTTTTTTACAATAGTAAATTTGATAACAAGCGCTGAGCTAATAACCGGTTAGCCTTGCCGGGCTGGATTGTATATGTTATTAGTTCCTGCTTTTCAGCTTCCGCTCTTATCAAACATTCACCCGTTGGAGAAAGAAGAGAAGTCGTGCTTTTTTGGTTCTCTAAGGCATAGTTTACGCTTGCAAAGTAAATACCATTTTCCGTGCTTCTTGCAACCATTGCATAATCATAAAAAGCTGGATCTGGTACTTCACCAGTAAACTGCGGATGAAATATAATGCTTGCTCCTCTTACAGCAGCCCACCGGACAGTTTCAGGATAGCGCCATCCCTCATGGCAAATAACAATACCGAATTTCACGCCATTTATTTCAAACAATCGGCGACCATCTCCAGGTTTATAACCAAATTGATCTTCTCCTGGATCAATTTGATTTTTAGTTTGATACCCTAGTTCTTTTCCATTTTCATCAATTACAAAAGCAGTTAAATGCATACCAAGTTCGTCGCGCCATTCCATTGGTAAAATCACGTTGAGCTTTAACTGTTTGGCAAGCAACCTCATTTTGTAAAGAGTATTTTGTTGAAATTCGTGACTGTATGTCTCAACTTCAAATCCTACTCCTCTAAGGCCCGGCACAATTGATTCTGGAAAACATACGAGGTTGCACCCTTCTTCTGCTGCTTGTTTCATACAATTTCCTACCGTTTCTACACCGTCTGCGGCTGACTTTGGAAATCTCACTTGCGCTAACCCAATTTTCATTCGTTACCCCTCCACTTCCAATATCATAAAAAAACTCATGCTACTAGCGTAACATGAGTTTTTTATCTTTACGTAAATAATTTAATTAGCATGCTGAGAAGAATACCTACCGCACTAAAGTCCGAATCTCCAAATGTTGTGCCTTTAAATCCTAACGATGCAAGAACAGGCAGTAAAACAGCTGGTAAAAAACTAATTAAGATTCCATTGGCGAATGACCCGACCACTGCTCCTCTTCTTCCCCCGGTCGCATTTCCAAACACGCCCGCAGCGGCTCCGGTGAAAAAGTGTGGAACGAGGCCTGGCACAATAATACTTAGTCCAAATAAAGGCAAAAAGAACATTGAAATAAGGCCTGCGATAAAGCTTGAAAAGAATCCGATGACCACTGCATTAGGAGCAAAGGGAAACACAGTTGGACAATCTAGAGCTGGAATGGCATTTGGTACCGCTTTGTCAGCAATTCCTTTAAATGCGGGTACAATCTCTGCTAAAAGCATACGAACACCAGCTAATACGACATATACCCCTGCTGCAAACGTAATGGCTTGAATTAGCGAGTACACAATAAAATTTTGACCACCGCTTAATTTTGTTTCAATAAATGCAGGTCCAGCAAAAAGTGCAACCACAATATATAAAACGGTCATGGTCAGCGAGACAGAAACGGACGTATCCCGAAGAAACCCTATGGATTGAGGAACTTTAATTTCTTCTGTTGTTTTTTCACGATTCCCTACTCGCTTGCCGATAAACCCTGCTACTAAGTAACCTAAGGAACCAAAATGACCAACGGCAATATCGTTTGAACCTGTAATTTCACGCACATACGGCTGAAGAAGTGCAGGAAATAAAACCATTAAAATACCTAATAATAGTGCACCGATAAAAACCAAAGGTGCTCCCGTTAATCCGCCTGTAGATAAGATAGCTGCAATCAAACAAGCCATAAACATGGTATGATGCCCAGTTAAAAAGATATATTTAAATTTCGTGATACGCGCGATGATGATATTTACAATCATACCTAGGAGCATAATCATCGCTGTTTCCGTACCAAATGTTTGTTGAGCTACAGCTACAATTGCTTCATTATTAGGAATGATGCCTTCAACAGAAAACGCTTTATTAAACATTTTCCCAAACGCTTCAAGTGAAGCAATTAATATGTTAGCTCCTGCCCCTAATATAAGAAAACCCATAATAGTTTTTAAGGTACCTGATACAATATCTGCACTTTTTTTCTTTTGAAGCAACAAACCGATTAGGGCAAACAATCCTACTAGAATAGCAGGTGTTCCTAATATATCTTTCATAATTAAATCAAACATGGCTTACGCCTCCACGAAGTATTTTTGCAGTGCTCCTTTAATTTCCGCTTGATTTAAAATATTTTGCAGTGCCACGACCGTTCGAGTGCCATCATCCAATTGATTTACAATATCTGCAGATCCTAAATAGATATCTGCCTGCTCCGTTTTACTAGTTGTTAAATCCGTATGAGATACCTCTGCTTCAACACCAAGTTCTACTAAAATTTTCTTTACGTTCATTTCCACAATAAAACTGCTTCCTAAACCGTTTCCGCATACAACTAAAATCTTTTTCATTTTCCATCTCTCCTTTTAATTTGAGTAAGCTTCAATTAACGCAAGCATTTCTTGTTTTGTTCTCATAGCAATAAGTTTATCAATATTATCGTTTTCAGATAGCATCATTGAAAGCTGAGACAGTGCTTTTAAGTGTGTTTCATTATCAGTAGCAGCAAGTACAATAATCAGCTGCGCTCCGTGCTGTTTTTCAGTAGAAAAATAGACGGGCTCCTTTAGGCGAAGCATACTCATGCCCACTCGGTTTACACCTTGTTCTGGTCTTGCGTGAGGGAGCGCGACTTTTGGCGCAATAACAATATAAGGGCCTAACTGTTCTACACTTTTGATCATTGCTTCTACATAAGAAGGTTCAATATATTCATAGCTCAGCAAAGGTTTGGCAGCCAGCCTAACAGCTGCTTTCCAGTCATCTGCTGAATCTATAAGCTGCAAAAATGGCTCTTGCAATACTTCATGCAACATTGGCTTTTTATCCTCTCTTACCATTTTTTTAGACTGCTGTATAACTAGTTTTAAATTAGCTAACAGAGCTTTTTCATCTTGTATATCCGCATGCTGCTTGATAATACCCATGATGGCTTGAGTCGTTAGCTGAGAAGAAGCTGGTTCAACTAAATCGATTAATCTCTGCTTTTCATCATCTGTTAAAATAGGATTCACAAGCATTACATTCATTCGATTTTTTAACGGCGTAGTTGTAATAACTAAATCATAGCTTTCCTTAAATTGTTCATAATCCCTTACCGTCATCGGCCCTATCAATTCAGCGTCTGTTAATAGTTGTTCAAGCTGATACCGAAGCATACGAGATGTTCCAATTCCATTGGCACAAACAATAACAATACGCTTTTGTTTTTGCCTTCCCGCTTGTTTTTTCATCCATCCTCCAAAATGAAGAGCAAAATAAGAAATTTCATCTTCATTAATACGTGTTTGAAGGCTGTTTTCCAAAGGAAGCAATGCTTTTTTTGTCAGTTCCACTATCTCCTGATATTTTGTTTGAATAGCTAAAAGCATTGGATTAGGAAGATGAATATTATAGAGAAGCCTATAATAAGCCGTCTTCAAGTGAATATATAAATTTTGTTCAAGGTGATTTCGATCTTCAAATACTACACAGGCATATGCTTGAAACCGTGATACCATTTCTTTGACAATGCTTCTCATCCAATCATCACTATCTGCTTGATTTACTACATTTACTTTTGCACTTAGTAAAACAGTGGCAAGATAATGTTTTTCTTGTGGTGGTAGTTCAAATCCTAAAACGCTTTCAATTTCTTGCAGCGCTTTATATTGCTTAGTTTTTTCCAATTCGTCTTTTCTCTTAATTAAGGTGTCTACATAGCACTTACTTTGGATGCGCTGAATACAGCATGTAAGCATATAGGCTAATTGCGTCAGCATCTTGTCTGTAAACGCCATCCCTAGTTTATCTTCACACTCTACAAGCCAGTTATAAATCATGGAATATTCGTCATCTGCTTTCATGACTCTCTTCAACAACTTTTCTTGGTGTTGACTAATTAATTCCGTGATGTGTATATAAAGCAAATTCCGAATGACGCTTTCAGATCCCTGTGCTTCGTATCCATCTTTATAACTGTATATTAAAGATATACCTTTCTTTGCCCACTTGTTTTTTAAGTCTTTAATATCTTGTAGCACCGTATTGCGGCTAACGTCTGTTTCTTCCATCAGCTGCTGAGTTCCGATTTTCCCTCCTCGAAGTATACACATCAAAGCAACGTATATTTGCCGGTCCTCAACTGATAAGTAAGCAGAGGGCATAATATGAGAAAATCGCTTAGCAACTTGGTCCTTCGCTTTATCGTGTAGAAAAAAACCTTTTCCATATGTGTACTGAACAAACTCTAATTCTTGCTGACAGAGCCAATCATTAATTTTCTCAATATCGTAATAGATAGTTCGTCTTGAAACTTGAAACTGTTTCATTAACTCTTGTACTGATATAAATGTTGCAGCTTGAAGCAAAACTTGCAATACGGCCGTACTGCGTTTGTCTAACAAATGAATCACCTTCAGTCCAATTCGTGCACAAATTGAAATACTTACCATGCTTTATGCTTCTACTATACTACGGGTCTTGCAAAATGATTAGACCGAATTCACCCACATACATTGTGCAAAATATGTACTCAATAAAAAAAAGAAGTGCTGCATGCACTTCTTTTTTCGGTTAATCTCTAGTCTGCTGTTCCTTTGCTTCTGCAATGGCTTTTTTTAAATGTCCGTCATGTTTATCAAGCAGCCGATGCACATCATCCCCTTCTATAGAAGTAAGAAGTGCAAAGATGGCTGCTTTTGGTGTTTTGTATGTCTGCAAACTTTCTGCTGCCTCTTCTGATGAGACGCCTGTAAGTTCCGCAATAATATTTTTAGCACGCTGGATGAGTTTATCATTAGTCGGCTGTACATCTACCATTAGATTGCTGTAGACCTTACCAATTTGAATCATAGAAGCGGTTGTCAGCATATTAAGAACAAGCTTTTGAGCAGTTCCAGCTTTCATTCTTGTTGAACCTGTTACAACTTCCGGCCCTGATTCTACTACTATTGCATACTTTGCTTCTTGCTCCATAGCTGATTGAGGGGAATTGACAACGCAGCCGGTTACTGTCCCTAAGCTGTTTGCATATGCAAGCGCTGATAATGTATAGGGGGTTCTTCCACTTGCAGCTACCCCTACAAGAATGTCTTTATTTGATAAATTAATCGCTTTCAAATCTTCTATCGCTTGTTTCTTATTATCTTCTGCTCCTTCTAATGCATGCCGAAGCGCTTTGTCTCCCCCGGCTATGATACCGATTACTTGTTCGGCAGGTGTACCAAATGTTGGTACGCATTCAGATGCATCTAACACACCTAAACGTCCGCTTGTACCTGCTCCGATATAAATAAGACGGCCACCTTGTTTAAAAGCGCTGACAATTTCATCTACCAATAAAGCAATAACAGGCAGCACCTTATTGATTGCGTGAGGCACTTGATGATCTTCTGAATTAATTTTTTTCACAATCTCCAGGCTTGATAATTCATCAATGTTTAAGGTTTGCGGATTGCGCTTCTCTGTTAAGATATGATTCAAGTTCACTGTGATCCCCTGCCTTTTCCACCATCTTTTTTTCTATTTATCTTCGTTCATGAACAGCTGATAAGCTCCTTTAGCAGATGATATCTGCTGCATTGCCCACTGCGTATGCTTTATTTCTCCTTCACATGCTTTTTTATACACATTAAATACTTCTGGAACTTCCGTTAAAATGCTGCCTTTGCACGCCAACAAGCAGCCCCCTTCAAACTGCTGTTTTTTATACAACTGAAGGGTCATGTTTGCAAGATTCTTTCCAGCTTGGTGAAGAATTTCACTTGCTTCCTGTTTATGATTTCTTGCTTGATTTACAACAAGTGGAGTAAGTGAAGCAACTTTTGATTTAGGAGATGAATAGACAATCTTTTTTATATCGTGTATTGTATCTGCTTTTAAATATTGCAAGATTGTCTGACTAAGGCTGCTGTAAGGACGGCTTTGATCATGCTCTTTCGTAAGCAAAATAAGCGCTTGAAGCCCAATCCAATATCCGCTTCCTTCATCTCCAAGAAGGTGCCCCCACCCTCCTTCGTACTCGTACACGCCGTCTTTTTTTCCAATGCTGACGGCTCCGGTTCCTGCAATGGTTAAAATCCCATCTTTTCCATGTAAAAGTGCTTCATGCGCAATCATTGCGTCATCGTATAAACCTATTTCTACCTGATAACGATCATAAAAATACTTTTTTACTTCTTCTTTAGATAATGCTTTACTTCCAGCAAGGCCTAGTGAAATCCCTTTACATGTATGATCAGCAAGCGCGGTTTTGCACCCTATAATACATTTATCAATATGAGTAAGGGCTGTTTTATAATTGATTAGCAGATTTCCATAACCGCTTTTTGAAGTAGCCAGCTCTTGACCGTCTAAGCTGTAAGCAACGGCTTCTGTTTTTGTTCCGCCACCGTCAATACCAATAATATAGTCCATTTTATCACCGCTCACAAAAAGCAAATTTGTCCCATGGCTGCAGTTCATTTAATAAGAAAATTTCCTCTTCCGCAATGCGCCCTACTACGTTTGTTTTCCCCGAGTTTTCCATGTCTAACAGTGCAATTTGCAGCTCTCCTTTGTACTGTCCGTAAAGTTCATTTTCAATTAAAATATCGCCTCTTCGAATTGAAGGAGTGTGCGTAGGCTTGAATTCTTCTTTTTTATATTTCACTCGGCTTTGTGTAGAGCGAATTAAATAATCTGATACGTCTCCGCGGTAAAAATGAAACTCCTCTAACACAATTTTCTTCTCAAGTTCAGTAATTGTATCACAAAGCGTCACATTAAAGGTAAATCGCTCTTGCTGAACAACCTTACGAAGCGCCTTCATTTCTTCTTCGGATGCATAAGCATTCGCAATAATTGCACAGTCAATTAATTCCGTTTTAAAAAGGTGCTTAGCCTGCACATCAATTGGAAGCGTACGGTGCATCTCAAGCGTACAAAGTCCTTCGGTAACAGGCCAAGGTCCAAAAGCAGCGCTTGGTGAATTAATAAAAGCAGCCGTTTCAAGGTTATGTTCTTTAAACAATCTTGAGCACTTCATAAAGTGGTCATACGACAATCCTGCATATCGATGAGGATAGAAATTATGCGACCCGAGCAGCTGCTTTTGGTTCGGCCGATAACTTAAAATATTATCCACATACTTCGTTGCATTGCTCATATTAATTTCAATTTTTAAGCCGTATGGATTAAATGTCATAATGGACTCTTCATTTCCCGTATAGCCTAAATCCAGCCGAATAGCATAAGCCCCTAATTCGCGAAAAAAGGATAGGTCATCATAAGAAATGCCAAGCGCTCCAAATACGCGAGGAGCGATATCAACTACTACTTCCATTTCTAACTCATTGGCAAACTCAATGATTTCTTTAAAATTCGCCATTACCTTTTCCTGATCGCCTTCAACAGAAAGCAAACACGTAAAAATACGTGTAAATCCGTATTGATGCGCAAGTGCTATATATGCTTTATCTTTTTCGACAGTCGAATGTTCCGGGTAAATCGCAATACCTAGCTTTTTCATTGATTTTCGCCTTCTTTTTTAAATTTCTTAATAAGCTTAATCATATGTTCAATTAATTTTTGCTCTGAAATAGCCGTCATCAAATGATCTTGTGCGTGAATCAAAAGGAGCGACTTTTCAATTGTTTTTCCATTCAATTCACGTTGAATAAGCGTAGTTTGCGTTTTATGAGCCTGACTGAGCTCCTCTTGAGACTGCCTTAAAAGTTCATCAGCTTTATTAAAATCATAATCTTCAGCTGCTTCTAACGCTTCATATGCCAGTGATCTAGCGTTTCCTCCATATGCAATCAGTTCAAAAATTTCATTTTCCATATTTTCTGCTTCTGTCATTTCTTCCATCCCCTTTTTCATAATGGTACAGGCGTAATGTTTCCTAATATTACGGAATCCAAGGCGCCGGTTGCACTTGGTACATTGCTTGGATAACCTGAAATTGTTTCATTTGCGAGCACCGCAAAAGCTACGGCTTCTTTTGCTTCTGAAGACATCCCTATCTCTTCTTGAGTATATACGCTGCAGCGCTTCCCAAGCTGCGCTTTAATCATATTTATCAGCGTTTCGTTATAACTTCCGCCTCCTCCAATAATAACTTCGTCAATAGAGTAAGCAGGAAAAATAAATGTTTCATAGTGATGCACAATGGATGATGCTGTGAACATGGTAATCGTGGCTAGGAGATCTTCTTTTCTATGTTTGCTATATTTCTCTAGCAGTCTACTTGTGTACTGTGTACCGAACAACTCTCTTCCCGTGGATTTAGGCGGGGGAAGATTCATATAATCATGATTTATACATTCTTCTAAAAGCTCTGAAATAATATTTCCACCAGCTGCTAAACGCCCGCTTTCATCAAATGAAACACTAAAAAGCTGTTGACATGCTTCATCTATCACCATATTTCCCGGACCCGTATCAAACGCCACTATGGGTATACTAGAGTGTTTTGGAGGAATCAACGTTACATTTCCAATACCTCCAATGTTTTGAAGCAGCCTTGTATAGTTATTGTGGCTGTACAAAATCCGCTCCGTATGAGGAACTAATGGAGCACCTTGCCCGCCTGCTGCCATGTCCATCACTCTGAAGTTTGCTACTACCTTCGTCTTTGTTTCATAGGCAATAACAGCCGGCTCTCCAATTTGAAGCGTAGACATCGCTGTATTTCCCAAAGCATAAGGCTGATGAAAAATGGTTTGACCATGCGATCCAATCACATCTACTTGTTCAAGAGAAAACCCGGCTTCTCGGCACACTCTTTTCACTGCATCCGCAAATGCATAGCCAAGTTTAAAATTTAAGCTGCAAATCAGCTGCACATTTGAATGTTCAAAAGAAAGCGCCTGTTCAATTTCTTTTTTTAACTGAGATGAAAACGGTATAGTAATGAAATGAAGAAGCTTGACTTTACTTTCATAGCCGCTTCCTTCAATGTTAACAAGAGCTGCATCAATTCCGTCGAGTGACGTTCCTGACATAAGTCCAACAGCATACATACTACGCATTCACTTCCTTAAAAAAGGCAGGTAAATACTTGCGATGAGCTTGAAGAAGTTCATCTAAGACCGACTTAGCCAATTCGTCACTTGGAACAAGCGGATTAATGGTTAATGCAACCAGCGCTTTTTCGTAAGATCCTGTAACCGCGGCTTCTGCTCCTACCCGTTCAAACGATTTAATTTGCTGTACCAGTCCATTTACTTCCACAGGAAGTTCACCGACAGCGATTGGTGCTGGCCCTTGTTTTGTTACTACACAGTTTACTTCAACCGCCGATTCGTTTGGGAGCGAGGAAATAGCGCCATTGTTTTTTACATTTAATGTTTGAATATCCCCTTTATCGTTATAAATAGATGAAATCAAATTACATGCGGCATCGCTGTAATAAGCGCCTCCTCGTTTTTCCAGCTGCGAGGGTTTAACTTCTAGATTTGGATTTTTATAGAGTTCAAAAAGCTCAGCTTCTAGCACTTTGACAACCTCAGCGCGCGTGGTACCTGATTGAAAGTCCAGAAGCTCTTCTGCTAGTATTTCTTTTGTTTTGTAGTAGTAGCGATGATAAGGACATAAAATTACGCCAAGAGCTTCCAGAAAATCCGCTTGCCACGGAATAGGAGCTATGTTTTTCATTGTTAGTTGAGACTGTGGATCACTTAAACGCCGAATTACTTCCTGCGTTACTTCTTCCCCTTTTGCATACACATGCAGCCCATATACCAAGTGATTTAACCCTGCAAATTCAATACGAACATCTTCTTTTTCTATTTCGAGCAGGTTAGCGATGGAGTTTGTCATATGTACAGGCAGGTTACAGACTCCTACCACTTTAGAATGCTTTCCGTAACGAAGCAGCGCCTCAGTTACCATCCCCGCAGGATTCGTAAAATTAATAAGCCAGGCGTTTGGACAAACTTCGTGTATTTCCTCGGCAATTTTCAACAAAACCGGTATCGTCCGCAAACCTTTGAATAATCCCCCTGCCCCGTTTGTCTCTTGACCAATCATTCCATACTTAAGAGGAATACGTTCATCATAAATACGCGCTTTCAGCTGACCTACTCTAAGCTGTGTAGTTACAAAATCGGCATTCATCAGTGCTTTTTTTCGATCAAGAGTTAAATAGATTTTCATGTTAACACCTGCTTTTTTGACCATTCTTCTTGCAAGTGCCCCTACGATCTCAAGTTTCTTTTTTCCTTCTTCAACGTCTACAAGCCACAGCTCTCGAATTGGAAGCTCATCGTACCGTTTAATAAACCCCTCGACCAATTCAGGTGTGTAACTTGATCCTCCCCCTATTGTCACTACTTTCATTCCTTGCCCCTCCTTGTTAAAAAACGGCTAAATATGTAACAACTGTGCACCCTGCTCCAAGCAAAACAAAGCGTATACAAACGGCGGTTTTAGATAAAGCTGCTGTTGAAAGTCGAATGGAAATGAATGTTGTAAGCAGCGCTGCCGATAGACTTGTAATGGCAAATAAACTATGCTCCGCTGACAAACCAGCGTACTGTAGCAAAGGTGTAAAGATAACGTTACAAAGAATCATGGTTAACAGAAATAAAAACACGGTTTTATATCGAAACCGAACAAACATTGATCCTCACTCCTATTAAAAGGATAGGAGCCAAACAAGTTGGCCCCTCTTTCTTTACATTTGAACTGAGCCATCGGGTGATGTAACCGTTGCTTCATCGCTTTTTTCCATTTCGACCATCTTTCTGTCGTACATCTTAAAGAACGGAAGATAAATGATAACAGAAATAGCAATATTAATAACGACTAGCACAACCGCCCTCCAGTCTCCCCCCGTTGATAGATAAGCTCCAATTGGCGCGGGAAGCGTCCAAGGAACCATTACGTAGGTTGGAGTAATAAGACCTGTCGCCGTTGCTACATACGAAATGATCGTTGTAATAACTGGAATAATGATAAATGGAATAATCAAAATAGGATTTAAGACAATTGGCAAACCAAAAATAATTGGTTCATTAATATTAAAAACCGCTGGAATAAAAGACGTTCTAGAAAGCGCTTTCGAATATTTGGATTTTGAGAAAAACAGCATTGCCAAAGCAAGGCCTAGGGTCGCTCCAGATCCTCCAATCCAAACAAACCACTGAAAGAACGTTTCCGGTGCAATATACGGAAGCGTTGAAGCCCCGTCTGCTACCGCTTCAGCATTTTTCGCTAAATAAACTTCCCATACAGGCCGTGCCACTGTACCAACAACAGAGACGCCGTGAATTCCAAATGACCAGAAAAATGTAATTAAGAAAACCGGTATTAACACTCCTGCTAAACTATCTCCGGCCTCTACAAGCGGAGCAACTAGTTTATCGACTAAATGGTGAAGATCGATCCCTAAAACAATCGTAATAATCGTCATAAGAACAACAACAATCGCAACTGGAATTAATGCTTCAAAAGACCTCGATACTGAAGGAGGCACTTGCTCCGGCATTTTAATGGTGACATTTTTTGCTTTACAAAACCTGAGAATCTCGACGGATAAAATCGATACAATCATCGTTACAAATAAGCCATGGCCTCCAAGATTGGTCATCGGAAGCATAAAACCTTCTCCTTCAATAAGCTTTGGAGTCAGCGTAAGAAGCAATGCAGCTACTGCAATTTGCGCTCCCGATAGCGGATCGAGATTATAGCTTTTAGACAAGTTATATCCTATTCCAAAGGCTATATATAAAGACATAATAAACATCGTTACTCGGTATGGTATTAAAATGTTGGCGCTGTTGTCAGCTGCCCATTTCGCAATCGTGCTATCCTGCGGAACAGGCGGAAATGCTAGAATCAAGAAAAAACTTCCGATAATAATAAAGGGCAAAGCGGAAATAACACCATCACGAATGGCTTGAAGATGCCGCTGTTCTGATAACCTGGCCATAGGTCCCGATAAATTGTTCTCTAAAAACGAAACAAATTTGCTCATATACCCTTTCCCCCTCTATATTCTCCCCTTGTGTAAACTAAATCCCTTGTATGTTTAAAAAGCAGGAATATACCTGCTTTCCTCAGCTAACGAGCTGTTGAACCGTTTTAAAAAGCGTCGGACCTCCAAGCGGCGTATAAGCCTGCGGCGGAATAGGCCCGCACGGAACAGAAGCTTTATCCGCCTCCGCTTTAACTGCGTTAAACCGGTGACGAATCTGCGGTGCAACCATTACAACGTCCCAGCCCTTTTGAATTTCCTCTGCCACTTCATTTGTTCCAATTGCCAGTACTTCCATATCCGTACCGTGCTTTTGCGCTTCCGTTTTTAATGCTTTTACTACAATCGCACTTGACATTCCTCCAGAACATACAAACAATACCTTCATTTTCTCGTTTCCCCCTACCTCTTTATTTTTTGAATTACATTATGTGTATCGATTATGCGTTCAAACACTTGATTGCCTTTTTGAATACATAATCGTATAAACATCGCGTCTACAATTGCTAGCTGAGCAATACGAGCGCTCATCGTTCCAATTCGAATATGCTGTTCTTCTACCGAAATAGCCAGCAGAATATCAGCTAATCTAGAAGCTGGCGATGACCCGTGCTGCGTCAGCAAAATAACGGCTGCCCCTTTATCTTTGGCTATTTGCATCAGCTCCACCACTTCTTTTGTTTGACCGGAAGTGGATACTACAAACAGCACATCATCTTTTGTCATATTCGTAGCCATCATCATTTGAACATGACTATCTAATGAAAACAGCGCCGAAATATCAATTCGAAGCAGTTTATACTGAGCATCTAGTGCGACCACAGATGATCCCCCTGCTCCGTATAAAAATACTCGTTTCGCTCCATGTATAGCTTCTGCGGCTGCATCAATTGAAGAAGAGCTCACTAATCGACTTGTATTCATAAGTGCGCTCATACTTTTGCTCATGACTTTTTCAAGCACAGCATCAGTTTCATCTTCAAAATTAACTGAAAGATTCGGCAGCTGCTCGGCATTCACCTTATGAGCATCTTTTGCTAATTCAATCTTTAACTCTTTAAAACTATTAATCCCTACACGCTGACAAAAGCGAATAATCGTAGCTTCACTGCACTGACACTGCTTAGCTAGCTGTTTGGTCGTTAAGTTCAAAGTGGTCGTGGGATTCTCTAACACGTAATCAGCTACTCTTCCTTCAGCAGGACTGTAATGATTCATTTGTGCCTCGATTAAAGTAAGTACGGAAAATTGGCGCATGAATTCCTCCATCATTCATTTAGTAATGTATTTCTAAAATATTCTTTAAATTACCATTATTATATTTTTTATGAAGTTTAATTTCAATGTTTTTCTGATATTTTTAAAATTTTATTTTATTTTTCGGAATATTTTATTAAAATCTATTGTGAATATAACGACCACATGCTATATTATGAAAGAAATTTTATCTCAACCAAAAAAGAAGGAGGAATGAACATGCATGTTAAAAAATGGATAGGAAGCATCTTGTTTTTGCTGCTGTTTTGTTTGAGCACATTACCTGCTAAAGCAGAGGTAGCTACCACGTATCAAAAGCGGGAGATTCGAGCCGCTTGGATTGCAAGCGTATACAATATTGACTGGCCTTCTCAGCCTGGTCTTCCCGTTGAGCAGCAGAAAAAAGAGTTTACTTATTTGCTAGATGAAGTAAAAAAGATGGGGATGAATGCTGTGGTCGTTCAAATTAAACCCACTGCTGATTCCTTTTATCCGTCAAAATATGGCCCTTGGTCAGAATATTTAACCGGTATACAAGGAAAAGATCCCGGCTATGATCCTCTAGCCTTTATGGTTGACGAAGCACACAAGCGCAACTTAGAATTCCACGCATGGTTTAACCCTTACCGCATTACAATGAATCATACTGATTTAAACAAATTAGCCGATAATCATCCTGCCAAACAACATCCTGATTGGGTCGTCTCCTACGGAAAACAACTCTACTACAATCCAGGTATTCCAGAAGTAAAAAACTTTATTATTGAAGAAGCGCTAGAAGTCGTAAGAAACTATGATATTGATGCTGTTCATATGGACGACTATTTTTACCCTTATAAAATTGCAGGTCAAACGTTCCCAGACCAAAAAACGTATCAAACCTACGGTGCTCAAACGTTTTCAAATATTGAAGACTGGCGACGCGACAATGTTAATCAGCTTGTCCGAGATTTAAACACATCTATTAAAAAGACAAAACCATACGTAAAGTTCGGTATCAGTCCGTTCGGCGTATGGCGAAACATCGCTAATGATCCAACTGGCTCTGAGACTACTGCTGGACAAACAAATTACGATGATTTGTATGCAGATACACGTACGTGGATTCAAAATGGTTACATTGATTACATCACTCCGCAAATTTATTGGAATATTGGATTTGAACCCGCTGCTTACGATACGCTGCTCAACTGGTGGAGAGATGAAGTTCGCGGAAAGCCAGTTCACCTTTATATTGGACAAGCTGCTTATAAAATTAATAACAACGCGGTGGAGGCTTGGTCTGATCCTGATGAGTATCCAAGGCAAATTGCTCTTAACCACCAATTTCCAGAAGTACACGGGAGCATGCATTTTAGCCTGAAAGATTTGAATCGAAACCCTCTAGGAATAAAGGAAAAGCTGCAAAACGATATTTATAAGCACCCTGCTCTTATTCCATCAATGCCTTGGCTTGATAATACGGCACCAAAAGCACCAAAATTAAAAAATGTGGGACCTCATACAAAAGAAACGGCGTTTGAAATTCGAGATCACCAACAGAATGATTCCGCTTATTATGCCATTTATCGATTCCAAGGCAATAAAAGAGGCGATATCAACAACGCAGAAAACTTGCTGGCGACCGTTCGAAAAACAGGAGAAAAACAATTGTTTGTAGATCAAAATGCAATACAAAATCAAACATACACATATGTTGTAACCTCTGTTGACCGTTTGCATAACGAAAGTGCTGCTTCCCGTACGTTTACTGTAAAAGCACCTCGGTAAAAAAGTTTCTATAGCAAAATGTATGGTAGGATAAAGAAATACAACTATGCTTTTATCAAGCCATTCTGTTATAGAAAGTAGTGAAAAGAAAAAGATGGAACCAAACTATGATCGCGCCTTTGGCGTATATGGCATTTGCATGCGAGATGGCAAGCTGCTTGTTATTCGAAAAAATAGAGGTCCGTATATTTATCGCTTCGATTTGCCGGGCGGACAGCTAGAGCACGGTGAAACATTAACAAACGCAATGAAAAGGGAGTTTAGCGAAGAAACGGGCTTTGAGATTAACATTGTTTCTCAAGCGGGTACAACAGATTTTCAATATCCTTGTAAGTGGAAAGAATTTACCCACGTGCATCACATTGCCGTTTTTTATTACGTAGACATTGCCGGCGGTGAGCTTGTTTCCCACCCCGTACAGTTTGAAGGACAAGATTCGTCGGAAGCATTGTGGATTGCACCACAAGATCTCAACATCGGTAATGCTTCTCCTCTTGTTCTAAAAGCAGTGGAATCTTTAAGCTTAGTATCATGGCCTTACGAGCCTCAAATTTATGATGAATGGGAGCTTAAAACCTCCGAACAATAATGATGATAGTGCCTAAACATTACTTGTGAATATCGTACGCTTAGCTTCAATTTAAGTCAAAATTAGTAGGTATGTTTAATTTCTTTCTAATGGTGGAACAGACAAGTAACACTACTTAATCACTAATAGAAAGGAAGATTAAAATGAGTAAAGGTTTAGGAGATAAAATTAAAGGAAATGTATCAAAAGCTAAAGGTGAAGTAAAAGATCAAGTGGGAAATGCAACGAATAACCGCGACCTTCAGCGTGAAGGAAAAGCTGAAAAAACAAAAGGAAATGCTCAAAAGGCAGTAGGCGAAACAAAAGATACATTTAGCAATAAATAAAGAAGGGACGAGCTTAGTGCTCGCTCCTTTTTTATTTAATGAGCTGATTTAAGCTTTTAATGATTACGTTTGGCTGCAATTCTTTATGCTCGGCTACATTTTCTTTTCGGTTGACCCAAGCTGTTGCGAACCCGTAGTTTTTAGCACCGGCGATATCCCATGCATTCGATGACAAAAACAACACTTCTTCTCTTTTTGCGTTCATTTTATTTTTGGCATAATGATAGCTTGCCATCGTAGGCTTGTACTGTTTGATTTCATCTATGGAAATTACGTCTTCAAATAAATGATTCATGTTGTGATAAGAAACAAGCGGATCAATCATGTACTTCGGACCATTTGTAAAAATAGCCAGCCTGTATCCTTTTTCTTTTAAATAGGCAAGCACCTCTTTGACCTCATCATAGACATTCAGCTTCATGTAAGCACTCATCAGCATTTTTTCTTCGCGTTCCGTTAAATCAATATTATTCGCTTCTGCTGCATATTTCAAGGATTGATTTGTTAATGTATAAAAGTCAACGTATCGTCCCATCAGTTGATATTGCATTGCATATTCAATTTGTTTCAAACGCCATAAATGGCTAAGGCTTTCCCCTCGTTCCGGATACAGCTTATCACACGTTTCAATAACGGTATGTACATCAAACAGCGTTCCATATGCATCAAATAAAATCGTTTTAAATTTCATCTGTGTTCGCCTCCTTTTTTCATTTTACCCACTCGTAAATAAACATAACGTTTTTCTGTTAAAAAAAGAGCCGTATTACCAACCGAGGTATGCTCATTTCTTATGGGAAGAAAAAAACAGTAGGCTCTCCTACTGTTTATAATCCCATACCACTTTCCATTCTCCTTTTTCACGAACAGCATATACTTTCTGCACCAAATCAAAGTTTCCGTATTTTCCCTTATATGCTTGTATAACGGTCATTTCGTAAACAACAGGGAACGCCTTAAGATCATTTTCCATCTTCCAGTTCTTTCTTTTTTCAACATCTTCAATGGAATACGTAAATGTGTCTACCCCAAAATGATTAAGAAATACGTGTGCTCGATCTTGTATGTACGCACCTTTTGTCCACTTCTTTTTCATGGATGAATGAAAAAGGTTCCATGATTCCGAAAAGTTCCCTTCCTGTTCTAGCGTATAAAATTCTTTTACGGCAGATCTAGCTTGATGACTCGGAGAAAAGAATGTAAATTGAAACATCCAAATTCCTAACACAATAACAGAAAGAAACACAGCTACTCCCAAACTTCGCTTCAAAAGCAGTGTTTTTTTTCTATACAAGTAAAAAGCCCCTTTATCAAAAATGCAGTATACAACAGCTTATTCGATATCCGAGCTTTTTAGTCTTGCCGATGTAAACTTATCCGGCATATCCTCAAAATGAGAGATTGAGACATAACTACATCAATCCAATTTAAAGACGAACAAATGGGATAAAGAAGCTCGTATGGATTATTTATTACACCGCTGTTGATTTCCGTGCAAGACTTCGCTTTCCGCGGGCGGCCGATGAGCCTCCTCGTCGCTTACGCTCCTGCGGGGTCTCACCTATTCCGCTTTTGCCGCAGGAGTCTTCGCCTTGCCCTCCAATCAACAGCTAGAAGCAACTGCATACATGAAACCTATGTTTACCATACCAATGAAAAAATCCGAACGAGTTTGATTCTCTGCCAAAAAGATTAATCGTTCGGATCTTCCTTCAACTAAACTGCTTTTGTCCCAGCCTCTTTCGTCGCTATACAATGTGAAAAGCCATTTGCATGGCTGCTAAAAAGCCGACGAACACAAGACCCGTCACGAGACCCTCTTTCCAATCTGGCCGGTCGCCTCTAACAAATTTAGCAATATCATACGATAGCATTGCTGCTAAGAAAATTGACAAGACAATATACAGTGGCTCCATCTTTTATCACCCACTATTTCTTTTCTTCAGTGTAACAACTTTTTAATAAGTATGCATATAAGAAAAACAACTTGAAATTTTTGACGAATGTGTGAAATTTCTTTTTTTTATGCATAAACTAGTTAAAAGCGTGAAAGGAAGATGCCGTTTGTCTGCTTTTAACCCTCAGCAATTTAGCGTCACATACCGGCAAGGAAGCACGCCCACCTTTCCTTTTATTGGGCGCCGCTATACGCTCACTCACTCTGAACAAACAGACGATTTATTTCTTTGGATTGATGAAAAATTTGCTGTTGATCAATTAAACGAGCAGCGAAATGAGCTTTTTGCCGAATGGCTCCACAAAGACGGTGTCGATACGCTGTATGTATACGTATTTATTGGAAATGAACAGACAGAAAAGTCCATTCAAGCCATACGGTATGCTATTTTCAAACAGGAAATGCCTTACTTGCTAAAAGCATTGCGCTACGGTGATGCCACGTTTTTTAATGCCCATCCTGCCTTGGACCGCTCACCCATTTATGTACATTTTCATTCCAGCGACAAAGACTTTCATTCCATTCGATATTTTCAAACGCCTTCTCATTATGCCTGAGCATATGAGAAGGGGCCTTTACTTCATTAATCTCCTGTTTTCCAAATTCCATTTCTTCTAGGATCGCCTGCTCCTTCCATCTGTTTATCTTGAAAATTAACTGTTAATGCTTGGATACCGCCATAAAATACGTCGCTTTCCTTTGTTTGCACTCGGAATGCAGAAGGAATATTTTTCGTATTTAAATCAGGCTCTACATAAATGGTCGAGTCGTCAAAAATAAATCTTGGTTCATTTACAGCTTCTTGAAGTGGTTCATTTCCTTCAAGATTTTTAGAAAGAACTTGAGTTAAGATTTGAGGAATCCGAGTTCCACCCGGAGAACCTATTCCCATCGCCCACTCGCCTTTTTCTCTTATAATAGTTGGAGCCGTAAAGGTTCTTGCTCTTTTTCCTGGCTCACGATTATTTGGTTCTGTGCTTCCAAATGTATCGGCGTTGTTATTAAGAAAAAAACCGTCAACTTGTTCGCCTGTACCAAAAAAGTTACTCAACGTATTGGTTGTAGATACGACGGTTCCTTCTGAATCAATAACAACAAAATGTGTTGTACTTTCATGTTCTTCATCTCCTTCGCCTGAAGAGCGTGTCGGGTGATTGACTAAGCCTGTTATGTAATCATCACTAACTAACTCACTTGAGTTTTGACTATGAAAGGCTGGATCTCCGATTTTTTTTAACCGATCGGAGTAAGCTGCTTTTTTAATTTTGTTCATCGTTTCGTAATATTCTTTGTCAGGCATTGTTTCAAGATTTTCTGCCTCTGCCATTTTTAACATTTGAATAAGTGTAATTCCAGAAAAAGGCGGAGGCGCTGAGATAACTTCCGTTCCATCGTAAGTAGAAACAGCCGGCTTGGTTTCTGTTACTTGATAAGAAGATAAATCTTTTTTAGAAATAGGCGTTGCATCAGCAAGATCTTGTGCCAAATCTCCTTTATAAAAAGCAGAGGCACCTTCTCGCTGAATCTTAATTAACGTTTTAGCCAAAGCTGGCTGCGACAGCGTTTCTCCTTCTTCGATTGCTTCTCCATTCGGATAAAAAGCGGATAAATCATCTACATCCATCCTTCCTCTAGAGTAATACAGTCGAGAAGATAAAAGAGAGTCTACTTCAAACCCTTTTTCAGCATATTCAACAGCTGGCTGAATCAAATCACTCATTGACTTTGAACCATACTTCTGCTGAATATATTCCATACCAGCGACGAATCCAGGTACGCCATTTTTACCGTTCATAGAGGTGGGAGCGGTTTCCCGGTAATCTATAAAGGTAGCGGGCTGATCTTTTTTAGCAATCAGCATACCTCCACCCCCGCCAATCCCAGATCCAAAAGGTTCAACTACGTTCAGGGCATATGAAATAGCGATGGCTGCATCCACTGCATTCCCGCCTTTTTTTAATATATCCATCCCTACATCTGCTGCTAGAGAATTAGATGAACTCACACCATAAGCATGATCATTATTTCTTTTGAGCAGCTTTTTAGGGTTAAGTTCTGTACTCGATTGAGTCATAAAAAAAGCGGCTATAACGCAAATTAATAATAAAAAAGCAACAATATTAAATAGCAGTAATTTTTTATTCACATATTCTCCTCCATTTTTACTCATATGTGTATTTTGTGAAGCGCTTTCATTTTTATCCATATATTACATTGAACACAAAAAAGACATCGTCTAGGACGATGCCTTTCTATTACTATACAAGATTTATTTACCAGCAGCTGCTGCAGCATCATTTACTGCATCGGTAGCAGCAGATTTTGTTTGTTCAATCATTTTTACATTATTTTCAATTTTTTGCTGTTCATCTGTTGAAAGAGTAGCTGGATGTTTTAAAGCTCCAAGTCCTGCCACTACTCCTGCTACAATAGCAATTGGTCCTACAATCCCTACGATTCGTTTTGCGATCATTGTTTATTCCTCCAATTAAGTTAGTCTGTACTTTTTTCCCATAAACCATGGCGGCGCGGATCAGCGTCACCTTGAATTTTATTTTCCTTTAAGTCTTTCACAAGAGCCTGAACGCCTCCGTAAAACATAGCGTTATTATTGTTTTTTAAGTCATATCCGTACGTTTTTAAACCATCTTTAGTCGACTGTTTCAGCTTAGCTTCTGAATAAAACTTATGAGAATCAAAAATTACACGCTTGTTTTCTACTGCTTTTTTAATGGCATCTTTACCTTCAAAATAATCCCCAATTACCTGCGTTAACACTTGCGGAATGCGATTTCCTCCCGGTGTGCCAATGGACATTACCCACTCGTCACCTTCACGAATAACGGTAGGGGCTGTAAATGTTCTTGGCCGCTTACCAGGTTCACGCTTGTTAATTCCTTCCCCAAACGTATTGAGCGTATTATTCAAAAAGAATCCATCTACATATTCACCGCTGCCGAAGAAATTGCTCAGCGTATTCGTTGTCGATACAACAGTTCCTTCACCGTCCATGACAACAAAATGAGTAGTACTTTCATGCTCTTCGACGTCGCTTACTTTGGTATGATCTGTTTCAGTATTATTTAATTTATTACGAAGTAAATGCACGTAATGATCGTCGATCCAATCATTTGGTGTTTCTTTTATAAAAGCCGGATCGGCAATTTTTTTCAAGCGGTCTTGATAAGCTACTTTTGAAATTTGACCAAGAAAATGATAATAAAGACTAGGATGCGATTCCTTCAGCGTCCAAATATCTTCTTGATCCGTCATCTTTAACATTTGAATAAGCGTAGCACCAGCAAAAGGAGGAGGTGCTGAAATAATTTGATGGCCTTTGTAATTAGTCGATAGAGGTTTGCGCTCAACAGGCTCATACTTTCGCAAGTCTTTGTGACTTACTTTTGTTTCTCCTGTAATATCGTCTGCAATTTCTCCTCTATAAAAAGCATTTGGTCCTTCTTCCTTAATCTTTTGCAGCGTGTTCGCTAATTCATGCTGTTTGACGATTTCACCTGTGTTAATGGCATCCTCATCTGGATAAAAGCTAGGAATTTCATCTTCATTTACGTTACCTTTGTATGAAACCAGCCTATCATGCAAATCTTTGTCCACTTTGTATCCATTCTCGGCATAGTTAATGGCCGGGTCGATTAGTTTGCTCATCGACAGAGATCCGTAGTGGTGCTGAATATAATCCATACCAGCGACGAATCCTGGTACGCCAATCTCATCTTCTTTATCATTCTTAGGTGCAATCTCTCTGTAGTCAATAAATGTTGGAGAGGCATCTGCTGGATCAATCAGCATTCCGCCGCCTCCCCCAAGTCCTGATCCATACGGTTCCACAACACCAAGCGTATAGGAAATGGCAATAGCCGCATCAACTGCTGTACCGCCTTGTTTAAGAATTTCCATACCTACTTTTGTGGCGCGAGGATCTGAAGTACTTACTGCATATTCTTGTTTTGGAAACATAAATTGATAAACACATACACCTACTATGAGTGAAAAGATGACAATGGAAACAATAATCGTATTACGTTTATTTATCATCTTTTACCTCCTCTGTGTATGACGGCTATTAGTTAGCTTGCGCTTCGTTCTTTTTGCGCTCCTCTGCATGTTTTATAATGCGAGAATGATCTAAGTTTAATTCAAATTTGTTTCGTTCTTTTTCTAACAATTCAGGGTTTGAAGAAAACTTGTTTAAATCGTTATAAATACGCTTCATACGCCAAGGGTTATCTGTTGGAGTTGGTGTACCTGCTTTAATAACCATTGGAATAACGTCAATTTTAGCTTGGCCCTTCTTGTTTAAATGGTACTGAACCATCGCTGTATTTTTCGTACTTGACCACCCTTGGTCAAAAATAAAGTTTCCTAAGCTATAGAAAATAACCGAACCTTTATATACGTCATATGACTGTAGAACGTGCGGATGGTGACCAATGATAATGTCCGCACCAGCGTCTACCATCGCTTTTGCTAGTCCTTCTTGACGAGGACTTGGTTGTGCATCGTATTCTTCACCCCAGTGGGCATTCACTACAACTAAATCAGCATTTGCTTTCGCCTGCTGAATCGTGCTGAAAATAAGATCCGGGTCTGCTTTTAAAATACCTGGATTGTTTTTTCCAGCCTGCGTTCCATCTGTATATACGTCCGTAAAACCTACGGTTGCAATTCGGATACCGTCAGCATCTTTATACGAAATATGTTTCGCTTCTTCGGAATTGCGTCCAGCACCCACAAAATCTAATTTGTTTGCTTCAAAAGTAGAGATCGTATCTTCTAACCCTTTTGCACTGTAGTCCATTGAGTGATTGTTTGCTAGGTTTAATACATCGAAACCTGCATTTTTAACAGTCGCTAGATCAGCAGGCTTACTATATAAATGAATACCTTTTTCCACTGCTTTATATGAATCTACGTCATTTGTTAAAATCGGTGTTTCATAGTTTCCGCTTACGTAATCCGAATTTTTAAAGAACGGCTCTACGTTGCGGAATACAAAATCTTCTCCGTAGCGTTCAGTTACTTCTCTTACATGGCGACCCATCATAATGTCTCCAACCATGGTCATCGTTAAATCATTATTGGCCTCTGGGTTAGCAATCTCAGGGTTTTCAAGAGCATCCGAACGCTCCATCCATCCTGAAAGAGCTAAAATTACGATTAAAATTGGCGTTAGGATAAGAGCTTGCTTGCCAGTTGTAGGCTTTGTTTTCTTTATAAACATCAATACTTTTTCTTGAAAGTTTAATTTTTTCTCTTTCAACGCTTTCACCTTCCTTTACTAGCTGCGGTTTGTTTGTGTACTAAAATAAATAATAAACTTGCATAATTCCAAATGTTACACCACTTAATAAAACCGTTGTTCCAACTGTTAAAGGAAGACCTTGCTTTTGCATTGTATTTGCAATTAAGCCCGGTACAATGATACCAATTCCGCGTAATTCAAACACTTCAAACGGCAAGATCGGGAAGAAATAATCAAATGCAACTTTAATCACAATACCCGTAATTAACATCGCTGTAAATTTGCGACGCCCATATAAAATAACTACTTTTGAGATTCCGTACACGACGATAACGTACGTTAAAATACTAATTAAGAAAATCATTAAAATTGTAATTGGCTGATCAAATACAAGAGCTAAGTAGCCTGGTACGATAAGACCGGCTGGCAACACGCCTGTTTTTTCTGTAAAAATTAAGCTTAGTGTAACCCCTAACACAAGGGCGATATATAAATCTGATCCGAACATGAAATGGCCTCCTAGATTAAACTGCTTTTCTCATCTTTTTCATTTCAATAATAGCTTCAACAAGCGGCTCGGCTGAACCGTGGATATTTCCGACACCGTATACGATACGATCTTTTAAATAAGGCTTCATCCGCTCTAAAATTTCTTCTGTAGAAGCGCCTTCCATATCCCAGAATTCTTTTGTTGGCAATTCACCTCTTTGATATGCAGCAGCGATTGGTGAGGTCGTTTGACCAATTGCAATCATTATATCTGCTTCAATGTATGGCATTACATCTTCAGCAAATTGCTCCGTGCGATCTACACGGTCCGGACGGCAGTTCATAATGACAATAGGAAGCTTTTCGCTATAGTTCATTGAATCTACACGTTCCCAAATACGAAGCGTAGAAGAAGCGTCGTTGGCAGCAAATCCATTTACTAAAAAGGCTGGATTCTTTTCATCACCAAACGCTGTAATTCTCATAGCTCCTGGGTCAGGCTGAGCGTTTAACATTCCTCTCATCGCTGTTTCAGCATCGATACCAAGTGCTTCTGCTACTGCTAAACCGATGGAAGCATTATCAGGAAAAACCATATAATCAAATTCACGTAAATACGCTTCAGATACTTTATCATTATCAGCTACAATAACCTTCGTGTTACGCTCTTCGGCTATTTTTTTATAGTATTCCAAATATGGACCTTCAATTGTGACAAGGTGGCCGTCATATGGAATAGTAGCAGTGAACGCTTGAGCAACTTCATCTAGCGTTGGCCCCATTACATCCATGTGGTCTTCTAGAACGTTTACAATAACGCCTACTTTGGCTTGAATCAGCTGATTTTGGAATGTGATTTGATAATCAGGCTGTACCGCCATACATTCACAAATAAGAGCTTCCGCGCCAATATCGGCAACTTCATTTACCACTCGTCGCTGTTCTCCAATGTTCGGACCTTCTTTACGACGAATAATTGGTTCTTCTTCACTTGTATGCCAGTAGATCATACGCGCTTGTGTTCCTGTCGTTTTCCCTACTGTTTTGTAGCCTGCTTCTTTTACAATACCTGTAATCAATCGTGTAACGGTCGATTTTCCGCGAATACCATTAACATTCACTCGTACAGGAATTGAATGCAGCTTGCGTAAATGTCTGCGATACTCCCAAACGCCATACCCTACTAAAAATAGGCAGCATAGGATAATTAAGGTCATGTTTCATTCTTCTCCTTCCAAACTTCTCATGTTGGATACGTTATGAATGCTTTTGATTCATAATAATAGATATACGATTTCATAGTCTTACTCCCTTTATATATGTATGGGAGCTAATCGATTAGCAGCGCTAGCATGCTGCTAAAACACCTGCTTTGAAAAATGGACTCGAGTACCAATTTCAACAGCTCTAAAACTATCATCTGCGCTCATTGATGGTCAATAGCTCAAATGTTATATATTCTTACAATTCCGATTGTCTATTTAAAGAATTAAAAACCCATCATTTTATTTGAGTTTTACAGCATAGGTCTAAAGTTTATTTACCTATAAAAATTCCATATATACCTTTTTTTACTATAATAACAGGAATATTTTATACATTACTCTTACAATTAACACAACGAAATATTACGTAATTAAAAATTTCTTAACTTTAGAAAACGTTTTGTAATATAAAGGCGGAATAAAAAATATTTTATTCCATTAATTCAAATTTATGTATATACCAATTAAATTTGTCTAACAACCGTACCTGAAAGGATTATAGATAGATATAAAAGCAAAAAAAATACATTTTATTATCATTTTCTGCTTACATTTAATTTACTTAAATAGAAAGGACATTAAATATTTTTTTCTAATTATATAAGCATTTAGACTGCACACAATACTAGTTCTTTGGTTGTTGTTTTATAGATTTCCTTTATTTAATAATAGATTTAGTAAATCTAAATCTATTGACTATGGCCTCTTTGCCTATTTTTATTTCAATATTTTCTGAATCTTTATACCGATAAAGATAGCTTTTGTCCGATAAGATTGCCTATAAAAATGCATGATTTCTCACTTTTTTGGCATATGATGTTATCATAAAAAGAAGAGGCGTCATCAAAAGGAGGGAAACAATGGTTGATACAATCCTTTATTTTCTATTTTCTTTTTGCTACACCGTCCTGTTTTTCTTTAGCATATATGTAGTACGAAAAAACACTGCTCCGTTTTACATGCTTTTTCTTCCTTTGGTAATAGCTGGACTAATTTACGATAATATAATGATCGGGATTGGTTCATTTATCGGTGAAGGCGATACTTTACGTTCACTCAGCACGTTTCGCTTTTGGTTTCACGCTTTATTTACCCCTACTCTGGTGCTCTTTGCTTATGGCGTAGCAAAATACTCGACAATTACATGGGCTAAAAAACCTGTAGTCGGCATTCTTTTTTTGCTAACTACGTTTGCCTTAATTGGCTATGAAATCATCGAGACGATTAGTCAGCGTATGGAAGCTATACGTGAATATGGCATTCTTCGCTATACATTAGTGGGGTCATCCGGTCCTCCTCTTATGGTTCTCATTGTGGCGATTATCTTGCTTTTTGTTGGAATCTCCTTATTTCGTAAGACGCGATGGAGCAGCATGATGATTGGAGTAGCCGTGATGATTGTAGGAAATGCCGTACCAATTCCTATACCAAGCACAGCCGTAACAAATACGTTTGAGCTTATTTTTATCTTCTCTTTATTTTTAACTCAGCGTCATTTAGTAAATATACATTAAAAAGAAGCGATTCCCTTGATTCTTTTTTTTATATTTGATATCTTTTACCTAACGACCGTTAGTTAGATAGAGGAGGAGCTTTTCTTGAGTGAATTATCAACTGTAGAAAAAATTAGAGCTGCAGCGATGGAACTCTTTGGAGAAAAAGGCTATACAGAAACTTCCCTTGCTGATATCTCATCAAAAGTAGGGATAAAAAAACCTTCCCTGTACGCTCATTTTAAGAATAAAGACGACTTATTTTTACTAACCGTGCATGATTTAATGAATTTATTTTTAACAAAGTTATCTGTTATATACGAACAGCATAAAACGAAGTCTGCTAAAGAACAGCTTCACTGCTTTGTTGTAGATTTTTGCACGATGATTGAAAAAGATTCTTTTGGACAGATGTATCGTCGGCTTATTTTGTTTCCACCTGAACATTTGCAGTCCGAAGTAAAATCTATTTTCTTAAGAAGCGAACGATTGTCTGATCAAATCTTGCATGCTATTTTTACACAGGGAATGGATGAAGGTGAAATAGTTGAACGTCCCATTGATTTGTATATCAATAGCTTCTATTGTTTAACCGACGGACTGTTTATTCAGCGCTTTTATTACGAACCAGAACATTATGATCAAAAAATCCACGATGCTTGGACGATATTTTGGGAAGGCATACGTGCTAAATAGGCCCTGTAAAAAGGGCTTATTATTATGTAAGGAGGAAGTATAATGGCTTGGATTTATCTTATTATCGCTGGTTTACTCGAGATTGTATGGGCAATCGGCTTAAAATATTCACACGGATTTACTGAATTAACTCCCACAATCATTACGATCGTAACAATTGTCATCAGCTTTTATTTCTTTTCAAATGCCTTAAAAAAAATTGCTGTCGGAACAGCTTATGCAGTGTTCACAGGTATAGGAGCTGCCGGCACAGCGATACTCGGTATGACCGTTTTAGACGAAGGAGCAAATATTGGAAAGATTTTATTTTTAGGATTAATGATTGTTGGAATCATCGGTTTAAAGTTAATTTCTACTGAAGAAACAGAAAGAGAGGAATCTTAACATGGCTTGGATTGCATTAATAGCTGCTGGTTTTTGCGAAGTGGGATTTGTAATTTTTTTAAAACTTTCAGATGGATTTAAGCGACTGTTTCCTTCGATTGGATTTATACTTTTCGGTGCAGGAAGTTTTTACTTCCTCTCCTTAGCATTAAAGGAAATACCTCTTGGAACAGCCTACGGCATATGGACGGGAGTAGGAGCTGCGGGAAGTGTACTTCTTGGCATGCTTTTCTTTCGTGAAGCAAAAGATATGCGTCGAATTCTATTTATTTTTTGTATTGTCGCAGGTGTAATCGGACTTAAGATCACTGGATAATGGTGTACTACTTCCTCTCTTTTCATGCTATACTAAACTTGTAAACACTTTCAAAAAATAGGAGACGATGACAATGAACCTTGGGTTTGGAGAAATTGCCTTAATTGTATTTGTCGCTCTATTGCTTTTTGGTCCAAAGAAACTGCCGGAACTAGGCAAAGCTGCTGGAAAAACGTTAAAAGAGTTTAAAAACGCTACAAAAGGAATTATGGAAGAAGACAAAAAAGAAAAAGCACCTCCCAAATAAGAGGCTTATACCTATTGTAAAAGCTTGACTCAAATGTTTGAGTCAGCTTCTTTGTAGTGAGGCTTCTTTTCATAAATAGTGCTGTTGAAAATGTTTGATTTATCGAACAGCACTATTTTTTCTTCATTAAATAAAACTCTTTTATACTATATTCGCTGCAGACAATTCCTTACGTCAAAAGAGAGATTATTATCCTTTTTTTAATATTTATCCATTTTCTTTTTGACGTAAAAATTCCCAAAGTCCTGGCGTTTTGGAAAAATCGAACGTTTTAACAGCAGACAGAATTTTAATCTTTAAATCTTGCTTTACGTCTTCTCTATCATGTAGTGCAAAACTTTGAACAGCTTTATTTATTTTTGGTTCCAGCTTTGTTAATAAACGCTTTGACGCCTCTTCATCTCCGGCTTTTACTTTATTTACAAGCTCATATAGAGTTTCCATCTCTTCACTTCTTTCTTAAATCAGTTGTTAATTCTTCTACTTTTTCTTCAAGTCGTTTTATATTGTTTTCTACACGCATTAATAAGTAAAAAGAAAGGACAGCGGGAAATCCTACGTTTCCAACAAGTTGAATCCACTGAGGATCAAACATATCTATCACTCACTTTCATAAATTTTTTCAACTTGCTTAGCGCACGTTGATAATGGTTAGAAACCGCTTGCTGAGAGACAGAAAAATAAGCAGCGATTTCTTTATGAGTCCAGCGTTCGACAATAATTAAGTGCAACATACACTGCTGCTTGTCCGTTAACTGTCGAAATGCATGATGTAGAATATGATTTTCCAGTTGATTCGCTAAAAATTCATGCTCCCATACAGCTCCATCCTGTATCCCTACCATATCTTCAACTGTTCGATTTCCATCTCGAGCAGCCGGCTGCTGCAGGCGAAGAGGAATATAAGAACGCTCTTTTTCTTTTACACGCACGGCATCTCTGGAGTAATGTCTGCAAAGCCTGTTAATATAATGAAGCAATCTAACTTCGCTATAAAACTGATGAAATTCTTCGTTTAGAAGCTTTTGTTCTTTTGTATCATTTTTAACAATCGCTTTTTGTAATCTCTCATAGCGTTCTGTTGTCAAAAATGTATTCATTAGATGAGTCTGAAGAGTTGCGCTGTGGTTTGTAAGAAATGTATGAAAGATACATTCTGTGTCGTGCTGCTTTTCTTGCTGCGAATAGAGCTGAGTCATTGTGCAAATCTCCTCCTTTTTTTCTTATATTTATTAAAAAGGGAGAAAAGAGTAAAATAACAACACAAAAACGAACGTTTGTTCTTATATAAATTTAACTATATTAGGTTTTTTATGTCAATATGATGAAAGGCTTACTAATGATAGACACGACTCAGTAAAAAATAAAAAAAAAGCATTTCTGCAAGCAGAAATGCTTTTGCTTCCTCATATATAAATTATTCTTCGCCTAAGACGCGGTTGATACGTTTGCGAAGCATCGGCATCCCATTTCCACCCGCTTGGAAATGGCGAAGCTTACCTTCCTTATCAAACACATAGTATGCTGGTACGTATTTATTTTCAAAGGCGTCTGTTAACTTATGCTCACTGTCTACATAGATTGGCTGAGTAATATCGTGCCCCATTGCCATTGCCTCAATAACTCCCATATCTAAGTCATCTTCCGAACGAGGCATATGAACCGCCACAACATTCAATTGATCATCATACTCATCACGCAGATCGTTAACTTCAGGCATCGCTTCTTTACATAAATGGCAGCTTACTGACCAAAAGTGAATAAGCGTTGCTTTATCACCTACTAAATCTTCCTTTGTTACTTCGTCGTTAATCCAAGCTGTTGCTCCAGTTAATTCGGGCATTTGTTCACGTAATTTCATCTTAAAATCCTCCTCTACATTTATCAAACTGAATATTCTGTATTTTGCAGATAGAAAACTATCTTCTCTCTTTTAATGGCAGCAGTAGAGGAATTTCTCCTCTACCCTACCTCTATTTATTAAAGTGTTTTTTGACCTGGCTTCCAGTTAGCTGGACAAAGTCCGCCAGTTTGAAGTGCTTGAAGTACACGTAGGGTTTCTTCTACGCTGCGACCGATGTTGTTATGGTTTACAACTGCGTATTGTAATTCACCTTCTGGATTAATAATAAATAATCCGCGAAGCGCTACACCTTCTTCTTCAATTAACACGCCGTAATCACGTGCTACTGTATGCGTTGGATCTGCAGCTAATGGATAATTCAAATCTCCCAGTCCATTATCTTTACGATCTGTGTTAATCCAAGCTAAGTGAGTATGAATTGTATCCGTAGAAACACCTACAACTTCAGCGTCTAGGTCTTCAAACTCTTCATAGTGATCCGATAGAGCTGTAATTTCTGTCGGACATACGAATGTGAAGTCCATTGGATAGAAGAATAATACTGTCCATTTACCGTTTTTCATATTTTCTTCTAAACTTACTTTTCCAAATTCCTTATTTGCAAGTACAGCTTCCATTTCGAAGCGTGGTGCTTGTTTTCCTACCATACGTTCTGCCATGTCAAAATCTCTCCTTGTACAATGTATTTCACAAGCTTATGCTCGTATGTATTATTTTTAATGCAATCAGCGTTATTTACTATTTGATAATGATTATTAGTTTCATTATAAACTAGTAATAACTATCGATTACATTCTTTATTATACACGAGCTATTATTATAGTCAATACTTTTTTATAATCATTTTAATCTAGGATTGATTATCGAATATTTTTCACTTTTTTATTTTCTAGCTTGACCAACCCTATGTATTTAAGGTTGAGTAAAGACAAATGACACTAAAAGCCTTCACTTATTTCAATAATTTTGCTTTTTAAGTGTGCTGTAGCAAGAGTTTGAATCTCAATTATGCTCTTTATAAACATAATAAAAGAGAATGCTTAGATAGCATTCTCTTTTGTTCACCTCTTATCGTTTGGATATACAAGACCGATTTGCTCTCGTACTTTATCCATTACGTGCATTGTTAGATACGAATTTTCATAAGAATTTGTGTCCGATTCCATCTTTCCTTGCTTTAACAGCTCTACAAATTCATTTATTTCATAGTACATAGCAGGATAAGGCTGATCCACGGTTAACTCTTCTACATGTCCGTCATTATATCGAATTTCTACCTTTTCAGCTGTATGTATTTTGTCAACAATCATACTGCCTTTTTCACCTTGAATTTCACTTGGTAAATACGAATTTGTAATTTTAGAATACATGATGACTGCGTCTCGATCTTCGTATTCTAAAGCAACTGACCCTTCTCCGTCTACTCCAGATTCTAGCATAAACGCCGTTGCTTTGATGTTACGAGGCCCTCCAAACAACGTAACCAAAGGATAAAGACAATATACACCTAAATCCATCAGGGAGCCGTTGGCAAGCTCTGGCTTAAAGGCATTAAGCACGATACCTTCTTTGTATTTATCATAACGAGAAGAATACTGACAGTAAGACGCAACGTATTTTCGAATTGGACCAATTTTATGTAAGTTCTCTTGAATAATTTTGAAGTTGGGAAGAAGTGTTGATTTCATCGCTTCCATTAGTAACACATTGTGATTTTTGGCTGTTTGAATCATGCGAGTTACTTCTGCTGCATTTGCTGCCAGCGGCTTTTCACACAGTACATGCTTGTTATTTTTCAAAAATAAGATAGCTTGTTCCGCATGATAAGCATTTGGAGTAGCGATATACACTGCATCAATTTCAGAACTCGTTGCCATTTCCTCTAAATCAGT
The DNA here is from genome assembly GCF_046599315.1 of Priestia megaterium. Lineage (GTDB taxonomy): Bacteria > Bacillota > Bacilli > Bacillales > Bacillaceae_H > Priestia > Priestia megaterium_F. The sequence goes on along the minus strand of NZ_JBKIKC010000004.1, from coordinate 365,302 downwards.
AAATACATGAGGAATATCATATTTATCTGCAAATTCTTCTGCTTTTTTAATGGTTCGAGAATAAACAGCTGCAAGCTGAAAGTCGTTTACATACTGAGCTGATTCTAACAGTCGATCTGTTATCCAGTTTGTTCCTATTACGCCAAAACGAATCATCTTTTCATCTCCTTTTTGTTATCTATGTTGTATTGTATCGTTTTTAGAAAGAAAAACGAAGAAATAATAAAAAATCTATACCGGTTTCCATTGCTTTATATCTATTTTGTTCCATATAAAAAACAGCTCACAACAAATGTAAGCTGTTTTTCAATATGCCTCAAACGTAAGCTTATGCTTTCTCGCCCACTACAGCAAAGCGTTCATTCACGTGGTTTTCATTCTCTAACTCATCTATTAAAGCAATCGCATAATCAGCATAGCTAATATAGCTTTCATTTTGACTATTTGTGATCACGTGATCTTTTCCTAGCTGGTAGCCCCCAGTGCGAACACCTTCTGCGTCAAAAAAGGCTGCCGGGCTTAGATAGGTCCAATTTATAGTCGATTTTTCAAGTTCTTTTAAACCTTTACCCATGTTTGAAGCCGTTGGATAATAAGCGGCTGGAAATCCTTCTGTGCTCATTAAAGGCGTTGTTTTTTCTGCATCTACAAATAAGCTTCCTGCTCCGCCCACTACTGCTAGTCGCGTTTGAACACCTTGAAATGCTTTAATAAGTGATTGTACAGACTCAACGTGCAGCTGTTCGCTTCCGGGAGGTGCATTAAATGCATCTACTACAGCATCGAACTGTTCAAGATCTTTTGAAGTAATATCAAAAATATCTTTTTCAAGTACGTTTGTTTGATCTTTTAGTTTAGAAGCATTTCGAACAATGGCTGTTACTTCATGTCCTCTCTTTTTTGCTTCTTCCATAATTAATTGACCTGCTTTTCCTGTTGCTCCAATAACACCAATTTTCATTTTGATTCTCTCCTTTTTTAGTTGTAACCAATACAGTTACATCAAATACAAAAAATTTGAGCTTTTTTATAGCATTGCTATTTCTTTTTAGCTCGTTGTAACCATTATAGTTACATAACTTTCAATTTGTCAACCTCGCTCTTCATTTTTTTACACGATAAAAGATTTTAGTAATTGTTAAAGATCCACAAAATAATAGCTAATTCCACTTTCAAATATATCCATATTTTCAACTTATTTTTATCTGAGAGTACTTTTTTATGAAAAAAGGTTTCTTTTTTATAAAAAAGTGTTATAATAGGTATATTATTTCTTGTTCGGTGTTAACAAATAGAAAGACTTTCTTTAAAGTGATTCTTATTGAAATTGAGCAGAGATAGTAATATATTCGTGGATTTTCCACACAGGAGGTACTACAATGGTACAAGGTAAAGTAAAATGGTTTAATGCAGAAAAAGGTTTTGGATTCATCGAAGTAGAAGGTCAAGACGACGTATTCGTACACTTCTCAGCTATCCAAGGCGAAGGTTTCAAATCACTTGAAGAAGGTCAAGAAGTTACATTTGAAATCGAAGATGGAGCTCGTGGACCACAAGCTGCTAACGTTCAAAAGTAATTAATTAAGAAGCTGTCACTTTAGTGACAGCTTCTTTTTATGTCTATTTAACCAATTAAAATTTGATTTTCCTGCCAAAGGTTGGTCAAGTTCGTATCAGCGAGCCTTTGATGCGTTTCTTTTACGCTAAGCCAACGATGCTTGTTAAAAACAAAGCGGGTTTCTGGAAGTTCAGTCCATATTTCCTGCACAGACTGCACGTTTAATAGAACAAAATTTGCTTCGTTCCCTTCTTCTACTCCATACTTTTCTTTTCCAATCTGCCGAGCTGGTATACTTGTAATCATTCGAAGCAACTGCCGCTGATCATCCGGACTCCCCATATGTGCAGCATATGCAGTCAGTAATCCTATTTGCAGCAAGTCTGCTTTTCCAAACGGGTGAAAAGGGTCGTTTACGTTATCTGATGCAGTAGCAATCGGAATAGCTGCTTTTTGTATGTCGCGAATGCGCGTTACGCCTCGTCTTACAATTCCTTTATCCTCTCTTCCTTGTAGATATAAATTAGAAGCAGGTAATGTGACAACTCCAATTTTCGCCTGTTTCAAAAGGCTTAAGATTTCTTTCACTTTTGCATCAGCCATTCCTGCAAGCGAGCAAAGGTGCCCCACCACCACTTTTCCTTCCATATTCAATTCAATTGTTCTGTGAGCAATATTAATTATTGTATCAACAGACGGATCATCACTTTCATCTACATGTAAGTCAAGAGATCTATTATAAGCTTGAGCCAGCGAGAACAGAGCATCAATCTCTTTTTCTGGATTTGTAGCTAAATGAGGGCAACCTCCAATCGCATCAATTTCATGGTCGAATACTCGTTCAATTTTATTCATTTTATTCACATCATCAATGTCTAGGTTAGAGAATAGCGGAACAACCTGCACATCCATATACGGGCTTAATTCATCTCTCACCTCGACCGCTGCTTGTAAACTGCGAAATAAAATATCTTCTTCCATGCTACAGTCAAAGTCAATATGCGTTCGAATCGTAGTCGTACCGTTAGCTAATGCCTGCAAAGCCGTTTTTAACATTCGCTGCTTAATTTCTTCTTCTGGAAATACCGGCAGGCTGCTGCTGTAATTTTCAATGGCTTCTTGAAGAGTTCCAGATATATTGGGCACTTGAGGAAGCGAATGAGCTTTATCTAAATGCATATGCATATCTACAAATCCCGGTAATAGCACACGCCCCTGTGCATCAAGTGAAGTTTCTTTTCCTAACACGGCTGCGTGTAGCGGAAAAAACTCGTCACCTTCAAGATAACCGTTTTGTAAAACGATAGAAGTATACATTCCATTTGAAATTTTCACTTCAAAAAGAGCGTGATCGTGCATAAGTGGCAAACGAACATTAATTAAGTGAAGCAATATAATTCCCTCCTCAATTTTTCAACTTCTTCATTTTTCATAGATCTCTTTATCTTATTTATCATTTATTGTTTAAAGCATTAATTCGCCAAATTTCGCGAATCACCTTCTCTTTAGAGATCTTTATTTGTAGAGAAAAAAGCGAGAACAAAAAAAGGAGCAGCGTCCCCACGCTGCTCAGCAAAGAAAAAATGCTAGAAAATAGATAGAATGTACTTCCCATGGTTAAATGAGGGCTTACAGATAAAGCTTCAGTGAGTGATTTCATGCTTTGCATCGCTATTCTCCCCAGAAAGCAATGCAGATACAAGCAAGAAATTTCTATCACTCGCTCATACTGTAAATAGACACATAAGAAAAAGCCCAAACAAAGGCAGGTCTCTCAAATACAATGAGCAAAAACCTACCCGCCTGGGCTTTTATCCCTTCGGTGTCATATCCACTCTTTTTCAAAAATGAATATGTGAATCGCTTGGACCAAACTTTCCACTAACGTGAAAATGGGAACCTAGATTCACTTTTTACTCATAGTCCTATCATTTACGGTGATAAGGTAGAAACGTCTGAGCCATATTCTCAAACATATATGAGTGAACCGTATTTAGCTTTTTCTTGTTTACAAATATACTATAGGTCTTTCTATAAGTCAACTATAAACGAATAATCTTTTCAATGAAATTATATATAGTTCGTATTTTACAAAAGTTTACTTTTTTAAAAGTTTGTTAAATCTTCTAACACAGTAGTTGAATCTTCCTATAATCCTGCTTATACTTCGAACTACTTACATTACCCATAAAGGTCTTCACTCTGTTGAAGACAAAAAAGCAATCTAGGGTTCCGTTTAACATGTGTTAAAGATTGGTCCGAGAGAGCGTACGGAATGTTCCGTATACACGGAGGGATAAAAGCCTGGGAGAAAAAATCGAAGTTGAAATTTGGGAAATGCCTTTATCATTACTCGGCTCTTTTGCCGATTCTATCCCTTCCCCTCTTGGATTAGGCAAAATCACTCTTCAAGACGGAAGCGAAGTAGCGGGTTTTCTTTGTGAAGCTCATGCGACGGAAGATGCGGAGGATATTACGTCTTATAGAAGCTGGCGGGCTCTCCCAAATTACTAATAAATCAATATTTTTATGTTTATTCATTTTAACCGAAAAAAAAACCCCCACTTCAAGCTTGCTAAGTGGGGGTCTTTCAATTAGTTAGACCTAAAAGCTACATAACAATTCCTAAATCACCTATTGTGTAGAATGAAAGCGCAGCTGACCTTGTCCCATAGTTTCATGAGAAACATACTTTTGGCGCGGATGCTTATCTAGATATTGCTTAGCAGTTTGTAAACACTGGCGCGCAAACTCTTCATATCCTAATTCGTTGGCCCGTTTCACATTTGGCAATTCTATGGAATAAGGAACCTGCGGGATACGATTGATAATACTAGCAACATCAATACCTTCTTCATTTAAATACAATCGCTCTTCCCTAAGAACTCGAGTCATCTCTTCCTTTGAAGCTGGAATTTCCGCAGAGGCGTTGCAAAGATGAAGATAGCGAAACCACTCACGAGGTACTTGATCCAAATCTTCCATTTTATCTCCTGATCGATGAAAATGGTGAATATCAATCATAAGACCTGCATTTTCATGGTTAACTGTATGAAGAACATCCAGTGCCCCTTTAAGGTTGTATACGCTGGCAATAGGAACAAATTCTAATTCAATGGTTAAACCAAAAGGCTTAGCTAGATCACAAAGTTCAGCAAAGCATTCAATACCAAAATTGCGATCATCAGTCCATATACTACTAAGGACGTGACGACCTCCAAGTTCAGCCGCTGCTTCCATTGCAGGTAAGTAACGTTTTGGATCAACTCCTTTGTAAATACGTGCTAACTCTATATCGAGAAGCTTCACTCCTGTCTCTGACATAGCAGATTTTGTTTCTCGCATCAGCTGCTTATTTTCAGCTAACGCATAATTAGGCTCTCCAGGCAACCCCATGTAAATAGGCCTCAAACTAACAAAATCATATCCTGCCTTCGCAGCCATATAGGTCATTTCAGGCGGTGAACATCCAAGAACAGTAAGATAAGCAAGGGAAAATTGGTTGGACATTTTATAAATCCTCCTTTATTCAAATTTATCTAGATCGATCTAAATAAAAGCGGCGATATATTTATGAACGTTTTACATATAGATTTGCTTTTATTTTTCTATGGGTAATCTTAATACAATCATCTTTGTTTCAGTCATTTCTTCAACAGCGTAACGTGGACCTTCTCTGCCAATACCGCTGTTTTTCACTCCGCCATATGGCCAATGATCTAATCTAAAATTGGACGTCCCATTAATAACCACACCCCCCATTTCAAGAGAATGGGCCACTTTATAAGCCAAATCCATTTTGTTGGTAAAAATCCCTGCTTGAAGACCAAAAGCAGAATTATTTGTCTCTTCAATAGCTTCTTCAATCGTACCGTACGGGATAATACTGATGATGGGGCCAAATACTTCTTCACAAATAACTTTACTCTCTTTAGAAGGATTTAGCAGAACTGTAGGTTCCACCGTAGCTCCGCTGCGTTTTCCTCCACATATCACTTTTGCCCCTGACTGTACGGCCTCTTCAATCCAGTTCGTCACTCGTGCAGCTGCATGGACATCTACTACACATCCTACATCCGTATCAGACAATAAGGGATCTCCGATTTTAAGCTTCAGTACTTCATCTTTTAAAAGGTTGGTAAACTCAGAGACCACAGATTGATGTACATAAATTCGCTGAACAGAGATACAGCTCTGACCGGAATTGCTAAATCCCGTTTTGGCACACATAGTGGCAGCACGATTTAAGTCTGCATCGTTATGAACGATAGTTGCAGCATTTCCGCCTAATTCGAGCAATACTTTTTTCATTCCAGCTAACTCACATATATTTTTACTGGCTACTGTTCCACCGGTAAATGAAATAATATTCACACGATCATCTTTTACAATTTGCTGTGCAACCTGTCTTCGACCAAGCACCATATTTACAGCATCTTTAGGGAATCCCGCCCGCAGCAACAACTTTAAGAGCTCTGTTGCAATTAAAGTTGTTTGTGAAGATGGCTTTAAAATAACGCTATTTCCAGCAGCAAATGCCGGTCCAATTTTATGGCATACAAGATTTAAAGGGGCATTAAACGGTGTGATAGCTGCTACAACACCAACCGGTACTCGGAAAGTAGATGCGATAGCTTGTGCACCGCGTTCTGAAACGTCGCCAGGCAATGTTTCACCTATCAATCTTTTCGCCTCTTCTCCTGATAATTCCAATGTTTCGATTGAGCGGGCCACTTCATCCAGCGTATTCTTCAAAGGCTTTCCTAATTCTAAAGAAATAAGTCGAGCAAATTTTTCTTTCTCTTGTTCTAGTAATATAGCTGCCTTCTTTAAAATTTTGGACCTCTTGTAAGAAGAAAGTGCAGCAACTCTTTTTTTTGCTTCATATGCTGACGCTAATGCTTTTTCAACATCTTCTTCATTTGCTAATAACTGCTCACCTATGACTTCTCCTGAATAGGGGTTTTTTATTAAAGCAACTTCACGATCTTCAACGATCCATTCACCGTTAATATAAGGCTGTGATTTCTTTTCGATAGTTTCTATCATATTTACCACCAACTTTTCATTTTTATTTAACAAAGTCTATTTTGTCTTTTCACGTACTAACCATGCTTCTACTGAACAAACTTTTATATAAAGTAAATCTTAAATATTATTTGGACGACGCATATAGATCGATCTAATTTATTTTTATCTAAACGCCTACATCACCTCCTAAAAGGCTATCTTGCTTGTCCATGTTTATAGATTATTTATACTAACTTCTCTTGAACCTTTGGCTTGGCATGAAGTTCTGAGCAAGGACCTGCTTGCAGCATATAGCTTCCACCGTCATGACCAATTACTTGCTTCACCCCTTTTGCTACTTCGATAAGCTTGTCAAGGTCAATACCTGTTTGAATTCCCATTTCACTTAATCCATGAACCAGATCCTCTGTAGCTATATTTCCTGTGGCACCTGGGGCGTAAGGACATCCTCCCAAACCGATAATGGAACTATCAAAATGAATAATACCCTGCTGAAGAGCAGCCACTACATTAGAAAATGCCATTCCTCTCGTATTGTGCAAATGCATGGAGAAAATGATGTCGGGATAATTTTGTTTAAGAAATCCTAGCATACGATACACTTGCTGAGGATTTGCCATCCCCGTTGTATCCGCTAAAGAAATTTCTTCAACTCCCATCATTTCGTATCGTTCTACAATAGAAGAAATGCGCTCAATAGCAACTTTTCCTTCATAAGGACAGCCAAAAGCTACCGAAATTGAACCACCCACTTTAACGTTGTGCTTTTCCGCTAATTCGATAATAGGATAAAAACCTTTTTGAGCTTCTTCTACAGAACAATTTGCATTAGATAAGCTGTGAGAATCTGTAGCTGAAAGCATAAGTTTTAATTTTTTTACTCCGGCATTAATGGCTCGTTGTGCACCTTTTACATTCGGAACCAAAGCCCGAAATTTGATGTTTGTTAAATCCTGAACTCCTGCTACAACCTGCTCGGCATCCTTTAACTGGGGAATTGCTCTCGGGTGTACAAAAGACGTAATTTCCATTGATTGAATGCCTGTTTTGGCGAGTTGACGGATAATAGATATTTTTTCTTCTGTAGGAATCCACTCATTTTCAGCTTGAAACCCATCCCTTGGAGCTACTTCACAGATTATGACTTTTTCCGGGAATTCTATTTTTTGAATAGTATTCATTAAATAACCCCCTTTTCTTTCAACGCCGCTAATTCTTCACTTGATAACCCTAGTTTTCCCCCTAGAATTTCTTCATTGTGTTCTCCTAATTCAGGCGCACGATGACGAATGGCTCCCGGTGTATGAGAAAACTTTGGTACTACTCCCGGAATCTTGATTTTCCCTAAGCGGGGGTGTTCTACTTCCACAATGTTTTCTCGTTCCCTATACTGAGGATCATTAAATATATCTTCAATGCTGTAGATAGGACTAACTGGCACACCAAATGAATCTAACTTTTTCTGTAACTCGTCTTGAGTGAAGCACTTAATCCAGCTCGACACGATTTCCTGAACTTCATGATCATGCTTTAGACGTTCTACATTTGTATAGTATCGTGGGTCCTGTAACATATCTTTTCTTTCCATTGCTTCTGCAAGACGATCAAAGGTAGAGTCTGTACTGCACACTAATACAACAAATTTTCCATCTTTTGTTTCATATGTGCCTGCAGGGCTTGAATGACCTGCAAGTCCAGGACTTCTCTCTCTTACTTTGCCGTTTTGATCATATTCAGCGATCAAAAATTCCATCATTCGAAAAATAGATTCATATAATCCCATTTCCACTACTTGACCTTCCGGCTGCTCGTGTACATCTCTATGATAGATAGCGCTTACACAAGCAAACGCAGTATATATGCCAGTTACATAATCTAGTAGAGAGTAAGAAGGACTGACTGGCGGACGATCTGAATAACCCTGCAAATAAGTATGGCCACTAAATGCTGTGCCTGGTGTACCGAACCCAGCTTTTTCTCGATAAGGACCTGTTTGTCCATAACCTGATACGCGCACCATTACTAGCTTAGAATTAACTTTTTTAAGCTCTTCATATCCTAAGTTCCACTTTTCCAGTGTACCCGGGCGAAAATTTTCAATTAAAACATCTACTTGACTAATTAGCTTTTTGAAAATCTCTGCTCCTTCCTCAGACCGAATGTCCAATGTAACAGACTTTTTATTGCGAGCTAGTCCCGGCCATCTTAAGGGCTCATTCCCTTTCCAAGGCCCTACGGTCCGAAGCGTATCTCCTTTTCCCGGAAGCTCAATTTTGGTTACTTCCGCTCCTAAGTCTGCTAGTAAAGTAGCTCCAAAGGGCGCGGCAATCATAGTAGAGATATCTAGTATTTGAACTCCTGTTAAAGGTCCGTAATTTTTGGTTAACACATTGAATCCCCTCCGTTAATAACTGTTTGCATGCTTAATTAAGATAGTTGATTAGTATAGTTTCTTTGATATGCTAAAAATGAATATTAATAGTAAAAATATTCTGTTTTTTACTTTTACAAGGTTAACTCCTTTTTCTCTAGCAGGGTAGATTCTTTGCTTTCAATTGGCTCTAGATCTGTTAATAAGAACGTATAGCTTAAAATTCCAATAATTAAAAAAGCAGCTGCTAAAAGGAAAGCATACATGAATGAACCCGTGGCCTGAACAATAAACCCCGTCGTAATAGGTGCAACAATAGCCATCGAGTTATTCCCAAATGTTAAAAGTCCAGTTAATGTTCCCACCGTGCCTTTTGGTGCAATAAATGTAGGAATACTGTAGGCAACAGCAGATGTAACAACAAGACCTCCAAGTGCTGTTGAAATCCAAAATACAGCTACGTTCGCACTGTGAGTAAACGCTGCGCCAATAATTGATAAACCAAATACCATACCTATTACTAGAAAAAATTTGCTGACACGCGTCCGGTCATACCCTTTGTTAATAAGACGATCAACAAGCCAGCCCCCAATTATCACTTCAGTAATAGTACCTACAATCCAAGGTATAGCGGAGTACCAGCCTGATTTTAAGATAGACATATTCATTTCTGTTGCTAAATATCCCGGAAGCCAAGTCAAGAACAAAAACCATGAATAGCCATATGCCGCAAACCCGATGAATACAGCCCAGACTTTTCTTTTAGTTAGCAAATATCTAATGTTCTCCATTGCACTGCCTTTAGCTTCTTCTGAACTTTGAGAGCCGCCTTGAACAATGTAGTCATATTCTTCTTTTGTCAAACGCTCATCTTCATGAGGTTCACGGTACCAGATCCAATAGACAACAGCATATACAAAACTAAGAATAGCAGTTGCTAAGAAACCACCGCGCCAGCCCCACTCTGTGACAATTAGTGCTAATATAGGCGCCCCAATGGCGTTGGAAAGTTTGGACTGAGAATCGTAAGCTGCGATAGCTTTCCCACGCTCCTGACGAGGAACCCAATGGCTAACTGCTTTAGCAGCAGATGGAAAGAATGGCGCTTCCCCAATTCCTAACAGCACCCGAGATAAAATAATTAACCCCCATCCATTTGCTACTGCAGTTAAAAGACAAGCTACTGTCCATATTACGGTCGCTACACGCGTTACCCATTTTACGCCTATTTTATCTAGCAAAGGCCCTATAGGAAGCTGAAGTAAAGCGTAAGACCACGCAAATGCTGATAGGAAAATTCCCATCTGACCTGCTGTTAAGTTAAATTCTTTTTGTAACAATGGCATAGCAATGGACATATTGATTCGATCAAAATAGTTTACAACTACACCAACCGCAATCAAGAATACAATCGACCAACGATGTTTTTTCATTCTTTTCCCTCACTCATAAGATTTTAAGTATGCGCTTTCATTTCTAAGGAATGTTTCTTTGCTCAGATCTAATTTATAATTACTTGCTTAAATAGAGCCAGTCTGAACTAAAGTTGAAAGATTGCAACGCTGAAAACCTAATCCTCTAGCTATTTAATTGTTCTCGTATCCTTTTGCAAAAACATTTTATTAGTGGAATTAAAAAGATTAATAGAAAATTTTAATTAGAACGATCTAATTTTAGTGGAAATCTCTTCACATATTGCGGAACGATGATATATATTTTATGGTCTACTCAAATATCCGAACATGATAATCAACGCTTGCTTTCTAATTTCTCATTCTAGCACCTGCCTTTCTTTGCTGAGAGTGTTCTTTGTGTACAGACTAATATCCAATCAATTCAAACTTGAGTTTTAGTATACTGAATTACATTTGCCTACGCAATATATTTTTTAAATTTTTAGAAAATTTGAATATATACTTTTTAAATATAATAAATTTAAAAATAGCCATATTAATTTTACAATTATTAAAAAAATAGAACATACAGACATTTCATTCGTACAACTTTCTAGCAAAGTTAAAGAATATGCGTTTTAATATTGTAAGCTAGGTTCAAACATTTGTTGTTTAATATATTCAACAGGCATCTCTTTTCCTGTCCACAATTCAAACGCCATGGCTCCTTGCCAGATCATCATTCCTATTCCATTAATTGTTTGACATCCAACTGATTCGGCTTGTTCTAACAGTTTTGATCTCATAGGCATATACACGACATCTGTTACAATTAAATCCGGACGTAGCATGGATATATCTTCAATAATGCTGAATTCTTCTAACGGTTTCATTCCCACTCCTGTTCCGTTGGTTAAAATATCGCTCGTTCTAATTTCTTCTCTTAGCCTGTCTGTATTCTCAAGAGAATACAGCTTCGCTATACACGAAACATGTTTCATTTCTTCATTAATAATTTTCACATTTTCTACAGCTTTTGAATAAAACTCATCATGACGAGCAAAGATTGTTAATTCTTCAAGCCCTTCTAAGGCTGCTTGAATAGCAATAGGCGTAGCTGCTCCACCCGAACCGATCAACGTCATTTTTTTCCCCTTGATATCGACACCGTGCTCTTTTAAATTTCGAATGTAGCCCATACCGTCTGTGCTATGCCCAGTCAATATGCCATTATCGTTTACGACTGTATTTACAGCTCCTGAAAATCTTGCGCTGTCTGCTAATTCATCGAGAAATGGGAGAATTTTTGTCTTATTTGGCATTGATACATTAAAGCCTCTAGCATTTAATGCTCTCAGCCCTTTAATGGCATCTTCTAATGAGGCATTTCCTACCTCAAAAGCTAAATAAGCATAATTCAATCCCAATTTTTTAAAGGCCATATTATGCATAGATGGTGATAATGAATGTCCGATTGGAGTTGCTAAAAGGCCAATGAGCTGAGTTTTACCGTTAATGCGCCCTACGCTTTTCATGATTTTACCTCCTGTTTTATTAAAATTCCAGATGTAACTGTGGAACCCAAGCTGTACTTTTTAAGGCTTATTTTAAGCTGCGATCAAGACTAGTTTACGTTTACATAACACTTAGTATTAGATCGATCTAATTTTTATTTAACAAAACCTCGAAAAGCTACATTTATGACCAAAAATGTTGTGCTTACATATAGAAAGAAAAGGGAAACCGCTTACAAATTTGCTATTTTAATAAAATACGTTTCACACGTACTACACTTCTTACCTCCCTCCAAAAGGTATCACTTCTCGAAATTACTAGAAAAGAAACAAAACTTTTACCTACCTATACTTAGCTTTTTTATAAAACAACTGCAGTAAGCACTGAGTGAACCAAAACAATTCTTAGCCACCTTATGTATCATAGTATCACATTTTTTCGAAAGGAAAAATGTTTTTTTGTAATTTTTCAGAAAAATGTTTTTATTTAGTTTATTTATCTATATCAAAAATAAAGCTATACTTATGGTTATAGCTTTATTTTTGATCGTGTCTTTCTTTTCTCCTTCTCAACCACCAGCCTGCACCAACCATTACTCCGACTATAAGAATAACAAATATTAAACGATCAACATCATGCAAATATTTTTGGATCTTTTCAATATCTCCAAGTCCTCCTACATAAAGCAAAAAAACAAACCAAGGAAAAATGCCTATAGTACTGTATACAACAAAGTCCCTGGATTTAATTTTACTAAGACCTGCTAAATAGGTTATATAGTTTGCGATACTGATGGGCCGAGAAATCGTAATACTCCATTTTCCATACTTGTGAAACCACTTTTGGGCACGCTTTATATTTTTTTCACCAAACCAGCGCTTGGTAATAGATTCAAACCTGTATCCCATCACGAACGGAACATAGTTGAATGCAATATAAATAACGGTATTGACAGCTGAAACCATAAGGATTTTCCATATTGAAAGCTGCAGCACCGAGCCAATGAGCAAGATAGATAACGTACACGGAAAAGGAATTGCTGCAGCTTCTATTGCTGTAGCAATAAAGATGCCCACTATACCCAAGTTTTGTACAAAATCAATAAACCCTTGCACCTTTTTTCTCCTTTCAATCATACAAATTTCACGTTCTTTCATCATAACTCAAACTATTCAAAATTTCACGATTTCAAACCAATTTTACTAGTAAAAAAAGCTCATGTGCACTGGTTTGCTATATTTGATTATCTTCTATCATATGCAGTTCATCAGTGAAGTAGCGCAAAAAAAGAAAATAGCAGAAAAAAACTCTTTTATTAGATGCAATAAAAGAGTTTTTTTCTGCTATTATTTAATTTTAGCAATAATTGCAAATACCAGGAATTGAATATACGGTCATTGAAGAAGAAGAATTTGTCTTAACTGTCCCTCCTTCTTTTGAAATAAAAGCTAGTAAAGACATAGAAGATGTTTTATACAATCAGCGGTGGATTAGCTATGGTCTTGAACTTCCTATTATCAGGAGGTTTTGGCGGCAGCATTTTAAAAAACAACCTGAAATTCAGCCTCATCATGTGATTCCAAATCTTCAAACGGTGTTAAAAGCCATTCAGCATCACATGGGAATCAGCCTGCTTCCTCGCTATTTAGTTCAAGAAGCGCTTCAAGAAAGAAAAGTGAAAATTGAACATTTAGCAGTAAAAAATCAAATCTACCTTGCCTATAAACTTAAGCACCGAGATCATCCCATCATTCAAAAAACGATACGTTCCTTAAAAAAAGAAGCCTCTGCAAACTAATCTGCGGAGGTTTCTTTTTTTGACATTTGTTGAGCTGAATCCACTCCTACTAAATCTAAAAAGAAAATAAAAATAGGAATACCAAGAATTAGCCCCCATACGCCCAAGAAGTGTTCACCAAACACTAAAATGATAAACGTAATGAACGTTGGCAAGTTTGTTTTAGATGACATGAGTTTTGGATTTAATACATAGCTTTCAAGTGCGTGAAGTACTACCACCATAATTAACACAGATAGCACTTTCACACCGCCTCCTAAACTGTAAGCGATTGTACAAAGTGGAATAAGTGAAACAAATACCCCAAGAACCGGAACTAGCCCTAGTAAAAAGATCATAACACCTAGGGCTAGCAGGTTAGGAAAACCTAACACCCACAGCGCAATAACGGATAAAATGCTGTTTACAAAAGCGATAATAAACTGCACTTCTATTACCTTACCGAAGGAATTAACAAATTTCCTCCCCAAATAGCCCGCTTCTTTGAAAAACCAGCCCAGTCTAGATTGTTCCAATTGGACAAATAATCGGTGAATTCGCGACTTTTCAAGCAAAAAGAATAGGCTTAACAATAGTGCTAAGAAAACTTGTGCACTTACTTTTCCAATATTAGATAAATAGCTGTATACTAGATCAATATTCTGCTGAATATTTTCTGGTGATTTAAATCTCTTTAGATTATCGATAATATAGGTGACGAATGTATTATCAGGCGGGTGCTTATAAAAATACATTAGCTTCTGTACAAGCTCGGTAATTTGCGTCATGATAACAGGAATATATACATACCCAACAATACCGAGGGCCCCAATTAGTGTGATATAAATGACGATGAGTATAAGCGTTGAGTTAAGGGGAAGCTTTCTTCTTAACGTTTGTTGAAGACGACCAATTAAAAAGGTAAAAATAAACGTAAATAACAGCAGCTGAAGCATACTTCTAATGCTGATGAGTAAAACTGTAATGATAATGAGCGTAATAATGCGAACAGTAAGTTTGTTGTGAAGCCAACTTCTTGCAATATTCATGAAACCTTCGATTCTCCTATCTCTCTTTTTCACAAGTCATTTGTGTAAATATAAATAAAACGGATACGCTAGACGCTCATATCCGCTTTCGCTATATATAGTGTATCATTTCATCTTCAAATTTTACTATATTTCCGCGCTTTTTAGTATGTCTTTATTTTCTTTTCGCTATTCTTTTTCGTTTTTCCACATATTATGATAAATTAGCTTGTCTAAATCCCTTCTTTTTTCCCAGTTAGCTTGTTCTAAGATTGGTTTCTCAGGGTAATTATCTGTATAGCCAATTGAGATGAGCGCTACAGGATCAATATGAGGGGGAATATGTAAAATGTCCCGTACATCATTTTTCTTATAAAAGCTCACCCACCCCATTGCCAGTCCTTCTGCATATGAAGCAAGCCACATATTTTGAATCGCACATGCAGTTGACATCATATCGGTTTCTGGAATTGAGTTTCTTCCGAGAACATGAGAGCCTCCTCTTGTTGGGTCACACGTTACACAAATAGTTAAGGGTGCTTCTTTTAATCCCTGAATCTTCAGCTCTAAAAAATCTTCTTTTTTTTCACCTTCATAATGAATAGCTAGTGCTCTTCTTTCTTTATCTGCTGCCCAAGCAAGTTTATTTTTCACGTCCGTATCAGATACTAATATAAAATTCCAAGGCTGCATAAACCCAACAGAAGGACCGCTGTGGGCAGCCTGTAAGATATTATAAACTGTTTCATTAGGAATCTCATCAGACAAAAATGTTCGTACATCTCTTCTTCCGTAAATCGCTTTATATACCGCTTGCTTTTCGTCATTTGTAAACGAGTGCATCTTTTTCAACCTCCATTAAACTCTCTTTTTAATTATTTTTCTAAAAAAATAGTTAAAAATGTGATTCAAGCTTTACGTTTTCTCATATTACTATATGAATCTATCATAAAGGAGGTTGCAAACATGTTCAACGACGTTTTAATGAACTTATTTAACGCAGTACCATCAACACAATGGGATAAAAAAAGCACAAAGGAAAGGGTAACTGCCATTACCACCATCTTTATGCTTCACTAGTTCAAAATCATATATTTTGCAATAAAAAGAGCTCTTTAATCAGGAGTTCTTTTTATCTATCCTAATATGTTCCTTGTCATTTCAACAGATCCATTTATATGTTGCAAGCATACACATAGGTTTGCAGCTCATAGTGCAGTTCTTTCAAGTCATCAGCTGCTTGAGTCAATAACTTCTTTCGCTGAGCTGTATACACATCTAGGATAGCTCTTTCTACCTTTACCTTTTCTTCGTATAAAATATCTAACTTATCTTCATTTCCTTCAAGGGAAATAGGCTTTAACATAGCAAATTGATAAATGGGTTGTCCATAATCCAATTTTGTTAAGATAGACCCTACTAATACATCCTGCGAGCATTCATATACGAAGTTTAATAGCGTGCTTAATTCTTCTAGACGAGAAATGTCCAGCTCTGCATCTTCATTAATCACAGCCCCTATATATTGAAAACACTCTTTTTCTAACTCATTATAAATAGTTGTGATGCGGTGCAACACTTCATTCAACTTCATAAAGTTCCCCCTTTACACACGCTTCTTGATACAACCATATGACAAAACTTGGTGTTTTATACTAACGAAAAAGCGAGGAATATAAACCTCGCTTTTTCTCTTTATCGATACATACTAGCAATGTCTTCAATAAACATAAGCGGTTCTTCTTCTGTTAATTGTTCAATTGGAGAATAATCCTCTCCGCCAAAACTTTGATCTATATCTTCAATAAACGACGATGCTTCTTTCAAATCTTCAAGATTAGCCGGTACTTCATATTTCTGTAGTTCTGTACGGTGCACAACAGATAAAATGTGGCGTGGAAATTGCTGTTTCGTTTTTCCAAAACAATATACCGGTTTATGTTTCAGACAGCGTTCTACTTCTTCTTGCCGGTTGTAAATGCTTCCATGATCACCCCAAGCTACCACAACCAGTTCAGCATCTTCTACTGCTTTTTGAATATATTCACCTGTTCTTGTTCCAACAGCTTCTTCTTTTGAAAGCATGCGTAAAAACGAAACATGATCGGTTTGATAGCTGAATAAATAAACGATTTCTAAGACTCCAAATCCCCACTTTTGCGCTAGTTCTATGCATTTGGATACAGCTGTATCATCGCTGTATTCATACGTATTTTCTGGAAATGACAAGATAAACGTAAGTTTACGTTCGTTTACTTCACTCCATTTGCATAATAGAGAGTACTTGTATGTGCCTGTTTCATCAAAAATAACTTCTTTTTTCACTGCTTCCATCCCCCTGCCTTCTTACAATCTTGTTACTTATCTATTGCAAATGAGCTAAGCAGTAATCGTAACCTTGACTGTTAAAAGTTTTATTTTATATGTATTTCAAAATCATGTCTTCATGACAACTTTTCTTCCATTTTTTCAAAAAGCATTTTTTTCTTCTATACATGCTTTTTACAGCTAGTGAACATTCACATATAGACCCTTCATCTTTTCAAGTCACCAGTCAAAATAGATAAAATTAAAAGAATGGTCTATAATAAAAAAAGATCGAATGACTTTTTTGCTCATGTTTTTGATAGTTACGGATTTTTCCTCAGCAGGTATGTTCAAAACTTATCCTCTGAGAAAATAGAAGATAAATTTGTGTAAAGAAAGGATTTTGTAAATGGCTACTACACACACATTTACAAGAGGAGAAGAAATTGCAAATGCGATTACACACGGCATTGGAGCCGTACTTAGTATTGTTGGATTAACACTTTTAATCGTACTTTCTTCCTTAGAAGGAACGCCTTGGCATGTTATCAGTTTTACTATTTACGGAGTAACCATGCTGCTTCTCTACGTCTCCTCTACGCTTGTCCATAGCTTTCCGGAAGGGAAGGCAAAAGATCTTTTTGAGATATTCGACCACTCTTCTATTTATTTGTTTATTGCCGGTACGTATACTCCATTTTTATTTATCGCAGTAAAAGGAACTATCGGCTGGACACTTTTTGGAATCGTATGGGGCATCGCTCTTGCAGGAATTGTATTCAAAGCTTTTTTTGTAAAAAAATTCCTTTTTATCTCTACTATTCTTTACGTATTTATGGGATGGATGATTGTGTTCGCGTGGGATTCGTTAACTCAAAACATTGCCCATCAAGGAATTGTCCTTCTCGTAGTTGGCGGTGTGTTGTATACAATCGGAGCTGTTTTTTACGTATGGCGAGGCTTTCGTTTTCATCATATGATTTGGCATATTTTCGTCCTTGGAGGAACCGTACTACACTTTTTAGCGATCATTTTGTATGTTTTGCCTATAACCAATTAAAAAAGGGCCTTCTGGCCCTTTTTTAATTGGTTATAGAATTTACTTACCACAGTTTTGAAATTTGAGTAACAAGCGTATAAACCCCCAGCACAGCCATAATAACGACCACAAAACCGCCAAAAACGGTAAGCCAAGTCGGATGCTTGTAATCGCCTACTATTTTCTTTTTATACGCTGCTATAAGCATTGTTCCGAGCGTAATCGGCAAAATTAAACCATTCAATGCTCCAGCTAAAATAAGCAGAGTGACCGGCTGACCAATCGTTAAGAAAATCAAAGTTGAAAT
This sequence comes from Priestia megaterium, assembly GCF_046599315.1. Classification (GTDB taxonomy): domain Bacteria; phylum Bacillota; class Bacilli; order Bacillales; family Bacillaceae_H; genus Priestia; species Priestia megaterium_F. Next base: position 346,975 of record NZ_JBKIKC010000004.1, on the reverse strand, counting down.
CGTAATAAATACGATAATAATCCAGTTTTCATACCTCTCAATCCTTTTGCTGAAGGATTTAATAAACGATACCGATGTATACGCAGACCCAATAACTGAAGTGATAGCCGCTGCTGCCATGACGATACCGAATAATTTATAGCCAATATCCCCTGCAGCTAATTGAAAAACAGAGGCAGGTGGATTATCAGGGTTTAGCTTTAACCCTTGACTCAATACACCTAATGTCGCTAAAAACAAAAAAATCCGAATGATAGAAGCAATCGTAATGCCCGATACTGCTCCTCTTGTTACTTCAGGAATCGCGGCTTTTCCTTTGATTCCTGCATCTAATAACCGATGGCCTCCTGCAAATGTAATATATCCCCCTACCGTTCCTCCTACGAGAGTAACAATCGCCATTACGTCAATTTTATCTGGCCAAAATGTTTTAGATACCGCTTCTCCTACTGGCGGAGCGGAAGAAACAGCAACATACACCATTAAAATAATTAATATTCCACCCATTAATTGAGCAAAACGATCCATTAATTTTCCGGCTTCTTTAACTAAAAAGATTGCGATAGAAATGATAGCTGTAATGACTGCACCTGCTTTAGGAGAAATATCAAATAGCACATTGAAGCCAAGACCCGCGCCTCCTACGTTTCCAATATTAAATGCTAAGCCTCCGATTACAATTAGAATAGCAATAAATAAGCCGAGACCTGGCAAAACACTGTTAGCGATATCCTGTGCTCTTTTTTCTGAAACGGCAATAATACGCCATACGTTTAGCTGAACGCCAATGTCTAATAAAATCGACAGTAAAATAACAAAACCAAAACTTGCGGCGAGAGCTTGTGTAAAGACCGTTGTTTGAGTTAAAAAACCTGGCCCCACTGCTGAAGTAGCCATTAAAAATGCAGCTCCGAGCAGCACGCTCCAGTTGCGTTCTTTTTTCACGATGTCACCTCATTGTGGTTGAATAATGATTTGTTCTTCTTTATCATTTCCTAATCTATAGTTCCCAAAACTCTCCCCTAAGTCACAGTTCAAATCAACGGTAGCCATCTTCTTCCCCCTTATATTTTCATTCGAAGTGCTCTTTTAATATGATTTATCTTCTTTTCCTGCTCCATATATAAATGCTGCGCTTCATCCAGTGAAACTAGTTGAAAAGAAACCTTTTTCCCTGGAGAAACTTGCGCTAACGCCGAAAAATCGGCAGTTGCTACCTGCCCGATTCTAGGATATCCTCCTGTCGTTTGATGATCTGCTAATAAAACAATGGGCTGTCCTTCTTTTGGTACTTGAATTGTACCGAACGTCACAGCGCTAGAGATCAGCTCTTTTTCTTCACCAAGGACTAGCTTCTTCCCTTTTAGCCTATAGCCCATTCGGTCAGATTGCGGTGTAACGTCAAATTCTTGCTGAAAGAAATATTGTTGACTTTCTTTCGTAAACCAATCAAATTCCGCACCTTTCATCGCGCGCATAATAGGTGTCTCGTATGAAGGAAGAAGTTTAGGATGAATCGTCCAAAAAGCCTGCTGAAAAGAGCGGTCTGTTTGCTTTTTCACCAGTTTCTTTATAATTGCTTCCCCTATTTCTGTAGGAGGGTGGCTTAATACTTCGTCTCCTGACTGTAATGCTTTACCGTGCAACCCGCCTATGCGAGCGCGCAGTGAAGTAGATGTACTTCCCATAACTGCAGGAATATTAAAAGCACCGGAAACCGATAAGTACGAACGGCATCCTAAAGTTGGAACGCCAAACTGTAGCACGCTCCCTTTTTTCACATATAGAGGCCGCCACATCTTTACGGCTTCATCATTAACAGTTGGTGATAAATCCCCTCCGGTCAGTGCAATCAAAGTATCTTGCTGAAATTCAATTTTGGGTCCCATTAACGTAATTTCAATAACCGGCTGATTTTCTTGATTTCCTACTAATAAGTTGGCAATCCTTAAAGCAACTTTATCCATTGCCCCGCTGACAATCATACCGTCCTTTTGATACCCATGTCTGCCGATGTCTTGAATCGTCGTTAGTAAACCAGGACGTATTACTTTAATACTCATCTTCATCCACCTCCTTTTGTGCTTCATATTCTGTTTCAGAAATGGAAACAAAACGGATACGATCACCTGCTTGAAGCAAGCTTGGCGAATCTTTTTTAGGGTTAAATAGCGCCAGAGGAGTACGCCCGATTAACTGCCACCCTCCAGGAGTCTCAATTGGATACACGCCGGTTTGCATTCCTGCGATGCCAACTGACCCTTTTGGGATGCTGTTTCTCGGTGATTCTTTTCTCGGGGTCGCAATTTCTTCGCTCATCCCCCCCAAGTAAGGAAAACCAGGTGCAAAGCCTATCATATACACCAAATATTCTCCGTTTGTATGAATGCGGATAACTTCTTCAGGCGTCAATGAATGAAAAGCAGCTACTTTCTCTAAGTCGGGACCGTACTTGCCTCCGTAGCACACTGGAATTTCAATTTGTCTAGCGACCGCTTCAGATTGTTCTTCCTGATGGAGAAGCATTTTTTCAATATATGTAGATATTGCTTTGTAAGGATTTCTTCTTCCTTTTTCACCCATTATCCAAGGATCGTAATAGATTGTAACTGTTGTAAAAGCTGGTACATATTCAATCATTCCCTTACATAATGATTGCTCTAGCACCTGAGTAAATTGCTGAATACGCTTATGTATGTCAAAATTAATTTCATCTCCAAATGAAACAACAATGCCGCTATCACCAAGAGGATAAAGTCGGTAATCATTACTCATTCCATCTCCTCCTTTGTACTTAGTATTGTTTGAGCTGCTTCCTTTAATGCTGTAGATAAATACGTTCATTAGAATTACCAGTGGCATCATTTTTATTGAATAACATTTTCTTATATACCTAATAAAAAAAGAACACTACATCTATTTCCTATATGGATAACATTATACAAATATAAAATAATCTTATATTTTCCTAAAACAAACTCCAAAGAAAAATTCAACCTTTTTAGAATTTCATCATCAAAAGGTTGATGTTTTTTCAATTTTTCCAAATAAAAAAACTGCTTCGTTTCCTGTACCAAAGCAGTTTTTTGTGTAAGTATCTATTAAAAGGAAAAACTCATGAGCAGTGGAACCTTATATACCTCTGCGAGCAAAATCCACAAAACGGAATTTATCAAGACGATGACGTGATTCAGTATATTGAAAAAGGCTTGCATCTTCTAGATATACATAGTTTCTTACTACCACAATATGTTCATAGTCTTTCAAATCTAAGTAACACTTATCTTCTTCCGTCAGCTCGTCAACGGATATTTCTTTTTTTGCAAAGCTAATTTTCAGTCCAAGATCTTTTTCTAAGTATTCATAAATAGAGCCTTCGCATATGTCTTTTGTAAGGTGAGGAACATACTTTTTATAAAAAAAATCTTTATCTAAAATAATTTTTTCTCCATCGATTTCACGTGCTCGAACTACTTTCCATATGAGATCTTTTTTCGTTGCCCCAAGCTGTGTGCACAGATCTTGATCAGCCTTGATTAACTCAAACTCTTTTACAATAGTAGTCGATGTATGTCCTAGCTTTTCTGCCACTTCTTTGAAGCTAACAAGTCCTGATACTGGAAAATCAAAGCGTGATACGTCTAATACAAAAGAGCCTTTTCCTTTCATTTTTTGAATATATCCATTTTGTGAAAGTAAATTTAACGCTTTCCGTATCGTTTCACGAGAAGTTTGATAATGTTCAACAAGCTCATTTTCAGAAGGAAGTTTTGTATTAGGGCGCCATTCACCACGTTTAATTTTATCGACTAACTGTTCGTAAATACTGATAAATTTATTTTCTTTCAATTGCCATCACCTATTTTGCTTTCTATATATACCCAATTGTATAAAAAGAACGATAGATTGTCACCCATCGTCCTTTTTACTTTTTTCTCTATTTTTTTAAATGATACACGATTGATTCATAAGGACGAAGTAAGACTCTCTGGAATTCCTTTGATGAATCTTCGTAGTTAGACAGCAATATTTCACTATGATATCCTTCAAAAGTTATATCTTCTGGCAGTTCAAAGGTCGTTTCACTGCCGTAGAAATTGTTTATCACCAACAGCTTTTCATCTGCTCCATTTCGGATATAAGCAAAAATCTTCTTGTCTTCTCCAAGAATCAATTCATAGTTTCCGTAGGTGATAATGTCGTACTGCTTGCGTAAGGCAATAAGCTTTTGATAAAAATAAAAAGTCGAATCTTCGTTATCTAACGCTTTTTCTACATTAATTTCACGGTAGTTATCGGCCGGGTTAATCCATGGCTTTCCTTTTGTAAAGCCTGCGTTCGGCTCATCGTTCCATTGCACCGGTGTACGGGAGTTATCTCTTGATTTATGTTTTAAAATCTCCAAAATTTCACTTTCATCCATTCCTTGTGCACGTTTTATTTCATACACATTTAATGACTCCACATCTCTATATTCATCAATAGAGGAAAACTTCGGATTTGTCATACCTATTTCTTCGCCTTGATAGATGTAAGGTGTTCCCTGCATCAGATGAATCGTTGCAGCGAGCATTTTGGCAGATTTATTATGATAGAGTTCGTCGTTTCCATAACGGGAAACAACGCGAGGCTGATCATGGTTGCACCAAAATAGTGCATTCCATCCCCCTCCTTTATTCATCTCCGTTTGCCAAGTTGATAGAATCTCTTTTAACTTAATAAAATCAAAATCTGCTAGCGCCCACTTTTCTCCATTCGGGTAATCGACTTTCAAATGATGAAAATTAAACGTCATGCTAAGCTCGCGTCGGTCCGGATGAGAGTACTGAATACAGTGGTCAACAGTTGTGGATGACATTTCTCCAACGGTCATACTATCATATTTTGAAAAAACTTCTTGATTCATTTCCCGCATATATTCGTGCACGCGAGGACCGTCGGTGTAGAATTTTCGGCCATCTCCTGGCTCAACAGAACCATCATCATCTAAGAAGCGCTGATCTTTTGAAATTAAGTTAATGACGTCTAGACGAAATCCATCTACACCTTTTTCAAGCCAAAATGTCATCATATCATACACGCTGCGGCGCACATGCTCATTTTCCCAATTCAAATCCGCTTGCGTAACATCAAACAAATGCAGATACGATTGTTCTGTCAGTTTATCATGTTCCCACGCCGAGCCTCCAAATTTTGAAACCCAATTCGTCGGAGCACTCCCATCTTCTTTTTGATCTCTCCAGATATAAAAATCTCTGTACGGGTTATCTTTCGATTTTTTAGCTTCTTGAAACCATTCATGTTCAGTTGATGTATGATTCACAACAATATCCATGATGATTTTAAGCTCCCGCTTATGCGCTTCTGTTACTAAGCGATCGAAGTCCTCCATTGTTCCGTACTCTTCTTGAATTGCAAAATAATTACTTATATCATATCCGTTATCTCGCTGAGGCGATTTATAAATTGGCGTTAGCCACACGACATCTACACCGAGATTTTTTAAATAATCTAGCTTTTCAATAATACCAGCTATATCACCAACGCCGTTTCCAGTCGTATCATAAAAGCTTTTGGGATAAATTTGATAGACCACAGATTTTTTCCACCAAGGTTCTTGCATTTTTAACACCACCATTTAATTCTTAGAATTATGTTGAAGCGAGTCTGTACCCGTAACCGTTGATGTAACGGTTGATTTTTTCTGAAGCTTTCCAAGCGTTAACGTTAAAAGAAATGGCACAACGATTACAATTACCATTCCAATAATAAAAGGCGACCAGCTCTCTGGAACAATTGATAATGGAGCTGGGATACCACCAATTCCTACCGATGCCGCTTTCACTCCCGCTACGGATATGACGACACCCGCAATAGCTGAACCAATCACTGCAGAAATAAAAGCAAATCTAAAGCGCAAATTCACACCAAACATTGCAGGTTCCGTAATGCCAAGCCAAGCCGAAACCCCTGACGTTAAGGACAATCCTTTTAATTTCTCATCGTCTTTTGAAAGAACCATTATCGCAAAAGCCGCAGAGCCTTGTGCAATATTAGATAATGCTACCATTGGCCATAAGAAAGTACTTCCCACACTTCCAATCAGCTGTAAATCTACCGCCAAAAATGTATGGTGCATACCCGTAATAACAAGCGGAGCATATAAGCCTCCGTACACAAGCCCTCCAATAAATGGAGCCGTTTTAAATAACCATACAACTGCATCTGTAATGACATTTCCTATTGCAAATGTAATCGGACCAATTACAATAAAAGCGAGAAACCCTGTCACTAAAAGAGCTACAGGCGCTACAATTAAAAGTTGAAAACCATCTGGTATTCGTTTTCGTAAGAATAATTCGATTTTTGCCAGTACAAATGAAGCGGCTAACACAGGTAAAACCTGCCCTTGATAGCCGACTTTCTCAACGTGCAGGCCAAATAAATTCCACGTATCGATACTTCCTTTTTTTAATGCCTCTCCATAAGACCAGGCATTTAACAAGTCAGGGTGTACAAGCATGAGCCCAAGGACAATTCCAAATAAAGGACTTCCTCCAAAACGAGTAACAGCTGACCATCCAATGAGAGCTGGCAAAAAGGCAAAAGCCGTATTGGCAATTAAATTAATCATACCCGCGAAGTCTTTCCACTGTGTATGAACATCTACAATCGATTTATCGTCGTAAAAAATTCCCGCTCCTGTTAATACATTATTGATTCCCATTAATAAACCTGCTGTTACGATTGCCGGTAAAATGGGAATAAAGATATCAGCTAATGTTTTTATTGCGCGCTGCAGCGGGTTTAAGTTTTTAGCTGCCTCATTTTTCACTTCTTCTTTTGATAGCTCGCCTATCCCTGTAAGCGTCACCATTTCTTTATATACTTTATCAACCGTGCCTTGACCAATAACAACTTGAAACTGGCCGTTTGTAGAAAAAGATCCTTTTACTAACTCATGCTCGTCTAGCATACTTTGATTAACTTTATCTTCATCTTTTAAAACGAGTCGAAGACGCGTCACACAATGCGTAGCAGCAGAGATATTTTCTTTTCCTCCAACAGCTTCTACAATGCGTTCAACAGATTCTCGATTCATGTCTTTTCCCCCTTGTTTCCGTTTTCATTTTACTCCTGTATTTCCTATCCCCTATATAAATCTCACTATCAGAAACTTGTATATACAAGTTTTACATCTTTATTCTAACCTGTATATACAGGTTCGTCAACAAAAATAAAATTACTTCTTTTTCATTTCATGATATAGTCAAAAAGCAAAGTGTATGGAAGGAGACGTTACAATGCTGCAAGTAAGATTAATGGGAAAACAAGAAGAAATTAATAAAGCGATCAAACAATTTGAACAGAACTACCATATAGAACATCAGTCAAAAGAATATATGCGAAGCGCTAATCCGAAGTATGAACGTAAAAAAGATATTCGCGTGTATCTTTCAATGCATTTAAAGGATAAATAAAAAGAACAAGAGCATGCATGCTCTTGTTCTTTTTATTTTATATCGAAACAATTTGATGGGAATGATATTTTTCAGGATCCGTAACTTTTTTTGTTAACTGAATTATTTTTCGCAATTCATCAATTGGAACCTGCCCAGGAGCTGAACTTCTTTTTCCTACTGCAAAAGTAACAGAAGAGCCATAGATCCACCCTACGATTCGGCTAATAGCTCCTACCCCTCCCATTGACATGGTAATGAGAGGAATGCTGAGCTCCTTTTCAGCCTCCCTTGTAGCTTCTAATAAAGTTAAAACATCTTGATTGCTCTGGGGCATAACAGCTGCTTTTGCTGCATCTGCTCCATAAAATTCAGCTAGAAATAGCCTTTTAAAAATTTCTGCCTTAGGAGGAGTAAAAGAAAAATTATGATAAGAAAGCACAAGTTTCTTTTTATTTTCCTTGGAAACTTTGCGCAAATAGCGGATATGCTCTGGCTGATTTGATACTTCAAAATCAATAATTGCTACGTACGGGTGTTTACATACCTCTGCAAGTATGGCTACCACTTCCTTTTCTGACAAGGAAATAGGCTGCCCCCTTCTTTTTGAGAACGTATAGTAAGCAAAATAGGAGTGCTCTCACTATTTTCATATATATCTTTAGCTGCAGAAAGGATGCTGTTTATATCTTGAATTTCTTCGTAAAAATCCAAGCGCCATTCAATTATGTCCGGCTTTTTTAATAGAATATCTGCTAGCTCTGTTAAAAGCTCTTTGTGATTTTCACTTACTAAAGGCGTACAAATATATGGAGAATCAGTTCCTTCTCCTCTTTCTAACATGCGAACAGCTCCTCTTTATTAAAGTTAAATGTTTCCGTTTTCATTTCAGGATTTGTTTAATACGTTTTACACAGATACATGGTGTACTTTCTTATCTGGCGAATAAATATCCATGATGTTCCAATGACCTGATGTTGGTACTGGATTGTTTAACATCGCTACATCAATTACAACTGGTTTATTAGAAGCAATAGCTCTTTGCAGTGCCGGTTTGAACTCTTCGGCTGATTGAATTTTTATACCTTCTACTCCATAAGCTTTAGCGATACTTGCAAAATCAGGGGAATATACCTCTCCATCTTTTTTAAATAGTGTGCCTAGAGTGGTTCCGAAATGTGCTTTTTGCAATCCAGCGATCGTACCAAACGCAAAGTTATTCATGATGATCCAAACAACAGGAATATTCTCTTCGGCTGCCGTCGCAAGCACAGCTGGATTTTGGCCGAACCCTCCGTCTCCTACTAGAGAAACAACTACTTTATCAGGCTGAGCTACCTTTGCCCCTAAAGCTGCCGGCGCTCCAAATCCCATTGTGGCAAAACCTCCTGGAGTTAATATACTTCCAGCTTCATAGATTGGAAACTGCTGTCCTACCCCATTCTTATTCCAGCCTACATCAGTAGTAATATAGGCATCTTTTGGAAGTACTTCACGAACCTCATTTAAGATTCGCTGCGGCTGCATTGGGAATGAATTGTCATGAATATACTCTTCATTACTAGCTTTAAACTCTTCACGATAAGAAGCAATCTCTTTTATTAATGTTTCGTTTTTTACCCCTTCCGGAATAAGCTGTTTAGCCACACGATTTAAGACTTTAAGGGCTTGTTTTAAATCAGCCACTACACCAATTTCAGCAGGATAATTACGCCCTATCTCACTAGGGTCAATATCAATATGGATCAATTTTGTTTGTGAAAAATCAAACGTATATTCTGGCTCCCATGAGCTAGAATCTGCTTCTGCAAACCGTGTTCCTAATGCTAAAATATAATCCGCAGTGCGACACTTCTCATTAATAAACTTTGTACCCCAAAACCCTGTCATCCCTAGAGTCAAATCATGATCATCTGGAAGTGCTCCTTTTCCCATTAAGGAGTGGGCTACCGGAATGTTTAAGTGATCCACAAGCTCTTTTAATTCGCTTGCTGCATCTGCTAATATGATACCTCCGCCTACATATAACACTGGATTTTTGGCATTGATTAATTTTTGCATAATACTTTTTGCCGTTTCATCATCAATAGAAGGTTTTTGCAAAGATTTCGTTTGACGATGCAATCGATCAAATAAAGAAACGTCGATCTTTTTTGAGAAGATGTCCATAGGTACGGATACTAATACAGGTCCAGGATTTCCACTTTCCGCTAGTAAAAATGCTTTCTCTAATATTTCCGGAAATAAATCTGGACGGTCAACTCTCCATGCACGCTTAACAAATGGACGATAAATTTCATATTGCGAAGCGTCAGCATGTAAGTTTACCTCTTGATGAGGATGCTTTCCATAGTAATGAGTGGGAACATCACCAGCGATGACAACCATTGGAATGGAATCTAACGCTGCATTAGCTACTCCTGTGGCAGCATTTGTTAAACCAGGACCTAAGTGACTTAATACTACTGCTGCTTTTTTTGTCACACGCGCATAGCCATCAGCTGCATGCGCTGCAATTTGTTCATGACGAACGTTGATAAATTTAATCTTGCTTTCTTCTAAAGCTGTTAGTACAGCTATATTGGTATGACCGCACAAACCAAAAATATGCTCGATTCCTCGCTCCTCAAGATACTTTACTAATTGATGTGATATTAATTTTTCCATTGTATATCCTCCTTTAAATTCAATATATATTTTGTCAGGTAATAAACTCAGCTACGATAGCTGCAGAACAATCATTTTTGTTTCTGTCATATCTTCAATTGCAAATCGAGGTCCTTCTCTACCAACACCGCTGTCTTTTATCCCACCGTACGGCCAATGGTCGAGTCGAAAATTAGAGGTGCCATTAATCACAACTCCCCCCACTTCTAAAGATTCAGCAACACGGTAAGCTAGGTCCATTTGATTTGTAAAAAGTCCTGCTTGCAAACCGAAAGATGAATCATTTGTTTCCTCAATAGCCTCTTCAATATCTTGATAAGGAATGATACTCACCACAGGTCCAAATACTTCTTGACATACTACTTTGCTTTGTTTAGGAGGATTTAATAGAACGGTAGGTTCTATAGAAGCCCCTGTCTTCTTGCCCCCACATATCAACTTTGCACCTAAGCCGACTGCTTCTTCAATCCAAGCCAAGACTCGGTTTGCTGCTTTTTCATCTACTAAACATCCAACATCTGTCTGCGGCAACAGAGGATCTCCAACTTTTAAAGACTTTACCTCATTCTTCAGAAGCTCTGTAAATTCAGAAACAACTGTGTCATGTACATAAATACGCTGAACTGAAATACAGCTTTGACCAGAGTTACTAAACCCTGTTCTCCCACATAGCTCCGCAGCTTTTTTAATGTCTGCATCTTCATGAACGATCGTTGAAGCATTCCCTCCTAATTCTAGTAGTACTTTTTTCATTCCAGCCAGTTCACATATATTTCTGCTTGCTACTGTTCCACCGGTAAATGAAATTACATTTACACGATCATCTTTTACGATTTGCTGTCCTGTTTCTACTCCCCCTAAAACCATATTGATAGCGCACTCAGGCATTCCAGCTTCTAATAAGAGAGAGATAAATTCTGAAGCAACTAAGGTTGTTTGCGGAGCCGGTTTTAAAATAACACTGTTGCCAGCGGCAAAAGCTGGTCCAATTTTGTGACATACTAAATTTAAAGGTGCATTAAAAGGAGTAATGGCAGCAACAACTCCGACAGGCACGCGGAATGTGGAAGCTATCGCTTTTCCTCCTCGTTCTGAAGCATCTCCTGGTATCGTTTCACCGATAAGCCTTTTTGCTTCTTCCGCAGATTGCTCTAATGTTTCTACTGATCGAGATACTTCATCCAACGTATTCTTCAACGGTTTTCCTAACTCATTTGAAATGAGAGAAGCAAATTTTTCTTTTTGCTTTTCCAAGAGTCTTGCTGCCTCTTTTAAAATTTTGGCCCTTTCGTAAGAAGACAAGCTCGCAATTGTTTTTTTTGCTTCATAGGCTGCTGATAGAGCTCTTTCAACATCTTCTGACGTTGCTATAATTTGCTCACCAATTACTTCCTGCGAATACGGACTTTTAATACTTACTACTGATCGATTACCTTCAAGCCATTCTTTATTTACATAAGGCCTTGCTCGTCTAAAACTCATTGTTATCTCTCCTTTTAACAATTGACCTATCTGTTTTAGATCGATCTAATTTTGTATTTAGATCGATCTAAAATTCAAGATGGTTCTCTATAAATCTTATTGATTTGAAGTTACAACTCGTTTTGTAAACGTTATCATAATCCTACAACAGAAATTTTAATCTAGCAATAGTAAATTAACGAATTTTCTAAAAATATTCATTAATACTGATATAGTTTGCTTATATTCTCTTACGTAACTTCACATTCACTTCCCTTTTTTTCTTACATACACTGTAGAAGTATCAAAGATGGCAGAACTATCAGTATAACAAAGGTTTATTATTATGATCGAGCTTAACTATTGCTTATTTGTTTTAGTTAAAACGTATCACCATCTGTTGACTAACAGAAATTTTATAAATGTGAGCTGATACTTACTTCTTAAGACATAATATACATTTCACGGTTTTTACAAACAGTAAAATTTGTATTATAATTCTAATAACTAAAATACAAAATAATAAGTTTTTTATTGTTAAAAACAGAAAGAGGCTTTGAAAAATGAATTACAGCGAGATGTCTCTTAGAGAAAAAAGCATTGTATTTATTGGCTTTATGGGCGTAGGTAAAACAACAATCGGCGAACTAGTCGCTAAAAAATTATACAGAGATTTTGTCGATATAGACCAAGAAATTGAAAAAATGTTTCAAATGCCTACATCACAAATCTTTAAAGAGTTTGGTGAAGAGTTTTTCCGAAATAAAGAAAAAGAAGTAATTAGCCAGTTATCTCAGCAGCGCTTAAAAATTATATCCGTTGGTGGAGGCGCATTTCTTCAAGAAGAAATTCAAAAAATTTGCTTATCAAATTGTATTGTATTCTTTTTAGACCTTTCATGGAATTCATGGAAAGAGCGCATCAGCCTAATTATTGATAGTCGCCCTGTTTTACAAGGTCGAAGTCTAGAGGATATAGAAGAATTATTTTATACGCGCCAAGCAATTTATTCCAACCACCACTCCAAAGTAGAAACTGACAATTTGGATATTGAAGAAGTAGCAAATTACATTGTTGATTCCTTAAAGATGGCTTGGGATATCTACGAACCGTCTAAATAATCTACAAAGAAAAGAAGCAGTTAATTAACTGCTTCTTTTCTTTGATGACGATTCTCGAACAACTAACTGAGGCGTTAAAATAATGCGATGATGATGTTCTTTTTTATCAACAATTTGGTTATGAAGACATCTTGCAGCATCCTTTCCTATTTGTCTTGCAAAAGAAGAGACGGTTGTTAGAGTAGGGTGGCATATGGATGATTCCATAACATTGTCAAATCCCACTACCGCTATATCTTCTCCCGGAACTATCCCTTTCTCTTTTAAGCCTTGCATAACACCAAATGCCACTAGGTCGCTAAAACAAAAAACTGCTGTTGGAGGCTCAGAAATGTCCAATACTTGATGTGCAGCTTCTACACCTCCGCTTCTTGTAGGACCGCTAGGAATGATAAGGTCTTCATCTATAGAAATCCCTGCGTTCTTTAGAGCCGAACGGTAACCTTCCATTCTTTCTTTCCACGTTGTAGAACCAGTTGTTCCTCCTAAAAATGCGATTCTTTTGTGTCCCTGTTCTAGTAAGTGTTGAACCGCTTTTTGAACGCCTAAGTTATAATCTACCCCCACATAATCTGACTCCACTTCAGGCAATTCCCGTACTGCTAGTACTGAAGGAACATCTAAATGCTGAATTTTTCTTATCGTATCTTCCGATGTACCCGCTACAGGACATAAAATAATGCCTCCTACCCGATGCTCTAGCATCGTAGAAAGCAACTGATCCTGTCGATTATCCGAATCAAACGTCGTACCTAAAAACACCGTATATCCGTCTTTCTCAAGCTCCTCGTGCACTCCGATTAACAATTCTGTAAAAAACGTATTAGATATGTCCGTAATAATAACTCCGATTGTTGATGAAGTTTGAGACCTTAAATTTGCAGCAATACGGTCATATACGTATCCTAGCTCTTTCATCGAAGCTAAAACTTTTTTCCTTGTTTTTTCAGAAACACTTGGACTATTTCGTACAATAAGCGAAGCGGTAGCTCGAGATACTCCTGCGTGTTCCGCCACTTCTTGTAAGGTTACACGTTTGCGTTTACTTTGTTTCAATTTATTCCACCAACCCTTTATAACACACCTTTTATAATTATTTTACAATTATCTAAAATAAAAGAAAAGCTTCATTCTTTCACGATGTTTACTGACAAGGCCCAGTAACAAAAAAGACGCAGCCTCACGCTACGTCTTTTTTTCTTAATGCGAACTCATATAAAAATTGATAAAAAAGGCAACGGTGATCACATACATCATCCAATGAATTTCGCGATGTCGCCCTGTAAACAGTTTAATTGCTGTGTATGAAATAAAGCCAAATGCTAAACCTTCTGCAATACTGTAAGTTAACGGCATCATGACAATCGTTAAGAAAGCTGGAACAACCTCAGTAAAATCGTCGAAGTTGACGTTTCGAATGTCACTTAGCATAAGGGAACCAATAATAATGAGTGCTGGAGCAGTAGCAACGCTTGGGATAAACTGAATAAGCGGTGCAAAAAACAGGGTAAATATAAACAAGATGGCAACCGTTAATGCCTTTAAGCCGGTACGGCCTCCTTCTGCAATACCTGTTGCATTTTCAATATACGTATTTAATGCCGTGCTTCCAAAAATAGCACTCGCCATTGTACCGATTGAATCCGCTGCAAGCGCACGATTTAAACCTGGAATTTTACCGTTTTTATCTACTAAGTTTGCTTTTTTAGATAGTCCAATCAGTGTCGCTAACGTATCAAATAATTCTACGATGGTAAAAGAAAATACAACTGAAAAAATGCCGTAGGCAACTGCACCTTTTAAATCCATTTGAAAGAATGTTTCTCCGACGCTTGGCGGCGTAGCTGAAAAGACGTCTTTCACCGAATGAGGAACTGCTTGTACTCCTACAATCATCGCCAATATTGTAGTAGCAAAAATACTTATAATGAGAGCACCTTTTACATTTTTAGCCATCAATACAGCTGCTAATATCAGACCGAAAATAGCAAGTAAAGGCCCTTTATCCATGACATTTCCAAGCCCTACAAAAGTCGACTCATTTGCCACAACTAATCCAGCGTTTTTCAAGCCGATAAACGCAACAAAAAGACCAATTCCAACTGCTATTGAAGACTTTAATACATTGGGAATGGCATCAATAATCTTTCCACGTATTCCGGTTACTGTTAACACAAAAAACAATACGCCGGATATAAAAACCGCTCCAAGGGCCGTTTGCCATGATAATCCTTGTCCTAATACTACTGAATACGTAAAAAACGCATTTAAACCCATGCCTGGTCCGGTTACAATTGGGAAGTTTGCCCACAGGGCCATAAGTAGTGTACTAAATACAATGGCATAAATTGTGGCTGCAAGAGCAGCTTCTCGGGGGATACCCGCGTCAGACATGATAATGGGATTGACGATTACCATATAACTGACCGTCATAAACGTTGTAAGTCCTGCTAGTATTTCTTGTTTTGGTGTTGTGTTGCGCTCTGATAGTTTAAACAAGCGCTCTAATATTCCATTACGCTCCAACACGCGCGCCTCCCTACTTCTAAAAAAAATAAAAAATCCTACCTATTCAAATGTCCTAAAAAGGACACGATTTAGGAGGATTTTACGTTGCAAAGTAAAATCTTTTGTCCTATTATAGTCTTAATTTACAGATATGCAAAGGTAGAAAACGCTATCATTATAAAAATTTTTATCTTCCGTTAGTTTGGAATTTTAAAAATTTATTTCTTTTAGCTTTTTAGTCTGTTGCAAGAGTGCTCTTTTTAATCATTCGTATAAAAAAAGAATGCTGAAAAAGCATTCTTTTCTTCGTTTTACATCTTATGAAATTAAAAGCGGGATTCTTTTTAGAAGACGATCAATCGAATGATTTGCCTCTTTCAGCACAATTCCCTGATCAATTGTTTTCAGCAGACGATTTTCCATCACAATTTCACCATCAATCATCGTTAGTTCTACATCTCCTCGTGTTGCTGAATACACGACTCTAGAAATAGGGTCTACGCCGTAGGATGGAAAGGTATGAAGCTGATTTAAATTTAAGATAGCAAGATCCGCTTTTTTCCCAACCTCTAAACTTCCAATTTCTTTTTCGAGCCCAACCGCCTTCGCTCCGCCGATTGTGGCCATTTCTAGCACGTGCTTTGCATTCATGGCGGTTGGTCCGTACGCTGGTTTATGAATCGTAGCAGCCAGCCTCATTTCGTTGAACATATCTAAATTGTTATTACAAGGAGCACCGTCAGCGCCAAGACTTAAAAATACACCTTGCTCTAATAAATTTGGCACATCTGCGATTCCCGATGCTAGTTTTAAGTTTGAGCCTGGGCAATGACTGACTTTTACTCCTTGATTCTTAATAATTTGCTTCTCTTGATCATTTAGCCAAACACAGTGCGCTAAAATAAGACGCTCATTGGCTAATCCTAAATGATCTAAATACATGATATTTCTCATACCCGTTTCTGCTTCTACGATGCGAATTTCTTCCTGATTCTCAGAAGCATGAGTATGTACATGGACATTATATGCAGCTGATAAATGGCTCACTTCACGGAGCAAATCTTCCGTACACGACAGCACAAATCTTGGGGAGAATGCATATCGAATACGACCGTTATTTGAATCATGCCATTTTTCAAGTAATTCTACACTTTCTTTAATAGAGTCAGCCGTTGTCTCCTGCAGGGCTTTTGGCAGATCATCTCCCTTTTTATCCATCATTACTTTTCCTGCAAGAGCTCGGATTCCGCTTTGAGATATAGCTTGAAAAGCAGAATCCGTGTGATGGACAGTTTCCATATCTACAATCGTTGTAGTCCCGCTTTGAATGAGTTCGCCGATCCCTAACAATGCTGAATAATAAATAGATTCTTCATCATGCGAAGCTTCAAGCGGCCATATTTTCTTTTTAAGCCAGTCTAGCAGTTCTAAATCATCTGCTTGCCCTCTAAAAAGCGTTTGACATAAATGAATATGAGTATGTATAAAGCCAGGCACAATCGTTTTATTTGCCGCATCAATGACTTTATCTACCTTTTCCGGATGCAGATTTTTCCCAATAGCTGCAATACGATTTCCTACAATATAAAGGTCACCGTAAATAATATTATTCTTTTTATTCATCGTAATAATCTCTGCATTTTTAATTAATGTGTGCGTCATACCTTCTTTCCCCTCTTTCGTAACATCTATCTATTTCTAGCTCAAGCCGAACACTACCATCTTCAAGCAATCTTTCTTACACTGTCCTTATATATATATGATGCGCGCTCTGAGTTGAATAAGTGTAGGTAACCTCATACGCTATAGAGACTTTGGGTAAAAAAAATTCCTAGCTGATTATACAGCTAGGAGGTTGGATTTATGATAAAATCCCAAGTCCCTTTTTCAAGAGGTTATACGAAATCGCAGGAGAATAATGTGATCTTGTATATATAATATGGTGTTTTCAGTCTATACACCAGCTTTTTGTCAGAAGTTCTAACATTGTTTTTTTATTATTTCTCATTATGTGACTTTTCTTAACACCCTTATTTTTCATGTTATGCAATTTATTTTCGTTTCTTCTATGTAATATTTCCTAAAAGTATAGAATTCATCTTCTGTTTCTATACAAAACAGAAAAGTTATTTTATGATTTGTATGATAAAAAAACTACAAATCTATATTTTAGGAGTGATTAGTTTGGAAAAAACAAATGTTGGCTGTCGTTTTACACTTTCCGTTATGAGTGATAACTTCATCGATATTATTTTAGGCGCACTAAACGAAGTGGACATGTCTAAAGTTCAGCGAAAAACAGACCGTGTTAGTACGTTTATTGAAGGAACTGCCAAAGACGTGTTTGAAGTTGTACAAGCTATTTATAAAAGTGCTGGAAAATCAGGAAAGCATATTGTGTTAAATGCCACCTTTTCAACAGGATGTCACGAAGAATATTTCGAAGAAGAAAAAGTGAAACCAAAAGAAAACATGTCTTCAAACCACCAGCTTTGTGCTTCATTCCCTGTATCCACTCAATTTTCTTTGTATCCATTAGATACGCCGCATTATGTAGACATCATTAAAAGCGGAATTAGCGCAGTTAAACAACAGGAAGTATTTGCGGAAACCGTGCCTTTTGCAACAGCTTTAGAAGGAGATGTGGAAAAAGTATTCTCTTCTTTATACGAATGTTTTATTGAATCTGTGCAGCAAGCTCGTGTCGTGATGACGGTTAATATGGCAGCACATAGTCCTTCTTCAAAACGATAAATTACTTCTTAATTTGCTTATAAAGATAGAATAATAGAAAGGATTTATATAAATATGGCTACAAAAAGAACGTTTTTTTCTTTTTTTCTGATAAGTGCACTGTTTTGCATATTAGTCGTACCAAACTCTGTTCTAGCTAGTGAAAAACCTGCCCGTTTAACAGTTGTTTCTTACACTCAGTTCTTGAAAGCGCAAAGTGATAAAAGTACACTGTATGAATTTTCTAAACTGTCACGTCAACAAAAACAAAAAGTTGTACAATCCCTAAACAATCCATCTTTATTAAAATTGGATATTGAAGAGAGCAGCGGCACGGTTGAAGCTGCAAGTACAGCAGCATATAAAGCAAAAACGGCTTCGCCTTTATTCAAAACAGCAGCTTACACGGCTTCTTATAAAGCAGCTGGATTTACAACCACAAAACTAACTGTATATGTAGATTATTACACGAAAAACTCATCGGTGACTTCAGTCAAAAATGCACGAGGCGTCGTAACGAAAAATGTAAATCCCCTTGTATCTATTTCAAAAAAAAATTCAAAATCTTGGGTGCAAAATAACCGAGCCTACGGGCGCATTGACTGGCAGTGGAAAGTTGCGGCTAAAGATGCCGGAATCAAAAGACAAACTGCATACGGTACAGCTTCCGGCGCCTCCGGCGGATCTACAACTACAGTTAATTGATAAAGAGGAATAAATGATGAAAAAAATGATATGGTGGATTGTTGGTATTACAATCGGAGTACTTTTACTAGGAATTCTGGTAGGTTATTTATCGTTTTACAGCATATAAAAACAGCAGGCGAAATTACCTGCTGTTTTTTATCTAATGTCATACTCTTGTCATAAAATTAAAACCTCCACTTACAGTGTCTAAGTGCCTGTAAGAAGAGGTTGGGATCACAATTGTTAGTAAGCCTGGTCTCTTCTTATCTTTCAAGCACTGCTTGTGGGAGTTGGCACGGTTCTATAAAGTCCGTTGCCGAGGTTTCACAGGGCCTATCCCTCCACCTCTCTTGATAAGAAGTTTGTCGAATTTTGTTGATAATTGTTGATAAGATAAGTATTATGTTACATGCTGCACAAACAGATGTCAACTACTTTTCAGAAAATTGTTTTCCCTCTAAAACTATGATATCGCTACCATTACTATGACAACTAGGTTACAAATATATAATTTTTTTATATTTTTGTAATCATGCCTTTACAACTGACTTTTTTTCAAAAGAAGTAATAGCTTCATCTAACATGCGAATGCCATCATCTATCTGTTCTTTTGTTACAGTAAGCGGAGGTACCATACGAATAACTTCACTTGCATTTCCGCAAAAATAAAATAACACGCCTTTTTCTAAAGCTAGATCTAAAATCTCAAATAAGGCGTCTCCATCTCCTTCTCCCGTATAAGGATCAACAATTTCAATTCCAATCATAAGTCCTAAACCACGGATATCACCAATCACTGAATGTTTTTCCTTTAAAAGATGTAGCTTTTCTAACGCATAAGCACCCATTTTTTTCGTATTATCCAGCAGTTGTTCTTCTTTCATTACTTCAAGGGTTGCAAGCGCTGCTGAACATCCAATAGGATTCCCTCCAAATGTTGTACTATGTGTGCCAAGCGGCCACTGCTTCATTAATTCTTGAGAAGCTACCGTTGCACTAAGTGGAATTCCAGAAGCAATTCCTTTTGCTATAGCCATGATATCTGGTACGACATCGAACGTTTGTCCAGCAAACCATTCGCCGGTGCGTCCAAAACCCGTTTGCACTTCATCAAAAATAAGTAATATTCCATGTCGATCACAAATTTCTCTTAACTTATTCATCCAACTTTTAGGAGGAATAATATAGCCGCCTTCTCCTAATACTGGTTCCAAAATAACCGCAGCCACTTCTTCAGGCGTCACTTGGTGCTTAAACAGGGTTTCAAAATCTTTTTCAAGCTTTTCAGTAAAGTATATATCGCTATCTAGCTCTGCAGGACACTCTTTTGGATTTGCATATGGAATTTGATAAGTCAGTCCCGATGGCTGCTGAAATTGTCTATATTTGCTTTTGGATGTTGTAACACTTAAAGCTCCCATGGAACGGCCATGAAAACAACCTAAAAAAGAAATAACGTACGGACGCTTAGTCACATGTCTCGCTAATTTCAAGGCTCCTTCAATTGCTTCCGTGCCACTATTCCCAAAGAAAAAACAGTCTAAATCGCCCGGTGTTACCTTCCCTAACTCATCAGCTAACTTTAATATCGATTCGTACATAATAACACCTGAAGGACCATGTAATAATTGATCTGCTCCATCTTTAATGGCTTTTACTACTTTCGGATGTCTATGTCCTACATTTGTCGTAGCAATTCCGGAAGTAAAATCGAGATATTCCTTACCATCCAGCCCGTAATAATAGCATCCTTCTTCTTTCACAACGGGCAAATTCGGATGGTCTTTAGCCATCGTCGGTGCTAGCAATTCAGGCATTCTTTCAAATAAATGACTCCAATCTTTTGACATACTACATCCTCCTTGAAATTATCCAAATCAATTAATCTTATTCTGAAATATAGTTACTTATTAAACAATATTAGGAAATCCAGTTATACTAAACGCTTTAATAGAATAGTAATAAAACTTATTTTACTATGCATTTTTATTAAAATCAATTGTATAAATATTTATATTTGAAATTAATATATTGTCTTTTCATCTCCCCTACTTTTTGTTTATTTATCATAAAAATCGAGATTGAGACATAACTAAATCAATCCAACCTAAAGACGAACAAATTGGATACATAAGCTAGTGGGGATCACTTATTACATCGCTGTTGATTTCCGTGCAAGACTTCGCTTTCCGCGGACAGCCCATAAGCCTCCTCTCCGCTTACGTCCCTGCGATGTCTCACCTATTCCGCTTTTCCCGCTGGAGTCTTCTCCTTGCCCTCCAATCAACAGCTAGAAGCAGCTGCATACATGAAACCTACGTTCACGATAACCATAAAAAAATCCGAACGAGTTGGATTCTCAATCAAGAATCTCGATTCATCGTTCGGATCTTTCTTCAACTAAAATACTACTGTCCCAGCCTCTTTAAGTATATTTATTCAAGATGTTTGGCATCATTGATTGTTTCGAGACGCCATTTTCCGTTTTCATAAGCAAACGTTGTAATGGATGTATTTTGCAAACTAGTAGTCCCTGTTCCTTGTTCTCCGCTTGTTACATGATGGATGAATGTATTAATTGCCGCCCCGTGACTAACAACTGCTACTTTCTTTCCGATAGACTCCTTCATAATTTCCGTTAACCGTCGAACCATTCGTTCTTGAGCGGCTTCGAGCGTTTCGATATTATATAAAGGTTCTTCTCCCCAATTTGTCGCATAGCTTGGTACAAGTTCATGCAGCACTTTTACATTTTTTGATTCTAGTTCTCCAAAAGAGCGCTCACGCAGCTGCTCACAAACCTCGATTTTATCTACTTTAGCAACTGTTGCAATTTCCCTAGCCGTCTCCTGCGCACGGAGCAAATCGCTTGTGTAGACTACATCAATATGGATATCTCGAAAACGTTCCGCTACGCGTTTGGCCTGTTGCCTTCCCGCCTCGTTGAGCGGAATATCGGCGTGTCCTTGAATGAGTTTGTTTTTATTCCAATCTGTTTGACCGTGTCTAATTAAGTAAAGCATCGTAATCCCCCTTTAATCTCGTTTTAAAAATTGATAAACAGCTTTATCAACCTCTGGGCTTTCGTGTAAATCCGAATGGGCTTCATGAAACGTTTGGAGATGAATATGTTCGGTAAACTCTTGCAGCCCGTATGCACTTTCTACTGTTACCACTCCATCGGTCTTATCTCCCACGTCTCCTGCTCCTGAAAAAACGTCGATTTCTTTTGAGAAATCTTGACGACTTTCATATAGGCTGTTCAACGCTGTAGAGTGAAAAGCTAAATCACGAGCGCCTATAGATTCAATGTGATTGCGTGCATGAGGGTACATCTCCATTAATTCCTTATAATCTAACCCTTGAATTGGCGACCCTAGCGTAACTAATTTTTGAATATACCGAGGGTTAGACAAACTAACAGCTGCAGCTGTTACTCCTCCCATACTATGCCCAACTAAATCAACAGAAGATGTTTTATATGTATCACGTACATCTTGAATAATAGCTTCGATCCATTTTTGCTGCTGTGCAATACTGGCATCTGGCTTTTTAAAGACAATATGAACAAGCGGAAGCTTTCCATCTTTTGCTTTCATAATATGCTTCCACTGAATAGCTCCATTCTTTTGAACGACACAGTAAGCTACTTTAGTTCCCCATCCGTTTTGTTCAAATCGTTTAATCATTTTTCCTAAACTTTTCTGACTTCCTAAATAGCCATGAATAAATAGAACCGGCACATTTTTCGATTGGGCACCTCGTTTTGTTTGTGGGGCAAAAATATAAAAACAAAGTGAAATAAATAATATGATACTAATCAATAAAATCAATAACCGCAAGTTCTCACCCTCCGATCGTCTCGTCTATTACACCCATCAATAAAAAAATTTGGAGTGAATTTTATTCTGATACGTCCTGTAAGCTGCAGAACTTGTCATCTTTTTCTTGTCTACGAGCTGCTCAAAGCGCAAACGCTTTTCCGTAAGCATCTCTGTTAGCTTTTGTTCTTCACTGCTATCCGCGCATGCAGAGATTAATTCCTCTATTGTCGCCATATCTCGTTTCAGCTCTTGTTCATCAGTTATCATATTTGCATTTTTTAACATCCTATACGCTTGGCGCAGTTCTTCAGGTATATGTGATAAATCTTCTAACTTTAATGGTTTTCCTTCTCCAGGCAGCTTATCAAAGTCACCGTCTTTTATTGCTTGTCGAATTCTTTCTTCAGCAATTATATACGCAATATCCAAGGAAAGGCCTCCTTTAAGGAAATATAAAATTCAATTTTACCTTCTATGTAAAAGATGTATAACAAACACAGCTTTTACAACCGTATTTTTTATTATACTATGATTGTAAAAATTGAACTACCATCACTTCTTAGCTAGATCACCTTCCCTTTGCAAAATAATTGCCAGACCTCCATGCCTTTCAGTATCAAACGTTCTTGAGCAGCTTCCTAGCCTGCTTAAATCCAATTAACGATTCTGTGTCGGCTTTTGTTATCTTATCTTACTATATTTATACAAAAAAGCCTCCTTACGCATGTAAGGAGGTGGAAAAAGGTAATTCTAAGGTCATCATGTTATGCCTACTTTCTATAAAACCATATTTTGATAACGTTTTCAATATTTTTTTATATTACTTTACTAATTTTTCATTTCATGAGACTCCGTAGAAATAACGAAGCCCCACTAAATTTCTACTCTTCTTTATCCGAAGGAATCATAATTTCTCCTTCATGCTCTTGTTTTTTCAAAAGCAGCTGGAGAATCGTTTTAGATAATTTACTAGCTGATAGGGTTTGATAAGAAACTCACACACGCCAAGCTCTAATCCTTTGCTTCTTTCATCTAAAGCAGATGAGATTAAAATAGGAATTTTTTCTGTCTCAGTATTTTCTTTCAGATGTCTTAAAACATCCCAGCCGTCCAACTTATTTTCTCCTAGCATGATATCTAGAACAACGACTTCCGGCTTTTGCTGATGAATAGAGTTTAATGCGTCTTCTCCGTTGTTAAAATACCGAACGTGAAAACCGCTCTCTTTTATTTTTAGGCTCGACCCGATGTCCTTCATCTTTTCTGTATAAGTAAATGAAAAGGATTCTTTCATACTATCTTTATAGGATTCTACTTTTGCTCGAAAAGCATTTAAACGCGCTTTTTGGATAAGTAAATAACTTAAAAAACAGACTAAAAGCAATAGCAATCCGCCAAATAAGACATATACCACTTGAATTGATATCGCCACTTACTTCACCTTCTTCATTAAATGACGTACGCGAGCTTCAAGCTCCATTAATTTAAATGGCTTTGTCATGTAATCGTCTGCTCCAAGCTCTAATGCTCTTTGAATATCTTATTCGCTGTTTCGCGATGTAAGCATAATAACCGTGTACTGATCATGACGTTTCTGCTGGCGCAATTTTTGCAGAACTTCCAAGCCATCCATTTTAGGCATCATTCCGTCTAAAATAACAAAGTACTGATCGCTAGAGTGAATCCATTCAGATTCAAAAAATTCGATGCCATCTTTAAACACTTCTATCTTCACTTCATAACGATCTCCTACATCAATCTTACTTAAAAGCTCTTTCAACATCGTTCGAATGATAGAATCATCATCAATAATGGCCATACGAAGTGTTCGCCTCTTAACCAGCTTACTTTGAGAAGAAGCGACAATTTTTTTGCGTCCTAACTCCTTCGCCACATATAATGCTTCATCCGCCTGATGAAGCGCTTTGTTTAACAGCCATTCATTGTTATGAACTTCTACAACTCCACCGGAAGAGCTACAATAAAAGGAACTCTTTTTGTGTGTGAACATTTTTTTCGAAAAAGACTCCAACAGTCTGTTTAATACCGTTTCTGCCTCTTTTACATTGGTTTTTGGTAGCAAAAGAATAAACTCTTCGCCTCCATATCTAAAGATGTGATCTGTTGGACGAATTTCACGCTTCATATACTCTACAAATGCTTGCAGCACCTGGTCTCCCATAAGATGCCCGTATTGATCATTTATTCCCTTAAATAAATCTAGATCTAAAAGAGCTAAACAAAAAGACTCTTTTGAGCGGGCGTAGCTAGATAACTGCTGACTATAAATTTCTTTTAAATACGTCCGGTTATAGGCTCCTGGTAATTCATCAAACATTGAAAAAGAGTTAAACATCCTCTTTCGCTCAATATGGTGCCCAATTTGCAGTAGGCTTTCTTCCATATCAAGAGGTTTAACAAAGAAGTCATCAGCCCCTAATTTAAACGCCTGCAAACGTCTCTCCCTTTGATTATCAACACTTATCATGACAACCGGAACGAACCATTTGCTTTGTTTTATCACGCAAAAATGAAAGAATGTCAAAGCCCGTACAGTCTTTCATATGTACATCTACAACGAAACAATCCGGCTTTAATTCGTAAAAAGCCGTAATTACTTTTTCTTTAGAGGCTGTTGCTAATACGTACCAGCCTTGTTTTTCAAACTGTTCTTTTAAATACATCAGCATTGAAAGATCATCGTCCACAAGTAAAATATTAGCTGTTTTTTCACTGACTTCGATCGGTTTATTTATATCTTCTACCGATTGAATTTCATCTTGATAAGAAATTTTAATAATATCTAATAAAAAAGTATTCAACTCTGTATAATCCCAGGTTTTTTTCTGTTTTTTTCAACAGCTTCCATTAACTCGCGG
The DNA here is from genome assembly GCF_046599315.1 of Priestia megaterium. Taxonomy (GTDB): domain Bacteria; phylum Bacillota; class Bacilli; order Bacillales; family Bacillaceae_H; genus Priestia; species Priestia megaterium_F. The sequence continues at coordinate 321,635 of NZ_JBKIKC010000004.1, read as the reverse complement.
GAACGATCTCCTAAATAATGCAATTTGGTATTTATCCATCTTATACACCTTTTGTTCGATATAGTTAACACTAATCCCATATTACTCCATCCAGTTTATATAATATTTCGTAAGCAAATGGAATATTTTCCCGATTGTATTTTAATTATGTTTTTTCCAAATGAAAAGTAATTATTCTTTAACCATATTTTTCCTTAAATGATTTTACTTTAAAATGATTCTTTTTCCACCTATTATTTTTCTCTACACTAAGCAAAATGACTCATCGGTTCTTTCATGAATAGAGCCACAACCTTATTGACAAGGTTAGTGAGTCTTTGTTACCCTTATACACGTTGTGAAAAACTTAAAAGTGAATGATAAGGAAAGCGGCCGTTTTGATGAACAACCAATCAAATCAGGTTCTTTCCTTTTTATATTTTTACTAAGGTAGATACTTTACCAAATAAAGTTTCGCTTTATACACCGTGTCCTCTTTGTCATAGGCGCACTTAGACCGAAAACAGACGGAAAGGAGTATAAAATGTTTACTCAGCTTACAGAAAAAAAGCACAATGCAGAAGAAATAAAAGAAACACTTGATGATTTAGAGTTTCAGCTATTTCGCATGCAGGATAATGTAAAAGAAATTGCTAAAAAGTATGAAGTTATTGGAGTCGATCAGCCTGAAGACAATCAGTTAGTTATTGTATCGGCACAAAATGACGGAAATGCATGTAAAATTATGCTAAATGAATGTACGAAAGCTTATAAAGGCGCTTGGGATTTTGCCATCGATGGCGTATATGAAGATAATCACACTATTTTTATTGGTGACATTAAAGGTCCTGCTAATAAAGGATATGGCTCTGTATGTATGAATTATCTAAAAGAAGTAGCAGTCGATCAAAATGTTCATCTCATTAAAGGAGATATCGCTGAGCGTGACTGGGATCATCTCGAAAGATTAATTCATTTTTACGAAAAACATAACTTTGAGGTAAATATTGATTATACGAATAAGTGCGGAGAGATTGAATGGACTCCAGCTTATCAATAAAAAACGAACAGACAGCGTCTGTTCGTTTTTTATTTTATATACGCTAAGCTTTTTTCAATGCTGCTGAAAGGATTTTCTTTGCACTGGTCTTGTTCAACAATCCACCATTTTACACCTGTTTTATTTCCTTCTTGCATTACAGCCTTTACATCTACTCCTCCGGTACCAAGAGGAGCAAAAAATTGCTCGCCATCTGTAGTCATATCTTTTAAATGGATAAAAGGCGTACGATTTCGATAATGCTTCATCCACTCCACTGGGTCTTCACCCGCTTTGGTCAGCCAATAAATGTCCAACTCTACGTTTACCTCAGTTTCTTCTAAGATTGTCTGGAGAGGGGACTTTCCAGCTGACAATTTCTTCAGCTCGAAATCATGATGATGATAGCTAAACGACATGCCTTCTTTTTTACAATAAGTATAAATATCATTTAAAGAGTCAATAAGTTCGTAATATCCTTTTTCAGTTTGTCGCTCAGGAATTAAAAAAGGACAAACGATATGTGAATTTCCAACTTGCTGTTCAAAGTGAATTACCTGTTCTAAATTAGATTCTAATTGTTCAAGCGGAACATGACTAGAAGCTGGTTGCAGCTGTAAATCAGTTAACCATGCTCTTACTTCTGGCGCTGTATGTCCTTCATAACCTGCAAACTCTACCCCTTGATATCCTAATGCTGCTACTTTTTGAAGAGTTCCTTTGAAGTCTTTTTTCGTTTCTTCGCGTAATGTATAAAGCTGAACTCCTACAGGTATTTCTCTCATCTTCTCTCCCCCTATTCATTAAGAAAGCTCCTATAATAGGAGCTTCTGCCTTTTATTTTACTGCACTTCCAAGCATTCCGGAAATAAAATGACGCTGAAGCGCTAGGAAGAAGACAATAATTGGGATGGTCGCAATCGTTACCCCCATCATTACTTGACCGTAATCAATAATCGATAGACCAATTAAGCTTGAAAGAGCAACCGGCAGTGTAGCCATTTCGTTTGATGTAGTCGCAACTAACGGCCACATAAAGTTATTCCACTGTGTCATAAATAAGAAAATAGCCGCTGCAGCCATAGCAGGCTTCATAGAAGGAAGCACAATGGTTAAAAAGATTCTCATTTCTCCAGCTCCATCTAAACGAGCTGCTTCAATAAGCTCCGTTGGAAAAGCTAAAAAGTTCTGACGTAATAAAAAGATAGCAAACGGAAAGCACAGCTGCGGAACAATAAGAGCAAAATACGTATCAAGCAAATTAAAATTAGACATCAGCTGAAAAAGCGGAATGAGCGTTGCTTGATATGGAATCATCATGGACAATAAAAGCGTAGTAAAAATTGCGTTACGGCCTTTGAATTCAAATTTAGATAGTGCATATGCCGCTGTAGAACAGACCATTAAAGCTACAATTACGTACACTGCTGAAACAAATACTGAGTTAAAGAAGACGCGCCCTAAATCAATTGACGCATTTAAGTTTTGTAGATTTGTCATAAACTGATCGCCAGGCTTCAGTGTTGGAGGGTTTGTAAACATTTTCCCTGATTCATTCGTAGCGCCGATAAACATCCAGTAAAAAGGAAAAATGGAGATAATCGTAAACAGTCCAAGCAAGCTGTATAATCCTATTTTACGCATGATGTGACGTTTCTTTTTGAACTTAGGAACGGTAGCTACTGCCGTTGTTTCTACTCTCTCTAATACACTCATGATTTATCACCCGTAAATTTAAATTGGAAGAACGTTAAAATACCAACTAATAATACAACAACGTACGCAATGGCTGAAGCATATCCAAAATCAAAATATTCAAAGCCATTTTGATAAATATATAAGCCTAGCGTCATCGTGGAATCAGCAGGGCCACCTTTTGTTAAGTTAAAAGGTTCGTCAAACAATTGAAGCGTGCCAATTGTTGATAAAATAGTAGCAAACAAGATAACAGGTTTTAATTGTGGAACCGTTACGTGGAAAAACTTTTGAATACGATTTGCCCCGTCTAAATCAGCTGCTTCGTAAACTTCATGAGATAAACTTTGAAGAGCTGCTAGAAAAATAACCATGTTATAGCCTGTCCATCTCCAAGTCATTGCAACAATAATCGAGACTTTAGCCCAAAAAGGATCCCCCAGCCACTGAATAGCATCTATACCGAAAAACTCTAAAATAGTATTCATAATTCCTTCATCTTGAAGAATGATTGAAAACAAAATAGAATAGGCAACTAGTGACGTTACAGCCGGCAAGAAAAATGAAACTCGGAAAAAACCTTTTAATCTTAAAAGCTGACTGTTTAATGCATTAGCTAGTACAAGTGCTAACAAAATCATAACGGGCACTTGAACGATTAAAATAATACCCGTATTTCCAAGCGCTTTCCAGAAAATATCATCTCCAAACAACCGTGTGTAGTTGGATAAGCCAGTAAATTCATACTTTCCGCCTTCCATACTCTGAAAGCTTAGAAAAAATGATGAAAAAATAGGGTAGATCGTAAACAGCGCGAACAGCAAAAGTGCTGGAGCAATAAATAAGTAAGGCAACGATTTATTTGTCTTCATGATGACCTCCTAGTACCGCAAGAAGAAGAGATAGAAGGCAATTTTCTAGAAATCACCTTCTCTATGCTTCTTAATTATTTTTTAATACGATTTTCTAAGCGTTTTTGAGCTGCTTCAAGCGATTCTGTAACGCCCTTACCATTCGTTACTTCTGAAACAGCTTTGACTGCTTCACTGTTTGCAACTGAGTAATTGCCTGTATAGTTAACTGGTTTAATATCTTTCATTTCATCTGCAAATGTTTTCCAAATCGTCTGATTGCTGAAGTACTCATCTTGTGCAGTAAATAATTCTGAAGAATATACGGTATTTAATGATGGAAATAATCCGCCCTTCATCGCTTCTTCTTGAACTTTATCCGTTGTTGAGAAATACTCCATAAATTTGTATGCTTCATCTACTTTTTGACTATTTGCTGAAATCACATAGTTGCTTCCTCCTAAGTTAGAAGCACGGTTGCCTCCTTCTTCAAACGAAGGTAATAAAAATACTCCCCATTTTCCTTTTAAATCCGGAGCCTGCTGTGTAATTGAACCGGATAGCCAAGCACCGGATGGTGAGCTTGCTACTTTTCCTTCTGCTAAAGCACTGATTGAAGCATCCCAGCCGACTGTATTTTTAACAATACCTGCTTCTTTTAACTTCTTATTTAATTCCATTGCCTTTTTCGCTTCTTTAGAAGTTAAATTTAGCTTTCCTTTGTTATTAAAATAGAAGGTACCTTGCTGTGTCAGCGCTATTCGGAATAGGCCATCGTCGTTGTTAAAATCTAAACCTAGTAAATCAACGCCAACTTTTTCTTTAATTTTCTTACCAGCCGCAATGTAATCATCCCATGTTTTAATACTGTTTAGGTCTACGCCTGCTTTTTCAAAGTAATCTGTGCGATAGAAAACGCCGGTTGGACCTGCATCAAACGGGAAGCCGTACATATCCCCATCCTTTGATAAAAGGGCTCTCTTAAACTCTGGAAACTTATCTTCTTGTTTATCAAACCCTTTTTTAGATAGGTTTAGAAACGCTTTTGGAAATGCATCCAAATATCCTTGGAAACGATCGTCTTCTACTAAGACAATATCAGGAAGGCCTTTTCCACCAGCTTGCAACCCTGTTGTTAGTTTTGAATAAACGTCTTCACGTCCCATATCCACTACTTTTAATTTAAAACCTGGATTCTCTTTTTGATATTCTGCTGCTGCTTTCTTTAATACCGGTACGTTAATATTCCAAGCCCACGCAACAACTTCTTTTCCACCGCTACCACTTGTTTCATTAGCGGACTTTCCTCCGCATCCTGCAAGTACTAGGGTTAAAATGAGTGCAAAACTGATTAAACTAAACCAACGTTTCAATGAATACCCCTCCTATAATCTCGTCTCCTAGTGTGGCAAGTTTTTTTGTAAACGCTCATATCTCTTTCTCTCTCGAGAGAATTATTGAAAAATAATTCTGTATATTGAAAGCGCATACATTTTACTTAATCTAAATTATATGAATGAATATCCTTTTACTCAATGGTAAATATAAAAGGCAAAAGCCTTACATTTTTGCCTTTTTCTAAATTGATTTTGTTATTATGGTTTCTATTAACTTTTTCGTTCACGAAAAAAAGCGAATGTACTCTCGTTGTTGAAACAGAATACATCCGCTTATTAAAAAAATCCAATGCATACTATTTTTTTGCTACATAAGTAACACTTTCTTGCTTATTTGGGACGTTCTAAGGAAAATAATTGCCCTAGTTTACTATAATTAGAACCCGCAAGTCGGCTGACTGGCTTTACTCTTTCTGCAGAAACTCGATCGTTTTCTATTACTCTTTCACTAATGTGAAACATCACAACTTCACCAATAAACAAATCTGAACTGTATGCCTGGTCCGTTCCTAATGGAACAATTTGGTGAAGTTTACATTCCATTCGAATACTGGCTTCTTGAATTCCTGGAACCTGCACTTTTTTACTTGGTGCTAGTGTTAAACCCGTTTCTTCAACTTCACTCACGGAAGAAGGATAAGAAGAGGCTGCTTGATTCACCTGCTCCACTAAGTTTTCGTCTACAAGGTGGACCACAAATTCCTTAGACATACTAATATTGTTGGCTGTATCTTTGGTCATTTGACCTTCACTTCTCGAAACGGAAACGGCAATCAGCGGAGGCTCTGCTGCAACTACATTAAAGAAACTAAACGGCGCGGCATTTACTACACCGTCGTCATTTTGACTTGTAATAAACGCAATAGGCCGAGGAATGACGACACCTGTTAGTAAATGATAATTGTCTTTTGCACTTTGTACGGCCGGATCGACTACTTTCATCTTCCTCACTCCTTTTCTTCCACTTACTTTATTGTATGGTAACGAAAAGAGCATAGATTAGCTAGCAACTTGCTCACCAACATGCAAAAAAGCAGATACATACGTATCTGCTTTTCTTTAATTTAACACCGTAATTTTCACTGTACGACGTCCGAATGCTTTTGCAGCTGATTCAGAAGGTACTAATACGTCGATTCGATATCCTTTAATCGCACCGCCCGTATCACCTGCTGTTGCCACTCCATATCCTTCTACATATACTTTTGAGCCCAATGGAATAACCGATGGATCTACAGCAATAATTTTATGGGTACCTGAACTTACATTTTGTCCAGTAGCTGTTACGCCGCTACAACCTGCACAATTAGCTGTATAAGCTGTTGCTTCTACATACATTTCTTTTCCAGAATGTTTTTGTGTGCTTTCTTCTTTTTTCGTTTCTTTTGCTTCTGAAGAAACGGCTGCTTTCTTCTCTGTAGCTGCAGCTGTTTTTACTTCTAGTTTTGGCTCTGCTTTTACTTCTTTTTTAGCTGTCGCTAGCTCAGCTTGACGCTTTGCTTCTGCATCAGCCTCAGCCTTTTCAACTGCCTGCTGTTTTGCCACTTGCTCAGCTTGCTTTTGAGCTGCTTCTTTTTCTTTTGCAATCTTATCTTGAATGCCTGTTAATTCAGACTGAAGATTTGCTTTTTCTGAAGAAGCTGCATCAATTTCATTTACGACCGTGCTGTATTTTTCTTGCATAGTTGTTAACGTTGCTGTTTGTTTTGCAACGTTTTTATCTAATTCAGCTTGCTTAGCCGCTAAGCTACCTTTTGCTGCTTCTAGTACTTTTTCTTGCTTATCAATTTCTTTTTTATCTTTTTCAATTTGATTTAAGTCATTTTGATGCTGCTTTAGAATATCATTATCTGCTGACAATAGAGTGGTTACAGCACCCATACGTGCAACAAAATCTCCAAAGTTATCAGCATTCATTAATGTATCAATAACAACGCTTGTTTTATCATCCTGCTGTAAAGCAACTAGTCGATGTTCAATAATATCTTTACGACTTAACACTTTCTCCTGAAGCACAACGATCTCTTTTTTCTTTTTCTCAATCATTTTGTTCGCTTCTGAGATTTGCTTTTCAGTTGATGCCAACTCTTTTTTATTGTTAGAAATTACCGTATGTAATGAATTTAATTGTGATTGAATGTTTTGAACATCTGAATTGATAGACTGTTTCTCTTTCTCTTTTTGTTGAACAGCCTTTTCTGCTTCTTTAATTTTATTCTCAGTACTCTGGAGCGCTTCTTCATTCGATTGGGCGTGAGTCTCTGTAATGCCGGTCATGAAGAAAATTCCTGTGACTGCTGCAAGAGTCATACGCTTAAAAATTTTCATAAAGTAATAGTCCCCTTTCCTCATAGACATAGTTATACCATAAAAAACTACCTGTTTATGTTACAATACAGTTAAAAATTTCCCATAATCTGTATAACCAAGAATCTCTTTCTGGGAATTTACCACCATAATGCTTTGATAGAGAGGTTTACTGTTTATTGAAAAAGATATATTTTTGTCATAAACAAAGCAAAATCCCCCTTCAAAAATAGAAATAAGCGCTCATTATTACAGATATATTACAAATTTTTCACAGAAAGTTATGTCTTTTTCCGTCTTTTTTCGGTGTTTTTTACTTTTTATTACATAAATTCCACATACGTAATTCCTATACTATTTATAAAGGTGTGACTTTTTCACTTCTTTTTCACACCTTATATAAACAAAAAGACGCCCATAAATCGAATGAGCGTCTTTTTCTCAACACGTATAACTACGTTATTTTTCAGAGGTTACTAGTTTTAAAGGTACAGGAATTTGTTTATCTACTTTTTTGCCTTGAAGAACATTTTTAGCAGACTTTACGGCAAGTTTACCAATTAAAACAGGCTGCTGAGCTACAGTTGCTCCTAGTTTCCCTTCTTTTACTGCTTTAATTGCATCGTCGTTTCCATCAAACCCTACTACTAACACATCTTTTCCTGAGCTGTTAATAGCTTGAATAGCTCCTAATGCCATTTCGTCATTATGGGCAAATACGGCTTTGATACCAGGATTTCCTTGAAGAACATTCTCCATGACGTTTAACCCTTTTGTACGGTCAAAGTCAGCTGATTGTTTAGCTGTAATATCTAGCTTTTGATCTGCAACGTTGTGGAACCCTTTTCCTCGTTCACGAGTTGCTGAAGCTCCCGGCACGCCTTCAAGTTCTGCTACTTGAGCTTTTTCCCCCACTTTTTTCACAATGTAATCAGCAGCCATTTGACCACCTTTTACATTATCTGAAGCTACCAATGTTTCCACTTTCCCTTTTTCTGCTGAACGATCTAGCGTAATAACTGGAATACCTACATTATTAGCGGATTGTACTGCTGTTGAAATAGCAGCTGAATCCGTTGGGTTAATAAGCAGAATGTTAACACCTTGCTGCATTAAATCTTCTACATCGTTAATTTGTTTTGCTGAATCATTTTGAGCATCTACTACAACTACTTCCATACCTAGTTTTTTTGCTTCTTTTTGTACTCCTTCTTTTAGCGAGACAAAGAACGGATTATTTAATGTAGAAACAGATAAACCAATTTTAATATCTTTTAAATTTTTACTTTGAGATGGTTTCGCCCACTCAGGAGGCTGAAGTGAACAAGCCCCTAACAGTAATAATGAAAATGATAATAGCACGAGCCAAATTTTCTTCATGTTTTCCCCTCCTAAGCTGATTTCTTGCGATCGATTAATACCGCGATTAAAATAACAATTCCTTTTACGACCATTTGATAAAATGACGAAACGCCAAGTAAGTTTAAGCCATTGTTTAACGTTCCGATAATCAACGCACCAATTAATGTTCCAACAATGCGTCCACGTCCTCCAGAAAGACTTGTTCCACCTAGTACTACTGCAGCAATAGCATCTAACTCATAAGATGTACCTGCAGTTGGCTGAGCAGAGTTCAAACGAGAAGTCAGAATCGCTCCTGATAGCGCTGCCAATAATCCTGCTAGTGAGTAGATCATAACCTTAACTTTTGGCACTTTGATTCCTGAAATAAATGCCGCTTTTTCATTTCCCCCGATTGCATATGTTCTACGGCCAAACGGCGTCTTATGCAAAATCACCCATAGGACAGCAAATGCTAGTACCATCGTAATCGCCGGAACAGGGATACCTAGAAAATAGCCGCGACCAAATAATTGGAAGTAATAATTTTCACCCAAGCCGGTAATTGGATTTCCATCTGTATAAACAAGCGTTAACCCTCTAAAAATTGTCATCGTAGCTAGCGTCGCAATAAACGGCGCCATTTTGCCTTTTGTAATAAGTAAACCGTTAATCATACCCATTACAGCTCCTAACACACACCCTATTAAAATAGCTAAAATAGGATCTACACCTGACACAATCATACCTGCCATTAAAGCACTTGATAGAGCAAGTATAGAGCCAACTGACAAATCAATTCCGCCTGTTAAAATGACAAATGTCATACCGAATGCAATTAAGGCATTAATGGCTACTTGACGCAGCAAGTTTAAAATATTTAAAGGTTCTAAAAAGCTTGGATTTAAAATCGATACAATAACAATAAGAATAAATAGACCTAGTAATGGACCTAGCTTTTGCATCATGTTATCAACACGACTTTCTTTTATCGCTGTGTTTGCTTTCATTTTACTGACCTCCTGTTGCAAATGTCATAATTTTTTCTTGAGTTGCTTCTTCATTTGTCAGTCCACCTGTTATTTTTCCTTCATGCACAACAAGAATGCGATCGCTCATACCGAGTATTTCCGGAAGCTCTGAAGACACCATAATGATGGCCACGCCTCTGTCTGTGAGTTCATTCATAAGCTGATAAATTTCACGCTTCGCTCCAACGTCTACTCCTCGAGTTGGTTCATCTAAAATCAGCACTTTTGGTCCAATGCCAATCCACTTGGCGATAACTACTTTTTGCTGATTTCCTCCCGATAAGTTAGCTGCACTCGTCTCAGACGACTCGGTTTTGATCGTTAAGCGTTTAATAAGCAAATCTACAAATTGCTGTTCGCTTTTTTGTTCAATAAAGCCTTTAGGCGAAAAGCTGAATAGACTTGGAAGCGCAATATTTTCTCGAATAGAAAAATCTAGGACGAGCCCTTCTGTTTTACGGTCTTCTGTAATGAACCCGAGACCCAATTTAATGGCTTGATCGGGCTTTGTGATGTTGACCCGTTTGCCATTTAATATAATTTCACCTTTTTCTAACGGATCAAGTCCGAAGATAGCTCGCATAATTTCCGTTCTGCCAGCTCCCATCAACCCTGCAACGCCAACAATTTCTCCTGATCGCACTGAAAAATGAATGTCTTGAAATACACCTTTTCTCTCCAGGCCTTTTGCTTCAAATACAACGTCTCCTTTAGTAGAAGTCCTAGCAGGAAATCGATCCGTTAATTCTCTTCCTACCATTTTACGAACGACATCATCGAAGCTGGTTTCTGGAATCGGCTTTTTATCCACTGTCTGTCCGTCACGCATGACCGTAATGGAATCACAAATAGCGAAGATCTCTTCCATACGATGTGAAATATAGACAATCGATACACCTTGTTTTCGCAATGCATTAATCACGTCAAATAACTTTTGAATTTCTCTTTCAGTAAGCGCTGCTGTTGGCTCATCCATGATAATGACTTTTGCATTCGTCATCAGCGCTTTGGCTATCTCAATCATTTGCTGCTGTCCGACCGAACAAAGTCCCGCTTCTTGATCAAGAGGAATGGTAACCGCTAATTTTTCAAACTGCTCCTTTGCTAACGCTTTCATTTCTTTTGTTTTTAAAAAACCTAAAGATGTTTTTAATTCTTTGCCGATAAATAAATTCTCAAGCACCGTCATTTCAGGCCAAACGTTTAGCTCTTGATGAATGAAAGTAATTCCATTTTGTTCTGCTTCTTTTGGATTTTGGAAATATGTTTCTTTGCCATCAATCAGAATCTGCCCTTCATCTTTTTTATGAAGGCCGGTTAAAATATTCATCAGCGTAGATTTTCCTGCTCCATTCTCCCCCATTAGTGCGTGAACTTCACCTTCATGTAATTCAAAATCCACACCCCGTAGTACACGGTTTGCTCCAAAGGCTTTATGAATCCCTCTCATTGCAATATGCATGCTGTTCACCTCTTTTAAAAAATAACTCCCGCTTGTAAAATGCAGTTTGCATAAGGAGTTGCTTCTCCTGTACGAATTACCACTTTTGCTTTGCTTGTTAGCATTTTTAATTGTTCATGCGATACTTCTTCTACTAAGATGTTTTGCTTTTCCATTAACTCGTAAGCCTTTTGATTTCTTTCTTTCATTTCAGCTGCAATCACTATTTTTTCTGTAGCCATATCTTCTAATACAGCCATTACTACATCTTCAAAGCTAGGCACTCCTAACTTTAAAGACAAATCAATTTTAGGTACATTACTAGGAACAGGTAACCCTGCATCCGCAATGACAATTGTGTCTGTATGACCTAAATCTGTTAGTATCTTTGTAATATGACTGTTAATCATTCCATGTCGTTTCATTTACAGGCTCTCCTCCACTTCTTTTCGAGTCGGCATGCCGCCTTGAGCACCAAATTTAGTGACAGATAGCGAAGCTGCGCGATTGGCAAATTGAATTCCTTTTTCAAAACCCATTCCTTCGGCAAGTGCCACAGCAAGCGCTGCGTTAAATGTATCTCCTGCTCCTGTTGTATCAACCGCTTCTACTTGATAAGAAGGAACCAACACTTCTTTCTCGCCGTTAAAATAGCGTACACCTTGTTTTCCTTCTGTAATGAACAATTTATTTGGATACTGTTTTAACATTTCTACTTTTTCTTTTCCTTCAAATAAAAGGGCTGCTTCATGTTCATTTGGAGTGATGTAAGAAACTTGTTCAATCACTTCTGCTTTTAATGGTCTTGCAGGGGCTGGATTTAATAAAAGCGGTACGTTTAATTCCTTACACAGCTGAGCAACATATTCAACCGTTTCTTCTGGAATTTCTTGCTGAATAAGCACGATATCGGCTTCTTTAATTTTTTCTTTTGCTTTTTCTACGTAATCGGGCGTAATATAATCGTTTGCACCTTTGACAACTACAATGCTATTATCACCTTCAGCAAGTATAATGTGGGCTGTTCCGCTATCCGAACCTGTAACCGGTTTCATATTTTCTATAGATACACCGTTTGATTTAAAATTATCTACAATTGCTTTTCCATAATGATCTTCGCCCACACACCCGATCATACTTACATCAGCTCCAAGACGGGCTGCTGCAACAGCTTGGTTGGCTCCTTTTCCTCCTGGAACAGTTTTGAATGATTCTCCTAATACTGTTTCTCCAGCTCCAGGACGAATATTTGATGTTACTACTAAATCCATTGATGAACTCCCAATCACAGTTACTTTAGCCATGTTCCTCAACCTTTCGTGTCGTATTTCGTTCAATAAACGTAACGGGTAATTGTACTTGCTTTTGAATTAAAGGTTCTTTTTTAATGCACTTCATTAACAACCCTGCTGCTTGCTTGCCCATTTCATAAGCAGGCTGACGAATTGTAGACAACGCTGGAAACGAAAAGCGGCTTTGCGGAATATCATCAAAACCAATCACTTGTAGATCATCAGGCACGCTTTTTTCTAATCGAAACGCTTCGTGTAAAACAGCTGTGGCCACAATGTCATTACTTGCAATTATTCCGTCTGTTTCAGGATACTTTTGAAAGATCTCCTTTGCCCATTTCTGCGCATCGTCAAACGCTAGAGAATTTGTATTTAATACGTAAAAGTCTGCATCAGACTGACTCAAAACAGACAGAGAACCTTGAAAACGTTCCTGGGCAGGCTTTACATTTACTGGACCTTTGATAAGTGTAATTCTTTTACTTCCTCTTTTGATTATTTCTTCTGCAGCAAGTTTCCCACCTTCAAAACCATCAGCATAAACAGATGGATACTGATTAGAACTTCTATCTAAAAATACTACGGGAAACGTAAGACCTTCATATAGTTTTTGAGCTAGACTTGTCGTTGCCGTAATCATTCCTACTACATGATTTTGCGTAAACGTTTGGAGATAGGTTAACTCTTTCTCTAACTGCTCATCACTATTGCCAAGAATTAAACGAAATCCATGGCTATGTACTTCATCTTCTATTCCTCGTGCAAGCTGAGGGAAAAAAGGGTTTGTAATGTCTGGAAGGAGGAGACCAATCAAACGTGATTCACGTGTATAAAGAGAACGGGCTACTTCGTTAGGGCTGTAGTTTAATTTTTGAATTGTATTCATTACTCGCACACGCGTGTCTTCTTTTACATATCCTGTACTGTTTAAAACGCGTGAAACGGTCGCAACGGACACGCCTGCTTCTTTTGCTACATCGCGAATTGTTACCACTTTATTTCCCTCCTTTTATGTATGTAACCGTTTACACAAATAATAACATGGAAAAATGAAGTTGACAATCTTTTTATCAAAAAAAAATCACTCCATTAAGAAGTGATTTTTCTTTCATTAGATATTAGCGTCTAGTTTCTTAAATAATTTCAAAAATTGCTCTTGATCTTTCGGTTCATAGCAAGAAAAGAAATGAGCAATCATCTTTTGCACAATTTCATTTGCTTCTTCAATCACTTGTTCACCTTTAGCTGTTAACTCAATGTTTACTTTACGGCGATCTTCTTTAGAGTGATAGCGTGAAACTAACTCCAAGTCTATTAAACGATTAATAACAGGAGTAATTGCGCTAGGCTTTACGCGCATCTCTTCTGCCAGCTTGGTTACTCCAATGTGACTGCATTTACCGATAATTAATAAGATATGATATTGAAAAGGTGTAATCCCTTGTGAAAGTAACCTTTCTTTTATCTCTGCCATTACCTTTTTGTTAAGGGATATCGAAATTCTCTGGACCTCTTCAATAAATGTGAGCTGTTCCATGTTTTGACGTCCCCTTTCTTATAATCAGGGAGTCGATTGTAACATGTCAGCCCCCTGTTGCACTCCAAGCGAAACCGAACCTGGGGAGAGCGGCTGGTTTCGCAGAATGCTTATAACCTATTTTCTATCTATTTTATTCCGTACTGTTATAATAGAAGAAACTCATTCATTATCGTTTTTCTTAAACGATCTTAAAGCTTTACGAAAAGCGTCATCATTCATAACGTCACGTTCTTCTTTTGTAAAAACCGTGTCGTCTTTTTCGCCTTCTCTAAACTTTTGTAGCACTTGACGATACATATCATCATTCATGACACCTTTTTCTCTCTTATGTCTAGATGTTCTTGTTTCCGTCTTCGCCTGCGGCTCTTTTGGCTCTTCTCTTGGTGCTGCAGGTTTTTCTGCTGCTTTTTTCTCTTCTACTTTTGACTCTTTAGGAGCATTTGAAGCAGCCGCTTCTTTTTTAGGTGGAACTGTACGCTGCCGCTTAGAAGATGATGCTTTGGCATTCATTGTAATAATTAGTACAACCAGAATCACAGCTACAACGATCAGTAAAATACCTAACATACCGTCACCTACTGTCCTTGTGTCATTCGTTTAGTCACTTGAACAACACGTTCTCCTAACGCTTTACCCAGCGCTTGGTCGTTCTCTGTTAATAATTCGTCACCTTCGATTGGACAAGTAATTCCAACACCGTAATAAGTACCGTACAGCGCATTTTCTGGAATGTTACCTGGTAAGCCGGCAATAATCATACCTTGATGAAGCATCGGTGTAATTAAATTTAAAAGCGTCGCTTCTAAGCCACCGTGCGTTGTAGCTGTTGTACAGAACACCGCACCTACTTTATTAATTAATTTACCTTCTGCCCATAGATAACCTAATTTATCAATCCACGTTTTCAACCCTGAACTAATTGTCCCAAAATGCCCTGGGCAGCCCCAAATAATAGCATCCATTTCAGGCAGTTCACGTACATCTGCTTCTTCTACATGCTTTACATATACGGTTGCTTCTCCAGACAGCTCAGCGCCAGAAGCAATTGCTTTTGCTAATGCCTCTGTATGTCCGCCTTCACTATCATATACGATACAAATTTTCATCCTTTATCCCTCCGTTGCTTATGAGTTCATATCTTTTGGTGCCGGTAACATACGAATATCGTCTGTTTTTTCTTTTTCTGTCTCTTCTACTTCTACTACCGCATCTTTACGAACATCACGTAGGAAGAAACTTAAAATCAATCCAATAATGGCAATAATAACTGTCCAATAAAACGCGTCGTTAATTCCTTGTACAGTTGCTTGTGCTTGAACTTTTCCAGCTAAAGTTGTTAAAGCTTGTTTTTGCGCCTCTGTTTGAGAAAGGTGAAGCGTTTGAGCAATCTTTTGAACAAATACCTGGAAGTTATTCATAAAGAATGGATCAGATGTATTCATTGAACTGCTCATTTCATTTACATGATATGTTGTGCGATTTGTAAAGATTGTAGTCATTAAACTGATACCGATTGAACCACTAACCTGACGAAGCGTGTTCGACATTGATGTACCGTGGCTGCTTAATTTTGCCGGCAGCTGATTTAAACCAGCTGTCATAATTGGCATCATCAATAATGACATACCGAATGCACGGATCATATAAATAATAACAATATGGCTAAATGGTGTTTCTAGCGTTAATTTTGTAAATTCAAATGTTGTTACAACCGTAATCAACATCCCAACAATCCCTAGTGGACGCGGTCCTAATTTATCAAACAGCGTACCAGAAATTGGTGACATGACTAACATAACAAGTGCACCAGGCAAGATTAATAAACCTGAGTCAAACGCTGAATAGCCACGAATGTTTTGTAAGTAAATTGGCAATAAGAACATACCAGCATACATGCTAATTGTAATGGCAATACTAATGATGTTAGATAATGAGAAAATATTGTATTTGAATACCCTCACATCAAGTAAAGGACTCTTAAGTCGAAGCTGTTGAATAACAAAAATGATTAATAAGACGATACCGCCAATCATCGTTGATAATACAACTGAATCCGTCCAACCATCATTTCCAGCTTCACTGAAGCCGTATAAAAGTAAAGCCATACCTACAAGAGATGTAATTACAGAAATTAGATCTACTTTTACATGTTGAGGTGGTTTAATATCTTTTAATTTAAAAGCTGCAATAATAAGTACGAGCGCGCCTAGTGGCACCATTCCCGTAAATAAAATGTGCCAGTCATAATTTTGAATAACCCATCCTGAAAGCGTCGGTCCAATTGCCGGAGCGAACATCATGGCTAAACCAAAGATACCCATTCCTTTTCCGCGCATATGAGGAGGGAAAATAAATACGATAATGGTCATAACTAGAGGTGCTAGTACGCCGCCTCCGACTGCTTGGACAAGACGTCCGATTAGCATAATCGAGAAAGTAGGCGCAATTCCGCAGACAAGTGCCCCGATAGTAAAGCAGGCCATTGCAAATAAGAATAAGCGACGAACGCCAAAACGTTCAATTAAATAGGCTGACAATGGAATAAGTGCACCATTTACAAGCATATACCCTGTAAGCAACCACTGTGCCGTATTAGCCGTAACGCCAAATTCTGTAATCAGATGCGGAATCGCAACGTTTAGCAGCGTTTGGTTTAAAATTGCTAAGAATAATCCAAGCATAAGTACGATTAGCAGCGGGATATGCTTTTTAACTGAGCTTTCCTCTGTTTGTATCGTGTTTGCTGACATCAGTTCCTTCCTCCTTTCTTCTCTTCTTCACCATATACGTGATTAGTTTTTAGAGATTTTCACTTCCGCATTCATACCTGGTAGTACGTTCTCAGAGTAGTTAGAAATAGAGATTTTAACAGGAACTGTTTGTGATACTTTTGTATAGTTGCCGTCTGAATTAGAGCTTGGCATTAATGAGAAAATTGAGTTTGTTGCATAACCGATTTCTTCTACTTTTCCATCGATTGTTGTTTTAGTATCTCCGTCAACTGTTACATCAACGTCATCACCAGCTTCAATATCTTTTAATTTGTCTTCTTTAATGTTTGCAATGATAAATAAGTTATTCATATCTACTTCGCTAGCAATTTGTTGACCAGCTTGAACCATTTGATTTTCTTTCACCTGTGTTTTGATGATTTTACCGTCTTCTGGTACTGTAACTGTTTTTTCTCCATCTTCTGATTGGATTTTAGCTACTTCATCGTCTTTTGAAACATCTTTACCTTCTTCAATATTCCAGCTTGCTACTTTACCTGCCGCTGGCGATACTACTGTATAAAGGTCGCCGGACACTTTTGCATTGTCTGTGGATACATAATTAGATTTTTGAATATAATAGTATCCCCCACCAATAATTAAAGCTAATACCACAATAATTCCGATAAAGTTCATTAAAATTAAACGTCCTCTTGACATTTATTTTACCTCCTTAATATTTCATTCAGTTAAGTATTACGCTAGATAACTTTATCACAAAGATATTTAATTGTAAATAACTTTGAATTTAATTTATTTTAAAAACTAAACATTTATGTTTCATAAAGTTTTCCCGACTGAATACTTTACTACATATTTAACTGAAATACAACTTAAAAGTTTTGGTTTCTTTACAAGTACTTTACTTTACTTTAAAGTTAGATATATAAGCATAGGGTTATACGCAAAAACAGCTCTTTTTTTGGAACAAACTCCCTATATACATAAACCACAATAGGTAACTAGCAGTAATTGTTTAACACCTATAATGAAAAAGAAAAGGTGATTATGATGGATCAGCAGTTAATAGATAAACTAGAAAAGCTTGACCAGGTTAAAACCTCATTATTTGAACTCAAGCGAAAGCTCTTGGAAGATAAAATCAGTGAGCAGCCCTATAATTTAACCATTACCAAATTTTTAATTCTAAAATTTATCGGAGTCAGCTCTAAACGTATGGTAGCCGAAATTTCTTCCAATCTAAAGCTAACCTCGGGCGCTACTACCATTTTATTAAATCAATTAGAAGATGATGCACTCATTAAGCGCGTGCGCGACCAAAAAGACCGCCGAATTGTATGGATATCATTAACAAATGCTGGCGAAACATTAGTGAACTATGTAATTGAGCAGCGAAATTTATTTTGGCAAGACATGCTTTTTGCTCTAACTCCTGAAGAACAGGATGAGTACCTTCGCATGCTTGAAAAAATGGAAAAACGAATTAGACAAACTATGGATCATTAATGATAAAAAGCGTGTGTTCATTTATTTTATGGACGCACGCTTTTTATTACCTGCTACTGACGGGTTTAAAACCCTGATTGTTTCCTACCTTTAAAATTCAGGATTATTTTTCAAAAATCCTCTCCAAGCCTGTGCTGTAGCTTTCTCAATTTCCTCTTTGGAAGCATGAAGCCTCTTAGCGCTATCTCCATAGCCAATTTCGACCTTACCCTGTTTCAGTTCTTCAAATATTGAATCAGCAAAGTCAGCAAGAGGTGCTCCAAATGTATGAAGTCCCGGTCCTCCTAAATCCGTGTTCACGGCTGGAGGAAGAATTTCTATTACATCAGTATTTGTTTCTTCTACTTGATGTCTTAAACTAATCGTAAACGACCTTAACGCCGCTTTTGTTGCGCTGTAGATTGGCACCCATACTCCAGGTGTTAGAGACAGCCCGGACGTTACGTTAATAACCGCTGCACGTTCTTGTTGAACGAAATGAGGAAGCAATAACGAAGTCAAATGAATAGGTGCACTCACATTACTCATTAGTTCTTTTTCATAGTACTGCCACTCTTCCTGCATGCGTAAAAGATTTACGCGCTGCTGAATACCTGCATTATTAACGATAACATTTAATTTTGGGAATGTTTCGGTCGCCCATTTTACTAACTCCACTCTGCTTTCTTCTATTGATACGTCACACACTTTTGTATGTAGTGAAGGGAATTTTTCTTTTGCTTCTTGGAGCTTTGATTCTCGTCTGCCACAAATAATAACTTGATTTCCTTCATTTAAAAACCGTTCTGCGAGCGCCAGCCCAATCCCTGACGCTCCGCCCGTAATTAGAATGGTGTTTCCTGACATTTTCATTACTCTTCCTCCTCATTCAACCATCACATTTACTTTTTTAATAAACAAAACGCTACTGCATGAGTAACAATAGCGCTTTGTTTATTATTTATCTTATGAAACGTTTTACTCTTGTTTTAAAATTAAAAGTCAAAGTTATCCGGATCTGGACCTACGCGATGGTTTTGATTTAATGCGTTAATTCTTTCAACTTCTTCTGCATTTAATTCAAAATCAAATACGTCTGCATTTTGGATAATACGATGTTCTTTTGTTGATTTAGGAATGGTTACTACTTCGTTTTGCAAGTCCCAACGTAAAATAACTTGAGCAGTTGATTTTCCGTGTTTTTCAGCAATTTGAGTTAACACTTCATTATCAAGTAGCTCACCTTGTGCAAGCGGTGACCAAGCTTCCACTTGAATTCCTTGTTTTTTACAGTATTCACGCACTTCTGTTTGGGTTAAAAGTGGATGAAATTCAATTTGGTTTACCATCGGCTTAATTTCTGCGTCTGCAATTAAGTCTTCTAAATGATGAACTTGGAAGTTCGACACCCCAATTGCACGAATTTTCCCATCTTTATAAAGCTTTTCAAGTGCTTTCCACGTATCTTTATATTGACCTTCAACCGGCCAGTGAATTAAGTATAAATCTAAATAATCAAGACCTAATTTATTTAAGCTTGTTTCAAACGCTTGGAGAGTCGTGTCATATCCTTGATCTGCATTCCACACTTTTGATGTAATAAATAATTCTTCGCGAGAAACGCCTGATTCTTTGATGGCTTGTCCAACGCCTTCTTCATTTTCATAAATTTTAGCCGTATCAATGCTTTTGTATCCAGCTTTGATTGCATATTTAACTGAATCTACAACTTCTTGACCATCTTCTACTTTATAAACGCCTAGACCTAACCAAGGCATTTTAACGCCGTTTGCTAAAGTCGTGGTTGACTGTAAGTTTTCCATGTTACTGTTCAGCTCCTTTTTTATTATTGAATTATTCATAAAGAGTAATTGCTTGTGAAATTTGTTCTGCGCATTGTTTAACAAGTGCAGCATGTTCTTCGTCTTTCTCTTGTGAAATACGAACAGATGGACCTGATAAAGCAATAGCGGCCATTATTTTTCCTTTTTTGAAAATAGGGGCTGCAATACAGCGAACGCCAAGTTCCCTTTCCTCATTGTCGATCGCATAGCCTCTTTCCTTACTTAAAGCTAAGTCAGCTTCCAGCTCGTCCAATTCGGTGATTGTTCGATTGGTATATGCTTCAAGCGAAAGTTCGTTAAGAATAGATTTTTGCACGCTGCCCTCTTGATAAGCAAGAATACACTTACCAATAGCATTTGCATGAAGCGGCTTTTTATTTCCTACTTCAGAATGCGTACGAGTGCTATATTGCCCATTCACCACCTGAGTTGTAACCATTTGTTTATGATGGAGAATTCCCGCGTAAATAGTCTCATTGGTCTCTTCACTCAGCTTCTGCATAGCAGGGACAGAGAGCCAATTCATTTCATAGTTCGTATGCATCGTATTTTGTACGAGTGTCAATACCAATTGTGGTGAAACCGTATAGCGGTTAGACGGGTTTCTTACAATAAATCCGTTTTGTTCGAGCGTGCTTACTAGACGATACATCGTACTCTTATTAAAACCGAGCGCTTCCATCATTTCTGGAATAGTCATATTCGGACGGTTTAAAAGCAAAGAGAAGATATCTAATCCTTTTTTTAAAGTTCCAACCTCGGACATGCCCTTCTTCCTCCTTTTATCCGAACAACAATTTTATTATAAAACAGAGCTTTTTATTGTATCAAATAAGGAATCTTTTTTAAGTTCATTTCCCTATATGAGAGAATATATGACGTAATTGTTCTTTCTAATCTATTCCACTGTTTTTTCTATTTAAACATAAAAAAAAATTAACAATAGAATTTTTTTACATTTCCTTGTATATCACTCGTTAACTTCTTCAAATCGCTTCAGCTGCTCCAGCTGATTTTCCTTTTTCATAATTTCTTTCTGACGCTCACCCAGTAGATCGAAATGAGGGTAGCCGGATCGATTATCGATATACTTAGCGGGAATATCATACTTTTCTCCCCACTTAATCAGCTTATTTAAGTCACCGCAACCTACTTTTGTTACAGTAGTTGCATTTGGAAAACGCTCATCAAGCCAGTAATGAGTTAAAAATGCAATCTCTCCTCGCTTAACAGCTGCTTTCCATGCGTTTAGTTCTGAGCGTTTGATTCCAAATGCCATTATTTCACCTTTTCTCTTTTATATAAGTAGTCACATCGTTTGTTTATTGTAAATGATATCCATATGAAAATCTTTCATAATACCTTGTCTATTTATAACCATTTTAAAAGAACACTGGATTTTCTCTACTCATTTCCTATCTAACATTATTGGGTGCTTATGATTTTATCATCATCTTCTCTTACTTTTCAAAAGACTAAATAAAAAAATAACCTTTAGATAATAACGAGAAGCCTTATATGTAGAAGAAACTAAGAATTAATTTAAACATTCCTTTTTTAAATGATTTTTCTTTTATATTGAATGCTGTTCGTTTTTTATTATGGTAGTATTTATTTAGTTTGAACCTTTAGTAAATTAAAAAACTTCCAACGTTACCATTCTCGTAAAAAGACAGAATTTACTTTTTATTCCGAAAATAATATAATTCAAGTGACATGAAGCATTTAGCTTCATCTATTTATTATCAAAGGGGGAATTTCGCTTGGCGATGAATGAAAATTCTTTAAAGAAGGTAAACACTGCTTCTTCCTCTCCTGATTACACAGAAATTGTACAGTCTGCTTCTTTTCAAAAGCTTTTGAAACAAAAGCGCAATTTTATTTTACCGCTCTCTCTGTTTTTTCTTGCTTTTTATTTTACTCTGCCTATCTTAACGGCTTACACAACTGTCTTAAACAAACCAGCTTTTGCTTCTATGACTTGGGCATGGGTATTTGCTTTTGCACAGTTTGTAATGACTTGGACCCTATGCATCTTGTACACAAAAAGAGCCGCAAAATTTGATGAACTTGTTAACACAATTAAAAAAGAAGCCGCAAATTGAATAGGAGGTTGAACGAATGAACGTACTAGCTTTTTCACTTTTTTTAGCCATCGTAGGTCTTACACTAATTATTACGTATATGGCATCAAAGCGGACAAAAACGACCAGTGATTTTTATACAGCAGACGGAAGTTTAAGCGGCTGGCAAAACGGAATGGCGATTGCTGGAGATTATATGTCTGCTGCATCATTTTTAGGTATAGCAGGAATGGTAGCGCTTTCTGGATTTGACGGTTTTTTTTACAGCATTGGCTTTTTAGTTGCCTATTTGGTTGTGTTATACATTGTAGCTGAACCACTCCGCAACTTAGGAAAGTACACGATGGCAGACATGATAGCAGCCCGTTTTAACGAAAAGAAAGTTCGGGGAGTTGCTGCATTAAACACGATTACCATTTCCATTTTTTACATGATTGCGCAGCTTGTTGGAGCAGGAGCATTAATTCATTTATTACTTGGTCTAGATTATGTGTACTCTGTCTTGATCGTTGGCGTTCTGATGACGGTTTACGTTGTATTTGGAGGAATGACGGCGACTAGCTGGGTACAGATTGTCAAAGCCTTGCTTCTTATGGTTGGCACGTTCATTATTTCCATTATTGTATTTTCAAAATTTGACTTTAGCTTAGCAAAAATGTTTTCGGAGATGAAAACCGCAACTCCTCTTGGTGACGGCTTTTTAAACCCGGGCAATAAATTCAAAAATCCGCTAGACATGATTTCATTGAATTTAGCTCTTGTTCTTGGTACAGCAGGCTTGCCTCATATTCTTATTCGTTTCTTTACAGTAAAAGATGCCATCACTGCACGAAAGTCTGTTATTTATGCAACGTGGATCATTGGCGCCTTTTACATTATGACGATCTTTTTAGGATTCGGAGCTGCTGCATTCGTAGGATACGATGATATTATCAAAGCAAATGCAGCAGGAAATATGGCAGCTCCTCTTCTCGCTCAAGTTCTTGGTGGAGATTTTCTTTTTGCATTTGTCTCAGCTGTAGCATTTGCCACGATTCTAGCTGTTGTAGCTGGACTAGTGCTCTCAGCAGCTTCAGCATTCGCGCATGACTTCTATAGCCATATTTTGCGTAAAGGAGCTGCTACTGAAAAAGAACAAGTAGTAGCGGCACGATGGGCTTCTATTGGGGTATCCATCCTATCTATTATTCTTGCATTATTTGCTCAAAACATGAACGTGGCATTTTTAGTGGCACTTGCGTTTGCAGTAGCAGCGAGCGCTAACTTGCCAATTATTCTCCTCACTATTTTTTGGAAACGCTTTAATACAGCAGGAGCAGTTACCGGCATGTTAGTTGGGCTATTCAGCTCATTGTTTTTAGTCGCCATTAGTCCAAATGTGTGGGCACCTGAGCCGGGAGCCGCTATCTTTGTAGGTGAACCGCTCATCACGCTAACAAATCCTGGTATTATCTCTATTCCTCTAGGCTTCTTAGCTGCTTTTATAGGAACACTTCTTTCCTCTAAAAAAGCAGACGAAAAGAAATTTGATGAGATTTTAGTAAAAGCAAATACAGGTATGGGAATCGAAAAGCCCGTTAAACATTAATTGCGAAAAAGCCTTGAAGCAGTTTGCTTCAAGGCTTTTTTTACTAGAATAAATCCTCTTGCAAGCCAGCAGCGGCAATTTGTTCATTTCTAAACTTTACAGCTAACATATGCTCTTCTTCCCACGTGCATTCAAAAAACAGCCCAAGTTCTCTTGTATCATGAGGTACTTCAGGTACAAAAATTTGAATACACTCAACCAAAACACCGATGTCTTTTCGATTTTCAACATTCGGAACTAGTAAGTCTACCACGTCTTTTTCAACTTGAGTTCTGTACTCATCTCGTACCTGTTGGTAATAATCAAAAAGAGCTTTTTCTGTCCTCTTTAACAATAATTCACCTTGAAGCCAAAATCCTTTAAAGGCCTCTTCTTGTTGTTTTTGAAATGGCTTCTCTTTATCTCCATCAATTGTCAACAACACGTGTTGTTTTTGTCCAAAGAAAGTGACCTGTTTTTCTCCAACCCAGCCCGAGTCATATAACAAAGATCCAAAAAGTGGATGGTGTACTCGTAATGTTTGACTCATTGCATATCTGACCCTCTCAAAAAGTGGATTTCTGCTTGCACTGGCGTATAATTAATGGTGCTTGAAACAAACTTTTAAACTTATTCTATGTTACCATATTTTTTACAGAAAGGAGTGCCACAATGTGTGAATACAATTAAATCTTTGTACCCTTACTTGAAACCTTACAAATGGCTCGCGCTTTTTGCCCCGCTATTGATGGTAATTGAAGTGTTAGCTGACCTTCTTCAGCCTACTATCATGCAGCATATCATTGATTATGGCATTGCAAACAACAATCAAACTTATGTTATTACTCGAAGCATCCTTATGCTCATGTTAGCTATAGTCGGCTTAGCTGCTGGTATCGCCTGCGCCATCTTTAGTACAAAAGCGGCAGTAAACTTTTCTACTGATATTCGCAAATCGCTTTTTGAAAAGATTGAAAACCTCTCTAACAGCAACAGAGACAAACTAGGGACTGGTCACTTAATTACTGTCATGACAAATGATGTAACGAGTGTTCAAAACGCATTGAATATGACGCTAAAAGTATTAGTTAGAGGTCCTCTACTTTTTGCAGGAAGTATCGTTATTGTATTATTAACCGCTCGTTCTTTGTTTCCTATCATTGTCGTGGTCGTGCCTATTTTATTTTTATGCATTTGGTTTGTAATCACGAAATCTGGAAGACTTTTCAAAAAAGTTCAGCAAAGAGTTGATCGTGTAAACACAAAAGTTCAAGAGAATTTATCAGGGATGCGTGTAGTAAAAGCGTATGTAAGAGAATCATATGAAATCAATCAGTTTAAAGAAGCAAACAACTCCTTGACACGAGCTAATATGAGTGCTGTTCAACTTATCTCTCTTTTAATCCCCGTTATTTTATTTGTGGTAAATATCGGAATGGTAGCTACTCTATGGCTCGGAGGACTTCAAGTTGAGGCAGACAAAATTGAAGCAGGTGTGATTTTAGCTTTTATCAATTACCTAACGATTATTTTAAACGGACTTATGTCAAGCAGCATGGTGTTGATGCAAATTACACGTGCATTCCCTTCAGCTGAACGAATCGATCATGTTTTAAAGACAAAGATAGACATTCCTCCAGCAAACTCTGCTGCTCAAATCAACAGACTTAAAGGTGATCTATCGTTTCAAAACGTTACATACAGCTACAGTAAAAATGGCGAAAACGTTTTAAAAGATATTTCATTTACTGCTAGACATGGGGAAACCATTGGCATTATCGGCTCTACTGGGAGCGGAAAATCCACGCTTGCAAAGCTTATTTCTCGCTTATATGATCCTGATGACGGCCAAATCTTCGTAGATAGAAAAAACATTACGGACTATGACGTAAAAGAGCTTCGCTCATCCATTGGGTTTATTCCTCAAAAAGCTACGCTGTTTACCGGTACGATTGATATGAATATTCGAATGGGAAAAGATCATGCTTCTTCCTCAGAAATTGAAGATGCTGCGGCTTTTGCATGCGCAACGGAGTTTATTGAAAAACTCCCAGAGAAATATGAGTATCCTTTAACGCGAGGAGCTACCAATTTATCAGGAGGGCAAAAGCAGCGCCTTTCAATCGCTCGTGCATTTGTTAGAAAGCCTGCTATTCTCGTCATTGATGATGCAACTTCGGCGTTGGATGCTGTCTCAGAAGCGCAGGTACTAAAACATTTAAAAGAAGAGTTTGCTGATGCGACCGTCATTATCATTGCATCTAAAATTTCGTCTCTTCTCCACGCTGATCATATTATCGTCATGGATGAAGGAAAAATTGCTGAACAAGGGACTCATGAAGAACTGCTTCGCCATCGCTCTCTTTATTACGACATTTATCTTGCACAAGGCGGAAAAGAGGTGTTGCCTAGTGAATAATCAAGGCAAAAATCAAATGAGCTCTATTCGCGGTCCCAGAGGAATGGTGAAAGGCCCTGTAGTTAAGCCAAAGAATGCTAAAAAAACACTGCACAGAATTTGGTCATATATGGGGAAACGAAAACCTCCGCTTGTGGCGGCGATTATCTTAGTCATTGTGACTTCCCTGCTTAATTTATTAGGCCCTTATTTAATTGGGGTTATTATTGATGAGCATATTATTCCTAAAGATATCAGCGGAACGGTACGAATGTCACTCACTCTAGCAGGAATTTACATTACAACATCTTTATTAACATGGCTACAAACCTATTTAATGGTGAACGTTTCGTTTACGACTATTGGAATGCTCCGCCAAGATTTGTTTGCAAAGCTTCAGACTCTCTCCCTCCGCTTCTTTGACAAGCGAGCTCACGGAGAGTTAATGAGCAGAGTCACGAATGATATTGATAATCTAAACAACGCTCTGAGTCAAAGTGTTATTCAAGCTCTGTCTTCTATTTTGTCTTTAATTGGCATTACCATCGCAATGTTCTCGCTCAACTGGATTCTTGCAATTATCACGCTAATTGTTATTCCATTAATGGTTATAATTGTTCGACAAATATTAAAAAGAAGCAGTGAAAATTTTGTCAAACGACAAAAAGACTTAGGTGAGCTAAACGGCTTTGTAGAAGAAACAATCTCTGGAGGAGAAGTTGTCACGCTTTTTAGTAAGGAAAAAGATTTTTTAACTGTTTTTAATGAACGAAACGAACAGCTAAGAAGTTCAGCAACAAAAGCAGAAACATTTTCAGGCTTTTTAGGTCCTGTCACAAACTTCATTAATAACTTAGGTTTAGCGCTAGTGATTGGGGCAGGAGCATTTATGGCTGTTCAAGGTAGCGTTACAGTTGGGATGATCGCTTCATTTGTTAACTACTCACGTCAGTTCTCTCGCCCAATCAGTCAAATGGCAAACTTAGTAAACACCATTCTTTCGGCTATTGCCGGCGCAGAGCGCGTGTTTGCAATCATGGATGAGCAGCCGGACGTTACAAACAAGCCAAACGCTCTTTCTGTTACAAAATTTATAGGGGACGTCGCTTTTGAGAACGTATCATTTGGCTATACCGATGAAAAAATGATTTTAAAAAATGTTACACTTGCAGCAAAAAAAGGTGAAATGGTTGCGTTAGTCGGTCCAACAGGCTCCGGTAAAACAACGATCATTAATTTACTCACACGATTTTATGACATCGCAAACGGAGAAATTAAAATTGACGGCCGCTCCATTAGTGACTATAAAATCCATGATTTAAGAAACCGAATCGGCATTGTTCTCCAAGATACCTATTTATTTTCTGGTACGATTGCAGATAACATTCGATTTGGCAGGTTGAATGCCAGTGATGAAGAAGTTAAAAGCGCAGCAAAAATGGCAAATGCTCATTCTTTTATCAAGCACCTGCCGCAGCAATACGACACCGTTATTTCAGCCGGCGGAGGAAATTTAAGTGAAGGCCAAAAGCAGCTTTTATCAATTGCTCGAGCCATGCTTTCTGACTGCGATATCTTAATTTTAGACGAAGCTACTTCCAATATTGATACAAAAACAGAAATTGATATTCAAAGAGGAATGAGTAATCTATTAAAAGGAAAAACAAGTTTTGTGATTGCCCATCGCCTCAAAACGATTGAAAATGCGGACCAAATTCTTGTTTTAAAAGACGGACAAATCATTGAAGAAGGAAACCATCACGAGCTTCTAGAGCAACAAGGCTTTTACCACAAGCTTTACACGCAGCAGTTTACCATTTAAAAGGCAAACACATTCATTGTGTTTGCCTTTTTCATTCTATTATTTATCTATCACAGCTACAATTTTCCCCTTTACTCGACGAGTCGCCAGTTCATCTAATGCTGCCGGCACTTCGTCTAGTGAAATAACTTTTTCCACGAGAGCATTTAGCTTATTTTCTTGTAAAAGCAAAAGCATTCTATCTCCCATGTCAGCAAGTTTTTGCTATTCTTTTACGCTATTAGACTGATGTACACTCCCTAATGCAACTTGATGAAACGATAGCGGATGCGCAAACGAAATCGCATCGTTTACATTAGGCGGTCCTGCGATAAATGCAATTTGATCATTAAAAGCAAGATCCTTCCCAAGCTTTCATCAAGATCTCCCCTTTTAAATTTCTTCCTTCAATTAAAAGTTCTTTTTCAGTATAATAAATACAAGTTATATACAAAAACGGCACTTTCGTGTAACCAGGTACCGTCTCGGTAACCTAGGTATATGGATACCAAATTATTATATCCATATTTCATACCTGTTTATGAATGGAGGATTAACGTTGAAAGCAACCCAATATAATATACCTGTTGAAGCAACGCTTGAAGTAATCGGCGGGAAGTGGAAAGTCGTTATTTTATGCCTATTAAAAGAAGGCGAAAAGCGCTTCAGTGAACTTCAGCGAGCTATGCCTGCTATTACAAAAAAAATGCTTTCCCAACAGCTGAAGGAATTAGAAAAAGATGGTATAGTTAATAGAAAAGTATACAATGAAGTTCCGCCTAAAGTAGAGTACTCACTCAGTGAAGAAGGCGAAACCTTACGAGAAATTTTAAACATGATGTGCGCATGGGGAGATAGAAGAATGGGAAACAACTCAAGTTGCAACTAATTTCTCCTAGCGGCTCTGCCGAAACAAACGAATAGCTGTTGTGAGGAGCTATTCGTTTTTGTTTTATCTATTTTCCTACTCTTTCTTGCGATTTGCCCCTGTGTAAGAACATCTGACAACACTATAGAATTCTTTGACATTTTCAGATATGATGATGTCGAATGATGCAGCCAGAATTGTCGGAATAAAACTCAAGAATGATAGGTGATTCAATGATGCAATTAGGTTTAGATTTATCCCAAAAACAACTATTAAAATTGGCCATGACACCTGAATTACGTCAGTCTATCAACATTTTAAATTATTCTACGGCCGATTTAGTTTATTATCTTCATCAGCAAGTCAATGAAAACCCTGTAATTAAACTGTCTGCTAGCGACTCTCAGCAAAAAGATTCATTTTATAATCGGGAGCAGCGTTCGTATTCCAAAGGTCATACTGATGACGAGTATAATCCGTTTAATTATATATCTGATCAAACTGTGACGTTAGAAAGCCATTTATTGGAGCAACTTTCTATGTTAAATCATTTACACTCACACCAAAAACATATCGTTCAATTTCTAATTGGAAACTTAAATAAAAACGGCTTTTTAGCAATTGAGCCAAAGCTGGCAGCCGAACTGCTGAACGCTTCAATTGACGAAGTCAACGATATGATCCACGTTTTACAAAGCTTTGATCCGATTGGAGTGGGCGCCCAAAACTTTGTCGATTCACTGCTTATTCAAATTAAGGCCAAAAAGTCGAAGCCTCCTTTTTTATACGATGTGGTAAAACATGATATTGAAGATATTGCCAGCAAAAAATATCGGAACATTTCAAAAAAATACTCTATTTCAATGCGTGAAGTACAAGAAATTGTGGACTGCCTCCGGACATTAAATCCTCGTCCAGCAGGAAATTTCCACATCCCGCTTACGAAGTACATTTCACCTGATATAACGGTACAAAAAATTGATAGCCGTTACCATGTCATTCTTCATAGCGAGTTACTTCCGCCCATCAAAATTAACAGCACCTACCAAAAGCTTGTTCATCGCTCTGCATGCGTAACAACCGATCGATACGTGCAGGAAAAAATGAATGAAGCTACTTGGCTAATCAATAGTATTGAGCAGCGTAATGCAACGATTTACAACGTGTCTAAGGCCATTGTGGAACATCAGCAGGATTTTTTCGAAGTAGGTATCTCAGGGCTAAAGCCGCTTACCTTAAAAGATATTGCTCAAAAATTAGACTGTCACGAATCAACGGTAAGCCGTGCGACCAACGGAAAGTATATTCAAACGCCACGGGGACTGTTTGAATTAAAATACTTTTTCATCAATTCTTTAGAAAGAACCGATGGTGAACAAAGCCATTCTACTGCCTTTATAAAAGAAAAAATTAAAACATTAATTGCCGAAGAAAATAAATTAAAGCCTCTTTCAGATCAAAAGCTCATGTCGCTTCTTTCCAACGAAGGGATTCAAATTTCAAGAAGAACAGTAGCTAAATACCGTGAAGAAACAGGAATTGAAAGTTCTTCTAAGAGGCGACGATTTTAATATTACTTATCCTAAACCACAACTTTATCACTGCTAAAAAGAACCCGTTGAATAAAAATCAACGGGTTCTTTTTATGGGTTTCCAATAAATAAAAGCCATATGATACTGATACGTATATTCATATGTATCATTCACTTTCTTTACATGCTGTAAAATAATCTTCTCAGTTTCTAGCCTGTCAATCTGTTTAGAAAGCACCTTTGTCGAGTTCTTCCTGATGAGATCTTCGTATGTCTCATACGTTACCGTTTTGGTTACAGGAATCAGCTTGCAGTCTGCGTAGATGCCCAGTTCATATAAAATATTTAATAAGTCAATATATTCCTTACGGCGCCATTTAATCTCGTACCCAAGTTTTCTATGTAGCTCTAGGTAATGAGGCTTTTCTGGACCTGTTGTCATGCCAATAACAGCCAAGCGATTAGCCGAATTATTCATATTTAGGAGACCTTCAACAATATTATGCATACGGTAAAAGCAGTTTATCCCTACTACTGCATCATAGTTATCCATTAGACGCTCGTGTTCCCATTTTCCTTCTATAAACCTTAGATTAGTGCGAGCACCCGATTGTTTTCGTAAATAGCGAATGATGCTTGGCGAACAATCCATGCACGTAAGTTCTTTTACATAATCAGCAATCGAAAACGTATAATTTCCCCACCCAGGGCCAATTTCCATAACAGAGTCACTTGGATTCAAAAAAGCAAGAAGTTCTTGTTGAAGCTGTTTTACTACAGGATCGTTTTCTGAACTAAAAGACTTTTTTTCTAAATACTGCTGCCAAAACTCATCTTCAGCTCGGTCATTTATCATCCGTTCCGATATTGAACCGTCCCACTCTTTTAGCCCTTCCTGCCACTTTTTCACCTGATCACTTTCATATACCGAAAATTTTGTAAGCTGCATGCATTCACATTCCCCTCTTTTATACGTAAACCTATACTAACATAAAGAAAAAGAGAGTTCTTTTTTAAACTGGAACTCTCTTTTTCTATTAAATAAATTATGCTGCTGACTCTTCTTTTGTATAGTGCTGCTCTTTTCTTGCATTAACATAAAACATTATTAATGAAAGAACAATAAAGATTGCTGCAAAGATTCCAAGGACGCCAGCTTGATGCCATACATAGCCGAAATCATCACCAATTGAAATGATTTCACGGAACCCGCGAATTGCATAGGTCATAGGCAAGTATGGATTGATTGCTTGGAAGAATTCCGGCACAAGTGCTTTAGGGAATGTACCTGCACTGCCGCCAATTTGAAGCAGCAGAATAATAAAGGCTAAATACTGCCCTACTTTTCCTAACGCTGTTGTTAAGAACAAGATAAGCGTAAAGAACGTCACACCTGTTATCATCGTAAAGATATAGAAGTGCCAAACGCTTGTTACGTTTAAATGCAAGCCCCATAAAAGAGCTGTAACCGCAATCGCTGCCTGTAGTATACCTACGATAGTAATAACGCTAAACTTACTTAAGAACCATGAAATTCCTGAAGTTGGTTGAATAGACGGTTCTTTTAAAGAATAAACAGATGAGAACATTAACGTTCCTGCAAATAAACCAATACATAAGATATATGGAGCCAGCCCGACACCGTACTTATCTACGTTGTTTTGTTTATCTGATTTTAAATCCGTTGGATTTGAAAACATACTATATGTTTTATCATCCGCTTTAACATCTTTTGCGTCTTTTGCACCATCTGCTAAAGAGGAATGAAGCTCGCTTGTTCCATCTGATAATTTAGATGAACCATCATATAGTTTGGACGAACCATTCGTTAACTCTTTAGAACCATTTGCTAGCTTAGTTGCTCCGTTTTCTAGCTGTGTTAAACCATTTGCTAGCGCTGCGCTTCCTTGCTCAGACTTCTTAAGTCCATCTACAATTTGCTGCTGCCCGTCAGCAAGCTTTCCAGCTCCTGCATGAGCGTCAGCAATACCGCTGTTTAGCTCTGCAAATTTATTATTGAACTGCTTTTCTCCTTCTGCTAATTTCACAGCACCGTTGTATAATTGAGTTTGGGCGTTATATAGTTTTGTTTGACCATTGTACAGCTGACTTTGCCCATCAGCAATTTTATTAATGGCGCTTTGAATATCTTCCCCGCCTTTAGAAAGCTTTTGAAGAGCCGCAGATAGCTCTTGCACTTTATCTACTTTTGCTTTTAACTGTTCTGCTTTTTGCTGCTGTTCATCCATAAACTGCTGTGACGTCAACTTTTTAATTCCTGTAATCAGCGTTTGTTTTTGCTCATCAGGAATGGACTCGTTGCTGTTAATGCTGTCAATGAGAGCTTGTTGCTGCTGTTCAAACTCTGATTTTTTTGAATCGACCTGCTGTTTAATCTGCGTAATTTCCTGCTCTGCTTGATTGATTTGCTGCGTAACGCTGCTCACTTCAGCGTCTACTTGATTTAAACCGCTTGTAAACTGCGGTAATTTCCCTTGAAGTGTCTTTGTTCCTTCATTGAGCTGTTGTGTCGCGCCTTGCAGTTTTGCAGTCCCATCTTGTAATTGCCCTAATCCAGTGCTAAGCTTTCCTGCACCTGTTTCAAGTTCTTTGGAAGCCGCGTACAGCTGCCCGCTTCCACTCTCTAACTTCCCTAAACCGCTGTTTAGGCTGCCTAAGTTTTCATTAATTTTATCCGCACCGTTTAGTAGCTTAGCTGCACCAGCATTTAAATCTGTTGCTCCTTTTCGTGCATCTGTTAATCCGTTTGCCAATTTAGCTGTACCGTCTTCAAACGTAACCGTGCTGTCTGCTAATTTCTTCATGTTATCTCGCAGCGTTTTTGAGCCGTTTTCTAGCTCTCCTGCACCGTCACTTGCTTTTTGAAGACCGTCCGCTACTTGCTTAAAACTGTCAAATACCGTTTCAGCATACTGCTTTGTGACCGCTTCTTTAATCTGATCATTGATTTTAGCCACTGCATTTGAGCTAATTTGAGCGCCTGAATAGTTCTTTCCGGCATTTGTATGATAGATAAATTTCATTTTTTTAGGATCTTTATCCATTAGTGTTGTTGCATTTTTGGAGAAATTCTTTGGAATTTCTAAAACTAAATAGTAGTCCTCGTTCTTTAAGCCTTCTAACGCTTTTTCTTTGTTCGTAAATTTCCAATCAAACTTATCGTTTTTCTTTAGATCATCAACAAAATCACGACCGACATTCAATTTCTTTCCATCTAACGTAGCACCTTTATCTTCATTTACTACTGCAACTGGAATTTGATCTGTTTTTCCATATGGATCCCAGTAAGCAGATAAAAAGATGACATTGTAAAGTAATGGAACAAATAACAATCCACAAATCACAACGATAGTCATTGGTTTGGAAAAGATTTTTTTCCATTCTCCTTTAATCATATTCATGTTTTTTAGCCTCCAATAATCCTTACTTCCGCCTGGCTTTTTGACCATTTGACCAAAAAACAATTATGGTCATTAAGTTCTGATTAATGTTACCATATTCACAAGAATAAGGTCAATCGTTATTCTGGAATTAAAAGCTGATTTTAGCAGAAAGTTTAAAATCAGCTTTTTTGAGATAACGTTCACACTAAATACCAGGCTTAAATCATTAGCTTCATCCGCATCGTTTTTAATAAATGACCTTCAAATTCATCATCAAATTCATCTACGAGCTGAAAACCTTTTGAATGATAAAATGCACGACCTCTCCTGTTTTCCCTTTCTACATTAATGTAAACGGCTTTTAATTCCTTTGAACGTTTTATTCCTTTTCCTAACAACTGTGAACCGATCCCTTTTCCTTGATAAGCAGGCAGTATATAGATAGATCCTAGTTCTATTTCCTCTCTATTTCGCAGTAAAAAAAAGTGAGCGTACCCTACGATTTTCTCGTCGATAGTAGCTACATAAACGAACGAATTGTGCAAGTGCTTCAGCAGCCTTTTATTGGAGTATGCTTTTAAAAGAAATCGATTCTGAACGCTTCGAGGAATAATTCCTTCATATGTATCATACCAGCTCATCTTTGCGACATATTGAATAGACGTAATATCTTCTTTTCTCATTTTTCGAATGATTACATCCACTCACATCCCCCCTGACAATTTGATGCTAAAATCGTACATAATTTCATCCCAAAAATATAGTTATAAATATATATTTTTATTCGTAACGCTCTAGAAGCATTGATTGATTTTAGAACCTTATGTATAATCGAGATAGATACAAATTGAAAATGATTATCATTAACAGGAGTGCTGAATGATGAATTTAACTACCGTGAGTATTGGCGACAAAGTAAAAGTTAAAAACATTGAATTTTTAGATAGATCATTAGAACGCCGCCTTCTTTCTTTTGGAATAAAAAAAGGATGCGAGCTATGCATGAAACAAAAAACCATCTTAGGAGGACCTTGTATCATTGAATGTCAAGGTCAAATGATTAGCATCCGAAAACGTGATGCGGCTAAAATTGAGGTTGAGACAGCATGAGTACAATTGCACTTTTAGGAAACCCAAACACAGGAAAAACTTCTTTATTTAATATATTAACAGATTCCTATGAATACGTAGGAAACTGGAGTGGTGTAACCGTCGAAAAGAAAGTTGGGTCTATTAAGAAACAAAACAGCCAGCTAGTTGATTTGCCGGGTGTGTATGACTTTACTCCTCTTTCTTCCGATGAAGCAGTGGTCACTAACTTTTTGTTAACCGGAGAATTTAACAGTATGCTGAATATCGTAGACGCTTCTCAGTTTGAAAGAAGCATGCATCTCACTATTCAAGCATTGGAATACGGAAAGCCATTAGTAATCGGCTTAAATATGATTGATGTAGCGGAAAAACGCGGACTGACTTTTAATTTGGAAAGGCTAAGCCAATCATTACATATTCCGGTTTCTGCGATTATTGCTCGCAATGGAAAAGGAATTAATGAGCTTCTCTCCACTTTAAAGCAAGATTTAAAAGCTCCGTTGTTTCAATTGAATTATGGAGAAACTGCTGAACAAGTAATTAATATCATTCAAACAAAAGCGGATGTTAATAGGTGGATTGCCATTCAATTCCTAGCTGAAAACAGCGTAATAGAATCAACATTAAAAGAGAAAACAATTTACACAGAGCTGCTTGAGCTTCGAAAAGCGACTGCACAAAAATTAAACAAGTCGCTCAGTGAGCATTTTTTCGACGTGCGTACAGCATTTATTGAACGCATTTCCAACGATTGTATCATAAAAGGCAGCGAAACGCCTTTAACCTTCACAGATCAACTTGATCGAATTGTGACACATAAGTGGCTCGGCCTCCCTATTTTTCTTGGCTTAATGTATTTTATTTTTAATATTACGTTTACTTGGATTGGCGTTCCGCTTTCTGATAAACTCGACGGTTTTTTTGGCGGAACGCTTAGTGAAGGTGCTGATTCTCTTCTAAATGCAGCTGGTGCTGCTCCATTTATTCATGATTTAATTGTGGACGGCATCATTGCAGGTGTAGGCGGCGTATTAGTATTTGTACCACAAATTTTTGTCCTGTTCTTTTTCATTTCACTGCTTGAAGATTCAGGATATATGGCTCGAATCGCTGTAGTAATGGATCGTATCATGGAATTTTTCGGCTTGAACGGTAAAGCATTTATTCCGATGATTATTAGCTTTGGATGTAACGTACCTGGGATTATGGCCACACGTACAATTGAACAGCGAAAAGAGCGCCTTATGACCATTTTAGTGAA
This sequence comes from Priestia megaterium, assembly GCF_046599315.1. Lineage (GTDB taxonomy): Bacteria > Bacillota > Bacilli > Bacillales > Bacillaceae_H > Priestia > Priestia megaterium_F. Next base: position 285,654 of record NZ_JBKIKC010000004.1, on the reverse strand, counting down.
CCCATTTATGAGCTGCTCAGCACGTCTCCCTGTATATGCTTTGTTTGTAGGCGCGTTTTTTGTGCACAACGGAGCAGCTGTGGTATTTTCTATGTACTTGCTTGGCATTATTTTAGCACTTGTTGTAACGAAAATTTTATCAGTAACGCTTCTTAAAGATGAACAATCAACTTTTATTGTCGAACTTCCTCCTTACCGTGTACCCCAAGCCAAGACTCTTTGGAGAAGCACGTGGGAAAAAGGACGAAATTTCGTCCGTAAAGCAGGTACAGTTATTTTAGCTGGCTCTGTATTTATCTGGCTATCATCTTACGCTGGCCCTGGCGGTTTTGGAGTAGATATGGAAAATAGCTTTATGGCTATTATTGGAGGTGCCATTGCTCCTTTATTTATCCCTTTAGGTTTTGCGACGTGGCAAGCTGTAGCATCACTTATCACAGGGTTCCTAGCAAAAGAAGTAGTTGTTTCAACTATGAGCATCATTTATAAAGTACAGGAAGGAAAGCTGGGAGACACAATGAAGACATTCTTTACACCGCTAACAGCCTATACGTTTATGGTGTTTGTTCTTCTTTACGTTCCGTGTCTAGCAACCGTCGCTGTTATTCGACGGGAAACCAGCTCATTGAAATGGACAACATTTGCTGTTGCTTACCCTTTAGTTGTCGCTTATCTCGTAGCTTTGCTTGTACACACTGTCGGAAAAGTTCTTGGTTTTTCTTAAAAGGAGTGACTAACATTGATTATTAACATTTTAATTGGGGTTTTAATATTTGGATATGCTATTTATCATATGACAAAGTTCTTCCGCAAGAGCACTCAGGGAAAATGCGCAAGCTGCGGACAGCAATCTTCTTGTACAACAGATGATTGCGGTATTGACTGGGATAAAACGATTCAAGAAGCTCAAAAGCAATCATCTTAATATATTAAAAAAGCATCCTGATAGATGGGATGCTTTTTTAATATTACGCAACTAGTTTTAAAATGAGATGAGAAAGGACTTCCCTTTCCTCTTCACTGCTGACTTTCCATAATTCATGAAGGACTTTTTCTTCTCGGTTTCGAGGCTCCTCATTTTTGGCTAAATAGCTAGCCACTTTTTTTGTAGCAGCTGTTAATTGTTCCTCATTTAACCCGAGCTTTTTACCGACATGGACTTTTTGACTTAAATAATCAGTAAACGTATCAAAATTCTGCAAAATTGCTTCTTTTTTCTCCGACCCTAAATTATCTACCGTTTCTTCAATTTTATTCATGTCTTTTGTAGTTCCTTCATTTGACTCACAGTTAACATCTCCTTTTTAGTGAATAGATTGGTATGTTCTTTCACGCTCAGCTTCTGGTTTTTCGTCCGGCGTCATCTTGTCCTTACTTATTTCAGAAGTTGCATCTTTCACCTTTTCACCAATTTGCTGTAAATCACTTTTAGCATCTTCTACCGTCGATTTTGCATCATGCGTAACGCTTTTTACATCTTCTGCCTGCTTAAAGAAATCTTCATTTACACGCTCGTACAAATGTTTGGCATCATTAATCGCGTCTTTCAAAAGATTGGATGCATTTTTCATTTGTTGTATCATTTTTTCTTTTGTTTCTTGAGGGTTCTCTTTTACTTGATTAATCATGTTTGCAGAAGAGTCCTTTAATGTAACGGCTCTTCTTTTAACAGATGAGCGGGTTTTGTTATCAAGTAGTGTTATGCACCCACCCACAACTGCCCCAACAACAACACCTTTTACCAGCTTGCTGCTGCAGCTTTTTTCATTGCTAACAGCAGTAGGGCTATTAGCTGTCTGTGGATTGTTATTGATTCCTATGTCGTTGTTAATGCCTGCGCTGGTGCTTACAGCAGGGTTTTGTAATTCAGATCGACTTCTTTCCATTTTTACTGCCTCCTTTAGCATTGTTACTCAGTGATTTCCCATCTTTTTTTATATTTAAACAAGTGAATATAAAAAACATGACTAAAGGCCACCTTTTAGCTCCCACTACTCAAGAACAACTAGATAGTAAAAAAACTGAGCTTTTTAATGGCAAGATACAAGCCGGATTTTTGTAAAAGGATTGTGAGCACCGGTATAATAAGAAGTACTTTCAAAGAAATTTTATACTATTGGTCATAGGGGTGAAGCAATTGAGCCAGCTTAATAAGGAATTTAACTGTGAGAAAGAATTAACGCTTGCTATTATCGGCGGGAAATGGAAAATGCTGATACTCTGGCACTTGGGACGTGAAGGAACAAAACGGTTTGGAGAACTAAAATCGCTTATTCCTGATATTACGCCGCGTATGCTGGTTAATCAGCTGCGGGAACTGGAAGAAGATCTGATTGTTAACCGTAAAGTTTATCCTGTCGTACCACCTAAAGTCGAATACTCACTTACGAAAGAAGGAGAAAGTTTAATGCCTATTTTGACAGCAATGTACAATTGGGGTAAAAATTATCGTGATACAGTGCTGATTAATCAAGAACAAAAGGCGGAAACGTTGATTAAATAATGGAAACTACTCCTTACATTCCATAGTTTTTATTTTTTTATGCGGATGATGTTACTAAATATCATCCGCATTTTTAATGAAAATTAAGCGGTTACAATACTGATATGTTCATTAGTATACTTCTGTATACTATCATTTCCCACACTATTTGTGGGAAAAGTGCGTACTTTTAAGAGCCTCAAACTGCGGGTACAATAACTACACCAGCTGCTTTTTATGCAAAAAAGCAGAAAAGGTATTTATAGATTTCTGTAAGGAGTGGAGTAGAATGGAATTACAATTAGCATTGGATCTTGTGAACATCCCTCAAGCAAAAGAGGTAGTAAAAGAAGTTGAAGAACATATTGATATCGTGGAAATCGGTACGCCTGTTGTAATCAATGAAGGGCTTCGCGCCGTTAAAGAAATTAAAGAAGCATTTCCTAATTTAAAAGTATTAGCTGACCTAAAAATCATGGATGCAGCTGGTTATGAAGTACAGCAAGCTTCTCAAGCCGGAGCAGACATCATTACCATCTTAGGTGTGGCTGAAGATATGTCGATTAAAGGTGCAGTTGAAGAAGCAAAAAAACAAGGCAAAAAAATTCTAGTCGATATGATTGGGGTAAAAGATATTAAAGCACGTGCGAAAGAGTTAGACGAATTTGGCGTTGATTATATTTGTGTACACACAGGATACGACCTTCAAGCGATTGGCCAAAACTCTTTTGAAGATTTAATAACAATCAAAAACGTTGTAAAAAATGCAAAAACCGCCGTTGCTGGCGGCATTAAATTAGAATCTTTACCTCAAGTGGTAAAGGCACAGCCTGACCTTGTCATCGTTGGCGGCGGCATTACGAGCCAAGACGATAAAAAATCAGTTGCTTCTCAAATGAAAGAGCTTATTACAAATTAAGGAGCTTTCTATGCATACGAGCGAACATTTAAAAAAGGTTATGAATGAACTTTTACAAACAACAGCTCTAATCGCTGACGATGAAGCTGAACAGCTTGTAAATAGCATCATCTCATCTAAAAAAGTGTTTGTCACAGGAGCAGGCCGTTCAGGCCTTATGGGCAAGTCGCTTGCTATGCGTATGATGCATATGGGCATTGATGCTTATGTAATTGGAGAAACCGTAACTTCCACATTTACACAAGATGATTTATTAATCATCGGATCAGGTTCTGGCGAAACGAAAAGCTTAATTCCTATAGCTCAAAAAGCAAAAGAACTTGGAGGAAAAGTTGGAGTAGTCACGATTTCCTCCGATTCAACGCTTGGCAAGCTGGCTGACTTTATTGTGAAGCTGCCCGGTGCTCCGAAGGATCAAGAACAAAGCAGTTATAAAACAGTGCAGCCTATGGCATCACTGTTTGAACAAACGCTTCTTCTCTTTTACGATGCGCTTATTCTCCGCTTCATGGAGAAGAAAGAACTTGATACTCATACAATGTACGGAAAGCACGCAAATTTAGAATAAAAAAAGGTCTTGCTTAGGCAAGACCTTTTTTGTATTGAAACCTTCTATATAACGAAATATCCACTTATCTCATATAGAAACTAAATGTACTTTATCGTTAACTTTGTTTCTTCAACATCTCTATTCAACTTTTATTGCATCTCCATGAAACGGCTGCTCTGCAACTTTTAAACTATTTACTTAGATTCTCCAATATTCTCAAACATGTCATCTACATTTGGCTCTTTCTTAATTAACCCTGACTCTTTTAACCAGTCAACATTTGACTGCCATGATTCCTTCGTTTGACTGCCGAAACCTTGCTCAGACTTCATTTTTGGAAGTAAAATATTCAAACTTTTCGTTTCCACGTCTTTTTCAAGCGGGAAGTTTGATTTATCTTGATTATTTAACAAAATTTGAAGTGATTCCTGTGGATGCTTCTCGGTATATTCATACCCTTTTGTCGCGGCACGCCAAAACGCTTTAATCGTATCAGAATCTTTTGCCCATGTTTGATCCCCTGTAACTGCCACCAGCTCATAATAAGATGGTACGCCGTAATCTGAAGGATCAATATCAACCGTTTTGTATCCCTTTTTATGAAGCAATGGTACCTCATGGTTAATATACGCACCTATTACGGCATCTACTTTTTTGCTAATCAGCGATGAATTTAATTCAAACCCTACGTCTACTAGTTTTACTTTATTAGGATCTCCTCCATCGCTTTTTACCATTTTCTTCAGAACAGATTCACTTAATGGTGTTCCACTATAGCCTACCACTTTTCCTTCTAAATCTTTAGGACGCTTAATACCGCTATCTTTCAACGCCACAACTCGGTTTAGCGGAGATCTTACAATCGCTCCTACCGACTTTACGGGCACATCTTCATTTGCTCGTGCCATTGCCACGTCAGGCTGATAGTAGAGGCCGAGCGTGACTTTTCCCGCAGCTGCTAAATTAAGCGAGTCTGTTGGATTAGCAGGAAACTGCACTTTTACATTCAGCCCTTCTTTTTTAAAATATCCTTTTTCTTGTGCAGCGTATATGAAGCTGTGCACTGCATTTGGGTACCAGTCAAGCATAATTGTAACATCTTTTAATTTTTTACTTTCACCAGCTTTATTTTCCTTGTTCTGACCGCAGGCAGCGAGCATCAAAACAAGCAGCAAACTTAAGCCAATCGCAAACCATTTTTTCATTCTGTTTTCCTCCACTTTAATGAACGTTTTTCGAAACCTACTACAATAATAAAGAATAAAATACCAAGCGCGGATAAAATCACAATTGGTGCAAATACACCCGTTGCATCAAACTGTGTCATCATGCGACGACTGAAATATCCTAAACCTGCTTGCGCACCTAGCCATTCCCCAATGGCAGCGCCTATTACACTAAGCGTAACTGCTACTTTGAGCCCCGAATAAAAATGAGGCAGTGCAGAAGGAATATTCAACTTAAAGAAAATATCTTTTTTTGTTGCTCCCATCGTTAACATGAGTTCTTTTAACTCTTTATTGGTGGAACGAAGCCCATCAAACGTGCTAACGGTAATGGGAAAAAACGTAATTAATACGGTCACAATCACTTTGCTCCAAATGGAGTAGCCAAACCACAGGACAAATACAGGAGCTATGGCAATTGTCGGGATCATTTGCGAGGCAATAATAAGCGGATAGAAAGCACGCTCAATAAGCGGACTCCAATTCATCCATACAGCCAGCAGAACCCCTAGTATAACAGATATGACCAGCCCAATTACGATAATAGATAACGTGGCTGGTAAATGCTTAAACAATAAATCCATTCGCAAATCCCAAAGCTTCGTTAAAATACCAGTGGGCGTTGGTAAAATAAACGGATAGTTTACAATGCGTGCTCCAATTTCCCAAGCAGCCAGCAAAATGACTACTAAAATCACTGAAGCCCCGTACTTTTTCATGTATTCACCTTCGATCTAAGCTGTTCAATTAAATAATCTTTCACATCAAGTACACGCTGTTGATTCAAATCTTTTTGCATTCGAGGCCTACTAAGCGGCACTTGAATTTCTTCAAGGTGACTTACCGGCTTTTCTGAAAAGATAAAAATACGATCTGATAAAAAAAGCGCTTCGTTTACGTCGTGAGTGATAAATAAGATGGTGTGCTTACGCTTTTGCCATTGTTCAAGCAGCCATTCCTGCATTGACAAACGCGTAATGGCATCAAGCGCACTAAAAGGCTCATCTAAAAGCAGCACGTTAGAACCGCTTAATACCGTCCGTAGAAAGGACACACGCTGCTTCATCCCTCCTGATAAATCACTTGGAAAACGGTTTTCGTATCCTTTTAATCCAAACTCTTCAAGCAGCTGAGATACTTGCCTATGAGCACTTGCTTTTGACACATTGTGCAGCTCGAGAGGCAGCGCTGCATTGTCTAGAATTGTGCGCCACGGAAGCAGCAAATCTTGCTGCGGCATGTAGCCTACTTTTCCAAGACGTTTTTCATAAGAATGTCCGTTAATAACTATATCGCCTTCACTCTGCTGTTCGAGACCTGTAATGAGGCGAAACAATGTACTTTTCCCAGAGCCGCTCGCTCCAACGATACTGACAAACTCGCCTTCTTTGACGTCTAAGTTTAACGATTTTAAAATCGGTTCATCACCGTTTTTGTACGTGAAACTGACGTTTTGGAAAGATAACACAGACTTATTCATGGATCGGCCACATCGCTTCGTTATAAGCCATATCCCAGAACATATACTCAAAACGCGTCGTATTTAAGAAAATTTCTTCGAGCTTTTCTAATTCCGCTTCTGATTTGTCTTCAGTAAGTAAGTCGAATAAGTTAATGCACCATGTCGCTAGTTCCCCAAATTCTTCTGAGCTGTACATCTCAATCCACTCACGGTAAAATTCATTGTTAGCTCCAGGCTTTTCACTGAGCTCTTTTCCTATTTCCCAATAGCTCCACATACATGGTAAAAGAGCCGCCACTAATTCAGCTAGTGTTCCGCTTTGACCAACGTGCAGCATATAGTGTGTGTATGCAAGTGTTATAGGAGATGGCTGCGCTTTTTCTAATTCTTTTTCGCTGATTTCAAATTTCTTGGCATAATCACGGTGTAAGCCCATTTCTTCGTTTAATGTAGAATCTAAAAGTGCAGCAAATTTTCCCATTGTTTGGACATCTGTAGCTTTCATAGCTCCAATCGCAAATAATTTGGCATAATCAATTAGGTAAAGGTAATCTTGAATCATATAAAAGCGAAATTTCTCCTTTTCAAGCGTTCCATCTCCCATTCCTTGGACGAAAGGATGATTATGGTTTTGACGCCAAATAGGCTGAAGCTTTCCGTATAATCGTTCACTAAATTTCATGATGATCACTCCTTATGCGTATGCAGCCACGTATAAATAAACTGCACCATCACTTTTGTATATTGAACAAGCTGATTCACATCTAATTGTTCATTCACAGCATGTGCATTCGCTAAATTCCCCGGACCGTAAATAGCTGCCGGAATACCCGCATCGGCTAGCCAACCGCCGTCCGTTACGCTAGTTGACACATCAATTGGAGGCTTTTTCCCTTCAATTTGTTCATGAGTATTTGCAAGCAGCTGCACTCCAGCATGATTTTCATCAATTTCTAATGACGGAAAGATTTCTCCTCTGTCTTCAATCATCGATGTGCCTCCCCATTCAAAGGTTGGCAGGTTATCTTTTAGCCACGGATCAGCTTTTGCAATAGCTAAAATGTATTCTTCAACTTCTCTTGATACTTGGTCGTACGATTCATTAGGATAATAGTGAACGGTGATCCACAGCCTGCATTCATCTGCAATAAAAGCTGCATGCCTTCCGCCTTCGATTACCGCTGGATTAATCGTATTTGTCCCTGGTAAAAATCCTGGATAGCTTTTTGTAACAGCCCAGTGACGCTCTAATTCTTGCAGCCCCCCGATCACTTTTGCCATTTTTTCAATAGCGCTCGCAGCTAACAGTCCTCCTCCAGCATGAATCATGCTTCGGCGTGTACCGTCATGATAGGTTTTGCTGCTTTTTATAGTAATCCATCCCGTGATAACTCCGCCTTGACCTTGAATATGTAAATCACTCGTATCTGCTACGAGCGCAAAGTCAGCTGTATATCCTTTCTGACAGCATTGCAGTGTACCTGCTTCTCCCACTTCTTCTCCTACAACAGATTCAAAAATTAAGTCTCCGGGAAGCTCAATTCCTGCTTCAGTTAAAAGCTGCACTGCAAATAAAGCTCCTGCCAATCCGCCTTTCATGTCAGCAACTCCGCGTCCGATTATTGTATTATCTTTCACGACAGCTTCAAACGGATTGGTCTCCCACTTTTCATTTTCTTGTACCTCAGCAACATCCATATGCCCGTTAATAATCAAGCTTTGATAGTCAGCTGGTTTTTTTCCTTTTAACGTACCCACTACGATGGGGTCGTTGGAATATAAGTCCCACATATCAATGGAGAAACCGCAGTTTTTAAGAAAATCCGCTACGTACAGCTGCGCTTCATGAGAATTTCGTGCAGGGGGAGCTGGCGTTTTATATGAAACAAGAGTTGTTAATAACTGGATTAGCTCTCCTTTACGCTCCTCTACCTGTTTGACAAGCAAATCAATTGTTTCTTCCATGTATGACACCTTCCTTTACGCATAAAAAAACACTTCTTTCGCCGGAAAGAAGTGTTTTTGTTTATATACACAAAATTATTATAACGAGTTCGTAAGGAAATCCTATACAAAACATTCATTACAATACCTCTTTCCTACGCTAGTATTACCTAGTTCAGGTTATAAGGGTTAAGACATCTCGTCTCTCTCAGCTTCGAAAGCACCCCTAGTGGTGTTGTATCTCTATGAAATTAATCTATTATCATATGTTTACCTGTAATAGTTTTATCATAGTAAAGCGTTTTATTCAATAGAAAGGTTTATAATATAGCAATAGAAAATATCCCCTTTTATTCCACTAAAAAGCACACACTTTTTTTTAGCAGTGTGCGCTCTTTACTTTTGTAAGATTATTAGTTAGCTATCAGTTTCTTTAAAAATACGCTTTTTTCCATTTAGACAGTGATAAGCTCAAGTTTTTGACTCGGTCTCACTAATGAAAGCAGCTCATGATCTTCTTCTATAACATAGCCAATCACGTTAACATTAGCATTTGCAGGCAGATTCGTTTTAGCTATTTGAACCTCTCCTCTGTAACGTCCGTAGCCATCATTATCCACTGTAATTGCTCCGATTCTGCGTTCTACTGTATGATACGGCGGGACTGGCTTTACAGATCGTGTATCAGCCAGCCGCAGAACGTCTCTCGATAGATCCGGACGCACGCTGTACGTTCCCTCTATATGGGGTGAACGAATACGAAGCGGAATAATGTGGTTTTCTTGATATTTAACTAAACGTTTTAATAGATTTAAATTGACGGATGGATCTCCAATATAAATCTCCGTTACTCCGCATCCGTATAAATCTACTGCAGATGTAAAAGGAGATCTATTACGGTCTTTTTCTCTAGTAGGAAGACCTTGATAAATAGGGCCTCTCTTTTCGTCTTCTCCGGAAATATAGGCGCAGACTGGAATAAGAAGTTCATTAAATAAATCTGTCTGCTTTTGGAAAAACGTTTCTTCAAGTCCTGTATCAGGACGCGGATAAAAATTATGCCATGCAAGCAGCTGATGATGATGAAGGCCTGCAGATAACAGCGCTTCAATTTCTTGCTTTGATAATATACTTGCATTAACAGCAATATAAAATTCATTCGCAAGTGAAAGAGTTTCTTCTACGCTAAAACCATCGTCTAGTCTAATACCCGATACGCCAAGTGAAGATAGAGTCATAAGGCTTTCTATACCTAAATGGAGCGGCGTGTGCTTGGATACGTCTGCATACACGCTTATTCCACAATCTCTAGCCACATGAAGCAATTCTTTTGCCCGTTCAGCCAAATCTCCTTTTTCCTCTGGAATGTGAAGCGAAGTGAATGCACGTGTAACGCCGCACTCACTCGCTTCTATTAATCTTTTTTGGGCATTTATATCATTTAAATAAAACGAAATACCAATCATTCAAACTCCCTCGCCATTTCATCGTTAAATCCAAAGAAATAGGTACAAATAAAGCCTGCTGCGTAAGCAATAACTAACCCGAGTAAATAAAGAAGAATTTGATGCGCATGAACTAAAAATGTAAGCGGCAAACCTGATACTCCCACCGCTACAGTCGCAATATGGAAGTGAGCCTGAAACGCTCCTCCAATTCCAGCTCCAAGACAAGCAGTTAAGAATGGACGCCCCAAAGGAAGTGTGACTCCAAAAATGAGCGGCTCTCCAATTCCGAGCAGTCCTGAAGGAAGAGCGCCTCCAATTGCTCGCTTTAAACGTTTTTTCTTTGTTTTGATATAAATAGCAAAAGCTGCACCCACCTGACCGGCTCCACCCATTGCTAGTATAGGAAGAAGCGAATCATCTCCAATGGAATTGATAAGCTCTAAATGAACAGGAGTAAGACCTTGATGCAGTCCTGTAATGACGAGCGGCAAGAACGTTGCTCCTAAAACAAATCCTGCTATAACTCCTCCAGCCTCTAAAACTCCTAAAAGACCTTTTGTGATTCCATCTGAAACCAAGCCTCCGATTGGCATGAATACTACATACGTAATAATTCCTGTAATTAACACCGTAACGGTCGGTGTAATAATAATATCCAGTGACTGAGGGACAAATTTACGTACTCGTTTTTCTAACACGGCCATAAAAATTGCTGCAAACAACACTCCTATTAAGCCGCCACGCCCCGGTAAAAGTGCTTCACCAAAAAGTTTAATATCAGCTACGGCAGGATTAATGACTAAAATACCTGCTAAGCCTCCTAGAGCTGGTGAACCACCAAATTCTTTTGCTGCATTAATACCTACTAAAATACCAAGATAAGCAAATAAGCCGCTTCCTATGACGGTTAAAAGAATAGCAGCCTGTGAATCTGCCGGAAGCCACTTCGCTTGAACGACAGCTTTTGTCACTCCGGTAATAAGTCCCGATGCTACAAGGGCAGGTATTAACGGAATAAAAATACTCGCAACTCGGCGAAGCAAGAGCTTAAACGAAGTTGCATTTTTTTCTTTCAGCTCCGATTTCCGTTGCGCTGCACGATTTTCTAAGTTAATACTGCTGGATTCATCAATTAGCTTTTCAAATTCCTCTGTAACTTTGTTCACTTTGCCAGGACCAATAATGATTTGCAGCGTTTCTTCTTCAACTAATCCGAGCACGCCTTCAAGTTTTCGTATATCTGCCTTTTGAACAATTAAACCATCTTTTACAGTCACACGTAGCCGAGTCATACAATGCGTATACGCTTCAATATTGGATGCTCCCCCAAGCATCTCCAAAACAGCCTTTGCTAATTGATGATTATCTAAAGACATGTTAATCCCCCTTTGTATTTTCCTCTTAGATGGATACAACACTGAGGAAACAGACCACAAAATTCCCTTTTTGTAAACATTTTCTTTTTTTATTTCTTATTTTTCAAAAACTGAATGGCATCCCTTGTTTTATCAATATACTCAATCGTCTGATCATACTGCTGCGCTGCAATACTTAAAAATAAAACATCAATCACGTAAAGCTGGGCTAAACGAGACGATGTAGCTGCGCTTCGAAACGGCGCTTCTTGAGAATAAGACGTATGCAAACAAATATCAGCTAAAGACGAAACTGCAGACTGTCCGTACTTGGTTAAGCTAATCGTCTTTACTCCGCGACTTTTAGCTAAAGATAAGACGTTGCTTACTTCAGGAGTCTCTCCTGAAAAAGAAATACCCACGACTACATCGTCTTTACTTGCATTTGCGATGAGTGTAGCTGCTAAATGGCTATCTGCGAAAGCCGTAGCATTTTTATTAATTCGAAGAAATTTTTGCTGCGCATCTATAGCAATAATATGTGAGGCACCGATTCCAAAAAAATGAATATTTTTGGCCTCAATCAGCGCCAAAACAGCCCGCTCTACTTCTTTATAATTCACAAGCTCGGCCGTATCACTTAGACTTTGAATGCTGTTGCTTGCAGTTTTTTTGACAATAGATTGAATTGTTTCGTTTGTTTCGATATCCCGATACCCTTGTTCTGTATCTCTAGCTAAATCCCCGGCTATTCTTACCTTTAATTCTTGAAAGCCGCTAACCCCGATAGATTTACATAAACGAATAACAGCAGCACTGCTCGCATTCGCTAATCTACCTAATTCCCCAGCCGTACTGTTTACCACAGTATGCGGGTTGTTTAAAATATATTCAGCAATTTTCCTCTCCGAATCAGGAAGCTTAGACACCGTATTTTTAATCATTGTTAATCCGCCTGTTGACATCGTTTCTCTCCTTATATACGTAATATTCAATCGCTCTTCTTACATAACCGTCCGCATTATTCAGTAATATCTTCGCGGCGTCATAATTTTCGTTTGTTTTAATCATAACCACTGCTGTTTTTATCTCATTATTTGCTTCTTCGAGCGTTTGACTTGTCTGGTCATAAGAAACACCTGTAATTTCACAAATAATACCTATTTCTTTAAGCTTTTCATTGCTCACATGAACATCTATCATTAAGTTTTCATAGACTTTTCCTACTTTAATTATAGCCGCGGTGGAAATCATGTTGAGAATCATTTTATGAGCGCTTGCTACTTTTAACCTTGTTGAAACTGTTAGAACTTCTGGACCTACTACTACATCGATGCTATGATCCGCTTCTTTTCCAATAAGGGAACTACCATTTATTCATTACGTTTAAAATTTCTTTTTTACTAGCTGCATCTATCTTCATTGTCTACTCGTTTTGAGACTCTGTGGTTAACAATATAAGCTGTTCATTCATCTTTTTAGCTCCTTTTTAATCTTGTAGTAAAGTTATGGTTATTACAATCCCTTTAAAATATAATTCCAATATTTTTCTTTATTTTTAAAATTATATTTTTAAAAAACGCCATAAAAAAAGTCACGAATCTGTGACTTTTCTAACAACATTCCTACCTCATATTTTATTTACGCTTTCATTTTAATCTCTAATAATTCCATTACTTGTTCCTATCAGTACTTCCTTACCTTGTTGATTTCGATAAACCGATTTGATTTTTACTTTTTGAAAGCTATCTGCTCTTTCTACTTCAGTTAATATGCATTCACATGTAACCGTGTCTCCTGCAAAAACTGGACGAAGAAATTCACTTACCATTTCTCTTGCAATGTATTTTAAGTCTCCTCCTATCTTTGTCCCAATACTCGCAGTCATAAGTCCATGAACCATTAGCCGTCCTTTATCATCACGTTCCATATGATGTTTGCCCCGGTCACCAGTGATCTCCGCAACCTGCATGATTTCTTCCTCTTGAAACGTTCTTTGCCACATAAATGTATCTCCTGCTATTTTTGACAGGTAGGGCAGTAGTAAAGCCTTCTAGAAGCAGCTTGCACTTTTAAAATATGCGTGCCGTCAATCCGGCAAGCTTCTCCTTCACGGTTAAAAACCCAGTGGCGGTATGCAGAGCGCTTTTGGCCTTTCTTTTTTAACGTTTCAACCAGCTTTACATCATTTGTAATGCCACCTGTTTCATAGGACTGTTTTACAAGAAATATGGTTGCTTGAACTGCTTTTTTAAGCTGTTCTTCCGTGCAGTCCACTGGACGAGCTGTAGGATTAATTCCCGCTACAAATAGGATTTCACTGCGCAAATAATTTCCAATCCCAGCTATAAAGCTTTGATCTAGCAGCAGCGACGCCCATTTTCTACGATAAAATGACTTAGAGTAAAAGCGATCTAAAAGCTCAGCTGCCGTTACTTCTTCACTCAAGATATCCGGGCCTACTCTTGATATAAAAGGATGAGCTGGAACTTCTTCATTACGCAATACTTCAATATCAGAAGCGCTGTAGAGCAGCGCTGATTTCTTTTCATTATGAATAGCAAGGCGCAGCTGTCTGTTTGTAGATGGATAATTATAAGATGAACGAACATACCATTTTCCGTAAAGCTGATTATGTGAATAAATTGTATAGCCGTTGTCAAAACGAATAAGCATAGCCTTTCCTTTTGTATCTACTCTTTGAATACGAGCACCTGTTAATACTTCTTCGTAGTGCTGCAAAGATGGAAAAGCAAACCATATCTCTCTAACGGGAAGGCCGATAATCGCTTTTTCCACTTCATCGGCTGCTCGTCTAATTTCTGGACCTTCTGGCATATACTGAAACCCCTTTCTTACCTAGCTTTCTTCATCTATTATTTCGGTTTTATTTCTCCTTTGCAAGAAAGAAGCGGTCGCGCCCTTCTTTTAGTAAAAGCACCTTTAACTTATCCATATCGTTTACTTTTATAGTAAAATGTTGATACCTTTTTACTTTCTATAGTGTTTATCTTACTTTCTTTGACTTATACTAGTTGATAACCTTTTAGAAACATGTTAATTACCGATATATGAGGAGTTTATCACGAACAATCAATCATTTTTTCCATTCTCAGAAAAACTAATGATGTTTCACATAGCGGCAATGGTTACTGAAAATGTACGTGGATAAGGGCTTGCGATGTCTACAAGCCCGCATTTAGATCTCGCTTTAAAATATACAGCATTCACGACTGAAATTTTGGAATACGCCAAAGAAGTATCAAGAATAAGTATTGAACAAGGATGGCTGGAAGAGCCTCCGCATATTCCGTTCCCAAAAGTTCATTTGGATTAAAAATAAGCTCGCGCTAAAGCGCGAGCTTATTTTTTAGATTCTCTCCACAATAAATAAAGAAAATACGGGGCACCGATAATGCCAATGATTAATCCAGCCGGAATTTCAATCGGAGGAGCAACTCCTCGCCCAATTAAATCTGCTGCTAGTACAAACAAAGCGCCAAGCAAGGCGGCTATAGGAATTAGTTTTTTATGTCTCGGTCCCACTAACCGTTTGGCCACATGAGGAACAATAAGTCCTACAAAGCCAATGGTACCAACAACCGATACAACAGCAGCCGTCATTGCCACCGCGCTTGCTAATAATACTAGACGAATTAACTCTACTCTAGCCCCTAGCCCTCGAGCAACTTCATCACCTAAGTGAATTAAATCTAAACGGGCAGCTAGCAGCCAAATCAACGGCAGTAATATAATCACCCAGGGAAGTAAACCAAGCAATTGATCCCATGTCCTTCCCCATAAGCTGCCGCTCAGCCAAATGAGTGCTGCATTTACGTTTGGGTTTGCTTTTGAAATTAACAAGTGGATACCGGATGAACAAAAAGCGCTGACCGCTACGCCTATTAATGCAAATCGAATAGGCTCTACTCCTTTTTTATAAGCAAGCAAATAGACAATTACAAAGACAAGGGAGCCTCCTGCAAACGCAGCGACTGATAAAACGGACGGGCTTGCTAAAGGCAATAAAATAGTAACTGCAACAGCAGCTAATCCTGATCCGCTTGAAAGACCTAGTGTATCTGGGCTAGCCAGCGGATTTCTCATAATAGACTGTACGACGACTCCCGATACAGCTAGACCAACTCCCGTTAAAATAGCCAGCAAAATACGAGGCAGACGAAATTCCACCAAAATGGACATCAAGTCAGGGTCGCCAATACCAATAAAAGACGTCATAATGTCTAGAGGAGGTATGTTAATGTCTCCTAAGCTTAGGCTTATCACACTCAGCGCTATAATTAAGACAGAAAGAATGATAAACAGGCCGACAGACTTGAATCGAGATGGTTGCTTTTTTGTTTTATTGACAGTCTGCATATAACTCATGCCTTCCTTTCTGTTTTTTTGCGTCTCGCTAAGTAAATAAAGTAAGGCGTTCCAAGCAATGCTGTTACTGCACCCACAGGGGTCTCATACGGGTATGTAATAAATCGCGACAATACGTCTGCTAATAGCAATAAAGATGCACCAAGAAGCGCGCTCATTGGCAAAACGACTCGATAATCTACACCTATTAAATAACGCACCATATGGGGGACAACCAGCCCTACAAAGCCAATTGGACCCGCGATTGCTACTGAAACACCCGCTAATACAATCACAACAACCGCCGTGAACGCTCTAATGGCAAAGACTCGCTGTCCGAGTCCTCTAGCTACATCATCTCCTAAAGACAACAAAGAAGACGCTCTTCCCAGACCAAACGCAATAAGCAGACTCACGATACTAAAAGGAAGCAATACATGAACATGACCCCAATCTCGGCCAATAACTGAACCGGTGAGCCAGAACATAACGCCTTCTGTTTTGCTTTCATTAAAAATCAGCAGAGTTTGCGTGAGAGACATAAGCATACCTTGTATAGCAACACCCGTTAAAGCAAGCTTTACATCACTGTCTCCTCCTTTAATCAACGAACTCATGACATAAACAATAACAGCAGCAAATGCGCCTCCTATAAACGCACCAAATACACCACCAATCATGCCTATACCGGGCACTAAAACCGTTAAACAGACCATTGCCGCTGATGCCCCAGCATTAATACCAAAAATACCAGGAGAAGCTAATGGATTTCTAGTTAATGCTTGCATCAACGCTCCAGCGACTGCCAAATTAGCACCAACAAATGCCGTTACCAGTAAGCGCGGCAGACGGACAGTTTGAATAATAGATTGTTCTTTTGATCCGTCAAAATCTAGTAAAGCTTGCTTAATCGTTCCAAAAGAAATATGTATAGAACCGATGGAAATAGATAAAAACATAGAAACCAATAAAAGAATGATAACAGCAAGAAAAATAGCTATTATACGAAGTGGAGATTTATTTCCTTTTGATAAACCGTGGACAGCTTTCATAGTAGACTGCGCCTCCTTTCCTTTGAAAGTTCAATAAAAAGAAAAAAACAACCCCGCTGGATTGTTCTTTCCTTTGTTATTATTTTCCTTCAAATAATAACTTTTCTGCTTCATCTGCAATACCATTTGCACCTTGTACACTTCGGCGAAGAGACCATTTAAATACATCAACTTCATACACTTGATTATTTTTAACCGCTTTTAGCTCTTTCCATAATGGTTGTTTTGCTAAAGGCGTATGACCTTTTTCATTTCGCATAACAATGAGTTTGTCTGGATCTGCTTTTACGAGCTGTTCCATTGTCATTTTTACACTGTACTCTTTTGTAGGATCTGTTAATGCATTTTTGAAGCCTAATTGCTCAAGAACACCCGTTGTAAAGAAATTTGAAGTTCTAGCATTAATATTACCATTTGCATCAGCGATAACAAGTACATTGCCCGGATTTTTTGGTGCTTTTGCTTTTAAATTCTTCATTTTTTGCCTATGCTCTTCTACCACTTTTTCAACTTTTGCTTTCTTGCCAACTGCTTCTCCTACTTTTAACTCTGTATTTAGCAAATCATCATAATTAGCATTTAAATTTTTCAATTCAATGGTTGGCGCAATTTTCGATAATTCTTTATATACATTTTTATGGCGTTCCGAATCAGCGATAATCAAATCTGGCTTCAATAGTTTAATCGATTCTAAGCTCGGCTGTGCTCGCGTGCCAACTGATTTATATCCTTTAATTCCTTTTAGTACGTCTTTATCAATAAGCTGTTCTGCTTTATCATCATCAGCTACTCCTACAGGTTTAATACCAGCATCTAACAATGCATCAATAAAACCTAACTCTAATACGACTACTCGCTTTGGATTTTCTTTTACCTTTGTCTCTCCAAGGTCATGTTTGACCACTCTTGTTTTTTCATTTTTTTCATCAGCTGAATTTTCCTTATTCGTGCTACTGCAGCCGATAAGCATTCCGATTGCCAGCATTGTAATAAAAGCCAGCAGTCCTATTTTTTTCTTATTCAAATGTCATTCCTCCTGCTTGTATCTTTATGTAGATAATTGACTCTTGAAACTGATAATCGTTATCATTATATCAGTTTTATCTATTTAAACAAGTTGATTCCTTATTTTTTAATTAAAAAAATTATATCTATTCTACAAAAAAAGAGATTGAGACATAACTACATCAATCCAATCTAAAGACGAACAAATGGGATACACAAGCTAGTAGGGATCACTTGTTCCACCGCTGTTGATTTCCGTGCAAGACTTCGCTTTCCGCGGGCGGCCGATGAGCCTCCTCGCCGCTTACGCTCCTGCGGGGTCTCACCTATTCCGCTTTTCCCGCAGGAGTCTTCGTCTTGCCCTCCAATCAACAGCTAGAAGCAACTCAATATATGAAACCTACGTTCACCCTAACCATGAAAAAATCCGAACGATTCATCGTTCGGATCTTCCTTCAATTAAAATACTTTTGTCCCAGCCTCTTTTTTAGTAGACTTCTATGAATATGGGGTAATCGGCGGCAGTTCACTGCTAAGATACCATTTACCTATGTCACGCAGCTTGTAAGCAACAGGATCGTGTAAGCTAATTGTTCGTGCATTGCGCCAGTAGCGATCAAATTTATACTGATCAGACGTGGCCCTCGCTCCCATCCCGTCAAATATAGTGGAAGTAATATGTAAGGCCGTTTTGACAGTAAATGTTTTAGCCATCGCAATGGCCACTCCACACTCGCCCCGCTGCTGTTTCGTTAGCGCATCTTCTTTTTTCCATACATGATCAAATTCTGTAACAGCTTTTTCTATAAGTGCTGAACAAGCATGAAGGTTTAAACTCATTTCACCGTATTGCTGAATAATGTAAGGATCTTGCTCTGCTGCTTCAACACCTGAACTTAGCCACGGTTTTGTATGAATCTTCATATAAGCTTTTGATTCCTCCAAAGCGCCTTGAGCAATACCATACAATAAATGAGTAAGCATAAGCTGAGCCAAATGCGTTCGCACCGTAGGAAAAACCTTTTTCTCTTCAGCTGCTTGATGCAATATTTCTTCTTCATAAACGATAACACCTTCAAACCTTACACTTCCGCTATCCGTTTGGCGCTGCCCAAATCCGTCCCAATTATCTTCAGTAACGATTCCTGCTCTATGAGTAGGAAGTACACATAGCAATACCTCGCCGTTTCCTTCTTCTTGAGCCGATACTAACAAACGATCTGAATCCGTGGCTCCCGAACAAAAACTTTTGCTTCCATTGAGCATTAACCGTCCGTTTGCTCGAACTGCTTTTAGCCCTGAATCTCTAGGATTAAAAGCATTTCCCCAAAAAAGCTGCTGAACTGCTGTTTCTTTGTAAAAAGTTTTGTACTGCTCAGTACTTCCAAACAGAAACGTCGAACAAACCGTCAAATAATGATAGCCTAACAAGTGTGCAAGTGAACTATCTGCTTTTGCAATAATATTCACGACTTTAAAAACAATTGGCCAGCCGGCTCCATAACCTCCGTATTCTTTAGGAACCGGGAGGGCTAAGAGACCGCTTTTTTTTAGCAGATTACGCTCATACAGAGGCGTTCCACCTTCTCTATCTCTTTTTACAGCTGTTTTGGAAAACTCATTAGCCAACTCATTAGCCAATTTAAGCAGATTCTCTTGAGAGGCTGCAATCGTTTGTGTGTTGCTCATAATCCCCTTCCTTTCTCACCCTTTAGCAGGTTCTCTATCATTCACTTTCACTTCACCAAAGGGACTGATAAACGTACGCTCATTCTCATCTTGCTTCCGCTTAACTGGAAGCCTTGGAAACAAAAGTTCTGCTGTTCGGTATGCTTCTTCTAAATGAGGATATCCAGATAAAATAAATGTTTCGATACCTAAATCTGCATATTCTTTAATTCGTTGTGCCACCGTATCAGCATCTCCTACTAAAGCAGTCCCTGCTCCTCCTCGAACTAAACCTACGCCAGCCCATAGATTAGAGCTTACCTCTAAGTTTGAACGATTGCCTTGATGCAATGCGCTCATACGTTTTTGACCTTCTGAGTCCATTCGAGAAAATACTTTTTGGGCTGATTCAACGGCTTCTTCATCTACATGTTGAATCAGTTCATCTGCAGCTTTCCAGGCTTCTTCTTCTGTTTCACGAACAATGACATGAAGCCTGATGCCAAACCGAATTTCTCTTCCTGTCTGCTTTGCTTTTGCTTTCATTCGTTCAATTTTTCCTTTGACTTGTGCAGGAGGCTCTCCTCAAGTCAAATAGACGTCTATATGCCTTGAGGCAACGTCCATAGCCACAGGAGAAGAACCTCCAAAATAAAGGGGAGGATACGGTTTTTGAACCGGCGGATAAAGTACGTCTCCACCTTTAACACTCAAGTAGTCTCCGTCGAAGTGAACATCGGATTCATTTAATACCCGTCTCCATATTGTTAAAAATTCATCTGTCAGCTCATAGCGATCTTGATGATTTAAAAACACTCCCTCTCCTTCTAACTCAACAGGATCTCCTCCTGCTACGACATTAATGAGGAGCCTTCCTTTAGAAAAGCGGTCAAATGTTGCTGCCATCCTTGCGGCTTGTGTAGGGGACATTAAACCTGGACGTACCGCTACTAAAAACTTCAGGTTTTCAGTCACTGGCACTAAAGTAGATGCAGCAATCCACGCATCTTCGCATGACTTTCCCGTCGGAAGCAAGACCCCACTATATCCTAGCTCATCCGCAGCTTGTGCAATTTGTTTGCAATAAGAATAGCTTGCAGCCCTAGCTCCTTTCTGGCTTCCTAAATAACGTCCATCTCCATACGTTGGAATAAACCAAAATAACTCCACTTGTATTCTCCCCTTTTTAAAGCTACATAAGAAAAACTCCGTTATTACAAATAAACTGCAATAAGGAGCCTCAGTTGTCTGATAGCTTCATTTTTTACTATTGTTAGATTAAGCATACGGATTAGGTATAGGATACTGCTGATTTAACACCCAGTTTCCAACCGTTCGAAGCTTGTATTCAGCTGGATTATGAAGGGTATGAGTTCTTACATTACGCCAGAATCGGTCGTATCCATATTCAGCATGAACCGAACGTGCTCCCATAACTTCAAATATCTTACTCGTGATATCCAGTGCGGCATTACCAGCAAAAACATTGGCAGCCGCTACGTGAACAGCTAAGTTTCCACGTTCTTCTTCCGTTAATTCTTTGCCTTTTTCCCACGCTTCGTCCAACAGGAGAGCTGCTTGATCTGCAAGTGCACTAGCTGCTTTCGCTTGAATCCAGAGTTCACCATATTTTCGCAGTATACCTGGATCGTCAGAAGCTTTTTCTACTCCTGAGGTTAACCAAGGTCTTGTTTTAGAAGCCGTGTAGCTTTGTGCTTCTTCAACCGCTCCGAAAGCGCTTCCTACGAAGACATTCGTTAAAATAATTTGCGACAGCGAGGCTCCAATGGTTGAAAAAGGAGTAGGGTTTTCAACAAAATCTTGAATGACTTCATGTTCTTCTATTCGTACATTTTCAAAATCTACATTTCCACTTCCAGTTTGTCTTTGTCCCATCGCATTCCAATCATCTTTGACAGTAATACCTGTTCTTGTAGTAGGTACGACGCCGTTTAAATACTGTCCCGTTTCTCTGTCATTAAATGATAGCCATAAGTACTGCGAATCAGGTGAACCAGAACCGAATGCTTTCGTTCCGTTTAACAGATAACCTTGTGATTGCTTATCACCTTTTAGGCTTTCTACTAAAGGATTAGAGGCATTGCCCCAAAAAGCTTGCTGTTGAACAGATAAAGGATAAAAATAAGCCTGCTGTTCTTCTGTACCTTTGATTCGAATATCTGAGACAAACAAGGAGTGATAGCCATATAAGTGACCTAATGCTGCATCGCCTTTCGCCAACTCTCGAACAATAGCCAAAGCTGTTGACCATTTTCCGCCGTCTCCGCCATATTTTTGAGGAATTAATAAATTTAACAGCCCGCTTTGGCGAATAGCATCTTTTTGCTGTTTAGGTGTTCCGCCTTCTTTATCTCTTTGTGCTGCATCCTTTGCAAAATAAGCGGACAGCTTTTTTGCTTGATCAAGATAAATTTCTTCCTTTACAGTTGTCGCAGTCATGTTAAACTCTCCTTTTGGCTCGCCTTTCGATACTGAGCGCCATAGTGTTTATCAGGCAAGAAATGTGATTTTTTAAATAGCTTTTCTCTATATGTTCCTTCACTGTAATCCGTTTTGAATAAACCTCTTTCCTGCAAAACAGGAATAACTAAATCAATAAATTCAGCAAATGTTCCCGGTGTGGTCACATAAGCCATATTAAATCCATCCATACCCGTATCGTTTATCCACTCTTCCATAAAATCAGCCACTTGTTCTGGACTACCTACAGTAACCGGTCCCATCCCTCCGATACTGACAAATTTCACTACCTCTTCTACCGTCCACTTTCTATCGGGATCACTTATTGTAAATTTCTCTAAAGCAGAACGAACCGAGTTCGTTGCAATAAATTCAATAGGCTGTTCTGGTTCATAGACAGAAACATCAATTCCTGTCCAACCGCTAAAAAGCGTCGCTGCTCCTTCAAAATTGACATAGCCTTCAAACTGGGCAAGCTTCTCCTCAGCCTCTTTTTCTGTTCGTCCAACAATTGGTGTAAATAAATTAAAAATTAATACGTTCTCTGGGTCTCTGCCTGCCGCAGCAATTTGAGCGCGCATTTTTTTCACATAATCTGCGGCTACTTTTTTAGTAGGAAAACTTGTAAAGATACACTCAGCGTGTTTGGCGGCAAATTCCCTTCCTGGTGCAGAAGCTCCTGCTTGGAATAAAACGGGAGTTCGTTGCGGTGAAGGTTCTGACAAATGTACGCCTGGAACACTAAACCACTTTCCTTTATGGTTAATTGGATGAACCCGATCTGGAAGTGTAAAAATCCTTTTTTCTTTATCTTTTACAACAGCTCCTTCCTCCCAACTTCCTTCCCATAACTTATAGCAAACTTCTAAAAATTCATCGGCAATATCATAGCGAGTTTCATGCGTAAAATGTTCTACTAATCCTAGATTGATTGATCCACTTTCAAGGTACGAAGTCACAATATTCCATGCAATACGCCCATTTGTTAAATGATCCAATGTCGAAAATTTTCGCGCAAACGCATAAGGTTTCTCATAAGTAGTAGATACTGTTACCCCAAACCCTAAATGCTTTGTGGCATATGCCATAGCGGAAATAAGCGCAGTTGGTTCATTCACCGGAAGCTGAGCAGCTTGTTTAAGAGCTCCTTCGTTACTTTGCCTATAAACGTCATAAATACCTAATACATCGGCTAAAAACAAACCGTCAAACTTTCCTTTTTCCAATAGCTTAGCTAACTCTACCCAGTAATCCAACGTTTTATATTCAGAAGCCTGATCGCTTGGATACGTCCACAAACCAGGTGTCTGATGTACAACACAATTCATATCGAACGCATTTAAATAAATATGTTTCTCCATAGAAACCTCCAAAAACTAATTAAATACATAAATTAACTAAGAATTAAAGCTGTTTGGAAGTAATCTTAAAACATATTCTTCCAGAGTGTCAATGAAACTTCTTCCCTTATAACGAAACATAAATGAAGCTATTACTAATGCTGAATTAGGATTTCTTTAAAGGTTATTGACTTATTATTCTAATAACTAAAACCGCTGAGATGGCGTCTATAATCCCGTAGATAATCCTCTTGATTTGACTCAAGGAGCAATGACTCAATAAAAAAAGCGTCACATTTTCTTTTGAAAAATGTGACGCTTTTAGCTTTAATCTTCAATACAAAGATACTGAATCACTTCTTTTAAACTTTTTTCTTTCATCGACTCGATGTGTAAGTGATACCTTTCGAATGACAGGTGTTTAGTTAAAGGATTTGGTACAATCACACAGCGCAAACCTGCTGCCATGGCAGCTTTTGCCCCATTAGAAGAATCTTCAAATGCTAAAGCTTCAGAAGGTTCTACTCCTAGCTTTTCAATTGCATTCCGGTAAAGAGCTGGATCCGGCTTCACTTTTTCTACATCATCCCGCGTTTGGATAACTTCAAAATAGTGCAGCAAATCTAGCTCTTTTAAAAATGCCGTTACCCAGTCGCGATATGAGCTGCTTGCTAAACCAATTTTTAATCCAAGTTCTTTTGCTTCTGCTAGGTATTCGGCTACTCCTTCTCGGGCTACTAGCGATTTCATTTTTTCTTGATGACGTCTCAGCGATTCTTGAGCCAGTTCCTCTTTTGTGAACTCATTGTTAAACTGCTGCAGCAAATAATCGTAAAGTGCCGTAGCATCAGTTCCTACATAAGAAGCAAACGTTGCGATCGGTAGATCTACTCCCCTGTCTTCTAGCATTTCGCGATACACTTCGTACCACACCGATTCTGTATCAATAATTAATCCATCAAAATCAAACACAACTGCTTTAATCATAATTTACCTACCTTTTTCTATCTTATCGTCCTTACATAGTAACACGTTCAAAATACGTAATCCATAAATGTGGCTTCCTTAATAAGATAGGCTTAAATAGGTAGTTTCTATCCTTATTTTTCTCCAGCTTTCATCAAAGGTGATATTTCTTCTGTTTCCTTAAACTCAATGGAAGACAGCTGCCTGCTAAAACCTTTGGTTGCATACACTAAATAAAGCAAACCAGCAATTGCCCAGCCAATCCCAAGTAAAAATGAATTGCGCTCCAAGTTAAGCCATAAAACTCCAATCGCCGATGCTCCTAATAGTGGCATAACAATATATGACCAAAACCCCTTAACCGATCGGTGTTGCTTTTGATGAACAGCATAGTGCGCAATAACCGAAAGATTAACAAAAGAAAACGCAATTAGTGCTCCAAAGTTGATAAATGACGTAGCCGTTGCCAGACTAAAGAAAATGGCAGTTGCTGATATAACTCCGACTAATACAATATTTCGTGAAGGTGTGCGCAGCTTAGGATGAACATAACCAAAAAAGGACTGAGGTAAAATTTGATCGCGTCCCATTACGTATAATAAACGCGATACGCTTGCATGCGATGACATGCCTGATGATAAAGTTCCTGCAATGCCCCCAGCTAAGAAGACAATTTGAAACAGCGTACCGCTCACATACATAGCAATTTCAGGAGCTGCAGCGTCTGGATGCTTGAATCCTTCTAACGTCGGAAAAACCGCTTGAATAAAATAAGATGTGACGGTAAACATGACTCCTCCAATTAACGCAACTAAAAAAATAGCTCGCGGAATCGTCTTTTTAGGGTTAGGTGTTTCCTCTGATAACATAGCCACTGCATCAAATCCTAAATATGAAAAACACATAAGTGTAGCTCCCGCTATTAGCCCTGATGACGTCATGTTCTGATTAAAGAAAGGCTCCATAGAAAAAAGGGTTCCTTCCCCCATTCCACCTAGCAATGCTTTGATCGAAACAGCAACAAACAATACTAAAATCGTCATTTGAAATACAACAAGAAACGTATTAAAATTGGCAGTAAAATTAACGCTTCGTAAATTTAGTAGCGTAACGATAATGACGAAGCTGACAACCCAAATCCAAGATGGGACCGAAGGAAAAATAGATGATAAATAAATTTGAAAAATAAGCGCATTAACCATCGGTAAAAAGAGATAATCCATTAGCGCAGACCAGCCGACTAAGAATCCTAAATGTGGATTGATCGTCTTTTGCGTATATGTATAAGCCGATCCTGCATTTGGAAACACTTGAATCATCTTTTTGTAGCTTACTGCTGTAAGGAGCATTCCGATAAGAGCTATGATATAAGACGTGGGAACGTGTCCATCCGTCATATCAGACGCAATCCCAAACGTATCAAACACTACCATTGGAGTCATATACCCAATCCCCATTAATACAATCTGCCATAATTTCAACGACCTTTTTAATGTTACTGTTTCATGTTTCATTTATCTTCCCCCTTCAATTTATTAAGAACATTCTGACAATTTAATCCATAAATGCCTGCGTTTTGTTTTCTTTATATAAAAATGAATGACTTTCATTCATTTTTATATAAAAAATTGTTACACCTACTATAGCAAATATATGATTTTTTTCTTTAAGTTGGTAAGGGTTGCTAACAAACTATCTTTTTCTTTCACCATATTATGAAAGCGCTTTATTTTAAATGGCTATATGTTCCTAATATCCTGCTTTATCAACGCAGAAATACCCTCTAAATGAGAGGGATTTCTGCTTACGAACTGTTATTCCATCATCGTATCCAATGATTTTCTTTTCATTTTCACTGCAACTAAACTAGCAAAATCATGAATGATTGTAGCTGCAAGCAAAGAGGTTATCTGAGTTGGATCATAAGAAGGCAACACTTCTACCAAGTCAAATCCAACATAGTTAAATTCCGTCAGTGAACGGATCATTTGCAGCGTTTCTCTGCTGCTGAATCCGCCTACTTCAAGCGTTCCCGTTCCTGGTGCACAAGAAGGATCAACAAAATCAATATCAAACGTTAAAAAGCACGGCGTATCTCCAATCGCTATCTTCATTTGCTCCAAAATCACCGAAAATCCCTTATGTTCAAGCTCTCCTGCCGTCACTACTTTGTAGCCGAGGTCTTTACTTTCTTGAACATCTCCGGGATGATTTAATGTTCCGCGGATACCAATTTGAAAGACCTTCTTCGGATCTACTAGCCCTTCTTCATATGCGCGTATAAAAGGAGATCCATGCCAATATTTTTCATCATAATACGTATCCCACGTATCTGTATGGGAATCGAAATGAATCATAGCCACCGGACCATATCTTTTAGCAGCAGCACGAAGGCTTGCTAAGGTAATCGAATGATCTCCTCCGATGCCAATCGGAATGATTCCTCTATCCATAAGACCTCCTACCGCTTCTTCCATTAATTCATAGCTTCTGTGAATATTATGCGGAATAACGGGCACATCACCGATGTCGATGGCATTTGTGTCATCAAATGAATATACATCGTGTACTGGGTGATAAGGAAACAGCGTCATGGAAGCTTGTCGAATTGCTTGAGGTGCAAAGCGCGCACCGACTCTGAAAGATGCTGCTGTATCAAACGGCATCCCTACTAGCCCTACTTTTGCATTTTCTCTTTCCGCTGGAAGCCTCATAAATGAGCCCGTCGTACAAAATTCTGGTTTGACATCTGGGGACAATGGATATTTCATGATTTACTCCTCCGTTTCAATGATTTCAGTTAGTTAGTCGCTAGGCATTTTCACTACTAAAATCATTGAAAGCAGCACCGGAATAAGAAACGTTTGCCGATTCATATTCATTACTCCTTGTTACATTTATTGGTTGTTCAGCTCATTTAGTACTTTTTCAAATGTAGAAATGACTTGATCTACTTCTTCTGCTGAAATAGTCAACGGCGGCTCAATACGAATCGTTTTAGAGTTTACAAGCGTACCAGCTACTAGAATTCCCTCATCAAACATACCTTTAGAAAGCGCGTAGCCAATTTCATCTTGGTGAAACTCAATTCCAATCATTAAACCTTGCCCTCTGATTTCAAGCACTTTATCTCCATGTTTTTCAGCTGCTTTCTTTAAGCCAGCAAGGAAATATTCCCCTAGCTCTTTCGCACGGTTTGGCAGCTGCTCTTCAATCAACACATTAATAGTTGCAATAGCCGCTGCGCAGGCAAGCGGGTTGCCTCCAAACGTTGTTGTATGCATAAACGGATTATCAAAGAAGCTTGAAAACACTTTTTCTTTTGCTACAACCGCTCCAGCAGGCATAACTCCTCCTCCAAATGCTTTAGCAAGACATAAAATATCTGGTACAACACCGTATAATTCTGATGCAAACATTTTACCGGTACGTCCCATGCCTGTTTGAACTTCGTCAAAAATTAAAATAGCATCGTACTCATCACATAGTGCACGCACTTCTTTTAAATAATTTTCAGGAGGAAGAATAATGCCACCTTCTCCTTGAATTGGTTCTAATAAAACAGCTGCTACATCTTCTCCTACGAGCGCGCACGTTTCAAATGTTTTGCGCATCATGTCAATATCACCAAACGGCACGTGGCGAAAGCCTGGAATTAACGGCAGAAATGGTTTGCGGAACATCCCTTTTGCTGTACCTGACAAAGAACCCAGACTTTTCCCGTGAAAAGCACGTGTTGTAGAAATAAACGTTGTGCGATCACTATACATTTTTGCTAATTTTAAAGCGGCTTCTACACTTTCCGTTCCGCTGTTTGTGAAGAAGGAATACTTCAAATCACCCGGCGTGATATCTGCTAAAATTTTCGCAAGCATCGCACGAAGTGGATCTAACAAATCTTGGCTATGCAGCGCTTGACGCTGAAGCTGATCTTGAACAGCTTTTACTACTTTAGGATGACGGTGCCCCACATTATAAATTCCAAATCCGCCCAAACAATCAATGTATTTCTTGCCGTTTACATCAGTGAAACAAGAGCCTTCATCTGACCATTCAACAGCTGCAAACTGAGTGTCCACCGTTACTGTTTTACGATATTCTAAAAAACCTGGGTTGACATGCTCGCGAAATCCGTCTACTGTTTCTTTTGTAATCCACTGTGCTTCTTCAGCTGACACTTCGCTTTTTTCAATAAGTCCCAACACCTTGTTGATATATTCGCTTACTTCACCATATGCTTTGTTTACCTCTTGATTTTTCGTCACTGTATTCATTTTAATATCGCTCCTTCTCTACTTTTTAATTTTTAAACCAGCCGATTGGCTCTACTTGTAAATTAATATTAATTTGTTTTACTTCTTGAAACTCTTCCAAGCCAAACGTGCCCAGTCCTCGGCCAATTCCACTCTGCTTATATCCGCCCCAAGGCGCTTCATTAAACGTAAAATGATACGTGTTCACCCAAGTGATGCCCGCACGCAGCTTTTTAATCACCCGAAGAGCTTTTGCACCGTCGTTTGTAAACACACTGCCTGCCAAACCATATTCCGTATCATTTGCAAGCTGAATAGCTTCTTTTTCATCTTTAAACGTTTGAATAATGACAACAGGCCCAAAAATTTCATCCTGTACAATTTTCATATTTGACGTAACGTTACTAAAAACCGTGGGTTCTACAAAGAATCCTTTTTCTAATCCACTGCTGGTGATTCGATTGCCTCCGCATACAAGTTGGGCGCCTTCTTGCTTTCCAATTTCGATGTACTTTAATACTTTTTTCATATGTTCTTCACTTACAAGAGGACCCATTTCAATCTCTTGATCCATTCCATTTCCTACTTTAATTTTTTGGGAGCGTTCCGCAAAACGTTCGATAAATCGCTCAGCAATGCTTTCTTCTACTAAAATACGAGAGCCTGCAGCGCAAATTTGGCCGCTCCCTGCAAAAATTCCAAATAACGCATAATCTACAGCTGTTTCAAAGTCAGCGTCAGCAAATATAATGTTCGGTGACTTTCCTCCAAGTTCTAAAGAGACTTTCGTTACATTTTCTGCTGCTTGACGCATAATGTGTTTTCCAGTTACAGTTCCACCTGTAAAGGAAATTTTATCAACACGCTTATCTTGAATAAGCGTATTTCCCACAGTATCTCCAGCCCCCATAACAAGGTTTGCTACTCCTTTTGGCAATCCCACACTTTCTAAGATCTCAAAAAGTTTTGTAGGAGTAACTGGTGTGACTTCAGAAGGTTTAAATACAATTGTATTTCCTGCAGCTAATGCAGGTGCAATTTTCCACACGCTCATCAATAGTGGATAATTCCAAGGTACAATCAATCCGCATACACCGATTGGTTCCTTTATAACCATTGCTTGCATAGGTGCAGGAACACTGTATGTTTGACCGTCTGGCTTTGTAATCAACCCAGCGTAATATCTAAAGCAAGCAGCTGCATCTTCCACATCAGCCTCAGCTTCGCGATACGGCTTTCCATTATCCATTGTTTCTAGCGCTGCTAGTTCTTCTTTCACTTCCTCAAGCTTATCCGCAATTTTGAATAAGATGGCTGCTCTTTCAGCAGCAGAAGTTTCAGACCAAATTCCGCTGTCAAAAGCTTCTCGTGCTGCTCCAATTGCTGCTTCCATATCTTCTATGCTGCCTTCTGCAGCATATCCAATCACTTCACCTGTAGCTGGATTAACAGTAGAACGCTGCTTCTCTGCTGTTCTCCACTCTCCGTTTATGTACATATTCAAAGTTAAAGTTTTAACGGCTGTATGATCCATAAGATACCTCCTTGTCAAATAACGACTGATTGTCAGTCATTTTAAACCTTTGAAAACTTATAATTCTGATAATTTAACTTGCATTTTGAATGAATGTCAGTCATTTTGATAGGTGTAATATCAGCAGTGCTAATATTACATGGACGGCACAAGAGAACGCTTTAAGAATTGAAAAAGTTCTTCCTTTGATTGGTGAAGTGTGACATCCTGCTCTCGCCCGATATAAAAAAGTTCAGCAGCATTTTCAATCAAATTGATCATCGTTTTAGCTGTCCATTTAATGTTAAGCTGCTTGATGACTTCTTCTTTTCTAACAGCCTCATTTAATACCTCTTCAAACCAGTTGTAATAAGGTAAATAAATAGCTTCCCATGTTTCTAATGAATAATCAAAAGCGAGCCCCGAATAGCATAAAACAAGAACATCCCTATACTCATCTGTTGTTTTATACGTTTCGTCAATCATGACCTCTAATGTACTTAGAAAATCCGTTGCTGTTTTAGCTCTTTCTTTAATTTTTTCAAGCGATAAAGAAAGTAAGTTTTCTGCGATAGCCGGAACAAGGGCATTTTTAGATTTAAAGTAAAGATAAAAAGTTCCTTGAGCTACGCCTGCACGCTTCACAATGTCCGAAATTGATGTTTTATCAAGCCCTTTTTCAGATATGACTTCAATCGCCGCCTGTAAAATTTTATTGTATTTTTCACTTGTGCTTGTAACCAAATCTTTCCCTCCACCTATAAAATGAATGACTTTCATTCATTTTACTACAAGAATCTGAAATTATGCAAGATAAAATTATCTAAATCTTTAAATTTAATCAAAAAAATCAACACTATGTTGATTCCCAAAATATTTTTTATTTTATCCATTTTCTCTCACACTTCTTGTATGTCTCACTGTTATTTTCCTTCCTTTTATAATTCGAGGCAAAGGCTGATACAACGCTCTTTAAGCAACTATTTTTCCCAAAAAATAACTTTATTAGAAAGGTACTTTTTCGTGTTTGTTTATACAGCTTTATCCCCTAATTACTCTTGCCTTGAAGTTGACGTAGTAAAAAAAAGAGTGGTAACATGTAAAACTGATTCAACAGTCACTTATTTCATCCATTTATTTCCCATAATTTCTCTTAACTACGATGTACATTTTTAGTTCAAAATAACTTGACATCACCTAAAAAACATCCACTACGTTTATTTCACATTTTAAATTTTCTAGGTTTATCATTCGAAAAAGCGGGTATACATTTCGTTGTGTTTAGTATTCGTTTTACATATTAATCAGTTTGATTTAAAACTTTATAAAGGAGTTACATTGCATGAAGAAACTATTGTTAATCAGCATGACTTGTTTTCTTCTAGTTATTACTTCAGCTTGCGGCAATGGTAATGGCGCATTTCAAGATAAAAAAACTATTACCATTGGGATGAATAACTATACTGAAAACATCGCCTACACGTACGTCTGGAAACACATTTTGGAAGATCAAGGCTACAAGGTTAGAACTGTTTTCTTAGAGAAAGCTGGTGTTTGGGTAGGAACAGCTAATGACGATATTGATATTTCATTTGCACCATGGCTTCCTACAACAGATGCGCCTTTTTACAAAAAGTATAAAGATCAAGTGAACATTGAAGACCCTTGGCTTAAAAACGCTCGCTTAGGATTTGCAGTTCCCGCCTATATGAAAGACGTGAACACAACAGAGGATCTTGCTAAAGTTGCTTCTGATGTCGATAACAAAGTCATTGGAATTGACCCAGGCTCTAGTATTAACGGATTAGCTGAACAAGCGTTAAAAGATTATAACCTAAAAAGTTATACGCTGGTAAAATCGTCTGAAGCAGCTATGCTGAGTGAACTGCGCAAAGCCTATGATGCCAAAAAACCAATTGTTGTTACCATGTGGAATCCTCACTGGGCTTTTGCAGATTTTGATATCAAATACTTAAAAGATCCTAAAAATTCGTTTGGGGATCCTGACAACATTTACACAATGACAAGCAAGGAATTTAAAAAGACAAATCCTCAAGTCATAAAATGGATGAATAATGCACAGATGAATGATAAATTAATCAGCCCTCTTCTTTCACAAGTCGAAAAATCTTCAAACCCTGAAGAAGCAGCGCAGAACTGGGTAAAAAAGCATAAAAAGCTAATCGACAGTTGGACAAAAGATTGATGAACGTAAAAGAAAACAACAATTGAGGTGGACATATGGAACACGTAAAATTAAAAGTACAAAATATAACCAAAGTGTTTGGTAAGAATCCGTCAAAAGCTATTGATTTACTTCAAAAAGGAAAAACAAAAAAAGAAATTCTAGAAGAAACAGGAATGACGATTGGGGTTAATCAAGCAAACTTCGAAATCAAATCCGGTGAAATCTTCGTCATTATGGGCCTGTCTGGAAGTGGTAAATCCACTTTAGTTCGTATGTTTAACCGCCTTGTTGAACCAACATCTGGATCTCTTATTTTAGACGGTGACGATGTAGTAAAAATGAACAAAGAGGAACTTCGCGACATGCGCCGAAAAAAAATGAGTATGGTCTTCCAGAACTTTGCTTTGTTCCCTCACCGTACAGTTCTTGATAACACAGAATACGGATTAGAAGTTCAAGGTACGCCAAAAGCAGAACGCGAAAAAAAAGCAAAAGAAGCGCTTGAATTAGTGGGGTTGAAAGGATACGAAAATCAATATCCTGGTGAACTGAGCGGCGGTATGCAGCAGCGTGTCGGACTCGCTCGAGCGCTTGCCAATGATCCTGACATTTTATTAATGGATGAAGCATTCAGTGCATTAGATCCGCTTATTCGTAAAGACATGCAAGATTTCTTACTAGAGCTTCAAGAAAAAATGGAACGAACAATCATTTTTATTACTCATGATCTTGATGAAGCCCTTCGAATCGGAGATCGCATCGTATTAATGAAAGACGGCAGTGTTGTTCAAGTAGGAACACCCGAAGAGATTATGACAAACCCTGCCAATGATTATGTCGAGCGCTTTGTTGAAGACGTCAATGTAGCTAAAGTATACACAGCTGAAAGCGTGATGAATCGTGCCGAATCCATTACTGTAGACCGTGGCCCGCGCGTAGCGCTTAAAATTATGCAAGAAGCTGGTTATTCAAGCATCTATGTAGTAGACAAGAAAAAAACTCTTCTAGGAGTTGTAACTGCAGATGATATTAGCCGCGCTATTAAACAAGATAAACTGACGGCAGACGTATTAGATGCGGATATTCCGACTGTTACAACAGATACGCTACTTGAAAACTTGTACGACAAAATGGTTATCAGTCGCTTTCCACTGCCAGTTGTAGATGAAAACCATCGTCTGCGCGGCATTATAAAAAAAGAACGAGTGATTGAAGCACTCGCTGGTACTGATAGTAATGAGGTGAACGTAAATGAATAGTATTCCCAAAATTCCCGTTGGCAATTGGATTGACCATTTTGTTACGTTTTTAAACGATAATATTAAAGGATTTTTTGATGTCATCTCAGCTATTGTGGATGGTATTGTAAGTTTTATTGTACTGGTGCTAACCTTTCCCCCAGCATTAATTTTAATCTTAATTGTCGGAATCATTGCTTGGCTTTCAAGTAAAAAATGGTCGTTTACTATTTTATCGATCATTGGCCTATTATTTATTCTTAACCTTGGCTACTGGCAAGAAACCATGGACACACTAGCCCTCGTTTTAACAAGCGTACTGATTTCGATTATAGTAGGGATTCCGCTAGGCATTTGGGCATCTCAAAGCGAAAAGATTACTCGGATTATTACACCAATCTTAGACTT
The DNA here is from genome assembly GCF_046599315.1 of Priestia megaterium. Classification (GTDB taxonomy): domain Bacteria; phylum Bacillota; class Bacilli; order Bacillales; family Bacillaceae_H; genus Priestia; species Priestia megaterium_F. Next base: position 251,788 of record NZ_JBKIKC010000004.1, on the reverse strand, counting down.
TATGCAAACAATGCCGGCATTTGTTTATTTAATTCCAGCTCTTTTCTTCTTTGGAATCGGTGTGGTACCAGGTGTTATCTCATCTGTTATCTTTGCAATGCCTCCAACGATTCGCTTAACGAACCTAGGTATTCGTGAAGTACCTGCTGACTTAGTAGAAGCAGCAAATGCCTACGGTTCAACAACAAAACAAAAATTATTTAAAGTGCAGCTTCCACTAGCTACAAAAACAATCATGGCAGGAATTAACCAAAGCATCATGCTATCCCTTTCAATGGTCGTTATTGCCTCTCTTGTAGGTGCTCCGGGACTTGGTGCCGAAGTATATCGTGCAGTTTCTCGCCTTGAAGTCGGCACAGGCTTTGAAGCAGGAATTTCAATTGTTATTTTAGCGATTATTCTAGACCGCATTACTCAATATTTTGGAAATCGTTCCAACCAACGAGTATAAGCAAAAAAAGAAGCCAACTCACCGGAGTTGGCTTCTTTTTATTTATTTTTATAACACGCTACAAAGATTGCTTCCCCTTGAAAAGATTCAATCCTTTGTTGATTCGTTTTAATTTCGAAAAACTGCTTAAACCCGCTTGGTATATTCAGCATGTATTGAGTGAGGTCATGCTTTGTCTCTTCCGGCACATTCATCATCCCGCACCAGTCATCAAATAAAAAGCGCTTTGGAAAAGTTGTCAGCACTTCTGTACGGAATCCTTGCATTTCAAGCATGGAGAGCCACTCCGTTTTTTTATAAGCACGATAATGGCTTGGATCTCGTGTCTTTTCAACTCTATTATAGAACTCGTCATAAGCATTTACTTCTGGTGCTACATTATCAATGAGCAAGAACTGTCCGCCTGGCTTTAACACTCGATATACCTCTTTGATGAACAGTTTAATATTTGGAAAATGGTGCGGTGCAATTCTGCACGTTACAGTATCAAACTCGTCATCTTGAAATGGCATATCTTCAGCATCTCCTTGAACAAAAGATACATTTTCATGACCATTTCCTTTAATGAAGACTTCAGCACTCTGTAACATTTGAGGAGTTAAGTCAAAAGCCGTTACTTCTTGAAAGACAGGTGCTAACTTATTTGCCACGTGTCCCCCTCCTGTCGCTACATCAAGCAGCTTTCCTCCCCTATTTTCTTCAGCAATTTCTGCTAAAACAGCTAAGTCTTTACCTTTCGCATGACCTTTGCTTTTGACGTACTTTCCAGCATTTCCCCCGAACTGACTGACAACCATTTCTTTATTCCCCATTTACTCTCCCCCATTTCCCTCTTTAGAACTCTCTCTTACTTTGCATAGTGCATTCACATATTTATTATGAAACGTGAGAATGTATTCTTTTTCTTTCTCCCCACTGATGAAACATTCGAAACAGCGGCGGAAGCAGAAGCCAAATGGTCAAAATTCGAAGTACTTGAACCGCTACTACTAACGTCGAATCGGCTTGTAATACAATTGATGTCGTCGCCATTTCTGCAATGCCTCCAGGAGCAAACGCTAAAATAGACGTGATAAGCTCGATTCCAGTTATTTTGGAGACTAATAGTGCACATACAAACATAGCAGCGATTAAACCGGTTGTATTAATAAGGGCCACAACCATAATTTTTTTTACGCCTATAAACATTTCTTTATGAAAGCGAGAACCAATGCTTGAAGCAATAAAAATTTGCGATAAAATCATTACGGAATGAGGCCAGTATGCTTGAAGATTATATCCCACGTACGATGAAGCACCTGTTTGAACAATCGCAACAGTAAGCATTCCTCCTACTAACCAAGGAGCAGGAAATTTTAGTTTTTTTCCTATATAATAGCCGACTACTGCTGTAACGATTAAGACGCCTGTCCATAACAGTGCTTCCCATTGAAAGACACTTGGGGTAACTGACACTGCATGACGCCCTGTATTACTTCCCCAATAGACTACAAATAGAGGAACAGCAAGCACAACTAAAAACACGCGCATTGTTTGAATGATACTTACAACTGCCGTATTAGCTCCTACTTCTTCAGCCATGCCTGGCATTGCGCTCATTCCACCAGGAGTCGTACCGAAAAAGCTTGTTAATAAGTCTGTAGAACTGAACTTCCATAGCAAATAACCGGATAAAAGTGAAAAAACAACGGACAGCAAAAGCATAATCGTAATGGTGGACCAGTGAGATTGAAACGTACTCAACACAGACAAGTTAATCTTTTGACCTAATTCAATCCCTAAAATACACTGTCCAGCGTACAGCCAATATTTTGGAATACCCTTTTTGCTTGTTTGAGATAAAAACTGCGGCTTTCGAAAAGCTAGAATAGCGGCTAAAATGAGAGTGCCAAGCATCCAGCCAATGGATAAGCCTGTTAACGATAAAAGAAATCCTCCCACGCTTGTTAATAAAATAAAAAATACAGATTGTAAAAAAACAATTCTTGCGTTCATACCTACTTCCTTCCTTCTACAAGGCTTTTCTTTCTTACACCGAACATTCTTCTTCTTAACTATAGTATAATTTTAGAGATAATTAAAATATCAAAATTTTATTATAAACCATTCATTTTTTTTATTCCTGGAGGGGTAGTATGGACGATCGAGATTGGCTTATTCTACAAGTGTTGTATCGAGAAAAAAACATCACAAAAGCGGCCAAGGAACTATTTATATCTCAGCCTGCACTTACGCATAGACTGCAGCAGATGGAGAAAGAATTTCATGTTCAGATTGTGAACAGAGGGCGCCGCGGGGTTCAGTTTACACCGCAGGGAGAATATTTAGTGAAGTGCGCAGAAGAAATGCTGCTTACAGTTCAAAAAATAAAAGAAAATGTATTAAACATGGATAATCAATTAACCGGAACTTTACGTCTAGGAGTGTCTAACTTTTTCACTGACTACAAGCTTCCTGGGCTATTACGCTTATTTAAAGAGCGGTTTCCTGACGTTGAATTCAAAGTCACGACTGGATGGAGCAGCGATATGGCCCATCTGCTTTATAAGCACGATGTTCATATTGCGTTTGTAAAAGGTGATTATAACTGGCAAGATCAGAAAGAGCTGCTTTTCAAAGAAACGATTTGCATTGCGTCTGCACAGCCTGTCGACATAAATAACCTTCCCAATATACCTCGAATTGATTATCATCAAGATCGTTTTTTGAAAACATCTGTTGATAACTGGTGGGCTGAAAATTACTCTCAGCCTCCCCTTGTCAGTATTGAAGTGGATAAAGCAGAAACATGCAAAAAGATGGTTGTGAACGGACTGGGTTATGCGATTTTGCCGAGTATGCTGCTTGATGACGCTGCGGAGATTTACAGATACACGTTAAAAACAAAAGATCAGCAGCCTTTAACACGTAGCACATGGATGTTTTATCATGAGGACTCCTTAAAAATTAACATCGTAAAAGCTTTTATTGAGTTCATTCAAAACCTGGATTTAAAAGATGTACACTGATAGAAAAAGCTCTCTTAAAAAAGAGAGCTTTTCCTATTCTATTTATTCATCTTTTGTTCCGCCCATTAAGTCTGAATACAGCTTGCTTTGCTGTTCAAGAAACACCTTAGCACCGCTGCTATTTTTATAAAAAGACGTTAAATCGTTATCTTTAAGCAGCTGTTCCCATTCTTTTGTATGAACCATTTCATACACTGCCTTATTCCAATATGCTACCTGCTCTTTTGTCATATTAGGGGGCCCCATTAGACCTCTCCAATGACTAAAAGTTACGTCAATTCCCGTTTCTTTCCACGTCGGGATTTCTTTTAGTTCTTCTAGCCTGTTAGGAGAAGACACGGCCAATATTCTTACTTGCCCTTGTTCATACTGCTTTTTTACTTCTGATAATGACATAGGTGCTACATCTAGCTGATGATGAACGAGCGCATCGATCACTTTATGACTGCTATTATAAACGAAAAACTCAAGTTTGGAAGAATCTACGCCTGCTTTTTTATTTAGCTGCATAAATGATAAATGATCATCGTTTCCTAAGCGAGGTGATATTCCCACTTTCATACTAGATTCACTTTGGTTTAATGTGCGTAGGAGCTGTTTTAAATTATGTATAGGAGAGTTAACAGGGACCACGATGACCTCCCATTCAGATGTTAAAATAGCGAGCGGAGTAAAGTCTTTATAGGTTAATTGACTTTGCCCTAGCAAATTATTTGTAATCAACAAACTGGAATTTCCGGAAACAATATTTCCCTCTTTTCTCTGTTTAATATATTTCCATCCTTCCTCACCTTGCCCGCCTATTTTATTACTAACAGAAACGGGTACCTTCACAATGTTCTTTTCGATTAGCACTTGTTGAATTGCCCTTACTGTTACGTCCGCTCCTCCGCCTTTTGCACCGGCTGCAACAATTTCAATTTTTTCGATATCAATGCTATCTTTTTTAGAAGGCGAAGAACAGCTAACAAGCAATACACTTATAAAAACTATCATGAGCTTTTTAATCATATATACCATCCTTCAAGGCTGATGCTACGCTAAATAGTACTTGCGCTCCGGCCTTCCAATAATCCCATAATCATATTCAACGTGACATTCATCAATTGATACTAGATACTCTAAATATCGTCTAGCTGTCGTTCTAGATACCCCCATTTTTTGCCCCATCTCTTCAATAGTAATTCCTTTGATATCTTTTAAAATATCTTTTGATTTTTGTAAAGTGATACCATCAATACCTGAAGGAAGAGATTTATCCACTTTTGGCTTTGTTCTAGCATGTCCAAAGTACGCGTCAATAAAGGATTGATCAACTTCTTCATGCGTACTAAATAGTTCCTTTTTCTCTTGATACTGTTTAATAGCATTAATGAAGGATTCCATCATAACCGGCTTAATCAAATAATTGACGACGCCGTTGCGCAAACAGATTTCTACAATGTTCTTTTCTGTTGCAGCCGTTACCACGATAACGTCAACTTGTGGAAACTGCGCTCTAATTTTCGGCAGTAAATCCGTTCCCATTTCATCTGGCATATAGATGTCCAAAAGAAGTAAATCAACTTTTGTCTCCTTTAGCATTTGAAGCGTCTCTTTTGCATTCAACGCTTTGCCTACAACTTCTACACCATCTACTTCTAATAAAAAACGCTCTTGAACTTGAGCAATTCGAAAATCGTCTTCTGCAATTGCGACTCGTAACATTTCGACTCTCCCCTTACTTCTCATGATTCAGTTTTTTGGAAGGTAAACTGAAAAAATAGCTCCTCCTTCTGGCTGATTATACACTTCAATAGATCCTCCAAGTTCGTCTATCATTTTCTTTATATTTGCCAGTCCATACCCTCTATCTGTACCTTTAGTTGAAAAACCTTTTGTGAAAATTTGATTTAGTACTTCTTCTGATATACCTGGTCCGTTATCCATCACTTCAATAATTAAATCATGACCAATATCGGTAATAAAAAACGACACTTCTTTTTTAGACTGCTGACTTACTGCTTCGAATGCATTATCGATTAAGTTCCCAATAATGATAATGAGATGAGAAATTTCAATGTGTTCTGGGAGCGTATCGAGCGTACTCTCCGAATCAACCGAAAAGTGAATTTTCTTCTCCGATGCTTTTCCAATCTTCCCAAGCAATATTGCTTGTACTTTAGAATCTAATATCTGATCAAAGAGAATACGATTTTGAGTTTGGTGTACGGCTGATTCTTTTTGAATGAACTCAAATGCATCTTTGTATTGCCCTAACTGCAGCAAACCTGACAAAACGTACAGTTTATTCGTAAACTCATGCGTTTGAGCGCGTAAATCCTCCGAATACTTTCGTACTTCTGAAATCGTATTGATTAAACTTTTTAATTCTGTCTTATCACGGAAACTAGCGACCACCCCTACAATTCTTTGATATTCAACGATAGGTGTTAAATTTAAAATAAACGTTTTTTCATTTAAAAAAATCTCTTGGTCACTTCGGGCTATTCCCGTATCTAGGACTTCAATCATATTCGTATAAGGAAATACTTCAATGATATGATGATGTAAATATTCCGTCTTTAAACCTAACATATTTTTAGCTGACGTATTCATCATCGTAATAAAGCCTTGATCGTCAATAGCAATAATTCCTTCTTTTATCGAAAGTAAAATCGCATTTCGCTCACGGTACAAAGAAGCTATTTCATGCGGCTCAAGACCGAGAGTATCCTTTTTAATACTTTTAGCTAAAAAAATGCCCCCAAGCATACCAAACAATAAAACAGCTAGCGAAAATAGGATAATTTGCTGAATGCGCGTAATGAGCTGAGCATGAACATGAGATTTCAAAAACTCAACCGTCACCACTCCCACCACTTCTGTATACTTTCCGTGATTGATGACAATAGGCGCTTTTCCCATAATAGCAGGACCTGTTGTTCCCTCCCCGTCAAGCGTATAATATCCGCCGAACAGTAATGCTCTATCGTTAATCGATTCTTTGTTTTTCTTTCCTATCCATTTTTGATTAGAATGAGAATAGATAATCTGGTCGCGGTTTTGAACAACAATACTTGCTGCTCCGATTTGTTCTCTGACCTGCTCGGCAAGCGGCTGAATATAGCGACTCGGCTGTTTTTTTTGAAAAGCAGCTTTAACTTCCGGCATAAACGATATTGATTTGGCGGCTTGAAGAGCCAGCTGCTCAGCTTGCCTTTTAGATTCTACAAACTGCATGTAAGAGAAAATACTCGCTAAAAGAACAATAACAGTTATGATTAATGCTGCAGATAAACCTACGATTTTTGTTTGCAACGATACTTGAAACCATTTTTTCATTTCATCGCACCTTTAGCCTTTACCTTATAGTTCTATTCCTCTTTTATTTTATCAAATTTTTTTGTATATCCGCTTCTTATTCCAAAAGCTTTTTAGACAAAAAAACTTATCAATCCCAAAAGCGGAATTGATAAGTTTTTAAGTTCATCATCTTTACAGCGTAATTACTCCTGTAATAATAGCTACTAAAAGCATCATCATTGCTGTTCCAATCGTCCACTTTAAAGTAAAGCGCTGGAATTCACCGAGCTCGACTTTTGCCATACCGACCAATAGATACGTAGAAGCAACTAAAGGACTTAGTAAGTGAACAGGTTGACCAATCAATGAAGCACGACCAATTTCTGCAGCATCAATACCGTATGCTGAAGCTGCTTGAGCAATAATTGGTAAAATTCCATAGTAGTAAGCATCATTTGACATAAAGAATGTAAAGGGCATACTTGTGATAGCTGTGATCACAGACATATAAGGTCCCAACGCATCTGGAATTAATCCTACTAAACTATTACCCATTGCATCTACCATTTTTGTACCTGATAAAATACCTGTGAATACGCCTGCTGCGAATACAAGAGATACTACCGCAAGTACATTACCTGCGTGAGCTGTAATGCGCTCTTTTTGAACTTCTAAATTTGGATAATTAATCATGATAGCGATTGCAAACCCAATCATAAATAAAATTTGTAGCGGCATAACACCTGTAATCAATCCTACTAATAATAGAGCTGTTAAAGCAAAGTTTACCCATAAAAGCTTTGGACGCTTGTACTCGATTCCTTCAGCAGCTGCTGCTTCTGCAAAAGCGACTTGAGCATTCGTGACATCTTGAATATCGATAACACCTAAACGCTGGCGCTCTTTTTTTCCAAAGTAGTAAGCTGTAAATAATAACCAAACAGCTCCACCAATCATGGCTGGAATCATTGGTGTGAACACCTGTGAAGCATCTAACTTCAATGCGCTCATCACACGAGCAGTAGGTCCTCCCCAAGGTGTTAAGTTCATAACTCCACTACCCATAATAGCTATACAGGCTAAAATCATCGGTTTCATGTTTAGCTTTTTATAAAGCGGAAGCATTGCTGAAAGCGTAATCATATATGTTGTTGTTCCGTCTCCGTCTAATGAGATGATAAGAACTAAAATAGCTGTACCAATAGTGATCTTTAGTGGATCACCTTTTACGATTTTTAAAATTCTCCCTACCACTGGATCAAACAAACCAGCATCAATCATAATCCCAAAATATAAAATAGCAAACATTAACATAACGCCTGTAGGTGCTAATTCTTTTACACCATTTAAAGCCATTTCCCCAATATCACTTGTGAATCCCCCTATGATTGCAAACAATACTGGAATAACCATTAAAGCAATAAGCGGCGTTAATCGTTTTGTCATAATCAAAAACATGAATGTACAGACCATCAAAAACCCAAGAATAGCTAACATTATTACCCCTCCTATTTTTGAATCCGCTTTCATAACAGTGGAAGCGATTCGTTTGTCTGTATGACTTGCATATGTATGCCAGTTCGTCTATACGATTACAACATCGCTTGATCACTATTAAGTTGTACTTTGATACTTTAAAATTTTCTGTTTTTTCTTAAAATAATCATAATTTACAGGAGGGTATAGTGTAAATAATTCGTACTATAAAAACTTTTAAAACTTTATGGGTAATTAAATCCTTTTTGTTCATTGAAAAGATAAAAGAAAAGAAGAGGAAAAAGATAGGAAAATAAAAACCATAGAAAGAGGAACTATTCTCGTGAATTATTCAATTTGAACTCTAAGAGAATACGCTCCAGGGTGAGGAGTTTTATTCCATTGAGTAAGAGATTCCTCTAAAAATGGAATGTTTTTTAACTTTTTTGTTTGGTACTTTTCTATTTTTGAATATTTTTCTAAAGCATACGTATTAGCAAACATTTCATGTGCTCTATTTCCTTCTTTTAAAAGCGTTCCATTGCTCATACGATCCACATGATGTCCTAATTCATGCAGAATGATAAAAGCAAATTGATGAGGCTTTTTATTTTTTGTTGTATCAATAAAAATAATAGGACATTCCGTTACTGTATATTTAACATAGTCAATTTCAAACTGAAGTTTGCGCTTCTCTTTTGGAAGTTTATCATTAAATTGGCCATAATACACACCTAGCACATCTTTCCCTTGCACTTTGACACTGCCTAAACAATACACGCCTTTTAGTCCATCCCAGTCTTTTTCGTCTGTTACATTAGCAATTTCCTGCAGGGCGACTTTTTGTTTTGCGCTTATAACCCCATGAAACGTTACGCCATGAATTTGGACCTTTTCACTACGCTTAAACATCTTCTTGCCTCCTTTGCTAAATTCCTTCTCCAACATATTATTTATTAATAAGTATATTCATTCACAATACATGATTAAAAGCATAAAGTTAATGTCAAGATTCCCTTTTTGACGTTTTTTAACCATGCTTATATGCCGCTTCGTTTATTTTCTATTTTTACTATATTACATATATAGCCATTAATAAAATATCATTTTTTTATGATTTATCATTATTTTTTTTTTATTTCTATTTTTGTTTATCAATAACCTGAAGCCTGCGTATCAATTTTAAATTTAAAGCCATCAATATATAAAGAAAAAGATAGCAAAAAAACGAGTATAGCGTCTTCCATTCATTATAATAAAATACTTCTGTTTGGGCAGAAATGTATTCAAACAAAGTCGTAAGAATTACTCACACTGTAATATATAAAACTTTTCTAAACAAACTCTTGCTCTGCGGATAAAAATTCAAAAACATACTATTCGTCGCAGGATAAATAAAAATAAAAATTAAAAGATATTCAAAGTCTACTCCTTTTGTAAAGAAACCATAAAAATCATATTTAACATCAAGATATATATCTGCTACCGATCCTAAAAACATGACAAACAAAGACGTTGCGTACATTTCTATCCAGCTGATGTGCTTTGGCATAACCAATACGCTCAGAATAGAAATTACCGTTGTAAGGATTAATAGCACCATACTTACGACCTCGTTTCCTACAGGAGATAGAAACAGCTTTCCCATTGGAGATTAAATTCATTCTGAAGGCTACAAATTAAAACTTCGCAAAAAAAGAGATTGAGACATAACGAAACCAGTCCAAGCTAAAGACGAACAAACGAGATAAATCATCTGGACTGTTTGTTACACCGCTGTTGATTTCCATGTAAGACTTCGCTTTCCGCGGGCGGCCGATGAGCCTCCTCGTCGCTTTCGCTCCTGCGGGGTCTCACCTATTCCGCTTTTCCCGCAGGAGTCTTCGCCTTGCCCTCCAATCAACAGCTAGAAGCAACTAAAAACATGAAACCTACTTTCAATATGCCAATGAAAAAGCCCGAACGAATTTGATTCTCCATCAAGAATCTCGATTCATCGTTCGGATCTTCCTTCAACTAAACTACTTTTGTCCCAGCCTCTTTTTGTTAACGAAAAGAAATGATACAGGAACCAAGCTCTTGCTGACCCCATCTAAGTGAAAGATGATCCTGATGTGAAAGCGGCCCTACTCCTTCAGGTGTACCTGTAAAAATAAGATCTCCTTTATCAAGACCAAAGTGTTTTCCTGTAAAATCAATAATCGTTTGTAAATCAAAAATCAAATCTTTAATATTTCCCAGCTGTACGCGTTCATTGTTTTTAACTAACGAAAAGTCTTTATTCTTAGATGCTTCTACTCCTTCAAACGGAATAAAGTTTCCCACGACTGCTGAATGTTTGAATCCTTTTGCAAGCAGCCACGGATGCTTTTTTTGTTTTAATTCAGCCTGCACGTCTCGAAGCGTCAAGTCTAACCCAATCGTCATCTCGTCAACAAGCTCATCCACTGTTATACCTTCTTCGTAAGATTGTCCAATATGAAGAATCACTTCGGTTTCAAAGTGCACCTCTCCTTGGTCACTAGGAAGAACAATTGCTTGTCCAGCTGCCTCCACGAGAGCATGAGTAGGTTTTGAAAATAAAAAAGGTGATGTTGGAATATCATTATGTAATTCTTTTGCATGCAGTGCGTAGTTTCGGCCTACACAATAAATATTTTTAATATCTTTCACTTTCATCATCCCTTCTTTCGTTAAAATAAAAGCTTTTCAGCTTTTATTTTACAAGAAAAAAAGAAGATTACAATGAACCTCCTTTTTTCATTCCGTTATTTTCTAGCCCATTTTGTAATGCCTTTAATATCATCTGGAGTTGTGCGACAGCACCCTCCGATTAACTGAGCTCCTGCTTCATACCATTTGTGAGCGCTGCAGCCGTATGTTTCGCCCACAGATATGCCATTCCATGTTTTAGATTCAGCGTCATAATGCTCCCCTGAATTTGGATACACAATGACTGGCTTATCCGTTTGAGATTTAATTTCCTTAATAAGTGAAGAAATATATTGAGGCGGCGTACAGTTAACTCCAAGAGCCGCTACTTGCTCATAGGAATCCAGATAGCGTGCACACTCCGACATTAATGTTCCGCTACTAATGTGCAGCTCATCTTTTGCACTGAACGTAATCCATGCGTATGCTCCTTCAAATTCTTCTAGTAGCCTCGCAATGGCTTTTGCCTCCATCAAATTAGGAATGGTTTCACAAGCTAATACGTCCGCTCCTGCTTCAATTAACGCTTTCATACGAGGGCGATGAAATTCTATTAATTCTTCTTCTGTTACATCATATTGTCCAGTATATTCAGATCCGTTTGCTAAAAATGCCCCGTAAGGACCTACCGAAGCAGCAACAATTGGTTTTGGGCGATTAAGACGATTCTCTTCTTGCTGCCAAAATTCATCTCTTGCTTCAGCTGCAATTTTTACAGATGCTTGAATTAACTCGCGAGCCTCTGCTTCACTCAAACCACGTTTGGCAAAACCTTCAAATGTGCTTTGATAACTTGCTGTAATTGCACAATCAGCTCCTGCCGCAAAGTAGTCTTGATGCACTCTTTTAATTAATTCAGGCTGCTCCATCAACACTTTTGCAGACCATAAGCTGTCGTTTAAATCACAGCCATATCTCTCAAGTTCAGTTGCCATTGCACCGTCTAGTACAATCACAGGGAATGTATGTAAAATTTTTTGGATAGGATTCATTATTTAATCTAGGGTTGTCCACTAGCAGTCAGCTTCGATTACCCTATCCTCCTTTCAGATAATTTAAAATATATGCAAAAAAGTCTAAAGGACTAGGAAACTTTTGTCAAGAAATCAAAAAAATGAGCGCATACTTATAACCAAGCTTTTTTCAATCGTTTTATTCCTTCTTCTATTTCTTCTCCCCTCAAGCTCCCGAAACCTAATAAAATATAAGGCTTTTGCTGGGGTAATTCCGTAAGCCAATAACGAGAGGTGCCATAGACGGAGACATCTTGCTTTCGAGCTGTATTAATTAATTCTTGTTCGTTCATATCATTGTTCATGCGGACAAGGATATGCAAGCCTGCAGATTCGCCCGACAGCGTGACATTTTTGTTAAACTCCTTCTGTAAAGCTGCTAAAAGAGTACTGTGTTTCAGTTGATAAGCAGTTCTCACTCTTCTCAAATGTTTACTCCACTCTCCATTTTTCATCATCAGTCCGAGCGTCCGTTGATGAAGAGCTGGAACAGTTTGTTCATATAAAGAGAAGCGTTCATAATATGTCTTTAGAAGAACTTCAGGCAACACAAGGTAGCTGATTCTTAAAGAAGGCATAAAAGATTTTGAAAATGTCCCTGTATAAATGACGCGCCCTTTAGAGTCTAAGCTTTGCAATGAAGGTATGGGACTGCCTTTATAACGAAATTCTCCGTCATAATCGTCTTCAATAATAAATCCACTGCAGTCATTCGCCCATTCAAGAAGCTGTATTCTTTTTGAAACAGGCATGATCATTCCGTATGGAAACTGATGAGATGGCGTGACATAAACAGCCTGCGCTTGGCTCTCGTAAAGCTCTTGAATGTTTATACCTGTATTATTAAGCGACACGGGTTTTAACGAAAATCCGTGCTGTTTGAATACAAAGCTAGCCCCGTCATAGCAAGGATTCTCAAAGGCAATGTCCCTGATGCTGGGCTTTAACATTTGCGCTAGCAAACTTAGCGATTGCTGAGTACCTGCTCCAATAATAATTTGATGTTTTGAACAAACAACTCCTCTTGACTGATAAAGATACATTGCAATTTCTTCTCGCAGTGATTCTTCTCCTTGACTTTCTTGATATGTGAACAGCGCTTCTCTATAAGTTTGAAGACTTTCATTATATCGTTTTTTCCACTCATTCAAAGGAAACAAACGGCTATCAATTTTTCCATATCGAAAATCATAGGTGCACGACTTTGTTTCTAACTGAGGGTGTAAAAATACAGCCGGCTTTTTATATGTTTGCAGTAAATCAAACTGTGTATTCGTTACGTACAATCCACTTTTGGGCCTGCTTTCCACATACCCTTCAGCCAAAAGTTGCTGATAGGCCGTATCTACAGTGTTTCGACTTACATTTAAATATTCAGCAAAGGACCGTATAGAAGGTAGTTTGTTATTTACTTTTATGTTGCCTGATACAATTTCTTTTTTTATATATTCATACAACTGATGATATAAAGGCGTATCATCCGTGCGGTTTAATAAAGGTGTGAATGTCATGCTAGCTCCTTCCATCTGTCCCTATCCTATTTTTAAAATTTGACTCTTTTGCAGGGGATACATTTCTTTTACTATAAGTGTAGATCATCTGATTAAAAAGGAGAAGATTTAATGACTACTATTACAATTCGTCAAGCAAATGCTGCTGACATAGGGGCGCTCATTTCATTAATGAACGAATACATTGTTGATTTTTACAAGCGTCCTCAGCCTACCAAAAATCAGCTGAGAAATTTAATTAATCACTTGTTTCAACATCCGGATACTGGCATTCAATTTATTGCTACTCAAAATGACGAGGTAGTAGGCTTTTCCACGCTTTATTTTACATTTAGCACCACTCGCGTAAAGCCTGTAGCGATTTTAAATGACTTGTATGTTACTGAAAAAGCAAGAGGACAAAAAATTGGGGAAAAGTTATTTTCGACTAGTCACCAGTATACAAAAGAACATCAGTATGCAGCTATGTCTTGGGAAACAGCTTATGATAATATAAGAGCCCAAACTCTTTACAGAAAAATGGGCGGAAATGTAACGAACGATGAGTGGATTCACTACGACATTTCAAACGATAATTTATAATATTCTTCCATCCATAAAGTTTTAACACGTTCTTAACACTCCTTTCATAAATGTGTTTTATCATAAATACGACAAATAAATCAGTTTCTGTATGTATTTGTCACATTCTCTGTTAAAGTTTTCACAAAGTGTTCAAACTTTAGGTGAAAACGCTTTCTATTTTTGTGTATAATAAAAATATGCAAATGAAAATGAATGTTACAGCTCGTTAATCATACACATTTTGAATAAGGAAGGAGTTTTGAAAATGATTTTAAAAGCATTAAGAAAAAACGGTGCCGTTACAATTAACTATTATAAAAATGGTTTGCTTCAAACGTTTAAAGGAAAAGTACAGCGCTTAGATTTAACAGACCAAACGCTTTCGTTAAAAGATGAACAACAAAATACTTTCTCTATTCGCTTATCGGGAATTAAAGAAATTTATTGATGAATAGTTTACAGTAAAAAAAGAACATGATGCTCCTTCTGCTTTGCAGAGGTCATCATGTTCTTTTTCATTTTAGCTTTATTTAGTTGACGTTTCTGTTTCTTCTTTCCCGTACATATATTTAGAAGGGTCGACTGGTTGAAAATCTTTCAGCTTGTGGAAACGAAGTAAGTCTCCATAAAGCACTTGATCAGATAATTCCAGTTCTTTGGCTACCTTCTGTTTATAAGCTTGCATTTGATTATTTTCTTGAATCACTTTTCCCGTCTTAGAATCGTAATACGTTCCATCCAGTAGCGTATACTTCGGAGATACATAGTTGCCATTGCGGAACGCTACTACATCGTCATGATCTTTAGAAAATAAATCTGTGCCAAATTGGATGAATTCTTTGCTGTCAATCCCTACTAAATGAAGGAGAGTTGGCACTACATCAATTTCTCCACCGTACGTATGATTAACTCCGCCCTTTACTCCAGGAACGTGAATGAATAGAGGTACACGCTGCAGCTGAGCATTTTCATAAGGCGTAATTTCTTTTCCTATTACTTTTTCCATTGCAGCATTATGATTTTCAGAAATACCATAGTGATCTCCGTAAATCATAATCACAGAATTATCATAAAGCCCAGAAGCTTTCAGTTCTTGGAAGAAAGATTGCAATGATTCGTCTAAATAACGAGCCGTTTGGAAATAGCGGTCAACTGTCGCATCGCCTGTGTTAGCCGGCTGTATGCTTGCCTCATTGTTTCCAAGTAAAAATGGAAAATGATTGGTTAACGTAATTAAATGTGCATAGAATGGCTGTGGTAAAGACTGCAACATTGGAACAGATTCTTTAAAGAACGGTTTGTCTTTTAAGCCATAATTAATTTTATTTTCACCAGTCATATTGTAATAGCTTGCATCAAAGAACTTATCCACACCGAACTGCTTGTAAATTTCGTTACGGTTCCAAAACGTCTTATAGTCTCCATGCAGCACAGCGCTCGTATAGCCAGCTTTTTGATCTAAAATAGCTGGTGCTGCCTGATACGTGTTGCTTCCTTTCAGCACGAACGCAGAACCTTGAGGAAGACCGTATAAAGAATTGTCCATCATCAGTTCAGCATCTGATGTTTTTCCTTGTCCTGTTTGATGAAAGAAGTTATCGAAATACGTAAAGTCATTTCCATGAGCCAATGAATTTAAGAACGGTGTCACTTCCTGGCCATTTAATTTATAATCAATTAAAAAAGATTGAAATGACTCTAAATGAATTTTAATAATATTTTTCCCTTTAGCTTTTCCAAAATAAACGGAATTAGGTGCCGCATAGTGACTGTTTTTAAAATTAACGACGTTCGTTAAATCATTGCTGCTTGCAAATGCTCGCTGTTTAGAGTTTTGAGCAGTTTGAACACCGTCGTACATCGTATAATTATAAGCTCCTAAATACTTTACTAAATAATTGCGGTCGAAAGTTCGAGATAGAAGCTGCGGGCGATCAATTTCTGCTAATGTTAAATTGACAGAAAAGACCATGAACCCTAAAGAAAGAATAGTTACTGCATTCTTAACCGATACTTTTTCATTATGCCAGTCAATTTTCTTACTAAAAAAGAAGAAAAAATAAATAATAAAATCAACAAAATAAAAAATATCATGTACTTTTAATAAATCCATAATGCTTCCGCCCATACTTCCTGCATTACTTGTCTGCAATAGTGTGGGAAGCGTTACAAAATCGTTGAAAAAACGATAATAAAGAATATTACTATACAACAGCAGCGTCATAATGAAACTGCCTGCAAGAATCCAAGCTCCTGCTTTCTTTCCTTTAAAAAATAAGCCGATTCCTAAAAAAATCAGCACTGAACTCACAGGGTTTATAAACAGCAACATTTGCTGCATTACGCCGCTTACGCCTAAGTTAAATTCAGTTTTATAAGCTACGTACGACTTTATCCACATTAAAACAGCGGCTAATATGAAATAGTGCAGCGGCTTAGAAACGATTCGCTTCATTTTGATTTTCCTTTCTCGATTAGTTTATGAGTAAATTCACAAAGAACATATAGAAAACCTTTATCATTATACTCATAGAAAATGAAAATTAAATGAAATCCTAGCCTTCACAACTATAGATAGATTCTTTAAATTCATCTACTAGTTTACCTAATACACACAAATAAATAAACTAAAATCACCTTTTGCGTCATAAAATCCCTTCTCCCCTCATATACTGTATTCTATTGCAACACCCTTACTGCAAACTTGTGCATTTTTTCACAATTCATCTACAAACTATTCTCATCTTGCTGTATAATAGTAATTCTGTCTTGAGCATTCTTCAAATTCGTATGCTTAAGCCACAGCTTTCTTTTCATAACATATGCACAAATGAAAGGAGATGAATAGATGATTTTAAAAGCACTAAAGAAAAACAAACATGTAACCGTAAATTATTACGAAAATGGCCTGCTTCAAACCTTCAAAGGAAAAATCCAAAATTTAAACCTAACCGACCAAACCCTCTCCCTACGAGATGAAAAACAAAACACTTTTTCCATTCGTTTGTCTGGCATTAAAGAAATTTATTAACAAAAAAGATCCTGAAGAATTCTTCTAGGATCTTTTTGTATTTTTTATCCATTTATTATTGAAAAATAATCCAATAAATGTTAAATTAACTTTACATAATGTTAAATTAACTTAACAAATTCATTGAAAAGTCAGCGGGTGATCATATTGACTCTTATTAATCGCGTAAAAGAGCTTAGAGCTAAACATGGATATACGCAAAGAGATTTAGCTGAAAAAGTTGGAGCCACTCGCCAAACCATTGCAGCTATTGAAAAAGGGAATTACGTTCCTTCCCTACTACTTGGTTTAACAATTTGTGATGTCTTCCAATTAAAAATGGAAGATGTATTTATACTTCAAAAGGAGGAGAAAAATGTTGAGTAATGTTATTAAATCTTACTTATTGAATGTAGTGTCTCTTTTGTGCGCAGGTTGGTTTTTATATGATTTTTTAAACTTAAATGTTCAATTTAGCGAAATTATGAAGCAGCCTGAACCCCCTTGGGAAGCTACTATGTCTATAAGTTCTTTTGCTTCTTTAATTGTCCTTTTAATCATTTCATTTTTTTATTACCGCGTGCGTAAAAAGACGAAGAACGTTTCGCTTTTGCTATTTCCTTTTGAATTTGCAGAAGAAGATGAGCGAGAAAAAATGATAACAGCAGAAGCTTGTAAAAAAGCCTTTGTTTTTCTTTTATTTTCCTTTCCTATAGGCGCAACTTTAATGGCTTTTTATCCGCTTTTACCAAACTCTTTTAACTTTTATCCCATTGCCGTGATTTTGCTTCTTTCTCTTATACAGTTAACGGTTTATTACGTGTCGATTAGTAAGATTTATCGGTGATTAAAAAGGAGAGCGGGACAAAAGTATGTTAGCCAACGTGAATGACGAACTATCGATCAAAATGTTTGATTGGTGGTTCTTTTTTTGTTGGGATGGTGAACGTAGGTTTCATCTGTTTAGTTGCTTCTAGCGGCTGATTGGAGGGCAAGGCGAAGACTCCTGCGGGAAAAGCGGAATAGATGAGACCCCGCAGGTGCGTAAGCGACGAGGAGGCTCATCGGCCGCCCGCGGAAAGCGAAGCCTTGCACGGAAATCAATAGCGGTGTCACAAGCGATTCATACTAGAGCATTTATCCCATTTGTTCGTCTTTAGATGGGAGTAATTTAGTTATGTCTCATCCTCTTTTTTCATCTAATAATTTACTGAATCCCTCCCAAAAATAATCTGTGCTAATTTTATTTCACTATTTTTTCATTTTTTCTGTCTATATTGAACTATAACAATTGAACGATGTATGTTACCTTCCACTTCAGTTTTTCTTCAGTGTTCAGTTGCAAAATATGAAAGATAAAAGGAACTTCACTTGGAGCAATCGACGGAGGTGACGATATTGTAACGTGGGGGCCTGCTAGCAAGCACTGGTCTATCGCTCTCTCTAATCCATTTGATTTATCAAAAAATCTCATGAGCATTAAAGTAAAGAGCAACAGCGGCATTGCCACAAGCAGTGTAGGCAAGCGGCTGTGGAAAGTGAATGGTCACACTCACCATCATATTATTGATAGCAGAATCAGCAAGCCTAGTTCAGCAGAGCTTCTGCAAGTAACGGTTGTTTCAGAAGACTTGACCGTCTCTGAAGTTTATGCAAAATGTATGCTTATTCTCGGCTGGGATGCTGGATTAAAGTTGGCTAAAATGCATCATCCTTCTTTAGAGATAATTGCGGTTTCAAAAGAAGGCAAGGTATTAATTGAAAAAAATGTGAAAGGTCAGGTATATAATTATGGCTAATCTCCTCGCGCAATTTAGCTCT
The DNA here is from genome assembly GCF_046599315.1 of Priestia megaterium. GTDB lineage: Bacteria > Bacillota > Bacilli > Bacillales > Bacillaceae_H > Priestia > Priestia megaterium_F. The sequence goes on along the minus strand of NZ_JBKIKC010000004.1, from coordinate 232,937 downwards.
CACTTTCCCGTTTGGAATACTGTTCGGGTAGCCGGCTTAACTTCTTATTTACTAATGTTTATATCGGTTGCCGCTGGCATTTCTCACAGCTTTTCTTTTTTAAAACCAAAACGCAAAAAACAGCTCTTACTGGTTCATCAATCATCAGGGTGGTTCGGGTTATTATTTGGAATGATTCACGGACTTGTTTTATCATTTGATCAATCTATTCATTTTTCGCTTTCTGAAATTTTAATTCCGTTCACTTCTGATTACAAACCAATTAGCACAGGTCTTGGTACTATTTCACTCTACATTTTATTTGCACTAATTATTACATCTGGTTTTATAAAACAGCTTGGCAAAAAAACATGGAAAGCCTTTCATTTCCTTGCTTTTCCAGGCTATTTGCTAGCACTTTATCACGGCATTATTTCTGGAACAGATACACATCAGCCTCTTATTCTTGGGATGTATAGCATCACTGGCTGCGCCGTTTTAATTTTGCTTTTTTTACGAATTCAACACCAGTCAGCTCCTAAGAACCAAGAAAAAGCTCAAGAAAACTAAAAACGCACTCTTTGATAGAGTGCGTTTTTGTTTATCCTCGTCCTGCTTGGAACGATGGATACTGTGTCATACCACCGTCGGCAAAGAGCGTAATCCCTGTTACATAACTTGCCTCTGAAGAAGCTAGCCATGCAGCAACCGCTGCAATTTCTTCCGGCTCTCCGATGTATCCCATCGGAATCATGCTTTCTACATCTGCACGCTGCTCAGGATCAGCAAACTTTTCAGCATTAATCGGTGTATTAATCGCTCCTGGCCCAATGTTATTTACACGAATACCTTTTGGAGCATATTCTAATGCAAGTGTTTCAGTCATGAGCTTCATTCCGCCTTTACTTGCTGCGTAATGAACAAATAGCGGCCAAGGAATTTTCTCGTGAACACTCGACATGTTAATAACTGTTCCCTTAATCTCATTTTCAACAAAATATTTAATCGCTTCACGACTGCCTAGAAAAGCTCCTGTTAAGTTCGTATCAATTACTTTATTCCAATCGCTTAAAGGCATTTCATGAGATGAAACCGGATTTTCTAACCCTGCGTTATTAATCATAACGTCTAGCGTTCCAAATTCTTTAATAGCAGATTGAACTAAATTGATAACGTCCGACTCAACTGTTACATCACCTTTGACAGCAATTGCTTCTCCGCCAACTTTTTTAATTTCTTCTAAGACGCTGTTAGCTTCTTCCTCTCTAGAACGATAATTCACAACTACTTTGGCTTTTTCTGTTGCAAAACGAATCGCCATTGCTTTTCCTAAACCGGTAGATGAACCTGTTATGACAACTACTTTTCCTTCTAGATCTTTATACATTGTTAATACCCTCCTAGTTAGCTTTTGGCGAGCCCTAACATGACTCCTGCTATGATGATCAGTATAATCCCAATAATTATTCCAACTAACTGACGCTTCGTTTTCTTCTCACCTAAAATGATGATCCCACCTAACGTTGAGATCACGATTCCCATTTGGGAAAGCGAAAAGCTTGTCGCTACACCTACCTTGGGTTGTGAGATGAATAAAAACATATTACCAGCGGCCCAAATAAGACCTGGGATAATGTTGCGAATTGCGTATTTATTAAATGGCTTATGCTTAAACGTCAGCAATACCCCTCCAATGACCATACCAATTGCTTGAGGTAATAAAGCAGACCATCCGTCTACATTAAATAGACGAGCTACTACAACATAAACTAAATAACCAACGGTTGAAATTAATAAAATAACAATTCCTTTTTTGAAGTTTCCTTTTCCTTCTTCAGCCTCTTTCTCTTCTTTACTTTGAAGCGATGTTAAAACAATCCCTACAATAATAAAGATAAGAGCGAGCACACCAAGAATAATTGAAGTTTTTGTGGACCACTCGTGAAACACAATTACTCCAAATAATGAAGTGGAAACTAATTGAAGCCCCGTTGAAATAGGCATCGTTTTAGAAACTCCAATTAAATCAATACTTTTCAGCTGATTACTTTGTCCAACTGCCCAAAATAATCCCGAAACAACCCCAACGCCAAAGATTAACGGTGTAAGAGTAGGGTGTACAAAAATATAAATACCAATGGAGAAAATTAAAGCTCCCAATGTGGTTCCAAGCGTTTGGCTATAAGGTCCTCCGCCTAGTTTCACATTAAACAGCACAATGCTTCCCCAAAATATGGCTGGTAAGACGGCTAAAAATATATCCATGTTTCAAAACCTTCCTGTGCTAAAATTAAATGTCAGTGTGCTTATTCCCCAATATTTCCGCCATTAATCCTTTTTTCAAGGATATTTCATTTATTAATGACCGCCCGAAATGTTCTTTGGGATGAGAAAACTGTATACCTTAATTTGTTCTAGGAGAGAAAAAGATATACTTTCTAACGCAAAAAAACAGCTTTTCCAAATAAAAGCTGTTCTGTATGATTTAATTTATTTTTAACATATAACGATTAATAGGTCTGCCCACTCTGCCGTATTCAACGGATAATTTCAGCTCGTTTTCCTGTTCTAAAAACTCTAAATACCTTCTTGCTGTAACCCGCGCAATCCCTACGCCGTCCGCCACTTCTTCAGCAGAAATTGGGTGACTTTGCTGTGAAAGATATTGTTGTATTCTCCTTAACGTAACCGCATTTAGCCCTTTTGGAAGCAAATTGGCTTTTTCTTCTAATGGCTGAAACAACATAGAATCTAATTCAGACTGAGTAATATGATCTTTTTGACTTATTTTAACTTGAAACGAACGATATTGCTCAAGCGCTTGCTTCATACGTTCAAACTTGAACGGTTTCATAATATAATCCATTGCCCCGTACTGAAGAACTTTCCGTACGGTTTCAATATCACTTGCAGCCGTAACTGCAATCACGTCTGTTTTATATCCATTTGCTCGAATTTGCTGTAAGGTGGTTAAGCCATCTTGACTAGGCATATACATATCAATAATCGTTAAATCAGGCTTATGCTGTTTGATCAGGTGTATACCTTCTACACCATTCGAAGCTGCAGCGATAACGGCGAACCCTTCAACTTGTTCAATAAATTGGCGGTTCACTTCTTGTACCATAGGATCGTCTTCTATAAGAAGCACCGTCCATTCTTTTTTATTCATCTTCCACTCCCCCTATAAAAAGAATGTAATGATAAAAGTCGTTCCAACATCTAATTCTGACTCTACTTCGATCTGACCGTCTCCTTTTTCAACAATTTGTTTTACTAAATGCAAACCAATTCCTCTATTTTCCTTTGCCTTGGTTGAAAACCCTTCATCAAAGATTCTGTCTACTTGATCCTCATTCATGCCGCACCCGTTGTCTTCAACTAATATAGAAAGAATGCCGTCATGTTGTTCCATGCTTATATAGATCTTCCGTTCACGACGCTCTATATGCTGATAAGAATCAAAAGCGTTCTCAATTAAGTTACCAATAATAATAACAAAATCATGATGATCTAAGTAAGGAGGAAATGAGTGAAGCTCGCTGTGGCGATCGATAGCTAACTCAATTCCAAGTTCTTTGGCACGGCTGACTTTACTCAACAGTAATCCTGATATACTTTCATCTTTAATATGCTTATGAAGGAATTGCGTGAGCTCTTCCTGCTGTTCAGACACTTGAAAAACGTACTGAAGAGCCTTGTCTTTATTTCCAAGTTGGATAAGCCCTGCAATCGTATGAAGTTTATTCATATACTCATGGTTTTGGACTCTAAGAGCGCTTACAAAAGATTTAACCCCGGTTAACTCTTCAGCTAATTTTTTAACTTCCGTTCTGTCTTGAAAAATAGCAACCGCACCAACTGTATAATTATTAACTTTAATCGGCACTCGATTGCTTAAAATATTCAAATTTCGAACTTGAAGCTCCCGATTATAAACAGGCTGATTAAGCTGCAGAATTTCTGGAAGTCTTGTATCTGGAATCACATCATAGATTTTTTTTCCAATTACCTCATCAGGTACACCCATCATAATTTTCGCTTTATGATTAAAAATAGTAATGTTCTCCTCTTTATCAATTGCAATAACTCCTTCATGCATGGCATTAAAGGTCTCCGTTCGTTCTACGAACAAACGAGCAATTTCATGAGGTTCAAGCTCGAACATCTCTTTTTTGATACGAGATGCAAGCGCCCAAGCTCCCCATCCCCCAAAAAAAAGAGCAAGACCTGAGATAAGGAAAATTTCTTTTTTTAAACTTAAAATAACCTCTGTAAATTTCGGAAGAAGATAGCCTGAGACAACAACTCCCACTTGTTCATGCTGATCGTTCACAACGGGAACAAAAGAGCGAATGACCATCCCGCTTTCTCCTTTTGCCTTATTGGTATACGTATGTTCTGCAAACGCCTGGCCTTCGTCATCACCTTTAGAAACTTGCCCAATCATGCTTTGCAAAGGATGAGACAAACGTTCATGGTTCATATTCATAACCACTACATAGTAAGCACCGTGAATAATGCGAATCGGCTCTACAATTTGATTAATGTTCTTGCTATCTTTTTCAATTTTTTCTCGAATTTCAGGCATTTCAGCAACTGTTCTTGAAGTGATTAAAGCTCTTTGTTCTAAATCATTTTCTTTTGACTGCACAAAATTATTAATCACTACAATACTTGCTAAAAACAACGAAAAGACGACGATAAAAAAAATTAACCCCGTCATTTTCGTTTGCATCGATAAACGCACCATAGCGGAACACCTACTGCTGATTGAAGTTTATTTTAATTTTACCACGTTGAGAAAGGGCATGTTAAAATATTTGCAGAGAAAAATTATTGAATCGCGAGGTTAGATATTTTGAAGATGTTTGTAGGAGCAAGTATAATTGTTAGCGCTTTCTTATTAATCTATGTTTTTTTGCAGTATACGGTTATAAATCAGGATAATGTGTATCATGACGATGAGCAAAAAGGACTAAATAAGCAAATCGTAATTAATTTTAGCCACGTTGTAGCTGAAAACACCCCCAAAGGCTTAGCAGCTCAAAAATTCGCTGAAATCGTTAATCAAAAATCTGATGGTAAAGTTAAAATTGAAGTATATTCAAACGGTGTATTGTATTCAGACGATGAAGAACTTGACGCCCTTCGCCGAAATGATGTACAAATGATTGCACCTTCTATTTCAAAGCTAACCGACCTCTCCTCTACTTGGCAACTATTTGATCTTCCCTTCATTTTTGATAATTACAGCGAAGCAAAACAAGTGTTTACCGGTAAAATCGGACGGGATTTGTTGAGTACACTGCGAGAAAAAGACATAAAAGGACTTGCTTTGTGGAGCAACGGCTTCAAACAAATGACTAGCAATACGAAGCCTTTGCTCCATCCAACAGATTTTCAAGATCAAACGTTTCGTATAATGCCAAGTGAAGTAATCAAAAAACAATTTGAACTTCTTGGTGCCAAGCCGCAGGCTGTCTCGTTTAATAAAGTATATCAATCCCTTGAACGGCAGGAATTTGATGGACAGGAAAATACCATTTCGAATATCTATTCAAAACGTTTATATGAGCTGCAAAAATATATGACCATCAGCAACCATGGATACTTAGGCTATGCTGTTTTAATGGATGAAAAGTATTGGGACAGTCTCCCTCAAGATGTAAAACAACTATTGAGTGATGCGATGGTAGAAACAACTAACTGGATTTGGACTCAATCAAAAATGATGAATGATGAACAGTTGCAGCAAATAAAAGATAAATCTGGCATGCGCGTTTACTATTTAAATGATACACAGAAAGCGGAATGGAAAAAAAAATTTAACTCTCTTTATCAATCGTTCGAAGCCAATGCAACACAACAAACCCTTGATATCATTGAGCAAATAAAAAAAATTGAAACCCGAAAGTGATGACTATATATTCATCACTTTTTTTTGACCAAAATGACCAAAAAGAACATTATCACCAGAAATATAAATAATTAAAATTATCAGTTAATATAAGAACAAGAATAATGTAAGCGTTAACAAAACGTTCTCGAAAGGAGCAGTACGTATGAAATTAAGCTTTAAAAATCTAACCGTTCAAGTTGTCATAGGTATCCTTCTTGGTATTGCGATCGGCTTTATGTTTCCTGAATTTGGAGCTAAATTAAAAGTATTAGCTGATATCTTCATTAAATTAATTAAAATGGTTATTGCCCCAATTATTTTCTTAACAGTTGTTATTGGTATTGGAAGTATGGGCGATTTAAAGAAAGTAGGGCGCATTGGAGGTAAAGCTCTTTTATATTTTGAGATTGTCACTACTTTTGCCTTAGCAATTGGAATTATCGTTGTAAACTTTATCAAACCTGGTGCCGGCTTTAATATTAATGGAGCAAACGGAGCTGATGTTGCTCAATATACCAAGCAAGCAGCTGAAGCGGAGCATGGCTTTATGGAGTTTATTATGGGAATTATTCCAGACAGCGTATTTGGTGCAATGGCAAATGGTGAATTATTACCAATCTTATTCTTTGCCGTGTTATTTGGAATGGCTACAGCTACACTTGGCGAAAAAGCGGCTCCTGTTATTACATTCTTTGAACGCTGTACAGATATTTTCTTTGGAATTGTTAATATGATTATGAAACTTTCACCTATTGCAGCGTTTGGAGCAATGGCTTATACAATCGGGAACTTCGGAATAGGCTCTCTTCAAAAACTTGGTTTCTTAATGGGATCTGTTTACATTACTATGTTCTTATTTATTGTATTTGTACTTGGAACCATTGCTAAGATTTATGGGTTTAATATTTTTAAATTTATCGCTTTTATTAAAGAAGAAATTCTACTTGTATTGGGTACATCTTCTTCGGAATCTGCACTGCCAAAAATGATGGACAAAATGGAGAAGTACGGATGTTCAAAATCTGTAGTAGGACTCGTCATTCCAACTGGTTACTCATTTAACCTAGATGGAACAGCAATCTACTTATCTATGGCTGCTATCTTTATCGCTCAAGCTTATGGAGTCGACCTGTCGTTAATGCAAGAGATTACGCTACTTGGTATTTTAATGCTAACGTCTAAAGGAGCTGCGGGAGTAACGGGCTCTGGATTTATTACATTAGCCGCTACGCTTGCTGCGTTCCCGATGATTCCAGTTGAAGGAATTGCGCTATTAATCGGAGTAGATCGCTTCATGTCTGAAGCTCGTGCCATTACAAACTTAATTGGAAATGGTGTGGCAACTGTAGTCGTATCAAAAATGGAAAATGAGTTTCATCCCCCTGTAGAAACAATACAAGACGTTAATTCGGCACCTCCACTAGCTAAGTAATAAAAAAAGACCCCCTTACAGGGGTCTTTTTTAGGATTAATGCGTTTCTTTTCTAGAACGTCCGCTAAGTTTCCCAACAACAACAACTAAAATAGCTAACACAATAGGAACAATCGTATGCAAATGTGGATTAAATCCTTCTAATACGTGTCCCACCGCTTTATCTTTAAAGATCATTTCACCAGCAGTATAGCCAAGAAGCGCTGCTCCGGCAATGATGATAATCGGGAATTTTTCCATTATTTTCATTAAAAGCTGACTTCCCCAAATGATTAACGGAATGCTGATAACAAGACCAAGGATAATAAGTAGAATATTACCGTTAGCCGCACCTGCAACCGCTACTACGTTATCTAAACTCATAACCAGATCGGCTATAATAATTGTTTTAATAGCACCTGCTAGAGTTGAATTCGCTTTAATATCTCCGTCATCTTCACCTTTTAAAAGACTAATGGCAATCCATAGAAGAAGCAGACCTCCGATGAAATTTAAAAATGGGATTGTTAATAAATATACAGCGACAAACGTTAGCCCTACACGTAATACAACCGCTCCTAATGTACCGAAAACAACCGCTTTGTTTCGATGCTCGTCCGGAAGATTCCGGCAAGCTAAAGCAATCACAACTGCGTTATCACCGCTCAGTACAATATTAATCAGTAAAATTTCTAACAGATTTAAAATAAAACTCTGATCCATAAAAAAACTCCTTGATTGATTTTTTTTAGTTTATTTCTCTATCTCTTGTTTCATTACTAGAAATAGAGAACTAAAACTCTATCGATATAATCCATTCTTACCTTTTAATGAAGAGAAGTAGTTATTTCACTAACAGTATTTTATCACTAAAAAGAAATTTGAAATAGGTATTTGTAAAGGAAAAGTTAGTTGATTGTAATAAATCAAACTTTATTCTTCTACCTTTCATCTATTTTTCATTATCATCCTCTACTATTAGTAGCAGGAGAGCATTTATAAAATACAGAGTAATGTTTATAAATAATACACGCCTCCGATGCTTCTTCGTTATTTTGTAGTTTTTCGTCCGCTACGATATAAGAAGGGAGAAAATAGGTATGATTTTAAAAGCGCTAAAAACGAATAAATTACTAACTATTAACTATCAAAACAACGGTTTTGTCCAAACGGTAAAAGGTTATATTCAAAACTTAAACCTGCTTGAACAAACTCTTTTATTAAAAGATGAAAATCAGCACGTACGATCACTTCGTCTATCGAGTATTAAAAATATTTATTAATAGAAAAAAGAGATTGAGACATAACGAAATCAATCCAATCAACAGCTAGAAGCAACTAAATAGATTAAATCCATGTTCACCATAACAATGAAAAGATCCGAACGATTCATCGTTCGGATCTTCCTTCAACTAAATAAAATACTTTTATCCCAGCCTCTTTTTATTTAGCTCACTTTATAGCATGCGATTACTTCTTTAATGGATTCGTATACAATTTCAACCATTCTTTTTAACTCTTCATTCGTCATTGAAAGAATAGGCATCATTGTAATCACAGGCCCTAGCTCCCTAATAATTAAACCTTTTTGGCGAGCGGCTAAAATAACGTCTCCGATCACTTTTTTATCTTCAAAAACAGATTTTGTTTGACGGTCTTTCACAATTTCGATTCCTGCCATTAAGCCTCTTTGTCTAACGTCTCCTACATTAGGTAGCTCGTAAAGCTTTAATAGATAGTGTTTAAAAACTTTTTCCTTTTCTTTTATACTATGGATTAACTCTCTCTCTTCTATCAGTTCAATATTTTTAAGCGCTACTGCGCAGGCCAATTGATTTCCCGTATACGTATGACCATGAAAAAACGTTTTATTTTCATCCGGATGAGCTAAAAAAGCATTAAATATCTTCCCGCTCGTTAACGTAGCAGCAAGCGGCATATATCCTCCTGTTATCCCTTTTCCTACACACATGATATCCGGTATCACACCTTCTTGTTCACATGCAAACAGCGTTCCTGTTCGTCCAAATCCCACGGCTACTTCGTCACAAATAAGCAATACGCCGTAAGCTTTGCACAGACGCTCCACTTGTTTTAAAAAACCAGGAGGATGTGTAATAATACCCGCTGCTCCTTGCACAAGCGGTTCAATAATCAAGCCGGCTACTTCTTCTCCTTGGTTCTGTAATAGCTTCTCTAGCCGTTGAATACAGTGAGCTGAAGCTTTCTCTTCCGTTTCGAATCCTTCCATGCGGTAGGTATAGGGAGAAGGTGTGGGAATTCGTTCAAACAACAAGGGCTTAAAGATTCGATGAAATAAATCCATGCCTCCCACACTGACTGCCCCGATTGTATCTCCGTGATATGCCTCATCAAGTGATATAAATTTACTTTTGTTTCTGTACTTTACGGAGTCAAGATTTTGCCAGTATTGATAGGCAATTTTTAACGCAATTTCGACAGCAGCGGATCCCGTATCAGAATAGAAGACTTTCGATAAGCTTCCAGGGGTAATTTCCGCTAGCTTTTTGGCTAACAAAATGGATGGAACATTGGCAGATCCAAGCAGCGTAGAATGTGCTAATTTTTCTACTTGTATATGTAAAGCTGTATTTAATTCCGGATCATTATGGCCATGTACGTTCACCCATAGCGAAGCGTATCCATCTAAATATTTGTTTCCCTCTACATCATACAAATAGCTGCCCTCTCCTCTTTCAATGATAAGGGGATTTGATTGACGATAAGCCTTCATTTGTGTAAACGGATGCCATACATATTCTTTATCCCATTTTTCCAGCTCAGCTTTTTGATACGGCACAGTCAAACACCTCCTGAATATGTTGAATGACATTGTTTTGCCTCATTATTTTCTCAATATATGCATCTAATTCTTCGTCGATATGTTTGAATACAGGAACGGTTATTAAAGATCGTACTTGAAGAAGCTTTTCAATCGTTCGAACATTGTCTTTATGAATAATACTGCTGTGATTAAAACGATTAAAAATGAGTCCTTTGATTTTAAGATGATGCTCACTTGCATATGAAAAGGTAGAAAGCGCATCGTGAATAGCTCCTAGTCCTGTTGTTCCAACAGCAATAACCGGCATTTGTGCATCTATAATCAAATCTTTTGTCATATAAAACGTTGTTTTCTCTTCAATTAAAGGTACAGCAAGGCCACCCGCTCCTTCCACGAGCACAACATCAAACCGCTTTTTTAATTCGTCAATACGTTTTAATACTTTGGAAGGTTCTACCTGCTTTTTACTTAATGCAATAGCTAAATGAGGAGACGTCTCGGGCTTTAACTGATAAATACCTGTATTTGCTACTCCGATTCTTGTTTCAAACCAGTGAATATCTGGATAACCTCCAATTTCGTCTTGGTAGCCGGTTTGAAATGGTTTGCAAATTGTCGTTTTTATTCCCATACGACAAAGTAATTTGTACAAAATGCTTGTCACCAGTGTTTTGCCAATATCAGTTCCGGTTCCCGTAATAAAATAAGCTTTGCCCATTTTCTCTTCTCTCCTTTTTTCTATGTCTTGATCACTCCTGCTTTATTAACTCGCTTTGATGAAAAACGACTAAATTGGGGCTGTATTCGGTGAATCAGCATTGAACATAGAACACATAATAAAAGGTCTCCAGGCATTGGCAAAACTGCTCCGAAAAGAAGTGTATCACTCAGCGAAAGAGGCTTTTCAATTATCCATTTCATTGCTCCGTAAAGCCAGACACATCCGAATGTGTACACAATAACTAACGTAGATAAGTTAGCCAAAAAGACAGCGAAAGGTTTCTTTAGGTTATATTTTTGAATAAGATAGCCGTTCATAAATGCACCTGCAGCATAGCCCATTAAATAGCCAAATGTTGGTTTGAAGATATACCCTAAGCCTCCTCCTTCTGCAAAAACCGGAACACCAATCAATCCAATACCTATGTAGCATAGCTGACTATACAAGCCTAAACGCGGTCCTAGCAGCGCTCCGGCTAAATATACAGGAACAATTTGAAGAGTAAACGGTATGTAGGGAATAGGAATTTTTATAAATGCACCGATAGCTGTTAAAGCTGCAAATAACGAAATATATGCCATTGTTCTCGCTCTCATATTCACCCTCCTTTCTCTTTTCATTGCTTTAAGTTTGCAATAATCTCTTTTTATTTGTCAACTTATTTTTAAACAAAGTTAACAAATTGATTATAAAAAAAGACGCAAAAAGCTGGGGTCAGCCCCCTGGCTTTTGCGTCTTTTTTGCTTTTATAAAATTACTTTTTTATCATCTTTAAGCTGTACTTCTTGACGGCTGATAGATAAATCAACTTTCTTTTTTACACGTGCATGATAATAAGCATAAAACAGCAGCGCTAGTGGAATACCGACATACAGTGCCATTCGCTGTTCTGCATCAAATGCCATGCTTCCCAATACAATTGTATTTAATACTAATGCAATTAAAGGTAGTACCGGGTAAAGAGGGACTTTAAATTTTAAATCCTCGATTTGCCCTCCCTGATTTATATATCTTTTTCTAAATGCAAGCAGTGATGCAGCGATCGTAATCCAACCGATTTGTGCACCTAATCCCGCTGCAGAAATGAGCCATACAAATACTGTTTCTTGAGCAAAAAATCCTGAAAGTAAGGATAAAAGCGCAATACCTAATGTTAAAAGCAGCGCATTCATCGGCACACCGCGTTTGTTTACTTTCATGAAAGCTGAACTTGCCATGTTATCTTTTGATAATGAATACAGCATACGCGTTGCTGCATAAAGACCTGAGTTAGCTACAGATAGCAGTGCCGTTAAGATAACAAAGTTCATAATATCCGCTGCGTATGGGATACCAATTTGATCGAATACAACAACAAATGGACTTTCAACTACGCCTGCTTTTTCAAGCGGAATCATACCCGCTAAGACAGCTACAGCTAATACAAAAAATACAAGCGTTCTCCATACAGTTTGTTTAATTGCTCTTGGTACAGTCTTGTCTGGTTTTTCACTTTCCCCAGCAGCTACACCAATAAGTTCTGTACCTTGGAATGAGAAGTTAACGGTAATCATCGTAATCAACACGGCACTAATTCCGTGAGGGAACACGCCGTGAGACGTATAGTTAGAGAAAAACGGCGCGTTGTCTCCATTGCTTAATGGAAGAAAACCAAACATAGCAGCTCCACCAAGTACGATAAATAAAATAATAGCTAACACTTTAATGCTGGCAAACCAAAACTCCGCTTCACCAAACGCTTTCGCTGACAGTGCATTTAATGAAAATAATAAAAGCGCAAATATAGCACACCAGATCCATACAGGAGAATCAGGAAACCATCTTTGCATAAGCTGACCGGCTGACAAAAATTCTAATGCAACCGTTACAGCCCAGCCCAACCAATATAACCATCCAAAAGCGAAACCAACGCCCGGACCAATAAACTTTGTTGTATATGTCTGAAACGAACCGGAAACTGGCATTGCTACTGCAAGTTCCCCTAAGCAAAGCATTGTTAAGTACATAATAAAGCCACCTACGATAAACGAAAGGATAGCTCCAATCGCTCCGGCTTGGCTAATCGTGTATCCTGTCCCTAAAAAGAAACCTGTACCGATAACACCACCGAGCGAAATCATAAACAAATGTCTGCTTTTCATCGTCTTTTTCAATTGATTTGTTTGCTGTTGTCCTTCTATCATGTTAACGACATTTCCTTTCAACCTATTTATCACGAGATATTACCTAGAAAAAATTAATAAACCTTTGTTTTCTATGCATATTTACTTACATATTTATGCGGTATTCTAAATTTAAATAAAACAGCCTTTTGTAATCTTAACATAATGCTCACTAGATTTAAAATGTTTTTCTGCAAAAGTAAAATGAATTTTTCTTGAATAGTATGATTTCCCTTTACTGTCGATATTCATGACCGTTTTTCTGCAAATAATATAGATGATAAAACAAGAAAAAAGCTGTGCCTTCGTCTTCGAAAGCACAGCTTTTTCACTTTTTACCAAACAAACAATCCAACGATCATAGCACTTAATAAAGAAACAGCGATACCGCTCACAAGCAGTTTCCACACGTTTTTTCCAATAATCGTTGATTTACCTTCTGACAACGTAGAATTATACGTTCCATAAATCATACCCACTGTACTGAAGTTAGCAAAAGATGTTAAGAATGTTGTAGCAACTGCAATCGTATGCGGTGGAAGTGTATCTAGATTTTTCTTCAAATCCATCATCGCCACAAATTCATTTGTTGCTAACTTGATACCCATCAGCTGAGCTACGTACATTGCATCATGTCCTGTTAGCCCTAGTAAGAAAGCAAATGGACTAAAGATATAAGAGAAAATCTTTTGTACAGTCAAGCCGTCTACAATAACACCTAAAATACCGTTAAGCGCAGATGTAAGAGCTACATACCCAATAACCATCGCTAAAATAACAATAACCATGTTCATTCCGACTAGCATACTGTTTGAAATTGTAGAGAAAAAGTCTTTTTTCTCCGACTTTGGCGGTACATAAATCATATCTTCTTCTTTTGTAACATGAACTGGATTCAATAAGCTCACAAAAATAAGCGCATTTAAACAGTTCAGTGGAATTGCAGTAAACACGTACGTAGCGGGAACCATTGTTAAATAAGCACCGATAATAGATCCGCTAATACTGCTCATACTCATAATTCCAAACGTAAGCAAACGGTTGTCTTTTAACACGGAAAGTTGGTTACGAATAACAGCTAATGCTTCCGTGTTTCCTAAGAACATCATTTGAATAGCGAAAAAGCTTTCTAATTTAGGTAAGCGAGAAACTTTTGAAATGACCCAGCCTACTTTATCAATAATCCACGTTAAAATACCAAAGTAAGATAAAATATCAAAAAACGTTACGACAAAGATGATAGGTAGTAATGCGCTGAAGAAAAAGTCAACCGTTTCATTTCCCATTACAGATGGAAACGCAAAGGCAATTCCATCGTTGGCACAGGAAATCAGCCATGTAAAGAACGAAGCAATTTTATTAATGACCCATGTTCCGATTGAGGTTCCTAACATAAACCAAGTAATGAGGACTTCAACGACTAGCAGTGAAGCAATCGGACGCCACTTTATTTCTTTCTTTTTAGGAGAACATAAAAAGACAACACCCATTACTACAAAAACGCCTAATAAATTTAATAAAAAGTACATGCAAGCCACTCCCAGGTGTGTATTTAAAAAACAAAAAAAGCTCTTACTTTTCATAAATTCTGACAATAACAGAAAGTATGAAAAATAAGAGCTTTGAAAGAAGACTGTATCTATGAGAATACGCCCTTCTTTTTACTGCTTATATCCAAACTTTCTTGTAGTCTAGTTTTTTACGGTTACTAGGTAGAGACTATCAGACCATATTACTGATAATATACAAGATCGTAATCTTAGCTGTATTCAATTGATATGAACAAATTCTACCCTTTATTTTTTTAATAATCAACACTTTAAAAGTTTTTCGGAATAATAAAATTGGTATGAAAATTCTATTTATTTATCACTTCTTTTGAACTATGTATAACATAATAAAACAAAAAAAGTAAATTTAGTCATCCTTTCAACTCAATTATTTTCCTATTTTTGAAGTAATAAAATTGATTTTTTGATGAATATGCTTGAGTACCTTATTCCTTTTCATTTAATTCCTCAAAATGAACGTTTCTTTTTACATTTTTTACGACTTGAGACGTAGAAAAAAATAATCCTGTTGTTCGTTGAATTTAACATCTTCCCAATTTACACTTTATGGTAGAAGAAACAAAATTAATTTATGTAGAAAGCGGGTTATCACGTGAAAAAAATATTGACTTTTATTTTAGTAATAGGTAGTACGGCAGTACTCTTTTCTACTGCGTTTGCACCTTCTTCTTGGTCTTTACGTTCATTCAAGACGTCCAAGTCTGAAGCGGCGTTATCAAGTGATATTCAGCATATTCAAATTGATTCTCCAAGCATTAGTACAACGGTCGTTCCGCAGGAACGTCAAGATATTAAAACAAAAGTAGAAGGTAAAGGAAAAGTGGATGTAAAGCAAAATGGAGATACCCTAGCTGTCACATATAAAAAAAGTCCATTTCAATGGCTTTCTATTTTTTCAAACACAAAAGTGACAATTTACATTCCTAACGATTATCATCATAACCTTGCACTTTCGGTAGGATCTGGAGATCTTCAAGTTGCTCCACAGCCTCAACACACGCTTCAACTGAAAGATGTTTCGATTAAAGTAGGATCTGGAAATGCAAGCATATCAAACTTGACCAGCACCTCTCTTCGTACGGATGTTAATTCTGGAGATTTACAGCTGAATAATATTGAGACCCAAACAGCTAAATTTGCTGTAGGATCTGGGGAAATTAAAGGAACAAACTATAAAGGAAAACTTCAGGCGCGCATTGGGTCTGGTGATCTTTATATGGATTTTAAAAAGTTAGAAGAGTCTGTTTCTATAGATGTAGGATCTGGGGATGCGGTGTTGGTTCTTCCCAAAAGCGCTGGTTTCAAAGTGAATGGAAAAGTAAGCAGCGGTGATATTAGCAATAACTTTAAGTTAAACAATGCAACCGTAACAGAGGATGTATTAAAAGGAAAGTACGGAAATGGAAAATATTCTATTGATGTAGCTGTTTCAAGCGGAGAATTAACCTTAGAATCAAAATAAAACGAACACTTCCGTGTTCGTTTTATTTATGGTCTTACTGCAATATACCATGCTACACCTACAATTGACCCTATGAATACAACTCCATAAATAATAGATAAATTCACTATACTTTTCTTTTTAGATTTCCCGTAATCTTCATCTACCTTCTTTGCAGCACTGATCGTACCTGCAAGAGCAACAACGCCGATAATAATGACAAGAAGCAATGCTAATTTCATTCATTCTCTCCTCCATATTTCGGTGATTCAATAGAGTTGAATATCAAGATGCTATCTCTTTCACTTTAACCAGAACATGAAAGCGTTATATCTTCTCTTTCTATCATAGAGCTAAATTATGTAAAATCAACCATCCAATTGTTAATTATTTCCCCCCTCCACTTTAAACACATAAAAGATTCCCGAGCTTCACTGCTCAGGAATCTTTACCTAATAGAAATGACAGGTTAAGGTTTTAAGATAACTTTAATGCAGTTATCTTGATGATCATTAAAGATCTTGTAGGCATTAGCTGCGTCTTCTAAAGCGACTTTATGAGTAATAATTTCTTTTGGATCGAATTCTTCTTTTACAATTTGATCATATAATTTCGGCATAACCGGAATGACAGGAGCTTGCCCCATTTTGAGAGTTACATTTCGAGCAAAAAATGCTCCTAACGGAAAGTTGTTATAGTTGCTTCCGTATACTCCAGTAATTTGGACGGTTCCGCATTTACGAACGGCTTTTGTAGCAATTTGAATAGGTCCGAGCGTTCCACCTTGAAGTTTTAATTTTTGTTCAATGTATTCAAGAGGAGACTTTTTACCATCCATACCTACACAGTCAATCACCACATCAGCTCCGCCTTTTGTGATTTCTTTTAAATGCTCCCCCATATCTGGGTATTGTGTAAAATCAAAGGTTTCTACGGCATTCATTTTCTTTGCATGCTGCATTCGGTATGAAACATGATCTACTGCAATAACCCTTTTCGCACCTTTCATCCAAGCAAACTTTTGAGCCATTAACCCCACTGGTCCGCAGCCGAGGACGATAACGGTATCTCCTTTTTTAACATCCGCATACTCCACACTCCAATAAGCAGTTGGAAGTACATCTGATAAAAAAAGAAGCGATTCATCTTCTAATTCACACGACTCTGGAATCACAAACGGTGTAAAATTCCCAAAAGGCACTTTCAAATATTCAGCTTGACCTCCTGGATGATTTCCAAATTTTTCAGTATAACCAAAATAGCCCCCAGAATCATAGTGTGGATTAGAATTGTCACACTGACTCGTTAAATCATCTTTGCAATACGCGCACTGTCCGCATGCTACGTTAAACGGAATAATAACGCGATCTCCTTTTTTTACTTTTGTAACATCCGGTCCTACTTCTTCCACAATTCCCATCGGTTCATGACCAATAATATAACCGTGAGGCAATGGCATGCTTCCTTGATATAAATGCAGGTCAGAACCACAAATAGCCGTTGATGTTATTTTAATGACAATGTCATCTTTCTTCTCTAACTTAGCATCTTCCACTTCTGCTACTTTTACCTGATTAGGTCCTTGATACGTTACTGCCTTCATGTTCACCCTCCATTTTTACAACCTTCATATTACTTAAATTTATCTAAAGGCATGTATTCTATCCGGATAAATCAAGGAAAAATAAAAAAGCAGCGCTTGCGCGGCTGCTTTAATGATTATTAAAACTGAAACCTATGCTTTCCTACCAGTACATCCGCCATCTTTACAAAGCGCTTGATTTCTAAGACGTCATGAACTCGAACCATTTGAACACCTTGTGCAATCCCCGCATATACAGTAGCTGCGGTTCCTTCCATTCTTTCCGTAGGAGGAGCATCGACTATTTGTCCGATAAATCCTTTACGAGAAGTAGCAAGCAGCACAGGATAGCCCATATTCGTCAGCTGATCTAGATGCTGGATCGCTTCTACATTATGCGCAGCCGTTTTTCCAAAGCCAACGCCTGGATCTAAAATAATTTGATCGTCCCGAACTCCTGCAGCTTTTGCAATGGAGATGCTTTCTTCTAAATCACTTATCATATCTGTAATCAAATTTGTATAATTAGGTTCATGGCGGTTATGCATTAAAATAATGGGAACATTATAGTCCGCTGCAACTTGAGCCATTTTAGGATCGGCTTTTGCCCCCCATATATCATTAATAATATGTGCTCCTGCTTCTAACGCCTGCTTGGCCACTTCCGATTTGTATGTATCTACAGAAATTGGCACCTCTACTCGCTTAGCCACTTCAGAAATAACGGGCACAATCCGTTTAATCTCTTCTTGATCGCTAATTCTTGTATAACCAGGACGGGTTGATTCTCCCCCGATATCAATGATGTCTGCCCCTTGCTTTACCATTTCCTCAGCATGAGCAACCGCTTTATCTACATCGTAGTATTTTCCACCGTCTGAAAATGAATCTGGGTTTACATTTAAAATCCCCATAATGAGCGTACGGTCCGCATAGTTCAGTTCATACTTTCCACATTTGATGACGGATTGAGACATTAAAGTTGACACTATCCTCAGCCCTTTCGTAATTTGCAAATTGATGTATATTTGTAAATATCATGTATTTTGAGAATGTTATACCGTTCGTAATTATATCAAAAGTAACCAGTCCTATGTGATTTTTCTTGGAGATTCTTTCTCGTATAGTGTGAGATAAACATTAAAAGTGAATACACAGATAACATTAAAAATCTCTATTACGCTTGTTTTTAGGGTCTTTTTTCCTCTTTTCACATCTTTTGTGAGTCTTTGTATTCAAAAAGAAAGGATTCGTATTAAAAACGTTTAATTTATAGCAATAGTTAGGAATTACAATTAAGTAACTTCCATTTTTACGAAATTTATTCTAAGGAGGATGACTATGACTCAACAACCTTTACAAGTCAAATTAATTCCTTATACCATTGAGTCGATTATTGACTCAACAAACGAAACGCCTAAAGGAGTAAGCTTAATTCAAGCGCCTGCTATTTGGGAAGAAAGCAATCAAGGAGAAGGTATTGTAATTGCAGTTATTGATACTGGTGTTGACACAAATCATCCTGACTTAAAAGATTGTATCATTGGAGGAAGAAATTTCACTTCGGATCATAATGGAGATTCTTCCGTATTTGAAGATAATAATGGGCACGGTACTCACGTGTCTGGTACCATTGCTGCTGGGCTCAATAATGAAGGGGTAGTAGGAGTGGCACCCAAGGCAAAAATTCTAAGCTTAAAAGTACTTACCGGTGAAGGATCCGGAAATTACGAATGGATTATTGACGCTATTAACTATGCCGTCGAATGGCGCGGTCCTAACAATGAAAGAGCACGAGTTATTTCCATGTCACTTGGAGGACCACAAGACGTTCCAGAACTGCACGAAGCTATTCAAAATGCTGTGAATAAAGATGTTTCTGTCGTTGTTGCAGCTGGAAACGAAGGCGATGACCGCGAAGAAACCTTTGAATATTCATATCCAGGAAGTTACAATGAAGTCATTCAAGTCGGAGCTGTTGACAGCAGCCTAAGTTTAGCTCCTTTTACCAATGTTAACGAAGAAGTAGACTTGGTAGCACCTGGCATTGATATTATCTCTACTTATTTAGAAGGTAAGTACGCTACGCTTTCTGGAACTTCTATGGCAACTCCCCACGTTGCAGGAGCTTTAGCACTATTGATTAATTTATGTGAGAAAGAATTTGGACGCTCTTTAATCGAAGCTGAAATCTATGCTCAACTTGTAAGAAGGACGCTTCCTCTTGGATATCGAAAAAGCTCTGAAGGAAATGGATTTCTCATGCTTAATTTAGTGGAAAAAATACACGATATTATCAACGTAGCCCGCATTAATATTAGTAAGTGATAAATAAGAAAAAGCGGATCGTTGTATGATCCGCTTTTTCAAAATTGATTGAAAAGCTTTTCGTCAGTTTGAAATAAAAACATGCAAATGAATGTCTTTATTCATATCTTAATGCTTCAATTGGATCTAGCTTCGCCGCTTTATTTGCAGGAAGCATACCGAATACAATACCAATCGTCATCGAGAACAACACTCCTCCAAGTACTACTTGCCACGAAATTAATGATGGCCATCCAGCAAATAATGAAACAAGAGCTGCCCCGCCTGCGCCTAGACCAATTCCAAGCAAGCCACCAATTAACGTAAGCGTAATGGATTCAATCAAAAACTGAGTTAAAATTTGTCTTTTAGATGCTCCCAGTGCTTTACGAATACCAATTTCTCTTGTACGTTCCGTTACAGAAACCAGCATGATATTCATAACGCCAATTCCTCCAACAAGCAGGGAAATGCCTGCAATCGATCCAATAATTGTGGTCATAATACGCGTTACACTTCCAATGCTATCTGCTATTTCTTCTAAGTTCTGCACTTTATAAGCATCTTCCGTGTCATGCAAATTATTTAACAAATCCGTTGCGTCATTGCCTACTTTATTTAATTGATCAGAGCTTTTTGCTTGAACGCTAAGGTTTGTGTAGTCGAGCTTACCGAAGCTTGATTTATACGTATTATTCGGAATATAAATGGTTGGTATTTCAAATGCTAAAAAGCCCGTTGGCTTTTTTGTCACCCCAATAATTTTGATAGGCTGTCCTTGAACCCATACTACTTGTCCAAGAGCTTCTTTTTTATCAAACAGCTCTTTTTTCATATCGCTTGTGATAACACCTACTCGATTACCTGACAAAAAGTCAGAGCTGTCTAACATTCTTCCTTCGGAAACTTCCAGCTGATTAACCTCAATATACCCTTCATTAATTGCATTAACAGTCGTATCAGATTCCTTGTCTCTATATCTTATTCCCATTCCCATTGAGCTAGAAGCCACCACATTCTTCACTCCGGGAATAGTCGAAAGAGCTTTAATATCATCCTCTGTAAAGATGGGCTCACCCATCATTGAAAGGTCATCAGCTTGCATTTCGTCTTCGGGAGGCTCATAGTAAACATCAACTGTATTGCTTGCTCCCGTTATTTCTGACTTAATCATTTGTTCTCCGCCTTGACCAATAGCGACAACGATAATAACCGCCGCTACGCCAATGATAATACCAAGCATCGTCAAAATAGAGCGCATTTTATGAGCAAGAACCGAGGAGAGAGCCATACGAATATTTTCTATTAAACTCATAAGCTATCGTTCTCCTTATCGCTATGACTTAACACTTTACCGTCACGAACGATAACTGTACGCGATGTGTATTCTGCCACTTCAGGTTCATGGGTAATGACTACAACCGTTGTGCCGTCTGCATTCAGCTTAGAAAATTGCTCCATAATATCGGCACTTGTTTTTGTATCTAGGGCTCCTGTTGGTTCATCTGCTAAAATAAGCGTCGGATTGTTAACAATAGAACGAGCAATAGCAACGCGCTGCTTTTGCCCTCCTGATAGCTCGCTCGGCAAATGTTTCATCCGCTCACTCAATCCTACTTTTTCAAGCGCAGCTTCTGCTCTCGCCCGTCTTTCCTTACGCGTTACACCGGCGTATACCATTGGAAGTTCTACGTTTTCTACCGCTGTTAAACGTGGCAATAGCTGAAATTGCTGAAAAACAAAACCGATATGAATGTTTCTTACTTTTGCCAGCTGCTCATCGCTGTAAGTGGAGATTTCTTGTTCATTTAATAAATAGGAACCTGAAGACGCACGGTCTAAACATCCGATAATATTCATTAGCGTCGATTTACCGGAGCCTGAAGGACCCATAATCGCAACGAATTCACCATCATAAATCTTCAAATTAATATCTTTTAAAATCGGTACTTCCTCTTTGCTAAGATGATAACTTTTATGAATATTTACAAGCTCAATCATTGAACCGTCACTTCCGCACCGTCAGTTAAGTTTTTTGTAGGGTTTGTGATAACTTTGTCTTTAGAAGAAACGCCACTTTTGATTTCAATAAATTTGTTTGTTGTTTCTCCTACATTTACTTCCTTACGAACCGCCTTTTTATCTTTCACTACATATACATATTTTTCTCCGTCTTCATTTACAACTGCTTTTATCGGCAAAGATGAAGCTTTCTTACTGCTCGTTTCAATCTCAAGCAAAAGCTTAAATCCTGGCTTAATCATCGTGATATCTTGGTCATCTACTTTTACTTCAACTGGATATTGATTAGCCGCATCATTGCCGGCTTCTGCTGATGCCTGCTGCTGAGGTAGATAGTCAATTTGTTTGACGCTCCCTGACCATTCTTTATCAGGCAGCACATCTGATGTAATTTTAACAGCTTGACCGATTTTAATTTTTAATGCATCATACTCAGATAGTACGCCAGTAGCTAAGTATTCATCGGTATTACCAATATGTATAAGCGGTTTTTGAACTTCACTTGTATTATTAACAGCTTCTTTATCCACTTCTAAAACAGTTCCGCTAATATCACTCGTTACATCTAAATTACGTTCCTTTTTAGCAATCGATTTAGCTTCTAGTTTGTTTCGTTCTAAATCAATTTTAGCCGTTTCTAAATCGAGGTTGAGCTGCGTACGCTCTGTGTCAATTTGATCTTTCGCTTCTTGCTTACTCATTTCTTTTTCTAATTCTTTTTGTTTTTTATTTAAATTTGAGATTTGTTTGCTTACTGAGTCGATTTGCAGCTGACTCGATTTTTTTTCTAGCTTATTTTGTTCTTGCTCTAAATCAAGTGCATCGCTTTCGTATGTTAAAAGAGAAGTTCCCTGCTGTACATGAGATCCTTCTGTGACATGAAATCGTTCAACCTCGCCTTTTTCAGCGTCAAAATAGACATATTGCTCATCAGCAAGCTTTAACGTACCCGGAACCATAACTGTATTTCTTAACTTTTTTTCTTTTACATTTGTCACTTGAACATCAACTGCTTTACCACTTACACTTTGTGCACGATACACGTTAATTCCAATAACCGCAACAATAATTACTGTTACGGCTGTAATAATTATTCCTTTTTTCATTTACAACCCTGCTCCTTTAAGCGCTTCTGAACCAGCTCCTCCAACTCCTGAAATAGCCGCTCCTAAGATAAATAAAATAATCACTGTAATAATAGAAGCAGCTTTTGATAAATTTGCCACTTTTTGTAGTCCTACTGCTGTCAGAATAAGTCCCCAGATAGAAAAGATTTCAATGGAAGTAAATACTCCTCCCATAGCACCTTTAGCACCAACTAGTCCATTTAACGAAGTCACATTCGCTGAAGTATGTGCTAGTGCAGCTACTCCCGTATTAATTAGCTGACCGATTACTGTGATGAACGTAACGAACAAATTCAAACTAAACATTTGGCGGTAAGTTGTTTTTCCAGCCCCTAACTTTGCAATTAAAAACAGAATCAAACTTGTGAATGCCAGTGTAGCAACTACTGCAATAACTCCTCCAATGGTTCCGCCAATCATACTAAATGTTGAATTCACTTCAATGCCAGCTTCTTTTTGCTGTTGCAGTGCCTCTTGTGTCTCAGGAGTATAGACAGATAGAATCGTTGTTACAGCTGTTAAGATGAGGATAAGGAAAAGAGGTCCCCAGATGACCGGATTGCTTTTCATTTTCTCAAATTGTACAACCGGACTTGTAATAAACCCAAAGATAGAAGGCTTTCCTTTCTCTTGGACTTCGGAAGATACGTTAACTTCTGTACTCATAATCAAACTCCTTTTATTTTATTCTGTTCTGTTATTAGCTTCTTAAGACCGGTCGTTTACCATTTTCGAAAGTTTTCTAGTAAAATCGACTCTCTCTAAGAAACTCTCAAACACCTAATATTCTAACATAATTATACAAATTAATTGACATTTTTCTTACATTTTATATTTTTTTATGGTATTTTTAACAATTAAAGAGATATATTGATGCTGAATTATCGTATTAATCTTACTTATAATTTCTGAATATTATAATTATTATTTGACATCATTCAATAGAATTTGTATATTATGATTAAAGTTTATTATTCCTATGTTTTTTATATGCTTTATACTTAAGGAGGAGTTTCAATGTCTGCCAAGAAACCATTTCGTCCTGAAACACAAGCCGTCCATTCTGGTCAACAGCTTGACCCAGCTACTTTTTCGCGTGCCGTACCTATTTATCAAACAAGCTCGTTTGGATTTAAAGATACCGAACACGCTGCTTCTTTATTTAATTTAAGTGAACAAGGCTATATCTACACTCGAATTGTGAACCCTACTACGGATGTTTTTGAACAGCGAATTGCTGAGTTAGAAGGCGGAGTAGGCGCTCTTGGAGTAGCTTCCGGTCAGTCAGCTACTACCTTTTCCATTTTAAATATCGCTTCAGCAGGTGATGAAATTGTATCAGCAAGCAGTTTATATGGCGGAACGTATAACCTCTTCTCGTCTACGCTTCCTAAACTGGGCATTAGCATCAAATTTGTAAACGCCGATAATCCAGAAAATTTTAGAGGTGCACTCACTTCCAAAACAAGGGCAATTTATGCTGAGTCCGTTGGAAACCCGCAGGGAAATGTACTAGACATCGAGGCAGTTGCAGACATTGCCCATGAACATGGAATTCCTCTTATTATTGACAATACTGTTCCAAGCCCTTACCTTCTTCGTCCTATCGATTTCGGAGCAGATATTGTCGTTCATTCTGCTACTAAGTTTCTTGGAGGACATGGGACAACAATTGGCGGTGTTATCGTAGACAGCGGAAAATTTGATTGGGAAGCGAGCGGGAAATTTCCAGACTTAACAACTCCAGATCCAAGTTACCATGGCCTCATATACACAGAAGCCGCCGGTGAAGCTGCTTATATTACAAAAGCGCGCGTCCAGCTTTTACGAGATATTGGAGCTGCTTTATCACCTTTTAATTCCTTTTTACTCCTTCAAGGCGTAGAAACACTCCATCTACGATTAGAGCGTCACAGCGAAAATGCATTAAAGGTAGCGAAATTTTTAGAGCAACATGAATTAGTAGAATGGGTAAATTATGCGGGGCTTCCTTCTCACCCTTCCTATTCTTTGGCACAAAAATACCTGCCTAAAGGACAAGGAGCAATTTTAACCTTCGGTGTAAAGGGAGGAAAAAACGCTGCGGACAAGTTAATTGATTCGGTTCAGTTATTTTCTCATTTAGCCAATATTGGCGACTCTAAATCACTCATTATCCACCCGGCAAGCACCACTCATCAGCAGCTATCAGAAGACGAACAAAAAGCTTCCGGTGTGACGCCGGAACTCATTCGTCTATCCGTTGGAACAGAAGCAATCGACGATCTTCTTGAAGATTTAGATTATGCCTTAAAAACCAGCCAACAAGTAAATACCACTGTTTAAAAGCTGTGATTTTTCACAGCTTTTTTATATCATCCAATAACTTTTTATACTTTGGCTTATGCTACAATAAACAAAACGAATGAAAAAGGAGTTACTATGAACACGTTCAATTCAATACCTGCCATCGCATTTACAAACGTTCATAAAACATTTAAAGACAAAAAACATAGTGTCTTAAAAGGCGTATCCGGTACAGTGATGCAAGGATCGCTCGTCATGATGGTAGGACCATCAGGATCCGGAAAAAGCACCCTTCTTTCCATGTGCAATTTACTTTCTGCACCTGATGAAGGAAGTATTGAAGTATATGGAAAAGACATTAGCCAATGGAATATTTCTGATTTACGAAAAAAAGTGGGGATCGCTTTTCAATCAGCTCCTGTTATTGACGGAACAGTGCGAGATAATATGTTGCTTGTTCAAAAACTGCACGGCAAACAGGATATTATGCCTGAAGAACTCTGTTCATTAACGGGCCTTTCCCCCGACTTGTTAGAGCAGGATGCAAGAGATTTATCCGGCGGTCAAAAACAAAGGTTATCATTAGCACGCACGCTGTCGAACGGATCTGACCTTTTACTTTTAGATGAAATCACTTCCGCTTTGGATGCCACTTCTGCTCATGAAATTGAACAGCTTATTTCTCATTTACATAAAGAACAGAATAAAACGATTATTTGGGTGACCCATAACCTAGATCAAGCCAAACGTTTAGGAGAGGAAGTCTGGCTTTTAATGGACGGAGTGATTATAGAAAAAGCGAAGACAAAGGCTTTTTTTGATACCCCTGTAAAAGCCGAAACAAAACAATTTATTGAAGGAGCCTTTCTATGAGTTCACTTTCACTGATTTTTACAATCGTGTTTGTTTTTATTGCTCTTTTTTTATCAAAATCTTTTCGTATAGGCCTTGAAAAAGATATTATCATTGCCAGTATTCGAGCAGCCGTTCAGCTGCTAGTGATAGGTTATGTTTTATCTTTTATTTTTGATGCGGATCACCCCGCATTTATGATTCTCATTTTATTCCTTATGCTGACAGTCGCTTCCCAAAACGTTATAAAGAAAAAAAAGCAGGGATTCAAGGCCTTTTTACGCGTATTTATTACTCTTTTTATTGTAGAAATCTTGACCCAAAGCATTATGCTTGGCCTACATATTATCCCTGCTACTCCCCGATATATCATTCCGGTCAGCGGTATGATTATTGGAAATTCAATGATCCTTGCCAATTTATTTTTAAATCGGTTAGATGCTGAAGTGAATAGAAGACGAGAAGAAATTCAATTGATTTTGGCGCTCGGCGGCACTCCCAAACAAGCTATTCATAACATTTTAAATGTTGCAATCAAAGCTAGCATGATTCCTACTGTAGAAAGTCAAAAAACCATTGGACTCGTTCAGCTTCCCGGCATGATGACAGGTCAGATTATTGGAGGAGCAGATCCAATACAAGCTGTCAAATTCCAACTGCTTATCGTTTTTACTATACTAGCGTCTGCTACTCTTTCTTGTGTCATCCTAAGCCGCTTAACATATCCTACCCTTTTTAATAGCTATCAGCAGCTTATCCGTGAACATACATAAAAAAGAAGAAAGGAGACTCCTTTCTTCTTTTTATTGAGCAGCTTTTTTTAACCTTGTTCCTATGTCACTTCCAAAGGTCACTCCTAAATCACCGAGCCATCTTCTATATGCAATACTCAATCGGTCCGGATTCAAATGAAGCTCTGCTTGTAAGTCAAGCGGGAGCTCTTCCGGTTTTTGACTTTCCACAATGCTCGTATCTTGTTCAATAATAAGCTGCTGAAAATCACGGAAATATTGATCAGGTACATCAAACGAATAGTTTCTAGAAACCAATGCAAATACGGTAGACTTTCTTTCTTCCTCAGGTAAAACCGCAAACAGCATCGAAAAGATTTCACCCGTTTCGTAGTTTACTTTTTTCAACCTTGCAACAGTAGGACGAAGAATTTCAAAAGTATAATAAATAGTTGCAAAGTTACCCGTACCATCTGCATCCGCGTACACAGCGATTTCATCAGAAACGTATCGATTGTCTTTCCAGTGCACCTTATAATCAGGAATTTCGGCGTAATCAGAGTGTCCAAGACTTCCTTCATGAACAAAAGCCAAATGACTTACATCAAGAAAGTTTTCTACGACACGAGGAGCTGCTGCCTGTAGAGTATGAGGATTGGCACAAACCGTTTTGAATCCAGAGTTAAGATATTCGTCATACAGAGGAAGAGGAGTATCACTTGCCTCACTGTTCATCTTTACCCATATAATTCCGTATTTTTCAACGCAGTCATACACCTGTGCTTTTGCTTTTGAAGGAATAGCTCTTCCCGGCGGCTGTTGAGGAATTTTTACGCAAGCCCCAGCATCATCGTATTTCCATCCGTGATAAGGGCACACGATGCAATCATCTACTACTTTTCCAAGAGATAACGCTGCACCGCGATGGATACATAAATCTTTAAATGCTTTAATAGCAGTAGTTGTGCGAAAAAGCGCAACTCTCTCTTCTAAAATCGTTACTTGCAAGGGCTGATCTGTTAAATCATGTGAATAAGCTGCAGGCAGCCATTCCTTAGCCAATACTAAATCTTTAATCATCTGCATCGCCTCCGTACAATAAGTAAATTTATTTCTTGTTTATAAAAAAAACCGCAGAAATAGAAGGAGTTCTTCTAATTCCGCAGCTTTTTCGTTCCGTAAAACAGACTATAAGCGCGCGAAGTTTCTACATGATTGCAGATAGAGCGACCTTAACACTTCATCTACAGTTACAATAGGAGGTCATCGCTATTTTTTTAATTACAATACATGAACAATTATCAGAGTATTCATATATGTTGAATAAAAAGCGGTCAGCTGCTAAAAGCTTTTCTGTCCACTGATTTCTCTTGTTTTTACTTTATCAATATCCCACTAAAAAATCTCTTGCTTTGTAAGTATCTCTAACATAATTTTTTAGTCATATTTGAAAAGAATAAACAAAAGACACCTCTTTTTTTTTGAGGTGTCTTTTGATATCCATCAACCTGTGTTACGTAAACCTGCTGCAATTCCATTAATTGTTAATAACGCTTCTTTTAAAAGTTCTTCATTTAACGTTCCAGCTTCATCTTCACGCAGCTTGGAAATAACCTTAACTTGTAAGAATGTTAGAGGGTCCACATATGGATTTCGTAATTTAATAGATTCTTTAATCGTAGGAAGATGATCCATTAATTCTTTTTGACCCGTGATTTGAAGAATCATTTCTTTTGTGAGATTATACTCTTTTTTGATGGCGGTAAAAATCCGCTCTGAAATAACCGGATCTTGTACCATTTCCGTATATTCTTTTGCTGCCATTAAATCTGCTTTTGTTAAGGCCATTTGCAGATTATCGACTGTCGAGCGGAAGAATGGCCATTCTTTATACATTTGCTGAAGAAGCTTTATATCTCCAGCTTTCTCTACCAAATGCTGTAATCCAGTACCTGCGGCGTACCAAGCTGGAAGTAGCTGTCTGCTTTGCGTCCATGCAAATACCCACGGAATTGCTCGCAAATCTTCAAAGCGATCACTTCCTTTTCGACTCATTGGACGTGATCCAATATTTAGAGCCCCCAGTTCAGGAAGAGGTGTAGCTTGTTTAAAGTACGTTAAAAAATCTGGATCTTTGAAAACAAGCTCTTGATACTTAGATAATGAAGCAGTTGAAATCTCGTCCATTGTTTCTTCCCATTCATGTGTACGAATATCACATTGTTCAGCTTCTTGAGAAATATTTGCTGCCGCTGTAAGAAGAGCCGATACCGCTTGTTCAAGGCTTCGGTAAGCAATGTCATATAAAGAATATCTAGAAGAAAGAACTTCTCCTTGCTCTGTAATTTTAACCCCGTCTCCTAACGTCTCAACAGGCTGAGATAAAATGCTTCGGTTTAACGGTCCACCGCCTCGGCCTAGTGAGCCGCCTCGGCCATGGAAGAACTTCAGACGAACCTGATACTTCTTCGCCATATCGTGAATTTCCTGCTGCGCTTTGTAAAGCTTCCAATTAGCAGTAAGCGTTCCTCCGTCTTTACTCCCATCTGAGTAGCCAAGCATAATTTCCTGCAAATCTTGCTGTTTCCTTAAGTGCTCTCGATAAAAATCTAATTGAAATAGTTGTTCCATAATTTCAGGACCTGCTGTGAGATCATCAATCGTTTCAAGCAGCGGAGCTATATTTAACTTACTTTCAATACGGCCATCTGCATGAAGGCGATAAATCCCCGCTTCTTTGGCCAGCACCATGACTTCTAACAAATCACTTGCAGACTGCGTCATACTGATTAAGTAGACTTCAATGGATCTTTCTCCAAATTCTTTATGTGCTCGATGAATCATATTAAATACTTCAATGACTTGTTGCGTTTCTTTAGAGTAATTCTCTACAAACGATACCACAGGTCTTGGGTCCTGAAGAACTTTCCCTAATAGCGCAACTTTTTTCTCTTCTGTTAACGCTGAATAATCTTCAGCTAAAGAAACAGCATGGAAAATTTCTTTAATCGCCGCTTCGTGTTCTCCACTGTGATTACGGATATCAAGCGTCGCTAAATGAAACCCAAACAGCTCAACTTGACGAATTAATTTACACAAACTTTTCAACTGATAATCTTGAGGCTGGTGCTTTTGCAAACTATCTTTGATAAGAAATAAATCCTGTAAAAGCTCTTCAGATCTTTGATAACCTGCTTCAGATTCTCCAACTAAATTTAATTTATGAAGCATAATCGTAAGCTTACAGCGATATACTTCATGTTTGATTCTCCATCTCTTATTCTCAGGTAATAACGATATTTCTTGATTAATAGAAGCAATAAGGTTATCTGAAACTGCGACTCTTTTTGTAGACTGACTTAGCCTTTGTCTCAATTGAGTAAGAGATTCCTTATATTTACGAATAGCTAACTTCCTTTGTTTAACAAGCGTTTGCCATGTTACTTTAGGGGTTACGTTTGGGTTTCCGTCTCGGTCTCCCCCAATCCATGAACCGAATCGAAGAATATTAGGTACCTTCCAATTTTCTTCCGGATAATTCTCCTGCAGTGAATTTTCCAATTCTTGATGAATTTGAGGAAGCACTTCAAATAACGTTTCATCAAAATAATATAATCCATTGGATACTTCATCCATTACGGTTGGCTTGCGATCTCGCAGTTCATTTGTTTGCCATAAAATCAACACTTCGCTGAACAGTCTTTCTTCAATTTCTATGCGTTCACGTTTTGTTAACGTTGTATTGTCCAAGCTTTTCAGAAGCTCAGCCATTCGTTTATGAATATCAAGGACACTTCGTCTAGTGGCTTCTGTTGGATGAGCTGTAATGATAAGCTCCAAGGATAAAGTTTGGAGCAAATTAGCAATTACATCTGGCGCCACACCGTTATTTTTAAGTGAAACAACGGCACTTTCCAATGAACCCGGCTGCATAATCGAATCTTCTTGCTGCTGATATTCGCGTCTGCGACGAATTCGATGATTTTGCTCTGCGATATTAACTAAATGAAAATAGACAGCAAATGCCCGAATAACCTGCTCGCGCATTGGCTGTTCAAGAGTAACGATTTCATTTTTTATTTCTTTATAGATAGCTTCATCTTTATTTTCTCTAAGTGATTTTGCCACTTCGCGTATTTTTTCTACTTTGTTGAGCAGTTCTTCTCCACCTTGGTGAACCAGAACTTTCCCTAACAATTGTCCGAGAAACTTTACATCACGGCGCAGGGCAGTGCTGCTGTTTTGTCTTTCAGCTGCTTCTACTGTTACCATTAGACACAACACCTTTCTTTATAAATATTAATACTTTTTAAACTTTTTAGAAAATTATATTAAATCCATCTTACCATGAATGAAAATAAATTTCATATGATTTTATTTCTTCCCCTCGTTCAGAAGAGAAGATTTCATCAAATATAAAAAGACTGCAGTGCTTTGCACTGCAGTCTTTTTATATTACCAAGGCTGTCCTAAATCCAATACTGCGGCTAGTTCATTGCTTTTTTTACGCACTTGTTTACGCGTGGCAGCGCGATCTGCCCCCGTTTGAAAAAGGTATTTTTCTTCTTCTGTCTCTGGAATAAGCTCCGGTACTGCGCGGGGCTTTCCATCATCATCCATTGCCACAAAAGTTAAAAAGGATGTGGCTGCAATTTGACGCTCCCCAGTTTTTAGGTTTTCTTTAATTACTTTTACAAACACTTCCATGGATGAACGACCTGTCCATGATACATATGACTCCAAACATACAGAATCCTGCGGCGTAATCGGATGCAGAAAGTGAATGGAGTCTGCTGAGGCCGTCACACACTCTGTACGACTGTGACGATAAGCTGAAATGGACGCAATCATATCAATATCACTCATTAACTTTCCACCAAATAACGTATTGTGATTATTAATATCATTAGGGAAAATGCGGCTCGTTCGAACGGCCTTTGTATCTTTACAATAATTTGCTTTCATTAGTAAGAACCTCCATTGATGCCTATCATAATAAGAATAAAAGAATGAATGAACCTATACTAGCATATTTTGATAAATTTAGCTTTACGAAAAACTTGTTGAATTATTTACAGAAAACAAAAAAGAGAAGAAAAATTCGCAAAGGACAACTTCCTTCTTTTCTAAATAAAAAACACGAGCAGCGCTCGTGTTTTTTATTTAGATTGAAAACTTTCTTGATTGATTTGTTCAGCTTCCTTCATATATCGATTAGATTTGCCACTTTTAATTCCCCAGTAGTAAAAAGCTAATGATACGCAAGCAATCACTAGCATATCCCATCCGAAAGGCAAAATATTTTTCCCTCCAAATTTTTCGCTTCCTATGTAGGAAATAAAAATCATACAAGCTAAATAGATAAGCATCCAAGCCCCAGTTAAAAACTCTTTTTTAAAGCCAACCCATTTATTTTTAGCTTGATAATAAAAATAAACAGGGAGGCCAATTGCCATAATAAAGATCACTTCACCTGTAAGAGGCCACCTTGCCCAGTAAAGCGTTAAGGAAGCAAATACGAAGCCGCATGGTGAAATAATTGATGCCCCTTTTAAATAGAATGGACGGTAAAAATGTGAAGCCGTTTTTCTTAATGTTATCAGTGCTACAGGGCCCATAATATAAGAGATAAGAGTTGCAACTGAAATCACTTCTGCTAAGACACCCCATCCTCTAAATAAAAAGAGAAACAAAAAGCAAGCTGCTAAATTTAGCCACATAGCTGGGCGCGGAACATTATAAAGTGGATGAAGAGTACCAAAAATCTTTGGCAAGTATCCATTTTGTTGCATCCCGTATAACATTCTAGAAGTAGTGGCTGTATATGTAGCACCTGTGCCAGAAGGAGAAACAAATGCGTCTGCATATAACACAATTGTCAGCCAGTTAATTCCAAGCGCAATTGCTAAATCAGCAAAAGGAGAATTAAAATTCAAATGATTCCATCCATCAGCAATTGACGACGGACTTACTGCTCCGATAAAAACTATTTGCAGTATAATGTATACAATTCCAGCAATAAAAATTGAACCAATTACAGCTATTGGAATCGATTTATTAGGTGATTTTGCTTCTCCTGCCATATTTACTGGACTTTGAAACCCATTAAAAGCAAACACAATACCTGATGTTGCCACTGCAGTTAAAACACTTGCCCACCCGTAAGGTGCTACCCCCTGCTCACTTGAAAAGTTCCCGCTATGAAAACCAGCAAAAAATAAAGCCCCTGCCGTTAAACCAGGAATAATTAATTTAACAATCGTAATAAATGAATTGGCTTTGGCAAAGAGATTTACCGTCCAATAGTTCACAAAAAAATAAACGAACAATAACAAAGACGCAACTGCCAACCCCTTGGACGTTAAAATGCCATTGTCTACTAATTCATGAGTCCAGCGAGCCCATTTCCACGGCCACGTACTCATATATTGTACAGATGCAATAGCTTCCACTGTTATCGTTGAAGCTATTGAAATCCAGTTAGCCCAAGCAGCCAAAAACCCAATAAATGATCCGTGTGAATACTGAGGGTATTTAACCATCCCCCCTGCTTGTGGAAACATCGCGCCCAGTTCAGCATATGATAGGGCAATGGTCAAGATAACCACCATTCCAATAACCCATGAAAAAATAGCCGCGGGTCCCGCAATTTGAGCTGCTTTCCATGCTCCAAACAGCCATCCGGAACCAATAATCGAACCTATTCCTGTCATGGTTAAAGCAAATGTTCCCATCTTCCTTTGCATATTGCTCATCCAAATCTACCCCTCTTCCCTAGGAAAATAAAAAAACACTTGTGAAATTTTCTCAAGTGTTTGCCCAGGCGCGCGGCTTATACGCTATATGCTCCCCCATGGTCATCCATGTTGCGCCAGTCACATATAGGAATATATTTTTTATCAGTATATAACATTGATCACCATTACTCAATACACAAAAATACTTACATTAATTTTCTAAAAATAATAAATTATTCGTAAAATTAAGAATTTAATCCCTAAAAACCTTTTATACATTACAAAAATGAGCCGAAATCCTAACTTTTCTTATTATTTGGTTCTTTTACTTCACGAACAGATTCCCTCCCATAAGTTATACTAATATATATATTACTTATTTACAAAACATGAATTAACAGCTATATAGCTATAGAATTCTTGCACTAGGCTCTTTACTTATATACAATATGAAGAAAAGATACTAAACTGAACTGCCCACCACTTAGCGACACTTGAAGTGGGAAACTTTTTTTGAAAAACATTAAAACCTACATATCATGCACTTCGCAACTAATGAAGTACTTCGAGCAAACTTCTCTGTTTACGCAAGCAAAAAACAGGGAAAATTAAGAAAAAAGATTGTTAGAGGGATGCTTATGAATTATGCAAATGTAAAAGTTCTTTATTTTGATGACGACGGAACCATTCCAAATCACCCTCGTCTTCCGGTTTTGTTGTATGAACACGTATTTATCAGTAAGAAAGAGAAAGTAGAGAGCATTTTTAATTCTCACAACTGGAAAAACAGCTGGGTAGGCGGCATATATGATTTTCACCATTACCACAGCAATTCTCATGAAGCACTAGGTGTAATTAGCGGATCTGCCCGTTTAAAGCTAGGTGGACATATGGGAGAAAATATCGTGGTGCACGCTGGCGATGTGTTCGTACTTCCTGCGGGCACAGGCCATATGCGTCTGCAGTCAACTGCTGATTTTAAAGTGGTTGGAGCTTATCCAGAAGGCATGGATTACAATTTACGAACAGGAAAACAAACTGATCGTCCCCACGTATTTGATGAAATTGCGCAAGTACCTATTCCTACAACAGATCCTGTTTATGGCGACAAAGGACCATTAACAGAATGGTGGAACTAGACAAGCACTTATTGTCTAGTTTTTTTATTTTCTCTGTTTTATGCCTTCCATGAATCTCTATTTGAATATATAAACCCTCTTCCCCTAATGCAATAGCAATATACTTTATCTCATCGAAAAAACACAAACTTCTTTACAAAACTATTTTTTTCTTTTCCGCTCTCTTTTTGCTTCAAAGGCAATCCGTTTAGATTATCTCCCTTTTTCTCCTATATTTGTTTCAAATACACTCTCGTTATAAGCTCTTTTTTGTTTTTCTAAAAAAATTTCCATAAATTATAACTAAATTTTCAAAAAACTTATTGCTTTACTATGTCAGACTTGCTATCATAGTGAACATTGTTAGATAAATTTTTAGTAGGAGGAGTAAAATTGAATAGAAAATTCATAATATTTATTTTATTCATCATTCCATTTATTGCTCAATTCGCTTTTTTACCTTTTGTAAATCACATTCATCCAATTATTTTTGGGTTACCGCTTTTGCATTTATGGTTATTTTTATGGGTCTTCTTAACGCCTGTATGTACTTTTATTATTTATCGTTTACAAAAATCTTGGGGGGACATTGAATAATGCAAGGAAATTTAACCGCACTTTTAATCACATCAGCAATTGTTCTTGTCGTTATCGCGATTGGCTTTATAGCGGGACGTGACAAATCATCTAGAAGCTCAGTTGAAGAGTGGGCTGTAGGTGGAAGACGTTTTGGAAGCCTACTCGTCTGGCTTTTAGTAGGAGCCGATTTATATACTGCTTATACATTCCTAGGTCTTACAAGTACAGCCTATCAAGGAGGAAGCATTGCATTTTTTGCTATTCCTTACTCTGTTTTAGCGTTTTTAATTTCATACTTTTTTCTTCCAAAGCTTTGGACTGTGGCTAAAAAGCACAAACTTACTACGCTTGCTGATTATGCTAGGGAACGTTTTAGTAGTAAATTTCTCTCCTCTCTAATCGCCATTGTAGGTGTATTGATGCTTATTCCATATATTGATCTTCAGCTTAGCGGTATTCAAGATACTCTTCGTGTTGCAGGAACAGGCTACATCAACGTAAAAGCTGTCGTTATTCTTTCATTCTTTCTTGTGGCTCTTTATACCTTTTTCAGTGGAATCAAAGGCCCCACATATACGGCAATTATTAAAGATATTTTAGTATGGGCGATTATGTTATTTATGGTTGTTTCTCTGCCAATTATGCATTTTGGAAGCTGGGGTAACATGATCGACAATGTTGCAAAGGATGCACCGCAGCTATTAACAATCCCAACACAAGGACCTAAAGGTATTCCATGGTTTATTACAGCATCACTCGTATCTGCTTTAGCTTTATTTATGTGGGCCCATGCTGCTACAGGTGTTTTCACTGCTAAAAGTGCAGATTCGCTTCGTAAAAATGCTATTTTTCTACCGCTTTACAATATTGTTTTAATTCTAGTCATCTTCTTAGGATTTATTGCTTATCAAGTATTACCTCAAGGTACAACGGATCCTAGATTAGCATTATTAACCTTAATTCAGTATTCATATGGCGGTATCGGTCAAGGATTAGCTTATGCAACGATCGCTCTTGCTTCATTAATTCCATGTTCTATCATGGCTATCGGAGCGTCTAACTTGTTTGCAAATAATATATTTAGAGATTTAATTAATCCAAATGTACAGGGTAAAACACTAACAATGGTCACTCGTTCTATGGTTTTCGTTGTTATTGGACTGGCACTTTTATTTGGTTTATTATTCCCTCAAGCACTTGTTTCTCTACAGTTATTAGGGGTATCTGGTATGGTACAAATTTTCCCGGCTATCGTTATCAGCCTGTTTTGGAGAAATCAATCGAAAGAAAGTACGATTGCTGGATTAGTAGTAGGATTGATTATAACATTTACGGTGCATGCAACAGGAAATTCATTTGGCCTTTATGAAGGGTTCTGGGGACTATTATCTAACTTAATCGTAGTTGTTATTTTAAACCCAATCTTTGCTGCAAAAACCAAAGCAGCAACAAACGGCGTAAAAGAAACATTATTTCCCAAAAGCGCTCCGCAAACTGAATTAAAGAAAAACGCATAAAAAAGTTCAGCCAATTGGCTGAACTTTTTTATGCAGAGTGTAGTCGCGCAAAGTCGCTTGGTGCTTATATTATGGAAAAGAATTAAGAATTACATTAGACTAAAAAATACTTAAATCCCATTCTTTTGCGATTTTTTTTAGCAGCGTAACACCTTTTACGCTATTCCCGTACTCATCAATAGCCGGACTGTAAATTCCGATACCGCATCCGTCTGGAAACGGAGACTGCTTTTTCGTATTAGGAGGCACCAATGACATGATTCCTCCCGATACACCGCTTTTAGCTGGCATACCAACAAATGCCGCAAATTTTCCGGATGCATTATACATGCCGCACGTAAGCATGAGCGCTTTTGTTAATTTAGCTACTTCTTTGGGAATTACTTGTTTGCGAAATACTGGATGATATCCGTCTAATGACAGAATTAACCCAATCAGTGCAATATCCTCTGTCGTTACTTCGATTGAGCACTGCTTTAAATAAACCTCTAGAACTTCTTCTACTTCTCCTTGTAAGTAGTTTGTTTCTTTTAAGTAGTAGGCAAGCGCACGATTTCGATGAGACGTTTGCCATTCTGATTCAAAGACCGTCTCATTAATAATTGGTGTTTTCCCGGTAAGCAGCGTTATCACATCAAACAAATAGCTTAATTTTTCTTTTGCCGTATCCCCAGATAATAAAGATGAAACCGTTAAAGCACCGGCGTTAATCATAGGATTGAACGGTTTTCCTGGTTTATGCATTTCCAGTCTTATAATAGAGTTAAATGCATCTCCAGTTGGCTCTACATCCACTCTCTCTAGTACATAAGGAATGCCACAGCATAAGCAAGCTGCTATAAAGCTAATGACTTTAGAAATACTTTGAAGAGTAAATACCGATTCGTAATCCCCAGACTGGATGACTGTTCCGTCAGCACCAATCAAACAAATACCTAATTGAGACGAGTCCATGTCTTTTAGAGCTGGAATGTAATCCGCTGTTTTTCCTTCTGAAGAAAATTCTTTTATTTGTTGCACCCACTCATGTAACCGATCTTTTGCAGCCAGCTTTAAGTAAGTCATGTCCTGTTCTATTTCTCGTTTCATTAAAATCACCTCACCACTTAATTGACTACCTCTTTATGTTGAAGCGCTTTCACAACGCGCGATTTCATTTTCGTTTTTAATGTACAATGTAACCTACGAGAGCATACAAAAACCTACAAAACTTTTTGAAATTATATTTTTACCTTTGGCACTCTTCTCCATTGTGCTGGACGCCGTCACAATGTATACTAATTCACGAATCACTTCAGGAGGTGAAATTATCTGAATTTTAAATCTTTCATTCAAAAAGATCCGTACATTTTATTGATGATGCTCATTACTGTTCCTTTAGCGGGAGAGTTAAAATTTTATCCGTTAAATGAAACATTTCGAATTACATTTGGAGCCCCTACGTTTTTCTTTTTTTTGTTGCTTTTAAAACGGAAAACCGTTTTAGCTGGCGGCTTATTAACCGCCTTAAGCGTCGTTTTATTTCGCATCACGCTAGACTATATCATGCTCGATCATTTTCAATTTGTAGCTTCTGCACATATGCATTACCCTACGTTTTTCTTTTACTTTACGTATGCACTTTTATTTTTTATTTTTAAAGTAAGCCGCATGAATTACAGTGCGATTGTGATTGGGTTGATTGGACTTATCATTGAAATAGCTGCTGATATAGTTGAACTAACTGCGCAGTATATAGTTTTACGCACAACAATTCATATCGATTCATTATCCGACATAGCTATTATTGCTTTTGCTCACAGCTTCATTGTTCTTAGCTTTTTTAACATGATGACCATTTATGAATCACAGTCACGAGAACGTCAAATCCGTAAACAAAATGAGCACATGCTAATGCTCATTACAAGCCTTTATGAAGAAACCGTGCATTTAAAAAAGACCCTTCATAATACAGAAATAATTACAAAAGCTTCGTACGATTTATATCGAGTATTACATCAGCAGGAAAAAGATCATTCTGAGCTAAATCAAACGCTCAGTAAGAAAGCGCTTCGCATTGCCGGAGATATTCACGAAGTAAAAAAAGACAACCAGCGGATTTTTGCGGGCTTATCTAAAACAATTTCAAATGAAAGTTTCCAAAATTATATGAAAGCAGAAGAACTCATTGAGCTGATCGTACGCATCAACAAAAAATATGCCGATTCTCTTTACAAACAAATTACCTTTTTTTCCTCTGTAACT
The DNA here is from genome assembly GCF_046599315.1 of Priestia megaterium. GTDB lineage: Bacteria > Bacillota > Bacilli > Bacillales > Bacillaceae_H > Priestia > Priestia megaterium_F. Next base: position 193,842 of record NZ_JBKIKC010000004.1, on the reverse strand, counting down.
GGGGAACATTTGAGCTACCATGTTTACACCATTTTATCGATTATTAATAACTTGGTAGCAAACGCCGTGGAGGCGATTAAAGATGAGGGAATGATTGTTTTATCCCTACATAGGCGGGCTGAACATGTAGAATTTCATGTACAAGATAATGGTCCTGGAGTACCTTTGAAGTACGAAAAAGCTATTTTTGAACCTGGCTTCACTTCAAAATACGATCAATTTGGAAACCCCTCTACCGGAATTGGCCTTTCTTATGTAAGGGACATTGTTCAAGAACTTGAAGGTACGATTGAAGCTAAACGAGGAGATAACGGGATGATTTTTATCATTCAAATTCCTCTTTGTAATCTAATTCAGAAAGGATGAGTTTATGCGGTTTTGTATTACAGATGATGATTCAGCCATTCGCTCAACGCTCAGTCAGCTGATTGAAGATGAGGATTTAGGAGAAGTTGCAGAAGAAGTCGTCGACGGAAGCTTTCTAGATGCCTCAATGTTAAATTTAAAGCAAATTGATATTTTATTTATTGATTTGCTTATGCCAGGACGAGATGGAATCGAAACAATTCGTCATTTAAAAGATTCATTTAAAGGAAAAATGATTATGATTTCACAGGTAGAGTCTAAAGAATTGATAGGAGAAGCCTATTCATTAGGAATCGAATACTATATTACAAAACCAATTAATCGAATTGAAATCTTAACGGTTATTCGAAAAGTAATTGAACGAATCTCCCTCGAGAAATCAATCGACGATATTAAAGCCTCCTTGAATAGTTTAGCGACAGCCCATCACGCCCCCCCTTCTAGTCAGCCGGTAACGAAACAAGCCCATCTATACGATGTAGGTAAATTCTTATTAGCCGAGTTAGGTATTGTAGGAGAAAATGGTGCAAAAGATTTACTTGATATTTTACAGTTTTTATATACGTATGACCAAAGAGAAAGTGTGGAAAAACACTTCCCTTCTTTAAAAAATATTTTTGTGAATGTTGCTGAGAAAAAACTAGGAGCTCACGCTTCTTCCATTGAAATTAATCGTGAAACCAAGGCTTGTGAACAGAGGATAAGAAGAGCTGTTACTCACTCACTAAATCACTTTGCTTCTATTGGATTAACAGATTTTTCAAATCCAAAGTTTGAAAATTATGCTTCTAAGTTTTTCGACTTTACAGCCGTTCGTAAAAAAATGAAGGAACTGCAGGGAGATTCTAAAATTTTACCCATTCGTATTAACACAAAAAAGTTTATTCAAATATTCTTTTTTGAAGCAAAGCGTTTGTTAAGTCAGGAAAAAAGCTGGTATTGACAGAAGAGACGGAAAAGGTTCATATCTCCTTTTCCGTTTCTTATACTAATTGATTCGATTTTATTAAGGTAGGTCCATATACCGTACGCAAAAGCAACGTCTCTTCTCCCTTTGCATATTCAGCTAGAGAAAATGCTCCTTTTTCCGTTTCCACCTGTACATCTACAGAAACTGGGCACCTCTTTAACTTACTAAGTATCATTTTCGCTTGTTCTATCGATAAATAAGAAGAAAGGCGAATGAGTACGTCCAAATCACTGGTTGTCGTTACAACTTCTGCACCGCTGGCAAGCTCGAACCCTACACTGCCGGTTGGTCCCCACACAAAATCTTTTAAAATAACAGCCACCTCTTCTAAAGCGCTTATAGCTGGAATTTTTCTAGAATAGCCGTTTTGAAAGAGTGAAGTCAGATCTTCCGGCCTAGTTGCTTGTTTAATGGCGTGCTCAGATAAAAAAGCACCAAAACGCTGATTCCTTCGTTCTCCCCTTATCCCAACAGGTATCAGTCTATCTCGATGAACAGAACGCCTTACAACTACAAACGGGGCTCTCGCTAATGAACACTCTACCCACTCAGGAATAGCTGTATAACTAATTAGCTTTGCTTCCTCTTTTAATTGAAGCAAATCATGAGTTATATATTCCATTGTTTTTCCAACTCATCTCTTACTAATAAAGAAGCTTTTCGCCCTGCTTTTCTTGCTTCCTCACTACGCAGCCGAGTGCTTAAATCATACGCCCCTTCACTGCGCACATCTTCTATTGCGCCACTCAAAATATCTTGAATCGTTTGAACGTCGCGCTCTGTGGGCTTATCGGATTGAATACCGCTAATCAGCTCATATAAAGCCCCAAGTGAGGCATATGATTCAATGTCATAGGCCATGGACGGAACTTTCTTTGAAGCTTCTTCAAGTTCTTGTATGCTTCTTTTGGTAATACGTGCTGCAGACTGTTTAGACATGGCATGGACATTTACTCCTTCGTCTTTCAAAGCCACTATCCGATTTGACTGGTATCCATGAGCTAAAAATGCTCCTGAAATCGCTTTTCCGACAATCAATGTAATAACTGGATGACCTGCCAAGCGCGCTGCTGCATAAGCATCCACTGCCGCACCGCAAGCATAGTGAATACCTAGAAGTTCTTCATGATAGCCATACGCTTGACTCGGTACATCCACAATGGCAATTATAGGACGCGGGGATTGATTTCGATCTTCTTTTATTACTTCACGAACATGCTTGGCAATTGCCCATCCTTCGTCTAATCCTACTTCCCCTTTTCGTGCACGTAAAAAACGATTATAAGGATTAGGTACAACCGATATATATCGGACCTTTTCTCTTCCTAGCAATGCGTCTTTATAAAGAACGGAAGGAATCTCAAAATCCGCTTCTTCATCATGTATTAAAGCATTGATCCATACGCGACCGCGGCTATTTGGCATATTGCCTTGAACTTCATTCAACGGGTAAGAGACTGCTGAAGGGATACGTTCATTTCTGGTCGCTTGATACAGTTCTTGAAATTGATGAGGAGCCATTTTTTCTGAAGGATCAACCTTACTAAGCAAATGTCTATAAAACTCTACTTGTTCTGTTTTACTAGTTACCTTTTCTTTCTTCTGAAACGTCTCTTGAACTGCTCGTTGAATAGCAGTGACATCATCCGGTGCCATGGCGTCTGCAAAACCCGTTTTATAGCGTTGAATACCGCCAATCGTTCTCCAGATTAAGCTTCTGTCTCGTGCATCAAACTCTTCAATCCCTGCTTCTTGTTCAATCACTTCCGGGCCGTTAAGGCCAAACCTTGCTTCTTTTGTCATAATGAGATAACTAAAGAGTGAAGCAGTGATGGACATGCCTCCAAAGCAGCCTACGTTTCCTGAAATAACTCCGACAATAGGTGTATATTCGCGCAAAGCAATAACAGCTGCACCAATTTCAGATATCGATAAAAGCCCATAATTTGCTTCTTGCAGCCTTACCCCTCCTGTATCAAATAGAAAAACAGGCCTAACTGGAATGCCTTTCTTGTGATTATTAAGAGCTAATTCCAAAGCACCTGCAATTTTAGCTCCCGATACTTCACCAATACCTCCCCCTTGAAACCCTCCTTCTATTGAAATGACAACGGCTGGCTCCCCTGCTATCAGCCCACCTGCTATAATGACACCATCATCGCTTTGGGGAACAATATTTTGCTTCGGTAAATGAGGCGATTCGATCCCGTCAAAAGGGCCGAGCAGTTCACGGAATGTGTCTTTATCTAAGATTGCCTGTGCTCGTTCTCTTCCATTTAACTCAATAAAGCTTTGATTATTCACTCCCATTTCCACTCACCTCCAAAGCCTGTGCCAAACGTAATGCGACTACACCAGGCGTAGCACCGAAATCATTAATTACAATTTTCGCTTGGATCGTATGAACACTAAAGAACCGGTCTAATACGGCTTTCCAGGTTTCACTAAACCCTTCACTTCCTGTTCGTACTGAGACGTGAGCATGTTCTTCATCAGAAGGACTCATTAAGATTTCTAAATCTCCTGAACCTACAACGCCTACATGTGCGCGCTGAGTTAACTTTTGATCAGCTTTGTATTTAAACACTAACGTTTCCATTAGCCACTCCTCCCTGCAGATACGATTCTTCAAAAAAAGATATTCGATCCAAAAATAATACAGCAGCCAGCAAATCTGCACTTCCGCCTGGAGAAGCGTTAGCTGATAGAAGAATATTATCTAACGCTTCCAAGCGCTGTTTTCCTAGTGATGTAGATACTCCTCCAGCTCCTAATACACTGGATGCCGCCATTTTAACCTCCTCCAACACAGCCGAACCAGCACGATGCAAAATACACGTATCATCAATCTTGGCCATTAACGTTACTAAAGTATCAATCCGTGCTGATGTTTCATGTATTCCTAGCTTGCGAGCCTTATGTAAAGCAGGCAAACCTATATGAATCACGTGGGGAAATCCTTGCTCCGCCTCTCCAGCCGCTCCTTTTACGCCATACTGTTTTTTCACACGAAGTCCATTAGATGTATGCAAAGGACAAAAACGATCTGCATAACGAGCAATTTGTCCTGCAGCTGCTGCGATGGATGCAGGTGATGCTTGAATGCCGCAAACTGCTGTTGCGGAAGCAAGTAGGCCTAATGCCCAAATAGCTCCTTTGTGTGTATTAACACCATTCGTAACTCCGTACATAATTTGTTCGCCTTCGCGTCCAATTCGAGCAATTTCTTCCCTTAGCATCTGACTTGGCTGCTTCTCTTGACTATATAAAGCAATCTGTGAAAAGGTCGGTTGTAAAGCATAAGCAGAGGTTAACAGTGTATCAATATTCATATCTTGATGAGACCCATTTGTTGCAGCATCTACAAGCCCAGGTTTAGGTGTAAGTACCGCTTCATCAACCAGAGCAGTAACTGCCATTTTCGCTATTAGACGTGAATAAAACACTGCTGGTTTTGGCTTTTCTTGAATACTCTGAATACGCATATTCCTTACCAGCTCCTAAATTTAGCAGGAGGATTATATAGACCATCCGACCATTCTACTAAATCTTCTACACTTCTCGCTGCCAATAATGAACGCTTTGCTTCTGTACGACGAATCTGTAAGTCTTCAGGAAAAGCTACTAAGCCATCTCTGCGCATCTTTTCCACTTTATTTTGGTTGTGTCGCAGCCCTATAGGCGTTACCCCTGCTATTGCTTCAAGCGCTGCTTTTCTTTCATCCAAGCTTTGTGCTTTGTATAAATAAGCAATTCCTTCTTCCGTCACGACATGGGTCACATCGTCTCCGTAAATCATGACAGGAGCAGTAGCTAAGCTTGCTTGTTTCGCTACCTTTATCGCATCTAAAGACTCCACAAAAACAGGCTCATTTCCTGATTGAAAGGTTTCAACCATTTGAACAACTAGCTTTCTTCCTCTTGCTAATTCATGCTGCTCGTTTATCATATCCAACCAAGCAGGCGTAGAATGCCGGCGGCCTCTAGGATCATGCCCCATGTTAGGCGCTCCGCCAAACCCTGACAAACGTCCAGATGTGACGGTAGAAGAATTTCCTTCTCCATCTATTTGTAACGTTGATCCTACAAAAGCATCTACCGCATATTGACCGGCCACTTGACACATCGCACGGTTTGAACGCAGGCTGCCGTCGCGTCCCGTGAAAAATACATCTGGACGCGCTGCTGTGTATTGTTCCATTCCTACTTCTCCGCCAAAGCAGTGTACGCTCTCAATCCATCCGCTTTCAATAGCTGGAATCAACGTAGGGTGAGGGTTCAGAGCCCAGTGCTTGCATATTTTACCTTTCAGCCCTAACTTTTCTCCATAAGTAGGCAGCAAAAGTTCAATTGCAGCTGTATTAAATCCAATACCGTGATTTAATGATTGTACACTGTGTCGTTCATAGATACCTCGAATCGTCATCATAGCCATTAAAATTTGGAGCTCTGTAATATGACGAGGATCTCGCGTAAATAAAGCTTCCAATTGATAAGGTTGATCCGCCACGACGATACAATCAATCCAAGAAGCCGGAATATCAACTCGTGGAAGTTCTTCGACAAGTTCATTTACCTGCACAATGACAATTCCATCCTTAAATGCTGCTGCTTCAATAATGGTCGGCGTTTCTTCCGTATTTGCTCCCGTGTATAAGTTGCCTTGCGAGTCTGCTTTGTCGGCAGCGACTAATGCAATATTGGGAATTAAATCAATGAAAAGACGTCCGTAAAGCTCTAGATATGTATGAATTTCCCCCATTTTCAACACGCCATCTTCAATCATTTGAGACACGCGAAGGCTTTGAGCGCCGGCATACGAAAAATCAATTTTTTCAGCAATTCCTTTTTCGAATATGTCGAGATGTTCCGGGCGTGAAATACTAGACATAATCATATGAAGGCCGTTTATTTTATCAGCGCTTACCTCGTTCAGTGCCTTTGATAAAAAAGATGCTTGCTTTTGATTGTCTCCTTCAAGCACTACTTTATCTCCGGGTGATATAAGCAATTCTAACGCTTCAATAATGTGTTCATTACTTAATAACTTTCCTTTAAGAAGATGGTCTATTCGCGCAAGGCGAGCTGCTTTTTGATCTCGGCGAGTTGTCCATGATTTTGAAGTTTTTTTTATGCCACTCATGTTCTAGCTCCTTTCTTCCATTCCTAAATTAAGGCGCTTATATTTTTTCTTTTTCCATTAAAATCAACATAGATTTGATCGTAGATTCGGCTGCAGAAATAGCCCTTGCTTCCGGGAAGCTCTTAGCAGCCAAATCCGTTAGTACTCTTCCTGGAGCCATTTCAATATATAATCTTGTACCCATTTCATACATAACTTCCGTCGCATCATGCCAACGAACAGGCAAAGCAACACTCGCTGCCAGATCTTCCTTAACATCAGCAGCTTTCCATAATTTCCGAGCTTTACAATTACCTATAAAAGGAACCACCGGATCCTTTCCTTTCACTTCAGTTATTATTTTTCGTAACTCGCTCGAAACTCCTTCCATGAGAGGACAGTGAGAAGGCACCGTTACATGAAGCATTTTAGTTTTTCTAGCTCCTTTTTTAGAGGCTGCTTCAAGAACTTTCTTAATTGCTTTTACCGTACCAGAAATCGTTATCTGATCGGGAGCATTTAGATTCGCTACATAAACAGGAGTTGCATCAGTGGATATTTCATGTACAAGAGAGAAAAGCTGGTGTTCCCGCAGTCCCAATACCACCCCCATACCATAACCACCAGGATAAGCATTTTCCATTAGTCCCCCTCTTTTTTCTATAAAAAGAAGAGCTTCTTTAAAAGATAACACTTCAGATGTAACTGCTGCTCCAAACGCTCCTATTGAATGCCCTCCTACCACGTCTGGTAAGTATCCTTCCTTTCTAAACGCTCTAGCCGCAGCCACCCCTGCAATAAAAAGACATATCTGAACATTTTTATTATATTTTAATTTTTCTGACGAATCTAACGATAATACGTCTTCATTTAAAACCTCACTTGCTTCTTCAAACGTTGTCACTAACCCCCATTTATTTTTTATATCATGAAGCATACCGGCATATTGTGCGCCTTGTCCTGGGAATAAAAATGCAACACTCATTGTGTTTCTCCTTTCGACTTTGTATCACCCAAGGAGATAATGGATAATTTTATTATAAAGAACAGATGATCAATAACTCTAATACATATTTCTTATATATCCTATAACTTGAAATCTATAAAAAAAGAGATCATCGCAAAAAGCGATGATCTCTTTTTTTATTTTGCTTTCGCTTCTATCGAGCGACTCCATGCCGTTAATAAGACCGCTCCTAAAACCATAACCCCTCCAATCCAAGGAGTATGAATAAGACCAATCGAATCAACAATCAGGCCGCCTACAAAAGAACCAATAGCAATTCCAACGTTAAATGCAGCAATATTAAGCGCCGATGCTACGTTTACTGCTGAAGGGACATACTTTTCAGCTAAGTTTACGACCAGCACTTGCAGTCCAGGTACGTTCATAAATGCCAATAAGCCCATGGCAAAAATTGTGACTGTTCCTGCTACTTTAAACGATGCAGTAAACGATAAAATCATTAAGATAACTGCTTGAATTAAAAACATCCAAAATAATGCTTTTAATGGGTTTTTATTAGCAGCTTTTCCTCCGATCGTGTTTCCGATGGCTACCGCTACACCGTATACCAGTAGCAAGATGCTAACTGCGCTTGGTGCGTATCCTGTTAACTTTTCAAGAATAGGAGCTAAATACGTATAAGCTACAAACGTTCCGCCATATCCTAGAGCGGTAATAGCAAACGATAATAAAAGCGGCCCGTTTTTTAAGATTTTCAATTGATCGCTAAACTTTGCTGGCGGTGCTTCTTTTAAGTTTTTAGGCACTAAAAGAGCACTTGCAATAATGGCAATAACCCCAAGTAACGCTACTCCCCAAAATGTTGCTCTCCAACCGAAAGCTTGTCCAATAAATGTACCAAGCGGAACACCTGTAACAGTCGCTACTGTCAAACCTGTAAACATTAAAGCAATGGCACTTGCCCGCTTATCTTCCGGCACTAAATCAGCAGCGATAGTCGCGCCGATGGAAAAGAAAATCCCGTGGGAAAATGCAGTAATAATTCGTGCTACAAGCAGCAGCCCAAAGCTTGTTGATAAAGCCGCTACTGAGTTTCCTACGATAAAAATAACCATTAATAGCATTAGCAATGATTTTCTACTCATTTTACTTGTTAAAGCTGTTAAGACGGGAGCTCCAAATGCAACTCCCATTGCGTATCCTGAAATCAATAAGCCTGCTAATGTGATGGAAATATTTAAATCATCTGCAAGCGATGATAATAGACCTACTGGAACAAACTCTGTTGTCCCGATTCCAAAGGCGCTAATAGCTAGCGCTAATAGCGGTAAAGCACCGCTTTTTTTACTTTGTTGTGTTTGTGAAAGTGTGTTCACTTCTTAACGCCTCCTGTTCGTTATAATAACTTCTTTATAATAGCTTCTCTTACAGCTGATTAGCTAAGGTACCCTTCATATATTCGCTAACTCGCCATCAACAATTGTTATTATGAGCGATGTAAAACCAAAGAAAAAGTACGCACTTTCAAGTGATATAGGTACCTGGAGGTTACAATAAGCGTAAATACTAAAGTCATGAACTATTGGGCATTCTAAAAAAATGCTTACACCTAGAAAATTTTGCTCTATAGTGGTATGATAAACATCAGAAAAAATGCGAAAACATGCATTTGACCGTTATCTCTAGAACAAGGAGAGTTGTTAACGTGAAAAAATATAATATTCCAGTGGAAGCGGCATTAGAAGTCATTGGAGGTAAGTGGAAAGTCGTTATTCTTTGCCACTTAATTAAAGGGACAAAGCGCCCTGGAGAATTAAAAAGAATTATGCCTCGCGTTACACAAAAAGTATTAACGCAGCAGCTTCGTGAACTTGAAGCAGACGGCATTATTGTTAGAAAAATGTACAACGAAATGCCGCCTCGAGTAGAATATTCTTTAACGGACTACGGATGGTCTTTAAAAAGCATTCTCGATTCATTATGCTCTTGGGGAGAACATCATATTGAAAAAACGTATCCCGATAAAGAAGCTGTACTCATGCAGCCTGTAGAAGAAGTCACTGTTTCTAATTAAAAAAAGCTGACTATATAGTCAGCTTTTTTATTCCCCTACTTTCTTTGCTTTTTCAGACGACGTACGTATTCAGGAGGAACCCTTATGACAGAACAACTTAAAAAGAAAATTAGTCTTCAAGATGCCATCAAACAGCAGCTAGCTAATAAGAAAAATCAATCTTTAAGTAAAACTAAGAACAGCAGCACCAATCAAGCAACCAAAAAGCTGACGAGTCAGCAAACAAAAAAAACGAATAATCAGCGAAAGAGAACAGGTGTATAATGAACGGACAAAATAGAAAAGACGTAGCTCCTGGAATTAAAGTCGACATTATTTTAAAAGCAGATCAGCGCTCTGGGAAACTGACGCATGGAACGGTCAAAGACATTCTGACCAATTCAAGCTTTCACCCGCACGGCATCAAAGTTCGTTTAAGCGATGGACAAGTCGGACGCATAAAAGAAATTTACCCAAATTAAAAAAGCATGTATTCTACATGCTTTTTTAATTTATACCTCAAATAAATCTACTTATCATTTCCTACTTTTGTTAAAATAAAGAAGCACTATCGTCCCCTTTCTTTCCCTTGGGAATTCATGCAAGGAAGAAAAAGGTGGTGGATAGTCTGAGACGAATCCTCAAGTCATTTTTCCTAGATGCTGAGAATGTTCAGCTCCTAACGGCTTACGTGGAGCTTTTAGGAGCCATAGTCGCTCTTATTTTGCTATTTTTCCAGTAGTAAAATAAGTAATCACCAATAAGTATCGTCTAAAAGGTTCTTCATCCATAAGGCTCGTGTGCTGATTGTCTTTAGGGAATCGTGTTTGGCGGCACTTCCCTATAGTAAAAAGGCAGCTTCCTTGCAGAAATGGACAAGGTGTAATCAACTACAGCCAATTATGGGTGCAAGACCTTTTTCTTTCTTAGTCTATGTCTTTTTTTTACTTCTCATACACAAAAAAACCTCCGAGTTGGCGGTCTCGAAGGTTTTTTCTAGTGAATCGTCTTCAACAAATCCTCATCCAGGGGCTGACAAGGTTCAGATCTAATAAGATTTTGTGATGAATTTCTTCACCTTACAAGTTAAACTTGTCAAAGCTAAGAATTCATTCGCTTGTTAAGAATAACTGAACGTGCGCTCCGGATTGTCATTTTTCCTAGCCTTAGTATATCATATTTGTTGAAAACAGGTAAAAAAAGTGTTCGACAAAGCTTGTCAGCAATTCTTCATATATTTTATATTTTTCACAACGAAAAATATTTTACAAAAATGAAAGAATTTCATACTGCTAGATAAAAGATAGAAGTATTCTGACTTGGAGAGGATTTCAATAAAACAATCTCAGTTAGAAAAAGAAATTCGATCCTCACAATCAGATATTTATCAATTAGCTAAAAAAAACAAGCAGTTATTCTCACGGCGAGATTTTAAAATTAAGTCAAAAGCTAGATCAAAAAATTGTTAGTTACCAAAAGCTTTTTAACCATACCAAATAAGAGCCACGTAAGACTTTCACTTACTATGTCTCAAGTATGATAAACCTAAAAATAAAACAGAGATGTATTATTCGCAATAGGCACACCCCTGCTTCCCTAATTAATAGGGAAGTTTTTTATTTAGAAAATTAAAACCTTCTTCTCTCCTTCGGTTAGTTGTCATACCAATCGGGTATTTAACCATTAGGTCTTAAAACCTATTTGAGAAACATAAAGGAGAGAACGCACGATGAGTAATGAAGAAAAATTAACGATTCACCAAACTTCGACTATGATTGCTTTATTAGACGGCGTGTTTGACGGTATTGTCACCTACAAAGACTTAGCTAAAAAAGGTGATTTCGGCATCGGTACGTTTAATCAATTAGACGGTGAAATGATTGCCTTTGACGGAGAGTTTTATCATATTGCTGATGGGAAAGCCGCACCTATTCGTGAAGATGCTAAAACCCCTTTCGCCATTATGACAACCTTTTATCAAGATATCTCTTACCGCATAGAAAAGGAAATGAATCGCGATCAATTAGAGAATTTAATGAACGAACTTATTCCTAGCCCGAATTTATTCTATGCAGTTCGCATTGACGGAAAGTTTAAAGAAGTAAAAACCCGTACTGTTGCAAAGCAAGAGAAACCCTATCCTTCTATGGTAGATGCGGCTGCTGATCAGCCTACATTTACATCTTCTGATGTAAATGGAACACTAGCAGGTTTTTACACGCCAGAATATTCGTCAGGCATCGGTGTTCCCGGCTATCACCTGCACTTTATTGATGAATATAAAAAAGAAGGTGGTCATGTTTTAGACGTCTCCGTTCAAGATGTTACAATCCAAATTTGTAAAAAAACAAAATTAAATCTCAATTTATCGGAAACAAGTGAATTTTTAGATGCTAATTTAGAAGACCATGATGTAGAAGAAGAAATTTCGACAGCTGAATAAACAGCGATACTCTTACTGATAAAAAAACTCTCATCGTTATGCCTAACGGTGAGAGTTTTTTATTTAATCGAGTTCAGCCTGCATTTCTAGCACAACACAGAAATCTCCCGCCTATACGTAAAAGGAGCCTGTATCTTTTAAAACATAGAAAAATGGTATTTCAGTCTCTTTTAGACATCTATCTATTCTATCTTTAAAGTTATCTAATTTAATTATGTTTTTTGCTTCCTCTAACGTAAAATATCCCACACCCTGCGTTTCATTGGAGACGGAAATTTTCCCGCTAACCGCTTTTCCCTTTAATAAAATAACAGTAGTAGATCTTTTAACCTCTTGTTCTACTCCTAAAAAGTTTGTCACTTCGATAACAATTCCAGATTCCTCTTTAACTTCTCGTATACCCGCGTCTTTTATCGATTCACCTACTTCTATAAAACCGCCTGGAAATTCCCATCCCCTTCTAGGGTTCTTCACTAGAAGCACGTGATGATCTTGATTTACAACCATAACTGCTACAGCTAATTTTTGATTCAAATTGTTCTCACTCTCCTTTTAAAGCTTTGAGATATTGTTCAAGAAGGTGAAGAAATTTTTCTATATCTCTATATGTGATATCACCAATATTTGCTACTCGAAAAGTTTCTAATTTATCAATTTTACCAGGATAAATAGTAAATCCTTGTCTATAAAAAAAATCATGCATGATATCAAAATTATACTTTTCATCAGAAGGCTCAAGGATAGAGGTAATAATTTTAGAATGATGTGCTTCAGGAACCAAATAGGTTAACCCAAGCCGAGTAATTCCATCAGTTAAAGTAGTCCATGATTTTGAATAGCGCTCATATCGTCTCTCAATTCCTTCCCACTGAGTTTCTATAATTGCCTGCTTTAAGGCATACATAGTCTGAACAGGAGGAGTAAAACGCATTTGTTTATTTATTTGGAAATGGCGATACTGATCATATAAATGAAGATAAAGATTACGTGGCTTCATTTGCTCCGTTTTTTCTAACCGTTCTATATTGGCTATAACAAACGACACACCTGCCATTGCTTGAAGGTTTTTATTTGCACTTGCCGCCAGATAGCTTATATTCATTTTTTGCATGTCAATTGGAACAGCTGCATATGAACTCATTGCATCCACAATCATCTCGATATTTTTCACTGCACAAAATTCCCCGATTTGTTCAATATCATTAAGAAGCCCTGTTGAAGTTTCACAGTGAACAAGTGCCAGATAAGAAACGTTCGTTGAAAGCTTTTTTATAAAGATTTCTAAGTCGTTCATATCAATAGCCTGCTGGGCGGAGCTTTTATATTCTACATAATTCAGCCCATAAATTTCAGCGATTTTACACATTCTTTCACCGTATGGACCATTATTGATAATAACAACAGTACCGTTATTAATTACTGAACTTAAAATCGATTCCACTGCCGCCGTTCCAGATCCGCCGAATAATACCGTAGTATATTTATCTGGATTCCCAACAAATTTTGTTAATTCAGTAGAGATAAATTCCATCGTCTCTCCAAATGCTTTTTCTCTCGGACAAATGTCCTCTACTATTTGAGCATATTTAACAGTATCTGTTGTAGTTGCCGGTCCAGGATTTAGAAGTATATTTCTCTTAACGGCATGTTGAATACCTTCTCGAGCTTTAATAATTGGATAAACAATAGTAGTTGCTCTTGCCCAATGATCTTCATCATCCACTTCACCCCACGCCAAATTGTCCAGTTTATGAATATACACATTTGTTTTTTCGGAAATTTTAACGAGACCATATTCATAATCAATCACTTGATTTAACTGAAACAAGGTATGCGCTTCATCACAAAGTCTCTGAAATGTAGCATAAGAGAGTTTGGTTAAACCAACTAATTCTGCATAGATACTATTTAACTCTTCTTTTTGTTTAGACATATTCTTAAGGTTATTATTTTCATCCACTTCAATATACACTTCATCGCCAGCACCGTTCAATTTACTTGCTAGTATTACATCTGACCTCGAATGGTTTACTAATGTTTGCAAAGCACTTTTTTCAAAAATCACATCTGATTCCAATAGTAAAAAATCATCTTTAATATAATTTTTAAATTGATACAGCGTAAAAAGACTTCCCGTTGTTTCGTATCTAGAGTTATAAACACATTTTATTTGAGGGTATTTAACCATTAACTTTTCATATTCTTCTTTCATATAACCTGTTCCGATAAAGATCGTCTTAATTCCCGCTTCTACTAATTTCGAAATGGAATGCTCGATAATTGATTTTTCGTCAATCACTAAAAATCCTTTAGGACGATTTCCAGCTCTTTCGCGAATCCTGCTCCCCATCCCTGCAGCTAGAATAACAGCTGTCTTAATCATCTAAAAACACCTGCAATCTTTCTTTCACTTCATAAGGCTTCATTTCAGGACGCCCCAGGTTCTTTTTAGAGCCTTTCGCTATTTTAAGATATAAAAACGTTAATTTTTTATCATTTTTCCACTGTTTTATATACGTCTCTAACTCATTTAAGTTATGAACATGAATGGATTTTTGATACCCACAGGAAGAAGCAATATCTACAAAATTAATGTTATGAGAGACCGTATGTTGGCCCCCTGTAGAATCATGGGTTTGATTGTCTAGAAGAATGTGTAATAAATTTGCCGGACAATAGTATCCGTTGGTTGCTAGATTTCCCATACGCATAAGCAAAGCTCCGTCTCCATCAATCGTAATGATATTCTTTTCATTTCTGCTCAAAGCTAAGCCCAAACCAATGGAACTAACGCACCCCATAGATCCAACCATATAAAAGTTATTTCTAGCATCTTCTATTTCGTAAAGCTCTCGTCCAGTTTTTCCTGTAGCGGCCAATTGAATAGTATCATTGTCTTTTAAGGAATTAACTACTTGTAATGCCTCATACCTTGAAGGTAACTCGTTGGTTGTTGCCTGTTCGCGTTTCATTTTAGGAGTAACTTTTTTCATTGATTTTTCTAAAAGCTTAACTGGCTCAAACGTTCCTTTTTTGACAATAAAGAAATAGCTTTCATTATTTTCAACAGCTTGATTAGCCCGCTGTAATTGTTTTTTAACTTCCGCAAAATCAAAGGATAAATATTCCCACTTTATTTTCATCGTATTTAGCAGGGTAGGAGTAATTTCTCCCATTAATTCATGCTGCGGTTCATCTGGAAATCCAGGTTCTCCGCGAAAACTGACAAATCCAAGGACCGGAATTTTAAACGGATGAATAAGAGAGGTTAAAGGGGAAACAGCATTTGCTAATCCGGAGTTCTGCATTAAAACAACCGCTTTGCTACCACCGATTGATGCGCCAGCAGCAATCGCTACCGCTTCTCCTTCGTTTGCCGCTGCAACGTATTCACATTCGTTGATAGCATAGTTAATAAGATGTTTAAGATAGGAACAAGGAACCCCGCTATAAAATTGAAAACCTAGTTTTTTTAATTGAGTTCCAAACACTGATGTACTAATCATGTTGTCCACCATCTCTTTGAATCTTTGTATACGTTTCGGTATCTATCCATGACCCCATCGTATATTTAACAGCAATTGGATGAATTAGATTAATATAATTAAAGAAATCAGAGAACGTGAGCTGAGCAAAATCTTTTCTCTGCGCCAGTTCTTCCAACGCTTTTTTTACAATCTCAGTGCCTTTTCCTGAAACTTTCCAAAGGCCAATAAATTCACCATGAATGTTTTTAGAGTTTGAACTGCAAGACATTTGAATCAACTCTACTGTTTTGGAATAAAGCTGTTTGGAATAGGGAAATTCAGCGGTTACATAAGATGTCTGATTCCCTTTTAACTCGTAATCTGCTCCTACTACAATAGTGATATCGCCACTTTCATGAATTAACTCCTCAAAAACATGTGTTTTATACACGATGTTACTATCACTTATTAAAGTAGCCGTTCCTAGCTTATCCCTTGCAGTATAAAGATCATGTAATTCTCCTTTATTAGGAAATTCCTTATCTTCCATAGCTTTGTTACTATCTACTTTTATAATATTTGTCACGCCGACTTTTTTTAACTGATTTATTTGCTCAGTTATTAAAGCTTCATTTGCTGATTCTTTTACCAGAATCATAGCGTTCATGCTATGATTAGAAGAACTTAAATAAAGTTTCTCTGCAATATCGAGCTCTTCAGCTTTTTGAAGACGGAAAACTTCCTCAAGCGGAGAGACATTTTTTTCTACGTTAATCAAACTTTTATCGTAATAAATCTGAGCAGACGTTTTCTGCATAGCTGTAATAGAAGATCTTAAGTTATGATTGGCCCAAATGCTCAAGCTAATTCCTAAATCTCTAAATTTATCAGTTGGAACCGAATAATATTTAGTAGGAACAATAATAACTGGAAGCCTGTTTCCCCACTCTTTCATAAAAGCTTCAATTTCTTTCATATCTGACCTTTTACTATGAATCAAAACGGCATCGGTTCCTGCTTGGCGATAAGCTTCTGCCCGCTTTAAAGCTTCTTTCAGCCCCCACCCTGCAATAAAAGCTTCTACACGCGACACCACTACAAAATCTTTATCCTGTTGACTATCTTTCATTGCTTTAATTTTGCCACAAAATTCATTAATATCTGCAAGTGGCTGCGCTTCACCTTTAATAAATGAGTTTGTTTTTGGGAACAATTTATCTTCAATACATACTCCTGGAATGTCTCGTTGCTCCAATTTCTTAACCAGTCTTCTTGCATTATTAAAATTCCCATAGCCTGTATCGCCATCAAGAAGTATTGGAACGGACGTTGCGTCACTCATAAACTCTAAAATGTCTAATACTTGTGTCCATGAAGCTTCATTATTATCTCTTACACCCAGGGCTGCAGATAATGACAGGCCACTGGCCCATATCCCCTTAAATCCCGCTTCTTCTACAATCTTTGCAGATAGCGCACTGTGAGCCTCCATAATAAACTCTAGCTGTTTACTTTCTATTAACTCTCTTAGCTGTTTAGTCTTCTTCATTTCTATCCTCCTTTTACTCTTCGTTATCTGGAATGAGTTTATTTCTTAATTGTTTAAAAGTAGGTTTTTTCATCACACGATGCGTTACTTTTAATAGAAGTATTGTATTTTTATTTAAATACGGAGCTAAAACATCGTGTACTTCATCACCGGTATTACAAAAATAGACTTTATTGGGATCCATTCCACATTTTAATGCTCCTGTTCCGATAGCTTTTGCTTCATCTCCTACTACAACTAAAATGTCAATTTTTGATTCCGCTGCTTTTTTCCCCATTTCTTCGTATTGGTTAATAGCATGAGGCCCTTCTCCTAGCTGAGGCATGTAACCTAATAAAGCGATCGATTGTTTCTCTTTTGACATATCACTAAGAACTTTAAGAGCTGTAGCCATCGATAAAGGTGAAGAGTTCCATGTGTCATTAATTACCGTACATTCGTTCATTCCGCTTTTAAATTCCAAATGTTCTTCTACTTGTTCAAATAAGCTAAGTCTTTGTATTGCAACGGAAAGATCAACACCAACATAAAATACAGCAGCAATGGCAGCCAGTGCATTATACACATTGTGTTCACCATATCCAGGGATAAAGGCATCGTACTCTTTGTTTTGGTGTTTTAAAGTAAAGGCCATTCCTCCATTAGCATATTTTATATCTTTTGCTTGAAATTGTGAGTCATCATTTTTCCCTATATATACAACACCTTGAAAATGACTCACATCAAGCACTCTCTTAATATTTTGGTCATCTGCGTTTAAAATCAAAATGCCGCTATTCGGATCTAAGCCTTCTACAATCTCGGCTTTTGCTTTCATATATTCTTCAGGTGTTTCACAATCAGCGAGATGGTGCACACCTATATTTAATAAGATTCGTATTTGTGGCTGAAAGTAGCGGCACGCAACTCTTAGATAGCCTGGATAAGCGACCGGCATCTCAAAAACAGCTACTTCTGTCGTATCATCAATACCTGTTAAATAATGTAGATTTACAGACATAGAATTCATACTCATCCACGTAGCTTTCACTTTATAATCTTCAATTAATATTTGTCGAATCATCTCTTTAGTGGTCGTTTTTCCACAAGTTCCTGTAACACCAATAACAGGAAGATCAAACAGACCTCGATAGTATTCGACAAATTTCCAATAAGCATCTTCTAATTGAGCTGTTTTAACAAGAATAATATTTCCCTCTAAGTTCGTGCACAGTTCAGGCTGGTCTGTTATAACGACAATTGAATGATTTTCTTTCCAATACTTCCCTCTAATTGGTTCTCTATCTAAATGAAAGATTAGTGTATGATCCTCTATATCCTTTTTGGCGTAGTTTATAGCATGTTTAATAACAGGATTTCCTGATCCATAACAAAGGTCTCCACCCGTTTGTTTAAGGATTTCATTTAATGTGAAGTTCTTCATGTTAAATCCTCCTTTTCTTCTTCGTAACCCGCCAATGAAGACGCATAATTAAGCAGACGAATCCCAGCCAAAGTCCGCAGCTTATAGGCTCTAATTTGTGAGAATAGACTATCTGGTTTTGCATTTATTTCGAGTAACTTTATGGAACCGTACTGATCTATACATAAATCTACTGCTAGCTCCCCAAAAGAACCTACTTTCTCTTCTACTGTCGCAACAATATTTTTAGATATTTTAGCTAGTTGGTTTATAATGAGCCTTCTGTCTGTTGGATCAGGATATAAGCTGTTTAATATTTTACTGAGGCGCATATTCGTTTCCGAATCTTCCGTTAGCACATCTTCCCCGGTGAGACGAGCAACCATACCCGTTCGGAGCCAAATTTGCTTTTCATTTTTTTGCATATAAACCCGTATTTCTAAATTTTTATCTTTATGCTGCTTTCTGCGAATTCCTTCTTGAACCAGATACGGATTGTTTTTCATTAAAGGAGAGAGCAAAGTAAATAATTCTTCCATATTACTGAATTGATGCAGCTTCTTTTTATTAAGATCAAACCAAAAGATGCCGGTTGGTCGGCGAACGATGCGCATGACTCCTTTACTTAAGGCCCCGCCAAGCGGTTTTAAATAAACTTCTCCATAGCTATCAAGCATTTCTGAAATGTCAGCAGGATTTGTTACTAGACGTGACTCTGGGAGAAATTCTTCATATTCTTTCATAAGAAGTTGATATGTCGCCCACTTATCTCCCGTAAGTTGAAACAAGTTTGAAGAATTAACAAAAGGAATTTTATAAATCGCCTGAAGCTTTGCTCTTACTTCATCTATTAAAATATTTTTTCTACCATCTATAAAATAACGATCATAAACGACAGCAGGAAAAGGAAAGCTCCCTTCACCGTTAATGGTTGTTCCTTTAACCAGCTTTTTCTCCCAATCAATATCTTCGGGTTCAAACACATAGACAAGCATTCGCTTTTCATTTGCTAAACGACATAGATGATGGAAGTAAGTTGTTTGCCTTTCAAAAGGACGATTAGCGAGAATTCCAATGATAGGACCTAAAGTTATGATGCCTTCTGAGGCTGATAGCTTAGGGCACCAATCTTTTGGGAGAGATAGTTTATCACGAAGAGATTTAGAAAGTTGAACCATATTTGAATAGCGAAATGAAAAAGGATAAGAATGCACAGTTGCAGTTGATATTGCCTTTCCTGCACTAACGATCGTAGACTGCCCCTCTTTGAGGCCGTATTTTAAACGGAGCTTTTTGGGGATTTGAATAATATATCCACGGTCATAGATTTCTTTAGAGATCTTTACATTCCAATTCCCGCGAATATCCTTTGATTCATCACAAGGAATTTCCTTTTCTATCATTTCAAATAGAAAAGATAGTTCATTGTGATATTGTGGATAGCTAGATGTTTTCATAAGATTCTCTTTGATATCTTTCCACATTCGTTTAAGAAAGATTTTATTCCCTTGATAGTAGGCACGCTGCGTAAGGGGATGAAATAAAAATTCGCTTTTTAATTCATGATGATGGGTAGCAACTAGCTGAGCAAGAGCCAAAGTGGAGAGAGTAATTCTAGGGTCGATAATCCAAGAGCTTAACGTTAAATACTCAAATCCATACGGCTTCTCACGATAGCGTCCAAGACCCCCATGATTTGTTTTCCGTCTAAGTTTAGCGGTCTTAGATTCTTCTATCAGCGCTACTGGAATAGCAAGGTAGTGATCAAGAGCTCTTAATAAGGATAAAGAAAGCGGGATGCCAAAATGAATATGTCCTCCGCACTGATACCCTGAAAACGGCATGCTGCCTGCTCGGAAATGAACATTTTCATATGGTACCTGTGCAGATGCTTTTTCTATTAATGTTTTGATATTCTCAAATAATTCTATGGATGAATTAGCTTTTTCAGGCCTAACTTCTACTAAGGCATACTCACCGCTATCTTGCTCTATTTGCCTTTCATCACAACCTACTGGACCTTCAACAGAAAAGAAAGTAGAAGCTGGCAGAAGCTCCCCATCACAACTTAACATAAACTCAACATCAGCACCCATGCTAAAAGGAACAGCAGGCTTTGATGGATTTTCCATCCATTCGCTTTCTGATGGGTTAATATCTGTGACAATACACTCTCCATTTTCTAATATCCCCATTTTAACAAAGCCGCTTTTAGCACCTGTTACGTAAAGCGCTCGAATGGCTACGCTCATCAACATTTCCGGTACATCCATGGTGTTTATCTGCTCCAGTTTCCAACCAAAGGCTTGCGTTCGAATGGGTATTTCGTTAAATACAACATGTTCACTGGTAACTACTTGTACTGTTTTTACGCTCAGCCCTTCCACTTCTAGATAATATTCTTTGTCTATTGCATATATTTTTGTAAAATAATCATATCCTTCATATATTGCTTGGTCTTTTGTACTTACCATAACAATATCTCTTCCGCTATGGTGACCGTACTTCCTCCCTATCACTGGGTATGAACAGGTTTTGGGGTCAACTAATTCAACAGACGGTATATTATTCAGATTAAGAGTTTGCAACGTCATTTCTTTATCAGATAATATCCCTAACTCTTCTCTCATTGGATCCATTTTAAAGCCTCCTAATTAGAACTTTCTATCGTATTTTGCTACTTTAATGCCCTATAACAATAATCAGCTAATCATATAGTATGTAACTATATAAAATACTCTTGTACATTTATCTATTTATTTCCACCGTTTTTAAAAACTTTTTATGTATGTATTTAACTCATGTGATAATTCACCGATTTTATTTTCATTGCATTTATTATAGAGAGGATAGATTTCAAACAATATACAAGGAGAAATAATCAATGACATTAAAATTCATTCATGGAAATTACTTAAAATACAACAAAGGAACTGGTTTTATAAGCTGTCACGTCGATGCACTTCATGCAGAACCACCCGCTGCTGATTTATTTACAGATAAAGTTGTAGAGAATTTAGTAAAGAAAACTGGATGTGCAGGAATTGTTAGTACGGTTTCAAGAACTGTAGCAGATTTAAATAGAAATCTAAATAAAACCAACTATGAAGGAATACATGAATATAGAAGAACAATTCAAGAAATTGTTAATTCTTTAAAGATAATAGATAATGACAATCGCCTTCTAACACCCTATTTGCATTTATCTTTTCACGGAATGAAGGATACACATTACGGACCTTATGCAATTGAAGTGGGGACCTTATATGGACAATCTTGCTCAAAGGAAGTTAAAGATTGGTTGCAACAAGCGTTAGCTAAAAAAACTGAAAATTCGTTTCCAAAAATCCATGTAATATTTGATAATAAATTTATTGGAAACGAATCAATTGCCTTTCACAGACAAGGGGACAATAACGGCTATCTAGGTTACAGCCATAATTTTAATACGTTTCAAATTGAATTATCTCGTACTCTCCGCAGCAAGCACAGATCTACTATAACGAATGTATTCTCTGAGATTATTCATGAATTTCAACAAACATTCGTAGCTACCTAGTTTTTAAGAATCTTTTCCGTCTACTATTTCTTTTATATATTTAGGTAAAACAAATGATGCACGGAAAATTTCAGGATTGATATATTGAGTATGTTTATGCTGTAACTTCGTCAAATCGGCCTGAAGAGGATCTATTTTTTTCGAAGCAATCGTAAAACTCCAGATCCCACAAGGGAAAAGAGGTATAGTCACTAAATAGGTGCGAACAATCGGAAATAGTTCCTTTAAATTTTTAATTGTGCCTTGTAACGTAGAAGTATTATAGTAAGGAGATCCTGATTGAAAAACAACCACGCCGTCATCCTTAAGGCTGTTGTAGACATATTGATAAAAATCTGGTTGAAATAGTTTTTTTCCTGGTCCAACAGGGTCAGGCCGGTCAATTATAAGAACATCATAAACTCCCTTTTGTTCTTGAATCCAATCTATTCCATCGCGATGGATCATATTAAGCCTGGTTTCACCCTCGTAACAAGAAGCCGGAGTTAGCCATGTGTGGCAGATTTCTGTAACTTTTGGATCAATTTCGACTACATCAATTTGTTGAATTCCGTCATACTTCATTGCCTCCCGTGCAGGACCACAATCACCTCCGCCAATCATCGCAACTTTTTTAGGATTTGAATGCGTTATAATCGGAACATGGCTAATCATTTCATTATAAATAAATCCTTCTCCTGTTGAAATTTGTGGCGTACCATCTAGCACCAGCATTTTCCCATACCACTTTGTATCCACAATGCTGATTTGTTGATAAGAAGATTGCTCATAGTGAAGTAGACTTTTTACTTTATACCCCATTTTCATTCTAGCCTGTCCAACGTAACTCCATATCCAGAGAACTCCATTATCATCCTTTTTATACCCTGAAAGAGGATGCTTTTCTGTCACTTTTTCCACCTTCTATTTCAAAAATTTGTGTTCTATATAAAATATGAATTATTTTTTATTTGGTTATAATTCGATAGCACAAATTTTGGGGTACTGACTCTATTAATCTTCTATTTTCTATTTCTCTTTGAGTCTCCGCTAATATTTCTACTTACTATTCTTTTAGAGCTTTTTAACCGTTTCTTCGTGAGCACTTGTGCAGAGTATACGCCTAGGGTATCCTTCCACTTTTACCTGCATCTGATCTTCAGCAAAAATACGGCAGAAAACCTAACACATAATGATACATAAGAAAGAAAGCGTAGTATCATAATTACCATATTGCAACAGCTTTACGCTGCATATAAAAAAGGAGGTTTTTAAGCAATGTTTTCTAAACAGCCCTTATCTGTACTTCTTATCTCGACTCTATCCATGATTATTGCTTTTGCAGTATGGTCTGTCTTCGCACCTATTGCTGCAGATATTCAAGTGATGTATTCATTAACCAATGCTGAAAAAAGTATCTTAATCGCTACCCCCGTCTTATTAGGGTCTCTGATGAGAATTCCAATGGGGATTTTAACAGATCGCTTCGGGGGAAGAAAAGTGTATTCTTTGACTATGCTGGCTCTTTTACTCCCTACCATTTGTGCAGGCTTTACGCACTCTTACTCCATGCTCCTCTTTTGGGCATTTTTTATCGGTATGGCTGGAACAACATTTGCTATATCCATTACATATGTCTCTAAATGGTATTCACCTCAAAAGCAAGGCTTTATTTTAGGGATTGCTGGAATGGGCAACTTAGGGTCAGCCGTAGCAAGCTTTAGTATCCCACTTATCTTTGCTTCCTTTGGCTTACCTTGGGTGTTTTGGAGTTTAGCAATTGCGGTAGCCTTAATGGCTCTTTTATTATGGGTAGGAACTTCAGACCATCCTTCTGCCGCGTCTCCCAAAACGTTGCAAGAGTCTTTATCAGTATTAAAATTTAAGGAAACTTGGTTTTTGTCTGTCTTCTATTTTTTAACATTTGGTGGTTTTGTCACGTTCAGCATCTATCTTCCTACCATTTTGCATGATCAATTTAATGCTTCAACTGTAGATAGCGGGCTAAAAACAGCTGTTTTTGTTGTATTAGCAACGTTTGTACGGCCTCTTGGAGGATATGTATCGGACGTATTCGGAGCAAAAAAAGTACTCACCTTCGTCTTTACTGGAATGCTACTAATAGGGTTATTTATCGCTTTTACCATAAGCGTCTTCTCACTATTTAGCGTAGGTTGTTTACTTGCAGCCATTACTCTTGGCATCGGAAATGGAGCTGTTTTCAAAATGGTTCCATCTGTTTCAACAGGAAATATTGGAGCTGTTACCGGCATCGTAGGAGCATTCGGAGGTGTAGGCGGGTTTTTCCCTCCTATTGTGCTAGGCTTTCTAAAAGATACAAGCGGAGATTACATGGTCGGTTTTTCCTTGTTAGCGCTTTTTGCCCTATTCTGTCTCTTACTGAATTATTCTGGATTCAAAAAACAAAATGTACGTATTAACCAAAAGCACCTTGCCTGATTTCATACAAAAAGCCTCTTTTTCTGAAGAGGCTTTTTGTATCAGCATTTTTAATAGCTATTTCTTTTTACAGACGGGCTAATATTCACAGCACTTACTTTAAACCCAGGCATCTTACAAGCGGGATCTAATTTCTCAGAAACAAGGTTATTAACATTTTGAGAATCTGCCCAGTGAAAAGGAACAAATACCGTATCTGGCCGAATGCCATCTGAAAATCTGCTTCTTACCACAATGCTTCCATATGAAGATTCAATTTGTACCAATTCTTGATTCGAAATATGATATTTTTTCGCCGTTGAAGGGTGGATTTCCATAAATGATTCGAAATTTCTAGCAGATAAAGACGCACTTTTTCGCGTTTGTACACCCGTTAAATAGTGTGACATCACTCTCCCTGTTGTTAAATAGAGAGGATATTTTTCCGTTATTTTTGCTTTAGGAACAACGGCTTGGTTTGAGACAGAAACCATTATCGCTTTTCCATCACCATGAGCAAAACGTGTTTCAAACAGTCGCTCGGTTCCTTTATCTGTTAAGCTTCTGCAAGGCCATAAAATCCCTTTTTCCTCTCGTAATCGTTCGTACGTAATACCGGAGTAGTCCGCAATTCCTCCTTTACTTGCTATTCGCAGTTCATTAAATATTTCTTCGGCTGATGAAAACGCAAAATGCTCCTCTTTTCCTAAAACTTTGGCAATTTCACATAGTATTTCCCAGTCGTGTTTGATTTCGCCACGGCACGGAAAGCTAGCTTCACGCAACGTAACTCTTCCCTCTACATTGGTCATCGTTCCTTCATCTTCCAAGTAGGAAGACGCTGGTAAGATCAAATTTGCTAATTTTGCTGTTTCTGATTCGAACATATCCGCTACCACTAGAAATTCAAGTTTTTCAAAAGCCTGCTTAACAAAATTAGCGTTTGGGTTTGAAACTGTTGGATTTGAACACATTAAAAACAGCCCTTTAATTTCACCGTCATGAATTTTTTCAATCATCTCATATGCAGAAACGCCTTTTCTAGGAAGATCTTTCTCTTCTATGTTCCACACATCTGCTATATACATGCGGTGCTCGTGATTTTCGATTGAACGGTAGCCTGGAAGCTGATCCGCTTTTTGGCCATGCTCTCGGGCTCCTTGCCCATTTCCTTGACCAGTGATTGCTCCATAGCCGCAGTAAGGTTTACCGATTTTCCCAACAGAAAGTAGAATATTCAAAAAATTTTGCACTGCAGCACTTCCGTCTGTTTGCTGTTCTACCCCTCGAGCAGTAAAAATCATTCCCGTTTTTCTTTGGCCAAACATACGGGCAGCTTGATATATTTCCTCAACTGGCACTCCCGTTATTTCTTCAATAACATTAAATTCTAGAGAAGCAACATATTGCATCACCTCTTCAAATCCATTAACACGTTCTTGTAGAAATCGTTCATCTAGATAATTTTCTTCGATAATAACCTTCAAAATTCCATTGGCTAATGCTGCGTCGCTCCCTGGTTTAAGTTTCAGATGTAAATCTGCTATTTTAGTTGTAGCTGTTTCTCTTGGATCAATAGCAATAATAAAAGCTCCGTTTTCTCTTGCTTTTTCAAAATAAGGCATAATCGTTGGCTGACATTCTGCAATATTTGTTCCAGCTAGCATAATGCATTCAGTAAGCGGAACCTCTTGCAAGCTATTCGTAAACCCTCGGTCCATACCAAATGTTTTGCTAGCAGCAGAAGCAGCAGCTGACATACATAAGCGTCCATTATAATCAATATACTTTGTTTTTAATGCAACTCGAGCAAATTTCCCTAATAAATAAGCCTCTTCATTTGTAATAGAGGCACTTCCATAAACACCTAGTGCATCTGCTCCATTCTTCTCTTGAATCTCTGTAACGTTTTCTTTAATATAGTGAAGAGCTTCTTTCCAAGAAATCTTTACAAACTCTCCGTTTACTTTGAGTAAAGGATATTGAATCCGATCTTTATGCAAAGGATGCTGATGCGCATTCATCCCTTTAATACATAATCTTCCTTGAGAAGTAGGATTGTCTGTTCCAATTGTTTTATACGTTTTCCTTTTTACATGCGTTTGTTCAACTAACTGCATTTTACACTGCATGCTGCAGTAAGGACACTGCGTATTATAGATACGCTCGGTTTCAACTTGCTTTTGCTGCTCACGAAAATATTTCAACAGCATCTCAGTCATCGTAGGTCACCCTTCTTTCCTATAATAAATATGTGATTGCACGAGAGCGTTCTGAGCTAAGTTGCTTCATTAAATAATCTCGATTATCTACCTCAAACAAAACTTCTCTGACATGAACAATTCCTACCCGCTCGATCCAGCTGCCGACACTTTCTAAATAATTCGCCGTTTCACGATAATATTGAATTAAAGAGCAGCTGATTTCTACTGCTTCTTCGTTCGTTTCCGCCACATAAAACAGCTCACCGCTTTTGGCTGCTGCGCTGCTTCCGCCAGCATATATTTCCCATCCTCTGTCTATTCTTCTTAATCCTATATCACTTGTCGTTACATTCTCTGTAATGTGAAAACAAGAAGCAATACTGATTTTGATATCACATGGGGTCTTTATATATTCAAGCTGTTTATCTAATTCATTTGATAAAGCAAGAGCAGGTTCATACTGACAAATACACGTTCCTTTTCCTATATAAACAGATACATTTTTAACTGTACGTTCATATAGCGGCTGAAGTCCTCTATCTATTTCCTCGCTTACCAACTGAAGATATTCTTTTTTTACTCCAATGAGTTGAATACGCTGATCGCTTGTTAAACGAACATTAGAGATGTTGTACCTTTCAGCTACGCTTGCTATGTTCCTTAATTCCTGTACATTTGTCAGACCACCGTGAATTTGCGGTACCACTGCATAAGTCCCGTCGTGAAGCAGAACAGCCTGTTCATTCTCCGTAGTAAATAAAGAATGCCGATTGTTTTCGTAATGAGGATTAATCATATCTAAATAGTAATGAAGACCGCCTTCACATAACGAGCAGCCTTTCAGGTCTTTAAATCTTAACATTTCTCTTGCTTGCTGAACCGTCTCAAATTGATATCGCTGCATTTCTCTTACCAGCTCATCTTCCGATAAATGTGTACACGCACAAAAGGTTTTTTGTTCAATAATTTCATCAAACTCATCGCTTTGAATATATGTTAAAAGGTCTGTTACAAGGGGTTTGCATCCTCCGCATGAACCAGAAGCTTTCGTGCAACTTTTTATTTCATCTACTGTCGTTAAATCATTTTTCTGTACTGCTTCAATAATAGCTCCCTTTGTCACACCGTTACAGTTGCACACGATATCTGTAATTGGCATAGAAGCTACCGTGCTTTCGTTTTCATGCTGAGAAGGAAATAATTGTACTTTTTCCGCTTGTGACAAATCCTTTTTTTCACTAATCATTTGTGATAGTTTTAAAGCATCACTTATATCTCCAAAGAGAACAGCTCCCACTATTTTCCCTTCACGAAAAACTACTTTTTTGTATATACCATCTAGCATATTCGAAATCGTAATAGCTTTTGCACCTTGATTTTCCTTAAACTCTCCGACTGAGTAAACGTCTATTCCTGATATTTTTAACTGAGTGGAAAGCACGGACCCATGGTAACCTTCGTTTTTTATTTGGCAAAGATGTCGCGCTAAGACCTTTCCTTGTTCATAAAGGGGAGCAACAAGACCGTATGTCATCCCTCGATGTTCAGCGCATTCACCTACTGCATAGATATCGGGTATATTCGTTTCTAAATAATCATTTACGATGATTGCTCTATTGGTTTCTATTCCGCTTTTTTTAGCTAGATTAACATTTGGCCTTACTCCTGTAGCCATTACAACTAAATCAGCTGCAATTTTGCTGTTATCATTAAATCGGATACCCTCTACTCGGCTTTTTCCTATAATCTCATCCGTATGTTTGTTTAATAGAAAACTCATGCCTTGCTTTTCCAATTCTTCTCTTAACATAGCGGATGCTGCTCTGTCTAACTGTCGCTCCATTAAGAAGCCCGAATGATGGATAACTTGAACATCCATTCCTAAGTTCAACAGTCCTCTAGCAGCTTCCAGCCCTAACAGACCTCCTCCAATAACCGCTGCTTTTTTATATTGTTTAGAGATGTTAATCATTCTCTGACAGTCTTCGATGGTACGAAAACCGAGAACACCTTCTTTTTCAGATCCTTTAACGGGGAGCATATATGGGCTTGAACCAGTAGCAATAATAAGCTTGTCGTACATCGCCTCTCTGTTTTTATCTGTTTTTACTACTTTTCTCTCTGTGTCTATGTGGATAACACTTTCTCCTTTAAATAAGGTTATATTATTTTCCTTATACCATGCAAAAGAATGGATATTGATATCTTCAAGCTTTGTGCTCCCTTGTAAAACGGTTGATAATAAAATTCGATTATAGTTAACATGAGGCTCACTTCCAAAAACAGTAATATCAAAACAACCTGGGGAATGAACCAGTATTTCTTCAATACAGCGCATCCCTGCCATTCCGTTTCCGATTAATATCAGCTTTTGTCTCGTCATATAAAAACCTCCAAAACATAGATTAAGACCGTAAAAGATACATTTTTTATTATTTCATAAACTTCTCTAAAAGAAATGAACCTTGTTATAACTTCTAACATTAAAATCTGTTTAAAGCGTATGAGTGCGCTGATGTCATTCGTTGAAAGTCGGCTTTTATGTAGAAGATTACTATGCTTTAAAAAAGGGTAAAAAAAGGATGCTGTGCCTGTATCGCCTTTCCCTGCGCCTTATAAGTAATCTATATAAAATTTTGTTATCTTCCTTGTGCCTGCTATGTATTTATTTTGAAATCAATTATGATAAAAGAAAGATTCTGAATTGGAGGGTTAAAACATGTCAATAACCGCTCATGCCACTCAGTGGATTCATTTTCAAATTAAATTGTATAACCTGCATTCCAAAACGAGATCGCTCAAAGATCAAAAACTAGAATTACCTCTACCAGAATTCCATCAAAATCTGATCATATTTACATCAGCAACTCATCATGGCCTTACGTTTGGATATCAAACCATTCAATGGGATACGCCCTATACTTCCTCTGCGATTTACATAGAGCATCAGTCTATTCCATGGTCCATTTTAGACCAGCGTTCCTTTAAGCACATAACCGAACATATTACAGCCATTTTCTTAGAGACAATGTTTTATAGACAAAGTCAATTCAAACAATGTCAATTTTGTTTTGAATTTATCATTCCTGAAAGCCTTTTTGACCATACAACCTGTCAAAACTGCGCATCACGACATTTTGGAGTGGTCTATTAACAAATAAAAGCCTGAAGATATCAGAAAACTTCTGACTTCTTCAGGCTTTTATTACATGACTAGCTGAACAAATATTGGAATAACTGCAACTGTGACGACGCCTACAATAACGACCGCAATACTTGCCATAGCTGCCTCTACTTCTCCCATTTCAATCCCTACGGCTACACCGAGCGCATGTCCAGAAGTGCCAAGCGCTAATCCTTTCGAAATTGGATTTTTCACTTTGAATACTTTTAAAAATAAAGCGCCCAGTGCATATACGATGACTGCATTAAAAATAACAGCAAAGGAAGTAATAGCAGGAATCCCTCCAATATCTTGAGACAATGGCAGCGCAATCGCTGTTGTAGCTGCTTGTGGAAGCATTGATTTCATCACGACTTCATCCATATGAATACCTTTAGCAATCGCAAAAATAATTGCTACCGAACAAACTGACCCTACCGCAATCGAAGAAAGAATTTGCCACCAGTACTTTTTCAATTTACCGGCTTGCTTATATAAAGGGATGGCAAAAGCAATTGTTGCCGGCTCTAAAAAGAAGCTGATAATTTTCCCGCCGCTGCTATATTCCTCATAAGAAAAGTGACCAATTTTCAAAAAAGCAATCCCGAGTACCATTGCCACAAATAAAGGAGTAAATAAGAAAAACCCTTTTGACTTTTTAAATAAATACGTTCCAATACCGTACGCAGCTAAAGAAACCACGATTCCAAAATACGGATTCATCTTTCCAACCACCTTGTCTCTTTATAATTAATATTAAGCAATGCCTTGTTTTTTCGTTTTTTCATTCATATCTACAGCTTTTCTTTCTTCTTTTACTTTATTATCTTTTGTCATGCTAAGTATAAGCTGTGAAAATAAGCCTGTAACGCCTAACAGAATAATCGTTGCCACCATGATAACCAAACAAATTTGAATGCCGTACTGCTGCATAACACCTAATGAATTCATGACAGAAATACCTGCTGGCACAAATAAAAATCCGATCAAAGAAGTTAAAGCCGTTCCCAGTGATTCAACTTGCTCTAGTTTAATAATCTTCAAGCAGAGTGCAAGAAATAACAGCACAAGCCCAACGACTGAAGCGGGCATTGGAAAAGGCAAATGCTCTGCAATAAAATCTGAAATCAACATAATTACGGAAAAAATAAATGCTTGTGTTAAAAAGCCATACACTTTTTTAGCACTCATTTCTTTCACCTCTCTCTGTTTGTTGACTTCATTATATAAAATGAAAACCCATAAGAAAGCGCTTTCAAACTAAAGAGTCAAATATTTGTGCTCACTTACAAAAATCGAGCCTTGAAATGCAAAAAACAGCTTGCTGAAATGCATACGCAAGCTGCTTTTTTCTTAAATTCCTAAACGTTTCTTCAATTCTTTAGCATATGTACGGCTGACAGGAACTCGCTCATCGTTTTTCATCACTAAATTATACGTAGAATTAAACCATGGCTGTACTTCGGAAATATGATGTACGTTGACGATATACCCCCGGTGCACACGAATAAACGACTGAGAAGGGAGCTTTTTTTCTAGCATAGCCAGCGTATCAGCAGTATGATAGGATTCTGTTATAGTCTGAATAGTGACTTCTCCTTCTATTAATCCTACAAACAAGATGTCCTCTATATTTACTAACACAATCGAATCATCTACAGAAATCGCTAACTTTCCAGTTTGAGACGAAGACTCTCCGATTGATTCTTCTTCTTTGACAGCGTGATGAGGGACACGCATTTTTTTATATTTATGAATGGCCTGCACCACTCTCTCTTCATCAAAAGGCTTCAAAATGTAATCAATTGCATCTACTTCGAAGGCTTGTAAAGCGTACTGGTCGTACGCAGTTGCAAATATAATAGCTGGGGGATTTTTCATTTTTTTAAGCCTTTTAGCAATATCAAAACCGCTGTCATCTGACAATTGTATATCTAAGAATAATAAATCCGGCTTTTCATCCATCATTTTATCCAATGCCTCTTCGATACTCTCAGCTTCTTCAATGAAGTCTACTTCTTTCGTTCGATGCAGCAAATATTTTAATTCATCTCGCGCTAATATTTCATCGTCTACTATCAGTACTCGCAGCATATTACATACCCTCGCTTTTTAATTCAATTGGTATAACAAACGAAACTGTTGTTCCTTCTGTTACGTCAAACTCCAGCTTTGTTTCTTTTCCAAACAATCCATGCAAACGTTGTTTAATATTGTAAAGAGCTGTCCCTGTTCCTTTTTCTGAAAAAACGGGCTGATTGCCAAGCATTTGCACTCTTTTTGTGTCTATGCCTTGTCCATTGTCTTTTACCTTTACATATACATATTTATCTTTTGCCTCAATATAAACTTCTACACGACAGTGCTTTTGTTTACGCGGAAATGCGTGCCGAATGGCATTTTCCACAAGCACTTGAAGAATAAACGGCGGAAGCAAGACATCGTCCAGTCCTTGGTCAATATACATGTCAATTTCGTATTTATTAGGAAACCTAGCTTGCTCTAGCGATAAGTACGCGTGAACATGATCAAGCTCTTTTGATAACGGAATCAACAGCTGCCTTGCACCTTGTAAATTGGAACGAAAATAAATACTTAGCTGCAAAAGCAGCTTTCTGGCTTTTTCTACGTCTTGTCTGCACAGCGCCGAGATTGTATTAATAGCATTAAATAAAAAGTGAGGATTCACCTGTGCCTGTAAGGCCTTAATCTCCGCATCTTTTAGCAATTTACTTCGAAGCTCTGCTTCGCCGAGCTCTAGCTGAGTTGAAAAAAGTTTAGCCAATCCTTCTGCCAGCTCTTCCTCCACCCGGCTTAACCCGCTTGCATCTTTAAAATACATTTTTAGCGTTCCAATGGTGGTACCGTGAGAAGTAAGCGGCATCACAATAGCGGCATGAAGCGGGCAGTCCTTATGCTGACAATCAATTTGTTCTCTAGATTTCGCTTTCATAATTTTTCCTGTCTTCAGCACCTCGTGAGACAGTCCAGTAATTAAACTATGCGAAGGAACGTGGTGATCGATTCCTTCCCCTACATGAGCTAAAATCTTGTGCGTATCAGTTAACGAAACCGCATCCGTACCTGTGAAGCGATGAATAATATTTGCAACATTTTCACACGATTCAGCAGTGAGGCCCTGACGAAAATGAGGAAGAGTTTGATCTGCGATTAATAATACTTTGTGTGTCTGAAGCGCTCTCATTTGTTCCTCTTGCCGTAAAATAGACTGGATAATAGATAGGAAGATATAGCTTCCCGTGCCGTTTACAATAATCATTGGAATAGCAATAATACTTACTAGCGTCCATGCCGAATCAAATGGTTTAGCAAATAATAAAATAATAAGCATCTGAAGCGTTTCCATCGCTATGCCTACAAGTGCAGCAAAGCGTGGTGTAATCGTTCGATGTTTTTTCCGATATGCATAGCCGATATATCCAGTTAACACCCCTGCCAAAACGGATGAAACTGCACAACTAAACGCCGTACTTCCTCCTAGCATAAAGCGATGAACACCAGCAAGTAGTCCTACTCCTAAACCAACAAAAGGACCGCCAAGCAGACCGCCCATTTCCACACCCATAATTCGCGTATTTGCAATGGAGCTTGATGGATCCACCTTTAATAATAAATCTTCATTTCGAATAATCGTTCCTTGAATTTCAATTCCCGTGTAGTTGCTAATAATACTAAAAAGAGAAAAAATGAAAATGAGTACAGCTTTTCCTTTATAACCTTGCTGTTTGCGGAGAAATTGCCGAAAAACTTTTGTATGTGCCAGCAAGAAACCTATAATAACAATAACTCCGACTCGTTCTACCATCATAATTAATAAATGAATCATTTCTAGCCACCCTTTGCTGTCTGGTTCTATTTTATATTGTTACATTGATGATGTCAGAAATCTAGCTCTACAAACAGAAAAAAAGAGCTGTTCGAATACATACTGTATTCGAACAGCTCGATATCAGGCTTGAACAGTCTTAAAAAATTGAGGCAAGTAATCTTTATGAGCTTCTAGCATCTCATCTACAATTTGCTTAGCTAGTTTATCAGACGCCACAAGCGGATTAATGGTTAATGCTAAAATAGCTTTGTCGTAATCCCCTGTCACTGCTGCTTCAGCTGCAATTCGTTCAAATGACTTAATTGTTTGAACAAGACCGCGAACAGATACAGGAAGGTCGCCGACTGAAATTGGTTTCGGACCATCTTTTGTAATAATACAGCTTACTTCTACGGCAGAATCAGCTGGAATGCTTGCAATGGCTCCGTTGTTCACTGTGTTTACAGGTTGAATATCACCTTTATCCGTATAAATTGATGTAATCAACCGAACGGCTGCATCACTATAATAGGCGCCGCCGCGCTGTTCTAATTGAGGCGGTTTAATGTCTAAATTAGGATCTTTATACAGCTCAAACAGCTCTTTTTCCAACTGTTTTACCACTTCTGCTCTCGTTTCACCTTTTTCATAATTAACAAGCTCTTTTTCTACCATTTCACGCGTTTTGTAATAGTACATGTGATATGGACAAGTTAATGCATTCAGCGCTTTTGTAAACTCCGGCTCCCATCCAAGTCCCGCTACATTTTTTACAAAGCTGCTGTTATTTGGATCACTCAATAAATCAATAACTTGATCTTTGACACTTACACCATCTACATATACATCTAATCCATAGACCATGTGATTTAAACCAGCAAAGTCAATTCGGATGCGGGAGTGGTCTACATCAAGCAGTTTAGCAATTCCCATTTCCATTCCGATTGGCACATTACAAAGTCCTACAATCTTTTTAATGTTACTATAGCGAAGCACAGCTTCTGTTACCATGCCCGCAGGATTTGTGAAGTTAATCAGCCAAGCTTCTGGACATAACTCTTCAATGTCACGGCATATATCTAAAATAACGGGAATTGTACGAAGCCCTTTAAATAATCCGCCTGGTCCGTTTGTCTCTTGACCGAGCACCCCGTATTTAAGCGGTATTCTTTCATCTTTCGCTCGTGCATCTAACAAACCAACGCGAAATTGAGTCGTTACAAAATCCGCATCTTTTAGTGCTTCTCTTCGATCTAACGTTAAATGAACATCAATTGGTAAACCTGATTTTTTTACCATTCGCTTTGCTAAATTCCCAACAATCTCTAATTTTTCTTTTCCTTCTTCTACGTCTACTAGCCACAGTTCTCGAACTGGAAGTTCATCATATCGTTTAATAAAGCCTTCTATTAGTTCTGGTGTATAGCTTGAACCTCCGCCAATCGTTACAATCTTAATACCTTTTGTCATAATGTAATCCCTCCAGAAATTTTGATTGCTTCATATAAATCTACAAATTCAGTAGCCATTTCTTTTACTGTCATCGCATTCATCAAATGATCTTGAGCATGAATCATGAGCAGAGAAATTTCTGTACTTTCCCCTCTAATTTCTCCTTGAATTAACGAGGTTTGGATGTGGTGAGCTGCGTTTAATTCTTCCGCAGCTTGTGTAAGCTTTTCACGTGCTTCTGAAAAATTTCCGCTTTTAGCAGCCGCTATCGCTTCCATCGCGGAACTTCTTCCGTTGCCACCGTGTAAGATTAGTTTGAAAATATATTCTTGAACGCTTTCCATTCTTTATCCCTCCTCACACAATATCTTTCTGTGTATCGCTTGGTACCCCTTCAACTGTAGGCTCTATTCCATTTTCTTCGGCAAATTTTTGTTTATCCCACATTCTAAAGAAAGGATAATAAATACAAACAGAGATTCCGATGTTAATCGCTTGCATCACTGCACCCGATAACTTCCCTCCTGTTGCCAAATAGCCCGAAATAATCGGAGGCATGGTCCAAGGAACTGCAATACCTGCTGGTTTTGCTACTAAGCCTGTCGACATCGCAATATAGGTTGCTACCACCGTCACAAGAGGTGTAATAATAAATGGAATAAGCATCATTGGATTCATCACCATCGGAAGCCCAAAAATGATAGGCTCATTGATATTAAAAAGAGCTGGTCCTATTCCTAATTTACCAAGCTGCTTCATTTGCTGACTGCGCGCTTTTAAAATCATAGCAACAACTAGAGCTAACGTTGCTCCGCTTCCTCCAATATTGATCCAAATATCAAAGAACTGCTGTGTAAAAATATTTGGTAATGCTTCATGATTAGCAAATGCAATTCGGTTTTCATCCATAGCTCCATACCAAATCGGAGCCATAATTCCACCAACAATATTCGCTCCATGAAGTCCACAAGACCACATGAGCATAATAACAAGCTCGGCAACTAGCGTACCGCCTAAACTGCCGCCCAATACACCTAAAGGCTTTCCAAGCAATTCTCCAACAATATTATGCAGACTTCCAAAATGCGTTTGTTCTACTAACAAACGTAAAATCCAAATAAATGCTATTACCGTAAAGCCAGGAATAAGAGCCGCAAACGATTTTCCAACAGCAGGAGGAACTCCATCAGGCATCTTGATGACAATGTCTTTTTGAATAAACCATCTGTAAATTTCCGTAGAAAGAATTGCGACAATCATCGCTACAAAGAGCCCTTTACTTCCCATTAAAGCGGTGGGAATTCCGCCGTCTACTAAAATAGCTTCTTTGGCTCCGCTTGGGAGAAAGGACACTTTATACGGAGTAGCAAGTAAAAAAGCTGCAAGTGAAATTGCTCCTGCGGACAAAGCATCCACTCCATATTTTTCAGCTAACCGATAGGCTATCCCAAAACAAGCAAGCAGCGCCATAATATCGAATGTAGCTCCAACTGGATAGGCCATTTTCGTTGCCCATTCTTTTCCGAAAATCCCTGCCATAAATTCGTTGTAACCTGGTATCGGTAAATTCGATAGTATTAAAAAGACTGAACCGATAATAATGAGCGGCATTGTCAGAACAATACCGTCTCGAAGTGCTTGTAAATGGCGTTGACCCGCCATTTTTCCGGCGATAGGCATTACTTTGCTTTCAAGCATACTATTAAATTTGCTCATGTAGTCCACGCTCCTATTTTGAAACTAGTTGAACCGCAAATTTTAACACTTGTTCTCCATTACATGTCCCGTAGTGAACAGGATTAATTACGTCAACTGGTACTCCTTTTTCTTCACCTAGCTTTTTAAGCTGAGGCAATAAGTAGCGCACTTGAGGTCCTAATAAAAGTACATCTGCTTGATCAATATGGTTGCGAACAGCGTCACCAGGAACCGCCCAAATTTTATACTCCGTGCTTTGATCCTGAGCGCTTTTTTCCATTTTTGTTACTAGTAAACTTGTAGACATCCCAGCTGCACAACATAATAGAATATTCATTTGTCATTCCCCCGTTTTTTATTTTGCTATCTGTTTTGTTGATAGCTTTATCTTAAAATAAAAGCGCTTACATTTATACACAACCTTTTTCCGTTAGTAACGGAAAAATTATATTTGAACATTCAGATAACAAGAAGCCCACCTCCTGGACTTCTTGTTTTATCCAATATTTTTCATAAACACCTCTATAAATTCCTCATAATCCTTACACTTTACTAAGCGCTGCACGACCTGCTTATCATCCACAACGCGGACTAACAAGCTGTACATTTTTTGTAAATCGCCTTGATTATTCGCTTTTACACTTAAAAGGCAAATAAATTGTACAAGGTTTCCTTCCCACATAATCGGTTTTTTCAACGTACAAATTGCCCAAAACGTTGTCTCCGTTTGAGGAACCATTGGATGAGGAATCGCTACTAGATTGCCAAAACTTGTTGGCGATGCAGCTTCTCTTTCAAAAACGGATTCTATAAAATGAGAAGGAACTAGTCCTAGATGAGTTAATTTCTCTCCTAAAAAATGCAGCACTTCTTCTCTTGTTTGGAATTCTTGCTGTAAATATACTAATTCTTTTTTCGTGTATTCTAACGAAGGCTGCGGTTTATTCTTCATTAAACATTCAATTTTTTTAAAATCATTGTTTCCTAGAATGGTACTTACTTCTATTACCGGAACAGGAAGATGGTCTGGAATTGGAATGGTACTAACAATAAAATCTAAAGAGTGCAGCGACATTTGATGAAGCTTATAATACTGAGTTGTTCCTAAAATAGTAAGATTTAATCCAAACGTAGCCTGCAGCTTATATGATAATAGCTTGGCGCTCCCTACTCCTGATGCGCATACAATCAAACAGCGCTTAGGTTGATTGATAATTTTCCGTCGTTCAATGGCCCCTCCAATATGTAAAGCTAAATAGCCAATTTCCGTTTCATGCATATCAATTTCAAGACGATTTTTTAGAACCTTCCCAGCTATAATCCCAGCTTCAAAAGCCAGAGGATAATGGCTCTTAATTCCTTCAAGCATGGGGTTTCGTAGATTCATTCCATATTTATAGCGATTGATAGCTGGTTTCAAATGCAAACTCATGCCAAGAATCAACTCTGAATCTTCACTAATTCCTAAATGAAGCTCTTTTTCAATTGCGTCCAATATAGCCGCTGTTAATTCATAAATATCTGCATCAATAAACTGCTTCACTTCTTTTTCTTCATGATTGCTATTGTTGAGCATTTTTGTACCTAACAAATGAATGGCGATATACGCTGTTTCTGACTTCGGAAAACAAATTTTGAATGCCTTTTCAATTTCCCGCACAATTTCAGCTGCTACTTCATATTCTTTGTGCTCCATAATTTCAAGCAAATCTTCTGAATATAAAGAGACAAAATTTTCTTCTTGGATTCGCTTACAGGCTATTGCTAAATGAATAATCAAATTGTTTAGCCCAATGTCTGAAACCATAACATTATATCGTTTTATTTGATTTAAAATATGGGCTTTAATCGTTAAGATTGATTCTTGAGGAAGAATGGATATTTCATTGTATACCATATCTACTTCTTTATCCTTTCGGTTGAATACATACTCAGACATACAAAATCTCATTTTCATTTCGTCCCCTTTAGCTTTCAAGCCATAGTTAGGACGCTTTTCTAAAAGAATATCATACTTACACAGCTGTTTTTTGACGTCTCTTAAATCGTTTTGAATCGTTGATTTGCTAATATACAACTCGTCTGCTAAATCCTCGAGCTTCAAATATTCGTCTGCTAACAGCAGTCTTTTAATTAAATAATGCACGCGGTCATCAGGAACCGTTGGAATAGAGGTTGCATCAAATAATTGATTAGCCGAAAGTTCTTTTAATAGCTGATGAAACTGTTTTTCATCTAAAACGCTAAGTTCATATCCTGTTCCTCGAGCTGATTTAATTTTGGCACCGTACTGAGACAAAATGTCATCTAGCTGTTTTATATCGGTTCGAATAGTTCGCGAAGATACTTGATTTACTGTTGCTAAATATTCGCTCGTAACGGTTGATAATGTAGACTGTATGGACATTAGTTCTCGTAATATGACAATCATTCTTGAATTAAGCATATTTGCTTCTCTCCATTCTCAGAAGATTTTCCCCCTTATAAAACAAATTAAAAGGGCTAGTTATTTTAAACAAAAACAAAAAATACCTAAACAGCAACAAACAGAAACTACATTTTCTGTCCTTGCAGCTTAGGTTTTGCCTGCTCCATCAGTAACAACCCTAAAACAATAGGAATAAATGTCTTTATTTGTAATCTATCATTCTTTCTCTTTTTTTTCAATTTCAATTAACGGGTTAGTAGCATTAATAGAGTTTATGTAGCCTGCTCGTATTGATGTAGCCCCAATACAAACGTACAAATTAAAAAATCTAGTGTCTCATCGGTACTTAACGACATCCCAAATCCCCCTCGCTGCTCCAAAGAAGAAAATCCATGTAATATACTTCGAAGACCTCTAACAGCATGAAGAGCTGCATTTTCCGGAAGTTGATACGGTTTCAACACATTCAATACTAAAGACACAATGTTATCAGATGCTTTTTGTACTTCTTCATCTTGTATCTTTGGTGCTACCATTGCCGTTGCTTCGTATATTCCCGGAGACTCCCTTACAAATGAAACATACGCTTTACTTAGCTGATAAACAGCTTCTTCTGCAGAAGCATGTTCAACAGCATTTTTTAGAAGATGATATAGCTGCTGCAGTCCACTTAAAGCCAGTTCTTTGCGCAGCTCTTCTAACCCCTTTATATGATTATATAGAGACGGTGGACGTACTTCTAATTCCTTGGCTAATGAAGCAATTGTAACGGCATAAAACCCTTCACGGTTGGCTAAGTTTACACCTGTTTGAATAACCTTCCTGAAATCTAGTCCCTGTCTCGGCGACATCTCTTCATCTCCTTTTTTCCATTTTTACTTTTGCTTGTTTTATTGCTTTTTCCATCAATTTTAGCGGCTGAGAAAGGAGACTTCCGTGCCCAACAGCAAGAAGTGCTGGGTTTAATTCATATAGCTTTTCTGCACTTTTAAGCGACAGCTCCTTGCTCCACGTCCCAAAAGCGGGAAATGGAAACAACGGTTTTAACTGACCTGATACCGCAACCCCTCCTTGCATTTGGAAAGAATCTCCGGCAATTAATGCGTTCGTTCTCTGGTCTAAGAAAGACATAGAACCAGGTGTATGTCCAGGTGTAAAAACAGGAGCAAGTGAGCCAATGTAAGACCCTTCTTCAATGAACTGATCAATTTCAGTTGAAATCTTTCCTAGTTTTGGAACTCCTCCGCGGATCGGGTTTTGAGGTTCCTCCGAATCGATTGTTAAATCTCCTGAAAATAATCGATAATCTCTTTGCGACATATAAACGGAAGCATTCGGCAAGCTTTTTTTCAAAGTATCAATCGCTCCGATATGATCTTCATGAGTATGCGTAAAAACGATTCGCGTAATCGGTTTTCCAATTTGATCTGCAGCTTTCAAAATACCTGACGCGCTGTAAGGAAGAGCTGCATCAATTAATGTAAGGCTATCTTTCTCTTCGACTAAATAACAGTTTACCGGAAAAAAGCGAGGCAAAAACGTCAGTTGATACAACATTTTCTCACGAACTATTCTCATTTCCTCATCCCCTATTATTAAAATAAAAACTAATGGTATTAGTTTTTATTTTAACTAATACCATTAGTTTTATCAATCATATATTGGAAAAAACAACAATTAAAGATAGATGTACTAGCACCTATCTATTAAAACTAAGCGTCTTTTCTTTCTCCTGTAGCAGCCACTACAATCGCACTGCCTTTCTTTAACTCTTCTTCATATTTTTTTGTTTCGTCTTTTGATAAGCCTAGCGAAGCCATTTTTGTTCGAAGTTCATCTTCTCTTGTTAAAAATAAACTCGCTGCTGAATGTAGAGGACCCTCTTCAGACTGTCGAATAATATTTGTATCCGTTACTTCTGTTAAATTTTTAGAATTTTCCTCGTTATAAGTAAACACGTATACTTCATTGTTCTCAAAACCTTTGTCTGCAAATTGATTAACTGCTTCGTTAATATTCGCCCCGTTTTCTACTACTTCAACATGTTTCATTATTTATAACCTCCTGTTTCTACCGCACATCTTTCTTTTATACTTAGCAAAAGAATAAGCTTCTTACTACTATATATACCCGTTTTCAGAAA
Organism: Priestia megaterium; assembly: GCF_046599315.1. Lineage (GTDB taxonomy): Bacteria > Bacillota > Bacilli > Bacillales > Bacillaceae_H > Priestia > Priestia megaterium_F. The sequence goes on along the minus strand of NZ_JBKIKC010000004.1, from coordinate 152,609 downwards.
GGAAAACCCGCATTTAACGCTTTGCAGAGAGTTTGAATACTATTCCACGGTATTCTTTACTTAGACTTCTTTCGATTAACGTATCTGAAACGATTATTCAGCTGATTTTCAGCTAACATTCATAAGAAATTCATCTACATGGCTTATCATAATAAAGGAAAAAGACGCTAATCAGATACGTTATACGCATAATGAATGTCTGTGCCAGAGTAAGCCGGATATGAATTGAACAATTCATGCCCGGTTTTTTTGCATGAAAGAACTTCTAACAACATCCTGTCCTTACGCCTTACAACATACTATAATTCTCCATATTAACTAAAAATTCAGGTTATATAGGAGGTTTTACAATTGAACAGCCATCCACAGCCACAGTTAAAGAAGGAGTTAAAAATCAGGCACATCACCATGATTTCTCTTGGAGGAATTATCGGGGCAGGATTGTTTATCGGAAGCGGATCACTCATTAACACCGCTGGACCGGGATCTATTTTTTCGTACGCATTTGCTGGTTTGCTCGTTATTTTAGTCATGCGAATGCTTGGCGAAATGTCTACTGCAAAGCCTTCTAGCGGTTCTTTTTCCACTTATGCAAAAGAGGCACTAGGTCCTTGGGCTGGCTACACCATTGGCTGGCTCTACTGGTTTTTCTGGGTTATCGTTATTGCTGTTGAAGCCATTGCAGGTGCAAATATTATTCAATACTGGTTCCCGTCTTTGCCATCTTGGGGAGTAAGCCTTGCTCTTACTTTTTTATTAACGATGACCAATCTGTACTCTGTTAAATCTTTCGGAGAATTTGAATATTGGTTTTCCCTCATCAAGGTTGTCAGCATCGTTCTTTTTTTGCTTTTAGGTATAGCTATTATTTGTGGATTCATTCCAGGAATTGATTCTCCTGGTACTTCCAATCTTTTGCACAAAGGCGGCTTTTTACCAAATGGAATTAGCTCTGTATTTTTAGGAATTGCTCTTGTCATGTTCTCCTTTATGGGAACAGAAATTGTCGCAACCGCGGCAGGTGAATCTTCTCAGCCTGAAAAAGCCATTACCATCGCGACCAATACTGTTATTTATCGCATTTTGTTTTTCTATTTAGGCTCTATTTTTATTTTAGTAACGCTTCTTCCGTGGAACTCGTCAAGCTTAATGAAAAGCCCGTTTGTATCTATTCTTGAGTTAGTGAATATACCGGCCGCAGCTCAAATTATGAACTTTATTATTTTAACGGCCGTCCTTTCTTGTCTGAATTCTGGTTTATATACAAGTTCTCGGATGCTGTTTTCCATGTCTCAAAATGGTGATGCGCCAAAAAGCTTTTCAAAATTAAATAAAAAAGGCGTGCCGGTTAGCGCAATATTAGCATGTACAGTTATCTCGTACATTAGCGTCATCTTTAACTACATTTCACCAGATAAAATCTTTTTGTTCTTAGTGAATGCATCAGGCGGTGTAGCGCTTCTTGTATATCTTGTTATTGCATTTTCACAGATTAAAATGAGAAAAAAATATGAAAAAGAAAATCCTGAAGCATTAAAAATTAAAATGTGGTTATTTCCTTACTTAACTTATGCTACAATCCTTGCCATCACCAGTATTTTTATTGCCATGGCATTTATTGATTCATTACGTTCCCAGTTCTTCTTAACTCTTTTAATTGCTGTACTCGTCGTAGGTTCTTTTTTCTTTCAACGCACAAAAGTGTCAAGCACCTTAACAGTAAAAGAAAATACATCAAAATAAAAGAAGCTGTTCCTTTTGGAACAGCTTCTTTTCGTTAATCGGATAAATCCCCTACAATTTTTGTTCCGTGTAATTCAGTTGCTTTTGTTTCTTTCATAATCCAATCCGCGTTGCCTTCATGAATTCCTCCGCCGGGCAGAATAATAATACGGTCACTGGCGTATATGATAAGCTCTCGAATCATATGCAAGTTTTGTAAAGCAGATCCTTTCCCTCCTTTAGTCAAAATACGGTCTGCTCCCAGTTCAGTAAGTATATCAATTGCTTTGTATTTATCATGAATCTCATCAAATGCCATATGAAACGTAATGCTTAAGGGCCGAGCTTCTGCTATTAACTCTTTAGTACGCTTGTAATCGATCTCACTTTCTTTTGTTAACATACCAAATACTACTCCATTCACTCCAAGATCTTTACATGCTTTCACATCTTTTTTCATAATTTGAAATTCCGCTTCGGAATATACAAAGTGACCGCTTCTTGGGCGAATAATCACATTGATATCTGTATAAAGATGTTCACTTGCATACTGAATGGTGCCGTAACTTGGCGTAGTGCCCCCTTGACTGAGGTTGTCACATAATTCAATGCGGTCTGCTCCTAGCTTTTCGGCTTTTTTTGCCTGCTCATATCCTTCTACACACGCTTCTCTTATGCACTTCATATTCTCAACTCCTTTATTTGTACAACCAATAAAGCCCATCTTTAAAAGATGGACTTCCTTCTGCTATTTAATCGCTTTATGAACTTTTAATTTTTTCCCTTTAATTGTTTTGTTTTTCATTGCTTGTAACACTTTTGGACCTTTTCCATTCAGAATCTCCACATACGAGACATTTTCTTGAATCGTAATAATTCCAATATCGTCTGCGGTTACTCCGTCTAATTTCGCAATTGTTCCTACAAAATCAACCGCTCGAATTTTCTTTTTCTTTCCTCCATTAAAGTAAAGCTTCATAATGTCTTTATTTAATGATTCGCTTTTATCTTTTTTGACTTTGGGACGCTCATTAATTTTTTCAGCAAAAGCTGCTGTTGCCTGCTGTACTTCTTCTTTGGTAGGAGGAGGAGATACTGGAATTGAAAAACCGATATATTCTTCAATTTCCGATAGCATTCTCTCTTCATAAGGCGTTACAAATGTGATAGCTTTCCCTTTTTTACCGGCACGTCCTGTTCTTCCTGTACGGTGAACGTAGCTTTCTTTTTCTAACGGAAGATCGTAGTTAATAACATGTGTGATATTATCAATATCAATCCCTCTCGCAGCTACATCTGTCGCCACTAAATAGCGGAATTTCCCTTTTTTAAAATCATTCATAACGTCAAAACGGTCTTCTTGCACCATCGCACCATGAATTTTATCACAAGGATATCCAAGATCATCTAAATCATCTAACAGTGTATTTACCTGCTCTTGCGTGCGGCAAAAAACAATGCAGCTGTCCGGGTTTTCTACTGTGGTTACGTCTTTCAGCAGTTCAAATTTACGTTCATTTTCTACTGATATAACAGAATGGTCAATCGTGCTTGTCGTCAATCCATTCGCTTTGATTTCCACATCAACTGGCTTCTTCATATATTTGCGAGACAGCTCTTCAATATCTTCAGGAAGCGTAGCCGAGAAAAGCATCGTTACACGCTCACTAGGAAGATGTTGAATAATTGCTTCTACTTGATCAATAAAACCCATATTTAGCATTTCATCTGCCTCATCAATAACCAAATAACGAATTTTCTCTAATGCAAGCGTTTCTTTTTCAATATGATCAAGTACTCGTCCAGGTGTACCGACGACAATATGTGTTTTTTGTTTTAATTCTACTTTTTGCTTGGCGAATGGTGATTTTCCATAGACAGCTGCTGCTTTAATTCGCTTAAAACGGCCGATATTTGTAATATCTTCTTTTACCTGCGCAGCTAGCTCTCGTGTGGGTGTTAATACTAAGGCTTGGGGCTTATTTTCTTCCCAGTTAACTAATTCACACAGTGGAATGCCAAAGGAAGCCGTTTTTCCACTTCCTGTTTGAGACTTTACGACAACATCTCTTTCTTCTAGCGCAATGGGAAGCACCTTGCTTTGTACTTCCGTAGGATGATTGTATTGCAAGCTAGAAAGTGCCTTAGCTACCTTGTCACTAAGACCGTATTGACTAAAACTTCTTTGATTCATTTTGTACCCTCATTTATTTTAAATTAGTGATTATCTTTATCATGACCCGATGCACTATGTTTCATTATACTTTAATTCTTTTATACGCGCTCAAAATTCCAAATCATAAAAGCCGCTTTTCTTCTAATACAAAAGCGGCTTTGGTATTTGCAATCATTTTTGAAATCAAACTTATTTTCATCTTATACATCTACAGTATGAAAAAATCAGTAAAATATTTAGGAAATAATAAGGTAATAGCGGGTGCTATTAATGGCTTGTTTTGAATATGTAGTGTAATCTACCCACTTGTAGCTATCTAATTTCCTTTCTAACTTTTCATTAATTTCACCTTCAATTTCATGCATTAAAGTCACTGTTTCAAAAATAGTCATCCCAAAACGATTGGCTGCTTGGTGATGAGGAGACTGTTCTTTAAGAAGTATCAAAAACTGTTCTTTCGTCTCAGCCTCCTGCGCTAAATGATCTTCGACTCCTTCAATGAATTGATATAGCATTCGTTTGTTAATCGGAAGAGAAGCAATTATACCTCTTACAAAAAACTCCATCATCTTTTCATTCATCGTCGCTCCACCCTTCATCGTTTTATTTATTTTAAACGTAATTATTACGATTTACAATACGAAATTCTTCCTATACCTTCTATCTGCAACTGGCGAAAGAGAAAAAGCCGTTACCTTATTAATAGGAAAACGGCTTTGGTTTGAACTATGACAAGAGCCTTTTATCTGTGTACCTATACTTTTATCAATAGGGGAAATTTTACATAAGTTTGGTCAACACAGTCCTAATCTATACCTAATTACATTTAATTTTAAAAGCATTTTGAATAGAGAAAAAAGGAAAAAATTAATTAATAATTTTCTAAAATAGGGCTATGGGAAATGATCTTTTTTTATTATAATCTATCTGTACGATGTTGCTATGCAACTTCATGCCTAATTAACATAAAACCAATAATTTCTAAAAATTGATTTTTATAGTTATATCTAAGCTGAATTAAATATAAATTGAAGGAGGGTAAACAACCCTTGGTATTTGCAATTATTTATGAATTTTTATCTTCTCTACTAATCAAACCCGAATCAGAAATTAAAAAACGCGTTAATTAAACTAGCAATTCATATAGCAAAGATAAAGCCCATCAACTTATTACGTAAATGGGCTTTTTGTTCACTTTATTTTTTAAATTTATAAGGCAATGTGGTTACAATGACATTTTTTCGGTAAAGAAGGTGTGCTCTTAGTAATAAGCTTGATTGGTTATGCAATGCGTTATGCCAGCTTTTTCTTGTGATAAATTGCGGAATTAAAACAGTGACAGCCATATGGCTATCATCAGCTCGCTCTTCTACACGATCAATAAAGCGTAAAAGAGGTCCAACTAAGCTTCGATATTGTGAGTAGAACGTAACTAAGCGTATATCAGGATATCGTTCGTTCCATATCTCTTCCATTCTCTTTTCACTTTCACGGTCAAATGCCACATGGACCGCAATAACTGTGTCTCCAATAATTTTCGCATAGTTAATTGAATTCTCGACAGCCCTTGTTAAGCCTGCAACTGGTATAATGACTACATTTCCTTCTAGTGCTAATGCTTCTTTGTCTCCTGGCTTGATGCGAAGTTGCTTTCCTACCTCTACGTAATGGTTCTTAATACGGTGAAACAGATAGACGATCAGAGGTAAGAAGAGTAAAACAGCCCACACTTGTGAGAATTTTGTTGTAAAGAAAATAATCAGTACAGTGAAGCTAATAAAAGCCCCTATAAAATTAGTTACTAATTTCCCCTGCCAGCCAGCTGGCTTTTCTCTTAGCCATTTTACAATCATGCCTGTTTGAGATAGCGTAAAGGGAATAAATACTCCAACGGCATATAAAGGAATTAACTGTTCTGTATTGCCTTGAAATGCTATGATGAGCGCAATAGAAGCAATTCCAAGGGTCACAATCCCATTTGAATAGCCTAAGCGATCACCACGTATCGTAAACATACGAGGAATATACTTATCTACAGCTAAATTAACAGCCAGTAAAGGAAAGGCTGAAAAGCCTGTATTGGCAGCTAATACTAAAATTAAAGCCGTTGTACCCTGAACAAAATAATAGAAACCATTTCGTCCAAACACTTGGGAAGCAAGCTGTGAAACAACCGTCTCCTCTGCTTTAGGTACAATTCCAAACCAATAAGCCAAGAACATGACACCTGAAAACAGAATAGCTAAAATAACGCCCATTGCAATAAGCGTACGAACCGCATTTCTTGCAGCTGGCTGTCTAAAGTTTGTTACAGCGTTTGAAATAGCTTCTACGCCTGTAAGGGCTGAACAACCTGATGAAAAAGCTCGTAATAGCAAAAATAAGCTGATTCCTGGCACTGCAGTTCCAATGGCAGGATGAACATCAGGAGAGATTTGGCCAGTCACTACTTTCCACATTCCTATACCTATTAATAAAAGTAATGCAAGAACAAACAAATAAACAGGATATGCTAATGCTGACGCAGATTCCGTTACTCCTCTTAGATTCAAAACCATAATAAAAATAACCAATAAGCAAGCGATTATGACCCTATAGTCATGAAGAACAGGAAAAGCAGACGTTAACGCATCAGTTCCAGATGAAATACTTACAGATACGGTTAAAATATAGTCTACTAATAAAGACCCTCCAGCAATAAGCCCTGCATTCTCTCCAAGGTTATGTTTAGATACAACATAAGCGCCACCACCTTCTGGATAGGCATAAATAATTTGTCGGTAAGAAAGGATAAGGGCTGTTAAAAGAATAAGTACACCAATACCAATTGGGATGGAGTACCAAAATGCTATCATCCCAATTGTGGCAAGCACAATAAGGACTTGTTCTGGGCCGTACGCCACGGATGAAAGTGCATCGGATGAAAGAATAGCTAAGGCTTTGATCTTATTTAACTTTTGTTCACCTAGCTCCTTTGATTTAAGTGGCCTCCCAATTAATAAACGTTTTATGGATGAATAACTCATCTAAACTCCTCCTGAATCCTTTGCTATTTACGTATATAATTTCACTTTCATCATTCCCTTTATCAGAAAAAAAAACACGAAAAAGAACACTAAGGTTCTGCTTAGTGTTCTTTCCAGGACAAATAAAAGCAAACCTTCTCTCCAAACGCTGATGAGGTTAGCTGTCGGATTCGGGCCTTTAGAGTAGCCCTACCTTCTTTTCGAAGGATTCACCCCAAGTGCAAATGCACACAAAAATGGGTCCCCCACTCCCTAGTGGATTAAGCGATAAAAGGTATGAAAATAGCAAGATCATATATGTATGGTAGGTACTATACGCCTGAGTTTTACATTTGTAAAGAGGGTATCAATTAAAATGAATATTTCCTATACTTTCTTTATAATATATTTTTGTTACAGATTACGTAATGTCTTAGATTTTTCTATATAAAAACTTAATTCAATTTTCTATCAGAACCTGATTTTCTGAGGCCTATCTTAATTTGTTTAATTGTTCCCATTCATGGTCTCCAAAGTCTATTTTTTCGTAGGATTGCCTTTTATATTATTTTTATCCTCTATATCCTTCAAACGTTATAAGTCGCTTCTGATTACTAAGTTTATAGCTTTTCTAGGGCATATATGATATGCAATAGGAGTTACCATAAAACACATTCTAGGAACTTTTATAATAAAAACGATATGGAAAATAAATACTATGTGAAAATGCTAAAGGTGGCTTCAACCTGATATGTACCGAAAAACAAATAATATGTTAATCTTTATTCTAATTATGGGTTTGGTATCTCTATTAGCTGCATTTGCTCAAACTTTGTGGTTAAGAAATATCTTAAAAGGTTTAGAACAACAAATATTAAAAAAATAAACAATAATTAAAAATACATACCGGAAGCAAGAAAGCAAATAGAACCCTTATAGGAAAAGGGTTCTCTCATAGGTGCCTTTAATCGGATATGCAGCCTTTTATACACCCTTGAATAGAAGTTCAACTTTATAAACAAAAAGCCCATCTTTAAAGATGGGCTTTATCTATTGGTGAATTTTATTAAAATTCAATTTTAATTTTTTGTGCTTCACTGATTTTTTTCTCGTTTTTATCAAATACATCACTTGTTATTATTTCAATCCACTTAATATCCTTTGCTTCCTTGTGCTCCTCTTTACGCGCGTGACCACCTGTTGCATTCACAATAAAACCAAGATTTCCAAACTTTGTGGCGTTTCCTTCGATTTCGCCATTTAGCTCTTCAAGATAAATGTCTTTTTGCCAATCAAATGTTTCTCCTGTGTTTGTTTTGAGTAATGCAATTGGTGCAAAACTCACTTTCTCTGTAGACTTATTTTTAATTTCAACCAATACTTTAACAAAATCGAACTCTTCATCATGTGTTAACACGTGAAAGTAATCAATCATACTATAATCGGGTCTTAAGTGAATCAATTTCGCTTCTCTTACTGTTAACTCAATTGATCCCACTTTATAAGTTTTATTGATTTTTTTAATTGCTTTTAACGTAGCCTCACCTTTGTCATCTGTATACGATTGACCCACCTTCAGCAAGGAACGATCATCTGTTACTTGAGAATTAGGCTGATACTCGTCAGTTATGTCGGTAGTTTGTTGCTGCTTCGTTTGTTGTTCTATTTCATTGTCTTTTTTGACCACACTGTTTTCTATCTGAGTTTCGTTTTCTATATTTTTTTCGTTATTTTTTGGGTCAGGATTTGAGGAACAGCCAACGAGTAGCATGATTATAAACAATATAGAAAGAGCCTGTTTCATGATGATTCCTCCATATAATTTTATATTCAAAAAAGTTCCCGTTGCTTATTTAAAGCAACGGGATACCTTTATCTTTAGCGCGCTTAATTTTTTATTATTTATCTTGGATTTTAATTTTATAATTTAAGACATCAAAAACATTTTTTGCAATGTCAGTGTTATCCTTTTGTCCGGCAAACTTTTCACTTGATGGTCCGAATGCATATACGGGCACGTCTTCACCTGTATGTCCCCCTGTTGTCCAACCAGTGTGAGAGCGCTTGTTGAAAATGCTCTCAATCGCATTATCGATTTCAAGAACTTTCTTTGTTTTAGCTGCTTCTTGAACTGATTGAATTTCTGCTGATGTTAAGGCTAACTTTTTCTGATCAATATATTTTTTTAATGTTTCCTCAACACCTGCACCATTTACAATCTCTTGCGCCATGAAGTCTGGTGTACGCTTTGCAGCTTTAATTGGCTCACTAAACCAGTTATAGACACCGTCTGATCCAATTGAGTATCCACCAGTTGAATGGTCAGCCGTTGCTACTACTAATGTATGTTTGTCTTTTTTCGCAAACTCAATAGCTGCTTTATATGCTTGTTCAAAGTCATCCATCTCACTCATAGCCCCAACAATATCATTGTCATGCCCTGCCCAGTCAATCTGGCTTCCTTCTACCATTAGGAAGAAACCGTCTTTATCTTTGTTTAATTTTGAAAGAGCCGTGTTTGTCATGTCTTTTAGTGAAGGAACTTCTTCCGTGCGATCAATTTTCTTTGGAAGTCCGCCATCAGCAAATAAACCAAGAATTTTACCATTTTTATCTTTTAGCATGTCCTCACGGTTTTGAACATAGCTGTATCCTGCTTTTTTAAATTCTTCTGTTAGGTTACGGTCTTTACGCTCAAAGTTGCTCTTACCACCGCCCAATAGGACGTCGATTTTATGTTGACCATTAACCAATTCATCAAAATAGTCATCAGCAATAGAGTCCATGTTTTTACGGCTGTGATCATGTGATCCGAAAGAAGCAGGTGTTGCATGTGTAATTTCAGAAGTTGCAACGAGCCCTGTAGCCTTTCCTTCTTCTCTAGCAGCTTCAAGAACTGTTTTTACTTCTGATCCGTCATTATCAACTGCAATCGCATTGTTATATGTTTTAATACCTGCAGACATAGCAGTTGCGGCAGAAGCAGAATCTGTTACATTTTGTTCAGGGTCTTCCGGATAAGTTGTTTGTTGACCCACAAGGTACTGATCAAAAGTTGTTGGTTCAACAACTTTTGTTGATGGATTATCTTTGAGATAACGATGAGCAGAAGTATAAGAAACTCCCATGCCATCACCGATTAAAACAATGACGTTTTTAATTTTTCCATTATTAGTTCCTTTTTTCTTAGTAGATTCCTCTGCACTTGCAGGGGTGAAACCAACGAGTAAACTGCTAAAAGCAACTGTTGAAAGAACAGCTACCGGTAATAACTTTTTCTTTAACTTCTTTTTAAACAATGTTGTTACCTCCAATTATTATCGTGTTTTATGTCCAAATAAAATTATAGAGATGGTTTATTAACAGGTTTTTAATAAATTGTAAATCAAGTGTTAAAAACAGAAATAATCCCCTTTACAAATGAAGAAAACTCCACGCATTAACAAATAAGGATTATTTTTCTTGTTGAGTTGTTGTAAACATTATTAATTTGCTGTGTTTTAGAAACCAATTATTACGATTATGAACTTTATAGTTACGTAATCTTTATAATTCCTAATCTATTAATCTTGTATATTAAAAGTAGAAAATCAAAATTTGAAAGAGAAGATTTAAAGAAATCTAAGAGAAGTTTATAAAAATCTATAACTTATCTACCACTCTTAAGTCAAGGTGAAGTAATATCAATCCTGAATTTGAACACCGATTATTGATGCAGACATGCCTCCATCAATAAAAACCATTAAAATAAGAATTTTTTTAAAAGAGACCTTAATAAAGTGGTAAAATGGAATTATTTATAAACTATACCAGAGCAATACATAGGGTTGCAGGAAGTCATAAATAAGCAAGGACAATATATAACGGAGACGAGGTTCATCCATGAAGTTAAGTGAACTCATCGATGTTCGATTCGTGTAAAGTTAAAGTATAGAGTAGTTTTTAATGAAGTGAGTTATAGCATGTCACTGATTTATTATTAGAAAAATATAACTTTACCTTTTAATTGATGCATGGCAGGGACATACTAAAAAATGAGGTGATTACATGGAAATAAATCGAGCTAAACAAATTCTTTCTTCGCCCAAGGAAATTGATGTTCATTACCACGGAGTTCCTATTTGGATTAAAAGTGTAGATGAAACATCAAGTATGGCTACCGTACATGCTAGAGGAACACATGATGAAGACCGTATGGTGCCAGTCCTTGATTTAGAAGAAAAATAAAAAAACACAATAAAAAGTTGGAAAGAAAGAATGTAGTTTTTTTACATTCTTTTCTTCTATTTCTGAATAGCACCTAATAACTCATACCATACTTCTATAAGCTTTATTTACATGTATATAAAAAGAAAAAGCTACTCATTTGAGTAGCCTTTTTTAAATCATACACTAAAGGAATAACAGGAATTGGGGTTCCTATAATCTTAGTTTGCTCAAAAACTTGAATTTTATTCTTCCACCTTACATCCTATTTATTTAACTTTTCATGATTTGATGTAAAGGTATTCTCTTGATTTTTAATATTTACTTCTTCCTTCTTTAGAGTCTCTGATACTTTTTCATTTTCCTCTTTTCGTCGTTTACCTACAACTACTTCTTCTGTTACGACCGGTTCTTTTGATACGATCACTTTTTCTTCTTCTAGAGGAATCCGAACGGTCTCGTCGTCTTCTCTAATCTGTGCGTTGGTTCTTTTATCAGATACAGGACGGCGTTCTACATACACTTCATCATGTTCGACAGGAATATTGACGGTTTCTTCTTTTTGAAGAACGTCCTTATCGATTTGAACTTCTCCTGTTTGGACTCGTTCTTTATTTACATGTAATTGTTCTTCTTTTAGCTCAATATGTTCTTCTGCATTTTTTGGAACATTCCCTTCATGCTCACGATGTTCTCCGTATAATGATTTATCATAAACGGAATCACCCTTCGCAAAAGGAGAATCCTCTCTATTTTCTAAGAATGGATTTGTTTTTGTCTCTCTGTTAGCTCTTACTAACAATAATACTTTCCCTTTTTGCAGATCATCTGCATAAGGCCCTGCTTCTGTAAGAGGGATGCCTAAGTTAAGTAAACGCTTTTCTACTCTTGCTTTATCGCTATGAGTCTCTTTAGGGTGATTAGGTGAAAACATATGTTTAATTTTATCCTTAATCGACTCATCCTGATGAGTTTGATCGGTGGTTTCAACCTTCGTTACGTCAATTCCTTCTTTGCTTCCTACTTCTAAAAAGTCCTCTTTATCGATATCTTTGCTAGTGACCAGAGAAAGGTCCTTCTCTTGAAATCCCTGTGTTTTTAAATTTTGAATAGCTGTTACAATAGCTTCTTCATTATCATATGTGCCTATCACATTTTTTGTCATGAGTAGTTCCTCCTTCTAGTACAGAAAATGGTTTATATAAATGAATTCATTTATGTTACTTCTAATACCCGGGCATCTTTTTCTAAAACATTCAAAAAATTAGACAATCATTGTTTAAATGGAAATGAGCTGGGAATATAGTTCACAAGTCAAAAAAAGCTTAAGGAGGAAATAAACATGGCAAAGAATAAAGAAAATGAAAAAATGAGTAGAGAAGAAGCTGGCCAAAAAGGTGGAGAAACCACGTCTAAAAATCACAATAAAGAATTTTTCCAGGAAATTGGTGAAAAGGGTGGAAAAGCTACATCTAAGAATCAAAACAAAAAGTTTTTCCGAGAAATTGGTGAAAAAGGCGGAAAAGCTGGCAATAAAATTTCTAACAGTTAAAAACTAGAGAAACAGCCTACGTAAGCGCTCATTTACACATCTAAAGTTTTTAAATATATACGATAATAAGGAGGAATTGGGGCATGACCAAAAAATTAGCCATGCATGAGACGTTAGAAGTTCATGAAATCTTAACGCTGAAAACATCGTGTGTAACGAAAGGCACAGCTATGCTGGAGTTGGTAGAGGATGAGAATTTAAGAAAGATTCTTGAAGAAGATGTACAAACATCTACTGAAGCGATTAAAGAATTGAGAAAAATCTTAAAAAAAGCTCAGTAAATAGGAGGAATCAAAGAATGGCTACTAAAAGTGCTCTTACTAAAACATTAGATGACCTTGCTATTGCAACGGATTTATTATTATCAGCTAAAAACGGTGTACGAACATATGCAGTAGCACTTACAGAAACAGCAACACCAGAAGTACGCAAAGTATTAAAAAAACAATTAGATGAAGCGATCGATCTTCATGAAAAAATCGCTCAATATATGATTGATAATGAAATGTATCATGCCTATGATGTTGAAGAACAAGTAAATCACGATTTGAAAAAGGCAGATAAAGCATTAGATTTAGCGAAAGGTTAACAAACACTCTCCCAGTAATGGGAGAGTATTTGTTATGGAAGGTCCGTTTAAAAGTGAATTTTATATTACTAGAAGGATGATACATAAAACAAAAAACTTACCTTACCTCATGCAATCAAGAGCTATCCCTCAAGGAATTCCCCATCCATTATCTACTATATATACATTTATTTAATAATAAGAAACTTAAAAGAAACAAGGAGATGACACAACATGGCAAACAACAAAAGCAGCAACAATAATGAATTATTAGTATACGGTGCTGAACAAGCAATCGATCAAATGAAATATGAAAGCGCGAGCGAATTTGGCGTAAACCTTGGTGCTGACACAACTGCAGGTGCAAACGGATCAGTAGGTGGCGAAATCATAAAACGTCTTGTACAAATGGATGAGCAACAACTTGGCGGCGGACGTTTCTAAGACAACAATATATATGATGGCTGAAGGAAGATTGGGTATCCATTCTTCCTTTTTCTACGCATAAAAGAGGGTCTGTTGACCAATAAGAATATCCATATGTTATTTTTCTCAACCTTTGATCTTAGAAAACATTAAAAACTTATATGTAAATCACTAAGTCTATAATTTACATCATAATGTTCATTAACAATTGAAACCAGTGAAGCAAGACGACCATTTTCATCAACTTTAACCCCTAATAAATAATGACAGAAAGCAATCTGAGTGAGTGTAATTAGTACACCGTCCTTTAACTCCTTTTCCTCCATATATTCATGAACTAATTTATATAGGTTGTCTATTCGCTTCGTAATTGAATCACCTTCAATTACAATAGCCTTGTTAAATATAGAAACACCCATTTTCCACTTCAACTCACTTTCCTCCATTTTATAAACTTAATATCTTCTAAAGGATCAAAAAGATACCTCTCATTAAGAATCACTAAAACCATTATTTATAATAAAGATAAATAAAAAAAGAAGAATGACTTAGTCATTCTTCTTTGCAATTTAATATAATTATACACTCAATGGCCCAATTACATATTTTTAGAAGGCTGTAAATGATTTAGATTATTCTTTAACTAATTTAACAAGCATATGAGCAAGATGATGCTGTTCTTCCTCATTTCCAACTTTCCACAACTCATGTAACAAGTATTGTTCTTCATTTTGTGGCTCCTCATGTGTTGCGAGATAGTCAGCTGTTTTTTTAGCTGCCAAAGCTAATTGGTTATCATTTAATCCTAATTTCTCACCCTTTGTAACTTTATCTCCTAAGTAAGTTTTAAATTCATTAAAACTAGAAAGGATGTTGTCTTTCTCCTCTCATTTAGCTTATCCTCTACTTTATTTTCAACGCTTTCAGTATTATTGTTCATTTTTCATTCTCCTTCCAATTGAGTATTGATGTTCTTATAAGGTAAGTCCCCAATTAAATGTATATAAACATTTAATTCCATCTCAATACGATGTAGTAGACATATGCTTTTCTGAATTAATAAGATAAGGGGAAATCATGACTCCAAACTCTTCCTTATTGAATCTATGGTAAGATAATTTTCCTTATCCTAATAGCTGATACAAAGGAATCTAAAATAGGCTAAATAATGGTTTGCATTTATATACATTTATACTTTATAAAAAGACAAGCTTTAGAGATGAAGGATATAAAATGAGGGTTTTAGTTATCCATTTAGTAGTATGAGATATGAAACTTTCCATATATATACGACCTCTTGTTAAAGGTGAGATGATTAAAAAAGGAGTATATATAATTTATTTCTAAAATATTGTCCAAAATAATAAACGACCCTATATACTGTAAACAAAGTTACTAAGGTCGCTTATACGATAATATTCTGATTCATTATTTTTTTCTTTATAATAAAATACCTCATCTCTCATTAGGTTTCTGACGGAATTTCACTGTCATTATTAATTTGATCGAACAAATAAGTAAGGTAAGAATCTAATTCAAACTGATTGTCTTCAATAAAATCATGCAACATAGGCTTACTTTCTTCTCTCATTTTAATCACTCCAATTTAAGATTTTTCGATTTATCATGCATGATGACCATGATTCTTTTTTTGTCCCATTTTTCTTAAAATAAAACTTACAATTAACACCAAAATAATTGATCCAATAACTGCTGGGATGATCGCAAAACCACCAACTACTGGTCCCCAATTTCCTAGGATAAGATCACCTAACCAAGAACCAATAAAACCAGCGATAATATTACCAATAATGCCTCCAGGAACGTCACGTCCTGTAATTAAACCAGCAAGCCACCCTATAATTCCACCTACAATTAACATCCATATAATTCCCATTCATTATTCTCTCCTTTCGAAATAGTTAGTTAACTTTACCCTCAACTAAAACCCATTAATCTTGTTATTTTTTTCCTCCATAAAGTTTTTCTTCTTAAAATATTGCATTTCCTTTCGATTTTAGATGTCTATAAGCAAATGTGTTCGTATATTATGCCTAAGAGTGACATTGTAGAAGATAAGTCCACTGGACAAAAAGGAGGCATTGAACCAGACCTCTTTTGTATTTTCAAAGGATCTCCTTTTTGGATTGAAATTCAACTCAATCCGTATTCAAAACAGAAAATGCAGGCGAAGATTAGTCTCTATGAGGAGTTTTTCTTTTCAGATGAATGGAGATCTTACATTGGCAGCCAGAAGATCGAACAGCTACCTTTCTTTCCGTTATCTTGATTACGCCTGTTCGGTATGCAGTAGCTTCAGACCATATTCGTATTATACAAGTAGCAATTATTCATGAGCTCATGAAGAAATATAAGGGTTCTTCCAAACAGCAGAAAGATGAAAGACCAAGAAAACCAGCATTGTCTGTGGGAATTAAAATTAACCTTGCGTAATGACGAACAACATAAAAAGCTGCCTCAATACAGGGAATGAGGCAGCTTTTCTGATTTCACACTCGTTGAAATGTGAACGTCATAGCAACTAAATAATAACAAATTTATTACAAAAATTCTATATTTTTCATTAAATATATGAAATAAAAGAGCTATTAAAACTTTTATAGTCATATTTCAAGCCACAAGATACGAATTACAAGACAAGAAGTTCGCATTTCCATATGCTTACTGTTGATATATAAATAATTGCCCTACTAGAGGGTGGCAAATAAAAAACACCCTCCAAAAAAGGGGCGTTTTTTATGAAATACATACTATACACAAAGGTAATGAGTCGTCAGTAAAAGGATATAGTCAAGCTCCTTTTACATTCATTATTGCATTTTCTATTTGAAACTATACCCGATAAAAATCAAAAACACCTGTACAGAAGGGTGTTTTTACAACTTTAAAATTGAAAGGAGAAACGATCCGTCAGCAAAGCAAGTTGCCGACCATTCATAATTTGTATCCTTTAATTGCTTTTTATACTATATATCTTTTCATTAATCTTATACCACCACCCTTCTAAGCCAATAACTTTTTGTCTACCTCTTATAATGGTTCTGCATTTCTCTCTTGACTCATTTTCATTACCAATTTTATAAGCCAATAAGAGATAAAAACGACTCCTACATCAATTATAAAGAAATAAAATAAGTTTATTGGACTTCTAATATCGGCGAAATGAAGATGCCCTTCAATAGGCCCTACTACAAATGAAAATATAGCACTTAATAATAAGCTATAAAGGAAAAAGTTCTTATGTTTGTTATTACAATATTGATATAAAAGCAAAAATGATACTTGCAACATAGAAGCTACCACGTTGATTGAAACAGGCAAATATGGAGTAAGGAAATATTTAAACGTTAGATGGCCACTTCGTCCAAGCATAAGATTGGTGTACCACCATAGTAAATGCGTTGTATAACCGAAAAAAAAGAATTCAAAGATGCGTCTTCTGTCTACCGTAAAATATAATAAAACCAGAGGTAAGACTCATGAAGCAAGTAATACCCAAAGCTGCCACGTTCCCCAATCAGAATATTTAGCCCAATAAGAAGTAAAGGAAGAATTTAATTTATCACTAATTGCATGTATATTTCTCCAGTACTGTTCGTAATTCATGGCTTCACGCTCCTGTATAAAACTACTCCTTATGTATGCTCAGAACATTCACTTTTCATATCAATAGAACTCTCCTCATACTATCTTTCTTGGTACGAGCATATATAGATAACGTGCACTTTTTATGCATCCTCCTTCCACTTGGGTATCGAGTAAATGCCGTCATGTCAGGGATGCATAAAAAGCTGCATAAAACAGAAACAGGACCTCATCGAATCCCTTGTCTCCCATGGGTTCTCTTTTTTGAGGTGTACCGAAAAGAGTGTTTATGTAAACTAGCTCTGTATAGGATATTCATATACTTAGATATATAATTTAGGTAACTATTTGTAAAGGAGTTAGTCCATTGAAAAAGTATGAAAAGATGTTACTAGCATTCAATGACAAAGAATTAAATTGCTATGCAAATCAAGGGGATTGGCTTTATATTACAACTAAGAATGATACAAAAAAGGGATTGTTTAGTTTAGCCAATTACTTGCATTTCTTTGTTTTTGTAAATTCAAGGAACTTCTCAAATACTACTTTTGCTAAATCTTTTTTTTAAATCTTTTCATCTTTCCCCTTATGGGATTGTTGTTTATTAACTCGGGGTTTTTCGTCAAAATAATTAAATGAAGACAACAAAAAACACTCCTTTATTCTAGAATTAGAATGTCGGAGTGTTTTCGTCAAAGATTGATTGAATCACTACGAAGGTTTTGCTGTTAGTAAAAACAGCACCAACGCAACAAATTCAATGGTATGAGCGATGAGGGATTCGAACCCCCGACCCCATCCCTGTCAAGGATGTATTCTCCCACTGAACTAATCGCTCGTGATATGTATTGATTATATTATAGAAAGAGTTATCCAATTTTGTCAACTATTTTTCTACGGTTTCCAAATTGGAAGGATCGTCTTTACTTCTGATAAAATAAGAACATGCCATAAAGGAACGTGACGGGATGAAAGCACATGTTGAATTTTATTTTGATTTTGTCTGTCCACTATATTTTCTAGCCGCTAAGCCTTTAGGAGAAGTCATTAAAGAACAAAAAGCTGAGATTGAATGGAAGCCTTTTGAACTTCGCCCTGAGCCAGCTGAGCAGATGGAGCAAATAAAAGATTCTTTAGAGAAATCTTGGAATCAACTCATAGTGCCATTAGCACAACAGCTGCACGTAGAAATAAAGATGCCGGCCTTGTCCTTAGTCCCACGTACTTATTTGGCACATGAAGGCTTTTCAGTTTGCTAAAAAACATGGTCAAGAAAGCGCCTATGTAGATGCTGTATTTAAAGCTTATTGGGGAGATGGAAAAGATATTAGCCAGACTGAAGTTTTAGCAGAAATCGCTGATTCCCTGCATTTAGATAAAGAGATATTTACGCATATCTTAAAAGACCGGACGTTTGAACAGGTTCATAAAGATAGCTTAACTCATACGTATGAGGATGCTCACGTAACGGAAGTACCAACTTTAAAAATTGGCAGCCGCGTACTTCAAGGATTCGCTTCCAAAGAGACAATCGAACAAGCGCTGTTACATGAACGTTCTACTAAAGACAGAGAGAAATGATTTATTAAGAGGTGTATTTGATGAATATTAATTATTATTTTAGTCGATTTTTAGCTAAGAAACCGGATAGCCCAACGTATGAAAGCCTAGCTGCTTTACAGAACAAGCACATGCTTCATGTTCCTTTTGAAAACTTAGACGTGCTGTCTCAAACCCCTATTATTATTGATTTAGAACGGATTTTTCAAAAAGTAATCGTAAATTTACGTGGAGGATTTTGCTACGAATTAAACGGTTTATTTGGCTGGCTGTTAAAAGAAAGCGGATATGAAGTCTCCTACGTTTCGGCTACCGTTAAAAAACCCGACGGCACGTGGACAATTGAAGGAAGTCACGCTACAAACCTTGTGACGATTGAAAATCAGTCTTACATCGTGGACGTTGGATTTGGAGATTCCGTTCGCAAACCAATGCCTCTAAGTGGCGAAGTAGTAAGAGATGTAAGCGGCTCTTACCGCATGACAAACGTTGCTGGGCATACGTATGATTTGCAACGTTTGGAAGACGAAGTATGGAAAACGCTGTACCGCGTGTCTACGCTTCCTAAGAAACTGACTGACTTTACCCCTATGTGTGAGTTCAATCAGACGTCACCCGATTCTCCGTTTATACACAAACGTCTTGTTACTATCGCAACACCTACAGGGCGCATTACACTCTCCGGTGAAACGCTAACTGTAACAGAGAGCGAAAAAAAGACAAAAAGGAACGTTTCAAAAGAAGAGATTCCTGATATTTTACAAAACCATTTTTATATTATTAAAGGATTTTATTAATATACCCTTATCTGAAAAACCGGCCTCCTCATGGGGTCGGTTTTTGTACAGGGGTAATCATCCTGTTTTCTACAGGGGACTTTAAAATAATCGACGTATTCACGTTTCCATAAGGAATCAGTTCATCAACCAGCATTCGAAGCCCTTCCATTCCGCACACCGCTGCTTTGATAAAATAAGAAACCGGCCCCGTTACACGATGACATTCAAGTACATCTTCATTTTGCTCAATAAATTCTTCAAATTCCTCTGGTTTTCTTTTCAATTCACTTACTTGAATAAACAGCTGTGTATCTCTTCCTAGAGCTTTTGGAGATACCGTAGCGCTGAAACGTTGGATTACTCCTCGTTCCTGAAGACGCTGCAGCCTTTCTGATACGCTTGGACGGCTAAGAGCCAGCTTTTTTGATAAATCACTAATCGTCATACGCCCATCTTTTTGCAAAATAGATAATAATTGTGCATCGATTTGATCCATACAAACCTTTCCTTTCAAAATGAATATAATAAATAAAATCTTCATTCAAGTTGATAACAGAACAAGTATTATTTCCTTCACTTATGCATGTGTTTTCTTTATTTAATATCCTATCATTAAAGTAGATGATTGAAAATGAAAATTCAGAAAAACCAAACAAAGGAGTTTATTTATGCAAAAAGTTTTATGGATTATTCTTGGATGTACAATTGCAAGTATTGGTGTCCTTATCTTGCGGCACTCTCACGTAGTGACGGGAGGAACAGCTGGTCTATCTCTTAGCTTGTCATATGCTCTTCCTTTATCGTTTGCGGTGATCTTTTTTCTCATTAATATCCCTTTTTATCTCTTTTCCTTCTTTCAAATGGGATGGAAATTTACCTCCACAACTATAGGATCAGTGTCTTTGCTATCACTTCTCACTTCACTCGATCACTTGCTTCCTTCTTTTACACTTCCTAGCCTTATGGGTGCTGTTACTGGCGGACTAATTGCGGGTCTTGGGTTATCCATTTTATTTATGAACGGAGCTTCTCTCGGCGGTGCTAATATTCTAGCGCTATTCGCACAGAGAAAATTCGGATGGGACCCTGGAAAAGTGAATTTTTCATTTGATTTCCTTGTTGTGCTGTCGAGCATGTATTCAATTGGACTTTCAAAAGGCATTTTCTCTGTTATATCTATTTCGATTACAGGGTTTGTTATCAGCTACTTTAAGCAAAAAATTGCTTTACACAATCAACCGACACCCGCTTCTGCCACACAGCCTTTAGATAATGCGATTTCTAAATAAAAACACGATTTAGCTGTGACTAAATCGTGTTTTTTATTTAAATTTTTTCTACTTTTATAAAATCAAATTGGGCTTCATATCCTTCTCCTTGAGGACTACAAGCGTAAATGCCAACTTGAATAGGTTCTTTGGATGAGTTCAATAAGTGAGCGAGTCGGAGCTGAGTCCAAGAATCTCCATCACTTGAATAACAAACGGTGTAATCATCGTTTTTGCGCTGAATTTTAAAATAAAGCGCTGATTTGTTTTGAGTGAAATTTTGACTGGACCAATCTGAGAAGCCTTGGTTGGTTACGACTGCTCCTAATTGGTTAGGACCATCGGGATTGTATTCAACTGACGTTTTAATCCACGTATCTTTTGATACACGAATCATTAGACCTGCTTGATCGTAGCGATTAACTGGATATGTATGTACCTTTGTCATGACTTCAAAGTCGCCTTCTACTTCACGATAAAGAAAGTGCCCATTGTCCGCTTCAAAACCATAATGAGTACGCTGCCAAAAATCTGTTTTAGCGTCTGTCTTAATCACTAATCGATTCGTTTCCGTATCAATTTGAAATTGGGCTGGTGGACAAAACCAAGAAACGTCCGAATCTAATTTTCCTTCTGAAAAGTTTGTGAAAAATACTAGTTGATTACTCACTCTCTGTCATTCCCTTCTTAGAAGCTATTGGTCTTCTATTTCTATTCTGCCATAATTTAACGAATAAATAAAATATTTTGATTATTTTTCTTGTAAATTCTTTTCTTTCATAAAAAATAAGACTCTTTTACATAGAGTAAAAGAGTCTTATTTTTAGATTAGTGCATTTAGAATAAGTGCTCCTGCAAAAGCAATAAAGGATAGAAGCGTTTCCAGAACGGTCCATGTTTTGAACGTTTCTTTCACTGTTAACCCTAAGTACTCCTTCACCATCCAGAATCCAGCATCATTAACGTGAGAGAACATTAGTGAACCCGCACCAGTAACGATAACAAGAAGTTCTAAGTTAACACCAGACATGTGCTCAATGATTGGTGAGACAATACCCGCCGCTGTTGTTAATGCAACTGTTGCTGAACCTGTAGCGATACGGATTAACCCAGCAATTAAAAATGCAAGTACAAGGGGCGACAGAGACAGATGTTCAGACATTTGACCAATTGTTGTACCTACTCCGCTGTCGATTAATAC
Organism: Priestia megaterium; assembly: GCF_046599315.1. GTDB lineage: Bacteria > Bacillota > Bacilli > Bacillales > Bacillaceae_H > Priestia > Priestia megaterium_F. The sequence goes on along the minus strand of NZ_JBKIKC010000004.1, from coordinate 130,540 downwards.
TTGTTTGAAGCCGCCGCCTGCACCAATAATTAAGACAATAGATCCTACAGGAAGCAAACATTCTTCCGTTAGTTTTTTAATAACGTCTTTTGTCATACCTTGGCGTTTTCCAAGCAGGTAAAACGCTGCAAAACAAGCAATTAAAAGTGCAATTAATGGGCTTCCTATTAATTCTACAAATTCCACTAAGCCGCCTGGCAAGCCGTTAATAATAGGCGCTATAGCTGCTAAGACCATTAACAGAACGGGCAGTAAAATGACAAAGAAGGAAACGCCTGTACCAGGAAGATCTTTTGATGTTGTCGTGATACGAATTAGTTCAGGTTCTCCTTCTGGAATCACACGTTTGTGAACCCACTTTGCAAAAACTGGTCCAGCGATAACTGCAGCTGGAATTGAAATGATTAATGCGTATAAAAGAACTTTCCCCGTATTTGCTCCGTAAATACTAATAGCTGCCATCGCTCCTGGATGAGGAGGAACGAGACCATGAACAATTGATAATCCTGCAATAACTGGCAGAGCAATCAATAATATATTTTGTTTTGTTGTTTTATGAATGGAAATAACTAAAGGCAGTAAGATTAAAATTCCCACTTCGAAGAAAACAGGAATACCAATAATGAAACCTGCTACTAGCATCGCCCACGGCAGTCTTTTCACACCGAATATTTTTACGAAATAATCTGCCACCTGCATGCCAGCACCGGAATCGGCCATCAGCTTACCTAAAATTGTTCCTAATGCTAAAATTCCCACTAAGTGTCCTAAAACACCGCCAACTCCCGTTTCGTAAGCGGCAACAATTTTATCCATTGATAACCCAGAAGCAATTGCCAAAAACAAACTCGCAACCGTTAAACTAATAAACGCATGCCATTTAAAAACTGAAACACCTACAATAACAATAACAATTGCGGCAACTGTAATAGCTAATAAGTATGCATCCATCTTGCTTTCCACCTTCCCTTTAAGTAAACGCTTTCTCTATGTGGCAAAAAAGCTTTACACCCCGTGAATTTTTTTAAAAAATAAGTTCCAAATATCGAAATCGTTTACATTAATTATTTTAGAAAACGATTTCATTTTTTTATTACTTAAATTATATGAAAAAAAAATTCTTAAATCAATAAAAAAACTAAAAAAATTTTTATCAATTTTCTTCCATAGCATTTGAAAACATAAAAAAAACCAATCGTGTTAATGATTGGTTTTTACTTTCTTATTTTGTGATGGTTGGATTAGCCGTTTGACTGTCGATGATTGGTTTTTCGCTTGTTTTTAATGTTATTTCTTCATATTCTCCCGGCGCTAATACACTCTTATCTCCTCTCATGAGATACGTGTACGCGATGATAGAAATGAATAAACCGAATGTCCAGGCATTATCCCATAAAAAATGCAGGCCAGGAATCAGTAAGCCTAAAACGGGTACGGCCACGCCAATTACTAATGCATAAATACCATTTTTATTAAAGCCTGTTGAATAGCTGTAGCGACCGTTTACCTCGTATAAATCCTTTAATGCCATCTGTCTCCTTCTTACAAGCCAGTAGTCAGCAATAGCGATTCCGTCTATAGGACCAAGCAGCGCTCCATATGTTCCAAGCCAGCCGAAGATATAGTTCCCGAAATTAGACATGATGTACCATGGCTGAAGCAAAATAGCAAAAATACCGGTCACTAGTGCCCCCATTGCAAACGTGATTTTCTTTGGATTCAGATTCTCAATTGCACGGGCTGGCGCGACAATATTTGCTCCCACATTAATCGTCAAAGAAGAAAGCACGATAACGATTGTTCCTAAGAGAATGATAAACGGAGGAAATTTAGCTATTAATGCAACTGGATCCCAAATCGCTTCTCCAAATATAACGATTGTTGCTGAGGTAACGGCAATTCCAATAAATGAAAAAATACTCATTGTCAACGGCAAAGAGAAGGTTTGCGCAACCATTTGGGATTTCTGACTTCTAGCATATCGACAAAAATCCGGAATGTTCAAAGCAAGTGTTGCCCAAAACGCAATGACTCCCGTTAAAGCAGGGAAAAATACAGCCAGAAATTCTCCAGTTGATGTAAATTTAGAAGGCGTAGATAAAATGGGGCCCCATCCTCCTGAATTTGTATAAGCCCATATAAAAAGAATAATAGCTGAAATACCAATAACAGGGGCAGCAATCGCTCCTAATACTTTAATTGCTTGCGGTCCTTTATATGCTACTCCTACATTTAAAAGCCAAAAGAGAGCAAATACAATGGCTGTATGACCAGGCAAACCATTCCAAGATGAAAACGAAGCGCTTAGCAGTGTATCAATTGCTTCTGTTCCAATCCATGTATTAATCCCAAACCACCCAGCAGCCACAATAGCCCTCGCCAGTGCTGGAATATGTGCTCCTTTGTCTCCAAACCAAAGGCGAGCAAATACCGGATAAGGAATGCCAAACTTGGTTCCAGCGTGAGAATTAAGCAAAATAGGAATAAGAACAATCACATTTCCTAAAAAGATCGTACCAATTGCTTGCCACCAGTTCATTCCAAGCGTCATCATTCCGCTTGCCATTGTGTAAGCTGGAATACACAGACACATCCCAATCCAAAGCGTAGCAAAGTTAACTCCTCTCCAAGAATGTTCTTTCATCGTAGTTGGACGTAAATCTTCATTCCAAAGGTCACTGCCACTCAGCTGATTGTGCGTCTCATCTGTGAGGGTTACAATTCCATCTTGCTCGATTTGTGTTTTCATCCATAAAACCCCTTTTCATAAAATAAGTTCATTTCAAAAAACAAATTTTATTTGAATTTTCTGAAATATAAAGGCGTTTGTGACGATTCCTTCTAGTATGTGATAAATACTAACGTTACCCCTTATTATATTTAATGAGAAACAGGGATACACTGGACAAATTGTAACATTATTTGAGGGAACTTTTATATATTGTGTAGTGTTAACTCTTTCGGTTGTTAGATAACCTAACACACAAAAAATCATCGCTTGAAAGCTTCAAGCGATGATTCTGGATATTAATGTACGTATTTTTTTTGAAAAGCCGTAATGCTTTCGTATTCTTCTTTAAATAAGCGAGCCAAACGAATATAAATAGTCGTTAACTCTTTATATACTTCACTGTTTTCTTTGATGGGATAATGATGATTAGTCGCTCCAACCATATCAGAAACAACATTTAATGAGTCAACTTCACCAAGGCTATATAAGCCAAGGATAACGGCTCCTAGACATGAACTTTCAAAGCTTTCCGGCACGGATACTTCTTGGTTAAAAATATCTGCCATCATTTGACGCCAAAGTGCGGAACGTGCAAATCCGCCTGTTGCCTGAATTTTTGTAGGCTCTCCAATTAACTCTTCAAGGGCTAATAATACGGTATATAAGTTAAAGATAACACCTTCTAATACGGCACGAATCATATGTTCTTTTTTATGATGTAAACCTAGGCCGAAAAATGACCCTTTCGCATTTGCATCCCAAAGCGGCGCGCGTTCTCCTGAAAGGTATGGATGAAATAATAAGCCGTCTGCTCCCGGTTTCACTAAAGCCGCAATATCCGTTAATACTTCATACGGATCTTTTCCAAGGCGTTTAGCTGTTTCCACTTCCGACGCTCCAAATTGATCGCGAGCCCATCTAAAAATCATGCCTCCATTATTTACAGGGCCACCAATTACCCAGTGGTCTTCTGTCAACGCATAACAGAAAATACGGCCTTTAGGATCGACTACCGGCTTATCAGTCACTGCTCGAATAGCTCCGCTTGTCCCAATTGTAACAGCAACAACGCCTGGTTCAATCGCATTTACACCTAGATTGGATAATACGCCGTCACTTGCCCCTACAATAAATGGCGTATCCGGCTGTAAATGCATCTCAACTGCAAGCTCTGGGTTTAACCCTTTTAGCTGGTGCATTGTTGAAACAGGAGTAGATAGCTGATCTGTTGTAACACCTGCTACTTTGAGTGCTTCTTCATCCCACGCAAGATTTTTCAAATTAAACAAACCTGTTGCTGATGCAATTGAATAGTCGATAACATATTCGTTAAACAACTTTAAGAATACATATTCTTTAATCGAAATAAACTTATATGTTCCCTTCACTAATTCAGGCTGTTCATTAGAAAGCCACGTTAGCTTGGAAAGCGGTGACATCGGATGAATAGGCGTACCCGTACGTAAATAAATCTCATGACCATTGTATTCATTTTTAATTTTTTCCGTCCATTCTGCACTTCTATTATCCGCCCATGTGATACATTTTGTCAGCGGTTTCCCCTGCTGATCAACGGCAATAACACTGTGCATAGCTGAGCTGAATGAAACGCATAAAATATCCTCAGGTTTTACATCGCTCGTTTTTACAACCGTTTGAATTGTACGTACAACTGCTTGAAAAATTTCTTCAGGATCTTGCTCAGCCATCGCGGGCGTAGGCGAGTGTAATGGATACTCAATCCCATGGTTCGCAATGACTGTACCGTCTACTGAAAACAATACAGACTTTGTACTCGTTGTTCCGATATCTACACCTATTGCATATTTTTTGCTCATGCTGCTGTCCCCCTACTTTACTACTTTACTTATTTACAACACCGTGACCACCGAATTCATTTCGAAGTGCTGCTACAACTTTTCCTGTAAATGTATCTTCCTCTAATGAACGATAGCGCATCATTAGCGATAAAGCAATAACAGGAGTTGCCGTTTGAAGATCAAGAGCAGTCTCTACGGTCCATTTCCCTTCACCAGAAGACTGCATGATGCCTTTAATACTATCTAGTTTAGGATCTTTTGAAAACGCATTTTCTGTTAGTTCCATTAACCAAGAACGAACAACAGATCCGTTATTCCAAACGCGTGCGACGGCTTCATAGTCGAAATCAAACTGACTTTTTTCCAGAACTTCAAATCCTTCAGCAATGGATTGCATCATTCCATATTCTACACCATTATGAACCATTTTTAAAAAATGACCGCTTCCGCTTTTACCTGCATACATAAATCCATTTTCTACACAAATATCACTAAAAATGGGTTCGATTGTGCGGAATGCTTCGGCATCTCCGCCAATCATTGTACACGCTCCGTTTCTTGCACCTTCCATTCCACCGCTTGTCCCTACATCAAAGAAGTAAATACCTTTTTCCTGAAGATCATGAGCACGTCGAACAGATTCTTTATAATTAGAGTTTCCTCCATCTATTACAATATCTCCTTCTGACAGAAGTTCTTTTAATTCTGTAATAACGTTTTCCGTTACTTCTCCAGCTGGAACCATAACCCATACAACTTTAGGTGAAGCCGGCAGTTCGTTGACTAACTCTTGAATAGTAAAAGCACCAGCTGCTCCTTCATTTGAAAGTTTTTCTACCGCTTCTTTATTTACATCATAAGCTACTACTTCATGATGGTTATCCATTAAATTTAAAGATAAATTATATCCCATTTTTCCTAAACCGATTAATCCAATTTTCATTTTACAAACTCCCTTTGAAAAAAAATTTCACATTACCTCCATTATACGAATTATTTTTCATTTTGCAATCGTTTACAAGAAAATTTTTTTCACTCATATTTTTGTGCTATACTCTTTTTACTACTAAATTCGTAGAAAGGAACATCAGTTATGACGCAAAATTGCTTAGGAAAAATCCGCTCTCACTATGCTAGATTCAGTGAAAAAGAGAAAAAGATTGCAAATTATATTTTAGAACAGCCGGAACAAATTATTCACAGTACCATTAACGAAGTAGCAGACGATTTAAATGTAGCTGATGCAACAGTCTTTCGCTTTTGTAAACGAATTGGCTTCAAGGGCTATCAAGCGATGAAAATAGCGCTGGCTGCTGAAATTATGACGCCTATTCAGCAGATTCATGAGGAAATCGCTGAAACGGATAATGAAAAAACGATTGCTGAAAAAATCTTTCGCTCCAACGTGCGAACTCTTGAAAATACATTACAAATACTAGAAGGTAATGCCATTGAAAAAGCCGTCAAACTTCTTATGCAAGCCGATAAAGTTCAATTTTATGGCACAGGAGGATCTTCAGTGGTGGCTATGGATGCCTTTCATAAATTTGTGCGAACAGGAATTAAAACGTTTGCATTTATTGATTCCCACTTCCAGCTTATGTCCGCTTCTCAATTAACGAAACAAGATGTAGCGGTGGTGATTTCTCATTCCGGAACAAATAAAGACACGATGAACATTTTAAATACAGCAAAAGCTAACGGTGCCAAAACAATCGGTATCACGGGTTTTCCTAAATCTCCATTAAGCCAAAACGTCGACGTTTCCCTTTATACGAGTTCAGAAGAAACCGAGTATCGATCTGAAGCTCTTGCTTCGAGGATTGGACAGCTGAGCCTCATTGACGCTTTATACGTTAATGTGATGATTGCAAATAAAGACGCCTCTAAACATTCGCTTGAAAAAGTGCGCGACGCCATCGCTGAAACTAGAATTTAGTGTTTTTCGCTTATATAGCTTTCAGCTATAACATCAAACAGAGCATAAAATATATGCTCTGTTTGACGCGGTTCTTTCTTTAATATTTTCAGATTTTGATTCTCATTTAACATTTTGGAAGTTGCTACATATGATAAAGCACAACTTTTAAAAAGTAGGTGAGGTGTGTATGGATATTATCTATCGCACTGCAAAACTAGATGATTATACAGAAGTCAATAACATTTTAGGGGAATCACTAGACCTTCACGCAAATGCGCTTCCTTCTATGTTTGACAATCAAATGGCCGTTTTATCTCCTGAACAATATCAGGCTACTCTTTATTATGCCACCATTGATATTCTTGTAGCTCAATATCGAAATCAAATTATCGGAGCGTCTGTTGTTGAATTAAAATACAACCCCCCCACCACATTAGCTCCTCTTTCCTATACAGCATACATTCAATATTTTGGTGTTAAGAAAGGATTTCAAAATTACGGCGTAGGAAAAGGTCTTTTTTCTGCTACGAAACAGTGGGCTGTACAAAAAGGAGCAAATGACCTCCAGCTTACCGTATGGGCATTTAACGAAAAAGCACATGCTTTTTATGAAAGTCTTGGACTGAAAAACTTAAGCTACCTTATGACTACTTCACTACAGCCATAAATTGTTTCATTAACGGAAGCCAGGCACGTAGGAAATACGCGCCTGGCTTCCGTTATTCAAATAAAAGACTACATCATTTCGACGTGTTAATTTACGTAGCTTATATACATACTAAAAGAAGTCTATTACGTAGCCGGGTTGCCTTCTTGCAGCTGTTCTTGTTCATCACGCTGACGGTGAGCTAGACGACTTGCTGCACTAGAAGCTACGCTTGCTACCAAATCATCTAAAAAAGTATTAACTCCTTTTTCTTTTTTGCAGTCCAGCTTTTCGATAATCCCTACTTTTACTTTATCTAAATAGCCAAAGGTCGTAACGGCGATGCTGCCATAGGTTAAAACGGCACCTAGAGCAATTGTTTCGTCAACGCCAAACAATCCTTCGTCTTGTTCTACAATACTTTGAAGAGGTTCTGATAATTTATTTTGCTCAGCTAATTTATCAAGTTCGATTCCAACTAGAAGGGCATGCTGAATTTCTCTTTTTTGCAGCACTCTCTCTACGCTTTCCGCACATTCCTGAATGGTTAGAGCTGGATGATAAGGAAGCTGTAAATCATACACTATTTCAGCAATATCCAAAACTGTTACGCCACGCTCTTCTAGCAAATCAAATGTTGCCTTTGCCACTTCTTTGCTCGTTGGGATTTTTTTCGCTGTCATATATCTCTCTCCTTTTCAAGTTGTTGTCTCTCTTTATACTAAATTCGATGAGAGGCGCTAAAAACCTTTTTTGTTTCACCCGTTGGAATTCATAAACTCTTCACATATCTCTTTATGCGCTCATTACGTTTACTTGCTATAATGAAATTATCTAATCAGGAGGTTTGTCTACTGTGGAAGAAAAACAAAGTAAATTTAGCAGAGGCTTATTATTATTTTTTATTGGTGCAACAGCCCTTTTCTTTATCATCTTAATCGTTCTGTTTCTCATGTCTGCTTTTGGAAAAAGCGAAAAAGAAGCAGTTGCTCTGCTAGCAGGGAATCACTATGCTATCGTGAAAGATGGGAATTCATACACTCTTTATGATCAAAAAGAAAACAAGCCTATTTTAGAAGATGTAAACGGATATTTCGGCGCCCGCAATATCCGAAGCTATGTAAAAAATGACATGGAATTGGTTTCGATTGATGAAAAAGAAGAGGAATACACGAAGAAGCCATTAGAAAAAGCCAGCCAAGCTGAAAAAGATATGTTTAAAAAAATGAAAAAATTAGATTAATCAAAAGTGCTTCAGTCGATTCTGAAGCGCTTTTTTAGTAACGAATGCCTCTTTCTCGTCATTCGTTAAAAAATTCGTTACAATAAAATAAAGAACGGTTGTTAAAAAATATGTTACAATAAAGGTAGCGCTTTCATTCAAACGCATAGGAGTCGATTATTCATGTCAGAAAGTAAGCGGAAGTTAGAAGAAATTTCTTTTTATAGTGACGCACTGCAAGAAGACGTCACGTTACTAGTCTATTTGCCGTCTAACTATTCTACGCTCTATAAGTATTCCTTACTTATCGCTCAAGACGGAAAAGATTATGTTATGTACGGACGAACACCTCGTTTAATCGATGATTTAATGAACGAGTCAGAAATCGATCGTACTATTTTTGTCGGTATTCCATATAAAAGTGTGGAAGACAGACGTGATAAGTATCATCCAGAAGGAAAGCAAGTAGATGCTTATATTCGCTTTTTAGCACATGAACTTGTGCCATTTTTGGATAAAACCTATCCTACATATCAAATGGGAAAATCTCGTGTTTTAATTGGAGATTCTCTTGCTGCTACAGTTTCACTGCTGACGGCAATTGCGTATCCTCACACGTTCGGGAAAGTGATCATGCATTCTCCTTTTGTGAATGATGCTGTATTACAAACGGTCAGCTCATTTGCTTCTCCTTCCCTTCTTGATTTATATCATGTTATTGGAACTGAAGAAACAGACGTCAAAACGACACAAGATGGTATATTGAATTTTATTGAGCCTAACCGCTTGTTGCACGAACAAATGAAGCAGCGTGGATACTCGGTTTTCTACGAAGAATTTAATGGAAATCACACGTGGAAATACTGGCAAAAAGACGTAAAGCGTTCGCTTCAATATATGTTGAAGTAGAAAGATGTAATATTTTTTGAAAATTTGTTATAATAAGCTCGCTTTATACATATTTTTATGATCTTACTTTGGAGGGATTTTTTATGAAATTTGGCGTTGTACTTTTTCCATCTAAAAAATTACAAGATGTAGCGAACTCTTATCGAAAACGCTACGATTCTCACTATTCATTAATTCCGCCTCATCTTACATTAAAAGAAGTCTTTGAAGCTACAGAAGACCAAATTGATGAAATTGCGGCTAACTTGCGCAAAATTGCTGAAGAAACAAATCCATTTTCATTAAATGTAACGAAAGTAAGCTCATTTTCACCCGCTAATAACGTTATTTACTTAAAAGTGGAACAAAAGCCAGAACTCACGTCACTTTACAATAAACTTCATGAAGGCGATCTAGAGCAGCCAACCGAATATTCATTTATTCCGCATATCACAATTGGCCAACGACTTTCAGATGATGAGCACTTAGATGTATATAGCCAATTGAAACTTGTGGATGTCGCTCATGAAGAAACAGTGGATCGCTTTCATTTAATGTACCAGCTTGAAAATGAAACATGGACTGTGTTTGAAACATTTCGTCTTGGAAAGGGATAATATACGTGAACATCAAAGTACTAACGAATAAACAAGATCCTTCTGATGCTTACTTCGTACGTCAAAAGGTATTTGTAGAAGAACAGCAGGTTGATGTAGAGCGAGAAATCGACGAATACGATTCCGAAGCCCTCCATTTAGTTGTCTATAGTGGAGCTGAACCAATTGGTGCAGGACGCTTTCGCATAGTAGATGACTACGGAAAAGCCGAACGAATCTGCGTTCTTTCCTCTTATCGAAAAGGCGGTGTAGGAAAGCTTTTGATGGATAAGTTAGAAGAGCTTGCAGCAGAGCATAAGATTGAAAAGGTTAAGCTACATGCTCAAACGCACGCGGAAAGATTTTATAAAAAGCTAGGCTACGTAACGGTTTCAGGTGAATTTATGGATGCTGGAATTCCGCATGTAGAGATGGTAAAAAAATTAAGTAAAAAACACTAGGAATTAAACCTGGTGTTTTTACTTTTTTAAAGGATAAGAACCTTTGTCTTGCTTATACTAATACCTAATCATATGAATTAGGTGAAAATATGGACGAACTTATCGGAATTGCACTAGAGCTTTTTTTCGGATTTATCTGCTTGTTTATTTTAACTAAATTTTTAGGAAGAGCCACGATTACTCAGCTTACCACCTTTGATTTTATCTCTGCTCTTGTATTGGGAGAGTTGGTAGGAAACGCATTATATGACTCAGAAGTAGGAGTAGGAAAAATTTTGTTTTCTGTTATATTTTGGGGAGCGCTTATTTATGTGACTGAAGTTATTACTCAAAAAAACATTCGCCTGCGTCTGTTTTTAGAAGGACGCCCATCTATTATTATTCGAAAGGGAAAAATTTCGTACAAAGAACTTAGCAAAAATCGATTAGATATCGATCAGCTCCTTCATATGCTTCGTTCAAAAGACATATTTTCCATTCGTGAAGTTGAATATGCAATTTTAGAAACAGATGGATCACTAAGCGTATTGCCAAAATCTGATTATGCTAAACCAACTAGAAGCGATCTACACCTGTCCCCTTCTGAACCTGCTTTACCTATCGCATTCGTTAGTGATGGACGTTTGCTTTTGAAAAACTTAATGCAGTCAGGCTTTGATGAAGACTGGCTAAAAGCACAGTTAAAAAAACAAGGATTTACCGATTATAAACAAGTCCTTTATGCTGAATGGCAGCAGGGCAGTACACTTTTTATTGAATCTTATTAAGGTGTTTCTCAGGTTCATTACTTTGCGAAAAAATCGTGAGCGCAGTCATTCACTCTGCTGCGCTCACGATTTTTTCTATTATACACGTGTATTAATCACTAGGCCCTTATTTGTTAGCTTGCTGTATACATGCTCTGCTGCTTGAAGCTTTCTACGCTTTTGTAATGAACTTGATGTCAATTCTAATGATTGAGGACGCGATTCAAACTCTTCGTCAAAGCTTTTTTTCTCAATAGGCCAAATACGTTTTGAAAAAGAAGCATTATTTTTTTGAAGGCGATTTGCATATTGAATAGATTGATAAGGCGTGACGGGCAGTACATATCCCATATGAACCCTCCTCTTTTCCAAGATACCTTCTACTTTCAGACATCAGTATTTTTTCTCCAGGAGTATAGATATTAAAACAGCTCACTTAAATCCTCTACCCTAGGCTTAAAATAGACGGCACTGCCTATCTATAATGCATTTTTGGAGCATATGTGATGTCTTATTCAATATATACCCGTCTTTACATCCTATACCGCCAAAAATATCCGTCCTCTTTTTAAAAAAAGATGATTTTGATATGATAGACTTTGATTATAAAACAAAAAATGTGCGTATATACACATCTATATCGATGTAGAACGAGAGCGGCTTCTTGTTTTAACTCCCTCTTATTTACTATTGATTGTCTATGTTTTAAAAGGAGGCCATGTTTTTTGCAACGTGCACTTTATCAAAATCAGATACTTAATCTTGCTATAACGGCTAGAGACCGATTTCAATATTTATATGAAGCTAGTCTCCGAGGAGAAATGACGTGTGCTCACTGCGGAGAATCAGTCAAATTATATCTGGGGATTGAGCATTATCCTTACTTTTATCATACTCAAGCTCCCCATGAAAGAGAAGAGTGTTCAGACACACTATCAGAAACACCAGCTGTACAACAAATAAAAGAAAGTCCGGCTGAATATAGAGAAACCAATGGATTTCGTATTCCCAAAGGACGAGCTATTAGGGAAAAAACCTCCACTGTAAAAGAGAAAACTACATGGAGGTCTTCCACACCTTTTTCAAGTGTTCCTGCTTTCCGCTCAAAACCAGCTATTCCTAAACACTCTGACTCTCCTTATTTAAAAGAATTTAAAGAAAGTGGTATTGAATTAGATTCGAATCAATGGAAAGCTGTTACACACTCAGAAGGACCCCTCCTTATCCTAGCCGGTGCGGGAAGCGGAAAAACGCGTGTATTAACAGCTCGCACGGCATATATGATACAAGAAAAACAAATTGATCCAAAATCCATTATGCTAGTGACTTTCACCTCTAAATCAGCTAAAGAAATGAAAGAACGATTGGCTACATATCCAAATATGACCGGATTACAACTTCGTCAGATGTTAGTTGGAACTTTTCACAGCATTTTTTTACGTATGATTGTTCATCATAATCCTCAAGCTTGGCAAATGGATCGCCTGCTGAAATGGGATTGGCAAAAAGAACAGATCGTGAAAGAAGCAGCAAGAGAACTCCACGTGGATGAAAAAGAATTTCCGTTTGATCAGGCACTTCAACAAATTGGCTATTGGAAAAACACGCTTGTTGGAGTGAAAGATGTTCGTCCAAAAGATAAGTGGGAACAAGATGTTCACTTTTTATATCGTCGCTATGAAGAGGTAAAAAAACAAAAACAGCTATTCGATTTTGATGATATGCTATATGGATGTTATGAAATGCTAAAACAAAATCCTGATTTGCTAACTCGTTATCAAAAAAGATTTCGTTATTTTTTAATTGACGAATTTCAAGATATCAATAAAGTTCAATATAAAATTATGAAGATGCTAAGTGAAGACTCTAAAAACTTGTGTGTCGTAGGAGATGATGATCAATCAATCTACGCTTTCCGGGGAAGCGATCCTTCGTTCATTTTAAACTTTGAAAAAGATTTTGCTAACACAACTGTTATTACGTTAAATCAAAATTATCGTTCGGCTCACGCCATCGTTTCTTCTGCTAATAAAGTCATTGCACGAAATACAGCTCGCCGACAAAAAGAAATGGCTGCCCAGTTTGATAATGAGTTGCGACCTACATTCTTCTTTCCATACGACGAAGAAGAAGAGGCAACAATGATTGTAACGGATATGAAAGAAAAGATTAAGCAAGGCGCTTCTCCAACTGACTTTGCCGTCTTATATCGAACTCACGCTTCTTCACGCGCCATCTTTGAACGTTTATCACAGTCAAACCTGCCGTTTTCAATTGAACAAGATGCGGATTCATTTTATAAAAGAAGAATGGTTCGAAGTTTACTTTCGTTTCTACGCTTGAGCGTGAATCCAAATGACGCAAGTTCGCTACAAGATTTAGTTAACGCGCTCTTTTTAAAGAAAGCAGCCGTCAATGACTTAAAAGCAGCAAGTATTCTTCATGATGGTACATTTATTGATGCCCTTGAATATCTTCAAGATTTAAAACCTTTTCAGCAAAAAAAGCTAAAGAAAGTAATTCCTTTATTCAAATCGCTAAAATCAATGTCTCCTTCTTTGGCACTTGAGACAATTTCTAAAGATATGGGATTCGATGATTTTGTTAAAAAACGCGGAAATGAAGGAAATATGATGGAAAAAGGTTCGGATGATGTACGCGATTTAAAAGTGGTAGCACGTAAATTCAAAACCGTACCTGAACTCTTAGAGCATGTGGATCATATGATTGCCATGAACACAGAGATGAAAGCTTTAAGTAAACAATTTAATAAAAGTATTCAGCTAACCACCATTCACCGAGCAAAGGGTCTTGAATATAAACATGTGTACGTATTGAGCAGCGTAGATGGAGGATTGCCTCATGATTATGCACTAGAAGCTTATCGCAACGGAGATGATGTGCCGCTTCAAGAAGAACGGCGCCTTCTATATGTAGCAATGACGCGCGCACAAAATTCCCTTTACTTATCCGTTCCGCAAACTAGAAGAGGTAAAACTGCTTATCCTTCAAGGTTCCTGAAGTCGTTTATAAAAAAAGTATAAAGGAAAAAGAACGATTTACCGTTAAGAGGTAAATCGTTCTTTTTCTTACCTGAAGCTAGCGACTATAACCAACTTTATTCACCACTATTATTAACCAAATATTCCACTGAGAGGTATATACCCACAAGTAGATGCGTTAAACTACGTTATGTACGACATGAATTTATTCATACGCACTCGCAAGAAAAAGGTTTTTTATGTGGTTGAATCAAGTTACGTCAACTCATCCCCCTATCGCTCATCACATTAAAGAGATTAATTACTTAGCTCAGCATCCTGAATTATTTGATTTTGATCCTAGCTTATTTCATACAAATGAAAGTGCATAAATAGGAAAAAGCCCTGATGTGTCAGGGCTTTATATGAAAACATTACATTACTTTTTCTCATTTAGCATTTTAGCGATAGTCCCAAAATCAATGGATTGGTTATTGTTTGCGATTGCCTTAACAATTTGTTCTTCTTTTTGTTTTGAAATTGGCTTATTCGCAATTTGCGCTACTCGTTTCACAATGTTACGCACCGTTTGCTCATCTTTAAAATTAGCATTTTGTACAGAATTTGCAAGTTCAAAAATATCCTTCATATTAACGCCTGTTTTCTTTTCTATATTTTTAAACATATTATTATCCATTCTGCATGACCTCCTTTATTTATACTTCATCGTATGCATCGTGTGCCTAGATGGTGACCTTACATCTCATAAAAAAATAAAGTACGTGTGAAACTTCACCCGCACTTTTCGATGCCTTATTCGTAGAAGGGATTAATTATAGAAACAAACACAACCAACAATAATTAATAGAATGAATAATACAACGATTAACGCAAAACCTCCGCCATAGCCACCACCGTAGCCGTATCCGCCGAATCCACAGCCCATAATATTACACCCCCTCTGTTTGACTCTCTATACTGTATGTTCAATCACATGATTTCGTATGGGCTTTTCAACTGTTCTCTGTAAATTTCATTGTCCAAACGGATCTTCAGCATCCTGCTCATCAAGTTTTTTTACATTTTGCTGCAGCTTCCTCTCTTGCTGTTTCATCTGCTTTTCTGCTTTTTCTACTTCTTTCATTCTGTTTCGATGTTCTCTCATCATATGCTGTTCAAAAAAACGTTCAAATTCATCGAAAAAATCCGGCATATTTACACCTCTCTTCACTACATGTAAAAAAGCATTGTCAGGGTGACAATGCTTCTAGAGCTTATCGCTTTGGTAACTTTGAACCACAGCCGCAACCACCTTGTTTGGGAGAAGGGTACTGAACTGACTTAGGAATAGACTGACCTTTCTTCACCGATTGCTTTGTCATAGGTTGTGGATGATAAGGCAGTGGCTGAGGGTATTGATTAGGATTATAATGATAATACATCATGTTTCCCTCCTTTTCACAGCATCCTATCTATAACATTATATTCAGGACTAAAGAAAGACGTTCTCTCTTATTTGTCCATTTTACGCTGCATGGACAAAAACAAATCCGTGCTGCTTTTTGGTTTCCTTGCTCTCGGTGCTTCCACCCTTTCTTTCTCTGTCACTTCTCCCAGCCTGCTCTGTAGCTCCTGAATCGTTTCTGGTGCATGATCATCATACTGCACAATTGACTGTTCATTTTTTGATTTTTGTTCATTGACACATGCCTTAAGCCAATCTATTTTTTCTTGCAGCTTTCTTTTTTCTTGTTCATGCTTTTCCTTTAATACAGCTAACTCTTCTTTCATATCTTCATATTCAAATTCTTGATGCTTGAACTTTTGATATTCTTCCTTATAAAAAGCCAGCTCTGACTTTAATGAAGAGATATTTTGTTTCGCTTTTTCCTCACTCATGCTGCTCACTCCTTCATTATAAACAATGCACAAACCTCTGAAAATCAATTAAAGATGAATAACACTTTTTACTAACATGAATATGCTGTAATTGAGTTTATTATTTCCTTCATTTTTTATGCTCGCTTCATCCAGAAATTATTGCTATAAATTCCGCTTTTACTAAGGAACATAAAAGTAAGTCATTCATACACTATAGTAGTCCGATACCTAGTAACGAACAGCGTAAAGGAAGGACAATTACAATTAGGAGGTTTAAAAATGGGAGAACATTTTGAAGCATTGTGTATCCGCGTACCTAAAGTGTACGATTGGGTCAGACGTCAAGTGATTTTGCCACAAATCTTTACAAATGACGCTTCACTATTTGATGAAGAAGCGCTTGAAGATTTAGGCCATGATGTAGAAGTAGAAGTTATTTTAACCGATAGTAAAGGACACTCGGTAGACGTTTCAGATGAAGAGGCGCTCGATCATGTAATTGAGCTTGTGCCACAAGGTGGTCGCAAACCTAAGAAGATCATTTTACCAGACGGAGAAATTGTTATTCTTCATGAAGTAAAATTATCAATTAGCGGTTTTTATAAAATTAGGTTAATTAATTTAGGTGGACATCATAAATACAGCGATGTCGAATCTAGTGTTATTCCTTGGAAAATACATCAAACATTCTATCTTTGCGCACCTGAAGGAACAGAACCTGTTGTACACCTTGATTCTTTTGAAGGAACTGATGGTTCTATTAGATTATCAGACATTCACTTACAGCAGCTAAGCTTCGATCTTGTGTTAGGTCTAAGTGTGCAAATTGAAAAAGATGTTAAGATTGAAGTAGAAGGAAGCTTCTGTTATCCTCGCCCCGAAGTTATTTCTACAAGCGGTTTCTCACCGATTGAATATCCACCTCAGTGTGAAGCTATCTTCCCTGGAAGACCTTATCGTGATTCTGATGAAAGTGACTTCGAAAGTGACTTTGAAAGTGACTTTGATTAACCGGATAACCTCAGAGGAGAATATTTCTCCTCTTTTTTCATCGTTTACAAGCTTTGTGCATACATATAAATAAAACTGCTGTGAGCAGCTCTGGTTTACAAAGCTGCTTCATAGCTCAGCAGGAAAGGAGACTAGTACATGAGTCGTAACTCCCCTTCTCCTAAAGATGATTTAACTCAATTAAAACAAAAGCTCATTCACTATAAATCGGAAATTCGGCACGTACAGAACCAATTAAAAAGCTATGAACGAGCTTTAGAGCGAGAAAAAGAAAATACATCATTTTGGAAGAAAAAACACGCTGAGACGCTTTCTACATCTGAAAAAGAAGTAGAAATTGAAGGGTTAGAAAGAGAGCTGGATTTACTGAGAAACGAGCTTTCCGAGCAAAAAATTATTGCCGAAGCATTTCGGGAGAAAGCATCGAGAAAACAGCCGATTATTGAAGAAAAGATCGTGGAAAAAGTAATCGAAAAGGTTGTAGAAAGGCCCGTAGAAAGGTTTGAAAAGAGTGATATCCTCTGTTTTTTTCAACATTCTATACTGCTGCCAGAACAAAGTGAAAGCGAGCTGATGATATTCGGCAACGTAATTATTCAAAATCAAACGAGCAGTACTTTACACTCTCCCGTGCTTTGCTTAAAAATGCAGCCCACCGCTTCGTCTACATTAAGCGGGAAGATTGTTGATGAAAAAAGCATTGAAGCTTCTAGTATTCCCTCTTCTTCTTTAGAATGGCGCTACGCTCATCCAAAATGGAACGAAAAAATTCAAAATGACGGTGAGTATTGGATCAAACCTATTAAGCAAACATCATTAAAGCCAAAGGACAAATTACTATTTGACTCCTTTCAAGTAGTTATTCCTCTATCCTCTGATAAGACCTCATTTATTCTCGAAGGCTTTTTCTATAGTGAAGAGTGGCAAGAAGGCATTCCTTTTTTAAATAAAGTTGTGCTAAATTTCCCTTAATTATTAAAAGACATATTGAAGTTCAATATGTCTTTTAACTCGTCCATTTATTTCATAAAAGATTCTACAATTCCTGCACATCCTGCAATAGCAAGTATTGTAATGATAGGAATAGCAATGTGCGGGACCGCTACATAACTAAAATAAATTCCTACTGCACACCATATGCCCGTACACCAATAACAGCTGAGCAGCTCTCCAATCCATCTTTGCAGCCCTTTCCCTTTTATTTCTAAGTATGTTATCCTATTTCCTTCTTCATCTTGATCTTCTACAATTTTGTGAAACGGTTTACGAATAAAAGCCGTAATTTTATCAAAAACGATTAGGCGAGTAAGCCGAAACGTCGCAAAGACAAATAACGTTAGATAAATCCATGTCATCTTCATTCCTCCGTGCATTCACAATGCTTATGAAAATAAAAGCTAACGTGCTTTTTCACTGTTAGCTTTTAGCGTTACTTAAATTTTAATGATAGATATGGTCTGAATATCATTAAATGTCAACACTTTCTTCTCTTTATTAGGAGGAATGCTTACGTACAAACTTCCTTCTTTGAGTTCTAAAATTGTTCCTATATATTTTTGATTTTGACACGCAATTTCACAAATAGGTTGAGACATATGAGCTGGAAAGCTACATAGAAACTCAATTTTTTCTTTGACCGTCATAGACTGAAACATTTTATTTGGCTTTTTAGTCTCTGATTGCGGTATATTCACAGGAACAATTGAATGTTCTACACCTTTTTCCTGTTTAATTTCTTTCTTTGTTTCTACATCTTTTTTCTGCTTAATTTCTTTCTTAATTTCTACATCTTTTTCCTGCTTAATTTCTTTCTTAATTTCTACATCTTTTTCCTGCTTAATTTCTTTCTTAATTTCTTTCTTAATTTCTATATCATTTCCCTGCTTAATTTCTTCTACTTTTTCTACCTCAGGCTCGTTAACTTCTTGAATAGAAGAAAAGCTGGGCTCTTCTTTTAACACATGCTCTTTCTTTATTTCTTTATTGTCTTGCTGTTTTGAACTAAAATAATATTGCATAGAACGCTGATTTTGCGTAGCGTTTGGCTGGACAATGTACATTAGCGGCTCGTTTTCTTCTGGCTTAGATTTTGAGTTAGTCATGAAGCATACCTCCAATTGCTTGTTATCGTTCTTTTAAAAATGTATGCTTGCACACGGAAAAACTTGTTTATTTTTTTATGGTAGCCTTTTTTGATGTAAAACCAGCACTATACTTTTGCCTCCAGCATTGAAAAAAACACACAAAAAAGCGCTGCATATGCAGCGCTTTTTACTCGTTCAATAAGGTAGAAGGATAAATTCACACCTAATCATCTAATTTTATACTCAAGAAGCATACGCAATTCATTCACATACGAACGAGACCCTGTTACAATCAAACGATCATCAAATTCAAGTTCCGTATCACCATGAGGTACAATTGAATCTTTACCTCTAAAGATTCGAACAAAAATCACGTCTCCTGTAAATGGAAACTTACGAAGCTCTACCCCCTCATATTTAGGGTTACGCATATTGATTTGATAAAGTGCTGTTTCTTGATTCGTTAAGATATTTAAAATATTTGGTGATTCGATTAAAGCTTTTAGCAATGCAGTCGTAGATAACAGCACAGAAAAAACTTCAATGTTATTTTCTTTCATCTTTTTATCTAATACAGGACTTTCTACGCGGGCAATAACCCGTTCTGTACCATACTCTTTTGCAAATAAAGCAATGTCACTATTTCTCTCTTCTTCTCCAGTTGTCACAACTAATACATCCGCATCTAAAATTCCCATACATTTCAAGTTTTCTTTATTATATTCATCGATGTCTACAATATTAAAAATAGAATCTGACGTACGATTTTCAATCTTATCCTGAGTAGGATGATAAATCGTAACATCATATAAATCTAGATCCATTTCTCGAATAACCGGAAGTGTAAATTGATTTGCACCGAGCATATTGACCTTCAGCTTTTTTTCACTGAGTTCTGGCTTTGGAAATAGCTTTCTAAAGATAATAGGTGTAATAATACACGTAATAACCGCCACCAAAATCAGCGCACCGGACATTTGAGAATCAATAACACCGATATTTTCACCAACCGTTGCGGCTGCAATAACGAGTGATAAAGTCGATGTTAAAAGAAAACCCGATGCCAAAACGGTTTTCATATCATACCATTTTCTTAAGATTAATACCGGAACTAGCTTGGATATTAATAGTGCAATGAATAATAAAGGCATTAAAATCAGCACTTTTTTATCACTGAACAATGACCAAACGTCAAGCTTAACTCCTACCATCACAAAAAAGATAGGAATTAAAAATCCGTAGCCAAATGAATCCAATTTATGAACTAAATTTTTATTAGGCGCAAGAAGCGAAACGAGTGATCCTGCCAAAAAAGCGCCTAAAATGTTCTCAACACCAATTGACTCCGAAAGGCCCACCAGAATGATAATAAGTGCAAAAACGGCACGTGTGTCGATTTGAATTGTGCCTTTAGACATTGTTTCAAGAAACGATCGATTTTTAAACTGCTTCCCTATGAAGTATAAAATCACTCCTACTCCAAATAAAATTAAAATCAACCACGTATTACTATTTCCTGATTTATCATAGACGGAAGCAAATACTGCTAGTAAAATCATCGTCACTAAGTCTGCAATAACCGCAATTAGTAAAATGGTTTGTCCAATAGGTTTTTTCATAATCTGTGCATCTTTTAATGTTGGCACTACTACTCCTAGTGAAATGGTAGAAATAATTAGCGTCATCAAAAAGGCGTTATCAATAAAACCTGTCCATACAAAAATATAGGACAAAAATAGTGAAACAGCAAAGATAGCCGCGAACACTAGTATAGAAATGGAAAAAGCATTTGGCACCTTCTCTCCTGATGGCTTTTTTTCTTTTGAATTTCCTCCAGCAAAAGCAGAAAAATCAATTTCTAAACCACTTAAAAACATCAAAAAGATAAAGCCTAAGGTGGAAAGTGTTTCAAGCCACATATCCTGCTCAACAAGGTCAAAACCACTTTTCCCTATAATTAATCCCATAATAATTTCAGCAACAACTACAGGTATGACGTTGAGTTTAAACCGATGCAACAGTATAGGCGTTAAAAAGGCCAAACTAATAACAATAACAAGTGATGTAAAAGATGCATGTTGTTCCATTAGATTTCCCTCCTTTTACCTTCGCTATTTATAAAAACGAAGACATTACTATTCAAAATCAAAGGTCAATCATAAAAGCTTGGAAGTTCTCTGTCAACTATATGAACTCATAATGAAAATCCGACATGATTACTCATGCCGAATTCTAAAGTTTTTTCATTATTTTAAATAACTCATAAATGTTGTCGCTAGACCGAAGTAAATTAAAATACTAATAAGATCATTAATCGTTGTAATAAATGGGCCTGATGCGACTGCAGGGTCAATTTTGAACCTGTGCATGAGAAGCGGGATAAATGCTCCTGCTAGTGTAGCTATAATCAATGTTGAAAATACAGAGACGCCTACCAAAGCACCTAAAATAAGATCACCTTGCCAAATATAAACAATTAATACAACTAAAAGTCCGCATGATGCGCCCGTAATCATTCCGGTAGCTGCTTCTCGGATTAACAGCTTAAATTTGCTTTCTTCTTCAATTTCTCCCGTCGCCAGTCCACGAACCGCAACGGCTAGTGCCTGTGTTCCTGTATTACCAGCCATGCCGCCAATTAAAGGTATAAATACAGCTAAGATAGCTACTTGATTCAACGTATCTTCAAAACGTCCAATTAAACTCGCTGTCATCATTCCTAAAAATAGCAAAATGATGAGCCAAGGCAGCCTCTTTTTTGCTGCTACTAAAGGGTTGTGATCAATTGTATCATCTACGTCACTAATACCGGCTAATTTAGAATAGTCATCCGACGCCTCTTCATCAAGAACGTCCATCACATCATCAACTGTAATAATTCCGAGAAGATGCTGCTGAAAATCAACAACTGGAAGCGCAAGGAAGTTGTAATCGCGCATAATACGCGCCACTTCTTCTTGGTCTTCTGCTACTGACACTGATACGACTCGTTCATTCATAACTTCACTTATCATCGTATCTTCATCAGCTATAATTAAATCACGAAGAGAGATAACACCTGCTAGATGCTTTTGCTCATCAATAACAAATACATAATAAATCGTTTCTGCTTCCGGAGCTTCTCTGCGTAAAATGTGCATAGCTGAATGTACGGTTTGATTTTCACGAATGGCTACAAACTCAGTCGTCATAATACTTCCAGCGGTATACTCCTCGTAATGAAGCAACTCCTTAATTTCATCGGCTGCTTCTTCATCCATAATCGTTAAATAACTCGCTACTTGTTCTTTATCAAGTTCATTTAACACGTCAACGGCATCATCGGCAGACATTTCCGAAAGCATATCTGCAGCAAAATTCGGATGCATCTCTGAGAGAATTTCCTGATACTCTTCTTCTCGTATCTCTACATTTTCGAAGATATCCGCCATTTCTTCTGGAGATAACATCTCATACAGCGCAAATCTGGAAGGTTCATCCAATCCTTCAAAAAATTGAGCTTGGTCATACGTATGCATATGTAAAAATTCTTGACGAAATGCATCGATTTCATTTTTTTCTAAAAGTGATAATAAATGTTCGGCGAACCATGCCTTTTCTTCTTTTTCAATTGAATCCGTCATGTCTTCAACCTCCCTGTCACACAAAACTCATTTAACTGTATGATGAATTTTGTTTTTTTTCAACTCATAGCTCTTTACTCTTTTCCCAATAATATATAAGTTCTACACATAGTTTGCTCCATATAAGGGTAATTTTATATCGTCAAAGGAAAAACCTTTTAAGGATGTGGATAAAAGATGAAAGTAGATGTAATAGGCGATATCCATGGGTGCTACGATGAATTAAAAGCATTAATAGAAAAAATGGGATATGAGTGGCAAGACGGGATCCCTGTCCACGCTGCCGGAAGGCGCCTTGGCTTTGTAGGTGATTTAACAGACCGAGGCCCCCATTCATTAAAAGTGATTGAGCTCGTATGGTCGCTTGTAATGAAGCATCAGCAGGCCTACTACTGTCCAGGCAATCACTGCAATAAGCTATATCGCTTCTTTTCCGGTAACAACGTGCAAATTACTCATGGGTTGGAAACGACCGTTGCTGAGTACGAGGCTTTGTCTTCAAGAGAACAGAAAATCATTAAAAAAAAGTTTATTGAGCTTTATGAACAATCACCTCTATATGTACAGCTTGATCGAAACCAATTAATTATTGCTCACGCCGGTCTTAAAGCTGAATACATCGGCAGAACAGATAAAAAAGTAAAAACCTTTGTGTTATATGGAGACATTACGGGTGAAAAACACCTAAACGGCATGCCTGTCCGGCGAGATTGGGCTAAATACTATAATGGAAAACCTTTTATCGTGTATGGCCATACACCCGTAGTAAAAGCCAGAAAAATTCATAATACCATTAATATTGATACAGGCGCAGTTTTTGGAGGAGCTTTAACGGCGTTTCAGTATCCTGAAGGGAGTATTGTATCCGTTCCCTCATCTATGCCTTATATGGAGGAAAAATTTAATCACTTTGTGTAAAAAGAAAGTCGCTTTTCATTAAATAAAAGCGACTTTTATCTTGCGATTTGAAGTTTCTGCATATCTGACGGCAAAGGTGCTGTAAAAGATAATGTTTTTTGTAAAAAAGGATGAAAAAAAGTGAGCTCATAACTGTGGAGAGCCTGACGAGAAATAAGATGATTCGTTCCGCCATATAGAGTATCTCCAAGCAGTGGATATCCTTTATAAGCCATATGAACACGAATTTGGTGAGTTCTTCCTGTCTCAAGCGAAAGAGCAACTTCTGTAAAAGAAGAATACTGGCGAAGCGCCGTATAGTGTGTAATAGCATGCTGTCCATCTTCTCTTACTTCTCGTTCGATGATACTTGATTTTTTTCGGCCAATCGGTGCCCTTATTGTTTCCTTGCCAACAAGCTTACCATGAACAAAAGCTCGGTATACGCGTTTAATTTCATGTTCTTTTTGTGCTTTAGAGAATAAATAATGAACGTGCCTATGCTTGGCGACAATCAGCAGTCCAGATGTGTCTCGGTCCAACCTATTCACAAGATGAACAGTTGAATTAATATTATTTTTCTCATAATAATAAAGCACAGCATTACTTAACGACCACGTTAGATGTTCTCGAGAAGGTATACTTGGCATGTTTGGTTGCTTATTCAAAACTAATATATACTCGTCTTCATATACAATATCCAAAGGAATAGCTTTAGGAAGAAGGCTTTCACTTGCTTTTTCTGGCGGAAATGCTACCTTGATTTCATCACCTTTTTGCAGAATATATCGAACCGTTGCATGCTTTCCATTTACTTCAATTGCTCCTCCTCTGAACTTAATGTCCGTCAGAGAAGCTTTAGAAATATCATGTTCTTTTAAAAATTCACGAACCGCTACACCCTTGAAAGAGTCATCCACGGTCCAACTTAACGTAAAAACTTGTTTCATTCTCTTACCTACCTTTAATCATCACATACAAAAGAGTCTCTGACACGCTGCCAGAAAGGAAACGCGCGGAAGCGAGCAAATCGAATTTTTTCACTTGCTACCCGAAATTGAATCGACTTTACATCTTTATGTAAAAGAGTTAAATGATCAATGGTAATCTGAAAGTCTGCGTCGTTTACAGGCTTTAACAGCGCTGTATGATGTCCAGGAAGAACCAATGGAGAACCTATCGTACGGAACACTCGATTGTTAATAGAAGCCATTTCAGCAATTTGAATAGCTTGAAGCGAAGGGTGTAAAATTGCGCCTCCAAGGGATTTGTTATAAGCTGTGCTTCCCGAAGGAGTAGATACGCAAAGGCCGTCTCCTCGAAATGTTTCAAATCGCTGCCCTTTAATTTCCACATCCATCACTAAAGAACCTTCTACACTTTTTACCGTGCATTCATTCAGAGCTAAGTATCGAGCTTCGCGTCCACCGTTTGTATAGCGAATAATCACTTCGAGCAGTGGATACTCTACAATCTGATAGGGTGTCTTTGCAATAGCAATCACAAGCTTTTCAATCTCATCAGGTGTCCAATCTGCGTAAAAGCCTAAATGGCCGGTATGAACACCAATAAAAGCCGTCTTATCAAGTCGGTTTCGATAGCGGTGAAACGCGTAGAGAAGCGTTCCATCCCCTCCTACTGACACCACAATATCAGGCTGGTTTTCATCATATTCTAAATGAAAATCTAATAAATACGTTTTCATTTTTTGCATAAGCGTATTTGATACTTGATTGCCTTTTGAGGTAATAGCAAATTTTATTGTCTCCACCTAATCCTCTCCCCCTATCTATCCAATATACAAAGCTGTTGCTGAATCATCCTTAAGATTCTTCCGCCGATTCTTTTTTTCGTGAGAAAATAGCCTGGGCTTCTTGAATCTCACCGCGAATTTGAGACATTTCTTCATCGAGCTGTGTAGCCGCTTCAGAAGCACGCTGAAGTCGCTTCTTGATATTCTCAGGAAATTTCCCGCTGTACTTATAATTTAAAGAATGCTCAATTGTAGCCCAAAAATTCATAGCCAGTGTACGAATTTGAATTTCCACTAAAATTTTCTTTTCACCTTTAATTGTTTGAACAGGATAACATACGACCACATGATATGAACGATAGCCGCTTTCTTTTTTATGAAGAATATAATCTCTTTCTTCAATCACTTCAAAGTCTGTACGCTGACGAAGAAGCTCTACCACTGCTTTAATATCGTCTGTAAATTGACACATCATACGAAGTCCTGCAATATCCTGCATCTCTTCCTCTAAGCGATCGAGAGAAATTCCCTTTCGGGTCGCTTTATCCAAAATACTGGCGATCGGCTTTACTCGTCCCGTCACGAATTCAATAGGTGAATGCGTAGACTTCATATCATACTGAGAGCGAATTCCCTTTAATTTCACCTTAAGTTCTTCAACGGCTTGTTTATACGGTGCTAAAAATAAATCCCAATGCCTGATCATTAATAACACCCCCCTTTTTCTCTCTATTACTTATTTTCTTTATCTAAGAATACTTCCTCTACTCTCGCTACCATCTCATCTCCATAATTCACATTTCCTTCGATATTACTAATGAGATAAGATAGCTCTTCTTTAACAGCTGATAGCTCAATTACTTCTTTATTAATTTCTAAAAATACTTTCATATCTTTATGTAAGACGTGCTTTAAATTTGCCCAAATATTATCACTGAGGCCAACGTACATAAATTGATCGTTAATATCTACAACATATACAAATGACATGTTATCTGAGTCAACAAGCATTTGTTTTGTATCTTCCATTTGTTCGATTTCCGTCTCAATAGGGTCTGCTTTTAAATGTAATTCATTTGATTTCATCACACAGGTAGTGATGTCAATTCGATTGTGCATAAATAAACTCCTTCCAACTATACAATTCGTTACTATTTTAACACATTCGAGGAACGTTTAATAAAGCTAAAACCTAAACAATCCGTATTTCTTCGTTTTCCAAGTTCTCCCTATGGATATTCCTGTTAGGAAATGTAGTTTTACTGTCTCAAAAAGTGTGATAAATTAAGATGGAAAGTGCCTTACCAAAAGACCTAAATTAAAAGGATGATTTCATTGAAACAAGAAATTGAAATTGAATTTAAAAATATACTAACGAAAGAAGAGTTTGACCGTCTCAGCTCACACTTTCAATTAACTGAAAATCAGTTTGTATCTCAAGAAAACCACTACTTTGATACACCTGCTTTCTCACTAAAAGACTGCGGGGCTGCCCTGCGAATTCGAAGCAAAAAAGATAAGTTCGTTCTCACGCTTAAACAGCCTCATCAAGAGGGTCTTTTAGAAACACATGAGGCATTAACAAATGAACAAGCTAAAGAATTGCTAGATGGCAGCATACAGATTCCGTCAACGATTCAGCAGCTTATTACTGATTTACAAGTCGATAGCCATACGCTAACTTATTTTGGTACGTTGCGTACAAATCGGGCAGAAATTCCGTATAAAAATGGATTACTTGTACTCGATCATAGCTTTTATCTAGATGCCGAAGATTATGAAATTGAATACGAAGTAACCGATGCCAATGAAGGGGCAAAATATTTTGAGCAGTTGCTTACAGAGTTTGACATCAAAAAGAAACCAACGGAAAACAAAATTCGACGGTTTTACAAGCGAAAATATACGTTAATGGATGGAGAATAAATTCATGAGCATGAATATTAACAATTACACGTCTTCTGTTCAATTTCCTAGGACTCAGCCATTTTCAATCAACAATCAGCTGTCAGCAGCTAACTCGATGTTTGGTACAACTTTACTCTCTGTATTCGCTCAGCTTTTTCAAGACTACATCAATCAAGAACCTCAAATGAGCACCGATCTTTACTTGAAGGCATCACAGGTGATTCCAACTATGACAGTTCAAATGCAGTCTCAGCCATCTGTCTCTTCCTTAGGTAAGGCAGCGTCTTCATCTGCTGCCTTACCTGTACAAAAAAAAGAAACGGCAAAGGACAGTTCTCATGATATACAAACGATAATTACTGAAGCAGCTGCACGCTATCAGCTGGATCCTAAACTTATTCGTTCTGTTATTAAACAAGAGTCAAACTTTAATCCATCTGCCAAAAGTTCTGTCGGAGCGGCTGGGCTTATGCAGCTAATGCCAGCAACTGCTAAAGCTCTTGGTGTAGAAAATCCATACGACTCCAAACAAAATGTATTTGGAGGAGCCAAATATCTTCGACAGATGTTAGATAAATACAATGGAAACGTAAAATTAGCGTTGGCGGCCTATAATGCGGGACCAGGTAATGTCGATAAATACGGCGGAGTACCTCCTTTTCAAGAAACACAAAAATATGTAAATAAAATTATGTCTTCTTATTTGGTGTAAAAGAGTCAAATCATTCGCTGTCAGAACATAGAATGGCTATAGTTTGTCAAGGTTACACTATATAAACAGAAGGAAACTTTTGTGAAAGTGTTCTTTTGGTTCTCATACTAGTGAGTCGTCACAACAGCTTAGACTTTTCATATGTAAAATTCCACTTTATCTCTTTTCCAGTAGAAGAAGTAAGCGGATAGTTTGAGTTAACGAAATGACACTGCTAAAATTAAGGAAAGTAAAAAACACCAAAGAGGTAAGACGTATATTTCTTATAACAAAGGAGTTATCAACATGAGAGAAAAAATCCACTCCCCTTACGAATTATTAGGCGGTGAACATACGATTTCAAAACTTGTTGATGCTTTTTATACACGCGTTGGACAACATCCTGAGCTCGCGCCAATTTTTCCTGATGATTTAACAGAAACAGCACGAAAGCAAAAGCAATTTCTGACACAATATTTAGGAGGCCCTTCGTTATACACCGAAGAGCATGGTCATCCCATGCTGAGAGCTAGGCATCTTCCTTTTGAAATTACACCGTCAAGAGCCAAAGCCTGGCTGACGTGTATGCATGAAGCAATGGACGAAATTAATTTAGAAGGCCCTGAGAGAGATGGACTTTATCATCGTCTTATTTTAACTGCCCAACACATGATTAACTCACCGGAACAGACAGATGAGAAAGGATTTTCACATTGAGTAATCTAAATAGCCAATATCCATCCTTGCATCAGCTTTGTCAAGGTTCAAATAAAAAACCGCTTGAAATCTATGTATTTGTTGACCCTCTTTGCCCGGAATGCTGGGCACTCGAGCCTATTCTAAAGAAGTTACAAATAGAATATGGTCAGCTGTTATCCCTCAAGCATGTGCTTGGCGGAAACTTGCAGCAATTAAATATTGGAGCACAGCAAAGATTTGAACATATCGCAAAATCATGGGAGAAAACTGGAAGCCGCTCCGGCATGTCATGTGACGGCAATCTGTGGCTTGAAAATCCAATTGATACTCCTTATGCTGCATCAATTGCAATTAAAGCGGCTGGGCTGCAAGGTAAGAAACAGGGAATTCGCTTTTTGAGAAGACTTCAAGAAGTAGTATTTTTAGAAAAACAAAATGTTACAGAAGAATCTGTCTTAATACAATGTGCAAAACATGTGGGGCTAGATGTTAATGAATTTGTAAAAGATTTGCATTCAGATTACGCTGCGAAGGCCTTTCAATGTGATCTAAAAATCACGTCGGAAATGGATGTCGATGAGATTCCAACTCTTGTGTTCTTCAACGAGAAAGTTGAAGAAGAAGGCATTAAGATATCAGGATACTATTCGTACGAAACATACGTACACATCATTAAAGAGATGTTAGAAATTGACCCAGATCCAGCTTGTCTTCCGCCTCTTCGTTCATTTTTAAGGTATTTTCAATTTGTTGCTTCAAAAGAAGTTGCAGTTGTGTATGGTTTATCATTAGAAGAGGCCGAAAAAGAATTGAAAAAACTTCAGCTTCAGCAACTTGTGGAGAGAGTTCCTGTCAAGTACGGAACCTTTTGGCGAAGTACTGAAAAGAGCTGTTAATCATTAAATATCGATGCTTATACAACATATAAGCATCGACTAAACAAAAAAGACTTGGCTTTCGCCAAGTCTTTTCGTTTGTCTTAAGACAACAAGGGGATGGGAGAAATTTTTCACGGTCAAACAAAGGGGTATATGTTTGTTTTGTGATAAACTTCACGATTAATACTATAGCAAATTATGTCGACTTTTGGCAACCCCTTTTTTCAATTTTATTCATTTTTTTATAAAAAAACTTCATAAACAGCCAGATTCAATCATATAGTACAACCAACCATGCTTTTAATAGAGGTGTTAACTATGAAAATCGCTGGAATCACTTTAGGCATTGTTATCCTTTTGTTTTCCTTTTTATTCTATATTTTATCTCTTATGCAGCTCGTCCCTCTCATTATTGCAGCCCCTCTTTTATTTTTAGCTATTCTTATTATTTTTACGCTGCTTAACAATCACAATAAATTTCGAGGATTTAAAAAATGAAGCAGGATGCAGCTCCTGCTTCATTTTTATTTTATTGATTTAATAAACGTTCCATTTCTGTTAATTTCTCTTCAAATACAGCTAGGGCCTCTTCAATAGGCTGAGATGTTGTCATATCCACTCCTGCTTTTTTCAACACTTCAATTGGATAATCAGAGCTTCCTGACTTTAAGAAACCTACATAGCGCTCAACAGCTGCATCTCCTTCTTCAAGGATTTGCTTGCTTAATGCTGCAGCTGCACTGAATCCTGTAGCGTATTGATAAACGTAGTAATTGTAGTAGAAATGCGGGATGCGGGCCCATTCTAATCCAATTTCTTCATCAATTACTAAATTGTCTCCAAAATACTTTTTATTTAGGTCATAATACAATGTTGTTAATAATTCCGGTGTAAGCGGCTCTCCGTTTTGAGCACGCACGTGAACTTCGTGTTCAAATTCGGCAAACATCGTTTGACGGAATACCGTACCGCGGAATCCTTCTAAATAATGGTTAAGCAAGTACAAGCGCTGCTTTTCATCATCAATCGTTTTTAGTAAGTAATCATTTAGAAGCGCTTCATTACACGTTGAGGCTACTTCTGCCACAAAGATTGAATAATCTCCGTAAGGATACGGCTGCGTTTTTCTTGTGTAATAACTGTGTACAGAATGTCCAAATTCATGGGCTAGTGTAAACAAGTTATTCACATTATCCTGCCAGTTCATTAAGATATAAGGATTTGTACCGTATGTTCCTGAAGAATAAGCACCGCTTCGCTTGCCTTTGTTCTCATGAACATCTACCCAACGGTTTTCAAATCCTTCTTTTAACACATTAAGGTAGTCTTCCCCTAATGGTTTCAAGCCTTTTAAAATATAATCTTTTGCTTCTTCATAGGTTACTTCCATTTTCACATCTTTTACTAAAGGTGTATAGAGATCATACATATGAAGTTCTTCAATTCCCAATACTTTCTTACGTAACTCAATATATCGATGCAATAAATGTAAATTATCATTCACCGTTTTAACTAAGTTATCGTACACTTCTTCTGGAATATTATTTGTGCTAAGAGCTGAGTGACGAGCAGAATTATAGTGACGAACGCGGGCGCTAAAATTATCTTTTTTCACCGTGCCGCTTAATGTACTTGCAAACGTATTTTTAAATTTACCATACGTTTCATACACTGCTTTAAACGCTTCTTCTCGCACGCGGCGGTCGCTGCTTTCTAAAAAACGAATATAGCGCCCGTGCGTAATTTCTACTTCTTCTCCATTCTCATCTTTAATAGAAGGAAATTCTAAATCTGCATTATTTAGCATTCCAAACGTGTTGCTTGAAGATCCTAACACTTCAGAAGCTTGAGCGAGAAGCGCTTCTTCACTTTCTGATAAAATGTGCGGACGTTCGCGAGTAATTTCATCTAAGGCATGAGCATATAACTTTAGCTCTTTATGTTCCGCCATGTATTGTTTAATTTTTGATTCTTCAATAGACAAAATTTCTGGTGTTACATACGATAGTGCACTTGCAATTTGAGTATAAAGTGTTTTGATACGATCATTTAACCCTTGATAAAAAGAGTTAGTGGTATCTTGATCGTAGCGCATATGAGCATATGTATAAAGTTTACTAACGCGCATTGTGAGCTCATCTTGCTCTTGAAGAGCGTCGTATAAAGTTTGAGCCGACTCTCCAAGTTTTCCTTTGAATTTTTCCATTTGTGGGATCAGAGCTTTTACTTCTTCAAATTCTTTTTCCCATGCGTCATCTGAAGCAAAAATATCCTCTAGTTTCCACGTATCTTCTACCTTTATCTCGCTTCTACTTGGTAACTTCTTCACTTTTGATTGTTCACTCATGGTCATCCCTCCATCTTTTTCTACCTGTCTATAACTGTTCGCTTTTTCTAAGGCGAATCCTTTTTATTTCTTCCGTTATTGTATGTTGTTTTAAAAGAATTAATCAAAAGTCAGCACGCTTTTGAAAAAGGATTCTTTCTTAAGCGTACTGACTTTTAATAGTTATGTCACTTCTTTTGCTTGATTTAACCACCTTTTCATCATTTGTCCATCTTCCAAAAAAGCATCCGATGTTTGCTTTGGAATGGTGTAAGGCCTTCTGATTTTGTATATACCAGAATTTATATACGTTAGCATCCCTAACTGACATAATACCTCCACATACTCAAACAAAGGCTGCTCCATAACGACAGGGGCCATGGGAAAAGATCGGAACACAATATGCTTCTGATGAATTCTGTAGAGCCATAACCTGCATAATTCTTTTTCTGTAACTAAATCCCCTACTTGCTTCTGCTGCATTAAATCAAGAAGCAGCCACGTTTGCCATATAGTAGCAGATGTTTCAATCATGTATAAAGAAGACAGCGGCATGCCTGCTTCGGCTGGAATATGGGATGGAGGAATACTGTTTTCATAAAGAGCGTGCAAGAAAGGCTGAAGCTTCTTATTAGGATAGAGGATATAATGCGTTCGCCACGCCTTCTTTTTCTTTATCCAAGAAGAGAAAAATTGAGGTTGTGTATGTGTAGAAAGAATATCATGAAAGGTATGCTCGTGAGGAGAGAACACAACAAGCTGTGCATAACAAATCTGAGATGAAAAAGGAATAAGATGTTCAAGCTTCAGCAGTTGATTAGTAGAAGGTGAAAAATAAAGAAGCGTGGGCGTATAATCAGAAAGAGTGAGAAACTGCCACTCTTGAAAAGAAAGTTGGTACATATAAGTGGATAAGCGCTTCATTCTTTTTGCCCCCATAATCCAAAGAGGCGTATAATTTCCCTTCTCATAATGAACAGAACGTTTGGTTAGCAATGAGGAAGATAAGGAAGCACATTGAAATTCGATTGCATATTTTTGCGAAGACATATCTATAAGTAGATCTGGACGCTGCATAATTTTAGGAAGATAACTTTCTAACTCAACTTCAAGGTGAGAACTAAACCAGTGAAACAGCTTTCGCTTTCCGTCAAGATGATAATCTGTTTCACCTTCGTGCTGAGCGACGCATGTTTTTTTCAAGTGAGCAAAGTGAGGAATTTTTTTTGTACCTATCTTTAACTGTACAGGGGATTGACAAGAGGGACAGTAGAACTGCTTTTCTTTTCTCCACAGCTTAAGCTGTTCAATCGAAAAGCGCTGAGCTAACGAAATGATACCTTCTTCCGTTTTGGCAACTAACAATCATACATTTCTCCTTCCTATAGTAGCGAGCTATATCCTTGTATTCGACATCCTTTTATTAAATCCTTTTCTTTAAGAAAAAACCACATCGCAGCATATGCAATGTGGTTTATAGCGATTATAATAGCGGTGATAGCAAACGGGCTATTGATTCAAATAACCGCTGTATAAATGGCCGCTTTTCAAAGTCTTTAAAGTGAAGCTCACTCGTTTCTTCTAAATCTTGCATATATTCATATACGAGCTTTTGAGTACTAGCTGTACGATATAAAAAAGCATTTACTTCAAAATTCAAATGAAAGCTTCTCATGTCCATGTTAGCTGTTCCAATAGAGGCAATTTCTCTATCGACGATCACAATCTTGCTGTGCATAAACCCTTTTTTATACTCGTAAATTTTCACACCTGCTTCTAGCAGCTCCGGAAAATAAGAGCGTGATGCATGAAAAACAATTTTTTTATCGGGCTTCTGAGGTACAAGAAGCCTTACGTCTATACCGCTTAAAGCAGCTACTTTGAGGGAAGTAAAAATATCTTCATCGGGTATAAAGTAAGGAGAAGCAATCCAAATGGACTCTTTTGCAGACGTAATCATGGAAAAAAATAAGTGTTTGATAATTTCCCACTCACGGTCTGGTCCGCCAGCAATCATTTGAACACCGCCACACTTTTCCATATCAACGTCAATTAAATCAGGCGATAGGTACGTTTGAGTAAGCATCGTCTGACCTGTCATATAATACCAGTCTTGCAAAAAAATAAGCTGTAATGAACGAACTGCCTCACCCTTCACCATCAAATGGGTATCTCTCCAAAAACCGAAATGCCGACTTTTCCCAAGATATTCATCACCAATGTTCAAACCTCCTACAAACCCAATTGTTCCATCAATGACTACAATTTTACGGTGATTACGGAAGTTGATTTTATTGTTGAGAAACGGAAGCCTAACGGGCAAGAATGGAATCATTTCTACGCCGGCGTTTCTTAGCTCATGAATATAGTGCTGTGAAAGCTGAAAACTTCCCACGGCATCATATAAGAAACGTACATAAACTCCTTCTTGTACTTTCTGAATTAAAATATCTTTAATTTGCTTTCCCAAATGATCATTTCGTACGATGTAATACTCTAAGTGGATATGATGCCTTGCATGCTTTAATGATTCTATAATTTCGTGAAACGTCTCTTTTCCATTCGTTAATGCACGCGTATCTGATGAAAAAGAAATTGGGCTCTTACCAAGCTTGACGGCTAGCTTTAGCATTTGCTTTCTACTTGTGCCCAACTGCTCAAATTGATTGTCTAATGTACCGGAATCTCTTTCCATCTTTAAAAGCACCTGTTCATCCAGCTTTGCTTTTTTAGCAAATAAACGACGTTTTCGTATATTGCGTCCAAATAACAAATAAAAAAAGAAGCCTATTACTGGGAAACCGCCTAATACTACGAGCCACGTTAGCGTTTGAGTTGGATGACGGTTTTCTAATGAAATGACAAGACCGATGAAAACGACACTAATCGTAATTAAGATACTTAGCACGCCAATCAATTGACCGTCCCAATACCCTTTTGTAAAATAAAGTAAAGCAATAATACCAATAACAAAAATTAAAAGCTGTAATCTATTTTTCAACTTGTTTTCACCTATCCTAAAACCAATCTTTCATCATTAATAACAGGTCTCTATACCTTTATTATCCTCAAACTTGTTATTTTAACACTGCACTTTCCCCCTGTAGGAACCAGCCGCCTTCTTTTTTACCTATGTTGTTCGATATAAGTGGAGAGCATTTCCCAAAAAGAGGGCAAAACAAAGACCGATTTCATATACATGAAATCGGCTGCTATTATCGTAAAGGAAAATACTGCTTTACTTGTTCAAGTGCATTTTCACTGATTAATTCTTTTCCATATTCCGTTAAACGATGAACTGTTACATTTGATTCATTTGCATATTCTAAAATGATGCTTAAAATGTTATCAATTTCAGCTACAAAGTCTTCATCATCTGTAAACTCAACGTATAAATAATATTTCCCTTCAAACACGTACATGCTGTTGATGATATCATCTAACTCTAAATGGTGACTTAAGGAAATTAAATGTTCTAAGTCTTGAAAGCGTGCGACGAACTGTAGCCCTTCGTCTTCTATGATTTCTTCTTCAAAATCAGCTTTTTTACTTTGATTCGCTTGATGATCAAGCAACGCTTCAATTTTTCCATCTACAGGGATATCGATTTTATCATTTTCACCAACAGGTACTTCGAACTTTTGACCGTCTTTTGAAACTTGTGCTCTTGTGACAATCACCTCTAGCCCCTTCTCAAGCGCGTGTACTTGAATCCAAAGAGGACCTTCTGCTACAAACTCTTCTTCTTGATGAATTTCGTCCATCATCTCCCAGAATAGTTCTTCACTGCGCTCTCGGCTAAACCAAATTTCATTGCGGTCAAATCCACGTTCTTCAATATCTACGTAAGTGACAAAGAATTTTACTGTGTTTTCATTAATGCGTTCGATTTCCATTATCATCTCTCCCTTCGGAAAAATCAGTGAAGGTAATACGGCCATTTCGAACATTACCCCTAAACGATGAAGGGACTATTTTACCCCCGTGTTAAAGCAATATTACATGTACTTTCTCACTTTGTAAAGCATTCTAACTTGGGATATACAAGCATACACTATTTGAGTGAACCTTGTATATCTATTTTATGACAAAATGCGAAAGAAAGGAAATAAAAAATACTCTGACAACTCATATCTACCGTACACCTTACTTTGTTATATACATAATTTCTTTACCCTATGAACGCTTTTTATTAAAAAAGAACAAAGATAAAGCAATATGAGCTATTTATCTTTACATATTGGGAGGGAAGACTATTGGATTTAGAATTAATAACCTCCATTCTTCTTATTATCGGTATCGATATTGTACTGGGTGGAGACAACGCTATTGTTATTGCCTTAGCAAGCCGCAACTTACCTGAATATCAGCGAAATAAAGCCATTTTTTTAGGGACTGGCTTAGCTGTGGTAGTTCGCATAGTACTTACTATTTTAGCTGTTTATTTACTAACTATTCCTTACTTGCAGCTCATCGGCGGTTTTTTATTAGTGATTATTGCCTTTAAGCTTCTTGTCTCGGAAGGTGATGATGTGTCTTCCATCCGTGCAGGTGTAACATTAGGCGCAGCTGTAAGAACGATTGTGTTTGCTGATATTGTAATGGGGCTAGATAATGTAATAGCTGTAGCTGGCGCAGCTCATGGAAATATTATCTTAGTTGTCACCGGGCTACTTGTATCCGTACCCATTATTGTGTGGGGAAGCAAGCTCATTTTGTATTTGATGGAACGATTTCCCCTGCTTGTTTACGGTGGAGCAGCTATTTTAGCTTATACTGCTGGCAATATGATTGGACATGAAAAGAACTTACATTCATTCTTTGCAGAACATACGTCTCTAGGAACATTCATTCCGTTTATAACAATTGCTGTTGTGCTGATAAGCGGTATGGTTGTGAATAGCTTTCGTTCAACTAAATGATAAAGAAAAGGCCATACTAAACATTTTTATTTAGTATGGCCTTTTCTTTAGTTTAATGAATACAGCAGTCTTTTATTCATAAAACACTTTGTACACTTAAAAAATAATCTCTGTGAATAAAAAAAGAATCGATGGTACAAGCAAGCAACCAAGACCTGTATAAAATGTAGCTGTCATGGCTCCGTACGGTACAAGTTTTACATCTGTTGCAGCTAAACCAGCTGCGACACCGCTTGTTGTCCCCATAACTCCTCCATATATCATAGCTGTACGAGGGTTGTTTAATTTAATTTTCTTAGCAAACATTGGTGTCAAAATCATAACTGAAATTGATTTAATTAATCCTACAGCTATACTCAACGCGATAATATCAGAAGATGCTCCAATCGCAGTACCAGAAACCGGCCCCACAATATAGGTCACGGCTCCTCCACCGATTGTAGTTAAAGCAACGGGATCTCTATATCCGAAACAAAGAGCAATAATGACTCCTATTACAAAGGAATAGAAAACCCCAAAAAACAAAGCTGTAATCCCACTGATTCCCGTTTTTTTCACCTCGCTAAAATTGGCGCCGAACGCGGTAGCAATAATGGCAAAATCTCTTAGCATCCCTCCACCCATTAAACCAATTCCTGAAAATAACTGTATATCAGAAATTCCTTTCTCCCCTCCTGTATTCACTCCTCCGATATAAGCAAGAATTAATCCAAACATAATAGCAATTGCAGACCCGTGAACTCTTCCTTTTGTTAATTTATCTGATAAAAGATAAGCAAGATACATGACAATCCCAATAACAGCAAACGCCGTAATCAGCCCGTTATTTTCTAATCCCTCTTTGATTATATTCATCATTTTATCTGCTCCTTAGGTAAAATAGAAAGCTCTATTTCTTGTTCGTTCCCCATCGCTTTCTCTCCTATCCTGCTGATAAATGGTATGGATAGAAAACCTACTGCCACTACTACCACCCCTGCAAGAACCGCCATGCCTCCCCCATCTAAAGCGGCTATAACATTTTGCTGCGCAGACATTGCCACCACGATAGGAATATAAATACCTCCCCAAAAAGCAATGCCTTCTTGAGATTTTACGTGGAGCTTATTTTTCTTCTTTAAATAATCCA
Organism: Priestia megaterium; assembly: GCF_046599315.1. Classification (GTDB taxonomy): domain Bacteria; phylum Bacillota; class Bacilli; order Bacillales; family Bacillaceae_H; genus Priestia; species Priestia megaterium_F. The sequence goes on along the minus strand of NZ_JBKIKC010000004.1, from coordinate 92,726 downwards.
CCGCTAGTATAAGAAGAAGCATGGATACCCCTACTCCTCCAACATTGGCTTCTACTCCCATTATCCCTCCTAATACGTCCCCTACAATTACTCCTATCAACATGCAAATAGACAGCAATGCTACACCAAAGATTATCATATTACTTCCTCCCCCAACTCATTATTGAAAGCATTTACTTTTGGTTTAAAAATAGTTTAAAAGAAAAAAGTTGAATAACCTATGCTTTTTTAGTTATATATTTATATCAAAAATGACATAATGCAGTTTTTCTCTGCTATTTACTTTAGATTTATTCGAAAAAGAAATAAGAACCATGACATTTAGTCATGATTCTTATATGTATTCATGAGACATACTGGAGGATAAACCTTTAAAGTAATCAATCACAAACTGCCTGAAGATTTGTTGTAAATCCGTCACGTAGCCGCCGTTGTTCCAAGCTAAAAAGATGGTACGTTCAAATGTCTCTCCTTCAATTTTCAACAGTTTTACATCTTTTCCTGTAGAACCTCCCCAAGTCACTTCAGGAATAAAACCTATTCCTTGCTTCGCTCTAATTAACCCTCTCACTGTTGCTGGATCATCGCTTTCAAAAGTAATTTGAGGCACAAAATTCTGTTCCTTACAAATCACATCTGTTATTTTTCTTAGCTCTTTCCCTTTCTTTAGCACAATAAATTTCTCATCTTTAAGTTCATTTAGTTTTATACGTGATTGCTTGGCTAACTGATGATCAAGAGGCACTGCAAGCAAAATTGATTCTCGAAGTAAAGGAGTATGTTCGATCTGCCGGGCTGTTAATGGAAAAGCTGAAATACACAAATCAAAATCAGGCTGTGAATTGAAATTAGTCAAATGCTGCATCAGCCGAAACCTCACCTGAGGATATTGCTCACGAAACCTGCTTAATAGCTCTGGAAGTAAATGTGAACTAGCCAATACAACAAGACGAATTTCTTCACACGGGTCGTTCGACATATCTTTTAGCTGATGCTTTGCATCTTCTAATGTTTTTAAAGCAAGTTCCACTTTGGCACAGAATGCTTTACCATACCGATTTAATTTAATGTATTTACCGTTTCGATCAAACAAACGAATACCTAGTTCTTTTTCCAGCTGTGAAATCGTTTTGCTTAGCGCAGGCTGAGATACGTATAGCTCTTCAGCTGCTTTGCTGATATGTTCTAGTCTAGCAACTACTTGGAAATATTTTAGCTGTAAAAGCTCCAATCCGTTCACCATCACTTTTATATGTTTAATGACTCTCTCTTTACTAATTACATATATGCTTCATTTCCCCTGCTATTTCGACAAAAAAATAAGCAGCAGGGAACATTGGATCCCTGCTGCTTATCTTTTATATACCAACTTTTAGCAAACGTTGCTTTGTTAGTCTCTTATTTAAATCTTAAAAGAACAAATATAAAAATTAACCATTCACAAGTCTTTGAGCTTCGCGAAGTTGGAAAGTACGCACTTTACGTGGTAAGAAACGACGGATCTCGTCTTCATTATAACCAACTTGTAGACGTTTTTCATCAATAATAATTGGGCGGCGCAATAAGCCAGGATTTTGCTGAATTAATTCATACAAATCTTGTAAAGGCATAGCGTCTACCTGAACGTCTAGTTTTTGGAAAGTTTTCGAACGTGTTGAAATGATTTCATCTGTTCCATCTTCTGTCATACGTAAAATTTCTTTAATCTCATCGATTGATAACGGCTCTGAAAAGATATTACGTTCTGTATATCCAATATCATTTTCCTCTAACCAAGCTTTCGCTTTACGACAAGATGTACAACTTGGTGATGTATATAATGTAACCATTTACTCCTTCACTCCTTCTATCATAATCGGTCATAACATTCAAAACATGAACTGTAAATCATGTTGTTTTATACAAACTTCAACGAGTGTAAATATTTAATGACTGATAATGAAAATCGATACTACTTTATAATTACTTTTAAAAAATAATATCTATTTGCATTATACTACAAACTTCATCGGAATGATATACTTTTTAAAGTGAACTAACACATTAGTTCGTTCCTTCACTGTCATTATTTTCATTGCCGATTTTCTTCATTATTTATTTACCACACTACTATTACGAATAAACCTCTAGATTAGTTTCATTTTTTTATTATTTTTTTCTTTCACACATTTATCAAATTTTCAGTCACAAAAAAAGCCCTGCAGAAGAAATGACTTTTCTGCAAAGCTTTTGAAATGACTTCTTATTTAATAGCTGATGTGTTTTTTCCTCGTCTCATCAAGATAGGATACAGTAACAGCCCAATTACAAATAAGCCAATACCAAGGAAAAATGTTTTCAAATCAGCTGTTCCTGTCTTAATTACCCAAAGTGAATAAATAAGTGCTAACGAGGCAATAATTCCGTCTTTTACTCGCGATCCTTTAATCGTGTCGTACGTTTCACCCGTCACAATAAGCTTTAATTGATAAACTGTCGTCACGAAATAAGGAACTAAATACGCTAAGGTAGCTACAACGATAGCGAAATTATAGGCTTGCGAAACGGTACCCGAAATAGTCGCAAACAAAAACAACTGTGTTAAGCCATTTGTTAATGTTAGTGAGCGAGCTGGGCTATTATTCTTATTGGTTTTAGCAAACCACTGTGGAAACAACCCTGATTTCGCAGCTTGATAAGGAACTTCTGCACTAACAACAATCCATCCAACAGTAGAACCTAGTAAAGATATAAGTGCTAAAATGGCCATTACGTAAGCACCTTTATGCCCAATAACCATTTCTAACGTATCTACCAAAGGCTTTTGAGATTGCTGAAGCTGGGCAGTTGAAAGAATTCCCATAGCTAGAAGCGTAATTCCTACATAGATAACCATTGAGATTAATAATCCAAGCAGCGTTGCTTTCTTTACTACTTTTTGTGATTTTGCACGATTAGATAATAGTACAGCTGATTCAATGCCGATAAACGCCCACAGCGTAGCAATAGCTGCGCCATTCACCTGACTTCCTAACCCTACATCTATGCCTTTTGAATTCACGAATTCTGTACTGACTAGGTTAGATGCGCTAAATAGTGATAGCGCCACAACAATAAATAAACCGAATCCAATAATTTTAGCTGCCGTTGTGATAAAGTTAATATTACCAGCGCTATTGATATCTCGCTGCAAAATAGCTTGAATTCCCCATAGCACAACAGAACATACTAAAAACGTAATAAATTTTCCAGCTTCTAATTGAAAATCTCCGACTGAAAATAAAATATCCTTACTCTCCATTACTGGAAAAAACGTTGTTAAATATCCTGCAAACGATATGATGACAGATGCTGTTGCAGCCCAATTTGCTGCCCAGTAACCCCAAGCCATGCTATACCCTGCTACTTTACCTGCTTTAGGCGATGAAAAAAGGCTCGCTGCATAACTTTGAGGTCCTCCTTTTAGCTCGGGCTTTCGCATGACTAAGTTCCCGAATACAAGAGCAATCATGAACACCCCAAGACCTGTTGCAATCCAAGCAAGTGTTGAACCGATTGGACTTGATACGTTTGCTAAATTAGAAGGAAGCATAAATACCCCGCCGCCTACCATATTACCAACTACAAAGGCTGTTAAAAACCAAAGGCCCCATTTTTTATCTTTCATTTGCCGTTTCTCCTTTTGCTTTCTAAAAGCTTAAACTTTTGAAATAGAAAGCTCGATGCTAATCTATTAAAACATAGAAATTATTTGTTTCTTCATTTGTTTAACAATATAATATATTAGCACACTAAAGCAAAAAGGGAAATAATAAATCATGCATTTTCTTTTGGAAAAAAATACACGGCTTCGTCAAGAAGCCGTGTATTTTTTATCTTTTATGAAAACCTTTTGAATAGTAGACAACAACCAACAAAACAAACCATATCGGACCCACAATAAGCGCTATCCTTGTATCAGGGGAAAAACCCATCACTACTACCACTCCCGCCAAGAAAGCAAGAGAAAGATACGACGTATATGGGAAAAGTGGAAGCTTATATTTTAAATCACTTACCTGCTGATCGCTCAATCCTCTGCGGAAGCGGATTTGAGAAAGTAAAATAATTCCCCATGTCCAAATTGCTCCAATAGTGGCAATACTCGTTACCCACGTAAACACTTTATCAGGAACAACGTAGTTTAAGCCAACTCCGATTAGCAGTACAACAGCTGAAGCAATAACTGCTGCACCAGGTACGCCACCTTTTGTTAAGTTAACATAGCGTTTTGGTGCTTCTCCGTGCTGAGCTAAATTAAATAACATACGACCTGTACTAAAAATTCCACTATTACAAGAAGATAAAGCCGCTGTTAACACTACAAAGTTTATAATCCCTGCTGCAGCGGGAATTCCAGCTTTATCAAACGTTAAGACAAATGGGCTTCCTTGTGTTCCAATCTCTGGCCAAGGATAAATAGACATAATAACAAACAATGCTCCAATGTAAAAAATCAAAATTCTCCACAGTACATTATCAATAGCTTTTGTTAATGTCTTTTCAGGATTTTTCACCTCTCCTGCTGTTACCCCAATCATTTCAATACCAAGGTAAGCGAACATAACCATTTGAAGTGATAAAAGAACACCTTTCATACCATTTGGGAAAAAGCCACCGTGATTCCATAAATTGCTGATTCCTGTTGCAATACCGCCATTTCCAATTCCAAAGATAATCATTCCTAGACCAAGCACAATCATAAGAATAATCGTTACTACTTTAATAAGGGAAAACCAAAACTCTAGTTCCCCATACGCTTTTACAGCTAAAAAGTTAACACCTGTCATAATAATGAGTGCTGCAAGTGCCCATATCCACTGAGGTACGCCGGGGAACCAAAACTCCATATATACTCCAACAGCTGTAATTTCAGCCATACATGTAATAATCCACATAAACCAGTAGTTCCAGCCTGTTAAATAACCAGCAAGTGGCCCTAAATAATCGTTAGCATACTTACTAAAAGAACCGGCTACTGGATTTTGTACTGCCATTTCACCTAGCGCTCTCATAATAAAAAACATAATAAGACCACTGATTCCATACATGATAAGAATACCAGGACCGGCTAACCTAATAGCGGATGCAGAACCTAAAAACAGTCCAACCCCGATAGCTGCACCTAAAGACATTAAGCTAATATGTCTTTCTTCAAGTCCACGGCTTAATTCTTTTTTTTGCGTGTTCCCTTGCATAATTCTCTCTCTCCTAACATGTCCATTTCATTATAGCGGCTAATTGTATAGTATTAACTTATTTTCAAGGAAAATAGTTCTATTTTTGTATGTACTAAAAATTGGATGTTGCAAGTTCCACACCTGCACTTTTACCGCTATCACATCTATAAAATACAATATTAAAAAAACTTCACTTTTTCATTTTATCAAAAATCACAAAAAACGCGATAGTTTTTTGTGATTTTCACAAATAAACTTACGACTTAAATATAATTAAAACTATTTTTACCACCATATGTTCTTATTTTACAATAATTATCTAACTATTAGGAATAATCAAACTAATGCTTTTCTATATTTTCAATTATAGATGCTTACTTTTCCCTAAAGAGGGTAAAGATAAGATAATTGTTTTAAACACTATTGTGAACATCATCATGAAAAGATCAGTAGGAGGGTGCTATGAATTGGTATGAAAAACTAAGTCAATATTTTCCCATTGAAGAAATGAAATCAAAGAAGCATATCGAAACGCTTTTACAAGAACGCAGCGATATTTACCATAAAAATGAAGGTCCTCATCACGTGTTAATGTACGTAGAGACAGAACAATTTATCTTTATTGATTACCTCTTTGTTTCAAAAGACGCTCGAGGTCAAGGACTTGGCGGTAAATTAATTCAGGGGTTAAAGCAGCATAACAAACCAATTATCTTAGAAGTAGAGCCTGTGGACTATAAAGATTCAGATTCAGCAAAACGACTGCATTTTTATAAACGTGCAGACTTTAAGCATGCTCAAACAATCGGCTATAAACGACGTTCATTGGCTACAAATGAAATTAATCAGATGGAAATTCTATATTGGTCTCCTACCTCTGAAACGGAGGAAAGCATTTTAAATAAGATGAAAAAAACGTACGAGTTAATTCATACGTATAAAGACAAAGAAATATACGGTGCGTCTTATCAGCCGGCAGATCAAGTATTAAAAATTGACAAAAATCGTAAAGATGGCGATATCTTAGCAGATTTATAAAAGAAAGTAGACATGTCTACTTTCTTTTATAAATCATTTGAATTATTATTCATTATAAAACATTATTAAACACTTATATTCCTTTAGTTATAAGGTTTACAACTAGATAATTTGTCTTAAATATAAAATTCTGAAAATTTTTAATAGTATTTCCCAGTCCTTTAATGTATAATACCTGTAAAGCGCTAATGTTACTTGTTCTTACATGTTTTTTTGCAACTTAAAGCTTATTGTTCTTTGATAACTAAATAAAAAACGACCTCGTTGTGAGATCGTTTTTGTTATGTTGTATAGGTGGTAAACTCCGCTTGAGAACAAGATACGTAGTGACCTGGAGATACTTCTCTAAGCTCCGGTTCTTCACCGTTATAGTCATGAATACTTGGATCATAAATTTTACGCTGACGCGTTTTTTCACTGTCAGGATCGGGAAGCGGGATGGCTGAAAGCAACGCTTTTGTATATGGATGAATAGGGTTTCGATAAAGTTCATCACTTGGTGCAAGCTCTACAATCTTCCCTCTATACATGACGCCAATGCGGTCGCTGATGTATTTTACCATTGATAAGTCATGAGCGATAAATAAATATGTTAGTCCACGTTCACGCTGTAACTTTTTCATTAAGTTAACAACTTGAGCTTGTATAGATACATCCAAAGCTGAGATTGGTTCATCTGCGATGATAAAATCAGGTTCTACTGCCAGTGCTCTTGCGATACCGATACGCTGACGCTGACCGCCGCTAAACTCATGTGGATAGCGATTTGCATGTTCTTTGTTAAGACCTACTGTTTCAAGAAGCTCGTGAACCTTTGCCATACGTTCCTTTTTCGTCTTAGCTAAACCGTGAATATCAATGCCTTCTGCAATGATATCTGCTACGGTCATACGAGGGTTAAGCGACGCATATGGATCTTGGAAAATCATTTGCATTTTACGATTGAATTTTTTAAGCTCCGAGCGAGATTTGCGACCATGTACATTTTCTCCATTAAATAGCACCTCACCGCTAGTAGCGTTGTATAAACGAATAATCGTTCTGCCTGTCGTTGACTTTCCGCAACCGGATTCACCTACAAGCCCTAATGTCTCTCCCCGGAAGATGTCAAACGTCAGACCATCAACTGCTTTAATTGTTCCTTTGCTTGTGAAAAAATGTTGCTTTAAACCTTTAATCTCTAATAACTTATCTGTCATGTTATTCACCATCCTTCGCTACAAGTACGGGTGTGCTGTATACATTATCAACTTTACGCATGCGGCGCTGAACTGAAGCAGGCGGCTCTACTTTTGGCGCATCGGGATGTAACAGCCATGTTTTCGCATAGTGCGTATCAGATATTTTGAACATTGGAGGTTCTTGTTCAAAATCAATTTTCATTGCGTATGGATTTCGCGCTGCAAATGCATCTCCCTTTGGAGGATTCGTTAAGTCGGGCGGCGTTCCAGGAATAGCAGCCAGCTCTTCTTCTGCCTCGTTATCTAAGCTTGGCATAGAGGCTAGTAGTCCCCACGTATAAGGATGTTTTGGATCGTAAAACACTTCATCTACTGTGCCCATTTCAACAATTTGCCCAGCGTACATCACGGCTACTCGATCTGCTACATTCGCTACTACACCAAGATCATGGGTAATAAAAATAATAGATGTATCGGTTTTTTCCTGAATATCTTTCATCAACTCTAAAATTTGAGCTTGAATTGTTACATCAAGCGCCGTTGTCGGTTCATCAGCGATCAGTAATTTCGGATTAGAAGCAAGAGCCATCGCAATGACAACACGCTGTCTCATCCCGCCGCTGAATTCATGCGGATATTGATTTACACGCTGTTCTGGAAAAGGAATCCCTACAAGCGTTAATAACTCGACTGCACGTTTTTTCGCTTCAGCTTTAGACACTTTGGAATGCTTGATTACGACTTCACCAATTTGAGCTCCAACTTTCATCGTCGGATTTAAAGAAGTCATTGGATCTTGGAAAATCATACCGATATCCTTACCGCGAATGGCCTCCATTTCTTTATCCGTTTTCTTAGCTAAATCTATGCCGTCAAACAGCATCTCACCACTTTTAATCTGGCCAGGAGGCATTGGAATAAGGCGCATGATCGTTTGTGAGGTCACACTTTTACCAGATCCTGATTCACCAACAATTGCTAGTGTTTCACCTTTATTTAAGTGGAAGTTAACGCCGCGAACAGCTTGAACTTCTCCGCCATATGTTTTAAATGATACAGCTAAATTCTTTACTTCTAATAAACGTGACATATGATTTCACTTCCTTACTTACGTAGTTTTGGATCTAACGCATCTCGTAATCCATCACCAATTACGTTGAACGCTAAGATTGTTAAACAGATAAACAAACCTGGAAAAAATAAGCGCCAAGGATAGTATTCCAAAGCAGGTAAACCTTCTGAAGCCATTGTTCCCCAACTTGCAAGAGGTGCGGGAACGCCTAGTCCCAAGTAGCTTAAAAATGCTTCTGTAAAGATTGCTGAAGGAATCGTTAGTGTCATTGTTACTAAAATTGGGCCTGTTGCGTTAGGAATAAGATGTTTAAATAAAATACGTTTTGTTGTTGCTCCTAATGTTTGTGAAGCCATTACGTATTCTTGATTCTTCAGCTGCAATACTTGTCCACGCACAATACGAGCCATGTTGATCCAGCCAGTAATGGTCATTGCCAAAATCATCGTGCCTAACCCTTGGCCAAGCATAACCATTAAAATAATAACAAGTAAAAGGTAAGGAACACCATATAAGATATCCGCAACACGCATCATTGTTTCATCCGTACGGCCTCCGCGGTATCCGGAGATGCTTCCCCAAATTACGCCGATGAATAAATCAATTAAAGCTGCTGCCAACCCAATAAATAGCGAAATACGAGCGCCTTCCCACGTACGAGCAAAAACATCACGTCCTAACTCATCTGTACCGAACCAGTGCTCAGAAGAGGGAGCCTGATTAGCATTCAACAAATCATTTGTTGCATAATCATATTTCACCATCAATGGACCAAATATAGCCATAAAAACAAGGATAATCATTAGTACTACACCAAACATAGCAAGTTTATTTTTGCGAAAACGAATAAAAACGTCTTGCCAGAATGAAAGACTCGGTTTTTCAATCTTTTCTGCCTGAGCGTGATCAATCCCTGCTGTTTCAAACATTTCTTTAGGAATTTTCGGAAGTTGCTGCATAGTTACTCTCCTTTCTTAGCACCTGTAAGTTTAATTCGAGGATCAATGAAGCCGTATGCAATATCTACAAGCAGGATACACACAAGTAGTAAAATACTGTAGAACACCGTTACGCCCATAATCGTTGTATAGTCCCGGTTTGAGATACTTAGTACAAAGTGTGAACCTAATCCCGGGATACCGAATATTTTTTCAATAACAAAGCTACCTGTTAAAATCCCTGCTACTAAAGGTCCCATATAAGATACGACTGGAAGCATCGCATTTCGCATTGCGTGCTTAACTGTAATGACTCCTCTGCTTAAACCTTTTGCTTTCGCCGTACGAATATAATCATTACTTAATACTTCAAGCATGCTTGAACGAGTTAATCGTGCGATAAACGCCATAGGAGTTGAAGCAAGCGCGAGAGCCGGTAACACCGTATGTGCCCATGATTCCCAGCGTGCAACCGGAAAGATTTGTAATTTCATGGCCAGAACATATTGTAGTACCGCTGCCATGATAAAACTCGGAACTGAGATTCCTAGAACTGCAATAACCATTGCCGTATAATCTTGCCACTTATTATGTTTTAAAGCAGCAATAACCCCTAGTAGTACACCAATAGCAATCGCTATTAAAATAGCTTCCATCCCTAGCATGAAAGAAACAGGGAATCCGCCGTTGATCAAATCATTTACCGTTTGGCCTTTATATTTGAAAGATGGACCAAAATCCCACTTTAAAATTGATGTTAAATAATCGAAGTACTGATGATACCAAGGCTGGTCTAAACCGTAATACTGATTTAGATTTTTTTGAATTTCAGGGGGAAGCTGCTTTTCTGATGTAAATGGACCTCCCGGAACGGCACGCATTAAGAAAAAGGTCGCTGTTACAATCAGCCATAATGATAGAAACATATAAATAAGTCGTTTTCCTATATATTTGAACACCCTGACACACCTCCATATTTTTACAAAATTCGCACACAAGAAAGAAAAGTATATGGAGCACCAAGCCCCATATACCCTTTGTCATAATTGATGTTACTTACTCAAAATGAGCCCATTTGACCTGAATGTCTCCAAGTCCAGACATTACAACATCTTTCAGCTGCTTGTCTTGTACCCAAGCGTTTGTGTAGAAGTAGATTGGTGCCACTGGCATTTCATCCATGAAGATACCTTCTGCTTTTTTCAACATTGCCAGACGCTTCTTAGGATCTGTTTCTTTTTGAGAGTCAATTAATAACTTTTTATATTCTGGATTTTCCCAGTTTGTATCATTGTTTCCGCCTTTTTTGTCACGGAACAATTCTAAGAAGTTGATTGGATCGTTAAAGTCTCCTAACCAGCCCATACGTCCAACTTGATAATCCCCTTGGTGTAATTTTTCAATGTAAACAGCCCACTCAGAGTTGTCTAACTGAACTTTAATGCCAAGGTTTTTCTTCCACATATCTTGAACAGCCTGTGCAATTTTTGCATGTTTTTCATCCGTGTTGTATGAAACTTTGATTGCTGGTAGTTCTGAAGCATCTTTAAGGCCCATTTCTTTCAAGCCTTTTTCTAAATATTCTTTTGCTTTTTTCACATCATTGTCTTTGAAGTAACCTTTTTTGTTATCTTCAAACATTGTTGGTGGTACAGCCGCCATTGCTGGAACTGAACCATCTTTTGTAATTTGTTCCGTAATACCTTTACGATCAATTGCATAAGCTAATGCTTTACGAATGTTCACATTGTCTAAAGGTTTTTGTTCTGTATTAAACTTGTACCAGTAAGTACCTGCAATCTCTTGAATGTTTAATGAACCATCTTTCTTTAATTCAGGAAGTGCATCAGCTGGTAACTGACCAGTAGGCATACCCGCCCAGTCTAATTCACCGTTCTTGAACATTGAAAGTTCAGTGTTGTTATCATTGATCATGTACATTTCAACTTTTTTAAGTTTTACAGCATCTTTATCCCAATAGTTTTCATTAGGAACTAAAACGATTTTGTCATTATGTTTCCAAGTTTTTAGCTTGAAAGGACCGTTTGACGTATAGTTTTCACCCGCATTTGTGTACCATTTTTCATTTGATTCAGCAATTTTTGTATTCACTGGGAAGTACGTATAGAAAGCTGTTAATTCTAAGAAATATGGTGTTGGGTTTTCTAATGTTACTTCAAGCGTTTTCTCATCTGTTGCTTTAACGGCAACATCATCTAATGAACCTTTTCCTTCATTAGCAGCTTGTGCATTTTTAACATAGTATAGTTGATATGCATATTGAGATTCGTTCTTAGGATCTAAAGCCCATTTCCATGCATATTCGAAATCTTTTGCTGTTACAGGATCACCATTTGACCACTTTGCATCGTCGCGAATAGTAAACGTATATTTAGTTTGATCATCGCTTACCTTCACATCTTTCGCCATTGCATTTTCAGGTTTTCCATCTTTACCGATACGAGTTAAACCTTCAAATGTTTGTAATAATACGTTTGATGACGTTGAATCATTAGCTAAGCCTGGGTTCAGTGAAAAAGGCTCAGTTTTAATGTTTACGCGAAGCTCTTGCTCTTTTTTCTTGTCGCCGCCATCACTGCTAGCATTTTCACTGCCACCAGATTCTTTGTTAAATCCACATGCAGCTAAAAACAAGCTCATTACAAGCAGCAAGCTGAAAAGAATCGACAATCTTTTCTTCATTGCGTGTTACCCCCTATTAAATTTTGTTTGTGTGGCAACCATATTTTTTTGATAATCACTAATTTCTTAATCCTCTTTCAATACAAAATAATCAGTTATTTTTTCGTATGGTAGAGTGTTAAAGACCTCACTGCAAAATTATTCTTCTACCCTATGAAACTGTCATCAATTGTTTACATGCTGTAAATCCAATGTATGCGCTTAATATGTAGAAGACTCATTCATTACAAAATTCGTTAATTGAAACAAAACATTGTCTATTTTGTGTTTTCTGAAAAATTAAGAAATTGTAATATCTTTGTAAAAAATATGTTTGTTACGCCTATTATAAATATTTTAAAAATTTATTGCAATACTATTATTTAATGGTATTTTTTTGTGATGAGAGAAAAAACCTTATCTTATAAGGATTGTGCCTGCTTGTCAGACGTCTAAAATCTTTTTTGTAGTATAGGTATTACGATAGTATTACAAAGTTATTAGAAAGACTAAACGAACAATTTTTACCAAATCTTACACCAAATTTTCATCGAGAAATGCTTTAATTAAAAGGTTCTTGTCTTTTTTTGTCGCTGAAAAATTCCAGTAAATTGTCTTATAAAACTTTTTAGTAATAAGATGTTTAAATTCCTGCTTTTTCGCGTTATAATAACGAATAACTATATATGATTAAAGCTGTGAAAAAGAGTAGTATGCAGAATTTTCATTTTTAGAGAGTTTGTGGCTGGTGAGAACAAACATTGAAACCTGCAGAATGGACTTTGGAGCTTTCAAGTGCAAAGCTTGAACGTTGACCTCAACGTTACATGAATAAAGATAGTTCACAATCATGTGTGCTAATTAGGGTGGCAACGCGGTCCATTCGCCCCTAGCTTATGCTAGGAGCGGATGGGCCTTTTTATGTTTTATCCGTAAATTAGCAGCATATATGTGCAGATGAAAGGAAGATTTGATGAAAACAATTTTTTCAGGTATTCAACCAAGCGGTACAATCACTTTAGGCAACTACATTGGAGCTATGAAGCAATTTGTTGAACTTCAACATGATTATAACTGTCATTTTTGTATTGTAGATCAGCATGCAATTACAGCGCCTCAAGACCGTTTAGCACTTCGTAAAAACATCCGCAGCCTTGCTGCTCTATATGTAGCAGTAGGCATTGATCCTGCAAAATCGACTTTATTTATTCAATCAGAAGTGCCTGCGCACACGGAAGCAGGATGGATGTTACAATGCGTAGCGTATATCGGTGAACTTGAGCGTATGACTCAGTTTAAAGATAAGTCCGCTGGAAAAGAAGCAGTATCAGCAGGATTATTAACTTATCCTCCATTAATGGCAGCTGATATTCTTTTATATAACACCGACTTAGTTCCAGTTGGTGAAGATCAAAAGCAGCATTTAGAATTAACGCGTGACTTAGCTGAGCGCTTTAATAAAAAATACAATGATATCTTCACTATTCCTGAAGTACGTATTCCAAAAGTAGGCGCACGCGTCATGTCTCTTCAAGATCCTACGAAAAAAATGAGTAAGTCGGATCCAAACCAAAAAGCTTTCATTACGCTTTTGGATGATGCTAAAACAATTGAAAAGAAAATCAAAAGTGCCGTAACGGATTCAGAAGGTATTGTTCGCTACGATAAAGAAAATAAGCCTGGTATTTCAAACTTATTAAGTATTTATTCAATCTTAGCGAATAAGTCGATTGAAGACATTGAAGCAATGTACGAAGGCAAAGGATATGGTGATTTTAAAGCTGACACTGCTAAAGTGGTAGCTGAAGCACTCGCTCCAATTCAAGAAAGATATTATGAATTAGTTGATTCTAGCGAACTAGACGATATTTTAGATGAAGGTGCCGATAAAGCAAATGCAACGGCTAATAAAACGCTTCGCAAAATGCGAAACGCAATGGGAATCGGCCGTAAACGTTAAAAAAACGACTGCTATGCAGTCGTTTTTTTAATTAACTTTTGGCTCTTGTTCAATTTCCCAAAGCTTTTCAAAGAAAGGTTGTCCTTTTACTAAGCGCTCGCATAATAATTTATGCTTTGGTGACCACCCTGACTTCGTTTCATCATATAGCTGATTCCATACGTCTTGAAACGACATCTCTTGAATATCTTCGTATTTCGTTGGATTCCACTCCGTGTACCAGTAGCGGATTTGAGCAGTATTTTTTGTTGTATGTAGCTGATCGAGTGCCATAAATAATAGCTGTTTTAGCTGACGTTCTTTACGTGTTAGGCCTCTCATCGTTTCAGGAGACGGCGAAAGAATATGATGCTCTTTTTTATTTAGCTCGTCTTCACTGAACTTATATTCTAGCTCTTCTTGATCCGCAATCATCTCATAGACTAACTGTTCTTGTCTCGGAATTAAGCGGCTTTTTCGAATCGGGATATGATACCCCATCGTATCAATTGCTAAAATATTCGTTCCGTCTGTAACGATAAAACAATATTCAACCTGCGTGCGTTCATGATTTTTCCGAATGTATGCTTTCTGATAGACATCTTGTAGTAGTTGTTGAGGTAGTTCGGAAAGATCATTTTCAATGTAATGAAATAAAAGCGGATTTACTTTTAATAATGGTGCTTGATCGAGCAGTTCTACACAATCGTCTTTTCTCCACTCATGGAAATGACACACATTATAACCGTTTTCTTCGCCTTCAAACCAATTAACCCATACATCATGAAGATATAGCATAATTTACCCCTCACTTACTATCTGTTTGTTATCCATCAGTATAGGCAGAGAAAGGAATTTTTATTCCAAATGATGTTATTTTTCTAAAATTTAATTATGAAAACCTTCGTTCTTGTTTATTGTTCAAATACGATTATTTCAAAGCTAGAACATAAGAAAATTGCTAATGATCATTAAAGGCTTCAAGAACTATCTCCATCCCTATAAACAACAAAAAATCCGAGTTTCTTCTATAATAATATGTTTGTCAGGAGGTCTGACAAACCTAAAAAAATCTATCACACTTTTGTGATAGATTTTTAACGAAGAGATTTTGGATTCAAAGCATCTTTTAATCCTTCACCAATGAAGTTGATAGCTAGGATTGTAAATGTAATAGCTAAACCGGGCGGAACCCACATCCAAGGCTTATTTTGCAGTACATCTGACTCCCTTGCTTCTGTCAGCATATTCCCCCAGCTTGGCGTATCCGCCGGTACACCAAAGCCAATAAAGCTAATCGCTGACTCAAATACAATAAGAATTGCCATCTGCAAACTGGCTTGAACCACAATCGTTGAAAACACATTTGGCAGCAAATGTTTAAAAATAATCTTAAACGGGCTGCACCCGATGGAAACAGCTGAAAGTACATATTCATTTTCTTTTTCAGCCAAGACTTTACTTCGAACTAGCCGTGCCGTACTCCCCCAGCTTAAGAAACTAACAACCAGAATTAACGTCCAAACGCCTGAGATTTTTCCAATTAAAATTGCATTTAACACCACAACGAAAACAATGAGCGGAAAGTTTAATACAAAGTCTGTAAAACGCATTAAGAATTGATCTACTTTTCCTCCGTAATAACCGGCAATTGAACCAATAAGAGTCCCAATTAAAATAACGAGCGTTGTACAAGCAACTCCAATCAGTAACGAAGTTCTTCCTCCATACAGCGTACGTGCAAACACGTCTCGTCCATTTGTATCCGTTCCAAACCAATGCTCACTAGAAGGCGCTGCATTCATCGCCATATAGTCGATACGCGTAATATCTGCTTTGGTAAGCAGCGGTGCAAAAATGGCAAGAAGCGTAATCACAATCATAAAAGCTAAACTGATCATGGCTAATTTATTTTTAACAAACTTCTTTCGCGCAATCGCCCATGGAGAAAGGTTTTTAGGAGGTTTCATATTCATTTCTGGCTGTACGTCTTTTTTCGTTACAATTTCCATACTTTCTCCT
The DNA here is from genome assembly GCF_046599315.1 of Priestia megaterium. Taxonomy (GTDB): domain Bacteria; phylum Bacillota; class Bacilli; order Bacillales; family Bacillaceae_H; genus Priestia; species Priestia megaterium_F. Next base: position 76,656 of record NZ_JBKIKC010000004.1, on the reverse strand, counting down.
CCTAATCCAAACGAATACGCGGATCTGCTACGCCGTATAACAAGTCAGCAACCAGATTCCCAACTAGTGTTAAAATTGAAAACAGCATTGTAAGCGACATCATAACTGAATAGTCACGAGTTGCTACAGAGTCAACAAATAACTTTCCAATTCCTGGATAAGTGAAGATTGTCTCTGTGATAATAGAACCGCTAATAATCGTCACAAGATCAAACCCTAAAAACGTAATAAGCGGAATCATTGAGTTGCGTAAGATATGAACATTATAAATTTTAGATTCTTTTGTTCCTTTTGCTCTAGCTGTACGTACAAAATCTTTGCGACTGTTTTCAATAATATCATTACGCAAAAATTGAGTGTACTGCGCGGTCGACATTAATCCAAGAATCAGCGCGGGTAATATGACATGGTGAATTCTACTTTGAATAAATTCCCATGACCCTTCTTTCAATCCTACTTCAACAGAACCGCTAAATGGAAACCAACCTAGCTGAAAGGAAAATAAATAAATGCCTACGATCCCTGCAATGAATGATGGAACTGCTAATGCAAAGTAATTGTATCCTGCAATAAAGTTATCCGCTAAAGTATACGGTTTTCTTCCTGCATACATACCTAAAATAAATGCAAATACATACGTAATTAAAAGCGAAGTTAAAGCTAAAAAGATAGTATTAGGCATACGCTCTAAAATAATATCTAATGTCGGTAACTTATGAGTTGTTGACTTCCCTAAATCTCCTTGTGCCACTCCCTTTACCCAGTTCCAGTATTGAACGTAGATAGGATCGTTATATCCTAGCTTATCACGCATTTCCTCAATGTATTTTGGATCTGTATTACTAGGGTTGATTTCTCCCCCAAAGGGGTCCCCTGGCATCATTTTTGCCAGGGAAAACACAACAAAGGAGATTAGAATCAACATTGGAATCATCCCTAAAATACGTCTTAGTGAGTATTGCAGCATCGTTGACTCTCCTTTACATGTAAAATATTTATTCCGTCACAGACCATTTCTCCGGATCTACTACTACCGTTGATGGATCTAGAGTTACGTTTTTCACACGCTTATTAACAGCATAAATATTGATATTTTCCCATAAAGGAAGTGCTGGCAGCTGCTCATTAAAGAATTTTTGCCATTTTACATATACGTCTTTACGGTATCTATCATCAAATGATTTTTCACTTAAACCGTCTTTAAGCATTTGATCAGATTCTTCATTTACCCAACGCCCATAGTTCCACTCAGCATTAGAACTCCAGAATCCTGTAGGATCTGGATCTGATCCAGTGTCCCAAGAACCAAAAAACGCTTCTAACACTTTATCGTCGTTATCTTTCATTTCATTGTATAAGTTAAACTCAACAAGTGAACCCGTTGCTAATTTTGTTTTAATACCAATATCATTCCATGCTTGCATAATAGCCTTCGCACGGCCCTCGAAGTTGGATGGACCAGCATAGTGACCGAATGAGATTGTAAATGGTTTTCCATTTGGATCTTCTACAAAACCATCATTATTTTTATCTTTATAACCAGCTTCAGCTAAGAGTTTTTTAGCTTTTTCTGGACTATATTTGTAATTTGTTAACTCTTTTTGATCAGCAGCAATCCAGAATACAGACGGAATAACTGTATTAGAAACGACTGCTTTATCGTTCATAAACGCTTTTACCATTGCTTTTCTATCTAGTGCATAAAGCAGTGCTTGACGAAGCTTTAGCTCTTTGAACTTGTCGTAATCATCTACGTTTTTGCCAGTCTTTTGATCACGATGTCCAAATCGTAGGCCAATGTACGAGTAACTAGTTGATTTCCCTTCCAAAAAGTCTAAGTTTTCTGCTTTTTCAACTTGCCCTAAATCAGCTGGACGAACATCCATAATGTCAACATCGCCTTTTTTCAATGCTCCAGCGGAAACAGATGGATCCAGTACTTTTACAACAACGCCATCAAGATGAGGCTTACCTTTCCAATAATCATCATTGCGCTCCATTTGGACATATTCACTTGCTACTACTTTTTTCACTTTAAATGGTCCAACACCAATTGGCTCTTTACGAACTTTTTTGGATTCTGCAAGATCTTTTACAGCAATTCCTTCATAGTATTTTTTCGGCATTGGATACGGCCATAGATTGTCCAAGTTATTTACACGAACTTCTTTAAACGTTACTTTAAATGTTTGCGGATCTACTACTTCAACACCAGAAATAGAATCTGCTTTGCCGTCGTGATATTCTTGCGCACCTTTAATATGCTCAACGTTTACATAGCGCGGGCCTGTATAATCTTTATCCGCAATCGTTTCATACGTATATTTAAAATCATCTGCAGTTAACGGATCTCCGTTATGCCACTTAATGCCCTTTTTTAATTTAAACGTGTAAGTTAGTTTATCACCACTCACTTCCCAAGTAGCTAAGTCAGGTTTAATCTTTAATTTCTTATCATAAGTAAAGAGACCTTCATTGATAAATTCTAATATTTGGCTATCATATGCACTACCATACAACGCATATTCAAAAAGCCCTTCCGGCGCTCCATCAATTCCATACGTAATCGTTCCGCCATCTTTTGGCTTGTCTGTTTTTGCACCTTCAGTTTTTGCTTCTCCGCCTTCTTTACTAGAAGATGAAGAACTGCTTCCACCGCTGCATGCCGCTAGAAAAAGCGATAGCACAAGCAAAATGGAAACAAGTGATAAAAACGATTTCTTTTTCATCATAACGTTCCCCCTATTTAACTAGTAATCTGTTCGTATGTAGCTTTTACGAGTTATATAAATGGCAAGCTACTTGGTGTCCAGATCTCACCTCCTTTAAGGTAGGTTTCGTTTGGCTGCACTCTGCCATTGCATGCATACAGCGAGGATGAAACGCACAGCCTTTTGGTGGATCAATTGGACTTGGCACATCTCCCTGTAAAATAATACGCTGTTTTTTCTTTCGTGGATCCGGTTCAGGTATAGCCGATACAAGCGCTTGCGTATAAGGATGCAATGGCTCGGCATATAGACTTTTCTTATCGGCAATTTCCACTAAACCGCCTAGATACATAACACCGATACGGTCACTCATATGTTTAACAACACTCAAATCATGGGCAATAAATAAAAAGGTTAGGTCGAATTCTTGTTGGAGTTCTTTAAGAAGGTTTAAAACTTGTGATTGAACAGAAACGTCGAGTGCTGATACCGGTTCATCAGCAACAATAAGTTTTGGATGAAGGGCAAGTGCACGTGCAATGCCAATACGCTGACGCTGTCCACCAGAAAATTCGTGAGGATATTTATAATATGCATCTTCTGGTAACCCTACTTTTGTAAGTAGATTCATAACTTCTGATTTTAATTGATTGGTTGATTTTCCTGTAAAGTTCCGAATTGGTTCAGAAATAACATCTCCTACCATTTGCATGGGGTTAAGGGAAGCATAAGGATCTTGAAAAACCATTTGAAAATCTTGTCTGATTTTACGGAGAGAAGTCCCTTTTACTTCTGTAATATCTTTACCATCAAAAATGATTTTGCCGCTAGTTGGTTCCAGCAGTCTTAGAATCGTTCTACCTGCCGTGGATTTTCCACATCCGGATTCTCCTACCAGTCCGAGCGTTTCACCTTTTCGAATAGCAAAAGAAATACCGTCAACTGCTTTTACATCACCAATTTTCTTTCGGAAAAATCCGCCGTGAATAGGATAGTAGGTTTTTAAGTGCTGAACTTCTAGCAATACATCTTTTACCGCTTTAGTCATTAGCTTGTCTTCACTCCTTTTGACGGATAGCTATTTTCATACAGCAGACATGCGACTTCATGCCCTGGTGAATCCGCGCGAAGAACAGGCGTAACGGAACTGCAATCTTCTATTGCATGAGGGCAGCGGTTAACGAAACGACAGCCTGTCCGTGGCATGTTTACAAGAGAAGGCACAATTCCTTTGATCGTATTTAATACTTCTACATCATCTTCCATACGTGGGATTGAGTGAAGAAGTGCTTTCGTGTAAGGATGTTTTGGGGCATAGAATAATGTATCGACCTCTGTATGCTCAACAATTTTCCCTCCATACATGACAATCACTTCATCACACATCTCAGCAACGACTCCTAAATCATGTGTGATCATAATAATAGACATATCATTGCTTTCTTGAATTTCTTTTAACAATTCTAAAATTTGAGCTTGAACCGTAACATCTAGGGCCGTTGTCGGCTCATCGGCAATTAAAAGCTTAGGCTGACAAGCTACCGCCATGGCAATCATGACACGCTGTCTCATTCCTCCTGACAGCTGATGCGGATATTCATCGATGAGCTTTTCGGATCTCGAAATACCAACGCTTTTTAAAAGCGCAATGCTTTTCTCACGTGCTTCTGCTTTTGATATATTCATATGGTTAAACAGTACTTCCTGCAGCTGATACCCGATGGTTAACACGGGATTAAGAGATGTCATCGGTTCTTGGAAAATCATTGAGATGTCTTTCCCACGAACATCATTCATCTCATCTTCTGATAAATGCGTAAGATTCTTTCCATTAAATAAAACGCTTCCGCTTCTAATTTGACTATTTACTTTAGGTAATAGTCCAATAACGGATAAAGACAATACGCTTTTTCCACATCCAGATTCCCCTACAACTCCTACAATTCGCTTTCGTCCGACTTGAAATGACACGTCGTCCACAGCATTATGCCAGGAATTATTAATGGAAAAAGCAGTTTGTAAATTTTTTACTTCTAGTAAAGGTGTCGATTCGACGGGCTTTTTATCCATTTATAGTGCACACCTCATTTTTCTAAAAATTGTTATATTTGAATAAGATATTATTACAATTTTATTACAAAATCAATATTTTTCGAAAATTAAATATATTTTTTATTTTTAAAATAACCATTTCTGAATATCTCTTCAGCACTTTAACGCACAAACCCTCTAATTTTTGTTAAAAATAGGATAAAATTTACTAAATTTCATTTTAGGTATATAGCACTTGTTTTTTTACAGTTCAAACGCAGATTTTTTTAAGATAGTATTGGTGCTAAGAGGAAGCAGCTGGATAGTGGTCAAATTTTGAGGCTTCATGCAGGAAGTAACGAGATGATAGCCAATATTGTAGCCCATCATTTCTGGATACCAATTTCGGCCGAATAATAGTTGATTATATTTTTTTTCGTCAGCGCGCAAGTTATAGTAAGGTTTAACATGCTTTTCCCACATTTTTTTGGCTTCTTCGATCGTGTAATAATTTGTCCAAGGGGCTAAATACTTTTTACCACAATACTCCTCTACAGCTCTTTCAGCTAAGCCCTCCATCATCATAGCGTCTAACAAAGTAATCGTTTCATCAGACTTATTAATGGCTTTTAACCTGCAGACGTGATGGTATTCATGGGTAAGTACCGCTAACATTTCTTCATCGGATGTTTGGCCTGTCATAAAAACAAATAATTTATCAGTAAAAGCGACACCTGCTCTTCCGTTAAATTCACGCTGCATTTTCCGATTTCTAGGGTCGCTTGGAAGCAATAGCACCGCTACGTCCGGCCCATTCCATGCTTTTTTGAGTTTCTCGTAATGTGCTTTAACCTTCTTCCAAACCTGTCTTTCCTTCATCTCTTCTAATTCTTTTATAAATATTAAAGAAGGAGGACACATTCCGTAGTTAAAAAGTAATTCCATATATTCTTTTTCTTTTAATTTCTTAAAATAGCGCTCAAGATAACGGCTTATTTCTTTCGGCTCCGTCCAAGTAGAAGTTGAAACAATCGGCATGCTTTTTCCTCGCTTTCTTCATCCTTTTGTTTCATGATATGTTCACAGCTACTCTTTTGGTTATCAAAAATAAAAAAATTCTAGGCATCAGCCTAGAATTTTTTATTATGCTTCGTATTTTTTAAAGATGATCGTTGCATTGTGACCGCCAAAACCAAGTGAGTTGCTTAGCACCGCTTTTACTTCTTGTTTACGCGCTTTGTTTGGAATGTAGTCTAGGTCGCACTCTTCATCAGGTGTTTGGTAATTAATTGTTGGAGGAAGAATACCGTCTTGAATTGCTTTTACACTAAAAATAGCTTCTACTCCACCAGCAGCTCCTAGCAAATGTCCAGTCATTGACTTTGTTGAACTAATTGCTACTTTTTGAGCGTGGTCACCAAATACTTCTTTAATAGCCATTGTTTCAAATTTATCATTGTATCCTGTACTTGTACCGTGAGCATTGATGTAATCAATATCACTTGGCTGTAGGCCTGCATCTTCAATCGCATGGCGCATTGCACGAACGCCGCCTTCTCCTCCTGGAGCTGGCGCTGTGATATGATGAGCATCCCCTGTTGAACCATAGCCCACAATTTCAGCATAAATACGTGCGCCACGTGCTAATGCATGCTCAAGCTCTTCAAGTACAATAACACCCGCACCTTCTCCCATAACAAAGCCGTCACGGTCTTTATCAAACGGACGAGATGCCGTTGCAGGATCTGGATTTGTAGAAAGTGCTTTATTCGCACAGAAACCAGCAATAGATAAACGTGTGATCGGCGCTTCCGTACCGCCTGTAATCATCACGTCTGCATCTCCGCGCTGAATTACTTTAAACGCATCACCAATAGAGTTGGTGCCTGTTGCACATGCCGTTACTGTACAAGAATTCACGCCTTTCGCCCCTAAAGCGATAGAAACTTGTCCTGTCGCCATATCAGGAATCATCATCGGAATGAAGAATGGACTTACACGGCGAGCACCTTTTTCTAATAACGTTGAATATTGGTTTTCAAACGTTTCCATACCGCCAATTCCAGAACCAATCCAAACGCCGACGTTTGGAGCAATTTCTTCTGTAATAGTCAAGTCAGCATCTTTAACAGCCGCCAATGCAGCTACCATCGCATATTGAGTAAAGCGATCCATCTTACGAGCTTCTTTGCGGTCAATAAAATCTTCCACGTTAAAATCTTTTACTTCAGCCGCTACTTTAGCCGGAAATTCATCTGCATCTAGTCTTGTTAAAGGACCCACGCCAGATACGCCTGCTACTGCGTTTTTCCAAGCTGTTTCTACGTCATTTCCAATTGGTGTAAGCCCACCAAGCCCTGTTACAACTACACGTTTTTTATTCATCGTACATTCATCTCCTTCAGTTGCTTTAAAAATGTAGTGTTATTTTCCCCATCTAATAGCAATAGCTCCCCATGTTAAGCCGCCTCCGAAGCCAACCATTACAATTAAATCATCATCTTGAATTTTCCCTGCTTCAAGCTCATGGACAATTGAAATTGGAATGGATGCTGCTGATGTATTGCCGTAATATTGGATTGTTTTAGACATTTTTTCTTCAGGCAAGTCTAATCGCTGTCTTGCTGCTTCCATAATACGAATATTTGCTTGATGAGGTACAAGGAAATCAACATCCTCTTTTGTTAAACCTGCTTTTTCAATTACATTAACAGCAGATTCCCCCATTTGTCGAACAGCAAACTTAAATACTTCGCGTCCGTTCATTACAATATGATCAAGCTCATTTTGATACAAGTGCTTGCCTCCCGTACCGTCGGATCCTAATTCAAAGGATAAAATACCTCGTCCTTCTGATACAGGTCCCATTACAACTGCACCTGCACCGTCTCCAAATAAAACAGCCGTATTACGGTCGTCCCAATCTGTAATCTTAGAAAGCTTTTCTACACCGACCACCAATATATGCTTGTAAGCATTGGTTTCAATAAATTGTTTAGCTGTAATCATGCCGTACATAAATCCTGCGCATGCTGCACTCACATCGTAAGAAGCTGCTTTTTTTGCTCCCAGTTTCTCTTGTAGCATACATGATACTGTAGGAAACGGTTGATCTGGCGTTACCGTAGCAACAATGATCATATCAATATCTTCTGCTTCGACGTTAGCTTTATGTAAAGCTTCAACTGCTGCTTTATAAGCTAAATCAGATGTGTCCTCGTTATCGGCTGCAATTCGGCGCTCTTGAATACCTGTGCGCGTACGAATCCACTCATCTGACGTATCCATAACTTTTTCAAGATCTAAATTTGTTACAACTTTCTCTGGTACATAACGTCCAATTCCTAGAACACCAGCGTTCATATCAACCTCTCCTTTAAATAAAAGGCTTATATTCCTATAAAACCTATATCCGTCATTTCATTTATCGATTATATAATCAATTATTATGAGTTGGTACTAATTTTACTTCATTTTTTATTTTTTGTCTATATAGGTGTTTGTCCTACTCAGTTATCTATCATGCTACATATAGTAATCATACGGGTCCCTCTTACTCTAGTATGGGACATTAGGGAGAAACTTACCCATCTTTAAGATAGTGAAAGGAATGAGTATCATGGCAAGAAGACAAAGAAATGAATCTTTTTCTGATTTTATGTTTGGAGCTGGGCGTAGAAAATCAAGAGAAGAAAGAGAACAGGAGGAATGGGAACGATTATTTAAACAAATTGATGGAATTGTACTCGCTGTCGAAGAACTAGCTCCTCTCCTTAAACAGTTTGCTCCTTTACTCGTTTTATTTTCCAAACAAAAATAACAGCTCGGATTCTACCGAGCTGTTATTTTTAGTTGGTTTCATTTTCAGCTAATGCATCTTGCTTGCCAAGCTCATAGGCATCGTTCATTACTTTTGTTAGTAATGATAATACGGGCTGTACATGTTCCATTGATAACTCAACGCCTGTTTCATCTAAAATCTGCTTTGCTTCTGGCAAATACTTCATTGCAATTTGCATGAATTGCATATTTTGCTCTTCCATAATGAAATCTCCTTTATTAAAAACATTTATTCCTCCTTATATTAGCGAATCTATTCTATAAGCACAACTTTCACCTTTAATGAAAAGGTAAAAAGAATGTTCTCATATGTTTTTTTTGCAGATAAATGCCTTCTTTAGCTGTTACTGTTGAAGAAAAATGCAGCAATTCTTTCGCTTTCCTGCTGATTTCATATTTTTCCTGAGCCGCCTCTTTCTTCACATCCATATGAGTAATATTTGCCCCTGCGGTCCATGGCTGTAACTTCTCTTCAACCAAATGAACTACTTCGTATGAAAACACAGCTGTTTTACAGCGTCTAAGGGCACTTACAGCGTCTTCAATATAAACAATAAAATCTGTGCCTTCCATAACGTTAAAAGCCTCTTCGTACCCTGCGATATTTTTAGAATAGCACATTGACAAAGGTTGCCAAGGTCCGTAAAGAGTGGGCGTTCTGACAATCATAATTGGCCATCCATCGTCTTTATATTTTTCTATCATTCGCTCAAAATGAACGTATAGCCTTCCTTCACTACTGTCTGGTTCTGGAACCGTTGTTTCTTGAATCTTTCGCTGCTGATCTCCAAATACCCGCATGGTAGAAACAAACACAAATTGAATGTTGAATTGACGACATTTATTAAGCGCTTGAATGAGCACTTGCTGCGCTTTTTGCATTTTTTTTCTTAAAAAATCAGGATGATAAAAATCTCCTCCATCAAAATACGTAAAGTAGACAATATCTGTTTCTGACGTAATCATATCTAATGACTCCCCTACTTCAGTCGATGCATAATTAGCGTTTCGTCCTAGAAAAAATTTCATCTCTTCCTGCAGGTCATCTTCTTCCGTATGAGCAGAATGTGTATACCCTTTTACTTCCGTACCTTCGTCTAAAAAAGCCATACATAAATGAAAACCAATAAAGCGGTTTGCCCCGATTATCACTACATTTCCCATGTCTTTGCCTCCAATTCTTTATTCATCATTTATTCAACAAAAAGCGTCAAGCCTTATCGTTATAGAAAGTACTCATTCCTTATTTCAAAGAAGTTCATCTGTGAAAGCATCATGAGCTCTTTGTTTCCTTTTGTCTCTTATACAAAAAGCCCCTATGATATGTATAATCATAGAAGCTTCGCTTATAACACTTTTTCATGCTGTTTATAAAATTGAAGAAGCGATCGTTCAAACAGATAGTTTTTTTCTGGTAAATAAAGTGAAAGCATAATTGGAGAGTGAAGTTCTTCACGATGTAGTTCATATTTTTTGCTGTGTGCAATCGGATAGTGAGTAGAAGCACTAGGCGCAGTCCATATCTTTACGGGCAGCGTTGATTTTAATTCTGTAACAGAAGGATATTCCTTAATTAGCTTTGATACCTGCTTTCGCTCCACTTTATAAGCCTGTGTCAAGTCCTTCGTGAATTGTTTATAAAAAAATTTATTATTTTTTTCATGTTCTGCATGCGTATGAAGATCAATACATGGATTTAATAAACCAACTGATCGAATGAACGTATTGCCGTCATTTTCCATTAGCTGTAGCGCTAACAGAGATCCCATTCCTTCAGCTAAAATATGAATTCGTTTATTTAAAATTTCTTGTTTCATTACTAAATGATAAAGCTGTTTTGCCAGGTGATATGCTTCAGGAGACCCCCAGTGCCGACCATATAAATTGGAATAAAATACTGTATACCCTTCATCTTGTAAATATTGCAACAGCTGTGACCTTCCGCCGTGCTGAATCCATAAGCTAGTTGAACTTTCAACAAAATGATCTTTATCACCCAATACTAACACACCGAAACCATTCGGTCGTTCAGGGACATGTACGACATTCCATTGCGTATCTAAGCTAAAAAAGCGTCGATGTATCATAGCTCTTCCTCCGTAACTTACTAGTTGTTCCATACAGTGTATGATAGAACCATCAAAAAGCGCACTAGAATAATGCCTATTTCTAACTTATTGCTCTTTTGTTTCTACATAGAAACACGCCCCCTATCTATTCATAAAAAATTCAATTTCTTATTTGATTGCTATATGCTAAAATAAAATCAAACTGTACTGTAAACGAGGTGAATAGAATGCGTGTCGTAATGGCTTTTGTTTGGGGCTTTTTACTAATGAATATGGCAGTGTACGTAATCTCTGCAATGACGGGAGGTACTTACAATTTCGCAACCGCTTCCATCCTTGGAGGAGTTTTCACGCTGGTTGTAATTTTGATTGGAGAACTGGGTGTACCGAATAAACCAGCAAATAATCACCACTAAAAAGTGTTGGCTGTGAAGCCAGCGCTTTTTTTATCTTTTGGCATAGGCTCTTCTCATCGCTTTCTGTCATGGACTCATATTTAAATCGAACGACTGATACCACTTTTATCGATATCTAGTTAGAATCATTGATTATGCCAAACTTTAACTATATAATTTTAGAATAATCAAATTATTAACTTTAGGAGTGAATGCTGCTGTGACTAAAGAAAAAATCGGTTTTATTGGAACGGGCGTTATGGGTCAAAGCATGGCCGGTCATTTAATTGAGGCGGGATATGAAGTCCTTGTTTATACACGAACAAAAACTCGTGCTCAAGCATTACTTGAAAAAGGAGCCACATGGAAAGAAACAGTTCAAGAAGTATCTCAACAATCTGACGTTATTATCACGATGGTAGGCTACCCTCACGACGTAAAAGAGATTTATTTAGGTAAAGATGGCATTATACATAATGCGAAGAAAGGCTGCTATACAATTGATATGACGACATCGAGTCCTATACTTGCTCGTGAGATTTATCAAGCAGCCAAAGAAAAGCACATTTATGCGCTTGACGCTCCTGTTTCAGGAGGCGATGTTGGAGCTCAAAAAGCAACATTAGCGATTATGGTAGGAGGAGATCCTGAAGCATTTTCTGCCGTTACGCCTATCCTTGAAAAAATGGGGACAAATATCGTTCTTCAAGGAAGCGCTGGTGCTGGTCAACATACCAAAATGTGCAATCAAATTGCTATTGCCTCTAATATGATGGGTGTATGCGAAGCGATAATTTATGCTGAAAAAGCTGGATTAGATCCAAATACTGTTCTAAAAAGTATTGAAACAGGTGCAGCGGGAAGCTGGTCGTTAAGCAATTTAGCTCCTCGCATGATTAAAGGAGACTTCGAACCAGGTTTTTATATTAAACACTTTATTAAAGATATGAAGATTGCTATTGAATCAGCAGAAGAAATGGAGCTATATACACCAGGGTTAAAATTAGCAAAATCACTTTATGAACAGCTCGAAAAACAAGGCGATGAAGATAAAGGAACACAGGCGCTATATACCCTTTTAAAACAGCATGCCCTAACTGTATAAAAACAGGCGGCTCATTACGAGCTGCCTGTTTTTATGAATGATTTACTCTTCGTTTAACGAGTTCATAAAGCGGCTGAATGCGAGCTTCCCTTCAGTAGTTTGTTTAAACACACCTGCATGTTCTAAAATAGTTGCAAAGACAAATCCAAGCTCTTGTTGGAGTATGCCTTGGACATTTTTTGCTTCAATATGTGGATACTTTTTCTTTATTTGTTCAGCCCACTTCACATGTTTTTTCACTTGATCATGCCTGCTGGCTAACTCGCTCAAGTTATTCTGAACTAATCCTTTGGCAACTAAACTCATCTCATCTTTCAAACGACCAGGTAATACCGCAAGGCCCATTACTTCGATTAAACCTATATTCTCTTTTTTTATATGATGAACTTCTGCATGCGGATGATAAATGCCATCTGGATGTTTGCTGTTTGTTCGATTATTTCGCAGTACTAAATCTAATTCGTATAAGTCTCCTCTTTTCCTAGCAATAGGCGTGACCGTGTTGTGAGGAGTTTGATCTGTAAAAGCTAAAATACCAGCGCTTTGATCACTGTATGATTTCCATTTATTCAAAAGGAAATCCGCTGCTTCCACTAATGGTGAAAGGTGCGAACTTTGAAGACGAACAACCGACATCGGCCAATGAACAATTCCAGCTTTCACGTCTGGATGCGATTTAAGAGAAAATAATTTATTTATTTTTGCTTTAGCCATAGGAAACTCATGATAGCCGCCTTGAAAGTGATCATGTGTTAAAATAGATCCTCCTACAATTGGTAGATCTGCATTTGATCCTAAAAAATAATGCGGAAACTGCTCAACGAAGGCAAGCAGCCGATTAAACGTTTTCTTTGAAATATGCATAGGCGTATGCTCGCTCGCAAAAACAATGGCATGTTCATTGTAATAAACATAAGGCGAAAACTGCATGTACCACAGCTCTTCTTGTAATTCCACAGGAATAATCCGGTGATTTTGACGAGCTGGGTGGTTAATGCGACCTGCATAACCAGCATTTTCTTTACAAAGAAGGCATAGCGGATAGTTACTTTCTTTTAATGATTTGCTTGCTGCAATTGCTTTTGGATCTTTTTCCGGCTTAGACAAATTAATGGTAATTTCAAGTTCTCCAAAATCAGTGTCCGTTACCCATCTTTCGTTTTTAGCAATTCGATCTCTGCGAATATAGTGAATGTCTTTTGACAGCTTATAATAGTAGCTTGTGGCTTTTTGGGGGCTTTGTTGATAGTGATCATAAAATGTTCGATTAAACTCTGAAGGCATGCTTGCAAAGCAACCCATTATTTTTGTATCGAATAAATCTCTATAGGTAATAGAATTCTCAGCGATTCGATTGTTTTCTGCAGCCCAATCAAGCATGTTGTCTAAAATAGTAGCTGGATGTTCCAAAAGCTCTTCTTTGACTTCTACCATGATATATTCATCGAGCCTTAACACTTCCAGAAGTTTATTTCTCACCACATCTATATCCCATTTTGTTAATAGATTCTTTTGTAAACCATATTGAATAAGTCTGGTGATTTCTTCATGAATGTTGACTGACATACACTCGTTCCTTTCCCTATCTGTTTTCTCTTATACTGCTTCTAATGTGAGTTCGCGCGCTCCTTCTCCCACCGTAACCACATAAAATTCAGCTTCTAAATTCGTTTTCTTATAATAGGAGTCTCTTACTCGCTCAATAAACCTATCAACCTCTGCTTTTTTTACTATACTGATTGTACAGCCGCCAAAGCCTGCACCGGTCATACGTGATCCAATCACACCTTCTTGCAACCAAGCTGCTTCTACAAGAGCATCTAGTTCTTTTCCACTTACTTCATAGTCATCTCGCAGCGAACGGTGCGACTCATCCATCAATTGACCAAATCCTTTTAAATCGCCGTTTTGCAATTTAGCAACCGCTTCTTTTGTACGTTCATTTTCGTATACCGCATGTTTAGCACGCTTACAATCTACTTCATTTTGTATTAAAGACTTATGCTTTTCAAATTGTTCTTTTGTTAAATCACCAAGCGAATCAATGGAAAGTGAAGTTTGCAAATCAGACAGCGCTCTTTCACACTCCATGCGGCGTTCATTGTATTTTGAGTCTGCCAGCCCTCTTCGCTTATTTGTATTAGAAATAACGAGCACAGCATCTGTTAATTGCAGTGGACTATACTGGTATTCAAGAGTTTGACAATTTAACAATACAGCTTGATTTTCCTTTCCCATTCCAATCGCAAACTGATCCATTATGCCGCAGCTTACGCCAATAAATTCATTTTCAGCTTGCTGCGCCATTTTTACAAGGTCCATCATATCAATATGCAGCTCAAGAATTTTATTTAAAAGTACGCATGTGACTAACTCAATTGATGCCGATGATGAAAGCCCTGCTCCGTTAGGAATGTTGCCAAAAAACAAGATATCAAAACCAAAAGGAATATCATATCCGTGCTTTTTGAAGGTGTCCATTACTCCTTTTGGATAGTTAGCCCAATCATCTTCGGTTTTGTACGTTAGTTGCTCTACAGAAGATTCAATAACACCTACTTGAGGGAAATTTTTAGAGTACATACGAATTTTTCGATCATGACGTTGTTGCACTACCGCATACGTTCCTATATTCAATGAACAAGGAAAAACATGCCCTCCATTATAATCCGTATGTTCTCCAATTAAATTGACACGTCCTGGCGCAAAAAAGTAGCGAATAGCTTCTGATGAATGAAATATTTGTTTGAACTCTTCGATTAATTTTTCCAGCATTTATTATCACCTATTTTAAGTAGTTTTTTGGAAACGGATTCATATTTACATTGTAAAGTCCAATTTTCCTTGCCTCAATGGTAAAATTACTATTGATAATCGGTACTTTTTTGCTTATCACTTTAAAAATACTTCTTTTGAATTGATGGCGAACTCTTCTTGTGCAAAAAGGCGTCATCTTCATGTAAGTCGTAACTCGCAAATTATAAGAAAATAATAGATTTATAGATATTCACTAAAAATAATCACGATATTTTCAAAAAATTATAGAAAAATGAAAGCGATTACGTTAAAGTAAGAATTAAGTACTACTTTAATTCAAAAAGAAGGTGAAAATTTGCTCTCACATTTCCAAGCTCAAGAATATTCAACGTACGCATACAGGTTTTTAGAATCCCGCACAAACGAAGTTGCGCAGCTTTGGTCGGTTGGGTGGGATGAAGTTTTCTCTCCCCTTTATAACTGGAGCGGAAATCAGCGAAAAGATGTAGGAAAATATATTTTTCAATATACGGTTTCTGGGTATGGGATGATTGAAATAGATGGACAAGAATATAAAGTGGATGCTGGGAAAGCATTTATCGTCAATATACCTGGAAATTATCGCTATTACCTACCAAAGGAAAGTGAAAGCTGGGAGTTTATTTTTCTTACATTATACGGAGATGAAGTACAAAAATGCTGGGACTATATTCAGTCAACCCACTCACCTGTAATTCGGTTTCATCCTGAATCAGCACCTGTTCAGCTTCTTGCTCAAATATATAAGCGGGCAAGTGAAAAACATATAGCAGATCCATTTCATGCCTCAAGCTTATCTTACCGCTTTGTAATGGAGCTGTATCAATATATTAAAAGCATGGATAGCTTTACAGAAGACTGGCCAGAAAGTATTATTAGCTCTATTTTGTTTGCACGTAATCATTACCATGAAGAAATTGGTCCCGATGAAATGGCAGATGCAGCCCATTTATCTCGCTATCATTTTAGCCGTTTGTTTAAACAAACAACAGGGATTACGCCTATTCAGTATTTAACGAAACTTCGCATTCAAAAAGCGGCCGAGCTATTGCATCAAACTAAGTATTCAATCGAAGAAATTGCTGAAAACGTTGGCTATGCAAATGCTAATTATTTAACAAAAGTGTTTCGCAAAACGACTAATATGACACCAGGGCAATATCGAAAAAGTGATACATCCATTGATGAGCACTTTGCGTTGCCAAAATAAAGACGACTTCCATAAAAGGAAGTCGCCTTTATTTTTTATCTGGAATCTCTACTACAACCGAACCTTTTTCATAAATAAAAGTCAATTTTTTACCGGGGATAATCATATTTTCTAAAATGTCTCGTGCGGCTTGAAGTGCAAACTCTGTGCGTTCTGCCTTCTCCTGCACCTCTTCATTTTCAGCTTGAAGATCATTTTTATCCAGCGCTCTTATTTTCGTTAATGCCTGATCTATAAAATCGTATGCTTCGTCATATATCAGCTCTATACGGTCCTTCATGTGCTCATTCATGCTCCTTTGCCCATTTTGTATTATCATAAATGAATTAAATGTATTCTACAACCTAAAACTGAATAAGTTTTTACGCTTGACCTTCCTGTATTTTCTTTCACTTCTTTTGAGCCATTCTAAAAGAAAACGTGCTCTTAATAGCAAAAAAAGACCATTCAACTCATCATGAATGGTCTTTTTAGAAAACTTATATACTAACAATAAACTCATCATCTTTTACATCAACCGTCACTTGACTATAATCTTCAATTTGCCCTGCAATTAATTCTCTGGCAATTTTCGTTTCAATATATTTTTGAATAAATCTCTTTAAAGGGCGAGCTCCGTATACGGGATCAAATCCGGAAGCAGCAATATAATTTTTTGCTTCTTCTGTTAACGTTAACGAAATATGACGGTCGGATAAGCGCTTTTCAAGCTGAAGCAGGAGCTTATCAATAATTCCTTTTACTTCATGAACAGTTAGCGGTTTGAATAAAATCGTGTCATCTACTCGATTTAAGAATTCTGGACGAAAATGCTGTCTTAATTGAGTCATCACTTGCTCTCTTGCTTTTTCAGTAATCTCACCTTCACTTGTTAAACCGTCTAATAAAAATTGAGAACCTATATTTGACGTCATAATAATGACTGTATTTTTAAAATCAATAACTTTTCCTTTGGAGTCTGTCGCTCTTCCATCATCTAATATTTGAAGGAGCACATTAAATACTTCGGGATGGGCTTTTTCAATTTCATCCAGCAGAACGACTGAATAAGGCTTGCGTCTTACTGCTTCCGTTAATTGTCCGCCTTCTTCATATCCTACGTAGCCAGGAGGAGCTCCTATAAGTCTAGAGACCGCATGCTTTTCCATGTACTCAGACATATCAATACGAACCATTTGTTCTTCACTGTCAAATAGAGAATGTGCCAACGTTTTGGCCAGCTCTGTTTTCCCTACTCCGGTAGGTCCTAAGAAAATAAATGATCCAATCGGACGGTTCGGGTCTTTAATGCCCGCCCGTGCGCGAATCACAGCATCCGTAACTAAGGATACGGCTTCATCTTGTCCAATCACACGCTGCTGTAAAATGGACTCAAGCTTCAGCAGCTTTTCTCTTTCTCCTTCAACTAGTTTCGATACCGGAATTCCCGTCCATCTTCCTACAATTTCAGCAATTTCTTCTTCTGTCACTTCTTCTCTTAATAAACGGTTTTCTTGTGCTTTTTCAGCAGCTGTTTCTTCCAACTGTTTTAGTTCTTTTACAAGTGCTGGAATGCGTCCGTGACGAAGTTCAGCTGCTTTATTTAAGTCATATTTCCCTTCAGCTTCTTCTAGGTCTCGCTTCGCTTTTTCCAGCTGCTCCCGTACATCTTGTACCGTTTGAATCGACTGCTTTTCTTTTTCCCACTGCAGCTTCATTGTATCTGCACGTTCTTTTAAATCAGATACTTCTTTTCGAATTGCCTCTAACCTTGTTATGCTTGCTTGATCTGTTTCTTTACTTAATGCCGCTTCTTCAATTTCAAGCTGCATGACACGTCTTGTCACTTCATCTAGTTCTGATGGCATCGAATCAATTTCTGTTCGAATGGTTGCGCATGCTTCATCAATTAAATCGATTGCTTTGTCAGGTAAAAAACGATCTGAGATATAACGATCAGACATAACCGCTGCTGAAACAATTGCTCGGTCATGAATGTTTACACCGTGATGAATTTCAAATCTTTCTTTTAAACCACGTAAAATAGAGATTGTATCTTCTACTGAAGGTTCTTCAACTAGCACCTGTTGGAAGCGTCTTTCAAGCGCTGGATCTTTTTCAATATACTGACGGTACTCATCAAGGGTTGTAGCTCCTATGCAGTGAAGCTCTCCTCTAGCAAGCATTGGCTTTAAAATATTCCCTGCATCCATCGCTCCGTCCGTACGACCTGCTCCAACGATTGTATGAAGTTCGTCAATAAACAGAAGAATCTGACCGTTGCTTTTCTTAACTTCTTGAAGAACAGCTTTTAAACGTTCTTCAAATTCTCCTCTGAACTTCGCTCCAGCTACTAAAGCCCCCATATCTAATGAAAAGATGGTTTTATCTTTTAACCCTTCAGGCACATCTCGGCGAACAATACGCTGTGCTAGTCCCTCAACAATAGCTGTTTTACCAACGCCAGGTTCTCCGATCAAAACAGGATTATTTTTTGTTTTTCGCGATAAAATGCGGATAACGCGGCGAATTTCTCCGTCTCGTCCAATGACTGGATCAATGTTCCCCGCTCGTACTTCTGCCACTAAGTCTCTTCCATATTTATTCAACGCTTCATATGTGACTTCCGGATTTTGGCTTGTAATGCGCTGATTCCCTCGAAGGCTAGTAAGCACATCTTGCAGGGCTTTTTTTGTTATACCGTGACTTGAAAATAACTTGCCATATTCACTAGATGACGGTTCCTGTGCTAATGCTAAAAAGATATGCTCAACTGAAACATAATCATCTTGCAGACGAGATGCTTCTTCTTGAGCTTTAACAAACAGCTGCTGAAGTTTATTTGTAATATAAACTTTCCCTGCTTCTGCACCACTTCCAGTAACGGCTGGTTTTTTCGCAAGCAATTGATTTAGCTGCTGCTGAAAAGATTGATGATCTATATGTAAATGATCTAATATGCGAGGAGCAATACCATCTTGCTGATGAATGAGCGTATAAAGCAAATGAGCAATATCGACTTCCTGCTGATTTCGTTTAATAGCTTCGGACTGCGCTTCCATAACGGCTTCTTGCAATTTTTGAGTCATTTTATTTATATCCATTAAATATCCTCCTTCAATACATTTGACCTTTATTGACCTTTGTTTCATTATACCCAGCAACGAGAAAACAAGTAAAGCCATTCAATTTAGAATGGCTTCTTTATTTTTTACTATTTATGGCTTGCGCATGTATGTCCAGTGGCGATCATCGTTTGCCGTCTCTGGAAAGCGCTCTCCTGCTTTTAACTTAACCTTTTGAGGATTATTTACGTTGCTTCCTGTTTCACCGATTTCAATATATACTCCGTTATTAGGAGCTTTTTGCCCCGGTGTGAAATGACGATTTTGTCCCATTGCCCTGCCTCCTCATTCCTGAAATGAAATGTTCTCCTATACTATTCCCTTAAGGTTTCTGTTTCATAATGGAGATGTTTTCATATTAGGAAGAGAAAAGAGCGGACCTTTAGATCCGCCCTTTGTATCAATGAGTAAATTTAATAGCTTGCTCGATTTCGGTTTCTCCAGCTAACATTTCAAACGTTTTTCCTATCGTAGCTTCTTCGTTTAGACATTCTACAAGCACGGTTGCTACATCCGCTCGAGGAATCGTCTGAGATTTATCTTGAATATCATTATTGATATCAATTTTTCCAGTAGCTTGACCATTAGATAAAGTTCCTGGTCGTACAATTGTATACTGTAGATTAGACTGCTTTAAGTATTCATCCGCTATCGCTTTAGCACGTAAGTAAAGCTGTAAGCCTTCTGGTCCCTGTTCAGGTGCGTCCGTTCCCATTGAACTTAGCATAACAAAGCGCTTCACACCTTGATTTTTTGCTTCATCAATGATATTCTTAGCACCGTTTTGATCTACAGCAATTGTCTTTTCGTCTCCCGTATGTCCTCCAGAACCTGCTGCAAATATGACAGCATCCATTCCTCTTAAGGCATCTGAAACATCTTGCTCCAGGTCGGCAAGCACAACGTTAGCACCTAGCTTCTTTAACGCGTCTGCTTGCTTTTCGTCACGAATCATCGCATAAGCTTCATGCTGCTTGCTGTTTGCGACTTTTTCTACTACTTGCTTCCCCGTTGTTCCATTTGCTCCAACAACTAATACTTTTATCATAAATCACCTTTCGTTCTGTTTAGTATACAATTGCTGTTCCCTCAATTAATTCCCTTTAAACAAAAAAACCTTTCTGAGAATGTCAGAAAGGTTTTTTCTCTTAAGCTAAAATGGCTTGCAGCAAAGCCTTTTGTACATGCATACGATTTCCAGCCTGCTGGAAGACAACAGAATTTGGTCCGTCAATAATGCTTGCTGTCACTTCTTCTTCACGATGCGCAGGCAAGCAGTGTAAAAATAAATAATCTGACTTAGCATAGGCAGCTAGTTCTTCATTTACTTGATAAGGAGCAAATATTTTCAAGCGCTGCTGTGCTTCTTCCTCCTGTCCCATACTTGTCCATACGTCTGCATAAATAGCATCGGCATTTTTTACAGCTTCTACAGGATCTTTCGTAATCGTAACCTTCGCACCCGTTTTAGCAGCTAGTTCATTAACATAATCTGTTACAAAGTCTTTTGGCTCATATCCATCAGGGCAGCCAATTGAAATATCTATACCCATTTTTGCACATCCAATCATTAGAGAATGTGCTACATTATTTCCGTCTCCAACATAAGCTACTTTTAGCCCTTCGAATGATTTCTTGTGCTCGTAAATCGTTAATAAATCCGCTAGAGCCTGACAAGGATGATAATCATCTGTCAAACCATTAATAACAGGAATGGATGCGTAGTCTGCAAGCTCTTCAATCTTGGTATGTTCAAACGTACGAATCATTATGGCATCGATAAATTCAGATAGTACGCGAGCTGTATCAGCAATAGTTTCTCCGCGTCCAATCTGTAAATCTTGGCTGCTTAAAAAGAGCGCGTTTCCTCCAAGCTGCATCATTCCCGCTTCAAATGAGACTCTTGTTCTTGTTGAAGATTTTTCAAAAATAAGTCCCAGCGTTTTTCCTTTTAACGATGTTACGATTTCGCCATTTTTATGCTTTTCTTTCAGCTCAATGGCGCTTTCCAAAAGTGACATAATATCGTCTGGTGATAAATCTTTAAGCGTAAGCAAATCTTTTCCTTTTAAATTGGTATTTACCGATACTGTACTCATGATACTGTCACTTCCTTTTTAGTTGTTTGAAACCATTCTTGTAGTGATGAAACGTGATATTCATCCACTTGGAACGATTGGAAAAATAGCGAAGCCGTTTCTGCCTCTGTTATTACCATTAAACCGTGTTTTAATGCTGACATGCGGCTTTCTTTATCTTCAGGCTGTAAACTTACGTATAATAAAGCTTCTTTCGTTTTCACCCATTCACTAACTTCTTTATCTTTAACAAGAGTTAAGCCCGCGCTTTGCACAAGTGTTTCAAGGCCCTGCACTTCTCCGTTGATATACACTTCCGTAGCACCTTTTTTACTTAACACATACTGATGGAACACTTTTTTTGCTGCTTCTTCAATGGTTGAAGAAATCGCAATTCCTTCACCGGTTGACTTCATTTCCGGTCCAACAAGTGGATCGACTCCTGATAATTTACTTGTCGAAAATACCGGAAACTTAATAGTTGTGTAAGCTGGATCCGGCAATAAACCTAGTTTTCCACTAATTTCCGACAATGATTTCCCAAGCAATATTTGAGTTGATAGCGAAACAAGCGGTGTATTGCACACTTTGCTTACTACAGGCACTGTACGGCTAGCCCGCGGATTAACTTCCAGCATATAGACTTCATCTTTGTAAATAACATATTGGATATTCATAATCCCTTTATATTGAAGTTTGTTTACGATTTTTTGAGCGTAGCTCACCATTTTTTCTTTATGTGCTGCTTCTACTGTTTTTGCTGGTAAAAGCGCATAACTATCTCCTGAGTGAACGCCGGCTTTTTCAATATGTTCAACGATTGTCGGAATCAACACATCTTTCCCATCTGCTACAACATCAATTTCTGCTTCTTTTCCAGGGAAGTAAGCATCAATAAGCATTGGGAAATGAGACGCTTTAATAGCCGGTAAACAAGCCTGCAGCTCCGTTTCGTTTTGAATTGTCAGCATTCCTTTTCCGCCAATCACGTAAGAAGGGCGAATCAGCAATGGGAATCCCATATCTTTTGCTTTTTGTACAAGCTCTTGCTCATCTTTCGCCATTTCACCTGGGATATGCGGAATATCACAGTCATCTAAGAGCTTATAAAACAGATCACGATCTTCAAGTGCATCAATAACATCGTTTGTAATACCTAATAAATTAACGCCGGCTTCTTCTAGACCTTTAACAAGCGAAATAGCCGTTTGACCTCCGTATTGAACAATTACATCCGTCACATTTTCAGCATCCAGGACATTAAGTACATCTTCTACTGTTACAGGTTCAAAATATAAGCGGTCTGCTACTTCAAAGTCTGTACTTACCGTTTCGGGATTGTTGTTAATTAAAATCGTTTCGTACCCTTCTTTTTCAAGAGCTAACACACCGTGTACAGAGCTGTAGTCGAATTCTACTCCTTGCCCGATACGAATTGGTCCAGAACCGATAATCGCAACTTTTCTATTCGTTGATGGTTCAATCTCACTCTCACCGTAATAACTGGAGTAGAAATAGGCCGTAGAAGATTCAAACTCCGCTGCACATGTATCCACCATTTTATAGCTTGGCGTAATATGTAGTGCTTTACGTTTCGCTCTTACGTCAAGCTCTCGCACATTCCATACGTTTGCTAGATAAGCATCTGTAAACCCATGCTCCTTCACATGTTTGAAGTGTTCAGCTGTAATGGAATCAAAACGTACTTCCTTCAAAGAGGCTTCCATTTTAATCAGCTGTGTAAAGTGCGTTAAATAGAAATAATCAATTTGCGTTATTTCGTGAATATACTCAGGCGTTGTGCCGCGGCGTAAAAGCTCAAGGATAACAAAAATACGCTCATCGCTTTGTTCGCCAAGCTTGCTTTTTAATTCATCCGTTGAAAGTTCTTGCAATTCTTCTACTTCTAATCCTTGTAAGTCAATTTCTAAAGAAGACAAAGCCTTTTGAAAGCTACGTGTAAAGTTACGGTCAATAGCCATTACTTCTCCAGTTGCTTTCATTTGCGTACCAAGCGTTCTCTCAGCGTAGAAAAACTTGTCAAACGGCCATCTTGGAAATTTTACTACTACATAGTCAAGAGCTGGTTCGAAGCTTGCATACGTGTCTCCTGTCACAGGATTTAATAACTCATGAAGCGTGTAGCCTACCGATAGTTTTGCAGCAATTTTAGCAATTGGATAGCCAGTTGCTTTTGATGCAAGAGCAGACGAACGGCTCACACGCGGATTTACTTCAATTAGATAATACTGCTTGCTTTTTGGATCAAGCGCAAACTGAATGTTGCAACCTCCAATAATGCCAAGCGATGAAATAATTTTAACTGAAGCGGAACGAAGCATTTGATATTCCACGTCTGTTAACGTTTGAGAAGGAGCAACGACTACCGAGTCTCCAGTATGAACGCCTACGGGATCAATGTTTTCCATATTACAAATTGTAATGCACGTATTGTTCACATCACGCATAACCTCGTACTCAACTTCTTTAAATCCAGCGATGCTTTTTTCAATTAAGCATTGAGTAATAGCACTTTCGCGCAAACCTGATGCTGAAAGTTTTTCAAGCTCTTCCATAGAATGAGCAATTCCTCCGCCCGTTCCGCCTAACGTATAAGCAGGACGTACAATAACAGGAAAACCAATTTTCTCGGCAAAAGCTAACGCTTCTTCTACTTTTGTCACAACTTCACTTTCCGGCACCGGTTCATTCAGTTCGTTCATCAATGCGCGGAATTCCTCACGGCTTTCACCTTTTTTAATTGATTCAATCGGCGTTCCTAGAAGTTTCACATCGTATTTTGGCAAAATATTTTGTTCATGAAGCTCAAGGGCTAAGTTTAAACCCGTCTGTCCGCCTAATGTAGCTAACAAACCATCCGGCTTTTCTTTTGCAATAATTTTCTCTACGCAGTCTACTGTTAACGGTTCAAAATATATTCGATCTGCTACGTGAGTGTCTGTCATAATTGTAGCTGGATTATTATTAATTAAGATAACTTCATAACCTTCTTCTTTTAATGACAAACATGCCTGTGTTCCTGAATAATCAAATTCTGCTGCTTGCCCAATTACGATTGGTCCTGATCCGATTACTAAAATCTTTTTTAACGTTTGGTCTTTAGGCATATACTTTTCCGCTCCCTACTTGCTGTACTTTCGTCATGAATTCATCAAAGATATACGTACTATCACTTGGTCCAGGATGTGCTTCTGGATGATATTGAACCGAAATAACAGGAAGGTCTTTATGCATTAAACCTTCAACCGATCCATCATTCACATTTTTGAATCGAACGCTTAATGGCGTAGACGCAATCGTCTGTTCATCTACTACATAACTATGGTTTTGAGACGTCATACACACTTTGTTAGTCGTTAAATCAATCACAGGCTGATTAGCCCCTCGGTGACCGAACGCCAGCTTTTTGGTTTGTGCTCCAAAAGCTAGCCCAATTAACTGATGGCCAAAGCAAATTCCCAAAGTTGGATAAGCTGAAATAATTTCTTTTAATTCATCCAGCTGACTGCTCACTTGAGTTGGATCTCCAGGTCCGTTTGATAAAACAATTCCATCCGGCTGCAGCTCTTTTACTTTTGAAGGGTTTGTAGAATACGGAACAACCGTTACTTTGCACTCTCGATTTAACAGCTCTTGTAAAATTGATTTTTTATATCCAAAGTCCATTAATACAACGTGTTTCTCACCGTTCCCGTAAGTAACAGGCTCTTTTGTTGATACTTCTTTTACCACATATCCATCGCATTCAGCAGTAAATGCCGGCGGCTCAGCAGATGTCGAAAAGGCGGATTGCATCGTACCTTCTTTTCGAATTCGTTTTACGACCGCTCTCGTATCCACATGTGTAATAAGCGGAATGTTCCATTTCTTTAAATATTGTTTAAAGCTGTACATCGCTTCGTAATGGAACCCTTCATCTGAACATTCGTATACGACAACGCCTGCTACGTGAGGCTTTTTACTTTCATAGTCTTTTTCATTGATGCCATAGTTCCCAATCAAAGGGTACGTAAAGACGATAATTTGATCTTTGTAAGATGGATCAGTCACAACTTCTTGATAACCAGTCATTCCAGTAAAGAAAACAATTTCTCCCTCTGCCTGGTGTGTTGCTGTATGTTCAATGTGTCCGGCAAACGAATCGCCGTTTGCTAAGTGTAAATATCCGTTCATTGTGCATCCCTCTTCGAATAATTATTTATAAAACAGAATTTTTATACAAATATATTCAAAAAAATTTGTATTATGATGTAATTTTTGTTTGGCTAAACGCTTCTTCAATGATATGAATCGCTTGGTCCAACTCTTCTTTTGTTACAGTTAAAGGCGGCAACAATCGTACTACACGCGGTCCTGCTCCCAATGCTAGCAATCCTTTTTCACGCATAGCTGCAAGCAATGCCGGCTGATGTTCTCCGCATTCAATCCCAATCATAAAACCTTTTCCGCGAACATCCGTTACAAATGAATAATCTGCTACGCTATTTTTCAAAGCGTTGGTAAAATAAAGACTTTTTTCAGTAACTTCCGCCAAAAATGCTTCATTAAAAATAATGTTTAAAGTTGCTTTGGCTGAAGCTAAGGCAATAGGGTTTCCTCCAAAGGTTGTTCCGTGAGTACCAGGACCAAACGCTTCTTTGAGATAGCCTTTTCCAATCATCGCACCAACTGGCATTCCGCTTCCTAAACCTTTAGCCGCTGTAATAATATCGGGTGATACGTTAAAATGCTGATAGGCAAATGGTTTTCCTGTTCTGCCGATTCCAGTTTGCACTTCATCAACTATAAACAGTGCTTCGTGCTTTTTACACAGCTCTTGAATGGTTAACAAAAATGCTTCGGTTCCTGGAACCACTCCGCCTTCTCCTTGAATGATTTCTACCATAATTGCTGCTACGCTATGGTCCATTTCCCCTTTTAATGCTTCTTCATCATTGTATGGGACGTAAACAAACTCATTAACAAGAGGACCGAAGCCATCATGAATTTTTGCCTGCCCTGTAGCTGTCATTGTAGCAAATGTACGTCCATGAAATGATTTTGTAAACGTAATAATTTTGTGTTTTTTTGTGTGTTTGCGTGCTAATTTAATCGCAGCTTCGTTGGCTTCTGCACCGCTGTTACAGAAAAATACTGCATCACCGTTTGAATGTTCCACAAGCTTACCTGCTACGTCTTCTTGAATAGATTGATGAAATAAATTTGACACGTGCCAGACTTTATTTAACTGCTCTTCGACCGCTTTTTGAACATCAGGATGACGATGACCTACATTACAAACAGCGATACCTGAAATAAAATCTAAATACTCATTTCCTTTGTTATCGATTAATTTTGTTCCTTGCGCCTCTTCCACATGAATATCAAACCGTTGATATGTTGGAAACAATGAACTCATCGCTATCTTCTCCACCTTTTCCATTATATTTAATTGCTGTACCAATCATCTTTCCTTCCTTATCTAAAAATCCTTCAATTCCGCTAATAATATGAACTTCTTCAAGTAAAGGAGATAAAGCACTTACCGCTGATGTCACTTTCGGAATCATTCCGCCGTAAATTATTTTTTCTTCAATAAGTGCATCAATCTCTGACTTTGTAAGTTCAGGAAGCAATGTTCCATCCTTTAGTACACCTTTTACATCCGTTACAAACATCAGCTTTTCAGCATTTACTGCTTGTGCAACTGCTCCAGCCGCCACGTCAGCATTAATATTATAGCTATTACCTTTTTCGTCTGCTCCAATGGAAGAAATAACTGGGATATACTGACTGTCAGTTAATTGTTTTAATAATCCATCATTTACACCTTTTACTTCTCCAACGTACCCTAGACGTTCAATATCAATAGACTCTGCTTTAAGCAATAATCCATCAATTCCTGATAATCCTACCGCTTTTAGATTCGCTTTTTGTAGATCTTTTACAAGCTGCTTATTAACCTTGCCTGCTAATACCATAGTCACAACTTCTAATGCTTCTTTGGACGTTTTTCGAAGTCCATCTACAAATTCTGTTTCAATGTGAAGTTTGGTAAGAGTATCTTGAATATCAGGACCACCTCCGTGCACGACGATGATCTGATATCCACTCGCTTTTAACTGCTGTATACTTTCAAAAAAAGCGCTTGTTAACTGATTGACAATGCTGCCTCCGCATTTTACAACAACGATTTTTTCATTGCTCATTTCACTCTCTCCTTACGTTCGATAACTGGCGTTGATTTTGACATAATCGTAAGTCAAATCGCAGCCCCACGCTTTGCCAATTCCACTTCCTTGCTGTAAGTCAACATAGACTTCAACCGTATCATTTTCTAAATAAGCTTTTGCTTCTTCTTCACTAAATGAAACAGGCTGGCTGTTTTCTAACATCTGGATATTACCTAACGAAACGTTCACTGTTTCTGGATTAAGCGCTACTCCGCTATAACCAACTGAACAAATAATTCGTCCCCAATTGGCATCGGCTCCATACATTGCCGTTTTCACTAAGTTCGAGCCCACGATTTGTTTAGCAATCACATTTGCTTCTTC
This sequence comes from Priestia megaterium, assembly GCF_046599315.1. GTDB lineage: Bacteria > Bacillota > Bacilli > Bacillales > Bacillaceae_H > Priestia > Priestia megaterium_F. The sequence continues at coordinate 48,760 of NZ_JBKIKC010000004.1, read as the reverse complement.
GTTTGTGTGAGCGCCAGATACGTTAACTTCAATTAGTTTTGTTGCCCCTTCACCGTCACGTGCAATTTGCTTGGCTAAATCTTCACACGTCAAACGCAGTGCTTCATAAAACGAAGTCCATTCAGGATGATCTGGTGTAAGCGATTGGTGATCGGCCTTTCCATTTGCTAAAACAACAACCATATCATTGGTTGACGTATCACCATCCACTGTAATTTGATTAAAGCTTTTATTTGTAATAGAACGCAGCGCATCTTGTAACACTGACGCTTCAATCTTAGCATCCGTTGTTATAAAGCTAAGCATCGTAGCCATATTTGGGTGAATCATGCCTGATCCTTTCGCTGTGCCGCCAATTATAACCGTGTTGCCGTCAATTTTTGTTTCATAGCAGGCTGACTTCATCACTGTGTCTGTTGTTAAAATAGCCGTTTGAAATTCTTCTGCTTTTTCTTTGTTTGAAGAAGGGCTTAATAACTCAATACCTTTGACAATTTTTTTCATATCTAGAAGCTCTCCAATTACCCCTGTAGAAGCTACCGCTACATGATGAGGTAGAATATTAAGCTTTTCTGCACATGTATTTCGCATTTGGTATGCATCTTTTAACCCTTGTTCTCCAGTACATGCATTTGCACATGCGCTGTTTACAATAATCGCTTGCAGCTTCTGCTCCACTGCTACACTTTCTTTTGTAACGGCTAAAGGCGCTGCTTGAAAGGCATTAAGCGTGTAAACAGCTGCGCAATTAGCTGGCACATCACTTACAATAACCCCTAAATCTTTTTTCGCATAGCGTAAACCAGCGTGAACGCCATCTGCTGAAAAACCTAGCGGCGTTACAATTGTACCGTTCTCTATTTTCTTTATCTTTTCTTTAGTTTGTTTAACCGTAATCACTATATGTTCCCTCCTGCTTTTATCGTGATTAGTGATGCTGTGCTTTTATGGGAAGACCGGCAGTAACTCAATACCCGCTTGCTGTTCAAACCCCATCATGATATTGGCATTTTGAATGGCCTGACCGGCTGCTCCTTTAACTAAGTTATCAATGACAGAAACAACCGTGACACGCTTTGTTCGTTCGTCAAATGCAATACCAATATCGCAATAATTTGATGCACTTACTTCTTTAGTAGATGGAAATTCACCAGCTTTTCGAACGCGAACGAACGGGGAGTCTTGATATGTATCTACATATAGCTGATGAAGCTCTTGTACTGTGCTCTCTTCAGAAAGTTCAGCGTATATAGTACTCATAATTCCTCGCGTCATTGGCACTAAGTGTGTATTGAACGTAACATGACCAATTTCCTCATCCCACTTTTCTAAAATAGATTCGATTTCTGGGATATGCTGATGCTGATTTACTTTGTATATTTTCATATTTTCATTGATTTCAGCATAATGAGCCATTTGCGAAAGACCGCGTCCTGCTCCTGAAATCCCGGACTTTGCATCAACGATAATAGAGTTTGACTTCACCATTTTTTTACTAACGAGAGGAGCTAGCCCAAGCAGTGTAGCAGTTGGATAACATCCCGGGTTCGCAACAAACGTACTGCTTTCGACTTCTTCTGCAAACCATTCTGATAACCCATACACAGACTGTTGTAAAAACGCTTCGGCTGCGGCAGGCTTTTTGTACCATTTTTCATAAAGCGCTTCTGTTTTCAATCTAAAATCTCCAGATAGATCTACCACTTTTATTCCTTCTTCTATCAATTGAGGTACAAGTTTGCTAGAAACACCGGACGGAGTTGCTGTAAACACTAAATCCAATTCTTTAGCCATGTTCTTAGGTTTTATATCTTGCAGCGTATATACAGTATTAGAAAGATGGGGATAAACTTCTGCTAGTTCCATCCCATCCTGAGAAGATGAATAAACTGCATAAACATGAAAATGCGGGTGATTCGCTAATAAACGAATCAATTCTACTCCTCCATACCCTGTTGCTCCAACAATTCCTACCTTGTATTGTTTCATTTTAAAACTCCTTTTTCCACGTAACTATTTGAATTATTTATCATTATAATACCGTATAAAAATAAAATCAAATGAATATTTAAAAAATCCAACACTTTATTCTATATTTTTAAACATTTTTATTTATTCATAAGTTTTTATTTTTATAACTACTTTTCTATTTTTTTTTTATTGTTCACAGATAGTTTTGGAAAACACTGGTTGTTTTTGTGTATAATGAGAATATCGATAAAAATCACCCGTATGGCATTTTTTCATACGGCTAGTGGACGTACAGCATATACAGACTGTTCTAACTTAATAGATTAGAAGTAACAGTCGCAAAAATTTTATTTAAAAGGTGATAACATGATGAACATCACAACGGATTCTTTTTCAAATGAGCTCCAGCAATTTTTTATGAACTTTGATCATAAGATTTCGTTTAAAAAAGGTGACTTCCTCTTTCAAGAGGGTTCGACTTCAACTCATTTATTTTTTATTACTTCGGGGGCCGTTCAAGTAAGTAAAGTTACACCAGAAGGACGTGAGTTGACGCTTCAGCTGGCGAGTTCAGGAGACCTAGTGGGGGAAGTCATGCTGTTTTGCGGATCTACTCCCCATATGCTTCAAGCAAAAGCTATTGAGTCTTGTACAGCGATTAGTATTCAAAAACGGGTATTAGAAAACGAACTAGCACAATACCCTTCTCTTTCTATGGAGTATATGAAGTGGATGGGATTACAAATTAAGCGAATGCAGACAAAGTTTAGAGACTTAATTCTAAATGGAAAGAAAGGAGCTCTATACTCTACTCTGATTCGCATGTCCAATAGTTTTGGAGTAATGAAACCGAATGGGATTTTATTAAACGTAACTTTGACAAATCAAGAAATTGCCAACCTATGCGGGACATCTCGAGAAGTGGTCAATCGCATGCTCGCTGAATTGCGAAAGAACGACGTGATTTCAATGACGGATGGAAGGATTATCATTCATAAGCTTTCTTTCTTGAAGAAAGAAATAGACTGCGAGGACTGCCCTGTAGAATTGTGCAGAATTGAATAAGAAAAGAGATTGAGAGATAGCTACATCAATCCAATCTAAAGATGAACAAATGGGATAAATGAGTTAGTATGGATTACTTGTTACACCGCTGTTGGTTTCCGTGCAAGACTTCGCTTTTCGCGGGGGCCGGTGAGTCTTCTCGCCGCTTACGCTTTTCCCGCAGGAGTCTTCGCCTTGCCTCCAATCAACAGCTAGAAGCCACTGCATACATGAAACCTATGTTCACTATGACAATGAAAAGATCCGAACGATGAATCTCAATTCATCGTTCGGATCTTCCTTCAACTAAAATACGTTTGTCCCAGCCTCTTTTTATTGAACACCTAATGCAATTTTAGCGTAGCGCGTCATGCGATCTTTATCCCAGGGCGGATTAAATGTGATATTCACTTCTACATTTTCTACTTCTTCAAGCGAAATTAACTGCTTCTTCACTTGTTCTCCAATCACACCAGCTAGTGGGCATCCGATGGAAGTTAGCGTCATCGTAACGATGACCGTGTTGTTCTCTTCCATTTCTACCCCGTACACTAAACCTAAATTTACGATATCAACGCCAAGCTCTGGATCAATTACTTCTTCTAGTGATTCCATGATTTTATCTTCTAACTGTTTATCCACATTCATTCTCCTTTCTTTTGCTTCCGTAATTATCTTCACGTATTAAATATACCCTGAAACAATTTTTCATAAGCAATCAAGAACTATGACTTACACCGTAACAAGACAGTTTTTACATGTCAATCGTTCTGCTTTTCTCATAAGGAAAAGTTGTGTAAAATATGGGAATAGAAGCATGAATATTGGTAGAATTCAATATAATCGTATAACTACTTCAATTTAAAAGGAGCCTATATGAGAAACGATCAACACTTAATCGCATTAGATCTTGATGGAACATTATTAACGAACGAAAAAACCATTTCACCTAAAACAAAACGAGTATTAGAAAAAGCCAAGCAAGAAGGCCATATTGTGATGATTGCAACTGGAAGACCTTATCGTTCTAGTGCTATGTACTACAGCGAATTAGATTTATCCACGCCTATCGTAAACTTTAATGGAGCGCTTGTCCATCATCCCCTTCAGCCTAATTTTGGCACGCATCACGAACCTTTAAACCGAAGCACTGTTCACGACATTGTGACAGCTATGCAAGACTATCGCATCACTAACATCATGGCGGAAGTGCAAGATGATGTGTACCTTCATTTTGAAGATCGAAAATTAATGGATGTACTTAGCCTAGGAGATCCTAAATTACAAACGGGTGATTTGCGTCATACGTTGCAGCATGATCCAACCTCTATTTTAATTCATGCAGATGAAGAACATGTACAAGATATACGCTCTCATCTTTCAGATGTCCATGCAGAAGTATTAGAGCATAGACGCTGGGGAGCACCTTGGCATGTGGTTGAGATTGTAAAAAAAGGACTTAATAAAGCTGTAGGTCTTGAGCGCGTAGCTAATCATTATCAAATTCCTCGCGAACGAATTATTGCGTTTGGAGATGAAGACAATGATTTTGAAATGATTAAATTTGCAGGGCATGGAATTGCCATGGAAAATGGTATTAGCGAATTAAAACAGCTAGCGCGTGAAGTAACAAAATCAAATGAAAATGATGGTATTGCTTATTATTTGGAAAAAACGTTAAATTTATAACTTAGCTTTTTTTGAAAAGCAAGGTAAATTTTTATCGCTATCATTTTTTTTATTTAGCACACACTATAACCGACACTTCTTAAGGTGTCGGTTTTATTTATATTACGAGGAGGAATTTATGATGGGCAGAAGCAATCGATCAAAACGTTTTGTGAAACAAGGTGCAGATGCAGTTCAAAAACATGATGAACGAATTCCTTATCATATGACTATGGCGGAGGCAGAAGCATTTCAAGCTCAGCAGCGCCAAACTCCTCATGGAGGACAGTAATTTATGAAAAATTCACTTTTTGGTCAAGTAAAAGATGCTATTCGAAATGCAGTATCCGGTCATTCAGAAGATCATCTTCACCGTCAAAAGCACGGCAACGGTGAGCTTGATATTTCAGAAAGCGTATTAAATAGTATTGCTTCTAACGCGTCTCCACAGGAACAAGAGCAGTTGAAGCAATTTCAAAATTCATTACATCAAGCGTATCATACAGATGGAGAATCACATTCACAAGAGAAAAGCGCAGATATCACGTCAGATACGCTGTCTCATATCGTTCAGAATGCTTCTCCAGAAGAGAAGGCTCAGCTTGAACAGCTTCAAAACACTTTAGAAGGCGGTCGTTCTCACGCTCACAGTGAAGCTCACACGTCTAGTGAGTGCGTGGCAGCTGATATATTGTCCCATGCACAGCAAAATGCTTCACCTGAAGAACAAGCTCAGCTTCAGCAGCTTCAGAATGCATTGGGAGCAGCTGGTCAAAATCAGCAACCGTCCCAGTCTCATACATCGGCAGCTTCTGACGAAAATATTGCAGCTGACATGCTGTCCCATGCACAGCAAAATGCTTCACCTGAAGAACAAGCTCAGCTTCAACAGCTTCAGAATACATTGGGAGCAGCTGGTCAAAATCAGCAACCGTCCCAGACTTATACGTCGGCAGCTTCTGACGAAAATATTGCAGCTGACATGCTGTCTCATGCACAGCAAAACGCTTCACCTGAAGAACAAGCTCAGCTTCAAGAACTTTCTAATGAGTTAAAAGGTACACATTAATATAAGAGTCCAGGTAATTAATACCTGGACTCTTTTTAATCCTTGCGAAATAAACCAAAGATTCCTGTTGTCTGAACAATATTGGTAAATGCTTTAGGGTCTACCTCTTTAATCACTCGTTCCAAGTCAAATAATTCATATCTAGTCAAAACAATCATTAGCATTTCTTTATCTTCGTTTGTGAAGCTGCCTTTAGCCGGTACCGCCGTAATCCCTCGCACGAGTTTGGCGTGAATTGCCTTTCTTAGCTCCACTCCTTTTTTTGTTACGATCATTGCTGTTAGTTTGACATGACGCGTATGAATAACATCAATGACGCGAGTTGTTGTATAAAGCGTCACTAGCGTATAAAGGGATTTTTCAGCACCATATAAAAGACCTGCTAGCACGATAATAATTGCATTTAATATGAACATATAAGTGCCAATTGGTCGATCTTTTACTCGAGACAAAATCAGGGCAATAATATCGAGCCCACCAGTTGAAGCTCCAAATTTCAGTGTAATCCCTACTCCTACCGCTAAAATAACGCCGCCAAAAACTGCGTTAAGAATGATGTCTTTCGAAAGTGCTTGAACAGGAACAATTCCAAGAAATAAAGTTGTTGCAGCAACGCTGATAAAGCTGTACACAGTAAATGACTTTCCAACTTTTTTCCACCCTAAAATAGTTACAGGAATATTTAATAGCAACAGCAGTACGCCAGTGGAAATAGTAAAAGGAGTGTAGTCTGTCACGATACTCGAAACAAGCTGTGCTACTCCCGTAAAGCCGCTTGAATATACATTAGCAGGTATCAAAAACAAGTTGAGCGCAAGCGCATTCAATAATGCTCCTACCAAGACGACTATCGCTTTTTTTGTTTCAAGCCAAATATTCAAATCACCGACCTCCGCTTTTTTAAAACTTCATACTCTCTTATACCCATTTTAAAATGAATAAAGTCAGCATCTTTAAAATAGTTAGTACATATAGTATGTACGATTTGACAGAATTAAAAAAACTTATTCAAAAATTGTATTTTCCTCAAAGTGCTTATACACTAATACTATGTCGTATATAACTCTTTTCAATGTATATATATCAAACTCTTTTAATGTTTTATAAATGCAATTAGGAAGGTGACATTTATGTCAATTAAACTTTTAACCGATAGTGCAAGCGATTTGCCTTTACCCTTTTTTCAAGAAAATGACGTTGGCTTTTTACCGCTTCGCGTAAGCTTGGATACCCAAGAATATTTGGATCTACAAACGATTGAACCAGCTTCTGTCTACGAAGCCATCCGTAAAGGCAAAATGCCAAAAACATCTCAGGCGGCTCCAACTACTATGTATGAAGTCTTTGAGAACATAGCGAAATCAGGTAATTCGTGCATTTATTTAGCTTTTTCTTCTGAATTGTCCGGTACATATCAAACAGCAATGATGATTCGTGAAGAACTTTTAGAAAAATATCCCGATTTTCAATTAGAAATAATCGATACAAAATGTGCATCTCTTGGTCAGGGAGTAGTTACTTATTATGCAGTACAATTATTAGAACGAGACCTCTCACTAGTAGAGATGACAGAAAAAATAAAGCAATATGCTCTGCATATGGAACATATTTTTACGGTCGATGACTTAGATTTTCTTGCTCAAGGAGGACGTGTGAGCAAAGCTTCTGCTTTTGTAGGGGGCTTGCTTAATATTAAGCCACTACTTCATGTGGAAGATGGAAAATTAATTCCAATCGAAAAAATCCGCGGCCGCAAAAAAGTATTCAAACGCATGCTTGATGTGATGGAAGAGCGAGGAAAAAACCTCTCTTCTCAAACCATTGGAATTAGCCATGGAGATGATTTAGAAACAGCTCTTCAGCTGAAAGAAATGATTCAAGAACGTTTTGGAACTAAACATTTTATCATTAATATTATTGGTGCAGCCATAGGTTCTCACTCTGGCCCAGGAACGATTGCAGTCTTCTTTTTGAATGAAACCATCGAATAATTTAAAAAGATGAGGGCATTCTAAAGATACGATAAAAAAGGGGTGTATCTGAATGCCAAAAACAAGCGATAACGATAAAAAAGCAAAAGATAATAACGCAAAGCTTCACGAAAAGAATCTTCAAGCTAAGCATAACCGTGAGCTTGGAAAACATTCATTTTCTAAAAAAACTGATCACTTATAAAAAGAAGCCGCTGAATTTTCAGCGGCTTCTCCTTTTAGTTTTCTTCTTTTTTAAAATATGTCCATCCTTCTTCTTGATAAACTTTGCCTTCTTTCATCAGTTTACCAAGCGCACGTTTGAATGCAGCTTTACTCATATTAAAGCGTTCACGAATATCTTCTGGGTAGCTTTTATCCCAAAATGGCATAACGCCACCGCGACTTTCCATATAATCGTATAGTACTTGTGCATCTTCATCCATGCTTTCTTGTTTACGCGGAAGAAGCGATACGTTTAACGTTCCGTCTTCTTTTACATTAATTACGCGGCCGGTTACATACGTACCAAGCTTTGGTTCTTTACGTCTTTCGCTTTCATGAATAAATCCAACGTATCCTTCATCTGTCATAATAAATGAACCTACGCGCAGGACACGGTAGATATATCCGCTCACTTCACGATTAAAAAGTTCGGGCGGAGCATCTAATGCCATTGCTTTCATTACATCATCTGTAGCAATTTTCCCATACATCTTACCGCGCTTTGAAATTTTCATCGTGCAGTAAACTTTGCTTCCGACTTCAGGCCACAGATCTTCTAACGAAGGTAAGTCTGTTGAACCAATTAACATATCTTTATTCATGCCGATATTTACAAACACACCTAAACCTGGATTAACATCTACGACTTCAACCCACTCATAGACCCCTTCTTCAACAAGTGGCAAGTGCATCGTTGCCGTTAAGCGATCATGCTGATCAAGGTATAGAAAAACTTCTACTTCTTCTCCTTCAGCAAGTTCTCTTGTTGTTTCATTTTTATGTAGCAAAATTTCTTCTTCACCTTCTGCTAACATATAACCAATTGGCGTTTCCCGGTTTACTGTTAAATACGCTTTCATCCCAGCTTCTACATTCATCGTTCTATCCATCCTTTATATAAATTAGTAGTGACTATTCCTTCACCACATACCTTCTCACTTTGCATCGAACAGCATGTTAAATTTTAAATTAACTTAAATGCATGCATTGTTTAAAAAGCTGCTTCTATAGCTTACAACAAAAAGCATAACTTGTATTGTATCAATTACCGGCTCTCTATTCAATATCAGTTGTATACGGTTTGTGTTTTATTTATAATAAAAGAACAAACTCTTTACATATGGAGGTTATTATGGCTAAAGATAGTTCATTTGACATTGTGTCACAAGTCGATTTATCAGAGGTAACAAACGGCATTACCATGGCAACAAAAGAAATTAAAACCCGCTATGATTTTAAAGGCAGTAAAAGCGAAATCTCGCTTGAAAACGAAGAGCTTGTTCTTATTTCTGATGATGAATTTAAGCTTGAACAGTTAAAAGACGTACTGATCTCTAAGCTTATTAAACGCGGCGTACCTACACGCAATATCTCATACGGAAAAATTGAGAATGCTTCTGGAGGAACGGTTAGACAACGCGCCAAGTTAATTCAAGGTATCGACAAAGATAACGCTAAAAAGCTAAATACAATTATTAAAAATACTGGTTTAAAAGTAAAAAGCCAAATTCAAGATGATCAGCTTCGCGTAAGCGGTAAAAATCGTGATGACCTGCAGCAAATTATTTCAGCTATTCGCAGTGCTGACTTACCTATTGACGTACAATTTATTAATTACCGCTAAAAAATGAATGCCTCGGCATTCATTTTTTCTTTCAACGCCTTTTTTTATTCATTCAAGCCTCCCCTTATGCATAGATACACATTCTTAACAAATACTAGTATACGCTTACATACTCAAATTAATTAAGGAGTGTATACTAATGAATCAAAATCAAAAACAAAACTTCCCTCCTCAACATCAGCAAACTCAGCCAGGTATTGAGAAAGATATGCATCCAATCCCTACCTCTATCGCTCCAGACTATAAGGCAAGCGGAAAATTACAAAACAAAGTAGCCATTATCACAGGCGGAGACAGCGGAATTGGACGTTCTGTCGCTTATCATTATGCTAAAGAAGGCGCAAATATTGTCGTAACCTATCTTAATGAACACGATGATGCAAATGAAACAAAGAAACAAGTTGAACGAATGGGGGCTTCCTGTTTGTTACTTGCTGGTGACATAGGAGATGAGCATTTTTGTCAAGAAGTCATCTCAAAGGCCATTCAAACCTTCGGGAAAATAGACATCTTAGTCAATAACGCAGCTGAACAGCATCCTCAAAAAAGCATTACGGATATCACGACTGAACAGCTTACCCGTACGTTTCAAACGAATATTTTTTCAATCTTTCATTTAACCAAAGCTGCATTGCCTCATTTAAAACAAGGAAGCGCTATTATTAATACATCATCTGTGACAGCCTATCATGGGCATGACCAGCTGATTGATTATTCTTCAACCAAAGGCGCTATCGTCGCGTTTACGCGTTCTTTATCAGCTTCGCTTGCAACAAAAGGCATTCGCGTAAACGGCGTAGCTCCAGGACCCATTTGGACACCTCTTATTCCATCTACGTTCGACGAACAGCAAGTTGCAACATTTGGGTCTAATACACCTATGAAACGAGCAGGACAGCCTTCTGAGCTCGGACCAGCCTATGTATATTTGGCAAGTTCTGATTCTTCTTATATGTCTGGTCAAGTTCTGCACATTAATGGGGGGTCTATTGTAAACGGATAACATTTCTCTTCGGTCATTCATTTATTTTTATGTAGAAACACTATCAGAACTCAGCTATTTTTGTTTAAATAGAGATATGAACACCGCTAAAGGAGAGTATTTGAATGACCAATACATTAAGCACTCTTAAACATATATATGAAACCATTTTAAATAAAGTCGACGCTGGTATCCATGCGGTCGATGAAACAGGAAGAACCATTATTTATAATGAAAAGATGACAAAGATGGAGCTGATGGATGAACAAGACGTTTTACATAAAAACTTGCTAGATGTGTTTATGTTTAAAGAAAATCAGCAAAGCACGCTTGTACAAGCGCTGCAAAAAGGAAAAGAAACGGTTAACGTTAAGCAAACGTATTTCAACAATCAAGGACAAGAAATCACGACGATTAATAATACATTCCCAATTCTAAAAGACGGGGTCATTCAAGGAGCGGTTGAAATTGCTCAGGACGTGACAAAGCTAGAGCGTCTAATCCGACAAAACATTAGGCAAAAAGGAAACACACGGTTTACGTTTGATAGCATTATCGGAAGCAGTCAAGCCGTTCACGATGTTATTGAAGACGCTAAGCGCGCAACTAGAACTCCTTCTTACGTCTTAATTATTGGAGAAACAGGTACAGGGAAAGAACTGTTTGCTCAAAGCATACATAATGGCAGCAGCCGCTCTTCTGCTCCTTTTATTTCACAAAACTGTGCTGCGCTACCGGATAATTTAATTGAAAGCCTTTTGTTCGGTACGAAACGCGGAGCTTTTACAGGTGCAATGGATAATCCAGGCCTTTTTGAACAAGCTCAAGGAGGCACATTACTGCTAGATGAAATCAACTCGTTAAATCCAAACCTGCAGGCTAAGCTTCTTCGAGTGCTGCAAGAAAAAACCGTACGCAGAATTGGCGATACAGTGGATAAACCGGTGAACGTTCGAGTCATCGCGAACATGAATGAAGACCCAATCGATGCGATTGCAGAAAATCGATTACGCAAAGACTTGTATTACCGACTTGGCGTCGTGACGCTTTTTATTCCTCCTCTTCGGGAACGAAAAGAAGATATTATTGAATTAACAAAGTTTTTTATCAAAAAATACAATGATTTGTTTCAGATGAATGTCAAAACCGTAGATCACCAAGTCATGTCTTCATTTCTCTCTTATGACTGGCCAGGGAACGTACGGGAACTAGAACACATTATTGAAGGCGCGATGAACTTGGTGATGGATGAAGATGTTATTCAATATTCTCATCTTCCTTTCCAATACAGAACAAAGTTTCAGCTAAAACAGCATGAACATTTTGAAAATAAAGCAAGCAGTGAAGCACCTTCTTATCCAAGTACTTTTCATTCTTCTCTTCCTTTAAAGGAACAGCTGTTAGCGTTCGAGGCAGAATGTATTAAACAAACGCTTGAACAACATAACCACAACATCTCAAAAAGCGCTAAGATATTAGGGCTGACCCGGCAAAGCTTGCAGTATCGTATGAAACGATTAAACATCCGCTCTAAATAAAAAAGACGTGCATACTAGTATGCACGTCTTTTTTTACTTTGCTTTATAAACCGGTGAATTCGATTGTTTTTGAGTAATATTTCTCTTGATCCCTATGTGATAATACACGTAGAGTACAATAATTAAAGGGACCCCGCAGTAAAGACCAATTCGTTGATCCGGGATAAAAATTAAGCTGATTAATACAAGTCCGTACAAACCAAAACCTATAATAGGCACAAACGGATAAAGAGGCGTTTTAAATTTCAGCTCCTTTATGTCTCCTCCTTCCGCTAAAAAACGACGGCGGAACATAAATTGAGATGCACAAATCGACATCCAAACAATAATGGTAACCATTCCTGAAATCGAAATAAACCAAAGATATACGGTCTCAGCAGCCACGACACTTGTAATCAATGAGCACCCTGAAATAATCATTGTCACAATTAACGCGTTAATTGGAACACCTTTTGAAGATAATTCCTTCAAAGGTTTTGGTCCCATGTCACTGTTTGAAAGTGACCAAAGCATACGAGAAGCAGCGTAAACCCCGGAGTTCGCCACTGATAAAACAGCTGTTAAAATTACAAAGTTCATAATATCCGCTGCATACGGAATGCCAATTTGATCTAACACAGCAACAAATGGACTTTCAATGACTCCTGCTGTTTTGTATGGGAGAATAGAGACTAACACAAACATAGCTAACACAAAGAAAAACAGCGTTCTCCAAATGACGTTTCGGATGGATCGCGGCAAAGTTTTCTCAGGACGTTCACTTTCTCCTGCTGCAATACCGACAAGCTCCGTTCCTTGAAACGAAAAGTTAACTGTTACTAAAGTCAATAGAACTGCCAGTATTCCATTTGGAAAAAGACCTGCGCCTTGGGTGAAATGCGAAAGAAACGGTGCTGGTTCTCCTCCTTTAAAGTCGATAAAACCAAAAACAGCAGCTCCTCCAATTAAAATAAATAGAATAATAGCCGTAACTTTGATGCTCGAAAACCAAAACTCAGTCTCAGCATAGCTCCGAGCAGAAAGAGCATTAATTAAAAACGTAATGACGCCAAAAATTAAACACCATGACCATACAGGTACGTCCGGAAACCACCTTTGCATTAAAATTCCTGCTGACGTAAATTCAAGCCCTGTCGTATTTGCCCAGCTGAACCAGTACAGCCATCCAATCATAAAACCTGTGGAGGGTCCTAAAAACTTTGTAGCGTATTCTTGAAAGGAACCTGAAACCGGCATCGCTACCGCTAGCTCTCCTAAACAAAGCATAACTAAGTACATGAGGAAGCCACCTATTATATAAGCAAGAATGGCTCCTCCTGGTCCTGCCTGGCTAATAGTAAAACCCGAACCTAAGAATAGTCCTGTCCCAATAACGCCTCCTAACGCAATCATAAATAAATGTCTGCTTTTCATTGTTCTCTGTAATTGATTTTGTTCTGTATGTCTATTCATCGGTACCTCCATTCTTCATTTTCTTACATGTTGTTTGTATAAGCATGACAACTCTTTAACATATGAACAGTTGTTTCTTGAATCAACTTAGGAAGGACGCCGAACGAATAAGGTTTATACACTCGCTCTGTCCACTTATGTCCGTCTTTCCCATATACCCCCATATTGATGGACGGAATATTTAATTTTCGAATTTCATGGAAAGGAATCGTCCCTGCAATACCCCACCCTGGAAAGTTACGTGTAAAAGCATCGATTTCCTCATCTGTCTCATGAAGAGATAAAAAGCTGCCATCCGCTAGGTATGGGAAGAATTTTTTAAACTGAAACGTCTCTCCCGTCTGTTTTCCAACCTTCTCCACTGCCGCTTTTAAGGTATAAAGAAGCTGCTGATCTCTGCTTTGATCTTTCTTCAAGTGATTATGAGGCAAGTAAGGCGGTGCAAAAAAGATAATTACGCGCGGCCTTTGATGCGGATCTAACTTTTGAAGTTCTTCAATTACTTTAAAGCACCTTGTTCTAAGTTCTAAATGTATATATTGTTCGAAAGCTCGTTCAATACAATCCTGAGCATTTATCCCTTTTTGATCTAATTCCTCCAGATAATCTTCCAAGCTCACAACATCCACTTTCCAAGACAAGTTTCGCTTTGGTAAATTTGTTCTCCAGACAAAAGATTCGTAATAATCAGAAAGTTCTCTCTCCACTTTTTCACATGCTTCAATTGATAATCCAATTAATTGGTTCATGACTTCTTTTGCCGTTCGTTCATAGATGAAATAGTTAAAATATAAGTGACTGCTTACAGCGGTTTGCACATTATAAGCCTCTTTATTATCTCGTTGATACAGGCAAGAAGGCGGTAGTATCAACTCTCCTTCAATATTTTCAGCTAGATTAATATTGTTATGAATACTTCTCGTAATCTCCGATGCAATCAAATTAGGATCTATGCCAGCAAGCGTATCTCCTACATGTACTTCTCTTCCGTAAATATAAAAACAAGGAAGCAGTTTCCCGGCAGCCCCAGTATAAATATAGCGCGTGGAGTCTCCATCGTACAGAGGTGTAATAAAGTCTGTATTAATAGCGGCTACATATGAAAGATTTTTATCTTTTTTCAAGCGGTTCAGTTCAGAAACAGCGGAAATAATTCCAGCATGCTGACTTTCCTCATCTGGATTGACCATAAAAAGAACGTTTCCTGCCAATTGATCTCGGTTATTGGTAAAATATAACACATTAGCCAAATGTACAGCAATTCCACTTTGCATATCAACGGCTCCTCTTCCGAACATCCATTCACCTGAGCGAGCATCTCGCTGTACATCTTCATTGATATTATGCATAGAGAAATAGCGCTCAAGTTCTTCTGAATCTAACGCTATATCTTTTAATGAACCAAAGTCTTCAATACCGACCGTATCTAAGTGAGCATGATAAATAATTGTTTGAGGATTCTTTCTGCTGCCTTGGATAAAAGCAAATACATTTTTTCTGCCTAGCGCATCACCCTCAATTTTCTGTTCCCAGACGTAAAACGGATTTTCCTTAAAGTAAGGGAAACTTTGGAGCGAGTTTTTAATAAAATCAGCAACCTCCACTTCGCCGCTTGTCCCATTGATACTTTTGATTTTCACTAGCGCTTTTGTTAAACATTCAACTTGCTCTTCCATCCTTAGCTGTGAGAGTTGGGTATACACTTCTATTCCTCCTGTCTATCAAATAAAAACCTCATTTAGCTGCGTATGAATAAAAATAGTACGATATATACATATCGTACTATTTTTATTTAATTTAAACAGATTACTCAGCAAATACTTTTTCAATTCGTTCGATTGCCCAATCTAACTCTTCTTTTGAAATCGTTAAAGGAGGAGCAAAACGAATAACCGTACTGTGCGTTTCTTTACAAAGTAAACCTTGTTCTTTTAATTTTTCGCAATAAGGACGAGCCTCTTCATGCAATTCTACTCCAATAAATAGACCGCGGCCGCGCACTTCTTTCACAACTGGATTGCTTAAGCTTTGGAGCTTTTGCTTGAAGTAAGAGCCTAATTCTAATGAACGTGCTGGAAGTTCTTCGTCTTCAATTACTTCCAAAGCAGCTAATGATACGGCACAAGCAAGCGGGTTACCTCCAAATGTTGAACCATGAGAGCCAGGGTTAAAGACGCTTAAAATGTCTTCGTTAGCTACTACGCAAGAAATAGGGAAAACTCCGCCTCCAAGCGCTTTACCTAAAATCAGCATATCTGGTTCTACGCCTTCCCAATCACAAGCGAACATCTTGCCTGTACGCGCTAAGCCCACTTGGATTTCATCAGCAATAAATAGCACATTATGTTCTTTACATAAGTCAGCTGCAGCCTTTAAAAACCCTTCTGGAGGTAAAACGATACCTGCTTCACCTTGAATTGGCTCAATTAAAAATGCGGCTGTATTTGGTGTAATCGCAGCTTTTAACGCTTCTAAATCACCGTAAGGAATCGTTTGAAGCCCTGGAAGCATTGGTCCAAAACCACGTTGATATTCCGCTTCAGATGATAATGAAACAGCTGTCATTGTACGACCGTGGAAATTGCCTACACACGCGATGATTTGTGCTTGATTTTCAGCAACACCTTTCACATCGTAAGCCCAGCGGCGTGCAGCTTTAATGGCTGTTTCCACTGCTTCTGCTCCTGTGTTCATTGGAAGAGCCATATTTTTGTTTGTTAACTTACAAATTTTTTCGTACCATGGTCCAAGCTTATCATTGTGAAACGCTCGTGAAGTTAACGTTACTTTATCAGCTTGACGTTTTAATGCTTCGATAATTTTTGGGTGACGGTGTCCTTGGTTAACAGCGGAATAAGCACTTAGCATATCCATATATTTATTATTTTCTGGGTCGTATACCCATACGCCTTCTGCCTTTTCGATTACAATCGGGAGCGGATGGTAGTTGTTTGCACCAAATTTTTCTGTTTGCTCAATAATTTTCACCGTTTTTTTTGTTTCAGTTGTCATATTTATTCCTCCTTATTTCCCCATTAGAATGTTTCAGATGTTGTTTTTGCTTGCATATGAAGAACAAGATAATCTGGTCCACCTGCTTTTGAATCCGTTCCTGACATATTAAACCCGCCAAAAGGCTGATACCCTACAATCGCTCCTGTACAACCTCTGTTAAAATACAGATTTCCAACATGGAACTCTTCACGAGCGCGTTCAATATGCTCACGGTTATTTGATAATAAAGCTCCTGTTAATGCATATTCTGTATTGTTAGCAATCTCCATCATATGATCAAAATCTCGTGCTTTAGAGAATGCTAATACCGGACCAAAAATTTCTTCTTGCATAAGACGGGCTTTTTCATCTACATCCGCAAAAATAGTTGGCTGAATGAAGTATCCAGTTGAATTGTCTGCTTCTCCTCCCGCAACGAGACGCCCTTCTTCTTTTCCAATTTCAATATATGATAATACTTTATTGTACGAAGCCTCGTGAATAACAGGTCCCATATAAGTTGAAGCTTCTTCTGGGTTGCCGACAGTTAATGTTTTTGTTAGTGCAGCTGCTTTTTCAAGCACTTCATCATACACATCTTGATGCACAACAGCACGAGAACCTGCGGAACACTTTTGCCCTGCAAAACCAAATGCAGAGTATACGATTGAAGAAGCTGCTAAATCAAGATCCGCATCTTTATCTACAGCCACCGTATCTTTTCCACCCATTTCAGCAATAACACGTTTTAGCCATTTTTGTCCTGGCTGTACTTTTGCTGCTCTTTCATAAATACGGCAACCTACTGCGCGCGAACCGGTAAATGAAACAAAGCGTGTTTTTGGATGTTCCACTAAGTAGTCACCAATTTCAGGTGTAGCACCAGGAATAAAGTTTAATACGCCTTTTGGTAATCCTGCTTCTTCCATTACTTCTACAAATTTCGCTGCTACTACAGGAGTGGCATCAGCTGGTTTTAATAAAATCGTGTTTCCCGTTACAATGGCTGCTACTGCTGTTCCAGCCATAATAGCTAACGGGAAGTTAAACGGTGAAATAATAATACCTACGCCAAGCGGAATATAATTGTACTGATTATACTCACCGTCTCGGCTCTGTACTGGGGAACCGTCTTTTAAGGTCAGGACTTGACGTGCATAATACTCTAAAAAATCAATTGCTTCTGCTGTATCAGCATCTGCTTCGTTCCAAGGCTTTCCTGCTTCTTTTACAAGATAACTAGAAAATTCATGCTTTCTTCGACGGATGATGGCCGCTGCGCGGAAAAGAATATCGGCGCGATGTTCTACTTTCCATTTTTTCCACGTTTCAAAAGCTTTTAGGGCTGACTGCATCGCTTGCTCTGCTAGATCTTTATTTACCGTCGATACATATCCAATCACTTCTTTTATATTTGCTGGGTTAACAGACGAAATTTTCTCTTCAGTTTCCACTTTTTCACCGTTAATCACAAGCGGGTACGTCTTGCCAAGCTGTGTATTCACATATGTTAATGCTTCTTGAAATGCCTTCTTATTGTTTTCATCCTTAAAATTTGTAAATGGTTCATGAGAATAAGAAACTACCATGATATATACCTCCTAGTATGCAAATCTTTGTTTACTTTATAGTTATGCAAATAGCGTGCCAACTTTTAATAAAATTCACAACCTCTTTATTTATCAAAACTTTGACCACTTATGCTATTCTTTCTTTTTTATAAAAGAAAAAATAATTGGCATATGTATATTTTTTTTGCACTTTAGCCGCCAATATTTTTAGCACAAAGAAAGAGAATGAGACATAACTAAATCACTTCAATCAACAGCTAGAAGCAACTAAACACATGAAAACTACGTTCACCATTACCATGAAAAAATCCGAACGATGAATCGTTCGGATTTTTCTTCAACTAAAATACTTTTGTTCCAGCCTCTTTCTATTTGTGTATAAAGTTATCTTTTAGTCATTTGAATGGTTTTACAGGACTGTCTTTTAATCATTTTGTGAGGAACGCGCACTTGTTCTGCAACAGCATATGGCGTTTCGATTTGCTTAATTAAGCAGCGGACAGCCTGATAACCAAGTTCAAAAATATTGATATCAATAGATGTGAGAGCAGGTCTAGCCATTTCGGCGATTAAGACATTATTAAAACTAACAATAGAAATGTCTTCAGGAACCGAAATGCCCATTTCATCCAATGTATTTAAAACGCCTAATGCCATTAGATCATCTGCTACTACCAGGGCCGTTGGGCGTTCTTTTAGAGATAAAAGTTCACAAACCGCTTCTTTTCCTCCTTTCTGTAGAAATTCTTCATGAATCACATACTCATCTCGATAAGGGATGTTTGCTTTTTGAATCGCTTTATCATAGCCGGTTAAACGGTCAATAGTAACGACTAATTCAAGGCTTCCTCCAATAAATGCAATACGTTCATGACCGGACTCAATTAAATATTCCGTCGCTTCTTTTCCAGCTTTAAAGTTATCATTATCAACAAACGTGATGCTTTCACTATGCTTAAACGGTTTTCCAATAACTACAAACGGTACGCTCTGCTCTTGCAAATAAGAGAGCACTTGATCATCAACTTTAGAGTACAGCAAAATTAATCCATCCACTCGTCTCCCCTGTACCATTTGAACAACTTCTGCAAAAATCTCTTCTTCCGTTTCCCCAGTGGACATATAAATCGCTCTTTTGTTTTCGTGAGCTCCGGTACTGATTCCTCTTAGCACTTCCGGGAAAAATGGATTTTGAAACACCTTGTCCGCTGAGCTCGGCATCACTAGGCCGACTGCCTCTGTCGTTTGATTTGCTAGACTTCGTGCAATAATATTTGGGTGATAACCAAGTTCTTTCATAGCCAATCGCACGCGCTGTTTTGTTTTTTCACTAATTCTTGAGCTGTCTGCAATGACGCGAGATACCGTCGAAGGGGCTACATTTGCTAAAATTGCCACATCTTTTATTGTTACACCCATAATTCCACCTCTTAATTATGTTTTCTTCAATACTTATCCAATATAATTTGACAACTACGACGCGCTGTCCTTTCTACGAGATTGAGAAATTTTCTTTTCTTTTCTTCTTTTTGACGATGCTTTGTACAAAAAGATGCCAAATCCCGTATAAACAGCGGCAACCGCTGCGATATATCCAATATTAAACCCTGACTTTTTCACTACTTTATATACATTTGTGGTCTCAGGCTCCAATGAAACGTTGTATACATCGTCAACTGGCCGTATAATTCCTTCCGTTATTAATCCTCTTAGTTCATTTTCTTTTCCAACTTTTTCAAGCGGGACATTAACGGACGACGTTTCCTTTGTATTATTAATCACCACAAACGTTGTTTCATCCTCATACCTTCTCTTGTATACAGCCACACCTTTTTGGTCAGAAACAAGGGTAAAGCTTCCTTTTCGAAGAGAAGGTGACTTTGCTCTAAGTTCAGCCAGTTTTTTTATATGATCTATAATATCCGGATTAGCTAAAAAATTCATCATGCCATAATTTTCTGCTCCCTTTCCCCCGTTTAGCGCAATTTCCGTTCCATAAAAAACGATCGGTACACTCGGTGAAGTATAAAGGTAAGAAAGTCCCTGCTTCGTTCGTGCGCCAGGATGATTTTCACTCTCTAATGCTTTTGCTGTAAAACGTGTGCTATGAACATCATCTAAAAAATTGGCTAAAGGCAGATTGCTTCCTTTGTCCCACTTGTCATACAACATTTTCTGCGAACGATTAGTATCGCTAAATGTATCAGCAGTAGCTTCGGCTAAAGTCCTGTCTACAACCAAATCAATTCCCATCGACTCGGCCTGTTCACTTTTTTTTAATGAATGCCCGTTTATTTCTCCTATTAATAAAAAAGAAGAGTTCATGTTTTTTAGCGTCTGAGAAAAGGATGAAATAAATTTAGAAGGAGCTAGATCAATATCTTTGACGTAATATCCATCAATATCTGACTGTTTGCTCCACCAAGCAGCGTTTTTAATAAGGTATTTTTCCACACTGCTTTCTTTGAGATTAAGATGAGGCAGCGCTTTAATTACTTCGTTATCTGCACCGGATTCATTACTTATCCATGCTTGTTTTTCTTTATCTGCTACCCAGTTATGATGGTTACTAATTGTTAAAGGAAATTCGACGATAATTTTTATATTACGCTCATGTGCTTTTTTTACAAGATTTTGTAAGTCTTTTAACGTTCCAAAATGATTGTCTATTTTATAATGGTTGGTTACCGCATATCCATGATAGCCTGCATCATCGTTTTCCATAAAAGGCGTTAATAAAACAGCGGTAAATCCCATCTCTTGAATATAGTCTAACTTTTGTGCTACTCCTTGTAAATCGCCTCCATAATAGGCATCTAAACGTTCATAGTTAACATTTCGATCATTTCGTTCGCTTCCATTATAAAAACGGTTGATCATTAACGAGTATATCACCTCATCATGTATATCTTTATGTTCTTGCGCTGAGGCGCTGCTTCCAAAAAGCAATAATAGTACAAGCAGCATACTTATCCTCTTCCATTTCATCTATTCCCCTCCTATAGACGAACTGTTTCAAACTCACTTTTGTTTCCATTATAACGTTAACGCTTACATTATTGTTAAATAAGTTGATAAAAACAAAAAAGTGATTAAATGTTTTTGCATTTAATCACTTTTTCCCTATCTATATACTACTATATCGTCTCATTTACGTTTGTTATATGAGGTTGATCCGATATTTTACCAACGTTATTTAATCGGTCAATCAGTCCAACACCAAATTCAGGATGAAGATCACCGTCTCCTGTCGCTACAAAACTTTCATGAAATTCGTATGCAGATGAACCGTGTTCAGCAAAATCTAAACCAGCAATTTCTTCTTCGCTCGATACTCTAATAGCGTTGACTTTTCCACTGCTTCCATACTTTACAAGTCGTACTTCTAGAAAAGTAACCGCTACAGCCGCACCAAGAGCTCCAGTCAAGTGAACAATCATCGATCCTGCAAAATCTACGAACCCTAGTTTAGACAACCATCCTCCTTCTCATAATATGTGACCTACAACTGGATAATTTTCTTATTTACATAGTAGTTAACACTTTCATATTTTTCAAAAAAAGTAACGCAAAGGAAAAGTAATCTCTTTGCGTTACCCCGTAGAAATAGATGTCATAATTTGTTTTTTCACTTGACTTGTGACAAAGTGCTTTTCTGTAAATACTTCATAACGTTCTTTTCGAATTTTATCAAGAATCGCTCGGTATAAATGTGCGGCTCCTGTAAGAGGTAAACGAGAAGTGGCGGGATATTTATGAATCGACTGAAGCCCTATCTTTCGGCTTCTTTGGCCAGATGCTCCCACATTTCTATAAATTCAGAAGTGACCCACCGGTTCTCTAATAGGGTGCGCGTATATCCATAAGAATCCATGAGGGCTTTCGGTAAATAAATGCGCCCTCGTTCCAAGTCTTCCCCAACATCTCGTAAGATGTTAGTCAGCTGCATCGCAATGCCTAATGCAATTGCTTCTTTTTCTAATTCTTTATGAGTGGTTGGAGCTAAAATCGGTAAAAGCATTAACCCTACCGTACTCGCTACATGAGAGGAGTATGTTTTCACTTCATCAAGCGTATCGTATTCTTTTTTCACTAAATCCATCCGCTGCCCGCTAATCATATCATCAAACGCTTGAACGTTCATTTCATATTGTTCAAATACGTTGCGCAGGACTACCCACATGGCGCTTTCGTTTAATAGTTCTCCATTTTTAAACCGGGCAAACTCCGCTTCAAATTGCTGCAACTCTACTTCAGGGTTGCTTCCTTCATCCACAATATCATCAACTTGACGGCAAAATGCATATACCGCCCATACTGCCTTTCTTTGTTTGGATGGCAGTATGGAAAAAGCTTTGTAAAACGTTTTTGAGTTTTCTTTAATAATTTCTTCACATTGATTATACGCTTTGTCTAACGAAATGTTCATCATACAGGATCCCTGACCCCTTTCTCTATTAAAGGATAAACTATCGCTTCTCAAGTCCTTAAGAAAGCTTTGCAACCGTTCGCATAGACGATTGTTCAATGAGATGATCAGCCAGCATTTTTGCTCCTTGCATAACAATCGGCACGCCTCCGCCTGGATGAATAGATGCTCCGACCGCAAAAACATTTTTATATTCATACGGCTGATACTGGGGTCTGAATACGCCTGACTGAAACAGCTCAGGAGCAATACCAAAGCTCCCGCCTTCGTAAAGTCCAAATGCTTGAGCATCATTTGGCGTGCGTACTTTTACCCACTCTATTTCTTTACGAAGCTCTTCAAACCCTTTTTCTTCTAAAGTTCGAATGACTCTATCAACAAAATCTTGTTGGTTGCTCCAATCACGATAACGTTTTTTTGCATATATACACCCCTATATTTATACAATAGTTATACAAATATCACACAAAACTTTATTATTAAACATAACGATAAACTGCTTGTCTTTATTCGAATCATAAAATTACCAATAACTAAACTATTAAAATATGACGTTCTTACCATTTTTCCAGAGTTTCAATACACTTTCCCTTTATTCGGTGCTTTCAAGCTTTTATTTTATATCTATGTAAATTCATACAAAAATAGACTGTGGTCTTCTTCTCTGCTTAAACGCACAAAAAAGAGACATAGATAACTTATGCCATAAGAAAAACCCTCTGTAATGAGAGGGTCCTGTCATTCTACAATTTGAATATTGTTGTGAGTGAACCAGACGTGAATTTGAGCTAGATGAGCTAACAGCTGCGGTCCGGTCATTAATTGACCAAACCAAGGTGCTTTAAACCCTTCTCCGCCTGTATCAATAATATGCTTTAACTGCTGCTTATCAAAAAATTCATGAAGAGGTGACTGTTTATCTTGTAAAAGAGATTGAAGCCATACAGTTACAGCTTTTGTATAAGCTGGGTTATGCGTTTTAGGGTAAGGGCTTTTCTTGCGATAAAGGACGTCATAAGGCAAAATTCCTTCAAGCGCTTTGCGTAAAATTCCTTTCTCTTTATTGCCCGTCATTTTCATCTCCCACGGAATATTCCATGCATATTCCACAAGGCGATGATCTGCAAAAGGTACGCGTACTTCTAAACTCGCTCCCATGCTCATGCGATCTTTACGATCTAATAAAGTTGTCATAAACCAAATTTGATTTAAATAAAACAGCTTTCTCCGCTGCGCATCTTCTAACGATTCACCCTCTAATTCAGGAACTTCTTTTAATGTTTCTTCATATCTTGCACGCACATAATCTTCTAACTGTAATTTCTTTCTCCATGAGCTTTGCAGCAAATCAATTCGAGCATCTAATGAACGCATCCACGGGAAGGTATCTGAAGACAAATCATGTTTTCGATGAAACCACGGATATCCCCCAAAAATTTCATCTGCACATTCTCCTGATAAGCTGACGACAAAATCTTTTTTGATTTCGCGACAAAACCAAAGGAGTGATGAATCTACATCAGCCATTCCAGGAAGGTCTCTCACCTCTACAGCCTCTGTTAAATGCTGCACAAGGTCCTCCGTTGAAATAATGCAGCGATGATGATTTGTTTGAAACGTATCCGACATGAGCTTGATATAAGTTCCATCAGAATTTGGCTGAAATTCATTTGCTTTGAAAAATTTATCATTGTCCTCATAATCGATAGAATACGTATGAAGAGATCCCTTACCTCTTTCTTTAAACGCATTTGCAGCGATTGCTGTAATGGCGCTTGAATCTACTCCACCTGATAAAAATGTACAAACCGGAACATCGGACACTAGCTGCCTTACAATCGCGTCTTGCACTAAAAATTTAACCTTTTCTGTAGTTTCACCTAAATCATCTGTATGCTGTTCACTTTTCACGTTCCAGTATCGCCAAATTTTTAGCCCGTTACGTGTGAGCGTGAGTGCGTGAGCCGGGCGTAATTCATTTATTTCTTTAAATACACCGTGGCCGGGAGAACGGGAAGGGCCTAAACCAAATACCTCTGCTAATCCATCTAACCCTACTTCTGCTTTCACCTCAGGATGAGCTAATATCGCCTTTAATTCTGATGCAAACTGAATTCCACCTTTATAAGATCGGTAGAATAGAGGCTTCACTCCCATTCTGTCACGTGCTACAAATAGCTTTTCGTTGGCTTCATCCCAAATTGAAAAAGCAAAGATACCGTTAAAGTGATCTACGCACGCTTCTTTCCATTCTATATAAGATGTTAGGAGTACTTCCGTATCTGAATGCCCTTGAAATTGATAGCCTCTTTTTATTAATTCTTTCCGAATATCTTCGGTGTTGTAAAGCTCTCCGTTATAGCAAAGCGTGTAGAGCTGTTCGTTTTTTTCTCTCGTCATCGGCTGTCTTCCGCCTTGAGGATCTACTACAACTAAGCGCTTGTGTCCAAAGGCAACATGCTGTTGTGTCCATACGTTGGTGTCATCAGGACCTCTTTTCGATAAAGTGTCAGCCATCTTTGTTATTGTTGCTGTTTCATTTAAAAGCGATCGCTTTAAGTCGACCCAACCCGTTATACCACACATCGTTTATCATCCTTTCTTTCACGCTCTTGTTTATGAATGAAATAATGCCATTGTATGCACGCAATAGTTACAGTTGAATTGTCCTTATATTTTATTTTTACTTTCGAGTTATAAAGAGAGCTTTTTTAGGCAATAAAAAAATATGGATAAATTTAACACGGAGGTTTGATTATGAAACATTATTCTAAACAACAAGCTATGAACAATCAGCCGCGTTCCTTCGTGATTGGTACGGTTGAATGTATTGATTCACAGTGGATTTTCTTTGAAGATGAAAGTGACGAAGCTTCCATGCTTCATGAAGTAATGGACGATACATTAGAACTTCTTATTGATACACGCTGGGAAAAAGCCATTATGGTTGATGACCGTCAAATAAAGCTTCACGATGGAACGTATTTATTGCGAAATGGAGATAAGCTAAGACTGACCAAAAAGCTACCTTATGCATACGAACAGCTGCTTCAATCACTACCAAAAGAGACCTTTTTATCATTTACTCAGCACTTAAATTCATTAAAATTCTCTCTTTATGATTGTATTTACTGTCACAACACATTATGTTTTTTACCGACAGACGGTAATACAAAAGGTGCTAATTTTATCATTTATGACAATGAGGAAAACATTTGTGCCGTTCAGCATTTATTCGAACGAGGTACACATCACCTAGATCGATTTGAATATACCGTTAACGATGGAGAGCGTTCGATGAATATTTTTTTAGATTAAAGCAAAAGAAAACAGCTATCCTGTCCAAGATAGCTGTTTTCTTATCCTAGTACGACATAGCCATAATAGAATACTAAGATAAGCGCAATTGCAAGAACTGCCCAAGCAACGCCTGTGCGCTTTCCTTTCTCCGTACGAACAAGTACCATTTCCATTCCCACAAGCACTAACACTCCGGCAATTCCTTTAATGAGCGCTGCACCTTGAAAATGGTACCAAGCTGCTAACATATGCAGACCTGATACTAATACTAATAAGTATAAAAGTCTCGCCACCATATGTAGAATTTTCTGACCTTTAGCTCTACCTGCTCGATGTAAAATCAACGAAACCACAAACGAGATAATCAATAATGTCCAAAGCGTTACATGAATATGTAGTGGAGCCATTCATCTCACGTCCTTTCTGAAAATATCATATCATGAAAACCTTTCCTTCACCAACAATAAAAGGAAGTAAAAGGATTTTTAGCGGCTGCGTCCATAAGTAGCAAACCGAATAAGTTTTTCAAGCGGCCCATCTGAAAACATACTAATCCATATCCAGCTTGCCAGCAGTTGAATAAAAATGATACTTACCCCGATAGACAAACCTTCTACAATTGAAATATGTCCGTAGTATCCTAACCCATATGAGTAAAAAAGAAATGTACATACAATAGACTGGACAATATAATTAGTTAAAATCATTCTTCCAAAAAAGGCAAAAGGCCGCATGATTTTTTGAATAGATACACTTCGCATCACTAGTGTGACTAGTGTTACAATAAAAATAGCGCCTGCCGTCCCTCCGATTGTATCGTGAATATAGGATGTGGCTACGTTGTGATTTAAAGCATACGGCAGTACGGATGCTGCTGCATACACGATGAATGAAATAAGACAAAGCCACTTGGTCTCAACTATATATTCTTCTATTTCTTCAAACCATTCGCTTTTTGCCATAAAACCACCTAATAAAAACAGTGGAAATAGCGATAAAAACATAAAAGGTACCGTATTTAAATTATACGCGTAGTACCAATCAAGCAAGCGCTGATGAAAGATTGATGCAAAACTTCCGTGTCCATATACTTGAAGGGCTTGGTCAATAATTGGCTGGTGAATTCCCGCTGCTGTATCTCCTTCATTAGCAAAAGCAGCTACTGTTAAAATAACAATCATAATTACAGCGTAAATACTAAATATTCCGGTTCCCCATGCCAATAATACTTCTTTTTTGGCTTCTTGAAAGAATAGCATGATCAAAGCAAAGAAGCTGTATATCACAATCATATCACCGTGCCAAATAAATAAAGCATGAATAGCCCCAACGACAAGCAAAGCCGTCATTTTTCTTACATACAAAGGAGTAAAACTTATTTGTCTTTCATATGTACGCTGGAACATTTTCATAAAACCAAATCCAAACAAAATAGCGAGCAGCGCATAGCCTGTCTTTCCTACAACTCCATCAACTAATCTATTAGCAACATCATTCATTCTTGAACTGTCCAATAAATTATTGTCGTAATATGAAGCAGGCGAATAAAAATTCGGCATGTTCATGAGCAAAATACTAATAAGCGCGATTCCTTTTAATACATCCGCTGCTTCAATACGTTGTTCTTTATCAGCTGCATTCATTTTGAAACGTTTCATTCTTTCACACCTTACATTATTTCATTATTGCTTTCACATTATATCGAACGCAAAAGTTTTTCTTCAATGTTTACTATTTCCATTCCTCTCTTTAATGTTTTACTTACCCTCTGCATATAGATAAGAAAAAGCATTAATCACCTTTTTGTCTAGACTTCATATGCTGTTACTAGACTAAATTAAAAGGGTGTTTGCCTATGCCTGCCATTGTTGGTGTTGTTAATCTTAACAGTATTGGTTCAGCCAGCGTCTTTCATATTGGAGATGTTTATACAATAGCCCCTATTTCCACTGCTAAAACATTTGCTGGCGCAGGTTCGTTTAATACAGGCGACGGATTATATGTTGTGAATCAGCAGAGCTCAACTAATACGTCAGACAATGACGTAAATGATCAAAATGTCGCTGGAAATTTATAATAGAAATGAATCTCATACAGGAGGATGCTTATGAACTTTTATGTGAATCAAAGTATCTGTATTCAAAGTATGAAAATCAGTGCTGTAAGTAACTCTTCGGTACTTCAAATTGGAAGCGTAGGTGTCATTAAACCGAACTCAAATCTCTTTAATACAGGAGGATTTACAGGCGCTGCACCTACAGAAACAAAAAAAGGCATTCTTGGATCTGTTTCTCCTTCTACCTTTACTCCCGGAACCGGCGCAGGAACTGCCCCAGCTCCTTTTTCACAGTCGTTAACTCCTCCAGCTCGAGACAACGACTGACATGTTACAACCTTCAACACCATATGTATATATATAACTATTTTCTTTATCAGAGGGTAAAGGAATCGAGGTGATTGAAGGTGGATAACATGGACTATATTCAGCAAGTACATCAGTATGTTCAGCAAATGACTTCGTATATTCAGCAGCAAGAAGGACGCATTGCTCAGCTTGAAAAAAACGTACAAGAACTTCAGCAGAAAATAAAAGAGTTAGGTGAACAGCCACCTATTAAAATTGATAAAATTGAGTATAAATTCGAACAGTTAAAAATTGATTCTTTAGATGGAACACTAAATATTGGATTAAATCCTCTTACACCTGATAATTTAGAAGATATCATTATTAATGAGAAACCAGAAGTAACATTTTCGCAAGGAGCTCAGCCACAAGGGCAGTCGCCTCAAGGTGAGCAGCCGGGACAACCCGGAGGTCCTGGTCCGCAAAACCCTAGCTTAAAACCATTGGACCGCCACCTAGAAAAACAGTGGGTCTCTGATATTCACGAAACGATTTTAGGTGAACTTAGTCAATATGGATTTTCGATGGTTCAACATGTGCTTGATGAGCGCTCGATGATGATTGATGAATCGTACTACGAGTTTATTTTAGAGGATATTAAAAAGCAGCTGCAGCAGCGGATTACTTTTTATATACAGCAAGTTCAACCGGAAGAAATGGAACGAAATTTTGAACAAATCAAACCTCAAATTATCGGTAAACTTTATGAAGATATGAAAAAAGGAATTGACGCATTTTTAACGTATTTACCTGAATCTTTAAAGAAAGGCGGCCCCCCTTCATGAACTTTAACGTTGTAAACCGCGAATTGCTTGTTGGAGACGTTAGTATTACAGGTGTATCTTCTTCCTCTCTTTTTTTAATTGGTGATGCAAATTACATCTCTCTATCCTCAACATTTGATACGCCAGCGGAATCTTTGATTATCGGCCCTTATGTTCCATTATCATTGTCATAAAGGAGATTACGTATGCTTTCACGCATGTCTTCCGTTAATTATATAGAAATTAACTCCTTGTCGGCGAGCTCCTTTTGCCAAATTGGAGATTCAACAGAAATTCACCTACTTAATAAAGCTTTAGCTGACCGGAGACAATATCCATTTTTCTACGGCAGAGAAGGAAATTTTGATGATTATGCTGTCTTTAATGAGTCTATTCCCCATGGTGACTATGAACCTATTCCTGTTCAAACATGGAATGAAATACCTTTAATCCGCGTTAATAGAATTGATATAAAAGGATGTTCATTCTCATCAGTTATTCATGTTGGATCAACGTGCAATGTTTATGCAGAGGCCCGAATCAAGCATATTCGTGAACTGATCAACGATGAACCTTCAAAGGAAGCTGAAACAGAAACATCAAAGAGAGTTGCTTCAGAAGCTAGCAACAGTGAGTGAACCTTTTAAGAAGCTGCTCATATACTAAACTAATATCACGAAAAAAGGGTGTGAACCTCATGCCAGCATTAATTGGACCCGTTAGTATCACGAGCGTCGGAGGCGGTGTCGTAACATTTGGAGATACGTTCTACGTTTCTCCAAAAAGTTCTGCTAAAACGGCGGCAGGCTCCGGTTCCTTAAATACAGGTAACTTTGTTAACACAAATAACGGCATTTCAGGAACAAATACGTTAGATCCAGATTTATTCGATCAAAATATAGCGGCAAATGCTTAAAAAAACCCCTTATCTTTGCTAATAAAGCAGATAAGGGGTTTTTCATTCACTTCGATTTTCGGCTATTTGATTTTTTGGTTTTAGGTAATTTAGAAGACGGCTGTTTACGAATCCATTTAATAAAAGAGCTAATTTTAGAATCAGCTTGTAATAAAGAAATCGTATTAAGACGAATGGCTAATTCATCATTTGTGTATAACGCATGAATTTGTTTATGACACGGAATACATAAGTTTGCAGTTGGTTCAAACGCTCCACCCATTTCCTTTGGCGTTAAATGATGTACGGTTGTTAAGACATCCTGCCTTCCGCATAATTCGCATGTTCCTATCCGCCTGTCTTTTTTCTTCATATAGATTTCCTTCCCTATAAAGTTTCTACTCTGACACTAGTTCCCTTGCCAGAAGGCTCGGACGGCTCCACAATCAAACGTTTTGGCAGCCGAGCCCGAAGTTCTTGCACGTGACTGATGACCCCAATTGATAAATTATTTGATTGAAGTTTTTCAAGCGCTGTAACAACAGTATCAAGAAGCTCTCCATCAAGCGTTCCAAACCCTTCATCTAAAAAGAAAAACTGCAGTGGATATTCTCCTCTTAGCTGAATTTGTGCAGATAATGAAAGGGCCAGCGCCAGGGAAGTTAAAAATGTTTCTCCTCCAGATAAAGTTGAAACCGGACGTTTTACGCCTCCATTTGCATCATCTCTCATGATAAAGCCGCCTTGGGAATCAACTTCAATTGCATAACGCTGACGTGTCAATATACCTAGACGCTCCGAAGCATCTCGGCTAACAGACATCAGCTGTTCTTCAGCAATATACTCCACGAAAGCATTTCCTTTAAATACTGTTTGAAGCTTTTGATACTGTTCAAATAACGCTTGTTTTTCTTCACGGTCCCGTTCAAGCACTAAAAATCGCTCATGTCGTTCTTTCACACTTTTTAACGTTTGCTCAGCTGCTCCCTTGAGCTGAACGGCTTCTTTCACAGCCGCTTTTATATCATGAAGCAACTGCTGAGTTTCTTCAAATTGATGCTCTTCTATAAAACGGTGATTAAGCTGAATATTTAACTGTTCAATTGATGACTTTATCTGTTTTATATTGTCCCAATAAGCCTGTACAGTTTCATCCAACAATTGCATCTCATCACGGGATAACAAAGCTTGCTGAACTTCTTCTCCTCCGCTGAATAAAGAATTCCCTATAGCTTCTTCCCATTTTTCAGCTGCTTTTTTATACTGAATATGAGCCGTTTCTAGAGATTCTCCCGCTGCTTTTTCATCCATTTGCAGCGTTTGATACGCTTTTTGAACAGTCTGCCACTGTTGATACGCCTGCTGTTCGTTTGTTTCTAACTCCGCAAGTAAAAGAACTGTTTTTTGGAGCGCTTGTTCAATATCTTCTTCATCTGTAAGTGTACGCAAGCGTTCAATTTGTGAGTGAACAAAGGATTGTTTATGAGACAGCATCGCTTTTAACTCTGTAAATTCTTTTTCGCCCGTATATTTTTCTTCTTTTAGGCGTTCGATTTTCTTTTGTTGATTTTCAAAAAATACGCTACTTTTCTCAATTCGAGCCTTTATTGTCTGCTCTTCTGTTTCCCTTTCAGTCAACTGTTCATTAATTTTTTTCATCTCTTCAAATACAAAGGAAGGATAGTCTTGATGAAACGCTTCTTTTCCTGTTTGTAACGCTTGTTTTTGCTGATTGACTTTCCGTTCTAATTCAGCTTGTTCTTTTTGATAATGAGTAAGCTCCAATTCAACCTTTTCAAGACTTTGCTGTACCTTTTGTACATGGCTAAGAATTGCTTGTTGTTTTTCACTTACCTGTAAATAATCTTGCTCAAGAGATTTAATTTCAACTTCTATTTTCTTAGCATACTGGCCAAAGGCATCTGTATTCATTTCTCCTAAAGCAGGAACTTCGACAACTTCGTTTATAAATCCAGCTAAATCAGGTATTTTTTCAACAAGAGGTTTAGCTAGCTGTTCAAGCTGCATTTTAAGAGACGAGTAGCTAAATCTCTGTTCACGCAAGTGATTGATTTGATTTTCGAAATGATCTGTTGATTCTGCTGTAACATCTTCTTTTTGGTTTAACACGGGGTTAGGATGGTGCTCAGAGCCACAAACTGGACAAGGATCTCCTTGGGTCAGCTGCTCAGCTAATTGATGAGCCAGACGATGTGACCATTCTTTTTCTTTACGTCTTTTTAGATCACTCATTAAACAATCCGCTTGTTGAAAAAGCTGCTGAAACTCTTTTTCCCGCTCACATACAGTGTGATACAAGCCTTGAATATCTGAAAATAACCCTTTACTCCTTTCTATTGTTTGCTGATATCTCTCTTGCTGTGCTTGCTTTTGCGTACGCAAATGCTGAAGCTGTTCAGCTTTTTCTTTATACGTTTTTTGGCTTTCATCTAGGTTTTTTTTATCATTATTCCATACTTGGTAACGGTAGAATGCTTGCTGAACAGCCTGCCGATAATCAGGTTGAATCTCTACTTTTGTTAATGCTTCTTTTAACTCTTTTTGAAGAATCAAACCTTGCTGATACCGTTTGTCCGCTTCCATCAATTCATCGTTTTTTGCTTGAAGTACCTGTTGCTTTTGCTGAAGAGAGACTTCCGCTTCTTTTACTTCTTGCTGTCCCTCTTTAATTTGTTTTTGAAGATCCGAAGCCTGTTGAAGCTGTTCTTTTTGAACAACTAACTTGGGCTGCTGTTCATTCTTGTGCAAGCGGGCCTGCTCATATAAGCTATTCGAACGCTTATATTCCTCACTTTTTTGAACAATTTGTACTTTTAAATTTTCTACTTTATCTTCATAAAGCTTCTGCTGTTTTTCGGCTTGTTCAAATGTTTCTAAATAAGGAAAAAGACGCTCGGCCTGCTGGGCTTTCGTCAACAAATTTTGCTTTTGTCTAATCTCCTCTTCCTGCTTAGAAGCATAGGCTAGCTTTTCTTCTAGCTGTGCTTTTTCCTGTTGCGCTTTCCAAAGAGACGCCTGCTGATCGTATCGCTCTTGCAAATCAGCCGCTTCTTTTTCTCGTTTTTCCAAAAGGACAATGCTATCACTTACAAGCTGCTCAGCTTCCTTTACTTTTTCCGTAGAAGCTTCACCTAATCCCGTTTGTTCTGCCGTGATTTTATCTAGATCTGTTTTTAGCTGTTGAACTTGATAGCGTATCTTCTTACTAAGCTGATCTCCATACTGCTCGAGATTAAAAAGACGCTGAAGCATTTGACGACGTTCCGTCCCTTTTAGTGATAAAAACTCTGCAAACTTTCCTTGTGGTAGTACAACAGCTCTTGTAAAATCATCAATTGTTAAACCGAGAAGCTCCTGTACCTGCTGGTTTACATCATTCGTTTTATCCGCTAATACGTATGTTTCGTCTTCTACTTCAATCAATCGACTCGAAGCTGATTTCACACGCAGTTCATCCGTCCGTTTAAAGCTTCGTTCAACAGTATAGCGTTTTTTATGACTAGCATTTTCCAGTTCGAACGTAAAGGCTACTTTGAGTTCATTTTCTCCGTGATTTAAAATTCCCTGTGTATTATTTGCTGCACGCTCTACTTTCCCGTATAAAGCTAATGTAATGGCATCTAAAATGGAGGACTTTCCACTTCCCGTAGGACCGAATATTCCGAATACACCGCCTGAACACAGCGCTTCAAAATCGACAGTTTGTTTTTCTCTAAAACTGTGAAGTCCCGAAACTGTCAAGTTAATAGGTTTCATTTTTCATCCTCCTTTCCCGATACTTCTTCGTCGTTAATCAAGGTTAAAAACAATTTTACTAATTCAGCATCAGGTGCCCCTCCGCCGGTTTGCCTGCTATAGAACTTTGTAAAAAGTTCTTCGATCGGCACTTCGCGCTGTGAACGTGTTTCGTGTGCTAGTTCTTCTGCTTTGAATACCGGACGAATATGAATAAATCCTGGATGAAGCTTGCGAAGGCGATGAATTTCTTCTAGAGAAAGCGCATCTTCTACGTGAACTTCTAAATCGACCCATGCCTGCGTATCTTTTTGCTCATCAAGCCATGTATATACTTCTGCCAATCCATTTTTAGCTTTCCAACGTGTCAAAGGCTTTCCGCTAGATAATGGAATTTCAGTCACCTTAACCTCTTTTCCTAGCCCAGCGTCTAAAATAGTAACAGACTTTGTGTATCCTGACTCTGAAAAGCTATAAGCAAGAGGTGAACCAGAATATCTCGCAAGGGTGTGGGCGCGATTAATCATTTGCGGGCGATGCAAATGTCCTAATGCTACATATTGAGCATTAGCTGGTAAACTAGTTGCTGCTACTGTATATGCTCCGCCTACTTCAATTGGACGTTCTGAATCGGTTGAACTTCCACCTGCTACGTAAATATGACTCATGGCAATATTAACGGTATTCTTGGTGAACTGCTCACTCATTTTATCAAAAATACCTTTTACTCTGGCATCATACGAATTTCGAAGAGCCAGCTCATCATTTTCTTCTGCTAGTAGTTCCTTTAATCTTGACTCAGATGGATAAGGAAGAGCCGCAATCTTTAATATCTCATCCGAGGTAGGAATGTGAATGCTTTCTACATCGGTAGTAGGCAAACCAAGAAGCGTAATATTTTGATGAACAGCTAATGGAGAAGCTGCCGACAGCCGATCTGGGTTATCATGGTTGCCTGCAATAACAATAATCGGACGTTTTCCATTGCTGCTCAATCTAGACATACTTTCGTAAAAAAGCTGCTCTGCTGCTGCTGGAGGATTGACCGTATCAAAGGCATCTCCCGCCATGAGAATAGCATCTATCTTTTCCTCTTCCACAATGTCTGCCAATTCATCTAAAAACTGTGCTTGCTCAGCTAGACGGCTTCGACCTTCTAGCGTTCGCCCCAAATGCCAATCCGCTGTATGTAATAAACGCATGTTACTCTCTCCTTATTGGTGAAAAAGAAGAAGACCAGGGCCTTCTTCTCTTTTTATATTTCAACAGCATGTCCGCCATCTAAAAAGTACAGATAGCAATGCTGCACAGGTTGTTTTACAATCCGCTCAATGGCCTTTGCATAAAGTTCTAACTGAATGCGGTATCTTTCGATTAGAAACGGTTTTGCTCGTTCGAAATCCCCTTGAAAACGTTCCGAAATATTATCAGTTTTAAAATCAAGTAAAACGAGCCCTTCTTCCGTTTCATACAAACAATCAATAATACCTTGCACTAAAATTGTTTCGTCTTCCTGCTCCCAATGACTATAGATTTCTTTAGCAGAGACACCTAAACTAAAAGGCATCTCTCTATAAACAGTGCGAGCCGTTCGAATACCTTGTGCAATGTCACTGTCTAAAAATTCTGCTACATCATTTGCATCAACGGCATCCGCTTGTTCTTGGGTCAATAATTCTTTGGTAACCATTGATTGAATAAAGTCTTGAACCATTTCAAGCGTATAAGCTTTATTTAATGGAAGCTGCTGCATAACGGCATGTGTGGCTGTTCCTTTTTCAGCTCCTGTGAGAGATTTCTCTTGAAGAAACAGCGGACGATCTTCAAGAGGTACTTTAGATCCGCGAACGAGATCATCGCTTCCCCCTGCATCTGTCAGCTGCTGCTGCCTTTTTAGTTCAGAAACAGATTGCTTCGAACGATGAACGGAAGCTACACGATAATCATACGACCAGTTTAAGCGTCTGTACACTTCGTCTTTATAATCGCTCGACTCTGAAACTGGCTCATGTTTTTGAAGAGCGGTCAAAAGCTCCTCATGGTGCTGCTGCTCTTCAAGCGGCTGTTCAGCTAAATCACCTGCTAATAACATTGAAAGTTTCCAGCTTGAAGCATGCTGGTGAATCATCTCAGTCGGCTGGACTTCTCCTTCAACCATATGACTAACATGTCGATGGCGAATTAAAGAAGGTCCAATCCAGTCTAAATAACATTTTGCATCTCTTCTCACGTGAGCTGGAAGCGTCCAATCTTCGTGTGCCATAACGGAGCTCCACTGTCTGAGCTTTTCTGGTGCGTCTTTTACTGTTCCGACTAAAATAAGCTTTTCTTTCGCACGTGTCAAAGCTACGTACAATACCCGCATTTCTTCTGCCATGCTTTCTTTTTTTATTTTTTTCTTCATGGTCTGTTGAAGAAGAGTTGGGTACGTAATACGTAGTTTCGGATCAATATATTTAGATCCAAAACCTAGTTCTTTATCGAGTAAATACGCTTTATTCAAATCCATCAAGTTAAACTGACGAGCAAGACCAGCTACGAAAACAACAGGATATTCAAGACCTTTACTGCTGTGAATAGTCATCAGACGCACCACATCTTCTTGTTCTCCTAGCGCTCTAGCAGCTCCTAAATCGTTCCCTCGATCCTGCATGCGTTCAATAAAACGTAAAAATCGAAACAGACCTCTAAATGAAGTCGCCTCATACTGGCGAGCACGATCGTAAAGAGCACGTAAATTGGCTTGACGCTGTTTCCCACCAGGAAGTCCACCAACAAATTCATAGAAACCTGTATCGCGATAAATTTGCCATACTAGCTCTGACAAAGAGCTTTGTCTAGCTTGTGTTCTCCATGCTTTTAACTGCTCATAGAAATATTTTACTTTGTCGCGAAGTTCTTCATGATTTGAAACCGCTAAGTACGCTTTTAACGCATCGTAATACGTTCCTTTCTTTTGCTCTGCTCTCAGTGTAGCTAACTCTTCGTCTGAAAGCCCTACTACCGGTGAGCGAAGGACAGAAGCTAATGGAATGTCTTGATGCGGGTTATCTACTACTTTTAATAAAGACATCATAATCATCACTTCAGTAGCATCAAAATAGCCTGTTGATAAATCGGCATAAATTGGAACGCCTTCTTGCTTAAATTCATCCATGATCTGCGCAGCCCAAGGCATAGAACGAAGCAAAATAACAAAGTCACGATAGGTCACGTTTCGCATGATATCGAGCTTGCGATCATATATTTGAAAACGATTTTGAACGAGCTCTTTGATTTTACGTGCCATTGCTCTTGCCTCTAATTGAGCCGTTTCAAGCTCTGCTTCTGAAAAAGCGACAAGAGAAGAATCTGATTCTTCCTCCACTCCTTCTTCTGCATTTTCTTTTGCAATTAGCAGAAGCTCCGTTTCCATTCCTTCCACTTTTGGATACGATGCTCCTAATTTTAAAGAAGCATCATCGTCATATACAATTTCCCCTACTTCTTCATCCATCAGCTGGTTAAAAATAAAGTTTGTAGCATCAAGCACTTGGGAACGACTGCGGAAGTTTTTATTCAAGTCAATACGTTTTCCAAACTGCCGTCCATCTTGCGTAAATCGCTTATACTTCGTTAAAAACAAAAATGGCTCCGCTAAACGAAAGCGATAAATGGATTGTTTTACGTCTCCCACCATAAATAGATTTCCTTGTTCTTCATTGTCTCTCGTCACTAATTTAATCAGGGTTTCTTGAACCATATTTGTATCTTGATACTCATCAACAAGCACCTCTTCAAACTGAGTGCGATATTTTTGTGCAATGGACGAAGGCTTAAGCACACCGTCTTCTTTTACACTCAAGATTTGTAAGCAATAATGTTCTAAATCAGAAAAGTCCACTAACCCTTTCTCTTTTTTTATGTGTTCATATCGTTCACCGAAGCGTTGAACTAAAAAGATTAGCGTTTCAATAACAGGCTTCATTTTTTCAAAATCAGCCATATAGCCATGCAAAGGCCTAGAAAACAAATCAGCATGAAGTTTTTCAAGGCTTGTCTTAGCTTTTTTGCGAAGCTCTCCGAAATCATCTAAAAGCTGCGAGTCGTACGCTTCTCCTTTACATGGCTTTAAACGAGTAAAATTCAAATTCTGCATTTCCTCATGCAAATCACGAAATGTCAATTTTTCCATTTGTAATCTCTGTGCCTGCCTCTACAAACTTACTTCGCACATATTGACGGAGATGTGTAAAGTCTTCTTCGCTCGCAACCGAAGAATTGGAATAAAAGCCCCCTGTCTTTTTAATGCCAGCAGATACAACTTGTGAGTGCCCTGATTCTAACGTCTCGTCCATTAACCGTACCGCTTCTTCATCTCCTAAAAGCAGTCCTTTCATTTTAAACTTCTTGAAGATTTCAGCTTCGATTTGATCGGACTGTAATGCTTTAGTACTGTTGATCATTGGATTATGAACGTGGAAATACAGAACGCCAGCAGGCAATGCTCCTCTATTATCATGAAGAAGCTGTTCAGCGTACGTCACGACTATATCTAAATAAGCTAAAATTTGAAGAGATAAACCATAATACACTTCCACCAAGTTTAATGCTTTATCGCTTGATTTGTAGTCTACAATACGCAGTAAAAGTCCCTTGGAGCTTTCCGCTTTGTCCACTCTGTCAATTCGGCCAATAAGCTCCATCGTATGGCCATTTGGCAGTGTAAACTGCATAGAAGGCAGCTCCGCACCAGGTCCAAATCCTAATTCCAATCCAACAGGAACAAAGCCGCTGACTTTAGCATGCTCACTTAACACAAGCGATGCTCGTTCAATAATTTGCTGCAGCTTATGCGTTAAATAGTGATGGCGATTAGAGCTCAGCAAAATTTCGTTTTGTAAGCGCGGAGCAAGTTCATGCACCGCAGCCGTAGAAAGCTGCTGACAGTCTTTTCTCGTTAAGTTCTTCCATTCTTTTTGGCCGCTGCGAAGTTCGTCTGAAATCATCTTCAACGCCGCGTGAAATAACTCACCTATGTCAGGAGCCGCTAATTTGAAAACTTTTCGTTCTTTAAGCTTGAGCCCGTGAGAAGCAAAATGAGCATATGGACAGGCTTCAAATTTTTCCATTCTAGACACGCTTGCTTGAATATGTTTTCCATACAGACGCTGACTCGTGTTCTTTGTTAACCTTTTTGCTTCATTTTTATAAAATAAGCTGCTTAGTACCCTCTCGCTGTATGATTTCCAATTTGGATTTTCTACATAAAAGTTATATACATCCCACCAAGCGGAACTCATCGGATAATGACGTTTCCATCCTTGCAGCTGGCTGGCTAAATGCGCGATGCTTGTTAACGGATTTGTTATATAATCAACTTGCTTTTCTTCTTCTAAATCCGTAGGTTCCGTCATTAACAGCTTTTCCTGCAGCAACGGAAATAGCTCTTTTACTCGATTAATAACGAGCGAAGGCAGCAGTGTCTTCCCTTCCTCATTGGCAAGAGGATACGAAACATAAAGTTTTTCAGAAGAGCTGGAAAGAGCTAAATAAATTAGAAATTGTTCGTCAAACAGCTTTTGTCTTCCAGTTGGACCCAG
Organism: Priestia megaterium; assembly: GCF_046599315.1. Taxonomy (GTDB): domain Bacteria; phylum Bacillota; class Bacilli; order Bacillales; family Bacillaceae_H; genus Priestia; species Priestia megaterium_F. Next base: position 9,522 of record NZ_JBKIKC010000004.1, on the reverse strand, counting down.
TAACAAACCTGATTCAAGCAGCTGCTCTCTCTCCTTCTCAGATAACAGTCCATCGCTCTTTGGTTTAGCTGGAATCACACCGTCATTTACACCTAACACAAAGCTTGCTTTGATGTGGGATAAACGCGAACGCTCGAAGCTTGCAACAACCACTTGATCGAGTGCAGGCGGAACAAGTGCAAACTGCATGCTATCAAGCCCTGTCTCAAATAAATTTGCGAACAAAGAAATCGATACTTTCTCTTCTCCCATCATTTCAACAAACTGATCAAATAAGTGAAGAATTGCTTTCCATACCTGCTCATGTTCTCTTGCTTCTTGAAGCTTTCCTTCTTCTTCACATCGATTACGCAGCGCTTCTATTTTGTGTGGAATATCTAGATTGGTTAAAAAACGATAGAGCGCTTCTGCTTTTTCTTTTCCTATTTTCGCTTGTTTTAATTTTTGCTGAAGCGAATAAATAGGAGGAACAATCATATTTTTTAATTCATTTATTTTTTGTTCAAAAGCAAGTTCTTCGTCCGTTTTCCCAAGATTCATGTCTTCAAGCGAACGATATTTTCTGTAGGTAAATGGCTCTTTACTCGTCCACTTAGATCCTTGAATACCGTAAGCAAGTACGTAATTCTCTAATTCATCCATCTCTTCGCGGAGCTGGTGCACATCAGATGATAAAGGAAATAAAAGATCTGTTTTCACTGCTCGGAAGATCGTTTCATATCGCCATGACCCGCCTACCACCTCTAAGACTGAGCGGATAAATTCAACGAGTGGATGGTGAAACATTGCGCGCTTCTGGTCAATAAAGTAAGGAATTTCGTAATCTCGAAAAATGGTTTGAAGCAAGTCATGATAGTCTTCTGAATTTCTAACAATCAAAGCAATATCACGATAGCGATAGCCATGCTCACGTACGAGCGACAGCACTTCTCTTGCAATTCCTTCAACTTCTGCTCTTCGGCTAACAGCCGGCAGCAGCTGAATGTGCTGGGGCTCTGACTGAAATTCTGGTGTTGGCCGTTCATCATAAAATCGTTCTAAATAGGCAAGCTCTGGACTGTTTTGATGCCTCTTTTGTTCGTTAAATACGTTCGGTTCTTGAATCTCTATTCCGTTTTCAGCCGCCAGGCCCATTATTTCTTGATACGTTTCGCTCGTTAATCGAAACAAGTGCAAGTCATTTGGAATAAAATCTTGATATGAATAATCAGAAGTAACCGCTATTTTTACTTCTCTACAAACTTTCATAAGCTCTACTAATACCGTTAACTCTTGAGGAGTATAGTGATGGAATCCATCTACATAAATCGTTGCTTGAGCAAGATAGGCAGAAGACGCTACTTTTTCACTCAGTAGCTTCAAATAATCCTCCCCATCTACATATTTCGTCATCAGCTGTTTTTCTAATTCTCCGTAAATGAGGTGTAAATCATGTAATTTATCGGCAAGGACCTTCTCGTCTTCCGCCTGAAGCTTTTGCTTCATCGCTTCAAGAGACGGTACATCCACCGTGTACTGTTTAAACTCTTTAACCATTTTTTCTAATTCTTCAATAAACCCTGCTTGCTCTGAAGAATTCGCAAACAATCGAAGCTCTTCTTTTTGATGTTCGATAATTTTCTTAAGCATCATATGAATCCCTGTTTGATCCACATGATAGCGACTGATACCTCCGACTTCCTGCAGAATACGCCATGCAAGACGTGTAAAGCTATAAACTTGAGCACGCATCATGCCTTCTAAACCAGGCGTTTGAACAAGCGCATACTCCGACTGAAACGTCATCTGTTCAGGTACAATATAAATAAGTGGATGTCCAAGCGGAGCATCTAACAGCTCTTGGCGCATGCTATTTAAAAGATATTCCGTTTTTCCGCTTCCTGAACGTCCTAATAAAAACTGTAGCCCCACGTTCTCACCCCTTCATTTTTCTTCTCTATGATTTGATTCGTTATAAGTACAAAATGGATAAACGTCACGCAAACACGTGACGCAGTCATCAAAATTTTATAGTAATGATTATCTAAATCTCTCTATCTCTCTCCTTATTATTTTACTGAACTTGTAGATAAAATTCCACTTTGTACATATGTGAAATGCTGGATGAAACAAAAAAACTTTTCAGTAGTCAGATGACCCCTGAAAAGTTTTAGAAAAGTAAATTATTTTCTACTCTTACATCATGATTCCACCATCTACATGGAGTGTTGTACCGTTAATATAATTGGATTCGTCAGATGCTAAATAAAGATAAGCATAACCAATATCAGAAGGCTGACCTAATCTTTGTAAAGGAATAGTGGATTTCATTTGATCAATGATTTTGTCTGGCATCGCCTTTACCATATCCGTCTCAATGAATCCAGGAGCTACAGCGTTTACATTAATTCCTTTTCGCCCCAGCTCTTTGGCCCACGTTTTTGTCATTCCCACTACGCCAGCTTTTGTCGCCGCATAGTTTGTTTGACCAACATTTCCATATACGCCGGATACCGAAGATGTGCTAATAATTTTCCCTTTACCCTGAGCAATCATATGCGGTACAACTGCTTGCGTACAGTGAAAAACGCCTGTAAGGTTTACGTTAATTACCGCTTGAAAATTTTCAACTGATAATTTGGTTAACATTCCATCCCTTGTAATACCAGCGTTGTTAATTAAAATATCTATTTTAGAGAAGCGTTTCACTACCTCTTCCACCATTGCATCTACACTGTCTCGATCCGCTACGTTTACTTGAAAGAATGCTACATCCCCGCCTTCTTCTTTTAGCTGAGCTGCTCGTTCTTCTCCTACTTTTACATCGTAGTCAACCATAGCGACCTTTGCACCCTCTTGTGCGAAAATTCGAGAAGCTTCGAACCCTAATCCATTTGCTGCACCCGTAATAATTGCCACTTTATCTTTTAATCTCATGTCACCCGCGCTATAAGACGCTTACTAACAACGATTAATCAGCAAGTCGCTTGAATCTTAGTAGCGCATTCCCCTCCTCAAAACGACGCCAAGCACGTCTTAATGATCATTCGGTGCTTTTCTAGTAATGATCCCTCTACTTACATCTTAGTAGTCAAGCTCAAAAATCATTCATACAATTTTTAAGAAAACGTTTTGAAATACATGAGGTGATAATACATGTTGAGAAAAAACATGAATATCTCTAGAAAACAAAGGGTTCATTACTTAGGTGCAACTAGGAATAGACGTCTAATTTATTCCCAGTTTTTTCTTTTACTTTAGCATATTTTTCATAATTGATAAACAAAAAAATTGATGATGACTGAACATATCCTTCATATGTGCATTTTTCTACCAACCGAATAAACAGACAAATAACTTTGGCCAGGCAAAGTTAAAAACTCTTTCAAAAATGCTGCTGTATTCCTATAAGAAAAAGCTTTCTATGGTTTACAATACCCTCTTTGGCTGCATGTATAACAAAAGACCGCCTATTAAAAGGCAGTCTTTCATCACTATTTGTTATATATAAACAAACTATTTGTCATACTGTTTCACTTTAGATTTTTCATTTAATCTTCGTTCAATTTGTTTTCCAACAAGCCATAAGACAAAAATAATGACTAAAACAAGTACAGCTTTTAAAGGCTGTTTCACAAATGAAACAAAGTCGGCCCCAATAAAACTCATCATAAATATCATCACCATTTTACCAGCTAATACAGCAAGCATAAATTGAGCCATACTGACACGTGATAGTCCTGCTACTACATTAATCGCCGAAGATGGGGTAAAAGGAAAGCAAAGCATAATAAACAACGGTCCGAAACCGTGCCTTTCTACCCAAATCATAATCTTTCGAATTTGTGCATGCCGACTGATAAAGTGTAAAAATCTCGCCTGTCCATATTTTCTAAAAATCCAAAAGACCAGCAGTGATCCAACGCAGCTGCCAACCCATGAAATTAAAAAGCCTAACCATAAGCCAAAAGCGGCAGCATTAGCCATTACAAACGCAAAAAGCGGCAAGATGGGAATAAACGCTTCTAAGATAGGCAACAGCAGTCCCGGAATGATTCCAAATGATTGATATTGTTTTAATAACTCGAGTATGCCGTCTAATGTCAAATAATGCTTTAATGTTTCAAAATCCATCGAATGTTCTCCTTATTTAAACAACTGTGCTGCTTTTCACTTATTGTACTACTTTCCTTTTCCAAACAAAAGTTTTACAACGTTTTACCTTTCCCGCCCTTTTGCGTTTATCATATAGCATTTATTTACACGCACATATTCGGTTGAACAGAGTGCGCTTTTTACTTAGACTGTTTTAAATGACGTTTAAACCAGCTTGTTAAATATTTTAATCTCGCTGTTCGTAAATTAGGCTTACCGCTCCTAGAAAGTTCATGGTTAGACTGAGGAAAACGAATAAATTCTACTTCTTTATTTTTTCTTTTCAGTGCTACATAAAGCTGTTCAGCTTGTTCAATTGGACATCTATAATCCTGTTCGCTATGTAAGATTAACAACGGTGTGTTAACGTTCTCTGCTAAACGAAGCGGTGAGTGATTCCAAAGTTTTTCCGGATTTTCATAAATATCAGCTTTTAATTCCCATTCGGTAAAATAATAACCAATATCACTAACACCGTAAAAACTCGTCCAATTTGAAATAGATCGTTGCGTCACTGCTGCTTTAAACCGATTCGTACTTCCTACAATCCAGTTTGTCATAAACCCTCCGTAGCTTCCTCCTGTTACACCAAGTTTATCTTTATTAATATAAGAGTAGCGCTTAATTGCTTCATCGGTCACTGCCATCAAGTCTGTATAATCCATTCCTCCGTAATCTCCTCGAACGGCATCTGTAAATAATTGACCATATCCTCTTCCGCCTCTTGGATTAGAAAAAAGGATATTGAACCCCTTTGATGCAAGTACTTGAAATTCAAACATAAATGTATGACCATACATAAGATGCGGACCTCCGTGAATTTCTAAAATTGTGGGAGAAACATGGTTGGTGGCAACAGCCTTTACTGCCCAACTGTGGATGTGTAAACCGTCCGTAGAAGTCGCATAAAAAGATTCCGCTTCTGCTAGCTGCATATGCTTTAAAAATGAGTCATTAACGTTTGTAAGCTTTATTAATTCCTCAGTTTTCAAATTTAGAGAATAAAGATCTCCGGGATGCGTAAATGTACTGATTGCTACGATCGCTTCCTCGCAATTGGGAAGAACAGATATCCCATATACGTGAGCATTATCCATAAGCACGGGGGCTAACTTTCCATTCACATTCCCTTTATACATGCCTACAGAACCCTTTTCACTTACGATAAAATAAAATTCTTGATTGCTGCTCCACATAATTCCCGCTGTGTTTCTTCCAAAGTGAAAATCTCCTGCTACCATATCTCCTACTTCTAAGTCTATATCAGCAGTGATACAAGCTGTTTTTTGATTGGAGATCTGATAAATGTATATGTCATTCATTGAAGCCGATCCATATGTACGTTCATTTCCAATGTAGGCTATGTATGACCCATCTGGTGACCACGAAACTTGATGAAAATATCCTGTTTCCGCTGTAATAGATGTTAATTTCCCGCTATCACGATGCAAAATAAACACGTCCATGGTTAAGGATAAATCCGGATTCTCTCCTCGGCTGCTACAAAATACAATTGAGTTTGCATCAGGGGCCCAGCATCCTACAGAGTGATGATAAGGACCATCCGTTAAAAACGTCACTTCTTTACTTTTAAGTTTAACTGCGGCAACTTGAGTATATTCACCTTTCAAATAACCGCTAGAATCGGATTTGTACAACAGACGCTCCACTTCGTACGGCTGAGGATGTTCATGATTTTGTTCGACTCTTACAGCTTTTTCTACTACTTTTGTAGAAAACATAATTTCGTCACTATAAGGCGACCATACTAGGTTATTAACGCCTTTTTCAAGATTTGTGAGTGCTTCTGCTTCTCCACCTGTCACTGCTAATAGATAGAGCTGAGTAGTTTGACTGCGATCTGATAAAAAAGCAATCCACTTGCCGTCAGGGGACCAGGCGGGAGAGTGATTATTTCCTTTATAGTACGTTAATTGCTTTGTTTTTTTCGTTTCAAGATCTAACATAAACAGCTGCGTCTCATATGCATTTTCTATTTTTTTCGTTTCTCGAATCGTATAAACTACACTTTTTCCATCTGGCGAAATCTGAGGATTATACACAGACTTCAATTCATATAAATCCTCTATCGTTACCGTACGTTTTTTTAAATGATCCAATTTCTTCGCCCCCAAGCATTCATTTTTAAACCAAATAGTCAATCGATAAAAACGAAAGTAGCGTTTCCCTTTTACTTTATCATTTCTAAAAATAAAAATCTAAAAATTTAGAAAATTAGTTGTTTTTTCTTCTTTTAATCTATATAATAATAAAAAGGGTGCAGAGGTGATGAGGTATGAACAATGAAAAATCGTACACGGAAATGATGAAGTCCCTCGCTCGCAAGAAAAAAGTAATTGATACTGTGAGTATGTTGGATGTTTATATCGAAATGGTAATTGATGAATCGCTTTTTAAGCGTCAAAAAGAACTGTTAGAAACAAACATTAACACGGCATTAGATCAACGTGATGAAATTGCTTTTTATGAGTTATCAGCACAGTACCAATCCCTGCTTCAAACATCTACTTAATATTTCAAGAACTTAATTTATATGTACGTTTAACAGGCAGATACTTTCTTCTCAGGAAGAACAGCTGTCTGTTAAATCGTATTTACTACATAAAAAAGATTCTTACATCTGTAAGAATCTTTTTTGTTAGGATTTTTCCTATGAGCGGAATTAATCAAACGTTCCACTCATAGATTTTTTTATTTATGCGCCTGAAACTGCTCTTCTTCTGTCGAACCTTTTAAAGCTGTTGTAGATGAAGTTCCACCAGAAACTACTTGTGCTACTTCATCAAAATAACCAGTTCCTACTTCACGCTGATGTCTCGTAGCTGTATATCCATTTACCTCACTAGCAAACTCTCTTTCTTGTAACTCTGAATAAGCCGCCATTCCTCTTGCTTTATATCCTCGTGCCAGCTCAAACATGCTGTGATTTAAAGCGTGGAATCCAGCAAGCGTAACGAACTGGAATTTGTAGCCCATTTTTGCAATTTCTCTTTGGAATTTTTCAATCGTTTTCTTATCTAACTTTTTCTTCCAGTTGAAAGATGGTGAACAGTTATAAGCAAGCATTTTACCTGGGAATTTTTCATGAATAGCATCTGCAAATCTTTGTGCTTGTTCTAGGTTTGGTTCAGATGTCTCGCACCATACTAGGTCAGCATATGGCGCATATGCTAAGCCTCGAGCAATAGCTTGATCGATTCCAGCTCTCGTACGATAAAATCCTTCAGCCGTGCGTTCACCCGTAATAAACTGACGATCTACAGGATCAACATCACTTGTAATTAAATCCGCGGCGTCAGCATCCGTACGAGCAATCAGAAGCGTCGGAACCCCCATTACATCGGCAGCTAAACGAGCAGCAATTAAATTTTTTACAGCCGTCTGAGTTGGCAGCAGGACCTTGCCGCCCAGATGACCACACTTTTTCTCAGATGATAATTGGTCTTCAAAGTGTACCGCAGATGCTCCTGACTCGATCATTCCTTTCATTAATTCAAATACATTTAACTGTCCTCCAAAGCCTGCTTCTGCATCTGCTACAATTGGAGCAAAGTAATCGATATCTCCTTCTCCTTCTAAGTGCTGAATTTGATCAGCACGCTGCAGTGCTTGATTGATTCGTTTTACGACATGCGGCACGCTGTTTGCTGGGTATAGACTTTGATCAGGATACATATTTCCTGAAAGGTTTGCATCTGCAGCTACTTGCCATCCGCTGAGATAAATTGCTTTTAACCCTGCTTTTACCTGTTGTACTGCTTGATTTCCCGTTAAAGCTCCTAGTGCATGGACGTATGGCTCTGTTTTTAATAAGTTCCAGAACTTTTCGGCCCCTCTTCTAGCAAGCGTATGTTCAATATCAATGGACCCTCTCAGCCCAATAACTTTTTCTGCAGAATATGGACGTTCAATTCCTTTCCAACGCTCATCGCTTTTCCAATTCTCTTCAAGGTTTTTTACACGAATGTCTTTCATTTCTTATACCCCCTAATGAATTTTAAATTCTATATTCATAAAAATATAAAACGCAGCAGTTAGAATATGCCTGTTTCATGATGAAATAAATTAGCAGTTGATCATAATATTAGTAAGAACGCAGATGAAATAAATAAATTGTTGAAGGACATGTAGTAAGACTTCACTGAGGTGAATATACGTTGAGAGTTTTGACTGCTATCTTTTCAATCAAAACTAACTATTCCTCCCTATTGTTATAAAACAGTTTTTATTTTACATACATTATTATATAACAGTACTTTCGGAAATGAAACCTCCTTTTAGAATTTTTTTCCTACTCGCAAGGAGGCTTTTCTACTAATACCTACGTACAAAAGGCTTCATATATCCTTTACTTTTTCTTATATCACTTATTCATTTCTTTCATACTTCTCAACAAATGAAATTCTTTCTAGTATTGTTGGGTGGCCGTATCGGAAAATCTTCACTAAATACGGCGGATTCACCTGAGATAATCCTGATTTTGTTAAGTCCTGAAACGTTTTAATAGCAGCTTGTTTATCTCCCGTTAGGTCCATCGCGTACGTGTCAGATTGAAGTTCATGATGACGCGACTGCATATTTGTTAAAGGACTTACGGCAAATGTAAGAACAGAAAAAAGAAGTAGAATAAGCGGCAATGAATTTAAATCACTAAGAGAAGTAATTTTTAATGCTTTTCCCCATCGCTTAATAACAAAGCGAGCTAAGTGCTTCGTTAACCATAAGCCTACGATTGATAATACTAAAGCTGAAGCAATTCCCACATAAATATGTTTCTTTACATAATGACCCATTTCGTGCGCCATGATAAACAAAATTTCACGTTCCGTTAATTTATTAAGGGTGGTATCCCATAACACAATTCTTGAATTAGAACCTATTCCCGTCACATATGCATTGAGAGAGTTGGTTTTTTCAGACATGTTTACTTCATACACATGCTTAGCAGGTATATGAGCCTCATCTGCTAAATGTAAAATTTTCGTCTCTAACTCTTTATTCTTTAATGGATAAAAATCGTTATATAACGGATCAATAACCACTGGTTGAATAAACGTCAAAAATAGTGTAAATGGAATAGATACTAGCCATGCATACAGCCACCATCTTTTTGAAAACTTACGAATTAAAGCATATAATACAGCAATCACTAAAAACATAGTCGCATAGTTTACCCAAAAATCCGTAAAGAGATCCTTCATCCAGCCTTGGAAAGGTTGCGTTGTAATATGGTAAGCTGTTGAAAGCTTATAGCTAATCCAGTCCATGGGAAAAGAATAGATCAGCAACAGAACAGATAACCAAAATACATAAATAGCAGTTTGGAGAAGACTGAAACGACTGACGTCTTTAGACCACTTATTAACT
>NZ_JBKIKC010000003.1:5000-650918 GCF_046599315.1 Priestia megaterium | reverse complement strand
TTGAACTTCTAATGGATCACCTTTTGGGCCGATAACCGTTGTATGAAGAGATTGATACATATTTTGTTTTGGCATTGCAATATAATCTTTGAAACGTCCTGGCATTGGCTTCCAGCACGTATGAATAATTCCTAACACCGCATAGCAATCTTTAATGCTATTTACAATAATGCGCACAGCTAGTAAATCGTAAATTTCATTAAACTGCTTGTTTTGCAGTGCCATTTTACGATAGATAGAATAAATATGTTTTGGGCGTCCTGAAATTTCAACTTTAATCGAAACTTCATCTACCTGCTCGCGAACTTCATCAATAACTTCAGCCAAATATTGCTCGCGTTCCGCACGCTTTTTCTTCATCAGATTTACAATACGATAATATTGCTGAGGATTTAAGTAACGTAAAGCTGTATCTTCAAGCTCCCACTTAATTTTTGAAATACCCAGACGATGAGCAAGAGGAGCAAAAATTTCAAGCGTTTCATTTGAAATGCGTCGCTGCTTTTCCTGTGGTAAATGCTTTAGCGTACGCATGTTATGAAGGCGATCCGCAAGTTTGATCAGTATAACTCGAATATCCTGAGCCATTGCCACAAACATCTTACGGTGATTCTCAGCCTGCTGCTCTTCTTTAGACTTATATTTAATTTTTCCTAGTTTCGTTACGCCGTCTACTAACATTGCTACTTCTTCGTTAAAAGCTTTTTCTAAATCCTTTAGTGTTATCTCTGTATCTTCAACCACATCATGTAGAAACCCAGCTGCAATTGTTGCTGGATCCATATCTAGATCAACTAAAATTCCTGCGACTTGAATCGGATGGATAATATATGGTTCACCCGACTTGCGATATTGTTCTTTGTGAGCTTCTTTTGCAAAATCATATGCTTTTTGTACAAAAGCCACATCTTCTTCACTTAAATATCGCTTCGTATTGTCAATGACCTGTTCCGCTGTTAGGACTTGCTCATTTGCCATGAAATCACCTTTTATCAACTAGCATTTTTAATTCATATTGTAACTATTATCTTGAAAAAATCCAAGGATGTAAAGCCTTTGCGTCCAATTTATGAAATTTACATCATTTCCATTTTACGTATCATCGCTTTTTAACGAAAAAAGAGCACCTGTATCAGGTACTCTTTTTATGTGATCGTTCTTCTTAATACGTCATTAATGTAAATACATCATAACCGTCTAGTTTGTCACGGCCATCAAGGTAAGAAAGTTCAATTAAGAACGCAGCTCCAACAACAATTCCGCCTAATTCTTCGACAAGCTTAATTGTCGCTTCAATTGTACCGCCTGTTGCTAATAAATCATCTGTAATCAACACGCGCTGACCTGGCTTAATTGCATCTTTGTGAATCGTTAATACATCTTTACCGTATTCTAAACCATAATCTACTTTGATTACTTCACGCGGTAATTTACCTTCTTTACGAACAGGTGCAAAACCGATACCCAGCGCATATGCTACTGGACAACCAACGATAAATCCACGAGCTTCCGGCCCTACGATAATATCAACTTGTTTATCCTTTGCATATTTTACAATCTCATCCGTTGCAGCACGGTATGCATCACCGTTATCCATTAATGTTGAGATATCTTTAAATGTAATACCTGGTTTTGGCCAGTCAGGTACAATTGTAATATAATCTTTAAAATTCATTCTAATGTTGCCTCCTCATTCAATCGAACGCTTAAAAATATCTTGGAATTGATTTTTAAGCTGTACATATGACGTATAAATAAAGTTTTTTTCTATTTCAATCTGCTGCTGCTTTTGGTGATAAGTCGCAGATTCTATTAAATCACGTTTCGCAGAATTTTTCACTAACGAAATTAAGCCATTGTTTATTGTAACAAATTCTAACTCAAAAAACACCTTTGCCATAAAATCAATCGTTTCTTTCGACCAGCCCTTATGAATGGCTAAATCTTCTTTGTAACGTTTTAAATCAAAAGGACCTTTCTTCGCTAAAAAGCCATAAAACCATTTAAAATGATCGCGAGTTGGAATTGTATCAAAATAATGATCTTCTTCTGTTAAGAAAATAGCGTATATTCTAGAAGGGATACCTTGGACAAACAAACATTCAAGCCATTCCTGTGAAGGAGGCAAATCTAATAAAACAATTTGTTCCCCTGCAAACATACATGCTTTTGCCTGCTCTTCACTCTGAATAAGAACAACATGCTCCATCGGCAGTAACGACTTGTATTTCTCAATTGTTGAAGCATGAAAAGCAACAACTTTCATTTGGTCGGTAAATACCTGCTCAAAGAAACGTTTAACATCAAATGCGCTGCGATAATCAAACATCTGCCATTCATTTACAGAAATATCTTCTACCATAAGCTGCGGCTTGCGCATATTGTTCCACTCATTAATAGATAGTTCACCCACTAATGACACCTTAGCTATAGGAGATACTTCATCTAATATATAGCCTAACCCAAACCCTACTGCATCAACCGATATACCGCTGTCTTCAAATACGAGTTTTAAATGATTTTTATTGGCACCAATTTTCCGCATAGATGTTGTATGAACATCTTTAACGAGCACCTTTGGCTTGGGATTATGCATACCAAATGGAGCAAGAGCACTCATTTGTTCTATGTTTTCGAGCGTAATTTCCTCTGTGGTGCATACTGTATCAACTGATGTGATTGGAATAAAATCCTGCTCGGTCAACATGTTGCTTGCTTGTTCATTTAGACGTCTGCGCAGCTCTTCTACATCATCGCTGTTTAATGTCATGCCAGCTGCCATTGGGTGCCCCCCAAAATGGGGAAGAATATCACGACATTTAGATAAGTTCGCGAATAAATCAAATCCTTCGATACTTCTTGCTGAACCTTTAGCAAGATGGTTTTCTGAATCAATACTTAGCACAATTGTTGGTCTGTAGAATTTTTCTACGAGCCTAGAAGCGACGATTCCAACAACTCCTGCATTCCATCCTTCTCCCTCTACAATAAGAACGCTGTTTTCATCCGGAGGATACATATTCTCAACAAATTCAACGGCTTCTTCCGTAATATCGTTCACGATTTGCTGCCTTTCCTTATTTAACGCATCAATTTCCTTAGCCAGAACTTTTGCCTCATCAGCATTTGTTGTCATAAGCAAATGAACAGCTGGGTCGGCATCTTGAAGACGTCCTACTGCATTAATACGCGGAGCCATCGCAAATCCAATTGTATCTTCATTAATTTCTTCACGTTTTACTCCACATACACTCAGCAAAGCCTCAATTCCAGTGCGCTTCGTAAACTTGAGATAGTCAAGACCTTTGCGAGCAATTAAGCGGTTTTCATCAACTAAAGGAACTAAATCAGCAATCGTCCCAATTACCGCTAGTTCTAGTAAATGTTCCGGAAGCTCCCCTAACAGCGCATGAGCGAGTTTAAAAGCAACACCTACACCTGCTAGTTCTTTAAATGGATATGTACTTCCCGGTAGCTTTGGATGAATAATTGCATAAGCATCCGGTAAAACCGGCCCCGGCTCGTGGTGATCAGTAATAATTAAATCAAAATCTAATTCACGTGCATACGCCGTTTCTTCGACTGCCGAAATACCTGTGTCTACCGTAATCACCAGCTGATAGCCGCCTGCGTTTATTTTATCAAATGCTGCCTTATTCGGCCCATAACCTTCTGTAAAGCGATTAGGAATATAAAAATCGGCATCAGCGCCGAGCTGCTGTAAAGCAGCTAACATAACAGAAGTACTGCTGACACCGTCCGCATCGTAATCTCCATATATCATAATTTTTTCATCATGATCAATTGCTTGTTGAATACGAGCTACTGCTTTGTCCATATCGTGCAATAAAAACGGATCGTGGAACGTTTGTGCATCCACGTGTAAAAACTCACGTGCCGCTTCTACTGTTGTCATGCCTCTATTAAGTAATAACGAAGCTACTAGAGGTGTAATATTGAGGTTTTCTACAAATTCATTAACAAGTTGTTCATCACATTGTCGAACATTCCAACGTTTTTTTGACTGTAACATGTCTCTTCACCCCTTAACCCACATTATTATACTAGAGTGGATGAAATGGAGCAATGAAAGAAAATAAGCACATTTTTCTGACAGTCTGCCTTGTTTTTTTACGCACAAAAAAACGTGCGAAAACTTCGCACGTTTTTGAATTACTTGCTCTCTACTTCTTTTTGTTCTTCGCGCTTCAACTGTTTCCCTTTCCACACAAGCCATAGCTGAGCAGCAATAAAAACAGAGGAATATGCACCAAGAATTAAACCTACTAACAGAGCAATTGAGAAGTTTTGAATTGATTCACTTCCGAATAGAAGAAGGGCTACAACTGCAATTACAACTGTTAACACGGTATTCATCGAACGAGTAAACGTTTCGCGTAAACTTAGATTTACGATAAACGCCAAGTCGTCAAACGTTTTAGATTTAAATTTCTGCATATTTTCACGAATGCGGTCAAACGTAACTATCGTATCGTTGATTGAGTAACCAACAATTGTCAGGATAGCGGCAATGAAGGTTAAATCAACTTCTAATCTAGTTAAGCTAAAGACAGTAACGATAAAGAACGCATCATGTAACAGAGCAAGCACGGCTGCAAGCGCCATGTAGAACTCAAATCGAATCGTTACATAAATGATAATTCCAATTGAAGCAATCAGGATTGCAAGCATCGCATTTTTTGCCAGTTCTTTTCCAACTGTCGGTGAAACGGTGCTTACATTTGGTTCAGAACCGTATTTGTCTTTAAAGTGATCTTTTAAATTTGCGATTTCTTTTTTATCCAAGACTCCAACTACACGTACAACACCCGTATCATTACTTTTTCCTGTAATAACTACGTCATCCGTTTTAATATCAAGAGACTTCATTTCCCGCTGTATTTCAGCCTGCGTAACGGTATGATTTGCTGGAATCTCTATGCGAGTTCCGCTCGTAAAGTCAATACCGAGATTCAGCCTTAACACAGCAACTGAGATAATACCAATAATGACCAGCACGCTTGAGAACGTGAAGAACGCTTTACGGTATTTAACAAAGTCAATTTTATCCCAACGTGTAGGTAAAACAGTTGTGCCATCGTCTTTGCTTAAATCGTGAATTTGTTCTTTTTTCACCCCAAAGTAGCCTGGTTTTTTATCAAACCAGCGGCTGTTTACTAAAAGGCTCATTAATAAACGGGTACCGTATACGGCTGTAACAAAACTTAGCACAATCCCGATCATTAATGTTGTGGCAAATCCTTTTACTGAGCTTGTACCGTAAAAGAACAATACAAGAGCCGCTAACATCGTTGTAATATTAGCATCAAAAATGGTCGCCAGGGAGCGACGATTTCCTGCCCGGTAAGCCGATATAACAGACCTTCCTGTTTTGAGTTCATCTTTAATCCGCTCGTAGGTAATAATATTTGCATCTACTGCCATACCTACACCGAGAATAAGAGCCGCAATACCCGGAAGCGTCATAACCACGTGCATCCAGTCAAATACAACTAAGTTTAAGTACACATAAAAGCTGAGTGTAATAATGGCAATAAGCCCTGGTAAACGGTAGAAAAACAGCATGTAAAGGAAAATGATTCCGATGCCGATAATACCCGCTAATATAGTCGTGTGAAGAGCTTCTTCTCCAAACTGAGCTCCAACGGATGTAGAGTATAGCTCATCTAATTTAACTGGCAGCGACCCGGCATTTAGCAATTCTGCTAGCTGCGTTGCGCTTTTTACGGTGAAGTTTCCACCTGAAATTTCAACATCTGGCTGTGTTAACACGCTGTTAACAGATGCTGCAGACAAATACTTTGGATTTTGTTTTGCCGCTTCTTTTTGGTACGAGTCTTTTCCTTCTTCATAATCCAGCCAAATGACAATTAAATTATTAGGTGCTGTTTTTTGAGAAAGCTCTCGCGTAATCTTTTCAAATTTTTTCGCATTTTTTAACTTTAATGAGACGCTAGGCTGGTTGCTTTGGTCAAACGATTGTTTTGCTCCGCCTTGCGCTAAGTCTGTACCATCCATCAGCACTTTGTCGTTCACGTCGCGGAACGTTAAGTTTGCTTGAGTTGATAACAGCTCTCTGGCTTGCTTTTGATTAGTGACACCGGCTAGCTGAACGCGGATGCGGTCGTTTCCTTCAATTTGAATGCTGGGCTCACTAACTCCCAATACATCGACACGTTGACGAAGCGCTTCAACCGTGCTGTTAAGTGCCTTTTTGTCAATGACATCGCCTTTTTTAGCTGGACTGACCTTATATAAAATTTCAAATCCACCTTGAAGGTCGAGGCCAAGTTTAATATCTTTTGTAATTCCAGTCATCGTTGTTCCGATTGTACTAAACACAAGCAGTACTAAGAGGAAAAAGGCAACGATGCGTCCTCTTTTAACCATCGACAGAAAATCCTCCTTCTTATGTAAAAACATGAAATGATAACAATAGATAAATGACCAATCTAATTATCATTCATAACCTAATGCCTGTCAAATAAAGACCTTATCAAATTTTAAAACATGTATTTTACAAACTTTACTTTAATAATTCTTTCCAGTCTTCTCCATTATTAACACTGGAGAACATATCGGATTTATAAGATTCAATGGTTACATAGCTCATCACCTGTGTGATCTTAACAGATAAAATATCATTTACAACTTGGTGAAGAGATAGCTCCTTTTCTTTTTTCCATTTTTTCATCTCTAAATAACTCAATAAATCATTCTCCGTTACTTCTTCATATCCAAGCATATGAAACTCTTCCATTTTGCTGGATACGACAGGCTGTATAAGTTCTTTCGAAGCTGAAATAAATGGATGCGTCATATCGATCCTCCTTTCCATTTGACATTTTCCATAAAATTTCTTTCTCGTATGAGGAATACTTGTCATGCTTGGACACTGACAGCGCATATATTCACTGTATAAACCTCCAGAAAGCAGTGAGTATATGTCTAAATTTTTACAGGGAACTATTATTTTAATAATTGCTGGTTTAATTACACGTGTACTCGGGTTTGTCAATCGAATTGTGGTGGCGCGAATGATTGGAGACGAAGGTGTGGGACTTTATATGATGGCGGTCCCCACGCTGGTATTAGTAATCACCTTAACACAGCTTGGGCTACCGGTTGCCATTTCAAAGTTAGTGGCAGAAGCAGAAGCTTTAGGTGACAGGCATAAAATAAAAAAAATACTGGTCGTCTCTTTAAGTATTACGTGTACGCTGAGCGTGTTATTTACGCTCGGACTAATATTATTCGCTCCCGTTGTAGCAAAAACCTTCTTTACAGATTCACGTACTATCTATCCGCTGCTCGCGATTATTCCAGTCATTCCGATTATCGCCGTTTCGTCTGTCATCCGCGGATATTTTCAAGGAAAGCAGCAAATGAAACCTGCTGCTTATTCTCAAATTATCGAACAAGTGGTGCGCATTACGTTAATTGCCGTATGTACAAAAGCGTTTTTACCTTATGGAATTCAGTACGCTGCTGCTGGCGCTATGCTATCTTCCGTATTTGGAGAGTTGGCTTCACTGTTTTATATGGTATTTATGTTCAAGCGAAAAAAGAAAATCACGGTAAGACGAAAATTTTTTGCTTCTTTACATGCAGGCAAAGATACGTTCTTTGACTTAATGCGAATCGCTCTTCCTACAACAGGAAGCCGCATGATTGGTTCAATCTCTTGGTTTTTAGAACCGATTGTAGTAGCTCAAAGTTTAGCAATTGCAGGAGTAGCGACGGCTGTAGCAACGAAGCAGTACGGAGAATTAACAGGCTTTGCACTCCCTCTTCTGATGCTGCCTTCTTTCGTAACGGTGTCTTTGTCCACTTCCTTAGTTCCGGCAATTAGTGAATCTCTTGCACAGAATCAAATGAAACAAATCGAATATCGGCTTCATCAAGCTCTCCGCTTGTCGTTTGTAACAGGCGGACTGGCCGTTGTGGTTCTCTATGTATTTGCTAATCCAGTGATGGAATTGATGTATGGTTCTGACAAAGCAGCTATTTTTGTTAAAGTAATGGCGCCTTTTTTTATCTTTTATTATTTCCAAGGGCCTCTTCAAGCTGTTCTGCAGGCGCTAGACCTTGCAAAAGCCGCCATGATTAACAGTTTTATAGGAGCAGCAGTCAAAACATCTCTTATCTTCTTACTCGCAACTCAGCCCAATCTAGGCATTATGGGAGCTGGCCTTGCAATCGTTGTTGGAATGATGCTTGTCACTCTTTTACACCTGTCTACAGTCATGAAAAAAATCACGTATAAGCTTCATATATTTGAATATCTTCGCAGCTTTGCTGTAATGGGAATATCAGGTTTTATCGGACACTTTGCTTATATGAACCTTTTCACTTCCCTCCCTTTAAGCTTACGAACCATTTTATCAATTGCTCTTACAAGCTTTATATATGTACTGTTTTTGCTGCTTTTTAGACTGATAACAAAGGAAGAATTAAATCGTTTTTCCGTTTTACGTTATTTTAAACGAAAATAAAACGCGGAGCGCTCCGCGTTTTATTGTTTCACATCTACTAAATCCACAAAAAAATTTCCGTTATCATAGCTGCAATATGAAATTTTGTCTAAGTTTGAATACCCAAGTTTTGACATCTCTTGTTTTAACCATTCCACTGTTTTGTGTTCATGCAATAAATGCTCTTCTTGAATAACACCGTCAATGATAAAAGGCAAATTTAAATTGCCTTTTTCATCTGTTTGCTGATCTTTTTCAAACACGGATAGCTTTCCTGAAGATTCTAAAATGGCAAATTCAACATCAGCTACATTTTTTACATTTTTATCTCGCAGCTGCACGAGCAAGTCATTGAAGTTATATCGCTGCCTTTTCATTTCATGTTCATTTATCTTTCCATTTTCAATAATAATACTAGGTTTTCCATCAATAAAATTCCGCATTCGATTGCTTTTGAGAGACCATATAGCTAAGCCGATTTGAATAATAAGAAGCGTTACCATCGGAAGAATTGAATACAGTAAAGGATCTTTTGGGTTTTCAATAGCCATTACTGCCATTTCAGCAATCATAATAAAAACAACTAAATCCAAAATGCTCAGCTCTCCTATTTCCCTTTTACCCATAACGCGAAAAATAATTAAAACGACTACGTATAAAAGAACGGTTCGCGCAACCATGATGAACAACTCCACTGCAAAGACCTCCTTTATGTATTCCCTTGTAGTTTGTACTATTTATTTTAAAATAGCCTTACTTTTATGCGTCTATTTTGAAGTCCTCTCGAATATGCTCGTACTAAGGATTCACCTATCTTTTCATTTCATGAGGGGGAAACAAGTTGGGTGCAAAACGAATGAGCAACGCTGTATTTGCGGGAGTGGCAACAATCTTAGTTATGGGTTTAGTAATTAGTATTATCTTTTCGCTTATTTTAAAATTCACATCACTTGAAGAACAGTCGGTACGTTTATTTTTACTGATTCTCTCCTTTATTACACTGTTTATCGGAGGATTTATCGCGGGAGGAAGAAACGGTTCAAAGGGACTTTTTGTAGGAGGCGCAACTGGCCTTTCCTATTCGTTTTTGATGTTTTTGCTACAATTCCTCGGCTATAGCCATCTTTTCTCTGCACAACAGCTTTTATTTCACGCTGGATTTATTGGAGTCGCTATTCTCGGAGGAATTGTTGGTGTGAACATTGCCGGTTCACGAGAAGCATAAAAAAACGTCACGTACATGTACGTGACGTTTTTTTATTAATCTACGCTTCTTACTTCACGAATAGCATTGCGGTCAAACGTTAATTTTGAACCGTCAGTGCTGCGAACTACAACTTGTGACTCATCGATTGCGTCTACCAAGCCGTGCATTCCGCCAATTGTAACAATCTTATCACCTTTTTTAAGTGCTGATTGCATTTGCTGTACGTTTTTTTGACGTTTTTGCTGTGGACGGATTAACAAGAAATAGAAAATGACAAACATTAGAAGTAATGGCCAAATATTTTGTAAAACACCCATGAAAACTCCTCCTTTTATTTATATTATCAACAGGTACTCATTCATAAATTTGATGAAAATTCCTGTAGTGACCTAGAAATTCTTTGCGTCTGGACCGTTAAACCCATATTTTTCAAAGAACTCATCACGGAAATCGCCAAGTCGGTCTTCGCGAATGGCTTCACGGACTTGCTCCATTAAGTTTAGCAGAAAATATAAGTTATGGTAAGATGTTAAACGAATTCCAAACGTTTCATTACAGCGAATTAAGTGGCGAATATACGCTCTTGAATAATTTTGACATGTGTAGCAATCACAGTTTGGATCAATCGGACCGAAGTCTTCGGCATATTTTGCATTTTTAACAACAAGACGACCTTCGCTTGTCATAAGCGTTCCGTTACGTGCAATACGCGTTGGTAATACGCAATCAAACATATCAATCCCACGAATTGCTCCATCAATTAATGAGTCAGGTGATCCTACTCCCATTAAATAACGAGGTTTGTCAGTTGGTAAGTATGGAGTCGTAAACTCAAGCACACGATTCATCACATCTTTTGGTTCTCCAACTGATAGGCCTCCAACAGCATAACCTGGAAAGTCCATTGAAACTAAGTCAGCTGCACTTTGACGGCGTAAATCTTCAAACTCTCCACCTTGAACAATTCCAAAAAGACCTTGATCTTGAGGACGGCTATGAGCCTCAAGGCATCGTTCTGCCCAGCGGCTTGTGCGCTCCACTGAACGTTTTAAGTAGTCATATTCTGCAGGATAAGGAGGGCATTCATCAAATGCCATCATAATATCAGACCCAAGTGCATTTTGAATGTCCATCGCTTTTTCTGGAGATAAAAAGAGCTTGTCTCCATTCAAATGGTTGCGGAAATGAACGCCTTCTTCTTCAATACGGCGCAAATCACTTAAACTAAAAACTTGGAAGCCGCCTGAATCCGTTAAGATAGGACGATCCCAGTTCATAAATTTATGAAGGCCTCCCGCTTTTTTGACAATTTCATGACCTGGACGAAGCCATAAATGATACGTATTACTTAAAATAATGCCTGCACCCATTGCTTTTAAATCTTCCGGAGACATTGTTTTTACTGTAGCTAATGTGCCTACTGGCATAAAAATAGGCGTTTCAAATGAGCCATGAGGCGTATGGACAATACCTAAACGAGCTCCTGTTTGTTTACAAGTTTTTATATGTTCGTAACGAATTGCTGTCATTGATGTATTCCTTTCATGTTAAATTACAAAATTAGCATTGCGTCGCCGAAGCTGAAAAAGCGGTACTTCTCTGCTACAGCTTGTTCATAGGCAGAAATCACGTTTTCTCTTCCTGCTAAGGCACTTACAAGCATAATAAGCGTAGATTTTGGAAGATGGAAGTTTGTAATCATTCCATCAATTGCTTTGAATTCATACCCTGGAAAAATAAAAATATTCGTCCAGCCTGAAGAAGCAACAAATTTGCCGTTATGCTCAGTTGCAATTGTTTCAAGAGTACGGGTAGAAGTTGTACCTACTGAAATAATGCGACCGCCTTTTTCGCGTACGCTGTTTAGTAAAGCAGCGGTTCCTTCACTCACTTGATAAAACTCTGAGTGCATATCGTGCTCTTCTAAGTCGTCAACGCTGACTGGACGGAATGTACCCAATCCAACATGAAGCGTTAAAAATGCAATATGCACACCTTTTGTTTTTAACTGTTCTAGCATCTCTTTTGTAAAGTGAAGACCTGCTGTTGGTGCTGCTGCGGAGCCTTGTTCGCGAGCAAAAACCGTTTGATAGCGCTCTTGATCATCCAAGCGTTCTTTAATATAAGGCGGTAGCGGCATTTCTCCTAACTGTTCAAGCACCTCATAAAAGATACCCTCATAGTGGAATTCTAACAAACGTCCGCCTTGATCACTCGTTTTTTTACATACAGCTGTCAGACGTCCGTCCCCAAACGAAATAACCGTGCCTTCTTTTACTCGTTTAGCCGGTTTTACCAGCGTCTCCCACGTATCGCCCTGTGTTTGTTTTAAAAGCAATACTTCAATATTAGCACCTGTATCTTCTTTTGTCCCAAATAATCGTGCAGGAAGAACACGCGTGTCGTTTAACACTAAACAATCTCCTTCTTGCACATAATCAAGAAGATCATGAAACATATGATGCTTCACACTTCCTATTTCTTTGTTTAACACCATGAGTCTTGACGCATCTCGCTGTTCAAGCGGTGTTTGCGCAATCAATTCTTCTGGTAAATGAAAATCAAATAAATCTACTTTCAAAATGTTCACCTGTTTCTACTTAATTATTTAAATCTGCCAATTACATAAAAAATAAGTGATAACACAATGCTTACTAAAACACATGTCACAATTGGAAAATAAAAGGTTGTATTTCCTTTTTTAATGAAAATATCACCAGGAAGCTTGCCAACGAACTGCCATAACAGTCCAATTACTACTAAAATGCTCCCTAAAACAATAAGCATTTTAGGCATCTCATTCACTGATCAGGCACCTCCAGCTGAAAATGATCATAAACCAAAGGAGTCACAATTCGTCCTCGCGGCGTTCGCTGCAAAAAGCCAATTTGCAATAGGTACGGCTCGTATACGTCTTCAATTGTGTGAGACTCTTCACCAATAGTAGCTGATATTGTGTCTAACCCTACAGGTCCGCCTCTAAATTTTTCGATAATCCCTCTTAATAATTTATGGTCAATATGATCAAGACCTAAACGGTCCACCTGCAACATTTCTAATGCTTCGGTAGCAAGGCTTTCAGTTATGGCTCCGTCTCCTTTGACCTGGGCAAAATCTCTTACTCTTCGAAGCAAGCGATTCGCAATACGCGGTGTTCCCCTAGCGCGCCTAGCCATCTCAAATGTAGCTTTCTGATCAATCTCTACATCTAATATAGCTGCTGTTCTTTCTACTATCGAAGCAAGATCTTCTTCTTGATAATATTCTAAACGGCTTAAAACGCCGAAGCGATCACGCAAAGGAGAAGATAAAAGCCCTGCTCTTGTCGTTGCACCTACTAGCGTAAACGGAGGCAAATCCAGACGGACGGAACGTGCACTCGGTCCTTTTCCAATCACAATATCCAAACAGAAATCTTCCATTGCTGGGTATAGTACTTCTTCAACCGATCGATTTAATCGATGAATTTCATCAATAAAAAGCACATCTCCAGGCTCTAAGCTGGTTAAAACTGCGGCTAAGTCGCCTGGACGCTCAATGGCTGGCCCTGAGGTCGTTCGGATTTGTACGCCCATTTCATTAGCGATAATAGTAGCAAGAGTTGTTTTACCCAGTCCTGGAGGACCATATAAGAGCACGTGATCTAACGTTTCGCTTCGCATTTTGGCAGCTTTAATAAAAATGTCAAGATGGGATTTTACTTTATGCTGACCGATATATTGCTGTAAGGTTTGCGGCCGCAAACTTTGCTCGATGATTTCTTCTTCACCAAGAACATCTCCCGTTACAATACGATCGTCCATTGTACTCCTCCCTTACTTATTGTTTCAATAATCGTTTTAGCGCTTCTTTAATATATTGATCCGTTGTCATCGTTTCCTTCATTAAAGCCGGAACAATTTTTTTGATTTCTCTTTCTGCATAACCTAATACTTTAAGTGCTTCAATCGCTTCATCAAGTGCTTCTGAACTTTGGGATTTGACTTCTTGTGCGTCCAAATCTGCAAATAAAGAAGGAACGGCATCTGGTACAATATCATGCAGCTTTCCTTTTAAGTCTAGAATCATCTGTCGAGCTGTTTTTTTACCTACTCCCGGAAACTTAACTAAAAACTTCTCGTCTTCCTCCTCTATGGCTTGGACAACCTGCGCTGGATTGCCTGAAGCTAAAATAGCTAAACCACCTTTTGGGCCGATTCCTGACACGCTAATTAACTTCATAAATAAATCCTTTTGTTCTCTCGAAGCAAACCCGTAAAGTGCAATTACGTCTTCTCTTACGTATTGGTAAGTGTAAATTGTCTTTGGTTGTTCATCAATTGAAAACACATATGGATTCGGCGTAAAAACTTGATAGCCTATTCCGGTGTTTTCAATTACTACATACTCAGGATTTATATATGTAACAGGGCCTTTGATATAATCAAACAATAAGCTCTCTCCTTAATCACGTACGCGCGGGCAGTGACCTTCAACCTTACCTACGAAGAATCCTGCCCGCATCGTTCTCTATTTTCCTTTGAAGTTGCTGTTTAAAAAGACGTTCAAGACAACGTGTGCCTCTTTTCATCTTTGTCTATCTATTTTTAAAATAGCTGTAAAAGATAGAACCGCCCACTTTTATTAGTGAATGACCTTTTAAGGTATATACAATATTAGACTGCTGAATACCATTTTAACATATCGTCAAAAGCAAATAGAAGCAATTTAGAATGTTGCATTCAATAATTATTTTACCATACTAAAAAACGGCTGCTTGATGGAAAGCGGCCGCTGCTGAAGCTGATAAATTTTATAGAAGTTAATGAGGGAAAGGTATTCATCTTTTGATTGAACGCGAATACCTTTCTTTAATTGTTCATGCTGATAGCTTTCAAGCCTTTGGATATCAATTTGAAAAAACGATTGGATAATGTGCTGTGATGAAGCTGGTTTGCCCTCAAATGCTGAAAGGATACCGTTAACAGAAAGCCCTACGTAGCCGTTCTCTTTTAAAATAGGTGAAATATCATCTATACTTGTTCTAAAAACTAACTCTTGATCCGTTTCTTTAAGCAGTCGCCAATTTTTATATTTTTTCATTAATTGTTTTTTAGTCATAGAAGGACTTTTAATCATCTCTTGACTTACGACTCCATCTACATATACACGCTCAAGAAATAATGTCATCGGCTCCCTCTCATTCGCATCTGCACGGTACGGCATTATACAAAGCACAATACTTACTAGCATTAAAAAAGCTGCTTGATGAATGACTTTCTTCACTCACCTTCACCTCACACGTTAATCATATTCTTTTTAGGATGATCTAAAAAGGTTTTGTAAAAATCTACACTAATAGTTTGACCTACTTATTTTCTTTTATCCTCTTATTTTATTAAGCAGATCCCTTTCAAAACGCTATGTGAAGAAAACATGGAGTATTTGTTACATTTACATACTGTTTGTAAAATTTCCTCTTGAACGTTTTAATTAAATTTTTGCCGGGTATGTACATAGTGGAAGTAATTGTAAGGACTTCTATTATCTATTTTCATAAAAAAGGGAGCTGAAGCAATGAAAATGAATAAACGTGTAGTCGGAACTTTTTTTTCAGAGAAAGAAGCTTTGGATGTTATCCACAATTTAAAACGTCAAGGTTATCGAGAAACAGATATTATGGTTATTTCCAACAGTAAAAGCAATACATTTCAAATAAGTCACGATACCAATGTAATTATTGAAGCTGGTTCACCTGCTGTAAGTTCATTAGCTGGTGTCATGATGGACAACTTTTTTACCATGATGACAGGCGGCATGGGGCTCAAACAAGGAAACGGCTTGAAATCAAAATTAATCCGCATGGGCATACCGGATATCTCAGCCGTCCAGTGCGAAACGGATGTAGCTGCTGGTAAAATACTAATTTTAATAGATGCCGTAAGCTCTGAACAAACGCCAGCCTACGGAACCTACACAGAACACAACGAGCATAGAGCTGTCCAACTACGTGAAGAAAAATTAGATGTCTTAAAAGAACGCGTCCAAGTCGGTGAAGTAAAACTTCACAAAAAAGTAATAGAGGAAGAAAGAACTGTACACGTTCCTGTTACGAGAGAAGAGTTTTACATTGAACGCCGCCCTGTAATTGACGGAGACTATAACGCTGGGCCACTTACAGAAGATGAAATTATTCGTGTTCCAATCATGGAAGAACGAGTAGAAGTAACCAAAAGACCAGTTATTGTTGAAGAAGTAATTATAGGAAAGAAACTTATTCAAGAAACAAAGGAATGGACTGAAACGATTAAGAAAGAAGAAGCAAGCGTAGAACCGGATGGACTTGCGAATCCTGAAGTATATGAGAATATGATGAACTATACAGATCATACTTACGCTCAAGTTTCTGCAGCTCTAGCAAGCGACGTGGAAGCAGAATACGAAAATAGTCAGATAACTAACAACGAGAAGCCAAACACACAAGCTAACAAGACAAGCTCTTCTGCACAAAGTGTAAAAAATACTAAAAGTGTCGCTACGGCACCAGCAGATACAAAAAAAAGAGAAGGTCGCCTCAAACAAAATGAAACTAACGCCCAAAAGGAAGAAGCGGAATCCAAAACAACAAGCAAATCTGCTTCTAACAAGAAAAATTAATAGTTACATGTTCGAGGAATAGCTGCCTGGCTTCAAACGGCAGCTTTTTTATATGCATTCTCATAAAAAAACAGCCGTCCTTCGCAGACAGCTGCTTCTTCATTTAACGATGTTTATGATTGACATTCTCATCAACTGATTCAAACAGACCATTAAAATTAGTTTGAATCGTATTTCGATCTTTTCCATTTCGAATATCATCATCAAGAGAACGAGCATTCATAAATACATCATGATCTACTTTTACTTGAACATTATAGTCCTTCGCCATAGGCTTTACTTTATCAAGCACGTTTTGTTTTAAACGGCCGTTATTTATGTCTTTGGCAGGATCTACAGCAACTAATAGCTGATCTCCACGGACAACGGCGCGGCTGTTTTCTACACCTTTAACACTGGCTGCTCGATCAGCCACTTTTTCTGTAAAATCTCGTGGATAATCTTCACCATAATACATATTAGCAATGCCATTTGTACGTTCATTTGTATTATTGATGTTTCCATAAGGGTTTGTAGGATTGTCAAAACGTCCATCGCTTACGTTTAACGGATAGTTAGGCGTACCATTCCCATCTAAAACTTCAGTCATTGGACCTTCCGGATTATCTATGCGATGTTCATTTGCTTTTTCATTTGTATGATAACCAACAGGCTGTGTCGTATCTGTATAGCGCTGTTCCATACCTTGGTCTTTGTTATTGCAAGCGCCAAGTCCCATCATACATGCAAAAGCTAAAGAAGTTGCTACATACCTATTCAACATAATCGCCCCCTAATTTAAGCTCTATTTACTCTGAGCTTACTATTAGGATGAAAAGACGAGCCGTTTATTATTCGATGAAGTGTTTATAAACTCTTTACATGTCATGTAGGTTTTGTAAGTGCTGGTAAATCACTCGATAAAAACGTGTACGCTGTGACCATTCTTCAACTGATTGCTGCATTAAACTTTGGCGTTTTGCCCATGATAAAGAAGAGGCGTTTATATTCCAGTTTCTCATCAGCATTGATGGAAACAGCAAGGAAGCAAGAAAAAAACGCTGCTTGCTTAATTCTTTTATTTTCGGGTGTTGAAGTAATTCTTTCATCGACCACTGTACATAAGGTAAAAAGCGCTGGACGAGCTGAATATAGTCATAAAGAGCAGGAGCTTTAGCCGATAAATCAAAATCAATCATGACAATACCCAAATGGTTCGTTTTTAAGAAGTTGTGTGAAGCAACATCACCATGAATAATGGAGTAGTTTAACCGACTGTCCCTAAAACGCTCCATTAAAACTAAAGCTCTTTCTCCCCAAGTCACAATGTCTTCATACACATGAAATTGATTAAATTCTCTAAATATGGGCGATGCTTCTTGAAAAGAGGAAAGCCGCTTTTTCCACTTTAAAATAAGATCATACTTAGGAAGCTTTGTATACACGGCCATTTTCTTTTTCTGAACATCTCTATGATAGCGGGTCAATGCTTGTAATACTGCTTCCCGATCCTGAAAACTTTCATATGTTATCTCTTTTACTTGCTTAACAAAAGGCAACATCGCCCAATACAAATGACGGTCCTTTATATAAAGTTCACCTTCTGGGTAAGTTTCGAAGTTAACTGCATACTCTTGCTGAATCTGAGATAAAAAATGATAGACATGTTCAATTTTACTTTTGTCTCTGTATGCTTTTATTACCTTTTTTCCTTTATTCGTATCCGCTATGATGACATGAGGCTTTTTCATACGATACGTCTCAACTTGAATACCCTTTTTTTTCAAATAGAGAAAGAGACGATTTAAATTAAAATCGTCTCGTGTATAATAATCAATCCTCATCTTCGTCATACTCATCATACTCTGGAATACTAAATGCATTTGGGTCAAACGCAGGATACGACGGTACGCCAATCATGCCGTATGGGGCTGGATAGAGTGCCCTTGGATCTTGAAAGCCATAAGGTACCGGCTGTTGATACTGTGGATACGGCTGCTGTGTGGCATAATCATATGGTCTTGGTTCTCCGCAGCCGCAGTCTCCTTGCTGCTGTGGGGCATATTGCTGCCCATAGTTATAAGACGCGTTTTCAAAACCATCGGAAGAACTTTCATAATGTCCACCTGCCATGGTTCCCTGCACTTGTGGATACATCGGCGCTTGGTGATAGGCTGGATAAACTGGCTGCTGGTATCCCCATGGAGGCGGACAAGGTGAACATTGTACCGGTCCATAGCAGCTGTGTGGCATCATTGGATACATCGGCATCGGGGACATATGAGCACCCATTGCATGTTCTTCAAACGATTCGTTTTCATGACCGTGATGATACATTGGAGCCTGTTGATACATTGGCATTGGATACGGCTGCGGTGCATACATTGGCGGAGGACACGGCATGTAATTAAATCCGTAGCCCGGCATCACAGGCGATATTGGCATGATTGGGTAACATGGCATTTGCGGAGGCATTTCTATACTCTCCATCTCAGGACTTTCTGGCGATTCGTGCTTTGGCAGTTCTTTTGGTGCTTCTTTTTTTGGAGCCTGCATCGCCATATTAACTGTGTAATAGTTGTTAATATCAATCTCAGGTGCAATTGGTTTTAATTTAGGAAGTTTTGGCGCAACGGGCATTTCTTTTTTCGGCTGCACAATAGGTGCTTCTTTTTTGGGCTGTGCGACCGGCGCTTCTTTCTTTGGCTGCGCAATCGGCGCCTCCTTTTTTGGTTGAGCAATCGGTGCTTCTTTCTTTGGCTGTGCAATTGGTGCTTCTTTTATAGGTTGCATAAACGGAGTTTGAGCAGGCTGATTAGCTGACTTTTGCTCATCTGAACTCTCGTCAATTTCCGTTACTGGATAAGCTTTAGTGGATTGGTCACTATAAGGGTGTTGAACCTTAGGCATTTCTTTTATACCAGGTGAAGGAGCTCCTTCTTTTTGAACAGGCACTCCGCTTGTCGGCACTTTAATTTTCATTCCAGGCATGATCATGTCTGGATTGCTTAATTGAGAATTCGCTTTTTTTAACTCATCAAAATTAACCCCATACTTTTCAGCGATTTTCCAAAGGGTATCCCCTTTTTGAACGATATGGATTTTCAACGTCATTCCCCTCCCGAGTAGAGTCTCTGCCATCTATATGTGCAAAATCAAAGTAAGTTCTGTTTGTTCATCACAAGATATGCCTTGAACCATTTTTTTATTCATTTTGCCCACAGTTTGGTTCAAGTTTTTATGATAAAGAAAAAAAGACTTATCAACACAAACAATATGTCAATAAGTCTTCTTTTAGACCTTCTCTTTTTAATTGTCTTAAAAATCTTTATGCTCGTTCTAGCATATTCGTTAGCGCTTTGATAGCACCTTCTGCTGTATGCCCATCTACCTTTATTTGATTCACTTCGATTCCTTCTTCAATGCTTTCTAAAGCCCATAGCAAGTGAGGTAAATCAATTCGGTTCATCGTCAAACAAGGACACATGTAAGGATTAAGCGAAACAATTTCTTTATCTGGATGGCTTTTAATAATCCGCTTTACTAAGTTCATCTCCGTACCGATGGCCCATTTGGATCCTGAAGGAGCTTTTTCAATTGTATCAATAATATATTTTGTAGAACCAGCATAATCTGATTTTTGCACCACTTCATATGAACACTCGGGATGAACAATAATATTCATCTCAGGCTGCTTCTCACGTAAATAATCAATATTTTTAACCGTAAAATTTTCGTGCACAGAACAGTGACCTTTCCACAGAATTACCTTGATGTTGTTAATGTTCCCTTCATATTCAAGCATTCCTTCAATAGGATTCCAAATGGCCATTTCATCTAGCCCAACACCTAAATCATGAGCTGTATTTCTGCCCAAGTGCTGATCCGGCAAAAAGAGAATGCGCTCTTTTTTAGAAAATGCCCACTCCACCATATTCTTAGCATTTGAAGATGTTACTGTTGCACCGTCGTGCTCGCCGACAAAAGATTTAATTGCAGCTGTAGAATTCACATACGTAAGTGGAATAATCGTATCTCCGAAAAGCTCCTGTAAGACAGGCCAGGCTTTTTCTGTTTGCTGAATAGTGGCCATATCAGCCATTGAACAGCCAGCTCGCATATCAGGTAAAATGACTTTTTGATTTTCATCTGTTAAAATATCAGCTGTTTCTGCCATGAAGTGAACGCCGCAAAACACAATATGCTCAGCTTCTCTATTTTCGGCTGCTATTTGAGCCAGCTGTAAGGAGTCTCCTACCGCATCTGCAAATTCATACACTTCGTCTTTTTGATAGTGGTGACCGAGCAGAAACAATTTGCTTCCAAGCTTTTTCTTAATTTCTATTACTCTTCTCTTCATTTCATTTTCTGTGAGCTCCGTATATTTAGCGGGTAGCGTTTGCTGCTGAAGCGTTTGTAATAAGCTCATAATTTTCTGTTCCCCTTTCTGTTAGTAAGTCCAAGCTGATATCGATGGATCCTGCTGAATGCGTTAAAGCTCCAAGTGAAATATAGTCCACTCCGCTGTCTCTAAAAGAATGGAGCGTGTCAAGTGTAATCCCACCGGATGCTTCTGTGATAATATGAGCGGGAACCAGTGGTATCCAATCTTTAATGACTTCTGGAGAACAGTTATCAAACATAATGACATCTGCTCCTGCCTCTATTGCTTCTAGCAATTGACTTTTGCTTTCAATTTCTACTTCCACCTTAACCATATGTCCAACCTGCTGCCTTACTTTCACAACAGCTTCTAAGATAGATCCTGCATGGGCAATATGATTATCCTTTAACATGACGCCGTCATACAACCCAAAACGATGATTATAACCTCCTCCAGCACGAACAGCGTACTTCTCTAACATTCGCATACCAGGCGTTGTTTTTCGCGTATCACATATGCGCGTATGTGAGCTGTTAAGCAGCTCTACTGCTTTATGCGTCATCGTCGCAATGCCACTCATTCTTTGAAGTAAGTTTAAAATCACCCGTTCACCGGTCAAAATAGATCGAACAGATCCTGAAACTGTAGCTATTTTATCTCCAGACTTAAGGACATCTCCGTCTTTTTTCTCGAAATCTACTTTCACATTAGGATCTATTAAATAAAATCCTTCTTTAATTAATTCCACTCCTGCGATAATACCTGTTTGCTTTGCTGTAAACACAGCTTTTCCCTGATCATACGGAGAAAAAATAGCTTCACAGGTTATATCTCCATCTCCAATGTCTTCTATAAAAAAAGACTGCAATACTTTTTGTAATTTTAATGTGTTCATTGTGCTACCTTCACCTTTCTTTCTAGGTTTCCCTGCTTATAAAGCCAATGATTGTTTTGTTGAAATAGACGATTGCTGAATAATTCGCTTATTCTCCCATTCTTGCTTTTCGTGCGGAAAGTCACTTCGATAATGACCTCCTCTACTTTCTTTTCTCGCAAGAGAGGACTTAGCAATAAGCTGACCTGCAGTTAGCATATTGCAGATGGTTGCAGCTTTCCGAGAATATATAATTTCTTGGTCAAGAGATATTCCATCCAGATAATTTGTGAATTCATGCACAATGGTAGCCAATTCGTTTTCATGACGAATTATTCCTACACAATTCATCATTTTATGCTGAATTTCTCTTGTGGCAGGTAGTATTTTAGGCATGTCTTTATAGACGTAACGAACAAGGTTATAACGAGATGTAGTTCTCGCTTTATGTAAAATATGTCGCCCCGTCCGTTTTCCAAATACAAGACACTCTAACAATGAGTTGCTTGCTAGACGATTTGCTCCATGAACGCCTGTAGAAGAAACTTCCCCTACCGCATATAATCCTTCAACACTTGTTTGTCCATAAGCATCTATTTCAATTCCACCCATTAAAAAATGTGCACCAGGAGTAACAGGTATTCGCTTTTTGTCCAGTTGAATTTTATACTTTTTACACAATGCCGTAATAGTAGGAAACTTTTGTTCAAACTGAGACACTTTTTCAATATTTAAAAATACGGCGCTTCCTTTTTTGATTTCGTTAAAAATCGTTCTTGCTACAACATCTCTTGGTGCTAAATCCTTAAAGAGATGAACGCCTTCCATTATGCGTTCATTCCGATCATTTACCAGTACTCCACCTTCACCTCGAACCGCTTCAGATACGAGACCTCTTGCTTCCTTTTGGTGCAAAAGGGTCGGATGAAACTGAACAAATTCTAAGTCGGCTAATTTTGCTCCAGCTCTGTATGCAAGCACTAACCCATCTCCAGTCGCAAGCGGCTGGTTAGATGTATGCTTATACAAAGCACCGATTCCGCCGGTGGCAATAATCGTTTGGTCAGCATCATATATAGTAATTTTGTTATTTTTATCTTGTCCAATAGCACCTCGGCAAGTTCCTTCTACAGTCACTAAATGCTGAATCATTTCGTCTTCAATCACTGTAATATATGGCAGTACTTCTTTTTTCAAAAAAGCGAACAGCGCTTGTCCTGTTGCATCCCCACCGGCATGCAAAATACGATTCATACGATGGGCTCCTTCTTTTCCAAAATGCAGCGTACCATCTGGGTTTTTATCAAACTTCATTCCTTTGTGAATCAATTCATTTACCACCGCCGCACCTTCTTCCACTAAGGTGCGTACCGCTTGCTCATTGCAATGCTTATTGCCCGCAGCCAACGTATCATAAAGATGTTCGCTCCAGTGATCGCTACTTCCGATAGCAGCTGCTACTCCCCCTTGAGCAAGAACTGAGTTATTGGAGTTAATTTTTCCTTTCGTTACCATCACGACTCTTTGATGACGACACAGTTCATAAGCTGCAGAAAACGCTGCTAATCCGCTTCCAATAATTAAAACATCCGCCTTAAACATTTTACACCTCTTTATTTACATGTGTCTTGACACCTATATTTACATATTATTTAATGAAAGACAAGAAGTTTTTTATCGGAGGGACAAAATGATTTATTTGGACTATGCAGCAACAACGCCAATGAGACAAGAAGCGATTGAGGTATATACTGAAGCGGCGAAAAACTATTACGGAAATTCCAGCAGTCTTCACACACTTGGAACACAAGCAGAAGATCTGCTTACGCTATGCAGAAAAAAATTAAGCTTGTTAATAAATTGTCGAGAGAATGATCTTTTTTTTACAAGCGGAGGGACCGAAGCTAATTACTTAGCTATTCATTCTCTTTTAAAAGGAAAAACTGATGAAAGAAAACATTTAGTTACAACGAAGCTTGAACATTCTTCTGTGCTTCATACATTGCAGCAGCTTGAAAAAGAAGGTTTTTCGTTATCT
This sequence comes from Priestia megaterium, assembly GCF_046599315.1. GTDB lineage: Bacteria > Bacillota > Bacilli > Bacillales > Bacillaceae_H > Priestia > Priestia megaterium_F. The sequence goes on along the minus strand of NZ_JBKIKC010000003.1, from coordinate 627,305 downwards.
TACGTACCCATAGATCAAAATGGAGTTGTATCTGTAGATGATTTAAAACAAACTATTCGATCCGATACTGCCCTAGTAGCCATTCAGCATATCAACCATGAGCTCGGTACGATTCAACCTATTGAGGATATTGGCCATTTTTTATCAGAAAAAAAAATTCTCTTTCACTGTGATTGCGTTCAATCTTTCGGCAAGCTTCCTATTGACGTTAAAAAACTGAAAGCTGATAGCATCTCAGTCTCTAGTCATAAAATTTACGGACCAAAAGGTGTAGGAATGGTATACATGAATTCAAGTTCTTCTTGGAAGCCTATTTACCATAAAGCTACTCATGAAAAAGGATTTCGTCCTGGAACCGTTAATACCGCCGGCATTGCTGCTTTTACTACGGCAGCTGAATGCGCATATGCAGAAATGCAGACAGCTCAAAGTCATTACGAGCGTTTAAAATCGTACTTACTAGAAAAGCTAAAGCCTCTTTCTCCTTTTATTAAAGTAGAAGGCCTTACGAACTCTCATTTTCCTGGAATTATCGGCCTGACATTTTCAAACATACAGGGTCAATATGTTATGTTACAATGTAATCGTCACGGAATTGCTATATCCACAGGAAGTGCCTGCCATGTAAATCAGCAGGAACCATTAGCTTCTTTGCTTGCGATTGGCAAATCGACTGCGGATGCCCAGAATTTTGTACGTATTTCATTCAGTCAACATTCAACATTTACGCATATTGATCGACTTATATCCGTTTTTCATTTATTACAGCAAGAATTTATGACAGTGTAAAAGGAGGGGTTAAAGATGCCAGGAACTCAAAAGAAAATTCTTGGAGAAGAAAGAAGAGAACTTATTCTCGAATGGTTGAAAACAGAGAATAAACCAATGACAGGCAGTGACCTTTCTAAACGAACGAATGTTAGCCGCCAAGTCATTGTACAAGATATTTCGCTGCTTAAAGCTAAAAACGAGCCCATTATCGCAACAAGCCAAGGATATATTTATATTCAAAATCCATCTCAAGCTACCGTTCATCAGCGAATTATTGCCTGTCAGCATACGCCAGAAGATGCTGAAAAGGAACTTCTCCTACTTGTTGACCACGGCGTTCTCGTGAAAGATGTAACCGTTGAACACCCTGTGTATGGTGAATTAACGGCTTCCGTTATGATTCAAACCCGAAAAGAAGTAGAAACGTTCATTGAAAAAATTCAAGAGACAAACGCAACTTATTTATCTCAGCTAACAGATGGGATTCACCTTCATACGATTGAAGCAGATACAATTGAAAAACTGAATGCTGCCTGTTTAGCTCTTGAAGCGGAAGGATACTTAGTTTCAAATGAATAAAAAGTTGTTATAACAAAAAAATCCCGCTTTAAAGCGGGATTTCTGTTTCAAGTAGTGTATGCGGATAGCTTCCTAAAAGTACTACGCTACAGCCTAGTGCCTCAAGTTCAGCCATAGCCCCAGGTATTAATACTTCATCCATTTTTTGTTCAATATCAACGATAAAGAAATAGTTTCCAAGCCCTGTTTTCATAGGACGGGATTCAATTTTAGACAGATTCAGCTTGCGCCAAGAGAAAGCCGAAAGCACTTGATGAAGCGCTCCTGCCTGATCAGATGGAAGTGTAATCATTAACGTTGTCTTGCACCCATTTCCAGCTAAAAATGGTACCTCTTGCGCCCCATCTTTATGCAAAATAACAAATCTTGTTGTATTATGATCATAATCATGAATGTTCGGGCGGGCAATATGTAATCCATATTCATGTGCTGCTAATCCATTAGCAATGGCCCCAATATTAAGCTCAGGGTGTTCACTTACATACTTAGCTGCAAACGCTGTTGATGTCATCTCTTCAACTGAAGTTAACGTACATTCTCCGTGTAAAAATTTATGACACTGCGCAATTGCATGAGGGTGAGAATAAATCGTTTCAGTGTTTTTCCACTGTTCTGCACGAGATGGATGAACCATCAAATGCTGACGAATTGGAAGGACAATTTCTCCAACAACCGGCAGCCTACGTTCATGAATAAGATAATCAAGTGTTAAATTTACAGATCCTTCAAGTGCATTTTCTAACGGTACAATTCCATACTCAATTTCTCCGTTATCCACTGCATCAATGCATGCTGGAATTGTTTTGTACGGAATATGGTCGTGCTGTTTAAATACGCCTTGGACGGCTACATGTGTAAATGTTGCCTTTGGTCCTAAATATCCTACTTTCCCCACAATCATGCCTCTCCTTATCTATATCTGTTTACCATTATGCCCCTGAACCAAGCACGTCCACTTTATCTACAAACTCTAAGCTTTTTAGTCTTCGCAGCATTTCATTTAATTCAACATTCATGCTTGCTGTATCTAATGAAAGTGTTACGTTGGCACGCCCTTGTAAAGGAATGGTTTGGTGAATCGTTAAGACATTGCATCCGGATGATGCAACCGTACTCAATAAATGTGATAAAGTTCCTGATCGATCTTCAATATGAAAAAATAGTGAGATAATGCGCTGTTTGACAACCGTTTGAAATGGAAAGACCGTGTCGCGGTACTTATAAAAAGCACTGCGACTCAAATCTACGGCTTGTACAGCATCTGCTACCGACTCAGCTTTTCCCCGCTCAATTAACAGCTTCGCATCCAATGTTTTTTTCATCGCTTCTGGTAATACATCTTCGCGAACTAAATAAAATTGCTTATCGCTCTTATGCAAGTAAAGCCCCTCCCCTTATCCTATGAACAACAATTAGTCAATAAATTCAAATTCATATTCAAACAGCTTTACAATATCGCCATCTTTTGCTCCGCGTTCACGAAGGGCTTCATCGACGCCCATGCCGCGAAGCTGGCGCGCAAATCGACGAACTGATTCTTCACGTGAGAAGTCAGTCATCTTGAATAATTTTTCAATTTTTTCCCCGCTTAATACGTATGAACCATCGCTATCACGCGTAATAACAAATTCCACTTCTTTTTTCTCATGTTTGTAAAGTACGCGGTGCATAGATAGGTCTTCCTCTTCTTGCAGTGGAAACTCCGGCGTAGTTTCTACAAGATCAGCGACTGTAAATAACAGTTCACGGATTCCATCACGTGTTGCTGCAGAAATTGGAAAGACTTTTACTTCGTCTCCTACTTTTTCTTTGAATACAGCTAAATTCTCTTCAGCTTGCGGGATGTCCATTTTATTTGCTACTACTACTTGCGGACGTTCTGTTAAACGCATATTATACTGACGCAGCTCTTCATTAATGGTTAAGTAATCTTCATATGGATCACGGCCTTCTAAACCTGACATATCGATTACATGGACAATAACGCGGGTACGTTCAATGTGACGTAAAAATTGATGACCTAATCCTACGCCTTCATGTGCACCTTCGATTAACCCCGGTAAATCTGCCATAACAAAACTGCGATTGTCTTCTGTTTCAACTACTCCTAAATTCGGATTAATTGTTGTAAAATGATATTCAGCAATTTTTGGCTTTGCAGCAGACGTTACGGATAATAACGTTGACTTTCCAACACTTGGAAAACCAACTAATCCTACATCGGCTAATACTTTTAATTCAAGAATTACATTTCTCTCTTTACCTGGCTCTCCATTTTCTGAAAGCTCCGGTGCTGGATTTGCAGGCGTAGCAAAACGCGTATTCCCACGCCCTCCGCGTCCACCTTTGGCAATTACTGCGCGCTGGCCGTGTTCAACTAAATCAGCAATCGTTTCATTCGTATCTTCATCTAACACAACGGTACCTGGTGGAACTTTTACAATCATCGGCTCAGCGTTACGTCCGTGCTGTCCCTTTGACATTCCATGCTCACCGCGGCTTGCTTTAAAGTGACGCTTATAGCGGAAATCCATCAGCGTACGTAATCCTTCTTCTACTTCAAAGATGACATCTGCACCGTGACCACCGTCACCACCTGCAGGTCCTCCTTTTGGTACATACTTTTCGCGACGGAAGGCAACCATTCCATTTCCTCCGTCGCCACCTTTTACATATACCTTGACCTGATCTACAAACATTTCTTTTCCACTCCGTTCTATATCTTAGCTTTTGCAATTGCAAAAGCGCTGTTAACTTATTGTGAGCATAAGGCTAAATTCATCTTCAGACATATGCTGTTCAACCAATGCAACTCCTTGAGCGCACTCATAACATTGTAGCTTGTTTTGCAGCTTCTGTATATCTGTTAGTATTCCACTAAAATCAAAAAAGAAACGAATTCCCTGTTCTTCGATGCATACTGAAATACTTAAATAGTTTTCTGCATGATAATCAACATACTGTTCGAGTGCTTCTGTCAAATAGCAACACCAATTGTATACGAATTCATCGTAATGTGATAAATCCTTCAATTCTCCAAGCACTTCCACATCTAAGCGAACAGCATGGTTATTCCAATGATAGGTCATAACAAAGCCCGCAAACAGTCGCATATTGATGTTTGTTAGCTTGGATTCATGTTTGGATTCATTCACAATTTCTTCAATGATTTCATTCGCTCGATCAAGCCGATTCAACGCTAGATTGCCTTTGATTAATTGCAGCTTATTTAACCAATCATGTCGCGCGTATCTTAATACCTCTACGACATCCCATTCTTTTTCCATCTTAGCACTCCTAACTTTGACTCGAGCATAAGTATTTCACAATGCTGACAAACATCTCGTATCAATCTTCTTAGATATGTTCGATTATAACAAATTCCAATGGGTAATAGGTGAAATATTCTACAAAAAGAAAACTCTAACCTACTTGGGTTAGAGTTTTCTTTTTGTATCTTATGCTTCTTGAGCAACAGGGTATACAGATACTTTTTTACGGTCACGACCGAAACGTTCAAATTTAACGATACCGTCGATTTGAGCGAATAAAGTATCATCTCCACCACGACCTACGTTTGCACCTGGGTAAATTTTAGTACCGCGTTGACGGTATAAAATTGAACCACCAGTTACGAATTGGCCATCAGCACGTTTAGCACCAAGACGTTTCGAGATTGAATCACGACCGTTTTTAGTACTACCTACTCCTTTTTTAGAAGCGAAGAATTGAAGGTCTAATCTTACTAACATGACATCCACCTCCTGTTTAGTTGTCGTTAATTTTTATATAGTTACTGTAATCTAATTCGATCGTTTTCAGTGACACAACCATGCCTTCTAATAGCAATTGAATCTGTTCCAATGTGAACGAATCCACATCTTTTGGAATCTCACAACGGAGATACCCACCATCTCCACCTTGCTCTAAGTGCGGTTCAACCCCACTTATTGAAAAGATAGCATTAATTGTCCCAAATGAAACTGCAGATGCCCCCGCACAAACAAGATCTTTTCCGTGTTCGGAAAAGTCAGCATGTCCACTCATCGTGAACCCGTCAACTTTCTTATTTGCATCACGGGAAATCGTCACCTTAATCATTTGTTATAATTACGCGTTGATAGCGTCGATTACAACTTTTGTGTAAGGTTGACGGTGACCTTGCTTACGACGATAGTTTTTCTTTGCTTTGTATTTAAATACAGTGATCTTTTTAGCGCGACCTTGTTTTTCAACTTTAGCCGTAACTGTTGCACCTTCTACGAAAGGAACACCAACTTTCACGCTGTCGCCACCTACAAATAATACTTTGTCAAAAGTAACTGTTTCGCCTTGTTCACCAGCAAGTTTTTCAACGTAGATTGCTTGACCAGCCTCTACTTTAATTTGCTTACCACCAGTTTCAATAATTGCGTACATTCTCTGCACCTCCTCTAAAAACTAAGACTCGCCATCACAGGTGTTCAAGTGAACTTAAAACCTGTTCTGAGCGGTTGTAGCACGGGTGCTACAAACCAACATATTAAATCTTACTACAAATCAAAGGTTAGTGTCAATTGGAATTCATGTTTTCTTCTAAAATTTTATACAGAAGTAGCGACCCTTTTTTGAATCTGCTCATTTGATCCTAATTGACGCAAAACAAATGTGTTTCTATAATCATCGCTTCGCGTAAAATAGACGGTTTTTTTAACCATTTTCTCTAAAGCTTTGAGAAATCCTTGAGCTTTCATTTCATTTATAACATCGCTTCGCGTCTCAATCCAAATAGCCTCTTCTTCCGCGTCGCGATGTTCCCAAATTACACGTTCAATTTGAAAAGCAATCGTTTTGGAATCAATCATTTTACCGGTTCCTTCACATACTTCACAAGGCATAGTTAATGTTGATCCAATGCTATTGCGCACTTTCTTTCGCGTTAACTGCATTATGCCGAGCTCCGTAAAGCCGACTACATTCGTCCGCACTTCATCTTGTTCACATAGCTTTTTCATGTACCTTTCTACTTCTGTTCGATCTTCTTTATGAGGCATATTAATAAAATCGATTAAGATCATGCCACCTAAGTGACGTAATTGCATTTGTTTGGATAATTCATGCGCAGCTTCCATATTTGTTTGAAGCATTGTCTTTCGAATGTTATCTTTTCCTGAAAACTTTCCCGTGTTCACGTCCACGACCGTCATCGCTTCCGTTTCATCAATAACGATATAGCCTCCGCTTTTCAGCCACACGGTTCGCTTTAAAAGCTTCTCTATTTGCCGTTCCACATCATAAAAGGAGAAAATATTTTCATTTCCTTTATAGTACTCTATTGACGATTTAGGATAGGTAGTTTGAAGATGCTGATATATGTCGAAGTCATCTACTACGATCTCATCAATTTCTTGTTGAAGTGCAGCTTGCACTCTTGTTTCAAGAAAATCTTGTCCTTTGCTGACTAGGGCAGGAGCCTTCATTCCCTGTGTCTGTCGGTCAAGACGCTCATATTTTTTCTGTAGCTCTTTTATTTTATGTTGAATCGCAGCTTCTGTTTTTTCTTCAATCGCTGTTCGAAATAAAAAACCTTCCATTCCTTGTTTTAACCGCTCACCAAGCTGTTTCCACTGTTTGCGTTTTGGCTCGGCTATTTTTTTGGATACAGCGACATAGTTTCCGTGAGGTAAATATACAAGCTCATCAGAGGAAAACTCAATAATCCCCGTCAGCTTCGGCCCTTTTGTCCCAATACCTTCTTTTACAACTTGAACCAACACTTTTTCTCCTTCACGAATAAAAGCAGACATCGGCTGCTGATCTTTGTTAAGGTTTGCTGACTGCTGATAGGATACAAGTTCATTTCGATGAATGAATCCATTCATTGATAAACCGATATCGATAAAGGCCGCTTGCATATGCGGCAGTACTTTTACTACTTTACCCCAATATATATCACCAATAATTTGATTCTGGCTTTGTTCTTCTAAATATATTTTTTCTAGTGCTTTATCGTTTATCACGGCTACACGTTTTGAAGAAGTAGCCGCGTTAATGATACATGCCTTCACATACATTGCCTCACTTTAATCTAAATTCACAGGAAAAAGTTCGGTCAGTGCAACCGAACCTTTTTCATTCTATTCTATGTTACTAAAAATCAGTAAACTGTTACAAGTTCATCTAGTGGGCTATTCGTTCTTTTCTCTACAAAGTAAGCATATAAAAGTTCATTTTCATCAATTTGTACATGTTCGCCTGTTTGAGACGTAGCAATAATCATATGTTTACAACCCCTTTGGAATTTTTGCAGAACTTGATGGAGTGTCTCACTGGTTGATACACTTAGCGTTTTTAAAGCACCAATTGGACGTTCTTTTCCATGATACCTCTCTAGTAAAAAGCGCATGTAGACAAATTGCCTGCTCTTCCACTCCAAATATCCGGATATGATTAAAAATGAAATAACAATCCATAAGTGCAGCTGAAAAGGATACATAACGACGGCATAGATAATGCCGATAGCTAAAAAAGACGCTGATAGCCGCAGGGCAAGCTTATGAGCTTCTAAAAATGGTAAAGAACGACTGCAAATTAAAAAAAGCAGCTTTCCTCCATCCAATGGCCAAATGGGCAAGAGATTAAACAATAAAATGACCATGCATTGAAACATAAATTGCTCATACGTTTCCAAAGACAGCACATTTGTTTTCATTAATAAAAAGGCTGCTCCAAACATCCAGAGATGCTGAAGAGGTCCACTTATTGTCACGATTAATTCTTCTCGAAATGGACGGTTCCCATGTTCGTCTACTTCTGCTACCCCTCCAAAAGGTAAGAGCATAATTCTGCGAATCCGCCAAGAAAAACACTGAGCCGCTACGGCGTGGCCCAGCTCATGAATAATTACAATAATAAATAACAGAAAAAGCTGCTTTACCGTAGCCGTTAAAATACCAATTACGAAAATCCCCCAAAACAGTGGATGAATGTGAATTTTCATCAATAGCGAAAAAGCACTATTCAAATTGAATCACCTGACTAGGATCCACAAACTTATCGCCTTTTTTAATAGCAAAATAGAACGTTCCAGCATCTCCTTTTTTACTATTTTCCACAATTCCTACTTCTTTGCCTTTATTTACAAAATCATACATACTAACATTAATTTTTTTGAGCTGTCCATACCAAGTTTCAGTTCCATCAGCATGTTGAATAATAACGGTATTCCCCGTATCATCACGTTTTCCTACGTACCTTACAATACCTTCACTCATTGCTTCTACAACAGAATCCACTCCTGTTTGAACCGTCACGCCTTGCTTGCTTTGAGAAAATGTTTCTGTTACTTTCCCTGAAGCTGGAGTAGCATATTCTCCGTTTACACTCTGCTCCGTTTTGCTAGATTCTTTATTCGGTAGTAGCGTTAACGGCTTCCCAAACTTATCTTCATACCAGGAGGACACAGCTGCAAACTGAAATTCTTTATCCATTGTTTGTTGAACCACTACTCTGGCCTGTTCAAAAGTAGGAGATGCGTTCTTGAACATAATTCCTACAATTAACACTAAGCAGGCTGAAGCTAAAATTTTAAATAAAAAGCGTTCTTTTCGAAATAAAGGGTGATATTCCTTTGCTGATGGTGTGTATTCAACCGCAGAATAATCCATCGATCCATATTTTTCTTCTTCACTCATTAAGGACGTATGAAGAGGTTCTTGAGGAAGACGCTTCGTCGTATTTAATTGTTTTCGCTTACGCTCAGCAATTCGTTTCCGGATTTCATCAGCACGTCGATTCATGATTCATCATTCTCCTTGTTCTTATCGTATAATCAACTATATGACTTGTCCGTGGAGCTTATGACAGCTTGACTCTATAAAACCACACAAATAAAAAAAGCTTCCTTTATCGGAAGCTTTTTAAGAACGAACACCAAAGAATCGTTTAATACGTGCAAACATTCCCTTATCTTCTTCATCTAACGATTGAAGAGGAACCGTTTCACCTAGAATACGTCTTGCAATATTACGATATGCAATTGATGCTTTGCTTGATGGGTCCATGACAATTGGCTCACCGTTGTTAGAAGCACGGATAACATTTTCATCGTCAGCAACGATACCAATTAAATCAACAGCCAGAAGCTGAGAAATTTCTTCCACGTCCAGCATGTCTCCATTTTTCATCATATGACTGCGGATTCGGTTAATAACTAGTTTTGGAGACTCGATATCCTCTTGCTCCAATAATCCAATAATTCGGTCAGCATCACGAACAGCTGAAACTTCCGGTGTTGTCACAACGAGTGCCTTATCAGCGCCAGCTACAGCATTCTTATAGCCTTGTTCAATACCAGCTGGGCAATCAATAACCACATAGTCATAGTCTTGCTTTAACTGAAGAACTAACTCTCGCATTTGTTCTGGTTGAACAGCTGTTTTGTCACTCGTTTGAGCAGCAGGAAGTAAGTACAAACATTCAAAACGCTTGTCCTTAATCAAGGCTTTTTGCGGTTGGCATCGACCTTCTACCACGTCTACAAGATCATAAATAATACGATTTTCAAGCCCCATTACAACATCCAAGTTGCGTAAGCCGATATCAGTGTCTACTAGACACACGCGCTTTCCAGCTAATGCTAGAGCAGTACCTAAATTGGCTGATGTCGTTGTTTTTCCAACTCCACCTTTACCAGACGTAACAACAATAGCCTCTCCCACTGTCAAATTCTCCTTTCTACCCTGGTCAAATTCGGTCTTAGATGCGGTAAAGTTTGCACGCGATCTATCACCATTTGATCATTATCATCTAAGTATGCACATTCCATTATATTCTCTTCCTTCTCGTTGCGCTCTTCTTCTGATCGGGTAATAATATCAGCAATGCGCAGCTGTGAAGGTTTCATTAACGATGCAGCAATAACGGCGTTTTTATTGCCGCGGTATCCTGCATGAGCAATCCCTTTTAAAGCACCTAATACAAATAGATTTCCTCCAGCTACAACTGTTCCTCCGGGATTTACGTCCCCGACTAGAAGCAAATCGCCTTCTACATGGAGAACCTGTCCTGAACGAACCACCTTTGTAACAGATACTAATTCACTTTCTTCTCTTACTCGGACTGCATCTTGCTTTAAAATAACGTTACTATCAATTTGTTTAACTACTAAATACTGATTTTCTTCTATGAGCGCCTTCAATTCGGTTTCCTGCTCTGTAGTTAAATAACGATTTCCGATTTTGACATACACTGTGACGATCTGATCGGCATCGCCATGCTTATTTGTCAAAAGCTTCGTCTTAAGTTCCGTCAAAAGCTCTGCAAATGAACATGTATCATTGAGATGCAACGTTAATCCATCTTTTGTTCCTTTAATTGTCACATTTTGTTGCTTTTGTTTATTCAAGACGCTCACCTCAACGAATATATAATTTCGACAGAGACTTACTCAATTCCTTTTTTTCGTTTCTTCAATCAGCATTTTTATCCTATCATGAACGGGAAACGCAGCATATTTTCAGATCAGCGTTCATCGATAAATTTAGCGAAATATTGAAAACATCTTTGAAGCGGAAATGCAAAAATAAGTGCAAATATGGCATTTAAAATGATGGTTGCGTAAAATCGCTCTTGCAAGAAGCGACCAATGGTCATATCGGATATATTAATAATGCTATTAATTCCATATACGTAAAACTCAATAATGGCTACGGCTAATAGCGACATGCAGATTACGATAAGCGTGTTTTGCTGAAAAATCTTCATTAGTTTTGATACGATATAGCATACTGCCGGCAGTCCAAGCGCGTATACTCCTAAGACATCCGTAAAGGCAATATCATACATGAATCCAAGGATTACCCCATATAGCATCGCTTGCTTTGGGTGATAATACACTGACATAAAAGCCAGGACTACTACCACAAAGTGAGGTGATAGAATCCAGTCTCGCCATGGTGATGCCATGGCGACAAAATTAACAAAGATACTTTCAAGCATAAAAACGACAAGCACGAGAATAGGAAGGACAAACCGCTTCATCAGTTAGCCTCCTCCGCCCCTAAATCAGCTTCAGCAGCGGGCGCACTTCTTTTAGCTACAACTACGTTATCTAAGTCATACAAATCAGCAGCAGGCTTGATATAGGCTTTTTTCGTTAACCCATATTCATCAGGCTCAATTTTTGTGATAACGCCAATTGGAAGATTGCTAGGGAAAATGCCGTCTTCTTGGCCTAGACCAGACGTTACTACCTTTTGCTTTTCTTTAATATCAGCATCAAATGGAATACGACGCATAACAAGCGCCTGTTCTTTATCATCATAGCCTTCAATTAAACCAAACACTTCTTTTTTAGCCTGAATTTTAGCAGAGACACGGTTTGTACGATCTGATGAACTAATTAACTGCACAGTAGATGTAAACTTAGATGCATGCTTCACTTTACCAATCAGTCCTTCAGGAGTCATAACAGCCATATTTTCCTGCACATTATGAACCGTCCCTTTATCAATGGCAATTACCTCATGCCAACGGTCCGGATTACGAGCAATAACTGTTGCTTCGATTGGGTTATATTGACTTAAATTCGTTTTTTTGTCGAGCTGTGTTCTTAATTTTTTATTTTCTTGCTGCAAAGCGTTGGCTTTCGTTTCTAGTTGCATGCGTTCGTCTAAACGAGCTTTTAATACCTCGTTTTCTTCGTATGTACGCTTTAAGTCACCTACATTCTGAAAGAAACCCGCTACAAATTGTGCGGGTTCATTAAAGGTAGCCTGAACAAGACCAACCGTATCTTTGACAAACTGTTCAGGCCACGTTACATTTTTACGACCATTTAACGAAAAACCAATCAATGCCACTAATACAATAATACTGACCAATAAAATAACTAAACGTTTATTTAAGAAAAATTGTGGCACGATCTACACCTCTTAATATTTAGCGATATGAATCGCTTGTACGATTTTTAAATAAATCAATGTGTTCTAACGCTTTACCAGTTCCAATTGCAACACAGTCAAGCGGATCTTCCGCGATGACAACCGGCATATTTGTTTCTTCACTAATAACTTTATCTAAATTACGTAGCAATGCGCCACCGCCTGTTAGCACAATACCGCGATCCATAATATCTGCCGCAAGTTCAGGTGGTGTTTTTTCTAATGTGCTTTTTACTGAATCTACAATAGAAGCCACTGTATCTTTTAGCGCTTCTGCAATTTCTTCTGCTGAAATTTCGATTGTTTTCGGTAGACCTGTTAGTAAGTCACGTCCGCGAATTTCCATGTTTTCAATACCTTCTGGAATTCCGGCAGAACCGACTTCCACTTTTAATGCTTCTGACGTACGCTCACCAATCATTAAATTGTAATTCTTGCGAATATATTGAATAATCGCTTCATCCATCTCGTCACCAGCGATACGGATTGACTGACATGTTACGATTCCGCCTAAAGAAATAATCGCAACCTCTGTTGTTCCTCCGCCAATATCTACTACCATGCTTCCCGTTGGCTCCCAAACCGGTAGATTGGCGCCAATTGCTGCCGCAAACGGCTCTTCAATTGTATACGCATCACGTGCGCCAGCCTGACGAGTCGCATCAATAACGGCACGTTTCTCAACAGCTGTAATGCCAGAAGGTACACAAACCATTACATATGGCTTACCAGCAAACAAACTTTTTGTTTTTTGAGCTTGATTGATGTAATATTTCATCATCGTCGCAGTTGTTTCGTAATCTGCAATAACTCCATCTTTCATTGGACGAAGGGCTACTACGTTCCCTGGTGTACGACCAATCATATTTTTTGCATCGTTACCTACTGCAACGATTTGTTTTGTATCAGTTTGCAAAGCCACAACAGACGGCTCACGCACAACAATTCCTTTTCCTTTTACATAAACGAGCGTATTTGCAGTACCCAAATCTATTCCAAGGTCTCTAGTACCGATTCCAAACATGTGTCTCTTCCTTTCTCTTACCAAAATGCAAAGGTAAAAATTCCATAATTCAATTTCTTCATTTCATAAGTAACATTTTTTATTTTCTATACTTTTTTCATAGATGTCAACGCCAAATATTGTATGATAAAAAGTCATACTTTGTCTATTAATAACGAATGATTGTAAAGAACTTGTCATTTAAAATCATGACTACTATTATAACCCAACGCTTTTAAAAAGCATAGCCTTACATGTATCCTTTTTCTTTTAAACTAATATATTTTCGGTCTCCGATAATTAAATGATCTAACAATTCAATTCCTATGATAAATCCGCACTCTTTTAAGCGCTTCGTTACCTCTATATCTTCTCTGCTTGGAGTAGGGTCGCCCGATGGATGATTATGAATACAAATAAGGGATGCAGCTGAACGGCGAAAGGCTTCTTTAAATACTTCTCTTGGATGGACAATAGATGAATTGAGACTTCCGATAAAAATGGTTTGCTTGTGGAGAACTTGATTTTTCGTGTTGAGGTATAAACAGACGAAATGCTCTTGAGAAAGCACGCGCATTTCTTCCATCACATAATTTGCTCCGTCCTCAGGGCCATGAATGGTATATCGTTGAGTAGATTTCCTCTGTACAATCCTCTTTCCTATTTCAATAGCCGCTATAATTTGAATCGCTTTTGCAGGTCCGATACCTTTGATATTCATCATTTCATCAAGCGATGCATGCTGCAAAAGTTGAAGACCTTCAAAATGTGTTAATATGCGGTTAGACAGCTGAAGAACAGATTCATCTTTGGTTCCAGTGCGCAGCAAAATAGCAATAAGCTCGTGGTTAGAAAGACTAGAAGCACCCAATGATACAAGGCGCTCACGAGGTCTTTCATCTTGAGGAAAGTCTTTAATTAACAATGATTGATTCAATTTCGTCACTCCTTTTTAGTAGACGAAACCGTATTGTTTTAGCTCACGTATTGTGCGGGAAAGCGGCAAGCCCACCACGGAGAAATAGTCTCCTTCAATTTTTTTAACTAGCGCAGCACCGAGACCTTGAATTCCATAAGAACCTGCCTTATCCATAGGCTCTCCTGACTCTACGTACTGTACGATTTCATCTTGTTCAAGCGGCCAAAATTCCACATCTGTTTGTTCATAAAATGCATGAACTTTTGCCTGTGCTACCAATGCTACTCCAGTTAATACTTGATGTTTCTGACCTGACAGCATAGTAAGTGTTTCAATCGCTTCTTGTTTTGTTTTTGGCTTTCCTAAAATACGATTGCCATATACAACAACTGTATCGGCACCTAGGACCATATCCTCTTTATGATGCGAAGCGACGTCCACTGCTTTTTGCCTAGCTAAATCCATTACTACCTCGGACGGAGTGTACGATGGATTGATGATTTCTTCAATTGTACTAACGTGAACGGTAAAGGGAATGTGAAGCTGTTGAAGTAATTCTTTTCGACGAGGAGAGCCTGAGGCCAAAATTAATGTTTGTTTCATACATCTCACCTTTGCATTTTGATTTAAAAAAGAAGGACACACCGTTATTTTAGCAATTCCATCTCCAAATGACAATAAACAAGTGAGGCAGTATTACACTACCTCACCTGTTAAGACGTTACAAGGCTTTCATACTGCTGAAGAGCTTTCAACACGTATCGCTGAGCAAGCCAAGCATCTTTACTGCTTTCATTGTTTTCATATGAAGAAAGAGAAGCCGCAGCTTTTTGAAGGCTGCTCACCATGCTTTTAATGTCGTCATTTGACGCTTCTTTCTGAACTTTTGTCAGTTCTTTTTTCAAAGACTTGATATCGGCTACTCGCTGTCCTTTGATCGCTTTAGCAGATTGATCTAAGAGGTTAGCCACAAACGGCTGAGCTGTTGTAATAACCGTTTGGTCTTTTTTCCCTAATTGGCTAGTAGGCTTAATTTCATAAGACTTTACATATACATCTTTACCTTGTTGTTTGTAGGTGTTACTAAGTGCCTTCGCTTTTTCTTCTCCAGTAGCAGCGCCAACTACAAGAGAGTAGGTTTTAGGTGAAAAGATCTCGCCTGCTTCGTTCTCTTCTTTCCATTTATCCATCGCTTTATTTGCAGCAGCTTTTGATGAAAAAGCTCCTGCTTGTACAATGTAAAAGGAAAAAGGCTCTAAAGTAGAAGCTGCAGCTGACGTACTCTTGGATACCTGTTCGCTTTGCTTTTCGGTTTTACCAACACTTTCATTGGTAGAAGCTGTTTGAGCAGCTTTCTCTTCTTTCGTTTGCTCGCCCGTTTGTACTTTACTTACGGGCTGTTCGCTTCCTGTCATCATTTTCACACCCACCATACCGATGCCGCTGCCTATCCCGACTGCTAGCAGTACAATTACAGCCGTTCGTTTGATTACACCGCTGTTTACCGTTTTAATCGAAACATTTTTAGGACGTAATCGGGGCTTTTTCTTTTTTTCATTTCTTACATCTTCAATAAACACCACTTTATTTTCTTCTACATGAGAATCTTTGGATGCCGGTTCAGGAAGAATCCACGTAAATTCGTCTTTTTCTGGCGTTTTCCCTTCCTTCTCATCCTTAGATTGACCGTTGATTTTAATTGAAATTTTTCGTTCCTGCTTGTCCACTCCACCACCGCCTTTAATTAACGTAGTCTTAGTACCGGTTGCAAGCTGAGGTAAACCGACATAAAACATACACTTTTTTCCATGCTATCATAGAAGAAAAAAAAATAACAAGACATTTGTCGTCTTGTTACAAAAGGTTTTCGCTATTTAGTTACAGAAATTTTAAATTTGTCGAAGACTTAGCGCTCAATAAAAATAGTTGCTAACATACCAATCTATCAATTCGTTTCCATGAAAATAAGCAACGATTGTCCCTATAAAAATAAAAGGAACGAAAGGAATTGGTACACCTACTTTTGCCTTTCTCATTAATAAAGCTCCTATACTAACGGTTCCGCCTATTAATATAGCTAAAAAAAGCGATAACAAGACGAGCTTTACTCCAAGTACAATTCCAATTAGACCACACAATTTAATATCTCCTTCTCCAAGCCCTCCTCTGCTGAGAAATGCAATTAGAAAAAGAAGGAAAAAAGCTATTCCTCCTCCCATTAAGGAGTCACTCCACGAAGTTAATGGAATAAAAAGACGCTCAAGAAGAAAGATAGGCAAAAAGAAAAGCAGCACCTTATTTGGTACAATCATATAGGCTATATCAGAGACGACTATAATTGTTAAGAAAGAAACAAATGTTAATATGACAATCAGTTCTAACGTCATATTTAATCTAAAAAAAGCATATACAAATAAACTTCCTGTCGAAAATTCTATGAATGGGTAGATGAAGGAGATTTTTTTGCGACACATACTGCATTTTCCTGCATTTTTAATGTAGGAGATAACGGGAATTAATTGTGATGGAGAAAGAACGTATAAACAATGTGGACAATGAGATTTTGGAGATAGAATAGATTTTTGCTGAGGAATTCTAAAACCTGCTACGTTATAAAATGAGCCTAGAGTAATGCCTGAGATAAATAAATAGAGATAAATCAAACTCATGCTATTTCTTCCATCGCAAGCGTGCAGCCTGCTAACTGCAGATTTTCTTTTGAGTGAAATGATGTATCTTTTTCTCTGAAATAACTGCCAATAAACGGAATAAGAAAAGCTGCTAGAAGTCCTATTACGATAATTAGTACGATTAATTGCATTAGAGAAATCCCTTTATTACCCGTTGATAATTTATCCATTCAAACATCTCTCCTTTATTAATTAGTATCAAATAGTTACTTTCTTAATAAACTGAATTAAAATACCCATAAAAGTCATATTCTGTATGCCTCCTCCCTCCAAACACACTTTTTATAGGTAATAAGGATTATAACACTAAAAAAATAAAAACAACATTATAAAAAACGTCTGCAAAAGCAGACGTCTTTTAATAGTAAGGAGCCATAAATAAGTAGACAATTACACCTGTAAGACTTACATAAAGCCAGATTGGCATTGTCCATCGCACAATTTTTTTATGCTTTTCAACTTGCATCGTCCAACCCCAAACAAGTGCAAACAGTGCCAGCGGAACAATAATCGCCGCTAAGAAACTATGTGTGATTAAAATAAAGAAGTAAATGGGGCGAACAATTCCTTCTCCACCGAACGTAGCAGTTTCTGTGGAAATGTAATGGAACGTTAGATATGAAACTAAAAAGAGCAGTGTGGATGTGAATGCTGCTAAAATAAAACCTTTATGAGCATTAATATTTTTTCTGAAAATTGAAATCAACGCTGCAACTAAAAAAATAAACGTAAAACTATTCAAAATAGCATTTAACCGTGGAAAGATAGTCAAATCAAAACTTACTTTTCCTTGATAGCCAATATTCGAAAAGAATAGCAGTAAAATAATAACATTTGCTATCACTGAAAAGGTAAGAATAATACCGGTAAAGTTTTTATTACTTTTCGATACAATTTTTTCATTATTCTTACTCATGTTAACAATCTCCTTATTTAGTGATGTACATGTTTATTATATATCACTTACCTAGGGGGTGAAAGTGACAATACTTTGAACTTAGTGCCTGCTTATTATCCGTATCTCTTCCTTACGTTATGTTAAAAGCAGCAAGGTTTCACTTGCTGCTTTTGCTCACTTCAGAAGAAAAGCCCGTACTTCCGATATAAAATACAGAGACCCTGTAATTACTACCATGTCTTGTTCGCCTGTCGCCTTTTTCTGTACATAAGCAATTGCTTTTTTCCAATCCTCGTTCATGTGCTTATCATGATGGGTACTCATTTTATAAAGCTCTTGAGCCGCGCGAGCACGAGGAAAATCAAACGATGTGAATGTGATACTAGCGGCGATTGTTTCAAGCTCTTGGACCATTCGATCAGCGCTTTTATCGTTTAAGCAACTGAAGACTAAATGAATGTTTCGACCTTCATAATGAAGACGTAAAGTAGATAACAAGCTATCAATGCCCTCTGCATTATGAGCGCCATCAATAATCGTTAAAGGATGCTCTTTCATCATCTCAAAGCGACCGTTCCACTTTGTACGGTGAATCCCTTTTTTAATTTGCTCATTAGAGATAGACAGCTTTTTCTTTTCCTTTAAATAACAAACGGCCATTATAGCCAAAGCTGCATTTTTAACTTGATGATAGCCCAGCATGTTTAACCGTAAGTGTTCGAATATGTCATACGGCGTTTTTAACGTAAAGCTTTCTCCATTTGCTAAAGGCTCATAGTTTTTAATTTCAAATTCTTTTCCTAAAATAAATAACGAAGCCTGCTTCGACTTTGCTTCTTCTGCAATGACTTCAAGCGCCTTTACTTGCTCTGCACCAGTGATAATCGGGACTTCTGTTTTAATAATACCCGCTTTTTCTGCTGCAATTTCTTCCACTGTATCACCTAGTATCGCCATATGATCAAATCCAATGTTTGTGATAATACTCACCATAGGATTCACCACGTTTGTTGAATCATATCGTCCTCCAAGACCTGTTTCAAAGACAACATAGTCAACTGAAGTATGATAGCCGAAATAAAGAAAAGCCATAGTTGTAATCACTTCAAATTCCGTTGCTGATCCTAAGCTTGTATGTTCTAGCCGCTCCACCACTGGCTTTACTTCTTGAACAAGAGCGATCATTGCTTCATTTGAAATAGGCTGTCCATTCACGCTAATCCGCTCATTAAACGTTTCGATATAAGGTGAAGTAAACGTTCCAACTTTATATCCTGCTTCTTCTAACATATTTCGCAAATAAGAAACGGTAGAACCTTTGCCATTCGTCCCAGCAACATGAATAGCATCAATATTTTGCTGCGGATAGTCAAGCTGTTCTAACATCCATTCCATTCGTTCTAATCCCGGCTTGATTCCAAAGCGAAGTCTGTTGTGAATCCAATCAAGCGCTTCTTCATATGTCGTTATCATCTTTTATTCACCTTTCTTTTTCATCGCTATTATTATGTAAAGAAAAAGCGTCGCTATACAAGCCACGCTTTTTCTGTTAATTCAGTAACCCATTAATTATCCGCGTAATTCAGCAATACGAGACTGAACTGCTTCACGTTTTTCAACGTAATCTTGCTCTTTTGCACGCTCTTCTTCTACTACTTTAGCAGGCGCTTTTGCAATAAAGCCTTGGTTGTTTAATTTCTTTTGTACACGTTCTACCTCTTTGTTTAACTTGTCATATTCTTTTTCTAAACGCGCGATTTCTTCTTCAATATTAATTAAGCCTTCAAGAGGTAAAATTATTTCTGCGCCTGTTACAACAGCAGTCATCGCTTTTTCATCTAATGAAACATCTGTTGAAATTACAAGCTCACTTGGATTACAGAAACGCTCTACATACGCACGGTTTTTCTCAAGCTGACCTTGAATATTTTCATCTTTAGCTTTGATAAATAATTTTACTTGTTTGCTCATCGGCGTGTTCACTTCAGCACGAATGTTACGAACAGCGCGAATAATATCTACAAGTAAACGCATATCGTTGGCAGCTTCTTTATCAGAAAGCTCACTGCGTACTTCCGGCCATTTAGCTACCGTAATCGATTCGCCTTCATGCGGCAAGCTTTGCCAAATTTCCTCGGTAATAAACGGCATGAACGGATGTAAAAGTCGCATTGTGTTATCAAGTACATAAGCTAAAATTGAACGAGTTGTCTTTTTAGCTGCTTCATCTTCTCCGTAAAGAGGAAGTTTAGCCATTTCGATGTACCAATCGCAGAAATCATCCCAAATAAAGTTGTAGAGAATGCGTCCAACTTCACCGAATTCATACTTATCAGCTAATTTTGTTACATGCTCAATCGTCTCATTTAAACGCGTTAAAATCCATTTGTCAGCCACAGATTTTTCACCTGATAAATCAAGCTCTTCAAATGTGATGCCCTCCATGTTCATTAATGCAAAACGAGAAGCATTCCAAATTTTATTTGCAAAGTTCCACGTCGCTTCTACTTTTTCAAAGCTGAAGCGTAAATCTTGTCCCGGTGAGCTTCCTGTAGATAAAAAGTAGCGAAGAGAATCCGCACCGTATTTCTCAATTACTTCCATTGGATCTACACCGTTACCAAGCGATTTGCTCATTTTACGACCTTCAGCATCTCGTACAAGACCGTGAATTAGTACATCGTCAAACGGACGTTTACCCGTAAATTCAAGACCTTGGAAAATCATACGAGATACCCAGAAGAAAATAATGTCGTAGCCCGTTACAAGCACGTTTGTTGGATAGTAGCGTTTGAAATCAGCTGCATCCACATCCGGCCAGCCCATCGTTGAGAACGGCCATAGTGCTGAACTGAACCATGTGTCTAATACATCTGAATCTTGTTCCCAATTTTCAATATCTGCTGGAGCTTCACGATCTACGTATACTTCTCCAGTTTCTTTATGATACCAAGCTGGAATGCGGTGTCCCCACCAAAGCTGACGTGAGATACACCAGTCGCGAATGTTCTCCATCCAATGTAAATATGTCTTTTCAAAACGGTCAGGTACAAAGTTTACTTTTTCTTCTTGTTTTTGAAGATCTACTGCTTTATCCGCTAACGGCTGCATTTTTACAAACCATTGAGTTGATAAATAAGGTTCGACAACAGCACCGCTTCGTTCACTGTGACCTACTGAATGCAGGTGGTCTTCAATGTTAAACAATACACCGTCTTCTTGAAGATCTTTAACAATTTGCTTACGACAAGCAAAACGATCCATACCTTCGTACTTACCTGCTTTGTCATTCATTGTACCGTCTTGGTTCATGACTAAAATACGCTCTAAATTATGACGGTTTCCAATTTCAAAATCGTTCGGGTCATGAGCAGGCGTAATTTTCACCGCACCAGAACCGAATTCCATATCTACATAATCATCGCCGACGATTGGGATTTCACGACCTACAATCGGAAGGACAACCTTTTTGCCGATTAAGTGCTTATAGCGGTCATCTTCAGGATGAACAGCTACGGCTGTATCTCCTAGCATTGTTTCAGGACGAGTTGTTGCAATTTCGATATGTCCAGAACCATCTGCCAACGGATAGCGCATATGGTAAAACGCACCTTGTACATCTTTGTAAATAACCTCGATGTCTGAAAGAGCTGTTTTTGTAGCTGGATCCCAGTTAATAATATATTCTCCGCGATAGATTAACCCTTTTTTGTAAAGCGTTACGAATACTTCACGTACTGCTTTAGAAAGACCTTCATCAAGCGTGAAGCGCTCGCGTGAATAGTCTAAGCCAAGTCCTAACTTCGACCACTGCTGGCGAATAAAGCTTGCATATTCTTCTTTCCATTTCCACGTTTCAGCTACAAAGTTTTCGCGGCCTAGATCGTAGCGGCTTTTCCCTTCGCTGCGAAGCTTTTCTTCTACTTTTGCCTGCGTTGCAATCCCTGCATGGTCCATACCAGGAAGCCATAGAACATCATAGCCTTGCATGCGCTTCATACGCGTTAAAATGTCTTGTAACGTTGTATCCCAAGCGTGACCTAAATGCAGCTTGCCCGTTACGTTTGGGGGTGGAATTACAATTGTGTATGGCTCTTTTTCAGGATCGTTTGTTGCTTCAAAAAACTTCCCGTCTAACCAATACTGATAACGATTTTCTTCAACGGCTTTTGGATCATACTTCGTTGGAAGAGTCACTTCTTTTTCAGACATAATGTATACCTCCATAATATAAAGTTTCAGTCTTTAGAAACGGTGTAAATCTTTTATAAACATAAAAAAACTCCTTTCCTAATAAAAGGACGAAAGGAGTTGATTTCGCGGTACCACCTTTTTTTATAGACGTATCCCGTTTGATAAGTCTATACACTTCATTTCATAACGGTTGATTAACCGGCTTTTTCTACTGAGCAATGCAGCTGTTCAAAAAAGCTACTCATAGGCGACATTCCGAGTGCACATTCTTAAGAAATCTCACAGCAACTGATTTCTCTCTCTGAAAGACGAACATCCCGTACTCTTCCTATTCACTGTATTTATGTATGAATTTCTCTTAATTATACTATATGAAAAAATGTTGAATCGTCAATAATCTTCTCCACTTTTTTACGATTATATTCATAATTTTTTTGTTCTGCTTTTTATTTTTTCATCCACTCGCTAAATTTGGAAATAAAATGAAGAGTCCGCTCAAAAAAATGGCACCATTTTTTTCTTTTTTCATATACTTACTTTAACCTGGGAATGTGGATTGAAAGGGGCATGTACAAATGAAGAGACGAATAAATGTAAATTCGTATCAGCTGCAGCGGTGGCTCAAAACAGTAGGAGCGGCTTGTGGACAGTTTATTGTTCCTTTAACAATTTTTCAAGGTATACGTACACTATTTTTCCCTACAACCTTTGATGTACTGTTGTTGGCACTTCTTGCTATCCTAGCGGTTGCTTTATATTCCGACTGGATTTAAAAACCCAAGCGCTATTCGTTCGCTTGGGCTTGTGCAGCTGCTTCCGCTGCCATTTTTTTTTGCTGATCTACTTCAAATATTTTAATATTCAGCTGTTCAATATTTTTCGTCAGCCAGTATGCTCGAATAAATGACTGCATATGTTCAAGCTCCGTTTTGCTCTCTTTATGATGCCTATATTGAACGATACACTGATACAAAGGTTCTGGAAACGCTAAATAGCTGTGCAAAAGCAGCCTTTCCTCTTCTCTGAGAGCAAAATGTTTTTCATACGTGCTAAACCACTCATAGCTGTCATAGGTAGTTACTGGGTATGTGCGAAGAGTACGGAAATAAAATGAGACCAAATCATAAATAGGTGAAGCATCTTTTGCATGTTCAAAATTAATAAAAAAACCGTTGCCTCGTTCGTCATAGATAAAATGTTTAGCCGATAGCTTTCCATGAGAAGTAACCAACCGGATCTTTTCTTTTTCCTCCATTTCATCGTTCCACTGATCGAGCTTTCCGAATCCAAATTCAAGCGCTCTAGTCATCTCATAATAAAATGTACAGTAATGCAATTCAAACGGGGACATATAGACTTTCTTCTCGCATTCTACTACGTATTGCTTCAGCTCTTCCTGACGTTTTTCCCACGTTTCTTTCATCGATGTGTAATGATTTTCTATATCTTCTTTTTTTACTTCTACTTCCTGCGCCGAAGCTCCGTGAAGCTTAGCAAGCTCTTGAAACAATTTATGATATCGAATATCACGCTCTTCGGTTGGGTTATTTGGGAGCCATGGCATTAAGTAATACGAACCGCTTTCATCCGAAACAATGGGCTGAGAACGTTTCGTTTGATAAATAGGGACAAAGCCCATCCATCCTTTTTGATACACGTTCTGCAGCTTTTGAATGAAGTTCTGATTTCGCTCTTGATGATTCGGCATTTCTTTAAGCGCAAATACGCCGGTTTTCGTATAGACTTTTTTTACTTTTCCGTAGTCTTCGATAAAGTCCACATCTAAGTCATATTCTTTTAACAATAGTCTGTAGTCTGCTACTGTCCGCTGCATCTATATTCTCCTTTCTCATAAAAAATAAAGAAAACAGTTAAGACATTATATGCGTCAAAACTGTCTTCTTTCCGATTTTAACGAACGGGAATATTTAAGATACTCCCTTCTTCCAACTCATATTCATCTTCTAAATTATTCACTCGTAAAATATTTTGTACATTCGTATTGTAGCGGTCGGCTATCTTATCAAGCGAGTCTCCGTCTTGAACAATGCAAAGCTTCCACGTTGAAAAAGCTTCTTCTTCCCTAGAAAAGAGTTTTGTTAAATAAAGGGCGTTTTCATTCCGGCCGCTTTCATTTTCTTCTTTACGAAATTCAACAATAATTTTTTCCTCTTCTTGCTCAGCTTCTTCTTCTTGAACTTCATCATACGTACTCAATTCACTAGCTTGCGATTCTTCTAAGCTTTCTTGCTCTTGACGAAGCTGAAACAGCTCAATTACGTTATCTTCTCTTTCTTCCTCTATTTGCGCTTCTTTTTTCACTTCCACTTCAAATGGTTCATATACTTCATCTTCATATTCAACAACCGGCTCAGCACGAGCTTCTTTCTTAAATACAGATGAAAAATAATTAGGCGGCTCCTCTGAATGATTTTCTTCAATAGCCTCTGCCTCTAGAAGTGCGGGAGCTTCACGATAGCTTAAGTCAAACTCCTCTTCCTCTTCTTCTCGTTCTTCTTCTCGTTCTTCTTCTCGTTCTTCTTGAGCAAATTTTTCAGTATATACTTCCTCAGTATCGTCTACTTCTTCATAGGATACAATATGCTGTTCTTCCGCAAACTCTTCCTCTTCTTCTCGTTCCTCATGCTGTTCTCCGTACAATCCTGTGATGGACAAGTCAGCCATTAGCTGCAGCTGATTTGTATCAGGCAATTCATAATCAAATAAATCGATAGATACATATACATCTTCAATACTTTGAATACGATTTTTAGGAATGGTAATATCAACAGGAAATTGATGTGATAATTCGGCAGTTCCGTCTTCGCGGACAGAGATAGATTGCACTTGATTCTCATTTGTATATTCGCGTAACGAGTGCTCTCCCTCGTACGTTTCGTATTCACCTGTTAATTGTAATGCTCCTCGAATAGACACATATTGGTCATATTCTTGAATAGATACTTGCGGCTCTAAGGAGATAGACAAAAGTTGTGAGACTTCCTGTCCTTTTTGAAACCATACTGATTCTTCTACGGAAAAACGCAGACATGATAAATTATCCTGCGACAAATTGTTCTCCCCCTTCCAACACCCGCCAGGTAATAGCGTGGTCATTAAAGATGTATGAACAAATAAATTAAAATATGTCTTTAAAACTAAAAAAGCTTACGGAATCCTCCGTAAGCTTTTTTATAAAAGTTAATCTTATTTAGCTGTTTATCCCCGCAATTTTGAAAAAGCTTTTTCAGCTGCAGCAATTGTATGTTCAATGTCTGCATCTGTATGAGAAGTTGACAAAAACATTCCTTCAAATTGAGAAGGAGGTAAAAACACGCCTTCATTAGCCATTTCACGATAGTAAGCGGCAAAATAATCTAAGTTGGATGTTTTCGCTGTTTCGTAATTTATTACTTGTTCATTTGTAAAGAAGAAGCCGATCATTGAACCAGCTCGGTTTACCGTAAGCGGCACATCATATTTTTCAGCTGCTGCCATCAATCCTTCTTCTAATCGATCTGCTTTACGAATGAACTCGTCATAAGATTGAGGCGTCAGCTGCGTTAACGTCTCGTATCCAGCTGTCATCGCAAGCGGATTACCTGATAATGTACCTGCTTGATAAATTGGACCGCTTGGTGCAACTCGATCCATAATTTCAGCTTTACCACCGTAAGCACCTACCGGTAAACCACCACCAATTACTTTTCCTAAGCAAGTTAAGTCAGGTGTAATGTTGTAATAGCCTTGTGCACAATTGTAAGCTACGCGGAACCCTGTCATTACTTCATCAAAAATAAGGAGTGAGCCATATTCTGTTGTGATATCACGAAGTCCTTGTAAGAAACCTGGCTGAGGCGGTACCACGCCCATATTTCCTGCTACCGGTTCAACGATTACTCCCGCAATGTCATCTCCGAATTCTTTAAAAGCATATTGTACGCTTTCTAAATCGTTGTACGGCACTGCAATCGTGTTTTTAGCGATTCCTTCAGGCACTCCCGGACTGTCAGGTAAGCCCAGCGTTGCTACGCCTGAGCCAGCTTTAATGAGAAGAGAGTCACCGTGTCCATGATAGCAGCCTTCAAATTTTAAAATTTTGTTTCGGCCCGTATAACCACGTGCTAGACGCAGGGCGCTCATCGTTGCTTCCGTACCTGAACTCACCATACGAACGATTTCAATTGAAGGCACGCGCTCAATCACAACCTTAGCAAGCTCATTTTCAATTAACGTTGGTGCACCAAAGCTTGTACCGGATTCCGTTACTTTTTTTACTGCTTCCACTACTTGATCATTGGAATGTCCGTGAATTAAAGGTCCCCATGATAAGACGTAGTCAATATATTTATTGCCGTCAATATCATAAATCGTAGCGCCTTTTCCTCGTTCCATAAAGATAGGATCCATATCTACTGATTTAAATGCACGAACAGGACTGTTTACTCCACCCGGCATTAATTGCTGTGCTTCCAAAAAAGCTGCTTTTGACTTTTCATAACTTCTCATGTGTGAGCCTCCTTAATTACTTATCTGATAACCAGCGTGCTGCGTCTTTAGCATGATACGTTACAATTAAATCCGCTCCTGCACGCTTCATACTAATTAATTTTTCAAGAACAATCTCTTTTTCATTTACCCAGCCGTTTTGAGCTGCCGCTTTAATCATCGAATATTCACCGCTCACATTATAAGCCACTACCGGTAAATTAAACGTGTTTTTCACATCGCGCATAATATCTAAATAAGATAGAGCTGGTTTTACAATTAAGAAATCTGCTCCTTCTTCTACATCAGATTCTGCTTCTCGAAGTGCTTCTAAGCGATTGGCTGGGTCCATTTGATATGTTTTACGGTCTCCAAATTGAGGAGAAGAATGCGCTGCATCGCGGAATGGTCCGTAAAAAGCAGATGCATATTTAACAGCATAAGACATCACAGGCACATCTTCAAATCCGGCTTCGTCTAGACCGTGGCGAATAGCTGCCACAAAACCGTCCATCATGTTTGAAGGCGCAATAATATCCGCTCCTGCTTTAGCTTGACTAACCGCTGTACGAGCTAATAAGTCAAGGCTAGGATCGTTTAAAATTTTTCCGTCTTCAATCACACCACAGTGGCCATGATCTGTGTATTGACACAAACACGTATCTGCAATAACAACAAAGTCTGGAAAATTTTCTTTAATTTGACGAATACCCTTTTGGACAATTCCATGGTCATGGTACGCCTGTGAGCCAACCGCATCTTTTTCAGCGGGAACACCAAATACCATAGCTGATTTGATTCCTAAATCGACTAACTCTTGGATTTCATCATTCAAGTAGTCTAAAGAAATTTGATCCACACCCGGCATTGATTTTACAGCATTTCTTTTTTGTTCACCTTCTACAATAAAAATAGGATATATAAAGTCTTCAGGATGTAAATGTGTTTCACGTACAAGCGCACGCATATTTACAGAATTACGAAGACGACGATGACGTGTAAATTGTAAATCTTTCATGTTAAAATCCTCCTTTATTATTCAAAACAACTAACCAACATATCTATCATACCATTTATTGTGTACGTGTTAGGAACAAGATGCTTAATCCCATATTCGTTCGCTGTTTGACTTGTAATAGGACCAATACAAACAACTTTGGTTTTATTTATAAGTTCAAGCCAATTTGGAAGGCCTTTAACGGACTCCACAAAAAATCTTACCGTAGAAGAACTGGTAAAAGTAATGGCATCAATTCCTGTTTCTAAATGTTGCTTAACCAACCGTTCAGAATCTTGATTTCGAATGGTCCGATATACGATTAAATCAGTTATATCATACTCTTTTAACCCATCTTTTAAAACAGAGCGAGCTAATTGTCCCCGTACAAGGAGAACTCGCTCGTGATTTGAAACATTTGCTTTTAACGACTCAAGAAGTGATTCTGCAACGTATTCTTTCGGAACAAGCTGCACATTAACATCGTATTTTTCTAGCATTTTTGCGGTTTTTTCTCCAACCGCAGCCACTTTTAATCGTTTTAAAGCACTTAAACTAATATTTAACTCTTTTAGCCATTCGACGAAAAAAGAAATGCCGTTTTGACTTGTAAAAACAACCCAATCAAACGAATCAATCGACAGCAGGACGTCTTCCACTTCTTGTTCATTGCTAGAACGTGCGAACGTGAGGACTGGTAAGCTTAAAGGTATACCTCCGAGCTTTTTAATCTGTACTGCAAATGAATGAGCCTGCTTCGCTTCTCTTGTAATCAAAACTTTTTTCAAAAAAAGAGGAGCCTCATGACTCATTACTTGTCCAGCTCCTCTTTTACACGATCAATTAAAAGCTTAGCTCCTTGAGAGGTTAAGCGCTCAGCTGCTTCTGAACCGATAGCAATGGGATCTTTTCCCGTAATTTGCTCTTTGTAAATCGTTTTGCCATCAGGAGAAGCGACTAGCGATGTTAGCTCAATGTTTCCACCGTCCAATATACGTCCATATCCCGCAATCGGCACTTGGCACCCGCCTTCCATCTCTTTTAAAAATACGCGTTCAGCTCTAACAGCAAGAGCCGTTTCATCATGATTTAGAGTTTGAAGAAGCGATAATAATTCATGGTCATTTTCTCGGCACTCAATAGCTAAAGCCCCTTGTCCTACAGCAGGAACGCTTATTTCCGGCTCTAAGTACTGAGTAACCGTGTCTTTCGACCAGCCCATACGAGATAACCCTGCAGCTGCCAAGATAATCGCATCGTAATCTTCATTTTTTAATTTCTCTAAACGCGTGTCGATATTTCCTCGAATCCATTTAATTTCAATATCCGAACGCATAGATAGAAGCTGTGCGCCTCGGCGCAAGCTACTTGTCCCAATCACAGCGCCGCTTGGTAGCTCCTCAAATCGCTCACCATTTTTTGAAATAAGCGCATCACGATGATCTTCTCGTAAAGGAATACACCCAATCGTTAATCCTTCTGGTAAAACAGCCGGCATATCTTTCATACTATGAACGGCCATATCAATTTCTTCATCTAACATCGCTTGTTCAATTTCTTTTACAAATAGACCTTTACCGCCTACTTTAGACAGCGTTACATTTAAAATTTGATCACCTTTTGTAACCATTTCTTTAATTTCAAATTCAAAAGGAAGACCTTGTTTTTTTAACTGTTCAATGACCCACTTGGTTTGTGTTAACGCAAGTTTGCTTCGACGAGAGCCGACAATAATTTTTCGCATGTTGTCCTCCTAATTACGAACCCCAAAAGTGAAAATTCGATAAACTGCCAAATAAAAAGAAGTTAATAAGTAAAACTAAGAACAACCCGATATTCCACATCGCGATTGCCTTTCCTTGAATACCTCTACGCAGTCTAGCATACAAATACGCGCTGTATGCAACAAACATTAAAAACGAACCTAACACTTTTGTATCGTACCAATGAAAATCTACATATCTAATATAAGCCCATATGATTCCTAAAATTAACGAAAGCAATAACAGAGGTACACCAATTAAAATTAATACATAGGACATGTAATCTAGCTTTGTTAAATCTTCAATTCTTAGCAAGCGCTTGCCCCATTTCTTCTTTTTCAATAAATTATATTGAACAAGATATAGAGCGGAAAATACAAAAGAGACTGAAAAAGCCCCGTAAGATAAAATAGCCATGGTAATATGAATGATTAATAATTCTGACACAAGACGCTCCGATTGGACAGCAGTGTATGTTTCAAGTGGAGCAAACGTATGAATAGCCATAATTAAAAACCCAATCACATTTGTAAAAAACACCATAAAATCCACGCGGAATAGGCGATTAATCACAAGTGAAAGAGTAATTAACACCCACGCGTAAAAATACAGCCCTTCGGAAACGGTAAGAATAGGAAACCTTCCTGTCTCAAACATTCGTAAAATTAAAAAGGCTGTTTGCAAAATCCACACAATAGAAAGTAACCAGAAGGCTATTGAGTTGGCCTTCCGGTTATTTTGTACAAAATCAATAAAATATAATAAAACGCTAGCCGCGTATAAAATCACAATCAATTCATAGATTCTGGTTAATTCCATATCAACCATTATTCAATCCTCACTTAAGACTGATAAGCTACTGAATGAGACGTAATCGCTGTATGAAGCTGCTCTTCTTTTTCTTTTTGCAAAGCAACTTCTTGTTCAATGTTAAAAATCTTCATGAACAGCTCTAAAGACTCTTCAGCATGTTTCTCTCCAGCCAATTCTTTCGCGTGTAAAATTGGATCGCGAAGAAGTTGATTAATTATACTTTTTGTATGTTTATTTAAAACTTTGCGCTCACGCTCAGATAAATTCGGAAGCTTGCGATCAATGCTTTTCATCGTTTCAGCTTGAATGGTAAGTGCTTTTTGACGAAGTGCAGAAATAACAGGCACAACGCCTAATGTACCAAGCCAAGACTTAAAAGTAACAATTTCAGCTTCAAGCATAATTTCAATTTCATCCGCAGCTTTTTGACGCTCTTGCAAGTTGGATTCTACAATCCCGTTTAAATCATCGATATCGTATAAAAAGACTGTCTCTAGCTCGTCTAATTCTGGGTCTAAATCACGCGGAACGGCGATGTCCACCATAAACAATGGGCGACCTTTACGCGTACGCTCAGCTTCACTCATCATTTCTTTCGTTACTACATAGTCATTAGCTCCTGTTGAACTAATTAAGATATCAGCTTCGCTTAAAGCCTGTTGAAGATCAGCAAATGGTTTGGCTTCTCCAGAAAAACGGTTTGCTAACTCCTGTGCCTTTTCAAATGTTCGATTCACTACGGTTACTTTTTTAGCTCCGCTGCCATATAAATTTTGCACGGCAAGCTGACCCATTTTTCCAGCACCAAGAATCAATACGTGTTTGGATGATAAGTCTCCAAAAATCTTTTTAGCAAGCTCTACAGCTGCATAGCTGACAGAAACTGCATTCGCACCAATTTCTGTTTCATGATGAGCTTTTTTAGCTAATGTCACAGCTTGTTTAAACAGCTGATTAAAAACCGTTCCAATTGTTTCTTCTTCTTGAGCAAGCAAAAAGCTTGAACGCACTTGTCCAAGAATTTGTGTTTCACCGATCACCATTGAATCCAATCCGCATGCTACTCGGTATAAATGTTCGATGGCTCCATCATTTTCATAGATGGTTAAATAAGGCGAAAACTCTTCTTTATCTATTCCGAACCATTCAGCTAAAAATGCTTTTACATAATAACGGCCCGTGTGTAATTGATCAACAACAGCATAAATTTCCGTACGATTGCATGTTGAAACAATGATGTTCTCCAAAATACTTTTTTGGCCGCTTAACGTTTTCATGGCAGACGCTAGTTCTTGCTCATTAAAACTAAGCTTTTCTCTTATTTCAACAGGGGCTGTTCGAAAGTTTAAGCCGACTGCTATAATATGCATTTGTACATACCCCCTATAATTGAAATGTGCTTATTTATCCGAATTTGACGGGCAGTAACCCCTAAATTCCCAGAGAGCTACAGTGAGATAACTGCCCGTAAAATCCGGCGTTTTTCCTTCTACGATTAGTAAAAATCGGCGAACATCACACAGGTGTAAGCTTCGCCTTATCTCTAACTATTATAACATGTTCTATAAGTCATTCGAAAAAAAAATGTGAACAGTCTTTGAAAACATGTGTTAAGATATTAACTGTTATTCCGTAATAAATTGTATCAAAAAAGCAGCGTTTTATCACGTTTTCTGTTTTGAAACACCTGGAGGTTACTATGAAAAAGCAATCAATGTTTTTTGGTGTCTTACTAGTTGGATTTGGAATCTTTTTTTTACTGAATGAACTACATATGAGCATTGCAGCAAAAATATACACGTGGCCTGTACTGTTAGTTTTAATAGGAGCAGCACTGTTCACTGAGTCTGCTTTATCTCAAGATCATTCAAACTTGCTTGCAAGCTACATATTAATCACTTTAGGTATTCATTTCTATGTAAGTGAACAAATTCCCTTTTGGCCTACAAATATTAGCATGGTCGTTTTTATGGTGGCCATTAGCTTTTTACTCAGTGCTAGAAAAGCCAAATCAGGCTTTTTTCAAGGCGGCATCCTTTTAATTATTGCCATTTTAATGATGTTTTCAGACCGTCTTAAACTATTTTTGCCAAAAGTTGAAGATGGCGTAAATTATTTAACA
The DNA here is from genome assembly GCF_046599315.1 of Priestia megaterium. Taxonomy (GTDB): domain Bacteria; phylum Bacillota; class Bacilli; order Bacillales; family Bacillaceae_H; genus Priestia; species Priestia megaterium_F. The sequence continues at coordinate 595,146 of NZ_JBKIKC010000003.1, read as the reverse complement.
ACCTTCTGGCCTATTTTATTGTTACTAGTTGGGCTATATTTATTATTTTTCAAACGAAAGTAATCTATGTAAACAAGTAAAAAAAAATGGAACGTTTGACTCACTTCCTATTAAAGTGGTGATAAACGTTCCATTTTTTATGCTTCTATTACTACTTTGTTTAGTGAGTCATACGATACTGCAAAGATTTCCACGCTTTATCTTTTCCTTCACCCGTTTCAGATGAGAAATGAATTAATTCATCATTTGGATCTAAATCCAGCGTTTCTCTTACTACTTTTAAATGCTTTTGCCATTTCCCTTTAGGAATTTTATCAGCTTTCGTCGCAATGACCATAACGGGAATGTCGTAGTGCTTCAAAAACTCGTACATCATAACGTCATCCTTTGAAGGTGCATGGCGCAAATCAACGATCATTAACACAGCTTTAAGCTGCTCACGATTTGTTAAATACGTTTCAATCATTTTCCCCCATGCTTCACGCTCTTTTTTAGATACTTTTGCAAATCCGTAGCCAGGTACGTCTACAAAGTGAAGGATTTCATTAATTAAAAAGAAGTTAAGCGTTTGAGTTTTTCCAGGCTTAGACGACGTGCGCGCTAAGCTTTTGCGATTGAGCATCTTATTAATAAAAGATGATTTTCCTACATTCGAACGGCCTGCTAACGCAAATTCTGGCAGGTTTTCTTTAGGATATTGTTCAGGGCGTACGGCACTGATAACAATATCAGCTTGAGTTACTTTCATTTTACCTCTCCTACTAGCGCATGTTCCAATACTTGGTCCACATGTGACACAAGAACGATGTCTAATTCCTCTTGTACACTGTCGGGAATATCTTCAATATCACGTTCATTATCATGAGGGATTAATATTTTGGTTAATCCGGCACGATGTGCACTAAGCGACTTTTCTTTTAAACCACCGATTGGTAATACGCGACCTCTTAGTGTAATTTCTCCTGTCATTCCAACTTCTCTACGCACTGGTTTACCCGTCAGTGCTGATACTAGAGCAGTGGCAATGGTAATCCCAGCAGAAGGTCCATCCTTTGGTACAGCTCCTTCTGGAACATGGATATGGATATCATGTTTTTCATAAAACTTTTCATCAATTCCTAGTTTCTCTGCATTTGAACGCACGTAGCTAAATGCTGCCTGAGCTGATTCTTTCATCACGTCTCCAAGCTTTCCGGTTAGCACTAGTCTTCCTTTACCAGGGGATAAGCTTACTTCAATTGCTAGCGTGTCTCCCCCCACAGTTGTGTAGGCAAGACCTGTAGCAACACCGACTTGATCTTCCGTCTCAGCCTGTCCGTAGCGGAACCTAGGCTTACCAAGGAATTCTTCAAGTGTTTTTGCTGTCACTACCACGCGTTTTTTCTCACCAGAGACTACGATACGAGCTGCCTTTCGGCAAATTGAAGCAATTTCGCGTTCAAGGTTACGAACGCCGGCTTCTCTCGTATATAAACGAATGATTGCCGTTAGCGCATCGTCGCGAATTTGCAAATTGCCCTTTTGCAATCCATGATTCTCTAACTGGCGCAGCAATAGGTGACGCTTCGCGATTTCAAGCTTTTCCAGCTCTGTATAACCAGCAATTTGAATAATTTCCATTCGATCGCGAAGCGGTCCCGGAATGGTAGCTAAGTTATTAGCCGTAGCCACGAACATCACTTTTGATAGATCATACGTTTCTTCTATATAGTGATCACTGAAATTATGGTTTTGTTCAGGGTCCAATACTTCTAACAAAGCAGAAGACGGGTCTCCTCGGAAATCATTTGACATTTTATCGATTTCATCAAGTAAAAATACCGGATTAATTGTTCCTGCTTTTTTCATCCCTTGAATAATACGGCCAGGCATAGCTCCCACGTACGTGCGACGATGGCCGCGAATTTCCGACTCATCTCTCACGCCTCCTAGAGATACTCGTACAAAATGACGGTCTAAAGACGTAGCAATTGAGCGAGCTAAGGATGTTTTTCCTACGCCAGGAGGTCCTGCTAAGCATAAAATAGGACCTTTAAGCGATTTTGTCAACTGCTGTACAGCTAAATATTCTAATACGCGTTCCTTCACTTTTTCAAGGCCATAGTGCTCATCATTCAGCACCTTTTCAGCATTATGAATATTGAGCGTATCTTCCGTTTCATTTGTCCAAGGTAGGGCAATCAACCATTCGATATAATTTCGAATGACTGAGCTTTCAGCGGAGGTAGCAGGAATTTTTTCATAGCGATCTAATTCTTTAAACGCAACTTGTTTGACATGGTCAGTCATCCCACTTGCTTCAATTTTTTCACGAAGTGTTGCTACTTCTCCCGTCTTTCCTTCTTTGTCTCCAAGCTCTTTTTGAATCGCCTTCATTTGCTCACGAAGATAATACTCTTTCTGAGTGCGTTCCATTGATTTCTTTACACGCTGTCCAATTTTTTTCTCCAGCTGCAACACTTCTTGCTCGTCTTGGATATGAGAAATGATCGTATTTAATCTTTCTTTCACATCGGTTATTTCTAAAATTTCTTGTTTAAGCTGAATTTTTATTGGCAAATGAGAGGCTACAATATCCGCTAATCTTCCTGGTTCTTCAATATCGCTTACGGTTGAAAGAGTTTCAACGGACACCTTTTTGGAAAGTTTTATGTATTGTTCGAAATAGTCTAAGAGCGTACGCATCAGCGCTTTATCTTCTACATCAACCTGATGTTCTTCGTTTTGCTTTTCCACGTGAACAACAAAGTATTCTTCACTGTCTTCAAATTCTGTAACGGTTACGCGATTTAGTCCTTCAACCAATACGCGCATCGTTCCATTCGGGAGCTTTAGCATTTGTTTAATTTTTGCTAAAGTGCCGGTTCTATATAAATCCTCTTTCGTTGGTTCATCGATACCCATATCTTTTTGTGATACTAAACAAACTAAGTGATCATCCATCATTGCTTTTTCTAATGCTTGCACAGATTTGTCTCGTCCAACATCTAAATGAAGCACCATTGTCGGATAAACGATTAAACCTCGTAAAGGCAGTAGCGGCATTGTCAATTTTTCTTTTTCTGCCATGCAATGAACACCTCCAATGCTCGTCAATTAAAGTATGTAAAGTGTGAATTCTTTTAACAATTTTATCTCATTTGTATACACATGTCTAACAATAGTAATTATTAATTGTATCATGAGAAAGAATTAAAAGGCAAAGCATATCTTTTTAAGCTCTTTTCATAAAAAAGCGCCTTTTTCGTTGGCTGTGTATAAAGATTTTATACGCGAAAAAGGCGATGAATATTCATCTGGCCATTAATTTTTAAATATCATGGTAGAATTAGCTAGATTCTCTCTTTGAAATAGCAGAATCTACCGACAGATGTGTAACATGCTCATGTACAGATAATAGCGCTTGTTCAAATACTTCTATTAAATGATGTACAGGAATAATATCAATACCCTTTATCTTTTCTACCATTGCATTCATGTTTTCCATTGGCACAATCACCGTCTGAACTCCTGCTTGTTTTGCTGCCTTAATTTTTGGAATTACTCCGCCAATTGGTTTCACATTGCCGTGCAGACCAATTTCTCCAGTCATTGCCACGGTATGTTTGATTGGTACTTCATAAATCGCTGAGTAGATACCTGTTGCCATGGCAATACCAGCGGAAGGGCCATCAATTGGCACGCCTCCTGGAAAATTCACATGAATATCATACTCATCCGCTGGAACATCCATTGAGCGAAGAACGGTTATGACATTTTCAATTGAGCTTTTCGCCATACTTTTACGGCGAATAGACTTCCCTTGGCTTCCTATACTTTCCTCTTCCACGATACCCGTAATAATAATGTTTCCTTTCTCTTTTGCAGGAATCGCTTTGACTTCAATTTCTAAAAGAGCTCCAGAATTAGGCCCGTAAACCGCTAATCCATTAATAAGCCCCACTTTTTCCTCATCTGCAATTTTCGGATCATGTCTTGGAGATAGTTGACTAGAATGCACAATCCATTCGATATCTTCATTTTTAATGTCCGTTCGTTCTTCTGATATGGCTAATCCAGCCGCAATTTGCATCATATTAACCGTTTCACGTCCGTTGCGTGCATATGTAGAAAACAGAGACAAACCTTCTTCTGAAATATCCATTCGTACTTTATTTGCTGCTTTTTTTGCAACTGTAATAATTTCATCACGATCAAGCTCACGGAAAAATACCTCTACGCATCTGGAACGAATGGCAGGCGGAATTTCACTAGGTGTTCTAGTCGTCGCACCAATCAAACGAAAGTCTGCTGGCAAACCGTTTTGAAAAATATCGTGAATATGTGTTGGGATTTGTGTGTTTTCTTCGCTGTAATAAGCACTCTCCATAAATACTTTTCGATCTTCTAGAACTTTTAACAGCTTATTCATCTGAATAGGATGTAATTCTCCAATTTCATCAATAAATAAAATTCCCCCGTGTGCATCCGTAACCGCTCCTTGTTTTGGCTGCGGAATTCCAGCTTGGCCCATAGCACCTGCTCCTTGGTAAATGGGATCATGAACAGACCCAATCAAAGGATCTGCAATGCCTCGCTCATCAAAACGCGCCGTGGTTGCATCTAATTCTACAAATACAGCTGATTGTTTAAAAGGTGATTTTTTATTCTTCTTTGCTTCTTCTAACACTAAACGTGCTGCAGCTGTTTTTCCTACTCCAGGCGGTCCATATACAATAACGTGCTGTGGATTAGGGCCACAAAGAGCAGCCTTTAGTGATCTAATTCCATCTTCTTGTCCGACAATATCGGAGAAGCTAGACGGCCTTACACGTTCGGCTAGCGGCTCAGTTAAAGAGATGGCTCTCATCTTCTGTAATTGCTCCATTTCTTTCTTTGAATCCCGGTCAATTGAGACTTTTTGCGTACGCTGATTACGTAATAAATTCCAAAAATATAAGCCAATAATGATACCAAAAAAAAGTTGGACCATTAAGGCAATATTCGTCCAGTTCATAGATAAACCTCCTGCGCAGTTTAGTAAGATAATTATCAGTTATTATCTCCCTGCAGCAGTAGGAATAAACAAGATTCTAGTAAAAAGTAAAATTTAGTTGTCCTTCATCAACTGAAAAAAGCCGGGTACTCAATTTGAGTACCCGGCTTTTTTTATGCTGATGTTTTGCTGCCTTCTTGAATTGTAGATCCGTCTTCTAATACGAACTTAGGCGCCGCTTGATCACGAACTGTTTCACCTGTGATAATACATTTTGTAATATCCTCACGTGAAGGAAGATCAAACATTACATCTAACATAATACCTTCAATGATTGAACGTAGACCACGAGCACCTGTTTTGCGCTCAATTGCTTTTTTAGCAATCTCTACTAAAGCCTCGTCTTCAAAATCAAGTTCAACGTTATCGAGTTCAAGCATTTTTTGATATTGTTTCACTAGTGCATTTTTCGGCTTTGTTAAAATCTCAACTAGCGCTTCTTCATCAAGAGGAACTAAGCTAGCAGTAACCGGTAAACGACCAATAAACTCTGGAATTAAACCAAATTTTAATAAATCTTCAGGTAATACTTTTGCTAGTAACTCTTTTTCTGTAAAGTCTTGTTGTTTTGTTTCTGAACCGAAACCAATTACTTTTTTACCTAGACGACGCTTAATAATAGGTTCGATTCCGTCAAATGCACCACCACAAATAAATAAGATATTTGTTGTATCAATTTGAATAAATTCTTGATGAGGGTGTTTACGTCCACCTTGAGGAGGAACGCTCGCTACAGTACCTTCTAAGATTTTAAGAAGAGCCTGCTGCACACCTTCACCTGATACATCACGTGTGATAGATGGATTTTCAGACTTACGCGCTACTTTATCAATTTCATCGATGTAGATAATACCTTTTTCAGCTTTCTCCACATCGTAATCAGCTGATTGAATTAATTTTAGTAAGATGTTTTCCACATCTTCTCCTACATAACCCGCTTCTGTTAGAGATGTTGCATCTGCAATCGCAAACGGTACGTTTAAAATACGAGCCAATGTTTGAGCTAGTAAAGTTTTACCGCTTCCTGTAGGTCCAATTAATGCAATATTACTTTTTGATAACTCAACGTCATCGATTTTACTGTTTGAATTGATTCGTTTGTAATGGTTGTATACCGCAACGGATAATGATTTTTTCGCATCCTCTTGACCAATTACATACTCATCTAAAATGTCACGAATTTCTTTTGGTTTTGGTACATCTTTAAATTCTACTTCTTCTTCTGTACCTAACTCTTCTTCTACGATTTCCGTGCAAAGTTCAATACATTCATCGCATATGTAAACACCTGGACCCGCAACTAACTTGCGTACTTGTTCTTGTGTTTTACCACAAAATGAGCATTTTAACTGCCCTTTTTCATCGTTAAATTTAAACATAATTTTCACCCCTTGTAGTATTTACTAAAGTGCTCGAAGCTGATTTCTATCCGTGCTATAGCCCAACAACATGAACAACTCATCTATTTGTAGGTAAATGCCCTTCTTTATCACGTAGTAAAAACGCTATGAAAAGATTTGTATTGCATTTTACCATACATTTTCTTGAATAGATACTAAAACGTTTTATGTATATGTTATTGATGAGCATAACAGAATGGAGATCTGCTATTATATAGTGTCCTCTTATTGGGCCTATTTCATAACCACGGATTTCAAACAATGGGTTAAAGCTGCTTCTACGGTGTTGGTTATGATATAAAAAAACTATTGAAGTTTATAAAACAAGGCACGATCAAGTCGCGCCTTGTTTCTTACTTACTATTATGCAACAGCTTTGCTGTTTTCTACAAGAAATTCAACTGCTTTACGTACTTTCATGTCTTCTTTAATGCTATCAAGACTGCCAAGCACTTTCTTAATTTCTTCGACAGGCATGTTGTACATTCCTGCCATGTTTTCTAATTCTTTTTCTACTTCTTCTTCGCTTACTTCAAGATTTTCAGCTTTTGAAATAGCTTCTAGCGTTAAGTTGATTTTCACACGCTTTTCAGCATCCGGACGCATTTGGTCGCGAAGAGCTTTTTCATCTTGACCTGAGAATTGGAAGTAAAGTTCAAGGTTAAGACCTTGCATTTGTAAACGTTGTTCAAACTCTTGCATCATACGATCCATTTCAGTGTTGAACATTGCTTCTGGAATTTCTACTTCAGCATTTTCAGCAGCTTTTTCTACTAAAGTGTCACGAAGAGCTGATTCTGCTTGGTTCTCTTTATCGCTTTGTAATTTTTCTTTTGTTTTTGCTTTTAACGCTTCTAAAGTTTCTACTTCTTCATCTACGTCTTTTGCAAACTCATCGTCTAAAGCTGGAAGCTCTTTAGATTTAATTTCGTGTAATTTCACTTTGAATGTAGCAGCTTTACCAGCTAGCTCCTCAGCGTGATACTCTTCAGGGAAAGTTACTTCCACTTCTTTTTCAGCGCCTACTTCAAGACCAACTAATTGCTCTTCAAAGCCAGGGATGAATGTGTTAGAACCGATTTCTAAAGAATAGTTTTCGCCTTTTCCGCCTTCGAATGCTTCGCCATCAACGAAACCTTCAAAGTCGATTACAGCTGTATCGCCTTCAGCTACAGTTCCTTCTTCTTTAACAACTAGCTCAGCGTGACGCTCTTGAAGTGTTTTTAATTCAGCTTCAACGTCTTCATCTGTTACAGTTGTATCTACTTTTTCTACTTCTAAGTTTTTGTATTCGCCTAATTTAACTTCAGGCTTAACAGTTACTTTAGCAGTAAAAACTAAAGGTTGTCCTTTTTCGATTGTTTCAACATCAATTTCTGGACGATCAACTGGCTCGATACCAGCTTCAACAATTGCGTTGCTGTAAGCTTCAGGTAATAAGATGTCTAGTGCATCTTGGTATAAAGATTCTACGCCAAAACGTTTTTCGAAAAGTGGACGAGGCATTTTACCTTTACGGAACCCTGGTACGTTTACTTGTTTTACAACTTTTGTGAATGCTTTATCTAAGGCTTTATCAAACTCAGCAGCTTCAACTTCTACTGTTAAAACGCCTTGATTTCCTTCTTGTTTTTCCCATTTTGCAGACATGAATGTTTCCCTCCAAAATCATTTTAAGTAGTGATTTCTAAATTAGATAATGCAGATAGCCTATCAGGTCAAACCTCAATCATTATCTATTTAACTCCCTATTACTTTAAAGTAAGTAGGAATGTAATGTAAAGATGAAATTCTACTATACGTATTTAAGTGCATTTTACAACCATTATATTATAACATACAACAATGACGTTTCAACTAAACACCACATTTTATATAAAAGAAATTTCTTCAATTTCTTTTAGGTCTTTAATCGCCTTTCTTAATTCAGCTAAAGAGAAACTTCCGTCTTTCCCTGCTTTAGCTGTATCTGACTCTTCTCCTTGCATCATCAAACTAACAGCATACACTGCCTCTGTCCAAAGTTTTACATTATCACCAGGAAGAAACGGAAATGTAATAAATAAATGACGCTGCCATATCTCAATAGCAACCTGCAGCAACGTAGGGTTTTCATGCTCAAGCTTTTCCGTCAGCTGCTTTTCTACTTGCTCTGCAAACAGATATGGTGTTGTTCTTTGAAGCTGAAGCGCATTTACTTTTTTCGTCTCTCCAAACTTAGTAATCATAAAATCAATATCTACTTCTTCTTCCATGACTGTTTTTAAAGCAACTGTTTTTACGATAGGATGAACAGATTCAGATAAAAATAGTTGCTCCAGAAAGAAGCGCTGCTTTTCGATTCTCTTTGTTTTTAATGAATGAACCCATTCAAGCTGATCTTGAATATTATCCAGAGCTGTGAATGATTTAAACTGCTCTAGCTGTTCTTCTTCTGTTTGTTCTTCTACAACTTGTTCTTGATTCATTCTATTCTTACAGAACTCCAATAGCTGGTAAAGCTGTTCAGCATGTTCAGAAGGGAGTTTGTGCTCTTGAATAACTGCTTGTAGAGTGACATATCCTTCACGATAGTGTCCAAGCTGAATTAACACCATGAGATACATTTGCAAATTATGATAATAATCGCCAATATCTTCTTTCAGCATTTGTTCACATAATTCCTTAGCTAAGCCTGCGTCACCAAGCTCCACGTGACAAATAACAAGGCCAAGCAAAATATCATGGTTCTTATTATCAAGTTCGTAGGCCTGCTCAAATAAAGGAAGTGCTTCTTGAAATTGCTTATGTTGCATATAACCTGTAGCTTTTTCAACCAACCGTTCTTTTAATAGAGGAAAAGCTACAATTTTGTTTTGTTGTTCATTCGACATGTTTTCTCCCCACTTCGCGGTCCATTTGCTTTACAGTTTAGCAATTCGATTAACGGAACGCAAAAAAATCGAGCAAAATCATAATTTCGCTCGATTTTTTGTTAATATCTTACCGTTTTCGCTTCATAAGCAGAAATGTCGTCTTCGAAAGAAAGCGTATAGCCAATTTCATCATATCCGTTAACAAGCATATATTTCCAATGACCATTAATATCAAACGTCCGTTCAAAACCTGCTTCATCGGTAATTTTTTGCTGATGAAGATTAATAGTACAGGCGTAAGAAGCACTTTGAGACTCTTTCATTAAATAGGAAACATCTTCTTTTGGTAAAACAATAGGCAAAATACCATTTTTTAGACAGTTTTGTTTAAAAATATCCGCAAATGAAGGTGCGATAATAGCACGGAACCCATAGTCTAAAAGCGCCCATGGAGCATGTTCACGTGACGAACCACATCCGAAGTTCTCGTCAGCTACAAGAATTGTTGCTCCTTGGTTTTGAGGCTGATTTAATTCAAACGTTTCATTTAACGTTTCATCTTCATTGTATCGCCAGTCAAAAAATAAAAATTGGCCAAAGCCAGTACGCTCAATTCTTTTTAGAAATTGCTTTGGGATAATTTGATCAGTATCTACGTTTGCTCGGTCGAGACCTGCTACTTTCCCTGTATGGATTGTAAAAGCATTCATCTGTGTTCTCCTCCTTATCGCACCGCTTGTTCTTGTAGTTTGCGTACATCAACAAAATGCCCATGTACCGCTGCCGCTGCTGCCATTACCGGGCTTACTAAATGCGTTCTGGCACCTTTTCCTTGACGCCCTTCAAAGTTGCGGTTAGAAGTGGACGCACAATGTTCGCCTTGAGGAACTAAGTCAGAGTTCATGCCTAGGCACATGCTGCAGCCTGAGTCTCTCCATTCAAAACCTGCTTCAATAAAAATAGCTGATAACCCTTCTTCTTCAGCCACTCGCTTTACTTTTTGAGAACCTGGTACAATCATCGCTCGTACATCTGGTGACACTTTCTTTCCTTTAATAAAGGCTGCCACGTCACGAAGATCAGACAAACGAGCATTCGTACATGAACCAATAAAAACATGCTGAACTGGAATATCTTCTATTGCCATGCCAGGCTGTAAGCCCATATACTCAAGTGCCCGTGATAAAGACTTTTTCTCAGCTTCAGTTTTGCACTGTTCTAATGTAGGAACTTGCTTGCTAATATAAGAACTCATCGCCGGGTTTGTTCCCCATGTTACAACAGGTTCAATTGTATCTGCATCAATTTCCAGTGTTTCATCGTATGTTGCACCTTCATCTGTTGCTAAAGCTGCCCAAGCTTCCACTGCTTTTTCAAACTGTTCTTCTTTAGGGGCGTACTGACGCCCTTTAATATAAGAGAACGTGACATCATCTGGACTGATTAAACCAGCTTTTGCACCGGCTTCAATAGACATATTACAAATAGTCATGCGTTCTTCCATTGAAAGATCTCGAATACATTCGCCCGTAAATTCAACGATTGAACCCGTTCCAAAATTTACGCCGAATTTTTGAATAATTGCTAACACAATGTCCTTAGCGTAAACGCCAGGCTGCTTTTTACCATTTACTTTTACTTGAAGCGTTTTTGGTTTTGCTTGCCATAGCGTTTGTGTTGCTAAGACATGTTCTACCTCACTAGTTCCTATACCAAAAGCAAGCGCTCCAAATGCACCGTGAGTAGATGTATGGCTATCTCCGCAAACAATGGTTTTTCCAGGCTGAGTTAATCCTAGTTCCGGCCCAATGATATGCACAATTCCTTGCTCTTCACTTGTTAAATCTAAAAGCTTTACACCAAACTCTTGACAGTTTTCAGATAGTTTGTCTACTTGTTTCTTTGCAATCGGATCTTTAATATTAAAACGGTCAATCGTTGGAATGTTATGATCCATTGTAGCAAACGTTAAGTCTGGACGCTTCACTTTACGATTTGCCACGCGAAGACCTTCAAATGCTTGAGGGGACGTTACTTCATGAATAAGATGAAGATCGATGTATAATAAGTCCGGCTTCCCCTCTTCTCGACGTACAACATGTTGTTCCCAAAGCTTATCAATAATTGTTTTTGGCTTCATACTGCTCCTCCTTTCTAGTTATGAAAAACGTTTCTCACAAAACGTGAGAAACGCATGATTAACTGTAAGCTGTCATAATGCTTGAAATAGCAGAATCATTGGCAATTACCGCCGTTATTGCATCCACCATTTTATCGGTACCTAAATAATGATTACCATCTGCTAAGTCTGCTGTTCGATGACCTGCATGTAATACACTTTCAACCGCTTGTTCAATCACTGCTGCTTCTTTTTCTAATCCAAATGAATGTCTAAGCAACATTGCTGCAGATAAAATAGCAGCAATTGGATTAGCTTTATTTTGCCCCGCAATGTCTGGTGCAGAACCGTGAACCGGTTCATATAAAGATGGTCCATCAACCGTTAAGCTTGCAGATGGCAACATCCCTAACGATCCTGTCAGCATAGAAGCTTCATCACTTAAAATATCACCAAACATATTTTCAGTTACCACTACATCAAAATACTTCGGATTACGAATTAACTGCATTGCAGCTGAATCTACCAGCATATGTTCAAGCTCTACCTCTGGGTAGTCTTTTGCTACTTCTTCAGCTACTTCACGCCACACTCGGCTAGACTCGAGCACATTCGCTTTATCAACAGACGTTACTTTTTTACGTCGATTTACAGCTGTTTCAAACGCTTGGCGGATAATTCTTTCTATCTCTGTACGCTTATAAAATAATGTGTCGACAACCGTTTCTTCATTTCCTTCTGTTCGGCGTTCGCTAGGCTTACCAAAATATAACCCCCCTGTTAGCTCACGAACGATAATGAAGTCAACACCTTCAATGTATTCTTTTTTCAAAGGAGAGGCATCTGCTAAGCTATCATAAAACGTCACCGGACGAAGGTTAGCATATAAATCCAGTTCTTTTCGAATAGCTAGCAAGCCTTTTTCCGGTCGCAAATGCGACGGATTACGATCCCATTTTGGCCCTCCAACGGATCCAAGCAATACAGCATCCGCCTGCTTACAAGTCTCAATTGTACTTTCTGGAAGAGGTGTGCCGGCCTCATCAATTGCAGCTCCGCCAATTAATCCATACGTAAACTCGAATTGATGATCAAAGCGCTCTCCAATTGCTTTTAAAACGGCAACAGCGCCTTTGGTTACTTCTGTTCCTACGCCGTCACCCGGTAATACAGCGACTTTTTTTGTCATGGTGGTCTCTCCCTTCAGTTCACATTACTTCTTGCTTTGTATGATGCTGCTGAATAGCGATTAAACGATTAATGGCGTTCAGATATGCTTTCGCTGAAGATTCTAATACGTCGAATGCTACTCCGCGTCCGCTTGCTTCAGTTCCTTCGCTTTCAACCTTCACAAACACTTCAGCCAGTGCATCCGGTCCACCGTTAATAGACTGAATACGATAGTCTAATAGTTTTACATCTTGCTCAACACAGCGCTGCAGCGTATTGTAGATAGCTTCCACGCTTCCAGACCCCGTAGCTGCTTCTTGAATCTCTTCACCGTTTTCTTTGCGAAGCGTAATCGTAGCCGTAGGAATATTGTTCGTACCATACTGAACCTGAAGACTTTCAAGCTTATATTCACTATCTTTGCTAACTTGCTTTTGAATGACTAATGCCAATAGATCGTCATCCGTAATGTCTTTTTTCTTATCTGCTAAGTCTTTAAACTTCTCAAAAAGAACGTTTGCTTCTGTATCTTCCAATGTGAATCCAAGCTCTACTAAACGTGTACGGAAAGCATGACGGCCTGAGTGTTTGCCAAGCACAATTGGATTTTGTTTAACACCCACAAGTTCTGGGGAAATAATTTCATATGTTAACGGATTTTTTAAGACACCGTCTTGGTGAATACCTGATTCATGAGCAAAAGCATTTTTTCCGACAATTGCTTTATTTGGTGCAATATTCATCCCAGTAAGCTTACTGATAATGTCACTCGTGCGCTTGATTTCAGGTAAGATAAGGCCTGTGCTTGCTTGATAGAAATCTTGACGGACATGAAGAGCAAGTGCTACTTCTTCAAGAGCAGCGTTACCCGCACGCTCTCCGATTCCGTTAATTGTTCCTTCAATTTGAGTAGCTCCTGCTTCAATAGCAGCCATTGAATTGGCAACAGCTAGCCCTAAGTCATCGTGACAATGAGCTGACAAATCGACTTTATGAATATTTGATACATGTTCTTTTAAGTAATTAAATACTGATTGGTAGTCACCAGGAGTAATAAATCCCACTGTATCTGGAATATTAACGACTTTTGCACCTGCATCGATAACTGCTTCTACAATTCTAGCTAAAAACGGTAAATCTGTTCGACATGCATCTTCAGCAGACCATTGAACAACCGGGAATTTCTTGCTTGCGTATTTCACCATTTCCACTGCTGTTTCAAGTACTTCATCAGGTGTTTTTTTCAATTTATGCTGCATATGAATTTCGGAAGTAGCGATAAAGACATGCAGTCTTGGTTCTGCACTTTCTTTTAACGCTTCCCATGCAATGTCAATATCTTTTGTAACAGACCTTGCAAGGCCTGTTACAGAAGAATTTTTGACAATAGACGCAATTTCTTTTACGGATTGAAAATCACCTTTTGAAGAAGCGGGAAATCCGGCTTCAATGATGTCGATACCTAATCGCTCTAACTGCTTAGCAATTTCAAGCTTTTCTTGTAGGTTCAAATTGACTCCAGGTGACTGTTCACCATCGCGTAGCGTCGTGTCAAATAGTTTAATTTTTTGCACTAGCGATCACCGCTTCTTTCTTTTGTTTTTTAACAAACGGCATCATTTCACGTAATTGAGCGCCAACTTTTTCAATTAAATGTTCGTTTTCACGGTTATTGATAGCAGTAAATTCTGGACGGTTTGCTTGGTTTTCTAGGATCCAGCCTTTTGCAAATTTACCTGTTTGGATATCTTCAAGCACTTTTTTCATTTGTTCTTTTGAGCGCTCATCTACAACGCGTGGTCCTGAAACGAAGTCACCCCATTGAGCTGTATCAGAGATTGAATAACGCATGCCTTCCATTCCGCCTTCATACATAAGGTCAACAATTAGTTTTAATTCGTGTAAACACTCAAAATATGCAACTTCCGGTTGGTAGCCAGCTTCTACAAGCGTTTCAAAACCTGCTTTAACTAATGAAGTTAAACCGCCGCAAAGTACTGCTTGCTCACCGAAAAGATCTGTTTCTGTTTCTTCTTTGAATGTTGTTTCTAATACACCCGCACGAGCCGAACCGATTGCTTTAGCATAAGCTAACGCTACGTCTTTTGCTTCACCAGTTACATCTTGGAATACTGCGAATAATGCTGGTACGCCAGCTCCTTCTTCATATGTTCTTCTTACAAGGTGACCAGGACCTTTTGGAGCTACTAAGAATACGTCAACGAATTCAGGTGCGACGATTTGGTTAAAGTGAATGTTGAAACCGTGAGCAAATACTAAAGATTTTCCTGGTTTTAATCCCGGAAGAATTTCTTCGTTATAAACTTTCGGTTGATGCTCATCTGGAAGTAATACCATTACTACTTCTGCTTGTTGAACTGCGTCTTTTACAGATAATACCGTAAAGCCGTCTTGTTCTGCTTGGTCCCATGATTTACCTTTACGCAACCCTACTACCACGTTCACTCCGCTGTCGCGTAAGTTTTGTGCATGAGCGTGACCTTGTGAACCATAACCTACGATTGCTACTGTTTTACCTTGTAATAATTGATCCTTTGCATCTCCGTTATAATATACCTTTGTCATAATAAATCTCTCCTCTTAGTTTATATAGTTTTATATAGTTTACTTTTTTAGTAACTAGCTAGAATTAGATGATTGATGAAAGTTTAGTTGCTGCTTTTTGCGTGCCGCGTGGAACGGCTACTGTTCCTGTGCGCGTTACTTCTTTTAATCCATAGGGTTGAAGTAAATCAATCATTGCTTCAATCTTGCTGGATTCACCTGTTACTTGAATAATTAAGCTGTCGCGGCTTACATCAATGATAGTTGCACGGAAAGGCTCAATTACTGCATAAAGTTCGTTACGGCTTGCTGGTGTAGATGCTACCTTCATTAAAGCAAGCTCTCTTGACACCACCGCTTGATCCGTAATATCTTGAACTTTCAACACGTCAATCTGCTTATTTAACTGCTTAATCACTTGTTCAGCAGCATTATCATGCTCTACGTTCACAACAAACGTCATGCGTGATACATCCTCAGATTCAGTGTGTCCTACTGAAATACTCTCAATATTAAAATTTCTTTTTGTAAATAAACCCGTCACACGATTTAAAACGCCCGCACGGTTTAATACAGTTGCTGTAATGATTCGCTTCATGGTTTCACCCCTACCATTTCATGTAATCCTTTTCCAGGTGCAACCATTGGATATACGTTTTCTTTAGGTGCGACAAAGAAGTTTAGTAAAACAGGTCCCTCTGTTTCCATTGCTTCTTGCAAAGCTGCATGTGCTTCTTCTTCAGTAGAAGCCTGTAAACCTTTGATATCATAGGCTTCTGCAAGCTTCATTAAATTAGGCTGATTCGGAATTAAAGAGTGCGAGTAGCGTTCTTCATAGAAGATTTCCTGCCACTGACGAACCATTCCAAGCGACTGATTATTAAGCACAACCACTTTAACCGGTAAATTTAATTCTCGAATAACTCCTAATTCTTGAAGCGTCATTTGAAATCCACCGTCACCAACGACTGCTACAACTGTTTTATCTTTATTTGCCAGCTGAGCGCCGATTGCAGAAGGTAATCCAAAGCCCATGGTGCCAAGACCACCTGAAGTTACCCATCGATCTGGGTTATTAAATGTGTAGTATTGAGCTACCCACATTTGATGTTGCCCAACGTCCGTTGTGACAACGGCATCTCCATTTGTATACTTGTGAAGCAACTCAACTACTTTTTGTGGTTTTAACACGTCCGCTGAGTTCTGATACCATAATGGATATTCTTGTTTCCACGCTGCTAATTTCTCATGCCATTTCGTATAATCTCCAATTTCTCCTTCTTGCAAAAGCAATTGCTTTAATACTTCTTTCGCATCTCCAACAATTGGAATTTTAGTTGGGACATTTTTTCCAATTTCCGCTGGGTCGATGTCAATGTGAGCAATTTTTGCATTTGGTGCAAAATGCTTTAAGTTACCTGTTACACGGTCATCAAAGCGTGCACCGATACTAATGAGAAGATCGCTCTCATAAATTGCCATGTTCGCTGTGTATGTTCCATGCATGCCAGCCATTCCTAAATGAAGCGGATGATCCGCAGGAAAACAGCCTAATCCTAAAAGCGTATTAATAACCGGAATATTTTGACGCTCAGCATAATTTTTTAATTGTTCTGAACCTTTACTCAATAACACTCCCGCACCTGCTAAGATAACAGGTTTCTTTGCAGCTGCTACTGCGTCTGTTAATTTTTTCACCTGCAGCTGATTTGGAAAATAAGTTGGCTGATAGCCAGGTAAATCAATTTCTCCTTCGTAACTGAATGTTCCATCACCCTGTGCCATATCTTTTGGAATGTCAATTAAGACTGGACCAGGTCTTCCTGTTGTCGCAATATGAAATGCCTCTTTGATGATTCTCGGCATATCGCTGATATCGCGTACTTGATAGCTATGTTTCGTAATTGGCATTGTGATTCCTAGTACATCTGCTTCTTGAAACGCATCAGAACCAATTACACTTGAAGCTACTTGACCAGTAAAAACAACTAAAGGAAGTGAGTCAATCATCGCATCTGCCAAACCTGTTACGATATTTGTTGCACCAGGACCACTTGTTGCGATAACTACACCGGGTTTGCCTGAAATTCTTGCGTACCCTTCTGCTGCGTGAATTCCACCTTGTTCGTGACGAGCAAGTACGTGAAACATTCCTGAACCGTATAGCTTATCGTAAATCGGTAAAACGGCTCCCCCTGGGTAACCGAAGATGACGTCAACATTTTCTCTTCTTAGAGATTCAATCAACATGTCAGCTCCATTCATTTGTGCCCCAGTGCTTACAGGTTCTTTCGTTTGCATATTGGCTCCCACTTTTCTCATCCTTTCGTTTTCTAGATAAAAGAAAAAAAGACTTTTCACCCCTAAATAGACCCTATCAATTGATATAGGTCAAGGGGCGAAAAGTCTTTTGTACTTTACGCGGTACCACCCTCGTTTGTAATCGTAATGATTACCTCATGAATGTATACTATACATTCTTTTTGATAACGAGTGCTTTGGAAGTACACTCGGTCACCCTTACTGAATTTCAGGGTGACACTCTGAGGTGAGTTCATTTTGAGTTGGTAACATCGGCTTCCAGCAACCCGACTCTCTGTTGATACCTAAACATCAAAACTAATTATCCTCTTCAACGTTTTAAAACGCTATATGCTTTTTAATGAGTGCTTTGCACATCATATTTTAAATTAATTGTAACTAATTAAAATTTTTAGAAAACTTATATTTGAGGACTATCTTACGCCCATTTCTATGCATAGTCAACCACTTTTCGATATTTTTTTAGATAATTTAGACTAAACAGAATATTTGAATGCGTTTTCATTATTGATGTAATGAGGGTTTGCAGCAGTTCAAAAAGTTTTTCTGAAACGTTCATTTGTACACACTGAATGAACAAACATTCACTTTTAAAGTAAATAAAAATCCCAGCTTTTACTTTTTAGTAAAAGCCGGGATTTTTTATTGGACGTCCCAGGAGAGATTCGAACTCCCGACCGACGGCTTAGAAGGCCGTTGCTCTATCCTGCTGAGCTACTGGGACATAATATTAAAATGTATCAAGGACAATACTTATTATATTCAAATATAATTTAAAAGTCAACGTTTTTTTGAAATTTTATGAGAAGAGAGGTAAAAAACCTTCTCTTCTCCTTATATTTGGCTATATTATGCTGAAAGTGTACAGGTTAACTGCATGCTAGGGATATGTTTACCGCTTATATCGTAAAACTGCACGGTAGCTTCTGTACCATCCATTACTAATATAGCATACGTACATTCTTTTCTCATACGAGGAAGTAACATACTTCCCGGATTGATAAATAAAACTCCGTCCATGAGCTCAGCTCCCGCTATATGAGAATGCCCAAAACAGACAATATTTGCCCCGACTTCTCTCGCTTTATAATGCAAGTTCATCATAGACATTTTAACATTGTATAAGTGACCGTGTGTAACCAGACACGTAGCTTCTCCAAGTGACTCTACTCGATCATTGACATAAGATGCATCGTAGTCACAATTTCCTCGAACGCCTAAAAATGCAGACATTTCTTTGCTGTCTTGCGGCAACTCAGAGTCGCCACAATGAATCATCTTATCTACATCAGCATGTCTCTCTCTTATGGTGAGCAGTTCTTCTTGTAGCCCGTGGCTATCGCTTACAATTAATAGTTTCACACGTCATCACTCCTTCTAAAATTGCGCATCAATTAGCGGTGCTAGTTTTTGTAACGCATTTGCTCGGTGACTAATTTGATTTTTTTGTTCTTTAGACAACTCTGCCATGGAGCAGTTCCATTTTTCTACAAAGAAAATAGGATCGTACCCAAAACCGTTTTCTCCTCTTTTTTCCTCCAAGATGCGCCCTTCACACGTGCCTTCTACAATTTCTGTGCTCTTTCCAGGCACTGCAATGGCAAGAGCACAATGAAAGCGTGCCGTGCGCTTTTCAAACGGCACGTCACTTAATTTTTGAAGTACCTTCTCTATATTAGCATTATCATCTTTATTTTCACCAGCATAACGCGCGGAATAAACGCCTGGCTCCCCGTTTAAGACATCGATAGCAAGCCCAGAATCATCGGCAATGACCGGCTTATTTAACGCTGATGAGATGGTCTCTGCTTTTAGCGTTGCATTCTCTGCAAATGTAACGCCCGTTTCTTCCACATCTTCAATCTCAGGAAAATCAAGAAGCGATTTTACTTTAAATCTCTTCGGTGAGAAAAGTGTTTCAAAATCTTTTACTTTGCCTGCATTTTTAGTTGCAATAATAATTTCACGCACGTGAATCCCTTACCTTTCTTTAATCGGAATGTAAGCAGCTAGGTGATTAAGGACTTCCTTTTGCTGTTCAACCAATTGATAAATACCATTTTCCCCTAAATCTAGAAGATAATTTAACTGCTCTCTCGAAAAAGTCGATTCCTCTCCCGTTCCCTGCAGTTCTACAAACTGTCCGCTTCCTGTCATCACAATGTTCATGTCAACTTCCGCTGTCGAATCTTCTTCATAATTTAAATCTAAAATCGCATTTTCTCCATGAACACCTACCGAAGTCGCAGCTAAGTAGTCACGAATAGGAATTTCTGTCAGCTTGTTCTCTTCAACCAGCTTCCCAAACGCTAAAACCATAGCCACAAAAGCACCTGTAATGGATGCTGTTCTTGTTCCACCATCTGCTTGAATCACATCGCAGTCAATCCAAATTGTCTTTTCTCCGACCTTTTCAAGATCGACTACAGAACGAAGAGCTCGTCCGATTAGACGCTGAATTTCCATTGTTCGGCCCGTAACTTTACCTTTTGTTGATTCACGCATATTTCTTTGTGCTGTAGCTCGAGGCAGCATAGAATATTCAGCTGTAATCCATCCTTTTCCTTGTCCACGCATAAAAGGAGGTACTCTGTCGTCTATGCTTGCTGTACAAATAACCTTTGTGTCTCCTACCGAGATTAATACAGATCCCTCTGGATGCTTTAAGTATGAAGTATGAAGAGATACAGGTCTCAATTCATTAAATTCTCTACCGTCCAAACGCATTAAGCATGTCCTCCTATTAATTCATTTATATGTATATAGCCTCTTCCATTTTAACTATAAAACAGCGGAAAGAGGTCGCTGTTTCAGCAGACCTCTTTCTACTTAGTCTTTTACTAGTATAACAAAAATTTGTTTTTAAAAACTACCTGTGTTCACATTTTTAGGTCTTGCAACTGGTTCCGTTAACTTTTTCCCTTTTTCATCTTTTAGCGTTTTTTTGCCGTCTACCTTAATTGCAACGCTGTCTACAGCTTTTTGTTCCGTCAGTGATAACACTAAGGAGTCAAGAACACGCTGAGAAATTTCGGTTCCTTTTAAATTTCCAAAGATGTTTTTGTTAAAATTCAACGTTAACTCACCGTCTGCATACTTTGGAGCTGCTACTAGCTTTGCGTCAGGATTAAAGTCTGTCACTAAACCTGACGCAGGTGCGGGCCCTTCTACAAGCTCATTTACAATCGCAGTGTACATATCTTTGTCATCAGAAGCAATCCGTTTTGTCACAGGCACATAATACGTTTGTTTGCCTTCTTGAGCTAAGTAATAGATCGTAACGGGCTTCGTTTGGGTTACGTCAACTACTCCAGTATTATCAAAGTTAATGCCATCGGCTCTGCTCAACCCTTTACTGATTGGCGTATGATTTACAGGCATCTCATCTTTGTCATAGCCGTTAATACGAATTTTAACTTTATTTACTCCTTCAAACTGCGTCAGCGTCCACGTGACGGCCTGCAAGATACGTAGTTCATCTTCTTTTTTATACTCAGCAAATTCCGGTGAAAAATCTGCTACCATTGTGCCGTCACTTTCCAGCTTTGTCCCTAAAACTCTTGTATCAGCAGGAAGAACCGCTCGAAAATTATTCGGCAATAGGTTTGAGACTGGTCCACCTTCTACTAGATATTCAAGAGACTGCTTAGCCACTCCTTTTGATTTAGGGATTTCAAGCGTCTGGGGAACAACATAACCGTTTTTATCAATTAAGTAGAGTTCTCTTTTTGTAGGTGCAGATGTTTCTGCCGCTTTACTCTGTTTTTTATTAGCTTCCGTTAATTTCGCTTCGGTCGCTAATGATTTTTCATCTTTCACATAGGTGACATCCTTTGGCGGATCAATCTCCTTGGCTGCATTATCCCCTCCGAAAAGTCCACAGCCGGATAACAACACAGACGTGGTCACCACGGCGGATATGAGAACAAATTTGGTCTTTTTGGACATTCCTTTCCCTCCTCAGACTGTTTGTACTACTATGTATACGAGCTTTTTTGCATTTTAGACCAGCTCAAAAAAGTTTTTGCCCACAAAAAAACCGTGCATGATATGCACGGTTTTAAAGCTTAATATGTTCAACATTATATACAGGGTGCTCAAACCATTTAGATGCAATCGATTGAAATAGTTCTGTTGATCCTGTTGTAAAGAAGTAGTGTTCAGGCTCCATGTTTCTAGGAGCTAACAAATTGCTGTAAGAAAGAATGGCACTTACCTCTATTGCCGTTTCTTCGCCAGAACTGATTAACTGAACTCGAGGCCCAATTGCCTCTTGAATGACGGGCTTTAATAAAGGATAATGCGTACAGCCTAAAATAAGGGTGTCCACATCTGTATGATAAAAAGGTTTTAATGTTTCTTTTACAATTCGTTGTGCTTCCGGTCCTTCATAATTGCCGCTCTCTACAAGAGGTACAAACAAAGGGCATGCTAAATTTTCCACTTCTACTCTCGTATGAAGAGCGCGTAGTGCATGTGTATAGGCTTGGCTTTTTACGGTTCCGTTTGTGCCGATTACGCCTATTTTATGATTTTTAGTTACTTTAAGCGCAGCGCGTGATCCTGGTTCAATAACGCCTAAAACCGGAATATCGAGCTGTTCTTGAATTTCATCTAGTACAACTGCCGTAGCCGTATTACACGCAATAACAAGCATTTTAATATCTTTATCTACTAAATAATTAGTCATCTCCCACGTAAAAGCTCGTACTTCTTCACTAGGGCGAGGACCGTATGGGCATCGGGCTGTATCTCCGATGTACATAATTTGTTCTTTCGGAAGTTGCCTCATAATTTCTTTCGCTACCGTTAATCCGCCCACACCTGAATCTATAACACCAATTGGTCTACTCAAAACAATCGCCTCATTTTTCTTTCATTTCGTCATGTAATTTTCGTAACGTTACTCGTAAAACTTCCGTTTCACTGGGAGAGAAATTTGCCAGTACGCCATTTAAATACGTTTGTCTCTTTTCAATTACTTCTTCGATAACGCGCTCTCCTTCAGGAAGCAAATGAATACGTACTACGCGGCGGTCTTTCGGATCTTTCACCCGAACCACCAACTTATTTTTTTCCATACGATCTACTAAATCTGTCGTTGTGCTACAAGCAAGAAAAATACGATTTGATAAATCGCCAATCGTCATATCCCCACATTCAAACAGCCACTGCAAAGCAATAAACTGAGGTGGCGTAATCGTATAGTCTTCTAAAATTTCTCTTCCTTTTTGTTTCACAATCGCCGCAATATGTCGAAGTGACTTTTCTAATTCTGCCACTGTATCCTCATTATTTTTTGCTGTCATACCGTAATCCTTTCCACCTATAAGTCTTATTTTCTATTATTTCTATTAGTTAAACCCGCCTCTATTGTTTCTCTTTTCTATTTTATATTGTGCTCTTTTTTCGGTGATTTTTCAAGATTAACATGAGGATTATGCAACGTTCATCATAAGTCTACATACTCTTATTCAGCATAAAAAACAGCTGTTCCATAAAAGGAGCAGCTGTTTCTATTAATTATTGATATACAGCTCGAAAACTGAGCTGAAATCTTTTGTTGTGTAGGCTGTTTTCTTATCTAATAACCAAGAAAACGCAGCCTCGTTAATTTCTTTAAATTCACCAGCGACACTTCCGCTTGTATTTCTTGTACTGCTTAGCGTAGAAGAAGCTAGCTGAATGCTTTGTTTAGCAAAATCGAGCGCAATTTCATTTTCACGCGTTATTTCAGACATTTTAAACAGTGCTTTGTATAAATCTTTTACCTCTTCTATATGCTTTTTATGTACATCGATAGAAAAAGTCTCCGAGCCAATTTTAAATTTAATTTCTACATCTAAATCGACAGTTCCAGCCGTTTCTAGCATCACGTTTGAAATGTGATTTGTGCTGTAGTTATAGCGGCGAAGCATTCGCTTTTTACTTGTAGCACTTGTTCCATCAAGGTGAATGAGCGCTTTGTTAGTAAAGCAGTATTCATCTGACTTTGATTTGATTAGAAAATAAATCTTTTCTTGCTCTTCATGCATGACGTAATCGTCTGCATCTACCTTATCATAATCAACTGGCTTAATAACAGAACCAATATCACTTAGCCCCAACACATCAGCAGCTACTTTTCCAAACATTCTCCCATCTCCCTTTTAAAAACGATTGTATTATTTTCATGATTTAAGTGTACTGTGCAAATGGTGGGATGTAAACAAAAAAAGGAGCTTCTTTAAAAGAAGCTCCCTATTTATTAAAAGAATACATTTAAAATCATATAGATAAGTGCAGCTAATGAAGCTGAAATCGGCAATGTGATAACCCATGTAATCACCATACGCTGTGCAGTTCCCCATTTTACACCTTTCACTCGGTGAGCAGAACCTACACCTAAAATAGAAGATGAAATAACATGAGTAGTACTAACAGGTAAATGAATAAATGTTGCTCCAAAAATAATTGCAGCACCTGTTAAGTCCGCAGCTACTCCATTAACAGGACGAATTTTCATAATTTTACCGCCGACGGTTTTAATGATTTTCCATCCACCAATTGACGTACCAAGCCCCATTGCAACCGCACAAGCCAGCTGTACCCACCACTGAATCTCCGTACCGCTTTGCATATTGTTCGCAATAAGCGCTAGCGTAATGATCCCCATTGCTTTTTGCGCATCATTCGTACCGTGCGTGTACGATTGTAGGGCTGCAGTTAAGATCTGAACGCGTCGAAAACGCTTATTCGTTTTCGTTAAGTTATGATTTTTAAACGTTAGTTTGATAATTGTATAGACAATATAACCTACTACAAAGGCTAGAACCGGTGAAATTAGAAGTGCTTCAATAATTTTAATGAAACCTTTATAATTTAAAGCACCAAATCCAGCTGCTGCAATAGCTGCTCCTGCAATCGATCCAATAATTGCATGAGAAGAACTACTCGGAATACCGAAATACCACGTGATTAAGTTCCACGCAATAGCAGAGATTAACGCAGCTAAAATAACGACAGAACCATTTTGAAGCGTATAAGGGTCAACGATATCCTTTGTAATCGTTTTGGCTACGCCCGTAAACGTCATAGCACCGACAAAGTTCATAGTTGCGGCTAAAAGAATTGCATGTCTCGGTTTTAAAGCTTTGGTTGAAACAGAAGTCGCAATTGCATTAGCTGTATCATGAAATCCGTTGATAAAGTCAAATGCAAGTGCACCAACTACAATTAGAATGGTTAATATTAGCATCGAATCCATTATAATATAGCCCCGTTACGCATTCTTCATAATAACTGATTCTAAGTTGTTCGCAACCGTTTGACAGTAATCCGCAATTTCTTCTAGCGTTTCATAAATTTCTTTATATTGAATAACTTTAATTGGATCTTTACATGTTGCAAATAATTGTTTTAGCGCACGACGATATAATGTATCACAATGTGACTCATACTCTTTAATTTTAATTGCATGCTCACTAATTTGAAGAAGCTTTTTCTCAGACAACAAATTAATAGTAATTAAAATCTCTTCAGCACAACCTTGAATATTTTTAACAAATTCAGCTACATATTCATCAAATTTCGTAATTGAATGAATTTCCATTAAAGCAGCAAAGCTGTCGATGCCATCAAGTACATCATCCATGCTCATCGCTAGCTGTAAAATATCTTCACGCTCAATTGGAGTAATAAATGCTTTGTTCAACTCAGTAATCACTGTATGCACGTATTTATCGCCTTTTGATTCATACGCTTTTAAAACGTTGGCAAATTCCTTTAGGTCAGATACATTTTGAAGTTCAAAGCTGCCTAAAAACTCCGCTGAGTCCTTAATATTTTGGGCAATGTCCATTAACATTTCAGAAAACTTATCTTTTTTTCTTTTGATCACGTTGCAATCCTCCATCCAATTTATCGAAACTTTACCACTCGTTTTTTCTCTCTATCTTTTTATATGTGTTCTAGTTTCTTTTTTCCTTTAAAGTAATGGATAAAACTTAGCTGTTCATTACTATAACGAGAGAAACCACCTCTCTTGTGTATCAAAAAATTCTAAAAAAACAAACGTTTACCAGAGCAAAAGTTCCAAAAAGTGGTTCTTTCACTTATAGGTTATGCGATTCATTTTTTTACGCCAAGTCAAAAATTACTCCTATTATTGTTAATTGTCAATAACTTTTCAAACACATTTTTTTAGGCCTCTTTACAATACATTAACAATAATACGTTAATTTCCTTTAAAATAAGGGTTTTCAGAGTTTGTATAAAAATGGGATTTACAAAAACTTAACATTACTCCTCTTGTGTAAATAATAAAAGCCAGCTCTTTTAGAACTGGCTTTTATTATTTACTTATTGTATTGCTGAAATACATTTTTTACTTTTGGTACGACGTAATGACTTCCGCCTTTATCTTCTACTCCTTCAACCATCATTGAAACGAGTAGGTTTTTCTGTTTTGTGTCCACAGCTACAAACCAGCCGTTTTCCTGACCTTTTTCACCTTGACTTTTCTTTAACTCTGCCGTTCCAGTTTTCCCAGCCAGTGTTAATCCACCTATCTTTGCGGCATGACCCGTACCGTTTTTATCTTCAATGACATCCACTAAATCATTTTGAATTAATTGCGCTGTTGATTTAGATATCACTTGTTTTTTCCATACTCCACTCTGGTCACCGTTCATAAGAATAGGCTTTACTATGTTTCCATCGTTTACAATCGATGTATACATCAAGGCTAGGTGGAGAGGGTTTACTTGCAGTTTCCCTTGTCCATAGCCAGAGTTTGCTAATACTCCTTCATCTTTAATATCTTGATCGCCTGCAATTTTAGACGTTTCAAAAGGATAATTAACAGGCATTTTTTGATTGAATCCAAATTGTTTTAATCCACTGTTAAATTTGTCTAAACCTAGCTTCAATGCAGTCTGCGCAAAATAAATATTGTCAGATGTAACATAAGCATCACGTAAATTAACATTCGGCTTGCTGCCCACTCGTGTTACGTAGAAATTCCCCCAGCTTTTATCCTTCTGCCATTTCTTTCCGCTAATTGGTATACTTTCGTTAGGATTTAGCACGCCTTCATCAACAGCTAAAGCTCCTGTGACTAACTTAAATGTAGATCCCGGAGAATACGTTTTAGTAAAGCGATTCAATAAAGGCTTATTGGGATTCGTCGAAAGGGCTTGATACGCATTAGCATCGATTCCAAAAGAAAAAGAATTTGGATCAAAAGCCGGCGTGCTTACAAGACCTAATATTTCTCCCGTTTTAGGCTGAAGAGCAGTAGCTACTCCTTTTTCGTCTTTTAACTGTTCATACAGGGATTTTTGAACATCCATATCTACTGTAACTTGGATGCTTTCCCCGTCTTTCGGATTTAATTTCGCAATTTCGCTTTTTTTATTACCACCTTTATCTACAGTGTAAATTGTGACACCGTGTCGAGCACGTAGCTTATCTTCATATAAAGATTCTAAGCCAACCATTCCAGCCTTAGACTGAGCATTATACCCTTCATCTTTATGCTCTTTTAAATATTCCGCCGTAACAGGTGCAACGTATCCAACTAAATGAGCACAAGCTTCTTCACAAGGATATACACGCGCATTTATCTTTTTCTGCTGAATGCCTTCTATATTTTTCAAAGAATTCTCTAAATTAGAGGCATCCTTTTGACTAACTGTTTTAATAGGAACAAATTGATTCTCTTTTACCCAAGAAGCGCTCAGTGCTTGATTAATACTTTTTTCTGAAAGAGCAAGGGTCTTACTTAATTGTTGTATAGCTTGCTCTCCGCCTTTAGAAAACTGCTGGGGAACAACTCCCACTTGAATCGCTTCTCCGTTTTGAGCTAAGTATTTTCCTGAACGATCCATAATTTCTCCACGCACAGCGGACTGAGTAGCTACTCTTACTTGCTCTCCTTGCTTAAGTCCTTTAAAAATCATATTAGGCTTCCAATTAATATACCAATTTTCTGCATTCCCTTGTTTTTCTTGAACTACAGCAGCATTTTCTTTAAATGAAATTTCACCCGCTACAGAATTCATGTTCACTTCAAAAGGTAAAACAGTTTTATCGTCTTTTATTTCTAAGTCTTCTACTTTGTGTGCCTTCACTTTAAGCTTGTCCGCTTCAATTGCATCATAGATATTTTTATATCGATTTACAAATTCTTTTTCTGAAATCGTCTTTTTAGCATCTTTAGACAAGTATCCATACATACCTTTAAAATCTTCTTTATTCCACATGGCTACATATTTAGCAAATCGATCCTGTGCTTTCTGTTGATCATTTGAGCAACCGGCAGTTATTAATAAGAGAATTGCCATAGTAAAAAATAGCCACCCAATTCGTCTCATGGTGATTTTCCCCCTTTTTTCAATACCATTTCTATCATATAGAATTTTACATAAACTTTCCATCACAAAGTTATATACAGGAATTAATTGGTATTACAACCCACTAATTTTACATATCGACAAAAAAATCAATAGGTAAATGAGAAAAAAATTGAACATTTTGTGAATATTTTGTGTCTTTTTTGGAAAGTATTTGATATAATAATTGTAAGAAGAAAAAGAATAGGAGGCGACTAAAATGAGAAGATTCTTACAGTTTTACTTTATGTTTAGTTCTCTGTTCTGTTTTGGAAGCGTTTTCGTCCTGCTTATGTCTCAAGAATATTATTTCGCACCGTTATTCCTCACACTGGGATGTTTAAATATTTTTCTCTTTAAGGTATATATTCAGGAAAGTCGAAAAGATAAACAAGCTGCACCTGAAAAACCAAAACCAACAATTTAACGAACTCGTCTCTCCGTTGAGATGAATGTGAAAGAAGAACCGGTGAATTTTTCACCGGTTCTTCTTTTACGACGTTGAAGCTTTTGGAAACCTATCGTTTGCAATAATCTCGCCGATGCTTTCACTCTTTCCTTCACTGTCATCAATATTCAAAAGGGGGAACAATAACTCCCCTACGTGATAAGCTTCTTCTAGATGCGGATAGCCTGATAAAATGAAAAATTCAATTCCTAAAGCTTCATATTCTTTTATTCGTTTCGCTATATTTTCAGCACTGCCTACTAAAGCAGTTCCTGCACCTCCACGAACGAGCCCTACACCTGCCCATAGATTAGGACTAATTGTAAGTTCCTCCCTAGTTCCTCTATGAAGGCTCGCCATTCGCTGCTGTCCCACTGAATCATACCTAGAAAAAGTGCGCTGTGCGGCTTGAATAGTGTCGTCGTCCAAATGCTGAATTAATCGATCGGCTGCTTGCCAAGCCTCTTCTTCTGTTTCTCGCACAATAATATGCAAACGAATCCCAAACTTAACAGTTCTGCCTTCTGCTTCTGCTTGCTTTCTCACAGCGGTTATTTTTTCTCTTACTTGTTCAGGAGGCTCGCCCCACGTTAAATATACGTCTGAATGTTTCGCTGCCACTTTTTGTCCTGCGGGTGAAGATCCTCCAAAATAAATAGGTGGAGAAGGTTTTTGAACAGGCGGATACAACAGCTGACTGTTCTCTACACAAATGTGTTTTCCTTCATAATTAACCGTATCTCCAGCCAATAATCCTTTCCACACATCTAAAAATTCATCCGCAGCTTCATAACGTTCATCATGTGATAAGAAAAGGCCGTCTCCAGCTAATTCTGCTGGGTCTCCTCCTGCTACTACGTTGACCAATAAACGGCCGTTTGAAATTCGATCAAGAGTGGAAGTCATGCGCGCTGCCACGGAAGGAGCCATAATGCCAGGGCGTACAGCTACTAAAAATTTTAAGCGCTCTGTCTCAGGTATAAGTGAAGCAGCCAATAGCCATGGATCTTCGCATGATTTCCCCGTTGGAATCAGCACTCCTTCAAACCCTAACCGGTCAGCTGCTTGAGCAACTTGCCGGAAATATGAATAGTCTGCTGAACGACCTCCTCGATTTGTCCCTAAATATCTTCCATCTCCATGGGAAGGAATAAACCATAATATTTTCATGATTCAACACCCCTTTTCGTTTGTTCTAAATGATACCCCAGCTCTTTTAATGAACGTTTAACTCTCACTTCCGCTTCTTCCGCAATAAACTCAATTTCATTTTCTTTGGTATAGGCCACTTCTGAATCAATAATATAAACTCCATGGATAAGAGCAGTAGCTCCTAAAACGGATAAAGTCGGCTTAAATACATAGTCGAGCGCTAATAGATGAGCAATGGTTCCTCCTGTAGCTATTGGAAGCACCGTTTTATGGTTCAAACCTTTTTCAGGTATTAAATCTAAAAATGTTTTTAAGATTCCTGTGTAGCTAGCTTTATAGATTGGACTGATAATAATAACGGCATCAGCATCTGCCACTTTCTTTTGAGCTTCTTGAATCGCTGGGCTAGAAAAGTTAGCATATACTAAGTCTTCAGCGGGCAGATCGCGGACATGCACGGTTTTTACTTCATATTTCTCATCTTGTAGATATGCTGCAATATACTCGCTTAAAGCAGTTGACCTTGATTGTTTTGAAGGACTTCCTGTGATAATTGTAACCTGGCTCATCAACATCTCTCCTTTTAACTTATAAAACTGATAGATTTACAAGGATTAATACGTATATAAATCCTTATTTTATTTGTCACCTGCGTAGCTGTCTCTCCATTTGAGAAGACGCTTTTCTAATATTCGGACGAAAGAATCTGTTAATTTTCCTACAACAGCAAAAATGATAATTCCAACAAAAACTACGTCCGTTTGAGAAAACTGTCTAGCATCCATAATCATATATCCTACACCTTCACTTGCTCCCATTAATTCAGCAACTACCAGTCCGAGCCAGGCAATACCTAAAGACAATCGGACACCAAGTAAAATATTAGGAAGCGCAGCTGGCAAAATGAGCTTTGTTATTTGTTTCCATTTACTGAATTGAAGAACACGAGCAACGTCAAATAATTTTGAATCAACACCACGAATGCCCAGATACGTATTTACATATATCGGAAAAAAGGCACCATTTGCAATTAACAATACTTTTGAAATTTCCCCAAAACCAAACCATAGGATAAACAAAGGAGCCAATGCAAGATGGGGAACAGTTCTAAGCATTTGAATAGAAGGATCCATATACTGCTCCGTTTTCTTTGAAAAACCGACAATGACACCAAATAGCAACCCTAGACCTGCTCCAATGCCAAAACCTATAGCAGCACGCAAAATACTAATTTGAAGGTTAGCTCCAAGTTCCCCTGATACAATTAGCTGTTTGAAAGAAAGTACAATATCAACAGGTGTAGGAAGAACTGTTTTGGATACATAGCCTGCAGAACCAATAATTTGCCACGCAACGATAAGCAGAATCGGCACGACAAGAGAACGAAGGAAAATTCCCTTCTTATTTTTCGCTTCTTCTTTTCTTTTTTTCACTTTTTGCAAGTGAGCTGCTGAAGACTGAACATGACCTGAAACCACAGATGTTTTACTCATTTTCATCACCTCATTTTTCTTTTAATGCTTTCTCAATAAATGAATTATCAACAACATCCCCAGTGTCAATTTTCTTTCTAATAACGCCTAAAGATTGTTGAAAATCAGCCGTACGCTGCTGTTCTGCAATAATT
This sequence comes from Priestia megaterium, assembly GCF_046599315.1. Lineage (GTDB taxonomy): Bacteria > Bacillota > Bacilli > Bacillales > Bacillaceae_H > Priestia > Priestia megaterium_F. The sequence goes on along the minus strand of NZ_JBKIKC010000003.1, from coordinate 564,080 downwards.
TCTTTAGAAGTTGGGCGATTGTAGGCAGGATTATTTTTTAATACTTGTCTTACTACATCTTTATCTAGATTTTTTTGCTTTGCTAAAATATCCGCGGATTCTTCAATATGTTCGTTTTGCCACTTGAGCGCTTTTTGATAAACTTGTAAAAACTTAACGACTAAATGTGGATGTTCTTTCGCAAACCCTTCTCTTACAATAGTAAAACCTGGTGAAGCAACCTTTAATGAATCCCCGTCTGCTAAAATATGCGCTTCATTTTTTAAGTTTTGCAGTGAGATAAACGGTTCCCAAATTGACCATGCATCAACTGATCCATTTTCAAATGCTGGCTGGGCTTCGTCTGGCTGAAGCTGAATAATCTTTACATCGCTTGGCTTCAAACCATTTTGGTCAAGAGCTCTGTACAATAAATTAAAACCACTGCTTCCTTTTGCAACCGCAATCTTTTTACCTTTTAAATCTTTTATGCTTTTAATCTTGCTGTTTTTTCCTACTAAAATAGCATTCCCTTTTAATCCGTCGCTGGAATTAGCAATTTCTAAAAATGGAATGTCTGCGCTTTGACCAGCAATAACCGGTGAATTTCCAACTTGACCGAAATCCAAGTGTCCAGATGCTAAACCTTCAAATTGCGGAGGGCCGCTTTGAAACTCTGTCCATTTGACATTTACACCTATTTTTTTAAATTCTTTTTCAAACCATTTTTGGTTTTGTGCCAGCATTAAAGGACCTAGGCTTTGTTGGATACCAATATTAATTGTAACGTTTTTTGGGTCTTCTCCGCTCGCTTTTTCTTTCGTTCCGCACCCAGCCAATGCGAGAACAAGTACAATAGCTGCGGTTAAAAGTAGCTTCTTCATCAGTTCTTGTCTCCTTCTCTGTCTTATTGAACCTTTAATGTTCTCCTGCTTCTTCAAATTCTTTTAATACTTGCTGCCTTAGCTGTTGGAAAGGTAATTCTGTCTTTTTTCGCGGATGACTAATTTCTACTGGAACGACCCGGCTAATTTCTCCTGGTCTAGCACTCATAATCACAATTTTAGTCCCCAAGTAAATTGATTCATCTAAATCATGTGTAACAAAAATCATGGTTGTTTTTTCTTTTTTCCATATATCTAGCAGCACAGCTTGCAAATGAGTGCGAGTGAAAGCATCTAACGCACCAAACGGTTCATCTAACAATAAAACCTCTGGATTTCTTAAAAGAGCACGCGCTATAGCAACTCGTTGAGACATCCCTCCAGATAGTTCTCGAGGATAAGCTTTTTCAAATCCTTTTAGCCTGACAATATCAATTAGCTCATCTACGCGACGCCGAACGTTCGAATCTTTCAGCGATAAGTCAGCAGCTATATTTTGCTCAACGTTAAGCCACGGGAACAAGCGGTGTTCTTGAAAGATCATTCCTTGCTTAATACTAGGGCCAGCTATGTGCTTCCCATTAATTTCAATGCGCCCTTCATAATCCATATCAAGTCCTGCGATCATTTTAAGCAGTGTACTTTTCCCGCATCCGCTCGGACCAATAACGGTTATAAATTCACCTTTATTAATAGTAAGATTTACATTTCGCAATGCTTGAGTTACTTGTTCCCCTTTTTGAAATGAGCGGTTAACAGATTGAATCATGACACTCACAGCAATTCCTCCTTTGGTAATTTTTAAATCAGAAGCTATTTCACCTAAAAAACACAAAAGCTCCTACCTGAAAAAGGTAGGAGCTTTCGGTTGACCGATCAGCCCGTTGCTATATTTAACTGATTTGTTATTGGATTATTTTGAATTTTATCATATTAATCCGATTTGTCAACTTTGTTTTGTGTATTTTATCCTTCTGATTCTCGAGGATTTGGCTTTTTCCATTTAAATATTCGATTTAAAAATCCGTATATATGCTTAGACTCCTTCGTTAACAAAGGACCAATAATAGCTAAAATCAATACATAAAGCGCAGCGAATGGCTGAAGAATGGCAGATAATCCTCCTTCAATTCCAATGTTAGCCATAATGATAGAAAACTCGCCTCGTGACATGATTGTTAGCCCAATGTTGGTAGAAGCCTTGTGTGACAGCCCGCTTTTTCTTCCTGAAATCATACCAGCTGTAAAGTTACCAATGATCGTAAGCGCAACTGCTCCAAGCGCAAGCCAGCCTGCATCCCATAACGTGAGAGGATCAATACTTAATCCAAAACTGAAGAAAAAGATGGCTCCAAAGAAATCACGAAACGGTACGACAAGATGTTCAATACGATCGCGATGCTCTGTTTCAGAAAATACAAGTCCAAGCAATAATGCGCCAATTGCTTCTGCCACGTGGATCGTTTCTGAGAAGCCTGCCACAAAAAACAACACCGCAAAAACTACAATAATAAAGATTTCATTTGATGAAATATTTAAAAGTTTATTTAATAGCGGCGTGGCTTTTCGAGCAATGATAAAGAATAGCATCATATAGCCAAACGCAATCAAAATAGATGTTAAAGACCCAGCAAGCGATCCGTGATCTCCAAGCACCAACCCTGAAACGACAGAAAGATAAACGGCTAAGAAAATATCTTCAAACATGATAATCCCTAATATTAGTTCCGTTTCTGGATTCGCTGTTCGTTTTAAATCCACCAATACTTTTGCGACAATTGCACTGGAAGAAATCGTAATAATTCCAGCGATTATAAGCACTTCAAGAAGAGGATTTCCTGTCAGGTATCCATACAATAATCCTAAAGTGAAGTTAATTAAAATATAAATAGACCCTCCTACGGCGATGGACCTACCTGATTTAATTAACTTTCCAACTGAAAATTCTAATCCTAAATAAAACAGTAAAAAGAGAACTCCAATTCTTCCCATAAATTCAATAATCTCTTGGCTTTCAATAAACTTTAAACTGAATGAGCCAAATTCAGGAGCATGAGGACCAACCGCCATGCCTAGCAGAATGAGGAATGGAATAATTGTGAATTTAAATTTATGTGCTAGTATAGCCGCTAAAGCGACTAGTAACAAAGCTGTCCCAACTTCAAATACTAAATGATTCAATTATGAACTACCTCCTTGTGAAAGCAATTCTTTAATGAGCGTTTTTAAATTTCCTCTTTCTCCAGAGATGACAAGCGTGTCTCCTTCTTCAATTAACGTATCTGGTCCTGGAGTTGATAATTTTTTTTGCGTATTTTTAATGACGGCAATGATGGTGACGTCATAGTTACTGCGAACGTCAATTTCACCAATTGTTTTGCTGTGAGCTTTCGCCTGTTTTTCAACTTTGTACCATTCAATAACTAAGTCATTGAATGCCACTTCAATAGTTTCCATTGCTTTGGGCTTGTAAATCATGCCGCCTAAAATTGCAGCTAGCTGTCTTGATTCCGTATCTGTTAACGTAATATCAAAAATGCTTTCTTCTAAATCTTTTTGATCGAAGTGGTAGATTTCACGTCGTCCATCATCATGAATGATAACGACTACACGGTTTCCTCCGCTTGTCTCAATTTCAAATTTACGTCCGATTCCTGGTAATTCCGTTTCTTTAATCATCATTGAAAGATCACTCCTATAAAGTTTTTAAGAAGAATTTTAAAATTTTATCGCATTATTTGTATAGAAAATTTGCATAACAAATAAGCCTAAGAATAGTTGGTAATTTTAGGTTTGAAGAAAAGGCTGTTGAAATTTCAACCTTTTTTATTTAATTGAGGTAACTTGATTGAAAGATTTTCGGATAAAAAAGTGTTTTCTTGAGGATAAAATACGCAATTTGATGCGTCGGAATGATGAGTTTGGCACTCGCCCATACTAAAGCAAAAGTTAAGATCACACTTTGTATGAGGGATCCTATTTGTTTAACGCTGTGCTTGGCTCCTGGAGACATGTGCACGATATCCGTGTAATGCTGCACCGAACTTTTTGTGACTTTTACTTTTTCAAAGTCATTATCAATAAATTTATCTGGCAAACTCGCAAAAGGCAAACAGAATATCATACACAACAATACGCTCACCCATACGTTTTTCATCATCTCACCTCTCTTTCTTTTGAACTAATATCTCCTTACTTAAAAGTATACGTACTCTGAATTTTAATTTCAAGCAATAAGTTTTTTTTATAAAGATTTACCTTTTTTATAACATTTCCTTAACGAAACTCTTTCTAGATACATATGCGACACTTTAAAAATAAACAAAAAGCTGGCTTTCTAAAAAGAAAGCCAGCTCATGTTATAGTTCAAGTTCTCCCATTCGAAGGAGTTCTACGACTGCTTGAGAACGCCCCTTGACTCCAAGCTTTTGCATCGCATTAGAAATATGATTTCGAACTGTTTTTTCGCTAATGAATAGTTCACTCGCGATTTCTTTTGTTGTTTTGTCCTGTACTAAAAGCTCGAATACTTCTCGTTCACGCTTTGTAAGTAGCGGTTTAGGTTGAAACTCTTTTTCTTTCAATGTAACCCTCCTTGCCTGATCCTGAGTTGAACTATCGGATGGGTGTAAATTTAGTCAACATATCTTATGTGCGGTATGCCTACGCGGTTACTAGTTTTAGAAAAAATATGAAAAAAAACTCTTTTTTACCTTTTAAAAAGAAAAAAGCCTGAAGGAAGAGCCTTCAAGCCATTTTATATATTTGATAAACTCTTTTTCATCTCTTCATTCCAAGGCACACTTTTTCCTGTTTCCTTAGAAATTTGCACCATTGTCCCTCTCCCTGTGAGTACAACCTCTCTTTGCTCATTTTGAATCATGTAGTGTAAATCAACCGAAGAACGTCCAATTCTATGAGCTTTTACAAAAACAGATAGGATATCGCCGAAATATACTTGTTTTACATAATCGCACTGCAAATCAGCCACTACTGGTATCGTTCCCTCGTGCCCACTTGTCCACTTTTGCATAAAGCCAATATACTGAAAGAATTCAGTGCGTATTTGTTCAAAATAAACAAAAGGAACCGTATTGTTTAAATGCCCAAACATATCTGTTTCAGAAAATCTCACCTTGATTTTCTGCTTAAACGAAAATGACTCTTTCCAGTGATCCATGTCCTCAATATACGAAATATTATTCATCTATATTTCCTCCGTTCGTCATAGGCAAAATAAAACCTCTCCATAGGGAGAGGTTTTGAGTGATTATACTTGATCGCTACCAAAGAAGCTTCTAAATGCTTGAATTGTTGTATCGCGGTTCAAGGCTGCGATTGAAGTAGTTAATGGAATTCCTTTTGGACATGATTGAACGCAGTTTTGAGAGTTCCCACAGTTCGCTAGTCCTCCATCACCCATAATAGTCTCTAAGCGTTCTCCTTTATTTAACGCACCCGTTGGATGGGCATTAAACAAGCGAACTTGAGAAAGCGGTGCTGGACCGATAAAGTTTGACTTGTCGTTTACGTTTGGACAAGCTTCTAAACAAACGCCGCATGTCATGCACTTGGATAACTCATACGCCCACTGACGTTTCTTTTCTGGCATACGGGGTCCTGGACCTAAATCGTACGTGCCATCAATCGGAACCCATGCTTTTACTTTTTTTAGTGAATCAAACATACGGCTGCGATCTACCTGCAAGTCACGAACAACAGGGAATGTTTTCATTGGCTGCAAGCGAATCGGCTGTTCTAGTTTATCAACAAGAGCTGTACATGACTGACGAGGTTTACCATTGATAACCATTGAACAGGCTCCGCATACTTCCTCTAAACAGTTCATTTCCCAGTTTATCGGAGCAACCTCTTTACCTGAAGCATCAACAGGGTTACGTCTAATTTCCATCAGTGCTGAAATAACGTTCATATTCGGACGATACGGAATTTCAAACTCCTGATTGTAAGGAGCAGATTCAGCTGAATCTTGACGTGTAATAATGAAGCGCACTGTCTTTTGGACTGTTTGTTGTTCACTCATTGATTAACGAACCCCCTCTTGTTGTTTTTTTGGCTTTTCATCTTTTTTCTTAGTGTAATCACGCTTACGCGGTTTGATTAACGATACGTCTACCTCTTCATAATGGAAAGAAGGAGCCGTTTTCTTATCAACGAAAGCTGCCATTGTTGTTTTTAAGAATTCTTCATCGTTACGATCTGGGAAATCTGGCTTATAATGAGCACCGCGACTCTCATTACGGTTGTAAGCTCCCAGCGTTACAACACGTGAAAGCTGAAGCATGTTTTGTAGCTGACGAGTAAATGTTGCCGCTTGATTACTCCATTTGGCCGTGTCATTAATGTTAATACGATCATAACGTTCAATTAACTCTTGAATCTTTTCATCTGTTTTTAATAGTTTGTCATTATATCGTACGACTGTCACGTTGTCAGTCATCCATTCCCCTAGCTCTTTATGAAGAACGTATGCATTTTCTGTACCTTGAAGATTCATGATATTGTTCCATTTCTCTTCTTCTTCTTTTACATGACGATCATATACGCTTGAAGAAATAGCATCTGCGCTCTTTTCTAAACCATTGATGTATTCAACAGCTTTAGGACCTGCGACCATACCACCATAAATAGCTGATAATAATGAGTTTGCTCCTAAGCGGTTCGCTCCGTGCTGTGAATAATCACACTCGCCAGCTGCAAATAATCCAGGGATATTTGTCATTTGGTCGTAATCCACCCATAAACCGCCCATTGAATAGTGCACGGCTGGGAAAATTTTCATTGGTACCTTGCGTGGATCATCACCCATGAATTTCTCATAGATTTCAATGATCCCTCCAAGCTTGATGTCTAGCTCTTTTGGATCTTTATGTGAAAGATCAAGATAAACCATGTTCTCTCCATTAATTCCTAACTTCTGCGCTACACAGACGTCGAAAATTTCACGCGTTGCAATATCACGAGGTACCAAGTTACCATATGCCGGATATTTTTCCTCTAAGAAATACCAAGGCTTACCATCTTTATATGTCCAAACGCGTCCGCCTTCTCCACGAGCAGATTCACTCATAAGTCGAAGCTTGTCATCTCCGGGAATAGCAGTTGGGTGAATTTGAATAAATTCTCCGTTTGAATAGTATGCACCTTGCTGATAGACGATAGATGCCGCTGAACCTGTATTAATGACGGAGTTCGTTGATTTTCCAAAAACAATCCCAGGTCCACCTGTAGCCATAATAACTGCATCAGCTGGGAACGTTTTAATTTCCATTGATTTTAAATTCTGTGCAGAAATCCCACGACAGTTGCGCTCGTCATCAAGAACAGCACCTAAGAATTCCCATCCTTCGTACTTTGTCACAAGTCCGGCAACTTCATAGCGACGAACCTGCTCATCTAATGCGTATAATAATTGTTGACCCGTTGTTGCTCCAGCAAAAGCTGTACGGTGATGCTGCGTACCGCCAAATCGTCTGAAGTCTAACAAACCCTCAGGAGTACGGTTAAACATAACACCCATGCGGTCAAGTAAATGAATAATACCAGGAGCTGCCTCACACATTGCCTTTACAGGTGGCTGGTTGGCTAAAAAGTCTCCGCCATACACTGTGTCATCAAAGTGTTCCCATGGTGAATCTCCTTCACCTTTTGTATTTACGGCTCCGTTAATTCCACCTTGCGCGCAAACTGAGTGAGATCTTTTTACCGGAACTAGTGAAAATAAATCTACTTGCTTGCCAGACTCAGCAATTTTTATTGTTGCCATCAAGCCAGCTAAACCGCCACCGACTACGATGATTTTTCCGTTACTCATCGGAACCCCACTCCTTCAAAACCTTAATTTTATGCAAATGCGAATAATGTACGAACACCTACGAATGTAAGTGCTAAGAAGATTGCTAATGTCACATAAGTTGAAATTCTTTGAGAACGTGGTGTTACAGTTAACCCCCAGCTAACTCCAAATGACCATAGACCATTTGCAAAGTGGAAGATTGTAGATACAACACCAACTATGTAGAATGCAAGCATTGCCGGGTTGCTTAAAATTTGTTCCATCATTTGAAAATCTACTTCTTTTCCAAGCGCAGCTTGTATTCTGGTTTCCCATACGTGCCATGTGATGAAGATAAGTGTGATTACACCTGAAACACGCTGAAGGATAAACATCCAGTTACGGAAAAATCCATAGTTGTTAACGTTTGTTTTAGCAGTGAATGCGATGTAAAGACCGTATATTGCGTGAAAAACGATTGGTAAGAAAATAATGAAAATTTCTAGAGCATAGCGGAAAGGTAAGCTCTCCATGAAGTGAGCTGCTTGATTAAATGATTCTTCTCCCTTTGTCGCGAAATGATTCACAACTAAATGCTGTGTTAAGAAAATCCCGATTGGTATTACTCCAAGTAATGAATGGATTCTCCGATATTGAAACTCTCTGTTTGCCGCCATCTGCGTAGACCCCCCTTAGTTAAATGAACATAGTTTGTGAAGAACTTTCTTACTCCCACTAGACAAATAGATTAATCGTTAATACAGGAAATGAAAACCTTTGCATTTCCTAATAAAGTATGTGACAGGTTAATTTTACTCCCATCGATTAAGAGCGTCAAGGCAAGATGTTTAAATCTTCTATAAAATATAAATTTATAAAATTTTAATTTTGTTAACGCTTACTATATTAATATTAAAGGAATATTAAAGATTTTTTCTTTCTATTATATTATCGCTTGTCAAAATTAAGTAAGCGTTTACTTTATACTTTTATTGTAAACAAGTTCACAAAACATTTACACAGGTAAGATTACCCTTTTAAAAGGAATTTTATGGATTTTCCACCTTTACATATAACTCTTTTTACCATAATAAAGATCCTCTTACATTTTATCAAAAAAATGCGTGAGAGGTTTTTTAGATTTGTATATAATAGTAGTAAAGAAAGAGGGGAAAGCATGAGCAATTTACAAACAGAATTACAGCAAGAACTTGAAGAGACGATGGAAACATCAGAACCTAATGTCGCAACTCAAACAGAGAAAGCTCTTGATCACGTTCCATATTTCGGATACAGCCTTTTACGCGACGTTTTAATTCCAGAGCTTCTTGGAGACGAAACGAATACCATCTCATACTGGGCAGGAAAACACCTTGCGCGTAAGTATCCATTAAATACAATGGATGAAATCGTCGCCTTTTTTAAAGCAGCCTCTTGGGGAACACTGACGCTTGCAAAAAAAGACAAATATTCATTAGAACTTGAATTATCAGGTGATGTGGTCTGCAAAAGATTTCATCAGGAAACTTGTTCGTTTCATCTTGAATCAGGGTTTGTAGCTGAACAGATTCAGCGGCAAAACAACTGCCTAACAGAAGCCTATTTAACACCTAAAGAAAAGAACGGAAAAGTGCTGATTTCAGTTCAGTGGGATCGAAAAGATATCTTACCTACCGAAACACGTGCGGAGCGTTATAAAAAGTGAGAAATACGTATATATAAAAGACGTGGAGGCACCACGTCTTTTTTCTATTCTTTATACTTGTACTGCTTGCTGCTCTTCTAATTCAAATGCTACGTGGAGCGTCTCAACAGCTTTTACCATATCAGCATGCGGTACAACTGTAGATACTTTAATTTCAGACGTGCTGACCATCTTCACTTCAATTTTCTCTCCTGCTAGTACTTCAAACATTTCGGCTGCAACACCTGGATTAGAAATCATACCAGATCCGACAATCGATACTTTAGCGAGGCCGCTTTCATGTTCAATACGCGTATATCCTAAAATAGATTTATACTCTTTTAAGACAACAAGAGCAGCTTCTACATCTACGGTTTTAATAGAAAATGAGATGGATAGACGATTATTAGCCGTTACGTTTTGAATAATAATATCCACATTTAACTGTTCTTTTGCTAATGCTGTAAAAATGGTAGAAAGAGTTTGTAACTCGTTGTTTAACCCTTCAATTGTCACGCGTGAAATGTTATCTTCAAACGCAATTCCTCTTACGACTAAGTTTTGTTCCATTGAAACTTCCTCCTCAACAATCGTTCCATTCTCGTTTTCTAAGCTTGAACGTACCTCTAGCGGTACTTGATAATTTTTTGCAAATTCAACAGCGCGCGGATGCAGCACCCCGGCTCCCAAATTTGCTAATTCTAACATTTCGTCATATGAAATAGAGTGAAGTTTACGAGCATCTTCTACATAGCGTGGATCTGTCGTAAACACTCCTGTTACATCTGTATAAATATCACATTTTGCAGCTTTTAGTGCTGCGGCAAGAGCTACCGCCGTAGTGTCAGAGCCGCCTCGACCTAATGTTGTAATGCTTCCATCTTCTGAACAGCCTTGGAATCCAGCTACTACTACGATTCGTCCGCTATCTAACTGACTTTGAATGCGAGTCGTGTCAATATGCTGGATTCGTGCATTGCTGTGAATTGCTTCCGTCTGGATGCCAGCTTGCCAACCTGTTAGCGAAGTGGCTTCATGTCCTTTGCATTGAAGAGCCATTGTTAACAGTGAAATCGTCACTTGTTCTCCAGTTGTAAGAAGCATATCCATTTCGCGTTTGCTTGGACTGTCCGTAATATCACTTGCTAATTTCACCAATGCATCTGTGGTTTTGCCCATCGCGGATACCACAACGACTACTTGGTTACCGCGCTCTGCTTCTTGAATAACACGATTTGCTACATGTTGAATACGTTCAACAGAACCAACAGATGTTCCACCAAATTTTTGAACGATTAATGCCATAATTTTGTTCATTCCTTTTCAATAAATTTGCATATGCAGGATGATGAGAAGCTAAATTTTTTTACTCAGACAATAAAAAAAGCAATGAGATGAGCTCTCATTGCTTAACGAACGAAAATTATAAAACATAACCGTCCACTGCCGTGAGATAGCTCTCCAAGAATCTACATCTTGACAATCCTACGTTTATTCAACGCAGAACCAGCAATCATTACTATGAGGTAATGTTCACTTCGGCAAATTTCCCTTTCCGTATCATTCATAAGGGCTCATACCCTTCCTGATACGTACTGATTAAATTTGCACCTCTATCTTCACTTCATTTGATGAAGTGTCGTATGAAATTAGTTAATAGCTTATCAAATATTTTCTATTATTTCAAGACTATTTTTGCAATGTTTCATAAATTTTTTCAGCGATGTTTTGAGGAACACCTGAATTCCGAATATCTTCAACCGTTGCTTCTTTTAATTTTTTCACAGAACCAAAATGCTTTAACAAAGCTTTTTTCCGCTTTTCTCCCACTCCTGGAATGTCGTCTAGAACGGACTGAAAAACGGACTTAGAACGCACTTGACGGTGGAAGGTAATCGCAAAGCGGTGAACTTCATCTTGAATTCGCTGAAGCAAATAGAACTCTTGACTATTGCGTTCAAGCGGTATGATTTGAGGAGGCTCACCAATCATCAAGTTGGACGTTCTGTGCTTATCATCTTTGACAAGACCTGCTGTAGGCACTAAAAGTCCTAATTCATTCTCGAGAACGTCCTGCACCGCAGCCAAATGACCTTTGCCTCCATCTACAACAATCAAATCGGGAAGCGGAAGGCCTTCTTTTAACGCTCTCGAATATCGCCTGCGAACTACTTCTCTCATGGAACTGTAATCATCTGGTCCCTGTACGGTCTTAATTTTATATTTGCGATATTCTTTCTTTTCAGGTTTCCCATCAACAAAAACAATCATCGCAGAAACTGGGTCTGTTCCTTGAATATTTGAATTATCAAATGCTTCTATTCGGTAAGGTGCGGCGATTCCAAGCTCTTCTCCTAACCGCTCGACTGCGCCAACCGTCCGCTCTTCATCTCGTTCAATTAAATAGAATTTTTCACCGAGCGCAATTTTTGCATTTTCACACGCAAGTTCTACCAATTCTTTCTTTTTACCTCTCTTTGGATGCTGAACCTCTACTTCTACTAATTTCTCAGCTAATTCTGCATCAATCGTTGCTGGAACCATCACTTCTTTTGGCTTAATATTTTTGGTATAAAACTGTCCAATAAAAGTTAAGAAATCTTCTTCTGGCTCTTTATAAAACGGAAACATAGAAACTTCTCGCTCGATTAATTTTCCTTGGCGAATAAAGAAAACTTGAACACACATCCAGCCCTTATCATAGGAGTAGCCAAACACATCACGATTAACAAAATCATTAAACGTTACTTTTTGTTTTTCCATCGTCGCTTCAATATGAGCAATTTGATCTCGATATTCTTTAGCCCGTTCAAAGTCGAGTTCTTCTGAAGCTTTTAACATTTTTTCGGTTAACTCTGTTTTGACATGCTCATATCCACCATTTAAAAACCGGGTAATATTTTCAATAATTTGCTTGTTTTGCTCTTCTTTTACTTCTTTTACGCATGGAGCTAGACATTGACCGATATGGTAATACAAACATGGCCTGTCTGGCATGGTAGAGCATTTTCTCAATGGATAAATGCGATCAAGAAGCCGCTTTGTTTCATTTGCAGCTTGAACGTTAGGATAAGGACCGAAGTATTTTCCTTTATCTTTTTTTATTTTTCTTGTAATAACAAGTCTAGGCTGTTTTTCAGCTGTAATCTTAATAAATGGATAGCCCTTATCATCTTTAAGCATGATATTGTATTTGGGATCATGCTTTTTAATTAAATTCATTTCTAAAATAAGCGCTTCTAAATTAGAAGATGTGACAATATATTCAAAATCGACAATGTCGTTTACAAGTCGAAGCGTCTTACCGTCATGAGATCCCGTAAAGTAGGAACGTACTCGATTTTTTAATACTTTTGCTTTTCCTACGTAAATGACCGTTCCATATTTATCTTTCATCAAGTAACAGCCGGGCTGATCCGGTAAGATAGCCAGCTTTTCTTTTAAATAATCGTTCATACTTTTCTCCTTTCTCTTCTCTTACTCTGTCCATCTATGCAATCGCTTATGAAGCGTAACCTGCCTTCTTTATTGCTTTACACTACATGGATAGAAGCCTGATTTATGACAGTGTTCCTTACATCTAGTATAAAACAAACGAACGCATATTCGCTAAATAAAAGTATTCCCAAAACAGAAAAAGTGGAGAAAAAGAAAAAACCTAGCCTGAGCTAGGTTTGGACTTACGCGTGTTTATTAATCAATTCTGTTAATGCTTCTTTTGGTTGGAAACCAACTACTTGGTCAACTTTCTCTCCATCTTTGAATAGTACTAAAGTTGGGATACTCATAACACCAAATTTTCCAGCTGTTTCTTGGTTTTCGTCAACGTCTACTTTCACGATTTTAACTTTATCATTAAGCTCGCCATCGATTTCTTCAAGAACTGGAGCAATCATTTTACAAGGTCCACACCATGGTGCCCAAAAGTCAACAAGCACTAGGCCTGATTTAATTTCATCTGTAAAGTTTTTATCTGTAGCATGTGCAATAGCCATTTTAATTCCTCCTAAATATATGCAATATCCAAATTCTAATCACAGTATATCACCTTCAAATAAGGTTTGCTAACTTTTTGCTTACATTTATACTGTTTATTCTCCGCTCTAGTTTGTACAATTTACATAAAAACATGCATAGAAAATTTCTTTTTCCATGTAAAAAAGCCCTTTTAAGTAAAAGGACTTTTACTATTTATGCAGACTGTACTTTGAGCTTTTTGAATTCTTCTGTTAGAAGAGGCACCACTTCAAATAAATCTCCAACGATTCCGTAATCCGCTACTTTAAAAATGTTTGCTTCAGGATCTTTATTGATTGCAACAATAATTTTTGAATTTGACATGCCGGCCAAATGCTGAATGGCACCTGAGATTCCGCAAGCAATGTATAAATCTGGTGTCACTACTTTGCCCGTCTGACCGATTTGAAGAGAATAGTCGCAGTAATCTGCATCGCATGCTCCGCGAGATGCTCCAACAGCCCCATTTAACACGTCCGCCAGTTCTTGGAGAGGTCCAAAACCTTCCGTGCTTTTTACACCTCGACCACCTGCAATTACGACTTTGGCTTCAGATAGATCAACCCCTTGTGTTGCTTTACGTATAACTTCTTTTACAACTGTACGCAAGTTTTTGATTTCAACATTTAAATCCTCTACATCGCCTGTACGTCCCTCATCTTTTGCAGGCGGTGAAATATTATTTGGACGAATCGTGACAAACGTAAAAGCATCAGTCATGATTTTCTTTTCAAATGCTTTACCAGAATAAATTGGGCGAGTGAAGACTACTTGACCCCCTCCAACTTCTACATCCGTCACATCGGAGATAAGTCCTTTGTCTAAGCGAGCTGCCAGTTTTGGCGCTAGATCTTTACCAAGAGCCGTATGTCCAAATACGATAGCTTCAGGCTGTTCACTTTCAATGATGGCTAATAATGCCTGAGCGTAACCATCGGATGTGTAAGCAGCTAAGTCTTCGTGCTCCGTCACAACAACTTTATTCGCTCCGTACGCAATAAGCTCTTCACTTAAAGCTTTTACGCCCTTTCCTACTAATGCTGCAACAATTTCTCCCCCGTCAGCTACAGTAGACGCTGCGGAAATCGCCTCGAACGATACGTTTCGTAATCCCCCATCACGTGCTTCTCCTAGAACTAACACTTTGCGTCCCATTACAATACCCCCATTGTTTTGACTTTTGACTTATTAAATGACTTTTGCTTCCTTATGCAGTAAATTGACCAGCTCTGTTACTTGATCTTTTATATCTCCTTGTAATACGCGCCCTGCATCTTTTTTCGGTGGTAAATAAATTTCAATTGTCTTTGTTTTTGCTTCTACATCATCTTCATCTAAATCTAAATCATCCAATTCCACTTCAACCAACGGTTTCTTCTTCGCTTTCATAATCCCTGGAAGAGATGGATAGCGAGGCTCATTAAGTCCCTGCTGAGCTGTTACTAAAAGAGGAAGCGACGTTTCAATAACCTCCGAATCGCCTTCCACGTCACGTACAACAGTCACTTTTTCACCTTCAATATCCAGCTTTGTAATCGTCGTAATATAAGGGATCTCTAACTGTTCTGCTACGCGCGGCCCCACTTGGCCAGAACCTCCGTCAATCGCTACGTTTCCTGCCAAAATTAAGTCAGGAGATTGTTCTTTTAAGTACTGTGCCAGCAGCCTAGAAGTCGTGTACTGATCGCCATCTGCTATGTCATCTTCCGTATTGATTAAAACTGCTTTATCTGCTCCCATAGCCAAAGCTGTTCGGAGTTCTTTTTCTGATTCTTCCCCTCCTACACTCACGACCGTAATCTCTCCGCCATGCTTTTCCTTTAGCTGAATAGCTTCTTCAACTGCATACTCATCGTAAGGATTAATAATAAATTCAGCTCCATCTTCAACAATTTGACCATTTTTTAGTGAAAGTTTCTCCTCTGTATCGAATGTTCTTTTTACTAACACATAAATATTCATTCAATTCCCCTCCTAAACTTATTTTCCTAAAAATTTAGGCTCGCGCTTTTCAATAAAAGCGGCTACGCCTTCTTGAGCATCGCGGCTTTTGAATACGCTTCCAAAAAGCTGCGCTTCTTTTTTGATGCCGCTGTAATAGGCATCTGTTTTTACATGCTGAAGCAGCTGCAAGGTAGCTTTGACAGAGATTGGACTTTTTTTGGCAATTTTTCTAGCAAGTAAAAATGTCTCATTGATAAGCTGACTTTCTTCAAAAGCTGCGTTTGCTAACCCTAACTTCACTGCCTCACTTCCAGATATTGGATCACTTGTCAGCATCATTTCACAAGCCTTGTGAACCCCGACGTAACGAGGCAATCGCTGAGTCCCTCCAAACCCTGGTATAATTCCTAACTGAAGCTCAGGTAAGCCTAGCTTAGTATTTTCCGTTACCAAACGGATATGGCAGCTCATAGCAAGCTCCAACCCTCCACCTAACGCAGCTCCGTGAATAGCTGCAATCACTGGTTTTGGGTAATTTTCAATATACTCAAAGAGCTCTTGACCATTAACAGCAAGCTTCTCGTATTCTTTTTCCTGCTGAAGTGCTGTGAACTCTTTTATATCAGCCCCAGCACAAAAGAACTTCCCTTCGCCTTTAATGACGATAACCCTTGTCTCTTTACTATCTTCTAAGTGTTTTAAAACACTTGAAAGATCTTTTAATAAATCTTGAGACAAAGCGTTGGCAGGTTGTCTATTTAACGTAATGAAGCTTATTGCATCAACAGTTTCAACCTGAATAATCTCCATTTGTTTACGCCACCCTTTCTTTTGATCTTAATCACCTTGCACTTCTTTTCCTTGCAAGGAAGCAGCAGACTCTCTTATGATTAAGAGCCGCTGCAGCCGTTTAACAGCAAGGAATGGACTTTATCCACCGATTCTACTAGACCGTATCGATGATCGTTCATTACCCATGTGGTGACAGTTTCATCAATCGTTCCAAAAATCATCTGCCGTGCAAGACGGATATCTATATTTTCAGAAAACTCACCTGTTTCAATCCCTGTCTGCAATATAGAATCAATGAGAGTCAGGTAATCTTTTAATACATCGTTAATTTTCAATCTTAAATCTTTGTTAGATTGACGCAGTTCGAGCTGTGTTACTGTAGCTAAATGATGATCCTCCGCTAGAAACGAAAAATGCTTATCAATTAACACATGAAGTTTTTCTCCCGCGGTTTCAATTCCCGCCAGTTCTTCATAAATTTTTTCTACAAATTGTCCCATCTTCTCTTGAAACAAGGAAATCAAGACATCTTCTTTGTTTTTAAAATATAAATATATCGTACCGTCTGCAACTCCAGCCTGCTTAGCAATTTTAGAAACCTGAGCATTGTGGTATCCGTTTTCTGCTATTACTACTACAGCTGCATCGATAATCTGCTTATACTTTGGCTTATTTCTTCTCAATCTTATACGCTCCTTTAAAATATGAATGATTATTCATTCATATCTTTATAATAAAGAAACCGCAAGTATCTGTCAATTATGTTTCAGCAAAAAAATCAAAGGCGACGATCGGTTATGTCGCCCTTTTATGCTTTTCATTTTCTTCATCAATCAGCGCTCGTCGCAGAATCTTACCGACCGCTGTTTTGGGAAGCTCATTTCGAAATTCATACAGGCGCGGAACTTTATAAGCAGCTAAATATTTTCTAGAAAACTCATTTAACTCTTCTTCAGTACATCTTACACCATTTTTTAATACAATGTAAGCCTTCACTGTTTCTCCTCTATATGGGTCAGGCACACCTACCACTACAGCTTCTTGAATTTTTTCATGCTCATATAATACTTCTTCAACTTCTCGAGGATAGATATTATATCCCCCAGCAATAATAATATCTTTCTTTCGGTCTACTACATAAAAATAACCTTTATCATCCATATAGCCAACATCACCTGTTAGCAACCATCCGTCTTGCATAACAGCCTCCGTTTCTTCAGGCTGATTCCAATATCCTTTCATTACCTGAGGGCCTTTAACTGCAATTTCACCTACCTCGCTCACAGCAGCTTCTTTGCCTGTTTTAAATGAGAGAATTTTGGCATCCGTGTCTGGCCACGGCACTCCAATACTTCCTGATATTCTCTCTTTCCAAAGAAAATTAGCATGAGTCACGGGAGAAGTTTCTGTTAAGCCGTATCCTTCCACTAATTTACCCCCGGTGAGCTTTTCAAACTGCTCCTGCACTTCAACAGGAAGAGGAGCGGAGCCGCTCATACATGAATCAACGGAAGATAAGTTGTATTTTGCTAAATCAGGATGGTTTAATAATGCGATGTAAATTGTGGGGGCACCTGGAAATAAAGTAGGCTTCTGCTTATGAATCGTTTTGAGCGTCGTTTTCGGATCAAATTTAGGCAGAAGAACCATCTCATAGTTTTGCAAAACCGATAAAATGAGTACCGTTGTTAAGCCGTACACGTGAAAAAATGGAATGATTCCAAGCACTTTTTCTTCTCCATACTTGCAGCGGTATAACCAATGTGAACACATCGTTGCATTGGCTACCAAATTTTTATGAGTAAGCATGACTCCTTTTGGAAAACCTGTTGTTCCCCCGGTGTATTGTAAAATCGCGATATCTTCGTCTGAAATTCCCTCGGCATTACATACTTCTGGAGAGGATTCATTTATAATGCGTTTAAATAAATGAGTAGTCTCCGTATGACTTACATTCACGCTTATCTGCTGCTGTTTGCGCTGAATAAATGGATAAAGTATGTTTTTGGGAAATGGGAGATAATCTTGAATAGAGGTGATGACTACGTGCCTTATTTTTGTTAACGCTTTCATTTTTGCTACACGCGGATATATCAAATCGAGTGCAATAATCATGGTGGCTTCTGAATCATTAAGCTGATACTCTAATTCTCTTTCCGTATACAAAGGGTTTGTTTGAACGACTACTCCCCCTGCAAGAAGAACAGCATAAAAGGAAATGACAGCTTGAGGGCAATTTGGGAGCATAATGGCTACTCTATCCCCTTTTTTTAATCCCAATTCAATAAGGTAAGATGACAGCTTCAGAGAATCTTGATGGAGCTGGGAAAACGTCATTTTTTTCCCTAGAAAATAGATTGCGTTTTTTTTAGGATCTTTTTGAACTGCTTCCTCAAAAAGCTGCGCTAAATTTTTTCGTTCATAATGAAGTGTAGCAGGTATTTCATCTGGATATTGAGAAAGCCATATCTTTTCGGTGGATTCCACGCGTATCCTCTCCCTCAAAAAAATAAAAAATTAGAATTTTCTAATTAAAATTATAGTTCATTCTTTTTTTAGATGCAATCGTTATTAAATGTTCTCTTTCCAACCTATTCATCTTTTCATCCTGCAGCTTAATAAATAAAAATTAGATTTTTTTACGGATGCGATAAATGAATCCATTGCTCATAAGCCAGATGATATGGTCATTACAATGCATATTTGCAGAGGGAATTTTCAGTCCAATTATACAACAAGCGGCGGATATGAAAATGCGTCAAAAGCTATTTTCGGTCAGTTAAACGTGGGTAGATTATTTTTAGAATTTGATGATAAACGCTCCGAAAGATTTGAACCTCTTCGCCATGTAAAGCGAGATGACCTTCAGGTTGTACTTGGCCTTATCACATCGAAATTTGGAGATTTAGAAGACCCTGAGTCAGTAAAAAAACGAATTGCTGAAGCGGAAAAATTTGTTTCTCTTGATCAAATTTGTTTGAGTCCCCAGTGTGGATTTGCTTCTACAGGAGAAGGAAATTTACTAACAGAAGAGCAGCAGTGAGATAAAGTAAAACACGTGATTTCAATTGCCGAAGACGTATGGAAGTAATCATAAAAAAAGCTGGCCTTAAAACAGACCAGCTTTTTTGCTGTCATCACAATGTTAGGAAAAGCTATATAGATAAATAGATAAGACCAATAAGCATAAACACTCCGCATAAAACAAGCAAAATTTTCGCTAACTTCTCCATGACTCTCTCCTATCCTATTCCCGCTCCTATTACATAGGACATACCGATTGAAATAACAAGTGAAATAAACCCAACGGCTCTGTTATCTTGTTCAATTTCATCATCGATTCGAAATTTTGGCGTCAAAAATTCGAAAATAAAATAGCTGACTAGTAAAAGAACAAACCCATATATTCCCCATCCGAGCATTCTTAACAAATTGTCATTATGCTCAATTGAATAGCGAAAGATATTAGCTAATCCAAATATTTTACCGCCTGTAGCCATCGCAACAGCCATATTTCCTTTTTGAATCTCTTCCCAATTCTTATACTTGGTAACGAGCTCAAACACAACGAGAAAAACGACAATGCTCAGAACAACCACACTGTAATAAGCGGCGGATTCAATATACGGGTCTCTCCAAAAATCCCTCATTTTTGCATCACTCCTATTTTATATTACGCTCCACGTAATGAACTGACAGGTTTTTTTCTTTTACTTGTATCGTTCTTAAAAGAGATAGAAAATCCAGCATAGCCATGAGCCATGTCGGATTTTCTATCTTCATATATGCTTGTTCAACGTATCGATTGACACCATTGTTTCAGCATTCTTTTATTTAAATTCCACAACCGTAACGCCAGAACCTCCTTCAGAAGCTTCTCCGAAACGAATATTTTTAACAGAACGATGATTTTTCAAATATTCCTGTACACCTTTACGAAGAGCTCCAGTTCCTTTACCGTGGATAATTGAAACACGCGGATAGTTGGCTAACAAGGCATCATCAATATATTTTTCAACTCGAATCAACGCATTTTCATAGCGCTCTCCTCTTAAATCCAGTTCAAGATTTACGTGGTAATCTTTTCCTTTTACCGTAGCAAGCGGCTTCGTTTCCACAGGTTTTGGGGAACTAATATATTCGAGGTCTTTTTCTTTCACCTTCATTTTCATGATTCCCATTTGTACTTGCCATTCGTTATTACTCACTCGTTCCACAAGCGTTCCTTTTTGTCCCCAGCTTAAGACCTTCACTTCATCTCCAGCTTGAAGAATGCGCTCTTGTTTTTTCGGCACAGCCGGTTTCTTTTTACTTTTTTCAAGAGTTGGAACTGCATCTTCTAGACGTTTACGTGCTTCAATCAGTTCGTGCTCTTTTACAAGCGCATGATTTTTTTGACTCATTTTACGCAAGTCGCTAATAATTTTCTCAGCTTCTTCAGATGCTGCTTTAACTGTGGCTTGAGCTTTTTCTTCAGCTTTTTCATACAGCTTATCTCGTTTTTCATTAAATTCAATAATCTGACTCTGTAATTCTTTATGAAGCTTCTGAGCCTCTTTTCTTAGCTCTTCTGCTTCTTCTAGCTCGTGTTCCGATTGGCGACGACTGTCTTCAAGAGAGGCAATCATATTTTCTACTTTATTTGTTTCTGAGCCAATATAGCCTTTAGCACGCTCAATTACTTCTGCACTTAAACCTAAACGTTTTGAAATCTCAAAAGCATTGCTTCGTCCCGGTACACCAATCAACAGTTTGTAAGTAGGGCTCAATGTTTCAATATCGAACTCTACACTAGCATTGACCACTCCTTCACGGTTATATCCGTACGCTTTTAATTCAGGATAGTGAGTAGTCGCAACTACGCGAGCGCCTCTTTCGTATACTTGATCTAAAATCGAGATCGCGAGCGCTGCACCTTCTTGAGGATCTGTTCCTGCTCCTAACTCATCAAACAAGACCAAACTTTCATGATCTACTTTTTGTAAAATATCTACAATGTTAACCATATGAGATGAAAAGGTACTCAAACTTTGTTCGATCGACTGCTCATCTCCGATATCGGCAAATACGTGTTTAAATACAGCCATTTCCGATCCATCCAGCGCAGGAATCTGCAAGCCTGCTTGAGCCATTAACGTAAATAATCCAAGCGTTTTTAACGTTACAGTTTTACCTCCCGTATTTGGCCCTGTAATAACGATAGACGTATATTGATCACCTAGCTCAATGTCATTAGCAACGACAGCTTCCTGCGCAATAAGAGGATGTTTTGCCTTTACTAATTTAATATAGCCCCGGTCGTTCATTTTAGGTTTTGAAGCTTTTAGCTCATGACTATAGCGTCCTTTAGCAAACATGAAATCCAGCTCACCTAATAGATAAACGTTTTGACGAAGTTCATTTGCTGCTTCAGCTACCTGAACGGTTAAAGCAATAAGAATACGTTCAATTTCTTGTTTTTCTTTTACTTTTGCTTCTTGAAGCTCATTGTTTAATGTCACAATCGCCTGCGGCTCAATAAATAAAGTCGCTCCAGATGAAGACTGATCATGAACAATGCCTCCATACGCACTGCGATACTCTTGCTTAACAGGAATAACAAAACGTTCATTTCGAATGGTCACAATTGCGTCTGACAACATTTTTTGAGCAGATGATGAGCGAATAAGACTTTCTAGCTTTTCGCGAATACGAGACTCCGTCGAGCGAAGTTTTTGACGAATGCCTCTTAGCTGGTCGCTTGCACCGTCTAGCACTGTGCCATTCTCATCAATGCTCATTTTAATTGTTTGTTCTACGTCAGGAAGAGGTATTAGTTTTTCAATATGTTCAGATATAATTGGGAGCTGTAAATCTTCGTCTTCTACTACTTGCTCGATAAATTGCTTTACTTGTCTTGCTGCATAAATAGTACTTGCTACATCAAGAAGTTCATTAGAGCTTAGCGTTCCTCCAATTTCAGCGCGCTTTACGCTAGGTCGCACGTCAAAAATGCCTCCTAGCGGTACGTGGCCACGCAAACGCAGCACGGTTGTAGCTTCGTCTGTTGCTTCCTGCCATTTGACTACTTCTTCATACTGAGTCGAGGGAATCAAATTCGCTACTTTTTCTCGGCCTAAAGAAGAAGCTACTTTTTTCTGAAGCTGTTCCTTAACTTTATTAAACTCTAGTACATGAAAAATACGTGATTGCAAAACTGATTCCTCCTGTTGCTTATTTATGTCGATTTAAAAAAGCGGTTAATTCTTTGAGGCTGTACGTATTTAATACCGTTTCTGGTTTAAGCCAGCCTTTAATACCCGTAGATATTCCAATTTCCATATGCTCTAGCATGTCTAGATTATGAGCATCTGTATTAATAGCAATCTTAACTCCTGCTTCTTGTGCTTTTTTTATGTGCTCAGCCGCTAAATCTAAACGGTTTGGATTTGCATTTAGTTCAAGAGCCGTTTTTGTTTCTTTAGCTAATTCAATGAGCATATCAATATCTACATCATATCCGTTGCGTCGGCCAATCAAACGACCGGTCGGATGAGCAATTAAATCTACATGAACATTATTTAACGCTTGCTTTAAACGATTCATAATTTCTTCACGAGATTGTGAAAAACTAGAGTGAATGGATGCAATAACAAAATCTAGCTCAGCTAGCAATTCATTATCATAATCAAGTGTTGCATCAGGCAAAATATCCATTTCAATTCCAGCTAGTATTGTAAAATCATCAAACTGGGCGTTCAAACGATTAATTTCTTCACGCTGTTTACGAATGCGTTCAGGCGTTAGACCGTTAGCTACTTTTAAATACTGAGAATGGTCTGTAATTGCCATGTACTCATAGCCTCGCGTGCGACATGCTTCCGCCATTTCTTCAATCGAATACGCTCCATCGCTCCAAGTGGAGTGCATATGCAAATCACCTTTTACGGCACCATATGTTACAAGCGTTTGAGGTTTTATAAATGCATCTACTTCCATTCCATCTTCACGAAGTTCTGGGGGAATAAAAGACAGCCCAAAATGTTCATAGAATGCTTGTTCAGATTCAAAGGTCAGGACTTCACCTGTCTCTGCATTTTCAACGCCATACTCACTAATTTTCTCACCGCGTTCTTTTGCTAATTGACGCATGCGCACATTATGATCTTTTGATCCTGTAAAATGATGAAGCGTTGTGGCAAACGCTTTATCTTCTACAAGACGAAAATCTACCGAAACATCGTACTCATAGGCTAACGTTACCGATACTTTTGTATCTCCATTTGCAATAACATCCTTCACGTTTGGCAGCGATACTAACTGTTCGCGGACAGCATGAGGTTCAACTGTTGAAATAATAAAATCAAGATCTTTTACTGTTTCCCTCATGCGGCGAATGCTCCCTGCCTGAGAAAAACGCTCAATGCTATGCATGTGTTTAAGGGCTTCTAAAATTTCGTCCGCTATTGGAAGCATAAAAGCAAGGGGCAAACGTTCAGGGCGTTTTCCAAATTCTTCAATAGAAGCAATAATTTTCTCTTCTGTCTTTTTAGCAAAACCGCTTAGTTCCTGCACTCGATTTTCCATACAAGCCTGATGCAGTGATTCCATATCTCGAATATCTAGCTCTTTATATAATTTAGCGATTTTTTTACCTCCAAGCCCTGGTAACTTGAGCAGAGGAATAAGTCCTTCAGGAACTTCTTGCTTTAGTTCTTCTAGTACACTTGACTCATTTGTTTCCATATACTCTTTAATGACTGCAGCCGTTCCTTTTCCAATCCCTTGGAGCTTGGTAAAGTCCTCAATTTCTGTCAGCGTTCTCTCGTCAGTTTCTAACGCTGCAGCCGCTTTTCGAAAAGCAGAAATTTTAAAAGGGTTATCTCCTTTTAATTCCATATATGTAGCAATTGTTTCTAACAATTTAATAATATCTTTTTTATTCATCTCTTTTCACCAGCCTATTATCATAATAACGAAACTTTTGAAAACATGATGAGGTACATACATAATCTCTCAAATTTTCATTCAAAAATACCTTTATCCTTGTCAAAACTGCAGCATCAGACTGCGATAAAAAAAGAGGGTATCTCAAAAGTATTATGACACTTTCGACACACCCTCTCAACAAGCTATTGTAATTTCATTACATTACACCATACTGAGTCCACAAATCTTGAATCGCAGACGATAAATATGGAGTATTTTGTACGATATTGATTGCAATTGAAGACTGTTGAATTGGCGTTTGAATTTCACTTACAGGAATCACGGCCCCAATGTATAACAAAATAAAAACGATGATATACACTTCAACGAATCCAAGTGCACCTCCGCCCCATTTATTTAACTGGCGCAGAATTGGCAGTTCGGTTAAAGCCGTTAAAACAGAGCCTGCAAGACGAAGTACAATGTGAGTAACAAAAAATAAAATCGCAAATGCAATCATTCGATAAAAAGCGTCTTCTATCGTTCCAGAATCAAATACAAATGATGCGACACTTTGCTGCTGAATATTGTCTGGAAACGGAATTAACAAACGAAGTCGGCTTGCCAAATCTCCGCTAAACATATAGGCAACGATAAACGAAACCGCAAAACTGACAATATGAATGAGCTGCAAAATAAATCCTCTTTTAAGACCTGTTACAAAGCCCAAAAGAAGCAACACAATTAAAATGATATTAAGCATTGACTCAGTCATTCCTCTTTTCCATAAAGTTTTTGTTCAAGTCTCTCATAGTCTTCTTTCAGTTTTATATATTCGTGTACAGCATTGACAGCTGTTAATACTGCTAATTTATTGATATCTAAAGAAGGGTTTTTAGTACTGATTTCACGCATTTTTTCATCCACTATAGAGGCGACAAGTCGAATATGGCTTGTACTTTCGCTACCGACGATGCTGTACTGCTGACCAAAGATGTCAACTGTCGCACGTGTTTTATCTTGTCTTGACACGAGAAAATCCTCCGTTCCACGAAAAATCCTAATCCCTATCATACCACGAAGAAGGCTTCAATGGAAACATATCTATATTTAAGCTATCATAAGGGATAGTGCTTATAAAGTAAACTAAAATACCCCGAAAGGAGTGAAGCATTATGTCACATGCTGTTATTAAAGTGTCAGCTGAGCAAATAGCTAAAATGAAGCTTCATTATACATCCTATTTGCAACCAAAACTGCCGCAGGGAAGTATTTTTTCGGCTAAAACCCCCGGCTGTTCTATCACTGCATACCGCTCTGGAAAAGTACTTTTTCAAGGAAAAGAAGCTGAAACAGAAGCAGCCAAGTGGGGAGGCTCTTCAGAGGCTACCAAAAAGGCGCCCGTCTCACATCTACCATCAAACTTCAGCTCACTATCTGTCATCGGTTCTGACGAAGTAGGAACAGGAGATTATTTTGGTCCTATGACCGTTGTTGCTGCCTATGTTCAAAAAGAACAGCTTCCTTTGTTAAAAGAATTGGGAGTACGAGATTCAAAAGAGTTAACGGATGCTAAAATCATTGAGATTGCTAAGCAGCTTGTTTCATTTATTCCCTACAGTTTGCTTGTTTTACATAACAAAAAGTATAATGCATTTCAAGAAAGAGGCATTTCACAAGGTAAAATGAAAGCTCTGTTGCACAATAAAGCTTTATCCAATGTGTTAAAAAAATTGGATCCTGAAAAGCCTGACGCCATTTTAATCGACCAGTTTGTCGAAAAAAACACCTATTATAAACATGTCGTAAAGGAAAAAGAGATTATCAAAGAAAATGTCTTTTTCAGTACAAAAGGAGAAAGCGTTCATCTATCTGTAGCTGCTGCTTCCATTATTGCCAGATATGCATTTTTAAAACAAATGGATTTGCTGACGGAAAAGACCGGAATGGTCATTCCTCGCGGAGCTGGGGCACAAGTTGATATCGCCGCTGCTAAAATTATTAAAAAGTATGGCGTTAACGCCCTGAACTCTTTAGCTAAAATCCATTTTGCCAATACAGAAAAAGCTTTAAAATTAGCTAAAAAATAAGAGATGTGGAAATCCACATCTCTTTTCTTATTCTTATGAACGAAGCGCTGCACCAAATTCTTTTTCAACAGCTTCTAACACTGCATCATGTGCTTTTGCTACTTCTTCATCTGTTAATGTACGTTCAGGATCTAAGTAACGTAAAGAGAAAGCTACGGATTTCTTGCCTTCTTCCATACGCTCACCTTCATATAGGTCAAACACAGTCACATCTTTTAACAGTTCTCCGCCTGCTGCATAGATGACGCGCTGAACTTCTCCTGCAAGAATGTTTTTATCTACCACAAGTGCAATATCACGTGTAATAGATGGGAATCTTGGAATAGTTGAATAACGAACTTCTTCCACGTCTGCAGCTAACAGCTCTTGAAGGTGTAATTCAAATACGTATGTTTCACGAAGACCATACTGTTTCTGAGTCACAGGATGAACTTGACCTACGTATCCAATTTCTTTTTCATCTAACCTTACAGCTGCTGTACGTCCAGGGTGCATACCGTCTTTTTTAACGGGAGCATATGAGATTCGTTTCTCTAAACCAAGCTGTGCAAATAACCCTTCTAGTACACCTTTAATCACGTAGAAATCAACGGCTTTCTTCTCACCTTGCCAGCCGTGAGCATGCCATAGACCTGTGATTGCACCAGCTACGCGCTCCTGCTCATCCGGTAATTCTCCTTCACCTTTAGATAAGAACACTGAACCTGTTTCGTATAGCGCAATAGAATCGGATTGACGAGCATTATTATGCTTCACTGCTTCAAGCAAATGAGGTACTAAGCTTTGACGAAGGACACTGCGATCTTCACTCATCGGCATTGCTAACCCAATCGTACTTGTTGCATTTAATGCAAACTGAGTAGCTTTTTCAGCGCTCGTTAACGAATATGTTGTTGTTTGTGCTAGTCCCGCTCCTTCTAAGAAACGGCGAACTTTACGGCGTCCAAGCTGATACTCTGTTAGTTTTCCTGGAGTTGCCACCGTGACAGGAAGCGTTGTAGGAAGGTTGTCGTAGCCATACATACGCGCTACTTCCTCGACGATATCTTCTTCAATTGTAATATCGCCTCGACGAGTTGGCACTGTTACAACGATTGTTTCATCTTCCACTTTGCTTTCAAATTGAAGACGGTTCATAATATCTTGTACTTCTTCCATTGATAGTTCTGTACCAAGTACATTGTTAATACGTCCAAGTGACACAGCTACAACAGCGGGTTCAATAGTTAGTGTATCTACTTCTACAGTACCGCTTACCACTTCACCTGAAGCGTATTCAGCCATTAATTCTGCTGCGCGATCAGCTGCTACACGCGTACGGTTAGGATCAATTCCTTTTTCAAAACGAGCGCTTGCCTCACTGCGAAGACCGTGTTCTTTTGAAGCTTGACGAACCGTTAACCCTTTGAAGTAAGCTGATTCAATCAGAACATTTACCGTATCGTCTTTTACTTCAGAGTTTGCTCCGCCCATTACACCTGCAAGAGCTACCGGCTCACTTCCGTTTGTAATGACAAGCTGATTCCCTTTTAATACGCGCTCTTGATCATCAAGTGTTACAAATTTCTCGCCTTCTGATGCAAGACGGACAACAATTTCTTTTGAACCAAGACGATCATAGTCAAAAGCATGCAGCGGCTGACCGTATTCAAGTAAAATATAGTTGGTAATATCAACAACGTTGTTATGAGGGCGAATACCCGCTGCCATTAAACGCGTTTGCATCCATAATGGTGACGGAGCAATTTTTACGTTTTTCACAACGCGTGCTACGTAAAGCGGATTGTCTTCTTTTGCTTCTACTTTAACGGAAATATAATTAGATGCTTGCTCATCAGACGTTTGCACGTTTACTGATGGATACTTCACTTCACGACGTAAAATAGCAGCCACTTCATGTGCTACACCCAACATACTTAAGCAGTCTGAACGGTTTGGTGTTAGCCCTAGCTCTAATACTTCATCGTTTAAGTTTAGCGCCTCTAGTGCATCCGCTCCTACTTCAGCATCGCTTGGGAAGACGAAGATGCCTTCTTGATAATCTTTTGCCACAAGCTTGCTTTCAATGCCAAGCTCTTGAAGAGAACAGATCATGCCATTCGATTCTTCACCGCGAAGCTTAGCGCGCTTGATTTTAAAGTTACCTGGAAGTACAGCTCCCACTTTTGCAACCGCTACTTTTTGACCTTGTGCCACGTTCGGTGCTCCGCACACGATTTGAACGATTTCTCCTCCACCAAGATCTACTTGACAGCGGCTTAATTTATCAGCATTTGGATGCTGTTCACGTTCTACAACATGACCAATCACCACTCCGCTGATGCCTTTATTTAAGTTTTCTACACCTTCAACTTCAATTCCACTTTTTGTGATTTTATCTGCTAACTCTTCTGCCGTTACGCCTGATAAGTCAACATACTCTTGTAACCAACGATAAGATACAAACATCGTAGTCCCTCCTTTATACTTGTTTAAATTGATCTAAGAAACGAACATCATTTGTGTAGAAATGACGAATATCATCCACACCGTGTTTTAACATAGCAATACGCTCTACACCGATTCCAAAAGCAAAACCACGATATTTAGTTGAATCGTATCCAGCCATTTCAAGAACATTTGGATGAACCATGCCGGCTCCTAAAATTTCAATCCATCCCGTTTGTTTACATACATTACAGCCTTTACCTCCACATTTTGCACAAGATACGTCTACTTCTACAGACGGCTCAGTGAATGGGAAGAAACTTGGACGAAGACGAATTTCACGGTCTGCACCGAACATCTTTTTCACAAATACTTCAAGCGTGCCCTTTAAATCACTCATACGAATGTTTTCATCTACTACAAGACCTTCAATTTGCATAAATTGATGAGAATGTGTAGCATCATCATCATCGCGGCGGTACACTTTACCCGGGCAAATAATTTTAACAGGTCCTTTTCCTTCATTCTTGTTCATAACACGAGCTTGAACCGTTGATGTATGCGTACGAAGAAGCGTTTCTTCCGTAATATAGAATGTATCTTGCATATCACGCGCTGGGTGACCTTTTGGCAAGTTCAGTGCTTCGAAATTATAGTAGTCCTGCTCTACTTCCGGTCCTTCTGCTACTTCATAGCCCATTCCTAAGAATAAATCTTCTACTTCTTCAACTACGCTTGTTAGCGGGTGATGCGTACCTGCTTTAATAGGGCGTCCTGGCAGCGTTACGTCAATTGTTTCTGAAGCAAGTTTACGCTCTACCTCAGCTGCTTCTAACGCCGTTTGTTTTTCTTCAATTTTAGATGCAATAGCTTCACGTACTTCATTTGCGAGTGCTCCCATTACAGGACGCTCTTCAGCTGAAAGCTTTCCCATA
This sequence comes from Priestia megaterium, assembly GCF_046599315.1. GTDB lineage: Bacteria > Bacillota > Bacilli > Bacillales > Bacillaceae_H > Priestia > Priestia megaterium_F. The sequence goes on along the minus strand of NZ_JBKIKC010000003.1, from coordinate 534,624 downwards.
CCGCGAAGTACTTCCGTGATAGGGCCTTTCTTCCCTAAATAAGCTACGCGTACGTCGTTTAATTCTTTTAAAGCACTTGCTGCTTCGACTTTTGCAATTGCTTCTTGTTGAAGTTCTTGTAAACGTTCTTTCATCACTTATTCCTCCTTTTAACGTAAAAAATGACAAATAAAAAAACCTCCTCCCAAAAAAGGGACGAGGATTAGTCGCGTTACCACCCTTGTTAACTATATACACAGACGTATACAGTTCACTTCATTCAAGTTAACGGAATCTCCGGAACACCTTTACATCTATGTAAGATGGTCTAAGTGTCAACTCAAGAGGTGAATTCGCTTATTACATTTATAAAAATGCTTTCAGTCACGGCATTTTCTCCCTGCATAAACGGACATAAGCTACTGCTCTCTTTCATCGTTTTTTACATATGTAACTATTGTATTATTATAGTAAAAACACGTTCTTGATGCAACTACATTCCACGTAAATAATAAAGTAAGATTCCAGAAGCGATGGCAACATTTAGCGATTCGCTCTTTCCGTAAATGGGAATGTACAGATTTTGATCCGTTTGATCCAGCACTTTCTCGCTTACACCGTTTCCTTCATTGCCCACAATCAACGCGAATTCGTTTGAAGGTTTTATGTTTGTGTAGACCTTTCCATTTTGTAACGACGTGCCGTAAATCGCTATTCCTCTTTCTTTTAACAGTGAAATTGTTTCAAGTAAGTCACCTTTTACAATCGGAAGATGAAAAATAGCTCCTTGCGTTGAACGCACAACTTTTGGATTGTACACATCCACGCTGCCCTCTCCGATGACAATAGCTTCCACTCCAGCAGCATCAGCTGTTCGAATGATTGTGCCTAAGTTGCCTGGATCTTGCACCGCATCTAAAAGCAATACTTTTTGTGCGGTATGAACGATTTCTGCATGCTTCGTTTGAAAACACACGGCAATAATTCCTTGAGGTGTTTCTGTGTCAGATAATAATTTAATAATTGCTTCGTTTACAACGGTTATTTCGATACCGTCTATATTCCACTGTGCTGGCACTTCGGTCGATTCGCGTATAATTAGTTCTTTTACGCAATCATTATTTTTAATGGCTTCTTCGACTAAATGAAAGCCTTCTACCATAAAAAGACCCTGCTTATCACGATCTTTTTTATTATGCAGCTTTTTCCACGCTTTTACCTGCGGGTTTTTAACTGAATCAATTTGTTTCACAAACATAACTCCTTTATCTATACAAAAATAAATAGTTCGATTACATTTTCCTCAATAATCATTAGATAAGTTTCACTTTATTGTACATAGAAATCACAAAGAAAACAAAAACTATTGGTAACTTTACGATAGCTGAGGTGAAAATGATGGATCTTAATTTACGAAATGCTGTTATTGCAAACGTTTCAGGAAACTCAAAAGAAGAGCTTGAGGCTACAATTTCTGACGCTATTCAAAGCGGTGAAGAAAAAATGCTCCCTGGACTTGGTGTTTTATTTGAGGTGCTTTGGGAAAAGTCCCCGCAATCAGAAAAGGAAGAAATTCTGACAACGCTTGAAAACGGTTTAAAATAAATAGCCTTTTTCTATGTACGACAAAAAGCTCATTCTCCTAAGAGAATGAGCTTTTTTTAATTATACGTAATGGCATTAACCGTATCTCGGTCTAAACGTTTGATTACTTCCGCAATTAATTTAACTGCATTTTCATAATCATCGCGATGAAGCATCGCTGCATGAGAATGGATATAACGAGTTGCAATTGTAATCGAAAGTGCTGGCACACCGTTAGCTGAAATATGGATAGAACCTGAATCCGTACCGCCTCCAGCGATTGCATCAAATTGATACGGGATATTTAATTCATCTGCCACATCTACCACTGTATCTCGAAGTCCCTTGTGAGAAACCATGGAAGCGTCATATAAAATGATTTGCGGACCGTCTCCCATTTTAGAAGATGCTTCTTTATCAGAAACGCCAGGTGTATCTCCTGCGATACCGACATCAACGGCAAATGCAATATCCGGTTCAATAAAGTTAGCCGACGTTTTTGCACCTCGAAGTCCAACTTCTTCTTGCACGGTTCCTACGCCATACACAACATTTTCGTGTGCTTCACCTTTTAAAGCCTTTAATACATCAATAGCGATCGCACAGCCAATACGATTATCCCAGGCTTTCGCTAGCAACATCTTTTCATTGTTCATAACCGTAAATTCGAAATAAGGCACAACCTGATCACCAGGTTTTACTCCCCACTCCGCTACTTCTTCTCTACTAGAGGCGCCAATATCGATGAACATATCTTTAATGTCAACTGGCTTTTTACGAACTTCTGGAGGCAGGATATGAGGAGGCTTTGAGCCAATAATCCCCGTTACCTCTCCTTTAGAAGTAACGATGGTTACGCGTTGAGCAAGCATAACTTGAGACCACCATCCGCCTACCGTTTGAAAACGAATAAAGCCGCGTTCATCAATTTGAGTCACCATAAAACCTACTTCATCTAAGTGACCGGCTACCATAATTTTAGGTCCTTGTTCGTTGCCCACTTTTTTCGCAATCAAACTGCCTAGCCCATCCGTTGTTACTTCATCTGCATAAGGTGCAATATATTTCTTCATAACCTCACGCGGTTCACGTTCATTGCCAGGAATTCCTTTTGCATCTGTTAGTTCTTTAAGCATCGTCAATGTTTCATCTAACTTTGTCATATGGATTACCCCTTTCATATGTATACCTCTATTATAGCTAAAAAGAGGTTGAAGTAAAATTTCCCATCGTTTTATTTCTAGTATCCTTGTTCTTGGCGTTTAAAATTCACTTCATTTTTTGAGATGTAGGCCTCTTCAATATGTTCAGCCGAAAAACCAAACATATCGCCAAGCGTCATGTAAGATACAAACATATTCACATAGTTTTCTTTCGACAAGTCCTGCTCGAAAGCAGATACTTGTGCAAACACCTGTAAAAATTGTGCTGTTTTTGAATCCCTTGCTTTTGCTTTCGGCAGCTCAGTTAAATCATCGTATCCTTTTTCAATACCTAGGGAAAGGATAAAATGTACGCCGTCCACAAATTCTTCTAAAATAACAGCGTCTTCAGCTGGAGGTTTAATGCTCCAAAATTTGAAGCAGCGCGTTTCGTTTGCCAACTCTCCCATTTCGACAAGCAGTGCTAAAAGCTTTCTCGGAACCAAGTCTTCCTTATGAAGCTCATGCTTATCTTCTATATGCTGATCCAGCTGACGCTGCATGGTAAATAGCTGTTTTAAATTCAATGTAATCACTCCTGTAATTATGTATATCTTCTTCTTTTTAAACCAATAAAGAAATTATATCAAAAATCATGAAACTTTTTAGAAGCTCGAACGTAAAGTAAGAAAACTGTGCCTTGTAAAGGAGGGAGCGTTATGTTTGTTATTGTTATCGTTCGTGTGTTCATTTTCGCGCTTGTTGCTTACACACTATTAAAGCTGGTTCAGTATTTTCGCAGTCCAAAGCGGAAGCTTGTAGCAGCTCAGGAACATCAGCAATTTTTTGTCGTTGACGAAAAAACGAATATCCGCAAAAATTTTCTACTAACGTATAAAGGTATTTTATTTGAAGGAGAAAAATACAGCAATCCCAATGAACCAGATTCTTTGTCAATTACAATGGTGTTAACAGATCCATCTCGATTACATGAACTGCAAAAACAAGATTTCAAGCTGCTCGAAAACCACGTACACGACATGTATCCAAATGCTCCTATTCGCTGGAAAAGCCCCGTTCGAGAGTTTTTACACTGAGCACAAAAAAATTTGTGCTCAGCTGATAACAAAAAAGAAAAATAAATCAAGAACAGCAAGAATAGGAAAACCTACTGTAAATGCTGTGTGCTTCGTTTTATGACGATAGCAATACATACCAATGAGTCCTCCAAGAGCTCCTCCGATAGCAGCTACCGTCCACAGTGTGCTTTCGGCAATTCTCCACTCATGCCTTTTCGCTTTTTGTTTATCTCTATACATCATTCCTATCCCTACTATATTAATGATAATAAAATAGGTAAGCAGCAGTTGGTTCATGATATATCCTCCGATAGCAAAAAAGCCTCATCATCCAAAGATGACGAGACTTTATAATCAATTACTTATCTAAGCCTTTTTTAGCAGCAGTTGCTAATTCAGCAAATGCTTTTTCATCAGCTACAGCTAAGTCAGCAAGCATTTTGCGGTTAACTTCAATACCTGCTAATTTTAAACCGTGCATTAAACGGCTATAAGAAAGACCGTTCATACGAGCAGCTGCATTGATACGTGTGATCCATAATTTACGGAAGTCACGTTTTTTCTGACGACGGTCACGATAAGCATACATGTGAGATTTCATAACTTGCTGATTAGCAACTTTATATAATCTATGCTTCGAACCGAAGAAACCTTTAGCTAATTTTAAAACTTTTTTACGACGTTTGCGTGTTACTGTACCGCCTTTTACGCGTGGCATAATTGTTTACCTCCTGTATTGTTTCTATCTCAACCCAAATTACTTAATGTTATCTAATAAGTGACGGATACGTTTGAAGTCACCTTTGCTTACTAAAGAACCTTTACGTAATTTACGCTTTTGTTTTGTAGATTTGTTAGCGAATAAATGGCTTGTGTAAGCACGAGCACGTTTTAATTTACCGCTTCCAGTCTTTTTGAAACGCTTTGCAGCGCCACGATGTGTTTTCATTTTTGGCATGGGGTGTTCCTCCTCGTTCTATTACTTTTCGTTTTTAGGTGCCAAGATTAAGAACATGCTGCGGCCTTCCATTTTAGGAGCCGATTCAACTGCACTTACATCTTCGCAAGCTTGTGAAAAACGTTCAAGTACTTTTTGGCCAATCCCTTTATGAGTAATGGCACGACCTTTAAAGCGAATAGACGCTTTCACTTTATCACCTTTTTCAAGGAACTTGCGTGCGTTACGAAGTTTAGTGTTAAAATCATGTTCATCAATTGTTGGACTTAAACGAACTTCTTTTAAGTTTACAACTTTTTGGTTTTTACGAGCTTCTCTTTCTTTACGTTGTTGCTCATAGCGGAATTTACCGTAGTCCATAATACGACATACCGGCGGTTTCGCATTTGCAGCAACCATTACTAAGTCAAGATTTACTCGTGAAGCAATTTCTAATGCTTCATTTTTTGATTTAATTCCTAATTGTTCACCGTTTTGATCAATTAGACGAACTTCGCGAGCTCGAATGCCCTCGTTTACCATCATGTCCTTGCTAATAAGTAGCCACCTCCAAGGTTTAATGAGCGAATACGCTTGCTTAGACCGATTATTAACTCACACAAAAAAGTGTGAGTACATACTGCACCCACACTTCTATCGTTTTAATTAAGATACGATGTACCTGCTAACTGCCCTATGCGTCAATCAGGTGAGAAGCGGGTGCTTCTTCTTCTGTATAAACAAGTATTCAATTACTTAAGCTATTATAGTATCAACAAAGACAAAAGTCAATGATTTCGTTCTTTTTTCACAACAAAAATTATTGTATCAAAGGAAAAACATTTATGCAACAGTTTTTTATAAATGTTGCATAAAAAAGCAGAGAATTTCGATTCTCTGCTTTTTTCATTAGCGGGATGCTTCTGCTTTTACGTTTTGTAAAAAGGCTTGGAAATCAACTGTTTCTGAATTCTGCTCACCGTATTTACGTACGTTTACTGCTTTATCTTCTACTTCTTTATCCCCTACAACAAGCATGTACGGAATTTTTTGCATTTGAGCCTCACGGATTTTATAGCCGATTTTCTCATCACGCGAATCAAGTTCCACACGAATACCTGCAAGCTGAAGCTGTTCTTGTACTTCTTTTGCATACTCAAGGTGAACCGTAGGTGATACCGGAATCACTTGAACTTGTACAGGTGCTAACCACGTTGGGAAAGCTCCTTTATATTCTTCGATTAGGAAAGCTACAAAACGTTCCATTGTTGACACCACGCCGCGGTGAATAACAACAGGTCGATGTTGTTTTCCGTCTTCTCCTACATACGTTAAATCAAAACGTTCAGGAAGTAAGAAATCCAATTGAACTGTAGATAGCGTCTCTTCTTTACCGAGAGCCGTTTTAACTTGAACATCTAGTTTTGGACCATAGAATGCCGCTTCGCCTTCAGCTTCATAATAATCAAGGTCAAGTTCATCCATTGCGTCTTTTAACATACTTTGCGCTTTTTCCCACATTGCATCATCATCGAAGTATTTTTCCGTATCTTCAGGGTCACGGTAAGATAAACGGAATGAATAATTTTCAAATCCAAAATCTTTATAAACCGCTTCAACTAAGCGAACCACACGAATAAATTCTTCTTTGATTTGATCCGGACGTACAAAGATATGTGCATCATTTAGCGTCATGCCTCGAACACGCTGAAGTCCTGATAACGCTCCTGACATTTCGTAGCGGTGCATCGTTCCAAGCTCAGCAATACGGATTGGCAGCTCACGATAGCTGTGAATACCTTGTTTGTATACCATCATGTGATGAGGGCAGTTCATTGGACGAAGAACCAAGTCCTCGTTATCCATTTCCATTGCAGGGAACATATCATCTTGGTAGTGCTCCCAGTGACCAGACGTTTTGTAAAGCTCTACACTTCCCAGCACTGGAGTGTAAACGTGCTGATAACCAAGGCTTACTTCTTTATCTACGATATAACGCTCGATAATACGGCGAATTGTCGCACCTTTTGGGAGCCATAAAGGCAGACCTTGTCCTACTTTTTGAGAGTTCGTAAATAAGTTTAACTCTTTACCAAGTTTACGGTGGTCACGTTCTTTTGCTTCTTCAAGAAGACGAAGATGCTCGTCTAAATCTGCTTTTGTAAAGAATGCTGTACCGTAAATACGCTGCAGCATTTGATTATCGCTGTCTCCACGCCAATAAGCACCGGCCACGCTTAATAGCTTAAATTCTTTAATTTTGCCTGTTGACGGCACGTGCACGCCTCGACAAAGGTCAAAAAATTCGCCTTGTTGGTAAATCGTAACCTTTTCACCTGCTGGAATCGCATCGATCAATTCGAGTTTTAGTTCATCTCCAACTTCTTTATAAAGTTGAATTGCTTCTTCACGAGAAACTTCTTTTCGTTCAATTTCAATATTTGAATTAACGATTTTTTTCATTTCTTTTTCAATTTTACCTAAATCTTCAGGAGTAATTGACTCTTCCATATCGATGTCATAGTAAAAACCATTTTCGATAACCGGGCCTACACCTAGCTGTACTTTTGCATCTTTGTATAAACGTTTGATTGCTTGAGCCATTAAATGCGCTGTACTATGACGCATAATTTCAAGCGCTTCAGGAGCATCTTGCGTAATGATTTCAAGACTGCCATCTTGTTCGATTGGCGTACGCAAATCCAGCAGCTCACCGTTTACTTTACCTGCTAAGGCTTTTTTCTTTAATCCCGGGCTAATAGAAGCCGCAATATCTTCTGTTGATGATCCTTTTGGATACTCTTTAACAGCTCCATCAGGAAATGTCATTTTGATTACTTCTGACACAACTTTCCACTCCTTTAACATAACTGAATAAACTTTTTGTAAAAACAAAAAACTCGTCCCTTATAAAAAGGGACGAGTTGTGTATACACGCGGTACCACCCTTGTTTCCTCTTCGTATCTTGGATAACCCAAAGAACCCGAAGCGGCTCGAGGTTTTATAACGGAAATTCCGTCAGTAATTACTAAAGACACTGCTCGTTTACTACTGAAGTTTAGAGGTGGTAAGAATATATTTCGTGTTAGGAGATTTTCAGCCTAGATCTCCCTCTCTACAAACCGTAAATATACACTCATGTCCTCATCATAACTTGTAACATATAGCTGTTTTTCAATATGCATTTATTATATTCATTTTCAAAATAGAAATCAACCTTTCACGTTATATTTTGCTTTTGATCAAACGGAAATTCATTTTTTTTATATAACATAACTTTTTCTTGAAAAATATTTTGAATGGTATAAACAAAATCATGATCATACTGGTCGCTATACAGATGAATAGCAGCTGGAGATAAACTTAGCAAAGGCGCGATAATAGTCGGGTCTATGTATAATGATTCTTGTTCAGATAAAAAGGCCTCTGCTAGAGCTGCACATTCACGTTCAGGAACATATCTATTATTGTGGTCGTACAGTACAAACTTGTTTTTATTCAGATGCATCACATAAACATCACCTGTAGACGACTGTCTTTCATTAGCTGCTTGACGCAGCTGATGAATAAGAATTTGATAGTCTTGTTCAAGCTTATATTCATCAATCGCCAGCTCAGCATAATAGCTTAGCCGCTCTTGATATTCTTTTAAACGGAATTGGAGGAAAGACTCAAAGGTGAACGTTACATTATGAATGAAGAAGTCTTGAAGAGCTTGGCGGATAAGTAATTCCCTTGGAAGAGAAAATGTTTTTTGCGGAATTTCTCCTCTCTCTCCTTCCATAATCTCCCCCATAATTTGAAGCAGCAAATCTTGCTCTTCCTCTTCTGAATAGAAAAATTGTTCTTTTAATATGTTTACCATCATCTTTTTTTCTTTCTTTTTTAAAATCACATGCGTTAATACCGGTATCACCATGTCTTGTAAAATGGCCTCTCTATTGTATGTCTCATCAATTACTAAAAGCTGATTGTTCACCAGCTTCAAGCACTGCGAACCATATGATAAAGCGCTTCGCTTAGCGCATAAAGACTCATATACAACGACTGCGTCTTCTACATATTTAAAGAATATTTTCATTCCTCATAGCCCCCCTTTGGACACGCTTTATTAATGTATATGGGGCAACATGCAAAAAAATGAGCAAGTCGTTACAAGAAATGTAAAACGACTCGCTCAGTTATTTCGTTTATTCTCTCCATTCATTTCAACAGGAATAGCGAGAGATTTAATTCGTTCCATGACACGAGCGGCTTTTAGCTCTTCTTGCTCGCCTCTTTGTGTATAAGTCAAATGATGTTGAAGCTCTTTGAAATTTAAATTTGAACTGAAAAATGTGGGCAAATTTTCAAGCATACGGAACTGTAAAATCGTTCCGAGCACATCGTCTCTCATCCAGCTCGTTACAGATTCTGCTCCCAGATCATCAAGCATGAGAACCGGTACTTTTTTTACATACTCTATCTTCTCATTGAAGCTTTGATCTTGAAACGAACCTTTTAACTCACGCAAAAACTCTGGGACGTACAGAATTGTAGACTTCACTTTCTTTTCGGCTAACGCATTGGCAATTGCTCCAAGAAAGTAGGTTTTCCCCACACCAAATGAACCGTGTAAATATAAAGCTTTCATCTTCTTATTTGGCTCATATTCTCGCACAAAATCCCTTACTAGTTTAATGGCCTCAAATCTTCCCTGCTCAATTTCAATATCAGACATCGTGGCTTGTAAAATTTCTTTGGGCACGTACATACACTGAATAAAAGATTCTTGTTCTTTTCGCTCATCTTCTTGTACTTTCCTAGGACAGCGTTCATACTGCAAATCAATGTTACGGCCTTTTACAACTAGCTGAGGGTGATAGCCCTTCACCATGTTGACACAGCTTTGCAGAGAAGGACATTTGTCACAGCATTTGCTTTGATCGATAAATTCATGCATCTTCATCAAGCCTCGGTCGACCATTTGCTCATCCAACTCATGGCGGTGCTCTTGCAGAAACGTTTTAACTTCGGAATTAGAAAGGATACTGTTTTTTAATGCTTCTAAGCGTGCTTTAAAATCCTTTTTGTTCACTAACTGATTTAGCGAATCATTGATAGGCTTCATCTTTTTCACCTCATCTCTATCATACCTGCTTTTTATTCTTTATGCTTTTGTTTTAGCTCTTGATCTAACTGCTTCAGTTCTTCTTGTAGCTTTCGTTTTTCTTCCTCAAATCCGTCTACTTCTTTTGAAGGCTGCTTTTTCTCTTCTTTTTCTTCATCGTTCAGCCAGTCTGGCACCATTTCTTTACGCACAATCTTTCTTCCAGCTGCTTTTTTATTCTGCTTTGCTTCCGTCCAATTTTGATATTCTTTCTGTTCATTTTTAGCTAAATTCATGGCCTCTTGAACAGTTTGTACCTTTTTGCGCGCCCAGTGTCCCGCAATTTTCTCTACATAGCTCTTAGATAATTTCATATCGGATCTTAGCATAACATAGTAAATCAGAACATTTACTACCCCGGGTGAAAGCTTTTGATTAAACATCACTTCTTCAATCATTTGAAGATCTGCTTTTGATGGCTCTGCTCCCCCTGAAAACTCGATTAACAGCTGTCGTGGAGAAGTCACTTCAAGCTGTTGGATGAGCTGCTCTTCTTTCGTCTGAGGCTGCTTTTCCTGCATAGTACGAAGCATAGGAGGCTGAATTTGTTCGCTTAGATTTGGAAGTGCTTCTCCATTTTCAAATTGGTAAAAGGATTGTGCTGCTTTTCTAAGCAATTCAATATCCACTTGATCATTCTCGTTCAGTGAATCGAGCACCACATTTTTCATTTGAAGAGGATCGATGCCGTATAAAAAGGCTAGCTTTTCAATCGCTTGTTTTACCTTAGATGTAATCGATCTTTTCGAAATCATTGAATCTGTTAGACCCGCTAAAAACAAGTCAAAATCAAAAGAATCCGCGCTCATCTCAATAGAGGCGCGTTTTGAAGAATCCATGAAATCCGTTTGGGTATCAGGAGAAAATACATCTTTGCTCTCAGCTTGAAAGCTTGGAGCCAGCTCTGTTGCTTTAACCGATTTAAATACATCGTTAAATGAATGCGTCACTTCTTTGAACGATTGGCTATCGACAAGTGAATCCGAAAAATAATTTTTTACTTTTTGAAAGATGGATTTCCCTAGTCGATTATATAAATACACATTTAATACGCCATCGTTAAAGAACTGATGAGGCGTAAGAGGAGGAATGAGCTCATAGATGAACACACGAACATCCTCTTCTTCCTTAATGTATGTTTTTAACAAACCAATGCCTTCTAGCTTTAAACGCTCCTGGTAAATAGCTTTCAAATTAATTTGCATCATCGACATTAGATGATGATGCGTTGACTCTTTTCCCCATAAACGATCTTGTTCTAGCTCGCTCCATAACGTCATATACAAACTAAAACACGTTGTACCTACCAACGGCTGATAAAGCATTGTTAAAATCTTTCGGTCGTATTCCTGCAGTATGCCGTTCGAACGAACAACATAACGATCGACCGGTATCATTTCTTTCCAATGTTGTTCTTTCATGTCGTTCCCTACCTACTTTTAAAGTAATAGAAATGACAAAAAAAGAGCCTAAAGAATACTTCAATAGCTCTTTTACAGTCGTTCCTTCTTAATTAAATCTTTTAATTCATCAATAAATACATTGATGTCTTTAAACTGTCGGTATACAGAAGCAAATCGAACATAAGAGACTTCATCGATAGCAGCTAATCGCTCCATCACCATTTCTCCTACCACATCTGACTGCACCTCTGATGTACCTTGACTGCGCAGCTCTGTTTCAATATCGTGTACAGTATCTTCTAATTGTTTTAAGCTTACTTGGCGTTTTTCACATGCCTTAATTAACCCTCGAAGGATTTTGTCTTTGCTGAACTCTTCTCTCGCTCCATCTTTTTTTACAACAATTAACGGAAGTTCTTCTACTTTCTCAAAAGTTGTAAAACGATAGTGACACTCTTCGCATTCACGTCTTCTACGAATAGAGCGTCCTTCTTCTACAGGGCGCGAGTCCAGCACTCTCGTTCCATTGTAATGACAGGATGGGCACTTCATATTCTCAGCTCCAATAATAAACCTTGTTTTTCTTTTTATTTTCTCTCACATAAGTTAATTTTCATCTATGTTAGCCGGCTATTTGCCATTTATTATGATTGTCATCATCATTTCCTTTAACAAACGGAATGCTATATTAAAGGATTTACTTTATTCCATCTTATAGAAAACAAGGCTTGAATACAAGTAAAGGAAAAGGAATTTCCCCATTTTATTTCCTGAAATTCAAAAAAAATGAGAAGTAACTTACGAAGAAAGAGGAATCAGTTTTTGATCAAAGCTCTTATAAAGCGTGCGTACAAGTTCTTTACTAAAACCAAAATCAACTGGCATCACTTTTGATTCTGTTGTAGCAGAAAAATCGATAGCGGTTTCAAGAGAACGCACGCTAATAATGGTAATCACAACAAAAGCTTTTCTTCCTTTTACAACATTTAAGCTAATTTCTCCTCGTTCTTCATATGCAGCAAGTATTTCTATCCCTTGCATGTGTTTCAACATTTCATGAACTTGCTTGAATGCATTCCCAGCTGTTGTTTTGTAATAATGTGTTTTTAGAGTTGAATCTGAATGGTGATCGCTTGTTTCTACATGATTAGAAAATAAAGATTTAACTGCTTGTACTACCCCCATGTTGCTATCCCCTTTGTTTTTACATACTAAAAGTTTATATACTAAAAAGAGGTGTGTAATACACCTCTTAACTTACGTAATCAATCGACACTATTAAAGTGCATTCGCTTTAGTTTGTTTTACCTGAACAGGACCCATTCCACGTGGCAATTCAATTGTTTCACGTGTTTGTGCACTTAGAGCATCTGCAATATAATCCGCTGCGATTGTAGGATCTAAATGACCACAAGTATAAACATCAATACTTGCATAACCATGCTCTGGGAAGCTGTGAATCGTTAAATGTGATTCTGAAATAATAACAACGCCACTTACACCTTGAGGTGCAAATTTATGGAACGCTACTTCGCGAACTTCCGCACCAGATTTTAAAGCTGCATCAACAAACGTTTTTTCAATATAATCAATATCATTTAACTTATCGAAATCGCATCCCCATAATTCTGAGATGACATGACGACCCATTGTTTCCATAATGATATTTCCCCCTTTAACAATTTTTAATCGTTAAACATGAAGTTCTTTCGCCATATAGCATGTTAACTACCACGGGGGAAAGTTAGTCCAAAGAGGTCCTAACCCTTTAAGTAGCCACATCACCGAAAGGTACACAAGAAGTTCACGAAACATAGTATACTTTGTTTACATTTATTTTGCAATACGTGTTTTGATTTTATTAAAGATTGTTCTTGCAGACAGACCTATACAAATTATCCCTATGTCTTATGAGGCTGCGCACAAAAGCTGCTAAACGACTGCTAATTTTTCATTAAAATTGCGGAAAAGAAACACCCCTTTACATGCTTATCTTATTGCCTTTCCCTATTCTTTTGAATAAAAACAAAAAAACAGGGCGATAGCTCCCTGTTTTTTTAAAAGCAATCCATAGCTTTCTTAGCTTACTCTTATTTTTGATCCATTACGCATTTCTGCAGCAATATATCTTACCAAATCGACTACGCGCTGAGAATAACCCCACTCGTTATCGTACCAAGCTAACACTTTAATTTTATGGTCTTCCATCACGATGGTCGATAGTCCATCTACTATAGCTGAATGAGGGTTTGTATTAAAATCGATTGATACAAGTGGTTCCATTGTTAAATTTAGAATATTCTTTAATGGCCCTTCAGCAGCTTTAATGAACGCTAAATTAACATCTTCCATCGTCACAGGTTTCTTTACATCTACAACTAAATCGACAAGAGATACGTTCGGCGTTGGCACCCGCAGCGCCATCCCATGAAGTTTTCCTTTCAAATGAGGAAGAACTAACGAAAGTGCCTTAGCTGCTCCAGTTGTTGTAGGAATAATTGATTGAGCACACGCGCGAGCTCTTCGCAAGTCTTTATGTGGATTATCAATATTCTTTTGATCATTTGTGTATGCGTGAACGGTCGTCATTAAACCGTTTTCAATTGTGAACGCTTCGTCTAGCACCTTGACAACTGGAGCTAGACAATTTGTCGTACAAGAGGCATTGGAAATAATGTTATGCTGATTCACATCAAACTCTCGCTCGTTCACACCCATCACAATGGTGATATCCTCTTGTTTACCCGGTGCTGTTAAGACAACTTTTTTCGCACCTGCTTCAATATGTAACTGCGCTTTTTCCCTTGAATTAAATTTCCCTGTTGCTTCGACAACTAGATCAATCCCAAGCTCTTTCCAAGGCAAATTTAACGGATCACGTGAATTTAATAGCTGAATTCTTTTACCGTTAACAATTAGCGCATCATCATCACATTTAACATCCCCATTAAATGGGCCGTGTATAGAATCATATTTGATTAAATGTGCTAGCGTTTCTGCTGGATAAGATGCGTTTATTGCAATAATATCTAAATTCTCCTCTATAATCGCTGTGCGAAACACCATTCTTCCTATTCTCCCAAAACCATTAATGGCAATACGTGCTTTCATGGCTATACCCCTCTCCATATGTGTTATACTAATTAACTTTTTATATTGAATAGTATAACATAAATATTTAAAAAGTGAATAATATTAATTTTTTTTAATAAATTATTTCAATTAAGTTTTACTATATGTATATAGAGAGAACAGATATTTAACACATTCTTTTTTAGAAGCTCTTAAATATTCTCAATAAAAAAAGAGTGAATGCAATCATTCACTCTTTAATCTAGCCATAGGGCTAATATACTTAAAAGCTGTTGTTTTGTTTCCTCTATAGGACCGTTGTTGTTAATCACCGCATCGGCTAATGCTACTTTTCGAATCAAAGGCAGCTGAGCATGAATACGCGCATAGGCATCCTCCGTCGAGAGATTATTACGCGACTTTAGTCGTTCTAGCTGTACACGCTCATCGACATATACAACTACTACTTTATCGACTAAGTGTGTTAAATCACTTTCAAACAGCAGCGGAATATCTAATACAACAGCTTCGTAGCCTTCCTCTATATATTTTTCCTTTTGAGAAAGCATTTCTTTTCTTACAGCAGGATGTACAATTGCATTTAGTTTTTTACGTTCTTCCTCTTGATAAAACACAATCTCCCCTAAAGCTGCTCGATTGATCTCCCCATTCTCGTGAAGAATAGCACAGCCGAACGTCTCTACAATTTGTTTGTATGCTTCTTTTCCTAGTTCTACAACTTCTTTTGCAATGTGATCAGCATCGATTACGGGAATATTAATATCTCTTAGCATTCCAGTTACCGTGCTTTTTCCGCTTGCAATTCCCCCCGTTAATCCAATTACAATTGACATTGGCCTCTCCTTTATCCATTTATTTAAAATCTAAAAATACCTAAAATAATAAGCAGAACTCCTGGTACAAACGAGAACATTTTCATCCATGATAAACGTGAAAAAATTTTACCAAACTGTATGCCAGCGCTTAAAAAAAGAGAACTCATAAGAGCTACAGCCAACGCTAAAGCATACGGTGAATAACCTAATAAAGCAGCTCCAAATCCCGCTCCAAATGCATCAAGAGATAATGCAATTCCAAGTATAAATGCCTCAATCCCAGTGATAGAACCTGAATTATCTAAATCTGCTGCAGTCGGTTTTTTCAATACGTTAATGACTAAGCCAATTGACTTAATTTCAATTTTCACTAATGTTTTTTCTTCTTTCACTCGAGACGAATCTGCTGGACGAAAAAACTGGTATAAAATCCACATTCCAAGCAGAACAAAGATACTTCCACCCACTTTATTTAATACATCCACTGAAAATAGATGCGTAAGTACCTTTCCTAAAAACATAGAAAACATTAGAGAAAATGCTGAGCAACACGAAATGATAAAAATGGATTTCAGCGGAATTTTTACCTTTCGAAGTCCGTATGTCAGGCCAACGCTAAAGCTGTCAAGACTTACGGCAAAAGCAAGGATAAGTAAAGAAAATGTTATCATGATGAGAGGACTCCTTTCCTTTCTGTCTATACATAGTATATGAAAGGAGCCCATCCATTGTTATTTTTTAGCCGGCTGACAATTTGGGCAGATATGTGTTCCTCGACCGCCTACAACAAATTTTTCAATTGGTGTACCGCAATTTTTACAGGATTCACCTTTTCTTCCGTACACATAGAGCTGCTGCTGAAACATGCCTATTTGTCCCTGTGTGTTTACATACGTGCGAATTGTGCTACCCCCTTGTTTTACAGCTTCTTGAAGGGTTGCTACAATTTCTTCATACAATTTTTCATACTCTTCATCTGTTAATTGGCTAGCCACACGTTCAGGATGAATCCCTGCGCGAAATAGTGCTTCATCTACATAGATATTCCCGAGCCCAACAACGACATTTTGATCGAGTAAAACCGGCTTGATTTTTCGAGACGTTTTGCCGATTCGCATTTTTAATTGACTTGGATTAAATGTTTCGTCAAACGGTTCAGGTCCAAGGCCAATAAGAGGAGGAAACAGATCTTCCTCTCCCTTTTTAAACAAGTGCATAGTACCAAATTTCCTTACATCCCGGTATCGCAATTCTGTTCCATCCGTGAAGTGAAAAAAGACGTGTACATGTTTGTCTGGTTCTTCTGCATTCTCATGAAGAGCATATTTTCCTTCCATACGCAAGTGAGAAACCATTGTATAATCGTCGAGTACAATTTTCAAAAACTTACCTCTGCGTTCAACATCTCGAATGGTTTGTCCAACAAGCGCGTCACAAAACTGTTCAACTTGTTCAGGACGTTTAATAATATTAGGCCATTTGACTGTTACACGCTCAATGGTCTTTCCACTAGCTAATTCAATTAACGTACGTCTGACGGTTTCAACTTCTGGTAATTCTGGCACGTTTGTCACATCCTTTTTTTCACTACTTTGCTTCGTACCAAGTCTTTCCGTAAGAATAATCTACTTTTAATGGAACTTTTAGCTCTAAAGCATGTTCCATTACTTCGGGTACGATTTTTTCTAAAATTTTAATTTCTTCTTCTGGGGCTTCAAAAATCAGCTCATCGTGTACTTGAAGCAGCAGCTTAGCCTGAAGATTCTCTTCTCTTAAGCGCTTATCCATTTCAATCATTGCTTTTTTAATAATATCAGCTGCTGTCCCTTGGATAGGCGTATTCATAGCCGTACGTTCAGCGAAGCTGCGGAGATTAAAGTTTCGGCTCGTGATTTCAGGCAAATAACGTCGGCGATGCAAGAGCGTTGTTACATATCCCTTTTCTTTTGCATCGCGTACAATCGTATCCATATACTCCTGCACACCTGGGAAGCTTTTTAAATAACGCTCAATAAAAGTAGCTGCTTCTTTTCTTGTAATTCCTAAACTTTGCGATAAACCATAGTCACTAATGCCGTAGACAATCCCAAAATTAACTGCTTTAGCCTGACGGCGCATATTCGACGTTACTTCTTCTCTTTCAACGTGAAATACATCCATTGCTGTTTTCGTATGAATATCTAAGTCATGCTTAAACGCATCAATTAACTTTTCATCATCTGCAATATGAGCCAATACGCGCAGCTCAATTTGTGAATAATCAGCCGCAAATATCAACCAATCAGGCTGTGACGGCACGAATGCACCTCTTATTTTTTTACCTTCTTCAAGACGAATCGGAATGTTTTGCAAGTTAGGATCTACTGAGCTTAACCTTCCCGTTTGAGTTAACGTTTGATTAAAGCGTGTATGAACCTTCCCATCGTTTTCATGAATAACTTTCTTTAATCCTTCAATATACGTAGACTGGAGTTTTCCTAGCTGACGATATTGGAGAATCTCTGGGATAATATCATGGGTACTAGCTAATTGCTCCAATACATCAGCTGATGTAGAATAGCCTGTTTTTGTTTTCTTTATGACTGGAAGCTGCATTTTTTCAAAAAGAACAACCCCTAGCTGCTTTGGTGAATTAATATTAAACTCTTGTCCAGCGTATTCGTAGATTTTCGCTTCAATTTTTTCAAGCTGTTCTCGAAGATCTTCTCCCATTTCATCCAAACGCGTACGGTCAATTTTCACTCCTTGATATTCCATATCAGCGAGGACAATAGCAAGAGGCATTTCAAGCTTTTCAAACAGCTCAAACTGTTCATTTTCAACCAATTCTTTTTCTAACGCTTCTTTTAAATAAGCTACAGCGGCTGCTTTTCGAATAACGTGCTCAGCTAGCTGCTCGGCCTCCGCAATGCTTCGCTTAGCTCCCTTTCCATACACAGCTTCATCTGACTGCACTTGGTGATATCCTTTTAATTTTGCAATTGTGGCTAGATCATCATTTGCCTCAGCAGGATTTAAAATGTAAGAAGCAATCATTACATCATGTTCAATTCCTTTAATTTCCTGACCCGCCCATTTTAACGATACAATCGTACGTTTTCCATTAAACACCGTCTTTTTTACACGTTCATCTTCTAACCATGCTTTAAATTTAGAAGATGAAAGAGCTGCATCTTTATCAATAAAATAGTGGCCATTTTTGTTGCTGATTCCAAAACCAAGCAACTGGTTGCGATGATAGTTTTCTTCATAACCTTCTACGATAAGAGCTGCTTCGCTTGTTAACATATCATCGTGAACTTCTTTCGCTACTTCAAACGTTAGTTCTTCAAAATTAACTTCTTCTTCTGCCGATTCACCAAATTTAGCAAGCAGAGAATTAAATCCAAGCTCTTTAAATAAAGAAATGACCTTTGAAGATTCAAACCCTTCATACTTTGCGTCTTCTACAGATACTTCAAGAGGCGCTTCGCAATAAATAGTCGCAAGCTTTTTACTCATAACGGCTGATTCACGATTATCTTCTAGCTTTTCTTTTAATTTTTTACCGCTGACTTGGTCGATAGATTCCAATACATTTTCAACCGTTTCGAACTCTTTTAATAGCTTTAAGGCTGTTTTTTCCCCGACTCCGGGCACGCCTGGGATATTATCTGAGCTGTCCCCCATAAGCCCCTTCATATCAATGATTTGTGCAGCTGTAATACCATATTTCTCATCAATAGCTGCAGGCGTATATGAATCGACATCTGTAATTCCTTTTCTCGTAATATCTACTGTTACATGCTCTGACACAAGCTGAAGTAAATCTTTATCCCCGGAAATGACTTTCACAGCCATTCCTTTTTGTTCAGCTTGCTTCGAAAGTGTACCGATAATATCATCTGCTTCATAATCAGGCAGTTCATAGCGCTTAATTCCATATGCATCTAATAATTCACGAATAAAGGGAAACTGCTCTGAAAGTTCAGGAGGTGTCTTTTGTCTGCCTCCTTTATATTCTGTAAATGTTTTGTGACGAAACGTTGTTTTTCCTGCATCAAAAGCCACAAGTAAATGCGTTGGCTTCTCTTCCTCTAAGATACGCGTCAACATCGTAGTAAAGCCATATATGGCGTTTGTATGTATTCCTTTATCATTGTTTAAAAGCGGCAAAGCAAAAAATGCACGGTAAGCAATACTATTCCCGTCAATTAATACTAGTTTTTGTGTCATTCGTGTTCCTCCATTTCGCTCTCTTCTTATCTTACCTTTATTTTAGCAAACAATAAGCTTTAAGGACAAAAAGTACTCTTGAATTCAACGTTTTATTTTCATATGGTGATAAGGTTCTATACATCATAAAATAAAAACACCGCCTAGTTATCTTAGGCGGTGTAACATGCAAATGAATAAAAATCGCAAAAAAGAATCGGCGAAAATAGCACGGTTAAAGCTATTTCCGCCTTACATATTGGCTCCTTGGATGAAGGGGTTTCCATGAAAAATTGTATCAACAATTTATTAAGCTACATTAAATAAATTGTAAAAGGAACGTAAACATTTTATATCTGCGGTAAATACTTGTGTAGCTTTACCGAAAAAGTTGTTCCTTTGTTGACTTCACTTTTCACTTCAATTTCCCCTTTATGAGCTTCAACCAGGTGTTTGACAATTGCTAATCCAAGACCTGTTCCTCCGGAATTACGGCTTCTTGCTTTATCTACTCGGTAAAAACGCTCAAAAATACGTGAAATTTCATCAGAATCAATACCGATACCTGTATCTTGAATATGAACCGTAATTGTTGCTTCTTCCTCTTCAAGCGAAACGTGAACGGTTCCTCCAGGCATTGTATACATGAGCGCATTGCCAATTAAGTTAACAAACACCTGCATAAGGCGCTGACTGTCACCATCAATCCACGCTTCTTCAGGAAGCGTATCTAATGTTAGCGTGATTTCTTTTTCAGTCGCTCGGTTTGATAGCAATGTCGTAACTTCATAAAGAAGTGTATTCAAATCTACTGAATGAATGCTTAGTTTAAACCCTTGCTGTTCAACTTTAGACAAATCTAAAAGGTCTTGAATCAAGCTCTCCATGCGCTGACTTTCCGTTAGAATAATAGATAGAAACTGCTGCCGCAGCTGCGGGTCTTCCATGGCACCGTCTAATAATGTCTCACTAAACCCTTTAATGGATGTAATAGGAGTTTTTAGTTCATGAGACACATTGGCTACAAAGTCACGGCGAACTTGTTCTAGTTTTTTCAGCTCAGTAATATCATGGAAAACAAGCACAATACCTTTCCATTCATCGTTTAAGCCAATAATCGGCGCTCCGTAAACATCAAAATACCTTCGTTCAATATTTAAAGGCAGAACCACTTGTTTTCGAACCTTTACCTCCGTCATAAATATCTTTTCCACAAGTTTAATGATTTCTTTGTGCTCAAACACCTCGTAATACAAATGATAAAGGAAGTCGTCCGGATGTATATGAAACTGCTCTTTATAAGCTCGATTCACTAAGTTTATATAGCCTCGACTATCGATGAGAAGCATGCCGCTTCCCATATTTTCAATTAGAGTGCGCAGCCTGTCCTGCTGCATTTCTTGATTAGTGATAGACTCTTGCAGATTACGCGCAAGTGCGTTAATAGACTGACTGAGCATACCCGTTTCATCTACGTAATCTTCATATGTACGAGCTTTATAATTCCCTTTTGCAAGTTCCATAGCCACCTTGGTTGCCGATTCAATAGGACGGGTATAGCGCCCCATGATCTTTACACCTAAGAGTAAAATTACAATTAAAGCTAGACCTAAACTCCCAATAAGAAGGCCCCAGATTTGCTGATTTACTTGTTTTAATGAATCAAACGATGTGCTCAGCACAACAAATCCCTCTTGCTTACCTTGTATAGTAAGCGGAATGCCATAGTAATATAAGTCATAATCTTCTTTAATTTGATCAAAGCTTTTTTTACTGTTTAACTGTTTTTTCAACACTTGTTGAATTACGATACTTTTTTCGATTCCTTGCTGTTTGCTACCTGGATTTGAATCAACTAATATTTTTCCGTCTTTTTGAACGATAGTCGTTCGTACACTTAACGAATTGCTGATTTGATCAACTTTAGATTTTAAAGCAGGACTTGCGATGCCTTCTTCGCTAATATACATTTCTACAAGCTTTGCTTCTTTTTCCATTCGCTCTTGAAACGTCTGAAAATAAAAGTTTTTAAATAACTGTCCCAGCAGCAGACCAAGACCTACTAATACAATAATGATAAGTACTAATAGAGCCAGAAGTAGCCTTGAACGAAATTTATTCATCTATCTTTGGTTCCTCCAGCTTATATCCTAATCCCCTAATTGTTTTTATATAAACAGGTTTTCGCGTGTTATGTTCAATTTTCTCACGCAGGTGGCTGATGTGCACATCTACAATTCGCGTATCTCCAGCAAAATCGTAATTCCACACTGCACTTAGCAGCTGATCACGAGTTAATACCCGCCCTTTGTATTTTGCCAAATATAATAATAACTCGAATTCTTTCGGGGTAAGCTCAAGCTGCTCTTGATTGAAATAGGCTTCATAATGATCTGGAAGAATTTTCAAATCACCAATCGTGATGCGTTCGCCGTCTTCCTCTTGTTCATTTTCCTGAGCAATAATTTGTGTTCTGCGTAAAATGGCTTTTACACGTGCTACTACTTCTCGAGGGCTAAATGGTTTAGTCATGTAGTCGTCTGCCCCAAGCTCTAACCCTAACACCTTGTCAAACTCATCGTCTTTTGCGGTTAACATTAAAATAGGTGTCATCACTTTTTGCTGACGAAGCTTTTTACAAACTTCAATTCCATCCATCTTAGGAAGCATCAAGTCTAATACAATTAAATCCGGTTTTCCTTCTAGTACCTTGTTATATCCTTCTTCCCCGTCTTCAGCTGTTTCTACTCTAAATCCAGCTTGTTGTAAATTATATTGTAATAATGTTGAAATTGATTGTTCATCATCTACGACTAATATTTTCTTACTCATATTAACGATATAAGCCTCCATCTAGTTAAATTAAACCGCAGCTTCATCCAAATGATATTGTTTTCTTTTTATCTTCTCTTATCATACAATGTTTTAGCCTCGTTCTCCAATACATTTCGACATTTTCAGAAAATATGGCCAAAGAGTTTCTTCTATACCTTAAACATTTACGTTGTTTTAAAAATTTTCAAAGTCGTGTGTTTCTACTGATGGAAGTCTAAACGGCGGATGCACAAGAAACTGTGCTGTTACGACTTTCTCCTTTTGCTCATTAACTGCTTCCACCCCAATCGTAACAGTTTTAGAAGAAATATCTACTTCTGTCACTTCGAATAAAAATTCGATTGTGCTATAATGATGAATTTTTTTAGGAAAGGCAACCGTATGTTCTGCAACGTGGCTTCCGGGTCCCGGTAAATACTTTGAAATGGCTGCTGTCATAATACCGGTAATCATAATGCTTGGTACAATAGGTTTTTTAAAAGGTGTCTGAGAGGCGTAATCATGTTGAATGTATAAAGGGTTAGAATCATTTGTCAGTCCTAAGTACAACAAGATATCTTTATCTTCAATTCGTTCAGTCAGCGTTAACTTCTCTCCAACTTTGATGTCTTCAATACTTCGACCTATTTTTTGTTTTTTACCTAATACCATCATCATTCCACCTTTTGTATAAAGTAATAGATTTTCTTTCTCTGTATACAAGAAAAATTCGAGGTTTCCCTCGAATTTTCCTTGTGACTATTGTTTGAATATCTATAATAACCTATACTCAAACCTATTTTATTGTATTAAGCTAATACACCCATGACAGTTTTGACTGACTTTGCTGATTGATCTAACGCAGCTTTTTCCGAATCAGTAAGTTCTAATTCAATTACTTGCTCAATTCCAGCAGCTCCTAATACAGTTGGAACACCTAAGTAGATGCCGTTATAACCATATTCACCCTCTAAGTAAGCAATCGCTGGTAAAATGCGACGCTGATCTTTTAAGATCGCTTCTGTCATTTCTACTAAAGAAGCAGCAGGAGCGTAGTACGCACTTCCGTTACCTAATAAGTTAACGATCTCGCCACCGCCTTTGCGTGTTCTTTCAACAATTGCTTCAAGGCGTGCTTTTGGAATAAGCGTTTCAAGAGGAATACCGCCAGCATATGAATAGCGTACAAGAGGTACCATGTCATCGCCATGTCCACCAAGTACAAAACCTGTGATATCTTTCACTGAAATGTTTAACTCCTGCGCTACGAACGTACGGAAACGTGCAGAATCTAGTACGCCTGATTGACCAATTACGCGATTCTTAGGAAAACCAGACTCTTTAAATACTGTGTACGTCATAGCATCCACCGGGTTTGTTAACACGATAATGTGACAGTTTGGTGAGTATTTAACAACTTCTTGAGTAACAGACTTCATGATTTTTTGGTTCGTTGTTACTAAATCATCGCGACTCATACCTGGCTTACGCGCGATACCAGCTGTAATAATGACAATGTCAGAATCAGCTGTGTCTTCGTAGTTGGCTGTTCCGGTAATGTTAGCATCAAAGCCTTGTACAGGACTTGCTTCTAACATATCCAGCGCTTTACCTTTAGCTGGATTTTCTAATTGCGGAATATCAACTAATACAACATCAGCTAATTCTTTTTGACCAATTAAAAAAGCAGTTGTAGCTCCCGTAAAGCCCGCTCCGATAACAGATACTTTTTTACGAATATTTGTCATTATAATTCCTCCCCTAAATGAATAGCTATTAAACTGTTACTTGTTTTCCTAGATTGCTAATTAATTCATCAGCAAACTCTGAACACTTTACTTCTGTTGCGCCGTCCATTAAACGTGCAAAATCATATGTTACTACTTTTGAAGCAATTGTTTTTTCCATTGATTTCATGATTAAATCAGCTGCTTCATTCCAGCCAAGGTGTTCAAGCATTAACACACCTGATAATAATACAGAAGATGGGTTTACTTTATCTAAACCAGCATATTTAGGTGCTGTACCGTGAGTTGCTTCAAAGATAGCATGTCCAGTTTCGTAGTTGATATTTGCTCCTGGAGCAATTCCGATACCACCAACTTGTGCTGCTAATGCATCTGAAATGTAATCTCCATTTAAATTCATAGTTGCTACTACATCAAATTCACGTGGACGAGTTAAAATTTGTTGTAAGAAGATATCCGCAATTGAATCTTTTACAATAATTTTTCCTGCTGCTTCCGCTTCCGCTTGAGCTTTGTTTGCAGCTTGTGCACCTTCTTTTTCAACGATGCGGTCATATTGAGCCCAAGTAAATACTTTATCGCCGAATTCTTTTTCAGCTAGCTCATAGCCCCAATTTTTAAATGCGCCTTCTGTATATTTCATAATGTTACCTTTGTGTACAAGCGTAACAGACTTGCGGCCTTGTTCAATTGCATAGTTAATTGCTGCACGCACAAGACGCTCTGTTCCTTCAGAAGAAATAGGCTTGATACCCAATCCAGAAGTTTCAGGGAAACGGATTTTATTTACTCCTAATTCCGTTTGTAGGAATGAAACAAGCTTTTGTACTTCTTCAGAACCCTTTGCATATTCAATACCCGCATAAATATCTTCAGTATTTTCACGGAAGATAACCATATCAGTATCTTCTGGACGCTTAATTGGAGAAGGTACACCTTCGAAGTAACGAACAGGACGTAAGCATGTAAATAAGTCTAATTCTTGACGCAATGCCACGTTTAGAGAACGAATTCCACCGCCTACTGGTGTCGTTAATGGTCCTTTGATTGCAATTATGTATTCGCGAATTGCATCTAACGTTTCTTCCGGTAACCATTCGCCAGTTTGATTAAATGCTTTTTCACCTGCTAATACTTCTTTCCAAACGATTTCTTTTTCACCGTTGTATGCTTTTGCAACTGCTGCTTCTAATACGCGAGAAGCTGCTGCCCAGATATCCGGACCAATTCCATCACCTTCGATAAATGGAATAATTGGATTATTTGGTACGTTTAAAACACCGTTTGCTACAGAAATTTGTTCACCTTTTGTCATGAGAATGACCTCCTTAAAAAATTTGTCTACTTTCACTTATGGAAGAGTGCTCAACGAACGTGAGCACCTTCGTCACATTGTTTAGTTGCGTTCTTCAAGCGGAATGTACGTTTGTTTTCCAGGACCAATATAATCAGCTCTTGGACGAATCAAACGATTGTTTGAATACTGCTCTAAAATGTGAGCAATCCATCCTGATACGCGGCTTACGGCAAAGATTGGAGTAAATAAATCGTGATCAATACCTAAGCTGTGGTATACAGAAGCTGAATAGAAATCAACGTTTGGCGGAAGCTTTTTCTCGCCTGTTACGATTTCCTCAATTTTCACTGACATATCGTATAACGTTGTATCTCCTGCTTGTTTTGTAAGTTTTTCAGACATTTCTTTCAAGTGCTTGGCACGCGGATCACCCTGCTGATACACACGATGTCCAAATCCCATAATCTTTTCTTTTTTCGCGAGCTTTTCGCGAATGTAAGGTTCTGCATTTTCAACTGTTTGAATGTCAGACAACATTTTCATAACAGCTTCATTCGCCCCCCCGTGAAGAGGTCCTTTTAACGCTCCAATAGCAGCTGTAATTCCTGAATAAATATCGGATAATGTTGCCACACAGACACGTGCTGTAAAAGTTGAAGCATTTAGCTCATGGTCAGCATGTAAGACAAGTGCTTTATCAAAAGCCTCAACTTGAATATCAGTTGGCTCTTCGCCGGTTAACATATATAAAAAGTTAGCGGCAATGCTATAATTTTCGTTTGGCTCAATTGGCTCTAATCCGTTACGAACTCTTGAAAAAGCAGTTACCACTGTAGGTAATTGTGCTTGCAAACGAACAGCCTTGCGATAATTTGCTTCTTCATCCATTAAATCAGCTTCAGGATCGTATAACCCCAATAGTGATACGACTGTTCTTAAAGCTGCCATTGGATGAACATCTTTAATTGGATAAGTTTTGAAATGATCTAAGACTTCTTGGGGTAATTTAGCGTTTTCTGCTAGTAATCTAGAAAACACAGATAATTCTTCTTTATTAGGTAATTTTCCGTGCCATAGTAAATACACCACTTCTTCAAACGTTGCATAATTCGCTAAATCATCAATATTGTAGCCTTGATATGTTAATGTGTCATCAATAATCGAACTTACTGCTGACGTTGTAGCGACTACCCCTTCTAGACCTCGAGTTGCTGTCATAAATCTCCACTCCTTTACAGAAAAAATTCCCCATACCTTTCTGTGTAAAACGTGAAAAACAAAATTGAGCCTCTGCTCAACTAGACATCAAATGATATACGAAGCGCCTCTTTTGAATATATATCTTGGAAGAACATTCCTTCACCCCACGTAAAGAAAATGCTTACATTTCCATTTGTTTCAATAACACACAAAAGTAAAACATCTGCATGTGTTATTGCTTTGTTACAGCCCTATAGGTAAAACATACAATTGTATGTAAAAAGATGCGGCCTCAAAATATATTATAAACAATTATCTGACTTTTGTGAATCAAAAGAGAGAAGAAATTTTAAAAAAATTATTATTATACAAAAATTTCTACGAAAAGAGTTCAGTTAATTTCATAAATAAATAAGCAATCCCAGCCCCGATTAATGGACCTACTGCTACCCCTTGAAACAGTGCCACAGCAAGAATTGTGCCGAAAACTAAAGCGGTTGTAATATGTGGATCATCTTCCAAAAGCGTAAGCCCATACTTAGCAATAATTGCCACAGCGATTCCGGCTCCTAGAGCAATCCAAGCGTAAGAAGATTTCACGGCTTCGCCTAATTGTTTGAACCCTATATCTCCTGTTGCAATTGGCACAAGAACGGCAATTGTAATAATGGTTACTCCAATGTTGATTCCTTTTGATTGTAAAAAAGGAAAAACCTTACTGTCCAAACCGATTAATTTTAAAATAAGTAAAAATGCAACTGCAATAATTAATGATTGATTTTTAGCCACCAATCCAATCACAAGTAAAATAGCTAAAAAAAGCATGGGTTGTGAGAACATTTTAATCATCCTTTCTTTTTTATTGTGATAAATCTAAAGCGTATCACGTAGATATTTTATGAGTAGCTTTTTCTTTTGTTGACTATCGTTTACAAGGAGGCCTCTATTTATTGTGTACAAGCTTCATTTACATCGACTATTTCGCTTAACTTATGTGTTAGTAATTATTGCAGCATCTGTATTTCTTAGTTATTATATCTCTTCTCTCATATATCCATTTATTATCGCCTGCTGCATTGCTTTTTTCATAAATCCTATGGTTAATCTATTTGAATTGAAGCTGCACTTACCTCGCTACTTAGCTGTTTTACTGTCAATGGTTCTTATCTTCTCTCTTTTGGCCGGACTTATTACGTTACTTATCACAGAAATCATTGCAGGAAGTACGTATTTAGCGAAAGTTGTTCCCACAAATTTCAAAGAAGTGGTCATATTTATTGAAAATATTGCTACAGAACAAATACTTCCGTTTTATGAACGCATTACTTCTATGTTTAATAACTTAAATATCGGTCAGCAAGCAACTATTTTATCGAACATTAAAGGGGTAGGCAACCATATCGCTCAAACGGTGGGCGATTTTCTGCAAAATGTATTGCAAAGCATCCCTATATTTTTATCCGTGCTGCCTAATGCGGCTACTGTGATTATTTTTTCATTGCTGGCTACTTTTTTTATTAGTAAAGATTGGTACAAGCTGATGACTAAAAGCAGCATATTTATTCCTAAAAAAGTAAGAGAAAATGGACAGACAGTTGTTGTGGAACTAAAAAATGCACTGTTTGGCTTTATTAAAGCACAGCTTACACTTATCTCGATTACCACAATTATCGTCCTTTTTGGTTTACTTATTCTTAGGGTTGATTATGCTATTACAATTGCTTTATTAATCGGCTTAGTTGATATTCTTCCTTACCTCGGAACAGGACTAGTTTTCGTTCCTTGGATGATTTATGCGTTTGCAACAGATAACGTGTCATTTGCCGTAGGGCTTTCGGTACTATATGCTGTAGTACTTGTGCAGCGACAAATTATGGAGCCTAAAATTCTGTCATCAAGCATCGGTCTCGATCCTCTTGCTACATTAATTGCTTTATTTGTAGGATATCAACTAATTGGATTTTTTGGATTAATAATTGGCCCTGTTATTCTTGTTATTTTAAAAACACTTTATACAACGGGAGTTTTCAAAGAAACATGGCAATTTATTATAGGAAAATGAAGAAAGTGTGTGAAAGAAGCTTCTTTCACACACTTTCTAGTTAACGAATAATCGTCATTCGATTACGTCTTTGAAAAAATCTTCTTAACCATGTTAAAAGAAAAGGCTTAACGATTCTGCGTGTAAACGGCAGTAAAAAGACAAAGCCTACAACATCTGTCAAGAAGCCTGGAAACAGCAAAAACAGCCCGCCAAATAGTACACATATACCATCAAGGATTTCACTGCTCGGAACATGGCCCTGGCTCATCTGGCGCTGTGCTTTTTGAAAAAGAGATGTTCCTTGTTTTTTCGCTAGAAACGCACCAATAAAACTGGTAGCAATAATCAGTAAAAATGTTGATATTACACCAATGAGATGACTTGAATAAATCAAAATCATTACCTCAACAGCAGGTACAATAAGAAGGAGCGGAAGGAGCTTCCTCACCATCATCACCTCTTCGCTTTTTGAATTGCCTAAACAAAAAGAGAAGGATTTCCCTTCTCTTTTTTCTATCATATACGTGTTCTTACAGTACGCTTGCGTGTCCGTTGTATACAACACCACGTGAAGCATCAACTGTAATATCTTGATCTTCTGAGAATACGCTTGTTGCGTTTTCTACGCCTACAATGACAGGAATGCTTAAGTTTAATCCTACTACAGCTGCATGGCTTGTTAGACCGCCTTCTTCTGTAATAAGAGCCCCTGCTTTTTCAATTGCACTGATCATATCGCGATCTGTGCTATTTGTAATAAGGATAGCACCTTCAGTCATTTTTGCATTTGCTTCTTCAGCATTTTTAGCAATAACTACTTTACCCACGGCTGCTTTACGACCGATTCCTTGTCCTTTAGCAAGAACGTCACCTACAACTTGAACTTTCATTAAGTTCGTTGCACCTGATTCTCCAATTGGAACACCAGCAGTAATAACAACTAAGTCGCCGTGTGCTACAACGCCAGTTTTTACTGCGTCATTTACAGCATGATCTAACATATCGTCAATTGTATTTACGCGCTCACCAACAACTGGTGTAACACCCCATACTAGAGAAAGACGACGTGCAACTGAATCGTTTGCCGCAACAGCTACGATTGGAGATTGCGGACGATATTTAGAAACGATTTTCGCTGTATAACCACTTTCTGTTGGCGCTACGATTGCACTAGCATTTAAGTTAAGAGCCGTGTGTACAACAGATTGTCCAATTGCATCTGTAATAGATGGGCCAACTTGCTTGCTGCGCTGTTGTAAAATCTCAGAGTAGTTTAGAGCTTGCTCAGCACGAGAAGCGATTGAATGCATTGTTTGTACAGCTTCAACCGGATAAGAACCTGCAGCTGTTTCACCAGATAGCATAATTGCATCTGTACCATCAAAAATGGCATTGGCAACGTCACTTGCTTCCGCACGAGTCGGGCGCGGATTGCGTTGCATTGAATCAAGCATTTGTGTAGCTGTAATAACTGGTTTGCCAAGCGCGTTACATTGTTTGATTAGATCTTTTTGTACTAATGGCACTTCTTCAGCAGGGATTTCTACCCCTAAATCACCACGAGCAACCATTAAGCCGTCTGAAACTTCAAGAATTTCTTTGATGTTATCTACGCCTTCTTGGTTTTCAATTTTTGAGATGATTTGAATGTGAGCTGCATTATGTTTTTCTAGTAGTTCACGAATTTCTAATACATCAGATGCGCGACGTACGAAAGAGGCAGCGATAAAGTCAATACCTTGTTCAATACCGAATACAATATCGTTTGCATCTTTTTCAGTGATACCAGGAAGGTTTACACTTACGTTTGGTACGTTTACACCTTTTTTATTTTTTAATGTACCTGGGTTAAGTACTTTTGTTTTGATTTCACCCTCAGTTTTATTGATGTCTAGTACTTCAAGACCGATTAAACCGTCATCTAAAAGTATTTTTGATCCTACGTGTACGTTCAATTAGACCTGGATATGTAATTGAGAATTTTTCAGTTGTTCCCACTACTTCTGTCATAGAAACGATGATTTCAGAACCTTCTTCTAACTCAATTGCACCATTTTCCATTGTGTTTGTACGAATCTCAGGTCCTTTTGTATCAAGTAAGATACCTACTGTTTTACCTGTTTGTTTCGCAGCTTCACGAATGTTAACAATACGTGCACCATGCTCTTCGAAGTCACCGTGAGAGAAGTTTAGACGACAAACGTTTAAGCCTGAGTTAATTAGTTCAACTAATTTCTCTACACTTTCACTCGCTGGTCCAATAGTACATACAATTTTAGTTTTACGCATTCAAATTTCCTCCTATATATTTACTATTTGCCCTTTAGGTAGAGCAAATAGCTATTTCCTTTACTAACCTTTTACTAGCAGGCTGTGAACAAATATTTTGTTACCTTAACTTGTCCACCTTGCTTTACGTGTAACTTATGAAATATCTACGTAGCACTGAATCAAATAGCAAACAAATACACAGCACTTTAACGATGAATTTCTTCATCGTTTGCTTCTTACTTTACTATTCCCTGCAATTCATACAGCAATACTTGCTGCCTGATTTGTCTTATATATCTCACGTTTTAAAGAAAAAGACAAACGCTCGCACAGCTACTAATAAACATAGGAAATTTTTAAAAACAATCTTTTTTCTACTTTTTCTTAAAGGTTTTTGCTGTCTATAAAATACCACGAAGAACTTGTAAACACAATAGAGAAGGGCTATAGAAACAGCATAAAAACGCGCACCCTTATTTTTCAAGAGTGCACGTTTCTTTATTTTATAGTAATGGCATCGTTTTCAGCTGCAAATTGTCCGATTTTTTTGTATTTTAAATAACGCTCTTCCACTAGCTGTTCTTTTGATAAATTCAGCAGCTCTTTTAATGATTTCTTAATAACACTTTCCATGTATCCAGCTTGTGCATCGATATCTCGGTGAGCTCCGCCTCTTACCTCTGAAACCATTTCGTCTACAATACCCAGTTCTTTTAAATCTGGTGCTGTAATCTTCATTGTTTCAGCAGCTTTTTTCGCCAGAGAAGAATCTTTCCAAAGAATGGCTGCCGCTCCTTCTGGAGAAATAACTGAATACGTGGAGTTCTCAAGCATATGAAGGTGATTTCCTAAACCTAATGCTAAGGCACCTCCACTTCCTCCTTCTCCAATCACAATGCAAATAATAGGTACAGTTAAGCCAGCCATTTCGAAAAGGTTTTTCGCAATAGCTTCACTTTGTCCCCGCTCTTCTGCCGCTTTCCCTGGATAAGCTCCTTTTGTATCAATAAAGCAAATAATCGGGCGGTTAAACTTCTCTGCTTGCTTCATTAGACGCAGTGCTTTACGGTAGCCTTCTGGATGAGGCATACCAAAATTACGACGAATATTTTCTTTTGTGTCTTTACCTCTCTGATGTCCAATCACGGTAACAGGCACGCCGTTAAACTTGGCAATTCCTCCTACGATTGCTTCATCATCTCCATAAAAGCGATCTCCATGACACTCTAAAAAGTTTGTAAACAAGCGAGAAATATAATCGAGTGTTGTAGGACGTTCAGGATGACGAGCAATTTGAACACGGTTCCATGGGCTTAGATGATTGTAAATATCGTTTTCTACTTTTTCTAAGCGATTTTCTAACTTATCAATTTCGCTAGATAAATCCACTTCTGTATTTTTAGCAAACTCTTTCAGCTCTGCAATCTTGTTTCGCAACTCAACAATTGGACGTTCAAATTCTAATTCACTTACCACTCCATGTCACCTCCTGCTACGTGTATATCTAAAATAGTTGTTAACGTTTCTTTTAAATCATGGCGGTCAATAACTCCATCTAGCTGGCCATGCTTCAATAGAAATTCAGACGTCTGAAAATCTTCTGGAAGCTCTTCTCTAATTGTTTGTTCAATAATACGTCTTCCAGCAAAGCCAATTAACGCGCCCGGCTCAGCTAAATTATAATCGCCTAACGAAGCAAAGCTTGCTGACACTCCTCCTGTAGTAGGATGTGTCATGATCGAAATGATTAAGCCGCCTTCGTCACTGAACAGTTTAAGAGCTGCACTAGTTTTAGCCATTTGCATCAAGCTCAGAACACCTTCTTGCATACGTGCACCGCCTGAGGCTGTAAAAATAAGGAATGGAACATGCATTTCCTTCGCTTTTTCAATGGCGCGAGTAATTTTCTCACCTACTACAGAACCCATGCTTCCCATACGGAAATGTGAATCCATCACAGCAACCACTACTTTGATTCCTTCAATATTTCCTTCACCCGTAACAATCGCTTCACTTAAATTAGTTTTCTCACGATCTTTTTCGAGCTTTTCAAGATAATCAGGGAACCCAAGAGGATTTTCTGACGTCATATCTTTGTCGTATTCAACAAACGTACCGCTGTCAATTAAGCTTTCGATACGCTCCGGTGCTGTCATTTGATGATGATATCCACAGTTCAAGCATACTTTTAAGTTTTTATTTAACTCTTTCGTATACATTATTTTCTTACACTTTTTACACTTTGTCATAATCCCTTCAGGTACATCTTGTCTTATATGCTCAGAAGGAATCGTAGCATACTTTCGCTTTTTTGGAGTTTTTGTGTTTTTTGTAAATAAATCTCGTAACAAGGTGTAACCTCCTTTTGGTTCTTCTCTTTACCATAAGAACCTTTATTCTTCCTCTTCTTCTACTTTACAGATTATGAAAGTCCGTCTCAAACGCAAAAACAAACGACGGATAGACAAAAATGGATGAATTGTTCGCTTCACTTTATTAGTTGCTATTTACTTTACTAGATGACTGTTTGATTTTGTGTAGAAAGATGGCATGTCCCTTTCGACAAATTCCTTCTTTCAAACTTGCTTATAGCACTGATGATGAAGATTTAATACAGTCGCTTCATCTTTTTTAGCTAACGCCTCTACCAATTCATTCACCAGAGTGTCGCTTGGCGCTGAGTTTTGTTGAAAAGTTTGAGAAAAACGGCAAATAATCAGCCAAATTCGGTGTAACAGCCGATTAGGCTGCAAAGAAAACAAGTAGTCAAACAAGTTCTTTAAACAATCATCATTCTGCTTTTGAATTGCTTTCGAAACATTGATTTCGTACTGTTCCGCGAAAACAGAAAACAAACAGCTCTTTTCAAGAATATACCTCGTTTGAATTAAATCTGATTTTGTTTTACTGTCTTGTACTAAAAAAGTAGCTAATAAATCAATAAATTGATGATCTCCTACTTCTTTAATAAACGTACCTTCACCTCTTCTAGTTTCAATCAACCCAATTAGCTCTAACGCTCTGAGCGCTTCTCGAACGGAAGAACGTCCTGCGCCTAATCGTTCAGAAAGTTCTCGTTCTGACGGGATTTTATCGCCCGTAGTTAAACGATCGTCTTCCATTAGCTGGCGAATTTGTTTCAGAATTTCTACATATACTTTTGAACGTTCATTCTTCAAGTTTACTACCACTCACTTTACATTACTTTAACAGGCATGCTTGAAGCATCATGCCTGTCAAAGAACAGTTGATGTAACCTTATTCAATAATCGCTAAGCGACGTGTATTTTCAGCTACCGTTTCTGGCTCTACTTTTATTCGGGCAACGCCTGTTTCCATAGCTGCCTTTGCAACAGCAGCAGCTACTGCAGGAGCCACTCGCGCGTCAAAGGGGCCTGGAATCACGTAGTCTGTATGCAAGCCATCTTCTGTAATTAAATTAGCAATAGCCTCAACTGCAGCCATTTTCATTTTTTCATTAATATGAGTAGCCCGCACATCTAGTGCACCTCGGAATATCCCCGGAAATGCTAAGACATTATTCACTTGATTAGGAAAATCTGAGCGCCCTGTGCCAATTACTTTTGCGCCAGCTTTTTTAGCTTCTTCGGGCATGATTTCAGGCACGGGATTTGCCATTGCAAAAATAATTGGATCTGAGTTCATTTTTCCAATCATCTCCGGTGTTAGTGCTCCTTCAACCGAAACTCCGATAAACACGTCAGCTCCTTCTAACGCATCAGCTAACGTCCCTTCTACTTTGCTTCGGTTTGTGTAAGCTGCCACTTCATCTTTTATACGGTTCATGCCGTGAGGACGCTTGTCATAAATCGTTCCTTTGGAGTCACACATAATGATATCGCGCACTCCATAGCTATATAATAATTTAATAATAGCAATGCCAGCAGCTCCTGCTCCATTCGCTACCACTTTGATCTGTGATATTTTTCTTCCTGTTAGCTTCAGAGCATTAAGAAGACCCGCTACTGTAACAATAGCCGTTCCATGCTGATCATCATGAAAAATCGGGATATTTGTTTCCTTTTTTAACCGCTCTTCAATTTCAAAACAGTTAGGAGCCGCAATATCTTCTAAATTAACGCCTCCAAAAGTAGGTTCTAGCAATTTAACAGTTTCTATAATTTTGTCCACATCTGTCGTGTTTAAACAAATTGGGAATGCATCTACGCCGGCAAAACTTTTAAAAAGGACAGCTTTCCCTTCCATTACTGGCAGAGCAGCTTCAGGGCCTATATTGCCCAAGCCCAATACGGCAGTGCCATCAGATACAACAGCTACCATATTTCCTTTCATCGTATATTCATACACATTGTTTACATCATCATATATTTCTTTGCAAGGTTCTGCTACACCAGGAGAATAAGCAAGGCTTAAATCCTCTGCGTTTCGAACAGGAATTTTGGACTTTGATTCTAGTTTACCTTTGTTAATGCGGTGCATATGCAATGCTTCTTCACGTAAAGACAATGAATTTCACTCCCAATAAACAAAATGATAACAAGTACTGCGCTTGAACCATGTTCTTTCCCACACTCATACGATGTTATAAATCCAACTGCATTTCATTTCAAGAAAAACGCATCTAATTCGTATATTTCATAAAAAAACGGTGGTCAGACCACTTTTTTAACTATTTTACCATATAACATCACATGAGATCTGTAAAGACTATATCTTCTTGAACACAACGTGCTTCTCTCCAAGCAGTGCTTTTAAAGTCTTTATTAACTCGTCGCTCCGTTTGATAGAATAATGAACGGGAAGCTTG
The DNA here is from genome assembly GCF_046599315.1 of Priestia megaterium. Taxonomy (GTDB): domain Bacteria; phylum Bacillota; class Bacilli; order Bacillales; family Bacillaceae_H; genus Priestia; species Priestia megaterium_F. The sequence continues at coordinate 499,085 of NZ_JBKIKC010000003.1, read as the reverse complement.
ACTAGTTGACGCTCTGCCTCGTAATAAATTTTCACTGGGATTTTTCCTTTATGAGACTGAAAGTGCTGGTAAATAGCATGCAGTAGCTTTTCTGTGCCTTGTTTTGTTTCTATACGCAAGTATAATTCTTCCGACGGGAGTTTTTGAACCGCTTCGCTAGCAGATTGAGCACGTTGACAAACAATTTGCTGCTGCCCGTTTCTCTCATCTATTTTTCCTTGTATCAGTAAAACATTCCCTTGTTCAAACAGCAGACGGTTCTGCTCAAATACTCGGGGAAATGCAACAACTTCTCCTTCTCCACTTTCATCCGTGATGCGCAAAAAGGCCATTTGCTCTCCTTTTTTCGTTCGAATGACGCGAATTTCCAATACAAATACTAAAAGAGAGACTGCTTTTCCGGAAACGTATTCTTTCGTATCTTGAAGAGGAACAATAGGATAAAAGGAAGTGAGCGCTTCATATTGAGAGGCTGGATGGCTTGACAAATAAAAACCTAGCATATCTTTTTCATATTGAAGCCGATCTTCTATTTTCATTTCCTCTGTTTCTATATATTTAGGCTTCAACGAAAATTCAGCGCCAAATCCAAAGTCATCATCAGGTAGTACCAAGCTTGCATGTTCAAATGCTACATCAATCGTTGCTAATAAAGTAGCTCTGTTTTCCCCAAACTCATCAAAGCCTCCAGATAGAATCAAAGCTTCAAGCGCCTTTTTATTCACGGCCTTTTGTGAAACACGTGCGCAAAAATCAAATAAGTCTTCAAACCTTTTTTTCTTTCTCTCTTCTGTTATTTCCTGCATAGCTGCTACACCAATATGTTTAATCGCCGCAAGGCTATATCTTATACTTTCACCTTCTACGTTAAACGAATACATGCTCTTGTTAATAGAAGGTGGGAGAACTTGTATTTTTTTTCTTTTTAGTTCATTAATATATTGAGCAATTTTCCCTTCGTTTCCAATAACACTCGTTAATAAGGCTGAAAAGAACTGCAGCGGATAATGTGCTTTTAAATAGGCTAACTGATAGGCTACCATGCTGTAGGCAACGGCATGACTTCGGTTGAAGCCATAATCAGCAAAGCGCACAATAAGATCATACACCCGATTAGCCACGGATAAGTCATACCCTTTCTTTTCACTCCCTTGAATAAAATGAGCTCGTTCACGATCAAGCACTGCCCGTTCTTTTTTACTCACTGCTCTCCTCAATAAATCTGCTTCCCCAAGGGAAAAACCAGCCATCTCTGAAGCAATCTGCATAATTTGCTCCTGATATACGATAACTCCGTGCGTGGATTGTAAAATGTCTTTGAGCTTAGGATGATCATATATTACTCTCTCCACTCCGTGCTTGCGCTTAATATAGGTTGGAATATTTTCCATCGGACCGGGTCTATAAAGCGCATTAACCGCTACAATATCTTCTAGCTCTGTAGGTCTTAATTGCTGAAGCACTCTTCTCATTCCATCTGACTCTAGCTGAAAAATACCAGTCGTATCCCCTTTGCTCAGCAGTTCAAAAGTTTTCTGATCATTAAATGGAATATGAGACAGCGACAGCTTTTGATTCATGTCCCGCTCGATTTTCTTTAAAATATGATCTAAAATCGTTAAGTTGCGCAAACCTAAAAAATCCATTTTCAAAAGCCCAACGTCTTGCAGTGCTTCCATTGGATATTGAGTCAGATAGACATTTTCATGTCCTTCTTGTACAGCTACAGATTGCGTGAGCGGCTTTTCACTAATTACAACGCCTGCTGCATGTGTAGAAGTATGCCTCGGCAGTCCTTCTATCTTCATGGCAATGTTGTACCATTGTTTTCTGGCTTCATTTTCAGATAAATAGGCTTGAAGCACTTTTGAATCACGACGAGCACTTTTTAATGTTGTGCCTGGTTTAGTTGGAATCGCTTTGGACATTTTGTTTAACGCCTCTTGATCAAATCCCATCACTCTTCCTACATCACGTACGGCTGCTTTAGCTGCTAATGTTCCAAACGTAATGATTTGAGCTACGTGCAGCGCTCCATATTTTTGAGCTACATACTGAATGACTTGATCTCGTTTATTATCAGGAAAATCAATATCAATATCAGGCATCGAAATACGTTCAGGGTTTAAAAAACGCTCAAATAAAAGCTGATGCTGAATTGGATCAACATTTGTAATTCGTAAAGCGTATGAGACCAGTGATCCTGCAGCTGAGCCACGACCTGGGCCCGTTAAAATACCGTGTTCATGAGCATAGTTCATAAAATCCCATACGATAAGGAAGTAATCACTAAATCGCATACTTTCAATAATGTTCAGCTCATAATCCAAGCGTTTCTGATACTCTTCTGTCATCATTTGAACTCTTTCGCGCAACCCTTTTTCGCAGAGAGTGCGCAAGTAGGTTGATGATGTAACAGACGAGGGAACAGGATATTTTGGAATGGACATTACTCCTAGAGAAATTTCTAGCTCGCATCGCCTTGCGATTTTTAGACTTTCTTCTATTAAAAAAAGCTGGTCATGAAAGAGAGCTTCCATTTCATGAGGTGATTTGAAATAGTACTCGCTGCTCTCTTCTTGCATCTGTTCATCGCTATGTAATTTCTCTCCGTCTCGAATAGCAGCTAAACAATCATACGCAACTCGATCTTCTTTTTTTAAATATTTCACTTGATTCGTTGCAACGAGCGGGATATTTTCTTCAATAGCAAGTTCCGTTAACCGTTGATTTATAAAAGCTTCATCCTGTCCGTGGCGCTGTATCGATATATAGAAAGACTGTGAATATATTTTTTTAAAAAATCGAAGTACTCGCTTAGCATCTTGAAACTTATTTTCTGCTAACAGAGTTTCTACTTCTCCCGTTACACCAGGTGTAATAGCAATCAATCCGCCGCTGTAATGCTGAAGCCATTTTTTATTTACACCGTGTTTTTCCTTGGTTTGAACTAAACTGCTTAGTTTTAATAGGTTTTCATATCCCTTATCATTTTCCGCTAACAACACTAAAGGATACGCTCGCTCGCTTTCTTCTTGTTCTAAAATTGATAATGTGAGCCCAATAATCGGCTTGATCCCCGCTTTTACGCAGGCTTTATAAAAAGGAATAACTCCGTACATCACATTTTCATCAGTCAAAGCAATCGCTTCATAGTTCATTTTCTTAGCTGTTTCTACAAGTTCAGGAATACGAATGGAACTGCTTAGTAAGCTATAAGAACTTTGAAGCTGTAAGTGAACAAAAGGCACAAGACTTTCCACCTTTCTTTAATTCTTTATTCTCATTATAAATTTTGTTGCCGGCGTAGACAAATTACATAACTCTGAGCGTTTGTCCATATATATGTAGGAAGCGTGATTCATCGATAAAATAGTAAAGGAGGACGCGTTATGACAAAAGAGCCTTTTATGTCTCTTTTCATTTGGAGTTACTTCACTTCGTTAGGTATTATTTTAGGCGGTTCATTAATTGGAGCATTTGCGGGGTTTTTAATTGGAAAATCTCCTTTATACGTCATGCATACCCTCAGCAATAGTTTGAAAATCTGGGCAATTGTCGGAGCAATTGGAGGAACATTTGATACGTTTTACAGCTTTGAGCGAGGACTCTTTGAAGGAGCCACAAAAGATGTATTCAAACAAATTCTTTTAATTCTATCCGCTATGGGAGGAGCCCAGACCGGTGCTCTTATCATCAAGTGGTTAACTCAGGAGCATTTTGTATGAGGGTGCCCAGCGAGCGAATGTTCAAGCGCTCCGACTGGCAGCGTTTTTTTGCCGGTATAGTCATTGGAGCAATTGTCAGCTGGGGTGTATTTTTAACGATTTATGGCGTTTCAAGAGATAGAGAGCTAGAAGAAGTTCGGATTGCTAATGATAAGCTAGAAAAAGCAAATTTGCAAATCAGCGCATGGCAAGAAGATGTAAAAGCATTAAACAAGGAAATGAAACAGCATTTGATTATTCAAAATGTGAAAGTAAAATTAGTAAATGGCAATCGTTATAAAGTAAATTCTGTGGTTGAATACAATATTCAAAAAAGCGTCGATGAAGAAGCGCAGCACTTAATTGCCCAAGATATTGAAAGTGCATATCGAAGCCGAGATATCTTAAAAAAAGCAATTGAAAATAAAAAATATGAATTCGATAAAACGATTTATGAAGTTGAAGTTCATCAAATTTATTTTTACACAACGCTTTCAATTGAAGTTCGAATTAAAAAGATGGAAAAAGTATTATAATAAGCCGATGATTTAAAATCACCGGCTTATCTTACGTATTATTCCTGACTGCAAAGCTCTTCTAAATCACGCAGTAAAGGTTCTACTTCTTCCCATGAATAAATAGACGCACCGGACGCAAGAGGATGACCTCCTCCATTGTATTTTCTAGCAATTGTATTAATGACAAGCTCTTTTGAACGAAGGCGAACACGAATCTGATTTTCTTCCTCTACAAAAAACACCCACGTTTTCACTCCGTCAATTTGTCCTAACGAACCGACTAACTGAGAGGCATCAGCAGGTGTCACATCATATTTACGAAGAATTTCATTCGGAATCTTCATGTGGGCAACTCCTGCTGGAGACATCGTGAAGTTTTGTAGCACATATCCATGTAAATGAGCGACGTTTTCTTTTGTTTTGTATAACTGATCATATACATCTTTAAAATTGAAACCATACTGAATTAACTCACTTGCATAGCAAAACGTTTTTGGCTTTGTATTTGGAAATAAAAATCGGCCCGTATCGCCGACAATACCACTGAAGATCAGCTTTGCTCCTTCATCATTAAGAGATAACCCATTTTCTTTTCCTTCTAAGTAAAATTCATAAATCATTTCGCTTGTTGAAGAAGCAGACGTCTCGACCCAAAGCAAATCACCGTAAGGAGTTTGGTTTGGATGGTGATCAATTTTAATAATCATTTTTCCATTTGCGTAGCGCTGATCTGATACTCGCGCTTCATTAGCCGTATCACAAACGATGACAAGCGCCTCTTCATAAGTGTCATCAGCGATATCATCCATACGGTATAAAAATTTTAATGACTCCGCTTCTTCTCCCGTTACGTATACTTTCTTTTCGGGAAAAGATGTTTTTAACAATTCTGCTAATCCACACTGAGATCCGTATGCATCTGGATCTGGTCGAATATGCCGATGAATAATAATGGTGTCAAACTGCTTGATGGCTTCTAATATTTGTGCTTTCATTCTCTCTCTCCTGTCAATGCTATTCTTGTTTTATGTATGTACCACATGCACTTACATTTCCACAGCGCTGTATCCATATTATTTATTAAATCATATCTCTTCTCTTTTTTAAAAGAAGAATCAATCGATAGTAGAATTTTCTGTCATCGACCTGTAAAATAATAGATACTACTGTAAACACTTTCAACACCAACGATTACTAGCATCAAGAAACATTACGGATAGAAATAAACCGGACTGGAGGAGCTTTTGTGCCATTTTTTATGATTTTAATCGTTGTTTCCTTTGTTTTCTACCTGTATTTAAAAGTAAAATACGTACGTTCGAAACGTCCGATGGAACGAAAGTGGATTTCCGCTAAGTCGAGTATTTGTCTCGGTTCTTTTGTATTATTTTTTGGCATCAATCAATGGTTTATTTACGAAACAAACGTTTCGCTTATCATCGGCATATTATTTGTATTATTCGGCTCAGGCAGCATATTAGCAGGTGTCAAAGCTTACAAGTACTATCAGCCTTATGCAATAAAGGAAGCAGATCAAATGTAAAAGAAGCTGCAAAGCAGCTTCTTTTTTTATACTCTTTCCAATAACTGAGCCATCATCATCGCTTTTCCTACTACAACCCCAGCATTATAGACTTCTACATCTAATTTAGCAAACTTCCGACCAAGTTCTAGCAGCTTAGGACGAATTTCAATTATACTTTCAATTTGAACTGGCTTAATAAAATAAACGGTGATGTTTTCAATAACCAAATCACCTTTTTTATATAAGCGAAGAACACGATTGGCGGCTTCTGTTACAATAGTAGTAAAAACTCCGTACGAAATAGTCCCCATATAATTCGTCATTTGCGGCGTTACTTCACATCGATACACCGGTGCTTCTTTTGTTTCTTGTACGTCCATAAATTGATTGGTTACAATGTCGTCAATGGTTTCCCCTACCTGTGGTTGACGCTGAATCATTTGCAGCGCCTTTAAGACGTCTTGACGGCTGATAATGCCTTCTAGTCGGTGGTAATCATCCACTACAGGCAACACTTCAATCCCTTCCCATACCATCATATGTGCAGAAGAAGCGACGGATGTTTTCCCATGAACGGTCATTGGATTTTTCGTCATCACTTTTTCAATCGGAGTAGAAAGGTCATATCCGATAATATCTTTTGATGTGACCATACCATGAACTTTCATATGCTGGTCCACTACAGGAAAACGACTGTGGTGAGTCTGATCGTTACATTCATGCCATTTTTCAATTGTATCGGTTAACTGCAAGCTAACCGCTTCAGAGACGGGTGTTAAAATATCCTCAACAAGCACAATTTCTTTTTTTATCAGCTGATCATAAATAGCACGATTGATCATGGTTGCAACTGTAAACGTATCATAGCTCGTTGAAATAATAGGAAGCTTAAGATCATCCGCAAGCTTCTTAACCCATTCTTCGGTATCAAAGCCGCCCGTAATTAACACGGCTGCTCCTGCTTCAAGAGCTAATTCATGAGCGTTTACTCGATTCCCTACGATAAGAAGGTTTCCAGCCTCGGTATATCTCATCATAGCATCAAGCTTCATCGCTCCAATAACAAACTTATTTAACGTTTTATGCAAGCCTTCACGTCCGCCCAGCACTTGTCCATCAACAATGTTTACTACTTCAGCAAACGTTAGCTTTTCAATGTTTTCTTTCTTCTTTCGTTCAATTCGAATGGTCCCAACTCGTTCAATGGTTGAAACATACCCTTTATTTTCTGCGTCTTTTATTGCTCGGTACGCCGTGCCTTCACTGACATTCAGTTCTTTGGCAATTTGGCGCACTGAAATTTTTTCACCAATTGGAAGCGAATCAATATATTGTAAAATTTGCTCATGTTTTGTCGCCACGTGTACTTCACCCTTCTAAAACGTTTTTACGTTTCATATGTCTTTTCTTTTATTATACGGGGGAAGTGAAATGGATTCAATCTAACCTCTTTGACGCAAAGGCTTTCTCGCACTATTTTTTTGAATACCTGCCTTTTTACGACGCGGTGTATAAAGTAGTGATGACAAATTTCCTCCGGCTACAAAAAGAGCAAAGGTAAGCCAGCTTATACTAAAAATCCCTTGCAAACTCGAAGTTGTTAACACTAGGTGCGGCATTGCATAGTAAAGCATCACTCCGCATAGTAAAAGCGATAAAATAACTCGATTTTTTTCCATAACTCTCCCTCCTTATTATTACTATCGTATGCAGGGAAGTAAAAAAAGCAGAACGTTTCTTTGCAAATAAAAAACACGATGCAATCGCACCGTGTTTTCTTCTTTATGATTAAAGATCCAATCCTTCTCCAGCTTTTAATACTTTTCCTTCAATACCAGATAAAGACTCAACAAATTGATAAGGATCTTGCTTAATCACAGGAAATGTATTGTAGTGAATTGGCACAACAAGCTTTGCCTGCACCCATTCCGCTGCGATAGCCGCATCTTCAGGCCCCATTGTAAAGTTATCTCCAATTGGAAGAAATGCTACGTCCGGCTTATGGCGACCAATTAATTTCAAATCAGAAAATAAAGCTGTATCTCCAGCGTGATAAATCGTCTTTCCTTCAATTGTTAAAAGCAAACCAGCCGGCATTCCTGTATAAATAATCTCTTCATTATTCTCTGTATAACTTGAACCGTGGAAAGCTTGCGTCAATTTCACCGTGCCAAAATCAAATGTATAGGCTCCGCCTATGCTCATTGGATGTACGTTTAAGCCTTGCCAGCTAAGATATGTAGCTAATTCTGCTACTGCCACAACAAGTGAACCACTGCGCTTAGCAATTTCAACCGTGTCGCCTACATGGTCATTATGGCCGTGAGTCAGTAAGATTACATCAGCTTTTACATCTTTAGCATTTAAATCTGTTACTTCATTTCCAGTGATAAACGGGTCAATTAAAATTGTTTTTCCTTTTGTTTCAATTTTAATAATAGAATGACCATGATAAGAAACGTGCATCATTTATTCTCTCCTTTTACACTAACCTTTTCTATATTCTACCCGTCTGTTTTGGCTACAAAACAAGTGAATACGCCGCTATCATATCATATACAGCACAAAAATATGCCTTATTATGCTTGCTCTAATAAAGTTGTTGCATCAGCGTAAGTTAGACCGTGCGCATCTGCCACAGCCGCATAAGTGACAAATCCGTTTAGTGTGTTGACACCTTGAAGAAGGGATGGATTTTTTAAGCACGCTTTTTTATATCCTTGACTGGCTATTTGCAGAGCATAAGGCACCGTTACATTCGTCAGTGCTAAGGTTGACGTGCGGGGAACAGCTCCTGGCATATTTGCAACAGCATAGTGTAAGACCTCATGCTTCAAATAAGTCGGGTTATCGTGAGTTGTAATACGATCAGTTGTTTCAAAAATCCCGCCTTGATCAATGGCAATATCAACTACAACTGACCCTTTTGACATCGTTTGAACCATTTCCTCGGTGACAAGCTTTGGCGCTTTAGCTCCAGGTATGAGGACCGCTCCTATAACTAGATCTGACTCTTTTACAGATTGTGCAATATTGTAGTGGTTTGACATTAATGTTGTCACTTCTTTTCCAAACAAATCATCAAGCTGGCGAAGGCGATCCGCATTTAAATCAATTATTGTGACGTCAGCCCCTAATCCAACAGCAATTTTAGCAGCATTGGTTCCTGCTACTCCTCCTCCAATAATCGTTACTTTTCCTCTTTGAACGCCTGGAACTCCACTTAATATAATCCCTTTTCCGCCTTTGGTTTTCTCTAAAAATTGAGCTCCAATCTGAGAGGACATTCTTCCTGCAACTTCGCTCATCGGCGTTAACAGAGGTAAACTTTTATTTGGAAGCTGTACGGTTTCATAAGCGATACCCACTACCTTTTTATCAATTAATGCTTTCGTTAACGCTTCTTCAGCTGCCAAATGTAGATACGTAAATAAAATAAGTCCTTCACGAAAATATCCGTATTCTTCTGAAATCGGTTCTTTTACTTTCATAACCATTTCAGCATCCCATACTTCTTTTGCAGTATTTACAATAGAAGCTCCTGCATTTGTGTAATCTTCATCATGAAATCCAGAGCCTTCTCCTGCCTGTGTTTCAATGTATACATCATGCCCACCGTTAACTAAAGCTGTGACACCAGCTGGAGTAATAGCCACGCGATTTTCATTGTTTTTTACTTCTTTCGGCACTCCAATTTTCACCTTTATCCCTCTTTTCTTATATCAGTGATTAACTGAAAAAAGAACGTCATACCAAATCCTTTAGAAAACCGGATTTACTATGACGTTATCTTTCGATAGAGCTCAGCATAATCCTGCTTTTCTTAGTCTATATACAGTATATGCATGCAGTTATTCATATAGTTCGTTATCACTCGTTGCTTCCGGATTTTCAACCACAGAAGCCATAGCATCGCCAATAACGCCGCTTGAATAAGAATCCATTAGCTGTCTTGATGTCTCTTTTTCTCCTTCAAAATCATATTCATATACATGCTGCGGGTGTTTTTTGTCTTTCATATGTCACTTCTCCTTTTTTCACTCTATTTTCTTTACGAATATGGACTTTACTTCCTAATACCTTGCATGATCTTTTCTATTTTCTTCTTAAATGATCTACTTATACCATTTATCTCATACCAAAAAACGCCCGCAGATTTTTCTGCGAACGTTTTGAAAACTTTTTTATCGTGAGGATTTTTCGTGCAATTCATCTTTAGCTAGCTGAATTGCTTTTTTTACTTGTTCAAATCCTGTTCCTCCCGCGCTATTGCGGCGGTTAACAGCTGTTTTTGGGCTTAATACATGGTAGATGTCTTCCTCGAATAAATCTGACGCTTCCTTATATTGCTCAAGCGGCAAATCCATTAGATAGATATTTTTCTGAATACAAACAAGAACCAGTTTCCCAACCACTTCATGTGCTTCACGAAACGGCATACCCTTTGAAGCAAGATAATCAGCTAACTCCGTTGCATTTGAAAAATCTTGTTGCGTAGCTTTTTCCATAATGTTCGTTTTTACTGTCATTGTTTCAATCATGCCAGCAAAAATGGTTAAGCACCCTTCAATAGTTGTAACCGTATCAAACATGCCTTCTTTATCTTCTTGTAAGTCTTTGTTATACGTTAAGGGCGTACCTTTTAATACAGTCAATAAGCTAAATAGATGACCATATACTCGTCCTGTTTTACCACGAATTAACTCGGCCATATCAGGATTTTTCTTTTGAGGCATAATACTGCTGCCTGTTGCGTACGTATCATCCATTTCAATAAATTGAAACTCTTGACTCGACCATAAAATTAACTCTTCACAAAAACGAGATAAATGCATCATTAAAATAGAACTATTGCTTAAAAACTCTAAAATAAAGTCACGGTCGCTGACAGCGTCCATACTGTTTTGATAAATTCCATTAAAACCTAGAAGCTCCGCGCTGTAATGACGATCAATTGGGAATGTCGTACCGGCTAAAGCTCCTGCTCCTAAAGGAGATAAATCAATACGCTTTAGCGATTCCACATAACGCTCAGCATCACGTTTGAACATTGAAACATAAGCCATCAAATGATGAGCAAAGGAAACGGGCTGCGCGCGCTGTAAATGTGTGTAGCCTGGAAAAATTGTTTCAACATGCTGATCTGCTTTTGTGAGCAGTACATCTTCTAGATTTTCAATCAGCCCTACAATTTGCTGAACATGCTTTTTTAAATATAAGTGCATATCTGTAGCAACTTGATCATTACGGCTGCGACCTGTATGAAGCTTTCCTCCAACAGGACCAATTTCATCAATTAATAACTTTTCTAAATTTAAATGAATATCTTCATATTGAGCAGAAAATGTTAATTCTTTCTTTTTAGCTTTTTCAAGCAGTGTTTGAAGGCCTTTTTTAATCTGTGACGCTTCATCTCCAGAAAGAATGCTGCATTTTTCAAGCATTGTTACATGCGCTAAACTTCCTTCAATATCTTCTTCTACAAGATGCTGATCAAATGAGATTGACGCACCGAACTCGTCAATCCATTGTTCAGGGCGTTTCGTAAAACGCCCTCCCCAAAGTTTGGTCATACCGTTGTCACCTTCTTTTGATTTACCATGCTGCTCACTTGTGTTGGAAGACCCCATAATGAGATAAAACCAACTGCTGCATTGTGATCAAATTCATCTTCTTTTGTATATGTTGCAAGTTTTTCATTGTATAACGAATTAGGAGATTTACGTCCCTCTACGATAGCATGCCCTTTAAATAGTTTTACTCGCACTGTTCCGTTCACATATTGCTGCGTATCTTTTAAAAATGCAAGCAGCGAATTTGTTAATGGAGAGAACCATAAACCTTCATAGATAACTTCTGTTAATTTTTTCTCAATTACTGGTTTGAAGTGCGCCACTTCTTTCACTAATGTTAAATCTTCAAGCTCTTTGTGTGCTTTAATTAGTGTCATAGCGGCTGGACACTCATATACTTCACGTGATTTGATTCCGACAAGGCGGTTTTCGACATGGTCAATACGTCCAACCCCGTGCTTACCTGCGATTTCATTCAGTTCTAAAATTAACTGAGCTAACGTATACGATTGACCATTTAATGATACTGGCACACCTTCAACGAATTCAATTTCTACTACATCCGCTGTATCAGGAGTGTTTTCAAGAGAAGCTGTTAGGTCATATGCTTCTTCAGGTGGAGCTGCCCAAGGGTCTTCAAGAACGCCACACTCGTTACTTCTTCCCCATAAGTTTTGGTCAATTGAAAATGGGCTGTCTAAGTTAATTGGAATTGGAATATTCTTTTCTTTTGCATACTCGATTTCTTCTTCACGAGACCATTTCCAGTCACGAACAGGAGCTAAAACTTCTAAGTGTGGATTTAATGCTTTAATTGATACTTCAAAACGCACTTGGTCATTTCCTTTTCCCGTACATCCATGTGCGACAGCTACTGCATTTTCTTGTTCTGCTACTTCTACAAGCTTTTTAGCGATTAGCGGTCTAGATAGTGCAGATACTAATGGATACTTCCCTTCATATAATGTGTGTGCTTGAAGTGCTGCTAATGCAAATGTATTGGCATACTCTTCTTTTGCATCAATCACATATGATGATACTGCTCCAACTGTTAATGCTTTTTCTTTAATAAATTTCAAATCTTTTCCTTCACCTACATCTAAACAGCAAGCTACCACATCGTACCCTTTTTCCTGTAACCATTTAATTGCAACTGATGTATCTAAACCTCCGGAATATGCTAAAACAACTTTTGGATTACTCATCATGTATTCCTCCTACAAATTATATATATTAATACAACCGTTTTAATTTTTATTCATTTAATCTACTATTACTTTAACAACTTTTTAATCTATTTTCAATAGTTATTCAAAAAAAAGTATATAAATTCACGTTTATTTTGAATCAACAGGATAAAACCTCTTAAAATACTATAAAAATGGACAAAATTGAATATTTACAACTTAAATGCCGTGTATATTTACATGCATAAATTGAGTATAAATGATTTATTTTTTCACTTTCAGTAGCTCTGGCTTTTGTCATTGTATAAAATGGAGGGGAAGAGGTGAAAAAATGGAGCGCTTTTTTACTTATGACAACAGACTCGGTATAAAAATTCCTGCTCTTGAAAGAGAATGGACATTCTATTCTGAAAAAATTCAGCAAGATATCCTCCTAACCTGGGAAGCGATTCGGGGGCAGATACCAGACAAAATTCAATCTTTAGAAAAGAGCATTAATCAAAAACAAGCAGCATTAGAAGATGAGACCAACTTCATCCGCTCCTGTGAATTGAATAGCGAGATAGGGGAACTTGCTTCAATTATTAATGATCTATGGATTTGGTATCGAACGAATGAGGAAATATCCAAAAAAGTTCACGGATAGACAAAAAAACGAGTCTCATGAAAAATTAATGAGACTCGTTTTTCTTATCCAGCAAATAGCGGTATTGGTAAAAGCGCTTCGCATAATCCGTCACTTGTTTGGCCATTCGGTAATTCATACCTCCGCCAACCATCATACTCACCACCGGCAAACGATTGTAAACTTTTCGTTTCGCAGCAAATATAGCGAGGGTTTTTCCAATTTGTACAACGATTTTTTGCAGCCACGTCTTATCTACAATTTGGTCCACACCTTCATAAAAATAAGGGTCAAATTCTTGGCTTAGCTCGCTCTTCAAATGATGCCATCCCTCAGCCTGAAGATGTTTAGGTAACGTTGCTGCATGAAAAACTTTTAGAGTTAGCATAAGCTCTGAAGGAGTCTGAATATGATAACCATAGCTCATTGCTGCCTGTTGCACCGCTTGAATATTCATGCATAAAACAACGGGTATATCAATGCCGACTAGCAGCGATTGTCCTGTTCCTGAAAGTGCGCCTTGACTTAGCGCATACAGCCGAAGCTTGGCCATTTGCTGCTCGCATATATATGAAAGCTGGTCTACTTGAAGGGAATTCATTTCTGATAAATCTGTGATATCCTCTTTGAATACACGAGCAGTTTCAATAATTCTTTTTGTCGCTTGAGTTTGCATTTCCGTACCTTGAATTAATGCAGTTAACTGAAAGAGTCCCTCATCAATTTTATGTAAATAGGTCTCACGAACGGAAGAAGGAATTAAGTTAATCCCTTTTTCTAACCACTCTTCGTATAACAATTCCATATCAGTTGCTTTTACGCTCTGTAAGCTCTCTTCCCATTTGTGGATTTCTTCTAAAAGCTGTTCTTCACGATTCGTTAGTATCATCATGTCACCCTTTCAAGAAATAAGTAGTTTTATTTTCATTATAACAAATAATACATCCGTTACATTTTCCTGCCTATATTATTTCTTTCTTCTATATGTTGTAAACCTTCTTTAAACCGTCAGCTATTTATGCTATATAAAAAGCCGATTTCCTTCTTAGGAAATCAGCTTTTAGTTAGTTTGCCTGACAATTTATGAGAATTCATTCATTGAAGAGGCACTTTATGAACTTAAATATTCGCTAAACGAATAACGTCGCGTGCAATCATAACTTCTTCGTCTGTAGGAATAACCATAACTTTAACTGGAGAATGAGGATAGCTAATAAATGCTTCTTCCCCTTGTACGCTATTTAAAGCTGGATCCCAATAAACGCCCATGAACTCTAAACCGCGAAGAACGCGAGCACGTACAACATCACTGTTTTCTCCAATACCTGCTGTGAAGATGATTGCATCTACACCAGACATGCGAGCAGCATAAGAACCGATATATTTATGAATACGGCTAGCAAATACTTCAAGTGCTGTTTCAGCGCGTTCATTGCCTTCAGCGCTTGCTTTGATTAGATCGCGTAGGTCACTAGAAATACCAGATACTCCCAAAAGACCACTTTCTTTATTTAATACATTTAATACTTCGTCAGCAGTTTTTCCTGTTTTCTCCATAATAAATGGAATTAACGCAGGGTCAATATTACCTGAACGAGTCCCCATTGCTACACCAGCTAATGGTGTGAAGCCCATTGATGTATCAATTGACTTGCCGCCTTCAATTGCAGCGATACTTGCACCGTTACCTAAGTGACAAGAGATTAAGCGTAATTGTTCAATTGGACGGCCAAGAAGCTCAGCTGCACGCTCAGAAACATATTTATGAGATGTGCCGTGGAAACCGTATTTACGAACGCCATATTTTTCATAGTACTCGTACGGTAAGCTGTACAAGAATGATTTTTCTGGCATTGTTTGATGGAACGCTGTATCGAAGACTGCTACAGCCGGAACATTTGGAAGAATATCTTGGAACGCTTTAATTCCCACAATGTTTGCTGGGTTATGAAGCGGTGCTAAATCAGATAAAGCTTCAATTTCCGCTAGTGTTTCATCTGTAATTAAAACAGAATCAGCAAATTTCTCTCCGCCGTGTACGACACGGTGACCTACACCAGTGATTTCATCGTATGATTGAATGATGTTTTGAGAAAGTAACTTTTCAACTAAAATTTTAACTGCAACAGCATGGTCAGGGATTTCTGTAATATCCGTTTGCTTTTCACCATTTACCGAGATCGTGAAAACAGCGTTATCTAAACCAATTCGTTCTACTAAACCTTTTGTTAATACCGTCTCACTTGGCATTTCAAATAATTGAAACTTAAGTGAAGAACTGCCGGCGTTGATTGCCATGATTTTTGACATAAAAAAACAGCTCCTTCTTTATTATACGTGCATCATAAACATAACGAACAGAACATAAAAGTGTAATCTCTACAATATTCTATGCATTTCGACACGATTTCTATCCTTATTCATTTAATCATTCACGACAATAGATTTCAAGAGCTATACATCATGAAAACGCTACCGACAAATATTCATTATTTTCGAAAAAGACTTACTTTTTATTAACGCGGAACCATTGGTCCATTTGAGCCATAATATCACTCATTGCTTCTCGATTGCTGAACTTCGGCAAATTCACAAGCAGCGCTTGCTTAGGTGCTGTTACGCCTTCTCCCTGCTTTTGAAGAATGATAATGCTCTTAGCAGCCTGTTCCTGTTTGAACAATGAAAGTGGTAGCTGAACGATTCCTTGAACGATTGCTTCCTCTTTTAGCAGCGGCTGTAATAAATGAGACTGTTCAGATTCGAACAAGTTATTTGGAATAAGGGCAATTACGTATCCGCCGTCTTTTACATGACGCAAGCTTTGTTCAATAAATAAGTGATGAGCATAGGTATGGCCTTCTTCAGCTCTTACTTTATATTCTTTTGCCCCTTCATCGTTTGGATAATAACCAACCGGCAGGTCACAGACAACTAAATCAACAGGATCAATAAAAAGCGACTGCAAGCTGTCTTGATTGAATAATTGAATGCCGTGCTTCTGTAAATTTGCATTTACATATGTCAATTGAAGTAATAAATCATCCACATCTACACCGTATACATGTTCAATTGACGCAGCGTGTGTATTTAAAATTGTGGTTAATAAGTTCCCTGCTCCTACTGCTGGATCTAAAAGCGTGTATTTGTCTTTCCCTGCCATGAACTTTCCAACTAGGTAGCTGACAAATAGTCCTACAGCATCAGGCGTCATTTGATGGTTAGGCTGAACAGCTTCTTTCATCCCTTTTAAAATGGCTAGCTGATACGCTTTTCGAATGGTTTCTTTCTCAAAATGATCAAGCGTAATAGAATCGTACTCTTTTTTTAAACGTTTTTTCGTTACCTCATCTAGCTCTTCTTGCAAAATAGTTCCTTGAAACAAGTTTTCTCCCGTTTCAGCTACTGCTTCTAAATATACGCAGTTTAGTTCTTTTCTTAAAATAATAGCTGTTTGATCAATTACACCAAATAGCTTTTCCATACTAGCTAACTGACTCATATTCTGCCTCCTGTATAATAAAAGAATATCTATATAAATGAATAAACGTCCTATTTGGAACATCATATTTTATCATAAAAGCTTCTTAAAACACAAAGAAGGCGAAAAACATTGTTTTCCGCCTTCTGCCGAACGTCACCGACAATCTTACTTAGCTGCTTTAGCTGCTTCGATTGCTGCTTCGTAGTTCGGATGCTCAGTTACTTCTGGTAAGTACTCAACATACGTTACGTTGTCATTTGAGTCTACTACAAAAATTGAACGAGCTAATAAGCGTAATTCTTGAATAGCTACACCATATGCTTCTCCGAAAGATAAGTCGCGGTGGTCAGATAAAGTTTGAACATTCTCAATGCCATTAGCACCACACCAGCGCTTTTGAGCAAACGGTAAATCTACGCTTACTGTTAATACTTTTACATTATCTAATTTAGCTGCTTCTTCGTTGAAGCGACGAGTTTGCGCGTCACAAACTCCAGTATCAATAGAAGGAACTACACTAATTAGGCGAACAGAACCCTTTGTGCTGTCAAGCGTTACTTCTGATAAATCGTTTGCTAAAACGGTAAAGTTTGGAGCCTTGTCTCCAACTTTCACTTGATTTCCTAATAATGTTACATCGTTACCTTTAAATTTAACCTTAGTCACGAATAATTCCTCCTTTAAATAAGTATGTACACTGTTCATATTAGCTTGTCTGTCTCTATATTGCAATTAAATGACATACATAACATGATGATTTATCCTAGAAAACACACCCAACAAAAAAAGGCTTTGCTTGCTTCTTTCATCATTCCAAGAAGCAAGCAAAGCTTTATTTTATTCCTACAAATTAAAATCGTTTGCACTGTCATGATGCTGATTTTGTTGATCCTGCTGCTGATTGTTTTGTTTAAACATTTGCTGCACGCGTTCAATTGCTTGAGGTGCTGTATCTAAAATCTTTTCGTATAAATGCGTACTTTCGTTAAGATGAAGCATTTTAATTCCGCTTCCACTCACAATTAAAAAGGCAATTGGCGTAATTGATACACCGCCACCGCTACCTCCGCCAAATGGATGACCTGATTCTTGCTGATGCTGCCCTGAAGAAGATGGTGCATGTCCCTCTACTCCAAATTCACTTCCGCCCGCTGCAAAACCAAAACCTACTTTTGAGACAGTTAAAATGACGCTGCCATCAGGTGTTTCTACAGGATCACCAATGATCGTATTAACATCAATCATTTCCTTTAAATTTTCCATAGCTGTCGACATTAAACTTTTAATTGGATGTTCTGCCATTAAGATAACCTCCTTATGTTTTCACAGAGTGTGTCTTGTTCTTATTTGACGACTTCCATCTTTTGCGACGCTTTTTGGACGTATGCCGCCAGTATCTCAAGGTCCGTAAACCTACTAGAATAGCTTGACCAACTCGAAAAGAAATTATGCACTCAAATACCGTTTCTGACCAAAGATGTTGAAATACAGGAGTAACGCTCATTACAGGCATATCTTTTAGTTTCATATAACGGCTGATTATACCAACTATGCTCCCTTTTGCAGACCATACAGCCCCGGTTAATACACCAGTTAGCGCAGCATCACCCAAGCCGAAACGGCTGTGCCACCTAATGTCGCTTACCGTCACTTTTTTTAGAAAACGGCGAAGAATTTTATGAAAACCGATTACCTGTTCAAGGAATTGCTTCGCATTGTCTAGCATGCTTAGCCCATCTTCTACCGAATAATCACTCCATGAATTCTCGTCTTCTTTCCCTTGATCACCCATTCCTTTCTTCTTCTTAACTAGCAAACGCGGAGAATCTTCTTTCACTTTGACTACCGGAATTTCATATGTATAGCGAATAAGACCGAACCAAGCTCTAAGCCTCACTCTGTAATAATCGTTATCTCGGACATGATGAAGCTCTACAAATACCGTGATTTTTGTCCATACAATAAGTACAATAACAATTAAAAGTGCTAGCAATATCCATAAAAGCCATAGCACATCCTTCACTCCTTCTTAGCTTCACATTATCTCCAAAACCCAGAATATTAAA
The DNA here is from genome assembly GCF_046599315.1 of Priestia megaterium. GTDB lineage: Bacteria > Bacillota > Bacilli > Bacillales > Bacillaceae_H > Priestia > Priestia megaterium_F. The sequence continues at coordinate 480,403 of NZ_JBKIKC010000003.1, read as the reverse complement.
CGTTATAGAAACTATAAAAAGAGCTGTTCCCTAAGGGAACAGCTCTTTTTATCATTTGCTTATTGTACCTTCATGTATGACGGTTGTATCTGCGTAGTAATCATGTGCCCCTTGCTTTTTAGGTAAAAAAGCAACTAATAAATAGCCAAGTAAAAAAACTGTTTTAGAAATATAACGTCCGACTCCTTCACGAAACAGCACAACGGGCCAGGTTAAAGTGGAGTCTTTTAACGATACTACTTTAAGTCCAAACACCATCTTTCCAAGCGTTTGTCCAAAATACTTTGTCATTAAAACAAAGTAACCATAAAAGATAATAACCGTTACAATTGTATAGGGAGAAAAAAATCCATCCCTTTGAGGGATATCTGCTAAATGAAAAATGGGCTTGATCAGCAGAGAGTTCAAGCTAGCTACCACAGCTAAGTCCAAAAGATATGCCCAAAACCGCATCCAAAAGCCTGCATAGTGAAATTCACAACCAGTTGGAGCACTTGCTACTGACTCATGTTTTATATTGTCATTTGATTCGGTTGAATGAGACTGATTTTCCATGTTCCCACCTCTATTCTGCATATAAATACATCAGGCGCGGAGAACTTGGCTGCGCAAATGTTTTTAACATTGCAGTGACTTGTTCATCTCCACCTATTACTTTTTGCATACTCATTGAAAGCCAAGAAGGCAGTCCGAATCCTTGATTGTATTGAATTACCTGTGCACCTTTTAACTTATAATCTTTCTCCATACCTTTTACCGCATCTTCAAAATAGCCTAATTGATCGACCAGCTTCAGCTCTTTAGCCTGACGTCCATCGTATACTCGCCCATCTGCAATAGAACGTACTTTTTCTTTAGACAAGTGACGTCCTTCAGAGATAACATTGACGAAGCCATCGTATGAGTTGTCTACAAGTGTTTGCATAATTTCTTTTTCTTCTCCGGTCATTTCTCTTGTTGGAGACATAATATCTTTATGAGCTCCGCTTTTGATGACAACAGATTCTACTCCTAGTTTATCAGCCAGCTTTCCGTAATTAACGCTTTGCATAATTACGCCTAACGAGCCTGTTAAAGTATCCGGGATTGCATAAATTTTATTAGCAGCTGTTGAAATGTAATAGCCTCCTGAAGCAGCCATTGAGCCCATTGAAATGTACACTGGCTTTTTCGTTTCTTTCTTCAACTCTTCAATTTTTTTATGTATTTCAGCACTTTCAACGACGCCGCCGCCCGGTGAATTCACCTTGATAATAACTCCTCTGACTGTTTTATCATTTTTTGCGCTTTCTAACTGTTTTAAAAACGCTTGGTGGTTATAACCATTTTGGGACATAAGCGGTGAGGAACTGCTTCCTGTATCTTGAATTGTTCCATTGACCTCTAGCACTGCAATTTTCTTAGCTGCATTCCCTTTTTCGATAACTGTTTCTGATAGTTCACTGTCATCTCCTCCAAATATACCTGCCAGGCCATCATTTTTTTCTTCCTTGACAGAAAAACCAATATTCACAATCGCAGAAAAAACAAATAAGCAGGCTGCAATTAAAAGAGCAATCCACCTTTTTTTATTCATGAAAATCCTCCTTTTTAGGTGTCAGAATTAAAAGATTATTCTTTTAATTCTTAAAGCAATAATGCTATAATTATTGTAACAAACTTTTTTTAAAAAGTTTACTTTATCGCTAATATTTTACATATCAGACAAACAAGGGGGAACTATCTATGCCAAATCGTCGTAACGTTTATTTCTTTCATCCAAAAAACCAGGAAACAAAAGCGCTCGTAAGTCCACTTATTGAACTTGCAAAACAATATGACTTTCAAGTAGTAGATCATTTCGACAGCGCTAACATCATTGTAAGTATTGGCGGTGACGGAGCTTTCTTGCAGGCTGTCCGTCAATCTGGCTTTCGAGATGACTGCTTATATGCTGGTGTCACAACTTCAGACCAACTAAGCTTTTACTGTGATTTTCATATTGATGAAACGGATAAAATGATTGAAGCTATTACGACTGAAAATATAGAAGTACGTCGATTTCCTGTTTTGCAAACTCAAATTGATCAAGGAACTTCTTTTTATTGCTTAAATGAATGTTCGATTCGATCAGGTGTTATAAAAACATTCACTCTAGATGTTTTTATTAACGAAAATCACTTTGAAACATTCCGTGGGGATGGGATGATTATTTCAACACCAACAGGCAGTACCGCTTATAATAAATCGGTAAATGGAGCCGTAGTTGATCCGTTAATTCCTTGCATGCAAGTCAGCGAATTGGCATCGTTAAATAATAATAACTATCGTACATTAGGATCTTCATTCATCCTAAGCGCCGAGCATACGCTCACTTTGAAATTATCCAATGACAACAATCACAATCCAATTATTGGAATAGATAACGAAGCATTAAATGCCCGTCAAGTTGATCAAGTTCAAATTCGGTTAAGCGATCGTCAAATTAAAACAGTTAAGCTGAAAGATAACTCTTTCTGGCAACGTGTTAAGCGTACGTTTTTATAATAAAAAGCGCCCAAGGGCGCTTTTTATTTTTGATATACAACTTCTCCATCAATGACAGTCATCTGCACCTGTACCCCAGGGATATCATCTACAGGTATCTCAAACAGATCTCTTTCTAATACGGTAAAATCAGCTACATAACTCTTTTGAATATACCCTTTTTTATGCTCTTGATGAATGGCCTGCGCGCTTCCTAAAGTAAACAGCTGAACAGCTTCAAATACAGTTAGCCGCTCAGAAGGTATGTAAACGACCGAGCTGTTCGGGGAAGTTTTTCTAGAAACCGCTGCATGAATCGTTAACATCGGATTGATAGGTTCAATAGGAGCATCTGATCCCCCTGCACACATAACACCTTCGTCCAATAACGTTTTCCACGCATAGCAGTAGTCCAAATGTTCTTCTCCAATTTTTTCAATGACCCATGGAAAATCACTGGCTAAAAACCGTGGCTGAATATCCAACACGACAGGGAGCTTTTTTACACGGTCAACTAAATCTTTTCTCAGAATTTGTGCATGAATAATACGATCTCTTTGCCCTGTTTGAGGAGGATATTGTTCGATGCTTTCTACTACATATTCAAATGCTAAATCACCAATTGCATGAATTGCAACGGTCATACCAAATTCTCTCGCTTTCCTCACTAGCTGTTTTAATTCATCTAGTGATTGAATAGCTACACCTCTTGTAGAAGGGTCGCTTTTATATGGAAAGCTTAAAAGCGCAGATTGACTGCCGAGCGAACCATCAGCAAAAATCTTCATTGGTCCTATTTCGATAAAAGCCGATGTATCTTTCTTTTCTTCAAAGTATGTATACATATCATCTACAGCTTCATGATGAACAAGTAAATGGGCACGAAACAGCTGCTTTTCTTTGTGGATAACGTCTTGAAATGCTTGATATGTGCGCAAAAAGCCTCCATAATAATTTAAATCTTCCGTGTGTCCACCCGTTAACCCATACTGAACACAATCTTTAATAGCTACTGAGAGCGCTTGTCGAATGTATGATTCTGATACTTGAGGAATATGAGCCGTTACTAACTCTTGCGCTTGATCAGCCAAAAAACCGGTAGGATTTCCTGATTCATCTCTTTGGATAATACCTCCTTCCGGATCGCGTGTTTCAGCTGTAATCCCGGCTATTTTTAGAGCCGTTCCGTTTGCTACTAATCCATGACGACAGACTCGTTTTAACATAATGGGATGGTCAGTTGATAGATGGTCAAGCTCTTGAAACTGAATCAAAGAGGAATCTCCCCACTGATTTTCATCCCAGCCTTCTCCAATCACCCATTCTCCTTTTGGTGTACTCTCTACTTTTTGCTGAACACGTATCAACACGTCTTCCCGAGAAGTAGCTTGAGACAAATCAAGCCTAAGAAGCTTTTCACCGTGACCAATTAAGTGAAGATGGCTATCCACAAAGCCCGGATACATTGTATATCCTTTGAGCTGTACTTCTCTTTCAATCACAGAACCCCATTTGTTTCTTAGGTCTTCTTCTGTACCTATATCTTGAATGAATCCTTTTTCAACATATACGCTTTCTACATGCTCATCTTCTTTTAGCATCGTATATATTTTGCCGCCGTAAAATAAAGTCCCCATCGCCAACATCTCCTTTACTTTATAAAGCTTGACCTTCTCTCTATTATACGTGACAAAACAAACAAGACAAAAGAGTGAGGTTTCCCTCACTCTTTTTAGCCATCATTATTTAATTAATATGACTTATTTACCACCAAGTTGTTGCTCAGCCATTTGAACTAAGCGTTTAGTGATTTCTCCACCAACAGATCCGTTAGCGCGAGCTGTTGCTTCTGGTCCAAGGTTTACACCGAATTCAGAAGCGATTTCGTATTTCATTTGGTCGATAGCAGCTGCTGAACCAGGAGCTACTAATTTATTTCTGTTTGCCATGTGTTTTCACCTCCTTGTTGAATATAGATTGTGTCAAAACACATGGCTTCATACATTATTTAATTAGTAATTTTATGAAATTTCACTTTTAAAACAAGTCTTCTACGCTGTCTGCCGTATTTGTAGCCGAAGAAGCTGTCATTTCAAGCGTTTCTACATTATTTACCGCTTCCTGAATCAATGTTTCAAAATCATAAAATTGTTCGTATCGATTGATTTTTTCACGCTTTGGCTTAGTTTTTGGTGAGCTTGGCGTAAAAATTGTACAGCAGTCTTCATACGGACGATTCGAAATTTCATGTGTATCAATTTTACGGGCAATTTCAACAATCTCCGTTTTATCCATTGTCACAAGCGGACGTAAAATTGGCGTATTGGTCACTTCATTAATCGCATACATGCTCTCAACCGTTTGACTAGCTACTTGCCCTAAGCTATCACCAGTTACAATAGCTAACGATTCATTTTTTTCACGAATGAGATCCGTAATTCGAAGCATCATGCGGCGGGTAGATGTCATTGTATAATTCTCTGGAATTTGTTTTTGAATCGCTTGCTGTACAGCTGTAAACGGTACAATGTGCAGCTTTACTTTTTCGTGATAAGCCGTTAATTTTTGCGTTAAATCAATTACTTTTTGCTTAGAACGTTCACTTGTAAAAGGCGGACTATAAAAATGAACCGCTTCTATTTCTAAACCGCGCTTCATTGCTAAGTATCCTGCAACCGGACTATCGATTCCTCCAGAAAGCATCAGCATCGCTTTTCCACTTGTACCAACTGGAAGGCCACCAGCTCCGCGATAATCAAAACATGTAATATACGTTGCTTCACTTCTCACTTCTACTCGTACATTTACGCTTGGTTCTTTTACGTTGACTTGTAGATGCTCTGTATTTCGTAGAACATGACTTCCTACTGCATAATTTAATTCGTTTGTATCAAGAGGAAATTGTTTGTACGCTCTCCGAGTAGATACTTTGAATGTTTTGCCTTCTATATCAAATTCTTTCATTGCTTCTAACGCTGCTTCTTGAATCGCTTCAAGTTCATTTTCAACTTTTAAAGCTAAACTAAAGCTTTGAATACCAAAGATTTGCTGAAGGCGTTCAATGATAGGCTCATGATTTTCACCGTTTAAGTGAATATACATGCGGTCTCTCGTGTATTTTACGTGAATGTTTTTGAATGTACTAAGTGCCGTTACAATATTTTTTCTTAACTGTGCAACAAATTTTTTTCTGTTTTGTCCTTTAGTTGAGATTTCTCCGTACCGGATTAAAATATGGTTATATATCATTATCATTTACCTCATTACTTTCTTTAGATCTTCAATGACTGTGAAAATAGCATTTATAATGGGCGTTACTTCATTATAATCATTTAAACCAGACAAGCTTAAACGAATGGACTGATCTGCTTCTTCATAATTTTTACCGATGGCTAAAAGCGTTTTACTTGGCTTTTTCCGCTTTGACGAGCAAGCAGATGTAGTGGATACAAACACTCCTTTTTCCTCAAGAGCGTGAACAAAAACTTCGCCTTTAATACCTTGTGCTGTAAAATTTATAATATGAGGAGCTGAATGCTTGACCGGCGTATTAATCGTGATTCTTTCGTGAGCAGAAAGCTTGTCCATCAGTTCTGCTTTTATTTTTCGCATCTTTTGCTGGTTCTGGGCTGCATGCTCAAGTGTTAAACGAAGTGCTTTAGCAAATGCCACAATTCCCGGTACATTTTCCGTGCCTGATCGATGCTGCATTTCCTGAGAGCCTCCGCTAAGTAACGGATGAAGCTGAACACCATTTCGTTTATATAAAATTCCCGTCCCTTTTAAGCCATGAATTTTGTGCCCTGATAATGTGCATAAATCAATTTTATGATCCGCTAAAGAAAGCGGAACTTTTCCAATCCCTTGCACATGATCGACATGAAAAAGCACCTTCGAATAGTTCGTCAGCATTTGTCCAATTTCTTCAATTGGCTGAATGGTGCCAATCTCATTATTTACATGCATAACAGATACTAAAATGGTTTCATCTGTCATAGCTGATTCAATAGCCGCGGGTGACACAAATCCACTTGAATCTACCGGAACATACGTAACCTTAAATCCTAGTGCTTCTAACTGCTTAAATGGTTCATGAACGGAATCATGTTCAATATTTGTCGTAATGATATGCTGACCTCGGCTTTTATATTGCATCGCTACGCCTTTAATAGCCAAATTATTCCCTTCTGTCCCTCCTGATGTAAAGATAATTTCATTTGACGATACGTGTAGCAACTCTGCCACTTGCTCACGCGAACGACTCAGCAAATTCTCTGCTTGTACGCCAAATTGATGGAGGGACGATGGATTGCCATAGTAAGTTGTAGCTACTTTGGTAAAAGATTGTATTACTTCATTATAGGGTTTAGTTGTAGCGCTATTATCTAAATAAATCAAGGATGCACGCCCCCTTCTTCATTTTTTCGGAACAACGTATTATCATACCATACCTTGCTACTTTTTTAAATTAGGCTTTGCCTTAGTAATCATAACAAGTATAGACGATCTTTTCAAAAACTATTTACCGCTTTATAACCAAGGTGTTGGCTGGCTCATCCCAACAGTTGCTGCCGCATTCATAGGCTATATTATTAGCGTTGAAAGAGGTTTCCATTAAACAGATGGTATACGAAGAACAGCATCATAAAAAAGCTCGTGTCCTTTGGACACGAGCTTTTTAACTCTGTGAAGATACAATACGCTGTATACGATCAAGCGCACCAGGATCTACTTGCTCAATAGCCGCAGATGCCTGTTTTAATGCTTCTTTATATTCATAGTGGCGAAATGCTTCTTCTGCTTCTTCTAAAGACTGTGCAATTCCATGATGAGTACTTCTATAACGGTTACCGTATTGAATCACTCGTTCAACTAGTCGTGCTTCTTCTAGCATTGCCTCTGTCTCATCAAATGTATCTTGAACAAAACCAACAGCATCTTCAAGTAAAGATTGAACAGCTCGAATATTAAGCGGTTTTTCTTTCAGCTTAGCGGTTACTTCATTTAAGATATGAACCGTTTTTTCAAGCTGCACTTTATATTCTTCAGGAACACCAGGAAGGTTGCTTTTTTGAATAAGGCGTCGCGCTTCAATCAACTGAGATTTCAGTTCTTCTATTTTGTCTTTAGCCGCGAGCTCATCTTTGCGAAGAGCTTGTAGCATATCGCTATAAGATTCCTGAGATTCTTTTAATTGGTTGAGCTGCTTGGAAACGTCTTCGAGTTCTTCTTGGATCACACTGTAGGCTAAATTGTGTTCCGCTACCTTGTCCGAAATATTATAGTACAAGTTAGTTAATCTTTTTAGTTCGCGGTCCATTTTATAATATACATCTAAGTCTCGCTCTTTAAAATGATAGCTTTGCTGTACAAATAGCGTTTCTTCACGAAGTTCACGGTTTCGTTCTTGAAGCATACGAAGGAAGTTAGATACCGTATGAGATTCACGGTTCATTTTATGATAGGAGAAAACCTCATGCTCAAGTGAGTCATATAACTGCTCTAAACGTTCGTTCACATCATCTAGTTTTGTAATCGCTTCTTCCACATATAATTCCTCAATATCTGCAATAATTTCAGCAGTTTCTTGTTTTAAAAGCTCTACCGTTTCTTCTACTTGCAGATGATCTAACACGTATCCCTGCTCACTCATTTCGCGGAACCCTTCAAGCAGTTCATTGAACTGGACAGGAAGAGTGGTCTGACACTCAACTAGTACTTTTGGAATTTGTTCTAAATACGAATCAATAGCTGTTAAATCAGTTTTTAATTGAAGAACAATCTCGCGTGCTTGAAGATAGTTTCCGTTAATCGTCTCTTCCTCGTATTTTTTAAACTGCTCTTTAGATGTATTAATTGCGTATTCTAGCGTTTTTTCAGCATTCCCATAGGAATAACGATGTGCGAGCAATTTTTTCTTCACATGGCGGTGAAGCTGATTTAATTCCTCAATATCATATCGATTATCTTGTTCGCTACCAATTAAATTTTGAAGTTCAGTAAGTATGTTTTCAATATCTATCTTGGTTTGTTCTAAGGCTTGATCAATATGTATAGATAACTGCTTCGCTTTTTTAAATCGGTATTTATCTGCTGCTTCTTCCGTTTCAAACAGTTCTTTATCAATTTTCGGGAGATTAGTTGATATAATTTCATCCCACTGCTCACGCCAACGTTCAAATAGCTCTTCAGTTTGACCTGTCATGTTCAATTCTTTTACTTTTGAAATTTCCTCTGCAACTGGCGTATTTGCTAATTCGACTTTGATCGTTTCCAGGCGATCAATTTCTTGATAAATCTTTTTACGTGAAAACATTCCGTACACAACTAATCCGATAATAAGTATGATTAGCGCTATAATGAATTCCATACTAAGCCCCCTTACAGTGCGTTCTACATGACAAGTTTCTTATTTATAAAAAGGGTGAATTTAATCCTTTAAATTTTTTTGCGTCAATGTTTTTATGATACCATGTAAAGTCCAACTTTTGAGCAAAAAATTAAATTTTTTTATACAAAATATTGGCATGGAGTCACTTTATGTCGTTACAATGGAAAAAGAAGAAAAAAGGAGGCATTTTTTATGAAAGTTGACAAACATATTCATACTCCATTTTGCCCACACGGTTCACCTGATTCATTGCAACAATATGTTGAACAGGCGATTTCCTTGAACTTTGGCGAGATTTCATTTACAGAGCATGCTCCATTACCAAAAAGCTTCAGCGATCCGACGCCCGATCGAGACAGTGGAATGGATCCTGATAAACTTGATCACTATATTCACAGCGTACAGCAAGTCAAAAAAGAATTTGAGCGCGATATTCGTATTAATATCGGGTTGGAAGTTGATTTTATCGAAGGATTTGAACACGAAACAATGGATTTCTTAAACGAATATGGTCCTTATCTCGATGACAGCATCCTTTCCGTTCACTTCTTAAAGTATGAAGAAGAGTACGACTGCTTAGATTTTAGCGCTGACGTATTTGCACATATTGTACAGAAATTTGGCAGCGTAAGCAAAGTATATGATAAGTATTACAACACGGTATTACGCTCTGTACAAGCCGATTTAGGCGTTTATAAGCCTAAGCGTATTGGTCATATGACGCTGGTACATAAATTTAAAACGCGCTTTCCATACGAAGACACACTTTCCCCGATTATTTTATCAATACTCGATGAAATAAAAATGAAAGATCTAGCTTTGGATTATAATAGTGCAGGATTGTTTAAACCTTTGTGCAAGGAAGCGTACCCAGCTTCATTTGTCGTAAAAGCAGCTCAACAGAAAAAAATCCCTCTCGTATATGGGTCAGATGCCCACTGTGCGAAGGATTTAGGCCAAGGCTATAGAGAGCTCCACTTAGGATAATTGAACGCGCAGTTTGTTTGTCCGTTCATACGGCAAACATACCGTTGTGTGCACCCATTGCTCAAGTTCAATCGCATATTGCTGAACAAAATATGGTTCGTGAGGCAATATATGAAGAACTTCACTTAGATACTGAGGATGAAGATAAGGCATAGACAGCATTCCCTTAAGCTCAATGATTGTAAAAGAAACGTGCAGCTTTCGAAACTCCTTTTCTTTCATCCCTCTTTCGAGGATTGTTTTTAAGTAATACTTTTCCTTGGTTAAATACGTAGTCATGACTTCGCGAATTAAAATCGTATCGAGAGAGGTTTCTCTATATACAAGCCGTGCAATATGCCTATTTTCGTGCTGGTAATGTAAGATGGCTCGAATCATCACAATAATACTTTCTGTTGAAGACAGCCTTTTCATTTCTTGGAATGCTTGCTCCAGCACCTGAATATAACCTTCAAAATAAGAAATCACCAAACTTTCAAGTAACCCTTCTTTGCTATGAAAATAATATGAAATATTCGCTACGTTCACTTTTGCTTTTCCTGCAATCTCCCTCACGGACGTACCATCAAAACCTTTTACGTTAAAAAGAGAAACAGCCGCATCAATAATTTTCTCTTTTGTTTTTGACTGTACAGCCATCTATCTACACCTCATTTCGATTTATTTTCACAAAACACATATGATTGCAAAATTGTGTAGAAATCGTTACAGTATTTAAAAAGGATTTTAATAGCCTCTCTACATAATTCGTGATGGGCTCTTTAGTTCCTGTAATCTTTTATCGACAAAGTAGCGTTAAAACTGACGTTTCCTGATAAAATTTCATTAAACCTTATGTTGAATGGAGGAGAATACATTGTTTAATGTCGAAAACTACAGCGGCTCAAAACAAAAAGATTATGAATTAGTAATTAAGCAATTGCGCGCCTTACTAGAAGGAGAAAGCAATACAATTGCTAATCTAGCGAATGCTTCAGCTTTATTAAATCAATTTTTAAATGAAGTAAACTGGGTAGGTTTTTATTTAATGGAAGACGGGGAGTTAGTGCTGGGCCCTTTCCAAGGGCTGCCGGCTTGTGTTCGTATTCCACTCGGAAAAGGCGTATGCGGTACAGCAGCTCAAAATCAAAAGACAGAGCGAATCGAAGATGTTCACGCCTTCCCTGGCCACATTGCATGTGATGCTGCTTCTCAATCTGAAATCGTTGTACCAATTGTAAAAAACGGTCAGCTTTTAGGCGTTCTTGATATTGACAGTCCAATCAAAAATCGCTTTGATGAAATTGATCAACATTATCTTGAAGAATTCGTGAAAGAACTCACCTCTTTTCTTTGAATATGAACAAGCAAAACCAGCTGCTTTGCAGCTGGTTTTGCTTGTTAAACAAACGTTTGTTTAGTCCATCAACACCGTTTTCTTATGCTGTTTCTTTTCCTTTTATACTTCAAATGAACATATTCTTTCTTTTACATTCTTTTAATCTTCAATCTTCCTTGACTTTATACGTGAAAACACCTATAATACTCGTTGTGTGAAATATTGCAGCTTATACAATCTTCTTTATGTTTTTCATTTTGTTCCTCATTAAAAGATTGTTTTACAGAAGTAGCAATTCTTTTAACAAGATGGTGTATCGTGTAACTCTCTGCTGCTAGAGCGATGGTACATGAAAACAAAATGAGCATATCGCTAGAATGTGTCTGTTTTTGTTTTGCATAAAATAAAAACACAAACAAGGAGGAGTCATCATGGCTCGTTATACAGGTCCAAGTTGGAAAATCTCTCGTCGCTTAGGTCTTTCTCTAAGTGGTACAGGTAAAGAATTAGAAAAACGCCCTTACGCTCCAGGTCCACACGGCCCAGGTCAACGTAAGAAAATTTCTGAGTACGGTTTACAATTACAAGAAAAGCAAAAATTACGCCACATGTATGGTGTAACTGAGCGTCAATTCCGTAACTTATTCGTTGCTGCCGGTAAATTAACTGGTAAGCACGGTGAGAACTTCATGATTCTTTTAGAAGCTCGTCTTGATAACTTAGTATACCGTATGGGTCTTGCACGCACTCGTCGTCAAGCTCGTCAATTAGTTAACCACGGTCACATTTTAGTTGACGGTAAACGCGTTGACATCCCATCTTACCGTGTACAACCTGGTCAAGTGATCGGTGTTCGCGAAAAATCTCGCAACCTTTCAATCGTGAAAGAAGCGCTTGAAGTTAACAACTTCGTACCAGACTACTTAACAGTAGACGCTGAGAAATTAGAAGGTACATTCACTCGCTTACCAGAGCGTTCTGAATTATCTGCTGAAATCAACGAAGCACTAATCGTAGAGTTCTACTCTCGTTAATAGTGAAAAGCCGTTCCCTATGGAGCGGCTTTTTTACTGTCTTTATATAAAAAAAAGGCCTTTCGGCCTTTTTTTTATGCGTATTGAATAAGCGTATACTTTTTCTTGCCTCGACGAATTACCGTGAATTGACCTTCAATACGGTCTTCCGCACCTACTATTTTTTGTAAATCCTGTTCACGCTCACCGTTTAAGTAAATCGCACCGTTTGAAATATCTTCACGTGCTTGACGTTTGGAAGGAGAGATTTTACTTTCTACAAGTAAATCAATTAAACCAATATCTTCCCCTGTATGCGTGTAAGAAGGAACATCCTTGAACCCTTGCTTAATTTCTCCTGCTGTTAACTCTGAAATACTTCCGCTAAATAAAGCTTGTGAAATACGAATTGCTTGCTCAAGAGCATCTTCACCGTGTACAAGCGTAGTCATCGCTGCCGCTAGTGCTTTTTGTGCCTCGCGTTTTTCAGGAGCTTCTTTTGCAGACGCTGCTAGTTCATTAATTTCTCCGTGCGATAAGAATGTAAAGTATTTTAAATATTTTATAACATCACGATCATCTGTATTAATCCAGAATTGGTAGAATTCATACGGACTTGTTTTTTCAGCGTCCAACCAAATTGCTCCGCCTTCTGTTTTACCGAACTTCGTGCCGTCTGCTTTTGTTACAAGCGGAACTGTTAATCCAAATGCTTTTGCATCTTCTTCTGATTTCCGAATTAATTCTAAGCCAGCCGTAATATTTCCCCATTGATCGCTACCGCCAATTTGAAGCTTACAGTTATATGTTTGGTATAAATTCAAGAAATCATATGATTGTAAAATCATGTAGCTAAATTCCGTAAATGAAATGCCTGATTCGATACGAGATTGAACAGAATCCTTTGCCATCATGTAGTTGATACCAAAGTTTTTACCGATATCTCGTAGGAATGTAATAACGTCTAAAGAGCCAATCCAATCGTAGTTATTCGCAATAACTGCTGCATTTTCACCTTCTTCGAAATCTAAGAAGCGTGAAAGCTGACCTTTAATACGCTCACTAAACATGGCAACCGTTTCTTTTTCATTTAACGTACGCTCTGCTTTTTTACCACTTGGATCTCCAATAAGACCTGTACCTCCACCAACTAATGCAATCGGTTGGTGTCCAGCTTGTTGAAAGCGACGTAAAATTAAAACAGGCAGCATGTGGCCAATGTGAAGGCTGTCGGCCGTCGGATCGAATCCGCAGTATAAACGAACAGACTCTTTACTCAAAAGTTCACTTAAACCTTTTTCATCCGTTTGTTGGTTAATGAGCCCTCGAAACTCAAGATCTTGTAAAATATCCATGTTATATTCTCTCCTTTATCTAATTGCTCGTTACAATTTGTTGAACAACATAAAAAACGCCCCTTCTTAAAAAAGAAGGGACGAAAATATCGCGGTACCACCCTATTTGGAAATAAATTATTTCCCACTTAAATGATGTAACGGTCTACCCGTCTTTTGCTACTGTAAGTTCACAAAAGATGCTCAAGGACGTATTTCATATTTGTCTATGTACTGATTTTCAGCAACCATCAGCTCTCTTAAACAGGGAGACAAGTATTACTTCTTCCTATCACTGCAGTTTATTTTATTTAAAAGTTTACACCCCACAATTATGAATGATTTCATTTTAAAATTCAAGTCCAAAAAAAAGTTCAAACAGCTGACTGTTTGAACTTTATAAAAATCACTTATTTCCCTACAAAGATTGAAACGTTTACTCCTTAGTCTTCCATCGTTGATAAATCGCCCGTTGGCAAATCTAATTCCCAGGCTTTTAAAACGCGACGCATAATTTTACCGCTTCGTGTTTTAGGTAGCTTGTCTTTAAACTCAATTTCACGCGGGGCTGCATGAGCAGCTAACCCTTTTTTCACAAATTGACGGATATCTTCAATCAGTTCATCCGAAGATTCATAACCATCTCTAAGCGCGATAAATGCTTTAATAATTTCCCCGCGCACAGGATCAGGTTTGCCAATGACACCAGCTTCTGCGACAGCAGGATGTTCAACAAGCTTACTTTCCACTTCAAATGGACCCACCCGTTCTCCTGCCGTCATAATAACGTCATCGATTCGACCTTGGAACCAAAAATAACCCTCTTCATCCATATACGCCGAATCACCTGATACGTACCAATCACCTGGCATAAAATATGACTCATACTTTTCTTTGTTGTTCCAAATTGTATGCATCATAGATGGCCAGCCTTTTTTGATTGCTAAGTTACCCATTCGATAAGGTGGAAGCTCTTGTCCTTGATCGTCAACGATTGCTGCTTGTACACCTGGAATTGGTTTCCCCATAGATCCTGGCTTAATTTTCATAGACGGATAATTACAAATCGTCTGACCTCCAGTTTCAGTCATCCACCACGTATCATGAATACGTTTTTGGAAAACCTTCATTCCCCAGCGTACCACTTCAGGATTTAACGGTTCTCCCACACTTAATACATGTCTGAGATTGCTTAAATCATAGCGTTTAACTAAGTCATCACCAGCGCCCATTAGCATACGAAATGCTGTAGGTGCACTATACCAGACCGTTACGCCAAAATCTTCAAGTGCTTGATACCATGCATCTGGACTAAATCGTCCTCCTACAATCACATTGGTTGCTCCAGCAAGCCAAGGACCAAAAATTCCGTAGGAAGTACCCGTCACCCAACCGGGATCTGCTGTACACCAATACACATCGTCATCTTTTAAATCGAGCACCCATTTTGCAGTTTGATAGTGCTGAAGCATTGCATTGTGAACATGAAGTACGCCTTTTGGCTTGCCGGTTGAACCTGATGTATAATGAAGCAGCATGCCATCTGTTCTATCTACCCACTCAATTTCCACCTCTTTATTCGCCGCTTCTAATCGCTTCAGGAAATCTAGTTGAATGCTTTCTTCTTCTACATTTTCCCCTACAAGCAAAATATGTTTTAAAGCTGGCAAATCTTTCACCGGCACACGGCTAAGCAGTTCAGGTGTTGTAATTAACACTTTTGCATCACTGTCTTGCAAACGATCTTTTACTGCACCTTCCATGAACGCTTCAAATAAAGGCCCAACAATAGCGCCAAGCTTTACTGCTCCTAACAATGCAAAATAAAGTTCCGGAGAGCGAGGCATAAAGATAAACACACGATCTCCCTTCTCTACGTCTGCTTGTTTTAGCACATTTGCGGCTTTATTTGACCATTCTTTCATTTCTTTAAATGTATATTTTTCATTGCGCTGCGCATCTCGATAATAAAGCGCAACTTTATTTTTACGCGTAGAGTTTGCGTGCTTATCAATCGCTTCATAAGCTGCATTTAATTTACCTGTTTCATGCCATGAAAATTCCTTCTCCACTTGTGACCAATCAAAGGTTTGATACGTTTTATCATAGTCCTGTAAGTTGTATACCCCTTCAATTACAGGAAGCGCTTCCACCTTCATCACAAACTCCCCCTTATGTATAAAATTTACAAACCTATTATATAACAAAGTTAGACTTTTCACAATTTTATAAAATTTTTTTGTCGGAATTAGGATAATAGTCTCCCTTGTTATATGACAACCTCTGTTATAAAAGTGTCGAATTAACAAGAATCTCTTCTAATTTTTCTATTCTATGTTTTTTTAAAAACTCCTTTTCTTTTATTTAATTTTTTGAAAACGCTTTAGTACGGAGTTTTTTTTGTATTATAATACAGATAAGACTGCTTGAAGGTGGTGATTCATTTGAAACATTCCCAAACATACAATATGAAAGAAGTAAAAACAGCTGTTGGGGCAATTGTTATTGAAGGACCTGTCTCCTCAGATACCTTGCAACAACTTGATTTTCATGAGCAACTAACGGCTTTTCGCCCACCTGAACAGCAAAAAGAAGCATTAATTGAGATTGCCAATTTGCCTGAAGGTAGAATTATTATTGCTCGCCATCACCATACAATCATTGGTTACGTAACCTTTTTATATCCCGATCCTCTAGAACGATGGTCGGAAGGAAATATGGATAATTTAATCGAATTAGGAGCTATAGAGGTAGCCACTCCGTTTCGCAGTTATTCTATTGGAAAAAACTTACTTACCGTATCTATGATGGATGATGCAATGGAAGATTATATCATCATTACGACAGAATACTACTGGCATTGGGATTTAAAAGGAACAGGGTTAAACGTGTGGGATTACCGTAAAATCATGGAGAAAATGATGAATAAAGGCGGGCTAACGTGGTTTGCCACAGATGATCCAGAGATTAGTTCCCACCCCGCTAATTGTTTGATGGTAAGAATCGGAAGCAGAGTTCCTCAAGAAAGCATGCAAGAATTTGACAGCCTGCGCTTTCGAAATCGTTTTATGTATTAAGCTGACCATTAAGAAAAGGAGCCATGTCTGATGATTGTTGAAGAGATGATGAAAACCGATCTCATTACCTTAACCCCCGACCATACGATCGCTGAAGCTATGAAACTTTTAGATACACATAAGATTAGACATATTCCCATCATTAATGAATTTCATCACGTAGTTGGCATCATTTCTGATCGAGACGTAAGAGACGCAAGCCCTTCTATTTTAGATAGTACTTATACATCTGCTCTTCTATCCGAACCCGTGCGGATGATTATGCAAACAGAAGTTATTACAGCTCACCCTCTTGATTTTGTTGAAGAAATTGCAAGCATTTTTTATGAACATCAAATCGGTTGTATTCCCGTCATCAAAAACAAACGTTTAGTAGGCGTTGTGACCGAAAGAGATCTATTACATACGTTTATTCAGCTTACCGGCACCAATAAGCCAGGTTCACAAATTGAAATAAAAGTAGAAAATAAGGCTGGCGTGCTCGCTGAAGTTACATCCCTCTTTGGTTCAAAGAGAACGAACATCTTAAGCGTACTTGTCTACCCTGACGTAGACGAACGATATAAAATTCTTGTGCTTCGCATTCAAGCTATTAATCCATTAATTAGTGTAAATTTATTAAAAGAAAACGGCTATGAGGTGTTATGGCCTAAATTACCGGAGATGACGTAATGACTAGTAATGCTGTATTTATTTATTCAGATGATATTCTTTCATACAAATTCAGAAATAATCATCCGTTTAACCAGCTTCGTGTTCAACTAACATATGAACTGTTACGGGAATTTGGCGCTTTAGGCAATCAAGATATCATATTACCGCGGATGGCATCTGATGAAGAACTTCAGCTTGTCCATGATACTAGCTATATTCAAGCGGTAAAATTAGCAGGAAGCGGCGAGCTTTCTGTTGAAAAAGCAGCGGATTTCGGCCTCGGAACAGAAGATACACCTATGTTTCCTAACATGCATGAAGCCAGTGCGTTTTTAGTGGGCGGAACACTTACTGCTGTAGATTATGTTATGACTGGAAAAGCTAAGCATGCTCTGAATTTAGGAGGAGGACTGCACCACGGCTTTCGAGGAAAAGCTTCTGGCTTCTGTATTTACAACGATAGCGCAGTAGCCATTAAATATATGCAGCAAAAGTACAATGCGCGCGTTCTCTACGTCGATACAGATGCTCACCACGGTGACGGCGTGCAATGGACATTTTATGACGACCCTTCCGTTTGTACTCTTTCTATTCATGAAACGGGACGCTACTTGTTTCCAGGCACAGGAAACGTAAACGAACGCGGGCACAGTAAAGGCTATGGTTATTCATTTAATGTACCGGTTGATGCTTATACAGAAGATGACTCTTGGCTCGATGTTTATAAGACCTCTTTAAAAGAAGTAGCTGCTTTTTTTAAACCGGATGTTATCTTGACGCAAAATGGAGCCGATTCTCATTATTACGATCCACTTACTCATTTATGCGGCACCACTAAAATATACCGTGAGATTCCTAAAATCGCCCATGAAATTGCCCACAAGTACTGTCAGGGAAGATGGATTGCCGTTGGCGGAGGAGGATATGATATCTGGCGCGTTGTTCCTCGGGCATGGTCATTCATCTGGCTTGAAATGATCGAACGAAAGGCAGAAGGCATGCTTCCTCTGTCATGGCTTGAAAAATGGACGAAAGTATCACCTCATCCCGTTTGCACACAGTGGGATGATGAACTCAATATCTATCAGCCAATTCCAAGAAAACCAGAAATAACTGAAAAAAACGCTCAAACTCTGGAGCGCGCTCTTTATCCTATTCGTTCTCATACATCTCATTCTTAAAAAAAGGCTATACAAGCGTATGGCCTTTTTCACTGTGCTTCAGGATCTGCAATAATAATTTCGACGCGTCTATTTTTTTGTAGATTGCCATTAGACGTATTCGGGATAAGCGGCTTTGTATCTCCGTATCCAATTGCTTCAAAGCGTTTAGCAGAAAGAGAAAAATGGTTTGTTAAATAACGTATGACGCCGCTAGCACGTGCTGCTGACAGTTCCCAATTAGATGGATAACGATAGGTGTGAATGGGTCGATTGTCGGTATGACCTTCTACTTTAATATCATTTGGAATAGTACTGAATAACTTTCCTAATTCATCTAGAAAAGGGGTACCTCTTTCCAAAATGTCTGCTTGTCCTGTTTCAAACAGCACCTGTTCTTGTAAAATAAGCACAACTCCGCGTTCCTCTCGTTTAGCAGTAATGACGTGCTGAAGCTTATTTTCCTGCAAGTAGTCCTCTACTTTTGCTAAAATACTATCCAGCTTTTGAGACTGTTGGCTCTTTTCTACAGAGGCCACAGAACTACTGCTTGTAAGCGAATTAACAACGGTCTGAAACTTTTGATTATCAACGCTAGACATTGAAAATAGTAAAATAAAAAAAACTAAAATTAACGTCACCAAATCAGCAAATGTTACCATCCATTTTGGCGACTGTGCCGAGTACCTTTTTCTTCTACGCTTCACGAACGTGCTCTCTCTTTTCTTCAAGCTTTCGTTTTTCAACAGGGGCAAATACTTTTAGCTTGGCCTGCACAAAGCGAGAATTTTGGCCCGCCTGCAAGCCGATGACACCTTCGATAATCACTTCTTTAACAAAAAGCTCATGCTCCGTTTTACCAGCTAATTTAGCCGCGATTGGTTGAAAAAACAAGTTTGAAAGCAGTGCTCCATAGAAAGTCGTTAACAGGGCAATCGCCATATTAGGACCAAGCGATGAAGGAGCATTAAGGCTTTTTAGCATCAACACTAGTCCAACGAGCGTCCCGATCATTCCCCAAGCAGGGGCATAATCGCCTGCTTTTTCAAACATGTTTCGGCCTCTGGCATGTCTTTCTTCCACTGCAGCTATTTCAGCTTCAAGCAGCTCTCGAATCATTTCTGGTTCTACTCCATCAATGGCTAGTAAAATACCTTTTTTTACAAATGAATCATCGATTTGTTCAAGCTCTGCTTCTAATGATAAAAGTCCTTCTCGACGCGCTTTTTCAGATAAATGTACAAATGTTCCTACAATTTCTTCTACGTTTATTTCTTTAGATTGAAACGCTTGTTTCCCTACTCTTCCCATGTTTTTTAATTGTTTTAATGGAAAGCTCACACACAGCGTACCGAAAACGCCTCCTAGTACAATCAAAATCGATGGAACATCAATAAAAGCTAAAAAGCCGCTTATTCCTCCACTAGAAATAACCCCAAACACAACCATAGAGATACCAATTAGTATCCCTATAGGTGTGAGCATATCAATTTTTTTCATATTTTATCTCCACGTGTTTGAACTTTTAATTCGTTCTTATTCATTCACAGGTATTATTTTGTTGATTGTCTGAACTCGATGCGGTGAGGAAGCTGTACAATACTACTGTCTACCGTTTCTTTGTTCATGTATTTTGTTAATAGGCGCATCGCTACTGCACCAATATCATACATTGGCTGTACAACAGATGTTAACTGAGGACGAACCATTGTTGAAAGTCTTGTGTTATCAAAACCGATAACTTCTAGATCGTTTGGTACATTCAATCCGCGATCTTGTGCCCCGTGAATAACGCCTAATGCCATTTCATCCGTTCCAACGAAAATAGCAGTTGGCTTTTCATCTTCTTCTAATAGTTTTTCAACAGCTTCAATACCAGAATCGTACGTGTAGTCTCCTTCTACAATATAAGAATCACGCACAGGCAACCCGTTTTCAGTAAGAGCACGCTTGTATCCCTTTACTTTTTTCTCATGATTGATTGGTTCTTCTAACGTACCTGAAACGAATGCAATATTTTTATGACCGCTGTCAATTAGTGTTTGCACTGCATCAAAAGCTGCTTGTTCATAATCAATAGTTACAGATGGGATTTGATTGGTTGATTCGATCGATGCTGCAAGTACAACTGGAACCGGTGATTTTTTTAGTTCTTCTACGTGTTCTTCCGTTACATTCCCACTCATGAAGATGATTCCATCTACTTGTTTACCAAGCATGTTATTTAAAAGGTGAAGTTCTTTATCTTGATTTTGATCGGAGTTACTTAAGATGATATTATACTTGTACATCGTTGCAATATCTTCGATTCCACGCGCTAATTCTGCATAAAAGATATTTGAAATATCCGGAATGATAACTCCTACTGTCGTTGTTTTTTTACTTGCTAATCCACGCGCTACTGCATTCGGACGATAGCCAAGTCTTTCGATTGTTTCTAATACTTTTTTTCTAGTTGATGGTTTTACATTTGGATTTCCGTTTACCACACGAGAAACCGTTGCCATCGACACGCTTGCTTCCCTTGCTACATCATAAATTGTTACGTTCACAACAAACACTCCTTATCGAAAAACATTTCGTTTATTTTATCCTTATTTCATTTTTTGTATTTACGTATATAAATCCATCTTCCTTTATAGAATGGCTATTTCTAGCTCTTTCACTCTTACATACAGCTTAGATACCCTGTATGCATCTAAATCATTCCTGTTATGTCCTTATTAGTGTACAAAGACAATTTTACCAGTTAATATGTAACAATGTAAAAGACGGTGTATAGTAAGTAAATAAAAAAAGTGAATCGCGAATTTATATCATATGCAATCACAGAATGATAGCGAATATCTGTAACTACTATACGACACTATGTGCTTCATCGCAACGTATTTACCGCCTTTTTCCGACAAGTTTCACGAGAATTTCATAAATTCTTGTTTTTTGGATTTGCACTTATTCTTTCCTATTTTGACAAAAGTTATCGACTATTTTCAAAATACGTGATAATTTCGCGTATCTTTATTATAACGAAAGGCAAACAAGCTTGAAACCATTAAGTGCCTCAAACTTGTCATAAAAGTATACGAATTTTTCATTTTTACGTTTTTTTATAAATTTAAGTTACATACAGGTTTTAACTGCTTCATAAATTCAGTGAATTGCGGAATATCCATTTGCTGAGCTGAATCAGAAAGTGCTACAGCAGGATCTGGATGAACCTCTGCCATAATTCCATCCGCACCAATGGCAAGAGCCGCTTTAGCCGTTGGAACAAGTAAATCTCGTCTTCCCGTTGAATGCGTGACGTCGACTAAAACAGGTAAATGAGTTTCTTGTTTTAAAATTGGAACGGCTGAAATATCCAGCGTATTTCGCGTTGCTCGCTCATACGTACGAATTCCTCGTTCACACAAAATTAGCTGATTATTTCCTTTTGAAACAATGTATTCAGCGGCATTAATAAACTCATCGATCGTAGCGGCTAAGCCTCGCTTTAATAAGATAGGCTTGTTCACGGCACCCGCTTCTTTTAACAGCTCAAAGTTTTGCATATTACGAGCGCCAATTTGAATTACGTCCACGTACTCTAACGCTGTTTCAATATCAGCTGGGTCGACAATTTCACTAATAACGGCTAAATCGTATTCATCAGCTACTCTTTTTAAGATTTGTAGTCCTTCTAAGCCAAGGCCTTGAAAATCATAAGGAGACGTTCTTGGTTTGTACGCGCCGCCTCTAAGCATCCGCACGCCTTGCTGCTTCACCACTTTCGCTACGGCTGCTACTTGCTCATAGCTTTCAACTGAACAAGGGCCTGCTACAAAACGCTGAAGTCCGTCGCCAATTCTTTCTCCTTTTACCATAACAATTGTATTTTCCGGCTTCTTTTTACGAGATACAAGAAGTGCTTTACGATGATCATCTTCTTGAAGCTCTAAATGAGCTTTGAAAATCTCTTTGAAAATATGTTGAAGCGTAGATGTTTGAAATGGTCCTTCGTTTTTGCTTAAAATCGAGTCAAGCATTGCTCGTTCACGAACGGGATCAAACCGTTTGGTTGACTGCATTCCTTTTAACTTTCCTATTTCTTGAACAAGCTCTCCTCGCTCATTAATAAGCTTTAACAGTTTCATATTTACTTCGTCAATTTGAGATCGCAAATGCTGAAGATCTGAATTCGTCATGTACGTCCACCCTTTCACTAATTTTAAAAAATCCGTTTAGCAGGGTTACTACATAAGATGATAGATGATGGAGGATATATGTAAGAGGCTTCTCTGCTTTTATGTGCTAAACTACATCTATTGTACGAAAAAGCAGATGAAACCGCAATCAGCATATAAAAAAAGAGGTTGAGACATAATTAAATTACTCCAATCTAAAGACGAACAAATGGGAGAAATAAGCTAGTATGGATTGCTTGTTCCACCGCTGTTGATTTCCGTGCAAGACTTCGCTTTCCACGGGCGGCCGGTGAGCCTCCTCGTCGCTTGCGCTCCTGCAGGGTCTCAGCTGTTCCGCTTTTCCCGCAGGATTCTTCGTCTTCCCCTCCAATCAACAGCTAGAAGCAACTACATACAGTAAACCTACGTTCACCATACCAATGAAAAAATCCGAACGATTCATCGTTCGGATCTTCCTTCACCTAAACTGCTTTTGTCCCATTCTCTTTTCGATTAATGAGCTACATTTTTCGCTAATTCTTCTTCGTTAATGTTCCAGTGAGAAGCATGCCACTTTACTTTCCCATCTTCAAACAGAAGCGCTTGAGGTGATTCATGCTTCACTTCATATGTTTCAGCGATATAGTTAGATACATCTCGTGAATCTTGCACATGAAGATAATAAGAAGGAATGTCTTCATGACTAGAAGCAAACGCTGAGAATGCCTCATGACCAGCTACACTAATTGGACATGTTGTGCTGTGCTTTAAAAATAAAAATCGGTTATTTTCCTTTACAACTTGTTCGAACTCTTCAACTGTTGAAATCTTTTTCATTTTTTTCACCCTTTCTGTACTTACTCTTAAGTTTACATGGTTTGACCGTTTCCATACAAAAAGAGTGCTCAGCTTTATGTATTAAACTGATGAGTTCATTTTAATAAATTTTATAGAAGATATAATCTTATAAGTACGTTTTTCTTAAAATATCTATTCAGACATCTTAAAGCATACCGAAGAGATAGTGGTATAAGCACGAGCTTTGAATTTTTCATTTTGAGGATTGCACTTTTCTCCATTACACTATTCATAATAAACATCTTGTACTCTTCTTCTTCCTTCCGTTGGACATATAGCTAGCGTAACCATATAAACCGGAATACAAATTAAATAGAGCTATGTACATTATTTTAGTATTTAATTCCACTTGCTTAAAATTTCCCTTTATACCAAGTTCGCTTTTTAAGAAATCTAATGAATATTTTATGTTGTTAGGGCTATTTGATGGCTCACCATTAAATTGTATTCTAATAGCAACTTCTGAGTCATCTTTGGATTTAATGCCTACTGAAACAAATTCATTTTTTATCTTCTATTCTTAAATAACTGTTTTTATCAATTTTACTCTCTTCAGGAAACAGCATCTCATACTGATTCGTCTTAGAGTGAAAGGTATAATAGCCCTTTTTTTCTTTTATGGACTTTATAAATCCGTGCGTAAACTTGTTTTGAAAAGCTCGCCCATCTGGAAATTCCCCCCTCATCTTAACCAGGATTTCTTCTTTTGACCTCTCACTAGTTTCGCTGCTCGTTTGAAACCCGCTTAACCATAGAGAGGCAATTAAGCATATTAAGATTTGTTTTTTGTTTTAGATATAACTTCTCCTTTTTACTTGCTAACTGTATCATCGTCAAAACTTTTTCCATTTTTTACATAACCCTTTTTAGACCCTTATTTTGAAACAGTCATTTACGTGCTGCTAGCCAACCTAAATTACATACAAAAGAAGCGTTCACCCTATAGGGTAAACGCTTTTGATTCTTTATTATGGTCGTGGCACTGTGCTTTCCACTTCATCTAGTGCTTTTTGAGCTTCTGTTAGCTTCTGCTGGACGTCTTCGTTGCTTTGAGACTCCACTTCATCAGCCAGCACTTCTAAGCTTGTTGGAGGCAATGCTTCGTGTTCAGGATCTACTTTACGGAAGTTTTTCACTTTGTCCACTACTTGCGCAGATTGCTCAGACAGTGTTTGTGATAAACCAGCCGTTTTTTCTTTAGCCGTTTGAGCAAAGCCTTGTCCTTTTTCAAAAGCACTGTTTTTCGCTTGCTCTGTTTTTAAACGAACGTAAGCTGCTTGCTCATTTAAATCAGAACGGAACTCTTTACCTGATTTTGGAGCAAGTAGTAACGCCGTTGCAGCTCCTACAACTCCTCCAATCACTGTTCCTAATAAAAAGCCTTTATTTGAAGTGTCGTTTGGTTTGTTTGATTTGTTTGACATATTCTTCTCCTCCTCTAAAGTTCATTTTTATGAAAATGAGCGTGAACGCTGAACCGCTTTTTCTTCCTTAACAGGAACAACGGGTTCTACGCTTGTTTGTTTCTGTTTTCTTGACTTTATACGTTCCCATACGTCTAATGCAACATTACTCCATTGAACGACTTGAGCAACGGTTTCTTTATTTTCTTCTACTTTTTCTGAAACGCTTGATGATACGCTTTTAATAGACTTATTTAAGTCTTGAATTGAATCTCCTACGCCTTTAACAGAATCCACCACCGTATTCAGCGCTTCGGATTTACGCTGAATATCTTCAGCTAACAGATTAGTCTTATGTAAAAGTGCAGTTGTTTCGGTTGTGATTCCTGTCATTTGCTTTTCTACACCGTCTAAAGTACCTGCCACTGAATTTAATGTGTGCTGAACGGATTTCAACGTTTTGGATACGGAAACCACTAGGTAAAAAATTGCAATGGCAACAATAGCAGCGCTTAAATAAAGAATAATAACCATCTGTGCAAGGCACCTCCTATTTTCATCTCTCTTGTTATAACTACTTTCCCAATTTTATAAACAATTAAACCTTCTATTCCCTATAGACTCTTTAACTTTACCATATTCTTTCTGCCTTTATTCATAAAAAGGGAAGATTGCTACATTATTTCGCGATATATGAGTTATTTCCCTTCCTAAAGAAAAAAAGGATTTTAAAGCATAAAAACAAACAAAATAAGCTCAGTGGGGTACAATAGAAAGTGAATCACCAATCATTGTTATTTTAAGGAGGCCCTATTTATGAAAGACCCTAGAATTGCAACATTAGCTAAAAATTTAATTAATTATTCTGTTCGCCTTCAAGAAGGAGAAAAAGTATTAATCGAAAACTTTGGACTTCAGCGCGAACTTGTAACAGCACTTGTAGATGAAGCGTACAAGGCGGGTGGCTATCCGTTTGTACTGCTAAAAGATCATTCGGTAGACCGAGCTCTTTTAAATGGTGCACAAGAGGAGCAGTTCAATATGATGGCAGACTTCGAAGCAAACGTGATGAAAGAAATGGATGCGTATATTGGCTTACGTTCTGGTTCAAACATCTTTGAACAATCAGATGTTCCTGCAGATAAAATGAAAATTCAAGGGAATACGATCGGTAAAAAAGTACATAGAGAAATTCGCGTTCCAAAAACAAAATGGGTCGTTCTTCGTTATCCAAACGATTCAATGGCGCAGCTTGCTAAAATGAGTACAGAAGCATTTGAAGATTTTTATTTTGATGTATGTAACTTAGACTATGGCAAAATGAGCAAAGCAATGGATGCTTTAGTTGAGTTGATGAACCGTACGGACAAAGTGCGCTTAACAGGTGAAAATACGGATTTAACGTTCTCTATTAAAGATATTCCGGCAGTAAAGTGTGCCGGAGAAATGAATATTCCGGACGGTGAAGTATACACGGCTCCTGTACGTGATTCCGTAAACGGAACAATTTCTTACAACACTCCTTCTAACTATCAAGGTTTTACGTTTGAAAATGTATCCTTAACATTTAAAAACGGTAAGATTGTTGAAGCAACCGCTAATGATACAGAACGCATCAACGGCATTTTCGATACGGATGAAGGCGCCCGTTTTATTGGCGAATTCGCAATTGGCGTAAATCCTTACATTCAACATCCAATGCAAGATATTTTATTTGATGAAAAAATTGACGGAAGCTTCCACTTTACTCCTGGCGAGTGTTACGAAGATGCGTATAACGGAAATAAGTCAAATATTCACTGGGATATGGTAATGATTCAGCGCCCAGAATATGGCGGTGGCGAGATTTATTTTGATGACGTATTGATTCGGAAAGACGGACTATTTGTCATTGAGGAATTAAAAGCGTTAAATCCTGAAAATTTAAAATAGGTTTTGAAATAAAAAAAGCACTCAGAAGAGTGCCTTTTTTTATGATACGGTTTGCTGATATAGTTTTTCAAACTTTTGAATGTCTCCAGCACCCATAAATACTAATACAGCTTCATTATGGTCTTTTAACGATTCAATTGTTTCTTCATTAATTAATTCAGCTCCGCTGATTTTGCTTCGTAAATCTTCAATTGATAATTTCCCTTGATGCTCACGAGCTGATCCAAAAATGTCGCATAGATATACTTTATCAGCGTGCTGTAAGCTTGCTGCAAAGTCCTCTAAGAACGTTTGTGTACGCGTAAACGTGTGCGGTTGGAAAACAGCCACAACTTCACGGTTTGGATACTTTTGACGAGCAGCTGAAATTGTTGCATTAATTTCTGTTGGATGGTGTGCATAATCATCGATTAGCACTTGTTTGCCAACGTTCTTTTCACTGAAACGACGCTTTACGCCTTGATATGTTTTAAAACGCTCTTGCAGCACAGCAACGTCAATTTCTTCATAATGACAAAGTGCAATAACAGAAAGTGCATTTAAAATGTTATGGTCGCCATATCCTGGAATTTCAAATGATGCGTGGAACGTATTGCGAACGAACACATCAAATGTTGTGCCTGTTGTACTTTTTACAATATTACGAGCTTGAAAATCATTTTCTTCTCCTAATCCGTAATAAAGAACGGGCACTTTTGCTTGAATTCGCTGCAGATGTTCATCGTCACCACAGGCAATAATTCCTTTTTTGACTTGAAGTGCCATCTCTTGGAATGCACTGAATACATCGTCGATATTGGCAAAATAATCAGGGTGATCAAAATCAATATTCGTCATGATTGCATAGTCTGGTGTATAAGATAAGAAGTGGCGGCGATACTCACATGCCTCAAACGCAAAATACTTGCTGTCTTTTACACCCTTACCTGTACCGTCTCCAATTAAATATGAAGTAGGCTCAGCTCCTTGAATCACATGCGCTAACATACCCGTTGTGGATGTTTTTCCGTGTGCTCCTGTTACGGCTATACTCGTATATTGTTTCATGAAGTCACCTAAGAAACGGTGATAGCGTACAAGCTTGACTCCTTCTTTTGAAGCTGCTTCTGCAATTTCTTCATGCGTATCAGGAAAAGCATTTCCTGCGATTACAGTCATGCCGTCTTTAATATTATTTTTATCAAATGGTAAAACAGGAATTCCCTGCTGTTCTAGTGCTTTTTGCGTGAAAATTTCTTTTTCAATATCCGATCCTTGAACTTGAAAGCCCATATCGTTTAGGATTTGCGCAAGCGCACTCATTCCTGTTCCTTTAATACCTACAAAATGGTAAACTGTCATATAAAGAACCTCCAACATTCGTCTATCTGTAAGACAGTATATGACGGTTATCTAGAATTGCTCTTACAAACGTATATAAATGTCGTTTGATTGCTGATTTCACGATAACATTCGTACATTATATCACTTCTTATAACATAACACCATGACTCCATTTTTACTCTCTTCCCTTGCGAAACGGCCTTTTATTTTGGCTTCATCACATATTGTATAGCCTGCTGTTTTAAAAACG
Organism: Priestia megaterium; assembly: GCF_046599315.1. GTDB lineage: Bacteria > Bacillota > Bacilli > Bacillales > Bacillaceae_H > Priestia > Priestia megaterium_F. Next base: position 452,035 of record NZ_JBKIKC010000003.1, on the reverse strand, counting down.
AGCGCCATGTCATTGCATTTTTTTTGTCATTATATTGCGTTACTAACTGTTCAATGCGTTGTTTATGTCCTAAAAAGAAAGAGTCAATTAACACGTCATATCCGATTGATTTTATTTTTCGAATCCAAATTACTTGTTGTTCCTCTACATTTGCAAATCTTCCTCTTACATCTTTGATGATAACCTGCTCATTTGTCAATGGGGTATATCCTTTTAAAAAAAACGAATTAGGTACTTTAGACACAATAATTGGCTCTAGTACACTCGTTAAAAAAAAGGCTCCTTGAATCAAAAACGGCTCTGTTTTCTGCTTTGCTTGATCAGCTAAAAAAAGCTGTAGCAGAGTTTTCCCCTGAATGGTTACATACTCAAATGCAAACCATTGAAAAAATAATTGTTCATGGGAATCAGACAGAGGCACCTCATGAGGCAAGTTTACTAACTCTTTAAATATATGTGAAGCCCGCACTTTTTCTCGTATATTCGTGTAGCGGTTCACAAAAAAGAAGTATTGATTGTAAAAGTCGCAAATAGCATTGTCAGACTGAATCTGCTTTTGTTCACGAATTTCATTAAAGTTAATCAGTTCATGATTTTCTTCTGTCATTACTCTTCACTCGTACTCTAATTATTTTGGTTTGTCCTCTTTAAAACATTTTCAGCTTATATGTTTCTACTGGTGAGGCATGATAGCAAACTATCACATGCTAAAAAGCAAAGCACACATTATCTTTACATATAGTAAATCATTTTACTAGTTCTGACAAACCTTTTCCTTTTTTTCTTGATGAATTTCTTCCACAACCCCTGCTTAATTTCTGTGTAAACAGACTTAAAGCAGCAGAAAAAGAAGCAGCGGATGCAGCGACAGAGCATTAGCTCCCATGAAACTGAATCCTGCTTGTCTCACATAGCCTCTTTTTCTAACCTACATGTAGAAAAACAGCTTAAAATGTAGAAGTCGCTGTTTGACTTTCCATTTCTTGAAGCTCGTTTTCAGTAATGAGCACATCTCTCGGCTTGCTTCCTCTTGCCTCTGAAATAATTCCTTGCTGCTCCATCATATCAATTAGGCGAGCAGCACGATTGTAGCCCATTCTGAAGCGTCTTTGCAGACTGGAAGTAGAAGCACCGCCTTGATCTAGAACAAACTCGCATGCTTCATAGAAAAGCTCATCTTCTTCATTTGAAGCAAAGCTTTGCTGCTTTTTCAACAAATCTTCTTGATCAAATAAGTATGTCGGCTTCATTTGTTTTTTGACATGATCTACAACGCGGTCAATTTCTTCATCTGAAACAAAGTTCCCTTGAATTCGAACGCTTTTAGAAGAGCCGTTTTCAAGAAGCAGCATATCACCTTTACCTAGTAGTTTCTCTGCTCCCCCTGTGTCGATAATTGTACGTGAATCAACTTGGGAAGAAACAGAAAATGCGATACGCGTTGGCACATTCGCTTTAATTAAGCCTGTAATAACATCTACGGAAGGACGCTGCGTTGCAAGCAATAAGTGAATACCACAAGCTCTTGCCTTTTGAGCAATACGACAAATAGCTTCCTCTACTTCTCCTGGAGATACCATCATTAAGTCGGCAAGCTCATCAATGATAATTACCAGATATGGCAGCTCACCGCTTTTTTCATTATGTTCTTTTACACGTTCATTGTATTTTGTAATATCACGTACGCCCGCATGCGCAAACAGTTCATAACGGCGCTCCATTTCCTCTACTGCCCATTTTAAAGCTGTAGTAGCTGCTTTAGCATCCGTAATAACCGGGCTTACTAAATGCGGAATGCCGTTGTAAGGAGCTAGCTCAACCATTTTAGGATCAATTAACATAAGCTTGACTTCGTGCGGCGCAGCTTTATAAAGCAAGCTGACGATAATGGTATTAATACATACACTTTTACCGGACCCAGTTGCCCCGGCAATCAAGCCGTGAGGCATTTTGTTTAAGTCAGTCACAACCGGCGTGCCTGAAATATCTAATCCTAACGCCACCCTTAAAGGAGAGTTATCTTTTCTAAAAGAAGGATGCCTTAAAATTTCACGAATTAACACCGGTTTACTCTGACGGTTTGGCACTTCAATTCCAATCGTATTTTTCCCTGGAATTGGCGCTTCAATTCGGATATCGCGCGCAGCTAGGCTCAGTTTAATATCATCTGTTAAATTCGTAATTTTGTTTACCTTCACACCAGGTTCAGGATGTACTTCAAACCTGGTCACGGTAGGACCTTGCGTGACGTTTACGACTTTAGCTCGAACGTTAAAGTTTTTTAATGTCATATCCAACAGCTCACGCTGCTTATCCGCCCATTGATTATCTTCTTCAATAGCTGCCGGAGGAATGTTAAGTAAATTCATTCCTGGAAATGTATAAGGAGAAGAAGCCTTTACATTTACAGGTTCTTCAGCCTTTAACGAAGCTTGTGGAACCGCTTCTTGTCTTTTTTCACTACGAACTTCTTGCCTATTTAATTCCGTTTTTTTTTGCAGAGCTTCGGGCTCCTGCCTTTGGTATAAACCTTGTGACGGCTGACTTTTTTCTCGAGAGCTGTTCTCCATCTTTGTGCGATCTTTTTTTAGCATCATCACGTTAAAAGGAACTAATCGCTTACCGCGAGCTTTTTCAGCATTCCCTGGCTGTTCTGCAGGCATAAGAGGTTCTACAGCTGGCTCTTGCTGTACTTCTACTTGTAACTGTTGGTCTTCCTCTTTTATCATCGAATTTTCAAGCTCCGGGTGAACACCAGATACAGTCGCTTCTAGTTGCAATTCATCAGTTGCGGGTTGCGATGGATTTAAACTTTCAGAATTCAGCTCATGTTCTGCTTCAGTATCCATACTGTTTGTAGGCTCTTCTAGAATCAAATCACTTTCTTTCTCAACAGCCGGAGCTTCTTCTTTCTTTCTAGGCTTCAGTGCTTCTACTTCTTCTGTTGCTTGTAAAAGCGCTGCGCCTCCGTCCGTCAACGTTTCTGCTTCTACCTCTTCAGCTTCATTTCCCATCTCTTGTTGGAAAGAAATTGATGATTCAAACGGAGGCGTTTCCTCTGAGATGGGAACTTCTTCAGCTACTTTTAATTGTTCCGCTAAATCCCAGTTGAGAGTTTTCTCTTGTGCCACTAACGGTTCGACCGCGCGTGATTCTTCAAAAGTTAGAGTCTCTTCTCGCTCTTTTACGGCTACTGAAGAGCTTGGCTTTTCCTCAGGAAATGATAGTTTCTCTTTTTGGTTTTCCTCATATTGCTTCCACTGAGCAAAACGCTGAGAAGACTGTTGCTTCATTTCTTCTGTTTCTTGAATCGCCACTTCTTCGGCTACTGGCTTAGAGGCAGGTTTTCTTAACGGCTCTACAACAGCCGTATTCATCGCTCGTCGGTAAATCTCATCTTCAAACGCTACTTTTGATAACTGTGTACTCGGAAGCTCATATTCTACTACTTCCTCACTTCCACTTTGTACAACATTAGAAGGCCGCTTATTAAACCCATAGACGGGTGAAGGAATTTCAGTCGGACGAAACGGACGTTTTCTTACTTGAGGAACCGTTTCTTTCTTTTCTGATACCTTTTTTAACGGCTGAGACACTGACTTAGGCTGCGTTAGCACCGACTTACGAACAGGCTCTTGATAAAATGGAGCCGGTGCCTTTTTTGTTACAGCTCTTGGCTCATTTTTAGGAAACACTGCCTTCTTTGCTTCTCCCGTGTCCTCAATCAAAGGAAAGCGAAACGTTCCTTTTGGGTATTGATAAGCTACTTTTGTATGAACATCTTGCTGCTCTTCACTGTAACTACGCTTCTGCGGTCTAGTTGAGTGTGAGACGGGAAGTTTTGGTGCTGCTTTCATCACTGGCTTTTGGTGAACTGACTGCATTTGCTTAGGCTTAGACGCCTTCTTTTTAGGAATTGTTTTTTCTCTATTTAAAGGGTATTCTTCCGTTGTATTACCATGTTCGTCTACAACGATTTCTTTCACTTCGTATCCTAGTAAATAATCCATTACTTTTCGTACAAAACCCATTTTTATCACTCTTTCTATCAGACTATCTTACTTCGTTTAGCCTCGTATATCGCATTGCTGCGACATCTACAAAAAGCTATCCATGCATCCTTTATTTACCTTTGGCCTCAAAGTATTATCTGAGATGGATATATATACTATCTTTTCATTTATCATTCTATCACGTATGCTTGAACTCTTACTATAAAATCTACTATTTTGCTTCCCTTATTTATACAGTAAAATTCCTCTTTGCAAAAATATTTTTTTGCATTTAGTTAGCACCCATAATTAAACGCGAAAAAGCCACTAGTATATACTAGTGGCTTTTAATTTTATCAAACCTTTTTGAGAATTGACAATTGCTTTTCAGCAACTGTAACGCTTTGAAACATACGTGTAAAAAAACTTCGTGCTTTTGCCCTATAAATCACTGTTGCACTCTGCTTTTATGCTTGAAAAGATTGACCTACTTCGTATTTGTCCTCAAGTACTAAAATTCCTTTTTCTTGAGGAGCGTTCGGAAGCGCCAGCTCTTTAGCAGAACAAATCATACCTGAAGAAGGTACACCGCGCAGTTCCGCATCTTTAATAATCATACCACTTGGCATAACCGCTCCTACTTTTGCTACCACGACTTTTTGACCTGCTTCTACATTTGGTGCTCCACATACAATTTGAAGTGTTTCTGTGCCAACGTCTACTTTACAGATATTCAGCTTATCTGCATTTGGATGCTTCTCTTTTTCTTGAACATATCCCACTACAAATTTAGGAGATAAATCCACTTCAATTTTACCTTCAAAGCCGCTTTCGCTAAGTACACGATTCTTCTTCCACCATTTCTTCCGTTAATTCAAGAGAACCATTTCCCTCTACTTTTAACTTAGAAGAAGCATGAAAGATGTTATAGCCAGCTGTTGTATTTGATTTTTGATCAAAGATACGCACAACGTCACCTTTTGTTTCAAATGTTCGATTTTCAATTGCGATATCTTCTAGTTTGACGATTAACGTATCGCCGATGCCTTCTTTATTATAAAAAAGATTCATAATTAATCCCGTCCTTTACTGCGATTTTTTCCTAGAATAAAAATAGGTTCTAGCTCACCGTTTTCGTATAAAAATGAAAGAGCTGTGATGGGTACACGTCCACTTGCAAAAAAGCTCATGGTCATCTGCGCAAGAATATCATAACCTGTTTCATTTTGAATGTCAGCTAGAATCAGTACATCTTGGTGAGGTACTGCTACAGCCATTGTGCCCGAAACACGAGAAGCAAAGTCCTGCAAAAATGCCTCGTTAAGAATTCGGCTTGCATCATAACCATCGTTCTGATTTACAAAATAAAAGTCATTGCCTGCTACCGTATCTTTTTTATGTGAAATTGGCAAAGAGCGAAGATTAAATTTAGCCATTTCCCGCACTGCGGTTAGATCTAAATTTTCCTTGCGAATTAATTTCTCATCTAATAAGCGATATGTATTGCCTAAATCAAGCGCATAATAAATGCGTGTTTCAGCTGTATGTTCATCATAAATCAACGGCACGTCTTCATTCGATTTATCCGGAAAAGACGTTGAGCGAATAACTGGATAAATGCGTTTTTCTTTTCCCGTTACCTGCTGTTCATCGTTCATAACACGAAGAGCTTCTTTTATATAATATACCATTTCATCTAGAGCTGCTTCCTTTTTTTCTTCCCATTTTGCGATTAGTCCAGGTAAAGAAATGGTTACACCCTTTTTCGTTTTTTGATGTTCAACGCGCAGCGTATCTTTTTCCCGATCAAATAAAAATGACCAATCGGAACTCGTTAATCGCTCTTCAAGTAGTTTTCTCATCTTTTGACTATTCATTTTCGCCATATTTACGCCTCCTTTTCTCATTTTTATGTATGAAGACTGATAGCTGGATATAGCTATCAGTCTTCACTTGATTTATGCATTTAAGCCGTTAATAAACTCTTCAATTTCTTCTTTTGTTTTACGGTCTTTGCTGACAAAACGCCCTGTTTCTTCTCCGTTGCTGTAACCAACAAAGCTTGGAATACCAAAGATGCTTAATTCTGCACAAAGATCGATAAAGTCGTCGCGATCGACGTAGTGAAATGTATACTCACTATGATTCGCCTCAATTTCTGGAAGCACAGGCTCGATTACTCGGCAATCTGGGCACCAATCTGCTGAAAACATCATGATATGTTTTCCTTCTTTAATTGTTTCTTTGTATTGTTCAATTGTTTTCATTTTTTCCATTTTTCTTTCCTCCACTTTTTCTTTTTCTTTCGTATTTAAACGGCTAAAACCCTATACATTATTTAATCCTTTTACATCAAAACATAGTATATGAGTTGTTGCAACTATCATACACTGATGCTTTTCCATTATAAAGGGTTACAAAGAAATTTCCTACTGAACAGCTTAATTTGCTCTAAAATCCAGCTGTCCTTTCAGCATTAAAACAACCTGATAAAACATAGCGGTCCGATCCAAATATCCATTGGTAAAAATACCAATTGCCCCTTCTTTTTTTCGAATATTCTTTTGGTTTGTATACACTTCCATAGCTTCGGCTAATTCTTTTTTGTCATGGCAAAGCATATCGGCTACCGCTTCAGGAAGCTGAATACGGGCCCCTCCAGCTAAAATCGGTTCAAGGTCCTTAGAGGTAACAAGACTTCCCCAGTTGCAGAGGAATAAGCCATGAGGCGTTTCTTGAACCCCTCCTTCAAGTCCAATGCCAATATCAGCACCTGTTTCTTTGACAGCAGCATGCGCGCGATTGATCGCTCCTTGGATCGTTTCTTTATCAGAAAAAGGCTGTGGTGACACCCCGGACTGCACATCTATCTCTACATATGTAAAAGTATCTCCAAATACTTTTTTTACTGCACTTATTTTTGTTGGGTTCTTCGTTCCGATTGCAATTTTCATTTTTTTCTCCCATCATGATGAAACAAAGCAACCGCAAAAGCAGCTGCTTTGTTCTTTTTTATCCGTTTTGCTTAATCGTATCAAGCGTTGTTTGGTCTGTAGAACGTACAAGTTTGACTAATAATTCCTTTGCAGCTGCATAGTCATCTACGTGAATCATAGATGCATGGGTATGAATATAACGTGAACATACGCCGATCACTGCAGAAGGAACTCCATTATTAGAAGTATGAACGCGCCCTGCATCCGTACCTCCTGGAGAAACAAAGTATTGATAAGGAATGCTGTTTGTCTCAGCTGTATCTAAAACAAATTCTCTCATTCCTCTATGTGTGACCATCGTGCGATCAAAGATCCGAAGTAATACGCCTTTTCCCAATTGTCCAAATGCATTTTTATCGCCTGATGTATCGTTAGCAGGACTAGCATCTAGTGCATAAAATAAGTCTGGTTTAATCATATTAGCAGCTGATTGAGCACCTCGGAGTCCTACTTCTTCTTGAACAGTAGCTCCAGAGTACAAAATATTTGGCAGTTTTTCATCTTTTACTTCTTTTAATAATTCAATAGCAAGTCCGCACCCATAGCGGTTATCCCATGCTTTCGCCAGTATTTTCTTTTCATTTGCCATTGGCGTAAACGGACAAATCGGTACAATTTGATCGCCAGGACGAATGCCCATTTCTGCCACTTCCTGCTTACTATCTGCACCCACATCAATCATCATATTTTTAATAGCCATTGGTTTGTTGCGCTGTGATTCGTCCAATAAATGCGGAGGGATAGAAGCAATAACGCCGGTGATTGGGCCTTTTTTTGTAATAACATGTACGCGTTGAGCCAGCAGTACTTGACTCCACCATCCTCCTAGAGTTTGGAAACGAAGCATTCCTTTATCTGTTACAGACGTAACCATAAACCCTACTTCGTCCATATGTCCTGCTACCATTACTTTAGGACCCTTTTCTTCATTATAGCGAACGCCGAATAAACTTCCCAACCCATCTTGAATGACTTCATCTACAAGAGGTTCAATTTGCGAGCGCATAAATGAACGTACTTGATGTTCGTTTCCAGCGGCACCTGGTAACTCAGTTAATGTTTTAAATAAAGATAGCGTTTCATTGTTCATGTATACTCTCCTTTATGTATCTTTTTCTTTATTGTATCGAAAACCGGAAATAGTTGCTAGTTCCGTCCTTCTCTTCTACGACTCAACTTAACAAAGCATTCGACAATTTGGTATAATGATGAAAACATATCCTTAAAAAGCAGGTGAATAACGTGAAATGGACTCAACTAGTAGCAGGAGCAGTAGTCGGCTTTGCAAGCGCTTATATTATTCAAAAAAGAAAGTCGTCAATTTCCTCATCGGAAGCCCTTACGATTGTTAAAAGCGCCTTCAAAAAAAATGGGGCAATCGACGGCTCGTGGATTGAAACAACGACTAAAGTTATTCAAAAACATGGTCTCTCTTTTTATGGTTATACAGGCGGAATTACCAGAACACGTGATGCAAAACAGGAACACTACGAGTTTTTCGTTGATAAAAAAAGCGGTGCTATTATTGAATTGACGCTGAATGCATCCGTTTAATTTCGTCAACTATTTCTCCTTTATTATCCCATTTTACAGCTCGATAAAAAGCATCATGATAAAAACTTAGCCAAGCTTGATGCTCATAGGCATAAGCTAGCCACTGCTGCTTTTGTTCAATCGAAGTCATTGGATAATCATCATATGCCATTACCCATAAGACATTTTGATGTGCATGTGTTGGCAAAAGATCGCCCATGTGCACTAAGATGTCATTGTTTCCTTTTACTACAACTACAGCATGACCATCGCTGTGACCGCCGGTATGATGAGCCGTTACTCCAGGCAAAATTTCATCTTTGTCGCTAAACGTTATCACTTGATGTTGAATAAATTCCCAATTTTGTTTCCAGTACGTATTTTTAGAACGTATATTAGGATTTCTCATTTCATTCCACTCAATTTCACTAACAAAAATTTGCGCATTTGGAAAAGAAGAGGAAAACTGTCCGTTTATACATTTTGTTAAGCCTGACACATGATCAAAGTGAAGATGCGTCATAATGATATGAGTAATATCTTCGCACGTAAACCCTAGCTTTTGTAAATCTTCAGCAATAAATGATTCTTCCGTTACACCAAAATGACGCTTTTTTTTCTCATCCAACATACCATTTCCTATGCCTGCATCAATTAACATAAGGTGTTTTTCAGTTTGAACGAGCAAAGGATCAGTTCTCATGGGAATTCGATTTCCTTCTGAGATAGGATATTTTTTTGTCCAAAGCTCTTTTGGAACAACACCAAACATTGCCCCTCCGTCTAAATGATTATTCCCTCCACGAAGCCACGTCACTTTTAATTCGCCTATTGTTAACGTTTCCATTTTACACCTCCATTATATTCCTTTTTATTTTATCACTATCTTCTTCTTTTTTTGAACAAAAAAAGACTGAGCAACTCAGTCTTTTTCGTTCAGGTATTTTACTTCACAGCGATAAATGCGGCTGCCCTTTTGTGAAAACTTCTCTTCATATTCCGTCATAACATTGCCTTCAAAATCGCTTTTATGCAAATCTAAGCTAATGTATTTGAGAAGAAGTCCATATTCTGAAAAACTTGTTAATGAATACTCAAATAGCCCTTGATTATCTGTTTTAAAGTGAATTTCTCCACCATCAACCAGCAGATTTTCATACATGCTTAAGAACGTTTTATATGTTAAACGGCGCTTGGCATGTCTCTTTTTAGGCCATGGATCAGAAAAATTGAGATAAACGCGATCCACATCATTTTTTACAAAGAACTCACTAAGATGGTTAGCGTCTACATTCAACAGCTTTAAATTCGGTAGCTCTTCTTCGATCAATCGTTCTAGCGCACTTAAGATGACACTTTCATACATTTCAATTCCAATGTAGTTGATATGAGGATTTTGTTTAGCCATTCCTACTAAAAACTGGCCTTTTCCTGTTCCTACTTCAATATGAAGGGGGTTTTCATTCCCAAAAACCTCTTTCCATTTCCCTTTGTAGTCTGCTGGGTTTGGAACAACATAATGGGGATTTTCAGCAATTTTATCCTTCGCCCAAGGTTTGTTTCGTAATCTCATACTGCACCTCTTTAATGTATTTTTGACGCATTGAAAATGTCGGTCATTCGAAACAACCGACATTCTCATGCATAATTGTGTTTAGATAGAAAAAAATAAGAGCATCATACGAGAAAGGATGATGCTTAATGCCTTTAAATGCCCAACACCAAATGAATATATTAAAAGATATTTTATCTAATCATCAAAGTGATTGCTGCGGAACGGTTGCGGAATGTGAACAGGTTGAACGTTTAATTCAATCAATGTTAGCAAAAGGATATGCTAGCACAAATGTACAAGCAACACTACAAAACGTGTACAAATACACGCAAGATGCAAAAAGTGCTACTCATTTAGACGAACATATTCAAACCAATCAACAAAATTTATCACAGTGGGTCCAAGAACTATCTACCTTGTCATAATCTTTGCTACTGTGCTTGAATGTCGTTAACGAGTAACATCCGAAGATATTCAAGCCAGTAATTCATTTCAGAATGCTCATTTTTCGAACGATGCCATTCAATAAACAAAATGGTTTGACTTATCACATACCACTTCATTCTCTTTTTCAAGTTTTCAGTTAGTTCAACCCCATAATGCTCAAGCCATTCTTCCCACTGAGAGGGATTGATGTACCAATAAAGCAACAAACCTAAATCGATAGCAGGGTCTGCAATCATCGCTCCATCCCAATCAATTAAATATAGCTGCGTATCCTCTCCAAGCATCCAGTTATTGTGATTCACATCACAGTGACACACAACATATTTATCTGTCTGAACGGATGGAAGCTCTGCTTGTAAATAGCTAATTCCCTGCTCTACAATACTCTCGTTTTGAAGTCGTTCGTTCACGTTCTCTAGAATATCGGCTAGCACGTCTTCAGGAAGAAGCGGTGTTTTTCCTAACCTCTTTAACATATCTAATAACTCGTTTGAATGATGAATTTTACTAAGCAATTCTGTCACTCGACTCGAATTCATATCTTTTGGTTTTAATTCTCGACCATCTAGCCAGTGCTGAGCCGTGATCACATCTCCATTTTCCATTCGTCTTGTCCACACGAGCTTCGGTACAATTCCTTCAGCTGACAATACTGCTAAAAAAGGTGATGAATTACGCTTTAAAAAAAGCTTTCGGTCTTGAAATTTTGCAAAATAAGCTTCTCCTGTCGCTCCGCCAGCAGGAGTAATTTCCCATTCGCTTCCTAGTATATCTTCCAACCAATTCACCTTCAATTTCAACACACACATTTCGTTTAAAAATTTCACTCAATAAAGCAATCTATTAAGACATCATGACGTTATTTTCTTAGTAAATAAAAAAGACGGCTATTGAGGATATGTATCAATAGCCATCCTTTATAAATATTATCTCCATCACACTTTTTTCGTCAAGTGGTTGAAGACAATAATTATGTTTGAAATAAAATAAGAACGCTAAGCTTTGAAACGTTTATGACATTATCCTCTATAGTAGGATACCCATTTTTATATACTTTACAATGATCAAGTGCTATTTTCCATGAACCTTCTGGCAAAACCACTGTTTCTTCCATTAGGCCTTGATTAAAAAACACGATAATATTCTTCCACGGACCATACGCCAATACATTTGATAAGCAGTAGCCAATAACGGATTGCGGCGTGTTTAGGAAAGAGACATGCTGCCTAATCGCTGAAGCATCTTCCAAACGGAATGCACCGTGCTGTTTGCGAATACGAATCAGCTCTTGAACCCAATTTACATCAGAAGAAAATTCCATTCTTCGATTCCAATCAAGTGCATTAATATCATCAGGTGAATTATAGCTGTTCTCTACACCTTTTTTAGTGCGGTAAAATTCTTGACCACTATGAAGAAATGGTATACCTTGCGAAAGAAGAACAATAGCAGTAGCAAGACGGTGGCGACTTCTACGAGTGTCTTCGTCTTCTTCTCCGTTTGAATTTATTAACTTATCCCACAGCGTATGATTATCATGTGATTCAACGTAATTAATTGACTGTGCTGGATTTATAAATAAAGACCGACCGTCATCTTTATCTAGAATGCTCCCCGCTATCACAGATTGCACCGCTTCTTTTTGATGAGGATTTCCGCTGATAAAACCTTTTTCATATATATCAAACGTGCTTCCTTTTACAGAATCTCGAAAGCGATCATTAAAATAGCCAATTTGAGGCGTTTGGCTGGCATTCGCCATAATTGCTTTTTGATTGTGTGGAAGAGGAGTATTTAAATCCCAGCCTTCGCCAAACACCAAAATAGTGGAATCAATTTCATTTATTTTTTTCCGAATGATGTTCATCGTTTCTACATCTAAAATCCCCATGAGATCAAATCGAAAACCATCAACACCGTACTCTTTTATCCAAAATAATACTGAATCGATAATAAATTTTTGCGCCATTTTCCGTTCAGACGCAAAATCATTTCCTACTCCCGTCCCGTTCGAAGGCATCCCAAACTCATCGTGTCGAAAATAATAGCCCGGAACAATTTTTTCAAAAGGAGATTCTTCTTGTACAAATACATGATTATAAACTACATCTATAATAACACGGAATCCCTGTTGATGAAGTGTTGATATTAATTGTTTCACTTCAACGATACGAGTGGCAGGATTTGAAGGATCAGCAGAGTAACTTCCTTCCGGCACGTTAAACAACAGTGGATTGTACCCCCAATTATAAGAAGCGTGAGGATTTAATTCATCTACTCCTCCAAAGTCGTTAATAGGAAGAAATTCAAGGTGGGTGACTCCTAGTTCTTTTAAATAGTGAAGTCCTGTTGTTTTGCCTGGCTGCCCACTTGATTCAGTAACAGCTAGATACGTACCTTTTTCCTCTATTCCACTTGAAGGGTGAATAGAAAAGTCTCGCACGTGCATTTCGTAAATAACAGCATCCGTTGGCTGAAGAAAAGGCGGTTTTTCATGGAGATGGACATAAGTTGTATGAAGATTTATCAGAACTCCGTATTCACTATTTGCTGTAGCTGCAACGGCATAAGGATCCACCGCTTCATTTGTCCGGCCGTTTACGTCTATTAAAAACCGATAATAATATCCTTCTTTATCTAAGGGAAGTTCCTTTTCCCACACGCCTTTTCTTTGACGAGTCATGACGTATAGTTGTTCTTCCCTGCTCTTCGCATGTATTAATTTTAAAACCACTGCTGATGCAGTCGGAGCCCAGATTTTTACCGTAATATGATCTGAACAAAAGACTGCCCCCAAATCATTTTGATTATAATAAAATCTCTCATCAAACTCCTTAGTTCGTATAACAGCCCCTACCTGCAGCGGAACTTTCTCCCCGTAGTTATCACAGATAACGTACGAATGTCCAATTTCTATGCTAGCTTTAACCTTGCCTTCATATTTAATAAAACCTTCTAATTCATGTACGCTTTCAATAGAGATGGTCTCATGCATTTGTGTACTTTTAATCACAAAAAAATCAATTTGACCTTCATGATAAGAAGTTGGAACTAAAAGAGTAATACGATCTATTTGATCTAAATAAGCCTGAAACTTATTATCACCAGTCATCTTTTTTCCTCCTTATGTCAATTATCTCTTTAGTAGCATTATATGTAGCAAACGCAAAAACGAAAGCACTTTCATAGTATGAATGTGTGTATTATTCACCTGCTTCAAATTCTTTGTCAAAATAAATACTTTGGCTGTGTTCAAGCAGTACTTGAGCTGCTTTCATCTGATTAAATTTTAAAGGCGCTTTAGCCTTCCTAAGTTCATAAAACCACTCTTTATACTTTCTAGCATCTATAAATTCAACTTGATAGGGCTCCGCAGCGTAATCAATGTATCCATTTCTGCTCAGCAATACTTTCTTTACGTTATGTTCGATATCGTGAGTGCGATAGATGCTTCGGACAATTTGCTCCGTTCGATTTAACCCAATTAAAGGGTTTAATATTTTTTTTCGATCTCTTCCTCTTAACTCTGTCCAAAAGTTTTCTTTTGAATACTGAAAAACAGCGCTTTTATATGTTTCTATCAAACAAATACAGAGGGTTTCCGTTGGAGTAACAATAATGATATCTCCTTCTATTGGAGCTTTATTAAGCAGGAAAACAGGCTTGTACATCACGAGATACGTATCGGGAAAGCGCTGAATAAAATAACGGAGAGCTTCATCATGGTAATATTTTCGATCTGCTTGTGAGAACTCAAATAAAGTGGATGTAGCCCATTTCATTTGAAGATCAAATACATTTTCTAAAAACAATATTTTCAAATCTTCCTCTGTTGATGGAAGAGTCGTAAACCTCAATAGTTCTTGATTTTCCATGCTATCGCTAGAGAACTCTTCTTCCACTTCAAACGTTTCTTTTTTTCTTGTAAATCGTTCTTTTGCTTTTTGAAAAAATGAACGATGAGCTTTTGTTTTTTCTTGTACAGGCGGCTCATGTAATAGTCCTTCTTCAAACAATTGTTTCGCTTGCTTCCAATTATGTTTTTTTAAATGATTAAACTGAGACGTGTAGTGATAAACGTCTTTTTCATAACGGGAAATATAATCTTGCACCTTAAGTAGCTGCGCCACGTTTACATCAATCCCCTAATTAAAATTCCTCTAAAACTTTGTTCACCGATTGTTTCTCTATTATCATCGGCGTTTTCTTTCCTTTAACAAGAGTGATTTTTAAATAACCTCTCCACACTTGTATGTTCATATGCTACTGTGACTGCAATGAAAAAGATAGTATTTTTTTATATTTAGGTTTGCTAGCAGGATGAACTTCAAAAAGGGCAAATGAACTTACTTGAAACTGTTCTTCAATTGACGTTTGCTTTAACTGCTCCCCTAAAACCCCTGCTTCTCCTCCCCACTTCTTTGCAATCGTAATGTGAGGACGATAAGGACGTTTTTCGTATAAGCCGCTTAGGTCTTCCCATACGGCCTGTATATCCCTTTGCAGATTCACAAGCTCATCGTTTAGCTTAAGGCTTACATATAGCACTCTAGGCTTGTTATACGCACCAAACACATCGTACTGACCTGTCTGCAGTGAAAAGCTTGAGTGCTGAGAGGCTACTTCTTTTAAGTGGCTAATCAGCTTTTCCTTTTTGTTACCTACAAACCCTAAAAATTGTAGCGTTATATGATAATCCTCAGGGTATGTCCTTTGTTTGAAAGGAAAAGGCGTTAATTCCTTTGCCCAACTTTCTGCCTGATGCGCAACGGATACAGGCACGTTGATTCCAATAAAATAATGTTTATCACCTTTCATCAAATCGCTCCTTTTCTTTTCATTATCTTTCCCCAATTTTTTATGTTCAAAAAGAATTAGATTTATTTTAAAGGTTTTTTGAATAAAATAGAGAGGTTTTTCTGAAAATTTGTCATGTGCTTAAAAAATAAGAATTTGTGTTATCATAGAAACAATACAGAGAATTTTTATAAGAAAAGGATGAGAAAAATGAAAGTTGTTAATAATATGGCTGATTTGATTGGCGAGACACCTCTTGTTAAATTGAATCGTCTTCAACCAGCAGATGGAGCATCCGTTTACTTAAAACTAGAATTTTTTAATCCGAGCCGTAGTGTAAAAGATCGTGCTGCTTTTAATATGATTGTGGAAGCTGAAAAAGCAGGCTTGCTCAATGAAAATTCTACTATTATTGAACCAACGAGCGGAAATACAGGTATTGGCTTAGCTATGAATGCAGCGGCAAGAGGATATCGCTCTATTTTAGTCATGCCAGATACAATGACTCAAGAACGAATCAACTTGTTAAAAGCATATGGCGCTGAAGTTGTTCTAACACCCGGCGATGAGAAAATGCCCGGAGCAATTCGCAAAGCAGAAGAGCTTACAAAAGAAATTCCAAACGCATTTATGCCCATGCAGTTTAAAAATAATGCAAACCCTGACGCTCATCGAAAAACGACTGCTAAGGAAATTATCGAGGCAATGAACGAGTTAGGAAAAGACCTATCTGCTTTTGTCGCTACTGCTGGAACAGGCGGAACGATTACAGGCACCGGTGAAGTCCTAAAAGAAAACTATCCAAATATGACTGTTCACGTTGTGGAACCAGCTGGGTCTCCGGTATTATCTGGAGGAAGACCTGGAAAGCACAAGCTTATAGGAACAAGCCCTGGATTCATTCCTGATACGCTTAATGTAGATGTTTACGACGAAATTTTAAAAATTAAAGATGAACAAGCCTACGATATTACGCGACGCTTGGCTTCTGAAGAAGGAATTTTAGTCGGCCCTTCATCTGGCGCTGCGTGCTATGCTGCTATCGAGGTAGCCAAAAAATTATCTCCTGATCAAGTGGTCGTATGTATTGCTTGCGATACAGGTGAACGCTATTTATCAAGCGATTTGTTCTCATTTGAATAATAAAAAAGCGAGCGCAAAGGCGTTCGCTTTTTTATTTAGTTAATTCGTAGATAGCTTGTGCATAGATAGCTGTTGCACTAAGCAAATCTTCAATTACCACGTATTCATCTTTTTCATGTGCTACGTCTTCACGGCCTGGGAAAAGAGGGCCAAATGCCACACCCGCTTCTAATGATCTTGCGTATGTTCCTCCTCCGATTGAAATAAGTGTAGGTTCTTCATTTGTTTGTTCTTGATAAACCTTTTGAAGCGTTTGAATAAGCTCATGTTTCTGATCAACATGATGTGGTTTGGAATCTGTAAAATGTTTGACAGTCATTTGATAAGATTCACTTTTTGCTTTAATTGTATCAATAATGTCGTCAATATGAGCTGACACAGGATAGCGAATGTTCAAACCAAAGTGTCCCGCTTCTTCTTGACTATAAGACATGATTCCAACATTTATCGTTAAATCACCAGTGACCTCATCTTTACGATTTAAGCCCATTTTTTCTCCTAGTGAATCTTGGACTAAATACGCATTTGCATAACCAACAAACTGATTAGCTTGTTCATCAAGTTCTAGTGTGTGTAAAAAGCGAAGAAGTGTAAGCCCAGCATTTCTCCCCTTTTCAGGAACACTACCATGTGCTGAAACTCCTTCTAGAGTAAGTGTGTACAACCCCTTCTTTTCTTTTATAGAACCTTTTAAGGACTCATCATTTAAAAATTGATCATACTTATTTTTAATATCCGTTTCACGTTGAAATTCAAGAACTGCTGTTGCAAGATCAGGAACCATATTATATCGTCGCCCAGACGCAAACGATGTGAGCTGAACGCTTCCCTTTGTTCCTTCAATCGGCTGCTGGCGAATTTCTACATCTGTAATGCCTTTTTCAGCATAGATGATAGGAAAATCCGCATCGGGTGCAAACCCCATAGTTGGCATCTCTTCATGCTTGAAGTAATGATCCACACATCTCCAGTCGCTTTCTTCATCCGTTCCAATAATCATTCGAACTCGTTTAGATAGCGGAAGTCCTAAATCTTTCACAATTTTCATTGCATAATAAGCAGCCATCGTCGGGCCTTTGTCATCGATGGCTCCTCTAGCAAAAATTTTCCCGTCTTTTATTTCACCGCCGTATGGATCAACCGACCACCCGTCTCCTTCTGGGACAACGTCTATGTGACAAAGAATGCCAAGAAGGTCTTTCCCTTCTCCTGCTTCAATGTGACCTGCATATCCGTCCACGTTCTTGACCGAAAACCCATCATTTTTTCCTTTATCTAAAAGAAAGTGAAGCGCTTGAGCAATGCCAGGTCCAAATGGCTCTTCTTTTTTTTCTGTGCTTGTCAAAACACTTTTAATTTGTAGAAAACGCTGTGTCTCAGCTAGAATTTCAGCTTCTCTTTTTTGAACTTCCTCTTTCCAATTAATTGCCGTCATCTGCTTATCTCCTTTACCTGTTTTTACAGATTATGTCTATCATTACTATTGGTAAATTTAACTTTATCATACCTTTATATAGAAAGAAATAACTGTCTCTTTCCCTTCATATCAAAGGTTTATAGAGCCAAAATTCCGGGAAATAATTTGTAGGCACAATCAATAAAAACGGATTCTATTTGTTTATTGTTTACATATACTATAAAAAATGTGCAAATAGAAGAAGGAGATGTTACGAAAGGATTACATATTTATATCATTTTTTGTAAATATTGTGTTAATTTGCGTTTTCTCTTTTATTTTTCTGTCGATTTTGTGTACAATAAGTATAAGGACTGAAATAGTGCTTGACATCTCAGAGTTATAAAGAAGTTGTGCCTTACGAAAAACGAATAAGGAAGTGGTTTTTTGAAACCTTCAACTAATCGAATGCTAACTCGTATCAAATCGGTCTATATGTTCATTTGTAAAAATGGAACAGTTACAACGCAAGAGCTCGTAGACGAATTTGGTATTACACCAAGAACCATTCAGCGTGACTTGAATGTGTTAGCATATAATGATTTAGTTCGCAGCCCAAGTCGCGGTACATGGACGACTACGCAAAAGAAGGTCAAGATGTCATCCTAGTAAGTTTATTTCAAGGGTAGTAAGTGATTTATATATAGAGATAAAATTCTACGCAGTAGAAAGTCAAGACTTGGACGAGTGCATAGTCCCCCGCTCCATTTGCACGTCAAGCAGAGTTGGTACTCGTTTAAGTGCTTTAACGTGAAATGTTTCACTTGTCTAACAAAGTGGACAAAAAAAGGAACCATTTTAGACTTAGGTTCCTTTTTCTTTCGCCTCTTCTTAGGCATTGGATTTCTGCAATAAAGCTAGTTCTTCTTCCGTTAACTCCCTGTACTCTCCTAAACCTAACGACTCATCTAATAGCAAAGCTCCCATAGATAAACGTTTTAAATACGTTACTTTTTTTCCTCTTGCTTCAAACATACGCTTCACTTGATGAAATTTCCCTTCAACGATCGTTAATTCAATCTCTGATTCCACACCGCTCTTTAGTATCTTTAATTCTGCTGATTTTGTTACGTAGCCATCATCAAGCGTAACGCCTTGTCTAAATGCTTCAGCATCTTCTTCAGTCACCGGTGCATTAATTTTTGCAAAATACGTTTTAGGAACGTGCTTTTTAGGAGACAGCAGCTGATGCGCAAGCTGACCGTCGTTTGTCAGTAGCAAGAGCCCTTCTGTATCTTTGTCTAAACGCCCTACCGGAAATGGGTCATACACAGCATCGTCAATTTCTAGTAAGTCCACTACTGTTTCATGAAGAGAATCTTCCGTCGCTGATATGACACCTTGCGGCTTATGAAGCATAAAGTAAACAAATTCTCGATAAGAAACGGCTTCGCCATGCACAGTTATTTCTTGTTCATCTGGATTAACGTGTACTTTAGCATCTTTAACTGCTGTACCATCTACCTTAACAGCTCCCGTCTTTAAAAGACCTTTAACTTCTTTTCGACTTCCGTACCCAATGGTAGAAAGCAATTTATCCAAACGCATGTAATATCCTCCTTTTTTTGAAAAGAAGATGACTCTGACGAGTCATCTTCTTATGCACTGCGCTGTTTATTTCGGCGCAGTATTTTTCGTTCAATTGCACCTGTTACCCTCGCTCCCATTACTTTCTCAAGCAGGCTTGAACGGTAGGTAATAATAAAGTAAATAAGTCCGCCTACTGCTGCTCCTACAATCGTAATAACAGTGGCAGAAAATCGTCCCGTTGTTGTAAACAGGCCAATCACTGCTGCGACAATTTTTACACTGATTCCCATAATTGCAACAAAAATAAGAATGAGCACAGAGCGTTTTACAAACTCACTGTAATTATATTTTGCGTGTTTTTGAATAAGCGCAAACATATAAACAAGAGATACGATATAGCCTAGCGCTGTCGCTAAAACTGAACCAATCTCGTGGAACATAAGAATAAATGGAACGTTCACGACAATTTTCACAATCAACCCAAATAATAGACTTAAAACAGCATATTTTTGTTTGTTGATTCCTTGTAAAATAGCTCCATTAACCGTAAAAAATGAGAACAATAAAGCTACTGGCGCATAATAAAGCAAGACATTTCCACCTGCATCTGATGCATCTGTTCCAAAGAAAAACGTATATGCTGGGCCAGCTAAAGCCATTAATCCTACAGATGCTGGCAGCACAAGGAACATAATGGTTTGATATGTTTGATCAATTTGCTTTTGCAGTACGTTATAATCTTTATTCACAAATGAACGTGTAATCGTTGGTACAAGAGTCAAACCAAACGCAGTAGCTAATGAGACAGGAATCATCACAAGCTTTGGAACATAAGACTGAACAATTCCATTCATTGACTCCGCTATTTCTTTTTGTCCAGCCGCTACCATCGCACGGTTAAATGTGAATTGATCCACATACTGATAAAGCGGAATAGCTAAGCTGACAAATACATATGGCAATGAATACGTAAGCAGCTCTTTGAAAATAGATACGGTAGAAATACGCGTAGGCGTTACCGTCTGCTCGTTTACCATTTTATCGAGATGGGGCTTTCGTTTTTTCCAGTACCAAATTAACACGGCCAGTCCAGCAAGAGCTCCTACAAAAGCCCCCATCGTAGCAAATCCAACGGCTAATGCAAGACTCCCATGTACAACTTTGATGACAATATAAGTGGATGCCAATAAAAAGACAACCCGCACAAGCTGTTCAACTACTTGTGAAACAGCCGTTGGCCCCATAGACTGATGCCCCTGGAAAAATCCTCGCATTAAACTCATCATCGGTACTACAATTAACGCGACACTCACCATTCGCATAACCATTACTACATCTTCTAGAGAGTTATTTAAATCAGAACCTCCCAGTGTAATTCTAGACATAACGGGAGCTAATGAATATAAAAGTAAAAATGCAAGTATTCCTGTGACAAGCATTAATTTCATGCCGGCCCGGTACATTCTTCTACTCGTATAATAATCACCGAGTGCATTATATTTTGACACAAATTTCGATACGGCCATTGGCATACCGGCTGTAGCAATACTTAAATAAATAGCATATTGGTTATATCCGTAACCAAACAGTGCTCCCCCTACGGTTCCAACAAGGATCGCAAATGGAAATAAATAAATCATTCCCAAGATTCGGGATACATAGGTGCCGAGCGTTAGCACAAAGGTCCCTCTTAACAATTTTGAATCAGACATACGTTTGCCTCCGATACTTAATGTTACATACTGATAATAATGATAGAATTGAAAAGAAGCAAGTGACAGTATACACTAAGAAAGGTCTTATACTCACTCGCACTCATCAACAAACTAAAAAACAAAGACTATAGCCCATTTTATCCAATGTTGAGAGATTTGTCAGTGAACAAACTAAAATTTTTTAAGAATAGACAGGTTGGTGAAAATATGATATATGATGTAGTCGTAATCGGAGGGGGACCTTCTGGTTTGATGGCATCGATTGCAGCTGGTGAGGCAGGTGCAAACGTATTATTAATTGATAAAGGCAATAAACTCGGAAGAAAGCTTGCCATTTCTGGAGGCGGGCGCTGTAATGTAACAAACCGCCTTCCAATTGATGAACTTATTAAACACATTCCAGGAAACGGACGCTTTTTATACAGTGCGTTTTCTGTTTTTAATAACGAAGATATCATCTCCTATTTTGAAGGTCTTGGAATTAAATTAAAAGAAGAAGATCACGGGCGTATGTTTCCGGTCAGCAATAAAGCTCAATCCGTTGTTGATGCACTAATTAGCGAACTTCGCCGTCTTCGTGTGACAATTCGCACCAATACAGCCGTTAAACGCGTAAACTATGAGAATAACACCGTCAAAGAAGTTGTGCTTCAAAACGGGGAAGCAATCCAAACGAAAAGCGCTGTGATTGCAGTAGGTGGAAAATCAGTGCCTCATACAGGTTCGACAGGAGACGGTTATCAATGGGCAAAAGATGCGGGGCATAAAATTACCGAACTTTATCCAACAGAAGTTCCTATTACATCTAGCGAACGGTTTATTAAAACTAAAACGCTTCAAGGTCTATCGCTTCGCAACGTGGGACTAAGCGTACTTAATAAAAAAGGCAAGCCTGTCATTACTCATCAAATGGATATGATTTTCACTCACTTTGGCATTTCTGGTCCCGCCGCTCTCCGCTGCAGCCAATATGTTGTTAAAGAGTTAAAGAAACAAAAAAGCAATACTGTTCAAATGTCTCTTGATTTATTTCCTAGTCAAAATGAAGAAGAGATTTGTCAAAAATTAGCCAAAATGACAAAAGAAGAGCCGAAAAAAGCGATTAAAAATGTTTTAAAAGGTTTTGTATCTGAACGCTATCTATTATTTTTACTTGAGCAAGCAACTATTGATAGCCAAGCGCTAGCGGGACAGCTTCATCATGAGAAACTGAGAGAGTTTTCAAGACTGTGCAAACGATTTGAATTTGCTGTAAACGGCACACTTTCTTTAGAGAAAGCATTCGTCACAGGAGGCGGCGTATCAGTTAAAGAAATTCACCCGAAAGAAATGTCTTCGAAATTTATGCAAGGCCTTTACTTCTGCGGGGAAATTCTTGATATTCACGGATACACTGGAGGATACAATATCACTTCTGCTCTTGTAACAGGCCGTTTAGCTGGCAGTAATGCAGGAGAATTTGCAACAAGCCTAGCATAATATGCTAGGCTTTATACATAACCATGGCTGAAAAGCAGTACACCTGCTCATCACGATCGACATCCACTGTCACTTGGTACTTAATATCCACGACATCTTCATCTTCTAATTTCCGTAAAAATCGATTCACCGCAAACTCTAAATCTTTTTCATGCTCTTTATCAAACATTTTCACTTGTATCACAGCTTCTACCACCTTGTCCTATCAAATTTGTTTCAATCAGAATGGACTGTTTCTCTCGATGATGGTTTTTATACTGATTTTTAACTTCTTCCTACCTCTATTTTTATGAAGACTTTTATAGATTTAGTCATCATTTATTTTCTTACTATCAGTTTAGGCAGATGTAGAAGTTTAATTTAAAAAGAAAAAAGCGCCTGCCAAAGGCGCTTTTTTCTTATTTATTAACCGTTTTTCCTTCCCATTCTAACATGCCGCCAACCATATTTGTTACTTTATATCCTTGTTCTTGAAGGTAGTAACATACGTTTTCACTGCGGCGGCCAGAACGGCAAATGAAAATATATTCTTTGTCTTTATCGAAATAATCCACATTAGTTGGAATATCATTCATGCGAATGTGTTTAGCAGTTGGAATCATTCCTTCTGCTACTTCCTCATCTTCACGCACGTCAACTAAATGAAGTTCTTCTCCATTTTCAACGCGTTTTTGAAGCTCTTCAGGCGTAATTACTTTTACTTCTTCCATCTTTGTCATCCCTCTCTATTCTTTCATTCAGCTTGCTATCGCTATTGTAGCAAATTCAAATACCTTTATGCCACTAAATAAAAAAGCTTAAGCAGTAACATGCCTAAGCTTTTCGAATCATTGATACAACTTCAAAGTTTTGAATAAGCGCCTGATGTCGACATCAGGCGCTTAAGTCTAGAACAGAACCCCTGACTGCTCTTTAGTCAGGGGTTCTGTTCTACATCAATAATTAATTAGCTACGATGTTTACTAATTTACCAGGCACAGCAATCACTTTGCGCACTGTCTTACCTTCAATGAACTCTTGAACGTCTTCATTAGCCATTGCAATATCTTGAAGTTCTTCACGAGATGCCTCAGCAGGTACGTTTACTTTTGCACGTACTTTACCGTTAATTTGAACGACAATCTCCACTTCATCATCTACAAGTTTTGCTTCGTCAAACGCAGGCCAAGCCTCATATGAAATGGTATCTTCGTGACCTAGTTTGCTCCATAATTCCTCGGTCGTATGAGGACAAATTGGTGCTAATAGCTTCACAAACCCTTCTACATATTGTTTTGGCAGCACGTCAACTTTGTATGCGTCGTTAATGAATACCATTAGTTGAGAGATACCTGTATTAAAACGAAGACCTTCGTAATCTTCCGTTACTTTTTTCACCGTTTGGTGATACACGCGTTCAAGTGTAGTATCATTGCTTTCTTGAACCTTGCTGCTTAATTCACCATTATCTTCAACAAGTAAACGCCATACACGATCTAAGAAACGGCGCGCACCATCAAGCCCTTTTGTTGACCAAGCGATTGATGCATCTAAAGGTCCCATAAACATTTCGTAAAGGCGAAGCGTGTCTGCGCCGTGGCTCTCTACGATTTCGTCTGGGTTTACAACGTTACCTTTTGACTTACTCATTTTTTCATTGTTTTCTCCAAGAATCATACCTTGGTTAAACAGTTTTTGGAACGGCTCTTTTGTTGGAACTACGCCAATATCATATAAAAACTTATGCCAGAAACGAGCATACAATAAGTGAAGAACAGCGTGTTCAGCTCCACCGATATAAATATCAACCGGCAACCATTCTTTTAATTTATCTGCATCTGCTAACGCTTCACTGTTTGTTGGATCAATGTAGCGTAAGTAATACCAGCAGCTGCCTGCCCATTGAGGCATTGTATTTGTTTCGCGGCGCCCTTTTTTGCCCGTTTCCGGATCTACAACGTTCACCCATTCATCAATATTTGCTAAAGGAGATTCTCCTGTACCTGATGGTTTGATTTCAGACGTTTTTGGTAACACAAGCGGAAGCTGATCTTCAGGCACTGCAGTTGTTGTGCCATCTTCCCAGTGAATAACAGGAATTGGTTCACCCCAGTAGCGCTGGCGGCTGAATAACCAGTCACGCAGACGGTATGTTACTTGTTTTTCACCTTTTTCATTTGCTTGAAGCCACTCAATCATATTTGAAATTGCTTCTTCTTTATCTAGACCATTTAAGAAGTCTGAATTAACATGCTCGCCGTCGCCTGTATAAGCTTCTTTTGAAACGTCTCCGCCCGCTACTACTTCTTTAATCGGCAGTTTAAATTTAACCGCAAATTCATAATCGCGATCATCATGAGCCGGAACAGCCATAATTGCACCTGTGCCATAGCTCATTAAAACATAGTCAGCAATCCAAATTGGCATTTTCTCGCCATTTACAGGGTTAATCGCATAAGCACCAGTGAATACACCTGTTTTGTCTTTTGCTAAGTCTGTACGTTCTAAATCGCTTTTGCTTTTAATTTGATCTAAATACGCTTCTACTGCTTCTTTTTGTTCGGCTGTTGTAATTTTTTCTACAAACGGATGTTCAGGTGCTAAAACAGCATACGTTGCACCAAATAGCGTATCAGGACGCGTTGTGAATACAGTAAATGTTTCGTCGTATCCATCGATTGTGAAGTGAACGTGAGCTCCTTCCGAGCGACCAATCCAGTTGCGCTGCATTTCTTTAATACTTTCTGGCCAATCAAGCTCATCTAAATCTTCTAGTAAGCGATCTGCATAAGCTGTGATTTTAAGCATCCACTGCTTCATTGGGCGGCGCTCTACCGGGTGTCCTCCACGCTCACTTTTGCCATCAATAACTTCTTCGTTCGCAAGTACCGTTCCTAGAGCAGGGCACCAGTTAACAGCTACTTCATCTACATAAGCTAAGCCCTTTTTATATAGCTGTAAGAAAATCCACTGCGTCCATTTATAGTAGTTTGGATCAGTCGTATTAATTTCACGTTCCCAATCATAAGAGAAACCTAACGATTTGATTTGACGACGGAAATTATTAATGTTAAGTTCAGTGAATTCAGCCGGATCGTTTCCTGTATCCAATGCATACTGTTCAGCAGGTAGCCCGAATGCATCCCATCCCATCGGATGAAGTACATTGTATCCTTGCATACGCTTCATTCGAGATAAAATATCCGTTGCTGTATAACCTTCTGGATGCCCAACGTGTAAACCCGCTCCAGATGGATAAGGGAACATATCTAATGCGTAAAATTTACGCTTTCCTTCGTCTTCTGTTGTTCTAAATGTTTTATTTTCTTCCCAAACTTTTTGCCATTTTTGTTCGATCTTTTCATGATTAAAAGCCATACATAATCCTCCTTGTACGCTCCAGCTGTATTTAATTAAACTAAAAAACCCCTCATCCCTCAAACAAAGGGACGAGAGGTTGAATAAACTTCCCGCGGTACCACCCAAATTAGCACAATTATGTACTCACTCATTTTCCTTAACGCGGATAGACGGTAAATGTTACTTTACTTCACATTTACAACTCCAAGGTGAGTTCATGAACGCTCGTTTGCTGACTCGCACCAACCGTCAGCTCTCTTAGCTCGCTTCGTTCACTACTATTCCTTATCATAGTTTTTACATCATACTACCTTGTATTGTAAATAATATGTTCGCAAACTGCAAGTTGTTCAACGGATTTTGTAAAAGTTTCTACGCTGCAGCACTGCTTTGTTGCCAAATCTTCTCTTTTATTCTTATATATAAACAACTTCTCTCAAAAACATACGTGCAACGCCACACAAAAAAAGAGAGCGTACTAGGGTACGCTCTCTACTTTCTTTAGCTGCTATTATTAAATGCCAAGTCCAAAAGAAAACAGAATAATCGCAAGCACAAGACCGACAAGCGGAACAATCACCGTCATCGCTGCAACCGATCCATAGGCATCTTTATGAGTTTCTCCACAAATAGAATTAATCGTTGTGACCACGTAACCATTATGAGGCAAGGAATCTAACACTCCAGAAGAAATAGCCACTACACGATGAAGAGCTTCTGGATTTACACCAGCATCAAGATAGTGAGGTGCTAAAATCGGCAAAGCAATCGCCTGACCTCCTGAAGCCGAACCTGTCATCCCTGCGATAACACTCACGGCAATAGCTCCCCCGATTAACGGACTTCCTGGAATATGCGTCATGGCATCTACAGCCACTCCAAACGCAGGAACCGCCTTGGCCACTCCTCCAAAACCTACGACAGCAGCTGTATTCCCAATAGCAATTAACGCCCCCAGCGTTCCTTCTGAAGCTGCATTCCAAAACCCTTTAAAGTATTTTCGGTTTACAATGTAGGTAACAATGATGCCACTTAAAAGTGCGACAATCAAAGCAGATTGCTGAAGTGGCTTATGAAGCGCAAAAGAAATAATAAGCACGACAACAAGCGGAAGCAAGCTTAACAGCGGATTAGGCAAAGACTGACCTTCTGTTACTACTGGGTCTTTCTCGCGCGATATAAAACGCTCTCCATTTTTAACTGCTTTTGAAATCAAGCGCTTTAACCACCAGTAGCCGAATACAGCCATCACTACTGCTACAATTAAACTAACTTCCCATCCTGCATATGGACTAGTCTTCAAATATTCAATTGGAATCCAGTTTTGGATTTCAGGCGACCCAGCCGAAGTCATCGTAAATGTAACGGAACCAAACGCTAAAGCAGCAGGAATAAACCGCCTCGGTAAATCGGCTTGTTTGAATAGGCTCAAAGCCATTGGATAGACAGAGAATGCCACTACAAACAGGCTGACTCCCCCGTATGTTAAGACAGCACAGGCAAGTACAATCGCCAACACCGCTCTTTTCATCCCAAGTTTACTGACAATCCAACGTGAAACACTATCAGCAGCCCCGCTGTCTTCCATCACTTTTCCAAAAACTGCGCCCAATAGAAACATTAAATACCAAGAAGCAATAAAACCTGTGAAACCAGACATGTAATTCCCAACAAAATTTGCTTCTTCTTCTTTAACAAGCTGTGGAAATAAAGGCATGCCACTTGTTAAAGCAACAACTAAAGCACTGAGTGGACCTGCTATAAATAAATTCATGCCTCTCATCGTTAATACAATGAGTAACAATAATCCTCCAATTAATCCAATCATACTAAGCATGTTTAGCCCCCCATGAAGTCACATAATTAGAAAACGCTTACATATTTGCAGGTATATACTCCTTTCTTTGCTTGTCACGACTCTTACTATATTATTAAAGGAATACTAAAGACATTCCTACGTTTATTTAACAGTCAAAAATAAAACCACCTCTATTTATTTAGAGATGGTTAGTGAACGCTGACGTTTTTCTTTTAATTTATAATCGTATATCCATGTTGTACACATGCTAAATAACAATAGCGCAATTAATAAATAACACAGCGTAGACATATTAAACATATCAAAAATAACGCCTCCAAAGAGAGGGCCAATCATTTTACCTGCAGTAGCCATACTGTTAACTACGCCTTGATAAAACCCTTCTTTTCCGGATGGAGCTAACTGACTTGCAACAGCTGGAATTGCTGGCCAAACGAACATTTCTCCGATTGTTAACACAACCATGGCTGTTAAGAACTGCGGAAATGTCGTTGCATTCACCACGATGATGAAAGAAGCCACAAAAATAACCGTCCCAATCAGAACTTGCACTTTTAATGTCTTTGCTACTTTTTGAATAATAGGCACAATCAAAGGCTGACCGACTACAATTAAAATGCCGTTAATCGTCCAAAGCAAACTGTAGCTAGAAAGAGGTATATTCAGCTCACGCGTATGCGTAGCAATCGTTGTTTGCCACTGCACATACGCGACCCAGCATAATACGTACCCTGTACATAAAATAAGAAGGGCCGTCAGCTTCGTTCTATGCTTAATACTACCGGCTTCATTAAGGACATTCGTTTGCCCAACTGTAACCGAAATATGACGATATGAAAAAATAGCAATAAGCAGAAAAATAACGTATAAAAGTGTATTAGCTAAAAAAATATACGTAAATGAATAAGACGCCACAACGCCTCCTACTGCCGCGCCAATAGCCACTCCTGCATTTTGAGCAACGTACATCGCATTAAATGCTTTTCTTCCGCCTTGCGGCCAAACAGAGCCTGCCATTGCATACATAGATGGAAACACAATACCAGATCCAAACCCTACAATAACCAAGAGGACAACGTATGTAGGCCAACCATGGAAAAACACCAGTCCCACTAATGCAATAAGGGTAATAATAATTCCTGATAAAATGGATTTATATCCTCCAATTTTGTCAAAAAGTGTTCCCCCGAGCAAATTCCCCACTACGCTTGCAGCAGAATTCAACATAAGAACTACTCCTGCAACGGATAACGACTTTCCTAAATGTTCATTTATATAAATTGTATTGAGAGGCCATAAAAATGAAGCTCCCGTTACGTTTACAAGCATACCAATAATCAAAAACCAAAGTGATTTGGGCATTGATCTCCCCCCTATCTATTTGAATGCCAACGTACATTCTAGTCTTTTCTTAAGGGGTTCGCAATGCTTTTACATATAGACAATTTATTTGAAATTCGCTGACTATTTAAAAAGGTGATTTCACATGACAATATCATGCAAAATCACCTTTTTACGATTTATTTTTGCTTCGAACGAACCGGCTGTGCACGCTTGCTGTTTCGTGCTTTTAATTCTTTTACCGGATCAAAGTCTTTTCCTAGCTCAATATCGTTGCTGTTGACACCATTTTTTGTTTTTTGTTCCGGGTTATTTTGATTTGAACGAGTTGCCATAAAATCCTCTCCTTAATGCTGAGTTGTGATCAATTTATTTTGCAGCTGCTGAACTTGTAGGCGCATGCGATATAGCTGCTCTCTTTGCTGTGCATTTGCACTGTGGGAAAATTCCTCGATCTCTTTATAAGCATTTTCTAATTTTTCTTGTGCTTTTGTATATTCAGTGTCATTATAATGTTCTTGCTTCATGCCTTCCTGTAACTGACCTTGTCCAAAGCGAATAGCATCTTCACACTGCTGCATAAGTTGATCCACTGCTTGACGAGTTGTCATTCTCTATTCCTCCTATTCGTTCATTTCGGTTTTATTTTGCGCAACTTTACTCTCGTTTACGACAAAAAGAACCTGTTAAATATAAGCATCCTTAAATTTGTTTGGCACTTTTTCACGTTTTTGATACAATTTGTTGATGTATATTGCATGTAAAAAGGAGGTTGCTGATTTGAATCAGACAAACCCATTTCCGTATAAAGCTGAAAACAAACGTTATCATACGTGGAACTATCACTTACGTAACCACTTTGGCCATAAGGTATTTAAAGTAGCCTTAGATGGAGGATTTGATTGTCCAAACAGAGACGGCACGGTAGCTCACGGCGGCTGTACGTTTTGCAGCGCTGCTGGTTCAGGAGACTTTGCCGGGAATAGAGCGGATGATCTTGTCACACAATTTAATGAAATTCGGGAAAAAATGCATCATAAATGGAAAGATGGAAAATACGTTGCTTACTTTCAGGCATTCACTAACACTCATGCCCCTGTCAAGGAGCTTCGTGAAAAGTATGAAGCCGTCTTAAAGCTTCCCGGAGTTGTTGGACTTTCTATCGCCACTCGCCCTGACTGTCTTCCCGACGATGTGGTGGAGTATTTGGCTGAATTAAATGAACGAACTTATCTATGGATAGAACTTGGACTACAAACGGTTCACGAACGAACTTCACTGCTTATCAACCGGGCACATGATCATCAATGCTATATAGATGGTGTAGCAAAGCTTCGAAAACACGGTATTCGCGTTTGTTCTCACATCATTAACGGCTTGCCTTTAGAAACACCTGATATGATGATGGAAACGATACGTGAAGTAGCAAAATTGGACGTTCAAGGAGTTAAGATTCACCTGCTTCATTTGCTAAAAGGAACTCCTATGGTCAAACAGTATGAAAAAGGCCTTGTTGAATTTCTTTCATTTGAAGAATACGTAAAACTTGTATGCGATCAGCTTGAAGTGATTCCTCCTAAGATGATTGTTCATCGTATTACAGGTGATGGACCGATAGACCTCATGATTGGACCGATGTGGAGCGTGAATAAGTGGAGCGTATTAAATGCCATTGACCAAGAGCTCGAACGTCGCCAAAGCTTTCAAGGAAAATATTACAAAAAAGAGTTGATGGAAAGATGAAAATAGAACGTATCTTACCCTTTGCCCGCACGCTGCTTACTAATGCTGTGGCCGAAGGAGATATCGCGATTGATGCTACAGCAGGAAATGGACATGACACACTGTTCTTAGCTAACTTAGTCGGAGATAAAGGTCATGTGTATGGATTTGATATTCAAACCCAAGCAATTCAAACAACTCAGCAGCGTCTGACAGAACATAACCTAGAAAACAGAGTAACGCTTATCCAAGAAAGCCACAGCAATATAAACATGCTTCCTCATTCTATTAATGGACGAGTCACGGGCGCTGTCTTTAATTTAGGTTATTTGCCAGGTGGAGATAAAGACATCGTTACCACTTCTGAAACAACAATCTCTGCAATTGAACAGTTGCTTGATTTGCTAGCCCCTGAAGGAGTGATTGTGCTCGTTATTTATCATGGACACGATCAAGGAAAACAAGAAAGAGACGATTTATTAACATTTGTCCAAAGTCTTGATCAAAAAGACGTCCATGTTTTACAATATCGCTTCATGAATCAGCAAAATAATCCTCCGTTCATCATTGCTATTGAAAAAAGATAAGCCGCGTATGGCTTATCTTTTTAACATTCGGTACAAACGTCCGTTGATATAGAAAAAGTAGCTGAGTGCTCCTCCCGCTTTTATTAGTCTACGTGCATTCACATGAACTTGTTTTTGTGCCCGCACCTTTTGATCCGATAGATAAACGCCTAAGAGTCCTTTATAGATAAAGCAGTGAAAGTGATAATCCGGAAGGTTTTTAGCATATTCATCCGCTTTTACGACAAAATGCAAAAAGCGATCCATCATTTGCTGATAATGAGGATAATAAAAACAAAAGTTCAAATCTCCTCCGACCTTATCTTCCTCTTGGTCAATTAAATAATCCAGTAAAATATGTAAGCCTTGAATATAAGGGAAATATCCCGCTTTTATTTTCTGTGTCATTTCTTCGGTCATCTCTTCTTGAAAACTGTAAGCGACTAAGCAAAAAATGCCTAACGTTGAACCAGAGCACGCTGAAAATTCATACCACTCCATTTCAGGAACACTGTGCCGATGAGCATCGAACCAATTCTCTAATCGTGGAACTCTTTCCTTGATTTCAACATGCTTATGTATTTGCAAATCACAATAATAAGTAGCTAGTTCTAATAAATGTGAAGAGACTATATGATAATTACAAGCTTTTCGCAAGGACTGCTGACAAGTCTGGACAAGTTCAGCTAAGTATCCTCCGTCGTCTTTATCCTCTCGAAAACGATAGTAGTCGCCAAGAGCTGCATGAGGAGTCAACGCATCTGGCATCGATTCATGTAAGGCTGCAAAATCTTTAGGGTCGAGCGAATTGCTGCGGTCACATAAGTTATCTAAGTAATCGCTGATTGTTTGGTAAGCAACAATGAATTTTACGCATTCAATCATGTTTTCTTTCGCTAAAATCGATAGGATGCCGCCTCCTTCACAATGAAAAGTTTTTGTATCGATACTTGCTAATGCTTGGGTACGCAATTCTTTATTAGGGATCTCTTTTGCACGTTCGCGCCAATGATTGAGCTCATGATGAACGACAGGAAACACTTCTCGATAAATTTTTCTCATTAATGAAATAGGATGAGACGGAATCTTCATTTATTTTCACCTCAATTTCTTACAACACTCATTAAATGTGAAGATCAACAAAACTTTTCGCATATGTAAAAACGTATTCTCTTTCAGGCTCATTAAAGATTTCGTGATACAACTGAGACCATTCTTTGTAAATTTTTTCACTTAATTCTATTTCATCAAACCACTGTCTAACAATCAATTTTTCAATAATTTTATCTTCTCCTGCCTGCATCACAAGAAGCGGAACGTCAGGCAATCGGTCGATATCTTTAAAAGCTAAGTTAACAGCTTGAATCAATTCTCGATACCATCTTACAGAAACTTTTGTAACGTAAAGTGAGTCGTTTTCATCTTCATCTCGAACTTCTTGGTTTCTTGTTGCTTTTTCAACAGTGAGACCCAAATCAAAAAGTTTGTTCGGCATGACTTTATTTAATCCTTTAGATAACATATCCAAATACGCTGGTACTTGCTCTTTTAATCCTAGACAAGGAGAGGAAAGAATCGCACCCCATATAGGGAGATTTTTTGTCTGCAGCGTACGAATAACTGCCAATCCTCCCATACTGTGCCCTAAAAGGAAAATAGGCAAATCATATTTTTGCGCTTCACGTACCCATTCTTCTACTTCATATACATATTCATCAAAGGATAGGATATGTCCTCTTCTTCTCGTTGTTAAGCCTTGGCCAGGAAGGTCTCCCATAATTACGTGCATTCCAACTGAACGCCACATCTCAATCAGCCAGCGATAGCGTCCGTGATGCTCCGCTGCTCCATGGACCATGACAATAACGCCTTTTGGATTTACTGCTTCCCATTTATGCATTTGAGTTACTCCTTCTTCCTTTTTTTGTTTACCTGCTTAAAAAACCTTTGTACACTTACATTAGAAGATTTACTACTTTTTTTCAACTAATAAAGGGAGATGATTTGATGATTTATCCGTATAAAGAAAAAATGCCTACCATTGCACCCAGCTGCTTTATCGCAGATTATGTCACCATTACTGGAGATGTCACCATTGGTGAAGAAAGCAGCATTTGGTTTAACACTGTTATTAGAGGAGATGTTTCACCTACTATTATCGGTAAACGAGTAAATATCCAAGATCAGTCAACACTCCACCAAAGCCCAAATGCTCCTTTGCTTATTGAGGATGATGTGACAATAGGGCACCAGGTCATTTTGCATAGCTCCATCATCCGCAAACGCGCGCTCATTGGCATGGGTTCTATTATTTTAGACGGCGCGGAAATTGGTGAAGGTGCTTTTATCGGTGCTGGAAGCTTAGTACCTCCCGGCAAAAAAATCCCGCCTAATACCCTTGCACTCGGCCGACCCGCTAAAGTGATTCGCACTCTGACTGAAGAAGATTTAAAAGATATGCAGCGCATTCGTACAGAATATGTAGAAAAAGGGCAGTATTATAAATCTATTAAGAAATCTGATTCTTCATTATAAAGGAAACGTTCCCTCAGAAAGTCATACTGAGGGAATTTTTTTAGTATCTCCACAAACTCTCTAATCATGTTCTATTCTCTCCACAATTGTAAAGAAATTTCCATATTAATTTACATCGTTTTAGTACTGCCTCCACAATTAAGGATTAAACTGAATAATAAAGACGTATTTATTAAAAAGGGAGCGACTTTATGAAAGCCAAATTAATTCAGTATGTATACGATGCCGAATGCCGATTATTCAAAAGTGTAAACCAACATTTTGACCGAAAGCACTTAAATAGATTTTTACGTTTGCTAACTCACGTCGGCGGAGCCACGTTCACCATTGTAATAGCGTGCTTGCTGCTATTTCTGCATCCTTCGTCCGTAGCTTACGCTTGCGCGTTTTCTCTAGCTGTTAGCCATATTCCTGTCGCCATTGCTAAAAAACTATATCCGAGACAACGACCGTATATTCAATTAAAACATACAAAAGTATTAGAAAATCCATTAAAAGATCATTCATTCCCATCAGGGCATACAACAGCTATTTTTTCGTTGGTTACCCCTCTTATGATTGCTTATCCAGCCTTCACTGCCGTTCTTTTGCCGCTTGCAGTAACGGTAGGAATTTCAAGAATTTATCTCGGTCTGCACTATCCGACGGATGTCATGGTAGGCCTGATACTGGGCATCTTTTCAGGTGCTGTTTCACTGAACATCTTTTTAACCTAACTGATAGGAGGAGTACTCATGAGAATCGCTTTATTTACGGATACATTTGCTCCTGAAGTTAACGGAGCTGCTAAAACACTTTATCAATTTACTCAGTATGTCAAATCAAAGCAGATTCCCATCCAAGTATTTGCTCCTGAATTTGCTCATGACCGTTCATTTTCAACGTATGTTCATCGTTCGCCTAGCATGCCGTTTTTCCTTTATCCAAACAGCCGCTTTTCATTGCCAAACGTTCTAAAAATCAAAAAGCAGCTGCAGGAATTCAACCCTTCTCTTATTCATTTAGCCACTCCTTTTACAATGGGGCTTTGCGGCTCCTATTATGGGAAAAGGTTAGGTGTTCCTCTTGTCGGCTCTTATCATACCAATTTTGATGATTATTTATCTCATTATGAACTTGAAAAAATGCGTGTACCGCTGCAAAAATATATGAAGTGGTTTTATAAACCTGTGCAAAAAATATTTGCTCCCTCTGAAGTGACCAAACAGCAGCTAGAAGAACAAGGGTTTCAAAACGTAGCTATTTGGTCGCGAGGGGTAAATCACAAATTATTTCACCCCCACTATGACCGCTTTGATATTCGTATTAAATATAATATTAAAAAACCCTACATTTTAACGTATGTAGGAAGATTAGCTAAAGAAAAAAACGCTGATTTTTTGCTTAAAATCGCACGATCTCTACCTGATCATATCCGTCATCAAATTCACTGGCTTATTGTAGGAGACGGTCCTTTAAAAGAACAAATGCAGCAGCAAGCATCTGAGCATATGACATTTACAGGTTTTCTTGAAGGTAAACAACTTGCTCATATCTATTCATCATCTGATTTGTTTGTTTTTCCTTCAGAAACAGAAACGTTCGGAAATGTTGTACTGGAGTCTCTTGCTTCTGGAACTCCTGTGATAGCAGCAAATGCTGGAGGCGTTAAACAGATGGTTCAGCACGGGCGAAACGGCTACCTTTGCAAACCTGACTCCTTAGAAGAATTCAGTTCGGCTATTGCAGGTTTACTCGATGATTTGCACCAGCGGCTTCACTTTGGCCATGCAGCGAGACACTATGCTCTGACTCAGTCATGGGATGCCATTTTTCAGCATTTGCTTTCAGAATATGAAATGGTCGTAGAAAAATCTGCTGAAGGGATTCAATGGGCATAAAAAAAATCTCCGTAAAAACGGAGATTTTTTTATTATTTAGCTAAAGCTTGAGTTTTTAATGCTTCAGCTTTGTCTGTGAACTCCCAAGGAAGCTCAACATCTGTACGACCAAAGTGACCGTAAGCTGCTGTTTGCTTATAAATTGGGCGACGTAAATCAAGCATTTTAATGATGCCTGCTGGACGTAAGTCAAAGTTTTTGCGTACTACATCTACTAGTACTTCTTCAGAAACTTTTCCTGTACCGAATGTATCAATTGAAATAGATACTGGTTGTGCAACACCAATTGCATATGCTAATTGTACTTCACATTTATCAGCAAGATCAGCTGCTACAATGTTTTTCGCAACATAACGAGCTGCATAAGCTGCTGAGCGGTCTACTTTTGTCGCGTCCTTACCAGAGAATGCACCGCCGCCGTGACGAGCATATCCGCCGTAAGTATCTACGATAATTTTACGACCAGTTAAACCAGCATCTCCTTGAGGACCGCCGATTACGAAACGTCCTGTTGGGTTAATAAAATACTTTGTATTTTCGTCAATTAACTCGTTTGGAACAACTGGATTAATAACATATTCTTTTAAGTTACGTTGAATTTGCTCTAACGTTACTTCTGGGTGGTGCTGAGTTGAAATAACAATCGTATCGATGCGAACAGGTTTGTTGTTTTCATCATATTCAACTGTTACTTGTGTTTTACCATCCGGACGAAGGTAAGGAAGAATTT
This sequence comes from Priestia megaterium, assembly GCF_046599315.1. Classification (GTDB taxonomy): domain Bacteria; phylum Bacillota; class Bacilli; order Bacillales; family Bacillaceae_H; genus Priestia; species Priestia megaterium_F. Next base: position 415,460 of record NZ_JBKIKC010000003.1, on the reverse strand, counting down.
CTTCTTTACGTACTTCTGTTAGACGGCGAGCAAGTTTATGAGCTAATGAAATTGGAAGAGGCATTAATTCTTTTGTTTCGTTACATGCATAACCAAACATTAACCCTTGGTCTCCAGCTCCAATTGCTTCGATTTCTTCATCTGACATTTGACCTTCACGTGCTTCTAACGCTTGGTCTACACCAGCAGCGATATCAGCTGACTGCTCATCGATAGATGTTAATACTGCACAAGTTTCAGCATCAAATCCGTACTTTGCACGAGTATAGCCAATTCCTTTAATTGTTTCACGAACTGTTTTAGGAATATCCACGTAAGTAGAAGTTGTAATTTCCCCACTTACTAAAACTAAACCAGTTGTTACGCTTGTTTCACAAGCAACACGAGCATTTGGATCCTTTGCTAGGATAGCATCAAGAATTGAGTCAGAAATTTGGTCACAAATTTTATCGGGATGTCCCTCTGTAACAGATTCTGACGTGAACAGACGACGTTGTGTTGACATCAGTTTTCCTCCTTATAAATACGATACATTGTGATACGGTACTCATTCCCTTATTTTATTACACGTTAAAAAATATAAAAAAACCTTTCCTTGTATCGAGGAAAGGTATCAAATTCTACATAAGCCTTTCACTCTTATCGATCAAGGTTGTGCCCTTGCATCAGGTTAGCACCTTATCGTCTACACAAAAAAATGACGATGGTTGCTGGGTTTCACAGGGCCTGTCCCTCCACCAGCTCGGGATAAGAGAGTATCCGTTCAAGGACATATAATACATGAAAAAGCGCTTCACTGTCAACAACATTCAAATGGAAATCATCTCTTTGCGTTTAAACCCGTTTTAATGTAACATACTCATTTTTTAAAATAGTATCCCTTATAAAAAATGATTACTAAGTTTGTTTAACTTAGGGAGATTAAAACGAGACTTTCACTTGAAATAGCTTCACTTTTTTCGCTTCTAACACATATACATGTGTCTAAAATAGGTATAACGTACATTTTTTTATAATACACAAACATTTTTAGTTAAATAGTATAGAATAATTAAATAAATGTGTTATACTAATTATAAATTTTAAACATTAATGAATAAATAATAGCTAAAAAAGGAAGGTAGTGCACATGAGTACTGTTGATATGTCTATCGAATTAAATGGTTTGCTTCAATTAAAAACAACAAAACACCAATTATCTGTTCCACAACTTGTTGAAAAAATTCTAGCTCGACGCGAAGGAACGCTGACTTCTACAGGTGCTGTATCAGTCGAAACAGGAAAATATACAGGTCGCTCGCCTTTGGATAAATTTATTGTAAGCGATGCTGTTTCTTCAAAAACAGTTGAATGGGGACCTGTCAATCAACCAATTTCTACTCAGCGATTCGATGCGCTATACAAAAAAGTATTAACTCATTTAAAGAAGCAAGATGAACTTTTTGTTTTTAATGGATATGCTGGAGCTGATAAAAAGTATCAGCTACCAATTCAAGTAGTTAATGAATTTGCATGGCACAACCTATTCGCTCAGCAGTTATTCATCCGTCCTTCAACTGAACAAAAAACAAATGATGCTGTGAAGCCTTTTACAATTGTAGCAGCTCCAACGTTCAAAGCTGATCCTGAAACAGACGGGACCAATTCTGAGACGTTCATTATTCTTTCATTAGAGCGACGCATTGTGTTAATTGGAGGAACTGAATACGCTGGTGAAATGAAAAAATCTATTTTTTCAGTGATGAACTTCTTGCTTCCTCAAAACAATATTCTATCCATGCACTGTTCTGCTAACGTAGGAGAAGAAGGTGACGTTGCATTATTCTTCGGATTGTCTGGAACGGGCAAAACAACGCTTTCTGCGGATGCAAACCGTCGTTTAATCGGAGACGACGAGCACGGTTGGTCAAGCTCTGGTGTATTTAATATTGAAGGAGGCTGTTACGCGAAGTGCATTCAGCTTTCTGAAGAAAAAGAACCGCAAATTTTTAATGCAATTCGCTTCGGAGCCGTGCTGGAAAATGTGGTGTTAAATCAAAATACAAAAGTAGCAGATTACAATGATAATAGTCTAACAGAAAATACTCGTGCTGCTTATTCAATTGATTCTATTGATAATACGGTACTGCCAAGCGTTGCTGGGCATCCTACAGCTATTGTCTTTTTAACTGCTGATGCCTTCGGTGTCTTGCCCCCAATCAGCAAGCTTACAAAAGAACAAGCGATGTACCATTTTCTGAGCGGATACACTAGTAAACTAGCTGGAACAGAGCGCGGCGTAACTTCTCCGCAGGCGACTTTCTCTACGTGCTTTGGTGAGCCTTTCTTACCTCTTGCTCCAACAACTTATGCAGAAATGTTAGGAAAGAAAATTGATGAACATAATGTAAGTGTCTACCTCGTGAACACTGGATGGACCGGTGGTGAATACGGCGTGGGTGAACGAATGAAGTTAAGTTACACTCGAGCTATGGTGCAAGCAGCTCTTGAAGGAGAACTAGCTAATACTGAAACAGTAACAGACGCTATTTTTGGTTTATCGATTCCAACTCATGTTCCTGGAGTCCCTGATGAAGTTCTTCAGCCTTCTAAAGCGTGGAACGATGCAACAGCTTATAACCAAAAAGCAACTGAGCTTGCCGCTAAATTCAAAGCGAATTTCAAGCGCTTTAATGATGTAGCATCTGACATTTCAACACTAGGTGGACCTAGAGTCTAATAAAAAAACCGATCGTCTTATGGACGATCGGTTTTTTAGTTAGTCGAATGTAATTTTGTCAGTTCATATGTGACAATAGTTTTTTCTTGCTCCATTTCTACCTTACGCACAATAGCAGTTCCAATACATTCTCCATTTTTCGTTTTATGAATGTTTAACGGAATATCTAGCGGATACAAACGATATCCTTTTTTCTCAACTTGAAAAATGTTATCTCTTACACGCTTTTCACTGCCTTTTGTCACAATCATTGTATTTAATTCTAGTGGCATCCCCATTTTTTCTCACTCCTCACTGTTATTTTACTTGTTTTTTCTATCGTAGCATATCTTTTATTGCGCTTTCATCCACTTTGTTAGCTTCTTCACCGTTTCACGGTTTTCTTTTGGTGGAAAAGCATGTGGAAAGTTTTCGAAGTACCAGCTGGTAACTTTTTTATTGGATTCTTTTAATTTGGATTCGAGCTGATAGGAATGATCAATCGACACGTTTTTATCTTCTAAACCATGAATGAGCAGAACCGGCGGCTCGACAAGATGAGCCCGGTGCAAAGGTGTCCTCCATTCGTATCTTTCAGGATATTTGGCAGGAGTCCCTCCAATCACCCGCTTCATCATTCTTCTTAAATCTTCTCTTTCTTCATATGTCAACACCATATCCGTGACTCCTCCCCATAACACAAGAGAACGGCTATCGTTTTTTTCAATTGCGGTGAGCAAAGCCATCACTCCTCCTCTTGAAAAACCAAAAATATGAATACGATCATGATGGACATTAGGCAGATGTTTCAGTAAATCGTAAGCAGCAAAGGCATCGTAGCGATCATCTCCTGCAAAATCTTCATTTCCTTCTCCTCCTTGATTTCCCCTATAGAACGGAGCCATCACAATAAAACCTTGAGAAGCAAATTGAATGAGTCGAGCAGGACGAACGGTTCCTACGTTCTTAATACCTCCCCTTAAGTATAAAAAGCCGTCATACACTCCTTTTTCTTTTGGCTCTGCGAGCATCCCTTTAATCTTAAGCCCTTGACACGCATATGTAATCACCCACAGCGCCACGCGAGGGTTTGGTGATGGGAAACGCTGTTTATGTAGAATTGTTCCATCTTTCATTTTTTTCCTCCATTCTTTATATAACTAGCCTGTTTTCTCCCGCCAGGATATACTTTCAATCGTTAACTAATACTTCTTTGATTTTCCACATGGTTATATAGGCACTCACCTTCTTCTACTTTCTTACATACATTATCATAAAATATTTTATTATCTTAAGGAGGTTTGCTTTATGAAACCAATTAAATGGCTCTTTTCTTTGCTTGCTATTATGATTTTACTCATTCCACTAATTAGCTGCAGCAAAACAACATCTTTACAAACGGTTCGCGTCGGTGAAGTAACCCGTTCTATTTTTTATGCTCCCCAGTATGTCGCCATTTCAAAAGGCTTTTTTGAAGAAGAAGGAATAAAGGTAGATTTAAAAACAACATGGGGCGGAGATAAGACAATGACGTCACTTTTATCTGACGGCATTGACGTCGCTTTAGTCGGATCGGAAACTTCAATCTACGTATATGCACAAGGGTCTAGTGATCCCGTCATCAACTTTGCACAGCTAACCCAAACTGACGGAACATTTCTAGTAGCGCGTAACAAGGTTGATCAATTCTCATGGGATCAGCTTAAAGGCAAAACGTTTCTTGGTCAACGCAAAGGCGGCATGCCGCAAATGGTGGGGGAATATGTGCTGAAAGAGCATAACATTGATCCTAAAAAAGATGTAAAACTCATTCAAAACATTGATTTTGCTAACGTTGCGAATGCTTTTGCTTCTGGTACTGGAGATTACGTTCAATTATTTGAGCCAACGGCTAGCATTCTAGAGAAACAAGGAAAAGGACACATCGTTGCCTCTTTCGGAAAAGAATCAGGAACAGTTCCTTATACAACATTTATGGCCAAAGAAAGCTATTTAAAAGATAATCCTGAAGCAGCAGCTAAATTTACTCGAGCTATCTATAAAGCACAAAAATGGGTAGACACACATAGTACAGAAGAAATTGCCGAAGTGATTGCACCATATTTTGAAGATACTCCTAAAGAAACGCTAAAAACCGTTATTGACCGCTATAAATCCCAAAAATCCTTTGCAACAAACCCTTTATTAGATAAAAAAGAGTGGGATCATTTACAAACAATCATGGACGAAGCAGGAGAGCTCCCAAGACATATTGATCACAACAAGCTTGTCAACACAAAATTCGCAAAAGATGCAATGAGTGAGTAATATGATAAAACTTCACATTCAAGACGTTCAGCATATGTATCTTACGACAAAGTCTGCTACGACTGCGCTTGAACATATTAACTTGTCTATTGAAGAAGGAGAATTTGTTTCCTTTCTCGGACCCAGCGGATGTGGAAAAACAACGCTTCTATCTATTATTGCAGGGTTGATTGAACCAACGTCGGGCCTCGTCACAATAGACGGTGAAAATATTGGAACATCTGTCCCAAACATCGGTTATATGCTTCAACAAGATTATTTGTTTCCGTGGAAAACCATTAAAGAAAATATTTTACTTGGACTTGAAATTCGCGGACAGCTAACAGATGAAACAGAAAGCAAAGCATTGTTACTTCTAAAAGAAATTGGTTTACAGGGCGTAGATAGCCTATATCCCCACCAGTTATCCGGAGGCATGAGACAACGTGTTGCTTTAGTCCGAACACTAGCCATTGATCCTGCTATTTTACTCTTAGATGAACCTTTTTCAGCACTCGATTTTCAAACAAAACTCAAGCTTGAAGAACTTGTCTCGAAAACGCTGATGACCTATCAAAAAACCGCCGTTTTGGTCACACACGATATCGGCGAAGCTATTGCCATGAGCAGCCGAATCTTTTTATTCTCAGCCAAGCCGGGAAAGATTGCAAAAACATTTACGGTTCCCTCTATTCTACGAACCCTCTCTCCGTTTGAAGCACGACAGCATCCTGTCTATAACGACTTATTTATGGACATATGGAAGGAGCTTGATCAACTTGAAACCCGCTAGCTCCCTAAATACTCTTCATGAAAGCTACCTTCGAAAAGTTAGGGCCGAAAAACGATTAGTACTAAGCGTGCAGGTGATAATTTTCTTAGCCTTTTTTAGCTTATGGGAACTGGCTTCTCGTTTAAAGTGGATGGACCCTTTAATCTTCAGTTCTCCTACTAAAGTGTGGCATTTATTTGTAATTAAACTTGCCGACGGCTCGCTAGCAGAACATATTGGCTTTACTTTATTTGAAACGATTCTTGGCTTCATTTTGGGCACATTGCTAGGCATTTTACTTGCAACAGCCCTTTGGTATTCAAGTAGACTTGCACATATATTAGACCCTTACCTCGTTATTTTAAACGCCATGCCTAAAGTAGCGCTGGGCCCTATTTTAATTGTAGCTATCGGTCCAGGATTTTTCTCAATCTTAATGATGGGGGCAATTATATCCGTTATTATTACATCCATCGTCGTTTACACAGCATTTAAAGAAGTTGATCCAAACTATATTAAATTACTAAAAAGCTTTGGGGCAACGAAAACCCGCTGTTTTAAAGAAGTAATTTTGCCAGCTTCCATGCCTGCCATTATTTCCACATTTAAAGTAAACGTCGGGTTATCTTGGGTAGGAGTCATCGTAGGAGAATTTTTAGTTTCTTCAAAAGGACTTGGATATATGATTATTTATGGTTTCCAAGTCTTCAACTTTACTCTTGTTCTTCTCAGCTTATTATTAATTGCCATTTTCGCTACGATTATGTACCAAGGCGTGGCTTATTTAGAAAAGAAATTGATCAGACGCTCATAAAAAAACCCCCCGTACAAACGGGGGATTTTCATTGATATGATGCTATTACAAAAATGTTCGCTTTACATGTTTCATTACATATTGTAAAACATTATCTTTCATGATGAAGCTGTACGCATCATCTTGTTGAATGCCCAAAGGTAGTTCATCAATCATTACGGGGCCATCCGTTTCCATGTAGTCTTCTTTTTTAATTACATTTCCAATAGTAGCAAAATAAATATTTTTAATAATGGTCTTTCCTTTACTTACTACTTTATATTGACCAATATAAGTTAAAGAAGAGACTTCTCCACCTGTTTCTTCAAATACTTCTCGAACCGCTGCTTCTTCTGGTACTTCATTACCTTCTAGTTTTCCTCCGGGAAATTCTAAACCTCGTTTTGAGTGATTCGTTAGCAACCATCGATTTTCATACCTGCATACGACCCAAACATGACGTGGAGTTTTCGAGAATGGATTTTTTTCAAATGATAAAAATACTTGATTATGATATGCATCCTTAAATGTGTACATGGTCTACTCAAACTCCATTTGATTTTTCCCTTATTTTATCATACATTACTGCCGTAACTGATAAGAAAAGTATGCTCGTACTTTTTTTCTTTATTTTTTACCTATTATTCCATTCTATCTGAAGATAAGATATTCATCTGTTTGATATGTGATTTTGTTTCATCATCTCCTAGCTGATAAAGCATTGCATATATTTCAACTGTCGTTTTATCATACATATCATTTTGAGAATCATGATGATATTCCAAATACGGAATATGTGATCGCCAAAAGCTTGACCAATCGCTTGAAGCATGCTGATCTAAACACGTTCTCAGCAGCTCCACTTCTTCATCTGTTGCTTCAATCGCATAATTCCAATCTGAGGCAGTATTTGACTGATTGATTTCTCCTGAACTCAGAGATACATAATATTTTTTTGTCATGAAAGATATTCAGCTCCTTCTTTCTAGTGCCAACTTATCTTTCTTATTTGTATCTTATTCTTTTTTTATGCACTCTACGATTTAAAGTGGTCTTTTAAAACCTCTATTGCTTTTTTTAAAGGTTCTGGAATTGGAATTCCTACAATTCCTGCATTTTCTGTAATTGAAATCATTTCATTTAAAATATAAAATAAAATAGCTCCATCTCGAATAATATGACCGTTTTCCCAAAATACAGAATCGATAAAGTTTGCTACGGCAATCATGGCAAAAATAAAAATCTTTTTGGCAATTCCTTTAAAACCTACTTTGCTAGATAAACGTTTATTTATAAAAGCTCCAATCGTACCTGTCAAATAATCTATTGCCACTAATGCTACTAAAGCTATTAGTAAATAGTCCCACTCTCCAAATAAAAAAAAAGCCAGTGAACCTAAACTTGAGATTATCAAGACAGAAAGCTTCTGCATATCCACTTTTTTCACCCTTTCAGCAGTCATATCCCTACAGTATATGCTGGTGAAAAAAAAGTGTTCGTCCATCTTCTCATAAAAAAACCTGCGATTACTCGCAGGTTTTAATTACTTACCTAGGAATGATTTTAACATCCACATATGTTTTTCTAAGCTTTGATGAATGGCTAACAGCATGTCTCCTGTTGTTTCATCGCCCGCTTCACCCGCTGCGTCCATTCCTTCTTTTAATTCAGCAGTTAGCGTATCAAAATCGCTTACTAAAGAAGCAACCATATCTTTAGCCGTTTCACTGCCATCAGCTTCTTTAATAGAAGAAAGTTCTAATGATTCTTTCATTGTTGCTACAGGTTTTCCTTCTAATGCTAAAAGACGTTCTGCAAGGTCATCAATAATTGTAGCTGTTTCCGTATAGAGCTCTTCAAACTTTTCATGAAGAGTGAAGAATTGTTCACCTTTTACATACCAGTGGAAATTATGAAGTTTTATGTACATTACACTAAAGTTTGCTACTTGTTTATTAACAATTTCATTTACATTTGCTGCCATGTTGTTCGCTCCTTTGTGAACTTTTTATATAGTATAGTTGTACCCTTTTTTAGTTGATTAAAACATTTTTTCACCAAAAGAGGCATTTCCCTTTCTTTCGACCTAGAAAAAATTAGTCATCTTTTTCCAAATAAAATAAGCAGCCCAGCGGACTGCTTATTTTTAGCCAAATACTTTTTCTAAATCTTCTTTGTCCTGTTCTAACCAGAACTTCATCAAGCGTTTTGCTCCTTCTAAGTCATGAAGTTTCGCTTGACCGCACTGCTTTTCATTTGCTGCTGGAATTTCAGTAATGTTAATCGCATCTTTTAACGTATCGTCTAACAAATCAATAATTTCACGTACAGTCGGCTCGCCGCTCACTACTAAGTAGTACCCTGTTTGACATCCCATAGGCGAAATATCAATAATATCAAAGTGATCATATTTCTCTACATGAGTACGAATATTAAAAGCTAATAAATGCTCTAACGTATGAATAACGTCCGGCTTCATTGCTTGTTTGTTTGGTTGACAGAAACGAATATCAAATTTATTTACAACGCCGTCGCTTCCCACTTTGTGAACACCGCAGTGTCTTACATAAGGTGCTTTAACCGCATTATGGTCTAGCTCAAAACTTTCTACTGATGGCATAATACCACTCCTTTTTTCTTCTTTCACCTATCATAACATGCAATTCCGATATATTTCATCCATTTAATAACCTTTATTTCTTTTAGTTGCTTTTTATTCCTTCTATCCCTTATAGTATGAGCAAACACGAAAGAAAGAACGTGATAATAAATGATTGCAAAGCTTTTGCTTTTACTTATAAAAGGATATCAAAAAGGAATTTCACCTTTCCTTCCAGCAAGATGCCGGTTTTACCCTACTTGCTCACAGTACGGAGTTGAATCCATTAAACGCTTTGGTGCCATAAAGGGATCTTATTTGACTGTGAAACGCATTTTAAAATGCCACCCTTTCCATCCGGGTGGCATTGACGAAGTACCTGAAAAAAAATCACACTAAGCTTTAGTTATTTCCAACAGCTTCATACCCATTTACAACAACGTCTAGCTTTCCTGTATTTGGATCAATAACTAGTCCATGTACAGGAATATCCTTTGCAAATAGAGGATGATTACGGATTGTATCTACACTATGCTGAACCGTTTCTTCTACTGAATCAAAACCCGTTAACCATTTTTTTAGATCCATTCCAGAGTATTCAATGGTATTAATCACTTCATCTGAGATACCTTTTGCTCTTACTTTTTCTAAAAAAGGTTCCGCTTGAAGTTTACCCGCTCCACAGTCATGGTGACCAATTACGCATACCTCATCTGCTTGAAGCTCATATACAGCTACTAAAATGCTTCGCATAATACTTCCAAATGGATGTGAAACAAGCGCTCCTGCATTTTTAACGATCTTTACATCTCCGTTGCGCAAATTCAAAGCGTGTGGAAGTAATTCTACCAATCTTGTATCCATACACGATAAAATAACCATTTTTTTATCAGGGAATTTGCTTGTTTCGTAAAGTTCATACTTTTTTTCTTCTACAAATTTTTGATTAAATTCTAAAACATCTTGTAATAAGCTCATTTGCTGTCTTCTCCTTCATAAAAAAATTCTTTCTTGTATTATAATACTTTTTCCTATAAGATGAAAAGTGTTAAATCGTAATCATTATTATTTATAAACAAGAAAGTAGGTTATAACAGTGAAAAAAATCCCCGTTACCGTGTTAAGCGGATACCTTGGTTCAGGTAAAACAACTCTTTTGAATCATATTTTAAAAAATAAAGAAGGCTTAAAAGTCGCGGTTATCGTCAATGACATGAGCGAAGTAAATATTGATGCTGATTTAGTTAAACAAGGCGGATTTTCTCGAACAGAAGAAAAACTTGTTGAAATGCAAAATGGCTGTATTTGCTGTACACTTCGAGACGATTTAATGAAAGAAGTAGAGCGCTTAGCTGACAATGGAGACATTGATTATATTGTAATTGAATCCTCTGGAATCAGCGAGCCTATCCCTGTTGCTCAAACATTTACTTATATTGATGAAGAGCTTGGCATTGATTTAACTCAGAAATGTTCATTAGACACGATGGTGACTGTAGTAGATGCTAATCGCTTTTGGGAAGACTTTTCATCCGGCGAAAGCTTATTAGACCGCAAAGAAGGAACGGATGAAAACGATACAAGGGAAGTGGTTGATTTATTAATCGATCAAATTGAATTTGCAAACATCATTTTGTTAAACAAAGTTGATTTATTAACAAAAGATGATGCAGATGAGCTGCAAGCTGTACTTCACAAATTAAACCCAGAAGCCACTATTATTCAAACGATTAATAGTGAGGTAAACCTTGAGACCATACTTCATACCGACTTATTTGATTTTGAAAAAGCTAGTCAAGGAGCCGGTTGGATTAAAGAACTAAATGAAGAACATCATACTCCTGAAACTGAAGAGTTTGGCATTTCTTCTTTTGTATACAGAAGGAGTCGTCCTCTTCATCCTGAACGCTTTATGAAATGGTTAGAAAACTGGCCGGTTGATATTGTACGTGCAAAAGGATTTTTCTGGCTTGCTTCACGTAACCATATGGCAGGACTTCTTTCTCAAGCTGGTACGTCCATTATGATTCAAGGAGCGGGTGAATGGGTAGCGACGTACACAGCGGAGGAAAGAGAACAAACCTTAAAAGAAGAACCTGAATTACGATCAAAATGGGATGAACAATTTGGAGACCGCATTAACGAGCTTGTGTTCATTGGTATTGATATGAATGAAGCGGAAATTATCAAAACATTAGACCGCTGTTTGTTGACAAATGAGGAAATGAATCAAGATTGGACTACTCTCAACGATCCTCTTCCGAAATTCACAGTAAATGCATAAATTTTTAGTTTTCAAATCGTAATAATTACGATATAATAACATAGGCCATAAATGGTTACGATACGAACGGAAGGAGAAACATAATGAACTTTAAACCACTTTTAATGGTGCTTGCATTAGGAATTGGAACAGCCCTTGCAGGGTGCAGTTCAAGCAGTGCAAATAACGCATCCGATAATAAAAACAAAAAATTAGAAGTTTATACAACAATTTACCCTTTACAGGACTTTACTGAAAAAATCGGCGGAAAATATGTAGAAGCTAAAAGTATTTTACCAACCGGTGTAGATGCTCACTCATTTGAACCTACAACAAAAACAATGGTCAAAATCGCAAACGCAGACGCATTCGTTTACTCAGGAATTGGACTTGAAGGTTTTGCAGATAAAGCACAATCCACACTAGAGAATGAAGATGTAGCTTTAGTAGAAGCTGCAAAAGGAATTGAATTAGCAAAGAGTTCCGAAGATGAGCATGCTCATGAGGACGAACATGCCCATGAAGAAGAGCATGACCACGGAGATACAGACCCTCATGTTTGGCTCGATCCTATTTTAGCTATTCAATTAGCAGAAAATATTAAAAATGAACTTGTTGAATTAAAACCGGATAAAAAAGCAGAATTTGAAAAGAACTTCCAATCGTTAAAAGCTCAGCTTAAAGATGTAGACCAAGAGCTAAATACAACAATTGGTGACGCACCTCATAAAGAAATTTTAGTATCGCATGCAGCTTACGGCTACTGGGAAAAACGATACGGCTTAAAGCAAATTAGCGTAGCGGGTTTATCCCCTACAAATGAACCTTCTCAAAAACAATTAAAAAACATCGTAAAACAGGCAAAACAAGACAACATCAAATACTTTATCTTTGATCAAAATTTAAAACCTAAAGTGTCTACGCTTGTTAAAAATGAAGTGGGAGCCCAAGCTTTAACACTTCATAACTTAGAGTCATTAACAAAAGACGATGTTAAAAATAAGGAAGATTATTTCTCCATTATGCAACACAATATTGATACGTTGAAAAAAGCATTATATTAATAAAAAAACTAGCCTCTCGGCTAGTTTTTTTATTGTAATTTATATTTTTGCTTAAAGCGTTCTACGCGTCCGCCTTTATCAGCAAATTTTTGTTTTCCTGTATAAAACGGATGTGTATCTGAACTGATTTCTACTTTTAAAAGCGGATATGTGTTGCCATCTTCCCATTGAACGGTCTCATTCGATTGTTTTGTAGATCCTGATAAAAATGATGTTCCGCTATTTGTATCCATAAATACAACTTTGCGATAGTCTGGATGAATATTTGTTTTCATAAAATATCTCTCCTTTAAAACAATATACCTTTATTATAATCGTAATGATTACTATTTTCAAGTGATATGTTTTACCAATTCCGATGCATAAAGTGTGGTAAAAAGTGGACAATAAGGTTTATCAATACTTTACTGGAAAGGTTGAAAAATGAATGGATCATTTAGTTACTGCACGTTCAATGTTTGGTCTGAACATGGGGGTACATATTATTTTTGCCACTCTTGGCGTCGGCATTCCTCTCATGATTTTATTGGCTGAAATTCTTTACTACAAAACAAAAGATAAAGATTATGAACTTATGGCACAGCGCTGGACAAAAGGAGCCGCTGTCCTCCTTGGAGTCGCAATTCCTACGGGAACGATTGCTGGTGTTCAATTAGCGTTGCTTTGGCCAGGTTTTATGGAAATCGTAGGAAAAGTAATGGCTCTTCCCTTTCAAATTGAAATTTATGCTTTCTTTATTGAAGCACTTTTCCTCTCTATTTATGTATACGCAGCGGACCGTATTTCTAGAAAAATGCGGATTATTAGTCTGATTTTAGTGGCAATAGGAGCTCTTGCCTCTGCCGTTTTAATTACAAACGTGCACGCATTTGAAGGAACACCTGCTGGATTTCGAATTTTAAATGGAGAAATTGCAAGCGTAGATCCTTGGGCAGCTTTCTTTAACCCTAGTTTCTTTGTAACGTCTGGCCACGTAGCCGTTTCTGCCTATACAACAGGCGGCTTTGTTATCGCTTCAGTGGCTGCCTTTAAAATGCTTCGTGCACGAAAACATAATCCAAGAGAATATAAATTTCATCATAAAGCGTTGATGATGGGATTGGTAATCGGCGGAATCTTTTCTTTTGTAACGGCTTTAAACGGACATGAATCCATGCAAAGAGTATACGAATATCAACCTGAAAAACTTGCAGCGGCTGAAGGACTATTTGAAACGCAAGACCATGCTCCATTAGCTTTAGGGGGATTTACGGATGAAAAAGAACAGCGAGTCAAGTATGGGATTGAGTTTCCTTGGATGCTCAGCTTCTTGTCAGGTAATAGCTTTGACACAGTGATTACTGGGCTTAATGACTTCCCTAGAGATTATTGGCCGCCGCTTTTCGTGCATACTTTGTTTAACGGTATGGTAATTATCGGATCAATTTTAATTTTAGTGGCCCTAGTGGGCGTTGTTTGGTATAAGTTTTTAAAGAAGAAAAGCTTCCCGAAAATTTTCATGTGGGCATTTGTCGCAACTGGTCCTCTCGCTATTATGGGCATTGAATTCGGCTGGATTTTTGCGTGTACAGGAAGACAACCTTGGGTCATTTACCGAATTATGCGTACATCAGAAGCGGTTACTACTTCTGCTAATTTGCATATTTTATTTTTTTTATTTTTGCTTGTTTATATTGTGCTCGTGGCAGCTGTGGCACTTGTGCTGGTATTTTATTTCAGACGAAATCCGCTTTCTAAAGAGCTTGCTGCACAAGCAGATTAAAAAGGATGTGAGAATATGGGTGATTCATTACTAGCAATTACTGTAATATGGGGCTTCATTTTCATCTATGCCGTAATGGGAACGATGGACTTTGGAGCTGGTTTTTGGTCGATGGTATATATCAATCGTACGAAAACAAATGCTACAGACGTAGCAAACAGATATCTATCGCCTACTTGGGAAGTAACCAATGTATTTATTGTTGCGATTGTTGTTGCACTGTTTAGCTTTTTTCCTCGAGCTACATTTACGCTTGGAACAGTGTTATTAGTACCGGGGAGTATTATTTTACTTCTCTTATCTATTCGAAGCGGATTTTTAGTGTTTTCACATTATGCTAGTAGCTTTAAATATCGGAGAGCATTGGTTTATATATCCGGTATATCTGGCGTGTTAATTCCTGCTTTTTTAATCGCCGTACTGCCAGTAAGTCAAGGTGGATTTATTGATATCATTGACGGAACGCAGCAATTAAATTTAGCAAGAGTGTTTTCAAGTCCGCACGTTTATTCATTTATTGGCTTTGCCATCACCTCTTCGCTGTTTCTGTCGTCTCTTTTATTAGCAGATTACTCGAAGTCATCTGACGAAATGGAAGCTTATGCGGTCTATCGGCGTGATGCGCTCATTACAGGACCTCTTTCATTGCTAATGGCTATCTTTATTATGATTACAATGCAATCAGAAGCAAGCTGGTTATATGATAAAATGATGCAGTTTAAGCCTCTTCTTTACGGGTCTGTAGGTCTATTTGTAGTAGCTGGCATTGCCCTGCTGCTGCCTTCTCAAAAAGGAAAAGGAATGCCTCGTTTAGCCGTGGTATCCATTATCCTTCAATATTTCTTAGCAAGTTACGTATATGGGCGAAGCCATTTACCTTATGTTGTGTATCCAAACGTAACGATCGAGAATGGATTTACACATCCCGATGCGTTTCATTCCTTATTTATTGTCTATATCGTTGGTTTTGCCATTTTATTTCCTGGATTCTTTTATTTCTGGCGTCTATTCATGAAAGATAATAAATACAGTAAAAAGAAGCCATATTAAAAAACCGGTCAGCTATTGACCGGTTTTTCTTATGAAGCAGCAGATTTTACTACTACTTCAGCAAAATTTCTAACAAACGTTTTACATCTTTCTACATCTTCTCCAAAGGGCGAGAGCTCAATTTTTAAACTGGGAACAATTACGTTTCCATTTCGTTCCGTTATTTTTTCTTCGAGCAAATCCACCGCTCCGCAAAAAATATCATATGATGAATCACCTGAACCAAATACAGCCACCTGCTTTTGACTGAAATCCATGTTATCCATTTCATCATAAAGATCTAAAAAATCATCTGGCAGCTCTCCGTCTCCCCACGTGTAAGCTCCAAGGATAATGGATTCTGCGGATACAAGATCAGAAGCATCGATATCATATACTTCTGATCGTTTCACATGTAATCCATGTTTGACTAATTCTTCTTCAATCAAATCAGCTATTGACTCTGTGTTGCCTGACATACTCGCATAAGCTAGTAAGATTTCTTTCATTTTAATGACGCTCCTTTACACCAGTAGTGTTGGCGGCACATCCCCTTCCTCAGCACATTCTTGTTTAAGAGGACAGTTTTCACACTCACTGGATGCATTATTCTTCTGAAAATGTATTGGTTCCATTAACACACTTTTGACAATATGTAGTTGAAGTATGGCTTTTTTATAATCATCTAGTGCAATATGATAAGTTGTTGTTTTTCCTGTTAATAATGAATAAAAGTGGATTTGTTCAGGAACCTTTTTAAATGCTTGTCTGGAAAAAACGACGATAAAATCTTTCATCGTACGCTTCACTTCTTCGTGGTCGTCTAGAATAAACTTCGTTACCGTATAAGAATTCTCTGTCCATGCAGCAAAATCAATCGTTAGAGAAAGGTTACTTTGAATTTCTTCTACATAAACACTGTATTTCTCAAACACAAAAAGCGGTAGTTCTACATGTGCTTTCTCTCCTAAAAACCTCAGTAAATAATCACTTACTTTAGCTAACACATCGTAATAGTGTACGGGTGATGAAAACATATTTGGCTTTAGGCGCCAATATTTTTCAATGAGCTGTAAAACATAGAACTTTGAGCGATACTGAATTGGCTTGCTACAGTACCTTTTAATAATTTGATGGACAGTTACTTGAACATGCTGTTTCCAATCTATAGATGTTTTTTTCAAAAGAAGCTGCTGCTGATAAAATTTGTACGGGCATCGAATAAATTGTTCGATGTGATCGTTGGAGAGTGTCTTTATATGAACTTTCATCGGTTCCACCTATGCCTCACCACCCTAATTGAAATTCATTCTCAATAGTAGTTAAAAATTAAATCATGAAATCTGCTCAATCACTTTACGGATAGCACTCCATGAATGTTTGACGAAATAAATCGGTTTTTGCTGTTTTTTTGCTTTTTCTTTAATGACTTTTGCCATGTTGTGATTAATAAAATCCGTAATAACTAATACAAACCCAATGTGTTCAGGGATTTCTCGCTTCACCATATTGCTTTTACGTCCGTCTAAATGAATTACTTCATTAAATCCTTCTCCCTCTAGACGATCTGTAATATGCTTTAACCTGTCTCCTCCTACAACCATAACTGATGACATGTTTGTTCCCTCCAAGTTAATTATTCATTTAATGATTTGACAACAACCTGTAGTTTCTACTATATACACAGTTTAATTGAGAATGATTCTCTTTGTCAATGTTTAATTGATAAAAATTCTCAATTAAAATGAAAGTCTACCATCTTTCTTATAAGTTATTTGAGTTTTGACCATACTATAGCTATCACATACAAAGGAGGGTTAACGTTGGAACAAAACATTCTCTGTGAAGTAAATAACTGTCACTTTTGGAAAAGTGGAAATCACTGCAGTGCAGAAGAAATTTACGTAGTAAGTCATAGCGGAAAACATGCAGCAAGCAGCTATGAAACAGACTGTAAAACGTTCAAGCCAACTGAAGCGTAACCCGCAAAAGGACAGCCTCTTGGTTGTCTTTTTTCTCTTCAAAATAATTACAAAAGGAGAATAATATGAAGACTGAACAACTCATTCATTTTTTTAAAGAAGAAGCAATAAAAGCAAATGAACAAACCTTTCCAATCTATGTACAATCGTTTACTCATTTATGGACATATAAATGGGGAACGCTTGAAAACATCCCAGAAGAAATTGATGACTTAATTACCACACGCGCGTTAGAACTTGGACTTATTCACTTAAAAAAAGCTGACTAATCAATAAAGAAATTAGTCAGCTTTTGTCTTTATAGATCATCAAACCCATTCGCATCTGATGCTTTTGTATATTGTCTTGATTTCTGTTCAAAGAAATCAGTTTTTCCTAAATCCACCTCTTGATAAGCAATAATCCAACGAAGAGGATTTTCAATCGGCGCTTCTGGGAAAGCAGCTCGACCGAAGCCTAACTGATTACAGCGTTTATTAGCCATATATTCAATATACTGCTGCAGCTCTTTCATCGTGATCCCGTCAAATTTTTCCCCAATAACAGATTCCGCCCACTCAATTTCAAGACGAGCTGCCTCTTGGAACGTTTCAACTACAAATGTTTCTAGCTCCTGCGTACGATAAGCTGGATTTTCATTTAGTACTTCCTTGAAAATCTTTTCAAATAACCCGACGTGCAACTGTTCATCACGATTGATATAGTTAATCATCGTAGATGTTGCCACCATCTTTTGATTTCTGGCAAGATTATAGAAGAACGCAAATCCGCTATAGAAGAAAAGACCTTCTAAAATAATATCATATACCATAGACTTCAAAAAGTTTTCAACCGTTGCTTCTTCACTAAATGCTTTATATCCGTTTGTAATAAAGTCATTTCGAGCACGAAGTTTTTCATCCGTACGCCAGTATTCAAATACTTCATCTTGTTTTCCTTTTGGTACAAGACTTGATAAAACATATGAATACGAATGATTATGAACCACTTCTTGCTGCGCTAAAATAATCATTAGAGCATTAATCGAAGAATCGGTTACATAGTCAGCTACTTTGCTAGCATAATCTGATTGAATACTGTCCAGTAGCGCCAGCAAGCCAATAATTTTCAAAAAGCTCTCTTGTTCATCGGCCGTTAACTGAGGGAACTGCTTAATATCTTGACCCATATTAATTTCAAACGGCGTCCAGAAATTAGCTAGCATACGTTTGTATTTAGGAAAAGCCCATGAAAATCGGACGTCATCCCAGTTTAGAATATTCGAGCTCTTGCCGTTGATAATTCCTGTCGAACGGTTCGGAGCTGTTTCGTTCATTAATTCTCGTTTTAACATGCTTGTCATCAATTATTCACTCCTTTTAACTATGACAACTTTCACATTCTTCAATGACTTCACTTGATGTTGAACGTACATAGTAGGTTGTTTTTAATTTTTCTTTCCATGCTGTCATGTGAAGATCCAGCAACTCTTTTGCTCGGATATCGTTTTGTACATATAAGTTGAATGAAATGGATTGATCAATATGGCGCTGACGCTTTGCATTTTGCTTAATGCTCCAGTGCTGATCAATTAAATAAACCGACTTATAATACCAGTTTGTTGCTGGTGATAAATCTGGTGCCGTCACCGGAATTTTATAGTTTTTCTTCTCCTCTGAATAAAACTTACGGAAAATTGGATCAATACTTGCAGTAGAACCAGCGATAATAGATGTTGATGAATTAGGTGCTACAGCCATTAAGTATCCATTTCTTATCCCGTTGCTTTGAACTTCTTTACGCAGTTCATTCCAAGCTTCACTTGTGTATTCACGTGTTTCAAAATAAGCGCCTGACTCAAAATCTGAGCCTTTAAATAATGGATATGCGCCTTTTTCTTTAGCTAAGTTCATGCTTGCCTGTACCGTTAAGTAAGCAATTTGTTCATACAGTTCATCACAATATGCTACCGCTTCTTCTGTCTCCCATGCTATTTTCTTTAAGGCAAGCAAATGGTTCCAACCGAATGTGCCAAGCCCCACTGCGCGGTACTTTTGATTCGTTAGTTTTGCTTGAAGTACCGGCAAATCATTTAGCTCAATAACGTTATCAAGCATGCGTACTTGAATTGGAATTAAACGTTCAAGCACACCTTCCGTAACGGCTCTTGCCAAGTTAATAGAAGAAAGATTACATACGACAAAATCACCAGGATTCTTTGTAATAATAATTTTTCCGTCTTCTGTAATTTCCTCTGTTACTACCGTTGTACTTTGGTTTTGCGTGATTTCTGTACATAAGTTGCTGCAGTAAATCATGCCCGCATGGCGGTTTTGATTAGCTCGGTTAACCGTATCACGATAGAACATATAAGGCGTCCCGGTTTCAAGCTGAGAAATCATAATACGCTTGAAGATTTCAATAGCAGGCACTGTTTCTCTTGAAAGCTGTTCATTGTTTACACACTCAGCGTAACGAGTGCGGAACGAACCGCTGCCTTCTTCTTCATCATAAAAATCTTCTAGCGAGTACCCCATCAGTGTACGAACTTCGTGAGGATCGAATAAATACCAGTCTTCACGTGCTTCTACTTTTTCCATAAACAAATCTGGCAGACATACACCAGTGAATAAATCATGCGTGCGCTGGCGTTCGTCACCATTGTTTAAACGCGCGTCTAAGAATGAAAAGATATCTTTATGCCATACGTCTAAATATACGGCAATAGCTCCTTGTCGTTGACCTAGCTGGTCCACACTTACAGCCGTATTATTTAGCTGTTTCATCCATGGAATTGTTCCTGATGATACGCCTTTAAAACCTTTTATATCACTTCCGCGGCTTCTGATATGGCCGAGGTACACACCAATTCCGCCTCCATTTTTACTAAGCGTAGCCAAATCTGTATTGCTATCATAAATACCGCGTAAGCTGTCATCAATTGTATCAATAAAGCAGCTAGATAGCTGTCCGTAGCTCTTTCCTGCGTTTGAAAGTGTTGGTGTAGCAACCGTCATATATAGACTAGAAAGCGCCCAGTACGCTTCTTTTACTAATGCTGTTCGATTTTCTTTCTTTTCTTGAGACATTAGCGTCATAGCAATAATAAGAAAACGTTCTTGCGGTAGTTCGTATACGCGCTTATCGTGTGATGTCGCTAAATAGCGATCTGCTAGTGTCAACAATCCAATGTATGTAAATAAACGATCGCGTTCAGGCGTAATGACTGAAGCAATTTCATTAATTTCTTCTTCTGTATATGTTTTTAATAATTGTTTATTGTAAATACCGATTTTCGTTAATTCTTGAATAAGGTGATAAAACGAACCGTACTTCTCTTTTTTATCATAGCCTCGGTTGTCAGCTGCTTTTCGATATAGCTCGTTTAAGTAAACGTCTGCCGCTACATATGTCCAATCTGGCTCTTCCATTGAAATACGCTCTAGGGCTGCTAAAATTAGCACATTTGCAACCTTTTCATCCGTCATATTTTCCTTTACTGTGACAGTTTGAATAACCTTTTCCTCATACAAAGAAAAATCAAGCTGCGTAAACTCTTTTTTTAAACGCTCAATATATGCATTTAATTCATGTAGAATTGTAGGCTTTAATGTATTCACCATAAATATGGCTCCTCTCTTCACTTCAAAATAAAAAATCGCTCACCATACCCGGGTGAGCGAATAGAACGAAGATAGAAGAAGACATTAAGTCTTTTCTCAATCCTCGCTCTACCCTCTCACCTCCCGAAGAAGATAAAACGACATAAAAAAGGCAGGTCTCCTGACTTATGCTTCTTTTTACTTTAAGGCCTTCCCATGATGTTTACTCACAGTGGATCTCCTTATTTCATCAGCATTCACAGTTGCGGGAACAGCTTTGGATTTTCACCAAATTCCCTTTTAAGTCTTTTTATCAGACACCTTTTTCACTGGAAAACACAAAATATAGTATTTTATTATTGATTTCAAAACAACATATTGTGTTATGTTATAAACACATTATATAGGACAACTTAGAAAACTATCAACCTATTTTCAAAAATAATTTTGTTTTTAACGATAAAATTCTTCGTCTTTTTTCATCAAACTATTCCATCATAACATGTTTTGACACGCTTGATGGAACAATGTGCTCTTTTTTAAAAATTTGTCCTATTTTTCTACTAAACATTTACAACATCATTAAAAAATCCGTTTTTCGTAAAAAAACGGATTTTAATCATTTGTATTCTTTTTCAAATGCTGTGATTTTTTTTATAAATTTTTTATCAATATCGTATCCTATCCCAGGTTCTGGCTTCACCTTTATTACTCCGGCTTCTACCTCTACTTCCGGCTTAATAATATCTTTTTCCCAATAGCGAGATGAAGCAGAAATATCACCTGGTATCGTAAAAGAAGGCAGTGTGGCAAGGGCTATGTTATGAGCTCGTGAAATTCCGGCTTCCAACATTCCTCCCACCCAAAGTCTTACACCATACTGGGCGCATAAATCATGAATTTGCTTTGCTACCGACATTCCGCCAACTCGACCAATTTTCACATTGATAATTTTACAGCTTTTTTGTTCAATCGCATGGCGTGCATCTTCATAGCTCACAATACTTTCATCCAAGCAAATGGGCGTTTTCATTTGCTTTTGCAATAATCGATGATCAAGGATATCATCAGAACTTAACGGCTGTTCAATCATCATTAAATTTAATTCATCCAGTTTTTTTAATGAATCAATATCGCTTAACGTATATGCTGAATTAGCATCAGCCATAAGAGGAATTGATGGAAACTCCTTCCGAATTTGTTTTAGTAGCTCATAGTCAGCGCCCGGCTTAATTTTCACTTTAAAGCGCTTATAGCCATCTTTCATGTAAGTCTTTATTTGTTCTTTCATTATGGAAATATCATTTAAGCCAACTGCTACTCCAGCCTCTACAGCAGGCTTTACTCCGCCAATCACTTCAGCTAACGGCTTATTTTGCCGCTTTGCATACAAATCCCATACAGCACAGTCCAAAGCTGCTTTAGCCATGTTGTTTCGCTTTAAAGGCTTGAATAGTTTTTGAACGTCGTCTGGCTTTTGAACTTGCTGATGAAGAAGCGACGGAATTAAAAAATCGTCTAGCATATGAAAACATGTCTGAATCGTTTCTTCTGTATACCAAGGAGCTGAAAAAGCAACGACTTCTCCCCACCCTGTAAATCCTTTTTCATCTTCTACTTCAAGCAAAATCAATTCTCGATCCTGCACCGTGCCATAGCTTGTTGAAAAAGGAGAAAGAAGCCTCATGTCAATTTTATAAAGATGTACTTTTTTTATAATCATCGATTAACTCCCTTTCCGTATGAACGCTGATAGCTTCCGGCGTATGATTTTATTGGAGGCCGTTCGTGGCAGTTCCTCTACTCGAATGAAATACTTTGGAAGTTTGTACTTTGCTAAAAACTTTTTGGTGTGTAAAGATAATTCTTCATTTGAAACATCTTCGTTTGTAACGATGCATGCAGCTGGAACTTGTCCCCATTTTTCATCGGCTACTCCCGTTACACCAGCCTCTTTAACAGCGGGATGCTTCAATAAGACATTTTCAATTTCAGCTGGATATACATTTTCTCCACCTGAAATAATAAGGTCCGAACGTCTGTCTAATACATATAGAAAGCCTTCTTCATCTACTTTGCCGATATCGCCTGTATAGAACCACCCTTGTTGAATAGCTTGTATAGTAGCTTCAGGTTTATTTAAATATCCTTTTGTGACATTTGGGCCTTTAACAATGATCTCTCCTGCTTCCCGCGTTTCATTTCCATTCTCATCCACAATTTTCATTTCACACGGAAATAATGGTTTACCTGCTGATCCGAGTTTTCGCAAACTGTCTTCAGGTGAAAGCGTAACGAACTGTGAAGATGTTTCTGTCATTCCATACGTTTGATAAACAGGAATCTCTTTATTCACACAAGCCTCTAAAATAGTAAGCGGTGCTGGTCCTCCTCCTAAAAGCATACAGCGAAACGTATGCGGATATTTCCGTTCAGCTAACTCATCAAGCATATTGGATAGCATGGAAGTGACAACCGAAATAATCGTTACTCCTTTGTTTTCAATTGCTTCATTCACCGCTCTTGCTTCAAATCGTTCTTCTAAAATAATTTTCATTCCGTAAAAGACACTTCGCATTACAATAGATAAGCCGCTGATATGAAACAAAGGAACAGCTATAAGCCAACAGTCTGTTTCATTTAATCCCAAATTAAGTGCTGAACCAATGGAACTCCACCAATGATTTCCATATGTCTGTAGCACTCCTTTTGGATTACCTGTTGTGCCAGACGTATACATAATGGTAAACGTATCGTCAAGATTCCACGTTTTCTGAAAATCCGTCTCTGATTCTGGGGAGCTTGTTAAGGCAGATAAAGTAAGCTGGTTGATATCACTTTGGAATTCTCTATCTAAAAATGCTTCCTCCATAATGAGCAACGATACATTTGCATCTGTTAGCTGATAATTGATTTCTTCATTTGTCAAACGGGTATTGACGAGCAGCAACCGAGCACCAATATAAGACACCGCATGTAAAATCTCAATAAACTCCAAGCTATTTTTCATGCACAAAGCAATAGTATCACCTTGCTTTACACTATTAAACGCAAGCTTCTTCGCTACTTTTTGAACACGCTTATGAAGCTCTTGAAAAGTAAGGGACGTTTGCAGTGTTTCTACCGCCACTCGATTTGGCGTCAAATACGCTCTTTGCATAAGCCCATTAGGAATCGTTTGGCTACTCATAGATTTCTCTCCTTTTTATACTAATTAACTAAAGCAAATTGAAAAAAACAGCCTGATGATAATCACCAAGCTGTTTCAGCTGTTTAAGGGAAACGTGGGAACTGTTGGAAGTCTGGATTGCGTTTTTCTTTAAACGCATCGCGACCTTCTTTTGCCTCGTCCGTTGTGTAATAAAGAAGCGTTGCGTCCCCTGCAAATTGCTGGATACCAGCTAAGCCATCCGTATCTGCATTAAATGCTGCTTTTAAGAAACGAAGAGCCGTTGGGCTTTTTTCTAACATCTCTTCACACCATTGAATTGTTTCAGCTTCAAGTTGCTCTAGTGGAACGACTGTGTTTACTAATCCCATGTCTAATGCTTCTTGAGCGTTATACTGACGACATAAGAACCAAATCTCACGTGCTTTCTTGTGACCTACGATACGAGCTAAGTAACCAGAGCCATATCCTGCGTCAAAGCTTCCAACTTTAGGACCTGTTTGTCCAAAGACTGCGTTATCCGCTGCGATTGTTAAGTCACATACGACGTGAAGAACGTGACCTCCACCAATTGCATAGCCTGATACCATCGCAACAACTGGCTTTGGAATTACACGAATTAAACGCTGTAAATCTAGAACGTTTAAACGTGGAATTTCGTCTTCTCCTACATAGCCGCCGTGACCACGAACTTTTTGGTCTCCACCTGAACAAAATGCTTTATCTCCAGCACCTGCTAATACAATTACTCCAATGCTTGCATCGTCACGAGCATAAGCAAATGCATCGATCAATTCCATTACTGTTTTTGGACGGAATGCATTGTGCACTTCCGGACGGTTAATCGTAATTTTAGCGATTCCATTATATGTTTCGTATAAAATGTCTTCATACTGACGTACTGATGTCCATTCAACTGTCATCTTTATTTCCTCCTAATTATGTAGTAGCTAAGAACTCACTTACTATTCTATCAAAAATCTCAGGTTGTTCCACGTGAATTGCATGACCTGTCCCTAAAATAATTTTAGCAGTAGCATTTGGTATTAATGTTTGCATTTCTTTGGAAATTAAACAAAACTTTTGGTCTACTTCTCCTGTAAGAAGTAAAACCGGCATCAACAGATCGTCTAGCTTCTCCCAAAGAGACGGCTGGACTCCTGTTCCCATTCCTTTTAAACTGTTGGAAAGACCGATTTCTGTGTGGGAAAGTCTTTCTTTACGCACCGCTTCTTGAACATGGCTAGGCAATTGCTTTTGAGAATCAAAAAGAGGGACTCCCTCCCAGAAATCAACAAATTTCTCAATTCCATTTTTCATAATGCGGCTCGCCAACTGCTCATCTTTTTCTTTTCTTAGCTTTTGTTCTTCTCTCGTTTTTAAACCAGGCGATGCGCTTTCTAATACCAGCTTTTTCACAAGGTGTGGATATCGCTGAGCAAAAGAAAGAGCAAGCCTTCCTCCCATTGAATATCCAATTACATTCACTTGTGAAAGAGATAGTTGTTGAAGCAACTCATACAGTGCTTCAACAACTGATTCCATTGAGTATGGTTCGATTTCTTTGGGAGCTGCTGATTGGCCATGGCCAATAATGTCAACAGCAATCACTTGATAATCTTTACCGTATTTCTCCATAAAGGTACGCCAGGTTTGAGAAGAACCGGTAAAGCCGTGAAGCAGTAGCAGCGGTTCTCCTTTTCCCTCAGTGTGCACATAGTAAGGTACACCATTCAATTGATACATCATCACTTATTCCTCACCATTTGACAAATTTATTTCCTCGGAAACAAGTTTCCACAAACTGCGATGAGTTTCTACATTTTCTGTACGAGTTGTAAGGATTTCAACAACATGTAACCCGCCTTTTGTGAAAGCATGATTCATTGCATGGCGAAACTCTTCCCAACTGTTTGCTGAAGAAAACGTTCCATCATATAGATGAGTAGCATGCTCAAAATTTAATCCAGTTGGCGTACCAAATAAAAATTCAAAGTGCTTTTCTTCTTTTGACTGCGGTAAAAATGAGAATATTCCTCCGCCATCATTGTTAACTAACACAACGGTTAAATTTAAATTATGCATTTTAGCTGCTAGCAGGCCATTTAAATCGTGATAAAACGATAGATCACCGATAAATAAAACAGTATGATCGTAAGCGGTACTTACACCTAAAGCAGATGAGACCACGCCATCAATTCCATTTGCTCCGCGGTTAACAAAAAGCGGAATATCTTTTTCCGTATTTAAAAAGAAAGAATCAATATCTCGTACAGGCATTGAGTTTCCCGCAAATAAAGCCGTGCCTTCAGGTACTACGTTAACAATTTCTTGAACCACTTGCCCCTCGAACCACTCTTGGCTAGAAGTTAATGTTCTCAGAGCCTGTACAGTTTGATAATTAATCTTTTTCCACAAGCTCAGCCATGAAGTAGACTCCTCTTGGCTTGCTGAAAGACGCTTGATCAGTTCTTCACAAAATAATGTTTCGTCAGCTTCAATCATCACTGTTGAACGCAAAGTAGGATCTCTCCAGCCCTTACCTTGGTCAACTACAAACATTTCCTTCGGCTCGTGTGCTTTTAAAAATTGCAATAGCGGTTTCGATACCGGCATCGCACCAAAACGAATGACAACTTCCGGATAAAAACGCTCATCAATCTTATCACTTTTTAAAAATGTATCATACGTCTCTATTATATTTTCTTTTGAATGCTTGCCGCTCCTTAATTGCGATAACGGATCTGCAAGCACTGGAAAGCCTAAATAATCTGCTAAGCGGCATATGCTGTCCACTGCTTCTAAAGACATTTGATCTCCGCATATAATAAGTCCTTTTGCTGCTCCACTTAAGCGCTTCGCAATTTCTTCGAATCCTTTTTCAGATAGAGATGCTTCTCCGTGAATAGCAGACACATATGATTTGTCGCGTTTTCCATGACTCCATAAATCCTCAATAGACAAATCTGGTACAATTGGTTCACGTAAAGGTATGTTAATGTGTACAGGACCGCTCGGTATAGCTTGAGCTGTATTAACAGCTCTTGAAGCTACTGTTCGAATATAACGATTCATTTCTGCACTTTCCTCTGGTAAAGCTGTATCTACAAACCACTTCGCATATTGACCGAAAAGATGGTGCTGATTAATTGCCTGGGGCGCGCCTATATCCCTTAACTCATGTGGCCGATCCGCTGTAATAACGACTAAAGGAATACGCGAGTAGTGAGCTTCAATTACTGCAGGATAATAATTCGCCGCAGCTGTTCCAGATGTACATACAAGCGCCACTGGTTTTTTCTTTGCTTTTGCTATTCCTAGAGCAAAAAAGCCGGCGGAGCGTTCATCAATGTTTAAGTGCACATGAATATCAGGGTGCTCAGCCATAAGCATCGCAATAGGCGTTGAACGTGACCCTGGACTGACAACTACTTCTTCAACATTTGCTTCTACTAATTCATCCACGAATGACGCAACATACGTTGTTAATGACTTAATGTGTTCCACGCATAATCCCTCCTAAAGCTGAAAGCATCGGGTTGAATTTAATTCTTGTTTCTTCATATTCACTCTCAGGCATAGAATCTGCTACAATCCCACAGCCTGCAAATAAAACTGCTTCTTTTTGCTGAATAACAGCGGAGCGGATTCCTACTATAAATTCACCGTTTCCGTTAATATCCATCCATCCTAAAGGAGCTGCATACCACCCTCGGTCAAAGGACTCTAGCTTTCGAATAATAGGCAGGGCTTCCTGTTGAGGATATCCTCCTAGCGCTGGTGTTGGATGGAGCTTTTGAATAAATGAAAATAGCGTCACATCTTCCTTTATACGCCCTTTAACAGGTGTATACAAATGTTGAATATGCTTTGTTTTATATAAACTTGGCTTACCCGGAATTTCTACTTCATAACAATAAGAATTCATCGCTTCTTTAATCATATGAACAACAACATCGTGCTCAATTAAGTTCTTAGGATCCTGAAGTAATTCCTCGCCTAGTTCATGATCTTCCTGCGTTGTCTTCCCTCTAGGAATGGAGCCTGCTAAACAAGTGGAAAACACATAATCTCCTTGTTTTTGCACAAGTCTCTCTGGAGAAGCGCCGATAAAATGCTGATGCTCTCCTTCTAAAATATATGTGTAGCTAGTTGGCTGTTCCTTTAACAGGCGCTGAAGCACATATTCAGTAGAAATATCTTCACTAAATTTCACTTTTAATTGACGAGCAAGAACCACTTTCTCTATGGCCTGTTTCTTAATTAACGTAGTAGCTCTTTCAACGTTTCCTTTAAATTCCCCTACCCCAATCTCTTCCTTTTCCAATAATAAAGGTGAAGTATGAGCGTCCCCGTCGTACTCTTCACAAAGAACAAGTTTTTGGACCTCTTCAAAATAATTGATATGCTCTTTTACAGAATCTTGTTCTTTAATCATCATATTAACGGTAAGATATGCTTCTTTATCTACCTGCGTATATAACACAGTTGGAATCATAAATTTTGAACTTGGGAAATCACTCCAATAGTTTTCTCGATACTGATTTGGGTCAAATGAAAATCCTCCAAATAAAAGAGGACCTGTCCCACCCGGAAAAATTTGACTGTTTTTATAGAAGTCTTCTTTTATAAAGCGCTTCCATTCGTTTTCAATGTGGAAATAACGTTCTTTTGCCGCATTGGTACAAATAGTATGCGCATATCCTAATCCAACAAATGTATAATAACTGTTGGGATCTTTCCAAAAAAAGCGTTCTTTATAAAACTGGTCATGTCCGTTCGCATAAAAAATAAGGGGGTCAATAGGTCTTACTTTTTTCACTAAACTGACCAATTTAGGCTGATTTTCATTTTTTGCACACTCAATTGCATCTTTAATGTATTCTTGTACTAACTGTTCGGTCGTTGCAATCACACTACGTCCCCCCGTTCATCTTTTTTCTTAAGTCTGTAACCAATTTATTATAAACTTTCAGTTCAAAAAAATCTAGCATCGTGATTCACGAGAAAAAATTAATTTTGTTTGTTTAAATTATGCCTTTTCATTAAATAAGCCAAAAATCTTTATGATCTATTCAATATCCTTATACCTCCGGAACGTTGTTTTTATCATACCCTTTTCTATAACCTTTAAATTTCCTTAATTTTCTACTTCCTTTCTCTCTTAGCTTCATGAATACCCCAAATACTCCTAATATGAATCGTGTTTTTTTGATTTTTTAACACATACTAAAAAAGCACAATAAATTTTTAAGGGGGAGCTGCATGACACTTTCAAAACAAGAAATCAGCCAGTTAAAGCAAAATTTACAGCAGCAGCAGGCTGATATTCAATCGCACTTTGATCAAAATGATCATTTTGGTCTAACTCGAAGCGACGCTCACGATGCTGTAGGAGAACTTTCAAGCTATGATAACCACCCTGGCGATACAGCGACGGAAACGTACGAACGTGAAAAAGACCTTGCACTAAATGAACATGCAAAACAAGAGCTACATGAAATAGAAGAAGCATTTCAGGCAATTGCTCAAAACTCGTATGGGACATGCAAAGTATGTGGAGCAGATATCTCGTTTGAAAGACTTCAGGCTGTACCAACTACTCTATACTGTAAAGAACATAGCCCATCACAGGATATTCCAGAGCACAGACCTGTAGAAGAAAATGTTCTTCACCACCCATTTGGCCAATACGACTACGATGATACCGAAACGACAGGATATGACGCAGAAGATTCTTGGCAAGACGTTGCACGTTACGGGACGTCTGAATCTCCTTCTGATTTTATAGAAGATACGTCCAACTATGGTGAAACCTATATTGAAGCAGATGAAGCTATTGGGTACGTTGAAGATTATGAAAACTTTGCCGCTACCGATTTATATGGACAGCCTCTTCCTGTTTACCCTTCAAAAGAGCATGAGCGATACGAAAATGCACTGGATGAAGAAGGTACAATGACCATGTTCGGAGATTTACCGGCCTATGAGAAAGACCCATATACTGAAAAGGAGTAGTTCTTCATACTACTCCTTTTTTCTTTTTTTAGTAGGAGCTAGAGGAGATCACATCGAATAAATAGGAGATTAGAATTAATAATGAGGTGAAAATATGAATGCACATGAAATTGACTATAAATTGTATGGAGACGACATGCAATTTGTTGAAATTGAATTAGATCCTTCTGAAAGTGTTATAGCAGAAGCTGGAGGAATGATGATGATGGAAGATGACATTGAGATGGAAACCATTTTTGGTGATGGCTCTTCTTCCAACAGCAGCGGACTTTTTAACAAACTAAAAGGAGCTGGGAAACGCGTATTAACTGGTGAAAGTTTATTTATGACGGTATATACAAATAATGGGTACCACAAACGAAAAGTATCTTTCGCTTCACCTTTTCCAGGTAAAATTATTCCTGTTGATTTAGAGCAGCTCGATCATAAAATCATTTGTCAAAAAAGCTCCTTTTTATGTGCAGCCAAAGGCGTATCCGTTGGCATTGATTTTCAAAAGAAATTAGGAACCGGCTTCTTTGGCGGTGAAGGTTTTATCATGCAAAAATTAGAAGGTGATGGCCTAGCATTTTTACACGCAGGCGGCACCATTTATAAGAGACAATTGCAACCGGGTGAACGCCTTCGTGTGGATACTGGATGTCTTGTAGCCATGACCCGTGATGTAAACTACAACATTGAATATGTAGGAAAAATTAAAACCGCTCTGTTTGGAGGAGAAGGCATGTTCTTTGCTACCCTGTCAGGACCAGGAACAGTTTGGATTCAATCTCTTCCTTTTAGCCGATTAGCGGATCGCGTCTTATCAAGTGCAGTTTCACCAACGGGAGGTAAAGGAGAAGGCAGTATCCTTGGCTCTTTAGGTGATTTCTTAAACGGTGACAACCGGTAAAATAAAAAAGGTGTAGTCAAAGACTACACCTTTTTTATTTATTGATTTAATAAATTTTTAGTAGAGCGAATTCCCCAAATATCAGATGCATACTCCTCAATCGTTCGATCACTAGAAAAAAAGCCGGAATGTGCAATATTAGTCGCACTCATTTGAAGCCATCTATTTTCGTCTCTATAAGCTTCGTTCACCTTTTGCTGTGCCGTAACATATGAATCAAAATCGCGGAGTACATAATATTCATCATTTTGCATTAACAATGAATCATATATAGGCTCAAATAAGTCATATGTGTCAGGTAGGAAGCCGTTTGTGAGCTGCTCGAGCACTTGACGAATCCGCTTATCATGGTGGTAATAATCATAGGCACGGTATCCTCCATTTTGCTGATAGCTCAGCACTTCTTCGGCTTTTAACCCAAAAATAAAGACATTGTCTTTTCCTACTGCTTCGCTAATTTCAATGTTCGCTCCATCCATGGTGCCAAGAGTTAACGCTCCGTTCATCATGAATTTCATATTTCCCGTTCCCGAAGCTTCTTTGCTTGCGGTTGAGATCTGTTCACTGACATCAGCTGCAGGAAAAATATACTCAGCAAGCGACACTCGGTAGTTTTCTAAAAAAACGACTTTTAAAAACGGCGATGTTTGTGGATCATAATTGACAACATCGGCTACAGAATTAATTAGCTTTATGACTTTTTTTGCATAATAATAGCCTGGAGAAGCTTTTGCACCAAAAATAAATGTACGAGGAACGATTTGAAAATTAGGGTCTTCTTTTAGTCGATTGTACAAATACATAATGTGCAACACATTTAAAAGCTGCCTTTTATAAGCATGAAGCCTTTTAACCTGTACATCAAAAATAGAATTTGAATCTATTTTAATTCCCGTTTGCTCTTGAATAATATTGGCAAGCAGTTTTTTACGCTGCTGTTTTACTGCTTTGAGTCCCTGTAAAAAGCTTGGATCCTCCACATACTCTTGAAGCTTTATAAGAGAATACGGTTGTTTAATCCATTTATCTCCTATCACCTCGGTAATAAGAGAGGAAAGCTGCGGATTAGCTTTTAACAACCAACGCCGATGGGTAATTCCATTCGTTTTATTGTTAAATTTAGCAGGATAAAACTGATAGAAATCTTTCATTTCTCGTTCTTTTAAGATATCAGTATGAATTTTTGCCACGCCGTTTACTTTATAGCTTCCCACAATCGCTAAATGAGCCATTTTTACCAGCCCGTGCGCTAAAATAGCCATATTTTCAATCCGCTGCCAGTCTCCTGGATATACTTCCCATAACTCTTTGCAAAAGCGTTCATTAATTTCTTCAATAATCATATACACACGCGGAAGCAAAGGTTGAAATAAATCGATAGGCCACTTCTCAAGGGCTTCAGAAAGAGTCGTATGATTTGTGTATGATATGGTATTGGACGTAATATGCCATGCATCGTCCCATTCCATTTTTTCTTCATCTAGCAAAATTCTCATTAGCTCAGGAATTGCAAGTACAGGGTGCGTATCATTAATATGAATGGCTACTTTTTCGTGAAAGTTTGTAAGTGTTGGATAGGTATTTCGATGCGCTCTGATAATACTTTGTAAGCTAGCTGACACAAGAAAATATTGTTGTTTCAGTCTTAATATTTTGCCATCTTCATGTGTATCATCCGGATATAAAAATTCTGATACAGCTTCCGTTTGACGCTTATACTCCATCACATCTTTATGTACTGGAAATGATGAAGGCTCCGCATTCCAAAGGCGAAGTGTATTTACTGTATCTGTCTCATACCCGATAACCGGGATATCATAAGGAACAGCAGAGACGGGTTCACCTTTTACATGACGAAAAGAGAATTTTCCGTCTTCCTGTACCATTTCGACTTCTCCCCAAAAGTTCACTTCTATGGCTTGGTCTAATTTGCGTACCTCCCATGAGTTCCCGTGCCTTAACCACTGCTCGGGGAGCTCAATTTGAAAACCGTTTACGATCTTCTGATCGAACAAGCCATGTTTATAGCGAATGCCATAACCGTGGCCTGGAAGATTAAGTGAAGCAAAAGAATCTAAAAAACAAGCGGCTAACCTGCCTAATCCGCCGTTTCCTAATCCTGCGTCTACTTCTATTTCCTCAATATTTTCAAGTGAAATATTCAGTTCACTTAATCCTTCTTTTACCACTTCTCGAATTCCTAAATTCAACAGATTTTGCCCCAGTAGTCTACCTAATAAAAATTCGATAGACAGATAATACACTTGCTTTGTATGTGAAGACCGATGAATTTCATTAGTTGAAATCCAATCGCTGCTAATATACTCTCGTACCATATTTCCTAATGTATGATAGTGATCTTGAACAGTAGATTCTTTGAAGCTCTTTCCATATGTCATTTCCAGCTTTTTTAAAAAAGCCTCTTGAAAGCTTTTTTTATCAGAGAACAATCTGCTCACCCTTTCACGATGGAGTAGATGTCAAGTTTGAATACAATTGATTATATTTAAATGCTGATTGTCCCCAGCTATAATCCTGACTCATAGCATCCATCATTAATTTTTTCCATACATCTTTTTGGTGATAAAATGAAACGGCTCTTTCTAACGTATAAAGCATGTCATGAGCATTATAATTCTTAAAAGAGAAGCCATTGCCCTCTCCGCTATATTCATTATAAGCTTTGACCGTATCATTCAGACCGCCCGTTTCACGTACGACTGGAATGGTTCCATATTTTAAGGCTATTAATTGTCCCAGCCCGCAAGGTTCAAAACGGGAAGGCATTAAAAACAAATCCGTACCGGCATAAACTTTATGAGCGAGTTCCTCGTTAAAACCAATAATTGCTTTTACTTGCTTCGGATACGTATCTTCCATCTCACGGAAAAACTGCTCAAACTCGTGTTCACCAGTTCCTAAAATGACAATTTGAGCTCCTAGGTTAACCGTCTCATGGAAAACGTGCTTAACTAAATCCAATCCCTTCTGCTGAGTTAACCTTGTAACCATCGAAATAATTGGAAGGTCCTCATTTTCTTCTAATTCAAGGTAGCGCTGCAGCTCTTTTTTATTTTTATATTTTCCTTCAATCTCTTCTACCGAATAAGGATAAGATATAAGCTGATCTGCGTCTGGGCTGTAAGCCTCCTCATCGATTCCATTTACAATCCCAATTAAATCTTGATTTCGTTGACGCAATAATCCGTCTAAACTTTCCCCGTAATATGGCATTTGAATCTCATCTCGATATGTAGGACTTACTGTGGTAATTTTATCGGCTGATACAAGACCCGCTTTCATAAAATTAATATTGCCGTAAAACTCGAGCTGGCTTGTAGTAAAATAATATTCATTTAAATTTAATAATTCATATAAATTACTCTTAGGGAAAATTCCTTGGAATTGCAAGTTATGAATAGTAAAGACCGTTTGAATATGATCGTACATATCATAATTAGCACGAAGTAAAAATGGAATCATAGCCGTATGCCAGTCATGACAATGAATAATATCAGGATCATTCTCTAAAAATGGAATAGTTTCAAGCACAGCTCTGCTGAAAAAAGCAAATCGTTCAGCGTCATCGTAGTGCCCATATAAACTATCTCTTTTAAAATAATATTCATTATCAATGAAAATATATTTAACGCCATCCATCGTCAATGATTCAATTCCGCAGTATTGTCTTCTCCATCCAACCTGCACATGAATAACTTTTTCAAGAACCATTTCATCCCGGTAATGTTGAGGGATCGTCCCGTACTTTGGCATGACTACACATACGTTCGTTCCTAACTTTTTTAATTCTTTAGGCAGAGCTCCGGCTACGTCCGCTAGTCCTCCTGTCTTAATAAAAGGTACACATTCTGATACAGCAAATAATACATTCACGACTTCATCAACGCTCCTTGAGTTGTTCCTTTAGCAATGACTCTAGGTAGTTCTGACTCACCTAGCAGCGTTTCATTACTTCCTATTTTCACATCTTTGTCTAAAACAACATTTTCTAATACACTATTTTCTAAAATAACGCCTTTTTGCATCACAATACTATTCTTAACGACCGTGCCTTTTCCAATTTTCACTCCTCGGAAGATAATACTGTTTTCCACATGTCCTTCAATTACACATCCGTTTGCGATCATTGAATTTTTCACAACCGCTTTCTTTGCGTAGCGAGTAGGCGGTTCATCTTTTACTTTAGTGAAAACAGGACGTTCGTTGATGAATAACTGTTTCCAAACATCAGGAGACAAAATTTCCATGCTTGTTTTATAATAAGCATCTAAACTAGAAATCTTAGCGGCATATCCATGATGCTCATACTTTTCTACGCGGTGAGATTGAGCCATATATCTAACCAGTTCTTTAATCGTATAAAAATCATGTGATTCATTTTGCAAAATATTAACAAGAATAGATTTATTGATAATATACATATTAAGCGATTTATCACCATGCCTCATTTCAGTAATATCTGCATTTGAAGCAATATGACGTTGCAGCACGTGCTCAAAATCAACTGTACATATCGTATAACTATTGGCAATTAATACGTATTCCTGCTTACTTCTTAAGAAATAATCGATATGATAACGGAACTGCGTGAATAGTGATGGACTTTCTAAGTGTAGATCACTTGTCATAGGAGGAAAGATAAATAATCCATCCCGCTTCCGATCTAAATCCCATTCTTTACCTGAACCTATATGATCCATTAGTGCACGATAGCGATCACGAGGAAAAATTGCAACGCTCGAAATTCCAGAGTTCACCATATTAGAAAGCATAAAATCGATTAGTCTATAGCGCCCTGCAAAAGGAATCGCAGCAATCGATCTATAAAAGGTTAAAGGCTGCAGCGCTGTTGTGTTTGTACAAGCATCAATAATACCAAGCATTTGATTATTCAATGTCGTTCATCCTCTCTGTTCGTTAAATGCATTTAGCAACTGAGTCAATCAATTCTTGAGTAACAAGAATTACTTCTTCGCTTCCTTTGTTCGGTCGAATAATAGTACCGTCTGGAACTTCAATGTCCGATGGGACAATTGCGTTTTCAATATATACGTTAGAACCTATCTTTGCAGTAGGCATAACAACCGTTTTCTTAACCTCAGAACCCGAGCCGATTTGTACACCTGGAAATAACACGGATTGCTCTACGTTTCCTTCGACAACGCATCCTTCATTTACTAATGACTCCACCACGCAGGCATTTGGCGCAATATATTGAGGAGGCTGATTAGGGTTAACAGAGTATACTTTCCATGAAGAGTCAAATAAATTAAGTTCGTCTTTGTCACATAATAAATCCATATTCGCTTCCCATAAGCTTTTTACAGTTCCTACATCTTTCCAATAACCTTGGAATGGGTATGCAATAAGCTTTTTCTTTTCATCTAGTAAAAGCGGAATAACATCTTTACCAAAGTCATGGCTTGAGTATGGATTACGAGCATCCATTTCTAAATATTCTTTTAAAATACTCCATTTAAAAATGTAAATCCCCATAGAAGCTAGATTATTTTTAGGTCGCTGTGGCTTTTCATCGAACTCCATTACGTCTAGGTCACTATTTGTATTTAAAATACCAAAACGGCTCGCTTCTTCCCAAGGTACTTCAATAACGGAAATCGTTACGTCTGCTTCTTTGTTTATATGATAATCAAGCATATTTTCATAGTTCATTTTATAAATGTGATCACCTGATAGAATCAGTACGTACTCAGGATCATATTGTGACAAATAGTTTAAGTTTTCATAAATAGCACTAGCCGTGCCTTTATACCACTTTACTCCATCTGACTCCGCATACGGAGGCAGTACCGTGACGCCACCATTCCGTCGATCCAAATCCCAAGCGCTTCCAATTCCAATGTAAGAATTCAAAACTAGCGGTTGATATTGTGTTAATACACCTACTGTTTCAATACCTGAATTTGTACAATTACTTAAAGCAAAATCAATAATTCGATACTTTCCCCCAAATGGTACAGCTGGCTTTGCTAGATTTTTTGTAAGTGAACTTAGCCGACTACCTTTTCCTCCTGCCAATAACATCGCTACGCATTTCTTTTTTAACATGTTGTTTTCTCTCCCCTCGTTTTCTCTTCGCTCGTAGTATACTAATGCCAAACGGCGGAATATTCATTTCAATGCAAAAAGGTTGACCGTGAAACGATTCATCCACTGATTTTAACGCTTTTTTATTTACAATGCCTGAACCGCCGTACACTTCGTCATCACTGTTAATAACCTCGATGTACTCTGTCTCGACTGGAACTCCGACTTTGTAAGAATGATATGGGTGCTCAGAAAAATTGCTAACGACTATAAAGATCTCCTGATTTTCTTTTGCCCTACGAATAAAGGAGAAAATTTGTTGATGATGATTGTTAACATCAATCCATTCAAATCCGTCTGGATTATGGTCTAATTCATATAGAGACTTGCTTCTCTTATAGATCTTAATAAGATCCTTCATATATGCGTTAAGATTGCGATGCATATCAAAGTCATAAAGCATCCAATCCAATTCATCTAAATCTTTCCATTCGTCAAATTGACCAAACTCTCCGCCCATAAATAAAAGTTTTTTTCCAGGATGTGCAAAGAAATATCCATATAACAGTCGAAGCTGTGCAAACTTGCGCCAGTAATCACCTGGCATCTTATTAAGCAATGACTTTTTACCATGTACAACTTCATCATGGGAAAGCGGTAAAATAAAGTTTTCATTAAACGCATACATTAGTGAAAATGTCATTTTATCGTGAAGATAGGGACGTCTTTCCACGCCGGCTTCCATATATGTTAAAACATCATTCATCCATCCCATGTTCCACTTGTAATTAAAGCCTAAACCGCCCTCATATGTAGGTGCTGTAACAAGGGGCCAATCCGTTGAATCTTCTGCCATCATTAATATAGTTTCATCAGACTTAAAAACAGCTTCATTTAACTTTTTTAAGAAGCTGACAGCTCCATCATTCACTACTTTTCCGGAAGAATTTTGCCAATAAAGCATATTGGCTACAGCATCTACTCGAAATCCATCTATATGGAAATACTCCATCCAAAACAAAGCGTTCGAAATGAGAAAACTTTGTACTTCAGGCTTTCCTAGATCGAAATTAGCCGTTCCCCAGACGTAGTTTTCACGATCCGATTCTTTTTTGTATTCATAAGTAGGTTCCCCATCGAACATATACAGACCATGTTCATCCTTACAAAAATGCCCAGGCACCCAGTCTAAAATAACTCCTATGCTGTTTTGATGACATTCATCTATAAAGTTCATCAACTCTTTAGGTGCACCGTATCGACTTGTCGCAGAATAGTATCCAGTTCCTTGATATCCCCATGACCGGTCGAGCGGATGCTCAATGACTGGTAATAACTCAATGTGTGTAAAACCTTGTTCAGCAATATAAGGAATAAGCTCCTGTGCTAATTCACTGTATGTATAAAGGCTGCCATCTTCGTGAGTTCTCCAAGACCCTGCATGCAGCTCATAAATACACAGCGGTCTTTCATATATATTTTGCTGTTTTTTCTTTCTACGCCAATATTGATCGTTCCATTTGTACCCATCTAATGAGTAAACAATGGATGCAGTATGTGGACGCACTTCACTGAAAAATGCGTATGGGTCTGATTTTAATTTTTTCTGATTGCTTTGTGTGATGATTTCATACTTATAAATAGTCCCTTGTTCTAATTCAGGGATAAATGTCATCCAAATACCTTCTTCATTAACTTTAACCATCGAATGCTGAAGACCATTCCATTTATTAAAATCACCTACAACGCTTACACTCTTTGCATGAGGTGCCCACACGCAAAATCGTACACCTTCAATTCCTTCTACCGATACATGATGCGCACCGAAAATAGAGTAACTGCGAAATAAGTTTCCTTCATGATATAAATGAACATCAAATTCAGTAGGCTGAACCGCTAGATTCACTTTTGCCACCCCTTTAACTTCAAACATAATATACGCTTCTTACCACTCATTCCCTTTTACAGTAAAAACATAAACATTTTCTACAAAAAATGTTCTTGAAAATTACTCTCTCCCCCATCCCCTTCATACTTTATTACCTTATGAATAATTCCATGTAATATAGGGAAAATCCTGCTTAAAACTGACTTTTTATTCTGAAAATTCATGGTAATTATTCCTAACTATTATTTCTATTTAGCTATCTTTAAAAAAGCTCAAATAAAAAAAGGTTTGCATATATGCAAACCTTTTTAAGATGACCCGTACGGGATTCGAACCCGTGTTACCGCCGTGAAAGGGCGGTGTCTTAACCGCTTGACCAACGGGCCATTTTATTTAACCCTCGCGCCGCTTACACGACCTACACCCTTAGCAGGGGCGCCTCTTCAGCCACTTGAGTACTTCTCCGTATGGCTCCACAGGTAGGACTCGAACCTACGACCGATCGGTTAACAGCCGATAGCTCTACCACTGAGCTACTGTGGAATATGGTGGGCCTAAGTGGACTCGAACCACCGACCTCACGCTTATCAGGCGTGCGCTCTAACCAGCTGAGCTATAGGCCCATTATTTGGAGCGGGTGATGAGAATCGAACTCACGACATCAGCTTGGAAGGCTGAGGTTTTACCACTAAACTACACCCGCATTACTTAAGATGGGGCGGCTGATGGGAATCGAACCCACGAATGCCGGAACCACAATCCGGTGCGTTAACCACTTCGCCACAACCGCCGTCTTAAAATGGTGGCTCGGGACGGAATCGAACCGCCGACACAAGGATTTTCAGTCCTTTGCTCTACCAACTGAGCTACCGAGCCTTTATACAAATGGCGGTCCCGACGGGAATCGAACCCGCGATCTCCTGCGTGACAGGCAGGCATGTTAACCGCTACACCACGGGACCACTTTGGTTGCGGGGACAGGATTTGAACCTGCGACCTTCGGGTTATGAGCCCGACGAGCTACCGAACTGCTCCACCCCGCGATGATATGATATAAATAAATGGCGGAGGAAGAGGGATTCGAACCCCCGCGGGCTTTAACACCCCTGTCGGTTTTCAAGACCGATCCCTTCAGCCGGACTTGGGTATTCCTCCGTATATTTATAACAAATGTAACTTATATATGGTAGCGGCGGAGGGAATCGAACCCACGACCTCACGGGTATGAACCGTACGCTCTAGCCAGCTGAGCTACACCGCCATATTATTCGTTACAATTATTTAATTTAATTGGTGGAGCCTAGCGGGATCGAACCGCTGACCTCCTGCGTGCAAGGCAGGCGCTCTCCCAGCTGAGCTAAGGCCCCATAAATGGTCGGGAAGACAGGATTCGAACCTGCGACCCCTTGGTCCCAAACCAAGTGCTCTACCAAGCTGAGCTACTTCCCGTTTATGGCGCGCCCGAGAGGAGTCGAACCCCTAACCTTTTGATCCGTAGTCAAACGCTCTATCCAATTGAGCTACGGGCGCTTATTAAAATGGTGCCGAGGGCCGAGCCGGCACGGTAGTCACCTACCGCAGGATTTTAAGTCCTGTGTGTCTGCCAATTCCACCACCCCAGGACACGGAAGACGAGGTTCGGCAAGGTGGTGTTCTACCACTGAACTACTTCCGCGCATATATGAAATTAAAATGCGGGTGAAGGGACCATGAAGACACTAGGAGCGCGTCTGCCAATTCCGCCACACCCGCGTGTGAATAAATGGTGAGCCATGAAGGACTCGAACCTTCCTCTGATTAAAAGTCAGTTATTTTGCCTGGCAACGTCCTACTCTCACAGGGACAAAGTCCCAACTACCATTGGCGCTAAAGAGCTTAACTTCCGTGTTCGGTATGGGAACGGGTGTGACCTCTTCGCTATCGCCACCAGACATGAGATTGTTCTCTCAAAACTAGGTAACAGTTGCTGAGTAAAGCATGTGCTTTTCAAATCTTGGTTAAGTCCTCGATCGATTAGTATCAGTCAGCTACACGTGTCGCCACGCTTCCACCTCTGACCTATCAACCTGATCATCTTTCAGGGATCTTACTAGCTTGCGCTATGGGAAATCTCATCTTGAGGGGGGCTTCATGCTTAGATGCTTTCAGCACTTATCCCGTCCACACATAGCTACCCAGCGATGCCTTTGGCAAGACAACTGGTACACCAGCGGTGTGTCCATCCCGGTCCTCTCGTACTAAGGACAGCTCCTCTCAAATTTCCTACGCCCACGACGGATAGGGACCGAACTGTCTCACGACGTTCTGAACCCAGCTCGCGTACCGCTTTAATGGGCGAACAGCCCAACCCTTGGGACCGACTACAGCCCCAGGATGCGATGAGCCGACATCGAGGTGCCAAACCTCCCCGTCGATGTGGACTCTTGGGGGAGATAAGCCTGTTATCCCCGGGGTAGCTTTTATCCGTTGAGCGATGGCCCTTCCATGCGGAACCACCGGATCACTAAGCCCGACTTTCGTCCCTGCTCGACTTGTAGGTCTCGCAGTCAAGCTCCCTTGTGCCTTTACACTCTACGAATGATTTCCAACCATTCTGAGGGAACCTTTGGGCGCCTCCGTTACATTTTAGGAGGCGACCGCCCCAGTCAAACTGCCCACCTGACACTGTCTCCCGGCCCGATTAGGGCCGCGGGTTAGAATTTCAATACAGCCAGGGTAGTATCCCACCGACGCCTCCACCGAAGCTAGCGCTCCGGCTTCTCAGGCTCCTACCTATCCTGTACAAGCTGTACCAAAATTCAATATCAGGCTACAGTAAAGCTCCACGGGGTCTTTCCGTCCTGTCGCGGGTAACCTGCATCTTCACAGGTACTATAATTTCACCGAGTCTCTCGTTGAGACAGTGCCCAGATCGTTACGCCTTTCGTGCGGGTCGGAACTTACCCGACAAGGAATTTCGCTACCTTAGGACCGTTATAGTTACGGCCGCCGTTTACTGGGGCTTCGATTCAGAGCTTCTCCCAAAGGATAACCCCTCCTCTTAACCTTCCAGCACCGGGCAGGCGTCAGCCCCTATACTTCGCCTTGCGGCTTCGCAGAGACCTGTGTTTTTGCTAAACAGTCGCCTGGGCCTATTCACTGCGGCTCTCTCGGGCTATACACCCTACCAGAGCACCCCTTCTCCCGAAGTTACGGGGTCATTTTGCCGAGTTCCTTAACGAGAGTTCTCTCGATCACCTTAGGATTCTCTCCTCGCCTACCTGTGTCGGTTTGCGGTACGGGCACCTCCCGCCTCGCTAGAGGCTTTTCTTGGCAGTGTGGAATCAGGAACTTCGGTACTATAGTTCCCTCGTCATCACAGCTCAGCCTTAATGATGAGCGGATTTGCCTACTCATCAGCCTAACTGCTTGAACGCGCATATCCAGCAGCGCGCTTACCCTATCCTACTGCGTCCCCCCATTACTCAAACGGCGGGGAGGTGGTACAGGAATATCAACCTGTTGTCCATCGCCTACGCTTTTCAGCCTCGGCTTAGGTCCCGACTAACCCTGAGCGGACGAGCCTTCCTCAGGAAACCTTAGGCATTCGGTGGACAAGATTCTCACTTGTCTTTCGCTACTCATACCGGCATTCTCACTTCTAAGCGCTCCACCAGTCCTTACGGTCTGACTTCGCTGCACTTAGAACGCTCTCCTACCACTGACATCTAAGATGTCAATCCACAGCTTCGGTGATACGTTTAGCCCCGGTACATTTTCGGCGCAGAGTCACTCGACCAGTGAGCTATTACGCACTCTTTAAATGGTGGCTGCTTCTAAGCCAACATCCTGGTTGTCTAAGCAACTCCACATCCTTTTCCACTTAACGTATACTTGGGGACCTTAGCTGGTGGTCTGGGCTGTTTCCCTTTTGACTACGGATCTTATCACTCGCAGTCTGACTCCCATGGATAAGTCTTTGGCATTCGGAGTTTGACTGAATTCGGTAACCCGTTGGGGGCCCCTAGTCCAATCAGTGCTCTACCTCCAAGACTCTTACAACATGAGGCTAGCCCTAAAGCTATTTCGGAGAGAACCAGCTATCTCCAGGTTCGATTGGAATTTCTCCGCTACCCACACCTCATCCCCGCACTTTTCAACGTGCGTGGGTTCGGGCCTCCATTCAGTGTTACCTGAACTTCACCCTGGACATGGGTAGATCACCTGGTTTCGGGTCTACAACCACATACTAAACGCCCTATTCAGACTCGCTTTCGCTACGGCTCCGCCTTATCGGCTTAACCTTGCATGGGATCGTAACTCGCCGGTTCATTCTACAAAAGGCACGCCATCACCCATTAACGGGCTCTGACTACTTGTAGGCACACGGTTTCAGGATCTCTTTCACTCCCCTTCCGGGGTGCTTTTCACCTTTCCCTCACGGTACTGGTTCACTATCGGTCA
The DNA here is from genome assembly GCF_046599315.1 of Priestia megaterium. GTDB lineage: Bacteria > Bacillota > Bacilli > Bacillales > Bacillaceae_H > Priestia > Priestia megaterium_F. The sequence continues at coordinate 372,152 of NZ_JBKIKC010000003.1, read as the reverse complement.
CTAGGGAGTATTTAGCCTTGGGAGATGGTCCTCCCAGATTCCGACGGAATTTCACGTGTTCCGCCGTACTCAGGATCCACTCAAGAGGGAACGAAGTTTCAACTACAGGGTTGTTACCTTCTTCGACGGACCTTTCCAGGTCGCTTCATTTACTTCGTTCCTTTGTAACTCCATATAGAGTGTCCTACAACCCCAAGAGGCAAGCCTCTTGGTTTGGGCTAATTCCGTTTCGCTCGCCGCTACTCAGGAAATCGCATTTGCTTTCTCTTCCTCCGGGTACTTAGATGTTTCAGTTCCCCGGGTCTGCCATCAATACCTTATGTATTCAGGTAAGGATACTGTTCCATTACGAACAGTGGGTTTCCCCATTCGGAAATCTCCGGATCAAAGCTCACTTACAGCTCCCCGAAGCATATCGGTGTTAGTCCCGTCCTTCATCGGCTCCTAGTGCCAAGGCATTCACCGTGCGCCCTTTCTAACTTAACCATTAGCGAATAAATGGTACAACATACTGTTGTGTTATTTATTGGTTTGATTAAAAGAAAAGTTTCACTTTTCCTCAGCTATTACTGTTATCTAGTTTTCAAAGAACAATGTTTTTAAGAGATTACTCTCTCAAAACTGAACAAATTCAACAAACGTACGTCATCTAAAATCCTTAGAAAGGAGGTGATCCAGCCGCACCTTCCGATACGGCTACCTTGTTACGACTTCACCCCAATCATCTGTCCCACCTTAGGCGGCTAGCTCCTTACGGTTACTCCACCGACTTCGGGTGTTACAAACTCTCGTGGTGTGACGGGCGGTGTGTACAAGGCCCGGGAACGTATTCACCGCGGCATGCTGATCCGCGATTACTAGCGATTCCAGCTTCATGTAGGCGAGTTGCAGCCTACAATCCGAACTGAGAATGGTTTTATGGGATTGGCTTGACCTCGCGGTCTTGCAGCCCTTTGTACCATCCATTGTAGCACGTGTGTAGCCCAGGTCATAAGGGGCATGATGATTTGACGTCATCCCCACCTTCCTCCGGTTTGTCACCGGCAGTCACCTTAGAGTGCCCAACTTAATGCTGGCAACTAAGATCAAGGGTTGCGCTCGTTGCGGGACTTAACCCAACATCTCACGACACGAGCTGACGACAACCATGCACCACCTGTCACTCTGTCCCCCGAAGGGGAACGCTCTATCTCTAGAGTTGTCAGAGGATGTCAAGACCTGGTAAGGTTCTTCGCGTTGCTTCGAATTAAACCACATGCTCCACCGCTTGTGCGGGCCCCCGTCAATTCCTTTGAGTTTCAGTCTTGCGACCGTACTCCCCAGGCGGAGTGCTTAATGCGTTAGCTGCAGCACTAAAGGGCGGAAACCCTCTAACACTTAGCACTCATCGTTTACGGCGTGGACTACCAGGGTATCTAATCCTGTTTGCTCCCCACGCTTTCGCGCCTCAGCGTCAGTTACAGACCAAAAAGCCGCCTTCGCCACTGGTGTTCCTCCACATCTCTACGCATTTCACCGCTACACGTGGAATTCCGCTTTTCTCTTCTGCACTCAAGTTCCCCAGTTTCCAATGACCCTCCACGGTTGAGCCGTGGGCTTTCACATCAGACTTAAGAAACCGCCTGCGCGCGCTTTACGCCCAATAATTCCGGATAACGCTTGCCACCTACGTATTACCGCGGCTGCTGGCACGTAGTTAGCCGTGGCTTTCTGGTTAGGTACCGTCAAGGTACGAGCAGTTACTCTCGTACTTGTTCTTCCCTAACAACAGAGTTTTACGACCCGAAAGCCTTCATCACTCACGCGGCGTTGCTCCGTCAGACTTTCGTCCATTGCGGAAGATTCCCTACTGCTGCCTCCCGTAGGAGTCTGGGCCGTGTCTCAGTCCCAGTGTGGCCGATCACCCTCTCAGGTCGGCTATGCATCGTTGCCTTGGTGAGCCGTTACCTCACCAACTAGCTAATGCACCGCGGGCCCATCTGTAAGTGATAGCCGAAACCATCTTTCAATCATCTCCCATGAAGGAGAAGATCCTATCCGGTATTAGCTTCGGTTTCCCGAAGTTATCCCAGTCTTACAGGTAGGTTGCCCACGTGTTACTCACCCGTCCGCCGCTAACGTCATAGAAGCAAGCTTCTAATCAGTTCGCTCGACTTGCATGTATTAGGCACGCCGCCAGCGTTCATCCTGAGCCAGGATCAAACTCTCCGAAGAAATGTTTGACTTGCTCATATAAAATAAAAAAATTAACGTTGACGTTTGTCGCTTTGTTCAGTTTTCAAAGTTATTACGCAATAGTTTTTTGATATATTTTTCAAAAACTATTTTCTAGTAAATGAAACGTTAGCCAATTAATAGATACTAGCATATCTAGATCTACACTAGCATAATGTCTATTAAATCATTATCCACCAAGGAGGCGTTCATTTGAATACCTTAATTGCGGTCGCGCTCTATTTGTCTTTTTGTATGTCTATCCTCTTAATTTCACTTGCTTATTGGGAGTCAATTCGAATGTCCAATAGAGAAGGTAAAGTTAACGGTCTTTCATTTATTTCACTTTCAACATTCAGCATGATTTTTTGTTTGTTTACTTCATATTTTTATGCCATTCTTTATTAACACAACGTTACATTGTCTTCTTACAAAAAGGAGACATTTCTTTATTTTATTACAAAATTCGCATTTGGTATACTTACTTAGCGAAATCAATACGAGAAATTCAGTTACCTTCTCTTTCTATACATGTAGTAAAAAGTGAAGGAATTTGTCGAATAATTTTTTGGAACACTTTCCTTAAATTTGATAAACTACTTTTAGAAAACGCTTTCATATATACTTTAACATTATTCAAGGAGGAAACCAAATGAAACCATTGCTTGAATTAACAGTTGGAGAACTTTTAAAAGAAAGTACAGAAAAGTTTGGGCATCAAGAAGCGGTTGTCTACTCTGAACAAAATATTCGCTACACGTACGCGGAGTTTTACAAAGAAACCTCTCGAGTTGCAAAGGCCCTTCTAGCCACCGGCCTCAAAAAAGGCGATCATGTGGCTATCTGGGCTACCAATGTGCCGGAATGGTTACTTCTTCAATTCGCAGCAGCTAGAATAGGCGCTGTTTTGGTTACCATTAATACAAGTTATCAATCCTCTGAGTTAGAGTATGTATTGAGTCATTCTGATACAACAGCGTTATTTTTTATTGATAAATTTAAAAGCACTTCTTATACGTCTATTATCACCAGTATTGAACATAATCTTCCTAAACTCAAACATCTTATAAACTTAAGTGGATCAAGCGAACATACATCTTGGAACGAATTTTTAATGAGGAGCTTAATGGTATCGGATGAGCTTCTCGATAAACATGAACAATCCCTACATATCCACGAAGTTATCAATATGCAATATACCTCCGGGACAACAGGTTTTCCAAAAGGAGTTATGCTAAGTCACCATAACATAGTAAACAATGGATTCTTAGTTGCTCAGTCTATGAAACTGACTAACCAAGACCGCTTATGCATCCCAGTTCCTTTCTTTCATTGTTTTGGATGTGTGTTGGGTGTTCTAGCATGTGTATCTGTAGGTGCTACTATGCTGCCGATTATTGAGTTTCAACCTTCCTCTGTTCTACGCACTGTAGAGAAAGAACAATGCACAGCTCTTCACGGCGTACCAACTATGTTTATTGCGGAATTAAATACACTTGATTTTAATCAATATGATTTATCTACTCTTCGTACAGGAATTATGGCTGGTTCTAATTGTCCAGCAGAAGTAATGAAGCGGGTCATAAATGAAATGGGCATCAACGAAATTACCATTGCCTATGGTCAAACTGAAACATCTCCTGTAATCACCCAAACAACCCCAACAGATTCTATTGAGCAGCGAGTGCAAACAGTGGGGAAAGTTCATAATCATGTACAGATTCAAATTATTAATCCAGTTACAGGTAAAACAGCTTCTTTAGGAGAACAAGGAGAACTCTGTGTAAAAGGATATTTAACAATGAAAGGGTATTATAAAATGCCGGAAGAAACAGAAAAAACAATTGTAAAAGGCTGGCTACATACAGGAGATTTAGCTACCATTGATACAGACGGCTATGTAAAAATTACAGGACGTTTAAAAGATATGATTATTAGAGGCGGAGAAAATATTTATCCACGAGAAATTGAAGAATTTTTATATAGAATACCTGAGGTAGAAGATGTTCAAATTGTCGGTATCCCTGATCCAAAGTATGGAGAACGAGTTGCTGCATGCATTAAACTCAAGCAAAATTATTTTCTTACCGCTCAAGAAATTAAAGACTTTTGCAAAGGGAAACTTGCTCATTTCAAAATTCCGGAACATATTTATTTTATAGATGACTTTCCCATGACAGCATCCGGCAAGATTCAAAAATACAAGTTAAAAGAAAAAATCGTAGAGCTCCATAAGTAATCAGATTTTTTTGAATTTAACCTGTCATTATGAAGAAAAGTTTACTATACTGATACATATCTGTTTTTCTTCTTTCATACAGATATAAACAACAATGTTTATTGAAATAGGTGAAAATAATGGAAAATGAAATGTTGCTCAAATTAGGGATTTCCGCTGTACTTGGTCTTATTATTGGAATTGAAAGGGAACTAAAACGAAAGCCTGTTGGTTTAAAAACATCTCTCGTAATTTCCATTATTAGCTGTTTACTCACGATTGTTTCGATTGAGTCCTCTCAAATTTTTAATAAAGGTGATCATATCACAATGGATCCGCTTCGTCTGGCTGCTCAAATTGTTTCGGGAATTGGCTTTTTAGGAGCCGGTGTCATTTTACGAAAAGAAAATGACAGCATCTCCGGGCTTACAACAGCAGCTATTATCTGGGGAGCAGCAGGTATAGGCATTGCTGTGGGTGCAGGGTTTTATCCTGAAGCCATTACCGGAGTTGTACTGCTCATCATCAGCGTTGAACTTCTTCCCTTCCTTATTACTATTCTAGGGCCTAGGCAACTGCGTGAGAAAGAGCTTATTCTTCAACTCAAGCTGGCTGATAAGCACAATATCTTTGATACAACTAACAGCATTAGAGAAAAGAATATCACTATAAAAAATATTCGAATCAAAGACTTAGATACCAATGAATTATATATACGTATGAAAGTGTCAGTTAATAATCAGCGCCCTACTACGGAAGTGTATTACGAGATTCAAAAAATCAGCGGTATCCGTAGCATTGAAGTTGAAAATGTATAAATAAAAAAACGGCCAATTGGCCGTTTTTTTATTTATACTTTTCAATCTGTTGTAAAAATTCCCTCTGTTTTACGAGAGACAGACGGTATTGATCATCGATGATTTCTGTTAACAACTCATGTTTACGGCTCTTCGACACACTCAACCTGTGGATAAGAACCCTGCATTCGTACAAAAACTGTGTATACTGTGTGTAACTCTCATCATAATTTGAAGATAACTCTTCTTTAATTCGTTTTGTCAACAAAGGACTAGCACCATCTGTGGATATCGCTAGAGATAATCTGCCTCTAGAAAACTGTGCAGGAATTTGAATATTCCCATCGGAAAAACTGCTGGCCATATTAACCAACTGATCGCTTTTGATGTGCTGCTTAACAAACCGATTTACATCTTTATCATTTGTAGCCACAAGAATAAAGAAAACATTAAGTACGTCTTCCTTTTTTACTCTTCTTCTCTCTACACGCAGCTGACCTTTAGCTTCCCACTCGTTTATTTCAGCCGAAACAGTTGGAGCAACCACTGTGATGGCTGCTCCTTCTTGTAAAAAACCTTTAATTCTACGAGTTGCGATTTTCCCGCCTCCAACCACTAAGACCGAACGATCCTTTAAATCAAGCATAACGGTATACATCGTATTGGTTTCCTTTGCTCGATAATAACGTTTTTACTTGATGGCTTAAAATACGTGCAAGTCCATCATGATAACCTAAGTAGTTAGCTAGGATAAACTGCTGGTCGTCTGTTGATAACTGCCCCAATTCTTCCTTAATTTCGTTCATTAAAATGCCGGTAAACAAAAGATATGGAAGAACGAACACTTGATTATACGAAGTTTGTTTAGCAGCGTATAGGCCTTCTTTTAAATTAGGAGAAGCAGCAGCTAAATAGCATGTGCTCACTTCTTTAAAAGCACCTTTGTTCTTTAACAATTGAGCTATTTCGTTAAAGTCTTTTTGTACAGCAGGATCACTGCTTCCTCTGCCGACCAATAAAACCATAGAATTTCCATGCTTATCCACATTAGTTTCGTTGATTCTCTCTACTAAGATATCAACAATGCGTTCGTCAACGCCGAACGGTTCTCCGTACAGCACTTCCACCTGTGGATAACGTTCATATACCTTGTGTATTTCTTCAGGTATATCATGCTTTGCATGCGCAGCTGTTAATAACAGAAGCGGCACAATTGCAATACGAGTAGCACCTTGTTTAATACACGCTTCAAATCCTTGTTCAATGGTAGGGTAAGCTAGTTCTAGGAAACAAACTTCTTGAATCGGTACATCTAGATTTTTTTTACACCTTTCAATAAAAGCAACTGCCTGATCAGCGCCTTCTTTTACGCGGCTGCCATGGCAAACATATAAAACTGCATCCATATAATCAACCTCTTTAGTAAGCTTCTTGTGCGTACGAATAGTACTGCTGTCCAGTCTTCTCAAACCAATTTAATCGGTCGTGAAAATTTACAACTTCACCAACGATAATCATACTTGGATTTTCGATTCGTTCTTCTTTAACAATATCAACAATTGTACCAAGAGTTCCAGTTACAGTGCGCTGGTCAGCACAGGTTCCCCAGTGAATCAATGCAATTGGCGTAGCTGAAGGTTTTCCATGTCTCATTAACTGTTGGCAAATGTACGGTAAATTACGTACTCCCATATAAATCGCAAGAGTATCTACACCTTTGGCTAAGCTATCCCATTTGATCGCATCATGCTCACTATCTTTACGGTGTCCTGCAACAAAAGCAAAGCTTGCGCTGTATTCCCGATGAGTCACAGGGATTCCTGCATAAGCAGCTGCTGCGATACCTGATGTAATTCCTGGAACAATTTCAAAGGAGATGCCCTGTTGCACCAGAGCTTCTGCTTCTTCCCCTCCGCGTCCAAAAACAAATGGATCTCCGCCTTTTAAGCGTGTTACAATTTTCCCTTTTTTAGCGAATTTCACTAAAAAGTTGTTAATTGTTTCTTGCTTGAGGGTATGGTAGTTTGGAAGCTTTCCGCAGTAAATGATATCTGCATCACCTTTAGCATAATCCAGCAGGTCCTTATTCACTAAACGATCATATAAGATAACGTCTGCTTGCTGGATTGCTTTTAACCCTTTTAATGTAATTAAATCTGCATCTCCTGGTCCTGCACCGACTAGATATACTTTCCCCATGAATGCCTTTCACCCTTCCATCATTTCCACGTCTCCGCAGCGCTCCCAAATTTGAATGTGAATTAGAACAGCGGACAAAGTCCGCTGTCATTTAAATAAATTTTCGGTTAGCTAAATATTCAATAACAGTTTGTACACATTCTTCTACAGACTGTGTGCTTGTATTAATTGTTAATTCAGGGTTAGCTGGTGACTCATACGGAGAATCAATTCCTGTAAAATCACGAATCTCTCCGCTTCTTGCTTTTTTGTAAAGACCTTTTGGATCTCTTTTTTCACATTCCTCTAACGGGCACTCTACGTACACTTCCACAAATTCATTGCCCTCCAAAATCTCACGCACCTGAGCACGATCTTCTTGGAATGGAGAGATAAATGCTGTTAATACTACTTGACCGCTGTCTACGAATAGTTTAGAAACCTCACCGATACGGCGAATATTTTCCGTACGATCTTCAGCAGAAAACCCTAGGTTCTTATTTAAGCCAAAACGAACATTGTCACCATCTAATACATAGTTGCGAATATTTTTATCAAAAAGCGCTTTTGCCACTGCGTTTGCTACGGTAGATTTACCTGAGCCCGAAAGACCCGTAAACCATAACACAAAGCTGTGGTGATTATTTTGCTCGCGTCTTTCCTCTTTTGTAATTCCAGCATCATGCCACGTAATATTTGTTGATTTACTCACTTCAACCGCTCCTTATTTTGAAGATACTTTTTGGTTTGCTAACCCTTTAATTAACACTTCAATTACTTCTTTACGACTGAATGTGCTTGGTGGCACTTCTCCGTTACGAAGCATTTCACGTACTTTTGTTCCAGATAGAATCATATGATCTTCCTTGCTGTGAGGGCATGTTTTCGTTGATGCCATCGCTTCACATTTCTTGCAGTAGAAGCTGTGTTCAAAGAATAAAGGTGTAATTCCTAATTCATCTGCTGTAAAGTTACTGAAGATTTTTTGTGCATCGTATGTTCCATAGTAGTCACCAACACCAGCGTGGTCACGGCCTACAATGAAATGCGTGCATCCAAAGTTTTTTCGAACCATTGCATGGAAAATAGCTTCTCTAGGTCCAGCATAGCGCATCGCTGCAGGGAAAACTGCCAAAGCTACACGATCGCTAGGGTAGTAGTTCTCTAAAAGTACTTCGTAACTTTCCATACGGATATCTGCTGGGATATCATCTGACTTTGTTTCTCCTACAAGCGGATTTAAAAACAGGCCGTCTACAATTTCTAATGCCGTTTTTTGAATATATTCGTGCGCACGGTGAACAGGGTTACGAGTTTGGAATCCAACAACCGTTTTCCAACCGCGTTCTTCAAATGCCGCTCTTGTTTCAGCTGGATCTAAATAATACTTTTCAAAACGCGTTTTAGGTGTACGTTCTACAAGTACGATTGGACCTGCTACATATACATTTGGGCGTTCCATCATTTTTTTCACGCCAGGGTGAGCAAGTTCTGCTGTGCGGTACACGTTTTCCGCCTCTTTTTCTTTATCGGGCGTATATACTTCAGAAACCTCTAGAACACCATATGTCACGCCGCTTTGAACAAGCTTTACTTTGTCGCCAATGTTTAATTCTTTAGCTTGCTCTTCTGTTACAGGAAGAGTAATAGGAATACTCCATACTGTTCCATCTGCTAGACGCATATTTTCAACAACTGATTGATAATCCTTTTCTCCTAAAAACCCTGTAATTGGGCTGTAAGCACCAATTCCAATTAGTTCTAAATCACTTAGAGCCATGTTGTCTACTTCAATTTCTTTTGTTAGTGAAGTGTAATCATATGTTGGTTGATATAAATTAATTAATTCTCCACCGTGTGCTTGAATTGTTGTCATTTTGTAAAATCCTCCTTAAGTAATTAACACAATATAATAAAAAGCACTTGAATCACGCAGTCATTTTTTCTTTTTCCGACTGCAAGTTCGCTCTTTTTCTTCTAGTCGCTCTAGCTAAGCTTAGAACACCTGCTGTGGCAATGCACCCGCTAGCTAGCACCACAAATGAATACAAGTCGCTTTCAAGTACTAATTTCACAAGAACATATGAGATTACGAGTGAAAATACGGGAGATACCACCCAAACTTTTAGCATTTGAATGACCACTTCGCGCTGTTCTTTCGTAAATCCCGTTTTCGCTGCGCCTATTCCAATAATAGAAGACGTAGTGACCTGTGTAAGCGGTACTGGCAAACCAAAAAGTGAAGCTGCTGTGACAAGAGAAGCACCAGTACCAGAAATAATGCAACCTTCTCCTACAGAATAGCGAGTAATTTTTTTTCCGTTTGTTTCAATAACTCGGCCTCCTAGTAAAAAGGCTCCGAGCGCCACCGCCAATCCTCCTGATATGACGCCCGTTGTGGCATCCATTAATCCGGCTCCTACTAAAGGACCGACAGCATTTGCCACGTTGTTCATCCCAGCTGAGAAGGCTTCAAAGAATCCTGTCGCTATAACTAAAATGGTTAAAACTCTTTTCCACTTTCCCTCGGCTTCTTTTTTATACGCTCTACGTTTTATCACTTTCCCAATTAAAAAAGCAATGATAAATGAAACAAGCGGAACAATGATCCAAAAAGCCATTACAACTAAAAGTTTTTCTACATACAGAGATTGGTACGCTACTCCCACTCCCACAACTGAGCCGACTGTTACTTCACTTGTTGATAAAGGAATGCCAATCAAATTTGCGAAAAAGAGTGACAGCGTTGCAGCAGCAAGAATGATAATAACCAATTCTACCGACAGCAGTTTTTCAGGTATGATACCTGAACTGATGGTTTTCACCACCTCACCGCCTCCGGTAATGGCTCCAAGCACAATACCTACAGCACAGATGAGCAGGGCCACCCTTTGCTTTTTAATCGCACCGGAACCGTACGAAACGCCCATGGCAGCTGCTGCACCGCTTGCCCCAATATTCATTGCAAAAAAAAGCGCAATGACAAAGGCAACATATAAAAGCATCATTTATTCAGCTCTTTCATATTTAAGATTCGTGTAATCCGCACTCAACTTTTTGTGTACCTGCCCATCTTCCTGAACGTAAGTCGTCTACATTGTAGGCAGGTGCTGTACAGGGCTCACAGCCAATACTTGGGTAGCCTTGATCATGAAGTTTGTTATATGGCAAATCATGCTTATAAACATAGCGCCAAATTTCTTTCCAAGACCAATGAATTAACGGACAGACTTTTACTTTCTTAAATTTCTCATCTTTATTGAAATAATTTGTATTGGCACGAGACTCAGACTGCTCGCGTCTCAAACCAGAAATCCACGCATCATAAGGGGCAAGAGATTCTCTTAACGGAATGATTTTTCGAATTTGACAGCATAGGTTAGGCTGACTCTTCCAAAGCTCATCTCCATATTTTTCAGCTTGTTCTGCAAGAGTTAAATCGGGCTTTTTCATATGAATGCGTAAATCCGGAAAGCGTTCTTTAATTGCATCAATCACTTCATACGTCTCTTTAAAATGAACGCCCGTATCTAAAAAGACAATTTCAGCATCTTTTTTTACTTTTGAAATTAAGTCAATTAGTACGATTCCTTCGATTCCAAAGCTTGATGCATAGATAATCGAATCTCCATAAGTATCGTACGCCCACTGCAATGCTGAAAGAGCTCCTTTTGTTTCATCTTCACTGTCGAACTCTGGAAATGTATCGCTCCAGTTTTCATACGTATATAAATCTGCCATTTTCTCCACTCCAATTCTTAGTTATCCGCGTTATCCAATAAAAAAAGACGGTTTTACCCACTAGATTTGGATAAAACCGCCTCTAGTGTGTCTAGTCAGCGAAACTATTTAATTCTTACTTTGCTTCGACGTGTTCAAAGATTTGTTTTAAGTCGGGGTTTACAGTCATTGTTATCCCTTCTCAAATGATCGCTTGCGCTATATCAAAATAAAAAGTCTTCCATATTGAAAGACTGGCTAGGCAATAATTTTTCACCTTATCTTTCAAAATGATACACACTTTGCTGGAATTAGCACCTTGCTAGGCAGGTTGCCGGGTTTCAGCGGGCCAGATCCCTCCACCACTCTTGATAAGCATTTTTTAAAAATTTTAGCATATTTAGAATATTTGTCAACATTAAAAATTATATATCCGATAAGAAAACTATACTTTAAGTTCACAGAAATATCTATACTTTTGCTTAAAACAACATATGTAAATTTAATCCAAATGTGAATACGTCAGTTTATAAAACGCTTTCTTTCCTTCCCCATTTTTTCATATTCTCTTGCTAAGTCAAACACGAGCTCCCTCTATAAAATTAATAAGGGATTTATAAGCTGTACGGATAATTCATCCAAATTAGCACACATTACAGATAACACTGACTGACAGATAGGAGCTATGTAAGATGAAGATACAATCCTTTCAATTAGACGATACAATTAAAAATAATGTGCGAACATATTTACAGCAGATCTCAATTGAAGCCTCTAATTTAATTAAACATTTAGACACGAACGATCATTGTATCTTGTGTGATTTTGAAGAGATGAGAACTTTATTTCAAGATGTTCAAGCTACGGCTGCCTCTTATTACTTGCGTCATTATTTATCGCCTTATACATTTGAATATGCTGCTCTGTCCTTAGCTATTCATAACCTTTCTGAGAAACGTCACGGTGCTTTAATTGTTATTGAACGTGAACAAAATGTAGATTCTCTTATTCAAAAGGGCATGCCTATTCAAGCTCCTGTCAGCGCTACGCTAGTAGAGACGCTGTTCTATCCAGGAACGCCATTACATGACGGAGCTGTCCTAATTAGAAATAATCAGCTTATTTCGGCTGCTAATGTTTTACCCCTATCGTCTATTGTTTCAAAGAACAAAAAATTGGGCACACGTCACCGTGCAGCTATTGGAATGTCCGAAAAATCAGATGCATTAATTTTAGTTGTATCTGAAGAAACAGGTAAAATTTCGTTTGCTCTTGATGGAAGCCTCTACCCTATTCACTCCGGCAAAAACATGATTTAAGAGCCCTTTCCTGATGAGCAGCCCTATCTTGACTTCTATATCCTTTCTCTTTAATATATTCCATGGCTTTTACATACTATAGATATGGGGGATGTATATGGCAATTTTAAAATTTGAACATGTAGGCGTTCAAGTAAAGGATATAGAAGAATCTATTGAGTTCTATACACAAAAAGTGGGACTGGAACTCATCGAAACACTACCACATACCGATCCGTCTTTGAAGCTAGCTTTTTTAGGTTTAGAAGGAAATGTAATTGTAGAGTTAATTCAAGGGTATAACTCAAGTTTACCTAACGAAGGAAAAGTTCATCATTTTGCGCTAGCGGTAGACGGAATTGAAGAAGAATTTGAGCGTTTAAAATCAGCAGGCGTTTCATTTGTTGAAGAAAACATTATGACTTTGCCAAATGGCGCAAGATACTTATTTTTCTATGGTCCAGATAAAGAATGGATTGAATACTATGAAGTAAAAAGATAAAGATATCTTATACCTCCAGTGAAAAATGGTCATACTGTGGCTATGACTAATCACTGGAGGTTTTTTTGATGGAGTGGCTATTATTTCGACTTTTCCGTCGTTCTATTCTAGTGCGGCTTCTTTTTATTATCGGCTGCCTTGTTCTACTTTTCGGCACGCTGATACATTTACTAGAGCCGCAAACGTTCGGAAATGTGTTTGAAGGAATTTGGTGGGTTATTATTACAATTTCTACTATAGGGTACGGTGATTTTGCTCCAACCACTACGATTGGAAGGGTAGCTGCAATTATTTTAGTCCTGATTGGAACGGGATTTATTACTACTTATTTCGTCACGCTTTCTAAAATTGCCGTTTCCACTGAAAGCGCTTATTTAGAAGGGAATTTAAAATTCTATGGAAAAGATCACTTCATCGTTGTCGGGTGGAATGAGCGTGCAAAACTAGTGTTAGAGTCTTATCGCGACGCATTTCATAAAGAAGAAATTGTTCTTATCGATGAGTCTCTAACTAAAAATCCCATGATTTGTGATCGTGTTCATTTTATTAAAGGAAGCCCTTCTCACTATGAAGTATTAGAACTTGCCAACGCTCGGTACGCAAAAAAAGTACTGATTACTGCGGATCAGCATAAGGCAGAAGAATATGCTGATATGAATACTATTGTCACGCTAGTCGCTCTGCAAGGGGTAAACCCTTCAATTTACAGCATCGTTGAATTGTTAACAAAAAAGCATATTCAAAATGCGCAAAATTTAGGTGTAAATGAAATGATTAAAACAAACGAGTTAATTAGTCAGGTCATGTACGAGCATATTTTTGTGAAGAAATTAGAGAGTTTAAAAAAAGAATAGTTCCTTCAATTACTGAAGCAGCGCTTCTTCTGCCTCTCTAATTAGCTCCTCTCCTAAACTGATATACTTTTCTGGAAATGAAGCGTCTGCGTCTTGGGGTTCTGCAAACTGATTAAATGAAGCACTCACATTTCCATTGTGAACATTGTCAGCTAGGCCAACTTGATATTTATGCGAAAGTAAAAATGGCGTACCAATCTGTACTGTTGTTCCTTTAGAATCCAGTTCTCCATTCGTAGCTGTGAACGGGATACGTAAAAATTGATAGCCAACTTTATCATCCATCTTATAGTCGAATGAACCATGATTATAATCCCAATTTCCTCCAACGTTATATCCAAGCGGTTTAAGCGTTTTTTCTAATTCATAAAGATTAAATAATGTCCCCTCTAATCTTGAAGATAATTCAACCATGTTATCCCTCCTCTGGTTTAACATGTCCTTTTTCCAGTATTTTATCCTTTATCTCAAAAGCAAAAAAGTTCACCTTCTAATAAGAAGGTGAACTTTTGACTTATTTCAAACGCTTTTCTAATTCTGCTTTTTTCTCTTCGAAACCAGGCTTTCCAAGAAGTGCAAACATATTTACTTTATATGCTTCTACTCCCGGCTGGTCGAATGGGTTTACCCCTAATAAATAGCCGCTGATTGCGCATGCTTTTTCGAAGAAATATACAACATATCCGAATGTATACTCATCTAATGCCGGAATGTTCACAACTAAGTTCGGAACGCCTCCATCTGTGTGCGCAAGCATTGTACCTTGGAACGCTTTTTTATTTACAAAGTCAACTGTTTCACCAGCTAAGTAGTTTAATCCGTCTAAGTCCGCTGCATCTTCTTCAATTGTTAGCTCATGACGAGAGTCTTGAACTTGTACAATTGTTTCAAAAATATCGCGACGACCTTCTTGTACATATTGACCTAAAGAATGAAGATCTGTTGAGAAGTTAGCAGATGAAGGGTAAATACCTTTTTGGTCTTTTCCTTCACTTTCACCAAATAACTGTTTCCACCACTCAGCAAAATATTGAAGAGCTGGCTCATAGTTAATCAGCATTTCAATTGTTTTTCCTTTATTATAAAGAACATTACGAGCTACAGCATATTGATAAGCTGGGTTCTCCTCTAGCTCTGATGATGAGAATGCTTCTTGAGCATCAGCTGCCCCTTTCATCATCTGTTCGATATCAAGACCTGCAGCGGCAATCGGTAATAAACCAACCGCTGTTAATACTGAATAACGACCGCCTACATCATCTGGAATAACAAATGTTTCGTAGCCTTCTTCGTCCGCTAATGTTTTTAATGCGCCGCGTGCTTTATCTGTTGTTGCATAAATACGCTTGCGTGCTTCTTCTTTGCCATATTTCTCTTCTAATAATTTGCGGAAGATACGGAAAGCAATCGCCGGTTCTGTTGTTGTACCGGATTTTGAAATAACATTAATAGAGAAATCTTTATCTTGCAAAACATCCATTAAGTCTTTCATGTATGTTGAGCTGATGTTGTTACCAGCAAAAATAACTTGCGGAGTTTTACGCTGTTCTTTTGATAATGTGTTATAGAATGAATGCTGAAGCATTTCAATAGCAGCACGAGCACCTAAGTAAGATCCTCCAATACCGATAACAATTAATACATCTGAATCAGATTTAATTTTTTCTGCACTTTTTTGAATACGTGCAAATTCTTCTTTGTCATACTCTGTAGGAAGGTCTACCCATCCTAAAAAGTCGTTCCCAGCACCTGTTTTCTCATGAATTGAATGGTGAGCTACTTTCACGGCATCACGTAAGTATGTAAGTTCATGTTCACCAAAAAATGATAACGCGTTTGAATAATCAAAACGAACATGTGTCATAGTCTGTTCCTCCATTAAAATATCTTTATTTTTCACTTTATCGAAACTGTTAGCTGAATTCAAGTGAATCCACTTACAATTTGACACAATCATTATAGTTTGCTGAAACTGCAATCATTGTATGTACCCTTTTATTTAACGATAAATTCAGTTATGAAGTCAACTAATGTTCTTTGATTACAGAACGTAATCCGTCCACTATTATGCCAATAATACGCAAATAAAAAACGACTAAAGAGCAGCCTTCAATCGTTTTTTATTTGCTTATCAGAGGGTTCAATATCGTTCATTTCACCTATTTTCACATATTGTCTCGGTTTATAAGAGGCTTTTGACAGGGAAGAGTCTATTGATACGGAATGTTCAGCTTCGTTTTTAGAAGCGATTGGCATCCTGTTTTCTTCTTTCATTTCCAATTGATTATTCAGCGTAAATCCGCTCATACATAATGCAGTAAAAATGAGAAAACTGATGGCTATTTGTTTCCTATACATTTCCATCACCTCGTTCTTAGAGTGGCAATTTCGAATGATTTTTATGCATCTAAAAAAATTTTTTGTGTTTTTTTTATGGATTTTGTGACGAGTTTCTATTTATTTAATAAGCCTTGAAAATTCCGCTGATACTAAGAATTAGCATGGGTGCAGGCATAATTAAATTATTATATAATCGGTTACAGAATTGAATATCACAAGGAGGTTTGTCTTTTGTCGTGGTTACACTTGGTGATTTTATCGCCTTTTTTATTAGCCTTTTTTGTCCCGCTTCTGTATAGGAAATTCCAGCGCATTCATACAGGGTGGTTCGTTTTACCTCTTCCACTTGTGTTGTTCATTTATTTCACACAATATATTAGTGGTGTTTCTAAGGGGCAAACATACCTACATTCAATGAAATGGATACCTAGTCTGGGCATTAACTTTGATGCTTATGTGGATGGACTTGGCCTTCTATTTTCTCTGCTAATCACCGGGATTGGGACACTCGTTATTCTTTACTCCATTTATTATCTTTCTAAGACAAAAGAAGCGCTGCATTCGTTTTATGTCTATTTGCTTCTTTTTATGGGTTCTATGCTAGGAGTTGTATTATCAGACAATTTAATGAACCTTTATAGCTTTTGGGAATTAACAAGCCTTTCATCTTTTTTATTGATTGGTTATTGGTACAAACGAGAGAAATCTCAATACGGAGCCTTAAAATCTATGCTCATTACCGTGTTCGGAGGACTTTCCCTACTAGCAGGAATTGTGCTTTTATACGTCATGACAGGTACTTTCAGCATACGCGAAATTATCCCAAACGTAGATGTGGTGACATCAAGTCATCTATTCATTCCAGCTCTAGTCCTCATTTTATTAGGGGCCTTTACAAAATCTGCTCAGTTTCCTTTTCATATTTGGCTGCCAGATGCAATGGAAGCTCCAACCCCAGTGAGTGCATACCTTCATTCAGCTACAATGGTAAAAGCGGGAATTTATCTTTTAGCAAGACTCAGCCCGGTTTTTGCTATAAGCGCCACTTGGTTTTTTGTTATTTCAATTGTAGGACTAATCACGCTGTTCTGGGGCTCATTTTCAGCAGTAAAGCAACAAGACTTAAAAGGAATTTTAGCCTTTTCAACGATTAGTCAGCTCGGGATGATTATGTCGCTTATAGGAGTAGGCAGCGCAGCCATTCACTATGATTTTTTAGACGATAATATCTACTTAGTAGCTCTTACTGCAGCCGTTTTCCATTTGATTAACCACGCTACCTTCAAAGGCAGTTTGTTTATGGTAGTAGGCATCGTCGATCATGAAACAGGTACGCGTGACATTAGAAAGTTAGGCGGGCTAATGAGCTTCATGCCTGTGACATTTACCATTGCCATCATCGGGGGATTTTCAATGGCAGGTCTTCCTCCCTTTAACGGATTTTTAAGTAAAGAGATGTTTTTTACAGGTATGGTAAACGTGACAAAATTGGATATGTATAGCATGCAGGCGTGGGGAATTTTGCTTCCTATCATCGCGTGGATCGGGAGTATTTTCACATTCGTCTATAGTATGATACTTGTCTTTAAAACCTTTACAGGCAAATATCAGCCGGAAAAGTTAGAGAAGCAGCCCCATGAGGCACCAGTAGGCATGCTTATTTCACCTGTTATTTTGGCATCACTGGTTGTTATTTTTGGCTTTGCTCCTAATTTATTAGAATCAACCCTTATTGAGCCAACAATGACCTCTATTGCACCTAGCCTGCTAGCTGAAGGTAAAGAATATCAAGTGCACATTAAATTTTGGCACGGCTTTACGCCAGAATTATTTATGACGCTAGGGGTCATCACATTTGGTATTTTGTTATTTATGACTCTTCAAAAGTGGTCAAACATTTATACACGATTTCCTTCTTCTTTAACGCTTAACAACGGCTATAATTACGGCATTAAAGGGATGGAAAAAGTCTCAACACGTATCATGAAAACGTTAATGACAGGATTTATTAGAGACTATCTTTTGATCACCTTTACATTTATAGGCATTTTAATTCTCGCAACGCTCTTTTCTCAAAATGCCTTTGCGATTGATCTAAAAGATACAGCTTCTATCGGCGTTTACGAAACCATACTAGCAGTTGTAATGGTCGCGGCTACTATTACAACTTTATTGGCAAAGTCACGTCTCACAGCAATTATTTCGCTGGGAGTTGTAGGGTATACGCTCTCTTTATTTTTCGTATTATTCCGCGCTCCTGACTTAGCTTTGACTCAATTAGTTATTGAAACTGTATCAGTCTCACTGTTTTTACTATGTTTCTACTACTTGCCGGAGTTTCGGAAGCGAAAAGTGAGGGTGAAGTTTCAACTGCCAAACTTGCTTGTTGCACTTCTTGTAGGAACGACCGTTACATTGCTTGGCATATCAGCAAACAGTACGAAACTATTTGAATCCATTTCACATTACTTTATTGAAAACAGTTATGAAAAAGCAGGCGGCGAAAACATGGTGAACGTTATCCTTGTTGACTTCCGCGGATTTGATACATTATTTGAAATTACCGTACTTTGTATAGCAGCCCTTGCTATCTATGGCATGATTCGTCTTCGGTTAACAAAGGAGGAAGAAGAATGAAAAAAAATGATTTGATACTACAAACAACCGCGAAAGTAGTCACGTTCATTATTATCATTTTTGCCATTCATCTCTTCTTTGCAGGTCATTATACACCTGGAGGAGGGTTTGTTGGGGGACTTACTACTTCAGCTGCCCTTGTATTACTACTGCTCGCTTTCGATATAAAAACTGTGTCGAAAGTCATTCCATTTGACTATAAGCAAGTTGCGGCTTCAGGGCTTCTGCTGGCTATTTTAACAGGTCTAGGGTCATTTATCTTTAAAGTTCCATTTCTAACTCACACGTACAGCTACTTTAACCTTCCTCTTCTAGGGAAAACATCTTTAGCTACAGTCGTACTATTTGATTTGGGTGTATATCTAGTAGTTGTTGGTGTTACGATGACCATTATTCAAACGATTGGAGAGAGTGAATAGTGGAAATATTAATGTCCATAGTGGCGGGAATTCTATTCACTGCCGCTGTCTATCTCACGTTATCCCGCAGTTTACTGCGAATTATTATTGGAACAGGCTTATTAAGCCATGGTGTTCATCTGTTAATTTTAACGATGGGCGGATTAAAAGGGGGAAGCGTTCCCCTTCTAGGAGAAAAGGCTTCTTCTTATACAGATCCTTTACCTCAAGCATTAATTTTAACTGCCATTGTCATAAGCTTTGGCGTTACTTCTTTTTTCCTTGTACTAGCCTACAGGGCTTATCAAGAACTCGGAACAGACGACATGGACAAGTTAAGGGGAAATGAACATGACGAATAATTTTGTAATCATCCCACTGCTTATCCCGTTTGTTGTAGGTGTTGTGCTCATTTTTTTTAAAGACAATATTAAACTTCAAAGGATAATCAGTGTTTTATCATTAATCGCGACCACTGCTTTTGCCACCTATTTAGTAGGATTGGTTCAATCAAACGGTATTTTAACTCACGAGCTTGGGAACTGGAAACCCCCTTTTGGAATTATTCTAGTAGCGGACATGCTCGCTTCCCTTCTCGTACTTACTGCTAGTATCGTAACACTATGCTGCGTTCTTTTTGCTTTTCATACAATTGGCGAAAGACGTGAACGTTTTTACTTTTATTCGTTTGTGCAGTTTTTATTAGTAGGCGTATTTGGCGCCTTCTTAACAGGTGATATTTTTAACTTATTTGTCTTTTTTGAAGTCATGCTTATGTCTTCGTACGCTCTTATTGTAATTGGCGGTACAAAAGCACAGCTTCGAGAGTCTCTTAAATATATATTGGTTAACGTAATTTCATCCGCTTTGTTTGTAATTGCTGTTGCATATTTGTACGCCGTAACAGGAACTCTCAACATGGCGGACCTTTCACAACGAATTGCTGAGGTTAACCAGCCGGGAATTTTAACAACCATTGGTATGCTTTTATTTATTGTATTTGCATTAAAAGCAGCTTTATTTCCAATGTACTTTTGGCTTCCAGGTTCATACAGTGCACCTCCTCCCGTTATTATCGGATTGTTTGGTGCATTGCTAACAAAAGTGGGGGTTTATTCTATTTTCAGGACTTTCACTTTAATGTTTTATCACCATCCCGAATTCACTCATCCAATTATCGGCTGCGTTGCGCTTTTAACTATCGTGATTGGTGCAGTAGGTGCTATTGCTTATTCGGATATTAATAAAATTTTGATTTATAACATTATTATTGCTGTGGGAGTCATTGTCTACGGCGTGACTTTAACAACAAAAACGGGTTTTGAAGGAGCCATTTATTATTTAATTCATGACATGATTATTAAAGCAGCTCTATTCTTTCTTGCGGGAAGCATCATTCGAATAACCGGAACAACAAAATTAAAGAAAATGGGGGGGTTAATTAAAGATTATCCGCTGCTTGGCTGGATGTTTTTTATTGCTACTATTTCGCTGGCAGGAATTCCTCCCCTAAGCGGCTTTATTGGAAAATTCCTTTTAGTTCAAGGAGGCTTAGAATCAGAGAGCTACACGTTTGTAGCGGTTTTACTATTTTCAAGCCTGTTCGTTTTGTATTCTGCTATTAAGATTTTCATGAGCTGCTTTTGGGGTGAGCCTAAGCTTTCTTCTAAGCAGGAAAACGTATCGCTTAAAGGCACACTATACCCATCGGCTATCTTACTTGCTGTTTCTGTCTTTTTAGGACTAGGTGCAGAAGCTGTTATTCCTTATGTGTCAAGAGCTGCTCAAACACTTATGGATCCTTCACTTTATATCCAATCGGTGCTAAAGGAGTAGATCTGCATGTCATTTCAATTATTATTAAACGTTATCATTGCATTTACATGGATGTTTTTAAGAGGGATGTGGACGCTTCCTTCTTTTATTATAGGTTTTTTCTGGGGAGCGGTACTGCTGTTTGTTTTCCGCCGTTTTTTCGACAGACGTTTTTACTTGCATAAAGTGTATGCGATTATTAAACTGCTGCTTATTTTTATAAAGGAATTATTCAAAGCCAATATTGCAGTTACTAAAGACGTATTGCGTCCTAAATTAAATATTCAACCAGCCATCTTTGCAATGCCAACCCGACTGGAAAGTGAATGGGAAATTACCATTCTTTCTCTTTTAATTACGCTAACGCCAGGCACATTGGTGATGGATGTGTCAGATGATAATTCTACTATCTATATTCATGCAATCAATACAGACGATATTGATGACATTATTACAGGTATTCAGCAAACATTCGAAAAAGCTATTATGGAGGTGAGTCGTTAAATGCTCGATATTTTTCTAAATATTTCTCTCATTCTCATTTCTGCTTCAACTATTGGGTTTGTTTATCGAGTTGTAAAAGGTCCGTCAACTGCCGATCGAGCAATGGCCCTTGATGCTATTGGTATTAACACCATTGCCATCACGGCCATCATCTCTATTATTTTTCGAACTCAGGCTTTTTTCGAAGTAATTTTACTGCTAGGCATCATAGCCTTTGTAGGCACCGTTGCTTTTTCTAAGTTTTTAGAGAAAGGAGAAGTGATTGAATATGAACGTGATCAGTGAAGTCATTGTAGGAGCTTTGGTACTAATAGGGTCTCTTTTAACAGTTGTGACTATGATTGGGCTTATTCGCTTGCCTGATACGTACACAAGAAGTCACGCTGCATCTAAAAGCGCTACCTTAGGCATTATGTTTATATTAGTGGGCTGCTTACTCTATTTTTGGATTGACACTGGACACATTAGCGCACGGTTAATTTTAGCGATTGTATTTGTGTTTATTACCTCTCCTATTGGTGGGCATTTACTAGGAAGAGCTGCTTACTATAGCGGAGTTCCTCTTTCAGATAAGACCGTTCGTGACGATTTGAAAACAAACCAGCAAAAAAAGCTTACTCATCATGAATAGAAAAAACGCCGTGCAGTTGCACGGCGTTTTTTATCGAGAACATTATAAAGAAGCGCGCAGGATTGCTAGTACATCTTCTCTGTTTAATTTTTTGAATTTACCAAACTCACCTTTAGCCATTGCACGATCAGCCATAAGATCTAATTTGTCTTCACCAATATCATAATCAGCTAAGCGGGTTGGTGCACCTAGGCTTGACCAGAATTCACGAAGCTTATCCACACCTTCAAGTGCTACTTCTTTATCTGTCTTGCCTTCTGTATCTACGTTAAATACGCGTACAGCTACTTGCTTGAAGCGATCTACGTTTTCATCGATTACGTGTTTCATCCAGTTTGGGAATAAAATTGCCAATCCACCTGCATGTGGAATATCATACACAGCTGATACGGCATGCTCAATATTATGAGTTGCCCAATCGCCTTGATGTCCCATTTGTAACATACCGTTTAATGCGATTGTACCGTTGTATAAAATTGTTTCACGTAACTCGTAGTTCTCTAGGTCATTTAATAATTTTGGTCCCGTTTCAATAACCGTTTGCAGTACGCCTTCACACATGCGGTCTTGAAGCGGCGTATTTGTTGTATCATGGAAATATTGTTCAAATACGTGGCTCATCATGTCCACCATACCATAAACTGTTTGATTTTTTGGTACAGTAAATGTATTAACTGGATCTAAAATAGAGAATTGAGGGAATGTTGCCGGACTGCCCCAACCGTATTTTTCTTGTGTTTCCCAATTTGTAATAACAGAGCCAGCATTCATTTCTGAACCTGTTGCTGCTAACGTTAGTACAGTTCCAAATGGAAGAGCTTCAGCTGCGAATACGTCGCGGTTAATAATGTCCCATACGTCGCCATCATATTTTGCGCCTGCTGCGATTGCTTTTGTACAATCTATTACGCTTCCTCCACCTACTGCAAGTAAAAATTCAATACCGTTTTCTTTGCAGATATCGATTCCCTTGCGAACAGTTGTTAGACGAGGGTTCGGCTCTACTCCCGCTAACTCATGTACTTCTGCATTCATATCGTTCAGTACATCCATTACTTGATCGTATAAACCGCTGCGTTTTACGCTTCCTCCACCGTATACTAATAATATCTTTTTACCAAAGCGACTTGCTTCTGTTTTTAATTGTTCTAATTGACCTTTACCAAAAATTAATTTTGTAGGATTATAAAATGTAAAATTCTTCATTATAAACTCCTCCTTACGAGCTTTATTACATGCATCATTATGAAGAACAACTTTTTGATTGTAAAGAAAATTGACTTCCTAAAGATTATTCCCTGTTGGCTAGACGTTCACGCCATCCAAATGAACGTTTATTTGTCTGTATCTTCCAAAATTGAATATGTATATTTCCCTCTAAAAAAAGCAGGCTAATAAGTGAACTACAAAATAAGGAGGGTTCATCATGAGTGGTATTCAACGTATTGCGCTCGTATTAACGATTATTGGAGCAATTAACTGGGGACTTATTGGCTTTTTTCAATTTGATTTAGTAGCAGCAATCTTTGGCGGTCAAACATCTGCTTTCTCCCGCATTATTTATGGATTAGTTGGAATCGCAGGACTGATTAACCTAGGTCTATTATTTAAACCTTCTGCTGAAGTAGAGCGTACAGAACCTAGACCGGAACATTAAAAAAGAAGGATAGCTAAGCTATCCTTCTTTTTTGTCTTATTTCTTAATTAGATCTTCGCGGTTTGATTGCTCAATCCACTCTTCTAATTTTTCTTTTAATGTGTTGAACCCTTGAGTAGATTCAGTGTGAACTGTTGCTTGACCTTGACGCTTTTTAGCAGGTTTTTTAGGTGCAGAAGCTTCAGTTTTTTCTGGAGCTGGCTCAGTTGCACGGATAGATAAACCAATTTTACCAGTTGACTCATCAACAGATAAAACTTTAACGTTTACTTCGTCTCCTACTGATAAATGTTCGTTAATATCTTTAACGAAGCCATGTTTTACTTCTGAGATATGAACTAATCCTTGAGTTTCTTCATCTAATGCAACAAATGCACCGTATGGTTGAATTCCTGTTACTTTACCTTTTGTAACAGTACCGATTTCAAATTTTGACATATAAACACTCCTAGATACCTTATTATTTTCACCATTATAGCCAATTTAAAATTATAGCACAGTTCATAGATTGAATCAAAAAGTAGTTATACTATATTTATTATTTACCAATTTCGTCACAAATATAAACTAACACTACATTTCATCATAGCAAAAAAGATATTATATCAAACCGTCAATACGATATGACATAATATCTTATTTTTTATTATAACTTATTTTCAACAAAACGGCTAATCCGTTTTATGGATTCTTCTAATGATTCCATTGAAGAGGCGTATGAACAGCGAATATGTCCCTCCCCGCCTTTTCCAAATACATTGCCTGGCACCACGGCTACTCGCTCTTCAAGCAAAAGCTGCTCGGCAAATTCTTCCGACGACAATCCAGTTTTCTTAATAGAAGGGAACACATAGAACGCTCCTCCGGGAGAGTGACACTCAAGGCCAATTTGATTTAATGACTTCACCATATAGTTCCGTCTTCTGCGATAGCTTTTTCTCATCTCTTCTACGTCATGCTGCCCATTTTGTAACGCTTCAATTGCTCCATATTGTGCCATGGTAGGCGCACACATCATTGTATACTGATGAATTTTTAGCATTGCTTTAGCAATCTCAGTTGGTGCACATATGTACCCAAGACGCCATCCAGTCATGGCAAATCCTTTAGAAAAGCCAGAAATAATAATGGTTCGTTCTTTCATTCCTTCTAAAGAAGCAATGGATGTAAATTCTTCATCATATGTTAATTCTGCATATATTTCATCGGTGATGACAAGCAAGTCATTCTTGATTACAATATCCGCAATAGCCTGTAGCTCTTCTTTAGATAGTGAGCTTCCTGTTGGATTATTAGGAGAGCATAAAAGAAGGGCTTTCGTGTTGCTTGTAATGACTTCTTCAATCTGCTTAGGCTGTAGCTTAAACTCTGTCTCTGCCGTTGTTTCAATTGCCACAGGAACTCCTCCTGCTAGCGAAATTAACGGGCTGTAGGACACAAAGTTTGGCTCTACGACAATAATCTCATCTTCAGGGTTAATCAAAGCGCGCATTGTAATGTCTAAAGCCTGACTTCCTCCCA
Source organism: Priestia megaterium (assembly GCF_046599315.1). Taxonomy (GTDB): domain Bacteria; phylum Bacillota; class Bacilli; order Bacillales; family Bacillaceae_H; genus Priestia; species Priestia megaterium_F. The sequence continues at coordinate 346,868 of NZ_JBKIKC010000003.1, read as the reverse complement.
CGGTCACAATAATATCGTCTTTATAATCATATGACACGTTAAAATTTCTTTTCATATACTTCATAATTTCAAAGCGGAGCTCTAAAAGCCCCGCATTTGCTGTATAAGAGGTATATCCTCTTTCCAACGATAAAATACTCGCTTCTCGAACAGCCCAAGATGTGACAAAATCAGGTTCACCTACTCCAAGAGAGATGACATTATCCATACTGGCTGCTAAATCAAAAAAGCGGCGAATACCTGAAGGTTTCAGCTGTTGTACAGTTGCTGACAAGCGCTCTTTCATTACGGAGACACCACGATTCTGCGATCTTCATCGCCTTGGTCGTAGATGGTACCATCGTGCTTGTACTTTTTCATAATAAAATGAGTCGTTGTAGATAAAACAGAGTCTAGCGTAGACAGCTTTTCAGAGACAAAAAAGGCTACTTCAGACATTGATTTTTCTTCAATAATGACAGACAAATCATATGCTCCTGACATTAGGTACACAGATTTCACTTCTTGAAAACGATAGATTCGCTCCGCAATCTCGTCAAAGCCTACTCCTCGCTTTGGTGCAACTTTTACATCTATCATAGCTGTGACGCCTTCGTGTCCATCTACTCGTCTCCAGTTAATATCAGCTGAATATTGTACAATTACCTTTTCTCTCTCTAGTTTTTTAACAATATTAGAGGTCTCTTCAAACGTTAAATCCACCATTTTTGAAATACTATCTATTGAAATACGGCTATTTTTTTCCAGGATTTCTAAAATTTCTAACTCTTTTTCTTCTAAGAACACCGCTTTCCCCTCCTCCAGTGATTAAATTTTTTCACTTTTTCCATTATATCAAATTTAAACACATCTTTAATGTGAAATCTATACCGGTAATTGAGTTTCATTTTATAGACTGCTGGAAATTAGGACAGACTAGAAAGAAAAAGATGGAGTGAAACAAATTGATTGAATCTAAAATCACTTGCCACCAACGTATCTTTAATGGAGTCAATGTTTACTACGAATGTCATAACTATCACCCTGATAAACCAGCTATTGTATTTATTCACGGCTTTTTATCATCCAGTTTTAGCTTCCGGCGTTTAATTCCTTTATTTGAAGATACGTTTTCTATCATCACACTGGATTTGCCACCATTTGGTCGAAGTGAAAAATCATTGACCTTTCAATACTCGTATAGAAACTTAGCCAGAATCGTCATCGAGCTAATCCATTATTTAAAGTTGAAAGATGTTGTACTATCGGGACACTCAATGGGCGGACAAATTTGTTTAAATGTAGCAAAATTAAAGCCTTCTTGCGTATCGAAACTAGTTCTTCTGTGCAGCTCAGCTTATTTAGGCCCTTCACATTATGGGTTGGTCATGTCTTCTTATGTTCCTTTCTTTTATCTGTGGGTAAAAACGTGGCTGTCTCGCAAAGGTGTACTAGGCAACTTGCAAAATGTCGTGTTTGATCATAAGTTAATCGACGAAGAAATGATTGATGGCTATACTGAACCATTTTTAGATGACCGTACGTTTATGGCTTTAACAAGAATGATTCGGGACCGAGAAGGAGACCTATCCTCCAAGGATTTGCAGCACATTAAAAAACCAAGTTTACTCATTTGGGGAGAAGAAGACCGAGTTGTTCCTCTACATCTCGGACGTAAGTTAAAAGATGATTTAAAAGACTCTACCTTTATATCTTTGAAGAAAACAGGACATCTTTTACCAGAAGAGTGTCCGGACATTGTTCAATCTCATATGGCCAATTTCTTGTACGGTGAAAAAGCTCTGTCTCATTAATGAAGGGTTGGGTTCTTATATTTCATACGAGGCGCTAACTTTAATAAAAAATATGTTTTGGGTGCTTCAGCAATTTTTTCACCTTCTTTATTTACTTCTTAAGTTCACTTCGTTGACAAACGTATTAAAAATAAGCAAACTATTGTATTAAAAAAGGGGGTACTTTTATTGTCTACTTATTCTTTTGATCAATTAATTAATCGTACAGGTACGCAGTCTGTAAAGTGGGATAAGACTGATATCGTTTTTGGGGCAAAAGATGTTCTGCCTTTTTGGGTAGCTGATATGGATTTCCAAGCGCCGCCTAACGTGCTTCAAACCATTAAAGAGCGTGTCAAACACGGTGTTTTCGGCTACACTTCTCCTACTGAATCTACGGCAAATGCTTTATCCTCTTGGGTACAAAAAAAACATCAATGGACCATTGATCATGAATGGATTACATACAGTCCAGGGATCGTATTTGCCCTGAGTATGGCTATTCAAGCGTTTACGGAACCAGGAGATTCAGTTTTAATTCAGCCTCCAGTCTACACACCGTTTTTTGACATGGTAAAAGTAAATGATCGAGAAATTGTGGAAAACCCGTTAAAACTTGAAGGAGATAAATATGAAATTGATTTTAGAGATTTAGAGAAAAAATTTGCATCAGGCGTAAAATTAATGATTCTTTGCAGTCCTCATAATCCAGTAGGACGCGTATGGACAAAAGAGGAACTGAAGAAGCTTGCGGACCTTTGCCAAAAATACAATGTATTAATCGTTTCAGATGAAATCCATTCTGATCTAATTTACCAGCCTTATAAACACGTTCCCATCAGCATGGTAAGTGAAGATGCAGCCAATCGAACCATTACATGTATGGCCCCTAGCAAAACATTTAATATACCAGGACTTCAGGCTTCAGCTATTATTATTCCAAATGAGAAACTGCGCACACAATATGTTCAGCAACAGCAAAAACAAGGGTTCTCTAATTTAAACACATTCGGAATAATTGGATTAGAGGCAGCTTACAGTGAAGGTGAAGAATGGTTAGAAGCACTGCTTATGTATCTGAAGAAAAATGTAGATCTCGTGACGCGATTTATAAGTGAGAACTTGCCCGAACTGCGAGTCATTCAGCCAGAAGGAACTTATTTACTATGGATTGACTGTAACAAGCTACATTTATCAGAAGAAGAATTACATGAACGCTTATTGAAAAAAGGTAAAATCGCCGTAGAAAAAGGCGAAAAATACAGCTCCACATATGGGAAAGGTTTTATCCGTTTGAACATTGGCTGTTCACACGAACAACTTCAAGAAGGATTAAACCGTTTAAAAGTAGCTTTAACGTAAAAAAGCGTTCTTTCGTACGAAAGAACGCTTTTTTTAGTGTTTTTTTGAAATGACTCCGCAGGCGATTCGCTTGCCAGAATTACCTGATGGCTCTGTCATTCCATCATCGCCTTGTTCTGTAATAACGAGGGATGATCCATCCATACGCTTAACTAGAGACGTCTTACCTTCTTTTAACGTGACTTGAGGAACCATATCTGTTCCTGTATACGTCTGATCGTCTTCTACCACAATATTTTTCATATCGCCTAAATGCGGTCCTTTTGGATTTAATAGTCCGTGTTTCTTTTTATCAGGATCAAGGTGATTTCCCGAACTTTTAAAGTTAGGAGCTTTGCAAATTCCCATTTCGTGAATATGTACGCCGTGTTCGCCAGGTGGGAGTCCACTTAAGTTGTACGTAAACTCAATTCCATCGGCCTGCTCTTTCAACTTAACTGTGCCGACGCTATCTCCATCTGCATTATAAACTTTGACTTCTTTATTGGATATTTCTTTTTCCATACACCCCGTTAACAAGAAAAAAGGCACGGTTCCAATGAGTAGTAGTTTTTTCATGTTGCCCTCCAATCGCATATGCACTAGCGAAAGTTTTAGATGTCTTTCCATAGATTGTCCAGCAACATATCATTTTAAACGCTTACATTTCATTACATTGATTTCTTGTTTTCTTGTTCTTTCAGCTTTGCTTCTAGGTCCTTCGTTTTTTCTTCTTCTTTCTTAGAGATCTTGATGATTAAACGCCATACCGCAACTGCCGCTATGACAAAAAGGGCCATTGTAGCAAAAGCAGGAATATATTCTGTTTTATCTTCCGGAAAATAAAGTAAAAACATTAAATACATCATATATAACATCCTTTCATAGAAACGATAGTGGTTTTTGATTTATACTGTTGCTAACAAATACTTTATTTAAAGGAGATCTGATAAATATGACATTCGAAATTGGTCAAACCGTTACGGCACTTTATAAAACCGGTAAATATATCGGTGAAGTTACACAAGTTCGAGATTCGCATTATGTTGTGCGAATTCAAGCTGTGTTAAAGCACCCAGAACAAGGTGACTTACATAATCCAGGACAAGTGGACGTACCTTTTTTTCACGAGCGAAAAGCACTTGCGTTTCGAGAGCAGGCCAATATTCCTCAAAAAATGGTTCACCTCTATGAAGACAGCGTTCCTGATTATAAGAATTCACTTAAAAAGGCCCTTGAACTAAAGATAGCTGAACAACAAACCAAAGATAGCCCTTTTGCTCAAGCAAGTATTGCCTGTTTAGAAGAGTTAAAAAAAGAGTACGGTATTCATTAAGCAAAAAGCCAAATTCACGTAGAAGTGATTTGGCTTTTATAATGCAAATTTATTTAGTACTTTTGAAAAATCGATTCGATCCCCTATGGTCGTCGGCTCCGGCTTTTGAAGGTATCGCTTATCTTTTTCTACCAGCTTAAAGATGTTGAGTGTCGTCATCGCATCATCAAGCGCGCAGTGGTGTTTTCCAGTTCCTTCTTTACCATACTCTTGCACAGCTTTCCAAAGGCCAGTTTGATTTTGATCCCCAAAAAAGCGCTTATACTCCATTGAAAGATCAATCTCTTTACCTGTAAAAGGAAATGGCACCTTGTTTTTTTGACAGCACTGCCTCAATACTTTCATATCCATGTTCCCCCATGTAATAATCGTGCTGTTTTTATACATGCCCAGTCGCTGTACAAGCTGCTCTAGTGTAATTCCTTCATTTACTTGATTTTGTTCGATATGGAGAAATGTTTTACAGCGCTCAGTTAATTTTGTAAAATGTGTAGGCTGTACGTAAGAGGAGAAACGATCAATGATTTCTTGATTTTTAACAAACACCAAACCAACTTCAATGATTTCCGGAAAAAAGCCTTTTGGAAAACCTTTATACTCTGGCATCGTAAATTCAAAATCAATGAATAAATACTGAGAGTTCTTATCCAATATTATCACCCCTTTGTAAAATAAACCGCCCTACTATATTAATGCTATTATAGCACGATTGAACAATCGGAAGGTCTATTTTCTGTTCTTATTTTTAATATTATGAATATTCTAGTTGCTGAATAAAAAGAATACTTTACTACTACTATATTCTAGAGCATGTCTCTATGCGCAGGGTAACTGTCACGAATAGACATAATTTCGCTTCTTTTTTTACCTATTTTTTCAATTTTTTATGTATCCGCTCTTCCAAATTCTCTCTAAATCCTAATACGGGTGTGTGAGGTGACTCCCGCTGACTCCAAAAGCATACCTCACACCTTCTAGACTAAGCGTTCTTACGTTTAAGCTTTAGGCAGAATAGCAAGCGTGCATCTCGATATGCAGATTAAATTCTCTTCTTCATCTTGAATTTTCACTTCCCAAACCGCTGTTTTTTTTCCTTTATGTAAAGGAACGCCTATCGCTGTGACTATTCCGTCTTTTTTCCCTTTGATATGATTGGCATTAATCTCTAAACCTACGCAGATTTCTTTTTCGATATCTACACTTTTAATAGCACCTAGACTAGCCACAGTTTCAGCTAACGCCACCGATGCTCCTCCGTGTAAAAGTCCGAATGGCTGACGCGTTCGCTCATCAACAGGCATCGTCGCTTCCACTCTTTGTTCGCTTGCACTAATAATCTCAATTCCTAATACTTCTAACAGCGTATCTTTTGTTTTCATATACATACCTCCCCTTGTATCTAGTATACAATAATGATTTTGCTACAACATATACGAACTCTCTACATATACATAATAAAAATCCGTTTTTTAGGAGGATTCTTATATGAAACCATTTGCTCCTTTGTCTTACTACTGGCCATCGTATTACATGCCTCACCCTCCTCACCCTTATACATACAGGGTACCTAACTTACCTGAGGCGGACGTAGCGACATTTCAGCAATCTCTTAAAGTTATTCCCTCTACCATGCAAAGCGCTACTCTGTTTATTCAAAAAGCTAACGCTTCGCCAGCTTTAATAAAAAAAATCAAAGCCGCTGCTCAAGAATCCAAAATGAGTGAAGTCAAAAGACTCATTCGTTCAACTGGTGTTAAGGCAAAAATTGATGTTTTTTATACCCCAGACTATATTAAAATTACGTTTATTCATCCGGATAGTCAATTTGACTGCTGTCACGTCTCGTTAAATATTAGATGGTAAAACCCAAGGAAAAAAGTCTTATTTTCTTTTAAAAAAGATGTACATGTTGTTTTGGTTTGAATATTATAATACATGACGTTTTTGGATGTAAAAACAAATTACACGATAATTGTATTTAGGATATAAATGTGATATTGTATTTGGAAATATATTTTTTCTTTAGGAGGGATGACATGATGAGACATGTTACGCTAGTAGAAATTTTCACGCATCCTATCGCTCAAAAATATTTAACTCGATCTGGCATTGCGCATGCTGTATCCGTTGCCTATCATGCGTTTCGTCTATCCGTACAGCATAATGTAAACCCCGATTTAGCTACAAAAGCTGCGCTGCTTCATGATATAGGCCACTACGAATGGTACACAAATGGTCAGTGGGATTATGAGAAGTATCGTCAAAATGATATTCATGCTATTAAAGGTGCTGAACGTGCACATAAATTACTCATTCGTTTAGGTGAGGAACCCCAGGCAGCAAAAGAAATTGCCTTAGCTATTTTACTCCACACAGACTCATATTTGCCTGAAGGAACGATTCACCAACGCCCTCTTCAAAAAGTAGTCAAACTAGCTGATGAAGCTGATGAAGAGCCTGGCGGCAAGCACCATTACCGTGAAATGGAATATAATTTGGCCGTAAAGAAAATTAAGGAGCTTGATAAGAAAGTGCTTGAACTTCTACATTCCAACCAATTTAAACAATTAGGCTGACAGGATTAACTCCTTTCATAAGAGTTAATCCTTTTTATTATTTCCCCTCATAATTCTCTGCAAATTACTCATACTACTTACTGATTCTCATTTTGGTTAGGAGGAAGAAGAATGTCTAAAAACGCTAGAGGTTACGTACAGGATTCTTGTACATCATTAAATCAAGCAAAAGCAAGCCTTGAACAGGCTCTTCAAACAGTAGAGAAAGATTCAAATCGCGAGCGCATTGAACAGTCTCTTCAAGCTGTAGAGCAAGCATTAGGAACTTGTGATAGCACGGCTTCTACTCTTTCTCAAGCATAAAAAAGCAGCCGGTTTTAATCGGCTGCTTTTTTTCATTATAGGCTCTCTATCTATAAGATAACCGAAGCAATCCACCCAAAAATAATGAGTGGAATGTTATAGTGAAGAAAGGTTGGCACACATGTATCCCAAATATGATCATGCTGACGATCGACTGCTAACCCAGACGTGGGTCCAAGCGTGCTGTCTGAAGCTGGTGAACCAGCGTCTCCAAGCGCTCCTGCTGTACCAACAATACAAATCGTTGCCATTGAACTCATACCAAGTTCTAAGCAAAGAGGAACAAAAATCGTCGCGATAATTGGAATGGTAGAGAAAGAAGAACCAATGCCCATTGTGACTAAAAGTCCGATCACAAGCATAAGAAATGCACCAAGCATTTGATTTCCCCCAATTAGAGCAACAGAATCTTTTACAAGCGCTTCTACATCCCCAGTTTCTTGAAGAACTTTCGCAAAACCAGAGGCTGACAGCATAACGAATCCGATGAAAGCCATCATTCTCATTCCGTCCGTTAATACTGGATCTGCTTCGCTCCACTTTAAAGCTCCGCTGAAGTAAAGGACAACAATTCCTGCCAGCGCTCCGAAAATCATAGAATCTACTAAGAGCTGCACAGTTAGAGCTGCTACAATCGCAACCAAAGCTATAATAATGCCTCTTGTTGTATAACCTGTACTCTCTTCTGAACCTTGATCAATGTCAACGTCTTCATACGGACGCGATTTGCGGTACGAAATAAAAACGGCAAACAATAAGCCCACTATCATTCCTAAAGCTGGAAGAGCCATCGCCGCGGTAATATCTCCTTTATTAATTGTTAATCCACTTTCCTTGATGTTAGTAAATAAAATGTCGTGATAAATCTTACCGAATCCTGCAGGCAAATACATATAAGGTGTAATCAACCCAAATGTAATAACAGTTGCGACTAATCGGCGATCGATTTTCAACTGATTAAATACTTTTAATAGAGGTGGAATTAAAAGCGGAATAAATGCAATGTGAACAGGAATAACGTTTTGAGAAAAACATGAAATAATAAGGATTATCAATAAAATCAGTACTTTTGACAGTGACTTCTTTTTCGTTTCTCCTTCTTTTCCTACTATTTTTAACGCTAGCTGAACAACGGCATCAGGCAGTCCCGTTCGAGAAACGGCCATTGCAAATCCTCCAAGCAAAGCATAGCTTAATGCAACAGAAGCACTGTTTCCCAGACCATCTGTGTATATACTGACTGTATCTGTGAGACTAATCCCGCCAACAAGTCCTCCAATTAGAGCTCCGACTGCTAAAGAAAAGACAACGTTGATACGCAATAAGCTCAAAATCAGCATCACGAGCACAGCTATTAATACTGCATTCATTTTGAAACCTCCATTTTCTTTTTACTTTATCTCATTAAAACATTAGAGAGATAAACAACATGTTCATTATATTAGGAATAGAAAAAAAGTCAATCACCCTACTAAATAAACGTTTGTTTAACTTCTCTCCAGCATTAACAATATAAGGATTTTTCTAAATAATCTTTTCTCACTAAAAATAAAAAACATTATGCAAACATACTAAAAAAGAAGCATCCGCGATGCTTCTTTTTTAGTATGTTTGTATCATTCCTATATCCTTTTTATTAATTGGCTTCAAATGAACAAACCATTGCAGCTAGTGTCCGCACCATCACGCCTGTTGCACCTGAAGGCCCTAATTCATGAGAAGCAGCAGACGTTGCAGTTCCAGCAATATCTAAATGAACCCATGGTGTTTGATCCGCAAATTCGCCAATAAATGTTCCAGCCATAATTGCGTGCCCCTCTCGTCCAGGAGAGTTGTTTAAATCTGCTACCTTACTTCCCCGAACACGCTTTTTGTCTCGTTCGGTAATAGGCAGCTCCCAAATCGGTTCACCTGTCTCGATGCTAGCTTTAGCTATTTGTTGTAAAAAAGCAGAATTATTCGTCATTGCCCCAGTTGTATGTGTACCAAGAGCTACAATTACACCCCCTGTTAATGTCGCCACATCTACTAAATAATTTGCTCCATGATGTTTGGCATATGAAATACCATCAGCTAACGCTAAACGCCCTTCAGCATCTGTATTCAGCACTTCTATTGTCTTGCCATTCATTGCTGTAATAACATCATCTGGCTTAAACGCACGTGCACTAATAACGTTATCAGTTGATGGAATGACGGCTACTACGTTTTGATGAGGTTTTAACTCTCCAATCGCTTCCATTGCACCAAGGACAGATGCAGCTCCACCCATATCTGTTTTCATGCCTACAATTCCGTCTTTAGATTTAATAGAGTAACCGCCTGTATCAAAGGTAATCCCTTTTCCTACTAATCCAATAACATCTTCCCATTTTTCTTTTCCTTGATATTTCAGCACAATCATTTTAGGAGGCTCTGCGGAACCTTGATTGACTGCTAACAGTGCGCCCATTCCTAATGTTTCCATATCTTCTTTTTCTAAAATTTCATATTCAAATCCATATGTATGTGCCATTTCTACTGCATAATTGGCTAAATCTGTAGCGGTTAGCATATTACTTGGTAAGTTAACGAGGGTGCGCGCTGAGTTTGTTGCTCTTCCGTACGTATATCCAACTAACGCAGATTGTAAAACGTCTTTATGAAACGAAAATAGTTCAATGTTCTCAAGCTGTTTGTCAGGTTCATTTGATTTCTTTTTGTAGTTTTCAAACTCATACATAGCAAGCTGCTGAGCTTCTCCTAATAAAGCTGCGGTTTCTTGCTCTGACCACTCTCCCGTATCAAAAGTATGGAGGGCAACCGATGCGTTTGAAATCTTTGCTTCTTTTAACTTTTTAAATAAAAGTCCAAAGCTCTCTTTGAGCCCATTTTTAGTTAACGCTTGCTTTCGTCCGAGTCCTACAAAATAAAGACGTTTTGCTCCTAATTTCCCTAGTGTATGAATCGTTGATATACGTTTTTCTTGTACACGAATATCCCCTTCCTTAATCAAATGAATGAGCTGCCCACCCAAAGCATCATCAATTTCTTTTAGAAGGCCTTCAAACTGCTGGTTTTGATTAAATAAACCGATTACAAGCGCTTCTGTTTGGCGATCAACACCGTATGTTTCTACATGCGAAAACATAAAATTCCTCCCTTTTACGTATAGATATTTTATTTTTATTTATCATCTGCTTTGTTTAATCTATTCAGCAAGTGGAATATATATCATATTCACCACTGTTTTCATCTATATACATATAATAGCAGAAATACATTTTTTAATCACAGTTCAAAAACCTTAGTTTCACACATATACTTTCATCTACCACTTTTTCATTATACGGATTTAGCTTTTCAGACATTTTAAGTTGAGGGAGGACATCTCAATGGAGTTATTCTCAAATTTTCCGCTTTGGAGTTCATTAATCGCTATTTTCTTTGCCCAATTTATTAAAATTCCACTTTCTTTTGTAGCTACTAAAAAAATAGACGGAAGCTTATTTTTTAGTACAGGGGGCATGCCAAGCTCTCACTCCGCAGCCGTTACTTCCTTAGCAACTGCCATTGGGCTAGCAGAAGGTCTTAAATCCCCTATTTTCGCTCTCTCCGCTATTTTTGCTATTATTGTTATGTTCGATGCTAAAGGAGTAAGAAGACACGCAGGAGAGCAAGCAACGGTTTTAAATCGTTTGGTTGAAGACTTTCAGCGCGTAGTAAAGGAAGCAAAGCTGTGGACGACCAACGAAGAGCAAGAAAAACAAGTGAAGCTAAAAGAGCTGCTTGGCCATAAACCCATTGAAGTTTTCTTTGGAGCCTTAACAGGAATAGCAGTTGCTTTTGTGATGTATTATGTATGGCCATAAACCATAAGAAAACACATGAAGAATTCTTCATGTGTTTTCTTGTTTATTTCACCTGCTGACGAAAAACTTGCATCGATTTCTTTTCATTCAGCATTGTTAACTCTTCTTCAGTTAAGCGGCCGTCTCCTGATTTCACTACATAGACGTTTAATTCTTTCTTACCCCATATGTTATATACGTCAGAAACGGTTTCAAAGTATAAATCAAGATGATTGCCTTTAATAGCCCCACCTTTATCCGCTACCACTCCGTAACCATAGCCTGGAATAAACAAGATCGTGCCGATTGGGAATATGGTTAAATCAGCAGCGATGGTTGAATACAAGTCGCGTTTTACTTTAACGCCCGAATATGTAATTCCATACCCTGGATGATTGGGATTTTTCCCAGTTGATTCGTAACCAGCTGTATAACCCGTAGCCAATACATTCTTAGCTGGATAGCGTGACCAATCAAATGCTTCCTCAATCGTTAGACGCTCTTTTTCATTGCTAGCTGCTTCAGCTCTTAGTGGTTTTAGAAATGATGGCAAGAGCCTTTCATTCATTAGAGACTGCCCTGTACTGTTTATAAAAGGCACATATTTGATAACTGTGGTTATTGGGATGCCAGTAATTGCTTCATATGTCGTAAACAGTGCTCCGACCAGTAATAGGCACATAATGAATCGCTTTGCTATTTTTCCAATCATTGTGATTTCCACAACTCCTCTCACGAATCTATTTGTTTCCAACCTAAAAACAAATTATTCGTTTATGAGAAGAATTTACATTTAAAACATTTGGTAACCTCTTGTTCGTAAAGATTTAATAGTAATGCCTGAAGCTAGTGCACCTACAAACCCAGCCATTAAAATTGCAATGTCAGCTGTAGCTAAAGATAGCACTTTTACTCCTAGTTGCTGAAAGGATTGAGTAGGATGTTGAATGTAATCAATTGCTCTTACATCATCAATAATAAAAATAAAAATCACTGGATAAATAATGGCCATAATCCAAGACATGCGAAGCAGCATATTTAGTAAGAAACCGATTCCAAAAAATAAAACAAAAAACAACAAGATGGAGATAATTAGTACAGGCACACTCATTTCCATTGCTTTTCGCCTCCGTTACTCTTTATACTCTCAGTTTACTTAAGAGTAAGGAAAGCGTCAATTACAGAAAAGTAAGTTAATACCAAAAAAAAAGCAAAAGGTTCAAAGACCTTTTGCTTTTTGTTTTAAAAGAAATTAAATTTTCCTTTTTTCAATACAAGACCTGCTCCGCCTTGAAGGAAAAGCGAGCGATTATCAACAACTTTTTTCATAAAAGATGCGCTTGAACCAAATAGTTTTCGACCATATACAACGCCGATTGCGTCATCATGTCCTAACGAACATACCGTTCCTTTAATATCTGGTTTGAACTCACTTAATTCTTTTTGACCTTTCATCAAACGGCTAATGTTTTCAGCGCATGTACCACCTTGCTGCATAGCAATTTGAGCTGTTGGCGGGTAAGGACGTTCTGTTTCCGGGTTAATCATTAGTGAACAGTCTCCAATAACAAAGACATCTTCATGTCCTGGCGCCAGCAAGGTGTTGCTTACTTTTACGCGTCCACGCATGTTTTCAAACCCAGCTTTTTCAATCAAATGACTGCCTCGAACACCTGCAGCCCATACAACCGTTGCTGATTTAATCTCTTCTACTTGATCATCTTTTGATACAATAATTCCTTCTGCTGTACACTCTTTAATGGCTGTTCCAATTTTGAATTCGATTCCTTTTCGTTCTAATTGTGTTACCGCATATTCTACAAGCTCTGGATCAAACCCAGGCAAAGCCGTAGGCGCTGCTTCTACACAAATAACGCGTACTTTTTCACGCGGAATATCAAATTCTTTGCACAGCTGAGGAACTCGGTTGGCTAATTCCCCCACAAATTCAATACCAGTAAAGCCAGCTCCTCCAACAATAATTGTCAGAAGTTCATCTCTTTTTTCCGCTTCATTGTTATAAGTCGCAAAAACGTAATCAATATGCTCACGAATTTGACGTGCTGCATTGATATTTGTAATAGTAAATGCATATTCTTTTAAACCTGTAATTCCGAAAGTTTCTGCCTCATATCCTAAAGCCACAACTAAATAATCGTACGTTAGCTCACTGTTTTCGAGAAGAACACGTTTTTCATCTAACTTAATATCTACGACCGTGTCTTTAATAAATGTAACCTTATTTGTATTAATTAAGTTTTTAACAGGAACACGAGAGCGATCTTGATGAATTGTACCTGCTGATACTTCATGAAGCCATGTCGTTTCGTAATGGTAATCGTTTTTATTTACCAAAACAATTTCCGCATCGCTAGCACCCAATTTTTTTTGTAAGTTAACAATTGTCATAATGCCGCCATATCCGGCGCCCAAGATGACGATTTTAGGCTTTTTCATAGGAATATCATCCACCTTTTTTAGTTATAGTCGCGAGTATGTCTTACAAATATAATGATAAGAGCAATTTTATTTGTTTTGCTTTTTTATGTTAGTTTGAACAAGAACGATCATCGCTATCCATTTATTATTCGTATACAAAAACAATGTGAACCACTTCACGTTCTTTTTTAAAAAAATACATTTTCTCTCTTCAAAAAAAATGTAAGCATAAGTCCTATCTTGATTTTCACAAACATCTTATGCTTTTTTGATGGGATTTTCAACACTTCGCCTTGGATTTACAAGCTTTTAAATTTTTAATTACTTTCCTGTATACCCAGCTTTATATTTGACTAAAACGTGTGGTTGTGTTGATGATTGTAAATACTGATATTTTAGTTGAGAAAGTTTCTCAAACATTTCAATGTGTTTTAATAATATTTTATAATTTACTATGCTATCATAAAGTAGAATATGCATTAGCACAGAACAATCTAGAGGTGATTACAAATGAAAGAAGATAAACAGGTATATGATATTACCATCATCGGAGGCGGCCCTACAGGCTTATTTACAGCATTTTATGGCGGTATGCGTCAAGCAAGCGTGAAAATTATCGAAAGCTTACCACAGCTTGGTGGACAGCTTTCTGCTTTATATCCTGAAAAATATATTTATGATGTAGCTGGTTTTCCAAAAGTACGCGCTCAAGAATTAGTCAACAATCTGAAAGAGCAAATGGATCAATTTAAACCTGCAGTTGCACTAGAGCAAGCAGTAGAAAAGGTAGAAAAACAAGCGGACGGCGTATTTCGATTAACCACTAATTCTGAAGTCCACTATTCAAAAACAATTATTATTACAGCCGGAAACGGTGCATTTAAGCCTCGTAAAATCGAGCTAGAAAACGCAGAACAGTTCGAGAAAACGAACCTTCATTATTTTGTGGATGATATGAACAAATTCAAAGGCCGCAAAGTATTAGTATGCGGTGGCGGAGATTCTGCTGTAGACTGGTCTCTTATGTTAGAGCCGATTGCAGAAAAAGTAACGTTAACGCATCGCCGAGACAAATTCCGCGCTCATGAACATAGCGTAGAAAACTTGCTTAATTCTTCAGTTGATATTAAAACACCATATGTGCCGGTTGAACTTATTGGAGATGACCGTATTACACAAGTTGTGTTAGAAAATACAAAAGGTGAAGAAAAAACAGTCGTAGACGTAGATGATGTGATTGTAAATTTTGGATTTGTTTCTTCCCTAGGTCCGATTAAAGAATGGGATTTACATTTAGAGAAAAATGCAATTGTTGTTAACTCAAAGCAAGAAACAAATATTCCTGGAATCTATGCAGCTGGTGATGTCTGCACATATGATGGAAAAGTAAAACTCATCGTGGCTGGGTTTGGTGAAGGTCCGACTGCCGTTAATAATGCTAAAGCATACATTGATCCAAAGGCTCGCTTACAGCCTATGCACAGTACATCAATGTTCTCATAAAAAAAGCAGGCTTTCGCCTGCTTTTTTTATTGCTGAATTGGTGTAACCATTCGATAAATCATTTCACTCATCATTTCTGCATCACTGCTTATTAAACAGATTTCATAAAATAAATGATTTCCTTTTTGACTAGTTATGCTCATTCTGTAGGCCTTCAAGCCTTCGAGCTTGCTTAAATATTTTACTACCTCTGCTTGACCGACAACATGTTCAATAATGAGAATATGCTCTCCTTCAGCCGCTCCGTAGCTTGCTGCCAAAGATGCGTTAGCATTCTCATAATAGCGAATGTAAGGTTCAGAATGATTAAGGGACGTAGAAAGTGAGTTTTGATGACAGACTTCACCTGAAGAAAAAGGCAAATGTTGAACAAATAAATGTGATTCACTGAAGTGAATACTTTTTGCATTCTTAGACTCCATTTCCCTACTTTCAAGTTTTAACCAATTTATAAACCCCTTCCATAGCATAGGCAAAGTGTTTTTCTTGCGAAAGCTTCCGTAACCTCCTACTTGTTTCACTTCGTAACGAGTCGCCTCTATCAAATCCGTTCATCTCCTCTTTTTATTGAGTATAAAAAGGTCTGATTATTCAGTCAACAAACTTGGTAGATGATGTAACACACAAAAATTTCTCACTAAAAAAGCTTTCTTCACCTGATGAGGTGAAGAAAGCTTTTTTTTAAAATTATATTTAGCACTCTTCCGGAGCACCTGCATTGGTCGCTGTACGGAAAGAAGATCCACAGCCACATGCTGCAATAGCATTCGGGTTGTCAATGGTAAACCCTCCGCCTAGCATAGATTGCTTGTAGTCAATTTTTACATCTTTCAAAATTGGAGCACTTTCGCTATCTACAAGAATCTTAATACCGTGTTGTTCAAACAACGTATCGTTTTCATTTACTTCATGAGCAAACCCCATGCCATAAGAAAGACCTGAACAGCCTCCTCCATTTACATTAACACGTAAATAAGCATTTTCTTCTTCATGTTCTTTCATCATATCTTTTATTTGAAAGCTTGCAGCTTCTGTAATTGTTAGGATATCTTGACTCATTTTTAAACAGACCTCCTTTTTGTTTAGTATACGACGAAATGTCTGTGACGACAAATCGTCTGCTTCTTCATGTTTTAATAATAATACGTGCCGTCACAAATCACATTAGCTGGACCTGTCATTAACACATTGCCTTTATTTTGCCAAACAATCGTCAAATCCCCTCCAGCGAGGTGTACCACAGTAGGAACGTCTTTTTTCGTCTTCTCATTTAACACAGAAGAAACAACGGCAGCGCATGCCCCTGTCCCGCATGCTTGAGTAATACCCGAACCTCTTTCCCATACACGAAAGTTCAGCTCGCTTTCGTTCACTACCTCGACAAATTCAACGTTCACTCCTTCTGGAAAACGCGAATCTTTTTCAACTACCGGGCCTAATGTAGTAAGAGGCGCTTGTTCAATATCATTTACATAAAAGACGACGTGAGGATTTCCCATGGACACAGCCGTTCCTTTTAGCCTTTCTTTTCCAAATTCCATCTCTTCATCAACGACTTGGGATTGGCTTGCTCCTGTCATTGGAATTTGCTCTCTAGCTAAAATAGGCTCTCCCATATCAATTGTTACTTCTGGAACTTCAGTGCCTTGCGGATGCACCGTTGCTTCTACAATTCCAGAAAGAGTTTCGATAAAAAATCTTTCGCTTGTTACTAACTTATGTTCATATGCATATTTAGCTACACATCTTAAACCATTTCCGCAATTTTTGGCTTCAGAACCGTCGTTATTAAATACGCGCATTTTTACATCTGCACGTTCAGATGGACAAATAAGAATCATTCCATCCGAACCAATTCCCGTATAAACATTTGATACTTTTACAGCAAGCGGCGCCAAATCTTGCTCTTCTATATGCTCTTCAAACATATTTACGTAGATATAATTGTTGCCAAGCGCATGCATTTTTGTAAACTGAAATTTTTTCATTTTATCACCCATTATTTTTTTATGTAGCTCTAGTATAAAGTGATTCTCTTTTGTACACAATAATATCATCCCCCGTTTTTTTAGCTCCTTAATCATAAAGATTAAGGGGTTTTTTATTTTATCTTCCTTTATAAAATAAGCAGTAGGATTGCAAAGAGAATGGTTAAAACGCAGATAGCTGCTCAAAAATGTATAAAAAAGCACGGCCAAAACTAACCGTGCTTACATTATCTATTCTATTAGCCTCTTGTCCATCTCTTAAAAAAAGAGATACGACAGCGGGGATACTTTAAAACATTGGGTTTTCTTCTAAATGGATGTAGATATTATCTACTAGCTGCTCAGGTGTTTCCGCCGTAACAATCTCTCCGTTTACCAAGGCAAATAAAGATTGTGCACACTTTCCGCAATAACCTAAACACCCGTATTCAATAATATCTAGATTTGGATCTTTTTCAAGCTTCTCTAAAGCTTTTTGAGAACCACTGGCTAAATTGCTAACGCAAAATTCGATAATTGGCTGTATCACGTTTTTCACCTCTCTACTATTAGTTTATCCTATCTCCTTTCATTTTCAACGTCAACTTTGGAAATTCACGTTCAGTTTGCACACCCTTTTTAGCATTAAAGACTTTTTTTAAAAAGCTCATCAATAAAGCTTTATTACAGGGATAGCTTGAAATTATGTTGAAACATATTGTGGTTTTTTATTAATTTAGTTATACTTTTATGTATAGAAAACCAAACGAGGTTATATTAAATTATTATTTAAGTAAAATATGTTATCTTATATAGCCTTTCATATCTTTTTGGCAACCATCCTTATTAACGGTAATTTGTACCCTCCTATTCTTAAAATCAAGAATAATAGAGAGAAAACAAAAATGCATGAAGCTAAAGGGGAAATTCACATGAAGAACCTTGTCATACTGGGCGGCGGATACGGTGGTATGCGCGTTTTGCAGCGCCTTTTTCCGAATCAATTGCCTAATGATGTAGAAGTAACACTTATTGACAAAGCACCTTATCACTCACTAAAAACTGAATTCTATGCACTTGCAGCTGGAACAATCTCTGATCAGCATGTCCGTGTTGCTTTTCCTGAACACCCTCGCTTAAAAATCCGCTACGGCTGTGTAAAACGCATAGACCTGCAAGAAAAATGTGTCTATGTGGATGATCAAATCATCGCTTACGATGACCTGATTGTAGGACTCGGATGCGAAGATAAATATCATGGAGTTCCCGGAGCTCTTGAGCATACATACAGCATTCAATCCATTGATGCTTCACGAGCAACTTATCAGACATTAAACAACTTGCCAGCTCACGCTACTGTTTCAATTGTAGGAGCTGGATTAAGCGGAGTAGAACTAGCAAGTGAGCTAAGAGAAAGCCGCCCTGATTTAAGAATTATCTTATTTGACCGCGGTAAATTAATTTTGTCTGCTTTCCCAGAACGTTTAAGCAATTACGTTCAAACTTGGTTTACTTCAAACGGTGTAGAAATCGTAAATAGTGCTAATATTACAAAAGTAGAACCGAACATTCTTTATAATCATGATGAACCCATTCAAAGCGATGCAATTGTATGGACAGCAGGTATCCAGCCAAATAAAGTGGTACGCGATTTAGACGTAGAAAAAGATCCTCAAGGACGAGTCGTATTAACAAAATACCATAACTTGCCTGACGACGAAAATGTCTACATTTTAGGTGACTGTGCAAGCCTGCCGCATGCACCAAGTGCTCAGCTGGCAGAAGGTCAAGCTGAACAAATTGTGCAAGTGCTTCTTCACCGCTGGAAAGGCGAAGCGCTTCCTGATGAATTGCCAACCATTAAATTAAAAGGCATACTTGGTTCATTAGGCAAAAAACATGGGTTTGGCTTAGTAGCCGAACGTCCGATTACAGGACGCGTAGCTCGATTATTAAAATCAGGTATTCTTTGGATGTATAAACACCATAGTGGATAAAACAAAAGCCGTTAGATGACTGACAATCTAACGGCTTTTTTCGTTACGAGGCGCGGAAACCGTACTTCTCCATTTCCTCAAATACACGCTTTAATTTCGGATTTCCTTCACCAACAATTTCTCCATTAATGACCACTACAGGATAGAATAAATCTTCCTCAATCACACGCTTGGCAAAGGCTTCTTTCTTTGGATCCGCAGGCGGCTTGTTTATATCTACATATGTGATAACAAACGGTTGATTTGGATATTTACGAGAAATAGCTGCCTCTAGCCAGTCATAGGTATCCTTTGAAGACGGTAGGTTAACACAGCTTGCACAAACAATTTCAGCTCCATAAATACATACTTCTACCTCAGTTGATTTCATAACACATCCCCCTTATACAAACTGTACGATTATTCACACTTTTACTTCATTTGAATACTATTTTACACAAAACTGATTCATTGCACATCTTTTTCTTTTAAGGTAACATTACCATGTATACTCCGATAGATTTTTCATGAAAGACCGTTTATAATAAGAGTAGAAGAAAGGAGTCGATAGTTATGTCAGAAATGCACGAGCAAGTTCAAGAAGTATTAGAAAAACTTCGTCCGTTTTTACTTCGCGACGGTGGAGACTGTGAGCTAGTAGACGTAGAGGATGGTATTGTAAAATTACGTCTTTTAGGCGCTTGCGGAAGCTGCCCAAGTTCAACAATTACGCTAAAAGCTGGTATCGAACGTGCCCTTTTAGAAGAAGTACCTGGTGTAGTTGAAGTAGAACAAGTATTCTAATCTCTTTGATTTTATTATAAAAGTAAGCTCCCGTTTTACTTTGGCTTGCAAATAAAAAATCCTCATTCATTTGAATGAGGATTTTTTTATTTGCTCGTTGTTACTTCAGTTTCTACAAATACACCTTTGCGATCGATTTGTAAAACATCTACTTCGCAGTTTGGCAGTAAAGTATGCATATACTCAGCAATCGCTTTTCCTTTTCCTTTTGGCGCTAAACATAAAACACTCGGACCGGCTCCGCTTAGTGACACACCGTATGCGCCGAGAGCTTTTGTTTCTTTTCGCACAAGAGAAAGCTCTGGAACGAGCTTCATACGATAAGGTTCATGATATAAATCTTTCTCCATAAATTCGCCTACCAGAGGTAAATCTTTATTTAACAGAGCTGCTACTAGCATGTTGCCGATTGCTCCAGCTTCTACTGCGTGGCGATAATTAATATCTGAAGGTAATACATCACGAGCATCGGTTGTTTTTAACTCATATTCCGGAATGGCCATTACGATATCGACATCAAATTCAGGTATTTGAGCAATATATGTTTCATCCTCATGATGGTAACCCACAACAATTCCGCCATAAATGGAAGGACTGACGTTATCAGGGTGTCCTTCCATTAAGCTGCTGATGCGAAGCTTTTCTCTTTTAGATAAACGTAAGTCACACAATACATTTGCCAGTTCGATTCCGGCTACGATAGCCGATGCGCTGCTTCCAAGTCCCCTTGCTAGTGGGATGTTGCTCCAAACAGATACTTTCGCACTTGGAAGGTCAATGTTAAATTGACGAGCTACGTTTTGTGCTACTTCATACATTAAGTTATCTGTACCTGTTGGAATACTTTCTACTTCTTTCGTTTCAGGGATAAAAATCCATTCTTCATGACGCTCTACTGTTAATCTTAAATAGCGAGATAAAGCCACTCCAATAGAATCAAACCCGGGGCCTAAATTAGCAGAGCTGGCTGGGACCGTAATGACAAAACGATCGTTTTCTAGCATGAAGCAACGACACCTTGGATATACTCAAATACTTTTTCTTCATCATTTGGTAAAACCACCGGCTTTACGTTATGAGCATCGATTGCCACGTTTGGATCTTTTAATCCGTTACCTGTTAGGACAGCTACAACCGTTGAACCTTTTGCAATTTTACCAGAAGCTACATCTTTGAACACACCAGCAATTGAAGCACAAGAACCTGGCTCTGCAAATACGCCTTCTTTGCGTGCAATTGTACGATATGCTTCTAAAATTTGTTCATCTGTCACTTCATCAATTTTTCCATTTGATTCTTTTGCTGCGTTTACAGCATAATCCCAGCTAGCTGGATTTCCGATTCGAATAGCCGTTGCAATTGTTTCTGGATTTTCAATAACTTGATTACGAACAATCGCCGCTGCGCCTTCTGCTTCAAAACCGTGCATGTGAGGCAGAGATGTTTGGTGACGCTCACTGTATTCTTTGAAGCCTTTCCAGTAAGCTGTAATATTCCCTGCATTCCCAACTGGGATAGCTAAAACGTCAGGCGCTTTTCCAAGCTGTTCACAAATCTCGAAAGAAGCTGTTTTTTGCCCTTCAATACGGTATGGATTCACGGAGTTTACAAGTGCAACCGGTGATGTTTCACTTAGCTTACGAACCATAGAAAGTGCTTGGTCAAAGTTTCCTTCAATTGCTACAATTTCTGCACCATACATAACAGCTTGAGCTAATTTTCCCATCGCAATTTTCCCATTTGGAATAACAACAATACAGCGCATACCAGCGCGTGATGCATAAGCCGCTGCAGCTGCAGATGTGTTACCTGTGGATGCACAAATAACCGTATTGCTTCCTTCTTCTTTTGCTTTTGCTACAGCCATTACCATTCCGCGATCTTTAAATGACCCCGTTGGATTTAACCCTTCTACTTTCACATGCAAATCAATGCCTAGCTCTTTTGATAAATGAGCAAGATGAATTAAAGGCGTATTTCCTTCATGTAGTGTAAGCATAGGTGTTTTATCTGTTACAGGTAAAAATTCTTTATATTGAGCTAATAGACCTTTCCACATCATACTGTGCCAACTCCCTCTACGCGGTAACTGCTTTTTACATTTTCTACAATTGGTAAATCCCTAAGCTGCTGAAGGATTTCCTCATAATCTTTTTGAGATGTTTTGTGTGTAACAACAACAATCTCAGCTAATTCGCTTCCTTTCACAGGAAGTTGAATAATTTTTTCGAAGCTCACGCCACGCTCTGAGAATAGTGTTGTTAATTTTGCAAATGCTCCAACTTGATCTTTTACATGAATACGTAAGAAATGCTTTGAAAACATTTCGTCTTCTGCTTTTAACTGTTTTGGATATTGAGGTGTCACCGCACTTTTACCATTTACACCTAAACGCATGTTTTTCATAACACCTACTAAATCTGATACAACAGCAGTTGCAGTTGGTAGGCTTCCTGCCCCCGGTCCGTAGAACATTGTCTCTCCGACAGCTTCTCCGTATACATATACAGCGTTATATTCATCGCTTACTGAAGCAAGAGGATGTGTATCTGCTAAAAGAGTTGGTTGAACACTCACTTCTACATTGTCACCGTCGCGATGTGCATACCCAATCAGTTTCATCGTATAGCCTAGTTGTTTACTATATTGCAAGTCTTCTTCCGTTACTTCTGTAATACCTTGAACACGAACATCATCCAAATCAATTTTCATTGAAAATCCTAATGTAGCCAAGATTGCCATTTTGCGAGCAGCATCTAGACCACCTACGTCTGAAGTTGGATCCGCTTCAGCATATCCTAAATCTTGCGCTTCTTTTAACACTTCATCATAAGCGCTTCCTTCTTTCGTCATTTTCGTCAAAATGAAGTTTGTTGTCCCATTTACAATTCCCATCATCTTCGTAATACGATCAGATGCTAATCCATCTGCTAATCCACGAAGGATTGGGATACCGCCTGCTACGCTTGCTTCATAAAATAAATCACAGTTGTTTTCAGAAGCTACTGTTAACAATTCTGAGCCATAAACCGCCATTAAATCTTTGTTTGCCGTTACAACATGCTTTTTATTACGCAGGGCTGTTAAGATATAATCTCTTGTTTCTTCAACTCCACCCATTACTTCAATGACAACGTCAATCTCTGCGTTATGTAAAACGTCTTCAACATTCGTTGTTAATTTATCTTCACTGATTTCTACGTCACGTTTCTTATCAATATCTTTAACTACTACTTTTTTAACTTCTACAGGACACCCAACTTGATGACTCAATTTATCTTGATGATTTTCAATAATTTTGACTACTCCACTTCCTACCGTTCCTAAACCTAATAATCCTACTGAAATACTTTTTGTCATATTCCTCACCTCTGTGTTCTTTCTACGTATACATTTGTTCTCTTATAGAGGACATTATAGACCTTATTTTTCTTTTTTACAAGGTTTACTTACCATCTTTTCTTGTAAACACGTTAAAAAAATTGCTATATAAAGATAAATGTAAATTTTTTAAATATTTCATTTTATTATCATAACATGGCTACCACTGTTTTTTAATAAAAAAAGACAATTTCACCGAAATGAAATTGCCTTTTTCTGTTATGATTTTTTCGCAAACGCTTCTTTATTTACAATTGTAATAGGAGACTCATTCGCAAGTACTGCTTTAATGTTTTTTACGCATAAAGAAATCATTTCCGTACGTGTTTCGATACTCGCACTGCCGATATGAGGAAGAGCTACAACATTAGGTAACTGAAGAAGAGGATGAGAAGCAGACACGGGCTCTCGATCGAATACGTCCAAGCCAGCTCCAGCAATTTCACCGGATTGAATTGCATGTAACAATGCTTGCTCATCAACCACTGCTCCTCTTGAAGCATTAATAAAAATCGCAGTATTTTTCATCTGTTCAAATGCTTCAGCATTAAATAAATGTTTGGTTTCCTCCGTTAACGGCGTCAAACAAACAACAAAATCAGATCGTTCAAGCAGCTCATCTAACTCACAGTAAACAGCATCAAGCTTTTGTTCTGCCTGAAGGTTGCGACTTCGGTTATGATAAAGAATTTCCATATCAAAACCTGTAGCACGTTTCGCAAGCGTCTCTCCAATTTTCCCCATTCCAACAATACCTATTGTTTTATGATGAATATCTCTGCCAGCTAACAAAAATGGGCTCCAGCTTTTCCACTTATTTTCTTTCACGTACTCAGCAGCCTCTACTAAACGTCTAGCTACACTCATTAACAAACCAAACGTTAGATCTGCTGTTGTATCAGATAAAACATCAGGCGTATTAGAAACGATAACTCCTTGTTCAGTCGCTGCTTCTACGTCAATATTATCAAATCCGACCGCCAAGTTAGCTACAAGCTTTAAATGGGGAGCTTGTGTAAGTAATTCACTATCAATACGGTCTGAAAGCATTGTTAATAGAGCATGTGCGTGCTTAGCTTTCTCACAAAGCACCTCATAAGGAACTGCCTCATCTTCTTTATCCCACATTTCCACATCCGCTACTGCCTTTAAAGGTTCAATTAATTCATTCGGTATTTTTCTCGTAATAAATACAAACGGCTTGTCCATATGTACGCCACCTCTTTATCCTTTTTAAAATGCATGCACAAAAATAAAATAGAAAAACGGGTTTGGATTATCCAACACCTATTTTTCTATTTTATCATATTCTATAGTAATCGCTTTTTAATGAATCCATGTTAATTCAGGAATATGATAACGAGATGTCGAAATACCCACCGACTGGTAAAAGCGCTTCAGAAACGCTTCGTAGTGAGAAGAATGGGCTAATACCCCTTCTAGCTTCTCATAATACACCTGTTTTTGCCGCTCATCTTGTACACTATAGTATCCTTCGATGACCTCAAAATAATGAATAGGAAAAAGAAGTCTAGCATATAACAGTCTCCATGAAAAAGAAGAAAGTGGATTTATCTTTTCATATTCGCTTAAAAACTGATGCATGTGCTTTTCATCGACAGCGTATGTTAATAAATATTGTTCCCTTATATATTCCGCTATATCTCTGCTAGGATGATCGAAGACCCAGTCCGCTGGAAGCTTATAAACGTAGTCTTCTCCCCATGTTTTTTGCCCGAACCGATGATGACAAATCGTCGCAGCGTCAACTGACCGAGGCAAATCGTCAATTTCCGTGTCTACTAGGTATTGAATAGCATTTTCCGTTAATCCTAGGTAATAAGGGAAAGTTTCTAAAAAACGTTTTTCCATCTCTTGATTAGGCAAAGCACGTAATCTTCCATACCAAAATTGCTCCATCTGGTCGAGACGCTTCTCCCACATGGACTTCCATTGTCCTAGCCGATTTGCTTTTTCCACTTCATAAGGAAACAGCCTCCCTTTTTGATGAAAAACAGCTAGCTCATGCCCAGGTGAAAAATTAGGGTTTTTCTCTTCCGCAAGACACCGGCAGATGATGAATTTTTCAGCTTCAGTTTCTGTAATCATTTCACCATTCAAATTAGGCATAAATGTTGCCACATGGCGATCACCTTGCCCCATCAGAAATTGACTCATTTGATACAGTTCATTTAACTCGTCTTGTTCCATTTGCTTGACATTAATAATCGTATATAAAATGTCTCGATACTGAAAACCTTCAAATTTACCAACGGGCATAAATTCGTTTGGACGTAATCCGTAATGCTCATAAATGGTTTGTATCATTTTAATCCCTCTCTTCATTCGTTCAAGAAATTATATGATGGAAAACAACATTACTTGTCATAATATTTACGGAGGAATGAATAGATTAGAAATACACCATTTATAGTTATTTACTCCGGGTTAGTAGTATGAAACAACTTTAGACTTAAAAATATATAGAAAACAGGTGATGATACTTGGAGAAAAAACATATACAAAGTGAGTTAGAAAAAAAAGCAAGAGAATGGTTAATAGAACGGGGCGTGGCTCTTACAGACATTGCTGAACTGGTCTATTACTTGCAAAAAAAGTATCACCCAAATTTAACAATCGAAGACTGTTTATATAACGTCGAGCGCGTCATTTCTAAACGAGAAGTTCAAAATGCTATTTTAACGGGTATTCAACTAGATGTTCTCACAGAAAAAAAAATTATTGAGCCACCTCTTTTAGATATTCTTGAAAAAGACGAAGGTTTATATGGTATCGATGAGATCTTAGCATTATCGATTGTAAATGTGTACGGATCAATCGGCTTTACTAATTACGGGTATATTGATAAACAAAAGCCGGGTATTCTAGAACGATTAAACGATAAATCTACTGGAGAATGCCATACTTTCTTAGATGATTTAGTAGGCGCAATTGCCGCTGCTGCTTCTAGCCGATTAGCACATCGAGCTGCTAGCCAAGAATAGCCTTCAAAAATAAAAAAGCTGTCAATTGACAGCTTTTTTAAATTAGATCCATCCACTCTTTTAGCGAATCTACCGTATAAGTTGGCTTTTTCTCATATCCTTCTAGCAACTCTCTTGTTGTTACCCCTGTATGGACTAATAATGTATCCAAGCCCGCATTCATCCCTGCTAAAATATCTGTATCATAATAATCACCAATCATAATGGTTTCTTCTTTTGGCGTACCGATGACTTCAAGGGCTTGTTCCATAATGATACTTTCTGGCTTGCCAATAAATACTGGATTTGTTTGAGTAGAAACCGTAATAACGGACGTGATCGATCCATTACCAGGCAGTAAGCCTCTTTCAGTAGGAATCGCAATATCTCCGTTTGTTGAAACAAAAAAAGCGCCGTTTCGAACGTTTAAACATGCTTTTGCCAATTTTTCATATGTAATTTCTTGATCCAAACCAACAACTACAAAATCCGTATCTTCTTCTTCAATGGTGAATCCTTTTTCAAGCAAAGCATGTCGGATTCCTTCTCCCCCAATTACATAAGCTGAACCGTTTGCTTTACGTTCATGCAAGTAATTAGCTGTTGCCTGACTTGTTGTAAAAACTTGCTCTTCTGTTGCAGGAATGCCAAATGCCTCTAGCTTTTCAGCTACTTTATCAGGTGTCTTTGTGGAGTTGTTTGTTACAAATAAATAAGGAATTCCTTTTTCCTTTAATTTAATAACAAAATCACGCGCTTCGGCAATTAGCTCTGTTCCTTTGTACATTGTTCCGTCTAAATCAATCAAATATCCTTTATATTCCTTCATGTTGTGTGATCTCCTTTCAAGTGTCATACTTGAAATCATAGCTTATTTTTTATGCAACTACAACTTTGCCTTTAGTTACGAAAAGCAGACACAGGCCCTAATTCTGTCTCTAGATACGTCTTTACGCGTTCTGAAAATGCTGCCAGTACGTCTTTATGCTGCATCACTTTTTGATAAATATCCTGATGATTAACATCCACATATTCTTGAACAAGGCTTTTACGCAATTGAACGACCTCTTTTAATGGCGTTTCTTCTTCTTTTTTAATCACTTTCTCATCAACTAAAATGTCAATGATATCGTCGTAACTGCCTGGATCTCTCATAATAAATCCATCAATCATTGCGTTTCCTACATCTAAAACGTTTTCAATTAAAAGGTGAACAATTCTTTCTAACGCCTTTTTTTCTAGTGCTGTGTTCCAGCTCGAATTCTCAGCAAACAAATGAACATGTTCATCAAAAAAAACAAGCGTGGCTTCTATTTTTTCACGATCTACAAAGTACATATTACTTCCTCCCTAGTTGTCAGCTCTCTATAATTCTTCTTTCATAAGCAAACGGGCTTCCTGTTCTATTTTATCATGACCCATTATCCATATGATAAATTCATTTTTGTTTTTACCCTTATTTGATATGATACAAATACAACCTATGAAAGGAGTATACCTATGAGCGAACGCTTTTATCTATATGACGATGTTGTATCTACAAAGACCCGGTTCGTCAGCTTTATGGGCGAAAATCAACGGTTTGATTTAGCTATTATCCAAACTGACCGTTATTATGGCAAACAAGTTGTTCTTGATATTCAAGGAGGACGCTTTGCCATTATTGGACAAGATGACCTTGAAGAACCCGACTATCTTGAAGAAGTATTTAAATTAAACAGTGAAGACGGTCAGGAACTTCGCGAATTTTTATATGAAATCATCTAAAAAAAAAGGCAGCGTGAAGGACAATTAGTGTCTTCGGCTTGCCTTTTTTTACTTATGGACTTTTTTTAAGACAAAATACGCACAGCCAAAATTACAGTATTCATGTAAATAGTCTTGAAGCGTACTAATCTTCGTATCATACGTTGCCTTTTGATTACGGTCATCAAAAAAGCCTCGCAATCGAAGCTGATTGTATCCCCAATCTCCCACAATATAGTCATAGCGGCTCAGCACGTCGATGAAGCGACCTTTAAATGCCTCTTCGTTAAATGCCTCACGCTCATCTTTTAATACTTCATAACAAATATTATTGATACAGACCATTGCTTACACCTCTTCTCTTAAAATTTACCATACCATAATTATGATGATGAAACCATCAATTAACATGAAATTTTTCACGTATACGCAGCACTCTAATTCTGTAGGAGTTTTATCGGTATACCTACTGATATTTATGCTCCCCATGAAGGTTCGCCGATTTACCCGGCGTACGATAGTTAACTACAGGAGGTGGAAATAGTGAAGAAATCTATTCTTGGAATCGCTTTGATAACAAGTATTTTAACCATTGGGTGTCAAAATAAAAACACAGCTGAAAATGAAAATTTATCACCAAACAACCCAGATGCCATTAATGTAAATGAGCCTAATCATTATTATAATCCAAATAATAATAGCGGCACAAATTATGGTTACGTCCGATACACCAAAAACACAAATGAACAAAGTTCCAATATGAACCAAGTAGGAACATTTAATCGAGAAGAAGCAGCAGACAATATTAGTAAACTGAGCACCGCTATTCCCAATATTAAGCAAGCCGCTACGCTAGTAACCGATAAAGATGTGCTTGTTGCTTATAAAACAGACGCTAAAAATAGGAGCAGCGCAGCTGATCAAGTAAAACGTACAGCTATGTCTGTAGTCCCTCGTTATTATCACGTATACGTCTCAGATAATCCGAAACATATGGACCAAATCGAAAATATCAGTGAAATGAATACGCAAACGGCCGATGCTAGGAAACGAATTGATGCGGTTATTCAACAAATGCTAAAATCTCCTCAAGGGCGTGAAATGAACGGCGGAGAAGATGCAAATGGAAGAGAGAAAAACGAATTGAATGAATCGATGACAGACAAAGATATGAGGGAATAAAAAAAAGGTGATGAGCATATCATCACCTTTTTTACCTTACTTGCTTTCTTGTGCTTTGTTTTTTGCAGCAGCGTTAACTTGTTCATCTGCATGGTAAGAAGAACGTACAAGAGGACCTGCTTCAACATGGCTGAATCCTTTTGATAATGCAATTTCTTTTAGCTCTTCAAACTCATTTGGATGGTAATATTTTTGAACTTTTAAGTGCTTTTTAGTTGGCTGTAGATATTGCCCTAGCGTCATAATATCTACGTTGTTTGCACGCAAATCGTCCATCGTTTCAATAATTTCTTCTTTTGTTTCTCCCAAACCAAGCATGATACTTGATTTTGTTGGGATATCCGGCTGCATTTCTTTTGCACGGCGAAGGAACTCAAGGGAACGCTCATATTTAGCACGAGCACGAACACGAGGCGTAAGACTACGTACTGTTTCAATATTATGATTTAATATATCAGGACGTGCGTCCATTACAATACGTAAGTTCTCTTCCACACCGCCCATATCAGAAGGCAATACTTCAATTGTTGTGAATGGATTTTTACGACGAATCGCACGAATTGTTTCAGCTAATACGCTTGCTCCTCCGTCTTTTAAATCATCGCGAGCTACTACTGTAATAACCGCGTGTTTTAAGTTCATTAGCTGAACAGAATCCGCTACGCGTTCTGGCTCTTCTAAATCTAATTCTGTTGGTAAACCTGTCTTAACCGCGCAAAAACGACAGGCACGTGTACATACTTCTCCTAAAATCATAAAAGTTGCCGTACGACGAACAGCCCAACACTCATGAATATTCGGACATCTTGCTTCTTCACAAACTGTATGAAGGTTTTTCTCACGCATCATTTTCTTTAAGCCTGTGTAATTTTCGTTTGTGTTTAGCTTAATCTTCAGCCACTCGGGTTTGCGGACATGCTCTTCTTTTGTTGCCATATTATCAACTCCACCAATCTAGAAAATGTCTATAACCTATATGCTTAATTTTAACTACATATTAAAAACATAACTATATGTCACTTTATCATAAAAAAGTGAGATTCGACAAGTTGTCTGCTCTTTATTTTCCTCAGTTTTCTTCTATTTTCTATTGAAATGTGTGCGTTTTCACCCTCCGTATAATTTCCATTTATCTTATGAATAAAATTCGTTAAAAAAGTTTTGGAGCTATTTCCATTAATTAATATTTATGAAATCTTTTTTCTCGCTGCAAACTATTGTTACACACTATTTTTGGAAAGGAGGAAACACGATGCATAAAACGATTATCTTACTTTTTATGTTCATATGTATGTTCACAGGATGGCACCATGTAACAGCTAAATCTTCAGCAGATCAAGAAAAACTGCTTATTCAAAAGAGATTAGAGCTTTACAAACAAATGGAAGCTGCTACTACGATTCCTTGGTATTACTTTGCTGGAATTGACCAGTATGAACGAAATATTCGACGCTCTCATAAAGATATTCCAAGAGAAAAAGGTGCAATCGCCATTTATTATCCTCCAGAAAAATGGTCAGGTTCTTTAAATCCAAATTTGGAAGATACAAATCCGCTTACTATTTCTCTCCTCGGGGGAATGGGTAAAGATGGAAATGGAGACAAAAAAGCAGACCAATTTAACGATGAAGATATGCTTTTTACAATGGCAAATTATATTCGGACATTTGGGGTGTCCGAAGATTATATTAAAATTGCCCTTTGGAACTATTATCATCGGGCCAAAGCAGTTGATATTATTTTAGGAAATGCTAAAATTTTCCGCCATTTCGATCGCATTGATTTAAAAGGTTCTTCATTTCCTGTGCCTCTCCGTGCCAACTACAGTTATCGCAGTACGTGGGGAGATGCACGCGGCTGGGGTGGAAAACGAATTCATGAAGGAACAGACATTTTTGCAGATTATGGAGTCCCAGTAAAATCTCCTTGCTATGGCATTATTGAACTCAAAGGATGGAATAAATACGGAGGCTGGCGAATCGGTATTCGTGACCTGCACAATAACTACCACTATTTAGCTCATTTAAGCGGATTTGCAAAAAATTTAAAAGTAGGACAAATTGTAGAACCAGGAACACTCATTGGTGGAGTAGGAAGTTCCGGTTATGGACCTCCTGGAACTTCTGGGAAATTCCCTCCTCACTTGCATTATGGAATGTATAAAGATAACGGCAAAAATGAATGGTCTTTTGACCCATACCCTCAGCTAAGAACGTGGGAAAGAAATGATCGTTTAAAATTAAAGAAAAAATAAAAATAGGAAGCAAATGCTTCCTATTTTTTATAATGAGGCTTTAAGCTAATATTATATTGTTAATTTTTCTTCGGAAGTTCAATCGCTGGAGAAGACGAGTTTCCACCGTTAAAATAGTCAGGAACATTGCCAGGGATAACCGTACCCCCTACTGGAATTGTAGCCGTAACGGTTGTTTCTCTAGTTGCAAACGGGATTATAATTTGCATGTTCACTTTTACTTTAATAGATACTTCAAGAAACGCATTATTTATTCCATACTCCTCAATTTTTCGCACAACGTCTGTTTGAACGTCACCGATAGCATGAAACTTAACCGGAATCAGCGGGCCTAGATTTCCAAGCAGTGCATTATTCGTAGCCTGCCCAAGCGGAACTTGGTATACAATCCCTTGATTACGCAACTTTTCACTTTTTTCAATACGAATATCTGTTGGAAGCTCAAGCGCATCTAAATTCCCTTTCTCTGCTTCTTTTAAGTTAGCCTGGACAAATGACGTAGTCTGAGCTCTAACCCGATTTACGAGCGCTGTGTCAATTTTGGCTACTTGACCGTTAGGTGTAGACTCCACTTTAATGACATCTACATCCAGTTGATCAAGTACCTGTTTATTCACCGCTTTATTAATAACTAAAGTTGCAATCTCTTTTGTTTGTGCTTCAGCATATTTCATTAACGTCGGTTCAATCCCTCTATTAATTAGCCATAATCCTACACCCGTAGAAAGCATAAAAAAAAGAAAGGTAAGCAACAGAACGTAGCGAAAAGGAAGCGGGCCTTTTCTTGTTAATTTTCTACGAAGTTTAACCAAAAAAAATCCCTCCTTACAAGCTATATGTATGCATGTATAAGGAGGTTCACGCTTCTTTTAAAAAGTTTTATCTTAAATCCACCACTATATTAAAGCATTTTTAATAAAGCATCTTTGCCAATTGTCCCTTTAAAAATCCCTCTTTTTTCAGCTTCAAGCGTTACAGATTCAAGCGGTGCTTCAAGAAGCTGCTCAATTGTACGTACTCCTACGGCTCTTCCTGCTATTATTTGACGATCAGCTAATTTATCATTTAATAGACCTACATCTAGTGCTCCGCACATAATATACCCTTTATCTGATGAGATTGTTAACAGAGTTGTTTTTGGCAGCAATACGGTAACTGCGTTAAACGTATGACCTTCAATTACGATAGGCGCTAAAGTAATCATGACAACTCACTCCTTTCTTTAATCAATTTATGATGTAGAAAGAAAAAAGTGAGGTTTTACATATACTTTTCTACCTATTTGACGTTTATATTCCTTCTTCCCTATTCAGATAACTTTTATAGGAATCCGTACTAAAATTCGTTAAAAAAATCTAATTGTTTAGGAGCTAAATTCTCATATTCAATATTTAATAAACTCATGAGCTGCTTGGCATTATGTACAGCATCTCCGCCGGAGTTATTATTAAATAACAGGTAAATATCCTTCGTTTGTTTTTGCAGCTTTTCAAGGCGTTCTTTCCACTCTAGCAGCTCTTTTTCATTATAGCGATACAAAAACCTTACCGCACGCCAATTACCTTCACCAGGCTTGTTCCAGCCGTGCACATTTCGCCCATGAAAACGTATGAGTGTTTTCCGCTTATCTGTAGCATGAAGCACAATTGGAATAGATCCTTCTCCTGCCTGCGGTTCATCACAAATACCATGAATCCACTTCTCTTGTTCCATAAACGTTAGCGTTTTATCATAGAAAAATGGTTTAAACCAAGATTGATTTCGAAACTCGAGAGCTACTGGCAACTCTCTGAACTTTTCACGGCTGTACCTCAAATATGCTACGTTTTCTTTTGTACAATCAAACCAAGGCGGCATTTGAAATAAAATCATAGCCAGCTTATTCGATGTTACGTACGGCTTTACTGATTCTAAAAATGCATTAAACATTTCTTCCTTACTATCAAACGGATTTCCTTCTCTCATATGTCCCGTCATTCCTTGATACGCTTTTACCACAAAACGAAAAGATTCCGGTGTATCATTCACCCACTTTTCTACATTTGATCTGGGTTGAATTGCGTAAAAAGATGAATCAACTTCAACGATTGGAAAATGGCCTGCGTATACGGCAAGCTTGTCTCTTGATGAAACACCAGCTTCATACAATGAATCATGATCTCCCCAGCCTGTAACTCCAATATAAATCATGCCATTCCTCCTCTATTTTCTTAGCAGCGCTTTTCTTTATTTTAATACAAATTATACAAAAAAACTCGTTTGCATAAACAGCAAACGAGTTTTTATCTATTATTAACCGATTGAACCTTCCATTTCGAATTTGATTAGACGGTTCATTTCTACTGCATATTCCATTGGAAGCTCTTTTGTAAATGGTTCAATAAAGCCCATTACAATCATTTCTGTTGCTTCTTCTTCAGAAATACCGCGGCTCATTAGATAAAATAATTGTTCTTCAGATACTTTCGATACTTTCGCTTCGTGTTCAAGTGAAATGTTATCATTTAAAATCTCATTGTACGGAATTGTATCAGAAGTTGATTGATTATCCATAATTAGTGTATCACACTCAATGTTCGCACGTGCACCTTCTGCTTTACGGCCGAAGTGTACAATACCGCGGTATGTTACTTTACCGCCTTGTTTTGAAATTGATTTTGATACGATTGTTGAAGATGTATTTGGTGCTAAATGAATCATTTTTGCACCAGCATCTTGGTGCTGTCCTTTACCAGCAAGAGCAATGGATAATGTCATACCACGTGCACCTTCACCTTTTAAGATAACAGCTGGATATTTCATTGTTAACTTAGAACCGATGTTTCCATCAATCCATTCCATTGTTGCGTTTGCTTCACAGACTGCACGTTTTGTTACAAGGTTGTATACGTTATTCGCCCAGTTTTGAATTGTCGTATAGCGGCAATACGCATCTTTTTTGATAATGATTTCTACAACCGCACTGTGAAGAGAGTTTGTTGTATAAACAGGTGCTGTACAGCCCTCTACATAGTGAACGTGTGAACCTTCATCAGCAATAATTAACGTACGCTCAAACTGTCCCATATTTTCAGAGTTAATACGGAAATAAGCTTGTAATGGCGTGTCTACTTTTACGCCTTTTGGTACGTAAATGAATGATCCACCAGACCAAACTGCCGAGTTAAGAGCAGAGAATTTGTTATCCGTTGGCGGGATAACTTTTCCAAAGTGCTCGCGGAAAATATCTTCATTTTCTTTTAGCGCCGTATCTGTATCTTTAAATACGATACCTTGTGCTTCAAGATCTTCTTTCATGTTGTGATAAACAACTTCAGATTCGTACTGAGCTGATACACCTGCAAGATATTTTTGCTCTGCTTCAGGAATACCAAGTTTATCAAACGTTTGTTTGATTTCTTCAGGAACTTCATCCCAAGAACGTTCAGACTTCTCAGACGGTTTTACGTAGTACGTAATTTCATCAAAGTCTAAGCTTGCCATGTCTCCGCCCCACTGTGGCATTGGCATGTTGTAGAAGTGCTCTAGAGATTTCAAACGGAAGTCTAGCATCCATTGTGGTTCCTCTTTCATACGAGAAATTTCTTCTACGATTTCTTTTGTTAAACCGCGTTTAGAGCGGAAAATTGATACATCTTTATCGGAAAATCCATATTTATAATCGCCGATTTCTGGCATTTTTTTAGCCATCTTTTATTACCCCCTACTTGATAGGATTGGGAATGAATGAAGGTCTTATTTTTTTTCGTTAAGACCTTTTTCCATCGCTTTCCACGCTAGTGTTGCACATTTAATACGCGCAGGAAATTTTGCTACACCTTGAAGTGCTTCAATATCTCCTAAATCTATACTATCATCATACTCTTTACCTTGCATCATGTCAGAGAAGATATGGGCCATTTTAAACGCTTTGTCTACTTCTTGACCTTTAATTGCTTGTGTCATCATTGAAGCTGATGACATTGAAATTGAACATCCTTCACCTTCGAATTTTGCATCCACCACTTTGCCGTCCTCTACTTTTAGAGAAAGTTCAATGCGGTCTCCGCACGTCGGGTTATTCATATGAATGTTCACAGTATCTTCATCTAAAGTTCCACGATTACGCGGGTTTTTATAATGGTCCATAATTACTTGACGATAGAGAGTATCTAAATTATTAAAAGCCATTTGTAAAATACTCCTTCGTTTTTATTAATGATGACACCAATTTATCTACTTCTTCTTCCGTGTTATACAGATAAAAGCTGGCACGTGCAGTAGAAGATACGTTTAAATATTTCATCAGAGGCTGCGCACAGTGATGACCTGCACGAATTGCAATTCCATCAGCATCTACTACTGTTGCTACGTCATGCGGATGAACATCTTCAATGTTAAATGTTACAACACCCGCTCGCTCTTTTGGTCCATAGATTGTAATACCATCTACTTGCGATAAGCGATCCAGTGCATATTGTGCTAGCTTGTGCTCATGTGCTTGAATGTTATCTAAACCAACTTCTTCTAAGAAATCAATCGCTGCACCTAAACCAATTGCACCTGCAATAATCGGCGTACCTCCTTCAAATTTCCAAGGAAGCTCTTTCCATGTTGATTCGTATAGGTTTACGAATTCAATCATTTCGCCGCCAAACTCAATTGGTTCCATTTTCTCAAGAAGCTCTTTCTTTCCATAAAGAGCGCCGATTCCAGTCGGCCCACCCATTTTATGTCCAGAGAAAGCAAAGAAATCACAATCTAAATCTTGCACATCGACCTTCATATGAGGCGTGCTTTGCGCACCATCCACAACCATTACTGCGCCGTTAGCGTGTGCAATTTCTGCAATTTCTTTTACTGGGTTAATTGTGCCCAGTACGTTAGAGACTTGCATAATTGATACAATTTTTGTGTTAGATGTAATCGTGCTTTTTACCTCTTCTAGTGAAAGTGCATGATCTTCTGTTAATGAAATATATTTTAATGTTGCACCTGTTTCCTTGGCAACTTGCTGCCAAGGAATGATGTTGCTGTGATGTTCCATATAAGTAATCACAATTTCATCGCCAGGTTTGAGATTAGCACGGCCATAGCTTGCAGCTACTGTGTTAAGGGCTGTCGTTGTACCGCGCGTAAAAATAATCTCTTCCGTTGATTTTGCATTAATAAACTTACGAACCTTTTCACGAGCGCCTTCATATCCGTCTGTTGCTCTTGTACCAAGCGTGTGAACGCCTCGGTGTACGTTTGAGTTATATTCTTTATAATACTTCTCAATCGCTTCAATTACAGCAAGCGGCTTTTGTGAAGTTGCTGCACTGTCTAAATAAACGAGTGGGCTGCCATTTACCTCTTGGTCTAAAATAGGAAATTGTTTACGAATATCAGAGATATTCATTATCGAACTTTCCTTTCAATTAAATCCGTTAATTGCTTTTTAACCGTTTCGATTGGCAACTCGTTTACAACTGGTGCTAAGAACCCGTGAATAACTAGACGTTCTGCTTCTGTTTTTGGAATACCGCGGCTCATTAAGTAGTAAAGCTGGATTGGATCTACGCGCCCAACAGATGCAGCGTGTCCTGCTGTTACATCGTCTTCATCAATTAGAAGAATTGGGTTTGCATCTCCACGTGCTTTCTCACTTAGCATTAAAACACGAGATTCTTGCTCAGCGTTTGATTTAGAAGCACCGTGTTCAATTTTACCGATACCGTTAAAGATTGAAGATGCACTTTCTTTCATAACGCCGTGTTTTAAAATATAACCTTCAGAATGTTTTCCGAAGTGTACGATACTTGTTGTTAAGTTTTGAGATTGCTCTCCACGTCCAACTGTTACCGTTTTTGTATCTCCATATGAACCATCGCCCATTAGATACGTTGTATTTTCTGAAACTGTATTTCCTTCACTCATTAAGCCTAAAGCCCACTCAATGCGACCATCTTTGCCAGCTACACCGCGGCGGTTCACATAAGTAGTTGTACCTTTAGCTAAGTAGTCAACAGCTCCGAACGTTACTTTTGCGTTGCTGTTAGCGAATACTTCCGTCACGATATTGACAACACCGTTTGACTCTTCAGCAGTAGCAATGTAGTTTTCTACATATGTTACTGAGCTATTGTCTTCAGCCACAACAATGACATGGTTGAATAAAGCTGATTCTTCATCTTCACGGACAAATACAGCTTGAAGCGGCTCTTGTACTTCTACATTTTTAGGAACGTACACGAATACACCGCCGTTTAATAATGCTGCGTTTAATGCAGTTAAACGATG
Organism: Priestia megaterium; assembly: GCF_046599315.1. Taxonomy (GTDB): domain Bacteria; phylum Bacillota; class Bacilli; order Bacillales; family Bacillaceae_H; genus Priestia; species Priestia megaterium_F. Next base: position 309,213 of record NZ_JBKIKC010000003.1, on the reverse strand, counting down.
CTCATCTACTTTAACTCCGTCTTTCATAAAGTACTTCTCAACAAGGTCGCTATGCTCTTTAGCAGCTGTTTGAATATCTGTGAAGATAACGCCTTGAGACTTTAATTCTTCTGTTAATGTTGAATATGCAGCTGTTTGGTCACGCTGAACATATAGATTTTTAACAGCTTCTGTATCAATCAATGCTTTAACCACTTCTGGAAGCTCGTCTACAGATGAGATTATGCTTGCCTGCGAAGTGTGCTTGTCAAAAGCAGTAAAGTTCCATTTTGAAATGTTAGTTTTATCTGGCTTTGGAAGTGCAAGATCTTCTGCTTTTGCAAGAGCTTGTAAGCGAAGATCTAGCAGCCAACTTGGTTCATTAGCTTCTTTTGAAAAGCTGCTGATGTACTCTTGATCAAATGGTAATTTCGTATCAATAGTCATAGAGATCCTCCTAACTCTTAAGCTTCTTGCCCTACAGTTTCGTCTTCAATACCTAATTCTTGTTTAATCCAGTCATAACCTTCTGCCTCTAGACGCTGTGCTAATTCTGGGCCACCTGATTTTACAACGCGACCTTGCATCATAACGTGAACTTTATCTGGTGTAATGTAGTTTAATAAACGTTGGTAATGAGTAATCATTAAGCAACCAAACTCGCTGCCACGCAGTTCATTAATACCTTTTGATACAACTTTTAACGCATCGATATCTAAACCAGAGTCGATTTCATCTAAAATTGCAATTCCTGGTTGAAGCATCATTAATTGAAGAATTTCGTTACGTTTCTTCTCACCGCCAGAGAAACCTTCGTTTAGGTAACGCTGTGCCATGTCTTGATCCATTTCTAAGAAATCCATGTTTTTGTCTAATTGACGGATGAATTTCATTAGTGAAATTTCTTCGCCTTCTTCACGACGAGCGTTGATTGCTGAACGTAAAAAGTCTGCATTTGTTACACCGCTGATTTCACTTGGATATTGCATAGCTAGGAATAGACCTGCACGAGCGCGCTCATCTACTTCCATTTCAAGTACATCTTCGCCGTCTAGCGTGATACTACCTTGTGTAACTTCGTATTTAGGATGTCCCATGATTGCTGAAGATAATGTTGATTTACCAGTACCGTTTGGTCCCATGATTGCATGGATTTCGCCGCCCTTAACTTCTAAATTAACACCTTTTAAAATTTCTTTGCCTTCAATTGCAACATGAAGATCTTTAATTGTTAAAGTTGACCCTGCCATATTAAAACCTCCAGTTATAGACGTATATAGTAAAAAACGATATACCTATATCTTTTTAATTATTCTCATTTTATTCTCATTACAATCTTATAACAAATGAAAACTTATAGCAACCTTTTGACCCAAAAGGTTTTAAACCATTATGTACGTTTTTTAAGACTAAATACAACCATAAAAAAGTTGCCTTAAAAGACTCAGTGGAGCCTTCTAAGACAAGTTTTTTTTACGTGTTGTATTTACTTAGTGCGTGTGGCGATTCAGTTCTGAAATACACTCTTGTACGAGCGTAACGGACTGACTCATCGCCGCACCTCCGCCAAATGCCGCTGACACTCCGCATGCTTCTAAAATTTCTTGCTCAGTAGCGCCTTGATCAATGCAGCCTTTTGTATGATAAATCATACAGTACTCGTCTTGAGCTACTACGCTGATTCCTAACGCAATTAACTGCTTTTCTTTTTTAGAAAGAGAACCTTCTCCAAAACATGCTTCAGTAAACGCATTAAACGTTTTTGTTACTTCCGGCAATTTTTCGCTAAATTTCCCAACACCCATTTTATAATCATGAAGTGCTTGCTCAGTTGAATGACGTGCTTCTTGCTGCATAACGTCAGCTCCCATCATCAGTAAAGTTCTCACGGTTAGTATGCGTGAGAAAAATAAAAGTTATTCGTTTTCCCGCATACAAAAAAGCACTTACCCAGAGTAGGCAAGCGCTTTTCTTCTATTATTTATTTACAGGCAGTACTCCGCCTTTGTATTTTTCTTTAATGTAGTCTTGAATTTCTTTGGAGTGAAGAACTTTCACTAAAGCTTTCACTGTATCTTTGTTTTCGTCACCTTTGTGAACCGTAATGATGTTTGCATATGGGTTATTTTCTTTGCTTTCCACTGCAATTGGATCTTTTACTGGATCTAAACCAGCATCGATAGCGTAGTTAGCATTGATAACAACAGCGTCGCCTTCATTATTTTTGTACATTTGAGGTAACAATCCGCCTTCAACGTCGGCTTTGAATTTTAAATTCTTAGGGTTTTCTACAATATCTTTAATTTGTGCATCTATTTTCTTCACGCCTGGCTTTAATTTAATCACGCCGGCTTTTTCAAAGATCGATAAAATACGCCCTTGCTCAGCTACTGCATCACGCATAATAACTGTACCGTTTTTCGGAAGGTCTTTTAAGCTTTTGTATTTTTTAGAGTAGATACCGATTGGTTCAATATGAATGGCACCGGCACTTACAAAGTCATAACCTTTTTCACCTTTGTGATCTTTTAGCACTGAATTCATATAAGGGACGTGCTGGAAATAGTTTGCATCAATTTCATTGTTTGCAAGAGCTGTGTTTGGTAAGATGTAATCTTGGAATTTTTTAATCTCTAAGTCAATTCCTTGTTTTTCCAAAATCGGTTTTGCTTGTTCTAAGATTTCAGCATGAGGCGTATTAGATGCACCCACAACAATTTTCTTTTCATCTTTTGATCCATTAGATCCGCACGCAGCTAATCCTACTACTAGCGCGGATGTTAATGCTAAAGCCGAAAGCCATTTTTTCATAATCAATCATCCTCCCTTTATCTCTTATCAATTTTTGCAGTAATTGCATCTCCAATAAGTTGAATAATAAATACAATAATCAAAATCAAGATTGTAGCAGCTAGCGTTACGTCATTATGACTGCGCTGGAATCCTTCTAAATATGCAAGGTTCCCAAGACCTCCAGCTCCAATCACACCTGCCATTGCCGTATAGCCGACTAACGCAATCGTTGTTACCGTCAAACCAGAAATTAAAGCTGGAAGCGATTCAGGTAACAGTACTTTAAAAATAATGGTGCTTGTTGTTGCTCCCATGGATTTAGCAGCTTCAATAACACCTTTATCAATTTCACGCAGACCAATTTCTACAAGACGCGCGTAAAATGGTGCTGCTCCAACAATTAAAGCAGGTAACGCTGCATTAGCACCTAAAATGCTTCCCACCAACGCTTTAGTAAATGGAATTAGTAAAACAATTAAAATAATGAATGGAATAGAACGAAAAATATTTACAACCGCTGATACAATACCATATAAAGGTTTGTTTTGCCAAAGCTGTCCTTTTGACGTTAAAAATAACAGCAAGCCTAATAAAATACCTAAAACAAATGTCGCTACGACTGAAATAGCCGTCATATATAGTGTTTCATTTGTCGCTTGAATAAAATCATCTAAAATAACGTTTGGGAATAGTTTCTCAAGCATTTGTCATTACCTCCACTTCTACCTGCTGTTCATGAATGTATGCAATGACTTTTTCAACTTCCCTTAAGTCCCCGTCTAAATGAACAAACAACGTTCCGTATGAACCTGTTTGTGTATGAGAAATCTTTCCTTGCAAAATATTAATCGTTACGTCAAACTGTTTTAAAATCGTTGTAATGAGCGGTTGCTCTGCTTTCCCGCCAACAAATGTCAGCTGAATAATTTGCCCACTTGGATACAACTCTTGTACTTGTTCAATTATTTCAAACGTTTCTTCTGGTTCAGAAATCTGTTGAACAAATCGTTTTGTAATTGGCTGCTTAGGTTTTCTGAATACTTCTAGCACTTGTCCTTCTTCTACCACTGCACCATTTTCCATAACGGCTACTCGATGACAAATTTTACGAATGACGTGCATTTCATGAGTAATCAATACAATTGTTAAACCTAGCTTCTCATTAATATCTACTAACAGATCTAAAATGGAATCTGTCGTTTGTGGATCAAGCGCTGATGTTGCTTCATCACACAGCAATACTTTTGGGTTATTCGCTAGAGCTCGAGCAATACCAACACGCTGTTTTTGTCCACCGCTGAGCTGTGATGGATAAGCATTTTCTCGACCCTCAAGTCCAACTAGCTTGATGAGTTCGTCTACTCGTTTCATTCTTTTTTCTTTTGAAATCCCGGCTATTTCTAACGGAAATGCAATATTTTCCCGGACTGTACGCGACCACAAGATATTAAAGTGCTGAAATACCATACTGATTTCTTGTCTAGCTTTTCTAAGTTTTCCGCCTTTAATTTTTCCAATATTATTGCCTGCTACTTCGACCGTTCCTGTCGTTGGTGTTTCTAATCCATTTAGCAAGCGAATTAAAGAGCTTTTCCCCGCTCCGCTATAACCAATAATTCCGTAAATTTCACCTTGGTTAACGGTTAAATTCACATTATCAACAGCTGTTACTTGACCGCTTTTGGCCTGATAAATTTTTGTAACGTCTGTTAATGTAATCATATTACTTCACCTTCTTTAGTAAAAACTTAATTATGTTAGGTTGCCCTATAGAATGAAAAAGCCGTAAAACAATTTTCTTCATTAAAAAAGCCTCTCTGCGCATGACAGAAAGGCTCAATATTTAATCCTTTCTCTCATCTTTCAAAGCGCATAGCTTTGCAGGAATTGGCACCATTTCAGTTAGTCTGACGGTTGCCGGGTTTCACAGGGCTCAGTCCCTCCACCTCTCTTGATAAGAGTTCGCAACAATTATTTTGTTTTTGGGAAATATTCATTCATTTATGAACATTCATGAGTGTGATTTTAGCATGTGTCAGATAGGCTGTCAACAGATTTTGCCTTTGGGATAATATCCCAAGGTTTCAACAGCCCCAACGGTTTGCTCTCTTTCTATTTCTTCACTTTAAACAAACGTTTGATTATCGAAGCTCTTCAAGCACGTGCTCAATGGAATGAAACGCATAAAGTTTTTTTACCATTTCGCCATTTTCCACTTCAATCAAACAAGGTACGCTTTCAATTGAAAATAATTCTGCTTTTGAAGGCATATAATTTAAATTGCTCATTCCGATGGTTACATCCGGCAGCATTGCTTCTGCTACGGTTAACATTTTTTTTGCCAGCTGACATGTTCCACAAAAAGGCGTATGGAAAAAGATAAATGCTCTTTCTCCTTCTTTCAACTGATCATCAAGCTGTTTTTCGCTCCATTCTTGCATGTTGCTCATTCCTTTTATGTTAAAAATTCTGCATTAACATCGATATTGGCACTCAGTAATACTGTTGCTATGTGATGTCTAGGGGCGGCAGCAACTTCTCGATACATTTTATCAATATATAAATGCTCTGCTTCCGGAAGCTCTCGTTTAAATTGTTTTCTTAGCTTATTCCCTGAATCATCAGAGTCAACGAGTATGTATACCTCTTTGTTAAACGTACAGTCAATAATTTCATCCAGCTTTGATAAACTAATCGTACCATTTGTGCAGATAATTTCGATTGGTTCTCGAATGATATCTTGAATACGTTTTTTATCTGATTTTCCTTCGACAATAATTACTTTTTCAATTTCAATTAGCCCCATTTTCATCACCCATAATCGTCAGTTGTATAGTAACATCATTTCTTTATGCTATACAATATTCGTTAATGTATCACAGTTCACCTGTTTTTTAAAAGAAATTTGCAAGAAAGAACTCTCTTAAAAGACAGCTTATACCGTATTGTTACCATAAAACAGGAAAAACAGCGGCTTTTGCCACTGTTTAGCACCATCCTGCTTCTTCGTCGCAGTCTGTATATTTTTGCGTTTCACCTTGTTTTTGTACGTCAGCATATTGATAAAACTTATTATTTTCATGCGAATATCCTTCTTCAAAACGGTATTCATTACCGCTTGTTCCGTAGCTAACTTCACCAATTGGCTGCTTATCAACATATAATTTCATGCCGCCGTTATGAAATTTAGCTGTAACGCGATCTGTAACGTCCATTTTTTGTCGTTCAAACATAAAAAGACACTCCTTTAGCTTGTTTACTAATAGAGTGTCCAGTCAAAAACTTTTCATCAAGACAATTTATGGAGGAGTCTTATCCTTCGTTTGTCATTTCTTCGTATTGCTCTGCTGTCATTAGCTTGTCTACTTGAGAAGCATCAGATGGTTTGATTGTAATCATCCATGCTTCTTCGTATGGAGATTCATTAACAAGTTCAGGGCTATCGCTTAAGTTGTCGTTTACTGCTACAACTTCACCGCTAATTGGTGCATAAAGCTCAGAAACAGTTTTTACTGATTCAACGCTACCAAACGGCTCGTCAGCTTCTACTGTTGCTCCTACTTCTGGCAGTTCAACGAATACGATGTCTCCAAGCTCAGCTTGAGCGAAATGTGTAATACCTACACGGACAACGTCTCCTTCTGTTTTTACCCATTCATGCTCTTCAGAATAACGCAAATCTTTTGGTGTACTCATCTTAATCCCTCCAAAATATGTATCGTAATTTGTTTATATAAAAAGCGCCTTCAACATAGAGAACACTTTCTACAACTAAAATAACTCCCTACTAACAGTGTAACGTAAAAGGTAAAAATTTTCTATTTGAAAACTTACTTCCACACGTCCTCGAACTGCTCTTCTTTGAAACCAAGCGTTACTTTTTGTCCATCTGTTAACAGGGGACGCTTAATTAACATGCCATCTGACGCAAGAATAGACAGAAGTTCATCTTCACTCGCACTACTTACTTTATCTTTAAGCCCTAATTCGCGATATTTTTTACCGCTTGTATTAAAGAATTTTTTTAATTCTAAGCCACTATTCTGATAATAAGATTGCAGCTGCTCTTTTGTTGGCGGGTTTTCTACAATATGAATTTCTTCATACGCTACTCCGTTGTCATCCAGCCACTTTTTTGCTTTTCGGCACGTACCACACTTTGGATATGAATAAAAAAATAATGACATTTCGTCAACCACCCTTTATTTTAAGCTTTTTTCGTATTTTAACACATCCTTTATGATTTACCTAGATAGAGGCTTCTTAAACAAAAAGGAGCTCGCAAAACGAGCTCCTTTTTGTTTAAACTGTAAATTTTTCTACTTCTAGAAGCGTTTTTGCAATCTCTCGCTTTACGCTAATTACATTGATTGGGGTATAGCGCGTTAACTTGCGAAGAGATGATAGCATGACTCTGAGCGTATCACCTTGTTCAACGCCAATTAACGTTTCTTTTGCATCTGCTTCAATTCGATTAAATGCTTCTTGGCAAAATACTTGCGTATATTTTACTTTTAAGCTGTTTTGATCTGCTCCTGTTTTGGAAATGGCTTTTTCAGTACGCAGAACAGTTGATTCCATTGCATATACATTACTGATCATATCGGAAATATTAACGAGAATTTCTTGTTCTTTCTCTAATTCTTTGCCATACTTCTGTGCAGCTAGACCTAAAAGCAAGAGCGCAATTTTTTTCCCGTTTTGCACAAGCATTTTCTCTTGATCTAACGGCTCATTTCCTACTTCTTGCGGCATAAGCATCACCAATTCTTCTTGAAGCGTTTGTGCTTTTTGAAGCAGCGGAAGCTCTCCTTTTAGCGCTTTGCGTAAATATGTGCCTGGTACTAAGAGACGGTTAATTTCATTTGTTCCTTCAAAAATACGATTAATACGGGAATCACGATACAGGCGCTCGATTTCATACTCACTCATAAAACCGTAGCCTCCGTGAAGCTGCACGCCTTCATCTACGATGTAATCAAGAGCTTCCGTTGCAAACACTTTATTTAATGAGCATTCAATAGCATATTCAGCAATAGAAGCTGCAATTTGTTTTCCGTCTTTCTGCTGTTCTTCCGAAAGCTGACCCATATGATCTTCAAAAAGTCCTACCGTACGATAGACGGAACTTTCAGTTGCATACAATTTAGAAGCCATTGTTGCTAATTTTTCTTGTGTTAATGAGAATTTAGCGATTGGCGTTTTAAACTGCTGACGCTGATTAACATATTGAGACGTAATTTCTAACGCACGTTTTCCTGCCCCAACTGCTCCAACTCCAAGCTTATAGCGCCCAATATTTAAAATGTTAAAAGCAATAACATGACCTTTTCCAATTTCACCTAACACATTTTCTTTTGGAACAAGCGCATCTTCAAGAATCAATGTTCTTGTTGATGAACTTTTGATTCCCATTTTCTTCTCTTCTGGCCCAACCGAAACGCCTGGGAATTCACGCTCCACGATAAAAGCAGAAAATTTATCGCCGTCGATTTTTGCATACACTACGAACACATCAGCAAATCCGGCATTCGTAATCCACTGCTTTTCTCCATTTAACACATAGTGTGTGCCTTCTGCGTTAAGGCGAGCTGTTGTTCGAGCACCGAGGGCATCGGAACCAGAACCAGGTTCAGTTAACGCATAAGCTGCTATTTTTTCCCCTACCGCTAAAGCAGGTAAATAAGCTTGTTTTTGCTCTTCAGTTCCAAATAAGACGATGGGCAATGATCCAATTCCTACGTGAGCACCGTGCGTGATAGAAAACCCACCTGCTCGAGACATTTTTTCAGCAATTAAAGCCGACGTAATCTTATCTAAACCGAGTCCACCATATTCTTCCGGTACATCTGCGCCAAGTAAGCCTAATTCACCAGCTTGTTTTAATAACTTTACAGAACGATCAAACTCATGCTTTTCTAAATATTCCACTTGTGGAAGCACTTCATTTTCTACAAATTCATCTGTCGTCTTGGCAATCATCTTTTGTTCAGATGTATAATCCTCCGGCGTGTAGACGCGACTTGCATCTCCTTCTTCAATTAAAAAGCTTCCACCTTTAATCATTTTTTTTGTTTTATTTGACATGTTCATCTCCCCCTTTGAAATGATTATGCTAACAATTCAAATACACCAGCAGCTCCCATTCCTCCGCCAATACACATTGTGACAATACCAAATTGTTCATTTCGACGCTTCATTTCATGCATTAAGCTCAGTGTTAGCTTAGCTCCAGTACAGCCTAATGGATGACCTAAAGCAATAGCGCCTCCGTTTACATTTACTTTATCTTCATTAATATTTAATTCTCGAATAACGCCGATTGCTTGAGAAGCAAATGCTTCATTTAATTCAAATAAACCGATATCGGAAAGTTCCAGCCCTGCTAGCTTAAGAGCTTTAGGAATGGCTGCTACTGGACCAATACCCATTACTTCAGGCGGAACTCCTCCAACTGCAAATGAGCGAAACTTAAGCAAAGGCTTTAGGCCTTCTGCTTCTGCTTGTTCTCTATCCATTAGAAAAACTGATGCAGCTCCGTCACTTGTCTGCGAAGAGTTTCCTGCTGTCACGGATCCTTTAATCGAAAAAGCTGGACGAAGTTTTCCTAATACGTCCGCAGTTGTGCCGGGGCGAACTCCTTCATCTTGTGAGAACATCAGCTTTTGTTCACGGAGCTTATTATTTTCATCAACTTTTCGAAGCGTTACTTCTACCGGAACAATTTCGTCTTTAAATCTTCCTTCTTGAAGTGCTTTTGCTGCTTTTTGATGGCTTCGTACAGCAAATGCATCCTGGTCTTCACGTGAAATACCGTATTTCATCGCCACTTGTTCTGCCGTATGTCCCATGCCCATGTAATACTCTGGCGCATTTTCAACCAGCTGGACATTCGGACGTGCTACATTTCCGAACATCGGAACAAAACTCATTGATTCTGCTCCTCCAGCTAAAACTGCTTTGGCTTGCCCTAGCATAATTCGTTCTGCACCATAGGCAATACTTTGTAAACCTGATGAACAATAACGGTTGATCGTTATTGCTGGCACCGTATAAGGCAAGCCCGCTAGAGCGCCAATATTTCGAGCCATATTCAACCCCTGTTCTGCTTCAGGCATTGCACAACCGATAATTAAATCATCAATTGGTCCTTCGTATCCCCCTGCTCGGCGAAGGGTTTCTTTAACCACAATAGCTCCCAAATCATCCGGTCTAACGCTTGCCAGTGAACCTTTTTTTGCTTTTCCAACCGGTGTCCTAGCACCCGCTACAATAACCGCTTCTCTCATCTTTTCTCCCCCTTAATTGCGCAGTGATTTTCCTTTAACTAACATGTGCTGCATACGTTCTTGAGATTTTGCTTCCCCAACAAGGCTTAAAAATGCTTCTCTCTAAATCCAGCAAATACTCTTCATCAACTTCAGAACCAAACGCTACACGTCCTCCAGCCAACACAAATGCTAGCTTACTAGCAATTTTATAATCATGTTCTGATATATATCCTGAATACTTCATGGATTGAGCTCCTAGCAGCAACGTTGCATACCCTGTTTCTCCAACAACAGGAATCTTACTTCTTACAGGCGGTTTATAGCCTGTGTCATACAAAGCAAGGACTGAATTCTTCGCATCATTTAGCAAGTGATCTCCGTTTACACTGATGCCGTCGTGGCGATTTAAGAAATTTAGCTGTCTCGCTTCTGCAGCAGAGGTGGATACTTTTGCAGTAGCAATTGTTTCAAATGTTTTATTGGCAATTTGCTGAAGATCCAGCGTTACACCGTTCGGTAAACCATTTAGCTGTTTGATATAAAGCTCCTTGTTACCTCCTCCACCAGGAATTAGCCCAACTCCTACTTCTACAAGGCCCATGTAAGTTTCAGCAGAAGCTTGGATTTTAGCTGACGGTAAGCAAATTTCTGCTCCCCCTCCCAGAGCCATAGCAAACGGAGCTGCAACAATCGGCTTCTCATTGTATTTCACCTTCATCATTGCCTGTTGAAATTGTTTTATAACAAACTCAATTTCAACATAATTATCGTCTTGCGCTTCCATTAAAATCATAGCTAAGTTAGCGCCAACGCAGAAATTTTTCCCTTGGTTTCCTATTACAAGCCCCTTATAGTTCTTGTTCACTTCTTCAAGAGACTGATTTAATAAGTTAATAATATCTAGCCCGATTGCATTGTTAGGAGAGGTAAACTGCAGGCACGCCACATCATCCCCTAAATCAATTAAACTCGCTCCGCTGTTTTCTAAAATGACATGATTTTGAGAGCGTAAAGATGACAGGTGAATGACCTTTTTATTTTCTTTTACCGCTTTATACTCATCATCTTCGTAGTAAAGCGTTTGACCTTCCATTTCTTTATAGAAGCTCGTAAATCCGTTTTCCTGCATTTGTTTTATCCACTGCGGAACTGCTAAGCCAGACTGCTCCATCTTCTCAATGGACTTTTCTAAACCAATTGCATCCCACGTCTCAAACGGACCCATTTCCCAGCCAAATCCCCACTTCATAGCTTGATCAATTGCCACGATATCGTCAGCGATTTCATCCTTTAACTGGGCTGCATACACAAGAACCGGACTGATCACATTCCAAAGAAGCTGCCCAGCACGATCACCAGAGTATATAAGCGCTTTCATTTTATTTTGCAGCCCTTTTGCCTGCTTACTTAATTCTGTAGAAGCTGTTTTTAATTTCTTTCTCTCGACGTATTGAAGTGTACCAGGGTCAAGTTCCAAAATTTCTTTTCCTTTCTTCAAAAAGAAGCCTTGCCCCGACTTACTTCCAAGCCAGCCATTTTCCTGCATTTGTTTCATAAATAAAGGTACATCAAACACTTCTTTTTCTTTGCCTTCTACTTTATCAAATACATTGTTAGCTACATGAATAAATGTGTCTAGTCCTACTACGTCTAGCGTTCGAAACGTCGCGCTTTTTGGTCTTCCAATTAACGGTCCTGTCACAGAGTCAACTTCTCCCACGCTGTAATTACCTTTTAACATTTCTTGAACGGTTATGAGTAAACCGTACGTACCAATGCGATTAGCAATAAAGTTAGGTGTATCTTTTGCAATAACTACCCCTTTACCTAACACATCTTCACCAAACATTTTCATATATTCAACAATTTCTGATTTTGTGTCATGAGTTGGAATGATTTCTAATAACTTTAAATAACGCGGTGGATTAAAAAAGTGCGTTCCTAAGAAATGAGCTTTAAAATCTTCTGAGCGTCCTTTAGCCATTTCATGAATCGATATTCCCGAAGTGTTTGAACTTACAATACTTCCTTTTTTTCGCACACTGTCAATCTTTTCAAACAACTGCTGTTTAATATCGAGGCGTTCGACGACTACTTCAATAATCCAATCGCAGTCGCTTAACTGCTGTAAATGATCTTCAAGATTTCCTGGCGTAATTAAAGATAGTGATGCCTTCGACGTTAAAGGCGCTGGTTTTTGCTTCGTTAATTTAGCTAGAGCAGCTGTACTCAACCGGTTTCTGACTTGCCTATCTTCAAGCGTCAGCTGTTTTTTCTCCTCGTCTGGTGTTAACGAAGCTGGAACCACGTCTAGCAAAAGCGTTGGAATTCCTACATTCGCTAAATGAGCTGCAATTCCAGAGCCCATAACTCCTGAACCTAAAACGGCGGCTTTTTTTATGTTCATAATCATCCCCACATCCCCTTTAATATATTGAATGAATCGTCATTCATTTTATGTGTAAAAAAAGAGAGTCACTGTTAATCTCTGTTTTTACTATAAATCATTTTTTAAATTTTCGCAATATATTCACAATATTATCTCTAACTATTTTTAATGCGTTTGGTTATCTTAATACACAGGAGGTGATTTTGTGAGCAAATTAAAGAAGGATCCATCGTCAGCAGGCGTAAGCGCAGCAAGCGTTAAGGGAAATGCAGGACCATTCAATGAACCACACGGACGCGGCAAAAAGACATCTCAAAACCAGCAGTACACAAAGCATAATACACAAGGACATTAACTTCAAAATCGAACATGAGTAATCGAATCATGTTCGATTTTTGATTATTTCTTACTTTGTCATCACAACCATTTCATTATTATTTTTTTACAATTCCTTTTAAAACAAATGCAACATTTGCAGGTCTTTCTGCAAGGCGCCTCATAAAGTACCCATACCAGTCCGTTCCATAAGGAACGTACACTCTCATTTTATATTGTTCTGCTACGAGCTGAATCTGCCTTTCTGATCGAATGCCGTACAGCATCTGAAACTCAAACTGATCGACTGAGATTCCATGCTTCTTAACGAACTCTTTTGTATACTGGATGATTCGTTCATCGTGAGTAGCGACTGCTGTGTAGTGACCATTCAACAAGTGAAGCCCAATGATGTTTTTGAAGTTTTCGTCTACATCTTCTTTATCAGGAAATGCCACGTCTGCTGCTTCTTTGTACGCTCCTTTCACTAACCTTAATTTAGGAGCATACGTATTTAATTCACGAATGTCACTTTCTGTACGATATAAGTATGCTTGAAGCACCGTCCCTACGTGTTCATACTCATTTTTTAATTGTTTAAATAATTTAATCGTCTTCCTGCATCGCTTATAGTCTTCCATGTCAATCGTCACAAACACGTTATACTTTTCCGCTTCTTTCAGAATACGCCGCATATTATGAAGCGCTAAATCTTCGGAAATATCGAGTCCCATAGACGTTAATTTTAAAGAAATTTCTGAATCCAATTTTTCTTTGTGTATAAGGTGAATGGCCTTTATGCATTGAGCTGCTGCGTTATTGACTTCAGCTTCACTTTCCACAAACTCCCCGAGATAATCAATTGTGACTTTTAATCCCTGTTCATTTAGCTTTTTTATCACACTAACGGCTTCATCAATGGTTTCACCTGCAACAAACCGTGCTGCTCCAAAACGTAAGCCATAGCGCTTAGCTAGCTTTGTTAACTTTTTGCTTTTTGATAACAATAAAAAAAAGTTTCTTATCGTTTGTTCCAAAGCAACCCCCCGCCTTCACTTGTCATGCGCCTAACAAAATTTATTTAATTATCATTAATTTTACCATTTCCTTAGCTAGATAGATAGGCACCTGTTATTAACATATGCACACCTAATCAAAAAGCAACTAGGAGCTTTTTGATAAAAAAACATCCATCAGCTTCGTGATGAATGTTTTTATTCTGGTTTTCGCTGTGAAGCTCGATGCGCTTCATTCAGCTCTTTTATTTCCTTCACAATCTCGACCATTTCCGCTTTTGCGTCTGGATATAATTGATTCCAATGCTTGGTTAAAGGTGGCATAGATTTTGAAATATGGTTGTAAAGTGCCCATATTTTCACTTTTTCCTGCAGCTGTTCGTTACTTTCACCGACCATTAGTTCCGTGTACTTTTCAATCAAACCGTCGAATTGCTCTTGAAAGGTTTTATTCATGCACACTCACTCCTTTCTTTGGTTTGCAAATAACCGGACACGTTCGACAGTAAGTCTCTTTAGCTCCTGTTTGGTAAGACAAACAGCACGTTTGCCGAACTCTTATCTCCTGCTTTTGTCTCTCTGCATATTCAGGAGGTAAACTGTAACGAGCAAGCGGATTGTTATGATATGAGCCAAAATGATGACCCTCAGCTTCTTCTAACACGTAACGCAAATCTTTTTGCAGTTCCATTTTGTCTATTTCTTCGTTTGCTAAAAGCATATCGTAAAGCCAGTGGATATAAACAGCTACGTTTTCCCACAGCGTCAGCTTTGAAATTTTTGTCACTTTACGCAGTGCTGACCATATCGGCTCAAGTTGATAAGCAAACAATTCATCAAGAAGCTCATCAAGAAGAATTTCCCGATTATCCTCTGTTACTTCTGTCGTTTCAATTTCTGAAATAAATACTTTTGGAAGCCACATGGTTTCAACTTCTTCTGTATGCAAAGAAATATTTTTAGTCGATGCGTTTATCTTTTTTTGAAAAACAATAAATGAATATAAAGCCGCCACCACAACAAAACTATATCGCTTCGCTAACATGGAAGCAGCTGCTCTCAAATTAGCAGCCTTCATCGTCTGCTGAACCCATAGCAGCTGTACCTTCACCTTGCTTTCATCCATGCAGCTGGTGGGAGACAACCTGTACAGCGAGTTATCTGTAAACGTACAGCGGAATTTTTCTGCTAACTCACTTTGCTCTTTCCTACTGAGCATGCTGCGTTTCAACTCGCAGCTTATTCACAATACATCTTCCGCGTCCATGAGGAATACAAAGAGGTGTTCCAAATAACGGATCCACTGTCACTTCACAGTTCATATTAAAGACCCGCTGTACTAAATCGCAGTTAATGACTTCTTCCGGTCTTCCCTGTGCGTATATCTTTTTATCTTGAAGCGCCACAATATGATGAGCATAGCGGCAGGCTAGGTTTAAATCATGCAGCACCATTACGATGGTGCGATTTTCTTTTTCATTCAGTTCAAATAACAAGTCCAATATCTCAATTTGATGCGTCATATCTAAATACGTTGTCGGTTCATCAAGTAATATAATATCCGTATCTTGCGCTAGTGTCATGGCAATCCATGCGCGCTGACGCTGTCCTCCAGAAAGCGAATCAACTTGACGGTCAGCCAAGTCTGCTAGACCTGTTGCTTCGAGTGCGTTTTGTACTTTTTCTTCATCTTCTTGAGACCACTGGCGGAACCAATTTTGATACGGATAGCGCCCTTGTTTAACAAGCTGCAGCACAGTCAACCCTTCAGGTGCAACAGGACCTTGCGGAAGGATTGCTAGCTGCTTTGCAATTTCCTTTGTAGGAAGAGAGGAAATTTTAGAGCCTTCTAGTAAAATAGAGCCGGCATGTGGCTTTAATAACCTTGCTAGTGAACGAAGCAGCGTAGATTTTCCGCATCCATTACTGCCGATAAAAACCGTAATCTCACCCTTTGGGATGGTGACGTCAAGCTCATCTATAATCATCGCTTCTCCATATGATAATGTTAGCGACTTTGTTTCTAACGAATGCATGCGAATCGCTCCTTCTACAAAGAATGTTATACGTTTCTTTGTTTATATAGTAAATAAATGAAGTACGGTGCGCCAATTGCAGCCGTGAATACACCTGCTGGCACTTCGATTGGCAAGAAAAATGTTCGGCCAATTAAATCTGCTGCCGTGATTAAAATCGCTCCGATTAGTGCCGATAGCGGTATTAAAGCTCCAAATGATGAACCTACAAGCTTTCGGGCAATATGTGGAGCAAGTAGTCCTACAAAGCTAATTCCGCCGGCAAATGCAACGGCACTTCCTGTTAAAGCTGTGCTCAGCAACAAAAGTGACAATCGATTTTTTTGAACGCGACTTCCAACGTTAGTCGCAATTTCTTCACCTAACTCTTGAACATTTAAATTTCGAATCATTAAAATCGTGATGATAACCAGCCCTAGTGTAACGGGAACTAGTACGGAAACACTTGCCCAATTTGAGCCATACACCGTTCCGGTTATCCAAATGTTTGCTTGGCTGGCGCGGTAGATAGGACCCATAATCATAAACAACGTGGTCATAGCTTTCGTTAACGCTGTTAATCCAATTCCTATTAATACTAGTGTAATAGGAGAGACGCCATTTTTCCAGGCAAACACATAAAGTAAAAGCGCCACTGCCACCGCACCTAAAAATGCGCTAACAGGCATCCAATTAATACTTACGGTTAATGAGTTGCTTTTATCACTAAACAGTGTCAAAAATAACACCACACCGACTGAAGCTCCTCCTGTTAATCCGATTAAGTCTGGTGAAGCAAGTGGATTTCTTACAAGCCCCTGCAAGATAGCGCCCGCAATAGCTAGACAAATACCGGCACAAATGGCCACGATAATACGCGGCAATCTAAAAGATGTAACAACTAATCGTTCAAACTCCAGTCCATGCCCCGCTAAAATTTTAATCACACGAAATGGATTGATAAATAAATCACCCGTACCTGCACTTAGTAAAAAGAGTGCAACAAGCGCAACTGAAAATCCAGTAATAATCAGAGCTGCTTTTATATTAACTAAAAACGAAATCCGCTTTACGCGAAGAGATAAGTATGTTTTCATGACGCCTTCGCTCCTTTCCTTGCCATATAGATAAAGAAAGGTGTACCAATAACAGCAGTCATGACTCCAACAGGGATTTCTTGAGGCATAATAACATACCTGGCCGCAACGTCAGCTAATAAAATTAAAATCCCGCCGGCAACCGCACTATAGGGAAATACCCAGCGATAATCTTGTCCTACAATTGCCCTTACAACGTGAGGAACAATGATTCCTACAAAGCTAATCGGACCGGCTACTGCAACGGCTCCACCAGCTAAGATAGCAATAATGATGCCGCTTATAATTTTGACTAGAGCCGTTCTTTGACCTAACCCTTTAGCTACATCTTCACCAATCGTTAAAATATTAATTTTGGAAGCGATGAAAAAAGTGACAATAATTGCTGGCACTACATAAGGTAGTATGCCATACAGCATTTCCACCTTGCGTCCTTGCACAGACCCAGCTAGCCAAAAGAGAACTTGATCAAGAGAAGATTCATCCACGGCCAGCAGTCCTTGTGTTAAAGAAGAAAAAAAGGCTGCAATAGCCGCTCCTGCGAGCGTTAATTTAATAGGCGTCAGCCCTTCTTTTCCGATGGACCCAAGAAAATAGACAACCACTACAGTTAATGCCGCTCCTACAAATGCAATCCATGTAAAAGCTTGAAGTGAATTGACCGAAAAAATCATCACTGCAACAACAATAAAAAAGCTGGCCCCAGCGTTCACACCAATAATATCTGGTGAAGCAAGTGGGTTTTTCGTTAACGCCTGCATCATTGCTCCTGCAATTCCTAAACAAATACCTACCACAGCACCGATTATAGCGCGCGGCAATCGAATATCTTGAATAACTATGTGCTCATTCGAACCGTTAAACGCTTGAAAAGCTTCAAATGCTGTTTTGATACTTGTATCTGTGTATCCGAGTACGATACTTAATCCAATACAGATTAAAAGCAGCATGATTCCAATGATGAGCCCCATTACTTTCATTTGAACACTGCGTAGCATCATTTTCATTGCTCTCCTCTAAGATGATTCCTATATATATCTAACCTTTAGTTTAGGAAACATTGAAAAAAGTGTCAATGATTTTGAGAATCATTTTCAATTTTTAATTGACACTGCTTAAAAGTTAGAATATTATCTTAATTGTTAATGAAAATCATTATCACTGACAAGGGGGAAAAGACGTGAATACATATCGTAAAAGTAAGCTATCATATTTGTTATCAATTCTTACAATTATGACATTGCTTGTGCTGGCAGGCTGCGGTAATTCAAACAGCGCTGAAGGCGATAAAAAAGAAAAAAACGCAGGTTCTGGCGAAACCTATACAGTGAAACATGCCATGGGCAAAGCAGACATTAAAGGAACACCTAAACGAGTGGTCGTTTTAACAAACGAAGGTACTGAAGCCCTTCTTGCAATGGGTGTAAAACCTGTTGGTGCTGTTCAATCATGGTTAGGAAATCCGTGGTATGACCACATTAAAGGCCAAATGAAAGGCGTTAAAAGTGTGGGTACAGAAAGCGAGCCAAGCTTAGAAGCAATCGCTGCTTTGAAACCTGACTTAATTATTGGAAATAAAATGCGCCAGGAAAAAGTATACGACCAGCTGAACCAAATTGCTCCAACTGTATTCTCTGAAGAGCTGCGTGGAGACTGGCAATCAAACTTTAAGCTATATGCAAAAGCTCTAAATAAAGAAGAAAAGGGGAAAGAAGTATTAGCTGATTATGATAACCGCGTAGCAGATTTAAAGAAGCGTCTTGGTGAACAGTTAAAACAAAAAATCTCAGTTGTACGCTTTACAGCTGGAGACGTTCGTATCTATCATAAAGACTCATTCTCAGGCGTTATTTTAGATCAGCTTGGATTTGCTCGCCCTGAGTCTCAAGACAAAGATGATTTTGCTGAAATGAATGCAACAAAAGAACGCATTCCCGCAATGGACGGCGATCAGCTATTCTACTTCTCTTATGAAACGGGAGACGGTGAAGCAACAAAGCTTGAAAAAGAATGGATAAACGATCCGCTTTTCAAAAAGTTAAAAGTAGCTCAAGAAGCTCATGTCCACAAAGTAGATGATGCTACTTGGAACACAGCAGGCGGTGTTTTAGCAGCTAATATCGTACTTGATGATATTGAAAAAATCTTCTTAGATAAAAAAGAGCAATAATATGAAAAAAGAGCTTCGAGGAAACGAAGCTCTTTTTTATGTATAAAGCATTTACTTTCATCGCACACTAACCGTGATCTCACTTTATTAAATAGGAGTGGTGAAAATGAATTTAAAAAAACAGCCTAAAAAGCAGCCCAATACAACTGAAATGGCAGACCGCCAGTTCGAAACGGAAGATTATAACCGACAAGATGCACTCTCACAAGGCTTAGCAGAAACGCATGAGCAAGTAAGTGACGCTTATCAAGAAGGATCATTTGAAGATACAGATCGTTAATAAAAAAGAGCTGACTTAAAGTCAGCTCTTTTTATTTTGAATGTTGCCATGCCGTTTTAGGCAATGACATGGACATCCACTGCTGGCGCTTTGATTTATCAATCGTCACTTTCTTTGCTTTAATTCCTTGTTGAATCAGCTGTTTTATTAGTTTATCAATTGACTTCATCGCTATTCACCTCAAAAGCGGAAATTTGTTTTACAAAAATGCTTGGCTTCTATTCTTTTAGTTTTTTGCGCTTAAATTTCATAAAAAACTCATAGACAATTGGAACGATAATGAGCGTGAGTAGCGTAGAACTTGTTAGTCCCCCAATTACCGTAACTCCTAGCCCTTTTGAAATGAGGCCTCCACCTTCAAATCCAAAAGCTAATGGAAGCAGTGCACCAATCGTTGCAATAGCTGTCATTAAGATTGGACGAAGACGTGTCATTCCAGCTTCTAGTAAAGCTTCACGCGTTGAAAGGCCCTCTTGCTCTTTATGAATAACGCGATCAATCAGGACGATCGCATTTGTTACCACAATTCCAATCAGCATAAGAGCTCCAATCATCGAAGAAATGCTAATCGTTTCTCCAGAGATTAAAAGCGCTACTAGCGCACCAATTAGTGTAAACGGAAGTGAGAATAAGATAGCAAAAGGAGCTAACCCTCCACCAAATGTCAGTACCAGTACGAAATACACGATACCGATGGCTGCAAGCATTGCAATTCCTAATTGACTAAATGAGTCATTAATTTGCTCTGATGCTCCGCCAAAGTTAATATCCATATCACTTGGCAAATCAATTTTTTTCACTTCTTTTTGGACGTTTGAAGAAACGCCGCCTACATCGTCACTCTTAATATCGGCACTTACCTCTGCATAAATTTTATTATCACGGCGAGTTACCGTATTTGATGTTTTACCTTTTTTAATATCTACAACTTCATCTAATGTAAATTCCTGTCCAGTTTGAGAGGTCACTTTTGTGCCTGAAAGTTCGGCAAAAGTAGCGAAATCCTCTTTTTCTTTCGGAAGGTACACGTTAATTTCGTTTCCGCCTTTTTGAATAGTTGTTAATACTTCACGCTGTCCAAGGTTCGAGATCTGCATGCCGATTTGACTAGCAGACAAGCCCAGTTCAGCTGCTTTCTTTTGATTCGGTACTAACGTATATTCATCAAACGTATCTGAAAGCGTAGAATCGACATTTTTTAGTTCTTTATGCTTTTCTAAAACGTGCTGAACTTTATCAGCATAAGGTTTAATTTCATCTAAGCTATCTCCGTAAATAAGGACATTTAATGAATTATTGCTGCCGCTAGACGCCGTATTCATTGAGCCCCATTCACCTTGGTTCGCTTGTTTATTAAGAGCTTTTAATACTTTATCCTGCTCTTTATCAAAATTTTGTGTATCCTCGTCATATTGTACAAATGTTAAAACATTATTTTTGCTTCCCGGATTAAAAGAGTTACCTTCGCCGAAAGAATACTGAACCGTTTTGACACCATCACGTTTCATCAAGTACGCTTCTGCACGATTTGCTGCTTTTTCTACATCGCTTTGAGACTGTCCAGCTTTCGGTGTATACGTAAGCGTCAGCGTTTTTTCTTGATCAGATGACAAGAAGCTCACGCCAATAGAAGGAACTAAGAATAAGCTTCCTACTAATAACAATACGGCTAACCCAAAGGAAATAAGCTTATGGTTTAACGTCCAGTTCAAGATTCGCTTATATCCGTGTGCTAGCTTGCTTGGCTTTTCTTCTTTTACTTTTACATTTGTTTTAAATAAAGAATGAGCAAGCATTGGCACGAGTGTTACGGCTACTAGCAGTGATGCTAAAAGCGCAAAGACAACCGTTAACGCAAACGGTAAGAATAGCTCTCCTACCGGCCCTTCCACTAGACCTAACGGTAAAAATACGGCTACGGTTACGACTGTGGAAGAGAAAATTGGAACGAACATTTCTTTCGTCGCAGCGACTATTAAATCTTTCCCTTTAAGCTTTTCTTCCTGATAAGCCATGCGGCGGTAGATATTTTCAATAACGACAATGGAATCATCTACAACCCTTCCGATTGCTACAGTCATCGCCCCAAGCGTCATGATATTTAAAGAAATATCCATTGATTTGAGCGCTAAAATGGCGATTAATAGCGAAAGCGGAATCGAAATAACGGCAATAATCGTTGAACGAATATCACGTAAAAATAAAAGAATGATAATAACCGCAAAGACCGCACCGATAATAGCTTTATTTAGCATTGTATGAACAGAATCTTCAATCGGTTTACCTTGATCAAAAATATTGTCAACGTGAAGGTCTTTATTTTTCTTTTCCAGGCTATTCATTTTTTCTTTAAAATCATTTACAACATTTACTGTGTTAGCATCTTTCGCTTTGACAACTTGCACAGCAATTGAAGGTTTGCCGTTCGTACGAGAAATTGATTCTGCTTTCCCAGTCACTTTAACATCAGCAATTTCTTTTAATTTCACAGTTGGAATAGAAGCTGCGGACGTGGACTGCTGCTGACTCATTCCTTGTTGCTGACCTTGAGCAGCTCCTTGGCTAGGCACAGCCGGAATCTCTAAGTTTTCCAAATCTTTTTCTGTTGTCATCTTTCCGTCTACCACAACGGATTTCTGAGATCCATTCATCGTGTATGTACCAGCTGGCACTTTTGCATCGGATGCTTGGATAAGTTTTTTCACGGTATCTTCATCGAGTCCCAGCTGCTTGAGCTTGTCTTGTTTAAATACAAGTTCTGCTTCTTCAACCTGTTCTCCCGACACGCTGACAGAAGAAATTCCTTGCACTTTTTCAACTTGTGGAACAACTGTATTTTTTACATACTTCGTTAATTCTTCTAATGACTTTTTATCATCTGAAACGCTTAATGAAATAATCGGAAAATCACTAATGCTTTGTCTTGAAACATTTGGTTCCTCTATATCATCTGGCAGACCTACGTTTGAAAGAGCCCGTCTAACTTCGTCTTCTGCCTTCTCCATATTTTTACTAAAACTATATTCAACTTGAATGGTAGCCATATTTTCATAAGAAGATGAGCTAACTGTATCAACACTGCTCAGTCCCTGAAGCTTTTGTTCAATCGGCTTACTCACCTTGTCTGCTACTTGTTCCGGAGTGGCTCCCGGATAAGTTGCACTGACTGTTACAACAGGCGTTGAAATATCAGGAATGGTCTCTAGCTTCATATTAAATCCTGAATACAGCCCTGCAATAATGACAAAGAGTGTTAACAGCCATACTGCAAATTTATTTTTCAATGAAAATTTAATAAACTTCCCCAATGCATATCCTCCTTCAAATGTATGTATACTAATAAAATTGACCGATCGGTCATAACAACTTAAAATATAAATGACTAACCAGTCAGTGTCAACCCTAAGCAGGCCCTCTCCTGACATGTTCATAATAAAGACATATTTACGGGGAAGCGTTTTTTAAAAGAACTGACTCTAGGTCTTAACTTTGATATATACCTATATCTTTTTTAGTGTATGATACTATTATCTAACGAAATGAATGGCGAAATTGTTCAATAAAGGAGGTAGAATACGTGAAAGAAAAAGAAAAAAGAATCATTGAAGCAGCGATTAAGCTTTTTGCGAAAAAAGGATTTAATGCTACCTCTGTGCAAGAAATTGTAGATGAATGCAATATTTCTAAAGGTGCATTTTACCTACACTTTAAATCTAAGGATGCACTTTTATTATCGATTCTAAACTTTTACTATGAAAAGCTTTTTAGCTCTGTTTATGCCCTCGATGAGGAGGTAAACGATGCCCGCAGCCGCTATATGAACCAGCTCATCTATTTCTATGAATTCATTACGGAGCACAGGGATTTTATTATCATGCAAATTCGTGAAAAATCTATTCCATTTAATAAAGATGTGGAAAACTTTGTTCATAAAATGCAGAGAGAAACGTTTTACTTTCACTGCAAAAGCCTTGTTAGCGTATACGGGGAAAACGTAACGCCTTATATCTCGGATTTAACAAAAATGATTGAAGGTATTCATCAGTCCTTTTTAGAAATTATTATCTTCAATCAATATGAACTTACCTTTAAAGAAGTCGCGCAGTACATAATGGACCGAGTAGATGTATTAGTAGAAGATTTATTAACTAAAAAACCTCGTCCCCTTATTCCCGCTTCTTTTGGTGAAAACATATATGGAAAGGAACGAACAGCTTTTTTAAGCAAAAATGAGCAGGTGCAAAAAGCTCTCGAGGAAATTAAACAGCTGTTAGACACCCGTGATCATATTTCTGAAGAGCATGCGGACAGCTTTCAAATTTTAAAAACGGAGCTTAAAAAAGATAATCCTACCGCTGCTATTGTGAAAGGCATGATTGGAAACTTAACAGAGCTTGAGATATTAGAAGAACCACTAAATCTTTTAACAGTCCTACTCCAACAAAAATAACAGAAGGCTTACACAAGCCTTCTGTTATTTTTCTGCTTTAGAACTCGATACTCCCCCAGATAACACGAACTTCATTGCTTCTTCCGGCTTAATATCTAACCATTCAATTTCTTCTTTTGGAATCAAAAAAGTAAAACCGGCTACTTGAAAAGTTTGGGGGATATAGACGGCTACATGGTCTTTTAATGAGTGAATAATCCCTTCTACTTCTTCAGACGTGACAAATCCAATGACTTTCATTGACGTGCCAGGCATCGTCACTAAAGCGACTTTTGAAAATGACTTTTTCTCTCCAAGAAAAGATTGAAATGTATCTTTAATGACGGTATATAGCGTCTTAACAAGCGGTATTCTTTCTAACAATCGGTCGATTAAGTTAATAATTTTCCCCGTAAAAAAACGAGTAGATAGCCACCCTAATAACGTAATTAAAACAAGCGTCGCTAAGATTCCAATACCAGGTATGTAATCCTGCTTCATATAGGGCTTCAATACGTTCCCTAAAATGCTGTCTAAAAAATTAAACACTCTTACTAAAATATAAATAACAAGGATAATAGGGACAATCGTTAAGAGTCCATTAATAAAACTTTTCAAAATTGCTTTCATGCAAACACCTCATTTTTTCTGACATACTGCTGTTCATTATACAATGGATTTGCCTTATCTGCGTCTCATTATTTTTATTCACATATGTATAAACTGGCAACGTTTTATCAAAATAATAGAGGAGGACATGAACATACATACTTATATACTTATTTTTGCGGAGGGATACAATTGGGACGTCTAAAATCAAAAGTTTCTGTTATTACAGGGTCAAGCTCTGGCATAGGAAAAGCAACCGCTGAACGCTCCGCGAAAGAAGGTGCGGTATTATTTTTAGCATCCGATGACAGCTCATATGTAACAGGCGATTGCATTGCGGTAGACGGCGGTCATATGGCTTATACATGGTCTGGAAAAATGCTTTACGGTAAAATGTGAGAATAAAACTAGCTCTATACCATTAGGTATAGAGCTTTTCCGTTTGAATTTTTTCTTTAAAATAGACGTGACATTATGTCAAGACAGGTGTAAACTTAAAGCAAAATTCTTTGCTTCTAGGAGGAAGACATGAAAACAAAACAATTATCAGAACGTCAGCTTCTTGGCATCGCAGGACTAGGATGGCTCTTCGATGCGATGGATGTTGGCATTTTGTCTTTTATCATTGCAGCTCTTCACGCTGAATGGGGGCTTTCCCCTACTGAAATGAGTTGGATAGGCAGCGTCAATTCTATCGGAATGGCCGTTGGAGCTTTGGTGTTTGGATTGCTGGCTGATCGAATTGGGCGAAAAACCGTTTTTAGTGTTACTCTTGTTCTTTTTTCAGTAGCAAGCGGCCTTTCAGCTCTTACTACTACACTTGCTGCTTTTTTAGTATTTCGGTTTTTAATTGGAATGGGTTTAGGAGGAGAGCTTCCTGTTGCTTCTACACTTGTTTCTGAGACCGTGGCGCCGGAAAAACGCGGTAAAGTGGTCGTCCTGTTAGAAAGTTTTTGGGCGTTTGGCTGGCTATTAGCAGCGCTTATTTCTTACTTTGTAATCCCAGCTTACGGGTGGCAGCTAGCGCTTATCCTAACCGCTATTCCAGCGTTTTATGCCATTTATTTGCGCATTAAACTGCCGGATTCTCCTCAGTTTGTAAAAGCGACAAAGGAAAAGAAACCGTCGATTGCGGACAATGTAAAAAGCGTGTGGTCTAAGCCTTATCGCCAATCTACCATTATGCTATGGGTTCTGTGGTTTTGCGTTGTATTTTCATATTATGGAATGTTTTTATGGTTACCCAGCGTCATGATCATTAAAGGGTTTAGCTTAATTAAAAGCTTTGAATATGTATTGATTATGACATTAGCTCAACTGCCTGGCTATTATACGGCTGCTTGGTTTGTTGAACGCATGGGCCGAAAATTCGTATTGGTTACTTATTTGTTAGGTACTGCTGCCAGCGCATATATCTTTGGAAATGCGGAGTCACTTTGGCTGCTGCTAACAGCAGGTATGCTGTTGTCTTTCTTCAATTTAGGCGCTTGGGGAGCTTTATACGCGTATACACCTGAGCAATATCCGACATCTATTCGAGGCACAGGAGCTGGAATGGCCGCTTCTTTTGGACGAGTTGGAGGAATTTTAGGTCCGCTGTTAGTTGGGTATATGTCAACGCAAGGTGCCTCTTTAACCGTTACGTTCTCAATCTTTTGTGCAGCTATTTTGATTGGTGTCGGTTCGGTTGTTTTTCTAGGAAAAGAAACTAAACAAAAGCAGCTCGCATAAAAAAAGACGCTCTTTTAGAGCGTCTTTTTTTGCTTATCATTTATTTCTCACTAAACCTTCTCTTTATTTTACCTCCACTTTGATATCATACTGAGCAACTATTTCTAATCCTGTTTCACTCGTTATATTTTTAAAAGTATACAATAGAAATATAAAGAAGCCATAGTGTGTAAGCCTTGATTTTACTACTGTTATTTAAAATGTTTTGGCTGCTTGTACTGCTTGTTCTAGGCCGCTTTTAATAATTTGTTGAGCACGATCTGGAAATTGATTATGTCCTTCAATAATAACAGAGTTCACCTTTGTGATGCCAAAGAATTGAAAGACGCTGCTGACATATTTAACGGCCATTTCGACAGCGGCTGACGGACCTTCTGAATATACTCCGCCTCGTGCATTTAATAACATCACTTTTTTATCGCCTAGTAATCCCACAGGACCTTCTGGCGTATACTTAAACGTTTTGCCTGCTTGATTTAAATAGTCAAAGTACGTATGAAGCACAGCCGGCACAGTAAAATTCCAAAGCGGAAAGGCAACGACGATTTTCTCGGCTTTCACAAATTGTTCTAAGTAATGGTTAGCAATTTCTGCTGCTTTATTTTCCGCTGCTGTCACTTCTAACCCTCTTGCTAATTTAAACTGACCGTTTATCATGTCTGTACCTAAATAAGGAAGTTCTTCTTTGAACAGATTCAATTCTATTATTTCTTCACCTGGATGCGATTGTTTATAGCTTTCTAAAAACACATCATATAGTTTCACGCTTACGGCTTCACTTGTCGATCTGTCATTTGCTTTTATAAAAAGAGTATAACTCATACTAAAACCTCCACTGATTGTTGATACTCTTATCTTATTCACTTTTTTCTTGCATTTCGAACGACTTTGTAATGAAATACCTTCATACTTTAGTCTGAGAAAAATCACATAATCACACAAAAGCCGCCTAACGGCGGCTTTCTCAGTTTATAGATGAAATAGGAAGATGAATAACAACTTCCGTTCCTTGTTCTTCTTCACTTTTAATAAAAATCTCGCCTTTGTGTTGACGGACAATAGTCTGTGCAATTGATAGTCCAAGCCCCGTTCCTCCCGTGGCTCTGCTTCTAGCTTTATCGACTCGATAGAAGCGTTCAAAAATATGTGCAAGATCTTCTTTCGGAATGCCAATTCCATAGTCTTTTACTTTAATAATGACATCTTCCTTCTTTTTTGTAACGGTCACTTCAATTTTATCCGTACTGTATTTAATCGCATTATCAAGCAAAATAATTAACACTTGCTTCATTTTTAATTCATCCACTTCAATCATAATTGGGGTTTGATCATAATGAAGAACTAATTCTCTTTTGTATACTTGCTGCAGCTGCTTAACGATTTGTTCAAAAATAAGAACAAGATCTGTTTGCTTCATATCAAGCGTTTGTTCTTTTTCTACACTTGCCAGATCAAGCAGAGTTTCAATCATTTTTTGCATTTTAGTTGCTTCTGCATAGATAGTGTCAATCGCATCTAGCGTAATTTCTTCATTTTTAATCCCTCTTCTTCTTAATAGATTAGAATAACTGCGAATAACGGTTAGAGGGGTTTTTAATTCATGAGAAGCATCGGATACAAACTGATTTTGCTTTTCAATATTTTCTCGCAAACGGTCAATCATATGATTAAAGGTAACGGTCATACCCTGCAGTTCATCTCTCGTCTCCGTTTGAATGAGGACCTTTTTAGGAACACCGCTCTCTTCAATCTCTTTCATCGTTGTGACCATATTTTTAATAGGATGCATAATGACGCGTGATAACCATCTTCCTCCTAAAAGAGACAGTAAAATGGAGACAAGCGAACAGAAAATCAAAATCGATAGCAAAATATCTTTACGGGTCTCAAAACCGGTCAAGAGTTCACCAATTTCAAGCGTTTCAACGACTTGATTATTTACTTTGACAGGCATACGAATAACCAATACCTGCTTTTCCCTAATTTTACGAAGCTTCACCTTTTTTTCCTTCGAAAATTCGGGCTTAATTTTCACAAGATGAGGATCATTTGATACTTGATTAATGACCGTAGAGTTTTCTGAGACTGTTCGTATAAATGAATGATTGGTCAAATAAAATTTTAGTAAATCTGAGGAGAGTTCAACAGAATGATCTTGTTGACCTTTTTGAATAATCTCGCGTGCTTTTTCGAATAAAATGTCCTGTTCCATATTCACCGTAGATTTAGTAAAGGAGAAAAAAACAACGATGTTCATGATTAATAAAATAACAACCAGCCATGCTGTTGTCAGCAAATTAATCTTCGTCGTGATCTTCATGTTTCTCCTCTTTCATCATATATCCTACGCCCCGCACGGTATGAATGAGAGAAGTAGAAAAACCTTCATCTACTTTTTTTCTTAAGTGGCGAATATACACATCAATTACGTTCGTTTCTCCTTCGTATTCATAACCCCAAACGTTTGTGAGAATTCCTTCTCTCGTGACAATTTTATTTTTATTCGTAAGCAAATACACAACTAAATCATACTCTTTTGGTGTCAACGTAATGGATTCATTGTTTCTTAGGACTTCCCTTGTTTCGAGATTAATGGTCAAATCACTTATCGTTAAGCGCTCCGCTTCAGCCTCTTTCGTTCCTGACGCTTCTACGAGTGAACGATAGCGAATACAAGAGCGAACTCGTGCTAACAGCTCTTCAATTTCAAACGGTTTTGTAACATAATCATTAGCCCCTTGGTCTAAACCCATTACTTTATCTAGCGTCGTATTTCGGGCAGTTAATAATATAACGGGCGTAAATACTTCCGCTTTCCGAAGTCTCCTTAACACCTCAATACCGCTCAAGCTTGGAAGCATCACGTCGAGCAAAATGAGGTCATATTGAGCGGATATTGCCGTCTCTAACCCGGCTTTTCCATCGTATTCAATATCTACTTCATAATTTTCAAATTCCAATTCAATTTTTAATACTTTTGCAATTTGCGCTTCATCTTCCACAATTAAAATTTTTTCTTTCATATTATACACCTCTCACCACGTGTCTTAAGTGAAAGAATAGCTTCTTTAGATAAAAAAACAACACCTTTTCCAAAAGATGTTTGTTTTTTTATCTAAATTCTACTTTTTCAACATATTTGTCTTTTAGCTTATCCTTATTATTTGTAAACATGAATGTTTTACGCATGAAGACCAATTGTTTGCTTTTCACCTAAAATCCAATTGACTACTGCTAGAAGTTCTTCAGGCGTTTGTGCTTCCATTTCTTTATGGTAAGCAGTAATCGCGTTGTATAATGTGTTCATTTTATCAGCATCTTGCAACACTGCCTGAAGCTGAACTTCTAACGATTGATCCGCTTTTAGTTCTTGAACTAATTTTCGTTCTGTTAAATAGCGTAAATTCACTTCTTCTTGACCTGGTAAAGCAGAATGAACAAAAATCGGTAAATTTTTGCGAAGAGCTTCACTGACCGTGATACCACCTGGCTTTGTTACTATAGCATCCACTTGTTCATACAATTCATTCATTTCTGCACGTGACGAAATATACGAAATTGGTGTAACATGTTGTAATTTCCACCCATTGATTTCTTCATATAACTTTTGATTTTTGCCACATAAGACAAAATAATGAAAATGGCGAGCGTCTTTTAAATCATTGTAGAAATCCATAATATTTCCTAAACCGCTGCTACCTCCAGCAATTAAAATATTTCGGTTACCAGGATGTTTAAAATTTCTTGTTTTTGTTATTTCTTCATGTACCGGTATTCCTGTGACCATCATATTTTGAAGTGGAATTTCACTTTGGGCAAGAAGTCCTTTTTTTACTTCTTCACTAGGAAGAAAGTGAAAGTCAATCTCTTCTTTTCCCCATAAATTATTAATAAAGAAATCCGTGTAGACATTTATAACTGGAACATTGCACTTGCCTTTTGCTTTTAATTGGCTGAGCAAATAAGAAGGAAATCCGTGTGTGCATATAATTAAATCCGGGTTTTCCTCTTTAACTAAGTGCTCCATTTTTTTTGCAAAAACATGATGGTACCATTTGAATGAATGAACAGGCGGCTCGTAAAAAAGGTGTTTGTATGCCATATTGTACGTTTCTGGAGCATAACGAATCCATTTCAAATATGTGCCTGTGACTACTTTTTCTAGTAGTTCGTTTGTATAACTTAATAAATCTATTTTTTTATAACAAATATTTGTTGTTCTTTTTTCCAATATATCCATTAACGCCTCTGCCACTTGATGATGGCCAGAAGGCATTTTTAGAAGAGGTAAAAATAAAACTTTTTTCAACTGTTTCATCTCCTATTCTAAAAGCAGTTTCTTCCTCTCTTTTTTTATATCATTAAATGCCCTTAAATTTTGGATTTTAATTGATTTTTAATGTGAAATTCATCGTTTTTTTAGAGTGTCAATCTAAACTAAGAGTGAAAATTACTGCATAAGGAGAAAACAAATGAACAGCAATTACGAAGTATTTCAATGGATTAACTCATTTGCTGGTAAATCCAGCGCAATGGATTCTGTAATGATTATGGTCACGAATAGCGTTCCTTATTTTATAATGGTTTGTTTGCTTTTGCTTTGGTTTAGCGGAAAAACAGAAAGAACGATTTATCACCGTTACACGGCTTTATACATGTTGTTTACAATTGTACTTTCTCTATGTATCAATGAAGTCATTCACTTGGTGTATTACCACCCACGTCCGTTTGTGGATCATCATGTTCATAAGCTGATTCCACACCCGGCTAATTCATCTTTTGTTAGTGATCATTCGATTTTAGCCTTTTCTGCTGCGTGGATTATGTGGCTACGAAAAAATAAATGGAGAAGCGTCATTTTTATATGGGCCGTCATTTCAGGCCTTTCACGTATTTACGTAGGCGTCCACTATCCGGCAGATGTACTTGGAGGCATGGTAATTGCGGGAGCTATCGGCTGCTTTATTATATACGTTTCAGATAAAACAGCTCCTCTTATTCAGCGATTCTTCTGGATTCACGATGTGATTATCAAGCGTATTCCGTTTCTATCTTCCTATACGCATGAACAACTTAGCAAGAAAAACCATTCAGCTTAAAGAAGCTGGGACAAAAGTATTTTAGTTGAAGGAAAACGATGAATCGAGATTCTTGATGGAGAATCCAACTCGTTCGGATTTTTTCATAGTTATGGTGAACCTAGGTTTCATGTATGTAGTGGCTTCTTGCTGTTGATTGGAGGGCAAGGCGAAGATTCCTGCGGACAAGGCGGAATAGGTGAGACCCCGCAGGAGCATAAGCGACCAGGAGGCTCATCGGCCGCCCGCGGAAAGCGAAGCCTTACACGGAAATCAACAGCGGTGGAACAAGCAATCCATACTAGCTCATTTATCCAATTTGTTCATCTTTGAATTGGATTGATTTAGTTATGTCCCAGCCTCTTTTATTACTTATAAAAAAAGATCGTTCACTTTCTTGACTTTCACTTTTATTTACTTTATATTATTTGATGTATCAAACATTGATGCATCAACTATTTATTTATCAACAAATATTATAGAAAAAGGGAGCGACTTTCTTGTCACATTCATGTTCTGAAAAAGCAAATGTTCTATATGCTCTGCAAGAAGTTAATAAACAAATTAATCAAAAGTTTGAGCATTGTACCGGTGTTAGCCAATCACGTCTTGATATTTTACATCAGCTTTATGAAACAGGTGAAATGAGTCAAAAGGCGCTTCAACAGCAAGTAAACATTGACAACG
Organism: Priestia megaterium; assembly: GCF_046599315.1. Classification (GTDB taxonomy): domain Bacteria; phylum Bacillota; class Bacilli; order Bacillales; family Bacillaceae_H; genus Priestia; species Priestia megaterium_F. The sequence continues at coordinate 277,354 of NZ_JBKIKC010000003.1, read as the reverse complement.
CTGCAATTACAAGGCATTTAAAGCAGCTAGAAGAAAGAGATGTTGTATCACGCCGTAAAAATCCTGATGACAACCGCGTAACATTTGTAAAGCTTACGAAAAGCGGACATGAAAAAATCGGTGCATTTCGAAACGAAAAAGCTCGCTTTATTGATGAAGCACTTAAAGATTTCAGCGAAGAAGAACAGCTGCTGCTTTCCAAAATGCTTAAGCGTTTAAAAGTAAACATTTCGGCCATTGAACGGTCATAACATCTTTAACATAAAGGAGAGTTCATCGTGACACAAGCAAAAACACTAAACAATGATTTCCAAGATATTATTACGGGACGCAGATCTATTCGTTATTACGATCCATCTGTCAAAATCAGCCGCGAAGAAATGAAAGAAATTTTAACAGAAGCGACGCTAGCTCCATCTTCTGTTAATGCACAGCCTTGGCGCTTTCTAGTAATTGATAGCCCTGAAGGAAAAGAAACATTAGCTCCGCTTGCTAAATTTAATCAATCACAAGTGGAAACTTCAGCAGCTGTTATCGCTATATTTGGCGATTTAAAAAGCGAAGAAAATTTAGATGAAATTTACGATAAAGCTGTTGAACTAGGCTATATGCCGCAAGAAATTAGAGATATGCAAATTCCTAAAATCAAAGCGCACTACGCAGCTGCTTCTGAAGAATTAAATAAAGAAACAGTGTTAATTGACGGCGGTTTGGTATCCATGCAGTTAATGCTTGCTGCACGTGCTCATGGTTATGATACAAACGCTATCGGCGGTTATGAAAAAGATAAAATTGCGGAAGCATTCGGTTTAGACAAAGAGCGCTATGCACCGGTTATGTTACTTTCAATCGGAAAAGCAGCAAATAGCGGTTATCCATCTGTACGTTTACCAATCGAAAAAGTAGCTCAATTTAGATAAGAAAAAAGGTGCTGTGTATTCAGCACCTTTTTTATCCTCCACTAACGGGCGGAATGAATGCAACGGTATCTCCTGTCCCAATGGTTTCTTCATCTGTTACAAACTCTTCATTGACTGCTGTCATCGTTTGATTGAGAGAGGACAGCTTATACGTTTTTTGCACGTATTCTTTTAATTCCTTCACTGTGATACCTTGCTTATCAATTATTACCTTTTCCACTCCAGCCTCTTCACGTATAGCAGCGAAAAATAAGACGTTAATCATTTTTACATCTCCTTCAATGGCTTTCCTTCAGGATATTCTTTCGTTTCTAACTGATCTCCAATCCATTTTGTTCCGTCTTCCCAAAATTCCTTTTTCCAAATTGGTACAATTTGCTTAATACGTTCAATGGCATACTCGTTTGCTTCATAGGCTGTTTTTCGATGCGGAGAAGAAACGGCAATAACTACTGCAACTTCTGTTATATCAAGCTTCCCGATTCGATGAGTAATAGCTGTCAAAGCATCGGGCCACCTTTCTTCAATTTCGTCACCAATTTGGCTGAGCATTTTCACTGCCATTGGCACATAGGCTTGGTATTCTAGGGAGAGCGTCTTCTTGCCTTTTGTAAATTCTCTCACTGTTCCAATAAATGTCGTAATAGCTCCCGCGTCTCTTCTAGAAACTTTTTCAATTATTTCATCTACCACAATTGGCTGATTTACTACTTCAAATAAGTCCTGGTTCATCTTCTTTCCCCCACTTCTTTCAATAGAAAATTAAGGTAAAGCTCATCTTCTTGTAAGTGAAACATTGGATATGCTCGCTGCACTTCTTTTTTAAGCGGAACGTGACTAATCACACATATAATATTTGTTAGAGAGGAAAGTAAAACTAGATCTTCTTCACTTCGAATTAAGACTACTTTTGGATAGGATTCCTTTTTATATCCTTCAACAAAGATGACATCTGGCGAGAAAAATTGATAAAAATCAATCAGTTTTTTTAGATTCCAGCCTTTACTATCTGCCGTAAGCTGAAGGATTCCGTCTCCTTCTACACCCACCACATCAGCACCTGCTTGTTGGTGGCGATGACTGTCTTTTAGCTGACTGCTGCTATCTGGAGGCCCGCCGTGTCCATGATGCTTGATAGAACCTACATATAGATCGAATTGTTTCGCTTTTTTAATTAACTTTTCCACTAAAGTGGTTTTGCCGCTGTTTTGAAATCCGACTATTTGTAAAACGGTGCAACGAGCTACCAAGGCCATTCACTTCCTTGTACGTCATCTAACAATAAGACGTCAACCAACATTCCTTCTTTGTATCCTCTCGTTCCTCCAGGAAATATAATTAACGTATCCGCATAAGCTAAGGACGAAACCGCACTAGATTTCGTAAAGCTTAATGGAGAAGCAATCAGCTGTCCTTCCCTGTATGAAAGCCTCCCAGATACAAATCGCATAAAAGGGTTTGGCTTTAAAAAATCCTTTCCTAACAAAGCTTTTTCTTTCCTGAGATGAGGCGTTCTCTTCCCAGCATATGTACTGATTGCCGGACGAGCCAGAAGTTCAAAACCGACATAGCACGCTGTAGGATTTCCGGATAGGCCAAATAGAAGCTTGTCTTCCATACGAGCAACTGTTGTTACACTGCCTGGTCTCATTGCTATTTTATTAAAAAGGACTTCAGCCTGTAATTGTTTATATACATCCGGTAGATAATCATAGTCCCCTACTGAAACGCCGCCCGTTGTAATCAACATGTCCACTTCTGATAGCGCAGATTTTACCACGCTGTAGCACTGACTTAAATCATCGGGCATAATGCCAAAATAGTTCACTTCGCCTCCAGCTTTTTCAATTTGTGCACGAAGCATATGAGCATTGCTATTACGAATTTTACCATGCTCAACAGGATCACTTACTTCCACTAGTTCACTTCCGGTTGCAAGTAATCCAACTACAGGCTTTTTGAAAACAGCTACGTTACTATAGCCAAATGTGGCTAGAAGAGCAGCTACTCCCGGAGTGATATACGTTCCTTTTGAAGCTAGCACAGTGCCTTTTGTTGTTTCTTCTCCTTGAAAAGAAATGTTATCTCCGCTGTTAAACGAACGTTTGATTTGAACGACTGGCTGATTGTCTCTCTTATATTCTTTTGCTATTTCAAGCATCGCAACCGCATCACAGCCCTTTGGAATAGGAGCCCCTGTCATAATACGCACAGCCTGCATCGCGTTGACTGTATGTTCAAAAACAGAACCCGCTCCTACTTCTCCTCGAATAACCAGTTCTACCGGATGAAGTGATGATGCTTCTTTCGTATCTTGTGAACGAACGGCAAAACCATCATATGGAGAACGATTAAAAGGAGGAATATCATGATCTGCCATTAAATCTTCAGCTAAAAACCTGCCGTAAGCTTCTTCAAGCGCGATTGTTTCTTGCTTTCTGTTGTTTGCATACTGCATCACTCGCCCAACGCATTCCCCGACAGGGATAGGAGTTCGCTTTTCCCTCATTCTTTTCACTCCTTTACTCATCCTAGTAAACGATAATACAAACTTTTGGCAAATTGAATATCATTCGTTCCATGAATAAATACACGGCCATCTTTAAAAATAACAAAGCGCTGCTCTGGAAGCTGACATGACAGAAGATATGGATTGCGGTCTACTTTCCCATGATTTTTTAAACGCTTCTCCAATTCATCGAAGTTGTGCAAATACTGCTGCGAGGGTCTAATTTGAACTGTCTCTCTGCCGCAAAGAACTTCTGTTTTAAGCTGATTTTCATACGCTAAGTACGGATATGTTCGTATCGATCCACAAGAAAAACATTCATGACTTTTCATTTTACCTGTCTTAAATTCAAGGTGCTGGTTATTCCAGGCGTCAAAAGTTAGAAATGTATTGCGCAAAGCTTCAACATCTCCCACTAAAATTTTTAATGCTTCGGTTACTTGATAGGCTGCCACAATTTGAACAGCTGGACTGATAATTCCTGCTGTCTCACACGTTGCTCCCCCCACAGGCACTTTTTTTAATATGCAGTGCAGGCAAGGGGTTACATTTGGAATAATGGTATACGTGGTGCCATAACTCCCTACACATGAGCCGTATATCCAAGGAACCTCGTGCTTATGTGACAAATCATTTAAAATAAAGCGGATGTCGAAATTGTCTGTCGCATCAATGATAACATCAGCTGTTTGGACGATATTTTCTAAATTAGCAGGCTGAGCATCCATTACCAACGCTTCTATCTTCACTTCTGTATTTATTTGACGCAAACGATTTTTTGCTGCTACAGCTTTAGGTAGTTTGTTTTGCGCATCTTGTTCTATATAAAGCTGCTGACGCTGTAGATTACTCCATTCTACATAATCACGATCTACAAGAGTCAGTTTTCCAATTCCAGCACGCACGAGAGCTTCTGCGCTAGCACTGCCTAGAGCTCCTGCACCTACAATTAACACATGCTTACTTTTAATCTGTTGCTGCCCTTTATTTCCAATAGGCTGGAAAAGCTGCTGACGTGAATAACGTTCGGTCACTCTTCTCTCTCCCTTTCTTGTTCAATCTCTGACTTTACTATCTATTCCTTCGTCAAAGATATTTCTTTAAAAACATGCTATTATACACGTAACGCTAAGCTGCTTTACGGAAGCTTAAGTGCATAAATATACAAATATATTTTGATGGAGGTATGTGATAAATGTCTATTGCCGGCGTTGTATTAGCAGGAGGAAAATCTTCTCGCTACGGTCAACCAAAAATGTTTGAAACCTATAACAAGAAATCATTTTACGAATATAGTATAGATGCATTAAAAGAAAATCACGTCACGCCTATACTCGTGTCTACCAATCAAGATTTACTTCCTTATTTTCAAAGAAAGGATGTTGCATTTGCAGTTGAAAAACGTCCGTATCAAGGGCCTTTGTATGCAATCCATCATGCTTTAACTGCGATCGATTGCCGTGCCGAATGGTTCTTTATTCTGTCATGTGATATTCCTTTTATTAATGCTGAGTTTGTTCGTCACATGATTACACTGACTCAAACGAACTCACCTGATATCATTCTTCCTGTTCAGCCTGATTACACTCACCCGCTTCTAGCACTCTATCACCGTAGAACCCTTCCTCTTATTGAACAGCTCGTTAAACAAGGTGAAAGAAGGCTTAAACGATTGTTAAACCAGACAAACGTCCTTCGCGTGCCTTTTTCAGCAGAAGATCCCACTTTTATAAATGTGAATCATCGCGGTGATTGGCATGTATGAAGCTTTTTGGAATTACCCACCAATATGAGACATTTCCACTTTCTCAGCACCCTGGACTCGCCTTCCATTAGCTCGTTCATCGGAGTAACGATCTTGGCGCTGGTTCCAGATATCAGAAATGGTATCACAAACTGCACGGTCAGATGCTTCTGATCGTATCAGTTTTCGGAGGTCGTATCCTTTTGACGCAAACAAACAGGTATAGAGCTTTCCTTCAGCTGATACTCTTGCGCGTGAACAAGTCGAACAGAACGAATCTGTCACGGATGAAATGATACCAATTTCCTCTTCTGTCCCAACATAACGATACCTGGTAGCTACTTCTCCCGTATAATGAGGCGGGATTTCTTCAAGAGGCATTTCTTTTCCGACTATATCAAGAATTTGTTTCTTTGTTATAACCTCATCCATTTTCCATCCATTTGAATTTCCAACATCCATATATTCAATAAAGCGCAGCGTATGTTTTTTATCTTTAAAATATTGGGCCATCGGAAGGATATCCTCCTCATTCTTGCCTTTTTGGACAACCATGTTTATTTTGACTGAAACCCCCACAAGAGCTGCTGCCTCTATTCCTTCTAATACTCGTTTTACACTTCCTCGATTTCCATTCAGCTCTTGAAATCTCACTTCATCAAGTGAATCTACACTAACGGTTACTCTTGATAATCCTGCTTTTGATAAGGCTTCTGCATGCTTCTTTAACAGTGAGCCATTTGTTGTGATGGCAATATCATCTATACCCTCGATTTTGTTCAGACGATAGATTAAATCAGGCAAGCCTTTTCTTAGCAGTGGCTCTCCTCCAGTTATACGCACTTTTTTTACTCCTAGTGATGCGAATATTCTAGTAAGTCTCTCCAATTCATCAAACGAAAGAATATTTTCAGCAGGTAAAAATGGATAGTCTGCTCCAAAAATTTCTTCAGGCATACAATACCGACATCGGAAGTTACAGCGATCTGTTACGGACAAACGCAAGTCTCGTAAAGGACGCTTTAAAGTATCGAATATAGCGTATGACATCTGCATAACCTCTCCTCTCTATAGCTGTCAGCTTCTCCACAACAGATTAATTATCTCTTAAAATCCTTTCTGGGCACGTATAAATATTCAACGAGTCATTTCTAATAAACCCTACCGTTGTAATTCCTAGTTCTTCTGCTAGATTTAAAGCAAGTTCAGTTGGAGCGGATTTTGAAAGAACCACTTCACATCCAATCTTAGCTACCTTTAACAAAATCTCTGAAGAAATACGGCCGCTGAAAACGACCACTTTATCCCTAATTGAAATATGGTGTTTTAAGCAATACCCGTATAGTTTATCTAAAGCATTATGCCTACCAATATCCATTCGGCTAAGCATAAAACCGTTTTTATCACAAATGGCAGCGTTATGAACACCACCTGTTTCTTGAAACGTAGCAGCAGAGTGCTGCAGGTTATTCATCAGTTGAAAACAATCTTTAATTGAAAGTTCTACCGATATATCATTCATTTTTTTAGCAGTCAGCGCATCATTTATAAACACAAACCCTTGTCTGCTCGCCCCGCAGCAAGACGTGATATATCGTTTATTTTGAAGGTTTTGAAAATAAGGGTTTAATTTATCTATTGTAACATGAGCATATCCTTCTTTTTCTTGGACCCATATATTTTTAATATCTTTATATTCTCGAATAACCCCCTCAGATGCTAAATAGCCAATTACCATATCATCGATGTATTGAGGGCTACATACCATCGTGACAAACTCTTCTTCATTAATTTTCACAGTCACAGGAAACTCTGTTACAATTTTATCTTCCACGCTTTCCATTTGACCATTTTTAAATTTAAGAACTGTACGCTTCTTAACGGTCGAGTTCATGTGATGTCTCCTTTTTTAGATAATGTTTTTATCAAAGACGAATACGGAAACCGCTATATTTTCTTTTATTTTCATATCTGAAAATAAATTCACCAGCTTTGCTCCCACCAATTCTTCTAGCCCTTCTGGCGGATTTGATGCATATACATCTTGGATCATTTTTGTTCGAGCTAAATGAACCATGTCACATCCTTCAGAAGTTCTTGCAATAAATGTTTCCGTTGGTGTTAAATTTCCATACAATGTTGAGACAGCCATATTTTCAACAAAAACCGTATGTATTCTTTCCGGTCCTTTTCCAAATAAATCTTTTCGAAGCTTCCGAATAATATCATTAAATTCATGAATGGTTTTTGACATAATCAACGCTCTCCCACTGATTAAAATTAAATTTTTCATTTTATTCCTACAGTTTTTTTATCATAAATCAACACTTCAAAAAATAAAAGCCTAAAATCTTTGCAGCAAAACTTTTGAAGAGAGTTGTGCATTTAAAAATGTAGCGATATAATTATAAATAACCGAGATGGAATAATAATAATGAATTGTTATTACTCTATCACTTTTTCTTAACAATATAAATGGGGCGGATTGGCATATTAGTAAGACCTGCTAGTAAACTATTCCACCATGATTGCACTTCCCTTATTTCATTAGGCATGTGTATTCATGGTGGTTTTTTGTTTTTATATAAAGGAGGAAAACAAATGAGTCGTGATACCATCACTGTTCATATAAATGGGAACGAATACAAGGCAGCTTCAGGCTCTAGCATACTCGAAATTATTAACCAACAAAGCATTGAACATCCGCAGATTTGTTATGTACCTGAAGTAGACCCTATTCAAACTTGTGACACCTGTATTGTTGAAATGAATGGCGAGTTAGTTCGATCTTGTTCCACAAAGGCTAAAGACGGCATGAAGATTGAACTACAGTCACCACCCGCAAAAGCGGCGCAAACGGAAGCAATGGATCGTTTATTAGAAAATCATTTGCTATACTGTACGGTTTGCGATAATAACAACGGGAACTGTAAGCTACATAACACAGCCGAAATGATGGAGATTGAACATCAAAAATATCCATATACCCCCAAGGTCTCAGAAAATGAAGTGGATATGTCTCATCCGTTCTACCGTTATGACCCTAACCAATGTATTGCTTGTGGACAATGTGTAGAAGTTTGTCAAAATCTTCAAGTGAATGAAACACTCTCTATCGACTGGGAAGCAAAACGCCCCCGCGTCATCTGGGATGACGGTGTAGCAATCAATGAATCTTCTTGTGTGAGCTGCGGTCAATGTGTCACAGTATGCCCTTGTAATGCCTTAATGGAAAAGTCGATGCTTGGAGAAGCTGGATTCATGACTGGACTTCCAAAAGACGTTCTGAACCCAATGATTGATTTAGTTAAAGAAGTGGAACCCGGATATAGCGGAATTTTTGCTGTTTCAGAAGTCGAAGCAGCTATGCGCGAAACTCGCACAAAAAAAACAAAAACCGTCTGTACATTTTGCGGAGTTGGATGTTCATTCGAAGTATGGACAAAAGGTCGTGAAATCCTTAAAGTTCAGCCTAGCTCAGATGCCCCTGCAAATGCTATTTCAACCTGTGTAAAAGGAAAATTCGGCTGGGATTTTGTAAACGCTGAAGAACGCATTACTAAGCCTTTAATCCGCAAAAATGGCGCATTTGTAGAATCTTCATGGGAAGAAGCACTCGACTTAGTAGCAAGCAGGTTAAGCTCTATTAATCAACAGTATGGACATGGATCAGTTGGTTTTATCTCTTCTTCTAAAATTACAAACGAAGAAAACTATGTTATTCAAAAGCTGGCTCGCCAAATGTTTGAAACAAATGACGTAGACAACTGTTCTCGCTACTGTCAATCTCCTGCAACAGATGGATTATTTCGAACAGTGGGAATGGGAGGCGATGCCGGCACGATAAAAGACATCGCAAAAGCTGGACTAGTTATCATCGTGGGCGCTAACCCTGCTGAAGGTCACCCTGTATTAGCAACTCGCATCAAACGCGCGCATAAGCTTCATGACCAAAAGCTAATCGTCGCAGATTTGCGCAAAAATGAAATGGCTGAACGCTCTGACATTTTCATCAGCCCAAAGCAAGGCACGGACCAAGTATGGCTAATGGCTGTAACAAAATACATGATTGATCAAGGATGGCACAACGAAAAATTCATTCAAGAAAACGTCAACTATTTTGAAGACTTTAACTCCTTGCTTGAAAAGTATACGCTTGAATATGCTGAACAAATTACGGATATTCCAGCAGCAACACTAATTCAAATAGCTGAAATGATTCGTGACGCCGACGGAACCTGTGTGCTGTGGGGAATGGGCGTAACGCAAAATACAGGAGGCTCTGACACATCAGCGGCTATCTCAAACCTCCTTCTTGCTACTGGAAACTATCGACGCCCTGGAGCAGGTGCTTATCCACTTCGAGGTCACAATAATGTCCAAGGAGCATGTGATATGGGAACTCTTCCTGCTTGGCTACCAGGCTATCAGCACGTCACAGACTCGGTCGCCCGAGAAAAATTTGAAAAAGCATACGGTGTAAAAATCAAAGACAAACCGGGTCTTGATAATATTCAAATGCTTCATTCAATTGGTGAAGGAAAAATGAAAGCCATGTACCTTGTAGGAGAAGATATGGCTCTTGTCGATTCAAATGCTAATCACGTGCACGAAATATTATCAAATTTAGACTTTTTTGTCGTCCAAGACATTTTCCTTTCAAGAACAGCTCAATATGCTGATGTTGTGCTGCCTGCTGTTCCTTCTCTTGAAAAAGACGGAACGTTTACCAATACAGAGCGACGTGTACAAAGATTGTACCAAGCATTGCCAACGCTTGGTGATTCAAAGCCGGATTGGTGGATTGTTCAAGAGATTGCCAACCGCTTAGGTGCGAACTGGACGTATACACATCCTAGTGACATCTTTGCAGAAATGGCTAGTTTATCACCTCTGTTCAGCCAAGCCAGCTATGAAAACCTTGAAGGCTGGAATAGCTTCTTATGGGGGAGCTTAAAGGGAAAAAGCACGCCGTTACTTTACGTCGATGGGTTTAATTTTCCAGATAAAAAGGCACGCTTCGCTTTGTCAGATTGGGTGCTTCCTGCTGAATTCCCGGAGGAATATGATTTACACATTAATAACGGAAGAATGTTAGAACATTTTCATGAAGGGAACATGACCAATAAATCGAGCGGTATTCAATCAAAAGTACCGGAAGTGTTTGTGGAAATTTCACCTCGACTTGCCAAAGAGCGTGAAGTTGAAGAAGGTTCGCTTGTCCGATTAATCTCACCATTTGGAGCAGTAAAAGTGCGGGCATTAATTACAGAACGGGTCAAGGCAAACGAGCTGTATCTTCCAATGCATTCAGTCCATAAAGATTCAGCTATTAATTTCTTAACGGGACCTGCAGTCGACCAACGAACAAATACGCCGGCTTACAAACAAACAAAAGTACGGATGGAAGTATTAAGCAAAGGTGGAGAAATTCCTTTACCGTCTACGAATCCGCGTAACAAAAAACGTCATCCTCAAAACGGGGTCGAGGTTCAACGTAAATGGAACCGCCCTGGCTACGTTCATTTAACAAGTAAATAGGAGGAAAAAAGATGGCACAACCTATTACAGAAATTAAGAAACCTCTTCTAAGCGAGGAAGAAAAAAAACAGCGAAAATTGGAAGACTTAACTTCTCTATTGGCAGATAATGAAGAAGCGTTAAATCGTATTCTTGGTATTGTTGGCGAACTTAATGACATGGGCGTTCTTGAAGCTGCTGATTCAATGATTCAGGCGAAAGAAAAAATCTCAAAAATTGCGCTTCATCAAATTTCTAGAGAGCCGGTAACCAATTTAATTAATACCCTTATGGGCGCAAGCAGTGGTTTGATGAAGGCAGATCCAGAGGTCACTGCTAAACTTGTGAACAGCGCAACGGCTGGTATGAACGAAGCTAATGAATATATAAAAACAGGAAAAAAAGTAAGTGCATTAGCTCTTATCAAAGCGCTAAATGACCCTGATATCAATCGTGCAATCGGATTTGGCCTTCACTTTTTAAAAGGAATGGGCAAAGCGTTGGAAGAGTAAATGAAACAGCGACTTGAAAGTTTTTCCCCTTTCAAGCCGCTGTTTTCTTTTTAGGAAGTCATTTTGTAAATGAACGTGATATAGTTATACTAAATCGCTCTACTACAACTTATTGAGGTGATATGATGCAACAATACTTTAAACCCTTATTCGCACTATTATTTTTAATTATGTTTACTGCTGCTTGTTCGAACGGACCTAATGCAAGCCAATCAGCAGCTCAGCACAAAAACATCAGCTTAACGATATCCGCTGCGGCCAGCTTAAAAGATGCGCTCACTGATATTCAAAAGCAATATGAAAAAAAGCATCCGAATATAGACTTAAAATTTAACTTCGGAGCTTCAGGTTCGCTGCAACAGCAAATTGCAAACGGCGCACCGGCTGATTTATTTTTTTCAGCAGCGGAAGACAAGTTTGATGCGCTAGTAAAAGCAGGAGCTATCTCCAAAGAAAATGGAACTGACTTGGTTGGCAATGACCTTGTGCTTATCGTGCCAAAGAATAATACATCTGCTATCAAAAATTTTGAAGATCTATCAAAGCCGACCGTTCAAAAAGTTGCACTTGGAATACCAGAATCCGTTCCTGCCGGACAGTATGCGAAGGAGACTTTTGAACACATGAATCTCTGGAAAAATATTGAGCCAAAAACCGTCTATGCTAAAGACGTACGCCAGGTTCTTTCCTACGTGGAGACAGGAAACGTTGAAGCTGGGGTGGTTTATAAAACCGATGCGTTGATTTCAAAAAAAGTGAAGATTGTAGCTACTGCAGATAATAACACTCACAAACCAATTGTATATCCTTTAGGCGTTATTAAAGATTCAAAGCACCCGCAAGAAGCAAAGGCTTTTTATCAATTTTTACAAAGTAAGACGGCTCTTAACACTTTAAAGAAATACGGTTTCACTGCAAATTGAGGCCGCTATGATTCAAGAGTTTTTATCCCCTCTTCAGCTATCGCTTAAAATTGCATTAGTAGCAGGATTTATCGTTATTATTTTAGGCACTGTTATAGGAAAACTGTTATCCAGGAAACAGTTTAAGGGAAAAGTGATAATTGAAACGGTGCTGATGCTCCCGTTAGTTCTCCCTCCGTCCGTTGTTGGATTTTTATTGATTGTTATCTTTGGAAAACATAGCCTAATCGGCCGGGCAATTGAATGGGTCTTTCAACAACCCGTTATTTTCACATGGTGGGCAGCTGTTATTGCATCTGTTGTCGTTGCGTTTCCCCTTATGTATCAATCTGCCAAAACAGGCTTCCAAGGCGTAGACCATGAAATTGAAGACGCAGCCCGAGTAGATGGTGCAAGTGAATGGAAAGTCTTTTTCTTCATTTCCATCCCTTTAGCTTCTAAGGCTATCGTAACAGGAGGTGTTTTAAGCCTGGCAAGAGCACTTGGAGAATTTGGGGCTACTTTGATGTTTGCTGGCAACATTCCGGGTGAAACCCAAACTGTACCTACCGCTATCTACGTGGCGATTGACTCTGGAAACATGAATCTCGCTTGGTTATGGGTTATTTCGATCGTCTTTCTTTCTTTTCTTATGCTGCTTTTTGTTCAGCTTAAACAAAAATAAAAGGATGCTTCCTACACAAAGAAGCATCCTTTTATTTCTGTCCTGCTCTTCTCAGTTTTACATACACTATAAATTAAAAAGGAGCTAATCAAATGCAGCTCATACATTTAATTAGCTCCTATTATAAGTAAGGTAAGCCACCATACAATATGTATTGGTGGAGACGGTGGGAGTCGAACCCACGTCCAGAAATATCGCCACTTAAGCGTCTACGAGTGTAGTTGGCATATTGATGATTCGCGAGCTGTTCTGCCTACCAACAGGCGTCCCAGTCGCTAGTCTGATTATTCTCTTCCTTCGTCCTCAGACGGCGAACTCCGGCGTAGCCCACTTAAAGTGAGTCCCTTACCCTACCACATGGGCGATGGAGGGAGGAACCGCTAAGCTACTATTATGCAGCTAAAGCGAAGTTATTGTTAGATTTGCCAGTTATTATTGGCGTTGATGTTTTAACGAGGCCATCTCCTCGACTCGCAACCTAAGCTCGAACTACCCCTGTCGAATCCGTAACGTCCCCATATAAAAGGGAGTCGGAATGTGTAAGAAAGAATCTTACATCAGATAGCGACTTCAGTGTGCAAAATGAAATCTAACTGATAACAATATTTATTATATCATAAAATGAGCATTTTGCAATTGTAAGATTTTGTAATATCACATTTTTTGACGATCACGAAATGCTCGTTCGATATCACGCTTGGCTTCTTTTCGCTTCAAGTCTTCACGCTTGTCATATTTCTTTTTACCCTTACCAAGCCCTAGTAAAACCTTTGCATATCCATTTTTCAAATATACTTTTAAAGGAACTAGTGAATAACCCGTTTCTTTTGAATAACCAATTAGCTTGCTGATTTCGCGTTTATGCAGCAATAGCTTTCTTGTACGCAATGGTTCATGATTGTATCGATTTCCTTGTTCGTAAGGACTAACGTGCATATTGTGCAAAAATACTTCTCCGTTTTGAACACGAGCAAAAGAGTCTTTTAAATTCACGCGACCATTACGAATTGATTTGATTTCCGTTCCTTGTAGAACAATACCTGTCTCATATGTTTCTTCAATAAAAAAGTCGTGGCGGGCTTTTTTGTTTTGTGCAATTAATTTCCCTTCACCTTTTGGCATAAAACGTTCCTTCCCTTCAGCCGTACTTATGTATATGTATGATATTATGTACCATTTTACTGTATGGAAATCTAAACAACAACTAAAACGTTTAATTAAGCTGTTTTGAAGCAGAAGGACTATCCTTCTGCTTCACTGCTGTCGATTATCTGCGCTTTTTCTTTTTGCGCTTAACGTTCGGGGCGCCTTCGAAGAATCTTTTTTTCTTTTTCTTCTTTGGCTTTTGAGTAGACCACTCTTCATTTTTGCTTCGGCTGCCCTCTCGACTTTTTCCTTTGTCCTCTTTGCGTGACTTTTGTTTTGCTTTAATCACTTTAGGACGGTCTTTAGATAAGCGTTTGCGACTTTCTTTCATTCCTACAATAACAAAGTCTACTGAACGCTCGTCTTTATTCACAGCGGCAACTTTTACTTCAATTTCGTCTCCAATTCGGAAGACATTGCCGGTTCTTTCTCCAATCATCGCATAATGACGTTCATCGTAACGATAATAGTCATCCGTTAAGTCACTAACGTGGACTAACCCTTCAATCGTATTTTCTAGCTCCACGAACATTCCAAAGTTGGTAACAGAGCTAATAATACCATTAAATACTTCTCCAACTTTATCAGCCATAAACTCAGCTTTTTTCATATCGTCTGTTTCTCTCTCAGCGTCCACTGAACGGCGTTCCATATTAGAAGAATGCTCAGCAATATCAGGCAGAAGCTCGCGCCATTTTTCTTGCGTTTGCTGATCTGATTTTCCTTCAATTAAATACGTTCGAATTAGACGATGAACAATCAAATCCGGGTAACGACGGATTGGAGATGTAAAATGCGTATAAAACTCAGCTGATAAACCGAAGTGGCCTAAACTTTCTGCTTCATATTTCGCTTGTTTCATCGAACGAAGCATAACAGTTGAAATAACCATTTCTTCAGGCGTGCCTTTTACTTCTTCTAAAATATCCTGCAGCGCACGCGGATGAATATCGTTGCCTGTCCCTTTCACCGTGTAACCAAAGTTTGTAATAAACTCTAAGAAACGAGTAAGCTTCTCTGCATCAGGATCTTCATGAATACGATAAATAAACGGTACGTTCATCCAGTGAAAATGTTCCGCTACTGTTTCATTTGCTGCCAGCATAAATTCTTCGATTAGCTTTTCAGCAACTGAACGTTCACGCAAAATAACATCGTGCGGATGGCCATCATCGTCTACCAATACTTTTGCTTCTTTGAAATCAAAATCAATGGCACCTCGATCCATTCTCTTTTTACGAAGAATAGCGGCCAGCTTTTCCATACGCTGGAACATCGGAACGATTGGTTCATATCGTTCTAAAACTTCTTCATCTTTATCCACTAAGATTTTGTTAACGTCTGAATATGTCATTCGTTCTGTCGTTTTGATGACACTTTCAAAAATCTCATGTTTGACTACTTCACCTTGTGCATCGATTTCCATCTCACAAGAAAGCGTAAAACGGTTGACTTTTGGATTTAATGAGCAAATTCCATTAGATAAACGATGAGGAATCATTGGAATAACTCGGTCTACTAAATAGACGCTTGTTCCGCGATCTGCTGCTTCTACATCAATGGGAGAACCTTCTTTAACGTAGTGGCTTACATCTGCAATGTGAACGCCTAATTTGTAGTTTCCATTTTCAAGCTCTGTAACCGTTACGGCATCATCCAAATCCTTTGCATCTGCTCCGTCAATGGTTACAATAACCTGATCACGAAGATCACGGCGGTTGCCGATATCTTTTTCATCAATCGTCTCAGGTGTATCAATTGCTTGGGTTAAAGCATCAGCAGGAAATTCTTGAGGAAGACCGTGCTTATGGATAACAGAAATGATATCAATCCCCGGATCGTTTTTATGTCCAAGAATTTGAACAACTTTTCCTTCTGCATTCATGCGGCCTTCCGGATAGGTTGTCAGTTCTACTACTACTTTATGACCTTCAACTGCACCGTTTCTTGCTGCTTTAGGAATAAAGATGTCACCTGCAATTTTTTTGTCATCCGCAATCACAAAGCCGAAATTTTTGCTTTGCGTATACGTACCTACAATTTGCTGGGTACCTCGTTCTAAGATTTTTACAATTGTCCCTTCACGACGAGCACCTGATGATTCTGATGACACTCTTGCAAGCACAATATCCCCGTGCATAGCATTATTTGTTTCAGTAGGCGGAATAAATACATCTCCCGCGTCTTTTTCTTCAGGAACTACGAACGCAAAGCCTTTTGCATGTCCGCTTACTTTTCCTTTGACAAAATTCATTTGTTCCGGCAGCCCGTAGCGGTCGTTTCTTGCTCGGATAATTGAACCCTTCTCTTCCATAATAACAAGTGTCTTCACAAAGTCTTTGAATGACTCTGCATCCTCATTATTAAATTCTTTTGCAAGCTCTTGGACAGTCAAAGGTTTATAATTATCCCTTTTCATAAAATCCAATATTTCATTCATATAGGGGTGATTTTCTTCTTTCACTTCATGTCCCTCCTTTTTCTTTATTCGTATTATATCTATTACCAATCAAGTGATTCCAAAAATGCATATACATCCTCGTGAAGCTGATCACGCTCTTTATCAAAGGTAATGGTATGACCAGATTCTTCGTACCATTTTATATCTTTTGTAGGAGACTCAACGCTATTATAAATAATATTAGCGCTGTCTGTATTAATCATATGATCATGACGACCTTGTACAACAAATGTCGGTGCATAAATCATATCAACTGAGTTTCGCACTTCAGCGATTAATTCCTGTAAAGACTTTAATGTGTTCATTGGTGTTTGTTTGAACTCTTCCATTTCCTGTTCAATCTGTTCAGACGATTTACCTTCACGCTTTTTATATTCGCGTGCATAGGCTAAAACACCTTCATACATGACTTCTTCACTCTTTATATACATAGGCGCGCACATAGGCACAATACCCTTTATAGGTACAGTGTAACCTAATTTCAGTGAAAATACGCCACCTAGCGAAAGACCTACAGCAGCAATACTTTCATGACCTTTGCTTTTTAAAAACTCATAGCCTTCCATGACATCTTTCCACCAATCTTCCGGACCAGTATGAACAAGCTCTTCAGGCGCTACACCGTGTCCTTTATAATGAGGTGCATGGCATGTATATCCTTTTTTCTCTAAAAAACGACCTAACATACGAACATCAGCAGAATTTCCGGTAAAACCATGAAGTAATAAAACAGCTTTTTCGCCGCCTTCAAATGTAAATGGCTTTGGTTGTGCAATTTTCATATATCATTTAACTCCTTTTAGTTATAATATCTGCAGTCATAATAGAAAAAAACATGTATTTATGTGACGGTCATCACATAACAAAAGAAGTGGCCGTCCACTTTTACGCTTTTATACTATATTTAGTACTTTTTTCTAAAGCTATATTATATCATTACTTAAAAATGAAATTAAAGTATTCAACACGCCCATTAAAAAACCACCTAATACATAAGTTGGTATACACCAAGTACATATGCATTAGGTGGCAGTCTATCCAGTAACATATTAAAGTTTGAAATAAGATACAGCAAGTGTTAACGCAAAAAACAAGATAGATAACACTACTGTCAAACGGTGTAAAACTAAGTCAATTCCACGTGCTTTTTGTTTTCCAAATAATGTTTCAGCTCCACCGGAAATAGCTCCAGATAATCCAGTAGTTTTGCTTGATTGTAAAACGACCACAACAATCAATGCAATTGAAACAATCACTAGTAAAGTAATCAGCAATGTATGCACTAAGACACACCTCCTACACCAAGTAATAGTCAATCAGCGGGTTTTCTTCATCCCTTCTGATTGGCATTACCGGGGATAAAGTACGCGCACTACGCTAAGGCTAATTTATCATAAAAAACCCTCTCATACAAGTAATGACAGCGAAATACACGGGATTTTAACGTAAAAAAACGGATGACAATCGTCATCCGTTTTTTATGATTTCAACTTATTTTTTTAAGTTGTAGAAAGATTTAGCACCATCGTATACAGCTAGAACACCTAGCTCGTCTTCGATGCGTAGTAATTGGTTGTATTTTGCAATACGGTCTGTACGGCTCATAGAACCAGTTTTAATTTGGCCAGCATTTGTTGCAACAGCGATATCAGCAATTGTTGCATCTTCAGTTTCACCAGAACGGTGAGAAACTACTGCTGTGTAACCAGCACGTTTAGCCATTTCGATAGCTTCAAACGTTTCAGTTAACGTACCAATTTGGTTAACTTTGATAAGGATAGAGTTACCTACGCCTTGTTCAATACCTTGAGCAAGTTTTTTCGTGTTCGTTACGAATAGATCGTCACCAACAAGCTGTACTTTGTTACCGATGCGCTCAGTTAATAGCTTGTGACCATCCCAGTCATTTTCGTCTAAACCGTCTTCGATTGAAACGATTGGGAATTCGTTAACTAACTGCTCGTAGAAATCTACCATTTCAGCAGAAGTTACGCCTGTACGGCCTTCGCCTGCTAAGTCATATTTACCAGTTTCTTTGTTGAAGAACTCAGAAGAAGCTACGTCCATACCTAGTTGGATGTCTTTACCAGCTTCATAACCAGCTTTTGTAATCGCTTCTACGATTACTTCTAATGCTTCACGGTTAGAACCTAAGTTAGGAGCGAAGCCACCTTCGTCACCTACAGCTGTGTTTAAGCCTTTAGCAGCTAAAACAGATTTTAAGGCGTGGAATACTTCAGCACCCATACGGATTGCTTCTTTGAATGTAGGAGCTCCTACAGGTAGGATCATGAATTCTTGGAAGTCAACGTTGTTATCAGCATGAGAACCACCGTTGATGATGTTCATCATTGGAGTTGGTAATTGCTTCGCGTTGAATCCACCAAGGTAACGGTATAATGGAAGACCTACAAAGTCAGCTGCTGCGTGAGCTACTGCCATAGATACACCAAGAATAGCATTAGCACCTAATTTACCTTTGTTTTCAGTTCCGTCTAGTTCGATCATAAGGCGGTCGATACCGATTTGATCAGTTACGTCCATACCTACTAATTCAGGAGCGATAATTTCATTTACGTTTTCTACTGCTTTTAATACACCTTTACCTAGGTAGCGAGATTTGTCACCATCGCGTAATTCTACTGCTTCATATTCACCAGTAGAAGCACCACTTGGTACTAGAGCGCGTCCGAAAGCGCCTGATTCAGTATATACTTCAACTTCAACTGTTGGGTTACCGCGAGAATCTAATACTTCGCGTGCATAAATGTCAAGAATTGCTGGCATTTTAAAACTCTCCTTTATAATTCAATTATTTAATTAATGTTTTACCTGTCATTTCTCTTGGCTGTGCTACATCTAGAAGGGTTAGCATTGTAGGAGCCAAATCTCCTAAAATACCGTCTTCACGAAGCTCTAAGCCTTGTTTTGTTACGATTACTGGAACAGGATTCGTTGTATGAGCCGTCATTGGATTACCTTCAAGCGTAATCACTTCATCAGCATTACCATGGTCTGCTGTGATGATTGCTGTACCACCTTTAGCTAAAATTGCATCTACAATTTTGCCTAAGCACTCATCTACTGTTTCAATTGCTTTTACCGTTGGTTCTAACATACCTGAATGACCTACCATATCAGGATTTGCAAAGTTTAATAAAATAGCATCTTGCTTGTCGCCTTCAATTTCTGCAAGCAACGCGTCCGTCACTTCATAAGCACTCATCTCAGGTTTCAAGTCATATGTTGCTACTTTTGGTGAATCGATTAAGATACGCGTTTCACCAGGAAACTCTGCTTCACGTCCACCGCTCATAAAGAACGTTACGTGAGGATATTTTTCTGTTTCAGCAATACGAAGCTGCTTTAAGTTATTTTGAGATAACACTTCACCAAGCGTATTATCTAAGTTAATTGGCTTAAACGCTACATATCCGTCAACTGTTTCGCTAAAGTGAGTTAAACATACAAAATGTAAGTTTTTCGGATGTTTCTCACCGCGATCAAATGAACGGAAATCTTCGTTTGCAAACGTATTTGAAATTTGAATTGCGCGATCCGGACGGAAGTTGTAGAAAATTACTGCATCTTCGTCTTGAATTGTCGCAACTGGCGATCCGTCTTCTTTTGTAATAACAGAAGGTAAAACGAATTCATCATAGATTCCATTTTCATATGAATCTTTTACGCACTCTTCAGCACTTGTATATGATGGACCTTCGCCATACACCATTGCGCGGTATGATTTCTCTACGCGCTCCCAGCGTTTGTCGCGGTCCATTGAGTAGTAACGTCCTGAAAGTGTTGCAATTTCACCAACGCCGTACTCTTCAATTTTTTCATTAAGTTCTTTTAAATACGTTTCAGCAGATTGAGGTGCTACGTCACGACCGTCTAAGAAGCCATGAATGTAGACTTTTTCTAAGCCTTCACTCTTAGCTAAACGCAATAATGCATACAGATGATCAATGTGACTGTGTACACCGCCATCAGATAAAAGCCCGAAAAGATGAAGGTTTGTACCTTTTTCTTTTGCGTGTTTTACAGCTGCTAGAAGCGTTTCATTTTGTTCAAACTCGCCTTCACGAATTGCGACGTTTACACGAGTTAGGCTTTGGTACACAACTCGGCCTGCGCCGATGTTTAAGTGACCTACTTCAGAGTTACCCATTTGGCCTTCTGGTAAGCCTACAGCTTCTCCAGATGCCTGAAGTGTAGCATGAGGATACTCGTTCCAGAAACGGTCGAAGTTTGGTTTTTTCGCATGTGTTACCGCATTACCTTTATCTTCATCGCGTAATGCAAAACCATCTAAGATGATTAATGCTACTGGCTTTTTACTCATTACTTACCAGCCTCCAAAAGCTGTAAGAAAGAATCTGCTTCTAAGCTTGCTCCACCTACTAAAGCCCCGTCAATGTCTGATTGAGACATGTATTCTTTAATATTAGCAGGTTTTACGCTACCGCCATATTGAATGCGTACAGCATCTGCAACATCTTGAGAGAATTGTTCTGCAACAACGCTACGGATGTATGCACAAACTTCGTTTGCACCTTCAGCAGTTGAAGATTTACCTGTACCGATTGCCCAGATTGGCTCATATGCGATAACTGTTTGCTTTACTTGCTCATCAGTTAGACCAGCTAATGCTTTTTGTACTTGATTAGCTACAACTGTTTTTGTTTGATCTTGCTCGTACTCTTCGTTTGTTTCACCGCAGCAAACGATTGGTGTTAAACCATGTTTGAATGCAGCAATTGTTTTTTGGTTTACTGTTTCGTCCGTTTCAGCAAACATTTCACGACGCTCAGAGTGTCCTAAAATTACATAGTTCACACCTAGGTCTGCTAAAGCAACAGGGCTCACTTCTCCAGTGAACGCACCGTTTTCTTCAAAGTGCATGTTTTGTGCACCAATTTTTAAGTCTGTGCCTTTAGTCGCTTCTACTAAACGATCTAAAAATAATGCAGGTGCACATACTACTGAATCTACGCTTTCAGGAGATGGTACTGCTCCATTTACTTCTTCAATAAAGCTAGTTGCTTCAGAAAGTACTTTGTTCATTTTCCAGTTTCCTGCAATAATTGGTTTACGCATGTATAACACCGTCCTTTGTTTATTGTGGGTTTTCCCTTCACGCGTTAGATGTCCAAGAGGGTGCTGTTAAAAGTGATTCGGTCCCTTTTATCTCTTGGTCATTCTTCTTCGCTGCTTGATAATTGTTTATATTATCAGTCGTCAGGTCGGTCCTCCGTCTTACTGAAACATAAACTTACTTATCGTTTAATGCAACTACGCCTGGAAGTTCTTTACCTTCCATAAACTCTAGTGACGCACCGCCACCTGTAGAAATATGGCTCATTTTATCAGCTAAGTCGAATTTTTCAACAGCTGCTGCAGAGTCTCCTCCACCGATTACTGAATATGTGTCAGTTGCTTCTGCTAAAGCTTCCGCTACTGCTTTTGTTCCGTTAGCAAATGTGTCTAATTCAAATACACCCATTGGTCCATTCCAAATAACTAACTTAGAGTTTTTGATTACGTCAGCATAGATTTCACGCGTTTTCGGTCCCGCGTCTAAGCCTTCCCAATCGCTTGGAATGTTTTCAATTGATACAACTTGAGTATTAGCATCATTTGAGAAGTCATCTGCTACTACCACGTCCACTGGCATGTAGAAGTTTACCCCGTTTTTCTTAGCTTTTTCCATGAAAGATTTTGCAAGTTCAACCTTGTCTTCTTCAAGAAGTGATTTACCTACTTCATGGCCTAGTGCCTTAATAAATGTGTAAGAAAGTCCTCCACCGATGATTAAGTTATCTACTTTATCAAGTAAGTGGTCAATTACACCGATTTTGTCTTTAACTTTTGCTCCACCAACGATTGCAGTAAATGGACGTTCTGGGTTTGATAATGCTTTTGATAGCACATCAAGCTCTTTTTCCATTAAGAAACCTGCTACTGCTGGAATATGGTGAGCAATTCCTTCTGTTGAAGCATGCGCACGGTGAGCTGCACCGAATGCATCGTTTACGTATACATCTGCTAATTCAGCAAATGCTTTTGCTAATTCAGGATCGTTTTTCTCTTCGCCTGGGTAAAAACGTACGTTTTCAAGTACTAAAACATCGCCTTCGCTCATGCCGTCGATTGTTTTCTTTACTTCTTTACCAAAAGCTTCGTCAGCTTTTGCAACATCTTTACCAAGAAGAGCTTGTAAACGTTCTGCAACAGCATTTAGACGTAACTCTTCAACAACTTCGCCTTTTGGACGTCCAAGATGGCTAGCT
This sequence comes from Priestia megaterium, assembly GCF_046599315.1. Classification (GTDB taxonomy): domain Bacteria; phylum Bacillota; class Bacilli; order Bacillales; family Bacillaceae_H; genus Priestia; species Priestia megaterium_F. The sequence continues at coordinate 254,662 of NZ_JBKIKC010000003.1, read as the reverse complement.
AAAATTACTTTTGCACCTTGTTCTACTAAATATTGAATAGTAGGAATAGCTGCACGAATACGAGTTTCGTCTGTTACTTTTCCGTCTTTCATTGGTACGTTAAAGTCTACGCGACAAAATACTCGCTTTCCTTTTACATCGATGTCTTTCAACGTTTTTTTGTTCATCGTTAAAAGGCCTCCTTAAGTATTTATGGTACTAAGCAAGTAGGCTTCTATGTAATCATCAATCCACAAACCAACGCACATTTCATTTTATATATTGGCGCCTTTCTATATAAAGTGAAACTCCAGTTAGCTGCTTATGACGCGTTTTCATGTAGAAGCCAATACATAAATCAAGGAAGAGGGGGTATGCCCCTCTCTTCCTTAGCAAGTCTTATTATAGTCGTTCTATTTTCAGATATCCAATAAAAAAAGAAAGTCTAGTCGATTTCTGTCTTATTGAATAAAATAGAAGCGATTTTTAAGTTATTCTTATAGTCCTTTAGCAGCGATGTATTGAGCAAGGTCTACTACACGGTTAGAATATCCGCTCTCATTATCGTACCAAGAGATAACTTTAACCATGTTACCTTCCATTACCATTGTAGATAATGCATCGATTGTAGAAGAGTTGATGTTACCGTTGTAGTCACCAGATACTAGTGGCTCTTCGCTGTAACCAAGGATACCTTTAAGATCGCCTTCAGCAGCTTCTTTAAGAGCGTTGTTTACATCTTCAACAGTTACTTCTTTGTCAAGTTCAGCAACTAAGTCTACTAAAGAAACGTTTGGAGTTGGAACACGCATAGCTCCACCGTTTAATTTACCTTTTAATTCAGGTAATACTAGAGATACAGCTTTAGCAGCACCAGTTGAAGTTGGGATGATGTTTTCAGCAGCTGCACGAGCACGACGGTAATCTTTATGTGGTAAGTCTAAGATTTGTTGGTCGTTTGTGTAAGAGTGAACTGTTGTCATCATTCCGCGTTTAAGACCGAACTTGTCGTTTAACACTTTAGCAAATGGCGCTAAGCAGTTAGTTGTACAAGAAGCGTTTGAAATTACATTGTGGTTAGCTGCATCGTACTTGTCTTCGTTAACACCCATTACAATTGTGATATCTTCGTCAGATGCTGGAGCAGAGATAATTACTTTTTTAGCTCCTGCTTCTAAGTGTTTTGCAGCGTCAGCGCGTTTTGTGAAGAACCCAGTAGATTCAACAACGATTTCTACGCCTTGTTTGCCCCAAGATAATTGAGCTGGGTCACGTTCAGCAGAGATTTCGATTGTTTTACCGTTTACTACTAAGTTGCTACCATCTACTACTACTTCTGCATCTAATTTTCCGTGTACAGAATCATATTTTAAAAGGTGAGCAAGCATGTTAGCATCTGTTAAGTCGTTAATTGCTACTACTTCAACGTTATCATTTTTTAAAGCTGCACGGAATACGTTACGGCCGATACGACCAAATCCGTTAATACCAATTTTTACTGCCATGGGTATTTCCTCCTTGAATGTAAAAAGTATTTTTTATATGAGGGATTAATTAAAATCCCTTACTAACTCTTTTGCGGCGCCTTCATCTGTAATGAGAATCGAATCATGCGCTTGTTGCATAAACGCTTTAATTGCCTTTGCTTTTGATGAACCTCCTGCAACAGCAATAACACATTTATTGTTCTTTAAATCATCGAGTTGTATGCCAACTGTTTTAACTTTATGAACAACTTCGCCTTGATGATTAAAATAGTATCCAAATGCCTCACCTACAGCATGTCCATTTTTCACTTTTTCTAAGTCAGCTCGTGGTGTTTTACGGCGTTCTGCCATTGTCATAGCGTCTCCTATTCCGTGAACAACCATACCAGCGGACTTAATTAAATGAAGCATATCTTTAATAGATGGTTCACCGATAATAGATCGGTATGCTTCATCACTAAGCTGATCTGGAACATGAAGCAAGCGATAGTGACTCATGGACTTTTCAGCCATCTTAGCACAAATCGTGTTTGCTTGGTTTTGTACATTTTCCCCTAGCCCTCCGCGAGCAGGCACAAAAAGTACATCAGGGTGTTTTGAATCAGGCGTCATCATTTCGGCAACAGCGGCAAGCGTTGTACCACCTGTAACAGCAACGGTATTTTTTTTACCAACAAGGCGCTCCTTGATACACGAAACAGATGCTCGACCCATTTCATTTTTGACCCAAGGAGACTGATCACTATCTCCAGATACAACAACAACTTCTGATAAAGAAAACGCCTCTTTTAATGTTGTTTCCAATAATCGAAGTCCTGAAACTTCCTTCATTACCTCTTCTAATTCAGCTAGAAGCAATTCTCCCTCATTTGTAAGTGTCATCCCACTAGGGTAAATGTCAATCAAATCTTGTTCTTTTAAGAATGTTACTTCGCTTCGTAACACACGCTCTGTTAGCCCAAGGCTTACAGCTAAGTTTCTGCGACCAATCGGTTGCATTAAACGTATGTATTGCAAGATTTGATAGCGCTTTTGCATAACTGAGAGAAGTTCAGGTAATAATTTTCGTTGTACTTCTATTAAAGAACGCATGTTAAAATCCCCTTAAGGCATAAACTTGCTGGACACTTTTTGTCCCGTATAGACATATTATGTCCCACCTTGCGCAAAAAAAATTCACCCTGCTACAAGATCTATTCTAACAGGAGTGAATCCTTTATTCAACTCATGTGTTGCCTATTTTTAAAAGTAAGCGTTTTCTTAATGGAATACCTGTTATTTTTCCGTATTCCACTTCTTCTCCATCCATTTCTACTACAGGAATCGCAAGGTGATACTTTTCCAGCCACTCATCGTTTTTGTAAATATCTCGTTCAATAAGCTGAAAGGAAAACTCAGACTGCATCTCTACAAACAAATCCTTTGCATCATCGCATAAGTGACACCCATTTTTGGTATACAGTATAACTTCCACGTCCCCACTCCTTTACTGCGTGACAAAAAGTTTTCGTTGACTGGACGGCAAAACGTTTAATTGATCTCGATATTTGGCTACCGTTCGTCTTGAAATATTAACGTTATAATCGCTTTGCAAGACGTTAGCTAACTGCTGATCTGAAAGCGGACGCTGCTTGTTTTCTTCCGATACTAGCTTTTTAAGCAGCTCTTTTACGTGAGTTGTAGAGGTCGCTTCGTTGTTGCCAAGTTGAATACTAGTTGAGAAAAAAGATTTCATTGAAAAGGTGCCAAAGGGCGTTTGAATATATTTGTGCCGAGTAGCACGGCTAATCGTTGATTCATGTACAGACGTTTGTTCAGCGACTTCCTTCATCGTTAAAGGCTTCAAATACGAAGGACCCTTTTTAAAAAAGGCTTCTTGTTCAACTAGTAAGGTGTTCATTAATGCGTTTAATGTGTCTTTTCGTGTGTGTAAGCTTTTCATAATCCATTGGAACTCACGGTATTTCTCTTGCAAATAAGAGAACATCTCTTGGTTCTGCCTATTTTTCAGCTGAAGTTTGTATTGTTCATTCACTGAAAGACGAGGTTCCAAATCCTCATTTGCATAAGCAACGACATTTCCATCTTCAATTTTCACAATAAAATCCGGGACAATGAATCGTTCATTGGACTTCATATAAAATGAGCCGGGACGAGGATTTAACTTTTTGATCTGTTCATGTAACTGTTGAAGATCTTCAAGTGAGATTTGACATAACTTTGAAATCTTCATCCATTTTTTATACGCAAATTCTTCAAAGTGATGTGTCAAAATTTGCTCTATTTTTTCCGTCCACTGATTACTTCTTTTTAATTGAAGCATTAAACACTCTTGTAAACTTCTCGCTCCTACTCCTGCAGGGTCCATCTGCTGCACAAATTGAAGAGCCTTTTCAACCTGCTCCTGACTTTGGCCAAGCTGGTTAGCAAGTATGACTAACTCATCGTGCAAATAGCCGGCATCGTCTAGACTATGAATAACAAACTCAACGGCTGCCTGCTCACATTCATCTAATTTTAATAATGCGGCTTGATTCATTAAATGTTCGTACAGCGTTTCTTTAGGAGCCGGTATACTGCTCATATAATCTGTTGAATCAGAAGTTGCATGATTTTTTTGATTGTGAGATGTATAGACGGGCAGCTCTGAAAAATCTATAAGCGGATTTTGAAGCGCCTGCTCATGTAAAAACGCTACAATATCCATTGATGAATATTGTAAAAGAGAAATAGCTTGTGATAATTCTTTTGACATCGTCAGCTTTAACGACTGCTGCTGAAATAATCCAATCTCCATTATTTCTCCCCTCCCCTTTATCTATTTTACTATAAAAACGCTTTCAAAGAATACAGAACTATTTTTTATACGTAATTTTTTCATCAAAAAATCTCCGTCAACTCTTGTTAACGAAGCGGTTCATTCTATATTTTATTACGAACCATCAAAAAAGTAATAGAGCTATACACCTTTATAACTTTTCATTATAATTGGCACCGACTATATGGTACGAGTAATAATTCGACATGAATTTTTCTTCGTCATGTCGAATTATCTGCATTTGTATAATAGTGGAATAATCGCTTATTGAATGGTTTTTGCCATTTGCATGAACTTGTCTAAGTTTTCTTTGTTATTTTTCGTAAAGATAGTTAGCTTCATTGGCTTCTTTCCTTTAACTAACACAGCATTCACCGTATGATCTCCAGAATTCGCTTCATACCAAACAGAATCTTTGAAGATTCCATCCTCTTCAAGATTCTTTTTCTCTGCTGCATTCTTATTAACTGCTGTTGCCGTTTGTTTAACAGATTGAGCAGCATCGTCCATCGATGTTTCTGATGAAAGCATCTCTATACGCATAAATTGAGAATCATCTAAAGTTAATACTAATGCATCTTTTCCTGGTTCTTCACCCGTTAGTTTATAGCCGTCCATTACTTGGATAGAATAGTCTTGCTCTGGGCTTTTTGTTAGTTTTGTTTCTTGAGAAGAGGTTGACTGTTCATCTTCCGCTGTTCCGCTAGTTGCTAACTGATTTCCTGAAGGTTTGGTTGAGGCCTCGGAAGAATCAGCATCTTTTTTCGTCTCTTCTTTTTCAGCGCCCGATGTTTGATCAGATTTGGAAACCATATCCTTCTGAACATTTTCTGTTTGATCATTAGACTTCGACTGAGCAGAATCCTCGTTCGTCCCGCATGCAGATAGTAATAGCGCTACCGATACACTGACAATGAAAAATTTGTTCATATATTTCATATTTATTCCTCCTCCGTGTTTCTTTTCCTTATATACTGTTTTATAGTATTCTGACAAATTCCGCAACCGGTACAATGGAATTAATTTCTTGCTTCCTTGCGCGTATAAAGGGCTACAGGAGAAAAATAAATATTATTTTTTGAGAAGATGAGCCTTTTTACTCAAAATAAAAAACGTTGCGTAATCTGCAACGTTTTAAGACGCCCTCGACAGGATTCGAACCCACCCTAAGAGAACCGGAATCTCTTGTGCTATCCACTACACTACGAGGGCATATTTATCACAACTTCCATTATAGGAGAGAAAACTTCTCTTTTCAATAGAATCCTACGTTTATTTTTTTTAGAAGCGGGAAAAATTTTAATAATGTCAAAGAGGAATACATAGTCTTTTAAGCGAATATGTGTAGTAGAGGTTCTTTTGTTTGACCTTTATTGACCATACGTGTATTATAGGTACATAACAAATTATTCTTGTTAAGGAGGAATTTAATATGAACTTAATTCCTACAGTTATTGAACAAACAAACCGTGGTGAACGTGCTTATGACATTTATTCACGTTTATTAAAAGACCGCATTATTATTTTGGGTAGTGCTATTGACGATAATGTAGCTAACTCAATCGTTTCTCAGCTTCTATTCTTAGCTGCTGAAGACCCAGAAAAAGATATCTCACTTTATATCAACAGTCCAGGTGGCTCTATTACAGCTGGAATGGCTATCTACGATACGATGCAATTCATTAAACCAAAAGTCTCTACAATTTGTATCGGTATGGCTGCATCAATGGGTGCTTTCTTACTGGCTGCTGGTGAAAAGGGCAAACGTTTTGCTCTTCCAAACAGTGAAGTAATGATTCATCAACCTCTTGGCGGTGCTCAAGGACAAGCTACTGAAATCGAAATTGCGGCAAAACGTATTCTATTCTTACGCGAAAAACTAAATTCAATCTTAGCTGAGCGTACAGGTCAACCGTTAGAAGTGCTACAACGTGATACAGATCGTGATAATTTCATGACTGCTGAGCGCGCTTTAGAATACGGTCTAATTGACAAAGTATTAGAAAACGATCCTAAATAAGAAAAAAACCTTTCCCATTGTGGGAAAGGTTTTTTTATGCATCGTTCTCTACGTAAGCTACTAACGCATCCATTGCTTCTTTTTCATCTACCCCTTCAACGATAAGCGTAATAAGCGAACCATTATTAATCGCTAAGCTCATTAACCCCATGATACTTTTAGCATTGACTACTTTCTCATCTTTCTTCAAGTACACATCGGATGTAAAACGAGTTGCCTCTTGCACGAATAGTGCTGCAACACGAGCTTGTAATCCCGTTTTTAATTTTACTTCTACTTGTTTTTCCATGATAAAATCCTCCCCCTTGCAATTCCCCTTATGTGACTGGCTGACCGGCGCGAAGCTTGTCTGCTATTTGGTCAATTTTACGCAAACGATGGTTAATGCCCGATTTGCTAATTTGACCTCCAGATACCATCTCACCAAGCTCTTTTAACGTAACATCTTGGTATTCCACGCGCAAACGAGCAATTTCTCTTAGCTTTTCTGGTAAGATGTCTAGTCCAGCTGTTTCATCAATATAACGAATGTTTTCCACTTGACGAATAGCTGCTCCAATCGTTTTATTTAAGTTAGCTGTTTCACAATTAACTAAGCGATTAACAGAATTCCGCATATCTCGGACGATTCTTACATCCTCAAACCGTAAAAGGGCGTTATGAGCTCCGATAATATTTAGAAATTCCGTAATTTTTTCCGCTTCTTTCAAATAGTTGATGTAGCCCTTTTTCCGCTCTAGTGTTTTACTATTCAATTGAAATTCGTTCATTAAATTGCATAAAGCCTCATTATGCTCTTCATACAATGAAAAGATTTCAAGATGGTACGATGATGTCTCTGGGTTATTAATAGAACCGCCAGCTAAAAATGCGCCTCTTAAGTAGGATCGCTTACAGCATTTCTTTTGTACTAGCTCTGGTGAAATACGATGTGTAAACGTGAATCCTTCTTCTACAATTTTTAAGTCTTCCAAAAGCATTCTCGTTTTTTCTACTAATCGAACAATATACACATTGTTTTTCTTCAAACGCATCTTCTTGCGCACAAGCAGTTCTACTGACACATCATAAATTTTCTTAAGCAAGACATAAATGCGCCGAGCAATCGCTGCATTTTCTGTTTGAACATCAACCGTGAATTTTTTATTCGAAAAGGAAAGTGAACCATTCATTCGAATTAATGCAGAAAGCTCTGCTTTTGCACAGCAATCTTTAACTTCTAAATTCGTTAACTCTTTTTTTGTTTCTGATGCAAATGACATAACTTCACCTCCAATCTACATACGAAAATATTGTTAAACACCCGTATTCGCTTTACCTTGCAGCGATGTAAGCATAGAATACACAAGCTTTGCGACTTTTTTTGTATCATGCCTAATTACGCTGCCGTCATACTGAATAATTTGATCTTCAATTACTTCTAACCCTAATTTTAGCAATACTTCACGATCATATTCTACAGGCTGAGCCTGCTCTACTTGATATTTCTTTTTCAATGGTGCTGGGATAGGTGCATTATTGACGATAATCGCATCTAAAAATGCACACGGCATATGATTGTAAAGCGCTTTAATATGATCACTCGCTTTAAACCCTAACGTCTCGCCTGGCTGCGTCATTACGTTGCATACGTACACTTTCTTTGCTTTTGTCGAACAAAGCTCATTACAAATATCTTGCACCAGTAAATTCGGCAAAATACTTGTATAAAGACTTCCGGGCCCCAATACAATTAAATCGGCACGTCGAATAGCTTTTATTGTCTCGACAAGCGGTTTCACATCGGCAGGCGATAAAAATACCTTATTAATTTTTTTATTGACTTCTGGAATTTTAGATTCACCTGTTACAATAGAACCATCTTGCATCTCCGCATGCAGCACAACACTTTGATTAGCTGCCGGAAGTACTTTGCCTCTGACATTTAGTACTTTGCTCATTTCTCGTATAGCATGCACAAAATCGCCAGTAATAGACGTCATAGCTGCAAGCAATAAATTGCCAAGAGAATGGCCTGTAAGCTCATTTCCTGTATCAAATCGATGCTGAAAAAGCTCTTCAACTAGTGGCTCTACATCAGATAAAGCAACTAGCACATTTCGAATATCACCAGGAGCAGGGATTTCAAGTTCATCGCGCAATCGGCCAGAACTTCCCCCGTCGTCTGCTACGGTTACGATGGCTGTAAGATCAAGAGGGTATTCCTTTAACCCTCTTAACAGCACTGGTAAGCCCGTTCCTCCCCCAATGACGACAACTTTTGGAAGCTGTTCACTGCTCATCTATGATTTTCCTTTCTCCTCTCAATGTCACGATGAGAAATATGAGTTTTGTATTCATTCTGGAAATGGTGGCCTAGATATTCAGCTAATGTGACGGAGCGATGCTGTCCGCCTGTGCATCCTATAGCAATGACCAGCTGGCTTTTACCTTCTCGCTTGTACTGTGGAAGCATAAACGAAAGTAAATCTACTACTTTTTCAATGAACTTTTGAGTTTCCGTCCATTTTAATACGTAAGAAGAAACCTCTTCTTCAAGCCCTGTTTTAGGACGCATATGGTCAATGTAGTGAGGATTCGGCAAAAAGCGCACATCAAAGACTAAATCAGCGTCAATTGGCACTCCGTATTTAAAACCAAACGACATCACATTAACAGTAAAAACTTGTGAAGCATGCGAAGAAAACTGAGTTAAAATCTTTTCTCTAAGCTCTCTTGGCTTTAACTCTGACGTCTCGTAAATAAGCTGAGCTCTTCCTTTTAACTCCTCTAATAGCTCTCTTTCCATCCCAATTCCTTCTAACGGTAAACCTGAAGGAGCTAGCGGATGTGAACGTCTCGTTTCTTTGTAGCGCGTCACCAATACAGAATCTTTCGCATCTAAAAATAAAATTTGTGGCGTGACCCACGTTGTTTCACTCATGTTATCTAATGCTTCAAATAGGCTTTCAAAAAACTCTCTGCCTCGCAAATCCATAACAAGAGCAACTTTATTCATTTTATTCCCTGACTCTTTCATGAGTTCTAAAAATTTCGGTAGCAATGTAGGGGGTAAATTATCTACACAAAAGAACCCTAAATCTTCAAAACTCTGAATTGCTACTGTTTTTCCTGCACCTGACATTCCAGTAATAATCACTAATTGAATATCGCTTACAGACCCAGTACTCATTTTCCATCCCCCTCAATCTATGCATACATGTCTATTTAACATTAACAAGGATCAATTCGATAAGATAATAACTCGAAATCCGTTGTATACGTAAAGTTGCCGTAAATAACACCCGATCCTTTTGCTACATAATCGATAATGTGATGATCTCCCGGTGCCATCGGCAATTCACTTACTTCACTCAAATTATGCCAACCGAGTTTGCCTTCTTCTGATTCTAGCACATTTGTCCCATCAAAATCTGTAGCAAAAAAAGTAAACATCATCCACTCAGATGAAATTTGGTCGTTTTCTTTCATCGTAAAAGTAAAGATACCTTTTACAGTGGGGTTTTTTAAATAAACTCCTGTTTCTTCACGAAATTCTCTTACAACAGAGTCTTTTACAGATTCTCCTTGCTCCATTTTCCCACCCGGGGCCACCCACCAGTTTCTTCTTGGCTTTTGAAGCAACAATACTTTATCATCTTTCATTAATACACAATTTGTGACCCTTTGCATTTTTTCCACCTCATTGTATGTATACTGACATTTTCTTTTATTATACTACGAAACAAACTTCTCTCACAACGGAGATGAACTAACTATTACTAAATTTTCTGAAAATATCCCCTTGCTGTTATATACATGAATTCCATCTGTTATAGTCAAAAAAAAAGAGGCATAGGAACACGTCCTATGCCCGACATACATATATTTTATAAAAGGGGGTCAATTACTATTTATATAGTACCCCATCAATGTTTCACAGGTGTTACAGAACAGTTAAAACCGAATTACGTTTTGTAAAAGGTTGATTTCAGCCTTATTGCTGAATAGCTTTTAACTTTTCTTTTAGCTCTTCTACATAGTGCTGAGCCGCTTGAGCAGCAATACTTCCATCACCTGTAGCTGTTACAATTTGACGAAGAGCTTTTTCACGAACGTCTCCAGCCGCGAACACACCTGGTACTTTTGTTTCCATTTGCTCGTTCGTTTCAATATATCCTTCTTTGTTCGTAATGTTTAGGCTTTCGAATGGTTTTGTTAGTGGAACCATTCCAACATAAATGAATACGCCGTCCGCACCGAATTCACGCTCTTCACCTGTTTTGGTATCTACTAACGTTACGCCGCCTACTTTACCGTCTTTTTCATTTACTTCTTTGACCGTTGTATTCCAGATAAAATCAACTTTTTCGTTGTCAAATGCACGCTGTTGTAGGATTTTCTGTGCACGAAGCTCATCGCGTCGGTGAATAATTGTTACTTTTGTTGCAAAGCGTGTTAAATATACGCCTTCTTCAACCGCAGAGTCTCCACCACCTACAACGACCAGCTCTTTGCCTTTAAAGAATGCGCCATCACATACAGCGCAATAAGATACGCCACGGCCGCCTAGCTCTTTTTCTCCTGGCGCGCCTAATTTTTTATATTCAGCACCAGTAGCAATGATTACTGAACGTGTTTTATATTCTTTGCTGCCTGCACGAACAGTTTTGTATTCTTCTCCGTCGATGATTTCTTTAATATCACCGTACGCATATTCAGCACCGAATTTTTTTGCATGCTCAAACATTTTGTTTGAAAGGTCTGGACCAAGGATATGATCGTAACCTGGATAGTTTTCTACATCTTCCGTATTAGCCATTTGACCGCCTGGAATTCCGCGTTCAATCATTAGTGTTGATAGATCTGCACGAGATGTATATACAGCAGCAGTCATACCTGCTGGGCCTGCCCCAATAATAATGACATCATAGATTTTTTCTTCTGTCATTTCTTTACACTCCTTTTAGGAAATTTCTTCGTAGTTGATTCCAAATTTATGGATAATTCTTTCGTTATCACTATCGTAATATGTCCTTACTATTATCGTCTATTTTTTTGCTCAATTTAATAACGCATTCACAATCTTACTGTATCTTCTAACTGTTGCCGCGGAAATGGAATATTGTTTTGCCGCATCGGCTTGAGTAATAGACTGTTTTTTTTCTTTCGCCCATATATATGTGACGGCTGCAGCCCATGCATTTACATTCACATGTTGAAAATCATAGGATTGTTTATATACCTGTACGTATACATAGAACCAAAAGCTTAAAAGGTCCTGGGTATCACTTTCAGTCTGTGATTCCATCTCCAGTTCAATAACATCTGCCACCTCAAAAATCACATGATGTTTATCCTGCCATACATACGTATATACTTCATCTAAAAGTGTACTCATATGTATAGACGACTTGATTTCTTCTAAAAGAAGCAGACGCTGTTGTTCAGGAAGCTTCTTCGCCATATACAAGCTGTAAAGCTGATCATGAACGTTTTTTGTTGCACACTTCTTTTTCGCTGTAAAATCCACTTTCGATTGAAAAACCTTCGCAGCTTTCTGACTAAGGCGCCAAGGCTCCTCTCCTTCTTTATCAGGAACGTCTTCCAATGCCAGCTTCCACATTTCTTTAGCGAACGCTTCACGTCCAGTATAGTAAGAAGCATATGAGAGCCAATAATGAAATGAGTTGTCTCCTTGAAACCCTTGTGTATAAAGCTTTTTTAACCATTTGTAAGATAGCCTGTATTGACCAATCAATGCAAATGTTGCTCCAAGCTTATATCGGTGTTCAAATGACATCGGATAAACTCGGCTAAGCCCGTCTGTAAGCTCCTCAACTTCTTTATGCTTATGGCAATAATAATAGAAAATAAGCTGATTGCATAACGCATGAAGATTTCCAGGGTTATTCTCCAATACTTCATTCAGCAAATCTATTGCCTCATCAATTTTATTTAAATAAAAATAAGCTAACGCTAAATTATTATATGCAGACCAGAATTCTGGATACTCATCAATTATTTCAGTTAACAAATCTACTGCTTCTTCAAAATTTGTTTCTTCAAGCAGTTTTTTTGCTTGTTCTTGTTTTATAATCAGCATGTCACCCAGCTGATTTTTGGGCTCTTCATCTTCTTCATCCACATCAATTGATAGTAAATCTAACAGATCTGTAGCCGATCGAAAGAGGTCGCCATTTGGAAAATGCTCAATGTAATACATCGCGTATTTTTGTGATTCTTCAAACAGTCCAAGATGCGCATAGCTGTTGGCTATATAGTAGTAACAGCTTCCCAATGTATCCTCCATATGATGAATCACATGGAGGAAAAGCTCGTTGGCACCTTGATAATCTCCCCGCTCCGTTAAAGCTACTCCAACGCTTGTAAGAAGCTGTGGATTACGGGCATTTTCCTTGTTTGCACGCGTTAAATACTTGAGCGCTTTATCTGACTCCTCTTCTTCAAACGCCTGCAGCGCTTTTTCGAAATAGAAGTCACCCGTTTGCGAAAATGGAATTACTTGTGCCATTTTTTGAATTACTTTTGAGTGTTTTTCCATTAAGCCCTCCAAATAAGTTGATAATTTCGACGTTCGTAGTATATCACATTTGCCAAGAAGTTTAATACCTCTATTCAAAAAAGGAGCCTGCAGGCCGTCGTTCCTTGACGCAAATAAGATAAGGGATTGCCTCTTTTATGTAAAATGAGGCAATCCCTTATCTCCTTTCACTATGTAGCTATTAGCTAGAGTGACGCTCCCTTAATACTGATAGGACATCATCTAAAGGCAGCTTTTGCTCACGAAGTAAAACAAGTACATGGTACAATAAATCTGCCACTTCCCACTTCAGCTCATCATGGTCACGATTTTTCGCTGCAATAATCACTTCACCAGCTTCTTCCCCTACTTTTTTGAGGATTTTATCTACGCCTTTATCAAATAAGTACGTCGTATAAGCTCCTTCTGGCATTTCAGCTTCACGCTTAGCGATTACTTCTTCTAGCTCATTAATAATGGCAAACCGATTATCGTTTTGTTTGTTTTCGCCAAGAATTGTTTCATTAAAACAGCTGTAAGCACCCGTATGACAAGCAGGGCCTTGAGGCTCTACTTTTACAACAAGAGAATCAGCATCACAGTCATATGCCATACTCACAATTTTTTGTGTATTTCCAGAAGTTGCGCCTTTGTGCCACAACTCTTGTCGAGAACGGCTGTAAAACCATGTTTCACGTGTATCAATTGATTTTTGAAGTGATTCTTCGTTCATATAAGCCAATGTTAAAACTTCTTTGCTCACAGCATCTTGTACAATAGCTGGCACAAGTCCATCGCTGTTGAATTTAATGTTTTCAATCGTCATCGAATGCTCACTCCTTGTTGTTTTGCATAGCTTTTAATTTCTTTTACAGATGTTTCTTTATAGTGAAAGATTGAAGCTGCCAAAGCCGCATCAGCTTCTCCTTTTTCAAACGCATCGACAAAATCTTGACCGTTTCCTGCGCCGCCAGAGGCAATAACAGGAACGCTCACCGCTTGGCTGACTGCTTTGGTTAAAGCTAAATCAAACCCTGACTTTTCGCCGTCTTTATCCATACTCGTTAACAAGATTTCACCCGCACCGCGCTTCACTGCTTCTCTTGCCCAGTCGATCACTTCCCAATCCGTTGCGTTGCGGCCGCCGTGTGTATAGACTCGCCATGATTGTAAACTTTCATCATACTTAGCATCGATTGCTACTACAATGCACTGGGCTCCAAAGAAGTCAGACCCTTCTGTAATCAGTGCAGGGTTGAGTACGGCAGCTGTATTTAATGATACTTTGTCTGCACCTGCACGGAGCATTCTTTTCATATCCTCTAATGCATTAATTCCTCCACCCACAGTAAAAGGGATTGCTAACTGAGACGCTACTTCTTCTACAACGTGCACCATCGTTTTGCGTCCTTCATGAGAAGCAGAAATATCCAAAAAGACTAATTCATCTGCGCCTTCTTCATCGTAAAATTTCGCTAACTCCACAGGGTCTCCTGCATCTCGAAGTTCCACAAACTGAACTCCTTTTACAACACGACCGTCCTTTACATCTAAACAAGGAATGATTCGCTTTGTAATCATTACGCTTTCACCTCTTGAAGTGCTTCAGCTACTGTAAACTTGTTTGTATAAAGTGCTTTCCCTACAATCGCACCAATAACCCCATCAGCTTCATGTTTCTTTAATGCATCTAAATCAGCAAGTTTACTAACTCCCCCTGATGCAATCACACCTTTTCCAGTAGCCTTAGCCATCTCAACAATTCCGTCAACGTTTGGGCCAGACAGCATACCGTCTGTAGAGATATCGGTGAAAATAAACGTTTCCGCACCAGCATTAGCCAATTCTTTTCCTAGTTCTGTCGCTTTGATTGTAGATGTTTCAACCCAACCTTCTGTCGCAACGTAGCCATCGCGCGCATCAATACCGATAGCAATACGCGCACCATATTCCTTCAGCATTTTTTTCACAAATTCAGGATTAGAAATAGCCGCACTTCCTAAAATAACGCGGTCAATTCCATTCTCTAAATAGTAAACAACATCAGCTTCTGAGCGAATGCCTCCTCCAATTTGAACACGTACATCTAATTTCTTTTTTACGCCTAGCACAAATTCATCATTCACGCGCTTGGCCGCTTTTGCACCGTCCAAATCAACCATATGAATCCACTGAGCGCCTTCACTTGCGAATTGTGTGGCCATATCTACCGGGGAATCTCCGTATACCGTTTCTTTTGTGTAATCTCCTTGAAGCAAACGGACGCACTTTCCTCCGCGCATATCAATTGCTGGATATATTTCAAATTTGCTCATACGATGGGCTCCTTTTCTCTACGAAGTTTGCATAATTTTGTAACATTTGCATTCCGATTGCACTGCTTTTTTCAGGGTGAAATTGAGTACCAAATACGTGGTCTTTTCCAACAACCGCTGGAACTTCAACATCATAAGGACTTGTTGCTAAAAGCACGTCTTGGTCATTTGTTTTTACGTAATAAGAGTGGACAAAGTAAACGTGGCCTTCACTAATTCCATCAAGCAAGGCAGACTGCTGATGAAAATCTAAAGAGTTCCAGCCCATATGCGGAACTTTATATGTCTGTCCGTCAGCAGTAATGCCTGGAATACGCTCGACTCTCCCTTTTAACAGTTCCATCCCTTTTGTTATGCCGTTTTCATCGCTTTCTTCAAATAATAGCTGCATACCTAAACAAATTCCAAGCAACGGCATTCCTTTTGCTACTTCTTCTTTAATAAAGTCCGTCAGCTTTGTTTGATTCAGCTGTTCCATCGCATCTTTGAATGCTCCAACTCCAGGAAGAATCAGCCCTTTTGCTTTTCTTAGTTCTGCAGGATCTGCGGAGATAATATAGTCATAGTTTAATCGTTCAAGAGCTTTACTCACGCTGTATAAGTTCCCCATCCCATAGTCAATAATTCCAATCATTTACAACATCCCTTTCGTCGAAGGCACGCCTTTGACACGCGGATCAATCGTTGTCGCTTCGTCTAAAGCACGTGCTAATGCCTTAAATACCGCTTCAATAATATGGTGTGTATTTTTACCGTAGTGTACGATTACATGTACATTCATGCGAGATTCTAATGCGAATTTCCATAAAAATTCATACACAAGTTCTGTATCAAATGTACCGACGCGAGACGCGGGAATGTCACCTTTAAATTCAAAGTGAG
Source organism: Priestia megaterium (assembly GCF_046599315.1). GTDB lineage: Bacteria > Bacillota > Bacilli > Bacillales > Bacillaceae_H > Priestia > Priestia megaterium_F. The sequence goes on along the minus strand of NZ_JBKIKC010000003.1, from coordinate 238,638 downwards.
GACGATTACTTAAGTCTACTACCACTTGAGCCAACGCGTCATCCATTGGTACAAAAGCATTTCCATAGCGTTTAATTCCTTTTTTATCACCCAGTGCTTCTTTGAACGTTTGACCAAGACAAATACCGATATCTTCTGTTGTATGGTGGTCATCAATCTCCGTGTCTCCATCCGCTTTTACATCAAGGTTAAACTGTCCGTGCTTTGTAAATAAATCGAGCATATGATTTAAAAAAGGAACGCCTGTGTCAATGTTCGCTTTTCCTTCTCCGTCAATTCCAATCGCTAATGCAATATCCGTTTCGTTCGTTGTACGTTTAATACTTGACTCTCTCATTGTGAAACTCCTTTCAACTATGCATGTAATAGGTAAAGAAAAGAATATTTCTACTCTTCCCTTTTCATCTTCACCTTATTTTTTAAAACGTTCTTCAACCGCCCTTGCATGAGCTTCTAATCCTTCTAAACGAGCAAATGCTGCGATTTTTGAGACATTTTTCTGAAGTGCTTGCTGGCTATATGAAATGATACTAGACTTCTTCACAAATGAATCAACTGATAAAGGACTTGAGAATTTGGCTGTCCCATTGGTTGGAAGAACATGGTTTGGTCCCGCAAAATAATCACCAACAGGTTCTGAACTGTATCTTCCTAGAAAAATAGCACCGGCATGACGAATTGAGCCTAAAAGTTCAAGCGGACTTTCAGTCATAATTTCTAAATGCTCAGGAGCTAATTGATTAACAGCTTCAATCGCTTCTTCTAATGACCCTGTCACATAAATAGCGCCATGATTATCAATAGAAGGTTTTGCAATTTCTTTACGAGGTAAAAATTCTACTTGTTTTTCTACTTCTTCTTTAACAGCTTCGGCTAATTTCAGAGAAGACGTAACTAAAATACTTGAAGCTAATTTGTCATGTTCTGCTTGAGATAATAAATCAGCCGCCACTTCGTTCGGCTTGGCCGTATCGTCTGCTAGTACGACAATTTCACTAGGTCCAGCAATTGAGTCAATGTCTACTAAGCCATATACTTCTCTCTTAGCTAATGCAACAAAGATATTACCAGGCCCTACAATTTTATCGACGGGTTTAATTGTTTCTGTTCCATAAGCAAGTGCTCCTACTGCTTGAGCTCCCCCTACTTTATAAATCTCTTCGACCCCAAGCTCACTCGCTGCTACAACTACTCCAGCAGGCAACGCGCCGTCTTTTCCTGGAGGCGAAACCATCACAATGCGTTTTACCCCTGCTACTTGAGCAGGAATTACATTCATTAAAACAGAGGAAGGATACGCCGCAAGACCTCCCGGTACATAAACACCTACTGCATCTAAAGGAGTTACTTTCTGTCCTAAAATTGTGCCATCTTCTTTTGTTGTCATCCAAGACTGTTCGACCATTCTTTCGTGATAGTCACGAATGTTGTAAGCTGCTTCACGAATGATTGACAGCATGTCTGAATCAATCAGCTCATAAGCACGCTTCTTTTCTTGTTCTGTCACAAGCAAAGAAGAAAGCTCCACTCCATCAAATTCGACTGTATACCCTTTTAAAGCTTCGTCTTTTTGCTCTTGTACTTGCTTTAAAATATTTACGACAATTTCTCTTTGTGCACTGGTCCCTTGATCAATCGTACGTTTTAAGCTCACTTGTTCTGTTACACGTGTAATTTTCAATGTATGCCACCTCTTTTATGCAGGTTGAACCACTTGAGCTAAGCGATTCACTAAATCATCAATTCGTTCGTCTTTTAAGCGATAGCTCACAGGGTTTACAATCAAACGTGATGTAATATCTTCAATGTGCTCTAATTCCACAAGTCCGTTCTCTTTTAGTGTTTGTCCGGTTGATACAATATCGACAATCCGGTCAGCAAGGCCGATTAAAGGAGCTAATTCAATCGAACCATTCAATTTAATAATTTCTACTTGCTCTCCTTGCTCTCGGAAATAAGTAGATGCTACATTCGGATATTTGGTTGCCACTTTTTGAGCAATTTCTGATTTTTTAGCATTAGGCAAACCTGCAACGGCCAGATGACATTTACTAATATTCAAATCCAATAGCTCATAAACATCTCGCTCTTCCTCTAACATTACGTCTTTACCTGCAATACCAAGATCCGCTACTCCGTATTCTACATAAGTAGTAACGTCCATTGGTTTCGCTAAAATAAAGCGCATGTTCTCTTCAGGAATGTCTACAATCAGCTTGCGCGAATCGTCAAATTCTGGCGGCAGTTGAAAATCTGCTTGACGCAAAAGTTCAGCTGCTTCTTCAAAAATACGTCCCTTTGGCATTGCAATCGTTAATAGTTCACTCATTATTGTCCCCCCTTGCCTCGTTTTCCAATTAGAAACGTGACTTCTTCAAACTGTGCAGTAAATACATCAACATCATCTACGCCTGCAATTTCCTGTGTTACTACCCGGTATCCTTGCTTGCGCTGTTCAGCAGCTAAAGCTAACGCCTCATCTAAACGCTCTTGACTATATAAAATACCGTATACTAATGAAGGTTCGTAAACTTCCTCCCCTAGCGCTTCAATTAAGCGATCGAGCTGAATTCCAAATCCCGTAGCTGGTGTTTTAGACGCAAATTTTTCAAGAAGTTGGTCATACCGTCCTCCATTACCGATATGGAAACCAACGTTTTCAGCAAACACTTCAAATAAAATACCTGTGTAATAGCTCATATGGCTGACTAAGTTAAAATCAATTTTAATCTCGTCCGTTACCCCATACGCATCAAGCATATTCCATAGCTTTTTCAAATCACCGGCCGCTTTTTTACCAGCTTCGTTTTCGACTAGTTCAACCGCTTCTTCGATTTTCTTTTCATCTCCACGCAGGTTAAGCAGCTGAAGAAGACGCTGTTTATCAATAGAAGATAGATTCAAGTCTTTTACATGATTACGATAGCCTACGTAGTTTTTCTCATATAAAAAGCGGCGAAGCACGTTAGCACGTTCTTCATTTCCGACAATTTCTAAAAAAAGCGAATTAACAAACCCAATGTGACCAATTGCCACTTTAAATGATTTAAGTCCCGCCCTTTTTAATGCACCAATCATAAGGGCAATGACTTCAGCATCGCTGCTCATCGTAGCGTCTCCAATCAGCTCAACACCTATTTGTTCAAACTCCGCCGGGCGGCCACCCTCACGCTGCTGAGCTCGGAATACATTTGCTTCATAAGCTAAGCGTAAAGGAGAATTATTTAAAAGTTTTGAAGCGGCCACGCGTGCAAATGGCGTTGTTACATCCGGTCGTAGCACAAGCGTATGTCCTTCTTTATCTAAAAGTTTAAACAATTGTTGATCTAAAATAGCTGATGCGTTTCCTACCGTTTCGTAGTATTCCACGGTAGGCGTTGCCATATATTGATAACCCCAGCTGCTGATTTCATCTGCCAGCTGATTGCGAACTTGTTTTTTTCTTTCAAAAAGAGCAGGCAGAGTATCTCTCATTCCAAGGGGTTTTTCAAACATAAATAACTTTGACATTCCGACACGTCCTTTAAGCTTGATTTTATCTATTTAAGGAACCATTGATAGGTTGATTTCACTTTATCACACTAATGTATTAGCGAAATAACAAATTAAAGTTATTGATAGTTTACACCCGATAAAGTCAGCCGTCAACCGCCAGCTGCTCAAATTTACAAAAAAAGCCACAGCTTAGTTCTTGCTAAGTTGTGGCTTTAGGTTCTTCTTCCCTACGCTTTTCCATTTCTTCTTTTGTATAGATGACACGCATCGGGTTACCTCCAACAAAGAAACCGGGTGCTACATCTTTATGAACCACCGTTCCAGCCGCTACAACCGCTTCGTTGCCGATTGTTACACCTGGAAGGATGGTACTATTTGCTCCAATCATCACTTCATCCCCGATGATGACATCTCCAAGACGATATTCCGTTATCAGATATTCATGAGCGAGAATAGTTGTATTGTATCCAATGACCGTATTGCGTCCTACTTGTATTTTTTCAGGAAACATAATATCGAGCATCACCATAAGGGCAAAGGATGTTTGAGGCCCTACTTTCATCCCTAAGCACGCTTTATACAGCCAGTTTTTCATCGAAAGAAAAGGCGTATAACGAGCGCATTGAATGATGAGGAAGTTGCGCACTACTTTCCAAAAAGGCACAGTCTTATAGACATGCCAAAGAGAGTTAGCTCCTTTAACCGGATAGCGCATCGTTTTTCTCACTGACGTTCTCCTTTTAATATATCAATTAAATCCGTCATATTTTCTAAAATAATATCAGGGTTATAAGAAGCGATATGTTCTCTTCCTTTTGCACTCCAAGCAACACCAGCTGTTTTTGTGTAAGCTCTTTGGCCAGAAACGATGTCGTGATGGTTATCTCCTACCATCAACGCTTCTTCAGGTTTAGCGCCAAGGAGCTTTAGTGCTTTTTCTACCGGCTCAGGATGAGGCTTTGCATTTTTCACGTCTTCAATTGCGACAATCGTATCAAAGAACTGATCTAAGTTTGTTAATTTAAGTCCCATCATGACCGTATTCCTTTGCTTTGTAGTTACAATACCTAATTTATAATTCTGTTCATGAAGCCATTTAACTGTTTCAAATACGCCTTCAAATTCTTTAACAAGCAAATCATGATTGGCTAGATTATGCGTGCGATACATATCAATCATTTCGTTTACTCTCGTTTTATCCATTTCTACAAACGTGTCGTATAAAGGCGGCCCCATAAACTGTAAAATATCTTCACGGGTATATTGTTCAGGATAATAGTGATTGAGCGTATGAGTAAACGAGGCAATAATTAATTCATTTGTATCAATTAACGTACCATCTAAATCAAACAAAACCGTATTAATTGTCATTATTCATTTCCTTCCCTTGCACCAGATCAAGTTTGTTTAAGTTTTATAGCTTGTTTCATTTACGCCTTAGATTGTGCTTCTTCATTCTCTAAATATCTCTGCTTACTCATTCCCGTCACGCGACGGATAATAATTAAAATAATGGCTATTACAATCAGTGCAAGTGAAACAACTTGAGCGATTCTGAGTGTATGCGTCAGCATTAAGCTATCCGTGCGAAGCCCTTCTACAAAGAAGCGTCCAACTGAGTACCAGATTAAATAAGATAAGAAAATTTCTCCTTTTCGCAGACTAGTACGGCGAAGTACCAGCAACAGGATAAATCCGGCAAAATCCCATAATGATTCGTATAAAAAAGTAGGATGATAATATGTACCGTTGATATACATTTGATTAATAATAAAATTTGGAAGGTGCAATCCTTCTAAAAAAGCACGGGTCACCGGCCCCCCATGTGCCTCTTGATTCATAAAGTTACCCCAACGCCCAATAGCTTGGCCAAGGATTAAACTAGGCGCGGCAATATCAGCCAACTTCCAAAATGAAATCTTTTTCACTTTCGAATACACAATGGCAGTTAATACGCCTCCGATTAAGCCACCATGAATGGCAATCCCACCTTGCCAAATCTGAGGTATTTCATTTAAATGCTTTGAATAGTATCCCCATTCAAAGGCTACATAATAAATTCGTGCACAAATAATGGCTATTGGCACAGCAAATAAGATAAGATCAACAAATGTATCTTTTGCTAAGCCTCTTCGTACGCTTTCTCGCGTTGCAATATAAAGGCCTAGCAGAACACCTACACCGATAATTACGCCGTACCAGTATACCGTTAGAGGGCCAATCTCAAGGAAAACGCGATCTAACGGCTGAATAGTTGCTTCCACAAGTTAACACCCTTTCTTATAAATCTTCACGATCTCCTTCTTCAATTACATCTGTTAGACGCGCGGAAAATTGTTCTGCTGCGTTAATACCCATACGCTTTAAGCGGAAGTTCATTGCTGCCACTTCAATGATAACAGCTAAGTTTCGTCCTGGACGTACTGGCAATGTAATTTTTGTAACGTCTGTATCAATAATTTTCATTTTATCTTCTTCTAAACCAAGTCGATCATAATGTTTTTGCTGATCCCATGTCTCTAGCTGAATAACAAGCGAAATTCGCTTATAGCTTCGCACAGCTCCTGCACCGAATAACGTCATTACATTAATGATCCCTAGTCCGCGAATTTCAAGCAAATGCTCGATTAAACCGGGCGCATTTCCTACAAGCGTGTCTTGATCTTCTTGACGGATTTCCACACAGTCATCGGCTACAAGGCGATGTCCTCGCTTAACAAGCTCCAGAGCTGTTTCACTTTTACCAACGCCACTTTTCCCCATGATTAATACACCGATTCCGTATATATCAACTAATACGCCGTGCAGGGCAGTAGTAGGTGCTAGTCGGCTTTCAAGAAAATTCGTTAGATGACTGGAAAGTCGCGTTGTTTTAAAATTTGAACGCAGCACAGGAACTGATTCACGTTCTGAAGCTTCGATAAGTTCTTCCGGTACATCCATTTCACGCGAAACAATGATAGCCGGCGTGATATCTGTACACATTTTTTCCATTCGAACTTTTTTTTGTTCATCATCTAATTGTTTAAAAAATGATAGTTCTGTTTTACCTAACAGCTGGATACGTTCTGCCGGGTAATATGTAAAATAACCTGCCATTTCAATACCTGGACGTGAAATATCACTCGTTGAAATAGGGCGATCGATTCCTTCTTCTCCGCTAATAAGCTCTAATTTAAATTTCTCAATGATGTCTTTTGTACGTACTTTAACCACCGTGCATCCTCCTTTTATAAACAGCCATATGCCTGTTCATGTCTACAGTATATCCAACTCTCGCTTTTATGTCGCGTTTGGTTCTACTAGCCACTTTATTTTATCATTAATACGGAAAGAAAAGAAAAAAAAAAAGATGGCATAGGGCGCATCGCCTTACCATCTTTTTCAGAAAATTAAATATTGTAAGAAAGTCACCTTCTATTTTGAAGCGGTTCAATAATCACTCGTTGAATAAGCGCATTTAGAAGCGACATGATTACTGAGGCTAAAAGCGCTGTACCAAACCCGTCAATATTAAAAGAATCTCCCATAACACTTTGTGTAATCATCAGCGTAATGGCGTTAATGACGAATAGAAATAGGCCAAGCGTAAGAAAAGTCACCGGCAGGGTAAGTAAAATTAAAATCGGCTTAACAAACACATTCAAAATTGATAGAATCAAGCTGGCAATAATAGCTGCACTGACTGATTCCAAATGAAAGGTGTCAATATAACCTGCGATTACTATTAATACGAGGGCATTGATTAAAATACTAATGATTCCACGCAATAACATCTTTAGAAATCTCCTTCTTCATTTGGAACTAAAAATACAAAAATCATATATAAAATAACCGGAGTGCCTACTGTAAAAAATAAACTGATGATAAACAATACGCGCAGTAGTGAAGCATCTATTCCGATATACTGAGAAATACCGCCGATAACACCCGCAAGCTTGCGATTTGTTCGCGAACGATACAACTTTCGCACGTTAATCATCTCCTTTACTTTTTTACTAAAACAAGCGTTTTCTATTTTATAACAATTGAACCCGTTTTGGATTCAGCTAACAATTTATAGCCTTTAGGCGAAGCGACATTGGCTTTGAAACGAAGTTGTTTCATTACCGTTTCTTTTTTCTCATCTACTATTTCCACCTCAGGAAGTGTACATGTAAAGTTCCCAAAATTAGATTTCAAATCTCCATCAACGGAGAGATGCGGCGGCGTATAGAGCGTAATACTTCCCGTAGTTGTTTTAAAAAATGCTTTTTCGATGCGTTCCCCTTTTAAATACGTATCAATATCTCCGTTAAATGTTTGAACGTCAATTTTCTTTGTATCTCCATCAAATTTAACGGTTCCATTGATTGTTTCAAGCTCACATTTCGAAGCGAAAATTCGAGAAAGTTCCATATGCCCGTTTGATGTCTCCATTTCAAGAGAATGGCTATTTACATCGTAAAAGCGGATGGTACCATTAGCTGTTTTGGCTTTTAGATCTCGTACGCTTAGTCTTTCCCCATCGATTGAACCATTAAACATACGGAGTTTAACCCGCTCATATTCCATTTCTGGAATATAAATAATCGCTTTTACCTTCATTTGTTTTTGCTGAATAGCAAAGCGCAGTTTGCCATTTTCAATAGAAAATGCCGTGTGCTGCAAGAAAGTACGGCGCGCTTCATCCAAATTCTCTACTTTGTATATAGCAGCTTGACACTCTATTCGCACTTCTGGACTCCCCCAAGGGCGGAGCTGGACGCTTCCATTTGCTAAATCTACATCAATCTCTTGAATATATGCTTCTGATTGTTGAAAGATGTGCTGAACGTCAATCGAAGGTCCAAAGTTAAAATCCAAATCTCCTTCTTTTACTTTTTTTACCGTTTGGTCCACAAATGTAAATAATTTTTCTTTTAAAGAGCTTTGAGATGACTTAGAAGCGTACGGTTTTTTCTGTTTTTCTCCTACATAAGGGGATAGTTCAGCTTTATCAGACGTAGCATAGGAAGAATCACTAGCTGAGTTTTTTTCTAGTGAGTTTAGCAAAGTTAAAGCCTCGTCTACACTAAGTTTTCCTTCTTCTACCATCTGTAAAATTTGTTTGCGCTTATCACTCATACGTTCCATCTCCTCTTTATGTTTTAGTCATTTAACTTTTATCTACTTAATATTTGTATTCCTTTTACAATGTTCCATACAAACACAACAACATTAACTAAAGAAACGACAACTAAAGCTACAATTAAAAGGATAAATACTGTTCCACTAGACCCAGTAAGAGCAGGAAGTAAGAAGAATAAAAACAAGATCGCTGTAGCAATGGGTAATAAATGTGACAAAAATGCATTTTTTGCATGTTTCTTTACTTCTATGTTATGAACAACAAAATAAATAATAATAGGTAATAAGAATGGTGCAAAGAAAACGCTAAAATAATTTAAGGAAGATAGTACGCGATTTCCTTCCATGATAATCAACTCCTTATATCATGTATTACGGTTTAATGAGTTAAAAAGTTTCACTCTTTATAAAAAAGACACCAATGCTGGTGTCTTTTAACGAGTTAATGCCTCTGCTTTTTCAACTTTTTTCTCCATACGCTTACGGTCGCGTTCTAAAATCGGTTTCAAATAATGGCCCGTATAGGATTCTTTTACTTTTGCGACTTCTTCTGGCGTACCCGTAGCTACAATTTGTCCACCTTTATCTCCGCCTTCAGGCCCTAAATCAAGTAGGTAATCAGCTGCTTTGATCACGTCTAAGTTATGTTCGATAACCAGAACCGTATCTCCATTTTCAACTAAACGCTGAAGTACTTTTAATAAGCGTGCGATATCATCGACATGAAGACCCGTAGTCGGTTCATCTAAAATGTACAGTGTTCTTCCTGTTGAGCGACGGTGAAGCTCTGAAGCTAATTTTACACGCTGCGCTTCTCCACCAGATAAAGTAGTAGCCGGCTGTCCAAGCGTAATATAACCAAGCCCTACATCGTAAATTGTCTGCAGTTTCCGCTTAATCTTTGGAATATTTTCGAAGAAGTGAAGCGCATCCTCAACCGTCATATCCAACACATCTGAAATGTTTTGATCTTTGTATTTTACTTCTAAAGTTTCACGATTATATCGTTTACCGTGGCAAACTTCACAAGGAACGTATACATCTGGCAAGAAATGCATTTCAATTTTAATAATGCCGTCTCCTCGACAAGCTTCACAGCGACCGCCTTTCACGTTAAAGCTAAAACGGCCTTTTTTATATCCGCGCACTTTTGCTTCGTTTGTTTGTGCAAATACATCTCGAATATCATCAAATACACCTGTATACGTTGCAGGATTCGAACGAGGCGTACGACCTATTGGAGACTGATCAATATCAATGACTTTATCTAGGTGTTCAACGCCTTTGATTTCTTTATGTTCTCCTGCTTTGCTTTTTGCTTTATGCAGTTTTTGTGCTAATGTTTTGTGAAGGATATCGTTTACAAGCGTACTCTTGCCTGATCCAGATACACCTGTAACAGCCATAAATGTACCAAGAGGAAGCTTAGCTTTTACATTTTTTAAATTGTTTTCTTTTGCTCCTATAATTTCAATCATCCGATTTTTATCTATCGATCGTCTTTCGGCTGGAAGAGGAATAAACTTCTCTCCTGACAGGTATTGACCCGTTAAAGAGTTTGCATCATTCATCACTTCCTGAGGCGTGCCTTGGGAAACAACCGCACCCCCATGTACGCCGGCTCCTGGTCCAATATCAATTAAATAATCAGCTGCCATCATCGTATCTTCATCATGTTCTACAACAATTAACGTATTTCCAATATCGCGCATATCTTGCATCGTCCGAATTAAGCGGTCATTGTCGCGTTGATGAAGACCGATAGAAGGTTCATCTAAAATATAAAGAACCCCCGTTAAACGAGAACCAATTTGAGTAGCTAAACGAATGCGCTGCGCTTCCCCTCCTGAAAGAGTTCCAGCAGAGCGGTTCAATGTTAAGTAATCAAGTCCCACGTTAATAAGAAAGCTTAGACGCTCACGAATTTCACGTAGTATCATATCCGCAATCTTCATGTCTTTTTCAGATAAACTGAGACTGTCAAAAAATCCATATGCTTCTTTTACTGAAAAGCGCGTTGTATCTCCTATATGCTTTTCGTCAATAAGCACCGCTAAGCTTTCGCGTTTTAAGCGATTTCCTTTACATTTTGGACAGGCTTGCTGAGCCATGTACTTTTCCATTTGCTCACGGATATAATCTGAACTTGTTTCATGATAACGACGCTCTACGTTCCGAAGTACGCCTTCAAATTCGATATGATTTTCTCTTACTTGACCAAAGTCGTTTTCATAACGAAAATAGATTTTTTCTTTACCGCTGCCATATAATACTTTATCAAATAAATGTTCCGGGATATCTCGAACCGGCACATCCATATCAATACCGTAATGTGTACATACGGCTTCGAGCAGCTGCGGATAGTATTGAGAGCTCGTTGGCTCCCAAGGTGCAATTGCGTGTTGGCGAAGTGTTAAATCATAGTTAGGAATGACTAAATCTTTATCCACTTCTAATTTCGTTCCTAACCCGTCACACGTAGGACACGCACCGTACGGGCTATTAAATGAAAACATACGAGGCTCAAGTTCTCCAATAGAGAATCCACATTTTGGACAAGCATGATGCTCACTAAAAAGTAATTCTTCTTCACCTATCACGTCAATAATTACTTTGCCATCTCCAAGGCGAAGAGCTGTTTCTAAAGAGTCCGACAAACGAGCAGCAACACCTTCTTTTACAACAACGCGATCAATCACTACTTCAATTGAGTGCTTTTTATTCTTTTCGAGTTCAATCTCTTCTGTTACTTCACGCATTTCTCCATCTACTCGAATACGAACGTACCCTTCCTTTTTTATATCTTCTAATACTTTTACATGGGTCCCTTTTCGGCCGGATACCACAGGGGCCAGCACTTGAAGCTTTGTTCGTTCAGGGTACTCTAAAATTCTATCCACCATTTGCTCAATCGTTTGAGACGTAATTTCAATCCCATGATTAGGACAAATTGGCTTTCCTACACGAGCAAACAAAAGGCGCAAATAATCATAGATTTCGGTCACAGTTCCGACGGTTGAACGAGGGTTTCGGCTCGTTGTTTTTTGATCGATTGAAATAGCAGGCGATAACCCTTCGATTGAATCTACATCCGGCTTATCCATTTGACCTAAAAACTGTCTTGCATACGCCGAAAGCGATTCAACATAACGTCTTTGTCCTTCTGCATAGATTGTATCGAAAGCCAAAGAAGATTTACCAGAACCTGATAACCCTGTTAACACAACTAATTTGTCCCGTGGAATTTCAATATCAATATTTTTTAAATTGTGGGCTCGTGCACCTTTTACCACGATTTTTTCCATCGCCATGTTTTATCACCCTTCCGCTTTTAATTCTAGAATCAAGTCACGAAGTTCAGCTGCACGTTCAAAGTTAAGTGCTTTGGCTGCTTCTTTCATTTCTTGTTCCATTTCTTCTATGAGCTTTGCTTTTTCTTTTTTGTTGAGCTTATCAAATGCCGGTGCTTCTTCGTACGTTTCTGTATCTTCTGCTACCACTGTCGCACGAATTGAGCCTCGAACTTCTTTTTGAATTGTTGTCGGCGTAATGCCGTGCTCTTCATTGTAAGCTTCTTGAATACTTCTACGACGCTTTGTCTCATTGATCGCAATGTCCATGGAGTTCGTAATGCGATCTGCATACATAATGACATGTCCATTAGCGTTTCGCGCAGCACGTCCGATAGTTTGAATAAGCGATCGTTCTGAACGCAAGAATCCTTCTTTATCCGCGTCTAGTATGGTTACTAACGAAACTTCCGGAATATCTAAACCTTCACGGAGCAAGTTAATTCCTACAAGCACATCGTATTTTCCAAGCCGCAGTTCTCGGATGATTTCAATACGCTCGAGCGTCTTCACTTCAGAGTGAAGATATTGAACTTTAATACCGATTTCTTTTAAGTAGTTCGTTAAATCCTCAGACATTTTCTTTGTTAACGTTGTAACTAGCACTCGTTCATTTCGCTTAATCCGCTCGTGAATTTCCCCAATTAAATCATCAATCTGCCCTTCAATTGGTCGAACTTCAATATTCGGATCTAATAATCCCGTTGGCCGGATAATTTGTTCAATCACATCAGGTGCCTTCTCAAGTTCGTAAGGACCCGGCGTTGCTGAAACATGGACAATTTGGTTGATGTGCTGTTCAAATTCATCAAATTTAAGCGGGCGGTTATCTAACGCAGACGGCAAACGGAAACCGTGATCCACCAACACTTGTTTACGCGCTTGGTCTCCATTGTACATCCCTCTAACTTGAGGAATTGTCACGTGGGATTCATCCACAACAAGAAGGAAATCTTCAGGGAAGAAATCCAGTAGTGTATAAGGTGTAGAACCTGCCGGACGAAGCGTCAAATGACGAGAATAGTTCTCGATTCCTGAACAAAAACCCATTTCTCTCATCATTTCTAGGTCGTAGCGCGTGCGCTGTTCCAAGCGCTGCGCTTCTAAAAGCTTGCCTGCTTCTTTTAACTTCTCTAGCTGTTCTTCTAGTTCTTTTTCAATATTTTGAATGGCAACACGCATTTTTTCTTCCCTCGTGACAAAGTGAGATGCCGGGAAGATAGCGACATGTTCACGATCTCCAATAATTTCTCCTGTTAAGGCATCGACTTCTCGAATGCGGTCAATTTCATCACCGAAAAACTCAACGCGAATACAGTGTTCATCTCGAGACACCGGAAAAATCTCAACAACATCACCGCGAACGCGAAACGTTCCGCGCTTGAAGTCAATATCGTTTCTTTCATACTGTACATCCACTAGCGTGCGAAGCAGCTGATTGCGCTCTTTTTCCATACCTACTCGAAGAGATACGACCATTTCTTTGTATTCTTCTGGAGACCCTAATCCATAAATACAAGACACGCTGGCAATAATAATGACATCTTTTCGTTCAAACAGAGCAGAAGTTGCCGAGTGACGAAGTTTATCAATCTCATCATTAATGCTTGCATCTTTTTCAATAAATGTATCTGTTTGAGGTACATAAGCCTCAGGCTGATAGTAATCATAGTAACTGACAAAGTATTCAACTGCGTTATTAGGAAAAAACTCTTTAAATTCGCTGTATAATTGACCAGCAAGCGTTTTGTTATGAGCCATAATTAATGTTGGCTTATTTATTTCCTTAATAACATTAGACATCGTGAAGGTTTTTCCCGTTCCTGTAGCACCTAACAAAACTTGATGCTGCTTACCTTCTTTAATTCCTTTTACAATCTTTTCGATTGCCTTTGGCTGATCACCTTGCGGTTGATATGCGGATACTAATTCAAACTGATCTTTCAAATGAAGGCCTCCATTTCCATTTTCTTGTTTTATCTATTTTTTATTACGATATGTAAAAACCGAAAACACGAACTGATATTCGTATTTTATCACTTTATAGTCATAAATGAAACCAATGAGTATTAATCTTATATAGTGTTTGTTTGTTTTTATTTTTTACCCTGTTACTTTATTACCCACTAAATTCTTATACTACCCTTTTCGAAGGGAATACAACTCTTTGGATGAAAGCAATACAAGAGAGTAAGCTGCGCAATTGTTTGAAAAAGATAGGATTTTGCGCCAATTTCTAAATTATGATACATTATAAAAAATATGTACTGAGAGGGGTTTAGTATGGCAAACGTTGATCAAGTTCTTATAAATAACTCCTTTAAAATAGTTGAAGAATCGACTTCTTTAGCTAAAGTGAAATCTGAACTTTCAAGCTATGATTTCGTTATAGTCACAGCAAGTACCTTTTATGTAATACAAAAAAATGAACGATACCTTTTAACAGGTCATGACGAGGCATCTTCCATTAAGCAAGTAATAGCGGATACAAATTGGCCTTCATCTTCTACTTCTACGTTAGCCAATTTACAAGCCAACACAAACTGGAACAGACCAGTCCTCATTCAAGCAGAAAATCAAGAAACCACAATAGGACTTGTAACACCTTCGCAGTGGATTACACATTTGCATAGCCAAAATGAGATATTAGCTTCCTATTTTGATACATTGGCAGAAACCATTAACGATGCAGTGACAGCGGTTGATAATGAAGGAAATGTAATCTTGTGGAATACTGCTGCGGAACATACGTATAAGATTCAGAGAGATGATATTATTGGCAGAAAAATCGGAGAGCATTTCAAAGACGAATCCATCATTCTACATACGATTCTAAATGAAGGACGCCCTGTTCGCGGAACGTATCATCGTCCTAATGAACAAACTCACGTGCTCATCAATGCATCACCTATTGTAAGAAATAATCGAGTCATAGGAGGAGTCGCCACCGAACATGATATTACCAATATTGTAAGGTTAAATGAAGAAATTGATGTGTCTCTTCTCATTCCGAAAGATAATCCATTTTCTTCTTTTACGGGTATCAGTCCTGAAATTAAGCAAGCCGTTGACATTGCCAAAAAAGTGGCATCTACAGATATGCCTATTTTATTAACAGGAGAACCTGGTTCGGGAAAGAAATGCTGGCTCAGGCCATTCATTACGGGGGCTCTAAACATAAAGAACCATTTTTATCTTTAAATTGTGCCACTATTCCATCTGGACTTCTGGAAATTGAGCTCTTTGGCCATCAAAAAGATGTCTTTTCAGAGGATCCAACGACCATTGCGGGAAAACTAGAGCAGGCTCATAATGGCACATTATTTATTGAGGAAATTGATAAAATGCCTCTTGAAATTCAAGTTAAGTTTTTCCGTTATCTGGAAGAACGATCCTTTTATCACGTTGGAGGCACTGAAGAAATTCAAGTACAAACGCGAATTGTAGCCTCTACAACTACACCTTTGGAAGAGTTGCTAAAGGCCGGTGAATTTCATGAAAACCTTTACTATTTGCTGACCGTTATTAACATTATTATTCCGCCGCTTCGAGACCATAAAGAAGACATCGAAGCATTGACTCAGCAGTTCGTACAGGAATTTAGTAAAAAGTATAAAAAGAAAGCTCCTTTCATCAGCTCTGAAGTTCTCGAAGCCTTTATGCAATACGATTGGCCAGGCAATATTCGTGAGCTGAGAAATACGATTGAACGAATGATTTTTCTAAGTGATCAATCGTTGATTAACCTTACGCACCTTCCTGACAACCTGAAGGATGCAAGTTCTTTTACAGAAATTCAAAAAGAAGAAGATTCTCTCCAAGAAGCTAGGCTAATAGAAGAGACTCTTCAAAAAACCTATGGAAATAAAAGTGCAGCAGCAGATTTACTTGGCATCTCACGCGGCACGCTTTATAACAAAATTAAAGAATACGGATTAAACTAATTAAAACATTCGACACGAAGCTAAAGGTGATCGTGTCGAATGTTTTGATTTTCCTTGGACTAAACTTATTTAGATAAGTTTTTCAACACGAACCATACGTTGGCGGGACGCTCCGCTAAGCGTCTCATGAAATACCCAAACCAATCGATGCCGTAAGGAACATAAACCCTTATTTTATATCCTTCTTTTACCAAACGGTCCTGCAGTTCTACGCAAATTCCATAAAGCATTTGGAACTCAAATTGATCATTTGAAATATCATTTTCTCTTACTAATCGCTTGGTGTACTGAATCATTTCTTCATCATGACTTGCTACAGCTGTATAGTGTCCATTTAATAAATGCATTTTAATTATTTTTTTATAGTTTTCATCTACGTCTTTCTTTTCCTCAAATGATACTTCTGGTGATTCTTTATAAGCTCCTTTTACCAGACGTAAATTGGCTTGATATTGATGTAAGTCTCTCATATCTTGTTCTGTACGATAAAGATACGCTTGAATTACAATTCCAACATTATCGAATTCTTTGGATAATTCTTTATACATATCAAGAGAGATCTGGCAGTGCAAGTAGTCTTCCATATCAATTCGAACAAAAATATCGTTCATCCTGGCCATGTGTAAAATTCTGCGCATGTTTTCCATACAAAGTTCTTTGCTAATATCCAACCCTAAAGAAGTCATCTTTAATGACAGATTTGATTGAACGCCCGATTCTGCAATGGCTTCTAATGTCTGAATACACATGGCAGTAGATAACCTGGCTTCTTCTTCTGTAAAAACGAATTCTCCTAAATGATCGAGTGTAACAACTTTTCCACAATTGTTAAGCTCCTTAGATGTTTGAATTGCCGATTCAATTGAGTCTCCAGCTACAAAACGAGCTGCCCCCATCCGCAATCCATACTTTTTAGCTAATTTATTCATTGAATGGTTTTTGCCAAGCGACTGAAACATTGTTCTCATTAATACTTCCATCAATACTAAACCTCCTTTTATTTTTTAAATTCAGGAATAAACTAAATTTTCAGATTAATATCTTTATTTTTCTATACCCCAATCACACTTCTGTACACTTATTCGAAATAATTTAATACATAATTGTTTAAATGTATTTATTTTTAAACATATTTGTATAATAAATTTAATTATCTCACTTATCAATTGAACCGTAACAATATTTTCATGAGTTCTAACTCGTTTTTGACATAAAAAAGCTCTCCACATTTTTGTAGAGAGCTTTTTTGTACATTTTAATAAAAATCGATTAACTTATCATCAAAGTAATAATCTTTATTTTTTAGCTTCCAGCATGTCTTTTGCATACACAAAACCGATGGCTGCTGAAAGTAAATCTATTAAAATAATAAGTGGATAATCTGCGTACCCTTTATATACAGAAACAGCTATCAGCAAAATCGTCAGTGCTGCTGCAACATATAAGTTATATGTTACTCTAGCAAACAGAACAAGCAACATGGCGGGTAGAAAAACTGCGGCAATCGTTTTGATCTCCACACACATTTCTCCTTTTCATCCATCTTTTAACCAGCTTGTGAATCACGTTTTGTATAATTGTGTACAAACAAAATACCTAGTTCATGATGTTCGTTGTCATACAATGCTCGCTGAGTAAATCGAACTTCTCCATTTTCGTCAATAACTTCTAGCTTACAAAAAGCACGGTTATTAACTTGTAATGCTTCATAAAATTTATGCACTTCAGATATGGCGATTCCATTTACCTTAATAATCACTTCTCCTACTTTCAAACCCATTTTCTCTGCCGGAGAATGAGGGATGACTCCTAGTACAACCAAACCTTGTGTACGCTTAGTAAACAGAGCAGGAGCTTTTTCATCGCTTCGACGCTGCTGCAAACGAATCCACTCTCTTCCTATAATCGCCAGAAGAACAACAGCTACAGCCGCAAGAGAATAAAAAATCGCAGCAATCGTAATCACCGTTAATCCTACGCCTAATGCTAATACACGCTTACCTGTAAATTCAATGGATTTAAACGGCACCATACTTTGAATTCGCTGATAGAAGCCGATAGCAAAAGGAACAAAAAACAAGCTAAACGATGTCCCGTCAATAGATAATACAGGCCACCATGGAAGCACAGACGTAATAGCGCTGCCTGGAATTAAGACAAAAAGCGGGACTACCCATAACTTTTGAGAGTAATGAGCTCCAATTTCCTGCCCTCTTTTACTTTTTACAATGGCTGGAGACGTACCTTTTGCTCCAAACTTCCAAATTAAATATCCTTCTGCTAATACAAGCAGAGACATTAAAATAGTAAGAGAAGGTAAATCTGCGTTATGAGCTTGTACAGACCAAGTTTGAATAAACCCTTCACCGAAACCAGATGCAGGGATAAGCAAGGTTGCAAGAACAGCTAGTCCTATCGTATAAGAAGGAGAAAGCCATTTAAACGTCCAAGGGCCGCTTACGATAAAAGTTAAAACAGCTACAAGTACAATTGTTCCTATAGATACATAGACACCTAGCAACACGGTAACAACGGATAAAATCAACCCAATAACGATACCTGGAAAAAATAAATATTTTGCTTCTAAAATAAAATCAAACACGCGAACATGAAAATTCTGACGCTCTCTCTTGACGCGAGAAAGACCTACAAAAAACGAAACGAGCAGAAATAAATAAGTTAACGGATGTAAAAACAAACGCCCGATACCTTTTAAGAGCTCTAATGCAAAATCCATTTTTTCACCACCTGTATTTTTCACATTTTTATTACAACATTTACGATTGATTGTTATGTATCATAGGCTTCTTTATTTTATCAAAATGAATCACTAACCGACAATGTTGTTTTTACTAAAAAAGTTCCGTGCTTTGGAAAAGCACGGAACTTTTTCTATTTCTTATTGACTAGCTAACTTTAAAGCTGTTTGAAGCTGACGATCTTCATCTTTTGATTTGATTTTTTCTAACAGTTTTGTTTGTAAAAGCGCTGCTGTATCTTCATCGATTTCACCTGTAGCTTTTTGCTTATTGGCTTTTTGGAATGCTGTTACAGCTGTTTCTGTCTCTTTACTAAAATATCCGTCTGTACGTCCAGGTTCAAAGCCAAGGCCTTTTAGCATAACTTGAGCATTTTTCACTTGGTCACCTGTCGTATCACGTATTAATGGCTTTTTATCAACTTGGATTGGATTTGCATAATAATAATCCGGCTGCTTGACTTCCACCGTTGGTTTTATACCTTTTTCGTTAATCCAGTTTCCATCAGGCGTTAGCCATTTATAAAAAGTCAATTTTAAATTACTGCCGTCTTCCATTGGAACAGCTTGTTGAACCGTTCCTTTTCCATATGATTTTTCACCTACTAGCTTGTATCCTCCTGCTTCTTTTAATGCCCCGGCAAGAATTTCAGAAGCCGATGCACTTCCTCCATCAATCAAGGCCACAATTGGATAATCTTTTTGCTTTTTCATTGAAGAAACCACTTTTTGACGTTCTCCGTTACGATCTTCAATTTGAATATATGGTTTTTTATCCGTTACTAATTTGTCGAGCATTTTTTCAACGCTCGTTAAATAGCCACCAGGATTTCCACGAACGTCTAGAACTAATCCATCAATATTTTTATTTTCAAGTTTCTTCAACTGTTTCGTAAATTCGTCTCCCGTTGATTCAGAGAATGACGTAATTTCCATGTAACCAATTTTTTTATTGTTTACATTTTTAACAGAAGAATAGACGGTTTCAATTGGAATCTCATCTCTTACAACTTTCACTTTCATCGTTTCTTTCACGCCTGGTCGTTGAACATCTAATGTCACGGTAGAGCCTTTTTTACCGCGAATTTTTAATACAGCTTCATTTAATTCAAGACCTGCGATACTTTTACCGTCAATCTTTAAAATTTGATCATTTGGTTTTAAGCCTGCTTTTTCCGCAGGAGATTGTTTAAATGGAGATACAATTGTTACTTTTCCATCTACCATGCTCACTTCAGCGCCAATTCCCTCGAACGATGAATCAAGAGACTGCGTGAATTGCTGTGCCGTTTTCTTATCCATGTAAGATGAGTGAGGGTCCCCTAAGGTTTGTACCATTCCTTGGATTGCACCATCTAATAACTTTCTGTCATCTACATCTTTGTAATATTTTGAAGATATCAGTTCATAAGCTTGCTTGATTTTGTCTAGCTCTTCCTTTTCCACTTTACTATCATTTGAAGAAGTTGTAAGGGGCGTACTGACCGTTCCAGCATTTGCATACTGAATGCCAAAATATGTACCTGCTGCTCCAACAACTAAGGAGAGTGCCATTAATAGTGCAACGATTTTCCGATTCAAGTTCTTTCATCCTCCTCAACCTTAAGCCATCTCTTCTTATTATAATGGATACAATCAAAACTATGTAATAAAAAGGATGCATGTGTTATTTGTAGCAAAAGGCACCACACAAATCAAGTGCGATGCCTTTTTGTTAAACTATATGTTGAGCTTGTACCACGTATGCTAGGAACTTAAAATTTAATATAACTTTCAGGGTTTACAGCAGAGCTTTTGCCTTTCCAATCGCCTTTATGCAATTCAAAATGCAGGTGAGCACCGAATGAATGCCCTGTGTTTCCTATATAACCTAATTGTTGACCTTTGTTAATAGATTGACCACTCGAGACGCTGTAGCTCTCTAAATGAGCATAAACTGTAACCCAAGTCTGACCGTCTACATTATGACGAATAAATACGGCATTACCAAAAGAAGAAGATTGATATGCTCTAATTACTTTTCCGCTTGCTGCGGCTACAATTGGAACACTTTCTCCTCGCTTTCCAATATCAATACCGTAATGTCCTCTTCCAAACGTTTCTCGATAGCCAAAATGAGACGTTACCGGGCCTTTTGCCGGCCTCATAAACGAACCGCTTGTGACAGTAGGTATCTCCTCTGCTGTCCCGGCTTCTTCATTAAATTCTTTGTCCTGATCTCTGAGCGTCTGCATGAGCTTATTCTTTTCGCCTACTTGTTTTTGCAGCTTCGCGCGAAGGTTTTTAAGCTCTTCAAGCGCTTGATTTACTTCAGTTAACTTGTTTTGCACTTTCGTTTCTTTCAATTCTTTTGCCTGTTTATCCGCTTCATGCTGCATTAACAAGTCGCGGTCAGCTCCTACAATTGTCGACACCGCACTCATTCTGCTAATAAAGTCTCCGAAACTTTCAGAGCCTAGCAGTACATCTATGTAATCCACAGACCCACCGTTTTCTTGTAAAGCACGAGCACGTTTTTTTAATAGCTCATTTCGTTTTTCAATCCTTTTTTTTACAACGTTAATCTCGTTTTTAAGCTTTTCGATGTCTCGCTTTGCTTGTTCTACTTCAGCTTCACGACTGTGGATGTCTGCATTCGTTTGTCCGACTTCCGAATCCAGGCGCGTAATCTCAGCTTCTTCACTCTTTTGTTTTTCTTGAACTTCTTTTAATTTCTCTTTATTTTGATTAATATCTCGGTTCACATCATTACTTTTTTTCTCTAAATCACTGAGTTTAGTAGTGCTAGCATTTTCTGCATAAGCAATTTTTTCATTGCTTGTCCAAGCTGCACTTAGTCCTACTAAAACTGCTGCTGTCATTACTAATGTCTTACGTGTCATTTATTTCTCCCCATTTGCACATATTTCCCTGTATAAAATGGGCATTAGCAAGATCCCCATTAGCACTTTTTTCTATTTTTATGTGTAATTACACAACAACCTCACATTTGATAAACATCAAATGTGAGGTTGTTGTAATCTATTATGTTAAAAATCTATTCTTATTTTCGTAAGAATTTACGGATGGATAGTGTACTTCCCCACATCCCAATTAGACCACCGATTACTAGTAACAATAGCGATACTTGAAGCACGAATGGAAATGCTGGTAAAAGTTCAAAGAATCCATCAAACCTAGGTTGAACTTCATTATATAAAACACTGTACACGCCGATAATAACAGCGATTGGCACAATAGAACCAAGCACCCCTAAAAACAGACCTTCAATAAAGAACGGCCAACGAATAAAGGAGTTTGTGGCTCCCACTAAGCGCATAATTTCAATCTCTTCACGGCGAGCTACAATCGTAATTTTAATAGTATTTGAAATGAGGAACATCGCTGTAAATAGAAGCCCTAAGATCAGTACTACCCCGATGTTACGAGCTACTTTCAACACTTTAAATAACTTTTCAACTTGATCTTGTCCGTACTGAACTTTTGCCGCATACGGATATTTCTCAATTTGTTCAGCTACTTTTGCGACATCAGTCGGCTCTTTTGTTTTAACAACAAATACATCATTTAATGGATTTTGTTGTTCAAACGGTTCAAATGCCTGTCCTTCATCACCCATACTATTAATTAAATCTTTTAACTCTTTATCTTTAGAAGAAAACGTCACCGTATCAACTTGCTTAATTGCATCTAGCTTTTCCTTCATAGCTTTTCGGTCATCTGCTGTCGCTGCAGCGTCAACGTGAACGCGAATTTCTACATCATTTTCAATCAATTTAGCAATATGATTTAAATTCATCATTAACATAAAAAATACGCCTACAAGTAAGAGCGTCACGGTAACCGCACTTGCAGATGCGAATGTCATCCAGCCGTTTCTTCCTAAACTTTTAGACCCTTCACGTAAGTGGCGACCGAATGTTCTAGCCTTCATATCCGTATTCACCTCTTACTTCATCGCGTACAACATTTCCATTTTCAATCGCAATTACGCGCTTTCGAATTGTATTTACAATTTCACGGTTATGTGTTGCCATTAAAATAGTCGTGCCGCGTTTATTAATCTCCTCAAAGATATCCATAATTTCCCATGAAGTTTCCGGATCAAGATTCCCTGTCGGTTCGTCGGCGATGACAACCTTAGGACTATTCACAATCGAACGCGCGATAGACACACGCTGTTGCTCTCCTCCTGATAGTTCATCAGGAAAAGAATCCATTTTACCCTTTAACTTAACAAGCTCTAGTACCTCTAGCACTCGCTTTTTAATTTCTTCGGGACTTTGCTCAATTACTTCTAGTGCAAAAGCAATATTTTCATAGACCGTTAATTTTGGAAGCAGCTTGAAATCTTGAAAGACTACACCGATATGACGTCTAAAGATAGGAACTTTGCTATCTTTTATTTTTGCTACATTTGCACCGTTTACAATGATATTACCTGAAGAAGGCTTTTCTTCACGGTACATCATTTTAATAAAAGTGGACTTTCCTGCTCCACTTGGTCCTACGATATAAGCAAACTCACCTTGATTAATCTTGATGCTAATGCCATTGATTGCTTTTACACCGTTCGGATATGTTTTATATACATTTTGCATTTCAATCATAAGTAATCACCTAATCAAGTGTGTTATTTTAATACTATGTAAAACTTGTCAAAATACGACAAAACTCTACAATCCAAACCAAAAATTCGACTCTTCTCATGCGCTTTCTCATTATAACATCACTCTTCGTGAAAATAAGCCCCAAAAATATTACATTTTTATTTCAAATATGACAAAAGTAGGATATTTTTAGCAAGGGATGAGAATTTATCCTTATTTTTATTTTGTTATTTTTTGCTACCCATTTGTTTCTTACGAGTATCGTTAGACAGAGCACCTTCATATCTACTTTTGTACAAACAAGGTATGATAAACAAGAAAAAAGATGAGGAGAGATAACATGATCACCATTTATGGAAGTTCACGGGAAAACGGAAATACAGAAGAATTAGCTAAAGCAGTCTTAAAAGGCATCAATACTGAAGAGGTTTACTTACGTCAGCATACCATTCATCCTATTACTGATATGCGTCACGATGAACATGGATTTACTAATCAACAAGATGATTATTATGATATAGCGAAAGAAATGACATCCCACGACACTATTCTATTTGTTACACCTCTCTACTGGTACGGTATGAGCGGATTGATGAAGAACTTTGTGGATCGTTGGTCTGAAAGTCTCAGAGATTCAACAATTAATTTTAAAGAACAAATGAAAAATAAGCGCGTTTATGTATTAGTAGTGGGAGGCACAGGCGCATCTGTAAAAGCCCTTCCTCTTATTATGCAATTTCAATACATTGTCGATTTTATTGGTGCTTCCTTTAACTGATACATTATTGGAGAAGCAAATGCACCTGGCGACATAGCTAAAGATACCAATGCTCAACAGCAAGCTATTATCTTAAACCAAGAATTAAAACAGCTTTAACACAAAAATAAGACGGATATCCGTCTTATTTTTTCTTTGCTAACCAAGCAGCAACTTTTTTAGCATCTTCCTCATTAATTAGTGCTTTCGGCATACCGCCTTGACCATCGTTAATAATGTTTTCAATTTCAGCTTCTGAGTGTTCGCTGCCTACCTTTTGCAAGCTCGGTCCATTCGCTCCTCCTAAATCTACTCCGTGACAGCCTGTACAGTTTTTCTTCACAATATCTTCTGCACTCGCTGAAGATTCACTACCAGCAGATTCATTTTTAGAAGTTTCTCCTCCGCATGCAGACAAAACAAGCGCTAGACCGATTGTTAACGTCAGTAATATTTTTTTCAAGCCTTCTCTCCCCCTTGCTGTAGAGTTTTCACTCTATTATAACCTACTCCAGAATGTTTAAAACACTCTGTTTACAAGGACTTTGTTTCAATTTCATGAATTCTCTTATCACATTTATAGGTATTATTATGCAATCGCTTCGTTCCCTAAACGTTTTTTGTATACTACGCGTGAAATTGTCACACTGAGCTCGTATAAAAGAAGAAGCGGAACAATTACTAAAATATCCGAAATAAAGTCAGGAGGAGTAATAAGTACGGATATCACAATTAAAGCAAAATAAGATAGCTTCCTTGCTTTAGCTAATCTTAATGGATTTAGAACCCCTAAGCGCGTTAAAAATAAGACAACTAAAGGCATTTCAAATAAAAAACCAAATGGCAAACACAAATTAAGCATAAAACGAAAATAATGCTCAGCCGTAAACATCAGGGAAAACTGGTCATTCGACAGGCCTGTTAAAAACGCTAAAACCATTGGAAATAAAACAAAATAACCGAATCCCAATCCGCTTACAAACAAGAAAAAAAAGAGTGGAATGAAGGTAATCATAACCTTATATTCTTCCTTTTTTAATCCCGGTGAAACAAAGCGAAATACTTGATATGCAGCTACTGGAAGCATAAAAGCAAGTGCAAAAACGAATGCAATCACCATATAAATCCATACGATTTCACTTGGTCCAAGTACAGCAAGCTTGCCGTCCAAATCTTTCACTAGCCACTGATAAATATCTTGTACAAATATAAAGCTAAAAATAAGTAAAACTATAAATGCGCAAAGCGTTTTAATAATACGAATCCGCAATTCTTCAAGATGCTCCATCAAACTCATTTCTCCCATCGTCTATTTCTCCTTTCTGACAAGTAGAAATAGACGAGTTTCCTCGTCTACTTCTTTACTTACAGGGTTGATTTATTCTCTTTTTGTTCAGAAACAGTTGCTGCCTGCTTTTCTTTGACACTTTCATCATCTGATACGAGCCCTTTTGCAGCTCCTTTAAATTCCGTTAGCGTTCGTCCAAAAGCTCGTCCAACTTCCGGCAGCTTAGACGGTCCAAAAATAATTAACGCAATGACTAAAATAATAACCAAACCAGGAATTCCAATATTGGAAAACATACTTGTCCCCCTTTCTTTTACTTAGATTTTTACTGCTCTACCTTTCCCTTCTTCTTCAACTCTTGTTTTTCATGTGCTCTCCCGTGTGCCCTCACACGATCTTCTTCTACTTCTTTAGAAATCTTTAATCCACGCGGTACGTTATTCACTTCAACTTCCGTCATACCTTTACCATCTTTTTTATATTGAAAAGAAGCTCGAGTTGAAATTTCCGCACCGGGCTCCGTTACAAAAGGCACAACGCGATAATCAGCTTGCCATAAATCAGGAGTTACCGTACACCTTACATATCCTCTGTAATCATTAAAGAATGTGAGATGCGGGTTTTGGCTTAAAATTTTATCCGTATCAGCTCGTTTATCTGCTCCGTTCCCTCCAGAAGTGATAGAGGTGCCGACGAACTCTGCACCAATAATTCTTGAATTAAGATTGACAAAATCCGTGTATAAATTAGAAGCCCAGTTAGCGTGTACGTCTCCAGTTAGTACGATGATGTTGTCCAATTTTTTCTTTTCAATAAAATCAATAACACGCTGACGATTCGCCGTATAACCATCCCATGCATCCATGCTGTATGTAGGCTTAGCTTCCGTTCCAAATTTTCTTGGTGCAAAGAAAATTTGTTGAGCTAATACGTTCCAATGACATACTGACTTTTCAAGATTAGTAAAAAGCCATTTTTCTTGTTCACTCCCCAATAGCGTACGTTTAGGATCAAGAGATTCTGGAGTTTGCGGCTTTGTTCCGTCTCCGTTTGCTTGATCATCTCTGTATTGACGCGTATCCAACACTTGAAAGGAAGCTAGTTTCCCATATGAGAAATCACGATATAATCTCATATCCGTTCCGTGAGGCAAAGATGTTTGACGCAAAGGCATATGTTCGTAATAAGCTTGATAAGCTGCGGCGCGGCGTTGAATAAATGCTTCTACTGATTGGCCTTTTTCAGGAATTACATTTGCATAATTGTTTTCTACTTCATGATCATCCCACGTCACAACCCATGGAAAAGCAGCATGAGCAGACTTCAAATTAGCATCTGACCTGTACTGGGCATGCCTGTTTCGATAATCTTGAAGCGTTTGAATTTCTGCGCTGCTGTGAGTACGAACGTTTCCACTTGCAGCCACATACTCATTTGGCCCATATTCATAGATGTAATCGCCCAAATGCACTACAAAATCCAATTGTTCCTTAACCATATGCTCATAGGCTGTGAAATAACCATGTTCATACTGTTGACACGAAGCGAACGCAAACGTCATTCTGTCTACTTCTACATTTGCTGAAGGAAGCGTTTTGGTTTTTCCAACTGGGCTTAACTCATGACCGCTTTTAAATCGATAATAATAAATATGGCTTGGCTTTAATCCTTTTACGTCAACGTGAACAGAATGAGCAAGTTCAGGTCTAGCCATTTCTGTTCCTCTTTTGACAATTCGATGAAAGTCTTCATCTGCAGCAAGCTCCCACTTTACCGGTACGGGTTGATTAGGCATCCCTCCGCCATTTAAAGGGTCCGGCGCTAATCTTGTCCAAAGGACGATGCTATCTGCTAAAGGATCTCCTGATGCGACGCCTAGAGTGAACGGATAATTTGAAAATTTAGGCGCTGCAGCGGAAACATCTACTG
The DNA here is from genome assembly GCF_046599315.1 of Priestia megaterium. Taxonomy (GTDB): domain Bacteria; phylum Bacillota; class Bacilli; order Bacillales; family Bacillaceae_H; genus Priestia; species Priestia megaterium_F. The sequence goes on along the minus strand of NZ_JBKIKC010000003.1, from coordinate 211,398 downwards.
TATTTAAACCTATAGATTGAGCAATTGTTAAGCCAAGAGATAATCCCGCTACTTTTCCAGCTCCTTGTAAAAAACGCCGTCTATCAAACCCCTTACTCGAAGAAAAACTATTCTGTTTTACTTGTTCTATTAATTCATTTAACAATTTATTTTCCACTGGATATGCCCCTCCCTCTTGATTTAGCTCAAATTATACAAGCTGTTTGTAAAAGAGGTATAAAGGATTGTAAAGAGAAACCTACTGTGAATCAGGTATTTTTAACCATTTTATTTCATTGACAAAATAAGAGTCCTTACGACAGCGCCTTTTAAATTTCTCCATTTTCTTAATTTTCTATCTAAAAATAGTTCTTTAAACTCAATTTTCTTTATCCAAATTTTACAAAGTTCTAACAACTAAAAAAGCAGCATACCAAGGTATGCTGCTTTTTGATTAAATATGAGAACGTAAATATGCATCGATAAACGGATCTAGATCTCCATCCATTACGCTTTGTGTATTTCCGACTTCCGTGTTTGTACGGTGATCTTTTACTAATGAATACGGATGGAATACGTAAGAACGAATTTGACTTCCCCATCCAATATCTTTTTGTTCTCCGCGAATTTCAGCTAGCTGCTCTTGCTGCTTTTCAATTTCTAATTGATACAACTTAGATTTTAGCATCTTCATTGCTTGCTCACGGTTTTTAATTTGTGAACGTTCCGTCTGACAAGATACGACTACGTTAGTTGGAAGGTGAGTAATACGAACAGCTGAATCTGTTGTATTGATATGCTGACCTCCGGCACCGCTTGCACGATACGTATCAACTTTCAAATCTTCCGTACGAATATCAATTGAAATTTCATCATTAAATTCTGGCATAATATCACACGATACAAATGACGTATGACGACGGCCTGATGAATCAAACGGAGAAATACGAACGAGGCGATGAACGCCTTTTTCAGCTTTTAAATAACCGTACGCATTATGTCCTTTAATTAAAAGCGTTACACTTTTAATACCTGCTTCATCTCCAGGTAAGTAATCAAGTGTTTCTACCTTGAAACCTTTTTTCTCAGCCCAGCGCGTATACATACGTAGTAACATTGAACCCCAGTCCTGTGACTCTGTTCCACCAGCGCCTGGGTGCAGTTCTAAAATGGCGTTATTTTTATCATATGGCTCGCTTAAAAGCAGCTGTAATTCAAAGTCATTCATACCTGAAATAAGCTCTTTTAATTCACCAACTAGTTCTTCTGCTAAATCTTCATCGTATTCTTCTTTTACAAGTTCATACGATACTTGTAAATTTTCGTATGTTTCATCCAAGTGGTTAAATTGATTTACGGCATCTTTTAAACCATTCGCTTCATTAATAACAGTCTGAGCTGCCTGCTGGTCATTCCAAAAATTTGGATCAGCCATAGTCTCATCTAATTCATCGATACGAGCTTGTTTTGTATCGAGGTCAAAGAGACCCCCTAAAGTCCGCTAATCGCTTAGCTGTTTTGTCAAGTTCTTGCTTAATTTCTACTAAATCCATGAGTTAAACACCTCTATTTTATTTTTGACGCACAGGAAGGAAATGAGAAGACTCATTTCCTTCCTGTACTAGTTCATTCTATACTAATTGACTCTTATTTTATGATTCTTTACCGCAGCAGTTTTTATACTTTTTGCCACTTCCGCAGATACAAGGATCATTTCGGCCAACTTCTATCGCATTTACTTTTGGTTTCTTCTTAGCCGGCGCGTCTCCTTCTTTCGGATGAACAGCCGCCTGACCTTGCGCTACTTCTTGACGCTCAAGATTGTTGTTAATTTCTGCTTTCATGATATACTTCGTTACTTCTTCTTCAATGGTTGCAATCATATTTTCAAACATCGCAAAACCTTCCATTTGATATTCGCGAAGAGGATCTGTTTGGCCATATGCACGAAGGTGAATACCTTGGCGAAGCTGATCCATCGTATCGATATGATCCATCCATTTAGAATCAACTGCTCTCAGAACAACAACTTTTTCAAATTCACGCATTTGTTCTTCAGGGAGCTGAGCTTCTTTTTCATTATAGCGAGCTTTCGCATGATCTACCAGCAGTTCTACCATTTCTTCAGGCTCTTTGCGGCGAAGGTCTTCTTCTGTGACTTCCCCTTCCTCAAGAACATTAGCATTTACGTAATCAATAATCGCTTGTAAATTCCATTCTTCTTCTAATTCTTCACGCGGTGTGTTTACTTCAACCACACGCTGTAGCGTTGATTCAATCATACGTTCTACAATAGCACGTAAGTTGTCTGAATCAAGCACTTCAAAGCGCTGTTTGTAAATAACTTCACGCTGCTGACGAAGAACATCATCATATTGAAGCAATTGTTTACGCGCATCAAAGTTATTACCTTCAACGCGTTTCTGAGCGGATTCAACAGCTCTTGTTACAATTTTACTTTGAATTGGCTGTGAGTCATCCATACCAAGACGATCCATCATTGCCATCATATTATCTGAACCAAATCGGCGCATTAATTCATCTTCCATGGATAGATAGAATTGAGATACCCCTGGGTCTCCCTGACGTCCGGCACGCCCGCGGAGCTGATTATCAATACGGCGTGATTCATGACGCTCTGTACCAATTACAGCAAGACCTCCAGCTTCAATGACACCTTCACCTAGTTTAATATCCGTACCACGACCGGCCATATTTGTTGCGATTGTTACCGCACCTTTGTGACCCGCATTTTCAATAATATCCGCTTCACGCTCATGCTGTTTTGCATTTAACACGTGATGGCGAATGCCTTTTTTCTTTAACAAAGCTGATAAAATTTCAGATGTTTCAATCGCAACTGTACCAACAAGAACAGGCTGTCCTTTTGCATGGCGCTCGGCAATATCTTCTACTACCGCATTAAACTTGCCTTCCATTGACTTATAAATTAAATCCGCTTTATCATCACGTGAGATTGGCTTGTTTGTTGGAATAACAACAACATGCATATTGTAAATATTCCGGAATTCTTCTTCTTCCGTTTTAGCTGTACCCGTCATACCTGATAGTTTTTCATACATACGGAAGTAGTTTTGGAATGTAATCGTAGCTAACGTCATGCTTTCATTTTGAATCTCGACGTTCTCTTTAGCTTCGATTGCTTGATGCAAGCCGTCGCTAAAACGTCTTCCTTTCATTAAACGACCAGTAAATTGGTCAACGATTACGACTTGATCTTCATCAATTACATAGTCCACATCATTTTGCATCGTTACATGTGCTTTAAGCGCTTGGTTGATGTGATGGTTTAGCGCTACATGTGAAATATCAAATAAGTTTTCAATGCCAAATGCACGCTCTGCTTTTGACATACCTTCTTCAGTTAACTGAACACTTTTTGTCTTGATATCAAAAGTAAAATCAGTTTCTTTATCAAGCGTCCGAACGAATGCATTAGCCTGAATATAAAGCGCAGTTGATTTCTGTGCGCTGCCGGATATAATAAGCGGCGTACGTGCTTCATCAATTAAGATAGAGTCAACTTCATCGATTACGGCAAAATGAAGTGGACGTTGAACCATTTGTTCTTTGTAAAGCACCATGTTATCACGTAAATAGTCAAACCCTAGTTCGTTATTTGTACTATACGTAATATCTGCTGCATATGCTTCTTGCTTTTCTTCACGCGTTAAATTGTTTAAATTTAACCCTACTTTCAAGCCTAGGAATTCGTATAAGCGACCCATTTCACTAGCATCACGGCTTGCTAAGTATTCATTGACTGTTACTACATGTACGCCTTTTCCTGTAATGGCATTTAAGTATACAGGCATGGTAGCTGTCAACGTTTTACCTTCACCAGTTTTCATTTCTGAGATATTCCCTTCGTGCAGAGAAATACCCCCCATTAGCTGAACTTTGTACGGATACATGCCTAACACACGTTTCGCTGCTTCACGTACAACCGCAAAAGCTTCATCTAATAGATTATCGAGCGATTCGCCATTTTGGTAGCGTTGTTGAAATTCAGCTGTTTTTTCACGAAGCTGATCGTCCGTAAAAGACGCTATTTCAGGACCTAACGCATCAATTTGGTCCGCCATTTTTTCTAAACGGCCGATTTGGCGCTGATTGCCGTCAAACACTTTTTTAAATAATCCAAGCATATTAAAACGCTCCTCTATTTATAATCAGTACATTTCATACTATTTTCATTCATATCTGTATCTTTCATTATAAAACATTCTGAGTAAAATTGTAACATTGCAGCTAAACAAGTAGCAACTTGTACCCTTTTTCATCTGTCTCTTCACTCGCACTACTTTATTAATGAACTATTTTCCATTGTGATTTCTCCTATTTAACTCTTACAATAAAAAAGGGGAATGTAGAATGAACGTTCAATCTATTACAAAAGAACAAGCTTGGCAAGTCCGACATATCGTCATGTGGCCTGATAAAGATTTTAAGTATATTCAGCTGAAAGATGATGCATCAGGCATGCACTATGGATTGTTTGAAGAAGGAGAGTTAAAATCGGTTGTTTCCTTATTTATAAAAAATGATGAAGCTCAGTTTCGGAAATTTGCTACTCTCCAAGAAGAACAAGGAAAAGGATATGGCAGTCATCTACTAGAAGAGGTCTTTCTTAAAGCTAAGAGCCTTGGGGTACGAAAGATCTGGTGTAACGCGCGAGAAAACAAAGTTCCTTTTTATCAGACGTTCAACATGAGAGAAACAACGCGTGCATTCACCAAATCTTCTACGCGCTATGTAGTCATGGAACTATTTTTTTAAACAGTTAAAAAAGCAGCGTGCGAAAGCACGCTGCTTTTATTTTTATAGCTCTTATTTGAAAGAGCATATAACCTTTAGTTTGGTTCAATCAATCCATATCTTCCATCTTTTCTTCGATACACAACGTTTGTAATGTTTGTCTCAGCGTTTGTAAATACAAAGAAACTATGTCCTAACATATTCATCTGCAAAATAGCCTCTTCGCTATCCATTGGTTTTAAGTTAAATCGTTTTGTACGAACTAGCTCCAGTTCATCTTCTTCAGTTGCAACGGCTACGTTCGCTTCGCTTTCTAATGCAGCGAACAGATACTTCTCAGCACCTTTTTCACGCATTTTTCGATTCACTTTTGTTTTATGCTTACGAATTTGACGCTCTAATTTATCTAGGACAAGATCGACAGCTGCGTATAAATCACTGTGTGTCTCTTCAGCTCTCAATACGAGATCATTCATTGGAATTGTGACTTCTATTTTTTGATCGTTATTGTAGACTTTTAAGTTTACATTTACGTCAGCAGTTGGTGTTTCGTCGAAATAACGCTCTAACTTACCAAGCTTTTTCTCTACGTATTCCCTAATTGCTGGAGTCACCTCAATGTTTTCACCACGAATGTTATACATCATGTTCGAACTCCTCCTTTAATCCATTGCTATACCTCTACAATTCTACAATACCCGACACAATCCCTTCCTAAACTATTAAAATTTTTTGAAAATTTAGTGAAAATTTTTGGAACCTGAGAAAAGTTTATGAAAAAACCAAAAAAATAGACCTTCTTCATAAGAAGAAGGGTTGTATTTTTTTACGCCGAATTAATTTTTTTTATCGTAAAACATCCCATCAAACGATTTCGTTTCGTAAGGGTTTACATAGCTGTTATTATGCTTTTTTTTCGTTTTTAGCAAACGGAGATCAACCACGATTTGATGTCGAATTAAAATCAGCTTTTGATCAATCACCTTATTCATTTCGACAATTTTCTTACCCATCCAGTCATGATCTCTACTTTTTGGCGGCAGCTTCTCTATAATATCGTGCCTTTTTAATAGAAGATACTCTAACTTTTTAATGTTTTCTTCTCGGTTTTTATCTGAAAATGTTTGAGTAAGCCGATAAATCTCATCAGTTAGCTGATACAGTTCGCTTATCATATTTATGCTTGCCCCCCGCTTCCATGGACTTGCTGGCGATGGAGCTGCACAACTTGCTTCCATGTATCGCGGAATTCAGTTACATATTGTTCAGCTTCATCCAAACTTGCTGTATCATTTTTTGTATTAGCTTCAATTAAACACTGGTTAATGTAGTCGTACATAGCCATCATAGACTTAGCGACTTGCACATTTATATCAAGTGTAATCATTAATTCCTGAATAATACTTTGAGCTTTTAACAGATTTGTATTTTTTAGCTCAATATTTCTTTCCTGTATGCCTGTTCGTGCAAGTTTGATAAATTTCAAACATCCGTTATACAGCATAAGCGTTAACTCTCCTGGAGAAGCAGTCTGAACAGCTCCTTGTTGATACGCTTGATATGGATTATTTGCTGTCATAAGCATCCACTCCCTCTTAACTAAAATATTGTGATAGCTGCGCGCTTTGAGCATTTGCATTCTGAATGGCTTTTTCCATTGCTGTAAACTGACGATAATACCGATCCTCTATTTGGGTGAGCCTGCTTTCAAAACTAGTGATTTGGCTATCTACGCTTTTTAAATTACGTCCAAGCAAAAACTGTTCACTTGTCCATGTCGAACGTCCAGCGCGCTGCTCCACTTTGGATACGGTTTGAGTAATCGTATCTCGTAAGCGTCGGACAATTCCTTTTTCACTCGTTGTACTTCCATTTTTCATAAATAAATCCATGACGGACTGCGGGTCTTTTTCAAATGCTTCTTTTAATTTAGTACCGTCACCTTCAATCACTAGCTTGCCTCGCTCACTATAGTTTGCGCTAGTTGAAATACCGATGTCGGTTAGCTGTGAAAACGCTCCACTAATCCCTGATACAGAGGCATACCAGTTAGAGCGCATTTGATTCAGCCCGCTTGATAAAATTGAGTCTCCTTTTAACAAACCGCTTTTCGCCTTATCATCCCACTGCTCAGCTTGTTTATCCGTTAGCTTTTCTCTTTCTTGGTCAGTCAAAGGCTGATAATTCCGATCTCTTTCTTCCGTAATCTTTCCGTTAATTTTCTCAATCAATTCATTATATTTAGTCACAAAATCTTTGATTGTATCAAATACTTTTTGCGTATCGTTGCTTACGTTAATGCGCACGTCTCCTGTAAAATTATTTTGCAGGGTATAAGTAACGCCTCCCGTTGTAAACGTATTGGATTTACGAGTTGTTTCTAGACCGTTTAGCGTAAATTTTGCATCTGTTCCTTTGGCATCACCGCCGAGATTTAAAAAGCCCGTCAAGAATGCGCCTGAAAAAACTATGTTTGAACCATCCGGACTATCAGCAGAGGATAAATTCCCCGTATCTTTACGAGTCATGACAACTTTATTTGTTCCTTCATCGAAAAAAGCTGAAACGCCTGCTTTTGAATTACTGATTTGTGTAAGAACGGTGTTTAAGGATGTAGAACCGTCGAATTCAAATACAGTGCTGCCACTTGGGCCATCTCCTGTGGCTTTACCGCTGCTGTCATATGTTGTAATAGAAAAATTCAGCACATTTTGCTGATACGAGAACGCTTCAATTGTGCTGCCGCTTGTTAATGTCGTACCAAACGTCATTTCACCTGTGTCTTCGTTAATGAATACTTCGTTAGCATTTACTGCTCCTACCTCGGTTCCTATTCTCACGCTATAACTGTTAGTTACACCCCCAGTAGTAACAGAGATAGACTTGAGAGTATTCTCCTCAGAAAGAGATCCTTTAGCTAGTTTTACTGTACTAGTATCAGCACTTAACGCTATAGCAGCTTGATCAATTGTTTTTTTAGCCCACACACTTGCATCCATCGACCCGCGTTGAGACCACAAGCTTTTCGTAGGATCAATATTAGAGGCAATACTCTCAGAGCTAATACTCTGAGCAGCAGTCGCCATTGTGACGTTTGAAAGAGTATAAGACGCATTACCTGCCGAGGAAGTAGCTGCTGCTTTTACTTTCGTTTCATCTGCTGAAGATACTGTTTTAGATGAATAAGAAGACTGCAAGGTCATGTTAAAAGCGAGATTATTAAATTCTGATAGCAGCAAGTTCATAGAACGGTAATCATCTCGCTGCCACTCTAACGTTTGCTTTTGTTTTTTCATTTTATCAATAGGCATTCGTTCAGCCTTCATTAAATCACTGACGATTTGATCAATATCCATTCCGCTTGCTAACCCGCTTACTCTTACCATTTACTATCACCACCGTTTTTTTATTTATCTATCCATCAACTGTTGGCCATAAAATATGAGTGTATTTTTTAGAGGCTTCCTATCAGTTCTTAGGTCATCACTTCTCTATTTTTTATCGGTGAAATAAATATTTTTTCCATAGGTCAAATGATGCAAGATATAAAAAGCTCACTTATTTTTCTACAATAAGTGAGCTTTTTATTATTGACCGAACATATTCAGTTTCTGGGATAAATTTCTTTGAATGTCTTTAGGAATAAGGTATGGTGCTAGATTTATGATATCCCGTAATGAATCAATGGTTACAGAGGCAGATAAATTTATATATTCGTTCGTGGTATCTGCTTGTTCAAACGAAATTGAATCTGGCAAGTTATTAAGTAGAGTAATTTCATTCGTTTCTTTATCGACCGTGACATCGGAAGACTCGTTAATATTTAAGCGATCCCATACAAGAGACATAGGAATCGGCACTCTTCCTAAATGCACGCTGTTCACTTTTAAAACAAGCTTTCCATTTTCAGCATTTGGCGTTACATCCACTACAAACTGCGATTCCATAAAGGATACTACCTGTTTATTAATATAAAATTTTATATGTTCCGGAAGCAACTCGGCTTCTGCTCCGTCAATCGTTTCATCTTTTTTATAAAGGTAGCTGCGCAAATAATCAGTAACATCGCTCTCGCTTAATCGATATCCTAAAATAGGAGATCCTCCATTAAGTTCTAGTGAGGTCGCATGGGCTGACTTTTCTTGTGCTAGTGAAGGTAACGAAGCAGCCTGATCAAGCTTTTCAACGTTTCTAACTGGACTAACTAAAAAATACAGGCCAAATAAAAGGACAATAAATAGAAAAATAACAGCTATAAATTTTCTCAAACACACGCACCCTCTCAAACATTCTTCATGGAATATAATACCGATTTCTCTTTTAGCATACAAGATAAATAAGATATATGTCGAAAACTTGTATAGAATGTACGTATATAGCAGAAATTCCGAACAACAAATAAGTCTTTTATGAATATATTGAGTCTTTTTTAACTTAAAACACTTTAAATTTAGTAACTTAAATGTGATTTTAATAGTAATTTGATAATTGGCACACTTCTTGCTTATTATAAAGGTAAGGGGAGGAATTTCTATTTATATTTTCTGAATTTACTTTATTTTCTAATATTCTTTCAATAATTCTAAAGGAGTGAATACGATGGGAAACAAAACAGAATCACACGGAAAGTTAAAACAACGTCACGTTTCCATGATTTCTATTGCAGGTATTATCGGAGCCGGCTTGTTTGTAGGAAGCGGATCCGTTATTAATGCAACGGGCCCAGCAGCAGTAGTTTCATATGCAGCAGCAGGACTGCTAGTCGTTCTATTAATGCGTATGCTCGGTGAAATGGCTATGGTAAATCCAGATAAAGGCTCATTCGCAACGTATGCTCAGCAAGGAATTGGCGCTTGGGCCGGTTATGCTGTTGGATGGCTTTACTGGTTCTTCTGGCTAATTGTAATTGCAATCGAAGCCACTGCAGGAGGAGCAATTGTTCATGAATGGCTCCCTTCCGTGCCAATTTGGCTTTTAAGTTTAATCTTAACTTTTGCATTAACCTTAACGAACTTGTTCTCTGTTAAATCATTTGGAGAATTTGAATACTGGTTTGCCATGATTAAAATTGTGGCTATCGTTGCCTTTATGGGAATTGGTTTAGCTATTATTTTTGGATTGATCCCAGGCACATCTTCACCTGGTTTATCTAATTTAACGGGCCACGGAGGCTTTATGCCAAAAGGAACGAACTCTATCTTTTTAGGCGTTATTACCGTTATTTTCTCTTATTTTGGAGCTGAAATTGCGGCTATTGCAGCTAGTGAATCAGAAAATCCAGCGAAATCAATTACAACTGCTATTCGCAGTGTTGTATGGCGAATTTTGATTTTTTATATTGGTTCAGTTGCTATTTTAGTAACTCTTTTACCTTGGAACTCAGCTGATTTACTAAAAAGCCCGTATGTAACAATGTTAGAAATGATCAATATTCCAGCAGCTGCACAAATTATGAATTTAGTCGTATTAGTATCCGTTTTGTCTTGCTTGAACTCTGCTTTGTATACGAACTCACGAATGATTTTATCATTGGCTCAAAAAGGACAAGCTCCTCGTGCTTTAGCAAAGGTAAGTAAATCAGGCGTGCCAGCAAGAGCTGTATGGATTAGCACAGCTGCTGCATATGTGTGTGCTATCTTTAGCTTCGTTTCACCAGATAAACTCTTTTTATTCTTAGTTAATGCATCAGGAGCCATCGCTCTTATTGTTTATTTAGCTATCGCTATTTCTCATTTACGCCTGCGCAAGAAAATGATTCAAGCCAACCAGCCAATTAAAGGAATGAAAATGTGGTTGTTTCCGTATTTAACATACGCAACAATCGCTGTCATTACTGTGATCTTCTTATCAATGGCATTTATTGATTCCATGCGCTCTCAGTTTTTCTTAACGCTTGGATTAACAGTTGTGGTTATTCTTTCATACTCGTTCATTAAAAAAACAAACAATAAGCAACCTGACGATCAATTTTCTAATTCAGAAAAAGTTGCAAAATAAAAAAGCCGCATCTGCGGCTTTTTTATTTTGCTTTTTATAATACAAGGGTCCAACCTGCTTGAGAGCTTTTGATTATTTTTCAACCGATACGTCACGATGGAGATTTCGAAGCGGCTGAGGAGGGCAAATACGTCTCGTTGCGTATGAAACAATAAAAATGGTTAACAACCCTCCTACCATCGCAAATGTACGAAACGGAAACATAACCACCCCCTCTTCAATCATCGGATACGGAAGCAGCGCTTTTAAATGAAGCAATGGTTCTCCTCCACCGATTCGAAGGACGAGAGAGACAATGAATCCAGCCAAAGATCCGTACCAGTTAGCTCCTTTAAAGAACAAAGCACAAACTAACTGTGGAAAAAGAATACAGTATACGAGGTCTCCTGATAAATACCATAAAGAGTAGACGCTCTCGGAGTTTAAAGCAATTAGAGTTGCCCCTGTTCCAATAATAATGATAGAACGTTTAATAACTTTATCTAACTGCGCCTGGGTCGCATTTGGTTTTACAATGGGGCGATACACGTTCCAAGCTGCCATCCCCGAAGCCGAAAGCAACGAAGCCGCTACTGCAGCCATAACAGCAGCCGCTAGTCCGCCAAGAGCAATCGCTCCTACTAAATCAGGCGTTAAATATTTAAATACATACGTTAAAATCATCGACGCGCTCTCAGGGCTTGACGCTCCAAATGAAGACCAGTCTGCACTATAACCAATCATTCCTATTAAAGTTGGAGGCAAGGCTGCTAACGCGCAAAAAATGCCGGCTGTAATAGATAGCCACATGGCTGCTTTTTCATTTTTAGCAGATAGCACGCGCTGAAAGTAAATTTGCCATGGAATACCGCCAAAAATAAGTAAAAATGTGCTATCCCACCATTGCCAATATGTATTTCCCCATTTCGGATCTTCCCAGCCTTTTAATGGAGGAAATAAATGGAGAGAACCAGCCATGCCTTCTGAATAAGTAGAAAAAACGGCTCCCACTCCTCCCGTATTCGAAAATGCAAAAGGAAGAACCAGAAATAGGCCTAAAAACATAATAGAAAGCTGTAAGATATCGGTATGTGCTACTGCCCACAAGCCGCCAATCACGGTGTATGCAATGGCAATAAGTGCGGAAAGAATGATGGAAATTGAAAAACTGAGGCCTAAAATTATACCAAATGTTGTTCCCAAAGCAGTTAAGATAGCTGCGCTCCAAAACAGCTCTCCTAATATGGCTGGAAAATAAAGAACCGTAGCCATTTTCTTACCAAAACGAGATTCTAAAGGATCAAGCATTGTCATAAACTCAAATCTTCTCATCTTTCTAGCAAAAAAGATACCGCCTAAAATTAAGCTGATTGAATAACACCATGGTGCTTGGGTCCAAGTTAATCCTGAAGAATAAACTGTTTCGGCCGTTCCAGCAATATATCCTCCACCGACCCAAGTAGCGGTCATTGTGAACATCGAAATCAAAAGCGGCATAGACCTTCCTGCAACAAGCATATCGCCTGATTTTCCTTTTTCACTTTCAGCGGCTCGAGCGCCAATAAAATAAATAACACCATACATAATGAACATTAAAATGAGGCCTGGCCAATAGAGATCTGGATTATAGAGAGAATAGATAAATGCAACAACCATAAAGATTGAAAATCCTATAATAGTTGTCCATAAGGGGGTTAGTAGACGGTTTTTACTGTTTGATTTCCCTGAAAAGTCAGAGGTCTTATTCGACTTTTCAGGCCTGGCTTGTTGTGTGTCTGAACGAAATGGCTTTTTAGCATTTTGCATCGTCTCACATCCTTTAAATTGATAAAGAAATCTGAAAACATAGTTGTCCTCTATTCCTTTTTTCTACCGGCATACAATTAAACCCAAAAATAGATTTTTTAGAATAAAACACAAATAGTTGGATTACACATACCAATGCTAAGGGGAGAAATTACGTTTATATAGTTATACTAAAATAATTTAAATTAACTTATTTTAGTATTCTGCTAAGAACTCATATTTTTTTCATCTTCTATCTAAACTCCTTTCTTAATTTCTATTTTAAAAATCCTTTATTTTTCAAGGTTTGTATGCAAGCAGATATAGTACTATGGTTAATATATCTGAATGTTTAGTATATTGTCAAAAAAGTTTGAGTTTTTTTATATGAAAAAAGAATAACATTTTTATAGCTCGTACATCAAAAAACCTTATGTATCAAGGGACATAGCAATCTCTGTTTTTTTATCATTTTTTGTTAAATTTTCTCTTAATATCCGAATAATTAACCTCTTAAAGAAAATTCGTTAATTTCAGAATATTTTAATTATTTTAATTTGACTAAATTAAATACTCGATGCTATAATTCAAATTGTTAAGAACGTTAAATATAAATTTAACAAATTCTATTATTTGGAGGTATACGCTATTGGAACAAACACTTACGCTTGAAAAAATGCACATAAACGGCGAATGGGTTGAAGCACGCAGCGGTGAGAAAAGAGAAATTATAAATCCTTTTAATCAAGAGGTTATCGCTGTCGTTACAGAAGGAAATCGTGCTGATGCTATAAAAGCCATTGAAGCAGCTAGAAAAGCTTTTGATACAGGTGAATGGTCTAAATTTACAGCGGCCGAAAGAGGTTCCTTGCTATTTAAAGTAGCGGAAGAAATTCGCAGTGACCGAGAGGAACTAGCAAAGCTTGAAACCTTAAATACTGGAAAAACCCTCGTTGAAAGCCTAGCGGACATGGACGGAATTGCTGATGTCTTTCAATATTATGCCGGATTAGCAGATAAAGACGGTGGACAGATGATCGAGTCCCCTAATCTACATTCTGTTAGCCGCGTTATCCGCGAACCCGTAGGCGTGTGTAGCCAAATTACTCCTTGGAATTACCCTTTACTGCAAGCCTCTTGGAAATTGGCTCCCGCACTTGCTGCTGGGAATACAATTGTTATTAAACCAAGCGAGATCACCCCTTTAACAACTATTCACATGATGAAAATTTTTGAAAAAGTTGGCTTCCCAGCAGGCGTAGTCAATATTGTACTTGGCCCTGGTGCGACAGTTGGACAAGAAATGGCAGAAAGCCACTTAGTAGATTTAGTTTCATTTACAGGTGGCGGTGTATCTGGACGTAAGGTCATGCAAGCTGCCGCCGGAAATTTTAAAAAAATCGCTCTTGAACTTGGAGGGAAAAATCCGAATATCGTCTTTGATGACGCCAACTTTGACACTGCGGTTGATTATGCATTAAATGCTGTCTTCTTTCATGCCGGTCAAGTTTGTTCAGCTGGTGCGAGATTACTGGTTCAAGATTCTATTCACGATGAGTTTGTTTCAGCAGTTATTGAACAAGCCAAAAAAATTAAGCTAGGGGACGGCATGGATGAAGCCACTCAAATGGGACCTGTTATCTCAAAAGAGCACCTAGCTAAAGTGGAACACTACATTGAGCTTGGTAAGCAAGAAGGTGCTTCTCTTGTTTTAGGCGGCAAGCGTCCAACTCAAGACTCTTTACAAAAAGGCTTATTTATTGAGCCAACTATTTTTACAAATTGTCATGGAGATATGAAAGTTGTCCAAGAAGAGTCATTTGGTCCGATTATGACAATTGAGCGCTTCGACACTGAAGAAGAAGCGGTATCACTTGCTAACGATACAATCTATGGATTAGCTGGAGCTGTGTGGACAAGTGATATGAATCGAGCTGAACGTGTAGTGAAAGCACTTCGTATGGGAACAACTTGGATTAACGATTATCATCCCTACTTCCCGCAGGCTCCTTGGGGAGGTTATAAACAATCTGGGATTGGAAGAGAGCTTAGCCATATCGGACTAGAAGAATATACGGAAATCAAACATATTTATACGAATACAAGTCCACAGCCAATGCGCTGGTTTCAATAAAAATTAAGGGGGAATTTAAAAATGTTTATGAGATTTGAAAGAATGGAACGTTTAAAAAGTTTTGAGATGCCGACGGTTGTAAAACACGGAATTGGCGCTGTAAAACATACTGGAGCGGAAGTAAAAAACCTAGGTGTGTCTAAAGTTTTATTAGTAACAGATCCTGGTGTAAAAAAAGTAGGTTTAGCAGACCCTGTAATCGCTAGTTTAAAAGAAGCGGACGTAGATGTTATTCTATTTGATCAAGTGGAAGCCAACCCGTCTATTCACGTAGTAGCAGACGGCACAAAAATATACAAAGAAAATGGATGCAACGGCCTAGTAGCTGTTGGAGGCGGAAGTTCAATGGATACGGCAAAAGCCATTGGTGTAGAAGTGGCTCATAATGCTCCCGTCCTAGATTATGAAGCAGCTGAAGGAAAAAAACCTTTAACAAAACGTATCCCTCCTTTAACAACAATCCCTACAACTGCCGGTACAGGAAGCGAAGTAACACAATGGGCTGTCATTACAGATCCTGTCCGTGAGTTTAAATTTAATACAGGTGGACCTTTGATTGCTGCCCACTTAACCATTATTGATCCAGAACTGCATGTATCTATGCCTTCACATATTACGGCGGGTACAGGAATCGATGCATTAGCTCATGCAATTGAATGTTATACATGTCATTTTGCACAGCCAATGACAGACTCTGTTGCTTTATTGGCTATTGAGTACGTTGGAAAATACTTACGACGTGCAGTTGCGAATGGACAGGATATCGAAGCACGCTATGGAATGGCGCATGCAGCTATGCTTGCCGGTCTTTCATATGGAAGTGAATCTGCAGGAGCAGCTCACGCGATGGCTCAAACATTAGGAGGTATTTATCCAATTGCTCACGGCCCTTGCGTAGCAGCAATGCTAGGTCCTGTAATGGAATATAACTGGATGGGTGAGCCTGAAAAATTCGCTCGCATAGCTCAAGCTCTAGGAGTTAATACACATGAATTAACGCTTGAAGAAGCAGCTCAAGCAGCTGTTCGTGAAGTATATCAATTAGTTAAAGATGTCCAAATCCCTTCTTTAGAAGAACAAGGTGTTCCAAAAGAAGCAGTCTCTCGCTTAGCTCAAGAAGCATTTAATGATCCACAAACAGTTGGTAATCCTCGTGATTTAACTGTAAAAAGTTACGAATGGATTTATAACCGCTGCTTTGAAGCTACACCATTAACCGTATAAAAATGATAAAAAGGCTGTTGATTTCTCAACAGCCTTTTTATGTTAATCTTTCGCTAATTCTTCATTTAAAATATCGATGATTCTTCGATCATCAAAAACTTTTACTACTTTTTTCAAGAAATGATAATAATGTTTTGACTCTATAATCTGCGCTAAATTACGCTTAGCTTTTACCGCAATCTCCTCAGGTACATCCTCATTATTTAAAAGAATTTGCAGCTTGTTTTCTGCTTCTTCAATTGCCTCTAGATTAACTGAAATTTCTCTTTGCCACTTCTTACAGAAAAAAGAAAAAAAGGACTTAGAAAAATCTTTTTCGGCTTCATACAGGTCTTTCCGAACACCTTTTTTCCACACTTTGTGCACCATGTCAATATTTTGCAGTGAACGAATGGACGTACTCATCGTTGGTTTACTCATACCTAATTCTTCACTCATTTGATCCAATGTAACAGGTTCATCCATAAAATAAAGCATACCATATAGCCTTCCTACTGAAGGTGTTACACCGTATAGATCCATCGTATCAGCTAAAGCGCTGACAACAACATCTTCTGCCTCTTTTAATAAATCGTGATACGCTTGAACATCACTCATTTGCTCTTCTCCTCTTTTGTTAAATTCATTTGAATTATACTTAATAAATTTAATGATACATGATAAAAAGGAAAAAAACAGAAATTCAGTTCAATTTTTTGATAAAAAAAGAAGCCTTCTCTTAAAGAGAAAGGCTTAAGACATAGTGGGGAATACTATATGTTTATCTTTCCCGGTTTAGGGATCTTTTATACCATATATTTTTGGTTATTTTTAAACTAATTGTTTTGTTTCTTTTTCGGTAACTGTTTCAGCATATTAATAGCATGTAACGTAATTTGAGAAGCAATTTTATTTTCATTACGTATCTCTTCGTAAACCTCTTGTCTATGAATATCCACAGACTTTGGAGCTTGAATTCCTAACTTTACTTGATCACCATTAACTGCAAGGACGGTCACTTCAATTTCATCACCTATTTTGATTGTTTCATTTAACTTTCGCGTTAAAACAAGCATGGACTCACTCCTTATCTATTCCTCTTACTCAAATAACCTGTGCTTTGTTTCGTAAGATGTATTCATTAAAATCACTTGCTTAGCAAGCTGCTGCTTTGTATTAATAATAACAGGAGCCTGCAAATTAGCTGTTATTTTTTCAACAGAATCTGACATCGTAAGCAATACGTAAACAGCTGCATCTTCCACTTGTTGTAATTGAAGCTTTTCAATTTCCTGAGGTTCTAATTGAAAATCATAATCTAAAAAAAATTGAAACGGATCCGTGATAATAAAAGCTAGTTCTTTTGTTTGAATAGACTGCAGCACTTGGAAAGCTTCTGCTTCCGGAAGTGGTAAAATAACAAATTCAGTTTCTTCCAAAAAACCTGGAATCCCTTGATTAAATGTAAATATTTGATAATTATCTATTTCTATATCTCCATGATAGCTTGTTGAAATTTTCATTTCATCACACCTTTGCTGATTAATTTTGATTCATCTTGTTATCTTTTTTCATTATAAAAAAGCTCCTTCTGTCTAGAAGGAGCTTTTTAACGTAAGAAATCTAAAAGCGTAGGCTGAATAATTTGAGCCCCTACTCCTAAGGCAGCACGATGCACACTTTCTTGTACGGTTAAATCCGTAATAACTTTTTCAATATCTGCATCTTCATTATCTGAAAGCATCTTAGTAGCCGTAATTTCCTGTGAGTCGAGGCGGTTTTCAATCAGCTCAAGCCGATTGCTCCTTGCTCCTAATTCAGATCGCTCCGCTAATAGCGTAGACAGCTGCGTGTCTACCTGTATAGATAGATCTTTTAGTGAATTTACATCGTTTTGTTCAAAAGCTGTTTGAATGTTGTTCATCAAGTCGAATGCACCTTGTCCAAAGATGTTTTCAGCATGAATATTGACTCTCAGCTGGATACCTTTTGATACCTCAATTGAAAAAGGATCTAGATTAATATTCGATTCTATCGTGCGGCTTGCGTTTTCACTAACAGGCGGTGCCCCTACATTTACACCGTTAAAGATATAATTTCCTGCCACTTGCGTATTGCCTACTTGCATATAATCCAGCTTTAACTGTTCAATTTCACGTGCAATCGCCTGGCGGTCATCACTTTCATTCGTCCCGTTTAACCCTTGCACAACCAGCTCTTTAGTGCGCTGAAGAATGGAATTGACTTGTTCAAGTCCTGACTCTGAACTATCAAACCAAGACTGTGCTTCTGTTAAATTACGTTTATATTGATTTACCTCAGAAAGGTTAGAACGATAAGCCATTCCTTTAGTAGCCACTACTGGATCATCCGAAGGACGAGTAATTTTCTTTCCTGTTGATAATTGGTTTTGAAGTGTTTCCAACTTATTGTAGCTATTGCTAATCTGTTTTAACGAATTAGCTGCTAACATTCCTTGTGTGACACGCATCTCTTCCCCTACCTTCCTCCAGTTCCAAGACCGTTTACAATTTTATCAAGCATTTCATCAATCATAGTCACCATACGGGCACTGGCATTATATGCGTGCTGAAACTGAATCATATTCGTCATTTCTTCATCTAATGAAACTGCACTTGTAGATTGGCGTCTTTGCTCTACAGCTCCCTGAAGGGTTTCTGAATTACTTTTTAAACGGTTCGCTTGTTGGGCATCCACTGACATTTGGCCAATAATAGATTGATAAAAGCCATCTAGGGAAACATCTTGATTCCCGGAATTAATAAGCACCTTTTGACGAAATTGAGACAATAGCTGAGCATTTTGTCCATCTCCTTGGCGATCACTTCCAACAGCACCAGAGGCCGCAGCAATACTGTTCGTGTTTCGTTTGATTTTATCAGCAATAACGATTGCAGCTGCTGCTCCTTCTTTTTGAGACACATCATTAAAAAAGGTAATATTCGTCTCTCCGTCTAATGTTACACCTTGTTGATGTACATCATTAAACCAGTTTACAAACTCATAGGCCATTTCATCTAGATGGTCAATCATCGAAGCGTAAACACCTGTTTTGTTACTGCTATTATTTATGAAACCTGAAGCTTCAATCACTCCTTTAAGTTTCCCTTGAGGAAATAATTCAGGATTCCAGCTCTGATCACCTATATGAATTTCCGTCACATAGGAATCTTGATTTGTTGTAAGACTGATAGCATTTACTTGATGATTTTGTCCATCTAAAAGGGTAATAGGGCCTCGAGACGTTTGAAGCTGAACCGTTACTACTCCTTCTGACTGTGCAGAAGCATTCCCACTACTTTTTGTATACTCTAAAGAAACCGGCATAAATTTAGAAAGCTCATCTAGTAACCTGTCTCTTTCATCATACAAATCATTAGGCAGATAACCATTTGGTTCTACGTTTTTTATTTGTTGGTTCACATTATTCATTTGCTCTAGTAAAGAGTTCACTTGTGTTACGGCTACATTGCGTTCGTTTTGTAAATCACCTTGAATCGTTTTTAAAGAAGTAGATAAATAAGAGAATGTATCACCTACTGCTTCAGCTCGTTCAATCATCACAGACCTGGCTCCTGCTTCTGAAGGATGTGAAGCTACATCTTGAATAGCCTCAAAAAATTGATTAAAAACAGCTGAAAGTCCATCTTCAGTAGGTTCATTCATAATTTCTTCCATTTTCTCAAGAGCACCAGCGCGTGCACCCCAATACCCTACTTTAATAGTTTCATCTCGATACTGGGTATCTAAAAATGCATCACGTATCCTTTCTACTGTATTGGCTTCTACTCCCATTCCTATTTGACCCGCAGTTCCAGGCTGATTCATCCCCGGGGCTGGATAAGCTGGGAACGTTTCTAAACTTACCCGCTGACGCGTATAGCCCGGCGTATTTGCATTAGATACGTTATGGCCAATCGTGTAAAGAGCCGCTTGTTGGGCATCCATTCCCCGTTTAGCTACCTGTAAACCATGAAATGTTGAACTCATCCTGCTTTCCTCCGTTCCTTATACCTTCGAATTAAAAATAGATCTGGACTGAAACGAACTATTATTTGTTTTTGTGTAATTGAACGAATCCTCTCGTTTTGATGGAACAAGAAGGTCTAATTCGGTATAAATCAGCTGCAAAGACTGTGTGAGCAGCTGATTGTTTAAGTCATTTGCATACTTTATATCTTGAATTATATCTACTAGCTGCTTTTGAAAAGGCATCAAGATGGAGTATTCAGGAAATGAGCCTGCTATTTCTTCAATGGAACCAGCAGTATGTCCACTTTTTTCCATTTCTGCTATACGCTTTGTTTCAAGTGCGGAAATCGCAGCTATATGAGATTGCTCTTTTTGTAATGAAGACGTCAATGCCTTTACATCCTGTTTAATAATAAAGTTTGTTTTCTCTTTAACAATGACAGACAAACTTTTGTGAAGTGTTACTTGTTTTTCTAGTATCATTTGAATTTCCTGCACGTTCAAGCAATGTCAGTCCTTTTATTTTTTATAGAAATCTACAATACTTTTAGCAATTTCTTTTCCGTTAATTTCGTATGTTCCGCTGTTAATTTGCTGTTTTAGTTTTTCTAATTTTTCAATTCTTTCTGGAGATGGCTCATTTTTCTGAAGCTTCTTCGCTTCAGATGAAATATGAATCTGATCTTGGGGGTTCTTTTTAGAGACCTGTTCTGCTTTTTCTGATTGTTTTTTGTACGGATTTATTCCAAATAAGTTCGATGGGTTAATCTTCATCTCTCTCACCTCTTTTTATATTTGTATCCGTTATCTCTATTCATTATATCGGAATTCCCACCTAAACCTTTAGCATTGGCAAAGAAGTTGAGACCATTTTCACAGTTCACCTTACACATAGGTCTATGGGTAGAGAATTCTTAAACAATCACTCTCAGCATACTTCTACTCTTTTTTTCCTTCGTTAGAACGATAGGTTGGACGCGTCAGCTCTTCATTTGAACGCAACACCTCACGATTATGCTTTTCTAACTGATGTCTAATTTCTTGAGAGCATGAATTACAAAGTTTCCCTTCTCGAATTTGGGCGTTGCATTGCATGCATGGATAGCTTATATTTGGAAAGTTAGTTAGCACCAAGCGACCTTGTCGAATAAATTGATGAATTAAAGACTCTGAAACTCCCGTTTCGTTCACCACTTCATAAGTAGTTGCTGTACGATTTGCTCTTTTCTTTAAGAATGAAGAAACACGTTGAAATAGAGCTTCTTCTTTGTCAAAGCATGACTTACATATATTTATTGATCCACTCTTTACAAATAAACGACCGCATTCACTGCAATTATCTAACGTTCCCATAT
This sequence comes from Priestia megaterium, assembly GCF_046599315.1. Classification (GTDB taxonomy): domain Bacteria; phylum Bacillota; class Bacilli; order Bacillales; family Bacillaceae_H; genus Priestia; species Priestia megaterium_F. The sequence continues at coordinate 190,194 of NZ_JBKIKC010000003.1, read as the reverse complement.
TCGAAACTCCTCATTTGTTTTTTTATTTTACTATCGGTCAAAGTTTTAAATTATACATCTTCATGCTCGAATAAAAGTGAGCGAATGAACTGAACGTGCCCCAGCTTCTTTCAGACACTTGGCCGCTTGGCGCACGGTTGCTCCCGTTGTATAAATGTCATCAACCAAGAGAAACTCTTGATTCGTAACCATAGAGGAATCGATTACTTTAAATTCCAGCCTTTCTGTCAGCCGACTTTGCCTATCTTTCTTTGATTGCTTTGTTCCTGAACAACGAATAAGAGGCATTTCTATGTTGTCACTGAGCAGCTCAGCTAGTGCTAAAGATTGATTAAACCCTCTCTCATATAATCTCTCTTCGGTTAAAGGTATAGGAACTAGTATAGCTTTTGGATTACATTCTTTTTTATAAAATTTATACCACTGTCCTTTGAATGCTTGGATAATTTCATAGTCTCCTTGAAACTTAAAACGTTCTATTATACTTTGCATAAAATTACTATACGTATAAAGAGAACGGTTAAAAAAAGAAGCATCGTTCCATTTCTGACAATCCATACATGTGTCTAGCTCATAATGAGAAGAAGCTAGGTCTGCAAGAGAACGGCCACACCCCCTGCAGATGTCACTGCTAATGATGGGACATTTTTGCAAGCAAGCAGAGCAAACCCTGTCCGTTGAAGAAGGGTTTAATAATGACCTCCAATCGAAAGTGGAGACAAGCGGTTCAAAACAAATAAAACATATCGTCATCGGCCAATCAGCCCTTCCTTATAAGCTAGAGCGTTCATTTGTTCAATATGTTCTTTTGCTTTTCGCATAGACAAAGACTGCCCATAATGAAAAAAGACAACGTCTCCTGTGGGAAATTGAGCACTCCTCCCTACCCTTCCTGAAATCTGAACAAGAGCACTTTCAGTAAAAATTGTTTCTTCTGCTCCCAATACTGCAACGTCTATATTAGGAACCGTTACGCCTCGCTCTAGAATTGTTGTCGTTACTAAAATAACTAGCTGCCCTTTTCTAAATTTCATTACTTTTTCTTTTCGCTGGGAATCTTCAGCATGAACGCCTTCTACCTGTTCGGTCAATTTTCGAATCATGTCTGTGATGGGGACAATCCATTTAATTTTTGGAACGAAGATAAAGCATTGTTTTCCTTCCTCTATTCTTTTCTTTAGCCATTTTTCAACATTAGCAGGCAGAGCATCTGCTTTCATTTTTTTCTTCCAATTGCCGCACCATTCAAATCTAGGAACAGGAATAAACGCTCGGTGATAGCGGGCTGGAATTTTAACTACCTGCTTTTTTCCTTGCTCAACGTCTTTTTTTAATGATTCACTTGGAGTCGCTGTTAAATAAATTTTTGATCCAACAGGTTTAGCTGCTTTCGCAACAGCATAGTGCAACATAGGCTCTGTTGAATAAGGAAATGCATCTACTTCGTCAATAATTAGCACATCAAATGCTTGGTAATAATGCAGAAGTTGATGAGTCGTGGAAATAATAAGAGAGGATTCATGAAAACGGTCTTCGCTACCTCCATACATAGCCAGCACAGACATATCCGGAAATGCTGATTGAATTCTTGGCTTTAGCTCAATAACTACATCTGTTCTTGGGGTAGCAATACAAACTTTCTTTCCGGTGTTCAACGCTAATTCAATACCTTTAAATAAAATTTCCGTTTTTCCCGCTCCACAAACGGCCCAAATTAACAGTTCTTCATCCTTTTTTATGGCTTGAATAAGTTCATTTGAAGCATGTTCTTGAGCCTTAGATAGCGCTCCCTTCCAATTCATCACGCTGCTTTTTGGCAGTATGTTGCTTTCTGGTCCTTCCCAGTTTATAAAGGGTGTACACTCACTTACTTTGCCCATTACAATACATGCTCGGCAATAATGGCACTTCTGGTGACATCTGTTGCATGGAAATGATGCGAAATAGAAAGGGCTATCGCTTCCACAACGGTTGCATCTATATCCGTTTTCTTTCTGGGTAAGTGCTTTTTGATAGGAAATATATCCGTTTAGATAATGCTCATGAATGAGGGATAAAGGATAGGGAGTCTGAGTGAGTAGAAGCTGCTTTCCGCTTAAAGAGCGCTGAAGATCTAAAGAATAGGGGTATGAAGGATTTAAAGGTGGAGTTCTCCACGTGTCGATTTGCGAGAGAGGAAAAGCATAAGGACTAGGTACTTGAACAGGATCTAGCAATTCTTGTTTAACAGTAAAAAGCATATTTTCATTCCTTTCTATGTTTATCGTACACATCTATATACGCAAAGAAAGGTGTTTTTTCCTGCAAAAAAACCAAATCAAATGATTTGGTTTTCGATTACTTTTTATACCAGCCTATACCGATGGCACCTTCACCTAAATGCGTGCCAATGACAGCGCCAAAATAAGAAAGGCTCCATTCAATATGAGGATATTCTTGTTCTAACTCTCGTTGAATTTCTTTTGCTTCATCTTCACGATTAGAATGAATAACTACAGCTTTCATAGGTACGTTTTCTTTCGCATCCTCATGAAGAAGCTCCATAATTCGTTTTAATGCTCGCTTACGCGTGCGAATTTTTTCAAATGGAACAATTTTTTTAGACTCAAAATGCAGCACGGGCTTTACTTGGAGAAGGCTGCCGATAATAGCTTGAGCAGCATTTAGGCGACCGCCACGCTGCAAATGCGATAAATCATCTACCATAAAATACGCACGCATCGATAGTTTCATCTCTTCAAAACGCGCAATGATTTCATCAGGGTGTTTATTTAATCGGACCATTTCGGCTCCTTCAATTGCATAAAAGCCTTGAACCATACAGCTGATTTCTGAATCAAATACGTGCACATCAAAGTCTTCTACCATGCTACCTGCCGACAAAGCACCCTGATACGTTCCGCTAATCCCACTAGATAACGTAATAACGATAGCTGCGTCGAATTGATCTCGTTTTAACTGCTCAAACAACTCTACGAATTCTCCGATAGCAGGCTGAGAAGTGGTTGGAAGATTTTTTGCTTCTTTAATTTTTTTAAAATATTGATCTGCAGTCATATCCACTTCTTCACGATATGTTTCTTCACCAAAAATAACGCTTAGCGGTACCATATGTATATGATAGTTTGATCGAATTTCCTCTGATATATAGGCGGTACTATCTGTAATAATTGCTGTCTTCATAAGATAGGGATCCATCCTTTGTTATATAAAATAATTTCACTCTATTCTACAACATTTAGGATTAAAATGCATGTAACGAGAGGTTTACCCACTAGTGAAAGCGCACTTACATATACATATTAATTAACAAACCTTGAATTGCTCCAACCTGCTTAAGTAAATCCAAACTGTCTTTTTCTTTTTGGAGGATATCATTTGTCAAATCAACTAGTTTCGCATCCACTTCTTTCACTAACGTATATACTTTAGTCGTTCCTCTACGGTTAAATCCTCTTTCTTCATGCATTTCAAAACCATTTTTAACAGCTTCGTTCATAAATTGCTTCACAAGCGCCTTATATTTTCGCAAAGAATCAATGGTTTGACTTTTTACTAACTGCTTTCCTTGTTCTTCAATTCTATTTATCACTTGAGTTAAATGTTCATAGGTCAGTTCTTTTTGTTTCTTCACCATTACTCCTGTAAATGAAACCGAACCACTCACTTCTTTTTCTCTAATCGGATTCATGGAAGAAGAAAGGCCGTTAATCCGCTGTACCTCCACTATGCGTCTCTCCTTTTTTTATTAATATACACTTCATTCAATCTAGACTTTTAGATGTGCTAGCTTAATTAGCTGAAAGGCTTCAATAGGTATTTAATGCTTGAATATAATGATGAATTCTCATATTAAAAGCTCCTTTAGCTAAAAGTGAGACTTATGTGCTGCTCATAAGAAGACAGCATGTTTTTTCGGGGTGAGAGATAACTTTAGGGGTCGTTTTTAACACTTCATTCCAAGCGTTAGAAAGCTTCTTCATCATTTGTTGAACTTCACATAAAATAAATGTATCTTTTTTTAAATTAGCCACAATTAATCTGTCAGACATATAGTTGTAAAGAATATCTAACTGCTCTGCAATGATCCCTGCTTGATATGTTAAACCAGTTCCTAGACGATATAAAATATCGTTGCACTGTTTAATTTTTTCATTGGTTGTGAAATAATCTATGTGTTGAATCGCTATAACAGCTTCATCAATATTATGAATAAATTTTTCATACAGTATAGCTGTTAGCTCTTGCGGAGATTTTTGATAGATTAATTCTTCCGTTATAAAATTCAGCTTCATCACCTTCTAATCTTCTTTAAATCATTTTTCTATTTGTTTCACCAAAAGCTAACTCTTAAAGTTTTAAAGGGAACTAGTTGAAGGAAGAGTGAACTCGCGAAGGTATCACTCTCAGCCTTCCTATCGTTAAAAATATTTTCTCCCCTTAACTTATCGGTTGTTTTCTCCTCTTAATAAACATGACTTTTTACCCACAATTTCAAAAAAAGTTATAAAAAGCAAAAAAAAGTCCGATATACCTAGTTGTATATCGGACTTTTGAACTTATCTTACTTCTACCCAGCCGTTTTTGATTGCAACAACAACAGCTTGAGTACGATCATTTACATTCATTTTTTGTAAAATATTACTTACATGGTTTTTAACGGTTTTTTCACTAATATATAATGCTTCTCCGATTCCTCGGTTGCTTTTACCATCGGCTAACAGTTGTAACACTTCGCACTCACGACGCGTCAACAAATGTAATGGACGGCGAATTTCAATTGGTTCGTGCGGATAAGAAGACGATTGTCCTTGAGCTGCCAGTCGGCGGTACTCTTTTACTAAACTGTGCGTTACTTTCGGGTGTAAATATGAACCACCCTCTGCAACTACCTTCACTGCTTCAATTAACGCATCCGCATCCATTTCTTTTAGCAAATAGCCTCGTGCACCTGTTTGTAAGGCATGAGTTACATATGTCTCATCATCATGGATAGATAAGATAATAACTTTAGCGTCCGGATTTACTTCTACAAGCTTTTTCGTAGCTTCGACACCATTTACAGCTGGCATGTTAATATCCATGATTACAACATCAGGTTGATGTTCTTCTACAAGGTCAATAACTTCGCTACCGTCGTCACCTTCTGCAACTACTTCAAAGTCTTTTTCGAAATCTAAAATTCTTTTTACTCCTTCACGGAATAATTGGTGATCGTCGATTATGATAATTCTTGTCTGCATGTTTGATTCCTCCCCAAATCGAACAACAAATGTTTTACTCTATATTGACCCCTATTTATATACATATCTCTGCCTTTTTAAGCGGCTATAATCGGTACTTTAATCATAACAAGCGTGCCTTGGTTAATTTTCGAATGAACGGAAATAGTCCCATCTAACAAATCAACACGCTCTTTCATTCCTATTAAGCCGAACGAATTCTCTTTTTTCTCTTCTTGATTAAAACCGCAGCCGTCATCTTTGACAAGCAAAATAGCATGTTCATTGTTGAACTCTATCTTCACTTGGATTTCCGTCGCATCTGCATGTTTTAATGCGTTCGTTACAGCTTCTTGCACTAGACGAAACAGTGCCACTTCTAATTTTGAAGCAGTTCGCTTCTCTTGTCCAATGGAAATAAACGTAATCCGAGGCTTGCCTTCGTTATAATCTTCAATTGTATCAAGATATTTACGCAGCGTCGGAATTAGACCTAAGTCGTCAAGTGCCATCGGTCTTAAATCATATATAATTCGACGCACTTCGTATAGGGCAGAACGAACCATTTTTCGTAAATCTCGAATTTCTTCCATTGCTTCTTTTGCACTACGTTCCCGGTAAATTCGGTCAATTAATTCCGATCTCATCATAACATTTGCAAGCATTTGAGCTGGCCCGTCATGAATCTCTCTTGATAAACGTTTCCGTTCCTCTTCCTGAGCTTCAATAATCCGAAACCCAAAATACTCTTTTTGAATAGCATCTTCTACTATTTCTCCTACTTGTTTTAAATCACTTGTTAAATAATTCAAGACAACGGAAATTTGACCTACCAGATGATCTGCACGTTTAATCGTTTCTTCCAATGTAAGCAGGCGTCTTTCTAGTTCATCTCGGCGATTACGCAGCTGATATTCGCTTTGCTGATTCATCAGCAGCTTGGTTTGTAATTCGTGTGCTTTTTCATAAGCACCTTTTACTTCAGGCTCTGAATAAATTTGAAAATGTCGGCTCACATCAGACAAACGCTTTCGAGCCAACCTTGCCTGAGTTTCCAATTTATCGCCTTGCTCTATCGTCTCAAGAACTTTTCCTTTTAACACTTCTAACTCTTCTTTAATTTGCTGATATTCTTGTCTGGCATCTTCAGAAAGACGATAGACTTCATTTTTACTATCTCCTACTGTGCCAATAATCTTCTCAAAGATTTCATCAAGTGCCTTGCTTGTTAATTTATGTTTCGACATTTACTCACCCCAAACTATACTCACATTCGGAGAAATGCCTATACGTTCATGCTATATATAGTATTCGTATGACCTATCTGAATTGTGAGGATAAGATCCATATTTTCTCCCTATCTGACTTTTTATATCCAAAAAGTAACCGCTGCTTTTAATACCCTCAAACCCGACATCAATCGACGTTTGACTCGCGTTATTTGAATAGATTACCATTTACGCTCACTCTTCAACAGTGACTAACTGCCTGTTTAAACTATTTCATTACCTAGCTATACAAGCCTGCACACTACTTTATTATAACGTATATTCTATATGGCTTGTTTAAGTGATTTTGAATTTGATTAATTGATGTCTTTTCATAAACATTTTATACTAATAGCAAGTAAACAGTACGTAAATACCCGTTTTTCTTCTATTTATAATGCTAAGGAGGATTTTTTGATTGTTATCACAATATTATACCGTAAAACAAGAAGGTTCACATGAAATCACTATCCAAAAATCTAGATTCATTTGTCATATGAAACGTGTAACAACTGAGGAAGAAGCTCAGCAATTTATTCAAAACATTAAAAAACAGCACTGGAATGCTACTCATAACTGTTCAGCTTACCTAATTGGAGAACGAGATCAATTTCAAAAAGCAAACGATGATGGAGAGCCAAGCGGAACAGCAGGCGTACCAATGTTAGAAGTGCTCAAAAAGAGAGGCCTAAAAGATACGGTTGTCGTTGTTACACGCTATTTCGGAGGTATTAAATTAGGCGCAGGTGGCTTAGTGCGCGCGTATGGGAAATCCGTTTCAGAAGCGCTAAATGAATTAGGTATAGTCAAACGAACTCTCATGGCGGTTATGCATACAAACGTTGACTATACATGGCTTGGAAAATTAGAGAATGAGCTTCGAAGTTCCGTTTATCTATTAAAAGAAATCCACTACGCAGATATGGTAGAAATTGAAACATTTGTAGAGGAAGCTCAAACGGAAGCATTTAGTGAATGGATGACTGAGCTAACAAACGGACAAGCAGATATTCGCGCAGGTGAGACGACCTATTTAGAAGAAGATGTAGAATGAATTATTTACTCTTATTAAAAAACATTGTACAATTGATAAATAGCGCAACTATTCTGATGGTTGCGCTACTTGTCAATGAGTAAAAATCTCGTACAGATGCGTAGCTTTGACGAGTTTGATTCATACATTCCAATTTATAACACATACTAAGTGTCACAATAAGTGTTCGAATATACGAATAAAAGGAGAAACCGTATGGCTCAATATAGACGTTTTCAAAAAAGAGTAAACAAACGGAAAAGAAAACGAAGGCTTTTTACATTTTTTCTGTTACCTATCCTTATTTTAGGGCTTTCTGCAACCGCTTATGGCTCTTATTTATTTGTTAAAGCTAAAACAGTAGCTTCTGACTCTTATGAAGGACTCGGAGATCGCGATAATTCTCCTATGCGCGATCGTAAAATCGATCCGAAAAAGGATGATATATCCATTTTATTTATGGGTGTGGATGATAGTGAAACCAGGAAATTCGGAAAATCAGCTCGTACAGATGCTTTAATTTTGGCAACTTTTAATGAGACAAACAAAACCGTAAAGCTTGTAAGCATACCTCGAGATTCACGGGTTTATATACCTGAAGTGAACAAAAAAGATAAAATTACACATGCACATGCGTACGGTGGTCCAAAAGCAACTGTGGAAACGGTAGAACAGCTATTTAATGTCCCTGTTGATTACTATGTTAAAGTGAATTTCAAAGCTTTCACAGACATTGTAGACTCCCTTGGCGGCATCGATTTTGATGTACCTTATGCGATGAGTGAAAAAGATTCAAAAGACCGTCATAATGCTATTGTCTTAAAACCAGGAAAACAACATTTAAACGGTGAAGAAGCATTAGCTGTTGCTCGAACACGAAAACAAGACAACGATATTGAGCGAGGAAAAAGACAACAGCAACTGATCGAAGCCATGATTAAAAAAGCTGCATCCATTGGATCACTAAACAAATATGGCAACCTTATCGAAGCTGTTGGCGATAATATGAAAACGAACTTAATGTTTGGTGAAATGCTTTCATTTTACGATTATGCTTCGAAAAAAGTAGACATCGAAACCATTAACTTAAACGGTAGCGATGAAAAAATTAACGGCGTTTACTACTTCAAACTAGACAATGATTCAGTAGAAAAAGTAAGTGAAAAGCTCCGCAAGCATTTAGGCATTGAATCAACTTCAGATACAACAGAATAATCAAAAAGACCTCTTGGATATCCAAGAGGTCTTTTTGATTAATTTTTTAAACGCAGCCCACGAACCATATTGAGAATTGGCCTATATGTCTTATCAACTAGCCCTATCTTTTCAACGATAATTTCAATCGCTACAAGGAGGATAGCCAGTACAAGAAAAGAACCCCACATTGTTTGTACCTTTGAGAAGATAACTGCCGCTAAACCAAATATCGCACTCATTCCATAAATAATTAAAACCGTTTGTCTATGGCTGTATCCTAAGCGCAGCAAACAATGATGCAAATGAGATTTATCAGGAGCCGATAGCGGTTGATTTTTTACGATTCGGCGAATAATAGCAAAGAACGTATCTGAAATTGGTACCCCTAAAATAATAACTGGAACAATGAAGGAAATGACCGCTACATTTTTAAATCCTAACAGAGACAATACAGAAATCATATAGCCCAAAAATAGTGCGCCTGTATCACCCATGAAAATCTTAGCGGGATGAAAGTTGTAAAACAAAAATCCGAGCGTGCTTCCCAATACGATGAAACCTATGCTTGTAACAAACACGTTGCCCATCATAATAGCCATACCCGAAATGGTAATTAATACGATAGAGGAAACGCCGGCAGCTAATCCATCCAATCCATCAATTAAATTAATAGCGTTGGTAATTCCTACAATCCATAATACTGTAATTGGAATACTTAACATTCCGAATTCTAATTTTCCGCCAAACGGCAAGTTAATAAAGTCAATTTGGACTTCACCATATACAACCACAATTAATGTCGCTACTAGCTGACCGCCTAATTTGATTTTAGCGGATAGCTCAACCATATCATCTAATACACCGGTAATAATGATAATGATGCTTCCGATTAAAATTGGCAGCGCATATTTACTGTCAGGCTGTAAAACGAGGTAGCCAATAAGAAAACTAAAAAATATCGCCAAACCTCCAAGGCGAGGCATAATTTTTTGATGAACTTTTCGTTGATTTGGTTTATCCGTTGCACCTATTTTAAACGCCAGCTTCTTAACCAGCGGAGTGATCAGAATAGATGTAATAAAACAAATAAACAAGGTCAAATATAGCATGGAGACCCTCCTCAGGTTTATGTTAACCAAAACCATAAAAAATGTATCCAATTTTATATAATTGGATAGTATTTCAAATTGCGTATGACAATAATTACTTACTTATTCCCAAAATGGATTATATCACAATGATTCTACTACTTAAATAGAAATTTATTCTCAAAAATTAGCACATTTACAAACTATTAATAGAGAAGAACTGTATTTTTTGGTATATAAACAGCTGATTTACTTTATCTTTATGTGATTGCTTTATGTACAACGCTTTCTTTACTATACTTTATTAAAATATAAGCGAACTCCCCCTTTTCGTCTAATTTATTCGTCATCTTTAACTCTTTTTCCTTTTTATTAAGTATATTTAAACCTTTATTTTTATTCTACATGGCCACACTCATTATATGAACAAACTTTTGTCCTATGCATGTCCAATACTTTAAACAACATCCACTGAATCTTTGTCCTTACCTTATATCATTTAAAAGTTAAAATATAGTGAAATGGATAGAGACAGAATTAAACAAAAAAAGGAATTTTATCAAAAAATTGAAACCTTTTTTGATATGACTCGTAATACATAGTAGAAACAGCATCAATCATCTTACATAAAGGGGGTGTTGAATGAACTATGTTCGGTTTATCTGTTCAAACAATATATTTGTATGGATTAATCATCTGCGGAAGTCTAACCTTCTTATACATTTTATTTAACGATTTGTTAGATGGATTGTCTGAAGCGATACCTTTTTTTAACCCCACTCTCATTTTTTCTTTTTTAACATTCTTTAGTGCCAGTGGATATTTGTTTACCTATACATCATTGCAAAATTATTGGATTATTTCGATTTCCGCTATTATTGCTCTTCTACTCGTTATTTTGCTCAACGTTTTCATATTAATTCCTTTATCATCGGCTGAAGAATCTCTTGCTTTTACTGAAGATTCGTTAAAAGGAAGACTTGGCACCATTATTACTTCCGTCCCTGCAGATGGTTACGGGGAAGTATTTATTGAAGGAGTTAGTGGTATCATCTCCAAACCCGCCGCCAGCTTTAAAAACACAGCTATACCTTTAGGCAGCAAAGTACTTGTTGTAGATATACAAAGTGGCAACGCACTCGTTGTGATTTATGAAGAAGTTATGAACAATCACTCATTATAAATAGTATTAGGGGGAGTTTTATGTTTTCAACACCTATATTAGTTGTCGTTGGAATTGTTGTTTTTTTATTAATTGCGCTGATTGCCGTATTTATTACAAAATACCGTACAGCAGGTCCGGATGAAGCGTTAATTGTAACAGGAAGCTATCTAGGAAATAAAAATGTGCACGTCGATGAATCCGGAAACCGCATTAAAATTGTTCGCGGCGGCGGTACATTTGTACTGCCAGTTTTCCAGCAGGCTGAACCTCTGAGCTTGCTGTCAAGCAAACTGGAAGTATCTACACCTGAAGTATACACAGAACAAGGGGTTCCTGTTATGGCTGATGGTGTATCAATTATCAAAATTGGGGGTTCTATTTCAGAAATTGCAACAGCCGCTGAGCAATTTTTAGGCAAAGCAAAAGAGGACCGTGAAACCGAAGCAAGAGAAGTCTTAGAAGGTCACCTTCGCTCGATTCTTGGTTCTATGACGGTAGAAGAAATTTATAAAAACCGTGAAAAATTCTCTCAAGAAGTACAGCGTGTAGCTTCACAAGATCTAGCTAAAATGGGGTTAATTATTGTATCGTTTACGATTAAAGACGTTCGAGATAAGAACGGCTATTTAGAATCGCTAGGGAAACCACGTATTGCCCAAGTTAAGCGAGATGCTGACATTGCAACAGCTGAAGCGGAAAAAGAAACAAGAATCAAGCGTGCCGAGGCCCATAAAGATGCTCAAAAAGCGGAGCTTGAGCGAAATACAGAAATCGCGGAAGCTGAAAAGATGAATCAATTAAAAACCGCGGAATATCGTCGCGAACAAGATATTGCCAAAGCTCGCGCAGACCAAGCATATGATTTAGAAACAGCTCGTGCCAAGCAAGATGTAACAGAACAAGAAATGCAAATTCGCATTATTGAACGTCAGAAACAAATTGAATTAGAAGAAAAAGAAATTCTTCGTCGTGAGCGTCAATACGATTCTGAAGTGAAAAAGAAAGCAGATGCAGATCGTTACTCTGTCGAACAATCTGCAGAAGCTGAAAAAGCTAAACAGCTTGCTGAAGCAGATGCCAATAAATATCGAATTGAAGCAATGGCTAAAGCTGAAGCTGAACGCGTTCGGATTGATGGTTTAGCAAAAGCTGACGCTCAGCGTGCCCAAGGTGAATCTGAAGCTGAGATTATTCGCTTAAAAGGTTTAGCGGAAGCAGAGGCTAAACAAAAAGTTGCGGAAGCATTCGAGCAGTTCGGCCAAGCGGCTATTTTAGATATGATTATTAAAATGCTTCCTGAATATGCAAAGCAAGTTGCGAGTCCTTTAGCAAATATCGACAAAATTACGGTTGTGGATACAGGAAGCAACGGCGAAAACAGCGGAGCTAATAAAGTGACTGGCTATGCAACAAACTTAATGTCTTCTCTTCAAGAATCGCTGAAAGCATCCTCGGGTATAGATGTGAAGGAATTGATTGAGAACTTTTCTGGAAAAGGAAATGTTCGACAAAGCTTGCACGAACTAACGGATGAAATTAAACAACAAAATAAGAAAGAAGATATCTAAAAGTAAAAAGCATGCGGACATAATCCGCATGCTTTTTTTAACCTCTTAATACTCGAAGAAGAAACTTAGGTAATTCTAACTGCCGCTTCCATCTCCATGGTTCTTTTAACAGTCGATAAAGCCACTCTAAACCAAACTTTTGAAAAACAGCAGGCGCCCGGTTCAAACGCCCTGAAATAACATCGAACGAGCCCCCTACACCTTGATAAACAGAAGGATTGAGTTTCTCTTTATGAGCAATAATCCAATTTTCTTGGGCTGGACTGCCTAAAGCGACAAACACAATTTCTGCTCCTGAATCATTAATCGTACGTTCAATGACTTCTTCATTTTTTTCGTAGCCATTTAACGTTCCAACAATTAAAATTCCTGGAAACATCTCTTCTAGCTTAACTTTAGCTTCATCTGCAATTCCAGGCTTGGCTCCGTATAAAAAGATTTTTTTACCGTTATTCGTTGCTTCTTTACAAAGCTTCAGCATCATATCAATACCCGTTACACGCTCACGAATACGTCCCTTTTTGAGCTTTGAAGCTAAAATCACACCAATTCCATCTGGAATTTGATAAGTTGCCTGGTTTAACAGTAACTTTAATTCCCGGTCTTCTTGTGCTTTCATAATTTTTTCAGGGTTGATTGCTACAATAAATGATTTTCGGCCTTTATCTATATCCTGAAGTAACTTTACCGCTAGCTCATCGTACGTGTCGCTACAAACGTCTATTCCTAAGATGTTTTCCTTCATTAAATCACCCGTATGTTGATTTTTTAGTTTTTTACAAACGAAAGACAGGCTGTTCAGCCCGTCTTTTTATAAAGTAGAAACTTTTGAATCACCAAGTAACACTACGTCAAAGCCTGCTGCTTTCCATTGATCACGCTGAATGCAGTTTTTTGTATCAAAAATAACCTTTGTACGCATATGATTTTCAACAGCTGATGGAAGAAGCTCTTTGAACTCATTATGATCTGTTAAAATAAGAATCACGTCCGCATGCGCAACAGCCTTATCCAAACTTTGCGTCTGACGTTCGATTTTATTTTCTTTGATATGAGGATCAAATGCTGTGTAATCAACGCCTAGCTTTTCTAAATGATGAAGTACATCTGTTGATGGACTTTCACGCATATCGTCAATATTTCCTTTAAAAGCTAAACCTAAAACAGCTACACGTCCATGCTGAATACCCTTTTCATCTAGTAGGCTTTTCGTTTTTAATGCTGTATATTCAGGCATTGAATCATTTGTATGACGAGAAAGAGAAATAATTTTTGCAAGTTCTGGCTGAAGCTCTGTTAGGAACCAAGGGTCAACAGCAATACAGTGGCCCCCTACACCAGGACCTGGCAAGTGGATGTTTACACGTGGATGATAGTTCGCTAATTTAATCGCTTCCCACGCATTCACACCAATCTTTTCACTAATTTTCGCCAGCTCATTTGCAAAAGCAATGTTCACATCACGATATGTGTTTTCGATTACTTTCACCATTTCAGCTGTTGTAGCATCCGTTACGTGAATATTTCCTTTTACAAATGTTTTATAAAGCTCAACAGTCAAACGACTAGACTCTTCGTTAATACCACCGACAATGCGGTCATTATTTACTAGTTCCTCAAACACTTTTCCCGGAATAACGCGTTCAGGTGAGTGAGAAACAAATAACTCACTGCCTAATTCTAAACCAGTTTCTTTTAGTACAGGTAGCATAACATCTTCTACTGTACGCGGAGGAACCGTGGATTCTAAAATAACTAAATTTCCTTTACGAACGTAAGGAACAATCGATTTTGTCGCTTCTCGAACATAGTTCAAGTTCGCCGTTTTATCTTCATTAATTGGTGATGGTACAGCAATAATAAAAATATCCGCCTCTTCAGCCATTGTGCCTACCGTGAAGTGGCCGTTGTCAACTGCTGATTCTAAACGTTCTTGTAAGCCGTTTTCTTCTATATGAAGTTGCTTATTTTTAATTAATTCTACTGCTTTTTCATTTACGTCAACACCATGTACATATAAGCCGTGATTGGCAAACATAACAGCTGTTGGTAAACCAATATATCCTAAACCAACTACACACAATTTCTTTGTCATTGCAGAAAATCTCCTTTATATGACATGCTTAATAAATAAAACCTATCTGATATTATATCGAAAAATGTCATTTCATGATAGCATTTATATAAAAACATGAAATAATTTCTTTTACTTATTATTATGTAACATTTTATGATAATTCATCAATAAACGATATAACCATGTTTTACACAACTGGCTCTAACCGAAAAGAACTATTGAAAATCTCCATGATTCCCAATAGTTCCAATAGTAAATATACTTTTACATATGTCCTTCTTTTTCAATAATTTCCCTGAAATAGCTTACTAACTCTTCTCGAAGGGGCTCTCTCTGTAAGGCGAAATCAATTGTTGCTTTAATAAACCCAAATTTATCTCCGACATCATAACGTTTTCCTTCGAAATAATAAGCAAGAACACGTTGAAATTCATTCAGACGTAAGATAGCATCCGTTAATTGAATTTCTCCTCCCGCGCCAATCTCTTCTCTGCTTAAGATATCAAAAATTTCCGGTGTTAAAATATAGCGTCCCATAATTGCATAGCCTGAAGGTGCATCTTCTGGATTAGGTTTTTCAACAAGTGTTTCTACGTCTAATAATCCTTTTTCAAGAGGCTCTCCTTTTGGACCTACAATCCCATACTTCGAGGTTTCTTTCCTAGGCACCTCCTGTACACCAACTACAGCGCATTCATATTTTTCGTATACGTCCATTAACTGTTTCAAGCAAGGTGTTTCTGATTGAACCACATCATCACCTAGCATAACAGCAAAAGGTTCATCTCCGATAAAGCTTCTTGCACAGTGGATAGCATGACCTAATCCTTTAGGTTCCTTTTGACGAATATAGTGAACATTAGCCAAACTCGAAATACCCTGCACTTCTTCAAGCATGTCCCATTTTTCCTTTGCCGCTAATGTTTCTTCTAGCTCATATGATTTATCAAAATGATCCTCGATTGCTCGTTTTCCGCGACCGCTTACAATTAAAATATCTTCAATACCTGATGCTACAGCTTCTTCCACAATGTACTGAATCGTTGGTTTATCTACAATTGGCAGCATTTCTTTAGGCTGTGCTTTTGTAGCTGGCAAAAAGCGCGTCCCTAATCCAGCTGCTGGAATAATAGCTTTACGAATTTTCACTTACTTTTCCTCCTGTCAATGTCAATCGTGCTTATTGGTTATAGTATAGTAAGTCTTCGATTGAGTATGTACATAAAGTCATGTTGAATCTATTTCTTTTTGTAAAGAATCATGTTGGATTCTGCTTTATCATAACAAAAGATTTTGTATAATTCTATTTTTATCATTTATAATGAAAAGAAAATTAATCGCTTATAAATATAATTTATGCCTTATTTATGTATAGAAAGGAATGGGATTATGAGTTCGTTTTCAAATCACTTACAGCGCCAATTTATACATCATTTCCCGTACAGTGATGCACGCCATCGTACAAATGCTCAAACAGGACTAGACCTTTACCGTACCCATTCATTCTTCATTTTGCATAATGATGAACAGATATTAAACGTTAAAATCGATTCGTTTTATGTTGAACTCAACAAGCAGTTTCTCCCTGAAAGTACTTGTTCTTGTCAGCATAACGGATTTTGTGAACACTCCTTTGCAGCGTTTTTTTATATGTATTCATTAATAGAACCGCTTGCGCCCCTATTCAAAGAATGGAGAAACCATGAAAAAGCAGCTTTGACTATGTTGTCCGCAAAACAAGTGTTAAAAAAGCCGCAGGCAACCTTTCAAGAGTGGCGACAAACTTTTGAGGAGCAGTATATGCTTTTTATGCAGGGACGAAACGAAAACGACCTTTCCATTTATCATGAGTATTATCAGTACTATTATCGTGCTTTAGTGAAAAAGGCTCCTGAGCATCCATTGCTTTATGCTTTATTTTGTATGTATGGAGCGGTTCATACATTCTATAAACTATCAGCTCAATTACAGACTCAGCAGCTTTCTACCAACATCGAAGAATCCTTCGTATATAGTCACGTCTACAAGATAACAAATGAAATTTATGATAACGCTGATTTGTTAAAACAAAAGAAATACGATGGGGAAGCATTATCTATTATAGAGGACAGTATTTCGTACATCCGAGAGTTATTACATAAAGATATGCCTTTACAATATGAACGTATTGAGATTTATCGCGTTATTTGGCAAAAAGTTTTCACGTTAGAAAGATGGCGAAAAACTGAAGAAAGCGAATTAAAAACCAAGCATGATTCTTTTATAAATAATACAGCTCTTTCCTATCTTTTATTCCTTCAAGAAAAAGATAGAGAAGCAAAAGAACATTTGAGCGGTGAAACATTACAAATGATTCCCTATCTTATCCCTTGGTTAAATGATTTATTGCACGAAAAAGAAACTGACCGCTTTGCTCAGTGGGGCACTTATATAATGGCCTATATAGGAGATTACGTACGCACCGTTCCTACTACTTATCAAGGAAGCCGAAACATGGTCTCCATGATTTTAAATTTATTTCGGTACTATAAAGACTTAACGAAAGATCAAACTTTGTATACCGAAGCATTACAAACGCTTCTTCCTTATAGTTTTATTGAATATAGTGATTTTCTATATGCTTCTGACCAATTGAAAAAGTGGGTTGAATTACAAGTGCTTCTTCAATATGACAGCATCAAATATGACGAACAAACGATAGAAGCCTTAAAAAGAAAAGATGAAAAGATGGTTATCCCTCTTTATCATCAAATGATTTCCAAGCTAATTGACGAAAAAAAGAAAAGCAGTTATCAAGAAGCCTATATCTACTTACAAGAATTGAAGAGACTTTATCTACAAATGAATCGCTCTCTACTGTGGGAACATTATATAGAAGAATTAACGTTAAAAACGAAGAAGCAGCGCGCGTTTCAACAACTTTTAGAAAAAGGAGATTTACTGAATGTTTGATTTGTTTCATTTAACACTTGAAGTCGAACCTGTACACGATGACTTTTTTCTCTACTGTGTATCGCCTAGCGGCCAAATTTTGCTCCCTGATACATGGAAAGATGCGCTGTTTCTATGGCATGAACAGACCTATTACGGGAGTGAAGTTACACAGGTTGAGATTAACGGAAAAAAAGGAATTCTTCTTTCTGCATGGCAAATGTTCACTTTCATACAATCGCCTATTCAACAGCATGTGTTGAAACCCACTTTCTCCACTTCAGCAGAAGCTTATCAACAAGTTGCAATCGATATGACCAAAAGGATTATCCAAGGGAAATTTCATTCCGTTCCTTTTAAAAAACAAATGACTGAATTGCTTTCGCAGGCTGCTGAACAAGAGTGGAGAACACAAATTAAAGAGAGCTTATTAAAAAAAGAAGGAAAAGACTTTTTAATAAGTATAGAAGGCGAGGTCTATAATCCTCCCTTTGATCTTTCACTGCGTATTGTAGAGCCGACGACTGATGGAGATGTGTGGACAGCTCAAACATTCGTGATTCCCCACGATGAAGCAAAAGAACCTTTTACACTGGGAAGAACCCTTCCTAAAGAGTGGAATCACTATGAATCATATATCGCTTACGAACACGAACGATGGAAAGCACTGGCTCCTACTTTATACCAAAAAGGAGCATTTATTCAGTCTGTCCTAACAGATGAAGAAGTATGGGAATTTCTAACTCAAGATAGTGCAGCATTAATCAAACAAGGGGTATCTATCCATCTGCCGAGCTGGTGGGAATCATTAAAAAAAGCCACTATAAAAGTATCTGGTGCCATCGAAAGTACTTCATCTACCTTATTTGGTAAACAAGCTATCAGCAGCTTCCGCTGGTCATTTTCTATTGGTGATCAGACCTTTTCAGAAGAAGAGTTTCGGAAATTAGTCGAACAAAAACGCAGATTATTATCTATTAATGGGCAGTGGATTCGCCTGGATTCTAGATTAATTAAACAAGCGCAGAAAATTGTTAAAGAAGCTAGTAAAAAAGGGGTATCTATCCATGAAATTTTAAAAACGAAGCTAACCTACATGGCAGATGGTAAAACTGAAGAAGAAGAGATAAAAGTTGAGTTCCAGGTCCCCGCTTCCTTTCAATCATTTATTACATCCCTAACGGATTTAAAACAGCTGCCGAAAGTGCTGCCTCCTTCTTCATTTAAAGGTACATTAAGACCTTACCAGCAGCAAGGGTTAAATTGGCTCATGTTTTTGAGAAAGTTTAACTTAGGAGGATGTCTAGCAGATGACATGGGACTAGGTAAAACCATTCAATTAATTAGTTATTTAACAAACATTCATCAGTCACATAGCTCTCCTTCTCTTATCGTTTGTCCAACTTCTTTAATTGGAAACTGGGAAAAAGAATTCCAGAAGTTTGCCCCTTCTCTTCGTGTTCATGTTCATTACGGGCCAAAAAGAGCCAACGGAGAAGCATTTGAGAAGATATGTGAAAGCACTGACGTTGTGATTACGACGTATCAAGTTGCCCTTTTGGATGTTGAATTGTTGAAAGGATTTACGTGGAGCAGCATTTCCTTAGACGAAGCGCAGCACATTAAAAACCCGCAAACTAAACAAGCAAGAGCTATCCGGCAGCTGCAAGGAAGACACAAAATTGCGCTGACTGGTACTCCGATTGAAAACCGCCTGTTGGAACTATGGTCATTATTTGAATTCATCAATCCAGGTTACTTAGGAACCATCAATTCATTTAAAAACCGATTTGTATCCGGCATTGAAAAAGGCGAGAAACCAGAACGAACTGTTGAGCTTAAATCACTCATTCAGCCTTTCTTATTGAGAAGAACAAAACAAGATAAAAACATCGCCCGCTCACTGCCTGATAAACAAGAACAAAAAGAATACATTCCGCTGACAGCGGAACAAGCTTCACTTTATCAGGAACTAGTTCAAGCAATGCTTCAAGAAGCAGAGCAAAAAACAGGATTCGAACGAAAAGGCCTGATTTTGCAAACACTAAATAAATTAAAATTATTATGCAATCATCCAGCTCTTTACTTAAAAGAGAGTGCAGCTAAACAAACGGTGCGGCGATCTCATAAAAATGAAAAAATCATTGAGCTCGTAGAAAGCATTCGCACACAGCAAGAAAGCTGTTTAATCTTTACTCAGTATATTGAAACAGGGCTCATGCTACAAAGAACCTTAGAAAAAGAAATTAACGAACCAGTTTTATTCCTTCACGGAAGTTTGTCAAAAGAACAAAGAGATCAAATGGTTGCTCAATTCCAAGCAAGGAAAAAAGCCATCTTTATTCTCTCTCTTCGCGCAGGTGGAACTGGATTGAATTTAACAGCTGCAAATCACGTTATTCACTTTGACCGATGGTGGAACCCAGCTGTTGAAAATCAAGCAACCGATCGTGCCCATCGAATTGGACAGAATAAATTTGTTCATGTTCATAAATTTATCACAAGAGGAACAATTGAAGAAAAAATTGAGGAAGTTATTAATCAAAAACAACATCTAAATGATGAACTCATCCAAGGAGATCAATGGGTAACAGAACTTTCTAATAAAGAACTACAAGAGCTTCTTGCCTACAGACACGAATAAAAAAATTATAAAATGTGTTACACCGTTACCAAAAAGAGGACTTTTTTACTTGTCCTCTTTTTTTATTAGATCATTCGACACAAAAAAATAAGTACAAATCTTTCTTTAGCTACTGATAAAGATACAAAAAACGCAGTAAATTTCGTTTTTTTGAATAAAAAGGTATTTTTATAGCGAAAAAGGCCCTTTACTTTCTCTTTAAATTCCAGCATATTTATACATATAATATTTTTGTAATTTAATAGACATATTGGAAAAATAAACACGAAATATTTACATAATTAGGGGGATTTATTAATGAAAAAAAGGCAGCTCGTTTTATCTCTAGGCGCCATTGTTGGCGGAACATTCTTATATCAAGCTTCAGCTGAAGCATCTGCTTCAACTGTTCAAGTGAAAGCTGGAGATACACTTTGGTCATTATCTACCAAATATCATACAACGGTAGAAGCTTTAAAAAGCATAAACAATTTATCTTCAAATACAATTCGTATAGGACAAACGTTATCGATTCCTTCTGCTTCAACCTCCCAATCATCTAATAAGGAAGAAAAGCCTTCAGCTCCTGCTACTGGTTCAACCTATAAAGTTCAAAGCGGTGATACCCTTTGGAAAGTTGCTACTCGTTTTAATATAAGCGTAGAAGAATTAAAACGTTTGAATGCTCTTTCTTCCAACATTATTTATATTAACCAAACGTTAAAAGTAAATGGAAGCATCAGTCCATCGACTTCAACTACAAGTAAACCAGCAGAAACTCCGTCTAAGGATACAAACGGAACTTACAAAGTTCAGCGTGGAGATAGCCTTTCTAAAATAGCTTCGGCATTTCACATGAGCGTCAGCGAATTAAAACAAATAAATGGATTAACCTCTAACACGATTTATATAAATCAACAACTGAAGGTATCAAAAAGCAGCCAAACAACCACGCCACTACCAACAACAGCAAAACCAAGTACATCCATACCTTCAACTTCTAGCAGAACATTAAATGTCTCGCAAATGATTTCAGATGCAAAACGTTATATAGGTGTTCCTTACAAGTGGGGTGGCACAACTCCTTCTGGTTTTGACTGCAGCGGATTCATTTATTACGTAATGAAACAACAAATTTCTACAACGCGCTATACGACGGCTGGTTATTGGAGTGTATCAACACCCGTAAGTAATCCACAGCCTGGAGACTTAGTGTTTTTTAATACATACTCTAGCGGGCCTACCCATATGGGCATTTATCTTGGTAATCGTCAATTTATTCATGCTGGATCTTCTACAGGTGTAACCATTGCGAGCTTAGATAATAGCTATTGGAGCAAACGCTACTTAGGCGCAAAACGTTTTGCTAAATAATTTATAAAAAGGTCTCTTTTGAGACCTTTTTATATACAGCAAAAAAACCGTTAAATGATTTAACGGCTGAAATAGAGGAATGGTTCGGGGATAGTGAATACTTTAATTTTCTCTCTTGACAACATAGAAAGAGCCTTGCTCTTAAAGAGGATCTATCTTCTGTTATGATAGATAAGAGGAATTTAAACCTTAGCTGGACTAATCACCTCCTTTCATACTAGGTAACTTTATTCTTCTTGTTGATTTAAACTAGATGAAGAATATCCGGATGGCTTTCCACTTAAAAATTTAACAGCGTCAGCCACAACGTCGGTCATGTATACTCGCTGCTGAAGATTGTTTTCAAATGTGCGTGTTTGTACACGCCCTACTACACCTACAACCGCCCCTTTATCACAGTAAGCAGCCGTATTTTCTGCGTTTTTTCTCCAAAAGGTAATGTTGACAAAATCAGCATCGTATTCCCCTTCAACATTTCGAAACGTTCGATTAATTGCTAAAGTAATGGTAGATACTGCAATCCCTTCATGGGTATATCGAAGCTCCGGTTTTTTTGTCAGTCTTCCTACAAGAACAATATGATTAATCATAGTCTACCACTCCAACTAATTGAATAATGAGAATCTTTAAGCTCATTCATGTTATAATATGAATAACTTACTATTTACGTAAAGGAGGAAACATCAATGAAAACATTTAAACTTGTGTCATTTCAATTGGTTGATGATCAAGAAAAGCGTCAGTCTGTCTCACTAACAAATGGCCTTATTATTAATAAAGAAGACGGCGAAAATAACTGGATTTTAGAAGCAGTTATCGATAAGAAATGGTACGATGAATTTCATGTTTTGTTGAAAGATAAACAA
Organism: Priestia megaterium; assembly: GCF_046599315.1. Taxonomy (GTDB): domain Bacteria; phylum Bacillota; class Bacilli; order Bacillales; family Bacillaceae_H; genus Priestia; species Priestia megaterium_F. The sequence goes on along the minus strand of NZ_JBKIKC010000003.1, from coordinate 167,782 downwards.
AAAGTGACGGTAGAAGCTAAAATTACGAAAGAAACAAATGATCCGGCTACTTTTATAGCTACCGTGGCTTCTATTACTTCAATTGGCGAAAACCGTATTAGCTTGTTGATGAAAGGTGTTTTAAAAGAACGGAGACTTCATTATGCTGAAATGCTCTTAGAGGATTTAATTAACCAAGGGTTGTCAGGTCAAGATTTACTTCAACAGTTTAAACTGCAGCTTCGAAACAGACGGATAAAAAGTACATCTAAAAAATAAATCAAGTCATCTCAAGGTGTCTGAATTTAAAGGAGAGGATTATTGTTTGCGGTCTTTTTCGCTGCTCCATAAGAAGGGTAAAGAAAAGATAGTTGACTGGAGAGGTATCTTTCTTTTTTTTCCTAAAAATAAATGAGCACGACTAGAATGTTTTAAACGATTATCTCTTATACGAGCGCCTTGCCTTTTCAAATAAAAATTTGTCATTTTTTCACTCCTTTTTCTTTGTAATTCGTATATTAATTCATTTTCCCCCTTTGTTCAACCATTTTTTTCAATATACTGAACAAAAAATAGGATTTTTTTACTACAAAAACCTATTTTTCTGTTCTTTTTTTTATATTCATGCAGAAAAATGAATTTTTTTGGAGAAAAAAGAGAAAGAAAAACAGGTTTTATTCCCTTTATTGCAGAAAGTAAAGTATATATATTTCATATTGTGCGAATTCCGCATATTAGAAAGAACATGAACTACATTCGAACAATAAGACACATACTTATCTTTATGAAATCAGGTGATGCATATGAGGGGTTTTGGAGAAAGAATTAAGCATTTCAGACTAAAAGGAGGATTTTCACAAGAAGAATTAGCAAATCAATTGAATGTTTCTCGTACAACTGTTTCAAAATGGGAATGTTCGAAACAAACACCTTCCATTTTTGACTTTCTATCTCTGTGTAATTGTTTTCAAGTTACACTAGACCAACTTATTGAGCCCTCCTCTTATAAACAAGAACATTTACATGATTTCCAACTTCTTTACTTAACAAGAAAACGGGAATCTGATTCACACAACGATACTATTTTAACACTTATAGATAAACAGCCCTTATTGAAACATGTGCTCTTACAATTTTCATCTCTGTCACCAACTCTTCAAAAAGAGTTGCTGACGGATATTATACCTTTACTAAAGAAACTTTTCTCTGCTTTGCAGCGCCAATAAAAAAAGCTGCATCAGCAGCTCTTATGTACTATTCTTTTTTATCACCTAAAGCAAACATAATGTCTGTTTCGCAGACTAACTCTCCATCTACAGTTGCGATACCTTTTCCTTTGCCAATAGATCCACGCGCACGTACAATTTCTACCTCTAAACGCAGTTGATCACCAGGTCTTACTTGCTTTTTAAAGCGGCAGTTGTCAATCCCTGCAAAAAATGCCAAACGGCCTTGATTTTCTTCTTTTTTTAGCATAGCTACAGCTCCTACCTGAGCTAAAGCTTCTACAATTAAAACCCCTGGCATCACAGGATAGTCAGGGAAATGACCATTAAAAAATTCTTCATTGGCAGATACGTTTTTCAAACCAACTGCTTTTTTTCCCTCTTCCACTTCTAAAATACGATCGACCAATAAAAATGGATATCGGTGTGGAATAATTTCTTTAATTTGTTCAATATCAAGCATAAATGAGTCTCCTTTCAAACCGCATGTAATATACGATACTATTATCAATATACAGAATGCTCAATAGAGAAGCAACTACTTGCTTAAGCTCTGATTTCATTCACCAAGCCCATCATTTGATCTGCAATTGAAATAGAGCGAGAATTAAACTGATATGCACGTTGAGCAATAGACATATCGGTGAGCTCTTTGCTCAAATCTACATTTGACTGTTCCAATTTCCCTTGTTCTACGCCTGCTGTATCTCGGGCTTTTCCATTCAAATCTATAAACATATTCGGTTGGTTCATCCCTGCTGGAAAGGCAAATAAATTTTCCCCTTTAGCTTCTAGCACCTGCGGGTTTTGGATATTTGTTAACCCAAGGGTAAACTGGTTAACACCCGTGTTTGTAGTAACAGTTATCGTTCCACTTCCATCAATTTGTATATCTTTGAACGCTTTACTAAAAATAATCGCTTGACCATTTTCCCCTAGTACATCCTGACCAGAACCGTTTACTAATTTAACATTGTTCGGTCCTTCAGGAGTAAGGTGAAAAGAACCATCTCGCGTATATTGTACAGGCTGTTGGGAATCGTTTACTGCAACTTGAAAATAAACATTGGGATTTGATGAAGCTACATCTAATAGTTTATCTGTATTCTGAAAAGCACCTTGCGTCATATTCAAGCTGGTTTGATCTAAATAAGCGCCTGTCCCTTGCCGAATTCCGGCTGGTGTAAGTCGCTTTTCCATTCCCTTATCTCCTTGATTATTTACTTGTTGATATAGCATATCATTAAATGAAGCATCTCTCGATTTGTATCCTGTCGTATTTGTATTAGATAGATTGTGACTAATGACATCAAGCTGCTGCTGCAGCTGCCCCATCGTATTGGCCGCTGTTACCATTGTACGGTTCATCCTTCTCATCTCCCCTGTTGCTTTTAGCGCACGCGTCCAATTTCATTTACGGCTTTATCCATGCTTCTATCGTAAGCTTGCATTATTTTTTGATTTGCTTCAAAAGCTCTGTAAGCCGTTAGTAAATCAGTCATACTTTGGGTAGCATCTACATTGGAACGCTCAACAAACCCTTGATTTAACTGATAAGAAATTCCTGGATTATTCCGTGCTGAAGGCAAGGGCTGATTGTTTAAGGTTTCATACAATCCATTTCCTGCCTTTTTAATAGTTTGCAAATCACTCGCATAAGCAATATCAATTTGTGCAATCTGTTGATTATTTTCCGTCACGTTACCTTTTGAATCCACGGTAAAGTTTTCACTTTTCAGTTGAATTGGTTGATTATTTGTACTTAATACATAAGCTCCGGTAGAGGTAGTTAAAAACCCTTCTTGATCTAATGTGAAATTGCTGTTTCTTGTGTATTGAGGAATATTGTCAGAACTCTTTAGCACAAAAAATAGTCCGCCCTCTTTTGTAGGCATATTTTGCTCCATCAATGCAATATCAGTTGATTGAGATGTTTGCTGAAGATCACCTTGTTTAAAATTTGGAACCGTTTCTTGCATATATACACCTGTATTAATCGTACCTATGTCCTTCCTCTTTTGAACAGAAATGGTACGGTCAGTGGGTAAATTTTCAGACTCCATTCGTTGCAGTAACATATCAGGAAATGCCTTTAACGTACCTTGATCTGCTTTAAATCCTGGCGTATTAGCATTTGCTATGTTATTTGTTAATAAGTCAGTTTGACGCTGCTGAGACAGCATACCTGCTGCTGCCGTGTAAAACCCTTTAAACATCCTTCCTCCCCCTCACAAGTAAACGTTGTTTGTTATATATAAGCCGGTTGACAGAGTATAGATAAAAGAAGAGACTCCTCTATATGAAACGGGCCAATAGAGGAGTCTTCATTTATTTAAACAATACTGCGACGAGATAGTTTATCAATATTGTCGAGCATAATACCTGTTCCAACAGCTACGCAATCCATCGGATTTTCTGCAATTAGCACAGGCACCTTTAATTCTTCCGCTAACAGCTGATCCATACCGTGCAACAATGCTCCGCCGCCGGTTAAAATAACACCTCTGTCTATAATATCGGCAGAAAGTTCGGGAGGTGTACGCTCTAATACACTTTTTGAAGCTTGTACAATGACGCTGACAGACTCTCTAAGTGCCTCCTCTACTTCCTCAGAGTACACAGTAACCGTACGAGGTAAGCCTGAAACCATGTCTCGCCCTCGAATGTCCAGCTCTTCATTACGGGCTTTAGGAAACACCGTGCCAATTTTCACTTTAATTTCTTCTGCTGTACGCTCTCCTATTAAGAGCTTATATTTCTGCTTAATGTACTGCAAAATTTCGGCATCAAAACGATCACCAGCCATCTTAATAGAAGCTGCCGTTACAATATCGCCCATGGAAAGGACGGCCACATCAGTTGTACCTCCACCAATATCTACGACCATATTTCCGCTCGGCTGAAAGATATCCATTCCAGCACCAATGGCCGCGACTTTTGGTTCTTCTTCCAAATAAATGGTTTTTCCACCGCTTTTTTCAGCAGCTTCGCGAATTGCTTTTTGTTCAACAGAAGTAATATTTGTCGGACAACAAATTAAAATGCGAGGCTTGGATAAAAACCCTTTTACGTTTAATTTATTAATAAAGTGTTTGAGCATAGACTCCGTAATTTCGAAGTCAGCGATAACGCCATCTTTTAAGGGACGAATGGCAATAATATTACTGGGCGTTCTTCCTACCATACGTCTCGCTTCTTCCCCTACTGCTAGCACTCTATTTGTATTTTTATCAATCGCCACAACAGACGGTTCATTTAACACAATTCCCTTGCCTTTAACGTGAATTAAGACGTTAGCTGTACCTAAGTCGATACCAATGTCTTTTGCTAACATACCTTAAATCCTCCTTCTATTTACATATCTTTGCATGATAACCATTCTTTTTTCCTAATTTACTATTTTATCACAATTTGTATATGTATGTTGTTATTAGCAAAAATATTTATTATATACCTATTTTATCCAAAAAATAAAATGCCCTATACCACCTCTACAAAAAAGGTAATATCGGGCATTCTTTTACTTTACAGTTTCTTCTTCCTTTTTGTACTTTAATTTTGTTGCTTCTCCTCCACGCAAATGCCGAATAGATTTATGGTAATCAAGAATTTCTTTTACTTCATTTGCTAATTCAGGATTTATTTCTGGTAAACGCTCTGTTAAATCCTTATGGACAGTACTTTTCGAAACGCCAAATTCTTTCGCAATCACACGAACTGTCTTCTTTGTTTCTACAATATACTTTCCAATCTTGATAGTTCTCTCTTTGATGTAATCGTGCACACTACTCGCCCTCCCCAAATTGGATATGAGAAGTATCCAAGGGAATGTATATATTATCCCTTTTCTAACATTCTCTTTATAGGTTTGTAACAGTTTATTAGCTTGTGTGCAGATATATGCTAGAAAAGTCAGTAAGGACAAGTGATTTCTTATATTTTTTTGAAAATTTAGTGCTTTTTATTTACTTTTTTAACATAATGCATCTCATTTTAGAAAATTTCACAAAAAAAAGAAGCTCGGTTTCACCTAGCTTCTTTTCGTATTTATGGTCTTGCCTTATGCATTTGGTTTAGACGTATCTGTTGAAGGTTGTTTTGAGTCTTTATCTTCTTTAGTCTTTTCATCAGATGATTTTTCGCTATCCTTTGATTCTTCAGAAGAAGAGTCGTCTTTTGGTTCTGCTACTTCAGCTGCTTTTACCTCTTTAATAGAACTAACAGATTTCCCAAAATAACTGCTTGGATTAATCGCTACACCATCTTTACGAACTTCAAAGTGCACATGTGTTTTTGCTTCTTGATTATATAAGCTTTTTCCAGCTTTTGCGATTGTTTGGCCTTGTTTAACAATATCTCCTACTTCTACATCAGCTTTTTCAAGAGATTGATACTGTGTTACTAAACCATCTTTGTGGTCAACTTCTACTACATAACCAAGTAAAGGATCTTTTGTTGCTTTTGTTACTGTACCGCTAGCTGCTGCTACAACATCAAATGATTTATCTCCCTTAACAGCTAAGTCAACACCTGTGTTTGGATGATACGTATTGTTGTAGAAAACTAGTGCTTCTTCTTGCTGTTTTTCAGACGCTTGGTCGTCATAGAAAGGCTTTTTCACGATAGCAGATGCTTCACTAGCAACTGGCATTTTTAAATTTTCAAGCGAAGCATTTACCTCTACAGCGTCGTCTCGATAAGTCGTACCGTCTTGGCTATAGCCGCTTTTGTCTTCTTTGCTAATATCATTTCCATTAGCTTGAAACCAAAGGACTGCTGTAAGAATAATTGCTGCACTCGCTAAATAGATAGCCGGGAATACCCAACGCTTTCTAACTAATTTTTGAACTTTCGATTTTGGAGAAGTACGTTTCTTTTCTTCCTCTCTCATATATCATCACCTCAGCAATCAGTCTGAACACAATTGAGTGAATATATACGCAGCAATAAAAAAATTTTTTCGATTATTTTTCAACAAATGAATCTAAAATATACATTTTATTTAAAAAAAGCGAAAAACATAAAAAAGACCCTGCTGTAAGGGTCTTTGAATTAGCGTTTAGCTGTCAATTGTGCAACAAACTGATCGTTAGGGGTGATCGCAACACCTGTATAATAATGAGTCACAATATCTTTATATGTTTTTCCTTCAAGTGCCATGCCATTTGCTCCGTACTGACTCATCCCAATACCATGCCCATATCCTTTTGTATTGATGATAATTTCATTACCTTTTTTTATCCAATGAAAGTCGGCTGACGATAACCCTAGTTTTTCGCGGACATCTTTTCCCGACAGTTCTTTACCATTTATCTTGACGTAATCTACGCGTTGACCTGGGGTTCTAGAGACAATTTCACCTACTGATCCACTGCTTGTTAATTTCACTCCAAGCCTCTGTTCAAAGTTAGCAACAGACATTACTTTTTGATTTGTAAATTCAGGAGACTTTTTATCCCATGGACTAGCTACACTTTTTAGATACGGTATAGAATTCTTCCAATACGCTTCTGAATTTTCAGTATAACCATTGCTGGTAGAAAAGAACGTAGCGTTAATTGGCTTATTTTTGTACGTAAGAATTTGACCTTGAGTGTCCTTCACTGCTTCTTGAATTTTTTTGATTTTCCAATCATAGTCTTTGTTCCATCTGCTTCTTAGCTCATCTTTATTTAAATACACTTGGTACTCTACGGTATCCGTCACGTCCGCTCCTTGAGGAAGGTGACTATTTCCTTTCATCATCGTTTGCACAATATAGGTTCTGGCTGCCAAACTTTGAGCCTTGAGTGCTTCAAGTTCAAAAGTAGCGGGCATTTCAGCAGCCACTACCCCTACCAGATAGTCTTCGAGCGGCAGTTTTTCTACTTTTTTCGTTTCCGTACGATAAACACTGACGTCAAGAGGAGACGCTGTCACTTTTTGTAGTTTTTCGGTTTTTGGGGTCTGTTTGACATTTTCATATAGCTTTCCATCTGTCTTTTCAATAAAAGGAACAACGAGCAGTGTTGGAATAAGTAACACAACGAAAAAAAAGATGACTCCTAGTACGACAATTGGCTTTGCTTGTTTCATGAACGCCTAGCCTCCATATCTATTAGTTTGACAAGGAACACCTATATCCTTATATTCCATATGTATGGAGGTGGACAACCTTTTATGACAGCAAACCGGCCATAAGGGTCGTCCAACGACAAAAAAAGCATCTCGTCATGAGATGCTTTTTTTATGACATATTTACTTAACGTCTGAAGCCTGTTGAGTTTGTTCTACTTGCTTTGTTTCGTCATTTACACGTTCAATATCAGCGCCTAAAGCTGCTAATTTATTGTGGAAATTTACATAACCACGATCAAGGTGTTTTAATTCCGTTACACGTGTATAGCCATCTGCTACAAGTCCTGCCAATGTTAACGCTGCTGCTGCACGAAGATCTGTTGCCGCTACTTCAGCACCTTGTAGTTGAGAAGGTCCGTTAATAATAACAGAGCGTCCCTCAATTTTAATATCAGCGTTCATACGACGAAACTCTTCTACGTGCATAAAACGGTTTTCAAAAACAGTTTCTGTAATCATACTTGTGCCTTCTGCTGCTAATAATAATGCCATCATTTGAGACTGCATATCCGTAGGGAACCCTGGATGAGGCATTGTTTTAATATCTACTGATTTTAGCTTTTCAGGGCCTACAACACGTAAGCCGTCGCCTTCTTCAGTAATTTCAACACCCATTTCTTCCATTTTAGCAACAAGTGAGCTGATGTGCTCTGCTACTGCACCGCGTACAAGTACGTTTCCACCTGTAATAGCTGCTGCTACCATGAATGTTCCAGCTTCGATGCGATCTGGAATAATTGCATGTTCTGCACCATATAATTTATTAACACCCTCAATACGGATCGTACCAGTTCCTGCACCGCGAACTTTAGCACCCATTGCGTTTAAGAAGTTTGCTAAATCGACAATCTCAGGTTCTTTTGCTACGTTTTCCATAATTGTAGTGCCTTCCGCTAATGCTGCTGCCATCATAATATTTTCTGTAGCACCTACACTTGGGAAGTCTAAATAAATTTTAGCACCTTTTAGTCTTCCTTCAACTTTTGCATCAATAAAACCATTTCCTACTTGAACTTTAGCACCCATTGCTTCAAAGCCTTTAAGATGCTGATCAATCGGTCTTGATCCAATCGCACATCCGCCAGGTAAAGCTACACGAGCCTCACCTGTACGCGCTAATAAAGGACCCATTACAAGTACTGAAGCGCGCATTTTTCTTACATATTCAAAAGGTGCATCTGTTTTCAACTCTCTTGATGCATCTACAACTACACGATTTGTTTCAAAATCTACTTCTGCATTCAGATGTCTTAAAACTTCGCCAATCGTAAATACATCGGAGAGAGCTGGTACATCATTTAGAATTGTTTTTCCTTCACTAGCTAATAAGGTTGCAGTGATAATAGGTAAAACGGCGTTTTTTGCTCCTTCAACTTTAACTGTACCGCTTAATCTATTTCCACCGCGGACGATGATTTTTTCCAAGGTATTCCCCTCCGCGTCCATTTTCTCTATATTAATATTCAGACGTAATGATAGGTGTGCCAACAACTATGGTTGTTTGACCGCCCATTCTTGTCTTGCGTAATGCAATTTGTAAGTTCATTTCCTGCTTTTTCGTTTGAAGAGCTTCTTTCCACAGTCCAGTATATGCTGAGACAGAGGTAAATGACTCTTCCACTAGAGATTCCACTGGTTTAGCATTGAAAGCTCGTAATAGGTCTTGAATTTCAACAGACAAAACACTTTCCATCTTATCATTGATTTCCCCTGTTGCACAAGAGAAAATTATGGGTTCCGATAGGAAAATTTTTTCATAATTTGTCTGAAATACATTTTGAAAATGGGTCATATTTTTTTCTTTTAAACCTTGTCCCGTTACATGATACGATATGTACGCATTGCTGTGTTCATCGATCGCATAAGTTAACAGAATGACTTCGTTCACATCTTCACTTTTACGTGTACCTATTGCTTTCCATAGGTCTCTTTCCCTCTTCACTTCCCATTTAAAACCTCTAAAATTACTTTTAATACTTTTCGCTTGCGAATAAAAGGTTTTTTGGTCAGTAACAGCTTTTACTTCTTCTCTTGCATACAACGATACTTCAGTTAACGAAACATGCTGCTTATTTAAGGTGTGAACAATCTTCTCAATAGTAGTTTCATTGTTTTGGGCATTGCTCACATAACTTCCATGATATACGAATAAGCCAGTAATGAAAATAGCCAAAAAGACACTAATTTTTCCAAACATTTCGCCACTCCCTCTCCGTACTCATCAGTCTTTCCAGAAGCCGATGATACATACATGAAAAGGGTCGTCATATTTAGACATAGCAACATACATTACCGTATAAATTCGTATGTTTTTCAATAAATGAACGCCTATTTTATAATAGATTCATAGCTTGTCAATCATTGAAAAAATGTGGGAATGCGCTGTGACCAAAATAAATAATCCAAAAAGAAATTACTTACTGTTGATGAAATCGTAATGGTCAATAAAATAAGCATTAATTTTGCTTGAAACACATGATTAGGTTTCATCAGTTTTTCAATTTGAAAGCCTTGCAAAGCATACCAAGTAATCACAATAAAAATCAAATGTGAAATCATGGTTAGTAACGTTTGCTGTTCAATTCCTCCAAACAATAAAAGCACTCCTTTTAAACGCCATATGAAAAGAAGAGACGATCATCGTCTCTTCTTTTCATATTAAAGCACACTTATGCAAATTCGTAAACGGTAACATGAAAAACATTTATTTTATTCCCTATTATAAGATCATTTTCCATTATTGAGCAACATAAAGAAAAGAGATGCACTGAATTAAATGCGCTATATAATAACCGATAAATGCTATTTGTTCTTCTCCTTTTATCTAATAGAGCAAAAAAAGCCCTCTCATCCGTTTGAGAGGGCTTTTTTTAGAACTTACGTTGACTAATATCTAAACGATTGATTGCCCGTTTCAAGGCGATTTCAGCACGCTTAACATCAACGTCGTCTTGTTTGCTATCAAGGCGCATTTCAGCGCGCTTTTTCGCTTCTTCTGCACGAGCTACGTCAATCTCTTCAGCTGTTTCGGCAGCTTGTGCAAGAATTGTTACTTTGTCAGGTCTTACTTCAAGAAATCCTCCGCTAACAGCCACAAGTTTTGTACTGCTTGCTTTCTTCAAGCGGACGGCTCCAATTTGTAAAGGAGCAACCATCGGAATATGGCCATGTAAAATACCAAGCTCACCGCTCTGTGCTCGGGTACTTACCATTTCCACTTCTGATTCGTAAACTGGGCCATCAGGAGTCACTACACTGACATGGATTGTCTTCATTTAAAAAACCTCCTATGTCCCTTAAATTAAACTTCTACTCCCATACGTTTCGCATTTTCAATAACTTCTTCAATGCGACCAACTAAACGGAACGCATCTTCAGGTAAATGATCGTATTTACCTTCTAAGATCTCTTTAAATCCTTTAACAGTTTCTTTTACAGGAACGTAAGAACCTTTTTGGCCTGTAAATTGTTCTGCTACGTGGAAGTTTTGAGACAAGAAGAATTGAACGCGACGAGCGCGTTGTACAACAAGTTTATCTTCATCAGATAACTCATCCATACCTAGGATTGCAATGATATCTTGTAACTCTTTATAACGCTGTAACGTTTGTTGAACTTGACGCGCAATTGCATAGTGCTCTTCTCCAACAATTTCAGGAGATAAAGCGCGAGATGTAGATGCTAATGGATCTACCGCAGGGTAAATACCCATCTCTGATAATTTACGCTCTAAGTTTGTTGTTGCATCTAAGTGAGCAAATGTTGTCGCTGGAGCTGGATCCGTATAGTCATCGGCTGGTACGTAAATCGCTTGAATCGATGTTACAGAACCTACGCTTGTTGACGTGATACGCTCTTGAAGCTGACCCATTTCTGTCGCTAATGTTGGCTGATAACCTACTGCTGATGGCATACGGCCAAGTAATGCTGATACTTCTGAACCCGCTTGTGTGAAACGGAAGATATTGTCGATAAAGAATAATACGTCTTGACCTTGTTCGTCACGGAAGTATTCTGCCATTGTTAATCCTGTTAATGCAACACGCTGACGTGCACCAGGTGGCTCATTCATTTGTCCAAATACCATAGCCGTCTTCTTAATAACGCCAGAATCTGTCATTTCATGGTATAAGTCATTACCTTCACGCGTACGCTCACCTACACCAGCAAATACCGAAATACCGCCGTGCTCTTGAGCAATGTTATTGATTAATTCTTGAATTAATACTGTTTTACCTACACCGGCACCACCGAATAGACCGATTTTTCCACCTTTAATGTAAGGAGCTAATAAGTCTACTACTTTAATACCTGTTTCAAGAATTTCAGCTTGTGTAGATAGGTTTTCGAACTTTGGTGCTTGACGGTGGATTGGATCACGACGTGCGCCTTCATCGATTGGCGCGTCTAAGTCAATTTTTTCACCTAATACGTTAAATACACGACCTAACGTAACGTCACCAACTGGTACTGAGATTGGTGCACCTGTATCTTCTACTTCTAATCCACGAACTAAGCCGTCAGTGGATGACATTGCTACTGTACGAACTGTGTTATCACCTAAGTGAATCGCAACTTCTAATGTTAATTCGATTGCAACTTCACTCGCACTGCTCGGTTTATGTGAAATTTTAAGGGCGTTATAAATTGCCGGAAGGTGTCCGTTGTCAAACTTTACGTCTACAACTGGACCCATGATTTGAGTAACGCGTCCTTTTGTCATCGTGTTCCCTCCTAACTTGCTTTTCCATTAAACTTTCTATTCTAACGCTGCCGCTCCGCCAACAATTTCCGTAATTTCCTGGGTGATTGCCGCTTGACGTGCACGGTTATATGACAATGTAAGATTATTGATAAGATCTTTTGCGTTGTCTGTTGCACTCTTCATTGCTGTCATACGAGCAGCATGCTCACTTGCTTTTCCATCAAGCAAACCGCCGTAAATTAAACTCTCTGCATACTGAGGAAGTAATACTTCTAAAATCTCTTCTTGTGATGGTTCAAATTCATAACCAACAAGTTTACCAGAAGGTTGAAGATCTGTTAGAGGCAATAGCTTCTTCTCCGTCACTTCTTGTGAAATTGTATTGATAAAGTGATTATAGTATAAGTAAAGTTCATCAAACGTACCGTCCGCAAACATTTGAACTGTTTGTGAAGCGATCCCTTGAATATCAGCAAAAGCTGGCTGATCTGCTAGGCCTGTGATTTCAAGCAAAACCGGAATACCGCGTTTTACGAAGAAATCTCTCCCTACTCGTCCAATTGCAATCACACCGTATTCGTCAGGTGATTGATGGCGTTTTTCAATAGCTTGAGATACTTTTCGCAAAATATTACTATTATATGCTCCTGCTAGACCACGATCTGAAGTGATTACAATATAACCAGTCTTCTTCACGCTGCGTGCAGTTAACATTGGATGTGAAGCGCCTCTGCTTCCTAGGGCTACGCTTGAGACTACCTCTTGAATTTTTTCCATATATGGAACAAACGATTTTGCATTTTGTTCCGCTCTATTCAGCTTTGCAGCTGAAACCATTTCCATTGCTTTCGTAATCTGGCTCGTTTTTTTCGTCGATGTGATTCGAGTTTGTATATCACGTAATGATGCCAAAGGTTTCACCACCTTGTTTTAGAAGATCACGTGGTATGAAAGGTGAACAAATGTTCACCTTCACCTTATTGAAAGATTGTCTTAACATACCATGCTGACAATATATTATTCAGATGCAATAAATGTTTTCTTGAATTCTTCAAGCGCTGATTCAAATACGCCAGCTTCAGGAAGGCCACCAGTTGTACGGATTGATTCAAGTACTTCTTTACGGTTTGATTCTAACCATGTTAAGTACTCGTCTTCAAAGCGTGTAATATCTGATACTGGAACATCATCTAAGAAACCTTTTGTTAATGCGTAAAGTACAGCTACTTGTTTTTCTACGCGAAGCGGTTTGTGTAAACCTTGTTTTAAGATTTCAACTGTACGCGCTCCTCGGTTTAATTTTGCTTGAGTTGCTTGGTCAAGATCAGAACCGAATTGAGCAAACGATTCAAGCTCACGATAAGATGCAAGGTCTAGACGCAGTGTACCTGCTACCTTTTTCATAGCTTTAATTTGTGCAGATCCTCCTACACGTGATACAGAAAGACCTGCATTAATCGCAGGACGTACGCCTGAGAAGAATAAATCTGACTGTAAGAAAATTTGTCCGTCTGTAATCGAAATTACGTTTGTTGGGATATAAGCAGATACGTCTCCTGCTTGCGTTTCAATAAATGGAAGAGCTGTTAATGAACCTCCACCTTTTGCGTCCGATAACTTTGCCGCACGCTCTAGTAAACGAGAGTGCAGATAGAATACATCCCCTGGATACGCTTCACGACCTGGAGGACGACGTAATAGTAATGAAAGTTCACGGTAAGCTGATGCTTGTTTTGTTAAGTCATCATAAATAACAAGTACGTGCTTACCGTTATACATAAACTCTTCACCCATTGTTACTCCAGCGTATGGTGCTAAGAATAATAGTGGAGCTGGTTGTGAAGCTGATGCTGTTACAACGATTGTGTAATCTAGAGCACCGTGTTTACGTAATGTCTCTACTACGTTACGAACTGTTGATTCTTTTTGGCCAATCGCTACATAGATACATACCATATCTTGATCTTTTTGGTTTAAGATTGTATCGATTGCTACCGATGTTTTACCCGTTTGACGGTCACCGATAATTAACTCACGCTGTCCACGACCGATCGGCACAAGTGCGTCAATCGCCTTGATACCTGTTTGAAGCGGCTCATGTACTGATTTACGATCCATAACGCCCGGTGCAGCACCTTCAATTGGACGTGTTTTTGTTGTTTCTACTGGGCCTAAGCCGTCTACTGGCTGACCTAATGAGTTAACAACACGACCGATTAATTGCTCCCCTACTGGAACTTCCATGATGCGTCCTGTACGACGAACTTCGTCACCTTCACGAATTCCCGTATATGGTCCTAAAATAATGATACCTACATTGTTTTCTTCTAAGTTTTGTGCCATTCCCATAACACCATTTGAAAATTCAACCAGTTCTCCAGCCATGACATTGTCGAGGCCATGAGCACGTGCGATACCATCCCCAACTTGGATAACAGTACCTACATCACTCACTTTAATCTCAGACTGATAGTTTTCAATTTGCTGCTTGATCAGCGCACTAATTTCTTCAGCTTTGATGCTCATGAATTTCACCCCTATCTACGATCTGTGTGCAAGAAGTCCCCGGTGGATCGTTTCTAATTTGCTGCTAATGCTGCCGTCATAGATACGATTGCCAATGCGAAGCTTCACGCCGCCGATTAGGCTTTTATCTACTATATTTGAAATATTTAACGTATGTTTTCCAACTTTTGAAGCAAATGATTGAGAAATTGCTCTTTTCTCATCTGCACTTAAAGGTTTGACAGAGTAAACAGTTGCATCTGCCACACCACGCACTTCATTTGCTAGGAAACGGTATTCTTGTACCATTTGGCTAACAATTTGAATGCGGTGACGCTCTAATAACAAAAGAACCGTATGTTGAACAGTTGGTGAAAGTTCAGCAAATGCCTCACTTACAAACTGTTTTTTTCGCTCAATTGTAATTTTTGGATGAGTTAATACATCCATTAATTCAGGTGTTTTAGCAAACACCTCTTCAACGATTTGTAGCTGTTCTTGCATTTCATCGATCATCTGTTTTTCTGTTGCTAATTGAAAAAGAGCTAGAGCATAGCGCTTCGCTACAGCTGGTTGACTCATCGTACATCCCCTACCTCTTGGATATACTCATGAATTAACTTCTCTTGATCTTGTTCAGAAAGTTCTTTTTCAATAACTTTCGACGCAATTAAAACAGATAATGAAGCAACTTGCTCACGTAACGCAGCAACCGCTTGATCTTTTTGCTGTTCGATTTCTTGTTTTGCTGCAGCTTTTAGACGCTCAGACTCTTCGCGTGCTGCTGCAATAATTTCTTCTTTTTTATCTTCTGCAGACTTTCTAGCGTTTTCCATCATTACTTGCACTTCTTGACGAGATTGCTTTAAGATTTCACGCTGCTCTTCAACAAGCTTCTTCGCTTCCTCATTTTGCTTTTCTGCTTCATCAATCTCACCGGCAATATGCTCTTCACGTTTTTTCATGATTCCCATTACAGGACCAAACGCGAATTTTTGAAGTAACGCAAGTAGGATAAGGAACATCACTAATTGGAAAAGAATATCTCCACCATTAATGCCTGCTGCTCCTAACACAAACATGTTCGACACGGCCATGTTCACTCCCTTCAGAGACTCCACATATATAATTTACTTATTAAAGACATAAAGTAATGGCGAAGGTTCTTTTGAATGATCTTCGCCACATGTAACACATTATTATTTACCTTGTACCATGAATGCAATAACTACGGCGATAATTGGAAGCGCCTCAACTAAGGCAACCCCAACGAACATCATTGAAGTTAATGTACCACGTGCTTCTGGTTGGCGAGCTGTGCCTTCAATCGTCTTAGAAACGATAAGACCGTTACCAATACCAGCACCTAGTGCCGCTAAACCAATCGCAATTGCAGATGCTATTAAACCCATTTTATAAAGTCCTCCCTTAATATATATGATTTTGTTTAACTAAGTTTTGTTTTGTCCAAATTGGGTATTACTTGAACAAAGCTTTATAAATTAATGGTCGCTACTCACTTTGTGAGATAAATAAACCATCGTTAACATTGTGAAAATGAAGGCCTGAATTGCGCCTACAAAAATACTGAATCCTTGCCATAAAAGCATTGGAATAGCTGCCCCAATTGTACCTAGGACACCTGTTGTTGCCAAACCAGCTAGCAAGCTTAATAAAATTTCTCCAGCATAAATATTACCGTAAAGACGAAGGCCAAGCGTTAACGTATTGGCAAACTCCTCGATAATCTTAAGCGGGAATAAAAATGCCATCGGCTTGAAGTAATCTTTCGTGTATGCAGAGAAACCTCGCATTTTAATACCATAATAATGTGATAGTACAACTACCATAACGGCTAATGTCAGCGTAATTGCTGGATCAGCGGTCGGCGATTTCCACCATAAGTTATGGTCAATCACGATGGCAAATGGAAGCCCCAACATATTTGACACAAAAATGTACATAAGTAAAGTTACACCTAGCGTCAAAAAGCGGCCACCTGTTTTCCAATCCATATTGCTATTAACGAGGCCTTTAACAAAATCTAAGACCCATTCAATAAAGTTTTGTGCACCGCTTGGCTTCATAGCAAGAGTACGAGTACATAAAACTGCAATTAAGAATACAATAACAGAAGCTACGGTAACCATAAGCAAGTTACTTTGACTAAAAGTAAGGCCTAGAAACTCTATAGTTGGTGATTCATGACCCAACTGTGTTCACCTCTCTTTCTATCTTCTACGCATATTTTGAACAACTAAATCTATGATAATGACAACATAATACGTCATTAATCCCACAACTACACTAATAATATGAAAGGTTTTTGGATAAGAGATGGTAATCACAACTGCGAGAGCAGCTGTTGCAAATCTTACAACAGTCCCAATTGAACGGGGCTTTTTCCCCTCATCCAACGCCTGTCCAAACTGCTCAAACTTTCTTACTAAGTTCCACAAATTATACAAACTCAGGGCGGTTCCTAAAATTAAACCTGCAAAAACAGCCTTATAACTTGTAAATCCCCAGCCGAGAACGTATAATGCTAACAAATACAATATGTATGAACGAAGTCTTGGAAAAACGTGCTGCAAATCCTGCATGAATTATTAATCTCCTGAAAAAAAATGGTGGACTGTCCGCAGCATCATAAAAACACCTGCTGCTAGCCCTGAAAGAAGGCCTAAAATTAAAAATAGTGGTTCGGTGTCAAGCCATTGATCAGCCCATCTTCCAGAGAATAAGCCAATTAAGACTGAACCTGCTAACTGTGATAGAATGATTGACACTAATGCCATCGCTTGCAAAGGATGACGGTTGCGATCTTTCATAAGCTCATACCCCTTTTGCAAAATTTTCTTTTTTCCGAATTCTCTATCGTTTTCATAGCTCAATATATGATAGAAAGGCAAAAAAAATTGCTAAAAAAGGTAAAAACAGCTAATAAAATGCGCAGAAATATCAACGGTTTTCACAGGTTGAAAACCTTATCATTTATATTCCCTGTAAGCATACAATAGCGTATATTTAATGTCAATGTGTTTAAGCTAAAAACTTCACAATCTATTCTTATTGTTCACATTTCTGCCACACATAAAACCTCTTCAAATGAAAACATTTAAAGAGGTTCATTCAATCGTTATTGTACTGTGTACAACCTGCTCTTGTCTATGCTTTTTCACAAATGCAAATATTTGGTACGCTCCCGGTACAAGCGATTCATCAATCGTTATTTTTCGTTTTCTCATGCCTCTTTCTACATCAACGTCAACATCTAAATACGATACAAACTGTAAAGACTGCTTATCAAAAAGAGCAACGCCTAATTCATCTGCTCCTTCAGGCAAAAACAGCTCATAGCTATATGTATTCTTCTCTTTTTCCGCTGCTACTTGCAGCCCCATGACCCGAGGATAATCTGGAACCCTGACCATATACATATAAGGAAGCGAAAATGTTTCACGTGAATCATTTATTTCCAAATAACCGTCATATATACCTTTATTTCTAAAACGTGGTTGCACCGATAGAGTGACAGCTATTTTTTTTGTTTGATGGGGTGGTACCGTGACGGGCAATGGGATATCCCAGTTTACTCCTTCATCTCTTTTCGGAACGTTTAAGCGGTACGTTTTTGTTTTATCAGACTGGTTATCAATTTTAAAGGATAAGACTTTCTTTAATGGACGCGTAAAAATACCGAAAGATAAAGAAGATGGATAGAATAAAGATTCTGCTGTGACGGCTTTTGCTATTTGAATTCTTCCGGCGCCTTGTTCGTATACGCGATACGTTTGACCATTTAATTGTTGCATCACTTTACTTGTGTTCATCAATGAAGCTTTGACCTGTTCGGGGGACCAGTTGGGATGAGCTTGTAAAATAAGTGCGCATGCTCCAGCTACATGGGGTGCAGCCATACTTGTACCATGCATGCGCTCATATCCTCCAGGCACTGTACTGTTAATGAAGTAACCAGGTGCGACGACGTCCGGCTTTATTTCCCAAGTGGTCGTTACCGGCCCTCTTGAGCTGAAAGATGTGAGTAAGTCTTGTACCACTTGCTTGCCAGTGTGTAAGTACGGTTGTTGGGACTGAATGTATTGATTAATGGTATCACCGCTTTTTTTACTTACCCATATCACTGGAATATTTACTGACTCTTTTAGTTTATCGATTATGCTTTTTTCGGTCGGACTATATAAAATAACGGCTTTTGCTCCTACCTGTTCAGCTTGTTTAATCTTTTTTTCAACCGTATTTCCTTCTGCTTTTAGCAAAATGACGTTACCCGATGCAAACTTTTGCTCCTTGAAGGATTCTTCATTTATTACACGCAGCGTTTGATTAAACGTCCATGGACGCGCCCCTTCCACTGGCGCCATCATGATTTTCTCTTTGTTAAATCCTATTGTTAGAAATTGAACTGTGGTCGGGGAAACAGAGGCACCAACGGAAATAGCTTTTCCTGCTGTACCTGGAGAGCCCACGGTCCATAAACCTGGTCCTGAATTACCGCTAGATGTCACCGTTACAATTCCTTTTTCAACAGCCCGATCTAACGCTAAGCTTGTTGGTAAATCAGGGCCATTCACATCATTTCCTAATGATAAATTAATAATATCTACATCATCTTGAATTGCTTTTTCGATAGCTAGAATAACACTTTCAGACGTCCCAGCTCCTCCAGGTCCAAGAGCTCGGTATGCGTAGATTTCTGCTTCCGGTGCCACACCTTTAATATTTCCATTTGCTGCAATAATACCAGCTACATGAGTTCCATGTAGCGTAGGTTCTCCTTGTTCACGAGTTGTTTCCATCGGCTCATAATCTTCATCTATTACATCATACCCTCCCTTGTAGGTTTGTTTTAAATCAGGATGAGAATAATCAATGCCCGTATCAATGACGCCTACTTTGATTCCTTTTCCTGTTAAGCGCTGATTATGAGTATCAAACAGACTTCTGACCTGTTCTGAGCCAATGAATGTTACGCTATCTTCTTCTGTAACCTGATAGTTTTTAATAGAATGTGAACTAATAATAGATGGATTCTGAGATAGTTTTTCCAAATCCGAAATGGAGCCTTTTAACGAGAATCCTGTAAACACCGTGTGAAATTCGCTTTCAATCTTTATATTAGGATAATTTTTTTGCAGCTGACTTTTAAATTTCGTAAACTTTTCTTTTTCAATCATCACAATTACTGATTTTTGCTGGTAATTCATTTCTTGTTTTATAGAAGGAAATGACGGATTAAGCTGAGTATACCCTCCCCCACTTCCCAATATAAGACTGATCATTAGCCATTTCATCCACATAAAAAAACACCTCTCACACTATCGTGTCTCAAAGAGACACTTTTCATGTGAAAGGTGTTTAGAAATCTTACGAAAGCGGATTAAAAGCTTCCGGTTTATTTTCACGACGGTTGAAATAGTAGCTAATAGCATCACAAATGCGTTTAGAAGCTAAGCCGTCCCCGTAAGGATTTGATGCTTGTGACATTTGCTTATATACGTCTTCACCTATTAACAGCTCTTTTGCCATCGTATAAATTGTTTCTTCTTCCGTTCCCGCTAGTTTAAGCGTTCCTGCTTCAATTCCTTCCGGTCGCTCTGTTGTATCGCGAAGAACCAATACAGGTACACCTAATGAAGGAGCTTCCTCTTGAACACCGCCCGAATCTGTCAAAATAATATGAGCACGCTCAGCGAAGTTATGGAAGTCAATTACATCTAACGGTTCAATTAGATGAATACGCGGATCATTTCCTAGGATATCGTTTGCTGTTTCTCTAACTACCGGATTCAAATGAACGGGATACACAACCTGCACATCTTCATGTTCATCCACAATACGTTTAACAGCACGGAACATATTTTTCATTGGTTCGCCTAAATTCTCGCGGCGATGTGCCGTTAATAAAACGAGACGATCATCTCCCAATTTTGTCAACACTTCATGCTCATATGTCTCTTTTACTGTTGTTTTTAACGCATCGATAGCTGTGTTTCCAGTTACAAAGATTCGCTCTTCTTTTTTATTCTCTGCTTGCAAATTAGCTGCAGACTTCTCTGTTGGAGCAAAGTGCAAATCAGCGAGAACGCCTGTAAGCTGGCGGTTCATTTCTTCCGGATACGGAGAATATTTATTCCATGTGCGCAAACCTGCTTCAACATGTCCAACCTGAATTTGATTATAAAAAGCTGCTAAACCGGCAATAAACGTCGTAGTTGTATCACCGTGTACAAGTACGATGTCCGGCTTTACTTTTTTCATTACGTCGTCCAAACCTTCTAACCCTCTCGTCGTTACGTCCATAAGAGTTTGGCGATCCTTCATAATGTTAAGGTCATAGTCAGGCTGAATGTCAAAAATGCTCAATACTTGATCTAACATTTCACGGTGCTGAGCCGTTACCGTAACAATCGCTTCGAACTCCTCTGGACGCTTTTTAAGCTCTAACACTAGAGGAGCCATTTTAATTGCTTCTGGTCTTGTTCCGAATATCGTCATTACTTTAATTGGCTGCTTCATGTTCATCACCCGAATCTACAAATTATTTTGTACCGAATAAACGATCGCCTGCATCACCTAAACCCGGAACAATGTATCCATGGTCATTTAATTTCTCATCTAATGCTGCAATGTAAATATCTACGTCAGGATGTGCTTCTTTTACGATTTCCACACCTTCAGGAGCAGCAATTAAACACATAAATTTAATGTTCTTAGCGCCTCTTTTTTTAAGAGAGTTGATTGCTTCTACAGCTGACCCTCCTGTTGCAAGCATAGGATCTACTACAATAAAGTCACGCTCTTCTACATCATTAGGTAGCTTTACATAATATTCAACAGGCTGTAATGTTTCTGGATCACGATATAAGCCGACATGTCCAACTTTAGCAGCTGGCATTAGTTTTAAAAATCCATCTACCATGCCGATACCAGCACGAAGAATCGGAACGATACCAAGCTTTTTCCCTGCAATAACTTTTGACTTTGTTTTGCAAACCGGTGTTTCAATTTCAACATCTTCTAGCGGTAAATCACGTGTCGCTTCAAAAGCCATTAAGCTTGCCACTTCATCAACTAGTTCACGAAACTCTTTCGTTCCCGTTTTTACATCGCGTATGTAAGTTAATTTGTGTTGAATAAGCGGGTGATCAAATACGTATACTTTGCCCATTGATATCTCTCCTTATATATAAAGATGTACACATTAAAATACCATTCAACGAATTGAATGGTACGTACTAGTAAAAACATATCTCTTGCTAATTAAATTTATACATTGCATTCATTTTACAGAAAAAAGTTTTTGAGTTCAAGCATTATTCAAAAAATGATTGAATCGCTGCCATCTTCTCCACAAAAAAACAGGCACAAAGGCCTGTCTCTCTTAAAGTGATTTATACATTTCAAACTTGCTTGTTAAAGCTTCAACGCGTGTTTTAGCTTCAGCTAACTTTTCTTCGTCTTCGATATTTTTAAGCGTTAACCCGATGATAGAAGCAATTTCATCCATCTCTTCTAGGCCAAACCCGCGTGTTGTAACCGCAGCTGTACCGATGCGGATACCGCTTGTTACAAATGGACTTTGCTCATCATAAGGAATTGTATTTTTGTTTGTTGTAATACCTACATCGTCAAGTGCTTTTTCAGCTACTTTACCTGTCAAGTTCATTGAGCTTACGTCAATTAACACAAGGTGATTGTCTGTTCCTTCAGATACAAGAGCAAATCCTTCTTTCTTTAACCCTTCTGCTAAACGATTAGCATTGTCGATGATATTTTGAGCATAGTGCTTAAATTCATCTTGTAATGCTTCACCAAATGCTACTGCTTTTGCAGCGATAACGTGCATTAATGGACCACCTTGAATACCAGGGAAAATTGACTTATCAATCTTTTTCGCAAATTCTTCTTTACATAAAATCATACCACCGCGTGGTCCGCGTAGTGTTTTATGTGTTGTAGTTGTAACGAAATGAGCATGTGGCACAGGATTTTGATGAAGCCCTGCAGCTACTAAACCAGCAATGTGAGCCATGTCTACCATTAAATAAGCGCCTACTTCAT
This sequence comes from Priestia megaterium, assembly GCF_046599315.1. Taxonomy (GTDB): domain Bacteria; phylum Bacillota; class Bacilli; order Bacillales; family Bacillaceae_H; genus Priestia; species Priestia megaterium_F. The sequence goes on along the minus strand of NZ_JBKIKC010000003.1, from coordinate 145,165 downwards.
CAGCGATTTCACGGAAACGCTTGAAGTCGATTGCACGTGGATATGCGCTTGCACCAGCCACAATTAATTTTGGTTTATGCGTACGAGCTTTTTCTAATACATCATCGTAGTTAATGCGGTGTGTTTCACGATCTACACCATATTCGATGAAATTGTACTGAACACCACTAAAGTTAACAGGACTTCCGTGCGTTAAGTGACCGCCGTGTGATAAATTCATACCAAGTACTGTATCTCCAGGCTCTAAAACAGTGAAGTATACAGCCATGTTTGCTTGTGCGCCTGAGTGAGGTTGAACGTTCACGTGCTCTGCTCCGAAAATTTCTTTTGCACGATCACGAGCTAAATCTTCTACCACGTCCACGTGTTCACAACCGCCGTAGTAACGTTTAGCTGGATAGCCTTCAGCATATTTATTTGTTAAAACTGAGCCTTGTGCCTCCATTACCGCTGTTGTTACAAAGTTTTCTGAAGCAATTAGCTCAATCTTAGTACGTTGTCTTTGTAATTCATCCTTGATCGCATTATAAACTGCTGGATCTTGTTGCATTAGTTGTTTCTCCATCAAAACCCTCTCCTCGTTTCGTATTCGCAATGTTCGTTATTTGTTAATTCAACTACATTGTAACATGATTTATTTAGAATAAAAAAGAAAAAATGTGTATTATTTTAATATATTTAATTACGAAAGTTCGTAAAACGCTCTCATTCCACCAATTAGTTTTGGACGCGTCTTTGCTAAAGTAATATGAGCGTGTCCAACTGCGTTTAACGTACAACGAACGGGTACTGCAACATGCTTTAAATGCATGCCAATGAATGTATCTCCAATATCAATTCCAGCATCAGCTTTAATAAACTCTACTAAAACGGGATCTTCCAATTGGCCATAGGCCTGTGTAGCCATCGCTCCACCTGCCTTATGAATAGGAACAACACCAACTATTTCTAAACGCTCTTTGCGAGCTAATTCTCTTTCTACTACTAGTGCCCGATTGAGATGTTCACAACATTGAAATGCTAAGTGGACACCTGTTTTTTTCCGAAAATTTGCTAGGGTCTCAAAAATCATTTCTGCAACTTCCATTGCACCTGCAGTTCCTATTTTTTCACCAATTACCTCGCTTGTACTGCATCCAATGACAAGTGTATGTTCTGAAGACAACTGCACTTGTGCTGAAAAATCAGATAAAACTGTTTCTAACTGCTCTTTCCATTTTGTAAGTTCAGACACGTTTTTCTTCCTTTCTTTCATTGAATACGTTCACATTATACAGTTACGATTACATCGCTTTGCTGCTCATACTGTTTAATTTTATTCACGCGATTTTCATGTCGCCCGCCTTCAAAATCTGTCGTCAACCAAATTTTTGCAACTTCACGTGCAAGTCCAGGACCAATGACACGTTCACCCATTGCTAAAATATTGCTATCATTATGTTCTCTTGTCGCTTTTGCACTGAATGTATCATGCACTAAAGCACAGCGAATTCCTTTTACTTTATTAGCTGCTATACTCATACCGATTCCTGTTCCACAAATAAGAATACCTCGACTCACTTCTTGGCTCGCCACTTTTTGAGCCACAGGAAGGGCATAATCCGGATAGTCTACAGACGCTGAGCATTCGCACCCTAAATCCACATATTCAATATTTAATTCTTCCATTAGAGAGATAATTTCCTGTCGTAAATTTATACCACCGTGGTCAGATGCAATAGCTACTTTCATCTTTGTTTCCTCCTCATACATACCTTCGCCTTATATTTCTGTTCACTTAAGCAAATAAAAATTTATGGGACCTTTTATAATTTGTCGACTATTTTGTTAATCATACGCTCTAGCTCTTCTAAAGTCTGTTCGTACGTCTGTAATGATCCACCAAACGGATCGGATACTTCTCCTTGCTCTTCGGCAAATTCTTTTAGTGTAAATAACTTATTACTTACGTATGGAGCTTGGTTTAAAATCAGCATTTTATGCTGCTCCGTCATCGTAAAAATATAAGTAGCCCACATCAATTGTTCTTCCGTTAATGCTGCCGAAGCATGAGAACAAGCTATGCCTTTCTGATGAAGGGCAACTTGTGCATGGACAGAAGCTTCACTTCCATTTGAAGCAAATACACCTGCAGACTTCACGTTTATTCCATCTATCTCTTTAGCTTTTAGCAACGCTTCTGCCATAGGGCTGCGGCACGTGTTTCCTGTACATACAAATAAGATGTTTTTCAAGATACACCCTCCCTTGCTTTGACTATGTTCGACTATGTTGATATTCCACCCTATTGTATCTCTATTGCTTGCATAAATCCAGTTAGCTTTTCTAGGTATTTTTTATCCATTGTCCTGTCATTCACCTCGAAAAAACGACTTCGCTTTCCTTCTTTTATCATTGCAATCCAAAAGAAGCAAAAAAAGACCATAACCTGCATGGTTATGATCCTTTACCTATTTATATATAGTTAAAAAGGTAATAATAATTTAATTCCAAAAGCTAATAAAATGCTCCCGCCCAGTGCCTCACTATATGAACCAAGCCAGCCTTGTACTCTTCTACCAAATAGCAGTCCTAACCAAGTTAAGAGCATACTCACTACACCAAAGACAATAATGGTTAAAAACGTCCTTGCCCCAAAAATACCTAAGCTAAGTCCCACAGAAAAACTATCTAGACTCACACTGAGCGCAAAAAATAGCAGTCCAAAGCCAACTGGTTTGATAAATGGTGTTTCTTCATGCTTAAAGGAGGAATAAATCATCTGCGCCCCAAGAATCAGCAGTAAAATTCCACCGCCATAGGTAGCAAACATTCCAAGTTTATCAGATAAAAGTCGTCCAATAAACATGCCTAATAGCGGCATCCAAATATGAAATACACCGATAACAACGCCAATGTAGAAAATTTGGCGAAAGCGTAAACGAATTAACCCCATTCCCAAACCAACTGAGAAAGCATCCATTCCTAAAGCAAACGCCATAATGACTAACGTAATCATTTCACTAATTAACTGAGATACATTCATCTTTACCCTCCTCGGACGTGCTCCTATTTCAAAATATGCACATTCGAAAAGGTTTAGAAGATGAATTTTATTGCTTAACCACGTGATGTCCTGCAGCTTTCATTAATCGATTCATAACGGCATGACCGACTCCTTCTTCAGAAAAACTTTCGCTAACGATAATATCTACATCGCACTCATTAAATGAACGAAGCGAATCGTATAAGTGGCTAGCAACCGTCTCTAGATTTAAGCGAGAACCACATGTAATAACAGCATCTGCTTTATATGTATCTTCATGTTCAGATGTTGTTAACACTCCGACTCGCTTACCCTGATCTTTATAGCGATCAATAACAGATTGGAAAAAATCTGAACTGCCGTCAACAATGACAAGCGGTGCATCAGGTGCGTAATGCGTATATTTCATACCTGGAGATTTTGGCGCTTTTTTATCACTTATTAACGCTTGATCTACTTTTACGGGACCAATTACATTTTCCAGATCTTTCTGAGTAATGCCGCCCGGACGTAAAATGACAGGAATATCTTCGGTACAATCAAGGACAGTCGACTCTACTCCTACCCCTGTCGCTCCTCCATCTACAACTCCGCTAATACGCCCTTCTAAATCATTCATCACATGATGAGCTAAAGTAGGACTTGGCTTACCGGAAAGGTTTGCACTAGGAGCTGCGATAGGCAAAGCCACTTTTTTTAACAATGCCAGAGCTACCGGATGTGAGGGCATTCTCACTGCAATGCTGTTTAAACCAGCCGTCACCTTATCTGAAACTCGATCTTTTTTAGGTAATATCACTGTAAGAGGACCCGGCCAAAAGGCATCGATAACTTTCTCTGCTTTTGAAGGAATTGACTCTACAAATGTATGAAGCTGCTCTTTATCTCCAATATGAACAATAAGAGGATTATCACTAGGGCGTCCTTTCGCTGCAAAAATTTTATCCACAGCTTTATCTGATGTTGCATCTCCTCCTAGTCCATAAACTGTCTCTGTAGGAAAAGCAACCACTTCGTGATTGCGCAGCAAATCTGCTGCTTCTTCTATCTGTGGATAAATATCTTTCTCGTCCGTAAAATTATCCACAACCCATAACTTGGTTTCCATCTTCTTCAACTCCTTCTTCTTTCTATATCTAGGTTTTTTTTACTTTAAAAGTACAATATGTATCAAAAATAGTAAAATACATGTATTCATTATATCAACAAACAACCTTTATCCACAAAATGTGGATAAAGGTTATGTTTTTGTGAATAACATTGTGGATACCACATTAAAATGGTTTATCCACATTTTCTTTTAACTAGCTGCATAAAACAGCACGTAGACATCCTGAGGGTCTGATAACTGTTTTAAATAAGAATGTTCTTTTAACAAATCAGGTAGTGCACTGTAAGATGTTTGCTGAAAATTCATCATTTGAAAAAAATGTAGAGAAGATGCTTTATTTGTTAGTAAATATAGTTGCTTTACGCCATGCTTTTGAGCCAGCTGGACGATACTTTTAAATAACAGCAAAATATCAGATTGCATTAAAGAAGGTGACACCACAAGGGAGCGGAGAATTCCATCCATACCTTCTTTTTCAAATCCAACTGTTGCTAGCAACTCGCCTTCTTCATTTTCCATTATGACAAACTGATGAATATGCTCTTCTACGCCTGCTGTACTGATACCCGCTTTTTGTAAAAACTGTTTAATTCGAATATAATCATTTTCACTGGCAATTTTTAATTGCTCTCTCATTTTAATCACCTCAACTTGTTTTCTAGTAACAAATCTATGAGATGGTTAAAAAAAGTAGAACTGAATTTTATTTTTAATGATTCTATTAATTAAATACTGACGATACCCATTCTACTACAAAAAACTTAACTTCTACAGAATCTTCTTTTGATTTCGAAGCAGCTTTTTTCTTAGATGAAACAGACTTTTCAGCTTCCTTGCTTTCCTTTTTTTCAACCTTAGCGCTTGTTTCTTCCTTTACTGTGTCGCTTGTATCTTTTGCAGCTACCTCTTTAGAAGATACTGTTGCTTGAGAAGGTTCCTCAGCTTTCTGCTCAATAGAATCTGATGTAATAGTTGCAGATTGAATTTCTGTTTTCACTGCTAACTCTTTACTTTCAGCCGATTTATCATCTGTTTTTTCTGCAGGTTTTGATGCAGAGTCTGCTGGTTTCTCTTTTTCTTCCTTTGGTTCTCCTTCAGATGGTTCTGGCGCCTTTACTGCTTCACCGTTTGAGAAATCTAAGAAACATAAAGGAGGAAATAACACACACCACCAGTTCGCTCCCTCTCCTTTGCCAAGGGTAATAAGCACTGCTTCATACTCACCTGCTGGATATAAAAACTGACCGTACAACTTAGTAGGGAACTCTACTTTTCCGAATTTCACATGAACAGATTCATTTACGCCTTCTTCTTTTAGCACTTCTTTCGCAATTGTCTCAAGCGCCGGCAAATTTTCTTTAATTTTTTCTCGAGCTACAGCTACAGACGTTAAATCTTTTACCCATTCTGTAATTTGTTCGTTCACGCGGTCACGAATCAGACGTTTTACATACTGATCTTTTTCATCGTCACTGTTTGCTAGAATGCGCAGTCGAATTGCCTCGTCCGGAATGACTGCCGGCTGATCTGCCTGCACTTGATCGTGTGTATATATAAGTTGAGCATTTGCTCCAATAATTAATAAAATAAAATAAATAATAGCATATTTCTTCATTTCGGCCACCGCCCTTTCATAGGAACAGTATGGCCGAAAGCAAGATATCTTAAACTAGTAATTTAGTAAAAAATACATGATTTTCAAAAATCAAAGGGAACATCATTCCCTCTGATTCTTTTAGTTCCCACGAAGTTGTGCAAATACCATTCGATCTTTTCCATTGATATCATATACACATTCTACAAAAGCTGTCGGAAACGTTTTTTGCAGCATCTCGGCTACATCTTTTGTCTGTCCAGCCCCAACTTCAAATCCAATGATACTCTTTGACTTCGTCACGTATGGCAGCTCTTCCATAAAACGTCGATAAAAATCCAGACCATCTTTCCCGCCAAAAAGAGCTCGGTTTGGCTCATGATCTTTTACCACTGTGGATAGTTCATCATCTGCTGGAATATAAGGGGGGTTAGACACGATTACATCAAATTTCTCATTTAATGATAGGAATGGTTGTAATAAATCTCCCTGTATAAACTTTACAGAAGCGTCGAGATTTTGGGCATTTTCCTTGGCTACGCTTAGAGATTCTATAGCTATATCTGTTGCTGTAACATTAACGCTGTCAAGCTCAAGTGCTAAAGTAATAGCAATTGCCCCACTTCCCGTTCCAATATCTACGAGCTCGATAGGCCGATGTTGAAATTCTTTTTTTATTCGAGAAATCATTCCGTATACTAACTCTTCTGTTTCAGGCCTCGGAATTAATACATGTTCGTTTACAATAAATGAACGTCCGTAAAATTCTTCTGTCCCGATTAGATATTGCACAGGTATACCTGCTTTGTGAGCATGGACATCTTGTTCAAATCTTTTTAAGGTTTCTTCTTCTAGTTCTTCCTGCAGAGCTCCTAGCAAATGAGTTCTCGTCATCTGTAAGTGGTGGCGAAGCAAGAGTTCTCCCGCGTTTTCATCTCGCTTTGCCTCTTTCAAAAAAGAAGAAGCCCACTTAAGGGCTTCAAATACTTTCATTAGTTCGAATCTTCCATTCGGCGCGCTTGGTCTTCCATTACTAATGCATCGATGATTTCATCAAGCTTGCCTTCTAAGATTTGATCTAGCTTTTGAATCGTTAGACCAATACGGTGGTCCGTTACGCGATTTTGCGGGAAATTATACGTACGGATACGCTCAGAGCGATCTCCTGATCCAACTGCTTGTTTGCGCGTTGCATCGTACTCTGCTTGTGCTTCTCGCTGAAACTTATCGTACACGCGAGCACGCAATACTTTCATTGCCTTTTCTTTATTTTTAATCTGAGACTTTTCATCTTGACATGATACCACTGTATTTGTTGGTAAATGCGTTAAACGAACGGCTGACATCGTCGTATTAACACTTTGGCCTCCAGGTCCACTTGAAGCAAATGTATCTACACGGATATCTTTTTCATGAATGTCCACTTCGACTTCTTCCGCTTCAGGAAGACATGCCACCGTTGCTGTAGATGTATGAATACGACCGCCTGATTCAGTTTCAGGAACTCGTTGAACACGGTGTGCACCGTTTTCGAATTTCATCTTGGAGTACGCACCTTTACCATTAATCATAAAGATGATTTCTTTATAACCACCTACTCCAGTAGTCGTTGCTTCCATTACTTCTGTTTTCCAGCCTTGTGATTCAGCATAGCGAGAATACATGCGGTACAAATTAGCTGCAAATAATGCTGCTTCATCTCCACCAGCTGCTCCACGAACCTCCATGATTACGTTTTTATCATCGTTTGGATCTTTTGGAATTAATAAAATACGTAGCTTTTCCACTAGCTCTTCTTGCTGCGTTTCTAACTCGGCAATTTCTTCCTTTACCATGTCACGCATATCAGCATCAAGCTTATCTTCAAGCATTGTTTTCGCTTCCGATAACTGCTCTTTTACATCTTTGTATTCCTGATAAGCAGCTACCGTTTGTTGTATATCTGATTGTTCCTTCGAATATTCTCTCAACTTAGAGGGGTTGTTTACGATCTCAGGGTCACTCAGAAGTTCGTTTAACTTCTCATAGCGCGCCTCTACCGCTTCTAAACGATCAAACACGTCATTCACCTCATTCTTTATCCATAACATTGTAATTATAGTATAGCTTTAAAATAGAGTCAAAACCTTGTTAATACAGGTATATGAACAAAAAAACAGAACTCCGCGTTCTGTTTTTATCATCATAAAATTCTTGCTTTATTTTTCGGCCATTTCGCTTGAGTCCACAGAAACAGCTTGTCCTTTAGACTTTTGCACAACATGGCAATGACGGCATCTTGGTTCGTATGATTCAGAAGCACCGACTAAAATAATAGGATCGTCATAAGAAGCAGGCTCACCGTTAATCAAACGCTGCGTACGGCTCGCGGGAGACCCACAGGAAGCACACACGGCTTGTAGCTTTGTTACCGATTCTGCAATAGCCATCAACTGCGGCATTTGCCCAAACGGTTCGCCTTTGAAGTCTTGGTCTAACCCTGCTACAATCACACGAAATCCTCGATCTGCTAAAGATTGAACAATTTCTAAAATATCTGTGTCAAAAAACTGCACTTCGTCTATCGCTACTACGTCTGTCTCTTCATTTACTCGCTTTAAAATATCGCGCGATGCCGTGATTGAGTAAGCCATAACAGATGTACCATTATGTGAAACGACAGCTTCTTCACTATATCGATTATCAATTGCGGGCTTGAATACTTGTGCTTTTTGTTTAGCAAACTGCGTACGGCGCACACGTCGAATCAACTCTTCTGATTTTCCTGAAAACATACTGCCACAAATTACTTCTATCCAACCGCTTTGTTTCATTACGTACACCACTGCGGGACTCTCCCTTCTTCTCGTTCCGTTTCTGAGTGAACCGCTACTAACTTAATCTACGTCTTCTATGTAGATCTTATTCCTATGATAAAGTACCTACTTTTTATCAAGCAGACACTGTTTTTCCACTTTTATAAGCAAAAAAACAGGCAAGAAGTTAAGCTACTTGCCTGTTTGTTTCGACAATGTGATTACTTAAGACCGTATTTTTTGTTGAAGCGATCAACACGGCCACCAGCTTCAGCGAATTTTTGACGACCAGTGTAGAATGGGTGACATTCAGAACAAGTCTCAACGCGGATCTCTTCTTTTACAGAACCACTTTCAAATTCGTTTCCGCAAGTACATTTAACCATAACTGTTTTATAGTTTGGATGAATTCCTGTTTTCATTCGTTTCATCTCCTTCCGCCCTGAATCATTCTGAAACAGAGTTTATTGATAAAGATAGTGATGAAATAATAGCTATTTCACTGTGTACTTTATCAACACACATGATGAAATTATAACAAGGGTTGTATGCTTTTGCAACTACATGTTTTATAACTTATCGTTTATTTGCTAGAAGCGTTTTTTTCTCTTCCGTTAACATCGAAAAGAACTCTTCATTTGTCTTTGTTTGACGTAAACGTTTTAAGAATTTTTCTGCAAAATCAGGAGCATCTGCCATTGATTTACGAATTGCCCATAAGTGGTCTAGGTGCTCTTTTGGAATTAATAGCTCTTCTTTACGTGTGCCTGAGCGACGAATGTCAATCGCAGGGAAGATGCGTTTTTCAGCTAGTGAACGATCTAGATGCAGTTCCATGTTACCTGTACCTTTAAATTCTTCATAAATAACATCATCCATACGAGAGCCTGTATCAATTAAGGCTGTTGCTAGAATGGTTAAGCTGCCTCCATCTTCAATGTTACGCGCAGCTCCAAAGAATCGTTTTGGACGATGAAAAGCAGCTGGGTCAATACCCCCTGATAGTGTACGACCGCTCGGTGGAATAACTAAGTTATAAGCACGAGCAAGTCTTGTAATGCTATCCATCAAAATGACAACATCTTTTTTATGTTCGACCAGTCTCATCGCACGTTCAAGGACAAGTTCCGCTACTTTAATGTGATTTTCTGGTACTTCGTCAAATGTTGAACTGACAACATCACCATCAACCGAACGCTCAATGTCCGTCACTTCCTCAGGACGCTCATCAATAAGAAGAACAATCAATTCGGCATCAGGATGATTCGTTGTAATGCTATTTGCAATTTCTTTTAACAGCATCGTTTTACCTGCTTTTGGTGGCGCAACAATTAGTCCCCTTTGCCCAAATCCAATCGGTGAAATCAAATCAATGATACGCGTAGAGAAACTTCTTGGTTGAGTTTCCAGCAGCATTTGCTCATTTGGATAAATTGGCGTTAGTGCTGGAAAATGCACGCGATCTTTTGACGTTTCTGGGTCTTCTCCGTTTACTGCTTCTACATGCAATAACCCATAGTAGCGCTCATTTTCTTTCGGAGGACGAACTTTGCCCGATACCTTGTCTCCATTACGCAGATCAAAGCGACGAATTTGTGAAGCTGAGATATAAATGTCTTCCGAACTCGGCGAATAGTTAATTGGTCGTAAGAAACCGAATCCTTCTGACTGAATAATTTCAAGAACACCTTCCATAAATAAAAGCCCATCTTGTTCAGCTTGAGCCTTTAAAATAGCAAAGACAAGTTCTTTTTTCGTTAATTTACTATAGTACGAAACTTTATACTCACGAGCATGTTCATATAGCTCTTTTAATTTCATATTTTCTAAACTGGATAATGTTAAGTTCATTAGGACACCACGCTTTATAATGAATAATTTTTAACCGTTCCTCCCATATTAAATTCAAATATAAAATTGAGAGATGATATGGATGGAATAAATCTGTGAAAATGGAGAAAATAACCTTTGAAGTATAATAAGTAGAATCAATTGATTAACTATACACTTTTAGAAGAATAATTCCGACATAAAACCATTTATATTATCTTGATAAATTTAACGTAGCAATTTATATTCTAACCTTTTTCTATCTTTTTAATCAATCTTTTTTTACTTTAGAAGATGAATAAAAAAAAGGAAATTTAATAGCTTAAGAGAAGTAAGGAAAACCTTTTCATAATTTCACATTAAAGGAAATAAACTGGACATTAAAATAAGAAGTGAAATTTATCTTTTAGCTTCCCCTTTTTATATATTTACCCTATTCATAAATATATAAGCTACACAGACATAGAAGAACGTTCCTACACCTGTGTAGCTTATTAAACGGCTCATTTCTAGACTTTACTTTCATGACTGTTGTGCAATTTGCCTCTATGAATTTTGAAATTGTTCAATTTCTTCTTGAGTCATCTCTTCACGCCAAATCATTGCACCTAAATCCGATAGCTTGTCTACTAAATGGCTGTAACCTCGGTCAATGTGCTCTAAACCCGTTACTTCTGTAATCCCTTTAGCCATTAAGCCAGCGGTTACAAGAGCTGCTCCTGCTCGTAAGTCTGACGCTTTCACACGTGCACCTTGTAATTGAATGGGACCATTAATAATAGCAGAACGTCCTTCTACCTTAACAGATGCATTCATTCGTCTCAGCTCATCAATATGCTTAAACCTTGCACCGTAAATTGTATCCGTCACAACGCTTGTACCTGATGCTCTTGTTAGAAGAGTCGTAAATGGCTGCTGTAAATCCGTTGGAAAACCTGGATATACTAACGTTTTAATATCTACGGGTTTCAACAGCTGACGAGTCGCTACAAGAATTTGATCTGAGCTTGTTTCGATGTGAATACCCATTTCACGCATTTTAGCCGTTAGTGACTCCAGATGCTGAGGGATAACATTATCAACAATAACTTCTTTCCCCATACTCGCTCCCATAATCATATATGTGCCTGCTTCAATTCGGTCCGGAATGATAGAATGACGGCATCCTTTTAATTGATCTACTCCATCAATTCGAATAACGTCGGTCCCTGCACCTTTAATACGGGCACCCATACTTGTCAGTAAAGTAGCTACATCAATAATTTCAGGCTCTTTCGCAGCATTCTCAATAACGGTACGCCCTTTTGCTCTTACAGCAGCGAGCATAATATTGATTGTTGCTCCTACACTAACAACGTCTAAATAAATTCGAGCACCAATCAGTTCATCAGCTCGAATGTAAATAGCTCCTTGTTCATTTGTTACTTTAGCGCCAAGAGCTTCAAAACCTTTAATGTGCTGATCAATTGGTCTAGGACCAAGGTAACAGCCGCCTGGAAGACCAACTACCGCTTTTTTAAAGCGCCCTAACATTGCCCCCATTAAATAATAAGAAGCACGTAATTTTTTTACTTTCCCGTTCGGTAAAGGCATTGCAACCATTCCGGATGGATCTACTGTTAATTCGTCGTTATCAATGGTTACTTTCCCACCAATTTCTTCAACTAAATCCCCTAATAACTGCACGTCTGAAATATCGGGCAGACCTTCAATTGTAACAGGTGACTCGGCTAAAATTGTTGCTGGAATAAGCGCAACGGCACTATTTTTAGCACCACTGACGCGGACGGATCCACTTAAGGTAAAGCCACCTTGTATTTTTAACTTTTCCATTTATAGCTCCCTTCTAGTGAAAGAAAGTTTCTCACCTAGTAATTGAGGAAAATTTTGGTACAAAGAATACCTAAAAGAATGGTTATTTTTCCTATTACCTACTAGTGTACACGAAAATGAAAAAATCATGTATAGTTTCGACAAGATAAAAGAAAAATATGGCATTCACCTGTCAGGATGGTAAATGCCACACAAATTTATACATGTTTAGACATTTCGTTTTTCCCAATCTGCCAAAAATTGTTCAATTCCTGCATTTGTTAACGGATGTTTGAACAGTTGCATTAAAACTTTGTAAGGAATTGTCGCAATATGTGCTCCATTTTTTGCAGCTTCCGTTACGTGCATTGGATGACGAATAGATGCTGCAATAATTTCTGATGAAATGTCATGAATCGTAAAAATATCTGCGATATCTGAAATTAAATCAAGGCCATTAAAACCAATGTCGTCTAATCTTCCCAAGAAAGGCGATACGTAAGTAGCACCTGCTCTTGCTGCCATCAACGCTTGGTTAGCTGAGAAAATAAGCGTGACGTTTGTCTTAATACCTAAACTAGTAAATTCTTTTACTGCTTTTAAACCATCTGGAGTCATCGGTACCTTGATTGTAATATTTGGCGCAATCGCAGCAAGCTCTTTTCCTTCGCGAATCATCCCTTCTGCATCAAGCGCAATCACTTCTGCACTTACAGATCCTTCGAAAAACTCTGTAATTTCACGAAGACGATCTTCAAACGTGATGTTCTCTTTAGCTACTAAACTAGGATTTGTTGTAACCCCCGCTAACAAACCTAATGAATGCGCTTCCTTAATTTCGTCTAAATTAGCCGTATCGATAAAAAATTTCATGAATGCCATCCCCCAGTGTTATGTATTCAGAATGGTAAGAAAATTATAGTAAAAATAAAACCGCCTTACAATAAAAATAAGACGGTTTTATTTTTCAGAATCAACTAACTGAAAACAGACAATCCGAAGATTTCAAGTTATGCTTTGTTAGAAGAACCGAATTCACGCATTTTACCTTGAACCGTTTCTTTGATTGCATCGCGAGCAGGTCCTAAGTATTTACGTGGATCATATTGTTCAGGTTGCGCAGCTAATACTTCACGAACAGTTTTAGCTGAAGCAATTTGGTTTTCAGTGTTTACATTGATTTTAGCAGTACCTAAAGAAACTGCTTTTTGGATATCTTTTGTTGGGATACCAGTTCCACCGTGTAGAACTAATGGTAAACCTGTACGATCTCCGATTTCTTTCATTTCAGCAAAACCTAGGTTTGGTTCACCTTTGTATGGTCCGTGAACTGATCCTAATGCTGGAGCTAAGCAATCGATGCCTGTACGTTTAACAAGCTCTTCACACTCGTTAGCATCTGCATAGATAACGCCTTCAGCAATAACGTCGTCCTCTTGTCCACCAACAGTTCCTAGTTCTGCTTCTACAGATACTCCGTGGAAGTGAGCTAGTTCAACTACTTTAGAAGTAATTTCAATGTTTTCCTCAAATGGGTGGTGAGAAGCATCGATCATTACAGAAGTAAATCCAGCGTGGATTGCTTTTGCACATGATTCAAAGCTTGAACCGTGGTCTAAGTGAATTGCAACTGGTACTTGAACGTCGTAATCTTCGATTAGAGCTTCAACCATTGCTACAACAGTTTTGAAACCGCCCATGTAGCGTGCTGCACCTTCAGATACACCAAGAATAACTGGAGAGTTTTCTTCTTTTGCTGCTTGAAGAATAGCTTGAGTAAACTCTAAGTTATTTAAGTTAAATTGACCTACTGCATAGCCTTGTTCTTTTGCTGTAATAAGCATTTCTTTCATTGATACTAAAGGCATATTGAAATCCTCCTTAAAATCAACCTTAGATTAGATGCTAACCAAAAGGCACACTCAAATAGTATGCTCTTGAATTGAGTGTTTCATGTAGAAACAACGCGCATCTTTACATAATAGATTGTCGAATTATGAATACAGTAATTAGGATACCAACTAACAATGAAAACAGCAACATTTTTAGGTTGATATTCAAAATTTGTTAGGATGAAAACCCTACCAAAACCTTAATTCGACTTTACTGGTATATATTCCCTAACAACTTTTCGGATTTCATCAATATCAAATGGTTTTGCAAAGTGTGTTAGAGCTCCTAGATCTTTTGCTTCTTGAATCATATCCAATTCACCATAAGCAGTCATAATAATGACTTTAATTGTTTCATCGTGCTGTTTTAACCTTTTTAAAATTTCGATTCCATCCATTCCTGGAATTTTCATATCTAATAAGACAAGGTCCGGTGCTTGCTCTTTTGTAATATCAATCGCCTGGAAGCCGTTCGCCGCTTGAAATGTCGTATAGCCTTCTTTTTGCAATACTTCCGTTAATAAAATACGTATACCATACTGATCATCAACAATTAGAATTTTCTCTGCCAATATAATCCCACCTTTTATATTCCTCTTCTACAGACAAAACTAACATATGTATTTCGCCTTTAAAACAAAAATCCCTGCTAATTAGAGAAAATGTTACAAAACATAGCTTTTTTTGTCGTCCATCTAACTTCATTGCACTTTACTTTCATTGTAGCTCATTTCAAGATAGAATACAGATAGCTTTTTTCGTTATAATGTGTAGATAGACGGTTTTAGCCGCTTAAATTGAAGGGAGATTCTATGCTTAAAATTTTCACAACTCAACTTTCAGGCTTTTTTAAACGAATTGAAGAACAAGAAGAATTTCAATTTGAAGATGCTGCGCGTATTTTAGCACAAGCCTCTGTCGGAGAAGGATTTATCTATATTTATGGTGTAGAAGAAATGCACGCCATTACACTTGAAGCACTGAGCAGCGCTGAACCTTTAAGTCAGGCAAAAGCTTTGCCTTTACATGAATTAGATCAGCTAACTAGCGTCGATCGCGTGCTACTTGTCTCGCGATTTTCAACAGATAACAAAGCAGTGGAAATAGCTGAACGTTTAAAAGAACGAGATATTCCATTTGTTAGCATTGCCGCTGTTCCTAAAGAAATAACTGAACCTTCTTTAACAGCACTGGCAGACGCACATATTGATACAAAATTATTAAAGCCTCTTATTCCTGGGGAAGACGGCTCAAGATTTGGTTTTCCAGCAATGATGGTCGCTTTATACGCATACTATGGTTTAATTTTTACATTAAAAGAAATCGTAGAAGAATATGAATAAAAACCACGCTGTCTAAAGACAGTGTGGTTTTATTTCACTTATTTGTTTTGGCTTGACTCCATTGATGCGCGAATAAATTCTTTGAACAATGGTTGCGGTCTTGTTGGACGAGATGTGAACTCTGGGTGGAATTGTGAAGCCAAGAACCATGGGTGATCTTTTAGCTCTACAATTTCAACTAAACGGCCATCTGGGCTTGTACCAGAGAAAATAAAGCCTTTCTCTTCCATTTGTTGACGGTATTCGTTATTAAATTCATAACGGTGACGATGACGCTCATATACCACTTCATCTTGATATGCTTCATATGCAAGCGTATCTTCAGACAATTTACAAGGATACAATCCTAAGCGTAGTGTACCGCCTAGGTCTTCTACGTCTTTTTGTTCTGGTAATAAGTCGATGATTGGATAATTTGTTTCAGGGGCAATTTCTGCTGAATGCGCTCCTTCTAAGCCTAATACATTACGCGCAAACTCAACTGATGCCAACTGCATACCTAAACAAATACCTAAGAATGGAACCTTTTGCTCACGTGCATATTGTGTTGCTACAATTTTACCTTCAATTCCACGATCACCAAATCCACCTGGAACTAAGATACCATCTACATCACTAAGTAAATCTTGAACATTTTCTTTTGTTACGAATTCAGAGTTTACCCACTTGATGTTTACATCTGCATCGAATGCATATCCAGCATGTTTCATTGCTTCTACAACAGAAATATAAGCATCTTGAAGCTCTACATACTTACCAACCAATGCAATTTTTGTTGTATTTGAAAGTCCTTTTACTTTCTCAACCAGTGCTTTCCACTCAGTCATTTCTGCTTCTTTGCAATCTAATTTCAAATGATCGCATGTAATTTGATCTAAGTGCTGCTCTTGTAGAGATAGTGGAATTTCATATAATGTTTCAGCATCTGCACACTCAATAACTGCTTTTGGATCAATATCGCAGAATAAAGCTAGCTTGTCTTTCATATCTTCAGAAATTGGCATTTCCGTACGAACAACGATAACATTTGGCTGAATCCCTAAGCTACGTAATTCTTTTACACTATGCTGTGTTGGTTTTGTTTTCATTTCACCAGCAGCTTTTAAATACGGCACAAGTGTACAGTGGATATACATAACATTGTCACGGCCAATATCGCTTTTGATTTGACGAATAGCTTCTAGGAAAGGAAGTGATTCAATATCTCCTACCGTTCCGCCGATTTCAGTAATAACAACATCTGCGTTTGTTTCTTTACCTGCACGGAAAACGCGTTCTTTAATTTCATTTGTGATGTGCGGAATAACCTGAACTGTTCCGCCTAAATAATCACCGCGACGCTCTTTCTTCAATACTGTTGAATATACTTTACCCGTTGTTACATTGCTGTAGCGATTTAAGTTGATATCGATAAAACGCTCATAGTGACCCAAGTCTAAGTCTGTTTCCGCGCCGTCATCCGTTACGAATACCTCACCGTGTTGGTATGGACTCATTGTTCCTGGGTCCACGTTAATGTATGGATCAAACTTTTGAATCGTTACGTTTAATCCACGGTTTTTTAATAAACGGCCTAAAGAAGCTGCTGTAATCCCTTTTCCTAGAGATGATACAACACCGCCTGTTACGAAAATATACTTTGTCATCTATACTTCCCCCTCTAAATAATTTGAACTGTACAATATTAAAAGTTTTCACATAAACAATCACAATTCATTCATTGTGCATGCGAAATTATAAGAAACCTTATGAATGTGAAACGTTCAAGAACCAAAAGAAAGTTTCTATCAAGGATTTATAAGAACATATCGGGGTGTAAAACATTGATAGATAAAATAAAAAAATTGCTCCCAATACCAAAACTGGATTGGGAGCAATAGTCTATTTTAAATAAAAACTTTTTAAATGCTTGTTTAAAGAGCCCAAAAAAGATTCTACCTACTTCGCTTGAAAAAGTCAAGAAGGATTATTTTTCTTTTTCGTCCTCATAATCGTCTTCTTCGTCTTCTTCGTCTTCTTCATCATCGTCTAGATCATCTTCTAAATCGTCAAAATCGTCTTCTGCAAGATCATCTTCATCTTCTTCTAGATCGTCAATGTCATCGAAATCGTCTTCTTCGTCTAAATCATCAACGTCTTCATAATCTAAATCTTCTTCTAAATCATCAAAATCGTCAACGTCTTCAACAACAGCTTTTTTCGCTTTTTTCTTTTTAGGTTTTGCAACTGGAATAACTTCTTCTTCAGCTTGGTCAAAAGGATACCATCCACGAAGACCCCAATGGTTGTCCCCTACTGTTAAAAAGCGGCCATCAATATTAATATCTGTATAAAACTGAGCTAATCTCGTTTTTAATTCTTGATCTGACATTTCAGCTGCTGCTTTAATTTCAGCAATAATTTCTTGGAATGACATTGCTTGGCGATCTGTTTTTTCTTCTAGAAGCGCATAAGCAATCTCAATCATCGACATTTCTTTTAAATCCGTTTTTGAGTACTGTGCTAAACTCAAATCTGGCACATCCTTTCTATGGCTATGTATATCGAAAATCTATTAAATCAATTCATCATATGTGTAAATGATGGAAACGAATAAATACATACCATTCATTATAAACAAATTCAATACATTTATGCTAGCCTCGTTTCTAAAAATCTCGAGAATTTCGCATAAAACAATGAAAAAATAGACATTTTATCACTATAATACATTCTACTTAATACGCCAACAGCATCCTTTGATTAACAAGAATTCACCATCAGTTACTCTGTCTCTGTGAGGTTGAGTCTACAAAAGCCAAAATGACCAAAAAATGGTCATTTTGGCTTTTAATATATCGCTGTATACTAACGATACATTATTACATATTTCGACGATACTGCCCGCCGCATTCATATAAAGCTCGCGTAATTTCTCCTAAACTGGCTACTTTAACGGTCTCCATTAGCTCTTTGAAAATGTTCTCTCCTTCTGTTGCAGCTTTCTTTAACCTTTTCAACGCATCTTCTCTTTTTTCTTCGTGCTGCTGCTGGAACTTCTGAAGCTGAGTAATTTGATGATTTTTTTCTTCAATTGATGCGCGGGCTAACTGCATGTTATCAACAGAGGAACTTTCCTCTTCATTTGGATTAATATACGTATTTACTCCTATAATAGGCAAAGCTCCCGTATGTTTTTGCATCTCATATTCCATTGATTCATCTTGAATCTTACCTCGCTGATACTGCATTTCCATCGCACCTAAAACGCCACCTCGATCATTTAAGCGCTGGAATTCAGCCAATACGGCTTCTTCTACCAAGTCTGTTAGTTCATCAATAATAAATGAGCCCTGTAATGGATTTTCGTTTTTGGTTAATCCATGCTCTTTTGTAATAATTAATTGAATGGCCATCGCTCTTCGTACAGATTCCTCTGTCGGTGTTGTAATTGCTTCATCATATGCGTTCGTATGAAGGGAGTTACAGTTGTCATGAAGAGCCATTAAAGCTTGCAGCGTCGTACGTATATCATTAAAATTAATTTCCTGCGCATGAAGTGACCGACCGGATGTTTGAATATGATATTTAAGCTTTTGACTTCGTTCGTTTGCGCCGTATTTATCACGCATCACAATTGCCCAGATTCTTCTCGCCACACGTCCAATAACCGTGTATTCAGGGTCCAGTCCATTACTAAAGAAAAACGATAAATTAGGAGCGAAGTCATCAATATGCATCCCTCGGCTTAAGTAATATTCTACGTACGTAAAACCGTTGGCTAATGTAAAAGCTAGCTGGGAAATCGGATTGGCCCCTGCCTCAGCAATATGATAGCCAGAAATAGACACAGAATAATAGTTGCGCACTTTCTCATCAATAAAGTACTGCTGAATATCCCCCATCATTTTTAACGCAAATTCTGTGGAAAAAATACACGTATTTTGCCCTTGGTCTTCTTTTAAAATATCAGCTTGAACGGTTCCTCTTACTTGTTTCAACGTACCTGCTTTTACGTCTTGATATTCCTCTTCCGTTAAAGGACGTTTCAATTCCTCTTCCTTCTTTTCTACCTGCTGACTGATAGCTGTATTCATAAACATAGCTAGTAATATTGGAGCCGGCCCATTAATCGTCATCGAAACGGAAGTCGAAGGATGACAAAGATCAAACCCCTTATACAAGAGTTTCATATCATCAAGCGTACAGACATTTACACCGCTTTCGCCAATCTTTCCGAAAATGTCTGGCCTTGGATCGGGGTTTTCTCCATAAAGCGTTACGGAATCAAACGCTGTACTTAAACGCTTAGCCTCATCATCTTTTGACAAATAGTGAAATCGGCGATTTGTCCGCTCCGGTGTTCCTTCGCCTGCGAATTGACGCTTAGGATCTTCTCCTTTTCGTTTGAACGGAAAAACACCCGCTGTGTAAGGAAATGCACCTGGCACATTTTCTTTATAAAGAAAACGAAGAACTTCCCCGTATTCTTCAACCTTTGGAAGGGCTACACGCGGAATGCGTAGTCCTGATAGCGTATCAACTTGCAGTGAGGTTTTAATTTCTTTATTTCGTATTTTTGTAATAAGTTCTTCTTGCCGATACTGACTTTTTAATTTAGGCCAGTTTTCCAGCTTTTCGATTGACTCAGCCGTTAACTGTTTTTTATATTTTTCCTTGAGCTGAGTAAGCTCTTGCTTGGCTGCTTCTGTTTCCACTTCTTGCAGAGCGCCTTCTAACTGATAAAACTTACGCGCTGTTTGTACTTGAACGTCAGTATTAAGGTGGTACGAGCGAACGCTGTGTACAATTTCCTGCAAATATTGTTGTTGATCATTAGGGATGATGGTATATTTCTTTTCACTTATTCGTTCAGATGATTTTTCTACGCGCCAAGAGGTACAGAATGTTTGATGTAGATGATTTATGAGATCTTCAAATAAAATATTTGTTCCCCCGTCGTTGAACTGACTCGCGATTGTGCCATAAATCGGCATAGTAGAGAGATTATTTTCAAACAGCTGATGATTGCGCTGATATTGACGCTGCACTTGTTTTTTTGCGTCTTCGGAGCCTTTTTTTTCAAATTTATTAATAACAATAAAATCTGCGTAATCAATCATTTCAATCTTCTCTAACTGTGAAGGCGCACCAAATTCGCTTGTCATTACGTAAAGAGAGACGTTTGCAATATTTTTAACTTGTGCATCAGCTTGCCCAATCCCGCTTGTTTCGACAATAATAATGTCGAAACCCGCTTTTTTCACGATGGCAATTCCATCTCGAATGGCCGCCGATAGCTCATGTCCCGATGAACGCGTGGCCAAACTTCTCATATACACACGAGGAGACGCTGCGATGTTCATGCGAATACGATCACCAAGAAGCGCTCCTCCAGTCTTTTGTTTAGTTGGATCGACTGATAACACAGCTACATGAATATCTGGAATATGTTCAATGAACCTTCTTACTAATTCATCCGTAAGCGAACTTTTCCCCGCTCCTCCTGTTCCTGTGATTCCAATAACCGGTATTTTTTGATCCGTCTCGCTTTCGATTACACTTTCTCGAATTTCTTCAAGAGCAGCCGCGTGCTCTTTTGTGTATTCATAAGCTTCATTTTCAGCGCATGTAATAAGCTGGGCAATTAAACGGTCATTAGCTGGCGTTAAGATTCGATCCTTTGGTAGTGCAGGGGGATTGGTATAATAACAATCATCAATCATGAATTGAATCATGCCATCTAACCCCATTTTTCGTCCATCTTCCGGAGAAAAGATTTTAGAAATGCCGTAATCATGAAGCTCTTGGATCTCACTCGGAATAATTACCCCTCCTCCTCCTCCATAAATTTTAATATGAGAAGCCTGTTGTTCTTGAAGTAGGTCATACATATATTTAAAATATTCTACATGGCCGCCTTGGTAAGAAGAAATGGCAATTCCTTGAACATCTTCCTGTATGGAAGCATTAACAATTTCTTCAACAGATCGGTTATGTCCCAGGTGAATGACTTCTACTCCCTTAGCTTGAAGAATTCGTCTCATAATATTAATAGACGCATCGTGGCCGTCAAACAGGCTAGAAGCGGTTAAAAAACGAAGCGGTCTTTTACTTGTATTCAAACTGTTTCCCCCTCACACAGTTGTTGAAATGAAAAATTTTTAAGTAAAAAATCTAACTGCATATCTGTATATTCTTCTAGTGAATAATGTTTTTGCAGCCACCATCTGCGAAATGCCCACATTTGACCTTGAACAAATAAATGATGAGCAAACAGAGAAATTTCTTTATCCGTGAGTGTAAATTGATTGTTTTCTACGCAGCCTTCGATAATAATCTTAAACATTTCAACCATATCTAACTCTTTTTTTAATACATATGGAAGTGCGTCTTTAGACAGTGATTTCGCTTCTTGGTACATGACTAATACTTCATCTTGAAGCTCATCCACAACTTTAAAATAGTGCTGAATTGCTTGTTGAAGTTCAGCGATTGTATAACGGTCCACTACCATCTCTTCTAATCGCTCTCTCACTTCATCGTAGATGTTGTCACATACAAGATATAAAACATCTTCTTTGGATTGAATATATTCATAAAGTGTACCGATACTGAACCCTGCGGCTTTGGCAATTTCTCTTGTTGTTGTTCGGTGAAAACCTTTTTCCTTAAATAGCGTGACGGCCCCTTTAATCATTTGATTACGACGTTCTACAATCAGCTTTTCATCTTTAATGGATGTGAGAACTTCTCTCTTTTTCATCTTTTCACCTCTTTTACAACAAGTGTTTTATTTAGCAAGATACCTAGAAATAACGAGACGCTGAATTTCTTGTGTGCCTTCATAGATTTGTGTGATTTTTGCATCTCTCATAAAACGCTCTACAGGATAATCTTTTGTATAACCGTACCCTCCAAATACTTGAACAGCTTCTGTCGTTACTTTCATGGCTGTATCCCCGGCATATAATTTTGACATGGCTGATTCTTTGCCGTATGGCAGGCCTTGTGACTCTAGCCAAGCAGCTTGATAGGTTAAAAGTCTTGCAGCTTCTATACTCGTGGCCATGTCCGCCAACTTAAAAGCGATTCCTTGCTGAGAAATAATCGGCTTACCAAATTGCTGACGTTCCTTTGCATACGCCACCGCGGCATCTAACGCCCCTTGAGCAATTCCTACAGCCTGCGCCGCGATACCATTTCGGCCGCCATCTAGTGTCATCATTGCAACTTTAAATCCTTCTCCTTCATTTCCTAGCAAATTTTCTTTCGGAACACGGCAGTCCTCGAAAATAATCTCTGTGGTAGGGGAAGAGCGAATGCCCAGCTTCTTTTCTTTTTTACCAACTGAAAATCCGGGCATATCTTTTTCGATAATAAACGCGCTCGTGCGTTTTTCATTGGGATCGATTCGAGCAAATACGACGTAAATATCCGCTTCGCCGCCGTTTGTAATAAAGATTTTAGAGCCATTTAAAATATAGTCTTCTCCGTCCTTTACAGCGAGCGTTCTCATTCCTCCTGCGTCTGATCCAGCACTCGGTTCGGTTAACCCATAAGCACCTATTTTCTCACCCGTTGCCATAGGTTTCAGGTATTTTTGCTTTTGTTCTTCCGTTCCGAATGTATAGATCGGCCAGCCGGCAAGAGAAGTATGAGCCGACAAAGTAACGCCTGTTGACGCACATATTCTAGACAGTTCTTCAACGGCAATGCAATAAGCGAGATAGTCACTGCCAATTCCGCCGTATTGCTCCGGCCACGGAATACCCGTCAATCCTAGATCAGCCATTTGAGTAAAAATCCCTCTGTCAAAACGCTCTTCTTCGTCTCGTGCTGCAGCTGTCGGAGCGACTTCGTTTTTGGCAAAGTCTCGCACCATTTTTCGAATCATTTCGTGTTCTTCTGAAAGTTTAAAAAACATGATTATTCCCCCTATAATTGACTGCTAATGACGATGCGTTGAATTTCACTTGTACCTTCGTAGATTTCGCACACCTTGGCGTCACGAAAATATCTTTCCACTGGATAATCTTCCATATATCCATATCCTCCAAAAACTTGAACAGCATCAATCGCTACATTCATGGCCGTCTGGGAAGCAAATAATTTCGCCATTGATGCTTCTTTTTTACAAGGAAGTTTTTGATCATATAAAAAAGCGGCTCGGTACATTAAAAGCTTTGCTGATTCAACAGAAGTTTCCATATCAGCAAGCTTAAAAGCAATTCCTTGCTGAGCTAAAATCGGTTTTCCGAACTGATATCGTTCATTTGCATAGTTTTTAGCTGCCGTTAACGCGCCTTCAGCAATTCCTACAGCCTGAGCAGCAATACCAATTCTTCCTGCATTTAAATTAGCCATAGCAATTCGAAAGCCTTCACCTTCTTCTCCGAGACGATTTTCTACAGGCACCCGTATATTTTCAAAGTGCAGCTGAACTGTACGAGAACCGTGAAGGCCCATCTTATGTTCATCCTTTCCTACTGAGAATCCCTCCATCGTCTTTTCAACGATAAAAGCGCTCATCCCTCTAGAACCGCGTTCTGGATTCGTTTTTGCAAATACAATATACGTATCTGCTTCGCCGCCGTTTGTAATAAAAAGCTTTGATCCATTTAAAAGATAGTGGTCTCCTTTTCGTTCTGCTTTTGTTTTTAAACTTGCGGCATCAGACCCTGCACTAGGTTCTGTTAAACAAAAAGCACCTAAATATTCACCTGTCGCCAGTTTCTTTACGTATCTTTGTTTTTGATCTTCGGTCCCAAATACGACAATAGGATTCGTACCTACGGAAGTATGAACAGACAAAATGACACCGAGGGCTGGACTTATTTTTGATATTTCGTGAATGGCAATCATATACGAAATAAAGTCCATTCCGCCCCCGCCGTATGTTTGAGAAACAGGAATGCCCATCAAGCCAAGCTCAGCCATCTGCTTTAATAAACCTCGAGGAAATTCACCCTTTTCCATGTTTGGTACAGCCGCAGCGACTTCTTTTTCACTAAAATCAGCTACCATCTTTTTAATCATGTGTTGTTCAGACGTAAAAAAGATCATTTCGCCACTCCTTTATGTTTCATACGTAAAAAATCCTTTTCCTGTTTTTCGACCAAGCCACCCTGCCTTTACATATTTCCTAAGCAATGGACAAGGACGATATTTGTCATCACCAAATCCTTTATGAAGCGTTTCCATAATAAACAAACATGTATCGAGGCCGATGAAATCTGCTAAAGTCAACGGTCCCATTGGATGGTTCATTCCTAGTTTCATCACTTGATCAATATCTTCTTCGTTTGCTACCCCTTCATAGAGTGTAAACACAGCTTCGTTGATCATCGGCATTAAAATTCGATTTGAAACAAACCCTGGAAAATCATGAACTTCCACCGGGGTTTTATTTAATTTTTTCGTTGTTTCATAAATTGCTTGATACACTTCGTCCGTAGTAGCTAGCCCTCTAATAATTTCAACAAGCTTCATCACTGGAACAGGGTTCATAAAGTGCATTCCAATCACTTTTTCAGGTCGGTTAGTCACGGCCGCTATTTCAGTAATAGGAAGCGAAGACGTATTGGTTGCTAAAATAGTATGACTTGGGACTAACGAATCCAACTCAGCAAAAATGGCTTGTTTAACCTTCATCTTTTCAACAATTGCTTCGACGATTAAATCTGCTTTTTGTGCTGCTGTTATTTCGTTTGCCGGGTGAAGGCGCTCCATAATTTCTTCATATTGCTTCTCTGAGAGAGAACCTTTTTCCACCTGCTTTTTCAGACGTTTATCAATACTTTTTATTCCTTTTTGTGTATTCGTCAGATCAACATCGTACAAAAAGACTTGATATCCACTCGCAGCAAATACTTGCGCAATACCTGCTCCCATCTGCCCCGCTCCAATAACCATAACTGTCTCAATATTCAAGTTGGTGTCCCCCTTTTACACTTCTACCATAATGGCATCACCTTGGCCGCCGCCGCTGCAAATAGAAGCAATGCCTAGTCCGCCGCCTCGTCTTCTTAATTCATGAATGAGCGTTACAACAATACGGGCGCCGCTTGCTCCAATCGGATGTCCAAGTGCCACAGCCCCGCCGTTCACATTTACTTTTTCAGCTGGCAGCCCTGCAATCTCCATACTCATCAACGCTACTGCTGAAAAAGCTTCATTGATTTCAAATAGTGCAATATCGTTTACCGCCTTATTTGTTTTTTGCAGCAGCTTGTTAATAGCCAAACCAGGCGTTTTTGGAAATTCCCTTGGCTCTATCGCGAGAGAAGTATGATTTACAATCGTAGCTAACGGCTCATAGCCGTTGGCTTTTGCTACATCTTCATCCATTAACATGAGCGCAGATGCTCCGTCATTCACGCTAGGTGCATTTCCTGCTGTAATGGTTCCGCTGTGACCAAACACAGGCCGAAGAGATGACAGTTTTTCTAACGACGTATCTTTTCTTGGTCCTTCATCTTTTTGAACCGTTATCGTTCCTTTTTTAGACGGGATATCAACTGAAATTCTTTCTGCATCCCATCTCCCTTTTTCTTCTGACTCTACCGCTAATTGATGACTGCGAAGGGCCCACTCATCCTGCTTTTCTCGGGAAATATTCATTTCAGAAGCTATTTCATTTCCATACGTCCCCATTTGAACCCCTGTAAAGCTGCATGTTAAACCGTCGTGAATCATCAAATCCGTTACAACACTATCTCCCATACGGAATCCCCACCTTGCTTTTGGAAGAAGATACGGGGCATTACTCATCGATTCCATTCCACCTGCAATAATTGTTTTTGCTTCTCCTAATCGAATCAGCTGATCGGCAGTTGTAATGCTGCGCATACCCGATGCACACACTTTATTAATGGTTTCTGTCTCTACTTGCCAAGGTAAACCTGCATAATGCATAGCTTGCCGAGAAGGCAGTTGTCCTTGGCCTCCTTGTAGGACGCATCCCATAATAACAGAATCAATTTCTGTCCGTCCTTTTGATGCTGCTTGAATCGCTTTCCCGCCTAGTTCTGCTGCTTTTAGTCCGCTTACGCTGCCACCTAATTTTCCAAAAGGTGTTCGAACTGCACTCACAATGACTGTTTTCCCCATTATTGTTTCCTCCTCTTTTTCTTGGTCTTTGTACGTGCCGATTGAACGCTTGCTCAATTTCGTTTCCGTAAAAAGTAGAGATGACTAACATCTCTACTTTTCCTTTATGAAACCTGTTCTTGCACGTCACCACAAATTGACTTTTCAAGCAGTTCTGCTACGTCATACGTATGAACCATTTCTTCTACTTCTTTTGCTTTTGTTCCGTCACTTAGCATGGTCAAGCAGTAAGGACAACCTGAACTGATAACGCTTGGGTTAACAGCTAAGGCTTGTTCCGTGCGCGCTACGTTAATGCGCTGGCCGGTCGTTTCTTCCGTCCACATTAACCCTCCTCCTGCTCCGCAGCACATGCCATTTTCACGGTTGCGATCCATTTCAATTAAGCTAACACCTGGAATCGCTTTCAATATTTCTCTCGGTGGATTGTATACTTCATTATATCTTCCTAAATAACAGGAATCATGGAAGGTAATTTTTTCGTTAACCTCATGTTTTGGAGACAACTTACCTTCTTTCACCAACATAGCTAATAATTCTGTATGATGATACACTTTTCCTTCAAAACTGAAATCTGGATATTCATTTTTGAAGATGTTATAAGCATGTGGATCAATCGTAACAATTTTTTTGATTTCATTTTTTTCAAATTCAGCAATGTTTTTAGAAGCTAATTCTTGAAATAGAAATTCATTCCCTAACCTGCGCGGCGTATCACCAGAATTTTTTTCTTTATTTCCTAAAATCGCAAATGAAACACCCGCTTCATTAAGAAGCTTTGCAAAGGATAGAGCGATCTTTTGGCTGCGGTTGTCATAAGATCCCATCGATCCTACCCAGAACAAATACTCAAACGTTCCACCGGCTTTACTTACTTCTTTTACAGTCGGAATGTGAACATCTTCTCTTGCATGGCGCCATTCTTCACGCTCTTTTCGGTTTAATCCCCAAGGGTTTCCTTGACGCTCAATATTAGTCATGGCACGCTGAGCATCGGCATCCAGCTTTCCCTCGGTTAATACTAAAAAGCGTCGTAAATCTATGATTTTATCTACATGCTCGTTCATCACTGGACATTGATCTTCACAGTTTCGGCACGTTGTACACGCCCAGATCTCTTCTTCCGTAATGACATCTCCAATTAAAGCAGGATTATATTCTGCTGTTGCCGCAGCTTCAGCTCCACTTTGGCTGGCCGCCATCATCGCCAGCTGATTTCCTTTTGTTTTGGAGAATGCATACGTAGGAACCCAAGGAGCCTTAGATGTCACCACCGCTCCTTTTTCTGTTAAGTGGTCTCGCATCTTCAAAATTAAATCCATTGGAGACAAAATTTTTCCTGTACCCGTTGCCGGACACATATTCGTACATCGACCGCATTCTACACAGGCATATAAATCAATGAGCTGGTGCTGTGTAAATTCTTCAATTTTTCCAACCCCAAACGTCTCTTGCGTCTCATCTTCAAAATCAATCTTTTCGAGCTTACCAGGCTTAGAAACACGGTTAAAAAATACATTAGCCGGTCCAGCCAGTAAATGAGCATGTTTTGATTGAGGAACATATACTAAAAACGTCAATAGCACGGCTAAGTGAATCCACCATGAAACATAAAAAATAGAGATAGCCGCTATATCATTGATCCCATTAAACAAGATGGCAATTGATGACGCAATTGGTTCTGTCCACGCTGGTTCATGATTATGCCAGATAATTGACATGCCGTTTCCAATAAGCACTGACAGCATAAGTGCTCCAATAAAAATTAGCACTAAACCAGATTTAAATCCTCTTTTTAAGCGCACAAGCTTTTCTACATAGCGACGATGAAAAGCCCAGACAACTGCTACTAAAATTAAAAACGTCACAATTTCTTGAAAAAATGTAAAACCGGGATATAAAGGCCCAAGCGGCAAATGTTTACCTGGCAGCAAACCTTTTATAATAAAGTCTAACGCGCCGAACTGAACTAAAATAAAGCCATAAAAAAACATGACGTGCATAATGCCGCTTTTTTTATCTTTTAACAGTTTCTTTTGTCCAAACACGTTCACCCAAATTTTTTGCAGCCTTTCTTTTAACCGCTGATCAAATTCAACTTTTTTTCCTAATTGAATATATTCAACGCGCGTGCGAATTAAATATACAAACAAAGAAATAGCGTAAGCGGTTACAATAATAAAAAAGAGAAAGTTCACCCACAGCAACCCTGTCATCTCGTCCCCTCCTTGAATAGTTCGTTTCTTTTTTTTGACGACTAAATTTTCTGATAATATATCTATTTTTATTGTATATAATGAATGATCATTCAGTCAATATCTTTTCGTTCTTTTGTTCATATTCTATTTAAACAAGGTGACACTAAGAACAACGTAAAATGTATTTACATCGAGAAAAGAGGTGACATGATGAGCGGCATGGTTGTGATTTTACTTTTTATTATTTTTATTGCTTGGCTTGCAATTGACCTTGGTGTTGGAAAGAAAGTATTTTCTCAGACTGAAAATACTTTTCCAAAGCGCCGTGCTTCTCTTTTTTTGTTCGTAGACGGGAATGTCTTGTATAAAGATTTATTTCACGAAATAGAAAATGCCTCTTCATTTATCCATCTATCGTTTTACATTGTACAAAATGATGAGATTAGCCAAGAATTTTTAGATTTACTAGTCCAAAAAGCACAGCAAAATATAGAAGTCAGATTATTGGTAGACCGTGTAGGAAGCTATAAAATCAAGAAAAACAAAATTGCATTCTTAAAGAAACAAGGTATTCATTTTGCCTACAGTCGAACGCTTCGATGGCCTTATTTATTTTATACACTCAACGCACGCAATCACCGTAAAATAACCGTTATTGACGGGAAAGTCGGGTACATTGGTGGTTTTAATATCGGAAGAGAATATTTAGGACTTGACGCCAAGCTTGGAGTTTGGAAAGATTACCACCTACGTATGGAAGGTCAAGGCATACAAGATCTTCACATGCAGCTGTTAAGCGAC
This sequence comes from Priestia megaterium, assembly GCF_046599315.1. GTDB lineage: Bacteria > Bacillota > Bacilli > Bacillales > Bacillaceae_H > Priestia > Priestia megaterium_F. Next base: position 115,673 of record NZ_JBKIKC010000003.1, on the reverse strand, counting down.
TGGTATGCTGCAACCGGCTTAGACCTGCGTAAAGTGGAAAAATACTTTCCGCCAACCACTGAAGGAGACTATGTCATTCAGCTACAGTCAACTGAAGGTTTTTCGCTTGAAGAACGTTTTTTATCGATTATCAATCAAGCCAATAGGGAATTGTACATAGGTACTCCTTATTTTATTCCAAGTGAACCTTTGATGAACGCTTTACTGCAAGCTCGTGCACGAGGAGTACAAGTTCATATTTTAATTCCGATGCGCGCAGATCAACCGCTTGTTCATCATGCTGCGTTTGCCTATCTTCCCCCATTACTCCAAGCGGGTTGCAAGGTTTATCAATATTATTACGGTTTTTACCATGCCAAAGTATTAATTGCGGACGATGTTATCTGCGATGTGGGAACAGCTAATTTTGATAAAAGAAGCTTATTCTTAAATGCTGAAATTAACTGTTTAATCTATGATGCAACATATATTGAAGAGGTAAAGAACAGCTTTAAAGCTTGTATGGGGGAATGCCCCGTTTTGTCTTTAGAAGATGTCAAAAACCGAAAGTGGAGTGAAAAACTAAAGCAAGGATTTGCAACCTTTATTTCTCCGTTACTTTAATGAACGAAAAGAGGAAGATTTATAATGAAAATTAGATTTGGCTATGTATCACATGCCCTGTCGCTTTGGGACTGCTCACCTGCTAAAACCCTCACGTTTACTAGATGGGCAAAAATGAAAAAAGAGGAGAGGCTTGATAAGCTTCATCACGTTACAAAACAAAATTTGAATCATACTAAGCGTGCTTTGCATTTTAATATTGCGCATGAAATTATGCTGTATCGTTTGTCATCTTCTCTTGTCCCTTTAGCTACGCACCCTGAAGTAGACTGGAATTACATTGATGCGTTCCAAGACGACTGGTCAGAGATAGGAGAATTGATAAAGAATCATCAGCTGCGAGTAAGTTTTCACCCTAATCAGTTCACATTATTTACAAGCGATAAAAAACACATTACAGAAAATGCGGTAAAAGATATGGACTATCACTATAGAATGCTTGACGCGATGGGAGTAGCAGATCAAGCCCTTATTAACATTCATGTAGGAGGAGCTTATGGCAATAAAGAAAAAGCGATTGGTCGATTTCATGAAAACATTCAAACGCTGCCGCCTATCATCAAAAAGCGCATGACTCTCGAAAATGACGATAAAACATACACAACTGAAGAAACATTAGCTGTATGTGAAAAAGAGAAAGTCCCTCTCCTCTTTGATTACCATCACCACAAAGCAAATGAAGGAGAAGAGTCTCTTGAGCTGTTGCTTCCTCGTATCTTTGACACATGGAACCATACAGGGTTAAAACCAAAAGTACATATCTCTTCTCCTAAATCTGAAAAAGAATTTAGAAGTCACTCTGATTATGTATCAACTGATTTTATCGCACCTTTTTTGCAAATTGCTAAGTATATTGGACAGGATTTTGACGTAATGATTGAAGCAAAGTTAAAAGATAAAGCGCTGTTAAAATTAGTGGAAGATTTAGCATCAATGAGAAGAGTGAAGCGCACAGGAGGCGCTACTCTTGTTTTTTAAATAAAAAAGAGCCAAGAGGCTCTTTTTTTGTTACATTTTTTCAGGTGCTGAAACACCAATCAGTTTTAGGGAGTTTTGAAGCGTTACTTGAACAGCTTTCACTAGTTCAATACGCGCTTTACTTATTTCTACATTATCGCTGTCTAATACTTTTTCTGCATTATAGAAGCTATGGAACGTAGAAGCAAGATCAAACACATAATTCGTGATGCGGTGCGGAATACGTTTTGTCGCTGCTTCCGCTACGACCTGAGGGAATTCTCCGATTTTTTTCAGTAGTTCCATTTCTTTTTCTGCACTAATTAATGAAAGGTCCGCATCAGATGTTGATTGAATCCCCATCTCTTCACCTTGGCGAAGAATACTGCAAATACGGGCATGAGCATATTGCGCATAGTATACAGGATTTTCATTAGATTGAGAAACAGCTAAATCTAAATCAAAGTCTAAATGTGTATCTGCACTTCTCATCGCAAAGAAGTAGCGAGTTGCATCAAGGCCTACCTCTTCCACTAGATCACGCATTGTTACAGCTTTACCTGTACGTTTACTCATCTTCATTTTTTCGCCATTTTGATATAGTTGAACCATTTGAATAATTTCTACTTCAAGCGTATCTTTTTCATAACCAAGCGCTTGAATCGCCGCTTTCATACGAGGAATATATCCATGGTGATCGGCTCCCCAAATGTTAATTAGCTTGTCAAATCCGCGTTGAATTTTGTCTTGGTGATATGCAATATCTGGCGTTAAGTACGTAAATGAACCGTCATTTTTAATTAACACACGGTCTTTATCATCGCCAAATGTCGTAGAACGGAACCAAGTAGCACCTTCTTCTTCATATACATGGCCTTGTTTTTTCAACGTTTCAAGTGCAACTGAGATTTTGTCATTTTTATAAAGAGACGTTTCAGAATACCATACGTCAAATTTTACACGGAACTGTTCAAGGTCACGCTTTAATTTAGCTAATTCATAGTCTAAGCCGTATTGACGGAAGAATTCAAAACGCTCTTCTTCAGATACGTTTACATACTTGTCTCCGTGCTCCTTTGCTAGCTCTTTTCCGATGTTTATGATGTCAGCGCCATGATAGCCGTCTGCAGGCATTTCTTTGTCTAAACCAAGAGCCTGCATGTAACGTGCTTCTACTGAATAAGCTAGGTTATTAATTTGGTTACCAGCATCATTGATATAGTATTCACGTGACACATCATAACCAGCTTTTTCAAGAACATTACATAATGAATCTCCAACTGCAGCGCCGCGAGCATGTCCTAAATGTAAATCCCCCGTCGGATTAGCTGATACAAACTCAACCTGTACTTTTTGTCCGTTCCCTACGTTTGTTTGACCGTACGCTTCACCAGCTTTGACAATGGTTGGAATAAGTTCTGTTAAATAAGAGTTATTCATATAAAAGTTGATGAATCCAGGTCCTGCAATGTCAATTTTCTCGATAGATGCTTTTGATTTATCGAAGTTGGCTACAAGCTCTTCAGCGATAGCACGAGGTGCTTTTTTGGCAATACGAGCTAGCTGCATAGCCATATTGGTAGAATAATCACCATGTGTTTTATCTTTTGGGGTTTCTAATAGAACTTCTGGAAGTTCTGCTTTTTCAGCAAGACCTGCTTTGACCACAGCATCTTGAATTTCAGCTTTTAATTTTTGCTGCACTTGTTCGACGACGTTCATTTTTTCTCCTCCTTGAATGTAATGGTTAACGCATATTTCCCAGTAGGCTGACCCTGTACTTCTAGATCATACGTTAAAAATAATCGACCCTTTTGAGTCATTTGTTTATATTCAATGTTATGAGCGAATGTCAGTAAATCCATACGTCCATAAGGGCTTATATAAGTTCCTTCGATCTGTACCTTTTTACGAAACGATTGCTTCATTTGAACAGCACCGGTTCGGTTAATTGATACTTCATCTTCACTAATTTTCACCATTGTTCTAATATCTCCGATTTCCTCTTGGTGCTCTGTGTATGTAAGATAAATTTTCGATCCTTTTTCATAATACATACCTTTTGCATTTACCGATGTTGTCTCTTTTCGGTGACCATCACGGATATCTGTCACAATTTTAACTTCAATGGTTTTTTTTACTTCTGAAGCGTTACTCACAAAAGACACTTCCTTATTAAAATGAATACGTTATAACTTAAATAGTATAAACATTCTAAAGAAAGAATTCAATAATACTTCAAAGGAAATATGATAGATACGCCGAGAATTCCTTTTTTCGCTGTCTGTGATGCAATCTCATATTTCAAACAAAAAAGGCGGCCAAAGCGGCCACCTTTTGCTTGATTTATTTCTTTTGCACCCAGCCTAAAATCATTTCGCGAATAAGCTTGCTTGCTGTATTAGCTGTTTGTTCAGACGGATCATAAATTGGAGCTACTTCTACTAAATCTCCTCCGACAATGCGAAGATCTGATTTAGCAATTGCATGAATAGAAGCTAAAAGCTCTTTTGATGTGATACCGCCTGCATCTACTGTTCCTGTACCAGGAGCGTGTGCTGGATCTAGTACATCAATATCAATTGTTACATAGACAGGACGACCCGCAAGAGTTGGTAAAATCTCTTTTAACGGCTCTAGAACTTCAAACTTCGAAATATGCATACCATTTTCTTCCGCCCATTGAAATTCTTCTTTCATTCCTGAACGAATACCAAATGAATAAACATTCTCCGGCCCGATTAGTTCTGCAACTTTACGAATTGGAGTGGAATGAGAAAGTGGTTCTCCTTCATACTCTTCACGAAGATCTGTGTGAGCATCCATATGGATGATGGCCAAATCCGGATATTTTTTATACATTGCTTTCATAACAGGCCAAGAGACCAAATGCTCGCCCCCCATACCTAATGGAAACTTGTCTGCTGCTAAAAGCTGATCGATATACTCTTCAATCATATTTAAGCTGCGCTGAGGATTTCCAAATGGAAGTGGGATGTCTCCTGCATCAAAATATTTTACTTCCTCTAGCTCTCGGTCTAAATAAGGGCTGTATTCTTCTAATCCAATTGATACTTCACGAATACGAGTTGGGCCAAATCGGGAACCTGGACGATAGCTAACTGTCCAGTCCATTGGCATTCCGTAAAGAACTGCTTCACTTTCTTCAAAAACCGGGTGACTGCCGATAAATACATTACCTGAATAAGCTTCATCAAAACGCATATTTACTTCCTCCTTAATTACTCATAGAAAAGATGCCAGCCTTAATCTCTGGCATCTCACTTGTACGTGATAACTTATTTAATAAGATCCTGCACAAATTTAGGCAAAGCAAATGCCGCTTTGTGCAATTCTTTTGTGTAATACTTTGTATCAATATCGAAAAAACGATCTTCGCTTACTTCTAATGGATCATGTTTCTTTGAGCCCATTGTAAATGTCCATAAACCGCTTGGATATGTTGGAATATTCGCTACGTATAGACGTGTAATCGGGAAGATTTCTCTTACATCACGCTGAACATTTGAGATAAGCTCTGGCGTGAACCAAGGGTTGTCCGATTGAGCAACAAAGATACCATCTTCTTTAAGTGCTTTTGAGATACCCGCATAGAATCCTTTTGTAAATAAATTCACAGCTGGACCTACTGGCTCTGTTGAATCTACTAAAATGACGTCATATTCGTTCTCACTTTTAGCGATGTGCATAAATCCGTCGTCTACTTGTACGTCAACACGAGGATCTTCTAGTTTGCCCGCAATTGAAGGTAAGAATTTTTTTGAGTACTCAATAACTTTCCCATCGATATCAACTAACGTCGCTTTTTTTACACTTGGATGCTTTAAGATTTCACGGATTACGCCTCCGTCTCCTCCACCTACAACTAGTACGTTTTCTGGATTTGGATGCGTAAATAACGGTACATGTGCAACCATTTCATGATAAACGAACTCATCTTTTTCTGTTGTCATAACCATACCGTCAAGTAAAAGCATGTTACCAAACTCTTCTGTTTCAACCATGTCTAATTTTTGAAACTCCGTTTGCTCTGTATGTAAAGTGCGATTGATTTTAGCTGTAATACCAAAGTTCTTTGTTTGCTTTTCTGTGAACCATAATTCCATTTCAAACTCTTCCCTTCTATTTTGAGAATTAACCTATGCATAGATTACCCTAACATAATTTATACAAACATGAAAAAAGTATAGATGAATTCAGCAAAAAAGCAAGTAAAATTTTTAGCAATGGAGGTTTAAAACCACCTTTTCTATTTCATACTGATGATAGATACAAGCTTTAGAATCTACTTGCAGCGCTCTTCCAAGCGAATTTTGCTGCTTTGAAGAACGCTGCATAGTGACACATATTGGTGGTGAATGGAAATGGAAACGGTATTAACCGAACATTTAAAAAAGGCAAGACGCATCTTCCGAATTCTTCTCGTCCTTGGTATATTAGCGGGGGCTTTATTGTTGTTTGCCTACATAAGTATCTTTCTCTACGCCAAAATCGCTGGGCCCCCTCCGCTAAACGTTTCTCAAACAGCTGTTTTCTACTCAGCAAACGGTAAAGTTCTTGATGAAGTTCACAATGGACAAAAGCGCTACTGGGTTTCACTTAATCAAATTTCACCCTACGTAAAAGATGCGACTCTAGCCGTTGAAGATAAACGCTTCTATGAGCATCACGGCTTTGATATGCATCGAATCGCTGGAGCAATTGTAGCTGATATAAAAGCTATGGGAAAAGTACAAGGCGCGAGCACCATTACTCAGCAATATGCACGCAACTTGTTTCTAGAGCATGACAAAACATGGACTCGAAAGCTTCAAGAAGCTCTGTATACAATCCGGCTAGAAATGAATTACAGCAAAGATCAAATTCTAGAAGGCTACATGAATACGATTTACTACGGCCATGGAGCCTACGGAATCGAAGCGGCAGCGAGGCTATATTTTGATAAGCATGCCAAAAATTTGACGTTAAGTGAAGCGAGTATGTTAGCGGGTATTCCAAAAGGCCCTAGCTACTACTCCCCTCTTATTCATCAAGAAAATGCAAAGAAACGCCAAAATATTATTTTATCTCTGATGAAAGAGAATGGAATTATCACAGCTAAGCAAGCTACAAAAGCGCTTGTAACCCCTCTAGTATTTGCGGAGCCTGCCGAAAAAGATCCTAACAAAGAAGACGCTTCTTACTTTATGGATGCAGCGTTAGCAGAGCTAAAGCAAGATTTGGGCATTGATGAAACCATGATTTATACAAATGGACTTCGCGTTTATACCACGCTGGATGAAAAGATGCAGCGTACAGCAGAAGAAAAAATGAAGGATGTTATTAGCAGCTCTTCAGATGTACAAAGTGCCTTTGTCGCCATGAATCCTAAAAATGGACAAGTAAAAGCTCTTATTGGTGGAAGAGATTATGAAAAGAGCCCGTTTAACCGCGCTACTCAAGCAATAAGACAGCCTGGCTCAACGATGAAGCCATTTTTATACTATGCGGCATTAAAAGACGGTTTTACTGAATCCACTCCAATGAAAAGTGAAGAAACGACGTTCAAATTGGAAGATGGGGTTTCGACATACACGCCTAGTAACTATCACAACTATTATGCAGATGCTCCTATTACAATGGCTCAAGCTATCGCGCTTTCAGACAATATTTATGCAGTAAAAACGCATTTGTTTATTGGGGAAAATCGCTTGATCGAAACGGCCAAAACACTCGGAATATCGTCACCTTTAAAGAAAGTTCCATCTTTAGCTCTTGGAACTTCGCCTGTCAAAGTCATTGATATGGTTAATGCGTACGGCATCTTCGCTAATGGAGGAAAAGAAATTCGTCCAACTTTTATTAAACGAATTGAAACGCATGACGGAGAAGTGGTCTATCAAGCTCCTTCCGAACGGAAACAAATAATTGATAAGCGTTATGCTTTTCTTACTACCCATTTAATGACGGGCATGTTTGATCAAAAGCTAAACGGCTATACAACAGTCACAGGAAAGCCTATTTCTAAATATGTATCTCGTCCTTATGCAGGAAAATCCGGCACAACCTCCACGGACAGCTGGATGATTGGCTACTCTCCTCAGCTCGTTTCAGGCGTTTGGGTTGGATACGATCAAGGAAGAACAATGGATGATGTAGCTGAAAAAGGATACGCCAAAAAGATGTGGGCATTATTTATGGAAGATGCTTTAAAAGGAAAGAAAAAAGAAAAATTTAAAGCACCAAACGGATTAATGAGTGTAAACATTAATCCTGAAAATGGAAAATTAGCCTCGAAATCCTGTCCTGTTCAATATAAAGCTTATTATTTAACTGGAACACAGCCAAAAACATACTGTACTGACCACGTTGATCACGGAGCAAAAACGAAGAAAAAAGAGCGTCAAGCAGAAGATAAAAAGTTTCACTGGTTCCCAAAATGGTTTGATTAAAAAAGCTTAAGGCCTTGGCCTTAAGCTTTTTTCTCAGTATTACGATGTTTGAAGCGCTTCTTTTAAGTCATCATTAGATAACGTCCAGATTTCTTCGTTATGAGACTTTAAAAACTCACGAAGCAAAGCCTTAGATTTGTTATCCATTTCTTCTACCATAATGCGTCGTTTTAAGGATTTATCCATCTTGTTCACATGTTCAGGAAGTGACTTATAGCCGCGGCGAATTTCACGATCAACGGTCATTTCACATGCTGTCACACCTGCGTAGTAAGGTCCTTCTTCCTTGCGATCAATCGTTACCCACACAAGCCAATATAACTTGCCGTTTGGCACCTCGTCTTTATTCGGTAAGAATTTAATTCCTTTTTCCACTACACTTCTTGCATGCATCGCACCGATATCCACAAATACTTCTTCATCACTCGGACAAACAAAAACGGGTGAAATATTTTCTAAACTTAACGCTCCAACTCCGTAACCGCCGTGGCCGTCGGTTGAATCGTCTTTTATGATATTAAATCCTATACTTTTCTTCTTTGGCTGAGTCATAGTAAGCCTCCTCTATTTATTAAATCAGTGGTGCTAATATCTGCTGAAAGATATTCATAACAAACGTTGCTACTCCGTTTAGAAGCGGCCAGATCACAATTCGATCTAGAGGTGTAATCACAAGAATCAAAAATACAAAAATGCCCCAAGATTCATACTGTGTCATTTTGGCTCGCGTAGACGGCGGAACGAGGTCTTCAATCACTCGGTAGCCATCTAAAGGCGGAAAAGGCAATAAATTAAATAAACCTAACGTTAGGTTTATTTGAATAAACAATGTAAAAAAACGATAAAGCGCATCGTTGTCCACTGCGCCATTGCTCATCAAATAGTAAATAAGCAAGCCGATAAACGCCAACACCAAGTTGCTAAACGGTCCCGCTATCGATACTAGAATACCAGCTAAACGAGGCTTTTTAAAGAAATAGCGATTAACAGGAACCGGCTTCGCCCACCCAAAACCTGCGATAATTAACAAAAGCGTTCCAAATGGATCTAAATGAGCCAGTGGAGAAAGGGTTAGCCTTCCTTGCTTTTTAGCCGTATGGTCTCCAAATAAATAAGCTACATACGCATGTGCAAACTCATGCAGTGTGAATGCAACAATAAGCGTCATCACCACATAAGGAAGGTCTTGCAATGAAAAAGCTAAAAAATGTTCCACTTTTTATCTCCTTTATTTTAAAATAATTTCTACACGTCCTATCTGCTAGATGAACCGTTTTCTCATGTTAAGAAAGATACAAGGCTTCTTGAATATACCCTCAAAGGTCTCAAAAACCAGATATGGGCTCTCTTTGGCCACACCTGGTTTTCTACATCGTTGTTATGATAAAAAGTATACTACAGATTATGTCTTCCATCACTATCTCATACTGTCATTTTATTCAGAAAACGGGTACACTAATCATATACTGATCAAAAAGGAGTGTACACATTATGCCAGTTGTAACTGTTAAGATGCTTGAGGGCCGTACGGATGATCAAAAAAGAGCTCTTGTTGAAAAAGTAACGGATGCTGTTGTAGAAACAACAGGTGCAGCACCTGAAAAAGTATCGATTATCATTGAAGAAATGTCTAAAAACCATTACGCTGTAGCAGGCAAGCGCATGAGCGATCAATAACGCCTACATATAAAAAATGCCATAGGTCGACCTATGGCATTTTTTAATGAACAGACAGTGTTGTCTGAAGTTTTTCAATATATTCGTATGCTTCTGCAATGTCTTCTTCTGTATAGTTCTGCTTACGTTTTAACGTAAACACTTTTTCTTTTACTTCTTCTTTCGATAAATTATCAAAATATAAAATCGTAGAGACAAGCTCCAAAAATTTAGAGCTTTGTTCGTTCATATCCTTCATACATTCCTGCAAGTGAGGAAGCTCTAAGTCATAGTGGCTTAAAAAACCTTCTCCCGCTTCTGTTAATCCGTAGCGATACTGCATATATCCGCCTTTTTTCTCTTTAATTTCACTTAAAAAGCCCAAGTTACACAGCTCTTCAATCCGAAGTGTTAATTCCTCAGAATAGGGTCCAAAAAAGTGAAAATTATATTTTTCATAAAAAGGAAACTTTAGTTTTTTTCCGATAAATATCATCTTTTGTAACTTTTTTCTGCCAACAACTTCTCCCGCCGCGGAAAATACTTTCACAATCTTTGCGTGATCGTTTAACACAGCCCCTTCAACTCCTATACTATTTAACTCTGATCTCCTTTTAGTAAGTTTATAATCTGGTCTTTAACTTTTCGCTTAGACGACAATTGATCAATGAGATCTTGTGGAAAATATAATTTATGATCCGTTCTCTTTTTCCCTGAAATTGCTTCGACAATCTCCGACTGACGTGATAGTTCACGTACTTCATTATTTGGCATCAACAGATGAATCGGTAAACGTTCTTCCTCTTCACCCGGTCGATAAAAATCATACGGTAAGTCACTTGAAGAGTCGACGACTAAATAATAATCTGGATTAATGCCCGCTTTTTTAAATAGTGTTGTGAGCTCCATCCACATTTTCATTTGTGAATTTGGATTAAACTCAATGTATTTAAAAAGCTGACGATTCATAAATCTTCGGCATAGATCAGATAAAATGTCATCCTCTTCCTCTTCCCATGCTTGAAAATAAAATAAAATAACGGATTCATCTAATTTCAAATACTCTTTTAGTGATATTTCTTCTTCGAAAATCGAATAAAAATGAGTTGGCTCCTGCTTGAACTCATAGTGATGACGATGGAGCTCTTTTGCGCGATGTAAAATTTTTGTCAAAATAACTTCAGCACTTCTCGTAACAGGATGGAAATACACTTGCCAGTACATTTGATAGCGACTCATAATATAATCTTCAACCGCATGCATACCGCTGTGTTTAATTACAGCTTGGTCCTCCCGAGGGCGCATAACACGAAGAATTCGTTCCATGTCAAAGTGACCGTAGCTTACTCCTGTGTAATACGCATCACGCTGCAAATAATCCATGCGATCCGCATCGATTTGGCTGGAAATTAAACTAACGACAAGCTTATTTTCATATGTTTTAGCTATTACTTCAGCCACTTTTTTAGGAAAATCCTTTCCTACCTTCGTCAACACTTGATTTACCTCAGTGTCACCCACGATAATAGCTTGCGTAAATTCCTCATGGTCTAAGTGGAAGACCTTCTCAAACGAATGAGAAAACGGCCCGTGGCCTAAATCATGCAATAAAGCAGCACAAAGACAAAGAAGACGTTCATCTTCATTCCATTCAGGACGTCCTTGAAAACCGTCATCAATAATACGGCGCACAATTTCATAAACGCCTAAGGAATGACTGAAACGGCTGTGCTCAGCCCCATGAAACGTTAAGTATGTCGTTCCTAGCTGTCTAATACGACGCAGCCTTTGAAATTCAGCGGTACCAATTAGCTCCCAAATGACACGATCTCTTACATGGATATAGCGGTGAACAGGATCTTTAAATACTTTTTCTTCACTGAGTTTTTCATTAGGATATGTCATTTACATACCTCTCTATCTTCACTTTGTTGTTGCTATAATTTTCGACACTCACTTCCTATTTTCCTATTCAGAATAAAAAATCACCTTGTCAAGCAACCAAGGTGATTTACCTAACAAACAAGACGACACTGTTTGTAAGAAGCTCGTTCGACAAATAAGTAGCAGAAAAGCAGCTATTTATTGTTTCACTATCTATTTTTTTACTTTTTTCTCAATCTTCTCGATTAGTTCATCCTCTGTTGGCGCTGCTACAGGACGGTTATTTACAAATGCAAATGACTTTTTACGTCCGGGTCCACAGTAAGACTGGCAACCGATTTGTACTTCAGCTTGTTCATCTATTTTTTTAAGTCGAGGTAACAACGTTTTGACGTTTGTTGCCTGACAATCATCACAAATTCTAAATTCATTTGCCATGTTGACACAATCCTTTCAAAATTGGTTCATCATTTTGTCTAAGGGGTATTTTACCCCTATTTGAAGTCCGATGCAAGTTAAAGAAGGAAGCAAAATCTATGATACTCCTAGATGAAATGGTATAAAGTATGGATTTTTTGTACATGATGATACTACAAAACATGATTACTATGAGTCATGGAAAATAGAGGAGTGAACAAAGTGAAAGATAGACAAGATGCTTGGACAGAAGAAAATGACTTATTATTAGCGGAAACAGTATTGCGCCATGTCCGCGAAGGAAGTACGCAGTTGAATGCGTTTGAAGAAGTTGGAGATGAATTAAATCGCACTTCAGCAGCATGTGGATTTAGATGGAATGCTGTGGTACGTCATCAATACGAAAAAGCACTGCAGCTAGCTAAAAAACAGCGAAAGCAGCGCATGCGTGCACTTGGACAAGAACAAGGCAAAAAGAAATTATTATATACACCACCAGCATCTGTAGAGCATGTAGAACAAATTATGTCTGCACCTACAGCAACATATAGTTTATCTGAAACACAAGTAGTAAAAAGCAGCAGCGAGGAGCTTACAATGGCTGACGTTATTCGCTTTTTGCAAACAATGCCAAATCAAGCGAGCAATTTACAGGCATTACAGAGCGAAAACAAACGCTTGATGCAAGAGAATGCAGAGTTAGCTAAGAAAAACACAGAGTTGGAAAAACAAATCAAACATCTCGAGGCTAATGCTACTACTATTCAAGAAGACTATGAAACATTAATGCAAATCATGAACCGTGCGCGAAAGTTAGCTCTATTTGATGAAGAAGAACGTTCTTCTACTACGTTTAAAATGGATCGTAACGGAAATCTTGAGAAAATGGCTGAATAAGCTACATGAATGAAGAAAGAGGGATGTCAAACTTGGCTCTTCTTTCTTCTTTTTCTATTTTACAGCCAATGACGCAACGCCTTTATGCTATAATATGTTCGTTTACTGTTTATAAAGGGGTTTGAGATATGCAGCAGAATAGTTTGAAGCTTTTAGCACAGCCCGCTTGGCGTATTATTGATCAATCCAGTCTAGGTCCTCATTTTGATGCCCGTCATTCTTTTGCCATCGATGACACGCTTTGTACAACCGTTGGAAGAGGCGAATCTCCAGCTGTCATGCGTTCATGGGTGCATCACGATACGATTGTACTAGGCATCCAAGACACAAAGCTCCCTCACTTAGCTGAAGGTGTAGCTTATTTACATGAACATGGATATAAAACAATCGTCCGCAATTCAGGCGGCCTCGCTGTCGTACTTGATCAAGATGTTCTAAACATTTCTTTAATTTTTCCTGATGCAGAAAAAGGAATTGATATTGATCGTGGATATGAAGCCATGTTTGATTTGATTAAAGTCATGTTTGCATCTTACGGGGCAGCAATTGAAGCTAAGGAAATTGTAGGCTCTTATTGTCCCGGCAGCTTTGATTTAAGCATTCGTAATCAAAAGTTTGCAGGCATTTCACAGCGACGCGTTCGCGGCGGAGTGGCTGTACAAATTTACTTATGCGTTAAAGGAAGCGGCTCTACGCGTGCTTCTCTCATTCAAGAATTTTACAAAAGAGGTCTCCAACACACGGAAACTAAATTTTCATATCCAGATATCGAGCCTCATACAATGGCCTCCTTATCTGAGCTATTACAGATTGATTTAACCGTTTCTGATGTCATGTTGCTTTTATTGCAAACACTGAATAGCATGAGCTCTTCTCTTGTGAATATGCCTTTAAATGCTACCGAACTCGAGCTATTTGAGACACAGCTGCAGCGCATGTATGACCGCAACGAAAAAGCATTAGGTTCATTAGCCAAATAAAAAAACTCCGCCCTAGGACGGAGTTTTTTTATTAAAGTGCTTGAGCTGCTGTAATTAAAGCAAGCTTGTACACATCTTCTTCGTTACAACCACGAGATAGGTCGTTTACCGGTTTGTTTAGCCCTTGTAAGATTGGACCTACTGCTTCGAAGTTTCCTAAGCGCTGTGCAATTTTGTAACCAATGTTACCTGCTTCAAGGCTTGGGAATACAAACACATTTGCATCTCCTTTGATCACTGAACCTGGTGCTTTCTTTTCAGCTACAGAAGGAACAAACGCTGCGTCAAATTGGAATTCACCGTCCAATGTTACGCTTGGTGCTAATTCTTTTGCAATTTCTACTGCGTTTGCTACTTTTTCCGTTTCCGGAGATTTTGCTGATCCTTTTGTTGAGAAGCTTAGCATAGCAACACGAGGGTCAATATCGAACATTTCAGCCGTACGAGCACTTTCAATTGCAATTTCAGCTAAGTCTTGACTGTCAGGTGAAATATTGATTGCACAGTCAGCAAATACGTATTTCTGATCGCCACGAACCATGATAAATACGCCAGATGTTTTCTTGACACCTTGTCTTGTTTTGATAATTTGTAGAGCCGGGCGTACTGTGTCTGCCGTAGAGTGAGCAGCTCCGCTTACAAGACCGTCCGCTTTGTTCATATGAACAAGCATTGTGCCAAAGTAATTTTCATCTAATAAAATTTTGCGAGCATCTTCTTCTGTTGCCTTGCCTTTACGACGCTCAACAAATGCTGCAACCATTTCATCAAATTCAGAGTAGCTTTGAGGATCTAAAACCTCAACACCGTCTAATTTTACATTTAGTTCTGCTGCTTTTGATGCTACAGCATCTTTGTTTCCAACAATGATAGGCTTTAAGATATTGTCGGCAGCTAAACGAGAAACAGCACCTAATACGCGCTCATCTAATCCCTCTGGGAATACGATTGATACATCGCTAGCTGATACTTTTTGTTTTAAACCTGTAAATAAATCACTCAAAGTAAATCCTCCTCGATATGTAAAAAACTTTTCTCATAATAGGATACTCCACTTTTTTTAAAAATCAAAGGCATGTCCTTCAAGAATCCATGATTACGAAAAAGTCTTTTAATTCTTAATTTTCCGCTAACACTTAAAATAAAACCTGTTTTTACTTTGCGACAATTGTTTAAAGTTTAGTCACAAAATCACGGGTTTTTCATTCCAGTTCTTCGGACAAACTATGATATAGTAGAATTGGAATTTATCATAATCGGACAATAGGAGTGAAACGAAATGGCAGAAGCAGCACAAACATTAGACGGTTGGTATGCACTTCATGATTTCCGTTCAATCGATTGGGGCGCTTGGAAGCAGTTATCAAGCGATGATCGTCAAGCGGCTATCCATGAATTTTTAGGTTTAATTGAGAAATGGAAAGGAACTGAAGCTGAGCAGCAAGGCAGTCATGCTTTATATACCATTGTCGGCCAAAAAGCAGATTTTATGCTAATGCTAGTTCGTCCTACTATGGAAGAACTAAACGAAATTGAAACAGAATTTAATAAAACGAAGCTTGCTGAGTTTACCATTCCTACTTATTCATACGTATCAGTAGTTGAATTAAGCAACTACTTACCTGCTGGTGAGGACCCTTATGAAAATCCTCAAATAAAAGCTAGACTATATCCAACTTTACCGAAAGCTAGTCATGTTTGCTTTTATCCAATGGATAAACGCCGTCAAGGAAATGACAATTGGTACATGCTTCCTATGGAAGAGCGACGTAGCTTAATGCGCAGCCATGGAATGATTGGACGTCAATACGCTGGAAAAGTAAAGCAAATCATTACCGGTTCTGTTGGTTTTGATGATTACGAGTGGGGCGTTACTCTTTTTGCAGATGACGTACTTCAATTTAAAAAATTAGTGTATGAAATGCGTTTTGATGAAGTAAGTGCTCGCTATGGTGAATTTGGTAGCTTCTTTGTCGGAAATTTATTAAAAGAGGAAGCTATTGCACGCTTTTTACATGTTTAAGCTAAGCAGCGAAAGCGTTCATCTCATTTGTAACATCTAGAGTAATAAATACCAATAAGCTTTATCTATATAAAAAACCTGTTTCCAAGCGGAAACAGGTCTTTTTATTTTCTAGCCATGACATATTCGCACTTATAGGACCATATATATACAACAGTGTCACAAGTAAGCGAGGTGGGGTAATGGCAGTCGTTGCACACAACGAAGAAGATGTTAAGCTTCTAGCCAGACTCATTCGAGCTGAAGCTGAAAGTGAAGGAAAACAAGAGATGTTACTGGTGGGAAATGTAGGCGTGAACTGTGCTAAAGCTCCCTGTTTGGATTCTAGAAATATAAGAACCATTCGTCAGATGGTGTTTCAAAACCCAGGCGGATTTGAAGTGACTCAAAAAGCTACTTTTATCAGCGTGCCCGCCAGTCTGAAATTGCACTTGCACGCCGTGTATTAAGAGGGGAACGTTTTAACCCCGCTGAAAACTCACTGTGGTTTTTCAAGCCCAGCGGTAACTGTCCTGCTCAGTGGTATAACCAAAATAACACAGGACGATTTAAATCTCACTGTTTCTTTGCACCAACTCAAGCTGATTGTCCAGGAGTTTACTAATTTCTTTTTGTTTGAAGGAGGTTCCTATGAAAAAACCAAAGTCTAATCAACCGCAACAGCAATATATGCAAAATCCGTATATGAGTCCAAACTACCCTTATTATATGCCTCAGCCCCAGCCAGGTGGCCAGGTTCAAGGACAAGGGCAAGGACAAAGCCAAGGAGGGCCACCCCCTACCTCTTCTGGAGGCAGCGGCGCCCCGCAAGACCCAAATCAACTGCCAATTGAAGAATCATATATTGAAAATATTTTACGTTTAAATCGGGGAAAAATAGCGACTGTATATATGACGTTTGAAAATAATACGCAGTGGAACGCGAAGGTCTTTAGAGGGGAAATTGAAGCAGCCGGACGCGATCATCTCATTTTAAGTGATCCACAAACTGGCACTCGTTATTTACTGCTTATGGTTTATCTCGATTACATCACTTTTGAGGGTCCAATCAAATATAATTATCCGCTTGGCGGTGGAGGCCAGCAGTTGAGCCATTATTCTCCTCGTTAAAAAAACCCCTTTTCAGGGGTTTTTTTATAGCCATTTTACAGCTGCAACAACAATTAAAATCCAAGCCACAATAAACGCAACTCCACCTAGCGGAGTAATCGCGCCAAGCACTTTAATACCGGACGTACTTAATACATAGAGACTGCCTGAAAACAGCACAATCCCTGCAAACATAATCCAGCCCGAAGCTGTTAGCAAAGAAGATTGAGGGAATTTGCTTAATAGAAATGCAATGACAAACAGCCCCATTGCATGGAACATTTGGTACTGCACTCCCGTTTTCCATACCTCTAAATACTTCTCTGAGATTTTTCCTTCTAATCCGTGCGCTCCAAAAGCACCAAGAGCAACCGCTAACATTGCATTAATTGCACCAATTATTAAAAATAGTTTCATCTTTTTCTCCTCGCTTTAGAAATCAAACAAACTATCGCCGTTTGCATCATCTGATTTCAATTTCGTTCCCTCAAAATTGGGTTTGGATGACTGAATAATCTGTTGCTGCACAATCTCAGGTGAAGACATTACAACAGGTTTTGAAACCAAGACGGGTTTCGATACTGTAACCTCTCCATTTTGATCTAATGCAAGCTCACACAGTGCTTTTATTGCAACCAATTGATCTCGAACGCTCGCATTATTCGAATGCTGCTTTGCTTTTTCTACTTCTGCACCAATTTTATCAAGGAGCTGCGCCATTTTTATATCCATGTAGACACCTCATCTTACATTCAATATGACTTTATAAAGCTATTTTATCAAAAGATGAAATAGGAGGCTATGTCTGAAGCTAATCTTCATGAAATGCTCACTTTTACACATCGTTAATTTGCCAATCAATGGCTTGACGTCCGTGTTCAAGCAAAAACTCATTTGCTCGTTGAAAGTGATTGTTGCCGAAAAAGCCTCGATTAGCTGAAAATGGGCTAGGGTGCGGGCTTTCTAAAATTAAATGGTGCGAATGATGAATCAGCTCTTTTTTAGCTTGTGCATGTTTCCCCCACAGCAAAAACACGACTGGTTCCTCTTTTTGTGCCACTAATTCAATAATGCGGTCCGTCAGCTGTTCCCACCCTTTTCCTTTGTGAGAGTTCGCTTCTCCTCTTCTCACCGTTAAAACAGTGTTAAGCAAAAGAACACCTTGCTCTGCCCATTTAACTAAATAACCATTATTCGGAATTTGATAATCCATTTCATTTTTCAGCTCTTTGTAAATATTCACTAAAGAAGGCGGTGTTTTTACTCCTGGCTGAACAGAGAAGCTCAGTCCATGTGCTTGATTTGGCCCATGATAAGGATCTTGTCCCAATATGACCACTTTTACATTTTTATAATCTGTATAGTGTAAAGCGTTAAAAATATCATATTTATCAGGGTAAATGGTGTGGTGATTATATTCATCCACTAAAAATTCTCGAAGCTTTATGTAATAGTCTTTTTGGAATTCTTCTTCTAATAAAGGAGCCCAGTCGTTTTTTAAAATACTCATTGCTTATCACCTCATAATAATCTTTTTTGTTATTTTATCGTAAAATCTGCCCCTTGCTCAAACGTTGCCTGATTCGAATAGGCTGAGAGCCTGGGCATATTTTAATATTGTCATGTTCAATGAAACTTTGTATACACTTATAAAGAGTGTATTTTTATATAAAAGGAGGGATTCCACATGATAATCAGCAATCCCCACCAAATAGACGTAACCTACAGCCTGGGTGTTACACCCGTCGAACCAATGATACCAAGAAAATACACCGTTTCCCCAGGTCGACAGACTCCTGTTACTTCCATTCAAATCGGCATTGAATTTGCCTATGATCATATGCAAAAAGAGCGGAACGAATATTTAGCATCCTTTGTCTTCGATAAAGGTTTTTACTCCCTTACTATGTATTACTACATCGGTGCACATACATCAAAAGACGAAACCATTACACGCTACCTTCAATTTTTAGAACAGCTCCCTGTTATCCTATCGTCCATCTATTACGCTGATGCTTCTTTTTTCGAAAAACATCCACTTTTAATGCATTGTCCTATTTTTATCGTCGCTGATAGCCCTGACCTACCGTTTTCAACCAAAAAATCTATCGGTTCCTTGTATCAATATAAATAAATGAGAAAAGCTACTGTTAAAATAACAGTAGCTTTTTCTCAGTATTCGAAACAAAATACTTTTAAACTTATTAAAAACATGGAATAATAACTACAAATTGTTTTAATCTATTTGCGTTAACCCTTTAAAATCGTTACAATTTATTAGTAGTTCTATACATAAAGGAAAAGGTAAACAAGCAATCATTCGTTTGTTTATAAAGGCCGAGTTTAACGGGCAATGAATCCCCAGATTTCATTTAAGTGTTGTCTGTTAAAGCGGAAAAAAATTGAACGTAACTACGACAAAGTGAGGTCCTAGAAGTAATGACAAATGTACAACCAAAATCCATTATCGTAATTTTTGGCGCTACAGGTGATTTAGCAAAACGTAAGTTATTCCCCTCTATTTTCCGCTTATATAAAGCGAACAAACTATCGGAAGATTTCGCTGTTGTTGGTGTCGCAAGAAGACCTTGGACTAATGACGAATTACGCGAAAATGTAAAAAAATCAGTGAGCAGTTTCAAAAACAGTGAAGCTGACATTGAAAAGTTTGCTTCACATTTTTATTACCAACCGTTTGACGTAACAGATGTCGCTTCTTATCAAGAATTAAAAAGCCTAACAGAAAGCCTTGATGAGCAATACAACGTGCCTGGAAATCGTATTTTCTATCTAGCAATGGCACCTGAATTTTTCGGAACAATTGCTTCGAATTTAAAAAATGAAGGTTTAACACAAACAGATGGCTGGAGTCGCCTAGTCATTGAAAAGCCGTTTGGCCATGATTATCCTTCTGCTAAAGAATTAAATGAACAAATTCGCCATGCATTTAAGGAAGATCAAATTTATCGTATCGACCACTATCTCGGTAAAGAAATGGTGCAAAATATCGAAGTTATCCGCTTTGCAAATGCTCTATTTGAACCGATGTGGAACAACCAATATATTTCAAATATCCAAATTACATCTAGCGAGACGCTTGGTGTAGAAGACCGCGGCCGTTACTATGAATCTTCAGGGGCCCTTCGAGATATGGTACAAAACCATATGCTTCAAATGGTTGCCTTGCTTGCAATGGAACCACCAATTAAATTAACACCGGAAGAAATTCGCAGTGAAAAAGTAAAAGTATTGCGTGCCCTTCGCTCTTTATCAGTAGATGAAGTAGATGATTATTTTGTACGAGGCCAATACGGCAAAGGTGTACTTGAAGGAGAAGAAGTTATCGGTTATCGCGAAGGAAACTCGGTTGATCCTGAGTCTAATACAGCTACATTTGTATCTGGTAAGCTTATGATTGATAACTTCAGATGGGCTGGGGTACCGATTTATATCCGTACAGGTAAACGTATGAAAGAAAAAGCAACGACAATTGTTGTACAGTTCAAAGATTTACCAATGAACCTATACTTCAATAAAGATAAAGAAATTCATCCAAACTTGCTTGTCATTCATATCCAACCGGAAGAAGGCATTACGCTTCACTTAAACGCGCGTAAAACGCCAGGTGCAACATCATCTACACCAATTAACTTGAACTATTGCAATAATTGTGGAGATAAAATGAATACACCGGAAGCTTATGAACGCCTTATTTACGATTGCATGCTTGGAGATGCAACGAACTTTACTCACTGGGATGAAGTAGCCCTTTCTTGGAAGTTTGTTGATACCATTTCAGAAGCATGGGAAAGCAAAAAAGCACAAAACTTCCCGAACTACGAATCAGGTTCAATGGGCCCAAAAGAATCGGATGCATTACTTGCTGAAGACGGTTTCCACTGGTGGCCAGTCGGTGAAGACAACTTCTCACCTAAAGAGTGAATAAAAAAAGCAGCTGTAGTATACAGCTGCTTTTCTTGTTTTTTATTTTATTTTAACCACTCAGTGTGGAATACTCCCTCTTTGTCAACACGTTGATAGGTGTGGGCTCCAAAGTAGTCACGCTGTGCTTGTAAAAGGTTCGCTGGTAGCGTTTCTGTACGGTAGCTATCATAGTAAGCTAATGCACTTGAGAAACTTGGTACAGGAATACCTTGTTTAACCGCAATTGAAATAACTTCACGAAGAGCCGACTGATAGCCTTCTACGATATCCTTGAAGTATGGATCTAACAATAAGTTTGTTAAATCTGCATCGCGATCGTAAGCTTCTTTAATTTTTTGTAAGAATTGTGCACGGATGATACAACCACCACGGAAGATCATTGCAATATCACCGTACTGTAAATTCCAGTCATATTCTTCAGACGCTGCTTTCATTTGAGCAAACCCTTGCGCATATGAACAAATTTTACTCATGTACAATGCTTTACGGATTGCTTCTACTAATTCGGTTTTATCGCCTTCAAATGCAGCTGCATTTGGACCGCTTAATACTTTGCTTGCTTTTACACGTTCTTCTTTCATAGCTGAAATAAAGCGCGCAAATACAGATTCCGTAATGATCGGTAGTGGTACACCTAAATCAAGTGCACTTTGGCTTGTCCATTTACCTGTACCCTTTTGACCTGCAGTATCTAAAATAACATCTACAAGTGCTTTACCTGTTTCTTCATCTTTTTTCGTAAAGATATCAGCTGTGATTTCAATCAAGTAGCTATCTAGCTCGCCTTTATTCCACTCAGCAAATACTTCATGTAATTCATCTGTTTCTAAGCCTAATACGTTTTTCATAATGAAGTATGCTTCACAAATTAACTGCATATCGCCATACTCAATGCCGTTATGAACCATTTTCACGTAGTGACCTGCGCCATTTGGTCCAATGTATGTGCAGCAATCATCGCCTTCAACTTTCGCTGAAATAGCTGTTAAGATTGGTTTTACAAGTTCATATGCTTCTTTTTGTCCGCCAGGCATGATTGAAGGTCCTTTTAATGCACCTTCTTCTCCGCCGGATACGCCTGTACCGATGAAATGGATACCTAATTCTTCTAGCTCTTTGTTACGACGAATTGTATCCTGGAAGAATGTATTTCCGCCATCGATTAAAATGTCGCCTTTTTCTAAGTATGGTTTTAACGAATCAATTGTTGCATCTGTAGCAGCACCAGCTTTAACCATTAATAAAATTTTACGCGGCTTTTCAAGAGAATTAATAAACTCTTCCACACTGTATGTACCTGCAAAATTTTTACCTTCTGCTTCTGTTTTTAGAAACTCTTCTGTCTTTTCAGGAGAGCGGTTATAAACTGAAACAGAATAGCCTCTGCTCTCAATGTTTAGCGCCAAGTTTTTCCCCATAACCGCTAAACCGATAACACCGATTTGTTGTTTTGCCATGTTAAATTCTTCCCTTCATGTGTAATATGAATTGGTCAACCTAATCGTAACTGAACATATCATAAAGAAAGTTACAGATTCAAGTTTGATATAACCATAATCATACGTTTTATTATACACATTTGAAAAGAATCATGCTCACCGAACATTGATTATTTTGAAGAAAATTTCGATAAAATAAGTGAAATGAATGCAGTTACTAGTCCTCTGCACCTTCTTGACTACCGTTAAACGCATTTTAACATTTTCTTAAACAATTACTTTTGTTAAAATATTAAGCAGTTAATCATTTCAATAAATTGATGATCAACACGGTTGTTACCGTTTCACTATATTCACTGTAGCTAAAAAACTGCACTAGTACTTATTTTGTTTTATGAAGAGGGATTTTATATATGACGAAACCAATCAAAGATCCGTTCAAAGAAAATTTTGATACGCTTGAAGAATTCGCTGATCGCATTAGCGAGGTATTACACTGCCCTATTACGATTGAGGATGCCAATCATCGCTTATTAGCTTATAGCACCCATGACGAGAGAACGGACCAAGCGCGTATTGCTACGATTATTGGAAGAAGAGTTCCGGAAAAAGTCATCAACAACTTATGGAAAGAAGGCATTATTCCCAAATTGCTTGAGACGAATGAACCTGTGCGTGTGAAAAATATTCATGAAATCGGGCTCGGAGATCGTATAGCTATTTCTATCTGGAAAAACGATGAGGTTTTAGGATTCATTTGGGCTGTGGAAATTGAAAGAGCTTTGGGCGACGAAGAAGTAGAGCTATTAAAAAAAGCGGCGAATGTATTAAAAAACAAATTGTTACAACTTCAAATTCGAAAATATAAACGCGAAGAACGCTCACAGGAATTCTTCTGGAAATTGTTAACTGGCCACATTAAGTCTCGCCAAGAGATTTCAGAAGCGTTTTATGAAGCTCAAATTACGGCTCCATCAACGTTTTCCATTGCTATTTTCCGCTTCCAAGAAGATATTACACCAGAAGCTGAACGCCAAATCTCATATATGTTAAAAACAATGCACCGTTTGAAAATTGTTCTTTATACGATTGATTGCAATGATTTAATCTTACTGCTTTCTTTAGATGCGGTTGAAAATCCTCTTGGTGAACAGCGAGATTTTGTGGACTACTTTAGAGGCAATATGTATGAACGCTTTGATGTTACTCAAATTAAAGCCAGCTGCAGTAGTATTTATTCATCTCACGATCACATCGAAAAAAGTTATAAAGAAGCCTTGAACGTATTAGATATGAAAAGTAAGTTTCCAGAAGAAACAAAAGAGATTATTAACTATCAAGAATTGGGTATTTATCAATTTCTTGATGTTATTTTAGAAAAGCGCGTACAAGATCAATTTGAAAATCATTCTTTAAAAAAGCTAACTGATTACGACCTTCGTCATAATAGCAATTTGGTGGAGACTCTCGAAGTATTTTTAAATAATGATAACAACATTAACGAAGCAGCAAAAGAATTAAATGTGCATATGAATACACTTAGCTATCGATTAAAGCGAATTTCAGAGATTGGTGATATTAACTTAAAAGATGTTAATCAAAAAATGACTCTTTATATTGATATTAAATTAATGAAATATAAAAAATAACAAACAATGTCATATTTTTTAACAGAGAGCTATTCGATTTATCTCCTGATAAACGAATAGCTCTTTTTTTATTTTTCATTTCTTTTCCTATGTTAGATAACCTCACATAAAAATTAAAAATTCTGATAAGTAAGCGGTTTCATTTGTGTGTTTAGACAAAAACTACTTCTTCAATTCTTCTTTCTAGACAAAGAAATTTCACAAAACTTTCTTTATACTAAAGGTACACAAACGACCAAGGGGGAAATTAATCATGATTATTGGCGTACCAAAAGAAATCAAAAACAACGAAAACCGAGTAGCGATTACACCAGCAGGCGTAGCATCATTTGTTGGTACAGGTCATCGTGTATTAATTGAAAATGAAGCGGGTATTGGAAGTAACTTCACAAACGAAGATTATGTAAAAGCCGGAGCTGAAATTGTTGAGACAGCAGCTGACGTTTGGGCACAAGCTGAAATGGTCATGAAAGTAAAAGAACCATTAGCAAGTGAATACGGCTATTTTAGACCAGGTCTTATCTTATTCACATACCTTCACTTAGCAGCTGAACCAGCACTTGCGAAGGCCTTAAAAGATAGCGGCGTGACAGCCATTGCTTATGAAACAGTAGCAGTAAATCGTACATTGCCTCTATTAACACCTATGAGTGAAGTAGCAGGTCGTATGGCTGCTCAAATCGGTGCTCAATTCCTTCAAAAATCAAATGGTGGAAAAGGAATTTTACTAGCTGGTGTTCCTGGAGTTAGCCGCGGTAAAGTAACGATTATCGGAGGCGGCGGTGTTGGTACAAATGCTGCGAAAATTGCAATCGGCCTTGGTGCTGATGTAACAATTATTGATTTAAGTCCTGAGCGCCTACGTCAATTAGACGATATCTTTGGTAACCAAATTAATACATTAGTGTCAAATCCTTATAACATCGCGGATGCAGTAGCAGATTCGGACTTAGTGATTGGTGCAGTATTAATCCCAGGTGCAAAAGCTCCAAAACTAGTAACAGAAGAAATGGTTAAAACAATGAAGCCAGGTTCTGTTATTGTTGATGTAGCAATCGACCAAGGCGGTATCGTTGAAACAATCGATCATATTACAACACACGATCAGCCGACTTATGAAAAGCACGGTGTTGTACACTATGCAGTTGCGAACATGCCAGGAGCAGTTCCTCGTACATCAACAATTGCTTTAACAAATGTAACGGTACCTTACGCACTTCAAATTGCTTCTAAAGGTGTTCATAAAGCAATTGCTCAAAACGAAGCGTTAAAATTAGGAGTGAACGTTGCAAACGGAGCTATCACATACGAAGCAGTTGCATACGATTTAGGTTACGATTATGTATCAGTAGATGTAGCTCTTGAAAAAGAATTAGCTTCTATCTAATAGATAGTGAAAAACGTCCTTAACCCTCTGTTAAGGACGTTTTTATTTTCAATAAACAGCAAATCAGCTGTAAAAAACACGGCTATTTAAAGCCTTGTGTATCTGTTCACTGGTAATCTCCGGTACTATTGGCCAAAATTCAGGAGTAGGAAACATAAGGTTACTAGGCGTTCTATTATGGTTTCTATCTAATTCATGAAACGGTTGTGGATCATCTGTCTCGTTAAACCGATTTGTAATAAACATAAAATGACCTAATTCATGTGCAAGGAGATATTCATCTGTACTTGCATTTGTCATAATAACAAGCGGAAAAGAATTATAAGTTACTGCAAGAGTAGATGAATAGTCAAAATTAATAGGCCCAAATCTATTTCCATTCATATAAAATACATATACATCAGCGTTTCGACAAACTTTTCGGCCAGTTTTAAGCATTGCTTGTACCATTGTAAGATGACTAGCTCCTCCAATTGGAAAATTTTCTGCATTATTCACAATACCGCTGACGTTTTTCAAAAAAACAAATGAACGTGTAATAGTAAATGTAACACCTTGGATTAATTGGTTTTGCTTGTATTGTTTCCATATCCTATTAGCAGCCGCTATGTCTCTTTTTACACGATTAGGAACTGTAAACTGATTATCTTTAGGGTTTCTATCAACTTTAGCTCCTGGTAATACAATTACACAAACATTTAAAGTGCCTGTCTTAACAGTTTTGACGTAATCGTTTGTTGAATTCGATTTTATATACCAATCTTTGTAATTTCTCTTTTGAAGTTGTGATTTATCGCAAGAATACGGATCATCTTTATAACTGTCATGATTATAATGTTTTTTTATGTGAATCACCCTTTCTTAAGTTTCTCTTTATTTTATTCATTAAGAAAAAGAGTGTTTGTACAATAAGGTAAAAAACCTTTTAATAAAAGACTTTTTACCATACGATTACTTGTTGAGGTGGTTACGTTAAGTTAATGAAAATTAAACGTTCAGACCACGCTGCATTTCATTTTATTCGTTAACTTTCATTTAACGCATGCTTCACAGTCAGTCATCATAATTCTAAATTACACTTAGGATTCATACAGTTTTTAGAAATTGAATATCTACATTAAAAGCGATAAAATAGAAGAAAAAGTGAATGGAAGAAAGTTATCTAAAACACATTGGGCAGCAAAAACCGAACGGTGGAAGTTTTACTCTATTTTCTCTATGAACTTAAAATACGGGAGGATTTTTTATGACAATGAATAAAGCATTAACCATTGCGGGTTCTGATAGCAGCGGCGGAGCTGGCATTCAAGCGGATTTAAAAACATTCCAAGAACTTGGTGTTTATGGAATGACAGCTTTAACAACAATTGTAACAATGGATCCCGACAACAGCTGGTCTCATAACGTATTTCCACAAGAAGTTTCAACTGTTGAACAGCAGTTGAAAACAATTGTAAAAGGCGTAGGCGTACAAGCTCTAAAAACAGGTATGCTTGGCTCAGTGGAAATTATTGAACTAGCCGCAAAAACAATTGAAGAATATGATTTAAAAAATGTTGTAGTAGATCCCGTGATGGTATGTAAAGGAGAAGACGAAGCACTTCACCCTGAAACAACTGTCAGCCTGCGTGATGTACTGGTTCCAAAAGCAACAGTCGTAACACCTAACTTATTTGAAGCTAGTCAATTAAGCGGACTTGGCCCTATCAAAACGGTTGATCAAATGAAAGAAGCAGCCGTGAAAATTTCTGAACTTGGTGCCAAATATGTATTGATTAAAGGTGGAAGTAAATTAGCACACGAAAAAGCAATCGATTTGCTTTATGATGGAAAGACGTTTGAGATCTTAGAGTCTGAACGTATTGAAACGACATTTACACACGGTGCTGGATGCACATACTCAGCTGCGATTGCCGCTGAATTGGCAAAAGGCAGTGACGTCAAACAAGCTATTTATACTGCAAAAGAGTTTATTACAGAAGCAATTCGTCATTCATTTGCTTTAAATCAATATGTTGGACCAACAAACCACGGTGCATACCGTCGTAAAAAAGAAAAAGTAACAAACTAAAAGCATGCCTAAAGGCATGCTTTTCTATTTTGCTTATTGTTTGACTTTTTCAAGTGCATTTAAGATAGCTTGAGCTACACCATGTTCGTCATTCGTTCCTGTTACTATATGAGCAAACTCTTTAATTTCTTGAGGTGCATTTCCCATCGCTACAGCACGTCCAACTCGCTGAAACATCGATACATCGTTATAATTATCTCCAATAGCCATCGTTTCTTCTAAAGAAATATGGCGCTCTTGAACAAATGATGTAACCGCAATTCCTTTTTGAGCATTTTCATCATTTATTTCAATATTTTCTTTACCTGATGCGCTGACTGCAATAGAATCTAACTTCACTAGCTCTATTCTTGCCTGTTCTAACTTTTCTTCATCAAAAGAGAAAGCAAGTAGCTTGTAAATGTCTTTGTTTGGGTCTTGGAACAACGTTTCATACTCGTCAATAAGCTTTACTCTGCCACTGTTGAAACGCTCTTTTGCTGCTTCTAACGATTTTTCATAATTATCTTTTAAGCTAGCGCTTAAATAAATATCCATTAACACCGACAAAGCTTTTTCATAGTCATTTGAATACGTACCTTCACTTGTATAGACTTCAAAGTACAAGTGAAACTTTTTAAAAATATCCTCTACTTCGCGAATAGATTCCATCGTCATACTTACTGAATATTGTTTTTCCCCTTGTGGATTCCGAAGCTCTGCTCCGTTTGCACAAATTAAATATGTATGAAGTCCTGCTTCTTCTAAAACATAACGGGCTTCCTCGTAAGAACGTCCCGTAGCAACAACAACTTCCACCCCTGCCTTTTGCGCTGTTTTAATCGCTTGTGCATTTTCTTTACTTATAACTTGTTCACTATTTACTAACGTTCCATCCATATCGATCGCAATACATTTAATCATGATGTACCCCTTCCTATGTATCTTTGCTCTCTTATTTTATTCTAGCATATGTTTTTTTGCGCTTTACTACCTGCGTGTAAAAAATTTACTAATTTTTTGTATACGCGCTGTTTTAATCTGTTCCTTTTCTTCCTTTTTCGAAAACCTCTTTAATCGTCTTTAGATGCAAATCAACTGTTGAATATACGTGAAAGTTCACATCCCCTTCTTTTAGGTGCTTACCAACGCCGATAGAGACCATATCGGTTTGATTAATAGCTTTTATACCGGCCTCTCCATCTTCTATCGCCACACATGTATGAGGTTTTACGTTTAGCTGATCAGCAGCTGTCAAAAATATTTCTGGATCGGGTTTTCCCTTCTTTATTTCTTTCACATTCACAATACAATCAAAAAAAGAGCGTATTCCTAACGTATCTACTACGGTATTTGCATTTGAACTAGAAGAAGCAATTCCCATTTTAATACCTTGTTTTTTACAATCTTCTAATAACAATTGTATTCCTGGAAGTAAATAATCCTTTGTCATTTCCTTTATTAACGCTTGATAATACTTATTCTTTTCATAAGCAAGCTGTTCTTTTTTTTCCATTGTCAGACGCACATTACCTTGTGCAGCAATAAGCTCTACAGTTTTTATTCGGCTGATTCCCTGCAGCTGTTGATTCAGTTCTTCAGAAAACGAAACATTAAGTTGATCTGCTATTTTTTTATTTGCTCTATAATATAAATGTACCGTATCTGCAATAACACCGTCTAAATCAAAGATAATCGCTTGTAGTCCTTCTTTTTTCATATTATCCTCCTCTGCACTTGTCTTTATGCCATTACCTGAATGCTTTTATTACATTCCATCATGTTGAAATACCGTTGATATTGTTCACTTTATCATAAAATTTTTTTCACTATTTATAATTCATGAAGAAATTTTTCAAAAAAGAGAAATTACAGTATTGCATTATGAAAGCCCTTTTATTACAATAAGGTTATGCAAACGGTTGCACTGTCTTGAAAATATCGTTTATCAAAAAAATAAAATGAAAACCCATACATAGGGGAAGGGGAAAAACTATGAAAAAGTTCTTTTCATTTGATTTTTGGCAGAAGTTTGGTAAGGCTTTATTAGTAGTAGTAGCGGTTATGCCCGCAGCTGGTATTATGATTTCACTAGGAAAACTAGTTGCAATGACTGGGGGAGACATCACTGCCGTACAAACAATTGCACGAGTGATGGAGGATATAGGATGGGGTATTATTACTAATCTTCACATCTTGTTTGCTGTTGCCATCGGAGGATCTTGGGCCAAAGAACGTGCTGGCGGTGCATTTGCTGCACTTATTGCATTCGTTCTTATTAACCGAATTACAGGAGCCATTTTTGGAGTTAAAACAGAAATGCTCTCAGATTCAAAAACCACGGTTCAATCACTGTTTGGACAAGAGTTAGTTGTAAAAGACTACTTCACATCTATTTTAGGATCTCCCGCTCTTAACATGGGAGTGTTTGTAGGAATTATCGCTGGTTTCTTAGGCGCCAATTTATTCAATAAATACTACAACTATGATAAATTACCTGAAGCCCTTTCGTTTTTTAACGGAAAACGCTTCGTACCATTTGTGGTAATTGGTGGTTCAGTTGTAACGGCACTGCTTTTATCCATTGTATGGCCGTTCATCCAAGGCTCACTAAACAGCTTCGGACAGTGGATTGCAACATCTAGAGATACAGCTCCTATTCTAGCGCCATTTATTTTTGGAGCATTAGAGCGTCTGCTTCTTCCATTTGGTCTTCATCATATGCTGACAGTTCCTATGAACTACACAGAACTAGGTGGAACGTACAAAATTTTAACGGGTTCTGGAGCAGGTTCCACTGTTGCCGGTCAAGATCCTTTATGGCTTGCTTGGATTGCAGATTTAAATAACTTCCGCGCTGCAGGAGATATGGAAAGCTACAGGCAGTTATTACATGACGTTACACCTGCACGCTTTAAAGTAGGACAGATGATTTTATCTTGTGCATCGTTAATTGGAATCGCTTTAGCAATGTATCGCAACGTAGATCCTGACAAACGTTCAAAATATCGTTCAATGTTCTTTTCAGCTGGACTAGCTGTTTTCTTAACAGGCGTAACAGAACCGATTGAATTTATGTTCATGTTCGCCGCACCTCTTTTATACGTGGTATACGCAATTATGACTGGACTGGCTTTTGCGATTGTTGATATTGTTCATGTTCGCGTACACTCATTTGGCGTAATTGAGCTATTAACACGTACGCCTATGATTATTAAAGCTGGACTATGGGCTGACTTAATGAACTTTGTCATCGCCTGCCTTGTATTTTTCGGCTTAAACTTTGGAGTGGCAAACTTCTTAATCAAACGTTTTAACTTCCCAACGCCGGGACGTAATGGAAACTATATCGATGAAGAAACAACTGCAACAAGCAGCAAGCAGGTGAAAAATGATTCGCTTGCCCCTGTCATTATTGAACTGCTTGGCGGAGAAAACAACATTGAAGATGTTGATGCTTGTATGACTCGCTTACGCGTCACGGTAAAAGATATAAATGCCGTTGCAGGAGAAAGTGAGTGGAAACAAAACGGGGCCCTTGGTTTAATCTTGAAAGATAAAGGGGTACAAGCTATTTATGGACCTAAAGCGGATGTTTTGAAATCCGACATTCAAGATTTGTTAGGAGCTTAACAAAATGAAGCTATTAACGTTAAATTGCCACTCTTGGCAAGAGGAAAATCAGCTAGACAAGTTATCTTGTCTAGCTGAAGTAATTAAAAAAGAAAAATATGATGTCATTGCTTTACAGGAAGTAAGCCAAAAAATAGACGCGCCTTATGTATACGACCACATTCGTAGCGATAATTACGCTTGGCTTTTAGTAAAAGAACTGGGTAAACAAGGTGAAGACTATCAATTGGTATGGGATTTATCCCATATAGGCTATGAAGTGTATGAAGAAGGCATTGCCATTTTAACGAAACACCCGGTTATTGAAGAGCATTCATTCTTTGTTTCACACACGTCAAATATTGACTATTGGAAAACGAGAAGAATTGTTGGAGCAACAATCGAATATGAGAAAGAGCTCCTAACGTTTTATTCTTGTCATCTTGGCTGGTGGGATGACGAGGAAGAGCCATTCAAGCAGCAAGTTGATACGCTGCTAGCTCATGTACACAAAGATAACCCGTTTTTCCTGCTGGGAGACTTTAATAATGATGCTCATAGACGAAATGAAGGTTACGACTACCTGTTGAGCCAAGGCCTCTATGATACGTATACTTTATCAAACACAAAAGATAGTGGAATTACGGTTAAAGGTAAAATTGCTGGATGGGATGATAATGAACGTGAGCTGCGCCTTGATTTAATTCTATCGAGTCATGTGCAGGATATTCAGTCATCGGCCGTGGTTTTCAACGACATACATTATCCCGTTGTTTCCGACCATTTTGGGGTAAGCGTTGAAGTGAAATAAGTGACAAAAAGCGAACGGCTAGCGTTCGCTTTTTTCTTATGATTATGATTATGAGAAAATCATCTTCTTTACTACTTTATCTATCGTTTTGGAAGTGTCCGATAAACTTTCGCATTTTAAAAAGTAGGTGTGCTATAATATTGTGATGTTGGCGATATGCAACCCATTTTTGCATGTTTATCAATGAAATCGCTCAACTTAATAGTAAGATGATACATGTAAGCTCTATTTAAATGAACACCCGTTGTCATTATCATAAACTAATAAAGAAAAATAGGTGTGAAACACTCATGAAAATTTTGTTGATTTCAAATATGTATCCTTCTGAACAATTCCCGAGCTATGGTGTATTTGTTCAAAACACTGAAAAAATTTTAGTTCAACATGATATTCAAGTTGATAAAATTGTCATGCAAAAAAAGACAAGCAAATTAAGCAAGCTTTTTAGCTATGCTTCTCATTACGCTAATGTCATTTGGACGGGCTTAACAAAAAACTATGACTATCTTTACGTACATTATGCATCTCATAATGCTCTTCCACTTCTGATTCTCAAAAAGCTAAAGAAGAATGTGAAGATCGTGACAAACGTGCATGGTTCAGATGTTGTACCTGAAGTCGCTTCACAAGAAAAGTATCAGCCTAGAGTAAATGACTTATTGCACCATTCCGCTAAAATCATTACTCCTTCTCCCTACTATAAAGGGCTCGTTGAAGAGAAATATAAGGTTCATAACCCAATCTATATTTTTCCAAGCGGAGGAGTGAATAAAGATTTGTTTCATCCTTATGCAGATAAAAGCAAAGCTTATCAAGAACTAAACTTGGATCCTACTATTCGTTATCTTGGATGTGTAAGTCGCATTGATGTGGGGAAAGGATGGGAATATTACCTGCAAGCAATTGCAAAAGCTGAACAACAAACGCCGACTTCTTACAAATACCTATACGTTGGAAGTGGAAAAGACGAAGCTGCATTTAAGGAAATGATCAAGACTCTAGGGCTAGAGGAAAAAGTCGTCCATTTCCCTCTGCTTCCTCAGTCCTCTCTTGCTTACGTATATAATGCGATTGAAGCATTTGTTTTTCCAACTGTAAGAAAAGGAGAAAGTTTAGGGTTAGTCGGTCTCGAAGCTATGGCTTGTGGAGCACCGGTGATTGGGAGTAAGATTGGTGGTCTAAAAGATTACATTATAGATGGAAAGAATGGCCTATTTTTTGAGCCAAAAAATGTAGACGAGCTGGCTTCACAGCTACAGGTTTTTATTAATCTTCCTGAAAATGTGAAACAGCAAATGTCTCAACAGGCGTTACAAACAGCAAATCGCTACACAGTAGATGCAATTGCTGAACAACTCCCAACAATTTTTTTTGATGAGGTGGAAAAATGAAAGTCGCAGTTTTAATTCCTTGTTATAACGAGGAAGTAACAATTGGAAAAGTAATTGATGATTTCAAACGCGAACTGCCTAGTGCAGATATTTATGTGTACGACAATAATTCAAAAGATCGCACAAGTGAAATTGCACTTGAACACGGCGCAATCGTAAAAAAAGAATTCAAGCAAGGAAAGGGAAATGTTGTACGTTCGATGTTTCAGGAAATTGATGCAGATTGTTATGTCATGGTAGATGGTGATGATACATATCCTGCAGAATTTGTTCATCAATTAATTGAGCCTATTAGGAATCGAGAAGCTAACATGGTCATTGGAGATCGTTTATCAAACGGAACGTATTTCGAAGAAAACAAACGCGCTTTCCACAATTTTGGTAATAACTTAGTACGCTCTTTAATTAACCGCCTATACAAAAGTAACATCAGAGATATCATGACAGGTTATCGTGCGTACGATAAATTATTTGTAAAATCAATCCCTGTAATGAGCCCAGGATTTGAAATTGAAACAGAAATGAGTCTTCACGCGTTAGATAAACGATTCCACCTAAAAGAAATTGCGATCGATTATCGCGATCGACCTGAAGGCAGCGAATCAAAACTTAATACGTTCTCTGATGGATTTAAGGTGTTACGAATGATTTTCACATTATTTAAAGAGTACAAGCCGCTTCAGTTCTTCTCTATTTGGACAGTGTTGTTTATTGTTGCAGGATTAGCTGTGGGCGCTCCAGTACTTTATGAATTTTTTGATACAGG
This sequence comes from Priestia megaterium, assembly GCF_046599315.1. Lineage (GTDB taxonomy): Bacteria > Bacillota > Bacilli > Bacillales > Bacillaceae_H > Priestia > Priestia megaterium_F. Next base: position 81,665 of record NZ_JBKIKC010000003.1, on the reverse strand, counting down.
CTTTATTACCAAAGTACCTTCATCTATCTTAGCAACTGGATTAATGGTGTTAGGTGTTTTATCTTTTGTCTGTGGATTAATTCTAGATACAATTGCTTCACTAAATCGCAAGCAATATGAATTAGAACTAAATAAAAAAATTGAACAGATTGAACAAGTAGGAGAATAACAATGATGAAGAATAAAAAAAGTATTTTGCTGCTTACAGTAACAGCTTTAATTATTCTTATCGGTTTAAGTATTGGTAATCCAGACGGCGTTCACTATCTTTCCCTTTTTGCTGCACTTGTATTTACCAGCATAAGCTCTATTTTTATTTATAAAAATAGAGCTTATGCTTCATTTAAACCGATAGAATGGTTATTGTTGATTGTCTTTTCATTTATCGTACAGTTTTCACTTTTAGATAACTTACATATGACGAGCTCAACTATTTTTTTACTCGTTTTGTATGCACTCAGTCGTACGTTATTGGCAATGCTACTGACGGCCGCTGTGCTCAGCGCGATTAAACAGATGAACGACTTTCACTATACATTCGCACACCCAAAGCGTTACCTAGGAATCATTATAATTCTTATTTTAGCTGTTAGTTTATATTACTGGTTTGCCTTTTTCCCAGCAGCTATGACGCCTGATTCATTAGCACAGTGGAGACAGGCACATAACGGAGAATTTAATGATTGGCATCCTATTATGATCACATGGCTGATTATGCTGCTAACAAAAATATGGGATAACCCAGGAATTGTAGCGTTCACTCAAATTGTTGTCGTGGTAAGCATATACGCCTATACGTTTGACTTTTTCATTAAACGCAAAGCACATCCTGTTATGATTGGACTTTTAACATTTATTATTATCATTATTCCAAGCTTTTTAATCTTTTCGATTATTATTTGGAAAGATATTTTATACAGTGCTTTCCTGCTGTTTTTTACGGTTAACATTGCAAAAATTTATCTATCAAAAGGTGCTTGGATTAAAAGTAAAGCAAGCTTTTTCTTGCTTCTACTCTCTGCATTTGGAGTAGCTTTCTTTAGACATAATGGTTTTCCTGTATTTGTTTTGACTTTTCTTTTAATGATCGTCTTATTCAGAAAAAATTGGAAACCTCTTGTTACGATTTTCTTAGTCGTATTTATTTTGCAAAAGATTGTCACAGGTCCTGTATTCACTTGGCTTGATGTAAAACCTTCAGATCCAAATGAAGCTTTGTCTATTCCAACTCAACAAATTGCAAACATCATTTCAAATGATGGGGATATGTCAAAAGAAGAGCGCGAATATTTTAATAAAGTGCTCCCTATTGAATTGTGGAAAGAGAAGTATAATCCATACAAAAGTGATCCTATTAAATTTACTTGGAAATACTATGACCGCGAATTTATTTTTAATGATTTAGGTCTTTACTTTAAAAACTATGCTAGCATTGTTATCAAAAACCCTTACCTAGCAACGGAAGGTTTTCTCAAACAAACGGCTTTAGTATGGCAAATCAACCCCTTTAAAGATGGCTACACCGATACGTATGTAACCAACATTTATTACGGCAACGATTTAGGTCTTAAAAATAAAGTGATTGAGCCGTTTATTACACATACTGCCAATGCTTACTTAGCTATTTTTAAGCATCCTGTTTTTACGTTCTTATGGAAACCAGCTTTTTATCACTGTGTCATTTTACTATTTTCATTAATGCTAGTGGTTCGAAGAGGAATTACGTCACTTATTATCGTCATTCCTTGGGCTCTTAACACACTTTCTGTTCTTGCGGCATTGCCGGCTCAAGATTTTCGATATTTATTAGCAAGTGTATTCGTGTCTTTCTTCTTTGTTGGTCTTCCTTTTATCCGATTTGATCAGAAAGAAAAGGATGTGACCTCCTGATGGAGAGCAATTACAATAAAAAGCTAGGAATCACACTCATTATTGTGGCTTCCCTGTTTACAGCTGTTGGACAACTTTTTTGGAAGTTGTCCGAAGCTTCATTTAACTTAAATTTAATTATTGGTTTTTTCCTTTATGGATTAGGAGCGGTGTTTATGATTGCCGCTTTTAAATTTGAAAGAGTTTCCTTACTTCATCCATTTTTAAGCCTAGGATACGTAATCAGCATTGCTCTTGGTTTCTTTCTATTAAATGAAACCGTTAGCCTTATGAAGCTGGTCGGTACTCTTATTATTATCGTAGGTGTAATTCTAGTAGGTGGCCAAGATGAATAGTATTCCACTTTTAATTATTATGACCCTTTTAGGTTCAGTTGGAGCTGTCTTTTTCAAGTATATTTCTACGTATTTAAATGAAAAAAAGATTAAGCCAGCGCTTATTTGTTTTGTGGGTGGCGGCCTTTTTTACGGGGCGGCAGCTCTGCTTAATGTGTACGTTTTAACGCTGTTACCTTATTCTATTGTATTTCCGCTCACGTCTATTACGTATATTTGGACATTAACATTCGGTTACTTTTTAATCAAAGAAAAAGTTACAACAAAACAAGTTATCGGCTGTATTCTTCTAGTTGTCGGATGCTTCTTTATTGCTAATAGTTGATGAGATAACTTGAAAAGGTAGGAGTTTCGCATGAAAAACTTAAAATTCGCAAGCATTTTACTGCTCATATCAACATTATTTTTGAAATTTTCTAGTATGATTCGTGATTTAGTTATTGCTAATTATTTTGGAACAAGTTATATCGTCGATTCGTACAACGCAGCAATGATTATTCCAAACGCTTTTATTTTATTTATGTTAACGGGGATGAAGGATGCGTTTATTCCTAGTTATTTACGTTATGAAAAAGAAAATAAAGGAAAGGTTCATTTGACTAATATTGTTAAATCAACCTTTCTTATTTGTTTTATTATTTCGGTTCTCGGATCGATTGCCGCTTTCTTTTACTTTCCTGCTTCGTATTCTAATTTTTCCAAAGCAGCAATTGAGCTAGGAATTTATACGGGCGTTATGTACTTTTTATCTCTTTCACTGGTTGGAGTGAACGCTGTATACGAAGGTGTATTTGATGCAAGAAGTCAATATTCTTTCTCCGTGTTTTCTCAAACGGTTGTTGTACTATTTACGATTTTAAGTACCAGCTTATTACATTCAGTTATGGGCGGTTATGCAATTGCTCTTGGATATTTTGTGGGAACAATTGCTTCTTTCTTAATTAAAGTTGTCTATTTTAAACCGCAGCATCTGCTGTTATGGAAGCAAAAAATTGACCGTGATGAAGTTGTGGCTTTTTATAAAGTGTTTATCCCTGTGGGTGTGACCATTATGGTCGGTCAAATTAACTTAACTGTAAACTTCTTCTTTGCTGGTTCCTTTGGTGAAGGTGTTATTTCATACTTAAATTACGCCTTCAGGCTTGTAAGTATTCCCCAGGCAATATTCGGAGTTACGGTCGCAACCATTATTTATCCGCTCATTGCAAGAGCCATTTCTGAAAAAGATGAAGAACGCTTTAAATCGGGAATTGAAAAAGGGATCACGTTTATGCTGATGCTGCTGATTCCAACGATTGTTATTATGATCTTTTATATGAAAGACATTGTAATGATTGCCTACCAGCGCGGTGCATTTGACGCACAATCCACGCTAAAAACAACGGATGTATCTTATTATTACCTAGGTTCCGTGTTTTTCTATTCGCTGCAAGCTGTTCTTGCAAAAGGCTTTTATTCTCTTCAAAAAGGTTATCTTATTATGAGAGCAGGCTTATTATCCATTGTGTTAAATATCATTTTTAATATGATTTTTACTAAATTTATGGGATACCAAGGATTAGCACTTTCCATGTCAGTGGTTGCCTTTTTCTACACGGCCATCGTATTCGTTATGCTGACAAAACAAATCAATCACTTCCATTACGGATATCTAGTAAAAGAAACAGGAAAAATTCTTTTAGCTTCCGTACCTGTTGCTATCGTCATGTTCTTCTTAAAGGACATCGCATTTTTGAATTCATTACATGTTATCTTGCGATTTGGTATTGTCTGTATTGCAGGTGGTTTAGTATACTTAATGTCGACGCTATTATGCAGAGTAGAAGGTGTTATGCTTTTAGTTAAAAGAAAACGTTAATTCACGTAAAACAGGAGAGTACTATATGAAGAACACATACTGGTTATTTTTTCTGTTCGTTGGTTTTATTTCAATTCAGCCTATTATTGATATGCTAACGACGTACATGGTTTTGAACATGGATAGTGGTCTCTCAATTGGGGTTGTTATTCGCTTTCTATATATGATTTTTGCAGGTGTCCTACTTTTATTGTTTGCCAAAAAATCAAAATGGGCTAGATATTCGATTATCTACCTCATTGTTTTTGCACTCTTTCTTGGACTCAATATCTACTTAAATCATCAGTGGAAAGACCCTTATTACATTGGGCAAGAAATTAAATTTTTCAATAAGGTTATTTATATGAACGTTACATTACTTGGAATGATTGTGATGTTCTCACACTATCGCTCATCTGTGGATGTAAAAAGAATACTGAGTAAAAACTTACTGACTGCTTCACTCATCATTAGTATTGTTTTTATCGGTACAATGTTAACAGGTACAGCACTAGAGAGTTATCAGTATAATAAAATCGGATTTAAAGGCTGGTTTTATGCAGCAAATGAGCTAGGAGCAACCATTGCTATTTTGCTTCCTCTCACACTGCTTTTAGCTTTAGATAAAGTACGTTCGTTTTCAAAAGCTTATTACTGGATTCCTTTTATCTTGTTAGCCGTTTCATCCATCATGCTTGGAACGAAAGTAGGCTTAGGTGCCGTTATTCTTTCTTTAGTTGTAGCAACAGTTGTCTTATTTGCAAAATTATTTACGAATAAACGCAGCTTAATTAAAGCCAACTTAGTAATCTCAATTCTGCTTTTAATTGTAACCGGAGCAACTACTCCGATTTCTCCAGCTTATAAAAACACATATACGCATATCGATATGTTAGAGGCTAAAAAAGAGAAAACAGAACAAGAAAAGCCGGAAAAGAAAGAAAAAGAAAAGCCTGCTAAAAAGAAAAAACAAAAGGAATCAAATTTAGATGACAAAGATATTCAAAATCTGATTCTAAGCAGCCGTGAGCAATTTTTAGCTCATCATAAGGAAGAGTATGCCAAAGCACCTATTGCACGAAAAATGATAGGTATGGGCTTTTCTGGTGACTATACAAAACAGCTTCCGCCAAAGATGATTGAAATGGATTTTTATGATTTGTTTTTCTCTTTAGGTATCATCGGATTTTTGCTATGGGTTCTTCCACTTCTAGTAGTTGGTTTAACCGTATTGCTTCGATTATTTAAAGAGCCATCACAGCTTCTTGATGAAAGCTTTATGATGTACAGTACAGCAATTGTATTAGCTCTTGGAATTGCCTTTGTAGCTGGGCATGTCTTTACGGCACCAGCCGTTACCATTTATTTTGCAGCTGCTGCTGCTTATCTTTTCGTCATTCATTTTAAACAAAGACAAGCGTAAAAAAACAGGCCTTCAAAGGCCTGTTTTTTTATCTTTTTAATGGCTGAAGGCTTAACACCGTATCACCCGCATTAACACTTATTTCTTGATCATGAGCAAAAAAGCTCAATGCCTTTCCTTGCTTACTTACTGCCAATAAAAGAGAATCAACACTTTTCTCCTCAAGATATGTTTCATACGTATATTCATCCGTAATTTTTGTATTGTAAATCGTATATCCATGCTCCATTTTATGATGCAAAAACTCCCATGTAATTCCTTTCTTAAAGAGCATACGTCCTCTTACTGTATGCATAATTTCATCAACATCTTCTCCTGAACCTTCTTGGTCGCGAATGCTCAATTGAAAGACATTATTCCGTCCCATATCTTGAAGAAAAGCAGTACAAACAAGCGCATTATATGCATCTAACTCAGTTGCAGCAATCATGTATTCATAAGGAGTTAAGTCTAGATGATATTCCGTTTGCTCAGCTAGAATTTCTCCGTGATAAATATCTACTTCCGCTCTTCGCGCAACTCTTAGCCGCTCCCAAGACGAATCAGCAACTAATACTGGATAGCCCAGCTGTTTTAACTTTGAAGCAAAGGCAGCTGTAAAACCATTGCTTCCTACAAGCAAAATACCGGGTTCTTCTCCAATCGATAAATCAAGCCTCTTAGCTAGCCATGAAAGGGAAAAACCGTGTGCACAAACCGTAGCAAATACTAAAGCAAATGTCAGCGTTGTTAGGATGGAAGCATCTTTAAACCCTTCGTCAATTAGTACTTTCGCAAAATAGCTCGAGACCGTTAATGCCACAATTCCACGCGGAGCAATCCAGCCAATGAGTATTTTTTCTTTTATAGATAAATCTGTTCCTATCGTTGACAAAAAGATGGAAACAGGTCTGACAATAAACAGCATAAGTAAAACAAACAAAATAATATTCCAATGAAAAATTTCAGTAATGGTCTTCATTGTTAGTCCAGCGGTTAACATGATGAAAATAGTAGAAGTTAATAGAACCGAAATATTCTCTTTAAAGTGTCGCATATCACTAATAGATGAAATATGCATATTAGCAAGCGTAATCCCCATCGCTGTTACGGCTAAAAGACCTGTTTCATGCTTAATTTCATCAGCTACTGTAAAACAGGCAATAACGATAACAAATACGACCGGAGATTTTAAATACTCTGGAATATGCCCCTTTTGAAACATCCACCCTATTCCGCGCCCAAGTATCCACCCTATTAAAACAGCAATAATAGAAGCCACAAAGAAAAAGAGAATTGTTTTTCCACTCACTTCTCTCAGCACTAAAAATTGAACAATTTCAAACGAAAAAACGGCCAGCAATGCACCAAATGGATCAACAATAATACCTTCCCATTTTAAAATCGCTGCTGGTTTTGGCTTTAATTTAGCTTGTCGTAAAAGAGGTAAAATCACGGTTGGACCCGTTACAATAAAAAGTCCTCCGATGACAATTGTTACTGCCCATGATAAATCCGCTATATAATGAGCAGCTAAAGAACCCAAAATCCAAGCTAGCATGGCGCCTAGTGTCACAATTCGAAACACGGGCTTTTCGATTCCCCTTACCTCTCTCATGTCTAAGTTCAAGCTACCTTCAAATAAAATAACAGCTACAGCAATAGATACAAAAGGATCAAAAAGTTGCGCAAACTGTGCTTTAGGATCAATTAAACCTAAAATAGGGCCTGTTAGTAGCCCAATAATCGACATCACAACAATTGCTGGTAGCTTAAATCTCCAAGCCAGCCACTGAGATAGAACTCCTAATCCCACTACAAGCGTGATATGTATAAGCATGGGTTCCATTGTATCTTCCTTCTCTCGTTCGCATAATGTGTATATATTTTCCCTAAAATAAAACGATGTTATACAGAAAGAAACGAACTCTGCCTTGTTTTACCACTTTTTCAAAAAAGCTAAACGCCTACTCCTCTCTTTGAATCCAAGCTGTCTTCCTTAGTCCGATGCATTACCCATACTTGGCGAATTTCACTTTATTATAAAATAATAAAAAGCCTCTAGCTTTTGCTAAAGGCTTTTTGTCGGATGATCCAATTCATATAGCTTTTGATAGTGACTATTCGTAGCAAGTAATTCTTTATGCGTTCCATGAATCGCTACCTTTCCATCTCGTAAAAATAAGATTTCATCCATTTTTTCCATCCCAACTAAATTGTGCGTAACCCAAATTAAGGTTTTGTCGTGAAGAGTGTCAAAGATGGTAGATAACAAACGCTTTGCAGTCACAGCATCCAACCCTGCAGTTGGCTCATCGAGGATGACAATTGGCGTATGCTGAAGCAGAACACGTGCTAACGCAATCCGCTGACGTTCTCCTCCTGAGAAGCGCTGACCTGTTTCAAGCATCGACGTTTGATATTCTTGGTGCAAACCTTCAACAAGGGAATGCATATTCACTTGCTTCATGGCCTCAATTACTTCTTTTTTTGTGGCTTCTTCGTTAGCTAGCAATAAATTATTTGCTACGCTTGTATTAAATAAATAAGGATTTTGATTTAATACAGAGATGAGTTTTGATACATCTTCCCGGACTTCAGCCACAGACTGACCGTTTAGTTGAACTGTACCTTCTGTAGGCAATAAGGAGCCTTGAAGTAATTTCAAGAGAGTCGATTTTCCAGCTCCGCTTTTACCAAGAATCGCAATTTTTTTCCCTTGCTCGACTTGAAATGAAAGATCGTGAATTACTGAATCTTCCTCAGTACTATAGCGAAAGCTTACATGTTCGACTTTTAAGCTAACCGAACTCCATGAACCTTTATACGGTAGAGAAAGAGTATGTTTTTTCTTTTCATTCATATCTGCCCAGTTCTTTTCCATTGCCTGTACTCTATTTAATGATTCTTCAAACTGAGGAATCTTTTCTACTGCATTAGATACTGGCAGCAATGCTTCAGATAAAGGAAATACCACCAAAATAAAAGCAGCAATAAACACATCTGCAAGCTCTTTGTCTGCAAAAAGAGAAGCCCCAAACCAAATCATTGTGACAATTAAAGCCGCTACAATAACTTGGCCAATCAATTCTCTGTAATACATCCACAATTTAAGTTTGCGATCCATGCCGTCTAACTTATTTTCTGTTTGGTTATACGAATGAAAAAATGACTGTTTCTGACCACTTAACACCCAATCAGCAACTCCTAAAAATCCATCTGTGACTTTGGCGTATAACTGTGCTTTGCTCGACTTATATCGCTGATTGGCGGCCTTCATATGCCACAGTGAAAAAAGCGGCATCACTACTACTAATACAAACAAATAGACGGCAATCAAACATGCAAACTTTAGACTAAAGAATCCTAAAGCTACAATAGAAATAACATATAAAATAACAGCTGAGATTGTTGGAAGAATAGTACGTAAGAAAAAGTCTTGTAAACTTTCAATATCTTCAGCCAAAACTCCTAAAACATCTCCTGTTCGATAGCGAGATGTAGCAATTAACGGTTCAATCAAATGATAAAGACGTGTACGCATTTTAGCTAAAATACGAAGAATAAAATCATGACTGACAAGACGTTCCGCATAACGAAAGGCTGCTCGACTTAAACCAAATGTACGTACAAGTACAATTGGAACATACACCAATAAAATCGTTTCTGGCTGTAAGGAAGAAGCTGAAATCAAATAACCTGACGTGAACATTAGCGCGCAAGCAGAACCGATCGTTAACAAGCTTAGTAATAGAATAGAAAAGATACGATATTTATATGTTTTAAAGTAGGGCCATATCCAACTTTTATATTTCATCATACCTCCTCCTCTTCATGTAAAAATTGATAGTAAGCTCCTTTTTTTTGAATCAGCTCTTGATGATTACCGACTTCTGCAACCTTTCCGTCCTCTATTACAACAATTAGATCCATGTCTTTCATCCAATGCAGACGGTGCGTAGCTAAAACAAATAACTTCTCTTGGAACATCGTTAAAATATCTTGCTTTAATTCATATTCCGTTTCGATATCCACTTGTGCTGTTGGTTCATCAAGCATAATGATAGGGCGATCGCTTAGAAATGCTCGAGCTAGAGCAACCCTTTGAGCTTGGCCGCCGCTAAGCTGCCGTCCTCCATCTCCTATCATTTCATTTTCCTTGTTAGGCATCTGTTGAATCATAGATAAAAGTCCTGCTTTGTTTAAAGCATCTTCATAATCATACGATCCGCCTCTATCCTGATAAAATTCAATATTTTCTTTCACTGTTCCATTAAAAATAAATGGGTGCTGAGGGATATACGTAATCTGCTGTTGCCAAGCTTCTGAGCATAAATCAATTGGCACGCCGTTTACTTCAGCAGATCCTTCTGTAGCTTTGACAAAGCCACTTAGTATATCAATAAGCGTCGATTTTCCAGCTCCGCTTTTTCCTATGATTCCAATTTTCTTACTTCCTTTAACATGCAATGACACATCTTCAAGAGAAGGTGGATGCTCTTCGTCATATTTTACGGTAATATGACGTAATTGAAGTTCACTGCTTTCAGTCCAATTAGGAACATCTTCTTTTTTAGCCGACGGCTTTTCAGCCTGTTTCATAATTTTAATTAATGCATCTCCAGATTCTTTCCCGTCCAATGTTGCATGGTAATCGTTTCCTACTTCTCGTATCGGTAGAAAGTATTCAGGCGCTAGCAATAAAATCATAAGTGCAGGCTCTAATGTCATCGAACCATTCACCAATCGCAAACCAAGCATAACAGCGACGATGGCTATAGATAACATCGTAAAGAAATCAAGAGCAAACGTGGATAAAAAAGCAATTCGGAGCGTTCCCATTGTTGCTTTTCGATAACGGTCACTGACTCTTTCAATCGTTTCAGCATGTTCCTTACCTTTCCCGAGAAATGTTAAAGTTTCTAATCCTCGAAGCGAATCTACAAAGTGATTGGACAGCACATGATATGTCTTCCATTGACTATCTATTTTTTTCTGTGCAGCCAGTCCAAGCAAAATCATAAATAAAATTAAAATTGGCATGGTCACAAGTAAAATAATGCCTGAAAGCCGATCGTGGTACCAAACGAAAGCGAGTACTAGCCAAGGCGTAACGCTAATGGCAGCCAGTTTAGGTAGAAATAGCTCAAGATAAGCGCGAAGCTTCTGTAGGCCTGTTGTGATGAGCGTCACCAAGTTTCCTGTCCCTTCATTTTTGGTAAAGCGCGGTCCTAATGCAAAAATGCTTTTCATTACTGTCAAACGAAGTTCCTGAATTGTTTTGACTCCAAATTGATATGCTGTTTTTTTTACTATAAAACTTACGATCTGGCGAACCATAAAGGCAGACAAAAACAATCCGATTGTTTTTGTCTGCGAAGTTAAATTTTCACCATGAAAAAGAGCGGTAATTACTTCGGCAAGCCATTTAGCTTGAAAAATAATGGCTACACTTTGAATAGTAATAAGCCCTATTAACATGGCAAGAACCATTTTTATTCCATTGTAAACCATTAAATTTCTACCCATTAGTACTCCATATGCTCCTTATGATCTACACGTTTTCTGAAAACGTAGTAGCTCCAAATTTGATAACCTAATACAAAAGGCAGTAACGCAATAGCAGCGTAAGACATAATTTTTAAGGAATAATTCCCTGATGCTGCATTATGAATAGTTAAGCTATAGCTTTCATTTATTGAACTAACCAACACGGTTGGAAACAATCCCGCAAATATAGAGGAAATTGATAAAATCAAAATTAAGCCAGACATAGCAAATGCCCATCCGTCTTTTTTACGTGTAAGGAAAAATCCTGCTAGTAAATACACGAAAAAACCGATAAAAAATGTATATAGCATCAAGCGGCTATGGTTACTGAATAAATCTGTTTCAAAAAACGTCATGCCTGAAAAAATAAGAAGCAACAAGGCATTAACAGGCAAAAGCTTCATAGCAACGTTTCGTGAACGATCTCTAATGTCGTCCATCGTACGGATTGTCGCAAAAATGAGTCCGTGCCATAAGCAAAGCATTGTTAATGTAACGCCACCTGTTATCGTATATAAGTTAACAATATCCGAAAAGCCAGCGTTCATTTGCATGTTGCTTTCAACAGGCAGTCCTTTCATTAACGCTGAAAATAAGATACCAAAAATGAGCGGTGGAAAAAGACTTCCAAAGAATATAACCCAATCCCATGCATTTTTCCACGCTTGTTTTTCGACTTTTCCTCGAAATTCAAATGCTACTCCGCGTCCGATAAGGGAAAGCAAAAGAAGAACAAAAAGAACATATGACCCACTTAATAGCGTTGCATACCAGTTTGGAAAAGCGGCAAACATAGCACCGATTGCTGAAATTAGCCAAACTTCATTTGCATCCCAAAAAGGACCGATTGTATTAATAAAAGCTCGTCGCTCTAAGTCGTTTCTTCCTAAAAAACGAGACACCATTCCAATCCCAAAATCAAAGCCTTCTAAAAAGATAAAACCCACAAAAAGAACGGATACTAGCAAATACCAGAATTCATTAAGAGAAAACATTGTATCCCTCCTTTGTAAACGGATCCGTTGATACCACTTTTGTATGTTCTTCGTGATCATGATCTGGACCTTTTTTAATTTCTTTAACAAACAGGAACACCATAATCACGGCTAAAATTAAATAAAAGAACGAAAATGAGATGATAGAGAACAACAATTCACCTGCTGTTACACCAGGAGAAACAGCATCTTCGGTTTTCATATAGCCAAATACAACCCAAGGCTGACGACCAATCTCTGTCATAATCCAACCTGCTGAGCTTCCAAGGAACGGAAAGGCAATTGCAATCGTCATAATACGTAAAAATAGTTTGCTTTCTTGAAGCTTTTTGCGAGAAAGTAAGTACGTGCCCCAAATACCTAATGCACATAATACCCCACCTAGAACAGCCATAATGCGGAAACTCCAAAACGTTGTCCGAACGGGTGGAATATAATTTCCATCTCCATATTTTTCCGTATACTGCTGCTGCAGCTCATTCATTCCAGGAACAGAACCTGAAAATTTTCCGTATGATAAAAAGCTTAATAAATAAGGTATTTTGATTTCACTCGTATTTTTCTTTTCATCAGGATGAATATTTGCCGTTACCGTCCAGGCACCTGGACTTCCGCTGTTTTCCCATAACCCTTCACTTGCTGCCATTTTCATCGGCTGTGTTTTAACTAAGTATCCGGCCTGTTCATGCCCAGATAACGCAATTCCTACACCCGAAACTAACCCTACAATGATGGCAACTTGAAACGATTTTTTGGCAAAAGCCAAATGTTTTTTCTTCAAGAGTATAACGGCACTGACACCCGTAATAAAAAAGGCGCCTGTTGCAAATGAACCTAAAATTGTATGAGGGAATTCAACCCAAAGCTGACCGTTTGTTAATAATTTAAAGAAGTCATTCATTTCTAAACGACCATTATTCAGCTCCATTCCGACTGGATGCTGCATAAAAGAATTAGCCGTTAAAATAAAGAATGCTGAAAAAATAGTACCTAGACTAACAAGCCAAATACACAAACAGTGCAGCCATTTAGGCAAACGATCCCATCCGAAAATCCATAGCCCGAGGAAAGTGGACTCCATAAAAAATGCTAGCAGTGCTTCAATAGCTAGCGGCGCACCGAATACATCTCCTACAAACCGTGAGTACTCTGACCAGTTCATGCCAAACTGAAATTCTTGTAAAATACCTGTTACAACTCCGACAGCAAAGTTAATCAGGAACAAATGTCCCCAAAACTTAGCCATCTTCTTATACTGTTCATCTTTTTTTACTACGTACATCGTTTCCATGATCGCTACTAAAAAGACAAGGCCTATAGATAGCGGTACAAAGATAAAATGAAACAGCGTCGTTGATGCAAATTGAATGCGTGATAGTATGACTGTATCCATCTTCTTTCTCCTTTCATATATAAGAACATTCATCATTTCCATAAATACTTTGCTCATTACTGAGCATATTTTACTTATATTGTGAAACATTGAGCATAATAATTCGAGAAATATGCTCAATGTTTCACATACATATGTAATGTCTCTCTTTCTATTTACATAGTATAGTCGATTTTCTTAGCTGTGCACGTACATTTTTTGAACGTTTTTAGACTAAAACGTGACTTTCTTGTGACAAAAAAGAAAGGATCTCTTTATTTTTCCATAAAAAAAGCCCGCTCTTAGTTGAGCTTGCTTCTCTACGGTCGATATTTTGCTTTGGCATTTAATTTAGATTGGCGAATGATTTGGTTAATGACTTCAGAAAATACAATACCAATGGCAATTGAACCTGAAATCATAAAGGCCTTCGCTGCAAGACTAATCGCTTCATTATAATTATTTTCTACAAAGTTACGCATGGCATCGTATGCTGTTCCTCCTGGAACTAGTGGAATAATGCCTGCTACGGTGAAAATAATGATCGGCGTGCGATAAATTTTTGCGTAAATTTGACTAATGATAGCAATAAAGAAAGCCGATGCAACTGTGCTTGGAATTTCATCTACGCCATAGAATGTCATCAAATAGTAAATGAGCCAGCCAATCATTCCGACAAAGCCACTTTTTAATAATGATTCACGTGGAACATTAAAAATGATCCCAAATGCTGCTGAAGCAATAAAACTTGTGATTATCTGCTCTACGATATGCATATGATGCCTCCCTTCTATAGAAGCGTAAATACAATGGCAATACCTGCACCAATAGCGAATGCCGTCAGAAACGCTTCTGCTCCTTTTGATAATCCAGACAGTAAATGTCCCGCCATTAAATCTCGCACTGCATTAGTAATGGATAAACCAGGAACGAGAGGCATGACCGATCCAATAATAATTTTATCAATTTGTGTGCCCAGTCCTGAAGCCACTAAAAGAGCTGATAAAAGTCCAATAACTAACGAAGCGGTAAACTCAGCAAAAAAGCGAATCGGAATAAGACGATGGAAATACACCACGGTCAAAAATCCGAGACCTCCTGAAAACATAGCTGGAATAAAGTCCGTCCATAGACCTTGAAACATGATTAAAAAGCATCCGCTAGAGATGGATGCAGCTGCAAGTTGAACCCATAGTGGAAAGGCTACGTTCGTTGCTTCAATTTCTTGTAGCATTTCATATGCTTCCTCAAGAGAAATGTTTCCTTGACTGATTGTTCTTGAGACGCTATTTACCATGGTTACTTTTTTTAAATCTGTCGTTCGTTCGGAAATACGAATCAATTTCGTTTTCGTTGGTTCTTTCGTTTCAAGTGAAAACATAATCCCTGTTGGTGTCACATAGCTGTGGGATTTTTTTATACCGTAAGACGCTGCAATCCGCATCATTGTATCTTCTACTCGATACGTTTCTGCTCCGCTTTCTAACATAATTTTACCTGCTAGTAAGCTAACATCCATAATTTCATATTTATCTAATTTTTGTTGTGTCATCAAATCGCTCCAAACATATTAAAGCTTGGTTTTTTCCCCTACAGCATACAGTGTATAAGAAAGAGGGAAGTAGACGCAATGGTTAATGCAAAAAAGTGTGGACTTTTTGTCTCACACTTTCAGGAATAGTATATACATTCCTTATCAATTCATACGTTTTGTGGTCTCACGCTCTACTAATACAGGTGCCATTTTATGCTGTACCTGATTTATTTCTTGCTGATTCTGAATTTGCTGAAGTAAGAGATTTACTGCTTTTTCAGCCATTTCTTCCATCGGTTGACGGATAGTTGTTAATGGAGGATGTGCTTCACTAGCTTCTGTAATATCATCGAACCCTATAATAGATAAATCTTCCGGAACATGAAGCCCGTTTTGCCACGCACAGTGTATCGCTTTCAGAGCAATGTAATCCGTGGCACAAATAAGCGCAGTTGGGGGCTCTGGATGATGAGCCAGTTCATTCATAAACTGATATAATTCATCTTGGTTATTCATATTTTCTTTCACAAACTTTGAATTTGCTGACGGTGCATACTGATAAAAAAGAGACAAACGGTGCTCGACTCCGCTTACAGTTTTTCCAACGAAACCTATATTTTTATGACCAAGGGCCGTTAAGTGAGCAACAGCTAATTGCATCCCTAACTCATCATCTACATGTACAATTGGCCAAAGTGCAGAAGAATCGTCTCCTGTAAGAGAAACGTATGGCGTTTGATATTGGTTTAACACGTCTACAAATGGATGCTGAGCCGCTATGTAGTCTAATAAAATAACCCCATCAAACCAATGATTCATCATAACATTTAATTGACGCCCAGCCGTTGTTTCTTGGTAATCCGTATGTCCAATAAGAACATCCATTCCTCGACTTTGGACTTGTTGCTGTACCTTTTTCAATAATTCAATTAAAAACGGATCTTTTAAATCTCTAATTAATATCCCGATGATCCCTGTTTTTTGGGCCCGCAGAGCTGCCGCAAATGGATTGGTCTGATACCCTAAATGAGCGGCTGCTTTCAGTACTTTTTGTTTTGTTTTTTCACTGATTTTAATTTTACCTTCTTTGTTATTGAAAATTCTTGATACCGTGGCTAACGAAACACCCGCTTCTTTTGCTACTTCTGTAATCGTGACTTTTTTTCTCCCCATTCGTACCGACTCCCATTTCCTTGTAGTCCATCGACTAAGTACACATTTTTCTTTATTATACTACTAGAAGTCGGAACCATCGAAAACTACCTGCCCTATTTCTCACTAAACAGCCATTTTAACACATCTTGAATTTTTTGATCCCAGTATGCCCAGTCGTGACTTCCTTTTCCTTCTTCATATGTAAAACAAATAGGCTCCTGCTTACATCTCTCGGAAAAGCGCTTATTTTCCTCATATAAAAAATCTTCCGTTCCACAGCATTGATAAATACGCGGAGTCACTTCTCCATAGCGCCGTCGATTTTCAAGCAGCCAGAAAAGATCATCTTCAGGTCGAATAATAGGAGGCATACCAAAAATCAAAGGATAATCTAAAAACTGAACTTCTCCTCGTTCTCCAAGCCCTTCGACGTCCATCACTCCTGATAAACTGGCCGCTGCAGAAAATTGATGTGGTTTGCGAAGCACCCATTTTAAAGCACCGTATCCTCCCATAGAAAGACCAGCTACAAAATTATCTTCTCTTTTTTCTGATAACGGAAAGAATGCTCTAGCTAGTTGAGGAAGCTCTTCTGTTACGAACGTCCAATACTTCTTTCCATAAGCCATATCTCTATAGAAGCTACGATCTACATTCGGCATTACAACTGCAATTCCTAACTCCGAGGCATAGCGTTCAATTGAAGTTCTTCTCATCCATATCGTATGATCATCAGAAAGACCGTGTAATAAATAGAGCGTAGGGTGTTTATCACTTCTTGTATTGGTTTTCAAACCAATTTGAGATTTTGTTTGCTGCGGTATTAGAACGTTCATTGAGGTACTTAGTTGCAATACTTCTGAAAAAAAATCACATTGCATAAACGCCATATTTCTCTTCCCCCTATTTTCTTCCCTATTGATTAATAACAAAACGTATATGATTCATATTAAAAGCCCTAAAATAGTTTGATTATTTACAATTTTTAATTTAACATAAAAACATCTTTTATGAAAACGTTTTACGTATAACGTTTTTTAAAATTAAAATAGTGACCGCGATTCAAAGGAGGAATTTATATGGGGATAGTAAAAGTCACTTCTGACGAGTATAAGGAGCAAAAAGGAAATCTATTTTTCGTTATTTTCATTTCATGCGCAGCTGCTTTTGGAGGGTTGCTGTATGGCTATGACACGGCTGTTATTTCAGGAGCTATTGGGTTAATAGAATCTCATTTTAAGCTCAGTCCAATGATGATAGGGTTTGTTGTATCTAGCCTGCTACTCGGTGGTGCTGTTGGAGTATTTGCTTCAGGAAAGCTGAGTGGCCGATTCGGTAGAAAGAGCATCTTGCTTTTAGCAGCTTCTTTATTTATCGTCTCTGCAATTATGCAAGCGCTATCTCTATCTATCTCTTTTGTTATTATTTCTCGGATTATTGGAGGGCTAGGCATTGGCATGGCTTCTGTTCTTTCTATTACCTATATTTCTGAAATAGCCCCTCCGCACATGCGTGGCCGCTTAGGCTCTCTTTATCAATTTGCTGTTGCCGTTGGAATTGTCTCTGTCTATTTTGTAAATGACTACATTTTGTCTATTGGAGAAGACGCTTGGCAGAGTTCTACAGGGTGGCGCTACATTATCGGTGCTTCTGGCATTCCAGCTCTTTTATTTCTTCTTATCCTTTCTCCCGTTCCTGAAAGTCCGAGGTGGCTGGTAAAAGCAAACCGGACTTCAGAAGCTATGAATATTTTAATTAAAATCAATGGTACACACATTGCACGCCAAGAGCTTTATCTTATTGAACAATCGTTAAAAGAAAATCAGTTGGCTTCTCTTTCACTTTTTAAAGAGACAGGTCTTCGAAAAGCTTTGCTCATTGGTATTCTACTTGCAGCATTTCAACAGCTCCTCGGAATCAATGCCATTATTTATTACGCACCGCAAGTTTTTGAAGCAGCTGGAGCGAAAGGAGATTTATCGCTTCTGGTTACGTCTATGATTGGTGTAGCTGCCTTTTTAGGCGTTCTTTGTTCCATGTGGCTTATCGACCGGATTGGCCGCAAAGCTTTATTACTTATTGGGACAGCTGGTATGGCTGTTACACAGCTTCTCGTTTCTTTTGGATTTCATTCACAAGGTACTGAGGGCTTGACTACTAGTTTACTTATTGTTTTTTATTTATTTCTTTTTAATATTTCTATGGGGCCAGTTGTATGGGTTGTAATTTCTGAAATTTTCCCTAATCACGTGAGAGGCTATGCGATGTCTATTTCCACGTTTTTCTTGTGGATAGCTAATTGGTTTGTGTCTCAGTTTTTTCCTATCCTTTGGAATAAGGCTGGAGGATCTTTTACATTTTTATCCTTCATGGCTATGTGTATCGCTTCATTTTTGTTTATATGGAAGTGGGTTCCAGAAACAAAAGGAAAGTCACTTGAAGAAATTGAACATATATGGAAATAAAAGAAGCCTGGGCATATGCCTTAGGCTTCTTTTTTATCGAATTTGTCCATTTCCGTAAATAATATATTTTAACGTTGTTAATTCCTTTAATCCCATTGGTCCACGTGCATGAAGTTTTTGTGTACTAATGCCGATTTCTGCCCCGAAACCAAACTCTTCTCCGTCCGTAAACCTAGTCGAAGCATTCACGTAAACAGCGGCTGAATTAACGCGCTGTAAAAAACGCTGCGCATGAGCATAATTTGTTGTTACAATCGCTTCAGAGTGATATGAACTATGAACGTTAATATGAGAAATCGCTTTATCAATATCATCTACGATTTTAACTGCCATGATAAAATCCAAATATTCTTTTTTCCAATCCTGATCCCCTGCTGGAACGAGATCTGGAACGATTGCTAGAGCACGTTCATCACCGCGTACTTCTACATCTTTTTCTCGTAGCGCTTGAACAATAATCGGTAAAAATTCACGGGCCGCCCGCTGATGAATAATCAGCTTTTCAGCTGAGTTACACACCGCTGGACGAGATGTCTTTGCATTAATGACAATATCGGTCGCCATATCACAATCATATTCTTCATCAACGTAAATGTGGCAGTTCCCCGTGCCTGTCTCGATAACGGGAACCGTGGCATTTTTCACCACTGCTTCAATTAAACCAGCACCGCCTCGAGGAATTAATACATCGATATATTCATTTAGTTTCATTAACTCCAGTGCTGTTTCTCTTGATGTATCTTCAATAAGCTGTACGCTGTGCTCAGGCAACCCTGCACTTGCCGCAGCTTGAGACAACACGGAAACGATCGCTTGATTTGAATAAAAAGCCTCGCTGCCTCCGCGCAAAATAACCGCATTTCCTGCTTTTAAGCATAAACCGGCTGCATCACATGTAACGTTTGGACGCGCTTCGTAAATAATTCCTATAACACCAATAGGTACACGCTGCTGCCCAATTTGTAAGCCATTTGGTCGTTTGTTCATAGACAAGACTTCTCCTACTGGATCAGCAAGTGCAGCTACTTGGCGCAGTCCGTCTGCCATTCCATGAATCCGGTCTTCATTTAAAGATAGACGATCTAACATCGCTTTTGATGTACCTTTTTGAACCGCTTTTTCTACGTCTAATTCATTTGCTTTTAAAATCGCTTCTTGTTGATCCAATAAAGCAGCCGCCATTTTATAAAGCGCTTGCCGCTTTTGTTCGCTCGTTACATTTCCTAAGAAATAAGAGGCTTCTTTTGCGTACTTTCCTTTAAGCTGTAATTCACTCATTTCAATACTCCTTCAGCTTGTTTTAAGAATAACGTTCCAATTTCTTGGCCTTCAATAATATCGCGCAAAATACTTGGCTCTTTACCATTTGCTAGAATTAAGCTCACGCCTGCATTCGTAGCCGTTTTAGCAGCGGTAAGCTTTGTGACCATTCCGCCTGTTCCAACGTCAGTTCCGCTATCTCCAGCAAAATTCTCAAGTTCCGGTGTAATGCCATCTATTACTTTCATTAATTTAGAGTTAGGGTTTTTTGTGGGATCTGAATCAAAGAAACCGTCAATATCAGATAAAATAACGAGTAAATCCGCATGAATCAAAACTGAAACAATAGCAGATAAATTATCATTATCGCCAAAACGCACGATGTTTTCAATCTCATCGATGGCCACTGTATCATTTTCATTCACAATAGGAATGACTCTATCTTCAATTAATTTTTCAAACGTGTTCACAACGTTATTGCGTACATGTTCATCCTCAATTACATCTTTCGTTAAAAGAACTTGACCAACAATGTGGCTGTACTCACCAAAAAATTTACTATAAATATGCATAAGCTCACATTGGCCGACAGAGGCTGCCGCTTGTTTTTCACGAATAGAAGTTGGCTTTTCTTTTAACTTTAGTTTTTTCACTCCCACTTGAACAGCACCTGATGTAACAAGTACAACTTCTTTTCCTGCGTTCATTAAATCTGATAACACACGCGCTAGTTTTTCAATGCGTGCTAAGTTAATATCTCCATTATCATAGGTCAAAGTAGATGTCCCTACTTTGACTACAATACGCTTACTATTTTGTAACTCTTGACGATAGTTCACTCTTTTCATCTCCCTAACTAAAAACACCTAAATGCGTACTAATTTTTTTTAAAATTATAGCAGAGATTATGTGAAAAGTCTTATAGTTTTTCAAGGAGAATTTGAACTTTCTAATTTTTTAAATAATTAAGGGAAAAATTGGTGATAAAAGCGCTTTCTTCTTTTATAATGAAAGTTGTAAGGGGAACACACAATTACATAACGTTGTGTAGTAGTACAAACATCAGACAACTAAGGGATAGGGGGATTTGTAATGAATGCGGTTACGATTGTTATTGGATCTATCTGTATTTTAATGATTGCGTATCGGCTATATGGAACATTCATGGCTGTTAAAGTCTTGAAACTAAACGATGCGCAAAAAACGCCAGCACATGAGCTTGAAGATGGAAAAGATTATGTGCCAACCAACCGATGGGTAACATTTGGTCATCATTTTGCAGCTATTGCAGCTGCGGGTCCGCTTGTTGGGCCTATTTTAGCAGCTCAGTTCGGCTATTTGCCCGGACTACTCTGGCTTTTAATAGGAGCTGTAATCGGAGGAGCCGTTCACGATGCAGTTGTGTTATTTGCATCTATGCGCCAGAAAGGCCAGTCGCTTTCAGAAGTGGCTAAAAAAGAGCTGGGTCCTATCGCTGGTTTTTGTACAGGCTTAGCCATGCTCTTTATCATTACCATCACCATGGCTGGTCTATCTATGGTCGTGTTACACGCACTTGAGAAAAACCCTTGGGGCACATTCGCTGTTGGAATTACGATTCCGATTGCGATGGGGGTAGGTATTTACCACAAAAAAACCGGTAATTTAAAAGCGGCTTCTACCGTCGGCTTCATTTTAATTTTAATTGCCGTATTTAGCGGTCCTTATATTCAAGGAACTGCTCTAGGGGATTTTTTAACACTAGATATTAAAACACTTTCAATTATTCTTCCCGTTTATGCATTTTTTGCAGCGGCCTTGCCCGTTTGGCTTCTTTTAGCACCTCGAGATTACTTAAGCAGCTTTATGAAAATTGGTGTCTTTATCGCGCTGATTGTAGGCGTGTTTTTCGTAAACCCAGCAATTCCATTTCCTGCAGTTACTGAATTTATTCACGGAGGCGGCCCTATTTTGGCGGGACCTGTATGGCCGTTCATTTCCATTACGATCGCCTGCGGGGCTATTTCCGGATTCCATGCATTTGTTGGTTCAGGAACTACACCTAAGATGCTCGACCGTTGGAGTGATATTAAAGTTGTAGGCTTCGGCGCTATGTTAGTCGAATGTTTAGTAGGAATTATGGCATTAATTGCCGCAACAGCTTTACATCCTGGAGACTATTTTGCAATCAACTCTACACCTGAAGTGTTCAAAACACTCGGCATGAACGTGACAGCTCTTCCTCAGCTTAGTCAAGAGATAGGCCTAAACTTAGAAGGCCGTACAGGCGGCGCTGTTACACTGGCTGTAGGAATGACGTATATCTTCACGGAAATTCCTTGGTTCAGCCACCTATCTTCCTATTTTTTTCAATTTGTCATTATGTTTGAAGCAGTGTTTATTTTAACTGCTATCGACGCTGGTACACGTGTTTCCCGCTATTTAATTCAAGACTTTTTCGGTGAATTTTATAAGCCGTTGAAGCGAGTTGACTGGCTTCCCGGGTCAATTTTTGCAAGTGCCCTGGCCTGTTTTATGTGGGGGTACTTATTGTTCTCGGGGGACATTGGCTCTGTTTGGGCGCTGTTCGGCGTATCGAATCAGTTAATGGCATCCATTGGTTTAATTATTGGAGCAACCGTTATTCTTAAAATTGCAGATAAACGCTCCTATATGCTTACTTGCCTTATTCCACTAGCCTACCTTTACGTAACGGTTAACTATGCGGGTTATTGGATGGTTAAGAATGTGTATTTAAATGAAGCTGCGGCAGGTTACAGCATATTAAATGCAACTCTTTCTATCATCATGCTTATACTCGGTCTCATTATTATGATTGCTGCGATTCAAAAATGGACACAGCTTTGGCGCACGCCTCAGGCTGAGCTAGCAGCGAAAGCAAACTTATCACAAAATATATAAAACCAACACGCTTGCTTATATAAGCAAGCGTGTTTTTGATGTAGTAATAGCCGGTTAAAATAATTGTACATCAGGCATTTTTATTATTAAACTAAATATACTATACAGAAAATTTCAAAAATAGTTCGTACACTTCACATGTATATCCACCGTTGACTACATCTCAAAATTAACGAGTTAAATTATAATAATTATAAAATAGTATTGATTTTTTATTTGAAAATGTTATTATTATTTCTAACATAATAAAATTTAAATAAGAGGTGGTTCTAAGATGACAACAAACAAGAATAACCTAACAACTAGTTGGGGAGCTCCGGTTGGAGATAATCAAAATTCGATGACCGCTGGTTCACGCGGCCCTACTTTAATTCAAGATGTTCACCTTTTAGAAAAATTAGCCCATTTTAACCGAGAGCGTGTTCCTGAACGTGTAGTACACGCAAAAGGCGCCGGTGCCCACGGTTATTTCGAAGTCACAAACAATGTTTCTGCCTATACAAAAGCAGCTTTCCTTTCTGAAGTAGGAAAACGTACACCTCTATTTGTTCGCTTTTCAACAGTAGCTGGTGAAAACGGCTCAGCAGATACTGTTCGCGACCCTCGTGGATTTGCTGTTAAATTTTATACAGAAGAAGGAAACTACGACTTAGTCGGAAATAATACACCTGTATTTTTCATCCGAGATGCGATTAAATTTCCTGACTTTATTCATACCCAAAAACGCGATCCACGCACGCATTTAAAAAATCCGACGGCCGTTTGGGATTTCTGGTCCCTGTCTCCTGAATCTTTGCATCAAGTTTCTATTTTGATGTCTGACCGCGGTATCCCAGCAACTTTGCGCCATATGCATGGATTTGGCAGCCACACATTTAAGTGGGTTAATGCTGAAGGAGATGGCGTTTGGGTGAAGTATCACTTTAAAACAGAGCAAGGCGTGAAAAACCTCTCTCCAGACGTAGCCGCAAAGCTAGCTGGTGAAAATCCAGATTATCATACTGAAGATTTATTTAATGCTATTGAAAAAGGCGATTTCCCTTCATGGAAGCTGTACGTTCAGATTATGCCATTAGAAGATGCTGATACGTATCGCTTTGATCCGTTTGATGTCACAAAGGTTTGGTCACAAAAAGATTATCCGCTAATTGAAGTGGGTCGCATGGTCTTGGATCGCAATCCAGAAAATTATTTTGCAGAAGTGGAGCAAGCTACATTCTCACCTGGAACGCTTGTACCGGGAATTGACGTATCACCCGATAAAATGCTACAAGGTCGACTATTCGCATACAGCGATGCACATCGCTATCGCGTTGGCGCTAATCATCAAGCGCTACCGATTAATCGCCCGCGTAGCGAAGTAAATAACTATCAGCGTGACGGTCAAATGCGCTTTGATGATAACGGCGGCCGCTCTGTTTACTATGAGCCAAACAGCTTTGGCGGCCCGACAGAATCTCATAAAAACAAACAAGCGGCATACCCTGTTTCAGGCGTTGCTGATAGTGTCGCATATGATCGTAACGATCATTACACGCAAGCAGGTGATTTATACCGCCTTCTAAGCGAAGACGAGCGTACACGCCTAGTTGCAAACATCGTTGAAGCTATGAAGCCTGTAGAAAAAGAAGAAATTAAACTGCGTCAGATTCAACACTTCTACAAAGCCGATCCAGAGTATGGAAAACGCATTGCCGATGGCTTAGGATTATCTGTTCCGCAGCAAGTAAAATAAATTTATTTGTTTTTCAAATGAAAATACAGAGTTATTTTTCTCATTATATATTCTCGTTTATTCTCAATTAGTTTAACATTTTATCAACAAATAAGTATCCATATTTTATGGATACTTATTTAAATTCTTGTAAAAAGAGGAAGGGATGAAGAAATGACTGGACAAGAAATAAGATGCACTCAGTGCCATAGAGAAATAAAAATACTAAAACATAGTATGCTTTGCGGTTGCGGAATAAAATTAAGAACACTAAAAAAAGAGAAGCAACCAGCATAATGAGATTGCTTCTCTTTTTTAGTAGGTATCCGCATTTATATTCCCTTAAATTAGAGCGTAATCGTTACTTTAAATAAATCTCCGTCAATTTTAATATTTAATTCTCCTCCATGTAAATCAATAATAGACTTAGCAATAGCTAACCCAAGTCCGGAGCCTTCAGTTTGTCTTGAGGTGTCCCCTCTTTTAAAACGTTCAAACAGCTCATCTGCCTGCTCGTTTAATTCATATTTACTTACATTTTTGAACGTTAATTTCACTTGGTCATTTATTTCTTGAACAGAAATATAGACGCGCGTTTGCTCAAGTGAATATTTCAATATATTCCCTATCAAGTTGTCAAATACTCTCCATAATTTTTGACCGTCTACCGTAGCAAATATAGGATTTTCGAAAGATTGAATACGAAATTGCAAAGTCGAATCTTTAATGGCTTCATCATATTCCGCCAAAGCCTGGTGAAGAAGCTGGTTAATATCAATTTTGTCTTTATGCAATTCTACATTTCCACTCGCCATTTTTGAGACTTCAAATAAATCATCAATAAGTGTCTGCAAACGTTTGGATTTCCGGTCAATAATTTCAACGTAAGCGTTTTGTTCGTCGGAAGTAAGATCTTGCGACTTCAGCAATGCTGTATATGTCATAATAGACGTCAATGGTGTTCTCAAATCATGACTAACGTTTGTAATTAACTCTGTCTTTAAGCGTTCACTTTTAACTTGAACATGCTGAGATTTTTGAATTTGCTGCTGAATATGATTTACATTTATGGCTGCTTGAGTCAAAGCTGATTTTCCTTTGATAGGTAACGGCTCTTTCCACTCAGCTGTGGCAATTTGATCAATTGAAATAATAATTTTATTCAAATAATCAATTCGTATCATAAGTAGTATCAAGGTAATCACTCCTACAACACCGCCAACAACTAAGTACAATGAGGCCAATTCTGGTATAAAGCTTGAGGAACTGATCAATAGAGCCGCAACAGCAAACACCGCAAAAACTAACAGCAGTACTACAATCACTATATGCATGCCTATATGCCTAATAATAAAAATAGATTGAAGAAAATAAATTACTTGATAAACACATGTTCTTTTATACTCTTCTTCTATATAATCTATTGTGCACATACGCTGAAGCAGCAGAAATACTTGAAATGCCCATAGGCAAATAGCTATAGATATTGCTATCATGAAAAAGAAGAACGTAGCAACATGCTTATATGATTCTAATAAAGAAGCTGGATAGCTGTTCAGAACTAGACTTAATGTAAAAAATGAGTACAAAAGAAAAACAATTATACAAATATCTAAAGGTACTTTTTTATAAATCCTCTGTACTGCAGTTTGTCTTGTTATTTCTTTTAAACATTCGGTTATTGTTTTTTTATAAATAAAGTAAACTATTAACAGAGCTATTATCCCTGACGATGCATACACGAGAAATGCTACATTTTGATAATGATAATAGTTATACTCATCAAACAAAGGACTAATGAAGGCTTCTTTTTCAGGAACAGCAATTATACCCGTAAACTCCTGCTTTAAATACCGGGTTGGAATCTCTAAGTCTGTCTCACTGCTTAATGATAAATTTTCGTATTCGTCTTGTTGAAATACAAGAGGTGATTGAGCGGAATAGTCATGTTTATATAATATATTTTTCTTTTTTACTAATTGATTAACATCTTCTTTACTTGCATTTTGGATGTTGGTATATACTTTGTTTGTGTCTGTATTTTTTAGGTAATAGATGATATCTTTTTTATATTGAGATAATGTTTTTTGCCCATCGAAAGCTTCATCATAAACTTTTTTTATTTGGTTTTCTTTGTTTTTTGCTATTTCCTCTCGAACAAATTGATCATCTTGAAACTTTTTTTGAATGTTTTTAATTTCTATATCCTGCTGCTTTACATAGGCATCTTCAACCTTCTTGCTCTTTGCTTGCTTAGCGTCTTCTATTTTTTCTTTATATTTATCATGTACATTTTGTACTTGTTCTGTTAAGGTTCCTTCTGCATATCGATACGACTCGATTTCTTCTTCTGTTATCGTATTTGCATTAACGGTATTCTTATTTTTGGATGTCAATTCTAAAAGGTAAAGATCATTTGTAAAACGATCTATTTCTTTTTGAAAGTCTCCTGATTTTACATAGGTGCTCTTTTGTAAATAATTCACTTTCAATAAATTATTTACGTTACTAATAGAAGAAATGGTTGCTCCTAAACCAAATAAAAACAAGATAATCCCTATAGCTGAAATAATGTTATTTTTCCATTTTATATCCAATTCCCCACACAACCTTCAAATATCTCGGATTTTTTGGTTCAAACTCAATTTTTTCTCTTATTTTTCTAATGTGCACCGCTACTGTATTTTCTGCGTTGTAGCCTGGTTCATTCCATACGCGTTCATAAATATCATGTATGGAAAAAACTCTGCCTGCATTTTTCATTAATAACTCTACAATTTTATACTCAATGGGAGTCAGCTTAATGAACTCCCCATCAAGAGTAACGGACTTAGCCTCAATATCAAGTACAAGACCTCGGATATCAATCGTTTTTGTTTCTTCATATGTACCTAATGTCACATATCTTCTTAACTGTGATTTAACCCTTGCTATCAGTTCTAATGGATTAAAAGGTTTTATCACATAATCATCTGCTCCTACTTGCAGACCGAGCACTTTATCGGCATCTTCGCTTTTCGCACTCAGCATAATAATCGGGATATTTTTTTGTTCGCGGATTTTAAACGTCGTTGAAATGCCATCTTGCCTTGGCATCATAATATCAAGAATAATTAAGTGAACTTTTTCTTTATTTAGTATCTCTATGGCTTCGATTCCATCTTTGGCCGTAAAGACTTTAATACCTTCATTTTTTAAATAAATAGCAATACCATTACGGATTTCTTGCTCATCGTCTACAACTAAAACCATATATTCGTTCATTGATTTCTCACGCTCCTTTCAAAAGTATATCATGGGTCATTTCGTCTATGGGTTTTATTGTAAACTGTATTTCTTAAGAAAAAAGAAGAGAAAATCTTAAGATTTTCTTAAGCTTCATATGTTGAAAAAGGTTTAAAGAATAGGGATAACAGGAACGTTAAAAGAAAAAATATAATCAAATTCTCATTTGATTCTAA
Source organism: Priestia megaterium (assembly GCF_046599315.1). GTDB lineage: Bacteria > Bacillota > Bacilli > Bacillales > Bacillaceae_H > Priestia > Priestia megaterium_F. The sequence continues at coordinate 53,794 of NZ_JBKIKC010000003.1, read as the reverse complement.
AGAACTATCTGTGAGCGATTATATCTTTTTATTTAAAAGGAGGATGATTTAACTTGGAACGGAATCATACAATTATGCAATTTTTCGAATGGCATGTGCCAGCTGATGGCGAGCATTGGAAACGCCTCAAAGAGCTCGCTCCTCAACTAAAAGAACAAGGAATTGATTCCGTATGGATTCCCCCGGTTACAAAAGGTGTTTCATCAGAGGATAATGGCTATGGCGTTTACGACTTATATGATCTTGGAGAGTTTAATCAAAAGGGAACTGTTCGTACAAAGTATGGAACCAAGCAAGAGCTTCATGAAGCCATTGAGGCCTGTCATAATCATGGGATTAATGTCTATGTGGATATTGTGATGAATCATAAAGCAGCAGCGGATGAAAAAGAAACGTTCCACGTCATTGAAGTAGACCCTATGAACCGGACAGAAGAGATTTCTGAACCTTTTGAAATTGAAGGATGGACAAAGTTTACGTTTGAAGGGCGCGGCGATCAATATTCTTCTTTTAAATGGAACTTTAATCATTTTAATGGCACTGATTATGATGATAAAAACGGAAAAGAAGGTGTTTTTCGTATTGTCGGAGAAAACAAAAGCTGGAACGAAAATGTCGATCAAGAGTTTGGCAACTACGATTATTTAATGTTTGCGAATATTGACTATGATCACCCTGAAGTTCGGGAAGAAATGATTAAATGGGGAAAATGGTTAGCGGATACCCTGCAGTGCGACGGTTACCGATTAGACGCCATTAAACATATTAACCATGATTTTATTAAAGAGTTTGCTCACGAATTGTCCTCTTCTCAAGAAAAGCCATTTTATTTTGTGGGAGAGTTTTGGAATCCAGAGTTAACAGCCTGCCAGGAATTCCTAGACGTGATTGATTATCAAATTGATTTATTTGACGTATCACTGCATTATAAATTGCATGAAGCCTCTCAGCAAGGAAGAGAGTTTGATTTAACCACAATTTTTGATGATACCTTAGTCAAGACACACCCTTTGAATGTTGTCACATTTGTAGATAATCATGACTCTCAGCCAAATGAATCTTTAGAATCGTGGGTAGAAGATTGGTTCAAACAAAGTGCGTACGCTTTAATTTTACTTCGTGAAGACGGCTATCCTTGTGTGTTTTACGGAGACTATTTCGGGATAGGAGGAGAGCATCCCATTGAGGGAAAAGAAGAAGATATTTCTTCTCTCTTATATGTACGCTATGACAAAGCATACGGGCAGCAAGACGATTATTTTGATCACCCCAATACCATTGGATGGGTAAGGCATGGTGTAGAAGAATTTGAGAAGTCTGGATGCGCTGTGGTGATTTCAAACGGCGAAGATGGTGAAAAGAGAATGTTCGTCGGCGAACACCGACGTGGACAAACTTGGATTGACTTCACAAATAATAGAGAAGATCAAGTTGTGATTGAAGAAGACGGCTACGGCCAGTTTCCTGTAAATGGCGGCTCCGTATCCGTTTGGGCTGAAGCATAAAAAAAACAGTGGCCTGCGCCACTGTTTTTTTACCATAGACCTAGCAGTTTCCACCACAATCCGCCAATTCCAATCCAAATAATAATATGAATAATTGAAATTAAAAAGCCGAGCGACCACCACTTTTGCTGTGTTACATATCCACTACCGAAGAACACCGGTGCCGGTCCACTGCCGTAGTGGGTTAAACAGCCAAATAAATTGCTAAAGAACGCTAAAATTAATGCTGACAGTAACGGAGGCGCACCAGCAGCCACGATAACAGATAAAAATGCTGCGTACATAGCGCTGACATGAGCCGTGTTACTTGCAAAAAAGTAGTGAGAATAAAAATACGCAACAGCTAGTACAATCAATGCCGTTATCCAAGACATATGACTAACAGTTCCTTTCATCAAATCACTGAACCAAGGGATCATGCCTAAATCATTTAAGAAGGTTGCCATCATAACCAAAACGGCAAACCAGACTAATGTATCCCACGCTCCCTGTTCTTTTTTGATGTCCGACCAGCTTAATACTTGCGTTAAAAGTAGCGTACATAGACCAATAAAAGCAGTTGTTGTTGCATTAATATTTAAATTAGCCCCAAAAATCCACAGCACAAGAAGAAGTAAAAATACACCAATCATGTACCATTCTTCTTTCTTTAATGGACCCATCTCATTTAATTTTTTAACTGCAATTTCAGATGCTTCCGGTGTTTCTTTTAGTTCCGGCGGATACAGCCTATAAATAACAAGCGGAATAACAATTAAACTAATAATCCCAGGTACAATTGCAGCCGCTGCCCAGCCAACCCATGAAATAGTTTTTCCTGTAATTTGTTCTGTCATTTTAACAGCAAGAGGATTGGCCGCCATCGCCGTTACGAACATAGCTGATGTAATCATATCACCTTGAAACGATACTTTTGTTAAGAAAGCACCGACTCTGCGCTCCGTACCGTCTCCAGTTCTTGACCCATATGTTTCAGATAAAGAGCGGATGATTGGAAGAATAATCCCTCCAGCTCGTGCTGTATTAGACGGCATTGCAGGTGATAAAAGCAAATCACTTACGATAAGAGAATACGATAGCCCCAACGTCTTTTTACCGAACAAGCGCACAAAGATATAGGCAACCCTTGTCCCTAGCCCAGTCTTAATAAAACCTCTAGAAATAAAGAACGCAATAACGATTAACCAAATCGTCGTATTTTGAAAACCGCTGAGCGATTGTTCAAGTGTTAATGTATTAGTTAATACAATAATGGTTAAAGATAAAATAGCCACACTGCCTAATGGCAATGGTTTAATGATAAGCCCTACGATAGTAGCCACAAAAATAGCAAATAAGTGCCAAGCCTTCACATCAAGTCCGGACGGAGGTGTAATAAACCATAAAATAAGTCCGATTGCCAGACAAATTAATAAAGGAATAAATTTCACTTCGCCAGCAGGCTTTTTTGTTGTTTCAGCCATAATCTTTCTCCTTTCATGTTTTTAAATAATGATAGTAGTATGCTCTTTCCAATCTGTACACAATACGTGTCCCATTTAAAATAAAATGATTGTAAAAATACGTTTCATAAGGATGATATTGTAAAAATGTGAAGTGTTGAGCATATTCCTTTATTATTTTATCATACATATTGATAATATTTATCTCTTACCCTCATTTTATTCCCTTCAAAATAGCTTGTAAGCATTATTTTAATATAATAAATAGGCTGCATGAGTTCATCATGCAGCCTTGCATTTAGCGATTTACCTTTTGAATAAACACGACTTTAAGATAATTACCTGACTTAAATTCTTTTATTGTTTTAAAATCAGCTGGAAGAGAAAACTGCTCCATCATTTTGTAACGTTCCCCTTTTTCGCTAAAAGCTTTTTCGATAAATGAATGGAACTTTTTCATATCAAAATTACTCGCGTTCGTAGATGCCACAATGACACCATTTGGCTTTGTAAGAGCAATGGCTTCTTTTAATAAATCCTTGTAGTCTTTTGCTGCGCTAAACGTATGCTTTTTCGACTTAGCAAAGCTTGGCGGATCTAGCACCACAAGATCGAACGTCATGTTCTTCTTGACCGCATATTTAAAATACTTGAAAACATCTTCTACAATAATGTCTTGTGCCTCATGATCAATTCCATTTACACTAAATTGCTCAATTGTTTTTGCCAAGCTGCGATTGGCTAAATCGACACTTGTTGTTTTAGTCGCTCCTCCAAGAGCGGCCGCCACTGAAAATGCGCCCGTATACGAAAACATATTTAAGACGGTCTTTCCTTTTGCATATTTGCCTCGAATGGTTTTACGAACGTCTCGCTGATCTAGGAAGATCCCAACCATCGCTCCATCATTTAAGTAAATGGCAAAACGAATACCATTTTCTTTTACAATTAAAGGAAATTCCCCTTTATCTCCTGTTACAAAATCATCTTCTTCAATGTACTGCCCTTTTACATTAAACCGTTTCTTTTGGTACAGACCCTTAAAGTTAGGCGCAGATTTTAAGGCTTCAATGACATATTCTTTGAATTGATAAATTCCTTCACTATACCAACTCATGACATAATACCCGTCATAATAATCAATAATTAAGCCACCGATTCCGTCACCTTCACTATTAAATACGCGAAAAGCAGTTGTGTCTTCAGACGTATAAAAATCATGGCGAGATGCAATAGCCTGCTGAATTTTTCGTGCAAAAAACACCGCATCAATTTTCTCACTTTTTTTCTTCGTCAGAATCCATCCGTAGCCTTTATTTTGTTTTCCATAATATCCTTTGGCTAAAAATTGATTCTTCGGAGTTACTAAGTCAATAATAACGCCTTCTTCTTGTAGTTTATGACCATCAACAAGCGCATCTTTTTCAATGAGCGGATAACCTTTGTTCACTTTTTTAATAAAAGCTTCTTTGGCTATAACTTGTACTTCTTTTCTCATGTGTACACCCTATCTATTTAATTTAGTTCATTCTAGTTCTATCCATTTCACAAGAATAATCTACATTTATCTTAACATAGATACCCGGCAACATTTCTAGTTGCAAATAGAAAAGCAGAGGGTGCCTTGAAGCATCCTCTGCTTGAGATGAATGAAAAATAAAATGTATGAAAGTTATGAGCACTCTTGTCCCGTATAAGCATCGAACTTAAGCGTCTGCTGCTTGCTTCCGCTCACTAAGGTTACTACATATACAGTAATTGAGTTTTCTGTTGTAAGTTCAACGTGCTCTACTTTTCCTTCTTGATGTTTTAAAGCAAGAACTTTTACAGCCTTTTCAGTTAATGGCTGAAGTTTATCTTGTTTTACATGTGTGATTTTACCTGAAACCGCATCGATTGTGACTGTATACTCTGTATTATCTTTGATTACTTTTACTGTAAAAATCGCTGCGATTCGGTCGTATTCTACCATTCTCACGTTACCTGCATATGTAGCCAATGCAAGATCTTTTGCATCTTGTCTCGTTAATAGCTTCACTGCTTGCTGAGAAGTATTAACTATTTTTCCTGTAAAAGCATCTAACGTTACTGTATATCGAGTGCTGTCTTTAAGAATCACTGCAACATACTGATTAGCGGCTTCTTTAAACTCAAGACTATATACATAACCATCGTATTGTTTAACAGCTGCTTCTTTTATTTTTTGCTCTGACATTGGTTGCAACTCTTTTTTATTCTCATGAATGACTTTCCCCGTTAGACCATCCACTGTTAGCGTATATTCTACTTTTCCATCTACTAAAACAACCGTATATTCACGTGTTTCTTTGTTAAATGTAATAGATTGAATAGCACCTTTATACTGCTTAGAAACAGATTCTTTCACTTGATCTTGTATCCATAACTTCACTTCTTGTTTCTTCACTACTTTTCCAATGCTTGCACTTACTTCTACGATTCTTTGCTCAAGGTTGTTCGTTACAATTGTAATTACATAGACACTCGATTCCTGCTTAAATTCCGTAGATGTAACTGTCCCTTTGCAATCTTGCAGAGCAATACCTTTTGCCTGCGCTTGAGAGATACTCACATGTTCAATTGTTTCTGCTTTTGTTGTCTTCATTTCTGCAGCGTGACTCGTTGTAATGGAGCTAAATGCAATTGCAGTTCCTAAAGCAGATGTAGACAATACTTTTGCCCATTTAATCATCCTCAAATTTCCTCCTCTTTCACCATTAGACTTTCCATCTAATTTATGGTGTTTTATCTAGTACGTCGTTCATTATGCAAAAGATTTCTGAGAATAAGACGAATAGAAGCTTAAAGTTAGCTGAAGATATAAGAATAGCTACTATTTTTCAGCTTGCTTTCAGCTATTATTCAGTGCTGTTTCAGGTAAAGAAGCATAATAGAAAGTAGAGGAGCAAAGGAGTTTTCACCATGATGGAACAACTAAAAGGAATTAAAGTTTTACTTATAGATGACGAACCAACCATTTTACAGTTTTTATCTTTAGGTTTAACAAATGAAGGATTTGATATTAAGGCTGCACAAGACGGGATTGAAGGAATTAATATAGCCAAAGAATTTAAACCTCATATCGCTATTGTAGATATTATGCTTCCAGGAATGGATGGATTTGAAGTATGTCGTTTGTTAAAAAAAATGGGAAATATAGCCGTCATCATGCTAACAGCAAAAGATCAAGTAGACGATCGAGTAAAGGGGCTGACTATTGGAGCGGATGATTATATGGTCAAACCCTTCAGTTTTGAAGAACTTCTTGCACGCATTCAAGCTAGAATCCGCAATCAATTTCCCAACTTATTAGACGAGGTGGCAATTGGTCCATTTAAAATTGATGACCGCCGAAAAGAAATTAAATACCTTAATCACGTACTTGATTTATCTCCTACTGAATATGCATTGTTAAAATTCTTGGTTATTAATCATGGACTTGTATTAAGTAAATCCACCATTTTAGATCGGGTGTGGGGATATGATTTTGGAGGGGAAGAAAATATTGTAGAAGTATACATTCGATCACTGAGAGAAAAATTACAGGACCACAGCCGAACCGTTATTCGAACGCTTCGCGGTGTAGGTTATCGGATTGATATTTCATGAAGCACAAACGTTTCTTTCGGTTGAACTCACTTCGTCTTCAGCTTTTATTCAGAAGTTTGCTCATTATTTTGAGCTTACTGATGCTAATAGGCGTTTTTCAATACGTGTTCATGAAGCAATTTATCTACACAAACAAAATTAGAAGCATTGAGGATCAAATCCATTTAATTCCTGATGATGTCTGGAAACATGATATTGAAACAAGCCAGGATGTAAAACAATCAAGACCTATGGTTTATTTCCCGGGTGTTAATATTACCTTTATTAATCAAAAGATAGCATTTTTACGGCTGGCTAAGGATCCACATCATTCTTACTTTCCTAAGCTTTCGGCATCTACATACAAGCAAGTAATGAAAAATATCAAACAGCCGGACAACACCATGAGCATCATAAAAAAAATCGATGGTCATCAAGAGCAAGTCATTGTTTTAAAACCCATTGTCTTTGACGGAGAAATACAGGGAGTTATTCAAATTAATACTCCTACAGAATCACTAAGAGACTTGTTAATCAGACAAATGGTAATCTTTTTAATGCTTTCACTTACTGCAATGACCATTGCTTTTTTTGTTTTTTCTTCTGTTTTAAAGCAGACGTTAATTCCTTTGTTTACTATTACTAAAAAAGTGGAGCATATTAATGCTGGAAGCTTACATGACCGCTTGCCCATTAATCAAGGACAAATCGAAATGGACCGCCTTTCTCTTTCTATTAACGAAATGCTTGAGCGTCTTGAAGAAGCATTTAAGGCAGAAACAGAAGCCAAAGAACAAATGCGGCGTTTTGTTGCGGATGCTTCGCATGAACTGCGAACGCCACTTACATCTATTCACGGCTTTTTAGAAGTTTTATTAAGAGGAGCCAGCAGTAATCCTGAGCAGTTATATAATGCGTTAAAAAGCATGTATGGAGAATCCAAAAGACTGCGCAAACTTATTCAGGATCTTCTGCTTCTTGCCCAGCTTGATCAACTTCCGCCGTTTCAAAAAGAAAGCTGTTTTCTAGATGAATTAATTTTAGATATGAAACCTCAACTAGTGCTATTAGCGGGAAACAGAAAAGTTTTATTCGACTTCCCAAGCCGTTTACCCTCGGAAGTTAACAAAGACCAATTTAAACAAGTCATTTTAAACTTGTTCTCTAATGCGGTGCAGCATACAAATTCAAATACAGGAGTTATTCAAGTGATAGGAAAAATCAATGAGAAAGAACTTTCGTTAATAATACAAGATAACGGTCACGGAATTCCTCAAGAGCATATTCCTCATTTATTTGAACGATTTTACAAAGCTGATGCTTCACGCTCTCGAGCATATGGAGGAGCAGGTTTAGGCTTGGCCATCAGTTTGTCTATTATAGAGCTGCATGGAGGAAAAATACGTGTAGAAAGCAAATTGAATGTAGGAACCGCTTTTGAAATCGTATTGCCCATAATTTAAAAAAGACGATTGCTTCACAGCAATCGTCTTTTTTATGAAATCAGCATACTTTTCCTGTTTGAGGGCTGATTTTTACAGTACGTTTTACATTGTCTGTTCCTTTGATAACAAACGTGTATGCTTGTTCACTGAATGAAACTGATTGAATCATTCCTTTGTGCTGTTGAAGAGCAACTTTTTTAGCTTGTTCTTGCGTAAACTTTACCGCTTCGACTTTGATTACTTTTCCTGTTTTAGCATTTACTTTCACATGGTGATCTTTGTTATCTTTTCCGTGAATTAAAAATGTGTATACATCATTTGCATATGAACTAGATTGAATCGTTCCGCTACAATTTTTTAATGCGATCGTTTGGACTTGTGCTTTTGTAAATGCAGCCCTTTGAATTTGAATCACTTTTCCACTTTGTGCGTTTACTTTCACGTGATGATCGCGGCTATCTTTTCCATGAATTAAGAACGTATACACTCCATCATTGAAGCCTACTGACTTAACTGTTCCTCCACATTTTTTCAACGCTACTGCTTGTGCCTTACTTCGAGAAAAAGATAGTTTTTCAACCTTTACCACTTTTCCGCTGTGGGCATTTACTTTTACATGATGATCTTGATTATCTTGTCCGTGAATTAAAAACGTATAGGCGTTATTTTCAAAAGAAACAGATTGAACCGTTCCTCCACAGTTCTTTAATGCAATTGCTTTTGCCTGAGCCTGTGTATATGTTGCCGCTTCGGTATGAGCCGACGCTTTTGTTGAAGTAATGTGCTGGCCGTCTGAAGCAAATGCACTTGTCATTGAACCAAGAGCGATAGCTGTTCCAATTGTGGCACCTCCCACGGCTTTTGCTACTACTGCTTTTCCCGCTAATACTTTTCCAATCATGATTATACCTCCGCGTAATTTCTAATGTATTTACAGCATGAGCTAAAGGTTTTAGCAGCGGTCATTATCAAAATAGCGCTATTGGAGTAACGTTTTTTTTCTGCTAAAATACCTTTCACTTTTGCTGTACAAGCCTAAGCGCATCTTGCCGCCTTTAGCTATGTGTTTATTGTATGAGCGGAACATGAATTCACTATGAAGCCCAGCTGAATGCTACCTGAATACACTCTGAAAGGTAGCTGAATAACTTCATATAGACTTATAATATAAAAATAAAAAAACTACCGCGCACCCCTTCGGTTCCGGCGGGAGCAGAAGCAACAGGACTTCGTGCAGTAGAAAACATTAAAAACTCTCGCTACGTACTAAGTAACTATCAATACCCAGGTGAGGACATCAGTGTCAAAAATATTAAGGCTGTTAATAAAGAGAAACTGACTAACGAAATGAAAGAAAGCATTGGCATTCAAGAAACAGGTGGTGTCGGATATATTTCTGGGCTGTCTTCTAAGGATGGCGCTCCTTATAAAAAACATTAATACTTAATGAAACCACGTCTGTTATGCAGTGACAGACGTGGTTTTTGTATCGTAAAAGTTATTTATAAAACCTTTTATCGTAACCATAATTATGGTGAATACTTTATAATATCCTTAAAGAAAGGGCCTAGCCCCAAACGCGTTAACATATTTATTCGTAGTTATCCGGTAGACCTCTTCAGGCTCGCTTTTAATTGCTTATTCTCCACTAACACTAGATATAGAGTTCGTTTTAATAAGTATTTCCAGCTAAACAAAATGTCTCGTTCCCTTGCACTTTTTGTTCCATACCATTAAAGTATATATTGGTTGAATTTTATACTAGCATTCAACCTGATAAAAGAAATTACACTTTTTAATTTTGGGAATATGTTTTCCCTAAAAGAAAGGGTTTAGATATAAGATGAAAGATAATTTTTGGCATGAGTTGCCGCGTCCGTTTTTTATTTTGGCACCGATGGAAGCTGTGACGGATGTCGTTTTTCGCCATGTTGTGACCGAAGCAGCACGACCTGACGTATTTTTTACAGAGTTTACGAATACAGAAAGCTACTGCCACCCAAAAGGACAAGATAGCGTAAAGGGACGTTTGACGTTTACAGAAGATGAACAGCCAATCGTTGCGCATATTTGGGGAGACAAGCCTGAATACTTCCGTCAAATGAGTATTGGCATGGCCGAAATGGGCTTTGGCGGCATTGATATTAATATGGGCTGTCCTGTACAGAACGTTGCAGGAAACGGAAAAGGTTCTGGTCTGATTCGCCGCCCAGATACCGCCGCAGAAATCATCCAGGCAGCCAAAGCTGGGGGACTTCCAGTAAGCGTAAAGACTCGTCTTGGCTATACGCAAGTTGACGAATGGTACGACTGGCTGAAGCACATTCTAGAACAGGATATCGTGAACCTTTCTATTCACCTTCGTACGAAAAAAGAAATGAGCGATGTTGATGCGCATTGGGAGCTGATTCCAGAGATCAAGAAGCTTCGTGACGAAATTGCGCCTCATACACTTCTAACAATTAACGGTGACATTCCTGACCGCCAGAAAGGTCTTGAGCTTGCTGAAAAGTATGGCGTTGATGGAATCATGATTGGACGCGGAATTTTCCATAATCCTTTTGCGTTTGAAAAAGAAAAGAAAGAGCACACGAGTGAAGAGCTATTAGAACTTCTTCGCCTGCAGCTAGACCTTCATGACAAGTATTCTGAAGAACTAGAACCGCGCCCTTTCAAACCGCTTCGACGCTTTTTCAAAATTTACGTTCGCGGATTCCGCGGTGCAAGTGAATTGAGAAATCTACTTATGAGCACAGAAACGACTGACGAAGTACGTGCGTTGCTTGATGAGTTTAAAGACCGAGCTGGAGTGAAAGAAGACGAAGGTTTTTCTGTTTCTTAAATAAAGTCTGGTTTGCTTAAACCGAATTGTTCTAACATTTTACCGGAGAGGAGAACCTTTTGTTCTTTTCTCTCTTTTTTATAGAGATGTGCTATTTATCCACATATGATAAAAGCTGAGACAGAAGGTTTTGCATTTCCTTCTGTCTCAGCTTTTAATAAAAAATATCCACACACTCTATTTATGATAAGGTTCATTTCGAATAATACGAAAAGCTCGGTAAATCTGCTCTACTAATACTAGGCGCATAAGCTGATGAGGAAACGTCATCTTTGAAAAAGAAAGAGCCGCGTTTGAACGTTTCATTACCTCGTTGCTCAAACCAAGCGATCCACCAATAACAAACGCTACTTTACTTTTTCCATAGGTAGCTAACAAATCGATTTCTTTTGCCAGTTCCTCTGAAGATTTTTGTTTTCCGTTAATAGCTAATGCGATAACGTAAGTATCATCGGAGATTTTGGCTAGGATGCGTTCTCCTTCTTTTTGTTTCACTTGTTCCATTTCAGATTCACTTAAGTTTTCTGGCGCTTTTTCATCTGCAAGCTCAATAATCTCTACTTTTGCATAGCTTGATAAACGCTTTAAATATTCTTCAATACCTTGTTTTAAGTATTTTTCTTTTAACTTCCCAATGGTTATAATAGAGATATTCACAGGCTATTCTCCTCTCCTTCATCTCTTATCCACAGATATTATCCACATATCCACATGTTATATCCACATTTTGGACAAGAATGTTAGTTCCCTACTACATATACAGCCTCATTGTCGCAATATTCACAGCTTTTTTTGTCTGTGGAATTTTCTATTTTTTCAAAAACAGGCGCTAGCTCAATTTCATCTACCATTACATCCAGCGCTAGTTCTGTGTGTTCTAAACAGCAATATATCTTCATGTATTTATCTTCCTTTCTCTATTCTTTTCATTAAAAAACCACAGGAGTTTATCCCCTGTGGATAACTTTTCTTTTACTTCATTTGACGCGTTAGTCTTACTTCTGTGGATTTCTTTTTACCATCACGATAGAACGTTACATTCATTTTATCGCCAATTTCTTTTTCAATATAGAGGTGTTTGCGAAGTGTCGCAATATCCCTCACTTTGCTGTGATCTAACTCAACAATCACATCATACTCCTTCAACCCGGCTTTAGCGGCTGGCGAACCTGGCTCGACTTTTAGAACAGCGACTCCGTTTACTACATCATGCGGTAATTTAAGGGTTTCTTTTAAATGATACCCTGAGATCTCACTTAATGACAGTGTACTAACTCCAAGATACGGACGTCTGACTTCTCCATATCGTTCTAAGTCATTAATAATGGGTCTAGCCATATTAATTGGAATCGCGAGACCGATACCTTCTACTGCTTCCTGAGCAATTTTCATCGAATTAATACCGATTAATTCACCATCAATATTAACAAGAGCACCCCCGCTATTACCAGGATTAATGGCTGCATCTGTTTGAATAACTTCTGACTGCCAATCAGGGTTTCCATCGCCATTCAAATCTTGAGGAATGACACGGTTAACACCTGAGACAACTCCTTGTGTAACCGATCCAGAAAATTGAAGGCCTAGTGGGTTTCCGATGGCAATCACTGGTTCACCGGCTTTAAGCTTATCAGAATTCCCGAAGGTAGCCACTTTTGTCACGTGGCCTGCATCGATTTCAAGAACTGCTAAGTCCATTAAATCATCGCTGCCAAGAATTTTGGCCGACACTCTTGTACCATTGCTGAAGCTCACTTCAATTTCGTTAGCCCCTTTAATGACATGATAGTTTGTCACAATATAAGCTTTATTACCTTGCTTTTTGTAAATAACACCTGATCCCGTCCCGGCATCAGTTCGTTCATCATTCCAAAAACTTTCGGAGTTTTGGATGTTTACAACTCCTACAACTGCTGCATTGGCTTCAGAAACAGCTTTTGTGACGGCCGTAGTGACATCAAGAGACACTGACTTTTGTATGGTAGATCCTGTTTGTTCGTCTCCATTTTCATCTGTCATCCATCCGTCTGGCAAAATCCCGTTTCTCACCAAGGCTGGCATAAAAAGCAGTACAATAAGTGCACCTATAATAGCTCCAATCAGAGCAGAAGCGAAATATCCTCTGCGGCGTTTAGGCGGCCGGCTATTTGGCTCTTGGCCTTCCTCATAATGTTCCACACTATCACCGAACCCTTCATTTATCATCGTGAATGTCTGTCTTCACGTACTAAATGAAGTTATTTTTCGCTTCCTTTCTAGAGACTATACATAAACAATCTCAGTTGGCCTCTTTGGATCTGTATCACATAGGAGAATATTGTCCTCTACATTGATATCCTTTTGTTGTAACACTTGGGCAACCGACATGCGGGCAATTTCCTTCATGTTATTGTCTTGACTTAAATGGGCTAAGTAAATACGTTTGGTTTGATCTCCAATCACATCTGCCATAGCAAGCGCCGCATCTTCATTTGATACATGTCCCACGTCGCTTAGAATGCGTCTTTTAATGCTCCAAGGATATCGTCCCATTCTTAGCATTTCAACATCATGATTGCTTTCAAATACGTACATATCGCTATTTTTAATCGTACCTTTCATACGGTCACTTACATATCCGGTATCCGTAATAAGGGTTAATTTTTTAGACCCTTGATGAAAGACATAAAACATAGGCTCTGCAGCATCATGCGACACGCCAAAAGATTCCACTTCCAATTGACCAAACGATTTCGTTTGGCCAATTTCAAAGTGAAACTTCTGTTCCGTATCAATGTTGCCGATCAAGCCATCCATTGCGTTCCACGTTTTTTCATTTGCGAAAATAGGGAGCTTATATTTACGTGCCAGAACACCTAGTCCTTTAATATGGTCACTATGTTCGTGAGTCACCAAAATTCCTGATAAATCCGGGATATTGCGATTTACTTGTTGAAAGAGAGCTTCCATTTGTTTTCCGCTCAGCCCTGCATCAACTAGTAAGGAATGGTCTCCATCACTTACTAAAATCGCATTTCCTGTGCTCCCACTCGCTAGCACGCTGAAATGCAGGCTCATTTATCTCACTCCAAATACTTATTTATTTCCTTTTTTAATAATCTGCCCTTCAAAGGCATTTACAAAATAACTCGTATCTTCATTTACAACAATATGCCAAGTTGGTGCTAAAACTTGAGAATTTAATAGCGGCAGATCAAATGTGTAGTATCCAAACTTTACGTCTGTCACTTTATCATTCTTTTTTAACTCCTCTTTCAAAAACAAATTTTCCAGTGCTTTTAAAGGAGATAAAACGTCCTGCTCATCATCCAACGTTTTCACAGAACCTAGCATCGTTTGTTCATATGAAACAATTTCGCCTTTATCGTTTAAATGAGCAATGATCATGCCGTTTTCATTATCATAGATTTTGTGCTTCTTATATTGCTGAAAGAATGTAACTGTTTTTTTTTCTTTATTAACATCCCATAGCTCATAATCCTCACCAGAGAACACATATCGTTTTAGAAATTGATTTAGCTTTGCTTTTGTATTTTTTTCAGGAACTGAAAAAGGTTTGTCTAATACGCTTCGAATTGTTTTTTCCTCAAGAAGCGTTGCCTTTTGTTCTTTCAGCTTTTTTAAATCTTCATCTTTAAACAGTTTGCTTTTAGCATTTAACGATGAAGCTTCCTTCACATCTGTAGGTAAATGGTCATATTCAATGCCTTCACTCGTTAATTGTTCTTCAACGCTTGACTCCACAAATAGAGAGTACTGATCTTCTTGATGAGTTTTAAAAATTTGATAACCTAAGTAAATATTAAGAATCAAGAAAGTGAAAATAAAAATGGTTTTTGTTCTATTCCAATCCATCGTTATCGCCTCCTTCAGTCTGCGGTGCGATTCGATACCATTTGCTATTATAATAATAGAACCAAGAAGGAACAAGTTTGACAGAATTAGAATTAAACTCAACCGTCTTTTCACCGGTTTTTGGTTGCTGTGACACTTCTTCTAGCTGATAGCCTATTGAAATATCTTTTAACAGATTTGGGTCAAAGTTTTGATGTTTTTCAATTAATTGAATAACTTTTTGAGATGACTGCAGCTTTTCTACACTAGAATCCTGTACTCTTACAAAACGATAAAGAGGGCGACGGTAATTTAAAATCTCCGCATTTCCCCATCTCTGATATATCTCAGTCATTCCTTGATTGCTGTAAACTGGATAGTTATCTTTATAATAACGATAACTAATTTCTTTTGTAACACGATTCCAGCTGTTGAATCGATAATTAGATTCTGTCCAGCCGCCGTGATCATTAACAAAGCTAAAGCTGCGATTTATTAAATTATAATCTTCCATGACCTCGTTTGTGGAATTTACCAGATTCACATATTCCATCACGTCTGTCTTCGTATTGACATTAATCACTTTTGTACCTTCGGTGTAGACATCCCGGTTTGTAGACGTTTCTTTGCGTGCATAGTCTGGATTGTTAAAAAGCGCTTCTTTATATTTTTCAATATCTAAATGCCTCATACTCGTATAGTAGACTTCACTATTCATCGTGATATTGTTTTCTGGAAGAAATATATACCGATTTTTGTTTTCTTTATATACAAGGCTCGGGGCATAAGTACGTTTCATTTTATCTTCTAATTCTTTAATATCATCTTTGGCCAAATTCTTGACAGTAACCGAATAAATCTTTTTCTGTTCATAATTCACAAGGTATACGCTCACGAAAAAGGAAGGTGTACGCTTAATCTTAATGAGTACACGGTCAAATGCTTGATTAGGCAAAGACGTTTGAGAGAACGAAAAAAGCTGTTGAAATGTTTTCAAAGGAAGCGCGTCTGGATATAACACTTCAATAGAGTTACTTCCATGGACATAGTCTAAAAATCCATCAGGCGAAATAGCATCCGAAACGTCCGTCACATTTGAAAATTTCCACTTTTTCATTTCATCTACCCATCTGCTGACATCATCTTCATCGTGAGACATATAGTGATTATCATTTCGATGATAGAGAACTTCTGTTGGCAGAATATGATCTTCTATTCTACTCTTAGAACTCACTTCAACTTCCTGCAAATGTTGATCTTTTGAAATGACTTTATAAGAAGGCTGATACGTCCATATATGGTACGTCATAATTAAACTGGAAGCGACGAGAACAACTAAGATGGCCGTTTTGATATGTTCATATCTCATTCCCATTCGTCATCATTCTCACTTTCAATCGGAAGAGTAAAGTAAATCGTCGTTCCTTTTCCTTCCTGACTATCTGCCCAAATACGTCCCTCATGTGCTTCAATAATTTCCTTGGCAATAGCAAGCCCTAATCCTGTTCCACCTAATTTACGTGTCCGTGCTTTATCTACACGATAGAAGCGTTCAAAAATTTTAGCTAAATTTGATTTTGGAATTCCCATACCTTGGTCTTTAATGCTCACAACAATTTCATGCGTATGCTGAGCAATTGAAAATGTAATAGTTCCGCCTTCAGGTGAATATTTGATTGCATTGGAAATAATGTTATCTAATACTTGTGTAATTTTATCTTGATCGATAGCTACATAGATTGCTTCATTTGGCAAGTCGCGCACAAACGAAATACCTTGTTCAATTGTCATTTCAAAGCGATCAATGATGTAATGATAGAACTTCACAAAATTGATTGGGTCACGGCTAAATTGATAGTCTTGGCTATCTAGCTTAGATAATTGAAGCAAGTCGTTAACGAGACGAATCATTCGTTCTGTTTCGGTTTGCGTTACGTTTAAAAATGTTGGAGCTAAGTCCTTATCTTCCCAAGCTCCGTCTGCAAGCGCATCTAAATAACTGCGCATCGTTGTTAACGGTGTACGCAATTCATGTGAAACATTTGCTACAAATTCTCGACGGTCTTGATCAATTTTCTCCTGCTCTGTAATATCATGCAGGACAATGATAATCCCGTTAATAAAGCCGGTCTCTTTTTGAATAGCAGAAATGGTAGCTCGTAAAATAAAGGGATTCGATTTTGTACTGAAATCCAAAATTAACGACTCTTGATTGGCGAGCAAGCTTTCAAACGTATGCGTTTCTTCAAGATCTAACAGGGAAACGACTGGATCAGACAAAACCGTTTCACGTGAAACATTTAGCATAGCTGCGGCTGGATCGTTAATTAAAATTACTCTTCCCTTTCGATCTGTTGCAATAACGCCATCCGTCATATGGGCTAATACCGAACTAAGCTTACGGCGCTCCCCTTCTGTAGTTGCCTGTGCTTCTTGAAGCTTTCTCGTTAAATTGTTGAATGTAAGAGCTAGCTGACCAATTTCATCATACCCATATACCTTAGCTTTTCTCGTGAAATTCCCTTTAGCCATCTCAAGTGCTTGTTTTCTCATTTCAGACATTGGACGGGTAATCGTTTGAGCTAAAAACACGCCTAAAATAGCTGTAATAAAAAGAGCAATTACCGTACCGGCTTTAAAAATTTGATTGATATTACTCATTTGATCATAAACAGGCTCCATGGAAGCTGTTAAGTAAATAGCACCTAAGATTTCTTCGCTGGACTGAACTTTTCCATTTTTATTAGTTGAATTTGATTGACTCGCACCTACTTTATCCTGTAAACGAATAGGCTGTATCATGACTCTGATTCGCTGTCCGCTTTTATCAACAAATACATTATCCGAGTTTGTTCCCGCTAACAATGCATTTGTAATTGCTAAATCATTTGTCTTTTTACCTATGATCTGTTGAGGATTTGAGTTCGATGTAGCAATAATTCTTCTATTTTGATCAATGACTCTTACTTCAGAGATGTCATTCATGTCATTTGAAGCTAGATTGGGTCTTGAAGCAAAATCTCGTAAAATAGTCTTTAAGTCTTCTTCAAGAGTGGGTGAGTCATCATCACGATTTTTCACCATTTCTTGTCCAATATTATACGTCAACAAGTCTGTCCGCTCTTGAAGAGACGTTCGAAAGTTGTTAACTAATTCTTTTTCTAATTGTCTTGCAAAATAGACCCCAATAATTTGCATCGCAATTAAAATGAGCAACACATAAATCAGTACAAACTTTAAATGAATAGATTGCAGGAGCCTTACTTTCTTCATCTAAAATTACTCCTGCTCTGGGCTGCGTAAATAATAGCCTACTCCACGTCTTGTTACAATCCACATTGGATGGCTTGGATTATCTTCAATTTTTTCACGTAATCGTCGAACTGTTACATCTACTGTACGCACATCACCGAAATAGTCATAACCCCATACAGTTTGCAGCAAGTGTTCACGCGTCATAACTTGTCCAATGTGCTTCGCTAAATAATGCAGCAGTTCAAATTCACGATGAGTCAGTTCAATTGTTTCTCCGCGCTTAGACACGATATAAGCATCTGGGTGAATAACAAGCGCTCCAATTGTAATTTCATTCGTTTCGCTTTCTTCTGTTGGAACAGCTACCTGCTGATGTCTGCGCAAATTAGCTTTTACACGTGCTAACAGTTCGCGCGTACTGAAAGGCTTAGTTACATAATCATCTGCACCTAATTCTAGACCTAAAACTTTGTCAATTTCAGAGTCTTTTGCTGTTAACATGATAATCGGCATATCATATTTTTTACGGACTTCTCGGCAAACTTCCATTCCATCTTTCTGAGGAAGCATAATATCTAATAAAATCATTTCAGGCTGTACTTCTTCCACTTTTTCAAGTGCTTCTACGCCATCATAAGCACAAAATACTTCGTAACCTTCTTTTTGCAAATTAAACTTTAAAATATCTGCAATCGGCTTTTCGTCATCTACGACTAAAATACGTTTATCCATGATCATCGTTCTCCTTTATTAGTTGCAGCAAAATATAAAAGATAGTATTCATACTGTTTGAATACCGTAGTTTTATTATACTTGATAACCCTTGAAACGTCACAAGTTCATCCTCTACTATACATGAAGATATATGATTTTCAACCACCCCTAAATACGAAAGTAATATATTACCACAAAAGAGAGACAGAACAAATAACGTTTTCTTTTAAACGTAAATAAAAGAAAAAAGCATGACTTTAAATAAAGTCATGCTTTTTGATGGCTCGGGACGGAATCGAACCGCCGACACAAGGATTTTCAGTCCTTTGCTCTACCAACTGAGCTACCGAGCCAAAATGGCGGTCCCGACGGGAATCGAACCCGCGATCTCCTGCGTGACAGGCAGGCATGTTAACCGCTACACCACGGGACCTCAGTCTATGTGCTATGTATTTTAAAAATGACCCGTACGGGATTCGAACCCGTGTTACCGCCGTGAAAGGGCGGTGTCTTAACCGCTTGACCAACGGGCCACATTGTAACAAAAGTGAGCCATGAAGGACTCGAACCTTCGACCCTCTGATTAAAAGTCAGATGCTCTACCAACTGAGCTAATGGCTCATGTTATATCTCTTAGCGACGTCTATTATAATAACATGATATTTTATATAAATGCAATAGTTTTTTTAAAACTTTCTTTTTATTATTGAGCTTTTTTTAAAGATCTTGTTAAAAAGCGCAAATCATAAATAAAAAAGGTTAGCTCACAAAGAGCTAACCTTTTTTTATTTAGCTATATACACCACGTAATACATTTGTTTGTGTACGATCTGGACCTACAGAGAAAATAGATAGAGGAATACCTGTTAATTGAGACACGCGCTCTAAGTAATGGCGAGCGTTATCAGGTAATTCATCCAATGTTTTTACACCCGTAATATCTTCTGTCCAACCTGGAAGCTCTTCATATACAGGTTCGCATTCTGCAAGTGTTTTTAAGCTAGCAGGGAATTCTTCCATAACTTCCCCTTTGTAACGGTAAGCTACACAAATCTTTAACGTCTCAATTCCTGTTAATACATCAATTGAGTTTAAAGATAAATCTGTGATTCCGCTAACGCGACGAGCATGACGTACAACTACACTGTCAAACCAACCTACACGGCGAGGACGACCAGTTGTTGTACCATATTCACGTCCTACTTCACGGATTTGATCACCAATTTCATTTGTTAATTCCGTTGGGAAAGGACCGTCACCAACACGAGTTGTATACGCTTTTGATACACCTACAACGTGTTTGATTTTAGATGGACCTACACCAGAACCAATTGTTACTCCACCCGCTACTGGGTTTGAAGATGTAACAAATGGATATGTTCCTTGATCGATATCTAACATAACACCTTGTGCGCCTTCAAATAGTACACGACGTCCTTCATCTAACGCGTCATTTAATACTACTGATGTATCAACAACATATTTTGCAACTTGTTGACCATACTCATAGTACTCATCTAAAATTTCTTCTAATGTAAAGCCTTCTACTTCATACATTTTTTCAAGAAGGCGATTCTTTTCAGCTAAGTTTTGTGTTAATTTTGCTTCAAATACTTCACGGTCTAGTAAATCGGCAATTCGAATACCAACACGTGCTGCTTTATCCATATAAGCTGGTCCAATACCTTTTTTCGTTGTACCAATCTTATTTTCACCTTTACGTTCTTCTTCAACTTCATCTAATTTCAAATGATATGGAAGAATCACATGAGCTCGGTTACTAATACGTAAGTTATCTGTTGTTACACCGCGATCATGTAAGTATTTTAATTCTTGAACAAGTGCTTTTGGATCAACAACCATACCGTTTCCAATTACACACGTTTTGTCATTATAAAAAATACCTGAAGGAATTAAATGTAACTTATAAGTTTCACCATTAAACTTAATTGTGTGACCTGCATTGTTCCCACCTTGGTAACGTGCAATCACTTCTGCATTTTCTGATAGGAAGTCTGTAATCTTCCCTTTTCCTTCATCTCCCCATTGTGTTCCTACTACAACGACTGAAGACATATCTTAAGCACCTCCGCTTAGTAAGCAACAGCTCACTACGACATAATTTAACCATGGTTAAGTGTATCAATTTATTATGCTAAAGTCAATTAAATCCGAACGATTTAACAAAAGTTATTACAAATATATCGTATTTTGCGGAACGAATACGATAACAATAAAATAAAACCTCTCATATTGAGAGGTTTTATGCACCAGGCGGCACTCCTGCGTCATCAAAGCGCCGCTCGAGATTAACGAATTTATTGTATTCTTTTACAAAGGCAAGCTGTACGGTTCCAACTGGACCGTTACGCTGCTTCGCTATAATAATCTCAATAATATTTTGATTTTCTGTATCTTTTTCATAGTAGTCTTCACGATATAAGAAAGCTACAATATCGGCATCCTGCTCAATACTTCCTGATTCACGGATATCAGACATCATTGGTCGCTTATCTTGTCTCTGCTCTACTCCACGGGAAAGCTGTGATAAGGCGATAACAGGAACTTCTAATTCACGAGCTAAAGCTTTTAACGCACGAGAAATTTCAGATACTTCCTGCTGTCGGTTTTCTCCGCTTCGTCCATTCCCTTGAATAAGCTGTAAGTAGTCAATTAAAATCATTCCAAGTCCGCCTTCTTGCTTCAAGCGACGACACTTAGAACGAATTTCACCTACTCGAATACCAGGTGTATCATCAATATAAATCCCTGCATTGGACAAAGACCCCATTGCCATAGTAAGCTTTCCCCAGTCATCAGCTGTAAGCGAGCCTGTACGAAGCCTTTGCGCATCGATATTTCCTTCAGCACACAGCATCCTCATAACAAGCTGCTGAGCGCCCATCTCTAAACTAAAAATTGCTACGTTCTCATCCGTTTTCGTTGCAACATTTTGCGCAATATTTAAGGCAAAGGCCGTTTTACCTACCGATGGACGGGCCGCTACAATGATTAAATCATTTCGCTGAAATCCCGCTGTCATTCTATCTAAATCACTGAACCCTGTTGGGATACCCGTAATGTCACCTTTTCGATTGTGAAGAACTTCGATGTCATCGTACGTTTGTACAAGGACATCTTTGATATTTTGAAACACACCGCTGTTTTTACGCTGTGCTACTTCTAAAATGTTTTTTTCCGCTTCATTTAATAAAACTTCTACTTCGTCTTCCCTTGCATATCCTTCTGAAGCAATATGCGTTGCAGTACGAATTAAACGACGTAAAATCGATTTTTCTTCTACGATTTTACCGTAGTACTCTACGTTTGCAGCCGTTGGAACAGAGTTAGCTAAATCACTTAAATACGATACGCCGCCAACTTCTTCTAGGATTTTTTGGTCAGCTAATTCAGACGTTACCGTCACCAAATCAACCGGCTCACCTTGATCAGAAAGTTTCAGCATACATGTAAAGATTTTCTGGTGCGATGCCCGATAAAAATCTTCAGGTATTAGCAGTTCAGATGCTAAGGTTAAAGAAGAAGGCTCTAAGAAAATGGCCCCTAATAGCGCTTGCTCTGCTTCTATATTCTGAGGCGGAAGACGATCAGCAAAAAGATCACTCATATTTCTATGCCCCTCTTATATTCTTTCGTATTTTCTTTCATCATAAATGTTGGCGCGAACAAATACAAGTCCGCGCCAACTCTTTATATTATTTACTTATTTTTAATCGTACGTTTATTTTTGTTCAGTCACGTGTACTTTTACAGTAGCAGTTACTTCCGGATGTAATTTAACCGGTACATTTGTATAGCCCAATGCGCGAATTGCATCATTTAATTCAATTTTACGCTTATCTACTTTAATGTTGTGCTTTTTCTTTAACTCTTCAGCAATTTGTTTACTTGTAATAGAACCAAATAAACGGCCACCTTCACCAGATTTTGCTTTTAATTCAACTGTTAGTTCTTCAAGAGTAGCTTTTAACTCTTTGTTTGCTTGAAGTTCTGCAGCTGCATCTTTTTGCTCTCTATTTTTTTGTGCTTCTAATACTTTTACATTACCGCCTGTAGCTTCAACAGCATAACCATTTTTTAACAAGAAGTTATGTGCATAGCCGTCTGAAACATTTTTCACTTCACCTTTTTTGCCTTTTCCCTTTACGTCTTTTAAGAAAATTACTTTCATGATTTCTTACCTCCATCTAAGTACTCATCAATTGCTTGTTTAAGCCGCTCTTCAGCTTCATCCAAACTAATGTCTTGAAGCTGAGTAGCAGCATTCGTTAAGTGGCCTCCGCCTTGGAGACTCTCCATAATAACTTGTACATTGATATCTCCAAGCGACCTGGCACTAATGCCAATTAAGTTATCCCGTCGCTTAGAAATAACAAATGAAGCAACTACTCCACTGATTGAAAGCAGCGTATCTGCAGCTTGCGCAATTAATACTTGATCATACATTTTGTTTGGTTCAGCTCGTGAAATGGCAATACCTGCTGTATAAATCTCTGCGTGTTCAATAAAGCGTGCTCGCTGTACATATTGCGTGATATCTTCTTTTAGAAACTTTTGAACAAGAACCGTATCTGCGCCTTGAGAGCGTAAAAAGGACGCTGCATCAAACGTACGAGATCCTGTGCGTAATGTAAAGCTTTTTGTATCAACAATAATACCGGCTAAAAGTGCCGTTGCTTCTAGCATATCAATTTTAAATCGTTTTGGCTGGTATTCAAGAAGCTCAGTAACGAGTTCTGCTGTCGAGGAAGCATATGGCTCCATATAGACAAGAAGAGGATCTTCGATAAAGTCTTCTCCTCTTCTATGGTGATCAATGACCACGACATTTTCAATACGATTTAATAATCTTTCTTCAATAACGAGCGACGGCTTATGCGTATCGACTACTACTAAAAGAGTATCATCACTCACAAGATTTAAGGCTTCCTCAGGCGTAATAAATCGTTCCCATAGACCTTCTTTCTTTTTAATCTCTTCTAGCATTCTCTGAACACCTGTATCGATATGGTCAGGATCTAATACGATAAAACCGTCTTTCTGATTTACTTGGGCTACTTTTAGTATCCCAATAGCAGCTCCTACAGCATCCATATCCGGATACTTATGACCCATGATAATAACTTTTCCACTCTCTGTAATGAGCTCTTTTAACGCATGTGAAATAACCCTTGCACGCACGCGCGTCCGTTTTTCCATAGGGTTTGTCTTACCCCCAAAGAATTTCACTTTTCCATTTGGCTGTTTAATCGCTACTTGATCTCCACCCCGACCTAGGGCCAAATCTAAGCTAGATTGAGCCAAAGCACCTAGTTCAGGTAAATCAGCAGCTCCAGCACCAATACCAATGCTCAATGTAAGCGGTATATTTTGTTTAGACGTCTCTTCTCGAACTTGGTCTAAAATAGAAAATTTACTTCGTTCTAAATGAATTAAGATTTGCTCATTCATAATAGCAATAAATTTCTCAGAAGACGTACGTTTAATAAAAATACCGTATTCTTGAGCCCAATTATTTAACATAGAGGTTACTTGGCTATTCAAGTTACTTTTAACTTGATCATCCATTCCTTGCGTTAGTTCATCATAATTATCTAAAAAGATAATTCCTAAACTTGTTTTTTCTTCTTCATACAACTTTTCGATTTCCATTTGCTCTGTAATATCAAAGAAGTACAGTAAGCGCTCGTCTCGTTTAATCACCACTTTAAATTTTCGATCATGTAACGTGACAACTTCTGTTTCCACTTCTTGTTTGATCAGTGGAATAATACTTTCGGCTACATCGTATAATGATCTTCCCACTAGTGTATCTTCACCCAGACAAGATGCTAGAAAAGGATTTGTCCATTCAATTTGATATTCATCATTAAACAGCATAATCCCAATAGGCATTTCCATTAATGCCTCTTCGCCTACTTTTTTCAGCCGATGAGACAGCATTGAAATATAGGTTTCAAACTCATCGGACAGCATTCGCTCCATTCTCATGTATAGAAAAAGACAGGCTAATAGTAATATAAAGCCTATCATTCCTATGATCCAATTATGATAGGTCACGATGCCTACTAAAATCAGAGCTATACTATACAATGAGTAAAATGGATAGCGAATGACGTTCTTTTTTGTAAAGACAGGCATCCATTTCAGCTCCTACTTTTTTAAGTTCCACAATATCTACTTTTTTGTGTCTAATTGTTTTCTTAAATTAAATCCTAAATCAATTATACCTAAGATACGCACAATTTGAAGGATAATTGGAATAATTAATGCTAAAATTGTTACAACAATTGGAATTGCTTTGGCATAGCCTTTTTGATACGAGAAATAGAAAATAAAAGAGATCCCTTGTAACACGACTAGCATTTGCAGTCCCATCACGATATTGATAATAGCTACATACATAAATGTACCTTGTTCAATATTAAAAGATGGAAAAGACAAAATTAACGCAATCAAATAATACCATAGAATACTTTTAGGAAGTTTTAATTCACGAAAAGGCGGAAATGCTTGCACCTCATAGCCTGTTCTTTTAAGAATAGGCGTAGCAATAAGCTGAGAGAAAAAGGCGAGAATAACTCCACCGATAACAATTAACAGAGGCAGTAAATTTTTAAACATATCAAATGCATCTCTCATTTGGGTAATTTGAGATTCCTTAACGTCCTGTCCTAAACTTTTCATCATTTCAATACTTTGATTAATGGATTGATCTAAAGCATTATTTATTTGCTCCATTAAATTAACATTAAAAATTACATTTGCTCCTACGAACAATAAAAGTAACCCTAAACTAAATGCAACCGTACCACCTAGTAAAATGGCATACCTTTTCTGTTTTTGTCGGTAAAGCATCCCTATTGCTAATCCACCAATACCAAATACAAATGTAAAAGGAAGAGTCAACACATTTCCAAATAATAAAGTCAACAACAACCCTACTACTAAAAACAATACTGCTTTTTTCCATCCATGACGAACGGTATACACAATAAACGGAACAGCTAGGGCTAGTTGAAAAATGGCTCCCACAACAGGTATGTATAGTGAAAAAAGCAACAGCGCCACAAACAGCGCTAAAAGAGCTGCTCCTTCTGTAATATATCGAATTCCTTTCACAACTTCACCTCGTTGATATAGACTATTATTTATTTTATCGATTCAATTCATAAGAAGCAACTCTTTGGCAAAAGAGCCTCTATGTAATGTAAAAAGAGGCAGTAAGGATTCCCTTACTGCCTCTTTTTATACCGTTCATTATTCACCAGAAACATATGGTAATAATGCCATTTGACGAGCGCGTTTGATAGCGATCGTTAATTTACGTTGGTATTTAGCGCTTGTTCCAGTTACACGACGAGGTAAAATTTTACCACGCTCTGAAACGAATTTTTTAAGCATATCTACATCTTTGTAATCGATGTGAGTGATGCCGTTTGCTGTGAAGAAACAAACTTTACGACGTCTGTTGCGTCCACCTTTACGTCCACCTGCCATTTTGATACGCCTCCTTCCGCTTAAAAGTTTCTATAAAATTTTATACTCCGGATAATCTACTGCGAATTAAAACGGTAAATCGTCATCTGAAATGTCAATTGTCTCGCCATTATTTGCAAATGGATCATCATCAACGCGAGTATAACCTTGATTACCTGAGTTACGGTTCTGATTATCTCCAAATGGAGAGCCTTGTCCAGATCCTCCAGTGTTAGCAAAGTTACTGCGTTGCGTATCCCCACCGCCACTTTTCGGCTCTAAAAATTGCACACTTTCCGCTACAACTTCCGTTACGTATACACGACGACCGTCTTGTCCTTCGTAACTGCGAGATTGTAGTCGACCATCAACACCAGCTAAACTTCCTTTTTTAAGGAAATTCGCTGCATTTTCAGCCTGACGACGCCATACAACACAATTGATGAAGTCAGCTTCACGTTCACCTTGCTGATTTGTAAATGTGCGGTTTACCGCTAAAGTGAATGTTGCAACCGCTGCTCCACTCGGGGTATAACGTAATTCAGGATCTTTGGTTAAGCGTCCTACTAGAATTACGCGATTCATCATCAGAACCACTCCTTAAGGAAATAAAACCCATTTATTTAAACGTTTAATTATGCTTCTTGTTTAACAACGATATGACGGATAATGTCTTCGTTGATTTTCGCAAGACGATCAAATTCAGAAACTGCTTCTGAAGTAGCCGCCACGTCAAGAATCATGTAGTAACCGTCACGGAAATCATTGATTTCGTATGCTAAACGACGTTTACCCCATTCTTTAACATTTGCGATTTCGGCACCATTATCAGTTAATACGCCGTTGAAGCGCTCAACTAATGCTTTCTTTGCTTCGTCATCAATGCTTGGACGGATGATGTACATTACTTCATACTTTCTCATCACTGTCACCTCCTTTTGGTCTAACGGCCCTAAACGGGCAAGGAGCAATAAAATATTACTCACGAATTAAAATTATAGCACACTACCATAGGCAAAGCAATACGAATTGCGGGCTGTTTCGTAAATATACGCTGATATTTTCACCAGCGACAAAAACCGAAAGAAAATATTTCCTTCCGGCTTTTAATTTTATACGTTAAAGCGGAAATGCATAACGTCTCCATCTTTTACGATATATTCTTTTCCTTCTAAACGTACTTTTCCAGCTTCACGAGCTGCTCCCATTGTTCCCGCAGCTAATAAGTCCTCGTATGATACCGTTTCTGCACGAATGAATCCACGTTCAAAATCTGTATGAATAATACCTGCACACTCAGGAGCTTTCATGCCCTGTGTAAACGTCCACGCGCGTACTTCTTGCTCACCAGCTGTAAAGTACGTAGCTAGTCCAAGTAAATCGTACGCTGCACGTACAAGCTGATCTAGACCTGACTGTTCAATGCCTAGTTCTTCAAGGAACATTGCTTTTTCTTCTCCTTCAAGTTCAGCAATTTCAGATTCAATGCGTGCGCAAACCACAATTACTTCCGCACCTTCACTTGCCGCATACTCACGTACTTTTGCTACATATTCATTAGCAGATGCATCGGCTACTTCATCTTCAGAAACGTTTGCTACATAAAGAATAGGTTTGATCGTTAGCAAATGAAGTTGTTTTACTAATTTCATTTGTTCTTCTGTAAATGATACAGCACGAGCTGGCTGATCACTTTCAAACGCATTTTTTAGTTTCTCTAGAATTTCATATTCATACATAGCTTCTTTATCTTTTTGTTTAGCCATTTTTTGAACACGGCCAATACGCTTATCTACTGTTTCTAAATCCGCTAAGATTAATTCTAAATTGATTGTTTCAATATCTGAAATTGGGTCTACTTTTCCTGAAACGTGAGTGATGTTTTCATCTTCAAAACAGCGCACAACATGACAAATTGCATCTACTTCTCGAATATGAGATAAGAATTTATTTCCCAGTCCTTCACCTTTACTAGCACCCTTTACGATTCCAGCGATATCTGTGAATTCAAATGCTGTTGGAATTGTTTTTTTAGGTTTTACAAGCTCTGTAAGTTTTTGAAGACGATGATCAGGCACTTCTACAATACCCACGTTAGGATCAATCGTACAGAAAGGATAGTTCGCAGATTCTGCGCCCGCTTGTGTAATTGCATTAAATAATGTTGATTTTCCAACGTTCGGAAGACCAACAATTCCAGCTGTTAAAGCCATATATTTATTCACTCCTCTTTATATATCCGAAACAAGTTAACCTGTCACAATTATAGTGAGTCAACTTTTAAAATACAAGTTTAATAAAGAACCTTTAGTCGCATCGTGCTAAGATACTTCATTTTGTCCCACCTTACAGTATAAGGCATAAACATAGAAAATGCATGAGGTTATTCCTCATGCTTTACAAGAATTTTTTTCATTTTACGTGCAAAATCACGTCTTGGAATCATGACACTATGGCCGCAACCTTCACATTTAATACGGATATCCATTCCCATTCGAATGATTTTCCATTCATTTGTACCGCAAGGATGAGGTTTTTTCATTTCCACAATGTCATTTAAACCAAATTCTTTTTCCGTCATCAGCTCACTCCTCCTTATTTCCCTTTCAACGTCGACGAATGCTGTGCTTCTTCTGTACGATTATACATAACCATACGAGGAAATGGAACTTCAATGCCATGTTCATTCAGCCTTGTACGCACTTCTTTACGAATCATACGAGAAATATGGAAATGTCTCATTGGTTTTACTTCGCTTGTAATCCTCATTGTGACTTCAGTTGCATGGATATTTTGAACCCCCAGCAATTCAGGTGTTTTAACCATATCTTCATAGCGACTTGGCAATTCTTCTAGCAGTTCTAAAATCACTTTTTCTGCTTTTTGTATATTTTCTTCATAAGAAATGCTTACATCAACGAAAGCTACGCTGTTATGTAAAGAAAAATTAGTGACCTCGACAATGCTGCCGTTGGGCAAGATATTAATTTCGCCTGTCCAACTTTTAATCTTTGTTGTTCGCAGACCAATTTCTTCCACGGTTCCCTCAAATGTTCCTACTCGAACATAATCACCAA
Source organism: Priestia megaterium (assembly GCF_046599315.1). Taxonomy (GTDB): domain Bacteria; phylum Bacillota; class Bacilli; order Bacillales; family Bacillaceae_H; genus Priestia; species Priestia megaterium_F. The sequence continues at coordinate 24,574 of NZ_JBKIKC010000003.1, read as the reverse complement.
CGGAAAACTGATCTTCAAAAATAATGAAAAACCCGGTGATGATGTCTTTCACTAAGTTTTGAGCACCAAACCCTACCGCAAGCCCTACAATTCCAGCCCCTGCTAGCAATCCACGGACATCTACCGATAATGTTTCTAAAATCATAACTCCCGCAACGAAATAAATGGCATAAGAAAAAATATTCTGAAGTAGACGGACCATTGTAGCTTCTCGTCGCTCAGAAATGCGCAGAGGGCTATTGGTGCGAACCTCTACAAATTTATTTAACGCTTTCTTTCCAATTCGAATTAAAAACATGGAAATAAGCAGAATTAACAAGATTTTTATGAATCCTTCTCCAATATGTGCCCATGTTTCTTCTTGGAAAAACGGCTCAAACACATTCTTAAAAACTGACCTCAACGAATTCATACTACATGTAGCTCCTATCGTAACATAATCTACATACGAGAAAGTTTTAATCTATTGTAGCAAGTTTTTATGAACTTTTGTAGCGATTTCGAAATGGATATAATAAAACGGCTGTTACTAAAAATAAATTGACGATTCCATACATTGGATATAGAACGGCAATCAACGTAGAAAAACCTACCTTTGTAAAAGGAATCATTAAAAGTAGCCAGCAGGCTGCAAGTTTCCAAAGAGATTGCACTTTTTTAGTATGAAAACGCGCGGTCAGTCCTAAGATTCCTGACACGGCTGTCGTATAAATTGCAATGAGCAACACAATGCTCATTAAAAACAGCATCGTATATGGAAAGTCTTTAAGAATGGCGAATAATGGAATTTCGTAAGAAGAAAGAAGGCCTGAAACTTGAATAAGTGATTCATTATAAATAAAAGAGAGCCCCCTAATAAAAAACCACTGCCAACACTTGCAATATAAATCTCTTGTTTACTTTTAATTTCTTTTCCAATTGTAGATAATACCGCAACAAGAGGAAGAATATTCAATGCAGTGAAGGTGAAGGCAGCAGGCCAATTATGCTGAAGATGCCAATCAGTTACTCCAGGATGACGCATAACGAACGTAAGAAGTACGCCAGCTAGTCCTATCATTAAAATTGGTATAACGATGGAATTGATAGAAAGAAGCCCATCTAACCCTCTTGAAAAAACAAAGACGATAAACGTACTAAGAGCACCAATACCCCACCAATAGGGAACATGCCACATTTCTAATGTCGCCCCACCGCCGGCGATCATAATCACCGTTGTCGTAAACAAATAAAAAACGATTAAAATATCGTAAGCTGCAGCCCATTTCTTTCCTATTAATTCAATTAGCACTGGGTAAAATTGATTAGTTCGATAGCGATAGCTGATTTGCATAATCACATTGCAAGAAATCGCAAAAATAATAGAGAATAGAAAAATAGCAAGTCCGCTTTCTTCACCAAAAAACTGCCATAGTTCCCTTCCTGAAGCATATCCAGCGCCTATCATAGTTCCCATAATTAAGAATATCCATTTACATCCTGCTCTCCACATCGATTTTCCCCCAATCTTCGAAATATATGTATAGAATCTTCGAAATCTTCGTATACTGTTACTATTATGTATAAGGAGTGGACCCTATGAATTTAAAATCTCCCTTCTTTGAGAAGACACAACACTCAACCCGTGTATTTCATGATGAAGAATCTGCTACAAAGAAGCTGAGTACACAGTTACTATCTTTACTTCCAGCACAGAAAGACAGACCAATTGTTTTTGTATGTATTGGAACGGACCGTTCAACTGGGGACTCATTGGGTCCATTAGTCGGAACAAAACTGAATGAAAAAAAGGTTTCATCTTTTCATATTTTTGGAACATTAGAAGAGCCTGTTCATGCTGTTAATTTGAAAGAAACGTTAAAACATATTCAAAAGCTTTTCCCGAATCCTTTTATTATTGGGATTGATGCTTGTTTGGGTCGTATGAAAAGTGTTGGTTCTGCATCACTTGGAATTGGACCCGTTAAGCCAGGGGCAGGAGTTAATAAAGAATTGCCACCGGTCGGAGATATTCATATAACAGGAGTTGTCAATGTGAGCGGATTTATGGAGTTTTTCGTCTTGCAAAATACGAGGCTTCACCTTGTTATGTGCATTGCCGATTTAATTGCCAAAAGCATTGAGACTGCGCACAACGAGCGAGAGAAAGAGTTTAATACTTCTTCGGTTTATCAATCTGTAAGACACTATAAACAATAAAAAGGTTGTCCTAAAATTAGGACAACCTTTTTTATACAGAAGATTTATTAGTCTGAGAAAGATCGTTAAATAATTCAAGAAGACGGTTTAAATCTTCTTTAGAGAAAAATTCAATTTCAATTTTTCCTTTTTTCTTACTTTGTGTAATGTGAACAGAGGTACCAAAACGCTCACGGAGCTGTGTTTCACTTTGTTTTATAAATAAATCTTTATCTTTTTTAGTTTTTGATGTTTCACGTGGAACGGCTTTATTTAAGTGGGCAATATAAGCCTCTAGCTGCCTGACATTCAATTGTTCCTTGCGAATTTTTTCGACTACTTTAGGTAAAAGCGCTTTGTTTTTTAACCCGACTAACGTACGTCCGTGTCCCATAGACAATTCATTAGTAGAAATGAGGTTTTGAATTTCCTCAGGCAGTTGCAAGAGACGAACATAGTTAGCAATATGAGGGCGACTTTTCCCCAGTCTTGTAGCAAGTTGCTCCTGCGTCATATCGAGCTTATCCATAAGCAATTGATAGGCAGTTGCTTCTTCAATTGGCGTCAAATCTTCACGCTGTAAATTCTCCAACAAAGCTAGTTCCATCATTTGCTTTTCTGAAAAGTCTTTTATAATGACAGGAACAGTAGCAAGGTCAGCTTCTTTAGCAGCTCTAAATCGTCTTTCACCCGCTAAGATTTCATACCCTTTAATGCTTTTGCGAGCCACAATAGGCTGTAAGATGCCATGATGTAAAATAGATTGCTTTAACTCATTAATTGCTTCTTTATTAAACATTTTACGTGGTTGATAGGGGTTGGGTCTAAGTTCGTGAATAGCAACTTCCTGAATTGAATCATCAGCCTGTGCATCTAAGCCTGAAAATAAGGCATTAATTCCTTTCCCTAATCCTTTCGCCATTATAAATCACTTCCTTTGCAAGTTCCGTATAAACTGCGGCCCCTCTAGATCTTGCATCATATAAGATAATTGGTTCACCGTGACTAGGTGCTTCGCTCAAACGAACGTTTCGAGGAATAATCGTTTGATAAACACGATCCTGAAAGTACTTCTTCACTTCTGCTGTTACCTGCAGTCCTAAATTGGTACGTGCGTCGAGCATAGTCAGCAATACACCTTCGATACGCAGTTGATTATTCAAATGTTTTTGGACTAACCTAACGGTATTTAGCAATTGACTTAATCCTTCAAGCGCATAATATTCACACTGTACAGGTATTAAAACAGAATCAGCTGCAGTTAACGCATTTAATGTAAGTAAACCAAGAGAAGGGGGACAATCAATAATAACATAATCAAAGTGATCTTTCACCGTTTCTAAAGCTCTCTTAAGTCGAACTTCACGTGAAATAGTGGAAACTAATTCAATCTCTGCACCAGCTAATTGGATGGTTGCGGGAATAATTGATAAATTTTCAACGGCCGTTGAACGCACAACGTTTTTGGCCTCCATATCTTCCACTACTACATTATAAATACATTCATCTACATCTGCTTTATCTATGCCAACTCCACTCGTAGCGTTACCTTGCGGATCTCCGTCTACAAGTAGAACCTTTTTTCCTTGTTTAGCTAAACAAGCTCCTAAATTAACAGCGGTTGTTGTTTTTCCAACTCCGCCTTTTTGATTCGCAACTGCCACAATTTTCCCCATGTTGTCACCTACTTTCATTTCCATCCCATTTGTCCAGACAGTTTGATTGTTCATTGAATTTTCTGACGAAAAACTTTGATAAAAAAGCCTCATCAAAAAAAGATGAGGGCTATTTCTTTATTTTTTCGGAATCTTAATAGTAAACTGAAAATATTCATCAAACTCTTCTTCTTCCGTGTTTAATGAAATACCGCTGTCACTAACCATTGTCAACGATTGACGAATTGTATTCATTGCAATACGAGTATCTTTACTAAACGCTTTTCTTTGTGCTTTTGGTTTTTTAACCTGCGTCTCTAACAATTTAACTACTCGATCTTCCGTTTGTTTTACATTTAATTGTTTTTCAATAATCTCAGCTAATACTTGAAGTTGTTTTTCTTGATTTTTGAGGGGAATGAGCGCTCTTGCATGTCGCTCTGTAATCAATTTTTGTTTGATTGCTTCTTGTATTTCAACAGGAAGCTTTAACAAACGAAGCTTGTTTGCAATTGTGGATTGGCCTTTTCCTAAACGTTGAGCTAATGCCTCTTGGGTAAGATTATGTAACTCAATTAACTTTGCGTAGGCTAGTGCTTCTTCGACAGCCGTTAGCTCTTCACGTTGTAAGTTTTCTATTAAAGCCACAGAGGCCGTTTCTGTATCGTTAAAATGTTTCACAATTGCAGGAACCGTATCCCATCCTAAGCTTTGGACAGCTCTCCATCGGCGTTCTCCAGCGATCAATTCATATTCTTCACCCTCAGTCGGTCGAACCACAATAGGTTGAATAATACCGTGCGTATGAATCGTAAGAGCTAACTCTTCAATTTTTGATTCATTAAACACAGTACGCGGCTGATAACGATTCGGAATAATACTTGAAACCCTAATTTGTTTTACTTCATCTCTTAAAACTTTTTCGACATTTTCATCTTGGACAGTTTCAATCTCTACATGAACATCCTCATCTTTTTCTTTTAAATTAAAAAAACGTGAAAAAGCAGATTTCATAGTCCCACACCACCTTCAGGAAAATCCCGCCTTAAACTAATTCGATGTTTCTTAATCATATCCTGCTTTCTAAACAGAAAATATAGAGAAGAAAATGTTCCATATGAAACATTTTCTTCTCTATCTATTTACTGCCTACTCTAATGGAAGCTTAACTGGAGTACCAGGTTTTCTAGGATATTTTTTAGGCGTTTTCTTTATTTTATCTATTAAAATAATGTAACGTTCACTTTGCTCCAAAGGTAATTGGAAATGTTCAATTGCCTTCACTTTTCCACCTAATACTTGGAATGATTTTTCTCCATTTTTTAATTCCTCAGGAGCAGAAGCGCCTTTCATTGCCAAAAAGCGTCCTTGTTCTTTAACAAGCGGTAAGCAGAATTCATTAAGAACCGAGATACGTGCCACAGCTCTTGCCGTTACAAGATCGAATGACTCACGAATGGTTTCTTTTTTACCAAATGTTTCAGCTCGATCATGACATAGTGTAACATTGTCTAGTTCAAGCTCATTTACAAGATGCGTTAAAAACGTAATACGCTTTTGTAATGAATCAACGATGGTTACATGCAAATGCGGGAAGCAAATTTTGATCGGAATACTTGGAAATCCTGCTCCTGCACCTACGTCGCACATGGATTCAATTTCTGTAAAGTCTTGAAAAAAAGCAGCTGAAATAGAATCGTAAAAATGCTTTTCATACACTTCACCGTGATCGGTGATAGCAGTTAAATTCATTTTTTCGTTCCATTCCACTAAAACTTGATAGTATTTTTCAAATTGATTCAGCTGTTTAGAAGAAAGAGAAATCCCCTTTTCTTCTAATAGCTGTTGAAACTGTTGAATATTCATTGAGTTTCCCTTTCTTCGCGCCTAAGAGTTTTAATCATTCGATACTTTAGCGATGCGTCCTTGTTCAATATAAACAAGTAAGATTGAAATATCAGCTGGATTGACTCCGGAAATACGTGAAGCTTGTGCCACCGTTAGTGGACGCACTTGGTTTAATTTTTGACGTGCTTCTGTAGCTAAACCATTGATTGCATCGTAATCGATATAATCAGGAATTTTTTTGTTTTCTAACTTCTTCAAGCGTTCAACTTGTTGAAGTGATTTCTGAATATATCCTTCGTATTTCACTTGAATTTCTACTTGTTCAGCTACTTCAGGATCTACCGCCTCATCAGCCGGTGCTAATTGATGAATATGAGCATATGTCATCTCAGGACGACGAAGTAAATCTGTCGCACGAATGCCGTCTTTTAATTCGCTGCCGCCGGCTTCTTTAATCAGTTGTTGAACAGCTTCATTCGGCTTAATAATAAATGAGAAAAGTCGTTTCTTCTCTTGCTCGATTTCCGCTTTCTTTTGTTCAAACTTAGCATAGCGCTCATCGCTGATTAATCCTAATTCTCGACCAATTTCAGTGAGGCGTAAATCAGCGTTATCGTGACGAAGCAACAAACGGTATTCTGCACGAGATGTTAGCAGACGATACGGCTCATTTGTTCCTTTTGTTACTAAGTCATCAACCAATACACCGATGTAGGCATCAGAACGTCCTAAGATGACTTCTTCCTGTTCCAGCGCTCTTCTTCCCGCGTTAATTCCAGCAAGAAGACCTTGGCCTGCAGCTTCTTCATAACCAGATGTTCCGTTAATTTGTCCAGCCGTATAAAGATTTTTAATTTTCTTCGTTTCAAGCGTTGGCCATAACTGTGTCGGAACAATCGCATCATATTCAATAGCATAGCCCGCACGCATCATTTGGACTTTTTCAAGACCAGGAATTGTCGCGAGCATTTGACGCTGCACGTGCTCAGGAAGACTTGTTGATAGCCCTTGAACATATACTTCCTGCGTATTTCGTCCTTCTGGCTCTAAGAAAATTTGGTGACGAGGTTTATCATTAAAACGCACAACTTTATCTTCAATAGATGGACAGTAGCGCGGTCCAGTACCTTTGATCATTCCAGAATACATAGGAGATAAATGAAGGTTTTCATCAATAATTTGATGAGTTTGTTCACTTGTATATGTTAACCAGCAAGGCAATTGATCTGTAATATACTGTGTTGTTTCATATGAGAAAGCACGAGGCACGTCATCCCCAGGCTGAATCTCTGTTTTACTGTAATCAATCGTTGAGCTATTAACACGCGGTGGCGTTCCTGTTTTGAAACGAACCATCTCTAGTCCTAACTCCTCTAAGTGTTCAGAAAGCTTAATAGCCGGTTGTTGGTTATTAGGACCGCTTGAATATTTCAGTTCACCTAAAATAATTTCTCCGCGTAAAAACGTTCCTGTCGTAATAACAACTGCTTTAGCTTTATACACAGCCCCCGTTTGAGTGACTACGCCCGTACATACACCGTCTTCTACGATTAACTGTTCTACCATGCCTTGCATAAGCGTTAGATTTTCTTCATTTTCTAACGTTTTTTTCATTTCATGCTGATAAGCAAATTTATCCGCTTGAGCTCTAAGTGCTCGAACAGCTGGACCTTTTCCTGTGTTTAACATTCTCATTTGAATATGAGTTTTATCAATATTTCTACCCATTTCTCCGCCAAGAGCGTCAATTTCACGTACGACAATACCTTTTGCAGGACCGCCTACAGAAGGATTACAGGGCATAAACGCAACCATGTCTAAGTTGATAGTCAACGTTAACGTTTTAGCACCCATACGTGCGGAAGCAAGTGCCGCTTCACAGCCTGCATGGCCTGCTCCAATGACAATAACATCATATTGTCCACCTTCATATTGCATAATAGTAGCCTCCTTTAATAGTCTATTTTCCTAAACAGAATTGAGAGAACAACTGATCAATTAAGCTTTCGTGAACAGCATCACCAATAATTTCACCTAATAGTTCCCACGTTCTTGTTAAATCAATTTGGACGATATCGATTGGAACACCACTCTCAATGCCGGTAATGGCTTCATCGATAGCTCCTCTTGCTTGCGTTAAAAGCGCAATATGTCTCGTATTAGATAAATACGTTAAATCTTGAGATTCAATTGTTCCTTCAAAGAAAAGAGCCGCGATTGCTTCTTCAAGCTGATCTACTCCTTGTTCTTGAAGAAGCGAAGTCGTCACTACTGGGTGGTCCCCAGCAAATTGCTGCACTTCATCTAGATTAATTTTTTGCTCAAGATCTGTTTTATTCACAATTACGATAACATCCATGCCTTTTACAGCTTCAAATAGCTTTTTATCTTCATCCGTTAGTTCTTCATGGAAATTCAATACAAGCAAAATTAAATCTGCTTCTTTCAAATACTGACGGGAGCGTTCCACACCAATTCGTTCTACAATATCTTCTGTTTCACGAATTCCAGCTGTATCAACTAACCGTAGAGGAACTCCTCGTACATTGACGTACTCTTCAATCACATCTCGCGTCGTTCCAGGAATGTCTGTAACAATGGCCTTTGCATCTTGCACTAAACTATTTAAAAGAGAAGATTTCCCTACATTAGGACGTCCAATAATAACCGTAGCTAATCCTTCTCTTAAAATCTTCCCTTGATGAGAGGTTTGAAGAAGCTTATCAATTTCTTGGCGTACATTTGAAGCTTTTTCAATTAATACTTGGTGAGTCATCTCTTCTACATCGTCATACTCTGGATAGTCAATATTCACTTCTACATGGGCAAGTGTTTCGAGAATTTCTTGACGTAAGTGACGTACCAGCTTGGACAAACGCCCTTCCATTTGGCCAATCGCCATATTCATCGCTTTATCTGTTTTGGCACGAATTAAATCCATTACAGCTTCTGCTTGTGACAAGTCTACTCGACCATTTAAAAATGCTCGCTTTGTAAACTCACCCGGCTCAGCTAAACGGGCACCATTAGCAATAACTAACTGCAATACACGATTAACGGATACGATTCCTCCGTGGCAGTTAATTTCAATAATGTCTTCTCTGGTAAATGTTTTGGGACCTTTCATAATGGAAAGCATCACTTCTTCAACGACTTGCTCCGTCTTGGGATCTACGATATGCCCGTAGTGAATAGTATGAGAAGCTACTTCTGTTAATCGTTTATTCGAAACGCTTTTAAAGATACGATCTGCAATCGAAATTGCTTCTTCACCACTCAGGCGGACAATGGCAATAGCCCCTTCTCCCATTGGTGTAGAAATGGCCGCAATTGTATCAAAATCTAGCACCAACTTCACCTCATTTCATTTTATAAACCTTTTATTTTAAACGATGTTATATACTATCATCGTTAACAATTTTACAAGAACAAAAACATCTATTTTAAAGCCCATGATTTGTATGAACCAAATAAATAGAATACCACAATTCAACGATTTGGAACATCTCTAACGTTCTTACGTTATGCACAGTAAGAAAAACAGGCAGTATGTACTATTTTAACTTATCCACATGTGAATAACAACGTATGCATCTTGATTTTTTTAAACGGTGGATTGACAAAAGTAAGCACATAAAAAAGCACTAGCTCATTTTGCTAGTGCTTTTTGCCAACAGGCTGAACCATAATACTTCTTTTTGGTTCTTTTCCAACAGAGTGTGTCTCAACTAAAGAATTTTTAGCTAACACTTGATGAATCATTTTTCTTTCATGCGAAGGCATTGGTTCCAGCTGAACAGATCGATTTGTTTTAATCGCCTGATTAGCTATTTTTAATGCCAGTTTTTCGACCATTTCTTTTCGTTTTTCCCGGTAGCCTTCTGGGTCTAATATAACATTTAAAAATTGCTGACTGTATCGATTAGCTACCAATTGTGTGAGAAGCTGGAGCGCATTTAGGGTTTGTCCATGTTTTCCAATCAACATTCCCGCTGAATTACTATTAATCTCAATTGTACAGTTTCTCGAGGTTTTTTTGACTTTCGTATGAATCGAAATCCCCATTTCACGGCTAACATTTGTAATAAAATGAACCGCTTCCTCTACAGGGTCAATTATTTTTGTAACTTTTACAACTGCGGGTTTGCCCTTAAAGATTCCTAGAAATCCTTTTTTGCCTGGTTCAATTATTTCTACATTTGTTTGATTTCGCTCTACTTCTAAAGCATCCAATGCTTCTTGAACAGCAGCTTCAATCGTCTGGGCCGTAATTGTGATTTCATTCATTTTTTAACCCCTTCAACATTTGCTTGTTTTAAGTCTGGTCCTTTAATGAAGTAGGTTTGAATAATCATAAATAGATTTCCCACTACCCAGTAAAGAGATAAGGCGGCTGGAAAATTGATTGCGAAAACCACAATCATGATTGGCATAACCCAAAGCATCATCGCCATTTGAGGATTTTGATTTGCATTTCCAGCCATCATCATCTTTTGCTGAATAAACGTTGTAATACCTGCGACAATTGGCAAGATGAATAGTGGATCACGCGCACCTAAATCAAACCATAAAAAGCTGTTGTTTGCGATTTCTGACGTTCGTGTAATCGCGTGGAAAATCCCAATAAGAATAGGCATTTGAATTAGAATCGGGAAGCACCCAGCTAAAGGATTTACTCCGTAAGTTTGAAATAATGCCATCGTTTCTTTCTGCAATTGCTGCTGTGTTTGGGCATCTTTTGAACTGTACTTTTCCTTTAACTTCTGCATTTCTGGCTGAAGCATCTGCATTGCTTTTGTGTTTCTCATCTGTTTAATCATAAGTGGTAAAATAAGTAAACGGATTAGGATTGTGACAACGATGATCGCAACTCCATAGCTTTTAAATACCTCCGCCAGATACGTAATGACTAATGACAGCGGATACACAACATACTCATTCCAAACACCTTTACTATCATCTGTAATAGGTTGGTTAATTTCCGTACAACCCGCTAAAACAGTTAATAGAAAGATAAGCGTTATCCCTAAAAATAACTTCTTCTTCACCTGTTTTTCCTCCTTCTACATGTTCACCTTTCAACTCTGAAAGTGCGTCAAAGTCCATTATATAAGGATGCGGTAGAAAAACAACAGCTATTAAAGGCTTTTCTTCTATTGTTTATTAATCATTTTGTCTATGTGTAAGTAATTTGCCTCGCTTAAAAACATGCTGCAAGCTGCTTTTAATTTCTTCATAGCTCATTGTTGCAGCAGGCTGCCTTGCAATTACAATATAATCTTTGTCTTGCTTTAAATACGGTGTGAATTCAAACATAATTTGTTTAGCAAGGCGCTTAACTCGATTACGAGTGACAGCATTTCCAATCTTTTTGCCAACAGAGAACCCTACGCGGAAATGTTCTTGATCGGGTTTGTCTAGAATATACAAGACAAATTGGCGATTAGCGACGGATTTGCCCTTTTTAAAAACTGTTTGAAATTCATCATTCTTTTTTATACGATATCTTTTTTTCATTTTTAACAACTCCTGCCCTTTTTCAGGTCATGCTTTTATGTAGTCCCTACAGGAACAGAGGTGATTTTAGTCTTATAAAGCGAAAAAAGACCACTGGCGTCAGTGGTCTATTATGCTGATAATACTTTTCTTCCTTTACGACGACGACGAGCTAAAACTTTACGTCCATTCGCTGAGCTCATACGAGCGCGGAAACCGTGTACTTTACTGTGCTTACGTTTGTTTGGTTGGTAAGTTCTTTTCATCTATAAACACCTCCTCGAGGAATAACTGAAAAAGACAGTCCTTGCAATTATAATGAAAAGACTAAGAAGATGTCAATGTTATTTAAAAAATAAAATTTTCAATCTCTTGGTTTCATTATCTGTTTTACTCAATCTTCTTCATTCTAATATCTTTATAACCCAATTGTCTATACCTAATCAATAAAATTCATTAATTTATTAAAGAAAAAATTTTTCCTTTTCTTCTCTTTTCCTTCTCTACCAGCTGCGATCGCACAGTCACTGAACAAAACTGCAACAATAAATATTATAAAAAGCCTCTTTTTTATTCAAATTCTTCTCTTAAACCTTTGTGGATAAGTTTTTTCGACATTTTTCTACTTTCCCATTCCTTATCGACAACTAATGCACACTATCTTGTGTTGTGGAAAACTTTTCTCCACAAGGTGTAGTGATTGTGGATAAGTTTCGAAAATTCATTGCATCATGCCTAATTCTTTGATATTATATTTTTGTTTTCACTCTTAATTACTTTTCCACAGTTGGTTTTTATCCACAAACTGTGGACAACTTGTGGACATCATTTCCACTGTCACTGTATAAAGTTATCCACACCATGTGGAATCTGTCGAATAGTCGGCTTTCTTCTATAATATATATTTACCCACATAATAGCAATTGTATAAATATAAATTTTTTATGCATAAGGTTTTGTGCAGGTTGTACAAGGGTTGTACAAGTAGCAGAAAAGCTAGAAAAAGGAGGGATTGCTCGTTGGAAAACATTCATGATTTATGGAATAGAGCTTTAGACCAAATTGAAAAAAAATTAAGCAAACCTAGTTTTGAAACCTGGCTCAAATCGACAAAAGCTCATGCTTTGCAAGGAGACACGCTTATTATTACTGCTCCTAATGATTTTGCACGGGACTGGTTAGAATCTAGGTACTCTAATTTAATTGCCGAAACACTTTATGATCTTACAGGGGAAGAGTTAGATGTGAAGTTTATTATTCCTCCCAACCAAGCCGAGGAAGAATTTGATATTCAAACTCCTAAAAAGAAAGTCAATAAAGACGAAGGTGCGGAATTTCCTCAAAGCATGTTAAATTCGAAGTATACCTTTGATACATTTGTTATCGGATCGGGAAATCGGTTTGCGCATGCAGCTTCTTTAGCAGTAGCAGAAGCGCCGGCTAAAGCGTATAATCCGCTTTTTATTTACGGGGGAGTAGGATTAGGTAAAACGCATTTAATGCACGCAATAGGCCATTATGTATTAGATCATAATCCTGCTGCTAAAGTCGTGTACTTGTCATCTGAAAAATTTACAAATGAGTTCATTAACTCTATTCGTGATAATAAAGCTGTAGAATTCCGCAACAAATACCGCAATGTAGATGTTTTACTGATTGATGATATTCAATTCTTAGCAGGTAAGGAGCAGACACAAGAGGAATTTTTCCATACGTTTAATACGCTTCACGAAGAAAGCAAGCAGATTGTCATCTCAAGTGATCGACCGCCGAAAGAAATTCCTACACTTGAAGATCGACTTCGTTCTCGCTTTGAATGGGGCCTTATTACAGACATCACACCACCAGACTTGGAAACACGAATTGCTATTTTGCGTAAAAAAGCAAAAGCGGACGGCTTAGTTATTCCAAATGAAGTTATGCTTTACATCGCTAATCAGATTGATTCAAATATCAGAGAATTAGAAGGAGCACTTATCCGTGTAGTAGCTTATTCTTCACTAATTAATAAAGATATAAACGCTGATTTAGCAGCAGAAGCATTAAAAGATATCATTCCTAGTTCAAAACCGAGGGTTATTACGATTCAAGACATCCAACAAATTGTTGGGCAAGAATTTAATATAAAATTAGATGATTTCAAAGCGAAGAAACGTACAAAGTCAGTGGCTTTTCCTAGACAAATTGCTATGTACCTTTCTCGCGAACTAACCGATTTTTCACTGCCTAAAATTGGAGAAGAGTTTGGTGGGCGAGACCACACTACAGTCATCCATGCTCATGAAAAAATCTCGAAACTTGTTCAAACAGATACTGACCTACAAAAACAAATTAAAGAAATAAGTGAATCACTAAAAATATAAGCTTTTTTTACTTGTATTTTGTGTATAAGTGAGTTAGGATTGTACACAGTCTGTCCACATGCGGATAGGCTGTGTTCTCACGTTTTTGGGGGTTATCCACATTTCCACAGCCCCTATTACTACTACTATCTTAAAATATAATAAATAATAAGCTTTTAAACCTACTTTTAAGGAGGATTAATTATTATGAAATTTATCATACAGAAAGACTATCTAGTTCAAAGCGTTCAAGACGTTATGAAAGCCGTATCTTCTAGAACGACGATTCCAATTCTAACAGGGATTAAAATTGTAGCTACTGAAGAAGGTGTTACCTTAACCGGAAGTGATTCAGATATCTCTATTGAGTCTTTTATTCCAAACGAAGAAGAAGGAAAAGAGATTGTTGACATACAAAAACCAGGAAGCGTTGTTCTCCCAGCTCGTTTCTTTAGTGAAATCGTCAAAAAGCTGCCTAAAGACAGTGTAGAATTAGACGTCCAAAGTCACTTTTTAACAATCATTCGTTCAGGAAAAGCTGAATTTAACTTGAATGGCTTAGATGCAGAAGAGTATCCTCATTTGCCACAGATTGAGGAAAACAACATGTTTAGATTACCGACAGACTTATTAAAAAACATGATTCGACAAACTGTCTTTGCTGTGTCCACCTCAGAAACACGACCTATCTTGACAGGTGTAAACTGGAAAGTGGATGGCAAAGAATTAACGTGTATTGCTACTGATAGTCATCGTCTAGCTTTGCGAAAAGCGACCATTGAAACTGGAAATGAAGCAACGTATAATGTGGTTATTCCAGGTAAAAGTTTAAGTGAATTCAGTAAGATCCTCGATGATTCTCATGAATTGGTAGACATCGTTATCACGGAAAATCAAGTATTATTTAAAACAAAACATTTACTATTTTTCTCACGATTATTAGACGGAAATTATCCTGACACATCAAGATTGATCCCAGCTGATAGTAAAACGGATGTTATATTAAATGTAAAAGAATTCTTACAATCGATTGACCGTGCTTCTTTATTAGCTCGAGAAGGAAGAAACAACGTAGTAAAACTATCTACGCTGGATGAAGGAATTGTTGAAATTTCCTCTAACTCTCCTGAAATCGGAAAAGTAATTGAAGAGGTACAAAGTCAATCTATCTCAGGAGAAGAATTAAAAATTTCTTTTAGCGCAAAATATATGTTAGACGCATTAAAAGCGCTTGAAGGAACAGATATTAAAATTAACTTCACTGGTGCAATGCGTCCATTTGTCATTCGAACGTTAGAGGATGATTCAATGTTGCAGCTGATTTTACCAGTACGAACATATTAAATCTCAGAAAGCTACTAGCATGCCGTACTAGTAGCTTTCTTTTCTCAAGGAGAATTATTTAGTAAAATAGAGATACATCATTAGAAAGTGAGAGAGTCGCATGAAAATAGAGGTTAAAATTTCAACTGAATATATTACGCTTGGCCAGTTTTTAAAACTAGCAGACGTCATTCAAACAGGTGGAATGGTAAAATGGTTTTTAAGTGAGCACGAAGTATATGTGAACGGGGAGCTAGAAGAGCGCCGCGGACGTAAATTATATGCAAATGATGAAGTGGATATACCGGCTGCAGGATCATTTGTTGTTATTACTTAAAGTTGGTGAAACGTTTGTACATTAAAGAAATTACTTTAACAAATTACCGAAACTATACGAAGACAACGATTCCCTTTGAAAATAAAGTAAACGTCATTTTAGGTGAAAACGCACAGGGTAAAACAAACGTGATGGAATCGATCTTCGTATTATCTATGGCTAAATCTCATCGTACATCCAACGATAAAGAATTAATTAAATGGGATTGTGAGTATGCAAAGCTATCAGGCATTGTAGAAAAGAATAGAGGTCCTGTTACACTTGATTTAGTCATCTCAACAAAAGGGAAAAAAGCAAAATATAATCACATTGAGCAGAAAAAGCTCAGTCAATATATAGGATCAATTAATACTGTCATGTTTGCTCCAGAGGATTTAAACCTAGTTAAAGGGAGTCCGCAAGTAAGGCGCAAATTTATCGATATGGAGATTGGTCAAGTTTCGCCTGTTTACATGCATGATTTAAGCAGATATCAAAAGATTTTGCAGCAAAGAAATCAGTATTTGAAGCAGCTGCAGACAAAAAAACAAACGGATCTTTCACTTTTAGACGTACTTACGTTACAGTTAAGTGAAATGGCGGCGAAAATCTTAAAAAAACGTTTTGAGTTTTTACAGTTACTTCAACAGTGGGCAGAGCCTATTCATAAAGGGATCAGTCGAGACTTAGAAACATTAAAAATTGAGTATAAGAATTCAGTTGATGTATCAGAAGATGCAGATTTGTCGAAAATATTAGAAGCATATCATCAAAAGTTTGATAAAATAAAAAGTAGAGAAATTGATAGAGGTGTCACCTTAGCAGGACCACACCGTGATGATCTTCTTTTCTACGTTAATGAAAAAGACGTTCAAACATTTGGTTCACAAGGGCAACAGCGGACGACTGCTTTATCGTTAAAGCTTGCCGAAATTGAATTAATTCACCAAGAAGTAGGTGAATATCCAATCTTGCTTTTAGATGACGTATTGTCTGAATTAGATGATTTTCGTCAATCGCACCTACTAAATACCATTCAAGGAAAAGTTCAGACGTTTGTAACGACAACGAGCATTGAAGGAATTCATCATGAGACCTTAGAAAAAGCCGCTACATATCATGTAGAGGCTGGCCAAATTCAAAAGTTCAAATAGCAATTAATCTGTTTAAAAACTTTTCTCAAGGCAATCTAACTGAAATATGATATCATTATAGTTTTAAGTCTATATATTTCAACTCGTACCCTCGTTTATGAAAATTTTGTGCATAAGTAAACAAATTGCAAATACATTAAAGGCTCCGTATTATTTCCACATAATATTCGAAAAACATAATACAAAATGATAAATACAGCAGTTTGCTGTTAAAAAAAAGTGTAGGTGATACATTTGACGATGGAACAAAAAGAAGTACAAGCATATGAAGCTGATCAGATACAAGTATTAGAAGGATTAGAAGCTGTTCGTAAACGTCCAGGGATGTATATTGGATCGACGAGCGCAAAAGGTTTACACCATCTTGTATGGGAAATTGTAGATAATAGTATTGATGAAGCGCTGGCCGGCTATTGCGATGAAATTAATGTTATTATCGAAAAGGATAATAGTATTACAGTAAAAGATAACGGTCGTGGAATTCCAGTTGGTATTCAAGAAAAAATGGGCAGACCTGCCGTTGAAGTTATCTTAACCGTTCTTCACGCCGGCGGTAAATTTGGCGGCGGCGGCTATAAAGTATCTGGTGGTTTACACGGTGTAGGTGCCTCAGTTGTTAATGCACTTTCTACCTCTTTGGAAGTGCACGTACATCGTGACGGTAAAGTTCATTATCAAAAGTATGAACGAGGTGTACCGGTTGCTGACTTAAAAGTAGTTGGAGAAACAGATAAAACAGGTACTGTTATTCAATTCCACCCAGACGGTGAAATTTTTACAGAAACGCTTGAATACGATTTTGATACGTTAGCTAATCGTCTGCGTGAGTTAGCTTTCTTAAATCGCGGAATTAAAATTACGATTGAAGACAAGCGTGAAGAAGATAAAAAACGTGAATATCACTATGAAGGCGGAATTAAGTCTTACGTTGAACACTTAAATCGTTCGAAAGAAGTGATTCATGAAGAGCCGATCTATATTGAAGGTAATCGAGACAGCATTTCTGTAGAAATTGCTATTCAATATAACGATAGCTACACAAGCAATTTATATTCTTTTGCAAACAACATTCACACTTATGAGGGTGGGACGCACGAAGCAGGCTTTAAAACAGCATTAACACGTGTAATTAACGACTATGCACGTAAAAATAGCGTGTTCAAAGACAGTGATGCTAATCTAACGGGTGAAGATGTTCGTGAAGGAATTACAGCTATCATCTCTATTAAGCACCCAGATCCGCAATTCGAAGGACAAACGAAAACGAAGCTGGGAAATAGCGAAGCAAGAACAATTACTGACTCTGTGTTTGCAGAACACTTAGAAACTTACTTGCTAGAGAACCCTATTGTAGCGAAAAAGGTAATTGAAAAAGGCTTAATGGCTGCAAGAGCAAGAATGGCAGCTAAAAAAGCTCGTGAGCTTACAAGACGTAAAAGCGCGCTTGAAATTTCAAACTTACCGGGTAAATTAGCAGATTGTTCATCAAAAGATCCTTCTATTAGTGAACTCTATGTGGTAGAGGGTGACTCTGCCGGAGGTTCAGCTAAGCAGGGGAGAAGCCGTCATTTCCAAGCTATTTTGCCTTTGCGTGGTAAAATTATTAACGTAGAGAAAGCGCGTTTAGATAAAATTTTATCTAATAACGAAATTCGTACTATCATCACCGCTCTAGGAACGGGGATTGGCGACGATTTTGATATTTCGAAAGCTCGCTACCATAAAATTGTGATTATGACAGATGCAGACGTAGATGGTGCGCATATTCGTACGCTTCTTCTAACGTTCTTCTATCGCTATATGAGACAGATTATTGAGCATGGATATGTGTACATTGCCCAGCCGCCTCTTTACAAAGTCTCACAAGGTAAAAAAGTTGAGTACGCGTACAATGATCGTCAATTAGAAGAGGTATTAGCTTCTTTCCCTGAAGGCGCAAAACCAAACCTTCAACGTTACAAAGGTTTAGGAGAGATGAATCCTGAACAATTATGGGAAACAACAATGGATCCAGAATTCCGTACACTTCTTCAGGTAAACTTGCAAGATGCAATTGAAGCTGATGAGACCTTTGAAATTTTAATGGGCGATAAAGTAGAGCCGCGCCGTAATTTCATTGAAGAAAATGCTCAGTACGTGAAAAATCTCGATATTTAAATGAACGGTAGTACCCTTTATATTTTTTATAAAGGGTATATAAACGTCAGGATGGAGATAGTTTCTATCCTGCGTTTACATATATATGAATTACTATACTGAACTTCGCGAAGGAGGTTCTTATCGATGTCAGATAAACCAAACTCTCAAATAAGAGAAGTAAATATTAGTCAAGAAATGCGCGCTTCTTTTTTAGATTATGCAATGAGCGTAATTGTATCGCGTGCTTTACCAGATGTAAGAGACGGACTTAAGCCTGTACATCGTCGTATTTTATATGCGATGAATGATTTAGGTATGGGATCGGATAAGCCATACAAAAAATCAGCTCGTATCGTAGGGGAAGTAATTGGTAAGTATCACCCACACGGTGACTCAGCTGTATATGAAACAATGGTTCGTATGGCGCAAGATTTTAGCTATCGCTATATGCTAATTGACGGTCATGGAAACTTTGGATCTGTTGATGGAGATGCAGCAGCAGCTATGCGTTATACAGAAGCAAGAATGTCAAAAGTTTCGATGGAACTGTTACGTGACATCAATAAAGATACAATTGATTACCAAGACAACTATGATGGTTCTGAACGTGAACCAATTGTATTGCCTGCTAGATTTCCAAATTTGCTTGTAAACGGTTCAGCCGGAATTGCGGTAGGTATGGCGACAAATATCCCTCCGCATCAGTTAGGCGAAGTTATTGATGGCGTTTTAGCTGTAAGTCAGGACCCTGACATTACAATTGCAGAGTTAATGGAGATTATTCCGGGACCGGATTTCCCAACTGCAGGACAAATTCTTGGCCGCAGCGGAATTCGAAAAGCTTATGAAACTGGAAAAGGTTCTATTATTGTTCGCGCAAAAGTAGAAATTGAAGAACAAAGCAATGGTAAACAAACCATTATTGTTCATGAACTTCCATATCAAGTAAATAAAGCAAAGCTGATTGAAAAAATTGCCGAGCTAGCTCGTGATAAGAAGATTGATGGAATTACGGACTTACGAGATGAGTCTGACCGTTCGGGTATGCGTATTGTTATTGAAGTAAGACGTGATGCTAATGCAAATGTTCTATTAAACAACTTATATAAGCAGACCTCTCTTC
>NZ_JBKIKC010000002.1:0-734066 GCF_046599315.1 Priestia megaterium | reverse complement strand
CGGTAAATCAGTTGCTCAAATTATTCTGCGATGGGATCTGCAAAACGGAGTTGTAACAATTCCAAAATCGACAAAAGAACATCGTATTGTTGAAAATTCATCGCTATTCGATTTTGAATTGGATGCTGAAGACGTAAGTAAAATTGATGGATTAAATCAAAATCACCGAGTAGGTCCAGATCCGGATAACTTTGATTTTTAATAGAAGAACCAAGACAGGGAGTTTCTCTCTGTCTTTTTTATATGCGTTATTACATAAATTTAATAATTTCTTCACAGTAAGCTAAAGGACGGGCTATATGATAAAGAAAGGTCGTGAAAGATAGAGAAATCATTTTATTTTTAGGTGTAAAATAGGCGGTGTAACGATGACAAAACAAGCTTACTCTCACATACAATGTAAAAAAACATCAATGATTGATTTATTGCTGGATGCAGGGGTTTATAAAAAAGGAAACAAGCAGTTATATGAGCTTACGCTTCAAGAACTTGAAACAGAATACGAAGCTATTTCACAGCAGCGTATATCGGAATGAAATTTTGATACATTGCTAGAATTTGTTATAATAGAGGAAAGGATAGGAGTTGATTTATATCGAAAAGCACCCGACAGACTCGCAGCCCATCCGTACGGATATCCTCGATTCTATATTTGCTAAAATGGTATTAAATAAGGCTATCCGAGATTTTAGAAGAGATCAAATTTTACGTGAAGTAGATCAAACATTAGAAGAAAGAAACAAAGAGAAATTTTTTCAATTAATTGAAGAATTAAAATCAATTTCTTAAAGTGTGTTTGCATGATAGAATTTGATTTAATCATTTTAGCATATAAAAACAGGTAAAGAGCGGCATGCTTAGTTACCTGTTTTTTTGTCGTCTGCTTGCAAATAAAGGCTTTAAATAAAAAGTGTATAAAGTTTTATAAACGTTCCTCTATTAAACAGACAAAAAGAGTAAGTCTAATGTACTCACTCTTTTCAGAAAGGTATGGGTGTTACTGAGAAAATGAATGTCACCTTCTAAGTGTTGCGTGTGGGGTTTAGAAAGTTCTATGCATCTGCATATTTTCTATTTCATTCGCTCTATGTATTGTTAAAGTAACAATATAACTATATCTTATCACACGAACGAAATTCGATTCAATATATTTATTGATTTTCTTTTTAAATTGTTCTAAATAATTAGTGAATGTAAAAAAATGTTTTTATTAGGTGACTGTCTATCTATAAAAAAACACTTGTTTATTTCTGACGGACTGTAAGCTTCAAAAGAGTACAATCCGTCTTATAAATCCGTATTAAGAAAAAATGAGCTGAACCCAATAAAATAAGAGAAAAAGAGTAACGATGGTGGTAAGTGGGATAACGATAAGCGATACTTTTAAATAATCTTTCCATTTCACTTTGATATTATTTTCTTTTAGAATATGCATCCAAATAAGAGAAGCCAGCGTTCCAATCGGCAATAAAAGCGAGCCCATATCACTTCCAATAATATTAGCAAGGTAAATTGTTTTAAGAGTAATAGGATCGAGCCCCATTTCGGTCAAGGTAATGGTTCCAACCATTAGGGCAGGGTGATTGTTAAACAAGTTAGAAAGAATGGAAACAAGTCCTCCCATGATAAAGCTTGCTTCAAAAAGCCCTCGGTTTACAATTGGTTCGCATATTTTCACCAGTAGCTCTGTCAACCCAACGTTATGAAGACCGTAAATAATAACGTACATTGAAAAAGCAAAAACGAAAATGTGCCACGGGGTTTTCTTTAAAATATCAATTGGATTTGTACGTAAATGATACCATCTCCAAATGAGTAAAATCAGTGAGCCTAGTACAGCAACCAATTCGATTGGTATATTTAAATAAGAGGCAACAAATAGGAGACAGCGCATGACAAACACAAACAATAAAACTTTCAGCATAAATTGTGTGCGTTTACGCTTTGTTTCAACAGAAATGCTTCCTTTTAAGGGATGAAACTGTTTCGTAAAGAAACTTTCTTCTATATCTTTTGAAGCATGCGGCAGTTTTTTTGGCAAATGGCGTTTTACGACCGTATACATGAGCCAAGACATAAATAATAAACCAAGTGTCGCCGGCACAAACATCATTGCGGTGTGCATATAAAGCGACATATGAACAATTTTTAAGGCAATCAAATTGACAATATTACTTACACCTATAGGCGCGCTGGAAGCGGTAGCAATAAGCGCTCCACTTAAAAGGTAGGGGATCTGCTGATGGGGTTTTAGCTGAAGGTTTTTCAAAAGTAGAATTAAAATTGGAGTGGTAATTAAAATACTGCCGTCATTATTAAATAGTAAAGTCATTAAAAAGCAAAGCAGTTGAATGTACCAATATAATCGATACCCTGAGCCTTTGGATAAACTCACTAGTCTTGCAGCTGCCCAGTGGAAGAAACCGAAACTTTCTAATATGACGGCCATGACAATGGTGGCAATAATGGTGATAGAAGCGCCGCTTATTTTTCCAAAAATATCAACGATATCTGATTCGGATACAATGCCTGTAAGTAGAATAATGGCTGCTCCTATGGCTGCCGGCCATGCTTCGTTAATGCCGTTTGGCCTCCAAAAAATAACGAGCATTGTCATTGTAAACACGAAAATGGCAATTCCAATTTCAATATTCATCAGTATGCTCCTTTCTTCTAAAATTTGTAACGAATATACCCTTGCATGTCCCTTACACTCTATTTATATTCATTTATCACTATAAGGATTGTGCATAAGACCATTTTTGCTAATATGTTTGTTTATCTTGCCAAGGCACGTATCATCTCGGGAGAGAAGCCTAAAAAAAGCCTGCTTAAAAGCAGGCTTCAAGATTAGCAAGTATAGATTTTTTTATGTGAAGTTAACGCTTGTATCTGGTCATAATCAGGTTCATAGCCAATGCCTGGTATATCGGGAACAGAAATGATACCGTTGTCAACTGTGATTTCCGGGTGAACGATATCACGTGACCAGTATTTAGAAGATGCGGCCGTATCTCCAGGAAGCGTAAAATTGGCAAGCGTGGTAATGGCAATATTATGTGCGCGCCCTACGCCTGATTCCAGCATGCCGCCGCACCATACGGGCACACCGTAAGTCTGACAAAGATCATGAATTTTTTTGGCTTCTGTCAGTCCGCCTACTCGTCCAATTTTAATATTAATAATTTGTGTGCTTCCGAGTTTAATAGCTTTTCGAACGTCTTCAGCTGAATGAATGCTTTCATCTAAGCAAATTGGCGTGCGCATGCGGGCCTGTAGTTCAGCATGATCGATTAAATCATCATGAGCTAACGGCTGTTCGATCATCATTAAATCAAACTCATCAAGCTGAGAAAGGTGATCAAGATCTGCAAGTGTATAAGCAGAGTTCGCATCAACCATGAGTGGAATTGAAGGGAACTCGTTTCGAACCGCGCGCGTGAGATTAAGATCCCAGCCCGGTTTAATTTTAATTTTTATTCGCTTGTATCCTTCATTCAAGCCGGCTTCAATTTTTCGAAGCGTTTCGTCAATCGTAGGCTGAATGCCCACGCTAAGCCCGACTTCAATTTGACTTTTACTGCCTCCTAAGGCTCTAGATAGAGAGAGGTTTTTCCTCCGCGCATACAAATCCCAAACGGCGCCTTCTAAAGCCGCTTTTGCCATGTAATTGCCTCGAATATGAGCAAAGCGTTCAGATACTTCATCAGGATGCTGAATGTCCTGATGTTGAAGCAAGGGAATTAAAAAATCCTCCATGATGTGCCAGTTTGTTTTGAGCGTTTCTTCTTTATAAAAAGGATCTGCGCACGCTACAGATTCAGCCCAGCCGGACCGCCCGTCTTCGTCTTGAATTTCTACTAAAATAAAATCTCGATCTACTTCTTTTCCAAGACTTGTGGTAAATGGATGAAGTAAGTCCATTTTTAAGTGCCGTAAAATGACCTGTTTGATGTTCATTTTTGCACCTCTCTTTTCGTTAAAATGTAAAAATGAACGGGTCCGTTGCTCCCTGGATGCTTCATAAAGTCCGTTACTTCAAACCCTTTTGCAAAACATGTTTGAAATACGCGCCTTGTACGTATCCGCCAGTCCAATGCAAGAGAAGGAGAAGCTTCTTTCATTTGCTGAAAAGCAGACGGAATGGCTACAGATACGATATCACGGCCTAACACTTTTTCATCAATCTCTGTAACAGAAGGAAACCCTTCATCCGTTAATGTCCAGTGAATAAGCGATGCGTCCATTATTTGATCTGGCTTATAGAGAGGCTGACCTCGTTTTGTATCCTCTGCAGATGCCCATTCTACAACAAATCGATCAGAAGGCAAGTCGGCATTTAAGGGGTCGTTCATGTCTCCATAGCAGTTTTCAATGTACGTAGAACAAACGGCTCCAAGCTTTCCGATATTTAAATACCCGTTGGCGCTTTCTAACGGATCGTACGTCCAGCTAATATATGAATAACCCTTTTTTTTACTTTCTTGCCGCTGCGCATGCTTAAGCTTAGCCCCGATACCCATGCTGCGATAGGCAGGGTCAACTGCTAATATATGAGAACATAAATAGACGCAATCTCCATCAAACCCTGGAAAACTATATTGAAAGCCGATCAGCTTTTCATTCAGAAACGCACCGAGAACAAGACCTCCGTTTTTAACAGCGGTCAAAGTTTGGTGAACGGGCGTGGCTTCTTCTTTTCCCCAGACGCGGCTTTCTAATGTGCGTACGTCTTCTAGTTCATTGATTGTGGTAAGTGAACGAATCGTTAAGGCTTCAGTCATGTGTTTACTTCCTTTCTTTTTATCATTTATTCTAAAAAGATGCCTTGCTCGGCATAGAGCTTTTCCAAGCGTTCCTGTCGTTTTCCAGCCGTCTTAGCATCTTTTTTTTGCATGCTGCTGATTACAACTTGAGATAGCGCAAGAAGCGATAAAATATGTTCGGTTGTACCGGCTAAAAGTGTGATATCAGCGATTTGCCCTACTGGAGACAAACGGCGGTCTGTAATGGCAATCACTTTCGCTCCTTGTTTTTTAGCTTGCTGAGCTACTTCGAGGGCTTCTTTTGTATACCGCGGCAATGAAAACACGACAACGGTTGATGCACTAGTGAGATTACATAGCGTTTCAAGCAAAAATCCTGTTGGAAAAGATAAAAGAACATGATTGCGAAGCTGATTCATTTTATAATACAGCCAGTAAGCTGCCGTATGAGATTCACGGAAACCGGCAATATACACTTGATCACTGTTTATAAGCGCATCTACAGCTTGAGCTAATTCCTTTTCGTCAACAGGGGAGAGCCATTCACCGAAGAGTTTCTTTTCTTCCGCTGCAGAATCGGCTGAATGCTGGCTAGCTGCTTCTTTTGAATCAGTAGAAGAAAGCCATTCGTTTCGCATTAACCCCTGCAAATCTGAAAACCCGTTTAACCCAAGCGCATAGGCTAGACGAATAACGGTTGTTTCACTGACACCCGCTTCTTTGCCAATTTGTCCAGCCGTGTATAGCGAGCCTTTTTCCGTAAAATTGACGAGAAACTCTGCCACTTTTTTTTGACCGCGAGAAAGGTCCGGAAATTTATGTTTAACTAATTCTTGAAATGATTGATTCATATAGCCTCCTGAAAAAAGAAGTTATAACTTCATGAAAATATATTAATGCATTTTTAACTTCATTTCAATTGCTGGTTTAAAATAAAAAGAAGTACTCATGATATAATAAATTGATTATTCAAAAATAAATGAAGTTATTTAAAAACGAATTATATTTTATTCAAAAATGAATAAGGAAGCGGGGAACATACATGAATCCAGAATGGAATGAAAATCAGTGGATCCTTCATTCATTAAAAGATGATTTGCTTGTGACGGATGAAAAAGGCATCATTGTCCGAATACATGAAGGAACGGGAAATATTTACGATGTAAAAGCTGAAAAACTCTTGGGAAAGTCTGTTTATGAGCTTGAAAAACAAGGGTTGTTTACACCAATCGTCACGCCAATTGTGCTTGAAACAAAGAAGAAAATTACGCTTGTACAAACCACTAAACAAGGCAAGCAAGTGCTCGTTACGGGCATTCCTGTAAAAGATGAAAAAGGAGAGATTAAAAGAATCGTCAGTTATTCTCATGATGTGACGGAGCTAATGGAAATGAAGACATATCTTGATGCGATGGAAGGCGAAATGCAGCGGGTAAAAAGCGAGCTTATGCTGCTGAGGAACCAAAATCTATCAACAGAAGGAATTGTATGCAACAGCGACAAGATGCAGCACGTTCTGCGCACGGCTGTTCACGTTTCGAATGTAGACGTAAATATTCTACTTTTAGGGCAATCCGGAGTAGGAAAAACGCACTTAGCCAAGCTGATACATAACAAAAGTACAAGAAGCAAAGGTCCATTTATTGAAGTGAACTGCGGGGCGATTCCGGATCATTTATTTGAAGCTGAACTCTTTGGCTATGAAGCGGGGGCTTTTACCGGTGCATCTAAAAATGGAAAGGTGGGACTAGTGGAATTAGCAGATGGCGGTACGCTTTTTTTAGATGAAGTGGGGGAGCTGTCACCGGCTCATCAAGTGAAAATTTTAAAGCTGATTCAAGAAAAACAGTTTTATTCCGTTGGAGGAAGAAAGCCTAAAACCGTGGACTTTCGCTTAATTGCAGCGACGAATAAAGATTTAGAAAAAGCCGTAGCTGAAAAAGAATTTCGAGAAGATTTGTATTTTCGTTTAAGTGTCGTACCGATTACCATTCCATCTTTGAACGAGCGTCCTGAAGATATTTTCCCGCTGCTTACACATTTTGCCGAGCAGTTTGAAAAGAAATATAACCGGAAAAGAACGTTTGATAATGCGGTTATTCACGCACTGCTTGCACACGAGTGGAAAGGAAACGTACGAGAGTTAATCAATGTGATTGAACACGCGGTGGTCGTGTCTTCACAAACGTTGATTACAATGGAGCATTTGCCGCATTCTCTGCATAAAAAAAAACGAATTCAGCACGTTGAAGAACATCGGGAAATGAAGCTTAACGACGCGTTAAACGAGCTGGAAAAAGAGATATTAATAAATGCGAAAAAACAATATAAAACCACAACAGAAATAGGTAAAGCACTCGGAATCAGTCAGCCTTCAGTTGTTAGAAAATTAAAAAAACATTCTGTTTTTTAACGTCTTTGGCACGCTCTTTGCATGTAAAACAAGTACAAACACATTACTTGATAGATTGCGAGGAGGAAGTCATATGACGCAGGCATCACTTACACAGTTAATGAACAGTCTACCAGATTTACTAGCACCAAGCATGGCCAAAGATCACCCTAATTTACCGGTGGTAAAAGCAGAGGGCTGCTACTACTACGGAGCGGACGGAAAAACCTATTTGGATTTTACGTCAGGTATTGCAACAGCTAATACAGGTCATCGTCATCCTAAAGTTGTACAAGCGATTAAAGATAGCGCTGATCATCTTATGCACGGCCCGTCAGGTGTTATTATGTACGAATCAATTTTACAGCTTGCGGAAGAATTAAAAACAGTATTGCCAGGAGGCTTGGACTGCTTTTTCTTTGCCAACAGCGGAACTGAAGCAATAGAAGGAGCGTTAAAACTAGCCAAGTATGTTACGCGAAGACCTTATGCTGTTTCGTTTACGGGCTGCTTTCACGGCCGTTCTCTAGGAGCGCTTAGCGTAACCACATCGAAAAGCAAATACCGGAAATTTCTTCAGCCGTCGGGCTTAGCATATCAAGTACCTTATGCAGACGTGAATCAGTGTCCAAGAGGAGAAGATCCGGAAATCTACTGCGTGGAAAAGCTAGAAAGAGATTTTGACACCTTGTTTAAGCATCAAGTAACGCCGGAAGAAGTGGCGTGCATGATTGTAGAGCCGGTTCTAGGAGAAGGCGGCTACGTGATCCCGCCGAAAGCGTGGCTGCAAAAAATAAGAGAAGTGTGCGACAGACATGGAATTCTGCTTATTTTTGATGAAGTGCAAACCGGTTTTGGACGCACCGGAGAGTGGTTTGCAGCTCAAACATTTGACGTGACGCCTGACATTATGGCAATCGCAAAAGGCATAGCATCAGGCTTGCCGCTAAGTGCTACCGTGGCTTCAAAACAGCTAATGGAAAAGTGGCCGATTGGTACACACGGCACAACTTTTGGAGGCAATCCCATCGCTTGTTCAGCGGCGCTTGCGACGTTGGACGTATTAAAAGAAGAAAAGCTGATTGAAAACTCAAAAGCAATGGGGAAATATGCAGCGGATCAGCTTCAGCATTTAAAAGCGAAGCATGAAGTCATCGGAAGCATTCGTTCAGTAGGGCTAATGATTGGAATTGAAATTATTAATCCAACAACAAAGCAAGGTGACGGAAATCTTCTTCTTGAGATTTTAGACAAATGTTTGGAAAAAGGCGTGCTGTTTTACCTTTGCGGAAATAGCGGAGAAGTGATTCGAATGATTCCTCCGTTAACCATTACAAAAGAAGAAATTGATGCCGGTCTTCGCGTGTTGGATGAAGCACTGACAGAAATCACAAGCCTTAACATGATCTAATTAAGATCAAGGCAGCTCTTTGTTTCAGGGAAAGATAGATTGACCTATACTAAGGAGGAATCTGTTATGAACGGACTGGATATGACGGTTATGTTTGTCTATTTTGGCGTATTGATTGTAGCTGGTATTATTGGCTCGTTAAAAGCAAAGTCATCGGAAGAGTTTATTTTAGCCGGACGAAACTTAGGGATGTTTATGTATTTAGGGTGTTTGTCTGCCGTTATTTTAGGGGGAGCATCGACGATTGGAACGGCTCAGCTTGGCTATGAGCACGGGCTGTCTGGTATTTGGTTTGTGACGATGATTGGACTTGGAATCATTACGCTTGGCACGATTTTTATCAAGCGGATTTCGGCTTTAAAAGTAACCACTATCAGTGAACTGCTAGGAAAAAGATATAACGCTCAAGCGCAGATTATCAGTGCAGTTGTTGCCGCTATTTATACATTAATGGTATCGGTCACTCAGGTTATTGGAATGGGAACGATCATTCATGCTTTGCTTGGATGGAACATGACAACATCAATGTTAATTGGCGGTTCAGTTGTTCTGTTCTACACGATTTTAGGCGGAATGTGGAGCGTAACGGTTACTGATATTATTCAGTTTGTTGTGATGACGGTGGCGATTTTTGGATTTATGCTTCCAATGAGCGTATCAGAAGCAGGAGGACTCAAAGCGCTTGCCGGAGATTTGCCGACATCTTATTTTGATTTTTCATCCATTGGATACGGTCAAATCTTTCAGTATTTCCTCTTGTATACACTTGGTATGGCAGTTTCTCAAGATATTTGGCAGCGAGTATTCACGGCGCGAACAGAAAAAATTGCGCAAAACGGCTCCATTTTTGCAGGGGTGTACAGCATTGCCTATGCGATTGCGGGAAGTGTGATTGGGATGTGTGCGTATTTGCTGCTGCCAAATGCAGAAAGCAGTCAAAGCATTTTTGCGACGCTTGCCGTTCAGATCCTGCCTCAAGGATTATTAGGCTTAGTACTAGCAGGTGTTTGTTCGGCGCTGATGTCAACTGCTTCAGGAACGCTGCTTGCGTCTTCTACGCTCATTAGTAACGATATTATTAAAAAAGTGTGGCTTAAAAATATTTCAGAGAAAAATTATTTAATCTTAACGCGCGTTAATACGCTTATTGTCGGCATCCTTGCTATTGTGTTTGCTCTTTGGATTCAAGATGTGCTTGTCGCTTTAGACGTTGCGTATGCTATTTTATCAGGAGCGATTTTTGTTCCGTTTGTTGTGTCGCTGTTTTGGAAAGACATTCATTCAAAAGCCGGAGTTTCAGCGATTGTTGTCAGTACGCTAGTGGTACTTGGAGGTCTATTGATTGAAGGACTTTCTTCTACCACTCCAATTTTATATGGTATTTCAAGCAGTATCATTGTAATGGCAGGGTTTGCGGTTATGGCTCGAAACAAAGAACTATCTGATCAAGAGAAAGTTCAAGAAGATATGTGAATAAGCAGGTAAAAAGCTTCTCATAGTAAAGTGAGAAGCTTTTTAGCGTTTTGTGTGCATAAATATAGACAACAAACGGCAAGGAGGAGTAAACTAGACGCTCAGATTATAGAGATAAGGAGATTGTCAAATGAAAAGCAGAACATCCGTAATGGTTAGTATTGTTCTGGCAATGCTAGTGGCTTCGCTTGATTCAACGATTATGAATACAACGATGCCCGTCATTGCAAAAGAACTGGGAAGGTTTGATTTGTACGCGTGGTCGTTTGCTTCGTACATGATTGCAAGTACAATTTTATCTCCAGTAGCAGGGAGATTATCGGACTTATTTGGCCGCAAAAAAGTATTTGGGTTTGGAATTATTGCTTTTTTAATTGGTTCGATGCTCTGCGGCGTGGCAAATACGATGATTCAGCTTGTTCTTTTCCGTGCGGTTCAAGGGATAGGAGCCGGGTTTATGGTGGCGTTTCCAGCTATTATTGCCGGAGATTTATTTCCCGTAGAGAAGCGAGGGAAAATTCAGGCGCTGTTTACAACAATGTGGGGATTATCAGCTGTGTTAGCTCCGCTTTTAGGCGCTTTTTTTGTGGATTATTTAACGTGGAGATGGATTTTCTTTATTAATTTACCGGTATGTATCGTGTCATTTCTTACGTTAATGCCGTACCAAGAAAGCTATGAGCCGAAAAGAGCAAAAGTCGATTACATCGGTGCCATTTTATTTGGAGCGGGTGTTACGTCACTCCTACTTGTTACAGTAGTGGAACAAAACCGAGTTGTGTATACAGTCGTTGGACTTATTTTACTAGTCATTTTTTATCTGCATGAACGAAAACATGCTTCTCCGATTGTACCGCTGTCTATGTTCCAAAACAAAACGCTGTCATGGATTAATATCAATGCGTTTATTGGAACAGTAGCTTTATTCGGTACGTCGAGCTACATTCCGTTATTTTTGCAGCGAGTGGCGCATTTGTCACTGTTTATGAGCGGAGTTGCGCTGTTAGGAACAGCGGTCGGCTGGATGTCTGTGTCTGTTCCTGCGGGTAAATGGATATTAAAACACGGCTACAGAAAGCTTTTGTTAATTGGGAATGTGCTGCTGGTTGGATCAGGAACGCTGCTGATGATGCTAAATGAAAGTCACGGTTTCTTCTATGTGTTTTGCGTTATGATTGTCCAAGGACTATCGTTTGGATTGCTTTCTACGGTTGGAGTCATTGGTGTGCAGCAATTAGTAGGAGGACATGAAAGAGGTATTTCTACGTCATTTTTTATGTTTTGCAGAAACATGGGAACAGCAATCGGCGTTACCATTATGGGTGCTTTGCTGACTTCAGGCGGAAGCTTTATGGCAGGTATTCATCACTTGTTTTTATTTGGCTTTGCAGGAAGCATAGTGGCTTTATTAACGTCATTAAAGATTCAAAACGAGGCCGAATCAAAGCACAATCGAGCTGCTAGTTAAGGGAATTTGTGCTAAATATGTTTATTTCATAAAAAAACGGGAAGAAACCAAATAAGGTCATAGAATTGCCTAAAAAATCGTAGGCATATTCTTCTTCTTCTTTCACTTACTACATGTGGGACGCCGGGTATCGGCGTCTTTTTTTTGTGCTGTAAAGAGACTGATTATATAACCAAAAGCATATACATAAACGACTTTGTTCAAATAATGGGACTTTTTACAAAAATAAGTCTTTAAATGGTAAGAATCATTAGGTATAATTTAGTGGTTATTTAGCATATTTTAGAAATGTTTAACTGAGTTCGTACGAAAAAGTGAAAGGGGAAATTTCATGTCATGGCTCACCAAATGGTCGTTTAAAAACAAAGCGGCTATCACGATTATGTCTATTTTAATTTTAGCTTTAGGAGTTATTAGTTATTTTACACTTCCGATGGAATTCTTGCCGACCGCTGATCAGCCTCAAGTGTCAGTAGTGGTTATGGGGCAAGGAACGGATGCAGACTCGATGGAAAAACAAGTTACGTCACCGATTGAAGAATCGGTAGCCGGTGTTAAAGGAAAAAGCAATGTGTATTCAACAACAGGAGACGGCTATTCTAAAATCGATATTTTATTTGAATCCAAAACGGATATGAAAGAAGCAAAAACTAACGTCCAAGAAGCGCTGTCTTCCGTACAGCTTCCAGCCAATGTATCAAAACCTAATGTTATTCAATTAAACACCTCTATGATTCCCATCGCAGATATATCACTCACATTTAAAGAAGGATTAACAAGAGACAACCTGGATCTTGCAGAGAAAAAATTAATTCCTAAATATAAAGACGTTAAAGGCATTGCTAGTGTTCAAACGTATGGAACAGAAGATTCCTACGTGTCTATTAAAGTTGATAATAAAAAATTATCCGAAAAAAACGTGACCATTGATAAAGTCATCAGCGTGTTAGAAGGTAAAAACACGTCACTTGCAGTCGGCGAAAAAGTCATTAACAATAAGTCGAGCAATATCAATGTAACAGGTAAAATTGACAGCTTGGATAAAGTGAAAAAGCTTCCGGTTGTACCGAATGTAAAACTGGGCGACCTTGCAAAAGTAGAAGTAAAAAAGCCTGAAGGCGTCGTGACGCATATTAACGGAAAAGATGCACTTTTACTTATTGTTACGAAAGACAGTCACTCAAACGCCGTCAGCATTACAAAAGAAGTAAAAAAACTGTCTCAACAAATCAGCAAAGACTATAACAATGTGGATGCTTCTGTATTTTTTGCAACGGGTGACAGCGTACAAAACTCTGTTCATTCAATGATGAAAGAAGTATTGCTCGGCGCATTTTTTGCGACTGTTGTAATCATGCTGTTTTTACGCAGCGTTCGCTCTACGTTTATTACAATTGTATCCATTCCTTTATCGCTTTGCTTTACGCTGTTTTTACTATCCAAATCAGGCGTCACGCTCAATATTTTGACGCTTGGAGGAGTAGCGGTAGCGATTGGGAGATTGGTAGATGATAGCATCGTTGTCATTGAAAACATCTTTCGGAAAATGCAAAAAGAAGAGTTTTCGCTTGGGCTAATTATTGACGCGACAAAAGAAGTAGGCTCTGCTATTACCGCTTCTACGTTAACGACAGTGGCCGTCTTTTTGCCAATCGGCCTTGTAAACGGAGGGCTTCAAGACTTTATGCTTCCGTTTGCCTTAACGCTGACGTACTCGCTGCTGTCTTCATTAATCGTGGCACTTACCGTTGTGCCGTTAATGAGCGCCGGATTATTAAAAAATGAAAAACTTCGCAAGCACAAACAGCCGGTTCGTTTTACAAAGGCTGTTACGTGGTCACTTAATCATAAGTGGGTTGTGCTGCTGCTTTCGCTGCTTTTATTTGTAGGATCCATTGGCGCCTACACGATGATGCCTAAAGGAACGGTTGATAACTCTTCGTCCGACTTTGTGGGCACAACGTTAAGTTATCCAAATAATACGCCAATTGAAACCGTTGAAGAAAAGTCACTGCAGCTTGAACGCTATATTTTAGCTCAAAAAGAAGTAAAAGATGTATATATGCAGCTTGGTAATACAGACGAAGGAGCAAAGTGGGGAGACGTTGGTTCGCCTACTGAAGCTACGTATACGATTATAGTAAAAGACAGTGAAAACATTGATTTGCTGATGAAACGAATTGAAAATCAAAAGAAACTTTATGACGGAGGAGATCTTAGCGTAAGTGCTGCTTCACTCATGGGAGCGTCCACTACTTCTATTACCGTTGATGTGATTGGAAACGACATCAACAAGTTAGAAAAGACAGCAGACAGCATTAAGAAAGAAATTAGCGATATAAAAGGAGTAGACAAAGTTTCTACTAACCAAGACGAAAAGAAAACCATTTACTCTTTAGACGTAGATCCAACAAAAGCGAATACTCAGCAAGTAGCGCAGCAGCTTGGCGTTATGCTGAACAAAACGCCAATTGGAACAGTAGATTTAGAAGGAAAACAAGCAAACGTTTTTCTTGAATCTGTCCTAAATCCAACATCACCTCAAGGGTTAAAAGATATTTCTATTATGACGGAAACTGGAGCATCACCTGTTTCAAAAGTGGCTTCATTAAAGCAAGATGAAAAGCCAACAAATCAGTTTCATAAAAATGGAGACCCATATATTCAAGTAACAGCGGATGTAGACCCGGAAAAGCTTTCAGAGATTAATAAAGATATTCAAACAACGATTTTTGGAGATGGGAAGAGTAAAGGACTATCGATTTCAAAAGATGTTGACGTTGTAATAGGCGGAGCAAGCACTCAGCAAGGAGAAGATTTCTCTGACTTGTTTATTACGATGCTTGTTTCGATTGGTATTGTGTTCTTAATTATGGTGATTACGTTTAAAACAATCCGCACGCCGTTTGCGATTTTATTCTCACTTCCGCTTGCGGCGATTGGTGCCGTTTTAGGTTTATTAATCAGCCGTATTCCAGTAGACGTAACGGCTTTATTAGGAGCATTGATGCTGATTGGTATTGTTGTGACCAATGCAATTGTGCTATTAGACCGAGTGAAGCAAAATGAAAAGCACATGATTATGCGCGATGCGATTGTGGAGGCATCCGCTACACGTATGCGTCCAATTGTTATGACGTCTGCTGCTACGATTTGTGCGATGCTGCCGCTTTTATTTAAACAAAGCGAAAGCGGAAGCCTTGTTTCTCAAAGTCTAGCAGTCGTCGTAATTGGGGGATTGGCTGTTGCCACTCTTCTTACGCTTGTAGTTATTCCGGTTGTGTATGAGCTGCTTCATTTTCGAAAATCGAAAAAGCAAAGAATACAGCAAAAACAGCAGGAAGATGTAACGCCGCTATAAAATGTACAAAAGCCCGCTTATTTTAAGCGGGCTTTTTTATGAAACCTTTTGGCTAGTAAAACGTATAGTTATACAAAGGGATGGAGGGATGATATGTTTGAGATAAAAGAGAAGTGTTCTGTTTGTCAAAAAGAAATTCAGCCGGGTGAAGAGGTATGGGTGCGGATGAAGTATCCAAATAAAAGAGGCATGACCGAAATTAAAGCTTTTTTACATCAAGAAGCGCAGTTTGTATGCGTGGACTGCTTTGAAAAAACAAAAAAATGAGTCAAATGCAACAGTACTCTTTTCAAAATATTGACATATTATATTTTATAGTTTAATATTTAGATAATTATCTAAATGCTTAAATATAATGGAGATGAACCTCAATTGAATGAAACATTTAAAGCCTTAGCGGATCCCACTCGCAGGAAGATTTTAGAGCTGCTAAAAGAGCGGGATTTAACCGCAGGAGAAATTTCTGAGTATTTTAATATGACCAAACCCAGCATCTCAAATCATTTGAAAATCTTGAAGCAAGCGGACCTCGTTCAAGATGAAAAAAGAGGGCAGTTTGTGATTTATTCATTAAATACAACCGTTTTTCAAGATTTAATCGGCTGGCTTTTCAGCTTTCAGAAAGGAGAGAATTAAATGAAAAAGCACGTATTTCCTTTAAGCATTACACTCTTAACACTGGTTGCATGGCTGATCGCACTGCCGCACCTTCCAGCTGCGATGCCCATTCATTGGGGAGCAAATGGAGAAGCAGATGGGTTTGCAACAAAGATAAATGCAATGATATTAACAGTAGGAATCATGGCACTTATTTATTTTATCATCGCATTTATTCCTCGAATTGACCCTCGCAAAGAAAATTATAAGTACTTTTCAAAAACGTATAACATCCTGTTAAACGCCGTGCTGCTATTATTCTTTTTTATAAATATGAGTACCATTTTGCAGGGGCTTGGTTATAACGTGCCGATGTCGTACATTGTTCCGGTTATTGTTGGAATCATTTTTATTATTATCGGAAACTACTTGCAGCGCGTCCGCTCTAACTATTTTATGGGAATTCGTACACCGTGGACGCTAAGCAATGAAAACGTATGGAAAAAAACGCATCGGTTATCTGGAAAGATATTTTTTATAGGCGGACTGTTAATACTCATTAGCGCTTTTTTACCCGAGGAGTACACGTCAATAATCAGGTGGGTCACAATTGTTTTTTGCGTGGTCGTTCCTTATCTGTATTCGTACTTGGTGTATAAAAAAGAAATGAATATGTAGGCGTACCAAAAAATCCGGTGAACACACCGGATTTTTTTATGGATAAAATATCAGCCGTAACGCCACCGTTCGTGTCACGCCGACTGATGGGAATACATATAGCGTAAAGTATGAAACGCGTTTCAGGTCAAGGATTACCATAAAAAACTTACAGATTTTTCGAACGAGAAAGCCCACTCCTTTAGATGTGGGATGAAAGTGAGCTCAAATACATTGTGTCGTTTTATAACCAAAGGGTGATAGTATCTTAAGTATCGGAAACGGTAAGAGAAAATTCTCTTACTCTTTTTGTTTCCAGGAATGTATAATAATAGGAATATATGTTCTTTTGGAGGTGCGATGAATGGCTAAAAAGCAGTCCCCTACATTTGTATTAACGCAAGAGTTAAAAGAGCATCCACTATTGTTTTCTGTCATTGAAAAAGAGTTAGAGATTTGTCGAGTTATGTACAATGCCGTTTTAGGCAACTATTGAACAGTTTAAGACACAGCACGATCAATTTATTAAAACGATTTTAAGTCAGAAAAAGCTCATTCTAAATTCGGGAATCGTTGTTTCTACGTAATAAAAAATAGTACAGATGGCGGTTTGATACGACCGAGCTTGTGAAAGCTAAAGATACAGTTGTCAATGGCAACAGAGGTTACTTTGGCTGTAAATGTTCTAACGAAAGTCTACCCAGTGTCTTGTACCCTACATGCCGAGCATACCCTTGTATGAACTGGGGCTGCCGGGCATAGAGGAAGGTAAGGGAGTTAGAACCCCTCGGCTTCAGCCGTGTGGAGTATCAGCGTATCAGTGGGGAACTATTATTTTATTGACGGGAGTCGGAATCTACTGGTATCACCGAATTTTGAAGAATTTTAAGAAGTAGAGGCATATATAAGAAAGTTAAAATTTAAGCATTGATATTTTGAAAAAAGCAGTTAAAATATTATAAGAATACAAATTTGTTCTACCCGTGTAAATAAAAGTATTTATTTAATATGTTTTATAATTAGTTAAGAGTAGAGCCAACCAAAGCGGTTGGTTTTTTGTATGAGTTCATTCTTTTTTTGTGGAAATTAAAGAATATTATCCGATGTAAACCTAGAGCATATAAGCAGGTTTTGAGCCTGGCGGATCAGTTCTTTAAACAGGAGGCCATCACTAGTGTCGATAAAGAAAAAGTTATCCGTATTCTTTACTTTGCTGGTATTGTGTATTCTACTAGCGAATAACACCTTGCACTACATTCGATCAAAAAATAGATTAATAGAATTTAACCAAAGGGAAATCACGCTGGTAACAGAAGAAATTGCGTACGAAGTCGAAAATTCTAAAAATAGTGCTTCTTATATGGAAGATCGGATGGCACAAGAATTACGAACGGCCTCAATCGCAATTCAACAGTCTTTGCCTGCTGATTATCATGACATCAGCAATGACCAGTTAAAACAATTGGCTAAAACACTGATGGTATCTCACATTACATTATTAGCACCCGTAGAAGGTGATATTATAGGCGTGAAATCTTCTGATCCTAAGGAGATCAATATGTCTACAAAAGAGTGGGGCTATTGGTATACATCTTTTCAGCAGCTACTTTCTCAGCAGCCGGTCACTACAACAAAAGGATTGACTTTACCTCATTTTTGGAGCGGGCCGATCGAGGTAGCTTCTAGCAACCCCAATCACATTGACAAATGGGGATATTATTACGACGGGTCTACTAATTATATTATTAACCCTTATTTTCGTGATCGGCATGTACTGGATTTTGAAAAAAGGTTCGGTCCTACGAACGTAATGAACCGTTTTACAGAAAATCTTGACGGTGTTCTGGAACTAACGGCTTTTAACCCAAAAAATTTCGGGAAAAGAAATCAAAACGTATGTTTAAACGGCAATAAATATATTAAAATAAAAGATCAGCCAATTTGGTACGGAACATACACATACCGAAATACCGAACGTGACAAAAAGTCCATTCAAAAGGCCTTAAAAACAGGGAAATCACAAAGCTATCTTGCTGAAATCAATCATAAAAAAGTATTAAAAACATTGGTACCGATTAAAGAAAGAAACTCTCCAGCTTACGTAATAGGCGTAGTCTATGACTAC
Organism: Priestia megaterium; assembly: GCF_046599315.1. Classification (GTDB taxonomy): domain Bacteria; phylum Bacillota; class Bacilli; order Bacillales; family Bacillaceae_H; genus Priestia; species Priestia megaterium_F. Next base: position 715,816 of record NZ_JBKIKC010000002.1, on the reverse strand, counting down.
GGGCTTATTGAAAAAGAGCTGCATCAAGAATTAATTAAACATTTATTACTGTCTCTTCCGTTTATCTTTATAGTCCTTATTATCAGCTTTGTATTCTCCACGTCCATTACGCGGCCGATTAAACATATTATGGAGCATGTGAATCAAATCGCCAAAGGCAATTTTGGCAAGGTGCTGAATGTAAGGAGAAAAGATGAGCTAGGAGAACTTGTGGCCAATATCAACCACCTTTCTCACTTTTTAAAAACGTATGTTGACGATTTGAAGAAGAGTCAGGAAGAAAGTGAGTACCATGCGTACCACGACTTTTTGACAGGCTTGCCTAACAGAAGATATTTTAAAGAAGAATTAAACAGGCGCTTAATTGAGTCGAAGGAAAAGTCCATTCGTCACGTAGCCGTGTTATTTATGGATATAGACCGGTTTAAAGATATTAATGATACGCTAGGGCATTCAAAAGGAGATCAGCTTATTCAGCTGATAGCTAACCGCATTAAAGAATGTCTGCCTTCTGCTAACAGCTTTCTTACAAGACAAGGTGGAGACGAGTTTGTTATTTTATTCAGTGATTTTACACCGGAAGAAGTCGAACGAATCGCGGAGAAGATCATTGCGTATGTTCAACAGCCTTGCTACATTGACAATGATGAAGTTTTCGTCAGTATAAGCAGCGGGTTAAGCTTTTATCCGGAGCACTCTACGAATTTAGACACGCTTATTACGTATGCAGATGTCGCCATGTATGCTTCAAAAAGACAAGGCGGCAGTAAGGTAAGTATCTATCATGATTCGTTAAATCAAAAACAAACTGAAAAAATTCACATCGAAACGCGCTTGCGAAAAGCAATTCAAAAAGGTGACATTGAGGTTTACTATCAGCCGAAAATAGAAGCGAAGCGCAATGTAATAACCGGTGTAGAAGCATTAGCGCGCTGGAATGACGCAGAGCTTGGATTTGTTTCTCCGGAAGTGTTTATCCCTATAGCAGAAGAAGCTGGTTTGATTCACTCTTTATGGGAAGTTGTGATGAAGAAAGCTTGTTCTCAAGTCAGCGAATGGAATAAGGTCTTAAACGAAAAAATGACGCTGGCGGTTAACTTTTCTCCGCGGCAATTTCAAGATCCGATTGTTTTGGTTAATGAAATCAAACAAATTCTTTCTCTGCATAGTTTTGATCCCAATTGGTTTGAAATGGAAATTACAGAAAGTACATTGCTGATGAACGCGGAAGAAACGATTAAAGCTTTACATCTGTTAAAGAAATATGGTATATCAATTTCTATCGATGATTTTGGAACCGGATATTCTTCGTTAAGTTATTTAAAAAAATTACCAATCGATTGTTTGAAAATCGACCGGTCTTTTATTCAAGACATTCAAGAAGATTACAGCAACAGCGAAATTGCACAGGCGATTATCAGCTTATCTCAAAGCTTAAAGCTGCAGGTAATCGCAGAAGGTGTAGAAGAAGAATATCAAAAAGCGTTTTTAATGGAAAACGGCTGTGATCACATGCAGGGGTACTTATTTAGCAAGCCCCTTACTGCAAAAGGTTTTGAAGCGGCGTTTTTTAATAGTTGAAGCAAAGACATCAATTGAAACGAAACTTACTAAGAAGAGGGAAGAGGAAGTAAAAGATGGCACTTAGTACACAAAATTTAATTGCTCAAAAATTTTTAGAAACACTAGGAACAAATTCAACTGAAATAGATAAAAAAATAGATCAAGCTGACACATTTATGAGTGCGGTGAAAGAACTGATCGATTTATGCGGAGATAATCCGGAAAGAGATGGTCTTGAAGAGACTCCGTACCGAGTGTTAAAGGCATTTTTAGAATACACAGAAGGCTACCGTGAAGACCCAAAAGCTCATTTGGAAAAAACATTCGATGTGAATCACAACGAATTGGTGTTAATACGAGACATTGAATTTCATTCGATGTGCGAACATCACTTTGCGCCGTTCTTTGGCGTTGCTCACGTTGGGTATATACCGGATGAAAAAATCACAGGTCTATCTAAAATCGCTCGTACGGTAGAAGGATACGCAAAGAGATTTCAAGTTCAAGAACGTCTAACGAATGAAATTGCAGACGCAATCGAAGAGGTGTTAGAGCCTAAAGGAGTTATGGTGATTATTGAAGCAAAGCATATGTGCATGTGCGGAAGAGGAATCAAAAAGTCTTCAGCTTCTACAGCTACTTCATCCGTTCGAGGAACATTTATGGAAAAACCAGAAGTTCGAGGAGAATTTTTATCTCTTTTACAACGGCAAATGTAAAGAAACAAAAAGCCATATAAGCTGAGAAGCAGAAGCGAGGTGAGCTGTATGCAACACGTTGACGTACTGATTATTGGCGGAGGGCCCGCTGGCATCTCTGCTGCTGTGTGGTGTAAAAGGTTAGGCGTTGAGTGCTTGCTTCTTGAAGAACAAGCACAATTAGGCGGACAGCTGTTTACTATTTATAACGAGATTATCGATTATCCCGGATTACAAGCGGAAAATGGAATAGAGATGCAGCGAAAAATGGTGAAGCATTTTATCGATATGGGTTGCTTATATGAAGTGAATACAAAAGTACTCTCCATTGATGAACGCTCTAAAAAAGTAAAAGTGAAGCAGCAAGAAACAGAAATTTGCTATACCTATCTTATTTTAGCAACGGGCTCTAGTCAGCGAAGGCTTGGAGTGCCTGGTGAGCAGCAAATGCTTGACCGAGGAGAAGTATATTCCGCCTCAGCAGACGGGGAACGGTTAAAAGGTAAAATAGTTGCTCTCATTGGCGGAGGAGACCGTGCTTTTGAAGGAGCACATCTTTTAGCATCAAAAGCAAAAGAAGTATATCTTATTCATCGCTCTAGGCATTTTAAAGCAAGAGAGCAATACGTTGAAAAAGTTCTTTCCAACCCCGGTGTTAAGGTGATGACAGATACCGAAGTGACAGCTATCCACGGAAAGCATCACGTCACATCGATCGATTTAAAGAGTAAAAACACTGAATGCGAGAACTTATTAGTAGACGCAGTGCTGATTAGACTAGGCATAGCGCCCAATGTTGAACTCATTAAAGAAAAAGTCACCACTACACAAAGCGGGCTTATCGTTATCAATAAAGTGCATCAAAGCAGTAACCCATATATTTACGCAATTGGAGACGCCTGCACGACTCCCTTGTTTTCTAGTATCAGCTCTTCGGCCGGCCAAGGAGCGATTGTAGCCAAGCATTTATCGAGTCTTTTGAATGAGTGATAATATCAAAAAGCATCTATCCAATCGATAGATGCTTTTTACGTAACATAGTAGAAAAAACATAAGAGAAGTGTGTTCAGGGGCAGACAAATCGTTTGGAAAAAAGCAATGTAGTTTCTAGGAACAGCGCTGATTCTTTTTACTAGCGTATACTCGATGATGAAATTAAAAAGAACAACGATAGAAGCAACCATTATATATGCCCATACATTCTGCTGAAACAAACGAGTAAAAAGAGGCGAAAAAAGAAGTAAAAAAGTAGCGGTTTGAACAGAACCTCTAGAAAATAAATCATGTTTTTTAACGTTGTGAGTCACGATATTCATCCTTTACATGTTTTATTCTACCAAATAAAAAAGACTTAAATAACGTTTTCTGGCCATTTTTACCTGAGATGTTCCTCATTTAAGGTAAATAGGATAAAATGTATGTCAAATGTAACTTGTCATAATAGTATAGAAGAAACAGATAAAAGGAGATAATATGGGACCTTGTCAGATAAAAACACGGAGAAGGAGCAGTCGGTCATGATAATGAAACATCTTGATCGTTTGAATACATAGCTTTTAAAAGAATACAATGAAGGTATTTTTCATCAACTGTGAAGGTGACATCACGGTTAGCAACGAAGCAGCCTTCAAGCTAACAGGAACGTACAGTTATCTGCAATCATAAATACATCAAGCTCCACATTATTTGAAAGAAGCTGATCGCCTAACCCAGCCAAGCAGTCGCGAATTGATTTTTCTTCATTGTGCGCCAGAATAAATGCCACGATGCGCGGCCTCATATACGAAGCTCCAATACTTTCAGTAACGACACGCTGATTGTTCATGTTTTCCTTTACCCCGTGATATATCAGGAAACCCAGCTATTCCCTAGTCCTAAGGACCTTAGACCGGAAGTTTTGCGTCCCAGCCTTTCCACTGGTTTGCCTTTAAGTGAACATGTTAAGTTCACTACATTTGTTTCTTTTAAAGAACGAAATGATTGAATTAATACTATATAGCGAATATTTTTTTGGATTTTACCACAAAACTAGGTTTAATTGCCCTGAAAACATTCGGCAAATTTCGATAAAAGTAAATTGGAAAAGCTGCTAATTATGTATACAATTTTATTTATGTTTATTGGAGTGACAAAGCGGGAGGTCCAGAATCGATGTTAAACTACTACAACCAAACTCTATGGAAATGTTATTAGACGTGATATACACAGAGTGATGGGATGCAAGAAAGTGATGGGTGATAAATGATAGTTGTAGGAGGTTATAAAGTAGAATATATAGTTAAGTGTAATATGTTAAAAATTCTGACAAAAATGAAGACAAAGAAAAAGTTATCGATTATAATAGAAGAATAATGAATGATAGTCATTCATTATTCTTGTTGTTTATAAATTTCCATTACATTAACCATAAATGAATGATAGTCATTCATTTATAGGCATTAAAATAGAAGGGAGAGTGTATGAGAACTATATTAGTTGAATGGGGGAAACAAGATGAAAGGTAAGCCAAGTGCTACATTTGTTCGTACGCTAACGCTTCGATCACTCGTCATTTTAGGTCTTGCATATATGGCTCCAATGACGGTTTTTACTACATATGGAGTTGTAGCTCAAACTACACATGGCATGGTTTCTATGGCATATGTCCTTGCTCTTGCAGCGATGCTATTTACCGCCTACAGCTACGGGCATATGGCTAAAGAATATCCTTTATCAGGTTCTGCCTATACGTATACTCAAAAATCTGTAAGCCCTCACATCGGATTTCTTGTCGGCTGGTCTGTGCTTTTAGATTATCTTTTTTTACCGATGATTAATTTTTTGTTAGCGGGAACTTTTTTATCGGCTGCGTTTCCGTCTATTCCATCGTCTCTTTGGATTCTACTTTTTATTGTTATCATTACTTGTATAAACGTGTTTGGTATTCAAATGACAGCAAGAGTGAACGGAATACTTGTTCTTTTTCAATTCCTTGTAACGGCTCTATTTGTTATCTTATCTATTAAGAAAATGGTGGAAGGAGAAAGTGATATTCTGTTCTTTTCTTCTTTACAGCTCTTCAACTCAGAGGATTCTTTTTCTTTTGTTCTTGCAGGAGCTTCAATTCTTTGCTTATCTTTCCTTGGGTTTGATGCTGTGACTACACTTTCTGAAGAAACAATTGATCCAAAGAAAAATGTACCAAAAGCGATTTTTCTTGTAGCATTTATAGGGGGGATACTTTTTATACTCGTTTCGTACATTACCCAGCTTGTTTATCCAAACTACCATTCATTTAAAGTTGTAGATTCAGCTTCGTTTGAAATAGCAGCTTATATTGGAGGAACGCTCTTTTCATCCGTCTTTCTTGCCGGAATTATCACTTCAACGATTGCATCAGGAATTTCTTCACACGCCAGTGCTTCACGGCTGCTTTATGCAATGGGCAGAGAATCAATGCTGCCTAAAAGACTATTTGCATATATACATCCCAAATATAAAACACCATCGCGAAACGTTGTCTTTATTGGAGTACTTTCATTAAGTGCACTTGCAATGGATGTAGTTACAGCTGCTTCCTTTATCAATTTTGGAGCGTTAATTGCATTTACATTTGTAAATATCTCTGTTATCTTTCACTATTATATCCGTGGAAAACAAAGAGATGTTAAAGGCACATGCCGTTATTTAATTAGTCCCATTCTTGGAGCAGCCTTTACAGTTTGGCTATGGACAAGCTTAGATATAAAATCTATTTCGTTAGGGAGTATTTGGGTTGTTATAGGTTTTATTTATCTAGTATACAAGACGTCATTTTTTACAAAGGCGCCGCCGCAATTTATTTTTGATGAAAAAACAGAGCCAAACCAACTCAAAACCGAACATATATCTTGATAAAGCACGTTATTAATTATCTGAAATTTCTAATATAAAAGGAGAGATTAAAATGAAAGAAACAGTAAAGGTTGGTCTTATTCAAGTTAAGTGTGAAGAAAGCGTTGAAGCTAATATTAATTACACGTTCACAAAAATTAAAGAAGCCGCAGCAAATGGAGCTCAAATTATTTGTTTACAAGAACTATTTAATGCTCAGTATTTCCCTCAAAGTGTTTCACCTGCAGGATACGAGCTGGCTATACCGGCAGAGAGCTCCGTATTAAAAGAAATGGCAGACCTTGCAGCAGACCTGAAAGTTGTGCTGATTGTGCCTTTTTATGAAAAAGCAGCTAGAGGCGTATATTTTAATAGTGCAGCCGTATTCGACGCAGACGGAACCTGCTTAGGAATTACAAGAAAGAACCACATTCCTGACGGGCCGAACTATCACGAAAAATATTATTTTGTTCCAGGAAATACGGGATACCCTGTATATGAAACGCAGTATGGAACAATTGGAGTAGGAATTTGCTGGGATGAGTGGTTTCCAGAAGTAGCACGAATTTTATCGCTGCAAGGAGCAGATATTCTATTTTATCCCTCTGCGATTGGTTCAGAGCCTGATTACCCTGAACTTTCAACTCGTCCCGCATGGGAAAAAGCTATTTCAGCACATGGGATTTCAAATGGCGTTTTTGTTGCTGCGGTGAACCGGGTAGGAACTGAAAAAGAGATGACATTTTATGGAGGAAGCTTTGTAAGCAATCCAATGGGAGAAATTCTACAGTCTTTAACGGATGAGGAAGGAATTTTGATTCAAGAAGTTAATTTAAAAGAAATTGATTCGACGCGTAATTTGCTTCAGTTTATGCGTGACAGAAGACCAGATACGTACGAATTATTATTAAAAAAAGAAGCATTCCGCACACCTTCAAATGTATAAGCTTGATTTCTAGTATAAAAAGAAAGGAGCAAAACAGAATGGTACACAAAACAAGCTGGATTTGGGATGAACGATTTTTACGCCATGACACGGGCAGGATTCGGTATATGTTTGAAGGTGGAGAAGTAGTAGAACCTTGTGACGAGTTTGAAAACAAGCATCGAATGACCGTGATTAAAGAAATAATTGAAAAAAGCGGTTTAACACATCACTTAGTTAGACAATCACCTTATGAAGCAACGGATGAAGATTTACTTCGGGTTCATACTAAAAACCATATCCAGCGTGTTCAAAACGGATGTAAAGCAGGAACAAGGGAAATTGGACCTGAAGCTTATGCATCTTCTGAAACTGAAGGGATCGCAAGGCTATCCGCAGGTGCCGTCATGAAAGCAGTAGATACGGTGATGGAAAGTGAAACGACAAAAAAAGTTTATGCTCAAATACGTCCGCCAGGGCATCACGCGTCTTCAGATCAAGCAATGGGCTTTTGTTTTTATAACAATGTGGCCGTAGGCGCTGCTTATGCAATTGAACATTACGGGTTAAAAAGAGTCGTCGTCTTGGATTGGGATGTTCATCACGGAAACGGAACACAAGACATCTTTTATGAACGTGACGACGTACTCGTTATTTCGATTCATGAAGAAGATTATTTTCCATTAGAATCCGGTCAAGTACATGAAGTCGGACAAGGAAAAGGGGAAGGATATAATGTAAATATACCCGTACCTTCCCTGACTGGAGATAAAGGCTATCAGTACGTATTCGAATCTATTATTTCACCAGTTATTAGCCAATTTGAGCCTGAGCTTATCATAATATCAGCGGGGCAAGATGCAAATGCACTAGACCCTATTTCTCGTTTAATGGTGACAAGAGAAGGTTTTAAATACATGGCAAACAAGATGCGAGAATTAGCAGAAACATATTGTGAAGGGAGGCTCATTGTAGCACAAGAAGGAGGATATAACTTAGCATATCTTCCTATCGCCACGATGGGAGTTATTGAAGGACTTACCGGTGTAGATGTGGACTGGAAAGATCCGCACGTTTTGCCGCACAGAAAAACACCGGCTGCTTTATTCGAAGCAGTAGATAACGTTGTAAACTATCAGAAAAGGTTTTGGAAGTTTGCTGAGAAAGAAAGCTTTTGTTGAAAAGTAGGGATGTAAGCTGTTAATAGCTTAAATATATTGAAACAAATAAATGAAATGGTATAACAAAAAAGAGTCTCCTTAATGGAGGTTCTTTTAAATGATCAATTAATAATAATAGTTAAAGTGTGCTTTAAGGCTGTTGGTCATTTTTAGAGAGAATTAACTTCTTTATTGGTTACATATGCTCCTACTTTTTTATGTATCAAAGACATAAAGATGTATATATACGATAAAATAAATTTTATGTAAAAATAGGTTATTTTATCCAATAAGGAGGGCGTATGAAAAAAAATGTTGTACTAGCTTTTATTGTTCTCATGTTAGTGCTATGCTTGAGTGCTTGTAAAAGCACAGAAAATAAGGCGTAGGAAACACACAAAGAAAAAGTAACAGAAGCAGCAAGCAGCGAATTAACCGCTGAAGATAATAGCGGAGGTGAACAAGCAACGCCGGAAGAAATTGCTGAAGCAGAGCGTTTAGAAAAAGGCATTCTGCTATATGGTCAAGGCTCAAAAAGAGGAGATTACGGAGCAACGGTTGAACATGCTACATATGAAGTAGCGCAAGAAGTTAAAGACAAAGTAGGGATTATTTCTGCTAGAGTTACCATTAAAAACGTTCGTGAAGATTCAAAAAGCGTGGATCTTTCTGACATTCAATTTTCTGTTAAAGATGAGAAATTCGGAAAATCTTATGAAGGCCAGCCTCTTATGGAGGACGAGCAAAAATTTAAACAAGTCCCGCCAGGATATTCGCTCACATTTGGCGTGAAATTCCTCATGAAAAATCCGCCAAAAAATGTTAGACATTTCTATCTATATATGGACAGCTCAATTGATCCGTTTGAAGACACGTATTGGCAGCTTGATGGGTTGTCGAAGAGTAAACAGTAAAAATAACTGCTTTTAAAGTAGTTATTGTCCTTGAATGGTTTAATACATATACTCTAGGTATTGAATGAAATCACATATCTTTTCTGAAAAATAATATTTTATAGTTGAGCTTAGTAAAGAGACAGGATAGATAGTTATTCTGTCTCTTTTACTGTTAGTTTTTCAACGTATGTAAAAAATCACTTAATGCTTCTTTTGTTGGGAACTTAAACGAATATCCGAAAGAAATCGGCTGTTTGCCTCCGTTTAACCGCTTTGGAAAATATTTTAAAGCGGTACTATGAATTTTTCCATCACTTTGACTTAAGTCTACATCAAATGAAAGAGGACTCACTGCAACATTTATTTCTTTTGTTGGCAGTAAGTATACAATATCTCCAGTCTCTTGATGTCTGTATTCAAGTCCTTTTGTTGTTTCGTTTGTTAGTTCAAAGTTATGAATTTCAAAAATATGTCGTAGATTGTGCATGATAAAGGCCCCTGTCTTTTTAGTAATTATACGTATTTTATAAGAATTGGGGAGGTTTTTGAAGGAAAAGTTCATCAATCACTTTACTAACTTCATGAGTTATATATTTTAAGGCATTCATAACTATTAATAAAAAAGGTTTAAAAAAGATTATTTTTATGTAAAAAGGAATACTGAAAACCATTTATTGTACAAATGTAGGTACAGAATAATAACAAATTTATGTGATTGTAGAGGATAAAGGTTTATCTTGTGGAATTAAGTCAAATGCTTCAAACTATTCACCACAACATAAAAAAACTAAGTGTCTTATTAAGGCAGCTTGTTTTATCTTCAAGCTTCAAATCAAGCTATGTACCTTCACATAACTTACAGCTGTTAATACATACGCTGGTAGAGAAAAAAATGAAGCATTTTCCTTTACTAGTTAAGAAGTATGCGGAGCGAATCAAAAAAGAAGAAGCGAATATAAAAGAAAAGGATTGACGCGAAGTCGGAGCCGAGTTACTCACGTTATTTTTAACAGTATCAACACATCCTGTCTCATTGCATACAATTACTCAATTGAATTATAAAATAAAGCAGCTTTGTGAGCTGTGTGAAACACAAGCAGAGCCCAACTCTTATATCCAAATTGAAAATACCTCTAACAGCCGTCTCTATGCGAGTGGAAATATTTTTGTTTTAGGAAGCGGGTGCATCAATACAACGATTCACTCCGGCGGTATGGTAAAGATTAAAGGGACTTTTCGAGGTGGAGAAGTGTATGCAAAATTAGGTGCTGATATTCACCGAGTGGGATCTGACAGCGGCACAGCAACATTCATCGAAGTGCCAGAAGATCAAAAAATTTGTATTGAAACAGCCATGAAAGGAACAACCATCAAGATAGGAAGCAAAAAACACACCTTCAAAGAAACCATCAGGCAAGTCACGGCAGCTCTTGATTCAAGCGGGTATTTGATGTTGAAGTAAGTACAGGGTTGTCTAAATAAATGGTAAGTACGTGAAAGGAAAGTGCTAACGCCTACCCTTTTTGATTTGCTAATTTTATAAATTGCCGTTTAACGTATGGAAAAAGGCACTCAAATCCGCTACCTAAAAATTTAAGTAAAAACCAATAAATCATCTAAACAACTGAACGCTCCTGTCGATATATAGTATGAACATATTCTTCTAAATGATATATGTTTGATAACAATCACTCCTCGCTGAATCAATCAGCAAGCGAGAAACTTCTTGCATACAAGGATGTAACCAAGAAGTAAAACCAATTATATGGAGGTAAAGGAAAATGAAAATTAATCACAATATTGCAGCGTTAAATACGTATCGTCAGTTTAACAGTGCAAATAATGCACAATCTAAGTCAATGGAGAAATTGTCTTCAGGTCTTCGTATTAATAGTGCGGCGGATGATGCTGCAGGTCTTGCTATCTCTGAAAAAATGCGCGGGCAAATTCGTGGTTTGGATCAAGCTTCTCGTAACTCACAAGATGGGATTTCTTTAATTCAAACAGCAGAGGGAGCATTGAATGAAACTCATTCAATTTTACAGCGTATGCGCGAATTAGCTGTTCAAGGGGCCAATGATACAAATACTGCTGATGACCGTGGTGAGGTTCAAAAAGAATTAAATCAGTTAATGTCTGAAATCGACCGTATTGCCACCGATACTCAATTCAATACACAGACTTTATTTTCGACCGGATCATTTCAAGCAACTCTTCAAGTTGGTGCTAATAAGAATCAAGTTATTACGTTCAGTATTGCAGCTATGTCATCGGGTGCATTAAGCCTTAGCACAGGTAATATTTCTGTGGGTAGTAATACGGCCGCAAATACTGCTATTAGCGATATAGATGGAGCGATCAAAACTGTATCATCTGAAAGATCTAAGTTGGGTGCACTACAAAATCGATTAGAGCACACTATTAATAACTTAAATACTTCTTCAGAGAATTTAACAGCTGCTGAATCTCGTGTTCGCGATGTGGATATGGCTAAAGAAATGATGGAACAAACTAAAAACTCAATTCTTTCTCAAGCGGCACAAGCTATGTTAGCGCAAGCCAATCAACAACCACAGGGAGTACTTCAATTACTTCGTTAATTTAATGGCTATACTAATTATTACCCTTTCTTATATAAGAAAGGGTAATTTTAAAAGAATAGCGTGTCATCTTGGAATGATGACACGCTATTCTTTTAAAACAACAACTAATTTGAGGAGATATTATGAAACCTTTTATTTCTTTATGTATGATTGTGAAAAATGAAGAAAAAGTACTAGGCAGATGTCTGGAATCTGTTGCTGGCTTAGTTGATGAAATCATTATAGTAGACACAGGTTCATCAGATAAAACAAAGGAAATTGCAAGTGAATATACCCAAGATGTATATGATTATGAATGGACAAATAGTTTTGCAGATGCACGTAATTATGCTGGATCTAAAGCAAATGGTAGATGGATATTAGTTTTAGATGCAGATGAATTTGTAGATCAAGAAAACTTTAGGGAAACCATTAACAAACTAAAAAGAATTCCGAATCCTGTTGAGGGTTATTCTGTTAAAATTTACAATTTTTTAGGTGTTTATGGAGAACAGGTTGTTCAACACAATAATTTACGGATTTATAAAAATGATAAATCAATTTACTATTTTCGAAGTATCCACGAACAATTAGGTAAAGAAAGCGAATCGTTAGAATTAGATACGTTAGATTTAGTAATCTATCACTCTGGATATTTAAACAAAACTGTTGAAGAAAAAAATAAACACGAACGTAATTCACCATTAGTTAATAAAGAGCTAGAAAATGGAGCCTCACGTGCATTTGATTATTTTAACTTAGGTAATGAATATTTTTCTGTAAATGAAATTGAAGCAGCTTTAGGAGCATATAAAAGTGCTTATACAAATAAAGAAAGTTTTGATCTAAGTTGGGTTAGTATAGCTTTAATCCAGATTGTAAACTGCTTGACAAGACTTGAAAGATATAATGAAGCCTTAAATGTTATTCATGACGCTGAGCAAATTTGGTCTACTACAGTTGACTTTAAATGTCTCAAGGCAAATATCTATTTTATACAAAATAGATTTGATGATGTAGAAGAAGAAATGCTGGATTTATTGAAAAACGGTCATAAATATAATCACTGTATATTAAATGTTAATTTCAAAGATCATCAACCTCATTTTTTACTTGGTAATATTTATGCTTTAAGTAAGAACTATGAAAAGTCCGTGTTTCATTATGTTAAAGCACTAAATATAAACAAAATTCATATAGAAACGATTACCAATTTGATGCATGTTTTAATAAAGAAAAGTTCAGATGAGGAAATATTATCGTTTATTAGAAGGTTCCGGTGGACAGAAAATAGAGGAATTCTAGTTCATTTAATTAGAGTATTTTTGAGCTTAGGGAATGCTCCTTTATCTTTTAGGTTGTTGGGTTTCTTAGTAGATAGTGATATAGAAATAAAAGGCCTATTAATGAAAAGTTACCTACTGTCAGAAAGCTTAATTCAATGCTATGAGTTGCTTGGTAAAATAGAATTACAAGATTTAGGTGTTATCATTAAGAGTGGATATTTTGATATATATGATATGTTAATTTTGGATTTACTTTTAGAAGATAAATCTTTACTTGAAAAAATCGAGAATTTTCTTACTTTAGAGTACGGAAATTTTATTGAATTTATTCAAGGTAGCATATCGGGAAAAATTAAAGAAAGTTATTATATTAACATTTTGGAACGATGTATTCAGTTAAATCAATTTGAACTATTTGAGAGAATAGTTAGTAAAAGATATCAAACAAAGATTTCACTTATTGATTTGTCTATAGGTCATTTATTATACAAGTATGAATTTAAGGAACTTTCTATCGATTTTTATAGCAGAATTGATATAAATGATCTTGATAGTCAAGGTTATATTAATATAATTACTTACCTTTTAGGAAATAACCAAGATGATGAAGCATTAGAATTTGTTTTATCGGCATTAGGAAGAGAAATAACGGATTTTCGCATATTTAAATTTGGAATAGAATCACTAAGAAGGAAAAATATTGAGTCTGATGAAGAAAATTTACTCAAAATAGCTTTAGATTATTACCCTGACAGTAATTGGCTAAAAGATATTCTTGTTTTTGGATGAAAATATAAGGAGGAGCCTGTGAAAACATCAATTATTATTTTAACACATAATCAGTTAGAATATACTAAAAAATGTATTGATAGCATTAGAAGGTATACAAAAACACACTATGAAATTATTGTAGTCGATAATGCCTCTTCCGATGGTACTGTTTCTTACTTGCAGCATCAAGATGATATTAAAGTGATATTTAATCATGAAAACTTAGGTTTTGCAAAGGCAAATAATCAAGGATATGAGATAGCTACTGGTAATACTATAGTGTTTTTAAATAACGATGTTGTGGTTACATTGGGCTGGTTAGAATCAATGATAGACACACTATATTCCAGTGAAAGTATTGGAATGGTGGGACCAGTTACGAATAATATTTCTGGGTTACAAATGATTCCTGTGTCATATGATCAAATAACCCTTCAAGGGTTACAAGAATTTTCAAGTGACTATCGAAGGAATGTAATTGGTGATATAAGGAAAAGTTTGAGACTTGTAGGATTTTGTTTAGCTTGCAAAAGAACTGTTTTAGATAAAATTGGACTTTTTGATGAAACTTTTGGAATCGGGAATTATGAAGACGATGATTTATGTCTGAGAGCACTGGAAAAAGGGTATGAACTCTATATTGTTCAGGATGCTTTTATCCATCACTATGGAAGTGTAACTTTTAGGGAAGGTAATGTTGATTACACGAGGCTGATGAATACCAATCAAACAAAACTTCAAAAAAAATGGGGGTTTAGTGTTAATTATTTTATGTTCCCACGCCCTGAAGTAGTTAATTTAGTTCCTAATGGTGTAAAAAGAGTGTTGGAAATTGGCTGTGGAATGGGGGCCATGGCAGTAGAATTAAAGGAAAGATATAAGTGTAAAGTTGTCGGGGTAGAAATTGATAGTAAAGTAGCCAAATTTGCCAAATATAATCTAGACAAAGTCTACTCTGATGACATTGAGGTATTTGATGTATCAGAGTTAGGTAGATTTGATTGTATTATTTGTGCGGATGTGTTGGAACATTTAAGAGATCCATGGACAGTTGTTCAGAAGTTATCTAACCTTTTAGAAAAAGGGGGATATATGGTTATTTCAATACCAAATGCAGCTAACATTGAAGTAATTAAAAGCTTAATACAGGGTGATTTCACATATAAAGATGCAGGACTACTTGATAAAACACATTTGCGTTTCTTTACTCGTAAAACATTGCCAAAACTTTTTCCAACTGAGATGGAATTGAAAGAAGTACATTCAATTCTATTAAGTTACACTGATTCAGAAAAGGTATTTGTTGAATTTTTAGGACGGTTAGGAAAAAAATTCGAACTTGATACAGAGATGATAGAAATAGATGCTTTAACGTATCAGTTTTTATTAAAAGCCCAAAAGAAATAAGAGGTTAAAGAAGAGATCTTAAGTTCATTATAAAGGGGCGCAATCTACTGTGAACACTTGAGTTTTGTTGAATAGATTCGGAGAAAACTAGTATTAAGATATACTCTATTCTGTCACTGAAAGGTACAATCGTAAAGTGGGCGAACCAACAACTACAAGGAGTATTACAACTTCTTAGTTAATTTTAAATTGTTTAAAAGAGGCTCTGATGTTACTAAAGCCTCTTTTGGGTAAAAAGATAAACTATCTTTTATAGATGGATAAAAAGAGATATTTGTTTAATAGAACAAAATTAACTGCTATATTAAACAGAAAAAAGGAAGTGTCCTATGGATATCGCACTCATGTCAATGTCACTAAGCCAAGGAAAAGTCCGGCAGCAAGCTTCTTTATCAGTCATGAAAATGGCAATGGGAAACGCCAAACAACAAGGAGAAGCTGTTCAAGAGTTAATAAGCAGTAACAATGTAAAAGCACTTCAACAAGTTGCTCAGCCGCATTTAGGTAGAAATATTGATCTGAAATTATAAGTTAATAGCCGTTACAAGATACATGGAGGGACAATGAATATTCCTTGTCTCACTATACGAAATGACCTTACCAGATAAAGGAAGGTCATTTCGTATATAAAATATTGTTAGCTTTTAATGCGTAGCCCCGCCCGAAACCACAACATCCTCCTTAACTAAAATCGTCGTTTTTACCACGCTAAGTAACCCTTGCACAATCAAATCCAGCGACATACTTGCTTTCCCTGGATGATTGACAGCTTGTTCAGGAAGATAAGGAATATGCACAAATCCACCTTTAATCGAACAATTTTGAATCATGTTCATCAGCCCGTAAAACACGTGGTTACAGACAAAGGTTCCAGCGGTTTGAGAGACGCTGCTTGGGATGCCTGCCTGGCGCAGATTTTCGACAGCTGCTTTAATTGGCAGTGTCGAAAAGTACGCAGCAGGGCCGTTTTCGATAATAGGGCGATCAATGGGCTGCTGGCCGATGTTGTCAGGGATTCGCGCATCGTCTACGTTAATGGCAACACGCTCTACTGTAATGTCTTCTCGTCCGCCTGCTTGTCCAACGCAAATGACGATAGAAGGGCTGATTTCTTCTATATACGTATGAAGCTTTGCGAGCGATTCGCCAAAAACAGTAGGAAGAGGCTTGGCAACAATCTTATAATCTTCAACAGCTACACCGTTTAAAGCTTTGACAGCTTCTAAGGACGGATTAATGCTTTCACTTTCAAATGGTTCAAAGCCGGTTAATAATACAGTTGTCATTCCATTAGTCTCCTTTAAAAGTGGTATACAAGGTAATACATCAATAATGTGTTAACAACAAAAACGGATAAAGCAATCGGCACTTGAGCTTTAATCACGGCGTTTTTGTCTTTTAATTCAAGCAGCATGGCAGGTACGACGTTAAAATTGGCTGCCATTGGCGTAAGAAGCGTGCCGCAGTAGCCAGCAAACATGCCAAGTGCCGCCATAATCGCTGGATTTCCTCCGTGCATATGTACAATTAACGGAAGTCCAATACCTCCAGTAATAACGGCAAACGCCGCAAATGCATTTCCCATTACAATGGTAAATAGCAGCATTCCTAAACAATAAGCAAGCACAGCAACAAACGCATAGTTAGTCGGTAGTACATCACTTACAATATCCGAGACGACTGTTCCAACGCCTGATTTTGAAAAGATACCGCCAAGCGCTGCGAGCATTTGGGGTAAAATAACCGCCCAGCCGACTGCTTGAAGCAAGCGGCTTCCTTCTTTAACAGGTACGTCCATTTTTGCTTTGGTGACGCCCATCGAAGCGATAAAAGCAATTACAGCTGCGATTGCTAGTGAAATTAACGTGACCTTTTCTGGATCAATTAACGACCAGTTTCCAAACTTGATTTTGCCAAAAAGAAGAGTACCGATAATTGTAAAAATAGGAATAAATAAAGCTGGTAAAAAGATTTTGTTTTTTAATCGTTGCGCGTGAGCCCCTCGTTCTTCAGCAGGTGTTTCGGCTTCATTGGATTTAGTTACGCGGTTAAATGAAGCAAGCAGCACCATGATAATAACTAAACATCCTGCATAAAAAGGCGGAATCACGTTGCCAAATAAAAATGTAATCGAAAACAGCGCCCAAAACAAAGAAGATCCTAAACGGTTAGGATGGTTGGAATCGCGCGCAATTCGAATTGCGATAAAAGCCACAATAATGCCGAGCAAATAGTAAATTGTATCAAGTGTCAAGATGCTTTTCATTTAACTCGCCTCCGTCTTTGAAGATGATGTTGGTTTGTGCTTCGTCATTCTTCTGTGAATACGTCGGTCTAACTGACGGAAACGAAGCGCGCTGATCAGTAACGCCGCAATGGCTGTTGGAATCCCCCAAAGCGCCATATCCCAGACGTCAACATGAATTCCTACGGAGTCAAAGAACCCTTTCATTAAGAGAATTCCACCCGTTGCGATAAAGATATCTTCTCCGAAGAACCAGCCTGTATTTTCAGCTGCGGCTGCGTGAGCGCGAATATCTTCTTTTACTTTAGGTGGAAGCTCTCCATATTTGGCACGAGCTGCGCCTTCAGACATAGGTGCAACTAACGGACGCACGGATTGCGCGTGTCCCCCGATATTTAAGCCGACTGCGGCTGAGATTTCACGGATAAAAAGATATATAAGTAAAACATTTCCAGAAGAAGCGTTTTTGGCTTTTTTAATCAGCACTTCCGCTTGTTCCTTTAACCCGTATTTTTCTAACACGCCGAAGATAGGAAGAGTAAGTAAAATAGCCATCGACATATAGCGGTTATCTACAAAGAACTGGCCGAACATCGTAATCACTTCCTGCAGTGACAAACCTGATACAAGACCTGTCACGATACCCGCAACAGTCACCACAAGCAGTGTATTTAGTCGAAATAAAAATCCCACTGCCACTAACAAAACCCCAATTAATTTCAACATAAAAAAATCCCCCTTGAGTATGTATAAATCGTGCTGCAAATTCACCTCCATTGCTTTCCTAAAAAAACAAAGATGTTTTGAGTATAAACAATTCTGAAAATTAAAACAAGATAGTTAAAAGATAAAATAGTTATATTGGTGAACTAAAAGCATAAAAAGAAGGTTTATATACAACATGCATGTAAAAATAAAAGAGAGAATTTTGGACAGAAACTTTTTAAGCTGATCTGCTGAAAACAACTCTCCTGAAATACCAAATATGGTGTATAATGCTAAAAGGTATGAATATAGAATTATATAGATTATATATAGGTAAATCTATATAACTATATTTTAAACAATATATTGAAGGAGGAAGGAGCATTTGAATTGTTCAAATTGCGGCCATTTTAATGATGGCGGAAAGTTTTGCGTGAAATGCGGTCACAAATTAAAAGAAGAGGCAGCTGTAAGCCAGACGGCAGCAGCATCTGAATATCAGTCTCAACCTCAGCCGCAAACAGCGTATGCGCCTCACCAATCTAATCAGCGTGTTCGTCAAGCGAAAAAAGTGTCAAAATCATTTTTTAGTTATTTTACAGAAGGAATTAAAAATCCAACAGCTACAGCACAAGCAGCAGGTGAAAGCCAATTTGTTAATGCTCTTATCACAGTCATTCTTTATGCTCTTAGTATACCTATTATGCTGTATGTAGGCTGGAAGCTATTGTTGATTCAATTTGTTCGAAGCATGTTCAAATTGCCTATTATCAGTGAAGAGCTGGCTCCATCTGACATGGAGGATTTTAATACGGGCGCTGATTTGATAAAAGCAACAGATATCAATAGCATTATTCATTTTAATTTTACCGATTTTGTCTTTAAGCAAGGGATTGTCATTTTTATTGGAATGGCGGTCATTATTGGAGCAACATATATTGCAGCAAAGTTTGGAAAAGTAGACGTTTCCTTTAAAGAATTTTTCTCACGCTTTGGCACGTTTTTAATTATTCCAACAGCTCTTCTTTTAATTGGACTTGTACTTGCATTTCTCCATATTGAATACTTCTCTTATTTTATGAATTTTGGTTTGCTGAGTATTTTCCTTGTGGTTCCATTTACGATTGCTAGCTTTAAGCAAAGCGGAACAAATGGACTTGATCATATCTATAGCACTCTTATTGTGTATGTAGTAATTACGATTGTGCTGACGTTCATCGCGAATGGCTTAGGAGAAGAAGCCAAAACCATTATTACAAGAATGGGAAACAGCACTGAATTGAATGATCTATTTTAAGCCGACAGAAAGCATCGTGTACAGCGGTGCTTTTTCATACCATTATAAAAAAGGAGTGTAGAAATTGAGCTATTGTAAAGAGTGTGGACATCAGTTAACAACTGAGCATGAATTTTGTCCAGAGTGTGGACATCCCGTAGAAAGAAAAGCGGCTTCTAGTGAAGGGGCAGAATCACAGCGTTACGTAGAACCTACATCATCTTCAGTAGAGGAATCTAGACAATCGGTAAAGCCTTCGAATAAAAAAACGAAGGTCATTGCGATTTCAGTGATAGCGGCAGCTGCCATACTTGGCGGTGCTTATTACGGAATAGATAAAACAATAATGGCGCCTAAAGCCGTATCAGAAAAATTTATTGCTTCAGTAAAGGGCAATGATGTTAATGAAGTGAAAAAATATGTAAATGATGGTCAAATTCAGCTGGAAGCCAACGATGAGCAAACAAAAGCATTTATTACATATTTGCATGAAAATCCGGATGTAATGAAATCCATCTCTGAAGGGTTAGCGGCAGATAGCAGTGCGCTTGAAGCAGGAGTCCCAAGCGAAGATCACTCTTCATACGCTAAGCTAGAACAAGACGGAAAGAAATGGGGAATCTTTGATCATTACACGGTACAAGTAAATCCTGTGTATGCAAAAGTTCAATCTACAGAAGATGCGACAGCGGTATATATTGACGGTCAAAAAGCTGGAACGGTAAGCAGTGAATCCTCTAAAAAAATTGGACCATTTTTACCTGGTACGCACACCATAAAAGGTGAAGTTCAAAATGAATATGGAAAAGTTGAAAACGAACAAGAGATTGACGGCACCAACGGAGAAGATGTGAACGTGGAGTTTGATTGGTCAGATTATGCGGTATACGTTTCTTCAGATTATGATGACGCAACGCTGTTCGTTAATGGCAAAGACACCAAAACAGAAATTGGCGATATTGATTATCTAGGTCCACTGCCAATGGATGGTTCTGTAAAAGTATATGCAAAACGTAAATTTGATTCTGGAGAAAAGAAAACGGAAGAAGTATCAATCAAAAAAGGAATAGAAGATATTGCGCTTAATTTTGACGAAAAAAATACGGCAGAAGCATCCGCTCCTTCTAGGGAAGAAGGGGCCAGTGAACAAGATTCAAAAGCTGATTCTGGGGTATCTACTACGGAAGTTTCCAGTTTTATTGAACAATATATGTACGCTACAATTTCCTCAATTAACACGGGAGACTTCTCTATTGCAGAGCCTTATATCGATTCTAACGGACCGAAATACAAGGAACAAAAAGACTATACAGCTTACCTAATCAAAAAGGGAATAACAGAAGATTTATTAAGCTTTAACGTAAATAGAGTAACAAAAATTGATGGTTCTATGTATAAAGTATATACAACAGAAGAGTATGATATTTCGTACGGAGATGGATCTGTTAAATACAAAAAATTTAACAGTATTCATAAAGTAAAAGAGTTATCTGATGGAAGTCTAGGAGTTTATCAGCTTATTAGTTCAACTGAAGTAAAGTAAAAGCTAGTAAATAAACGCTGAAGCAGAAAAAAATGAAGGAGGAAAAAACAAATAGAAAAAGACGTCTTCCATGAGGAGACGTCTTTTTTATATCAAACCCAATACCTCGGGTACTGCCGATCTTGAAATAAATTGTTATACACGGTAGAAATCAGTACAATCACACACGCACAAATCATAATAACTCCTAAAAATCCCCAGCCGGCCCCTGTGTTAATGGCCACAATTGCGCTGGCTGCAGCGGGAGGATGAACGGTCTTGGTAAGAATCATTAAAATAAGGACAAACGCAAGTACAATGGCAATTGTAATAAGACTTCGATGAAATAAACTCCAAATAATAAGTGCTGAAAGCGTTGCGAGCAAGTGCCCTCCAAGCACGTGGCGCGGCTGTGATAAAGGACCTTTATGAGCGCCAAAGATAAGCACGCAGCTCGCGCCAATCGGAGCAAGCGCCATCGGATAACCAAGCGCGAGTGCAATCGAGCTGCTGATGATAATTGCAATTAAGCCTCCTAAAGAAGAAACGACCGCATCTCTATAATTGATTTTCGGTTCTTCTTTTAGTTCTCCTTTCATCTTTTTCGTATAAGTGCTTAAGTAAGACAGAAAGGGGCTTTTTGTTTGTGAAAAACTTTTTTCAATTTCCATTTCTTGTTTCCTTTCTCTTTTAAGTAAAAGTTGTTTGTCAAGTTGCATGTCAGAACATCTGCTATATTAAGTTAGTTTATAAGAAAACAAGGATTACTGGAAGAGGAAAAACGTCTTTTTTTATTGGAAATACTTTTTATGACCGAACAAAGGCGAGATGGGCGGCATAAAGGGTCTCTATGTGCAGGGAAAGCAAGAGAGATGTATAATGAACTTAGAGGTGACTAAACTATGTATCTAGCAGACTACCATCATCACACGAACAATTCATTTGACTCACAGGCAGTCATGAAAGAAGTGTGCGAACAGGCTGTGAAAAACGGCATAAACGAAATTTGTTTTACCGAGCACTTTTCATTAAATCCATTAGCACCAACATACGGTCATATGGATTTTGATAAATATGAACGAGAACTAGCGGAATGCAGAGATCAGTTTCAAGGCCAGTTAGTGATTAAAAAAGGAATTGAGATTTGTGAGCCGCACTATCTAAAACAAGAATATCAAAAAACAGTGAAGCAAGAGAAATTTGATTTTATTTTAGGATCGGTTCACAATATTAATAACATTAAGCTTCGCAAGCATTTGGAGCTGAATGATAAAGAAGCAATTTACCGCGCTTATTTTAATGAAATGTATAAGCTAGTAAGCGAAGCGGATATTGATGTGTTGGCTCATTTAGATTTAATGAAGCGCTATGCGTTTGAGCAATACGGCATTTACGACTTTTATCAATTCAAAGACATTTTGGCGGATATTTTGAAAAAAGCAATCGAGCGCAATATCGGAATTGAAATTAATACTTCAGGTATAAGAGGGAAGCTGGGCGAAGCGCTGCCGGCACTTGAAGTTGTTGGGCTGTACCGCGATTTGGGCGGAGAAATCTTAACGATTGGATCTGATTCACATTTTGCTGAAACGGTAGGAGCACATATGAAAGAAGCGGTTGAAATGGCAAAACAGTGCGGGTTTACAGAGATTTATACGTTTGATCAACGTGAGGCAAAAGGAATTCGTATTTAAAAGGTAAAATGGAAAAAGCATGCTCAAACCAGAGCATGCTTTTTATATTCAATTACGCTTGAATTTCGATAAAAATTTCCGAACCTCTTCTACCGTCAGTCTTAGTGTACGAGCTGCTTGCATCAGGTTAACCCATTCGCGACCAATTAACAGTATATTTTCCTTCTTCATTACGGTTCATCCATCCTTCGCCAGGGAACTCAGCCATCGCAGCCATAAGCGACGTTAAATCTGAAGCTTTGCGTTACCATTTTTCAATAGTTTTGCCCTTATCTGGAGAATTTGTAAGGGTTATCACATTTGTAGCTTAAGGTTATTGTATAAAATACTATTAATAAAAAATGTCGAAATGGGTCGATATTCATAATGGAGTTATAAAATTAATAAATTTCAGTCAATTCGTAAGATCATTCATTTTGCGGAACTTTAAATAACATTGAAATTCCACAAACTCTTCTTTGGTCATGCCGTCTTTAATTGCTTGCTCAATTAAGTAAAGCCATTCCTTATTAATAAGTGGCTTTGAAGATGATACAGGATGACTGATTTCAGCTTCAATTAATTCGTCAACCGTTGTATTAAGAGAAGACGCAATTTTATTAAGCATGTGAAGAGAAGGGTTATTGTTTAGCCCTTTTTCTAAATGAGATAAATATGATTTTGAAACTTTGGCTTTTTCAGCTAGCCGTGTAATGGAATATCCTTTTTTTAACCGTAAACTTTTAATTTTGGCTCCTACCACATTCAGCCCGTCCTTTTCTTATGTCTTTTGTTCATTATAATGCATATACACTTATTCTGTACGTGTTTATACTAAAAAATGTTCTTTATAAAGAAAAATATTTTTAACTTTAAAATCATTTTGATACAAAGGACTCTGGTGAAATTCATATCTAGTTCATATAAACCGTTCACAATACTAATGGATAGACACAAGACAGGAGAGATGAACATGGCGTGGAATAATGAATGGAATAAATGGATCAATCATAACGAATTACAAAGTGAATTAAAAAAACAAATGAATGACATGACAGAACGTGAACGAGAAGATGCGTTTTATAAACAGCTGGAATTTGGAACAGGAGGCATGAGAGGCGAGCTTGGCGCGGGACCGAACCGCATGAATATCTACACTATTCGAAAAGTCACAACTGGACTCGCTAAATATATTGAAAGAAACGGAATTGAACCAAAAAGACGAGGAGTAGTGATTGCGTATGATTCCCGCCATCAGTCATCGGAATTTGCCTTAGAAGCGGCCAAAACATTAGGGGTGCACGGTATTAAGACATATGTATTCCAAGAGCTGCGGCCCACGCCAGAGCTGTCATTTGCCGTCCGCTATCTTCGGGCTTACGCAGGTATTATGATTACAGCAAGCCACAACCCGGCAGAATACAACGGCTACAAGGTATACGGAGAAGACGGAGCGCAGCTTCCTCCTGCAGCTGCTGATGTGATTGTCACTTTTATGAATGAAATTGAAAATGAACTGCTGCTGGAAGTAAAAGAAGAACGTGAACTGATGAGACAAAATCTGCTGAGCTATATCAGAGAAAATTTGGATCATGTGTACCTTGACTATGTAAAAAATCTGCAGCTAAATGAAAATGCAGCAAAAGCTCATCTACATATTGTCTATACACCGCTGCACGGGACAGGACACAAGCTGGTGCCGCAAGCTCTTCAAACTTTTGGCTTTGAAAATATCACGATTGTGAACGAACAAGCGAATCCAGATCCCAGCTTCTCCACAGTTTCATCACCCAATCCAGAAGAAGCACAGGCTTTTGAGTTAGCCATAAAATATGGAGAGAAAACAAGAGCGGACCTTTTACTAGCTACAGATCCAGACGCTGACCGCCTAGGGGTGGCTGTGAAAAATAACAGCGGTGACTACGTACTTCTGACAGGAAATCAAACAGGCGCTTTGTTGCTGCATTATATGCTGTCACAGAAAAAAGAAAAAGGCATACTCGCAGACAACAGCGTGATACTTAAAACGATTGTCACATCAGAACTAGGCCGTGCCATAGCAGAGGATTACGGCGTTCAAACGGTCGATACACTCACAGGTTTTAAATACATTGCAGAAAAAATCGAAGAGTATAATCAAGAAGAAACGAAAACCTTTCAATTTGGCTACGAAGAAAGCTATGGTTATTTAATTGGTGACTTTGTACGCGATAAAGATGCTGTACAGGCAGCTGCAATGATTGCTGAAGCAGCTGCTTATTATAAGCAACGAGGAATGACGCTATATGAAGGCTTAATTCAACTGTATGAAACATATGATTATTACAAAGAGTCTCTTACGGCTTTCACTCTAAAAGGAAAAGATGGAGCCGAACGAATTAGCAGCATCGTTAACCAATTTCGTGAGAATCCCCCGACAGAAATAGCAGGCGCAGCGGTTGAAAATATTGAAGACTACCAAAGCAGAAAGAGAACCAATTTGTTCACCGCGCAGCAAGAATTGATTGATTTACCTTCTTCAAATGTACTTAAATTTTGGCTGCAAGACGGCTCGTGGTTTGCCATTCGCCCGTCTGGGACAGAGCCGAAAGTAAAATTTTATTTTGGAGTGAAGCAAGCAACAGAGAATAGAAGTGAAAAGCGATTACAGGAAATTCAGGCAAATGTAATGAGTACAGTAGAAAATATGATATACACATAAAAAAGCATGAGGCACTAGCCTTATGCTTTTTTATGCATATATCTATCCTTTCCACAACGCCTATAAATCTATCGCGTCGAAGACTTTCTCACTTTATACAATACAAACAACATTACAGCTGCTCCAAAGGAATCAATCATTACATCCACAATCCGTCCGTCTCGGCCAATGATAAAAGCCTGATGAACTTCATCTAAAAAAGCAAATGCTGCGAGACAAAACCAAGCTTTCACATAACGATACCGCTGTTCCTTTAAATTCCAGTAAAAAAGCAGCCCAAGCATGCCGAAAAAAGAAAGGTGGGCGATTTTTCGAAGGATGAATTCTAAATCAAATCCGTAGGTATAAGACGTATAAAACTCGCTGCCGGGATGCAAAATTGACCAGAGCGTAGCGTTATGATCCCAAACGGAAGAATTCGTCCATGTAGAAGGATCAGTTACTAATAAGTGCGGTGTGTGGGAGAATTTTGAAATAGCTAAAAGCAGAAGTATTAATAAAATACGTTTTAACATAGTAAAAAAACTCTTTTCTCTACAAAATTTTCACTTAATGATAAAGAAATGAAGAGAGAAATGCAAGAATTTAATGGAATGTTCTTCCGCCACTAGTCTAAATACCTAATTTGAATCGGGTTTATTTAACTATTAAACATTCCTCGGTTACCTGCAAAACATTATATTAATAGTAATGGTCGCGTTTTCAGAGTTGGCGTTAGGAAAAGGTTGATTTATTAGAATTTTTTCAATAAATAATTCAGTTGTCTCAATAAATGTAAGACTTTAACTGATAAAATGAATAGTAGGAATAAAATAGAATCATATGATATTTTTTCATCCTCATCTAGATTATGTGAAGTTTTTAATATATAATTATAACATTTGAAATGAACAATAAGATTCATTTTAAATACAAATACCGGCATAAAAAGTATGTTTTTGGGGTATTTGATAACTTTCGACAAAATAAGACATTGAAGCTATTTTATGCCTATGGTAGTATTTCATAGGTATGAAGTAAAATTTATGGGTCTTTAGGTACAAGGAGGATTTTAAGGAATGATTGATCTTCACTGTCATATACTGCCTGGTATCGATGACGGAGCACAGACAATGGAAGACAGCTTAGATATGGCAAGAAAAGCAGTTTCAGAAGGAATTCATACGATTGTCGCGACTCCCCATCATCAAAACGGGAAATACATAAATGAAAAAAATGAGATTTTACAACGAGTTGCTGCGTTAAACGAACGACTGCTTCAAGAGAATATTCCTCTTACAATATTACCAGGTCAAGAGAGTCGTATATACGGAGAAATGATCCAAGACTATCGAAACGGTAAGATTCTCACCTTAAATTCTACTAATAAATATGTGTTTGTAGAATTTCCATCAAACCAAGTCCCGCGGTTTACAGAACGTTTGCTATACGATGTTCAAGCAGAAGGCTTAACGCCGATTATTGTGCATCCAGAGCGAAACAGCCGTTTAATAGAAGATCCAGATATCTTATACAACCTCGTTAACAAAGGAGCTATGACGCAAGTTACGGCATCTAGCTTAACAGGGCGATTCGGTAAGAAAATCAAGAAGTTCTCCATGAACTTAATTGATGCAAATCTTACACATATGATTGCATCAGATGCTCATAATATTTCAGGACGGAATTTTCACATGCAGGAAGCAAGTGAGCTTATTTCTGCTGAGTATGGAATGGACATGCTGTATCTGTTTCAAGAAAATGCAGAAGCGATTGTAAATGGCAGCGCTTGTTACAAAGATACGCCTGAGAAGGTGAAGAAGAAAAAGTTTTTGGGGATTTTTTAAATAAGGAGGATAGAAGTGAAGAAGTTTGATGAACTGCCAAAGAACGTTAAGAAGACAATTCGCTATATAAATCAGGATGCTTCTTTTGAACATCTAATGATTTTTAAACATTATTTAAATAAAGCAATTAAGAATAAGAAAAAAGATTTTTTTTTAAATAAATCTAAAAGTTAAGATTATTAATGGTGATATCTCCTAGCCGCTATCCAAGGAGGTACTCGACTGCATTATGGATATAGGTTCTTGTCTTAGATACTTAATTGTCGTAAGTGTTGTGTGAGGATAGGCTAAATACCCAATTATTTGAGATAAGTGCTTAAGAAATAACTGAGGTCATAGATAGTTATTTCTTAAGCATTTATTATGATAGATATCTTATAGCTTAGTAATTAAGAGAAAATAAATAGAAGTTTCAGGAAGGTGACTTAATGACTAACCCGAAGATTAAAGTAATGACTATATTTGGAACAAGACCTGAAGCAATAAAAATGGCTCCGTTGGTACTTGAATTAAATAAACGTAATGAATTTGAGTCTATTGTAGTAGTAACAGCTCAACATCGTGAAATGTTAGATCAGGTATTAAGAGTATTTAATATTACTCCAGATTATGATCTAAATATTATGCAAAACCGACAAACATTGATGGATATTACTACACGTGGATTAGAAGGTTTAGATGATGTCATGAAAAAAGTAAAACCAGATATCGTATTGGTCCACGGTGATACAACCACTACCTTCATAGCAAGCCTCGCAGCTTTTTATAATCAAATTAAAGTAGGGCATGTAGAAGCTGGATTACGTACATGGAATAAGTATTCACCTTATCCAGAAGAGATGAATCGTCAATTAACAGGAGTGTTAGCAGATTTACATTTTGCTCCTACTGAAAAATCAGCATACAACCTTGCAAAAGAAAATAAAAATCCAGAAACTATATATGTTACAGGGAACACAGCAATTGATGCTTTAAAAACAACCATATTAAAAGAGTATTCACATCCAGTTTTAGATAGTATTGGTAATTATCGCTTGGTGTTATTAACGGCACATCGACGTGAAAATTTAGGTGAACCTATGCGCAACATGTTTCGAGCAATTAAGAAAATTGTTGAAGAGCACAATGATGTACAAGTAGTATATCCTGTACACTTAAATCCAGTAGTTAGAGAGTTAGCAAATGAAATTTTGGGAGAACACTCTCGAATTCATTTAATTGACCCTCTTGAAGTAGTTGATTTTCATAATTTTGCGTCCAGAGCACATATTATTCTAACGGATTCTGGAGGGATTCAAGAAGAAGCTCCATCCTTAGGTGTCCCTGTTTTAGTATTACGTGATACAACAGAGCGACCAGAAGGAATTGATGCAGGTACTCTAAAGCTAGCTGGAGTTGAAGAAGAAACAATTTATAACTTAGTAAAAGAATTATTAGTGAATGAAAATGAGTACAATGCAATGTCTAAAGCTTCTAACCCGTATGGTGATGGGAGAGCCGCACAACGGATTGCAGATGCTATAAAAAATCATTTTAATTAAGTAGAGGAGATAGGTTGTTATGTCAAAAGTAAGAAAAGCTATTATTCCTGCAGCTGGTTTAGGTACAAGATTTTTACCAGCTACTAAAGCAATGCCAAAAGAAATGCTTCCGATTGTAGATAAACCAACTATTCAGTATATTATTGAAGAAGCAATTGAATCAGGTATTGAAGATATTATCATTGTAACGGGGAAAGGCAAACGTGCCATTGAAGATCATTTTGATAATGCACCAGAACTTGAGCAGAATTTAGTCGAAAAAGAAAAATTTGATTTACTTGAGAAAGTACGCCAATCAGCAAATGTTGAGATTCACTATATTCGTCAGAAAGAACCTAAAGGATTGGGGCATGCAGTATGGTGTGCACGTAAATTTATTGGAGATGAACCGTTTGCGGTGTTACTTGGTGACGATATTGTTCAAGCTGAAACACCTTGTCTACGTCAATTAATGAATGAATATGAACAGACGTTATCTTCTGTAATTGGTGTTCAAACGGTTCCTGAAAACGAAACACATCGCTATGGAATCGTGGATCCTATTTCAAGCAATGGAAGACGTTATCAAGTCGATGCATTTGTTGAGAAGCCAAAAGAAGGAACAGCACCTTCTAATTTAGCGATTATGGGTCGTTATGTATTCACGCCAGAAATTTTCAAATTTTTAGAACAGCAGGAAATTGGAGCTGGCGGTGAAATTCAATTGACAGATGCTATTCAAAAATTAAATGAAATTCAACGTGTATTTGCGTATGACTTTGAAGGTCGTCGCTATGATGTTGGAGAAAAGCTAGGTTTTATTGAAACAACTCTAGAATTTGCATTACAACAAAAAGAATTGCGTGAACACCTGCTTCCTATAATGGAACGGCTATTAAAAAATAATAAAGTAAACTTGTAGTAAGTAGGAGGAGTATTTAAATGGCTCAATTACAGCAAAATAATCATACTTCCCAATCGTTTGTTATGACTGAATCCGTTGTTGTTGCAAATAGTAAAGCTTACCGATTTACTAAGCGTTCTCTCGATATACTGGGAGCAGGGTTAGGAATGCTATTTCTATCCTGGTTATTCATTATTATGGCAATAGCTATTAAAATAGAAGACCCTAAAGGCCCGGTATTCTTTAAACAGAAAAGGGTAGGCAAGGACGGAAAAGAATTTGATATGTACAAAATGCGTTCTATGGTTTCAAATGCTGAAGAGCTTTTAGAGTCTTTATTGAAGCATAATGAAGTCTCCGGAGCAATGTTTAAAATGAAAAATGATCCTAGAATTACTAAAATAGGTCGCTTCATTAGAAAAACTAGTATTGATGAATTGCCGCAACTTTGGAATGTATTAAAAGGTGATATGAGTTTGGTAGGTCCAAGGCCGCCTTTACCTAGAGAAGTTAATGAATATACATTATATCAAAAGCAAAGGTTACTTGTAACACCTGGATGTACGGGTTTATGGCAAGTTAGTGGAAGAAATAATGTTGGTTTTGAAGAGATGGTAGAACTAGATTTGAAATATATTCAAAAACGTACAATTATGTTTGACATCTATATTGTATTTAAAACTGTAAAATGTATATTGTTGCCTAACAGTGCTTATTAATTATTAAAAAGAAAAAGAGGGTAATATTCATGAAAAAAGTTTGTGTAGTTGGTTTAGGATACATAGGTTTACCTACAGCAAGTGTACTTGCTAGTAAAGGATTTCAAGTGCATGGGGTAGATGTAAATGAAAAGGCGGTTAACTTAATTAATGAAGGAAGAATACATATTTACGAGCCTGATTTAGATGTTTTGGTGAAGCAAGTTGTAGAAAATGGTAATTTAGTAGCTTCAACTAAACCTGAAGAAGCAGATATTTATATTTTAGCAGTTCCAACACCTTTTAAGGAAAATCATAAACCAGATTTAACCTATGTAGAAGAGGCTACCAAAGCAATTGTTTCTTATATTAAACCAGGCAACATTGTTATTTTAGAATCCACAAGTCCTATTGGAACTACAGAAAAAATCGCGCAATGGATCCTAGTAGAACGTAAAGACTTGACAATAGGCAAGGGTGAAAATCGAATTTATGTCTCGCATTGCCCAGAGAGAGTATTACCTGGTCAAATTTTACGAGAGTTAGTAGAAAACGATCGTATTATAGGTGGAATTGATGAAGAATCCACAAATAAAACAGTAGAATTTTATGAAACTTTTGTTACGGGCCAAGTATTACAGACGAATGCTAGAACTGCAGAGATGACCAAATTAACTGAGAATTCATTTCGTGATGTAAATATTGCCTTTGCAAATGAGTTATCTATGATTTGTGGAGACTTAGATATCAATGTATGGGAATTAATTAACTTAGCAAATCACCATCCACGTGTTAACATTTTACAACCTGGACCTGGTGTAGGGGGGCACTGTATAGCTGTTGATCCATGGTTTATAGTAGATGCTGCACCCGAGAAATCTCAATTAATACATTCAGCAAGAAAAGTAAATGATTTCAAGCCAAATTATGTGATTGAGAGAATTAGAGAAACAGCTCGAGGGTACAATCATCCAACAATTGCATGTTTAGGTATTTCATTCAAGCCAGATATTGATGATCTACGTGAAAGTCCTTCCCTTGACATTGTAAACATTCTATCCGAAGAAGAGTATTTCATTAATGTGGTAGAACCTAATATAGAAAAATTGCCAACACTCTTAGAAAGCAAAGGAAATATTAAATTATTAGGCTTGGAAGAGGCATTATCTAGTTCTGATATTGTAGTGGTTTTAGTAGATCATACACCATTTAAAGAAGTAAATCCTGAGTTATTTGAAGGTAAATTAATTATTGATACGAAAGGTTTAACTGACAGTTTGCCATGCAAAACCACACTAGTTTCTCAACCCTAAATAAAAAATTATCTGGACTAAGAGAGTGGATGATGAGAGTAGGTTTTTTACATCTGCTCTCTGCTAATATAATTGTTCAAATTGCAGGATTTGGTGGCCAATTATTTTTAACAAGAATTATTAGTGTAGAAGATATTGCTATAGTGAGAGTTTTGCAATCTTACTATTCTATTTTAATTATTGCAGCTACTTTTGGGATTAATATGTCAATTATGAAAATTTGTTCAGAAGATATAGAGCAAAATATAAAAAAGCTAATTTTTAGTTTTGGCTTTTATATAAGTATCTTAATTAATGTAGTAGTTATGGGCATATTTATATGTGTAGTGCAAGGTGGTTTCTTTACTGCTGGAAATGGTGATTTAGAAAAATATTTACTTTTATATAATTTGCAAGTACCTTTTTTTGTTTTGACTAGTATTATTTTTGCGTATTATCATGCACAAAACAAAGTTAAAGTAGTGTCGAATTTTCAAAGTGCAACGAAGCTTAGTGTTATTATTTTCAGTATACTATTAGCTTTAGTTTGGGGACTACAAGGATATATTTATGGATCAGTTTTGTGTAATGGTATTGCCTTTTTTGTGCTGTTTTTGTACGTGAGAAAAGAATTAGTACCTATATCTATTAAAAAATTTCATCAGATTGATTTTAAAACATTTTTTAGTACAGGTACATACTCGTTTGGAACAAATATTTTATGGCAATTATTGCTGTATTTAAATATTATTATGGCCAATTACATGGTAGACGATAGAGAAGCGATTGCATTTTATGGAATGGCTCATTTAATAATAAATACTATGATGATGATTCCTATGACACTTAACCAAATTATGATTCCATATATATCTAAAGAGGCTAAAAATCATAAGCAAGTTTCTGTAATTTTAAAAAGTTACCAAAGAAAGATGCTTCTTCTGATTCTTCCTTTGTGTTTGATTACCTATTTTCTATTACCTCCAATCTTGCCTTATCTCTTGGGTGAAGAATATGTAAATTCTGGAATTTATTTTAAAATTATGTTAGCCATGCTCTTTTGTTGGAGTTTATTTTCTCCTAAAATGAACACGTTATTAGCAGTAGGGAAAATAAAGTATAATTTTTATACGTACTGTTTCTCAATAGTAATATATGTAATCCTTAATGTTATTTTGATGCTTCAATATAATATGTTAGGTGCTGCTGTTGCTATTTCATTAACTTTCTTTATTACTATGTTTATCAATCAATTATATTATTTAAAATATAAAAAACAGTTGAATTATTAAATTTAACTTATTAGCTGAAGGGATGTTAGAAGGTGGGTGTTTTAATTTTTCTTACAATAGCTATACTTCTATGGAAAAACTATTTTAAGACAGCTGTATTCTTTTTAATTTTCACTTTTGTTTCTATACCATACAATTATTACATTTACAATAAACTATTTATTAATGTATTAGGGGTTGATATGCGTGTAGTATCTTTATGTTTAATATATAGCTTGTTTATAGTAAATATTTTTAAAAGAAAAGTTAAAATTGAGTTTTCTGTAAGAGATTTAGTCTTCGTAAGTTTTATTTTATTAGCAAGCTACTATTTCTTATTAGGTGTATCTAATAATACAGGTTTTATTAAAGATGATACATATCCAATTATTATTATGCTTTTAACATATAGTTTAAGTAGAAATATGCTGTCTGATTCTAAAGATATTACGAAATTTTTACATGTAATATCTTTAGGAACATTCGTATATTCTTTATGCGTCATCTTTATTTATCTATTTATGAAAGATCGATTAGTTGATATTTTTGGTGAAACATTATTTTTTTGGTGGGGAGAAGAGAGAATAAATTTTGTTAATACCACTTTAATATTATTTTCAGCGATATTTTCTCTAGACAATATTTTGAAAAAACATAAACAAATTTTATTTTCTGTTATATTTATCTTCAATTTTATTGCCATGTTTCTTTCTCAGAACCGAACTTTGATTGCATCTTTCATGGTGATACTGGTACTTTATCTTTTCTATAAATTAGTTACATCTAAAATAACAAACAAAAAAATCACTTTAGTGGCGGTAATAATCCTTATTGGCCTTGGTGTCGGACAATCTCAAGGTGTTCAAGACATTATTGAAAAAACAAGTTTTATTAATAATGTATATAATCGTTTCTTTGAAGAAAAGTTAGATACTTTAAATGTAAGACAAGTTACTAATAACAATGGCTTAGAAAAAATTAAAGAAGAACCTTTGGGTTATGGTATTGGACAAGGTGTTGCCCTATATACGGATCAAGGGGCCTTTTATAGTGAAGGTACGTTTATAGACAATTTGTTTATTACCTTAGGTATAAAAATAGGTATCGTAGGATTAAGTTTGTTTACATTTATGATTATAGATTTATTTATAATTATTATAAAAATACTAATAAAAACAAAAGATAAAAATTACTTATTGTTGTTAATGATTTATCCGTTTTTTGTATTGATATCAGCTGTTATGAATGCACAAATGGTATATGGCTTGCCTGTCATGATGGTATTTATTATACTTTATGCATTTTGTATCAAACATTATAATTTACTAAAAACTAAGATAAGGAGTCAAGCTCATGTCTAAAGTGCTATATATCATCATGAATGATATCCATCCAGGAGAAAATCACTCTGGACCTACTGTTCGTTCTTTGGAGATTTTGAAAGAAATGAATTTGTTACATTCAAACTTGGATGTTATAAGGGGTAAAAGTCCTCGAGAACGTTTAGAAAAGTTTAAAGCATTGGATTCTAATAACCGATATGATTTTTGCTATATTGAGCTCAAAGTCGGGGTTACTAGATATTACGATACAATGCTTTTATTATCATTAAAGAGAAAATTTAAGAATTTAAAAATCGG
This sequence comes from Priestia megaterium, assembly GCF_046599315.1. GTDB lineage: Bacteria > Bacillota > Bacilli > Bacillales > Bacillaceae_H > Priestia > Priestia megaterium_F. Next base: position 681,403 of record NZ_JBKIKC010000002.1, on the reverse strand, counting down.
GATGTATTATAGAGATATGTACTGGGGATATGGAATACAAGTGAGTAAAGGTTATCTTAAAAATCTGCTTGTTCCTATAGCTAATAAGTATCATTTGAAATTTCTTAGTAATATAGCTGATGTTATGTTTGGGCAAAGTAAAAGTTTCTGTGAGGAAATGAAAAAATTTGTGTCCGGTGATTGTGAACTTAAAATTATTTCACCCGGATGTGAAAATATAAATGTACCAAAAGAGAATCCGTCAGGTGTTATTTATGTTGGAGAGATAGATGAGGTTTTTAGTGGTGTAGAATTATTAATCGAGTCTATGTTTTTGGTGAATCAGATAAAACATGTTCCTTTATACCTTGTATGTCGAAAACATGAATATGATCAAAGTTTATTGTTACAAAAAGCGAATGAGAAATATGAATGGCTGAATATTGAGCACCATACAAAAGAAACGATAGGAAGTGTCTATTCAAAAGCTAGTTTAGCCATAATTCCACGTTATAAAAATGATTATACAAAATTATGCTTGCCAATTAAATTATTTGAATATATAACTTATGAATTACCAATTATAGCAGTAAGGCATGGTGAAGTCTCTAATTTTATTGAAGATCATAACATTGGATATGTTACTCCTCCAGATGCAAATGAAATTTCTGAAAATGTTTTAAAGCTTATAGAGGAGTCAATGTTAAATCAAAAAATGATAGAGAATTTAAAGAGTGCAAAAAGAAAAAATAGTTGGAATCAACGTGTACATCAGATTACTAAAGTTCTCAGCAGTTAATATAGATTAGAAAGGTATGATTATAGTGGGGGAAATTTATTAATAAGGATATCCTAGTTTTTAGTGTTTAAGTAAAACAACAATACTAAAATTAATATAAATGGAAAAGGGTAAAGTAAATCATATGAGAATTTTACACTATAGTTTAGGTTTGCCTCCATATCGAAGTGGAGGTCTAACTAAATATTCGTTGGATTTAATGCTTGAGCAAATACAGCAAGGTCATGATATTTACCTGTTGTATCCAGGACAAATTAATCCTCTTCAAAAACAATCTATAAAAAAAAATAAGGTTTATGAGGGAATTAAGGTATACGAACTAATTAATCCATTACCTGTACCACTGTTAGGAGGAGTATATCAACCTCTAGATTTTATGAAGAGTCTTCAAGTAACCTCCCTGTATACTGGTATGTTAAGAGATTTAAAACCAGATGCAATTCATATTCATACATTAATGGGTATACATAAAGAGTTTTTAGAAGATGCAAAGAAGCTAGGAATTAAAACCGTCTTTAGTACACATGATTACTATGGCATCTGTCCAAAGGTAAACTTGTTAGATGTTCAGGGAAGAATATGTGAGGATTTCGATAATGGACGAAAATGTATTTCTTGTAACGTTAGCAGTTATAGCAAATCAATGATTATCACTATGCAGTCGCACTTATATAAGAGTTTGAAAAATAGTAATTTTATGAAGAAAATACGTGTTTCTAAAAAAGCTAATATTAAACAGTTTGAAGAACGCAATGCTAATAATGATCACAACTCAAGTGAATTAATACTAGATGAAGAAAGTGCGGAACACTTCCGTCAGTTGAGAAGTTATTATATAGAAATGTTAAATTATGTAGATGTCATTCACTTTAATAGTACTGTTGCCAAGAATGAGTACGAAAAATATATAAGTGTTGATAGTGAAGTTACATTTGTTACACATAGTGATATTAGAGATGTTAGGAAAATAAAGACTTATGATTCTAATAAATCATTGCAGATTGGATTTTTAGGACCTATCGATACGTACAAAGGGTTTCCTTTCTTAAGAAAAACTCTCAAAAATTTACTCCAAGAAAATGAAGGGAATTGGCATTTACATGTATATGGAGACGACCGAACTGTACATTTAGATGAAGACAAGGAGTATATTACTTTTCATGGTCGTTATGAACACGAAGAGTTGTCTACTATTTTTAATAAATTAGATGTTTTAATTGTACCAAGCTTGTGGAAAGAAACATTTGGTTTTATAGGATTGGAAGCTTTATCTAATGGAGTTCCTACAATTGTGACAACATATGTAGGGTTTAAAGATATTGTGGAAGATTATAATACTGGTTTAATAGTGGAACCAAATGAAAAAGATTTAGGTGAAGGAATTAAATATGCTATTCATAACCGAGATCAACTTGCAGTTTGGAATCAAAATATTTATAAAGCATCATTTAACTTTATTATGAAAGAACACAGTCGGTCATTAGAAGTACTATATGAAAAAATTGTAGGAGAAAAATAAGATGAAAAATGTATTTATTATTGGTTCTAAAGGAATTCCAGCTAAGTATGGAGGATTTGAAACATTTGTTGAATATTTAACAAAAATGAAAGTCAGCGAAGAAATAGCTTATCACGTTTCCTGTATGGCTGATGATAACAAAGAATTTTATCATAATAATGTTCGTTGCTTTAACGTAAAAGTTCCTGATATCGGAAGTGCTAAAGCTGTTTTGTATGATATTTTAAGCTTGAAAGAATGTTTGAACTATATAAAAGAAAAGAAACTTACTAATTCAATAGTATATATACTGGCTTGTCGGATCGGCCCGTTCTTCGCTAAATACAAAAAAGCTCTTGAAAAAATGGGCGTCCAAGTATTTGTGAATCCTGACGGACATGAATGGAAGCGAAGCAAATGGAATTACTATATTAGACAATATTGGAAGCTTTCTGAGCGTCTCATGGTTAAACATGCGGATTTATTAGTATGCGACTCTAGAGGAATAGAAGAGTATATACAAAAAGATTATCAACGATATTCTCCAAAGACAACTTTCATTGCCTATGGTGCGACAGTAGAAGAAGCACGATTAAGTAATGATTCTAGCAAATTAACAGAATGGTATCATAAAAACGATATTGAAGCATTTCAATATTACTTAATTGTTGGTCGTTTCGTACCTGAAAATAATTATGAGTTAATGATTAGAGAGTTTATGGAATCAAACTCGAAAAAAGATTTAGTTATTATTTCGAATGTGGAACAAAATAACTTTTATGAAGAACTTTTACAACGCACAAACTTTAATCAAGATTCACGTATTAAGTTCGCTGGAACAGTATATGATCAAGAATTGCTTCAAAAAATTCGTGAACAAGCCTATGGATATTTTCACGGTCATGAGGTAGGAGGAACAAATCCTTCACTACTTGAAGCACTTGCATCTACTAGACTCAATTTACTACTAGATGTTGTCTTTAACAGAGAAGTAGGTGCTGAGGGGGCAGTCTATTTTAACAAAGATAAAGGTAATTTAGCGAAACTAATAGATTCCGTAGACCTATATCACATAGATGAAATTAATTTAATGTCAAAAAAAGCTAAACAGCGTATTGTTCAGGAATACTCATGGGAAAAAATTATTCATGAATATGAGACGTTATTCTTAAAAAATTAATAAAGGAGCTGGAAATATGAAAGGCATAATATTAGCCGGTGGTAGTGGTACTAGATTATATCCTATTACACGATCAATTTCTAAACAACTAATTCCGATTTACGATAAGCCAATGATTTATTACCCCTTGTCTGTATTGATGTTAGCAGGTATAAAAGATATATTAATTATCTCTACCCCTACTGATACTCCACGTTTTGAACAGTTGCTTAGAGACGGTAAAGATTTAGGCATTAATTTAAGTTACGAAGTACAAGAATCACCTGATGGGTTAGCGCAGGCGTTTATTATTGGTGAAGAATTTATCGGAGAAGATTCAGTGGCTCTTATTTTAGGGGATAATATCTTCTATGGTCACGGATTTACTAAAACTTTAGAGCGTGCAGCAAGTCGTGCTGAAGGGGCTACAGTATTTGGATATAATGTCAAAGATCCTGAGCGATTTGGTGTAGTAGAGTTTGATGAAAAAGGGATAGCCATTTCAATAGAAGAAAAGCCTTCTGAGCCAAAGTCTACATATGCTGTTACAGGGCTCTATTTCTATGATAATGATGTGGTAGAAATTGCAAAATCAATTAAACCGTCAGCACGTGGAGAATTAGAAATTACGTCCATCAATGAGGAATATCTACGTCGTGGTAAACTTCAAGTGGAGCTACTAGGACGTGGTTTTGCGTGGCTTGACACAGGTACCCATGAATCATTATTGGAAGCTTCTACGTTTATTGAAACTGTAGAGAAACGTCAAAGTTTGAAAGTAGCTTGCTTAGAAGAGATAGCATTTAGAAAAGGATACATTACAAAAGAACAACTTGTTCAACTGGCTGAGCCATTAAAGAAAAATGAATATGGCCAGTATATGCTACGTCTAGCGAATCAAAGTACATTAGAAAAAATATTGGTAGGTGGGAAAGCATGAATCTTATAAAAACAAAATTTGAAGATGCAGTCTTGATTGAACCAAAGGTTTTTGGTGATCACAGAGGTTTCTTTACAGAGAGCTATAATAAAGAAATATTTAAACAAAATGGAATCGATATGGATTTTATTCAAGACAATCATTCATTGTCTCAGCAACCAGGCACGTTGCGAGGCATGCATTATCAGCTAAATGACAAAGCACAAACAAAACTTGTACGTGTAACACGAGGTGCAATTTATGATGTTATTGTGGATATCCGAAAGGGTTCACCTACATATGGAGAATGGCAAGGGTTTATTTTATCAGCAGACAACAAACGTCAGCTTTTAGTACCGAAAGGCTTTGCTCACGGTTTTTGTACGATTGTTGAAAATACTGAAGTACAGTATAAAGTAGACGAACTTTATTCACCGGAACATGATAGAGGCATTGCTTGGAACGATCCGGCTTTAAATATTGATTGGCCGTTTAATAACCCGGTTCTTTCTGACAAAGATACAAAACATCCAACACTAGCAGAAGCAGATAATAATTTTACTTGGGAGTGATCCAGCAATGAATATTTTAGTAACAGGCGGAGCAGGTTTTATTGGAAGTAATTTTGTACGTCATATGGTAGAAACATATCCTAGTTATGGTATTGTAAACTATGATTTACTTACATATGCAGGAAATCTTGAAAACTTAAAAGATATTGAAAATCATGAAAACTATACGTTTGTAAAAGGTGATATTAATAATAGAGAACTTGTAGATCATTTAGTTAAATATCATAATATTGATGTAATTGTGAACTTTGCAGCAGAATCACATGTTGATCGTAGTATTACAGAGCCTGATATTTTTATCAAGAGTAATGTCTTAGGTACACAGGCACTATTAGATGTAACAAAAGCTAATAACTTGAAGAAATATGTACAAGTATCAACTGATGAAGTATATGGTTCACTAGGTGAGACAGGCTATTTTACAGAAGAAACTCCTCTTGCTCCAAATAGTCCTTACTCTGCAAGTAAAGCAGGGGCTGATATGCTTGTTAGTGCGTATCATGAAACATTCGGTATGAATGTTAATATTACAAGGTGTTCAAATAACTATGGACCTTATCACTTTCCAGAGAAATTGATTCCGTTAATGGTTACGAATGCTCTAGAAGGCAAAGAACTTCCTATCTATGGAGATGGTAAAAATGTTCGTGATTGGTTACATGTAAAAGATCATTGTGCTGCTATCGATTTGGTTATTCATAAAGGGGAGCCAGGAGAGATTTATAACGTAGGCGGCCACAACGAACGAACAAATAATGAAATTGTACATTTAATCGTAGAGAAACTTAATGCTCCAAAAGAATTAATTAAATTTGTAGAAGACCGACTTGGACACGACCGTCGTTACGCAATCGATCCTACTAAATTAACAACAGAACTTGGATGGAAGCCAAAATACACGTTTGATACAGGAATTGTTGAAACAATTCAATGGTATTTGGACAACCAAGACTGGTGGAAAAATATTAAATCAGGTGACTATGTAAACTACTATAACAAACAATATGGTGATAAATAATGAGTCAAAAAGTCTTAATTACAGGAGCGAATGGACAGCTTGGTAAGGAGTTAGTCGAGCTCTTTTCTGAAAAAGATTTTGATGTCTATGGATTTGGCCGAGATAAAATGGACATTACGAATCAAGAGCAAGTTCAAGAAATCATGAGTACTATCAATCCAGATATTGTGATTCATTCTGCTGCTCATACAAAAGTAGATTTGGCAGAATCAGAACCTGAACAAGCATTTCTAATTAACGGGTACGGTACTCGCAATGTAGCGGTAGCTGCTGAAAGAATTGGAGCAAAGTTAGTATACGTGAGTACTGATTATGTATTTGATGGAACTGGTAATACACCTTATAACGAGTTCGCACCAACTTCTCCGTTAGGGGTATACGGAAAATCAAAATTAGCTGGGGAACAATTTGTACGAGATCTTCATTCCAAGTTCTTTGTTGTACGAACTTCTTGGGTATACGGTAAGCATGGAGCGAACTTTGTCAAAACAATGTTGAAGTTAGGTAAGGAGCGTAAAGAGCTTTCAGTAGTATCAGATCAAATTGGCTGCCCGACGTATACGTTAGACTTAGCTAATTCTATTCTAGAGATAGTAGCCAGCGAGAAATATGGTATCTACCATGTTTCTAATAGTGGAAGCTGTTCTTGGTATGAGTTTGCAAAAGCTATTTTTGAAGAAACTGGTATAGATATTCAAGTGAATCCATGTACTACAGAAGAATTTCCTCGACCGGCTGCTCGACCTGCATATTCAGTATTTAAGCATATGTCTTTGCAATTGAATGGTTTTCAACAGCCTAGAACATGGAGAGATGGATTGTCACATTTTTTAAGTGAACAAACTCAGAATATCAAGTGACATTCAATAAAATTTCCAAGTTATTAATTTAAAAATTTGTAAAAATATAAGCATATTACCAAAGGTTATATAGATAAATATCACTATGTCAATTATAATAAAGGCTGAATTGTTTTCAATTTAAAAAATTATTTGGAGGTCATCATGGAAGAAACAATTGGTATGAAGGAATTGTTTCAGACGCTGAAGAAACGCATGTGGCTAATTGCGTTAATTACAATTATTGCGGCGATTATTAGTGCAGTTGTTAGCTTTTTTATTATTACACCTGTATATGAATCAAAAACGCAAATACTTGTTAATCAAGCTAAGTCTGATCAACAGTTATATAATGCTTCGGAAGTGCAAACGAATATTCAATTAATTAACACTTATAATGTAATTATTAAAAGTCCAGCGATTTTAGATAAGGTAAAAAGTGAATTAGGTTTAGAACAGACTCTTGATGAACTTGATAAACAAATAAGTGTAAATAGTGCTAAAGACTCGCAAATAGTGGAAATTACAGTACAAGACCCTTCTCCACAGATAGGAGCTCAAATTGCTAATAAAACAGCTACTGTATTTAAAAGTGAAATTTCTAAGATTATGAATGTGGACAATGTTAATATACTTTCAAAAGCAGAAGTAAAAAGTTCTGTTTCCCCAATCAAACCTAAGCCATTATTAAACATTCTTTTTGGAGTAGTTATTGGACTGATAGGTGGAGTGGGAGTAGCATTTTTACTAGAATACTTAGATAATACAATAAAAACAGAACAAGATATTGAAAATATTCTTGAACTTCCAGTAATGGGTGCTATCACTAACATTAAAGAAGTACCAAAAGCAACAAACGTAGCAGCAAGAGCACCCTTAAATACTCGTGCTCAGCAAAGAGGTGAAACTTATGGCTCGTAAACGAAAAGATCAGAAAAATGATAAATTACTTACGTTAAAGCGTCGTTTATTGGCTCATAATAGTCCTAAAGATCCTGTCGCTGAACAGTACCGTACGATTCGTACGAACATTCAGTTCTCAGATGCTGATCAAGACATCAAGTCTATTGTGTTAACGTCAACCGGTCCTGGAGAAGGGAAGTCAACAACGGCTTCGAACTTGGCAACCGTTTACGCTCAGCAAGGGCTTCGAGTGTTGTTAATTGATGCAGATTTACGTAAGCCAACTGCGCACTATACGTTCCGTTTAGAAAACCATGTTGGCTTAACGAATGTATTAACGAAACAGTCTACGTTAGGGCAAGCGATTCAAGGAACAGAAGTACCGGATCTATTTTTGCTTACAAGCGGCCCTATTCCTCCTAACCCGGCAGAGTTACTTGCATCAAACAATATGACGGAGCTTTTGAAAGAAATGAAAGAAGAGTTTGATATGATTATTTTCGATACGCCTCCGGTTCTCGCAGTAGCAGATGCACAGATTTTAGCAAATCAAGTAGACGGTTCAATTCTTGTCGTTAGCAGCGGCAAAACCGATAAAGAAGCCGCAGTAAAAGCAAAGGAGCTTTTACTGAAAGCCAATGCAAAAGTATTGGGTGCCGTGTTAAACAATCGTAAAATGGAAGAAGGCAGTGACTACTACTATTATTACGGTATGTAAGTTTATGTTTGTTTGAAAGAACCCCTCCAGCTTAGGCTGGAGGGGTTCTTTTTAGTTTAGATTTAAGTTTTCTTTTAGCATAGTTGAAATTTTTGTACGTTCCGCATCTGGTACATTGTAATAATAAATACCGTTCATCTTTCCGCCTGTACCATTAATTTGAATATGCTCGATGTTATTACGTGCTTCTTTGTAGTTCGATTGAATTTCCTTCATATCGTCAAATGTTAAGTTTGTTTTAACGTTATCGCCAATCGCATCTAAGATAGTTCCATAGTTCGTAAGAGACTTAATGCTTGCGCCTTCATCGATAACCGCTTGAATAATTTGCTGCTGGCGGGATTGACGGCCGAAGTCACCGCGTGGGTCATCATAGCGCATACGAGAATAACTTAGTGCTTTTTCTCCGTTTAACTCAAGTTTCCCTTTTTCAAAGTGATGTCCTTCGTACGTAAAATCTAATGTGTTGTTTACAGTAACACCGCCAACTGCATCTACAATGTCTTTAAAGCTTTCCATATTTACTTGTATGTAATAGTCAATTGGAACATTCAAAAAGTTTTCTACCGTTTTAATCGACATATCAACTCCGCCAAATGCATATGCATGATTGATTTTGTCTTCTTTTCCTTTGCCGACAATTTCAGTACGTGTATCACGAGGGATACTCACCATTTTGACTGCTTTTTTATCGGGATTTACTGTTAGCAGCATGAGTGAGTCTGAACGTCCACGGTCAGCTCCTCGTTGATCAACACCTAGCAGCAAAATTGAAATAGGGTCATGTTTAGCTAGACTTACTTTTTCAGAACGTTTGTCCGATTTTTCACGGTTTAAAGGCTCATGCGTACGATTAAAGGTATTCGCCACTGAACTGTATACGGAATATCCGTAAATACCAACGCCAAGAATGAGAAGAAGAATGATAGCTAATGCAATTTTAAATCCTTTTTTCTTTTTGGATTTGCGTTTTTTACGCCTGCGCTGCAGGTCTTGTCCTGTTTCCATTTTTATCGTCCTTTACAATTTTTTCGGGTTAGAAAGTTCGTGTCTTTCATCATGTGACAAAGTACACAACCATTCTTCTATTCTATCAAAAAAATTGTCATTTTTAATCATTTTTTTATAAAAAACAGTAAAAAATATATTATAATGGAAAGACAAGTAAAAAAATAAGGGAGTTAGTTTATGAAAGTATTTGTGAATATTTTTGCGGCTGTTGTGCTTATCGTTACTATTGTTGCGGGTAAAATGTACTGGGATCATCGGATGTCTGCGGAAGCTTCTAGTACAACCACGTCAAGTAACAGTGCTAATAAAGCTGCTGGTGGAAATTGGGAAGACTATGCAGAGAATCTTCCAAAATCCGTGAAAGAGAAGCTGAAAAATGCAGAAGCATCAGGAAAGCCGATGAAGCTATTAATTGTAGGCTCACAAGCAACGTCTAATGACTCAAAGGCATGGCCTGCAATGTTAAAGCAAACATTAAATCATACATATGGTTCGCTTGTAGAAACGAGCGTACTCGAATACAAAGATGAAACCACGCTTGATTTTGTTCGTAATCAAGATTATAAAGATATTATCAAAGAAAAGCCCGATGTACTGTTGTTTGAGCCTTTTCTATTAAATGATAATGGAGTTGTAGGCATTACAAATACGCTGGATAACTTACAGGTCATCATGTCTCATGTAACAGAGGCAGATAAAGATCTTGTGACGATTTTACAGCCGTCTCAGCCGATTTACAATGCTAGCAATTATCCGAAAGAAGCAGAGGCTCTAGGCGATTTTGCGAAGGAAAACGGCTATGAGTATGTGAATCACTGGAGCGCATGGCCTGATTATAAGTCAGACAAAATACTGGATTATTTAGTAGAGAAACAGCGCATTCCGACTGCAAAAGGGAATAAAGCGTGGGCAAGCTATTTAGAAGAATATTTTACAGCATCTTAAACCTGTCGTTTGACAGGTTTTTTTATTGAGATGAAGCTGCTTTTAATATAGTCTGCAGGACTGCTTACTCTATGTAAAAACTTTGTAAGAAAACCTATTAATTTATTGAAAATTGCCAAAAACAGTATTAAGATTAGATGTAATTATCGCTATTAAGTAAAGGAGGAAATACGCTGTGATAGATTTATATACGAATATCTTGCCTAATGTAGACAAAGGGCCGCGCGATACGACTGCTTTTTTAGCCATGGCAAAATCCCTGGTTGATCAAGGTGTAACGTCTGTAGTAGCGGCTCCAGTATATGATAGTCAAGACACCGAACAACTTACGATTCAAATGCATGTAGACGCAGCGAATGAGCGCTTGCAGCATTCATTTATTCCTCTTACCATTCTTCCTGGACAAAAGGCAATCACTCATCATCGTCTCGTTACAGCGTTTGAACAAAATACACTCATCACGATTAACCGCTCTACGAAATACGTGCTTTTACAGATCCCAAACGAATATACATTTAGCTCTACTGAACAAATTCTTTACCAGCTTCAATTAAAAGGCGTTGTCCCTATTATTAGTGAGCCGGAACGACAATCGGTCTTTTTAGAAAATCCTGATCAGCTTTATGAACTTGTGAAAAAAGGAGCTATTGTTCAGCTGTCCGCAGGCAGCTTAATCGGTAAAAATGGCCGCAAAGAGAAAAAAGCCGCTTTTTCGTTTATTAACAACGGACTGGCTCACGTTATTGCATCAGGAGTAAGTGCTGATACATACGAAAGTTATACATTGCCTAAAGCATACGAGATCGTATCTAAACAGCTCGGTACACAGGCTCTTTATAAGTTTATTGGGAATGCTGATTATGTAGCAGAAGGAAAAGCTGTTTTTAAAGAACAGCCGGAACGAGTAAAAAAAGGAAAAATACTAGGTATATTTTAGTCTGTTTTAAAGCCTGTTCGTATCGGATGGGCTTTTTGTTATGGTTCTAAAGGTTATTATTCCGGTAAAAAAAGTATGCTAAAATGAGGAACATAAGAGTGGAATTTCCAAGTTAATGTGTAAAAACAAGGAGAAGATTTTGTGATAGATATTTACACCCATATGTTACCCAGAACAGCAAACAGCAAGCAGCTGTTTGTAGATGCTGCTAAATATTTAGTTAGTCAAGGCGTAAAAGCAGCAGCGACGACTTTAGATAAAGAAATGAAGACTTCTCTTTCTCTTTATGTAAAAGAAGCGAACCAAACATTAAAAGATAACAATATCCCCCTTACGATTGTGGAAGGGACGGAAGTGATGGCGGACCGTGCGTTTGCAGAATCTTATCAACGCCGTGATGCTATGCTTGCTTCAAGTGAAAAATATATCGTGTTAACCGTTCCTAAACAGGAAGAGGCGGATTATCTTGAGCAGCTTTTATATGAAATTCAGCTTAATAAAATTGTCCCTATTATTAGTGAACCAGAATGTCATCCATACTTTTTAGCACATAAAAACGAATTGTATAAGCTTGTGAAAAAGGGTGGGATTGTACAATTGTCTTCAGATAGTATTATCGGGAAAAATGGAAAGCCTGCCAAAAAAGCTGCGATGCAGTTTATTGAACATAACCTTGCCCATGTGATTGCCTCTGGTACAAGCTTGGATAACTACAAGCAGCATTCACTGCGTGAAGCTTACGATGTGATTGGGAAAGAAAAAGGAGCCGCGACAGTTCAGTTATTGATGCAAAATGCTGCAACTACATTTAACGGTCAAGGCGTTCAAATTCTACCGCCTGAACGCATCAAAAAAACAAAATTCCTAGGAATCTTCTAATATTTCCCTTTGTACCCTGATTAACACCTAGTTAATCAGGGTATTTTCATAAAAAGACCTATTTCAGTCCCTCCTTTTATTATTATTATTTGGATTTTTTTACAAATTATGTTTGCGTTTTCACAAAGATTAATAGTAAAATTATGTTAGTTAAGTAGAGAACAGGAAAGTGCGCGGTTTTAAGGGGTTCGTGGTGGTAAATGTCGAGAAGAATACATAGTTTCATATGAGAAATCGTCGTAGAATATATGTATATCGATATAGAATATTTGCCATGACTAAAGAACGCAGTCATGGCAAATATTCTAGACCTAAGCGTCTGTCACTCCCCTTGCGGGGTTAGTGCCATCCGCATAGGTGAACCTTTGAATGATTATTCAGTGAAGTGTGAGTAGTATCCTCTGATGAAAGAAGATTGCCAGTTGACTAAGCAGGGTGTAGATATCATGCAGGGAGGGAAATAAAGTGATTGATATTCATACGTACATATTGCCTAATATCGATAGCGGACCTGAGGAAGTAGACGGCTTTTTGAAGATGGCACGCTCCTTAGCGGATCAAGGCGTTCAGTCCGTTGTGGCCACCCCGCTTTATGATAGCGATCAAGAGTTTATGAAACACCATTTATTTCTCTATGTGAATGCAGCTAATGAATTGCTTACGAATTCATATATTCCTCTTCAAGTATTACCAGGTCAGCTTGTCCCTTTATCGCCTCAACTTCTGCGAAACTATGAGCGAAATCAGCTACTCACACTTAATCACACCGATAAATATTTGTTTCTTTCACTGCCTGAATATGATTTCTCACCTTATTTTGAAAAAATACTGTATGATCTTCTAGCAAAAGGTGTTGTGCCTATTCTTCGTTCACCAGAATGTCATCCGATGTTCCGAGATCATCCTGAGCGTTTGTATGAGCTGGTTAAAAAGGGCGTAATCGTTCAGCTAAGCGCCGCTAGTATTCTTGGTTTAAACGGAAAAAAAGAAAGAAAAGCGGCGTTTACGTTTATTAAATACCGCTTAGCCCACGTGATTGCCTCTGGCGTTCATGCTCGCAATTACCACGCCTATTCACTTTCAAAAGCGTATGATTACATTTCCGATATGTACGGTGCTTCAGAACTTTATTTTTTTATTGAAAATGCAGAGGCTATTATCGACGGTCGTCCGGTTCATCAGGTAGAACCTGAGCCTATGAAAAAATTCAGTTTATTCAAGTTATTCAGCTAAAAAAGGGACTTTTCCATAAAAATGGGAAAGTCCTTTGTTTTGTCTTTCTTGCATTGTGGTATGGAATAGAAAGAAAGTTAAAGAAAGGAAGGCTGAATATGATAAAAACTACGGCTGGAAAAGCAGCCATGTCGGTATTAAAAGAATGGAAGATTGATCACATTTTCGGTATGCCGGGAGATTCGATCAATCACTTTATGGACAACTTGCGCAGTGAAAAAGATGAAATTGAATTTATTCAAGTCCGTCACGAGGAAGTAGGCGCACTTGCGGCATCTTCCTATGCTAAAATCACGGGCAAAATCGGCGTATGTCTGTCGATTGGCGGACCGGGTGCAATTCATTTGTTAAACGGTTTGTATGATGCCAAAGCGGACGGAGCACCGGTCTTGGTGTTAGCTGGACAGGTGCCTCGTGAGAAGCTCGGCAATGAGTCGTTTCAAGAAGTGAACTTAGAACGTGTTTTTGACGACGTGTCGGTGTTTAATCACCGAGTAGACTCGCCTGAATCATTTCCGCATCTGCTTCAGCAAGCGATTCGAACGGCTTATGCAAAAAAAGGCGTAGCGGTGTTAGTCATCCCGGATGATATTCCATCTTCAACGATTAAAATTGATTCAAAAACGCCAATTGCTAATGTATCAAAAACAATTTTTCACAGCGACCCGGAAGATGTAGCTAAAGCGCTTTTAGCGATTAAATATGCAAAAAAACCGGTCATTTTAGCAGGAACAGGTGCAAAGCACGCCAAGCTTGAATTAGCGCAGTTTGCAGAGAAAATTGCGGCGCCGGTTATTTTTACGCTTCCGGCTAAAGGGATACTGCCTGATCATCATCCTTACAATCTAGGACAGCTCGGACAGCTTGGGACAAAGCCGGCGTATGAAGCGATGGAAGAAACCGATTTGTTAATTATGGTTGGGACTTCGTATCCATACCGTGAGTTTTTACCAGATGGAGTCGAAGCAATACAACTGGACTCGGATGCCACGCAAATTGGCAGACGCTATCCTGTATCTATCGGACTAGTCGGAGACTCTAAAACGACGCTGTCACAGCTTACCCATAATTTAGATTATCAAGAAAACCGCCGTTTTTTAGAAGAGTGTCAAGTCAATATGGAAAACTGGTGGAAACACGTAGAAAAAGAAGAAAATGAAGTGAGCACGCCAATCAAGCCTCAGCAAGTCATTCCTAAGCTTCAAAAAATCGTTGATGATGATGCAATTGTATCTGTTGATGTAGGGAACGTGACGGTATGGATGGCGAGACATTTCCGCATGACGAATCAAAAATTTGTGGTTTCCAGCTGGCTCGCAACGATGGGCTGCGGACTTCCGGCTGCTATTGCAGGAAAGCTTGCCCATCCTGAAAAACAATCGATAGCCGTATGCGGTGACGGAGGCTTTACGATGGTGATGCAAGACTTTGTGACGGCTGTGAAGTACAAGCTGCCAATTGTTGTCGTCGTCCTTAATAACAGTGAAATCGGGATGATTAAATATGAACAAGCGCTTCAAGGTCACTTGGATTATCAAACGCAGCTTGGTGAAATGAACTTTGCGAAGTTCGCTGAATCATGCGGAGGAATTGGCTATCGTGTTGAAAAATATGAAGAGCTGGAAACAGCTTTTGAAAAAGCGTCTCTTGCGAATGTCCCTGTTGTGATTGATGTGGTCGTAGCGGATGAACCACCGCTTCCAGGCAAAATTTCATTCGGACAAGCGGCTAATTATTCGAAGCATATGATGAAAAAGTTCTTTAAAGAACATGAGCTCGAAATGCCGCCGCTTCGCAAAGGGCTAAGCAGAATGCTTTAATCAGTGACTCTCCTTACAGGGGAGTCTTTTTAGGAGGGATATCATGGGAGTGTTTGAACTTATTTTACTTGTTTTTGGCGCGGTGATGATGCTGGTGATTGTAGTGCCGGTTATCATTGCTATTATTCTTTGGATGAAAGATGAAAAACAAGAAGAGCATTCGGTGCTTAGAAATTATCCGCTGCTCGGGAAAATGCGCTATATTTTTGAGAAAATGGGGCCTGAACTGCGTCAGTATTTATTTTTAAATAATAACGAAGGCAAACCGTTTTCTAGAAATCAATATGAACAAACCGTTAAGTCAGGTAAATACCTCAACCGAATGATGGGATTTGGTTCAGAGCGTGATTTTAATGAACCGGGCTATTATATTCGAAACGCGGTGTTTCCAAAGCAGCGTGACGAAATGAAAGCGGATAATACACAAAAAATCAAAACAAAAGTATATAAAATGGATGCGGACAACTTATTCAGCAGAAGAGAGCACCGCGAAGAAAAAGAAGCGGATCCGTTTTATCTGCGGGATGAAGATGCCATCGTTATAGGTCCTTCATGCAAAGAGCCGTTTGTTGTAAAAGGATTAATCGGTCAATCCGGCATGAGTTTTGGAGCGCTTGGTGACCATGCGATTACCGCATTATCACTAGGGTTAGGACGAGCAGGCGGCACGTGGATGAACACCGGAGAAGGCGGATTGTCGCCGTATCATTTAAAAGGAAACGTGGATATTATTTTTCAAATTGGTCCAGGACTCTATGGCGTTCGGACAAAAGAAGGCGAATTTTCATGGGAAGAATTTAAAAAGAAAAGTGAAATGAAGCAAATCAAAGCGTTTGAAATTAAGCTTGCCCAAGGAGCTAAAACGCGAGGCGGTCACGTGGACGGTTCAAAAGTAACGGAAGAAATCGCCGAGATTCGCAACTTGAAGCCAGGAGAATCTGTAGACAGCCCAAACCGTTTTAAAGAGTTCGCGTCGTATCCTGACATGTTTCAGTTTATTGAAAAACTTCGAGATGTGGGCGGCAAGCCAGTAGGCATTAAAATGGTTGTTGGAAACACAAATGACCTTGAAGAAATGGCGGCGTATATGAAAGAGACGGGAAGTGGTCCTGACTTTATTACGATCGACGGAGCAGAAGGCGGAACAGGCGCATCGTTTCAAGAATTAGCAGACGGAGCGGGTGTGCCGTTGTTTTCAGGACTGCCTTTTGTGGATGAACTGCTTAGAAAATATGGCGTTCGTGATGAGGTGAAGCTGTTTGCATCCGGCAAGCTGTTAACGGCTGATAAAATTGCGACTGCTTTATCGCTGGGTGCCGACTGCGTCAATATTGCCCGAGGCTTTATGTTTTCTGTTGGCTGTATTCAAGCGGAGGTTTGTCACAACAACAGATGTCCAGTGGGAGTAGCCACAACAGATCCGAAGCTGCAAAAAGCGCTTATTATTGAAGAAAAGTCATACCGCGTGTGCAACTATGTGCTGTCGCTTCGTGAAGGATTGTTTAATTTAGCAGCAGCAGCTGGAATTGATTCACCGACGAAGTTTTCAAAAAAGCACGTGGTGTTTAAAAACAGCAGCGGACAATTAGCTGATATTTCTGTAAAAGAAAAGATGTACGTATAAAAAGCTGCCGATCGGCAGCTTTTTTATTGTCTTCGTTGAAGCAAATGCAGGCAAAACTCTAAGTCTTTTTGAAGATGCTCTTGCATTAACGCTTCGGCTTTTTCAGCATTACGTTCTTTAATCGCGTTATAAATGTCTTCATGTTCGTCGATTAAAAATGGACGGTTATAAAACACCACGGTGTGACGGAATAAGTAAATGATGGACTGCATGCGGTCGATGATATTAATCATCACGTCATTGTTGCTTGCGTTTACAATAATGGCGTGGAAACGTTCATTCGCGCTCATAATTTCTTCAAACGAGCCGTTTCTTCCGATGTCTACGCATTCTTTTAATTCTTCTAATTCTACGTCAGACAGAAAAGTTGCGGCAGCTTTAGAAGCTGAGCCTTCCAGCAGCATCCGCACTTTAAACAAGTTGCGCAGATCTTTTTCTGTAGGCGACACCACTTTTTTTCGAACAATCAGTCCTTCATATTCTAAGCGTCTGATGGAATCACGAATCGGCGTTCGGCTGAATCCAAGCTCGCTCGCTAATTTTTCTTCGACGATTTTTGTACCGCCTTCAAGCTCACCGTTTAAAATTTTATCTCGAATCATCTCATAAGAAGGGTGATGAGACGAACGAGATCCTTGATTTCTTAGCATGCTCTACTTCACCTCTAGCATTCGACACGAGGAAATCTCGTCTCTTTCTCTCTTTATTTTTTATCGTTTTGTACGCGTATATCCAAATCATACTATAACTTGTGGAAAGGTGGGACGGAAAGTTTCGCTTTTGAAAATAAATGCCTGGATTTAACGATCGTGTTATAGTTTGTGATTGCAGGCTTGATTCGTGCAGCAGTTGGCTCGGCAATAGTGGCAATGACAACAGCAACAATGCCAAACGTAAGCCCGGAGCTGTTAGTACTAGCAACAGGTCTGTTATGTTATAAATGGTTCTGGTTAATCAAAGAGTTCTTCAGCATGTCACACACATGCTAAAAACGTGGACGGTGATGGAAACGATTCTATCATTTGCGATGGTTCTTATTTCAGCGCTTTTTTCTTTGAATACAAGTATATTCAAAATATTTTAAATAATGGCAAAAATACTAGATTTTCCTCGTTTCGATAGTATAGAATAGTTATAAAGTAGAAAAAGGGGGTAGATGTATGACAAATGACGAAAATTATCAAATTGGTTTGACGACAAAAGCGTTGATTCCAGTGAATGATCCTATTCACCGCACAAAGGTGCTGGATGAAACAGGGGAATACATGCTAAGCAAGACATGTAAGCAATTATTAGAAGAAGCGTGTATTCGAGAATTAAGTACGTTTAACGGCTCTATCGCCGCCGTTCGAAAAATGTTTCCATACAAACAGCTTACGCCGCTTGTCATTAATCGTTCGCAAGCCATTATTGCGTTTCCGACATCTTCGCCAAATGACTATAGCTGCGCCTGGATTTTTGCCTCGCATGTTCATACTTCACACACGCTTTCTTCAGTTAATTCACCCTCTACGCTGATTCACTTCAAAGACGGAACGTTCATTCCAGTGAAACTTTCTTATTATAGCTTAGAAAAAAAGCTGGCCAGAGCAGCTGTTATTCGCAATTATTGTTTAGAAAGCCCGCTTTTTTTAGCGTAGTGCGTTCGATTTATCAAACAAAATTGTCCTACATATGAACAATTGGTTGCACAGGACTTCTTATATGTACTGAAGGAGGAAGCTTAGGATAAGCTTCCTTCTTTTCTTACTCTCTAAGAAGCGAGGCCTTTAGCTTCCTGCGAGCTGATTTTCCCCAGTTTTTAACGGCTCCTGTGGATACGTGGTATTTGTAGGCGATATCTTTATAGGAGTAGCCTTCTAGCAGATGTTCGAGTACATAGATTTTTTCTCTCCCTGTTAAATGTTCGATATGCTGTTCAATGATTTCAGCTTCTAGCGGGACGGGAAGAGTGAGATCTTCGTTCAGTGAAAGCAGGTTCTGTTCAGCAGGTGTTTCACGTTCTTCATATAAAATGGTGCCTTTTAAATGAGAAAGAATAGTACCGCGCACGGTTGTATAGGCATAAGCAGGAAAAGATCCTTTGCTTTCATCAAATTTTTGATACGCTCTCCATAAACCAATTAAAGCAATTTGATAATATTCGTCGTAGTCTTTGTAAATATGAAATTTTTTAATCATCGACACAATTAATGGATGAAAAGATGAAGCAATTTGATCAAACGAGCTTTTTTGCATATAGTATTCCTTTTTCAAAAACGCGTTTTTGCTGTATTCCGCCGGTATCTCTACTGTACAAGGAGAAGGTCACATGTGCGAATGAACGTACATTATGTTTTCTTTTTAAGAAACGTGACGCAATTTCCCCGGAAACTTCACATTTCGCTAGAAAATATGCGAAGTATACATGTATTTGTAGAGATTTTACGTACGAAAGGCCCCCCATTCCAAATTCTACTAATCTATAATTATTTTTATATCGATGTAGCAATTCTAGCATCACCAAAGAGCGGTGATGCTAGAGTTGCTAGAACTATCCGGATGAGCCACTCCCTTGCGGGCTGGTCTCATCCGGATAGGTGAACCTTTTAGGGCGGATTCAGTGAAGTATTTTTGTGTTTGTGCATTTGTTTATTCTATTGAATGTAAGTTTGGTGGACAGAATATATTTGGTTTTTAAAAAATGCATAAAAGGGGAGATTGAATGAAGGCGATGGTTGGGGTAAATGTGGCGGCCGCTGTTTTGTGCGGGGCGGTGATGTATGCGGGAATGCAGCACTGGCAAGAGCAAACCGAAGCAAAGGCAAGTGAAGTGAAATCCGCTGTTGTACATAAAGAAAAACAGTTTTCCGATGTATCTGCTTATACAAAAAATCTTCCAGACTTTATTACAAAGCAAATCGAGTCATCTATTGCAAATAAAAAACCTCTGACTCTTGTGCTTGCCACATCCGCGAAGGAAGCAGGATGGCCTCAGCAGTTAAAAAAAGAGTTAGCAGCTACATACGGAAGTGATGTATTTACAGTCAAAACACTTTCATACGGCAGCCAAACAACTGATGGGCTTTTATCCTCACAGATTGCTGATCAAATTAATCAACTTCAGCCAAACATTATTTTGTTTGAAGCACCTCTTAAAAATGACTATCAGCACCTTACGCTAGATGAGACGCTTAAAAATACAGACGAGCTGATTCATCAGCTCAAAGACTTGAAAAAAACCCTTATGATTCAGCCGTCACAGCCATATATTTCACAAACGGAATCCTATGAAGAAGGGGTAGAAGCGATCAGGGGAGTCTCTGAGGCAAATTGGGTATATTATATGAATCACTCGCTCATTTGGCCGTTTCATTTAGGAGAATATATAAATAAAGACAGCGGGAATTTAACGAAAAAAGGAAATGAAGTGTGGGGAGAATATGTTGTGGATTGGTTTACAGGAAAATAAAAAGACAAGCCCTATTAAATGTGGAATAGGGCTTGTCTTTTTATAGTTTTTAGAACAAGACTATGAAACTATTGATCATTTTTAATAGGAGTGATTTTTATCATAGCTCAGGTTATTTATTTCTGTTACATTAACGTTGTGAAAAACATCACAAAATAAAATACAAAGGATGATACAAATTAAAACATAATTAGACCACTTATTTTTTTTGCTTGCTGTTAAAGCAATGGAATCGCATACATACCATAACTGTGTTAGATAACCTAACACATAAGTTGAACGATTCTGAAAATTCATATATCTTAAGTGTATCTTTAAAGATGCATAGAAAATATATCTTTGGAACAAGCAGGTATAGATGCCAGGGGAGGAATGGAAGATGCAAAAAAAGAAACTCGTATTGATTGGAAATGGAATGGCTGGAGTTCGAGCGGTTGAAGAAATATTGAAGGTTTCAAACGAAGCGTTTGAGATTACGATTTTCGGAAGCGAGCCGCATCCGAACTATAATCGTATTTTATTATCAAAAGTTCTGCAAGGAGATACGAATGTTGAAGACATTACGTTAAACGATTGGAACTGGTATCAAGAAAACAATATTACATTATATACGGGCGAAACGGTTACTAGTATCGATTCGATAAAAAAAGAAGTAGCTACAAGCAGCGGCAGAATAGAAGCGTACGATGAATTGATTTTAGCAACGGGCTCTCTTCCTTTTATTCTTCCGATTCCAGGATCTGATAAAAAAGGAGTCACGGCTTTTCGAGATATAAAAGACACGGATGAAATGCTGCAGGCATCTCAGCAGTATAAAAAAGCAGCGGTTATTGGAGGCGGATTGCTTGGGCTAGAAGCAGCGCGCGGACTGTTAAATTTGGGAATGGACGTATCTGTGATTCATTTAGCTCCGTATTTAATGGAACGTCAGCTTGATCCAACAGCCGGTAAATTGCTTCAAAACGAATTAGAAAAACAAGGCATGAAGTTTTTGCTTGAAAAACAAACGGCAGAAATTGTCGGCGATGAACGAGTTGAAGGTCTATCTTTTAAAGACGGGACGTTTTTAGAAGCTGATTTAGTGGTGATGGCCGTTGGAATTAAACCAAATGTTCAGCTTGCAAAAGAAGCGGGGCTTACGGTAAACCGAGGAATTGTCGTGAATGACTATATGCAAACGGATATTCCGAACATCTACGCTGTTGGAGAATGTGCAGAGCATAGAGGAATGGTATACGGACTAGTGGCACCTCTGTATGAACAAGGAAAAGCATTAGCAAAAGCGATTTGCGGTGCAGAAAAAGTTCCTTATGAAGGGTCAGTTTTATCAACGCAGCTAAAAGTATCAGGGGTGGAAGTATTTTCGGCAGGAGACTTTACGGAAGATGAAGAGAAAAAAGCGATCAAAGTATTCGATGAACAAGACGGCATTTATAAAAAGCTTGTTCTGCGAGGCAATCAAATCGTAGGAGCCGTTCTTTTTGGAGACAGCAGCGATGGAAATCGACTGTTTTCAATGATTCAAAAGCAAGAAGATGTATCGGATGTCGCAAAAGTTTCAATTTTACAGCCATCTGGCGGTAACGCGGGTGAAAGCCTAGTAGCAAGCATGAGTGCCGATGATATTATTTGCGGCTGTAACGGTGTATCAAAAGGTACGATTGTGGAAGCTATACAAAAACAAGGATGCTCATCGGTTGATGAAATCAAAGCTTGTACAAGTGCGTCTCGTTCTTGCGGAGGATGTAAACCGCTTGTGGCGGAAGTGCTTCAGCATACTCTCGGCGCTGACTTTGACGCGGCGGCTCAAAAAGAAGCGATTTGCGGCTGTACGACTCTGTCACGAGACGAAGTTGTCGAAGAAATTAAAGCAAAAGGACTTTCACATACGCGTGAAGTTATGAATGTACTTGGCTGGAATAATGAAGAAGGCTGTTCGAAATGCCGTCCGGCGCTAAACTATTATTTAGGCATGGTGAATCCGACTGGGTACGTTGACGAACGCGAATCACGATTCGTTAATGAACGCATGCACGCGAATATTCAAAAAGACGGTACGTATTCTGTTGTTCCTCGCATGTACGGAGGCGTCACAAACGCAGAAGATTTACGAAGAATTGCAGACGTCGTTGATAAATATGAGATTCCTCTGGTAAAAGTGACGGGCGGACAGCGTCTTGATTTGTTTGGTGTCAAAAAAGAAGATTTGCCTAGCGTATGGGAAGAGTTAGATATGCCTTCCGGCTATGCTTATGGCAAGTCACTGCGGACCGTGAAAACATGCGTCGGCGAACAGTTTTGCCGTTTTGGCACGCAGGATTCAATGGGCGTTGGGATTGCGCTTGAGAAAAAATTTGAAGGGTTATGGACACCTCATAAAGTAAAAATGGCTGTATCTGCTTGCCCGAGAAGCTGTGCTGAGTCAGGTATTAAAGATATTGGCTTTATTGGAATCGACGGAGGCTGGGAAATTTACGTGGGCGGAAATGGAGGTACGCATCTTCGCGGAGGAGATTTATTGTATAAAGTAAAAACAGATGAAGAATTGATGGACATCACAGGAGCTTATTTGCAGTATTACCGAGAAACGGCTAATTACTTAGAACGTACGTCTGCATGGATTGAGCGTATGGGGCTATCGCACATTCAATCAGTGCTTGATGACGCTGAGACGAGAAGAGAGCTGAATATACGTATGGACGAAGCGCTATCGACGTACCGTGATCCTTGGAAAGAAATTGTTGAAAGCAAAAAGACGAAAAAAGAGTTGTTCGAAACAGTTGTCACATCATAAAGCTGGGGGGAAATAAAGATGGTGAATAAAAACATTACAAAAGTATGCGTAGGGTCTATTCATGATTTTCCGGTAAGCCTGGGTAAAACAGTGAAAGTAAACGGAAAAGAAATTGCGGTGTTTAAGCTATCAAGCGGAAAAATCCGGGCAATTGAAAATCGCTGTCCGCATAAAGGCGGCGTGCTAAGTGAAGGAATCGTGAGCGGTGACTCGGTGTTCTGTCCGATGCACGACTGGAAAATTTGCTTGCATGACGGTAACGTCCAAGAGCCCGATAGCGGCTGTGTAGACACGTATGGAGCATCTGTCGAAGGAGATTTGCTGTATCTTTTAATTGAAGAATAAGTAACGGTGGCGCGTTGATTTTCAACGCGCCACAAAAATTCAAGGGGACACTCAAAGGAGCGAAGCAAAAATGAGACAAGGAAAAGTATACATTGTAGGAGCCGGACCAGGAGATCCAGATTTACTAACGATAAAAGCAGCAAAATGTATAGAAAAAGCAGATGTTATTTTATATGACCGCTTAGTGAACCCTGTTCTTCTTCAGTATGCAAAAGAAGGAGCAGAACTCGTCTACTGCGGGAAAAAGCCTGGTGAGCACTGCGTTTCTCAAGATGATATTCATGATTTCCTTGTATTCTACGCAAGAAAAGGAAACACTGTCGTCCGGTTAAAAGGCGGAGATCCGTTTATTTTCGGAAGAGGCGGTGAAGAAGCGGAAGTGCTTGTTCAGCACGGAATTTCATTTGAAGTTGTTCCGGGTATTACAGCTGGAATCGCGGCACCGGCCTATGCTGGAATTCCCGTTACGCATCGTGAGCTGAGCCGTTCATTTGCCGTTGTGACTGGGCATTGTTTGAATGGCAAGCCAGAAAGTATTCGCTGGAAGCATTTAGCTAAAGGTGTTGATACGCTTGCGATTTATATGGGCGTTAAAAACTTACCGTATATTTGCCGTCAGCTTTTAGACGCGGGGAAAAGCGCAGATACGCCAGTCGCTCTTATTGAACAAGGCACGTCCATTTATCAGCGCACGGTTACAGGCACGCTTGGCACAATCGTAGACACGGCTGCCGAGCAGCAAGTCAGCAATCCCGCGATGATTGTGATTGGTGAAGTGGTGAAGCAAGCCTCTGCTCTTTCTTGGTTTTTGGAAAAAACAGAAGAAAAAGTATGCGTCTAAGATGAGTAAAAGGAGGAAACGCTTTTGTTGAAACATTCACTGCAGTCAATGAATGAGTTAGCCCGCGAAAAAACGAAGCTTGTGAATGATCATTTGCCGAGTTACTTGCTGTTAGCTGTGCTAGCAGGTGCTTACGTGGGACTTGGGGTAGTACTGGCTCTATCGGTAGGAGCGCCTTTAGCCTCCGCTTCTTTGCCGATTGTTTCTCTTGTGATGGGCTTATCTTTTGCTGTTGCTTTACTGCTTGTTGTATTTGCAGGAGCCGAATTGTTTACGGGAAATCACATGGTGTATACGGTGAGTACGCTATCGGGAGTCACCACGTGGAAAGATACGTTCAAAAACTGGACGTGGTGTTTAATTGGAAATGCGGCAGGAGCGTTTGGGCTTTGTTTGTTAATTACCGGAACCGGTTTGTTTAAAGGGATTGAAGCAAATCATTTGCTTATGACGCTGGCAGCTAAAAAGATGAATTTACCGTTCAGTGAATTATTTTTTCGCGGCGTTCTGTGCAACTGGCTTGTTTGTCTTGCAATTTGGACAGCTTCGCGCACCAAAAGCGATGCGGCAAAAATTATGCTTATTTTTTGGATGCTGTTTGCATTTGTTGCTTCAGGATACGAGCACAGCGTAGCGAACATGACGTTTCTTGGTCTAGCTTTATTGCTTCCGCACCCTGAAGTGATTTCGTTTGCTGGACTATTTCATAATTTAATTCCTGTTACACTCGGAAACATCGTAGGAGGAGGCCTGTTTGTAGGAAGCATCTACTGGTTCGTGAACGCTAGGCAGCTAAAAGAAACTAAAAAACAGCCGGCTACTCTCGCGGCTGATTTGGATTCTGCTAAACTGTCTAAATAGCAAAGAAACCGCTCTTTGTACCATATAGTCAGCTTTTAAAGCTATCATAACGGTATTTTAGAGCGGTTTTCTTCTATATAATATAAACTGCTTAAAGCGTATTCACATCTATACGTATCGAACAAGCAGTATCGTTCTTCATTTTATAAAAACAGGGAGTCTGTGAGAATTGAATCGGACAGATTCTGTTGAAATGAATGTGTGAGGGTGCAGATATCATCGAAGAGGCAGAGGGCATCTTAAAATTTTAATGTTGTTTGGCATTTTATGCTCTTTTTGAGCTTGCTTAAAGCAGTTGTACATTGCTTTGCTGCCTAAATGATTAGCGGAGTGAATCGTAATTCGATCGGCATATAAATGGTGCTTTACCATAAAATGCACGAGCATTAATCCATTCCGTGTCTTATTCAGTAAATCGTGATCAAGTGACAAATGTTCAACGTCGAATGATCTTAGCAGATCAATACATTCATCAATCGTTTCGGCTAAAACATGACCTTCAGGGCACTTGCGATAGTCGTCTAGAAAAACATTGATTTTCATGACTCATTCTCCCTTCCTTGCCTTGTCTTTAGTGTAACATACATAATGTCATATACCTACCTAAGTCCATTCGACATATTTTCCTGTATTCCTTCTTAAATAATGATAAAAACACGATTTTTTATCATTATTTGCATATCTAAGGCGAATAAACAGGAAATAAGGAAAGAGATGTCGAACGAAAAATGAATAGAGAAACAATTAAAATTGGAAATTGGCTTTTTAAATTCCGCTAACTTTACATAAGAAAATGATTCCAATCCCAGATTTATCAAGGGTTGAAAGGGAGTAAACCAATAAAAGTTTGTCAGAAAAAAGCTATAATTCACGATTTTTTTAAAATAAATTGGAAATTTCTCTTTACGAAAAAGATGTTTGGGACGTATAATTTGATTTAAGGATTTTTTGGAACATAGTATGACAATATGACAAAAAAGAAAAGTAAGGTGAATAGAATGGGTAAGTTATTTAGTATCGGTGAAGTATTAATTGATATGATTCCGGCTCAAAAAGGTCTTCAATTAAAAGAAGTGGAATCGTTTACGCGTGTGCCAGGCGGAGCGCCGGCAAACGTTGCGGCAGTTGTTGCTACATACGGTAATGAGTCAGCGCTTATTACAAAAGTTGGAGAAGATGCGTTTGGAGATTTTCTAGTAGATACGCTTCGTGAAGTAGGAGTAGGTACTGATATGGTCTATCGTACAGAAGAAGCAAACACAGCTTTAGCTTTTGTTTCTCTGCGTGAAGACGGAGAAAGAGATTTCAGCTTCTATCGTAATCCTTCAGCAGATTTATTACTAAAAGAAGATGAAATTAACCCTGATTGGTTTACAAGCAACGATGTTCTTCATTTCTGTTCGGTTGATTTAGTTGAAAGCCCTATGAAATACGCTCATATGAAAGCGATTAAAAGCATGAAAGAAAAAGGCGGCGTTATCAGCTTTGATCCAAATGTACGTCTTCCACTGTGGAAAGATCATGAGCTATGTCGTCAAACAATCTTAGAATTTGTACCACAAGCGCACATTGTTAAAATTTCAGACGACGAGCTATCGTTTATCACAGGCATTGAAGATGAACAGCAAGCGATTCAGTCTCTATTTACAGGGGACGTTCAGGTCGTTGTGTTCACAAAAGGAGCAGAAGGCGCAACGCTTTATACAAAACAAGCTGTCTATGAATCAAAGGGTTACAAAGTAGCGGTTGTTGATACAACAGGTGCAGGAGATGCATTTATTGGCGGATTCCTTTATCAGCTATTAAGCCGCAATGTGTCACAAGAAAACTTAACAGCTATTCTTGACTCTGACCACGATGCTATTTTGCGTTTTGCAAATGCAAGCGGTGCCTTAACAACAACGGGAAAAGGTGCGATCAGTTCGATTCCAGCCAAAGAAGTAGTAGAGCAATTTTGTAAGCCTGTAGCTAACTAAAATAAAAAGGCTTTATCTTTTCTTATTTTCAATCAGCAGAGGCGCCAGTTTCTGCTGATTACAGATCACATACAAAGGGAAAGCGAGCTGCGGAGCAAGAAGAAAAAAATTTTTTCTTTTTTTAAAAAATAATCAAAAAAATTTCTAGCTAAATAATAAATGTTCGTGTTAGTATAATACGAGCAGCAAAAAATAGCAGTTTTACCACCCTTTATGAAAACGTTATATATTTTTATCGATGTAGAAAATTTGATAGGACCAAAGGGCGGTCCTATCAAATTTTCTAGACCTAAACGGATACCGCCCGCCCTCCTTGCGGGGTAGGCAGTATCCGCATAGGTAAACCTTTTTGGGGAATATTCAAGGGAGATGAGCGTGTAGACCTTGATAAAAGAAAAGCAGCAAGTTATTACGTACCATGTACATAGATTAGAAATAGGAAAGTAGGTTAAGAGAAAGATGGATATTTTGCTAGGTGTTCTTCCTTCCGTTGCGTGGGGAAGCATGATTTTAGTTAGTATGAAGATGGGCGGTGGACCTTACAGTCAAACGCTGGGAACAATTATTGGAGCTTTGATTCTTTCATTTGTTCAGTTTATGATTGTGCAGCCGGTGTTAACGCCAACGCTTGTTATTGTCGGAATTGTTTCAGGTTTGTTCTGGTCAGTAGGTCAAAGCAATCAGTTTAAAAGTGTTCCATACCTTGGTGTTTCAAAGTCAATGCCGATTTCAACCGGTATGCAATTAGTATCAACAGCTCTTTTTGGTGTTATTGTATTTAAAGAATGGTCAACGCTTCAAACGATTCTTCTTGGATCTATCGCGATTCTTTTAATACTAGCAGGCGTTGTGCTTTCTTCATTAGACGGTAAAAAAGAAGGTGCACAAGCGACTCCGGGACAAACGAAAAAAGGAGTTATCACTCTTATCATTTCAAGTCTTGGATTTTTAGTTTACGTAGTTATCGCACGTATTTTCAACGTAGACGCATGGGCAGCTCTATTCCCGCAGGCAATCGGTATGTTAATTGGTGGCTTAATCATTACATATAAACATAAGCCTTTTAACAAATATACAATTCGTAACATCTTACCAGGTTTAATCTGGGCATCTGGAAATATGTTCTTATTCTTATCTCAATCAAGACTAGGCGTAGCAACAAGCTTTTCATTATCGCAAATGGGTATTGTTATTTCTATTTTTGGCGGTATTGTATTCTTGGGAGAAAAGAAAACAAAACGTCAATTATTCTATGTATCTCTTGCGAGTGTACTGATTATTTCAGGCGGTATTTGTATCGGTCTTGCGAAAGCACACGCTTAATTTATCGATGTAGAAAACCCCCACGGCTAAAGTGCAGCCGTGGGGGTTTTTCTAGACCTAAGGTTTTGAGGCCACCCCTTGCGGGGTGGCCTCAAAACCTTAGTGAAGGTCAAAACCTTAGTCAAAACCAAGCCCATAGTGCTCTTCTGAATTTCAAAGCTGTACGTTTGTATGAGGGTTTCTCATTCTTATGGCTGATTATTTTTCATTCTTTATTAGGAAGCTGTTTGTTGTGAAATGGCTTATAGTAGTAGAAAAGGATGGAGGAGAGGCTATGATTAAGAGTATTTATGAGACGCATGTGCAGGTGCGGAATTTAGAGGATTCAATTTTGTTTTATAAACGTCTCGGGCTGACGTTTGTTCATAGAGTTGAAGAGCGGCGCTGTGCTTTTTTCTTTGTTGGTGGCCAAAAGCAGATGCTCGGTCTTTGGGAAACAGATGAAAAAGAGTTGAAAACGAGTCATTTTGCTTTTGGAATCGAAGCAGCCGACATTCATCAAGCGTTAACGTGGCTGAGTTCAAAAGGCATTGAACCGGAGAAGACGTCGTTTGGAAAGCCGCAAACAGAGCCGATTGTTCATACGTGGATGCCAGCAGCGTGCGTGTATTTTAATGATCCTGATGGCAACCGCTTGGAGTTAATTACGCTTTTGAATGATGAGCCCGTAGTATCTAAGGATTTTCCTTATTTAAGTGAATGGAACAAAAAACAGCAGTGAGCACTGCTGTTTTTTTATGTATCATAAACGTATGATTGACATATTTATAAACATATAATATATTTGTTTATAAATTAACAAACAAAATAAAGGAGTGTCTATTTATATGGTAAGTGATTTGTTTTGGGAATCATCTTTTGATGATATGAAAAAAGGATATGCAGAAAGCGAAGAGCACTATCAATGCTTATTATGCGGTGAAAGCATCGAAAAAGGCATTATTTATCCGGTGGAAGGTCTTTTTTATGAAGCAAAACGTTATATGAAGCTTCATGTTGAACAGCAGCACGGATCTGTATTCCATCATTTAATAGAGCTAGATAAAGATGTAACCGGTCTTTCTGGTCATCAAAAAAATTTAGTGAAGTATTTTAAGGAAGGAAAAAGCGATAGTGATATTCAAAAAGAAATGGGAATAGGGAGTTCATCCACCATTCGGAATCACCGTTTTACATTAAAGAAAAAAGAGCGTCAAGCGAAAGTGTTTTTAACGCTGATGGAACTGTTGAACGACGGAGAAGAAGAGAAGGTGCTATCCAAATCAAATACAGCTCCTAAAAGAAGTCAGCGCTACAGCGTCAGCGATGAAGAGCGTGAAAAGATTTTAGCGAAGAACTTTCCGCAAGGTCTGAGTGG
Organism: Priestia megaterium; assembly: GCF_046599315.1. Taxonomy (GTDB): domain Bacteria; phylum Bacillota; class Bacilli; order Bacillales; family Bacillaceae_H; genus Priestia; species Priestia megaterium_F. Next base: position 651,602 of record NZ_JBKIKC010000002.1, on the reverse strand, counting down.
AACGCTTCGTACATTTCACTTGCAAGAAAAACACCGTCTTGTCGTTCTTGAAGAATTAAGCGGGCATTTTGAGTTTGGTGCAACGTATACCGAAAAAGAAGTGAACGATATTTTAACACCTTTTTATGACGACTACGCGGTGCTGCGACGCTATTTAATTGAGTACGGGTTCTTAGAGCGCAGCGCAGACGGAAGCAGCTACTGGAGAAAGGGAGAGACAGGGATGAGTACCGGTTCAAAAGACTATAAAAAACAAATGAAGCAGCTAGCGAAAGAAATAAAAACAGAAGGAGGCGTGTATCAAATAAAAAACCTTCACAACCATAAGATTTACATTGGCTCTACGCCTAATATCAAAACGTTAAACGGCGTAAAGTTCACGTTAAAAACAAATACTCATCAAAATAAAGAGCTTCAAGACGAGTGGAATACGTACGGAGCGGATGCTTTTTCAATTGAGATGCTGGAAACGATTAAAAGAGAAGAAGAAAAAGCACTTTCAAAAAAGGATTTGCTGAAACTGGAAGCGAAATGGTTAGAGAAGCTGCAGCCTTACGGCGAAAAAGGCTATCATTCGCCGAAAGCTGATAAAAAGGAGAAATAGGTGTGGAGAATCCAAGTGTTAAAAGTAAAGTGGTGGAATCAGAAAAATCCGTCAGTAAACTGATGCTTGTGTTTTTGATTCCGCTCATATTAAGTAATGCCATGCAGTCAGTTGGACAGCTGGCGGGAAGCATTATTGTCGGAAGAGCGCTTGGCGTTGATGCGTTAGCCGCTATTTCCGCTTTTTTTCCTCTGTTTTTTCTGCTTGTGTCGTTTTCGATTGGAATTGGATCCGGAAGTTCAATTTTGATCGGCCAAGCGTACGGTGCACAAAATGAAAAACGAGTTAAAGAAATTATCGGTACAACGCTCACGTTTACGTTTTTAGTCGGAATTGTGCTTGCTGTTGCAGGAAGCATATTTGCTCCGGATATTCTCCGGATTATGGGAACGCCGGCTAATATTATTGACGTAACGGTTCACTATGCGCGCATTTTGTTTGTTGCGATTCCTGTTTTGTTTTTATACTTTGTTTATACGACGTTTATGCGCGGAACCGGAGACTCTAAAACGCCTTTTTACTTTTTAGTTGTGAGTACGGTCTTAAACATCATTTTCCTTCCGATTTTAATTTTTGGATGGATCGGAGTGCCGAGGCTTGGTGTATACGGTGCTGCGTACGCAACGGTGTTTTCAACTGTATTAACGTTCATCATTATGATGATCTATTTACGCAAAAAGAATCATCCGTTAAAGTTTGACTCATCCATTTCATTAAAGATGGACGGAATGCTTTTAAAACTGCTCATGCGTTTAGGAATTCCAGCAAGTATCAATATGATTTTAGTCTCTCTTTCTGAAATTGCGGTCATTACGTTCGTAAACGGATTTGGTTCGGACGCTACAGCTGCGTACGGAGCAGTGAACCAAGTGGCAAGCTATGTACAAATGCCGGCAATCAGCTTGGGAATTGCGGTTTCTATTTTTGCAGCGCAGTCGATTGGTGCCAATAAATTTGAGCGTTTGAAAGAAGTTATTCGCTCCGGAATTATGCTGAATTATGTCATTGGCAGCGTGTTAATTTTACTTATTTATCTTTTTTCTAATCAAATTTTAGCCCTGTTTTTAACAAGTCAACACACGCTTCATATTGCTCAAGAGCTGTTAGTGATTACGCTTTGGAGCTACTTGATTTTCGGTCATGCGCAAATTATTACCGCTACCATGCGAGCAAGCGGTACAGTGCTTTGGCCTACCGTATTTAGCATCATGGCTATTTGGTGTGTAGAAGTGCCGGTAGCCTACGTGTTATCGCAGTTCACGTCTCTTGAGATCAAAGGAATTTGGATTGGATATCCAGCGGCGTTTGTTGTTAGCTTAATCCTGCAGTATAGCTATTATCAATTTGTATGGAAGAAAAAGAAAATTGAACGCCTTGTCGGATAAAAACGAGCGGAAACGCTCGTTTTTTATTTTTTTTAATTAAAACACCCTTATCAAAGAGCTTTAATATGATAGATCATATAACTTTTTTAAGAAAAGAGGGTATGACACTATGAGTAAATCTGGATTTGTACCGGATAATTCAAACATTAAAAAAAGCTCAGGAACGCCTAATCTGTCAGTAAACTATAAGCAAAATGTCCTGTTCAAACGAAATGATCAAAATATAGCGTATCGGTTAACATCAACTCAGCTTCCTGCCATGCTGGGAGGTGCTTTTGTTGATTTATATATGACGAAAGGACATATGAGGGAGCCGCACTGGCATCCAAACGCGTGGGAATTAGATGTCGTCGTTTCAGGTGAAGTGCAGGTATCTATTTTGGATCCTGATACAAGCAGCATGCACAAGTACCAAATAAAAGAAGGAGAAGTTGTTTTTATACCGATGGGCTGGTGGCACTGGATTGAGCCGCTATCGGAAGAAGCGCATCTTCACCTCTTTTTTAACAATGATCAGTTTGAGTCTACAGAAGGATCTGACGTGCTGCGCTTAACGCCTCCTATCGTGTTTCAAAAAGCGTACGGAGTAAGCGCAAGCGAAGTAGCAGAAGCCGTCGCTCCGATTACGGATACGGTTATCATTGGACCGCCTAATGATAGCTCTTTTTATCAAAAAAGCTATTTCAAAGATGAACGTGATGAAAAGATTGTGGTTAAAATAAATGAGAAAGTTGTGCCTGCTGAAGATGAGTAGCATAAAAAACCATTGAGCCTGCGGTCAATGGTTTTTTTGTGAGAATTTTTTATAAAAACAGCTCGCTGCGCTCCAGATGCTTGTACAGCCGCGTTGTGACTTGTTTTTGGTTCCATTCATTTTGCGGAAACTGCTGCTTGTCTACATGCGAAACGGCCGGTTTATAGGTTTTTTGAATCCGTTTGATATCATTAAATGTGGCGTTGGTTTCAATATGGTCAGCCAGTGTAAATACAAGAGAATGCAGCTTTGTAACGTTGGGAATCGTAGCTGCTTGATTGAAAATAGCTTTAGCTACAGAAAGCTGTCTTTCGTGCGCAGTAAAGACGTCTTGTTCATTACGCTGTTTTAAAAAAACAAGCGCTTCTTTTCCGTTAAGGCGAATCGACCCTTTTGGAAAAATAATGTTGCTGTGTTCAAACGCATGTTTGTTTGTGACGATGATGCCGCCTAGTTTATTTACGGCATGGACAACCGATTGCTGATTCATTTTAACGTAATAATCAACAGGCAGCTGTGCATACGTTTCGACATTCTTTACGACAGTGTTCATATTGCCTCGGTGATAAATGGTTCGCAAAGTTTCATTGCCGAGTTGAGTTGACCCTGGCAAATGGGTCATTTTTATTGATTTGTGCTGCTTATTAACAGTCATATAGACAAATGACGTATTTTGATGGTTTTCTTGAATTAAAAGCAGGGAAAACGGTTGTCCTTTTTTTAAATTGACGTGTGTTTTGTCATTATGCTGGAGCGGTACATACGTTTGATCAACGGCAGCTTTCACCGTATGATAGCCTGCAAATGCGATGCTGACAAAACTGACGAGTAAAAATAGTACGAGACCGCCAATCCATTCTTTTTTTGCTTTGCTGCTCATCGTTTCACCTTTTTCTATCGAAGTCGTTCGTAGTATTGCCATCTTAAAAGGGGAGTAAAACAAATGAGCGCTATTTTTATTGCGTATCTCGCTTTTTCTTGGCGTAGGTCTTGAGTTCTGTAATTAAGATTGCTTGTTCTTCCACATCGTTAAACGCTTCAATGCCATAAAGGTATTCCGTGTGCCGTTTTTCTTTCCATACGCAAAGTCCGGTAATATGGATGGGTTTTTCATTTAAATAAAAGCTGATTTTTAGCTGGATTTGATGCTTGAAAATAGGTAAATCAAGCGGCGTGATGATTTTGATTCCTTTTGGTGAAAGGTCAATAACAGACAAAGGACCGGGCTTAGAATCGACTTCTTTGTTGTCATATTTAGCAATGGAAAACGTTCCAACAATGGGAGTCTCAAATGAAAAACGAAACGGTTCTTCACGTTTAAAATGCATGTATCATCAGTCCTTTTCGTAATCTAAGTTTGTTAAGTAAATATTCGATTAAAATCTAAAAATTCCTACACGTTTTTCCTCATTACGAATATAATGTTTAGCGGTGTAGAAAATCTACTATGGCCACAGACCGGCCATGGTAGATTTTCTAGATCTAAGCGGAAGATTGAAGAGGTTCTAGTTACCGATTGTGAGTACTATCGTATTATTAAATAGCGGGTATACTAGTAAAGCATTCGTAAAAAAAGTATATAATTACTGCTTTTATAGTATCGGAAGTTTTGTTTGAAACTTTATATAGAGAAGGAAAGGTTTTGAAAAAAGCGCTACGCTAGAGTTGGATTGTATGTTAAAATTAAACTTTGTGAAGTAGCTGTATTACAAGTCAGCGTTCCTTCAACTAATTAGGAGGTGAGATGAATGGGCACTGATGACCCCATTTCGATGAAGGTTACTGCAAAACAAGATAGGGGCAACAAAGGTGTATATGTTCCTCTCATTTCAACGAAGGAAAATACTCCTTAATGCCTCAATGATGTGAGGTGAAAAATCAATGATTAAAACATACTTATATGATGATGAAACAAAAGAAATGATAACGAATCTTGATTTAGGAGACGTGCATGAGAAATTGCGCAATCCTGATAATTTGCTGTGGATTGATCTGTATGATGTCCACGGACAAGAGCTTGCTCAAATTGCTAAATTATTCGATTTTCACCCATTGGCGATTGAAGACTGCTTACATGACAGTCCTCGCGCTAAAATGGATGATTACGAAGACTATAAATTTTTCGTTTTTCACGCGCTTCGCTATAACGAAGAAAGTGATGATGAGATTACCACGCTTGAATTAAATGCCTTTGTCGGATCAAATTACGTAGTGACGATTCATAAGCATAAGATGGGCTGGCTTCGCAAAATGGATGCTGTGTGCTCGCGCTATCCAAAGTTTATGAACCGCGGCGCCGACTTTTTGCTATATGCCTTGATTGATGGCATCACGGACGAATACTTTCCGATTTTAGACCGAATTGATATGCGTATTGATGAATTAGAAGATGAAATTTACAACAAAGAAGTGCGCGGAGTGACGGAAGAGTTCTTGGCGTTAAAAAGAACGATTATCTTAATCCGGCGCGTTATTCTGCCTCAGCGCCGAATTTTCTTAACGGTTAATGGAAAGTGGAAATTCGATATACGAGAAGAAAATGTTCCTTTCTACATTGACTTGCTTGACCACTTAGAGCGGATTGTAGACTCTGCTGAAACGTTTAGAGACCTCGTAAACAGTGCACTTGATACGTATTATTCTATTACAAATGCAACTTCATCTGAAAAGCTGAATGTCTTAACGTTGATTTCAACGATTATGCTTCCGCTAACGTTCGTAACCGGATTTTTTGGGATGAACGTACCGATTCCATATCAAAATTCCCACTGGGCTACTGCTGTTATTATTGTTATGTTAATTGTGTTAACGTGGGGAATGTGGAAATACTTTAAAAACAAACAGCTTTTATAACAAAAAAAAGCACTTGGCCATAAGCCAAGTGCCTTTTTTTGTTTATTTTGTAACTGTTTTTGTTGTTGCTTTACTTGTATTGTTTGCTTTGTCTTTTGCCGTTACGCTTAAAATTGTTTTTTCTTTTTGTTTTTTAATTTTTACTGAGTATTGTCCTTTGCTGTTGGCAGTAGCAGAGCCAATGCTCTTTTTGTTCACTGTTACCGTTACGGCTGCATTTTCTTCAGCTTTGCCTGTTACAGCCGTGCTTTTTGTTGTGACAGCATTTACGCTTGGTGCAGCAGGCGGTGTTTTATCGCTCACTTTTACAGTTGTGCCTTTACTTGTGTTATTAGCTGCGTCTGCTGCTGTTACGCTGATTGCTGTACCTGCTTTTTGTTTTTTAATCGTAATGCTGTACTGACCTTTTGCGTTGGCTTTTGCTTTGCCAATTTCTTTGTTGTTCACTTTCGCTACAACAGAGGCATTTGCTTCGGCTGTTCCTTTAATAGCTGTATCTGCGTCGCTGACTGGATTCACTTTAGGAGCATTTGGAGCAATGACGTCACGTACCGATACTTTTACTTCTTCACTTTCTTGTTTTTGGCTGTTTGTAGCTGTGATGTACAAGATGGTGTTTTCTTTTTGTTTTGGAATTTTTACTTTGAATGCGCCTTTTGCATCAGCTTTGGCTGAAGCAATCACTTTCTTGGCGCTGTTTTTTACATTTATAGTAAAATTCGCTTTAGACGTTCCCGTTACATACTCATCTTTATTCGTTACGGCTTTTACCGCTGGTTTGGCAGGTGCTTTTTGAATAATTGCACGAATGCTTGTATTCGCTTTTCCGTTTGTTACAATCACTTGTAAAACAGTATCTGCTTTTTGAGCTGGAATGTTTACAGAGAACGTATTTTTTGCATCAGCTTTGGCTGTGCCAAGTGTTTTGGAGCCGTTCATCACTTTAACAGTTGAACCGCTTTGAGCTTTACCTGTTACTGTTTTTTGCGTGCTGATAAGTGTGTTTACCTGCGCTTGCAGCTGCTGTGCACTTACCGCGCTGTACGCATTTAAACGTCCCCATCCTGATACGTAATCGTAGCCTGGAGCAGGGGGTTCTAATGGACTTTCTTCATCATCGTATACAGGAGCATCTTTTTCATCAAATTTAATATCTTTCGCTGTATCTGTTAAACGTTTTTCAACGTCTTTTGGCTTTAAGCCTGGGTTTTGTGAGAGTAATAATCCTGCAACGGCTGCCACGTGAGGTGTAGCCATTGATGTTCCGCTTAAATAAGTTACGTTTCCATCTGGAACAAGACTTGGAATATCAGAGCCTGGAGCTGTAATATCTAATCCTTTTCCGTAGTTTGAGTAGTCAGATACGATATCTAAACGGTTTGAGGCGCCGACTGAAATCGCATAGGTAGATGAAGCAGGGTACGAGATTTCTTCTATGCCATCATTTCCGCTTGCTGCTACAACCGTTACATTATGGTCGTATGCGTATTTTAATGAATATTCAAGTACGCGGCTATAAGGTCCGCCAAGACTTAAGTTAATGACTTTTGCACCGTGATCAACTGCGTATTTAATACCGTACGCAATTTGTTCTGTATCTCCGCTTCCAGATGCGTCTAGAATTTTAACCGGTAAAATTTTTGCGTGAGAATTAATGCCGGCCATTGAATAGTTATTGTTTGCAGAAGCTGCAATAATACCTGCTACGTGAGTTCCGTGTCCGTTGTCGTCTGTTGCATTCGACGAACGATCAACGTAGTTATAGCCTGTCTTTGTATCCACTACGTCTTTTAAATCAGCTAGTGATGAATCGACGCCCGTATCCGCAACGGCAATAACCGTATCTTTTAATTTTTGACCGTTTAGTAATGTTTCAAGCGATTCATATTGAATATCGGCATGTTGAGTACCGTCGTTTTTACCCGTGTTGTTTAATGACCATTGATATGGATATTGTGAATCCATTGAAAGGGCATGGTACTCTTGAACCGGCTCGATAAAGTCAGTTTCAGGAAGTGCTTCAATTTGTTTTGCCGTCATTTTACCTTGAGCAGATGACGTACTGAAGCTTTTTGCATTGCTGTCATCTAATTGAATAACAAACATATTATCAAAAGAAGCAGCTGATTGTTTTAATGGATTAATAGATTCAATGCTTGCTGATTTTGACTGTGCTTTTGTTTTAAATGACTTTGCATTTGCACCATCTTTTAATTTAACAATATAGCGAGTCTCAGCTTTTGTTGAAACGCTGTTCGCGCTGACTAATTTAGCTCTTACTAATACAGACGACACGTTTAAGTCCGTAACGTCTTTTAATTTTGTCTGTGCTGCAACTTTTTCTAAGTCTTTCTTTAAAGCAGCTGGAACAGATTTGTACGCGATGCTGTATAAATCATTGATGGCTTTTTGATCAGCACTTGTAATCATATATGTGCTTGATGCGCCATTTTTCGCCACATCTGTAAACAAGCTTTTTAGCTGAACTAAATCTTTGTATACTTGTTCACGCATCGATTTATCAATAATCATTTTAGAGCTGATAAACGGAGCGGCTTTGTAATAAAGAGAAGAAAGGTCTTTTCCACTTGCTGTTTTTGAAAGCACAGCGTCGCGAATTGTACGTAAATCTTTTAAAATACCTTTTCCGTTTTCTTTTTGGCTTGTACTTAATTCAGCAGGGCATTCTTCTGCCATCATTTGAGATGGAGGAAGTGAAGCGCCTTCATAGCTGATTGTGTAAGGAACTTCTGTTTTTAATTCCGGCTGGGGTTCAGAAGGAGTTTGTCCGTCTTCTCCCGTATCGTCTTCAATGATAAGATCTTCATCTCCGTAATACTCAACCTTTACATAATAAGGGCCTGTCCAAGCGATTGGAAAATCTAGTTGAGCAGGCTCGTCTTTGTAGGAGTATCCCATATAACGGTCAAATGCCACGTTGTTTTTGGCATCTTCAAGACTAGAGTAAACCGTGATGTTTACTTCATCATCACTTTGCAGCTTAATTTGGTAGTGTGAAAACTTTGCTACATCTTGCTTAGAAGGATTAATCTTGTACCAATGTGCTTGTTCTGGTTCTGTAAATGTCCCTTTTGCTGCTTTACCAATGCTTAATGTTTTTTCGTTAGCAGGGGGATTGCCTGCTGCTTGTGTTTTCAGTAAGCCTAATTGGCCAAAACACAAGGTGAACATTAAAGCAAAAGCAATAAAACGATAAATTGACTCTTTTTTCATGTTAAACCTCCAAAAAATATAGTAAAAACAGGAATTACATACCTATTAAACCATAAAGTTTAAAAAATTGTAAATAATTACTGTTTCTTATTTTAAAATTCTGTCAAGTTATTAATCTTGTAGAATAAACGGTGAGATAAGTCCTAGTTGCAAAAGGTAGAAAAAATTGGCAGAATAAAGAGTGAGCTTATGTACAAAAGGCGATGGCACGCTGAAAAGGGAAGAAGGGAATGAGGGTTATTTTTAAAAACAGCATTCATTGGAGAAAATCTGGGCGGTTTCTTTTTACCTGTGTTTATAAAGAGAAATCGGGCTATATAAATAAAGATTGGAAAAATTTTCAGTCTAATTAAGTTCATTTGTAGCATATAATACGAGCTGGATTTCTTTTATAATAAACAAAAGCAAACAAAGAGCAAATGGTGAAAAGGAGTGAAAGAAGTTGTCAAATGTGATACAACGACACGAAAAACGAATGAAGTTTGATGCCGAACAGCTTGCACCCCTTGATATTGATAAAGAGATAAAAAAGTTGCTAACAGAAAAAGGATTGCCAAAAGAAGCTTCACCATTTCTAGAGTTCGTTTCATCCAAAGGGAAGTTAACAACGCTATGTGAAATATTTCAGTTATCATCTCGCTACCAACACTATTGGTTTTTAGGAACAACAGGTGCTGGAGATCCAATTTGTCTTCATCACAAAAACGGTTCTGTTGTGCTGCTCGATACGTCCAACGATGACTGCGAGCGCTTTGTTAATACAACTTTTCCGCAGTTTTTGGCATGCCTAGATGTGTTTGAAGAACTAGTAGAAGAAACGATTCAAGCGAACGGAGAATCTGCATACTTAGAGCGACACATTCCTGCTGAGGTGCTGCAGCGATGCAAAAAGCGTATGAATGAAGTCGATGAAGCTTGTTTAGCCCCTTATTCTTTTTGGTCCAAAGAACTTTCTTTTTAATAATATAGCATCTAAATAGACATGACCACTTTTGGTCATGTCTATTTAGATGTGGCTGCAAGCCAATTAATAGAGATAGAATAAATAGAAATCGTATTATATAATGGATATAAATTCCTTTTCGAGGCGAGAGGAGGGTGTAAATGATTTTATTACTAGGGTGGATGAGCATGTTCTTTGTGCTGCTTCTTAGTACATCGTATTTCTTCTATAGAAAGAATTCACCCGTACAGTACGGAATTTCACTTAGCAGCATCCTAATCAGCATATTTTTATATAGCATACTTGGAGTTGGAGGCTTTGAAGGAATGGGCCTAGGTGCTTTAGCGGTTGCTTTGTTTGTGGCGTCGGTTCTGAGTTTGTTCGTCAGTGTTCTTTTTAACATACTAAATAGACACGGGAAAGGTGCTGTATGAAATGGGAGAAATAATTTTTAGAGAAGCAGTGCGGGGAGATTTAGATCAAATTGTTGAAATGCTTGCTGATGATATACTTGGAAGTAAACGTGAGCGCTATGAATTACCGCTTCCAGACTGTTATGTTCAAGCATTTCAGGCGATTGACGGGGATCCGAACAATGAACTGATTGTCGCATGTAAAGGTAAAAAAGTGATAGGTGTTCAACAAATTACTTTTACGCCCCATATTGTACGACAAGGCGGGTGGAGAGCAACGATTGAAGGAGTTCGAACCGCTTCGTCAGAGCGCGGGAAAGGGGTTGGATATCAGCTGATCACATGGGCAATTGAACGAGCGAAAGAACGTAATTGTCATTTAGTGCAATTAACAACTGATAAAGAACGTTCAGAGGCTTTTCGTTTTTATCAAAAGCTTGGATTTACAGCTTCTCATGAAGGGCTAAAGCTTTATTTGTAATTGGCTGTTAATTATTATATTCCTGTGGAAAGAATTTTTTGAAAAAATGAGTTTTTTTCGTTTAGTTTAATTGAAACGTGGTATATAAATAGTACAGGGCCAATAGAAATTCTTCTAAGGCTACTGTGAAAGGTAAATACTTAGTTTCATGAAGGGACTGATTTCGTTTTGGAAGACTTAACAGCAACTTCAGCAAACGTATTACCTCATATGAAAAGCAGATATTCTGATCTGACGATTGGCACTCTCGTTATGAACCGATATACGTAGCGAAAGGGCCTCACAAGGGCAAATGAACATGAAACAATCAGTATGATATGAAGTGAAGAACCTGTATCAGTTTTGATGCAGGTTCTTTTTTGTGAGATGCAAAATAAAACTTATATAAAGCTTCGGCAGGGATTTACATGTAAAATCTATAGGTATGGTAAACTATTTGAAATTGTATCGGCACGAAAAAGGAAGGAGGAGTTCTATGGATACACGCGAGCTCTTTTATTACATTTATCAACAGAGTGTCACAGCAGAAGAACATTATTTACCATGGGCACTTTCTATGCTGGAACGTGAACAGGATTCTTTGTCTCTTTCTATTTTAGCTTCTCTCCGTCCACCTTATAATCTCTTTGAAATAGAAAATTATTTTCAGCGTACTTTAAAAGAGCTTTCTTTATCGGAACCGAGTGAGCAGGAATGTACAGATTACTTGATCTATACGCGGCTTCAAACAATTGTGCAGCATGAAGAGATGGTGCTAACAGAAGCCAATCACTTATACACCATGTTCATTGAGCTCGACTGTCCGACTGAGTTAGTAGGTTGGCTTGAAATTAGCGATATGATAGATGACTATCGATATGGAGACAATTATTTTAACATCACGGATGAAATCATACATACAACCATTATGAAAGAAGCTAAAAGCCAGCTGGAACATTACCGTAAGAAAGTCCTCAAATGAAGGCATTAAAAAATTTCTTATAACTCATTTGACACATAAAGTATAAAAGAGTATACTTGTATTAAACATAGTAATTATGTCGGATAAGTATGTTATGGTGCTGTGAACAAGACTTCTACTGGTAAAGAGGAGATCTAGTCCAAATCGTACAGTCCGACTTTGATGAGATGCTTTTAAGCATCTTTTTTTTGTACAAAAAAACAGCCGCACGGGCTGTTTTCTATAGAGAAGTAATTCTTCCTTTGTAAGTATCAATCAACCGCTGATTATGTTCGTCTGAACCTTCCATATTTCCGCTTACAAAGACAGGCGGAGCGATGCCGCGACTGAGCAGTTTTTGAATGGTTTTAGATAGGACATCGTTTAGGATAGCGCCTCCAATTACAGTAGAGCCAGAAGCGAAGGAAATGTCTTGTTGATGAAGAAGAACGTCTCCTTTTGGAATATGATTATTAATGACAAGATCAACGACATCATGAAGGTACTTTCCACTTTTATGTCGTGAAGCCCGGCTTGTGGCATAAGAAGGAGAGGTAAGCCCAATAACAAAGGCACCTTTTTCTTTTGCAATTAAGGCCACATCAATGGGAACGGGATTTACGCCCGATGTAGAAATGACAATCATAATATCACCTGGTACGATATCTTCTTTTTCCATAAATGTGTGAGCATAGTCGTTTTTCCGCTCTAATTGTGAAGAGCGCGAAGCTCCTTTATGAAGCATCAGTTCTTCTACAAAAATAGGATGAATCGGTGCAAGCCCTCCGGAACGGTAAAACGCTTCTTCCGTTAAAATATGAGAATGACCGCACCCAAATAAATGAATGAGGTGATGAGCAGCTAATTGCTGTGAGATTTTCTCGGCTGCGGATTCAATTGCCAGCTGTTCATGCGCTTCCACTTTGGCAAGCAGTTTTGTTAGTTCCTGTAGATATAAACTAGACATAAAAAAACTCCTTAGTTAAGATCGTGTCATGTTAATCGTAAACTTATAGCGGTCTGCTCGGTATGAAGATTTTACCACTTCAAGCGGCGTGCCATCATGCAAGTACGTATTTCTTTGAATTAGCAGAACGGGGGAATATGAGCTAATTCCAAGATGCTTCACTTCGGTTTCAGAAGCTAAAATGGACTCTAACGTTTGATTAGCTTCGCCGATTTTTAGCTCCAGCTCTTCTTCTATGTAGCGATAGAGAGAGGAGTTAACAATGGATTCTGTTAAGCCTTTGACTAAGTTAGCGGATACGTACACGCTTTCAAGCGCCATTGGCACGTCGTCAGCTAAACGAATACGCTTGATTTCATAAACCGGGGCATGAAGAGAAATTTGGAGCTGCTCGGCAATTTTCTCTGAAGCCGCAATAATTTCAAAGCTCAGCAATTTACTGCTTGGCACCATTCCGCGCGCTTTCATATCTTCTGTAAAACTCGTTAATCCAACGAGCTGCTGCTCAAGCTTTTTTTCAGATACAAAGGTACCGCGTCCTTTTTGTCGATACAAATAACCGTCGTTTACTAAATTGTTAATCGCTTGGCGAACGGTCATTCTGCTAATCTCAAATCGTTCTGCAAACTCTCGTTCAGAAGGAAGCGAATCATTCGGTTTTAACTCCCCGTTTTCAATTTGTTTTTTTAGTTGTTCTTCAATTTGATAGTAAATCGGAAGAGGTGAGCTTTTATCAATCACTTGAGTTCTCTCCTTTATGTAAACCTCCTCATCTAAAAGAGACGAGGAGGCCTGTTATCTATATACATTCTAACTAATAACCAGATAGCTTTCTTTCATAAAGACTGATTGATTATAGCCGGGATAGACTACTTGATTATTCTTTCAAAAGCTAGAAAATTCAAATTGTCCGCTCTTTTGGTCATATTTGGATCTTCTACATCGATACTTTACTTAAAGCTTCTTGGTCCGCAATAATTGTAACACAAGGATGCTTCTTTAAAATAGAAGCAGGAAAGTCTTCTGTGATTTCTCCGTTGAGCAGTTGATACATCGCTTCTGCTTTGGCTTCCCCAGAGATAAGGAGTAAAATTTCTTTACTTTTCATAATCGATTCAATTCCCATTGTAATAGCCTGAGTAGGTACTTCATCCAGAGAATTAAAGTAGCGCGCATTTGCTTTTCGCGTTGACTCTTCTAACGTCACAATATGAGTAGGAGAGTTGAATGACGTACCCGGTTCGTTAAAGCCAATATGTCCGTTTTGGCCGATTCCAAGAATCTGAAGGTCAATGCCTCCGTGATCTTGAATCATTTCATCGTAGCGTCGGCACTCTTCTCCAGGGTGATCAGCTAGGCCGTTAGGGACATGGGTGTTGCTTACGTCAATATCAATGTGATCAAATAACGCATCTGCCATATAGTAATGATAGCTGTTTGGATCTTGCGGCTTCATTCCGACATATTCATCTAAGTTAAATGAAGTAACTTGCTTGTAAGACGTGCCGTGCTCATTATGATCTTGAATTAAGCGATCATATAATCCTTTAGGCGTGCCACCTGTTGCAAGTCCTAAATTGATATTTGAATTTTCATGAAGTTTGCTAATCAGCATATCAGCTGCTTTTGCACTCATTTCACTGTAATTTTTTACTTGGATGATATTCATTGTTAGTCCTCCTTTTGAAAGCTCAATGTGCCTCGGCAAAATGTCATTTCAACATCTAAGTCTTCATTTAATACCACGATATCTGCATCTTTTCCAATCTTGAGGCTTCCTTTTGTGTCAAATAGATTAAGCTGTTTTGCTGGGTTTTCAGCGGTCATTTTTACGATTTCTTCCAATGAACAGTTCGTATAGCTCATCGTGTTTTTGATGGCATCGTTCATTTTTAAGATGCTTCCTGCTAATGTTCCGTCTGCAAGTGTAGCCGTTGTGTCGTTTACGTGAACAGGCTGTCCTCCTAAATCATACGTACCGTTTTTTAGCCATTTGGCACGAAGGGAATCCGTGATAAGAATCATGCGTTCACTTGTAATTTGATCGTACGCAAGCTTAACCATTTCAGGTCGGCAGTGGATGCCGTCTGTAATTAACTCTACAAATAATTCATCTCTCAAATAAGCGGCGCCTAATACGCCCGGTTCTCTATGGTGAAGGCCGCGCATGCCGTTATATAAGTGCGTAATATGAGACGCCCCTGCTTCGATGGCTTCACCAACTTGGTCATATGTGCTATCGGAATGACCAATAGAAGCGACAACATTTGTTTCTTTTAAATAAGAAGTAAGTGCTAAGCCGTTTGGCTGCTCCGGAGCTAATGTGACAAGTTTAATATGTCCTCTGGCTGCTTTTTGCCACTTTTGAAACAGTGCCACATTTGGATCTTGAATGTGAGTAGGCGGCTGTGCACCCGCACGTTTTGGTGAAATAAACGGACCTTCTAAGTGAATTCCAACTACTTCAGCATCCGTGCTTGTTTGTTCGTCTATATAAGTGCCGGCATTACGAAGCGCGTTTTCAACCGCTTTATTCGACTGCGTCATAGTGGTTGCTAAAAAGCTTGTTGTGCCTTCTTTTGGAAGCGTGCGCGCCATTGTTTTTAATGCTTCTGCTGTACCGTCCATCGCATCGGCATTATTAACGCCATGAATATGCACATCAATGGCACCAGGAATAACTTTATAGGAAGGAGAAAGCTCAATCACATGGTCTTTTGGCTGACGTACGTATTGATGTATCTCTCCAATTTCAGTAATTTTCTTGTTCGTTAGTTTAATATACCCATTTTTTAATGTCTGATTTTCACTATAAACGGTTACATTATAAATAATGATGGATGAATGTGTATCCATACATACACTCCTTTGCTCATTGTCTTGATTTAAGTGTAACGCTTTTTGGAATAGTTGTCTAGACCAGTTGATTCTTTTTCGTAAATTAGAAAGTTTTGTAAGGGCTTTTAACATTGATATAGAAAGGTTTGTAAAAAGAAAATTGGTATAGACAACTATATATTTTATGTGCTAGTATGAGTCCATGCAGTGAAACCGCCCTCATTATTTCAGCTGATGATGAACAACTAATCAAAAGCAGGGGATGAATGCGGTAACTTGTCATCCGATAAATATTGTTACGAAAATCCTTGCTCGTAACATCGGGTTAAATACGTTTTACAAAGGGGATAGAAACATGCTGAATTTTTTACAACGTATTGGTAAATCGCTTATGCTGCCAATAGCAGTATTACCTGCTGCGGCATTGCTTCTTCGTTTGGGTCAAAAAGACTTGCTGGATATTCCATTTATGGCTCAAGCCGGAGATGCGATCTTTGCGAATTTAGCTTTACTGTTTGCACTCGGGATTGCTGTTGGACTTTCAAAAGATGGAAGCGGCGCAGCAGCACTTGCCGGAGTAGTCGGTTATTTTGTTCTAACAAAAGGGACTGTAGCTATTGATAAAGATATTAACATGGGAGTACTCGGCGGGATTGTTTCAGGTGTAACGGCTGGTCTATTATACAATCGTTTCTCAGCGATTAAACTGCCCGAATGGCTCGGCTTCTTTGCAGGAAAGCGGTTTGTACCGATTGTTACTTCAGTCGTTATGCTTGCTCTTGCAGGAATCTTTGGCGTTATTTGGCCGCCGATTCAAGATCAAATTAACAACTTAGGAACATGGATTACAGGAGCCGGAGCGCTTGGTGCAGGTATATACGGGTTTTTAAACCGTCTATTGATTCCAATTGGACTGCATCACGTGTTAAACAGCTTAGTATGGTTTGTATTCGGAGACTATCACGGCGTAACGGGAGACTTGAATCGCTTCTTTAAAGGAGATCCAACGGCAGGAACATTTATGTCTGGATTCTTCCCGGTTATGATGTTTGGTTTACCGGCAGCTGCGCTTGCGATGGTTGCAGCAGCTAAAAAAGAAAAACGCAAACAAGTCAGCGGTATGTTAATCGGGCTTGCTGTTACCTCTTTTTTAACGGGAATTACAGAGCCAATTGAATTTCTATTTATGTTCGTAGCACCGTTACTATATGTTATTCATGCGGTTTTAACAGGAATTTCGATGGCTTTAGCCGTTGCGCTTGGTATTCACGCTGGATTTGGATTTTCAGCCGGGGCGATTGATTTCTTCTTAAACTATGGAATCTCACAAAAACCGCTGCTGTTAGCGGGAATTGGAATTGTGTATGCAGTCATTTACTTTGTCATTTTCTACACGCTAATCAAAGCTTTAAATTTAAAAACACCGGGACGTGAAGATGATGAAGAAGTAGATATGTCAAACGATACGGTTGTGGCAACAGGCGATAAATATGTTGATATGGCGTCTTATTTTATTGAAGATTTAGGCGGAAAAGAAAACTTAACTGTGATTGATAACTGTGCGACTCGTCTTCGCTTACAAGTAGCTGATGCTAGCAACATTAATGAAGCTGCTTTAAAGCGTCACGGAGCGAGAGGAATCATGAAGCTCAGCAAAACAAATGTTCAAGTCATTGTCGGAACAGAAGTAGAGTTCGTTGCAGACGCAATGAATCAGCTAGTTAAATACGGTACAGCTTCAACCGCTGCACCTGTTGAACAAGCGTCTGTTCAAGCAAATGCACATACAGAGTTTGTTTTACCGTTTGAAGGCGTGGTAAAGCCGCTTAGTGAAGTAGAAGATCAAGTGTTTTCACAAAAAATGATGGGCGACGGTTTTGCGATTGAACCAATTGAAGGAACGCTCGTATCACCGATTGACGGTGAAGTGATGACCGTATTTCCAACAAAACATGCAATTGGATTAAAAACAGTAGAAGGAATTGAAATCTTGATTCACGTTGGATTAGATACCGTGAATTTAAAAGGAGAAGGTTTCGAAGCGCTTGTTCAAGAAGGTGAGAGTGTTCAACAAGGAACACCTCTTTTACAAGTGGATGTAGAGTATGTTAAAAAGCATGCACCGTCTATTGTGACACCTGTTGTATTTACCAACTTGCCTGAGGGTAAAGAAGTGAAGCTGTTAAAAACAGGCTATCAAAAGCAAGGGACAAAGGATGTTATTACATTTTAATGAAAAGAGGCTGGAACAAAAGTGTTTTAGTTGAAGGAAGATCCGAACGATGAATCGTTCGGATTTTTTTATTGTTATGGTGAACAGGGGTTTAATCTATTTAGTTGCTTCTAGCGTTTGATTGGAGGGCAAGGCGAAGACTCCTGCGGGAAAAGCGGAACAGGTGAGACCCCGCAGGAACGGAAGCGACGAGGAGGTTCACCGGCCGCCCGCGGAAAGCGAAGTCTTGCAGGGAAATCAACAGCGGTGTAACAAGCTATTCATACTAGATCATTTATCCCATTTGTTCGTCTTTAGATGGGATTGATTTCGTTATGCCTCAAACTTTTTTAATAATTCTAAGAATTTTGTGTTAAAATTTACTGTGTTTGATACAGCTAGTGCGGAGCAGAGAGGGAGTAGAAAGCATGAAAAAAGAAACGGTATTATTCACAGTAAAGGTGACGACATGTTTATTATAGGAGCATTAGTGAATGGACTAGCAATTGTGGTAGGGACATTAATGGGCAAGCTTGCTCACCGCATTCCTGAAAAGGTCAGCGTGACGGTGATGCAAGTAATGGGTTTATCCGTTATCACGCTTGGTTTGCAAATGGGCTTTAAAAGCCAGCAGTTTTTAATTGTGATTTTGAGCTTAGCCATTGGAGCGGTTATTGGTGAGTTTATTGATTTAGATGAAAAGCTAAACCTTTTAGGCAATATGATTGAACGGAAATTTCAATCACAGCAAAATGACAAGCAAACATTCAGTATTTCACAAGGCTTTGTGACAGGAACGTTAATTTTTGTGATTGGAGCGATGGCGATTGTAGGGGCATTAGACAGCGGAATACGCGGCGATCACAGCGTATTGTTTACGAAAGCGGTAATGGATGGATTTATCTCATTATTATTAACGACTACGCTTGGAATAGGCGTCATTTTCTCAGCGGTGCCTGTGTTTCTTTACGAAGGCATCATTGCGTTATTTGCCACGCAAATTAATGCGGTCGTACCGCAAGGCTTAATGAATAGTATCATTGCCGAAGTCACAGGAGTAGGCGGCGTGTTAATTTTAGCGATTGGGATTAATTTATTAGAAATTATTAAAATCAAAGTTGCGAATTTACTGCCTTCGATTTTAATTGCGGTTGTGATTGTAGTTGTTCAGCATACATATTTTTAAAGTATAGTATACTAACAAGAAAACCCTAAAGAAATGAAGTAAGGAGAAATACTACTTATGAAAGAGAATCAGCAGATTACAGCTCTTATTGCGGCACAAGTAGAGAAGTTAGCACGTCAATTCGGGTATGATTTTTTATCTGAAAAACAAGGTGATCAAACGCTTTGTCAAATTCTTCAGCGAGATGAAGACGGATCTATTTTGGCGACACCGCTTAGTTTTCATTTACATATTAATGAAGATAAAGGAACGGGAGATATCATTTACTACCATGAACAAGGAGAATTTAAGCGCCAGCAGATAAATGTATATGAAGAAAATAGCCTTGTGAACGTTTTATTATTTATCCAAGAGCGGTTGAAGGTCAATCGATAGAAGCGAGTTTACGAACATATGCAAAGAAAAAAGCAGGGGACTTCCTGCTTTTTTCTATGAATTGATATAGCGCAATCCTACGCGGTTATTAAAAATTTGGTTTTGATTTTTGAAGACAAAAGCGCCGGCTGCGTGATCAATCACCAGCTCATTATCGTACACTTCTTCCATGTCATCATCCACAATAAATTCTAAACCTTCAACCGTCACTACTTTTTCGTAGGATTGAAGGCTGCGCTTTGAGATGACTTTCATTTCATAAATCGTATTAACAATATCGCAGCTTCCCCGATCAAAAGAAAGCTGAATCATTTGGTTTGGTTCCACCTTCTGCAAAGCTTCTTTTGCAGAAGGAGTTACGCGTATGTTCATGAGTGTATCCTCCTTTTTCTGTTCTCAAATTAAATTGTATAAAATGTATTTGCGAATACTATATTTGATTTTTATATCATCGGCAAGAAAAAAGCTCTCTTACTATTATTATTTCCCTTTCGACACAGAACAAAACGCTGATTTTTTTATCATGTTTCCATGAAGACTTACATAGATATCACCTGTATGTAAATAAAAAAAGGAGCCTAAATACAGAAAAATTGCACTTAATAACCCTTAGGTGTAAATGCTTAATTGAAGGAATATATTGTAAAAATATAAGAAGTTAAGTCATTCATCTATTTTAATAGATATTGAAATAGTTTTGAATAATTGGTTTTATTTTCAATATATTAGGTGCTTAAGTATAGTGCTTTGCACACGATATTGTACCGAAAGACACCGGTTTATCGGACTAATTATTGTCTTATTTTGTCGAAGTAGTAGAATTTATGGAAACCATTCCTTATCATGTACAAAGTGACTAACAAAATACATAGGAGGTTCTGGTGTAGATGAGTGAGAAAGATCAAAACAGGACAACAGACGAAACAGCGGCTTCGCTAGAAACAGCGCCCGCTCCCAAAACAGCGCCGGCTAAATGGATTATCATTTTAGCGGCTCTAATTGTAGTTATTGGAGGAGCAATTACATTTGCTGCGGTATTTAAAAAATCTCCTAAGCAATTATACTTACTTTCTGAAGTGAATGCGTATCAAAAAGCAGCAGATGAACTAGAAACGAAGTACAGTGAAACGATGGCTTATCAAGAAAAAGCGATGAAGCAGCCTTCTAGCACAAATGCCACCATTAAAGGCGGCTTCAGCATGGATTCACTTGCGTATGATCCAAGCTTTAAAATGATTCAAGATCTTATCAGTAAAGCTGAAATTAAAATTAAAGCGGAACAAGACCCGAAAAAAAGTGAAGGATACGGTTCACTGGCTCTTAATATCGGAGGCTCAAAAGCGCTTGATCTAGAAGGTTTTCAAACGAAAGACAGAATAGGCTTTAAAGCACCGATTCTGGCAAATGAATATTTCTATTTAAACTTAGATGAATATGGACAGGTAGCGCGAAAGTTTGATCCTTCGTATTCAGGTCCTGAAACGCTTGATATTAACACGAGCAATGTGAGTTTAGAAGACTTAAAGTTAACGGAAAAAGAAAAGACATACATTGCAAAAGAGTACGGAACGTTTATTTATGACGAGTTAGACAGCGATTATTTCACAAAAGAAAAAAATGTAGACTATAAAACAAATGGCAAAACGCTTCAACTAACAAGCGTGACGCTTAACATGTCTGATAAAGAAACAAAACAATTTATGGATAAACTCATTGCAAAGGTAGCAAAAGATGACAAGCTTCATACCATCTACGCAGACCATGTATCTAAGCTATTTAAATCTTCGGCAGCGACGAATCCAGAATTAAAAGATATGGCGGATCCAAAAGAATTAAAAAAATCAGTAAAAGAAAGCCTTCAAGACTTCCAAAAAGAAACAAAAGATACGACTTATCCTGGCGGTGTCAAATCGACTGTGTACGTTCAAGATGATGTTGTGGTAGCTCGCGATATGAAAATGGGCGTGAAAAATGCTTCTAATGATAAAGGCGAACTTGACGTAGTGACTAAAAATATTCCATATGAAGATAACAAAACGGCTAAACAGTTCAAAGCAGTCCTAACGGACAGCACTACGGATGATGCGTTTACGTTTGATATGAAAAATAACGTAACGACTGAAAGCGAAAAGCGAAAAGAAAACATGTCTATTCATTTGATAACAAAAGATTCGAAAGATGAAGATACGAATATGACGTTTAAAATGAATTCGGTTATCAACGGTAAAACTGATGCGAAACAAACGGCTGACCGTACGTTCTCTCTAGACTTAGGCAATCAAGAAGACTTAGTATTTAACGGAGAAGTAAAGCAAAATCAAGCGATTAGTGCTTCAAAAGGAAAAGCAGATTATTCATTTGATATTCGTACAAAAGTTGGACCAAAAGCAGATCCAGCAAACGTTACGTTAAAAATTGACTCTGCTTCTCAATTAAAAAAATCAGCAGCTATTCCAGCGCTTGACGCATCTAATGCAACAAATGTAAAAGATGTAACGCCTGAAGATATGCTGTCGATTCAAGAAAATTTTGCTAAAAATGTTCAAGGTCTCATGATGAATATGGGAACCGCTGGTTACTAAAAGGTGCAAAGCAGATGAAGATATATTTCTCTTTGACTCTTTTTACATGTAAAGCTCTATTGAAAAATATAAAATCTCTCATACTGCTATTTATGATCCCTGCTCTGTTTTTACTTGGAGCAGGGATCATTATTAGTCAGACCATGCAAGGTGAGGAGAGAGTCAATCGATTTCCGATAGCGATTGTGGATAACGATCATACCGCGCAAACGAAGTACGTCATCGAACAGCTGGCTGAAGGTAAGCTCCGCAGAATCATGAAGCCTCTTTACACGAATGAACAGAGAGCGAAACAGCTGCTGCAGCAAAATAAAGTGGCAGCCATTGTGACCTTGCCAAAAGGTTTTAGTCACGATATCGCGCTTGGAAAGAATCAGCCTTTACACGTTATTGGAAATAGTAATAAGCCGCTTCAGTCACAGCTGTTTCGCTACGTGATGGAAAGTGCAGCCGACTACACGTCAGCCGCTCAAAGCGGTATCAATACGGTTGATTTCTTTTTAGAAAAAGGAAATGTCTCTGATGAAAATCGACGGGCAGAGTTTAAGAAGAGCTTAGTAACGTTTGGGCTTCATGTATTAGATAGAGGAAGTTTACTTGATGAACAAGTAGAAACAAGTTTCTTTCAACGAGATATGAAGCAATATTATGTCGTGTCTTTTGCTGCTTTGCTGCTTATGATTTGGAGCTACGGGGGATGGCTGCTTGCTAGTGAAACGCAGACTCCTCCTGTGCTCGCGAGAATGCAAACAAGAGGTGTATCTTTTGTCCACATTTATTTAGCGCAGCTGACCGCTCTGTATGTTCTTTTGCTACCGGTATCCATCGTTGTATATAGTGGTCTCATTAAGGGATTAAAACTGCCTGTAACGGGTACGTACGGAGAACTTTTTTTGGCGATAAGCGGAAGTTTGTTTGCTTTTTTATGTTTGTTTTTACTGCTGTTCGTTCTCTTTTTATCACAAAAAGCTTATCAAATAATCGGTTTGCTGTTCATTTTGCTTAGTGCGATTTTAAGTGGACATGTCGTGCCAGTCGTCTATTTACCAGACTGGGCGATCGGTTTTCAGAAATGGTCACTCAATACCCGCGTTTTAGAGCTGTTATTTTATGAATTTGATGGATATAACACAAACGAAGCTTTTCTTTACCTTAAGCCTATTCTCATTACGGCAGCAGGAAGTTTTGCTATTGCTGTTGGCTACGTGATGACCCTACAAAGGCGGTGGAGAAAATGATAAGTGAAAAAATAAAGCAGCTGCTGAAGCGTCCTGTGCTTGTTGTCATGATCTTCTTTTTACCTCTGATAGGAACGATTATTAGCAGCTCGGTTTTAGCAAAAGTAGAAAGTGATTCAAAGATACCTGTTGCTCTTGTCGACCAAGATCATAGCAAAATGTCTACACAAGTGATCCATCGGCTTCAGAAAACAAAAGAAATTCAGTTTCTTTCTGTCAATGAAGAACAAGCTAGAAAGCAGCTGGAACAAAATAAAATTGACAGCATTTTTGTGTTTCCTAACGGATTTCAACAAGAAGTAGAAGCAGGGAATTATCAAGGGGGAATGGATTTGCTTACGCTTCCTTCTTCTATTGCTACAGAAGCGGTTCGAGAAGTCGTGGCGAGTGAAGTGACAAGATTAACGACAAATGTCAAAGCGGCGAATGAAGTGCGTTTTTTATATAAAGTCTATAACATTCATGAAGCGCCGGAATTATGGAAAGAAGCGTATCGTTATACAGATAACCAGTGGAAGCCACAGCCGCTGATGACAATTGATTACGAAGCAGAAGGAAGGAAGAGTACGAAGCAAGCAGGCGTTCAAATGACCGGATATGTCCCGCTGTGGGGGTTCTTTACGCTTTTACTTTGCTGCATCACATCAGATTGGATGATTAAAGAGCGGAGGCATCTTTTTAAACGAATGAAAACGATGCAAAAAGGTCTTCGCGGTTATATTCGAAATGTCAGCGCGGCTTATGTTGTGTTATACGTACTTCAAGCTCTCATCAGTTTTGCTCTATTTAAATGGCTTTATGGATTAGAATCTTACGGTGTGCTGCTGTATATGTGTATCTATGTTATTGTATGCGTTGCTTTTAGCACCTGGCTTGCAAGTGAAAGTCAGCGAGTTGGATCTTATTATATGATCAGCGTCATCATGGTCACAGGACTCAGCATCATAGGGGGGAGCTTTTTTCCGGTAGGAGAGCTTTCTGTAACGATTGAAAAAATAAGTCAGTGGCTTCCGCAGCATCTGCTTCTGTATCAGCATGCATTACCATTTACGTTCATTTGGAAAGAGATAGCTTTTTCCATTGTATGCATAAGTTTGTGCTGGTTTAAAATAGTGTGGAATGTGAGGAGCATCAAATGATTGAAATTAACAATGTTAGTAAAACATACGGAAAAAAACGGTCGTTGGCAAATGTTACGCTGACCGTAGAAAGTGGAGAAGTCATTGGTCTTTTAGGATCAAACGGCGCGGGTAAATCAACGCTTCTGTCTATTTTGTCTACCATTACAGCTCCTTCAAGCGGGAATGTCACGATTGGGGGCTTATCGCTTAAGAAGAATCAAAAAGCGATTCGAGAAGTCATTGGCTACGTGCCACAAGACGTAGCGCTATGGGAAGAGCTTAGCGTAAAAGAAAACATGAAGATGTGGAGCAAAATGACTTCAGGCTCCGTGTCGAATGAACAGCTTCAGTCTCTTTGCTCAGCTGTACAGTTAGAAGGAAGATGGAAGGAAAAAGTGAAAAACTTATCAGGAGGCATGAAGCGAAAGTTGAATATAGCTGTGGCGCTTATTCATGAACCGTCCGTTTTGTTAATGGATGAGCCGACAGTCGGAATTGATTTACAGTCCAAGCTTGAGATCATTCGTTATATCAAACAGCTGGCTGCAAAAGGAAAGACGATTATCTATATCACCCACGATTTGAATGAAATCTTAGACGTGTGTCATCGGTTTGCGGTCTTAAAAGAAGGAAAGCTGGAATTTGTCGGCACGATGGACCAAGCGAGGGAAAAGACGGGAGAAGATGCAGAAGAAAACGTTGTATATAAGCTGCTGCATAATTGAGATCAAGCAATGATAAAAAAAGAGCCGCTTCAGGAAGAAGCGGCCCTTTCTATTATGCTTGTGTAACTTCTTGTTCCGGTGAATGACTTTCAGACTGCACGCGTTCTTCTTCAGGAAGGGCACGTACTTCTACTTCTTTCATTTGATGACCGTCCATTTCTTTTGCGATAAACTCGTATCCAAAAAGTTTGAACGATTCGCTTTCTTGGATATCAATGTTTTGCATTAGCATCCAGCCGCCAATTGTATCAATATCGTCGTTTTCAATTTCGATATGAAGCACTTCGTTGACTTCTTCAAGGAGTACTTTTGAGTTAAAGACAAAGTGCTGATCGCTGATTTTTTGAACAAGCGGCTTTTCATCTGTATCAAACTCATCTCGAATTTCTCCAACGATTTCTTCTAAAATATCTTCAACGGTAACGATACCAGCCGTACCGCCGTACTCATCAATCAATACAGCCATATGCGTCCGTTTCTTTTGCATCGAACGCAATAGGTCTTGAATCGCTACGGTTTCAATTACTTGAATAATAGGGTTCATGTATAGCTTCACGCTTTGCTTTTTTAATGCGTCGTTAATCACGACATCGTTTAGAATTTCTTTAACGTTGACTAAGCCGATAATATTGTCTTTGTCTCCGTCAACGGTAACAGGGTAACGAGTGTAGCGATCTTCTACAGCAAGCTTTAAGAAATCTTCAATGCTATCATCTTCCGAAACAGCTGAAATTTCTGTTCTTGGTACCATGATTTCGCGAGCAACACGATTATCGAATTCAAAAATGTTGTTCACGTACTTATATTCAGACTGGTTAATTTCCCCGCCTTTAAAACTCTCTGATAAAATAATGCGCAGCTCTTCTTCACTGTGTGCAAGCTCATGCTCTGAAGCTGGCTTTAATCCAAACATTCCAGTTAATAAACGGGCAGATCCATTTAGTAACCAAATGAAAGGGAACATGATTTTATAGAATAAAATTAACGGACGAGCAAACAATAACGTAACTGTTTCAGCTTTTTGAATTGCAAATGTTTTTGGCGCTAATTCACCAACAACTACGTGAACAAACGTCACAAGCGCAAACGCGATAATGAATGAAAGAATATGTGTTAAAGATGCAGCAATACCCATTTCTTCAAACAGCGGTTCTAAAATCTTCGCAACAGTCGGTTCTCCTAACCAACCTAGTCCTAAAGCAGTAATCGTAATACCAAGCTGACACGCAGATAAATACTCATCTAAGTGTGTCGTTACGGTTTTAACCGCATTCGCTCCTTTTTTTCCTTCAGCAACAAGTTGATCTACCCGTGAACTACGAAGCTTCACAATTGCAAACTCTGAAGCAACGAAAAAGGCAGTGAGTACAATTAAAATCGCAAAAATAATTAAGTTAATGGTTATCAATGAATATACTTACTTTATAGTGCTATAAAGTAAGTAAACACCTCCTGTAAATAATAAATTTACGACAGCAGCATCAGTAAAGAGTGCAAAAGAGTGACGCTTTCTGGTGAAAGCCGATTCATCATTACTTTTCGATCTTCTTCATTAAGCTTTTCCATAAGCGGTGCAACTTCTTTTAAACTGTCGTTTAGTACGTAAAATTTGGATGCCAATTCGTCTTTGGAGTGGCTATTCTCGGTTTGCTCTACAGAAAATAGAGAAGAAATCTCTTCAAGAGAACGGCCCTCGCGTTTTAATTTTTCAATTAAGTAAAGACGTTTCAGCGCTTCTTCGTTATAAAAGCGATAGTTAGAAGCAGAGCGTTCTGCTTTTAACAAACCAATGTTGGTATAATAGTCAACCGTACGTTTCGTTACATGTGCCATCTCTGCAAGTTCGCCAATTTTATATGTCGCAACCCCATCAGAATACCACCTCCTTTAACTGTATCAACCATCACGTGATGGTTTTTATCTACGTAACTATTTATCTTTTATCCTATCGTAATTAAGTATACGCGTGTAAGATCAAAAAGTTTCATTTTTTTATTAGCATTCAGTATATCTCAAAATAAGGTAGTTTGACAAAGATTTTAAGAAAAAACTCGCTTGTATTAAGCGAGTTTTTTAGTGGGATGACGTACGATAATGTGCATGCGTTCATACATATATTGAATACGTTCTGTATATTCCATGAACTCAGGGCTCATTGGAGATAGTTGATCAGCAATACGATGCATAACAGCAGCTTCTTTCTTTAATGCATCTAAATTTTGAGTTCGGTCGATTCTTGTTTTGAATGTTAACGAAATCATGTTATTTACCTCATCGTTATATTACTTGTTTTGAGGTACTATGTCCGTGACTTTTATCACTCTAGTCAAAGGTGCTAACGTAATTATTTGATGTTTGAAGTCATTTTGTGTAGGATGATTTAAAAAGGGTTTTTATGGGAGAATTAAATGAACTTAAAACGAATGCACCACGTAGCCATTATAGGAAGTAATTATGAACGTTCAAAAGCTTTTTATGTAAATGTATTAGGATGCAAGATTATAGAAGAGACATATAGAAAAGAAAGAGATTCATATAAGCTAGATTTAGAAGTAGCTCCTGGCTATCAAATTGAGTTGTTCTCGTTTCCAAATCCGCCAAAACGTCCTTCAAGACCTGAAGCGTGCGGCTTACGCCATTTAGCTTTTGCAGTTGAAAGCGTCGAAGGTTCCAAACGTGAATTAGAGCAGCGAGGGATTGATGTGGAACCTATTAGGGTAGATGAACTAACGGGAAAAAAATTCACATTTTTTGCTGATCCGGACGGGTTACCGCTAGAGCTTTATGAAGAGAAAAAGGGGGAATAAGTAGTATGTGCAATTATTTATTTGTATACGGAACGCTTCTTGAAGGAGAAGGTAATCATGGATTGCTGCATCATGCGCGCCCTATTGCCAAGCAGGCAAAGACGAAAGGGAAATTATATGACACAAAGCAAGGCTACCCTATGCTCGATATTGACAGTGAGCATGTTGTGTATGGAGAAGTATATGAAGTAACCGATCAGCTTATGTGGAAGGCGCTTGATGAATTAGAAGGGTACATTCACGAAGGTCATGAAGATAATGAATATGATAGAGTTGTTCAAACTGTCGAAACGGACCAAGGTGAATTTGAAGCTGTTGTATATGTAGCAAGAGATCGTTCGCTGCTGCAAGAATTTATCCCAGGCGGAAACTGGCGCGTATGGAAAGAAGACCTATTAACAGGCATGCTGTATTTTGCTTACGGTTCATGTATGGATAACGACCGTTTTATTCAGCACGGCGTTAATCAGCATTTCCAAGACTGTCTCGGCAGAGCTGTTTTTAAAGGCTATACGCTTCGATATAACCACGTTATTCATGACGGAGGACGTGCAGACATGGTTGAAGAAGGCGGAGTTGTTGAAGGGAAGCTATACCGCGTGCCTCCTGAAGCGATTACGTATCTGTATGGAAGAGAAGGGGTAGATAATAACGGCTATCGTCCTGCCATTATCTCTGTGGAGCATGAAGGAAAGATTGTAGATCATGTTCTTACTTTTTTTGTGTTAAATAAAGAAAAAGAAGTCGCACCTCCGGATCATTATTCGACTGAAATTATTCGAGGAGCGACAGGCGTACTTAGCGAAGAATACGTTCAGAAGCTAGTAGAGCAAGTTCATGCGCTAAAAAATAGTGATGTTGTAAATAACTAATATAAAAGCCTATTTGGAGATGTCCAAATAGGCTTTTTGCATTAGCTAAAGGAAACAGAGAACTCTGTTTGAAATACACCGTCTTTTGATAATCGATTAATGCCTAATTTTTCTTTGAAATTTCCGTTATGATCATGCGTATCTGCAATTCCAAACCAAGGCTCGATACAAAGAAACGGAGCGATTGTATGATTTTCTGCATTATACTTTGACCAAATACCTACATACGGGAAATCATGAAACTGAACGTTAATTTGATTCTCATTGACCGACGATTTAATTGTAATTCCGTCAATATGACTAAAAATTAGCGCATCATTTGCAAACAAATCGGCGCTTAGCGGAAGCTGATGCAGGTTTTCTACAGCTCCTTTTTCATGAATAAGCGCATCTTTTAGCACAAATTCTTTCGGCGTAGTTTCAGAAGGCTCTATTTCTAAAAAGTAATCAGAAATCTGCTCGTTTTTACGTAAAGGAATACGAAAAGCAGGATGAGCGCCAATTGAAAAATACATATCGCCTTTATCTTCATTCACTACCTTCCACTGAAACGTTAGGCGGTTGCTTTCCAGACGATAGCTAATTTCAATTGAACATTCAAACGGATATACGTCTTTAAAACGACCGTTTGTGGCAAATCGCAGCCGTGCCGTTTCGGTGGTTTGCTCGATCACGCTGAAAGTAGAATCACGCAAAAAACCGTGCTGAGGCAAAGAGTATACGCGCTGATCAACGGTATACTGATCATTTTTTAATCTGCCGACAATGGGAAACAATACGGGCGATACTCGTCCCCAATAAGCGGGATCTCCGCTCCACATAAACTGCAGGTCTTTTTCTTTATGAAATACTTCTACAACTTCCGCTCCTTTTTCTTGAATGCTGACTTTCATTTCGCTGTTTTCTAGTACAATCATTACAACATCTCCCAAATTATTCTTGTACGCTAGAGCTGTGTCAAACGTACTGGCTTTGCTTATATTATACCCTTCTTGGCAAAAAAGGTATTAATTTCCCTATTTTTGTTCAAATTAAATAGAAAAGGAGGGTTCAGATATGAATCATGCAACATTATTGCTCATTAAATTTGCAGCCGCACTTATTGCGTTTGGTATAGGCATTGATTTGTTTTTTGATGCAACCATCGGAGACATTATTTCCTTTAGCTTACTAACGACAATTTTGACATATCTAGTAGTGGATCGAATTGTACTGCCTCGAGTAGGCAATCGTGATGCCATTATTGTTGAATTTGTTCTAACATATATGAGCGTATGGATTTTTGGAACATTGTTATTAGACAGTTACGTTCAAATTGCTTGGGGAAGTATTATTTCTGCAGCTATTATTACGTTTGCTGAGGTTTTTGTTCACCGCTACTTATCCAACCATATTGAAACAAAAAATATAGCAAGAGCGCGCCCGGCTTTTAAGCGAAAACTAGCGTATGACACAGAATTTGCAGAAGAACAGCATGTAGAAAACAAGGAAAATCCAAAATAAAAAGAAAGCTCAAAAGTGAGCTTTCTTTTTATGTGTTAATGCATAAAAGTCATTTCCTTTAAAGGCCAGTATTTCATATTTACTTCTCCCATGATCGAAGAAACCGGAGTGAGGCCAAAATGCCTTCCATCTCGGCTAATGCGTCTGTTGTCACCTAGCACTAATACGTATCCGTCCGGTATTGTGCCGTCTGGAGACAGTTCGTACGTTGAAAAATTTTCAGTAAATCGCTCGTAAACGGGGACTTTGGATAAATATTTATGAAGATGCGGCTCTTTTTTGACTTTATTATTTATATACAGAACATCATCTTTGTATTCGACGGTTTCTCCTGGTAAGCCGACGATGCGCTTTACTAGAAAATCATTGCTATAGGGAGCTTGCAAAACGACAATGTCAAAGCGCTCTAGCTTGCTGTGTTTATTAATAATAATGCGATTGCCTTCGTGCAAAATAGGCTTCATAGAATCACCTTTTACAGTATAGGGCTGAAACCAATAGTGCTGAATGACCACAGAAAGCAAAACAGTGCCCAGGATAACGCTTGTGTATGTAAGAATTTCACGCTTTAATTTTTTATTGATCATAATGGATGAACACCTTCTTAACGGTAAGACTATCAATTTAAGTTTTTCATAGAGATATAACAGTGTTGATTGTACCATTCAGAACTAAAGTTTTCCATATCTATCTGTTTATGCGTGTATTCCAAGAATATGCTTGACGAAACAAAAAATGAAAAAAGCCATTATCCTAGAGAATAAAGGCTTTTCTTTATTATAACTGAGCGCGCTCAGTTCGAGTAGCTGGTTGATTTGGTTCTTCTTCAACCACAGGCTCAACAGGCTTATGCTGCTTGATTTCTTCTTCTAGTTCAGCAATTCGCTTGTTTTTCTGTTTCACTTGTCCCCTTAATTGAACAATTTTTACAAAGCTCAATGAAGCAGCAACAACTCCTCCAAACACAGCCGTTGTTAAGATGATTAAAATAAGAGGCCATTTTTGTGAACCAAATACATAGTTGAATTGTACCGGATCGTTATTAATTACAGCTAAAACAGCGATGATAAGAGCAAATATAAGTCCTAAAATAAAAAAGCTCTGTCCTTTCATAAGCTGCACTTCCTTTCTTTGCATGGTCATTACAACTTTTATAGCGAAACCATCTTAAGTGTTTGCTATCTTGCTTATAGGTATACGTATCCAGATTTAAACAAAATCAAACATTTTATTGATTATATATATATCTTTCTTTTAAAACACAATATATCTATTAGTGTAGAAGCTTTTTACATATCCAAAGACCTGTTATGGAAGAGTTTTTGGAGGAAAGACCTCGTGTATTCGTTTTTTTGCTTAAGCAGAAGGGGAGGTTTTATTTGAGTTATATATACACAAAGAGACCTTTATCCATTAAAGGTCTCACTTTTACTAAAATAAGAATTAGTACAGAAGCTGAGAAGCTGGCTTAATTCCCATAAATCACTTCATTATCTATCGCCCGGAGCAGGATGGTCTACACCTTTAACATGATGGCGATGCTGGTTGTCTTCACTGGTGTAAAAGTCATAATAGTGAACGTGCATACCGTTTCCAATGGGAATAGCTGGACCGGAGTAAGCTTTGTAATGATGGGTATGTCCGTCTTCAAAAACAACATAGCCCTCTGTGTAGTGAATGTGACTTCCGTCCTCGCTTGGAATTGGAGGAGACGTTACATCGAGGCACTGATGGACATGTCCTGACGCAACAGAAGTGTAGTCCACTGAACCATGGTTATGATGAGGAACAAACCCTGAAATAAAATCGTCTTTTCCTATCTTCTTCATTCTACTTCCCCCTATAAATTTAATTAAAATAAACTGCTTAAGTAAATTTTAAAATCTTTAAATAGGCATTTGAATGTCTCTTTTAGTTAAATTTAAAAATACATGCTATTGATATGAGCAAAGAAAAATAAATATGACATTTTATAATCCGTATTTATAAAATGGGTAGTTTTCCTATGTGTTTTGCCGTTTCTCATAGATAGATTTTGCATATATTTATTTAGGAAAGGACAAGTTATTATACGAAAGGAAGTCAGCGTAATGAATTGGGAAAATAGAAAAAGTCTATGTCAGGAGTTTGCAGGAGTTTGCTAGAATTCTAGGTGGACAAGGCAGCTTAGATGAAAATGGTGTTTGTTTGGTACAAAAGTTTCGTACGCTTCGGTTTAAAATTTTAGGGCGGCCAACACGCTTTCCATTAGTCACTCCTTAATTCTTCACTTTTGAAGATGTAGATAGCAAAGGAAGAGCCTTAAATCTGGGTAAAACCGTGCTTTTGCAAGAAGAGGTAAACCCATTATTAACTGAGCTGAGAAAAAGAGACATTAAGGTTACTGCCGTTCATAATCATTGGTTGTTTGAAGAGCCTAGAGCAATGTATATGCACTTTAAATCCGTAGAGCCACCGTTAGATTTTGCATGAAAGGTAAGAGAAGCATTTAAAGTATTAAAGGGATAAAAATCAGGTTTTTTATAGAACAAGTGTAGCTTTATTATTTAAATGTAAGATTAATAAAAATTTAAACATGTATATTATATATTGGTTTATAAGGTGGAGGGGAATAAAGTTCATAGGTTTTTGATCTGTAATTTTATTTCTACCTCTATCGCTAACTGTAACTTTTGTTATACGAACTTATAAAAAATATTCAAGCATTCCTATCAAAATAAAAAAAGCACGCGTTCACCGCGTGCTTTTTTTATGTATAAACTTAAAATGCATTTAGGTTGTTATCGCTTAACCACTGTTTGCGTTCAGCTGCATCTTCGAATAACTCATCTGCATTTGTAAATTGAGAAGCAATGACATATTCAATTGTTGCAAGAGGAGCTGTTAGCAAACGCCAGTTTAATACAATTGTATTGTCTTGAGTCGTAGCGTATTCTTCACCCAATTCGTCCCACT
This sequence comes from Priestia megaterium, assembly GCF_046599315.1. GTDB lineage: Bacteria > Bacillota > Bacilli > Bacillales > Bacillaceae_H > Priestia > Priestia megaterium_F. The sequence continues at coordinate 618,614 of NZ_JBKIKC010000002.1, read as the reverse complement.
TAACAGATTCAGGAGCATTGTCTGCTGCTTTTTTAACAGATTTTAAAGCTTCTTGGAACTTTTCATCTGCGCGGCCTTGATACCACTCTGTTAATAGTTGTCCTATGCCTTCATTTGTTTGCTGCTCGTTCCAGCTCTCAGGTACTGTAGCAATGAATTTTGCACGGAATGTCATTTCAGCCTTTGTTACATCTCCGCGAACGATGTTTAAGCGGTATTGACGTCCTAGGTAAGGGAATTTGTCTCCTTCTTCAAAAGAACCAGTTTTAGCTGCAGAAGCTGCTGCTTTAGGAGCCTCTTTTTTAGCTGTTTCTTTTTTTACTGCTTCTTTCTTTGGAGCAGCTGGCTTTTCCTCAGATGGTTGTGAACCGTTTAGTTGTTTTAAAATCCATGTTGCTTTGCGTGCGATGATTGAACGCACATTGTTTTCATTAAGACCTCTCGGGACAATAACTTTTACCCCTTCTTTGTCACAAATTTGCACCGTGATATCGGTTCTATTTGGAACGACTTCAATTTTGTAGTCAATTGTTTGATTGCGTGTTTGATACGTATACATAAAATTTTTCGTACTCCTTTCTACAAATCTTCATTTTATAAGCAAAGGTAGAGTTTGGTCAAATGAAAGAATAATCAGACAGTTATCAACTGCTGTTGCAGCGCCTTGCAGAATGATATGTATTCCAATATTTAGTGGAAAAGCGCCGATAATAATTGCTTCAATTCTTCTTTAGTTTTTACAAAAAAATATAAAAATATGCCGATACTACTAATATAGATTAGACATTCTATGTCTTTAGATGGTATAGGTAATGAAAAAAAAGAGCGTTTCAAAGTTTACATGTGAAATGCTATATGTGATGTTCATAACACTTACTGTAATTGAAGTGACAAATTATTATCTTATTATGAAACAAGAGCAAGCAGCTTCGATTATGCTAGTGATTACATTTCTGTTTGCTTTTCTTACAACTACCGTGTTCTATTTTATCATACGTCGCTCTATAATTGCGGTTGAAAATTTAACGAAAGTAATGAAAGGGGTTTTTTCGTAAGCGGGGATTGATATTTGCTGAGTATAAGAAACTGTAAGTATTGGTTTTTATGATAGCCTTCATAGAAAGAAATAATGAAAATTGACACGTTATAAAAGCAGTTGTATAGTGAGTACGCAAGGCGGCAGTCTGTCTTTTTTAAATCTTAGTAAACTTATAAGTTAAATAAAACATTCAAGCACTACATAAGGAGACGAAGAGATGAAAAACAAATTCCGTTTGGCAACAAATGATGACGCAGATAGCTTGTTGAACTTAACTATACAAGCGTATAAGCCTATTCGAGAGCTAGGTATTCCTTTTTTAGCAGCTACTGCTAACCTTGCCCTCGTCAAAAAAAACATTTCTCAAAACTTTTGCTATGTATATGAAGAAGATGGAAGAATTGCTGCTACAGTGTCTATACGAATGCCTTGGGGAGAACATCCAGGTCCGTTTGCTGTTCCACATATTTGGTGGTTTGCAGTGGCCCCGTCGTTTGCCAGGAAAGGCGTTGGATCTAAGCTGCTGCATCTAGTAGAACAAGAAGTAATAAAAAATATGTTTAAGTCACCGGCTGTGTCTTTAGGAACAGCAAAGGAACATCCTTGGTTAGTTGAGATGTATGAACGAAAAGGATATGTTCAAGCTAAAGAAAAGCCTCTTACAGAAGGTTATACGACCGTATTTCTTTATAAAAAATTCAATGAGGTACACTCTTTGTCGTAAGAAATAGAGTATTGTCCCAAAATAAGAAATGTGAAAGAGTGATAAATATGACAGATCAATTACTACTAAACACGCTAATAGACGTACGCCGTGAGCTGCACCGATTTCCAGAGCTTTCAATGAAAGAGTATGAAACAACTAAACGTATTAAAAAATGGTTAAAGAACTACGATATTTCTGTAGTAGATGCATTCCAATTAAACGTAGGAGTAATAGCAGAAATTGTGGGAGGGAAGCCGGGACCTACTATTGCTATTCGAGCTGATATTGATGCGCTGCCAATTGAAGAAAAAACCAATCTGCCGTTTGCATCTGAAGTGACCGGTGTTATGCACGCATGCGGCCATGATTTTCATACAGCTTCTATAATCGGAGCAGCTATTCTTCTTAAACAGCGTCAACAAGAGCTTTGTGGTACGGTTCGATTTATCTTTCAACCGGCTGAAGAAACGGCTTCTGGGGCGAAAATGCTAGTTGAAAAAGGAGTGCTCGAAGGAGTAGAGGCGATATTTGGAATGCATAACAAGCCGGATCTTCCTGTAGGAACCATTGGTATCAAGTCGGGACCTTTAATGGCAAGTGTTGATCGTTTTGAAATGGATATCAAAGGAGTAGGAGGTCACGCAGGTATTCCTGAAAAAACTATAGACCCGATTGCAACTGCTGGTCAAATTGTTACTAGTTTACAAACCATTGTCAGCCGTAACCTCAGCCCATTTCAAAATGTTGTTGTCAGCATTACTCAAATCCATGGAGGGAGCTCGTGGAACGTCATTCCTGACAAAGTAACGCTTGAAGGAACCGTCCGTACATTTCAAGAAGAGGCGAGAGCAAAAATACCGGCTCTTATGAAACGAACTGCTGAAGGAATTGGAGCAGCTTCTGGAGCTTCAGTAGACGTTAAATGGTACCCATATCTTCCTGTAGTAAAAAATGATGATACGCTAGAAAAAATGGCTATTAAAGCGGCTGAAGACCTTAATTATCAAGTTGTGAAAGCTGAACAATCGCCTGGAGGAGAAGATTTTTCTGTATATCAGCAGCATGTACCAGGCTTTTTTGTATGGATGGGTACGGCCGGTGAATATGAATGGCACCATCCTTCTTTTTCATTAAATGAAGAGGCATTACTTGTAGCAGCTTCTTATTTTGCAAATATAAGTCTTGATTTTTTAAATTCATCTCATTACCCGAAAAATTAAAATATTTTAATTTTTCTATTTACGCGAACGCAATTATTTGATAAAATAAATTTTAAATTAATAAAGTTATCACGAGTGGACGAGAGATCTGGCTCTTTGACTCCACAGCAACCTACGAATGTAAGGTGCTCCTACCAGCAAAGCATGTGCTTTGGGTGATAAAACGGGTGAAAAACTCATTTTGCATCAAAGCAAAATGAGTTTTTTTATTTTTCTAAAAGGAGAGGATTTTATGAGTCATACAGCAGTTGCAGCACATAAAGGGGAAAAAGCATTAAAGGAAGCCGTGAAATTATTAGGAAAGCATTATCAAGTAGCTTATCGTGAATTAGAAACATTCTACGAAATTATAGTCGAAAGCCAAGCTCGTACATATGCTGTAGGCATAGATATTAAGGATGTACAAAAAGCGAATGAACTAGAAATTTATTCATCATGTTGTTCCAAGCTTGAGCGAGTAGGCTGTCTTTTATAGAAGTCTGCTCGCGCCTCTATTTTTTAAGTATTTTTGAATGAAAAGCATGGTTTTTGACAAGTAAAGAATTCCATGGGTATAATCTATATTCACTGAGTTTAAGTATTAATGATAAATTGTCGAAATTTTTACATAAATTAAAGGTTACATTCAAAATGAATTGTGGTATGTTATAAAACAAGAATATTTTATGAAAGGAGCATTGAAATGGAAATGTCTCTTGAACACGGAAACGATGCAGGAAGCGAACAGCTTATTGATCGTATCCTAGACTTTTTAGAAGATGACGAGAAGTAAAACTGAGAGTGTGCGGTCTAGCCGCGCACTCTTTTTTTATCACGTGCGCAAAGTCAGTGCCATACTATGATACATAGGGATAGAATGAAAGGGTCTCTGTCAAAGGGATTGACGAATGGTTTTGTTTGATAGAAAATTTAGAAAAAGGAAAGAGATGAAGAGCATGTTGAACAAAACATCTTTGTATCAAACAAAAGAACAGTTAAAAAAGCTTGTAAGCGAGTTGGTATCTATACCTAGTGTGACAGGAACCATGGCAGAAGTGGAGATGGCTGAATCGATCGTGTCGTACTTATTAAAACTGCCTTATTTTCAAAAAAACGAGCACGTCGAGCTTCATTCGACAGGAGACGGGCGATCGATTGTCACGGCTTTTGTCGAAGGGAAAGATACGAATAAAACTGTTGTACTAGTAAGTCATTACGACGTAGTGGATGTACAAGATTATGGACAGTGGAAAAAGGATGCTTTTCAAGCTGATACATTAACGAGTACATTTTATAAACATATGGAGCAAGTTCCGGCGCACGTACAAAAAGATATGATAAAAGGAGACTGGCTTTTTGGCCGAGGAACGATGGACATGAAAGCGGGTATTGCCCTGCATATCAGTATGATTGAACGAGCGTGCAACGGGGAGTTTGACGGGAACATCCTGCTTCTATCAGTGCCGGATGAGGAAGTAAATTCACTTGGGATGAGAAAAGCAGTACCTGTTCTTTTAGAACTTGCGTGCAAATATAAGCTGGATTTTTCTCTTATGCTAAATGCAGAACCGGTGTTCAGCCGCTATCCTGGAGACCAAACGAACTATGTGTACTCAGGTTCTATTGGCAAGATCATGCCAAGCTTTTTATGCTATGGAAAAGAAACTCACGTAGGGGAACCGCTAGCGGGTTTGAATGCTAATTTACTAGCTTCTTATTTAACAAAAGAAATAGAATTAAACGTTGATTTTTGTGAAACCATAAGAGATGAAACGAGTCCGCCTCCTACGGTACTGATGCAAAGAGATCTAAAAGACGAGTATTCAGTTCAAGTCCCGCACTCTGCCGTTGTATTGTTTAATTTATTTATGCTAAATCGCTCTCTTAAAGATGTAACAGATCTGCTGCTAAAATCCGCCAGCAAAGCGGCTTTGAATGTGAAAAAACATTATCAAAAAGCTGCTAGGCAGTATGCTGAGGGGATGAAGGGGGCATCTCTTGACGTGAACGTATGGACGTATGAAGAACTTTATACTCATGCAGTAAAACAGCACGGGGAAAAATATGTACAAGAAATGGAAGCGGAACTTTTAGCACAAGAGGATGATGACAGAAATAAAACCATTAAATTAGTAAACTCTTTAGCCGGTTTATGTAAAGAAGCAGCTCCGATGATTGTCTTATTTTTTACGCCGCCTTTTTATCCTGCCGTTTGTTCACATAATGATCCGCTTATACAAGGGATTTTGTCTAACGTACAGGCAATTGCAAAGGAACAATTCCAAGTGAAGCTAGTTGAGCAAAGTTATTTTGGCGGGATTTCGGATTTAAGTTATGCTAGCCTGCAGCATCCGCTTTATACTTTTAACACGTTAGTAGCCAATATGCCGCTATGGAATAAAGGATATCATATCCCCTTAGAAGAGCTAGAGAAGCTAAGGATGCCGGTGCTGAACATTGGACCACTGGGAAGAGATGCACATCAATGGACAGAAAGATTAGACGCTCAGTATTCTTTTGAGATTTTGCCTCACTTCATTTATCAAGCTATAAAAGAAGCTCAGAAATAAACATCCGCCTGCGGATGCTTATTTGTTAAATTTAAAAAAGGCTCCTTGTACAGTAAATTGTTGTGGTGTTAGGGCGTGATCCAATTCAACTAAAAATGGGCGCTCTCCAACTTTTTTTAAAGTATCATGGACAATTCCTTGAGTTCCGCTGCAAAAGATAAGGTTTCCCCCATTGATATGTAGCTTTTGACAACATGCATTAATGGAAGAGTCTCTATAGCTTTCTCCAGGCCGAACGTCTAGTAGTTTTGTCCACTTGTTGATAGATTCTTCAAGGTTATGTACAGCACAGTAAATGTTTTTTAGCTGCAGCTGACCGGCTTGGTGGGAAGAAAGAGCCGCTAGCTTTGGTTTGCGCTTTTCTTCCAGTTCACCCCACTCAATAAAGAAAGGAAGAGGAAGGGAATCGAGGTCATCTTCAATAAAACACATTTTCCATTGAAGCTGTTCTCCATCACTGGTTTGACGAGAGCCTTCTACAGGACCTTTTATAGTATAGTTCTTGCGCTGCAGCTCGTTTATTAGCAAATCCATATCATCTGTACGAAGTGCAAATCGACCAAAATGACCAAACGGTGTATGTTCGTTAACAAGCTGCTGAATAAGATCATTATCTGTAATGGTTTGAGCTAATGCCAGATCTCGGAGCCCGAGCCACTCGATATAGCTCAGGTTAAAATAAGCCAACGTATTAAAAGTCCCCCATTTTTCATGGATACCGCCTTTAATGACATTCATTCCGTATTCGTTTAGTTCTTTCTGAGCGCTAATAGGATTAGGTGAAAAATGAACAAGGTGATCAAAAGATAATTGCATGAATAGGCCTCCTTTTAAGAGAGATGCTTTCCATTATTATACTTTATTTTCTCTTTCAAGAAGAGCAAAACGAATGATTATGTAAGATGTAAAATAGAGAGCTTAAAAAAAGCAAGCCGTGTACGTTTGAGACTCGACTTGCTTTTAAGTTATTTAGCGGCGGCAACCATGTCCTTTAAAGTAGCAGCCACATGATTTATTAAACCATGGATATGAGCAGCAAGGCGAACCGCATTGACAGCGGTGACGACGGCTAGAACGGCGAGTAGAGCGATAAGTAGAACGACGGCTAGAACGGCGGGTAGAGCGACGGTTAGAACGACGGCTAGAATGGCGAGTAGAGCGATAAGTAGAGCGACGGTTAGAACGACGGCTAGAACGGCGAGTAGAGCGATAAGTAGAACGACGGTTAGAGCGACGGTTAGAACGACGGTTAGAACGATGGCTAGAACGGCGAGTAGAGCGTCTTCTAGAACTTTTACGTCGAGAAGTTGGCTCTTGATACATAAATGTTTCGAGCTCCGTACAAGAGAGAGATTCTGCTGCTTCTCTAATTTTTTGAGCAGTGATATGCATACAAACACCTCCTTAGGATCTAATCAAGTAGTACATAATACAATATGTACAAGGAAGGCGTTTGGATATAGTGAAAACATGGAATTTGTCTAAATTTACGAATGAAATGGGGTGGGTTTGATGCTTCAAATCCTAGAACATAAAAGAGTGGACATCGCTCTTCAAATAGTAGCTGTGCAAGTAGAAGCCTATCAAGAAGAAGCAAGGCTCATTGGGTTTTCAGACATTCCTCAGCTTACAGAAAACAAAGAAAATATTATGAAAAGCAAGGAAGTGTTTATCGGAGAAATGATTGAAGGTAAGCTAGCAGGTGTGCTATCGTTTGAAAAAGAACATGGGAGATTAACAATTTGCCGCCTCGTTGTGCTTCCCCAGTACTTTCGAAAAGGCATCGGAAGCCGTCTTTTAACACATGTACTTCAAAGATATTCAGAATGTGAATGTATGGTGTCCACAGCCGAGCGAAATACACCTGCGATTAAGTTATACGAAGCCCATCAGTTTTCAATTATAAAACATACTGTAGCTGCTGATAACCTTGTATTAGTGACAATGAAAAAAAACACCTAATACAGGTGCTTTTACGATGAAAGTGTTTGCTCAGAATAATCTAGGGCCGTATGGCGCTGAATCAGAAGTAAAGCAGCTAAAGCGACAATCGCTCCGATAATAAAAGGCAGCGTCATATTAAGTTTAAAGGCAAATGCACCAAGCAGAGGACCAAAAATACGCCCTAAGCTATCCATTGAAGCAGTTAGCCCCGAAGCAGAGCCGTATCCTACTTTGGTTCTCATCGTAATTAATGAGAGAACACAAGGACGAATAAGGGCATTTCCTGCTGTAAATATGCACAGAAATAAGGTAGCATTAGCGGCATTGGAAGATAACAAAATAGACGTAAATCCTATTGCTGAAACCAGCAGGCCAATAGCCATCAGTTTTTTTTCATTTCCTTTTTTAAATCGCTGCAGTACACCGCCTTGAATCAATGCTTGAGTTAAGCCACTCGCCATAAACATCCATCCGATTGTTGTAGGAGTAGCATTAATTTTCGCTATTTGAAAAAATTGAAAAGTAGCTTCTAATCCAGCGAGCGTAAAGGTTGCTAAAAAAGAAAGAACATATAAATACTTCATGGCTCCTTGAAAATCTGACGTGAAGTCATGCCATCTGGATGTCTGTACCTTATCAGCCGTCTCTTTTCGTAAAGATTCTTTTAACGTAAAGAATGAGAACGCTGTCATAATCAGTGACAAGATACCAGAGATAACGAAGGGAACAAACAGGCCGAAAGATGAAAGGACACCGCCTAATGCCGGTCCAAAAATAAAGCCTAAGCCAATCGACATTCCTAATAGTCCCATTGCCCTCATGCGGTTTTCTTCATCTGTACTATCAGAAGCATATGCAAAAGCGCAAGGAATAACAGCTCCTGCAAACAAACCTCCGATGATGCGTGAGGTATACATCAGGCTTAGAGAGTTTTGTGCCACCGAAAAAAGAAAAAAGCTTGCGCTAAAGCCAAGTAACCCCCAAAGTAAAATGGGGCGACGGCCTTTTACATCTGAAAGCTTCCCCCAAAAAGGTGCAGTAATAAAAGATGCGATCGAATAGCTAGCCATTAGTATCCCTAAATTAACTGTGCTTGCACCCGTGGCACGAATAACTTCAGGTACGATTGGAATAATCACTCCAAAGCCGACAAATACCATGAAAATGACAAACATTAACGTTCCAAGCTGTTTGTTCATATGCAATTAAGCCCCTTTCTCTGTAGAACATGCCATGAGTTTAGTATATCAAATACAAAGAAGTTTTTTACGTATATTTGGTAAAAAGCTTTTTATTTACACGTAAAGAAAGTATGTTAATATTTAACTGTTTTGCTAATAATGATATCATTAAAGGGAAAGGGAAGTGAAGCGATTGCCAATATGGATTGTATTTGCTGGAATCATAGGCGGTCTTTTAGGATTTGGAGCGCTAGTGGATTATATAGCTAAAAAGAGAAGTATTGAGCTAGATCCAGAAGAAGGGATAAAGAATGCTTCTGATGCAGAACAAATCTATATGGAGAATTATCTTTATCAAACAAAAGAAAATAACAATCACTTTCAATAAAAAAAGCTTGGAGATGATCTCCAAGCTTTTTTAATGCGGTAAAAAGATGAGCTGATAGAGAAATAAAACAGCAAAGACATAAACAAGCGGATGAACTTGTTTACTTTTCCCTTTTACCAGCTTCATTAACGGATAAGAAATGAAGCCAAGTGCAATTCCTGTTGCAATACTTGATGTAAGAGGCATTGCTAGAACAACTAAAAAGGCAGGGAATGCTTCATCAAAGTCATTCCAATTAATTTTAGCTACAGCACCCATCATTAAGCTTCCAACAATAATTAAGGCAGGTGAAGTAATGGCTGCTACGCCAGAAACCGAGCTTACAACCGGGCTAAAGAACGCTGCAACAATAAACAAAATGGCTACCGTCACACCCGTTAGACCTGTACGTCCGCCTGCTGCCACCCCAGATGAAGATTCAACGTAAGCAGTTGTTGGACTTGTACCAAATAAAGCTCCGATCGTTGTACCAAATGAGTCAGCAAGCAATGCTTGACGCACGCGAGGCATCTTATTACCTTTCATAAGACCGGCCTGTTGAGCTACTCCTACCATTGTACCTGTTGTATCAAAAATTGTAACAAGTAAGAACGAAAAGACAACTGTGTACAAATCATGATGAATAACATCTCCAAAAGCAGCAAAAGGATTTGAAATCATTAAGCCGTCTGGAAGGTGAGGAGCAGCAAATAGACCTTTATCAAATGAAAGCTGTCCTCTAAAGAACGCAATTAATCCTGTAATAATCATACCGAAGAATAAAGCGCCGTTTACATTTAGTGTATATAAAATGATTGTAATCGCAAGTCCAATCAGTGTTAAAACTACTTTTTCTGACTGCAAATCACCAAGTCCAATTAAATTTGATTTATTCGCAACGATAATACCAGCTGAACGAAGACCGATAAAAGCAATAAATAAACCGATACCAGCACTAATCGCGTGCTTTAAATTGTTTGGAATAGCTTCAATTAATTTTTCACGAAACGATGTTAACGATAGGATGATAAAGATAATACCCGCTACAAATACAGCTGAAAAAGCAGTAGCATAATCGATACTTCCATTTGAACCAACAACTAAAGCAGCAAAGTATGCGTTCATTCCCATGCCGGGAGCGATAGCGATTGGATAGTTAGCTGCAAGAGCCATCCATAATGTAGCTACGACTGCTGAAATAATAGTAGCTGTAAATACTTGATCAAAAGGAACACCGGCGCTGGACAAAATAACTGGGTTCACAATTACAATATAAATCATTGTTAAAAACGTTGTAATACCAGCTAAAATCTCCGTTTTAGCATCCGTGTTATATTCTTTTAACTTAAACATAAGTAACCTCCAAAAATAACGAACATTAAAAGCAACATGATATATAATATTCGTTTTTTGCTTTAAATGCAATAGATTTGCATATAAAAAATCAAAAACTAAAAAAGTGATGATAAAAGAGCTAAAGCGAGTGTGAAATATTTCTTTTTTTCGGTGCTTTTTATAGTGTGTACGTATAGAAGAGGCTCATACGAAAAAAAGCCGCTTAGGCTACAGCGGCTATGTTGCTTGCTTTGACGAAACAACTATCGGAAATTTTATTTTAATGGAAAGAGTTAAATCCTGATAGGTATATTCTAAGCGCCCATGGTATTTGGAAACAAGTTCAGAAATAATCCACGTGCCAAGGCCTTCGTGACGTTCTTGCTTTTCTGTAACATGAAAAGAAGTAAACAAATGATCTTGACGCTCCCTTGACAAAGGAGAGCAGTAGAATTGCTGATTTCTAAAATGTAAATGCCACTTCGAATCATGCTTGAAACCGTTACTTTCTTCTTTTCGGAAGAATGAGCGGCTTCTAAAGCATTATGCAGTAAATTCATGATGAGATTCATTTGATCAAGGTGCTTTAACGGTAGCTGCAATAAAGGGGAATCTAAGTGAATATTCATATGTATTCCCCATGAATGTGCTTGATTCTTACTTTGATGCACAACAGAAGCAACGTGAGAATATTCACCTTGAATATAGGAAGCTTGTCGATTTGTACGGCTGTTTTATTTGCGATTGGTTATACGATGTTTACCAAAAGCCGCTGGGTGCTTGGTAAAGGGTAAAAGACTGCTGAAAAGCGGTCTTTTTTGTAGGAAAATAGAATGTGAAAGAGAATGTAGAAAGAACGGAGAGTGAGATAATTGCAGCCTATTATAATAGAAGAGATTCCTCATTCTATAAAAAGTATGTAAAGCACCTCATAAAACTGATGTCTCCAAAGCAGGGATGTACGTCAGATGTGGGTATCCTTCATACCGCTACAAGGAGCTATGTTTTAAAGTGAGTAAAAGGGGGAAAATACATAAAATGGTTATATAGAGAATATTTTGTGTTGGGGAATATCCAAGCGCTGATGAACTTTCAAAGCCCGGCTGCTTTTGGTAGAAGGATTGTACGAGTTTTTCTAAGGAATAATGACAGCATTTTCTTCATTTGTTGAACGTCCGCTTTCTTTGACGAATTCATACTAGTTTTGTCACGTATGAAGGGATTTAAAGGTTTCTCTCGAAATGGCTAGTAAATGAAAAAAATGGAGGGATGGAGCATGACGATGAAAACAGTAGATGTGGCAAGGTCGCTGGGAATACATCCAAGTACGGTATTAAAATGGGTTAAGATGGCGGATATCGAGTTAGAAAGAAATGAATCGGGACACTGTGAGTTTTCAGAAGAAAATATTGAGGCACTTAAGAGCTTTCAAAAAAAACGCAATCGTCAAGCCGTTGTCAAAGTGGTAGAAAAAGTAGTAAAGAAAGAGGAAGTTGTTATATCTGATGAACGTGCGCAAGACATGCAAAAGCAGCTTGATCAGCTTTTTTTGAGACTCATTGAAAACGAAAAGCGTACGGAAGAAAAAGCGGGAGAAGTAGTGACATTTCAAATTTTAGAGCATCGCTCAGAAATTGATCGATTAAATAAAGTAATTACGAAATTAGAAAATCGAGTAGTTGAACTTGAAAGTCAGTTAAAAAACGAAGATAGCTTAAAAGCCAAAAAGCCTGTTCCAAGATGGAGAAGCTTTTTAACCGGTATTTTTAGTTATTAGCAGCAATTTACCATAAGGGTAAATTGCTTTTTTTATGGAATTTTATGAAAAATACATCAATTTGTACAGATTTGTGGAAAAAAATCTCAATAATGGTTGACGAAACGCTTAGTAATTTGATAAAACTAATTAAGTTAAGAAAGTAAAATACTTTCATAAATACATATTCGTTATCATGTGATAACGAAAAGGAGAGTGACAAGTGAAAAAAAGAGAAGAGCTCGTTCAAGAAATGGAGACGCTGTTTCGCTTTGTGTTCAGACAGCTTCGCCAAGAGATTAATGAAGTATACAATTCAGAGCTATCAACAAATGAATTTATGGTGCTTCGTATGCTGGTTGATTCAGGCAGACAGCGATCAACTGATTTATCAAAGTACCTTCAAGTGTCAGCAAGCCACATTACTGCAGTAACCGACTTGCTGTTGTCAAAAGGCTACATTATACGTAAAAGGTCTGAAAGCGATCGACGTATTATTGATATTGAACTGACCAAGGAAGGGCAAGATATTTTTAATGTGATTCAAGAAAAAAAACGAGCGTATTTTCTGGAGCGTTTTGAGCATTTTACAGATAAAGAAATTGAAACGGTAAATAAACTGTTCCACAAAATTAAAGATAATAAAAAATAAAGCGCTTTAAATGTGAAAAAAATAATCAGTGAACATTGGCTTTGCTGATTATTTTTTTGTCTTAAAATGCAAAGAGGACAAAGAGCAAGTTAGTTGGTGAGAACATAAAATCAGCGTATAATAATAGAAAGAACACATGAAGGAGGTCATCTTTTTGACAGAAAAATATGAAGTAGCAACTTTTGCCGGAGGCTGTTTTTGGTGTATGGTGAAGCCATTTGATGAACAGCTAGGGATTATAAAAGTTGTATCTGGCTATACAGGCGGTCACAAAGAGAACCCGACGTACAAAGAAGTATGTTCAGAAACAACGGGCCACTATGAAGCGGTCCAAATTACATTTGATCCAGAAGTTTTTCCATATGAAAAGCTTTTAGAACTATACTGGCCACAAATCGATCCCACGGATGCAGGTGGACAATTTGCCGATCGAGGCGACTCGTATCGGACAGCTATCTTTTATCACAATGAACATCAAAAGGAGCTAGCTGAAGAATCCAAACGCCAATTAGAAGCAAGCGGTCGCTTCGCTGAGCCAATTGCTACACAAATTTTACCCGCAAAACCGTTTTATGAAGCGGAAGAATATCATCAAGGTTACTACAAGAAAAATAAATTCCGCTATGCCATGTATCGACGCGGGTCTGGACGTGATCGTTTCATTAAAGAAAACTGGAAAGACTTCGGACGCGACGAGCAGCTGAAAGCGACCTTAACGCCTATTCAATATGAAGTGACTCAAAATGATGCAACGGAACCGCCGTTTCGCAATGAATTTTGGGATCATACAGAAGAGGGTATTTATGTAGATGTTGTATCGGGAGAGCCATTGTTTAGTTCAACTGATAAATATGATGCCGGATGTGGATGGCCATCTTTCACAAAAGCGATTAATAAAGATGAAGTAAAAGAAAATATGGACGTTAGTCACAATATGGTTCGCACAGAAGTACGAAGCAAAACGGCTAACTCTCATTTAGGTCATTTATTTGATGATGGTCCGCAAGATGCAGGCGGCCTGCGCTACTGCATCAACTCAGCGGCTCTTCGCTTTGTTCCAAAGGAAGATTTAGAAAAAGAAGGATACGGGGAATACGCTGTTTTATTTAACAAATAAGATAGTATGAAAAAAGAAGAGTGTGATTCAACTTAAAGTTGGCTCACGCTCTTCTTTTTGTGTTTTCTTTTGTTTTATTTTTGATCGAATTAGACTATAGAGAAAAAGGAAAGGAATGTAGCCATAAATAAAGTAAAAGCCGGTTATGGATAATCTTGTATTAAGCTGATCGATGGTTTCTCGATCATCAAAGAAAATAGAAAAACCAAGAAGGGCAATGAGAACTAATATGAGAAAAATTGTAGGTGGCTTATTAAATGTTTTACTAAATCCACGAATTGTACACCATACGCTGACAGCAATCGTAGGAAGGACAACTATAAGCCACAGAGCAATTAAAATATATTCAAAACGCTGTAAAAATGGAATTTCAATAATTTTGGCCATCGTTAAAGTCGGCCAGATCGTATGCATTAACTGTCCCTGGCTAAAGTAGGCAAATGACACTAATGCTGTGCACAAATATAAAAAAGTGCTAAACAAAACGCCAAGCTGCCCCCATTTTTGGCTAGTAGCGCCATTTTTTATAAAAGGATAGAAAAAAAGCACGGATTCAAATCCTAAATTCTCAAAGGTCATCACTTTAGTCGAAATCAAAAATTCCCATATCGTGTGATCAAACAAGGGAAATAAATTATTAATGTGCCCATACTTTAACGGGTAAATCAAGGCAAGTGCGAGCGGCAAGGGAAGCATGACCCCAAAGAAAGCAATTCCAGTAATTACACGAAATCCACCGGAAACTGTATAGTATATAATAGGTAAGTAAACAAGTGATACAACCCATGTTTCAAGCTGTGGAAACATCCATATTTGTAAAATCTCTACGTACGTTCGGTAAATTGTTAACGCAAAGATGAAGTAATAAACTGACGCCGCAAGAGTTAAAGCTCCTCCAAGGTATTTACCAAAATACAACCGGTGAATATCGATAATATCGCTGTTTTCACGGACTAATATATTAAAAACCATCGCTAATAAAATACAGATGCTAATTGCAGCAAGAATAATGGATATCCAAGCTTCATAACCAGCTCCTTTAATAATAAGACGCTGAAATCCTAGTATCCCAACGCCAATCTGCGTAGAATGCACTAGAAAAAAAAGAAAAGAAGGGGAAACTTGATTTTCTTCTTTAATTGTATTATGCATCTTTTCTTCCTCCTAGTTGCTAATCCCGGTTTGAATAAGATGAACACGAGCTTTTACTTCAATATTCATATCCGGATATTGGGCTTTGAATTCTTCACTGTTAAACCCGCGTGTTTTACTTCGAACATAATC
Organism: Priestia megaterium; assembly: GCF_046599315.1. Taxonomy (GTDB): domain Bacteria; phylum Bacillota; class Bacilli; order Bacillales; family Bacillaceae_H; genus Priestia; species Priestia megaterium_F. Next base: position 603,464 of record NZ_JBKIKC010000002.1, on the reverse strand, counting down.
TGTAAAACAAATGGGATCGACTTTATGCTTTTGAAGTTTCTTAATAAATGCGTCTCCATCTTTTTCAATGTCTTTTTGGAGCGTTTTTTCAACCATTTTAATACGAGCCGGGTCTGTTAAATCCACCCATCCAGGAAACTCTCTTACAAGGCCATCGATAGTTAAGTGCGCGACGATACTTGGATTTTGATGATTTCCTTTAATTTCATACTTTGTTTTAGTGCGCAAGTTTTGTAGAACGATTTCGCTTTCACGGCCATTTTCTTTAATTTTTACAGAGTAGCGGCCGTGCTTTGTTCCGCTTGTTAGCAGCTTAAATAAAAATGTTTCTTTCATTCCGATGGTTGTAACGACTTTTTGGTCTTTAAACAGCGCTAGGCCCTTTAATTTGATGGCATCTTTTTGCTGCGCTAAAACAGGCAAATACGGGTCGCGGTCGTCACTAAAAAAACTGAATAAAAAAATTTGTAAATTGGTGTTAGGCAAATTTTCTGTTCGGATATTTTGTTCAATCAAATTAGAAATAAACTGATAGTCTTTAATCTTCTTTTTTGTAACAGAACTCAATAATTCATGTGCGTTGCCATCTACAATGCTTAATTTAATATTACGTCCAAGGTCTGGATTTCTAGCAATTGTATTTACTAATTCATTTACGCCATGTGTTGCAAATTCTTTTCCCATGACGATGCTCCTTAGCTGCCCAAAAGCGATTGGGAGAGATGATTTATTGTTTAAAAGAAGTGGAATATCAAATGATGAATTAGCAGTAGCCGCAATAATACTTGGTTCTTCCGTTGGGCCGTACTTATAGATAGGGTATAAAATGGTTCCTCTGACTTTATTACTTTGAGGAATATAATCATATCCTATGGAGTTGACTACTTGAATTTCGTCAATTGTTTCACGGTCTGCACAGCTCGTTAAGAAAGTAAGGCAAGTGCATAAAATAAGTATTCTCTTCATGACGTTTCCCCGCTTTACTCATTATCTAAATTACTTTTTCTTTTAGCCTTATTCGCTTTATTAGGGTTATAGCGGAAGCGCTCTAAAGGATGCAAGTAGCTTGGGCGCTTAGCTGTATGACTATACGGCAATCTCAAAAAAGTATCACGGTATTCTCTTGGGCGGAATGGAAAGATAGGAACAAGATAAGGCATGCCCAAAGATTTTAAACGAAGCAGGTGAACCAGCAAGAAACAAAAGCCAAACGTGATGCCGACTAAACCAAACGCAGTAGCAAACAAAATAAACGGAAAACGTAATAACCGGATGGTGTTAGACATTTTAAAAATAGGTGTTGTAAAAGAAGCCAAGGCTGTTAGTGAAACAATAATAAGTAAAATATTGCTCGTTAACGCAGCTTCTACTGTTGCTTGTCCAATAACAATCCCGCCTACGATTCCCAGTGTTTGCCCTACTTTTGTTGGAAGTCTGGCTCCGGCTTCTCGAAGCAGTTCAATAGTAACTTCTAAAAAAAGTACTTCGATAACAGGTGGAAAAGGAACGTTTGTCCTTGAAAAGATAATAGGCCCAAGCAGATCCTTTGGAAGCATCTCATAATGATAAGTAACAATAGCCACATAAAGAGGCGTAGCAAAAATAGAGAAAAAGACGCCTAAAATACGAATAACTCGGAAAAATGAACCTAGAACCCACGGTAAATAGTAGTCTTCAGGTGAAATAAAGAAGTCAAGCAACGTTGACGGTCCCGTAACTGCGTAAGGGGAACCGCTCGAAAAGAAGGCAGCTTGCCCGTTTAACAGGCTAAACAAGACACGATCAATGCGTTCTGTTGTTAAAAAGAGCGGAAACGCCGTAGAAGAATTATCAGAAATTAATTGATCAAGCATCGTACTATCGAAAATGACGTCAAAATCTATATCTTCAAGGCGCTGCGTCATAGTGTCTACGTGCTGAGGATTCGTTACGCCTTCTAAGTAAACAAGCACCACGCGCGTTTTCGATTTATTTCCTACGGTAAGTTCTTTAAAAATAAGGTTTTCGGAAATAACCGTTTTTCTCATTAAGTAGAGGTTGACATCTAAATCCTCTACAAAACCAATTTTAGGACCGACGACGCTGAACTCGTTTTCCGTTTCATTTTCTTTCCGAAATCCTGTATCAAAGCTTTGAACTTTAATAAGAGCTACTAGCTTATCGTCTTTATGCAATTGAAACATCACGTAGCCGCGCAGCATCTTTTCTAAAATTTCCTTTGTATCTTTTGTAATTGAAATATCTTCAATAGGCAGAACATTTTCGACTTCATGTACACTGCTTAACGTGAAGTCTAGTTTTTGAAAAGGCTCGAGTATTTTATCTTCAACACTTTGCATGTTGACCAGCTGCTTAAAATAAGTAATGATGTATTTTCGATGCTGCGAGCCAATGGCTAATGTCATAAAATCACTTGATTTTTTAAATTGGTTAATCAGTTCATCCAGTGATTTTTTAGGCTGATTGTCTGCATTTTTTCTTTTAAATAAATGTTTAAACATAACCGTTCCCCTCGCATGACTTTCTATTACTGGTAGTTTGTTCATGTACTTCCTTTTTATTCGACTATTTTTTCTTAAGAAAAAAGGAAGAATATAAAGACAAACTTTACACTCTTTTACAGTGGATAAACATTGGATTTACGTTTGAATGATAACTTTAGAAATGTCAAAGACAATCACATAAAGGAGCGGGTACATTTATATGAGAAAAAAATTAGCAGGTATTACACTGGCAGGGGCGGTAGCTTTGGCTTCGTTTGGTTTAGGGAATTCACTTATTCAAACGGAAGCAAAAGTGGAGCATAAACCAGCTAAGAAGCCCCAAAATGTCATTATGATGGTAATGGACGGGACGAGCTCAAATGCTACTACACTCGCAAGGTGGTACAAAGGAAAACCGTTACATATGGATCAGCTGATGGCAGGAGGAGTCCGTGCGTATTCGGCAGAATCTGCCATTACAGATTCCGCTCCGGCAGCTACTGCTTTAGCAACAGGAAATAAATCAAATTCAGGTTATGTAGGTGTGCTGCCTTCGGTAGTGAATACGCCTGGGGTTAAACCAGTAGAAAAAGAGGAGCAATTTCGTCCGGTAGCAAACGTTCTAGAAGGAGCCAAGCTTTCAGGGCGCGCGACAGGAATTGTGGCGACATCTGAAATCCAGCACGCCACACCAGCTGGTTTTTCAGCCCATAATTATAATCGTGATGATTTTCAAACGCTAGCCGAGCAGCAAGTGTATCAAAACATTGATGTAGTGCTGGGAGGAGGCAAGCAATCTCTTCTTCCAGGAAAAGAGGATAAAAGTCGAAAAGACGGTGAAAACTTAGTCACTGTATTGAACAAAAGAGGATATGACTTTGTGGAAAATAAAAATGAATTAGAGCAGTCAAACGCTAAAAAAATCTGGGGGAGCTTCGCAGATCGAGACTTAGCATATGATATGGATCGACCACAAACAAAAGCGGAACAGCCAAAGCTATCTCAAATGACAAATAAAGCAATAACGACATTATCAAAAGACAAAGATGGTTTTTTCTTATTTGTTGAAGGAAGCAAACCAGACTGGGCAGCTCATTCGAATGATCCAATAGGAATGATTAGCGATGTGTTAGCGTTTGATGAAGCTGTGGGCAAAGCAGTAGAGTTCGCTAAAAAAGATGGAAATACGATGGTTATTGCGATTGCTGATCATGGAAACAGCGGTCTTTCAATCGGTAATGCCAATACAACCAAAGGGTACGATACCACACCTGTTTCCGCTTATATTGATCCATTAAAAAAAGCAAAAATGACATTAGAAGGTGCTACGTCTAAATTAAAAGAAGATTTATCAAATAAAGAAGAAGTAGCTGCTTTGTATGGTTTATCAAATCTAACTCCAGAGGAAGAATCGCAGCTGACTAAAGCAAAGGATAAAAAAGAAATCAGTGCTACACTATCAAAGTTATTAGCCAACCGAGCAAACCTTGGATTTACAACAGGCGGTCATACGGGTGAGGATGTATTTTTATACTCATACGGCGTAAATCGACCAACGGGGCACTTTGATAATACGGATATTGCCAAACATATGGCTAAGTCAATGAACATTAACTTAAATGAGTTAACAGACGAATTATTTATTGAAGCAAATAAAGCTTTTAAAGGCTCAAATGTAGCGGTTGACTTAAAGGACAAAAATAATCCCGTGCTGGTTGTTACAAACAATAAGCGAACGGTACGCTTCCCAGTCAATAAAAATATTGCTGTTGTAAATGGAAAAGAGATTCAAATGGACAGCGTGGTGGTACAAGACAAAAAAGGTCGCTTCTTTGTATCGAAACAAGCACAGCAAATTGTAAAAAATGAGAAATAAGAAATCGATTTAAAACGGGCCGAAGTATCACTTTCGGCCTGTTTTTTTACAAATAATAGATGGATAATTAGGTTTATTTAACCTTTAAAGAGCAATGAATTGATTTATTTTACAAATAAATAGCTTTGAACTCTTAAAGGAATGGAAGTCTGCACCTTTAAATATACGTAATTTATACTATGAAATAGTATAATAATCATAGTTTTAAAAGGAACTAGTTCGGAATACATATGTAAGTTCATAACGTTGTATGCTAAAATTTTTATAATAAAATGAATAAAAAATACCTAAATTATTATGGTGAAATCATAAATACATGGTTATTAAGGATAATATGTAATTAATTACCTTGAATGAAAAGTAAAAAAAACAATAAAAGTACGGGAGAAAGAACGCAGAACATGTTTTAATAGTAAGAGAAGATAAAATGATTGAAAAGAAGATCGTGTCACCTTTATTGGAAATTTCGAATAAAGATTTTTGGCATGCTGATTTACAGGTTATAAAAAGGGTATTAAATCATTGTTAGGAAAATAAATGACAATAGATAAACGGTTTTTATTTCTTCTTCTAGAAAGCCTACAATTATTGCAATATTCCCCATGAACAATCGTTATACGTTTCATTAACGGTTAGCATCCGTGTAGATCATTCCTCTCAAAATAAAAACACTATAATTATGTGTAGACATGCATAAAACAAAATGGGCAATAGTTCGTACAATACTTTAACATTGTATCCTAGGGGGAGTCAGGATGAACAAAATTAACTTAATTATTGCCGATGATAATGAAGATTCGGTTGAAATTTTAGATTATTTTATAGAACAGCTTCCGGAATTTGAAGTTATTGGAACTTGTAAAGACGGAGAGCAGCTTGTACAAGAAGTGATGGCTAAGAGCCCAGATCTTTTGCTCGTAGACATTAATATGCCTACAGTTAACGGCGTAGATGCTATAAAGAAGTGCCTGCGCATTAAGCCAAATTTAAAGTTCATTTTTATCACCGGCTATGATCAATTTGCTGTGAAGGCGTTTGAACTGTCGGCACTGGACTACATTGTAAAACCGATTGAGAAAACAAGGCTTTATATGGCGCTAGAGCGGGCCAAAAACTCCATTGGAAATGAGAAAAATCAATTAAAAAGACTGCCTGTAAAATTTAATGGATCTACTTATTACATTCCAATTGATCAAATTATTTTTATTGAAAAATCTGGGAAAAAATGTTTAATCTATACTCAATCACGTGTCTATGAAACGTATGAAAATATTAGTGATATCTATATGTATTTGAATCCTTCTGTGTTTAGTCAAACACATAGGTCTTATATTGTAAATTTACAAAAGGTTTCGCACATTACGCCAAAAAATGAGACATATCTTGTTTATTTCTTAGAAATTGAGGAATATGCTCACATTTCAAAATTAAAAATTCAAGACGTTCAAAAACAGCTGCATCAGTTAATGACGAATTAAGAGATGCTGCTGCTTCTAAAAATAATCATGTTGATAAAAGGACGAAGCTTGTGTGAGTTTCGTCTATTTTATATGTCTGCTTTGGGAATGACTGATATCCATATAGTTCTTGTGAGGAAAGTTAGATAGAGAAAGTAAAGTTGAATTGAAAGGAAAGAAAATGATTTCAATTACTGGTCACTATAATGAATTTACGGTATTTCTGGCTGTTATTGTAGGGATTCTTGCCTCTTATACAGCACTTGATATTATGAGCAAAATGATAAACAAACAGCGGAACAATTATTTGTGGCTTACACTGTCAGCGGCTTCAATGGGGCTTGGAGTGTGGGCGATGCATTATATTGCGATGCTTGCTTATTATGTTCCTGTTAGCTTTCATTTTGATGTTGTACTTTCTGTCCTTGCTTTAATAATAGCGATTAGCGGATCACTAGGTGCGTTTTGGACATTTTGGAAATGGGGTACGTCGGTATGGTCAGGACTTATTCTGGGAAGCAGTATTCTCGGTACACATTATATTGCAATGGCGGCAATTGAAACAGAAGCGCACATTCATTATGTCTTGCTATCTGTTTTGCTTTCTATTATCGTTGCTCTGTTCGTTGCATTTTATGCTATGCACTTGTTTTTTCGTTCGAAAAGCGTCAAAGCTAATCCCTTTCTTAAACTTGTCAGTTCTATTTTGCTAGGTATTGGTATTTCAGTTATGCACTTCATTAGTATGTGTGGAATGAAGCTGCATATTGCACATTCGGTTGCTAGAAAATGGGGCCAGTGGCTGCCGTATCAAGCACCGTTTTCCAATATTATTGCAAGTATCACGATTACGCTACTCATTGTCTTCTTGCTTGTTGCTGCTTTTAAACGTCAGGAAGAAGTGAGAGACAGTCAATTAAAAGAAGAGTATTATCAATCTCTTTTTAACTACAACCCCAACATTGTGTGTGCGGTTGATTTGTACGGCAATATTCAAACGATTAATCCAAAAGGAACGGAACTAACTGGATACACGTTAAATCAAATGGAAAAGATTCCATTTTCTCATATGTTCAGAGAAGCTGAAAAAGCTGAAGAATATATGTGGAAATCCCTGAACGGAAACTCTGTTTATTATGAGGCAACGCTAATTCGTAAGGATAATCAGCCTGTATACGTTGAAGTAACGCAAATGCCCATTATTGTCCATGATCAAATTAAAGGCAGTTACGTCATTGCTAAAGATGTGACAGATCGAAAAATGGCTCAACAGCAGCTTATAGATTTACAAAAAGATTTAAAACGCACGCTTTCACAGCAAGATGGCGCTATTTTTAAATTTGTGAAAAGCGGTAACGGGTATATTCATACGATGTGTGAAGGTAACATGGTTAGTCAAATGGGATATGAGGAAATGGACGTGGTCGGCAAAACCCTTGATGAGTTTTTACCTGAATGCCATGCGGAAAAAAGTAAAGTTTATTATGATAAAGCATGGGCAGGAGAGAAAGTGTCATATGAAGGGATTTTGAATAATTTTGCTTACTATACAAAGTTAACGCCTCATATTTACGATGGCAAAGTAAAAGAAGTTATTGGTTCTATGGTAGATATTACAGATCTTCACGAAGCGCGAGAAAAGCTGGCCAAAAGTGAAAGCATGTATCGCTCCGTTCTATCTACGATGTCAGAAGGGGTTGTATTTCATGACCTTGAAGGAAATTTAATTGCTGCTAATGCGTACGCTGCTAAAATCCTGAATGTGGCTTACGATGAAATTCTGTCGGTTAATCCGTTTGGTTTAGACTGGGAAATTATTCATGCTGACGGCACGCCTTTTGCATTAGAAGACATTCCGTCGGTCAGGTGTCTTCATACAAAAGAGCCTGTGCGAAATACAGTCATGGGTATTTATTTAAATGAGAAAAAATTGACTTGGCTTTCGGTGAACGCTGAACCTCTTCAAGAAAGCAAATATTATAAAGGCGTAGTTGTGACATTTTATGATATTACGAAGCAGCAGGAACAAGAACAAGATTTGCTTCAGTCCAATCAGCAAATGATTATAGCAAAAGAAGAAGCCGAAAAGGCAAATCAAGCTAAGTCTGAGTTTTTATCAAAAGTAAGCCATGAACTTCGTACTCCTTTAAACAGTATTTTAGGTTATGCGCAGATATTGGAAGAGCAAGGAGAAAAAGATTTAACGGAAAAACAATTAAATCGTATACGAAAAATTTTAAAAGCAGGTAATCATCTTCTTTATTTAATAAACGAAACGCTTGATTTATCGAAAATTGAATCGGGTCATTTAGCTATTAATCTTGAACCAGTGTCGGTAAAAGAAGCGATTGAAGACGCGCTTAAAATTATGAAACCATTAGCAAAAGATAAGCATAGTATACTTTATACCCGCTTTCACGCTTCTCAGGAAGTCTTTGTTAAAGTAGATGAACTTCGGTTTCAGCAAATTTTATTAAATCTGCTTACCAATGCTATTAAATATTCACCTGCTTATCGCGATATAACTATCTATACTGACATCAATCAACATCACGTAACCATTTCGATTGAAGATAGAGGCTTTGGAGTTCCAGCTTCGGAATTAAATCGGATTTTTGAGCCTTTCTACCGTGTGAATAGACTAGAAAAAGACGGAACAGGTATTGGGTTGGCGCTTGTAAAGCAGCTTGTTGTCTTAATGAATGGAACATGCGGAGTGCGAAGTGAAGAAGGAAAAGGCAGTACATTTTGGGTTCGTTTTCCCTTAGTACATTCACCTGTTCCTGAACCTTTGGCTAACGCAGGTGCAGCAGAGACGTTTTTAGGTTTTTCCATGCCGATATCGATTGTGTATATTGAGGATAACGACACTAATATTGAGCTTATGCAATCGATTCTTTCTCCATATAAGAACGTTAAGCTCTTAGTTGCCAAAACAGGAGAAACTGGCATCGGGCTGATCGAGTCCATTTCACCGGATATAATTTTAATTGATATTGATTTACCTGATATGAATGGTTTTGAGGTATGTAAACAGCTTCAGCTGGAAAAAGAGTTGAAGCATATTCCACGAATTGCCCTCAGTGCAAGCGCAATGCAAAGCGATATCGATCAAGCTTTTTTAGTTGGCTTTAGTGAATACGTAACAAAGCCTATTCATATTTCAACGTTTTTAAACGTATTAAAACGCTTAACAAAAGCTTAACAAAAGTTAGAGAGCTTTTAATTGACTTATCATTGGACCTTTTGTAAAATAAAAACAACTTAATACATTTACTTCTTACGGAGTAAAGGGGAGTAGCGTCAGGGAAACCTGAAACAAAGTCGTCATTACATGGAATATTCCATCGGCTTTGTTGGCATAATGATTATGCTTAGCAAGACCTTTGCCATATTTGGCAAAGGTCTTTTTGTGTTTTATTCCGGTAATGAGGATAAATAAACTTATATAAAGAAACGAGAGGGGATTTTTATGGATGCATCGCTTTTGTTAGAGTACGGATGGGTATTGCTAGTACTGGTTGCATTAGAAGGAATTTTGGCGGCGGATAATGCTCTCGTGATGGCTATTATGGTCAAACATTTACCTGAAGAAAAACGCAAGAAAGCATTATTTTACGGATTAGCCGGTGCCTTTATTTTTCGATTTGGTTCACTGTTTTTGATTTCATTTTTAGTGGACGTATGGCAGCTTCAAGCTATAGGAGCCATTTACTTATTGTTCATTTCCATTAATCATATTGTGAAGAGATACGTGAAAAAAGGCGACCATGAAAAAGTGAAAGAAGCAGACGAGAAAAAGGGCTCAGGTTTCTGGATGACGGTTTTAAAAGTAGAAGTAGCGGACATTGCTTTTGCCGTTGATTCGATTTTGGCTGCCGTCGCTCTTGCCGTTACATTGCCAACAACAAATCTTCCTAAAATTGGAGGACTCGATGGCGGACAATTCCTGGTGATCTTTGCCGGAGGAATTATGGGATTGATTATTATGCGTTTTGCGGCAACTTGGTTCGTCAAGCTATTAAATACACGCCCAGGCTTAGAAACGGCTGCTTTTGCTATCGTAGGCTGGGTAGGTGTTAAGCTGGCAGTTTACACTCTTGCTCATCCAGAGTTAGGTATTATTAATGAACACTTCCCTGAATCAAAAGTGTGGAAGATTACATTTTGGATTGTATTACTTGCTATAGCAGCTTCAGGCTGGTTTTTATCTGAAAACAAAGAACAAACTGATCTTGGAGGCTCAGAGAAAGAAAAAGAATCGTTGAAAAAAATTGAAAATCAATAGTGTACAAAAACCGCGCCTTCAATGCGCATTGAAGGCGCGGTTTTTGTATTAAGATAAAATACCTAGTTTAGATTGTTTAGAGAAAGGGTAAAAGAACTAACTATTGTTTAATTACTGTATATTCGAATGTTTTGCTTTTTTGTTCATATTCTGTAGAGAACAGAGCGGGGAGTAATTCAGTTCAATGAAGTTTATTTCAGTTCATAAATATATATTTCAAATGTATGTTAATTGGTAAAATTGAGCTATTTTGAGTTATAATAAAGGGAAATTAAAAGGAGCAGAGGGCTTCTCAACCCTGCTTGTCATTAAAAGAATGGATATTAACATGGTATAAAGCAACTGAGTATAGTAAAAGAGGTGAAGCCAATGCTCACAAAAGTTCAAACGCCTCCATCGCTTGAAACGCTTGTACTGACGATTCAGCAAGGGGATAAACAATTACATAATGAGATGATTCAACAATATAAACCGTTTATTGCTAAAGTTGTTTCAGCTGTATGTAAACGTTATATAAGTGAAGCTGACGATGAATTTAGCATTGGTCTAATTGCGTTTAATGAAGCCATTGAAAATTATACGATCCAAAAAGGACGATCTCTGCTTGCATTTGCGGAACTTATTATCAAAAGAAGAGTAATTGACTATATTCGAAAAGAAAAGCGAAATCAAACGCTGCTCTATAGCCGAATTGAAAATGAAGGTTTTATTCAAGGTAAGGTAGAAAGGGATATATCGCTTTCTAACTATAAGAGGCAAAGCGAAACATCACATATTCAAGAGGAAATGACTTATTTTTCTCAGACGCTAAAATTGTTTGAATTAACTCTTGAAGACATTATTAATACGTCTCCTAAACATAAAGATGCAAGGGGAAATGCGGTAGAAGTTGCATCTTTTATCGTCAATGAAAAAGAATTAAAAGATAAGCTGTTTTTGAAGCGACAGCTTCCTATTCGCTTGATTGAAAAACATGTCAAAGTAAGCAGAAAAACAATTGAAAGAAACCGGAAATATATCATCGCGATGGTTATTATATTGGCTGGGGACTACGTATACTTAAAAGACTATATTATGTAAGAAAAAAAGGCACACGAGGTGCCTTTTTTAGCCATGTTATGAAATTGTGTTTTATTTTTGTGTGCTGCCGCTTAAGTGAGCTTGAGCTTGTTGTACTAAGCGTTTTGTGATTTCTCCGCCTACTGAACCGTTGCTGCGTGCAGCAGTGTCAGAACCTAGAGTTACCCCAAACTCTTGAGCGATTTCATATTTATATTGATCTAAAAATTGTTCTACGCCTGGTATTAATAATTTATTTGTTCTAGCCATAATTAGTCATCTCCTTTTTTAGTTGTACAGCAGTTCACTGCTGTACCTGTATTATTTGTTGTTAACCATTTTGCATACTGGTAATGGTTTGCAAGAAAGTATAAAAAAGCCCAGCTTCTTTGAAAGCTGGGCTTTTTTATATTATTTTACAACTGCATATTGCTCAAGAGACTGAGCAAATGACTTTTGAAGAGATTTTACTTGCTCTACGTATGCATCAGATACGTGTTGGAATTCTTGGCGCGTTTTCTTTTGCTCTTCTACTAATTGTGTTACTACTTGATGATATTGTTCTTGAGCTTGCTTTACTAGAGAATAGCTTGATTTGCTTTGGTTAAGAGAAAGCTCTTGTAATTTATTTAATGCTTCATGCGTGCGGTTTGTCCATTCTTCATAAGAATCGGCAACAGCGTTACCAGCTGTTTTGCGTAAGTTTTCAACAGTTTTTTGTTGAAGCTCTTCTAATTCAGCTTTCCATTGTTTATCTGTTGCTTGAAGTTGTTCAACTGCTTTTGTTACAAACTCTTGCTGTTGCTCAAGTGCTTTTAACGTCCATTGCTCAATTTGTTTGTTTCCCTCTGCAATGTTTTGTAACCCCTTTGTCCATTGCTCCCACATTGCATCAATTACTGTATCATACTTTACTGTTGACATAATCAAATTCCTCCTTGAATAATTTGGTCTGGCGAACAGTTATCGTAATGAACAAAACGTTAAAGAAGAAATTCGTAGTTGTGTAAAAGACCTAACATTCCGCGCTCGCTGATTGACCGTGAAATTTAACATTATATTAGGAAACGCAGGTGTGCTGCGTGAATCCCTTTAATCGTTTTCTTCCTCTTTTGATTCTTTTGACTTTTTAGAAGAAGAAGAGCTAAAAGGGAACAACATGTCGGTATACATGTGAAAAAATGAATCTAACATGTTTTGATACTGTTCAAGTGAATTAGCCCACATGCTTAAATATTGTTCACCGGCATCTGTTAATGAATAAATCCGGCGTGCAGGTCCTTCAGCTGATGTATCCCATTGCGATGTAATCAAGTTGTCTTTTTCAAGCTGTCTCAGCGTGCGGTAGACATTTCCTTGATCAACAGATGTGAATCCAAAGCTCATTAGTTGCTGAATGAGCTTATAACCATGTAGATTCCAACCTCTTAAACTTAAAAGAAGAAAAGGAACCATGAAGTTTTTTGGTGCACCGCTAATCGATTTTTCTAAGTTGTTTGAATTAGAGGTGTTATCTTTTTCACTTGATCCCAAGGTAATCACCCCTTCGAAAAAAGAGAATTTGTTTTCTATATGTGTAATTTACACCTAGATGAAAAAATTGTCAACACTTTAAAATATGTCTTTCAAATACAGGAAAAAAGAACGATTTTTAAGATTTCGACAAAAAACGTCAAAAAAATTCAAAAATAAACAAAGATTTAGAATTGTTTATTTTGGAAAACAAATTTATAATAGTACATGTAGGTAATTTTTATAACATTTATAATTTGTTGGTAAGTAAATTGTGAAAAGATTTACATTATCCAATAAATAAACGCAAAATTGGTTGCGTTTACTTAGAGCTTCTAATATGTCGCTTGTCACATTAAGTGTCTATATTGAAAGCCATCACTTTTAACGTACACAAGAAAGGAGATGGAGTTTTGGAACAGCAAAAAGTATTTGATCCGTTTCAAGCATGGAAAGACGTATATGACAAAACCGAATCTTACTGGGGTAAAGTTATTGGGGACAATATGAATCGTGAAGAATTTTCCCAGCTCATGGGAAATGTGTTAAATATGAACCTTCAATACCAACAGGCAGTAAATGAAGTAACGGGGCGCTATCTGCACCAAGTAAATGTACCAACAAAAGAAGATGTAGCAAATGTTGCGTCATTAGTCATCAATGTGGAAGAAAAAGTTGAGTTGTTAGAAGAGCAATTTGACGATCGCTTTGATGAATTAGAAGCAAAGCAAGAAAGTGCATCTGCTTTGAAAAAAGATGTAACTAAGCTGAAATCTGATGTCAAATCGTTAGACAAAAAACTCGACAAAGTTTTATCTCTTCTTGAAGGACAACAAAAAACACAAGACGAGTTAAAAGATACTATTCAAAAACAAATTAAAACTCAAGGTGAGCAGCTTCAGGCTCAGCTGTTAGAAAAACAAGAAAAATTAGCTGAAAACCCAAAGGCAGAAGCTAAAGCTGAAGCAAAACCATCAAATGCTCAAAAAACAGAGCAGCCAGCTCGCAAGTAAGGTATCGGGGATTTTATAACATCATTAACTGCTGTATTTACAGTAAAAATCATCGCTGAAGAAGCAAAGGGGAAATTTTTCATGACAACATTACAAGGTAAAGTAGCAATCGTAACAGGCGGATCTAAAGGTATCGGGGCAGCAATTACACGTGAGCTTGCTTCTAATGGAGTAAAAGTAGCAGTAAACTATAACAGCAGTAAAGAATCTGCAGAAGCAATTGTAAAAGAAATTAAAGACAACGGCGGAGAAGCTATTGCGGTTCAAGCTGACGTGTCTTATGTAGATCAAGCAAAACACCTAATTGAAGAAACGAAAGCTGCGTTTGGTCAATTAGACATTCTAGTAAACAATGCTGGAATTACGCGCGACCGTTCATTCAAGAAGTTAGGTGAAGAAGATTGGAAAAAAGTAATTGATGTAAACTTACATAGCGTATACAACACAACATCAGCTGCGCTAACGCATCTTTTAGAATCTGAAGGCGGTCGTGTTATCAATATTTCATCAATTATTGGTCAAGCGGGTGGATTTGGTCAAACAAACTACTCAGCTGCTAAAGCAGGTATGCTAGGATTCACTAAGTCATTAGCTCTTGAACTAGCTAAGACAGGCGTAACGGTTAATGCAATTTGCCCAGGATTTATTGAAACGGAAATGGTGATGGCGATTCCTGAAGATGTTCGTGCAAAAATTGTTGCGAAAATTCCAACTCGTCGCTTAGGCCATGCTGAAGAAATTGCACGCGGAGTTGTTTACTTAGCAAAAGACGGTGCGTACATTACAGGACAACAGTTAAACATTAACGGCGGCTTATACATGTAATAGATGCTGGCCCTGACTTTTGTCGGGGCTGTGCTTGTTAACTAACTACTAATGAAATGAAAGGGTGTGTATATTCGTGGCAATTCCTTACGTGCAAGAGTGGGAAAAATTAATCAAATCAATGCCAAGTGAATATAAAAGTTCTGCAAGACGTTTTAAGCGTGCATATGAAATTATGACAACAGAAGCAGAACCGGAAGTTGGATTAACACCAAAAGAGGTTATTTGGAAAAAGAATAAAGCGAAATTATATCGCTATACGCCAGTAAAAGATAACCTTCATAAAACACCAATCTTACTCGTATATGCACTGATCAATAAACCGTATATTTTAGATTTAACACCTGGAAACAGCCTTGTTGAATACTTATTAAACCGTGGTTTTGATGTGTATTTGCTTGACTGGGGAACTCCTGGCCTTGAAGATAGCAATATGAAGCTAGATGATTATATTGTGGATTATATTCCAAAAGCGGCGAAAAAGGTGCTGCGCACTTCGAAATCTCCTGATTTATCTGTTCTTGGTTACTGCATGGGCGGAACTATGACATCTATTTTTGCTGCGTTAAATGAAGATTTACCGATTAAAAACTTAATTTTTATGACAAGTCCATTTGACTTCTCAGATACAGGTTTATACGGAGCATTTTTAGACGATCGCTACTTTAATTTAGATAAAGCAGTGGATACATTCGGAAACATTCCTCCAGAGATGATTGACTTTGGAAACAAGATGTTAAAGCCAATTACGAATTTTTACGGTCCGTATGTAACGTTGGTCGACCGTTCGGAAAATCAGCGTTTTGTTGAAAGTTGGAAGCTAATGCAAAAGTGGGTTGCTGACGGAATTCCATTTGCTGGTGAAGCTTATCGTCAGTGGATTCGTGACTTCTATCAACAAAATAAATTAATCAATGGTGAACTTGAAGTTCGCGGCCGCAAAGTAGATTTAAAAAATATTAAAGCTAATATTTTAAACATTGCTGCTAGCCGTGATCATATTGCGATGCCTCATCAAGTGGCGGCTTTAATGGACGCTGTTTCGAGTGAAGATAAAGAATATAAATTACTGCAAACAGGCCACGTATCTGTTGTATTTGGTCCAAAAGCAGTGAAGGAAACATATCCTTCAATCGGCGATTGGCTAGAAAAACGTTCTAAATAAAATAAAGACTTCTTCTCAATATGAGAAGAAGTCTTTTTGTGTAATTAGACAATGTTGAATGACGTTTCTTTATGCCAGCTGACGGGATTTATGATATCTAATGACAAGTGAGGTGACTTCTTTTATACTAATGTAGTCAGCTTCTTAAGCATGGGATTTTTTACATGGATATTGCTATCTGTATAACAATAAGTATGCTTTGAGAAGAAAGAAGAAAACTATTAGTATTATAACGAAAAAGGAATGTCAGATTATGCCGCAAACATGGAAACGACGAGTAAGGCAGATGTCTTCAGCTCAAATTATTGTTACATTTTACATAGTGGCTGTTACGCTTGGATTTTTATTGCTTAGTATTCCAGAAGCTTTAAAGCCGGGAGTGAAGTTAGCATTTATTGATCGCTTATTTATTGCCGTTAGTGCGGTAAGTGTAACAGGGCTGACGCCTGTCTCTACTCCGGATACATTTAGTACGACGGGCTATTTTTTGCTCGCTTTTATTTTTCAAATTGGTGGTATTGGTGTAATGACACTCAGTACATTTATTTGGATGATTTTAGGTAAAAAAATCGGTTTAAAGGAACGTCAGCTCATTATGACAGACCATAATCAATCCCGTTTATCAGGATTAGTTGATTTGATGAGAAATATTTTATTTATCATTTTTGCCATTGAACTGATTGGCGCCATTGTTTTAGGATTGCATTTTCTCCGTTATTATTCGAGCTGGACAGATGCGTTTCTGCATGGTTTCTTTGCGTCTGTCAGCGCTACAACAAATGCTGGCTTCGATATTACAGGATCTTCATTTATTCCGTATGCCCATGATTATTTTGTGCAAGTGGTAACCGTTATTTTAATTACGCTTGGAGCGATTGGATTCCCTGTATTAATTGAAATTAAGCACTATTTTCTAACATTTAAAGATAAGCGTAAATTTCAATTTTCGCTATTTACGAAGCTCACGACAATCATGTTTTTTCTGTTGCTAGCAGGGGGAACAATCTTGATTCTCTTGCTAGAGCATTCAGGATTTTTAGCAGATAAATCTTGGCATGAATCGTTCTTTTATGCGTTTTTTCAATCCGCTGCCACAAGGAGCGGGGGAGTAGCTACTATGAATATTAATGAGTTCTCACTTCCTACGTTAATTATGATGAGCGCGATGATGTTTATCGGTGCTTCTCCGAGTTCCGTAGGGGGAGGAATTCGTACGACGACGTTTGCATTAAATATTCTTTTCCTGTTTTACTACGTAAGGGGAAATAAGACGATTAAAATCTTTCGCCGCGAAATTCATGAAGATGACATTATTAAGTCAGTAGCTGTATCGATGTTAGCCGTCATTATTTGCTCGATTTCTCTTCTTATTTTAAGTATTACAGAACATTTTTCTCTCATTGAGCTTATGTTTGAAGTGTGTTCCGCTTTTGGGACAACCGGTTTATCAATGGGCATTACAGGAGGGCTTTCTGACATCGGTAAATGCGTTATTATGATTTTAATGTTCATTGGCCGAATCGGTATGTTTTCATTTATCTTAATGCTTCGCCGTCCAACGTCTGGACCGGATTATCACTATCCGAAAGAACGTATTATTATTGGGTAAAAGAGGCTGGAATAAAATTATTTTAGTTGAAGGAAAACTCGAACGAGTTTGATTTTTGATGGAAAATCAAGCTCGTTCGGTTTTTTTTATTACGATGGTGAACGTAGCTTTCATGTATGCAGGTGCTTCTAGCGGTTGATTGGAGTGATTTGGTTATGTTTCAATCGCTTTTTTTACAGCTTTTTCTGCTTATATTGCTTATCAGAAGGTGCATTCTAAGAAAAGGAAGTTCAGTGAGCTTCCAAGCATAGGAGGGATACATGATGGCAAAGCGTAAAGTAGGATATAAATCAGCACTGACTAATAATAATACACCGAAAGAGAGCCTTTCAGACGCAGAATTTGCTGCTGAATATGCTGGCGGCGAGGAGCCGGCTAAAGGCGCGAACCGCAATTCTAAAAGAGGAAAGCAAGGTAAGTAACCATGAGCAAACATAAACAGAAAAATAAGCACATCGCAAGCACCGAAGCAAAACAAAAACAATTACTGCAAGAAGAATTCGGAGCGGAAATGGGCGATCCGAACGCAGCTAAAATATATGAATCCTTAGGAAAGACAAAGTCTGATAAAGAGCGCAACAAGAAAAAAGAATGTTAAAGAAAAAACCTCGGATATCCGAGGTTTTAGCTTACAATTGGAAGGCCAAATGCTTCTACAGGTGCTGAATAAAGTTTTGTGTCGTTTGCTTTTTGATCATAATAAGCAAGAAGAACAGATGGTTTTTCATTGATTTGTCCCGTTTGTTTATAATACATATAATCAAATGGAAGAATCTCTAAAATAGTGTGCTTGTATAATTCTTTTTCAGCAAGCTGTTCAGCTTCAAAAGCCTGTCCCATAATAGAAGGGTTAGCAAGCATTTGCTGATAGTAATGAGAGCGGACTTGCTTTTCTACTTTATCGTCCCACCAAGGCTTACGAGGCTTATGTTTTTGAGTTTGTAAATAATCAATTTTCATAAACCCTTCAATCATTTCTTCATTTGAAAAACCTTCTGTTTGAATATATTGTTTAAGGCGTTTGAATAAATCTTCGAGCTGGTGCCCGATTCGAACCCAACCCATTTCATCCCAATATGTTCCGAAGTTTTGGAAGAAATCAAAAGGTGTATCATAGCAGTGCTCTACTAAAAACTCGATTGTTTCATCCATTCGATGGTCATTCCAAAACTTTTCTAAAATATCTTCTACGTGTTTGATACGTACAACATCTGAAAATGGCAAGACGTTATTGCTTAAAATTTCATAAGGCGACTGATCCATGTATTGATAATTGTAGCGAGGCGCACTTAAACGTAAGCCAGTGCCGCGAAGCATTTTTAAAAAGCCTAACTGAAGCTCTTCAGGGCGAAGTGCAAATACATCATTAAACGTATTTTTAAATGAGTTATAATCTTCGTCCGGCAGTCCCGCGATCAAATCTAAATGCTGATCGATCTTTCCGCCTTCTTTTACCATTGTTACGGTACGCGTTAATTTTTTGAAATTTTGTTTGCGTTTGACTAGTTCATTGACGGCATCATTTGTAGATTGAACGCCAATTTCAAAGCGGAATAACCCTTTTGGTGCATGATCATTCAAGAACTGAATGACTTCTGGGCGCATAATATCGGCTGTAATTTCAAACTGAAATACGGTACCTTCACGATGTTCATCAATTAAAAATTGGAACATTTCCATGGCATAGCTACGGCTAATGTTGAACGTGCGGTCTACGAACTTAATCGTGCGGGCCCCGTTGTCCATCAAATAGCGAATATCTTCTTTTACTTTTTCTCGGTCGAAATAACGAACGCCTACTTCAATAGAAGAGAGACAGAACTGACAGCTAAATGGACAGCCGCGGCTTGTTTCAATATACACAACGCGTTTTGAAAGTTCTTGGCGGTCTTCTTCAAAACGGAAAGGAGAAGGCATTTCGCGCAGATCAATTTTATTTCGCTGTGGATTAACAACGGGTTTTCCTTCCTTTCGGAAAGCCACGCCGCTTACGTTTTCAAACTGACGCTCTCCGTGAAGTTCGTCTAACAGCTGCTTGAATGTTTCTTCTCCTTCACCAATAGCGATAAAGTCAGCTTCAGGAATACGCTCTAGCCAGTGAGTTACATCATATGTTACTTCTGGTCCACCAAATATAATGATGAGCTCGGGGTTAATCTTTTTCAGCATTTGTGCAACTTTAATCGTTTCTTCAATATTCCAAATGTAACAGCTAAAACCAATAATATCAGGGTTGCGTTTATATAAATCCGTGACAATGTTCATAGCAGGATCTTTAATTGTATATTCGGCCATATCCACTTTATAGTCAGGCTCGGCATAGGCTTTTAAACATCGAAGGGCTAAAGAAGTGTGAATATACTTCGCATTCAATGTACTGACAACAATGTTCATTCAAAAAGCTCCTTTTAACTCGTAATATGAAATCAATTTACTATTTTAGCACATTTGAGAAATAAAGTATAAATACCTTTGTACTTTTGTTGTGGAGGAGAAAGGATTTCGGTAAAATGTAACAGAAACGTAAAAGAAGAAAGTGTCACGGTTAATGTGAACCTTGGTGAACGAAAAAAATGAGGTGGAAAACGTGGAATATAAGCGAATTAAGCCAAAAAAAATATACGAAGAAGTAGCCGAAACGCTTCTTGAAAATATAAAAGAAGGCAGCTTAAAACCTGGAGACCGTTTGGATTCAGTACAGCAGCTCGCGGAAAATTTTCAGGTAGGGCGCTCAGCTATTCGTGAAGCGCTTAGTGCTTTACGGGCGATGGGGCTGCTGGAAATGAAGCAAGGAGAAGGCACATTTGTACGAGAATTCAATTCAGATATGCTGTCTTTGCCTGTAACTAGCGCTGTATTGATGAATAAAAACGATATTGAACATTTGCTTGAAGTGAGAAAAGTATTAGAAATTGGAGCTGTTCGAGCGGCAGCTCAAAAGAGAACAGATGCGGACCTCAAGCAGCTGTCTAATAGCTTGGAACAAATGAAAGGAGCGTTTGGCAATGAAGAACTGGGAGAGAAAGCAGATTTTGCTTTTCATTTAGCCATTGCCAAAGCCTCGCAAAACCCTCTTTTGGTGAAGCTTATGAATAACGTATCAGAAATGATGATTGAAACGATGAAAGAGACAAGACGCATCTGGCTTTACGCAGAAGAGAAAACGTCTGAACGAATTTATAAAGAGCATCGGCAAATTTATGAGGCTATTTTCTCTCAGCATGCAGAAGACGCTCAGCATTTTATGATGAGTCATCTTGACAATGTTGAACACGTATTAATGAAATACATACCGGAAGAAAAATAACGCCATTTCAGGTAGAAAAGTGCGCACTAAATAACAGAAAAACTAAAATTCATATACCTTCCGATAATTTATGCTTGCTCTATTGTGAAAAGATTTACATAATAGAAACTAGGATTGTCAAATGGGGGGTTACAAAGTATGAAAAAGCAATATAGAGATGATAGTTTAGCTTTGCATACGGATTTATACGAACTGAATATGGCGCATACGTATTTTAAAGACCACATTCATAAACGTCGTTCTGTATTTGAAGCTTACTTTCGTCGCATGCCGTTTGAAAGCGGTTATGCGGTGTTTGCCGGGCTAGAAAGAGTAATTGATTTTATTGTTAATTTCAGGTTTAGCGAAACGGATTTAGATTATTTATATGAAGAATTGCATTATGAAGCGGAGTTTATCGACTATTTAAAACAAGTTCGGTTTAGCGGCAATGTTCGTTCGGTCGTAGAAGGCGAAATGATTTTTGCTAATGAACCAATGCTGCAAATTGACGCTCCTTTAGCAGAAGCGCAGCTGATTGAAACGCCGCTTTTAAATATTTTAAATTTCCATCCGCTGATTGCGACAAAAGCATCGCGTATTCGCTTAGCAGCGGGAGAAGATAATTTATATGAGCATACGGGTACGAATCAGCTAATGGAATTTGGTTCAAGAAGAGCGCATGAGCTAGATGCTGCTTTTTACGGGGCAAGGGCTGCTTATATTGGAGGCTTTGATGCAACGAGTAATGTAAGAGCGGGAAAAGTATTTGGAATCCCCGTGTCCGGCACTCACGCTCACGCGCTTGTTCAAGTCTATCGTGACGAATATAGTGCGTTTAAAAAGTATGCGGAATCACACCGTAACTGTATCTTTTTAGTAGATACATATAATACATTAAAATCAGGTATTCCAAATGCTATTAAAGTAGCAAAAGAAATGGGAGATCGCATTAATTTTATCGGTATTCGGTTAGATAGCGGAAGACTTCCATATCTTTCTCAAGAGGCAAGAAAAATGCTAGATGAAGCTGGCTATCATGATGTGAAGATTTTTGCTTCGAATGATCTTGATGAGTACAGCATTCTGGATTTGAAAGCCCAGGGTGCCAAAATTGATGGATGGGGAGTCGGAACAAAACTCATGACATCTTTTGATCAGCCGGCGCTAGGAGCTGTGTACAAGCTGGTTTCCATTGAAGATGACCATGGAAACATGGTGGATACCATTAAGCTGTCAGAGAATCCAGAGAAAATTTCAACTCCTGGCCTAAAAGAAGTATACCGAATTGTAAATCAAGCGAATCACAAATGGGAAGGCGATTATATTACGATGCAAGACGAAGCGCCGAATGAAGAGCAGCATTTAAAAATGTTCCATCCTATTCATACGCACGTCAGCAAGTTTGTAACGAACTTTAACGCACGTAAAATTCATCAGCCAATCTTTGCAGATGGAAAGCTTGTGTACGAACAGCCTACAATTGAAGAAATGAGAGCCTACTGTTTACAGAACTTAAAGCATCTATGGGACGACTACAAAGTCATTACAAAATCGAACGAAGATGTATTTCGTCCTACAGAGTATCCAGTAGATTTGAGTACAAACTGCTGGGATAACAAAATGCAAAATATCGAAGAGACTAGAAGCAAGTTACTATCTGATACAGTGCTTGTGTAGGTCCCATCAGCTAGTAATGAGAGGAGAGTTTTTTTATGAAAGAGCTACAAAAGCAAATTATTAAAGAGATGAAGGTACAAAAAGAAATTAATCCTGTGGAAGAAATTCGCCGCAGCGTTGACTTTCTGAAATCCTACATGAACAAATATCCTTTTTTACGTTCGTTTGTACTAGGTATTTCCGGCGGTCAAGATTCTACTTTAACTGGAAAGCTGGCACAGCTAGCGGTTAATGAGTTGAATGAAGAGGCCGGAGAAGATCGCTATCAGTTTATTGCTGTTCGTCTTCCATACGGTGTGCAAGCAGATGAAGCAGATTGTCAAGATGCACTTGCTTTTATTCAACCAACAAAATCTATTTCTATTAACGTAAAACCAGCAGTAGATGCCATGCTTTCTGCTGTTGAAGAAGCGGCAGATGATAAAGTATCTGACTTCAACAAAGGAAATGTAAAAGCACGTGAACGAATGATTGCACAATATACGGTAGCAGGCATGTACAGTGGAGTAGTACTCGGAACGGATCACTCTGCTGAAGCTATTACAGGATTTTATACAAAATTCGGTGACGGAGGAGCTGACTTAGTACCTATTTTCCGTCTGAACAAGCGACAAGGAAAACAGATGCTAAAAGAATTAGGCTGTCCAGAGCATCTATATATGAAAAAACCAACGGCTGATTTGGAAGAAGATCGTCCACAGCTTCCGGATGAAGAAGCACTTGGCGTCACGTATGAGCAAATCGATGATTATTTAGAAGGCAAAGATGTAGGTGAACATGCAAGTAACGTAATTGAAGGTCATTTCTTAAAAACTCAGCATAAACGCCAATTGCCGATCACAGTATTTGATGATTTTTGGAAATAAATAAGAAAGAAGTAATGGGTATCCATTGCTTCTTTCTTATTTTTATGGAAAAAAGATATCAAACAAAGAAAGGTATTTTCGAAAAACTAGTGAAATTAGAAAAACATAGGAGTATAATAGCATTAAGTCATCTGATGACCTGTTAACTAAAAGAAGTAAAATGATCAGCTTGGAGGGAGCAAATGATGAAAGTATCTTTATTTGCGACATGTTTGATTGATATGTTTCAAACAAATGTAGGAAAAGCTACAGTGGAATTGTTAGAACGGTTAGGGTGCGAAGTGGATTTTCCAAAGAGTCAAGTTTGCTGCGGGCAGCCTGCGTATAACAGCGGTTATGTAAAAGAATCAAAAGAAGCGATGAAAAACATGATAAAAGCATTTGAACATGCAGAGTACATTGTATCTCCGTCTGGCTCGTGTGTGACAATGTTCAAAGAGTATCCTCATCTTTTTAAAGATGATGCTACTTGGCATGAACCTGCCGTGAAGCTTGCTAATAAAACGTATGAGCTAACGGATTTTATTGTAAACGTTTTAAAAGTTGAAGATGTAGGAGCCAGCTTAAATGGTACAGCGACTTATCATTCTTCCTGTCATATGACGCGTTTGCTAAACGTAAAAAAAGAACCTTTTACGCTATTAAGCAACGTGAAAGGTCTTGAAATGGAGAATCTTGAAAACAGTCATAACTGCTGCGGGTTTGGCGGGACGTTTTCGGTTAAGATGGGACAAATCTCAGAACAAATGGTAGATGAAAAAGTCGGCTGTATAGCTAAAACAAACGCAGATTACTTAATTGGAGCTGACTGCGGCTGTCTTATGAATATTGGCGGAAGAATTGAACGAAAGGGACAGCCTGTAAAAGTTATGCATATCGCCGAAGTATTAAATAGCAGAATGTAAAGAAAGGAGAATACCGAATGTCTATGAAAATAGGAAACGATCAGTTTAAAAAACGCGTGGACGATGGAGTCAATAATGCGTTTATGCGCTTTGCAGTTTCAAGTGCTCAAGAACGCTTAAGAAACCGTAGATTAGATGCGGCAGAAGAGCTAGGAAATTGGGAAGAATGGAGAGCCCTCGGCGAAGAAATCCGTCAGCATACGCTGGAAAATTTAGATTACTATTTAGAGCAGCTCACTGATAATGTAGCTAAGCGCGGAGGCCACGTTTTTTTTGCTCAAACATCTAAAGAAGCAAATGAGTACATAAAAAGTGTAGCGAAGAAAAAACAGGCAAAGAAAGTCGTTAAATCCAAGTCAATGGTCACAGAAGAAATTCATATGAACGCTGCGTTAGAAGAACTAGGCTGTGAAGTCATTGAAACGGATTTAGGAGAATACATCCTGCAAGTGGATGATCACGATCCGCCTTCTCATATCGTAGCACCTGCACTTCATAAAAATAAAGAACAAATTAGAGATGTATTTCAGGAAAAGCTTTCTTATAAAAAAACAGAAAAACCTGAAGAACTAGCACTTCATGCTCGGGAAATGCTGAGAAAAGAATTTTTATCAGCAGACATTGGCATAACAGGATGTAATTTTGCTATTGCAGAATCTGGATCCATTTCACTTGTGACCAATGAAGGAAATGCAAGGCTAACGACAGCTCTTCCTAAAACGCAAATTACGGTTATGGGCATGGAAAGAATTGTACCAACATTTGAAGAGTTTGAAGTGTTGGTAAGCCTGTTAACTAGAAGTGCAGTAGGTCAGCGGCTTACAAGTTACGTAACGGCACTTACAGGGCCTAGACTTCCGGGAGAAGTGGACGGACCCGAAGAGTTTCACCTAGTGATTGTGGATAATGGACGATCTGCTATTTTAGGAACTGAGTTTCAATCTGTTTTACAGTGTATTCGCTGTGCGGCATGTGTGAATGTATGTCCCGTATATCGCCATATTGGAGGTCATTCATATGGATCTATTTATTCTGGTCCAATCGGAGCTGTATTATCTCCTTTGCTTGGAGGCTATGAAGATTACAAAGAGCTTCCATATGCCTCAACTCTATGCGCAGCCTGTACAGATGCCTGTCCGGTTAAAATTCCGCTGCATGAGCTATTACACAAACACCGTCAGCGAATTGTTGAAAAAGAAGGAAAAGCACCTATTTCAGAAAAGTTGGCGATGAAAGCATTTGGCTTGGGAGCAGCTTCTTCTTCTTTATATACAGTGGGAGCCAAAGTAGCGCCAGCAGCTCTTACTCCTTTTATGTCAGGAAGCAGTATTTCCAAAGGGCCTGGTCCATTAAAAGCGTGGACAGAAAGCAGAGAGTTTCCAGCACCTACAAAAGAGCGCTTACGAGATTGGTTTGATAAAAGGAGTGATGATAATGAAGGGAAGCATTCAAAATAGAGACAGTTTTTTAGACAATATCGCTGCTAATCTTAAGCGAAGCAGGCGAACAAGCGGCGTAGTAAAACCCGAATGGAAGCATGCTCCTCAATATGAAGTTTACCGAAACTATTCGCCGGATCAATTAAAGAAAGAGCTTGAAAACCATTGCGAACGTATTCATACTCGCTATGTAGAAACCTCGTCACAATACTTATCAGCTGCGCTTGAGGAAGCCGTAGCGAACTATGGAAATGGTCTTGTCTGCACGTGGAATGATTCTAGGTTTGCCGAATATGGATTGAATCCGCTGTTGGAGAAATGGGAAACAAACAGTAACCTTCACTTATGGAATTCAGCAAAAGGCGATGAGAATATTAAATTAGCTGAACAAGCAAACGTCGGCATCACATTCAGTGATTTGACTCTAGCGGAGTCCGGAACAGTTGTTTTGTTTAGCAGTGCTGCAAAAGGACGAGCGGTAAGTTTACTGCCCGCCACTTATATTGCAATCATACCTCAAAGTTCAATTGTTCCTCGCATGACACAAGCTGCTGAAATTATCCATGAAAAGGTAGAGCGAGGAGAAACGATTGCTTCTTGCATTAACTTTATTACAGGACCGAGCAATTCAGCTGATATTGAAATGAATTTAGTAGTTGGTGTGCATGGGCCTATTCAAGCAACTTATATTGTAGTGAATGATCGATAAACACTTCACAGCTGTGAAGTGTTTTTTTATTCATACTTCATTTCTAAATAGCGGGAGAATGTGAAGAAATGTCGCATTTTGAATAAACGTGGCTAATTTTAAAAAGGTAAAAAGCAAATCTTGTAGAATACTAAGTCTATAGATAAAAGGTGGGGAAATGGGAAGTGCAAAAGAAAGGAGCAATGAGCATGTCACCACAAAGAGAATTAACATCTGAAGCTGAGCAAAAGAAACAGCAGCGAGGTGAATTGCAGCAGCTACGAGCTATTTTTAATGACGTATTAGATGCCATTGTCGTATTAGATGAGTATTTTCAAGTTATAAATGCGAATGAATCAGCCTGTAGGCTGTTTGAAAAAACAAAGAGCGAATTATTAACCTATCAAATGAAAGATTTTCTTATGTATTTTCCGTATGACATGATTGAAGCGTATTATCCAGCACTTTTAGAGGAAAGCTATTTCAAATATGAAGGCGCGATGACGCTTCGAAGCGGCATGATGAAACATGTTGAATTTACTTCACACAAACATAGCCACATGTCGGGCATTATTGTGTGTACATTTCGAGATATTACGCAGCACAAGATGATGGAAAATGAGCGGTTTATTAGTCACCATATGTTTATGGATGTATTTAATGAAGCGGTAGACGGAATTGTCATTTTTGATCGAACTGGCCAGCTTATCGACGCAAACCCTTCATTTTGCGAACGATTAAATTATACAAGAGCACAGCTTCTGACGAAAACGTTAGAAGAGCTCGTAGAACCTACTTATCATTATAAGGTGAAAAAGCTATGGAGAACTCTGCATCAAGAAGGAAAGACAAGCGGAGAGCTACCAATCAGGCTCGAAAATGGAGACATTAATTTCTTTGAATTTACAACAACGGCTAATATATACAGTCAATACTATATGTCCATTATGAGAGACGTGACGGAAAAACGGCTGATGGAGCAGCAGCTGTTGAGAAGTGAAAAAAACTTCAGGGCCATTTTTGAAAATGCGATTGAAGCGATTTTGATTTGGAGAGACGATGGTAAAATCTTAAACGCTAATCTCGCTTCTTCGCGTACGTTCGAGCTACCGTTAAACAAATTGATTGGAAGCAATTTGTATACGTTTATCGATACCAAAAGCTTTAATGTATTAAAGGTGCTACAAACATTTCAAAGAAAAGGGGAAATTCGTAATCAGCTTCCTTTTTACATGCCAAATGGAGAAATTAAACAGTTGGAATTCACAGGGAAAAAAGGCATTATAGAAGGAGATCATTTAACCATTTTTCGAAACATCAGTGAACGTACAAAAATTGAACAGGAGCTGCGGAATAACGAAGAAAAATTCAGGCAGATCTTTAACGGTTCGATTGACGGGTTAGTTTTATGGGACGGCAAGCGAAATATTATTGATGTGAATTCTTCTCTTTGTGATATTTTAGAACTGAGCAAAGAGGAGATTTGTGCGCACTCCATAGATGATTTTATTTCTTCAGTGAATTTAGATGTGGTCATTGAGCATAAAGAAAAGATTGAGCAAAAAGGGGAAGCTGAAGGAGAGATTACGTACGTTACGGGGAACGAAAAGGTGAAAAACATCGAATTCTCTACGAAAAAAGATATTTTGCCAGGTCTATACATGACGCTTTTAAGAGACGTAACGGAACGAAATCAAATGCAGGAGCAGATTCGGAAATCGGATACGCTGCAAGTAGTCGGACAGTTAGCAGCGGGAATTGCGCATGAAATCCGCAACCCGATGACGGCTTTAAAAGGTTTTGTTCAGCTGTTAGAAAGTAGCATTCAAGAAGATCATTCTCTTTATTTTGATATTATTAAGTCCGAATTAAAAAGAATTGAAACCATTATTACAGAGTTTTTAGTACTCGCTAAGCCACAGGCCGTAAAGTTTGAAAAGAAAAATTTAGCCGCGGTTGTTAAAGAAACGATCGATTTATTAAACGCTCAAGCAGTTTTAGAAAATATTCAGTTTGAACTAAATGTGTCTCCTCAGCTGCCAATGGTGTACTGCGAACCAAACCAAATTAAACAAGTATTAATAAACGTAATTAAAAATGCAATTGAGGTTACGTCAAACGGGGGAAGAATTTTTATTGAAGTCTACTCCCCAGAGCCACGTTACGTAACCGTCTCCATTCGAGATCAAGGAGATGGAATGCCTGAGGAACGCATAAAACGCTTAGGAGAACCATTTTATACTACAAAAGAAAAAGGAACAGGACTCGGTTTGATGGTGTCGTATAAAATTATAGAAGAACATAAAGGACGAATCGAAGTGGAAAGCAAAATAGGAAAAGGAACAGCTTTTCATATTATTCTTCCAGCCTAAACAGAAAGGATAAGCAAGTATGTACTATGGAGAAATGAACTTATTTTCTGATTTGAAAATTTATATTGTAGCTTCGGAAAAAGGGGTGCAACATATTTTATTTGATAGCGATGATCATAATGAGCAGCTTAAAGGACTTGTCCATGATGAGAGCTATCCCCATGTGAAAGAAGCAAAGCGACAGCTGCATGATTATGTTGAAGGGCGAACCCTAACATTTGATTTGCCTTTGGATATAAAAGGGACTGACTTTCAAAAAGAAGTGTGGTTGACACTTAAACATATACCTTATGGACAAACGTGGTCTTATAGTGATGTAGCGGAGTCTGTTAATCGCTCTAAAGCTGTAAGGGCTGTTGGACAAGCGAATCGTCGAAATCCACTGCCTATTATTTTGCCTTGTCACCGAGTGATTGGTAAAAATGGAGCTTTAACAGGTTATGCAGGTTCCCAAACTCATATAAAAGAGAAACTATTAATGCTTGAAAGAAATGTGGCAAAAGGTGCTAGTAATAAGTAAAATAGCTATTCACCTTCTAATTTCCAGCCTTCTCCTTGCACAAAAACACCGTCAATTTGCTGAGGAGAAGGGAGGGAATTTAGTTCTTCATCTTTGGACAAATCGAATAACTGATATTGTTGCTTTCGATTCAGTGCCTTGTTTTTATCCGTTTTTTGTTCTGAACTCATATCTGCTTTCCCCCTTCTTCCAAAAGAATCTCCTATAATATATGTAGAAAAAGAAGAGAGTACTGTTACAATTGTGTTACAAATGCAGCCGCCAATAAAAAAAGCCGCTACTATGCGGCTTTTTTTATTGAGCAGATTGCAGCAAAACTTTTTGTATTGATTCAGAAGACGGGGAATGAATCACTCCATGTTCTGTAATAATAGCTGTAATCAGTTCGCTTGGCGTCACATCAAAAGCTGGATTGTACACAGAGATTCCGTCTGGAGCAATTTGCGTATCTCCAATGTGCGTCACTTCTTTAGGCGAACGTTCTTCAATAGGGATGCTGCTCCCGTCTTGAATAGATAAATCAAATGTAGACTGCGGCGCTGCTACGTAAAATGGAATATCGAATGCTTTCGCTAAAAGAGCAAGTCCGTACGTACCAATTTTATTAGCCGTATCGCCATTTGCTGCAATGCGGTCAGCTCCTACAATAATCCCATTAATCTCTTTTGTTTTAATCGTATGAGCAGCCATATTATCCGTAATTAGCGTAACGTCTACTCCTGACTGCTGAAGTTCCCATGCTGTTAAGCGAGAACCTTGAAGGACGGGTCTTGTTTCACAGGCAAATACTTCAAGCGGAATATCGCGCTGCTTAGACAAGTGAAAAGGTGCCAATGCTGTTCCATAATAAGCTGTAGCAATTGAACCAGCATTACATATTGTCATGATTCTATCTTTCTTTTTAAATAAAGATAGTGCATGATCTCCAATTCGGTAGCACGTTTCTTCATCTTCTACTTGAATTTGAATGGCTTCATGAACCACTTTTGTTTTAGCTTCATTAACGGATGAAGCGGGTTCAGCGCTTTTTACTAAGCGTTCTAGTGCCCAAAATAAATTGACGGCAGTAGGACGTGAACTAGCTAAATACTTTTGATCACGAGCTAGCTTTTTATTAAATTCATCGACAGAATCTGTGTCATAGCTAAGCGCAGAAAGAGCCAGGCCAAAAGCCGCCGTAATACCGATTGCAGGAGCCCCGCGTACTTTTAACGTAGTGATAGCATCCCATACGTCTTTAATGGTTTGCAGCTTAATATACTCGACTTTTCCAGGCAGCTGCTGCTGATCTAATAAGGTAATATATGATTCATTCCATTCCACTGAGCGCGGAAGTGATAGTGTATTTGTCATGATGATACCGATCCTTTCATTGTGTACATTATTCGTTATCGAAGTAAATGTTCAAATTCATTTGGTGAAACGTCTTGTTGATGTAGAAGCAAATAGCGTCCAATCTTTAACGCAGTGCGCTTAGCGTTAATTCTTCTTTCCTCTGAAGAGATTCCATCTAAGTCCGCCACGTGAGCTAATCCAATCGTACG
This sequence comes from Priestia megaterium, assembly GCF_046599315.1. GTDB lineage: Bacteria > Bacillota > Bacilli > Bacillales > Bacillaceae_H > Priestia > Priestia megaterium_F. The sequence goes on along the minus strand of NZ_JBKIKC010000002.1, from coordinate 572,877 downwards.
TCGAATGATTTCACATCCTGCATATCCAACAGCATCTTGCCACGTTTGTGTTAAAATTTCATGTAATAAGCGCTCATCTTTGGCAAAAAGTTCAGTGTTTTCAGAATGCCAAAGCGTAGTAAAAGTATCTTTAAACACGTTCCATGTGTTCGTAATGTGAGCAAATAAAGGTTCGCGATTTGTTTCTCGAGAAAGGGCATTTATAAATAAATTCGCAACAAATTGCCCTAAATCAAATCCAAACGGACCATAAAAAGCAAACTCTGGATCAATCACTTTCGTTTCTTGACTGCTTGCAAAGATGCTGCCTGTATGTAAATCACCGTGGATTAGCGTTTGTGCATTTGTTAAAAATTTATATTTTAATTTTGCTGCCTGTAACTTTACATCTCTATCATTCCACAATTCTTCTACATCGGGACGCAGCGCTTTTTCAAATTCATTTGTATCGATATCAAAAAAAGGATCCGTAAAGACTAAATCTTCTGTAATATTGCATAAGTCTGGGTTGCTGTACTTCACAACTTCTTCTTTTTTATCCTGAGGCTTTAAGGCGAAATCCGACGTTTTGAACGCAATATGTCCTAGAAAAGAACCGATATGCTGTGAGAGCAGGGGATAACTTTCTCCTTGAATAAGCCCCGCGCGAGAAATCGTTAAATGAGATAGGTCTTCCATGACCGTAACAGCAAGTGTTTCATCGTGGTAATAAACAGCTGGTACAAGTTCAGGCGTAAATGTACCGAATTGTATGAGCGCATTGCTTTCAATTGTGGCACGGTTTAAGGATAGAGGCCAGCTTTCGCCTACAACTTTTGCATAGGGAAGTGCTTGTTTTACGATAATCGATTTATTCGTTTGATCATTTATAATGTGAAAGACGAGGTTTAAGTTGCCGTCACCGATTTCACGGGCAGTTAGTGCTTCTGTGGCATCAAAAAGACCTAGCTTTTTCACAAGTTTGATTGCTGAAATTTCTGTTAAAGGCTGATACTTCTCTGTTTTTATTGTTGACATTGGAATCCCTCCATAGTTTATTAAACTGATTTGTTTACTAAGTTAATAGGTTTAAGAACGTATGGAGGCTTTTATAATTTTAGAAAATATAAAAGCCTCTTTCGTTGGAAAGAGGCTTGATTGTATTGTTCAAACCTCTTATCTGCCAGAAAGAATTACTTTCTGTTGGAATTAGCACCGTGCCTTTGTAAAACATGTTTTACAGATGTGATCCATCTTGGGATGGAATGACGGTCGGTTGCTGGGCTTCACAGGGCCAAATCCCTCAGCCAACTCTTGATAAGAGTGCGATTACTTATTTAATTTTGATTTGTTTGAATATTTTATGATATCTGGTGAAAATCGTATCATGCAAAAAAACGGCTGTCAATACATAATTAATAAAATTCTGTGCGGCGATCTGTAAAGACAGGAATCTGTTTGCGAATTTCTTTTACAAGCTCTAGGTTAACTTCAGCGCTTAAAAGTTCTTCGCTATCGCCGGCTTCAGCAATTATTTCTCCCCACGGATCGATGACTAAAGAATGTCCGGCAAAAGTATTATTAGGATCTTGGCCTACGCGATTACACGCAATTACATAGCATTGATTTTCAATTGCTCGGCTGATGAGCAGTGCTTTCCAGTGGGCAAGCCTTGGAGCCGGCCACTGAGCGACAACAAATAAGACTTCTGCTCCGCTGCTAGTATGAACGCGAATCCATTCTGGGAAACGAATATCGTAACAAATAACTCCTGCGCACAAAGACTGTTCAAGTGTAAAAAGATTTTTTGTTGTTCCTGCTTCTAGATAGAGGTGCTCATCCATTAATTTAAATAAGTGCAGTTTGCTGTATTGCGATACTTCACGACCTTTTCGATCAAAAATATACATCGTATTCGTAACGCCTTGTTCTGTTTTTTTCGCGATAGAACCTGCAACAATATTTACTTCATTCGTTTTAGCAAACTGAGAGATTAATTGCTTGGCTTGTTGCCCTTCATCATCTGCAATTTCGTCTAGGCGCGTCAAATCGTAAGCTGTATCCCATAGTTCAGGAAGTACAAGAATGTCAGGTTTTTCTTTCAAGGCTTCTGTCATTTTTTGTTCGATATATTTTCGGTTTTTAGTTGGGTTTCCAAACGCAATATCAAGCTGCAAACACGTAATTTTTACACTCACTTTATCATCCGTCCTTTTTGTAGTAGTTAAAAAAAATGACTTTACAAGTTGAGTATTACAATATATTATTTGTGACTAGAATTTCAAGAATTTTTTGAGAAGGTGTGCGATTATGAAACAATTTGAGCAATCGGAACTATTAAAAAGTTTACCACAACAATTTTTTGCATCACTTGTAGGCAAAGTAGGAAAAGTGATGGCCCAAGGGCACGATGTTATTAACTTAGGGCAAGGGAACCCTGATCAACCTACTCCTTCACATATTGTAGAAACACTTCAAAATGCAAGTGCTAATTCTGTGCATCATAAATATTCTCCATTTCGCGGACACCATTTTTTAAAAGAGGCCGTTGCAACTTTTTATAAGCGAGAATATGGCGTTGATGTGGATCCTGAAAAAGAAGTAGCCATTTTGTTTGGTGGGAAAGCCGGACTTGTCGAAATTCCACAGTGTTTATTAAACCCTGGAGATACGGTGCTGGTGCCGGATCCGGGATATCCAGATTACTGGTCTGGAGTAGAACTTGCAAAAGCCAAGATGGAAGTGATGCCGCTTACGGCTGAAAATCATTTTCTACCCGTATACGAGGAAATAAGCGAAAGTGCTAAAGAACAAGCAAAGCTCATGTTTTTAAACTATCCGAATAATCCTACTGGTGCAGTGGCAACAGCAGGGTTTTTTGAAGACACCGTTGAATTTGCTGCCAAGCACGATATTTGTGTGGTACACGACTTTGCTTACGGAGCAATTGGATTTGATGGTAAAAAGCCAATCAGCTTTTTACAGACTCCAGGTGCAAAAGAGACGGGAATTGAAATTTATACTCTTTCTAAAACGTATAATATGGCGGGATGGCGAGTTGGATTTGCTGTAGGAAATGAAAGTGTAGTAGAAGCTATTAATCTTCTTCAAGATCATATGTATGTCAGTCTATTTGGGGGGATTCAAGAGGCAGCAGCTACAGCTCTATTAGAATCTCAACAATGTGTAAACGATTTAGTTAAGCGCTATGAATCTAGACGCAATACCTTTATTCAAGGGCTTCGAGAAATTGGTTGGGATGTTACGTCCCCAGCGGGCTCCTTCTTTGCGTGGCTAAAAGTTCCTAAAGGATATACTTCTGAACGGTTTTCAGATTTACTTCTTGAAAAAGCCCACGTTGTAGTTGCGCCTGGAGTAGGCTTTGGAATATACGGTGAAGGCTATGTGCGCGTGGGACTGCTGACGGATGAAGAGCGCATAAAAGAAGCGGTATCTCGAATAAAAAAATTAAATTTATTTTAAAAACGCATTGACAATCCTTTTTGAGTTGGCTTAATATGTAAGAAGTTAACGAGATTAATAACCGATAAATCCTAGCGGTATTTTTTATCTAGTATAAAATCTACGAATTCAATTTAAATAAATAGCAACTTTCTTATTAAGAGCAGGTGGAGGGACTAGCCCGATGAAGCCCGGCAACCGACTTAACGCATGTTAAGCACGGTGCTAATTCTTGCAGCAGAAGCTGAGAGATAAGAAGAGCAAAGAAAGCCTCTTCTTAATCAAAGAAGAGGCTTTTTTTATTAACGATATTAAACAGCAAGGGAGTTTTTAGCATAATGAGCGAAATCGTTGCAAGCTACTTACTACATGATAATAAAGGAAATTTTCATAAAAAAGCGGAAGGTATCGCTTTAGGACTAACCGTCGGCTCATGGACAGACCTGCCGCTTTTAGATCAACAGCAGCTTCAAAAACATAAAGGGCGCGTTGTGTCCGTAACGGAGCTTCAAGATTGCGAGCGTGTAAACGGATATTTAGGCGCGGAGATTAAGCAGGCTATTGTCAAAATTGCTTATCCAACTGCCAATTTTTCAAGAGATTTACCAGCCATTTTAGTTACGGTTTTCGGAAAACTGTCACTTGACGGAAAAGTGAAACTATTAGATTTGGATTTTCCTGATGAATTATTAGCAGATTTTCCAGGACCACGCTTTGGAATAGAAGGTATAAGAGAGAAACTAGGCGTTTATGACCGTCCGCTTGTAATGAGCATTTTTAAAGGCGTGATTGGAAGAGACATGACGTACTTAACAACTCAGCTGCGTGAGCAAGCGCTTGGTGGAGTAGATTTGGTTAAAGACGACGAGATTTTGTTTGATAGTGAACGAACACCTTTTGAAGCCCGAGTCACAGAAGGGAAAAAAGTACTGAATGAGGTATATGAAAAAACGGGACACCGCACGCTGTATGCTGTTAATTTAACGGGGCGAACATTTGAATTAAAAGAAAAAGCGAGAAAAGCAGCTGAGCTAGGAGCCGATGCTCTTTTATTCAACGTATTTGCTTACGGATTAGACGTACTGCAGGCACTTCGAGAAGATGATGAAATTAACTTGCCGATTATGGCTCATCCAGCTGTTAGCGGAGCGCTTACGCCATCAGAGTTTTACGGTTTTTCAAATTCATTATTGCTTGGAAAACTATTGCGTTTAGCCGGAGCCGATTTTTCACTCTTTCCATCACCATATGGAAACGTGGCTCTTTCTCTTGAAGATACGACAGGAATCGCTTACGAATTAACGCGTCCTGTGTACAAATACAGGCAGTCTTTCCCCGTTCCTTCAGCAGGAATTCATCCTGGAATGGTGCCGCAGCTTATGAAAGACTTTGGCATCGACAGCATTATCAATGCAGGAGGCGGAGTTCACGGCCACCCAGACGGAGCAACTGGAGGAGGAAAAGCATTTCGAGCGGCGATAGATGCAGTACTCTCTGATCAAACATTAGCTGAAAAAGCGGAGGAATCAAAAGAATTACAAAAAGCTTTAGAACTATGGGGAACAGTAGAGGTGAAAGCATGACATCGTTAAAAATCTTTTGTGACTTTGATGGGACGATCACAAATAGTGATAACATTATTGCCATCATGAAACAATTTGCTCCTCCGGAGTGGGAGAGTATTAAAGACGACGTGTTGGCACAGCGCGTCTCCATTCAAGAAGGAGTAGGGCAGATGTTTGCCTTGCTCCCCGTGGAATTAAAAGAAGATATTATTTCTTATATTTTAGAGACGTCTGCCATTCGAGATGGATTTGATGACTTTATTGCCTATACAAAAGAGCATCATATTCCGCTTTATATTGTAAGCGGAGGAATTGACTTTTTTGTAAAACCGCTTTTGGGAAATCGAGTTGCAGAGGAAATGCTCTACTGTAACGGATCTGATTTCTCTGGTGAACATATTTCCATCACGTGGCCTCATACATGTGATGAACAGTGTACAAATGACTGCGGATGCTGTAAGCCAACTATCATTCGTCAGCTTACAGATGAAAGGGACCATAGCGTTGTCATTGGCGATTCGATTACGGATTTGCAGGCTGCCAAACTAGCTGATACAGTCATTGCACGTGACTTTTTAATTAAAAAATGTGAAGAGTTATCTCTACCGTATCGCCCTTTTTCTACTTTTTATGATGTAATTCGTCATTTGCAAGAATTAACAGAAGAGGTGAAAGCATGAGTATCATGGCTCAGCAAAGATTGCACGAGCTTGCGGATATAAAAGATGAGTTAGCAGAGCGCGATTGGTTCTTCGGTACAAGCGGAAATTTAGCGATTAAAGTGAGCCAAGATCCGACAACATTCTTTGTATCAGCAAGTGGAAAAGATAAAAGAAAACGTACAAATGAAGATTTTTTATTAGTTGATCAATACGGAAAGCCTGCAGAAGAAACGCATTTAAAGCCTTCTGCTGAAACGCTTTTACACGTTAAGATTTATGAGTTAACGAGTGCTGGGTGCAGTCTTCATGTACATACAATCGATAACAACGTCATCTCCGAACTATACGGAGATGAAGGCGTTATTTCATTCAAAGGCCAAGAAATTATTAAGGCGCTAGGTATTTGGGAAGAAGATGCGGAAATTTCTGTTCCGATTATTCCGAATTACGCAGATATTCCGACACTAGCAGAAGAGTTTTCTCACCATATAAAAGGCGATCAAGGCGCAATTTTGATTCGTAACCACGGTATTACAGTGTGGGGTAAAAATGCATTTGAAACAAAAAAAGCGCTAGAAGCCTATGAATTTCTATTTAGCTACCATATCAAATTACTGTCACTTAAAGGCATTAAGCCGAAAGTGCATTTATAAAAGGAGGAAAAACAATGGCGCAAATTCGCTTACATGTAAACAATAAAAGAATTGAAACTCAAGAGGAAGTCTCGGCTTTCCTAGCAAACAATGAAGTTATTTATGAAAACTGGGATATTACAAAACTTCCAGAAAATCTTCGTGAAAAATATGATTTAACAGATGAAGAAAAAACAGAAATTTTAAACGCTTTTGGTGAGGATATTAAAGATATCTCTGAACGCCGCGGCTATAAAGCTCAAGACGTTATCTCGTTATCAGAATCTACACCAAATATTGATGAACTGTTAAAAAACTTTCAGCGCAAGCATATTCATACAGATGATGAAGTTCGTTTCATTGTAAGCGGCCATGGAATCTTTGTTATTCAAGGAAAAGACGGCGAGTTTTTTGATGTTGAATTAGAACCGGGCGATTTAATTTCAGTGCCAGAAAATATTCTTCATTACTTTACACTAATGGAAGATCGTAAAGTAGTCGCTGTACGAATTTTCGTGACAACTGAAGGATGGGTACCTATTTACGCATAACGATTATTTGTAAAGCATAGGTCATTATCACCCCGCTTCTACATCTAAAAGCGGGGTATTCTTTGGATTATTATAAAACTAACTATTTTTATGTGAATAATAAGTTTAATAGGAGGAACACCATGAAAAAGGGTAAAAAAATGCTGTGGCCACTTACTTTGTTCGTGCTTCTAGTCTTTGCGCTGGCTGCCTGCACAAAAGAACAGCCAAGTCTAAACGAAAAAGCACAGGCAGCTCCGGTGCAACAAGCAGCTTCTGCTAAGCCTGTACAGCAAGAAGAAAAAAAGATTACGAAAGATATAAAAATTGCTCTTATTTCTGAATTTACTTCAGGGACTCATGCTGCTCAGTACATAACAGGTGTGACAAAAGCTGCTAAAAAAACGGGAGTACAGCTGTCCGTTTCTGATTCAAACAACGATCAATCTAAAATGGCTGCTTATTTAGACACGGCTATTAACCAAAACGTTGACGGTATTATGATTGACCACGGCCGAGCTGAAACCCTTGAACCTGGCGTGAAGCGTGCGATTGCAAAAGGGATTCCAGTTATTGCAACAGACGTAGAATTAAACGTAGAAGGAGTTACAACGATTGATCAAGACGATTATATGCTTGCGCTGCAGGGTCTGAAACAAATGATGCAGGACATTAATGGAAAAGGAAACATTGTGTATGCGTTTGTTGGAGGCTTTGCACCGATGGAAAAGCGCGACAGCATTTATAAAATTATGATGAATCGCTATCCGGATGTAAAACAAATTGCTACGTTCGGAAGTGCAACGGACAACACCTCACTAGATACACAAAATAAAATGGCATCCGTGTTGAAGCAATATCCAAATAAAGGAGACATTGCGGCCGTTTGGGCACCTTGGGACGAATTTGCAAAAGGAGTAACTAGAGCGATTAAAGAAGCAGGGCGAGATGAGATTAAAGTATACGGAGTGGACTTATCCGACGAAGATTTACAAATGATGCAGGCAAAAAACAGCCCGTGGAAAGCATCAGCTGCTGTAAATCCAGCTTCAGTAGGAGAAAAGCAGGTCGATTTGCTTCTTAAAAAGATCTCAGGTCAAGAGATTCCTCGTTATTATTCGTTTGATCCGGTTTTAGTAAAACAAACAGATTTGCCTGGTCAAACGATTAATATGGATCAGCTTAGTCAGTACGTAGAAGAGTGGGATAAAAAAGAATAGAAGTGGAGGGACAGAGATGACGAACGAGCTTTCAATGAAGAACATTACAAAAAACTTTGGTTCTTTTCAAGCGCTGAACAAAGTTGATTTTACTGTTCAAAAAGGGCAAATCCATGCTTTATTGGGAGCAAATGGTGCCGGTAAAAGTACGTTGATGAAAATATTGTGCGGAGCTTATGATGAATACGAAGGAAAAATCTACAAAGACGGAGGAGAAATCTCCATTTCTTCTCCTAAAGAAGCTAAGCGCCACGGCATTGGCATTGTGCACCAAGAAGTCGATGTAGCGCTGATTCCTTCGCTATCAGTAGCTGAAAACATTGTGTTGGACGTGCAGGTTTCTAAGAAAAGTAAGGCAATTATAAACTGGAAATCCATTTATAAGAAAGCGGAAGAAGCTCTTTCTTTACTTGGTTCTTCTCTATCCGTTAGAAAAAATATCATTGATTTAACCCTATCAGAAAAACAGCAGGTGCTTATTGCACGTGCAATTGTACAGAATGTTGACTATTTAATTTTGGATGAACCAACCGCACCTCTTAGTGTAGAAGAGACGAAACAATTGTTTTCTGTAATGAGAGAGCTCAAGAAAAATGGAGTAGGCATCATTTATATTTCACATCGTCTTCAAGAAGTGGTTGATATTTGCGATCGCTTAACGGTTTTAAAAGACGGACGCTATGTAGCAACAAAAGAAACCTCACATACATCGATTGAAGATGTGATTACGCTCATGTTAGGAACGTCTTCTGTGAAACAGTGGGTTAAAAAGTCAGTAGAGATTGGAAATGAACTTTTACATGTGGAAGCATTATCTCTTCCAGAGCGACTTTCTAATATTTCTTTTCATGTAAAAGAAGGAGAAGTAGTAGGGATTGCAGGTCTTGTGGGAGCAGGAAAAACGGAGCTTTGTCGAAGTCTATTTGGGTTAGAGCAATATGTGAGCGGCAGCGTTCGGTTAAAAGGCAAGAAACTAAAGTTGAATAAGCAGCCTTATTATTATATTGCACAAGGACTTTCTCTTGTTCCTGAAGAACGAAGAAAAGAAGGGATTTTTGTCCATGAATCGATTGCAGATAACTTAGTTTTGCCAAGTCTGTCCCGCTTTACAAATTATTCGTTTCTAAAGCGAGGAAAGATCAAAGAAAAAGCGCAGAAAACTACTGGGCAAGTTGGCGTCAAGTCTCATTCGATCACGCAGTCAGTTGGAACGTTAAGCGGTGGAAATCAGCAGAAAGTAGCAATCGGAAAATGGCTTGTTACGGACTCTAGCGTGCTGTTGTTTGATGAACCAACTAAAGGGGTCGATGTCGGCTCGAAACGAGAAATATTTGACTTAATTACAAATCTTGTGTCACAGCAAAGAGGAGTTATTTATGCAACCTGTGAATTCGAGGAGCTGCTAGGGGTAGCGGATCGAATTTATGTCATGTATAACGGAAAAATCGTGAAAGAATTATCCAAAGAAGAAGCAACTAGTGAAAAATTATTTTATTACACAGCAGGAGGAGTAAAAGGATGAGTGCGGAGTATGTAACAGAACTTGTAGCGAAACCAAAGAGAAAAATAAACGTTTTCGACTTTTTTTATAAATATGGGACAGTCTTAATGATTTTTGTCATTATGATTATTTTTTCCATTGCCACACCCAACTTTTTGACAGGGGAAAATATTAGTGATATCCTGCGCTCCATTTCCATTGTTACCTTAATAGCGCTTGGTGTAACCATATCGTTGACTGTCAACGGACTTGATTTATCTGTAGGATCTACGGCTGGTTTAGCCACTATTTTATCAGCCTCCATGCTCGTTCTACACAGACAAGAAATTGCAGTTGCTATCATTGTTCCGATCGTTGCATCACTTCTCATCGGGTTAGTGAATGCTTTTTTAGTAGTGAAGGTAAAAATTCCTGATATTTTAGCCACTCTTTCTATGATGTTCATCGTACAGGGGATTTTATTAACGTATACAAAAGGATCAGCTATTTATACCAATATGCCTTTACCAAGCGGCGAAAGAGCTCCGGGAATTTTTATTCCTTCTTTCCTTGCACTGGGGCAAGGCCACTTTCTAGGTATTCCTGTCCCTGTTATCATTATGCTGCTGACTGTGCTGCTTGTTCATATCGTTTTTTCTTATACAAAGTTTGGGCGTTTTTTCTACGTAACAGGAGGTAACATAGAAGCTGCAAGGCTTTCGGGTGTACCGGTTAATCGTTACCGGATGTATGCCTATATGTTTTCAGGTTTGCTTGCTGGGATTGGAGGAGTAGTTCTGGCTGCCCGTATTGGAGTAGGAGAAGTGAACGCCGGTTCACCATTTTTGATGGATGCCGTAGCTGCTACATACATTGGTTTTTCAGTATTTGGAGCAGGGAAACCGAACGTATTTGGGACGTTGATTGGCTCCATTTTAATAGGTGTGCTATTAAACGGATTAACGATGCTAAATGTCCCGTACTACATGCAAGACATTATTAAGGGAGCTGTATTAGCAGGAGCGCTGGCTTTAACGTATTACCGCTCGAAACAAACATCCACGGCTGTGTAAACAGCCGTTTTTTTTCGTGTGAAATCGGCAAGAATAAGGAAAAACAATAGTATAGTCCATTATTTATATAGAAAGAGGGAGTATAGATGAAACGTGTTGTCATTATAGGAGGAGTAGCCGCCGGAATGAGCGCAGCTTCACAGCTTCGCCGGATGAAAGAAAAAGAAGAAGTGGAAATCCTTGTATTTGAAAAAGGTGGAGACGTTTCTTACAGTGCATGTGGCATGCCCTACTATCTGTCAGGTGTTGTAAAAGAAAAGGACGATTTGATTGCTCGTACGAAACAAGAATTTGAGGAGCGAAATATCTCCGTCCATCTTTTTCACGAAGTAAAAGAAGTGAATCATACAAAGAAATACATAGTAGCGCAAGATGTAAAGAAACATATTGAAAAAGAGATAACATATGATGAACTGGTTATTGCTACTGGAACATCGGCGGTTAAACCCAATTTTGTGACAGATAACATGTCAAATGCATTTACATTAAAATCCTTAGAAGACAGCGAAAGGATCTATACATATCTACAAGCTCATTCCATAGAGAAAGTCACCATTATCGGCGGAGGATACGTCGGAATGGAAGTAGCTGAAGCAATGAAGGTTTTGGGAAAAGAAGTGCGTGTGATTGAACAGGGAAAGCAGATTCTGTCTATTTTAGATCAAGAGATGGCAGAGCATCTACAAAAGCAGTTAGATGATGATATTTTATTTCATTTTGAAGAAGAAGTGGAAGCATTGCTGAATTCAGAGGGTTCCGTCACTCACGTTCAGACAAACCGTCAAACGTATCAAACAGATTTAGTTATTGTAAATGTAGGAGTTCGTCCAAATACGCAATTTTTAGAGAGAAACGGTCTAAGGATGATTGACAATGGAGCGATTTTAGTAAACCAAAGATTAGAAACCAACGTGCCTCATATCTATGCAGCGGGGGATTGTGCAACGAGCTATCATCGCGTATTAAAAAGAGATGTTCATATTGCTCTTGGAACCATTGCTAACAAGCAAGGAAGGGTTCTTGGTTACCGATTAGGAGGAGAAAATCGAGAATTTCCAGGTGTTTTAGGCACAAGCATTGTCAAAGTAATGGACTATGAAATTGGAAAGACCGGTATTTCAGAAAGGGAAGCAAAAGAAAATTCTCTGTTATACAAAGTCGTTACAGCAGAGGTTCCAAGTCACTCTTCTTACTATCCAGGAGCTGAAAAGATTGTTGTAAAACTCGTCTACCATCCTGAAACGAAAAAGATTCTTGGGGTTCAAATGATTGGTAAAGAAGGAGTAGCAAAACGAATTGATGTGTTTGCTACAGCAATTACTTGCCATCTCACGACAGATGAAGTAACAATGTTAGATCTTTCGTATGCACCTCCTTTTGCCACGGTATGGGACGCTGTACAAATCACTGCTCAAAAAGCAGAATAGAAAAAGAGGCAGAAAAAAAGTATTTCAATTGAAGGAAAATCCGAACGATGAATTGAGATTCTTGATGGAGAATCCAACTCGTTCGGATTTTTTCATGGTAATGGTGAAGGTAGATCTAATGTATGTAGTTGCTTCTAGCTGTCGATTGAAGGACAAGGCGAAGACTCCTGCGTGAAAAGCAGAATAGATGAGACCCCGCAGGAGCGTAAGCGACGAGGAGGCTCATCGGCCACCCGTGGAAAGCGAAGCCTTGCATGGAAATCAACAGAGGTGTAATAAGTGATCCATACTAGCTCATTTATCCCATTTGTTCGTCTTTAGATTGGATTGATTTCGTTATGTCTCAATCTCTCAATCTCTTTTGCTATTCGACAAGGAGCATCTTTTGTCGAATAACAAGTTGTAAAAAAAAGATAAATAGTATTCCTATAGTAATGTAAGCGCTTGTAATTTCCGACAAAATAATTTTTTTGCAAAAAAAATGTCTATTATTGCGACTCTATTTACATATTTAGTAGAATTTGTAATAATGCGTTATAAGCTAATTTCTTTGTCATAGGAGAGGATTTTGTGTTTGGAGTGAGAAGGAGATCGAAATCAGAGAGATTATTAGTGGAAATCGTCCAAAAAAGACAAAAGATGGTGCAGCTCGGAGAAGAAAAAGGTTTGACTAATGAAGAAACCGTTACCTGTAGTCAAGAGCTTGATCAGCTCTTACTCGTTTATCAAAAGCAGCGTTTAAACGAAGAGGAAGAAAAGACGTCGTTTGCAACACTGATTAGCCGATTTTTATCTTTTTCAAAGCTGTAATGCAGGACAAGCATTCGGGATCGGGCAGTAAAACAATTATGCTGCCCGTGGCCTCTCTTCAGCTTTAAAATATGTTAATTAAAAAAATCATAAACAGCATACCAAAAATAAACGAATAAGTAGCAAATCTTTCGTTTCCATCGCCGTGACTTTCCGGAATCAATTCTTTATAAATAATAAAAAGCATAGCTCCAGCAGCAAAAGCTAATCCGTATGAAACGAGAGAATCAACAAAATTAGTTAAATAAAAACCGAGTAAAGACGTTACAATTTCAACTGAACCTGTTAGGGTAGCAATTAAAAATGCTTTTATTTTACTAATATTTTGCTGAGCTAAAAATAGCGCGACCAACAGTCCTTCAGGTGCATTTTGAAGACCGATTGCAAGGGCAATTAAGTTCCCTGTATTTTCAACATTTGAAGCGTAGCTAACACCAACAGAAAGACCTTCAGGAAGGTTGTGCAGAGTAATAGCGGAAACAATTAAAAGTGCTTTTTCATCAAATTGAATGCCGGTTTTAGAATGCTCAAGGTCAATGTGAGGGATATTTTGCTCCAAAAGTGTTAATGTTACAACTCCGAGCAGTAAGCCAATTGCTAAGGGAAAAAATCCGCCGCTTTGAAGGGATTCCGGAATTAAGCTCATAGTAGAAGCAGCTGTCATAATACCAGCAGTGAGTGCAAGAAGAACATCTTTCCACCGATGAGTGAGTTCTTGATTCAAAAACAGAATAGACAAAGCACCTACTCCGGTCGATAGAGCAGAAAGAATGCTTCCAATTAGTACCTCAGTCATAAACCGTCTCCTTTTACGTATTCTTCTTTTAATCGTCAGTTCACATGATTCTTTTAGTATATGTTTGATTGTTTTCTATGAGCATGACTATTTTAAAAATGAATAGCTGTATGAAAAAATCGTAAAAAAGTTGAACCAATGAAGATTCAACTTTTTATGTAAAATAAAGCTCCTGAACTTGGTTAGCAATTTGCTCAAGTTTATTAGAAACTTGAGGGATACCATATCCTACATACAAAGGAGACGTGGCGAAACGAGGAATGATTTTCGCTCCAATTTTGCCGTCTTTGAGATTATAAAAAAATAAGTTGTAGCTCGTACAGCTACGGTGAAAATGGTTTAATAAATAGTGAGCAGCCGTTTGAAGATAATCTGCAAAAGCGTGCAGTTCTTTGTCAAGCTGATCCGTTATCACGTTAAATTCAAAAAAGCCCATTCTGGGTTTTACAGATAAATTAAATGTGACGTGTTCATTTTGGGCAATTGTAACTCCTTCAAACTGCTCTGGTTTCACATTTTCATTTACATCCATCTCATTTAAACCAATAATTTGCATATGAGGATGCCGTAACGATCCTCCGGACATGGGTCCATGGTTTTTAAAGAACAGAACAGAAGCATATTCCCCGCTGTTCATCATAGATATCCATCGTTCAGTAGCAAAGCTCAACAGGGTGTATAGATGCTCTTTTGGATAAATAGACAGCTCCGAAGAACACTCATCCGTCTCAATGATAACCGTCTGGTAAGCATCTTGTAGAACCGGAAATTTATTTTTCAGCCAAATGATAGGCCCTTGTTTTTCAATGATACCTGTGAGAGATTCCACATCACAAAATGGACAGGGGTTTTGCCGATTAACGATTGTTTCAGGTTTTTGTGAACCAATCGCGGAATTAAATAATAAATGGGTTGGTTTCATAATCATTCACCTTTTTATGTAATGGTCATATGTTTATTGTATTAAAAGCATATGTATAAATCCACTTATATACATTTTTTATCAAAAAAATTGTACAAGCGGAGAGGATAACCGATGAAATAAGAGTGCTTTGATTGACTTTGAAGGGAAATTTTAGTATTATCTTGATATCAAGATAATATCAAAGGAACTGATTAAAATGACGAATGATGTAACTAGAGAAGAGTTAGACCAATCTCTTAAATTATTTATTGTACTATCTCGTGCCAATCGTTCAATTAATGATCATGTGCATAAATTTATTCAACAGCATGGAATGAATCCAACCGAATTTGCTGTCCTAGAATTATTGTACCACAAAGGTCAACAGCCTCTTCAGCAAATTGGCGGGAAAATTCTATTGGCAAGCGGCAGTATTACGTATGTAGTAGACAAGCTTGAGAAAAAAGGTTTCTTAGAACGAGTTGCTTGTCCGAACGATCGCCGTGTAACCTATGCAGCTATCACTAAGCAAGGTAAGGAAATGATTGAAAGTATGTTTCCGAGTCATGAAAAAAGAATTCACGATATTTTATCCGTTCTGTCTAGCGAAGAAAAGGAAGTTGCCATTTCACTGCTTAAAAAATTAGGACACTATGCAGATGAATTTTTACCGGAATCAACTGATTAATTAAGAAAAAGCTCGTTTGTTTCTGTTGAACAAACGAGTTTTTTCTATGACTCTTTTAATGATCAATCAACATAAACAATAAAAAGTGACAAAAAATTGGAATTAACAGGAATACAGCTAGATAAAAACGAATTAGGTTAAATATAGACAATAGGGGAAGGGGAGCGAATGATGAAATTTGAAGATTATACATATACAAGACCTGATATGAGTGGAATTGAAAAGCAATTTGAAGAGGCGATTGCACATTTTACGGAAGCAACGTCAATCAGTCAGCAAAACGAGGCAATTCGTCTAGCAAATGATGCGTATTCTGAATATAGCACCATGGGAAACATTTGCTATATTCGTCATTCTATAGACACAGCGAATGAATTTTATAAAGAAGAACAAGACTATTTTGATGAAACACAGCCGCTTTTAGAAGGATATGTAGAGAAGTTTTATAAAGCGTTAACTTCTTCGCCTTTTAAACAGGAACTAGAAGAAAAATGGGGGAAGCAGCTGTTCTCTCTTGCTGAAATGCAGTTAAAAACGTTCTCGCCGGAAATAGTAAAAGAGCTGCAGGAAGAAAATAGGCTATCTTCTCAATATACGAAACTAGTGGCATCAGCTAAAATTGTATTTGAAGGAGAAGAGAGACGTTAGCTCAGCTCGATCCGTTTATGGAGTCACCTGATCGAGAAATGAGAAAAAAAGCAGCAGAAGCGAAGTTTCAATTTTTCACCGATCATGAAGAGGAATTTGATGCTATTTACGATAAACTTGTAAAAGTACGGACCGAGCTTGCTAAAAAATTAGGATATAAAAATTTCGTAGAAGTGGGCTATGCTCGTATGTCTAGAATCGGCTATGATGCTGAAATGGTTGCCGCTTTTCGCAAACAAGTGGAAGAGTATATTGTTCCCCTTACTGAAAAACTAAAAAAACGTCAGCAGGAAAGAATTCAAGTAGAGAGCTTAACTTATTATGATGAACCGTTTCAGTTTGAAACAGGAAATGCAGTACCAAAAGGCGATGAAAAGTGGATTATTGAGAATGGACGGGTTATGTACAAGGAGCTTTCCAAAGAGACGGACGAATTTTTTTCATTTATGCTTGAAAATAACTTGATGGATTTAGTCGCTAAAAAGGGTAAAGCAGGGGGAGGTTATTGTACGTTTATTGAAGAATACAAAGCCCCGTTTATCTTTTCAAATTTTAATGGGACATCGGGCGATATTGATGTGTTAACGCATGAAGCAGGTCATGCTTTTCAAGTGTATTCAAGCCGAGAGATGGAAACTAATGAGTATCACTGGCCTACGCATGAAGGAGCCGAAATTCATTCGATGAGCATGGAATATTTTACATGGCCTTGGATGGAATTGTTCTTTAAAGAAGACAAAGATAAATACCAGTTTTCTCATTTAAGCTCAGGCTTAACTTTCTTGCCTTACGGGGTAGCAGTAGATGAATTTCAACATGCCGTATATGAACGACCTGAGATGACGCCTTCGGAACGAAAAAAAACGTGGCGAGAAATTGAAAAAAAATATATGCCTTCTAAAAACTATGATGGTCATGATTATCTAGAAAGCGGGGGCTTCTGGCAGCGCCAGCTTCATATCTACACGTCTCCGTTTTATTATATTGATTATACGCTCGCTCAAATATGTGCATTTCAATTTTGGAAAAAAGATCGAGAAAATCATGAACAGGCATGGCAAGATTATGTTCATTTGTGTAAGCTTGGCGGAAGTAAGCCGTTTTTAGAATTAGTGAAGGAAGCGAATCTGATTTCTCCATTTGAAGAAGGATGCGTGCAGTCTGTAGTAGGTGAAATTGAAAACTATTTAAATAGTATTGATGATAAAAAGCTATAAAAAAAGCCGCGTTTGCGGCTTTTTTTATTGAAATGTCCCTTCTTTCCATAAGGGAATAGTAAGAGTAATACTGGTTCCTTCGCCAACAGTGCTGTTAATCTCAAATGTCCCTTTATGCTGATACAGGATGTTTTTAATCACAACAAGTCCAAGACCAGTGCCTGAGGGCTTTGTAGTAAAAAAGGGCTTTTGAATGTGTGTAAGCAAATTTGAGGGAATGCCGACTCCTGTATCTTTAATGAAAATAGTAAGGTCTTTAGTATGCAGAGTAACTTTTAGCTGGATTTCTCCACCGTCAGGCATAGCTTCGAGCGCATTTTTTAATAAATTAATGAGTACTTGCTTAATTTGGTTTGCATCACAGCAGATGTATGTATGCGGGGCTTCTACCTGAGTTTTAACTACGACATTTTTTAACACACATTCTGATTCATACAAAAGAATAACGTCATTTAAGATAGTAGAGAAAGCATGCTTTTTCATAACCGTATCATGAGGTTTAGCGAGCAATAAGAATTCTCCAACGATCGAGTTAATACGATTCAGTTCGCTCAGCATAATGGTTGTATAAGAATGATAGCGACTGCTGTCTTCATGAATCAGCTGAATAAATCCGTTTAAAGAAGTAAGTGGATTTCGAATTTCATGAGCAATGCCTGCTGCCATTTCCCCAGCTAAAGACAACTTATCGGTTTGGCGAAGAAATTTTTCAGTTTCCTTCTCTTCGGTAAGGTCACGTGAAATGCCAAAAAGCGCTACGACCTGTTTATCACGATTAAAAATAGGTGAAATAGTAATCTCTACATCAATTACTTTTCCGTCTTTTCGCTTGTCTTGGGTTTCAAACGCAACTAGCTTTTCTCCTTTTTTAACCCTTTCTAATCGACTTTCAGCGTTGCCTTTTAAGTCAGCTGGGATAAAAGGAATGGTTTTTCCAACAATTTCTTCAGCATTCCATCCATAAATTTGTTCAAAAGCCCCGTTTACTTTAATCACTTTACCGTCTAGGCTGAATACGGCAATGGCGTCGCGATTGTATGTAAAAAAAGATTGTAAATACTCTTGAGCTGAGTACAGTTCATCTTCGGTTTTGTTCATTTTGACCGTTGTAATAGCAATCAGCTTTTTGGAGAAGTGAGCACAGTACAACAAAATAATCATTGTGATCAGCGCAAACAAAATGAAATAAATGATATCTAATTTCACGAAGGTCACAGATGTAAAAAGAGTGTTGCTTACATAAAAGTACAAAACAATCATAATAGACATTAATGTAGAAATTACAATAGCGATATAGCTATAATAAATAAAGCTAACAATAATTCCAAGAAACAAAAATAAATAATTAATAACAGCAGGTTCAATAGATGTCACGTACGCAATATAGGCATAATAGCATATGAAAAAAGAATACATAATGATGGCAGGATGAAAACGAAAGTGATACATAGCCGTCACTAACAGTAATAAAATCCCTCCGCTTATAAAAACAATCATGTGAGGATCAGCTGCAATAAAGTGGTATAAAACAATGTGAACAAAATATAACAGCCAAAAAATAAGTAAAAGAATAAAATTCCGTTTTTTTATGAGGTTGTGTGATTCCATAAAAATCCCTTTCTTAAATGGTGAATAGTTTTAGAGGAGAATAACTTTATAGTCATCTGTTTGCACGGTATAGCAATATATCACTCATATTAGCATAGTTACAACTGTGTGAATAGACGAATTGAGCACTTAGACCAAGGAAGATAGATCTAGAATGTAGCTGGTAATAAAATATTAAGGAAATATGAGCGGAATGTGAACGAAATGAAGGGAATGTAAAGCTTTTGTGATAACCTCGTAAAAGTGATCTTTTTTCTAATTGGATAGGCTATACTTCCAGTAGAGCCATATGAATGGTGACTACATAGAGGCTCAGATGATTCGAAAGGAGACGGTAAAATGAACAAAAGTTTATTAGTCAAGTTATTTGGATCACTTCTAGCAATTATGTTAATCACAGCATGCAACTCACAGACGGATGAAAAAGATGCAACAGAACAGCAAACAGAACAGTCGGATGATACTCAAGCGGAGGATACAACTGCGGATGATTCACAAGAAACAATGAATCAAGACGAAGCAGCTGATTCATCTGAGGATGAAGCAACTGATGATCAAGAAGAATCAACAAATAGTGCTGACGAAAAAACAGATAAAAGCAAATAAACGTAAGTATTTCTATAAAAAAAGCGACTCAAGTAGAGTCGCTTTTTTCTATTAGTTTTGTACTGTGATTTCGCTTGCTTCATTTAATGTTACGTTCACTGTCAATACGTCCGCGTCATCTAACAGTAAGTCTGTAATTCGATCTTCAAGCTGTTCTTGAATTGCTCGGCGGAGTGGTCTAGCACCGAATGCAGGGTGATAGCCAAGTTCAGCTAGTTTTTCTTTTACTTCAGCTGCTACGTGCAGCGTGATGTTTTGTTCTCGTAATGTTTCTTGCAGTTCAGCAAGCATAAGGTCAACGATTTTAATCAAGTTATCTTTTTCAAGATGATTAAATTCAATGATTGTATCAAATCGATTTAAAAACTCTGGTTTGAAATAAGATGAAAGCGAATCTAAAACAGATGCCTGTTTAAGTGCGTCATTTTCTGCATCGAATCCAACCGTGATTCTCTTTTCACCTACACCAGCGTTACTTGTCATAATGATAACTGTGTCTTTGAAGCTTACTGTGCGACCTTGACTATCTGTTAGACGTCCATCTTCTAAAATTTGCAGAAACATATGCTGAACGTCTGGATGAGCTTTTTCAATTTCATCTAGTAAGATGATGGAATAAGGATTACGGCGTACTTTCTCTGTTAATTGCCCTGCCTCTTCATGACCTACATAGCCAGGAGGTGAACCGATTAATTTAGACACGGCGTGTTTTTCCATGTATTCACTCATATCTAGACGAATCATTGCATCTTTTGAGCCGAATAGTTCTTCAGCTAGTGTTTTGGTTAATTCTGTTTTACCAACACCTGTTGGACCGACAAATAAGAATGAACCAATTGGGCGATGCTTTGCTTTTAATCCAGCGCGAGAACGTCGAATTGCTTTTGCTACTTTTTCTACAGCTTCCTGCTGCCCGATTACTTTTTGGGCTAAATGCTCGGCTAAATGCTTCATTTTTGCTGATTCATTTTCTTGAAGTTTACCAACAGGGATACCCGTTTTCTTTTCAATAATTGCTTGGATGTCAGCAATATCCACATTCATTTTTTGATGTTCTTCGTTCAATTGTTTTTCAAGAGCAGCTTCTTCATCGCGCAGTTTTGCTGCTACTTCATATTTTTCATCCTTTAGCGCCTGCTCTTTTTCTTTTGTAATTTCTTTCAAGCGAGCAGTCGCGTCGTCTTTATTTGTAATGCCTGCTTGTAAATTCATTTTTGAACCTGCTTCGTCTAGCAAGTCAATTGCTTTATCAGGCAAGAAGCGATCT
This sequence comes from Priestia megaterium, assembly GCF_046599315.1. Lineage (GTDB taxonomy): Bacteria > Bacillota > Bacilli > Bacillales > Bacillaceae_H > Priestia > Priestia megaterium_F. The sequence goes on along the minus strand of NZ_JBKIKC010000002.1, from coordinate 552,303 downwards.
TGAATGTAGCGGTGTGATAGATTTACACAAGCGCGAATCGCTTCATCTGTATAGCTAACGCCGTGATAATCTTCATATTTACTTTGAATTCCTTTTAGAATCTCAACTGCTTCTTCTACAGACGGTTCGTGAACCATAACTGGCTGGAAGCGTCGTTCAAGAGCTGCATCTTTTTCAATTGAGCGGTACTCTTTTAAGGTTGTAGCTCCGACTACTTGAAGTTCACCTCGTGCAAGAGCAGGTTTTAAAATATTGCTTGCATCCATTGAACCTTCCGCTGAACCTGCTCCTACAAGAAGGTGGATTTCATCGATAAATAAAATCACGTTTTTTCGTTGTTGAAGCTCAGAAATTAACTGCTTCATACGCTCTTCAAATTGACCTCGCACGCCCGTATTAGCTACAAGAGATGCTACATCTAATAGATATACATCTTTATTTAACAGCTTAGCAGGAACTTTTCCTTCTGCAATTTTTAAAGCTAAACCTTCAACTACAGCTGTTTTACCAACACCAGGCTCTCCAATTAGCACCGGGTTATTTTTGTTTCTTCTATTTAAAATTTCAATTACACGCTCTACTTCTTCTTCGCGACCAATAACAGGGTCAATCAATCCCGTTTTCGCAATTTGAGTTAAGTTTCGACCAAATTGATCTAAAAAGCCGCTGCCGCCATTTCCTTGCTGTGGCTGTTCCGGGGCAGCTTGTTCTTGTGAAAATTGCTTGAATAAATCATCGATGTTCATAAAGCCGCCACCTCCAAAACCTGATGGGATTTTATGTTCTTTCATTAGTGCTTGATAACATGTATGACATAAACGATATTGAGATTTTTGGCTGTTTGTTTGTACATTTAATTGAATAGATGCTTCACGTTTATTACAGTTTTGACAAATCATTTAATTAGCCTCCCTAAATGATTTTAATCGAAGATCAAAGGTGTTTGACCTTTCTTGACCTTTCGTAATCTTATTATACTTTGACCTTTTTTGACTTTCAAGTCTTTTGCTTAAAAAATTTTTGAGGGAAGTTCCTCGCTTATGTACAAAAGGTACTACATTAAAAAAACATATGTTTTATGTGTACCCGTTCTATATATGTAAAAACATAAGAAGCATTTTGTACAATGATTTGCTCCGATAGAGAACCAATAGTAATAAGAAGAAAAGTAGAAAAAATGAGTGCAGAGCCTGTCGTTGGATAAAATAAGTCATTGACAGCAAGAAAGATAATAATTATACTCAAGAAGGTTTGCGCTTAACTGCGTAAAAGCATAAAAGCGTTTAAGTGAAAAAGAAAGATAGAAAGGGAATACCTCATGAAGAAAGAAATTTCATTTATACAATCAATAGCGGTGGTTTTGGTGCTATTAGCTATTATTTTTGTTTCATTATTTACGTTGAAGCTGCCGCCACATATTCCGCTAATATTTGGTGTAGTATTTATTAGTGTGATCGGCTTTTTGTTAAAATATAAGTGGACAGAAATGGAGAAGGGGATTTTAGACGGTGTTAGACTTGGCATTAAGCCTATCCTTATTTTAATGCTCATCGGGATGCTCATTGCTATTTGGATGGTAGGAGGAACGATACCGACGATTTTATCCTACGGCTTCCACTGGATTTCACCACAGTATTTTTTAATTAGTACGTTGGTGATTACCGTATTGGTTTCAACATTCACGGGAAGTTCATTAACAACCGTCAGTACGGTAGGTGTCGCTTTGTTTGGTGTGGGAACTGCCATTGGTGTACATCCAGGGTTAGCAGCAGGGATGATTGTTTCAGGAGCAGTGTTTGGAGATAAGATGTCTCCGCTGTCTGATACAACAAATTTTTCCTCAGGTATTGTTGAAGTGCCGCTTCCTAAACATATTCAGCACATTACGTGGACGACGGTTCCAAGTATTGTCATTACAGCAATCATTGCATTAGCAATTGGAATAAACGGAAATCAGGAAAGCGTCAACTACGGGGAAATTCAAGGAATTCAAGAAGCATTAAAACATACGTTTAATTTACATGTGCTAACTTTGCTTTCTCCACTCTTAGTTCTTATTTTTTCAATGAGAAGAGTCGATGTATTGCCAACGTTAGTTTTAGGTATTGTAACGGCCATCATTACAGGAATGATCACACAGCATGAATTTACGCTGGGTCAACTGTTAGGCGTTCTTCAAAGTGGACCGGCAGTAGAGTCAGGAAATAAAGTAGTTGATGCGATCGTGAATAAGGGCGGAATAGAGTCTATGATGTTTTCTATTTCCCTTATTATGATTGCCTTGTCGCTAGGTGGATTGATGAGAGCAGTTGGAATTATTGATGCTTTATTAAAAGGATTAGCAAAACAAATTCGCCGTAGCGGAGACGTTATCTTTGCTACGCTTCTATCTTCAATTGGAGTGAACGTTATTACAGGAGAACAGTATTTGTCGATTCTCTTGCCTGGGCAGACGTTTAAGCCGCTGTATGAAAAGTGGAATTTAGATCCAAAAAACTTATCACGAACGCTTGAAGACGGTGGAACAGTTATTAATGCTATTATTCCGTGGGGTGTCAGCGGTGCTTTTATCTCAACGGCATTAAATATTCCAGCGGCTGATTATGTTCCATTTACATTCTTCAGCATTTTATGTCCTATTTTTTCAATTATTTTAGCATATACAGGCATTGGCATTGCTAAGAAAAAAGCTCAGTCTTAACTGGGCTTTTTTTTTCGAAAAAAGGACAGGTAAAAAACGACAAAAAAGTATCATTCCACTTTTCAAATCTATAATTTAATAATACAATTTACTACACGTCTCTCTTGTTAATGTATTTGTATAAATTCTTATTTCTTTATTGATGAAGAAATTTGAGTTTTGCGGTATGATAAATAGGCTGTATTGACGATGGGATGAATCCCCTTTTTAGCAAACATTTAAGAAGGGTAAAGCCAAATGAAAACACTCATTATAAAAGAGAAAAGATACTTATTGAGGAGAGGGTTTCTGTTGAAAAAATGGGGCATCATTGCATTAATCACTGTAGCTGTGCTCGGTGTGACAGCGGTTTTCAACCGAGCTGAAAGTGATGATGTAAATAAAGAAAAATTGAATTTATTATCGCCTTATTCAAATAAAGTAGATGTATATAGCATTACGTATCCTAGTGATAATTTAAAGATAAAAGGTTTTTTAGTGCAGCCTAAAGATATTGCAGATAAACATTATCCGCTTTTAGTGTATAATCGCGGAGGAAATCGCGAACATGGTATGATTCGTGCAAAGACACTTCAGTACTTATCCTATTGGGCAAGTAAAGGCTACGTCGTTGTTGCGACTCAATACAGGGGAAATGGCGGAAGTGAAGGAACAGAGACATACGGCGGTAAAGATATTAACGACGTATTAAATCTTATTAAATGGGGAGAACAGCTTCCCTATGTAAATCATCAGCAAAAGGTAGCGCTCGGATATTCACGAGGGGGCATGATGACGTATTTAACGATGAAAAACGGCGTTAAATTTGACGCAGTTGTCGTACAATCAGGTATTACAGACATGTTTCAATTCTACGATCAAAGAGGGCCTGAAATGAAACAAGTGCTGCGCACAATTGTAGGGGATCCGGCGAAATATCCAGACAGGTATAAAAGTCGTTCTGTTGTCTATTGGAGCGACAAAATAAATTCACCTCTTTTGATTTTGCAAGGCGATCACGATCGTAAAGTTCACCATACTCAGGCTGAAAAGCTTGTGAAACAACTAGATGAGCAAGGAAAAGAATACAAATATGTACTGTACAAGAACGGGGACCATCCGCTAACTGCTTATTATGACCAATACAACGCGGAAATTGATAAATGGTTTAAAATGCATTTAGCTAAGCAGTAAAGAAATTGGAAACAGTTTTGATGAATGAGAAAGAGCAGCTTGTTTTATCCTACTACATGTAAGCACTATGAAAAGGGGATGAAGCAAAGTGAGTCAGTCTAAAAATCAAAAAGAGCGTCAGTGGAACGTACGGAAACAATCACAAAACCCATCGCATGGAAAAGTAAAATCTTTTGAGGAACTATCAGAAGAAATCGCACCTAAACGTAAATAAGGTAACCTTTATATAAAGGAAGACACGAAAAAGGAGAGCTCAGGCTCTCCTTTTTTGTGTTTGTTTATGGATTTGTAGACCACATGCCTGAAGATTTGATGAAAATACGGGGATGCAGTTTTAATTGTGCTACCATAATTTCTGCTAGGTCTTCAGGCTGCATAACTTTATCAGGATTGCCGTCAGTTAAGTTTTCTTTATACGCTAATTCCGTTGCTACTGTACTTGGTGTTAGAGCTGTCACACGAATATTGTGTTTGCGCACTTCTAGCGCTAGAGATTCGGTTAAGCCCAGTACGCCAAATTTTGAAGCGCTGTAAGCACTTGTAACAGGGGCGCCTTTTTGACCAGCAGTGGATGAAATATTGATGATATCCCCACCATTTTTTTCAATCAATTGAGGTAGAACGGCGCGCGTTACGTAGTAAACGCCCATTAAATTCACGTCAATGATTTGTTTCCATTCAGCAGGGTCTAGCTCTAAAAAGCTTCCGAATTTACCGATTCCAGCGTTGTTAATTAAAATATCGGTTGCTCCTAATTTTGTATGTAGATGTTCAACTGCTGCGTTTACTTCTTCCAGAGAAGAAACGTCTGCTGTTGCATAAGCAACTTGTACATCAAATGCTTCTAATTCAGAAGCAACAGCCTTTAAATCCGCTTCTGTACGAGCAATTAAACCGATGTTTACACCTTCTTTTGCTAACTCAATCGCAGTTGAACGACCGATGCCTTTTCCTGCTCCTGTGATAAGAGCTACTTTGCCTTTAAGTGATTGTGCCATATAGAGACTCCTTTCAATGTTCCACATAAACATTCTTCATAATAACAAAGAATTATCCATTACTATCCTATAGAAACGCACAAATGATGTCAAAAATAAAGATTATTAAAATGGCTTCAAGTATAAATTTCCTTTTTATACAAAAACTATAAAGACTAAAAAGAAGAAATTCTGTTTCTTTTCGTTCAATGTAGTGGAGGATGAACAATGCGTATAAAAAACTATCTGAGTTAACGAATAAATCCAAACAGCTTCTTTTTCTCATTTGTTTTTTGTATCCTTGTTATTGTTAATTGTTTTAAATATTCCTCAGATGAAAATTGATCGTCTTTATCCTTTTTTTGAATTCCGCATGAATGATTTAGTACTAGGAACCACTTATTTTTTAGGAAATCCGTTTATAGAATTGGTTTTTATGTTAATGATTACGCTTCATATAAAAGATGGGAAAAAGGTAAAAAGAATGTTTGTAATTGGTACTGTTGCATCGGGTTTGATGATTACAACTGCAGTTGCAGCTTGTATATTAGCTCTTGGCGCGAACATTGCATCCATGCACAGTTATCCGGTTTATTTATTAGGAAAAATGATTTCATTAGACGCGACGATTCAGCATATTGAAGTATTAGTAGCTATTATTTGGATGTTATCTATCTTTTTTAAAGTTGTCATTGTGTTTTATGCTATTCAATTAAGTATTGTCCAATTGTGTAATTTACGGGTACGTAATTTTTTAAGCTTTCCTTTAAGTCTAATTATTACAGGCGTAGCGTATTACATTATTCCGAATACAGCTTACTTCAATTACTTTGGAAAATATTACTGGCCGTTTTCTTTATTTGTATTAAGCGTCTTCTTTCCGTTATTGTTTATTACTCTTTCTTATATAAAGAAAAATAAGACAGCCAAAGGTAATAGAAGCCAACAAACATAGCATTATTTATACGCATGTGGTATAGTATACGATGACAATTCAAGAAGAAACGCCGTGCACGATTTATATGTACGGGAGAGGTTCGAAAACTCCCTCTATAAAAAACTAAGATCATCGTTGATGACAAAAGACACGGTTTTAGCGTGTCTTCTTTCACGTGCCTTTCTACCAGTACGTCTCTTTGACGTGTGTGTTAATAAGGACGTGTATCTTAGTTGCTTTTTAGGGAGATTGCTGAAAAAGAGCAGTCTCTTTTTTGTGTTATAAAATTAGTCACAAAGGGAACGAACGGTTCAATAAAGTTTCTTCTTCTTTTGATTTCAATCAAAAAGGAGACGAACAATGATGATGAAAAATGAAAAAGCTATTGTTGTATTTAGTGGAGGTCAAGATAGTACAACATGTCTATTTTGGGCTTTGAAAAACTTTAAAGAAGTAGAAACGGTTACTTTTCAATATGGTCAGCGTCATAGTCAAGAGATAGAGGTAGCGAAAGCTATTGCAGCTGATTTAGGTGTGAAGCATACCGTATTAGATATGTCACTTTTAAATCAATTAGCACCAAATGCATTAACGCGAGATGATATTGATATCGAGCAAAAAGAAGGAGAATTGCCTACTACGTTTGTGGATGGCCGCAACTTGTTATTTTTATCATTTGCAGCTGTACTGGCTAAAAACAGCGGAGGCCGTCATATCGTAACAGGCGTTTGCGAAACTGATTTTTCAGGATATCCGGACTGTCGAGATGTATTTGTGAAATCGTTAAACGTTACGCTTAATTTATCAATGGACTTTGAGTTTGTTATTCATACACCGCTCATGTGGATTGATAAAGCAGAAACCTGGGCTTTAGCTGATGAATTAGGGGCTCTTGATTATGTGCGTGAAAAAACATTAACGTGCTACAACGGTATTGTTGCTGATGGATGCGGTGAATGTCCCGCATGTCAATTGCGAAAACGCGGGTTAGACCAATACCTGCAAACAAAAGAAGGAGGAGAGAAATAATGCTGCAACAAATGTATCCTCAAGTATTTCATGACTATGAATATGAACTGAACAAAGATATGCAGTTTGCTGCGGCACATTTTGTTCCTCACGCAGAAGCAGGAAAATGCCGTCAAGTCCATGGACATACGTATTTTGTTAATCTAACTGTTGCCGGCGATGTACTAGACGAAGCAGGCTTTTTAGTAAACTTTGCGCTATTGAAAAAAATTGTTTCTGGTCAATTTGATCATACATTATTGAACGATCATTCTATTTTTAATGAAGAAAACCCAAATGATTTTCCTACAACTGAAGTCGTTGCTCGTAAAATTTATGAGTTGGTTCAAGAATATCTAGACACACTACCAAATAAGCCTTCTTGCGTACAAGTATTCGTGCGGGAAACGCCAACAAGTTACGTAGTTTACCGCCCAAAGAAGGTGAAAAAACGTGGCTAATACAATTCCAGTACTTGAAATATTCGGACCAACGATTCAAGGGGAAGGAATGGTTGTAGGACGCAAAACGATGTTTGTTCGTACGGCAGGCTGTGATTATTCGTGCAGCTGGTGTGATTCAGCTTTCACATGGGATGGATCGGCTAAAAACGATATTCGTCAGCTATCAGCAGAACAAATTTGGACGGAGCTGAAAGAAATTGGGGGAGAGTGCTTTGATCACGTCACCATTTCTGGAGGAAACCCTGCGCTTATCAAAGCGATTGGTTCACTTGTAGAGCTTTTGCACGGTCATGGGGTAAAAGCAGCTCTTGAAACGCAGGGAAGCCGTTATCAGGATTGGTTTCTAAAGATCGATGATTTAACGATTTCTCCTAAGCCTCCAAGTTCATTAATGAAAACAAATGTTTCCGTCTTAGACGATATTATAGAGACATTAATCAAGGAAAAACGCATGGACCACATAAGTATAAAAGTCGTTGTATTTAATGATGAGGACTTTGATTATGCAGTGTCTGTGCATGAACGTTATCCTGAGGTTCCATTTTTTGTTCAAGTAGGCAACGAGGATTTAACGACCGTAGATAATGCTTCGTTAACACAAGAATTGCTTAAAAAGTACGAGTGGTTAATCGATAAGGTCGTGGCAGCTAAAAACATGAATGATGTAAGAGTACTGCCGCAGGTTCACGCCCTTGTTTGGGGAAACAAACGCGGCGTGTAAGCGCATAGCAAAAAATTTACAAAGAAAAATAAAAACAGATATATACAAAATAAAAAAACGCTGTTAGAATGACAATCGTAGAAAGAGAGGAAATGCAAATGAGCGGTCGAAAAGATGAAGAATTAGAGGGTGTATCACTCCTTGGAAATCAAGGTACAAACTATTTGTTTGAATATTCACCAGAGATTCTAGAAGCATTTGATAACAAACATCCAAATCGTGATTATTTTGTGAAATTCAACTGTCCAGAATTTACGAGCTTGTGCCCAAAAACGGGTCAGCCGGATTTCGCAACCATTTATATTAGTTACATTCCAGATGAAAAAATGGTGGAAAGTAAGTCGTTAAAGCTTTATTTGTTCAGCTTCCGTAATCATGGAGATTTCCATGAAGACTGTATGAATATTATTATGAATGACTTAATTGAACTGATGAATCCAAGATATATTGAAGTATGGGGAAAATTCACACCACGCGGCGGCATTTCAATTGATCCATATACAAACTATGGCCGTCCCGGTACGAAATATGAAGAAATGGCTAATTACCGCTTAATGAATCATGATTTATACCCGGAAACAATTGATAATCGTTAATTCGAACAAACAGGTTGTGTATGCAACCTGTTTTCCATTGCAAAAACAACAGGTGAGAAGGTGAAAGAATGTCACAGAGATCAGCATTAGTATTAGGTGCAAGCGGACTTGTTGGTCAAGAACTTTTAAAAATGTTATTAAGCAACAGCTTATATAACCATGTGACAGTTTTTGTTCGAAAAAAGTTACCAATCGAACACACAAAGCTACGTCAGCTCGAAATTGATTTTTCAGAGCTTGATAAGCACGAAGAATGCTTTGCAGTTGATGATGTATATTGCTGTTTAGGCACGACAATGAAAAAAGCAAAAACAAAAGCGAAATTCATCAAAGTGGATTACGAATTTCCTTTAAAGGCAGCTAAATGTGCAGAAAAGTATCGCTGCAAAAACTTTTTAACGATTACAGCAATTGGTGCTGATCTTCGTTCGCCATTCTTTTACAGTAAAGTAAAGGGGCAAGTAGAAGAAGATATCGCAAGCTTGTATATCCGTTCTACTCACTTTTTCCGCCCATCCTTATTATTAGGCAAGCGCCAAGAGTTTCGCCTATTTGAAAAAATTGGAGGATACACGTTAAAGTCGTGTTCATTTTGCCTTGTAGGAAAGTGGAGAAAGTATCGTCCGATTAAAGCGTATAACGTAGCCAAATCGATGATGAAAGCCGCACTTGAAGATAAATGTGGTGTTCATGTACATGAAAACCAAGATATCTATACAGGTGAATGCTATTATTCGTTTACCAATGGCAAACGTGTGTTATCAAAATAAAGAAAAGCCTCTTCTTAAGAAGAGGCTTTTTTCTATCTTCCGTCAGCATCGCCATCACCATCACCATCACTATCACTATCGTGTTTAGAAGCAGATTCATTCCAGCTTGTGTAGGAGTTAGCATCTTCTTCAGCATAATTCATGGGCTCAACGGATGTTTTTTTATTTGAAGTCTGCTTTCGTTTAAAAACGAACTGTACAATGAAAAAAAGAATGACAATAAGAGCAATGATAAACAATACAGTATCAAACATGCTAGTAATTCCTTTCGGCAAGAAGATAGTAGAAGCATGTTTCTATTGTCACACTAAAATAAGTCCCTTTCAAGAAAAAAAAGGGCCCGTTTTTGTTTCTTCAAGGAAACTTTTTTTATCTAAACCATATATTATTGTATGAAGAAACATTTTAGAAAAGAGGGAGTACAGTGAAAAAAAGTTCGAAGGATGTTAAGGTTCAACAGTATATTTACCTCATGTATAAACTGGGGATTATTACAGAAGAACAAAAAAATCAATTTTTCCAAAATCAATAAAAAAGCAACCGCTTTTGCTTTCCGGTTGCTTTTTATCTTTACATGGCTGGATTAATAATAGTGTAGTTTTTGTGGTTGACAACAGTTCGTTGTTCTAAATCTAAATCGCGGTAGTTTGTCATATAAGTCAAATCAACAATCACGGAATTTTCATTTACTTTTTCGACAATGCCCTGTAATCCATTTTTAAATTCTATCAAGTTTCCTACCTCTGCTATTTTCATAATTCATCGCTCCTTTGTTTTAAATTAGTCTCTTATTTTTTAATAATTTTAATTTTTAAAATAGTTAAACTAGTTAGCGCTTTCTTTTTTTACAATTTTGCCTTAAAACTGGGAATTAGTAAAGAGTTTTTTGAAAAAATATAAAATAAAATTGAAAAAATAAGTAAAATGTGCTGAGAAATAAAAGGGATTGGTAGCTTTAACGAAAGAGAGAAGCAGGACAGTTTCATCTTTATTCATCTTTCGTTATAATAAACGAGATATAATCTTGTCATAAACTATAAGAATTAGAAGGTGTAGAAATTGAAAGATACTGGACTCGTGCTCGAAGGAGGCGGTATGAGAGGCCTTTATACAACTGGGGTTTTAGATTACTTTATGGAAAGAAATCTATACCTTCCGTATGTAATCGGCGTTTCAGCTGGGGCTTGTCATGCGACTTCTTATTTATCTAGACAAATAGGAAGAAGTCGCAAAGCTAATTTAGATTTTTTAGAGGATCCTCGCTACTTGTCGTGGAAAAATTATTTTAAAACAAAAGAGATATTTGGAATGGATTTCGTTTTTGATGAAATTCCTAATCAGCTTCTTCCATTTGACTTTGAGGCATTTGCTGCGCGTGCAGAGAAGCTTGTAGTAGGAGCAACGGATTGTGTGACGGGAGAACCCGTTTATTTTGATGAGTATAACCGAGACATTTTGACAGCAGTTCGCGCTTCTAGTTCTCTTCCATTTTTAGCACCTGTCGTTACATATAAAGGAAAAGAGTTGTTAGACGGTGGAATCAGTGACCCGATTCCAATCAAAAAAGCAGTGCAGGATGGTTATCGAAAAAATATTGTTGTGCTAACACGAAACGAAGGCTATCGAAAGAAGAAATCAAATATGCTTTGGTTATTTAAGCGCAAATATCGTCATTATGACGGGTTGACTCGTGCGCTTGAAAACCGATATAAATTGTATAATGAAACATTGTCATATATTGAAGAACAGGAAAGACAAGGGAATATCTTTGTGATTCGTCCGCAAATCCCTCTTGTGGTAGGACGAATCGAGAAGAATCGTGAGCGTTTAGATGCTCTTTATACCCAAGGATACAAAGAAGCTGAAGCTCAATTTGCATCTCTGCAAAATTGGCTGAACAGTTAAAAACGAGGTGAAACTGAATGGATGAGCAAACAGCAATAAACATGTTGAATGAATTAAGTGAAGGAAAAGTAACCGAAATTAAAGTCAAAAAAGAGGACTTTCTTGCCTTTCGTCCTTTTTTAGTAAATAGACCTGATTTCAAACATTTCCGTGGAATTGCCGGACGCGGAGGCGATTTTACCTATACGTATTTAGAAATTCCTAGGAGCTAAACGGAAATGATGGCATTATTTGATTATGCCTTATATAATGGATGTATGAGCCTGTACAGTAGAGAATATACTGTTACAAGTGCTTGTGCATTTATTTAATAACGTACGGTAAGAGCGAATAAATGTGTTCAGTTATAGGAGGGATATTATGGATGAGTTTCGAAAAAGTACAGCACCTTTTTATTTTGCAGATCATATATGGAAAGATAAAAATGGAATGACGACTTATGGGATGCTGTTAACGAACCGGCCCGAAGATGACGGGGACTATGACCTCCATTCGTTATTAGAAGAAGCATATGTAGATCATAAAAAAATTCTAATTACTACTGTTTACGATAACAGTGAACAGCAGTTGACCGGATACGTGATACATTTATCAGAGGATCAAGACGTCTTTACGTTTATGGATGATACGGGTGCTAAGCTAGTGATTGATTTCTATGACGTTGTAGAAATTGAGATTGAGGATTAAAAAAAGCTGAATGTTGATTACAACATTCAGCTTTTTTGTGTAAAAGTAGATGAATTTAGATGTTTACCATAAAAAGTATAAGGGAAAAGTAAATGGAGAAATTTCTGATTAAACTGAAATGAATCGGGAAAATATACCTGCATTTTAGAAAAATTACCGTGATTATGACAAAAAACAAGGTACAATGTCATAATTGTGTTCCGAACGTAATTTTGTTCATCAAACTTAAAGAAATGTAATTGAATCGTTCGGTGAAACCTATATATAGCTATGATAGAGTAATACCATACGAAATTTCAGGAGGTATTACCTATGAAACATAGTTATATGAAATCAATGGTAGTAGCTTGTTTAGCTACTCTTTCATTTATAGGTTTTAATGCAACAGCTACGGCTGCAACTAATTATAAAGTAGTCAAAGGCGATAGTCTTTGGAAGTTAGGTAAAAGATATAGTGTAACAATTGACGATATTAAAAAATTAAACAATCGTCAAGGAGAGATGATTTATATTGGTGAAACATTAACTATTCCGAGTGAGACAAAAGTGCTGGCTGCTGAAACAACCGAACCTTCAACGACAGCACCTGCTAATACAGCCAAGCCTGAACCAAAACCAGAAGCGAAACCGGCAGAGCAGGAAACATCTGCAGTTTCTATTTCTGCAAGTGAAAAAGATTTATTGGCTCGCCTAGTAGAAGCTGAAGCAAAAGGCGAATCGTATGAAGGAAAAGTAGGGGTAGCAACAGTTGTGTTGAACCGTGTAGATTCTCCGAAGTTTCCAGATACGGTAACAGGAGTTATTAAACAAGTTGTCGGAAAAGCATACGCTTTTTCACCGGTTCAAAACGGATCGATTAATAAACCTGCTTCAGAAGAGTCGAAAAAAGCGGTAGAGCAAGCATTGACAAGAAAAGATCGTTTAGACGATTCTATTTATTTTTATAATCCAAAAACAGCTACTGATAACTGGATTCGTTCACGTGCTGTAATTAAAACAATTGATCATCATGTATTTGCTAAATAAAAAAGAGCCGGTTGGGCTCTTTTTTTAGTCAAAAAAGATATTGCGTTCCAAACTGCCTTCAGAACCTGTTAAAACCAGACCAATATCGGTATTAGCTTCTAAGTTCCGAACAATGGTAAAAGGCACTTTGTATTCGTTAGCAGCTTGAACATAAGGGGAGAGATATGAATAAGATAAGGAGCCATTTAAAAACAAATGACCGTCTTTTACTTTTTTTAAAAGAGGCTTTATTTTTGCTATATCCTTTTTCATGACTTGTCCTTTTTTTAGTGCAATTTCAATATTCTCACGTAGAGCAGTTAAGAAATATCTTCGTTCGTCTCTTTTCGTTTCCTTTGCTCCGTACATTCCTCTTTCTAAATATTCTTCTAGTTGATCAGACATTATGTCACTTCCTTTCGTTATAAACTATAAACGATTATGTGTATAAGTAAAAGGGACAAGAAAAAAGGAAAATAACTGTGCTATATCACCTGTTTTTTTGCTGAGTATAAAGAAAAACAAAAAATATGTTGAAATTTAGTCTGAAATATTGTTTAATGTAAATAGATAGACAATCATATCGATTTTTTATTAAAGGTTTGTAAGCGATTACAGATATACATACATAGCAGCGTTTGGGGAGACGCTCCTATGATTTTATGTTCAAGGCGCATTATATAAAAAGGGGATTATATAGCTTTAGGGCATATACGGTCAAGCAAAGGGTCAGATAAATTAATAAAAAATCGCTATGTATTTTCATAAAAAGAACGGTCAACATTTTTGTTGAGCGTTCTTTTTATGTTTGTTTTTCATTCAAGCAGCTGCTGAAAGTTCATAAAGGTCCGTTCCTCATTTTGTCTTTCTTTTCTCACATCAGTTACATGTAGTATGCATCAAATCCCGAAAAAGTATATATAAGGTTGTTCAATCATAACGCCGTAATAGAAAAGGAATATTTTTTAAGAAATCACTAAAAAAAGAGGCGATTGCCTATGCAAGAAGTGGGTGAATAACATATGTAATAGAGAGAATGAAATATAACTTGAGGAGGTATGTATCATGCAAGAATTTGATATTAATGACATAAGAAGACCATTCGGTGGTTTTGGAGGCTTTGGCCGTCCGGGCTTCGGTTTCGGTCGTCCAGGTTTTGGCTTCGGCCGCCCAGGTTTCGGCTTTGGTCGTCCGGGGTTCGGCTTCGGTTTTGGTCGCCCTTGGGGTTGGGGCTTTGGAGCTCCATTTCTTGGAGGGTTAGTTCTTGGAAGTGCATTAGCAGGTCCAGGTTATTACGGTTATCCAGCACCATATTACCCGCCGTACCCACCATATTATCCTTATTATTATTAAAACAGTGAGCGCTGATAAAGCGCTCTTTTATTATGTCCAATCTGAGGGAGATACAAACTGAATGCAAGAAGTTACGTTTAGAAAATGATAACAGTTTTAAATAAGGAATGAATGCTTAAGCTAAAGGAGACAAGTTTTCCTTGCAACAATTGTTGATTTTGCTATAATAACTTCGGTGGCATTTTTGGTCACTGGGTGGGCGAGGGATAGATGAAAAGAAGGAAATTAGATTGAACGCATTATTTGAAAAGTTGTTTCGTTTAAACGACCACCAAACAACTGTCGGAAAAGAAAGCTTAGCTGGGGTCATTTCATTTCTTTCCATCGTGTATATTATTGCTGTTAATTCTACTATTTTGTCTGATGCCGGTATTCCGCTTGAAGCAGGAATATTTGCGACAGTAGCTTCGGCTTTTGTCGGCTGTGTTATTATGGCTTTTTGGGCAAATGCGCCTCTTATTTTGGTGCCAGGTATGGGGATTAATGCATTGTTTACGTATACGATGGTTCAATCAATGGGATTATCTTGGCAAGAAGGGTTATTAGCAGTAGTGGTATCCGGCTTTCTTTTTACAGCATTAGCTTTTTCACGATTGTCTGCCAAAATTGTCTCATCGATTCCACATTCGCTAAAAGAAGCGATAACAGTCGGTGTTGGCTTATTCTTAACGTTTATCGGTTTGCAAAAAGGGAAGCTTGTAGTTCCAAGCGAAACCACTTTTGTAGCACTTGGAGACTTGTCGGATCCGTTTGTGATCAGTACGTTGTTGACGTTAATTATCACAATCGTACTGTTTATCCGAAATGTGAAAGGCAACTTTTTGTTAAGTATGATTGTTGGATCAGTCCTTGCCTTTTTACTAGGTGTAAGAAGCGGTGCAGAAAAAGGACAGTCGGCTGCGAGTGTGGACGACTTTTTTAGTAGCTTTGGCACATTATCTTTTGGAGCTATTGGGGACGTTGCGTTTTGGGCAGCTGTATTTTCATTAACAATGGTATTGATTTTTGAAAATATCGGTTTGCTGCACGGTCAGCTAGGTATGATGAATCAAGATAGCAAATTTCCGCGAGCATTTCAAGCAACAGCAGCATCTGCCTTGCTAAGCGGTGTGTGTGGAACAAGTCCAACGGTGTCTTCTGTAGAAGGAGCATCTGGTATTGCAGCTGGAGGGAGAACGGGTTTAACATCGCTGATTACAGGAGTTTTATTTTTAAGTTCACTTCTGTTTATTCCCTTTATTAAGCTGGTTCCAGATAGTGCTATTGCACCTATTCTCATTGTTATTGGAGCATTGATGATTCAAAATATCAAAAACATTAATTTACAGGACTTAACAGAAGGTTTCCCTGCATTTTTAATTATTGCGCTTATTCCTCTTACGTACAGCATTGCTGATGGAATTGCATTTGGGTTCATTGCGTATCCACTGCTTAAATTATTCCTTGGTAAAATGCGTGAAGTATCGATGTTTATGTATGTAAGCGCGTTACTGTTTTTCTTGAACTTTGTTCTGCATTATATTGCTTAAAATAGACAGCTGAGTACTTTTACTCAGCTGTTTTTTTGTGTTTGCAGGTAGAGAATCCTCTTTTGAGATACATACTCCGTATTTCGTGTCCTTTGGCTAATCTGTCGCTTCTAAAATAACGTTTCCTGCGTAAAGTAGTACAGAAGCCGGAGGGAGATATGAAGGGGAGAAAACGATGGAATTTAAATTAATTAAAATATCAGCTGTTTATTTTGGAATTGGCATCATAGTAGGGTATTATATGTCAATTGTTCACAGCTACGCTTTGACACCAGTTCATGTGCACATCAATTTGTTAGGGTGGACGTCGCTTACGTTGGCCGGGCTTATTTATTATTTGTTTCCCACGTTTAGCGAAAGTAAATTAGCCAAACTGCGCGTATGGTTGTACAATATAGGATTACCGGTCATGATGATTGGTTTATTTTTTATGATCGTACTAGAAAATCAAGCTTTTACACATGTAGTGGCAGCAGGAGCAACACTTACTGCTATTGGCGTTTTAATTTTTGTGTAACACATCCTTAAAAATTTGAAATCTGAACGATAAACGATGATGGTTGCTAATTTCAAAAGGAAAATGAACCAGCTATAGCGAATATACATGTAAACAACGTGAAAGTATGATTTACATAAAGGTGTGCTAGGCATCTTTATAAGGAGGGGTAAGCTGCAGGGATTTCTAGCTCTTATAAAAGCCAATAAAAGGGCTGATTATAAGTTTCTTGCGGCGGAGATACTATGGGAGAACATCAACAATTAGTGCGTGTTAGGGAGCTAGCAAATGAAATTATTCGACTTCGTCTTCAAGACCGTAGAACTTATGACGAATTAGAGTTGCAAAATAATGTAGAGTTGTTGTCTCGTTCTGTAGTTGACTTAGTAAATATTATGTTAGCCGAAGATGTGGATTCGCCTACGTCTTTAAAAGCTACAGCTTCTAAAATGAAAATGGTGTATAATAACATGCATCAAGTTGAGAAAAAAGATTATTTGCATTTCTAATTGCTAGGCTCCTTTTCGCCACAAACGAAATGGAGGTGTACGAGGCAGATGCTATCGTCACTAACGACTTCTGAAGCTATTGTAGCATCCGTTCTTGCACTGGTTGTCATTGCCGTTTCCATTATCTTTTTTGCCACTCTTATTATGGTTGTTGTTCGAAGAGAAAGAACCAGCAGCTTGGTTAATCACGGAGAGCATGCAGATGGGAAGCAAAAAAGCTTAGGTGAATTTTTTCGTTCTTTACGAAAAAAATAAATACCATTTTCTTATTAAATAGATAAAAGCGGTCAATTCAACGTTGACCGCTTTTTTTTAGGTTGTTCGCTTATTTTTTTCTAATACAATACGTGCTGCTTCACTAACAGATGACACAACAGCAGACGCTTGGCGCTGAACCGCTTCAGGAGCAGTAGACATAGCGAAACTGTTTAGCGTCAATTGAAACATAGGGATATCATTAAATGAATCTCCCACACATGCAATTTCCTCTGGTTTTAGCTGAAGATGATTTAATAAAATTTCAATGGCATTTCCTTTGCTAATATGTTTAGGCATAATATCCAAACACTGCTTGGCCGAAATATATGTATCAATATCATCGCCAAACTCTTCGTTCAACTCTTTTTGCAGTGCTACCATTTCATCATGATCTCCAAGAACCGTGATTTTAGAGGGAGCAAGAGCGTGACCAAATGAATCCGTCATTCCAATTTGTTCTTTAATAGGGAAAAACATGTGAGTTTCAATTGCTTCGATAATTTCATTTCGCTGCTCTACATAATTCGTATCGTTTGAACAGACAAGCGTAATACGGTTAGGATCTATCGTTTTCTTATAAAGCTGAACCGCTAAATCATCTTCAAACAATTTTCCGTGAAGTTCTTGGTTTTCTTTGGTCCACACAAATCCTCCGTTTTGGCTAATGCGATGAAATGTATTATTAATATCGGCCGAGATTTTTAAAATCTCCGTATCCATTCGTCCTGAAGCAAGACAAACCTCTACTCCTTGGCGCTGAAGTTCACTAAGTGCGTCTACATTATGCTGTTCTACGTATTTTTCTTCGTGTAAAAGAGTACCATCTAGATCGCTTACGAATAACTTAATCATTGCTTGAAAATTCCTTTCCTTGAAAATTCCTTTCCTTGAAAATCTGCTGTGATAAGAGCTGTACAAATTTATTACTTTCTTTATTCTATCAGTGTTTCCCAAGAAACTCATAAAAAAAGCTCAAATCAGCGGCGAATTCAAAGAGAGTGAGATATAACTACATCAATCCAATCTAAAGACGAACAAATTGGATTGATGAGCTAGTATAGATTGCTTGTTACATCACTGTTAATTCCCGTGCAAGGCTTCGCTTGCGCTCCTGCGGAGTCTTCGCCTTACCCTCTAATCAACAGCTAGAAGCCACTACATACATGAAACCTAGGTTCACCATACCAATGAAAAAGTCCGAACGAGTTTGATTTTCCATCAAGAATCTCGATTCATCGTTCGGATTTTCTTTCGACTAAAATACTTTTGTTCTAGCCTCTTTTTTGGGTTTGTTCACTGTAAAAAACAGCCGCGGTCTAAAAGACCGCGGCTGTTTTTTATAAGACGTTAAAATATTTCGCTTCAGGATGTGCAAAAACAAGGGCTGTAACGGAAGCTTCTGGTTCCATCATGAAGCCGTCTGTTAGTTGAATGCCAATGTCTTCAGGTTTAATTAATTTAAACAGTTTTGCTTGGTCTTCAAGGTCTGGACATGCAGGATATCCGAATGAAAAACGCTGACCTTGGTATTTGGCTGAGAAACGCTCCGCCATTGTAAAGTCAGGAGAATCAGGGAATCCCCAACGGTCACGAATTTGCTGATGAACACGTTCAGCTAATCCTTCAGCTAATTCAAGCGCAAGAGCTTGGAACACATGACTCTTTAAAAACTCGCCGTTTTCTTTGAATTTCGCTGCGCGTTCACGAATGCCTGTTCCTGCTGTTACAGAGAAGAAACATACGTAATCCATCTCTTTTTCTTTAGGTTTTGCAAAATCAGATAAGCATAAGAACTGTCCTTTTGCTTGTCGAGGGAAGCTAAAACGTTCAATTTCTGTTTTTTCATCAGTAGGGTCATAAATAATTAAGTCATTTCCGTCTGCTTGAGCAGGGAAGAACTGATAAATAACCGCTGGTTTAATTAAGTTTTCTTTTAGTGCCAATTCAAGCAGGTCGTCAACGGTTTCTTTTAATTGAACAGCACGCTCGTCTTTTTCAGCAAGCAGTTTATTCACTTTTCCTTTTAGTCCTAAGTGATGGCCTAAAAGCATCTGCCAGTTAATATATGGAAGAACCTGTGCCAAATCGTAGTGTTTGACGACGTGACGCTTTAAATCAGCTGGTACGAAAACAGGAGCGTCCGTTGAAACAGCGGATCTTTCTAAAACAGCCGTAGCTGCTTGAGCAGTTTGAGGCTGGCGTTCTCGAACTGTTACTTTCTTTTCTTGGCGCGTTTTTAGATCTTCTAAAAGCTGAATAACCTCTTCTTTGTTTTGCAGTTTATTTGCTAACGCTAATCCGTCCATCGCATCTTTGGCGTATAGTACCGCACCTTCATATTCCGGGGCGATTTTAAAGTCAGTAAATTTACGGGAAAGGGCAGCGCCTCCTACCATAATTGGAACGTCAATGCTAGATTGTGTTAAGTCTTGGGCAGTTAAAACCATTTGCTGAGCTGATTTTACTAGAAGACCTGACAGGCCAATGATATCTGGCTTTTCGTCTTTTACTGCTTCAATCAGCTGCTGCGGCGTTACTTTAATACCTAAATCAATTACTTTAAAACCATTATTGCTTAAAATAATGTCAACTAAGTTTTTACCGATATCGTGTACGTCGCCTTTAACTGTTGCAAGAATAACTTTTCCTTTTCCAGAATCATTTTCAGTTGCTTCCATATGAGGCTCTAAAAAGGCAACGGATGCTTTCATCACTTCCGCACTTTGAAGGACTTCCGCCACAATCAGCTGGTTGTCATTAAACAAGCGTCCAACTTCCGCCATCCCTTCCATAAGCGGTCCGTTAATAATATCTAACGGATCATCATACTGAGCTAAAGCCTGTTCTAAATCAGGAAGCAATCCTTCTTTAGTACCTTCGACAATATACATTGCCAATCGTTCTTCGAGTGTTAATGTAGAAATTTCTACTTTTGCTTCTTTCTTTTTATCACGATAAAAGTCGGTAAACGTGCTTAGCGTTTCATCAGTTGTGTCAAATAATAAAGCATTAGCAAGCTCGATTTCAGCTTCTGGAATAGAAGCATAGCGCTCTAATTTTTCTGTATTAACAATGGCATAGTCGAGCCCAGCCTGCGTACAGTGATAAAGATAAACGGCATTTAGTACTTCACGTCCGACTGGAGGGAGGCCGAATGACACGTTACTTACGCCAAGAATGGTCAGGCAATCAGGCAAGGCTTCTTTAATCATTTTAATTCCTTTAACTGTCTCTTCAGCAGAACCAATATATTGTTCATCACCAGTCCCCACAGGAAACACAAGAGGGTCAAAGATAATATCTTTTGGATTAAAGCCATGTTTTTCAACAAGTAAATCATGTGAGCGTTTAGCAATCTCTACTTTTCGTTCTGCAGTAACGGCCATGCCTGTTTCATCGATTGTGCCGACAACCAGAGCTGCACCGAATTTTTTTACTAGCGGCAAGATTGCATCAAAACGCTCTTCACCATCTTCTAAGTTAATGGAGTTAATAATGACCTTACCTTGTGAGTACGTTAAAGCTTTTTCAATAACTTTCTCGTCGGTTGAATCAATTACAAGAGGAACCTTTACTTTTTTTACAACTTCTTGAATAAATTCCTCCATGTCTTCCATTTCTTCGCGGTCAGGATCCGCTAAGCAGATATCAATAACGTGAGCACCATTTTTAACTTGAGCGCGAGCAATTTCAGATGCTTCTTCAATTTTTCCTTCTGCTATCAGACGCTTGAACTTGCGAGACCCGATTACATTCGTACGTTCTCCCACAAAAAGAGGGCGCATAGAATCGTCATATACAAGTGATTCGATACCAGTTACAGCATGGTTATGCTCGGAGCGGTCAAGCGAACGAGGAGCAACCTCTTTTACCGCTTCAGCCAGTGCTTTAATATGAGCAGGAGTTGTACCACAACATCCACCTACAAAGTTTAGCCAGCCTTTATCAGCAAACCCCTTAATTTTTTGAGCAAGCAGCTCAGGGGATTCGTGATAATTACCTTCCTCATCTGGAAGTCCAGCGTTTGGGTAACAGCTAACAGCTGAAGTCGCTAGGTCTGAAAGAGAGCGAATATGATCCGTCATGAATTCAGGACCTGTTGCGCAGTTAAGTCCGACTGAAAGAGGCTTCATGTGCTCTAATGATAAATAAAAAGACTCGATATCTTGACCAGCCAGAGTTGTTCCCATTGGTTCAATCGTTCCTGAAATCATAATAGGAACTTCGGTTTTTAGTTTTTCAAACGCAGCGGTGATGCCTAGAAACGCTGCTTTTACGTTCAGCATGTCTTGACATGTTTCGACTAAAAGTAGATCAACGCCGCCGTCTAATAATCCCCGAACTTGCTCTTCGTACGATTCTACTAACTCAGGGAATGTAATACCTCCGGTAACAGAAAGAGTTTTAGTTGTAGGACCGATAGCTCCAGCTACGAACCTAGGCCACTCGGGAGTTGAATACTTATCGCGAGCTGCACAAGCCAGCTTCACAGCTTCGATATTCAACTCATACGCCAAGTGTCCTAAATCGTATTCATCAAGTACGGTAGATGTTGAGCCAAACGTATTGGTTTCGATAATGTCAGCGCCCGCTGCAAAGTACTCTTCATGAATGCGCTGAATTACATGAGGCGCCGTCCGAGTCAAATATTCGTTGCAACCCTCATATTCTTCGCCGCCAAAATCCTCAGCGGTTAAATCAGCATCTTGAATCATCGTTCCCATTGCTCCATCAATGACGAGTATTCGCTTCTTTAGTTGTTGTTCGATAAGTGAGCTCATTTATATCTTCCTTTCTGATGTAACGAGTTGCTTGTCATGAATATAGCGTGTTAGAATTTCGGTCATTTCATAGCGCATAAACGGCGTAATTAAGTAAATACCGTCAAATAACTCATATGCCGTATCAATTAAGTTTTTGGCGATCGCAAGGCCTTCAACTTCGCCGCGAATTCGATCATTTCCGGTTGCGTCCATTCGCTCTAGAATATCTTCTGATAATTTAATTCCAGGTACTTCATGGTGAATAAATCGAGCATTTCTTGCGCTTGTTAGTGGCATGATTCCGATGTATACCGGTGTTGTTAATTGTTTGGTTGCTTCATGCACCTCTTCAATTTGCTTAGTTGAATAGAGAGGCTGAGTAATGAAATAGTGAGCCCCGCAGTCTATTTTCTTTTCTAAACGCTGAACTGCTCGGTCTAAGTGACGCACATTTGGGTTAAAGGCAGCTGCGATGGAAAAATTAGTTTTTTGACCAAGTGGTTTACCTGAATAAGATAGTCCTTCATTGAACTGAGCAATTAAACTAATCAAGTCAAATGAAGATAAATCGTAGACTGAAGTGGCGCCAGGGAAATCGCCAACTTTTGACGGATCACCGGTAATCGCAAGTACTTGATTCATTCCTAACGTATGAAGTCCCATTAAATGAGATTGAAGTCCAATTAAATTTCGGTCGCGACATGTAATATGAATAAGCGGTCGGGCCTTTGTTTCTTGCTGCATGAGTGTTGCCATTGCCAAGTTGCTGATGCGAGGCGAGGCAAGAGAGTTATCAGCTAATGTAATAGCATCTACACCGACTTTATCAAGTGCTTTTGCACCTTCTAAAAATTTCGTCGGACCAAGCTGTTTAGGTGGGTCTAGCTCGACGATAACCGAGCGGCGCTTCTTCACAATTTCATGCATATGAGGCTTATCCTGCTGTTCACGCTCTTGAACCGTAACGGCTGGCCTCATTTTAACTACTTTGCTTGTAACTGGAGGCTGGTCTTTTAAGGCAGACGACATCGCACGTACGTGAGCAGGTGTTGTGCCGCAGCATCCGCCAATTAAGCGAACGCCTTGTTCGCGGAATAAACGCGCGCTTTCTACAAAGTAGTCTTCATTCGTTTCATATTCTAATTTTCCTTCCACATACGCCGGGAGGCTGGCGTTAGGGTAAGCAGATAAGAAAGCACGATCAGGAAGCGGTACTTCTTCAAGAGACTGAATCATATGATAAGGACCTAAACGGCAGTTGAGTCCTACAACATCTGCTCCTAAGTCTTCCAATTCTTTTAACGCATCTGCTAAAGGACGGCCATCTTGTAATACGCCGATATCATGGAGAGAAACGTGCGTAATAATAGGCTTATCCGTTTCTTTTCTTGCGAGTGTAAGAACGGTCTTTAATTCTTCAAAATCGTAGTATGTTTCAAATAAAAGGCCATCTACGCCTTCATTTAAAAGCCAAAACATTTGTTCACGAATGCTTCTCTTAACCTCTTCTAAACTAATAGCGTTTTTTTGGAAAGAACGAATCCCGCCGAGTGTACCCACAACGTACGCCTGATCTTTTACAGCTTGTTTCGCCAATTTTAGACCAGCGACATTGATATCCTTGACTGAATCTTCTAATCCATAACGCGCAAGTTTTTGATAATTAGCAGCATAAGTGTTAGTTTGAATAACGTTTGCACCTGCTTCTACATAGGCTCTGTGAATACGAGAAACCTCTTCTGGTTTGGTGATGTTTAATTCTTCAAAGCAGCTGTCGATACCGTGTGAGTAAAGGAGGGTACCAGTAGCACCGTCCCCAATTAAAATTTTAGACTTTAAATCTTCAAGTAACCCCATGTCAAAACCTCCTTAAATTGTTCCGCTTCTATTTTACGATTGATTCGTTTTATGCAATATGCCGATAAAATAGAAAAAGTCTTCCTAAGAAGAAGACTTTTTTCGCCTTCTTATCTTCCAAGCAATAAATTGCTTGCTGGATTTAGCACCATGTCTCTACCGACTGGTTGCTGAGGTTTCAAAGGGCCAGTCCCTCCACCTCTCATGATAAGAATCAATTGTATATAATTGAAACATATTTTTTTAAATAGAAAGAATACTTATTTAATAATTTATCTGATTTTTAGAAATTATACAACAGTAAATTGTGAATTTCCAGCAAATATTGGGGAAAATCTGAAAGATAAAATGAAAATATCCGTATATTTTGTTTGAAAATCGCTGTTATGTTAAGAGGCAGGGGCTTTTTTGTGAGAAAAACAAAAGAAAATGAGAAATGGAAAATAAATCAAAAAGGAAAAGCGTTAGGATGTCGTGGATTCACACGTAAAAAGGCTCGTCTTTTTTTTATAGTTTCTACATATAGTGAACTATGAAGGGTAGAAGGGTGATGGGCATGAAAAGGTGGAAACTCACGCTACAGGTTGCTGCTACGTATGTAGGCACCGTTGTAGGAGCCGGTTTTGCAACAGGTAAGGAGATCGTTCAGTTTTTTACACAGTACGGAGAGCTTGGAATGGTCGGAATTTTGGTCAGCGGCTTGTTTTTTATTTGGCTTGGTTCAAAAATGATGCTGCTTTCGCACGCAATAGGAGCTTCTTCTTATCAACAGCTTAATACATATTTATTTGGTGATGTGCTTGGAAAAGCCGTAAACGGCGTAATGATTATCATTTTATTTGGAGTAACTTCAGTCATGCTAGCGAGCACCGGGGCAATAGGAAAAGAGCAGTTCGGGCTGTGGCCTCCTGTTGGAATGATTCTTACAATTGTTTTAACCTATATATTTATTGTAAGAGGGATTAACGGAATTTTAATGGTTAATTCTCTTGTTGTGCCCATGATGCTTTCGTTTGCTTTTATCATCTTTGTGCCAAATATCAGCTATTTCTCACTGATTCAAACGAAGCCCGATTTAACGCTTGTCACACAGTGGAAGTGGGCGGTTAGTCCCTTTTTATATATTTCCCTAAATCTAGCGTTGGCTCAGGCCGTTTTGGTTCCGTTAGGAAGCTCCGTAAAGGATCGGAGCGTAATCAAAAAAGGAGCCGTAATAGGAGGGTGTGTCCTTACATTTATGCTTGTTTCTACTCATCTTGCACTTTCCAATTTACCTTATTCATTTCAACTCGATATTCCTATGAGTGCCGTTGTTAAGAATATCTCGGCTTGGGTGAATGTTTTATTTACTATAGTTGTGTTAGGTGAGATTTTTACTACATTGATTGGAAATGTATTTGGAATCGCTAAGCAGCTTCAGTCAGTTCTCCCTGTGAATGATAAACAAGCGTTTGTGTTTATTATCTTGGCTTGCTTTATTATTGGACAATTTGGATATGCACAGCTTCTTGAGTTTTTGTATCCGATATTTGGCTATATTGGACTAGCCTTTGTGTGGATGTTATGTATAAAAAAAGAAAAAGCGAGCTAATAGTTGGGGAAAAGCAAATGTAAAAAAACGAAGTTAAATGATGTGACAAGTTGATTTTACTTTGCTATAATGTAAATCAAATAAGACTATAGCAGTCGAATATATTATCCTTCGGGGTCGGGTGTAAGTCCCAACCGGCGGTGATAAAGCGTATGCTTTTAAGCCCGTGACCCGTTTTCATACGATGTATGTTAGCGGTGGATCTAGTTAAAATCTAGAGCCGACAGTAAAAGTCTGGATGGGAGAAGGATCAGGAAGCACAGTTGTTTTTTTGTGTTGTATTAACAAGGGACAGGTTCGCCTTTTTTAAAGCTACCCTTGTTTTCACACACCAAATACGACTGTTTATTTCGTATACAATTAGCGGAATTTTGCGTAGATAAAACTGATTCAGCTCAGCCGACCCCTTGGACATTTGTTCAAGGGGCTTTTTATTTTCAGTGGTTGGGGGAAAGATAAATATGAAAAAAAAGCAGCAGCTATTTCAAAACGGCATCAAAAGCTTGAATAGCGCCAAAGCGGGTGAAGAAAATGTTTACAGGTATTATTGAAGAAATTGGGAAAATAAAACGTATTCAAAAGGCCACCGAAGCAATTGTTCTTACGATCGATGCAAAGACCGTTTTAGAAGATGTGAACTTAGGGGACAGCATTTCAGTTAACGGCGTTTGTTTAACCGTAACGGCTTACTCTCAAAATGAATTTACGGTCGATGTCATGCCGGAAACAATTAAAGCAAGTACCCTTCAGCTTCTAACCGTTGGATCACGAGTCAACTTAGAACGAGCAATGGCTGCAAATGGCCGGTTTGGAGGGCATTTCGTTAGCGGACACGTTGATGGAATTGGAACAATTGTAAGTAAAACACGTAAAGGAAACGCCTTTTATTATGAAATTCAAGTCGATCCTGAACTGCGTAAATTTATGATGTTAAAAGGATCTGTTTCAGTAGATGGAACAAGTCTTACTATTTTTGATGTCAGCAATCAATCATTTACTATTTCTCTTATTCCCCATACGATGGTTCACACAGTCGTGGGAGACAAACAGCGAGGTGACAAGGTAAATATTGAATGCGATATGTTAGCTAAATATATGCATCAGATGATGGCTAACAAGTCAACTCCTGGCGCATCGAATCGTTCAGGTAATATGAAGGATTTATTGCAGCAGCATGGTTTTACAAATTAACAGCGAGGTGAAAGAGATGTTTCATAAAGTAGAAGAAGCCATTGAAGAATTAAAAAAGGGAAAAGTGGTTATTGTATGCGATGATGAAGATCGAGAAAATGAAGGGGATTTTATCGCATTAGCCGAAAAAACGACGCCTGAGGTTATCAACTTTATGGCTACTCATGGAAGAGGATTAATTTGTACACCTGTTAATGAAGAGATTGCACATAAATTAAATCTTCATCCGATGGTAGCGAACAATACGGATGTACACGGAACAGCCTTTACAGTGAGTATCGATCATATTTCAAGCACAACAGGTATCAGTGCACACGAACGTTCTGCTACTGTTATGGCTCTTGTAAATGAAGCGACGGTAGCCGGTGATTTTCAACGCCCAGGACATATCTTTCCATTGATTGCAAAAGACGGAGGTGTTCTGCAGCGTGCGGGCCATACAGAAGCCGCTGTTGATTTAGCAGTATTAGCGGGAGGAAAGCCTGCGGGTGTTATTTGTGAAATCATGAATGAAGATGGCACAATGGCACGGGTACCAGATTTAATAAAGATTGCGGAGCAGTTTGATTTAAAAATGATTACGATAAAAGATTTGATTGCCTACCGTCGCAAACATGATCAGCTTATTAGCCGTGAAGTAGAAGTAAGCTTACCTACGGCATTTGGTGATTTTAAAGCTATAGGATATACAAATAAACTTGATAATAAAGAACACGTGGCCCTTATCAAAGGTGATATTGATTATAATAGCCCCGTTCTAGTGCGCGTTCATTCTGAGTGTCTGACTGGAGATGTGTTTGGCTCTGAGCGCTGTGACTGCGGTCCTCAGCTTCACTCAGCTCTTACACAAATTGAAGAAGAAGGCCGTGGCATTTTGCTGTATATGCGTCAAGAGGGCAGAGGCATTGGCTTATTAAATAAGCTACGAGCATATAAGCTGCAAGAAGAAGGATATGATACCGTAGAAGCCAATGAAAAACTCGGGTTTGCGGCAGATTTAAGAGAGTACGGAATCGGGGCTCAAATCTTGAAAGACCTTGGAGTCAAGCAAATGAAGCTTTTAACAAATAATCCTCGTAAAATTACTGGTCTAAAAGGATACGACCTTGAAGTGGTAGAGCGAGTGCCTCTTCAAATGCCGGCAGTAGATGCCAATAAAAAATACTTAGATACAAAAGCTAAAAAATTAGGTCATTTATTACACTTATAAATTTACACTTTTTTCATTATAACAAATGAAGTTAATTTATGAAAAAAATGTAAATAACTATATATAATACTAGCAGGAGGAACAAAAGATGAATCATTTATATGAAGGAAACTTAGTTGGCACAGGGTTAAAAATTGGAATCGTTGTAGGACGTTTTAATGAATTTATTACAGGTCGTTTACTTAGTGGAGCAGAAGATGCGCTTAAACGTCACGGCGTAGCTGATGAAGATGTAGACGTGGCTTGGGTGCCGGGCGCTTATGAAATTCCATTAATTGCTAAAAAATTAGCCGAATCTAAAAAATATGATGCCGTTATTACGCTGGGAACTGTTATTCGAGGAGCTACTCCACACTTTGAGTTTGTATGTAATGAAGTAGCAAAAGGCGTTGCATCTCAAAGTTTACAAACGGGTGTGCCAATTATCTTTGGTGTATTAACAACTGAAACAATTGAGCAAGCAATTGAGCGTGCAGGAACAAAGGCAGGAAACAAAGGATGGGAAGCTGCAGCATCAGCTATTGAAATGGCTAACCTTTCAAAAATGATTGAAGGATAATAGATACTTTTCCAGCTTTTAAAAGCTGGAGAGTCGAGAGAGGCTGCAACAAAAATATTTTAGTTGAAGGAAGATCCGAACGATGAATCGAGATTCTTGATTGAGAATCAAACTCGTTCGGATTTTTTCATTTTTATAGTGAACGTAGGTTTCATTGATGTAGTTGCTTCTGGCTGGTGATTGGAGGGCAAGGCGAAGACTCCTGCGGAAAACGAAGGCTTGCAAGGAAATCAACAGCGGTATAATAAGTGATCTATACTAGCTCATTTATCCCATTTGTTCCTCTTTAGATTGGATTGATTTAGGTGTGTCTCAACCTCTTTTGAATAGAAGCTAGCTATGTATAATTTGGATAAAACGTCTTACTCTAAGTAATAATTAGGTCGTAAAAGGGAGACGTCTATGCCTCATTATACTGCTTTTTTTATATTGATTATTATCAGCACGGCTGTTTTACTTACAGTATTCATACGTAAAAAAGATAAAAAACTAATCGTGTTGCTTTTTTTTATCATAGGAATGGCTTACGTGCTAGAGTATGTTGTATTTGTGTTGTTTGAAAGTTACGGTTACGATCCCGATTTTATGACCAATGAATATTTTGATAATTTGTTTGGATCTTTAACCTCTCAAGCGTTTGCTTTTCCAATCATGGCTACCGTGATAGCTGCTTATCAATTAAAATTCCGCTATATTTTAATCATTTCAGCTATGTTTATGGGGATTGAAGAATTATTTTTACACTGGGATATCTATACACACCACTGGTGGAAAACAATTTATACAGGCGTTTTAATGACTATAGGCTTTAGTATCTCCAAGATTTGGTATGTGTGGCTAACAGAACGTTATATGATATTTGTGCATTACGCTACATTTTTTCTCGGAATGCTCGCCATTACTTCTACCATTATGTTTATGCTGCTAGCATATTTTCATAATAACTGGTTTCATACGGGGTGGTTTACGTCGGCTACTCATGATTCTGTAAATGCAGCAATGATTTACGTTTGTGTTATTACGATTCTTCTCGTCTAGAGTGTAGCCAAAGAATTTTTTATTGGAGCTGGAATGATTATAGTTGGGCTGCGTATAGTAGATATTCTTTTAATTCACTATGGGATTTTGCTGGTATCTATTACCACTTCGCTTGTTCTTTTTACGCTTTTACAAGCAGGTGTATTAATTCTGAGCGTTATGCTTCAAAATTTTATTATGAAAAATTGTTATGGGACAAGCAAAAAAGACGTTGCGTTTCCATCGAAGAACTACTAAGATAATACGTAACTCAAATAGTTTAGTTCAATAATATTTGAAACAAAGAAAAATGAATTGACGGTTATGCGTATTATTTGTAAGATAGGAAAGCAAATAATAGAAAGCCGAAACAGGGGAGTGAAGGATTCGTGAAAGAGTCCTTTTTTGTAGAAAAGGTACTGAATAACAATGTATTAATTGCTAAACACCTTACCTATGATGAAGTTGTGCTAATTGGTAAAGGAATAGGATTTAACAAGAAAAAAGGCGATGAAATCGATGCAAAAGCCGTGGAGAAAATGTTCTTGTTAAAGAGTGAAGAAGAGCAAGAACAGTACAAGCAGCTTTTAGCTCAAGTAGACGAAGACGTGATTGAAATGATGAATGACATTATAACTCACATTCAAAAGCGCGTTAATATTCCTTTGAATGAACATATACACATTTCGTTGACGGATCATATCGCCTTTGCAATAAAACGTTTTCAGCAGGGGATGGGTCTTAAAAATCCATTTTTACTTGAAACAAAAGCCTTATATCCAGAGGAGTATACGATCGCATCTGAGGTAGTAGAAATTATTAGTCGTAAAATAGGCGTGCAGCTTCCAGTAGGGGAGATTGGTTTTATTGCGCTTCATATTCATAGCGCGCTGACTGAAAAAAACCTGCTAGAAGTAAATCAGGATTCGCAGCTAATTCAAACGATTATCAATGTAATTGAAGAATCGCTTCATCTGCATGTAGATAAAGAATCTGTACACTATATGAGACTGATTCGTCATTTGCATTTCGCTATTGATCGAGTAAAAACAGGAGAAAAAATAGAAGAGCCAAAAAAAATTGCTTTGCTATTGAAAGAAGAATATCCACTGTGTTACAATGTGTCTTGGAAAGTGATAAAAGTAATGCAGCAAGCGTTACATTTACCTGTGTATGAAGCAGAAGCGGTTTACTTAACAATGCATCTGCAGCGACTTATAACAAAAACAGATTTATAAAATCATTTCAATACGTGTTACTGATACGATCAGGCATGAGTGAGAAATGAAGCGATGTATAATTGGATGAGTCTATCCATTTGTCGTTTCTTTTTCCTCATGCCTTTTTTGTTATAAGAAAGCGCAATCATTGAAAGCTTCGGCCTTAAGACACCAGGAAATGTAATGAGTTTTCTAGTTAGAGAAAGCGTTTTATGAAAGCGTGTTAATGATTTACGTATCAAATAGATAGCTTGTTGCACACTAAATATATAAAAGGAGGTAAGCGCCATGTTTAAAAAACTTTTTGGAGTATTACAAAAAGTCGGAAAAGCGCTTATGCTACCGGTTGCGATTTTACCGGCAGCAGGGATTTTACTTGGAGTAGGGACAGCGCTTCAAAATCCTACATTGTTGGCCGCGGTACCAGCACTTGGTGCAGATTGGGTTCAATTAGTTTCAAATGTTTTGTCGCAAGCAGGTCAAATTGTATTTGACAACTTATCGCTATTGTTTGCGGTTGGTGTGGCTGTTGGTTTAGCCGGCGGTGATGGTGTAGCAGGTATTGCTGCAATCGTAGGCTACTTAATTATGAACAAAACAATGAGCACAATCTTAATTGCTACAGGACAATTAGATCCTGACAAAATGGGTGCTAATCCAGCTTACACAAACATCTTAGGAATTCCTACGTTAGCTACAGGTGTATTCGGAGGTATTATAGTAGGTATTTTAGCTTCATCCATGTATAATCGTTATTTCAATATTGAATTACCATCTTATTTAGGATTCTTTGCTGGAAAACGATTTGTACCAATTATTACTGGGGTATTTTCAATTATTCTAGGTGTTATTATGATTTTTATTTGGCCGCCAATTCAAAGCGGATTAAATGCTTTCTCTACTAACATGATTGATGCAAACCCAACTTTATCAGCGTTTGTATTTGGATTGATTGAACGTTCATTAATTCCATTTGGACTTCATCACATATTCTACTCTCCGTTCTGGTTTGAGTTTGGTGATTATGTTAATAAAGCAGGTCAACATATCCACGGTGACCAAAAGATTTTCTTTGCTCAATTAGCAGATGGCGTGCCTTTAACAGCAGGAACATTCCAAGTTGGTAAATTCCCGTTCATGATGTTCGGATTGCCAGCAGCAGCTCTTGCAATTTATCATGAAGCTCGTCCTGAAAACAAAAAATATGTAGCTGGTATCATGGGTTCAGCTGCTTTAACATCATTCTTAACGGGTATTACAGAGCCGCTTGAGTTCTCATTCTTATTCGTAGCGCCAGTATTATTCGCTATTCACGCAGTATTTGCTGGTTTGTCGTTTATGGTTATGCAGCTATTAAATGTTAAAATCGGTATGACATTCTCAGGTGGAGTTATCGATTACATTCTATTTGGAGTTATGCAAAACCGTACAGCATGGTGGCTAGTTATTCCAGTAGGTCTAGTATTAGCAGTTATCTACTACTTCGGTTTCCGCTTTGCGATCCGTAAATTCAACTTAAAAACACCAGGACGCGAAGATAAAGAAGAGGGAGAAGAAGATGTAAAAGTAGAAGCAGCAGAGCT
Organism: Priestia megaterium; assembly: GCF_046599315.1. Lineage (GTDB taxonomy): Bacteria > Bacillota > Bacilli > Bacillales > Bacillaceae_H > Priestia > Priestia megaterium_F. The sequence continues at coordinate 520,223 of NZ_JBKIKC010000002.1, read as the reverse complement.
TCCAACAAATATTTTAGCTGCACTTGGCGGTAAAGAAAACATTACACATTTAGACGCTTGTATTACACGTTTACGTGTATCAGTAGATGATGTAGGTAACGTTGATAAAAACCGCTTGAAAAAACTTGGAGCTTCTGGTGTTCTTGAAGTTGGTAACAATATTCAAGCTATCTTTGGGCCAAAATCTGACACGTTAAAAGGTCAAATTCAAGACATTATGAATGGCAAAACACCGGTTGTCACAAAACAAGAGACAAAAACAATTGAAAAACCTGTTGCAACATCTGGAGCAGGAAGCGATAATGGTAATGATATTGTTTCACCGATTGAGGGAGAGTTGGTACCTTTATCGGAAGTACCAGATCAGGTATTTTCACAAAAATTAATGGGTGACGGTTTTGCGATTATTCCGAAAACAGGCACAGTAGTTGCACCAGTGGACGGAAAAATAGTAAACTTATTCCCGACGAAACATGCTTTAGGTATTGAATCAACAACTGGACGTGAAGTTTTAATTCACGTTGGTATTGATACAGTTAATTTAAAAGGCGAAGGTTTTGAAGCTTTAGTTGCCCAAGGCGATGAAGTGAAAAAAGGACAGCCTCTATTGAAAATTGATTTAGACTTTGTAAAAGAAAATGCGCCATCGACGATTACGCCGATTATTTTCACGAATTTACAAGCTGATGAAAAAATTGATATCTTAAAGCAGGGCCAAGTTTCTCAACAAGAAACAAATATTATTAACATTTCAAAGTAAAAAGGAGATTGATTTAACATGGCACAAAAAACATTTACAGTAACAGCAGACTCAGGAATTCACGCACGTCCAGCAACAACTTTAGTACAAGCAGCAAGCAAATTTGATTCTGATATCAACTTAGAATTCAACGGTAAAACTGTAAACTTAAAATCAATCATGGGCGTTATGTCTTTAGGTATTCAAAAAGGCGCTACAATCACTATCTCTGCAGAGGGTTCTGACGAAGCAGATGCACTTACTGCTCTTGAAGATACAATGAGCAAAGAAGGATTAGGCGAATAATGACAAAGGAAATTCAAGGCATTGCCGCTTCTAGCGGCATTGCTATTGCTAAAGCATTTCGTCTAGAAAATCCAGAATTAACCGTTGAAAAAAAATCAGTAACTGAAGTTGAAGCAGAAGTAGTACGTCTAGAAGCTGCGCTAGAAACGTCAAAATCAGAACTTGAAATTATTAGAGAGCACGCTCGTAAAGAACTTGGAGATGACAAAGCAGAAATCTTTGAAGCTCACCTACTAGTTCTAAGCGATCCTGAGCTTATTAATCCAATTAAAGATAAAATTACAAATGAAAATGTAAACGCTGAACATGCACTTGATGAAGTAGCGGCAATGTTTATTAATATGTTTGAGTCAATGGACAATGAATATATGAAAGAACGTGCTGCAGATATCCGTGACGTAACAAAACGTGTATTAGCTCATCTTTTAGGTGTAAACGTTTCAAATCCAAGCCTAATCTCAGAAGAAGTTGTCATTATCGCAGAAGATTTAACGCCGTCTGATACAGCACAGCTAAATCGTAAGTTCGTAAAAGGATTTACAACAGATATTGGCGGACGTACTTCTCACTCAGCGATTATGGCGCGTTCAATGGAGATTCCAGCTGTTGTAGGTACAAAAACAGTTATGGAAGACATTCAAAACGGCGTATTAGTCATTGTTGACGGTTTAGATGGCGAAGTTATCGTTGATCCAAGCGAAGAAACAGTAAGAGCCTATGAGAAAAAAGCCGATGAGTATGCAGAGCAAAAAGCTGAATGGGCTAAGCTTGTAAATGAAAAAACGGTTTCAGCTGATGATCATCACGTTGAACTTGCAGCTAACATTGGTACACCGGAAGATGTAAAAGGCGTATTAGAAAACGGCGGGGAAGGCGTTGGCCTTTATCGTACAGAATTCTTATATATGGGCCGCGAAGAGCTTCCAACGGAAGAAGAGCAGTTTACTTCTTACAAAACAGTTCTTGAACGTATGGAAGGCAAACCAGTGGTTGTTCGTACTCTTGACATTGGTGGAGACAAAGAGCTTCCTTATTTAAATCTACCAAAAGAAATGAACCCATTCTTAGGATTCCGTGCCATTCGCTTATGTCTAGAGATGCAAGACATGTTCCGTACACAGCTTCGTGCGCTTCTACGTGCAAGCGTATACGGTAATCTGAAAATTATGTTTCCTATGATTGCTACTGTTGATGAGTTCCGTCAAGCAAAAGCTATTCTTTTAGAAGAAAAAGCAAAACTTCAACAAGAAGGCGTACAAGTTTCGGAAGACATCGAAGTAGGGATGATGGTAGAGATTCCTTCTTCAGCGGTAATCGCAGATTTATTTGCTAAAGAAGTAGATTTCTTCTCTATCGGAACAAACGATTTAATTCAATACACGCTTGCTGCTGACCGCATGAATGAGCGCGTGTCTTATTTATATCAACCGTATAACCCAGCGATTCTTCGCTTAGTGAATATGGTAATCAAAGCGGCTCACAAAGAAGGTAAGTGGGTAGGCATGTGCGGAGAGATGGCAGGAGATGAGATTGCAATTCCAATTCTTTTAGGCTTAGGCTTAGATGAATTTTCAATGAGTGCAACATCTATTCTAAAAGCTCGTTCTCAAATCCGTCAGTTATCAAAAGCTGATATCGAACCTCATTTAGATACAATTCTATCAATGTCTTCTACGGAAGAAGTTATTGAGTTCGTAAAATCAACTTTTCATATTGGATAAAAAAAGGTGTGATCATATATGATCACACCTTTTTATCTTTTAGGCGAAAATAGTAGGCAGAAGCATATTTGCAAACAGCATTGTAAGAAGTGCTGCTACGATCATGCCAAGGCTAGAAAAAGTACCTTCAATTTTCCCAAATTCAAAAGCTCTGGCTGTACCTGTCCCATGAGAAGCTACTCCTAAGAGAAGACCTCTTGCTAGAGAAGAGTGCAGTGCGAGAAGCTTAATAAGCTTTGGTGCCATCATACAGCCTACTACACCGGTTATAATCACAAACATAATTGTAATATTCGGATCTCCTCCTAGCGTCTGAGATACATTAACTGCAATAGGAATTGTCACTGATCTTGGAATCAAGCTATGAACTAGCGTTGATTGTAAATGAAACACTAATGCTAACAGCATGGAAGAAATCATGGCAGCAAATGTGCCGAGCCCTACGCTTAAGCTGATTTCAACACGGTGTTTTTTGAGTAAATCAAAATACTTAAACATAGGAACAGCAAAAGCAACGGTTGCCGGACCAAGCATAAAGCTAATAGCGCTGGCACCTTGCTTATAATGGTCATAAGAGCCATTCGTTACTAATAAGATGCCAATTAAAAGGATCGGGGCTAGTAAAATAGGGGAAACTAGCATAGACTTATATTTTTTATAGAGTACTTTTGTTCCAATATAAACGAGCAGTGTAAGCGGAAGAGCAATCCATGTGAGTAACGTCATTTTAGCGAACCTTCCTTTCTTCTTGAAATATGTTCTGCAATGATTCCTGTTATAGACATCACTATGATTGTACTGATTGTGATAATAATCACAATCTGAATTCCAAAATGCATCAATACATCTCCATAATTGATGAGTCCAACGACGGCTGGTATGAAAAATAATAATAGTTCTCCCACTAACAGTGTTCCACCTTGTTCAACCCAGCTTAATTTAATTACTTTAAAGTACAGTAAGAAAAACAGTAAGAAAAATCCGATGATACTACCTGGCACTGGGAGGTCAAACCATTGTGAAATACTTTCTCCTATTAAAAACAAAGCCGTTAGTAATAAAATCTGTAAAATCACCATAATCAGTTTCATGATTAGCCTCCTTTATCTATGTTTTTATTCATTTATTCCTAATTTGTTGAGACAATAATGGAGTCGTCTATGCTGAAAAGACGACTCCATCATGGGAAAAGAGAAACTATTTGGATTTTGCAAATGGGGGTACAACTTAAGTAAATGAATGCTACACACTTATCTTACAAAAAAAAGACTATAATATGAAATATATAATAACTATGATAACTATTCTTTTTAGTTATAGTTGAAAGAAATCTCTTTACAAATACGTTGGTAACCTTTTCAAAAAAAGTTTGTGAAATATAAGATCAACTATTGAATAAAAGGCAATCAAAAAAAGAGATTGAGACATAACTAAATCAATTCAATCTACAGATGAACAAATGGGATACATGAGCTAGTATGGATCACTTGTTACACCGCTGTTGATTTCCGTGCCAGACTTCGCTTTTCGCGGGCGGCCGCTGAGCCTCCTCGTCGCTTACGCTTCTGCGGGGTCTCACCTATTCCGCTTTTCCCGCAGGAGTCTTCGCCTTGCCCTCCAACCACCAGCTAGAAACAACTATATACATGAAACCTACGTTCACCATCACCATGAAAAAATCCGAACGAATTTGATTCTCCATCGAGAATCAAATTCGTTCGGATCTTCCTTCCATTAAATAAACTACTTTTGTCCAAGCCTTGTTAAACTGTACTTTTAATATAATCAATAAAAGCCTGTGTAGCATAAGAGATATAGCGATCTTTTTTAGCGATTAAAGCAATTTCCCATGGAATAGCATTTTCAAGATTAATCACTTTCATATGCTCCAAATTAAGCTTTTGACATAATGAATAAGGGAAAAGAGCAATGCCAAGATTAGCAGCTACCAGTTCTCCAATGAAGTCCCACTGAGAGCTTTTAAAAGCAATATTAGGTGTAAACCCATTTTTTAAACATTCGTTATACACCATTTCATGCATGGTGAAGTCTTCATGAAAGGAAATAAGCGTCTCATCTTTTAACTCTTTTAATGAAATCGTAGAATGCTGAGCCAGCGGATGAGATTTATGGACAACAAGCTGCAGTGTTTCTCGTGCTAAAGGTGTCGTAAAAAACATATTTTCATCAACCGGAAGTAAAACTACGCCTACATCTACTTCTCCTTGTTCCACGAATTTTTGCATTCTTTTAGCACCATATTCCACTAATTGAATATGAATCTCAGGATATTGCTCTCGAAATGCTTTAATAATAGTAGGGAAAAACAATGTACCAATAATAGGGGGGATGCCTATTTTAATTGTCCCTCTTTTTAAATGCATTAAATCGTAAAGAGAATCCGATAAATCTCGGAGAGAAGATAAAATGCTTTCAGCTTGCTCATACACAATCATTCCTGCATCGGTAAGCTGCACTTGTTTGCCGGCGCGATCAAACAAAGGTGTGCCAAGCTCTTCTTCTAATGATTTAACCATTTTACTGAGAGAAGGTTGAGAAATATGTAGAGCTTCAGAAGCTCTTGTGAAATTTTTATGTTTAGCCACTTCTGTTAAGTAATGCAAATGGCGAACATCCATTTTGTATACCTCCGTGTTCATACATGCCAATTAAAAGGCATTAAGATACACACATTCTACCACATTTACAAACCGCTCTATACCTCCCTTTCATATCAAATAAAAGGATCAGTAGAAGAGGTGATGAATACGAAAGAAATTGCCAACAATATATATTTACACATTGTTTATTTTAGAAGTATAATATATAAATCAGTAGAACGGTTACATATCGATCACAGAATCAATCAATAAGGTGGTTAGAACGGTTGAGTAAAGCAGATGAAATAAGAGATATCGTTTATATTAATGGCCATGTAAATAAAAAATGCTTTATTACATATGGAATTGAATTTAAAGAGTTTTATCATTCCCTTCCTACGCCGCTTGCAAATATATTATTGTTAAAGCACGGTTTTGAAGACAGTGATTACCATTACCAAACCCATATGGATTACGTAGAAGAAGAACAAATTCATCTTTTAGCAGAGGATGACGTTTATAATTATGGCGATTTTTGTTGGATTGATTTTGAGGATATATCTTCGTTGGATTTGTTAGAACCTCAAGATATTGCAGCGCTGCTGTATTTAGGTCATTTAAAAAAACCGCTCAATTCGCCATTTAATAATAAACTGGGTAACCAATTTGTTTATTTAGCTCACGACGATGGATTTTATAACAAAATCTATTTTCGAGACGTGTATGATATGAAGCATATTTTAAGCCGAATCATTCCGTTAAAAATGTCAGCAATTAAGCAAAAAAGATTTGTATTTAGAAGGAAGAAGTTAGAATATCCAATTTTGCCGCTTGTTTTAGCAAATACTCTTCTTACTTTAACGAATGACGGTTTGTTTATTGATTTTGAACATATGGTGCAATCGCGCAGAGATATTAAAATTCCTTTGTATACAATCGGTGATTTTGACGACATGAATGAAATGTATAATGATCGGTTTGAACATAAAGAGATGAGTAAATTACAAGCACATCTTGTTCTGACTCACAAAGAACTAGAGTGGAGTATTGAAGAAGTTCAATAGTCTAAAAAGCACGCAGCTCATCAGCTGCGTGCTTTTTGAATAGCCGTATAAAGTGGATTTTTCCATTCCATTAGTACGGCGTAGTTGTGTGAATCTTCATCTTCAATATAGTTTGCTGCTAAACCAATAGGCGTTCTGCCACAGCGCATCAAAAAGGTCATAACGGGATCATAGAGAGTTCCGGCTGACACAAGATTCATGTATTCAAAAGGCGTGTACAAGGAAGAAACTGATGCGTATCCAGGGATGCGGCATCCGCCGAGCAGCCTTTCTAACTTGTAATGAATCACAACTTCATATAAAGACTGCAAAAGCAGCTTCCCAAGCCCCATCGACCTATGGGAAGGAGCGACGCATACGTCTACTACATAAAGCGTATTACCAGAAGGATCGTGCGTATAAATATATCCGCTTCCTGTTACTTCAGCCCACGTATGAGCCGCATTGCCTTCCACTGAAACAATCGCGCTTGTGATAGACCCGCATATTGTCCCGTCTACCTCCACGCATAGTGCTCCATCTGGAAAGAGAGAAACGTGGTTATTTAACTGATCTTTGCTCCATAATAATTCAGAAGGAAAAGGAGGAGGGAAACTTTCTTCTTGAATCCGAATTAACTCATCAAAATCACTGGATGTATACGATCGTACGGTACATGTCAGAGGTTTATTTTGATGAAAGACATAGCATTGTTTTTTATACACTGCTTTTTACCTCCTTTAAGAAATAATTTTCAGATAATTAAGTATACCATATGTGAAAAAGAAATTATTTCATATTTATTGAAGGGTTTGCCGCGAAGTGATAAAGTTAAAAATATTCAAACTATTAGATGAGGTGAAAAAAAGATGGATATTTAATTAAAAGGAAAAACAGCGCTTGTATTTGCGGCTAGTCAAGGGCTTGGCAAAGCGATTGCTGCCATGCTTGCAGAAGAAGGCGCAAACGTTATGCTTGCAAGTCGTTCAGAAGAGAAACTAATCCAAGTAGCTGAAGAGCTCTCATACCTTGGAAGTGGACAAGTATTACATAAAACGGCAGATGTTACAAAAACTCATGATATTCAAGAGGTTATTCAATATACGGTAGATACGTTTGGAAGCATTGACATTTTACTTAATAATACAGGGGGCCCCAAAGCAGGGAACTTCCTTTCGTTAACAGATGAAGACTGGAAGCAAGCATTTGAGTTAAATCTCCTCAGTTATATTCGCATCATTCGTGAGGTAGTGCCCGCTATGAAAAAGAGCGGAGGACGTATTGTCAATATTGCTTCTTCTTCTATTAAAGAGCCAATTGCTGGACTTATTCTATCAAATACCTTCCGTACAGGAATCGTGGGGCTTACCAAAACACTCGCATCGGAATTGGCAGAGGACGGTATCTTAATTAATACGGTTGCACCAGGAAGAATTGCAACAGACCGAGTAAAAGAGCTAGATACGATTCGTGCTGAAAAATTGGGAGTAGGCGTTTCAGAAATTGAAGAAGAGATAAGAAATCAAATTCCCCTTAAGCGCTACGGCCAGCCTGAAGAGTTTGCTAAAGCCGTTGCTTTCTTTGCATCGGGAGCGAATTCATATATGACAGGCCAGTCATTTCTAATTGACGGAGGCATGGTGAAATCCATTTAGTTACATAGAAAAACCCCGCAGCTGCAGGGTTTTTTGTTAAATCCAAGTTGTAACTTGATCTAGTGGTAGACGATCGCTAGCGTGTGCTTCTTTAGCTGCTTTTCCAACTGAGATAAGCATAACCGGAATGTATCGATCCTCAATTTTAAATTCTTCTACAAATTTTTGTGCGTTAAATCCGCCCATTGAACAAGTGTCTAATCCTTTTGCTTTTGCTGCAAGCATAAATGTCATAGCAGCAAGGGAAGCATTCGTAAACGCTGCATCGCGTGCAAAAGCAGCGTTTTTATAAGCGCCATTAATTTGTCCTGACAAAATATTTTTTACATCTTCTGTCATGTGACCTGCTTCAACTAGTGGGTTGTACACGTCATCTACATTTTTATTTGCTTCTAAATCACCTAAGATAGCTACTACAGCACCTGCTTCTGTAATTTGTTTTTGGTTGTAAGCAATTGGAAGTAGACGTTCTTTAGCATCTTGATCTGTAATAACAACAAAGTGCCAGTGCTGTAAGTTCCAAGCTGATGGTGACTTCACTGTTGCTTCTAAAAGTTCGATTAATTCTTCTTTGCTTAATTTAGCTGAAGAGTCATATTCACGAATCGATGTACGTTCATTTACCACGTCAAAAAAATCTTTGGTCATAATAAAAACCTCCGTTAAAAGTATGTATTTCTTTAGTCAATCGATGCACATTTTATAATGATACACTACTGAAGTCAATTTATATGCTTTTAGTATACCCGCTCTTATGTGCTGTCACTCGCCCAAAAAATGTATACACTTCTTACCATCGGCTTAACGTGATTTACGAGATGTAAGATAAGCTTCAATTCGATCGCAGGCTTCACGCAGAGTGTTCATGGAATACGCATACGATAGGCGTACATATCCTTCACCGTGAGTAGAAAAGGCACTGCCGGGTACTAGTGCAACACCCGCTTCTTTTACTAATTCCAGTGCAAAATCAAATGAATTACTGTGGAAGTTCTGAATAGAAGGGAAGATATAAAAAGCACCAGTCGGCTTTTCCACGTCAAATCCCATTTTTACTAGTCGATCATAAACATAATTCAGTCTTTGTTCGTATTCTTTTTTCATATCCACCGCATCGTTTTTGCCTGCTATCAGTGCTTCAAGGGCAGCTGCTTGGGAAACAGAAGAAGCACAGCTCACGTTGTATTGATGAACTTTTAAAATATGTTTGGCTAAATAAGAAGGAGCAAATAAAAGGCCGATTCGCCAGCCTGTCATGGAATGAGATTTTGATACTCCATTAATGACAATCGTTTTGTCTCTCATAGATGGAATGGAAGCAATTGACTGATGCTTTTTATTAAAAACTAGCTCGCTGTATATTTCATCAGACAATACAAAAATGTTTTTATCACTTAAAAGAGCAGCAATCTCTTCTAATTCTTGCTGAGATAATGTCACGCCTGTGGGGTTAGACGGATAAGGTAAGATGACGCATCTTGTTTTAGACGTCAAATGTTGTTGAATTAAATCCGCTGTTAGTCGAAACCCCGTCTTGGTTGTATCAATATGTACAGGTTTAGCTCCATTTAATCGGATAAGCGGTTCATATCCCGGATATACTGGTCCAGGTAAAATAACTTCGGAATCTTCTTCTAAAATGGTGCGAAGAGCAATATCAATTGCTTGACTAGCTCCAATTGTCACGATAACTTCATCAGCTGGACTGTAGTGTAAGTCATATTTTTCTTTGACAAATTGAGCTGCTGCCTCGCGTAGTTCTATTGTTCCCGCATTGTGGGTATAAGAAGTTTGGTTATCATCAATTGCAGATTTTGCCGCTTCTTTTACATGTTGTGGTGTTAAGAAGTCAGGTTGTCCAATTGTGAGGGATAAAACATCTTGATATTGTGAGACCATATTATAAAATGTACGTATTCCTGATAATTCAATTTCTTTGACACGTTTATTGATTAAGTGCTCCATGGTTTCAAATCCTTCCGCGTATTTTCAACTCATTTTATCACAATGAAAATAGGTAAAAAACCACTATTTGCGCATTTTGCAAATAGTGGTTTTAAGTTAGGTATTATATAGCTTATTATAGGCAGTTGTTAATTCATAAAATTGTTCTTCGTCTCTATCATCTAATGCATTGTCAATAAGAGATTTCAAATGCTGTTTATTAAAGTTTGTACTCAGTGTCGTCAAAATGCGATTAGCTTCTTTCGCGTAATAGTGCTGGTAAGGCGTGTACTCAGATGAGTGAGGATAGTGATTCATATTTTTTCGGTAAGAACTCATAACATAAACCTCCTTTTTTAAAATAAAACGCAGCTTCTATTACTTGAAATGTACCCTTTCTATATAGTTGTTAACCCTGTTTTTAGCTGAGAATGTGCTGAGTTATGTGTTATAAAACAAAACGTAAATTCAGAGGTTTCTCGCTTCACATTCAATTCTAGGTTCAAAGAAATAGGCGCATAAAAAGACCTGCATATGTATCTATGCAGGTCTTGTATATTAGTCAGTGTGTATTTGGCCTTCACGCCAATAAACGGGAGAAACATAGCCAAAATCAACTTCATGATCGTCCAATGTTACAACGCAGTGGTCAGAGCCTTCTTGTTCTTTGATATCTTGATACACAGCTTCTTCTACGTTTTCAATAATGGTCATTTCATTATCGTCATTAAAAAGAATGACGGAGCCTTTCATATTACGAACACCTTCTTTTGAGATTATTCATTCACTTTGTGTAGTATAAACCGTTTTGGCTGTAGAGTCCACAGCTATCTTCGATTTCTTGTTAAAAATTTGTGAACGGGCTTTTAGGAATGAATAAGAAACCCTCTAAATAGAAGAGTAACCGACCTTTCTATTCTTTCTTGAAGGGCAATAGAGTCAGGATGGTTGGTACACCAGTAGAGAAGCGTGCCAAAAAAATTAAGTATAGCAATCGAAGCCATTTCTTCAGCAGGGATATCGACTATAAGTTCACCTCGGTCTTGTCCTGTTTGAAAAACTTTTGTAAAATGAGCACGCATTTTTTCAATTTGAAGAATTTCAGATTGTTGAAAGGAACTGTTGGTAATAGCAATATGAAACCAAGAGCGGATAAGGTGGGGGTTAGCCTCTTCGTTTGATTGTGCTAGTAATAAAAACAGTTGTTTAACAATGGCAGCAATCGATTCTTCGGTTTGAAGGAGCTGTTCTAATTTATAGGAGATACGGTTTGTGAAATTAATTCCAAGGTAGTGAAGAACTTCTTCTTTTGTTTTGAAGTAATTAAAAAATGTTCCTTTTGCTACACCCGCTTCATGCGTAATTTGAGAAACAGTCGTTTTTTGATATCCCTGCTGCTGGAACAAAGAGATAGCTGCTTTTTGGATGCGTTTTTTTGTTTCTTCTTTTTGTAATCCTCTGTTCATAAATTACACCTCATTTAAATAGGAGTAGTCATTTGAATCCAGTTAATACGCTAGTATAGAGAAGTAAAGCAATTAAAAACTGAGCAGAGGATGAGACGAAGGAATCAAAGCTCATGTTTTTATATAGTATATAATATTCTGTTAATTCGTAAAACAATATTCTGTGTATATGTTTTAGCGTTAAGAATAACAAAATAGACAAATTGTTCTTTACGGATATAAGAGGCGGTTATTATAATAGGAAATATGGACTATTAGATAAGTCGGTGAAATGAGAGGAGTAAGTGATATGAATCAAGATAAAGGAATTTTATTAGAGAGTGGGACAAACGAGCTGGAAATTGTCGAATTTGAGATCGGAAATGTTTTATTTGGCATTAATGTAGTAAAAGTTAGAGAGATTATTAATCCAGTGTCTATTACACCCGTTCCAAATGCACATTCTTACATAGAAGGTATTATAGAGCTAAGAGGGGAAGTTCTTCCTGTTGTTGATATAGCAAAAGCGTTAAAAATGGAACCTTCACATACCCCGGAAAAAGACAAGTTAATTGTTACAGAGTTTAATCAACAAAAAATTGTCTTTCATACACATGCAGTGACGCAAATTCACCGTATTTCTTGGAAAGAAATTGAGAAGCCTTCAGATTTGTATCAAGGTTTGGAAACGCAGATTATTGGAGTGGTGAAATTAAACGGCCAAATGATCCTGTTGTTAGACTTCGAAAAGCTGATTTCTGACGTGAACCCTGATGCGGGTATTAATCAGTCGAAAATAAAAAGGCTGGGGACTAGGGAACGGTCTGATAAAAAGATTATTGTGGCTGAAGATTCGCCGCTGCTGCGTCGAATGATTGAAGATACCCTTGCACAAGCAGGATATGAGAACACGGAATTTTTTGAGAACGGTGAGGAAGCATGGAACTATTTAAGCTCGGTAATAGATGAAGGAGTGGAAATCGGTGATCAAGTTCAGCTGCTTATTACAGATATAGAAATGCCGCAAATGGATGGACATCATTTAACTAAAAAAGTGAAAGAAAACCCTCAGCTTTCTATACTTCCAGTTATTATCTTCTCTTCTCTTATCACAGAAGATTTACGTCACAAGGGAAAGGTGGTAGGAGCGGAAGGACAAGTAAGTAAACCAGAAATCGGAGAGCTTGTTGAATTAATTGATCTCCATATTCTATAGAATAACGTAAAAGTGCCTGAAAGCAGATTGCTCCACTTCAGGCACTTTTTTAAAAATAACTTTTACCCAGCGGTTTAAACACAGGTGCTTGCCGTTTTCTTGGAGTCGAAACAGGGCTTTTTGCCGGCTGTACGAGATGCCCCGTATATTTAGATAATAAGCGCTTCGCATAAGATAATGACATAGTCGTTTTGGGATTTCGATACTGATGGTTTAAATGGCCGAGGTGTGATAACTCTTTGAAGTCTTCTTTCTTTGGAGGCATATGGAAAAAGTAGTCTCCAACTGATACAAGTACATCTGATTTTTGTTGACTTTTACCAGGGTTTGGCGAAAAGTGAAGTCCTTCTTTTTTGGCTTTTCCTTCTAAAATTAGTTGATCTAATGCAATTTTTTTTAACATGTATAACTGCTTAGGATCAGGAGCAGCTTTTGCGTGACGATTTACAGTGAAAATAGCTTGTGCAATCTCAGATACAGACGGGGTCAAAGAGCCTTGTCCATTTGCTTGAGACATACGTTCACTCCCTTTCTATCATATCAGCTATTCAACATATAAGGTGAAAGCTGATACGTTCATTATAGCGTGTCTTGTCCCATTTGAAAATAATTACACGAAGAAGTATTTTGGTAATTAATGAAATTTCTTATGTATAGGGTTTGTTTTGTTGCGCTTCCTTATGCAAGTAAAGTGGAACAGCACGCTATGCTTTCTATTTTTAAAAAGTGCTGCTCGCACAGTTAAACAATCATTGATTGCTAAAGCGCTAACTATTGGGCCATTCGGCGAGAAGGTCGAATATAAACACCCGTACCATTTGGGACAATCTGAGCTAGCTCATTTACTTGAGCATTATACATACGAATGCATCCTTTGGAGACGGCTTTTCCGATAGAACCTGGATCATTTGTTCCATGAATGCCATATGACTTTTTAGACAAGCTTAGCCACATTGTGCCAAAAGGGCCTCCAGGGTTTGGTTCACGGTTAACGATAACAAAGTCTCCAGTAGGAGTTGCGCTCAGCATTTTTCCTGCTGCAATAGGATAGACCTTTTGTATGATATTATTTTTTCGTAATTCAAGCTGTTTTTCAGCAATGAACACGTGGATCGTGTAAGGAATGAACTCTTTATCGGGAAGGCTTGGAATGACGATTACTTGCCCAGGTGTCAGCGTGCTATGGCTTATAAAAGGGTTAGCTACCCAAAGGTCTTCAACTGGAATCCGGTAGTCTCCTGAAACGCTTTGCCAGGTGTCACCGCGCTTTACTGTATATCTCATTAACTTCGCTCCTTTGATTTACGACTCTGCTATAGCAGTATACGATTGAAAAAAGTAAAAGTGACTTTTGTAAGCAGAGAGTTACTTTGAAAAGGTGTTGAAATTACATTGATTCATAAGCATGGACTAATTGATATAGGAGAGCATATTGATGCATAATTAAGCAGTCAGCATACGTTTTATGTGCTCACTAATCGCACAATAAATGGAATCTTTCATCGGGAACCTTTAAAGTTAGCACCTGTTTCTTCATATAAAGGGAACTCTTCTTTCAGGCAATAGGCTGCTTCTTTTAAAAAGTGGTTAATAAAAGAAGAACAAAAAGAGTTCAGCTGCTCGGTGTGATTTTGTTAATATATTCCATATCGCATGCACTAAAGCGAAATCTTGTTCAAAATATTGATATGAAAAACGATAAAGACACGGTTACGATTAAACTATTATGTACAAAAGATTTTCGCCGTGAACTATATGAGGCTGAAAAACAGAAAAAGCATTTAGAAAAAGTGGTGAAAAAATATTGTTCTTGAATTTACTAAGCTTTAGGACGACACTGGGTCGGTTAGAATATTCAATATAGCTAACTAGATTAAATTGATTATCCTGGAAGGTGAGGTCAATGCTAGAAAGGAATTGCACTCATAAGCAAACAATACAAGTAGCTGATTCAGCTTATTATAATAATCGTGAATTGAGCTGGCTAGCCTTTAACAAACGGGTCTTGGAAGAAGCTGTAGATACGAAAAATCCTTTGCTTGAGCGGTTTAAATTTCTAGGGATTTTTAGTTCGAATCTAGATGAATTCTTTATGATTCGGGTAGCCGGATTAAAAGATCAAGTGAAAGCTGGATTCAACAAACCGGAAAACAAAGCAGGTTTAGCTCCTAAGCAGCAGCTATTCTCTATCTCTAAACAAAGCCACGATTTAGTAAAGCAACAGTATGATACATATATTTATAAGCTTCTTCCTGAATTACAGAAATACGGTGTGAAAATCATTGCGGTTGAAGAACTGGAAAAATCTAATCTAGATAAGCTTGAACAGTATTTTGACGAGCAAATCTTTCCCGTATTAACTCCTATGGCTATTGATGCCTGCCGGCCGTTTCCTATGTTGCTGAATAAAAGCTTGAACTTGGCAGTTGTCCTTTCGGAAAAGTTAAATGATGAGCAGCAAATTGCGGAGATAAAAGGAAGGCTAGCTATCGTCCAAGTACCTTCGGTGCTAACGCGTTATATTGAAATAGCTGCGTCAGATTCTACTCGTGTATTTGTATTGCTAGAGAATGTTATTGCTTATTTTATTATAAAGTTGTTTAATGGGTACCGCGTTTCTTCTATTTCTCAATTTCGAATTACCCGTAATGCAGATATGACTATTCACGAAGAAGAAGCTCAAGATTTACTAAAAGAAATTGAAGAAGAGCTACAGAAACGAAAATGGGGAGCGGCTGTTCGTCTTGAAATTAACGGTCCATATGATCAGACTGTACTAGCGTATTTAAAGTCAGTACTTGAAATCCATGATGAAGATGTGTATTGGATCGAAGGACAGCTAGACTTAACTAGTTTATTTTCGTTTTATAGATTACTTAAATCTACGCATGAAGAGCTGGCTGAAAAAGCCTTTATTCCTAAGCCTACGATACAGTCGAATCAAAATATTTTCGATCAAATGATTCAAAGAGATATTTTACTTCATCATCCTTATGAATCGTTTAAGCCCGTCCTTGATTTTGTTAACTATGCAGCGGACGATGAGAATGTACTTGCCATTAAGCAAACGTTATACAGGGTAAGCGGAGCTTCTCCTGTTATTAAAGCATTAAAGCGCGCAGCTGCAAATGGTAAACAAGTGACGGTATTAGTTGAACTAAAAGCGAGGTTTGATGAAGAGAACAACGTGCAATGGGCCAAAGAGCTAGAGCAGGCAGGGTGTCACGTGATATATGGAATGACGCATTTAAAAACGCATGGTAAAATTACGCTCGTGGTGAGAAGGGAAGGAGAGCATATCAAACGATTTGTTCACCTTGGCACGGGGAATTACAACGATGCGACGGCAAAGGTCTATACGGATATAAGTCTTTTTACTGTCAACCGAAACATTGGAATAGATGCGGCCAATTTCTTTAACTACTTAAGTGGCTATACGCAAAAACCCTTATATCATCATTTATCAGTCGCGCCATTTGATATAAGAAATGATTTTCTGCATCTTATTGATCAGGAAATTAATTATCACAGGCGGTATGGTAATGGGAAAATCATTGGGAAAATGAACTCGCTGACGGATAAAATTTTAATTATGAAGCTATACGAAGCTTCTATAGCTGGTGTGACCATCGAGCTCATTGTTAGAGGAGCATGCTGCTTGCGCCCTCAAATTCAAGGCGTCAGCGAGAATATAAGGGTAAGAAGCATTGTCGGAAGATTTTTAGAACATAGCCGAATCTATTATTTTCATCACAATAAACAGGAGAAGTTCTTCTTTTCATCTGCAGATATGATGACAAGGAATATGGTGAAACGAGTAGAAATTTTATTTCCTATCTTGGATACACATTTGAAAAAAAAGGTATGGAAGTGGCTTGAAGTTATGCTCGCTGATAATGTAAAAGCACGAGAGCAAGATCAAGAAGGAAATTATCATTACGTCATAAAAAAAGAACATGAGCCTTCTATTAATAGTCAAGAGATCTTTTGCCAATATGCTCTCAGCGGTGATCAAGAATAACGTAAAAAATACCTTTACACATCAAAAAAGCCGAATACTCGGCTTTTTAGTCATGTCATCATCTAGGAATGGAACCAACAGGACCGTATCCAGGTCCGTAGTATGTGTTATAAACAGGAGCGCCGCCTCCAAATCCGGCACCAGGGTAACCGCCTCCCGGAAATCCACCGCCGCCGTAAAAAGGAACTGGATAAGGGTAAGGCGGTGGACAGCACCCAGGTCTACCTCCAAATCCGCCAACAGCTAGTCCGCCAAGCAGCCCACCAGCTAATCCAGCAACAAAAGGGAATCCAAAAAAGCGCTCGTCACCATTTGGAATATTGCGATATCCTGCATAGGGATAATGATAGTACATAATTTAACCTCCTTGTCAGTTGTCTTTGTAGTGTATGGTTGAACGAAAGCTTTTGAGCCTGGTTTATTTCTTTTAGACTAGAATTAGGCGGTCATGATCAGCTAAAAAAAGACAAAAAAACGCCTTGTAAGGGCGTTTTTATGTTGATTGCAAGGTGAAGAGCGTAATTTCAGGCGTAGCTAAAAAGCGAAAAGGAATGCGAGTGGTTCCTAAGCCTCTATTTACATAAAGCTTCATTTTAGAATCTCCAACTTCGTACATTCCTTCAGGATAAACTGTTCCGAAGGGAGGGGTAATCAAAGGACCGTAAAAAGGAATTTGAATTTGACCTCCGTGACTATGACCGGAGAGCTGAAGGTCCACCGGAAAAGGAGCTGCTTTGACAGCAACGTCGGGTTCATGAATCATAGCAATAGAAAAGATATCCGACTGTAATTGCCCTAGCGTCCCTTCATATTGTGGATTCCCGAGCATAATATCATCGAGTCCACAAATATGAATGTAGCTGTTATCAGGCATGGACACCGTGTCAACTTCATTTACTAAAAGTCTAAATCCTGCGTCTTCAATAGCTTGTTTGTAGATATTTGTTCCATATCCTCCATGATCATGGTTTCCATATATTGCGTATTTCCCAAGAGGAGCCTGAAGCCTCTGTAAAATCGGGGGGATTCTTTCTGGATGCGGGTATTCATTAGGTACATCCATTAAATCACCAGTGAATAATATGATATTAGGCTTCAAGTTATTTATGGTCACCATAAGCTGTTCTAGTTGTAATAAATCGTAAGAAAGTCCAAGGTGAATATCACTAAATTGCAAAATTTTTATTCCGTTAAAGCTTTTCGGAATATTTTTAGAAGTAATCGTATGACGAACAATTTGCAGGCGTCTAGGCTCAATGTATTTGGCATATGTATACCCAAAAGACGTGGTGAGCAAAGACCCTAACGAAATAGACGCTAGTCCTTTCAAAAAAGATCGTCTTGTGTACGTCTTTTTCATGCAAAATCAACCTATTCCTTATAGTTTTCAAGTTTTCATTATAGCATTGTTTTTTTTATCCTCACAACGAGAAGTATGCTTTTGAGTTAAATAGATAAATATTTCACTTTATTCAGAAAAAATAGTAAAATGATAGTTGTAAAACACTTACGGTTTAGGGAGGAAGATAAATTGAAGAACAAGGTCGTAATTGTTACTGGCGGTTCAAGCGGAATGGGAAAACATATGGCAAAGCGATTTGCAGAACAAGGTGCTCACGTGGTGATCACAGGTAGGTCAGCCGATAGATTACAAGAGACGGAGAATGAGATTAAAACGTTTGATGGAAAGGTACTTTCAGTAGTGATGGATGTACGCAATCCAGAAGATGTTGAACGAATGATTCAAGAAACAGACAAGGCATTTGGACAAATTGATTTTTTAGTTAATAATGCTGCGGGTAATTTTATATGTGCAGCTGAAGACTTATCTATTAACGGATGGAACAGCGTGATTAACATCGTATTAAATGGTACATTTTATTGCAGCTCTGCGGTGGGGAAATATTGGATTGAAAAAGGTACAAAAGGGGCCATTACAAACATTGTGGCTACATATGCATGGAACGCAGGAGCAGGTGTTATTCATTCAGCTTGTGCAAAGTCGGGTGTTTTAACTATGACGCGCACGCTTGCAGTGGAGTGGGGAAAGAAATATGGTATACGGGTAAATGCGATTGCGCCAGGTCCTATTGAGCGAACAGGAGGAGCCGATAAGTTATTTGAATCAGAAAAAATGAAAGCGCGTACATTGAGTTCTGTACCTTTAGGACGCCTTGGAACTCCTGAAGAAATAGCGGGATTAGCTAGTTTCTTATTTTCCGATGAAGCGTCTTATATCAATGGGGAATGCATCACAATGGACGGGGGACAATGGCTAAATCAGCATCCTTTTTAAGCTCGGATACGCACTAAAAAGTATAAAGCAAATCGAGAAGGACTAGCAAAATTATGCTATTCGTATTATACTAACGTAAAGTGAACAAGGAGAGGGGAGAGTTGAGTGGACCCGTTAGATGTGTTAACAAACATAGAGAAAACTCTTCCGTATTATCAAGCAATTTTTAGTGCAGATGGACATAGAGTAATTGGCTATGAAGTGTTGGCGAGATTTCAAAATGAAGGGGAAATTGAAAGTCTTGGCCCATTTTTTCATGATGATGCGATTCCGGATGAATATCGCATAGAAGTTGATTATGCTGTTTTAACACAAGCGCTCGAGCATATGTTGACCCAGGAAGAACAATTTTTAATTTTTATTAACCAGAATCCTAATTTATTAATGAACGATCATGGAGAATCCTTGCTAGAATTATTGCAACTTTTCGAAAATAAAGGGTTGTCACTTGATCGAATTGTTCTCGAAATTACAGAACACAATTTTAGTGGAGATTTGGAATCACTTCAACACTTACTAAAGTATTATCAAACATATGGTATTAAGATTGCAATTGATAATATAGGAAAAGAAAGTAGTAATCTAGATAGGATTGGGTTGCTTTCACCAGATGTTTTAAAAGTAGATTTACATATTCTGAGACAAACGGATATGGCACAGTCGTATCAAGACGTATTGTACTCTTTATCGCTGTTAGCACGAAAAATGGGTGCTACGCTTCTATATGAAGATATAGAAGCCTCCTATCAGCTGCAATATGCATGGAGAAACGGGGGCAGGTATTTTCAAGGTTATTATTTACATAAGCCGGCTGCTGAACTTGTAGATCCGAACGTCTTAAAGGATAAACTAAAAGAACGTTTTGAAATGTATATCGCTCATGAAAAGAAAAAGCTGCTTGCTGTTTATCAGCTGACAGAACGCTTTCAAGATAAAATGCAGCAGGTAATGACAAAATGCAGAAAGCTAGAAACGTATGACGATATGCTGCCCGTTATTGCAGAAGAACTATCCAACGTGTGTTTTCGTCTTTACATTTGCGATGAAAATGGATTTCAAAAGTCATCTAACTATGTAAAGAAAAACGAAGATTGGGTTCTTGAGCCTGAATATGTAAAGAAAAATTGGAGCTGGCGCCCATACTTTCTTGAGAATATTATTCGAATGAGCTATGAAAAAAAAGGAATATTATCAGATTTGTATAATGATATTGAAACGGGTGAAAATATCCGAACTTTTTCGTATCCGATTGATAATATGCACTATATATTTCTTGATATTTCATATTCATTTTTATACGAAAGAGACGTTTTATAAAGAAGAAGTAAGTTGAAGTTAAACCGGCAACTAGCGAGAGTGGTTGCCGGTTTTTTCTGTTCTTTAGAAGAGAAACGGCAGTCCGCTATAGAGATATGCATAGGCAGGGAGAATTTCGGAATTCTAATAAAAAAGAAGTTAAGGAGCTGATTTAATTTGAAGAAAGTATGCTTACTTGTCTTTTTGCTGATTATCTCGTACTCAGGAAAATCTGTACATGCAGAAGTATCAGGAGAGATTAGGCATAAAATCTTTACAAATTTGCAGGATGCTTATCAGGCTCAGCTAAGATTTGCATCTTCCCATCATAATCAAGACGCTGCTCGTGAGCTGAAATTGTTTTTAGATGATAAGTATGCATCTATGTTTTTTAATGAGGCTCTCCTACAAAAAGCTCAAGGGTATGTCGGAGAAGGACCTGAATATTTAACACACTATATCCCTTTTTTTTCTTTCGATGAACAGACGAAGGTAGCTCTTTATTCCAATCAAAATAAAGCTTATGTCTATCAATTTTTTCCGTCTGTGCATAATGAACGGGTAAAATATCAAGATCATTATGAAATGATTACCTTAGTAAAAAAACAAGGGGTATGGAAAGTGCAAAAGTTTATATATAGTAAATAACACTCAAAATAGCCGGGAGAGCTTATTTTGAGTGTTTCCGTTACCCGATGTTAAGAAGTTTCTCAAGCGTTTGAAGATCAAATCCTCTGATGATTTCCTGGTCAATACGAATGGTCGGAGTGGAATAAGACTCTAACTCGGTAATCATTCGTTTCCGAGCAGAAGCATCTTTAGATATATCAAATTCTTTATAGGAAACGTGGTGATGCTGCAAAAACTGTTTAACAATTTCGCAAGGTGGGCAAGCTGGTTGTGTGTATAACTCTATAGATTTCAATGAAAGCACCTCCCTATATCAAAATGAATGATGTTAGACTGAAGTTTTGTATGATACATAGTATATCGCTATGTTATTATAATAAAAAACGACATGTATCGCTATAATAAGGCATTTTCTTACGAAAAATCACGTAAAGTACTTGTGTTTTTTTGGTATGTGGCATATAGTGAAATGGTGTCTTTTAAGTATTAGTTTAGATAAAGCATTTATTTGAATTGATATTGTAGAAAAGTCGAATGCGTAATGATGTAATAGGTGAAAGGAGAGATTATATGTCACAATTACAAGGTATTTTAACTCGTCTTGTGAATCTCCGTGAGCAAGCAAGTGGAAGTGAAGCGCCACAACGCTTCTTCGAAGTAGAGGGAAAAAGAATTTGCAGCGTGAAATATCATGCAAAAACTGAAACATACGAACTTGAAGTATATCAAGATGGTGAAAAACCAGCCGTTTATCAATTTGATAACGTTGATATGATTGCAATTGAAATTTTTGAACTTATTCATTAAGGGATAAAGCAAAACGAATGCCGCAAAGGACTTTATACTTTGCGGCATTTTTTTGTTACTGCTTATGGATTTTTGCGGTGGCTTCTGCCCTATTTTACCGATAAATATCGACAACGTGAAAGCAGATTTTCTGAGAAATAGATGGAACGGGTCGAGTGCTGTAAAAAAACTTAAATAAAATATTCAGATACTTCTGAACTTTCGTTGACACTTGTTTTAAAAAAATCTAGACTTAGCATATAGGGAGAACATTAAGGGCTTCTGCTACTATGTTCTCTTAAAGATTTGCATTTACGTAAGCAAGCTATTTTCATTTTGTAGCTTGTTCTTTTTCTCTTTACACACGTGGAAGTTGTAAGAAACGAAAGGAGAATGCATAAATGATTGATATTAATCAAAATCAGTTAAATCAAATTGAGATTCGAGATTTGCTTGTTACTTCTGATAAAGTCGCTCATGTTCAAGTGGGAAATAATTTAGAACATGCTTTGCTTGTGTTAACGAAGACTGGATATACGTCCATTCCCGTATTAAATCCAAGATTTCAGCTGCAGGGGTTCGTGAGCATGACGCTTATTTTAGATTCAATTTTAGGATTAAAGCGCATCGAATTTGAACGATTAGAAACCATGAAAGTAGAAGAAGTTATGAACCAAAACGTTCCTCGGATCTCCATGAAAAAATCCATACAGAAAGTCATGAATGCCATGATTAACCACCCTTTTTTATGCGTAGAGAATGAAGAGGGCATTTTTGAAGGGATTTTAACACGAAGAAATTTGTTAAAGTCATTAAGAAAACACTCCATTATTCTTCCGAAGGAGTCATTTCAATAATTTTTTTAAGAAATGATGTTTGAGCCTATCTTTCTCCGTTTTTTTCTTATATGATAAAGGTAAAATGAAAGTAAAAAGAGGCTTGAAAGGAATAACTGAATGCAATTAATAGAATGTCGAATGCTCGTTGTATTAGCTCAAGAATTAAATATGAGAAAAGCTGCAGAGAGATTATTTGTATCGCAACCAGCTTTATCACAGAGGCTGCAAACCATTGAAAAAGCATGGGATACACAAATCTTCATTCGTTCGCAAAAAGGACTGTCATTAACGCCTGCTGGAGAAAAGATTGTTCAATTTGCAAAAGAAGTGGTAGAAAAAGAAGATCGGGTTCGTGAGGACTTGCATCATTTAGATAATGAAGTATATGGTACACTCAAACTAGCGGTGGCTTCGATTATTGGACAGCACTGGCTACCGGCGGTGTTAAAACGATATATGGATCGCTATCCACATGCTAAAATCTCCCTTGTAACCGGCTGGAGCAGTGAAATGCTTCGTTATCTGTACGAAGATGAGGTACATATTGGAATCATACGTGGAAACCCGGATTGGAAAGGCGTCAAAGAACATTTGTTTACAGATCCTCTTTATCTAGTTGATTCAGAAATTGAAAGGGCAGCGGAAGTAGTAAATACTCATCGACCATTTATTCAATTTAAAAGTGACTCAACGTATTACCAAGAAATTTTAGAATGGTGGCATCGAGAGTTTCACACTACACCGAAGCGTACGATTGTAGTCGATCAGATTGAGACGTGTAAGCAAATGGCTTTAAATGGTCTTGGCTTCGCTATTTTACCATCAATTGCTATTAAAGAAGCTGGAAACCATATTCACCGGACGCCGCTTCTAAAAGCAAATGGGGAACCAATTACGCGAGACACTTCCTTAGTTGGGTATGAATCAGCGTTTAAACTGAAGCAAGTTCGAGCATTTGTCGATATCGTACGTGAATATGTAAGAGAAACGGTCTAAAGCGAGCTCATGTGCTCGCTTTTTTTATTTGCAATCGTTATCTTTTTATTAAAACGATAATGATGCTTGTCATTGTGAAAGCATTTTGTTACATTAAATGAGACATTGCTTACTTAGGAGGAATACATAATGAAAATGATGGATGCTAATGAGATTATCTCATTTATTCAAAACAGCACAAAATCAACACCGGTAAAAGTTTACGTAAAAGGTGAAGTAGAAGGAATTGACTTTGGTTCTTCTTCTAAAACATTCGTAACGGGCAACACAGGTGTGGTATTTGGTGAATGGAAAGAAATCAAAGCTGCTATTGAAGCAAACGAAGGAAAAATTGAAGACTATGTAATTGAAAACGATCGCCGCAACTCTGCGATTCCTTTATTAGATATGAAAGGAATCAAAGCTCGTATTGAGCCAGGCGCTATTATTCGTGATCAAGTTGAAATCGGTGATAACGCTGTTATTATGATGGGTGCATCTATTAACATCGGCTCTGTGATCGGTGAAGGAACAATGATTGACATGAATGTAGTACTTGGTGGTCGTGCAACAGTAGGTAAAAACTGTCACATCGGCGCAGGTTCTGTATTAGCTGGTGTTATTGAGCCACCTTCTGCAAAACCAGTTGTAGTAGAAGATGATGTAGTAATTGGTGCTAATGCTGTTGTTCTTGAAGGTGTAACAGTAGGTAAAGGTGCTGTAGTTGCTGCAGGTGCAATTGTAGTAGAAGATGTAGCTCCTTACACAGTAGTAGCAGGTACGCCGGCTCGCGTTATTAAAGAAATTGACGAAAAAACAAAGTCTAAAACAGAAATCAAGCAAGAATTGCGTCAGTTAAACGAAGAATAAGAAAAACGATTAGTTTGCGCTTTTTCTTTGCTGAATTAAAAGGTTTTAGCGATTCAGATCCTGAATCCTTAAACATTGTCATATGGACAAGTTGAAAGCGTGGGTAACCACGCTTTCTTCTTTATTTCGTGAGGAGGATATACACATGGCTGAAAATGAATTTGTGAAAATAAGAAGAGAGCTACATAAAATTCCTGAATTAGGGTTCAAAGAGGTAAAAACACAGCGTTTTTTGCTTGACTATATTAAAAATCTTCCGCAAGAGCGCTTAGAAGTGAAGACATGGAAAACAGGAATCTTTGTTAAAGTACATGGTACAAACCCAACTAAAACAATAGGCTACCGAGCGGATATTGACGGTCTTCCTATTACAGAAGAAACCAATTATTCTTTTCAATCACAGCATGAAGGACTCATGCATGCCTGCGGACATGATATGCATATGGCCATTGGGCTAGGAGTACTAACTTACTTTGCTCAGCGCGAAATCAAAGATAATCTACTGTTCATCTTCCAACCTGCAGAGGAAGGTCCCGGCGGAGCGCAGCCAATGCTCCAAAGCGACATCATGAAAGAATGGCTTCCGGATTTCATCTTCGCCCTCCACGTAGCACCTGAATATCCGGTTGGCTCAATTGCGCTGAAGGAAGGGTTACTATTTGCTAACACGTCTGAGTTATTTATTGATTTAAAAGGAAAAGGCGGTCATGCTGCTTATCCACATACAACAAATGATATGGTGGTTGCTGCATGTCAGCTTGTTTCACAGCTTCAAACAATTGTCGCTCGCAACGTTGATCCGTTAGACAGCGCTGTAATTACAGTAGGGAAAATTCAAGGTGGGACGGTTCAAAATATTATTGCGGAGCGAGCTCGAATAGAAGGGACCATTCGTACGCTATCTCCTGAATCAATGAAGCGTGTTAAAGAGCGAATTGAAGCGATTGTTAAAGGGGTAGAGGTAGGGTATCAGTGTGAAACAGCCATTGATTATGGCTGTATGTATCACCAAGTATATAATCATCATGAAGTTACGGAAGAGTTTATGGAGTTTGCCAAAATGCAAACGAACGTGGATGTTATTGAGTGCAAAGAAGCAATGACAGGAGAAGATTTTGGCTATATGCTAAAAGATATTCCTGGACTTATGTTTTGGCTTGGCGTTCAGTCTGAATATGGCCTTCATCATGCAAAGCTGCAGCCTCATGAAGAAGCAATAGATATTGCAATTTCACTTATTACGCAATATTTTGAACATAAAGGCAATCAATAAATCGTATAATCATTTTTCCTTATGGCTAAATTAATAGCATGAGGAGGTGGGCAACGATGGCACGAATTGGTGTAGAATACGGTTTAACAGATGTACAGGCTGCACTTCAGCAGCTCGGACATGAAGTGGTACAATTACGCAACGAAAGTGATGCACAAGGGTGCGATTGCTGTGTTGTAACAGGACAGGATTCAAACGTAATGGGGATTTCCGATGCAGTAACGCAAGGCTCAGTTATTACAGCTAGCGGATTAACGGCAGAAGAAATTTGTCAGCAAGTAGGCAACAAGGTCCAAGGATAAAAGAAAGCCGAAGGGATAAATCCTTCGGCTATTTTTTATGCATGCTGAGGCTGCTTGGCATCTTCAGGCTGTGTTTTATCAATATTTACTTGATGAGGGAATGGAATATCAATACCGTTTGCGTCAAACGCCTCTTTAAATTCTTTGCGCAGCTGACGTTCAACACCCCACTGTTCACCGTTTTTAGCTTTGCCTACTACGCGAAGCACAACGTCGGATGCACCTAGGCCCTGAACTCCTATGACGCTTGGTCCTTCTACAATGTTTTCGTTTGTCGCAGCAACGCGCTCGCATACTTTTTCTAGTACGGAAATAGCTTTGTCAATATCATCATCATACGAAATACCAATATCAATTAGTGCGCGCATATTGCCTCGGGAATGATTGCTTAAGCTTGTAATTTCACGGTTAGGCACATAGTGAAGAGTTCCATCAAATCCGCGAATTTGAGTAGTACGAAGACCTACTGATTCGACAATTCCTGAAAAACTTCCAGTTGTTACATAGTCGTCTACATCAAGCTGTTTTTCAAGAAGTAAAAAGAAACCTGTTACAACGTCGCTAACAAGTCCTTGAGCACCGAACCCGATTGCTAAACCCACAACCCCGGCACCTGCTAATAGAGCTGTTGCATGGATATTAACTGCTTCAAGCAACATGACGACAAAAATAAAAATAAGTACATATGAAAACACATTAACGGTTAAACTTTTGAGTGTAAGCATACGGCCGCGCGTAGCATTTTCACGCTCACTCATTTTATCAAAGGAACGTTCAATAATTTTTTTACCAACTGCTCGTACAAGTAAAAATACAATGGTAATTGCAATAAGTTTTAACACAATAACCCCAGCATTGGTAAGAAGATGTTCCCAGTTTATGTCTTGCATCTTAAACATAATTTGTTCATCCTTCCTATGTTCTGTTTCAATAGTGTAAGTGGGAATCTATTCTGTGGAAAAGATTTTGTAAGAGTATGAGCACATTTGTTTATTCCCGATATTAGACATGCTAAACTGAGAAGGTAAATAAATGCAACCCTTTTATAGCATTCTTTTGCTGAAGCCTGGGTTTAACTTGCCTCAAAGGAGGGCATAACAATTATGTTATCATTATAGGGTGTTGTTTAAATTCATTCTTAATTAATATTGACTAAAAAAACAATATCTATTATAATGAAAACCGTTATAACAGTACATAAGTGAGAATGTTTTATACATTTTCTCATTTAATAATTATTTGGAGGGATCATGTATGCCAGAACGTATGGTAGGTAAACAAGCTCCACGCTTTGAAATGGAAGCTGTATTATCAAACAAAGAATTCGGTAAAGTTAGCTTAGAAGAAAATATTAAGAATGACAAATGGACAGTATTATTCTTCTATCCAATGGACTTTACATTTGTATGTCCAACAGAAATCACTGCACTTTCTGACCGTTATGATGAGTTTGAAGATCTTGACGCAGAAGTAATCGGTGTTTCTACAGACACAATCCATACACACTTAGCTTGGATCAACACTGATCGTAAAGATAATGGTTTAGGTGATCTTAAATATCCATTAGCAGCTGATACAAATCACGTTGTTTCTCGTGAGTACGGCGTTTTAATTGAAGAAGAAGGTGTAGCACTTCGCGGTTTATTCATCATCAGCCCAGAAGGCGAATTACAATATTCAGTTGTAAACCACAACAATATTGGCCGTGACGTTGATGAAACTTTACGTGTTCTTCAAGCGTTACAAACTGGCGGACTTTGCCCAGCTAACTGGAAACCAGGTCAAGCTACTTTAAACGCATAAGCACAACGTTTAAAAGGTCTAACGTCCACGTTAGGCCTTTTTTCATCGAATAATAAAGAACATATAGTCAATAATAGTAAAAATAAGGGAGGCTTTTATTCATGAAATTACGTCAGCCAATGCCTGAATTAAAGGGCGCTACAGAATGGTTAAACGGAGAGGTAACAAAAGAGCAGCTAATCGGCGAAAAGCCAACGCTTATTCATTTTTGGTCAGTAAGCTGTCATTTATGTAAAGAAGCAATGCCTCAAGTAAACGAATTTCGCGATCAATACAAAGAACAATTAAACGTAGTAGCAGTTCATATGCCGCGCTCTGAAGATGATTTAGATTTAACAAAAATTAAAGAAGTAGCAGCAGAACATGATATTACGCAGCCGATTTTTGTAGACAGTGAACATAAATTAACGGATGCATTTGAAAATCAATATGTACCGGCATATTACGTATTTGACAAAACAGGTCAGCTACGCCATTTCCAAGCTGGCGGAAGTGGTATGAAAATGCTTGAAAAGCGCGTGAATCGTGTATTAGGCGAGAACGAATAAATACAGGCAATTGTAACAGGTGAAAAGCATTCGATGCTTAGTAGAACTTGCATCGAATGTTTTTCTTTTTTGTGTATAGGAAGTAACTGATAAAAGAAATATAAAAATGTGGATTTTTTCTTGTGAGTTTACACCATACTAACACTAACAACATGATACGAAACTTACTATTGGAGGTAATTTACATATGAAATTAGGTATGATTGGTTTAGGAAAAATGGGAGCAAATTTAGTATTAAATTTACTAGATCATAACCATTCTGTGGTAGCATTTGATGTTAACAACGAAGCAGTACAGAAAGTGTCAGAAAAGGGAGCAGAAGGTGCTTCTTCAATTAAAGAATTAGTAAGCAAATTAGAAAAACCACGCATTGCTTGGGTAATGGTTCCGGCTGGGGAGCTAACGGAAAAAGTAATTTCCGAGCTCCAAGAACTACTTGAAGAAGGAGATATGATTATCGAAGGCGGTAATTCCAAGTATAAAGATTCTGTACGACGTGCTGCAGCTTCTGCTGAAAAAGGAATTCACTACTTTGATGTTGGAACAAGCGGCGGAATGGAAGGTGCTCGAAATGGCGCTTGTATGATGATTGGGGGAGATAAAGAAGCATTTGCTACAATCGAACCTATTTTCCGCGACATCAACGTAGACAACGGCTATCTCTATTCAGGTGCAGCAGGAAGTGGTCACTTCTTGAAAATGGTTCATAATGGAATTGAGTACGGCATGATGCAAGCAATTGCCGAAGGATTTGATGTGTTAGAGAAAAGTGAATTTGACTATGACTATGAAGCTGTAGCCCGCGTATGGAATAATGGCTCAGTTATTCGCTCATGGTTAATCGAATTAATGGAACGCGCATTTTCAAAAGATGCGAAACTTGACAGTATTCGAGGAGTCATGCATTCTTCTGGTGAAGGAAAATGGACGGTTGAGTCAGCTTTAGATTTACAAGTGCCAACGCCAGTTATTGCTCTATCGTTAATGATGCGCTATCGCTCACTTGAAGATGATACGTTTACAGGTAAAGTAGTTGCCGCACTTCGCAATGAATTCGGTGGACATGCAGTGGAAAAACAATAAAAAAAAGATCAGCGATGAGCTGATCTTTTTTTATGACTATTTACCTTTTTTTGATAAAATATCTAAAAATTATGGTAATTTATTTCGGGAACCGATATATTTAAATATATGTGGCACATTTTATCCAAGGGAAAGGACGGGGTATATGGGAACGTTTAAAAAACTAAAAGATTTTTATTTGCCGTACCGAATGTACTTTTTCTATTCTGTTATTTGTTTGTTATTTGTAACCTCAATCACTGTGATTTACCCTATTGTGTTGCAATATACGATTGATCATATTGTGTTAGGAAAACAATATCAGCTAGTCGATAATGTAGCATTTATTTTTATTGGATTGATGATCGTCAAAGGTATTTTTACATATATTCAGCAATATTACGGTGACTTATTTGGGATTAAGTCCGTGTATACTCTTCGCAATAAACTTTACCGCAAACTTCAATATTTACCTTTTTCTTATTATGACAACGCTAAAACAGGGGACTTGATGTCCAGGTTGACAGCTGACGTAGAAGGATTTCGCTTTTTTCTATCCTTTGGCTTCTCAGAATTAATTCGCTTCGTTATTTTACTTACTGCCAGCTTTTCCGTTATGTTCTATTACTCTATTTCACTCACTCTTATCACAATCTGCTTGCTGCCTTTTTTAGGAGTAGCTGTTTATCGTTTTGATAAACGCGTCCATCCAGCGTTTCGCTTAATTCGCCAATCGTTTGGGGACCTTAATACAAATGTTCAAGAAAATATAAGCGGGATACAGACGGTCAAATCATTATCAAGAGAAAAATTTCAAACCTCCAAATTTAACGATTCCAATGGGGTTTATAAAAATCGAAACATTGAAACAGCGAATGTGTGGGCAACTTATTTCCCGTTAATGGAATTTATAGGGAATTTATCTATTGTGGGTCTCCTTGCGTACGGAGGAGCGCTTGTTATGAACGGCAGCGTACACCCGGGGGAGCTTGTTGCTTTCTTTAGCTTAACCTCTTATTTGATGTGGCCTATTATGAATCTAGGGTTTGTTATTAATATGTTTTCACAGTCTAAAGCCTCAGGCGAAAGGCTATTAGAAATTTTAGAAGAAGAAGAAAAAGTCCATGAGCATTCCGGAAGTTTCTCTATTAATGGAACGGTCGAGTTTCAGCATGTTAGCTTATCCTATCCAAACGAAGAAAAAAAATCGCTTGAGAACATATCATTTTCTGCTTCTAAAGGGAAAGTAGTAGGTTTAATTGGAGCAACTGGAGCCGGCAAAACAAGCTTAACACAGCTGCTCACGAGGTTTTACGAACCCACTTCAGGACAAATCTTAGTTAACCATCGTCCGATTAAAGAGTATCCACTCTCTGTTCTCCGGAAAGAAATTGGCTTTGTACTTCAAGAAACGTTTCTGTTCTCAAGCAGTATAGGGACCAACATCTCCTATGGCGTGCCAGGGATTTCTAGAGAAGACATTGTTAATGCTGCAAAACGAGCACAGGCGCATGACTTTATTATGGAGCTTCCAGATGGATACGACACGATGCTGGGAGAGAGAGGACTGGGGTTATCAGGTGGACAAAAGCAGCGCATTGCGATTGCACGAGCGCTTATCTTAAACCCTAGCATCTTAGTATTAGATGATGCCACGAGTGCCGTTGATATGAAAACAGAAAGAGAAATTCAATTGGCTTTAAAAGAAGTGATGAAAAATCGTACTACGTTTATTATCGCACATCGCCTTTCTTCTTTGAGACATGCCGATGAAATCTTGGTCTTACATGAGGGTCGTATAAAAGAGAGAGGAAACCACGAAACGCTCATTCAAAAGCAAGGGATTTATAAAAATATTTATGATATTCAATATGAAAGCAATACGTCGGTGATGAACGTCTAACAAGGGAGGAATAGAATGGAAGCCGAAAAAAATAAAGTTGTTCGAGAGCGCTTTTATTATCAAACAGATCAAATCATTGATAAGATGTTTAACTGGAAGCAAATGGCCCGCTTGTTTCGTTATCTTCATCCATATCGAAAAAACTTGCTTCCTTTCTCGTTTTTTATGGTCATTATCACTACGGTAATTAGACTTGCTATTCCTATTTTGATAGGTGTATATACGCTTGATCATGCTGTAAAAGACAAGAACAGCACGCTGCTCATGCAGTTAGTTATCATAATTTTTAGCTTGTATGTCCTATCGTCTATTGCGAATGTCTTTCGAATTAAATGGATGAACCAACTTGGACAGCATGTTATATATGATTTAAGAAAGCATTTATTTACGCATGTTCAAGGGCTGTCGCACCGTTTTTTTGATACACGTTCAGGAGGCTCTATTCTTGTAAGGATTATGAATGATATTAACTCTCTTCAAGATTTATTTACCAACGGGGTAGTTAACCTATTTATGGACTTCTTATTGTTAGTGGGGATTGTGGTTATATTATTTTCTCTCAGTCCTGCTTTGACATGTGCTGTTTTAGTCATTTTACCGATTATGTTTTTGATTTCTACAAAGTTGAGAAGAAGAATCCGTCGGTCATGGCAAGTTGTTCGTATGAAACAGTCAGTGTTAAATTCACATTTAAATGAGAGTATTCAAGGCATTCGTGTCACTCAATCATTTGCTCAAGAACAAGAAAATATGCTGTTTTTTGAACGTATAAACAGTGAAAATTATGAGAGTTGGAGGCAAGCTACTCGAAAGAATGCTATGTT
Organism: Priestia megaterium; assembly: GCF_046599315.1. Taxonomy (GTDB): domain Bacteria; phylum Bacillota; class Bacilli; order Bacillales; family Bacillaceae_H; genus Priestia; species Priestia megaterium_F. The sequence continues at coordinate 488,125 of NZ_JBKIKC010000002.1, read as the reverse complement.
TAGACCGTTTGTAGAACTCACAAATGCTGTTGGAACGGCTATTTTGATTTGGTTCGGTGTTGTACTTATTCAAGATGAACGGCTAACAATTGGGATTTTTGTATCATTTGCTTTTTATCTTGGGATGTTTTGGGAACCGATTTCTCGTTTAGGGCAAGTGTACAATCAGTTATTAATGGGAATGGCTTCATCCGAACGCATTTTTGAATTTTTAGATGAAAAACCTCTCGTCGCAGACTTGGAAACCGCTACGCCTTTAGAGGATATGAAAGGAAAAGTTGAGTTCAAGCATGTTTCATTTTCGTATGATGGGAAGCGGAAAGCTCTAAATAACGTATCAATTGAAATAAAAGAAGGGCAGACGGTTGCTTTAGTGGGGCATACTGGATCTGGGAAAACATCCATTGCTAATTTAATTACGCGTTTTTATGATGTGAGTGAAGGGCAAATTTTAATTGATAATATGCCTATCCAAGACATTACTTTAGCGAGTTTACGAGCGCAAATTAGTATTGTGCTGCAAGAAACATTTATTTTTTCAGGAACCATTATGGAAAACATTCGGTTTGGAAAACCGGATGCTACTGATGATGAAGTGATCAAGGCAGCAGAAGCGGTAGGAGCTGCGGATTTTATAAAGCGTCTGAAAAAAGGCTATGATACAGAAGTAGAAGAGCGGGGAAACGTCTTATCCGTAGGGGAGCGTCAACTGATTTCGTTCGCTCGAACGCTGTTGGCTAATCCTCGTATTATCATTTTAGATGAAGCGACAGCAAGCATCGATACAGAAACAGAAGTGAAAATTCAACAGGCGCTTAAAACGCTGTTACAAGAAAGAACAGCCATCATGATTGCTCATCGGTTATCTACTATAAGAGAAGCAGATAATATCGTTGTATTAGATCACGGAAGCGTTATTGAGACAGGGAATCACGTGGAGCTTATGCAGCAAAAAGGCGTGTATTATTATCTTGTTCAAACCCATGCTACAGCTTGAAAAACAGAAAGAGCTAATCTTTCTGTTTTTCTGTGAGAGATAGGAAAGTATAAGCGTCTTTCAGGGGAAATGAGGTTGGTATAAAAGAATTGTGGTAAAATAACGGTAGTTCAGATTTTTTCCTGTACATAATGGAGGAATTTAAATGAAAAAAGAATTTGCAGTTATCGGATTAGGTAGATTCGGAGGAAGTATTTGTAAAACGTTAAGTGATCAAGGAATGGAAGTTCTGGCGATTGACATTGATGAAGAAAAGGTAAATGAGTATGCTAACGTTGCTTCCCACGCAGTGGTAGGCGATTCGATGGACGAAGGGGTTCTAAAAAGTTTAGGAATTCGCAATTTTGACCATGTTATCGTAGCTATCGGTGATAATATTCAGGCAAGTATTTTGACGACCCTTATTCTAAAAGAGCTGGGCGTTGAAAAAATAACGGTAAAGGCTCAAAATGATTATCATGCCAAAGTACTATCAAAAATTGGGGCTAATTTTATCGTGCATCCTGAACGAGATATGGGACGAAGAATTGCCAATAATATGATTTCAAACAGTGTGCTAGATTATTTAGAGCTATCTGAAGAACACAGCATTGTAGAATTAGTAGCGAGCAAAAGAATGGCTGGCAATACGTTAATTGAGTTAGACATTCGTGCGAAATATGGCATTAACATTGTAGCTATTAAGCGCGATCGAGATATCATCGTTTCGCCTCAAGCGTCAGAAACGATTCAAGAAGGGGACGTGTTGATTGTTATTGGAGCAGATGCAGATATTAACCGCTTCGAAAATAAATTTGCCAATGCTTAATCTAAAAAAGAGCGGATGCGATCGCATCCGCTCTTTTTTTATTAAACCTCCATAATGATCGGTAAAATCATTGGACGGCGCTTTGTTTTTTCGTAAAGGAATGGAGCCAATGTATCTGTGATTTCATTCTTAATCTCAGACCATTGTGACGTACGACGTTCCATTACTTTGTTCAAGTGTTTTGTAATAAGAGATTGTGCATCATTAATTAAATCGCCAGATTCGCGCATATAAACAAAACCACGAGAGATAATGTCTGGACCAGCAGCGATCTTGAAATCTTTCATATTGATACTTACAACCACAATAACAAGGCCTTCTTCAGATAAAATGCGGCGGTCACGAAGTACGATGTTACCAATGTCACCAATTCCGCTTCCGTCAATATATACAGAGCCTGAAGGGATTTTGCCAGCTACTGAAGCTTCGCTGTCACTTAAAGCAAGAACCTCTCCATTATCCATAATGAAGCAGTTTTCTTCAGGTACTCCACAATCTGTTGCGTGTTTGATGTGCATTTTTTGCATGCGATACTCACCGTGAATTGGCATAAAGTATTTTGGTTTCATCAAACGAAGCATTAATTTTTGCTCTTCCTGTCCACCGTGTCCAGAAGTATGAATATCGTTTAGAGCACCGTGAATAACCTCTGCTCCTGCGCGGAATAACATATCAATTGTTTTGCTAACACTTACTGTATTTCCTGGAATAGGTGAAGATGAAAATACAACCGTATCTCCAGGAATAATTTGAATTTGACGATGAGTGCCGTTTGCAATTCTAGATAGCGCTGCCATCGGTTCTCCTTGGCTGCCTGTACATAAAATAGTCACGCGGTTAGCTGGGATTCGGTTAATTTGAGAAGGTTCAATGAACGTATCTTTTGGACATGAAATATATCCAAGCTGTTGACCAATCTCAATAGCTGCTTCCATGCTGCGTCCGAATACAGCAATTTTACGGTTATGCAATACGGCTGCTTCAACTACTTGCTGTAAACGGTGAATATTTGAAGCAAACGTTGCAAAAATAATGCGTCCGTCTACTTTACGGAAAATGTCATGAATGCTGTCACCTACGCGACGCTCAGACATTGTAAAGTTAGGAATTTCACTGTTTGTACTGTCTGAAAGCAAGCATAGAACGCCTTCTTTACCGATTTCTGCCATTTTCGTTAAGTTAGCCGGTTCGCCCACTGGTGTAAAATCAAACTTGAAATCTCCTGTATGTACGATTTGTCCGTTTGGTGTTTTTACCACAATTCCGTAAGAATCAGGAATACTGTGAGTTGTGCGGAAGAACGTTACCGATGTTTTGCGGAATTTAATTACGTCATCTTCGGTAATTTCATGAAGCTGAGCTGTACGAAGCAACCCGTGCTCGTCCAATTTGTTGCGAAGCAGCCCAAGGGCTAATTTCCCTGCATAAATAGGAATGTTTAATTCTCTTAATAAGTAAGGAATTCCGCCGATATGATCTTCATGACCGTGTGTAACGAAAAGGCCACGGATTTTATCTGCATTTTTCACTAAATAACTGTAGTCAGGAATAACGTAGTCAATTCCTAAAAGCTCATCTTCAGGGAATTTAATTCCTGCATCGATAAGAATAATTTCATCTTGAAACTGTACGGCATACGTATTTTTACCGATTTCGCCTAGTCCACCCAGGGCGAAAACTGCCGTTTGATTATTTTTTACAAATTTCATCTTCATCATATCTCCAATACTTTAAAATCTTCATGCTGTTGTTCATATTCTAGATAGTCTCCTGTCACTGCTTGAACAAACTCAATATTAATTGAACGCGCTTTTAACTTTTGACGAACGTTACGCTCAGAGTCTCCGTTCACATACACTGTTTTTGTATTTTCACGTACAGGTACTTCACTCATTTTTTCTTGAAAATAAACTTTAAAAATCATAACAAAAATCTCTCCTTAATTCCGAAATTCAAATAACTTATTTTATTATATTATAAAATGTGTATGTATTTCATGTATTTTCTAAAGAAACTTGCTTTCACTACATTTTAGTCATCTAAATATAACAAGTCAATTAATTATAGAATAATATTAATAGGAAACGGATACAAGACTATATTTTCCGGCCATATAGAAAATAAGGGCTATTCCATTGTACGATGCAGACACACACTCTGCAAATTTTACAATAGAAAGCCCTAAAAAAATCGCTTATGCCATCGTTTTTTTACGCAATAATTCATTCCAGCGTTTTAGCAGCCTTTTTCGAAAATCTTTTAACATGATTTTTCAGCTCCTTTGTTTTTTTGCAATACCTGCCTGTCTCTCTCTGTACTTTTATTATATGATGAAAAGGAAAAGGTTTTTCATGGTTAAATATGGAAAACAGTAAATAAGAACGTCCATTTATAGAGAAATCAAAGCTTGTTTGATATAATTGGAAAGGCTTAACAAAGAGAGAAAAAATTATAAAAAATAAGGTGATAAACGTGAAACGAAAGATTATTTTTTTTGATATTGACGGAACGTTATTGGATCATGATAAAAAACTTCCTGCTTCTACGAAAAAAGCTGTAAAGCTGCTAAAAGAGCAGGGGCATGAAGTGGCAATTGCAACTGGAAGAGCTCCTTTTATGTTTAAAGATCTGCGTGAAGAGTTGGATATTCAAACATATATTAGCTTTAATGGTCAGTACATTGTCTTAAATGGAGAAGTTCTTTACAAAAAGCCGTTAAATAAAGAAGAGCTTCAACATTTAACGGCTTTTGCCGTCGAGCATGATCATCCTGTCGTGTACATGGATCATGAAGGTATGAAATCAAACATTGAGTTTCATGACTATATTGAGTCCAGCATTAGCACGCTGAAAATTGGCTTTACGCACCCTCAGCACGATCCTTCTTATTTTGAAGAGCGTGAAATTTATCAATCGCTTTTGTTCTGTACGGCGGGAGAAGAAGCTCCTTATGAAGAAAAATTCAAGAAATTTGACTTTATTCGCTGGCATGAATTTTCTACTGACGTTCTGCCAAAAGGTGGATCAAAAGCACGAGGAATTGAAACAATGATTAACAAACTTGGTTTTGACAAAAAAGATGTATATGCATTTGGAGACGGCTTAAACGATATCGAAATGCTGGAATTTGTCGGAAATGGCGTAGCGATGGGAAATGCGGAAGAAGTTGTGAAAGAAGTTGCTAACCTTGTAACAAAAGATGTGGCAGAAGATGGTATTCTTCACGGATTAGAGCTAGTAGGGTTATTAAAGTAAGAAAAAACGCGAGCTCTAGCTCGCGTTTTTTAGCGTTCATATGGAAAAGCATTTTCCGGTTCTTGAAATGGATTTTCTTTATTAATGTAATCATAAAACATAATTCCGTCTAAATGATCAATTTCGTGCTGGAATACGACAGCGGGAAGGCCTTTCAAACGAATTTTTACCTCTTCACCTTCAAGTGTTGTGCCTTTTACAGTAATACGTGCATATCGAGGAACAAATCCTGGGATGTCTTGGTCGACAGACAAACAGCCTTCACCGCCTGCAAGGTACGTTTTTTCTACTGAATGGCTAATGATCTTAGGATTAAATAATGCATAGCTGTATAGCTTACCTTTTTCATCCGTGACGTGTACACCAATCATTCGTTTTGATACATTAATTTGAGGAGCGGCGAGGCCGATACCAGATCTCAGCCCATATTTAGCAGCAATTTCCGGGTCTTGGCTGTTTTTTACATATTCTAATAAGCTATATAAAATCTCTTTGTCTTCTTCAGAAGCAGGTAACGGTACTTCTTGTGCTACTTCTCGCAGCGTTGGGTGTCCGTCTTGAATAATATCGTTCATTGTAATCAACTTTCACATCTCCCTAGGCTAATTTATAGGTATAAAGTGTACCAAATCCGTATAAAAAAGTCATTAGCTCGACCTTGACCACATAAATGTTTCTACTAGTTATATGTATCACGCATATGGAAAAACATGCATAGGAAAAAATAAAAGCGACCGTTAGCCGCTTTTAGTGTATGATTACCAACCGCCACAGCTGCAGCCGATAATAACTAATAAAATGAATAATACAATTAATAAAACAAAGCCCTTGTTAGAACCCCCGCAGCCATATCCACCGTAGCCCCACATAATATAACCTCCCGTAGTTATCAATCCCAAGGTAAAAAGTAATAAACTCCCTTTTTTTCACGATTGGGTTAGTATAATATATTAAAAGGTGGAAAAAGGGTGTAGAGAAATTGCTAATTTCCTACAAAAATTGTATAATGACCCATGTATAAGGGAGGATTTACCAGATATGAAATGCGTCGGAAGATATATAATTATCGGCATGGCTGCTCTGTCACTAGCAGCCTGTGCAGAAGGCTCATCGCCTGAACTTGAGGTATATAATGGATTAGAAAAAGTGGTAGCACAAGAAAAGCAATTTGCCGATCAGCAAAAACCGTTAGCTGATTTAGAACAGCAAGAAAATGCAATATACGACCAAATTATTCAGCTAGGGATTAAAGATAAAAAGAAAATAAAAAATAAAGCACAAAAAGCCCAGCAGTTATTAAATGAGCGTGAAAGTAAATTACAAAAAGAAGAAAAAAGCATCAACGCTTCACAAAAACAATTCGAAGCTACAGAGCCTAAGATTCAAAAATTAGAGGATGGCAAAGCAAAAGACGAAGCGCTTGAACTATCTTCGTTAATGAAAAAGCGTTATAAAGCCTACCAGTCCTTACATGATGCCTATCTTCATTCCATCGAATTAGATCGTCAGCTATATACGCTATTTGAAAAAGACAATGTGAAATTAGAGAATCTTGAAACTCAAATTGCTTCGATTAATGCTACTTATAAAGAAGTTGAAAAGAAAAAAGAAACGTTTAATACATTAACAGCTGACTACAACAAAGCCAAAGAAGATTTTTACAACAAAACGAAGTTAAAGGTGGAAAATGGTGAGGATAAATAAAAAGACCTGTAAAGTTTACAGGTCTTTTTTTTGACTGAAAAGGAAGGTTTTCTGAAATGAAGAAAGGATTTCGACACAATTCAAGTAAAAATTACAAAAGGTTATTGTTTTAAAAAATCGCTTATTTGTGGCAAGATAGGAGATGTGCAGAGGTAAAAAGAGAGAAGGTTATTATAAAACATATAATACAGTTTGTATCTGTGTAATAGTACAGCATGTCTTTTTTATGTGTTTTATTTCACAAACTAAAAAAGCGTAATTTCTTGATGTAAATGCATTGACGAACTGTTTTAGTGTATTGTAAACTAGTTAGCGTAGTAAGTGTTGTATTAATCATTTTTGCAAAATAATTAATACAGTTTAACGAAACGCTCGTTTCGCTTAAACTTTCCTTTTACGTAAATGTTTGCACGGAATTCGCTGGGGGATACATAGAAGTGTTAAGGATTAGCGAATTCAAAAGGCTACTCGACAAAATATGACTTTTACTTGTCCATTTGGGGCATTCTAAAAGCGTGTATGTTTGTTTGATTAGTAAAATGAATTTATACGGCTTAAATGAAAGGAAGAGGTGACTTAGATGGCTGCTAAAACTAAAAAAGCTATTATTGATGTATCAAAGCAACTTGATAAAATCGCTGAGCAGTACCAAACGTTCCAAATTCTTAATGAAGAGGGCGAAGTAGTAAATAAATCAGCGATGCCAGATTTATCTGACGAAAAATTAAAAGAGTTAATGACTCGCATGGTATACACTCGTATTCTTGATCAACGTTCAATTTCATTGAACCGTCAAGGTCGTTTAGGTTTCTATGCACCAACTGCTGGGCAAGAAGCTTCTCAAATCGCTTCACATTTCGCTTTAGAAAAAGAAGACTTCATTTTACCTGGGTACCGTGATGTACCTCAGTTAATTTGGCATGGTCTTCCATTATATCAAGCGTTTTTATTCTCTCGTGGTCATTTCCACGGTAACCAAATGCCAGAAGGTGTAGATGTACTTTCTCCACAAATCATCATCGGTGCACAAATCGTGCAGACTGCTGGTGTGGCATTAGGTCTTAAAAAACGCGGTAAAAAAGCAGTAGCTATCACTTATACAGGAGACGGTGGAGCTTCACAAGGTGACTTCTACGAAGGTATGAACTTTGCAGGTGCATTCAAAGCTCCAGCAATCTTTGTTGTACAAAACAACCGCTTTGCAATTTCAACGCCAGTTGAAAAGCAATCTGCAGCACGTACAATCGCTCAAAAAGCAGCAGCTGTTGGTATCCCAGGCGTTCAAGTAGACGGTATGGATGCACTAGCAGTATACGTTGCAGTAAGCGAAGCTCGTGAGCGTGCAGTAAACGGTGAAGGTCCAACTTTAGTTGAAACACTAACTTACCGTTATGGTCCACATACAATGGCTGGTGACGATCCAACTCGTTATCGTACAGCTGAGCTTGACACTGAGTGGGAAAAGAAAGATCCACTTGTTCGCTTCCGTAAATTCTTAGAAGCTAAAGGCATCTGGAATGAAGAAGAAGAAAACAAAGTAATCGAGCAAGCTAAAGAAGATATCAAACAAGCTATTAAGAAGGCTGACGATTATCCAAAACAAAAAGTTACAGATTTAATGGAAATCATGTACGAAACTATGCCTTCAAACTTACAAGAGCAATATGAAATCTACAAAGAGAAGGAGTCGAAGTAAGCCATGGCGCAAATGACAATGATTCAAGCGATTACTGATGCGTTACGCACAGAAATGAAAAACGACGAAAACGTATTAGTTTTTGGTGAAGACGTTGGCGTAAACGGTGGAGTATTCCGTGCGACTGAAGGTCTTCAACAAGAGTTCGGCGAAGATCGCGTATTCGATACGCCATTAGCTGAATCTGGTATCGGTGGTCTTGCTGTAGGTCTATCGACTCAAGGTTTCCGTCCGGTTCCTGAAATTCAATTCTTTGGTTTCGTATACGAAGTACTTGATTCTGTATCAGGTCAAGCTGCACGTATGCGCTACCGTTCTGGCGGTCGCTGGAATGCACCAATCACATTCCGTTCACCATTCGGTGGAGGCGTTCATACACCAGAACTTCACGCTGATAGCTTAGAAGGTATCGTAGCATCTCAACCTGGTCTAAAAGTTGTAATTCCTTCAACTCCATACGATGCAAAAGGTCTTTTAATTTCATCAATCCGTGATAACGATCCGGTTGTATACTTAGAGCACATGAAGCTTTACCGTTCATTCCGTCAGGAAGTACCTGAAGAATCATACACAATTGATTTAGGTACAGCTGATGTGAAACGTGAAGGTAAAGACGTAACGCTTATCGCTTACGGTGCAATGGTACACTCATCATTAAAAGCAGCTGAAGAACTAGAAAAAGAAGGTATCTCTGCTGAAGTAGTTGACTTACGTACAGTTCAACCTTTAGATATCGATACAATTCTTGCATCAGTTGAAAAAACTGGTCGCGTAGTAGTAGTTCAAGAAGCTCAAAAACAAGCTGGTATCGCAGCTAACGTTGTAGCTGAAATTAACGATCGTGCAATCCTAAGTTTGGAAGCACCAGTATTACGTGTAACAGCACCAGATACTGTGTTCCCATTCTCTCAAGCTGAGGGCGTATGGTTACCAGACCACAAAGATATCGTTGAAACAGCTAAGAAAGTACTTGAATTTTAATTAGCATTTTACTGTGACAGAAATCAGCTTTGTGCTGATTTCTGTCTTAGATAAAATAAACACTAACAAATTGAACGCAACTAACTAGGAGGGTGAAGACACGTGGCATTTGAATTTAAACTGCCGGATATCGGTGAAGGTATCCACGAAGGTGAAATTGTAAAATGGTTCGTAAAAGCTGGAGATGAAATTGATGAGGATGATGTACTAGCAGAAGTACAAAATGACAAAGCTGTTGTTGAAATCCCATCTCCTGTAAAAGGTAAAGTATTAGAAGTAAAAGTTGACGAAGGTACAGTAGCTACTGTAGGACAAGTTATCGTTACTTTTGATGCTCCTGATACGAAGACTTAAAATTCAAAGGTGACGATCATGACGATGCACCAGCAGAAGAAGCTAAAGAAGAAGCTTCAACTGAAGAAGTGACTGAAGAAGCAACAGCTCCTGCAGCACAAGCTGATGTTGATCCTAACCGTAAAGTAATTGCTATGCCTTCAGTGCGCAAATATGCTCGTGAAAAAGGTGTAGACATTAAAGCTGTTCCTGGTTCAGGTAAAAACGGACGTATTGTTAAAGATGACATCGATAGCTTCTTATCTGGTGGCTCTACAGCTACTGCAACTGCTGAAGCTCCAGCTAAAGAGGAAACTGCTTCAGCTGAACCAAAAGCAGCAGCAGCACAAGCTATTCCTGAAGGCGACTTACCAGAAACTCGCGAGAAAATGAGCGGTATCCGTCGTGCAATCGCAAAAGCTATGGTTAACTCTAAACACACTGCACCACACGTAACATTAATGGATGAAATCGATGTAACAGCTCTTGTTGCTCATCGTAAAAAATTCAAAACAGTTGCAGCAGATCAAGGTATTAAATTAACATTCTTACCTTACGTGGTAAAAGCGTTAACTTCAGCACTTAAGAAGTTCCCAGCTCTTAACACTTCAATTGATGACTCTACAGATGAAGTAATTCAAAAACATTACTACAACATCGGTATCGCTGCTGACACTGAAAAAGGTCTTTTAGTACCAGTTGTGAAAAATGCTGATCGTAAATCTGTATTCGAAATTTCTGATCAAATTAACGACCTTGCTGGAAAAGCACGTGAGGGTAAATTAGCTCCTGCTGAAATGAAAGGTGCTTCTTGTACAATCACAAATATCGGTTCTGCTGGTGGACAATGGTTTACTCCTGTTATCAACCACCCAGAAGTTGCAATTCTAGGTATCGGACGTATCGCTGAAAAACCAGTTGTACGCGACGGTGAAATTGTAATTGCTCCAGTATTAGCATTATCACTAAGCTTTGACCACCGTATTATCGATGGTGCAACAGCTCAAAACGCTCTTAACCAAATCAAGCGTTTATTAAATGATCCAGAATTATTATTAATGGAGGCGTAATAAATGGTAGTAGGAGATTTCCCAATCGAAACTGATACTCTTGTCATTGGTGCTGGCCCTGGTGGCTATGTTGCAGCAATTCGTGCAGCTCAATTAGGTCAAAAAGTTACAATCGTAGAAAAAGGTAACCTTGGAGGCGTATGCTTAAACGTTGGTTGTATTCCTTCAAAAGCATTAATCGCTGCAGGTCACCGTTTTGAACACGCTAAACATTCTGAAGACATGGGGATTATCGCTGAGAACGTAACTGTTGATTTCTCTAAAGTTCAAGAATTTAAAAACGGCGTTGTAAACAAACTTACTGGCGGTGTTGAAGGCCTTCTTAAAGGTAACAAAGTTGACATCGTAAAAGGTGAAGCTTACTTCGTTGACAGCGAAACTGTACGTGTAATGGATGAAAATTCAGCACAAACGTACAAATTCAAAAATGCAATCCTTGCAACTGGTTCTCGTCCAATTGAGATCCCAGGATTCAAATTCTCTGAGCGTGTAATCAACTCTACAGGTGCATTAGCGCTTAAAGAAGTTCCTAAAAAATTAGTTGTAATCGGTGGAGGTTACATCGGTACTGAGCTTGGTACTGCTTTTGCTAACTTTGGTACAGAAGTTACATTTGTAGAAGCTGCTGATGAAATCTTAGCTGGTTTTGAAAAACAAATGAGTTCACTTGTTAAACGTAACCTTAAGAAAAAAGGAAACGTTGAAATCTATACAAAAGCAATGGCTAAAGGTGTTGAAGAAACTGCTGATGGCGTACAAGTTACGTTTGAAGTAGGCGGTGAGTCAAAAGTAATCGATGCTGACTACGTATTAGTTACTGTAGGTCGTCGTCCTAACACTGATGAGCTTGGTCTTGAGCAAGTTGGCGTTAAAATGACTGACCGTGGCCTTATCGAAATTGATAACCAAACTCGTACATCTGTAAGCAACATCTTTGCAATTGGTGATATCGTAACTGGACCACCACTTGCACACAAAGCTTCTTACGAAGGTAAAATCGCTGCAGAAGTAATCGCTGGCGAACCTGCTGAAATTGACTACCTAGGAATTCCAGCAGTTGTATTCTCTGAGCCTGAGCTTGCATCTGTAGGTTACACTGAAGCACAAGCGAAAGAAGAAGGATTAGCTGTTAAAGCTTCTAAATTCCCATTTGCTGCTAACGGACGTGCACTTGCACTTAACGCTGCAGAAGGCTTCTTAAAGCTTATCACTCGTAAAGAAGACGGAGTAGTTGTTGGTGCTCAAATCGCTGGACCTAGCGCATCTGATATGATCGCTGAGCTTGGTCTTGCTATCGAAGCTGGCGTAACAGCTGAAGATATCGCATTAACAATTCACGCTCACCCAACATTAGGTGAAATCACAATGGAAGCTGCTGAAGTAGCTATTGGAAGCCCAATTCACATTGTAAAATAATGTTTTTAAAAAGCTGATGCATACGCATCAGCTTTTTTTTTGAAGAAAACAGTTTTCATAAAGTATCAGATGCTTGTCAGACAGTTTTTTTATTGCTGGTAATTAATATCTAGAAGAAACATATAAAAAGCGCTAAGACAGTCTTAAATGAGCTCTAGATGCATACATATGAAGTGGGACGTGCTCTTTTTATAGCAGGATATAAGATTGCTCTTTTGGGTAACGAATGAAAAGGCGGCGAAGGAGCTATGAAGACGTATTTCGTTTGGAGCTTACACATTGTTATTTGGATGGGTTATTCACTGGTTGAATTGGTATCAAAACGTGATCAATTAACATCTAAAATTATTTTATTTTTAGTATTTGCTTATTTAGCTTACGGTATAGCAGAAATGAACGTCAAATCTAAAAGACTGGCACTTATGATAACAGGCGTAACTTCAGCTGTCTGCTTGACATGTTATCAACTAATTTTATTTTGCACCGCGTAAGGTTGCATAAAAAAGAGCATTAGTTTACATAAGCTGACGCTCTTTTTTATTACGCTGAAATAAATGTGAAATCAGACGTTATTTCTTAATCTAGATGGATAGAAACAAGGCTGATATAGAGGCTGCTAAGCATGCAGTTCTTATTAAAACAAATATAACATTTATATGAAAAATATTTTTAATGTGACATACTAATTAGTTGTTGACATATTCAATGTGACATAATAATATAATATCAAGAGTTATAAAACGCTTACAAAAAAGACGGTTAAAGGGGAGTTTACAAAATGGGAACAATCGTATGTCAAACATGTAATTGCACAATTGATCATTTCGAAAATGAGAAAGTGACGCGATTATACTCAACATGTAAAAGCGGAGAATGTCAAAAAGCAGATGAAGATTTAGATTGATTTAATAAAAAAAAGGTGCGAAGTCTCGCACCTTTTTTTATTGAATTGCTTTATGTTCTTTAATTACACGAAATGTTTTTAATTCAAAATCTTCCGGACCCTGCACCGGTAAGCCTGCCTCTAAGTTTGTTTCAATGTATGTTAAATTTTCCTCAGTAATGATTTCCCCAGGAATGAAAATGGGAATACCTGGAGGATAGACCATAACAAATTCTGCAATAATACGACCTGCTGACTCGTGAAAAGGTACTACTTCCGTTTCAGCGTAAAAAGCATCACGAGGTGTTAGAGCCAATACAGGAATATCAGGTAATAAAATAGCTGGTTTTGCTGTTGTCTCAGAAAGGTTATGGAACTTCATGGATAATTCACGCAGAGCTGTAACTAGACGTGAAAGATCTTCTTCTGTATCTCCAGGTGTGATAATACATAAAATATTATAAAGATCAGACATTTCGACTTCGATATTATGAGCTTCACGCATCCATTTTTCTACGTCGTATCCCGTAATTCCTAAATCTGAAACAGAAATAATTAATTTAGTAGGATCTAAATCATAAGTAGCCTTTGTGCCTAAAATTTCTCTACCTATACAGCGGATATGTTCAATTGTATTGATTTCTTTTCGTGCTTTTTCAGCAAGAGAAATTGCACGTTCCGCCAGCTCTTTTCCCTCTGTTGCTAAACGTTTTCGTGCAACATCTAAAGAAGCCAGCAGCAAATAGGATGTTGATGTTGTTGTTAGCATGCTTAAAATAGACTGTACGCGTTTTGGAGAAATTAAGCCTTCGCGTATGTTTAGTATGGAACTTTGTGTCATAGAGCCGCCTAATTTGTGCACGCTTGTTGCCGCCATATCTGCACCGGCCTGCATAGCAGATAGAGGCAAATCATCATGAAAGTGAATATGAACACCGTGAGCTTCATCAACAAGTACAGGAACTTGATATGAATGGGCAATTTCTACGATTTTACGAAGATCTCCGGAAATTCCAAAATAAGTTGGATTGATAACAAGCACTGCTTTTGCTTCAGGATGCTGTTTTAAGGCTTTTTCTACAGAGTCCGATGTAATACCGTGAGAGATGCCGAGATTTTCGTCAATTTCAGGATGAATAAAAATAGGCGTAGCTCCTGAAAATACAATTGCACTCATAACAGATTTATGCACGTTTCTAGGAACGATAATTTTATCTCCAGGTCCACATGTTGCCATAACCATTGCCATAATTGCTCCGCTCGTTCCTTGAACGGAGAAAAAAGTATGATCAGCACCGAATGCTTCTGCAGCTAAATCCTGTGCTTGTTTGATAATCCCTTTTGGCTGATGAAGATCATCAAGAGGACCGATATTAATTAAATCAATGGACAAAGCATCATCGCCAATAAAGGAGCGGAATTCAGGGTCCATTCCATTTCCTTTTTTATGTCCAGGAATATGAAATTGCGTTGGATTTTTCATAGCGTGATTGACTAATCCAGTAAATAATGGAGTTGAAAATTGAGAAGACAACTTTGCTATACACCTCTTTTATCATAAATTGTCAGTCCCTCTAAGCAAAGCTTAGAGGGACTTTGATTGTTTTTTATCAAATCACAGCATTCAATTTTATATACAAAAAGCAATGTCTGTTGAATTCTACATATTAAAGTATCAGGCTCAACAGAAATTCTACTCGGCAGTTTTCTTGATTTTAACCATTATATAAATGAATGAAACGTGTATGTTTACTACTGTTTGATAATATAAATACAATTTTTGGTTAAAAAATACAAGTAATTGTAAACTGTTTATTACTCATTATTTTATAGTTCCTTATGTTTTGAAAATCCCCATAAAACAAAAGAATTATAGCACTTATTAAACCATTTGCAAAGATATTTTAAAGAGAAAATAAAAAGAAAAAAAAGGAGTATTTTTTTTGCGTGAAAAGAGAATAAATTTTGTGTACATTATAGATTGTGATAGAGTTAAGAATATAGATATACATAGATTGAAGAAATAAATGGAGTGATGAAAAGTGGAATATCAATACCCTATCTCCCTTGATTGGAGTACAGAAGAAATTATTGATGTAGTGAAGTTTTTTGAAAGTATTGAACGAGCTTATGAAAAAGGTATTGAGCGCGATCAGCTAATGGCAGTCTATCGCCGATTTAAAGAAATTGTGCCAAGTAAAGCAGAAGAAAAGACAATCTGTAACGATTTTGAAGATCAAAGCAAATACTCTTCTTATCGGACGATTCAAAAAGCAAAAACGGCTTCTTCTGGAGATATCATAAAAATGTAAAAAATGGAGCCAAGCTAAGGTTTGGCTCCATTTTTTTTTTATATCAATTCGTTAAAATTATGCATATGCTTTTTTAGTTAGTTCATATAATGGAGTTACCGTATGAAATGTTTGTTCAATACGAGCTATCCATTCTTCGCCGTTCATTGCAATCGCTTCTTTTTTTGGAATTGTAATGCCGCATAGGATCTCAGCTTTTTTAACCGTCTCTAAACGATCAAACAAACTCTCTAAGTCTTCAGAAGATAAGTCACTCATCTTTTTGCTGTCAGGTTTTGTATGATCTTTCGACCAAACAAAAGAGGCTGGGATATTTTGGCGAATCTCCTCGATGTTTTGTTTTAGCAGTTTTCCAAATTGTTCTTTAATAGGTGATTCGTAAATGACGGCGAACCACACAAAGACGTGTGTTTCCCAAAGGCCAATTTGAAAATGAGGGAGCTTTTTGTATCCGCGTTTACTGTTAGCAAAGGCTACCCACGTATCTGCTGGCGGGTTAACTGTTCTTCGTGCATGTTTGGCAATGTGTACGAACATTTCATCTCCACAAAGTGAAGAAAGAGTAGGAGCAAAATGATTGCTCAGTTGTTCGAATTTTGGACGTATCGTTGTCTTGATGGCTTCCATACGTGCATCAAGCCCCTCGATATGGAATACGTTAAAATCATCTTGTGAAAATCCTGAGAATGCCATGTGAAACCTCCGTTTTTTAGTGAATATGTATAGCTGCTGTGCATCTATGCAAGTAAGTATGATTTACGCGAAGATTCTACCACAGGAAAAGCATAAATACCAATTAATTCGCATATGCTTGTCAAAACGTGTCTATCATTTTTTTATAGGTAATCACACAATTTAGTTACATGAGATTAGGTTTCGACATAGACTATATCAATCAAAATATCTGAAAATTTAGTTTTCTATAAGCGGGTTCAATAATTTGAGAGGGGTGTTTGAAACATGAAACAAGTGGTGAATATGTATAAGAAGAATGATGGACAAAAAAGATTAGGTGTAATTCGTTTGGAGTTAGATTACGAGTTAGCGACGTTATATGAAGCAATGATGGAGAATAATGAGGAACAAAAACTAAAATGTAAGCGAAAGCTCGAGAAACTTCGTGAAGAAATGATATCTCTTCAATAGCAGATAGGGGAATAAAATAGAACAAATAAGGGTAAACTGTAAAAAAGGATTAATTTGAATGAGCAAATTCATAAGTGGTAACAGAGCACGTGGGAGAAGAAGCGGCAGTTCTTCTCCCACGTGCTCTGTTAATTGACATCTTGCAGAGGTTTTTTTAAGCTTAAATAAGAGACGTATTTTTGAGGGGGAATTGAGATGACACAACGCTGGACAGAAATTGATACATACGTTAAAGAGTGGCTAAAAGAAGCTGGACAAAAAATTCAACAGTCGTTTAGTAAAGAACTTCTCATTCAAACGAAATCGAATCCAAATGATTTAGTGACAAATATGGATAAAGAAATTGAACAGTTCTTTATCTCAAAAATCAACGAAACATTTCCGGAACATCACATTCTTGGAGAAGAAGGGTACGGAGAAGAGCTTGAATCAGAAGAAGGAACAATTTGGATTATCGATCCAATCGACGGTACGATGAATTTTGTTCATCAGCAGCGAAATTTTGCTATTTCCATCGGTATATTTGAAAATGGTGTAGGACAAGCAGGTTATATTTATGATGTTATTCATAATGAGCTGTATTATGCTTTAAAAGGACACGGAGCGTTCATGAATGACATTGAATTGCCCAAGCTTGAACCTGTACCAATTGAACAAGCTATTATTAGTCTGAATGCAACCTGGGTGACGGAAAATCGTCGTATTGACCCTTCTGTATTAAGCCCGCTTGTGCGTAAAGTAAGAGGGACGCGTTCATATGGGTCCGCAGCTATTGAACTTGCTTACGTGGCTGCCGGACGCTTGGATGGATATATTACTTTACGTTTGGCTCCATGGGACTTTGCAGCGGGTAAAGTGTTAATTGAAGAAGTTGGAGGAGTTATGACAGATTTAGAAGGAAAGCCGTTGGAAATTCTAGAAAAAAGCAGTGTGTTTGTAAGCAAACCAACATTACATGACGAAATCTTTCGTACGTATCTCGAAGGCAAGTGGAAAAAATAAAATAGAAGTGAAGACTTAGGTGTAGTCGAAGAGTTTTGTGATGAAAAAACGTCATGCACCATTTTGATGCTGCAAATGGCCATGACGCTTTCAATCATCGCAAGAAATTATAGCTGCCCTTTTTCTCGCATTTTTTTCTTAGTTGTAAAGCCAAGGCCCATTACAACAATTAAAGCTGCGATAGCTAAAATGACCCCGAGAGCGCTTCCTTCTCCGATAAATATGCCAATTGACATAATTGCCGCAGTTGCAATGAATGCATATAAAACAAATACCCACTTAATGTTTCTCATGTTGATTCCTCCCATTTGTAACGGATATTTATAGTGTACAACAAAATCATTCGGCAATTCTAGAGTTAGTGTGATATAATAGCTTAGTTATTACAAGCATAGGAGTGAAATGCGTGAACATTCGTAAAGATTTACGTAATATTGCCATTATTGCCCATGTAGACCATGGGAAAACAACGTTAGTAGATAAATTATTGCATCAGTCCGGAACATTCCGTACTAATGAGCATGTTGAAGAACGTGCGATGGATTCAAATGACCTTGAGCGTGAGCGTGGAATTACAATTTTAGCGAAAAACACAGCTATTAATTATAAAGATACGCGTATCAACATCATGGATACGCCAGGACATGCTGACTTCGGTGGAGAAGTTGAGCGTATTATGAAAATGGTAGACGGTGTTCTACTTGTAGTAGATGCATACGAAGGATGTATGCCTCAAACTCGCTTTGTATTGAAAAAAGCATTAGAGCAAAACTTAACGCCGATTGTTGTTGTCAACAAAATTGACCGTGACTTTGCTCGTCCAACTGAAGTAGTGGATGAAGTAATTGACTTATTTATTGAACTAGGTGCAAGCGAGGAACAAATTGAGTTCCCTGTTGTTTATGCTTCAGCAATTAACGGAACAGCTAGCACAGACCCTGAAAAGCAAGATGAGAACATGTCATCTTTATTTGACGCAATTATTGAGCACATTCCAGCGCCAGTAGACAACAGCGAAGAACCACTTCAATTCCAAGTGGCAATGCTTGACTACAATGATTATCTTGGCCGTATCGGTGTAGGTCGCGTATTCCGCGGAACAATGAAAGTAGGCCAGCAAGTTGCATTAATGAAACTTGATGGTACGGTAAAACAATTCCGCGTAACAAAATTATTCGGTTTCCTAGGCTTAAAGCGTGTTGAAATCCAAGAAGCAAAAGCAGGAGACTTGATCGCTGTATCAGGAATGGAAGACATCAACGTAGGTGAAACAGTATGTCCATTTGACCACCAAGATGCACTGCCAATTTTACGTATTGATGAACCTACTTTACAAATGACGTTCTTAGTAAACAATTCACCGTTTGCTGGCCGTGAAGGTAAGTTTGTTACATCTCGTAAAATTGAAGAGCGCTTAATGTCTGAACTTGAGACGGATGTAAGTTTACGCGTCGAAAATACCGATTCACCGGATGTATGGGTCGTTTCAGGACGTGGAGAACTTCATTTATCTATTTTAATTGAAAATATGCGTCGTGAAGGATATGAAATTCAAGTATCAAAACCTGAAGTAATCGTACGTGAAATTGATGGTGTTCGCTGTGAGCCGGTTGAACGTGTTCAAATCGACGTGCCTGAAGAACATACGGGTGCTATTATGGAATCAATGGGTGCTCGTAAAGGTGAAATGGTTGATATGATTAACAACGGTAGCGGTCAAGTTCGTCTGATCTTCATGGTTCCTGCACGTGGTTTAATCGGTTATACAACTGAGTTCTTATCGTTAACTCGTGGATTCGGTATCATTAACCATTCATTTGATAGCTACCAACCAATGCAGCAAGGCCAAGTTGGAGGTCGCCGTCAAGGTGTACTTGTTTCGATGGAAAGCGGCAAATCATCTACTTATGGAATTCAAGGCGTAGAAGACCGCGGTACAATTTTCGTTGAGCCAGGTACAGAAGTATACGAAGGTATGATCGTAGGAGAACACACTCGTGAAAATGATATCGTTGTTAACATCTGTAAAATGAAGCAAATGACGAATATGCGTTCTGCCAACAAAGATCAAACAACAGGTATGAAAAAACCTCGCATCATGTCTCTAGAGCAATCACTTGAATATTTAAACGAAGATGAATATTGTGAAATCACACCAGAATCTATTCGTCTACGTAAAAAAATTCTTGATAAAAACGAGCGTGAAAAAGCAGCGAAAAAGAAAAAATACGCTGACACGAAGTAATAGAAAAAGTAAGTCGTTAGCTATATTTGCTAGCGGCTTGTTTTTTATCTATTATATCAGAATTTTCTATCTTTTGGAAGCGTTTTATAAAAGGGGGATATGGAAAGGAAAAAGGTGGTTTATATCGAATAATGTAAAGTAAGGAATAGGGGGAAGGATTATGGATGTAAAAGAACACCTTTCATTTTTTGCTGCTTTGTATCAAGTAGATGAACATGCAAAAATAGGGATGTGGCTGTTATACTTTACAATCTTAGGGCTATCTGTTCTTGTGTACAAACTCGGGTTTGCGAAGAAGCTGCCGCTTTTAAAATCTGTAGTTATTTATCTATTTTTAGCTTTTGGATGTACGATATTAACATTTTTAGGCATCTTTTTACCTGTAGCTGAAGGGCTTGTGGTTGCAGCACTTGTATTGATTATTTATAAAATACGGCTGTATCAGGCTAAAAAGCAAAACTCCACGTTGGATTCATAAAAGACTACATAAAAAGACGCTTGTAGCTACAAGCGTCTTTTTAGTATGATATAGCCGATGGTAAGAACAGCTGCAAAAATTAAGTGACCAGCTGTCCAATAAAAAAGCGCTAACGCATCATCCACCGCAGGCGTAGGCTTGAGCGCAAGCAACGTCAATGGGAAATAAAGAGGAATGGTTGGTAGTGTTAATAAAAAGGAACACAATATAATCTTTTGAATAGATCGATTAGTTAATTTATCTACTATGTAAACAAAAACGATCCCAATTACAACGGCAATCAATAAATGAAAACCAAACTCTACCCATTCAGGCCATTGAATAGGACCAATGATAGGAATAAAATCAACATTTAATAAAAGGGTATAAACTTGTTTGCCGGTTAGCCATTCTATCGACTTCAAACATAACCCAAGAATAATCCCGCTTAAAATGCCAATACTTATTCCTAATCGGATCACCTTACCAATCCTCCTCTGTCTTTTTCGACTCATATAGTTTAAAGTTACCAGTAGCTATGCGTTCTTTAGTTCGTTTTTCAATCCGTTCAGAACATTCATTGCACATATATGTATGGATAGGACGGTTGCGCAGTCGTTTTGCCACAAGCGTTTCATCCTCAATTGTTTCAATTTTATCGCACATGACACATTGTACTCTCATTTCTATCACCTCAACTTCTCTATACATCATTCTAGCCGAAAATTCTTGTTTTATAAAGTTTTTTTGAGGGGCTGTCTCCCAGCAGAAAAGGAACGTTAGGAAAACATTCCTAGAAAAGCAGGTAATTTTACTTGTTAGCTCGAAGATAGTAACTAGATAAGTACATAAACAGTAGGAGGGATGAAAATGGCCAACGAAGTCGAGTCTCACTTAGTAGATGCATTATACGATGAGCTGCAGACAGAGCGATTTGCAACCATTTCAACTATTGATTTTGAAACAAACGGTCCAAATGTTAGTGCCATTTCGTGGTTAGTAGCTCCGACTAAGCAAAAAATTCGATTTGCTGTAGATGTCAAATCGAGGATTGTAGAAAACATTAAACATACGAATAAAGCAGTGGTAAATATTCTTGCCAATGAATCATGCTACTCCATCAGCGGAATAGCTGAGGTATTGCAGGAAAAGTTAGAAGGTGTAGCTTTGAAGCTAACGCTAGTTGAACTAGATATTAATGAAGTAAGAGATGTCATGTTTTATGGTTCTAAGATTTCAGTAAATCCTTCATATGAAAAGACATATGACCCAGTAGCAGCCGCTAAACTCGATAAGCAAGTAATTGAAGCGATAAAAAAAGCTTAGCAGCAGCCTGCCGCTAAGCGACTTTCTTATTCATTTTTTTGAAGATGATTATTAGATTGTTTTTCCTGCTCATTCTTTAAGTCTTGCTCTTGTTTGTTATTTAATTTTTGATTGTTTGTGCCTGTTGAACTAGGGTTTCGGCGAATTTCTTCTGCAAATTCAGGCATCACTCGGTTCACAATGGCTGCTAATTCATCTAAAAATCCTGTAACCGGCCGACCTTTGCGAATTTCATTTCCAATTTGTTTTAGCCGAGCGACCGTATCAGGATCTGCAATAACAACAGAATTAGCACCGTACGGATCAGCTTTCAGACCTTCAGCAACTGTATATTTGATTGAACTTACTTCTGAACGATCAATATCTTTCCCAACGTCAATGCCTACGATTGCATACTTACCGAGTACAATGGCAGTAGCATCGTTTACATTCGGAACGCTTGAAGCCAATTCAACTAAATGCGCTGATATTTCATTAGCAGTACGTTTGTGAGAGCGTTCAGGAGATGAATTTTTGACCTGTACAATTCGATCTGTTTTTTGTCCTTCTTCAACGTCTGCTTGGTTATTGTTGCAGCCGGTTAGCGTAATAAAACATAAGCTAATGGATAGAAAAAATTTGTTCATGTGGGAGACTCCTCCTTATGAATGACTCATTTTTTGTAGTAATTTGTATTTAGTTTCTAATAGTTCTTCTATCTTTATACACGCGTTCATATATTTAAAGAAAATGGTCCGTCTATTTAAGGTCACTTCACACATGTACACTACATAGTATATAAATGGATGGGTGCCTTGTTTCACTCCTTACAGGAAAAACAATCGGAGTAGGAGGCTGAATTATTGGGAAAAATTTACGTATTAGATACGAATGTTTTATTACAAGATCCGCATTCAATTTTTTCATTTGATGATAACGAAGTAGTGATTCCGGCCGTTGTACTAGAAGAAGTTGATTCGAAAAAAAGAAACATGGATGAAGTCGGACGAAATGCAAGGCAGGTATCCAAACTCATTGATAACTTAAGACAGCATGGAAAGTTGTATGAGAAAATCCCTTTAGAAAATGGGGGCCATTTGCGAATTGAACTCAATCATCGCTCTTTTCAACAGCTGCAAGAAATCTTTGTAGAAAAAACAAATGATAATCGAATTTTAGCTGTTGCTAAAAATCTATCTCTTGAAGAGGAAACAAAAGAAGATGGGCGTGAAGTGATATTAGTGAGTAAAGATGTGTTAGTACGTGTGAAGGCTGACGCAATCGGGTTAAAGGCAGAAGATTTTTTAAGTGATCGAGTAGTGGAATTTAATAGTATTTATACAGGCTTTTCAGAAGTCTATATTGCAAAAGAATTGCTGAGTCAATTTTATGAAAAAGGGGAATTACTAACTTCTCAAATTTCGAACCACTCCTTTTTTGCAAATCAATTCTTAGTCATGAAAGATGCATTTGGAGGATCTGGATCAGCCATCGGCATTGTCGATCAAACAACAACGAAAGTAAAAAAGCTTTTATTTGAATATGACCATATCTGGGGAATCAAACCTCGAAATGTTCAGCAAATTATGGCTTTAGAGCTTCTTCTTAGAGATGACGTTCAACTGGTCACTTTAATTGGAAAGGCTGGTACAGGTAAAACGCTGCTTGCTTTAGCTTCTGGACTTATGCAGACAGAAGATTTAGGATGTTTTAAAAAGTTGCTTGTAGCTCGTCCAATTGTTCCTTTGGGGAAAGACATTGGATTCTTACCAGGAGAAAAGCAGGAGAAGCTTCGTCCATGGATGCAACCAATTTACGATAACCTGGAGTATTTATTCAACACTAAAAAGCCTGGGGAATTGGATGCGATTTTAGCGGGTCTCAGTTCAATAGAAGTGGAGGCCTTGACATATATAAGAGGTCGAAGCATTCCGGAACAGTTCATTATTATTGATGAAGCGCAAAATTTAACAAAGCATGAAATTAAAACGATTTTAACAAGGGTAGGAGAAAAGAGTAAAATTGTGCTTATGGGAGATCCAGCGCAAATTGATCATCCTTATTTAGATGAGTATAACAACGGATTAACGTACGTAGTGGAAAAGTTTAAAGAACAAAAAGTATCAGGTCACGTTCGATTAATCAAAGGAGAGCGCTCGGGGCTAGCTCAGTTAGCAGCTGATATTCTTTAAAAAATGTGGGGTTCCTTTTGGAACCCCACGTTTTTTATTATGTAACGATGATTTCTTCTACATATTTAATAGGATTATTTCGATTAGAGCCATCTGGTAAATAGATATAAATAGGCCCGTCTTCTCTAAGAGGCTTTCCGTCTTGGCTGAAACCAAAGATTAGTTTCTGTGCTTCTTCTAATGAAAAAGAGATAAGCGCGTCTTTTGTTTTAAATGAAACGTTGGTAGCTTCTTCAGTAGGTGAAGCGTTTGCTAAAAAAGGTGCAAATAAAATGCCAAACGTCCCGTTTACTAGTTCCTGTTTCTTAAATTTTTTTTCCGTTTTTAATGTAGGAGGAAAGACGGATCCTTCTTGAATTTCACGGTCCCAATGCTTTGAAACAGCCTTTGTGTACGCTTCTGTTTCGTCTTTTTGCTCCGGTGGGTGTTCAAAAAAAACGTCCATATCGCGCTTGCGGTCATCGAAAATCCACACGCTTGGGTCAAGTGTCAGCGTATATTTTACTTTTCCTTTTAACATAATAATTGAATTCATAATAAATGCCCCCTTGATAAAAGTATAAGCGCTTTCTACTTATTTGTCACTTTGATGAAAAAATTTAGTTGAGAGTGATTCTCGTATGATATAATGTAAAAGTCAACGAAAGTGCGAAATTTCCTATATCTATGGTAATGGTTTTGAGAAAGTAACAGTGCAAAAAAGACGGCCAGCCTCAAGGACATGTTTATCCTTGCTTTTTTGGAGCATAGCCTTTAAAATTGAGAGATAGATTAGGTAATCGCTCGCGAACGGAGGGATTGAGTTTGACGCCTGAGACAATGATAGATCATCGTGAAAAAGCGTATGCGTTGTTAAAAGCTGATGCAGATAAGATTTTGCAATTAATTCAAGTTCAAATGGATAACTTAACAATGCCACAATGTCCTCTTTATGAAGAGGTTTTAGATACACAAATGTTTGGTTTATCAAGAGAAATTGATTTTGCAGTTCGTCTTGGTTTAATTGATGAACGTGTTGGAAAAACATTGCTAGACCGCCTCGAGCGTGAACTTTCTGCACTGCATGAAGCGTTTACAAAAAAATAAAAATCGCGCGATCGAAACTCAAACTATATACAAACGTAGTTTGAGTTTTTTATTACAGGTGGTTGAAATTTCCTGATTTACTCAAATTTGTACATAAAAGATGAAACGAAACAGAAACACGTCATTTTTAAAGGAAGAGGGTTATGGTAAAAAAAATATTTAGGCATTTTGACTATTCAATTATAATTCCAGTGCTGCTTCTTTGTGCGGTTGGACTAGTTATGGTTTACAGTTCAAGTATGATTGTAAGTATTACAAGATATCATACGTCAAGTGATTTCTTTTACAACAGACAAAAAATGTGGCTTGCTTTTACGCTTGTATTGTTCATTTTAACCATGCTAACACCTTACAAGCTGTATCCCAAAATACTGCCTTATGCGATTCTCGGCATTTTTGTACTGCTTTTACTTGTGTTTGTGATGGGGCATACGAGTAACAATGCACAAAGTTGGCTACAGCTTGGCGGGGCAAACATGCAGCCGGCTGAGTATGCCAAGCTTGTTGTTATTTTATACTTATCGTATGTTTTGTCTAAAAGGCAAGAATATATTGACAACATCAAAAAAGCTTTTTTTGGACCTATGGGTCTTGTATTTTTAATGTTAGGGTTTGTAGCTATTCAGCCTGATCTTGGAACGGGATCAATTATCTTTGCGATTGCTGTTACGATCATGCTATGCTCGGGAATTTCTCGAAAAACCTTTTTCCGCATGCTAGCACTAGGTATCATTTTGCTTACGGTCATTATTACGATTGGTTTTTTTACCGGTCAGTTTACTGCTAATCGAATTGGCCGTTTTACCGGCGCGTCAGATCCGTTTGCCAACGCTCAAGGAACGGGTTATCAGCTGGTTAATTCATATTTAGCAATAGGTACGGGAGGCTTAAAAGGCCTTGGTTTAGGAGAAAGTGTACAAAAGTATGGTTATCTTCCGGAGCCTCATACTGATTTTATTATGGCTATTATTGCAGAAGAATTAGGGTTCTTTGGAGTTATGCTCGTGCTCGGTCTTTTAGGCTTCTTAATTTTCAGGATTTTAATGCTGGCTAAAAAATCTCAGGATCCGTTTGCTAGTATGATCTGTATTGGCGTAGCTAGTATGATAGGTATTCAAACAGGCATCAACCTCGGAGGGCTCACTGGACTTATTCCGATTACCGGAGTAACCCTTCCGTTTATCAGTTACGGAGGATCTTCGCTGTTAACGCTGATGGTATCTATGGGGATCATTGTAAATATTTCTTTTTTCGTCAATTATCAAAACAAAAAACAAAAAAATACGGAAAATATTGTGTTGCATCCGAACAATACATCAATAACAAGTGATTGATTTTCGTGAAAAAATTGTGTAAAAAAAGCAAAAATTTATTGGGATTTTATCGTTTTCCATTGATTTTTGCTTTTCTTTTATCCAATTTTGCTATATATTGAAGTTTATACGAAATTGAGAGGAGATTAGCAACATGAGTTTTGTAACTAAAAAAATCAAAAAAGTATTAGTAGCAAACCGAGGAGAAATTGCGATTCGTGTATTTCGAGCATGTACTGAACTGAATATTCGGACTGTTGCAATTTATTCCAAGGAAGACGCGGGTTCTTATCACCGTTACAAAGCGGATGAAGCCTATTTAGTAGGAGCGGAGAAAAAACCGATTGATGCTTATTTAGATATAGAAGGCATCATCGACATTGCTAAGTCTCATGATGTAGATGCTATTCACCCAGGTTATGGATTTTTGTCAGAAAATATCCAATTTGCGAAACGTTGTGAAGAAGAAGGCATTATTTTTATTGGCCCAAAATCCAAGCATCTTGATATGTTTGGAGATAAAGTAAAAGCACGTCATCAGGCTATTCGAGCAGATATTCCCGTTATTCCTGGCACAGATGGTCCTATTGATTCTATTGACGAAGCAAAAGAATTTGCTAATCAGCATGGGTATCCTCTTATGATCAAAGCAGCTTTAGGCGGAGGCGGTCGAGGCATGCGTATCGTTCGCGATGCAGCTAGCCTGAACGAATCGTATGATCGTGCCAAATCAGAAGCAAAAGCAGCTTTTGGTAATGATGAAGTGTATGTCGAAAAACTAGTTGAAAATCCAAAACATATTGAAGTGCAAATTTTAGGTGACGAACAAGGAAATGTTGTGCACCTTTATGAACGCGACTGTTCTGTGCAGCGGCGTCACCAAAAAGTCGTGGAAGTAGCACCAAGTGTTTCTATAGATGAAGACTTACGTCTCCGCATTTGTGAAGCAGCTGTGCAGCTGATGGAAAAAGTGCAGTACATAAATGCAGGTACAGTAGAATTTTTAGTATCAGGAAACGATTTTTATTTCATTGAAGTAAATCCACGTGTTCAAGTAGAGCACACGATTACTGAAATGATTACAGGCATTGATATTGTACAATCGCAAATTTTAATTGCAGATGGCTACTCACTTCACAGTAAGGAAGTGTCAATTCCTGAACAAGATAAAATCTATGTACATGGATATGCTATTCAATCTCGTGTAACGACAGAAGATCCGTTAAACAACTTTATGCCAGATACGGGTAAGATTATGGCCTATCGTTCTGGTGGCGGTTTTGGAGTACGGTTAGATACAGGAAATAGCTTCCAAGGTGCTGTGATTACGCCGTATTATGATTCACTGTTAGTAAAAGTAACAACTTGGGCATTAACATTCGATCAAGCGGCATCAAAAATGGTAAGGAACTTAAAAGAGTTTCGTATTCGAGGAATTAAAACAAATATTCCGTTTCTTGAAAATGTAGTAAAACATGATAAGTTCCTAACAGGTACTTATGATACATCATTTATTGATACGACGCCTGAGCTTTTTGTCTTCCCTAAGCGAAAAGACCGCGGAACTAAAATGCTTACATACATTGGGAACGTTACGGTAAACGGATTCCCTGGTGTATCAGAAAAGAAAAAACCAATCTTTACGAAACCTCGCGTTCCTAATGTCGATATAAGTAAACCAATTCAAAATGGAACAAAGCAGATTTTAGATGAAAAAGGTGCTGAAGGTTTAGTAAATTGGGTGAAAGAACGCAAGGAAGTGCTATTAACGGATACAACGTTCCGTGATGGGCATCAGTCTCTTTTAGCAACGCGTATTCGTACAAACGACTTAAAACAAGTAGCTAATCCAACTGCACGTTTGCTTCCAGATTTATTTTCTATGGAAATGTGGGGAGGAGCAACGTTTGATGTCGCTTATCGATTCTTAAAAGAAGATCCATGGGATCGTTTGCTTACTTTACGTCAACAAGCGCCAAACGTTCTTTTCCAAATGCTTCTTCGCGCATCAAATGCGGTTGGGTATAAAAACTATCCTGATAATGTAATTAAGGAATTTGTTGAAAAATCAGCTTATGCGGGTATTGATGTTTTCCGTATCTTTGACAGCTTAAACTGGGTGCAAGGAATGACTCTTGCAATTGACTCAGTTCGTCAAACAGGAAAGATTGCAGAAGCAGCGATGTGTTATACAGGTGATATTTTAGATCCGACACGTCGTAAGTATGATTTGGATTACTATAAGAATTTAGCAAAAGAGCTTGAGCAGTCTGGAGCGCATATTCTAGGCATTAAAGATATGGCGGGTCTTTTAAAACCACAGGCAGCTTATGACTTAGTATCTGCTCTAAAAGAAACGGTTGACATTCCGATTCACCTTCATACGCATGATACAAGCGGAAACGGTGTGTACACGTATGCAAAAGCAATTGAAGCAGGTGTAGACATTGTGGACGTAGCCGTAAGTTCAATGGCAGGCTTAACGTCTCAGCCGAGTGCTAACTCTCTTTATTACGCATTAGAAGGAGCGGACCGCAGACCAAATCTAGATATTAAAAATCTAGAAGAGCTATCGTACTATTGGGAAGATGTGCGAAAATATTACCAAGATTTTGAAAGCGGCATGAACGCTCCTCATACGGAAGTGTACGTGCATGAAATGCCAGGCGGTCAATATAGTAACTTGCAGCAACAAGCGAAAGCAGTTGGTTTAGGGAACCGTTGGGATGAAGTAAAAGATATGTATTCACGCGTGAATTTGTTATTTGGTGATATTGTAAAAGTTACGCCATCATCAAAAGTAGTTGGAGATATGGCATTGTTTATGGTCCAAAACAACTTAACAGAAGAAACGCTGTTTGAGCGCGGTGAAACGCTTGACTTCCCAGATTCAGTTATTGAATTGTTTGAAGGGTATTTAGGACAGCCTCACGGCGGATTCCCTAAAGAGCTTCAGCGCATCATTTTAAAAGGAAGAAAACCTATTACAGTTCGTCCTGGTGAACTGTTGGAAGATGTGGACTTCGATACAGTGAAAGAAAAGCTATTTAAGGACTTAAATCGCCAAGTAACTAGTTTTGATGCAATTGCTTATGCTCTTTATCCAAAAGTATTTATGGATTATCATAAAGCAGTTGAGCAATATGGTGACATTTCCGTTCTTGATACACCGACTTTCCTATACGGCATGCGTCTAGGAGAAGAGGTTGAAATTGAGATTGAAAAAGGAAAAACCTTAATTGTTCGCCTTGTATCTATTGGAGAACCCCAGGCAGACGGTACGCGAACAGTATACTTTGAATTGAACGGTCAGCCTCGTGAGGTAGTGATTAAAGACGAAAGTGTCAAAACAACCGTCACGGCAAAACGAAAAGCCGACCAAGCAAATCCGGCCCACATCGGCGCTTCAATGCCTGGAACCGTTATTCGAGTAGTAGTAGAAAAAGGCGACAAAGTCTCAAAAGGTGATCATCTCATGATCACAGAAGCAATGAAAATGGAAACAACTGTGCAAGCACCATTTGACGGCGTAATTAAACAAGTACACGTGTCGAATGGAGATGGCATCCAGCCGGGAGATTTATTAATTGAATTAGAAAGCTAATCAAAAAAGGTACGGGCTCTGAGCTCGTACCTTTTTTGATTAATCATGTGTATGACGTGTTACAAGTAATGTTAAATAACTTAATACACCGAATAGGAAAGAAATAATTAAAGAATGGGCAAGCGCGAGCTCTAGCTGCAAACGTGTGACAACAACAAGCATACCGGAAATCGCCTGGAAAATAACTAGAATGAGAGCAGCTAACCATCCGTAAAAAATATTTTTCTGGTGACGATAATGTTTAACTGCATGGATAAATGCAGCTAAAATCCATACAAACGTTAAAGCAGCAGCGAATCGATGTCCCATTTGAATCCACTGATTTAAATCAACAGGTAGCCAGCCGTTTACGTTTGAACAAAATGGAACGTCTGGACAAGCTAAGTTAGCTTCTTTATGGCGAACAAGTGCGCCTGTATAAACGACGGCATACGTGTACAAGATAACCCCATAAATATGTTTTTTCATTTTAGAGCCTAGCTGTATGTTAGTTGCATCGAGCTTTTGATCTACCTCAAAGATAATAAGTGTTAATAACAGCACAGAAGCAAATGAAATAAGAGAGATACCAAAATGAAGAGCTAGCACTGCATCTGATTGCCCCCACATAACGGCTGCTGCCCCAATTAATGCTTGCAGTACTAGGAAGAAAAAAGAGATAAACGCTAAAGGTCTAACTTCTCTTATATGTCCTAGTGAAACCCATGCCCATACGCATAAAGCGAGCACAAGAAAGCCTGACAAGCCAGAAACCAAGCGGTGGCTTAGTTCAACAATCGTTTCAAATGTTAAAGGGTCAGGAATGAGCTGCCCGTTACACAGAGGCCAAGAATCTCCGCATCCGTCTGCTGAACCAGTTTTCGTAACAAGGGCACCGCCAAGTAGAATAAGTAACATGGCCATGCTTGTCACAATGGATAAAATTTTTAAGCCAAGTCGCACAATAATCACCATCCTAAAAACAAAGTAAGTAATATAACGAGCTAAACAATTTATCTTAATCTTTTTGTATATTAAACATAAATTTCATTTATTCTCCATAAACTTGATTGAATTTGTTATAATGGTAGAAAGTGTAAGGTTTGTTCATGAGTTTGACTCTGCAGATATGTAAAAGGTACCGTACAGAAAAATATTTTAATTGCGGAAATATCTTTTAACAAGTGACAGGGACATGCATTTAGCTTATGACAAAAAAAATCCATATTTTTTTCATGAATTCTTCACAAAGTAACGGCAAAATATGGTTTAATAAACATGAGAAATAGATATTTCTCTACTATTTTATCGTTTATATGTGAAGCTTTTAAGTAGTTTGGGTGAGAGGAATATGACTTCTTTGTGAACAAAGAGGAGATTTTTGTAAAAATATGTTGAAAACGCCTTCATTTATAGACTCTTTATTTAATAGATAAAAGTCTGTGGATGAGTAAAGGAGGAAGCGCCATGGAAGATTCAAAAATGGTGGAAGATTCAACGCTTTCTGCATCGCCTAACACAGCTCATGTAAGCGAAAATAGTTCCATTTGGTCAGATTTTTTAGCTACGATTAAAATTGGCATAGTCAACTCAAATTTTATCACTACCTTTACTGGTTTTTGGCTAGCTCTTTTCTTCAACGAACAACACTTCTTAGAAAACCTGGATAAAGCATTTTTTACTTTAATAGGTTCTTCCTTTATCATCGCCGGTTCATGCAGCTTGAATAATTACATAGACCGTGACATTGACCCACTAATGGAGCGAACAAAGGGACGACCTACAGTGACAGGAAGTTTTATGCCTTTGACGGTCCTTGGGATTGGCATCGGTTTTACATTAACCGGCTTGCTTATGCTACTAATTGTTTCTTCGGTAGCCGCTCTCATCGGATTAGCAGGAATACTTACATATGTAGTTCTTTACACCATGTGGTCCAAAAGACTATACACAATTAATACAGTAATCGGAAGTATATCAGGCGCCGTCCCCCCTTTAATTGGATGGGCCGCTATCGATCCTAATTTACACGTAGTGGCTTGGGTGTTATTTTTAATCATGTTTATTTGGCAGCCGCCTCATTTTCTCGCTCTTGCTATGCGAAGATGTGAAGAATACCGGGCAGCCGGAATCCCTATGTTGCCTGTTGTACACGGTTTTGAGCTTACAAAACGACAGATTCTCATTTGGATTGCTTGTTTGTTGCCGCTACCTCTTTATTTATACGAATTAGGTACTCCGTTTCTAATTTTGGCTACTGTTTTGAACATAGGATGGCTATTTTTAGGATTTGCTCAATACAATAAACAAGAAGACACAAAGTGGGCTAGCATGATGTTTGTCTACTCACTAAACTATTTAACTGTTTTATTTGTCTCAATGATTGTCGCAACGCTTTTTGCCTAGATAAAATCTTTCACTGAATGCGGCACTGTACAAGGGGGATTTCTTCTACATGTAGAATTCATTATAGAAGGAATAAGTTTTATGCTCAAGAGGGCATAGATGAAATCACGTCAATGAAAGAGAGGTTGGGGAATGGTATGAAAAAATGGCGATTGAACTTTCGTGTTTTGTCGTTATTTACGCTGCTTGCATTCGTGTTATCGGCCTGTGGAAAACCGTTTTTATCAACACTTAAGCCTGCAGGTGAGGTAGCTGAAGAACAATATTCGCTTATGCTGCTTAGTACAGCCATCATGGTTTTGGTTATTGTTGTTGTCACCGTTATCTTTATATTTGTTATTCTGCGCTTTCGTCGTCGTAAAGGCGAAGAAAATGTGATTCCAAAGCAAGTAGAGGGAAGCAGAAAGTTAGAAATTATATGGACAGTGATTCCTATTTTGCTGCTAATTATTTTGACTGTTCCGACGGTCATCTCAACATTTAAGCTAGCAGATGTAAAGGGAATGAAGGACAAAGATGCTGTCGTAGTAAATGTGCGTGCTAACCTGTACTGGTGGGAATTTGAGTATCCTAATCAAAAAATTATTACATCGCAAGATCTAGTTGTTCCAACGGATAAAAAAGTCTACTTTAATATTAAAGCTTCTGACGTCAAGCACTCATTCTGGATTCCTTCAGTTGGAGGAAAGCTCGATGCTAACACAGAAAATGATAATAAATTCTGGCTAGTGTTTGATTCCGAAAAATCCAAGGAAGCTAACGGAGTTTTCTATGGAAAATGTGCCGAGCTTTGCGGTCCATCTCATTCTCTCATGGACTTTAAAGTACGGGCTGTATCAAGCGATGAATTTGATACGTGGGCAAAAGATTTG
Organism: Priestia megaterium; assembly: GCF_046599315.1. Taxonomy (GTDB): domain Bacteria; phylum Bacillota; class Bacilli; order Bacillales; family Bacillaceae_H; genus Priestia; species Priestia megaterium_F. The sequence continues at coordinate 455,063 of NZ_JBKIKC010000002.1, read as the reverse complement.
AAAAAGGCAAAGCCTGATGTAGAAACAGCATCGGCAAAAGCTGGGCAAGAGGTTTTTAATGAAAGCTGTATCGGATGTCATGCTGTTGATGTCAAAGACAATCGCCCAGAGCAAGCTCGTCAAGCGCCAAACTTAGCTGGTTTTTCTGAACGTGAGCGAGTAGCTGGGGTGCTTCCTCACAACAAGGATAATATCAAGAAGTGGTTAAAAGACCCTGAAAAAGTTAAGCCGGGTAATAAGATGAGTGGTACATATCCTGACTTAACAGATGAACAAGTGAATGAGCTAGCAGACTATTTAATGAGTTTAAAAGAAAAATAAACGTCCAGTCGTTTGTAAAAGGGGAGGTTTAGCGATGAGTACACTCAGTCAAAAGAAGGGTGTAGGTGGAATAATTTGGGACTTTATGACAACGGTTGACCATAAGAAAATCGCCATTCTCTATTTAATTGCCGGCGGTATCTTTTTTCTAGTGGGAGGAGTGGAAGCGCTATTTATACGTATTCAGCTGGCTATACCAAGCAATGACTTTGTTAGTGCAGGAACGTATAACGAAATTTTAACCATGCATGGAACAACGATGATTTTCTTAGCTGCCATGCCGCTTCTTTTTGCGATGATGAATGCAGTGGTTCCGCTGCAAATTGGGGCTCGAGATGTAGCATTTCCATTTTTAAATTTGTTAGGTTTTTGGTTGTTTGCCTTTGGGGGAATCTTTTTAAATCTAAGCTGGTTTTTAGGAGGAGCACCCGATGCGGGTTGGACATCATATGCCTCGTTGTCCATTGCGTCGCCTAGTCACGGAATTGATTTTTATGCGATAGGGTTGCAAATTTCCGGGGCCGGGACATTGATTTCAGGTATCAACTTTCTCGTGACCATTATTAACATGAGGGCGCCAGGTATGACTTATATGCGTATGCCGCTGTTTACGTGGACGACATTTGTTGCATCAGCTCTCATTTTGTTTGCGTTTCCAGCACTGACGGTTGGATTGTTTTTAATGATTTTTGACCGCTTGTTCGGGGGAAACTTTTTTGACGCCACAATGGGTGGAAACACCATTATCTGGGAACATCTTTTCTGGATATTCGGTCATCCCGAAGTATATATTTTAATTCTTCCAGCATTTGGTGTTTTCTCAGAAATATTACCTACTTTCTCAAGAAAGAGATTATTCGGATACTCGTCGATGGTTTTTGCTACCGTATTAATCGGATTTTTAGGGTTCATGGTGTGGGCTCACCACATGTTTACAACCGGACTTGGTCCGATTGCAAATGCCATTTTTGCTGTCGCTACGATGGCTATCGCCGTTCCAACTGGAATTAAAATTTTCAACTGGTTGTTTACCATTTGGGGAGGAAGTATTGAATTTACGTCTCCAATGTTGTACGCTGTCGCTTTTATTCCCTCATTTGTTATTGGGGGAGTAACTGGAGTTATGGCGGCTGTAGCACCTGCAGATTATCAATTTCAAGATTCTTATTTTATCGTTGCCCACTTTCATTACGTTATCGTAGGTGGTGTCGTATATGCTATTTTAGCAGGGGTCACATACTGGTGGCCAAAAATGTTTGGGAAGATGTTAGATGAAAAGTTAAGCAAAGCAACGTTCTGGCTCTTTTTGATTGGTTTTCACTTAACGTTCTTTATTCAGCATTTCCTGGGCTTAATGGGGATGCCTCGCCGCGTATGGACGTTCTTGCCTAATCAAGGTCTCGACCTTGGAAATGCAATTAGTTCATCAGGAGCTGCTTTCATGGCGGTTGCTACGCTCATTTTACTTGTTAATATTATAAAAACAACTGCTAAAGGACAAAAGGTAGGAGGAGACCCTTGGGGAGACGGACGTACATTAGAATGGGCTATTTCATCTCCACCTCCAGAGTATAACTTTAAACAAACGCCGCTTGTACGCGGATTAGATGCATATTGGATTGAAAAAATGGCAGGAAACAAAGAAATGACGCCGGCAGAACCTCTTGGTGATATTCATATGCCAAACTCATCGTTCATTCCATTTATGATATCGCTTGGAATGTTTATTGCAGGAATTGGTTTTTTGTACCGAAATGACCATGCGTGGGGAGATGTCGTAGGGATTATCGGAATGGTTGTCATGTTTTTATCGATGTTCTTCCGTTCATGGATTGATGATCACGGGTTTCATATTCATAAAGAAGATTTAATTGATGATGATAAGGAGGCGAAGATGTAATGGAGACTGAACAAAAGCTAACTGCTGAAACTTTCCCTGCTTCGCCTGAAAAAGCAACGCTTGAAGGGAAAAATAAATTTACTGGCTTTTGGCTCTTTTTAGGCGGAGAGACGGTTTTGTTTGCTTCCCTTTTTGCTACTTATTTAGCTTTGCGTAACTCAACCATGTCGGGGCCTAAGCCAGAAGAATTATTTGATATTAAGCTTGTATTTGCAGCCACCATGATCTTATTAACAAGTTCGCTCACAAGCGTATATGCTATGTATCATATGAAAAATTTTGAATTTAAAAAGATGCAGCTATGGCTAGGTGTTACGTGGCTTTTAGGTTTAGCTTTTCTAGGGTTAGAAATTTATGAATTTAGGCATTATGTTCATGAAGGGCATACGTTTACAAGCAGCGCATTCGGTTCTTCTTTCTACGCGCTGGTTGGGACCCACGGGGCTCACGTAACGTTCGGATTACTTTGGATTGGTTCTTTGATGATTCGAAATGCTAAGCGGGGACTAAACTTATATAACGCCCCAAAATATTATGTAGCAAGTTTATACTGGCACTTTATCGATGTGGTTTGGGTCTTTATTTTTACGGTTGTATATTTAATGGGAATGGTGGGATAAGCTGATGACGACAAATCAATCAAACTCAGATAACCCAAGGCTCAATTTAGAGTACCGTAAGAAAAGAAACGCAGAAGATATGAAGATGCAAGTTATCTCTTTTGCGATGATGTTGTTTTTAACACTAATTGCTTTTTTTGCGGTTTATCAAGAGTTTAGCGGATGGTACATTATGCCGGTGATTGTGCTCTTGGCGGTTGTTCAAGTCATCTTTCAACTTTATTATTTCATGCATATGAACCATAAAGGACATACCATACCAGCATTTTTCTTGTATTCGGGCGTATTGGTAGCTCTTATAACCATTTTAGCTTTTGTAACCATCATTTGGTGGTAAAGAAAAGGGCTGGCATGTGCCAGTCCTTTTCATCATCTGTAGAAGGAGGAATAGACGTTGATTAACAATTTGCAGATGTTTGGTTTTGAAGCACTTTGGAGCCCTTACTATTTTTTAACCATTTGTCTCGTGACCGTCTTATATTTTTTCATTATTGGTAGATGGAGAGGGAATTTTATAGGTGCGGAGGCCGTAAGCAGAAAAACCAAAGCGTATTTTGTCATCAGCATGGTTCTTTTATATATTTGTAAAGGAGGACCTGTAGATTTACTAGGGCATTTTATGTTTAGTGCTCATATGACGCAAATGGCCATCGTTTACTTGGTGATTCCTCCGCTTTTTATTTTAGGAATTCCGCCGTGGTTAGCTCGTTCTGTTATTTATTTAAAAGGGGTTAAACCTGTTTTTGAATTTTTTACAAAGCCTTTAATTGCTCTACTATTATTTAATGGGTTATTCTCCTTGTATCATATCCCTTTGCTTTTTGATTTTATTAAAACGGATATGACTCTCCACGGAATTGTGAGTATTGTATTATTTGTTGCTGCATTTTGTATGTGGTGGCCACTCGTTAATCAGCTAGAAGAAGAACAAACGCTAAGTTCTTTGAAAAAGCTAGGATACATTTTTGCAGACGGCGTACTTCTTACCCCAGCGTGCGCGTTAATTATTTTTGCAAACCATTCTTTATATGCGACGTATACAGACTCGAGCGCTTGGGTACAAGCTCTTTCTCTTTGTGTACCGCCTTCTATGATTGCAAGTTTGGGGCAGCTCGCTCCCGAAATGTTTAATACGCTACCGCCTGTGGAAGATCAGCAGCTAGGCGGCGTTATTATGAAAATTATTCAAGAAATTGTGTATGGAACAGTTTTAGGCTTTATTTTTTTTCAGTGGGCTCGAAAAGAAAGAGAGAAAGAAACGTACATGCCTGATTTTAGTGAACCTCAAGATATAAAATCAAAGGAAATCCCATCTACTCCTCCTTTGAATTAAAAAAAGCGCAGTGTGATTACTGCGCTTTTTCTACTTCTATAGCTGAACGGTTTCAAGCTGTGATTTGACTTGTGCCAATATCTTTTCACACTGTTCTACAAGGGATGGCGGGAAGTATTCACCGTCTCCATATTCCACACCGTGAGGATAATAATGTTTGCCTAATAGAGGTGTCATAAGGTGAATAACAGCATGCCTACCCCCTACATCGCCTGAAATAGCATGTCCTTGGACTCGTAAATAGAAGGTATCTCGCTGAAACTCGAATTTTCGATCATACGTGACGCGTTCATAATCCCATTGTCCAGCGCGAACCAGACCAAACTGATGCATAATCTCATCTAATAAATCTAAATCAACCTTTAATGAATCAAACTTTGCATACTCAAATTTCATATGAACTCCCTCCCAAAACAAATATACCCCAATTAAATCATAAGCCGAATGGATAAAACTTGCAATATATAATAAGGAAAAATGTAAACGTTATCTATTTTTATTTAAACGTTTTAAATACGAAAGTTTACTAAAAAGTTGGTCACACTATAAAGCGAGTACAATAAGTGAAGGAGGATAAAACAATGAAAACTGTACAAGATGTGATGACAACTGATACGGAAACATGCACCACGCTTGATAACGTATATGAAGTGGCAGTAAAAATGAAGAAATGGAATGTAGGCGCAATTCCAATTGTCGATAGGGATCAGCTAGTAGGAATGATTACGGATCGAGATTTAGTTATAAAAGGCATTGCAGAAAAGAAGCCAAATTCAAGTAAGGTAACGGATGTTATGAGTGAGGAGCTTATCACTATTACAGCTGAAGCCTCTGTAGAAGAAGCTTCTAAGCTTATGGCTCAACATCAAATCCGTCGTCTTCCCGTTGTAGAAAATCAAAAGCTAGTAGGGATTGTATCGCTAGGTGATTTATCAACGTTTCGCTATGCTAATGAAAGTGCAGGAGAAGCGCTCTCAGACATTTCAGAACATACGCATTAAAAAGCGAAAGGTCAACTGTTTGCAGTGTATTCGTAAATAGTTGGCTTTTTCTTTTGTTTCCTTCATACCAATAGCTATTTTTTTTTGAATGCATGTATAATAGAGATAAAAATAAGTTAAACAGGTAAAGAAAACAGGTGTAAGGAGAGGAAGAAAAACTGAAAAAAGTTATTTTTATTCTCGTATTAATAGTAGCATTTGTATACGCAGAGGATTATTTACCTCAGCTAGAAAAATATCTAACAGGTCAAAAAATTGAGCAAAACCAAACGGATTCCAAAAGTCAGCCGACACAAGAAGTGGCTTCTTTTGAAAAACAAAGCGAAAATATGATGAGGCTCATCGGAGATCATTCAGAACAGTTAATTGGAATGCTTGGAGAGCCGGATCGTATTGATTCTTCTGCATATGGCTATGACTGGTGGATTTATAAAAAGAATCGTCAAACGTATGCGCAGGTAGGAGTGGAAAATAATCAAGTTGTATCTGTATATGTCATTGGTGCAAAAACAAATACAGATCCTTTTGAGATCGGTGAGAAGCGAGAAGAAGTAGAAAAAAACGTTTCACTTTCACCTGAACTCACGCTTCAAAAAGACGGAAATGAATACCGATTTCGTCTGAGTGAAGAGGATATGAAAATGCGCCCAATTATTAAATATGGAAATGTATACGTTCAACTATATTTCGATCAGTTTCTTAACACAATCTCAAGTATTCGAATTATGGACATGGACACGCTATTAAAACAGCGTCCGTACGAAATTGTTTATCGCGGTGAGCTTCCTACAGCTCCGTCATTAACAGCGGAAGAGTGGAAAAGTATCCAAGAAGGAGAAGAGCAGCAGATTATCGATATTACAAATGTAATTCGAGACCGATTTCAGCTATCGCCTTTAGTTTGGGACGAAGCCACTGCTGGAGTGGCCTATTTACACAGCAAAGAAATGAGTGACTTAAACTATTTCTCTCACGTTTCACCAGCACAAGGTGATTTAGGCAACCGTCTGCAAAAAGGCGATGTAGTATACCGGATTGCGGGAGAAAATATTGCCTCGAACTATCAAGATGGAATCGCTGCGGTTGAAGGGTGGCTTAATAGCGAAGGACATCGTAAGGCTTTACTCAATAAAGAGTTTACGCGTCTTGGTGTAGGCGTATACGAGAAATATTATACGCAAAACTTTATCACTCCGATGAATGAATAGTGAGTTCAAAACTTCCTTTTGAAAATAGGTCTACTCTTGTCCTCTTTCTCATAAGTTTTAGTAGAGGTTAGAGGAGGGACGAGAATGAAAGGAAGAATAGTAGGAATATTGCTCGTACTTTTCTTTGCATATACGACTACTGTACATGCAGGTGAAGGGCAGTGGAAGAAGCTTGATAACTTATCTGATCAAACGCTATCGCTTGTAGAGCAAAAGGAGTATAAAGCAGCCCAACATTTGTTCAGAAATTTTTCGAATGAATTTACTAGTCTCAATACAGCTTCTTTAGGCGTATCGGCCGAAGATATCCGTATTTTAACTCTTTGTTATGAACAGGTAGAAAGGTCTCTTTTATCTTCTGATTCCAGTGATGAAGAACGACTTCAAAAAGCTACTCAATTTCGATTATTAGTCGATGCGCTGCACAGTAAGCACCAGCCTATGTGGACTGAACTCGAAGGCAGCATGCTTGCAACATTTAAAGAGATGCGAAATGAAGCGGTAAAAGGAGAACAAGCGGCTTACGAAGCACAGCTTAAGCAATTTCTAAAAGAATATGATATGATCTTGCCAAGCGCACAGGTAGACGTGTCGTCTCCTTACGTACAGCGTGTGAGCGCGGACGTTCACTTTTTACAAAGTGAAGGAACGCTAAGTGAAATTAACGATGATCAGTTTAATCAAATGGAACAAAATTTAAAAGATTTTTTTGAACAAGTAAAAGAAAATCATACGGACCCGTCTTTTATTTGGGTTACAATTACCACTGGAAGTATTATTATCGCTACTCTTTTTTATGTAGGAGCACGAAAATATTTTGCTGATCGGAAAAGAAAGTCGGCTAGAGGGCGTAATGATTGACGGAAAAGCGCAGAATTGTCTAAAATAAAAGAGTAGTCAAACACATAATGAAAGGTGTGGGTAAATGAGCTTTTTGATTTATTTTCTCATCATTATCCTTGTGCCAATTTGGGCGCAGTTTAAAGTGAGAAGTGCTTACAAAAAATACTCAAAAGTAAGCAACTCATCAGGAATGACAGGTGCAGAGGTAGCACGGAAAATTTTGGATGAAAACGGGTTGTATAACGTTCATGTAGAGCCTGTAGGCGGATTTTTATCCGATCACTACGATCCTCGCTCAAAAGTAATTCGTTTATCAGAAGACAACTATTACGGAACGTCTGTGGCAGGGGCTGCCGTTGCAGCTCACGAAGTGGGACACGCGATTCAAGACAAAGAAAACTACTCGTTTTTACGTCTTCGCCACTCTCTTGTGCCGGTGGCAAGTCTAGGGTCTAACGTGTCATGGATCTTAATTATGATTGGGATTATCGCACAAGCTAGTGGTTTACTCTTACTTGGAATTATCTTCATGGCAGCAGCCGTGGTGTTCCAACTTGTAACACTGCCTGTTGAATTTAATGCATCAAGCCGAGCGATGACGCAAATCGTCTCAGTCGGTGCAATTCGAAATGACGAAGAGCGCGAAACGCGAAAAGTGCTTAACGCAGCGGCTTTAACATATGTAGCAGCCGCAGCGGTAGCAGTTCTTGAGCTGGTTCGTTTAATCATGATTTATACAGGAATGAATAACGACGATTAATAAAAAATACCGCATTAGCGGTATTTTTTTATCTTTCAAGCGGCTTTTTATTTTCATCAAGGGTAAATCCTTCGCCCAAGACATCATGAACATCTGAAACCGCAACGAATGCGTGTGGATCTACAGAAGTAATAACTTGCTTTAAACGGAAAATTTCATTTTTACTTACAACGCAGTATAGCACGTTGGTATCTTGCTTGGAAAAAGAACCTTGCCCCTTTAAAATTGTCACGCCTCGGTCCATTTCTTTCATAATTTTATCCGATATGGCTTCGTTATGATTCGAAATGATAGTTGCTCCTTTAGCGGCATATGCACCGTCTTGCATAAAATCAATAACGCGTGCAGCGACAAAGACTGCAACAAGCGTGTACATAGCTTCTCGGTAGGATAAATAAATGAGAGATGCACTAATTACAACAAAGTCGAAAAGAAACATCGTTTTTCCCATGTTCCACCCGATGTATTTTTGAACAACGCGTGCGATAATATCGACTCCTCCCGTTGTTCCTCCAAACCTAAAAATAATACCAAGTCCGACTCCAATAAAAACACCAGCAAAGAGAGCTGCTAGAGTCATATCATGACGCAAAGGCATATTCACTGGGAAGCGCTGGAATACCCATAAAAATAGTGATAAGCTAACGACTCCGAGCATGGTATAAATAAATGCTGTTCTTCCTAATAGTTTCCACCCTACAAAAAACAAAGGAATATTTAACACTAAGTTAGAATAAGAGGGATCAATGTTAAATAAGAAGAATAAAAGCAGGGTTATGCCTGTGAATCCACCTTCAGCTAAATTGTTTTGCATGTTAAAATTAACAAGTCCGAAAGCAAATATGGCAGCACCAAGCAGTATAAAAACAATATTCTTTAATCTGAGACTTTTCATACTCACAAACCTCCTATGGCCGTTTTTGCACTACCTTATCATAAAGGAATATATTTCATTTCGTAAATAACTATTGAAAAGATTTTTGAAAATAGTAAAAAGTGATGGCGTTTCGTCTAGTGCTATGTATTAGTAGTATCCTCAATTCGTAAAATATAGACAGCTTTTTGAGAATTAAGGGAAACGTGAGGGATATTGTGAAAAGGCTTGGTAAGAAGAAGTAATTACACTAAATAATTTGAAGTAAAGATGTTATAATAGTAAGCTGAGTGTACGTCTAAAAGAGGTGAAATAAAACGATGTCAAAAAAAACGATGGAGCAAATGCAGCAAGAAGTTGATGCATATATTAGTCAATTTAAAGAAGGATATTTTAGTCCTCTCGCCATGCTTGCGCGCATGTCAGAAGAAGTGGGCGAATTATCACGCGAAATTAACCACTATTATGGTGAAAAGCCGAAGAAAACGACTGAAGCGGAACGTACGGTCGAAGAAGAAATGGGCGACATTTTATTTGTATTAATTTGCTTTGCAAATTCATTAAATATTGATTTACAAGAAGCACATGATCGCGTTATGAATAAATTTAATACGCGTGACAAAGATCGCTGGACGAAAAAAGAAGACTAAGGAGAGAAAAAGAATGGACAAAATTCGAATTGTACTTGCAGGACCAAGAGGTCGTATGGGAAAAGAAGCTGTATTGTTAATAGAAGAGACAGAGCATTTTGAATTAGTAGCAGCGGTGGATCGTATCAATGAAGGAAAATACATAAGTGATATTGAAGGAATGCCAAATTTACAAGCGCCAATCTACACGGACATTGAAAAATGTTTTCAAGACGTTAAGGCAGATGTTCTAGTTGATTTGACAACACCTGAAATTGGACGCGTTCATACTAAAACAGCCTTAACATATGGAGTAAGACCTGTTGTAGGAACAACTGGATTTTCGGAAGAAGATTTAAAAGAATTAAAGGAGCTTGCTGAAGAGAAGGAGCTTGGCTGTATCATTGCACCTAATTTCGCCATTGGCGCTATTTTAATGATGAAGTTTTCACAAATGGCAGCTAAATACTTTGATGATGTAGAGATTATTGAAATGCATCACGATCAAAAGTTAGATGCACCATCAGGAACAGGGTTAAAAACAGCGGAGCTGATCAGTGAAGTTCGTGAAGCAAAAAAACAAGGCCATCCTGAGGAAAAAGAATTACTAGAAGGTGCGCGCGGGGCAGATTATGAAGGCATCCGTCTACATAGCGTACGCCTGCCAGGACTGATTGCTCACCAAGAAGTGATGTTCGGAGGATTTGGACAAACATTAAAAATCCGTCATGATTCATACAACCGTGCTTCTTTTATGTCAGGTGTGAAGTTAGCTGTTGATACAGTTATGAAAGTAGACACACTTGTATATGGTTTAGAAAATATTATTGACTAAGGAGCGAGAAAAATGAAAATCGCCTTAATTGCGCATGATAAAAAGAAAAATGATATGGTTCAATTTACAACAGCTTATCAAGCGATTTTACAGGAACATTCGCTGTTCGCAACGGGCACAACCGGAACGCGTATTTCAGAAGCAACAGGTTTGAAGGTTCACCGCTTTCAATCGGGACCGCTTGGAGGAGATCAGGAGATAGGGGCTTTAATTGCCCAAAACGAAATGGATATGGTTATTTTTTTCCGCGACCCGTTAACAGCTCAGCCCCATGAACCTGATATTTCAGCTCTGATGCGTCTATGTGACGTATATGCGGTTCCTCTTGCAACGAATATGGGAACAGCAGAGATCTTAATTCATGGACTTGAACGAGGCGATTTGCATTGGCGTTCAATTATAAAAAAATAGGGTGAAGATAATGAAAGAAACAATAGATATCCTTGCCTTTGGTGCTCATGCCGATGATGTAGAAATCGGCATGGGTGGAACCATTGCAAGAATGAGTGAACAAGGTTTGAAGGTAGTTATTTGCGATTTGACGCAAGCTGAACTTTCTTCAAATGGAACAGTTGAAATCCGAAAGCAAGAAGCGTCCAAAGCAGCGGATGTCTTAGGTGTTCATGAGCGAATTCATCTGCATTTACCAGACAGAGGTTTGTTTCTAAAGCCAGAGTATATATCTGAAATTGCATCAGTCATTCGCGCGTATCAACCAAGGATTATATTTGCTCCGTATTTCGAAGATCGTCATCCTGATCATGGAAATTGTGCAAAGCTTGTAGAAGAAGCTATATTTTCAGCTGGAGTTAAAAATTATATCGACGGTAAGAGGCAAAAGGCTCATCGTGCGGAGTCTCTTTATTTCTATATGATAAATGGATTCCATAAGCCAGATTTTATCGTAGATGTATCAAGCACGTTTCAAAAGAAAGTAGCTAGTCTACAGGCTTATGAAAGTCAATTTGTAAAAACAGCAGATACATTTGATACGCCTTTAGTAAACGGATATATAGAAACGGTAGAGAGCAGAGAACGCTTGTTCGGCAAAGAAGTCGGGGTAGCATACGGTGAAGGTTTTTTATCTAAAAAACCGATTTTGATGTACGATGATTTAGTAGGTGTAAAATAAATGAAGTTAAAAATTGGTATTACATGTTATCCTTCCGTTGGCGGTTCAGGAGTGGTAGCAACGGAGCTAGGAAAGCTGCTGGCTGAAAAGGGGCACGAAATTCATTTTATTTCCTCTAGCATGCCTTTTAGATTGACGAAAGTATATCCAAATATTTATTTTCACGAAGTAGATGTAAATCAATACTCTGTCTTTAAATATCCTCCGTATGATCTCGCTTTATCCAGTAAAATGGCTGAAGTGGCTAAAAGAGAAAAGCTTGATATTATTCATACGCACTATGCAATCCCACATGCCGTTTGCGGGATTTTGGCGAAACAAATGGTAGAGCACGAAGTGAAAATTGTCACAACTCTTCATGGGACAGACATTACGGTTCTAGGTGAAGATCCATCATTAAAAGACTTAATTAAATTTGGAATCGAGAAATCTGATGCAGTGACGGCCGTATCTCACTCACTTGTTAATCAAACTCACCATTTAATTAGTCCAGATAAAGAAATTGAAACGATGTATAATTTTATTGATGAACGAGTTTATCATAAAAAAGAAGTTCAGTATTTAAAAGCGGAATATGGCATATTAGAAAATGAAAAAGTTGTTATTCATATTTCAAACTTTCGTCACGTCAAACGCGTTACAGACGTAGTCAAAACGTTTGCTCTTATTCATAAAAAGCTTTCATCTAAACTGCTGCTTGTAGGAGATGGCCCTGAAATGACGGTTGTGTCTCAATTAGTAAAGGAGCTTAATCTTCAAGATTCTGTATTATTTCTTGGGAAACAAGAAAATGTGGCAGAATTATATTCAATCAGCGATTTGAAACTGTTATTATCTGAAAAAGAAAGCTTTGGACTTGTACTCTTAGAAGCCATGGCTTGTGGTGTTCCATGCATTGGAACGAATGTAGGTGGAATTCCAGAGGTAATCGAACACGAGAAAACAGGGTATATTTGCGAAGTGGGCGATGTTGAAGAAGCAGCGAACAAAGCGATTCAACTACTTGAAAATGAACAGCTGCATCAACAAATGAGGGAAGCATCCCTACACGCAGTTAATCATAAATTTCATTCAACAGAGATTGTGAGTCAATATGAAAAACTTTATTATAAATTGGTACAAGGTTGAAGAATGGAGGAAGTTATGAAAGAACCGTTCATTCATCCGCTTTATATTATTGAAAAACTGGAGACAGCCGGTTACGAAGCGTATTTTGTCGGAGGGGCGGTCCGCGATCTTATTTTAAATCGGACCATTGGCGATATTGATATCGCTACGTCAGCTAGGCCTGAACAAGTGATGGAACTCTTTCCTAGGACGATTCATGTAGGAATCGAGCATGGCACAGTTGTTGTTGTTCATGAGAATGAGACGTATGAGGTAACTACTTTTCGCTCTGAAGGGGAATATGATGATTTTCGTCGCCCATCTTCCGTTACGTTTATTTCGTCTTTAATGGAAGATTTGCAGCGCCGCGATTTTACAATCAATGCAATGGCTATGAACGCAAAAGGAGAAATCATCGACCCATTTAATGGACGAGAAGACTTACGAAATCAGTTGATTCGTACTGTTGGAAATGCAAAGGAACGATTTCATGAAGATGCTCTTCGCATGATGAGAGCTGTCCGCTTTGTAAGCCAGCTGGCGTTTTCGCTGTCTGATCAAACTAAAAGAGCTATTCAGCAATACGGTGAACTGCTGAGGCATGTCTCGATAGAACGAATTACAATTGAATTTGAAAAAATGCTGAGTGGAAAACGACCTTCTTTAGCATTAGCTCTTGTAGCGGATACGGAGCTGTATCGCTATTTGCCTCAATTAAATGTAGATCCGCAAAAATTTCGATCTGTTTGTGCACACGATTGGATGATGCTTCAGCGAGTGTCGGAGTCTTGGACGCTGCTGGTACATCTACTTGATATTCAAGACAAGCAGGCATTTTTTAAAAGCTGGAAATTATCTAATAAGCAAATTAAAGAGATTCAGCTTCAGTCCATTGGTCTTCGAGACGTTTTAGAAAATGGATGGTCAAAACGCATCATGTATACAATTGGGGAGCAGGCCAGCGTGAGCGTGAATCGTATTCTACAACTTCTTCGAAGCAATGAGTATATGAATGAACATGAACTTCTTTACATTTATAACGAGCTGCCTATTCATTCTTTAAAAGACTTAGATATGAATGGTCAAGACCTTTTAGTATGGACAGGTAAAAAGGGCGGACCGTGGGTGTCTCAACTGTTAAAAGAAATTGAGGAAAAAGTTCTGTACAATGAGTTAGTAAATACGAAATCTTCAATAAGAAAGTGGGTGCAGTCTTGCAGTCAGATATAAGAAGAACGCTGCTTGAAATGTTTACGAACGCGGATGGAGGCTACGTGTCTGGTCAAAAGATCAGCGATTTATTAGGCTGTTCAAGAACAGCTGTATGGAAGCATATCGAAGAGCTTCGAAAAGACGGATACGAACTTGAAGCTGTTCGTAAAAAAGGCTATCGGATTGTTGGAAAGCCGAACAAAGTAAGCAGCAATGAGCTTTTATTAGGGCTTCAAACAACAAACATCGGTCAGTATATTCATTATGAGGAAAGCGTGCATTCTACTCAAAAAATTGCTCATCGAATGGCTCAAGAAGGAGCTAAAGAAGGAACGGTCGTAGTTGCTGAAGAGCAAACGGCAGGGAGAGGAAGACTTGATAGAGCATGGTATTCCCCAAAATATACTGGCGCATGGATGAGTATTATACTGCGTCCTTCTATTCCTCCGCAGCAGGCTCCTCAGCTAACTTTACTATCAGCAGTGGCTGTCGTACAGGCGATTCAAGAAGTGACGAACCTTTCTCCAGACATTAAATGGCCTAATGATGTTTTATTAAATGGAAAGAAGTTAGTTGGGATTTTAACAGAAATGCAGGCGGACTTTGACCGCATTCATTCGGTTATTATTGGAATCGGCATCAATGTGAATCAGCAGGAAATGGATTTTAATGAACAAATAAAACAAATTGCCACATCCTTACGTATTGAAAAAGGTGAAGAAATTAATCGTGCCGCTTTGATGCAAGCGTTTTTCTTAAAGTTAGAAACCCTTTATGAAGAATACTTAAAAAATGGGTTTGGTTTAATTAAAGTTCTGTGGGAAACGTATGCGATTAGCATTGGCAAGCGAATTATAGCACGCACTATGACGGCTAACATTGAAGGTTTTGCAAAAGGCATAACAGATGAAGGTGTTTTATTGATTGAAGATGATGAAGGGGTTATACATCGCATTCATTCTGCAGATATTGAGCTCTCTGCTAAAAAATAGTAGAAAAGTAAAGCAACTTTTATTATAATACGAGTATCAAGGTAGTATCGCAAGAACTTCACTTGATACTCGTTTGTTTATTTTTAATACGACAATAAATCTGCCTTGATCCATTAAGGACTAGGACAGAGGGATGACGCGTAGGTAAGCACATTAGGGAAAGTGTGCTTTTTATAGATGAAGTCTGTCAAAGTCCTTCTTCCTTTTATAGGTAGAAGGACTTTTTGCGTGCAGACGTGCGCTCATCTCCTCTGAGAAGGAGGAGAAAGTTAGTGAAAACAAAATTAGATTTTTTACGTATGAAACAGAACAATGAACCAATTGTGATGCTGACAGCGTACGATTATCCGTCGGCTAAGTACGCTGAAGAAGCAGGCGTAGACATGATTTTAGTAGGTGATTCTCTAGGGATGGTCGTTTTAGGATATGATTCTACGATTCCTGTAACAGTAGATGATATGATTCATCATACAAAAGCGGTCAAAAGAGGGGCTGCTGATACATTTATCGTTACTGACATGCCATTTATGTCCTATCATGTATCGAAAGAAGACACGATGAAAAATGCTGCTCGTATTATGCAGGAAAGCGGAGCACATGCCTTAAAAGTAGAAGGTGCAAATGATGTGCTTTATACAATTTCAGAATTGACGCAAGCTGGTATTCCGGTTGTTGCACATCTCGGCTTAACGCCTCAGTCTGTCGGTGTATTGGGTGGTTATAAAGTGCAGGGAAGAGAAGCAAAAGAAGCCAAACAGCTAATCCAAGATGCCATTAAGTGTGAGCAGGCGGGAGCTATTGCTGTTGTATTAGAATGTGTTCCTAAACAAGTAGCAAAACAAGTAGCTGAACGTTTAAGCATTCCGACAATCGGAATTGGAGCAGGAGCTGACACGGATGGTCAAGTGCTTGTGTACCACGATGTATTAACGTACGGCGTAGAGCGTGTGCCAAAATTTGTTCAGTCATTTGCGAAAATAAATGAGCCTATTTTACAGGGGCTTTCTCAGTATGTAAGTGAAGTGAAAAAAAGAGAGTTCCCGAAAGAAGCACATACTTTTTCAATGAAAGAAGAGCAGTTAACGGCACTGTACGGAGGGAAATAAGATGAAAGTCATTACAACAATTAAAGACATGCAGCAGGAAATGAAAAAAGAAAAACAGCTTGGACGCTCAATTGGATTTGTCCCGACGATGGGCTATTTACATGAAGGTCATGCTACTCTGCTTCAAGCAGCCCGCACAGAAAATGAAGTGGTGGCGCTAAGTATTTTTGTGAACCCCACTCAATTTGGTCCAAATGAAGATTTTGATACGTATCCAAGAGATTTTGAACGAGATGAGCGGGTGGCAAAAGAAGCTAATGT
The DNA here is from genome assembly GCF_046599315.1 of Priestia megaterium. Lineage (GTDB taxonomy): Bacteria > Bacillota > Bacilli > Bacillales > Bacillaceae_H > Priestia > Priestia megaterium_F. The sequence goes on along the minus strand of NZ_JBKIKC010000002.1, from coordinate 438,929 downwards.
CGACTATTTATTTTATCCATCGGTAGAGGAAATGTATAAGTCAAGCCGTTCAGTTGCCATAACAGTGACAGATCGAGTAGACGTACTGTGTGGACAGAAGCGACCCGGTCATTTTGACGGCGTAGCCACTGTACTAACAAAGCTTTTTCACATTGTAACACCGGATCGTGCATACTTTGGTAAAAAAGATGCACAGCAAGTGGCTGTAGTAGATGGCTTAATTGAAGACTTTAATTTTCCAGTAGAGCTTAGAGCAGTAGATACGGTGCGAGAAGCAGATGGATTAGCTAAAAGTTCTCGTAACGTGTATTTAACAGATAAAGAAAGAAAAGAGGCGCCTGTTTTATTTGAAAGTTTACAAAGCGCTCTACAGCTTCTTGAAAGCGGAGAGAAGCATGTAGAAATCATTAAACAGACCATTCGAAAGGAAATTGAGCAACATACAAGCGGTAAAGTGGATTATATCGATGTTTATACGTATCCAGAGTTAAAAACGATTAAGCAAGCCGCCGGAAAAATTATTATTGCTCTAGCTGTTCAATTTTCTAAAGCTCGTTTAATTGATAATGTAATTGTAGATGTACAGGGGGATAACTAAATGTTTCGCACGATGATGAATGCTAAAATACACAGAGCTCATGTAACCGAAGCTAACTTAAATTACGTTGGCAGCATCACAATTGATGAAGATATCATCGACGCAGTAGGAATTACGGCAAACGAAAAAGTGCAAATTGTAAATAATAATAACGGAGCTCGCTTGGAGACGTATGTTATTCCGGGTGAACGTGGTAGTGGAGTCGTTTGTTTAAATGGAGCTGCTGCAAGACTCGTACAGCCTGGAGATATCGTTATCATTATTTCTTATGCGCTCGTAGCAAATGAAGAAGTAGCTCATCATCATCCAACCGTAGCGATTATGAATGAGCAGAATAAGATCCAACAATTGCTTAAACAAGAACCAGCTGGTACAATTCTATAAGAACAGTCCCCCTTTATGAGGGGGATTTTTATTTGAATACATATGCTAGTAAGTGAACGGTATAAACCTCTATACACACTAAAGTAAAACTTCTATGTATGAAGGCCTCTCTGTTTTTTACGAGAAGGAGTTGCGCTTTTAAAGCATATAGAGCTGGCTTTCACTTTATACTATAAAAAGACAGACTTGCGAGGTGTTGACCGTGAATAAACGCTTTGTTGTGGTAGATCTTGAAACGACGGGACATTCTCCAAAACAAGGAGATAAAATGATTCAATTTGCTGCTGTCGTAGTAGAGGACGGCCAAATTGTTGAACGTTTTTCTAGTTTCTTAAATCCCGGTATGGATATTCCGCCTTTTATTACACAACTAACTAACATTCAAAATCATATGGTGACAGATGCGCCTTTATTTGAAGAAATTTCACCTGAAATTATAGAATTGCTAGATGATGCTTATTTTGTTGCACATAATGTGGCATTTGATTTAACTTTTTTACAAGAAGAACTCTATCAGTGTGGGATGGAGACGCTTTATAATTCAACGGTAGACACCGTCGAACTTGCCCGGATTCTGCTACCTACAGTTGATGGGTATAAACTTAGCCAATTAGCTGAGTATTTACATATTGAACATGAAAACCCTCATCAAGCAGATAGTGATGCAGAAGTAACAGCTCGTATTTTACTTTTGCTAATTGAAAAATTAAAGAAGCTCCCTTTAACAACCTTAAAGCAGCTGTACGCGCTAAGCCTGCACTTTAAAAGTGAAATTGGAGAACTGATTCAACAAGTTATAGATGATAAAAGCTATGCGGAGGATGATTCATATGAATTTATACATGGCATTGCATTAAAAAAATATCAGCCGTACTCAGCTAATGAAAGGCAGCACTCTCATACTTACGAAACATTTGGAACTGAAAAGCAAAAGCTGTTTCATCAAGCGTTGCCCTTTTTTGAAGAACGAAAAGGACAGTGGGATATGATGAACTTTGTACAAGAATGCTTTATGGGTAATGAGCATGCCTTAATTGAAGCCGGAACCGGTATTGGTAAAACCTACGCTTATCTAGTGCCTGCCGTGTTCTATGCTGCTGCTCATCATCACCCAGTCATTATTTCAACTAATACGGTAACGCTTCAGCAGCAAATCATCGAAAAAGATGTGCCTATTCTTGAAAAAATTGTTCCGTTTCCTGTTACAGCAGCCGTTTTAAAAGGAAGAGAACACTACATTAGTATAAGAAAATTTATTCAGCTTTTAAAAGAGCGCAATAATAATTACGATGCCATCCTTACAAAAGCGAAGCTGCTTATTTGGCTAACGGAAACCGAAACGGGCGACAGCGATGAAATAAATTTACCTTCTGGCGGAAAACTTTTTTGGGAACAGCTAAATGAAAGCAATCCGTCTCCAAGTGACTTTAAGCATCCTTGGAAACTTTATTCTTTTTATGAACGAGCCCAGAACAGAGCACAAAATGCTCATATAGTGGTGACGAATCACCGCTTGCTGTTGATGGACGTGATGAGTAACCATGAGCTGCTACCTGATTATGATCAGATTATTATTGACGAAGCTCATCACTTAGAAGACGTTGCTGGAGAAGAACTGGGAGAGCGTTTGGATTATTTTTCCGTTCATGCGCTATTAAATCGAATCGGAACGATTCAAGATAAAGGTCTGTTAAAAAAAGTTCACCATACGCTTGTAAAGTATGGCATCGAGCTTAACACTAAGCTTCTTCAAAAGCTGTTTATGCAGCTTCATTCTGAGTGCGATGACTTATTTCGTTTAATTCATTCTTTTGTCCATAAAAGAACGGGAAATCAGCAGGGCGAGATTGGAAGAAGTAGCTATCGATATAAAGTGGAAAAAGAGCACGGGCACTACTGGACCGCCATTCAAGAAGCAGCATCGCGCATTCGTTTTTTAATTCATGATCTTCTTACATGGAATGATGAGGCACGACATTTCTTTGACGAACTATATGACAAAGTCACAAAAAACGAACAGTCATCTCTTCATGAATTTCAAGCGGCCGTTAAAGGGTTTGAGCACATATCTCAGCAAATAGAAAAGCTTCTGTTCAAACAGCAGCGTAATCATGTAACGTGGTTTGAAATTGAACCAAAAGGAGCAGCAAATGCTACGTATATCTATAGTCAGCCTACTTCCATTGCCGAAACGCTTGCTGATGAATTTTTTGCCAAGAAACAAAGCGTTATTTTAACATCGGCTACATTGACGGTGAATGGAACATTTGACTATCTAATTCAAGAGTTAGGATTATATGATTTTCAGCCTGCTCAACTCATTCTCCCTTCTGAGTTTGATTATGAGAAGCAAGCTAGAGTCTACATTCCTCAAGATATGCCCGCTGTTAACGAAGTATCGTTATATGAGTATAGCGCTATGATGGCAGAAAGTATTCTTGACGTAGCCAAAGTAACAAATGGTCGTATGCTGGCCCTTTTTACTTCATATGACATGTTGAAAGCTACATATGGTTATTTAAAAGAATTAAACGATCTTGAAGAATTTGTACTGCTAGGTCAAGGAGTCACAACTAGAAATCGTAATAGACTGTTAAAAGACTTTAGTCAGTTTGAGCATTCTATTCTTTTAGGTACAAACAGCCTGTGGGAAGGAATTGATCTACCAGGAGATTTATTATCGTGTCTCGTAATTGTCAGGCTCCCTTTTTCATCTCCAAATCAACCTCTGTTGACAGCTAAATTTGAGCAAATGAAAACAGAAGGGAAAAGTCCTTTTATGAACTATTCACTTCCTCAGGCAGTTATCCGTTTTAAACAAGGATTTGGACGGTTGATCCGTTCAAAAAGTGACCGAGGAGCTGTATTTGTTTTTGATAATCGTATTACGCGAACAGCGTATGGATACCATTTCCTCCACTCACTTCCAAAAGTACAGGTTGTTCAAAAAACGTTTTCGAATATCTTACTGGACTACAAAGAATGGTGGAATGAAAAGACTTGAGCATACGCTTAAGTCTTTTTTGTGCATACTGTCTCTTCACTTGAGAGACGATAGTAGTATACTATGATACGTAAATGAGGGCAGTGTATGATTAAAATATGGATAAGTGCGGTACTATTTTTTAGTTTTATGACCTGTTCGGTTTCAGCAGCCGTCATTAAAAACGTAGATTTTGGTTTGCAAGCTGATGAAGTAGTTATTACCTTTTTGCCTCTTTCAGATGGAGAAGCTAGTCTGATTCAAGACGGAAGCGGTGAGACAATTTTAGTGAATACCGGGAATGCATCTTCCTATTCCGAGCTAAAGAAATGGCTGAAGCGATATAAAGTAAAAAAAATAAATCAATTAATGATTACGAAAAAGCAAAAGTACTATGACTGTAATGTTCAACGGCTGGTGAATGATTATGATATAGAGCGTATTAGTGTCCCGGATCAGTACCAGGCGGGATTTCAAGCAGAGCAGTGGAAAGAAAATGATTTATTTCAGTTAACAGATAATATACACGTTGATGTGTTGCATACATCGAAGCAAAAAACAGCAGATATGGATCTATTATTTACGATCGGAGAACATCGAATTTTATATGCAATGAGCAGCTCAGATGAAGTAGAAGAAAAGTTTTTACGGATTCCTCTTACACATGTAGATGTATTGAAAATTCCTAATTTTGGAGAGGGAGCATTTTTTTCGAATACATTTTTGAAGCAATTAGACACACAGATTGCCGTTGCATTTACTAAGCCAGGCCGTTCCTATTCCCCTCGACTACTTTCAAATTTAACATCTGAATGGATTGAATTATATGACGTAAAAGAAGGCAGCGCTTATTCTATTAAAATGTCAGTAAAATCCTATGATGTGATGAAATTTTCTGCAAAATAAGCAAATTTTCTTTTGCAAAAAGAGGTGAATTCCTTATAATATTATATATGTTTACTTATTTATTCGGTTTTTACGCAAAACGTACAAGCTGGATTTATTAGTGAAAAAGATGACGATGGTTTTCGATACCTGTTATAATACGAGTATCGTCATTTTTACGTCAGGATAGACGAGCTAGGAGGTTTACAATGGAAAGTAGGATTGAAGTATTATCAACTGTCCGCGTGGAAAATTCCTCGGATTTATATAAAATTGTTGATAGTTTGAATCGCACGTTAAAAAAGCAGGATTTGATGTTCGGATTGGCGTTAGATGAAGAAGATCAAAACAAAGCTGTATTCACAATTTATCGTACATAAGTAGGGATTTTATGAAAAAGTTAATTATTGTAGCGGTAGCTATTGTGCTTTTAATTATCGGGGGCATTTCTTTTGGTATTTATCATTCATCTGTGAAAGATGTTCAGTCCGCTGAGGAAAAAGCAGCAGCACAAGCAAAAAAAGAATTTAATTTGAAATCTGTCGCAAGTACCCAGCCATATTTCGGCAATCATGCATTTTATGTAGTAGAAGGAACAAATCGAAGCAATCAAAAGGTAATTGCTTGGATGCCTAAAAGTAAAAAACAAACAGCTGTTTTAAAGAAAGCAAGCAGTGGGATCACAAAAGAGAAAGCCATTTCTATTGTCAAAAATGATAAAAACCCGCAGGAAATTAAGTCGGTTCGTCTAGGCATTGAAAATAAAAAGCCGCTGTGGGAAGTAACGTATGTGGATAAAGATAAGAAACATTTAACATACTATTATCTTGATTTCTCAAACGGTGAATTTATAAAACGGTACAGCTTATCTCAATCATAAATCGTTTATACCATATGAAATACCATATGTGTCATAATATAAGATTTCAGCGCTTTATGAAAATGAAGCCAATTTTTTATCTATAATCAGCCCGCGGGCTGATTATAGCTTTAGTTCATAGGGGGAGATTTTAGTGAAGTTAGCAAAACGTGTATCAGCATTAACGCCATCATCAACATTAGCGATTACAGCGAAAGCGAAAGAATTGAAAGCGGCTGGTCATGATGTGATTGGACTTGGAGCAGGAGAACCTGATTTTAATACGCCGCAGCACATTTTAGAAGCGGCTGTCACAGCAATGAATGATGGTCAGACAAAATATACGCCAGCAGGCGGCCTTGCACCATTAAAAGAAGCGGTAATTGAAAAATTCAAACGCGACCAAGGCCTGACGTATTCACCTTCTGAAATTATTGTTTGTACAGGTGCTAAGCACGCACTGTATACGTTATTTCAAGTTCTATTAGACGAAGGTGACGAAGTAATTATCCCAACTCCTTACTGGGTAAGTTATCCTGAGCAAGTAAAGTTAGCAGAAGGTACACCAGTATTCGTTGAAGGTTCTGAAAATAACGAATTTAAAATCACACCTGAACAATTAGAAGCGGCTATTACTGCTAAAACCAAAGCTGTTATTATCAATTCACCAAGCAACCCAACAGGTATGATTTACACGAGAGAAGAGCTTCAAGCTTTAGGAGAAGTTTGCTTGAAGCATAATATTTTTATCGTATCAGATGAAATTTACGAAAAGCTTGTTTATGGTCAAAATGAACATGTATCGATTGCACAGCTTTCACCAGCGTTAAAAGAAAAAACAATTATCATCAACGGTGTTTCTAAGTCACATTCCATGACGGGCTGGCGCATTGGATATGCTGCTGGTGATGCGACAATTATTAAAGCGATGACAAACTTGGCGAGTCACAGCACGTCAAATCCAACATCCATTGCTCAATATGCAACAATTGCTGCTTATAATGGCACTCAGGAGCCGGTGGAAATGATGCGACAAGCTTTTGAAGAGCGTCTAAACGTGATTCATGAAAAGCTGATTAACATTCCAGGGTTCTCATGCTTAAAGCCACAAGGTGCTTTCTATTTGTTCCCTAATGCGATAGAAGCTGCAAAGTTAACTGGTTTTGATACAGTTGATGCTTGGGTAGAAGCTATTTTAGAAGAAGAGAAGGTAGCACTAGTACCTGGATCAGGATTTGGTTCACCTGAAAATGTACGTCTTTCTTATGCTACATCATTAGATCTACTAGAAAAGGCATTGGAACGCATTCATTCATTTATGACTCGTCATATGAAATAAAAAGGAATCTACGTAGAAACAAAAGAGCTCTTTAGCGCAAATTACATGTGTTAAAAGGCTCTTTTTGTTTGTTACTTGTTATTATGTTTGTCGAAATGTATAATAGGATGGCATACATAATTACGAAATGTAAGTTTTTTGGAGGGATATTAATCGTGAAAATTACGATTTCAGAAGCAAGCAAGCATGTAGGAAAAGAAGTAACAATTGGTGCTTGGTTAGCGAATAAACGTTCAAGTGGTAAAATTGCTTTTTTACAGCTGCGCGATGGATCAGGATTTATGCAAGGGGTAGTTGTAAAGGCTGAAGTAGAAGAAGAAACTTTTAAATTAGCTAAATCTATCACGCAAGAATCATCACTATATGTAACAGGTGTGGTACGTGAAGATGAGCGTTCACCGTTTGGCTATGAGTTAACAGTTACAAGCCTTGAAGTTATTCATGAAGCTGTTGATTATCCAATTACGCCAAAAGAACATGGAACAGAGTTCTTAATGGACAACCGTCATTTATGGCTGCGTTCTAAACGTCAACATGCTGTTATGAAGGTTCGTAACGAAATTATTCGCGCAACGTACGAATTCTTCAACGAAAACGGGTTTACAAAAGTAGATCCTCCAATCTTAACTGGAAGTGCTCCAGAAGGAACAACAGAATTATTCCACACGAAATATTTTGACGAAGATGCCTACCTTTCTCAAAGTGGACAGCTTTATATGGAAGCAGCAGCAATGGCACTTGGAAAGGTATTTTCATTCGGTCCGACATTCCGCGCTGAAAAATCTAAAACACGCCGCCATTTAATTGAGTTTTGGATGATTGAACCAGAGATGGCTTTCTACCAATTCGAAGATAATTTGAAAGTACAGGAAGAGTACGTGTCTCATATCGTACAGTCTGTTTTAGCAAACTGTAAGTTAGAGTTAAATGTACTAGGCCGTGATACATCTAAATTAGAACAAATTAAAGCGCCATTCCCTCGTATTTCATACGATGAGGCTCTTAAGTTCTTACATGAAAAAGGATTTACAGACATTCAGTGGGGAGATGACTTTGGAGCACCGCATGAAACAGCTATCGCAGAAAGCTATGACAAGCCGGTATTCATTACACACTATCCAACGTCATTAAAACCGTTTTATATGCAGCCCGATCCAACAAATGGAGACGTAGTATTATGTGCAGACTTAATCGCCCCAGAAGGTTACGGAGAAATCATTGGAGGCTCTGAACGTATTCATGATCAAGAGCTTTTAGCTCAGCGTGTAGAAGAGCACAAATTAGATACAGAAACGTACAAGTGGTATTTAGAGCTTCGTAAGTATGGCTCAGTTCCACATTCAGGATTTGGTTTAGGTCTTGAGCGTACAGTAGCATGGATTAGCGGCGTAGAACACGTTCGTGAAACCATTCCATTCCCACGCTTATTAAACCGTTTATACCCGTAAGGAAGTGAAAAAAGTATTCTGACTCCTGTAGTCAGGATACTTTTTTTAGCTTTTTTGATGAATCATACAAAGAAAAGAAAAACGAGGCTTTTACTTATATCAGAAGGAAACAAAGGTAAATATAGAAGAGACTCTAACTTAAAAGGGAGTTGCAAATCTCGAAAAAATAAGTTAGTGTAATATTCTTGGAAGAAAGTCATCGTTCATATATGTTTTATATGTGCAGATCAACGGTGCGGTTTCAGCGGAAAGTTTTACATAGAAGCTTTTTTAGCTTCGAATAATTATTACTTTGACTATAAACTTCATGATATACTAACTACTGAGGTGTTCGGATATGAAAAAAGAAACGTTAATTGAATGGTTGGAACAAGGCACAGTTTCGATTCCGAAGCTGTTGTTTAATCACTATAGCGATTTGGGAATGAACGAAACGGAATTCATGACGTTAATGCATATTTATGTTTCCATTGAAGGCGGTGAGGGGTTCCCGACACCTAACGAATTGGCGGCAAAAATGAGTATTTCAAGTGCTGTCTGTATGGATACGCTGCGAGCATTAATTCAGCGCGGTTTTTTATCCATTGAGCAAGATCAACAGCAAAATGCCCTTATTTGTGAACGTTATTCATTAAAACCGCTGTGGGAAAAGCTTATTCATCATATGATGCAAGAAACAAGAGAAGTAGAAAAAAGCGAAGAAGAACAAGAAGAGCTTAATTTATATACAATGTTTGAAAAAGAGTTTGGCCGAGCGTTGTCTCCGTTTGAATGCGAGACGCTAGCGATGTGGATTGATCAAGATCATCATGATCCCATTATTATTAAAGCGGCACTAAGAGAGTCGGTGATGTCTGGAAAATTAAACTTCCGGTATATTGATCGTATTTTATTTGAATGGAAGAAAAATGGTATTCGGACAATTGATCAAGCCCGCAAGCATAGCCAAAAGTTTCGTCAAAATCAACAGCCTAAAAACCTACCGTCTGTTAATCCTTCACAGTCTACATCAGCCATTCCTTTTTTTAACTGGCTAGAGCAATGAAATGACAGGATAAAAAGCTGCTTCAGGATCCAAGTAATTGAATCTTGAAGCAGCTTTTTTTAAAAGAATATGGGCAAAAGTAGCATTTGACAGGAACCCTATTGTAAAATAGGAGGGAACTACCCGTAAGAAGAAGGAGAACTAGTATGTTAACGTTAAAACAAATCAGACAGTGTCTAGATGCTATGGCGGAAATGTTTCCTGACGCTCACTGTGAATTAAATCATCGAAATCCTTTTGATTTAGTTATTGCTGTAGCGCTATCTGCTCAGTGTACAGATGCTTTAGTCAACCGCGTAACAGCGGATCTATTTAAGAAATATCAAACGCCTGAAGACTATTTAGCCGTTTCGTTAGAAGAGCTGCAGCAAGATATTAGATCAATCGGCTTATATAGAAACAAAGCTAAAAATATTCAAAAGCTTTGCCGTATGCTAATTGATGAATACGGAGGAGAAGTTCCAAGAGATCGTGATGAGCTGACTAATCTCCCAGGAGTAGGGCGAAAGACGGCTAACGTTGTTGTATCTGTAGCTTTTGGAGTACCATCAATAGCAGTAGATACGCATGTAGAACGCGTAAGTAAACGCCTTGGGATTTGCAGGTGGAAAGATTCTGTTTTGGAAGTAGAAAAAACGCTGATGCGAAAGATTCCGAAAGATGAATGGTCGGTTACGCATCATCGCCTTATCTTTTTTGGCCGCTATCATTGTAAAGCACAGTCTCCTCAATGTCATGTCTGCCCGCTTCTTGACCTTTGTAGAGAAGGAAAGAAACGAATGAAAGGAAAAGAGAAGAAGACAGATGTTATCGATTGAAGTGCCATCACATTTTATATGCGAACCATTCTATTCAAAAGAAGATTGGATTCTTGAAGTAGATGCAAAGAATGGAAGGTCTTATTTTGCTTATGATATTTTATATGATGTACATAAGGAAACGAAAACACCTTGGAGGGATGTTCAAAAGGACATACGGCCATTTTTTGAGAAGTGGGAAACTCAAAAAGAAGAGCTGCATATGCTTTTTTCTCAGCGAAAAGCAAGAGAAGCAGCTCCTTATATGAAACAAGCTGTTGCTATGTACATTAGTTTATTGTTTTGGATTAATGGACAGCCCGTTCGACGGTTAAATCAACTGCAGGAAGATATAGCAGATTTAACCTATAAGCCTATTAACTGTGCTGAGAGGCTTATGTTTTTATTGCAGCGAGTTTCTTCTTATCAATCCTATATTCAGCTGACAGAATTATTTAATGAGTTGCGTAAGCAATATGTAAAAATGCTTATTTTTTATAAAAAATAAAGCCCCTACACGTGTAGGGGCTTTTTACTGCTACGTTAATTTTCAGTTGTTGGCTCTTGCTGCGGTGTAGCAGGCGTAGCAGGTGTTGAAGGCGTTGACGGCGTTGATGGTGTAGCAGGTGTTGAAGGCGTTTGACTTCCTGAGTCACTTCCACCGTTGTCTGCTGGAGGAGTTGTTGTGCCTCCGTTATTATTGTTGTTACCGCTATTACCATTGTTAACATTACCGCCATCATTATTGTTATTATCGGTATTTCCACTATTGTTTCCACCGTTATTGTTGCCATTATTGCTGTTTTGGTTATCATCCGGCTGCGTAGATGAATCGTCACCTTGATCAGAGCCGTTGTTTTGATCAGTATTGCTATTGTCTTCATTTTGATTATCGTTTGTTGTTCCATCATCTTCAGGCTTAGTAGAGTCATCCTCGGTAGCTTGATCTGATGAATCAGGTACCTTTACAGAAGAACTAGCGCTTTCGCCCGTATTTGTTGTTACGGTAAAGCTATACGTTGCGCCTGGTGCTGGGCTGGAAATTGTTTTTCCACCGGCTCCTGCGCCAGATGCGAGTTGTTCAGAACCGCTAGGAGATGACATTGTGACTGTAAAGGTCGTATCACTGGCTGCGTTTGACGCTGACCAGTTAACTGAAATTGCTCCTCCGCTATACGAAGCAGTAATTTTTGGCTTCACATCTTTACTGTCTTTTTTGTCCTCTTTTTTATCTTCTTTCTTTTCTTCTTTCTTTTCTTCTTTTTCTTTCTTCACAAATGTTTGAGATACTTTTGTCGGTGCAGTACCGCGTACAAAGTATTCTTTAGTAATTAAGCTCGAAGGAGTAGAGCCGCTTGGGCGTTTTAAGTCTTTGCCGGTTGGTTTTTCCACGGAACGTTCAACTACGCTGTCTGGCTGCTTGAAACTTCCTTTAGGTTTGCCTTCAGAAATATGAGTAATAACATGCTTAAAGATATTTTTTGCCATGCCAGTTTCATTAGCACTTAAAATATAGCCGTCTTTAGCAGTTTCATAGCCTGTCCATACGGAAATTGTATAGTTTGGCGTAAATCCATTAAACCAAACGTCTTTTTCACCAGCAGCAGGAATGTTGTATCGTTTTTTCTCATCAGCACTAAAGTTTGAAGTTCCTGTTTTACCTGCAATTTCTAATCCTGGTGTACGAACAGCACGAGCTGTACCATACGATTCGTTTACAACGGATTTCATCATATCCGTCATCATAAATGCCGTATAATCTTGCATTGCACGTTTTGATTTTGGCGTTAAATCAATTTCTGTTCCGTCAGGGAATTTTACTTTTGTAACTGTATGAGGCGCATTGTACACACCTTCATTTGCAAAAGCGCTGTAAGCTCCGGCCATTTGTAAAGGTGTAACACCTGTACGGAAGCCCCCGATAGAATAAGATTCAGAATAAGCTTCGCCGTCTTCCTCGTCTAATTTCAGCCCAAGGCCTGTGGCAAACTCTTTTGCTTTGTCCGCACCAGTTGCTTGGAACGCTTTTAAAGCAGGGATGTTCAGTGAGCGCCCTAGAGCTTCACGTGCTGAAACCCAGCCTTTATAGTTACGTCCAAAGTTTCGGATTGGCGTGCCGTTTGAATAATGATATTCTTCATCTTTTATCGGTTGTCCAGTGGACCACTTTAAGTTCTCAATCGCTGGACCGTAATCTAAAATCGGCTTAATTGTTGACCCGGGCTGACGTCTCATATTCGTTGCAAAGTTTAAGCCGCCAGATACACGATTACGTCCGCCTCCAATCGCTTGAATACCGCCTGTTTCATTATCTACAACGACAAGACCTGCTTGGAATTTATCGTTCGGGAAGTTAACGACTTTGTTATTCATCACATCATCAACATAGTCCTGAGCATCCGTGTCAAGCGTTGTATAAATTTCTAAGCCTGCAGAAAATGGATCTGCGTCTGTTTTCTTTTTTACTTCTTCGATTACTTGATCAATAAACACATCGTATTTAGATGTTGACTCGGTTTGTTTAGCTAAGTGAGCTTGTACATCTACTTGTTTTGCTTTGTCAGCCTCGGCTTGTGTAATAAAGCCGTTTTTAGCCATTAAGTTTAATACTGTGTTACGGCGTTTAGTAGCATTCTCTGGATTTGTAACTGGGTTATAAGTAGTTGGGGCTTTTGGTAAGCCTGCCAACATAGCAGCTTCATCAAGAGTTAAATCTTTTACGCTTTTAACCCCGTAGAATTTTTCGGCTGCTCGTTCAATACCGTATACTTCACCTGATGCGAAATATATTTTGTTTAAATACATTTCAAGAATTTGTTGCTTGGAATATTTACGCTCAAGTTGGTAAGCTAACCACATTTCTTGTACTTTACGTTTAACCGTCTTCTTTGGTGATAAGAATGAATTCTTTACCACTTGCTGAGTAATCGTACTACCGCCCTCAGCACCGAAGCCGTTTTTAAAATTCGCCATTAATGCTCCGCCAATACGGTAAAAGTCGACGCCGTGATGTTTATAAAAGCGAACGTCTTCCGTAGCGATAAATGCATTCTTGACGACTTGAGGAATTTCATCGTATTGCACATATGTACGTTTTTGAGCTCCAATTTCTTTTACAACTGTTTTTCCATCGTTTGCATATACTTTAGATGAAAAAGAGTTTTTTAATACCGAGTCATCAACTTTTGGAGCATCGCTTATCATAGCAAAAAAAGTTCCCACTCCGGCAATGAGCCCAATGATTCCTATCAGTAAAACTGCCGCAACAATTTTACGAAATAGGCCTCCTTTTTTCTTCTTTTTCGGTTTTCCTTGAGATTTACCTTCTGGTTTGTTGTCATTCATAGCTCTTCGTCGTTCTTCACGAGAGCGATAATTATCTGACATAAAAACTCCTACCTTTCAACGCATTGTAAGAGAATGATTTCCGTAAACATATATATCATACTCTTAAAAGTATAATTTATCTATAGTTTTTATGTAATCGATTCTCGGATGGTAACCAAGTTCGATGAAATGTCCTTTTTTTTCAATATCTGCCTTAGGGATTGATTTTCTTCCATCTTTTTTCATGGCATCCCAATAAGGAAAAAGGAACTGTGCTTCGAACAAGTATATTTCTTGTAAAGTAGAGAACATTAATATAACGAAACAAATCCCATTTTGTTTCACAATTTGTTTCATATGTTCAATTTGATGTTCATGAAAATTACGCAGCGGAAATGAGGTTTTATTTCTCGTTTCTTTTGCTTCAAAGTCAAGGTATTTACCTTTGTAGACTCCGTTATAGTCTGTAGTAGAAGCCTGTTTAAAATAAGCTTCTTTGATGACAGCGGCACTTCTCTTCGGATAGTCTACTTTTACAATTTGAACAGGGGTTGGTTTTTTGTGAACAATGGCTATTCCTTTTGAAACATAGTATTGGTTTGTTTCGTTTAAATCGTCCTCCAGCGTCATACCACGATTGCTATAGCTAGCTTCTAGCTTTTTAGGGGAAGGACTGCTGGTATTTAATGGCTTATAGGCCTTTCCGTTAGGATAGCGAATCATAACCATCACTCCTTTAGTGTAAATCTATTAAACAAACAAATTCTATTATACCAAATCCTACAAATAAAAATAGATGAAAGAAGATGAAGAGATGTCACTCAATAGTTCGGAACAAGCGCTGTTGACGGCGATAAAAAAAACAACAGACAAGCTGAATATTGATAATATATCAAGAACCCAAGCTTATGCAACTTTTTATCATAGATATCCTGAAGTAAAGTGGGCATTTCTCGCAAGTATGGTATCACGCAATGCAGGGTGGAATATGTGTGATTTGCAAGGAGAAAAAATGAAAAAAGCGTTATCAAAGCAAACGCGCGATTTATTATTTTTAACGTATGAAAGAGCAAATTGGCTTATTTTTAGAGATGTCTTTCCACAGTTATTATTGTATGCTGTGTCACGTAAAAAACATGTCTCTTACGTTCATTTACTACCCTATTTAAATGTTTCATCTTTTATCGAAGAGAAGTGGAAACAATTTATGCGAAAACCTTGTGAACTGCAGCTTATTCATGCGTTAATTGTGAATGAGCAACATGTTATTCAAAAGCCTGTTATTGAGCAGCCATTTTATCAAGATAGAGTGTTTAAAAGTATGCTGTTTTTTTTTCAAGATATATTTCACTTCAGTTCCGTCCTTTTTCCTACTACAAAAGGGGAGCTATACGGGTGTTCTGTTCATGATTTTACAAAAGTAAATAACCGCATTGATTTGGGGAAGAAATTAGCGGCCTTATTATTTCATGAAAAGTATTATCCTTTGTTTTATGAATTTTCTTTGAAAACAAAGCATACGGGTTCAAGATATGATTATGAGCAGTATTTTGTAAATGAAATCAGTTATCGTACACCTGCTCTGAGAAAGGTGTATCCAGCTATTAGACATCATGAAAAGAAGAGAGAAACGTGGTTTTTAACGAAAAAAGAGGCACAAAAGCTCATGAAAGAGCCACTTTTTCCAAAGAAGGTTCATTTTACAACCTGGTATCTTCAAAAGCAAAAGCAGCTATATATCTTAATGAAAGTAGCGCAAGTATTTAATGCAAATAAAAACGGTCACAAGTGACCGTTTTGTTCTTAAGTAGAAGGCTGGTTAGGACCGTTTAACTTTTTAGGATCACCGTAGGTTTTTGTTTCAGGCTTATTTTTAGGCTGTGATTTTTGCTGTTTACTGGCCATATCTAGGCACCTCCTATCATGTTGTAATGAACGTTCAGGAGCAGAATATATCTGCTTAACTGAAATGTCTATACTAGTGTTTTCAATATACTCTTTTTCGATTCACCATAAATGAAAATGTCGAAAACATCTTTCTTTGACGAATAGAAACTAGTTTTGTCATGTATGAAGGGACAATGAAGAAAAGGGAGAATACGTTATGCAAAGGAAAATTTGGAGGGATGGCGATGAAACAAAATATGGTTAAAACAAGCGAAATGATGACTTTATTAGATAGCTTACTAGAGCAAGTAGATTTAGTGGACAAAGCAATGTCTACATCTATAAATGAAACATTTACACATTGTGAAGAAACATATATGGAACAAGTTCATCGCATTGACCAATCACTGCAAGAAATCGAAGTAGCTGTATATGAAAGCATGCCTTCTGGAACAGAATGGAGTCGAAGTCGAAGTCGAAGAGAGATGGTTCTTCATACAGTATAAGGATTGTTTATGTTACAATAGTCATCGTAGAGGTGACGAATAACAATGATTGAAGATGTGAAAAAAAGTACGGAGAACATGTTTAAATATAATGAAGTAGCTGTAGAACGATTAGCGTCTATTCAACGGGAAGAAAATTATGAAGTGAAATTTTTTGAAGAAGTAAAGCCTTATGGAGATATTTTCTTCAAAGAACTTGATGAATGGGCTAGTCTTGTAACGGAATGGCTGAAGAAGGAGCGACCAAAATATATTCATGTTAATCAAGTAGAGACGTTAAAAGAAAATTTACAAAACGTTGTACTACAGTCATTTTATCCCGAGACGCGAGAAAAGCGATTTAAAAAGATGTATCACTCAAATAAGTATGTGCTCGAGTCGATATTGAATAATTAATCCCGGCCTTTCGTTGAGATCTACAAGGTGGGGATTTTCTATGTATGCCTAAAGAGGAAACTCTTTAGGCATTTTATCATTATCAATAAAAAAGTTAATCAAAATCTTTTTGAGACTGGATAGAAACAGCTGGGTGATCTTGTGAAGCGACTGTATCGATATGATAATCAACTTTTTCCGTGTGTTTAGAAGCAACGGTGTTATTTGTTTTTGTTACTGCACTTTGTCCTTGCTTTTTATGATCAAAATGTTTTCCACGACTCATGAGATAGACCTCCTTTATTGAATACTACGTTAAAGCTTTTATAGTATAAACAAGTCAAAAAAGAAGTATGTGTCCACTTTATAGGAAACAAAGAAACCACCGATTTCTCGGTGGTAGTAAAAAAATTAATCATCTTGTGCACTAAAATCGGGCTTAGTAGCTCCAATTTGTTCGAGTTCACGCACAGCGGCTTTGTAATTCATAGGAGTTAAAAAACCTTTTAAATACTGCTGCTGGGCAAAATCGAGTAATTCATTACTTGACTGCGGCTCATATTGTTTCACCGCAATAAAAGCTTCTTGAAGTTCGTTCACATACATGTAAATTCCCTCCTAATCCCCATTTGTGCCACTACGTATAGGTAGTATCACTTGTTCTTATCGTACCATATATTTAAATAATCTCGTTTTTTTGAAAAATTTAAACTTTCGACAGAAACTTACATATTTTTGAATGTGTTCTCCAAAAGTACAAGTAGACGAACGTCACCTCTTATTTCTGCATACATACTATATATTATGTAATATTAAAAAGGAGGTATTGATTTTGCATGTATACAAGTAAGCACTATCCGTATTATGAGCAACATCAGCCAGAACGTTTTGATTTAAGTCAGGTACATCCATTTCCACAGTATCATCAGCAGCCATGGACGGAAGCTTATATGCCGCAACATCCGTACGCTCAGCAACAAATGCCTTTTGGTCCTCAGCAAATTCCTTATATGAACGGAATGTACCAGCATCCAATGTACAATAATGCAGGTGCGCCTTTTAATCCATACCCTAAAGCTCAGCAACAAAAGCCCCAGCCTTCTCAATTTCAGTCATTAATGTCTCAGTTTAAATCGAGTGACGGCAATTATGATATGAACAAGATGATGAATACTGCTGGGCAGATGATGGGAGCCATGAATCAATTAACATCCTTAGTAAAAGGATTTTCCGGGATTTTCAAAGTATAAGGACTAGAAGTGGTTTCTAGTCCTTTCTTATTATTTTTTCTTTTGATTTTTCAAATAGGTTTCTCCAAGAAGTGCAAATACTTCATTGTAAGTTAATCCAGACTGAGCATTTAAACGTTTGACTTCTTCGATATCCGTTGTTGATGAAGATGGAGTTTGATGCTTGTTTGTTTTCATAAAACCTCTCCTTCTCTATATAAAATGAATAACACTCCATCTTAGTATATTTCCAACTGTGCCCCTTCTATAAGTGGAAAAAAACGCCGAAGATACTCATGGTTCTTCGGCGTTTTTTCGCAATAAAGGCGAGTATTTATAGAAATTAAGAGCGGCGAGAGCGGCGAGTTCCACGAGAAGAACGGCGAGTACTGCGGGAAGAGCGGCGAGTTCCACGTGAAGAGCGGCGAGTACCGCGGGAAGAGCGGCGAGTTCCACGAGAAGAACGGCGAGTACCGCGGGAAGAGCGGCGAGTTCCACGAGAAGAACGGCGAGTACCGCGGGAAGAGCGGCGAGTTCTACGAGAAGAACGGCGAGTACCGCGGGAAGAGCGGCGAGTTCCACGAGAAGAACGGCGAGTACCGCGGGAAGAGCGGCGAGTTCTACGAGAAGAACGGCGAGTACCGCGGGAAGAACGGCGAGTTCTACGAGAAGAACGGCGAGTACCGCGGGAAGAGCGGCGAGTTCCACGAGAAGAACGGCGAGTACCGCGGGAAGAGCGGCGAGTACCGCGGGAAGAGCGGTGGGTTCCACGAGAAGAACGGCGACGTCTTGTCAGAGGGCCGGCAGTCGGCTCTTGAAACATAAAAGATTTTAATTCTGTACACTCTAGGGCTTCTGCGGCCTCTTTAATTTTTTGAGCTGTAATATGCAATTAAAAAACCTCCTATATATTGGACTAGGTATTGTCTTAATAGGATACGCTGTAGTACTGATTTTTGATATAAGGCAAAAGTGGAATTTGCATAAATAGTTGATAGGATGAGGTATCATGGCGAATTTGAGGTTCATATAATTTATTAATCCAAGAAAGGTGGTCAAGTAATGAAACAAAAAGAAATTCCTCAATACGCTTTGTTTATAAATGTAAAAGATTTAAAAAAAATGTACAGAGACATTTGGTCAGAAGAAGCCATTCAGGCAACAATGAAATTTAACAAAAAACGCTACGATATTGATTTGTTGCTAAGAGGCTCACATATTCGGAAGATGAAGAAAAAGTCATATTATATTGAATTTTATTCCCCAAAAATCTTTCAGCATTCTAAAGAAATACATTTGAACGCTGAATACAAAGATCCATCCCTTATGCGCAACAAATTGTCCCTTGATTTTTTCTCTACCTTGGATGTTTTATCTCCTCAATCTCAGTTTATTACCCTCACAGTTAATGGGAAGAACGAAGGGGTATATCTTCAGCTTGAATCTGTCGACGAACTATTCTTGAAAAAAAGAAATTTGTCAGAGGGCTCCATCTTTTATGCAGTGGATGGGGATGCTAATTTTTCTTTAATGAGTGATTTGGATAAAAAGCCGAAAACATCCCTGTTATCAGGTTATGAAGATAAAGTAGTGAAACAAGGAGATGAGGAAAAATTAGAACAGTTTATATTTAATGTTAATACATGGACAAATACAGAATTCGAACAGAATATTGAGAAGTATCTAAACGTCGACCGCTACTTATCTTGGCTAGTTGGCATTATTTGTATGCAAAATTATGACGGTTTTGTTCATAACTATGCTCTCTATCGAAACCATGACAGTGGACGCTTTGAACTGATTCCATGGGATTATGATGCGACTTGGGGAAGGGATGTAAATGGAAAAGTAATGGAAGGAGATTACGTCCGTGCACAAGGATTCAACACGCTTACAGCTCGTTTGTTGGCAGTAGACGGAATTAAAAAACGTTATATTCAAAAAATGAACAATGTTCTAAATAATCAATTTACAGTGGAATATATGAAGCCCATTGTCTATCAAATGCACGAAGAGCTTAAGCCTTATATTTTGAAAGATCCTTATGTAAAAAATAATATAGAACAATTTTATGAGGAGCCGGCATTTATTTTATCCTTTATAAAAGACCGAACAGCATATATTAAAAATAATCTTCTCACTTTTTAGATACCATAGAATGATAGGCAAAAGTGGAATTTGTTAATAATAGGCAAATGTACGAAATCAATAGCTGTACATGATACGTATATATACAGTATGAATGACCAATATGGATGACTAACAAGGAGGAAAAAGAATGGAAAACTATTATTATTATTATGGGCAAAATCAAGGTCAAAATTCAAATCCAAACCGAAAACGAAGCCACAGCAAAAATGCAAATCGGCCTGATAAAGGCTATTCTTCGCAGTTTAAACCTTTAAAAGGAAGAATGGTGACTGTTTATCGAGGAGGTCCTGAATCAAAAACAGGTTATTTACTTGATGTTCAGTCTGATTATTTAATATTAGCAGTAGAAAACGATAACAATAATAACAACGATGAAAACAATAATGAAGGAAATAGCAACCAAAACAACCAAAACAACCAAAATAATCAACAAGAATATACTGTTGTATATTATCATTTATCCCATGTTAAGAGTATTACGGAAGATGCTATGTCAAATTCAGCACAGACGTTTACCGGGTTTGATAATGAGGGTACTTTAGAGTTGTATAGAGGCAAGACATTTGCTAGTACTTTATCATTACTGAAAAGTAAATATGTTCAAATAAATCAAGGCGGTCCTGAGAAAAAAGCAGGCCAGCTACTTGACGTATTAGGTTCGTCAGAGTCTGCTTACCTTGTATTACTGTCGGAAGATGATGGTGTTGTCTATATCAATGTTGAACATGTAAAAAGTATAAGTGAATATCAAAATGATAATAACAATAATAACAATAATAACAATCAAATGAATAATCAATTTGCTACAAATCAGGAACCAACTTATATGAAATCAAAAACCTTTAATAATTTATTTACTCATCTATCACACAAATGGGTATCAATCAATGGCGGCGGTCCAGAGGCTGTAGAAGGTGTATTGGTGCAAAGTCGGAATGGCACTTTTACCCTTGTTCAGGATAATCAAGTATTACGCTTACAACCAAGACATGTTAAAACCATTTGTGTAGGAGCAAAAGGATCTTTTAAACAAAATAATAATCAAGATGATGAGCAGAAAGAGGAAAATACAAATACTGAAGACGGAGGATCAGCAGAGAGCGTTCCGGAAGGTCGTACAGGAAGAAGCCGCCGCACAGATTCATATTCGTCAGGAAAAAGCCGTCGCACAGATTCACACTCGTCAGCGTCAAGAGAGCAAGTCATCCAAACAAAAAATTATCGTTGGAAAGCATAATGAATAAGAACAAAAAAGGTGCTTATAAAGCACCTTTTCTGTCATATAGGAAAGAGGGAGGAGAATGAGTATAAATCGCTATATTAATAAAATTGTAGAAGTAGATATTTCAGGGAATACTAAGTTTATTGGCAGACTTGTTGACCTAGGGTTAGATGTCATGATTTTGTATAATGGACATGATTATTTGTATATTCCTCTTTTACACATGCATCGTTTGCGAGAAGTATCAGAAGAAGACTATACGGTTATACGTGAAATAGAAGAGAACTTAATAGAAGAAAGTCAGCGGATTTCTTATCGTAATATTTTACAGCAGGCAAAAGGGAAATTTATTGAAATTTACGTAACTGGAGGAAAGTCATTACATGGTTATATTACGAGCGTGCTAAATGATTATCTTGTGTTTTACTCTCCAGTGTATAAAAATGTATTCGTTTCTCTGCATCATTTAAAATGGCTTACCCCTTACAGTAACGAGTTAACCCCTTATTCTTTAAGTGACAAAGAGCTCCCGGTAAGGCCTGCCTCTGCACCTTTTGTTAGAAACTTTGAAGAGCAGCTTAAAAAATATGAAAATCAATTGGTTGTATTAGATTTAGGAGATCAATCAGAAAAAGTTGGCGTACTTAAAGAAGTTTCCAATAATATTATTGAATTAATTACGGCAAATGGAGAAAGTATGTATTGGAAGTTAGCTCACGTAAAATCTGTGCACTTACCTTAGAAAAAGAGACCTCGCTGTCGTCTCTTTTTTTATGCGCTTATTAGGACAAGTATATTGAATAAACAAATGAGATGATTTAAACTTTTTAGAAAATTATGTTGACAATAAAGAAAATCTTTATTAAAGTTATTAACAACAAACGTTAACCAACAACAATTATATAGAACTCTTATCAAGAGTGGCGGAGGGACTGGCCCTGCGATGCCCGGCAACCATCAAATGAGACATTCATTTGAACGGTGCTAATTCCTGTGGAACATCAGTATTGTTCTAACAGATGAGAGAAATCGTGTATAAACGAACACTCTTCCATCTGTGAAGAGTGTTTTTTATTTTAAGTTAAGGAGAGAAATAGATGAAAATTGAAACTTTATTAGTTCGTTCAGGAGTAGGTCGTGACCCTTCAACAGGTTCTATTACAACACCCATTTACCAAGCATCAACATTTGCTCATCCTGCTTTAGGGCAAAGTACAGGATTTGACTACGCACGTACGGCAAACCCTACTCGTACAGCATTGGAAGAAGCAATTGCAGTTTTAGAAAAAGGAGAAGTAGGAGTAGCATTCGCTTCAGGAATGGCGGGTGTAATGGCAGTTTTAGCACTATTTAAAAACGGAGATCATTTAATTGTATCAGAGGATTTATACGGAGGGACGTACCGAGTGCTAAATGAAATCTTTTCAGAGCAAGGAATTACTGTTTCGTACGTCAACACAGCTCACCTCGATCAAGTAAAAGATGCGCTTCTTCCCAATACGAAGGCTTTATTTATTGAAACGCCTACCAATCCAATGATGCACGTGACTGATTTGCCAGAGGCTATTGCGTTAGCTAAACAGCATGATTTGCTTACTATTGTTGACAATACATTCATGTCACCTTACTATCAGCGTCCTTTAGAGCTCGGAGCAGATATTGTGATACATAGTGCAAGCAAATACATTGGTGGTCATAATGATGTAGTTGCTGGTCTTGTAGTGGCTCGATGTAGTAGCTTAGGAGAGAGAATTCGTTTTTATCAAAATGCAGCTGGGGCAATCTTAGGTCCACAAGATAGCTGGTTGTTATTGCGAGGGGTTAAGACACTAGCGCTTCGTATGGAAAAGCATAACGAAAACGCATTGAAAATTGCGAATTGGCTTACTATCCATGATCTCGTAGAAAAAGTGTATTATCCCGGTCTTGAAACACATCCAGGCTATGAAATCATGAAGAAACAAGCGACTGGATTTGGAGGCATGGTTTCTTTTGCTGTTTCACACCCTGACATTGTGTCCGTACTTTTAGAAAATGTCAAGGTCATTACGTTTGCGGAAAGCTTAGGAGGAGTGGAGAGTCTGATGACCTTCCCTGCTCGTCAAACACATGCTGATATTCCCGAGGAAATTCGGAATCGTGTCGGAGTAACAAACTGTTTACTGCGATTATCAGTTGGAATTGAGCATGCAGATGATTTAATTAAAGACTTGAAGGAGGCATTTGATGCATACAAACAATAATAAACATAGATTTGGTACGAATTTAATTCATGCAAACACAGGAATTGACGGCCATTTTGGAGCGGTTAACGTACCTATTTATCAGGTGTCCACATTTAACCAAGAAGATGAGACAAACAACGGTCGCTATGACTATTCTCGTTCAGGAAACCCAACTCGCGAGGCTTTAGAAACCACCATTGCCCAGCTAGAAAATGGATACGCTGGGTTTGCTTTTTCATCAGGTATGGCTGCTATCTCATCCGTGTTATCTATTTTTGAATCAGGAGATGAAATTTTAGTTTCGCACGATACGTACGGCGGGACATATCGTGTATTAACACGATTATTTTCAAAGTTTGGTATCAAAACAACCTTTGTTGATACAACGAAGGTTGAGAAAGTAGAAGAAGCTATCACAAAAGATACGAGAGCTATTTATATCGAAAGCCCTTCAAATCCATTTTTATACGTAACGGATATTAAAGCAGTAGCAAGTTTAGCGAAGGAACACAATATCCTTACAATTGTGGATAACACATTTTTAACACCTTATCTACAGCAGCCGATTGACCTTGGTGTAAATATTGTAATCCATAGTGCTACAAAATATATCAGCGGTCACAGTGACGTCATTGGTGGTCTAGTTGTCGTAAGCGATGAAAAGCTAGCAGAAGAAGTAAAGTTTGTACAAAATGCTTTTGGTGCCATCTTAGGACCACAGGATTGTTTTTTGCTACTTCGAGGAATCAAGACATTAAAAGTTCGTTTAGATCAGCAGTTAAAAACAGCATTGCAGTTTGCAAAGTGGCTCGAAGAACAATCTCTAGTAAGCCGCGTATACTACCCGGGCTTAAAAAGTCATCCAGACCACAAGCTGATTTCAGAACAAGCAAATGGATACGGAGCTATGATTTCTTTCCAAGTACAGGATGAAAAAGTAGCACGTCATATCTTGCAGGGAGTTAAGTTGGCTTCAATTGGCGTTAGTCTAGGTGCAGTTGAATCCATCCTAACACATCCTGCAACGATGTCTCATGCAAGTATCCCAAAAGAAGTACGTGAAGAAAAAGGAATTACAGACTCACTTCTTCGGCTTTCAGTAGGGTTAGAGGAATTCGAGGATTTGAAGCAAGACTTTAACGCTGTTTTTCAAAGCTTAGAAGAAAACGCGTTAATCAAATAAAGAAAAGGACTTCCATTAAGGAAGTCCTTTTTATCGTTATATACAGCTATCTAAAAGGTTTGTGTATAGGGACGTAAGCGCAACTTTTTCATCAGAGGAGAGACTGCTGTCTAGAATTCTTTTTATGCCAAGATGATATTTTACATGCGGCGTTTGGCGGACGCGTGGATGAGTCATTTCATCCTTTAAATCTTTCAAAATAGCTTCGTGAAGCTGATCTTCACTTGTCATGGCCTGTTTAGAAGTGAACGAACGGTTCAACCATAGGGTCTGATAAGCTGCTAGTAAATGTTCAGAAGTCATTGTGCAAATAGCTCCTTTAGATTAGTTTCTTCATTATAATAATTTATAGTTTACCACAAGTATTAATACGTGTACGTAACTTTTACAGAAGCGGATACAGTCAAGGACTGAGCTTGAATAGGGGGAGAGGCTGCTAATAACTTAGGCGAGGATCCAGATGACTGATAGACGGGGCCTTCTTCGATTAAAATAGGTATTTGGTTAATAGGGAGCTGCAGCGTGTTGGCAATGGTAAAGGCTTTTTCTTTAGCGTTAAGCAATGCTTTGCTAATTGCTTCTTGTTCATATTTATCATCATTTGTAACGTGAAATTGCAGGTCTTGTGCTACATTGGCTCCGCTCGAAAACGTAGCGTTATAGACGTCGCCCGCTTGTTTTACATCTTGCACTCTTACCCTAAACAAGTGCTGTACTTCGTATCCTACAAGAGTAGATTTGCCATCGCTGTAATCATATTTAGGATTTATGGTAAAGGAAGCCGTTTCAATTTGCTGTTCGTTAATTCCAAGGTTTTTCATTTCTTGCAGCAGAGTGTTTGAGACAGTTGAATTTTCTTTTAAGGCTTCTTGAACGTTTTGATTCTCCGTGCGAGTTCCAATCGTCATGGAAATTTCGTTGGGAAGTGCTGCAGCACTTCCTTCACCAATTACTTTAATTTCTCTATTTTGTGTATCTACGCGCAGTTGTTGTGTAGGTTCATAAGGGAAATAAGAATGTTGCATACAAAAAAACCTCCTTTACTGATCTTTAGTATATATATGATAAGAAATGGAGATTAAAAACAAAAAAGTACACAAGTAAAAACTTGTGTACTTTTTTGTTTATTTCGATTCTTGGATTAAAATTTCCTTCATTTCAATAAACTGATTTTGAACATCGTTTGATGGTTTCTTTGTTATTAAACTTACGATGATGACGGCTAACAGACTTAAAAAGAACCCAGGAATCATTTCATAAAGAGCATCTTTTAAAGTCGGTACGTTCACCCAAATCAATACAGTGATAGCGCCTACAATCATACCTGCAAGTGCTCCCCATCGTGTCATACGCTTCCAATACAGACTCAGCAGAATAGCAGGACCAAAAGCAGAACCAAATCCAGCCCAAGCATAGCCAACCAATCCTAAAATGGTATCACTAGGTCTCAAAGACAGCAAAATAGCGATAATTGCAACGCCTAAAACTGCAGCTCTTCCCACAGTCACAAGCTCTTTGTCAGAGGCTTGACGACGAAAAAATGTTTTGTAAAAGTCTTCTGTAACGGAGCTTGCCGTTACAAGTAGCTGAGAAGAAATAGTACTCATAATCGCAGCTAATAAAGCAGCATATAAAAAACCGGTGATTAAAGGGTTAAAAAGTATATCTGCAAATTTAATAAAAATAGTTTCAGGATCTGCTAGCTTCATACCCGTTTTTTCTACATATGCAATTCCCACAAGTCCTGTCAGCATCGCACCCATAATAGAAATAATCATCCAGCTCATTCCGATACGGCGTGCGGGTTTTAATTCCTTAACAGAAGAGATAGCCATAAAGCGAACGATAATATGAGGCTGTCCAAAATAGCCAAGTCCCCAGGCTAAGAAAGATATAATACCTAAAGCGGTTGTGCCCTTAAAGATGTCAAGGTATGTTGGATTAACTTCCTGTACAATATCCATTGTTGTATTGACGCCTCCGACATCGGTGAAAGCTACAATGGGTACCAAAACTAAAGCAAGAAACATAATAACACCTTGAACAAAATCTGTTAAACTAACGGCTAAAAATCCACCGAAAAGAGTGTAGGCAATAACAACAGACGCTGTTACAAACAAGCCAATTTGATAATGCAAATCAAATGCTGATTCAAATAAGCGTCCGCCTGATACCATACCAGCTGAAGTGTAAAGAGTGAAGAAGATAAAGATAACAATCGCTGATACCGTTCGAAGAATTTTGTTATGGTCGCCAAATCGATTTTCAAAAAAGTCTGGAATTGTAATGGAGTCGTTCGCTACTTCCGTATAAGTGCGAAGACGCGGAGCGAGGATTAAATAGTTTAAATAAGCACCTATAGACAATCCCACCGCTAACCATACGCTAGAAAGGCCTGTTACATACATAGATCCAGGAAGCCCCATTAACATCCATCCACTCATGTCGGAAGCACCAGCTGAAAGGGCGGTAACGGCTGGGCCTAGTCCGCGTCCTCCTAACATATAGCCCGCTACATCTTCAGTGGTTTTTGTATAGGCATACCATCCTATTCCGAGCATTCCCACAAAATAAATGCCGAGTGAAATATAAACTCCAATATCCACAAAATCTCCCCTTTATGCACTTTTTATGCATGAGATAAGTAATGCATCCCATGAAAACATCTTATGGTTTTTAAAACTAACAAACTTTTCTTATACTATCAACCCACAAAATCGTAAATTTTCTAAGTCTAAAATCCCCTAAACCTTTATACAAAAGAAATGAAAACGTTTCCAAAATAAAGTAAAATAAAAATATTCAGAAATTTATAAGCGGATTTTTTATGCAATATTTTATGCAATAAGTAAAATAAAAAGAGCATTTTATAAAATGCTCTTTTGACATTCATGTATATTAGCGTGAATTTGGAAACACGCGTCGAACAACTTCCGAAAACTCGTCAAACAGTCCAGAAACCGGTTTGCCGGTTTGAAGCTTGTCTACATATCCGTTCATACGGTTTACAAAGTCAGGGTTTGTTGATACAAAAACTCGATGAACACTGCCGTCTGCTTTTCTTACTTCATGTGCAATCTTATGTTCCATATCTTTGGTGAGATTACCTTCTTTATTATCGTCTAATACAGCTGCCACATAAGCTGTATGATCAGTTACGATTACATTAGCATCTTTTACGTTTTTTAATGCTACGATACGATCAGCTGCCACATCGGCTACTCTCATTCCACCAGACTGATTATATTGTTCTTTTTCATTACGCTGTACGTCTTGCGTATCGTTTACGTCATTCATTTTCGTTTTATTGTTCCCATTTTCATATGTGACGTTGCGGACTGTATCATCATCAATGACGCCATCTTTACCTTGATCTGCTGTACTGCAGCCGAATAAAGAAAGAGTTGTCATACAGCCTATAACAAACAAAAACGATTTCTTCATGATAGTACCACTCCTTATAAGTTTTAACCTTTCTTATAATTTGTTAAAAACGTGTGAAGCATACATGAAAAATACAAAAAAGCCTATACTATCGAAAAAGGAGGGATATGTATGAGTGAAATCCAACAAAGTGTATTTGTTCTTCATACAAAAGAAGAAAACCATGAAGAAACAACAAGGTTTGCGTTAACTTCGGAAGAAGCTAAGCTATTATTTGAGACCCTGCAAAATAAACGAAAAGAAATTATCGACGCCCATATTGACAACATGTTAACGTAAGGAAAATAGATATCTTGCAAACGGATGAGGCATACATCAAGAATGACAGAATATTTGCATTCTACATATAGTTATAGTATAATGTAAACGCAAACAAATTTAATAAATGTAATTAATACTACGTTTTGACCACATACTCGAATTAGATTTAGTGAAAATTCACTTGTTATAAAGGAGATCTACTTCGCGTAGGTCTCTTTTATAATATGTGAATTTTTTATTTACGGCATAAATGTAAATATAGAGTAACATATTAAAATTTTTTACATTTTTTGGAGGTTTTTTTACATGGCTACTACAGGTACAGTAAAATGGTTTAACAGTGAAAAAGGCTTCGGTTTTATCGAAGTACCAGGCGAAAATGACGTATTTGTTCATTTTTCAGCTATTCAATCTGAAGGCTTCAAAACATTAGAAGAAGGCCAAAAAGTTGAATTTGAAATCGTTGAAGGCCAACGTGGACCTCAAGCGGAGAATGTTGTAAAATTATAATTCAACGCTACATATGAAAGCTGCCGATAGGCAGCTTTTTTTGTACGAATTCGTTTGTTTTATTCGTATGGTTAAGGAAATAGAGTGAAATAAGGGAGAAGAGAAGGCATGAATTCATTTCATTGCTGTGCCACATGTCAACATTTCCAAAGTATTAAATTAGATGAGGGAATGAAGTATCAGTGCAAAAGACTAGGCTATGAGACTCGGCCTTCTTATCAGTTTACATGCTGGGAGCCAAAAGAAGTCGTTAAAAAGCTAATGGAAAAACGAAATCCAAAATAAGCTCTTTTTAAAGAGCTTATTTTGGATTATTCCTCGTTATGTGTACCTTCCTCTGAAGGCAAATGCTTTCCGCAAAACTCTTTTACAGCTTCTTCTTCCTCTTCTTCAAGATCGAAGTCTAATACTTTATTTGTTGAAACTTCGTAGAAATGAGTTTGGGCAATTGAAGTATTGTCTTCGCCTTTAATATATACTACGCGTAAAGCTAGGTCGTTACCGGTATATAATTCATCCTCTTCTTCTACCTCAATGTATAAGTGGAATTCATAGCGTTCACCTAGAAGGAGACCAAATGGATCCTGCAATTGTTCAGCTGTATATTCTTTAATTGTAAACATATGTACGTCCTTTCTGTATATCAGTAAAATACTTGCATTATCTATTATAGTTTTTCCTTGCAAAGAAAGAAAGTGCATGAGTAGTTCATGCACGGATTTATTTCTTAATCATTCTATTTAGCGAATGTACTTAATGCTATGCAAAAGGACTTTCGTTTTTCACTTTAAGGCAGAAGAAACGCGCGTATGGTTTTGCTTATACATGGCAGCATCCGCTTTTTGAATTAATGTATCGAGATTGGTTTCGTCTGAAGGCGCACATATAATAAATCCGTCTATTTGATCAAGATCTTGAGAAACAAGATTGTAAAAATGAATAGCCTTATTGTTAATGAGCAACACTTTGTGGTCGGATGATCTCGTTAATATTAAAGGATATGGATTAATTTTGAACAACGTAGAAAAATTGTGTTCGCTTTCTTTTAGCTGTAAGTGATTTATATATTCTTTGTGACGGTATTTGTAAAGAATGTATGAGGCAAGTAAAGCAATAGCAACTGCTGCAGTTGTATTGATTTGTTTTGAAATAAGGGAAAAAGAATCCGGTGCATATCGTGATAATCCGTATAGTAAAAAAAGATGGTTAGGAATAAAAATGATGCACAGCTGTTTTAATTTCATAGGGCATAAAACAGCTGTGGAAATCAAAAGCATCATATACACGTCTACGCGACCTGTGAAAAGCTGACTGTTAATAGTAGAAAGTGCTGCAGCAAATACGTAATAAAATATATAGCCATATACAAGGGTGCTTAAGTAGTTAGCAAGCCGTTCTTTTCTTTTACTAAAATAATAGAGCAGTAAATAAAGAGAAGAGAGAGCAAAACTAGTGAAATGAATACCAATTAGTGTATGCCTGAACTCAGGTGTTCCTGCATGTTGAAGTAAAGAAAAACCTATATAAATAAGGTAGGAAATGACAAGAGCAAGTGAAACTAGCTTAACTCTCTGTTGAAGCGTTTCTATATTCGTTTTATCGAACATTTTATCTTCATTAACTTCTCTACCTGAAGGGAAATGAAACTTCTTCAGAAATGAGAAAGGTAAAAGCGAAAGAAGAAATGACATGACAATCATCTCCATATCTTTTTTAGGTATTTTAGCATGTTTGTATCAGAAAAAACATGAATTTTTAGATGAAGATGCTTGCTTTTCAATCAAGAAAAAGGAAAGGCATTAAGAGTCATATGATTAAAGGTGAGGCCAAAGAGCCTCACCTTTTTTATTGAAGTTTATTCGATTCAGCATGTCGTACAAACATGGTTTCATCTTCTACTAATCCGCAAGCTCCGCACTGAATGCGTTTTTGCGGTCCGTTATAAGCAGCATGAAATGCGTCGAGTGTATCGTTTGTATATTCTTCTACGACTTCTCCGCTTCTTGGATCCATTTTTACAGGTTTTGCATTTTGTTCAATAATATTAAAGCGTGTTCGATTTGTTTTGCAGCTAGGACAAAGATAAGGGCTTCCCATTTTTAACATCTCCTTGAAAAATTTACTGTATTAATACCATGTCCGAATTCACCAAAAACATACAAAAACTTATGGTTTTCTATCGAACGTTCATTCGTTAAAATAGAAGCAGGTGATGAAAATGAGAATACGAAAAAACTTACAAGAAGTAATGGATATTTTGCAAACGAATCCATTGTATCAGCAAAATATTGTTCATTGGCATACAATCCAAGAGAAAGAAGCTAAAACTGCGCCATTTCCATCTTCTTTGCATATGAAACTACGGGAAGCATTTGAGAGACGAGGAATTGGTTCGCTTTATACGCATCAAAAAACAGCGTTTGATTTGGCGACAGCCAAGAAGAATGTTGTGGCTGTGACGCCAACAGCATCGGGGAAAACATTGTGCTACAACTTACCGGTACTCCAGAGTATTATGGAGAATGATCAGGCTAGAGCCCTTTATTTGTTTCCAACAAAAGCGCTTGCCCAAGATCAAAAAAGTGAATTAAATGAAATCATTGAAGAAATGGAAGTGCCAATCAATAGCTATACGTATGATGGAGATACTCCGGCAAATATCCGCCAAAAGGTAAGAAAAGCAGGCCATATCGTTATTACGAATCCAGATATGCTTCATTCAGCTATTTTACCTCATCATACTAAATGGGTATCACTGTTTGAAAACCTGAAGTATATTGTGATTGATGAACTTCATACGTACCGCGGTGTTTTTGGCAGCCATGTAGCCAACGTCATACGCCGGTTAAAGCGAATCTGCCGCTACTATGGAAGTAATCCTATCTTTATTTGTACATCAGCGACCATCGCGAATCCAAAAGAACTCGCTGAACATTTAACTGGAGCTCATGTGACGTTAGTGGATAACAACGGAGCTCCTAGTGGCCGCAAGCATTTTATTTTTTATAACCCGCCTATTGTTAATAAACCGTTAAACATTAGAAGAAGTGCTACGCTTGAAGTGCGAAATATTGCAGGCGAGTTTTTGAAAAATAAAATTCAAACAATTGTATTTGCAAGAAGCCGCGTACGGGTGGAAATTATCTTAACGTATCTGCAGGAGCTCGTGAAAAACCAGCTTCAGAATAAGTCTATTCAAGGATACCGCGGAGGATATTTACCGAAACAGCGACGCGAAATAGAAAGAGGACTTCGAGAGGGGAGTATTTACGGAGTAGTCAGTACGAATGCTTTAGAGCTAGGAGTGGATATCGGCCAGCTGCAGGTGTGTGTGATGACAGGTTACCCGGGCACGGTTGCAAGCGCTTGGCAGCAAGCTGGGCGAGCAGGAAGACGTCACGGAGAAGCTGTCATCGTAATGGTTGCAAGTTCAAGTCCGCTTGATCAGTACATGATTCAGCATCCGGATTACTTTTTTAGCCGAAATCCAGAAACAGCTCGAATTAATCCTGATAACCTTGTAATTTTAGTCGATCATTTAAAATGCGCTTCCTACGAACTGCCGTTTAAGCAGGGAGAAACATTTGATGGGGTAGAAATTGAAGACGTGCTAGAGTTTTTACAAGAAGAGCGAGTGATTCATTTTAGCGGAGACAAATGGTACTGGATGAGTGATTCGTTCCCAGCTCATAACATCAGTCTGCGCTCCGCATCTCAAGAAAATGTCGTCATCATTGATCAATCGGACGTGGCAAATGTGAAAGTAATTGGAGAAATGGATCGCTTTAGCGCCATGACCCTTCTTCATGATGAGGCGATTTATTTGCATCAAGGCATTCAGTATCAAGTAGAATACTTGGACTGGGATGAGAAAAAAGCATATGTTCGTGAAGTCGATGTAGATTATTTTACTGATGCAAATTTGGCGGTTAACTTGAAGGTTCTAGAAGCTGATAAAGAGCGATTGGAAGGAACCTACTCAATCGGTTATGGGGATGTAATGGTCAGCGCTATGGCTACGATATTTAAAAAAATAAAATTTGAGACGCATGAAAACATAGGGTCAGGCCCTATTTCACTCCCGGAAGAAGAGCTTCATACAAATGCCGTGTGGCTAAGCTTTGCCAAAGAACAGTTTCACGAATCTGAAGAACGATTGGAACAAGCACTCATTTCTGTGGCAAATGCCATTCAGTCGATTGCGCCGCTTATGGTGATGTGCGATCCGTCTGATTTACATGTAGTGCCTCAGATAAAAGCGGTTCACAACGAACAGCCAACTATCTTCTTATATGATCGATATCCGGGCGGTATTGGACTAAGCGACAAAGTATATGAACAAATGAATGATGTGCTCAGTCAGACCAATCAGCTAATTGTAAATTGTTCTTGCGAAAGCGGCTGTCCGTCTTGTATCGGTATGGAAGCACAAGGAGAACACGCAAAAAGCGATGCGCTCGTGCTGCTACAACAACTGCAAAGTAGGTGAAATCGTGTCTTTTAAAAATAAATTAAACCGTATGAAAAAGCATTTTCATGTTACAGAAGCAAAGCCGCCGGTTGAAAATAAGCGAAAGCGGACTACGAGCGCGTCTATTCCATATGAGCAGGAGTGGAAGGGAAATGATGCGGCCCCTTATTTTGCTGAAGACAGCTACTGTATGATCAGAGAAGTCATTTATCCGCTTGACTACAAGCATGGCCATTATGAGTTTAATGAGCTGAAAAAAATAGTAGAGGTATGGAATCGGTCTACAGTTACTCATCCGCTTTCAGCAAAAGGCCACACATATTCAGATTTATTTTTCTTTGATACGGAAACGACGGGGCTTAGTACAGGAACAGGGACAACTATTTTTTTGCTAGGATATGCAAGGGTGCTAAAAGAT
Organism: Priestia megaterium; assembly: GCF_046599315.1. Taxonomy (GTDB): domain Bacteria; phylum Bacillota; class Bacilli; order Bacillales; family Bacillaceae_H; genus Priestia; species Priestia megaterium_F. The sequence continues at coordinate 405,382 of NZ_JBKIKC010000002.1, read as the reverse complement.
TCTGTGGTTTTTCGTCAACATATATTAACGGAGCCGAGTGGAGAAGTAGCATTTTACGAAAGTTTTTTAAAAGAAGTAGACTATACAACGCTTGTGACTTACAACGGGAAATCTTTCGATTGGCCCCATGTGAAGACTCGCCATACGCTATTAAGAGATCACTTGCCCAAGCTGCCTAAGTTTGGCCACTTTGATTTATTGCATGCTTCAAGAAGGCTGTGGAAACATAAGATGAACTCGGTTAAACTGGCGAATGTCGAAAAAGAAATACTTGGAATCGAACGAGTTGATGATATTCCAGGTTTCTTAGCTCCCATGATTTATTTCGACTTTATTGAAACAAAAAATCCAAGAGGCTTATTCGATATTATGAAACATAATGAACATGATATTTTATCACTTATTACGTTATATATTCATTTATCAAAACATCTCCTTACTAGTGAGGAGTTTACGGAAAAAGAAACATACGAAGTAGCAAGGTGGTATGAGCAGTTAGGAGAGAACAAGCATGCTTTTTCTCTTTATCAAGGTGTAGCAGAAAAAGAAAAAGAAGAGCATGAAAAAGCTCAGCTAGCTATGGCTTATCATTATAAAAAAGAGAAGAGTTGGAAACAGGCAGTGGAGATGTTTGAACCGCTGGTTCAAACATCTGAAGGTGACGTTGCTATAGAAGCACTGGTTGAGCTAGCTAAAATTTATGAACATCGTCTTAAAGATGTTCATAAAGCTCTTCTATATACTGAGCTAGCCTTGGAGAAGTGGAGTCAACTTAGAGGAATGGCTAAAAAAATGTCCGAAGAAGTGCTGAAAAAAAGACTTCTTAGACTTAAAAATAAATCTGCTAAAGCATAGACTTTAGCAGATTTATTTTTAAATATTCAGAATTATTATTCTTTTGTTTTGTCGATGTTTTATATTGTTCTATTTTTCAGTCATTGATAAAATTAGTCAATGTAAGACTTATTCTTACAGCTTAAAAACAGAACTTTGGTGAGATGGAGAGAGGCCCCATGAAAAATGTGATTTTAGTATCATTTTTCGCATTAATTTGTTTAACAGTAATTGTCTTAAGCAGTTTGAAAAATTCTTATAACTCCTTTATGTAGGCCAAAAATAGGTGTTTGTCTTAGTACATGTACACTACCCTTTACATACTGTAATAGTGTAATAACTAAACAGTGAAAGGGGAAAAAGGATATGTATCCAAGACCAACAAAATGTATGCCACCAATTGTGCATCCAACAAAATGTTGCACGCAGTTTACTTCTCAGGAGGTAGTTGTACCTCACATTCATCCAAGCCATAATACATTGGTGAACCATACAAATGTGAAGCACGTGCATTACTTCCCGCAAACGCAATCTGTTGTAAATGAAACTTCAAATCAACAGTTTTTTGGCGGTGCGCAGCAATACCCAACTCAAGTAGGTGGAGCAGGCTATCCAGGTCAAATGGGAGGCTACCCAGGTCAAGTAGGTGGAGCAGGCTATCCAGGTCAAATGGGAGGCTACCCAGGTCAAGCAGGTGGAGCAGGCTATCCAGGTCAAATGGGAGGCTACCCAGGTCAAGTAGCAGGCGCTAGTTATCCGGGACACAAAGGTTGTGGCCAAGGAAGCTGTCATACAAAAGGCGCGCATCAAGGACCTAATTCAGGGTATTTTAGATAATGTACGTTAATAGGAGCTGATTACATCAGTTCCTATTCTATTTTGTTATAAAGGAGTTATACAATGAAGGTGTTAACAATTACCGGTTATAAGCCATTCGAACTTGGGATTTTTAATGAAAAACATCAAGGGATTACATACATAAAAAAAGCGCTATATAAAAAAATACAGGAATTAGTAGAAGGTGGGTTAGAATGGGTATTGATTAGTGGTCAGCTAGGAGTAGAGATTTGGGCAGCGGAAGTGGTATTTGATCTTCAGCTTGATTATCCTGAGCTTCAGTTAGCTGTTTTAACACCGTTTTTAGAGCAGGAAGAAAAGTGGAACGATGTGAATAAAGAATTGTATGAATTCGTTTTAAGTCAAGCAGATTATGTAGATAGCATTACAAAAAAGAAATATGAAAGTCCGGCACAGTTTCGGTTAAAAAATCAATTTTTAGTAGAAAAAAGTGAAGGTATTTGTTTAGTTTACGATGAAGAGCACGAAGGAAGTCCTAAATATATGTTAGAAACGGCTAAAAAACGTGCTGAACGAGAAGAATATCCTATTATAATGGTTACGTCTCACGACTTACAAGATATTGTGGATGAAGAAAAATTTTCGGCTTTTTAACGCCATTTGACGAAACATTTTAAAAGATAAATTGACTTTTGAAGCTATTTTTGAAAAAATGAATTATAATAAAGATAAGGTTTATCGTATTTGAGGTGATAGAGATGTTAGCTGATAAAATTCGTTTAACGGCCAAAGAAATTTTAGAAAAAGAATTCAAAACAGGCATGAGAGGCTATAATCAAGAAGAAGTAGATAAGTATCTAGATTCCGTTATTAAAGATTATGAAGCATTTCATGAAGAAATTGAAGCATTACAAACTGAAAATTTACGCTTAAAAAAGCAAGTAGAAGAGTTATCTAAAAAGCCGCAACAACCTTCGTTTACCCCGCCGCCTGCTCAACAGCAGCAGCAAGCGGGTACGACAAACTTTGATATTTTAAAACGTTTGTCAAACTTAGAAAAACATGTGTTTGGAAGTAAATTATACGAATAACCTAAAAATAGGAGTTGCATTCAACTCCTATTTTTATTATACTAAGGAAAGTCGTTATCAATAACGTTCGGGTAATTGCTGCATCACATATGAGGATGTAGAGGAAAGTCCATGCTCGCACAGACTGCGATGTCTGTAGTGTTCGTGCCTAGCGAAGTCATAAGCTAGGGTAGCTGTTAAAAGCTAACGGCGGGGAAAAAGCCTAAGTCTTTCTAAGATATGGCTTGACTACTCTGAAAGTGCCACAGTGACGAAGTCTTATCAGAAATGATAAGAGTGGAACGAGGTAAACCCCTCGAGCGAGAAACCCAAATAATGGTAGGGGAACTTTCTGGATGGAATTGAACGGAAGGAAAGACAAAATGGTTACATTTTGTAGATAGATAATTGCCACCGGAGTACGAGGTAGCTAGCCGCTTGCAGTACAATGGTACAAAACATGGCTTACAGAACGTTATTGAAAAGCAATCGACACTTGTTGTTAGACACTATATTTTAATCCAACACAGCTCTTCCTATAATGGAAGAGCTTTTTTATGTCAAAAAAGGGCTAGGACTTTAATTGAAGTAATAACCGGACTGTTAATCAAAAATATTGATTGATAGTTCGGTTTTTTTGTTGTTATGGTGAACGTAGATTTAACGTGTTTAGTTGCTTCTAGCAGTTGATTGGAGGGCAAGGCGAAGACTCCTGCGGGAAATGCGGAACGATGAGACCCCGCAGGAGCGCAAGCGACGAGGAGGCTCATCGGCCGCCCGCAGAAAGCGAAGCCTTGCACGGAAATCAACAGCGGTGTAACAAGTAATCCCTACTAGCTCATTTATCCCATTTGTTGGTCTTTAGATGGGATCGATTTCGTTATGTCTCAATCTCTTTTTTATACAATCAGGCTGACCTTGTTATCAGCCTGAGGTCTTAGAAGAAAATAAAGCTCTAGCTCGTTTTGAAAAAACGTCATAATCCTTAAACTAAGTATATAGAGAAGCGAAAGGAGGAAACAAAATGAAAAAAGTTGGTTTGTTTTTGATTGGAGCGGTAGCTGCTATCGTTCTTCTTGCAAATGCCGGTCCGATGGTAGGGCTTGCGCTTGGCTTGGTTATTTTGTATCTAGCATTTAAAGGGTTCGTTAGAGCAGAGACCCCCTTTAAAAAATGGCTTTGGGGATTTATTGGTGTTGTCGTACTTCTAACAACCGTGTCAAATCTCCCAGCCCTTGCTGGTATCATTGCAGCAGTAGTACTTTATATTGTATATAAAAAGTGGAACAGCAGCCCAAGAAAAACGGAAAAAGAAGATCCGTTTACGCATTTTGAACGTCAGTGGGCTGACTTAAATCAAAAATAATAAAATTTTACGTCATTATCTAAGGAGATGAACAAAATGAGAAACTTATTTACTCGAATGAAAGAAACGATTTCTGCAGATCTTCATCAATTACTTGATCACAAAGAACAAAAGAATCCAATTGCTGCATTAAATCACTATTTGCGCCAATGCGAGCAAGAGACAGAAAAGGTAAGGCAGCTTGTTGAGAGACAGTACACGTTAAAGGAGCAGTTTAATCGCGAGTACCACATGGCGCTTGATATGATGAAAAAACGTCATGAGCAAGCACAAGTGGCACAAGAAGCGGAAGAAGTAGAATTACATGAATTTATTTTAAAAGAACATGCTCATTATGAAGAGAGAGCGAAGCGTGTAAAAGAATCTTATGAAGAGGCATCGAAACAGCTAGAGGAGCTTGAACGAAAGTATGAAGAAATGAATCATAAGGTAAAAGATATGCATATTCGCCGTATGGAGCTAATGGGACGTGAAAATATTGCCCGTGCGCACCATCGTATGAATTCAGTAATGAAAACAGAATCATCTTATGCGCCTTACAGCCAGTTTAATGAAATGGAAAACTATATTGACCAGCTTGAAAATCAAATTAATACAAATTACTATAGACAAACGGTAGACAGCAAGATTGCTGAATTAGAAAAAAGAGTAAAATCCTCATAAAAAATCAGTGTTTCTGCATAAAACATGGTATTCTAAAAAAGGCGTAGATTTCTGCGTCTTTTTAAGGTGAGAGAATAGATGTATGCAGGAGTAGCATCCAAAGAACGCTATGTCATCTACGAAGAGAAAGGAGAGGGAGCTGTGCAAAGCGTAAACAAAACAGAATCTCTTATGTTCATTTTTATTTGCAGTTTATTTGTCCTGTTTATTGAAATTATGTTTTTTCACAGCGGCTTGATCTTTTCTGTATTAATTGCCGGTGCGTTCATGTATATTGGGCGAAAAAAAATGAGAAGAAAACTAGGGCGCATTTTATTCTGGATTGGTGTTATTGGACTTGTATTAAATATATTTAATACGGTTGCATTTAAGTTCTTAGTTATTGCTCTTTTTCTGTATTTTTTACTTAGATTTGTTCAATCAAGAAAGCATCCGGTTGAATTCAGACCAACTGGCGAGTTTACACAGCAGCCGAACCAAAGCTTGGTGCAAGTCCGACCGGTTCTGACGAACAAACTTCTTGGGAGTCAAAGAACCGAAGACTCAGTATACGAATGGGATGATATTAATATTCAAAGCGTATGGGGAGACATTGTTATTGATTTAAGCAATACGGTTCTACCAAAAGGCGATGCGGTTATTTTTATTCGTCAAGTGTTTGGAAATATTAAAGTGCTCATTCCTTATGAAACAGAAGTATCTGTGAATCATTCTAAACTAGCAGGAAACGTAACGGTTTTTGGAAATCAGCGGGGCTTTTCGTTCAATGAAAATTTGTCAATCAAAACAGAAGAGTTTGATCAATCTGCCCATAGGGTGAAGATTGTTACAACTGTTGTGATTGGAGATTTAGAGGTGCAAAGGATATGAGTATTCTTCAACGGCAGTTATTATGGGGAATTTTCTCAAGCTTCTTTGTATTTCTATCCGTGCTCCTTACAGTGTTTTTTGCATACCCTGTTTTTCACTTTAGCGACTTATGGAAAACAAGCGTATTCGGCATGCCTTTTGTACTGTTTTCCTTCAGTCTAAGCCTTACGATTGGAAGTGTGATTGGAGGAATCATGGGGTTTATGTGGAGACAGCAGTGGACATATGTCGAAAACCGATTATATGAAATAGAAAATGGCCAGCGGCATATGTCGGCAAATGAACCGCTTATTCAAGAAACGTCTCGAATTATAAGCCGTTTAAACAAAGTAGATGATAAAATGATTCTGCAAGCGCAGCAATCTCAAAAGATGGCAACGGAAAAAGTAGAAAATCAGCAAAAGCAAGTGCAAGAAATTGTTTCCCAGGAACGAAATAGGCTTGCCAGAGAACTGCATGACTCCGTTAGTCAGCAGCTATTTGCCGCTTCGATGCTTATGTCTGCTATTACGGAATCCAACCTTACGCTACAAGACTCTGAAGCTAAGCAATTAAAGATGGTCGAAAAAATGATTAATCAATCACAGCTTGAAATGAGGGCTTTGCTTCTTCATCTTCGACCAGCAGCATTAAAAGGAAAATCGTTACAGACCGGAATGAAAGAACTGATGAATGAGCTTGCCCAAAAAGTACCGCTTGAATTAAATTGGAAAATAGAAGGGTTTGAACTAGATAAAGGCATTGAAGACCACTTGTTTAGAATTTTGCAGGAATCCGTATCAAATACGCTCCGTCATGCAAATGCAACAGCTTTAGATGTACTGCTGATTAAACGTGACTTTTCCATTATTTTACGTATTGTTGATAATGGAGTTGGCTTTGATGTAGAAAAGGAAAAAGTCGGATCGTACGGTCTGCAAAATATGTATGAGCGCGCAGTTGAAATTGGAGGCATATTAAAAATTATTAGTCTGCCCGACAAAGGAACAAAACTAGAGGTAAAAGTACCGTTAGTAGAAAGAGGGGGAAAGCAAAATGATTAATGTACTGTTAGTAGATGATCACGAGATGGTTCGAATTGGCGTAGGAGCATATTTGTCGGCTCAAACAGACATTCATGTAATAGCTGAAGCGACAAATGGCCAAGAAGCCGTTGAATTAGGGCTTCAGCTGCGCCCGGATATTATTTTAATGGATTTAGTTATGGAAGAAATGGACGGGATTGAAGCGACAAAACAACTTATTAAGCAGTGGCCAGAAGCAAAAGTAATTATTGTCACTAGCTTTCTAGATGATGAAAAAGTATACCCTGCTCTAGAGGCGGGGGCAACAAGCTACTTATTAAAAACGTCTAAAGCAGGAGAAATTGCAGCTGCTATTCGCCGTACATATGAGGGACAATCTGTATTAGAGCCCGAAGTTACCGGTAAAATGATGTCTAAAATGAGAAAACCATCTTTACCTCACGAAGAGCTGACGGCTCGTGAAATGGAAATTTTACTCCTAATGACACAAGGTAAAACAAATCAAGAGATTGCAGATGAATTATTTATTGCGCTAAAGACGGTAAAAACACATGTAAGCAATTTATTAAGTAAGCTAGATGTACAGGACCGGACTCAAGCAGTCATCTATGCTTTTAAACATAAATTAGCAGAGTGAAAATCGTTATTCGAAAGAGAATAACGATTTTTTTTGTGAAAAAACCTATTTTTTTGCAGGTATTCATTATAAAATAGCGATATGCGTAAATGCGAACGCTTACGTAAAAGCACGATTTTGAGGGGTTGAGCACATGGAAAAGAAATGGTGGAAAGAAGCTGTTGCGTATCAAATCTACCCGCGAAGCTTCATGGATTCAAACGGTGACGGAATAGGTGACATTCAAGGGGTTATTTCAAAGTTAGATTATTTATCTGATCTTGGAATTGATGTCATTTGGATCTGCCCGATTTATCAGTCTCCTAATGATGATAATGGCTACGATATCAGTGATTATAAAGATATTATGAAAGATTTCGGAACAATGGAAGACTTTGATGAGCTGCTAGATGAAGTTCACCATCGCGGAATGAAACTGATTATGGATTTAGTTATTAATCATACTTCAGATGAACACCCTTGGTTTGTAGAATCTAGATCTTCTAAAGAAAATCCATATCGCGATTATTATATCTGGCACGAAGGTAAAGATGGAAAAGAGCCAAATAACTGGGAATCTATTTTTAGCGGATCAGCTTGGGAGTTCGACGAAAAGACAAAAGAATATTACATGCACGTATTTTCTAAAAAACAGCCCGATTTAAACTGGGAAAATGAAAAAGTACGCCATGAGCTTTATGAAATGGTTAACTGGTGGTTAGATAAAGGAATTGACGGTTTTCGTGTAGATGCTATTTCGCATATTAAAAAAGTGGCAGGCTTCCCCGATCTACCGAACCCTGAAAAGCTCGATTATGTGCCATCGTTTGAAGGGCATATGAATCGACCTGGGATTCAAGAACATTTAAAAGAGCTAAAAGAAAATACGTTTGCCAAATACGATATTATGACGGTTGGAGAGGCAAATGGCGTAACATCGGACAGCGCAGATGAGTGGGTAGCTGAAGAAGGCGGAAACTTCAATATGATTTTTCAGTTCGAGCATATGGGGCTGTGGGATAAAGGAGAAGAAAAACCGCTGGATTTAATCGAGCTAAAAACGATTTTAACTAACTGGCAAAATGGTTTAGAAGAAATCAACGGCTGGAACGCTTTATATTTAGAAAATCATGACCAAATTCGTTCTGTAAATAAATTTGGCAGCGTAGCTTACCGAGTGGAAAGCGCAAAGTGCTTAGCCGCACTATACTTTTTAATGAAAGGAACACCGTTTATTTATCAAGGACAAGAAATTGGAATGACCAATGTTAAGTTTGATTCTATTGACGATTACGATGATGTTGGTATGATTAACTACTACCGTATTCAGCGTGAAAAAGGCGATTCACATGAAGAGATTATGAAAGTTATTTGGGAAACAGGACGCGATAATTCAAGAACCCCAATGCAGTGGAATACAGAAAGAAATGCAGGATTTTCTACTGGAGACCCTTGGATGAAGGTAAATCCAAATTATGTAGATATTAACGTAGAAGAGCAGAAATGTGATAAAGACTCGGTACTGAATTTTTACAAACAGCTTATTAAAATTAGAAAACAACACGATGTGCTGGTGTATGGATCTTATAAGCTGTTGGCAGAGGAAGATCCCGCTATCTACGCGTATACGCGATCATTAGAAGGCAAAACCGCTGTTGTTATTTGTAATATGTCACCGAATAATCAAACCTTCGAGTTCCCGTCAGAGAGCTCATTTGCAAACATAGAATTACTGATTCATAATTATTCGTTGGATACAAACGAAACGCTTAAAAAATGTACGCTGCACCCATATGAAACACGTGTATACTTACTTTCATAAATGAGTTGAGCAACCGATTGCGCGCTTTTGAAGTGAAAAGCTTTTAAAAACAAATTTATATGTAACATGTATAAAGAAACTGCTGGCTCTACAAAGAGCCAGCAGTTTCTGCATTTTAACAAAAAGACGGAGAAAGCTTTGACTAAGGCGCATGTATATGGTACTTTTACACTTAGTGTAGATAATTAGAAACAAAATGAGGTTGAAAAATGGCGAAATATAAAATTATTGCAACAGCAGCAATGGGAATTGAAGCACTGGTCGCTAAAGAAGTGCGTGCTTTAGGATATGAATGTGAAGTAGATAATGGCAAGGTTATCTTTGAAGGAGACGAACTCGCAATCGCTCGCTGCAATTTATGGCTTCGTACAGCAGATCGAATTAAAGTGCAGGTTGGACAGTTCAAAGCTCGTACGTTTGATGAGCTTTTTGAACAAACAAAAGCATTAAACTGGGGAGATTATTTGCCAGTAGATGCACAGTTTCCTGTATCCGGAAAATCAGTTAAATCTAAATTGTTCAGCGTATCAGATTGTCAAAGTATTGTAAAAAAAGCAATTGTTGACAGCATGAAAAAACATTATAAAAAAACAACAGGTTGGCTCGAAGAAACGGGGTCAACGTTTAAAATTGAAGTAGCGCTATTGAAAGATGTTGCCACATTAACAATTGACGCGAGCGGTGCAGGACTTCATAAGCGCGGATATCGCGTTGGACAAGGGGAAGCGCCGTTAAAAGAAACACTGGCGGCAGCTTTAATTATGCTAACGCCGTGGAATGCGAATCGTCCGTTTGTCGATGTTTTCTGCGGTTCTGGTACAATTGCCATCGAAGCAGCGCTTATCGGTCAAAACATTGCACCAGGATTTAATCGTGACTTCTTATCAGAAGAGTGGCCGTGGATGTCAGCAAGTATTTGGGACAAAGCGCGCGAAGAAGCGGAAGACTTAGCCAACTACGATCAAGTGCTTGATATCGCTGGCCATGATATTGACCATCGTATGGTAAAAGTAGCAGAACAAAATGCATTTGAAGCAGGGCTTGGAGATTTAATTCAATTTAAACAAATGCAAGTGCGCGATTTCACTACGCCAAAAGAATATGGAATCATTATCGGTAACCCTCCGTACGGTGAACGTTTAAGCGACCGTCCTTCTGTTGAAAAAATGTACGCTGAAATGGGCGAGGCGTTTTCTAAGCTTGATACGTGGTCTATTTACATGCTTACATCTCATGAGCAGTTTGAACAGTACTATGGTAAAAAAGCGACGAAAAAACGTAAATTGTTTAACGGATTTATTAAAACAGATTACTATCAATATTGGGGACCTCGTCCTCCACGCAACGATCAATAATACAAAAGCCAAGCGGTGTAAAAACCGCTTGGCTTTTGTGCGTTATTTCTTTTTCGAACCCCGATAAGCTAGCATTCCGAACATGCCTATACCGAGCACGACAATTAATAAAATAAACCAAAATGTAGCATTAAGCAGGTATTTATATAGTCCATCATAATAATCATGCATATACTCACCCCATTATGTTTTTTATAGTATGGGCGAGTAGCAGTACAATATATGTATTGATTTCTTCTTTATAGAAGACTTGAAACGAAAAATACTTAGCCTATTTCTTTTTTAATTATGATTGAAAGCTATGTTGCTGAAAAAAAGAAGTGGTGGATATTCCCCAACCATACCCATTGATATCTACCAGGTGAAGCTGCTTTACTATTAGGTCTATTTTTAGCAGGTTCTTTATGGATTAAAAGGTACACATACGGATAGTTTAGGAAATATATGTTGTTAAATGCAGTTGTAGATACATTTTTTTGTTTATCCTTTTCAACGAGCTATGAGTCGTGCACATCTTTTTAAGGTAGAAACATTTAAAGAGTACCATCTTCTAGGTGTCTTTCTGCTGAAAGCTGTTTTAATATATGTTTACCAATACTTTGTATCGGAGAAACAAAAAACCTCAGGGTGCTTTGAGAAATAATTCTATAGAATAAAGAAGCAGGCAGGAAAACTCAATTTTTTTCCTGCTATTTTAATGCCCCAGACGTCATTCCTGAAATGAAATGTTTTTGCAAAAACACGTACGCAATCAACAATGGAATAGAAGAAAGAACAACTGCCGAAAAGAGCATAGGGTAATTGGTCAGAAATTCCCCTTGAAAGTCCAATAAGGCAATAGGAAGCGTTTTTACTTCTTTAGATTTTAACAATAGCAAAGGGAATAACAGATCATTCCACACAATCACAAATGAAAAAATTCCTACCGTAGCCATTGATGGTATCGAGAGTCGAAGAGCAATTTTTGAATATATTTTCCACTCTGATGCTCCGTCGATGCGAGCAGCTTCGAATAGTTCCTTTGGAAAATTTTTCATAAACCCCGTTATAATAAACACACCGATTGGAAGCAAAAAACTTATGGAGACGATAATGACGCCTGTTAGCGTATTGACGAGCCCGAGTTTATTCATCAGTAAAAAGACAGGAATCATATTGACTTGAGTAGGGACGATCATTCCGCAAACAAAAAAGCCGTATACAATCCATCCAAGCCTTTGAGGAAGCTGAATAATAGCGTAAGCAATCATGCTTGAAAACCATAGGATGAAAAACGTGCTAAAGACGGTAACAATGACGCTGTTTTTAACATAGCCAAAGATAGGTTCATTAATGAGCAGCTGTTTATAATTTTCAATATTCCAGCTTGCTGGTAATCCGGTTGGGTTGCTGTAAAGTTCAGGCGTTGTTTTAAAGGTTGTTAATAAAACCAGGCTTAAGGGCAACAGAATGATTAGACCGTACATCCCTAAAATCAGTTGTCTGAATGGGTTTTGTTTCATACAAGAATCTCCTTTTATATTTTTGTAAGGCGAAGTACGCGAAATTGAAGAAACGTTAAAACAGCAATTACAATCATAAATACAATTGAAATGGCAGAAGCATAGCCAAAACGAAAATTAATAAAAGCTTCGTGGTAAAGAAGTGTCGAAAGAATTTCAGTTGAGTTGGAGGGACCTCCATTTGTCATTGCGATGATTAAATCAAATGCTTTAAAACTTTGTATAGTCGTATAAGCTACAACCATTGTCGTAGCTGGAGCTAAAAGAGGCCACGTAATGCGCTTGAATTTTTGCCAGCGTGATGCCCCATCAATACTAGCAGCTTCATATAACTCACTGGGAATAGCTTGAATTCCAGCTACAAAAATAATAAGCATTTGACCAGTATGCGCCCAAAATTGTACAAAAGCCAAGCTGTAAATTGCGATATCTCCATTTCCAACCCAAGACTGTGTCCAATGCTCGAGGCCTATTTTACTTAAAAATAAGTTAACTCCTCCAATATTAGGGTCATACATAAAGTTCCACGTGAACGCAATCGACACGGACGAAATAATCGTAGGGACAAAAAAGAGTGAGCGATAAAAGGTATTCCATGCAGAGTTTTTATAAAGCAAGAGCGCAAAGCCTAAGCTTAATAACGTTTGAAAGATCAGCACGCCAATCGTGAACTTTAAGTTGTTTGTAAGAGACTGTGTGAAAATAGCATCATTTGTTAAAATTTCTTTGAAGTTTTGAAACCCTACAAATGAAAACTGAGAAGACAACCCATTCCAATCAGTTGTGCTTAAAAACAAAGCAGAAAGCGTTGGTAATGCAAAGAAAACAGTATATATGACAAAACCCGGAAGTAAAAACAACCATAGATGTTTGCTTGTAGAAATCGTTTTAAATGAAAAGAGAGGAAAAGAGAACAAAGGGGTTCTCTTTTCTTCTTCTTGAATAGACGTATTAGTTTTTAGCGACACGTTCTACCTCTCCTTGTGCTTTTTCAGCAGCTTTTTTCGCTGACATACCGGACAGTACGTCTTGTACAGATGTTTCAACAGCTTTTGATACGCGTTCATTTAAAATCGTAAATCGAGGTTGGAAGACCGTTTTTTTGTCTTTCCACTTCGCACTTTCTTCGAGTTCAGGTGAATCATATTTCACGTCTTTGACCGTTAATAACTGGCCAGTAGCATTTGCATATTCAGAAGAAATCTTTGGATCTGCAAGGAAAGTTAAAAATTTCTCAGCAGCTTCTTTGTGTTTTGATTTTTCAGCAACACCTAATAAAAATGTCGTGGTATGAACACCTTCGTATTTTGCTTTATCTTGATCCACTGTAATCGGTGCAAGCAACCCTTGTTCAATCTTTGGATTTTGCTGTTTGACTGTAGCCATCATATAAGAACCCTGAGCAAGCATTGCGCCTTTTTCCTGGGCAAAGAGAGCTGCAGCACTTTCTTTTTTTGTACCAAGAGCATCTTTTTGGAAATAACCTTTATCATTTAATTCTTTAATTTGAGATAGTGTTTTGACAAACCATTCATCAGTTAGCTTACGCTTGCCTGTTTCTACTTTGTGGAGGGCGTTATTTGTAGGTTCGTTATTCATAATCATCGGGTTAATAAATTGAGAAGGACTTACGTCTCCTGAAAATAAAATCGGCGTGTATCCATTTTTCTTTAATGTTTCAGCTGTTTTTAAAAAGCTATTCCAGTCTTTAGGAACATCTAAATTTAGTTTTTCAAAGAGGCCTTTGTTATAGACAGGGATGTTATAGACCAGCTGATAAGGAAGAGCATATTGCGTATTAACCGCTTTACCCGCTTCAATTAGCTTTTCGTCAAATTTGTTGATCAAGCTTTGGTCGTCCAGCTTTGCAAAACCATTTGCTTTACGAATCGTTTCAAATTGACTTCCTGGAAAACTAGCAAATACGTCGATACCTTCTCCAGATAGTAGAGATCCTTGAATTTGTGATTGATATGAATCAGAAGGAAAGACGGTCATTTCTACATCAATATTTGGGTTTTTCTTTTCAAATTGCTGAATGATAGAGTCAAAGGCTTTCGTATCTTCTCCTCGCCAATGCGTAAAGTTAATGGTTACTTTTTTAGAAGAATCGCTGCTGTTGCCGCTTGTTGAACTGTTTTTGCCGCAGCCTGCGATGATTACGGTGAGCATTGCTAACAGAATTAATAATTTTTCCATTTTAGTTCCCCCATTTATAGAAGTCTTTTTAGATGGTTATTGGTCTATTTTGATACGGTTGGTAGACGCTTGGTCAAAGAAATGAGCATGATTCATTTGAAAATGAAACGGGAAGTACTGATGGACTTGAATATGTTCATCTCCAGGGATTTTAGTCACAAAAGGCTGGTCGCCTAAACTACCGTATAGTATGTACTCTGCTCCTAGTAACTCAGATACATCTACCGGTAATGAAATGCTCAAAACATCAGAAGAGGCGCGCATAATATGCTCGGGCCGAATTCCTACAGTAATGAACTGATTATTATAGCCTTTTTCATGCAGCGAATGCATTTGATTTTCTGTCAGTTGAAACTCATGTTCACTGATGTGTAGTTTGCTGTTCACGACTTTTCCTGTGAAAAAATTCATTCCCGGTGATCCAATAAAACTCGCTACAAACGTATTTTCTGGAGCGTTATACACTTGCATAGGTGAACCGATTTGTTGGATTTTTCCGTCTTTCATAACTACGATTCTACTTGCCATCGTCATGGCCTCTGTTTGATCATGAGTGACATAAATAATGGTTGTCTGCAGCCTCTGATGAAGCTTACTGATTTCAGCACGCATTTGTACGCGAAGCTTCGCATCAAGGTTAGATAAAGGTTCATCCATTAAAAAAATTTGAGCATTCCGTACAATGGCTCTTCCTAAAGCAACCCGCTGACGCTGACCTCCTGATAACGCTTTTGGCTTGCGTTTTAAATATGGTTCTAAGTCCAAAATACGAGCCGCTTCACGAACACGATCATCAATTTCTCGTTTTGAAACTTTGCGGAGCTGTAAACCGAATGCCATGTTGTCGTAAACAGTTAAATGAGGGTAAAGTGCATAGTTTTGAAACACCATTGCAATATCCCGGTCCTTAGAAGGTAAATCGTTTGCACGATCTCCATTAATAAGCAATTCTCCTTCTGTTATCGATTCAAGACCGGCGATCATTCGAAGCGTAGTGGATTTGCCACATCCTGAAGGTCCTACAAATACAATAAATTCTTTGTCTTGAACATGAAGATTAAAATTATCAACTGCAAGACTATCTTTTCCGTATTTTTTATACACATGCTGTAACTGCAGTTCTGCCATTTTTTCTCCTTTCAGCAGGCTTTTAAAAATAAAAGCCTCTAATTGCACAGACGGATCGTACGTGTGTCTGGCAATTAGAGGCTATCGGTTGACCGGTAAGCCTGTAGTATGTAGTTTTGAGTGATTGAATCTGTAAGTAATTTTAAAATATATTATTCCTATGTGTCAAGTTAGAATTAAAATATTTTAATAAGTTCGATTATTTCTTTTAATAAAAGAATCCATTTACTAAGCCAAAGATGCTGGTATTGAGAATAAAATAAACAGCTGGTGTATAGAATGATAGTATTCACTTTTATAGTAAGAACTATATGTATTGATGCAGAAGATCCGACATGACTAAAAAACGGTCATGTCGGATCTTCTAGACATAAGCGGCAGACGAGGGTGGTGACATCCGCATAAGTGAATCTTTAATGGATATTTAATTTATGTTGTATGAGCCACCAATCGTCAGCATACCTTGATTAAAGAGAGGCGCCGAGGTAGAAAGTAGAATATATAGAGAGGATGTTTACACATGGATAGAAACACACAGTTTACTATGATTCGTCAAGCGTTGGAAAACAGCTATCATTTAATGCAGCAGGGAATAGAAGTTAGCGGAGAGACGCTCACTCAGCTTGAACAAGCAAAAGCTGAGTATGAAGCCGCCTTTTTATTGTCTCAGTCCACGGACTCAAAGTTCCGCTGTAATTGATTTTTTAAAAGTACTTATTCCGTTTGTGTTTTATATACACGTCTTTTATATAGAAAGTTCTGCCTGTAAGGGCAGAACTTTTTTATGTTCAGCTCTTTTTATTGACATTTCAGGTAAAGTAGTCAATAATTAAGTTTTGCTTACATGAGAAATTTACTAGATAAAAAGAAGTGAAGCTAATTTTTATTGATAGATATTTACATAAATAAAGGAGTCAGTATCGATGATGAGAGAGCGGTTGCCTTTTACAATTGAGCGGGATGAAAACTTTTTTGACAAATTAAATGAATGGATAGGTGATGTTTTTTATGATCATCTTCCAGATGCAGGGTTAGAACTTCGAGACGAACAAATTTTTATGGCTTTTCAAATCGAACGAGCTTTTAAAGAAAAAAATGTAATCTTTGCAGAAGCAGGTGTAGGAACAGGAAAGACAATTGTGTACTTACTATACGCTATTTGTTATGCAAGATATATCGGCAAGCCGGCTATTATTGCCTGTGCGGATGAAACCTTAATTGAGCAGTTAGTAAAAGCCGAAGGAGACATTGCCAAGCTCTCTGGTATTTTAGATATTAACATGGATGTTCGCTTAGCAAAATCTCAAGATCAGTATCTATGTTTAAAGAAATTAGATGCTGTAACAGCGCGAACAGATAATGAAAACATTGAAGAAATTTATGACACGCTTCCTGATTTTGTTCATGATCATAGCGGTATGCAGTCGTTCTATCACTACGGAGACCGTAAAGAATACCCGCACTTAACAGATGAGGAATGGAATCAAATTAACTGGGATACCTTTCAAGACTGCTCATCCTGTGAGCAGCGTCATAGATGCGGCTTAACGCTTTCACGTGAGCACTACAGAAAAGCACATGACTTAATTATTTGCTCTCATGATTTTTATATGGAGCACATTTGGACATACGAAGCCCGCAAGCGTGAAGGACAGCTTCCGCTTCTTCCTGAAAGCAGCTGTGTTGTATTTGACGAAGGCCATCTGCTGGAATTTGCTGCACAAAAAGCTTTAACGTATCGCATTCAAGAAGATACGTTAGAAAATTTGTTAACCCGCCTACTAGAAAATGACGTGCGAGAAGAATTTGCTGTAAAAATCGAACACGCTATCGATGTGTACGCCATGTTCTTTGATCGTTTAAGTGAAGCAAGCACAGAGATCGTTGGTTCTAATCGTAAAGAAGTAGCCCGCACGAACGGGTTACAAAGTGTAGGGAAAGAACTTTTATCGCTGCTTGAGCATATCGGAAACGAGCTTGTGTTTGAGAGTGAGACCTATACAGTAGACGAATATACGCTGCGAATTGTAGATGAGTACCTAGATCAAATTGATTATTCGCTGCGCTTATTTATGGATAACGAAAATGCGATTTACTGGGTAGAAGAAAACAATTGGCAGCTGACATTAGTTATTATGCCGCAAGCCGTAAAAGACGTCTTAAAGGAACGAGTGTTTGCGAAGAAAATACCATATATTTTTACTTCTGCCACTCTTTCAGATAACCAGTCGTTTGATTATTTGGCATATAGCTTAGGAATTGCAAAGCCGCTTTCATTTTCTGTTGAATCGCCGTTTGATTATGATGAGCAAATGAAAATTACGGTGAAAAATGTTTCGGATGATCAAGAAGAAGCTTTTGCTGAAAAATTTGCCTTTGCTGTTGCTCAGCTCGAAAAAACGAACGGACGGGCACTTTTATTATTTAACAGCAAAGAAGAACTAGAAATGTTTAAAGAAGTTTCAAAAGAGTTAAATCAATACACGTTTTTATTTGAAGGGGATCAAGAGATCAGCAAATTAGTATCTCAGTTCCAGCGTGAAGAGGAAACGATTTTATGCGCTGTTCATTTATGGGAAGGATTGGATATTCCAGGACCTTCACTATCTAATGTAATTATTTGGTCTCTGCCATATCCTCCGAATGATCCAGTCTTTGAAGCAAAGCGCAATCAAGTAGTCGATCCATTTTGGGATGCGGATATGCCGTATATGCTTCTTCGCTTAAAGCAAGGAGTTGGAAGACTGATTCGCTCTCATAACGATAAGGGTCTAATCACTATCTTTATGCCAAAAAGCACCGATTCAAAAGTGCGTTCAATCATTGAACAAAATGTTCCGACAAAAATAGAAAACGTATAAAAGAAAGCGCGGCTACCACCGCGCTTTTTTACACGAATAATAGATTGAATATTCAGTTATATACACGCTGTTACTATTATGATAAAATAATTTATGGTGAAATAAGGAAAATAAGGAGGAAAAACAATGAGAAAAGACATACAGAAAATTGAGAAACAGTTTTACGAATACATGAATAAAATCAAAAGTTATCACGAGGCAATCGGAGTAATGTATTGGGATTTAAGAACGGGTGCTCCGAAAAAAGGGGCAAATCAACGCTCTGAAGTGATTGGTATGCTGTCATCAGAAGCGTTTAATCTTTCTGTCTCTGATGAAATGGCAGGTTTTATTGATAAATTAACGAACCCTCAGTCACAGTCTTACATAAATGACATTACGAAAAAAGCAGTGGAAGAATGTAAAAAAGAATATGAATTAAATAAAAAGATTCCTCCGCATGAATATAAAGAATACGTTACGTTAACTTCAAAAGCTGAAACGGTTTGGGAAGAAGCAAAAGAAAAAGCAGATTTTGCTTTATTTCAACCATACCTTAAAAAAATTGTAGCATTCAATCAGAAGTTTGTGGAGTATTGGGGGTATGAAGGAAACAAATATAACCGTTTATTGGACCTTTTTGAACCAGGTATGACGGTTGAAATTTTAGACGAGGTATTTGGAAAGTTACGGGAGCATATTGTGCCTCTTGTTCAACGCATCGCTGAGTCAAATACGAAGCCGAATACGGAATTTTTATTCCGTACTTTTCCAAAAGAAGCGCAAAAGCAATTTAGTCTAGACGTGCTAAAAACACTTGGCTATGATTTTGAAGCGGGGAGACTTGATGAAACGGTCCATCCTTTTGCTACTGGTTTAAATCCGGGAGATGTGCGTATCACGACCAAATATGACGAAAACGATTTCCGGACGGCTATTTTTGGAACGATTCACGAATGCGGGCATGCTTTATATGAACAGAATATTTCAGAGGATCTTGTTGGTACGGTTCTATGTGAAGGTACTTCAATGGGAATTCATGAATCACAGTCGCTGTTTTTTGAACAGTTTGTCGGGAAAAATAAAGCATTTTGGCAACATCATTATGACGTACTAAAAAAGCATGCCCCTGGACAATTTGACGATGTAGGTTTAAATGATTTTTATCGAGGAGTAAATGAAGCAAAACCATCTCTTATTCGTATTGAAGCAGATGAATTAACGTATCCTCTTCATATTATGATTCGCTATGAGATTGAAAAAGGATTAATAAACGGGGAATATAAAGTCGAAGATTTACCGGAAATTTGGAACGAGAAATACGAAGATTATTTAGGAGTTCGTCCAAGTCACGATGGAGAAGGTGTGCTTCAGGACGTACACTGGGCCGGAGGAAGCTTTGGGTACTTCCCTTCCTATGCTCTTGGCTATATGTACGCAGCTCAGTTTAAGCATACCATGTTAAAAGACTTGCCTAACTATGATGAACTTCTTGAAAAAGGAGATATTTCGCCGATTACAAATTGGCTAACGGAACATATTCACCAGTACGGAAAAATGAAAAAACCTCTTGAAATTCTAAACGATGTAACGGATGAAGGATTAAACGTAGATTATTTAATTCAATATCTAGAAGAGAAATACGGACAAATTTATCACGTATAAAAAACGCCATAACCGAATATTATGTTTTATATCACAAGTCAATGTTCGAAAATATCTTTTTTAGATATTTTCAAATAAAAGATTTGCTGATATAATACAATTAACTCAATAACGCACTCATATAATGACGAGAATAGGGCTCGTAAGTATCTACCAAACTACCGTAAATAGTTTGACTATGGGTGAGCGATGAAGTTTGTTTTTCACTTTTGTGCGTAAAAGCTCAAAAACATTGCTCTACTCATATACGAGTGCAGCTATGTTTTTGAGCTTTTTTAATACAAACGTTGGAGGAACGAACTATGAAAGCTTTGCAAAATAAAATTTTAACAGATGGTATCGTATTATCAGACACGGTTTTAAAAGTAGACACATTTTTAAACCATCAAATGGATCCTGTATTAATGAAAGAAATTGGAGAAGAATTTGCTTCGCGTTTTGAAGGTGCAGGAATTACGAAGATTTTAACGATTGAATCATCAGGAATTGCTCCAGCGATTATGACCGCATTGAAGCTAAACGTTGAGATGGTGTTTGCTAGAAAAAGAAAATCTTTAACACTTCAAGACGGACTTATTACATCAAAAGTATATTCATTTACAAAAAAAGAAGAAAATGAAATTTCAGTTGCTGATAAATTTATTCAAGAAAATGATGTGATTTTAATTATTGATGACTTTTTAGCAAACGGTCAAGCTGCATTTGGCTTAATGGATATCGTTCAAAAAGCAGGTGCAAAAGTAGGCGGTATTGGTATTGTTATTGAAAAGTCGTTCCAAGATGGAGGAAAACAAATTCGTAAATCAGGCGTTAAAGTAGAATCATTAGCACGCATTCAGTCTTTATCTAATGGTAAGGTTACGTTTGTTGAAGATAAACCAACAGTGGAGGTTTAATATGAATAAAGGAAAAGTCTTTTCACTTGGTTTACAGCATGTTTTAGCTATGTACGGAGGGGCGATTGTTGTTCCGCTTATTGTTGGAGGAGCCATTGGTTTGACTCAGCAGCAGCTTACGTATTTAGTGGCGATTGATTTATTTATGTGCGGTGTGGCAACATTGCTGCAAGTATGGAAAAATCGCTTTTTTGGAATTGGTCTTCCAGTTATATTAGGGTGTACGTTCACAGCCGTAGGGCCCATGATTTCCATCGGAGGTTCTTACGGCGTTTCCTCCATATATGGTTCTATTATCGTGGCTGGTTTACTCATTGTGATTCTCTCTGCTTTTCTAGGTAAATTGGTTAAGTTTTTCCCGCCTTTAGTTACAGGTTCGGTTGTAACGATTATCGGAATTACATTAATTCCTGTAGCGATTAAAGATTTAGCAGGAGGGGAAGGCAGTAAAGATTTTGGAAGCCTGAGCAATTTAGGTTTAGGTTTTGGCGTTTTGCTATTGATTATTGTTCTGTATCGATTTACAAAAGGATTTATGCGCTCGGTCTCTGTCTTATTAGGATTAGTTGTTGGAACAATTGCAGCGTCTTTTATGGGGAAAGTTGATTTTTCCGGCGTAAAAGAAGAAGCATGGATTCATATGCCACATGTGTTTTACTTTGGAATGCCAACTTTTAATATTATGGCCATTCTGACAATGTTCCTTGTTTTACTTGTTGGCATTGTCGAGTCAACAGGCGTTTATTTTGCTGTTAGTGATATTTGTAAAAAAGAAGTGGATGAAAAAGATTTATCTAAAGGCTATCGTGCAGAAGGATTAGCGATTTTATTAGGCGGGTTTTTTAACGCGTTTCCTTATACAGCGTATTCTCAAAATGTAGGACTTTTACAGTTGTCAGGTGTTCGCACAAGAAATGTTGTATTTGCAGCGAGTGGAATTTTAATCGTTTTAGGTTTTCTTCCTAAAATCGCAGCCGTAACGACCGTTATCCCGAGCTCTGTACTTGGAGGAGCAATGGTGGCTATGTTTGGAATGGTAATTTCTTCAGGTATTAAAATCCTTAGTCAAGTTGATCTAGCTAAACAAGAAAACCTTCTTGTGATTGCATGTTCGGTTGGCATGGGTCTAGGGGTGACTGTCGTACCTGAACTCTTCAAAAACTTACCAGAGAGTCTTCAAGTTCTTACTGGAAGCGGTATTGTAATGGGGAGCTTTACAGCAATCTTTTTAAATATTGTCTTTAACATGGTGAAATCACCTCATACGCAAGTTCCGGAAACAAAGTTAGCAAATGAAGTGGTATCGAAATAAAAAAAGAGTGCCCTCTAGGCACTCTTTTTTTATTTGCTTTTTCCTATTAAAAACGCGTTTTGAAAAATAATGTGTAAAGCATATTTCCCACGTCAGGGTTTTTCGCCACTAATGAAATTTCTCTTTTTAATTTGAAGTCTGTAATAGGTAAAGCTTTAATATTTGAGCTTTGTAAATGGCGCATGAAAATTTCAGGAAGAATTGAAATACCTAAATTAGCTGAAATAAATCCCATGATACTTTGAGCAAATTCAATTTCATTTGCAATGGGAATTTTTAAGTTATGACGATTGTACGCTTTTTCTACTAGCGTCCGAACATCGCACCCGGGGAAGAACTACAATGGGTTCTTCTTTGAAATCTTCAAATGATACGTTTTCTTTTTTTGCCAGCGAGTGCTGATTGTTGACAAATAAATAAAAGTCTTCTTTGAACAATAGCTTTGACCAGTATGTATGTTGAACCTCTCGATCATCAAATAAAGCCCCATCAATTTTATTGCTTTCTAACTGCTCTAACAAATCGTAATAGTGGTGCGAGGTTTTTATATCAATATGGCGATTGTGGTCTTTAGCAGAAGCCAGTTGATAAGGCAAGTAAAAAGCAGCCATGCTTTGCCACGTTCCGATGGTTAAGTCACAAGCTTCCTGCGTAGACAATATTTTTTTTTGAAGAGCATGAACGCTTGATAATATGGATTCGCCTTCTTGTAAAAGAATTTCACCTGCTGAGGTTAATTCTACTCCTGTAGCGGATCGAATAAATAATGTAACTCCTAAATCTTCTTCCAGTTTTCTCATTTGTTTACTCAGTGCAGGCTGCGTCACATGCAGCTGTTCACTTGCTTTGCTTAAGCTTTTTGTTTTGGCTGTTTCAATAAAAGACTCAAGCCATTCTGTTTTCATATATATCACCTATAACCTTTTGTTATACCCATAGTATAGAAGGGAAGTTCTCATAAATCAATGAAGATGCTAGTGTATATAGTATAGTTAAAACAGCACAAAGAAATTCACACAACTAGGAGGATGAATGATGTATCCAAACAAACTATACATCAACGGTGAATGGACAACAACAGAAGAGAAAATTGATGTAGTTAATCCAGCAACAAGAGAAGTTATAGGACAAATTCCAAAGGCAGGCGTAAAGGAAGCCGCTTCTGCAGCTGATGCAGCAGCAACAGCTTTTAAAACGTGGTCAAAAAAAACTGCTCAAGAGCGCAGTGCTATTTTAATGAGATGGCATCAATTAATTGAAAATCATAAAGATGAATTAGCAAAAATTATGACAATGGAACAAGGTAAACCATTTGCAGAAGCTAAAGGTGAAGTGCAGTACGGGAATGATTATATTGCTTGGTTTGCTGAAGAAGGAAAACGTGTATACGGTGAAACGATTCCGGCGCATCACACGCATAAACGCATTACGGTTAAAAAACAGCCTGTTGGCGTTGTAGCAGCTATTACACCTTGGAACTTCCCGGCAGCAATGATTACGCGTAAAGTTGCGCCAGCTCTTGCAGCGGGATGTACAATTGTTTTAAAACCATCTGAAGAAACGCCATTTACGGCATTTCGTTTAGTAGAACTTGCAGAAGAAGCGGGCGTTCCAAAAGGCGTGATCAATGTCGTCACTGGAGATGCTGCAGCTATTGGTGACACATGGCAAAAAGATGGGCGCATCCGTAAATTAACATTTACTGGTTCAACAGCGGTTGGAAAACATTTAATGCGCGGTGCCGCTGATACTGTGAAAAAATTATCGCTGGAATTAGGCGGTCATGCACCGTTTATTGTAACAGAAAATGCAGATTTAGACGCTGCTGTAAACGGCGTAATTGCTTCTAAGTTTGTCAACGCAGGTCAAACGTGCATCTGCACAAACCGTGTATATGTACAAGAATCCATTGCAGATGCTTTCGTTGAAAAATTTGCAGCAAAAGCAGCGGGATTAACAGTAGGAAATGGACTAGAAGAAGGTACACAAGTTGGACCGTTAATTAATAACAAAGCAGTTAAAAAAGTAAAAGCACAAATTGCGGATGCTAAAAGTAAAGGAGCCAAAGTTGTGGTTGGCGGACAAGCTATTACAACTAAAAACGGTTTCTTTATGGAACCTACAATTATCACAAATGTAACAGATGACATGAATTGCATGTTTGAAGAAACGTTTGGACCATTGGCACCTGTAGCAACATTCAAAACAGTAGAAGAAGCGGTAGAACGAGCAAATAATAGCCCTTATGGTTTAGCAGCTTATGTATTTACAGAAAATATTAAAGAAGCAACGTTTGTATCTGAAGAATTAGAATACGGCATTGTAGGGGTAAATGATGCCTCTCCATCTGCAGCTCAGGCTCCATTCGGCGGTTTTAAAGAAAGTGGTCTTGGACGTGAAGGAAGCCACTACGGTATTGAAGATTATTTAGAAGTAAAATATATCTCAATGGGACTTTAATAGAAAGTAACAGCAAAGAGAATTTCTCTTTGCTGTTTTTTTATGCACTTCTGTAAAGAAAATTTGGAATAATAGTTCTTTAACGCAATTAATTGCATTTCTAGAATGTCTGTGCAAGAATAAATATTTCAAAAATGGTTTTGCTTTGTTTAAAGCGTGGGTAATACAACAAATGCACATAGTTGCTTGTTAGAGAAATTGGAAAAGAAGAACTTTACCACTGATAAATTAGTCAAGATAGAAACAAAATAGTAGTACTGAATGGTGAAAAAATAGGAGTTGATATAGATGATTACAGCAGAGAAAAACATAGTGAAATTTAAAGCAAAAGACGGACGTGAAGTGACTATTCGTCCCGCACAAGCAAGTGATGCAGAGCATATCACAACAGCGGTAAGAGAAATTATTGAGGCTGGGGAATTTATTCAAAAAGATGAGCCTCGTACAGTCCAAGAAGAACAAGATTTTATTGCATCAGTAGAAAAAAACAATCACATGTACGTTGTAGCTGAAGTCGAAGGTGAAGTGCTGGGAATTGCACGTGTTCTTAGAGGCGAAATTAAAATGAAGCGCCACACAGGGCTTTTCCGTACATGGCTTATTTCAAAAGCACAGGGAATGGGAATTGGAAAACAATTTATGAATTATACGCTAAACTGGTGCAAAGAAAATAACCTTCATAAACTGTCTTTAACCGTTTTTGCTTCTAATAAAGTAGCATACGAATTGTATAAAAAAGTAGGGTTTGAACAAGAAGGCCTTATGAAAGAACAAGCTTATTTCAACAATGAATATGTAGATGAAATTTATATGTCCGTCTTCTTTTCATAAAAAAATGAGTGCCTATTTTCGTCAATCCATAAATTGTATCTGTACATTCAGATTATTTGCGCTATAATAAAAGTGCACAACAAACATACACTTCTTCAAAACGTAGACTTTCCTGAATTACAGGAAAGTTTTTTTATGTTCATCCTTCCTTCCACTAAAAAAGAATTGAATAAATCTCCAGCTATTACAAATGTTAAGTGTAACGCAATCAAAGAGGTGAAGTGTATGCCAAAGATTATCTCAGTTGGGTTTGGAATTCCCCCGTATGAATTAAATCAGCAAGACACGCTGCTATTTGCAAAAGAACTTTTTTCTGAGTCATTTAAAGATATTAATCGTCTGCTGACCGTTTTTCAAAATGGTCAAATTGAGAAACGTAATTTTGCAAAAGACTTATCTTGGTTTCAAGAAGATCATACATTTGAAGAGAAAAACGATGCTTTTATAGAATCTGCCGTTGAATTAGGTACAAAAGCAATTGGAGACTGCTTAACTAATAAGGACTATGTAAGTACCCCTTTGCCGTGTGGAGAAATTGAGGCTATTTTTTATGTTTCAACAAGCGGTTTAGCTACCCCTAGCATTGAAGCGCGAATTATGAATAAGCTTGCGTTTTCAGACCATACAAAAAGAATTCCTATTTGGGGGTTAGGGTGTGCTGGAGGAGCGTCTGGACTTTCAAGAGCTTATGAGTATTGCAAAGCCTTTCCGCGTGCCAAAGTCCTTGTTTTATCCATTGAGCTGTGCAGTTTAACTTTTCAGCGAAATGATCGTTCAAAAAGCAACTTAATTGGCACATCTTTATTTGCAGATGGAGTAGCGGCTGCTTTAGTCTCAGGTGACGAAGCAGATACCACTTTTGCCATTAAAAAAAGCTGTCCTTACATTTTACATACACAATCTACGCTCATGCCCAATTCGGAAGATGTAATGGGATGGGAGATTAAAAATGATGGGTTATTTGTTGTCTTTTCAAAAGATATTCCCACGATTATCGACTCGTGGTTAGGAGGAGAAGTTGAGTCTTTTTTACAAACTCAACATTTGACCAGTCGTGATTTAAAGCATTTTGTCGCTCATCCAGGAGGGAAAAAAGTGCTTGAAGCATATGTATCAACACTATCGCTAAACCAAAATATGATTGCTGATTCACTAGATGTACTTAAAAACCACGGAAATATGTCTTCTGCCACCGTTTTGTATGTGCTAGACCGCTTTATGAAAAAAGAAATTCCGAGTAAAGAATATGGTTTATTAACAGCTCTTGGCCCTGGATTTAGTTCCGAAATGCTTTTATTAGAGTGGAGGTAAAGCGATTGTTTTTTTATAGCTTTTTTGTATTTATTATCTTACAGCGCCTTTGTGAATTGTTTATTGCCAAAAGAAATGAAGCTTGGATGAAGCAGCAAGGAGCATACGAAACTGGCCAAAGTCACTACAAATGGATGGTAAGCATGCATGCAGCTTTTTTTGCTGCTCTTTTTACGGAAGTGTATATGTTAAACGATAGAATTTATCACTTTTCTTTTTTGCTGTTTAGCTTTTTTGTACTTGTTCAACTTGCAAGAATATGGGCTATTTCTTCGTTAGGGAAGTATTGGAATACAAAAATTATCGTCTTGCCTAATGCGAAGGTTGTACTAAAAGGTCCTTATCGTTTTATGAAGCACCCTAATTATACAATTGTAGCGGCCGAATTAGTGTTAGTTCCGCTTATGTTTCAGGCATACTGGACATTAGCTATTTTTTCTATTTTGAATTTGTGTATATTAGCCGTTAGAATTCCTTTAGAAGAGCAGGCGTTAACAAATGAAACAAATTATGGAAAGGCTATGCAAAGCAGGGGACGTTTCTTTCCTGTAAAAAAATCTTAAAACTAATTGAAAATGATTATCTTTCATGATAAGATAAAATCAAATGATAAAGATTATCAATTTCATCAAGTAGAAACGGTGGTGGACGTAATGGTTAGTCTTTTTGTGATCGGAGCACTTGCTACATATGTTGGCGTCACAACGTATGTAATGAAAAATATTGAAAAAGCCCAAAAGGCGTAACATACACGCGATAAATAAAAAAGTAAGATACAAAGCTGTCAAATTATTGACAGTTTTTTTATTGTTTTTGTAACTAAAAATTCAGTTTTTTATGGGAAAACGTATGTGAATCAAGTAAAATAGAGAAAGAATACACAGAAATAAAGATGGATAGAGAACATTTAAATACAGTCTTGAATGAGGCAAAAGGGGTAGAGTAATAATGGGTAAAGTGAGTGTGAAACATCAAGAAAATCTCCAATTGGAAGCATCTCTTTTTCATTTACATAAGCAATTTAAAGCAGCTGGAGATGAACAGCAGGCAGCAAAAGCAATACAGCTGTTAAAAAAATGGGTAAACGGTGAATTTGTCGTAGCATTTTGTGGACATTTTTCCGCTGGAAAATCGAGCATGATTAACGAATTAATGGGGCAAGCGATTTTGCCTGCAAGTCCTATTCCTACAAGCGCAAACTTAGTATCAGTAAAAGCTGGGGATGAGCATGCAACCGTTTATTACCGCAAACAGCTGCCGGTGCGTTATGAAGCGCCCTATGAGTATGAGCAAATTAAGCAGTTTGCTGTCGATGGAGATGAAGTAGAGTCCATTCATTTATCGATAGATACAAACGCTATTCCTGAAAATGTTGTGGTGATGGATACACCAGGAATCGATTCAACAGATGACGCGCATCGTGTATCGACCGAATCAGCTCTTCACTTAGCGGACGTTATTTTCTACGTAATGGATTACAATCATGTGCAGGCAGAATTAAATCTTCAATTTGCAAAACAGCTGCAAGAAGCTAATAAAACGCTTTATTTAATCGTAAATCAAATTGATAAACACCAAGAAGATCAGCTTACATTTCAAGCGTTTCAAGAATCTGTAGAAACGTCATTTTTAAAGTGGAATGTGAGACCAGAAGGAATCTTCTATACGTCATTAAAAGAGCCAACCAATCGTCATAATGATCTTTCGTACGTGAAGTCTCTATTGCTCGCTATGATGACTGAAAAAGAAAATCGACAACAGCATATTCAACATGCGATGCAAATGTTAATTGACGATCACCTTGCCTTTATTGAAGACCAAGAAGAAGAAAAGCTAACGATTCACGATGAGCTGCGTCATAAGCTGACGCTTGAAAACCACGAAATAAATAAGCAGCAAAAAGAGCAGCTAATCGAAAAAGAAGCTGAAATGAAGCGTGCTGAAAATCAATTAGCAGAAACGTATCAACGAGAAACAGGCAAAATACTAAGCAACGCCAATTTAACACCATATGAAATGAGAGAAAAAGCTAGGCTGTTTTTAGAAACGACAAAGCCTGATTTTAAAGTAGGCATTTTATTTGCTAAGAAAAA
The DNA here is from genome assembly GCF_046599315.1 of Priestia megaterium. Lineage (GTDB taxonomy): Bacteria > Bacillota > Bacilli > Bacillales > Bacillaceae_H > Priestia > Priestia megaterium_F. The sequence continues at coordinate 376,726 of NZ_JBKIKC010000002.1, read as the reverse complement.
GACTGAGGAAGTAAAAAAAGAGCGGCTGACGTTATTTTTTGATGATATGAAAGAACGAGTAGCCTCCCAGCTGCAGTGGCACTTACAGCAATATGTGCAAGAGCTAGTGAAAAATCAAAATCTCACAGACCCAGATCTTATACGTCAAGTTCAGCAGTTTGAAATCCCGTTAGAGCCTCATGATTTAATTGAAACGGTAAAAGCAGGAGCTACAATTAATGGTGATTATGTTTTAACGTATGCAAAAGATGTAGCCGATTATATTAAGAAAAAAGCCACGCGATTATTATATGAACTTTACGCGCAAATCGAACAGAGCAAAAGAGAGCAAGATGAACTAAAGCGTGAAAACATTCATCAACACTTGCAGGAATGTGAAGCATTTGAAGAAGCGTATACATCTCTTCAGGAAATGAAAGAAAAATTGGCACATACAAAAGCTTTGCTTCAATCGTTACAGCAAAGTGATGACGACTTAACTGTAGAAGATACAAACGAGTTGTCATATATGTTACAAGAAGAATATGAAACGGGCATTATGAAAGTTGAAGAAAAGCATGAGGCTGCAAGTGAGCAGCAGTTAGCTTCGCAGCCTGAGGAAGCTGTTAATGAAACAGGTACAGAAAAAGTTCTTCAAGATGTATCAACTGTTCTGGAACAGCTCCGTTCATTTGGAAAATTAGATCGCTTTATTAACAGACTTCAGGAAAAGCGTAAAAAGCTATCAAATCAAACGTTTACGGTGGCTTTATTCGGAGCATTCAGTGCCGGAAAGTCATCTTTTGCTAATGCGTTGATTGGAGAAAGGTTACTTCCTGTATCTCCAAACCCAACAACAGCAACCATTAATAAAATTATGCCTCCAACAGAAAAACGGCCGCATAAAACAGCTGTTGTGCAAATGAAAACAAAAGAGCAGATGCTTCAAGATTTAAATGGTGCGCTTAGACTGTTTCATCATGAAGTAGAATCAATTGAAGAAGCGCTAACGGTTATTCCAACTCTGCAGGCAACAGAAGAGCTGCAGCTACATTTGTCTTTTTTACAGGCAGTAGAAAAAGGCTACGGTGAAGTCAAGGAACATATCGGTTCAGAAGTTGTAGTTGATACAGAAGAATTTCATGTTTATGTAGCCAAAGAAGAAAAAGCTTGTTTTGTTCAATTTATTAATCTGTATTATGACTGTGAATTTACTCGTTTAGGCATTACGCTCGTTGATACTCCCGGGCTGATTCAATCAATGCAAGGCACACCGGAGTAGCGTTTGAGTATATCAAAAATGCAGATGCCATTTTATTTGTAACATATTATAATCATGCGTTTTCAAAAGCTGACCGAGAATTTCTTATTCAGCTTGGCCGTGTAAAAGATGTATTTGCGCTTGATAAAATGTTTTTCTTAGTAAATGCAGCAGACCTAGCCAGCTCGGAAACAGAGCTACAGTTAGTTCAGACGTATGTAAAAGAGCAGCTTGAACAATATGGCATACGCTTTCCGCGGCTATACCCGGTATCAAGTTTGCAGGCTTTGCAAAACAGCGAAGATGCAATGTTCCTACCGTTCAAACAAGCGTTTTACCGCTTCATAAATTATGAATTAACAGAGCTTGCTATTCAAAGTGTCTATGCAGATTTCGAACAAATCTTAGCAGTTGCCAATGAAATGAAACAAGTGCAAACAAAATCAGAGGTGGATAAAAAGCGATACATTCAATCTCTTCACATAAAAAATGAGCAGGTAGCAGCAAAACTGCATGAAATTCATTTCGAATATGAACAACAGCAGTTTGAACGAGAATTAGAAGAACTCTTATTTTATGTAAAAAAACGTCTATTTGTGAGGTACGATGACTTCTTTAAAGAAGCATTCAGTCCGGCAAACTTAAGAGATGATCGAGGTGAAAAGCAAAAGCAGCTGCGCCTGTGTTTGCAGGAGCTGTTAACGTCTATTTCCTTTGACGCAACTCAAGAAGTACGTGCGACTACTCTGCGAATTGAAAAATACATCGTAAAATTAATCGAAGACTGGCATCAAATGATCGTTACAAAGCTACAGCGTTATGAACCAACGTTTACTCCGACGTTGAACTCGTTAGAGCCTCCAAATGGAAGCGAAGTTGTGACGAGTCATCAATTTGATGAGAATGAATCGTATCAAAAAGAGCTTTCACTGTATAAAAATAATAAAAGTTTTTTTGAAAAAAATGAAAAAGCAAAGCTTCACCTTGCTTTATTAGAACGTGTGAAGCCAGATGTTAATCACTACATTGCGAAAGAAGAAGCCGCTCTTCATTCGCACTATACACATTTAGTGAATGAGTACGTTTTAGCGCATAAACAGTCTGTATCTGAAGAATGGTATGATTATTACAAACAGCTGCAAGCTGCCGTATCTGAGGAATTTCCAATTCAAGGGTTGGTAAATACAATGACGGTGTTAGAACATATATTGGAGGAAAGAAAGGGTCATTAATTTTTATGTCTACACACGTAAAAAAACGTTTACAGGAAATAGAAAAAGAATACAATGTGGAAATTTTGTTTGCCTGTGAGTCAGGCAGCCGGGCATACGGACTCGACACGCTAGCGAGTGATTTTGATGTCCGCTTTATATATAAGTATAAAGCAGCGCGTTATCTTCATCTCAATAGGCCTCAAGAGGTCATTAATATGGCAAAAGGCAATTATGATATGCAAGGATGGGATTTGTACAAAGCCATTTATTTGTTTACAAAATCAAATCCTTCGCTTTACGAGTGGCTATGGTCGCCTGTTGTTTATTACCAAAAGTCATCGTTTGCTGATTCACTTCGGCAAATGATGGACCAATCATATTCCTTAAAAGCAATTGGATATCATTATTTTAAAATTTTAACGATAAATAGTAAAAGAAATCTGACATCTTCTGTTACAATAGAGGATATAAAAGTGATGATCCAACTGATTCGCGCATTTTTATCGCTGAAAGTATTAGTAAATCAGCACAGTTTACCTGTCGTTTTGTTTGCCGACTTATGTGAGCAGGCAAAGCTTGACGATAGGCAGCAATCCATCATTGAACAATTTGTACAATGCAAAACAAGCGGGCAGGTTGTTTTTGATGAAAAGATGAAGAACTTTTTAGAAAGCATTAAGAAAGAAGCTGCAGCGATAGAAGAAAAAATAAAAGAATTACCAGAAAAGCAAATCAATCATGAGGACATTAACTTATTTTTATTAACTCAGCATTATATAATGGAGGAAAGAACATGAGTGTACATAAAGAAATTTCAGCCCATTCTAAAAAACAACACGAATTAGTACGTGCTTTTGCCAGCTTAGAAGCCCGACGAGAGCAAGCCATTGAAGCAGCTGTTCTTCTTTGTAAAGAAGGGAAGCCTTTTTCTGTAGATGGTATTAATGCTGTAACAGCGGAAATTAATGAGCTATCTCAAAAGTATACCATCATTCCAGGTCGTAAAGTAGTAACAGAAGAAATGGTTAAAGAGTACGTAGCAAGAATATAAACGTCCTAAGCTCTGCCGTTTTTACCTTAATTTGAACAGAATATGACGTGCCGCTTAATCCATACTAATAGTGTACCAACGAGGTACAAATAGGAGGAGATAGCGATGGGTCGTCAAAAATTAGGTAATAAAAATGCGCAAGCAAACAACAATGCAAAGCATAATTATAACCAAGAGTTCTCTTCTGAGTTTAAAGCGAGCCAGGCTCAAAAAGCAAAGCGTGCAAAAAGTGCCAATGACGCTTATGCAGGGGAATTTGCTTCTGAGTTCAACGTGCAACAAAACAAAAACAATTCTTTTAACAGGAAGTTAGAAGCTAATAAAAGTGCAAGTAATCAATATGGACAAGAATTCGGCTCCTATGCTGAAGTTGAATCTGCCAAAATGAATAATGCTGCACAAAAAAAGCGTAAAAAATAACGAAACTGTTTCCAAAAGCGCCGGGATTAGTCTGCTCTTTCAGCAGATTAGCTCGGCGTTTTTTGTTGGGCAATATTTGCTTGGGTATGAGGCGTAAATACATCGCAAACTATAGATGAGGTGAAGCAATATGAATAAAGGAATTGTCATTGCTCTTTCGTCAATCGGTTTAGCACAAGCACTAAAAATCCCGATTAAAAAGTATCAAACAGGAAAATGGGATATGAGAATGATTGCTGCGTCGGGGGGAATGCCAAGTTCTCATTCAGCCGGCGTATCTTCTTTAGCTACGTATGTAGCGTTAAAAAGAGGTGTTTCTACAATTGACTTTGCTCTAGCTTCTGTTTTTGGAATTATTGTTATGTACGATGCACAAGGAATTCGAAGGCAGACTGGCGAAATTACTATTAAAGTGAATACGTTAGATGAAGAAATTGAAAAGCTTGCGGGCCTTCCAGACGGAGGCTTTCACGACTTAACGGAGCAACGTTTGAAAGAAATGCTTGGGCATCAGCCCGAAGAAGTGATTGGTGGAGCCATTTTAGGAGTAGCACTTGGAGCAATTGGCTATTTTTTAGAAGGGAAATCATAGTCAAATAGCCAAAAGTAAGCTAAGATAAAGAAGAACCTTTGCAAAAGGATGGGACGAAAAAGTGACAAAAACAGCTCAAACCGTTGAAGAGTATCTTCTTTATCTTGAAGAAAAAGGCTTTCATTTAGCAGAAGACGCACGTGGATTCATTTCATTTGGTCAGCAGTATACACGTGCAGCTGACGAAATGGTCATATTTACAATTGAATGGACATTAAAAGTACAAAAAGATTTTGACGGCAGTTTCTTTGTATCTCTACTCGAGAATTTAACATCAAATCGTATTAGCAATCAAAAACAAGCCATTCAGTATTTAAAAGCATCAGGTATGATTTAAGCAGGATTACATTCCTGCTTCTTTTTGATTAATGGCTTGTCTGGCCAGCTGATCAGCACCTCCATTTTGAGAACTAGGAATCCATTTTATAAAAAATAAATCAAATTGACTCGACAATTTGAGGGCTTCTTCCAGTAAGGGAGCAAACGCTTTATTTTTAACGTATTCTTGGTTCATTGCCCGGTCTACCAACTGAGAGTCTGTTCGAAAAGATACGCTTGTATACTTTTTTTCTAAACAAATTTTTAATGCATGAAGAAGTGCATGGTACTCTGCTTCATGATTCGTCATTGTCCCAAGAGCAATAGCGTAACGATGATGTTCACCATTTCCTTTAATTAAAATACCAGCTCCAGAAGGGCCAGGGTTGCCAGCAGTGGCTCCGTCTATATAAACTTCAATCATCATGTAGCCTCCTTGTTAAAATGATATAAGCTTAAACCATGTTTTTTTATCAATAGTATTGTATCATAAGTACTTCAGCTATTTTATATTAGTACGTATAAACGCTAAAATCCGCTTATTAGGTAAGAAAACTGTCATGAAAAGACATAATAGAAGATAAAATACAAAAAAGCAGAAAAAGTGTTAAATTCAAAATTGCTGATGAAAGGAATGCTCGTTATGAATTTCCAAATTGAATGGCATTATAAATCCTCGAAACATAAACAGTTAATTTTCACATCTGATTTTACAGATGCGAATGAGGCACTAATGATTGTGGGTGATTTAGAAAAAACAGGTCGAACGAAGGAAATTTTTCTTCTTGATGAGCAGCAGCAAAAATGGACTGTAAAAGAAGCGAAAAAGCTCTTGCAGGAAGTACAGACAGAGCCTCATGATATTGTTGCATATTTTGACGGAGGTTACGAGCATGATACGCTCTTGGCGGGGCTTGGAGTTGTGATTTATTTTAAACAGAATAACCAGTCCTATCGAATACGACGCAACTCAAGACTGCAAGAGATTGAATCAAATAACGAGGCAGAGTATGCTGCTTTTTATTATTTAATACAAGAGCTTGAAGAACTTGGTGTTCATCATATACCTGTAACGTTTAGAGGTGACTCACAGGTTGTACTAAATCAGCTGGCTGGGGAGTGGCCATGTTTCGAAGAAGAGTTTAATCGATACTTAGATCGAATAGAAGATAAAATGCAGGAACTTGGCATCCGACCTGTATATGAGCCTATTTCAAGGAAGGAAAATGAAGAGGCTGATCAGCTTGCTACTCAAGCTCTTCAAGGGATACCAATTGCTAGCAGGAAGCAAGTGTAACACACAGAATGAAATGGAGATGAACGAGAGTGGAGCGTAAACAATTATTAGAAGAAGTAACAGAGTTATTAGATTACTACTGTAGTGGTTGTTTTGTAAAAAAAACGTTTAATAAAGAAAAGGGCAAAACATACGCTCAAACGTTTTGTATTAAAGAGTGTACCGTAGGAGAAAAAATTAAGCAGTATGGAGATTTGCTGACTAAAAAGTAAGTGTGTATAATTTGCCGGCAGCAGCTTCATTCTATCCATATGGAGGTGTTCTTTCAATGGATAAGTTTTCAAATGAAGAAGTAACAACAGGATATAATGATTTAAAGCAAGTAGAAGTGTCTATTCAATCTGCTCAAAAAATGATTGGGACAGCTACGATGAGTATGAGTCCTCAGCAGCTTGAGGAAGCAACGAATGCGCTTAATGATGCAAAAGCACAGCTTCAATCTGCCAAAGCTCATGGAACAGGGGTAGACGAGCAATTTCTTCAGCAGTGCATGCAGTCTATCCAAACGTGTGAACAGCAGCTTACTGAGGCCAAACGCTAGGTACAACAAAAAAGAGACTCGGAAAAAGAGTCTCTTTTACTATAAAATAAAAAGATCTATTTATGATAGCTTAGTGACATTAGCGGCTTGCGGGCCTCTATTGCCTTCTACAATTTCAAAAGATACCTCTTGTCCTTCTTCCAAGGATTTATAACCTTCGCTTTGGATGGCAGAAAAATGTACAAATACGTCGCTGCCGCCTTCAACTTCAATAAAGCCATAGCCTTTTTCATTGTTGAACCATTTTACTTTACCATTTTGCATAACTTGAATCCTCCTAGTACTGTGCAGCATCATGCTGCTGAAACTCGAATTATCATTTCCAACAGAGGTAAATGATTGTTTATATTATATAATAAGAAGAAATAAAATTTCAATATTAAAATTTAATTATTCTGAAAATTAAATTTTATTTAAAGAGAATGCAGTACACGTATAGCTAAAAAAATTTTTTATGAAATGAAAAATAACTGAAAATTTAGTTTATAATAAAAGTATAGTCAGCACAATTTTAACGCGGTGATAAGGAGTGGATCGTGTATGTATCGTACACAAGTAAATGGAAAAGAAATCATCTTGTTGTTTTCAACTCTCGAAGCATCAAAGAGCCGCAGCAACTTAGAGAAAGAACAAATTTATAAGCGAGTACTGCATTTAAATGAGCAGCTGTTAATGTTTCAAAGTGGAACAAGCTTCACTATCGGCGATCCGTTAGGATTAATTGTAGCTCAAGTGAAAAAAAGCGATTTGACAACCATATATATCGAACATATTATTGATAAACAGTTTATGTATGATGGAGATGGTCATCGAGGTGAAGTAGTGTAACAAGCCCACACCAATATATGAAGAAGCGTACGGAGATACTCGTACGCTTCTTCATATATTGGATTGAAAAATATGTAATTTTACAAGTATTAACAGGAATAAATAACAAAGTTCAATAAATTAAAGAAGAAAATTGAAACCATGAATAGCAATCACCCTTTTAGCTAAAAAATATAGATACACATCATCTTATGTAATGAGAAAGTTAAGCTTTAAAATCAATGAATAAGAGAGGTTTTATAAAGCTTAAACTGAGAAACGCGTTGTTGTGACGTTAATTAGAAGTAAGGTTTGGAGGACGCTATGGAAAGTAGAAAAAAATTGGATTTACTTGCTCTTGCTTCTGTGCCACTTATCATGACCCTCGGAAATTCAATGTTAATTCCGGTATTACCGGTGATTGAAAAACGTCTACAGATAAGCTCGCTGCAGGTATCCATGATTATCACGGTCTACTCAATTTTCGCTATTTTTTTAATTCCGATTGCTGGTTATTTGTCAGATCGGTTTGGCCGCAAGAAAATTATCATTCCCAGTTTGCTGCTTGCTGCAGTAGGGGGGGCTTTAACAGGCTGGGCTTCATGGCAAATGGCCAATCCTTTTTGGGTTATTTTAATTGGCCGCGCGATTCAAGGAGTAGGGTCAGCAGGAGCTATGCCTGTTGTGATGCCTTGTGTAGGAGATATGTTTAAAGACGAGCAAGAAATTACAAAAGGATTAGGTTTGATTGAAACAGCTAATACGTTTGGGAAAGTACTAAGCCCAATACTAGGAGCTTTTTTAGCGGCTACGATTTGGTTTCTTCCTTTTTGGTTCATTCCTATCCTTTGCATCATATCCATTCTTTTGGTTACCTTTTTAGTAAAAGTTCCGAAAAGTGATAGTTCTTCTGAATCTGAACAAAAAAAGAAAAGTATTACACAGTTTTTAAAGGATTTGAAGAAGACCCTAAAAGAAAATATTGGATGGCTTATGGCTATTTTTATTTTAGGAGCCATTATTATGCTTGTATTATTCGGTGTTTTATTTTATCTATCCACCATATTAGAGGAGCGTTATCATATTTTGAATACGAAAAAAGGTTTAGTAATGGCTATTCCTTTGCTAGCTTTATCTATTTCTTCTTTTGTAGCGGGGAAAAAAGTAGGAAACAATAAAGTCGTTATGAAGTGGTGTGCTTTTTTTGGCTTTTTATTGTTAACATGTTCTTTCATCATTTTATTTTTTAATACGTCTCTTTTTAGTATTTTACTCACTTTAGTGCTTGGTGGAATTGGAATCGGAGCAGCTCTTCCCAGTCTTGATGCGCTCATTACAGAAGGAATTGAAAAAGAAGAGAGAGGAACCATTACGTCTCTGTACAGTTCGATGCGTTTTGTTGGAGTAGCAGCTGGACCTCCTCTTTATACATTGCTTATGAAATGGTCTGACATGGCTGTGTTCCAGACGTCTCTAGGGATTAGTGCAGTAGGGGCAATCTTAGTTTTAAAAGCCATTAAACCAAAAACTGAAGGTGGCGTAAAATTGAAGAAAGCTGAAGTATAATTTCACGGAGCTGTCTTATGATAAAAGACAGCTCTTTGCTATTTAAAGACCCGTCAATATACTTAAATTTATATTGCATGTAGAAAAAATCCTTGAAATTTCTTATACTTCAATTTATAGACAACAGATGCAACAGTTCTTACTTTATCAAATAAGGTGGTTTTAAATTGAGTATAAATTATCAGAAATTAAAGAGCATGGTAGATCACTATCAAATATTTGATCTTGTAGCGTATATAACAGAAGAAGTACAAATCCTTCAACCAAAGAGTCTTACGGGTATTGTGAAAGAATGGTTAACAAATCTAAAAACGGAAGAAGAGCTTTACGAGCTTATTCGTTTTTGTGATGATGCTTTATTAAATCATTTAAGCCGACTGTTAACGACATATGGCTATCGTCGATTCGGCTCCATTCGAATGATTACTCTTTATTGTGATGATCTTCTGCGTGAAGGCAAGATACTCGACGCTGACGATAGACTTTCTTTATTAATTTCTCAATTGGATACAGACTCAGTCACAGAGGAGCAGCTTGAGAAAATCTATTTCTTAAAGGTAAGAATTCTTTTAGAAATGAAACAAGTAGATGAAGCCTATAGGTGGATGAAGAAAGTAGCATCACATAATCAAAAAGGTATGGCTGACCGTTGGGGTTATTTTTATTTGCAGACGAATGACAGAATGAAAGCCGAAGCTTGTTTAAAAGAAGGGACGGCATATAAGGAGAATGGAGATTTTTGCTACTCGATGCTCGCGGACTTATATGCGTACGAAGGAAAGCATGAACAATCGCTTGAAACAATTAACGAAGCTATTTCTCGCTACCCACAGCTTCCGCCTTTATACATGGATAAAGTGGCGCGATTAAAGGATTTAAAAGAGTATTCTCTCTTGCTTGAAACGATTGAATTTATCGACTCAAAATTACCCTATCACGATTATCAAGATTTTTTTACGTTGCTGCGCGCCGACATTTATTTTGAACAGCAGCAACAATCTCAGCTTAAACATCTTCTTTCGACCAAACGATGTTTAAAAGACTCACCCTATCACAAACTAGTAGGAAAGCATACAGACGGTAAATTCAATACAGTCAAGCTTCCTATTGTGCCAATTGTTCAAAAAGATAATTATTGCGTGCCAGCCAGTATGAGTATGATGTTAAAGCTTTTACATACCGAAAAAACGCAGGATGAGATTGGAACCCGTATTTACGGTGGATTAGGATCTAAATTATCAACTGCGGTGAGCTACTTTGAATCCCTTGGCTTTGCAGCGACGTTTTTTACAGGCACAGTTGAACAGTTTAAAGAACTATTAGACAAAGGGCTGCCTATTCTGGTAAGTCTGGAATTTGAACAAGCTTCTCATGTTCAAGTTGTATTTGGCTATGATGATGAGCTTGAACTTTTTCATGTGCAAGATGCTAATTTTCTAAGTCCAACATATGTAGAGTATAAGAATTTTGATCAGCAGTATGCCAATTCAGGTTTTTTATCCATTGTTGCTTCTAAAACAGCAGCGGATCTCGCTTCGCTTTCTAAAAAGCAAGATGTATTTATTCGCCAGCTGTATGACTTAATTGAACTAGTTGAAGCAGATGAAGAGACATACATTAACGAGCTTGTTTCTTTATTAAAGGCGAATGAGCACGTGCCGTTTGCAGCTATTTATAGTATGAAGCATTTGTACAGAAAAGAGCATGAAGCCTATATTCGGACTTGTATTAATCATGTGTTAGAGAAATATAGCAATCATGATTATCTCAAGCTTCACGCCGCATATGCCTTTTTTAAACTTGACGATAGTAAGGGAGCATCTTCTTTGTTATTACATATAAATAACAAAAAGCATAGCTCTTTTTATCACTATCTTAAAGGAAGAATTGCGCTGGATGAAGAGAAATATGGCAAGGCTGTTGAAGCGCTTCGCAGCTCGTTGCAATTAGACGTAGAGCAGCATTTGAACTGGAGCTATTTAGCACTTGCATATATGTACCAAGGAAATCTCAAAAAGGCTTTTGAATGCTCGAATATTTCCTTAAATATGTATGGTGATGAACCTTATACACAAATCAATCACGGACTTATTTTAATGGAGAAAGAAAGATACGCAGAAGCAAGAAACCTTTTTAATGCGTTATTAAAAGAAAACCCAAAAGATGCGCACAGCTGGTTTGAAAGAGCCCGTTGTGATGAACATTTAGAAAAGTTTCGTAAAGCTTACCTGGGATTCCAAGTAGCTAAACAGCTTCTGCCGACTGTTCCTTATCCATATCTTTCACTAGCGGATTTGTTACAATATCAACTAGAGGAAACAGACAAAGCTGAAAGCCATCTCAAAGAAGGCATGAACTACCTCCCTAGTGACATGACAATTCGAGGAAGATTAGGCGATTTATACGTTGCGAATCAAAGGTATGAAGAAGCTATTGCTCTGTATAAAGAAGGTTTAAAAATAGAGGAAGATGCCCTTATGTATTTGGGCTTATCATATGCATATCTAGAAACAGGGGAACATCTAACGGCTGTTGATACGCTTACGCTTATTGCGCAGAAGTTTTCATCGAACAGCGACGTCATGTTGGATGCAGGCAGTATGCTTTTAGATGCAGCAAAACAAAAGGAGCTAGACAACCAAACGATAGAGTTTGGATTTGCTCTTTATGAAGAAGGAATTCACTTTGCTCAAACAGCGTTAGATGAAGTATTAGAAGCATATACGAGTTATTTAGAAGAGACGGCTTTACTGACTCGTGGAATTGAGTTTTTAACTGCAGAACACCAAGAGCATCCTAATGAGATTTTGTACATGTGCTATTTAGGCATATTATATGAACAAACCAAACAGCTAACAAAAAGTGAAGAACTTTATCATCAAGCGCTTCGTATCAAGCAAGATGTTTTGCCATATTATCGGTTAGGTGAAATATACAAATCGATGAATCGCATTGCTGAAGCAAAAGAGGCCTTTGAAAAATGCTTAACTCTTGATAAAACATTTGAAGCCGCTTATATGAAGCTTGCCGAAATGGCTTGTGAAGAACAAAACCGAACGGCTGAAAGGAATTGGCTGCTTCAATGGATACAGCTAAATCCTATGGAAGTAAACGTTGAGCACGTAGCTTCACTTTGTGAAACAGAGAAAGAATATGAAGAGCTATTAGAGGTATTAAAGAGCGTAGAGGAAATTGTGCTACCTCAATGGCTCGCTGACAGCCAGGCTCATGTGTACCGTCTAAAAGGAGACATTTCACAGGCTAAAACGTATGTAGAGAAGGCTCTTGAACTAGATTCACAAAACCCGGCTATTCGCCATCACCAGGCAAAATGGCTCATGATGGAGCAGAGATATGAAGAAGCTAGAAAAATTCTTACAGGATTACTAAGTGAGGATCCCGAAGATTACGCTCTCTATCCAACATTCATGTCTAGCTTTCCTAATGGAAAAAAACTTTCTGGGCTTATGGCAGATTTAAAAAAGATAAAAGTAGAAAAACAAAGCAAAAGCATGTTGTTTAAAAACGCAGCCGAGGCTTTAAATGAGTATGCCGATTCCATCGTAGAAGAGCAACAAGGGTCTATCTTCAAACGAAGCTTAGCAAAGTTTAAAGCAAAAGCAAAAGCGGTTACGCTCCTTGGCTTAACGATTGAGCTGTACGAACTTGCCATAAAAACGGATGGGAATAATAAAGATGCTGTGCATGCATTTGCGTCTTTTTATGAAGAAAAAGGATTGATTGAAGATAGTATCACCGTACTGAAAAAATCATTGCATCAAAGCTGGGATTTTGATGTTGCCTATCATTTAGCCAATATACTCGTTAATATACATGAAAATGAACAGGTTGCACATGAGGCGCTAAACTTGGTTCAAAAACTTCTTGAACAGCAGCCGTTTCATATAGATTTGCAGATATACCGAGCATTTATTTTGAGCAATCTTGAGGAGACAGAGAAAGCGGAGACAGCTTTTCAAGAATTACTTCAGCAGCAGATTTATCAGCCGGACATATATGCAGGACTAGCAAAACTGTATAACAAAACGGAACGCTATCACGAAACTGTTCAGCTTCTTCAAAAAGCCATTGAACAAGGTCAAGAGTATGAAGGGCTGTATACTGATTTAGGTATTGCTTATCATTTGGAAGGTGAAACGGAAGCAGCAGCTTCGCTGATGATAAGAAGAGTAGAAAGCGGAGACGAAGACCTTTTTATTCGCTATAACTTGGCATGCTATCTAGCGGTTCTTGGAAAAACTGCTTCTGCTCAAGAAGAGTTGGATTATGTTTTAGCGCACGATGAAACGAGAGAATTTTATGAAATGGCTAGGGAAGACGCTGAACTAAAAGGATTAACGGTAGGAAGGTGAAAAAAGAAGCTGAGTTTCAGCTTCTTTTTTATACTTCTTTTGCAGCTTGTTTTTTCAAAGAAATCGATTCGGAGATTTCCAGTGCAAGAATGATAATCGTACCAAGAACTAATCCGTTGCTCAAAAACGTAGTAACTAAAGGTGGCAACGTTGAAAAAGCTTGTGAAGGCAAAAACATAACCCCGATCCCTGATAACAAAGCAATACCCGCTCTTTTCATTGCTTTTTCCGGCTGTGTGGCGTGCTTGAATTCTCCAATTCCAAGAGCCATCATCCCTGTAAAAACAGGAAAGATTGCCGCGTATCCGACGGCAGGAGGGAGAGCCGACATAATGGACGTTAAAGGAGTAAAGATACTTAGAAAAAGCAAAAGACACGATGCCACAATAAAAGGAACTCGGCTATAGAGATTTGTAGCTGAAATAAACCCACCGGAACCTGAAATAGGAACAGCACCGACGCCTGAAAACAATCCTCCAAGCAGCTGACTTATCCCCGAAACTATACCCGAACGCTTCATGTTGCCTCTTTCAATCTTTTCTCCTTTGTGTTTATAGACAGACTCAACAACACGAATAGAAGCGAGCATGTTTGTAATTAAAATGAGCGTGACAAAAAAAGCAGTAACAACCATATTCCATTCAACGCGGGGAGCTCCAAATACGAACACTTTAGGTATGTAAAATAACTGTGCCTGAAATTCGATCGGTTTAGCTAATCCTAGCAGTGCAAATACTCCCCAGCCTACACCGATACTAATGATAATGCTGAGCTTATTTAACGTTCTGTGCGATAATAAATAGAAAGTCAGCAGTAAAATCGCAGCTGAAGCCATCGCAATCGGAAGTTTAATAGCTGAATTCGTTTCTGTAATGCCAAACATTCCTTTTAAAAAGGAGCCGCTGAGCTGCGTCACTAACAAAATTAAATATGTACCGGTAACTGTCGGGGTAAAGTATTTTGCTAATTTATCAATGAGACCAAACAGACTCATCAAAATAGCAATTATCCCGCTTATAAGGAGGGTGAACTGCAGTACGCGGAGCGTTTCGGAGTGAGAACCAAACAGAACGGTTCCAAGACCTGCATACAGAGAAAAGACGCCCCACCAAACGCCGGCTGGTCCTTCCATGATGGGGTATTTATGCCCCACAAACATCTGTAAAAGCCCGGATAAAGCCAAAATAAATAACGTTCGCTGTAAAAATTGAATAGAGTCCGCTGCGTTTAAATGAAACTGAGAAGCAATTACAATAGGAACAATCATACTATTAGAAATCATAAATAAAAACCATTGTAAAGAAGCAATGGAGACTCGAAACATTGTTAACACCTCAATTAATGCCGCTGAGCAGCTGAATAAACCAACAGGTTGCTCTATTATTTTACCATGGGATTTCCAATTTGTAAGCGATATCTTGTAAAAAGGGTGAGGGATAAAGTGTCGAAAAATTCAATATATTGTTGTGAAAATAAGATAGATAATTTATAATTTTCTTACAACTATAAATTATAAACATAAGAATAATTTATACTGAATTAACTAACAGTCAAGGAAGGAGGAGGAGTAAGACAAATGAAACTATATCTGTCGGTGGATATGGAAGGAATTACAGGACTCGTCGATCACACAAATGTTCTACAAAAAAAAGAAAACTATGAAAGAAGCCGCAAAATAATGACGGATGAAGCAAATGCAGTGATTTATGCAGGCTTTAGAGAAGAGTGTTCAGAAATTGTGGTAAATGACAGTCATTCCAGTATGAATAATCTCCTTGTTGAACGGCTTCATCCAGAAACTCAGCTTATTTCAGGAAGCGTAAAACCATATTCAATGGTACAGGGATTAGATCAGACTTTCGATGGTGCGATGTTTCTTGGATATCATGCCAGAGCATCCATGCCTGGTGTCATGTCTCATTCTATGATATTTGGTGCTCGAAATATGTACATAGACGATACGAATATCGGAGAGTTAGGCTTCAATGCATACGTCGCAGGCTACTACGGCGTGCCAGTTTTAATGGTAGCCGGTGATGACCAAACGGCATTGGAAGCACAGCAGCTTATTCCAAACGTGACGACTGCTATCGTCAAACAGGCCATTTCACGTTCTGCAGCCAAAACATTAACCCCCAAGAAAGCAGAGCAATTACTTCAAGAAAAAACAGCCACAGCTATTCAGCACAAACACCTTATTAAACCTTTAATTCCACCTAAACACCCAACCTTACGAATAGAATTTGCGAACTACGGTCAAGCTGAGTGGGCGCATTTAATGCCAGGCACAGACATTGAACCTGGAACGACGACCGTTCGGTTTCAAGCAAAAGATATTTTGGAAGCCTATCAAGCCATGCTTGTTATGACTGAACTGGCTACGCGCACAACATTCTGTTAGAAGGTGGGATAAAGGTGAAAAGTTATATTTTGAAAAGATTTTTATCCATGCTTGTTACGCTGTGGGTAATTGTGACCTTAACCTTCTTTTTAATGCATTCGATTCCTGGCTCTCCTTTTAATGAAGAACGAGCGACAAGCGATGCAGTTCAAAAAAACTTGGAATCATTTTATCACTTAGATGAACCGCTAGTTGTGCAATATATTCTTTATTTAAAATCCATTGCTACCTTTGACTTTGGTCCTTCCATTAAACAGCCGTCTCAAACGGTTAACGATCTTTTAGGAAGAGGGTTTCCAGTGTCATTTGAACTTGGAATGGTCACGTTAATTCTTGCGGTGATTTCCGGTATTACACTAGGCATTATTGCTGCTCTTAGAAGGAATAGAATAATTGATTACATTGCGATGAGCATAGCAGTTATCGGACTGTCAGTTCCAAATTTTATTATGGCCACATTGTTAATTCAACAGTTTTCTGTCAATTTAAAAATTCTACCTGCAGCTACGTGGACGAGCCCTTTACATATGATTCTTCCGACGCTAGCTCTTGCTACAGGTCCTATGGCTATTATTGCGCGGTTGACTCGCTCAAGCATGATAGAAGTATTGACTCAAGATTATATTCGAACAGCGCGTGCAAAAGGGCTTTCGCCAGTGAAAATTGTATTTAAGCATGCGCTTAGAAATGCTTTAATGCCCGTTATAACAGTTCTTGGAACGATTGCAGCCAGCGTATTAACCGGAACGTTTGTTATTGAGCAAGTCTTTGCTATTCCTGGCATGGGAAAATATTTTGTCGACAGTATTAATATGAGAGACTATCCCGTGATTATGGGCACCACGGTCTTTTACAGTTTGATTCTTATCATTATGCTTTTTTTAGTAGATATTGCTTACGGAATACTTGATCCAAGAATCAAACTACATAAGAAGGAGGGATAGCGTGCTGGAAAAACAGGAGTATAAGCAAATTCCTGATGAGTGGTTTGTGCCAAAGAAAAAAAAGAAATCTGAAGCCGAAGCAGTTGTAAGACCGAGTCTTTCTTATTGGCATGATGCTTGGCGCAGGCTTGTAAAAAATAAGTTGGCCATGCTAGGTCTCTTTCTTTTAGTCATCCTCGTTGTGATGGCTATATTCGGCCCTATGTTTTCACCGCACAGTGTAACGAAAGCTTCTTTTACAGAGCAAAACCTGCCTCCTTCAGCTAGTCATTGGTTTGGAACAGATGACTTAGGCAGAGATATGTACACTCGGACATGGTACGGAGCTAGAATTTCTTTATTTGTCGGACTGATGGCAGCTCTTATTGATTTTATTATTGGCGTAATTTACGGGGGGATCTCAGGCTATAAAGGCGGAAAAACAGACAATATTATGATGCGGGTAATTGAAATTTTATATGGTCTTCCTTATTTATTAGTCGTGATTTTATTGATGGTGGTTATGGGTCCAGGTCTTTCTACAATTATTATGGCACTTTCTGTTACAGGTTGGATCGGAATGGCGAGGATTGTACGGGGGCAAGTGTTGCAAATCAAAAACTATGAATACGTGCTTGCATCCAAAACGTTTGGAACAAAAACTAGCCGTATCATTAAGAGGAACCTCCTTCCAAATACGATGGGACCGATTATCGTTCAAATGACATTAACCGTACCAACAGCCATTTTTGCTGAAGCTTTTTTAAGCTTTTTAGGACTTGGTGTACAGGCTCCTTATGCCAGCTGGGGAGTAATGGCAAACGATGGCTTATCAACGATTCTATCAGGCTATTGGTGGCGTTTGTTTTTTCCCGCTTTTTTTATTTCTCTTACCATGTTTGCTTTTAATGTCCTTGGAGACGGACTGCAAGATGCACTTGATCCGAAATTAAGGAGGTAAGCAAATGGAAAAAATGATACAAATCAAAAACTTACACGTACAGTTTTCAACTTACGGAGGGCAAGTTCAAGCTGTAAGAGGCGTTAGTTTTGATTTACATAAAGGCGAAACACTAGCGATTGTAAGAGAATCAGGGTGTGGGAAAAGTGTGACATCTCAAAGCATTATGAGGTTAATTCCGACACCTCCCGGAAGGATCATAAGCGGATCTATTTTATTTAAAGGCCAGGACTTAACGAAACTATCAGAAAAGAAAATGCGAGACATTCGAGGCGCTGATATTTCGATGATTTTTCAGGATCCTATGACTGCGCTTAACCCAACTCTTCGCGTAGGTGAGCAAATTGCAGAAAATATTATGCAACATGAAAATATCTCAAAAGAAAAAGCAAAAAAAAAAGCATTAGAAATACTGGAGCTAGTCGGAATTCCAAATCCTAAAGAACGCCTAAAGCAATATCCTCATGAATTTAGCGGGGGAATGAGACAGCGTATTGTCATTGCAATGGCCCTTGTATGCAACCCGGAAGTACTAATTGCTGATGAACCTACCACAGCTCTTGATGTCACGATACAAGCGCAGATTTTAGAATTGTTTAAGGACATTCAGCAGAAAACGGATGTATCGATTGTTTTAATTACCCATGATTTAGGCGTAGTTGCTCAGGTAGCTGACCGCATTGCTGTAATGTATGCAGGGAAGATTGTAGAAATTGGAACAAGAAGAGACATTTTTTATACGCCGCAGCATCCGTATACAAAAGGATTGCTGCGTTCAGTTCCTCGCTTAGATTTACATGAAAGTGAGCTTGTGCCTATTGCAGGGTCACCTCCCGATTTATTTGCACCTCCACCCGGATGTTCGTTCGCACCTCGCTGTCCTTACGTAATGGAAGTGTGTGACCGCATGTATCCTTCATCGACAAAGCTGAAAGAAAGTCATCAAGTTCACTGTTGGCTTCAAGATGAGAGAGCCCGAAAATTTGTATCAACTATAACCTAGATTTATAGACGAATAGAGAATGTATGAAAGAGGGGGAAATGATGAAAAAAATAGGGTCAGTATTAATGATGCTTATACTTATGTTTGCACTTGCTGCTTGTACGGCCACAAAAGATTCAGGCGCGGAGCCAGAAAAGAAGAACAGTACAGCAAAAGAAGAAGGTAAGGTTCTTTATATGAATAATGGTGCAGAACCTACGTCTTTTGATCCGCCTATTGGATTTGATTCATATTCATGGAATATGCTTAATAACTTAATGGAAGGGCTGACTCGTTTAGGAAAAAGCGATGAGCCTCAAGGAGCAGTGGCCGAGAAATGGGATATCTCTGACGACAAAAAGGTCTATACGTTTCATTTACGAAAAGATGCTAAATGGTCAAACGGAGATGACGTAAAAGCAAGTGATTTTGTGTTTGCATGGAAGAGGCTGTTAGACCCTAAGACTGGTTCTCCAGCGGCATTTTTAGGCTATTTCATTCAAGGTGGAGAGGAATTTAATACGGGTAAAGGCAGTGCTGATCAAGTAGGGGTAAAAGCGCTAGATGACAAAACCTTTGAAGTTACGCTTAAAAGTCCTCAAGTCTATTTCTTAAGCGTAGTTTCCAATCCAGCGTTCTTCCCCATTAATGAAAAAGTAGCGACCAAAAACCCAAAATGGTTTGCAGAAGCAGATTCTTTCGTTGCTAATGGTCCATTTAATTTAACTCAATGGAAGCATAATAGTAATCTAGTAATGGAAAGAAACGATCAGTATTGGGATGCTAAAAATGTAAAGCTTGACAAGGTAAAATGGGCAATTGTTGAAAATACAAACACAGAGTATCAAATGTATCAAAATGGAGAACTAGATGTTTCTGAAATTCCATCGGATTTAAGTGAAAAGCTGTTGAAAGATGGAGATGTTCATATTGAAGACCAAGCAGGAACTTACTTCTATCGTTTTAACTTAGATAAAGAGCCTTTTCAAAATAAAAATATCCGTAAAGCATTTGCGATGGCCGTAGATCAAGATCAAATTGTTAATTTTGTTACAAAAAATAAAGAAAAACCAGCTCGCGGGTTCGTATCGTACGGATTTAAAGACGCGGATGAAAAGGACTTCCGTCAAATGGGCGGCGACTTATTAAAAACAGACGGCAAAGAAGCAAAAGCACTTCTGAAAAAAGGAATGAAAGAAGAAGGATATAAAAAGCTGCCAGCTATTACGCTAACATATAGTACAGACGACACGCATAAAAAAATAGCAGAAGCCCTGCAGCAAATGTTTAAAGAAAATCTAGGCGTAGATGTGAAGCTTGCTAATATGGAGTGGAATGTTTTCCAAGAAGAACAAAAAGCGTTAAAGTTTCAGCTGTCACGAAGTTCATTTTTAGCTGATTATGCAGATCCAATTAACTTTTTAGAGAGCTTCCAGACGGGGCATTCGATGAATCGTACAGCCTGGAGCAATAAAAAATATGATGAGTTAATTAAACAAGCTATGAACGAAACGGATAATAAAAAACGTTTTGAGCTTATGTACAAGGCAGAAGGTATTTTATTTGATGAGATGCCAATTATCCCCATTCATTTCTACAACTATGTGTTTTTAATAAAAGATAACGTATCTGGAATTGTTCGTCACCCTGTTGGCTATTTAGATTTGAAGTGGGCTGATAAACAGTAAAGTGGAACTTATCGTCAGAGGGGATTTTAATTCCCTTCTGACCCAAGTTTCACTTTCTTCATTTCTTTACACAAAAGGAGTGTAACAAATGATAAAACCTAAACCATTACAAACAGGTGATACAGTAGCTGTTATTGCACCTGCTAGTCCGCCTGATCAGCACAATCTAAAAAAAGGAATAGAATATTTAAAGGAAATAGGATTAAACGTAGTAACGGGTGCGCATTTATATAAAAAAAACGGGTACTTGGCAGGGACTGATAAGCAGCGAGCATCCGATATACATGCGATGTTTGCTAATAAGGAAATAAAGGCAATTATCTGTGCATGCGGAGGGTACGGAACTGCTAGACTTGTATCGCAATTAAATTACGATTTAATTAAGCGAAACCCAAAGATTTTCTGGGGATATAGCGATATTACGTTTTTACATACGGCTATTCATCAGCGCACAGGTTTGGTTACCTTTCACGGGCCAATGCTTTCATCAGATATTGGAAAAGAAGAGGCTCATATAGAGACGAAGCAAACGATTTATCAATTGTTTTCTCCCCGTTCTTTTTGCTATACGGATCAAATCAGTCAGCTCGATGCTATTTGTGAAGGAGAAGCAACTGGACAGCTAATAGGAGGAAATCTTACTTTGCTCGCAAGCACGCTTGGCACACCATTTGAAATAGATACAAAAAATCGTATTTTATTTATTGAAGATATTGATGAAGAACCGTATGAAATTGATCGTATGATGACACAGCTGTACATGGCCAATAAGCTGCAGGATGCAGCAGGAATTATTATCGGAGATTTTCATAACTGCTATCCTAGAAAACGCACAGAGTCGCTCTCATTAGAAGAGACGTTAACAAGTTACCTTATTTCTTTAAAAAAGCCTGTTATGAAAGGGTTTCGCATCGGACATTGCTCTCCTCAAACAGCTGTAGCGATTGGAAGTTACGCAACGATGTCGACTTATAAACGAATAGTGGAATTTGAATCGGGCATTGCATTACCAAAAGATAAAGTTGGATGCTAAAGGTGAAATCTACGGGGAGGATAAATAAGTGGTAGATAAAAAACTGTATTACGTTTGTGTAGCTGTGGCAACTGTTTGGACTTCCTATGACTCTAGCAGAGAAATAGATGACCATGCAACAAGTGTCCCAGTAAAACTGGATAAATGGCTAGAGCAATTAACGTATAAACCTCGGTTGGAGCTTTGTGAGAAAAATTTAGTTCAAACACAGCTGTTACTAGGAGAAGAAGTATATGTAACGGAAATGAAAGATAAATGGGCAAAAATTGTCATTCCTTCTCAATTTTCTTCTAAAGATGAAAGAGGATATCCCGGGTGGGTTCCTTTTCACCAACTAATTTCTCAAGCTAAGTATTCTCCGCTGCATGGAGCAACGGCAGTGGTGTCATCAACGATTGCGACACTACAGCTAGCGGAAGAATCTCTGCAAATTAGTTATCAAACGCAGCTCCCTCTATTAAAAGAAGAAAAAGGATGGCTAGAGGTTCAAACACCGGTTGGGAATGGGAGAATAAAACGTCAAGATGCTGTTGTAATAGGGAATAGAAACCATAAAGTGACACAAGGAACTGGTGATATGATTATTGCGGCAGGAGAACAGTTTTTGAATCTTCCATATTTATGGGGAGGCATGAGCGCCTGGGGATATGATTGTTCTGGATTTGCTTATGCTACTCATAAAGCAAACGGCTATCTTATTCCTAGAGATGCCACGGATCAAGCAAGGCAAGGAAAAGAAGTAGGATTAGCCTCTATTCAGCCTGGAGATTTGCTGTTTTTTGCTCATGAAAAAGGGAAAGGGTCCATCCACCATGTTGGTATTTATTATGGAAACGGAAAAATGCTTCATTCACCTAAAACAGGTAAAACCGTTGAACTGATTGAATTAAAAGGAACGCTTTATGAAGAAGAGCTGTGCGCAGCCCGGCGCTATTATTAGGAGGTGGCAGTTATGGCAATGAAGCACTTGTTAGAAGTAAAGCAGCTGAGTAAATATTTTTCGATTACGAATAAGCAGGTTTTGAAAGCAGTAGACGGCGTGTCTTTTCATATTTCAAAAGGAGAAACCTTTGGACTTGTTGGTGAGTCCGGCTGCGGAAAATCCACCGCCGGGCGAACAATCATTGGATTGTACAACCGTACATCAGGAGAGGTGCTGTATAAAGGTAAAAATGTGCATGAGCTATCAGAGAAAGAGAAGTTTGCTTTTCATCGTAATATGCAAATGATTTTTCAAGATCCATATGCTTCATTAAATCCTCGTTCTACCGTGAAGGAGATTATCTCAGAACCAATGGAGGTTCACGGACTTTATTCGAATAAAAAAGAGATGCTGAACCGCGTGTATGAGCTGTTAGAAGATGTTGGGCTAAATCGTGATCATGCCAATCGCTATCCTCATGAATTCAGCGGCGGGCAGTGCCAGCGCATAGGGATAGCCAGAGCTTTAGCACTAAATCCAGAATGCATTATTGCAGACGAACCTATTTCTGCTTTAGATGTGTCTGTACAGGCTCAAGTAGTTAATTTATTAAAAAAACTCCAAAAAGAAAAAGGGTTAACTTATTTATTTATTGCCCATGACTTATCGATGGTAAAGCATATAAGCAATCGTATCGGAGTTATGTATTTAGGGCATTTAGTAGAATTAACCACAAGTTCGGAGCTGTATCAAAAACCGCTTCACCCATACACTCAAGCTCTACTATCAGCTATCCCTATTCCTGACCCTGACGTTGAGGATAACCGGAAGCGAATTGTTCTTAAAGGAGAATTGCCAAGTCCCATTAACCCTCCCTCTGGCTGCGTGTTTAATACGCGTTGTCCTCTTGCAGTAGCAGCCTGCAAGACTCAAAAGCCAGAGTGGCAAGAAGTTGAAGAAAATCACTTTGTAGCCTGTCACTTGTACAACCAAAAGATAATGAGTAACAACTATATTGAAACTGCTGCGAAAAAATGATGGAAAGAGCGAGAATGAAAATAGAAGATGCAATTACTAAATGGAAGCGTAATAATAATGGACTTATACGTATTCATATTGAAGGAAAAGAATCCATACAGATTAATTCTTTTATTAAACAAAGAGCAGCAAGTACAATAAAGCTACTGCTTGCAATAGAAACGTTTCGTCAAATTGATGAGGGTAACTTCGCTTTAACATCTGTCATTCAAAGAACAGAAAAAAACGCGGTTGGTGGAGCAGGCATACTTGGCTCTTTGCCATTGTTGGTACACATTAAGGTAGAAGAGCTGCTTACCCTTATGATAATTGTATCTGACAATACAGCTACAAATGAGCTCATTTCTTTAGTGGGATTTGAAAAAATTAACGAATGTGCTAAAAATATAGGATTAAAGAAAACCGTTTTAAACCGTTATATGATGGATGCAGCAGCTGTTAAAAGGGGTATGGATAATTATACGTGTGCCTCTGATGTAATAAAGTGTCTAAGAGAAATATATGAAGGAAACCTTTTGCAAAAATCTAGTCGTGAAAAAATAATGAGAATGCTAGAACTGCAGCAGTTTCAACATAAGCTTCCAGCACGTGTAGGACCAGCGTTTCAGGTTGCGAATAAGACCGGAGAACTACGGGGAGCAGAACATGATAGTGCTATTCTCATTCGAGGTAAGGAAAGGTATTATGCCGTTGTTTTAATAGACGGACTAAGTGACAATGAACAGGGAAGAAGATTAATTGCTGACATTGGATACCTTCTGTCATCTAACATCTAAAAATGGGGATGTTAGCTATCTTTTATTTAAGGTCTTCTACTAAAAAAATTTAAAATTTAATAGTAATAAATACTGGTCCTCTTAATTCTTGGAGAAACCATTCTTTGCTGTGCTGGATTTGTATTAGCAATAGGTAAACATGTTCTTTTCCATAAAATTTTATGAAAAAATAATGATAAATCATTCATCCTATACCAACTTATTCATATTTTTTATATAATAGAATAATAGTATATATTTTAAACGAATAGTTAATGTCTATGCAAAGCAGTAAGAAACATGAAATTATTCGATTCATAAATGGTGGTGTATGTATGACAAACGAACATGTAATGATAGATATTATAAAGGCATTTAAACGCAATTCAACTGAATCCATTGCCATGGATTTAATTAAGGAAGTGCGAGGGACATTTAGTCCATTACCTAAATATATAGCGGATTTAATTGATGAGCTGAGAAAATTAAATTTAAGAGATGAAGTGATCAGTGTCATTTTGTATCAATCTGTATATGTGGCAGATCATCAATTTAATATTAAAGATACGATTACAAATCGCCAATTTGTCAAAGATACGATTGAAATGGGCAGAAGATGGGTGCATCAGTACGGCCGAATTGAAACAGTAGAAGAAGCAATTCATATCGCAGAGCAAGTATCTACAAAGGAGGACTTGCCTCATCATTTGCAAACAGCAACAATTGACGAAAAAATTACGCTTGAAGTGCAGCTTGATTATCAAACGTATGAAATGTTGAAAAATATAGCGGTTTATTACGATCACCATTCCTATGAACAGTCAATGACTGTAGCAATTAATCGTTTATATACGCAGCTGCGCGATGCACAATCAAAAAATAGTTAAATGCAAAATCTCACATGTTTCGTACATCATGTGAGATTTTTTAGGAGGTGAAAAATGCGCAGATGAAAATGTCTTGCTCCATCATTCACCAAAAGGAGGGAGACCATAGATGAGGGTATATTTATCTCGTCTTCAAAAAAAAGATGCTTCTAAAGTTTTTGCTTATTGGTCGGATGAAGAGGTTACTAGATATATGAATATTGAGCCGTTTACGACGCTGTATCAGGCAGAGAGCATGATTGAACTTCTGCAAAGCTTAATGAAAGAAGGGAAAGCAGCACGCTATGCTATTCGATTAAAAACCTCGGATGAGATCATTGGAACCTGCGGACTAAACCGTATTGATTATGATAAAAAGCAAGCCGAGATTGGTTATGATTTAGGTAGGCCTTTTTGGAAAAAAGGTCTCATGACAGAAGCGCTTTGTCTTTTGCTAGAAAAAGCTTTTGAAGAGTTTGATATACAAGAGATTGAAGCAAAAGTTGATCCTAATAATAAAGATTCAATTACTCTTTTAAAAAAATTCTCGTTTCAACTAGAAGAGACGTATGAGTCAGATGATTGTACGTGTCTATACACACTCAACAAAGAAAAAGTGAGCACGATATTGCTTGGACGTTCAGAAGGTAAGGAGTAAATCGAGCAGAAGTTCTTTTGAAATAGTAAATATTTTTAGGCCTTAACCGATAACAAAGAAAAGAACAAATTGAAAGAAGGTCATGAATGAATCATCATACACATTTACTAGAAGGGACGTACAATGAGTTACTCGTTACACTCTCTTTTCTTATCGCTATTACTGCGGCGTACGCTTCTTTTGGGTTAGCTAATCGCGTGAAAATTTCCCGGGCAAAATTTATTCAGTTTTGGTTAATTAGCGGTGCCTTTACGTTGGGAATAGGTATTTGGTCAATGCATTTTATCGCGATGCTTGCGTTTCATTTGCCTGTAGATGTTTCATACAATTTATGGTTTGTTCTTCTCTCAATCTTGGGAGCGATAACGGGATGCTATATAGGCCTTTACCTCATTCACAAACAAAAGAAAAATATGAAAGCACTCATCATTGCAGGTAGCTTTATGGGAGCTGGAATTGTTTTTATGCATTATTCCGGCATGGTGGCAATGCAGCCAATTATGATTTTATATAATCCATTTCTCGTTTTTCTTTCTATTCTCATTGCTGTTGCTGCTTCTAATACAGCTTTGTGGCTTGGATTTTACTCAAGGCTAAATGAAGGGGAGCTTACGGTTTTTGCTAAGCTTATTTGTTCTACTATTATGGGTATCGCTATTGCAGGTATGCACTATACGGGCATGCAGGCAGCTTCTTTTTCAGGAGTATCAATATCTGAACAATCAAACGGTTATGTCTTAAACCCAGTGTATTTATCAGCCGTTATTATTTTTTTTATTGTATGCCTATTTACGGCTGTGTTTTTTACCATTTTTATGGATCGACGTGTACAAAAACAAGAAGTTTTAAAATGGGCTTTTTTTGAATCTGCACCGGATGCTATTTTGCTGATTGACGAAAAAAGACATATTTTATCGCTCAATTATGCAGCGGAAACGCTTTTCTCTCTTAAAGCGTCAGAGGTGATTGGGAGTGATGTGGTTAAGCTGCTTCCCTTTTATAGATTTTCTTCTTTACAAGAAGGACGAACTGAGCACTCCCTTTTTATAACTAATAAGGAGGTCACGGTTGAGGTCACGGTGATGGCAGTAGCGATTGAAGAGACGGTTGAGCATATGCTGTATATACGAAATATGACACAAGAGCGTGAAGCAGAAAAAACGCTGATTGAAGCAAAAGATCGCTATGAAAATTTGTTTTACTCCTCTCCATTGGCAATTATGGTCCATCGAGAAGAAGAGGTCGTATCTGTTAATGATGCTATGATTCAGCTTTTAGGAGCAACTGAAGGCCAGCTGGCTGGTAAGTCTTTATATAATTTCTTTTCATCTGAACAAGTTCCTGATATTAAAAAAGGATTGAAGGCAGTAAAGGATAGAAAACCTGCACCAAAGCCTCAGTTAACTCAGTTGAAAATGTTTAATGCGTTAGGTAAGGAACTTTTTTTGGAGGTAACATCTACGCTCATTCAAATTAATGGAAAGACGCTTTTTCAAACAGTTGCTAGAGATATAACCGAGCAGAAAAAAGCTCAAGAATCCCTTCAATATATGGCTTTTCACGATATGCTAACAGATTTACCAAATCGAAGTATGTTTTCAAACATTGTAGAGAAATCCATTGATTTAGCAGCCGCTTCAGGAAAAAAACTTTATTTCTTATTTTTAGATCTAGATCGTTTCAAACAGGTGAACGACACATTTGGTCATTATGCTGGAGATCAGCTTATGCTTCAAGTTGTCGAACGAATGAAGAGCTGCCTAAGAAACCAAGATGTGCTTTCTCGTTTTGGAGGAGATGAGTTTTTAGTTTTACTGCATGATAGGACGGATGAAGAAGTAAAAAAAATCTGCCAATCAATAAATGAATGCTTATCTACGCCCTTTGTACTGCTATCGAGAGATGTTTATTTAGGGGTCAGTATCGGAGTTAGTTTATTCCCGAAAGATGGAAAGTCGCTTGAAGTGCTAGTTCGACATGCTGATTTAGCTATGTACGAAGTCAAAAAACAAGGGCGTAATCATTATCTGTTTTATCAAAAAGAAATGCAGGTTCATACTACGCGCCGAATGAGAATTGAAGATGGCTTACGCAAGGCTTTTGAGCTGGACGAAATGGAGCTTCACTATCAGCCGAAAGTCAATATTCAAACGGGCCATATTGTTGGGGTGGAAGCTTTGATTCGCTGGACTCATGCCGAGATGGGCGTTATTTCTCCTGGGGAATTTATTCCGATTGCTGAAGAAACAGGCGTTATTGTTACGTTGACGAAATGGGTATTAAGAAAAGCATGCTATCAAAATAAGTATTGGCAGCTGCAAGGACTTCCTCCATTAAAAATGAGTGTAAACATATCAAGCGTGGATTTTGGTACAACTGATTTTGTTGATTATGTGTTAGACGTCTTGCACGAAGTAGAGTTGGAACCAGGATATTTAGAGCTTGAAATTACAGAAAGTGTAACGATGAAGTATGTTGAGCAAACAATTGAAAAGCTACAAATCTTAAAAGATGCAGGAGTATTTATTTCGATTGATGATTTTGGCTCAGGATACTCCTCGTTCAGCTATATTCAGAAATTACCTATTCATACACTGAAAATTGACAGGTCTTTTATTAAAGATTTAGACCCTAATACAACGGAAGTGTCGATTGTCAGAGCTATTATTACGCTAGCTAAAAGTTTGCAGCTATCCGTCGTAGCGGAAGGCGTAGAAGAAGTTGAACAAGTAGAACTTCTTCATAAAGAAAAATGTGATGAAGTGCAAGGATATTATTTCTCCAAACCGATTTCAGCTGAGGAATTTTATCGGAAATTTCATAAAATCGAAGAAAAAATGGAATTTGTTCATTAATATAAAAAGCTGTTCTTTCGAGTAAGAACGGCTTTTTATTATTGGTTATTTCGATATACATAAGGGTCTTTTGGAGCCTGCTCACGCTTCACTTTTGTTACTTTCAAAACAGGAATGGTTTTTTTGAACGGCTGGTAATACATCGTACTGACTTCACCTGTAACAGTTGCCCAGTCATCATTTTTAAAAACAGCATCATCTGGAAACTCAATGAGCATTCCAAACACCCCTGAATCTGCAATACAATGAATAATACCGAAGCGAAAGAGAAAATACTGATTCTTTTTCAACTCGTTGGTTTGATACATAAATCCTTTAAAAGAAATGGTTTTGCCACTGAATTCACCAGGATATCGGTAAATAGTTTCCATTGCATTTAAAAACTCCTCATCTTCTAAGTTGATATTCTCTCCTTTAGAAAATTTTTTAAGGTCACGATGAATCATTTGATCATAGGCTTCGTCGCCGTAAAACGAACTTGTATCCGGCTGTAAAAATTGATGGGAGGAATAAGGATCTTTTTTATCATAAATAGGAAAATGAAAACCTTTAGCTTCAACATATGAGAAAACTATTGACTCATCTTTAATTAACAGATAACATTGATGATAATGATTATCAGCGTCACAAAGAGTATATACATAGGAGGAAGTATTAAAATGAAGCAAGTTAAAAAGATTAGACTTGTCAGTATAGCTGCTATTGTTGCTATTTTATTTGCTCTAGCAGGATGCGGGTCAAATCAAAATTCTTCAAAAGAAAATTCAGGTAATAATCAAAAGGTATCTGTTCAGCATGAGCTTGGAAAAACGAAAGTTCCTAAAAATCCCAAAAAAGTAGTTGTCCTTGAACTATCCTTTGTGGATGCTCTGCAAGGGTTAGGAATGAAGCCGATAGGGATTGCAGACGACAACAAAAAAGATATGATAAAAAAACTCGTAGGTGGCAAGATTGACTATACTTCAGTAGGAACACGTCAACAGCCGAATTTAGAAGTAATTAGTTCCCTGCAGCCGGACTTAATTATCGCCGATGTGCAGCGTCATAAAGCAATTTATAAAGAATTAAACAAAATTGCCCCTACAATCGAATTAAAAAGCCGTGAATCTACATATGAAGAAAATATAGACTCATTTAAAACAATTGCAAAAGCAGTAGGAAAAGAAAAAAAAGCAGAACAGCGATTAAATGAGCACGAAGAAACGATTTCAAAATTAAAAAGTGAGTTAAAAGAAGAAAGTGGTCAGACAGTCTTACCAGCAGTTGTCAGAGACACTTCCTTCCAAGCGCATACGTCTTCTTCTTATGACGGAGAGTTCCTTGAAAAGCTAGGTTTGAAGAACGCTGTGCAAAACAAAGAAGCATATGCTGAAATGAATTTAGAGCAGTTGTCAGACATTAATCCAGATATTTTAATCCTAGCAAATAACGAAGGCAAACTTGTAACGGATGAATGGAAAACAAATCCTCTTTGGAAAAATTTAAAAGCTGTTAAAAATGATAAAGTGTTTGTAGTAGACCGTGATTTATGGACAAGATTCCGAGGGGTAATTTCAGCTGAGGCAATTGGAAAAGATACGGTTAAGTTACTAAACAATAAGCAGCAGTAATATAACGGAATCTGACAAAGAGGCGAGAATAGGTATTCTATTCTTGCTTCTATTTGTTTAGAAAAGAAAACTGTAGAAAGTGTGTTGGAAATGACAAATCTTGCCCAAAAGCAAAAAATAAATAAATACATTGTGTTGGTAGCTAGTGTTTGCTTGTTAATCATCGGAATGATTTTGCATGTGGCTGTGGGATCTTCTGCGGTTAGCTTTACAGAAGTAATTAAAGCAATTTTTGCTCCTAATGACTCTAAGCAGACAACAATCGTACAGACGCTCAGGTTGCCAAGAGCTGTGCTGGCAGCTCTTATTGGAGCCAGCTTGGCAGCTGCTGGAGCATTGATGCAAGCTATTACACGAAATTCGCTTGCTTCCCCCCAAGTGTTTGGGGTAAATGCGGGTGCTTCATTAGCGATTGTAATAGCTTTTATTTTATTTCCTGACCTTACCTCTCAATCAATTGTTTATATTGCCTTTTTAGGAGCAGCTTTAGGAGGAATAACGGTTTATTTGTTCGCATCGGGCGGAAAGACAACTCATGTGAAACTAGCACTTGCCGGAATGGCTGTGCATTTATTTTTATCTTCGCTTACTCAAGGAGTAATTGTGTTAAATGAACAAGCTACGGACGTTTTGTATTGGCTTGTAGGTTCTATTAACGGGAAAGACTGGGCTCATGTAAAAATTCTTTTACCTTGGTCGTTTCTCGGCCTTTTCCTAGCTTTTGTATCATCTCGTTCTATATCAATCCTAGTATTAGGAGAAAATATGGCAACAGGGTTAGGAGAAAAGGTAAAATGGATTCGCTTTTTTGCAGGTATACTTGTCATTATGCTTGCAGGTGCATCTGTTGCCGTTGCCGGACCAATTGGATTTGTAGGTCTCATTGTACCTCATATAGCTAGGAAATTGGTGGGGGGAGACTACCAGCGAATCCTGCCCTTTTCAGCTCTATTAGGAGCTATACTGCTTGTTTATGCTGATGTACTGTCTCGTTTCATTGCATATCCTTTTGAATCACCAGTAGGGATTGTAACAGCTCTTATTGGAGCTCCTTTCTTTTTATACCTTGCTAGAAAAGGGAGGAATATCAAGCAATGAAAAGAAAACACCCTTATCAAATGTTAAGTATCTTATTGTTAGGTTTAATAATCACGGCTGTAATTAGTCTAGGGGTAGGAGCCGTTTATATTTCCCCTACAGAAATCTTTCAGCAAATAATTGGGAGTTCTCAAGAAAGTTCATTTATCTTAACGAATTATCGTATTCCACGTACCCTCATTGCTATTGTTGTAGGTGCGGCTTTAGCAGTAGCAGGAGCTATTTTGCAAGGAATATTAAAAAATCCTTTGGCTTCTCCCGACGTTATCGGTGTAACAAAAGGAGCGGGACTATTCGCGGTTTTTATCTTAATTGTATTTCCAACTGCTTCTATGCTTCTGTTGCCACTTTCAGCTTTTTTAGGAGCAGCAGTCATCGCTGTTATACTTATGGTGTTTTCCCACTCTCAAGGAGCTAAACCTCATACGCTGGCTTTAGTTGGGGTAGCTTTAGGAGCAATTTGTCAGGCTGGAATTCAGTATTTTATGATTAAGTTTCCAGATGACGTGAATACAACTCTCCTTTGGCTCACAGGAAGTTTATGGGGAAGGGGCTGGAGTGAACTTTGGATGTTAATTCCTTGTGTTGTACTTGTGCCTTTTATTATTATATTTGCATCCAAGCTCGACATTTTAAACTTAGGAGATGAGATTGCAGTTGGCTTAGGAGAGCGAACAAAATACGTTCGTTATACGCTACTGAGTATGGCTGTAATATTGACAGGGTTATCTGTAGCTGTGGTTGGGTCAATTGGTTTTATTGGTTTAATCGCTCCTCATATTGGTAGGGGGCTAGTAGGAAGCCGTTCGAAATTCTTGATACCAGTTTCAGCAGCAGTAGGTGCTTTATTCCTGCTAATTGCTGACAGTCTCGGAAGAGGGATTGTACCGCCCGTTGAGATTCCCGCTGGAATTATAACATCCGTTATTGGTGCCCCTTATTTTCTATATTTACTGCGCCGTGAACAAAAAAAATAATAGAGGAAAGGAGGAGCAGTAATGACAAAATTAACTGCGGAAAAACTTTCGCTATCATATGATTCAACTTCAATTATTCGCAATATTGATCTTTACATTCCAGAAGGAAAGATAAGCATCATCATTGGGTCAAATGGCTGCGGAAAGTCAACAATCCTTCGTTCATTGGCCCGTTTATTAAAGCCTACAGAAGGATGTATTTATTTAAATGGAAAAGATATTCATCGTCATTCATCAAAAGAAGTAGCAAAAAAACTGGCTATTTTGCCTCAAGCTCCTGAAGCTCCTGAAGATTTAACAGTAAAAGAGCTATGCTATTATGGTCGTCATCCTCATAAGGGCTTATTTGCTCGCTATTCTGCTGAAGATCATCAAATTGTAGAGGAGGCTTTACAGGCAACCAAACTGTCTAATTTAAGTCATCGCACATTGGATGAGCTATCTGGAGGACAGCGTCAAAGGGCTTGGATTGCAATGGCATTGGCACAGGGTACGGAGCTTCTGCTTTTGGATGAGCCTACGACATATTTAGATTTAGCTCATCAGATTGAAGTGCTTGAACTTCTTCGTTCCTTAAATCAAAAGAGAAATTGTACAATTGTGATGGTCTTACACGATTTAAACCAAGCAGCTCGCTATGCGGATCATTTAATCAGTATTTCAAACGGTCAGATTTACAAAGAAGGTTCTCCTGCTCAAGTATTTACAGAAGGAATGATAAGAGATGTGTTTAATTTATCATCAACTATCATTCAGAATCCGGTTGATGGTTCACCTCTATGTATACCAACTGGAATTATAAAATAAACTGCATTGTAAAACAGCGTACTATCTTTACATAGTACGCTGTTTTAGATTTAAGGTCAGACCTAATAATTTATACAGTACATAGATTCCAAGGTACGCACCGGTTAACAAAAAAGCTGGATTTAAAAAGATTGCATGAATGCTCGTCATAAAAACAGTATGATTTTTTAAGATATGATAGATAGAAGCAGCAGCTATATTTCCAAATACTAGCGCCGAAAGAAGGGCTAACGTATTAAAAACTAGTTCTGCCACTCTCCATTTTAATGAGAAAAAGAGCATCAAAATAGGAAAAATAATACTTCCAGCAACTATTAGAAAAGCCAATCAATCATCTCCAATACGCCATCTTATTTCCGTTATATAAAAGAAGGATTTTGCTTATTTTTAGATAGTCTTCCCTTTTTATACGCCGTTAAGCTTTTTCTTTCCATTTTTTAATTATATAAAAAAGCAAGATAATAGATAAAAGTACTAATATGACTCTCCCTTGAATAGATGCTTGGGAAATATGATAAACCGAATAAGCTTCAATAAAAAGCGCTGGAATTTTTCCTAGCGCGCTAGCAGAAATGAATACCACAAAGGAACCTTTTCCTACAGCACTGAAGAATGTAATGAGTCCTGATGGGATAAAGGGAAGTAATCGCAGAGAAAGAATCAATATAAAACTCTCTTTCCCTTGTACATGCAGTAGCTTTCGCCACTTGGAGTGAGAAGGTGTTTTTGTATGAACAAGTGTACGG
Source organism: Priestia megaterium (assembly GCF_046599315.1). GTDB lineage: Bacteria > Bacillota > Bacilli > Bacillales > Bacillaceae_H > Priestia > Priestia megaterium_F. Next base: position 342,987 of record NZ_JBKIKC010000002.1, on the reverse strand, counting down.
AAACCTTTTCGGTAAAGCCAAAAAGAGAGAGTCACACCTAAAACCTCTCCAATAAAAGAAAGTAAAAATCCGTTCCAAAAACCAAATAATTGTACGTTCAGAAATGTAAGGGGAGCGCTTGGAAATACGCCAGTAATGCTAATAAGAATGTTCAAGACAATGCTAATAAGCTCTGCTGCTTCTAAATGTTTAAGCAGAAATGTTTCAAGGTAGTCAGTCATGGTTATACTCCTGTTATGCTTTACTTGTAGGGCTGATTTTCTACTATTATATAATTTTTGGCATCAAATAAGTAGGTAGGCAGTTTATCAACAACAAAAGAGGGTAACTACTTACTAATGAAAGATGATTTATTGATTTGAAGGGATGGACAACTGATGTTGAAATTTTTGCTTGTTATTGTGGTTGTATTATTGATTTTTATGATTTTTAAACGTTTTATCCGAAAATAAAAAATGCTAACTAAGCAGCTCGTGAGACCTTTCTCACGGGCTCTTTTGCGGGGCTGTTCGGTGACTTGGCAATATACTTTTTACCTGTGATGAATATCACTGCAGCTAGAGAGATGAAGAGATAAGATAGAAATGGGAGGGAGGTATATGGAATTAGTATTCTATCTAGGCACTTATTTATCTGGGGGCGCTATTGCATTATGGTTAATGAATGCAGGATTTAATGGATTATTAAAATAACAGAGGGAGAGAAAATGAACGATTCTAAAGGTATATTTAATGAAAAAGAAAGAAAGCTTGCTCGCTATTTGGAGACATACACAACCGAGCAGATTTTAAACGAAGCAGGCATGTCTTCATCTGCTGCGTTATATGAATTAAAAAAAATACGATTGCCGCGGGCAGTTGCTAATACGATTGTTTATTACGTGCTGGCAACAAATAATCAAAAGCTAGTTATGTACAAACTGCTAATGTTAGCTGGTGTCTGTAAAAAGCTTGGTATTCAAGATGCACAGGCAGCCCTTACTTTTATCAAAAAATATTACGTTTGCCATCAACAGTTACATTAAAAAATACATCTGTCTGAGGGGGAAAAGAGATGAATATTGTCCCGTTTAAGCAGAGTTCATCTGCGGAAATTTATCAAGGTAGAAAACAGCCGATTCAATATTTCATTGAGGGAGATCGATTTCAGTTAGATTTGTATATGACATATTTATTTCATCGCTGCCATTCTCGTAGGTATAGATATAACTGTGCTAACAGAAAGGGTAGGATGTAATGGTAAGATACCAGTGGTAAGCGGCTTCATTTTTCCTAATGGAATAATGAAGCCGTTTGTTGTGTTAGAAAGAATGGTTTACTATGATATAGTTAATGATAAAAGAAAAAAAGGAAGGGAAGGAACGTAATGGATTTACATAAGTGGGAACACTGGATTTCAAAGCTCGAGCTGCAGCCTCATCCAGAAGGAGGGTTTTATAAACAAACCTATCGTTCTAATGATGAAATTTCTGATAAAGAAGTGTCATCGCAGTTTGATGATAAACGATTTCTATATACGAGTATTTACTTTTTATTAAGGTCTCAAGATGTATCACATTTCCACCGGCTGCAATCAGATGAACTATGGTACTACCACGAGGGAAGCCCTTTAACCATTCATATTATTTACCGAGACGGAACCTACCAAGAAGTAAAACTGGGTACAAACTTAGAAAATGGAGAAGTTCCCCAATTTTTAGTTCCAAGAGACACCATTTTTGGTTCCTCTGTCGCAAATGAGAATACGTTTTCTCTAGTTGGATGCATGGTCGCACCAGGTTTTGATTTCCGCGACTTTGAATTATTCACAAAACAGCAGCTGCTTGATGAATTCCCTGAGCATGTTGTGATCATCGACAAATTAGGTTACGATAAGTTGCCAAATGATTAAAAAGCATGCATCTCTGTTTGATGCATGCTTTTTTCATTTGAACCAGCCTTTTTCCTTAAAGCGAGTAATAGCTTCAATGCGATTCTTTACTTCGAGTTTGTCCAGAATGGTAGAAATGTAGTTACGCACCGTTCCAGTTTTAATAGAAAGTTCGTCAGCAATTTCTTTAGTGTTTTTTCCATCAGCTACTAAAGCTAATACCTCTTTCTCTCTAGCCGTAAGGGGACTAGTAGATTCACTGTATAAGTCATCCACTAATTCTGGAGCATAGAGGCGTCTGCCTGCCATCACGCTTCGAATTGAATTTGCAAGTTCTTCACTTGGACTATCTTTTAGTAAGTATCCACTTACACCTGCTTTCAAAGCTCTTTGAAAATAGCCGGAGCGAGCAAACGTTGTCAAAATGATGACTTTGCAGTTTAAATCTTTCAGTTCCTCCGCAGCTTCAAGCCCAGTTTTAAGAGGCATCTCGATATCCATTACGCATATATCTGGCTGATGCTGCTTAGCAAGTGAAACCGCTTGTTCACCATTTGAAGCTTTTCCGACAACTTCCATGTCATCTTCTAAATTTAACAAAGAGCCTAGAGCACCTAACATCAATTGCTGATCTTCGGCAATGACAATTCGAATCATAATTGTTCCTCCTTAATATGTTTTACTATATTTGGAACTGTAATATGAATAATCGTGCCTCCTTGACTAGAGATATCAAGATGACCGTTTACAAATTCCAACCGTTCTTTCATTCCTAAAAGACCGTTTCCCTTCCAGCAGGTTTTTTTCGTATTAATACCTATTCCATTGTCTTCTACCGTTATGCCTACTTCTTTTGCAGACTGATGTAAAGTAATCGTGCAAACGGTAGCTTGACTATGTTTCACCACGTTGGTTACTGCTTCTTTTAAGCACATACTAAGAATATTTTCAATTAGCAATGATACATTTTCTAATGAAATAGCCTCTTCTCCTACAAACTTAATTTCGGCAGCTTCTAAAAGCTCTTGAACGCGTTTTAGTTCTTCACTAAGGCGGATTCCACGCATTTGAGAAACCATTTTTCTTACTTCATTAAGAGCTGTGCGCGCCGTTTGCTGCACATCTTTTAATTCTGATTTTGCTTTTTCAGGATCTTTTGCGATAAGTTTTCTTGCTAAATCACTTTTTAGACCGATAAGAGACAGCTTTTGTCCTAACGTATCGTGCAGGTCGCGAGCTATACGCTGGCGTTCTTCCTGTTTTACAAGCTCAGAAATACGTTTATTTGCATCTTCAAGCTGTTCTTCCAGCCGATCTCGCTTCTTCCGGTTATAAATGCTGAATGGCAGTACAATTACACTAATGGAAATCACAAAAATGAAAGGGAGCTGTCTTAAAAAGACTTCTTCTTGCATAACAACGTTAAAGTTTACCGAAATAACGGTGCTAATTAAATGAACAGCATATAAAGTGAAGAAAGCGAGTCGTTTTTGGATATTTCCAATAAAATAAGCGATAAAAAAAGCAAAATAAAAGGCAAAGTAGATATAATTAAAAATAGTTGTTAGGGCTAATGAAATGGCGATTAACAAAGCCGTCCATACGTAAACTGATTTATCTGTTGAAACAAATGCAAAACGATAGAAAATAAAAAATAAGATGGTGAGTAACGAACCAAGAATAATGTGATTCATCGATGAAGACTGTAAGATAAAATAAAATGGTAAAATCGCAAATACCGTCCATATATAAGGGGATAGCCCAGTGATTTTTTGGAAAAACGTATATTTTTTCATAAAGAACCTCGTTTACTTGTTAAAGTACACTATTAGTTTACCACAAAGTAGAATGAAACTAGTTTAGATGAATAGATAAAACAGTCAAGCTTTTGAAAGCTTGACTGTTTTATTAAAGTTCTGCTTTTGTTTGAGATGAAATTCTGCTTGCTTTTGGTGCAGCAGAGCGTGTTTTTATTTCTTTAAAGCTCACGAACATTTTGTTTTCTTCATCCCATAGGCGGAATCGAAGAGAGCGAAGGCTTGTCGCAAGTGTAATGGTTGGTACATTTTGAAGAGGCTGTGTGTGTTGATGAACAGCTTCAAGCTTATAGTTAGGCACTCTTGGGCTTAAGTGATGTACATGGTGAAATCCGATATTGCCTGTTAGCCACTGCAATAGTTTTGGAAGTTTGTAAAATGAACTTCCTTCCACGGCTGCTTTTACATAATCCCAGTGCTCATCTTCTTCAAAATAAGAATCTTCAAATTGATGCTGTACGTAAAATAACCAAATTCCAATTGAACCTGAAATGAAGAAAATCGGCCCTTGAATTAATAGAAAAGCCTGCCAACCTACCAGCCAGCAGGTCGCTGCTGCTAATGCAACAATCAATACATTTGTAAGATACGTATTCATTTTTTCTTTTTTCTTCGCGTTTTTTCGATTGAATCGGTTTGTAATTAAAAATACATATATAGGTCCCACGCCGAACATGATGAACGGATTGCGGTAGATACGGTAAGCGATTTTTTTCCAAATAGAAGCTTCTTTATATTCGGTTACGGTTAACACCCAAATGTCACCCGTACCTCTTTTATCCAAATTGCTGCTAGTTGCATGGTGAATAGCATGGCTATGTCCCCATTGACTGTAAGGGAACATCGTTAATACACCTGTAATGGTTCCGAGAATTTTATTGTGTTTTCTACTCTTAAAGAAAGAGTAGTGACAACAGTCATGAAAAATAATGAATATTCTTACTAAAAAACCTGCCGCGATCACAGTTAGCGGAAATGCTAAAAGATAAGAAATCGAAAGGCTTTCATAAGCAAGAAACCATAGTGCGAAAAAAGGTAAAAAAGTATTAATCAATTGTCTTATGCTGTCTTTCATTACTGCTTTTTCAAAAGGTGCAACTTGTTTTCGTAAATTCTTTTGTTTTTGTATAGTCATATGAAATTCCTTTCATCACCGTATATTATCATCAGTATAAAGGGATTTTTCTGACTATTTAAGACATACGTGTCATATAGAAACTATGACAGTTGTCATATATACGTAGGGGGAAGTTGTAAAAATTGAAAAAAAGAGGTATTTCAGCGTCTGAGGCTCTGATAAAATTGCATAGTGAAGTCTTATTGTTATTGAGTGCGTAAGGTGAATCATATGAGCGTTTAAGAAGAAAAAGGAGTTTGAAATGAATAAAAGAAATAGATGGATATATTTTCTTCTAACTATTATTATCATGGGTGTAGGCCTCTTATCAAGAAAACTTACCGCGTATCTTCCTCACGTCGTAAATATATATGCAGGTGATTCTTTATGGGCCTTAATGATTTTTGTCGGAGCAGGTTTTTTGTTTCCAACCTGGAAGATAAAAGTGATTGGTATATTTGTTATAATGTTTTGCTACTTCATTGAATTTACACAGCTGTATCACACTTCGTGGATTGATGACATAAGAAAAACTACGCTAGGAGGGCTCATTCTAGGGTATGGTTTCTTATGGAGTGATATACTAGCCTATTCGATTGGAATAGCTATAGGAATGAGCTGGGAGTATTATAGATATCGATACAGAAAATCCGCCTAGCAAATACATACAGCTCAATGAATCTTAGTAACCAGCTGCGGGTGAAATAAGCGGCTGGGTTATGAAGCAGGATAGATATACATAAAAATAAATTTGTGTAAAAAAATTTTTTTATTTAAAAACCAGTGCCTATTCATTGAATAAGAGGAAGAGAGGGGATTATTTGAATTTAGTAGCCTGGATGATTATTGGATGTGAAATCGCTTTTTGGGTAGTCATTATTTGGGGATTAGCAACAAGGTATATATTTAAAAAACAAAGACTCAGTTTTTTTATTTTAGCTCTAACACCTGTTGTAGACTTTTTTCTTCTGATTGTGACGAGCGTGGATCTTTATAGAGGCGCAAAAGCAACCTATGCTCACTCTATTGCAGCCGTTTATATTGGGATTTCAATTGCTTTTGGAAAAAGTATGATCCACTGGGCAGACGAACGCTTTCAATATTATGTGATGAAAAACGCAGAAAAACCTCGTAAGCGCTATGGAAAGGAATATGCAAAGCATTATTTTAAATCATGGATACAGCATCTTGTGGCTTACGCTATTGGGGTAACTCTTTTAGCGGCAATGATGTATATAGTACCAAATGGAAAGACTAGCGTATTACAAAACGTAGTGGAATTTTGGACAATTATTGTAGGAATTGATTTATTATTATCCCTTTCTAACTTCGTGTGGCCTAAAAAAGAAAAAGAGTCCGGTTACACAAGATAATAAACGGGCTATGTCTGAAGAACCAGGGAAAAAACCTCCATCATAGGGAGGTTTTTTGTTTTACCATCCAGGGTATAAGTATATGAATGATGCTTGTCTAAAGTAGTTCAGTTTAGTTGCTTAAGCAGCTAAACTGCTTTTTGTGTAAATATATGTACATTTTATCCTTTGTGTATGATAAGAATTTTGTGTATTCCATATACTACCTCATATAAAAGATAGACAAGTGATACAATACAGTTTGTTTTTAGGAGAGTTTTTATGAAAAAACGCCGGTTGGACTTTATTTTTTTATTTATTATTTTACTTTCAATTTATGCTTTCTTTTTTACCTCTATTGATGTTTATTGGAAGTATACCTTAGTTGGATTATATGGTGTCATCATTTTCATTTGTATGTATTCACTTATGCTTGAAAATCGAACGCCCGAAAGCACGTTGGTTTGGATGTATGTCCTCTTTTTCTTCCCAGTTGCAGGTTTTTTCTTTTACTTGTATTCGGGACAGCTATATTTAAAAGGACATATGTTCAAAAAAAAGCGTATGCATAATCGAGAGATGCTTAGAAAGATGGCGGATAAAGAAACAACTCCCGATCTATCGTCGCTTCAATCTCATCAGCGTTACTTTGCTCAGTATCTTCAATGTGTATCTTTGACAAAGATGAATGTTCATACAAAAACCTACGTCCTTAAAAACGGGCAAGAAACGTTTAATGAGATTAAAAAGCACTTGCAATCAGCAAAACATTTTATTCATATGGAATACTATATGTTTCACTCAGATTCCTTAGGAAAAGAAATCATTGATATTTTAATAAAAAAAGCAAGCGAAGGTATAGAAGTACGCTTTACATTCGATACAATGGGGAGCTTTACGTTATCGGGTTCAGATATTAGGCGAATGAAGAAAGCAAACATTAAAGTGCATCCTTTCTTACCCATTAAGTATGGATTCTTCAATCAAAAATTCAACTTTCGGAATCACCGTAAAATAGTCGTAATTGACGGGGAAGTAGGGTTTGTAGGGGGATTAAATGTAGGTGATGAGTATCTAGGAAAAAACAAAAAAATTGGTTTTTGGAGAGATACTCATCTGATGCTAAAAGGTGAATCTGTGCAAACGTTGCATTCGATTTTTATGTTCGACTGGGAATACGTTTCTAGAGAATGCTTAATTAACGATCAGGCATATACAAAACCTCATCCTGTCGAAGGGGAAGGCTTTGTGCAAGTGGTGGCGACAGGGCCAGATACGCAGGAAAATATGAGTGATTATTACTATACTATGATTACAAGTGCGACGAAATCGATTTGGATTTCAACCCCGTATTTTGTGCCAAATGAAGCTATAAGAACCGCGCTTCGTATTGCGGCTAGAAAAGGTGTACAGGTACGAATTATGGTACCGGAAATTAATGACGGCTTTCTGACTCAGTATGGAACGAGGTCATATTTTGCGGAACTTCTTCGCTGTGGAATCGAAGTATATTCGTATAGAAAAGGATTTTTACATCAAAAAATTGTGATTATAGATGGAGATATGGCCTCAGTGGGCACCGCAAATATGGATATGAGAAGTTTTCATCTTAACTTTGAAGTTAATGCATTTTTAATTGAGGGAGAGACAATTCAAACACTCATCAAAAATTATGAAGAAGATATTGAAGACAGTCATTTGATCAAACCAGTAGCATTTTACAAGCGAAGCTTAGTAGAACGTTCGAAAGAGTCGTTCGCTCGCTTATTTTCAGGTGTTTTATAAAAAAGTTTGCTTTCAAAAAGCAGGAGGAAACGTATGGGTGAATCTCCATTTGTTAAAAAAGATACGTTCGGTCGAAAGTTACATCGCTTAAAAGAACGCACTAAGCCATTTGTCGTGCGTTTTTCACGGTTTGGTCATGTGGCTCAAGGCGTTGTTTATTTTATCATCGGTATATTAGCGATTCAGACAGCTTTCGGATTAAAAGGCGATTTAGTTACTTCTCAGGGAGCCCTACACACAATTGCAAAGCAGCCGTTCGGATTTTTAATTTTAATTGTTTTGGCAGTGGGCTTAAGTGGATATGCATTTTGGCAAATCATCTCTGCTATTCTTGACCCGCACCATGTCGGGCATGGAGTAAAAGGCGTTTTTACTCGCCTAGGCTATTTAGTTGTAGCCACGTTTTATATTAGTCTTTGTGTAAGCTCGGTAAAAATTTTGCTTCATGCTCACGTTCATACGTCAGGCAAGCACTATCAAACGGTATCTGCCAAGCTTTTATCTTACCCATTTGGGCAAACGATTATTGCGCTTACAGGTATCGGTATTATTATCTTTGGTATAGGACAAGTATACTGGGCTCTTTCAGGCCGCTTTCTAAAAAAATTAAAGAAAAACGAAATGTCAAAAGAAGAGTGGCGATGGAGTGGACATATTGGAAAAGTGGGCATCATCGCTCGAAGTATCGTCTTTGGCATCATTGGTTTCTTTCTTATTCGCACAGCTCTTCAAGCGGATCCAGACGAAACGAAAGGGTTAGATGGAGCTCTTGCTGAAGTGGCTCAGCGTCCTTTTGGGTCTGTCCTGCTGGCTATCGTATCAATCGGTCTTATGGCATACGGGGTATACATGTTTGCAGAATCAAGGTATAAACGAATTGATCCTTAATAAAATTTCAAAAAGGAAAAAGCTACTTTTTTGCTTTTAGTTCATATCATGTAGCAGATGGATAATGAACAGGGGAGAGGCAGATGCCATCGGTAGTAGGAGTCGTAAATATTTCAAATGTATTGGTTTCATCTTCAGTGGAATTTGGTGATTATCTAGCTATTAAGCCAAAAAGCACAGCTTTTACAACAGTCGGTTCTGGTAGCGGGAACACAGGGAATTTTATGAATATTACAAGCAGTGCCAGTACCGCTAATACAATTGATATGGATATTAATGATCAAAACGTAGTGGGAAATACATAAGAAATGAAAGCTTATCGTCACGGGGCGGTAAGCTTTTTCATTTGCGTTTTATGTATACACAGAGGTCCCTTTACCACAATGTACCTCTAGGATTCTATCTTATAGGAGTAGTAAACTAGACAGGTGATGTCAAAAAGTGGGGAGGCGAGATTATAAAATGAAGAAAATATGTATGAGCCTAATTATTCTCTGTCTTTTCAGTGGAGGATTGGCGCCAATGAGTAAAGAAGCCGCTGCTTCTTCAGTTGGAACTGTCAAAGATGATAACGTAAACGTGTATCATTCTCCTTCCTTACACTCTTCTGTTATGCATACAGTGAAAAAAGGCGAAGAATTTCCTGTTATTTCATCTGAAGCTGGAGATGCAGCTCAAGCTATCACTCATACGGTAGTGCCAGGAAATACACTATGGCTATTAGCTAAGCAATACGGTGTAACAGTCAGCGATCTAATAAAACAAAATCAGTTAAAAACGACGGAGCTGACTCCAGGGCAAACGCTGAAAATACCACTAAAAGGCTTGTTACATAAAGTAGTACCAGGAGATACACTTTGGAAAATCTCTCTAAAGTATGGTGTAAAAGCGAATGAATTAACAAAGTTAAATCAGCTATCATCAACAAATATTGAGCCAGGACAAACGCTTGTTATTCCTGATTACTATGTGCAAGTACAGCTTCTGGAAGGAAAAAAGGGCTGGATCAAAAAATCTGATTTAGTGCAGAAGAAGCATCAGCCTGTAGTTATGGGATGGAGCTTTAATGAAAAAACAGCAGGCTACACAGAATCGATGAAGCAAAAAAATTTAGACGTTGTTTCACCGCGTTGGTTTACCCTAAAGTCGAATGACAAAGTTGTTTCATCTTCCATAAATGCATCATATGTTCAAACAGCTCATAAAAACGGCAAAAAAGTCTGGCCGCTTATTGGCAACAATTTTGATGATGTGCTTACAAATGATGTGCTAAGTAACAAAACAAAGCGTCAAAAGCTTGTATCGTCAGTAGAAAGTTCGCTCGTGGAAACAAACAGCGACGGCATCAATGTTGATTTTGAAAATATTAATATAAAAAACAAACAAGATTTTGTTTTATTTATTAAAGAATTAAAAGCAGCGTTAAAGCCTCATGACATGATCGTTTCAGTGGACGTAACAAGAGAAAATAATGATCCGTTTTGGTCGGGAAGTTTTGATCGAAAACAGATTGGGCAAGTGGCAGATTACGTCATTATGATGGGATATGAAGAACACTGGGGAGGAAGTCAGGTTCCAGGATCTGTTGCTTCTCTGCCTTGGGTGAAAGAAGGAACAGAACTTCTTATGAAAGATGTACCTGCACATAAAATCCTTTTGGGAGTTCCTTTTTATACACGAGAATGGAAAACGGACTTATCGACCAAGAAAGTTGTTACAAAAGATTTAACGATGAAAGAAGCCGAAGCTATTATCTCTGCTAAAAAATTGACTAAAAAATGGGATATTCAAGCCTCACAGTACTATGTAGAATACACGGAAAATGGTACAAAGCATCAAATATGGCTTGAAGACAAAGCATCTATGCAGCGCCGAGTTAATTTGATTAAGGACTATCATTTAGGCGGAGCGGCAGCTTGGTATATCGGTTCAGAAACATCAGATATATGGAAGTTATACAATTTTTAAATAAAAAAACACACCTCACGCTTGATTTAGCGAGGTGTGTTTTTTTATTTGCATCCTAATGAAGCGCATACATCTATTTGCAAACAAGATAAATTTTACAATATTTGTTTTTGTTGAGTTAATTTATAACTATATTCCAAAATGAGCCTATTTAACCTTTTTTTAGTTGAAAACGCTTAATGACTTTACGGTAAAGATAATTTATAGTAAATTCAGTTTCTGTACAATAAATTCACTAAATTAAAAATTAAGTCATTTAATTATTAACTAATTGAAAGGAATGGACGATATGGGAAATGTATTAGTAATAGGCTTTCCAGGTGAAGGACATGTAAATCCTTCTTTAGGAATTGTAAAAGAATTGATTGCTCAAGGGGAAAAGGTCGTCTATTATGGCATTGAAGACTATGCTGAAAAAATTCGAAAATCAGGTGCGGCGTTTCGTGAATACGAAGATTTTCGTCCAAGTCTAGATATGAGCAACCGGATGACAAAAGAAGAGTCTTATGACCGCTATGAAATTATGAATTTATTTTTAAATGAATCTGAAAATATTATCAGTAAAATTATGAGTGAAACAAAACATGAAACATATGATTATGTGCTTTACGATTATCACCTTTTAGCAGGTTCCGCTGTGGCAGATCTTCTTAAACTTCCGAAAGTTTCTCTTTGTACAACATTTGCGTTAAATAAGGAGTTAGCAACTTGTATGATGCCAAGTGGTCAAACAGATCCGGAACAATCTTCCTTTTATCCTCAATTCGAAAAATCATTAAATAAGTTCAACAATCAATATAATACTGGATTAAAAGATTCCATGGACATTATGTCGAATCCAGGAGATATTACGTTAGTATTCACGTCAGAATTCTTTCAGCCAAACGTATCTGAATTTACAAGTGAGTACAAGTTTATTGGTCCTTCCATTGTTAAACGACTGGATATTGAGGATCCTTCTTACTTACAAAATGAATCTGAAAAAATTATTTTCGTTTCTATGGGAACGATTTTTAATCAGCAGCTAGAAATCTACAACTTGTGTGTAGAAGCATTAAAAGATTTTGAGGGTAAAGTTATTTTATCTATTGGTAAAAATACAAAACCTGAAGAATTAGCACATATTCCAGAAAACTTCGTTGTGAAACAATACGTGCCGCAGCTAGAAATCTTAAAACGCGCGGATTTATTTATTACTCACGGCGGAATGAACAGCAGTAGTGAAGGTTTGTACTACGATACGCCGCTTGTCGTTATTCCAATGGCGGTAGATCAATTTATGGTTGGCGATCGCGTGCAGGAGTTAGGAGCAGGTGTGAAATTAGATAAAAACAACATATCTGCTGAACTAATTAAAAATACAGTTAACGACGTTTTTACCACTGACACATATAAACAACATGCACAACAAATTGGAGAATCACTTCGCTCGGCGGGAGGATACAAGCAAGGAGTTAAAGAGATTTTCAAGGTGGTGCCTGTTAAAGCGTAATAGATGTAAGACAGCTAGATAACTAAAAGGGAGGAGTAAATAATATGCAGACTATAAAAAAAGCAGTTATACCAGCAGCAGGTTTAGGCACTCGATTTTTACCGGTTACAAAATCTATCCCAAAAGAAATGCTTCCAATTGTAAATAAGCCTGTTATTCAATTTATTGTAGAAGAAGCCTTAAAATCAGGAATCGAAGATATTTTAATTGTGACGGGGAATGGAAAACAAGCGATTGAAAATCATTTTGACCATAATATTCAACTAGAACACTTGCTTCATCAAAAGGGAAAGACCGAAATATTAGAAGAAATCGAAAATATCTCTGAACTAGCAAATATTCATTACGTTCGTCAAAAAGAAATGAAGGGCCTTGGTCATGCCATTAGCTGCGCTCGACAGTTCATTGGAAACGAACCGTTTGCAGTTTTACTTGGAGATGACTTAACAGACCCAGACCAGCCTTGTTTAAAACAGCTGATTAACCAGTATAACCAAACGGGATCATCCGTTATCGGCGTACAGCGCGTAGAGGAAGATTCCGTTCACCGTTATGGGATTATTGATCCAAAAACAAACAAAAACCGGTTATACGAAGTGAATGGTTTTGTAGAAAAACCGTCAGCTGAAGAAGCTCCGTCTAATTTAGGCATTATTGGACGATATGTATTTACACCTGACATTTTTGATTACCTCGAAACGCAGGAAGCTGGAAAAGGCGGGGAAATTCAGCTAACGGATGCTATTCAGCGTATGAATATAGACCGTTCTATTTACGCTTACGAATTTGAAGGTGAACGTTATGATGCAGGTGAAAAATTAGATTTTATTTTTACGACCCTTGCTTTTGCGTTAAAAGATGAAGAATTAAAAGCACCTCTTTTAACTAAATTTAAAGAGCTGATCAATCAGGAAGAACAAAAAGAAAAAATCGCTGTACAAATCGGAAAATAAGCTTCATTTACACACCTTTCTTCTACAGTTTCTTAAAGAAAGGTGCGTTTTTTTGTAGAAATTGAACGTTTGACAGTTAGATAGAAAGGATTGAAATGACTTCATGCCGAATGCAGAAAATTCGTTTGTGTCAGGCATAAAGATTGTATTTACAGACCGAGATTTTCGAACGATTTTTATTTCATTATTTATTATCGGATTGTCTGTTGGCGGCTTTATGCCTTATTTAACCGTTTGGGCAACAAATACATTGCACGCGACTTCGTTTCAAGCAGGGTTTTTATTTGTCCCAATGAGCATTATTGGTTTAATTGTCTCGTTTTATTTAGCTTCTTTGTCAGACAAATGGGGGAAACGAAAGCCGTTTATTATTTGGGCGTTACTGATTGGAACCATTTCAAGAGTGCCGTTAGCATTTACGCATTCTTATACAATAGCACTCATTTTGCTTGCTATAGGAGGGTTTAATGCGTTTTCCTTTTTCTTTGCTCTGCTGAATGATTTTATTGTTAAAAAAGAAGAAAGCAAATCGCAGGCAGGTACGATTACCGGTACCATCCGAATGGCTTTTTCACAAGGCTATATTTTTGGACCTATGTTTGGTGCTTTAATCATTGACCACGGAGGGTATGCTCTTTTGTTTTTACTATCAGGGTTGTTATCGCTGGCAACTTTAGTGTGGGTTCTTTTTGCGCTTAAAGAAGACAGTATGCTTCAACCTTCAGCTCATGCATCCTCAAAAGCGTCAGCTGGTATACCTTCTGTATTAATAGCTGTATTTGTAGCAGCTCTTTTTATTTTTGCGGGTGATTCCGGACGTTCTATGTATTTGCCACTATATATAACGGATACGTTGAAGCAGTCTGTTTCCATTGTAGGAATTCTCTTTACCGTTACGTCTGTTTTTGAATTAGTATTTATGCCGTTAGGGGGCTATTTTTCTGACAAGATCGGAGTTAAACGATTCTTTATTATTGGAATTGCTTGCCAAGTGCTTTATTTTGTTTTAACGAGTCTTCATTTACCGCTCAGTGGATTAATTGCACTTCAAGTATTTTATGCCTTTATTCTATCCGCTACAATGGGAGTTGGAATGGTGTATGCTCAGTCACTGGCCCCACGTCAAATTGGACTAGCCACAACGGCATATATGACAGCTATACAAACTTCCGCAGTTGTCAGCAGCTTAGCTATGGGGTCACTAGTTAGCGTGATTCCGTTGCCTTCTACTTTTTATATTTTAGCTGTTTTTGCGATTATTTCAGGTGTGATGTTCCTATTTATGAAACAAAAATCAGCTGAGGAAATGAGCTGAAAAGTTAAAAAGCCTTTTCTCTATCAAAGAAGAGAAAAGGCTTTTTTTATGATGCTGTCTCTTGAATTTGTTCGCTGCGATTTTTATTTAAAATTTTACGGTAGCGGTAATTAACAAAGGCAGCCGCTGCCATACCTACTACTGAAAGCATCGCATCAAAAATAAAGATAATTGAAATATGTCCCGTTTTGGACATGAGTCCTGTTGCTAAAGGCAATAAAATAGCAGCTAGCCCAGCAGCGGTCGCTACAATTCCAGTAACTGTTCCTTTTTTGTTCCAGAAAAGATCGGTCATAACAGTAATTGCTAATTGAAAGACCCCAGCCGTAGAAAATCCCATGAAAAAAGCAGCTACAATTGCAATAGCAGGTACTTTAACAAACAGAAGCGTAAGTACAGCGATAAGGGTAATCATTGGGTAAATGAGAATAACCGTTACAGGGCGAAGTACTTTGCTTAATAATACGGCTAATACTAAAACAGAGATTAAAGCTCCAATGCTGTAGTAGCTTAAAAGGCGAACGGAGCTGCTTTCAGCCATACCCAATACTTGTTGACCATAAGTAGGGAGCCAAATTTGAGCCACTGTAAATAGCGCTGTAGAAGTAAACCCAATCACAATAAGAGCAATTCCTTCTTGTTTCATTTTAGGAGGAGAGATGAATTTATTCTCTGCTGTATTTTGTTGTTGAGCTGTACTCTGTTGGCGTTTATGATTGGGAAAAGGCAGTTTGAGCATAAAAATCATATTTAGTAAATAAATAAGGGCCGCAAGGAAAAAAGCATACCCATAAAACAAATCACGGTCCGCAAAAAAGGCAATCATAAACGGAAGAAGTGCCGCGCCAGCTGAAATAAATGCTTTTACGAGAACACTGGCTGAACCTGAAGATTTAGGAAAGACTTCAATCAAAGCAGGGTACGTTCCAGCATCCATAGCGGAATTTGCAATACCAGCGATAATAGCAAAGATAAAGGCAGTTTGATAATTCGGCGATAACGGAATGCCAATTAAGAAAATAGCCATTGTTAGAGACGAAACAATAATCAAAGGCTTTCGTCCGGATTTATCAGACAAGATGCCTGCTAGAGAATACGAAAGCAATTTTCCAATTCCGATAGCAGAAATAATATAGCTGATTCCGGCACCATCCGTATTTAATTGTTTTGTCAAAAATGACATATTTGATGCAAGCATAATATTTACCATGCCAAGTAGAAAGTAGTTAATATACATACCTGAAGCTGACAGCATGTACTTATTTTTCATCGTTTACACATCCTTACGTAAATAAAGCTTATATGAAATGGATAAAAGTAATCACCTGTTCCTCCTTTTTTCTTCGTAATTTATAAACCTATTTTCATGATAAGTTTAGGAAGATCTTCCCTTTACCTTTTATCATTCGATTCATTTAGTTCTTTTTAGTATGTGACTAAATGCGTGCATCTAGTGCTTTAAATCAATATGAAATCTATTCTAACATGTTTTTAGTGCTTTAAACCAAAAAAGTGATATTTTATAAAAAATTCCTAGCTTCTTGCATGGTTTCATTAAAGAAATCCCGCAAAAAATGTTTGCTTTAAAGCCAAGCTAAATAAGAATCGCCTCTTAATAGCGATTATTCAAAAGGAGAAAAGGGTATTTATAGACTAAGGAAAAGGAAACAAAGGAAGAAAGGTGGAAACAATGAAGCACAAAGTATTTTTCGATGCGGAATGTCCTTTATGTTACAACGTCAAAAAAATAATTAAAGCGTTGGACTGGACGAACCAAATCCAGTGGATTTCAGTTCAATACATTGAACGAACGGATTATGGTTATTTGAAAGAAGAAGGAAGAGATTTGTATGACCAAATTCATATGGTGACCAAAAAAGGTGAAGTACTAGCAGGGTTTGAAACGGTTAGACGGCTTTTGGCTGTTTTACCTCTTACATTTCCAATCGGTGTACTTCTGCATTTACCATTGATGAAAAAAGCGTTCAGTCCGCTATACAAATGGATATCTACAAACCGGTACGACTGGTTTGGACGCTACGAATCGCCGCGTACCACATAAAAACATGTAAAAGGGACGAGCTTTGAAAAAGCTTGTTCCTTTTGTTTTGATGGAAGTATAATTTATACATACATTGATTTTTAAGGAAAGAAAACTTTAAGGTTTCAGATAAAAAAAACGTAAAATTTAGTGTGACTGAGACGCTTGCTACGTTCTAGAAAAACAGCTATAGCTGAAAGGGAGAGCTCTATATGACAATAAAATGGACAGCTGAACAGATGCCTGATGTAACGGGAAAAACAGCCCTTATAACGGGAGGAAACAGTGGGATTGGATTTGAAGCTGCAAAGGCTCTAGCTGCGCGCGGAGCAGAAATCATCCTTGCTGTACGTAATGAGGCAAAAGGTAAAGAAGCTGGGCAGAAAATTAAAGCGGCTAACGAGAATGCTAAATTGACTATTATGTCATTAGATCTCAGTGACTCGAACTCTATTCGGCATTTCGCCAATCAATTTCTTCAACAATACTCGTCTTTGGATATTCTCATTAATAATGCAGGCGTGATGGTGCCTCCTCACAGTAAAACGAAAGACGGATTTGAACTGCAGTTTGGCTGTAATCATTTAGGACATTTTGCACTTACTGGTTTGCTGCTTCCTATACTAATGACAACTTCACATTCACGAGTCGTAACGGTAAGCAGTATAGCGGCTAATTCTGGAGAAATCTATTTTGATAATCTAGACGGAGAAAAAGGCTACAGCCCAATGAAATTCTATAGACAAAGTAAACTCGCCAACCTATTGTTTGCCAAAGAATTGCAAAACCGCTTAAAAGCTGCGGGATCAACGACAATTAGTGCGGCTGTGCATCCGGGTATTTCAAATACAAACCTATTATCGCGCGGCTCAGGTAAAGAACCAAACGGCTTGTTAAAATTTTTAGTCAAGCTATTTAGTCAATCTGCAGAAATGGGTGCGCTGCCTACTCTTTATGCAGCCACTGAATCAATAGAAGGCGGGACGTATATTGGGCCAGACGGAAAAGATGCTAAAAAAGGATATCCTGTAAAAGATATGATGGGAGATGTTTTATTTAAACCGGAAGTAGCGGGAAAACTATGGAGCATATCGGAAGAATTAACAAAAGTGACATATATATTCAAGAAAAGATAAAAACCAGCGGCTATTGGTCGCTTTTTATCTTTTTTTAAACCTAAACATCATAACGTTATATTTATTTATTTCTATATGTTATTCTACATTTGTAAAAGCAGAAAAATAATTAATACTAGTGTAAGCGCCACCATAAAAGGAGTGAACGAAATGAAGAATCGGTTTCTATTACGGAATGTCAAATCGGTCCCTGAAAAAGAGTTTGATATTGTTATAGAAAATGGAAAGATCTCCGAGATAGCAAAAGCTGGTGATGGTTCATATCGGATCTGGCCCTCCTGCTATTGAGGAAGTTGTTTCGATTCTAGAAAAAGGAGACATTATTACTCACTATTTGAATGGAAAAGCTAATAATCTCTTTGATGATGAAGGAAAGCCGCTTCCACTCCTAATGGAGGCCATCCAACGAGGTGTTCATTTAGATGTAGGCCATGGAAATGCAAGCTTTTCGTTTCAAGTAGCAGAAGCTGTCAAAAAACATAATGTTAAATTCAATACAATTAGCACAGATATTTATCGGAAGAATCGACTAAATGGGCCTGTATATAGCTTAGCTCATGTATTATCTAAATTTCTTTATTTAGGATACAGCCTTGAAGAAGTAGTAAATGGTGTTACTGTTAATGCGGCAAAGTGGCTTAATAGACCCGAGCTAGGAAGGATACAAGTTGGAGACCGTGCCAATTTAACTCTTTTTACTATAGAAGACGAGCCTGTTCTGTTTGTTGATTCCGAAGGAGAGAAGAGAGAAGGTAAGCAATTAATTAAAGCAAAAGGAGTAGTTGTAAATGGAACGTTCATTGAATGCTAAATATGGCTTGAAACGAGTAATTAACGCGAGCGGTCGAATGAGTATTTTGGGTGTATCAGCACCGACTGATACAGTAATGGATGCAATGAAAAAAGGAGGACAAAATTACGTTGAAATTGCTGATTTAGTTGATAAAGCAGGCGATTATATTGCTGGGATCTTAGGAGCAGAAGCAGGTGTGGTTGTTA
Organism: Priestia megaterium; assembly: GCF_046599315.1. Taxonomy (GTDB): domain Bacteria; phylum Bacillota; class Bacilli; order Bacillales; family Bacillaceae_H; genus Priestia; species Priestia megaterium_F. The sequence continues at coordinate 324,255 of NZ_JBKIKC010000002.1, read as the reverse complement.
ACTCAGCTTCAAGTGGAATTGCTCTCTCTGTAGCTGCTCTTGTTACACAGGGAAATCGCCGCAAGAGCGAGCGTCTTCATCAAGAAGAAATTCCTAAAAAAGAAATTATTATTCTGAAAGGTCATAACGTACAATACGGGGCACCAGTTGAAACAATGGTTTATTTAGGTGGAGGAAAGCTTATTGAAGTTGGCTACGCTAATGAAGGCAGAGCAACTCATATTGAAGAAGCGATTTCTGAAAACACAGCCGCCATTCTTTATGTGAAATCTCATCATACAGTTCAAAAAAATATGATCTCTGTGGAAGAAACGTGGGAAATTGCACAGAAAAACAATGTTCCGTTAATTGTGGATGCTGCCGCAGAAGAAAACCTTCAAAAGTATGTAAAATACTCAGACCTTGCAATCTACAGTGGCTCAAAAGCAATTGAAGGACCAACTTCTGGAATTGTTGGAGGTAAACGCAAATATATTGAATGGCTGAAAGTTCAACTACACTGTATTGGAAGAAGTATGAAAGTAGGAAAAGAAACAATATTTGGGTTACTTCAAGCACTTGATGAGTATGGAGAAAAGAAAGATAAAAGCGCAAAAGAAAAAGAGAGTTTACAAGCGCTAATGTCGTTAAAAGACATAGAAGGCGTTAACGTAACAATTGTGGAAGATGAGGCAGGACGGGCTATATTCCGTGCTAGAATTCAAATCATTCCAGAACAGGCTAATATAACTGCAGAAGAAGTTGTAAAAGAGTTGGGTGAAGGTGAAATTGCTATTTATACACGTGATTACGGGATAAGACAAGGATATTTTGACATCGACCCAAGACCTTTAAAGGGCGATGATATACATGTAATTGAGTCTAGAATACGCGAAATTGTAGGAGGAAACTGATATGTCAAACATTACAAAGCGTTTTTATAAAGAGCGTGCAGCATTAAACGTATTAGCAAACAGTCTCGAAAATGCCAAAGAAGTATTTGAGGCTGCAGAAGGGCATGTATTAGTAGGCGTGTTATTCAAGGATTATTCTACTGTCGAAGAAGCAGTAAAAGCAATGAAAGAATACGGAAAGGAAATTGATGAAGCAGTATCAATTGGTTTAGGCGCTGGAGACAATCGTCAAGCAGCTGTAGTAGCGGAAATTGCAAAGAATTATGCTGGCAGTCATATTAATCAAGTATTTCCTGCTGTTGGAGCAACACGTGCTAATCTAGGTGAAAAGGATAGCTGGATTAATAGTTTAGTGTCCCCAACCGGCAAAGTCGGCTACGTAAATATTTCGACTGGTCCAGTTAGTGCAGCGCATGATGAACAAGCTATTGTACCGGTCAAAACAGCTATTGCCCTAGTACGTGACATGGGAGGAACCGCGCTCAAGTATTTTCCTATGAAAGGGTTAAGCCATGAAGAGGAATTCCGAGCTGTGGCACACGCTTGCGGGGAAGAAGGATTCGCTTTAGAGCCAACTGGCGGAATTGATAAAGAAAACTTTGAAACAATTTTGCGTATTGCTTTGGAAGCGGACGTCCCAAAAATTATTCCGCATGTTTATTCGTCAATCATTGATCAGAAAACAGGAAAGACAAAAGTAAATGATGTACGTGAGCTACTTGAAAAGATGAAAAAGTTAGTTGATCAGCATGGCTAAAAATTTTGCAGCATTTGGAGAGGTAATGATGCGTTTACAAGTACCAGGATATGAATTACTTTCTCAAGCTCATACATTAAGCTATTCGTTTTCTGGTACAGGGGCAAATGTAGCGGCGGGATTAGCTAACTTCGGATATACGGGATATTTGATCACTGCTTTACCGGATAACGCTGTGGGAGATGCGGCTGTATCTTAACTTAAAAAGTTAGGTATTTCACAGTCATTTATTAAACGCAGCGGAAAACATGTCGGTATGTATTTTTTAGAAAATGGATTTGGGTCTCGATCTAGCCGAGTTACATATACCAACCGTTTAGAAAGCAGCTTCAACAGAGCTCCTGAAGGCATATATGATTTTGAGAATATTGCAGAGAAAGTAGATGTGGTGCATTTTTGTGGAATCTCTCTGGCAATGAATGATTCCGTCCGATCCCATATGAAATCATTTGCCAAAGCGGTAAGAGAACGCGGTGGTATGGTCGTATTTGACTGTAACTACCGTCCGTCTCTATGGGAAGATGAAGGATATGAAAACGCAAAACCTCATTATGAAGATATGCTGTACCTTGCAGATATCGTAATGATGAATGAACAAGATGCTATGCACATTCTTAAGATGGAAACAGAGGAAACAAGCAGAAGAGAGCAGCTGATGAAACTAATTCCAAAGGTAGCAAAGAAGTACGGTCTTTCTGTCGTAGCGGGTACGCACCGATCTATTAATAAGGACAATAAGCACTCTTTATGCGGTTTTATATATAAAAATCATACATTTACATTTTCTGATACGATTACTTTTTCTGTCTATGATAGAATAGGCGCAGGAGATGCCTATACAAGCGGCATTTTATATGGCGAGTTGGAGAGCTTTTCAGCAGAAAAGACTGTTGCATTCGCTGTAACAGCGGGAATGCTTGCTCATACAATCGTAGGCGATACTCCTATGTCATCCCAGTACGATATACAAAAAGCGATGACAGAATCAGTAGGCGATGTAGAAAGGTAGAGGATGTAATAGTGAACATATCTCGAAAAAAAGGACCACTGTATTTACAAATAAAAAATATCTTAAAAGATCGAATTTTGCATGGCGGGTATCCCATTCAAACAAATATTCCTTCTGAACCGCAGCTGGAAGAGGAATTTCAAGTAAGTAAAATTACGGTTCGAAATGCTATTAAAGAACTTGTGAAAGATGGATATTTAGAAACAAAAAGTGGTAAAGGAACAAAAGTTATTCGAAATACATCTATTTCAAGGCTGTCAAAAGGAAAACGCTTTACCGAAGTGCTGGTGGAAAAAGGGCATATCATTCAAAAAAAGCTGCTTGGGGTAGAGACAATTGAAAATGCACCAGAAACAACTTTATATACGCTGTTTGGTGAGCAATGTATTCAAATAGAACGTCTTTACTATTTAGATAATGAACCTTATATTCATTACACGCATTATTTAACCATGCAGCGTATGGAAGGGATAGAATTAACACACTTAAATGCACAGTCGTTATACGATTTGATTGAAGAACAAGATATTACATTGGAGAAATTTCGAGATCAGTTTGCTGTTGCAAAAGCTGATTCTTATGTAGGCGAAAGACTGAATGTGCAGGCCGGAGAAGTGCTATTAAAAAGATCACGGTATTCATATGATGAAGAAGGAAATATCATCGAATACAGTGAGGGCTATTATAATACAGAGATGCAGCAATACATTGTGAATTACGATATTTAAGAAGTGCGAGAAGAATACATATTCTTTTCGCCTGAAAAATGAGAGCGTTTACTAAATGGGGGGGAAGAGGAATTTAGTCTGTTATATATCTTTACACACCTTTAACTTTTTATTTAAGTTGATTTAACAGACTGCGTGTACAGTTAAGTTATGTTAATAATAAACAGTAAAGGGTGTAAAAAATGAAAAAAACGTGCAATTGGAGCGGCAGTATTATCAGCGGTAACTGTAGCAGCATTAGCATTCGGAACAAATTCACCAACGGATGTTAATGCTGCTAAAGGCGAAAATAACCAAAAAGCCAAGAATGTAATTTTATTTGTTGGAGACGGTATGGGCACTGATCACTGTGATGCGATTCAACTGGTTTCTGTAGGAGCAAATGGGAAGTTAGCAATGGATGATATGCCGTCAGTAGGGAGAGTACATACAGCTTCAGGAAATTTATTTGTTACGGATTCCGCTGCAGCTGCTACAGCCATGGCTTCAGGAGTTAAAAGCTATAATGGCGCTATTAGCGTAAATATGAAAGGAAAGCCTGTCCAAACTGTTTTAGAAAAAGCAAAATTAGCTGGGAAAACGACGGGACTTGTGACAACCAGTCAAGTAACAGATGCAACTCCAGCTGCTTTTGGCGCACATGTTAAAGATCGAAGTGCTCAAAGTGACATCGCAAAGCAGTATCTTGAAAACAGTAAAGTAGATGTGATGCTAGGTGGCGGAGAAGATTATTGGTACCCAAAAGGAAATGAAGGTGCACATTCAGATGCCCCGCCAGAAGATAAAACAGAAGGAAGCAAAGGAACGAAAGGGAATTTAGTAAACAAAGCACAAAAACTTGGATATACATACGTTGATAATAAAAATGAATTAAAGTATGCTAAAGGAACAAAACTGCTTGGTCTGTTTGCTAATGAAGAAATGTTTCAACAAGCTCCAGAAGGCCAAGGTGACGTGTACAATCCTCAAGTATCTCTAAAAGACATGACAAAAAAAGCAATCAATACGCTATCACAAAATAAAAAAGGATTTTTTCTTGTAGTAGAAGAGGAAGCCATTGATGAAATGGCTCATAATAACAATGCTGAACTTATGATTAAAGCAGGTAAGCAGCTTGATGATACGGTGAAGATGGCAAAAGCGTATGCCAAAACACATCCGGATACTCTCGTATTAGTAACAGCTGACCATGCAACCGGAGGCTTAGCACTTGAAAAAGTAGACAATAAAGATAATGGCGGGGATCAGGCATCAAAAGAAGACGGGCCATTTACAATCGCTCATTCAAAAGAGCAGTACGTTGCGGATTGGACAACTGAGGAACATACCTCATCAGACGTTCCTTTAAATGCAATGGGTGCCGGTTCTGAAAGATTTACTGGAGTATATGAAAATACGTATCTACATGATGCTCATGTAAAAGCAATGAATTTAAAATAACCGAAATAAAAGCAGCCTGTTACAGCTAGTATATAAATCAACAGGGTGTTTTTACTTTGTTTGAGCAAGTTATGATGGAATTTCTTCAAAGGTATGCTACGATAAGAATTATCTTGAATTAAAGAGGTGTCACGATGAAAATAGAAGTTTGGTCAGACTTTGTCTGTCCTTTTTGTTATATTGGAAAGCGTCGATTAGAGCAGGCGCTTCAGCAATTTGTACACAAAGATGACGTGCAGGTTGAATTTAAAAGCTTTGAGCTAGATCCGAATGCTCCAGTTAATACGGGCAAAACGATTAATGAAGCTCTTGCTGCTAAATATGGAATGACGATTGAACAAGCAAAACAAGCAAATGAAGGAATCGGACAGCAGGCAGCTGGTGTGGGATTATCCTTTAATTTTGACGATATGAAGCCAACTAATACATTTGACGCTCATCGTTTAGCTAAATTTGCAAAAGCTCAAGGAAAAGAAGCAGCCATTACAGAAAAGCTGCTTTACGCATACTTTACTGAATCAAAACATTTGGGTGAAGAAGAGACGCTGATTGCTCTTGCAGAAGATGCGGGTCTTGATCGAGAAGAGGCACGTGAAATTCTTGCGGATAAAAATGCATATGCAAATGAAGTGCGCAGTGATGAAGCAATGGCTCAGCAATATGGCATTAGCGGTGTTCCGTATTTTGTTATTAATCAAAAATATGCCATTTCAGGCGCACAGCCAGCTGAAACATTTGTAGGGGCTCTTCAACAAGTGTGGGAAGAAGAAAATCCGACTCGCGTTTTGAAGAGCCTGTCTCCGGAAGGGGCAGATGACGCCTTTTGTGCAGATGGTCAATGTGCCGTGCCTGATTCCTCTAAAAACGAATAATAATCAGAAGCAGAGACGGAAAATTCCGCTTCTGCTTTTTGTTTATTTACAAAAATTTTACCAAAAATACAAACAAATGTTCTGTTTTTGTGTTATAATAGATTTAGAAGCAACAAGCCTCGATGAGTAAGCTCCAAAAATAAGCGATTAAAAGTAATCCCACCATGAACTAGCTTCCATTTAATCCTGCAGGGGGAATCTGAATGAAGAACAAAGTGCGCATTATCCCATTTCAAGTAGTTGAACAATTGAACCAATTCAATGAAGTTCCAGAAGGAGTGGCTCTAATTGGAGCAGAGGAAGTATGGAAGCAAACAAAGGGAAAGGGAATAACCGTAGCGGTTTTGGATACTGGCTGTGACGTTACACATCTAGATTTGCAGGAACGAATTATTGAAGGAAGAAACTTTACATACGATGATCAACAAAATCCACATATTTATCAAGATTATAATGGTCACGGTACTCACGTAGCAGGAACAATTGCAGCAGCCCATAATGGAACGGGTGTTGTAGGAGTGGCTCCGGAAGTGAATTTACTAATCTTGAAAGTACTTGATGGGAATGGTGCAGGTCAATACGAGTGGATTATTCAAGGTATTAACTACGCCATCGAGCAAAAAGTAGATATCATTTCGATGTCGCTTGGAGGTCCGGCGGATGTGCCTGAGCTACATGAAGCGATTCAGCACGCTGTTAATCAGAATATTTTAGTTGTCTGCGCAGCTGGAAATGAAGGGGATGGAGAAGGCTCCACAGATGAGTTCGCATACCCAGGCTCATACAATGAAGTTATTAGCGTAGGAGCTGTTGATGTAGAGAAACGTTCTTCCGTATTTTCTAACTCAAACAACGAAGTAGATGTAGTGGCTCCGGGAGAGAAAATCGTATCAACTTACTTGCATGGAAAGTATGCCGCACTGAGCGGAACCTCTATGGCAACACCTCACGTAGCAGGAGCCGTAGCATTGATAAAAGTTCTTTCAAATGAAGCGTTTGGAAGAGAACTTACGGAGCCAGAGATTTATGCACAGTTAATCAAAAGAACACTTCCGCTAAATGAATCACCAAGAAAAGTAGGAAACGGATTTGTGCACTTGACCATTGTTGAAAAGCTATTGCGTGAAGTTCAACGTCAAACGACCTCAGAGGTGATGAGATGAGAAGCAGTTTAGACATGTTAATGGTGGAAAAGGAGCAGGCAAAAGCTCTTTATCACCAATACGTAAACGATCGAAGCTATTATGATGAAAAGGCAGATGAAGAGAGTAAAAATCTTTATTATCAAGATACTCCCTTTGAAAGAGAAGCCATGCAAACTTTGTTAACGGAAACGCATCAGCATTTGTTAAATTATTCACCTCATAAATATGTATATCCATGGGTGGATTTACAGGAGAATGGAGAGCTGAAGAGTCTCTATTCAGGGAAAGGTATGGATCCTTTAGAAACCATCAAGCAAGATATTGATATACTTCAATCGCTTACTGACTTCTCTCTTTCAAGCAGTGATATACTGCTGAACTGTGAGCACGTTGTCCCACAGTCCTGGTTTGGAAAACAAGAGCCTATGAGAGGCGACTTGCACCATTTATTTGCCTGTGAACCTTCTTGTAACAGCCGAAGAGGTAATTTTTCATATGTTGACTTCCCGGATTATAACCCGGAAGTTAAGCAATCAGACGTAAAAGAAGGGTGCGGCAAAGCAGAAAAAGGTAAGTTTGAACCTGAATATGGAAAGGGAATTGTTGCTCGGGCAACCCTTTATTTTTTAATTCGCTATCATAATAAAATTGACTCTTCACGAGTAGATCTTCCTCTTTTACTAAAATGGCATGAAGAATTTACTGTTTCACTTTATGAAAAGCATCGCAATGCAGCAATTTTTGAATTGCAAGGCAACCGAAATCCATTTATCGATTTTCCAGACAAAGCAGCTACGTTAATGAGTTCTGCTTTCTAAAATAGCAAAGAGCTCCGCTTCAATTCAAAGCGGGGCTCTTTTGCATATTTCAATATGAAAATCCGTACTTTTCATTTAAAAGGGCATCCATTTTATTTAACAAGCGAAAATATTCTTCTTGTTCTTCTACAGTTAGAGCTGCTAGCATATCTTTTAAAAATTCATTTCGCTTCTCTGTAATCATAGAAACAAGCTTTTTTGATTCATCGGTCAATGAAACCCACACGACTCTCCGGTCTTTTTCATCTCGTACGCGCTGAATGAGGGATTCTTCTTCCAATTGGTTTAATAAGCTAGTTGTAGCGCCAGAGGTTAAGTGAAGTTTATTTGAAATATCTGCTACCATGTACTTTGTGCCGCTGGCAATGTAGTTTAAGATATAAAATTTAGTGGGTGTTAAGTGATAAGGCTGTGTTTTTAATGTTTCTTCGACTAAATGTCGCATATATTGAAAAAAAGACGTGTTAATTTGATAAAGATGTTCAATTTTTGACTCTAAATTGTTATCCATGCTAGCTTCCATCTCCTTGTACACTACGGACATATATAAATTAACTCTAAAATAAAATGAAACAATTGTAAAGGATGGCAATGATTATCTTTAACTACCATGATTATTTTTAAATTAATATCTTTACGAAAAAATATCTTTATGATAAAGTTATTTAGGTAGTTAACCAAATAGGTGATCATAAAGATATGTTTCCTCATAATAGATGGAGATAATATCTTTGTGAAAAAGCTATATAAAAAAGTAGTTTCGTTATTGAAGTATTAAGGAGGAGTAATGAATGTCTAGAAGTCGCTTAATGGTAACAAATTTTATTGGAATCATCGTTATTTTAGCTTTATTAATTGGAGGAGGGTATTATTACGTTCAAAAATCGAACTATATTACAACTGATAACGCTAAAGTATCTGGAGATGTATACAACGTAGTTGCACCTGCAGCAGGTAAGGTAGCAAGCTGGACAGTGGAAGAAGGAAATGATGTCTCAAAAGATGCTGAAATTGCAAAAATTCAAGCTGAAAAAGGATCTGTAGCCGCCACAGTACCAGCAGATGGAAAGATTATTCAAACAAATGTAAAAGAAAATCAAATGGTTCAAGCTGGACAGCAAATTGCAACTGAAGTAGATATGAAAGACCTATTTATCGTAGCGAACATCAAAGAAGATCAGCTTAAAGATATTAAAGAAGGCGACGATGTGGATGTAACGGTAGACGGAGACAGCAGTGCAAAAATTGACGGCAAAGTCGAAGAAATTGGATATGCAACTAATTCACTTTCATCTTTAACATCGAACTCAAGCTCAGATGGAAACTACACAAAAGTGTCTCAAACGGTTCCTGTAAAAATTTCTATTTCTAATTATTCAGAGCATGTACTACCAGGTATGAACGCTGAAGTGAAAATTTCAAAAGACTAATTGTTACTACAAAAGTTCAAGAAGGGAGGAAATATGATGACAGCCAGTATAGAGAATACAAGTGATGGATCCATCAAAAAGCATATTCCACTATTAATTGTTTTAATGCTTGGTTTGTTTCTTGCGATATTAAACCAAACGTTATTAAACGTAGCCATCCCGCATTTGATTACTGAGTTTGGCGTAACAGCAAATACAGCTCAGTGGTTGTTAACAGGATATATGCTTGTGAACGGGGCGTTAATTCCGCTTTCTGCGTTTTTAATTGAACGTTTTGGTGTACGTCGCTTGTTCTTATTTGCAATGTTTTGCTTTACAGTAGGGTCATTGATTTGCGGAATTGCACCTACGTTTTCGATTATGCTTACGGGCCGTTTAATTCAAGCTATTGGTGGAGGTGTACTATCGCCTCTTGTCATGACCATTATTGTCTTTATTTTCCCTCCTCACATGCGAGGAAAAGGAATGGGGATTTTTGGCTTGGCTATGATGTTCGCACCAGCCATTGGTCCAACATTATCTGGATGGGTCATTCAAAACTATGACTGGCACATCCTCTTTAACGGCATGGTGCCATTAGGTGCCATTGTATTAATCATTGCTTTCTTTCAATTAAAAGACATTCAGCCTCCAAAAGATGTAAAAGTTCATATGCCTTCTGTTGTGACATCACTTGCAGGTATGGGATTATTGCTTTACGGATTTAGTGAAGCTGGAAACGACGGCTGGACGGATTCAGTTGTTCTTTCCACAATCATTGGCGGAGCAGTGCTTTTAATTATATTTGTTCTTCAGCAAATTAAGTCTGAAAAGCCGCTGTTGGATATGCGCGTATTTAAATATAATATTTTTTCACTATCAAATGTTATTAGTATCGCGATTACAATCAGTATGTACGCAGGTATGTTCTTGCTTCCAATTTATTTGCAAAACATCCGCGGCTATTCTGCTTTTGATTCAGGACTACTGTTACTTCCTGGAGCGCTTGTTATGCTGGTTATGTCGCCGATTTCGGGTACATTGTTTGATAAAGTTGGACCTCGTCCGCTAGCAATCGTGGGTATGCTCATTACGTCTATTTCAACGTTTGAATTTACGAAGTTGACGATGGATACACCGTTTAATCATATTTTAGGGATTTATATTATCCGTTCGTTTGGTATGTCTCTTTTAATGATGCCAATTATGACAGCTGGTTTAAATCAGCTTCCACAGCGACTAAGCAGTCACGGGACGTCGATGTCTAATACGCTTCGTCAAGTAAGTGGTTCAATTGGTATTAGTTTAATGACAACGATTTTTACTAACCGTACAACGTATCACGTAAATGAAATCAGCAGTTCCATGAATACGTCAGATCCATTCTTTATGAATAGCTTTCATTTATTTGTCCAAAAAGTGGCCGCTACTTTGCATTTATCACAAGATCAAGCTCAGCAGCAAGCGCTGACGATCTTATCTGGAAAAATGACGCAGCAAGGTACAATTCAAGGTATTAACGATGCCTTTTACTGGGCAACAGCGATTTCTGTTATCGGCTTAATTTTAAGTTTCTTCCTTCGTGACGTGCGTAAGGATAAAGTAGTTGAAGAAAAGAAATCAGAAGCTCAGCAGCAAGATATTCGTATGCTTCCAGCTCCAAAAAGTATAAATTCATAAGGAGCTAACCTTAAGTTCATCATAAAACATGTTGGAGAGAAAGGGGCGGTGAGGTGGATGGATCCATTGATATTTGGTGAAGAAATTCAAAGAATTTCAATATCTTTAAATAAAAAAGTAATGGCAAATGTAAAAAAACTTTTACAGCATTACGGAATTACCCCTTTTCAATATCATATTTTACTAATTGTTGAACGTGCACGTACAATACCTGTCACCAAAGTAGCAGATGAAATGAAGGCGAGTCCAAGCGTTATCACTGCATCGATTACACGTTTGTATGAGCTAAACCTTGTAGAGCGCTACCATTCAAAAAGAGATCGGCGTAAAGTTATGATTGAACTTACAAACAAAGGAAAACAAGTGATTCAAGCTGCTGAGAAAGACATGCAGCAAGAAGTTGAAAAACTTTTTGCATGCTATAAAGAAGAAGAGCAGCAGCAATTTCTCACGCTCTGTCGGCAGCTAGATGAACATGTGACTTAAACCGGAATAGAAAAAAGTATATGGAGTTAAGCGGAGTGAGTGTAAATGGATAAAGAGATGGTAAAAAATATTCGGAAAAACTACAACATGAATCAGCGGAATTTTGCTCAAGCAGTGAACTGCAGTTTTTCTTTAATCGCACTGGTTGAAGTGGGTAAACGAAGAGTAACAAAAAACTTGGAAGAAAAAATTAAACAAGCATTTCAATTAAATGATCATGATTTAAAAACAATGCAAGGCTAATACAAAAAGTAGGTGTGTGAAGAAAACGCACCTACTTTTTTTCGTCTTGTTTTTTTGTAAGCGGATCTACGGTATGTTTGTAATCGTAAGCTTTTGAAGTAGTAACTACGCACAGCAGTAAAATAACAAATACAATGATAATAGAGAGCGTAATAATGATGATCATATAAAACGTCCTTTCTTTTTCTCATTACATATGCTTTCGGTCTTGTTGATAAAATTCCTTCTTTCTCCACATAGTGCAGAAACGACAAACGCATACTAGTAACAGTCTGGAATAAAGGAGTGTTCATAATGAATGAAAAAGAATTAAAAAAACAATTAAAAAAGGTAGCGGATTATCCTGCATCTAAAGCAGATGGAGTAGACGAAGAGTTTTCTCGTGAATTAGCAGACCAAGATGATTTAGAAGCACAAGCTAGAGCGAACGCTGCAGATGAAAGACAAAAAAAATAAAAACTGAGGCTGGGATAAAAGTATTTTAGCTGAAGTGAAAAACGAACCACTAATCAAAATGTTTGATTAGTGGTTCGTTTTTTTTGTTATGGTGAGCGTAGGTTTCATCTGTTTAGTTCCTTCTCGCTGTTGATTGGAGAGCAAGGCGAAGACTCCTGCGGGAAAAGCGGAATAGGTGAGACCCCGCAGGAGCGGAAGCGACGAGGAGGCTCACCGGCTGCCCGCGGAAAGCGAAGTCTTGCACGGAAATCAACAGCGGTGTAACAAGCGATCCATACTAGCTCATGCATTCAATTGGTTCGTCTTTAGAGTGGATTGATGTTGTTATCTCTCAGCCTCGTTTGTTATTTTTTTAAAAGCAAATAAACAAAATAAGGAGCACCGATTACGGCGGCGATAATTCCTGCTGGTACACCGTTAGGATCCGCAATGTTATGTCCTATTGTATCTGCAACTAGTAAAAGCCAACCGCCAAGTAAGATAGCGACAGGAATAAAAAGCTGGTTTCTCGGCCCGACTAAGCCTTTTGCAATATGAGGAGCAAGAAGCCCAATAAAAGCCACGCCGCCCGTAACTGAAACTGCGGCTGCCGCTAATGCAACCGCTGCTAGAAGCAATGTTATACGCTCTTTCTCCATAGAGATACCGACTCCAATAGCTGCAGCTTCATTTAAGTTAAAAATATTTAATGAATTTGCTTTATACAATATAAAAGGAATCAAGACAAGAAGCCAAGGTAGAAGAGCCCATATAAAAGGCCAGTCTGTTCCCCAGATGTTTCCTGCAATCCATTTAGCAATAAAATCAACTTTGGCACGATCAGCTGATGACATAATCACCACCATCATTCCAGAAAGAGCCATAGAAAAACCTACGCCTGTTAAAATAAGCTTTACAGGCTGCAGCCCTTGGCTTTTACTATATGCACAAAGATAGATAAGACCAGCTGTAAACAAGGCGCCAATGAACCCTACTAACGGAAGGGCATAGACGAAAGAGCCAGCTTCAATTGGGAAAAATAAAAAGAATACAGCAATTGCGACACCTGCCCCTGAATTAATTCCTATAATTCCAGGTTCCGCTAAATCATTGCGCGTAACACTTTGTAAGATAGCCCCGGACAAAGCAAGAGCCATTCCGGCTAAAAGGGTAATGACAATTCGCGGGAGTCGAATTGAAAAAAGGACGAACTCATCTGTAAAATTCCCTTTGCCAAAAAGAGTAGGCAGCACTTTATTATAAGAAAGCGGTGCATCACCGAGCCCCATTCCTATCACAACCGTTCCAAGAATCAAAGCAGTGAGCAGCGTCATAATTATTCGTTGTTTTCTAATAAGCGCTGGGTGAATCATGAGAATGCTTTTCCTCCTTTACGAACAATGACTAAAAAGAAAGGTAAACCAATCATTGATACAATTGCTGCTATCGGTGTTTCATAAGGAGCACTTACTGTTCGGGCCAATGTATCAGCCAGCAGCATGAACGCTGCGCCAGTGATAGCGGACATAGGGATAATATAACGATAGTCGGTTCCTACTACTCCTCGTACAATATGAGGAATCATCAAGCCGATAAATACCATATTTCCGACTAGGGCGACAGAAGCGCCGGCAAGAAGAATCATGACGATAAATAAAATTGTTTTGACTTTTGTAGTTTGCTGCCCTAATCCTACAGCGACTTCTTCATTTAAACTTAAAATAGTAAGCTGCCGAGAAAGCAGAAGGGCAATGAATATACCTCCGATAATAAAAGGAACAATGATTTGAAGCTGTGCCCAAGAAGTGCCTACAATTCCCCCAGCTGTCCACATTGATACGTCTTTTGAAATTTTAAAATAAATGCCGACGCCTTCTCCAATCGCATAAAGAAATGCTGAAACGGCAGCCCCGGCTAGTACAATTCGAAGCGGAGAAAAACCGCCTCTTTTTATAGCAGCAATCCCAAACACCAGGATTGCTCCAACCGCAGCTCCGATAAAGCAAGCAACGGTAATACCCAAGTAATTTGTAGAAGGAATAAAGGCAATTGTCACAGCTAAAGCCGCATTTGCGCCAGAAGTTAAGCCTAAGAGTCCTGGATCTGCAAGAGGGTTTCTTGTCATACCTTGCATAATTGCTCCTGATACCGATAAAGCAGCGCCAACAAAAACGGCGGCGATTTCACGAGGTAAACGAATATCCCGGATGATCGAAATTTGTTCGTTTACAGTGCTTGATGAAAGTGCTGACCACACATCTTTTATAGATATGTCAGCAGCGCCAAAAACCATTGAAAGAACAAACATTGTGATGAATACGAGCAGCATACCTATTAATTTATACAAAAAAGGAATGAAACGCTGATTGTCTTTTTTCATAAAACACCCATCTTTTCATGTAAGAATAAATTTATTAAAACAAAGCAAGAGGAATTCTAAAAAGAATTCCTCTTGAATGAATTACTTACCAAGAAATTTTTGAGTAAAGAAATCTAATTGATAATCTAATGTGATTGGATCATTAAAATAAAATTCTTTTGCATTCGCTTCAAATACGTGATTGTTCTTTACAGCAGGAATATTTTTATACGTATTTGTTTTCTCAAATGATGTATCTCCATCTTGGTTTTTGCTAAAGATTAAATAATCTCCGGCATATTCAGGAAGAACTTCCGGTGAAATCGCATAGTACCCATCTTTCAAAGCCATTTCCTTTACTTTCTCCGGCATCTTTAATTTCATTTCTTGATAAAGAATTTCAGTTCCGCGTCCCCAATTATCGCCAAACACATAAAGCTGCTTGTCAAAGTTCTCAATAACCGAAACCGTGGTATCTTCGCCAATTTTAGCTTTGATGTCAGACCCAGCTTTTGCCGCACGCTTTTTAAAGTCGTCTACCCATGATTGTGCTTCTTTTTCTTTATTTAATAGCTTTCCAATTTCTACATGCTGAGTAAGGTAATCTACTTTACCGTATGTATACGTGACAGTAGGGGCAACTTTTTTCAATTTATCAATATTTTTTGTATTGGATAAGCCAATAATTAAGTCAGGCTTTAATTCAATAATCTTTTCTAGATTCTCATCCGATACTTCTTCAACGCCTTTTAATTTCTTTTCAAAGCGTGGATTCATTTTAGACCATGAGTCCACTCCGACAATGTTAACACCTAAAGAAAGTACGTTACCTGCATAGGAACCTAACACAACAACACGCTTCGGATTAGCCGGAACTTTTACAGGGCCGTCTTCAGATTGATATGTAATCGTCTTGGATTCGCTGTTTCCTTTACTAGAATCGTTTTTGCTTTCAGTTGAACCGTTGCCGCAGGCACTGATAAGTAGTACGAATATGAGCATAAATGGAAGTAGTAGTTTTTTCATTTAGTTATCTCCTCTTAATAAATTATACGTGATACACATTGGTTTATTTGTTCTCGGATCTCGTCCGATTTCAGCATCGATATGAAACACCTTTTTTAGAACGTCATGTGTGATCACTTCTTCGCAATTTCCGGCTTTGACAATTTCGCCATCTTTCAAAGCGATAACATAATCGGCAAAGCGAGCGGCTTGGTTCAAATCATGAAGAACCATTACAACTGTACGTTCTTGCTCTTTGTTTAGTTTTTGAAGCAGCTCCAGCACTTCTAACTGATGAGCCATATCTAAGTAGGTAGTCGGCTCGTCGAGGAATATAATATCGGTTTCTTGAGCTAAAGCCATCGCAATCCACACTCGCTGACGCTGACCGCCTGAAAGAGAGTCAACAAGACGAAACTTGTAGTCTTTTATGCCGGTTACTTCAAGCGCCCAGTCAATCGTTTTATAGTCTTCTTTTGATAGACGTCCAAAACCTTTTTGATAGGGAAAGCGCCCATAAGATACGAGCTCGCCAACAGTCAAGCCACTGGCACTTTCTGGCGTTTGAGGGAGAATGGCCATTTTTTTAGCGAGTGCTTTCGTATGTTCTTTTGAAATGTTCTCCCCATCTAAAATAACGGAACCGGATTGATGAGAAATAATACGGGTGATGGCTTTTAAAAGCGTTGATTTTCCACATCCGTTTGAACCAATAATCGTTGTAATCTTCTTATCTGGAATGTTAACGCTTAAATCTTTTACTATTAGACGTTCACCATAACTAATATGTAATTCCTGTGTATACAGGCGAACCATATCTGAACCTCCATTTATGTTTAATACAACAAATATTTGATAATGATTATCAATGTCGTTTTCTTTACATACTATAATTCGAACATTTTCGGATGTCAATAGTTATTTTTGTTGTCAAAACGTTGAGAAAGATGTATATTTAAATGAGAATGATAATCAATAACGATTGATTGCGAGGAGTGGACGTTCATGACACAAAATGAACTGTTTGATGTGACAATTATAGGCGGGGGACCGGCTGGCCTTTACTCGGCTTTTTACAGCGGATTAAGAGAAATGAAAACAAAGCTGATTGAGTATCAGCCAAAGCTAGGCGGGAAACTTCACGTTTATCCCGAAAAAATGATTTGGGATGTAGGAGGACAAACTCCTGTTGCTGGAGAAACGCTTATTGAACAGCTTGTTGAACAAGGGCTTACATTTGATCCAACTGTTGTTTTAAATGAGAAAGTTGAATCCATTTCTCGCTTAGGAGATGGTATTTTCAAGCTGACGAGTTCTTCAGGCGACCATCATTACTCGAAAACTATTATCCTTGCTGTTGGAGGAGGTATTTTAAATCCCCAAAAGCTCAAAATTGAAGGAGCAGAACG
Source organism: Priestia megaterium (assembly GCF_046599315.1). Taxonomy (GTDB): domain Bacteria; phylum Bacillota; class Bacilli; order Bacillales; family Bacillaceae_H; genus Priestia; species Priestia megaterium_F. Next base: position 307,567 of record NZ_JBKIKC010000002.1, on the reverse strand, counting down.
GTTTGAAATATCAAACTTAAACTACACGGTCAAATCTCTGCAGCATTTTAAAGATAAAACGGTGATTGTTTCCGGGGGAGGCAATTCAGCTATTGATTGGGCAAATGAGCTAGAACCCGTTGCAAAAAAAGTATATATTACGTATCGAAACAGTGAACTAAATGGCCATGAAGCACAAGTGAGCCAATTAATAAACAGTTCAGCTCAGTGCCTGCTTAACACATCTATTACAAAATTAGTAGCAGACGCTACTCATGAATTTATAGAAGAAGTTGAACTGACTAATCATCAAACCGGTGAGATTTCTTATTTGCCAATTGATGAAGTTATTATTAATCACGGTTATGAAAGAGACACGGAGCTGTTAAAGAGCAGTGAATTACATATCAAAACCATTGATGACTGCTATGTTGCAGGTAACGCAGCAAGCGAAACATCTGTAGAAGGCATATATGCAGCGGGAGATATTCTCATGCATGAAGGGAAAGTCCATTTAATTACAGGTGCTTTTCAAGACGCTGCTAATGCCGTGAACAAAGCAAAACACTTCGTTCAGCCCTCTGCTGCTAAGACGGCTATGGTTTCTTCTCATAATGAAGTATTCAAAAAGCGTAATTCAGCGTTAATTAAACAAATGATGGAGTAAAGCGGGATGCAGTGTGCATGTCGCTTCTTTCTCTATGTTGTAATTATCTAAATGGAGAGGCAGGGAACGAAAAAAGGAAAGAGAAATATACTATTAGAAAACGCTTACATTTAACGTGACATACCGCTCGTTTGCATAAGGAGGAAGCCATATGAACGAAAAAGAGAAATATCAGTTTGAAACAAAAGCCATTCACGCAGGATATGAGTCTAAAAATCATTTTGATAGTTTAGCCCCGCCTATTTATCAAACGTCTACATTTACCTTTTCATCTCTAGAACAAGGCGCAAACCGGTTTAGCGGAGCAGAAAATGGTTATGTATATTCTCGGTTATCTAATCCAACCGTCACCATTTTAGAAGAACGTATGGCACAGCTTGAAGAAGGAGAGGCCGCTTTGGCCTTTGGATCAGGAATGGCTGCAGTATCAGCTGTATTGATTGGACTTACAAAAGCAGGCGATCATATTTTATGTTCTAAAGGAGTGTATGGATGCACGTTTGGTCTGCTGGAAATGCTTGAGGAAAAATATCAAATTCAGCACTCATTTTCCAACTTGGAAACAGAGGGTGAAATTCTTGCTGCTATAAAAGAAGATACAGCATGTATTTACATTGAAACACCGATAAATCCAACTATGACTTTAGTGGATTTAGAGTTAGTTACTTCTATCGCTAAGCAAAAAGGAATTACCGTTGTAGTAGATAATACGTTTTCGACTCCTTATTTGCAACAACCGCTGAAACTCGGCTGCGACGTAGTTATTCATAGTGCAACTAAATTTATTGGTGGACATGGAGATGTTGTGGCAGGAATTGTAGTAGGAAATGAAGAGGTTATTTCCGGACTGCGCAAAACGACGCAAAAGGATATAGGAGGCATTCTTTCACCGTTTGATGCTTGGCTGTTACTCCGAGGCTTAAAAACGCTGGCCGTTCGAATGGATCGGCACTGCGAGAATGCTGAATATATCGCAAAACAATTAAGCCTCCATCCCAAAGTGAAAGCCGTTTATTATCCAGGAGATAAAAAGAGCTCAGCTTATTCCCTCATGCAAAAGCAAATGAAAAAAGGAGGGGGGCTTCTATCCTTTGAAGTAGAAGGCGGTTATGAAGAAACTGTAAAAGTAGTTAATCAGCTTAAGCTCATTTCCATTGCAGTGAGTCTTGGAGACGCTGAAACGCTTATTCAGCACCCGGCCTCTATGACGCATGCAGTTGTGCCGGAAGACGCTCGGAAAGAAATGGGAATCTCAAATGAACTTCTTCGTTTATCAGTTGGGCTTGAAGCTTGGGAAGATATTTGGAAAGATCTGCAGCAGGCTTTAGATAGGATATAAAAAACGTTCAAACAAAGCTTGAAGTATCTTAAGGATATTTCAAGTTTTGTTTTTTGAATATCAACGGTATGTCATTGCTCATATCTCCTTCTTTATAAGAGGAACTTTATTTTCACCTCTAGACAAATGTCCTAGACAGAATAGATGCCTTTCACTAGACTAAAAGTTATCTGTAAAAATACAACATTTAGGTAAGGAAGGTGCTCTACTATTATGCTTCATAATCCAACTGGAAAAAAACGTCTGGGGTTGGCATTTCTTCTCAGCACGCTTGCGATATTAGGTCCACTTAATATCGATATGTATTTGCCAAGTTTTCCTGCTATTGCTGATCATTTAGATGCGAGAGCTTCACTTGTACAGCTTAGCTTAACATCGTGTTTACTAGGGCTTGCCATTGGTCAAATCGTGATTGGTCCAATCAGCGACGCCAAGGGACGAAAACGACCTTTACTCATTTCCATCTCTTTGTTTATGCTATCGTCATTGCTCTGTGCTCTGGCTCCTACTATCACAGCTTTAGTCATCGCGCGATTTTTGCAGGGTTTTACAGCTTCAGCAGGAGTTGTTCTTTCTCGTGCGATTGTCAGAGACGTTTTTAGTGGAAGAGAACTTACAAAGTTTTTTGCTCTTTTAATGGTTATAAATGCCTTTGCGCCAATGATAGCACCAATGGCCGGAGGTGCTATTTTACTTCTTCCTTTTGCAAGCTGGCATACTATTTTCTTGTTTTTAAGCTTAATAGGCCTTTTAATTGTTTTAACAATTTCAACGCGTTTAAAGGAAACCTTGCCAATTGAAAATAGAACGCCAAGTTCAATTGGGCATTCTGTTCGTACAATGGGCAGTTTACTACAAGATCGTTCTTTTATTGGGTATGCCCTAATTGTAGGACTTGTCCACGGTGGAAGCTTTGCTTATGTGTCAGGCACTCCATTTGTCTATCAAGGGATATATCATGTTTCTCCGCAAGTTTTTAGCATTTTGTTTGGCATTAACGGTTTGGCGATTGTGACAGGTAGCTTTATTATTGGACGCTTTAGCGGAATTCTTCATGAAAGAAGCCTGCTTCGCATTGCCGTAATTACGGCCGTAAGTGCTACTAGTTTACTTCTTATTATGACAATGCTTAAAGGGCCACTTGCTACGCTTGTTATTCCCATTTTTATTTACATGATCTCTATAGGAATGACGATTACAAGTTCTGTGACATTAGCAATGAAAAATCAAGGTCATAGAGCTGGAAGTGCAAGTGCCGTGTTAGGCATGCTTCCATTAACTTTAGGATCAATTGTTTCTCCGCTAGTAGGCATTAACGAAACAACAGCGATTCCAATGGCTGCTATTTTATTTAGTACGGCGCTTTTGGGTTTAGTAGCTTTCTTTACGTTAACTAAAAACAAGAATGAAACAGAAAAGCACGAATTTAACGAGTTTAAAACGGGGGTTTCTCCCTAATAACGTTTTTGGTTGTTTGAAAGCACCCCTCCTTTTAAGAAAGGAGGGGTGCAAATTTATTCAAGTATTGGATAATATATGCTACCCTTAAGACATGATCGAAAGGAGTGGATAATAATGAGTAAAGTAATTCCTGAAATAACGCTTAATGATGGGGTGACCTTGCCTGCTATAGGTTTTGGTACATACAAGCTTAACGGAAATGAAGGAGTCAACGCTATAACGAGTGCGATTGATGTAGGGTATCGTCTGATTGATACTGCTTATAATTACGAAAATGAAGGCACTGTGGGACAAGCTCTCCGAAGAACGGCGGTTTCTAGACAAGAACTATTCGTTACGTCTAAACTTCCAGGGCGATACCATACGTATGACAAAGCAATTCCTACAATTCAAGAATCTTTATATCGTGCGAATTTAGACTATTACGATTTGTATCTTATTCATTGGCCTAATCCTAAACAAGATCATTATGTAGAAGCTTGGCAAGCATTGATTGATGCGAAGCGATGGGGCTTAATTCGTTCGATTGGTGTTTGTAATTTTCTTCCTGAGCATATTGAGCGCTTGGAAAAAGAGACCGGCTTTTTACCAAGTATCAATCAAATAGAACTGCATCCCTTTTTTAATCAACATCAATATCGAAATTGGTATCAAGAGAAGAACATTCAGATTGAATCTTGGAGTCCATTAGGGCGGGCAAGTGCTGTTTTAGAAAATGAAGCAATTAAACAAATTGCCAACCGTCATCATAAGACAGTCTCACAAGTGATTTTGAGATGGCATTATCAGCTAGGGGCGATTTCAATTCCAAAATCATCATCTCGCAAGCGGCAGCTTGAAAACATATCTATTTTTTCGTTTTCTTTAGATGAAACGGAGATGAATATGATTTCAGAATTGAATCGCGAGGATGGAAGACTTAATAATCAAGACCCTGCTATTTATGAAGAATTTTAACTATAAGGCCTCACTTACTTTCTAAGTGAGGCTTTTATTCTATGATTTTTCGTTATTTAAGCTTGAAAATAGTCCGTTTAGTTCTAACAGTCGTAGTAGAAAATATGTTAAAATATTCCGAAAAAAGGAGTGGAGACTCATGGAAAAGGTAGTAAAAGCTATTCAAGACGAGTATCTGGATGATTTTGCATGGTGTTACGGCTGCGGCCGATTAAATCAAGACGGTCATCATTTTCGGACAGGATGGTTAGGTGAAAAAACAATTACTCTTTATACACCTAAGGCTGAACATACAGCCATACCAGGATTTGTTTATGGCGGACTTCTTGCATCCCTGATTGATTGCCATGGAACAGGCTCTGCATCTCTTGCTCTATACCGTAAAAATGGCTACGAGATAGGAGACCCAGTAGAACCGCCGCGGTTTGTTACCGGTTCTCTCCACGTAGATTTTAAAAAACCAACGCCGCAAGGTGAAATGCTAAAAGCAATAGGAACGGTGGAAGAAATTCATCCCAAGAAATGGAGAGTTAAAACAGAAGTATACGCGAATGACACCGTTGTCGCGACCGGAGAAGTTGTGGCAGTTGTTATGCCCAATACATTTAAAAGAAAAGAAGAATAAACGAAGGAAAAGTATTATAGTGCAGAACAGTTACATAAAAGGGGAGAAAAAGGTATGAACAAATGTAATTTAGACCACTCAATAGAAGATGTACAGCAGAAGTTTAACTCGCAGTCAAAATGGATGTCAGAAGATATTCGCTTGTTATTTCATGAGTTTATCATACGAAATCCTTCGCAAACAACATTAAACGAGATGTTTCATTTGTTGAAGAAATACGATTTGGTTGACGAACAAGAGAGAAGAGAGCGAGATCGAAAAATTAAATGGCTGATATTAAATAAAGAAGATACGAAGGCTTAACTTTTTTAAAGTGAGATAGATTAAGCGAATTAAAGGTATTTGAAACACTGATAAAAGAGATTGAGACATTACTACATCAATCCAATCTAATGACGAACAAATTGGATACATGATCCAGTATGGATCGCTTGTTACGCCGCTGGTGATTTCCGTGCAAGGCTTCGCTTTCCGCGGGCGGAGGGTGAGCCTTGCACGGAAATCAGCAACTAGAAGCACCTACATACAGTAAACCTACGTTCACGACCACAATGAAAAAATCCGAACGAGTTGGATTCTCCATCAAGAATCTCGATTCATCGTTCGGATCTTTCTTCAAATAAAATGCTTTTGCCCCAGCCCCTTTTTAACGAGATTAAAAGTAATCACCACCACTTAAATCCGTCTTCTTTTAACAATTGATTTGAAGCTTCTGGTCCCATTGTACCTGCAGGATAAAAATGAAGAGGAAAGTGTTCATCGTTAAAAGCTTCTAAAATGGGTTGAACCCATTTCCAAGATAATTCAACTTCTTTCCAATGAGCAAAAAACGTGGAGTCTCCCCGCAAAGCATCGAATAACAGCAGTTCATAAGCTTCGGGTACTTCTCTTTGATTTGTTGAGAAATTGATAAAAATCGGTTCGATTTTATTGTCATTCAAAGGATTTTTACTGTTTAATTGCAGCGAAATACCTTCATTTGGGCTGATTTCGACAACTAAAAGGTTAGGAACGGCTTCGTCGTCTGTATAAAAATCCTTTAAAGGATTTTTAAATTCAATGATGATACGCGTGCATTTTTTACTCATTCTTTTTCCTGTGCGAAGGTAGAAAGGCACTCCTTTCCAAAGCTCATGATCAATCCATACCCGGACTGCTATAAATGTGTCATTAGCGGAAGAAGCATTGATGCCGGGCTCTTCTTTATATCCTATAACTGAACGATCTTGGATTTCCCCCGCTTCGTATTGACCTCTTATGATGTTTGAATGGATAAACTCTTTTTGCAGAGGACGAAGGCTTTTCATAATTTTTATCTTTTCCTGTCGGATTTTTGCGATATTAAGCGTCTTTGGCAGCTGCATGGCAGTCATCATAAGCATTTGAAGCATATGGTTTTGGAGCATATCCCTAATCGCACCGGACTGATCATAGTAATGCGCTCTTTCTTCTACACCAATTGTTTCACTAGCCGTAATTTGAACGTTTGCAACGTAGTGATGATTCCATAATGCTTGTAAAATAGGGTTTGCAGATGCTAAAGCTTCCAAGTTTTGAATCATTGGTTTTCCAAGATAATGGTCGATACGATAAATTTCTTCCTCTTTGAACGTTTTAGTAAGTTTTTGATTTAACACTTGAGCAGATTGTAAATCGTGCCCAAAAGGCTTTTCGATAATAAGACGTTTCCAGCCTTTTGTAGAGCCTAATCCGCCTCTATTGATATTTGAAGCAATAACATCTACAAATTCAGGAGCTACCGATAAATAGAAAAGACGATTTTCAGGAATGTTTAATTCTGCTTCGCCTTTTTGAATGACATGAAGCAACTGGTCATATCCATGACTATTAGTAACATCCATTTTATGATAGCGAACTGTCTTAAGAAACTCTTTTATCTTGGACTCATCTTGTCTAAAGCGCCTTGAAAAGGTCTTTACTGATTCTTCTACGTATGTTTGAAAGACATCCTGAGACCAGTGGCTTCTACCAGTACCAACAATAGAAAAAGAAGGGGGAAGCTTTTTGTCTAAAAATAAATTATATAGCGCAGGGAAAATTTTTCTTTTAGCCAAATCTCCTGTTGCGCCAAATAAGATAAAGGTCATAGAATCCACTTCTAACGCTTGTGGCGAATGAGACTTGTGACAATTATCACTTGAACGAATTAAACTGCCCAATTGATCTCCTCCTTTATTTTAACGTTCTATTGTAGTAAATATAGTCTTTTACCATCTTTACAGATTACAGTATAGCAGGTACAATTTCCCTTTATAAGTAGACACTTTATTTTCATATAGTGTCTAAAACTATACTATTATGCATAAAAAGGGAGGAAACAGGATTGAGTAGACTTTTTAGCAAAACGTTTAACTGTGAAAAGGAATTAACATTGACGATTATTGGAGGCAAGTGGAAAATGTTGATTATGTGGCACCTAGGAAAAGAAGGGACGAAAAGATTTGGTGAGTTAAAGTCCATGATGCCGGGAATTACTCAACGAATGTTAGTAAGTCAGCTGCGGGAATTAGAAGAAGATCAAATTGTTCATCGAAAAGTCTATCCGGTTGTACCTCCCAAAGTTGAATATTCCCTGACTGAACCCGGAAGAAGTCTGATGCCAATTCTTGAGAGCATGGACGAGTGGGGGAAAAATTATATGGAAACCTTTATAGAGCCTGAAATGGATAATTCCACACATATGGGATAAAATCTTTTCTTGAGAAGGTCATAAGCTGTCTTTACTATTCAGAATTTTCTAAAATAAATATAGATGATAAGCTGCGCTGAAATGTTCATAGTATATTTTTAGTGACTATATGTTTTGAAAGTGCCTACTTTTTTTTTGAAAGTAACGGTTTTACAATGAATTCATGCTAGACAACCCCATTTAATGAAGGAGTGAAGTAGGTATGGAACTTCAATTAGCATTGGATCTTGTAAATATTTCAGAGGCAAAAGCAGTAGTGCAGGAGGTTCAAGAGTATATTGATGTTGTAGAAATTGGTACTCCAGTTGTGATTAACGAAGGGCTAAAAGCAGTCGAAGAAATCAAGGAAACATTTCCGTCTTTAAAGGTATTAGCCGATTTAAAAATTATGGATGCAGGTGCTTATGAAGTAATGAAAGCTTCTGAAGCGGGTGCTAGTATTATTACCATCCTTGGTGCTACTGACGATTCGACTATAAAAGGCGCTGTAGAAGAGGCCAAAAAACAGGGAACGCAAATTCTTGTTGATATGATTAATGTAAAAAACCTTGAACAACGTGCAAAAGAAGTAGATGCACTCGGTGTTGATTATATTTGTGTACACACGGGATATGATCTTCAAGCCGAAGGAGAAACCCCGTTTGAGCAGCTTCAAACGATTAAACGAGTCGTGAAAAATGCAAAAACAGCGGTGGCAGGAGGCATTAAACTGAATACACTTCCAGAAGTTGTGCAGTCACAGCCTGATCTTGTGATTGTAGGTGGAGGCATTACGAGTGAACAAGACAAAAGAAAGGTTGCAAGGGAAATGAAAAAATTACTCAAAGAAGCAACTTTGGTCTAAATATAAGCAAAAGTATTCAAACGTTCAAAATCAATCGATCAATAAAGGATTTAAAAAGAAGATAGCTAAAATAACTTAGCTATCTTCTTTCCGTAATTTTTAGTATAACCACTCATTGATAAGAGACATTTTGACAGGTAGCTAGTTTCTTTAAAATTCGTTATCTAGAAGAAAAAATGGCAATTTTTCTAGAATTTTAAAGTTAAGAAAGTGTTATCCGAACATTAGAGAAGAATAGTATAAAAAAAATCTATGTCACACTTTTTAACAAAATACTTTGAAAATTTCAAAAATTAAAAATATAATTAACTATCGACAATATTTAACATCTTTGAATTAAAAAAGGAGGGAGATATGTAGTGATGGAACATAAGAGGATAGTAGTGATAGGAGCTGGAATTGTCGGGTGCAGCATTGCCTATTATTTAAGTAAAATGGGTCAACGAAACATAACAGTGATTGAGCAAGGCCCTTTGTTTGAAACAGGAGGATCTACCTCGCACGCTCCAGGACTTGTATTTCAGCTTAGCTTTTCAAAAATCCTGACAGCGTTGGCTTCTCAAACTGTCGAAACCTTTAAAGAGTTGAGTACAGAGGAACAGCCCTCTTTCTATCCTGTTGGCAGTTTAGAAGTAGCCCGTACACCCGAACGATTAGAAGATCTAAAGAGAAAGGCTGGAGTTGCCAGCTCATGGGGAATCGAAGCTTATCTTCTTTCACCGCAGGAATGCGCGAAAAAAAATTCGCTGATTTGTCCTGACCGTATTTGCGGAGGTCTCTATATTCCGTCAGACGGTATTGCGAAACCTTTGCATGCTGTTGATAAAATGACTCGTTTTTCTAAAGAGTGCGGCGTAGAGTTTTACGGTCATACAGAAGTGACAAATATTGAAGTGACAAATGGTCAAGTAAAAGCAGTGTACACGAGCGCTGGAACATTTGAAGCAGATATAATCGTGTGCTGTGCCGGGTTTTGGGGACCTCGCATCGGAGAGATGGTGGGTGTAACGATTCCTCTTCAGCCAATGGCTCATCAATATGTGTTTACAAATGATTTACTTGAATTGAATAGAGAAATGGAAGAAGCCGCGACTCCTCTTATTCGAGATCAAGATAATTCAATTTATTTTCGTCAGGTAGAGAAAGGGCTTGGAATTGGGTCATATCAGCATGAGCCGTTTCCAGTCGACCTAAGCGACATCACCACATACGGAGAAACAAAAGAAATGCCTTCTGTCAAACCTTTTACGTCGAAGGATTTTGAAAAGCCATGGGAAGATGCAATGGAGTTAATTCCGGCATTAAAACAAGCGGGGATAAAAAAAGGAATGAACGGTATCTTTTCCTTCACACCCGATGGGATGCCGCTGCTTGGCGAATCACAAGCGGTAAAGGGATTTTGGATAGCGGAAGCCATATGGGTAACTCACTCTGCAGGTGTCGCTAGGCAAATGGCTGAATGGATGATGAATGGTGCGCCGACTGTGGATTTAGAGCTATGCGACCTTAATCGTTTTGATACGTATGCATGCAGCCCTGCTTATTATAAACAGCGGTCCATTGAAGAGTACGAAGAAGTTTATAGCATTCATCATCCATTTATGCAGCGAAAAGTATCGCGAAACATGCGCGTAAGTCCATTTTATATGCGTCAGCAAGAACTAAAAGCGTATTTTAACGAAAAAGCAGGTTGGGAGCAGCCGCAGTGGTATGAAGCTAACTCTTCCCTTATATCCACTTATGAAAAGGTGATGGCAATAAGGGATGGGTGGTCTGCTGAATATTGGTCACCGATTATTGAGGCCGAACATTTGCATACTCGTCAGCACGCAGCGCTTTACGATACAACGGCAGCAAAGAAAAGGTTAGAAATTAAAGGAGAAGGAGCTCTCCAGTTTTTACAGAAACTAACGACAGGAAATATAGATATTACAGTAGGTCAAAGCATATGTACATGTATGTTGCATGAGCTAGGCGGCATAAAAGATCAAATAATGGTTATTCGCAAAAGTATATCAACTTTTTTGATTATTTGTACAGGGGCTGTAGAAGCAAGCTGGATTCGAAAACACGTGCCTCAAAATAGTCAAGTTGTTTTTCAAGATGTAACGTCAGGGACATGCAGTGTAGCATTAATTGGCCCTAAAGCTACAGAAGTAATGGAGTCGGTGGTTCAGCGCTCAGACCTTAGTGGTGCTTGGATTCAAGGGCAAGCGAAAACGCTGTTTATTGGAAATGTTTCAGTTCTTGCTCTGCGTAATTCCTGCGGGGAAATGGAGAGCTGGGAGTTGATTACTACTTCTGATCAAGGTCTAAATTTATGGGATTTATTAATTGAACAAGGGCGGCCTTATCAGCTGATTGCCGGAGGAGACCGAGCTCTTGAAAACCTTCGAATTGAATCTCTTTCGTTAAAAAGCGGAAAAGACTTTTGGAGCGAACATCATCCATATGAAGTCAACCTTTATGGAATGGTTGATTTAACAAAACCATTTTTTATTGGAAAAGAGGCATTACTTGATCGTCAGAGAAAAGGTTCTGAAATAGTATTAGCAACGCTTATATTAGATGACCCTTCAGCAATAGTAATGGGATATGAACCAGTCTTTTATGGAGAAACGGCCCTCGGATTTGTGACAAGCGCTGGCTATTCATACAGCTTAGGGAAAGGAATTGTACACACCTTATTATCTCAAACTGTAAATGAAGAAATGGTCTTAGAAGTTGAATACTTTGGTCAGCGCTATAAAGCAAAAATGAGCACACACTCCCCAGCGATGGTTTAATTGATAAATTGAAATGTAGGAGGAATGCATATGTCAGCACATTATGATGTCATTATTATTGGGTTAGGAGCTATGGGGAGTACAGCTGCTTATCAACTCGCCAAAACAGGCCAGCGGGTATTGGGGTTAGAACAGTTCGGTCCCGCGCATGACCTAGGATCGAGTCACGGTGGTTCTAGAATCATTCGGCAGTCGTATTTTGAAGACCCTGCTTACGTTCCATTATTGCTTCGCGCCTACGAATTGTGGGATGAAATTGAAAGAGAAAGCGGTCAAGAAATCCTTACGGTTACTGGTGGACTTATGATGGGCCCTCCTGATAGCTTGACGGTCTCTGGAAGTATTGAAAGTTCTAAACAGTGGAACCTTGCTTATGAGATTCTAGAAGCGAAGGATATTTACAAACGGTTTCCGGCGTTTACACCTTCACCTAACACTATTGCTTTATATGAAGAAAGAGCTGGATTCGTTAGGCCGGAGGCAAGTGTATATACTCATCTTCTTCAAGCAGAAAAGTACGGAGCTGAGCTTCATTTTTTTGAAGAAGTAGAGTTGTGGGAAGCCCATCCTTCTGGTGAAGGCGTACGCGTTGTAACAGCTAATGGAATATATGAAGCTGGAAAAATTATTATTTCTGCAGGCGCTTGGGCACCAGATTTATTAAGGGATTTAGGTGTTAGCTTACAAGTAGAACGTCATGTACAAATGTTTTTTGAACCAACACAAGGAATAGATGTTTTTTCAGTTGGAAAACAGCCGATTTATATTTGGGAAGCAGATGATTATGTGCAATTGTATGGTTTTCCTTCTTTTGGATTGGAGGCTGAGGGAGCGAAAGTAGCGTTTTTCCGAAAAGGAACAACGTGTACGCCGGAAACGATTGATCGAAATATATATGAAGACGAAGTTAACATGATGCGACATTACTTAGCTCAAGGTCTTCCGCAGCTTAACGGTCGATTTTTACAAGGGAAAACGTGCATGTATACCAATACACCAGATGAGCATTTTGTTATCTCACTGCACCCTGAACATCCTCAAGTAGCGATTGCAGCAGGGTTTTCTGGACATGGGTTTAAGTTTGCAAGCGTAGTAGGAGAAATTTTAGCAGATTTAGTGATAGAGGGAAAAACCAATCATCCAATTGATTTGTTTACGCCGCAGCGTTTTGCAACTAATAAAATAGTATAAATCGTTATCAGCTCTTGCGAATGGTTCTATTTAAATGTTTCTAAAGAAGCGAAGGAGGAATAGTAGATGGTTATGGAACATGGTTTAGTGAATGATAAAGGGAGACTTGAGCCCACATTAAAAGGAGAGTTGTATACATCTTCGGACATTTTTAAGTTGGAAAAAGATCATATATTTTCTAAATCATGGAGTTTAGTTGCATTTGAATATGAAATAGCAGAACCCGGACAATATATTACGACGAGAGTTGAAGGAGAAAATATTCTAATTACTAGAGGAAAAGATCGTGTACTGCGTGGATTTTTAAATGTATGTCGGCATCGAGGAGCTAAGCTGTGCAGCCAAGCATCCGGTAAAGCGGGCGTAATTCGCTGCCCATATCACTCCTGGAGCTATAGCTTAGACGGTGATTTAGTAGGTGTTCCTAACACAAGCCACTGCAGAGATGAGCTCGTGCATAATGAAAATTATGGGCTAACATCCGTTCAGATTGAAGTGTGGCATGGCATGGTTTGGGTTAATTTATCAGACAATCCTATATCTGTTGAATATCAGCTAGATTCACAAATTTTTGATCGTTTTGGAGAGCTTTATACGTTTGCTAGATATGAAATTCAAAACTTAAAATCCGCTCATCGTGAGGAATATGAAGTCGAGGCAAACTGGAAGCTTATTGTAGAAAACTTTCAAGAATGCTATCACTGCTCCTCTATTCACCCTGAGCTTACTGCAACGCTGCCTGAGTTTCGTTCGGGAATTGGTACTCAAAGTTCAGTAGGAGGCGGAGCTAAGTTTGGCGAGGAATTAGAAGCTTTTTCAATCAGCGGAAAAGGAAGCCGCCCCATGTTAAAAGGGCTGCTTCCTGAAGATGACCGCACGTATTTTGGCATTACCGTTCTACCGCTTGTATTTATCAATTTAACACCGGATCACGTTATTATTCATCGTATTATTCCAATTAGTGCAGAAAGATCCAAAGTGATTTGCGAATGGTTATTCGACCCAGAAGAAATGGCTAAGCCTAACTTTGACCCAAGAGATGCAGTGGAACTGTTTCACCGCGTTAATTTACAAGACTTTGAAGCGTGTGAGTGGTGTCAAGAAAATATGAGCTCAAAATCTTATAAAGAAGGAGGTATTTTAGTACCTATCGAACAGCATGTTTCTCATTTTTACAACTATGTATTAGAAGCAATCGGTATGAAGGCCGAATAGTAAATAGAAGTGGTCTGACACGTTATCTCTAGGTGTCAGACCACTTCTAACAATCTACTTTAAAAATAAGGGGGAAATAAATTGAGTACAAGCTCTAAACAAACAGAACCCATTATCCGTGTTACGGATGTTTCAAAAGTATTTGGTCGGCAAAAAGAACAGGCTCTGAAGTTAAGAGAGTCTGGACAAAGTAAATATAAAATCGAACAAGCTACTAAGACAACCGTTGCTATTTATAATGCACAGTTTGAAGTGAAAAAGGGAGAAACTTTTGTGCTAATTGGATTATCAGGAAGCGGTAAATCTACTTTACTTCGATGCTTGAACGGGCTTATAGAACCAACAGAAGGGACGGTGTATCTAGAAAATACAGATATTTCTCATATGCCAAAAAGACAGCTTCAGCAAGTCCGGAGAAATAAAATTGGGATGGTCTTCCAAAATGTTGGACTCCTTCCAAACCGTACCGTGATTGACAACATTACGTTCGGTTTAGAGATTCAAGGGGTATCAGCAAACGAAAGGGAAAAGCGAGGGAAAGAGGCGCTTGAAATGGTGGGCTTAAATGGCCAAGCTTATAAAAGAATTTATGAATTATCAGGAGGTATGCAGCAGCGGGTTGGATTAGCGAGAGCTCTTGCTTCTGAACAGGAGATTTTGCTGATGGATGAGCCTTTTTCGGCTTTAGATCCTCTTATTCGAAGAGATATGCAAAAGCTATTTCTTGATATTCAAGGAGAAGTACAAAAAACAGTTATTTTTGTGACTCATGATTTGGATGAAGCATTAACTTTAGGCCACAGAGCTGCCGTGATGAAAGACGGGGAGATCGTACAGCTTGGAACCGCTGAAGATATTTTAAGTCAACCAGCAACCGATTATGTAAAATTACTTGTTCAAGACGTTAATTACGGTAAAATTCGCCTTGCTAAAGACGCGGTGGTTCCGGTAGAAGCCGCTGCTTATGAGTATGAATCACCACAAGTCGTATTAAGAAGAATGAGAAGCAATCATTTATCTATAATTTTTGTTCTTGATAGCTCTGAGCGCTTATTAGGTATGATGAGTATCTATACAGTGATGGAGCTTATTGAAGCTCATAAGCATGATTTAAAAGGAAAAGCATTGACACAGCCGCATTGTGTTAATCCTGATATGTCTTTACAAGAAATGATTCCTCTATTTACAGACAGTCATTCGCCTGTAGTCATAGTTGATAATCATCACCGTCTAAAAGGTATGATTTCCCCAAGCACTCTTATTGCAAATCTCACTGAACGTACTGCAGTGACCGAGCAATTAGAAATGAAGTCATATCAAATGGAGGTCCGATAAATATGATGGTAAATTCCGCGGTGATCCCTCGCATTCCTTTAGATAAATGGGCAAATTCATTTGTTGATTACATGATTGATAGTTTTTCAGGCGTATTTACTGGAATCAACCATATAATGACCAGTTTAATAAGCAGTCTTGAATGGATATTGACCGCCTCTCCTCCGCTAGTAACGGTCGTTGTTTTTGTTCTATTAGCGCTATGGTTAACAGATTGGAAGATAGCGGCATTTACGTGTTTTGGTTTACTTCTTATTATTAGCTTGGATTTATGGGAAGCATCGATGCTGACCTTATCTCTCGTTTTAGCTTCTACTATTATCTCACTTTTATTCGGCGTTCCTTTAGGTATATTATCACACCGCTTTAACAAAGTGAGAGCAGTGATAAAACCCATTCTTGATATTATGCAAACAATGCCTGCTTTTGTTTACTTAATTCCGTCCGTACTGTTATTTGGATTAGGGAATGTGACAGCTCTTATTGCTACGTTTATTTTTGCAATGCCGCCTGCCGTTCGCCTCACGCTGCTTGGGCTTCAACAAGTTCCACAAACCACTTTAGAAGCGGCAGAAGCTTTTGGAGCGACGGAATGGCAAAAACTAATTAAAGTACAGCTGCCGCTCGCTTTGCCTATGATTATGTCGGGTGTAAACCAAGTTATTATGTTATCTCTTTCTATGGTTGTTATTTCTTCAATGGTCGGTGCAGGGGGCTTAGGTGCGGAGGTATTACGAAGCATCAGTATGTTGGATGTAGGATTAGGGTTTATCGGTGGGATTGCCGTTGTGATTATTGCTGTTATTTTAGATCGTTTGACGCATCTTTCTACTCAAAAAAGCCAAGGTATTCAATCAAGCAAATAAAATGAATAAAGGTGGGAGTATATGAAACAATCAAAAAAAATTTCTTTTATTATGCTAATAATCGTCATTGTGCTGCTTGTCTCTGCATGCGGCAATAACAATACGGCAAGCAGCACGACGACTAAAAAAGAAATTACAATTGGATACATACCATGGGACGAAGCTGTAGCTGTTACGTTTCTATGGAAGGAATTATTAGAGGAAAAAGGTTATAAAGTCAAAGCAGTTCAAAGCGATGTAGCTCCGCTTTTCTCAGGAGTTGCTCAAGGGAACATTGATTTATTTTTGGATGTATGGATGCCTACTACTCACAGTTCTTATATGAAAAGATTCGGAAAACAAGTAGACGTTCTCGGCACTTGGTATGATCAAGCAGATAGCGGATTGGCCGTTCCCGAATACGTAGACGCTCAGTCGATAGCAGATTTAAAAAATAATAAAGATCAGTTTCACGGAAAGATTATTAGTATTGAAGCAGGATCTGGAATCAATGGTCTTACTAAGGATCATGCCATGCCAAGTTATGGCTTAACAGACTGGAATTTGGTAGAAAGCAGTACAGCCGCCATGCTATCAGAATTAGATAAAGCAATTGCTAATAAAGAGCCCGTTGTTGTTACATTATGGCGCCCGCACTGGGCTTTTGAAAAGTATAATCTCAGATACTTAAAAGATCCGAAAAATACGATGAATCCGACAGGACCTGAGAAAATACAATCAATCAGTAAAAAGACCTTTAAAGAAAATTATCCCGAAGCGGCAAAGTGGCTAAAAGATTTTTCTATTAGCGCCGATCAATTGGCATCCTTGGAATCAGAAATTAACAGTGCGAAAGATGAAACAAAAGGCGTGAAAAACTGGATTTTAAAAAATAAAAAAGTAACTGAAAGCTGGATAAAATAAATAGAAGGAAAATGAAAGAGCTGTCTCATAAGTGAATTTATTGACTTAGAGACGGCTTTTTTGTGGAAGAGCTTTTAACAACGTTAAAGAGCTTGAGATAAATAGTGCAGCAAGTAAATATGTAAATTAACAAAATATATTTAAATTAAAAAAAGTGGCATTGTTTTCTACTACCCAAGTACAATTTAAATAGTAAATGCTTTACGTTTCGCATGTAAGTATTTATTTATACCTATGTTGTCATAATTTATGTGATTTCCCAAAACATAAATTACTTTTCATTATCTTATTGTGTACAAAAATATTATGAGATAAGCCCATGCCTTTAAAGGCATGGGCTTATTTTTATATGGCTTTTTAAGAAGCCTATTTCTAATAGGAACATTAATCTTCATCTCTTGCACAATAAATATTCTTCTGTACAAAAATAGAGTGTATAATAGGAATGTTAACTTGATAGGGAAAATAGAGAAGCCCTATCAAACAAAGGAAGATGGAGTGGAAAGTGTAACTGAAAGTGAAATTGTCCAGCTGCAAAAGTAAACATGTTTTTCGAATGCTTCTAGAAGAATATCTAGAATGAAAGTAGGAACATTATGGAAAAGAAAATGAAGTTTGGCATCAAATTCAAAATTATTATTGGATATTTAATTGTTATTGTCTGTTTATTCATTTCATTTATTGTGTTGAACAGTCAAATATCATCTTTGCAAAAAGAGAGAAATTTTATTATCGATCATGATATTGAAGTACACGATTTGACAAATCGAATTGAAAAGCATCTGCTTGATATGGAAACGGGGCAAAGGGGCTATATTATAACAGGAGAAGCGGGTTACTTAGAACCTTATAACAGCGCAGCGTCAAGTTGGGAAAAAGATTATAATACGCTGTATCAGCTTTTAAATAATAACCCAAGTCAGCAGGAAAAGTTAGAGAGAATTAAAAGAAACATTCAAGGCTGGATTGAAGTTGCTGGCGAGCCGACGATTGCCTTAAAAAAGGGAAATAACACAAAAGAACTGCAGCAATTTTTTGATAAAGATCCCGGTCGTCAGTACATGGACGATATGCGCAGCCAGTTTAGCTCTTTTAGAAATGTAGAGAAGAAATCAACTGAAACAAGAGCAGCAGAGCTGGATCAGAAAAATCAAAAAATTAAAATTGGACTTTATGGTTTGCTGTTATTTGTTACGCTTATTTCACTTGTTATCGCTATTATTTTGTCCAATTCCATTGTGAATACCATTAAAGAGGTTACACAAACTATCAAACGAATTACAGCTTCAAAAGGTGAGTTAAAAGGAAGAATTAAAGTTAGGTCTAATGATGAGATCAAAGATTTAGGGCTAGCCACGAATGCCTTGTTAGAAAATATTGAAGAGCGAAACTGGCTTCAAACGAACATTGCACATGCTGTAACGATGTACCAAGGCATAGCATCGGTAGATAAGCTCGCAGAAAAATTTCTCTTTACGATTTCGGAAATGACAGGAGCTTCTTTCGGGGCATTTTATGTTCGGGAGGAAAATGACAAAGGAAGTCTATTCGTTAAGCAGGCTGCTTTTGCAGGTAGAAAAGGCGAAGCAGGAAGAAAGAGCTTTTTGATAGGCGAAGGACTTATTGGACAAGCAGCTTTAGAAAAAAGGGCCTTTGTTATAAATGATGTACCTGACACGTATCAGCTTATTACTTCAGGGTTAGGAGAGGCTGAACCTAAAAGTATTTTTATTGTACCCGTATTGTTTGAAGATGAAGTAATTGCTGTTATCGAGCTTGCATCGCTGCATGAATTTACAGCTTTAGAGCAAGAACTTATTAGTCAAGTAGTTGAAACGTTTGGCCTCACTATTAATGGTGTAATCAGACGTATGGAAATTGCCCGTCTATTAAAAGAATCTCAGGCGATGACAGAAGAGCTCCAGGCTCAGTCTGAAGAACTTCAAACGCAATCAGAAGAACTGCAAATGCAGTCTGAAGAGCTGCGTATGATTAATGAACAGCTGGAAGAAAGAACAAAAGATGCAGAAGAAAAATCGTTTGAATTAGAGGCTGCGAAAGAAGATTTAGAAGAAAAAGCGCATCAGCTGGAATTGAATTCACAATATAAATCGGAATTCCTTGCTAATATGTCGCATGAGCTGCGAACACCGCTCAACAGTATTCTCATTTTATCTGAAATGCTTGAGGAAAATGCAGCTAAAACGCTATCTGAAGATGAAGAAGAATACGCTCGTATCATTCATTCTTCAGGAAAAGACTTGTTAGCATTAATCAACGACATTTTGGATCTATCAAAAGTTGAGTCTGGAAAACTAGATGTGATGTTAGCTGAAATGAATATGAGTGAGCTTCCAGATCAAATTAAACGCAATTTCAGCCACATTGCTGATCAAAAAAATGTACACTTGGAAATTAACAAAGCGCAGGATGTACCGGACATCATTCACACAGATGAAAAGAGATTCCAGCAAATTGTGAAAAATCTTTTATCAAATGCATTTAAATTTACGGAATCGGGATCTGTGACGGTATCCATTCAACGAGTAGCTGACCAACGTCTTACAACAGCTATGCGCACAATTGATACGGATTGCTGGCTAGAAATAGCTGTAACTGATACAGGGATTGGTATACCAAAAGACAAACATCAGCTTATCTTTGAAGCGTTTCAACAGGCAGATGGAGCTACGGTTCGTAAGTACGGAGGAACGGGGCTTGGTTTATCTATTTGCAGTGAGTTTGCCAAATTATTGGGCGGCTGGATTTCCCTAAGCAGTGAAGTAGGAAAAGGAAGTACGTTTACACTTTATCTTCCTAGTCTCTCTAACGGTCTTATTGACTATGAAAAAGTGAGTTTTGCATACGAAGAAGTAGCAGTATCTGTAGAGGAAGCTAAACCTGAAGCAGAAGGAACTGAAATTAATTATCCTGTACAACGAGCTGAACTGCCAGCGCAAGATGATGAAAATGTATTTCAAGATAAACGAGTACTCATCGTAGATGATGACCAGAGAAACATCTTTGCATTAAAAACAGCGCTAGCTAAACAAGGTATGACCATTATGACAGCTCATAATGGAATAGAATGTCTTGAAATGATGGAGACAAATGAACCATTTGATCTTATCTTAATGGATATTATGATGCCGCAAATGGACGGGTATGAGGCTATGCAGAAGATCAGAGCAGAGCTAAAGCTTGTTGATTTGCCTATTATTGCATTAACCGCTAAAGCAATGAAAAATGATCGTGAAAAATGCTTGGAAGCTGGAGCGTCAGATTATATTAGCAAACCTTTAGATTTGAATCAGCTGTTCTCCGTTATGCGTGTATGGCTAGTAAATTAAGCGGGGTATGAAACATAAATGGACATGAAACAACTAGATTTAAATGAAGACTTAGTTATGAATAAAAAAACAGATTTAGAGATTGATTTACTGCTCACGGCTATTTATCGATTAACAGGGTTTGATTTTAGACAGTACGCTAAATCTTCTATTTGTCGCCGAGTCTATAATCGAATGAAAATTGAACGTATTCCAACCGTGTCTCGATTGTTAGAAAAAGCGATTCACGAAGAAGAATTTATGAATCAGCTTTTAAATGATTTTTCAATAAATGTAACAGAGATGTTTCGTGATCCCAGCTTTTTTAAAGCATTTCGTACAAAAGTGATTCCGGCATTAAAAGATTACCCGGAAATTCGCATTTGGCACGCTGGTTGTGCAACAGGCGAAGAAGTATTTTCTATGGCGATTCTTTTAGAAGAAGAAGGGTTAATGGATAAGACGGTCATTTACGCAACTGATATGAACGAAGATGTATTAGAAAAAGCAAAACAAGGTGCCTTTTCTTTACGTAAAATGAAATCATATACCAAAAATTATATCCAAGCTGGTGGAAAGAATGCCTTCTCGGAATATTATCAGACGGATCATCACTATGCGTATTTTCACCCGTCTCTGTTAAAAAATATTATCTTTGCTCAGCATAATTTAGTTACGGATCAGTCATTTAATGAATTTCACGTCATTATTTGTCGAAACGTCCTTATTTACTTTACAGCTGAGTTGCAAAATCAAGTGTATAATTTATTTTCAGAAAGCCTGTGTGCAAAAGGATTTCTTGGACTTGGTGATAAGGAAACGCTTCGCTTTGCTGAAGGAGCGGCTTCTTATACAGAGTTTGCAGGTAACGAACGCATCTATCAAAAGCAATAAAAAGGACCTCATGGATGAGGTCCTTTTTATTGTGCTTGCGCTTGAATCATGAGTACACACATATCATCAGGCTGATTTAACTTTTGTTCTTCTGAAAAAATTTCATTCATGAATGCCCTCGAATCTGTCCACTTTTGTTCGGTCAGTTTTTGAAGACGAAGAGAAGATTCATTTTCGCAAGGACCCATTGATTCGAGAGCTCCGTCAGTAAATAGTAAAATTTGCACGTCGTTCTCAAAGCTGACAACAGATTTCTGAACATCTATCTCTTCAAAAAAGCCTACAGGGCAACTTCCTCGTTGAAGGGGAACGAGCGTATGCTCATCTACTAACATATAACCTTCTGGATGCCCGGCATTCACATATTCTACGGTCTTAGCTTCCGTATCAATGACTAAATAAATAGCTGTGAAATAGTAAGGGATTTCATCTTTTTCGCTGTGCAATAATTCCATATAGCGATTCAATTCTGTAATAACCTGCTCAGGATCTACGAGCGACTTGATAGCTTCTCTGAGTACAGAAGATATAAACATACAGACGAGTGAGGCAGAGATACCGTGGCCCATCATATCAAAAAGAATAATTCCGTACCGATGCTCGTCAATTTTATGCCAATAATACATATCACCCGCTAATTTAAAAGAAGGATAGTATGAAACCTCCATTTGAATATCTTTCTCTCGTAACGGAGGGCTGAGTAGATTTTGCTGTACGTGGGTAGCTAAATCTAACTCATTTTGAATTTTCTTTTCATGTTCCGTGTGCCAGTCAATTTCTGCTTTGAGGCGTAAAGCTACCCGCATACGAGCCAGCAGTTCCACTTTATTAATCGGCTTTGTGACATAATCCGTTCCGCCGGCGTCTAGAGCTTCTACTAATTTGTTGCTGTCTTCTAGGGCTGTGACAAAGATAATGGGAATATGTTTTAAGTGTTCTACCTCTTGAATTCGCCTGCACGCTTCGATTCCATCAATTTCGGGCATCATAATATCAAGTAAAATCAAATCGACCGAATTCGTTTTTGAGTTCTCATCGTTCAGGTTAAGATAGTCAAAAAGAGCATGGGCAGACGTAAGAGACACACAGTTATCGTATCCAGCGCCTTTTAAAATTTTTTCAATCACAAATAGATTGACTTGATTGTCATCTACTAGAAGAATGGTCATGCTTTATTTCCCCTTATTATGTTTGAAGACTAATGATTAATTATGTAGTTTTCAAGCATTTTTTATACTTTTTCTGTTTTTCTATTTATCTATTATACAGAAAACACAGCGTTTAGGGTATTTTTAAGGTTATTCTTTTCTATTAAAAAAGGTTATTCGTCCCCCCAAAAGGAGAAGAATAACCTTTTATAGCAACTTATATAAAGCAAATATATCAAAAGTCAGTACAACAGCTCCGGAAATACGATTTACCCAAATCAAGCTGTTACTCGTGAACTTCGACCGGGCAAGGCTAATGCCAAAACTGAGTGAAAGCCACCAGCAGGCTGATCCTAAAAATACGCCTGCGACCATTGCCAAAGCAGAAGCAACATTGAATGCTGATTTACTAATCCCTACACCAGAAAACACGCCGATAAAAAACAATATCGGCATTGGATTAGTAACGGTTAGAAAAAGAACGGATGTATATGAACGAAGCAAGCCTTCCCCTTTAGCAGCAGCATGCTCTGCAGGTTGAAAACGGAAAGTTTGCACGCATGTTTTTAGTCGGTTCGGGTACATCATAATGGGGTGATACAAAATAATGATAAATAATTTTGTTTTATTCACTAAAATATTTAAACTATAAAATATTTTACATAGAAAATTAAATGTAGTAAAATAATTCCCTGTTACATATATAGAAAGATCTACCACTAAGAGTAGTCATTCGTAATGAGATGAAGAGAGGTTAGTCATCATGAGTAATCTGTTTACAAAAAAAGATGTTAACAAGCTGCTAGATGAAAATGCAGCAAAAGAATCAACTAAAACACTAGGGTTATTTGATGTTATTTTGATGGGAGTAGGAGCAACTATTGGGACAGGAGTTTTGGTTATAGCAGGGCTAGTTGCTGCCAGGGATGCAGGACCCTCGGTGTCCATTTCCTTTGTTATTTCTGCTGTAGCCTGTATTCTTGTTGCGCTGTGCTATGCAGAATTTGGTTCAGCTATTCCAAGTTCGGGAGGCGCATATACATACATATATGTTTCATTAGGGAAATTTGTAGCGCATTTAATAGGGTGGTCCATCGTAGGCTGCTATACGGTATCTTTAGCTTCTGTAGCAGGCGGATGGTCATCTTATGTGAACAATGTGCTTACTGAGTTTAGTATTAGACTTCCTGAATCGTTCACCGCCATACCGAGCGACGGAGGTATCATTAATCTTCCGGCAGTATTTATCGTACTGTGCATGTCGTTTTTATTAACAAGAGGGGTAAAAGAAAGTAAAAAAATAAATAACTTAATGGTTTTAATTAAGATAGGTATTGTTCTTTTATTTGTAGCCGTCGGCGTCTTTTTTATTGATACAAATAACTGGCATCCATTTACTCCTTTTGGTGTGAAAGGAATCTTTGCAGGCGCGGCTTCTGTCTTTTTCGCTTATAACGGATTTGATGCTATTTCTACTTCGGCAGAAGAAGTAAAAAATCCACAAAGAAACTTGCCGCTAGGTATTTTGATTGCCCTAAGTATTTGTGCAGTCATTTACGTAGTCATTGCGCTAGTTTTAACAGGGATGGTTTCTTACAAAGAGCTAAACGTAGGCGATGCGTTGTCATATGCGCTTAATAGTGTTGGACAAGAATGGGCAGCTCTTATTTTGTCTATAGGAGCCGTTATTGGTATTATGGCCGTCGTGTTTGCTTATTTGTTTGTTGTGCCTCGCGTACTGATGTCAATGAGTCATGATGGATTATTGCCGTCTCTTTTTGCGAAAGTGAACAGAAAGAACAGCGAACCTGTCATATCAACGTGGCTTGTCGGCGCGTTAGGCGCGGTCATAGCTGGTTTTGTTGATTTAAAACAGCTGGCGGATTTAGCCAATATGCTGGCGATTGTTACGTTTGCTGCCGTTTCATTTTCGATTTTGGCTCTTCGAAAAAGTCAGCCTAACTTAAAGCGCGGTTTCAAGGTACCTTTTGTACCGTTCATTCCAATTCTTGCTATTCTTTGCTGCATCTTTCTTATGTTTAACTTATCACTGAAAACGTGGGTGTATTCAATCGGCTGGATGCTGATTGGCGTCTTTATTTACGCTGGATACGGTAGAAATAAAAAGAACGTTTAACAAAAAAGACTCTAAGCGAACGTGCTAGAGTCTTTTTTGTTTATATATTTTTCTTGAAAGTGATTCATGAACATAACGTGAAAAATAAAATTTTATTTGGGACATATGTCCTTTTTATTATAAGAAGTGTTATTGTTTAATAAAAAGAAACCGTTATGATGGAGATGGAAGCATGAGAGAAATTACGAGTCGGGAACAGCTGCTGGAGTATATAAATACTTATAAATTAGAGTCGGTTTTCAAGGAAGAGTTAATATCTTATTTGTCACTGTATTACGTGAAGGCAGGAGAACGTCTTTGTTCTCAAGGAGACACGTCTCATTGTTTATACATATTGGTGAAAGGAAAGGTTAAAGTTTATACAATATCTCCCGAAGGCAAGACGCTTGTTCTTTCCTTCAAGCAGCCTCTTGAAGTAATAGGTGATATTGAGTATGTACAAAGTGTTGATATTATGAATACGGTGGAAGCCGTTTCACCTTTAGTTGTTATCGGTATACCGTACAAACGATTAAAGCAATATGCCGGCCATGACCCCGACCTGCTGACGTTTTTACTAGAAATGCTCACAAAAAAGTTTTGTGCAAAATCGAACTCGCTAACCTTTAATTTAATGTACCCAGTTGAAGTGAGGCTGGCTAGTTACTTGCTCTCTATTTTTTGTGAAGAATCGCATTTGGTTATGAACCAAAAAACAGAAAGCTTAAAAGACATTGCGAATTTAATCGGAACGACTTACAGGCATTTAAATCGTGTTCTTCAGAAATTTGTAGCACAAGGAGTTATTGAAAAACAGAAAGGCTCTATTATCCTCAAAGATAAGGAAAAACTGCGCTGTCTAGCAAACAACAATATATATGAGTAAAAAAGTAATAGATTAGTTGAAGGGGAGAGAAGAATGAAAACATACCGAACGTTGCTTTTTGACATTGATAATACACTTTTAGATTTTAACGCAGCCGAAGAGCAGGCTTTGCAGCTTCTTTTTACTAACCACGATATTCCGCTGACTGATGAAAGCAAAAAACGTTATAGTTTAATAAACCAGAGGTTATGGTCAGCTTTTGAAGAAAATAAAATAAGCCGCGAGCAAGTTGTAAATACTCGATTTTCTATTTTATGTAAACAATATGGAGTAGAGAAGGACGGGAAGCTACTTGAAGCGGAGTATCGAACGTATTTGAACAATGGACACCAGCTAATTGACGGAGCGATTGAAGTAATTAAGAACCTGAGCAGAAACTATGATTTGTACGTTGTTACAAATGGCGTGTCGGCTACACAATATAAGCGCCTTCAAGATTCGGGTCTATATCCTTATTTTAAAGAAGTATTTGTTTCCGAAGATACAGGTTTTCAAAAACCTATGAAAGAGTACTTTGATTATGTTTTTTTTCGTATAAAAGAGCTTTCCGTACATGAAACGTTGATTATAGGAGATTCTTTGAGTGCTGATATTCAAGGCGGACACCTAGCCGGTATTGATACGTGCTGGTTTAACCCTCAGCTAAAAATAAATGATACAAATTGGATTTCAACCTATGAAATTCAAAGACTTCAAGAGCTTTATGACCTGCTGAACGTAAAGAATGAAGCTATTTCGGTACAAGTATAAAAGTGTATAAACGTTAGAAATCAAAAAAAGCGTCAATCCCTTTATTTAAATGAAAAAGGGTGGCGCTTTTTTATTTTATCGCTTTCAAAGGTTTAAAAATACTCTAGGAATATCGGTCTATGAACAGGATTGCCGAAAGTAATCAATACAAATTTAAACAGTTTTATCTAAAAAACAATAGGGTATTTTACCAATATACCAGATAAAGTAAGTAAATAGGAGGTCGTAAAAGATGATTAATGGAAAAAGTTTATCTCGTTCAGGAAAGAGTTCATATAGAAGAGAAACGGCCGTTGGAAAAACAGGAATGGTAGCCAGCGCTCATCCAATTGCAACAGACGCCGGTGAACAGGTACTCAGAGCTGGAGGCAATGCAATCGATGCGGCAATAGCCGTTCAGTTTGGCCTCAACGTTGGGGAACCGATGATGACGGGTATTGGGGGCAGCGGCTTTTTTATGGTATACCACAATGAAAGTAAAACAACTAAAATTTTTGATGGGCATTCCCAGGCTCCTGAAGCAGCTTATCCTGAAATGTTTCTGGATAAAAATAAGGAAGTTATTCCGTTTAGAAAGCGTTCTACGCATGCGACGGCGATCGGAATCCCAGGGATTTTAAAGGCAATGGAAGCAGCCCGTAAAGAGTATGGAACAAAACCGCTTGCTGAATTAATTGAACCGGCTGCCAAGGCAGCAGAAGCAGGGGTGGAAACAAACTGGGTTCTTGGAGATATTTTAAAAACATATGCCTATCGACTAGGAGAACATGCTAAGGAGCTATATTCTCCGAACGGCAAGCCTATACAAGAAGGAGATATGATTAATAAAAAAGATCTTGCTAAAACATTTCGTATTCTTCAAAAAAAAGGTATTGAGTCTTTTTATGAAGGTGAAATTGCAGAAGCCATTATTTCAACGATAAAAGAGCACGGCGGTTTTATGGAACTGCCCGATTTGAAAGAATACGAGATTAAGATTGATGAGCCTGTATGGGGAGATTATAAAGGATATCGAATTGCTTCTTCCAACATGCCTAGTGCAGGAGGGACTACCGTGCTGCAAATCTTAAAGCTATTAGAGGACTTTGATGTGTCTCAGTATGACATAAAATCTTGGCAAAAGTATTATTTGTTTGCAGAAGCTATGCGTATTGCATTCTCAGATAAAATTGCATTTTCTGGAGATCCAGATTACAGTGATATTCCATTAAAAGGACTTTTAAATAAAGAATATATAAAGAAACGTCAAAAATTAATTAATTGGAAGCATAAAAATGAGAAAGTTGATTTCGGTAATCCATGGGATTATGAGAAAGGTAAAAAAGTGAACGTGGTTCGCCAGCCTTATGAACCTGAACGTGAGCTTAGTGAAACAACTCACTTCACCGTAGTTGACCGCTGGGGTAATATTGTCAGCTGTACATCTACTGTGGAACATCCTTTTGGTACAGGAATTATGGTTAAAGACCATGGATTTTTACTCAACAACGAACTTACTGATTTTGATGCCATTCCTGGAGGATTAAATCAAGCAGGTGCAGGAAAGCGTCCGGTTAGCTGTAAAAGTCCAACCATTGTTTTTAAAGACAACGAACCTGTACTTACTTTAGGGTCTCCAGGTGGACCGACTATTGTAGGGTCTGTGTTTCAAACGCTTATTAATGTTTTAGACTATGGAATGGATATAAAAGAAGCGATTGAAGAACCAAGAATTTTTAATAGTACAGGATCACTTATTGGTTGGGAAGCCGGAATGGATATGAATTCCAAAGGAGAACTAGAAGCCATGGGATTTAATTTTGGAGATGAGCCATTCCCAATTGGAAACGTTCAAGGTATTCAAATTGATAAAAGAAACGGCCGTTTATTTGGAGCAGCTGATTCCAGCCGTGAAGGAAAAGCAACGGGTTTAGACTCTTAATATTTAAAAAATGCATCATGCGCTTTCCCTTTTGTAAAAAGGGAAAGCGCATGATGCATTAAAAAGATGAAAATGAGTAGGTAAAAAGAATGAATATTTTTTTCTGAAAACGTACTTTAGACCTTTATTATTACCATACTAATCCTCAGAAAGAAAGAAACAATAGAACGTTTTCATGTACAAATGTTAAAAAAGAGTACTCATTTTTCAAGAGAGGAATGAAAACAAAATTGTCGGAAAGTACACAAAAAAAGAAATAGCGCTTCCAATGCCAGAAAGATAGAGTATTTAATAGTGTAATAAATATAAAACGCAACGGCTGGAAATCGTATGTTGGAATGTAAAAAAAGTCGTACACTTTTTTAGGGAACGTTTACATAAAAACGCTTCTTATACGTAAACTTTGGTCCTAGTTACAGCTCAATAAGAAGGTTGAAAAAGAGAAATAGCTACATTTGGCATGTTTGACTTTCAGCATTTATCCAAGTAATCTTTTGGTTGAACGGAACCGGTTCTGTTTTCGAATTTTTGATAGCTAATTGAATTAATAAATTTATATTCTTTACTAACCCAAAAGGAGAAAACATATGAAAATGAAACGAGTTGCTAAGCATACAACTGCTGCTACATTGGCTGCAGCCCTACTAGTAGGCGGGGGATACCAAACATTTGCTAAAGGAAATGACAGTAAAGACTTTAATAATAGCTACGGAATTTCGCATATTACTCGCGATAATATGGTGAAAATTCCACAGCAGCAAAACAGTGAGCAGTTCGAAGTTCCTGCTTTTGATGAATCAACTATTAAAAACATTGATTCTGCTAAAGGAAAAGATGCATCAGGAAATACAATTGACTTAGATGTATGGGACAGCTGGCCATTACAAAATGCTGATGGAACAGTAGCGACTTATCATGGATACCAAATTGTGTTTGCCCTAGCAGGTGATCCGAAAGATTCAAATGACACGTCTGTTTATCTTTTCTATAAAAAAGCGGGAGACAAATCTATTGATAGTTGGAAAAACGCTGGAAGAGTGTTTAAAGACAGTGATAAATTCGTTCCGAATGACCCACATCTTAAAAACCAAACGCAAGAATGGTCTGGTTCTGCAACGTTAACAACAGATGGTAAAGTTCGTTTATTCTACACGGATTATTCAGGTAAACAATACGGAAAACAAACGTTAACGACAGCTCAAGTGAACATGTCTCAGCCAAACGATAATACGTTAAAAGTTGACGGAGTAGAAGATTACAAGTCAATCTTTGATGGAGACGGAAAGATTTATCAAACGGTTCAGCAGTTTATTGATGAAGGCGGGTATGACACGGGAGATAACCATACGCTAAGAGATCCTCACTACATAGAAGACAACGGACATAAGTACCTTGTTTTCGAAGCTAACACTGGAACAGAAGATGGCTACCAAGGTGAAGACTCTTTATATAACAGAGCATACTATGGAGGAAACAACCCTTTCTTCCAATCTGAAAAGAAAAAGCTTCTTGAAGGATCTAATAAAGAAAAAGCTTCTTTAGCAAACGGTGCTTTGGGTATTATTGAGTTAAATGATGACTATACGCTCAAAAAAGTAATGAAGCCGCTTATTACATCAAACACAGTTACAGACGAAATTGAACGTGCAAACATCTTCAAAAAAGATGGAAAATGGTATTTGTTCACCGATTCTCGAGGATCTAAAATGACGATTGATGGAATCGGACAAGATGATGTATATATGCTAGGCTACGTTTCAAATACGTTAACAGGAAAATATAAGCCTTTAAATGGTACAGGATTAGTTCTTCACATGGATTTAGATCCTAACGATAAAACATTTACGTATTCTCACTTTGCTGTACCGCAAACAAAAGGTGATAATGTCGTTATTACAAGCTACATGACAAACAGAGGTTTTTATGAAGACAGCCACTCTACATTTGCACCAAGTTTCTTAGTAAATATTGACGGTTCAAAGACATCTGTTGTAGAAGATAGTGTTCTTGAGCAAGGCCAGTTAACAGTAGATGAAGACTAAGCGTTTTGCAATAGCAACAAAAGAAAATGGTGATTGTAATCACCATTTTCTTTTGTTTTATTCGGTGTAGACAAAAATGAGAAAGGTGGGGGTTGTTTGAAGAAAAAAGGTGCTTATAAATGGATGATGCTTGCTGTTCTTTTAGTTGTAATAGCTGGACTCATTATAGCAGGCATCTCCAAAAAAGAGGATAAAAAAGACGAGGTAAAAGAAAAAGGGAATAAAACTGAATCTACTTATCGTCCAGTATATCATTTTAGTACACCTGATAAATGGAAAAATGATCCTCAAAAGCCCATTTATTTCGATGGAAAATATCACTACTATTACTTATACAATCATGATTACCCTAAAGGAAATGGAACGGAATGGCGACATGCAACGTCTGAAGATTTGGTTCATTGGAAAGATGAAGGAGTAGCTATTCCAAAGTATACAAATAAAAATGGCGATATATGGTCTGGATCCGTTGTAGAAGATAAAGAGAACACAGCAGGCTTTGGTAAAGGCGTAATTGTAGCTATTATGACCCAGCCTTCTGCTGATGAACAAAAGCAGGAACAGTATCTATGGTATAGTACCGATAGAGGAAAAACTTTTAAATCATATAGCAAAAATCCTATCATGCCTAATCCAGGCACCAAAGATTTTAGAGACCCAAAAGTCATATGGGATAATGAACTTGACAAGTGGGTGCTCGTCATGTCGGAAGGTGAAAAAATCGGATTTTATGAGTCTTCTAATCTAAAAGATTGGACGTATACAGGAGGGTTTGTAACCAAAGATATTGGTATTACAGAATGTCCAGACCTTTTTCAAATGAAAGCAGATGACGGGACAGTCAAGTGGGTTCTCGGGACAAGTGCAAATGGAAAAGCAAGCGGAAAGCCAAACACCTATGCTTATTGGACAGGAAATTACGATGGAACAACATTCACTCCTGATATGGAAGAGCCACAATGGCTCGACCATGGCTTCGATTGGTATGGAGGAGTCACTTTTAAGGACGGTAAAAATGATGATTCTTTAGAAAAACGTTATGCTTTTGCATGGATGAACAACTGGGATTATCCAGATGAGACGCCAACGATGAAAGAAGAATTTAACGGCTTCGATTCAGTAACTCGTGAAATTACGCTTTCAAAACAAGACGACAACCAATACAGCCTGTTATCAAAGCCTGTCGAAGAATTAAATCGGCTAACTGATTCAACAAATTCTCTTGAACAAGTAGAAGTAAACGGGGAGAAAAAGTTGAAGATAAAAGGCGAAGCTTATCAGCTTGATACAGATATTTCGTGGGCGGATGCAGAGAATATAGGCTTAAGACTAAGAGAGTCTGCAGATCAAAAGAGGCACATTGATGTAGGGATTTTTGCAAAAGATAACGTCTCATATGTGAATAGAAGCTATAGTAATCAGCCTGATCAAAGCAAAAAGTATGTGGAAAGCCGCGATTTTTTTGATGCAGGTAAAAAAAATGTTCATTTAAAAATATTAGTAGATAAAACAAGTATTGAAGTCTTTGTTGATGATGGAAAAACAGTGCATTCCAGCGAGGTATTTCCGCGCCACAACGACCAAGGAATTACGCTTTTCTCTCAAGGAGGACCGTCTTTGTTTAAAAATATAAAAATCAAACATTTTCGTTCCATTCAGTAATTCCCTATTTTTAAAAAGAAGGAGTAGAATATCACCTCATTATGGTTTAGGACTAGGTAGAAAGGGTACATGTCTATTAACAGCAAATGAAAGGGTGTTTATTCAAATGGAAGAGAAAATGAGACAACTAATAGAGGGACTTAATACCGATTTAGCGGGTGAATATTCGGCGGTTATTCAGTACACTTACTATGCGTCTACAGTAACCGGCCTAGAATATCAAATTTTAAAACCTTTCTTTGAGGGAGAAATTCCTGATGAGCAAGGACATGCCCTTTATTTATCAGAAAAAATTAAAAACCTTGGCGGTGAGCCGACAACAAAGCCAGCTGAGGTGAAGCACGTCTCAAACGTGACGGAAATGCTTAAAGAAGCGAGCAAAGCTGAAAAAGAAACTATCCAGCGCTACGAAGAGCGTAAAAAGCAAGCGGAAGAACTAGGGTTAACAGAGCTTGTGGTAAAACTTGAAGATATGATTGCAGATGAAACAAATCATATGGAAGAAATGGAACGTTTATTAAAAGATCCCCGATTAAGTTAATCATACAAAATACGTAAAAAGCATCCTATAACATCTGTTACGGGATGCTTTTTTGTGATGTGAAAAGGAAATAAAACATCATTTACGCACGTTTTATAAATGAGAGTAAAGTCATATTTTTGAAATTATCTATCGTTTTGAAAAAATTTATAGTAAAATAATTATTTGGCTGCATATGGCAGTAACTATATGCGGAGCATCGCGTACATATAAAGGCTAAAAGTGTATAAATATATTGAAACCGCTTTTATTTTCTGTGAGAAAAACGATGGTATGCCCGCAGTTGCAAGGAGAGAAAAAGATGAGGAAACGAATCATGACAGCGCTGCTGCTTGTCACTGTTTTAGCTGCAATGGAAGGAACCATTGTCAGTACAGCAGTTCCACGAATTACAAGTGATTTGTCGGGTATTGAGCTAGTTAGCTGGGTATATGCCATTTATATGCTGACAACGGCTGTATCTACCCCTATATACGGAAAGTTAGCGGACCTATTCGGACGCAAAAAAGTTATGCTTATTGGAATTATTATTTTCTTAATCGGATCGATACTTTGCGGACTTAGCTTTTCAATGCAACAATTAATTGTCTATAGAGCGATCCAAGGGCTGGGCGCCGGGGTCGTTATGCCGCTTACAATGATTATTATTGGTGACCTGTATGAGGAAGCAAAAGAAAGAGCCAAAGCGCAAGGATGGATTAGCGCAGTTTGGGGAGTTGCTGGAGTTCTTGGACCTCTTCTTGGAGGATTTTTAGTCGATACGCTGTCTTGGCGCTATATTTTCTTTTTAAATATACCGTTTGGACTAATGGCTTTTTTTGTTCTTTTAGTAAATTATAAAGAAGAAGTGGTGAAAGAAAAACGCTATATCGATTATATTGGAGCGATAACGTTTTCAGTTGGAACAATTGCATTTTTGTACGCACTTTTAACCGGAAGTCAGCATCAAAACTGGGGAGATCCGATTATTATAGGGTTATTTGTTCTAGCTGTTCTGACATTCATTGGCTTTATTTATATCGAAAAGAAATCGCCGGAACCTCTTATCCCGCTTGAGCTGTTTTCTATTCGAAGTGTTTCTGTCATAAACTTATTAACACTTCTTGTTGGATCAGTAGTTATTAGTATTACGGTCTACCTTCCAATTTGGAGTCAGGGAGTGCTAGGAAAAAGTGCAACCGCTGCGGGTTTTGTGTTAATGCCTATGCCTGTATGCTGGACGATTGGTTCACTGCTTTCAGGGAATTTAGTAGGACGCCTTAAAACGCACTCCATTCTTACGCTAGGCACGGCAATCGTAAGTACGGCCTGTTTTATGCTGTTTTTAGTCTCCACCCACTCACCCGTATTTTTAATTTATCTAGCCGTTGGAGTCCTTGGTTTAGGAATGGGTATTATTACGCCTATTTTTATGTTAGTCATTCAATCAGCAGTCCCGGCTAGCAAAAGAGGAGTAGCGGTGGCTCTTAATACGTTCACAAATACATTTAGTCAAACGCTTGGTTCTGCTGTGTTTGGTACAATCTTTAACTTAGTGACGCTTTCACAAGCAAAGAAATTAGGGCAAGAAAATTTGAATGCTTCGTTTGAGACAGGTGGGGTACCAGCAGAAGAACTGTCAAAGCTGCATGAAATTCTTGCATCAGGTGTTCACATTATTTACAGTGGAACGTTTTTAGCTGCTTTACTAAGCTTTGCTGTCTCATGTTTGTTAGTAAAAACGAGACATGAACAAATAAAGAACATATCTGCGCAAAAGTGAGGGAAGAGTCTATCTTTTAAAAAAAGATAGACTCTTTTTTTTAGAGAATTGCCAAAGAAAGAAATGAAAAAAGATATTGTCTAATAACGTTCCGGAAAAACCGTTAACATAAGGAAAAATTTTTATCGGTACAGAAACTTTTATATTTTTTGTTTTTTTAGTATGGACATTTACCTAGTTGTTGATTATTATAAATTCTATAAGTATTGAATATTAAGCGCTTTCAAAAGAAACATTTGTCTTTCTCAGGAATACACTTGATTTTCAACTCATATACTATAAGTGCTTAGATTAATCTTTTAATGGGGAAAAGAGAAGTTTATAAAAAGCGTTGAACGACAATGGGGAGGTATGAAAGATGACAAGCAGATGTTTAAAAGAATTCTTGAATAATAATTTAGAAGATTTAAAAGGTAAAGGACTATACAACGTTATTAATCCGGTAGAGGGACCAAACGGACCTGTTATTCAAATTGACGGAAAACAATTAATTAATTTATCTTCCAACAACTATTTGGGGCTTGCTACAGACGAAAGGCTTATTAACGCATGTAACGAAGCTACTGAAAAATACGGAGTGGGGGCTGGAGCTGTCCGAACGATTAATGGAACTCTAGATATCCATATTAAGCTAGAGGAAAAGCTTGCAGCGTTTAAGCATACAGAAGCAGCTATAGCTTACCAGTCTGGCTTCAACTGCAATATGGCAGCTATCTCTGCGGTTATGGATAAACATGACGCGATTTTATCAGATGAGCTGAATCACGCCTCAATTATTGACGGATGTCGGCTATCAAAAGCAAAAATTATTCCTTACAAACATTCAGATATGGAAGACCTTCGTGCAAAAGCACGCGAAGCACAAAAATCCGGTGCCTATAATAAAATAATGGTGATTACCGACGGTGTATTCTCCATGGACGGAGATATTGCTAAGCTTCCGGAAATTGTAGAAATCGCAGAGGAATTTGATTTGATCACATACGTAGATGATGCTCATGGCTCGGGCGTATTAGGTAACGGTATGGGCACAGTCAAACATTTTGGCTTATCTGAAAAAGTAGACTTCCAGATTGGAACATTGTCAAAAGCGATTGGAGCTGTAGGTGGATACGTAGCCGGAAAAAAAGACTTAATTGACTGGCTAAAAGTAAGAAGCCGTCCATTTTTATTCTCGACTGCTATTACACCGGGTACGGCTGCTGCATGTATTAAAGCGATTGAGATTTTAAGCACAAGTACAGAGCTGCAGCGTCAAATGTGGGAAAACAGTCGTTATTTAAAGCAAGGATTAAAGGAGCTAGGATTTGATATCGGAGAAAGTGAAACACCTATCACTCCGTGCATTATAGGAGATGAAAATCAAACGCAGATTTTTAGTGAAAGGTTAACAGAAGAAGGGGTATACGCTAAATCAATTGTTTTCCCTACCGTTCCAAGAGGAACAGGGCGTGTTCGCAATATGCCAACGGCTGCTCATACAAAAGAAATGTTAGATGAAGCACTTCGCATCTACAAAAAAGTAGGCAAGGAAATGAAATTAATCTAAACGTTTAATCTAGGCAGTACACGAGGAGGATATTGAGATGAAAAAAGTATTGATAACGGGTTCTCTAGGACAAATCGGTTCTGAATTAACGATGAAAATGCGAGAGATGTATGGTTCAGAAAATATTATTGCCACTGATATTCGTAAAACGACAAGCGATGTTGTGACTTCAGGGCCATTCGAGATTTTAGATGTAACGGATCAGACCGCGTTATTTACAATTGCTCAAAAATATAAAGTCGACACAATTATTCACTTGGCTGCGCTGTTATCAGCGACAGCCGAGCAAAAACCGCTTCTTGCGTGGAATTTAAATATGGGAGGATTAGTAAATGCGCTGGAAGTAGCCCGCGAGCTACAGTGTCAATTTTTTACTCCAAGTTCAATTGGTGCATTTGGTCCAACAACTCCAAAAGACTGGACGCCGCAGGATACAATCCAGCGCCCTACAACGATGTATGGTGTTAATAAAGTAGCAGGAGAGTTGCTTTGTGATTACTACCATCATAAATTCGGAGTAGATACAAGAGGTCTACGCTTTCCAGGATTAATCTCATACGTAACGCCCCCAGGTGGAGGGACAACGGACTACGCTGTTGAAATTTACTATGAAGCCGTTAAGCATAAGCGCTATACGTCTTATATTAACAAAGGAACCTATATGGATATGATGTATATGCCTGATGCATTAAATGCTGTTATTCAACTAATGGAAGCAGACGGTTCCAAGCTGAAACATCGAAATTCATTTAACGTTTCTGCAATGAGCTTTGATCCAGAACAAATGGCAGCTGAAATCAGAAAAACCATACCGGAATTTGTGCTGAATTACCAAGTAGATCCTGTTCGACAAGCAATTGCTGAAAGTTGGCCTAACCATATAGATTCCAGCTGTGCAAAAGAGGAGTGGGGATTTAAAGCAGAATATAACCTAGAAAAAATGACGAGAGAGATGCTGGGAAAGTTAAAAGTTGACTCACAGCTTGTCTTAACGTAAGTAGAGAAAAATGATTTTTTCTATAAAAATAAAGTAAGCGCTTACTAAAAAGGATACTTATTTATGCATATTCTGCCTCATAACAGTGATGAACAATACACATAGAACTTTTAGTAGGCGCTCGTTTGTTGAATAATCAGCACCTTTTTAGGCACCGTCTGTTAAAATAATAAGGAGGATAGAAGGGAGGAATGACAGTTGAGTAATAAATTCCAACAAATCAATGATTTTTCAATGGGAAGATTAACATCCTTACTCGTTCTTTTACATAATACAGAGTTAGCTGAAGATATTGAAAAGGAAATTAATGAGAGAGGCTATAGCTACACAGTAGGAAAAGTGGGAGCGATGGAACTGTCTAAAGTCGTCGCAGCAATTGAAACGAGTGCTAAAACAAACAAAATTATTAATGCCCAGTCGTACCGGGAAGTTCACGCTCTTTATCATGCTATACTTGAAGCCATTCAAGGAGTTAGTCGAGGAACGCTTCAGCTGGGGGATATTTTACGAACCGTAGGACTCACATTTTCAATCGTGCGCGGAAAAATTGAGTTTTCAGGAAAAAGCGACGAATGGATTAGCGTTTGTGTGTATGGAACGATAGGTGCGCCTAAAAAGGGCTTCGAGCATGACACGTTAGGCTTTGGTTTTAACCATATTTAAAAGACAATTGACTTAATATGATGATAGTAAAAAGCGAGTAGTAGATGTACATAGCTGCTTTAAAAAGGATATTTTTCTTGTTGAAAGCTTTTGTGTGACGTGTTAACATAATGATTAATATAATAACTGCCTTTAAGACGGTCCAGAGAGGCCGAAAAGGACGGATCGCTATTTACTGCTTCTACGCCTGTCTGTGCCCTTTTGCCCTCTGTGACAAAAGGGCTTTTATGCGTTACTTACCTCTTTTAAACGAAGTCCAGAGAGGCTTCAAAAGAGAATGGACATATGTTATTTATCCATTCCTTCAAAAAATAAAGAGCGTTGATACAGAAAGAATACACTGGAGGGTGGAACAACATGAACTATCGTAACAAGACAGTTGTAGCATCAGTAGCAGGTTTGACGTTAGAAGGGATGGACATTATGTTTATCTCGTTTGCTATGTCAATGATTATCGCTGAATTTCACATTAATTTAGCAACAGGTGGACTTATTTCTTCTATTACGAATATAGGAATGCTCATAGGCGGCGTCATTTTCGGAATTTTAGCAGACAAATTTGGAAGGGTAAGGATTTTTACCTACACAGTTCTTCTATTTGCAGTCGGAACTGCATTAACAGGTTTTGCAACAAATGTTGAACAAGTTTATGCCTCACGATTTATTGCCGGAATTGGGGCTGGAGGGGAGTACGGGATCGGCATGGCTCTTGTAGCAGAAGCGTGGCCGAAACATAAGCAAGGACGAGCTTCATCTTATGTTAGTATTGGCGCTCAGTTTGGAGTTATTCTTGCGGCGCTTTTAAGTTCTCTGATCCTGCCGATCTTCGGATGGAGAGCTCTGTTCTTTGTTGGGATCATACCTGTCATCTTTGCTTTTATCGTACGAAAAAATTTAAATGAATCTCCTGAGTGGTTGATAGTTCAAAAAGAGAAAACAGCAGTTGTTAAAAACAATGGTAAGCTTCGTCAACTATTTGATACACCTAGGACAACGATGACGACTATTTCTCTTGCAGTGATGGCTACCGTTCAAATTGCAGGATATAACGGACTGATGATATGGCTTCCATCTATGCTGCAGCAATCACAAGGGCTGTCTGTTTCAAGTTCAGCTCTTTGGACAATCAGTACAGCCGTTGGAATGATTATAGGCATGTTAACATTTGGTCAATTTATGGACCGATTTGGCTCTAAACGTACCTTTGGAATTTTTCTTCTTGCTTCAGCTTGTGCGGTATTTTTATACTCTTATGCAGAAGGAAGTGCAGGGCTACTTATAGGAGGAGCTGTGGTCGGATTTTTTTCAAACGGAATGTTCGCAGGATACGGAGCATTGATAAGCAGCCACTATTCAGTAGAGGTTCGCAGTACTGCAACGAACACCATTTTTAACTTTGGGCGAGCGTTGGGTGGATTATCACCAATTCTTGTCGGATATCTTTTGCAAAGCTATGATATGACGGTAGCGATGACGTACTTGGCAGGGCTGTACTGTATTTCGTTTGTTTTTATGGTGAGTCTTAAAAAAACGGGAGAAAAGAAAGTGAAACAAATGAAAGCTCAATCTGTTCTTTAAAATGAAACATAAATTCTATGTTTTTCTGCAAAAAACGCCCTTATTCAAAAGGGCGTTTTTTTGATTATATAAAAAATAAGACGAGATATTATATGGTTGTTTCTTTTACAGATGCTTCATTAACTTCTACTGACGTTGCTGCAGACTTTTTACTTCTTATAAACATCGAAACACCTAGTCCGATTACTAGCATAGATGCTAATGATTCAAAGGCAAGTCGGAAGTGTCCGGTGCTAATTAAACAAACGGCTAGAACAGGACCCGAGCTTGCGCCTAAAAATAAAATAAAAGCATTAAAGGATACGGCACTTCCTCTAGACGCACCGCCCAACTGATTAATCAGTGAAATCGTAATAGGCGTTACAATCGCAATTCCTGCTACATAAATAACGCTGCTGATCACCATTAATACTACGCTTGGGCTCAGTCCGAGTCCAATCAGTCCTATGATGGCAATCACGAGCCCGCCTCGAAGAATAAATTCAGTCCCCATTTTCATAGCAAATCGTCCTGCAAACGGTGATAAAAGCATCCCAACAATGCCTGCAGCACGGATAAGAAGAACTTGTTGATCTGTTAAGCCCCACTTTGGAGAAGATAAATAGCTTCCTAGAAGTGTATACATGCCAACAAGTGTTAATAAGAGTGTAAATGTAATAAAAAAAATAAAATTTAACTGTTTTTGCTTAAAGAGATTTGGCATTTGCTTAAATTTTAGCCATACGCTTTCTTTTGCCCGAGGAAGGTCATCTTTCGGAAGAAATAGAATGACCAATACGCTAGAAACAAGATAGAGTCCGCCAAGCATTGAAAAAATAGCATGCCATCCGAATAATCGGTTGATAACGCTGCTAAATACTTGGCCTGCCACGCTTGCCATTAGCAAGCCAGAGCTGATGAATCCAAGAGCTGTTACTCGTTTATGTGCAGGAAACGTCTCAGCGGCATATACAAACGAAATGGGAGCAAAGGCAGCTGCAATAATTCCTTGAAAAGCTCTAAGGAAGATTAATCCGCTAAAATTAGGAACGAGGCTGATAAGAAGCGTCACGATGGTTAGCAAACTAATGCTACAGACAAGGAAAATCTTGCGTCCATGTTTATCAGAAAATGGACCGTAAATTAAGCATCCCAGCGCATAGCAAAGAGAAAAGACGCTGCCAATCCACGTAGCTTGATTTGTTGAGATATTAAAATACATTGTAAACATTCCGGTAAGTGGAATCGTAACATACATACTCGATAGGATAGCTAATCCGCACCAAAATAAAATAAGTGTAATAAATGCATAGTCTTTATGATGACTCAGTTTTTCCATGATGTCTTTTCCTACTTTCTTTCATCACTAGAGCACAAAATACTGGTGATGATATGATCGACTAAATTTGTAATAAAACGTTCGTCTGGTTCTTGGTTGTATATCAGAATGCGAAAATAAATAGGGCCAAGAAGCATATCTAAAATAATATCCGTGTTGAGATCCGGTTTGATCTCTTTTCTTTTAATAGCTGCTTCCAAAAATAAGGTTGTATCTCTTCTTCGAAGTGTGAGAAAGGACGTGTAAAAAGACTTGGAGATTTCTTCATTTTCTACAATGATAGCGAGCATCGAACGCCCAATTTTGGAACTGAAAACAGAAGCAAGGTTTGTTAGCTGACGCTGAAAATTTGAGCGTACGGAGTCTTCTATGTCAAATTGGAAGCTTGAAGCCGTATACATAAGAAAAGCATCAAGAACTAAATGTGCTTTTGTATCCCACCATCTGTATATGGTTGTTTTTCCGGCTCCTGCGTGGGCCGCGATGGCTTCAATTGTAAGAGAGGGATAACTTGTATTTTCTAACACTTGGAGAGTTGACTCTAAAATTTTCTCTTTATTTCTAGGTTGCTTGGCAGGTTTTTTTTCTTTCATTCTTGAACTCCTATCTTCATTTAAAAAACGATACGTATCGTATCGAGTTATATAGAGTATAGTATTCTTTTTCAAGACTTTGTTTCCTTCGAAATTCCTCTTCTTTGCAGAAACCGCCCCTTTTTGCATGTAATAAAAGAATATATGCAATATCTATAAAAATATTTATCGATAATCAGATATTTTCTAATTTGTATTATAGAGATTCCTCTCTAACAATATAGTGTGTAAGGCGGAAACAGAAACTCCTATCTTTGTTTACAGGAGGACGTTATTATGTCTAAACATATATTAATGGTCGTAACAACGGCTGACAAAATGAAGGAGAATCATCCAACAGGCCTTTGGCTTTCAGAATTTGGTGAAGCGTACGTAGAGTTCGAAAAAGCTGGGTTTGCTATTACTGTAGCAAGCCCTCTAGGAGGAAAAGCGCCGCTGGATGCTCGCAGCCTTGAAGGAGAGACTTCTCAAGAAATCCTAAATACAGCTAAGCACCTAGAGAATACGCTAAAACTTGATACCCTTACAGAAAGTGCTAAATTCGATGCAATTTTCTTACCAGGCGGTCACGGCACAATGTTTGACCTACCAGATAATCAAATGCTTCAAGCTTTAATCCGTGAAGTATACGAAGGGGACAAAGTAGTAGCCGCTGTATGTCATGGGCCTGCAGGCTTAGTAGGTGTTACATTATCAGATGGAAAGTCGTTGGTCGAAGGAAAAGATATCGTTGCATTTACAGATGATGAAGAGTGTGAAACAGCATTGGACCGCTTCATGCCGTTCCTTTTGGAAACACGTCTGCGTGAACTTGGTGCAAATGTAGTAACTGCTCCAAACTGGACGGATAATGTACAGAGGAGTGGAAACTTGATAACAGGTCAAAACCCTCAGTCAACAATCAGTGTAGCAAAAGAAGTCGTTAACCAACTATTAAATTAACATGTAAAAAAGTCCGTATGTTTTATTGTATTGGACTGGAGAAATAAATCATGATACACAAATTATGATTGTCAGTGTAATGAATACAAAAAGAGGGAAACTTTTTTATGGAGAATATTTTTTAAGAAATGAGGAAAAACGATGTCAGAAATTATTGTTAACGCCATTTTGCAAGCCAAGCCAGGAAAAGAAGCAGAATTTCGATCGGAGTTAGTAAAAGTTGTTGAACCGTCAAAAAGAGAAAATGGATGTATTCAATACACTCTCCACCAAGACATGGACAAAACAGGCACGTTTGTTTTTTATGAGAGATGGAAAAGCAAAGAAGATGTTGAAGCTCATCTTGAAACACCTCACTATAAGCAATACAGACAGCAAACTGAACCATTAATTGAAAGCAGAGTGGTACATCGTTTATAAGAAGTATGTTAATGCATACACACCGTTCATATACGAACGGTGTTTTTTATATACAGAGTTAAAAAGTTGCAGAGGAAAAATAGTTTTAGCTATGAAAGAGTGATTGGAAAAAGATAAGATGCAGGGAAAGAAACAACAAATAAGATAAGTGGTGTTTGAGAAGCGGACAGGCGGGTAGACAAAAACTAGATAACATAGTTCAACAATTAGCAAACTAAAAGGAGAGATCAAATCAATGCGTACAAATTTAAAGCACTTTATTAATGGAGAATGGGTTGAATCAACAGGAAACGAAACGGCAGATGTGATCAATCCTG
Organism: Priestia megaterium; assembly: GCF_046599315.1. Classification (GTDB taxonomy): domain Bacteria; phylum Bacillota; class Bacilli; order Bacillales; family Bacillaceae_H; genus Priestia; species Priestia megaterium_F. The sequence continues at coordinate 265,261 of NZ_JBKIKC010000002.1, read as the reverse complement.
CTACTGAAAAATCAATCGGGAAAATTAGCTTAGGTACAAAAGAAGATTTAGATAAAGCTGTAGCAGCTGCTAAAGCAGCTCTTCCAACATTTTCGAGAACAACAAAAGAAGAGCGAATTAAAATGCTTCGTAATATCGCAAAAGGGTATGAAAAGCGTAAACAAGAGCTTATTGAAGTCATGACTGAAGAGCTTGGCGCTCCTTTAAAAATTTCAGAAGAAGTTCACTATGAAATGGGGCTTAGCCACTTTAAAGAAGCAGCTGATGCTCTTGAAGATTATACATTTGAAAAAGATCACGGGAGCTACAAAGTCGTGAAAGAGTCTATTGGAGTAAGCGGACTTATCACACCGTGGAACTTCCCAACAAACCAAACGTCTACTAAAATTGCAGGAGCTATCGCAGCAGGAAGTCCAATGGTATTAAAACCATCAGAACTTACACCGTATGCGGCGATGATATTAGCAGAGATCATTGATGAGGCCGGTGTGCCAAAAGGTGCCTTCAACCTTGTGAACGGAACGGGAAGTACAATTGGTGATGGCATTAGTTCTCACCCAGACATTGATTTTGTATCTTTTACAGGGTCAGGTGCCGTAGGCGAAAAAATTATGCAAAATGCTGGTAAAACAATCAAAAAAGTGGCGCTTGAACTAGGTGGGAAATCACCCCTAGTCGTACTAGAGGATGCGGATGTAGAAGAAGCAGCTAAAATAGCAGTTTCACACATCGCAATGAATACAGGACAAGTATGTACGGCAGCAACACGTATTATCATTCCTGCCTCTATGAAAGAAAAGTTTGAAGAAGCGGTGAAGAGGGTTCTACCATCATTTCCAGTTGGAGATCCGTTAAATAAAGATAACGTAACCGGACCACTTGTAGCGAAAAAGCAGTGGGATCGCGTACAAGATTATATTAAAAAAGGAATGGACGAAGGTGCAACACTTCTTACTGGCGGAACAGGAAAGCCAGACGGCTTAGAGACTGGTTACTTTGTTAAACCAACAGTCTTTACTGACGTTTCAAATGATATGGTTATTGCACAAGAAGAAATCTTTGGACCCGTAACAACTATTATTACTTATGATGACTTGGAGCAAGCTCTTGAGATCGCAAACGATACAGTTTATGGACTTGCGGGCTATGCGGTCGGAAAAGACCAAGAAACACTTGATTATGTTGCTAAAAATATTAGAGCTGGTCAAATCATCGTCAACGATGCCGAGCAAGACAGGGCTGCACCGTTCGGTGGATTCAAACAATCTGGTATTGGACGCGAGTGGGGAGTATTCGGTATCGAAGAATATCTAGAGCCAAAAGCGATTATGGGCGTCAAAGTTCCAGCCAATGTATAATTGATGTTAAAAAAGAAAGGAGTTCTTCTCCTTTCTTTTTTTATGGATACATAAAATAGAGCTATACAAAAAAAGAATAACGAAAGCAAAGGTGGATAGCATAAACGTGTATCACGTATATGAAGTGACACGATAAAGGAGGGAATTATAAAGTGAATAGGGACATGCAAGGAAGTTCATCAACAGAAAGTTTTATTCCGATGAGCTCTATAGCCAGTGGAAAAGGAGTCGAAGTGACGCCAGATATCTATAGCTATACTACACAGATTGTTAACGTATGTTTTATAGGAAACCCAGCCGAAGACAATAGTTTTGTCCTTGTTGATGCAGGAATGCCTAACTCGGCTTCTATGATTATTAAAGAGGCAGAGGGAAGATTTGGAGAAGGGAAACAACCAAAAGCAATTATTCTTACACATGCACATTTCGATCATATTGGAGCTATTATTGAATTAGTAGAGAAATGGAAAATACCGGTGTATGCACATCCACTTGAACTTCCATATGTGACGGGTGAAAAAAATTATCCTACACCAGATGGCACAGTGGAAGGCGGGCTTGTAGCGAAGCTTTCTCCACTATTTCCAACGGAAGCCATTGATTTAGGCTCTCATGTGCAAGCTTTGCCAGCAGACGGCTCTGTACCTCATATGCCGGAGTGGGAATGGATTCACACCCCTGGTCATTCTCCAGGACATATTTCTCTTTTTAGAAAGCAAGACCTTGCGCTTATCGCAGGAGATGCTTTTGTTACCACTAAGCAAGAATATTTGCTGGATGTATTGGAACAAAAATTGGAAGTTAGCGGTCCTCCTCGTTATTTGACTACCGACTGGTCGTCTGCCAAAAAATCAGTTGAACTACTTCAGTCACTGCATCCGTCTATAGCAGTAACGGGGCATGGACAACCAGTTTCCGGCGAATGGCTTTCAACTAATTTATCAAAGCTTGTTAAAAACTTCGATACAATTGCTCGTCCCGATTACGGAAAATATGTATAAGAATAAAGGAATGATTTTTATCTTTACATATGCTCTTAAAAGCTAAGAATCAAGGTTAAAAGCTCTAAGAACGCACTGCATTCTTAGAGCTTTTTTTAGGTTTGTTTATCTAAAAGTGAAAAAACAGTTGTTTTTATTAGTCTTATTAAAAATTTTGTTGAATAGCCTGCTGTGCTTCGCGTAAATGTCTTAAATGTTCTTCCATTCGCTTTAATTCTTTATCGCCAGACGCCTCTTTTTTTTGTTCATTAATTTGCTGCTGAACCATATTCAAATGCATTTGAGCGTTTTGAAAATTGGCTGCATTCAAATTCATCTGCCCTTGATAAACAGCCTGTTCAGCTAATTGTAATGCTTCTTTAATATGAGTGTATGAATTCACGCTTCTCATCCTTCTTATAGTATTTACAGTTAACATGCGCTGCTTTTTCGCAGCTATACAAAAGAATTTAGAAATAAAATAAAAATTACGTAGTACAAGCTAAGTAGGCTGCATACATTTATCATAGTTCAATTTATAAAATCTCAGAAGCAGGGAGGGATGTATGTGGGGGCTTTTTTTAGCTATGTCTTATTAGGGCTATCATTAGCGGCGCCAATCGGCCCAATCAATGCTGCTCAGCTTGATAAAGGAATAAAAAATGGTTTTTTACATGCGTGGTTCTTAGGGATAGGTGCAACATCGGTCGACGCTCTTTATATGCTTGTAGTCTATTTTGGCTCTGTTCATTTTTTAAGCAGCGATTTTATGAAGACGTTTCTCTTTTCGTTCGGATGCTTTGTATTAATTTATACAGGTGTTGAAGGGTTAATGAGTGCAGGAAAGATTACACAGCATAGAAACACAAAAGGTGATTCTGTGTTAAAGTGTTTTTTCTCCGGCTTTTTAATTTCGTTAACAAATCCGCTTACCATTCTTTTTTGGCTTGGCATTTATGGCTCTGTTTTAGCCAAAACAGCTAATACATACGAAACAGAACAGCTCATCCTATATAGCTGTGCTATTTTTGCAGGAATTTTGTCCTGGGATATTGCTATGGCCGCTTTGGCAAGCACGTTTCGACGGTACTTAGCCGCGACGTTTTTGACTGTCGTATCCGTTGTATCCGGGTTATCTTTAATAGGGTTCGGTATATATTTTGGATGGCAGGCTGTAAAGCAATTTATAACTTAATAAAGAGACGTGCCGACTTTCAAGGGTTTTCCTATGCTAAAAATTTAAAAATACTAGAAAAGGTGTGTTTTTACGCATAAATTCTTCAAACTATCACACACTACATCAAGGTGTAAGGAGTGGTAGTATGAAAAAGAAAATAGGCTGCGGAAGTCAAGTTGAAGGGAAATTAAAATGGTGGCAGCTGTCTTTAATCGGAGTAGGCTGCATAATTGGTACAGGCTATTTTTTAGGGTCAAGTATTGCAATAAAAGCGACGGGACCTTCTGTATTAATCGCCTTTTTATTAGCGGCATTGTGTACATTTATTGTGTTTGATGCGCTTGCTAAAATGAGTGCTCAAGATCCTCAAAAAGGTTCGTTTCGTTCGTATGCAAAAAAAGCTTATGGAAGATGGGCGGGCTTTAGCAGCGGGTGGGTGTACTGGAGTTCAGAGATGCTGATTATGGGAAGTCAGCTCACGGCGTTGTCTCTTTTTACGCGGTTTTGGTTTGAAGATATTCCACTGTGGGTGTTTGCATCTATTTATGCTGTTTTAGGTATTGCTGTTGTATTAATTGGAACAAAAGGTTTTGAACGAATGGAAAATGTGTTTGCCGTTACAAAAGTGGCTGCTATTTTGATGTTTATCATATTAGCTAGTCTCGCTTTATTTGGATTTCTAGATGAAGGTGCCAAACAAGGGGTGCCACGAACAATGAGTGAAGTATTCCCCCACGGGTTTTTAGGTTTATGGGGCGCTTTGCTTTATGCTTTTTATGCTTTTGGAGGTATCGAAGTCATGGGGATCATGACGGTTCGTTTAGAAAACAAAGAAGACGCCCCGAAAGCGGGGAGAAGTATGCTTATTCTCCTTGGAGTTATTTATATTGTTTCACTGAGTTTAGCTATTTTAATTGTGCCATTTCATGATTTTCATGGAAATCAAAGTCCTTTTATAACGGCTTTAGAAACATATCATCTTCCATTTTTTCCTCATGTGTTTAATGGAGCAATGATTGTTGCTGGTTTTTCGACGATGTCGGCGTCTTTTTTTTCCGTGACGACAATGATTGTCACTCTTTCAGAAGATGGAGATGCTCCTGAATTGTTTTCAAAGCAAAAAAAGAAAAAGTTACAATTTCCTTTACCAGCTTTACTTTTAACAACAGCGGGATTGATTGTTTCTATTGTTCTTTCTTTGCTATTGCCCGGGAAAATTTATGAGTACATTACAACAGCAGCTGGACTTATGCTGATTTATAACTGGTTCTTTATTTTAATTTCTTTTCATCGCTTAATCAAACAAACTGTATGGGACAAAGTAAAACAGGCTATCGGTATCTTGTTAATCCTATCGGCAGTAAGCGGCACACTGTTAGAATCAGCAAGCAGGCCAGGTTTTTTTGCAAGCTTAGGCTTTTTAATTGTTATAAGTCTTGTTATTTTAAAACTGCGCAATAAGTGGAAAGAAGAAGAAGCGGCTAGCTAACATATATTTAATTGTGATGAGGGACACTATGCATGTTATACAATTACAAAAATAAAAGGTGGTTATACTTATGCCAAAAAACAAGCAGACTCCCTCTTCACAAGTAGATCAAAAGCAAGTAGTAAATGATAAAGCAAAAGCGCTAAGAGAAAATAACTATGAAGACGGCCATATTCGCAGGATAACTCAAAGCGGGGCAGATGGCCAATAACAAAAAAAGACGCGTACGCGTCTTTTTTTGTTGAATTGTATCCTTACCAACGATGAGCTTTTGCATTACTTCGCAAAATGATATTCGTTTGAGACATCTCTGTATGTCCATTTACTTGGGATTTTGAACGCTTCGGTCTCGTCCAGTTGTGGCGGAATAGTTCAGAATGCTGATCTACTTGATTTTTATCATTCATCATAATCACCTCAAGGATAGGATACTTTCACAAGATATTTACGGTGAAATATCTCTTTTATAGAATGGGGTAAAAAAGAAGAAATACACCTAACACTTTTAACCATACATATAAAAGGAGTCCCTATTCATAAACTATAAAGGGCAACTTCTTACTTTGAGTAAGCATCGGATTTTTCAAAAAACTGCCTTAGTGGGGACTAAGGCAGTTTTCGTTTGAGTAATCAAACTTCAATGATGATAGGAAGAATCATCGGTCTTCTTTTCGTTTGATTATATAAATATTGGCCGAGTGTTGTCTTTATTTCTTTTTTCATAATATTCCATTGGTGAACATGAGCTTTTTGTAACTTATTTACGACCTTGGTCACTTGCTGATTAATATCTTTTAATAACTGCTCTGAATCTCTTGCATAAACAAAACCTCGTGAAATTGTGTCTGGACCAGAAACAATTTTCCCTTCCGCTTTATTTAGAGTAATAACAATAACCAGCATGCCGTCTTCTGAAAGCTGTTTGCGGTCGCGTAAAATCGCGTTGCCCACATCTCCAATGCCAAATCCATCTACATATACATTGCCTGCAGGGATTTTTCTTGTTTGAAAAGCTATTCCGTCCTTAAAATCAACAATATCGCCGTTATTTATAATGAAAATGTTCTCTTTTTCCACTCCTACGGACTCTGCTAATAAGCTATGGTGATGAAGCATTCTAAATTCACCGTGAATTGGGATAAAATATTTCGGTTTCATCAACGTAGCCATTAATTTTAGTTCTTCTTGATAGCCATGTCCTGATACGTGCATACCCGTTGCGCTTCCTGAACCATAAATCACATGAGCCCCGAGTGTGAAAAGACTATCGACAATACGAGAGATATTACGTTCATTGCCGGGAATAGGACCTGCTGATAAAATGACCGTGTCTTCAGGAAGAACCTCTACTTGTCGGTGATTTCCACTGGCTAATCTAGATAAAGCGGCCATCGGCTCGCCCTGGCTTCCAGTACAAAGTATAGCAACTTGTTCAGGAGCAAGTGAATGTACTTCATAAGGCTCAATTAGCATCCCATCAGGAATGGTTAAGTACCCTTTCTCTAAGGCAACAGATACGACGTTAACCATACTTCTTCCAAGCAGGGCAAGTTTTCTATTTGTTTTAATCGCAGCATCTACAATTTGCTGTACGCGATTAACATTCGAAGCGAAAGTAGAAATAATCACTTTTCGTTTGGCTTTACGAAAAGCCTCTTCTACATGTTTTCCAACTAGCTTTTCCGACGGCGTAAATCCAGGACGCTCAGCATTTGTGCTTTCTGATATTAAAGCCAGTACGCCTTCACTGCCGATTTTTGCCATTTTATGAAGATCTGGATATTGGTCGTTAACAGGAGTTAAATCAAACTTAAAATCCCCCGTATGCACAACAACTCCTTCAGGCGTGTGAAAAACAATGCCAAGACAATCCGGAATGCTGTGATTCGTTTTGAAAAAGGAAAGCGGAATATTGCCTAATGTAATTTCTGAGTCTTCGTTAATTTCAATAAGCTCCGTCTCAGCAGATAATTGATGCTCTTGCAGTTTAATATCAATTAATCCAAGAGTGAGGCTTGTGGCGTAAATTGGAAGATTCAGCTGTTTTAAAAGGTAAGGAATGCCTCCAATATGATCTTCATGACCATGAGTAACAACCAACGCGCGAACCTTTTCTTTATTGTCTTGTAAGTATGTAATATCAGGTATAATTAAATCAATCCCTAATAAACTTTCGTCAGGAAATTTAGAACCACAGTCAACAACAATGATGTCATTATTATATTGAACTGCATACATATTTTTTCCTATTTCATTGATGCCCCCTAGAGCAAAGATGGATAGGGTGTTTCTATTTGTACTCACATTTATTTCCTCCTATATTATCAAAATGGACCCTACAGCTTCTACTCTTAGTATGGACATTAATTTCTGGTGCATTCTGTTAAATATGGAGATTTTACTTTTTATTAAACAGAAGGATATAAACAAAAAGAGAGGTAGGTGATTTTCCTAATACTACCTCTTATTTTCTTTTTATAACTCCATAAAATATAGACGTTATACATGGAGGTGGATGAAATGAGTAAACAACATAAAAGAACAAATCAAGTAGCCAGCAGTGCAGGTGCTTCTGTTGATAATGTGAATAAGAATATCTTATCAAATGATATTCATACAGATGAGCTTCAAAAAGCACAAGCAAGCCGTCATAACAAATAAAAGAATGACAACAGAGCAGCTTTGAGCTGCTCTGGATAAAATAAAGATAGGGAAGTGAAAAACGTGTCAGACAACAAAAATTCTCAGTATAAAGAAGAAAATAGATTAACTTCTAATCGTCCTCTTGAATATAAAGAACGCACGAATGAATCACAGAGCACACGTCAAATGCTGCGGAACATTCTTGAATATTCGAGCCGTTACCGTTAATAATATTTTACATATAAAAATTTAAAGATAGGCGGGCGTTATAGAAGGTAAACTGCCGCTTTAATAGACATAAAAGCAAGCAGCTATGCTTGCTTTTTTTGCGAGTATAGACATCTATATATTGAAAAAAATCCCTGCATAAGGTATTTTAGATAAACGTATGTATGATAGTAATTCTGTACCTATGTATTTGGTCAATAACATTAAAGTATGAAAAAGAAAAGTGGGGGATTTTATGAATTTACATGATTTTGTTCATGGAATAGATCCAACAATCAAGCTAGTTATTGAAGATGAGTTTCCCGGAAAGCGGTGCGTAGGAGGAAAGTACGTTCCTGGCGCTCATTCTATTTTTTTATATGAAAAAGATGTTAAAATACAGTGTCGGCGCTTGTTTGGTTCAAATAAGTGTTTAGAATCTTATCGATGGATTATTTTAGCTCACGAATTAGGTCATGCGCTAGATGAAGACCTTTTATCTTTAAGTGAAGAGTTTAATCAAACGGAAGATATGTGGCTTTTATACCAAATTGAACGCAACGCTTGGGATATAGGAGAAAAGTTGATTCCTTTTATTGATTCAGAGTTATTTGCCTATATAAAAGATGAATCGTTAGCTCATTATTATAAACAGATAGGGAAGATTAGTTAGAAAAAGAAAAGTTCCTGCAGCTTATATTATAAGGAACTTTTCTTTTTCCTGTTGTTTATATACTTCAAATACTAGTTAATTATTACGTTGGTTGCTGCTGGATCTGCCGCCTTTTTCACCAATTTCTTGGTAAAATTCTTTGTCATGATTTTTGGAAGTAGCTTCTCCGCCTTTTTCACCAATTTCTTGGTAAAATTCTTTGTCATGATTTTTGGAAGTAGCTTCTCCACCTTTTCTTCCCGCTTCTTCGCGACTCATTTTTTCATTCTTTTTATTAGTTGCCATCTTGCATCCCTCCTAATAAATTTGAATTCATAGTCTGTCTTCCCGGTCAAAAAAGGATTAAACTGGTTATTTTATATTTTTTCTAAAAATTTGATTTTTCTCAAAGCTAGTAAAACACAAAGCCCTTTATAGCGGTATTTATTAAGTTAAATTACTCTTGAAAAATTTTATATAAAATATGATATGGTTAATATAAATAAGAAAAGGGGTTTGTAAACATGTCAAAGTATGTAAAAATAGATAACGATTTGCTGCGAAAGAAAATTCAAGAATATAAAGAATTAATTTGGAGAGTAGGGCCAGGAAGTGAAAGAACTATAGAAGCTGTTCAAGAGATTCAAGGGATTGAAAAAGAGTTAAAAGCACGCAATGTAGAGTTTGAAGCTACGGATTGGAAAGCTTTTACTCGGGAAATAAAAGAGAACTACGATTTTACTTATTAAGAAGACACATTCATAATAATATAATTAGGATAAATGGTCTCCAAGTAGAAGGCTTTATGTTTTCTACTTGGAAACGATAGAAGTAGTATGAAGACGATTAAGAAAAGTGATCCAGTATCAGCGAAGCAAGTAATCCAAGGGCAGCAATTAATCCCGTAACAGATCCTCCTTCTTCATAGGCCTCTGGCATCATTGTAGAACCTACCATGGCAATAATACCACCTCCGGCAAAAGCAGCAATAGCAGCCATGAGTGTCTCAGACGCATGGTCTAAAAAAACAAATCCTGTCCATGAACTAAAAGCTGAAATGAACAAAACAGCTGCCCACAGTAAAAAAATTTTCTTTTTAGAGAATCCGCTTTTTACTAGACCGGTCGTACTCGACAGTCCTTCAGGAATATTACTTATAAAAATAGCGATAACAAGAAGCCAGCTAACGGTTGCATTTTCAATTAAGCTAGCTCCGATCATAATGGACTCTGGTATTGCATCCATTACGGTTCCTATAAATATAGCAATTCCAGAACTATTCGCAGCCATTTGTTTTGTAGATCTCTTTCTTTTATTCGCTCCTTGACGTGAAATCAGATAGTCTAAAAAAGTAAAAACGACAGCCCCGGCAAGGAACCCAAGAGAAGTAGCTTTTAACCCGCCGTTATGAACCGAATCTCCAAGCAGCTCATAGGTAGATGCTCCAATTAATACACCTGTCCCAAAAGCCATAATATAACCGATTATCTTTTTGCCGATAGGCAAAAAAACTGCTGCCAAAGCACCAAGAAGGACAGCTGATCCCGAAATTCCGCCCCACATTGCAGCTTGCCACATGAAAAATCCCTCCTCATCTCTATTTTCTATGGATACTTTCCCTAAGAAGAGAAAGAAAAAACGTAAAAGTAGAAGAAAGGAATTGGTTCGACTAGGTAGTAGTTTCATTACGGTTTCTATAAGAAACGGAGTGTTTCGGTATCGGAACTAATTTTTTGTTTTTTATTTTAAATATTCATAAAATTTTAATTATACTGAAATAAAAAACTATTTTACTGAGATGACTGATTTAACAAAGATGAATGAGTCCATTAAGTGTTTTTCTGAAAAAAACAATTGTATTTCTGAGAAAAATTTATTATTATAAAATAAGTAATTATACAGTCGAATAGCTAAAAATAGAAAAGGTAGTTTAGTTGTAAAGGTACTCGATAAAAAATGGAATGTTTTGAAAACAATAGCTGTTCCATCAGAACCAGAAAGTATCTTTCCTAACAGAGCTATAACAAGTTTAGGAGGAGGAAATGGAATGGCAGACAAAGAGCTAAAAAGAGGCTTAGAATCTCGGCACATTCAAATGATCGCGCTAGGGGGAACAATTGGCGTTGGATTATTTATGGGATCGGCAAGCACTATTCAATGGACAGGCCCATCGGTATTACTTGCTTATGCAATTTGCGGAATGTTTATTTTCTTTATTATGCGTGCAATGGGCGAAATGTTGTACATGGAACCAAGTACAGGTTCATTCGCTACATTTGGCCATAAATATATTCATCCATTAGCAGGTTATATGACTGCGTGGAGCAACTGGTTTCAATGGGTAATCGTTGGGATGTCCGAAATTATAGCGGTAGGGGCATACATGCAGTACTGGTTCCCTCATTTACCAGCTTGGGTGCCTGGTATTATTGCCATGTTGATTTTAGGCGCAGCAAACTTAATTTCAGTGAAATCATTTGGAGAGTTTGAATTTTGGTTTGCGATGATTAAGATTGTAACGATTATTTTAATGATTATTGCAGGACTCGGATTAATTCTCTTTGGATTTGGAAATGGCGGAGACGCAATTGGGTTATCAAACCTTTGGGCACACGGCGGCTTCTTTGCAGGCGGATGGTCAGGCTTTTTCTTTGCGCTATCTCTTGTTATTGCGGCTTACCAAGGAGTCGAGCTAATTGGTATTACAGCTGGTGAAGCAAAGGATCCTAAAAAAACGTTAACAAGCGCGATTCAAAGCATCATTTGGCGCATTTTAATTTTTTATATTGGAGCCATTTTTGTCATCGTGACGGTATATCCTTGGAATGAGTTAGATTCTTTAGGAAGCCCATTTGTATCTACATTTGCTAAAGTTGGTGTTACGGCAGCTGCAGGTATCATTAACTTTGTAGTCATTACAGCAGCGATGTCAGGCTGTAATAGCGGAATTTTTAGTGCAGGACGCATGCTTTATACGCTTGGTGTAAACGGTCAAGCACCTAAATTCTTTACAAAAATTTCTCGTAACGGTGTTCCAATTTATAGTACACTCGCTGTTATGATTGGATTAGTAATTGGTGTTATTTTAAACTACATTGCTCCACCTAATGTATTTGTTTATGTATACAGTGCTAGCGTGCTTCCGGGAATGATTCCTTGGTTCATTATTCTTATCAGTCAAATTCGTTTCCGCAAAGCTAAAGGTGCTGAAATGGATAGTCATCCTTTCAAAATGCCTTTTGCCCCTGTAACGAATTATGTAACCATTGCTTTTTTACTAATGGTGCTTGTAGGCATGTGGTTTAATGATGAAACGCGTATTTCACTTATTGTAGGAATTATTTTCCTTGTTCTTGTTGTCATTAGCTTTTACGCATTCGGAATAAATAAACGTATGATATCTGATATTGAGAAGAGTCAAATAAAGAAATAAATATGGTTTTTCGTAACTGAAAGGTAAAACAAAAAAACGGCTGAGAAAAGCCGTTTTTTTGTTTTGTGTAAATATAAGACATAAGAAAAAATGTCATTGTGTGCTGAAAGTTTGGATAAACTATATTCGTTCATATAACGTAAAGGAGCGAATGTCATGAGAAGTCACAGATATATTATCAAAGAATCACTAAAAGCTGATGAAGTTGCCAAAGATTTGGAGCTGCAGCTGGATATAAACCGGATGTCGGATGTCAGAATTCTTTCCGTAAATGCACAAAACGAAATACTCGTTCAAATGCAGGAAGAGAATGAGGAAGCAGGAGATGTGATTGATGTATTTATGAAGGAGTATAAAACAGCGGAAATTATTGAATAGCATGTAATTGAGAAGAATATTGAGTGGTTTAGCTGAATAAATAAAAAGAAAACAGCTTTATTTTTTTTGAAAAGGAACGTACGTAAGAAAACTTCTTGTTTATCAAGAAGTTTCTTTTGTATCTGAACATTAGTTTGTGTACGTAGGAAGAGGTGATGAAGGTGGAAAGAAATGGTCAGGGTCACGTCTTTTTTATTATTCTCGGAGGCCTGTTTATTTTAATAGGCACACTTTTTGCAAACACTTCCGTTTATTTTCTTATCTCCGGATGGATAGCAGCTGTCTGTTGTTTAGGAATCAGTGCGGTATTAAAGAAAGGAAAAACAAAATCAATCAGCAGGGAGGATGAACAATAATAATTTTATATAAAGATTTAAATTAAATATATGAAAAGGAAGAATGGGTATCCATTCTTCCTTAAGTCATGGTGTGTATGAAATTGTTTTAGAAACGTCCGCCGCCAAGTTGTTGCTCAGCTAATTGCACAAGACGTTTTGTGATTTCGCCGCCTACTGATCCGTTTGCACGTGCAGTAGTGTCAGCTCCTAAATTTACTCCGAACTCGCTCGCGATTTCATATTTCATTTGATCGATTGCTTGTTCAGCTCCGTATACTAATAATTCATTATTATTGCTGCTTTTGTTGTTTGCCATTGTATTCAACTCCTTTCTGTAAGGTTAAGGTGTGAATAAAGGGAGAAGAATATACAACAAACTAATATTTATTTTGTAAAAAACGTATTTTTATGTTGTTTGTCCTTCTAAAAGCTTAACTGGAAGGCAGATTTCGTGAGGTAAATCGCTAAATTCTCCTTCAATTTCTTTTAGTAAAATATCAATGGCTGTTTGAGCAATCGATTCAATTGGCTGTTGAATTGTAGTTAGACCAGGTAACAAAGTCTGAATGGCTTCCGTTTCGTCATAACCTACGATTTTTAAATCTCTGGGGATGTTTTTTCCTCTTTTTTGTGCTTCAGCAACTACTAAAGCTGCAAGTAAGTCATCGCTTGCAAAAATACCATCTACTTCGGGGTGTTCTTCAAAAACCCTGGAAATAGTTTCTCGCTGAATGTTGCGGTCAAAGGTATTCGAAATTTCATACGTGATGGACTGTCTTCCGTACTTTTTCATCACGTTTTCATAAGCTGTCCTTCTTAAATTAGCTGGAGTTTCGAGCTTAAGGGGGCCGTTAATATGAATAATATGCTTACAATCTTTTGAAATGAGCAATTCCGTGGCTTGTAGTCCTCCAGAATAGTTATCAGAAGATACGGTAGGAATATCTTTCGATAAATAATGATCCACTGCTACCACCGGAAGACTTTGACTTTCGGAATCAAAAATACCTCTATTATAGGTAACGGCGATGACACCATCTACCTGATTTCTGATGAGCATTTCTACATATTTCTTTTCTTTATCCATTCGATTAAGACTGTTACAAAGAAGTACTTTGTAGTTGAGGGAAGCACATATACTTTCAATGTGAAAGGCTAACTCTCCGAAAAAAGGGTTGCTCGTCTGCGGGACAATCATACCGATTAAATTTGTTCGCTTATTAAATAATGAACGCGCAATATCATTTGGAAAATAATTAATTTCTTTCATCGCTTTGTAAACGTTTTCTCGCGTTTCTTTGCTTATGTAACCACGGTTATTTAATACACGAGAAACTGTAGTCGGTGAAACACCTGCAATTTTTGCTACATCACTAATCTTGGCTTTCATCTAGTTTCCTCCTAATTTCTCCAACACATTGCTTTTATAGTATATATCAGACATGTAAAAGCCTTAAAATAAATGTAATCAAGCAAATAGCTTTCTAGTCGTTACGTTTTCTTTTGACCGATAAAAATCTATGTAAGGTTTGTAAGCGTTTTATTAACCAACATAAACATACCACATAGCCCACTTTTACGCCTAATACAATCTTTTTTCATTATAAAATATGAAATCGGTTGAAATAAAATCAAGTTGAAAGCGCTTTTATTTCGTTAGATAAAAGATTGTATATCTTAAACTAAAGGGGTAACTAAAATGAAAAGTTCAAAAGGTTTATATTGGAAGCTGAGTGCATATTTTTTCTTTTTTACGTGGTCGTCGAGCTACTCTTTATTTTCTATTTGGTTAGGGCAGGAGATTAAGTTGAACGGGTCGGCTACAGGCTTAATCTTTTCTGTAAACGCTATCTTTGCTTTGTGTATGCAACCTTTGTACGGATATATATCTGACCGAATAGGTTTAAAGAAGCACATTTTATTTTTTATTAGCTGTCTCTTAGTGTTTGTAGGACCATTTTATATTTTTGTTTATGGGCCTTTGCTTCAATACAATGTGTTGATAGGAGCTATTATTGGAGGATTATATTTAGGGGTAGCGTTTTTGGCGGGCATCGGAGCAATTGAAACATACATAGAGAAAGTCAGCCGAAAATATAAATTTGAGTACGGGAAATCGAGAATGTGGGGTTCATTAGGCTGGGCTGCAGCTACGTTCTTTGCTGGACAACTATTTAATATTAATCCTCACATTAATTTTTGGGTGGCATCTGTTTCAGCTGTTATCCTTGTAGCTATTATTTTTTCTGTAAAAGTAGAAATGACTAGTTATGAAATGGAAAAAGCTGAATCCGTCACGTTAAGAGATATAGGTAATTTGTTCTTATTAAAAGAATTTTGGTTTTTTATGATTTATGTTGTTGGTGTCACGTGCGTTTACAGGGTATACGATCAGCAATTTCCTATCTATTATGCATCTTTGTTTCCTACTGAATCGATAGGTAACCAAGTATTTGGCTATTTAAATTCGTTTCAAGTATTTTTAGAAGCTGAATGATGTTTGCAGCACCGTTTATTGTAAATAAGATTGGTGCAAAAAATAGTTTGATCTTAGCAGGATTTCTAATGGGATTTCGTATTATTGGGTCAGGACTTGTGGTTGGTCCAATTGGAATATCTTCAATGAAGCTTATTCATGCATTAGAACTTCCTATTATGCTTATTGCCATCTTTAAATACTTGGCGGCTAACTTTGATACGCGTTTATCTTCTATACTTTATTTGGTTGGGTTTCAATTTGCTTCACAAATAGGTGCGTCAGTTCTTTCACCCATAGCGGGAGGATTATACGATAGCGTAGGTTTTTCCCGTACCTATTTAATTATGGGCGGCATGGTATTGGTATTTAACGTTATTTCCATGTTTACACTACTAAATTCTAAAAAACGTAGGTTTATAAGAAAAGATGTTCAAGAAAACACGCAGATTATATAGGGGATATGATTATGTTAACGGTAAATAAAATCGAGAAAGCTCAAAATTCATTAAATGATGCAGAGGAAAAAGTGAATCATCAATATCGGTTAGGGTATCATATTATGGCTCCAGCTAACTGGATCAATGATCCAAACGGGTTAATTCATTATAAAGGAGAATATCATGTCTTTTATCAACATCATCCTTACGACGAAAATTGGGGGCCGATGCATTGGGGGCATGTCAAAAGTAAAGATCTTGTCCATTGGGAGCATTTACCGATTGCTTTAGCTCCTGGAGACACATTTGATAAAGATGGATGTTTTCGGGAAGTGCTGTGGATAACGAAGGAGAACTTACATTAATTTATACGGGACATAATTATATAGATAAAGAACGGGATATTTTTTTTCAAAACCAAAATATAGCTGTTAGTAAAGACGGCATTACCTTTGCAAAAGTAGAGACCAATCCAGTTATTGCTGAGCCACCAGCAGATAGCTCTCATCATTTTTGAGATCCTAAAGTATGGAAGCATGGAGATTTATGGTATGTGATTTTAGGAAACTCAACAAAGAAACAAGAGGGACGTGTTATCTTATACCGATCTTCAAATTTATGGAAATGGGAATATGTTGGTGTCCTTGCTAAAAGTGATGGAGATCTAGGATACATGTGGGAGTGTCCAGACTTCTTTGAGTTAGACGGAAAGCATGTGTTAATGATTTCTCCTCAAGGGATAGAAGCAGAAGGTTATTCCTATCAAAACCTTTTTCAAACAGGGTACTTGGTTGGAGAATATAGTTATGAAACCAATACATTTCATCATGGACCCTTTACTGAATTAGATTACGGCCACGATTTTTATGCTGGTCAAACGCTTTTAGATGATAAAGGACGAAGAATTGCGATTGGGTGGATGGACATGTGGGAAGCTAATATGCCAACTAAAGAGGATGGATGGTGTGGTGCGCTAACGCTTCCGAGAGAACTAACTTTAAAAGGGGATAAAGTGGTAATGAATCCCGTAAAAGAGCTTACATCACTTCGTAAAACTCAATATGATATGCTAACAAATAAAACTCTCTCTACCAGTTATGTAGTGGAAGTAAATGAAGACTTGCTAGAGATACAGGCTGTATTTGATTTAACGGACTGCCAAGCTTCAGCCGTAGGAATAAAAATTCGCGGAATAAACAATGAAGAAGCGCTTATGTGCTACAGCCTTAATGAGCAAAAGCTATGGCTTGACTGTACTCATTTGGGAAAAGAAGATGGCATTAGGAAAATAGCGTTACAGGCAGGTGAGACACTAGCTTTACGAATATTTGTGGATCGTTCTTCCATTGAAGTATTTGCAAACGAAGGACAGGCTACCATGACAAGCCGTATTTATCCAAAAGAAAGCAGGCTTGGAATTGAATTGTTTACTGAAGGAGGAGACGTAATCGTAAAAGAGTTAACGTATTGGAATTTAAAAGATATTTGGAAGTAAAATATAGAGGGAGAAGTATATTAATACTTCTTCTTTTTTTGAGCATTTAATAGGCCTTCATCAAATTGGAGATAAATAAATGGATAAGGCACTTTAGGTTAAAAGTATGTACAAATGCGATATAATAATTAAAAGAGATAATGAAATGAAAGAAAAAGTATCGTGCTTGAAGATGCCCAGAAGAAAGCAGGGTAGAGTAGGCTACTCAGCTTATAAAGCAATCGTGAGTAAAGAAAAGAATTACATTTCAAGACACAAAACGAAAAGGAGATACGATGACTAATCAAAAAGAAACAGGATGGAATTTACGTAATAGCTATGCGGAGTTACCAAACATCTTTTTTACGCCTCTTGACCCTAATCCGGTCAGTTCACCGAAAATAGCCAAACTTAACGACTCTTTAGCTGCATCTCTAGGCTTACAGAAAGAGCAGCTACAAAGCCAAGAAGGAGTTAGCATTCTGGCCGGAAATAGTGTTCCAAAAGGTGCTTTCCCGCTTGCACAAGCTTATGGAGGACATCAATTTGGCCACTTTAACATGCTAGGAGACGGACGAGCTATGCTGATAGGGGAGCAAGTTACGCCTTCGGGTGAGAAAGTAGACCTTCAGCTTAAAGGCTCAGGCCGAACTCCATATTCCCGCGGAGGAGACGGTCGGGCAGCTCTAGGACCTATGCTGCGTGAGTATATTATTAGTGAGGCCATGCATGCTTTAGGTATTCCGACTACTAGGAGCCTAGCGGTTGTAACAACAGGCGAATCCATTATTCGTGAAAAAGAACTGCCGGGAGCGATTTTGACACGCGTAGCTTCCAGTCACCTTCGTTTTGGTACATTTCAGTTCGCTGCAAAATGGGGAACAGTTGAAAATCTTCAAGCTTTAGCTGACTATGCGTTAGAACGTCACTTCTCTCACATAGAAAAGGATGAAAGAAAATATTTATCGTTACTTCAAGAAGTGATTAAGCGTCACGCTAAGCTAGTTTCCAAATGGCAGCTTATTGGTTTTATTCACGGCGTCATGAACACGGATAATATGACAATTAGCGGAGAAACAATTGACTATGGACCATGTGCATTTATGGATACCTATGATCCAGAAACTGTATTTAGTTCAATCGATGTACAAGGGCGCTACGCCTACCAAAATCAACCAGGCATTACAGGTTGGAATCTTGCGAGATTTGCTGAGGCCTTATTACCGCTATTGGATCAAGATATAGAAAAAGCAGTTGAGATAGCGCAAAACGCCGTGACGGAATTTCCAAGATTCTATCGGGAAAACTGGCTGGCAGGTATGCAGGCTAAACTTGGGCTTTTTAACGAGGAAAAAGAAGATGAAGCATTATTCCAAGAGCTTCTTACAATGATGAAAACCTATAAAGCTGACTATACAAATACGTTTCGTGCATTAACTGTTGAAAGGCTAGAAAACAGTGACCTGTTTGAAAGTGAAGAATTTGCAAAGTGGCATGAGCTATGGCAGCAAAGACTAGGAAGACAAAAGCAATCGAAAGCGGAGTCACAAGAGCTTATGAAAAATAACAATCCCGCTGTCATTCCTCGAAACCACCGGGTAGAAGAAGCGCTAGAAGCAGCACAAAAAGGAGACTACAGCGTCATGGAAGCCCTTCTTGAAGTACTTTCTAGCCCTTATGAATCGCCGAATGAGTTAGATTATTGCACACCGTCTGCTCCGTCTAATCAGCCTTATCAAACGTACTGCGGTACGTGATTTATTTAAAGAACCGCTATTTAAAAACAGCATAAATGATATCAAAAAGAGCTCTTTACAAAGAGCTCTTTTTGGTTTTCTGAAAGGTGCATTATTGATCAATTAAAATGATAGCGATTTCTTGTAAAATGCTCCATAAAATTTTGCAGTATAAAAGAATGAAAATAAAAATAGATTTTCTAATTCTTTTGTCTCTTATTATTACCATAGGAAATTATTGTAAAATAAATTATTCCACTATTGTACAAAAAATACATAAGTGATATTTTTTTGAATGCCGTTTGTTTTAATAGCTGCAGGAGAGCTTATAAAAGAATTTCAGGTTAAATATAACAATGAATTTACCAATTTAAATTAAAAATTTAAAGAATTAAGACTTTATAACTAAATTAAAAAAACAAGGGGGTGAAATGGGGTTGTTTACTCCATTTTACCTATTTGACTTTTCAATATTATGCAAGTAATCTTTGAAAGGTAATGGAACCGGTTCTGTTATTTTGCCAAATTGATATGACTTCTTGATACATAGAAAATGAATCGCTTGTGAGTGACACAGGAAAAAGTATTATACAAAAGGGAGAAAAACAGATGAATATTAAGAAAATCGCAAAGCAAACAACAGCATTATCTTTTGCTACAGCTCTGTTAGTAGGCGCAGGATCTCAGACATGGGCTGCGGAAAGCAATCATAAAGATACAAATAATAATTATGGAGTTTCCCATATTACACGTGATAACATGCTGAAAATTCCTGAGCAGCAAAAAAGCGAACAGTTTAAAGTTCCAGCTTTTGATAAATCAACGATCAAAAATATTGCCTCTGCAAAAGGATATGATAAATCAGGCAATTTAATTGACCTAGATGTATGGGACAGCTGGCCTCTGCAAAATGCTGACGGAACAGTAGCCAACTATCATGGTTACCAAGTTGTATTTGCACTAGCAGGCGACCCGAAAGATGCTGATGATACATCTATTTATGTGTTTTATCAAAAAATCGGTGAAGATTCGATTGACAGCTGGAAAAATGCAGGAAGAGTGTTCAAAGACAGTGACAAATTTGTACCGAATGACCCTCATTTGAAAAAGCAAACACAGGAATGGTCAGGATCTGCTACTTTAACATCCGATGGAAAAGTACGCTTATTCTATACCAACTTTTCAGGTACAAACTATGGAAAACAAACTCTAACAACAGCTCAAGTAAATGTATCTCAGCCAAGTGGAGATACGTTGAAAATTGAAGGTGTTGAAGACCATAAATCCATTTTTGATGGTGATGGTAAAAAGTATCAAAATGTTCAGCAGTTTATCGACGAAGGTGCGTATGGTTCAGGAGATAATCATACATTGAGAGATCCTCACTATGTAGAAGATAAAGGGCATAAATATCTTGTTTTTGAAGCAAACACAGGAACTGAAGATGGCTATCAAGGTGAAGACTCTCTTTACAATCGAGCTTACTACGGTGGAAACAATCCATTTTTCCAATCAGAAAAAGAGAAGTTACTGCAGAGCTCTAACAAAAAGAAAGCCTCTTTAGCAAACGGCGCATTAGGCATTATAGAACTAAATAACGATTATACCTTGAAAAAAGTAATGGATCCATTGATTACCTCAAACACGGTAACGGATGAAATTGAACGTGCAAATGTATTTAAAAAAGATGGAAAATGGTATTTATTCACAGATTCTCGCGGATCTAAAATGACCATTGATGGTATTGGCCAAGATGACGTATATATGCTAGGGTACGTATCGAATACGCTGACTGGAAAATACAAACCGCTAAACGATACAGGACTTGTTTTACATATGAATCTCGATCCTAATGACAAAACGTTTACGTATTCACATTTTGCAGTTCCACAAGTAAAAGGAGACAATGTCGTAATTACAAGTTATATGACAAACAGAGGCTTCTATTCAGAGGAACATTCTACGTTTGCTCCTAGCTTCCTGTTAAATATTAAAGGATCAAAAACAGCTGTTGTGAAAAATAGTATTTTACCACAAGGGCAATTAACTACAGATAAATAATTTTTTAAAACGAAAGGAAATGGCAATAACTGCTGCTGTTTTCTTTCGTTTTGTTATTTAATCAAAAATGTACTGTAACTGCAGTGCTAATTAAAATAAAAAAGTAGTATATACAGATTTATAGTTATTCAAGGAAAATGAAACATTCAGACACGTTATAACTTCAAGAATGAAACCGGTTGACATGCAGGATTGACTAACTTAATATATTTACATATAATGGATCGAAATGCTTTCATAGATTAGTATGACATACATAATGGTAGTTGTATATGAAATAACTTGCAGTAGGAAAAGTCATGTTTCTTTGAAAAGAGAAGATGCAAATGCTAACTGAAAATAAAGAAGGTGCTTCTAATGAAACGAATTGATAAGGTATATAATCAGCTGTTGAGTAATTTTCAAGAGTTTACAGAAGTGGAACTTTTACATAAACAAGGAAGCTCAGCGATTGAAATTGCTGAACAGTTAAATTTAGAGAGATCTAATGTAAGTCTTGAACTTAACAAACTTGTTCGCATGAAAAAAGTAATTAAAATTAAAATGTTCCCCGTTCGCTATGTTCCTCTAGAGGTCGCCGAAGCAATTTGTCGTCAAAAGTGGGATACGAATAAGATGGAAGTGGAAAAACTAGAGCAGCTATCTAATGGGGGAAAAGAAGAGGTTCTTCCTGCTAATCCTTTTGAATTAATGATTGGAGCCACAGGCAGTTTAAAAAAATCGATTTCTCAAGCAAAAGCTGCTGTTCTTTACCCGCCCAATGGGTTACATATGCTTTTATTAGGTCCCACGGGGTCAGGAAAATCTCTTTTTGCAAAACGAATCTATCAATTTGCCTTGTATTCAGAGAGGTTAAAAACAGATGCCCCATTCATTACCTTTAACTGCGCTGATTATTACCATAATCCTCAATTACTTCTTTCTCAGTTATTTGGTCATAAGCAAGGGAGTTTCACTGGAGCAACTGAAAATAAAGTAGGTTTAGTAGAACAGGCAAATGAAGGAATTCTCTTTATGGATGAAATACACCGGCTTCCTCCTGAAGGTCAGGAAATGCTTTTCTACCTCATTGATCAAGGTACGTACAATCGTCTAGGGGAAACAGATCATAAGCGAACTTCTAAAGTATTAATTATTTGTGCTACAACTGAAAATCCTGGTTCAGCCTTACTGCAAACCTTCTTAAGAAGAATTCCGATGACCATCCATATTCCTTCATTAGAAGAGCGATCTTTAAAAGAAAAAATCCGCCTCACGACGTTTCTTTTAGGACAAGAAGCTAAACGAATTAATAAAAAGCTAAGCGTTCATATTGATGTATTAAATGCTTTAATTCACACTGAAAAATTTGGGAATGTAGGGCAGTTAAAATCGAATGTGCAGCTCGTTTGCGCACACGGGTTTTTAAATAACCTTGATAGTAAACATATGGTAGAACTTACAGTGAGAGATCTGCCTGATGATATTAAACGGGATTGGATTTCGAGTAGTGAAAACATGGAACGAAGCAGAAAGATTTCTGAATATGTAAACCTTAAGACAATTATTTCTCCGGCTGCGGAGAGTCAAGAAATAAAAATGGAGGAAGACGTATCATTTAATTTATATCAGTTAATAGAAGAAAAAGTCGATATTTTAACTAAAGAAGGTTTATCCCAAGAAGACATCAATCAATATATTCTTACCGACATTCATTTGAATGTTCGGAGCTTTTTTAATCAAAAAAATGGCCAGAGCTCTAATTTAATGAAATTCGTAGAAGACGACGTGATTCAACTTACAAAAGAATTAAAACGTTTGGCAGAAAAAGAATTGAACTGTAAATTTGATCGCAGGTTTATTCATTTTTTAAGTATGCATATGGAATCCTTCTTAAAGCGGAAAAAACAAGTAGACGTATTAAATACAAAGGAGATAGATGAAATTCGCGAAACATATCCAAAAGAATATGCGGTAGCACTGCTTTTTAAGAATCGAATTGAAGAGTGTTTTAACATTGCCGTTCCAGAATTAGAAGTCATTTATCTCACAATGGTTATTCAATCCATTCGAACGTTAGAAGAAAATAAGCGAGTAGGGATTGTAGTTGCTGCGCACGGAAACAGCACGGCAACTTCTATGGTTGAGGTTGCTACGGAGCTTTTAGGAAGTACTCCTATTATAGCTATTGATGTGCCTTTGACAGTATCTCCAGCTGAAATTGTAGACAGGTTAATTCAAGGAATTAAGAAAGTAGATGAAGGAGAAGGCGTATTAATGCTTGTAGACATGGGTTCGCTTGCTATGTTGGAAAGCAAGTTGGAACAAAAAACAGGGACTAAAATTAAAACAATCAGCAATGTGACGACGTCTATGGTGTTAGACACCGTTAGAAAAGTAAATTATTTAGATTTAAATTTATATGCCATATTTGATTCGGTGCAAAAAGACTTTATGGAATTTATAGATAAGCAGCAGCATGTGTTTGGAAAAAAGAAAGCGCTTGTTTCTATTTGTACAACAGGAAGCGGTACAGCAAAACAATTAGAAAAAATCTTAACGATTATTTCCCGCAAAGTATCTCAAGAACCTATTAAAATTCTAACCGTTTCTTCTATTAAATTAGCAGCAAATATTCGAGAAATTCAAAAAGAATATGAAATTCTCGCAACAGCAGGTACTAAAAACCCAAAGATTGATGTGCCTCATGTATCACTAGAAGCTCTTATTGAAGGCCAGGGAGAACAAATACTTCAACAGGCAATTACAAAAGAAACGATACGTTATGATGAGGAGCAAACCGAAAAGAATATTGTTGTGCGTGAACTTTGCGAAGAAAACTTGCGAAAGTACCTTCTATTTATTAATCCGTATCTCATAAGTGAAATCCTGTTAGAGTGGTTAGGTCATGTACAAGATGAGTTGGAAATGGAACTAAGCAACACCGTTATGATTCGAATTGTGATGCATACAGCCTTTGCTTTAGAAAGAATGATAAAAAATGAACCTCTTGTTTTTCCAGAGGGTGAAGAAATCACTCATCAATTAGAAATCATTTATCAAAAAACGGAAAAAACATTACGAGCCGTTGAAAAAAAAATGAAACTTACCTTAACAAGAGATGAAAAATTATTTATTGCCACTATTTTTGCGGATGAAATGTAAAAATCCTATTATAATCCTAAGAAACTAGTTTGATTTATATGCCACTAGTTTCTTTTTTTATCCAACTTTTTAAATAACAGAAGAACCTGTATTAAAACATATCGAGTTTTGATACAGGTTTGTTTATTGTAAGGAACCTGTATCAACAACAAAGAAAAAGGCATTGGAAAATAAATGAAAGCGCTTAATACTCTTCATTGGCATGATACTTGCAATAAATAAGTGTAGAACATAAAAGAGAGGAGCAAGTGTACATGATTTCAGTTATTATTAGCGGCCATGGTGATTTCGCGCCAGCATTAGAAGGGTCTTCCAAAATGATATTTGGAGAAGAGAATCACGTAGTAGCCGTACCTTTTCTAAAAGGAGAGGGCATTCAAACTCTTGAGGAAAAATATAAGCAGGTACTAGAAGAAATGCCTTTAGAGAATGAAGTGCTTTTTCTAGTCGATATTTTCGGAGGAACTCCCTATAATGCAGCTACTCCATATATCCTTAAGAATAAAGCAGCGGATATGGTATCCGGCGTCAATTTGCCTATGTTATTAGAAGTTTTAGCGATGAGGGAACATGTTACGTTAAAAGAGATGCTAGGAAGATTAAAGCAAGTGAATGAAGAAAGCTTTCAAGTATGCAGTGAACATTTGGAAAAAATTCAGCAAACAAACCAAATCGGAGAGGATGGATTATTATGAAAATCGTTTTAGCGAGAATTGATGACCGCTTTATTCACGGGCAGGTATTAACAAGATGGATTAAAACAAATGCAGCGGATCGAATTATTATTGTTTCAGATGAGGTAGCAGCGGATGAAATGAGAAAAACACTCATTCTTTCTGTGGCTCCTTCGAATGTAAAAGCGAGCGCTGTCTCGATTTCTAAAATGACAAAAGCCTTTCATAGCCCGCGTTATCAGGATACAACAGCCATGCTGCTGTTTGAAAACCCCGCAGATATTGTCGCTCTTGTTCAAGCGGGCGTACCTATTGAGACAGTAAACGTAGGGGGCATGCGTTTTGCGAATGACCGAAAACAAATCACTAAATCTGTAAGCGTTACCGAAAAAGATATTGATGCTTTTGAGAAACTGCAAGAACTAGGTGTGCAGCTTGAACTGCGCCAATTACCTTCGGATTCTAGCGAAAATTTTATTCAACTACTGAGAAACGAAACAAAAATCAAATAAGGAGATGAGTTTATGTCTTCCATACAAATTATTTTATTATTAGTCATTGCAGCGATAACTGGTATCGCAAGCGTGTTGGACGAAGGTCAATCCCATCGTCCTCTCATAGCCTGCACGTTAGTAGGCTTGGTGCTTGGAGATTTAAAAACAGGCATTATTTTAGGTGGAACGCTGGAATTAATGGCTCTTGGATGGATGAATGTCGGCTTAGCTATGGCACCTGATACAGCTATTGCTTCTGTTATTTCTACCATTTTGGTTATTACAGCTGGTCAAGGTATTGGTGAAGGGATTGCGGTGGCCATAGCTCTAGCAGCTGCAGGGCAAGTGCTCACCATTTTTGTCCGTACAATTACGGTATTTTTAATTCACCGAGCTGACAAGTACGCGGAAGAAGGAAACTTTAAAGGAATTGAAATTATGCATATTACTGCTATGGGTTTCCAGGCTCTTCGCGTTATGATGCCAACTTTAATTGTTACATTAATCAGCGTAAGCGCCGTACAAACTTTCCTGGGGAATATTCCGGAAGTTATTACGAAAGGTCTGCAAATTGGAGGAGGCATTATCGTGGTCGTAGGATACGCCATGGTTATCAATATGATGAACATTCCTCATTTAAAGCCTTTTTTCTATATCGGTTTCTTATTAGCGGCCTTTACAGGGTTTAACCTAGTAGGATTTGGAGCGCTGGGTCTTTGTTTAGCACTTCTTTACCAACAAGTAATGCAGCAGCGAAATCAAATGCAGCCGGCAGGCATTCCCGCAGCTACAGGGAGCGAACAGGTATATGATGATGACGATGATGATTTAGATGCCTAAAAGGCGAACTTAAGGGAGGGATAGAAATGGAAACTGAAAAAAGATTAACGAAAAAAGACATTTTTAGCATGTTCATTCGCTCGAATTTTTTACTCGGTTCATTTAACTTTGAGCGTGTTCAGGCAATGGGATACTGCTATGTCATGATTCCAGCAATCAAACGCTTATACGGACCAGGGGCTCAGCGAAATGCAGCATTAAAGCGTCATTTAGAATGGTTCAATACACATCCATGGATTTCTGCACCTATATTTGGCGTCACGGCAGCAATGGAAGAAGAAATGGCGAATAAAAAAGATTTTGATGAAAAAGCCATCAGTGGAATGAAAATTGGATTAATGGGACCGCTTGCTGGTGTAGGAGACCCTATTTTTTGGGGAACACTGCGACCAGTCCTCGCAGCACTAGGTGCATCTCTTGCGTTAGGCGGGAACATTGCCGGGCCGCTGCTATTTTTTATCTTAATTAATGTAATACGCTTAAGTACAAAATATTATGGACTAAAATATGGCTATTTAAAAGGAACAGAAATTTTAAAAGATTTAGTAGGCAATCGAATTCAGAAACTGACGGAAGGTGCGTCCATTTTAGGACTCTTTGTAATGGGAGCATTGGTTTCGGAATGGACCACTATTAATATACCCGTAGTGGTTTCTAGAATCAAAGATGATTCTGGCAAAGTTGTGGTGAAAACCGTGCAAGACGTACTTGATAGTATTTTACCGGGGCTACTTCCTTTAGCACTAACTCTATTAGTAGCATGGCTGCTTCGAAAAGGTACAAATCCTTTGCTTATTATTTTCGGTATTTTCCTAATCGGTATAGGAGGTTATTGGATCGGCTTTTTAGGGTGACAAATAAGGAGTCCCATATGCTTCTAAAAGCTGCTGGTGAAAATGTTCTACATAACCAGCATGCAAATAAAGGAGGAAAGGAAGATGAAAAGAACCGTCAAAAAGATATTGATGATTGGAGTCGCTTGTTCCATAAGCTTGTTTTCTGCATACCCTGTATTAGCTGATGATACGGGGTATTATCAAGAAAAATACCGGAATCAATTTCATTTTTCTCCGGAAGCGAACTGGATGAACGATCCAAATGGAATGGTCTATTATAACGGAGAGTACCACCTTTTTTATCAGTATCATCCTTACGGTACCACTTGGGGACCTATGCACTGGGGGCATGCAGTTAGTACAGACTTAGTGAAATGGAAACACCTGCCGATTGCTCTTTCTCCGGATGAGAACGGAGAGATCTTTTCAGGGAGTGCCGTTATTGATTGGAATAATACCGCAGGGTTTGGAAAAGAAGCGATGGTAGCGATCTTTACACACTCGGGCAGTAAAGGGCAAGTACAAAGTTTAGCATACAGCACGGACAGCGGAAGAACGTGGACCAAATATGAAGGAAATCCTGTTATGCCCAGTCCCCCGGTTCCTGACTGGCGGGATCCAAAAGTGTTTTGGCACGATCAAACCAAGCAGTGGGTGATGTCTTTAGCTGCTAAAGATAAAATTATGTTTTATACATCACCTGACTTAAAAAATTGGAAATATGCAAGTGAGTTTGGACCTGACGGAGGCGTTCAAGCAAACGGTCAAAGTGGTGCCTACTCATATACTTTATCTGAACAAAAAGGGCAATCCTTTACTGTAGAGGGGGAAATTACCCTTGTAGAAAAGAATGGACGCGAAGGGGCAGGCGGCCTTGTTTTTCGCTCTAATAAAGACGCAACAAACGCATACGCCGTCAATTTAGACGCTGAAAAGAACCTCTTAACACTTAATAAAGTAGAAAAAGGAAACGTAACGACCCTTGTTTCAAAGCCAATGAGGATTGATACGTCACAAGCATATCATGTAAAAGTAGAAGCCAATAGTGATCACTTTAAGGTACTACTAAATGAAAAACAGGTTTTAGAAGGCAGTGATGCATCTTTTGAAAACGGTCAGTTTGGACTAACAGCATGGAATTCCACAGCTGTCTTTCGTCATGTTAAATTTACGAATCAATCTAATTTCATAACCAATCTATCTAATTGGAAACCTGTTACGGGAATGTGGAATGATACTACTGATGGAAAAATCGGTAAATCTGACAGCGACGGATATATTATAAGTGAAGAACAGGGAGATCAGTTCACTTACGAGTCAAATATGACATTTTTAGATGAAAGCGATGGTTCAGGTTCACTACTCTTTCGGGCAGACGCAAAAGCCCGAAATGGATATATAGCTAGCGTGGATGTTTCTAAGGATACAATTAAGCTAGTAAAGCTTCAAGATGGCATTGCGAGTGTCCTTGCCGAAACAAACGAAAAACTTGATACGAATAAATCGCATCAAGTGAAAGTAACTGCATCGGGAAATGAACTTGATTTGCATGTAGACGACAAACTCATCCTTACTGCAAAAGATGAAACTTTTTCAAAAGGGTTGTTTGGATTACATGTTAATCAATCTTCAGTCCGGTTTCAAGACGTTAATATGACCAAGTTTATTGATACAGATGAAAAGGAAATTAAAAATGGGAGTTTTGAAACAGGGGATCTCACCGGCTGGAAAACGTTAAAAGGAAATGCATTCACAAATGATCATGTAACGGACGCAACCGTAAATTGGAGCGGTCTCTTTGAACAAGAGGGAAAGTATCATTTATGGGGGTTTTCTGATAAGCATGATGGCGATAATGCCACTGGAGAATTACATTCATCTTATTTTAAATTGAGCGGTTCAGGTGAAATCAATTTGTTAATAGGAGGAGGAAACGACCCTACAAACCGCTATGTATCCTTAGTCAGGGCATCCGACGACAAAGAATTGGTTCGTCAAGCGAATACAAAGTTTGCAGACGAAAAGTATCAGCGCTACGTGTGGGATGCTTCAAAGTATATAGGAGAAGTACTGTATATTAAAGCTGTTGATCAAGCTGTAGGAGGATGGGGGCATATTAATTTAGATGATGTTAATGTATTCAATACAGAAAAGATGCCGGAGAAAGTAGATAGTGTAGCAAAAGAACCGGAGGAAGCTAAACAAAGGGAAGGCGGAGAGCTTTCAGATTGGAATACGGTGTCAGGAGAATGGGTGAATTCAACTCATGGAAGCAACGGAGGCATTTGGGAGTGTCCTACTTTGCTCGAACTGCCGGTTGATGGAGACAGCACAAAGAAAAAATGGGTGCTGCAAGTCAGCATCAATGATGGAGCGGCAGCCGGAGGTTCGGGTATGCAGTACTTTGTTGGTGATTTTGACGGGAAAGCGTTTAAAAATGAAAATCTACCAGAGGAAGTACTGTGGACAGATTATGGTGCCGACTTTTATGCTGCCGTAGATTGGAGCGGAGTTGAAGGAGATAACGGAGAAAAGTATTGGCTAGGCTGGATGAGTAACTGGCAATATGCAAACAATACCCCAACCACTACTTGGAGAAGTTCTATGTCAATCCCTAGAAAAATAGCCCTAACCAAAACAGCAGAAGGGCTTCGCTTAAAACAAATCCCTGTTTCAATTGATTCAATTCGCAATAAGCAAGAAAAAAAGATATTGAAGAATTTGATGGTCACAGAAAACAAAAATCTTCTTTCAGGCATACAAGAAAACAAATATGAAATCATCGCAGAATTTGATGTTTCTAATACAGATGCACAAGAATTTGGATTTCAAATTCAAAAAGAAGGCAGTGAAAATACAAAAGTCAGCTATAACGTAAACAAGCAGCGACTATTTGTTGATCGAACAAACTCTGGAAGTTTTGATTTTGGTGAAAATGTGAAAGGCAAACATTCTGCTTCTATGCTTCCAAAAGACGGAAAGGTTAAGCTTCATATGTTCGTAGACCAGTCATCTATAGAAGTATTTGGTAATGACGGAACGGAAGTAATAACAGATCAGCTCTTTCCGACGCTTTCAAGCAATAAAATAAGGCTTTATAGCAAAGGAGGAGCTGTAAAATTAAACTCTCTTAAGATGTATCCATTAAAATCAATTTGGAATAAAAGTCCTGTTGATACAAACTTATCGGGATGGAAAAACATTAGTGGATTATGGGCCGATACGATTAATGGAAAACAAGGGCGAAGCAAAGAAGATTCCTTTACTTTATCATCAGAAAAAGCAAAGAATTTCACATATGAAGCAAAGATAAAGGTGTTAAAGGAGGCCACTTCAAATTCTACAGGAGCAGGAGCGCTAGTATTTCGTTCGGATGAACAGGCAAATAATGCTTACGCTGCAAATGTAGATGTGCTTAATAATCAAGTAAAGCTCATTACGTTTAGAGACGGAATTGGGAAGGACCTAATTGTTTACGATGATGGAGGAAAGCTGGATTTAAAGACAAATACGAATTATCATTTGAAAGTAATGGCTGAAGGAGAACACATTCAAGTTTATCTCGATGGCAAGCTGGTGATCGATGCAATGGACCCTACCTTTTTAGAAGGTTATGCTGGGCTGAATGTGTGGAATTCTACTAGTTTGTTTAATGAAGTGAAATTTAAAACAGTAAAATAATGGATTGAGAAAGCTGCCTCTTTACTAAGACAGCTTTCTTGATCAGTTTATATTGATTTTTCTAGGAGAGTTAAGAAGCTGAACGCACTTCTTCTCTTAATTCATAATGACTAAGTTTTTTCTCAATGATTACAAATAGCCTCTCAAAGAAGAAGCAAAGAATCCAGTAAATAAGTGAAGCGACCAGATACATTTCTAAATATTTATACCCATCATTAGCAATGACCTTAGATATCGCCATAATTTCAACTACTTTTACCGCAAAAGCAAGAGAAGTAGCTTTAATTAAACTAATAAAAATGTTTCCAAGGTTAGGAATAGCCGCTACTAAAGACTGAGGGAAGATAATTCTTTTAACAGCCTGAAAAGTAGTCATTCCTACTGAATATGCAGCTTCAATTTGACCACGGTCAATGGTTTGAATAGAAGAGCGGAATACCTCTGATTGATAAGCAGAGGTATTTAATGTGTACGCAATTAAAGCATAAACTAAAGGTGAAATAGTATCCCCACCTAAGTCCCAGCCTTGAGTCTCATTTAGAAATTCTAGGAAAATAGGGATTCCATAGAAAAATACATAGAGCTGTACGAGCAGTGGGGTGCCTCTCATAAATGAGACGTATATAACAGCTATTTGCTTTAGAAGCGGAATTTTATATATTCTGCATAGCGCAATGAAAAGACCAAAAATACTTCCTATCGCCATTGAGATAATCGCTATTGTTAGTGTTAAAGGTACACCTTTTAAGACTTCAGGAGTTTCCTCCAAAGCAAATCGTAAATCAATAATAGGCAATCAAGTTCACTCCTTTACTAGTACAAATTATTTAGAGATGCTGACGCTGCCTTTTTTTAAATGTTTCTCTAAGTAACTGACCGTGATTTCAATTACGATACACATGCTCCAATATACGAGTGAGATCGTAACATAAATTTCAAACATTCCTATTCCATAGTTGTTGCCCAAAATAAGGCGAACTTGCCCCATAATATCAATAATTCCAATGGTAAAAGCAAGTGCAGTATCTTTTAATAATGAAATCGTAGCATTTCCTAAATTAGGTAGTGCTGCTACAAACGCTTGAGGAAGGATAATTCTTCTTAAGGTTTGAAAATAGTTCATGCCAATACTATAAGACGCTTCGAACTGTCCTTTATCAATCGAAAGATATGCTGAACGAATAACTTCTGATAAAGGAGCAGCAGTATGTAGTGAAAAAGCAATAACTAAGAAAGTGATGCGACTCCAGCTGTTAATGTCAATATGGACGATAAGCAGCAGCTGAGGAAGGCCGAAGTATACAAGAAACAGCTGAACCAGCAGCGGTGTACAGCGCATAAAAGATAAATAGATGGTTGCCACTTTAGAAAGAACAGGCTTTTTTTGAATGCGTATCAGGGCAATCACGAAACCTAAAAGCAATGAAAAAAAGAGAGAAGGGCCTAGCATAAATAGTGTTAAAGGAAGTTTATCTACCACTTGACATAACAGCTTTAACCAATCATGAAAATCGGTACTAATCATATCTCACCCCGCCGTAATGATGAATTCTTTTACTCATTTAATCTTGGAAATTGAAGTTTTGCTGATTAATATACTTCAATTCTTTAAAGAAATTTACTTTAAACCATTTTTCAGCCAAGTTTTCTAGCCTCCCGTCATTTTGTAGTTCGACTGTCGCTTTATCAATTTCATCAGCAAGTTTTTGATTATTTTTATTAAAGACTAACCAAGTTGGTTCTTTTGATACAATGCCTCCTACTTTTAAATTTAATTTGAGCTGTTTTTGTACTTCGTTAAATGTTGTTACGTTTAAAAAGATAGCATCCGCTTTACCTTTATCTACCAACTTTAAGTTTTCTGCGGTAGAAGGGTTATCAATGCTTTCTAATGTTAAAGGCTTAGTAGGGTGTTCTTTGTTATAGGCATTCAAAATAGCGCGCAATCCGCCCGTAGCAGATACAGGAGGAAATTTTTTGCCCACCATATCGTTAAGTGTTTTGATATCGTTGCGTGATTTTTGTGTCACTAAGGCTGTTAAAGAATAACCATACTCATGCGCGGGATAAAGAAATTTTTCTTCTCGTTCAGGGTTTTTGAAGAACCAGTTGATGGCAAAATCATATTTTCCTGTCGACACACCTAACAAATTTGTTTCTTCTTCTCCAAGCGTATATTCAAATTTGTACCTTGGAAGCTTTTTTTCAAGCTGCTTTACATAATCCATATCATATCCAATAGGCTCATTCTGTTCGTTCGTAAATAGAAAAGGCGGATTTACTTCATCACTCAAAGCAACTTTGATTACTTTTTTATCGCTGTTTTCTGAGCTAGAGCTTTGAGAGCATCCTCCTAAAGGCATAATAAGTCCAATTGCCAAAGCTAAAGTAACGCATAAATTTTTCATCGTTTTATTCCTCCCGATACTAATTTCTGTGTAACGAGTAATAAAAAAGCACCGAAAAGACTGCTAAAAAGCTTTTTCGGTGCCATTGGTGATCCAGTAGGCAAGTGTACTTTAGATTGCGAAATAAAAGAGGCTCTTCAAACGTTATTGATACGTTTGAAGAGCCTCTGGTTGACCAGACGGCCTGATTAATATGAGGTCTATATTAAGTTAATTATTCCTATTTGTAAAGTGGGTTTTTGATAACATAAACATTTTGGTTAGATTTCTTAGACTTTCTATCTAATGCCCGATTGAAGCACCTAAGTATAACTATCACAAATAAAATATGTAATCTCACGGTTTATAAATACTAAATTGACAGTCAAAAGCATGTTTGGTATATTTTTCAAAAGATTTAAAACTCTTATTGGAATTATCGGATTTAAAAATGTTTGTTAAACATATAGTGGAAACAGAACAGTCGACCAGACGAATGGAGACAAAAATGACGGGGATTACCTCAGAATTTTTGTCTTTTTTAATGGCAGCAGATTAACGCTATATATTTAATACATCACAAATGGTGGGGGGAGAGAAATGAAGAAATTTGTATGGCTTTTTGCATTATTAGCAGTACTTACTGTTGTGGGAGGGTGTGGAAATAACGAAAAAGCATCTGGTCAAAATAGTGACAAGAAAGAAGATGTAGTTCTTAAAGTGGGGGCAGCCTCCACGCCGCACGCAGAAATTTTGAAATATGTGGAACCTGATTTGAAAAAAGAAGGGATAAAGCTGGACATTGTAAATATTAAAGACGGCATACAGACAAATGAACAAACAGCAAATGGAGAGTTAGATGCCAACTATTTTCAACATACGCCATACTTAGAGCAAACGAATAAAGATAGTGGATTAAATCTTGTAAGTGTGACAAACGTTCATATCGAACCGTTTGGAGTGTATTCTAAAAAAATAAAATCAATTAACGATTTATCCAAAGGAGTAAAGGTTGCTGTTCCTAATGATCCGGTGAACTTTTCACGTGCACTAGAGCTTTTCGAGTCTAATGGAATCATTGAGTTAAAAAAGAAACCTAGTGGTAGCTCTTATACGGTTGAAGATATTTCAAAGAATAAAAGAAAGCTAGACTTTGTGGCAGTAGATGGTTCGCTTCTTGTCCGCTCTCTTGATGATGTAGAAGCTTCCGCTATCAATACGAATTATGCTCTTGAAGGCGGATTTAAACCAACTAAAGATGCGTTAATTATTGAAAAGAAAGAGTCTCCTTATGTGAATATTCTAGTGACTACGAGAGAGAAAAAAGAGAATAAAAATATTCAACGTTTAGCAAAAGCACTTACTACAGATAAAGTTAAAAAGTTTATTAAGGAAAAATACGATGGCGCAGTCGTTCCAGCTTTCTAAGTATAGAAGTAAAAAAGAAATAAGAATCGCATTTTAAAAGAAAAGGAGGATTTCTTTTGATAAAGTTTCAACGTGTTTCAAAAGTATTCGAGAGTGGTTCGAAAAAAATTGAAGCTCTCAAAGACATTGAATTAACGATACAAAAAGGAGACATATTTGGGGTGATTGGATTAAGCGGGGCAGGAAAAAGCACGCTGCTTCGAACGATTAATCTACTGGAGTATCCGACTTCAGGTGAAGTAATAGTAGATGGAGAAAACTTAGCAAAGTTGTCTGAATTGGAGCTGAGAAAAAACAAAAAAAGAATTGGCATGATTTTTCAACACTTTAATCTATTAAATTCAAAAACAGTGTTTGAAAATATAGCAATGCCGCTTATATTAAGTGGAAAAGCAAAAAAAGATATAAAGCCACGCGTAGAAGAGCTGCTTCATTTTGTAGATTTAGAAGACAAAGCAGGTGCATATCCCGATCATCTCTCTGGAGGTCAAAAACAGAGAGTAGGCATTGCGCGTGCATTAGCAACAAATCCTTCTATTTTATTATGTGATGAAGCAACTTCAGCATTAGATCCGCATACAACAGAATCTATTTTGAGATTGCTGAAAAAAGTTAATGAAGAATATCAAATTACGATAGTAATAATCACACACGAAATGGAAGTCATTAAGCAAATTTGTAATCGTGTCGCTGTGATGAAGGACGGGAAGATTATTGAAACAGGAAATGTATTTGATATCTTTTCAAATCCACGTACCGAAATTGCTAAAAATTTTGTTCAGTCAGTTATTCGAGATGACATTCCACAAAACGTGTATGAATTAGTACAAACTACAAATTCAAATCAGAAAATTTTTAAGATTAACTTTATCGGCATCAATTCCGGTCAATCTGTGATTTCAAGCTTATCAAAGCGCTTTAATGTACAGATAAATATTTTACTTGGAAACATTACGGAGTTACAGGGCATTCCATTTGGGCATTTAATTATTGAATTAATTGGCACGCAAGAAGAAATAGATAGAGCTGAACTATATGCACTGCAGCAAAATATAAGAATGGAAGAGGTGGTTTCAAATGTTAGAAGTAAGCCAAGAGTTGATATTAGCGGCTTTGTGGGAAACACTGTACATGGTTAGTGCTTCCCTGCTTTTCGGGGCTTTAATTGGAATTCCTTTAGGGATTTTACTTGTTGTAACACGCAAGGGGCATATTCTTGAAAATCGAGTTGTTTTTTCAATTTTAAATTCTATTGTAAATATTTTTCGTTCGATCCCGTTCATTATTTTACTTGTAGCGATTATCCCATT
Organism: Priestia megaterium; assembly: GCF_046599315.1. Taxonomy (GTDB): domain Bacteria; phylum Bacillota; class Bacilli; order Bacillales; family Bacillaceae_H; genus Priestia; species Priestia megaterium_F. The sequence goes on along the minus strand of NZ_JBKIKC010000002.1, from coordinate 229,625 downwards.
TACAAGGTTCGTCGTCGGAACGACTATTGGTACAACGGCGGCTATTGTTCCACTTGTTTTACATATTGGACCTTATATGGCTAGACTCGTTGAAAATTCTTTGCTTGAAGTAAATGAAGGCATTATTGAAGTAGCGCAAGCGATGGGTGCTTCTAAAACTCAAATTGTATTCCGTTTTTTAATTCCAGAGGCCTTCCCCTCTCTTATTTTAAGCTTAACAACTGTCACAATTGGGTTAATTGGAGCAACAGCAATGGCCGGTGCTATCGGAGGCGGAGGGCTTGGTGATTTAGCTATTACTTACGGCTATCAACGCTTCAGCACGATTACAATTGTAGTTACCGTTGTGCTTCTTCTTATTATTGTTCAAGGTATTCAAACTTTAGGAAACGTTATAGAACGCAAGATTAGAAGAGTGTAAGAACATCTTTAAAGTAAGCTTTTTAAAGGAGAGTTATAAATGAAAAAAACGATATTCCTGCTTCTGCTGTTGTTTACCCTCGCCATAACAGGATGTTCTAATCCCTCATCCGGTGCCAGTAGTAAAGAAGATAAAATTAAAGTAGGCATTCGAAGCTCCGAACTTCGGACGTGGGAATTTATAAAAGAGAAAGCAAAAAAACAAGGGCTGAATATAGAACTTGTGAATTTTTCTTCAGCGTACGATCCTAATCAAGCCTTAGCTGAAGGAGAAATAGATGTAAATGCGTTTCAGCACGTTGCGTATTTAGATTCGTTTAATCAAAAGAACGGAACGGATATTGTGCCAATTGGAACGACCATCATTGCGCCTCTAGGCCTTTATTCTGAAAAATATAAATCGTTAAAAGACATTCCAAATGGTGCTCAAATTGCTGTTCCAAATGACCCTTCTAACTGGGGAAGAGCACTAGTTTTGCTGCAAGAAGCTGATTTAATCACAGTGGTTGAAGGCTTTGACGGTAACGGAGGAGAGGACAAAATTAAAAGCAATCCTAAAAACTTAAAAATTATTCCCGTCGATTCTGCAAGCACTCCCCGCGTTATGCAAGATACCGCAGCTTCCATTATTAACAATGGTGTAGCTGTGGAAGCGGGTCTTAGCTTAAAGGATGCACTTATTCATGAAAATAAAACAGCAAAGCCCTATATTAATGTCATCGCTGCAAGAAAAAAAGACCAGGATAACACGTATTTAAAGAAGTTAGTAAAAGTGTATCAATCAAAAGCTACGGCTGCCTTTATAAAAAAGACATACAAAGGAAATTATATTCCGACCTTTATTAGCTTGAAGGAATTGAATACTTACAAAGAGACGTATGAAACAAAATAAGTACTAAATAGGGGGTGGGAAAATGGTCAAGGAACGAAAAATGAAACTTGCCGCTTATTTGATTGGCACAGGTATGCACGTAGCTTCGTGGCGTCACCCTGATTCAAAACCTAACGCAAGTATTGACGTTTCTGTGTATCAAAAGCTTGCACAAACCGCTGAAAGAGGAAAATTTGACATCGCGTTTATTGCCGATAGTTTAGCAGTAAATGCAGAGTCGCATCCTCAGATTTTGAATCGGTTTGATCCTATTGTAATCATTACAGCAATGGCGACAGCTACTGAGAAAATTGGCATTGTTGCCACATCTTCAACAACTTACAATGAACCTTATACACTAGCACGCCAGTTTGCCTCTGTCGATCATGTAAGTGGAGGAAGAGCAGGCTGGAACGTTGTGACCACAGCAGATGCAACAGGGGAAACGGCGTTAAATTTTAACCGTGATACTCATTGGGAACACGATCACCGGTATGAACGTGCAGAAGAATTCATTGATGTTGTTCAAGGGTTGTGGGATTCATGGGAAGATGCTGCCTTTTTATACGATAAAGAAAAAGGAGAGTTTTTTGATGCTAAAAAGGTACATGAACTTAATTATAAAGGCAAGTATTTTTCTGTAAAAGGGCCGTTAAATATCGCTCGTTCCGCCCAAGGACAACCGGTTATCGTTCAGGCCGGTTCTTCTGAGCCGGGACAGCGCTTAGCGGCAAGAACGGCAGAGGTGGTATTTGCACATCGAGATAATATAGAAGAAGCCAAAAGTTTTTATAAATCCCTTAAATCAAGGCTTTCTCAATATAATAGAACGGAAGCTGATTTACATATCCTTCACGGTGTTTCTCCTATTATAGGAGAAACAGAAGAAGAAGCGATTCAAAAATACAACGATTTACAAAAGCTAGTGAATCCGTATGAAGGATTAAAGTTCGTTTCTGGGTATATGGGGAACGTTGATTTTACGAAGTATGCCCTTAGTACTCCTGCCTCAAAGGTAGAGTTTCCATCCGTGAATGGCATCCAAAGTCAGTTTGATGAGATGCTAAGAATTATAGCAAAGGAAAAACTTACGGTAGGGGATCTTTATACGCGATTTTTTGGTGCTGCAAGAAAAGATAATTTTGTAGGAACCCCCATTCAAATTGCGGACGAAATGGAAAGGTGGTTTCAGGAAAAAGCAGCGGACGGATTTATGCTGCAGTTTCCTTTACTTCCATCTGGCTTAGATGATTTTGTAAATCTTGTTGTACCAATTTTACAAGAAAGAGGTTTGTTTCGAATAGACTATGAAGGAAACACATTAAGAGATCATTTGGAGCTTAAGAAACCTAGAAATAGGTTTGTTGATGAAGGTGTAAGGTCTCTATAATGTAGAAAAGAATGCTGCCTTATAGCAGCATTCTTTTTTTGGTGAATTCAATCGGTTAAAAAGCGAAAGTTTGGCATATGATAAATATCTTACTAGTCTAATTAATCGTACATCTTAGTTCTTAAAAGGTCTGTTGAAAAATCCTCATAAAAATATGATAAAATCGGATAGGATATATATTTCGAGGAAGGAAAGTGTTTTTTATGATTATTGGTAACGAACAAGATTTAGAAAGTTTACGCAAAATTGGCCGCATCGTTGCGCTTGCACGTGAAGAGATGAAAAATCAAGCAAAAGCAGGTATGACAACGAAAGAGCTTGATATGATTGGTAAAAAAATATTGGATGAACACGGTGCTACTTCTGCACCTGAAAAAGAATATAATTTCCCAGGTGTAACATGCATTAGTGTAAACGAAGAAGTGGCCCACGGTATTCCGGGAGATCGAGTATTAAAAGATGGCGATTTAGTAAATGTGGATGTATCTGCCGTACTTGATGGCTATTATTCAGATACTGGTATTTCATTTGTTATTGGGCAAGACGAAGAAAAAGAAAAGCTGTGTCAAGCTGCAGTTGATGCATTTTGGGCAGCTATGAAAAAAGTAAAAGCTGGTTCAAAACAAAACCAAATTGGTCGTGCTGTATCTAACTTTGCACATCAAAACGGATATGCTGTTATTGAAAATTTAACGGGTCATGGTGTTGGCCGCAGCTTGCATGACGCTCCTAACCACATTTTAAACTATTACGATCCAATGGATAAAGCACTTTTGAAAAAAGGTCTTGTTATTGCTGTAGAGCCATTTATCTCTATGAAAGCTGATCATATCATTGAACGCGGAGACGACGGTTGGACATTTGTTACACCGGATAATAGTCTTGTGGCACAATGTGAACATACGATTATTGTAACAAACAGTGAACCAATTATTTTAACGGAACTATAATTAAGTTTCTCTATAGATTTCGGTAACAAAAAAGCTACTTCACTTAGCAATGTTTTTTCGTTGCATTATAGTGAGGTAGCTTTCTTATTACTATGTAATGATGACTATCATATTGATTTGCTTTGTTCATACAACGTTTGAAAGATAGTGTAATTGAATATGCTCAAGGGAATGCTAAACATAAATCAAAATGAAAAGGGGTAAAAAATATGGAATATGTAGGAAGAGAAGCGATTGTAAGTGAACTGACTCATCATATGGATGACATTTTAAACAAATATAATCTTCAAGGCGTCTCCGTATATGAAGAAGAAGGAGAAGGGAATCACTATTATCTTGGCTACACAGTAAAAAAGAATAATCATGTGTTTATGATTAACAGACCTTATATAAAAGATAAAAACGGGAAACTAGCAGTAGAAAAGCAAGAATGGACTGTTCAAGGTAACGAAGGAGAAACAAATGGATATACTTCACTTGAAGATGCATTTCAAAAAATTGATGAAATCATACATTAAATAAATTTGATGAAATTCACTGCAGATGCTTTTCTTTGCCTGGGTGAGGATGAGCAGTAGAGGCGCTACTAGCTGACGTGCTTCTTTCACCTATACTATCTAAATTTTCTTTGCTATAAAGTCTAGAAAATTACATGTAATAAAAAATTGCTTTTTAAGGTTTTACTATATAAATACGGGGTACACATATAGTACAGCAGCTATCATGCAAATGGTTGTGGTGAAAGGTTAAATACTTAGCGTATGAAGGGACTGATTAGTTTTGAAAGGCTTAACAGCGACTTCAGCAAATGTATTACCGCAAATTGAAAGTAGATATTCGTATCTGACACAAGGCACTTTGGTTATGAACCGATATACGTAACGAAAGGGCCTAATTAGGCAAACAAATGAAAGACTGAATCAACGAGAAGAAGCCTGCATCTAACATGTAGGCTTCTTCTTTTTTATAACTGAAACTGAGATGAAGTACATAACGGGTATAGAGGAAGAAGATTCACATTCAGTCAGTTTTCCGTGCACGTTTTTCTTGAAAAAAGGTCATAAGTTGAAGATACTGTATATAACTATGTAAAAGAATTTTTGAGTGCAAAATAATAAATCTGCTTGAGGTGAAAAGGATGAGAAAAGCAAATAAAAGTGAATGTCTCTGGAATACGTTAGACGGCTGGCTTTTTATCCCTAGGAACATTCCTTTACTATTTCTTTTTGTATTTCTCTTAAGGGTTTCTTACTTAGGTTGGGTGAAACTGCTTCATAAGTTCGTTTAGATACACCAATAGGCTGAACCAAGAAATTGTTTCAGCCTATTGGTGTGCTGATTAATTATATCTGCACCGTAATTCACCTAGGCTATTCGTTCCATCCTTTGCACACATCAACCCATTTTAAGCATTTTGAAAATTCTTCTAGTTCGGGTATCGTTAATTCGATCGCACTATTTCCGCTTCCACAGGCAGGGAAAACGGTGATAAAACGTTTCAAGGATTCATCTAGATACACGTGAACACCTTCGTTAACAGCAAATGGGCATACTCCGCCTATAGCGTGACCAATCAGAGCTTCTACTTCACTTGCTCCAAGCATTTTTGCTTTGGTTCCAAATTCTTCTTTATATTTTCGGTTATCAATTTTCGCATCTCCTGCTGCCACAATCAATAAAACGGTTCCTTCTGCGGTAAAAGAAAGGCTTTTTGCGATTCTTTGCGGCTCACATTTTAAAGCTTGCGCTGCCAGGTCTACAGTAGCACTGGACTCATCCATTTCGATAATTCGATTCTCCATACTATATTGTTTGAAATATGCTTTTACTCTTTCAATCGCCATTTTTCATACCCATTCCTTTCGTTAACTCTTGTAAATATGTATGATTACCTTACATAAAATGCACAGTTGCACTTTGAAGTTAAAAAATTCTATTTATTTTATATATAAAGAAATTATACACAACTTCGCACTTAAAAGCACATATTCGTTTTAATTAAAAAAGTTACATAGGTAAAGTATTTTTAGCTGGTTGAAGCAGGATTACGGAGCCCTTTGACGAATGTAACTATGTCGGCTGCGAAAACATAGACATTAGAACGAAAGATAAATGATGAAATTGGAAAGACGTAAACGTTCTAGTGAAATGAGGAGAAGTAATGCCAAGCTTACACACTGTCGTCAGTCTTTTTAGCAGTACATGTATGGCAACGATGAGTATGATTTATTTGTTTTCTCTTGTGCCGCACGAATGGTCTTTTAAATTTCGATTTGGAGCCATGATTGTAGGAATTCCAATCGGCATTATAATGGGACAGGTTGCTATGCTGATTGGCTGGCACCATCATTAAGTTTCGAAATTTTTAATACAAAAGGAGACATGTAAAATGAATATTGTTACATTAAACAACGGTTTAAAAATGCCTCAGCTTGGATTTGGCGTATGGCAAGTAGAAGATAACCAAGCAGCATCTGCAGTGTCAAAAGCAATTGAAGTTGGGTATACCTCTATTGACACAGCCATGATTTATAAAAATGAAGAAGGAGTAGGTCAAGCAATTAAAGAATCTTCTGTTCCCCGAGAAAAACTGTTTATTACGACAAAAGTTTGGAACAGCGACCAAGGCTATGAAAATACGCTACGTGCGTTTGATGAAAGCTTAGAAAGATTAGAACTTGATTATGTAGATTTATATTTGATTCACTGGCCTACGCCTCAATATGATGAGTACGTGGAGACATATAAAGCACTGGAAAAGCTTTACCACGATGGAAAAGTAAAGGCAATTGGCGTCTGCAACTTTGAAATTGAGCATCTGGAGCGCTTGTTAAATGAATGTGATGTAACGCCTGTTTTAAACCAAATTGAGTGCCATCCGTATCTTGCTCAAAATGAATTAAAAGAGTTTTGTACTAAACATAATATTTTCGTGGAAGCATGGAGTCCTCTTGATCAAGGAGGAGAAGTGTTAAAAGACGAGGTCATTCAAAAAATTGCTGAAGTACATAGCAAAACTCCGGCTCAAGTTGTACTGCGCTGGCACTTACAGAACAACACAATTGTCATTCCTAAGTCTGTAACGCCATCTAGAATAGAAGAAAACTTTAACGTATTTGATTTTAAACTTACTGCGGATGATATGGCAGATATTAATGGATTAAACCGAAATCGCCGCAAAGGTCCGCACCCAAGTGATATGAACGTCCGATAACGTTTAAAGAAATAAGAATGTGCAGCCGTGAATCGTCACTGCTATAAGAAATAACAATTATATTTCAGATTATTTAAAATTCTCTTAAATAGTAATTGACAAATGATCAATTCAGCGTAATACTTAGTGTAGATACCCTAGTTGCTTTAAGTTGTATAGCTTAAAGTGTATAGTGATTTAGTCATTTAGCGATCGTTTGTATGTATAAGTTGAACTGCTGATTAATAATAAAAGCCCATAGTGTAAGTAGGTTAGTTTATAGGGGGCTATATCAAAAGGAGCTTGTTTCCTCTTTGATATAGTCCCTTTTTGTGTTCAAAAAGAAAAGACAGTCCATAGTCTAACAGAGGAGCGGTTATGATGTTTATTCAAATCGATGGAAATTCACTGACCTTCGACCAAATTTATAAAGTTATTTACCAAGGATACTCCGTGAAAATTAGCGATCACGCAGTTGAACACATACAAAAAAGCAGAACGTTAGTTGAAGAGAGCATGACGAACAACAGCGTAATATACGGAGTAAATACGGGATTTGGAAAGTTTAGCGATACGGTTATTTCAAAAATGGACTTAGCTGATCTGCAAATTAACCTAATTCGCAGTCATGCCTGCGGATTAGGAGAACCATTCTCTTTAGATATAAGCAGAGTCATGTTGCTTTTACGAGCGAATGCATTAGCGAAAGGGTATTCCGGCATACGTCTGGAAACCTTGCAGCTGCTTATTGATTGCTTAAACCAGAATGTAGTACCGGTTATCCCAAGTCAAGGTTCACTTGGAGCTAGCGGTGACTTAGCTCCATTATCACACCTAGCGCTGCTGTTAGTTGGAGAAGGAGAAGCTGTATATAATGGTCGGCGAATGCAAGGAGAAGAAGCTTTAAAGCAAGCGGGGCTTGAACCAATACAATTACAAGCGAAAGAAGGGCTAGCTTTAATTAACGGCACTCAGGCAATGACGGCTGTAGGAATAGTTTCGTACCTTGAAGCTCAAAAGTTAGCTAATCTTGCTGATAGAATTGCAGCTTTAACATTAGAAGGCCTCCAAGGCGTTGTAGAAGCATTCATGCCTGAGTCTCATTCGGTAAGACCTTATCCCGAACAACAGCAGGTAGCTGCACGGATTCTTTCATACTTAGAAGGCAGTCAATTAACTACTTCTCAAGGTCAAATAAGAGTGCAAGATGCTTATTCACTGCGCTGCATTCCTCAAGTTCATGGTGCTATTTATCAAGTTTTAAATTATGTAAAGGAAAAACTGTTAATTGAAATTAATTCAGCAACTGATAACCCACTCATCTTTGCCGATAGCGGAAAAGTGATTTCTGGAGGGAACTTCCACGGACAGCCCATTGCCTTTGCTATGGATTTTCTAGGAATTGCCATGGCGGAGCTTGGGAACATTTCTGAACGGCGCATCGAACGAATAGTGAACCCTCAGCTTAGTGGGCTGCCAGCGTTTTTAAGTGCAGATCCAGGTTTGGAGTCCGGGCTTATGATCACTCAATACGCTGCTGCTTCATTAGTTTCCGAAAATAAAGTGTTAGCGCATCCATCAAGTGTCGATTCCATTCCATCTTCAGCGAATCAAGAAGATCATGTCAGCATGGGAACGACTGCTGCACGTCATGCTTATCAAATTATCCAAAACACACGAAGAGTTCTATCGATTGAAGCAATTTGTGCATCTCAAGCAGCCGAAGTTCAAGGGGTGGATAAACTTGCTTCAGAAACGAAAAAAATCTATTCGAGGATTAGAAAGACAGTACCAACCATTAATAAAGACCGAATTTTTTCACGTGATATAGAGACACTAGCAGCTGATTTCAAAACGTTCGTGCAAGATACTAATTATGAACTAGCTCTGTAATAAAAATGTTAGTTTAACAGTTTTTCATTTTTATAGAGGAGGAAAACGAAATGGAGACAAAACAAAGTGGAATCAAAGCACCTCGTGGAACAGAACTAACAACAAAGGGATGGGTACAGGAAGCTGCTCTTCGTATGCTTCTGAACAATTTAGATTCCGAAGTAGCGGAGCATCCGGAAAAATTAGTTGTATACGGAGGAATAGGAAAAGCAGCCCGGAACTGGGAGGCATTTGATCGTATTGTCACAGCGTTAAAAGAGTTAGAAGAAGATGAAACACTTCTCATACAGTCCGGTAAGCCCGTTGCGATTTTTAAAACCCACAGTGATGCACCGCGTGTTTTATTAGCGAATTCAAACCTTGTTCCTGCTTTTGCGAATTGGGAGATGTTTCATGATCTTGATAAAAAAGGGTTAATGATGTACGGGCAGATGACTGCAGGAAGCTGGATTTATATTGGAAGCCAAGGCATTGTTCAAGGTACGTATGAAACATTTGCAGAGTGTGCCAACCAGCATTTTAACGGGACTTTGAAAGGGACTATTACGGTAACAGCCGGATTGGGAGGAATGGGAGGCGCGCAGCCGTTAGCCGTTACAATGGCAGGCGGCGTTGTAATTGGAATTGACGTCGATCGCACGCGTATTGAAAAGCGCATCGAAACTAAATATTGCGATACGATAGTCGAAAGTGTAGCTGATGCCATCACATTAGCTGAAGATGCAAAAAGACTGGGCAAAGTGCTTTCCATTGGATTGGTTGGAAATGCAGCTGACATTCTTCCGGAGATGATAGAGCGAGGATTTATTCCAGACATTGTGACGGATCAAACATCGGCACATGATCCGCTTAACGGATATTTGCCGATTGGATTCAGCTTAGCAGACGGCGAAAAATTAAGGAATGCAAATCCAAATGAATATATAAAACAATCAAAAGCGAGTATGGCAATTCACGTTCAAGCTATGTTAGAAATGCAAAGAAAAGGCGCGATTGCTTTTGATTATGGAAATAACATTCGCCAAGTGGCGTTGGATGAAGGCGTCACGAATGCATTTGATTTCCCGGGGTTTGTCCCAGCATACATCCGCCCGCAGTTCTGTGAAGGAAAAGGGCCGTTCCGATGGGTCGCTTTGTCAGGAAACCCAAAAGATATTTATAAAACAGATGAAGTCATTTTACGTGAGTTTTCCGATAATACACATCTTTGTAACTGGATTAAAATGGCAAGAGAAAAAATTGAATTTCAAGGATTGCCGGCTCGTATCTGCTGGCTAGGCTACGGGGAAAGAGCGCGTTTTGGGAAAATCATTAATGATATGGTGGCATCCGGAGAACTTTCAGCGCCTATCGTTATCGGCAGAGACCATCTGGATGCGGGTTCTGTGGCGTCGCCAAATCGGGAAACTGAAGCGATGAAAGATGGCAGTGATGCAGTAGCAGACTGGCCTATTTTAAATGCATTAGTAAATACAGCAGCAGGCGCAAGCTGGGTTTCTGTTCACCACGGAGGAGGAGTAGGTATGGGGTATTCTCTTCACGCTGGAATGGTTGTAGTAGCAGACGGGACGGAAGAAGCTGCAAAACGTCTAGAACGTGTCTTAACAACGGATCCTGGCATGGGTGTCGTTCGTCATGTAGACGCGGGATATGATGCAGCCATTCAAACAGCAAAAGAAAAAGGAATACAGATTCCGGCATTAAATGAATAAAAAAGGAGGGATACGTATGGCTATTACGTATATCAAATGTGCTGCACAAGTCATTACGGTTAAAGGTGGAAGTCAGCCTAGACGAGCGGAAGAAATGTCAGATCTAGGCATCATTGAAAACGGCAGCGTACTCGTGAAAAATGGAAGAATTGTATTTGTTGGTCCTGACGTGAAAGCACAGAAATACCTTGAACATGTCCATGAACAGATTAATATAATTGATGCCGCAGAAAAAATTGTAACGCCTGGGTTGATTGATCCCCACACTCACCTTGTGTTTGGCGGAAGCCGTGAAAAAGAACTAGAAATGCGCTTAAACGGAGCAAAGTATATTAATATTTTAAAAGCGGGAGGAGGAATTTTACAAACAACCGTTAGTACACGAAAAGCAACAGAAGAGGAATTAATCAAGCAATCTACAAAACGGTTAAATAAATTTCTACAGTACGGAGTCACAACTGTTGAAGCCAAAAGCGGGTACGGACTAAATCTTAAAGATGAAATCAAACAATTAAAAGTGGCTAAGAAGCTGCATGAGCAGCACCCCGTAGATGTTGTTTCAACCTTTATGGGGGCTCATGCGGTGCCAGTTGAATACAAAGGAAATGCAGATGAGTTTGTTCAACTCATTATTGAAGAAATGATACCAATCGTTGCAAAAGAAGAGCTAGCGGAGTTTTGTGATGTGTTTTGTGAAGAAGGCGTGTTTACAGTTGAACAGTCGGAGCGTATTTTACAAGCTGGAAAAGCATACGGACTAAAGTCAAAAATCCACGCCGACGAAATTGTTTCCTTTGGCGGTGCAGAATTAGCAGCTAAAATAGGAGCTGTATCTGCGGATCATTTGCTAAAAGCATCGGATCAAGGAATTAAGCAAATGGCTGAAAGTGGAGTTATGGCCGTTCTATTGCCGGGTACTGCATTCTTTTTAATGGAAGAGCCCGCGCGAGCTAGAAAAATGATTGAAGCAGGGGTGCCTGTTGCTTTATCAACAGATCGAAATCCAGGGTCTTCCCCTACGGAATCACTGCCGTTTATTATGAATTTAGCTTGTTTAACGATGAAGATGACTCCAGCAGAAGTCTTAACAGCCTGTACGATCAACGCGGCTCATGCCATTTGTAAAGCAGATCAAATCGGAAGTATTGAAGTAGGTAAAAAAGCTGACTTAGTGCTGTTTGATGCTCCCAATTATCAAACCCTGCAATATAACTATGCAGTTAATCTTGTAGATACGGTGTTGAAAGATGGAAAAGTAGTGGTTGAAGGCGGTGTTTTGAATGAACTATCCGTACCCACAGCTTGATCGTCCGCCTTTTTGCTGGCAGCGTCAAAGTACTCATGACCCCAAAGTAAGCGATTGGATTCAGACAGTTGAAGATCCGAACAACTTCGACTTTACATCGATAGATATTACAGTCTTAGGTGTGCCTCTTTCAAGGTCTTCCATTAGCGCTTCTGGAGCCAGTGAGACGCCAATGGCTATGAGGAAACTGTGGAAATCCTTTAATCCATATCATATTGAGTACGATGCGGATTTGACTTCCCTGTCAGTTTTAGACTTAGGAGACGTCAAACAGCACGTAACGGATATAGGGAAATCTCATCAGTATATAAAAGAAGCGATGATGTCTATGCGGAAATATCATCCGAATACGCTGCCTATTATCCTTGGAGGAGACCACTCTATTACAGCTATGTTAGTAAAAGGGTGGAAAGCGTCACATCCCAAACAGAAAATAGGCATTTTACAGTTTGATACGCACTTTGACTTACGCAGCTTAGAAGATAACGGACCTTCTAACGGTACACCTATACGAAATTTAATCGAAAGTAACACTATTGATGCAACACATGTATGGAATATCGGGCTTCACGGGTTTTATAACTCAAAATCATTAAAGGCGTATGCAGATGCTAAAGGCGTTCATTATGTAACGTTACTGCAAGCAAGAAAAGCGGGAATAAATCATACGGTGAAAGAAGCATTAAAACAGCTGAGTAAAGAGGTAGACATGATTTATTTAACCGTTGATATGGATGTTTTAGATATTGCTTACGCACCGGGAGTTCCCGCAGGAACGACAGGAGGAATGAAAACGGAAGAGTTGTTTGAAGCAGTATACACCGCTGGAAGTCACCCGCTTGTTCAAGCAATGGATATTGTATGTCTAGATCCGCTGCGTGATGTAAGAGAAATTACTGTAAAAGCAGGCGTACATGTATTTTTGAATTTTTTAACTGGAATTGCAAACAGAAAGTAAGAATGCAAGCACTATCACATGATTATTTCTATAGTGTTTTATTAAAAAGTTAGGCGGGACGGCTGAACGGAAGAAAGGCAGCACTAGTAAGCCGTGAATACGGCTATCCGGTGCTGCCTTTCTGCCATAAAAATTTATTGTCTAAATGAACTTTACGAAGCAGAATACTTTCTAAGAGCTTCGAGCATTAGATTCCAAAACCCATCTATATCAAGGGTTAAACCAAACTTCGCATTGATTTTTCTTCCTGTCACTCCAAGCAAATCCACTGAAGTCGTTCCAGCCGTGTATTCTCCGCTTGTTTCTACTGCAATATTAACTTCTTTTAGCGTAAATAGTTCTGGAGCTATACAATAAGCAACGGTTAATACATCATGCACGGGAGGGCCGGCAAATCCAAAGGTTTCTTTATAGGTGGATTTAAAAAATGCTAATAATTCGCCCACCTTTTTTGCTACGTTATTATCGATGTTCATCACTTGGTTAATAACGTCATCTGTTGCAACGGCTTGATGCATAATATCTAATCCCATTACTACCAGTGGAATGCCGCTATCGAAAACTTTTTTAGCAGCTTCTGGATCTGCCCAAATATTAAACTCAGCTGTTGGAGTCCAGTTCCCGAATGTTCCACCCCCCATGAGGATAATCTCTTCAATGTTTCCTTAAATTTCTGGAGCTTTTATTAAAGCCAAAGCAACGTTTGTTAAAGGACCGGTAGGCAAAAGCGTAACGGGATCTTCTGACTCTTTTACCATTCGTATAATGGTATCTACTCCGTGTTCTTCACTCCAACTGCGAGACAGAGTAGGGAACTCAGGACCGTCTAATCCTGAGTCACCGTGTATACTAAGAGCATTTTCACGCGTGCGAATCAATGGTTCGTTTGCGCCTTTTGAGACAATAACGTTGTGCAGAGATACCAAATCACATACCTTCAAAGCATTCATCGTCGTTTTTTGGATTTCTGCATTTCCTGAGACAGTAGTGATGGCTAAGATATCTAATTCTGGTCGTGCGGCAGCTAAAATAATTGCAATGGCATCATCATGACCTGGATCACAGTCCATAATAACCTTTCTTTTTTTCATTATGATCACCTCTATAGAATGGGTAAATTGCCGTTATTTTTGCAGGACATTTATTCTTTCTAAAATAGTATTTTGTTATATTTATAAATTGAATTTTTTATCTTTCTTCCCGCTGCTTTTATAAAGAAGATGAAACTAACGTTTCGTGATACACATTTTCTATCAAACAGCTTTTTAATTAATGCTATTTAATCGTTGAAAAAAACCAATTATCACTTGAAATGTAATGTGATTATATCATAGTTCAGAAAATTAAACGCTTTTACATAGGCACGAAAATGGATGGCTTGTACTGCATATGAAGAATGTAAAATAAAAGAAAGGGGAAGTGTACAATTGTATGTAGGCCGGTTGTTTATAAATAAATACAAGGTAGCCAATTGAGTCTAACAGAGAAGAAAACAGCCAACATCATTATGGCGTTTACATCATAAAAGTGCATACCCCATTGAAAAGTAAAGTTTAAAAATTTAAAATATGATAAGAAAGGAAAAACAAATATAAAAAGTGCTGCCTGCAATAATCTCTTATTCGTTTAAAAGACCCTAATTCTATCAATATCTTCATCTTTGTCTCTTAAAAAGCTTCTAATAACGTTTCTACGAAGAAAAATTATACATGAGAGGATCTGTCAAAATGAACAAACAGGAAAGTAGTTACAGATGGGTTGTTTTTGGAACCGCTTTATTAGCATATTATTTGATTGTCAGTCAAAGAACAGCCCCTGGACTTATTACCGAGCAGTTAATGAAAGATTTTCACGTTTCAGCATCTGTTATAGGATTAATGACTAGTATACAATTTTTAGCATATGCAGGTCTTCAGATTCCTATTGGCTTACTTTCTGACCGGTATGGTCCGAATCGATTCCTTATCATAGGATCGCTTTTAACTGGAATAGGAAGTCTCATCTACAGCACGGCTCCTAACGAATATGTGTTAATTTTCTCTCGGCTGCTAGTCGGTACGGGAGACTCAATGATTTTTGTTAATTTAGTGTTGATTTTAAGTCAGTGGTTTAAGGGAAATGAATTTGTAAAGCTATTAGGTTTAATTGGGTTAGTAGGAAGTGTAGGTTCATTATCTGCTACCGTACCTTTATCTATGTGGATTTCCTTTTCAGGCTGGAGAATTCCTTTTCTTAGCATAGGTCTAGTTTTAATGGCGGTATCCTACCTGCTTTATTTCGTTTTAGTAATAAAACCTAAACGATTATTTCAAGATAATGCTAAAGTAAATAAATCCTCTGCTAAGACTCAAGAAAGTGTATGGGCGATCCTAAGGAGGATGATGACAACTCGTCAGGCATGGGCAACATTTCTTTGTCATTTTGGTGTAGTCGGTACATATATCGGTTTTATTGGCTCCTGGGGAGTTCCTTATGGAATGAATGTGTTTCATTTATCTCGAGCTGATGCAAGCCAGCTTATTATGTATGGTCTGTTTGGCGCTATGATTGGTGGACCTCTAATCAGCTGGGTAACAAGTAGATTAAGCTCCATTAAAAAAATCTATTCACTTGTTCACCTTATTGTGGTACTTAGCTGGGCTGGATTACTAGTATCGGGAGTGAAACCTTCATTCATTCTCGTAGTTATTTTGCTTTTTATCATCGGCTTTGGAAACGGCGCAAGTGCTTTGACATTTGCCATCGTACGTCAATCTTTTTCAGTAAAAGAAGTAGGGGTTGTATCAGGTTTTGCCAATATGGGAGGCTTTTTAAGCGCCGTATTATTACCTAGTATTTTCGGAAATGTCCTGGATTTATTCCCCGAGCGTTCTCTGCACGTCGGATATCACTATGCTTTTATAATTCCAATTTTGTTTTCAATGATGGGGTTGTTAGGTGTCTTACTAATTAAAGAAAAGGGAAAAAAGGAGCATAAGGTGCTGAATGCTTCTTAATTCACAATGACTACCTTATTTACAGTGCAGAAAAATTCGTTTCTTTATTATGAGGTCCATTTTTATACTTTCAAGCAGGCAGAAGATAATCGCTTTTATAAGTGGTTATCTTTTTTAGTCTATACCATTTTTTAGAGTCATATAGAGCTATACTTCTAAAAACAATATCATAACTGAGTATTCTATTCCAAACAGATTTTACTCATATCAGTAATACAAAAGTTTTATAAGACAGCACTATTAGAATTTACTGCTTAAATAAAGAGCTTTTAACATTGTCTTTTGTAAAGAAGAGTTTCCTGTGCAGAGATTTTATGATATTGGGGCGCTAGTTTTTCATCTAAAAGCAATTCCTTGGCAAGTTCCTAATTTTGATATAGAAACACATATCATCGGATTGTATAACATACATCAAATTATACAGTCTAAAGGTTTTTTTGACGTAGAACAACATCGTTTTATCATTAAAGCTGAGGCAAAATAAATAGTGTAAGCGGATCACACATGAAAATCGGATCTCTAACTGGAGGTCCGATTTTTATATGTGAATGATGATTGTACATAAACGTTCCATTTCAGTTATGTAATGGAACGTTTATGATCTTTAGTATGATTTTGTGAGGCACGAGAGTTGGTTAATATGCAGTCTACTGCTTTTTTAGTGATCGGCATAAAGAAATTAAGCAGCACGCCGCCTAAAAACACGGTTAATAACGTTCCAACACCAATTGGTCCGTTTAAAAGCATTGCAGCTAGTAAGAATGTAAGGTAAATAAATGTTCTTGAGAGAAATAAATTTGTTTTAGCTAGTTTTTGTATGATTAATGTTAAGCGGTCAATCGGAATGGGTGCAAAATTTGTATGTAAATAGGCTGAGGTTCCCATTCCTATAATAATTAAACCGATTCCAAAACAACATACTTTGCTGTACCACATTTCAAAGGGAGCCCAATTCTGTAATAAAAAAAGCCATATATCGATACCAAGACCTGTTATGAATGCGGTCAACAATCCCAGTACTTCTGGCTTTTGTCTGCTTAAAAGGGAATTGCCACAAATTAAAATACAGGCAAGTATGATTTCCCAGCTTCCAACGCTAAGACCTACGTTTAGGGATAGTCCCACTAAAAGTGCATCAAAAGGTGAAGCTCCTAGGTTGGATTGTATTGTCAAAGCAATTCCAAGAGTTAATAGTAAAATTCCTCCTGCATAAACAACATACTTCACTGCCATCATCCTCTTTATTAATTTTTGTTGCAAATGCAACTATTTTAAGGTACATTAAATTTATATTATTTTTATTGTATTTGCAACAAAAATATGTGAAAAGGAGTCATTTATGAGTGAAATTCTGCGGGAAATTGGAATGATAGCAAGAGCATTGGATTCAATTAGCAATATAGAATTTAAAGAATATGACCTGACAAAAGGGCAGTATTTGTATTTAGTACGAATATGTGAAAATCCCGGAATCATTCAGGAAAAGTTAGCTGAAATGATAAAAGTAGATCGAACAACAGCGGCTCGTGCTATAAAAAAGCTTGAAATGAATGGTTTTATTGAAAAGAAAGAAGATCTTCATAATAAAAAAAATAAAAACCTTTTTCCAACTGAAAAAGGGAAGAACGTATATCCGTTTATAAGAAGGGAAAATGATTATTCGGATAGAGTAGCATTAGAGGGTTTTACCCAAGAAGAAGTAGATACCATTTTTAAGCTGATTCAAAGAGTAAGAAAAAATATCGAAACAGACTGGGAGTTTGTCAAAAAAGGAAACAAGAGAAATTATTGACGATGTAAAGGAGAGGCGTGTGTCAATGACGATGCATATAAAAAAGTGTACTCTTGAAGATGTAGAACACCTCCAAGAAATAAGTTATAAAACATTTTATGAAACATTTAAAGATCAGAATTCACAAGAAAATATGAATGCTTATTTGGAAAAAGCATTTACAGTCGAACAGTTAGAAAAAGAACTATCAAATACTTCCTCTCGATTCTTCTTTATTTATTTTAATCATGAAATTGCAGGCTATTTAAAGGTCAATACAGATGACGCTCAGTCTGAAGAGATGGGGGAGGAAGCGCTTGAAATTGAAAGAATTTATATAAGTAACAACTTTCAAAAACAGGGGCTTGGTAAACATCTATTCAATAAAGCGTTAGAGATAGCAACGAATCTTAATAAAAAGAGAATTTGGTTAGGCGTATGGGAAAAAAATAAAAATGCGATTGATTTTTATAGAAAACAAGGGTTTGTTCAAACTGGATCTCACTCTTTTTATATGGGAGACGAAGAGCAAATAGACTTCATCATGGTTAAAACACTTTCGTAGTTTTTTTAAAGGTAAATAAAGTACGATAAGGATTATTCACTCATTTAGCTGGTAGAGAATAATCCTTTGTTCTTTAATAAAGTGTAACAAAAATGTACTTAATAGAAGCATAAAGGCAATGATTAGAAAGATAGTTGAGTATGAGAAAAGTGAAAGAAGAGTAGCAGCTAAAACTGGTCCAAGCATAACAGAAAAAAGTGAAAATATTTAAAGTGATTACTTGTCACATTGTATATATAAATCTGCTTCTCATGATCTTCAAAATGTAAGAAAAGGAAGAGCCTATTTCTTCGTATAATTTAATCGTTATTTTTACCTACTCTTTTTTAGTATAAAGAAAAAGTTACCATTTTTTCATTTTGTAAAAGAAAAACGTATTACAGCTTTTACAGATTCAGAAGAGAAAGATACAGCCTTAGATAAATACATGCCGTTTCTTCTTGAAACAAAGCTTCGTGAGTTAGGCGCTGAGTTTATTGCAAAAGATAACTGGACAGATCATATTGAAGGAGATGGGAAGCTTTTAACAGGGCAAAATCCGCAATCTACGATCAGCCTAGCAAAAGAATTTGTACGTGCTTTAAACGTGTAAAAGTGTATAACTCTAATGGGGTATCTCATAATTGTTTGAGACATCCCTATTTTCCTTGGGGTAAAATAATAGGGGATTTTAGGGGATTAAAAAGGCGGCTATATATAAATAGCTGCCTTTTAATTATTAGAAGATTTATTTCTGAAAATGTAGGTAGTAATTCCTGTTACAATTATAACAGCTACAATACAAATGATCAGACGTACAATCTGTGTAACAAAGATATTATCTGCAATGCTCATGTTTTTCGTTAGAATTAACGTTCCATAAGCAGCTAAAACAGATAGAAACATATTAACGATTCGTTGGGCCATCTTGTTATTACTCCTTTCTTTCCACTACTTTACACTTTAACATATGTATTCACTATAAAAAATATCGAATTACAAGTAGGTTATAAATAAGAACTCTAGTAAAAGAATCTACGTCAAAAAATAATTTTGTAATGTATTCATTGAGATTATATTAGCTATTCCGACTAATCGGAGTACAAAGGAGGAAATGAGAGTTCTTCACTGGAATTTTAACATGCTTATATTACTTTTTTTAGATAGGTGGGAAAAGTTTGTTTGGTAAATTAAAAAAGCTATTTATGGATAAAAACGACCTCGAAACAAATGACAAATACATTTCAGTCCCAGAGAGTGAAATAAATGAGAATTTAAAAAGAGATATAGTGAAGTTGGAAAGATTAGGAGAAGTATATAGCGAAAGTCTGCAATACAAATATAAAAGTAAATTTGAGCGTGATGGTAAGCGGAACTTAAAAATATGGGTGTGTAGAGATATTGATGGCGACCAAATATCAAATCTAAGTTCCGAGCAGTGTCTAGAAAAAGAATACCGTTCTCAGGTTGCGATAAACTTTGAAGGTTTTACAGATGAAGAAGATGCATACATTTATTACATTCAATTGTGGTATTACTTTGGTGGTTATTTTAAAGGGTCAGGCGCTTTGTATGATTTGTCAAAAAATCATTTAGAAACTGATATTAAAGAAAAGGTGGAAGAAATACTTAAACAACAGTAACTACGGAAAACTGGTACGATTCTTTTCATCTTGGTAGTGGAGATCTGAAATAGGTATCTTTGCATACAGTGCCGTATAGGACCGGCTAGGTCATAAATTAGTTAAGGTAGCAGCCCTAACCGGTAAAGAAAATTATCGTATTTGCGATGAACACTGTTGGGCTTACCGAGAAAAGTAATAATAACTATACAGTAAGGAGAAAACGAATGAAAAAGCATTGCTGCGATTATATGGATTATCATGCGAACTTTACGTGTGGCATTCATAGTGATCCATTTGAGTGTCCAGATAACTTTATTTTATTTAATCAAACAGACAACGAATACGGTTTAATTATCCATGATGGCGGTTCATCCATTATTGGGATTTCATTTTGTCCGTGGTGTGGTACGAAACTATAAATTAAGAAATGAAGAGGTATCTTTTGCTTTAGTACTGTTGATAAATAATATTATGTAAACTTAAACTAAAAACTTATTGAATATATAGTAGAGAAATAAAAAGGAACATCATATGTTATAATAATCATAAATATCCAAGTAAAGGAATTTATTATTATGGTCAATCGTAAATTTAATTCTCTATTTATAGTCTATCCTATCGTTTTCTTTGTAGTACGTACTGTTTTTTCTATTATGAGAAATAGCGCTGCGGAATCCGTCTATGAGACGTTAGCTATACTTGCCATGTATTACTTTGCAGTAAGTGTTTTCTATTCGATTGACTTGTATATGCAAAAGAAAGATAGTTAATAGATTAGAAAATGCTGAGAGTCAAAGTAAAAACAAACTATATAAAGGAGTCTGACAGTGCGCGTTAAGAATTATTTTTTTATTTTTCCACTCGTTTTACTAGTATTAGCAAGCTGCGATCCATCTTCTACACCTAAAGAAAAATACTGTTCAAGCACCAAAAGTACAAACCTTGAGCTTTCTTTAGATGATAAGGGTAAAGTTGAAGGGATTTTGGTTCAAAAAATAAATGGTTAATATGAGTTATAATCCATTTTTTATAAAATGAAAATATATTGATTGATAAATTTGAAATAATAATAGAGAGGAGTATACGGATGCTCGGGGAACCATCTACACTATTAAGGCCTATTTATTATCTGATAGCAGTTTTTTCAGTATGCAATTTTGTGTATGTAATTTTCTTGAGAAATAAAGTTAAAGCAAGTAGTTATGTAATCGTAAATTCTTTTTTCTTTCTAATAATTGCAGCAGCCTTATTGTTCCAAGAAGGCATCATTGTGGATGAATTTAATCGTTCAGGTGATTCTGTAACCTTCTATTTAACGGTATTATTAGGCTTTTTATTTATAGCCAGTTTCATTTTTCAAAGAAAGAAAATGAGAGATAAAAGTTGAAGAAAATACATATAATCATTTTTGCTGCAGTAGCATCTTGTTTAATTATCCGTTTTACTATATGGCAACTATTTTTTAACCCGCAGCATTTACCTTCCGGTGACTATATTTCGCAGAGTACTTCCTCCAATGGAAACTACACGGTGAAAATATATCAATCAAACGGAGGAGCGACGACGGGCTTTGCTATAAGAGGAGAAGTTACATACAATAACAAAACCTTTCATAAAAATAAAAACATTTATTGGAATTACCCCCAGGAAAAAGCCGCGGTAAAGTGGATCAACCATGATACGGTCAACATTAGTGGCCATGTATTAAATGTCAAAAAAGACACGTTTGATTTTAGATATGAGAGTGAATAGAAAATTGTAAATAACTAAAAAACATAAAAGTCTTTTTCAAGAGCTTTTATGTTTTTTTATTGCCCCTAATCTATTATGAAGCCCTTCTACTCTAAGTCTTTTGTTCATTTTTCTACCTTTACCATATGTTAGAATATAATTTAATAAGAATTTCATTTTAAGATGTGGTAAAAAATAATAGAAGTTTAATTTTGGCTATAATGAGTCCTATATAGCTTTAATGTTTCATAAATAGAACTAAGAAAGTGAGAAAAATATGGAAAATAGGGTTTTTGAAAAAATGGCAAAAAGGTATGATTCGGAAGAACGAATTGAATTAGCTAAAATTATAGTGAAGGAAGTAAGAGCAGAATTATCAGAAAGTGAATCAAAATCTTTAATAGACTATGGGAGCGGTACTGGCTTAGTTAGCTTAGAATTGTCGGATTTAGTTGATTCTATTTTGTTGGTTGATTCATCTCAACAAATGTTGGAAGTTGCGAAAGCTAAAGTTTTTCACAAAGGAATCACGAGCTTAAAAGTCCTTTGTTCAGATTTCACTGAAGAAACTCCTGAACTCAAGGCAGATATAGTTTTAATGTCATTAGTCCTCCTTCATATCCCAAATACTAAAAAAATCTTACAAGAATTATTTAATATTTTAAATGATAAGGGGAAGCTAATTATTGTTGATTTTGATAAAAATCTTAGCATTAGTCATCCGAAAGTTCACAATGGTTTTTTACATAATGAACTGAAAGAACTATTAGCTGAAGTTGGGTTTAAATCAATAAAAATAAAGACCTTCCATCATGGCCATAAAATCTTTATGAATCAAGATGCTTCTATGTTTATTTCTAGCGGTATAAAGTAACTCTTCAATATAGGTGTCTGTAATTTTATAGAGTTTATGATTGGGTGAAAGATTTAACAATTTAGAGAACAAGAGCATTTTGGGAATTATGTTATTGATAATAAAGGTTCCGTTAGAGCTAATGTATGTATTAATTCAATAAACATTAAAAAGGATCTTCCATTGAAGGTTCTTTTTAATGTTTATTTAACATCCAGCATGTTAAATAAAAGTTTATATTCTATACAAGAATAGAATTACGATGACCTTTAAGTGTAAATCCTTTAATTACCATTTTAATAATAACATGTTATAATGTTTTAAAAATGGTGGTGTGACAATGAGCAAAAATAAAGAAGCACCTGAAAGAAGAAGAAAGAGGCTGAAACAAGAAGAGTTAAACAAAAATCCAGCGGGGAATATTAATGATGCATTTAACAAAAACGAAGCTGGAAACCTACCTGGTTTAGCAGGCAGCTTAGGATGGAAGGGGCTAGGTGTACTTATTGCTGTAATAATTATAGGCTTTATCATTCCGTCACTATTTTTTTAATGATATAAGGGTTATAAACTAAAAGTACTGGAGGCACTATTATGAAAAATTATGTAGTGTTTATTGGTAGTTTTATAGTATTACTGTTTGTTTTTCAAATTGCTTCTGGGCTATTTCTTACGCCTGCATATGTACCTGAGCCTTCACAGCATTTGAGTAGCTCAACGGTCAGTATTTTCTCTTTTAATTATCCATTTTTAAATTCTATTATAGCAGCGACCTTTTCATTTATTATTTCAAAAAAATATGTAAAGTTAAAAAGAGCACCTATAAATAAGTAGGTGATCTTTTGGGCTGAGAACAGTGATTACTGTTTTTAACAACTTTCGTTTTTCCTTTTTATGGTATTGTATATAGATACGTATTCAGTACTGCCGAAAGAGGGAGATAATTAATGTTGCAATCACTGATTTTTGATATGGATGGAACGCTGTTTCAAACAGATAAGATTTTAGAATTATCACTTGACGACACCTTTAACCATTTACGTACACTCAATCAATGGGATACTGGCACTCCTATTGATAAGTATCGTGAAATTATGGGTGTACCTTTACCAAAAGTATGGGAAGCTCTATTACCTACTCATTCGAATGAAATAAGAAAGTATACAGATGGCCATTTCTTGAAAAGCTTAGTTGAGAATATAAGAAAAGGGAAGGGTGCTTTATATCCTAATGTAAAAGAAGTTTTTAGTTATTTAAAAGAAAATAATTGTTCCATTTATATTGCAAGTAACGGTTTAAAGGAATATTTAGAAGCGATTGTAGACAATTACGATTTGAATAAGTGGGTGACAGAGACATTTAGTATCCAACAAATTCAAACCCTCGATAAAGGAGATTTAGTCCACACGATTATAAAGAAATACGATATTAAACATGCAGCCGTAGTAGGAGACCGACTATCTGATATAAATGCTGCAAAAGATAATAGTTTAATGGCAGTGGGGTGCAATTTTGATTTTGCTCAAGCCGCTGAGCTTGCGCAGGCTGACGTGGTGATAGATGATTTAATGGAACTAAAAAACATTGTATCTAAAATAAACAATAGTTTGTCATTCTAATAGATCCTTAAATATCATCCTAAGGCAGAAAATATTTATTGATTTTCACTATTTGTTGAATTCCTAAAAAGGAGAATAATTTAATGTTGAACATCCGTATAGCTCATCCAAAAAATGCCGAAAAATCGTTGCCCTAAAAAAAGATAACTAAAAAATAGATGAGGTGTAACGTTAGAATCCTCTATGCTTTCAAAGTATAGAGGATTTTGTTGTTGAAAGTAGATAATTAAAATAATTGACCGTTTTTCTCTCATCTTCTAATGTTTACATAATCTTTTCTTATCATTAATAAAAGGTTTACAATACTTGAGTATGCTTAGGTTAAGATTTCCAAAATAGATTGATACCAAAAACAATTCTATAAGAAGGGAGATTGTTGATTATGACTTCACATAGGATTCTTAAGCCTGATAGCGCTCAGTTATACATTAGAGGATATAAAATTAAGTTGACACTCAAGCAATGGAAGCTTGTAAGCAATCAGCGATAATGGTTGATAAAACTAAAAAAAAGGAAAACCCCCATCTTAATTTAGGTGGGGGTTTTCCTTTTTTAATAAGTAAATTATTTCACTATTTAAACTTCATGATGAAAAAGACTGTTATCTTTAAAAAAATGGAATAAACAAGGGATAAATTGTTTAAATAAACTTGAAATAAAGCACGACTAAATATACATTTTTTTGTTATTTTACCATTTTTATTGACTATAAAAATTTAAAAAGATTAAAATAGATAGAAAGTAAGTGATTACTTACATTCTAAAATTGTTTTGTAGGAGGATGAATATTTTTAATGTATAGTTTAAGTTTTCAGAAGGTGGACGAGACGAATGAAAAAGTGGGCGCAAAAGCTTTAAATCTTATAAAAATGAAAAGAAAAAATTTACCGATTCCAGATGGGTTTGTTGTTCAAACAGAGGCTTTAAAGCGATACATCGAATGGAATGGGGTTGATTTTCAAACGGATAATATACACGAGAGAATTTTGCACGGAGAAATTCCTGTTGAAATTGAAAGAGATCTCATAGAGGCATTTCAAAACCTAAAAAGCTCTTATACGTCAGTAGCTGTTCGTTCATCCTCTGGTGCTGAAGATTTAGAAGGTGCATCTTTTGCTGGACAGTATGAAACATACCTTAATGTAAAAAGTACCGAGGATTTTTTAAGTAAAGTGAAAGCGTGCTGGGCCTCATTTTTTACTGAAAGAGTCGAACAATATACCCAAAATATGTATGCTGATTTTGATGAGGTTTCAATGGCAGTGGTTGTTCAAGGGTTAATTCAGTCCGAGGTGTCAGGAGTAATATTCAGTCAAAACCCTGTTACTCATAATACGAAAGAAATGATGATTAATGCCAGCTATGGACTGGGAGAAGCAATTGTATCGGGCTTAGTTACACCTGATGTTTACCTAGTTAATAAACAAACCTTTAAGATAGAGAAAGAAAAAGGGCTAAAGGAAGTAAAAATAATTCCACTTGTTGAAGGCGTTGAAGAAATTGAAACAACGGAAGATGAGCAGCAAAGATTTTGTTTAACAAACGAGAAAATTATTGAGTTGGCCGAAATAACAAAAGAGGTAGAAGCTCTTTATCAACATCCTGTAGACATAGAGTTTGGTATTCAAAACAATCAAGTATATCTATTACAGGCAAGAGCCATTACAACATTAGCAGAAGATAATAAATTAACGCCTTTTCAAAAAGATATATCATTAAGTTTTGACAACATGGAGGAATTTTGGATATTAAATGATACAAGTTTTTCCCATGCTGTTAGTCCTTTGTATGCTTCATTTATTATTCCAGCATTTTCTGAAGGAACAGCTTCTAGTTTTAAAAAGTTAAAGTTTATATTTGATAGACTTAATTTAAAAGTTTATAAAGGGCATATCTACACAAGAACGGAGCCTTTTAAAGGAGATTCTAATAAGAGAATCCAGGAACATAAAGAATTAATGGAAATTATTTATCCAGTCTTAACAAAACGAATGAATCAAATTATTAATGAACAATTCTTACCTTACTATAACAAGTTAGATAGCCTTACCAAGGAAAATCTAAACCTTCAGAGAGGGAAAGAAATCCTTCAAAATTTGGCTGATTTCTATAAAATCGCATATGATCTGCATTTTGATATTGTTATGCCTCAAATGTCTTTAAATACTATAGTTGAAGAATACTATAAAAATCTTACAAATAGGAAATCTGGGCATGATGTTTATGAGCTGTTGACCGGAAAAATGAACAAGTCTTTGGAAACTGATCAACAGCTTTCTAGACTAGCTTTAACAGTGAAAAGGGATGTTGAACTTACTGAAATCTTTCAAGAAGAATGTATAGAAACTTTATTAAAGAAATTAGAGGAAAATAAAGCGGGAGAAAGCTTTATGACTCAATTAGATACTTTTTTAAAACAGTATGGATATCGAAGCGTTGTAAGTCACGATTTTATAGGAGAAACTTGGCTAGAGAATCCCCTTCATGCATTATCCATTATTCAAGGATATGTTAAAGGCAGTTATGACTTCAATGAGCACTTTGAGCAGACGGTAAAAAAACGTGAAAAGAACTATAAGGAATTGTTGATGCAGGTAGAAGATAGCCCACATAAAGAAGAGTTCAAAAAATATTATCAGTGGGCATTAGACGCATCTGTTATAAGAGATGACCATCATTTTTATATCGATGCAATGTTAGATGCAAAAGCTCGTTTATTCCTGCTCAAACTAGGTCATCTACTGGTTACTCATCATGTTTTGCTAGTGAAAGAAGATATTTTCTTCTTATACCTTGATGAGCTAGAGGCTCTTTTAGAAAATCCTGTAGACATGACCAAATTAATTGAAAAACGTAAAGAAGAACACGTAGAACATGAGCAAATGTCTAATTTGCCTAGATATTTCGGAACCCCTGAACTAACTCAATTGAAAGAAGCTGAGAAATATATGGGTGCTATTGAGGAAAATAACGCTAACAGCGAACATTCTATTAAAGGATTAGCCTCTTCCTCAGGAATATATACCGGAAAAGTAAAAGTTATTTCAAACACAAAGGAATTTCACAAGCTAGAAAAAGGTGATGTTTTAGTGTGTAAAACAACTACTCCACTGTGGACTACTTTATTTCAGACTGCGGGGGCTGTTATCACTGATGCAGGAGGTATTCTTTCTCATTCAGCAATAATTGCACGTGAATACGAAATTCCTGCAGTGATTGGTACAAAAATAAGTACGAATAAACTAAAAGATGGTGATACGGTTACGGTCGATGGTACAAATGGAATTGTAACTCTTTTAAATGAATAGATGATTCTCTTCGTTTCCATTTGACAACCGCTATTTTTCCTTTATATACTGCCTAATGGAAAGTAAAGACTTACATTCAGGAAGCATAAAGGATGATTAACATGAAAAAAGATCAAACAAAAAAGAAGATAACAAAAGCTACAATAGAACTGCTTAAAGAAAAAGGCTATAAAGGCACTACTACTAGAGAAATTGCAGAACAAGCTGGCGTTAATGAATTGACTGTTTTTCGCCATTTTGGCAATAAAGAAGGCATTATTCAAGCTATTGTCCAAACAACAAGCTTTTCACTTGAAATTTTTGAGGAATCGATTGAATGGGAACTCGAAAAGGATTTGACAAATTTCGGTTGCCTGTTACTAAAAGACTTTGATAATAACCGAGACATGATCTCAATCGCTTTAAAAGACCCTTTAATTTTCTCTCAAGCACATGAAGAAATTATAAAAAAGATTAATGATACGAAAGAAATACTAAAAGAATACTTTGAAGAAATGCAAAGGAAAGGTTACATCAAAGAATTAGATTCTTGTACACAAGCAGAGATTTTTCTAAGTACGTATTGGGGATATTTTATGTATAAACTAAATTTTGGAGACAAAGCCTTACATGCAGATTATCAAGATATGATAAAAAACAGTGTAAAAACGTTTATAAAAGGAATTTCTCTCCATTAAAAGGAGGCAATAATGTTTGGGTAAACATAAAGAGCTTATCTTAATTATTTCATTATTAATTGGGACATTTCTTGTACCAATAAATTCGACAATGATTGCTGTTGCTCTATCAACCATATCAGCTCATTTCAATGAACCACTTGCAAATATTTCTTGGGTAGTAACTATTTATTTAATTGTAATGGCTGTTACTCAGCCTATCGCTGGAAAGCTAGGAGATTTATATGGAAATAGAAATATCTATTTATGGGGTATAGTGTTCTTTCTTATAGCATCTTTAGGCTGTATATTTTCAACTAATCTCATTTCCCTCATTATTTTTCGATCACTGCAGGCAGTAGGAGGAGCTTTACTTACTCCCAACACTATAGCAATCATTAGATATGTTGTACCAAAAGAGCGGCTCCCTAAAGTTTTAGGTATATTTGGAATGGGAATGGGCTTAGGGGCTGCAATTGGACCATTACTAGGATCTGTATTAATTGAAAACTTTAACTTGGAAGCTATATTCTGGGTGAATGTTCCTTTTCTTTTCTTAGCTTTAATTAGTGGAATAGTTATGATTCCTAAATCTAATTTTAAAAGAGAAGCAAGCCCTTTAGATATTCAAGGTTCCATTTATTTAGCAATTAGCATTTCTTTTTTAATTTTATTAACACACGGTATGGAATTTACTAAGGCTTTAATAATGGGAATAATATTTATTCTATCTTCAATCTTGTTTATTAAAAGGGAAAATATGGCGGAAAATCCGATTATCGATTTTTCTTTATTTAAAAATTCCACCTTTACAAGCGCTAATTTATCTATTATGCTCAGCAATTTTGTTATGTATGTGATTTTATTAATTATGCCTCTATTAATGAAGGTTCAATTTCACTTCTCTACAGCACAAACAGGTATTGTTTTATCGATTTTTTCGATTTCAATGTCTTTAAGCGGCTGGATAGGGGGATTATTAAACAATAAGTTTAGTTCTAAAAAAGTTATAGGGTTTTCTTTTGCTATGATTATTGTCTCTAATATTCTTTTTCTATCCTTAGAAAACGTTGGGTCTATTCTTTTTCTTACAGTGGCTTTAATTGTTGGCGGTTTTTCTACAGGAGTAGGCTTAACAAGCATGCAGGTTGCTTCGCTTGACTCAGTAAGTAAAGAGGAATCTGCCACAGCATCTGGCATTTACTCAACATTTCGCTATTTCGGAAGTATTATTTCGTCAACGCTTATTGCTCTCGTTACAAGCTACAACTATATCTTTATTATTTTAGGGATATCAGGGATAGTAGGTTTACTAGTAGCTAGAAACATTAAATCTGGTAGCCAAGATGTAATAAGCAGCAATAATTCTAGTGCAAAAGCATAGTCGTTTTTTGATAAGGCTGTTGGTTATATATAGGATTTACTAATTAATCTACAAAAAATAAGTAATGCTTCTGAAATAGGAGCATTACTTATTTTTTTACTTTAAATAACCAACCCCGCTGATTAGAGAGTGGGCATTACTTGTTTTATACACTTTGCTTGAAAATCTTAGAGAAAGTGATTGATACATTCATCTGTTGCTTTCCAAGAATTAATTTATTTTAAATAAAAATTCTAATAATTCAGTCTTGTTGTTGATGAATTCGCAATTCAGATGTACACTCAAATCACAAAGTCACTTATTATACAAGTTACCTAAGTGTACTAATTTATATCATAACCAATATATCCTTTAGCAAAACAGCAAGTCATAATTTAATGAGGTGACTAAAAATGAAAGACATTAGTATTCAAGAATTAAAAGAAAAAGCTATTGAATTAAGAAAAACAGCCCTTACGATGATTTATGGAGCACAATCTGGCCATCCAGGAGGCTCACTTTCTGCAGCTGATATTATGGCAACGCTTTATTTTAAGGAAATGAATGTTGACCCAAACAATCCTAATTGGGAGGATCGCGATAGATTCGTACTCTCCAAAGGCCATGTTTATCCTATTCAATACTCAGCTTTAGCTTTACGTGGTTTTGTTCCTTACGAAACGATATACACATTAAGGGAATACGGTTCTCCATTTCAAGAACATCCAGATATGAAAAAGTGTAAAGGCTTTGATATCTCTACAGGTTCCTTAGACCAAGGCCTTTCTTGCGGAGTTGGAATGGAAATAGCAGGAAAACGTGATTTTAAAGACTATAGGGTTTTTACATTAGTAGGAAATGGAGAGTGTCAAGAAGGGCAAATTTGGGAAGCTGCTCAAACCGCAGTTAAATATCAATTAGATAATTTAGTGGTATTCGTGGATAATAATAGACTTCAAATTGATGGATTTTGTGATGAAATTATGTCTTTACAAGATTTAGAGAAAAAATTTGATGCATTTGGATTTGAAACAAAGCGAATCAATGGACATTCTATGGAAGAGATTGTTGACACATTGGATGAAGTAAGAACCGCGAAGAATGGAAAACCAAAATGTATCATCTGTGACACGGTAAAAGGAAAAGGAGTTTCTTTTATGGAGGATGTGGCTGATTGGCACGGAGTTGCTCCTAATGAAGAACAATATCATCAAGCAATGGAAGAAGTGGCAGGAGGTTTAAAATAATGAGCATACTGGAAAAAGATCTTACAGTAAAAAAAGCTACGAGAGAAGCTTTTGGGGATGAAATCGTAAAGTTAGGTAAAGAAAACAAAAATATTTATGTCATTGATGTGGATATTGCTAAGTCGTGTAAAACGGTAAACTTTATCAAACAATTACCCGATCAGCATATTAATGTCGGGATTGCAGAACAGAATGCAGCCGGGTTAGCAGCTGGTCTTGCGACAACCGGTAAAATTCCATTTGTAAGCACTTACGCAGTTTTTGGCTCCTTAAGAATGCTTGAACAAATTAGACAAGAAGTCTGTTACCCCAACTTAAATGTAAAGATTGCTTGTTCACATGGCGGTCTTACTCCAGCTAATGATGGGGGAAGTCATCAAGCTATAGAAGATATGGGTGTATTGAGATCGGTTCCAAATATGACAGTAATTATGGGAGCTGACTATTATTCTACTAGAAAGTTAGTCGAACAAGCTGCTAAGGTATATGGACCTGTCTATCTTCGTTTTACTCGCGATACTGTCCCAATTATTTATGATGAAAATGAAGAGTTTACAATTGGGAAGGCCAAGCAAATCAAGGATGGAAGCGATATAGCTATTATTGCCAACGGTGATACAGTACGACTCGCGTTAGAAGCAACTAAAGAATTAGAAAAACAAGGAATATCCGTGAAACTACTAGATATGCATACCATTAAACCATTAGATCGAGAAGCAGTGGTCGATTGTTTAAATATCGGCAAAATTATTACAGTTGAAGATCATAATATTCTAAATGGTCTTGGTAGTGCCGTATGCGAAGTAGTTGCGGAAGAAGGAAAAGGTACAGTTCGAAGAATTGGTGTACAGGATCAATTTGGACAATCGGCACCTTATGAAAAACTATTAGAGTTAAATGGAATTACTGTAGAAAATATTATCAAAACGGCTAAAGAGCTGATTTAAGATTAATTGAACGAAATAGATAAAGTTGATAAGATGGGGGAAGTATAATATGTTCGATTTAAAAGAGAAAGTAGCGATTATTACCGGTAGTGGTTCTAAAAAAGGGATTGGACGTACAATTGCCCTAACGCTTGCGGAACAAGGAGCCGCAGTTGTTATAGCTGATATTAATTTTGATGGTGTACAAGATACAGTAAATGAAATAAGAGAAGCTGGCGGGAAAGCTTTAGGGGTAGAGTTAAATGTAACAAGTAAAAATTCTTGTGATGCAATGGTGAAGAGAACGCTTGAAGTATTCGGCAGAATTGATATTTTAGTTAATAATGCAGGGATTTCGCAAAAAGTTACAGTTCAAGATATGACGCTTGAAGACATCACAAAAGTGTTTAACGTCAATATGTTTGGTTTGTTCCTATGTACGCAAGCAGTATTAGAAACGATGAAAAACCAAAAGTATGGTCGAATTATCAGCCTTTCTTCTGTTTCAGCTAAAAGAGGTGGAGGAGTATTTGGTGGACCGCACTATTCTGCATCCAAGGCAGCAGTACTAGGCTTTTCAAAGAACTTAGCACGTGAAGTAGCTCTAGATGGTATTACAGTTAACTGTGTGGCTCCTGGACTAGTTAATACAGAAATTTGGAAATCACTTCCCGAGGAAGATGCAAAATCTGTGATCGATAGTATCCCTATGGGTAGACCAGGTGAAGTGAAAGAAATTGCAGCAACAATTGCATTCTTAGCTTCCAAAGAAGCCTCTTATATTACAGGAGAAGAAATTGATATAAGCGGTGGCCTACATATGGATTGATATTCAGGTTCGTTATACAGGCATGCCATTAGGGTGTGCCTGTATAGCTGTTTTTTGATAAAATCATTAGTAGAATAGGAAACTGACTACATAAATAAGGATTTTTTTGTTAGAAAAAGCTAGGCTTGTTGCCCCTAAAAATAGAACAGTATATAATAAATTATGTCTACTTAATTATGAATAAAATGAGTTAATAATTATAGAGAGAAGTGATTTCCATTAGTTTTAATCCAGTTTCCAATAACAAATTATATATTCAAATTTATAATCAAATTCTTTCTGAAATTCAATCTGGGGCGTTTCAAGTAGGAGATAAACTTCCTGCTGAAAGGCAGCTATGTGAACAATTTGGTGTAAGTCGAGTGCCTGTTAGACAAGCCCTTAGCGCACTAGAATTAAACGGTTTTATTTATTCTCGTCAAGGAGAAGGTGTATACGTTAAAGAATTTCAAACAGAGACTGAAAATTCTCAATCAACACTTTTAACGGAATCTACCTCCCCTGAAGACATTGTTGAAGCAAGAATGAACATAGAACCTCTTATTGTACGCTTTGCAGCTTTGAGAGCTACAGAAGAAGATATTAAGGAACTGCGTGCAACAATTGATAAGATGGAGGAAGAAACAAACGCAGGCGTGTATGTACCTGAAACAGATGAGGCGCTACATAATGGTATAGCAAAGGCTTCTCATAATGATTTATTTATTAGCATTATGGCAGCTATTAGCAATGCGATGAAACAGCAGGAAATGTGGAAGTTTATAAGAGATCGAACCGTAACGAGACCTGACTATAGAGAAGTTAATTTTAATGAGCATAAATTACTCATTAATGCAATTGAACAACATGATGAAGAAGAAGCCGTGAGAATCATGAATTTTCACATGCAAAATCTATATGATCGTTATTGGAAAGCTTAATTCCAGCTAATTTTTGTCAAACGAATATCAAGTATAAAGTTAAAGGACAGCTAAATTGTAGCTGCCTTTTTGCTGTTAAAAAGACAGCATAAAACGAGCAAGAATTAGTAACTGCTAATTTTTATATAAAAGCTGTGTATTTATTACTTGCAGAGTGCAAAAAAATTTTGAAGATTACCTTTTTATTTTTATGAATATTGAGCTTTGTGATACGATATGAAGTGAACTTTTTAAATGAGGGTCTATATGCAAAAAATTAAAGGTAAAAGGATAAAAATTAGTATATTCATGCTGGGATTAGGGGTTATCTTTTTTTTGGTTGCGGGGAAAGAGCTTGTGGTAAACGAAAATCCTGTAAAGTCTGATGTGATTATTGTGTTAAGTGGTGATAATGATCGACTGGAGAAAGGAATTAAATTATATAAAAAAGGCTATGCTTCTCATTTAATTCTTTCGAATGGTCAAGAGAATAACTTCTATCAGCAAGCCAAAGACTCAGGGATACCTGAGGGTTCAATTATATTAGAAAATCACGCTACAAGTACTACAGAAAATGCTAAATTCACAAAAAGGCTAATGATGAACTATCATTTTCAATCCGCTATCGTTGTTTCTTCAAACTATCATATGAAAAGGGTAGAAAAAAATTTTAATAAAGAATTTAAGGATACCCCAATCCAATTAACCTATTGTTCTAGTGGAAGCCGTTATTATAATCCAAAAAGATGGTGGGAAACGGCTTTAAGCAGAAAAGTTACCTACACAGAATACGTAAAACTTATTGGTAATTATTTTGGTTTCAGCGGAAAGAAATCTAAAGAATTATTAAGGGAATTTATCTAACGAAATCGTACAAAAAGTCCATAGGGAGATACCCCTATGGACTTTTTGCTTTTAAAGATGACAAATAGTTCAATATAACGCTGTACAGCTCTTGTGAAATAGAGTGATAATGGATTATTTGCTCAAAATAAAGAAAAGCACGGTGCCCCATATAAAAATTACTAAATAAAATAACCTTTGCAGTAGACCGGTAGGCATAGGAATAAAAAATATAAACATAATGAGTATAAGAATGACTAGTAAGGAGACTAAGCAGCTATAAGTCCAATACTTGCCGCTTTTTAAAGATGATGCATATATCCAAAGACCAGCTAAAACAGTAACCATGCCAATTTGAGCAAGTATTGAATGCCAAAATAAATTTATATCAGCCGGTATAAAGCCAGAAGCAATATTTCCTAAAGCTAATATAAGAATAAAAGCTGTTGCTAGTCGGTTTATTTTTGTATTCTTTAGGTTTTGTGAAATATACAAAATACCAATTGAAAGTGTTAATCCGTTAATAATAAACAATGCATTCATCCAGAAATGGTGAGGAAAGCAAATTTCATGAGGTGCAATTGAATAGGTATAGTTTCCACAAGAAGTGACGCCAAGATCACTCATTGCGTGATTTAAAAAACTGTAGGGAGCGGCTGAAGTCAAAATGAAGAATGGTTCAATCAAAAAATACAAGCAAGTAGCAAACCAGCTTAAAATACCAAGCTTTTTCGATATATACAGAATAATCACCTCTTAAAAAGCATTCTATGTAAACTGTACATCCAAATAATGTTAAACGGAATGGTCTTGGAGACTATTTTTAAGTAGGGCGAGAGGTTGATGCGGGGAAAGGAGGCAAAATTTCATGATAGCTTGCTTAAAGTAGGATTCTAAAAGAAGAAAAGGACCCTTTGCTAATTCTTTGTAGTAGCAAAGAAGTCCGAAAGCAGCTTAATTAGAAATGAATAACTGCTGATGATTAGGCGGGCTAACTTTTTATAATGTATACATAAAGTTAATGCATTCTAAAGGGAGCGAAATTCAAGAGGTTTTCTCTAGAAGTTTATAATCTGATGTTTTCTGAACACGTATATTAAATTCGCCTGCAAATGTTTCTAACTCCTTAAAAACGTTTGGTGGATTAAATAACGATATTCGCATATTCCAGCCGTTTTCCACTCGGACTATTGCTAATTCTGTTTTCCAACTTACGCGCTTAAACACGATTCTTTGAATGTCCATTGGTTTAACTGCTTTTTCATATACTTTAAACCTTAATATATATGTTTTATAGGTTAAAGTATTTTTGTCTATTTTAAATTCATACCTTATAAAAAGTGAAAGCAACGAACAAAGGGTAGCAAAAAGAAGTAAAAAGGCAACTACTTTATTATGTTGAAACACTTGAACGAATAATAAAACCTTTAACAGCAATAAAGGAAAAATCATATTTTTTTGAGTAGTAGCTTTAAATAACATAGAAACTCCTTTCTTTATTAAATAAGACAACTTATTTTTCTTCTATGATATTATTTAAGTATTAATTTAGATTAGATTTATAATGGGAGGCCTTTTACATGTATAGTACCATTTCAGATTTTATCAAAGAATGGAACAATGAAGCTATACTAACTCAAAAAGTGTTAGATAGCTTGACAGATGATTCATTAGAACAACAAGTGTATCCTGAAGGGCGTACGTTAGGAAGAATTGCTTGGCATTTTACAACAAATATTCCGGATTACCTAACTGAGTTTGGGTTAAATATAGACAGGATCGAAAGTACAGCAAGCGTTCCATCTTCAGCACAGGAAATTGCCATAACCTTTAAAAATGTAAGTTCTCACGCTGCTAAAATTATTGAACAACAATGGACAAATAAATCTCTAGGACATACACAAGAAGCGTTCGGAAGACAGCAATCAAATGCCACAATCTTAATGGGATTAATCAAGCATATTGTTCATCATCGAGGGCAGATCACAGTTCTTATGCGTCAAGCAGGAATAAAACCTGCTGGAGTTTATGGACCGCCAAAAGAAGATTGGGTTCATTTAGGCGTGGAAAATCCACCGCTTTAATAATATCAAATAAATAAAAGAGAGGCTGTCCATAGAAAATACTATAACATTATTTTCAGGACAACCTCTTTTTATATAGTATTTATCTAATCAGTTAGTACTTACTCTGAAAAAGCTTTTGAGTAATGCACAGCACCTTTCACATTTTTTAGTGATCCCTCTGTTAACTCTAGGGCCATAAAGAATTCTCCAGGTACGTCAAATGGAGCATATATATTCCATAGGCTAGCTGATCACAGTGAGTTAATCCCCTGTTATGTAGATTTTTACGTTGAGGACCCCGAAAAGTTCGCGTGACAGAACTTTTAAGGTTTTTTATTTTCGAATACATTACGGCAAGTAACTGAACTTGGTATATCTTATTTAATGTTGATGTTAGTTAAAACGTAAGGAAAAAGGATTTCTGGAGGCTATTATGGAGAAAACACTCACTTTTCTATCAGTAGTTTATTTAACTGTTCTAACTGCCTGTAATTAGGAAAGTACAGAAACAAATACAGCAAGCTCTGCTATCATTGTGGCAGTTGAAAATAAGGAATATAATGGAACAGAAGATAAGTTAGGTGAAAAGCAAGAGATAGGACAACAACTAGGAACGATAGAAAAGAAAACTAAAGCAAGTAAGATGCCCAAAGGTAATAATCAATCAAACTATTTTACAGTGGGTTCAAAAATTTATTCAGTAAAGGGAACAAAAGAGTACATTGTTGTTAAAGACAAAAATAATAAAAATCAGTTAATAAAAAAGGTAGCTCAAAAAAGATGAGGATTATTTAATTTGACTACTTGTCTTTCAGGAAATACGTTAAACTAAAACGAAAAGCTACAGAGGAAATTATTTGAATACTACTAATCTATCTTCATTTTTAGAGAAATATTTTAGAGGACTAATTTTAAGGCCTGCCTTGTTTTATTCTTGGAAGTATAGCATTCGCTTTGAAATATCAGATCCATTAATACCATACTACGACAAGCAATACTTGAAGCAGGCTTTTCATCGATCCATTAAACTATTTGACAAGACATTTGGAGAGGAAGATGAAATTCTTTTTATTACGGACGTACATTCTATCAAAAAAGATATTTTTCTCCGAAAGAGACCTTTAAACGTATATTCAAAATACGTAAAAGATAAAAAGCGGCTATACCAATTAAACCATCAGCTTTTAACGAGTGTATTCCAAGAAGAAGATGACCAATCTGTCACTCATCGCTTTGCACTTTCTTGTAAGAAAAAAGAATTAAAATATACACAACTTTTAAAAGCCATTAGTTATGAAGACTTTGCTCATCCATCTACTATTCTTAAAAACAACTCAAAAAGTGGCTATGATATTTATTTTGTTAATCTTTCTAAGAAAATCATTTTTCATTTATATGATGATCGTGGATGTGATATTTTAGCCTCTAATAAAGAAGCTATATTTTTTCTTTATGAAGAATATAATCATTGGATTTTAGATTATGATCGAGAAGGAGTTGATCTTTTGTTTAAATGAAAAATTATTTTTTAGAGGTTAAAAATGAATAAAAAAATTCGATGGGGTTTAGTTAGTTGTATAACAATTGTAGGGGCATTAAGTATATATTTTTTCTCCGAGAGTTTTTATGTAACGAAAGAGGAGAATATGTTTGACACAAAGTTTTTAAGTGATACATATGGGAATTATGAATGTAGGGAGATGGCTGATCAAACAAAATATAACTCTAAGAAATATTTTAGAGCCTTTGGCAAAATACAAAATGGGGACTTTATTTATGCGATTAAAGGTGATCCTAAGCATGAACAAGTTTTATTAATTGAAAATACGAAGATGCCTATGTGGTTTTTATATTCTCGTCAATAAAGATGATAAAGAAGTGGTTTTAAGAACTTCCAAATTAGATAAAGCGATACGTTTTGTAAAGGGAAATTATTAGATACAAAAATAAATAAATTTTATATCTAACCGGTACTGCAATTTTAATGTAGCTTATTAAAACAGCAAAAGAGAACCTTTAATTAAAGGTTTTCTTCTTGTTTTTAGGAATAATTTTGAACGTGTGAATTGAATTTACAACAAAAAATTGATTAGTCTTAATTATTTAGTTACGATAAGCGCTCGAATAATCTCATTCCAATAGTATTTGAAGTTTTTTTCACTTGTATCTTTTGGTGTTAGACTGATTGATTCCTTTGTATTTTCTTTTTTTATAGTCATTATGATTTCCCCTTATTTCTTTAGATTTAGTATGTTGTGGTTCGATTTACCATATTTTATAATGAAATTAATAATCGTAACAGATGAACATTCCGATTGAAACAATCGGAATATTCGATCATATAGAGGTGAGGAAAATCGAAATAAAACAACTGATTACATTCAAAACAGCTGCAGAAAACTTGAATTTTACATATACGGCTAAAATTTTGAATTTTGCACAATCAAGCGTTACTGCTCAAATAAAAGCTCTTGAAAATGAACTTGAAACCCCACTATTTGAACGGTTAGGGAAGAGATTAGTCTTAACCGAGGCTGGTATAGAGTTTAAAAGGTATGCCGATAAAATGATTCAATTGACTAAGGAAGTAAAAAACGCTGTAAGTGGAGTGGAGGAACCTTCGGGTACGCTTATCATTGGATCTTCTGAAAGCCAGTGCACGTATAGATTACCTCCAATATTGAAAGAGTTTAAGGACCAATTTCCAAAGGTTAAAATGATTTTTAAACCCATTTACTCTCAAGAACAAACACGAGCGCAGCTACTAGATGGAACTCTTGATATTGCTTTTACAATGGAACCTATTCAGCATCAAGATACAAATTTACATATGCAATGTCTTGTCGAAGAAAAATTAACAATTGTTGCTTCACCTAATCATCCTTTAGCTGATAAAGCGGAAATTTATTTAGAAGACCTTGAGCGTGAGACACTTTTGTATACTGAATCAGGGTGTTCATATCGTGTAGTATTAGAAAACTTATTTCGTGAGGCAGGTATTTGTACATCAACTAAATTTGAATTTGTAAGCGTAGAAGCTATTAAGCAATGTGTGATGTTAGATTTAGGTATTGCCATATTGCCCGAAGTAGTAGTAAAAGCAGAGGTTGAGAAAGGGATATTAAAAGAATTAGTTTGTAATAAAGTTGATACACCTCTTTACACACAAATGTTTTGGCATAAAGATAAATTTATGTCTCTTCCTCTGCAATCTTTTATTCAATTGGCTTGTAATACCTTCGGGTTAAGTTATAAGGGGATTAAAAGTAAGAAACTCTAGGTACATTATGCTGACTAAAGATTTATAAAGAATACGTAAAATAATCTAATATTATTTTTAATAAGATAAGAGTTGAAGGAAATCTTCATTATTTCACTAATATATAGATGAACCTTAACAAACGAGATCTTAATTGGTTAAATCTAAATTAGGAGTTGATCTGATTTGGAAGTACGAGTGAATCAAATTGAGCTAAATGGTTTAACTTTTCAATATCGAGAGGCTGGGGAAGCCTCAGCACCCACTATTGTTGCACTTCACGCTTTAGGAATGAGTGCAGAATCGTGGGACGAAGTAGCAGCTGTATTAGGAAAGGAATATCGGTTTTTAGCTTTAGATCAGCGAGGACACGGTGGAAGCGAAAGAACCGGCACGTATACGTTTGAACTCATGTGTGATGACTTGCTTCAGTTTGTAAATGCGATGAAATTGGAGCGCTTTACGTTAATTGGTCATTCTATGGGTGGTACGGTGTCCTATCTTTTTTCCGAGACATTTCCATCAAGGGTAGAGCGGTTAATTGTTGAAGATACACCTCCACCTTTTACAGGAGAGAAGTACGAAATTCCTTCCAAACCTCCTGGTTCTCTACCGTTTGACTGGAAGGTTGTACCTTCGATTCTTCAACAACTGAACAATCCGAATCCTAATTGGTGGGCAAGCCTTACAGATATAATCGCACCTACTCTCATCATAGGAGGAGGAGCCAGTCATATTCCTCAAGATAAATTGCAGGAAGTTTCTAAACGCATTCCAAGTTGCAAATTAGTAACAATAGAGGGGGCTGGACATGATGTGCATACAGGAAAGTTATCAGCTTTCTTAACTTCTGTAAAAAGCTTCCTTGATTCGTGACTTTTTGGAGCTTTTATTTAATTTAAAAGATTATTTAAGTAAATAAACAGCAAATAAAGAGCCTTAAATCAGGCTCTTTATTTGCTGTTATTCTTTTACTATAGGAACACTCTTAAAAAATTGTGTTCGAATAGCTGCGGATTTAACTGTTTTATTTATCTTTTCATTGTTATTATCTATAAATTGATGTGTTTTTTCTTTATCAAATAACTCATTGCTATCTGATAAAGTTTGAATGTTTTTGGAAATAAACTATTCCATTTCTTCTCTGGACACTGAAAATTTTTGATTGTCTATTTTAAAGCTGTAACCTTCAGCATTAGGCACTAATATTGTTAAATAAATAGCATTGTAAAGAAAGCTTTTCTCTAGTGTATTCTTACCCTCAAACCAATATTTTAACGTTTCATCTTCTGAAAGAGAGCTAGCCTTAGTACCTTTATGTGGATATTTAGCGAATTATCAGTGTATCGTAAATATGAAGTTTTGAAAAGGTATAGGCACTTCTGATAAGCTTTACTATATTATTAGTTTTGTACAAAATAACTTTTGCTATAAAGTATGTTTTTGTCTACTGTGAGTAGAAGGAAAGAACTTTGAAATACGAAAAGGCGGCAAAGCTTTCTTGAAAAAGTGCTTTGCCGCCTGCATTTCTCTCGCTTTACTTAGATAAAAATTAATTGAATTTTCTTCTGAATCAACGGCTTTCCTTGGAATTTTGGGGCACAGACTAGTTTGTTTTTAGGAGCTAATAGCCACAATTGATTCGATAATTTGTGGCCAGTCCTCACTATGAACCTCATGTCCTGTACCCTCAAGAGCTATTAATTTAGCATGAGAAATAGCATTTGCAAGAGCAAGCCCATGTGCGTATGGCAGCGCCGGATCTTTTGTTCCATGAATTATAAGCGCAGGTATAGTAATTTCACTCGATCTGTCATAATATTGGCCTCCTCCTTGAAGCAAAGCATGGTTAAATCTACTCGGCAGCTGTTTGGCGCGGGCAGCTTCTCTTTTTGCTAACTTATACATTCTTTCCTCTTCATAAGATTTTGTTCCACTTAAAGTTTTCCATCCACCTGCAAGGTAGTGAACGGTTGCCTCTTGATTTGACCAGTCTATGGAAGTGCTCTTCGTGTGATAATCAAGTATGCGCTGATCCATTGGCGGCAATTTTTCCGCCGCCGTTCCAAATACACTTGATGCAATTAAAGTAAGGGAGTCTATACGTTCTGGATATCTAAGAGCAAGGATTTGACCTATCATTCCACCCAAAGACATGCCCACAATATGAGCTTTTTCTACAGAATAAGCATCTAAAACGCCCATTGCATCATCAGCCATATCCGTTATTGTATAGTTAGAAGTACCGGGTGGATAAGTGGTAGATCGGCCTAGATCACGATGGTCGTAACGAATAACAAATCTATCCCGTTCAGAGAGGCGAAGACAGAAGTCTTCATCCCACCAATCTAGCGAGGACATCGCTCCCATTATTAAAAGTACAGCAGGGTTTTTAGGGTTCCCAAAACTTTCTGTACAAATCTCCACGTTATCAATTTTTAGTATCTGTTCATTCATCAGCGTACCTCCTTTTAAGTGTTAGAAAAATGAAAAGCAGCCCTTTATTCAGTTCTCTAAAATGAGGATATTTCCTTTTGAAATTTTATTTGGGGAATCCATTATTTTACCTATCTCTTTACCTTTTTGTCACAGAGTCAAATATAAAGACCATGAAAATATCACTAAGGGAAGAGAAAGAACATAAACTTGTTAAAAATCGAGAGTTTGTTACCTATAATATGTTCTGGATTGACTAAAATAGGGCAGGAAAGTTGAATCCACGTATGGAAAACTACTTATGTAAGGTGAAATAAGAATAAATAATTACTATGGAGAGCTCTGCACAAGGTTGTACGAGGTTGATAAATCCTCTGTAAATAGAAAAGAGCTTGAGTTTTATCTTTCCTTGAGGAGATGCTTTATGAAACGATTAATGAATAAAATTGCGATTGTTACTGGTGCTAGTCGAGTCCAGGGTATCGGTACTGAGATATGTCGGGAATTAGCTAGGGAAGGGGCAGATGTTTTTTTCACTCATTGGTCAAAATATGATCGTTCGATGAATTATTTCAGTGAGGATGATTTCAATTGGTCGAAGCATCTTATGGAGGAAATTCGCAGTCTAGGAGTACGATGTGAATCAATGGAATTGGACTTATCCGAAACCGCTGCACCAAAAAAGCTACTTGATGCAGTTCAACACAAACTGGGTTCTCCATCAATTCTTGTAAATAATGCAACACATTCTGTGGACGTAGATTTTCGTTCTATAGATGCTGATACTCTCGACGCTCATTATAACGTAAATGTTAGAGGAACATGTCTTTTAACAGTTGAGTTTGCTAGACAAATTGAAGGCAAGCGCGGCGGTCGAATTATTAATATGGTGTCAGGTCAAGATAAGTCACCTGAACCTGGAAATTTGGCTTATGTTGCAACCAAAGGTGCGGTTTCTACATTTACTAAATCAGTCGCTATTGAATTAGCACCTCTTAAAATTACTGTCAATGCTGTAGATCCTGGACCAACTAACAGTGAGTTGAAGGAAGCTTTACTGCCGAAGTTCCCAATGGGTCGACTTGGTGAGCCGAGAGATGCCGCCAGATTGATTGTCTTTTTAGCAAGTGAAGAGGCTGAATGGATTACCGGACAAATTATCCACTCAGATGGAGGCTTTTGGTGAGTTCACATTCTAGTAGTTTTCCGCTTTTCTGACGGATTTTTGTATTAAACATACAGCTAAAATAATGGTGTTAAAGATAGATTTTATTTGAAGAAGCAACAAACAAACCTGCATTGAAAGGGCGTCTATAAGATCCTTTATGTAAATCAAAGGTTTTATTTTTTGTAAAGGAGCACTCGGTATGCAAATCATTAATATTAAAGAACATGTAGAGTACAAAGATAAAGCTATCGAATATATTCAGAGTAAGTGGGCGAGTAAAGATAGTTTAAAACTTTACGAAGACTGTATTACATATAGCTTAAAAACAAATAGTTGTCTTCCAGTCTGGTATCTGTTAGAAAATGAAGGGAAAATTATTGGCTGTGCAGGGCTTATTACCAATGATTTTATAAGCCGTATGGATTTATGGCCCTGGGTATGTGCTCTTTATATTGAAGAGAATTATCGAGGTAATTCCTTAGGTGAAAAACTTCTTTTGAAACTGAAAGAAGATACGAAAGATGCTGGGTTTGATAATCTTTATTTATGCACAGACCACGTTGGATACTATGAAAAGTATGATTTTTCATATATAGGTAATGGTTATCACCCATGGGGGAGTAGTTCAAGAATCTATAAAGCTAATTTAATTAAACTGTGAAGGTACTTAATAATATGAATAAAAACCACTGTAAGAAAATAAAGCTTTCTAGGGAACGAGAATTTACATTCAAAGAACGCTCATTTGGAAAGTAACGTTAGAAACCTTGCAAAAGAAAAAGAGAGAACTGACCCTGTACAAAGGCAGTTCTCTCTTTTATATTTTTAAAAGTCGCTATATTCTTCGAGATCATCGTCATCTAAAGATCCAGATACGTTTTCTGAATCCACGATTTTACCTTCTTTGATGCCGTGACTTTCTGTAGTCTTCTCTTTTACCCGCAAACTCATTAGCTTGCAGTAATTGTTTTAACTCCTGTAGTTCGGCATTAATATGTTCGAGAAGCTGTTCTGTTCTATGCCCCGTTTCTACTTGGTTTGTAGATACCGGATGGAGATCACAAACAATTAAAGACGAAATATAATCTCCTAATTTACGAGACTTCGCATACTTTGCGAGTATGTCATAGACTTCATCACTTAACGTATTGGTTTTAATCGTAAAGGCGTTTTGACGCTCTGACATGGTTATCACCTACGCTGTTAAGATTTAACGGCTTTCTTCTGGGACTTTATGATATTTCTCTGTACGTTCTTCGCCAATCTTTTCACTCATACTTGTCATAATGGCTACTTCTAGTATCGGAGCAATACCACCACTATATACATATTTTCGGATTTTATTTGCTGGCGGTGGGGCCACATCATTTAACTTCGCTAGTAAAATTTCCACATAGTCTTTTAAAGAAGATGTAATTTGAGTTGTTAAATCAATGGATTCACCTGTATTTTCATTTTTAAACTCGAATTTTTATTTGCTATA
Organism: Priestia megaterium; assembly: GCF_046599315.1. Taxonomy (GTDB): domain Bacteria; phylum Bacillota; class Bacilli; order Bacillales; family Bacillaceae_H; genus Priestia; species Priestia megaterium_F. Next base: position 185,310 of record NZ_JBKIKC010000002.1, on the reverse strand, counting down.
ATTATCTAAAATAAACTGATCAAAGGCACGCAAATCTGTAAACAACCCAGGGGATTTCAATTTCTCTTTTTGCAGCTTGTCAATATGCGCTGCCTTCAATACTTTGAAATGATTCACGGCTGTTTGCCGCCTTTAATCCTTCTGATAAAATAACGACATCAATCGATCCTCCGCCGATATCGATCATCACGGTTTCACATTCCCCATATTCATTGGCATCTTCACGGTCTTGAACTTAACATTTTTTGCTACATTCATTTAGCGGAAGATTATTTTGTAATGCACGCCTCTAGATGTATAGTACTATGGAGATATTTATGTTGAAATTTTCTATGTGAATTAATGGAACTAATACATTATTAAAGGGAGCGTTTGAATTGAAGAAACTTTGTTTTAGCTTAATAATTATTTTTTTACTAAGTGCTTGTTCTTATCAGGAAAGTACAAAAGAAACTAGTGAAGAAATTGTATTACCAACTTCCATATTTAGTTCATCGAAAAATAATGCCGTAATTGATGAAAAGGAAATGAAAGAAAGTATAAAGACATACTTAGATACTAGCGAGGATTTATACAACATTAGTGATCAATTTGAAGAAATTATGGATTCCAATCAAAAATTAAGTAGAGCTGAAGTGGAAAAATTCGAACAATTAAAAGATCTAGTCAAAGAAAATGATTATAACTTTTCTACCTACATATCTCACAATACTTTACCATAAGATATAAAAAAGATTCAGAAAGAATTAGCCACTATATTATGGGTTCCAATCAAATTTTAGATGAACTGGATCAAGCAATCGATGATATGATTGAGCATATGAGTGAAGGAGATTTTTCTGAAACAGAAATTGAGTCTCTTATGAATAAAAATAAAGGTGTAAATGGAAGAGAACAAAAAAAGATAGAGAGTTTTTTAGATGAAAAAAATATTAATACGAAAGCTTTTGGACGAAAGATTTAAAAACAATTTAATAAATCTGTTTTAAAACTACGAGTGTATAGCTTATTTTAAATACTTATAGACAAAACGTACATAAAAAACGAGCTCTTGTCTACCAAGATCTCGCTTTTTATGTTTATACATGATCGTATACCTCGTCCATATAAGCTGGAATTTTCACTTTTTTCTTGCAGGAATTTTATAAAAGATAGAAGCTGAAGCCTATTGCAATGTATGTACCAATAAGTAACACACCTTCGAACCAGTTTGAATCACCGTCGTTTACAATAGTCACTGTCATAAGAGCGGCAAGGATCATAGCAATCATTTCGGCTGTATTAAACACAAGAGGCAAAAAGTTGAACAAATATGAAAAAAGAACGAGTATGGGAGCAACAAACATGGCTGTTTGGACGGTTGAACCAATGGAAATCTCCACCATTAAGTCCATTCTATTATTATAGGCCATTGCAATTGCCGACACGTACTCTGCAGCACTTCCCACTATGGCAACAACAATAATTCCAATGAAGACGTGACTCCAGCCTAATGCAGTACCTACCGGTTCAAGGGTGCCAACAAGTTTTTCACTGGTATAAGCTAGGGCAATTGTGGCTAGTCCCAGCACAACTATTGCTTTCTTTTTTCCCCACTCTGGTTCCTCTCCATTTTCTTCTGCGTTTCCAGTAAAAATCCCTTTATGGGTAACGAGTTTAAAAAGAAGAGCAAGCAGGTAAATGGTCAGCATCACAATAGCAAAAGACGTCGATAGAACCTGCATATCTTTATCATCCAAGCGTTTTGCAAAGATAAATGGTAATACAAAAGTTACGATAATAGCAAACATCAATAGTGAAGTATTATGGCGTGTTTTAAATACACTAAATTTTTGCTTTTTAAATCGAATGCCTCCCACGATCATGGATATTCCACTAGCAAAAAGAAGATTAACAAGAACTGCTCCAGTAATTGAGGAAATGACTATTGTGTTTAATCCTTTACTTAATGCAAAAAACGAAATAATAATTTCTGCAGCATTACCAAACGTGGCGTTAAGTAATCCACCTGCTGTTGGACCTACCACAACGCTAAGGCTTTCAGTGGAACGTCTAATGTAATTAGCCAAGCTAATTAACGTCACACAGTAAATAAAAAACATTAAAATATAATTCCAATTAAAAATGCTTCCAATAATTGAAAGAGGTACACCGATAATCATAAAAATAAAAAAGACTTTATTCATTTTTTCCTCCATATTCATTTACAGGTCCTATAACAAAAATAGAAGCCCTATATCATTTAAACGGTCTTATTAATATAACTCTTATGACTTTCGTTATTCACATGGGTAATACAACTGGAAAAATAGGTGAGTGGAGAAAATAAGATATAATACAAAGATCAACTAATTTGTAGTATTCCTAGTCAGTTACTGTATAAGTATCCACTAAACTCCTTCGAACATGCCATTAGCGGAATCCCATAATAAGCTTAAAAACGTAATGTGATGGGGCAATTTTTCAGGAAGAAAAGTGACCAAAGTAAAAGCGAGTATAATTAAAAAAGCCTTTGATATAGAATTAGATCCACGAAGCGTATTAACCAGAATCACTAAAATCATTGTCATAATACTTCTCTTAAGTAAAAATGCTGCGTACTTAATAGCACCATCTGTTATTTTAACGAGTTTCAACTCTTCTTCAATAATCCAAGAAGCATTAATATTTAAAGCTGTTACTACTAAATAGATAAATATATTTCTACAATAGATAGTGGTTTTGGCATTACAGCTAAGGAAGAAATAACTAAGAATAAGCTAAAATAAAAGTTGATAATACCATATTTAACCTCCTCTGCATATTTATTTTCCAATAAGGAAATATGCACATAAAAGAACAGCTAAAAGCTGGAATATAACCGTCTTGGGCAGTCTTGAACTGGTGCTTTTTCTACCAATTTGAATATGATCGGATAGGTAATAAGAGATTTCTTTTATGTCTAAAACACAGACAATTTCAAAAACTTTATGTATAATAAATGCTACATTTGTATTAATAGCTAAGATTAGGAGGTATGAATAATGATACAAGACTTTAATAAATATACGCCCCTTGATTATAACCAAATAAAAAATAACGAATTTGTTCATAGATGGATGAGACCTCTTTCTGCTAACCTGACAGTAGGTCAAACATTAAAGGAAGCCTTTCATTTACTAGATATGCACGGTATTGAGGGATTACCTGTTGTTTCCCCACAGCAGAAAGTTGTAGGGATGCTAACAACTTCGGAATTAATAAGATCCCTGACTGAGTGCCACTCCCTAAATACCAAAGTTGAAGAAGTTATGAAGCCTTCATTAATTAGTGTTAGTCCTCATGACTCTATTGACAAAGCTTGGAGAATGCAAGTAGAAATTTTACCTGTTATAGATGAAAAAGAAAAATTGGTCGGGATCTTAACTAAAACGGATATTCTTCATTCTTATTCATACTATCTAAAGCACCTACATGAGAATCTTTATGCTGTTGAAACATTAGATGCTGTATTAGAAAGCGCTTATGAGGGGATTGTTATTGTTGACACGGATGGAATTATTAAGGAGTTTAATGCTGCCTACTGCCGTTTTTTAGGAAAAAAACGTGAAGAAGCTATTGGAAAACATGTCACAGAGATTATAGAAAATACCCGAGTGCATATCGTTAGTGAAACGGGGACGGATGAAAGAGGTTATGTTCAACGTATCCAAGGTCAAGACATGATTGTTCATCGCATTCCGATTAGAAAGGAAGGGAAAATTGTAGGAGCAATTGGCATGCTTATCTTCGAAGGCGTCAGTGAGCTTTATAATATTTTAGGACGTATGCAGGAATTGTCCCGAAAAGTAACAGAAGCTCATTTGCCTAATCATGAACAAATAGAGAATAACAATCATTTTGATCAAATTATTGGAGAAAGTCCTGCAATACAAACCGTAAAAGAGATTGCTAGAAAAGCAGCAAAAACGCCTTCTACCGTATTAATTACTGGAGAAAGTGGCACGGGAAAAGAATTATTCGCAAAAGCAATTCACTATTCTAGCCCATTTTCAGAAGGACCCTTTGTTAGTATCAATTGTGCCGCTATTCCAGAACAATTACTTGAAGCAGAGTTATTTGGCTATGAGGAAGGAGCATTTACAGGAGCACGTAAAGGAGGAAAGCCAGGTAAATTTGAACAAGCTCATAAAGGTACCTTATTTCTAGATGAAATTGGAGACATGCCCCTACTTATGCAAGCTAAGATACTCCGAGTATTACAAGACAGAGAAGTAGAACGAGTCGGAGGAATGAAAAGTCAACATGTAGATGTACGAATTATTGCTGCTACTAATAAAAGATTAGAAGATCTAGTTAAGAAGGGAGAGTTCCGTGAAGATTTATATTATCGTTTAAACATTATTCGTTTGAGTATTCCACCACTTATAGAAAGAAAAGGGGATATTCAGATATTACTCATCCATCACCTTAAAAATTTTTGTGAAAAGTTTGGAATCATTAAAAAAAGCTTTTCTTTTGAAGCAATGCGGTATTTACAAGAATATCAATGGCCAGGAAATATACGGGAACTTGTTAATACAGTAGAAATGTTAGTAAGTCTAGTAGAAAATCAAGAAATTACGGAAAAAGACTTACCTACTCATTTCCGAAAAAAAGATACAAGCTCTTTTACAACAGAAAAAACTAGTGATACAAACAGACTCTTAAAAAAGGTAAGAGAAGATATTTTATCTAGTGAAAAAGACACTATTTTGAAAGCGCTTGCTGATGTGAATGGTAATAAGGCTGCTGCCGCGAGAATTCTTGGGATTCAGCGTTCTACTCTTTACATAAAATTAAAAAAATACGGATTATAGTTCGAGTGTCTTTAAAATCGGACATATATCAAACACTTGTGTATTTGAAAATGGACATTTTAACTAAAAGAAGCCTTTGGAATTAAGCATTTATACTTGGCACGGTTCTTGCATTAATAATAGTGACGTTAATGTAAGGAGGGATTTTATGAAAGGGTATTCAAAGTTTTGTATGCCTAACTCAGTCTTTTATGGTGAAAATTCTTTAGCTCAGCTTGGAGAGCAAGTGAGAGCTTATGGAAAGAAAGTACTTTTAATTAGTGATCGTATTATGGAAAAAATAGGACATGTAAGAAGTTGCGAAAAAATACTAGAGGATTTAAATGTTTCTTATGCTGCATACTTAGATGTTAATACAGAGCCCACAGATTTACATGTTAATGAAGCATTAAACCTGTGTTTAAGAGAGCAATGCGATGTTATTATCGCAATAGGTGGAGGAAGCTGCATTGATGCTGCTAAAGCTGTAGCTGTAGTAGTAACCAATGGTGGTTATATTGGTGATATTACAGGCGGAAAGTCTCCAATTACGGAAGATCCTATTCCGCTTATTGCAATTCCAACTACGGCTGGAACGGGTTCGGAAGTAACAAATGTTACAGTAATTACGAATACTAGAGAAGATATAAAAATGATGATTAAACATCAAGCATTTCTTCCGAAAGTAGCGATTGTAGATCCAATTTTCACAATTTCTACTCCTCCACAAGTTACAGCAGCAACAGGAATTGATGCACTCTGTCATGCTGTTGAAGCTTATATATCACGTTTATCTCAACCGTTAACGGAAACATTGGCTCTTTCATCGATAGAAGCTATTTTGAACCATTTAAGAAAAGTTTATCAAGATGGAGAGAATTCAGATGCAAGAGAAAAAATGGCCATTGCTTCTATGGAAGCTGGACTTGCTTTTAGTAATGCTTCTGTGACGCTGATTCATGGAATGTCCCGTCCAATTGGTGCTTTATTTCATGTGCCTCATGGTATTTCAAATGCTATGTTACTTCCAGCAGTACTTGAATTTACAAAAGAAGCTGCTATTGATTCGTTAGCAAAAATAGGACATCTAATTTATCCAGAATCGAAATCATTAAACAAAGAAGAGCTAGCTGATGTGGCTATTGAGAAAATAAAGCAACTTTGTTGTGACTTAGATATTCCTAATATGAAAGCATGGGGAATAGATGAACAAGAGTTTCAACAAGTAGTTGATAAAATGGCAACGGATGCAATAGCAAGCGGCAGTCCAGGAAATAACCCAAAAGTGCCTACTCATCAAGAAATAGTGGATTTGTACTATTACTGCTATAACTACGATTTTTCAGGAAGCAAAAATACCGTTGAATCTTAAAAATCTACTAGTTTATCTAAAAAGGAGAATGGAAAATGGAAACTACAACTAATACAAAAGTAATTCAAAACTATATTGCTGGTGAATGGGCAGAATCATCTACAAGCCTTAGAGAGAAAGTCTATAACCCTGCAACCGGAGAAGTAATTGCAGAAGTACCTCTTTCAACAAAAGAAGATGTTGATAAAGCTGTCCGAGCTGCGAATGAAGCATTTAAGGGTTGGTCCAAGACAGCAGTTCCAAAACGGGCTCGAATCTTATTTAAGTATCAACAGTTATTAGTAGATAACTGGGATGAATTAGCAAGGTTAGTGACGATTGAAAATGGAAAAAGCTTTAATGAAGCGTATGGTGAAGTACAGCGTGGTATTGAATGCGTGGAATTTGCTGCAGGCGCCCCTACCTTAATGATGGGGAAACAGCTTCCTGATATTGCGACAGGCATTGAATCTGGCATGTACCGCTATCCAATTGGCGTAATTGGAGGAATTACACCGTTTAACTTTCCAATGATGGTTCCTTGTTGGATGTTCCCGCTTGCGATTGCTTGCGGTAATACATTTGTCTTAAAACCATCTGAACGTACTCCATTTTTAGCTGCAAGGTTAGTAGAATTGTTTGAGGAAGCCGGATTACCAAAAGGTGTGTTAAATATTGTCAATGGTGCGCATGATGTTGTAAACGGTCTTCTTGAACATAAACTTGTGAAAGCTATTTCCTTTGTTGGTTCTCAGCCAGTAGCTGAATACGTATACAAAAAAGGTACGGGAAATTTAAAGCGTGTTCAGGCTTTAGCCGGTGCAAAAAATCACTCAATTGTACTAAATGATGCTGACTTAGACGTAGCAACAAAGCAAATTATTGGTGCTGCCTTTGGCTCGGCAGGTGAGCGTTGTATGGCCGCTTCTGTTGTAACGGTACAAGAGGAAATTGCGGATAAATTAATCAATCGATTAGTAGAAGAAGCAAACAACATCGTCATTGGAAACGGCCTAGAAAAAGATGTCTTCTTAGGACCTGTTATTCGTGAAAATCACAAAGAGCGTACACTTAGCTACATAAAATCAGGCGTAGAGGAAGGAGCTCGTTTAGTTCGAGATGGCCGTGAAGATAGTGCAGTAAAAGATAAAGGCTATTTTGTAGGGCCAACTATTTTTGATCATGTCACACAAGAAATGAAAATCTGGCAAGATGAGATTTTTGCACCATTATTATCGATTGTGCGTGTAAAATCACTAGAAGAAGCAATTGAGGTAGCGAATAATTCCCGATTTGCAAATGGTGCTTGCATTTACACAGATAGTGGTGCAAGCGTACGTGAATTCCGTGAAAATATTGAGTCGGGCATGTTAGGAGTGAATGTAGGGGTGCCAGCACCTATGGCGTTCTTTCCATTCTCAGGCTGGAAAGACTCTTTCTACGGTGATCTTCATGCAAACGGCACAGATGGCGTAGAGTTCTATACAAGAAAGAAAATGGTTACAGCTCGTTATTAAAAAGATATTTAGAGACAAAGAGGAAGCTTTGAGTAATTCTCATTAATATTGTTCAAAAATAAATGTGCTTGATATTAATGCAAGTAAAATAAAAAATCACATAGTCGCAAAGACCTTTTCCACTAAGGCTTTGCGACTTTTTTGTGTTTTAAAATTATTATAGAAACATTTGATTAAAAATTGAAATGTCACAGGAGTTTTTAATTCCTCTTAATATTTATTAAAACTCTTTTATATTACCTTTTCTCAAAAAATGACAATAATAATATAATAGTGAATTGTTAAAATGAAGAAATATCTATAATATAAATATATCTAGTTATTAACGAGTTTTTATATTAAGAAAACGTACTATATAGGGAATAGGGAGAGGTAAATGTGAAAAAAAAACAAATTAATGCAATAGAAGTGGCTAAGTTAGCTAATGTATCACAATCGACGGTTTCTAGGGTATTTACCCCAGGTGCCAAGGTGTCTCCTAGGACACAAAAACGCGTGTTAGAAGCTGCTCAAAAAATAGGATATCGTCCAAATGCTTTAGCAAGAGGGTTAATAACTAATAAGACTAATATAATTGGACTTGTAATGGGTAATATTCAAAACCCTTTTTATCCAGAAATCCTCGATGAATTCACAAAAAGTTTGTACGAAAAAGGGTATCATGTACTTTTTTTTCATACAAAGAATGATGAAATTACCCAAGATGAAGTATCCCAATTTCTTGAATACAATGTAGAGGGCGTGATAGTGACAGACGTTTTGCTATCTTCAAATGTTGTTTCCAAACTTTCTACACATGATATACCTATTATCCTTTTCAATCGATATACCCAAGATTCTTCCTGTCATTCTGTATGTTGTGATAATTATTCTGCGGGCATGAAAATCGGGGAGTATTTATTTAAACAAGGTCATCAAAAGTTCACTTATATTACCGGTCGTACAAATACATCAACGAGTCGTGATCGTGAGAGGGGATTTGCTGAGTTTCTTTTACAAAAAGGAATAAAACCGGTAATTGAAGAAGGAGATTACACTTATAAAGCTGGTTACGCTGTAGCAATGCGTATACTAAAAAATAGAAATCGTCCGGATGCTATTTTCTGTGCAAATGATATTGTAGCTTTAGGAGTAATAGATGCTGCTAAAATATTAGATATATCTATTCCAAATGAATTGTCAATTGTAGGATTTGATGATATTTCAATGGCCTCCTGGCCTCCTTATTCTTTAACAACTTGGCAGCAACCAGTAAAAGAAATGATTGAAGCAACTATTAATATGTTATTAAATACAGTGAATGGAGAAGCGACTAAGCCTCAATCTCTACTTTTTTCAGGTAAGCTTCTTGAGAGAAAGTCTGTAAAACTTCTCAAAAATAGTTGACAATGAAAGGGTTATCATTTATGATTTAGTAGACGCAATAGTGTGAATTGTTTAAACAATAAGGTTTTTTTCTAAAAGGGATACATAATATCTCTTTTTGCGACTAAAATTGCATACGTATGCAATAAACTTTTTATTAAAGTTAGGAAGCTTACTATTAATTAAATTAATACTACTATGATTTAAAAATTCTGTTTCAAAATGCATACGTATGCATTTTGAAGATGTTGTTAAATGAAGTATGACTTTAATGCATACGTATGCAAATAAAGGGAGAGATTTGTCATGGCGAAAGTTTTCAAACAGGGGAAAAGTCAGGAAGAAATTAATCAAAATGATATGCAAGTATCAGCGACAGTAAGTCAAACCATTAAAAAAATTGAGGACGAAGGAGACAGTGCAGTTAGAGAACTATCAAGAAAATTTGATAATTGGTCTCCGGAAAATTTCAGATTGAGCAATCAACAAATCATTGAGATTGTGAATAGTGTACCAGAGCAAACAATTGAAGATATTAAATTTGCTCAAAATAATGTACGAAGATTTGCTGAAGAACAGAGAAAATCTATGCTAGACATTGAAGTAGAAACATTACCTGGCGTTATTTTAGGCCATAAAAATATTCCAGTTGGAAGTGTTGGATGTTATATTCCAGGTGGACGTTATCCTATGGTTGCTTCTGCACATATGAGTGTACTGACAGCAAAGGTAGCTGGAGTAAAACGAGTGATTGCTTGCACTCCACCTATTGGAGGAGAAATTCCATCAGCTACAGTAGCAGCCATGCATTTAGCAGGGGCCGATGAAATCTACATTCTTGGGGGAATTCAAGCAATGGCTGCCATGGCTGTTGGTACGGAAACAATTGAACCTGTAGATATGCTGGTAGGGCCAGGTAATGCTTATGTAGCAGAAGCAAAACGTCAATTGTATGGTCGTGTTGGAATTGATCTCTTTGCAGGCCCTACAGAAACATTAGTTGTAGCTGATGAAACAGCAGACGCAGAAATGATTGCCACTGACATTTTAGGACAGGGAGAACATGGACCAACTTCACCGGGAGCATTAATTACAACATCTGAAAAGTTAGCTCAAGAAACTGTAGAAGAAATTGAACGTCAGCTCGAAAAGCTTCCAACAGCTGATGTAGCACGTGTTTCATGGGAGGATTACGGCAAAATCATAATTGTAGAAAATGAACAGGAAGCTTTAATAGAAGCAGACAAATTAGCTTTTGAGCATGTTGAAATCTTAACTGAAAATCCAGATTATTTTTTAGAAAACATGAATAATTACGGGTGTTTATTTTTAGGTCCTGAGACAAATGTAGCTTATGGTGATAAAGTCATTGGTACAAACCATACGCTTCCAACAAAAGGGGCTGCACGCTACACTGGTGGACTGTGGGTAGGTAAATTTTTAAAAACATGTACTTATCAAAAGGTTACAGAAGAAGCTAGCGCACATATTGGGGAATATGCAGCACGCCTTTGTCAACTAGAGAACTTCTCTGGGCATGCTGAACAAGCTTTACTCCGCGTACGTCGTTATGGAAAAGTAACAGCAAAATGACCGATAAAAGGGATGCATAAACTTTTTATGTATCCTTTTTCAGTAGGTTTTTGTTCTCTTTAGATGAATTACTGATTATTTCTATTAAAAGTATTGAAAGCGTTTGCTTTTAGGGGGTTAGCGATAGAATTACTAGAGCTTAATATGGTTTAAAGGCTAAAAATTTAAACTAAGAAAGAACATATAATAAGTTGCGACGAGAAATATAGGGGGAGAAACAATGGATTTAGTCATCATTATACTTGCTTTAGGGCTCTTAATGCTTATTGCTTACCGAGGTTTTTCTGTCATTCTTTTTGCACCTCTATGTGCATTACTTGCGGTTATATTAACGGAACCTAGCTATGCTTTACCTTTCTTTTCTAATATTTTTATGGAAAAGATGGTCGGCTTTATTAAGAACTATTTTCCAGTCTTTTTATTAGGAGCAGTTTTTGGAAAATTAGTTGAAATGTCTGGAATTGCTGAATCTATAGCCAAAACAATCATAAATTTAGTTGGTCGAAAACGAGCTATTTTAGCTATTGTTCTCATGTGTGCAATATTAACTTACAGCGGAGTCAGTTTGTTTGTAGTAGCGTTTGCCGTTTATCCATTTGCAGCGAACCTTTTTCGAGAAGCTAACATTCCTAAGCGACTTATTCCTGGAACCATTGCTTTAGGAGCTTTATCTTTTACAATGGATGCTATGCCGGGAACACCTCAAATTCAAAATGTAATACCGACTTCTTTTTTTAAGACAGATATTTATGCAGCTCCTATATTAGGAATAATCGGATCTCTCTTTGTACTTTGCCTAGGACTTCTTTATTTGGAAAGCCGCCGTAAAAAAGCTCAAATTTCAGGTGAAGGTTATTTTGGTTTTAAAGGCGCTGGGGAAGAGACAGCTGTTGCTGCTGAAACAGTTAATATGTCAGCTGCTCCTTCTACTAATTCTGCTACTATCGGGCGTCAGGTATTAGCGTTTGTTCCTCTGATTTTAGTCGGAGTGGCCAATAAATTTTTCACTATATCTATTCCAAAGTGGTACCCAGAAGGTTTTGATTTTTCTAAGTTAGGTTTAGAAGCCTTTGGAAAAGTAGACTTAGCAACAGTAACAGGAATTTGGTCGGTAGAGCTAGCTTTAGTGCTAGGTATTCTTACAGCACTTGCTTATGATTGGAATCGCGTGACTAGTGGATTTCAACAAGGTATTAATGCCAGTATTGGCGGAGCTCTACTAGCAGCTATGAATACAGGTTCTGAATATGGTTTTGGTGGAGTTATTGCATCTCTTCCCGGATTTGCAACTGTACGGGATAGCATCTCACATACTTTTACAAATCCACTTATTAATGGAGCTGTTACAACAAACGTATTAGCTGGAATCACGGGTTCGGCATCTGGAGGAATGGGGATAGCACTGAGTGCTATGGGAGATAAGTATATACAAGCTATTACACAATATAATATTCCTCCTGAAGTTATGCACCGTGTCGTAGCGATGGCATCGGGTGGGATGGATTCCTTACCTCATAACGGAGCCGTAATTACCCTACTTGCTGTTACTGGATTAACCCATAAACAAGCTTATGGAGATATCTTTGCAGTGACTATTTTCAAAACACTCGCATGCTTCTTTGTAATCCTTGTTTATAGTTTAACTGGTTTAGTTTGATGATAGGATCTATGAATCTAATAAAAGGAGGATTATAATGACTTATTTTTCTGAACTCAAAGGAAAAAAATACTAGTTACTGGAGGTAGTAAAGGAATTGGTAAGGATATTGCTTTAGCGTTTGCTAAACAAGGAGCAGATGTAGTTATTACAGGGCGTAACGAAGCTGATTTAGTGTCGACTACAAATGAATTAAAGCGGATTCATCCTAATTCTTTCCACCTAAAAGCAGATATACAAGATATACAAAGTGTGCATGAAATGGTAGATAACGTAGTTTCTACATTAGGTAATATTGATATACTCATAAACAATGCAGGGATTAATATTGCAAAACCAGCACTAGAAGTAACCGAAAAAGATTGGAATCAAGTCATAGACACCAATCTTAAAGGAACCTTTTTCTGTGCACAAAGAGTAGGCAAACATATGATAGAACAAGGAGGAGGAAAGATTATTAATATGGCGTCCCAAATGGCTTTTGTAGGGTATATTAAGCGCTCTGTCTATTGTTCTAGTAAAGGCGGCGCAGTTCAGTTAACAAAAGCACTTGCAGTTGAGTGGGCGCCCTATAACGTAAGAGTAAATGCTGTGGCTCCTACTTTTATCGAGACAGATTTTACGAAGGAAATGTTTGAAGATCAGGAATTTTATCAGGATGTTGTTGCCCGTATCCCTTTAGGGAAATTGGCTCAGCCCTCCGATGTTACAGGAGCAGTTCTTTTTTTAGCTTCCGATTTAGCTCAGTTTATAACAGGAGAAACAATTAAAGTAGATGGAGGGTGGACAGCAATATGAGTGTTTCTAAAGAAGAATTAGCAATTATAGGTTCTGGTACAATGGGGCATTCTATTGCTTTATCTGCATCTATAACAGGCTTTAACGTAAAAATTTGGGGAATAGATGATAATGATATTCACCGTGGAAAGCAAGGTATTGATGAAAAATTGAATTTGTTAACAACATATGAGGTAGTGGATTCTAATGAAATAAAAAATATAAAAGAACGTATCTACTTTACAAATTCGTTAAGAGAGTGTGTAAATAATGCGAGTTTCGTGATTGAAGGAATTCCAGAAAACTTATACTTAAAACAAAAAATGTTTCAAGAGTTAGATGAATTATGTTCCCAAAATGTAATACTTGCGAGTAACACATCTGGTTTGAGTCCAACTGATATTGCTGCTCTTACATTATATCCGGAAAGAACAGTAGTTACACATTTTTGGAATCCAGGACATTTGATCCCTCTTGTAGAAGTAATACGTGGAGAACAGACGTCAGAACAGACTGTTAATCGATCGCTTGAATTACTTAAAAACTTGAATAAAAAGCCTATTGTGGTTCAAAAAGATATCCTTGGTTCAATTGGAAATCGACTGCAATATGCTTTGTTCCGTGAGGCTCAATATATTCTTGAGCAAGGGGTGGCTTCAATTGAGGATATTGATAAAGCCGTTTGTTACAGTATAGGTAGACGTTTGTCGGTGACAGGCCCATTTATGACAGCTGATATGGGAGGACTAGATGTATTTGATTCTATATCAGCCTATCTATTCCCTGATTTAAGCAATCATAATAAATCGTTTAGCAAGATGAAGAATCTTGTAGATGAGGGAAATTACGGACAAAAAACGGGAAAAGGATTTTATAAATGGTCACAGCAGCAATCAAAAAAAATGAACAAAGAACGTGAACAACAACTTATTTATTGGCTGAAAAGAGATTTAGAAGAGGAAAAAGAATAAAAATAAGTTCCTTTAATGAATAAATGAGCAAGTAAAACTTGAGAGGAAGTTATGAAAAAGAAAAGGATGATCCAAAGGGCCATCCTTTTCTTTTATTTTGATACTAGGAGAGGCTTTGAGGTTTTCGGTTTTATACTGACAAGTATTATGCTGAAAATGACTAATAAGAGACCTACTAATAGATTCATTGTAATTGGTTCTTTTAAAAATAATGAACTTGCTGTAATAGAAATAATAGGGATTAAAAAAGTATAGGTGGAAACTTTGCTTGCTTCTCCTGAACTAACAAGTGTAAAGAAATCAAGCCAACCCAGAGCAATGACGAACACGGATATGAACAACAATACGGTGATAAAAGCCGGATTCCATGAAATAGATGACCAGCTTTCTGTAAGTGTTCCAGAAGCCATTAAAAATAATCCACCAATAATAATGTGCAGTGTAGTAAGCCAAATTCCATCAACTTTATTAGAGGATTTTTTCATAAATACAGTACCAAAAGCCCAGCTTAAAGCAGAACCTAATGCAAGACAAATACCTGTAATAGAAATATGGCCTTTTAAACCTCCAAGACAAATGACAAGAACGCCCGCAAACCCTAAAATAAGACCTAATATTTTGAAGGGATACATTGATTCACCAAGCCAAATCCAAGAAAATAATCCCATTAAAATTGGCTGAAAGAAAACAATCGCGGTAAAAAGTCCGGCCGGTAAATAATTTAATCCAATCGTCTGGAGTCCATAGAATAAGATGATATTAAATAGTGCGGATATAAAATAAATAGGCCATGTCTCCTTAAAACGAAGCATTTTATATCTAGGAACGGCAATTATGAGTAATATAATTCCGCCGATAAACAATCGTATACCTGCAAATAAAAGTGGTGGAGAGTAGTGCAGCGCGAATTTCGTTAGAGGCCAGTTTATTCCCCACATAAAAACAAGAAATGCAAGAAAAAATCCAATTCGCGTTTTAGAATATTGCTTCATGATAAAACCTCCTTGTTATGATTACATTAAACATGATACGATAGGAAGATGAATAAAGAAAATGAATGTTTTTTATAAGGAGTATAAGTAATCGCTTATGATAACAATTACACAACTTCAAGTATTAGTAAAAGCTATTGACACGGGCAGTTTTACAAAGGCTAGTCATGTTTTGAATATGACTCAGCCAGCTGTCAGCCATGCAATATCTAACTTAGAAGCTGATTTGGGAGTTAAATTGCTTCTTAGGGATCGTAAAAGAGGTCTACTTTTAACTGATATTGGGGAACGTATTTTAGTACATATTCGAGCAGTATTAAATCATATTGAAAAAGTGGAACAAGAAGTAGCAGCTGAAAAGGGGTTTGAAGTAGGAACAATAAGAATAGGAAGTTTTCCTAGTGCATCTACGAAATTTTTACCCGGAATTATTAAAATTTTTAAACAAAAATATCCCTCTCTCCAGCTAATTGTTCATGAAGGAACATTAGATGAAATTAAAAGTTGGCTCAAATCTAAAGCTATCGATATAGGGTTTATCGTTCTGCCAAGCACAGGTATGGATATTGTGCCAATTGCTAAAGATGAAATGGTAGTTTTAGTACCAAAAACTCATGCTTTATCTGAAAAAAGTTCTATTAGTATTAATGACTTAGATAATGAGCCATTAATTTTGTGCAGAGGAGGGTTTGAATCTCCCATTATAGATATGTTTAATAAAGCTAAAGTGAAATTAAGGGCTGAATTTACGGTTTCTCATATCAATACTCTTTTAAAAATGATCCAAGAAGACCTAGGCTTGGCCATAGCTCCTAAATTTTCATTAACAAGTATACCTGAAGGAATTGCTATAAAAAAATTAGAACCAAGATTTTGTAGAGAAATCGCACTAGCAGTTCCGGAATTAAAAGAAGCGTCCATCGCTGTAAAGTTATTTATTAAGGAAATGAGAAATCTAGAGAGTGAAGCTGAATAAGAAAATGAAAAGCCTGTCCAATATTTCACCAAATTATAGTCTTCTTCAACTAATAGAGAGAAATAGGAATAGCTAATAAAAAACATTTCTTAATTTTGAGGAATCACTTCATTAGATACTTGATTGGATCCTTTACTTATGTACTGGTAAGACTTGTTATAGCATTAAATATAGATTTGTCCTGATTATTTATCTGTATGATATGTATGTTAACTTGAAAATCGTGCAATAAATTGAGTAAATAATGATAATGAAAGTGAGAGAGGATTAGAAGAGGCGACAGCTCAATCGGTTCATAACATACAAAAAATGACATAAATTTAGATGATATTGAAAAATTTACATATTTAAGTATAGAAGAGATAAAAAAATTCTTATAGTAACTCTTTAAGTTGTAAAAGCGTTGTGAGAAATTCCTCAACGCTTTTACAAGTTTATGAAAGAAAAGATGGAAGGTTTCGTCCGTAAATACTTTAGCTTCCCTAATGTAAAAGTCCTAGTTATTTGGAGTATAGTACGCTATGGATATTTAGTTTCAAGATAAATGATGAATAAACAATACGTATCATTTACACGATAAGTAAATGATATGAATTTTTCAAACGCCCAAAATTAACGTTTGCGTTAACGTCAATTTCGGGTACTATAGTTTATAGAAATAAGAATGGTTAAAATGAGGCACCATTTAAACATTATTCAAACTGGTAATCATCATTAAAGGAGAGAGCTATCATGTATACACTTGGAGAACTATTAGAGCAGAGGGCCAAACAATCTGCTGAAAAAGAGGCCTTAATTTGGAGTACGTCTTTCTACACATTTAAAGAATATAATGAACGTGTCAATCAACTTGCTCATTATCTCTTAAGCCATAGTGTTAAAAAAGGAGATCGAATTGCAATTCTTTGTCAAAATAATCATCCGTTTCCTATCATTCTGCTAGCTGCATTAAGAATTGGAGCCGTAGCGGTTCCTATTAGCTGGCAGCTTACGAAGTATGAAATTATAGATATTTTAGATAGTGCAGAACCTAAAATTATTTTCTACGATCAAAAATTTAATGAGGTCATTCCTTTTGAATCTGAAATATTAAATAACGTTGTGACTGTACAAGTAGGTAGAAAAAATAGCGTGGATACAGTTGAAGAATATGATGAAATTTTTTCTACTTACTCTACACAAAATCCAAATATACATGTCTCCCAAGATGACCTGGCTATGCTTCTTTTTACTTCTGGAACAACTGGTAACGCAAAAGGCTGTATGATTGAGCATGGTCACGTGTATTCTTATATACAACCGTCAAGTCAACGAATAGACTACAAAGAGGATGGTCGATTTCTTGCTTCGCATCCTTTTTATCATATGAGTTCTATTAATAATATTTTGAAATCTGCTTCCAATGGAATGGGGTTATTCCTATTGTCAGATCCTACACCAGAAATCATTTGGGAAACGATTGAAACTCATGAAATCACTATGATGTTAGCGTTTCCTTCTATGTATATGCAAATGCTTGAAATAATAAAAAATGCAGATCCAAAGAAATCTTCCCTAAAGGTTGCTATTGCTGGAGGGGCAAAAGTTCCTGCTTATCTTATTGAGGAGTATAAAAAATTAGGAATTAGTATGATACAAGGGTATGGAAGTACAGAAGCATGGACAGTTAGTGTATGGACACCGGACATGGGGAATGAAAAAATCGAATCAGCAGGTAAGCCTCTTTCCGGTGTGGAAGTGAAGATTGTTGATCCCGACTCAGGAAAAGAAGTAAAAACAGGAGAAGTTGGTGAGATTATCATAAAAAGTCCCTATTCTTTTAAAGGGTATTGGCATAATCAAGAGGCAACTGACAAAGTGCTTCGAGATGGTTGGTTCTATATGGGGGACGCTGGAAAGATAGACCACGATGGCTTTTTGTATATTATGGGACGTTATAAAGACGTTATTGTATATGGCGGCGATAATATCTATCCAGATCAGGTCGAAGAAATAATTGAGCAAATAGATACCGTTATAGAAGCTGCTGTAATAGGGGTAGAAGACCCTGTCTATGGGGAAAAACCTAGAGCATATGTGGTAAAAGATCCTGATTCTCCTTTAACAAAAGAAGATATTCTAAACTATTGTAGGGATCGTCTGGCAAGTTACAAAGTTCCAGAAGTTTATTTTATTGATAAACTTCCTAAAAACCAACTCGGCAAAGTATTAAAAAGGGAACTGAAGGATAAAATTTTTAACTAAAAAGTAAAATCCTTAAACTGATTAGCTAAATTCTAAAAGATGATAAAGAAGCGTCCTTCTATTCAAAAAAGAAGCCTTGTTGTAAAAAAACGAAGGCTTCTTTTTATTTTATATTCTATATACTAATTATTTTTAGTAACATTCTCTTTAAAATTCAAAATAGCTTCTACTGCTTTTTTATATCCTCCAGCCTCTTTTAAAGACTTTCCAACTTCTAAACTTTTCTCTTTAAATGCAGGGTTTGATAATATTTGTTCTGTGGCACTTCTTAGTGCAACAGCATCTAGTTGGTGACGGTTGAGCTGTAACCCAGCTCCTAATTCTTCAATTCGTTTAGCGACTATCGGCTGATCTCCCATAACAGGAATAACAAGAAGAGGAACACCAAAATAGAGGCCTTCGCTAGAACTATTCATCCCCCCATGGGTAATGAATATGTCAGCTTGTTGTAGTATTTCTAACTGCGGTACATAATTACGCACAATGAAATTAGCTGGAATATCTTTGAATTGATCAATATCAGTTTGTTTTCCTACTGATAATATAACTTTAGCAGAACTCTCTCCAAATGCTTCAAAACAAGTCTTATATAATTCAGGTTGTTGATTAAATACTGTTCCCATCGAAATAAAGATAAGTTTATCATTAGAAATATTCTCTAAAGGTAAAGGTTCTATATCTTTCCGAGAAGCAATAGAAGGACCAACAAAAATAAAAGAGTTATCAAACTTTTCAGCATGAGGTTGATATAACTTGGAGGTATATACAAGGGTGATATCCCCAGGACAGGACATCAGATTTTGCTTATCGGTGAGTGTTACTCCATATTTTTGTTTCCATTTTTTTGATATCTCTTCAATTTCTTTATATTTTGGAGATGTTTTATCAATTTCTCCTCTACTTTTCGTAAGGCTCAAAAAGACTTCTTCATTAATAGCAAACGTTGTACAAGAAGATACTTTCGGTAGCTTCAATACATCAGCGATAATCCATCCTGCAGCGAAATTATTGTCATAGATAACATAGTCATATTTTTCATTGCTTATCTCTTGTAGAACAGTCTCTATAATTTTATCCGTGGAACGTCCCATATGTAATAGCATCTCAAGAGGATCTATTCTTTTTGTCATTCTTTCCACCATATCTATATTGCGTACAAAGTTTTCATAAGGACGAAAAGAAGCTCCAGTTTTTTTTATTTTGTTTTTATATTCTTCTACACAGTAATAAACGACCTCTTCTCCCTTTTTTACCAATTCTTCTACTAGAGCAATTGTAGGATTAATGTGGCCTTCACCAGGAAAATTGAAAAATAAAACTTTTCCCATCTAGACTCCTCCTTTTTATAACGCAAGTAAGATAGTGTAAATGATTTACCTTATTATACCATCAAATGTTTTTCTGCACCTTATATATGTATAGTGTGCTTAGAACGTATTTTATTTTGGTACCATAAATTATGGTAGGATTACTTATGAAGTCTATCTGCTGAAGGAATCTTTTATTAATGCAGAGGATAGGGAATATAACGACTGGGCAATAAGAGGCTAGTTTGAACGAACCTAAGATGATCAAAAATCGTTAGTTTTCGTGGTCTCTAATAGAATAGGGTTAGTTAAAAGCGTGGATTAAATCCAACCCACGCTTTTATAGGGGGAGCTCGTACTAAACATAGGCTATACCAACTTAAAATAAAAATGTTAAGTAGAGAGTTTCCTGATATCAGAGTAACAAATACAAAGGGTATTCTCATATTCAGATTCGTATCCTGTAAATACCAGATTTCTTTTTTTATTATCATAGTGAAATCCGATTTTCTTTAAATCATTTCTCAATATATCTTCACTAATTTTGATGGAAGAAGCAATATCTTCATAAGAAGCACCATTATTTAGCTTTTGAACAATCTCACCTATTAACAAGTTATGACCTCCAGTAGCATATGTTTCTTAAGTAATAATTTAACCTAAATAGTTGCTTTTATGAAAGTTGTGTTAAAGGCCATTTTAGATTATTGGAACTTGTATTGAGTATTTCGCTTGCTAACTACTGAATTAATTCTTTTTTTTCTTTTACAATAATCATTAAAATAGTAAATTAAAATTATTTGAATAGAAAACCAATGAAAAGACCGGTGAGACTTTCTATTTGTACACCTTTTTCTCCAATTAATTGGCGGTAAATTACTCTGAAAATCACACCAACAAAAGAGAGAATAACAGCCGTTGTGGTAATACGTAAAAAGTTAATAGAATCACACCCTTTTATAAAGTGTATTACCCTTTTTTAATCTATTAAGGACGCTTGGACAAGAAACTTAAGGCTGGTTATAGCTTGTTTCCGTTTACCGTAAAGCTAACAGATAAGGAAGAGGATAGAGGGAAGTGAAGTAAAAAAGCAAAGAGAATATCCTCTTTGCTTTTTTCTTGTTTTTATATTCATAGAAGCTACATAGTAAATCATATATAACACATCTTTGTTCAAATACTTACTGCTCTTTTTCTGATACCATTTCAACTTTACCTGGCCAGAAAGCAAACCTTCCTAAAACCGTAGTAATCGCAGGTACAAGGAATGGTCGCACAATAAATGTATCTAATAGAACGCCTAAAGCTGTAATAATTCCGAACTGAACCAGAACTTGAATAGGCAGTGTTGCTAAAACTGCGAAAGTAGCAGCTAAAATGATTCCAGCTGATGTGATAACACCGCTTGTTTCACTTACTCCTTCTTTAATTGCTTGCTTTAATGGCATGTATTTCTTTTTCTGCCAGATGCTTGAGATCATAAAGATATTATAATCCTCACCAAGCGCCACTAAGAATACAAATGCGTATAAAGGAATCGCTCTTTGGATAGCATCTGCCCCCATGATATTGTGGATGATGAGCCAGCCTAACCCTAAGGCTGCACTGTAAGACAAGATAACTGTTCCAACTAAGTAAAGCATAGCTACAATAGAACGTAAATAAGCTACTAGCAGGAGTGATATAAAAATAATGATTAATGGAACAACAATACTATTGTCTTTATCACTAGTTGTCATTGTGTCATATTGTGTCGCTGTTTGACCGCCAATCCATACCTTGGATTTCACTTTGGAAACGTCTGACTGTGACAGTGCCTTTTCGGCTGCATCTCTCAAGTCTGGAATAGCTTCCATAGCTTTTATACTATATGGATTTACATTAAACTTAACATCATATACTTTTAAATTCTTGTTATTTGCACCACTTTGGGGTGCAGAAACGGTACTAATAAGATCATTTTTCTTTAACTCTTTTTCTAGATTTACCGATTTTCCTTCCGTATCAATTACTACTTGTACCGGTGCTAGTTCACCTGGAGAATATGCATCAGAGATAATTGTAAATCCTTCACGAGAAGGCATATCTTCAGGGAACGAAGACAATAAATCATACGTATACTTGATTTGACTAGAATAAATGGATAAAGCTCCAAAAAAGACTAGACAAGCAATAATGATTGTCCATGGCTTAGTAGTAACGACATTACCAATCCAATTTCCAAAACGATTTTTCTCTTTCCGGTCGCGCATCGGTTTTCCTTTCTTTTTGGCCAATTCCTCTTCCATTTCAGGAGTACGAGGGACGAAAGGATAAAACGAGCCTCTGCCCATAACTGCAAGCAGAGCGGGAATAAGAGTCAAGCTTGCTAATCCCATAACCAGAATAGATAAGCTAAATGGAATGGCAAAACGATGGTAAGCACCGTATTTTGCTACAATCAAGGTTAGAAGAGAGATGACAACTGTAAGTCCACTCATAGCTATAGCACCTGAAGCACCTTTAAAAGCGTTGATAAGTGCTTGTCTCTTATCTTTTACTTTGCGAAGTTCATCGCGATAATGAGAAATTAAAAATAAACAATAGTCTGTTCCTGCTCCAAATAACAAGACGGTCATAATAGATATGGACTGCGAATCGACCGTAATCCAACCTTTTTCTGCTAAAATACCAAGAATCGGACTTAGGATTCCATAAGCAAAACCTACGCCAATTAAAGGAATAATAGCTAAAATTGGGGAACGATAAATAACAAGAAGTAAAATTAAGACTAATAAAACTGTCGCAATCAGTAACGAAACGTCTGCTCCTTCAAATAGGCTGGTTGCATCTACTTGAATTCCTACAGGACCCGTAACGCGCGTGCTTAATTTATCTTTTTCGTTTATATCTGTCGCAAAAGAATCGTATGAAACCTTTTCTTTTACTTGTTTTTTAATCATATCTAGATTTTCTTCTAGCACTTCCGTTTCAACGTTTTCTTTAAAGAAAATAGGCTGTACAAGCGTTGTGCCATCTTTTGATATCATTTTTTGTAGAGCTGCTAACGGTAATTTGTGCAAAGGCGGGGTAGACGTTTGTTCTTCCAATGGTTTCTTCTCTAAACGTTCCGCCATTTGCTGAATAGTTTTTAGATCATCATTGTTCAAACCTGATTCTTTATGCCATGTAAGTAAAGCAGGAACCCCTGAAGAGTTAGGGAATTCTTTCTTTATTAGATTTTCAGCTTCTACGGAAGGTGAATTCTCACTTAAGTTTGGTGCATTGTTCACTTCCGTCTTATTCACGGCAGGCCAAGCAATCGTTAAGACTACAGTTGCCAGAATCCATACGGCAATAACAACCCAGCGACTTACTTTACCAGTCATATATCGGCTGAATGTTGTTAAAGGGAATTCTTTCATTAATACTCCCTCATTTCCAAATCTGTTTGTTTCTATTACAATATATATAGAACCTTCAATAATTATATATACTGGAAGGTTAATTAATCAACTAGTTTAATGTGGCAATTTCTTGAACTAGAAGGAGGCCCCCCTTATGAATACTGATAATACACCCAAAAAAAAGCCTGGTAGACCCAAAATAACAACTGAAAATAATATAACAAGAGAGCAAATTTTAAAAACAGCTGCTCATCTATTTATGGCATATGGATATGAAAGAGTTTCAATGGAACAAGTGGCTGAAGCTAGTGACGTGACCAAGGCTAGCGTTTACTACTACTTTAAAAATAAGGCAACTTTATTTACGGTTTCGGTATCAAGTATGTTCCAACGTATTACAAAACAGACAGAGAAATTGTTACACAATTCTAAAGGCCTGAAACACAGATTATATGAGGTAACATTGGATCATTTAAAGAGACCACATATCGATTTTGAAACATTATTGCAGGAAGCGACTTCTTCGCTTACAGAAGATCATATTCATGAAATTCGTGAGGCAGAGAAAGCTATACATCAAGCATTAGAGAACGTATTCAAGCAAGCCGCAAACAACGGTGAAATTGTCATAACAAGTCCACGATTGCTTGCGCATACATTTTCTACGGTAACAATGATTCGGAATAAAAAAGAATTAATAACTGAATTAGGGGGACCTGAAAAAACAGCTCAGGCTCTAGTAGATCTTTTTTGGATAGGGATTAGTCCTAATTGACCTTTTTATTCCATCTTACAAAGAAGAAATAAAGAACCGCTAAAAAATATTGTTCAATATTTTTTAGCGGTTCTTTTAATTGGTCGTAAGTATTTTATAAGGCCAACCGTAAATAATTACAGTTACATATCAACTATCCACTATCCACCTTATATAAGGATGTTGGCTCAAAGTGTTGATCAACCATCTGAAAAAGCGAAATTATATAATAGAAACGTAAAAATCCAAACAAAAATTTGATAATATGGTTTTTATTTGTATTTTAAGCAGTGTTGCACAGAAGATTAGTGTTAAAATAATGAAAGTCCCATTTTTAGGAGTGCCTTTAGTATATATGGTTATTCTATTGTAAACAAAACCTTTAGCATAACAGCTTACATTTTGGAAAGGGGAAAAGTCTATGGAATCTATTTGGCTTGAATATGTATGGGCATTATTGATTCTAATCGGGTTAGAAGGGTTATTATCAGCTGACAATGCTCTTGTACTAGCAGTTATAGCCAAACATTTACCCGATGACCAGAAAAAAAGAGCGATTAATTACGGAATTCTTATGGCATTCATTTTTCGATTTGCAGCTCTTTTTGCCATTTCATTTATCGCCAACGTCTGGTGGATTCAGGCCGTAGGAGCAGCTTATCTTCTTTATTTAGGTTTGAAGCATATCATTAAGGCACGGTTTGGGAAACATAATGAGAATATTCATAAGGATGATGAAAAGGAGTCTGCTGCAAAGGGATTCTGGCCGACAGTGGGGAAAATTGCGTTAGCTGACCTTGCTTTTGCCATTGATTCCATTTTAGCTGCGGTCGCTATAGCCCTTGGTCTTCCAGATTCACAAATTAGAGAAATTGGCGGTATGGACGGAGGGCAGTTTGCAGTGGTAGTTCTTGGAGGGATTGCAGGTCTTATCTTGATCAAGTTTGCAGCAACCTGGTTTGTCCAACTTCTTGAAAAGCGACCTGCCTTAGAAACTACAGCATATGCCATTGTTGCCTGGGTAGGCGTGAAACTTGCTGTTATTACTCTTGCGCATAAAGATATTGGTATTTTAGACCCTCATTTTCCTCATAGCACTACTTGGACACTGATTTTTTATGGAGTATTAGTTGGTATTGCTCTATTGGGTTGGTTTGCACCGAGCAATAAGTCATCAGAGAAACCATCTTCCTAAAAGGTAATCAAGTGTTATACGCAACCGTAAATTAGACTTCTATTGGATATTATTATTTTTTTGTTATCTTATAAAAAGTGCGAAACCTTAATTTATCAATTACCCTTGCTCTTTCCGTTCAAGCGGAGCCTCATTAGTAGCATTTAAAAGCATGTTTGGTCTCTATAGAAAAAGTGAGTTTTGTTGATTTATGTGTGGCTATTAAGTGCGTTAACCCAAGCAGGGTTAACGCATATTTTAATTGAGCCTATTGCGCAAATGAACCTAGTTATTTAATTTATTATTTTTGTTTCTTTTGCGATAATCAGTAAAATAGGAAATTAAAAAAATAAGCAATAATTGTTTAAATAGAAATGATTTGGGAATATGATTCATAAGTCAAAAAAATGACAAGGGGGATGCAAACATGGCGAAGGAATTAGCTATGCATGAAACGCTGGAAGTTCATGAAATCTTAACGCTTAAAACATCGTGTGTAACGAAAGGCACGGCGATGTTGGAATTGGTAGAGGATGAGAATTTAAAAAAGATTCTTGAAGAAGATGTTCAAACATCTACTGAAGCGATTAAGGAATTGAAAAAAATCCTAAAGAAAACTCAATAAATAGGAGGGGTAGAAAAATGGCTGCTAAAAGTACTCTTACTAAAACATTAGATGATCTTGCTATAGCGACTGATCTATTATTATCGGCCAAAAATGGTGTACGAACATATGCAGTAGCGCTTACGGAAACGGCGACGCCCGAAGTGCGAAAGGTATTAAAAAAGCAATTAGATAAAGCTATTGAGCTTCATGAAAAGATTGCCCAATATATGATTGATAATGAAATGTATCATGCTTATGATGTAGAAGAACAAGTAAATCATGATTTGGAAAAGGCAGATAACGCGTTAGATTTAGCGAAAAGTTAACTAAAGTTCCTCCTTCTATTAGCGAAGGGGGAACTTTTTTGAGGAAAATTCTTTTTAGATGCTTAATTCAAAACTCCTTCTATGGCAATTATATGGTTAGAAAAAATATAAGAGAGTGAAAGTTACATAAAAAGTTATTTTTCGATATGTCTAAAAAGGAAAAGAAATCTATATTATACTTCTTTGGGAGCGGGTAATTTACCCCGATTTATACAATGTTCAGCCGATGTTTTATAGTCTTTTATCCTATATATGAATAGACTGGTTTTAATTGGCTGATGAAGGATACACCTATTAGTAGAACAACATATTCTATGGGAGTAGAGGAGGAGAAAATAGTGAAAAAAATTAAAGTAGCAGAAAATAGTGGTCAGGCAAATAAGTTTATTGAAGATTTTTTTGCCAATGGATTTAATAAAAGTGAAATTTATTTGTTGACCTATAATAAAGAGCGCTCGGAGTATTTAACAGATACAACAAATACAAAAGAATATCGAGCTTCTGAACAAGGAGTATTTGAATCTGCAGTTAATAAGTTATTTTCTCGTGAAGATGAACTTCATTCTAAAATAGCCTCTTTAGGTTTAACCCGAGAAGAAGTTGAACAATGTATCAGTGAAATGAAACAAGAGCGCATAATCATTATTGCAAAAAAAGATATGTAATGGTTTTCATGTGCAATAACTTTTGAAGAAACTAAGTGATCGGGAAAAAATTAGTGAATCTTACTAGCGTATTGCTTTATATATAGTGTTTGTTCTGCTACGCGAATGTTTTATGAATCGGAAAGATACTGAACTAAAAGTATCTTACTAAAATCGTTTACTAATCTCATATGGAGGTGAAAGGGTAATGACTCAATTTCTTGGTATCCACATAGGGACGTTATACTTTCCTACAAGTATCCTTCTAATTACCTTATTAGTTTTAGTAGGTTTTATTATCTATTTTCTTACTAGAAGAAAAAGAAATAAAGATCAAACGATTCATTCAAACGAGAATAGAGAAAAGGAAAAAAGAGCAAAAGACAAAACTCTGTAAATAATCTAAAGGAAGAATCAATATATTTCATCATCAAAAAAATTGCATTTTGAAGTGAAAGTAGATCATCTTATTCCTACAGTTCCTGATACAGGCTTATCCCATGACTTAACTCGTGTAGGAAAGTATTTTCTAAATAAATGCAGAGCGGGCCCTTGAATTCATTTCCACGGGCTGGTTTTATTTTTATTCTGTAAAAAACAGACCACCTTTTAATATTTTATTTTCTCACTAATTCCTGTTTATAAATTCAAATGAAACTTTATAATCGTTTATTAGATCCTAAACAAGCAATTGAACTCTTGATAAATTTGATATAGTAGTCTAACCTTCTTATTAAGGAGTGAAAATTATGAATGAAAACATTTCAGGTATTAATTATCAGGAAGTCATTGAATATGCATTAGATCCACTTATTATTCATTCAAATCACAAGATTATATATGTTAACCAAGCAGCTGAACATTTTTTTAGAGGAAAAAGAGAAGATATTATAGGTGCAAGTCCTTTAGATATATTTCAAGAAACATCTAAATCAGCGATAAGGAAAAGAATCCAATCTGCTTACGAGCGCCCAGCAGAGCTCATTGAGGAAACCATATTTAGAATGGATGGAACAACCGTCAATGTTGAATTATATTGTCATCCCTTGCTACTGGGAGATAAAAAAGTAATCCAAACCTATGTGAGAGATATTACAGTAAGAAAAGAGAGTGAGACAAGACAAAAAGAAATAATAAGGCAAATAAATGAACTGTCTACAACACTTGTTCCTCTTTTAGAGGGAATCGCTGTACTCCCTTTAGTAGGATCTATAGATGAGGAAAGAGCAAACCAACTTTTAATGGCTGTCCCTGTAAAAGTGCAGATGCAAAATATAAATTATTTAATTATAGACTTTTCAGGTATTTACACATTAGATTCAATTGTAACGGAGCATCTTTTTAAAATTAATAGCGTTATGTCACTACTTGGAGTGCAATGTATTTTAACAGGGCTAAGACCAGAATTATCTCGCTCTGCTGTACAGCTAGGTATTAACTTAGATTCTACCCTGACAATGGCGACCGTAAAAAATGCACTTCATTTTTTAGGAATCACTTCTAGTAAATATTCTGTAGAATGAAAAACTAAAGCAACTTTTACACTTTTAAAGAGATATATTACATAAATCTTTAAATGATATTAGACCTTTTATAGTGATTTTGTAGTCAAAGGACTACTGGCGGCATCTTCACGATTTCGTCCTGTTTTACATATTTCTGAGTGAGTTTTTAAAATTAGATTGTATCTCGTAATACATTAGAAAAACAAAAGAAACTCCTGTCCGGGAGTTTCTTTTGTTTAAACTAATATATCGGGCGGCCGCATGTTTGTTGAATGATAGATAGAAAAATCATTGAATTGCTTTCTTCAGTTTAAGATCTTGTATAAAGCTTCAGAAGCGTTATCTATATCACATTCGTTATAATTTAAGGTTTTTTAATCCGTAAGTGTAGTGATTTAAAAAACCTTAGATGTTTTATAATATGACAATTCTAGTACTTCAAGAAACGGTATGAGTAATAGCACTATCCCCATATTTAATAAGAGTATAAAGCGTTTTTTTATTTTAAGTATATTCATAAATCGTAACTCTTTCCATTTAACGTAATTCTTAGGAAATTGTCATTTATGATCAAGATAATCAATTAACGATTTAATATAACAGAGCCATTAAAATAAATAGCACAAATACCAATTTTTCGTTTATAAGCCACCTTTGTATTGTAAAATGAGGTTTAATATAAAGCATATGGAAAAAAGTAGAAAAAGATACCTTTATAGAAAGTGAAAAAGACTATAACCACCCTTTCTACAAGTTTTATTTTAGCTTACTTCTTGGCAATAGCAGATCTGGTTCTACAACTAATTGATGGAGAAGAACTACCATATCACACTGGGAATGACATAATAGGGTGGTTCCTTGTGTATCTTTTTTATGTAGGTGCAGTCATTGCTGTATACGGAAATTTTGTCTCAGTTATATTAGATGCTATTCGAAAGAACTGGTTTTCCAAAACGAGATGGCTATTTGTCTTCCTCCATGGCACATTAGGCCTGGTTAACGGTATATTTTTTCAGGATATATACTTGGCTTATTATGGGATGGCAGCTGCTATGTTATATGCATGTATAGATTGGTGGGTAGAAAGAAGAATTGATAGGGAAAGAAGTACGAAAATATTCCTAATTATACCTCTTATTCTTTTACTTCTCAGTTGGAGTATATTAGAAGCAATATCACCTGGTCTCCCGCCCTTTACTAAAGAAGATGCTATAGAGTTTACGACAAGTGGAGAAGGAACAGATATTGATCTATTTCCTGATAAAGCCGGAACGTGAAAAGGAACTTTTGAGGGATATCACATCGAAAGAAAAACTTGTGCTGAAAAATTAAGTAAAGAGTTGTATCTCGTGATGTTTGAAGAGAACTGGACTAAAGGGAAACAAAATAGTAAAAACTAAGTTTATGACTAAAGGAGCTTTGATCTATGTCTAAAATTTCTCTAGCAGAGGCTGTGAAATTGAAAAGTGTCTTATCAAAACGAATACATGAATTAGAAGAAGAGATGGACCGGGTTGCATTTGTAGAGATTGAGAAAGGGGAGAAGATTCCTCCTCAAGCTCGATCACTATCTCATGTTGAACAGGATTTAGAGGATATTCGAACGGATTTGCGGCTACTTGATAAATTAATGTATCAGGCTAATATCCAAAATAACATTACTTATAATGAACAAAAACTAACAATTGTAGAAGCGATCGAATATGCCACTCAATTACGTGCTAAAGCAAGAAAATACAAAGAGTTTGGTTCATCATCTAAAGAAGAATATCCTTACTATGGAGAAGGGGTATCCATTATTAAAGTGGCTACATTTGATCCTGAAGAATATCGTCTAAGAGGTCTAGAGGTTGAAAAGAAAGCAAATAGATTATCAAATTTAATTAACGCTAAAAACTATCAAATAGAGTTAGAGTTTGATGGAGATAAGTATTTTTAATCCTTGAAGAGGTGAGACTCCCTTCAAGGCATAGAAGGAGAATGTTTAGTGTACTCAAAGTACTATTGTGATGGCAATTGATATAACCAATAATCCAATGACCCATTACACTGTTACTACTTACCAATAACCAACTATAGCAATGGATGGTCGATGACCAATACCTCCTTGTTTTTAACTCCTTCTATGGTGCCCTTACTTATAGATTAAGTAAGGGCCTTATTGATCTTATGTTTATATTAAAAAGCCTTAAGTATAATAACACCTGTAATAATAAGAGTAACGGAGATGATCTTTCTTTTGTTTTTTGATTCCTTAAATATATAAATACCTAACAGTGTTGTACTAGCAATCGTTAGTCCTGCCCATATAGAAAAAACAATACCCATTTCGAAATAGTTTGTTGTTAGAGAAATAAAATAAATACCAGCAATGAACAGCACAAATGCGCCTATTGTGGGAAAAGATTGTCTAAAGCCTTTAGATAGCTTTACACACATTTGTCCTGCAATACCTAAAACTAAACCAATCGTTAAGAATACGTATCCCATTACGCTGTCATCCTTTCTTTAGAGCCCCCTTTAATGTTAAGAGAAACTACACCGATTATAATAAGAGAAACTCCTAAGATTTTAGATGAAGAAATAGTTTCATCAAAAAAGGTAATGCCTGTGACAACAACAAGTACGGTTGCTCCTCCTGCATACAAAGCACTTGCTACTCCTACTTCACCTTTGGCGTTAAGTAGCATGTAAGCAGCAATAGAAGAACAATAAAAAAGTATTGCAAAAACAGTGGGAACAAAGTTTGTGAATCCATTTGTTAGATTAAGAAAAAACACTGCGATTACCTCTAAGATAATGGCAAGAGACAATAATAAATAAAACAATCAGATTTTCTCCTTTCAGTAACCTCATTTTAAGAACTTTACGTC
This sequence comes from Priestia megaterium, assembly GCF_046599315.1. Taxonomy (GTDB): domain Bacteria; phylum Bacillota; class Bacilli; order Bacillales; family Bacillaceae_H; genus Priestia; species Priestia megaterium_F. The sequence continues at coordinate 154,474 of NZ_JBKIKC010000002.1, read as the reverse complement.
AATGAAGACTAATTTCTACTAACGAGTTGTAGTAGCGCTCGAATGTCATTATTTTATCTAGGGATTGATATCTTGTAAAATAATGATAAATGATTGTAGATATCATTATTATTAATACCTAAATCAATGTAAGTGGAAAGTAGGATGTTTATGGAAGTGGAAGATATACGTATATTTATGGCCGTGGCAGAATACGGAAGTGTAAGCCTTGCTGCTGATAAGCTAGGTTATGTCCAACCAAATGTAACAGCACGTATTCGATCTCTGGAACGGAAAATTGGACACCCATTGTTTCATCGTCACAGACGTGGAATGACATTAAATGTAGAAGGTCGAAAACTTTTAACGTATGGAGAGCAAATGATGAGGCTAATGGATGAAATACACAAAGCCTTTCAAGATGAGCGTAACCTTGTTGGATCATTATGTATTGGATTAGTTGAAACTGTAGTAGGGTTTCCAAAAATCATCTCTTCCTATCACAATAAATACAAGAATGTAGATATTTCTTTAGAATCAGGAGTAAGTACACAACTAGTAGAGAAAGTTCTTAAATTTCAGTTAGACGGGGCATTTGTAGCAGAACCAGTAAATGTGTCAATGCTTGATCAAATTCCTGCTTTTGATGAAGAAATTGTGCTTGTATGCAGTACAAGTGAAAAAGGTACTCAACAAATTCATTCTGCTAAAGAGTTACTACACTTACCATTCATTTTATTTAATGAAGGCTGCCAATATAGAGAAAGACTACAGCAGTGGTTAAAAGAAGAACAGATTGTATCGCCCAAAGTCATGGAATTTGCTACACTCGAAACGATTATGGGAACAGTAGTTTCTGGCCTTGGGGTGACACTTATAGCACGTTCATTGGCGGAGAGATATGAGAGGGAAGGGTTAGTACAACTCTTTTCAATACCTAAGCCTTACAGAAATCTTAGGATTGTGTATGTCCGTCGATCCGATTCCTATCTAGGAGTAACTGAGCGTGAATTTATCAATACAATTAATGAAGTAAGGAAAGGTAAAAAACAGAAATAAAAGATCTTTTTATCTCAAGGTTGTTTATTAGAGGTGTTCCCGGATACGTCAGAAGACGATGAATATAGTGAGTTCTAGAGACTTTTCAACCGAAAGGAAGGAATTCCTCACTTTGTTGTCACAGGAAATGGTATTAAAAACAAGTAATTTTATAATTAAAGAAAATAAAAAGCACAAACCCGTTGGAAACAAACGTTTTTGTGCTTTTTTATTATTTTATAGTTGTGTTACATATAATCATAAGCGGAATTATCAAAATAGAGCCAGTGATAATATTCAACCTGCGGATCTGTCATCTTCGAAACTTCTTCTTCATTGAATTTTTGATACTCAACTAATTTTTGCACTTTAGAATTTCTTTCCACTTGGCTCATTTTAAATCCTCCTTATAGTTTGAGAAGTAACAATGCATTTGAATTTAGAAAGCGTTTTCTTTTTTTCTTATTTTTATTATATATCTCAATATGAGATTAAAACAATATCAATTATAGATGATTTTTCAAAAAACAATATAGAAATGGTATTTAAGCTACATAGTCGGTATTTATCAATCATATTCAGACTAACGAAATTTTGACAGTTTTTGGTGAAACGTAAAATTTTTATATCTATACACAGAAAGAAGGATAGCAAATGAAAATAAATGAACCGAACTGGAAGAAACAAGACTCGTGGGGCATCAAAGAATTATATATATTTTCCCTAGTTAAGAGGAGAAGTTTTATCAGTCTGTTTCCCTTCTAACTACTATCCTTATGGCTATAGTTTACGTATTAGCTAATTTGTCACGATCTTCGGAAAGTGGTGGTTCCTCTAGCCAACCATTATTTATCATAATCTTTGCACCATCTTCTGCATATTTAGCAATTTCTGCAGCTAAACGAACATAATTGACAGATAAATCTTTTCTTATACTGGTTGCCATCGATGCACCGTAAAAGCCTATGCTAAGACCAATCAAAGCTGTGGTCATAAACATCATCATTTTGTCCGAAAAAGGAGGGTTTTTTGAATTTGTTATCTCATTATCCCAAGTCATAGGTACTGGCAAATCATCATCTTTTAATGCGGAACCAAATACCTCTGTATGTTTGATTGCAATTTCTTTTCCACGTACCATAAACTTTCCTACTTCCTTGGACTGAGCCACTTGACTGAAGCCTATCATTACAGCTTTACCTAAAGCATTTCTTTGTAAGTTTAGGAAGAGGTTTGTGATTTCAATTGCTGATAAAGGTCTTTTGTGACCAAACCAACCAGACATAAACGTTTGATCCTTAACAAAGCTTACTTCTTGGGGCGGGGTCAGGTATGGAGAACGGATGAATAAACCTTTTGATAATAATAAATTTTTAGTTAAACTATCAAATTCACTAAGTTCATGAAGACACTCAGAGAAGTATGCATCGACATCCGAACGTACAGATACAGCCTTTGCAACAGCGTAAAAATTAAGAGCCATAGACCCCATACTGTAGCTGAAATATAGCATAAAACTATCTGAAAACAGCTTTGGAGCAGAAATATTTACGTCTTCTTTTACAACAAACCCTTGTGGTACAGAGAATTTTTCTTTATGAAAGATGGTAGTTAGTTTTCGTAAATGTAACTGTGTTACCTCTAAACCCTTTTCTAGAATGGTTTTTACCTCAGTATCTTCCACCACTTTTAAAAAATAGGTAAATAAACAGTGACACATGCTACTATTCATATAAGATGTCCACAGTTGTGCAATTTCTGCAGCACTCAATTTAACATTATGTTCGGTTCCCATTCACTTATCTCCTTCTAGATGTAATTTGCCTTTAGTATGTGAAATCAATCTGTAAGTATTCTTAAAGCACTTACTTTCACTTTGTAGAAGAGAGAGTTATACCTTTTTCTTTATTTGAATTAAGTTTTATTTTATGGATAAATTATTAAAAATCATTACTTTACCACTACCACTATCACTTAGAAAAAGATTATCCCTTTTGGCGAAAAGATCATCTTTCTTGAAGCTGTATAAAACATGTTCATCGTATCTCTTTCCTTGTCACATGTCACGAAACGCATTCTATATTTTAATTGCAATCTTTCTCATAATAAAACACTTGTCTAAAGAAGGTTTTATACTCAGTAATATATAATTATTCTAGGCTAAGAAGGACAATATAAGATATGATAGGACTTGTTATTGCTATTATCGCATTTAACTTAATCGCATTTACCACAAACAAAAAATTAACAGGAAATCAGATTTTTCATATTTGGACATTTACCATTGCTTTTCAACATATGTTTGATGTTTTTATCGATTTGAAATATCACGCCTACTGGTATTTTACAAAACAAGCTGATTGGAAGGGAATTCTTGTCCATACTGTACTGCTTCACCTATTAACATGATGTTTCTTAATTGGTATCCTCTTAAAAAGCCAATTATAAAAAAATTTGCTACCTTATCTTTTGGATATTAGGTATTTTACTTTATGAAATGATTATATTACTTCCAGAACCATGGGGGTACTTTCACTATGGCTGGTGGAATTTAGGCTATTCAGCTATTATTGACCCTATCCTCCTATTGGTTGTGTTAGGATGTTATAAGTGGATACGTAAGCTGGAAAGCAGATTATTAGCTTGTAAGAAGAAAAAATAGAAAGTGACCTCAATTTAAATATTTAGTAATCGTTTTCATTTATGCTTTATCGAAATGACTGGATAGGTTATAATGAATATCTACAAATATATTAAATGATATGTAAGTAATAAGCGATTACACCCTTGATATCTAAAAAAGAAAACCTCTCAAATATAAGAGGTTTTCTTTTTTTAGTTCACATAAAGGATGTTAAAGAAATTCTAATAAAACAAACCATTATGTATCAAAGGCACGTTTTTGTAATTATTTTTGAAAAGAGGTCGTACTACATCAAGCATACATCTTAAACGCCTTCTTATGTTATTTCTACACCATTCGAAACAAGATATAGCGTTTTTCCATAATAATTATGTATACACGAATTATAGATAACGCTATAACTATTGCACTATTTATTTATCTTACAAAAGAATGTCCCATTAATTAATAACATGTAAATTATTTTGGGGATAAAGTTGCAATATTACATTGACAAGAATGGAGATCCTGCTTACAATTGAAAACGATTATCAACATCAAGTAGGAGGAGACACCGTTATGTCGAAGAGGAATAGTATTCTGAATATTAAGTTAATTTTTGTATTTATTTTAATTTTGTCAACATTATTAGTTGGTTGTTCAAATACTAATAATGAGGAATCAACGTCGAAAGGCAAACATGATAATATGATAACGATTGCTTGGCCGAGGGATGTAGGGGAAATGAACCCACACGTCTACAACCCTTCACAATTATTTGCTCAATCTATGGTGTATGAACCATTAGTAAGCTATCAAGCTGGAGGCAAGATAAAACCGAATCTAGCTAAGTCATGGGAAATCTCTGACGATGGTAAAGTATATACGTTTCATCTGCGTCAAGATGTGAAATTTTCCGATGGAACAGATTTTAATGCGGAAATTGTTAAAAAGAATTTTGACACTATTTTGAATAATGCTGAATTACATAGTTGGTTAGGTTTTATTACGAAAATAGCTCAAACAGAAGTAGTGGATGAAAATACTTTTAAATTAACATTGACTGAACCATATTACCCGACAATTCAAGAGCTAGCTGTAGTCCGGCCAGTTCGTTTCTTGGGTGAAGCTGGTTTTCCTAAAGATGGTGATACTTCAAAGGGTATTGTTAAGCCTGTAGGTACAGGTCCATGGATTTTAGAAAAGTACAAAGCTGACGAATATGCTATTTACAAACGCAATGAAAATTATTGGGGTGAGATTCCAAAAGTAGAAAAAATCAAAGTGAAAGTTATTCCGGATGCGGAAACGAGAGTACTGGCATTTGAAAAAGGTGATTTGGACATGATTTATGGAGAAGGAGTTATCAGTCTAGATACGTTTAAGCAATTAAAGTCTACTGGAAAATATAAAACTAGCGTTTCTGAACCAATTGCGACAAGACAGCTTGTTATGAATACAAAAACAGAACAGCTTTCAGATGAACGTGTACGTCAAGCGCTACATTATGGTTTTAACAAAGATGCAATGGTTGAAGGAGTTACTTCAGGTTTAGAAGAGAAAGCAGACCATATCTTACCTACAAATTTACCTTACACTAAAAATGTTGATGCTAAGCCGGTAGGGTATGATGTAGAAAAAGCAAAGACATTATTAGACAAAGCGGGATGGAAACTTCCTAAAGGAAAAACAGTTCGTGAAAAGGATGGAAAGTTACTCGAAATTGAGCTAATGTATGATTCAGCAGAATCCATCCAGAAAGCAATGGCGGAAACTCTTCAATCTGAGTGGGCGGCAATTGGAGTAAGATTAAACATTGTGGGAGTTGAATTAGCAGATCAAGTCCAGAGATTTAAAGATAATAAATTTGATATTAATTTCTTTAGTAATTATGGGGCTCCTTACGATCCTCATACATTTTTAAACATTGTCGCATCAAAAGGGTTTGGGTTTAATGAAGCTATTTCAGCATATCCAAATAAAGATGAATTAATCAAACAAATGGCGAAGGTTCCTCAAACAACAGATGAAAAAGAACGTCAACAGCTTTATTCGTCTATTTTAAAGTCACTGCAAGACCAAGGAGCTATTATTCCTGTTTCTTATATTAAGAAAACAGCCATTTATCAAAAAAATGTAACAAACTTTAATTTCCCTGCTAATCGTGACGAAAATCCATTCACAGGAATTAGCATCAAACAGTAAATAGCAGGAGGTTTTCATGGGCAATTATATACTGAAACGAATTATGTCCATCATTCCAGTTTTTCTTTTGGCTGCACTTCTCACGACTGGAATGATCCACCTTTCACCGGTAGATCCAGCTGAAGCTTATTTAACGGCAGCACATATCCAGCCAACTGATGAGATTTTGGCTCAAAAAAGACATGAGTTTGGTTTAGATCAGCCATTCTTTGTTCAATATGTAAACTCTATTATGAAGATATGCCAACTTGATTTTGGCATATCTTATGTTTCAAATAAGCCAGTTTGGAATGAAGTAATATATCGAATACCAGCTACCGTCCAACTAGCTATAGCAAGTATATTAATAGCGGTGTTTGTCAGCGTGCCTCTTGGATTTATGGCGGGAGTAAAGAAAGGCAGCTTTATTGATCACTTTAGTCGTTTACTTTCCTTTTTTGGTGCGTCTATTCCAACTTTTTGGCTGGGCTATATACTGGTGTTTTTCTTTTCTGTTAAACTTAATCTTTTTCCAGTAGAGGGGATCGGAACATGGCAGCATCTTGTACTGCCTTCCATTACGCTAGCTCTTCCTTTAATAGCAATGTATACAAGATTGTTACGTGCCAGTGTTCTTGAAAACTTGCAACAACCATATGTGCTATTTGCTCGAACTAGAGGACTTAAAGAAAAAACGATTATGACAAAACATGTTTTGAGAATTGCCATTTCTCCAATGATAACTGGGCTTGGAATGAATCTTGGAAAATTACTTACGGGTACAATTATCGTTGAATCGGTTTTTTCTTGGCCTGGATTTGGCCGTTATTTCATTGAAGCTATTTTTAATCGTGATATACCTGTTATACAATGCTACGTGCTAATAGCAGCTAGTTTGTTTATTTTGAGTAATTTAATTGTAGATATAGTTCAAATGTATATAGACCCACGTATTTCCAAGAAAGAAGGACAACATCGATGATAACAAGTATACGTACGATATTTAAAAGTCAAAAAGTAATTCCCATATGTTCAACGATATTAGGTATTCTTTTTATCATCGCCATATTGGCCCCTTTGATTACACCAAATGATCCCATTGCCGTCAATTTAGCTTACAAATTGCAGCCTCCAAGCTGGGATTTCCCATTAGGAACCGATCATTTAGGAAGATGTAACTTGTCACGTATTTTATATGGAGCACGCATCTCATTAGGTTTTGCTATACTTATTTTCATTTCATCATTAGCAATTGGTTTAATTATGGGAACTTTTTCAGGTTATAAAGGTGGCTGGATCGATCATGTTTTAATGAGATTTTGCGATGGTGTTATGGCTTTTCCAAGCCTTATCCTTGTACTAGGATTGGTTGGTATATTTGGACCTGGACTGCCACAAGTAATCTTAGCGCTGATGCTTGTACAATGGGTTTATTACGCGAGAATGTTCCGAGGAATGGTCCTTAGTTTGAAAGAGCAGAACTTCATCTCTGCTGCGAAGATCAGTGGTTCTTCTCAATGGAAGATCATTAAAAATCATATTATCCCAAATGTGTTACCCCCGCTTGTCGTAATGGGTACATTGGAAATGGGGTGGGCTATCATGGATATATCTGCTATGTCGTTTCTAGGATTAGGCGTTCAGTCTCCTACACCTGAATGGGGAGCAATGATTCACGAAGGGAAATCATATATTCGGACGAATCCGGAACTGATGCTTTATCCAGGTTTGTCTATTATGCTTGTTATTGTTACATTCAATCTATTAGGCGAAGCGTTATCGGAACGTTACGGTGTCAAACGTCGATTTTGAAAAGGAATGAAGAAAGTTGGGAACAGAAAAGTCAAAAGTGTTACAAGTTAGAGATTTACATGTTCAACTAAAAACAAAAAATGGTGTTACAACTCTTGTTCAAGATATAAATTTTGAACTGAAGCCTGGGGAGATTCTTGGTCTTATTGGTGAAAGTGGTTGTGGTAAAACCGTCACAAGTATGTCCATCCTTCAGCTTCTTAACCGTAAGGAAACAACAATTGAAGGGAGTATAATGCTAAAAGGACAAGAATTAAATGGTTTAGCTGAAAAAGAAATGCGTAAGATTCGTGGCAAAGATATAGCCTTTATTATGCAAAATCCGATGAATGCTTTTACGCCAGTTTTTACTGTTGGACACCAATTTATTGAGACTATTCGCTCTCATACGCATTGGAATAAAAAACAGGCAACAGAGCTTGCCATTGAGTCAATGCAACAAGTGAATTTGCCCGACCCCGACAAGCTTTTAAAATACTATCCTTTTCAACTGAGTGGGGGTATGCTTCAACGAGTAATGATTGCTATTGCAGCAAGCTTGCATCCAGCTATTATTATCGCTGATGAACCAACAACTGCGTTAGATGTAAATAATCAGAAGAATGTACTACGTCATTTGGATAAAATTCGTTCTGAATATGGTTCAGCAATTTTATTAATATCCCACGATCTAGGAGTTGTATCTGAAATGGCAGATGAAGTAGCCGTTATGCAGCACGGAAAAATAGTGGAAAAAGCAGGTGTATTTCAGCTATTTGATTCACCAAAGCACGAATATACAAAGAAACTACTAGATGCAAGACCAACATTATATTTAGAGGAACCTATGATCAACTTAATTTGATATGTGGAAAGCATTTTATAAGAGGTGAACAAGTGAGTTTATTACAAGTAAATGAAGTCACTCATAGCTACGGAACCCGAACATTTTTTAAATGGCAAAATCGTTCTAAGAAAGTACTTTCTGATATCTCCTTCTCTATTGAAGAAGGGACATGCTTAGGAATGCTGGGTACGAGTGGAGCCGGTAAAAGTACCTTAGGAAAAGTAATCCTTGGATTGGAAAGGCCAAAGCATGGACAGATTCTCTTTCAGGGACATGATATCTATACTGTAGATAAGTATACTCGCCAAAAAATTCGGCGTGATCTTCAAGTTGTTTTTCAAGATTCATACTCGGCAGTCAATCCCCGAATGACCGCTGAACGTATTATTGCAGAACCGTTAGAAAACTATGAGAAATTAACATTAGCTGAACAAAAACGAACCGTGATTGAATTACTAGAAAGAGTAGGGCTTGGTGAAAAGGACTTAAAAAAATATCCACATCAATTTAGTGGCGGTCAGCTGCAAAGGATCAATATTGCAAGGGCAGTCTCTCTTAAGCCAAAGCTCATTGTCTTAGACGAATCTGTAAGCAGTCTAGACATGGTTACGCAAACTATCATTCTAGAACTATTAAGGGAGTTAAAAGAAGACTTTGGATTATCGTATTTTTTTATTACACATGATATCAAAGCTGCTTGTATGATTAGTGATACATTAGGTGTATTAGAAAAAGGAGAATTAATTGAACATTATAATTCGAAGAATGAGTTCTTTACTTCAGAAAATCCTGTGGTAAAAGAGATGAGAGATTCTATACTTGCCGAGCATCCGCGTTTTCGTTCGATTAGAACAAGGAGCAATCAGATTTAATTTAAAGATATATTATACCCATGTATTTTAAGGCCTCGATTTCATCCACGTAATCGAGGCTATTGCTTTTACGTTTAACTCAAAATGACAAAAGGAGGACAGTTGGATGAATCATCGTACGTATCTTACTTTGGCGATTCCCCTGACAATCTCAACGATGACTACGCCCTTATTAGGTGCGGTGGATACCGCTGTAGTCGGGCAACTTCCAGCTCCAGCTTATATTGGAGGAGTTGCGGTAGGAACTCTTATTTTTAATACGTTATACTGGGTATTTGGCTTTTTGAGAGTTAGTACATCCGCCTTTGCCGCACAAGCAAATGGGGCAAGCGATCCAGATCAGGGAGTACTTGCTTTATCCCGCCCATTTTTATTAGCCATAATAGTGGGGATGTTTTTTATTCTTTTACAATGGCCGATTGAACATGCAGCCCTCCTAGTAATTTCTCCCGATGCTGATGTAAGTAGGTTTGCAGTAGAATATTTTAGAATTAGAATATGGGGAGCACCCTTTACACTGATGAACTATGTGATTCTTGGTTGGTTAATGGGAATGGCTAAGATCAAAGAATCTTTATGTTTACAGATACTAACAAATGTTTTAAATATGCTTTTAGCTATTCTTTTTGTCCATGTTTTTTCTTTTGATGTACAAGGAGTCGCTACAGCAACCTTGATTGCTGAAATTACAGCCTTCATATTAGGATTATTCATTATTTTGAAAGCATCTCCGTTTAAATGGAAAATGCCGTCAATTCAGGCACTTATGGATGCCAATTCTATGAAGAGGATGTTTAATGTTAACAAGGATTTGTTTATTCGAACTATTTGTTTATTGATAGTTATTAATATGTTCACAGCAAAAGGTGCTTCGTTTGGCACAGAATTTCTAGCTGCAAATGCTGTATTATTTCAAATTCACTACATAATGGCTTATTTCTTTGATGGTTTTGCTAATGCTTCCAGTATCCTGGTTGGCAAAGCAGTTGGATCAAATGACAAAGCATTATTTAAAAAAATATTTACTTTATCTAGACAGTGGTCGGTAATAACAGCTGTTATTATAGCTAGCTTATATGCACTTTTTCAAGGGCAAGTTATTAGGCTTTTTACAAATCTGCCTAATGTGATAGAACTTTCCCTTACATATGGAGTTTGGCTTATAATCTACCCGTTTGTTGCTTGTTTTGGTCTTGTCCTTTATGGAGTTTTTACGGGAGCAACTGAAATTGCCCCCGTTCGAAATTCTATGATTTACGCGATGATTGTCTATATGATTATACAGATTGCAGCAACACCTATCTGGCATAATCATGGTCTATGGCTGGCTTTCATCATCTATACTATCGGGCGATCAGGGTTCCTAGTTATGTACACTCCCAGATTAAATAAAAAATTGTTACAGCTAAAAGAAGAGATCTAAAAAATTGTAACAAAATGAGTTTGGTTCACTATCAAGGAAGCCGTTTTATTAATGTATTCATAGAGTCGAGTATAGTATCTGTTACAATTCTTACTAACGTAATTTTCAGCAATAACTAAGTAAAAGCAACCTAACCTCAATTAACATTCAGGTTAGGTTGCTTTTTGATTTATGGATAAATTAAATACTGATCCGCTGTAGAAATTCTATTTAATTCATTTAATAATCTATTAAGAAACTGACTAACAAAAGTTGTGTTATTGTTTTTAAAACCTTCATTCAGTGCTAAACTACTCATGTGCTTTGTGACTCTTTCTATTTTCTCCACCAAAGCTTTCTTCAAAATATGATTAGAACCTTCACCTATATAACTATATAATCATCCATTGATTCCAGTTATTCATTTCCATATATATAAATGAATGAGTTTAAATAAAATATTAACACTTGCAATTTAAACACTAGGAATGATTTGCGTTTGGCTGAGTCCTGATAGCATAGACCTGATTTATTCTCCTGGACCTATGAGCTGTTCACCCTGATAAAGTTCATATACGTATGGGTTATCAGGTTGATGAATGGACTCAATCTGTTGAACCTGAATATAAGGGACATCTTCTCCATTGTACGTAGTTTTTTGTATTATTCCTTTTATATTTATATGCACCCATGTATCTTTTTTTAATGCTGAGGCATTTTCCAGTGTAGACAATAAGCCGTATACAGATGCATCTGCTGCACAACAGAATATTCCAAAACGAGCAACAACGAATTGATTATCTTTAAATCCTTTTTCACGATATACAAAGCCATTGACCTCGATTTTCTTTCCAATAAACTGATCTGTGTTGTTTTCAATAATGTTCATGACTGGAATATAATCCGTATCATTTATAGAAATTTTCGGTTGTTCGAGTAGCTTCTTTTCAAGTAATTCATAAAAACCTTTAGGTGCCACTTTAGGAGCAATACTATTTTGGTGTCTTGTTGGAACGTTCTTTGGTGTTTCCTCTGAATTTCCAGATAATAAATCATTTGTATCTCTTTCTAATTTTGAATTAGTGGTGTCAATTTTGTCATTACCTGCGGGTTGTTGCTGAGCATCAGGTTTGTTAACTGCAAAATTCAATCCTGTTTTGACTGCAACCGAACTATCAAGTGTGTGATTAGAAAATAAAAAGCCCGTCATAATAGGTAATAGAAATAAAGAGTAAATAAATGTTGTTCGAATTTTTCCTTTTTCCGTATGAGCATGACCGCATTCACAAGTTAGATCCTTATTTACGCTACTTCGCCAAATTTGTATAATTCCCAACAAAAAAAGGCACCGGAAGAAAATAATATAAAAGGCATCATTTTAGGCGCAACAAATTGAACAATTTTATCTGTTAATATGAGTTTAAACATAAGGAGTGAGAAACCAATTAGTAATATTCCCCTTATATAGATAACGAATTGCTGATCAACTTTTTTCATACCACTTCTCCTATCTACTAACTATTCCATAAGTCATGACGACAAGATACACAATCACAGTGATGATAAGAATCAGACTAAATGCAAAGCGTTTTTTAAAAAAGGACAATAGCATAATAGTGTTTTTAAAATCCATCATAGGTCCATAGAGTAGAAAGGCAAGAAGAGCTGTAGGTGAAAATGTATGAGAAAAAGATGAAGCAACAAAAGCATCTGCTTCTGAACAAAGTGACAGTACATAAGCAAACCCCATCATAACAGCAGAAGACATATAGTCATTGCTTGCAAGGTTCGTTAGCAGCTGTCTATCTAAAAAGGTTTGAAATAGGCTTGCTACGAGTGCACCAAATAATAAGTATTTGCCCATATCAAAAAATTCATCACCAGCATGATACAACGTTTGCTTTAACTTATTACCTACGTTTGTTTCCTCATGTTCGTGAACGTGTACATTTCGTAACTGATTCGAATTTTAAAAAAAGAAATAAACGGATAGGCCAATTAACAGACAAGCAACAACAGCCAGACCCATACGACTGTAGACGATGGATGTATTTGACTGGAATGCATAAAAAGTAGCGGCAAATACAACGGGATTTAAAATGGGTGCTCCGACTAGAATGACAACTCCAATATGAAGAGGCATTCCTTTTTTTAATAGTCTTCTTATAACGGGAATAATAGCACATTCACAAACAGGTAAAAGAGCACTTACTAAAACAGCCGGTAGAAGCGCAATATATGGATTTTTTGGAATCAGATGTTGAATGAGTTCTTTTGAGACAAATACTTGAATAAGAGCAGATGCAAATACTCCAAGCAAGATAAAAGGGATAGCTTCAAGTACAATACTTAAAAAAATTGAGTTTACATTCAATAAAGGTGCTGGAATAGCTAAATCTTTCGTATTTATATCAACAAAGAAAAAACAGTAACCAAAAAGCAGTAGTAATAACACACTTACTAGGTCTTTACTTAATTGTGATAGAGTTGTCATAATCTATCGTTCCACCTCCATTTACTAGAACTATATGCTAGAGTTTGAACTAATTATGCAGATAATTCAAAAAGAGGTAATATAATAACGGTTAAATTATCCATAACATAACTATAAATATGAGTTTTATTGCTTACTTTTGCGTAATAAAATTTACAATATTTTAATACTTATATTGTTATAAAATACGTAAGTTGGTAAAATAAAGAAAAATGATAGGTGGTATTTGGATATTGATGAGTATTAAAGAGAAGGTATTAATGAAGTATGTAGAAAGAAAGTTACATAAATTACAAATTAATCTTGTGCATTTCATTCCAGGAAGGATTAGACTTCGATCAATTGTTTGGAAAGAAAATAAAAAACTAGTTGAACTAATTATTTTAAATTTAAAGTCTCAAGTCCTCGTCTATGATGCGGTATTTACCCCAGATACAGGGAGTTTACTTATTACATATAATGTTTCCCATATGACAAATAACAAAGAGATTGAAGAGTGGTTTCAACTTATTGAGCGAATATATCAAGAAGAATATAGATCTTAAGGAAAGGGAGGAATGAACATGCTTCCTACTGTAATCGGTTTAGGTGCATCTTTTATTGCCCCTAAAATTATGTCTCAATTCCGTGATCAAAAAATAAAAGTATTACATGCAATGCCGGGTCGTCTGCGTATACAATGTGACAGTTGGAAGCACCGTATCATTGCACATGCTCTAACAGAAGAGGTGAAAAAACATCCTCTTATTCTAACATCGAAAGCTTCAGAACTAACCGGAAGTTTAGTACTTCAATTTGTTGTCCCTCATATTAACCAGGAAGAGCTAGATGAACTGATGAGTTATATCGTACAAATAGCATCTAACGCTATTTTAAATAAAGATGCTACATTGATGAATGGCTTGACAAATACATTTGGATTTATAGATAAAGGGATTAAAAAGCAAACCAATGGTTTTGCTGACTTTGATAGTTTATTTGTTCTATTTTTATTAGGAAAAGGAATTCAGACGTTTGGAAGTGCGCCTGCTTTCTCTGCAAGCTTACTTTATTGGTCATACAACATCATTAAGGATAAGGGGGAAAAGAATAGGTGATGATGTTTAAGGTAAAGGTAGCTCATTCTCTTCCTGGAAGAACCCGATTTTATATACCTAAACAGCTAGAAATAGGCCATATTGAAATTTGGTTGCGCTCTTTTCCAGGAGTATATTCTGCAACCTATAATCAAGTAACCGGAAGTCTACTTATTTATCATCATATTACTCTCTCTTTATACAATCTAAAATCATTCATCTATAAATATAAACATACTCTCAAGCAAGCAGCATGTTCATGGAAAAAGGCTATACCCATCATAGCTTGTGGAACTATTTTTTTAGTTAACTGGTACCTTCAACGTTCCTCGTATCCTGCAATAGTAAAGGCACTTTCCTATTGGCTTAGCACCTTTACTGCTATTAGTACTTCCTATGATGTAATTAAAGACGGTGTTGTTCATGTCCTAAAAGAACGAAAAGGGAATGCCAATACATTAACAGCTGCTTCTATATTCGCTTCTTTGTATATGAAGAATCCAGGATCGGCTTTAATTATTACTTTGATGTCTACTATTAGTGAGCTATTAACAGACTATACGTCTGAACAAACCAAGCATTATATTCACTCCGTTTTAAAATTAGATATCTCATATGCTTGGAGAGTAAAGGAAAAGGGCATTGAGGAGAAGGTTTTAGTCGAGGATATTAAAGTTGGTGATCAGGTTGTTGTTTTTACTGGAGAAAAAATTCCTGTGGATGGAATCATAATAGACGGGAACGGTACAGCAGATGAAGCTTCAATTACGGGGGAGTATATGCCACGCGAGGTAAGTGGTGGAGATAACGTGTATGCTGGAAGTGTCTTGCAGAGTGGACATGTTACTGTAACAGTTGAAAAAGTAGGGAAGGATACGTCTCTTTCTAAAATTGTGAAACTGTTAGAGGAAGCACAAGATAAACGCGCTCCTATTCAGAATATAGCGGATACAGTAGCTGAAAAAATGGTGCCTGTTTCTTTTGGTTTGGCACTAGTAACATTTGTCTTAACTCGAAATCTTAACAGAGCTATGAGTATGTTAGTTATTGATTTCATCTGCGGAATTAAATTATCAACGGCAACAGCTTTATACGCATCAATTGGACGCGCTGCAAAAGAAGGGGCTATTGTTAAAGGCAGTGACCATATTGAAAAGATGTCTAAACTAAATACAGTCATTCTTGATAAGACCGGAACTATTACAGAAGGAACTCCTGTGGTTCAGCAAGTGATTGCTGCTGAAGGCTTCAATCAAGAAGATGTCATTCGCTTAGCTGCAGCAGCTGAGAAAAATTCCACCCATCCTATTGCTGATGCAATTATGAAACAAGCGAAAGACTGGAACATTTTAATTCCTATTAGAGACAATAATGCTCAGGTAGAAACAACGGTAGGAAAAGGAATTTCCACTTGGTTAAATGGTAAAAGAGTTGTTGTTGGAAGTTTACGCTTTATGAATGAATTAAAGATTAAAACAACTGACTTACTTCAACAAATACAAAACGACGAAAATGTGATTTATGTAGCCTATGATCAAACACTTGTAGGAGTAGTTAGCATTTTTGACAAAATACGTTCTGGTATGCACCGCGCAGTGCATAATCTCCGTCATCAAGGTATTAACGACATTATTATGCTCACAGGAGACAAGAGAACGGTTGCAAGAGAAATGGCGTGTCGCTTAAAACTGAACTGGTATCATGCAGAGGCTTTGCCAGAAGATAAAGCCTTTTATGTAAAAAGGTATGGGAGAACAGGGGCTGTCATGATGGTAGGTGATGGCATTAATGATGCTCCAGCTCTAGCTCATGCCCATGTAGGCGTAACGATGGGAGCTAAACGAACAGATATTGCTTCAGAAGCCAGTGACGTTATCATTACGTCTGATAACCCAGAGATGCTTTCCGAGTTAGTTGGATTGTCTAGAAAGACAATGAACATTATTAAACAAAATTTTATTGCCACATTTGCTATTAATGGTATTGCAATTTTATTCGGTGCTTTAGGTATCTTCTCTCCAATTGTGGGAGCAGCTATTCATAATGCCGCCACTATTGGTGTAGTAATAAATAGTGCAAGAATTTTATGGTTAGGGAGGGAAAGCAATGAATCCCAAATTCTACGTTCTGCATGATATACCAGGTCGTATTCGATTTCATATCCCAGCATTGAGAGATAAGAAAAATCATGTGGAAATTGAGCATATGTTTTCTGCTTTAAAAGGTATAACGAGTGTGAGAATAGAACCCACCATTCAAACCATGCTTATTCACTATGATGTTTCACAACTTTCTCGCAATACCATTTTTCGTTATGTATCTATTTTTTTTCAGCAAACGCGTTTAGATCCACTAGATGATATTATGATTCAAATGGATCCTGCCACACGAAATGATTGGCTACGTACACTGTTTTCTGGTGGATTACTTCTACTAGCAGGTATTCGAAAATCATCTTTTTATAAACCAGACGCACTTGTATATGGGGCAGTAGTCGCAACAGGTTACACGGTCTTGTCTCATGGTACAAGTAATAAAATGAGGCACCCAGACATTTTAACCGGAATTGTTACGATGTTATCTCTAGGGCCATCAAATATGCTGTATGTAGCGATGATTACATGGATTGTGAATGTGTTGGAATTATTACATGAAAAGCAGAAAGTGCAATCACAAAAGTTATCTACAATTACTTAAGATATTCATTCATGCTCTTTGTATGAATTGATATAAAAAAACTTATGATTATGGGGGAGTTTTATAATGATTAATCGCGATTTTCTAATGGGATTTGTATCAGGAACAGTGGTAGGTGCAGTAGGTTATCGTTTATATGAACAAAATGGTGGTCAGCTACAACGTCTAGTCCAGCCTAAACAGGCATATGGTGGACAACAAGCTATTTCATCTTATCAACCTTCTATGGAAGAGCTTCAAGCACAGAAAGAGCGTTTAGAAGATATGATTGCTGAGCTACAAGTAAAATAATAATAAAAAGAGTGAGAGGTAGTTCCAGGCTACCTCTCACTCTTTTTATTTCATAATGAGGGAATCATTTTAAATGATGATACGCTTATTTACCACGCGCTAAAAAGTTTCCTGTGGTAAACTATTGTTATTATTATATTCCGTGACTTGAAAATTATCAATAACTATATAGAAAAATATTCTATTTTTCACAAAAGAAAACAATAAGGTATATGTTGTTGCAGTTTTTTTCTTTTTGGCTCAATTAAATTTAATCGTTCTAATGGCCATGAAATAATGAAAGGGAATATTGATAAACATAAATAATTAATACCCCGAGCGATAGTAAAAGCCATACGTGCAGGTTTTTGAAGTAGTTGATGGTCTTGCCTATTATTTCATGAAAGATAACAAAAGACAGTGTACCAATTGCTGCGCCAGTCGATAAAGCTTGTAATTTAAGTGAGGAAGCTTGTACACTTTCACCAATTAATAAACTAACACCTAAGGATAGGGATAGGAGAGCTATAATTATTAAAAAGAAGATGTTAGGTACTTTTGCTATAGAAAGGACTGTCATAATTGCCATTCCCTCTGGAACCTGATGTAAAAGGGTAGCTGCAAATACAGAAGCTGATTGGTGCATATCTGTTATTCCAAAGGTAATACCTGTGATGATATTATGAAAAAAGATAGCAACCGTTAATAATATAAGTGCTTGTAAAGGTGAAATTTCGCTATTTTGTTTATGAAAAAAAAGGTCAATACATAGCATGATGATATATCCGGCTACAATTCCTAATAAAACCCCTCTTAAGTCATATAGATGCCAAGTAGACGGAAGGATATCAAAGAATAATAAACCTAATAAGATTCCTCCGCATATAGCATACATAAATTGAATTTTCCCCCGAGCTAGATGACTTACTAATTTAAGAAGTCCTCCTCCTATTAATAAACCAAATAAAGCACCCAAAGTAAATAAGATATTCATTTCTATATGCATAATTGTTACTTCCTTTCGGCTATATTGTTTTTTACAAATAACCTATTCGAAGGAGAGATAATCATACCAATGTTTTAGTAATTGGCATAGCTGGTGTTTTTGTTATAAATGATAAAAAATACTTTGCTAAAATAATAATGGAAGGTTACTCAATAAACGGTATACATATTAAGGAAAGATCCTGTACGACAATAACTTTTTTAATTTTCTTAAGCTGCAACCTTATAAGAATACTGTTAATATAAAACCAGTTTCAGGTAGCAAAAGGTTTTTAAAACTGCTACTCTTAAAGATAACGCAACCTTACTTCAGTTTATGTTTTAGACTAAGATCTCATACTGAGATATTTTCTCACTTTTTTATTCTGATTTGAAAATAAATAGGAAACTTTAATAATACATGTATGCAGATCTCAATAATGCTTCTTATTAATTCTACATAAAATAAAAAATATATTGACATTTAATTCTAAAGTAACTAAGATGATATACATTACATACAATTTAATTTAACAAAAAAAGCGAAGATAGGACCGTAAGTAAACTTGATCTCCCTGTTATAGAGAGCTGACAATTGGTGGAAGTCAGTACAAAGATTAGAGATGAAATTCACTCCTAGAGCTTCCTCTTCTAAAAGTGTTTTAGAGAGGACGGATAAAACCGTTATACTAATTAAGAGGTAAAATATTTTTTACAATATAGGGTGGTACCGCGAAAATTTCGTCCCTGCTGAATGATTCAGCAGGGACTTTTTTATGTTAAAAGGAGGGCATCATGAAAGAAAATACTGCATCAAAGAATACGTTAAAAAAACAATTATTACCGCGACACATTCGAATGATTGCTATTGGAGGAATGATTGGAACAGGAATTTTTAAAGGAAGTGCTGATACGATTGGATTAGCAGGACCTTCCGTTATCTTTTCGTACTTATTTGCGGGGCTATTGCTTCTCATTGTAATGGGAGCTTTGGCTGAAATGGCTATTGTATATCCATCCCATAATATGAAAGATCTAATTCAAAAAGCTTTTGGAAGTCGTTTTTCTTTTGTAACTGGAGCTACTTATTGCTTTATGTGGCTTACTGTATGCGTTATTGAAGTCATCGCTGCAGGTAGTTTTCTACAATATTGGTTTTCTTCTATCCCTTTATGGATTCTTTGTCTCATTTGTTCAATTGTACTTATTTTAATCAATGCTACAAGTGTAAAGTCTTTTGGAGAAATTGAATTTTGGTTTGCAGGTATTAAAATCTTTGTTATTATTGCCTTTATTTTATTAGGTATAGCGATACTATTTGGAATTATGCCGAGTAATAATTCATCTTCTCATTACCTTCATAATTATAGCGATTTTATCCCAAATGGCTGGAAAGCCGTTTTCTCTACACTACTTGTGGTGATTTTCTCTTATGGAGGCTCAGAACTAATTGGTTTAACTATTACAGAAACGAAAAATGCTGAAAAGGTTTTACCAGGCGTAGTTAAAGGCGTTATGTGGAGAGTAGTTTTGTTTTATACCTTACCTATTTTTATTATCTGTGGCTTAATACCATGGGATAAAATTGATGCAAATGCTAGTCCTTTTGTTCAAGTATTTGAAACAGCAGGGCTTCAGGGAGCTTCTCACATTATGAACTTTATTTTATTAACAGCTGTACTTTCCGCAGCGAATTCCGGTATTTATGGCTGTACAAGGATGCTTCATTCTTTATCTCAGTCGGGGGATGCTCCTAAAAGCTTGTCCTATGTAAATAAACAAGGCGTGCCTGTGTACAGTTTAGCTTTCAGCGTCCTATTTTTATTAATAGGAACGTACATTGTATATTTATTTCCTGAAAAAGCTTTTTCTTATTTGTTAGCTATTCCTGGATTTACGGTTTCTCTTATATGGATTAGTATTTGCTTAGCTCAGCTAAAGCTACGTCCTCAATATAAACAAAAACCATATTTTAAACTTTGGGGATTCCCTTATTTAACGCTTTTTGCTGCATGTACATTAGTTATTAGCTTTATAGTCTTTCTAATAGACAGTGCGAATAGATTAAGCTCTACAGTTTGTGTGGCTTTCGTTCTTGTAATGGTAATCCTTTCATTTTTCAAACGGAATACAAAATCTACAGAATAGAAAAATAGCTGCAAAAGGGTGGCAAGTCCTTCTTCGTTTCAAACTAGACTTTTATTAATTAAGTTCATGACTGAAGATGTGACGTGTAGTTCATATAAAACGATATAAAGATAATGAAAAAACTTTATAAAGGTAAGTAGGTCAATACAGAAGGCGTATGGAGAGGTAAGAGGATAAATTTAAAATCTTCTTAGAAGACGGACATCTCTTACTTACAAAACCTACTTCTTCTGAAGTACCAAGTAAGCAAACTATACAATATGCTATAACGTATCAACCTATATAATAGAAAATTTTTGTAGCAGAAAAGTTCCTTATGGAAATAGGGAGATTTTCTGCTTTTGAAGTGAATCTTATATACAAAGTAGGTTAACATAAAACAGATTTTAAGAGTGAGAACAAGTTTAAATAAAAAAGAAGTCACTCTTAAGTAACTTCTTTTTTTATAATGTGGACGTATGAGTAAAACAAAAAACATACAGGTTTCTTACTTTACAATGTCTTCGTCAGGAGATTTTCGTTTATGTTTCTCACTAATAATTCTCTTATTCAGTATCCTTACTTCATCGACCATTAGTAACCTCATATCTCTTACAATATATTTGGCTAATTCTTCATCGGAGATATCATCATTATCAATATCGAGGCGAAACTCTTGACCTTGTAGTCCACCACCGTTGGTAAAGGTAATTTCAAAATCAAAAAGTACTCTTTTATCCATGTCTAATCCACCTTAGTTTAATAATCCAATTCATATTAAGTTTAACAAAAAAATATCTTCTCTAACTGCTTAGTGAGGCTTATCACATCATAAATTTCTAAGAAGGGGCTTTTAGTTCCTAGACTGGTTTACTTAATAATCTTTTTTATAAAATGGCCGGGAGATTCTAAGATTTATTTAAGACTGAATTAAACAACTTTTCTTTTCCTCCAAGGCTTTATATAAGAGATAATGACTAAAAAAATTAAAAGGCTAAAACTTATTCCAATACCTAAGAAAAGCATTCGTCGACTCTGAAAGTAAAGTGGATTTTGTAAAGGATGTAAGTCACTGGAAAGAATTTGAGGAAATAAATTAGATACTACATTACCAGTAATTGATGATCCCAGCAGGATTGCACATATGTTGCCTATCCATTTTGCTAAAACCCAATAATATTTTGTCAGCCCTCCCCAGTGAGTACGTAAAGCTAACCATATTCCTGTGAATAAAGAGGCTAATGCGCCGGGTATTGTTAGAAAATGATCAAAATAGCTGATAAATAAAATTCCTATGTAAATCTGTGCTTCTTCAGAAAAGAAGGCCATTGAAACCGTAACTAAAAGCTGCCCAAAAATGCCACTGAAATAAATAATGACAGAGAGAACATGAGCAATAATCCACCACTGTTCACTCTTAAGCGTTAGCTTTTCAGATAATTTTTTAGAAATAAATACGCATAATAAAGTTAGCAGGAGAAGTGTTACTAGTAGTGTGACAATAAAAATAAACAGTTATTAATCCGCCCTTAATTACATTTTTTTCAGCGTTATAATGAACGAGTTCGTTGCCCTTTAGATACTATGTAGCCATCGTAGCAGGTTTGCCTGTCCATTTAAAAAATAAAAAAGAATCCTTATTACATGGGAAGAAAAACTTCGTTAGAGAAGAAAGTAAGCCTACGATGCGTGATTGTATTGAAGACAATCAGTCTGAACTAGATTCTTATCTTACTTATTTGTTCAATCAAATAAATAATAACAGCGAAATTCCGTTAGAAAGCTTAATGAGAGGAGAGGTATTTTATTATAAAAAAAATAAAAAATCATTCAAAGCGGTTTCGTGATTACGCATTGCTCCTGCTTCTAGAGAAATCAAGGTACCTTATCCTTCAGTGACTGACTGATTTTTAAATTGTAAACAGAGATAATTTTTACCATTAAATACTAAAAGGTAGTACAATTACATTGTATTTCGAATGAATCTAAAGGAGACAATACAATGACAAAAAACAACTTAAATCATGGCATTATAATTTTATTAGAGTTTTATCCAACTTGGTTAGCATTACCTCGTGAAAAAAGAAGAGAACTTGCGGAGGATTTATATTCAATAATTGAAAAGTACAGCGAGACTGTTAAAGTGAAGTTCTTTGACGCAGATGCCTTTGGAGACGGTACTTATACCGATTTCATCTTTTGTGAAACAATAGATTTAAAAATGTATCATTTTATGTGGGAAGAAATCCGTGATACATATGCCTATTCTAATGGTTATTTTAAAATTAAAAAAGTGATGATGGGAGTGCAGAATGCCTATCAAAAATTCGAGGAAGAAGTCTTAGAAATGGGTTCTGAACACAAATAAAATCTTGTTGTAACAAAAAAGTAATCAACTGTTTTAGAGTTTCTTCATTAATCTAACATCATATTTGCTTAAACATCAGCAGCAGTGTGATTTTAATTGTGAAATACACTGCTTTTATACTTACATTTTCCTGTGTTAGTACTTCAAAAGAGAACGCCTACCTTTTATAGAACTTTTGAAATAAGCTGAGTTGCAATTTTCGAATCTGTCACTAATTTTATCTGTATATTCAGTGCAGTCATATAGTTTGTTAAGATTTATTTCTTGAAGATTGATCACTCTTCTCTATTTGGCTTTTATTTGATTAAAACAATTACATCTATGTAAAGGGGCTATGTTGAAATTTTTAGGTTCCCTTATGCTAGTTCAAAAGATTTCCATAATTAAACTAGTTGATTAATTAACCTTCTAGTATATATAATTAATAAAAGAATGCTGATTAACCTTTACAAAATTTTAATCTATACCTAACTAAGTTCTTAAAAAGAAAGACATAAATATCAAAGGTAATTAGGCGTAAAAATTCTGAAGCACGAAGAGGAGGCTACATTTATGAAAAGAAAAGTGACTTATCTTTTCATTGGTCTTGTTGTAATAATGATAATAGGTTTTCTTGGATTTTTTACCTGGTCACAGCAAACGTATGAACCATCTCAAAAGCTTTATACACTTATAGATAAAAAGGACATTAAATACGACAAGGATTGGATTATCTTCAACTCAAAAAGTAATAATCAAGTAGGAATTGTGTTGTATCTAGGGGCAAAAGTAGAACCTGAAGCATACAGCTACTTCGGTAAACAGTTAGCAAAGCAAGGTTATCTAGTCGCTATACCTAATGTAAATCTTAACTTTTCATTGTTCGACTCTAACAAAGCACAGGAAATAATAGATACCTACTCCTCTGTTCAAAAATAGATTATAGGTGGTCATTCGTTAGGCGGTGTTACTGCATCTAAATTTGCTTATAGTCATCCTGAAAAAATAGATGGTGTGTTCTTATTAGGTTCTTACCCAGATGAAGGAACTGATTTCTCAAAAAAGAGTCTTCCTATGTTTTCAATCTACGCTGAAAGAGATGGTTTATCAACGGTAGAGAAAATTGAAGATACAAAGCACTTGTTATCAAATAAAACAACCATGCATGAAATAAAAGGTGGTAACCATGGTCAATTCGGCATTTACGGAGCACAAAAAGGGGACTCTAAATCATCCATATCTGTAAAGAAACAACAGGATGAAATGGTTAGTGTTACTTCGACATGGATAAAAGAAAATATTAACTAATTAATAATTTGTTGTAAGATAATTTTGTTGAAGGGTGATTCTTATGAGTTCAACGGATCTTTTAATTAAAGCCTTAAAAGCAAAAAACATTCCAGTTCAAAAGGTAAAAGTGAAAAATAGTACGCGGATTGAGTGGGAAATTTGCCAATCGCTAAATAAAAATCAACTTTTGAATAGGACAGTGAAATAAATTATGAAACTTAGGACTTAGTGTTGGCTTAAGTAATCGAGGAGAAAAAAATGATTGATACAATACAATACAATACTCCATTTTCTGTTTAGTATGTGCTATTAAGTACCGCTTCTTTTAAGCATAAAGCTTGTAAGATTTTTATAAGGATTACATGTAACACTCTATTTCTTCACTCCTGAAACGTGTTTTATGTGAATTAGACAGCAAACACATATGTTATTGTATTGTGTGAAGAAAATTGTTAATATAAAAATATAATGATGAGAGGACTGATGGATGGATAATGATTAACTAATCTATATTTTCATTTGAAATGAATAACTTCAAAATACAAAATATAGGGTTAGTCTGTCCATTTTTATAAATCAGTTTATACTTTATTTGTCATCATTCCAGTGGCAAATAAGCACTTAGTTACCTAAGTGAAAGACTAATCCTTCCAATTGTAAATTGGGAGGATTTTTTATTCTCTCATAGATAAAATGGATATCTTTTAAATCTGTACCTCTAACCTAACAAATAAAGGAGAGAGAGAAATGAGTAATTCAGACACGATCGTTACGCATGTAATACTCTGTATAAGTCGTTAATATCCATCAAACTTATACGGAGTAATTTAGAATGGATGGATGTACCGACTTTGTATAAAAAGTAAAAAGTGTTGATATACAAAGGAGGAATTATCATGTCAATGATACAAGTTCAAAATTTAACTTTTTCTTATCCAAGCAGTTTTGACAATATTTTTGAAGATGTAAACTTTCAAATAGATACAGATTGGAAACTTGGATTTATCGGCAGAAATGGACGAGGTAAAACAACGTTCTTTAATTTATTATTAGAGAATTATGAGTATAGCGGCGAAATCATTTCCTCAGTAGAATTTAATTATTTCCCTTACCCAGTTTCGGATGAGAACAAGTATACTCACGAAATCTTAGAAGAGATCTGCCCCCAAGCAGAAGATTGGGAATTTCTTCGCGAAATTTCCTGTCTAAATGTTGATGCAGAGGTTATGTACCGACCATTTAAAACATTATCAAATGGGGAACAAACAAAGGTGTTGCTTGCTGGACTTTTTTTGAATGAGGGTCAATTTCTATTGATTGATGAGCCAACCAATCACCTAGACACTGACGCACGAAAGACAGTCTCTGATTATCTAAGAAAGAAAAAAGGATTTATTTTAATTTCACATGACAGAATCTTTTTAGATGGATGCGTGGATCATATCTTATCTATTAATAGAGCTAATATTGAAGTTCAAAGTGGGAACTATTCTTCTTGGAAGTTAAACTTTGATAGACAGCAGGAGCACGAAGAGGCTACAAATCAACGTCTACAAAAAGACATTGGGAGATTAAAACAATCTTCAAAGCGTACAACAGGTTGGTCTAATCACGTCGAATCTTCCAAAAATGGAACGACGAATTCGGGTTCTAAGTTGGATAAAGGTTTCGTAGGACATAAAGCAGCAAAGATGATGAAGAGAGCGAAGAACCTTGAATCAAGGCAACAAAAAGCAATTGAGGAAAAGTCAAAGCTGCTAAAAAATGTGGAAAAAACCGAGTCGTTAAAATTAGAGCCATTAGAACTTCAAACAAATGAATTGATTAATCTGACTGATGTATCTGTTAAGTACGATGACCAAGTAGTAAATAAGCCAATTAGCTTTAAAGTTGAACAAGGTGACCGTATTGTGCTTGATGGAAAGAATGGAAGTGGAAAAAGCAGCATTCTAAAACTAATTCTAGGAAAACCGATACATCATACAGGCTCAATTAAGCTAAGTTCAGGTCTTATTGTTTCTTATGTTCAACAAGATACCTCTCATTTGAAAGGAATGTTATCGAAGTTTATTGAAGACCATGAGATTAATGAAACACTATTTAAATCTATCCTGCGCAAGATGGATTTTGATCGAATTCAATTTGAGAAAGATATATCTCATTATTCTGGTGGACAAAAGAAAAAGCTGCTTATAGCCAAAAGTTTATGTGAAAAAGCTCATTTATATATTTGGGATGAACCATTAAATTTTATCGATATTTATTCGCGTATGCAGATTGAAGAGCTAATTCAAAGCTTTAATCCAACAATGGTTATTGTTGAGCATGATCAAACATTTCAACAAACGGTTGCAACAAAAATCATCTCTATGTAGGCAAATGTGAAGAACTAAAGTCGTAGCTGTAGATTAGATTCTTAAACTATAGAAGCGCTAGTCTAAGAAAAGATTAGCGCTTCTTCTTGATGCCTAGAATCTTTGTTATAGTAAATAACTTTGTATATCCTCTATAATACATAACATTAAATCAAGAGAGATAAATAATTGTTTACTTTGTTGTATTTTCTGCAAGTATTTGTAGCAGAACCGATTCGTTTACTTCTTACAAAGCACCTCACCACTTAACTACCAATCGAAAAAAACTTTTAACGCAATCATTGTGGCAGCGTAAACAAGAGATGAGATTAAAAAGGTTGGCAAGTGTGCGTGCTTTTCGAAAGGGAGTTCTTTACTGATAACATTAAACAACATTGCACCTGAACTAAAAGCAATCATCGACTCGACAAATAGGCCTGATGAGGGACCAAAGATGCCTAAGATGGATCCAAACAAAGTTGCTCCGGCAAGCATATAGCGACCTCTGCTTTTGTGCAAGCGATGATGTTTTTTTCCTAGTTGATAGGACCACCCAATAAAGTGAAGGCTGATAGCCAATCCGTAGAATAGTGATTCAACTCGCTGAACATCAGATGAGAAGACGACATAAGAAATGATAAAAGAATAAACCATAAAAAAGCTCACCTGTACCATATAAATGGTCTTTTCCTTTAGCTTTGTTGCTGCCTTCGTCTGAGCAAATGAATAAACAGAAAAATAGACTAGTAAGCCAAGAAGACCAAGAAAATAAAGTTCAGTATCAAGGGCCAGCGATCCTCCAAATTCTTCTTGCTTCTCATGAAGCATCGGTAAGATATAAATAAACACATAGGCAATAGCTACACCACCTGATAATGAGAGCAGCTTTTGCTCCCCTATTGGAGAGCGTTCGACTATCGTTAATGCGTATAGTTGAATGAGGATAAATACAATACCTATTATGATTGCTTCGATTGTAACCATGATTGTCTCCTTTTAAGGTTTACTTTTGGGGTTTAATTCCCTTTAACAGAAGGAGAGAAACCATACTTTAGATGGAAACGTTGTTAAATAGTAGGCAAATGTCCTGAATTCCAATATGTTAACTAACTCTGTATATGTTATGCAGCTCATACACATCTTGTTTGGAGTTTTTTCACTGCCAATAAATAGATAGGCAATGAAAGTAAGAATGGCAGTATTAACCCTGATACTTAAGAGAGAGCCCATTAGGATAATAAGAGATAGTATGTAGCGTCAACCAACTAATGTTAAATACAGTTCCTATTTTATAAAAGAAAAAGATACTAACTAAGTAGGCAAGCGTTCCAAAAATTTTTATCTTCAAATCATCATCTCCACAACTTTACTTTATTCCCGATTGAAAAATATTGGGAAGTTATCAGATATTTTTTAAGGGGGAAAAGTTCTTGATGGTTTAAAATAACTTATTCTATCTTTCAGCACAATTTTGAAATATGGTTGAAATTCGAAAAAATATTAAGCAGTACCTTGCAATGAACAATACCTGATGATATATTATTGGTAACTTGCATATAACTATAAACCAGTACTGTGCAATAAACAGTAGTTAATTTTGAACAGAAAAGGGTGAAAAACATTGAATGTGCAATTTAAAAAAGGAGTTTTAGAACTTTGTGTCCTTGTATTACTTGATAAGAAAGACCGTTATGGATATGAATTAGTTCAAAAAATCTCCCACCAAATCGAAATATCGGAGGGATCAGTATATCCTCTTCTGCGCCGATTAACAAAAGAAGAATACTTCACAACGTACTTAAAAGAATCTACAGAAGGTCCTTCAAGGAAATATTACCAGCTTACAGCTAAGGGAAGAGAGTATTTATACCAACTTATTGATGAGTGGAACGAGTTTTCAAGGGGTGTCAATCAATTAATTAAAGAAGGTGTGAACAATGTCGAAGAGTAAATTTTTACAACAATTAAACGAATCCTTAAAACCATTATCCTTAAAAGAACGGGAAGATATTTTACAAGATTATGAAGAACATTTTTCAATCGGTTTACAAGAAGGAAAAACAGAAGAAGAAATTGTAACGTCGTTAGGTTCCCCAAATCAAATAGCCAAAGAATTGCTAGCAGGTTACCATATTGAGCAAGCAACAGCTCAAAATGTTTTGAGAGCTACTTGGGCCGGAATTGGATTAGCTTTTTTCAATTTATTCATTGTTCTTGGTCCTGCCATTGCATTGGCTGGATTCATTCTGTCAGCTTGGGCCATAGGTCTATGTTTCTTGGCATCTCCTATTCTAGTTCTTGGTGAAGCTATTGTACATCCAAGCGGCTTTTTTCTCTTTAATTTTTTTATGTCTTTAGCATTTTGCGGACTTGGATATTTTATTTTGATAGGTATGTTATTCGTAACAAAGCTAGCTATAAAGGGCTTTGTGCGCTACCTGAAATACAACGTATCACTGGTGAAAGGCGGTTTAAAACGTGTTGAATAAAAAGAAACTCTCCATTCTTGCAGGCATTATCATCATTGTTGGTATTATAGGAAGTCTCCTTACTTATCGTATTATTGATCCTGAACCTATTTCAAAAGAAAAAGTCTCCAACAGTAATCAAGTATCAAAAATTAACTTAGACACTGATAATACTAATGTTCATATGTACCCTATCAAAGGCCATAATATTAAAATAACATTAGAAGGCGAATCCTCTCCTAACATAAAAAGAGACTTCACTACTGACGTTAGGAATTCAACACTTTTCATCACTTATAGTGAACAGCAGCGTAGCTGGGTCAATTTTGATATTGTCAATGTCTTAAAACCACTATCCATAAACGTTTATCTACCTGAAAAGCAGTATAATTCATTGAAGATTTCTAGTAACAATGGTTATGTGTCTGTCAAACAACTAAATGCAGCAGATTTTTCTATTCGTGCAAACAATGGACGTGTTGATTTAGAGGGTATTCATTCACAAAATCTGAATACAAACGTACACAATGGACTTACAAGCATAAAAAATATTGCGGCAAAAACGATTCAAGTGAAAGGGAATAATGGAAAAATAATATTTAGTGACGTAGAAGGTCGTTTAAAGGGAGAAACACATAATGGAAGTATCGCTCTTGAAACAGAAGAACTTGATCGAGATATTGACTTTAAAACACACAATGGAAAGATTCAAATTAAAACGAAAAAAGAACCAATAAATGTTCATTTTAATGTCTCTGTGGACAATGGGAAAGTAGATATCTTGAATAGGTATGATAGGAATACAGTTATCGGAAAAGGAAAGAATACCATTAAACTAACCACCCATAACGGCAGTATTTCAGTAATAAAGTAACCTATTAACCATATAGCATAGCGCCCTCAATAAAAGTATGCTAAATGATTAGTACATTTTTATTTAAACCATGCTAGAAATAAAAGGGCTGGACGTTCGTTAGCAAAAACCTATGGATATGAGCGGAAAAAAGGTGTAGAAAATTAAAAGCCATTGTATCTAATCTTTAAATGGAAGAAGCAAGATCCGATGATGGGAACTTGCTCTTTTTGCTTTTCATGTAATTCTGTTTGAAAAAGAAAACGTCCTTTTTCAAGTACATCTAAAATATACACTATAGTACATAGAGTTTGATACAAGTTTTAAAACAGAAATAAGGATTAATTGAGCGAAAAATAATTAATTATAACCAAGTCTCAAAAATCATGATTTCTAAAACACTTCTACTCGTAGTTCATCAAAGGCTCTAGAGGAGCAATGGAGGGGAAGGAGTGTGTGCAGATGCTCAACATCACTTAACTCAGTTATATAAACAAACAACACTCATATACATTTATTGAATGGCTTCTTTAAACTTGTCACGAAATAAAACATAAGTTGGTAAAGAGTACATAGGAGGAGAAAACATGTTTGTTCATATAGTTCAACCTGGTGATACGTTGTCTTCAATAAGCAGTAGATATGGTTATTCTATTGCGCAGCTTAGAAGTGTGAATGGGTTAGAAGAAACGAATATTGTTCCAGGTCAAGCTTTACTTATAGCTCTTTAGGTATACCCAGTACAACCCGGTGATACGATGAGCAGTATTGCTAAAAAAGCTTATGTATCCTTAGAGCAATTGAAGAGGGCTAACCATTCAGTCAATTATAATTATTTGCAGGTCGGGATGAAAATAAGGATTCCTAATATATCAAACTACATTGCAGGCACACTACAATATTATGCCGTTCGAAATCCAGAATTAGATCGCAGTTTAATTAGTGATTTTGCAACTTATTCCTCTTCCATTGCTATCTTTGAATATCATGTTGGAAGCAATGGAGATATTATGAATAACTTAAACGATTTAGTGGCGATTGAAACGACTTGGAAAAACCGTGTTACACCGTTAGTTACCATTACTAATCTAACTTCTGAGGGGTTTAGTTCTGATCTTGCTCATCAAGTTTTAAATAGTCCTCAGGCAAGAAACAATCTTATTAATAATATCTTTTATTTAGTATCTAGAAAAGGATACGGCGGGGTGAATATTGATTTTGAACGTGTAAAAGTCGAGGATAGGGATCTTTTTACAGGATTTTTACGTCAGCTGAGTGAACATTTAAAACCCGCAGGCTACGTGCTTACAATAGCGGTTCCAGCCAAGACAAGCGAAGATATTCCTTGGTTAAAAGGATATGATTATGGGGGGATAGGTGCGGTTGTTAACTATATGTTCATTATGGCATATGATTGGCATCATGCAGGTAGCGAACCAGGGCCAGTCGCACCAATTACTGAGGTAAGGAGAACAATAGAATTTGCTATAGAAAGTGTTCCACGAAGAAAACTCATCATTGGCGTTCCTTTATATGGATACAACTGGTCGATCCCTCACAAGCCTGGCACAGTAGCATCCGCTATATCCAACCAAAATGCAGTTAAAACAGCGATGAGATATCAGTCTCCTATTCAATATTCAAAGGAATACAAATCGCCATTTTTTAGGTATAGAGATCAAGCGGGACAGATGCAGGAAGTATGGTTTGAAGATGTCAGAAGCATGAGTGAAAAAATGGTGTTAGTTCGTAAATTCGGTTTGCAAGCAATAGGGGCTTGGCAATTAACACTTGGATTTACGCCGGGACCGTGGCTTTTAAGGGAATTTTTCACTATTAGAACGGTATAAATATAATTAGTTAGTATAGATTAATTTAGACACCTTTCACTCAGTAGTTGTTCAGTATCGATTCATAGTAAATTAAATTATAAAAGGTTGGAGGTACTACTATGGCAAAAAGGATAGATGTCTCAATAAAGCGGCATCAATTAAAACTGTATGATGGGGCTAAATTAGTAAAAGCGTATCCTATTGCTGTGGGAAAAATGATTACTCCAACTCCGACTGGAAAGTTTAAAATCATTAATAAAGATACTACTCCTCCGTCTGTATTTGGCCCCTTATGGATGGGACTGTCAAAACCCACATATGGAATACATGGCACTAATGATCCAGCGTCTATTGGCAGAGATATGTCGCATGGATGTGTAAGAATGAACAATGAAGATATTTTAGAACTTTCCTCTGCAGTACCCATTGGAACACCGGTTTATATACATAAATAATGTTTCAGAAACTGATTTATTCTCCTCTTTTACAACCTGTTCCTATAAGAGCGTATCTTCATGTATTAGTAACAAGCTATTATTCTTTATAAATCTCGTGCACTAATTTCAAGGTTTACACCAGATTTCGCTTAATTAGCATAGTAAAGATTATAGTTAGGGGTTATGAAAAATATGGTAAAATAACCTCAGGAAGAAGGGGAAGAAAATTGAATAATGCGTTAAATACAAAAATGCTATTGAAAGACATGATAATGTAGGAATGTGTATTATTTATTCCTTCACTTTTACTTATGGCATACTTACCTTTAAACAACTTACTAGATATGTTTGTTAACGTTATTATTTTTGTTTTAAGTGTAATAGGGATATTTGCTATTTGTGAGTACATAACCTAAAGGGTTGAAAAATGACTGATCCCGACAAATAACAAGGGAGAAAGAGTCATCACTATGAAAAATCAGTGGAAAGTTACCATATTACATATTACACCTTTTTTTGAACCTGTTATGCAGAAAGAGAGCATGGCAGAGCAAGAGGTACGATAAATTTACCAGATTTCCCTTTAAGCTAACGAAAGCATTAGTGAGAAATTAAAGGTACTAGAGTAATTTTTTAATAAAAGGATTCTTTAGTTGAAGGACTGTCA
Source organism: Priestia megaterium (assembly GCF_046599315.1). Classification (GTDB taxonomy): domain Bacteria; phylum Bacillota; class Bacilli; order Bacillales; family Bacillaceae_H; genus Priestia; species Priestia megaterium_F. The sequence goes on along the minus strand of NZ_JBKIKC010000002.1, from coordinate 121,842 downwards.
ATAGACCGTCTTGTTTTATGTCTTCAGGTATCAAAGTTTATGTACATCCATACACGGTTTTTTACACATAAAATACTAAAAGTACCCCGTTAACGGAGGTACTTTTAGTATTTTAACCTATTTTGATGCTGGAGACGTGTTAACTTCTGGAGACGTTACTTTGTCGTAAAAGTTTACGAATTGGTCACGATCCTCGCTATCACGGTAAGCCATAGCAACACGTGGGTGTTCGTTCAGTACACCAGAAATCATGTAAGGAATGATATAGCCCCATTCCCACTTTTGACGCATTTCAAGCATATGGTTTTCAATTACTCCAAGAATTGGCTTCATCTCATAGCTTGGTTTTGGTATGTAGCTAACAAGTAGTTCTGTGTTACAGTTACCAGCTGCACGGCCCATACCATAAACAGATGAATCAAGAAATGTAACGCCACTGCGCATCGCAGTTAATGTATTAGCAAAAGCTAACTGCATGTTGTTATGCGTATGGATTCCAAGCTGTTTGCTAGGAATCATTGCTTGGAACTTTTTCACTTGATGCTCAATATCCGCAGGATCCAGGCTTCCAAAGGAGTCAACGATATATACAACATCTACAGGGCTTTTCTTTACCATTTCAAATGCTTCAATAAGTTGATTTTCAGGTACGCTAGATAGCGCCATAATGTTAAGTGAAGTCTCATAGCCTAAGTCGTGAAACATTTTTATGAGCTCTAAGCCTTTATCTACTTCGCGGACATAGCATGCCACTCGAATCATATCTAACATACTTTGCTCACGCGGTAAGATGTCATTCGGATCTACACGCCCAATATCTACTAAAGCAGATAGCTTCGTGATTTTTTTCTCAGGGATAATTTCTTTGAGAAAATTATCGTCAAGAAATCTCCATGGATTGGGCTCAGTCGCTTGAAGAAGCTTAGGGGAGTTTTTATAACCAATCTCCATATATTCAACACCGGCTGCGTTTAGGCCGTTATATAAGTCTTGAACAAATTCAACGCTAAAATCCCAATTGTTAACTAAACCTCCATCACGAATGGTACAGTCTATAATTTTGTTGTTATATTCCATGGTAGTGATTTCCTCCTGTGATTCATATTAGTATTATTTAAAACTTTATCGCTTTTATGCTTTTAAGCACTAAACTTTCCTATTGTGTTTATACCACGACTCATTCAAAGGAGTCAATGTATTTTCTACATGAGACTCTACTTTACTGTATTCGATGAGAATACGCTTTGGCTTTTCATGCACCTTATGATCTTGAAAAATCAAGCTCAGTAATACAACTTCTAGTATATACATACACAGTGCATCTTACATCACTACCATTGTCCAAAGAAGCATCATTAAAGTCTAAGGGGGATGTAGCCGAGAGCTTAGAATAAACGGCTTCTCTTGTAAAACTTACAAAAGAGCGGTGTTATGAGCTGTTACGCAACCATCCTTTTCTGAGGAACATTTTTTTCAATTGTAATACTTTCACATGGGAATGATTTCTCAACAATACTACAACGCCCCCAGATTCACTATTGAAGAAATAAAAATGAGGGTGTTTAATAGCTATTTATCATTCTTTACATCGTCAAAAATGTAAAGAATGATAAGAGTATAGAAGTAATAAACATCGCAATCAACGGCTTTAATGCTTTTGTTCGAAGAGTTTTTATACTTACATTTAATCCTAAACCGACCATAGCCATTGTTAAAAGAAAGGTTGTTAGGGTCGAAATATCATCCATAATCGTTTTGGGTAGTACGAGGTGTTCGCCTACGACATAACTTCCAAAGATACTCATGATTATAAAACCTATTAAAAACCAAGGAAATTCAATCTTTGTATCGGCTTCAATTTTTCCTGTTCGCTTCATCCAATACATTAAGATAAAACTTAATGGCACAAGTAAAAGCACTCTACCTAACTTAGCCAACAGGCCAATAGCTAAGGCATCGCGCCCAGCCGGTGCTGCAGCTAGAGCTACATGGGCAATTTCATGGAGGCCTACACCTGACCAAATTCCATATTGAATATTTGTTAAATGTAGATAGGGTCTTAAAATCGTATATCCAATCGCAAATAGGGTTCCCACTAGAGCAATAATACCAGCTCCAATAGCTGTATCTTCTTCCTTTGCTTTTATAATTGGAGAAACAGCTGCAATAGCTGCCGCACCACATATTCCTGTTCCTATACCTAAAAGAAGGGATAAACCACTATCAGCCTTCATCCATTTGGCTAGAAAAATCGTTAAAACAATTGCAAATACAGCGGTTCCCACATCACGAAGTAACAACCCTAATCCTTGATGAATGACAACATCAATATTAAGCTTTAATCCATATAAAATAATCGCATAACGTAGCAGTTTTTTAGAAGAAAATTCAATTCCAAATCTTATTTTTTCAGGGTATCCCCAAATTTGACGATAAATTACTGCCATTATAATTGAACAGGCTAGTGGACCAATGTGATCAAATCCTGGGATTTTTGCTAAGCCATAAGCAAGTAAAGCAAAAAGAAAAGTAAAACCAATTCCTCCAGCCCATAAAGAAACATTAGATGATGTCTGGGCGTTTGTTCGTGAGGATAGATTCTGCTTTTGGACTTTGTTTATATTTATCATACATTTCATCTCCAATATGGATTCTTATCAAGCGCAGCTTCACACAAGAAATATGTACTTTAACTATAAAAGACCGCTTACCATTAGTAAAATATAGATAAATCATATCAACGATTAAAAAAATTAATGATAAATAAAATAAAGCAGCAATTTGATTTTCAGAATCACTGAAAGTCGAATTGCTGCTTTTATTCGTTTTTATTCTTCAATACCCGCTTTGATATCTAAAACGTAGTCCATAAACTACTAATTTTACAGAACTGCGTAAAAATATATGTTCTTATGAGAGAGAGACAGCCTTACTAGTTGCTAGACCTTTTTTGCGTCTATACCATAACAAAATCAAGCTACCCAATACACAAAGGAAAGACACTAACTGAGCTATTCTGATATGAGAGGTTAACATCAAGCTATCTGTACGTAATCCCTCTATAAAAAACCTGCCTGTTGAATACCATAGTAGGTAAGTAAGAAAAACTTCTCCTCTTTTTAATAAGAATTTTCTCAGTACAATCAGGACAAGAACACCTACTATGTTCCAAAGTGATTCGTAGAGAAACGTAGGGTGATAGTAGGTTCCATTGATATACATTTGATTAATAATAAAATCAGGCAAATGTAAAGCTTCTAAAAACTGACGTGTAACAGGTCCGCCATGTGCCTCTTGATTCATAAAGTTTCCCCACCGACCAATAGCTTGACCTAATAATAAGCTAGGAGCTAAAACATCAGCCATTTTCCAAAAAGAAAGATTCTTTTTTCTACAAAACCATATAGCTGTTAATACAGATCCAATAATTCCACCGTGAATTGCTATGCCGCCATGCCAAATTGCTATAATTTCACCTGGATGTTCTTTATAATAACTCCATTCAAAAAGCACGTAATAAATTCGAGCCGTAATGATAGCAATGGGTAGTGCTAGTAGAAGTAAATCAGAGATGGTTTCTGAAGAGATACCTCGTTTCTTTCCTTCTTTCGAGGCTAACAAGAAGCCTAAGAAAGCTCCTATTCCTATGATAATTCCATACCAATGGACCTCAAGTGGACCAAGGTGGAAGGCGATAGGATTTAAAGGTTGTATGTGTTGGTTCATGTTTCTTTCTCCTTTACTTCATATCGTTTTTTTTGCATTTTTTATGAGTAACATTAAATTAGATTGCCTTTTTAGTATATCTAATTAGATAAAGAAAGAACAACTTTTGCTTACAAACGATCATAATATAATCTTGTTTTACTACAAAGAATTGTTTATCCCAACTTTAAATAATAATTTACAAGGTTATGATAGCAAAAATAATGATTGCGGCAACTGGCAATGGAACAAAGAAGTTTGATATGGGGCTTGGGTGGTTACTTTTAAAGAAAAACAATAATGTGATGCTGCATGGCGGTGGAACAGGATGCTTTAGCTCATTTTTAGAGATTGATAAAGCAAAGAAAGTTGCTTCCGTCGTTTTGGCTAATTATAGACTAGCCAGAAATGATGATGAACATATAGGAATGTCTTTATTAGAAAGCTTACAAGGCTCAAAACGATGTGTTTAATATTGTGCTTAGTTATCATGATACCTTCTATTAATTAATAGAGTATCAATAAACCAATCTTCAAGAAGCATAGATAGCGCTTCTTTTTTTGATAAAACCGTGCTATTATCATTAAAGTTTATAAAGAACAGAAGATTTTTGTCTTTAAGTACATTCTTTTGGTATAGTGTTAGAAATAAGGAGTGAATAGGTTGGTTTTTACTGAATTTTCTCAGCAGTTTCCCGTAAAGGTTTTAACAGTAGCGCTGCTGATTATACTTATCGTTTATTTTATTCGCAAATTCATTAAGCTTTTCTTTGACAAAACGAGCTTCTTAGATGAAAAACGAGAAGAGACATTGATGCATTTTACTAACCAGGTGACAAGGGTAGTAGGGCTGGCTTTTTTCTTTATTTATGTGCTTAGCCATTTCTTTGACTTCGCAAAGCTTCTCACTAGTTCGGTAGTGTTGGCCAGTGCCCTGGCACTAATACTTCAGCATATCATCCGTGATTATATAATGGGATTGACCTACTTGTTTGAACGCCAGATCCACCACGGAGATTATGTTATTCTTAACGGAAACCGCCAAGGAAAAATAGAAGAAATTACCATGCGTTACTTAAAGATTCGTCAGTATGACGGATACCTCTATACAGTCTCATATAGCAACATTACAGAACTTCAGAACGGAACCCGAGGAAGACGCCGGGTAAATGAAAGCCTTATTCTCAACTATAGGCAAAATCCGGAAGATGCCTTCAAAGTAATGGAGCAAGTAGCACAAACATGTAACGAGAAATATGGTCAATATTTGTTGAAAGATGTGAATGGAATTCCTATAGAGAGTTTTCAATTCAATCAAATTACTGAATTGAACGTAGATTTTAAAGGTCACCAATATTCATTATCGGGACTTGTGAAGGAAGCTGATTTTGTGGAAGCGGGCAAAAAGGTAAGGTATGAACTGGCTATGGCTGCTTACAAAAATGACCTAATGATGGCTGAAAGCTTTGAAACAAGCCATTGAACATAAAACTCATACCTTAGCTTTTATACTTTTATAATTAAAATATAAAACCCTTTTGATTTTCAAAAGGGTTTTTATGTTTTAAAAGATATCTTTTAAGCACTTCTCAAATGTAATTATCTAAAACAGAATAAAGAAGACAAATTATGTTAACTATGAAGAACAGATGTAACAAATCTACTTGCGTATCTACTTAACAAGCTCATAGGAGAACATATATAAATGAATAACTATACTAACAACAATACAGGAAGGCGCTATATAGCCCATGTTAGCATATTTGGAACCACTCAAATTCACTTAAGAAATCCTTACATTATTGCTTGGTGGTCAGCAGCTTTTCCTGGTTTTGGGCATTTATTATTATCTAAGTATCTTCGAGGATTTGTTTTATTTATTTGGGAAGTAGTTATTAATTTAAATTCTAATTTAAATGTCGCTATGATTCATTCTTTTCAAGGGGACATAGCAACGGCAGTGGAAGTACTTAATACTAGGTGGCTTCTCATTTATATTCCCGTTTATATTTTTGCTATATGGGACAGCTATCGAACGACGATTGATTTAAATAAAATATATCTCTTGGCTGAAAGGGAAAATCATATTTTTAACTCCTTTAGTATGGGAGCTATGGAGATTAACTATTTAGATAAAAGGAATCCTCTTATGTCTATCATGTGGTCTTTATTTATGCCAGGCTTAGGTCAGCTTTATATTCATAGAATAGTCGTGGCCTTTTTTATTATTATTTGGGCAGTTGTTTTCTTTTATTACTCTCATCTTCTTGAAAGTATTTCGCTTCTCTTTTTAGGGGAAATCCATAAAGCTACCGACGTCTTAGATTCAGAATGGTTATTGTTTTTCCCATCTCTATATGGGTTTGCGACATATGACGCTTATATCAATACAGTTGAAAATAACAAGCTTGCTGAAAAAGAACAGAAAAACTTTCTAGAGAAAACCTACCAAAACCCAGACTTTTATATTGCAAAGAAAAAAAAGGTGAAAAAATGACATGCAGATCTTTTCTACATTTGAATATTCTACTTATTTAGAGATAGCCATCTCAGAATTAGAAAGAAGAGGGATAAAAAAAGAAAATATCCTTGTAGTTCCTTTGGAAAATCGGACAGAAGATCGGAGAATGTTTGATAGCCTTCATCGATCGGATGGTGTATCTCTTATTGATTTAGGAATGGCTTTAGCAACAGCTTTTTCAGTGGTGGGTGCCAGCATTGGATTCAAGCTAGATTGGGGACCTATTTATTGGGGGCTCATTGCTGCCACTGTTGGATTTATCCTAGGATTTGCTATCAAACTTTTTATGTTTAAAGTAATTAAAAAAAAGAAACGACTTCTACATGGGAAAAAAGGTGAAATAATTATAATAGTTGAATGCCATGACTTGCAAAGTGAATTAGTTAAACAAGTTCTGTGGAATAATTACGCTTTAGGTGTCTCACAAGCAAGAAAAAGTAATAAGTAAGCTTTTTCTTCCATACAGCAACATATTTGTGTGTTTTTAATTAATATCACGTACGTTATGACTATATTTATAAATATAAACGGTTAGTTTTCGCTATTATATAATTCTTTACCTTTAACAGTTATGTTCACAGGGAAAGAGGAAATTTCTGATATATAACATATGAATGATCATTTTTATGGAACAAGTACTTAGCATATATATTACTTTTGTATAAACTACCAATGATACTGCAAATCATCCACCTTATACAAAATCAGTCAACATAACAAAAAGATAAAGATAGTGAGGATAAAGTATTTTCCTAACGGTATGGTAAAATTAGACAAAACGCCAAAGGAATTAAAAGGGGATTATCTATATCACAAAAAGTTAATTATACAAAATTAAACTCCGAAATGTGGAATGAATGGGCTTCAGCCGGAGGAAAGTTGTCTTTGGCCATTAATCCCCAAGATTTTGTAAAGGCAACTCAAGGTATTTTGATATTTACTTAACGCCTTGTAAACTTGTTCCAAATAGCTGGCTTATTCCATTTAAAGAAGCAATAATATTAGGACTTGCTAGCAGGGGAGGACAGCAACGCCCAGTTTTTGCAGCATAACATGAGGAAGTTACGGTTTTTGACTACCCTGATAAACAATTAGAAAAAACAGTTTCCTCTAGAGAAGGCTATTCTATTGATTTAGTTAAAGGAGATGTTAGTTAACATAAACACTCTTATAGGAAAATATGCAAAAAAACCTTGTAAAAGGTTTTTTTGCATATTTTTTTACTGACACTATTTTGAAGTTAAATTTTCTCTATCTACAGCTTCAGGTGGAATTTCCATCCATTCATTCTCCATCATAATATTTGATGCATCCTTAACAAAATTTGCTATATTCATTAATGACCTCCCATAAAGTAACGCTAAATCATGCCTTCCATTTACAGCTAGTGAATTCCCAAATGCTCGTATTTTCATGGAAAACATATCGACCTTATGAAACATCATTAGTTTGTCCGAAAAAGGTGCAAAAGTTGAAGTTGTGACTAAATGGTCAATAAATTCTGGAGCTGGTAAGCTCTCACGATGAAGTTTTTCTATGTAATGTTCAACTGCTTTATGCGTAATGTCTTTTCCTTTTACAAATATGTCTCTAACTTTATGGCTTTTGGCAACTTGACTAAAAGCCATAATTAAAGCTTTGCTTGTTACATTATTTTCAATATTATCGTATAGATGAGCAATTTCTAACGCGTGTAGCGGACGAACATCTCCAACAAAACCACTCAAATAATCAGTGCTGGCAATTTTCACTTGTTCTGGAGCTGGAATAATGGGTGGGGCAATAATAAGGCTTTTATTCATTAAAATGGTTTTAATTTCTTCCACTAATTCCATGGTCGAGTTCATACAATAAGTTAAGAAATTGCGTACATCTTCTCTATACATTAAAGGTATAGCAATACTATAAATGCTAAGTCCTGCTTTTGCTGCATATTTTAAGTAATATACATAAAATTCATCTGCAAATAATCTTGGAGCACCTAGATTAACGTCTTCCTCTGTAAAGCCATGTGGAATAGGTATATTTTCTTCGGTAAATATCTCTTTAACGCTACTTTGAAATTCTTCGGTTAATCTTTTCGCATGTTCTACTAGCTTTTTTATGTCTTGATCTTCAACATGTTGTAGAAAATAATTTAAAATACAATTAGACATGCTATTACCCATATAAGTTGCCCAAAGTTTTCCCATTTCAGGAGCTGTCAATTTTCTATTAGGATTTGTTTTTTTAAGTCCTACCTTAATCGGTTTAATTGTTCCCATTCATGATCTCCTAAGCTTATTTTTTCTTAGGGTTGCCTTTTATATTGTTTTTATCCTTTATATATCCTTCAAATTTTATAAGGCCCTTTTGGTCACTAAGTTTTCCCTTTTCTAAGGTATGTATAATTCACAATTGCAGTTAACATCATCATTAAATCAATTATAACTGTTAATTATTTATAAAAAGTTTGGTGATTATAAATGCCTAAAGTAGATAGAAGAGTAGCAAAAAGTCAAGAAGCCATTAAAGAAGCTGTTTAGGTTAATATTTACTTATAAGGAAACGGAAGAATGCGTAATAAGGAGAGTAAGGTGCCCAATAAAAAGTATCCATACTATTTCATAAGGGTTAGGTAAGGTATATAAATGATTGGTGTAAGAACGTAAAAAAGAAAGAGATAAACAGTTACAAATTTACACATGGCAAATCGGTCACATATCCTATTGCCGAAGAGTCGATTGCCAAACAAAGCAGATGAGTGTAGAGGCTATATTTTAGTAAAAACGCTACGTTTGAGAATTATATTAGGCAAGGTGGAAGATGGAGTTATTATATAGATAGCAAAGAGAAAAACACATGAAGAATCTACATCATTAATTAAATGATAGAACCCTTCTGTTATAAACCTTTTAAATTTTCTACTTAACATAATGAATTTTATCGGTATGAAATATAAAAAGTCATCTTTTAATTTTAAATTAAGTAATCGCTTTCATTTTTTGCTTTCTCAAAATGATTTGATAGGTTATAATAAATAGCTACAAAACATTAAATGATATGTAAGTAACAAGCAATTACACCCTTAATATTTAGCTAAAAGAAAAGCCTACCTGTTCTATCAAAGATAGGCTTTTCCTTTAGTACATAAGTTATCAATACCTTGAGTAAACTACTCAAGGTGGATGAATCATCACTTAGCTAACTCCTAAAGACAAAAAACTCCCTTAACATATTGAGGGAGTTTTTTGTTTTTTTCTATGTATAATATACATCTTTAGTTATCACACAAAGGGAGGTCCTTTTATGTCATTATATGTTTGTCCTCATTTTGATTTTGGTACAACAATAACTTATATCTTAGTCAACACGACTCCATATAGAGTACGAATAATTCCTATTAATTGATATTTTTTAAGCCATTCTTTAAAAATAATCAAGCTTCCAATTATCCAATTAAAACAACAAATCGGATAAACCACACTGGATGGACCTTCTTTTAAGGTGAATAGATAACAGCTGTAGCCAGGTACTTAATATACCTACAAGTACATCTATCTTTATTTCGATTTTATATGCAGTTAAATTTTTAAGTTCTTCACGAGCTAAACAATAGCTTAAAATCCATAATTTATGCTCTATTTGTGCTGTTTGTTTGGACCTCGTTTTTCACTATTTTTACATTTTTTACGCGAAAACCTCCTTTATAGTTAAATGATATATATCCATTTTCAAAAAAATTCAACTTTTTTATCAGCTGAGCCCGAGCCATTCATCATTTTCTTCTTATTACAATCGAAAGCTGTATTCATTAAAACTCAAGTTTATGTTTTAGAAGATGATGTGCGGGAATGAAACGAAGTAAGACAATTATTAAATAAAGGAGGAGTTTCTATGAATATAACAGAAGTGATGACCTCAAATGTTGAGATGTGTAACCTTAAAAGTTCTTGTGGTGAGGTTGCTACTATGATGAAGAATCTAGATGTAGGGATTATTCCCATTTGTGAGGACAATAAGCTAATAGGATTAATAACGGATCGTGATTTAGTTGTTAAAGGATTGGCTAATAATTTTAACGCGAATACACAAATATCTGAAATGATAACAACGGATGTGATTACCGGTACAAAACATATGTCTATAGAGCAAGCTATGGAAATTATGTCTCAGCATCAAATACGCAGACTACCTATTGTAGAGGATGGAAAACTGATTGGAATGGTTTCCTTGGGAGATTTAGCAGTAGGTAATACTTCAAATAAAGAAGCAGGAAAAGCTCTTGAGGACATTTCAGTTCCCGCTGAGCCTAATAAATGAAAAATAGCAGGTTTTATTTATAGATAGTTTCTTCTTTAGTTATTTAAAAAGGTATGAGGAAGGAAGGGAGCGCCCCTTATTAAGTAGATAGTAATAAAAAAGCTCCTTTCCTATAGATAGAGGCAAGGCAAGCCAATAAATATTGGCTTGCCTTATTTAATTGCTTAGCACTAAGCTTGGTCTATTTTATAATTTTCTACCGCGTTAATCCTTCAATTTATAGATTATTACGTCTAAGACGCCATATTCCCTGCTTAAATCTTTAATCGAATTTCCCGTATGAGATAAATCCACGATGGTTTTCTTGAAATTATCATTGTATTTTTTGCATGCGCGTTTACGTACCATTTGGGACACATCCTATCAAAAATACTTACTTAAATGGAGTGCATAAAACTATACTAACTCCAAAAATCCCTCAGTATAATAATGTAAGTTTAAAATACCTTCATTCAGATAATATAATAAATAAGCTAGATTTAATTATCATCTAGTTTATTTTCTATATTGTAGGAGGAAGTAAAAATGGAACAAGGTAAAGTGAAATGGTTTAATGCTGACAAAGGCTTTGGATTTATCGAGCATGAAGGTGGAGAAGATGTGTTTGTTCACTTCTCAGCTATCCAAGGGGAGGGTTTTAAATCCTTGGATGAAGGTCAAGAAGTGACTTTTGATATCGAACAAGGGCAACGTGGTCCACAAGCGACAAACGTACGTAAAGCATAAGAAGCCATAGTAAAAACAAACTCTTTTTGCAGAGTTTGTTTTTATTTAGAAAGGCTTTTCTTTTTAGTACATAAGTTATTGATAGCGTGAGCAAACTACTCAAGATGCAATAGAGCATCATCAAACGACTATTATTAGTTCAACTTACAGAAAAAGGCTATTTCTTTTGATTAGGAAGAGATGGTCTTTTTCTATTTTCAGGCTGTATACTCCATACATTCTTAGTTAACAGAAAACATATTCTTGGAAGTGAAAAAGCATGAGCTTGAAGAACCTTTTTGATTTATAAAAATCAGCAAGGTACAAAAATGGAGGATAGAAGATACTGATTTTATAATCCAGATTATACTTTTTTAGTAATTAACGAAGTTGTCATTCCACCTATAAAAATTGTCGAACATGAAAAAAGAAACGTTTTAGGTCCTAATAAAGGAAAACCTGCTGTTATAATAAAACCGTCTATAATTAAAATAACCATCCCTATGTTCAAAGAAAAAGCTTTTGATATTAGTTGAGCTAGTAAATCTGTTCCTCCAGTGCTTGTCTCATAACGAAGCATAAGACCAACCCCCGTCCCAATACATATTCCTCCAAAGATCACGCTGGGAAAAACAGAAAGTTGAAACTGGTTTTTAATAGGTTCTAGCCAATCAATCAATAAAGAAGAAATAACTAACCCATAAAAACTATTATAGAAATAAGTTCTTTCATAAACCCAAGCAAACCAACATAATGGTAAGCCCAAAATAATCATCGTTACACCTGTAGGAAATTCAAAATAATAGTGAAGGATGAGAGCAATTCCAATTGTTCCCCCATCTAACAAATAATGAGGAACTAAAAAGCCATTAATTCCTATACTTAGTAATAAGCTTCCGACAAGAACAACCGCTACTTTTTGAACCATAATAATCACCTTTTTATTCAATTTACTTCTTACTATATGTATAAGCTTTGGCTATCTGTCATGAATGTTTTTTCTTTTTATGTAAATGAATAAAGGTTTATGTTTAAGCAAATTATTCAGGATGGATAAATCATCATTCTATAGCTAACTCCTAAAAAACAAAAAAACTCTCACCGATTAGAAGGGAGTTTTTTGCTTTTATTTAACAGTAACTGGGTTTTTACTGTATAACAATATTTTTGTAAAATCCCATCAAGAGCTTAGAATGCAGGTTTTAGGGGTTGAACAGTTAATATGTTGTGCTTAATATATGTTATAATACGCCTTGTAGATGCGAATGAAAATTCCATTTCTTATTTCATAGGCAAGAAAGGTCCTTTCAGTCCTCATAACTTGAGGGCTTTTCTTATTTTTTAATCTAAGGTAGAGGAAATTGTAACATCATGGCACGTATAGTTAAATTCTTGAAAAAAGATATGGACCATCTAAATAAGTTAGTTACCTAACTCCCAAGCATAACACTAAAATAATGTTTAAGGATTTTATTTTTGTAGTAAAATAACAGATTTATATAATTATAAAATAGCATATTGATACTTGTATAATGTAAGTCACTCCAAAATAGTGGCTTTTTAGAAGAATTTTAGGTTTAGCTAAACTGTAAGGATAAAATTCTAAAAGATAATTACTCATTAGTTATCAATTGACTTTTATAATTCATTTACGTTACCATTGAACAAACTTAATACTCCAAAGGGGAGTAGCTGTACAACAATAGTCGTCACTACGAAACAGAATGTTTCCGGCTTTGTTGGCAATTTTAATTGTTAGCAAGACCTTTGCCTACGTTTTTAGTTAGGTGAAGTCTGTGTTTGTACATCAAACGCTTTTATCTACTAAATGGATAAAAGCGTTTTTTGTTTTTTATTGATTGAAAATAAGTAGGAGGAGTGATTAAATTATGTTCAAGAAACTGTTTGATTCACTAACGAATAATAAGCACAGGCATTACAGCAGCAGTGATTACAAGGGAAGAAAGTCGAAACCATTTAAGAGTTATAGTAGTAGTGACGATTATAGAAAAAGCCGTGACCATCACGGAAGTTATGGACATCAGCACTATAAAAGAAAAAAGAAGAGTGGAAGTTTTTTTAGCAGTTAAATAAGACAAAGGATACCTCACTCTATTGGCATTGAAGTGAGGTATCCTTTGTCTTTTGGTAGAATCTATCAAGCTCATTAACATAACTAAGATGATAAGAATCTGCAAAAAAGCCATCACCTTGGAAGACAAGGAGATGGCTAAAGAAATCATTTTTTCTTGGAACTTTTTATATAACTTGTTTATTAGATTTTTGTTCTTCAGTCCATGCTTCTAGCTTTTCGCGACCAGGTAAATGTGAAATACTATCTGCATGAAACACAGGGTCTCGTCCTTGCTTTTTTTGATATATATAATCTTTCATTACAGCCTTAGCCACTTTGGATAATCGAGTAATTGCATATAGGTTAATTAAAACCATTAATCCCATAAAGATATCTGCAAGAGACCATACCAATTCGGCACTATATAATGCTCCAAATAACACCATTAAGATAACGGCAACACGATATAATAAGACTGTTTTCTTACTATGCTTCATGAAACTAATATTTGATTCACCATAGTAATAGTTACCCATTATCGTACTCAGCGCAAATAAAAATACTGAAATAGATACAAATGTTGCTGCAAAGCCACCAATTCCTGTACGTAAAGATTCTTGTGTTAATGGAATACCTGTTAGATCTGATGTTTGATATTCTCCTGAAACTAAAACAATCATTACAGTAGATGAACAAATGATAAATGTATCTAAAATAACACCTAAAGCTTGAATAAATCCTTGTTTTGCTGGATGGGTAACGTCTGCAGCTGCAGCTGCATTCGGAGCAGAACCCATACCGGCTTCGTTAGAAAATAACCCACGACGGATACCATGAAGTACAGCAGCACCCATTACACCACTAAATAATTGTTTAAATGAAAACAAACCTTCTGAAAAGATTGCACTAAAAACATTTGGTAATACTTCATAATTTGCAATCATCATCCACACGGATAATAAGATATAAGCACCGGCTTTAATAGGCACCAAAACGGTAGAAAATTTCGCTACTGAATGAACACCACCGAATATAATTAGAGCAGTAATAATGGTAAGTATAACACCGGTTAAGGTATTGTTTATTCCAAATTCATTTTCAACTGAAGCAGCAATGGTATTAGCTTGCACAGCATTAAAAATAAGGCCAAACGATAGAGTAATTAATACGCTAAATGCAATACCAAGTTTTCTGTTTCCTAAACCTTTCTCCATATAGTAAGCAGGTCCACCTCGCCAAGCGTCGCCATCTTTCACCTTATAAACCTGGGCTAATGTACTTTCTACAAAAGCTGAAGCAGATCCAATTAATGCTATAACCCACATCCAAAATACCGCACCAGGTCCTCCTAGTGCTACTGCGGTAGCAACACCGGCAATATTACCTGTACCAATACGAGCGGCCATTCCAATCATAAATGCTTGTAATGAAGAAACACTTTTTTTATCTTTATCCTTGTTTTTACGTCCATCTCCTAATAAACGAATCATTTCAGGAAAGAATCTTATTTGTAAAAAACCAAAATTAATAGTTAAAAATAGGCCAATTGCAACTAAGATTATAACAATTAATTTAGCCCATAAATAATCATTAATAAGTGTAACGATTTCTGTCATGATTTTGTCTCCTTGTTGTAAAAATTTTTTGACTATAAAGATTATATGTTGGTTTATATTATTTTGTATACTAGAAAAAATTTGGTATCTATAAAAAGGACATTAACAATTTATAGAATTCTTAAAAGTTGATACGTGAGCGTAATTTAAAAAAATGAGAATCCCTCTCAGGTCGTTAATACTTAGAAAATAACAGTAACTTTTTTTGCAGTATTTAGTTTAGAAACCTCTTTAAAGAAGTGTAAAAAATGTATACAAATATTAAGCGCTTTCATTTTTCTTTAAGATCTTATCGTTAATTTATATGACGAACTATATAATCCGACAATAAGTAACATAAAATTATAATTTTTTCGAATTAATAATTAATTATAAGATTATGGTCCGCAAATATATGATAAAAAAGTAGACCCTATATTGCCTGCTGAATTGCGTTAACTCAATAAGTAAGTTAAAAAGTCGGGTTTTATATTGGCTTATTTCTTTAATAAAAGAGAAACATATAATTTCCCTTTAATAAGAGTAAATCTTTAAACTAAGGATTGTTATGAAATACTTTTTAATTTACTTAACGTAAAACATATTATCGAAAATCTAAATAAAAAAACTAGTGGTTCGGGGTAGGGTAGGTTGAGGTTGTACTTTCTTCTTCCTAGCCGAATAGGCAACCTAACAAAAATATATAATAGTTTCCTTTCATAACTATGGGTAACAAGAAAACTACTCAATTGAGTAGTTTTTTTTGCATTTACACAGAATTGGAGTAAAAGAGACTAAAAGGAAGTCCCCTATATTCAACTGTCATGGGGTCAGTCGAAATTAAGATTTGAAGGTTTAGCTTATTTGAAAACATAATCTGCCTCTTTGAAATAGACACATTAAGCAAATTCTCTTTTACTAATAATAAATTTTCATAAGAAAAAAGAGGAATTTAATCAGAATAAAATTGACATAGATAATCATTATTGTATAAAATGATAATGATTATCAATGTCAATTATGAAGTTGTTTATAAATGAAATGATTTTAAGCAAGTATAGGGACGTAAAGGAGACTTGTATATGGATGCACATTTTATAATAATGAAGCCATTTTGCCACGAAGTAGGGTGCTGTTGTCCGGAACAACAACATCAACATATGATTAATTTCCATCAGGGGGATGTTTGGACAATTACAGATAACCGCAAGTACGTAGATTGCTTAGGATGGCATTATTTAATCGATATTAACAATGAATTTCAGTTCTTTATGCATGTGGAAGATATTGAGGAATTACAATCTAAGGGCAGCATTTGCTCTATTTGGGACTTAGACCTAAAAATTAATTATTTGAACTTCAAAATAGACGAAGCACTTGAGGCACATGATAGAGAGTCATTTCTTTCCCTTTCCAATGAACTACACCGTGCACAACAGGTGAAGAGTAAAATGCACTATTCTTATGTGCAGATTATTTAAGCAAAACGGAAAATTTCAAGAGGAGCAAAGATATGGCTAGAATCTTTATTGCGTATGCAAGTACGTCAGGGACTACTGAAGAAATCGAACACATAAATGTACAAAGCCTGGTACAGTACGATGGTATTTTATTAAGTGTGTATACTTGGGGAAATGGAGATCTTCCATACGAGGTTGAAGATTTTTAAGCTATGATAAGTATTATTTATATACCTAAAGTGTATTTTGATTAACGAAAAAGAGCGGTATCGTAAAGACACTGCTCTTTTTTTATATTTATAGGCGAAGAAGCTTATCGATTTTTTCTACTACAAAGCCTATTTAACTAACTTATTATATCTTCTTAAATCCTGTTTTATCTAGGGCCAGATTATTTAGACCATGGGACTAAGAGAATTTGTGTAAGCTACAGCTTGATGTAAGCTTGCAAAGGTTTTAACATGATCTATCTTAATTCCTAAGCCGACCATTGTTTGAGCAATTTCTGAGCGTATTCCACTAAGCACAACATTCACTCCTATAAGTTCCAAACCACGAATAACTTTGAACAATTGATCTGCCACCATGGTATCAATAATAGGAACAGCAGATAAATCCATAATGAGCCAAACTAAATGGTACTCACTACTTTTGGTTAATGCGTTTTCTATCAAAATTTGAGCCCGCTTTGTATCCAAATCACCGACTAAAGGCAGTATACCAACTGTTTCAGTCATACGAACAATGGGCACAGAAAGCTCATCAATGGCATACTGAGCATATTTGATGTTGTGTTTGTAATCATTGAGGTAAGACTTACTAATATACTGGACAGCACAATCGATAATTGCATTAAAGTGGGAGATAACAGAATAAAATTCTTTAATGGAGATATCCTGTTTATCCAATTCTTCTAATATTATCTCTCCAATAATATCTCGGTAGTAACTAATTTCTTCTAAAGCAAGGTTTAGAGGAAGCTCACGCTCTACCAGTACGTTGGCCATCTTTCCCGCCCAGTTTTTAATGAGAATAGCAGCCGTTTCTTTATCTGAAACAATTGATTGAGCGTAAATCATTAAAAGATCAAGTCGAAAAGGTGTTAGTTCTGTATGAATATCATGAAACTCCGCAAGGTTTTGTCTCTTTCTATCTGCAAGTTCCTCTTTTTGCTGAATAATTTTATCTTTAACCGTTTGTAAATGTTGAACATCTATTAATTTCACAGGGCTATTCTCCTTAGAATTATGATATATAAGGTGTAAAGGAATAAATGAACTCTCTACCTTTTAAAGGGAAGAAGGTTGATTCTTCATTGTATCACACGTTACTATCTCTAAATGGATTATAACTAGTTTAGGAGAAATTACCTATTTTTAAAGTTACTGCTATAGCTAGACTTTATAATCTTTGGGAGTTGAACTAAAATGATATACATTTTGAAACTGAAAATAGATAAATAACAAGGGTTTTAAAGGATTGGATAGACTTCTCGGCTTCTTAAGTAGTTTGTTTCAAGCAGCGTTGTATATTCATTCTTAGAGCGTATATGTGTAATGTTGAACTAGCATTAATAAATGGATATGCATGGTACAGCATACTGAAATGGAATTAAATGTTTACATACCTTACATACCTGTAATTGGGGGACTTAATTTATTAGAACATCAATACTTAATTAGGAGGAGAATAAAAAATGAACAATAATACCGAGACTGTTGAAAGCAAAGTTGAGAATACATTAAATGAGATGAGTCAAGAGAAGAAAGACAACATTCTTTCTAGTTTTAACGAATTTAGAACATACCTAGGAGATAAAGTCACAAAAGGTGAGAAATTAGGATTAAATGATGACCAATTAGCTTTGGCAGCTAAAAAAATAGCTGATTATCTGGCCACACATGAGGAACCACAAAATGAAGAGCAATACCTGCTACATGAGTTATGGAAAGTGGGGACCGATGAGGAACAACATCACCTCGCTAATATGCTTGTCAAATTGGTTAAAGAATAATTTAAGTCATTTGCTGCACTCTAAAAATACATGATTTATAAGGAAGAATGACTAGTTCATTCTTCTTTTTGTTTATATAGTATTTATAAAATACAGAGGTGAAAAGATGTATGAGGCTAATTAGCGGTTGAAAGCTAAGAATAAAAGATAGGTTATACATGCACTTAATCGATTGGAGTATCTTATTATACCTCCATAAAAAGCTTTGGTGTGCCGATTTATATTAGGTTATTGGTTTTCAGTGAATTAAACTACATATCTCAATGCAGATTATACAAGCAGTCTATTCAAAATGAATTAGAGGCATCTTGTTTTTGTGAAATACGAACTTATAAGGTTTTAAAGACAAACATATCGTTTTTAAAAAAACTCAGCACACCTATATATTAAATTAATAAATGATCCATAAATACAGTTGTTCATGGGTTATTTACTTCTTATACGAATTAAAATATGTTAATCAGAGCAAACTACTCAAGACGCCGTCAGGAATCTACTATTAAAAACCATATTCGTCATTCCTAAAAGAAAAACCTACTGATTCATTTTTTATCAGTAGGTTTTCTGTTCCTTTCAGCTATATATGATACACAAAGTTAGTTACCATAACGTAGTTTCCGCGAAGTGATGAAAGTGTAAATTTGCTCATTACAGTAAGTTTGTGCTTTTGGTTTTCTTCTATATAATTTTGCGGATGTTTCTGTAGGAGTATTGTAAAGTTACTCTTTTAAGTATTAAAACAATCTTAACACAATTAAAATACAAAATTTATAATACATACATAGAGCTTTGTTACATTTAACTTACTGTCTGAAGAGATGGTAATCACGTATATACGAGGAGGAACAGCACATGAAAAAAGGGGCAAGAAAAATGATTTCCTTTGCCTTAGCTTTAAGCATTGTAGGCGGATTTGGGGATACGCTCTCTTTCGCAGCAGAAAATTCAAACTCTACTAATGTCAGCAAGGTAACTGTAACATTTCATGGGGATTCTACTAACTCTAAAGGATTCACTTGGTATACCTCACTTGATTCCAAGCACAGTGATGTACAGGTTGTAAAAAAGAACGGCACAAAGAAACCTCATTTTAAGAAGAAGCCCTTACTTTTTTCAGGAAGCCATACCGTATCTACAAATTCTCAAGGAGAGTACGTACATAAAGCCGTAGCAACTGGACTTAAGGCGGATACTGAATACTACTACCGTGTTGGAGATGCATCATTAAATAAATGGAGTGAAATAGGTTCCTTTACAACTGCACCTAAAAAAGGGGCTTTTACATTTATTGATTTAGCCGATACTCAGGCTAAAGCAGAAGATGAAGCAATTCTTTCATCTCAAACGATTGCAAAAGCCTTAGATACTGTACCTAACGCCGAATTCTTGATGCATAATGGAGACATCGTTGACAATGGGGTCAAAGAGGAGCAATGGAATTGGCTTCTAGGTCACTCTCAGAAAAGCTTGCTAAACACCACAGTTGCTCCTTCTGCGGGGAACCATGAGGATGAAGATTATGCTTTTATCGACCACTTTAACCTAGATGTTCCTAAAAACTCAGCTACCAAAACGGGCGCTTATTATTCTTACGATTATAGTGATGCTCACTTTGTTGTCCTTAATAGTAATGAGGATTCTGAGAAGCATGCCAACTTTTCGGAAAATCAAATTAAGTGGTTAAAAAAAGATGTACAAGCAGCCAAAGCTAATGGCGCTAAGTGGGTTATTGTCAACATCCATAAAGGTCCTTATACGACTTCTAACCATGCAACCGATGATGATATTATGGGTCCAAATGGAGTTAGAAATCAGGTAGCCCCACTTATGGCTGAACTTGACATTGATTTTGTTCTTCAAGGACATGACCATATCTATGCACGTACGAAACCTATAAAGAGCGACGGCTCAGCTTCAGAAACAGAAAAAATTAAAGAAACTAAAAAAGGACAAACCGTTGAATATACAGTTAATCCAGACGGTTCGATTTATTTAATTCCTGCGACAGCTGGGCCAAAAGTATATTATAAAAACCAAAACCCTATACTTGGAGAAGCTTACTATGATCTTTTCGAGATAGCTGATGAAAATCATGCAGCAATCTATGGTCCAGACCCGAGCGATAATAGACGTCCAGTACGCGGACAAATTCAAAACTTCGTAGGCATTACCATTAATAAAGATAAACTAACTGCTGTAACTTACGAGATTGATCAAAACAAAAATGATGCAGAACCTTATATTATTGATCAATTTGGTATTATCAAAAAATAAAAACTCAGTTACCGCATTATATTTTCTAACAATAAAACAAGTGCTGGCAATATAACCTCAGCACTTGTTTATTAAAAAATATGAAATATTCACTCCAACATTAGTTCACTAACTTTCTTATAAGTTTTATATTCTTAATGTAAAGTTGTATATTGTTACTTTTTGAAAAAGAGCTAAATTGACGAAACACTATGTGTAAGTTGTTATTCTAATAATTAGAAAAACAAGGTTGTTAAATAATGCAAACGAGAAATTATGTAAAAGGGTAGTTTTATACATCTTGTTAGGCAGAATAATATAAACGTGTTAGGACGGGGTATGTATAAATTCAAGATTCAAAGTACTGAAGTATTTAAATACTGAGTCAAAAGACAGGAGACTTAGTTCATCATACTTATAAGTAATTAGATATTCGCTCGCTATCAATATAATTAAGATTGAGAAAAATGTCTTTAGAAGAGGAAATTCTCTAAAACGGGGAGAAAAAATAAGCTTAATCAGTGTATAAATAAACACTAAAATAAAGTAAATCAGTAAAAGCTGAGTGGCTTTAGAAGGAATGTGCCATACAAGAATATAAATAGTAAGAGTTAGTAATAAGAGAAAAGATAGTTCTTTTCCGTTTAAAAAATTATCCATGCTGTAACACCTTTTCTGTCTGTACGTATAGACAAGTTTTTCAAGAAAATAACACAAATTTTACATTTAATTTACATATAATTAACATTATTGTACATAAATTTTTACTATATTTCTACTTATTTTCAAAATTAGTATGACAATCATTCAATTTATATTACGTTCAACTCTCTTTTAGGGATAAGTATTTTATAAAAAAAGGACCGCGATTCTAGAGTCGTAATCCTTTTTTTGCATATAATTCTATTAAAGCATTAATTTTTTAAGATTTCCTAAAGATACTATTTTTAATTTAACTAACTTATGCTTCCATTCGTTCATTGTTCCATTTTGTATCTTCTTAATTTTTTTTGCATTGTAAGTCATCTGACAAAGCAACTCTTGGCTGTTAATGGGTTCTCTATCAGTTTGGCGCTCTATGTAATGATAATTTCCATATTCATCTTGTTCACGAGCTTTTATATTATCTTGCAGCATCAAATCTATCCATGTATATATTCGATCCTTTAGATGATCTTTTAAAATAGGGAATAAAATTTCGACTCGGTTTTCCATATTTCTAGTCATAAGATCTGCAGATGATAGAAATACTTTTTGGTCGCTGTTGTGATGAAAACAATATATCCTTGTATGCTCTAAAAAGGTCCCTACAATACTTCTCACTTTAATATTTTCACTAACACCCTTAATTCCAGGACGTAAGCAGCAGATGCCCCGTATAATTAGGTCAACTTTAACACCAGCGGCAGATGCTTGATAGAGTTTAACAATAATTTGTTTATCTGTTAACGAGTTCATTTTCGCGATAATATGTCCATTGCCACTTTGGTTATGGTAAGCAATCTCTTTGTCAATCAATTCTAAAAACGTATCTCTTATACCAAATGGTGAAACGGATAAATGATGATACTCTGGCTTTTCCATATAACCACTTAAGTAATTAAAGAAGTTGGTAGCATCAATACCTATTTGTTCATTTGATGTAAGCAAACCGAGATCAGTATACACTCTTGCCGTAGCATCATTATAGTTTCCTGTTCCTAAGTGAACGAAGCGTTGAATTTTTCCTTTTTTATGACGTAATACTAAAGTGATTTTACTATGTGTTTTTAATCCCGTCATTCCATACAAAACATGACAACCGGATTTCTCTAATTCTTTTGCCCATTGTACGTTGTTTTCTTCATCAAAGCGTGCTTTTAGTTCAACAAGCACGGTTACTTGTTTTCCTTTTTCTGCTGCCCGTTCAAGGCTCTTTATAATAGGAGAGTCTCCACTAACCCTATAAAGGGTTTGCTTAATAGCTAGTACGTCTGGATCATCCGCAGCCTGTGAAATAAACTCAACGACAGGTTCAAAAGATTCATACGGATGGTGAAGTAATACATCTTCATTAAGTAGCTTTGCAAAAATATCTTTTCTCCCTCTAAGTCTTGAGGAGACTGGGGGATGAAAGACGGAGCTACTAAATGTTCATGACTCGCTTGAATAGTCTTATAAAACGAGAAAAGAAAAGTTAAATCAAGAGGTGCTTGGACATAATAAATATCCTTATCATAGACTTCTAATTCCTCTTTTAAGTATTCGACCATTTTTTGATCATAAAAGTGCCTTTGGACCTCCAGACGCACAGCTGCTCCCCATTTGCGCTTTTTAAGTTCTTCTTCTATCTCTTTTAAGAGATCTTCTGCTTCATCTTCATGGATGGTTAAGTCAGCATTTCTCGTAATACGAAATGGCGTAACTGACTTGATATCATATCCTTTGAATAACTTGTAAATAAACTGAGAGATAATTTGTTCTACCAATACAAACGTTCTTATCCCTTCGTCCTCAGGTAATTCAACATAACGATTTAAACCTGCTGGAATCTGTACAAGGGCTAGCTTTTCATTATTTAATTTCCCGTAATCGGTATTTACTTGACATCTTTGTTCAAGCCTAATTGCTAAATTTAAAGATTTATTTAACAGCATAGGAAAGGGGCGATAAGCATCTACAGCCATAGGCGTTAAAATAGGGAAAATCTCTCTATCAAAGAAGGTCTCTAAAAAAGATAACGTTGTGGAGGAAACTTTAGAGATTGGCACAAACTTTAAACGTTCTTTTGCTAAAAGAGGGCTAAGTTCATATGTATATATATCATCTTGCTTTTCTACCAGCGTGTGTGTAATCTCGGAGATAGCAGCTAATTGCTCTTTTGGTGTTAGTCCAGCTTTATTTTCTGGACGATTATATCCAGCTTTTACTTGATCAAGTAAACCAGCTACACGAACCATAAAAAACTCATCTAAATTTGAACTGAAAATAGATAAAAACTTATAGCGTTCCAACAAAGCATTTTCTGTATCGGTTGCTTCTTCTAATACACGTTTATTAAAGGCAAGCCAGCTTAGCTCACGGTTGTTATACAAAGAAGCATTCTCTAAATCTATTAAATTATTGTCTGTACTTGATGTTGTCATAAGATAGACATCTCCTTTACGCAATTGGTTTTATATGTATAATTAGAAAATAACAACCATTTATAAATATAAAATGAATTTTTTGTAAAGAAAATGCAAATTTGTAAACTTTGATTACAATTCACAAAATGATTTACCTCTTAACATAACTTTTTATATATGTAGTAATTGTAAATTTTGCGTAAATAATACGTATAGTTCCCCAATACAAAGGAATCTTTAATTATGATAATAACAGCATAAGATATCATAACGAGGTAATGTAAAAAAGAAAAAATAATATACATCATACAATATTTGCTTTTTAGTACATATCTCATATGTTACTAGGGAATAGAACTTGTAGGTCACTAAAAGCTAACAAAAGGTGATAAAATATCTGTCTCTTCTATGCAAAACATGCTGAAATTAAATGAAAAAGGTGATAAATTGGAGAAAAAAGTTGGAATTATAGACATAGGTTCTAATACAATAAGGCTCGTTATATATGTGCAGTCACAAGAGCGTTCCTTTAAAGAGATAGAAAATATAAAAATGGGTGTGCGTTTACGCACCTATCTCAATGGAGAAAAGATATTAAGCAATGAAGGAATTGCTTTATTAATCAATACCCTACATAGTTTTCAATTATTACTTCATCACTACAAAGTAACTGATGCAACTTGCATAGCTACTGCCACAATTCGTCAAGCAAATAACCGAGAGAGTATCTTGCAAGAAGTAGAAAGTAAAACGGGATTTACCCTCAAGCTGTTAAATGAATATGAAGAAGCTTTCTATGGATATACAGCTGTAGTTCAGTCTACTGATATAGAAGAAGGAATTACCGTAGATATGGGCGGGGGGAGTACAGAAATAACGTATTTTCGCAATCGCAAACTGCTAAAATACTGCAGCCTCCCATTCGGAGCATTATCCTTAAAACTTGATTTTATTAAAGGTTCTGTTCCTACTGATGAAGAGTTAGAACAAATGCTACAATATGTAGGTATGCATCTTGAAGATATACCGTGGCTTCTTAATAAAAATGTTCCTTTAATCGGGATGGGAGGAAGCGTCCGTAACTTTGCACAACTTCATCAACATTCAATTGATTATCCCTTAGCAGGTATTCATCAATATGAGATGGACGTTTCTAGTATCGAAGGAATTCGAACACAGCTTAGAACGCTAACATTACCTGAGATTCAAAAGCTTGAAGGGCTATCTAAGGAAAGGGCCGATACCATCTTGCCTTCTCTAGAAGTATTTAATTTGTTGCTTAATGCCTCAAAAGCCACCAAATGTGTCGTGAGTAAACAAGGTCTACGAGAAGGGGTTCTATACAGTAGAAATAGCAAAGAAACAATTTCGTCAATGTCTTTAGTAGAAAAAAGTATTGAAGATATTAAGAAAGATTTTTACATCGATACAGGTAACAGTAGGCAGATGATCAAAATAGCAAATGTGGTAATAAATCATATCAATAAAACTGAAAACCTAAAAGAGGATATCAGTAATGCAGATAGACAGCTACTGGAGCAAGCAGCTTGTATTTTCCACCTAGGAAAGTATTTAAACGATGAATCTAGTAGCCATCATACATTTTACTTATTATCTAACCGATCAATCTTAGGGCTGTCCCACTACGAACGAGTAAAACTTGCCCTTATAGCTTCATACAAAGGAAAAAGAACGTTTCGTCAATATATAGAGCCTTTTAAGGACTGGTACACACAAGGAGAACAAAAAAAGATGCGCTTACTAGGAGCTATCTTAAAAGTAGCTCAAAGTTTAAATGTTACTAAGCGTAATGTAGTGGATGACATAAAAATTTCTTCAAAGAATGGCGACTGGATCATGGATATACGATGCAATGATGATTACAAACCTGAAGAGTATAGAATAGAAAAACAAAAAAAACACTTAGAAAAATTATTAAAAATATCTTTAACCCCTAATTTTTATTGATATTTTTGGACCTCCACCTAGATTAGTGGAGGTTGCATAATTCCTCTAAAGCAACTTCAAAAATAGGGGAAAATATTATTTTATAACAACTAAATCAGTTAATAATGCTAGTTCTACTTGATAAGAGTTATTAATTTTACGAATTTCACAGTAACCAGAATTATAAATGTGAATAACTTTAAACCGTTTATCCCTATACAAAACCTCTTTTGCATCTTTAAGAATTGTCATATCAACCTTTAGCCCCCTATATTTTATGTATTAGAAAAAAGTGCCTAAAAGCAGTTTGGATACGTATGAAGAAAATGACTTGAAAAATTGTATAGAGCAAAGAACTTTACCAATTAAGTAACAAAATTGAATTCTATATTCTTTGTTATTCTATAATTCAAATAATACTTTCGCTAGAGGTAGACTGTAAATTTACATAATATTTATTTCTAGTTAACATAAAGTCTCTTCCCGGTACACATACCAAAGAGAAGCCCTTTTGGCATAAGAACTTTCCAAAAGATCCTCATTATGAATTATGCAACTTTTTATACATACTTGACTTCATACAGTTTTCCTAAGATATAGATGGAGGGAGAATGTATAAAAGTGGACGTTTTATATATACAACCATATTGGAAAAAGTAGTATTTAAAGTGATAAAATTACAAATTCTATTTATCTCACACATTGTTTACGTATGAATTTTGCTCCAATATAACAAAATTTGTATGACAACCTTTCAATTGATGTGTTATAATTACTTGTAGACCAACTTTTCTTATACTTTCTTAAAGTATAGCTCAAAATCCAAAAAAGCCACCCCACTCTCCAATGCCAATAGAATGAGGTGGCTTTTTATTTTATGGTGTCGTTTAATCTTCTTCCGGAATCTTAATTAAAATAGTGATAGCTACTGTTGTCAGAAATATAACCCCTAAAGTAATCAATAGATTTGTACTCACATATCCCATCTACCCTTCTACTCTAATCCCTATAAATTCATTGTAACAAAGAAAATAAGTGAATAGAACAAAAAAGTGAAAGCGTTTTACATATATTTTTTATGCCTGTTAAAATAATTAAGTTGTTTTAATTCAATTAACGCACGCAATTTTTGCTTGAGCAGAGAAAGCTACCTTTTCCTATTTGGGGGTAGCTCTTTTTATTGTAAAGAAAGTTCGGTTTAGTTATTTACTTAACATAAAGGAAATCATAAATACAAAGCATAGAAGAGCACCATTCTCTTATACAGCCTTCATAAAATTGCCGGTTTTGATAGACAAAAATGTGGAATATCAAACGTAAGATTATTTTAGGATAAAGGGGAGACGGGTATGTTTGGATGGAGTGATATGCCGAAATTGTTGTTTTCTTTTTTAATTGTTATACCACTTGTGTCTGTTATTCACCAACTGGGGCATTCACTTATGGCTATTTTTTTAGGAGGAAGGGTCGATTTTACAATTGGACAAGGGAGAACGATTTTTAGGTGGAAAAAAATTAAAATAAAATCTATTTATTTTTTACATTCTTTTTGTGTTTACGAAAAATTAAAGTATGATAACCGGTTTACTCATGCTTGTGTTTATGCTGGAGGTACGATAGCTAATTTAGCGTCTATCTTTCTTGTAAATGGTTTAATTATATTAGATGTTCTCTCAAAGAGTCTCTTTTCGTACCAATTTGTTTATTTCTCTGTTTATTACATTGTCTTCTCACTCTTACCCTTCGAATATTCAGAAACGGCTTTTAGTGATGGACGAGCTATCTATGATGCGTTGAGATATGGAAAGATAACGTGTAATCCGGATTAAAAAATGCTGAGTGGATAAGTGAAGCTGTATAGGTTGGGATGGCTTTCTTAACTAGTCGAGTTGTTCACATATAATGCCACTTCTTATTCGCAGCCAAGAACAGCTCCTTCAGCCCTTATTTAAGGGCTTTTCTTGTTGTTAGCATCTAGTAATTTTAGATAGCTCATCACTGTTCCTCCATCTTTATTAGCCCAAAGAGGAGCTATTATACAACATTCAATTCTCCTTTACCTCTTCGGCTTATCTCCCTTACAAATTCCTTGCAAGGCTTCACATAGGCATACATAGTTTGTATTAATGTGTTAACGTGCTGAAATGGATACTAATTAGGTAATGAGTAAGCAATTAAGAAGTATATTATTTCTGATTTTTCAATTTTTCATTGACAGACTAAGAAAATAGGTGTAACATTTTTCCTAGTTAATTAAATTGAATATTCTTATCTCGAGAGGTGGAGGGACTGGCCCTTGGAAGCCTCGGCAACAGACTGTTAAAGTACTGTGCCAATTCCAGTAGCAATTTGCTTGAAGATAAGAAGAGAATCCATACCGATTATTAACCTCTTCTTATTTTTAAGAAGAGGTTTTTTATTTTGAAAAGAAAGAAGGAAATAAAATCATGACAAAGACATTAGTGAAAGCTCCATTTAAAGCTGATCATGTAGGTAGCTTTTTAAGAACAGCTCCCCTTAAAGAAGCAAGAGAAGCGTATGCGAATGGGGGAATCAATAAGGCTGATTTAAAATCTATAGAGGACAAAGAAATTGAAAAACTTGTTCAGAAACAAATTGAAATTGGGCTCAAATCGATTACAGATGGTGAATTTAGACGCTCATGGTGGCATTTAGACTTCCTATCAGGCTTGGAAGGCGTAGAGGAGTTTGAAACAGAATACATCAGTCAATTCAAAGGTGCAAAAACAAAAAATAAGGCGATTAGGGTAGTAGGTAAAGTAGACTTCAATCATCATTATATGCTGGAACACTTCACGTTCTTAAAAGAAGCTGTCGAACGACATGGTGATGGAAGCCAAGTTGCTAAATTCTCTATTCCAAGTCCAAATATGTTATTTACTCGAATTCAAGAAGATACATATTACAAGGGGAACAGAGAGCAGTTTTATCATGATACTGTAGCAGCTTATCAAAAAGCTATTCAAGCCTTTTACGACGCAGGCTGCCGTTATCTACAACTAGATGATACTTCCTGGATTGATTTCGTTTCTGAAGAACGCATAAATGCGGTTGTTGAGAAGCTTGGTATGGATGTAAAAGACATTATCGATACTCGAGTAAGTTGCTTAAATGATGCTATTTCTAAAAAGCCTGAAGATATGCTCATTACTATGCATATTTGCCGTGGAAACTTTAGATCTACTTATATCACAAGTGGCGGCTATGATACTATATCCGATGCAATCTTTGCTAACTTACATGTAGATGGGCTTTTCCTTGAATATGATGATAACCGCTCAGGAGATTTTGAACCATTAAAAAGCTTTACAGGTAACAATCAAACTGTTGTATTAGGGTTAGTAACATCTAAATTTCCTACATTAGAAGATACTGAGATCATTAAGCGAAGAATCCAAGAAGCAAGTCAGTATGTTCCTCTAGCTAACTTGTCATTGAGTCCACAATGTGGCTTTGCAAGTACAGAAGAAGGAAATGTATTAACAGAAGAGGAACAATGGAATAAAATTAGTCACGTAATTAAAATTGCTCAAGATGTCTGGGGAGCCAACTAAAAAGTGAGATTCGCTTCTTAATTTTACATAAGCAGCATTCTAGATGTGTCGAAATACGATAAACAGGCGAATCTTATAAACGGAAAAAGGAAGAATGGAGTCCATTCTTCCTTCAGCCATCATTATAAAGTTGTCTTAGAAACGTCCGCCGCCAAGTTGTTGCTCAGCCATTTGTACAAGACGTTTTGTGATTTCGCCACCTACTGATCCGTTTGCACGTGCAGTTGTGTCAGCACCAAGGTTTACACCAAATTCGCTCGCGATTTCATATTTCATTTGATCGATTGCTTGTTCAGCACCGTATACTAATAATTCGTTGTTGTTGCTGCTTTTGTTGTTTGCCATGTTGTGTCACCTCCTTGTTTCTTTTAAGTTTCCTATTGTAGGAGAGGTGTATACATGGTAAATGATGGATGTATAATTACTTGAGCGATAAACATACTAAGGCGAAGAAACAAATTGCGCTGTAAAAAGTGGAATTACATGTTTCATTTCCTTGTTATAAAATCTATACATTTGCCATGTGTAGGAAAAGGGATGACAGTTAAAGCTGTCATTCTTTTTTCATGCTCTTATATAGAGAACTTGCTTCTTTTCAAACACCTATAGAAATGAAGCCTACTTCATATTTTCACAATTGAGATAATGATAAAAAAAGAAGGTACTTCTGTTCCTTAGCTTTTGCTTATTTCATTTGCTGTATGTAGAATGATACACCACTACTACAGTTAAGGAGATAATTAACTTATCAATATAAAGAGTTAAAAAACTGTTAAATATCAATAAAAAAGCAGTATCAAAAAGATACTGCTTTTTTATTGATATTTATTGGTATCGAAGTTTATCCACTTCTTCTATTGTAAGACCCGTCAGTTTACTTATCATTTGCTGTCTATATCTTCTTAATTATGCCTACAGCAACCTTACGACTAGATTTCTTCTTCATATATCACGCGTTGTAACTAATTAAATTTGTAATGAACAGCCGATTTATATTATACACGTGCCTTCAAAGTTAGATAAAATGCAGAAACCCTAACAAAATAGATACTGAATATTATGCTTACAATGTTATAAAAATGATGTATTGGTAAATAGTACTCCTATACTAAGTAAGAATAAGAAAAGGCGGTTACATATGAATATTTTAGAGGTTGTTGTTAGAGTAGCTAAAAATGAGCTTTTTCCAACGCATATTCGAGGAACGGCCATGGGCTTTTCTACAGGGATAACTCGTATTACTTCTGCCATTGGCACACTTTTGTTCCCTGCATTCTTAGCAAATTATGGTGTGTCAGCTACATTTTATGCTTGTGGAGCAATGTATTTCATAGGGTTTATAGTTGCTCTATTCATGGCTCCAGAAACAAAAAATATGAGCTTATCTCAAGCTAGTTCATTAAATAAAGGTAGTGATTCACAGAATAATACCCTTGTACAGAAGAAAACGGTTAATTAGAAAGAGGAAATCACAGGGATTATGTCGAATCTATGGAGGGGATTTAACCTAAATAGTGGACAAATAACTAATTTGCATTATTATTTTTAGGACGTTTAATGTTAAATAGTTTATCTAGTTAATTAGATTTATTAAATCCTGTTGTCTACTTAGGCGGATGACGGGATTTAAATATGAAGTTCTAGTTATGGACGGAAATCAGGAAGACGGAGATGTTATATGGCTCCAACCAGATATGTTACCTAATCGAAGCCCTAATATCTTGAAGACTGAAATTGACGTACCATGGAATATGAGGTGCATATATAATGAGAAAATTATCAAGTTTGAAAGTTTACATCATTACAATTGCTGGTGCAACATGTTGGGGACTGATTGGTTTATTTATCACCCCATTATATGATCGCGGTTTCACACCTTGGGATGTAGTCGCCATTCGAGGGATTTTTACCTTTATTATCTTATTTTTACTAATGGTCATATTTTATCGGGACCAATTACGTACAAGATTAAAAGATCATCTTTTTTTCGCTTGTGCCGGAATTTTTAGTATTGCTCTATTTAACTTTTTTTATTTTGAAGTTTTTTCTCAATCGAGTTTATCTCTTGCGGTAACACTTTTATATACAGGCCCATTGTTTGTAACTATCCTATCCCGGCTCTTTTTTAAAGAGGCTTTGACCATTCGAAAAGGCTGTGCACTTGTTCTTGCTGTCATAGGCTGTGCATTTGTTGTAGGTTTGTTGCCATTTGGCCAAGGAGATATATCTATGCGTACCTTGTTGATGGGAGTTTTATCTGGATTTTGTTATGCATTGTACAGCATTTTCAGTAAACCTATAACGAAACGGTACTCTGCATTGACAATTACTACGTATACATTTCTTTATACAAGTATTTTCATGTTACTGGCAAGTGACATACTAAAAAAGACCAATCAGTTCCAACACGGAGATGTTTGGATGTCAGCCGTGTTGTTAGCTTTGGTAGCAACGGTTGGGGGGTTTCTTTTTTACACGTTAGGATTAACGCATTTAGAAGCTAGTAAGGCATCCATTTTGGCGACGATAGAGCCTATCGTTGCAGTATTAACGGGAGTACTTTTTCTCGGGGAACATTTACGAGGATGGCAGTTGTTAGGGATTGGTTTGGTTTTATATTCAGCAATTCTAGTAGCAGGAAAAGGTAGTAGGGGAAAAAAAGCAGTGAACATACAAGCGTATAAAGTTCATTGAGTCTCTTGGAGATTACAGCAAACTGAGCGATTATTGGAATTCTACTAGTTGTTCCACCTAGATTAAAAAGACGCCATTTAGGAGGCGTCTTTTTTGATTGGGTCTTCTCCAAGGATGAGATATAATATACCTATCCATTATGATCGAGTTTTTCAGATTACCTACAGCCAGAAGGTGAAAGGAGATTTAAATAAACACTCAAAACCAATCAATCATTGCTGAAATCATTAATATTAAAGATTCTTTACCGAAAAAACAAAGGCAACTATGCGATTATATCTTAAAGAATTATCAATCAATAGGATTGATAACTATTAAAGAGCTCTCACATAATGCTAAAGTTGGAGTTTCAACCATTATGCGTACGGTAAATGCATTAGGGGATAACCACTTTAATGATTTGTGAAAAGATCTCTATGATGAATCGGTACCTGCTAATTCAAAGTGGACAATGAAGAAGTCTATTTCGGAAATCCCAAATGAAGGAGAGAATGTTCCGACTTTAGTGCAAGTTAGCAAGGAGTCTATAGACTCAACCTTAATAGAAAATTTTGAAACGGCAATTGATTTAATTCGCCACGCAAGTCATGTCAATATTTTAGGTAGTAGACCATATAAGGCTATGGCATTATATTTTGAACAATTGCTCGGGGAGTTTTATTCTAAGATAAGACAATTAAGCCATGATACTGAAGTACTCTGTGATAGAATATTACAATTTGATGAGGATGAGGTTTTACTTGTTTTTGCTTTTGAGCCTTACACCAATCGAATTATAGAAGCAGTGAAACTTGCTCACGAACTCGGTATTAAGATTATATTGATAACAGACCATATTTCTTGTCCAGTTATCCAATATGCTTCGGTCACATTAAAAGTTGAAGTCAGCGAAGAAAAATTTTCTGTAGTACCTATTATTGTCTTAATTGAAGCCTTGGTTATTGAACTGGGGAAACGTTCCTCTGAAGAGTCTATTAAAAAGTTGAAAAAACTAGAGAAAACACTTATTGAAAAAAATGTAATTTTTTCATATTGAAAGTGTAGTATGAGGTTACTTGAAAATGAGTCCTCCATAAGAAGCCATTTGTATAAAACAAGTGGCTCTTTGCTACGTTGAACACACTTCTCCTATAATAGGAAACTTAAGAAAAACGAGGAAGTGAAACAACATGGCAAACAATAAAAGCAGCAACAACAACGAATTATTAGTATAGGGTGCTGTACAAGCAACCGATCAAATGAAATATGAAATGGCTAGCGAATTACCTTGGTGCTGATACAACTGCATGTGCAAACGAATCAGTAGGTGGGGAAATCATAAAACGTCTTGTACAAATGGCTGAGCAACGACTTGACGGTGTACATTTCTAATACAACTTCCTAAAGCGATGGCGGAAGGAAGAATGAATTTAATTCTTCCTTTTTCTATGAAGGATTTTTTGTATTATTTCATAAAAAAGAGACCCTTAGGTTACTATAAGTACATGACAAAAGAGTAAAACCTACTGTTCCTTTGAATGTTTCTTCACCTGTATGCTAATTTTAGTAAGGTATTCTTCTTCGTTATTAGTTTTTAGCGAATCGTATAAGTACTCTTCATACGCGTGTCCTACAATAGAATAGCCTTCTGATTTAATAAAATTAGTTACATAGAGGTAGGAGGACTCAATATTCTTATAGGGTCCTTCATGATAATAAATGGCATAAAGACCTTCTGGCCTTGAGTGTCCTGTTTTCAAATCACTATAAGAAAATAAATGATCAACCCTCTCAAACTTCTCTTGAATTAGAGTGTTTTTTGTCAATAAAGATCCAATAGGAACCGGAACGTGCAAACCTATTTGCTTTCCAAAATGCCTATA
Source organism: Priestia megaterium (assembly GCF_046599315.1). GTDB lineage: Bacteria > Bacillota > Bacilli > Bacillales > Bacillaceae_H > Priestia > Priestia megaterium_F. The sequence continues at coordinate 88,028 of NZ_JBKIKC010000002.1, read as the reverse complement.
TTGCTCTGACCATTCTTCTACAGTGTTCATACCCTCATTTGAATTTTCATTGCTTAGATGAATGTGCTTTTTCTCAACTTTCTGGATATAAACTTTTCCAATTTCTACACCTCTTATTTCTTCTTCTGTCGAAATAATCTGCTTAAAAAAACGTTGAATTTGAATCAATTTTTCAATTTCTTTTTCTACTAAAATGGTTTGCTGATTTGCCATTTCAACAAATTTATGGGTGTTTTGGGAACTAAGGTATTCTTTCAGTTCCTCAATTGACACCCCCAATTTCCGCAGAGACTGAAGTGTTGAAAATGTTTTAATTTGATCATAGGTATAATAGCGATAACCATTAGAAAGTTTGCCGGCAGGTTTAAAAAGATTAATTCTATCGTAATAAAATAATGTATCTTTTTTCACTCCAACATAACTAGCAAATTCTCCTGTAGTTAAAGTTTTAGTGTTTTTTCTCTCCAAGCTCAAAACTCCTCTTGACTATAGACTAACTCCATACTTCATACTATCATAAGCAAACCCTATATTATATAGCAGGGGACGAATAAAAAGCTATATAGGGGCTTTTGCAAAGTAATCTATATAGACGGAGGTTTACGTATGAGTAAGACAAAAAGAAGTACACTGTACCTCTTACTTATAAACATATTTATTGTTTTTTTAGGAATCGGCTTAGTAATACCTGTATTGCCAAGCATTATGAATGAATTAGACATCAATGGTACAGTCGTAGGATATTTAACAGCAGTATTTGCCTTAACGCAATTAATTATTTCGCCATTCGCAGGAAGAGCAGCTGATAAATTTGGCCGTAAAATTATGATAGTGTTAGGGTTATTTATTTTCAGCGCCTCAGAATTATTATTTGGAATGGGGAAAACAATCGAGTTATTATTTATATCACGTATTTTAGGTGGTATCAGCGGCGCATGTATTATGCCGGCTGTGACAGCATTCATTGCAGATATTACAACATTGGAAACACGACCAAAAATGTTAGGATATATGTCGGCAGCTATTACCACTGGATTAATTATTGGCCCAGGTGTAGGGGGGTTCTTAGCTGAAATCGGCACGCGAGTTCCATTTTATTCAGCTTCAATACTTGGGCTTATTGCTGCAATCTTATCTGTTATTTTATTAACAGAACCAGAGTCTCCTCAAGAGGAAATAGAAAACAAGGGACTAGTAGAGAAGAGAAGTGGCTTGAAGAAGATATTTATGCCTATGTTCTTTATTGCTTTTGTAGTGGTTTTTGTATCGACATTTGGGTTAACAGCATTTGAGTCATTCTTTAGCTTATACGTTGATCATAAATTCGCATTTAGTCCATTGGATATTGCTATTTCAATCACAGGCGGTGCCATTATAGGTGCAATATTTCAGATTGTACTATTCGAACCGTTAGTGAAGTATATGGGTGAAATTAATATGATTCGTTGGTCATTGGTACTATCTGCGATTTTAGTTTTTACAATGACATTAGTGAACTCGTACTGGACAGTTATGACGGTCACCTTTACCGTATTTATAGGTGCAGACCTCATTCGCCCAGCTGTGACAACGTACTTATCACGCATCGCTGGCCACGAACAGGGTTTTGTTGGAGGGATGAACTCCTTTTTCACCTCTCTGGCCAACGTGTTTAGCCCCATCTTAGGAGGCATTCTATTTGATGTTAATATTAATTACCCATACTATTTCAGTACAATTGTCATTATCATTGGTCTAGCCATCACTATACTATGGAAAAAACCTAAGGTTGAAGAATTAAATTTAATTAAAAAGAGTAACTTGTGAATTTCTATATCTAATCCTGATTGTCCGCTCTAGGGAGCCAGAAAAAAAGAACCCCGTTCGAAGAAAGGTTCTTTTTTTTGCGTTTCTACTTAGTTTTCGTGCATGCTGCAAGGTTGTTTTAGATATTTAAGGTAGACCTTTTATGATTTGCCTAAAGACGAAGGGGAATACCGAGGACTCTTATTTCAAACATCGCTTTAGTTAGAGGTCTGAGGACATCCTATTTAAGGCCATTTTCAGTCACTATATAGGAATTTATAAAAGTAAACGATTAATGTTATTTAAAATTGATACGATTTAAGATTTTTGCTTTTTGAAAGTGAAAGATTGACTTTGACCATTCAAAGATTGTTCCGTTTGTTAAACATACGGTATTTTCAATAATCAATGCTGGGTCGAATGGGTCGATATGAAGGAGTTCCGCACTTTCTTCATCGGTTTTTTCGCAGTTAATGACTTTGTCAGCAAATCCAATGTTTAATTTTAAGTCATCGATTAGGTAACTATAGATAGAACTCGATGCAATCTCTTCATTTAGATAAGGTACCACATCTTTTTTAAAGTAACTAATTTCAATAGAAAAAGGTTCATCATCTACAATTCGCAGTCGTTTCACATAATATAGCTTGGTTTCGGGGGCACACCGTAAGCCTTTTGCGGTTAATTCATCAGCTTCTACTACGTGCAGCGAGAGAATTTTAGTCTCCACTTTTTTAGACTTTAAGTCTTTCGTTAACCCTCTAAGGCTACCTAAGTTAATATAGTCTGTGACTGATTCTTCACGTAGAAACATGCCACTTCCTTGAACTTGATAGATATAGCCGCGATTAACAAGCTGAGTCACTGCTTTTCTTATTGTATTACGACTTACTTCAAATTCTTTTATCATTTCTTCTTCCGTCGGCAGTTTTTTTGTTTGATCAAACTTTCCTTCTTGAATTTCTTTTTCTAAACGATCTGCAATTTCTTTATATTTTATAACCATATAATCTCCCTAGTCTGCATTCTCATTAATTTACTGCCTCTATTATACACAAAACCTCTTGATCAAAATCAAGAGGTTTTCTTTTTACTTATAGGTTTTCTCCTCTCGTTCTAATAATATGCTTGTACCAATGAAACGAGAGTTTTTTCTTTCGGTTTAAGTTATCGTTATGATCTACGTAGATGAATCCGTATTGCTTTTTATAACCATTTAACCAACTTAACAAGTCAATAACAGACCAAGCGTAATATCCTTTTAGGTGTATGCCTTCTTGTATAGCAAACTTAATTACTTTTAAATGTTCTTCAATATATTTAATACGAGGAACGTCTACAATTTCTCCATCAATAATCGGATCTTCATCACCAAGCCCATTTTCAGTTACATACATTTTAATATCACCATAACGCTCTTTTAACATATGCAGTCCGTCTAAAAATCCTTGAGGTGAAATTTCCCATCCCCATTTTGTATAGGTTTTATCTGCCATTTTTACGGTGCGATAAAAGCCGTCAAATGATGGACTTCCAGGAGCTAAAGTAGAGGTTTCCCTTGAGTGCTCCATAGACGAAACAGTTTCATTGTTTTTCTCTACGCGAATTGGTTGATAATAATTAAGGCCAATGAAATCATTGTGTTCGGCATTTCTTTTTAATGTATCGAGTTCTTCTTCTGTCCAGCTTGGAGTCCATCCTTTTTCTTTTAATTGCTGTACGACGTAAGATGGATATTCCCCTTTTAAAATCGGGTCATAATACCAAAACGTTTCATATTCATTCGCATGTCTAGCAGCTAAGATATTTTCCTTTTTATTATCAACGCTATAAGCCGGTAAGAAAACATGTGTGATACCAATTTCTCCATACTGCTTGAGCTTCTTATAGCTCTCTACAGCTTTTGCATGTGCATAAAACACATAATGTGTAGCTTGAAAGTACTTCTTTTCATCGTTTTGAATACCAGGTGGATGAGCGCCTTTTAAATAGCCTAATCCGCAAAACATAACGGTTTCATTGAACGTAATCCAATGTTTAACACGGTCTCCAAATGCTTTAAAACAAACCTCTGCATATTTAACGAAAGCATGAGCTGTTCGTTTATTTGTCCATCCGCCATCTTCTTCCAGTGTTAAAGGTAGATCCCAGTGATACAGCGTCACAAATGGAACAATTCCATACTTTAAACATTCATTAATCACTTGATTATAAAAATCTAATCCTTTTTGATTGATTTCTCCATCGCCAGTTGGCAAGATACGTGCCCATGAAATAGAGAAACGGTACGATTCTAACCCCATCTCTGCCATTAACTTAATATCTTCCTTGTAGCGATGGTAATGGTCAATGGCTACATCTCCATTTGTACCTTGATATGTTTTTCCAGAAATCTTTGAAAAAACATCCCAATTGGTTTTACCTTTCCCATCTTCATTCCAAGCTCCTTCTATTTGATAAGAAGCTGATGCAGCTCCAAATAAAAAATCTTTTGCAAATTTCATGATAACACTCCTTATTTTTATACCAATCTCTGAAATTCATTACTATATATTAAATTTGTAGGTATAAATTTAATATAGATTATATACTTATTCTTTGCACTTGACTAGAGAAAATGTCATATAAAGACTTTTTTGTCTTTATTTAATGGAGAAAAAATCTTAGTATTTGAACATTTTCTTACTTTTCGTCCATTTCCTAAAAAATAGATCATTAAGACAACCCTTAGCACATAAAAAAACATAATCTCTTACATAACCATATACTGATTCCCTACTGCAATAAGGGCTCTTTTTTGGTATGTGTACCGGAAAAAGACTTTATGCAAGTTAAGAATGAATATGATATACACTCTTAGCATTCCTTGTTATTCTGCTTGCAAATAAATTTTTGATTGAAAGGAATTACATATCATGCATTCAAAAAAGTTGGTGCAAGGAGGGGATATTTTTGCTACACCATTACCGTTGAATAAGTATGGTGCAGCTAACGTAATGAATGTCATTGATTGCTCTTATCTTCTTAGTATTACAGGTTATATAGATGAAAAGCTGCCTATAATGGATGATCAGAATGTTTATCAAATTTTAATTACAAAGTCTTTACTCAATAAAAAAGATGAACGAACATTTCTATGGGGAGGTGGACGAGTATCTAAAGACATAGTTTATATTAGTAATACTCCTTTAGCCCAAGACGAAATAGGAATAGAATCAAACTTATCTTGGGAAAATTGGTCAGAAGAATGTTTACTACAAATGGCGGGAAGAAAGATCCTAAGAGATTTAAACTTGAAATGGAAAGAAAAATAGAAGAAGCCGCAGCCTATGTTCGTTCATAGACACGTGATTTCGAAAAGCAAGAAAATGATGAATAATTGAGTCTTTTGGGGAATTATTTCTTTATTAGACTGAAGTGAGGAAAATGAAGAAGAGATTGTAGAGACTGCTATCAAGGAACTTTCCACTTTCACTGCATGCCAAATAAGACGTTTTGAAGAGACTCTATCTTATAAGCCTTTCTTATTAGACACACTAGAACATGCAAAAGAAGTTGGTGAATATTGTTTTTCAGAACGGAATCAACATTTCTCATCCGATCTTTTCTTATATGTGAGATGTGCAGTAGTCGCTCATGGTCAAGAGGTCTTTGAAGGCATCTTATCTAATGCTTCAAAAATGCTTAAGGACACTGAATTTGAAATCTTACTGTCTTTTTCATCAGCAGCTTTAAAAAAGGCTAAAGAATTCGAATATATAAGTGGATGTAGTTACGAGACATTTTCAAATAAAGAAGGTTGTTCACATACTCTTTAAGAAGTAAAAGTGAGCTGAAAAGCTCACTTTTTTATATCCATACTGGCGAGAATTCACATTATGGTAACTAAAGCTGTATAGAGTACATATTCTATATCCTCTATTGATAGTTGAAATCACAGCTACCTAATTATGAGCCTTCTCTAGAGCTAGTTTTATACCAAATCCTATCAATATAGTACCTGTTATTCCTTCGATAACCTTTTGTGTTTTAGGCTTCTTCATAAAAGCACTAATCTGGTTAAGTAAGTAAATATAAAATAAATACCACACAATGGTTAACACAATATAAGTTATCCCAAGTATAAGAAACGGCATAAAAGTATGGCTTCCAGGATTCACAAACTGTGGCAGAAAGGTTAGAAAGAAAACAGCTATTTTTGGGTTTAGTAAATTGGTAAGGAAACCTTGTTTGAAAGAAGACTTATTCTTATATTTATTTTTGGCAGACGTTTCAGTCGTTTCCGCTTTTTCTTTATTTCTTAATGTCCATAATGACTTGATGCCTAAATAAATTAAGTACAGCGCACCGACATATTTGAAGATAGAAAATAACAAAGCAGATTTCGCAATAATCGCTGAAAGCCCTACAATAGCAGTTAGTGTGTGAATAGATAGCGCACAACAAATCCCAAGCATTGTCTTAAATCCTCCCTGTTTTCCAACAGTAAAAGTGTTTTTTGTCATGACAGCAGTATCTGGACCAGGTAAAATAATTAGAAATATGCATGTAATCACGAACAAATAAAAGTTTTCCATATTATTATCGCCTCTCTATTGAAATAGTTTTGTATCTATAATTCTTAAATTGTATTATATGTTAATCATTTTATCATTTGAAGATAAACACTATAATATTTTTTATTATCTTTTTGAACTAATGGATGAATATATCTATTAAACATTTTAGTAAAAAAATTAAAATTATAATATGATGGATGTTCTAATAAACTTATATTCATTTTCATTGATGGGGGAGGACTAATATGAATTTTGAGCCACATAAACCATATTACATATTTGATGTTCACTTTTAAAGAAGCGGAGAACGAATTCAATTTTAAAATCCGTGTAAATGATGGTCAGTGATCAGATTAAAATTTCCTTACTTTGTCAAATAAAGGTTGGGTTTATCTTGACAACAAAGTCAATGCAACCAAGTTGGGTCTAGACAATAATTTGAGGGGCGGTCTACTTAAATTCAGTGAAGCTGGATTGAAAAGAGAAGAAAGACATTTAGGGTAGAACCAAAGCGGGGAGAGAAAATGGCTTTCTGAACGAAGAGTTGAAAACAGGGAAGGTTTCAACCTAATTGCTGCTGATTAACTAATTGTACTTCTTATTATTTAAATAAACTACCTAGGATACGTTTTATGTTAACCACCACTTCTTGAAAAAGCTACCTCATTCTATGAGATAGCTTTTATTTTTGGTTTGTAAATATTCTTTTTGAAACATACACATTCTTAGAGCGTTATGATAGCTGCCATCCACAAAAAATTCATCTTTTAACTCACCTTCAATAGAAAAACCAACCTTCTTATAAATATGAATTGCTTTTTCATTTTCCTTGTCTACAATTAAGTAAAGTTTATGCATATTTAATACCGAAAAGGCATAATTCATTGCTAAATTTGTGGCAACCATGGCGTAACCATAGCCTTGATAAGTAGGGTCAATTATAATTTGAAACTCTGCTCTACGATGAATATAATCAATTTCGACTAATTCAACTAATCCAAGCATTTCTCCGTCTTTTTCTAGTATGAAACGACGTTCACCTTGATCGTGAATATGTTTATCATATAAATCCTGTAGCTCTACGAAAGCTTCATAAGGCTCCTCAAACCAATAAGACATGATATTTGCATCATTATTGAGTTCATGGACAAATTTTAAATCTTCTCTTTCCAAAGGACGCAACTTAAGTTCCTTATTCATCTCTAAAACCTCCATATTCTAGCATTACTTTAGCACTTTCCGCTTTAAATGTAAAAACTACTACAGTAAAAAACAACAGGGCATAGTACGATGTTTTACATACTTATTAACGAAGCGATAGTATAATTTAAAGATCTTGTAAGGGAAATTCATTAATATTAAGGAGTACTTTATGAAAAAAATAGTTGGCATTTTTCTTCTTTTACTGTGTTGTATAAATCAAAGAGTTGAAGCAGCTGATCCATATTTAGTAAAGTCTGCCCCTCGTGAGGTGTACGTTTCTCCTAAAGGTTATGATGAGAATTCAGGTACTAAAAGTAGCCCTTTTAAAACCTTAAGAAAGGCAGTTGAAGTAGCTAAACCTGGAACCACTGTTTACATCAGAGGAGGCGTCTATTACGAAAAACTAATCATTAGTCGTTCAGGTACTAAACAAAATCCCATCAGCTTCAGAAATTATAGAAATGAAAGGCCGCTTATTAGTGGGGGGAAAATAAAGAGCGGTTCTACAGATGGAGGGCTAGTTACCATAAAAAATAAGAGCTACATTACAATTCAAGGTTTAAATATAGGTCATTTCTCCACTTTAAAAGAACAAAATACACCATGTGGTATTTTAGTGGAGGGGAGTGGAAAAGACCTTCGGATCATCAATAACCATATTTTCGATATTAAGACTGCGCATAAAACCGGAAATGCACATGGAATAGCTTTTTATGGATCCGAAGCGCCACGTTCATTAAAAAACATTGAAATATCGGGAAACCTACTTGAAAATCTAACTTTAGGTTTTAGTGAAGCGCTAACTCTAAATGGTAATGTTAAAAAATTCATAGTCCATGCGAATACGATTCGTGACGTTAATAATATTGGGATTGATGTAATTGGCTTCGAAAAGATAGCTCCTAATGAAAAATTCGATCAAGCCCGTGAAGGCATTATTAGTGAAAACCGTATTTACAACGTAAGTAGTTATTTAAATCCAGCTTACAAACAGGAATACTCGGCTGGTGGAATCTATGTAGACGGAGGAAAGGACGTTGTTATCAAGCATAATGTATCAAGTCATAACGATTTAGGAATAGAGATTGCAAGTGAACACTATGGTAAACAAACTAAGAATGTTAAAGTGTTGAAGAATATGATTTATGAGAATCGTTTTACGGGAATTTCAGTTGGAGGCTATGATAAAAAACGTGGGGGAACACTGAATACTTTTATTGCACAAAATATCTTATACGGAAATGATACACTGAAAATGGATGGCGGTCAGTTATTGATGCAATATCATGCGACCCATAACATCATCAGCGATAACATTATGGTTTCAGTAAAATCTAACTTGCTTCTAGCCAACCTTCATCACTCAAATAAATATAACCAACTTAATAATAACGTATACCTAAATAAAAGTAGTGACACAGTGAATCGATGGATATGGAATGGACAAGAAATAGAAATTCCTACATCATATCCCCCAGGCTTTTTTAATAAAAGTTTCTTCTAAGAAGATATTCTTTGTTGAGTTGCTTGCTGAGATTCTATTTGAAACTGGACAATTATTGACTGCATTATATGCTGATTATGCTTTTTATTTATTATATAGATACAGGCAAGCCAATCTTATTGGCTTGCCTTGTTTGTTGGCATTAAGGTTGAGCACTTCTTATTCCCCTTTATAATTTTTGTACAGCATATAATAATAATTCTTCAAGGTTTCGTTTGCCTAACTCCTTGGCCTTTTGCCTCAATTCTTCTTCCAAATCGCTTGTTGCCTTGATTCGTACCACTTTCAGGTCACTATCCATATAAATACCGCGGCTTACACTTGTTGACTTTTCCCGATATAAGAACTGACTCTAATAACTCTACAATTTCTTGTGAGGATTCTGTTAGTGATACCGGTTTAATTTCAATGATGAATTGCTGGAAAAATGAAGAATATATTCAAGAGGCTATGGATGATTTTTTATTCAAACAGCTTCATTTCTCCTCTTATGAGGAGGCTTTTCTCCAATTAAAAGGAAATGATTTCATCGATTTTCAGTTAACTGCTCTCTTTTAAATGACGTTTGATTCCAGAATAAAAAACGTGAAGGAATGGATAAAAAATCAACTAACAAATATAGACAATGAACTGTTTTATGTGGATCTTGATTAATAAAAGACCAATTGAGACGAATAACCTGAACTAATTTACTGTTATGTCTATTTCCTATTTTTAAAAATAATGATTGGTGAATATATGGTTATTTGCTTTGATTTTTCTTCTTTATAAAAAGATATAAAGATTCAGCAAAAAAAAGAAACAGAAGAAAAAAAAGCACAAATAATTCAGCTACTTCCATTACCCTAAAGGGACTCACGGCGTTGGCCAATGCCTGAGAAATATCAAATCCTTGAAAAATATCGATGCCTAAAGAAAAGCCCATTAAGCATCCCATCATTAAAAGGCTAATACCTATAATTTTCATATCGATCACGCTCCATTTAATAGGTTTTTCCCTTTTTTCTATGATGATACATAAATATTTATTGTTAATTTTTACATAAAAAACTCTTATATGGTTAAAGTAATAAAAACTTAAAGAAGGGTGCTTAAATTTATGCCTTCGTTTTTTAAAGATCGCAAACAAAAAAAGAAACGACCACAGGATAACGAGAATCAAACTACTGATTCTTCAATAGAAAAGATACAAGTTTCATTATCGAGCAACCTTAATATGATTAAACAGAAAACCGGAAATAGTTCAGATGTCGTTATTCGTGAGATAAAAATGGGGGAGAATAACGACGTGGAAACAGCCATTGTCTACGTAGATGGAATTGTAGATAATCAGTCGATTCAAGAGTACTTACTGCAATCTATGATGAAGGATGATCATAAAGAAGAAATAAATCAGTACAATGCGATAGACCTCCTTTCTAAAGATATCATGACAATTGGAAACATCTCTTCCATCACTAACTTCGATGACCTGTTTGCATCTTTAATGGCAGGTGATACTCTTATTTTAGTGGATGGAGTAGAGCAGGCGCTGAGTGCTAGCACCAAAGGTGGAGAAAAGCGTTCCATTGCGGAATCTACTACCCAAATGGTGGTGCGAGGACCAAAAGGAGCATTTACCGAGTCTCTTGGGACCAATACAGCTATGGTCCGCCGCATCATTAAGACTCCCGATTTATGGATGGAGTCTTTAAAAGTGGGACGTGTAACAAAGACAGATGTGACGCTTATGTACATACATGGCATTGCCAATGATAAAGTCGTTAAAGAAATTCGGCAGCGATTGCAGCGAATTGATATCGATAGCATTTTGGAATCAGGTTATATCGAACAACTAATAGAAGATCAAACAGCGACTCCTTTTCCAACTATCTACAATACGGAAAGACCTGATGTTGTAGCTGGAAACCTGTTAGAAGGACGGATTGCTATATTTGTGGATGGAACTCCTTTTGTACTGATTGCGCCTGCTGTGTTCATGCAATTCTTCCAATCGGCTGAAGATTATTATGCCCGGTTCGACATTGCAACCTCGATTCGTCTTTTGCGTATTTTTATGTTTATGATTTCTCTTATTGCGCCTGCTACCTATGTCGCCGTTACAACTTTCCATCAGGAAATGGTGCCAACCACGCTCATTGTAGCTATTGCGGCACAGAGGGAAGCTGTTCCTTTTCCAGCATTTGTGGAAGCCCTTCTTATGGAGCTAACCTTTGAAATCTTACGAGAAGCAGGGATACGTTTACCCAAAGCTATTGGTTCAGCCGTATCCATTGTCGGGGCCCTTGTAATTGGCCAAGCAGCCGTTCAAGCAAGTATTGTGTCACCAGCAATGGTTATCATTGTATCGATCACAGCCATTGCCAGTTTTGCCACACCTTCTTTTGACATGGCGATTTCAGCTCGCTTAATTCGTTTTTTGTTTATGATTGGTGCAGCAACATTTGGTTTCTACGGCATCATTCTGTGCCTTTTAATGATGGTTGTCCATTTATGCAGCTTACGTTCATTTGGGGTACCCTATATGGCTCCATTTGCTCCCTTCATCCCCGTAAACAATGGAGATACCGTTGTGAGATTGCCGTGGTGGACATTGCGACAAAGACCGCGATTAATTACTGCTAACACGACTCGAGAAGGAACAAATCAACATCCACACCCTCCTGCGTCTCGTGGTATGATCAATCGCGATTTTGAAGAAGGTGACAACAATGAAGCGTAAAGGAGTTTTTCTTTTATTGATGATGTCAATGACAGTATTGCTCACCAGTTGTTGGAGTAAGAAAGAGTTAACTGACCTTGCCATCGTGGCAGCTATGGGCGTCGATAAAACAAAAGGTGGAAGATATCACATAACGCTCCAAATTATTAATCCAGGGAATGTGGCAGGAGGTATGCAAGGAGGAGGGGGAGGTACCCAGAGCCCTCCTATTACCATTTATTCAGCATCAGGAGATAATATAGTCGAAGCAAGTAGACGGGCTTCGGGCAGAATTTCTCGACGATTGTATTATGCTCATACAAACTTGGTCGTAGTGGGAGAAAAATTGGCCAAAGAAGAAGGAATTAATACACTAATGGATGCGTTTGATCGAGATCCAGAATTTCGAAATACTTCCACCCTCGTGATTGCCAATCATTCGTCCGCAGCTGACCTTGTGAAAACGTTAACACCCGTTGATAAAATTCCAGCGAATAAGGTGCTAAAAACCTTAGAATTTACGGAAAGAAAATGGGGAGAGAATGTAAAAACATCGCTCCAAGAGGTGATGAGCAGCCTTGAATCTCCTGGGAGAGGAACCGTCGTATCAGGATTTCGCCTAATGGGGAATCCCCAGCAAGCACAAAAGCTAGATAACCTTCAGGAAAGTGCACCCGAAGCAACGCTTCGAGCTTCCGGAATTGCTGTCTTAAAACAGGGAAAACTAGTAGATTGGCTGTATGGAAAACCAGCAAGAGGAACGGTATGGATTCTCGACAAAATCCAAGGAACGGATATTAATATTGATTGGGAAGGAAGGAAAGAAGTTATTGCTTATCAAACTGTACGACAAAAAACAAGTGTGTCTGCTCAAGTGAAGAATGGACAGCCTCATATTTCTGTTCATACACGTGTTGAAGGAGATATCGGTGACATGGAGGTACCTGTTGATATCACCAATCCAAAGGTCATTACAAAAATCGAACAATCGGTGAAGAAAGAAATAAAAAAAGAGCTAAAGATAGCTATTGACCGTGCGCAAAAAAACAAAACGGATATCTTGGGGTTTGGCGAAGTGGTTCACCGTACGAGACCCAATCAATTTAAGAAATTAAAAATGGAATGGAATGAGGTGTACTTTCCGAAGTTAGATGTAGATGTTACAGTGGAAGCCTATGTACGTCGCGCTGGCTTGCGGAATAAGTCGTTTCTTTCAGGAATAAAAGAGAATCAAAAGTAAGGAAAAGGAGGTGCCTGCTAAATGGAGAAAGCAAAAATTAGTGCCAGTCAGCTCTTTATTTTAATGGTTCTATTTGAGCTGGGGAGTGCTTTACTGGTGCCTCTTGCCATCAGAGCCAAACAGGATGCATGGCTTGCGATTCTACTGGGGATGTTAGGCAGTTTCGTTTTATTTTTAGTTTACCATAAACTTTATACCTATTATCCCAACCTCTTACCCACAGAATATATGCAAAAAATTTTAGGTAAAGTGTTAGGTACCGTACTTGCTTTTGTTTACATTCTTTACTTTATGTATGATGCCTCAAGAGTTCTCCGTGATTTTGGTGAAATGCTGTTAACTTTTGCCTACCCTGACACGCCTTTATTCATCGCCAATGCATTATTAATGCTTGTCATTATTTATACCCTTAGAAAAGGAATTGAGGTCATAGCTCGATCAGGAGAACTGCTGTTTATTTTCATGTATGTCCTTGCAGTTGCTGGGTTTATTTTAATTGTAACTTCGGGATTAATTGAATTTAAAAATTTACAACCGGTTTTGGAAGAAGGCTTTTTATCACCTGTAAAGGTTGCAGTGTCTGAAACTTTATATTTTCCATTTACCGAAGCTATCGTATTTACGATGATCTTACCGTATTTAAATAACCCGAAGAAAGCAAAGGTGACCATGCTATGTGCAACTGGATTAAGTGGGATCAATTTGGTTATTACGATGCTTATAAACATTAGTGTACTTGGTGTTAACCTGACTGCGCGTTCACAGTTTCCGCTTCTTAGTACAGTGGAGAGCATCCAAGTAGCTGATTTTTTAGAACGGCTTGATGTATTTTTTATGCTTGCTATGGTGATCGGCATTTTTTTTAAGGTTACCGTGTTATTTTATGCAGCTACTATAGGAACAGCTAACTTATTTAAAATTAAATCACCTTCAAGGCTATCATATCCTTTAGGTATCGTTATTTTATTTTTATCTATCACAATCGCTAGTAATTTCCAAGAACACCTCCATGAAGGGTTATATGTAGCCAAAGTGGTTCTACATGTACCTCTTTTCACGATAATTCCTCCTCTGCTTCTTCTTGTAGCTTTCTTAAAAAACAGGAAGGAGCATGGGGGCAAACATATTTGAGTAGCTAATTTTCATATAGAATATTGTTGTTATCGTCACATTTCCTAGTAAGGTAGTTTAGTTACCAGTGGAAAGAGTCTTTTTGGACTAGAGTTACCTTTAAAGCAAACCTACTATCTACTACACAACGTTCAAAAAATTGAAAGTAATGGAAAGGCTAAGGAACCATTCACAAAAGCAAAAGATCAGTTTAACTGAAATTGAAAAGGGGGGTATTTAATTGGAGAAAGCTAAAATTAGCGCTAGTCAGCTATTTATCTTAATGGTCCTATTTGAATTAGGGAGTGCTTTATTGGTACCTCTTGCGATAGATGCAAATCAGGACGCATGGCTTGCGATTATGCTTGGAATGATATTCAGCTTTGTTCTATTATTTGTCTATCATAAGCTTTATCTATATTACCCAGATCTTTTGTTTACAGAATACATTCAAAGAATTCTAGGGAAAGCACTGGGCACCGTGCTGGCCTTTCTTTATATCCTTTACTTCATGTATGACGCCTCAAGAGTTCTCCGTGATTTTGGTGAGATGCTGTTAGCCTTTGCCTATCCAGACACGCCTTTATTCATCGCCAATGCATTATTAATGCTTGTCATTATTTATACGGTTCGAAAAGGAATTGAGGTCATAGCTCGATCTGGAGAACTACTTTTTATTTTTATGTATATCCTTGCGGTTGCTGGCTTTATCTTAATTGTATCTTCTGGATTAATTGATTTTAAAAATTTACAACCTATTTTGGAAGACGGTTTATCCCCCGTCCTAAAAGTGGTATTCACTCAAACTTTATATTTCCCATTTACCGAAGTCATTGTAATTACGATGATTTTGCCATATTTAAATAATTCTAAGAAGGCAAAGGTGACCATGCTATGTGCTACCGGATTGAGTGGAATTAATCTAATTATTACGATGCTCATTAATGTTTGTGTACTGGGGGTTAGTTTGACCGCACGTTCCCAATTTCCACTACTTAGTACGGTTCAGACCATTCAAGTTGCGGATTTTTTAGAACGACTGGATGTATTTTTTATGCTTGCTTTAATTATCACTACCTTCTTTAAAATCTGCGTGTTATTTTACGCAGCTGTCGTAGGAACGTCCAATTTGTTTAAGGTTAAATCACCTTCACGATTGTCGTATCCTTTGGGGTTGATCATCCTCTTTTTGTCTATCACCATTGCAAGTAATGTTCAAGAACATATTCATGAAGGACTAAAGGTGGCAATGCTTGTTCTACATATCCCTCTTCTTACAATCATTCCTCCTTTGCTTCTTCTTGTAGCTTTCTTGAAAAACAAAAAGCAGCAGCAAGAGAAAAGCTTTGAATAATTAATTTAGAGGTAAGCTATTGTGACTATAATTGAATGTTCTATTATATTCTTTCTATATACAAAGAATACTTCTTACAAGCTAAAAGCAGATATAATACTTATTACATAAGAAGCAAAAAATAGAGGACCACTTTAAATAAATGTGGAAAGGAGAGCTATGCGAGTGGAGAAAGCAAAAATTAGTGCAGGCCAGCTCTTTATCTTAATGGTTCTGTTTGAACTAGGTACTTCCTTATTGTTGCCTGTCGCAATGGACGCAAAACAAGACGCATGGTTGGCTATCTTACTTGGAATGCTCGGTAGCTTGGTTCTATTTTTTATTTATTATAAACTTTATTGGTATTATCCAGATCTTTTGCCTACCGAATATATGCAAAAAATCCTAGGTAAAGCAATAGGAAGCGTATTGGCCTTTCTTTATATTTTCTATTTTATCTATGATATAGCAAGGGTTTTACGTGACATTGGGGAGATGTTATTGACATTTTCCTACTCGGATACTCCTTTATTCATCGCAAATGCATTATTAATGCTTGTCGTTATTTATACGGTTCGAAAAGGAATCGAGGTAATAGCTCGATCAGGAGAGCTATTTTTTATATTTATGTATGTACTTGCTATTACAGGGTTTTTCCTAATTGTGTGTTCAGGATTAATTGATTTTAAAAACTTACAACCAATATTTGAAGAGGGAATTTTACCAGTTCTAAAAGTTGTTTTTATCCAAACCTTGTATTTTCCTTTTGGTGAAGCCATTGTGTTTACAATGATTTTACCTTATTTGAAAAATCCTAAGAAGGCAAAGGCGACGATGTTATGTGCCACAGGGTTAAGTGGCATCAACCTAACCATTACCATGCTTATTAATATTAGTGTATTAGGAGTTGATTTGACTGCACGTTCCCAGTTTCCTCTTCTTAGTACTGTACAAAGCATCCAGGTAGCAGATTTTTTAGAACGTCTTGATGTGTTTTTTATGCTTGCTTTAGTCATTGGTGGCTTCTCTAAAATTAGCGTATTGTTCTATGCTTCTATAATAGGTACAGCCAACTTATTTAAAATTAAATCACCTTCACAGCTTTCCTATCCTATTGGGTTAATCGTTCTTTTTATGTCTCTGACGATTTCTAGCAATTTTCAAGAGCATCTTCATGAAGGAATAGGAGTAGAGATGTTTTTTTTACAAATTCCCTTCCTCGCGATTATTCCTGTTCTGCTTTTTCTTGTTGCATTCTTGAAAAATAGAAAGAAGCAGAAAGCATGACAGGTTTGTTTGCTGACTCTTTGAATCATATAAATCTTCCGGCCTCTTGAATCATTATAAGCTAGTGCTTATCAAAATGAATTTAAATTATGTGAGGTGATTTTTCTGTATACTTGGTTTTATGATCATTTTATCAATACAATTCTATTTCCTCTTACTTGTATAGTGATGGTAGCTATCATGTTAAGCGCATATGCGTACTTTAAATTTAAAAAAACGAATAATTAATAGTCCCTAGAGCTTATTGATTTCAAATATGGATCTTTCTCTTTTAACCTAGACTATTTATTTATACAATATATAGTCACCACTTATATTAATAATCAAAAAAAGCTCGTAGCTATCAACAGGAGGTCATTATCTAGTGGAAAAAGCAAAAATTGTTAGCTAAGTAATAATTTATCCATCTACATGGTATTCTATATGTGTATGTACGGATATCAATATTTAGTGGAACAATCCATTAGGCAAATAAATAATTCTCAATCTCAGTTGCGATGATTAATTAGAGGGGTCTTCAACATGAAGATCCTGCTTTGTGTCTATAAAATCCATTATAGTACCTAAAATGTATACTTTTACGGACACGATATTAAAATATGTAATAAAACGGTAAAATAATTATTGTTGGTAACAAAATAAAAAGCTAGCTCGGCAGTGGAAGAGAGGTACCTATAATAAAAGTTGTACAAACTAATCAGAGTGGTGCAGATAAAAGGATTGCGGTAAAAATGGCAACACTTAATGATTTAGAGAAACTGGTATCTAGTGATTCTGAGGTTATCGGTCATACAAAAAGAGAAGTAGAGCTAAGGGAGCCCATTGAAGAAAATAGATGTTTTTTAGGACAAATAGAAGGTCGGATTGCTGGTTTTCTAGTGTATCATAAATATTTCTTTTTTTCATCAACTTAACATAAAACAGTTTAGCGGCACTGTTATGAGAAAAAAGCCATCTTGTATGAAAACCTAAATGTGATTTGTAGACGTGCAAGTAACAAAAAGAGGATAAATATAAAGTTATCCTCTTCTTCAAACTTTTTTATATCTAGATTCCAAACTTTTTTGTTCTAAGTTCTTCTAACTCGAAAAAATCAACCTAATTAAGAAGCTAATTTCCTTTTATTGGAGATGAATTTCTGAAGGCCATATAAAAAAGCTGCTTTTGTGGTGAAAATCATTAAAAAATGGTACCTTTTTAGAGTTACCATCGAACCATGCCCAATTTTCTTAAACCAACTCATTAGTACATACACAAAGAATGCATCAAGAGTAAAGTTAATAACCATGAATTTCTTGAAGTTCCCATAGGAAAATTTAAAAATCCACATAGTTCCTACTAAAATGGGCCAAAAACAATGGGCATCTCTCCTAGAACTTTGGGATGAAGACTCTTATAAAAATACCACCTTGTTTTCTTCCTAGCCAAAAAACATTCCACGAGAACAATTAGATTGACAATTAATGAAGAAAGAAAAAATTTCTTTAAAGTTTGCTGTCCTAATAACGGAATAGAAAGCCAAGGTAATATTAACAAAGCTAACAGGTACTTCTTATACTTTTTCATTTAAGTAGACATCCTTTTTTATTTTAAGTTCTCCTAAAAGAGAAATTTTATTACCGAACTTAACTGTAGTTCTAAAAATTAATTGGTTCTATTAATTCAGAAAGGGGTGAATATACCCTAAAAAATGTTATCGTGGAAATTCCCGAAATGATGGTAGCGTATCTAATTGTTGATTTTTCAGGTATCTTGAATATAGACAATATTCCTCGCTTACAGGGCATTGAGATCCTGATGACAGTTATGCGACGATTAAATAAGCAATAGAAATCGATTTAATTTTCTATTTACTTCAAATGAGCTAGTTTATTGTGATGTATTATATAAGAAGTTAGTTTCATAATATGCATGATCAGTCCTACAGCAAAGCAACCCTAGATTTATAACTCTAGGGTTATCTTAAGGATGATTACCCAGATAGAATCCACTTTATTTACTTTTTTAAATACGATTCTAATTTTCCAAACTTATCTGTATGTTCATATGTAGAGAAAGCCTCTCTACTTATTCCTTCTACAATCGGTTCAGTTCTAAATACTCTTTTAAAGTTTGCTGTAACGTCCCTTTGGCTTCTGCCTTGTCCTCAAAGGAGATTCCTGAGTGAATCATTGTCCTAACTAGGTCAGCACGTAAACCTGTAAGGATAGCTTCACATCCCATCATTGAAATGCCAGTTAACACTTTCTGAAAATGATCAATAACATGCATTTCCATATTAGCAATTCCAGACAGGTCCATAATTAATGTTTGAACCTTTAAATCTGAGATGCCCGTCAATACTTTCTCCTCAATCGTTTGGATACGATTGATGTCAATCATGCCGATCAACGGTAGTACAGCTACAGATTGGCTAAGTGGTATAATGGGCACCGATAGATGTTCAACTAAGTCCCTTTGGGAAGCAATTAATTCATCTTTATACTTGGAATAACTAATGAGAAAAGTGTTAAGAAATTGATCAATCCTATCATTAATTCGCTTCTCTAAGACATAAAATTCTTCACGGCCATTAAAATGGTTATTTATTCGATCATATTGATAGAGAAAATGCCATAACGTTCGCCTAATGGCCTGTACCCATTCTAGTTTGAAAGCAAGAGTTAAGGCATGCTCTGCCCAGGCTACTCCTTCTTGTTGAGCGAAAGCAACGAGTTGTTCTTCTTTTTGTTCTACGACATATAGAGCTAATTTTTGAGCATTTTTTAAAAGATCAATATTTCCAGTTTCTAAAATGTCATTAATCTTAGTGGCTACATTAACTGCCTCTGATAAGAGCTTATCCTGGAAATTCTGTTTGTTATCTCTAATAAAATCGGTCATTTTCTCTCTCTGGTTATAAATAGTTTCCATATTGAATACGCCCCTTATTTGTTTACTGATTATAGCTATCCTTAATTAATCAATATCTCTAAATGAACGATTATCTATTCTCACTTTTAGTCTTTATATATATATAAAGCCCTCCTTCCTTGTACTAACGACACTAGACATGTTTTTAGATAAGCCTCTTTATATTTTTACCCTCGAAACATGTATTTTGCATCCATCTTTTTTACCATATATAGAGATAATCTCTATATATGCTTTATTTATCATATAGTCTCAAACCACATAACAGAATTACAGGTGAAGGAGTTCTCGTTTGTCATCATTAAGAGTAAATGTCTAATCATCTCTTTTGAGTCTACACTTATAAAAAAGAATTTGCGGCTTTCAGCTATGTTGTAGAATTAAGATACACTTATTACTAAAAAATAAAGTTTAATCTTGCAAGACCAACATAATAATGAAGTTTAAAATACCTTCATTCAGATAATATAATAAATAAGCTAGGTTTAATTATCATCTAGTTTATTTTCCATATTGTAGGAGGAAGTAAAAATGGAACAAGGTAAAGTGAAATGGTTTAATGCTGACAAAGGCTTTGGATTTATCGAGCGTGAAGGTGGAGAAGATGTGTTTGTTCACTTCTCAGCTATCCAAGGGGAAGGTTTTAAATCCTTGGATGAAGGTCAAGAGGTAACTTTTGATATCGAACAAGGGCAACGTGGCCCACAAGCGACAAACGTACGTAAAGTATAAGAAACCATGCTAAAAACAGACTCTTTCTTCAGAGTCTGTTTTTCCATTCCCATATGAAACTACATTATTCAAATCCTCTTCAGATAACTTATTATATTTAAAGAAACATCGTTTGACCCTTATCATCGCCATCTATTAAATCAATAATAGTTGTATCTTTTATAAAAGGTATTTGACCTGCTAAGCCAACTAAAGGAACGTATTCTTCTTAAATACTAGAAGGTATTTGTTGATTCTTAAGTCGGTAGACCCTATGCAAGTCTACAAAAGCTAAATACCTCAATAATTGTCCAATACTATTCATAAGTTAACATAATCACAGTCTCCAGAATCCAAATCAAAAAGAATCCCTTAAGGACAAGGTATTTAAGAAAGGTTATGATTACGAATTATGCAGCTTTTATACATATGCTTATTCTTTTGATAGACCGCTTTCATGAATAAAATATGTTATAATTAGTTTGCTAACAAGCACACATTTCATATCTAGTTTTATAAAAAGCTTCCTTTCCTGACGCTCCGAGGCAGCTTTTTATTTTGTTAACGATAATAAGTAAAGCGCCAACTTGCTGTTACTAAGCAGGTTGGCGCTTTTTTGGGAATTATCTTCAGCTGTAGCGCTAGCTTTTTACACTTTACAACCACATATCATATTAGCAAAGTGGGGAGCTAATACTGTAGTAGGATGGGGAATGTTAGTAGGAGGTTTAGTATTTAGTTTTATTCATCCACCTTGGGAAATTGAGGGTCATTGGTCTTTCACTACTTATGCAGGGGTTATATTTATTATCCTTTTTGGGACACTTATTGCTTTTTACTTTTATTTAGAAAGCTTGAGATACCTTAGTGCTTCTGAAACAAGTTCATTATCTTCCGCAGAGCCTTTATCTGCAGCTTTTTTATCCATGATTTGGTTAGGAGTAACTTTCGATTTTGGACAATGGATAGGAGCATTCTGTATTATAAGCACAATTTTTATCTTGTCAGCTAAAAAGAAAGACGTAAAAAAAATAAAAGAAATGGGTTGTTAGTAAGCGAAAAGACTCGCTCATTCTGCCTTTATCTCATCAAGTAGACGGGTTAAACAGAATTAAATATACTGTCCATAAAAGTATACTTAAATGATCCTTGCATGAGAAGGAATTTACTGTTATATTAAATTCAATTAAATATTTTCTTATTTCAATATTTTTTGAAGTGAGGATAGAGGTGCAAAGATCATGAGTACACAATCCGAGGAGAATGAGATCCAATGACAATTGTGGAAAGGGGTATTTGCCGAAGCCAAAAGAATCTCATGTTCTTGAAGCTGGTTCTGCTGTTGAATAAATACAGAACTGTCATATGGGAAACTATATGGAGGGCTATCTTACGCACGGAAACTATTTTTAATAAATATTGTTTCTACTGCAACAACGAATCCCTCGTTGTTGCTTTTTTGCGTTTCTTATGAATGGCCCTAACCCCTCTAATTAAAAAAATTTATAAAGGGTGTGTAGTTATGAATTTTGGCCAAGTATTAACAGCAATGGTTACCCCGTTTGATGATAATGGTGAAATTGATTTTAACGCGACGAAAACGTTAGTTGATCATTTAATTGCAAATGGCACAGATGGTTTAGTTGTAGCCGGTACAACTGGAGAGTCTCCAACATTAACCACTGAAGAGAAAATCAAATTATTCAAATGTGTTGTAAAGACTGCTGAGGGAAGAGTCCCCGTCATCGCTGGAACTGGCTCAAACAACACGAAAGCTTCGATCAGCTTAACGAAACTTGCAGAAGAAACAGGAGTGGATGGCATCATGCTCGTTGCCCCATACTATAACAAGCCATCCCAAGAAGGATTGTACCAACACTTTAAAACGATTGCCAAATCAACCTCTTTGCCAGTCATGCTTTATAATATCCCAGGACGAAGCGTAGTTAACATTTCTGTTGAAACAATTGTTCGTCTATCAGAGATTCCTAATGTTGTGTCAATTAAGGAAGCAAGTGGCGACTTGGATGCCATGGCAGAAATCATTAGCAAAACACCTAATGACTTTACGCTATACAGTGGCGATGATGGGTTAACAATGCCAGTATTAGCAATCGGCGGAGCAGGAGTTGTTTCAGTTGCTTCCCACATCATTGGCAATGCCATGCAAGAAATGATTAATGCCTTTAAAAATGGCGATATCCAAAACGCTGCTGCTACACATCGCAATCTGCTCCCAATTATGAGAGCATTATTTACTGCACCAAGCCCTTCACCGGTAAAAGCTGCATTAAATCTAAATGGGACACATGTTGGCGGTGTTCGGTTGCCAATGGTTCCTTTAAGCAGTGAAGAGCAAAGTGCGCTTGAAAAAGCTTTGCAAACTAGTGGCATTCACATTACCTGTTGAAACAAATAAAACAGGTTAGGAGAGAGATTTCCCTCTCTCTTAGTTAAAATGAATGTTCCTTTCCGGAACACATCACAAAAAAAGAACCCCTTGGCGCACATGGAGCATTTAGGTTATATTTATAATTTATAAAAACTTTATATATATGCTTATTATTATAAAAATCGCTTTCATGAGGAAAATATGTTATACTATTATTCAGACTATTTTCACAAATATCATGCATGACAATCCTAAGGATAAAAAGCTATCTCGCTTCCACATTGCTGAGGTAGCTTTTTATTTTGTTAACGATAATAATTACTTTAACACTTTATAATAGATTTAAATATCTGGTCCATAAAAGTATAAAAAAGAAAACACCTTCTAGCGATCGCTAGTGATATAGAAAGTTATCGAGATTCAACCTGTCAAGGTGTGGAAAAAGACTTAGCTAAACGTTTTATTTTATACATAGAAAAAACCTCTATCCTACAGCAGGATTTTGTTCTCTATAATCATAACATCTCCTTCTAGAAAATAAAAATCCTCTACAATGAGAGCAGTAGGGGGTGAAAAACATAATACATGTAACTAAATTTAAGTACCTATTATACCGCATTTTCTTTATCTGCATGATGGTTTAATTCCTAAGATCTTCACACTTCTCACGGATCTTACTAAGTAATTTATAGCTGATCACCCTACTATTATACCTGCTCCTTCTCTTTCCAGCTTTTGAACAATGCATATAACCATTGCAGAACTTCCAATAAATCAGGACATTTTTTATAATTGGCAGATTAACAATACTCCCACAATAAGGATAAGTTGGTGTAGTTATAATAAACCCTCCTATGTAAAAAAAGAGAGCATAAATGCTAGTATATCGGAACCAAAAAAGCCATGAATCTATATATTCATGGCCGTACTTTTAATAAATTTACCCATTGTAAAGAGGAGAAATAAAAAGTTATCATCTGTCATAATATATTGATGTAATTGCCGAAGAGTAGTATCCAAAGTAGAAGATAAAAAATCAGCAGCATACGCACACACTGAAATTATACCTTCCTCTTTAACAAAATTATCGGCAGCTGATTCAAATTTTTCTAGCAAAAGAACATCTGGTTCTTCTGAAGCCCATTCTACATGAGCCTATGTTCTTACCAATGTATTTTTCCTTTTCAATATAGACAATTCTTCTTGAAAATACTTGAGAATTGTTTTGGTATGAAAATCACCATTTGCTAAGTAGTAATCAAAATTATTAACTAAACGAATAAATTTTTTTGTTGATGACTAAACTCTTCATCAATTTTAGCTTTAATTTGAGGAAGTGTCCTCATACTCTCAATTATCAGTATATATTGCTTACTTTCCAATCCACTCTTAATAAAAGTCATTAAACTGTTCATGTAAAATTGTTTATTTTCAAAACGATAAAAGACATGGCCTTTATCAAATTTTTTGGAACTAAGTATAGAATTAATTGTTTTCATAGTTCAACTCACAGTGATTATAGTAAAAAATTATAAAAATTTATAGAGCAATAAGTTGTTCTTAACTGTAATTATTTTACACAATCTAATAATGAATCTCCTTTAATATATTGAGTAAACTACACAAGACGCTGTGGGGCATCGACTACTTTTCTTATTTGAGTTCCAGTAATTTGAACAGAAAAAACTCCCATCCGCCTGTGGAGTTTATTTTGTTTTTATGCTGTATAGGATATATAACCTTTCTATTCATTGGATTAATCATAACATCGCAGGCTAATTTGCCTTTAATTTTTTACTATTTGTAACAAATTGTTTAATAAGTCATGAAGATGAGAGTAGAGAAATTCACACTAAGAAATTAACAAAAAAATAAGTATTTTGACCTGTGGTGGTATAATTAATATAAAAACTAAATAATAGCCTCAACAGGCTTTTTGGAGGAAAACATGGAAGATGAAATAAAGTTTTTAGGGGATAAAATTCTAGATTATAGATTTGAAATCGCGAATGAGGTACATGAAAGTAGAATGATTGGTATTACAGAAGAAAAAAAGAAACAATTGGCTCCTTTTGAAACCGAACTTATTAATATTCGTGCTCATTTTATAAGTCTATTTGGTGAAGTTCTTAGGAATCATCTAGATGAAGAAACAGCACTCTAAAAATTCACAAAATGGGGCAAAGAAACAGGAGAAATGTTTTGCAATTTGAAGGTGCCATTGGATGAAGCGTTAAAAGATACAAGATATTATCGAACTTTCTTATGGAAGATATTGAAGGAAGTAATAAAGAAAAACAATCTATCACTAGATACGGTATTTGAAATCGGTGGAATTATTGATTCTCTTCTAGATCATGCTGCTTATTCCTTTAGTTTAAGTTATGTGCATTTCTATCAATTAACCCTTGAGCGTGCACAAAGTGCATTTCTTGAATTATCGGTTCCTGTGGTACCTTTAGCTAAAGGGATGGCCGTTTTGCCTCTCATTGGAAATATAGATACGGAAAGAGCTAATTATCTAATGGAGAAAACGTTGAAATCAGCAAACAGACTACAGCTTCAACGTTTAATAGTAGATTTGTCGGGTGTTTCTATCATTGATACCATGGTAGCAGATCGAATTTTTAAAGTGATAGACTCGTTAAAGCTGCTCGGTGTAGAAACAGTCCTAACAGGAATTCGTCCGGAAGTTGCACAGACCATTGTAAGTATTGGTATTGATTTTAGTAATTTGACTATAAAGTCCAGTTTACAAAAGGCGATAGAAGATCTACTTATTTGTGTTTAAAACAATAAATAGGGAAAGCAAGAGATAAAATGACTACCTAAATGCATTCATGAATAAGAAGATGAGGGAGTGATAATTATTGAAAGGGATTATAGGCGTTGCTAAGTACTTAGATAATAACGCAGAAATGTTAGCAAATGAAATTGTCCAAGAAATTTCTCAGAGTCCCAATTTTGAAGCTCTAAAGGAGGAACTTGAACAAGCAATTATCGTCTATACTGAATTTATTAGGTTTTTAGGAAAAAGTCTCCTTAGCAGTGAAAACAACATACCTGAAGGGCTTGTTGAATGGAGTAAGACCAATGGTAAGCGTACAGCATCTCAAGGAGAGAGAATTTCTATTATTATTACACGCTATCCTCCTACTCGCCTAGTCTTTATCGATTGCCTTACTAAAATAAGTATAGAGCATGGACTTTCTTCAGAAGAAGTTGTATTTATTAATAAACGATTTAACTATCTACTCGATATAAGTATCAACGAAACGGTTATAGTGTTTGAACAAGTAAAAGATGAAATGGTTAAAAAGGCACAACAAGAGGTGTTGAAACTATCTGTTCCTGTAGTACCCATTCAAGATAAAATCGCCGTTCTCCCACTAATTGGCTCTATTGACTCAGAAAGAGCTGAATATATCTTGGAAAATGTTATCTTAAAAATTCTTAAAATGAAGATAGAGTATCTAATTGTTGATTTCTCAGGTATCTTAAATATAGACACTATAGCTGAACGTCACCTCTTTGATATCTACAGTGTTCTTCGGTTACAAGGTATTGAGGTAGTGATGACTGGTATACGACCTGAACTTGCTCAAACTGTTGTTAGAAATGGAATCAATTTCTCATCTATTAAAACCTACGCAACGGTTAAACAGGCGATAGAAACTCAAAAAAGCTAGGAAATTAAGTTTCCCAGCTTTTTAGAAACTACATATTCAACCCAAAAAAGAGAGGTCTTCAAAGGCGTCTCTTTTTTTCGAAAACTTGTATATACTCGACTAAGCTCGGGTATATAGAAAACTAGCCGATCTGTTTTTAGCAACCCAAGCTAAGTCGAAAACCCATAATAATAAATTTACGAAAGAGACCATCGATTAAGATGGTTTTTTCATGCATTTGCTTTACCGCAGTTAAGACTTATACGTACAGCAATTGTAGTCTAAAATGCTACGTTTGAGGAGTATTTTAGCCAAGGAGAAAGATAGAGTAATTATATATCAAAACCCTTATAATAACGTATATATACTTCATACATAATTAGTTAACATAATGTAGCTTATAGTATAAAAAGCAGCCGTATAAATAAACGGCTACTTTTTATACTAATAAATTATTTATTATATGTCGTATCGGTATGTCCATAATTATTAGTATTAAAAACGTGTTTATCTAGATAATTATGGAAGAACCACTCACCGAGGGTTATAACAATTGCCGATACTACAGAACCCTGAATAATAGTGCTGGTATTTCCAAAAAGAGAGGTCCCCATTATCCAGATTACTAAAAAAGACAAAATGAGATCAGAAATTGTAGCGACAATGTTTCGTTTTTTGGAGTCTGAGTCATCAGCAGCATTTCGATATACTAGCAAATCGCCGAGAGCATAAGCAACAACTGTGAGGACTAAACTGATTAGTATGCTGTCACTAAAATCATAGTTATAAATGACTGTAAGCACTATACCTAAGACCAAAGCGCTCATTACAAACTTTATAATAAGAGCCTTTAGATGTTTCATCTTTTCAGTCACCTCCCTTTTATTATCCCTTAAGTAATATATACCCAAATCAAGGGGGAGTAATCTTTTTTAGTTAGATAAATGTTTTGTTCTAAAAAAGCTAATATGTATTTAATGTAATCTCTTAAAAAAGGGAAAACTGTCTTTTTCATTCTTTTAACCTTGGGTCTTGTGTTAATAAGGGGAGAATATTGGGTAAATGAAAAGTAAGGATAAAAGGTTGTAATGGAGGAGGAAAGCTCTATGAGCAAAAGTATTATAGGTGCATATAAGTCGCCAGAGGAAACATTAACTAGGATTGAGAAATTAAGAATGATAGGGTATGAGGATAGTGAAATTACAGTACTAACTAATCAGAAGGTCGCAGCAGGTAATCTAGCCTATAGAACGAATGTAAATGTTGATCAGCTATCTGCTGTTGACCATGATGAAGTCACTCATGAAGATATGACTGGAGGGGCTCAACCAGATTCTTTTTTAGATAAATTAAAGAAATTCTTTGTGGTACAAAATTATTCGAATGACGAAAATCGTGTAACGAATTTAGGCATTCCAACAGAGGAGCTAACCTCTTATAAAAAAGAATTAGATGATGGAAAGTTTTTAATTGCTGTGAATTCTCATAAATTAAATGAAAAAGGGTTAGGTTTAGGATAATATATTTAAATTGAAAGAATGGTATACCCCAACCTTCTAAATAGTGCCACACTACAATAAATTATATGTAGTTTTAAATTTTTTCTATAGAACCTTTAAGCTATAAAAAGGGAATATAATACTTAGTAATTACTTAAAGACATTTTCCACATTTAAAGAACTTTATACTTGAAAACAAATTACATGTAATTCTTAGAATTATATCTATTTACCGATATTTTTGATTTAAATGCGTTTTCCTGTCAACTCCAGGTTTATATAACGGAATACAATTAGGGTTGACCTTTTAGTTTTAACAAACATGCCATTTTTGAAGAGCAGACGACCTTCTGGTCGTCTGTTTGTTAAAGTTGTGCTTAATAGTGACAAAAAGCCCCTTCTTTAGTAACATATTTAAAATGTAGATTATTATAATATGAAATATAAATTAAAAAACTATAGTGTCGCTGAATATATAGATAATTTATATTTTTTAATAAACGTAATTATTAACGTATTTTATTCAAAAATAATTCAATATTTACTTACTTTGTAGAAAAAAACTGTGTATTTGTCGTCAGTTAGAGTGAAAGATAAAACTTTGATTTTTATAAAAGAGTTTAACTATTTACTCTTCATTGTGAAGAATGTCTATTACGTCTTTTTAATGAATATTATATTATCAAAGATATATTAACATTAACTATTTTTGAATTTTCCATTCGATTATTATAAATAAAACAATATTTCAAAAGGTAAATAGAAGATAGATTGATATATTAAAAGTAGTAAAATTGGCTATTTGTCTACAACTTGTGTAGATATTGTAATCACAGATATGTTATAGATACTTTAATATTTACACATCGTTTATATATGTGAAAAAGAAAAAGCAACCTCCTTTTAATGTGGTTAAAGGGAGGTTGTTTTTTGATGTGCGTATGCACTCCTGATAATTGGTGTTGTGGTAACAAGGTTTGCTAAGGTCGGTATATCAGTAATGGAAATCAGTTTTTTTAGTGCCAACTACCATTAAATGTTAAATTTAACATTACCAAGCCATTTTACGAAGTCAGGCGCCCTATGTGAAAAGAACACACTCTCTTTCGTATCTAACGTAGTAATTGTTTCCATATCTTCTTGTCTTAGTTCAAAGTCAAAGATGTTGAAGTTTTCGGTGATTCTTTCTTTATGAATTGACTTTGGAATTGCAACGATTTCCCTCTGTGTCAACCAACGTAGAATCACCTGGGCAACGGACTTATTATAATTTTTGGCTATTGATACTAATACTTCATTTTGAAACATATTGTTTTTTCCTTCAGCAAACGGACCCCAAGACATTATCTGAATATTGTTCTCTTTCATGAGATTATGACTTTCTATTTGTTGGCAGAAAGGATGTGTTTCAACTTGGTTTACTGCTGGTACTACTTTATTATGACTAATTAAATCTACCAAACGGTCTGAATAGAAATTGCTGACTCCAATTGCTCTAATCTTACCTTCACGATACAATTCCTCCATAGCACGCCAAGAGCCATATACATCACCAAATGGCTGATGAATTAAATATAAATCGATATAATCTACTTGTAGTCGTTCCAACGACTTTGCAAATGCTTTTTTTGCCTTCTCATAACCCGCATCCTGAATCCAAAGTTTTGTTGTAATAAATATTTCTTCTCTTGAGATCCCACTTCGTTTAATTGCTTCTCCGACTGCTTCTTCATTCATGTAAGCCGCAGCTGTATCAATTAGGCGATAACCAGCGATAAGGGCATCATAGACAGCCTGTTCACATTGCTTTGCATCTTCAATTTGATAAACCCCAAATCCTAATATTGGCATCTCTACACCGTTGTTTAAGATTACTTTTTGCATATCCAATTCCTCCCTATGGTTCATTCTATTTCATCCTCTTAAGTTGAGGTTTATACATTCAGCACTCTTGTGCTATAGATAGACTACCACCTTCGAGTAACACGAAGTCAATAGGTTTTAATTATTTCTTAAGCAGGCTTCACCACATTTAAAGTAAAAGAAATGACTAGTCTACTCAATTTCATCAAATATTTGTAAAAGTATACATAAAGAAAAAAGCACAAATCCGTTCAGTAACAAATAGTTTGTGCTTTTTTCTTTATAGCGAAATCTAAAAGGGATTAAACAGGAATACGAGTTAGTAAATCAAAGTATTATTAAGCCACGTAGAATCCTTTAGCTATTACTATTGGGAGAAAAAGTAGAAGGGACAGTATAAATTTCTCTCCTTCTCTTTTATTTAGATTTTTCTAAACTGGCCTAAAAAACGGTACTTCTAATCACAGTACTCATTAACTTTGGGGCGCTTTACCCTGTATTTCATTTTTTGACCAGGTCCCAGGATTCATGTTATCTGGGACTACATTATTCATAATATCACGGTAGTGACCCACTTTGTTTACCATAAATTCTGCTCTTTGTTTCGCTTCTTCTAACTGAGCAAAAGCCTTGTCTCTTTGTTCTAACAGTATCTCATAACGTTGGGGAATAGTAGATTCGCCTTCCAGACATAAATCTACATAAGTTTTGATGGCCTCGACTGACATACCACTTTGTTTCAAATATTTTGCACCTCTAAGCCAATTAATGGATTGTTGATCAAAAAGTCGATTATTATTTTTATCACGCTGCAAACTTGGAACTAATCCTTTATCTGTATAGTAGCGAACCGTATGCTCAGTCAGGTCAAGGAGTTTAGCCACTTCTTTTACCGTGTACATTAGTAAGTCCTCCTTAAAAAATCATGTGAAAGTTTCTCAAAAAATTCTTGACTTCGCGCTACACGAAGGTAGTAGGCTTATCTTAGCACAAAGGCATTGAAGTTGTCATTTTAATATGAGAAATATAGCAATTTCGGCCCATTGGGTGGCCACTTTAGTGAAACCCTACAAAAAGGGAGGATGATATATGGAGTAAAAAACGTAAGTTATTCATTCGTAAAAAGAAGGAGTCTAGAATAGTTCAAGGTAAATCACAAAGTATATACCAATATATTATTAATTAATGAAAGTTGGGGATAGATTTTTATGTCTAAACGAAATAATTTTCTTATCTTTATATTAACAATCGGAGTTTTCGGCATTTTAACGACTGAAATGGGCGTTGTTGGGATATTACCTTTAATCGCTGACCACTATCATATTAGTGTATCTCAAGCAGGGCTTTTAGTAAGCCTCTTTGCACTTGCAGTTGCAATTTCTGGTCCTATACTGCCACTATTATTTTCAGGTATAAATCGCAAGAAAGTCATGTTGCTTGTCCTTGCCATTTTTATCGTAAGTAACATTATATCTATGTTTGCATCAAACTTTACCATATTACTAATTGCTCGTGTAGTTCCAGCATTTTTCCATCCCATTTATTGTTCATTAGCTTTGACAGTGGCTGCTACCTCATTTAGCAGAGAAGAAGCTCCAAAGGCTGTTTCGAAAGTAATTCTGGGAGTGACTGCAGGTATGATACTGGGGGTACCCATTACGAATTATATTGCTAGTACAACTTCCCTAGAAATCGCCATGTTATTCTTTGCTACCGTAAACGCAGTGGCATTCATAGCTACATTGGTGTTTATTCCATCCATGCCCGTTAAAGAACGACTTTCTTATGGGTCTCAAGTGAGCATATTAAAAAGACCTCTAATTTGGTTAGCTATTCTAACGGTCATCTTTATAGGTTCCGCAACTTCGAGCGTGAATACTTTCATAACAGAATACCTTGAAACTGTTACGAATATATCAGGGAATATCTTAACTTTGGCATTATTTATATTAGGATTAGCTAGTCTAATTGGAAATCTTGTAGGTGGTAGATTACTTACGAGAAATGCTATGAAAACCGCCATAACTTTTCCCATTGTATTAGGGATGGTTCATCTACTGTCATTATTTACGGGGACATCTACCGGACCTATGATGCTTACGATTTTGTTATGGGGATTCTTATTTGCTATAGGAAATAACGTTAGTCAATATTGGATTACCTCTGCAGCCCCCGAGGCTCCTGATTTTGCAAATGGATTATTTTTATCATTTAGTAATTTAGGGGTAACCATTGGTACAGCAGTAGGTGGTTTATTTGTATCGGGAATGGGAGCACAATACATTGTATTGGGAGGGCTGCTATTCCTGATATTGAGTTTAGTATCTATTTTAATAAGAAAATATATGTTTGATTTCAAAAAATACCTTTCAACAGAAGGGATGAAATGAACTACAGTTTAGGAAGGTTAAAAATTATTTAATATCTCTAAGCGACAGCTTGATTTAAATATAATTAATATTAGAAAAGACAGGCTAAATAAAACTAGTCTGTCTTTTTATATGAGAATTTATTCTATCTTTACATTAATATCCATTGAAAGTATTAACTACGTGTTACTCGAAGGTGATAGACTTATATTCGATCAAGTTACTCAATTTGTCAATATAAGTAGCAAAACACATAAATGGGACAAATAGGAATGACTTGATTTATAACTGTAAAGGATAGGAGGAGCTTATAAAAAAGAACCGTATTAATTTAAAAATTTGTTTAGTAAATAAGCTAAGAGGATTGAAAAACAGTTATCACATGAGATAGGAAGGGTTATTCGTTGAATAAGATTCAATAAAATTATGACTATGGGAAAGGAAGGAATTATCAATGGAATATATGAAGCTTGGAAATACTGGATTAGATGTATCTCGTCTTTGTCTTGGGTGTATGGGTTTTGGGGATGCTGAAAATTGGGTACATCCATGGGTGCTTGACGAAGAAAAGAGTCGTCCTATTATTAAATAAGCTCTTGGTCTTGATATTAACTTCTTTGATACAGCAAATGTATACTCACATGGAGTAAATGAAGAAATTCTGGGACGTGCTCTAAAGGATTATACCAATCGTGATGAAATTGTCATTACAACTAAGGTACACCAACCCATGCATAAAGGACCTAATGGCTTTGGTCTTTCTCGAAAAGCCATTATGAGTGAAGTCGATAAGAGTCTGAAACGTCTTGGAACGGATTATATAGACCTTTATATTATACCGTTGGGATTACAATACTCCCATTGAAGAGACAATGGAAGCATTACATGACGTTGTAAAGGCTGGAAAAGCAAGTTACATTGGTGCTTCTGCCATGTACGCATGGCAGTTTCAAAAAGCATTGCATGTAGCTGAGAAAAACAAGTGGACTAAATTTGTATCCATGCAGAACCACTTAAACCTTCTATACCGTGAAGAAGAACGAGAGATGTTACCCCTTTGCAAAGAAGAAAAAATTGGAGTAACTCCATATAGCCCACTTGCATCCGGAAGATTGACACGTGATTGGGCAGAAGCAACCTATCGTTCTAAAATAGATGAAATTCAAAAGTCTAAATATGATGGAACCATAGAAGCAGATCAGTTAGTAGTGAAGCAAGTGGCATCAATCGCAGAAAAACATAGTGTTCCACGTGTTCATGTTGCACTTGCATGGTTGTTGCAAAAAGAACAAGTAACAGCTCCTATCATTGGTGCAACAAAAATATCCCATTTAAAAAATGCTGTAGATGCTCTATCTGTTAAGTTAACGCCTGAAGAAGTTGCATTTTCAGAAGAATCTTATATTCCTCACCAAGTAGTGGGTCATAACTAATCAATAACGCATCGGGTCAATGGATTCGATGCGTTATTTTTATTATTCATTAAATTAAAGGTTTAATTTTAATAATTTTTGTTGGGGCATTAGTTAACATAAAACCTTTAAAGGAACCAACCAGAAAAAAATCCCTTGTCACGCACGAAGGATTTCAAAAGGGTCCCTATTATGAATTATGAGGTTTTTATATATCCTTGATATGACTACATTTACTCGACACCCAAGTAGGAGGAGGGTGTATAAAAAGTATACCTTTTATACATATGCTCGTCCCTATAAAAATAGCCTAATTGGGAAATTCAACGAATTAGAACCCTAACTATAAAGGTTCTTTTTTTGGGTTCCATAAAAGTGATGATAGAAGCCACTTTTTTTAAAACAGTTCTACTTTATTCAAAAGCACCATATATTCCAATACTTAAGTGGTACATTGAAATATATAAGAAAAGATAATGGGGAACAAGAAGTACCTAAAGATAAGGCAAATGTAGAAGTCACATCAAATAGGATAATATATCTCAAAGGTAGCTTAGCCATTAAGCAAGGGGACAATACGATTCAATGCTAGCCATTTAAAAAGTTTATGAGGATTAAAAAAGAGCCATAATATAAAAAACCTTGTTTTAATAGAGGGAGGAAATATTAAAATGATCAATATTAAAAAAGATACGAACACTTTTTATATAGGAGAGCAGGATAAAAAAGATGCTGAAATACATTATGTTCCAACTGGAAAAGATAAAATTATAGTGGATCACACATTTGTTTCAGACAGTCTGCGAGGTCAAGGAGTTGGAGAAGCACTAGTTAAAAGAATAGTCGAATTTGCTCGGGAAGAAGGGAAAAAGATTATCCCAACATGTTCTTTTGTAAAGGGTAAAATTGAACGTAATAAAAATTATCATGACGTTTTAGCAAAATAATCATATCCCTGTGAAGTGGACAATGGTAAAAAAGCCTCTTCTTCAGCTTTCAGGATAGTAGTTGATAGTAAGCCGAAGAAGGAGCCTGTATATATAATACGTTTCCAGTTTACATAATGTCTCTTCAAAGAAGCAAGCATGCAAAAGAATCCTTGGGGCGGGAGG
Organism: Priestia megaterium; assembly: GCF_046599315.1. GTDB lineage: Bacteria > Bacillota > Bacilli > Bacillales > Bacillaceae_H > Priestia > Priestia megaterium_F. The sequence continues at coordinate 53,367 of NZ_JBKIKC010000002.1, read as the reverse complement.
ACTCCGCTGAGGATTCTTTTTCCGGAATATCAAACTTTTTATACATCGTTGATATGACTACATTTTTTGGATAGTTGAAAGAAACGAGAATGTATAAAAAGTACATCTTATATATGTATGCATGTATGTAAATGTGGGAAATATAGCCTTTATAGCAAAAATGTGCTATAAATGATTTGCATCGATTTTAACACGTTTATAAGTGTGAACCCTGACAAAAAGCTACCTCGCTTGCCATACCGAGGTAGCTTTTTATAAAACTAGATATGAAATGTGTGTGTTTTAGCAAATTAATTATAACATATTTTCTTCATGAAAGCGATTTATTATAAGAATAGGCATATGTATAAAAGCTGCATAATTTATAATCATAACCTTTCTCAAATCCTTTGTTTTCAAGGGATTCTTTTTGGTTTGGATTCCAGAAAGAATGATTATGGTAACTAAAAAAGTAATATATTACTTTTCTATACTGATCACGACTGATCACGTGATTTTTCTTGAGTATAAATCAGCTCTTAAAATCATCTAATCTAGTGAAAAATCCCTGAAGAAAATCATAAAATAACTTTTCCGTTGGAAGTAGTTCTCGTTCTTTTGGGGTGATAACGCCTACACTCCTTGTTACATTTGGTTCAACTAATGGTATTTTCACTGTTGAGCGTGGCAAGCTATCGACTAGCGTGACTTCTGGCATAAGTGTTACACCTAAACCAGCAGAAACGAGCCCTTTCAACGCATCGATATCATCCCCCTCAAAGGCAACATTTGGTGTGAAGCCAAGATTCTGACAAGCATTCACAACAATATCTCGAAAGACAAAACCCTCAGGTAATAAAACAAACGGGTCTTCTACTAGTTCTTGCAGCTTTACGGAGGATTCTTTTGCAAGGCGGTGGTGAATTGGCAAAAGAGCCACAATATTTTCCGTGAATAATACTTTTTGTTGAAGTTTTTTTTCTTTGAGAGGAAGTGGGCCTATCAGACCAAGATTAAAATCTCCTTTAATCACACCTTCAATTAATTCGTGGTAAAGCGCTTGTTTTAACTGAAATTTTGCTTCCGGATAGCGCAATCTAAATGCATAGATTACAGTTGGTAATGTATACGCTGCTAAACTTATCGGAAAAGTAATGCGTATTGTTCCTTTTTCAGGATCTAAATATTCCTTAACCTCACGTCGCGCATCGTCTATCACATTCATGGCATGTTTCATTCGTTCAAAAAATATTTTTCCAATTGGCGTTAAATGTACTCTTCTTCCTTCTCTGATAAACAAATCAACTTCTAATTCATTTTCTAAATTTGCTATTTGTCGACTTACCGAGGATTGTGCTACATGTAAAGAATGGGCGGCTTCAGTTACGTGTTCGCGTGTAGCAACCTCCATAAAATAACGGATTTGTCTAAAGTCCATTTTATATCCTCCTCATTAATTAATGCATAAAACACATTGATGTTATCGTTTCTTTATATTGATTCGATCATTATTTCAATTATAAAATATTTTATAATAACAACTCTAAAAAATTACGACAAATTTTTAAAATTTTCATTATAAATAAATTAATAGGAGACGGATAAGTATGATAACAATTGAAAAAAAGCAATCGGCGGATACAGAAAGCGTGCAGAATTATGTTAATCAAGTATTTGAAACAGTAAAAAAACGAAATCCAAGTGAAAGTGAGTTTCATCAGGCAGTCAAAGAAGTATTCGATTCTTTAATACCTGTTCTCGTTAAAAACCCTCAGTATATTAACCAAGCTATTCTGGAGAGAATCGTTGAACCTGAGAGAGTCATCTCTTTTCGTGTACCGTGGGTCGATGATCAGGGAAATGTTAAAGTTAATCGAGGATTTCGAGTCCAATATAGTAGCGCAATTGGTCCATATAAAGGTGGATTAAGATTTCATCCATCTGTCAACGCAAGTATTATTAAATTTTTAGGATTTGAGCAAATTTTTAAAAACTCTTTAACTGGTCAACCAATTGGTGGAGGTAAAGGCGGTGCTGATTTTGATCCTAAAGGAAAATCAGATGGGGAAATAATGCGCTTTTGTCAAAGCTTTATGCTAGAACTTAGTAAATATATCGGACCTGATACAGATGTTCCTGCAGGTGACATTGGTGTAGGAAGTAAAGAAATTGGCTTTTTGTTTGGGCAATATAAAAAAATGCGTGGCAACTTTGAAGCAGGCGTTCTAACAGGAAAAGGCCTTGGTTATGGTGGAAGTTTAGCTCGTAAAGAAGCAACTGGATATGGAACAGTTTACTTTGTTGAAGAAATGTTAAAAGATAAGAATCTTAGCTTTAAAGGCAGTACAGTTGTTGTGTCAGGGTCAGGAAATGTCTCCATTTATGCAATTGAAAAAGCGATGCAGCTAGGGGCTAAAGTGGTGGCGTGCAGCGATTCGAATGGTTATATCTATGACAAAAATGGTCTTAACTTAGAGACAGTTAAACGCATTAAGGAAGTAGAAAAGAAACGTATAAGTACTTATGTAACTGATCATCCCGAAGCGGTTTACGTGGAAAGTTGTAATGGAATTTGGACAGTACCATGTGATATTGCTTTACCATGTGCTACTCAAAATGAAATCGATCAAAACTCTGCAGAATTATTAGTTTCCAATGGAGTAAAAGCAATTGGTGAAGGTGCAAATATGCCATCTACATTAGAAGCTGTCGAGATTTTCTTAGAGAACAATATTTTATTTGCCCCTGCTAAAGCAGCAAATGCTGGTGGTGTTTCTGTATCAGCATTAGAAATGGCTCAAAATAGCACTAGGCTCTCTTGGACTTTTGAAGAAGTCGATAACAAATTACATGCAATTATGAAAAGTATGTACCAAAATAGCAAGAAAGCTGCCCAAAAATACAATGCTCCTGGTAATCTGGTCATAGGTGCAAATATTGCCGGATTTATAAAAGTGGCTGATGCTATGATTGAACAAGGTGTTATTTAATACTTCATTAGGAGAATATACTAATATGGATATCTTATATTTAAAGGCTGTCAGTAATGGGTGATTTATACATAGTTTCTATAATTATGATTGCTAGTTTAGTTGTACTCTCATATGCACTCAGTAGAAAAAAACCTACTATTAAATATATAGCACCTCTAATTGTAGGAGTGATTAGTGTAGGTGTTGTTGCCGTAAGTTTCCTTATCGGAGGATGGACCGGTATGAGAGTAGGGACAATTAGCTTTACTGCTTTTACTTCATCACTTATCTCCCTACTAATTATATCTATAGCTGAATCTGTAAAAAGAAAATTCAGTAAAAATATTCACCAATAAGTATGTATAATATATAAAGTCAGTTTATATAGTGCGAACGATTGGTATAAAAAGAGGCCGTCAAATAATGCTAAATATAAAAGCCCTTTAAAACTTCAGTTCTAAAGGGCTTTTATATTTCTGTATTATTTAGAAGTTACATATTCATTTTTTCCTGCTCCCATACCCGCAATAAAAATAAGGACTGAAACTAAAACTAACATCAGTAAAGGAATATTCCAGCTATGTGTAATGTCGTGTAGACCTCCAAATAACACAGGCCCTACAGCAGATAAAAGATAACCGAATGATTGAGCCATGCCGGATAATTCTGCTGCCTCGTTAGTACTTTGCGTACGTAAACTAAAAAACATCATAGCTAAACTAAACACAAACCCAACTCCAATTCCAACCATAATAATCCATAATGGGATAAGGAGTGTATTTCCGTACAAGATGCCGAATAATCCTCCAATAAGCAAAACAGCTGGAATGACTATTAATAAACGTTGATCTTGCAAACGGCCAGCTAAAATAGGAACGAGGAAGGTAATAGGAAGTACAGCAAGCTGCATTAACGATAACATCCAGCCAGCGTCATGAGTATTCAATCCTTTTTGTTCAAGAATTTCCGGCATCCATGTAATAACTGTATAGAAGATAAAGGATTGAAATCCCATAAATAATGTGACATTCCATGCTAATTTAGAACGCCATAAGTTAATAGATTCAACCTTTTGCGCTGTTTGGTGAGACTTCGTAGACTTATGTCGATTTCGCAATTGCGGTAACCAAATGAAAATGGTAAGAAGAGATAAAATTCCCCAACATCCAAGGGCTCCGGTCCATCCTAAACCTGATACTGAAGAAAGAGGAATACTTATACCAGATCCAATAGCGCCGCATAAATTCATAGAAACTGCATAAATTCCTGTCATCATGCCTATCTTTTGTGCAAAGTTATGTTTAATTAGACTAGGTAACAATACATTTCCAATAGCAATAGATAAACCAATTAAGACCGTTCCTACAAATAATGTTTCTACTCCACCAAAAGAGCGTATTCCAATTCCAATTGTTAATAAGGTTAAGGAAATGAATAGCGTAAACTCCATGCCAAAACGTCGAGCTAACTTGGGAGCAAAAGGAGATAGGAATGCAAAAGCTAGTAAAGGCACTGTAGTTATTGTTCCTGCTAAAGTATTAGATATTCCTAAACTGTCACGAATAGAAGCTACCAGTGGGCCCACAGATGTTAAAGGGGCTCTGAGATTAGCTCCAATTAGGATAATGCCTATAATCAGTAATCCTATTTTAGGCTTTATATTTAGTTTTGGTTGTTCTAGTTGATTTGTTGTGTGTGGAATACCCATGATAGTTATAGACCCTCCGTATTTAATCCTAAAGTTTTTAAAATTGAGTAATATATTCATTCACTGTGTAGATTGCCATGGTAGCATCGACAAGTTTACAAAGTAGGTTCAAATAAAAATCGGTATGAGAACTTACTTCAACTATATGATGACCAGATGTATGTAAAGAATCTATCATATGGTCATATAAATCAATTAACATACGATTTATGTAATGCTTCTAACATTGCTTTATGCGACTGGATGTCAGATTTTTCATAAGCTTTTCCCTGCTTTGTTTGTAGTCGACCAGTATGTACGAGAGATGGTATAGCCTCTCTCAATGTATTTCGGCTCACTTCAAATTGTTGCATCAATTTCGTTTCAGAAAGGATCTGTCTTCCATTTCCCCATATACTCTATATTCATTTAAGGATTCGATTTGAGAAACAACTTGTTCTACAAGTGACATACGATTTGCCTTTAATATATCAACTGTACATACCTCTAATTTTTAGGGGGATTAGTTCATTGGTTATTTTAGCACATATATATGAGAGTATAAATATGGCTGCGGTATTAGACAGCTAAATGTATAAATACTAATACTTTGAGCAAACTATTCAGGATATCTAAACGGCATCTTCTTTAATACATATAATATACAAAACAAAGCTAATATAATGCAGACTCTCTCCAGTTATTTGTTTACATAACGCTCCTGTTAAAAATCTAGTGCCATGAATAACACTTTAAACACTTTGTACGTTATTCATTTAATTTCTAACATAAGGAAATAAAAATCTTAGAGAATCAACTGAGTGTATAAATCTATACATTACATTTATCCGTGTTCCAAGAGAGAAGAAGATTCTAATGAAAGGAGAGCGTAAAGTGGAAATCATCGAAGTAAGCTGGCGTACAATATTATTATATGTTGTTATTATTATTATTTTTCGTTTTATTGGCCAACGAGGCATAAATCAGCTAAATGTCATTGACCTTGTTGTTGTGCTTATGATAAGTGAACTTGGAGTTGTTGCAATTGAGGATACGGGAGAGTCTTTACTACATCAACTTGTACCAATTCTTATATTAACACTTATCCAAATAGGTCTTACCTATATCCAATTAAAAAGTCAAAAGTTACGCAGAGTACTAGATGGGCAACCTATTATTGTAATAAGACAAGGAAAGATTGATGAAAAGCAGATGAAGAAATCACGTTATAATTTAGATGACTTACTTTTACAACTTCGGGATAAAAATATAGGAGATATCCGTGAGGTAGATTATGCAATACTAGAGCCTTCGGGTACATTATCTGTATTTAAAAAATCAGAAAGCAAAGATAACTCGGGATCTATATTTTTACTTCCCCTTGTTATTGATGGGATAATTCAAGAAAAGCATTTAAATCTAATAAATAAAAGCTCTTCTTGGCTTTTCAACGAATTGAAAAAAAGAGGATACAAAGACGTGAAACGTATTTTATATTGTAGTTTTTTAAATGGGCAACTTTTTGTGGATATAAAAAATGAATAATAAGTACAGATATGCAAGTGTGGTGATTAATGGATGATAGTGGAAGTTTAAGACAAAAATGGGTGTGAATATGGCCATTTCTTTAGAAATTCATAAATTGCTGAAGCTATTGAAAACAAGATTTTTAAAAGCTTTAATACCCGTTATCGCACTACGTGCAAGTGTATTGATTGCTATATTAAAAAATGAAGAAGTTTTGTTTTAAGATCTTAAATATAGAAGAGCAGACACTATTTAGCGTCTGTTTTTTTATAATTTTACGGACATCGTATTCTCTATTATTTGAATGTAAAAACTTTTTTCACGCTCAAATTATTATCTCTATACAAAGAAAATTGATATTTTCCTGCAGAGAGTTTCCCTGGACTAATTTTGAATTTATCTCCCGAAGTACCCTCGTCATTAGGAATAGTTTCTTCCATATACAGCGTAAAAACAGAAAAAGCTACTAGACTCAACAGTAGCTTTTTTCTGTTTCTTGAAAGGTTGTCGTAAAGTGATGACCTAATCTATCCCGGATAGTTTGCTTATAATAAGTAAATTGATTCATAACGGGCTAGTTACCTAAGAGTGAGCTAATCAATATGCTGTAATTGCCAGAGAAATATGGCATTGGCATGTCTTATGTGAGTTAGATTAATTAAAAAATAAAGAAATTTATCTCTTTAAAAATAACAAAAACAGAGAGAAAAGTAATAGGATGAACCCCATAGATCTAGAGAGAGTAATAGGGTTTTCCTGTGCACCGAATAATCCAAAGTGATCAATAATTAAACCGATTATTACTTGGCCAACCATTGCTGCGACAATCGTAGAGGCTGTTCCGATTTTAGGAATGCATAAAATTGTTACAAAAATATATGCAGCCCCAAGAACACCCACAAACAGTTTCCATTTAGGAAAAGAGGAAATGGCAGATGGATCTCCTTTTCCTAAAAATATCATTAATAAAAGTAAAGCCGCAGCCCCCACAGAGTACGCTAAAAAAGCAACCTCTATCGTACCTATCTTTTTTCCCAATTGACTGTTAACCCCTGCTTGAAAGGCTAAGCCAGCTCCACCGGCAATACTTAATAATAAAAATAACCAATTATTCATTTTCATTTTTCACTCCTGCTATGAAGATAGTAGATGTTCTCAAGAATGATTTGTTTAAGATAACATCTATACCAACCATTTTTTTGTCAATCTAAATCCTATATAATATAGATTAATTTCATTGTAATGGAAGGTTCATATGAAAAGAATTGAATATATTTGATGGCTGGTATTAATAAAAATCATATCGAAAGTGAGAGCTATACTTTGGAACTTAGTGATTTGGAAGTATTTAAAATAGTCGCCGACGAAAAGAGCATTTCCCAAGCTGCCAAAAGGCTTAATTATGTTCAATCTAATGTCACGGTGAGGATTAAACGATTAGAAACAGAATTACGAACACAATTGTTTTACCGTCATGCAAGAGGTGTTACATTAACGTCTACAGGTAAGACATTGCTGATTTATACAGATAAGTTATTTTCCGTCCTGGAGGAAGCGAAAAATGCAATTTATAGCGATGAGATACCGCGTGGTTCCTTAACGATAGGGAGCATTGAAAATGTAGCTGCTATCAGACTGTCTGAGTTGCTGACTTCCTTTATGACCCAAGTTCCACAAGTTGATTTATCCCTAAAGGGTGGGACGACGGAGACCTTGATCAATGAGGTATTGGAATATAAATTGGATGGTGCGTTTGTTACAGGTCCTGTAACTCATCCAGATCTGGTTCAATATACATTCCGAGAAGAAGAATTAGTGTTAATTACCGATAAAGTACACTCTAAAATAGAGTCGTTTAAGGATATTAGTCAAAGAACGATTCTTACTTTAGAGCAAGGTTGTAAGTATAAGAAACGTTTTGAAACATGGATGGAAACGGAAGGCTTGTATCCGAAAAAGAGAATGCGGTTCTCTTCCTTAGAAGGAATTGTTGGCTGCGTAAAATCTGGTCTTGGAATATCACTCTTATCAAAATCTTATGTTAGCCGTCTACCTATAAAAGAAGAACTGAACCTATACCCTATTCCTAAGGAATATTCGGGCATAGTAACTGTCTTTATACATAGAAAGGATGTTTTATTAACTCGAGCACTTCAGGAATTTAAAAATTGGTTTGAGCTAGGGTAAACGGGGAGCTGTTTTTTTGATGTGTACCAATGTCGTGGTCTTTCTATAAAATCCATTACGTAAATTTACTTATAATAAATTACGCTTAATAAAAGAAGAATCCTTTGCTAATAAAAACAAAGGATTTTCAAATTTATTGGAATAGGGAAATACATTATTAGTCTGGCCAGATTTGTAGATTCATATACATATAAATTTAAAAAAAATATTGTAATCGACTCTACTTAGAAAAAAGCAACCTTTTTCTTTCACTTGTGTGTCATGATTCATTAAGTAAATACTAAATTACTTTATATATTATTGAAGTTTTATTATTTACGCTTAGTGACGACAAAAACTCACAATTTTTCTACAAAACATATAAATGATAAAATGAAATGTAGAGTTAGTGTATTATGTTATCGATATGTTAAAAAGTGAAACTAAACGTAATAACTATCACAGGAACTCAAAAGAAAGCACCTTTACTTAAGGTGCTTTCTTTTTGGTTTATTTAATTCATTTTGCAGTATATTTAATGCATTTTCCATCTTTATCATATAGTTCTTATCGTTACTAGAACATTGAAACGAAATATCATTAGTTCCATTGGTACTTAGTAAACTTTTTTCTTCTAGGAGATTAGACAGTCTTTCTACAGTACCTTTACTGCCATCAATAAGTTGAATATGAGAGGGGAGCAAATCTTTTAATACAGGCTTGTAATAAGGGAAATGAGTGCAACCTAATACAACCGTACCATATTGATTTAAATTAAATCCTTCTAGCTTTGAACTAAAATACGTACTTAATTCATCCCAATTAAAGTTTAGATCTTCACAGAATTCAACTAATTCTGGAAGAGGTAATGGGTCAACAATTGAATCCTTATCAATTCTAGTAATTAATTTTCTATATTTCAATTCTTTTAATGTTAAGTCTGTAGCAAAAACAAGCACTCTTTTATCCATTGAACTACTCAATTTAATAGCAGGCTTTGCAGCAGGCTCCATTCCGACGATTGGGATATCGTAAATAGACCTCAATTCATTAATAGAGATGCTAGTAGCTGTATTACAAGCGATAACAAGTGCTTTAACCTCTTGTTTAAGAATATCTTCTACTGCAGTTTGCACATGTTTATTTACTTCTTCTTTTTTCTTGGTTCCATATGGGACGTTGCGTGTATCAGCATAATATAAAAAATCTTCTTTTGGAAAATGTTTTATTGCTTCATTTAATACCGATATTCCTCCAATGCCAGAGTCAAAAAAACCAATTCTCATGTTGTTCACCTTACAATTCAAATATTTTTTCATATCATTTATTATACCTTTAGAGTAAATGATTGAATAGGAAAAGCCCAATTCTATAGATCCAAACGATAATCACTGTAGAAAGAGTCTCATTTGCTGATTTAACTATAATTGAGTATTTTTAGAATATTTTTTGCTTGTTGCATAGTAGCTGTTACTATATCTGCTGCTGTTTTATCTGGTTCTAATAGCCTTGTACTTTGACCACACCATAAAGACATATACTCTTTATTACCTAACTTAGCTGCAGCTTTTCGAATATCTCCCGTAATTGTATTTTGTGTAGGAAAACATAACGGTTGAATCTTAGAAGTTTCGAACTCCTTAATAAAAGTATTGGCTATTCCTCTTGCGGGACGACCTGAAAAATGTCTAGTAAGAATCGTACTTTCTTCATTACTTTCGTGAAGAGCCTCTTTATAACAAGGATGTGCTCCAGATTCTTGTGTTGCTAAAAAGGCAGTTCCCATTTGTACACCACTCGCACCCAAAGCTAAGGCTGCAATTAGTCCTCTTCCATCCATAATTCCACCAGTTGCGATGACGGGAACACTCACTTGATCTACTACTTGAGGTACAAGTGAGAAAAGCCCAATATTCGCTCCATTCGGGTGTTCATTCACATCAAATGTCCCCCGATGACCACCTGCTTCACTTCCTTGCGCTATAATCACATCTGTACCGTGTTCTTGTGCGGCTAATGCTTCTCTCACGGTTGTAACCATTGTCATAACTTTCATATTATTTTCTTTTGCTATTTTCATTGCGTAAGGTGGAAGAATGCCAAAAGCTGTGCTTACTACAGGAACTTGTTCTTCTATTAATACTTTAAATTGCTCTTTAAATAAATTTTTAGTTTTAACTTCTTGATTATCACGCTTAATATATAAAAAGCTCCTCATCTTGTCTAATACCCGCTGAACCTCTTCTAACCCACCCATATTATCTGCCATTTCAGTAGCAAAAAGATTCACAGCAAAGGGCCTTTTGGTATATTTTCGAATCTTTCTTACAGCTTGTCGGATATCCTCTGAGTGCATGTAAGCAGCACCTAATGTTCCAAGACCACCTGCTTCACATACGTTTACGATGAGATCTACTGTTGTAATTTTATCTCCCGCCATACCAGCCTGTATAATGGGTACCTTAATATCTAAAATTTCACAAACACGATTATCTAAATTCATTTTTCTCCCCCAGGTTATGAAGTAGACTACACGGATTGTATTAAGATTTAAATAAATGATGTGGTCTGGTAGTTAATTCATTTTTATTTTCATGCTTTAATCTTGATATGGGCCCTATAAAGAAAATGGATGATCCACCCGCCAATTTGTTTTATTTAAAAAGGCGTAACATTTCCTAAAAGTTAAAAAGATAACAACTAATAAAAGAGCATAACTCAGATAAACCAATCTACATTTCTTTCCCTTCCTAAATACGATAGAAAATAGAAACATCCATTTTTATTAAGAACACATGTGAGACTCATAAAAATATAATTGCACTTCATACTTCTTATAAAAGATGCTCCATATTTATCATATACGTTTTTATCCATATGGTATAATTCAAAATAAAGATATTTGCCATCACTTTAACAGATGGTAAAGAGAAATTAGGTGTGAAGAAGCATGGATATTCAATCATTGCGTATTTTTAAGGCAGTTGCTGAATATGGGAGTATCTCAAAGGCTGCAAAAGAGCTAAATTATGCACAATCTAATATTACGACTCGGATGCAGCAGTTAGAAAATAGCCTACAAACGGTCTTGTTTTATCGACACAATAAAGGAATTACACTAACAGCAAAAGGGGAATTATTAATAACCTATGCTGATAAGATTTTTCGTCTTTTAGACGAAACAAAAGAAGTAATGAGGAACGAAGAGGAGCCTCAAGGTCCGTTAGGTATTGGGTCAATGGAGACCACGGCTGCTATTCATTTACCTTGGTTTCTTTCTAGGTATCATTCTGCTTATCCGCAAGTAGATTTAAACTTAAAAACGGGACCCAGCAGTCAGCATATTGAAGCTGTATTGAATTATAAATTGGACGGTGCGTTTGTCTCTGGGCCTTTATCTCATCCTGACCTTATTACAAAAAAAGTTTTCAGTGAAGAGTTAGTGTTGGTAGGGAATTTGTTGCTTTCCCAATCCCTAAAATCCGAAAAGGTTAATAATTTAACACTTTTAGTCTTACACAAAGGTTGTTTTTATCGTGAGAAGTTTGAACATTGGTTACACCAAGAAGGAGTGAGACCTTCTAAAGTTATGGAGTTTGGGTCCTTGGACGCGCTTATGGGATGTGTAGCAGCTGGACTTGGAGTTACTTTACTGCCCCTGTCTATTGTACAAAGATACAGCTACCTGGAAGATCTTACTTATTGTCCTATTTCTGAAAAGTTTTCGTTAGTTGATACGCTTTTTATTTATCGTGCTGATGCAACCTTCTCTACGCCTCTTATTAAATTTATAGAAATGTTTCAAGAGGATCATTCTTCTATCACGTCCTAGAAAAGTAAAGTGGATTTGAATCTTCCTTATATGTATAAGGGATCTCACATAATTATAAGATGAATTTATAATCAGAAAGTTCGTACGCATAAGGAATAAATTCCACTATATTAATTGAAGTTGTAAAGTTTTATCTAATAAAAAAGCCCTTTGCTCAACAGGAGCAAAGGGCTTTTTACATATGGAAAATACAGTAGTGTATACAGCTTTATAGATTTAAATACTTACGAATAAGCTAACGCATTTGTTAGGAAATTCAAGTAAGTATTTAAACTTTAACGTACCTAGATATCTGTTATGGAGATAGCAGCTATCTGTTTTACGTATTTTATTATATATCAAAACAGAGATATGATGAAATAGCATCGTTTTTTAAGGAGATGAGAACTTGATTAAAATTTTAGTAAGCGGAATATTGTCGTTAGTTATTGCAATGGGCATTGCAAGGTTTTCCTATACGCCTATTCTACCTCTTATGCAAAGTGACATGTCATTTTCAAATAAAGTCGCCGGGTATCTTGCTGCAAGCAACTATGCCGGATATCTAGTTGGAGCTGTTTTAGTAGGAATCCTTCCTTTAAAAAAACGTAGAAAAGCAGTCTTAAGATTAAGTCTAATTCTCAGTGTAATTACGACTGCAGGCATGGGATTATTTCAAATGTATTCAGCATGGTATACTTTTCGTTTTATATCCGGCTTTTCTAGTGCATTTGTACTTGTTTTAGCTTCAAGTATTGTACTAGACAAACTTGCTGAAAAGGAAAAAACAAATTGGTCTGGGCTTTTCTATGGAGGAGTGGGAGTTGGGATTTTTCTTACTGGGATCATTATTCCTATTTTAAATGATTATTTTAAATGGGAAGGAGCATGGATTGGGCTCTCTATTCTAAGTATTATACTAACTTTCCTAGTATGGATTTGGTTAAAAGATGAGACGTCTAGTTCTACTCAGAATAAGAAGAAGGAGATACCTGCTCATGGCCCTCCAACAAAATGGATTCCTTGGTTGATTATAGCCTACGGGCTAGAGGGTCTCGGATATATTGTAACCGGTACCTTTATTATATCTATTGCGGGACAAATACCAAATTTTAATGGCGATGCAACTTTTATTTGGATGATAGTCGGTTTAGCTGCTATTCCATCTTGCATCATCTGGTCTTCACTTGCCAAGAAATTAGGGTTTGTTAAGTGCTTAATTGTTGCCCTGCTATTACAATCCTTTGGCATTGTAGTTCCGGTATTATTAATGACTGAAATGGGGTTAATTGTCAGTGCAATATTGTTTGGAGCAACATTTATGGGAATTACAACACTTGCTACAACATTAGCAAGCCGAATTAACCCAAAGAATAACAATCGCATCATTGGTTACCTCACAGCTATCTACGCCGCTGGTCAAATGATAGGACCCGTGTTTGCTGGGCACCTTGCTTCTGCTAACAATAATTACAATTTGGCCTTGATTTGGGCTGCAATCGTTGTGTTAATTGGAGCTCTCTTTTTATTAACAGGGATTCGATTTGATAACAAACCGGTTAAAATTGTGATTACAGAAAGTTCGGCAACGAATATATCTAATGATGACAAATAACTTTTACGTGTCTAATAAGCACCAATAGGACATAGTGAAGAAGGAAGTAGTAGAAAGGGAAAGAACAATTTAAAGCATTTCTTTGCTTATATATATTTGTTTGAGTCATTTTGACAACTGTAGCTTGAATAAATAAAAGATATTTATACCAGTCTTATAAGATAAAATCACTGCTATTATAGCTTTTTGAACAAAAAGGGAATCACTCTAAAAGATTTTGGAGTGATTCCCTTTCGTTTAGAGAATAAGCTGTAGTAATTTTACAGACAAGATTTACTTCACCTAATTCTAATTGCTGCATTTTATTTGTCACATTAGATTAGGCATAATTTAGCTTTTGAGCTGCTTTGGAAATACTTCCTTCTTGAGCAGTTGTCAAAAAGACGCGAAGTAATTGAATATCCATATTGCCTCTTAACTTAAGTTGATATCACTTTTAGAGATACCCCGCATCTCAGTATTGAATTATACATGATAGGTAAATCTATTATAAAGTATAGGTATTGATTAAGAAAATTATTGGATAGAACAGTGGGCAACTTCAGCTAGAAATAAAGCCCTTACTGATGATAGTTGATTAGAAGAAGGTTTAGTCCCTTTAACGTTTAATAATTAAGAGAGGAGAGTTTGTATGGTAACATATCATGCTTTAGAAGTAAAAGGTCTAAATATATTTTATCGAAAGGCAGGGAATCCAGATAATCCAACCATCTTATTGCTGCATGGTTTTCCATCTGCAAGCCACATGTTCCGAGATCTTATTCCTCTTCTAGAAAAAGACTATTACGTAATTGCGCCGGATTATCCTGGCTTTGGCAATACAACTTCGCCTGATCGAAAGGAATTCGACTATACATTTGATCATATTACCGAAGTAATTGAAGCTTTTGTTAATAAATTAGAACTTGATAGGTATGCTCTATACGTTTTTGATTATGGTGCTCCTATTGGTTTTCGTTTAGCTAAGCATAACCCAGAGCGTATAACAGCAGTTATTAGTCAAAACGGAAATATTTATAGAGAAGGTTTGGGATCAAAATGGGCAACTAGAGAAGAATACTGGGAAAACCCAACGCCGGAAAAAAGACAAAGTTATCGAACGGCTTTTGCACCAGAAACCATTAAAAATCAATATATCGATGGTACGCAGGAAAATAAAGTTTCTCCAGATGGTTATATGCTTGACATTACTTATATGAAACGACCAGATAATGACGAAAAACAGTTAGATTTAATATTTGATTATCAAACCAACGTAAAAATGTATCCTGAATTTCAACAATATCTCCGTAATCATCAGCCACCCTTATTAGCAGTTTGGGGTAAAAATGATGTTTCCTTTGTTCCAGAAGGAGCCGAAGCTTTCAAAAAGGATTTACCTGATGCGGAAATTCACTTATTAGACAGTGGCCACTTTGCCCTAGAAACACATGCAAAAGAAATTGGAGAATTAATGGTAGATTTTTTAAAACGTAATCATATTTAAATAGAATAAAACTAGAAATCTCTCTAAATACTACATCGTAATTTATAAAAATAGGGAACATAGAGATTTACAAATGTATTGTAAGTCTCTATATTCTCTCCAGTAAAGTAAATATCTAAAGGAGGCGTTTTATATGACAAGAAAATGTATTAATGCTGATGGGGCTGTTGCTGTCGGTCCATACTCTCATGCGGTTGAAGCTGGGGATTTAATATTTTTATCCGGGCAAACTCCTATAGATTCACAGACTCAAAAGCTCTCGGAGGGTAATATTGTAGAACAAACAAAACAATGTTTTAAAAACCTTTTTAAAGTATTAGAAGCATCGGGTTTAACCCCTGAAAATGTGGAAAAGGTAAATGTTTTTTTAACCAATATGGATGATTTTGCAGCAATGAACGAAGTTTATGCAACACAGTTTTCTGCTCCATATCCCGCTCGTACAACTATAGGAGTAGCATCTCTCCCTCTAGGCGCACAAATTGAAATAGAAATGATAGCTAGAAGGTAATAACCAACGGTGAATATTATGTAAATAAATAGCCAAAGGAAAAGGATAAGCTACAAGCTAAAGTATAAGTGAATATTGAAGGTGAGGTCATTACAAATTGACTCCTAGAATTATTAATTTAGCTATTGGAACGCCAAAGGAATATAATTGGAACAACGAAGCTAAGCTATCTGGAATAGGAAAGTCTTCTACCAAGGTTGCTGAGTTAAAAAAGATAGGGTTCATGGGAGACGACGTTGGAAATAAAGAAAAGCATGGTGGTGTTGATAGGGCGGTATGTTTATATCCATTTGAACATTACTCTTATTGGGAAAGAATCTTTCAAAAGAAAATGGTTTTACCGGCCTTCGGAGAAAATATTACAGCAACGGGCATGACTGAAGAACAAGTTTGTATAGGTGATATATATCAAATCGGAGATGCCATCGTTCAAGTGACGCAGGGAAGGGTACCTTGTGACACAATATCGAAATATAATGAGGAAAAACAATTTTTAAAGAGAGTCGTTGAAACGTCTCTAACAGGTTACTTTTTTCGAGTATTAAAAGAAGGAGCTATTAAAAACGATTCAGAAATAAATGTTATTGATAGGCACCCAAAAAGAATATCAGTGGCTTTTGCTACAAAAATTCTTTTTCATCGACACGAAGATAAACAATCAATTGAAAAAATATTGAAAGTTGATGATTTATCAGAGGAATGGAGAAATAGATTTCTAAAATTCTTATGACCCTTTTATTCTATATATAAATTTATAGAACTTCCATTCTATTAAGTAGGAAGAGGAGTTTTTAAATAGGTCCGGGGTTCTTAAATGTTTCAATATGAGAAAGCTATGTTTTAGCTGTTTTTTTAAAGAATTACTTACAAAATAAGTTAGGAAATTGGATCCCTAGACCTGACAAAGAACCTACCTCTAAGACGACGCAAGAAAACAGTAACCTTGATTAAATAATATTTAGGTGTAGGTATTTAGAAGTTTTTCACCATGAAAAATAGCCCCCTTTAGAAGTCCATCTCTCTCTAGAGAGGGCTTGCTTATAAGGCATAGTTATTTAACAGCTTCTTTTAATTCTTTTCCTGGTTTAAAAGCAGGAGACTTTGAGGCCGGAATTGTCATTTGTTCACCTGTTTGAGGGTTACGGCCTGTACGCTCTGCGCGCTCACGTATTTCAAATGTACCAAATCCAACTAATTGAATTTTTTCTTCTTTCGCAAGTGTATTAGAAATTGTTTCAAATAAAGCGTCTACAGCCTTTTTTGAATCCTGTTTCGTTAGTTCAGATTTTGTTGCAACTGCATCTACTAGTTCAGTTTTATTCATATTCAAACACCTCATCTTCTTATTTTCAGATAATATGTAGAGATGCTAACATATCATAGCTTCTACTCGCTTGTCACATAATAAGGTTAGGAAAAAAGGGGATGAATTTCATTTTCCTCTAAATATTTGTACTGAGATTTGCTACATTTAATGATAGCAAGAGAACAAAAATTCTAGAAACCTGAAGTTTGTGCCGAGTGATCAGTTATAGATAAAACCAAAGATAATTTCCGCCGAGAATGTATCAGACAATTAGCCGCAGTTCAGATACAAATGTTCCTGAAGAAACATTATCTCAACTGGAAATATATGGGATATTCATTCATAGAACGTTTAAATTAGCTTCATAAGCTAGCTATTTAAAGAAGACTAAATCTCTATTTTTCTGGATAAATGGTTGTTGGACATAGTCCTGCTATTCCCTGTGTTTCTTCCTGTTTTTTAAGAATGCTACGGTGAGAAGAAGAAGAGGGATTATTACTTGAAAAGGAAGAAAGAAAATAAGGGGCACTATCTTGGTTCCCTCGTAAAGAAATTCCTGAAAATTTCTGGCAATCGTGACGGAATAAAATATAATGATGAGCCCCACAGGATAAGCCAGGCGCGAAGATGACTGAATTTTAAATAAGCTCGCCGTGCTGATTACAACAGCATACAGATACAAGCATATCTTAAAGAACACACCAATAATTGCCGCTATCATAAAATACACATCAAGACGTTCTAAAAAATCAGCTACCTGGATGCTTTGTACAGTACTGAGAAGAGGAAACTGTGAACGTGAAGTAAGGTCTACTCCAAGTACACTCGCATTAATAATCATAATAATAGTTAAGTTAATCCCACTTAATCCGATTGCGCAAAATCCAGTAATTTTTGCTTTTTTAGAGTTATTCAAATAAGGAAAAATCATCAAGAATAAGACGGTTTCTCCAAATGGAAAGTACAAAGTTTGAGTGAATACAACCTTTAGAACTAGCCATATTCCTTCCTCAAGTACCGGCTGTAAGTTTGTAAAATTGATTAAACCAGAACACACAATTAGAATAAATCCGGTAACGGCAAGTACATACATGAAAATAAAAAGTAGTTCTCCTGATCTCGCTACCACCTCAATCCCTTTCCGAACGGTATAAATAATGACAAGCATCAATAAAGCATTTGCGATAAATAAAGGAGTGTCTGGATAGGAGAACGTTAACAACATCTCCCCAAAATCACGTAGAACCCTTGCTGCACTATTCGCAAAGTACAGGATATAAAGAAAGGCAATTGTCTTGCCTATCACTTTCCCCATGATTTTTTGCATGTACTCTGTAGGTAAAAGGTCCGGATAATAGGAATAAAGTTTATGATAGACTAAAAATAGAAAGAAACTACATATCATTCCAAGCAAAATCGCCAGCCATGCATCCTGTTTTGCTTTCATCGCAAGAGGTATCAGCAAAGCACTCCCCAGTTCAAACAGTACCATCAAGATAAACAACTGACTGGCACTAATTTTGGCTTTTTCCATTCAACTGAGACCTCCTTTTCATCACCTTTGCATTGGAAAGAAGCGACTTGTTCCGTAAATCAGCATAAAGGACATGAGTCCTGCAATAATATCCGCACTTAATTCTAGAAAGTACAAATTACTCCACTTCGATTTTAATCTCTTCCTTCTGTTTTATTTAGCCTAGATCTAAATCGTTGGTTGACTGCAAAGAATCTAAAACATTCATTTTACTGCTCTTTCATCCATCCGGCCCACTAGCTTTTCTTGTTTTAAAATTGATCATGTTAACTAGATATAGGATATGCAAAAAACTGGTTACACAAACCTAGTATAATTAGTAGCATAGATTCTATAATTAAAAGTGAGATGTCATCTATCGCTATAATATAACATGGAGAGAATGTATTTATTCTTGTGAAAATTAATATAGAAAACACTGAGTAAACCAGTATTCTCCATATAGTTACTAAGGTTCTGGTACAAAAAAAGTCGTTCTAAAAGCAATTAACACTTCTGGAACGACCAAATTTTCATTATTTTTTTAAAAGGCAATCATATGTATGATCTCTATTAGCAGCAACCACAAACCTTGATTTTCCTTGTTTGCATTCATGAGTGATTTCGATATCGCCACAATAAGGACAAGTAAGGTATGCTCTGGACTGCATATGATTAGAGCTGATTATTTCCTCAGGTGTAAAAACGTCCATTCTTATTCCATAATGAATAGAAGCAACTTTCTTTACCCTTATCATATGATTTCTGACACAAATAATCTAATGTTATTTTTTATTTTATTATAATTAAATTGCCTACGTTGAATAATATCAACTATAGCGAGCAAACTACTCAAGATGTTTCCGAGCATCACCTGAAAAGTAGTGATATGTATAGCCGAAAAACTCCTGAACAGGCACCAGGAGTTTTCGTTTTTTTAGTTAATATAAAACATTTCATAGAAAGAGATAAAGTAGTCTAGTAATATCCAGACTACTTTACCCTTCAAATGAAACTGAAGTGTGTGAACCTTAGAAAAAGTGTGTACCGAAGTCTTCGAAGTCTACTGATCCTCCATCCAGAAATTATAAAGCATAAAAGAGTCTTATGATAACATTAATTTCCCCATCCTATTTCCTAAGATAAAAACTGCACCCATGGACTAAAATTAAAAGATAATGTCCTTGTTCAATCATGCAAAAGCTTATTTACTGCATCTTTTAACTTTCCATAGGTTCTCAATTTGCTCATATCTATTCCTAATTGAACGGCAGTTAAGCCAATTTCCGGACGGATACCTGTGATGGTTGTATCAATTCCAAGTAGGTCTAACATCTTTATAACTTGAAATAATTCATTGGTCATCATAGTATCAATGGAAGGTGCACCTGATAAGTCAATAATTAAGCAAGACAGATTGAGCTCCTTTGCTTGCAACATAACTTTCTTCGCAAAATCACTATTCTTATAATCATCAACCTGACCAATGAGAGGCAGCACACCTACTGTATCGGAAATGCTAATGACAGGCGTGCTAAGTTCAGAAATCAGCATTTTTTGAGCTTGAGACTGCGCTTCTGAAACTTGTCCATAATAAAGTGTAAAAAGTTCTATCATCCGATCAAACGCTTCATTCACTACTTTATTCCATAGAAAAAGCTCTTCGTATGTAATGCTAGACGAATAAAGATAAAAAAATGATTCAATCTGTTTAAAAAAGATTAAACGAAACTTTTTAAAATAATGGATACTATGATAAAGAGAATCGCCTCTCTGAGCTCTTTTCGTGGCAACTTCCTGTGCCCAATCACTAAGAGTATCTAATGACTCTCCTATAAGAACTTTTACAATTTTACAAGTGAAATATTGATTTTGTACTCGGAGATATTCGGTTGTTTCGGAAGAGGCGTCAGCTGTATAGATAGAATCCTTTTCTACTTCCCGCGAGTCTAGCCATTCTTGTGACATTTCATCAATATGTTCTAGTAAAAAGTCATGTAGCTTTTCTGTCATTTCATGCATAACACGTTCTCCTTTACTGTTATCTAACGTTTCGTTTCCCGGTTTACTTACATGAAAAACCTCTACTTATTTATGAAGCATCCTGGATCTGTAATTGGTAACGCAAATTCAAATAAATTTTAAAGTATTCTCAAATATATACATATTTTTCTATCTTAAGCAATAGAAAAGATGATTAGGAAGGAGAATTTATATATGTATGTTTTAATAGCTGGCTTCATTCTGAGTAGATTTCTTTTAACAGACGATCAAATAAAACAAGTTAATTTCATACTAATTGAAGTATTACAGATAAACAAAAAGTTTATCTGTAATACTATAAACAAGGCCAATGTATAACAGAAATGAGATTTGTCGATATGATTGCTTCTTCCTATTGCAGCTGATTTATTATTATCAGCGAAAAATGGTGTACGAACATATGCCGTAGCTCTTACAGAAACGGCAACGCCAGAAGTACGCAAAGTATTAAAAAAACAAGTAGACGAAGCTATTGAGCTTCATGAAAAGATCGCTCAATATATGATTGATAATGAAATGTATCATGCCTATGATGTTGAAGAACAAGTAAATCACGATTTAAACAAGGCAGATAAAGCGTTAGAATTAGCCAAAGGTTAAAAATCAATATTCGTAGGTACATATTTTCTATAAAGAAGAGAGAGTCTAATTAAAATAGAACCTCTCTTTTTTATCTATAAGCAATTGTGCTAAGATCTGGAACTAAAGACTTTTTGAATTGAGATTATAAAGTAATATAAGTTCACATAACGAAGACTGTATTCCTAAGTTAAGTATGAACTCTCAATAAATGGAAATCCTAATAACACTACTATCAAAATATTGAATGGAGGTCTTAATGTGACTCATAATGAACACACAGGAGGACAGCTTCCACAGACGCCTGAACCATATTGGAGAGATTTTATTGATTTGCCGGAGTTTCCCGGTCTAGATAATGACATGGATGTAGATGTTGTTATTGTAGGAGGAGGGATTACAGGTCTTACTTCTGCTTACCTTTTAGTCAATGAAGGTCTAAAGGTTGCCATTTTAGAGGCGGGAAGACTATTGAATGGCACAACGGGACATACAACAGCAAAAGTTACTGCCCAGCACGATTTGATCTACGATGAGTTTATTCGGAATTTTGGAAGAAGTAAGGCAAGATTATACTATAAGGCTAATACAGATGCCTTGAACTTTATTAAGCAAACAGTTGAAAATCATCAAATTGATTGTGATTTCATCATGCAGGATGCTTACATATATGCTACTACTGATGAGTATTCTCTAAAACTCGAAAAAGAGGCAAAAGCTTATAAGGAACTTAATATTGATGGTGAATTGGCGGATCATATTCCTTTTAACGTGGAAATTAAAAAAGCCCTTGTTATGAAAGACCAGGCACAGTTCCATCCTATTAAATACCTCGTTCACCTCATTCAAGCTATTAAACAAAAAGGCGGACTTATTTTTGAGCATACAACAGCAGTGAATATTGAATCCGGAGATAAGCCAACAGTTCTTACACGAGAAGGTATACGTGTTACAGGTAGCTACGTTCTTTCTTGCTCGCATTTTCCTTTTTATGAAGGGCTGGGGCTTTATTCTGCCAGAATGCACGCTGACCGCTCATATATCCTTGCTGTTAAAGCCAAAGAAGCTTATCCAGGTGGAATGTATATTAGCGCTGATCAACCGACACGTTCCCTGCGTTCTGCAGTCATTAACGGTGAGGAAATGATTCTCGTGGCGGGAGAAAGCCATCAAACAGGCCAAGGAAAAGATACAATGGAACATTATAAAGCGTTAAAGGAATTTGGTGAACAAGTTTTCGATCTGGAAAATATTGCGTATCGCTGGTCAGCACAAGATTTAGTCACGCTTGATAAACTTCCTTATATTGGAGAACTCACCTCTGGGCAACCTAACATACTAGTCGCTACTGGCTATAGAAAATGGGGAATGACAAATGGAACAGCAGCAGCACTCTTGTTCAGAGATATAATTCTAGGCAAAGAGAACGCCTATCAACATTTATATTCACCCTCCCGTTTTTACGCAAACCCCAGCTTGAAAAATTTCTTAGTAGAAAATGCTGATGTCGTAGGCCATCTCATCAAAGGGAAGCTTGAAATTTCTGATGTAAGGGCTGAAGATCTATCTAATGATGAAGGGGCTGTAATTACGGTTAGAGGCCATCGAAAGGGAGCCTACAAAGATGAAGAAGGAAAACTCCACATTGTAGATACAACCTGTACTCACATTGGATGCGAAGTCGAGTGGAACAGCGGAGATCGTTCCTGGGATTGCCCTTGCCATGGATCTAGATTTTCTTATACAGGAGAAGTTATAGAAGGTCCAGCAGAAAAGCCCCTGCAGAAATATGATTACACAATGCTCGATAACCTTACATCAGAGGATTCTGGCTATTAAAGACCCTTCTTCTTTTATGAAAATGATTTAAATCGACAAGCTAGTATCACGAACCCTCAGTTGGAGTTGAAATCTCTTACTGCAGGGTTCTTTTTTACTGTTTTACTACATGCATGAGAATGATGAACTATAATTTTTTGTATCTAAATCTCCTATAATTTAACTTCTTCTATAATAAATATCACATGCTATATTTGTATCCTCTATAAAATTTAGTTAACATAATATCTTTTTAAGGAAATTATACATTGAAGGTTCGATAAAAAATGTAAGATTTGTAGAAAAGCAAAATAAAGTTTTTCTTACCTGTAAAGGATGCTGTTTGAATTAACATGATGGTAACAAAAAAATGGTTTGATATTATGGTAAAAAATAAATGGTTAGAACAGCCACGACTTGCTCCTAATAGAAAAGAAATTGCACAAGAAAAATGATAAAGAAATGAATACAAACTAATATATTCAGCAAACTATTCAAGATGCCTAAAAGCATCGAGACCAACTTCTAATTATGTCACTGAAAAAGCTACTGGTCCTTGATGAGCTAGTAGCTGCAAATTCTGAAGGGTGGAACACTGGGTGGCAAGGCGCTTATGATTATACTACATTAGCTCAATACAGTGATTATCTAATGTTAATGGCATATGATGAACATTCGGTTAATCACGAAACTTCTGGACCGGTAGCAAGTCTCCCTTTTGTAGAAAAAACAATTAAATATGCTTTGTCACAGAAAGTACCGTCTCAAAAAATTGTTTTAGGGATACCTTTTTATGGGAGGCTTTGGAATGATGAAGGGACGATACGAGGTATTGATGTTCCGATTAAAAATGTAGCTGCTCTTATAAAAAAATATGATGGAGATATTGTTTACAATAAGAAATATCAGTCACCCATGGCTACATTTACTGTTAAAACGAATGATGATTTGAGTACGGTAAATGGGACAAAACTTCCTCCTGGAACTTACACACTATGGTATGAAAATGAAAAATCCATTAAAGAAAAGCTCCAATTAATAAAGAAATACAACCTAAAAGGAACTGGAACATGGAGTTTAGGCAAGGAGACTGCCCATACATGGGGATATTATAAACAATCACTAAATGCATCAACTGAAGAATAAGTGGAATGTTCAAATATAATAATTTTTAAATTTATATAAACTGGAAAAGCCCGTAAAATAATTCTCAATAATTATTCTACGGGCTTTTTTTCTTTGGGTTAAGAAGCTCTGGAAGCTTCTTAATTAATAATTCTTCAGGGTACTTATAGAGCTAGAAAATCTTCTCATTAAATCTTTCTGCTAATCTAAGTACAAGTTACTGTCTATTCTAGGAGTTCACCTCATATATAAATACTATTTATAAATTATAATTCAATTAATACTAACTCCACTTTTAATCAAATTTGGTGGCGTTTTCCCTTGTAATCCAGCCACTAAATTAGTTGCCCCTAACATAGCCATTTTTAATCGAGTTTCATAGGTAGCAGATCCTATGTGCGGTAAAGTCACAACATTTTCCATGGAGAGTAAAGGGTTGTCCATTCTAATAGGCTCTTCAATAAATACATCAAGACCTGCGGCGAGAATTTCATTTGTTTTTAAAGCATAAATTAAGGCCTCTTCATCTACAGTTTTTCCCCTTGAGCCGTTAATAAAAATAGCCGTATCCTTCATTAATTCGAATTCTCGCTTTCCAATCATCTTTTCAGTTGAGGGTGTTAATGGCGTCATTACGCATACAAAATCAGACTTCTTTAGCAATTCTTCCAATGAACAATAAATAGCATTATATTTTTGTTCTGCTTCTTCCTTTCTAGATCTATTATGATATAAAATTTGCATGTCAAATCCTAGATGAGCTCTTTTAGCAAGGGTATTACCGATACCACCCATTCCAATAATACCTAATGTTTTATGATGAACATCTACCCCAAACTTTTCCTCGCTTAAATTTGATTTCCATTCACCCTTTTTAACAAATTGGTCTAATTCAGGGATTCTTCTTGCTGTAGATAAAATTAAGCTAAATACCGTATCAGCTACTGTATCATTTAACACTTCCGGAGTATTTGTAGCGATTATCCCTCGCTTTTCCAATTCCTTGAGGTCTAGATTATCGTATCCAACAGAGGTATTACATACCATTTTTAAACATGGTGCTTGGTCCAATAAATCTTTATTTACTTTTAATTCTGAACCAATTATGGCATCCGCATTTTTTAACTCTTGAATAAATTTAGGGTAGTTTTCTGAATCTAACTTCTGAAAGTACACTACGTCACATGTATTTTCAATAAAGCTTAATACTGTCTTATCTATTTTCTTGTAAATAATTACTTTTGATTTCATAATTAACATCTCTCCATTTTTAAGATTTTATAGGAAGCAAATCTATCCAATTAGTTTATTTTTATGTTTATTGTTTATATCAATCTTTTAGTTTAAAAGAAGTTGATAAGCAATTGGACAGCTGACCATATTGCTAAACCTGACGCAAGAAATAAACATGTGTTTTCAAACCAATTATTTTTGTATTTACCCATTAAACTTCTTTTATTAGAAAGAATTAACATACCTATAGCAATTACAGGGAATCCTACAACATTTAACGCATTTACAACAATTGTTAGGGTAATAAAACCAGGCATGCCTGGGATAGACCAAATGATAGGAGTAACTAGTACAAAAATCATTATCCACTTAGACATAGGATCTTTATTGTATTTACCTTCATATTTTTCTTTTCGAGCCTTATTAATTACGTAATAAGCATCTGTAACTAAACGTGGATAACCCGTAGATTTACCTACAATACTAGCAAATAAAACACCAAAAACTCCTAGATAAAAAATAAGCCAGCCTGTTTGCCCTAATGCCATTTCTAAAGCTTTACCTAAGTCATCAATAGTTTCGACATGGATGCCATTTGGCTTGAGTATCTCTGCACCTATAATCCAAATAGCTAAGTTAATAACAATACATACACCAATAGCAAACAATAAATCATTTCGTTGAATTTTTAAATGGGCAGGTTTAGTCCAACCTTTTTCTTTCATGAAATAAGGATGAACAAAGTTAGAGATAGATCCTGCTACTGCACCAATGATTGAAACCGCAACTAAAAGTGCTCCATGAACACCTGTATCACTTGGAATACTAAAGCCAACTGTTCCTTTAAATATTTGTCCCATATCCGGATTTGTTTGAATGGCTAACACAAGGAAAGCAATAGTTAGTAAGCCAAGAATAACTTTCATCACATTTTCAATCGTGCTGTAAATGTTCCTTCCAATTAATAATAAAATCAATACAACTACAACGACAGAGCCTATAAACGGTTGATTTATATGGAGAAGAGTAGATAATACTTCTCCGGCTCCTTTAATCATATAAGAATTAAATAAATGACCCATAATTAAGGCATAACCAAAAAGAAAATAAGCAAAAAAAGGATGGATACGTCCATAACCCTCAAGAAGGGAAAGTCCTTCTGTATTACATAGCTGAAAACGAGCAATTACATTTACAATAAGAAAACGAAGCAGGAGGGATAAAGCTAATATCCACATTAAGCTATATCCATAATCTGCTCCAGCAACAGAAGAGGTCACTAAATCTCCTGCACCAAGCCATGTTAAAACAGCCAGAATACCAGGACCAAAAGTTTTTGCAAACCTCGTTAAAAAATTACTCTTCCTTGTAACAATTTCCGGGTTTGTTACAGTAGATTCTGCTAAGTTAGATTGGTTTTTCACAGAATTTCCCTCATTTCAATGTTTTTGTATACGCTTTCATATTTTCTATGGTAAACATTTTAAATCTTGACATGAGCATTGAATTTAAAGGTTGATATCAAATTCTGAAGAACTTTTTAAGGTTAGATCTCCCTAAGTAATTCATTTCTCTTGAGTCCCATAATGATTTATAAATACGTATTTACATTGATGAATTGATGGACTTAACTTGAATAGTTTGTGAAAAGCATGATTGAGAGATTTTCTTAGAAGTTTTAATTTTTCTCCTTTTGATGTGTAAGAGGATGATTTCAAGAACTAAAGGAGAGTAAAGCTATTAACTGAAAGAAATATTCAAGTTTTAAAAACTTGCTCTTACATTAAATTAATTTTAACTTTTGTTGTATTATCATGATGGAACCTCCTTCTTGTAAGAATTTTTCGAATATTTTACTTTTATATAGTAAGACAAATTAAAATGTAAGTCAATAATATTTAGTTTTTATTACAGCATTGTCTTTATCAAATAAATTCTTAGTTTTAATATAGAAAATGTTGTTTAGAGTTCCAAAATAGTAACTGGTTCTATATTTTTATCAGTTTATTCAGCGTACAACATTATTCTTTTATATTTATAATAAAAATTATAAATAATTATTGGAACAATTATTCCAGTAGCAAAAAGAGGAGATTATACCTAATACATCAAATCAATATAGAAGAATTAATAAAGTTAATACCTACACAATAAGTTAATAATGGAAAATCTATTGTTGTATAATTAAATTAGCTCTACAATAGGAAGACGAATTAAATTTGATAAAGGATGAGGTTAAGTGGTTAATGAGGGAAATGGCAGAATAAAGCTTAAGTCTGTTAGTCGAAGTACACTATCAAAGCAAGTAGTTGAACGTATCGTTCAGATGTTAACGAGTGGTCAAATGAAACCTGGAGATAGACTACCTTCGGAGATGGAGTTAATAGAGGATTTAGGAGTTAGCAGGCCTATATTACGTGAGGCATTAAGTGCATTAGAAATACTTGAAATCATTACACGAAAAACCCGAGAGGGCACATTTTTTAATGAAAAAGTTGGAAGTCATCCCTTTTCAGTTATGTTAGCGCTATCTGCTGATAATTTACCAGCAATTGTAGAAGCACGCATGACTTTAGAGTTAGGTTTAGTGACTCTTGCTGCAGAAAAAATAACTGACGATCAGTTAAAAGAACTAAAAGAGACTATAGATGCAATAGCAAATAGTAAAGATAATGACTATGGGGAAATTGATAAAGAATTTCATAGAATTATTGCTTTAAGTGCAAATAGTACTGTATTTGAAGGGATGATTCATTCCTTGCTTGTTGCTCATGATAAAACCGACCGTGAAATTAAATATAGAGAACGTGAACGTACAGTTAAACATCATACTGCGATTTACAATGCATTAGCTAACCATGATCCCTATGAAGCGTATAAACAGATGTATCACCACCTTAATTATGTTCGCCAAAAGGTTTCAGAACACTATCTTGTTTAAATTTATTTGCTAAACTCCACAAATACAAGAGATAGATAAAAGTAAAAACTATTTTGGAATTTACTTTATTATATAGCGTAGAAAGTAAATTTCATGTATCTGAAAGAGATGCCTAAAGGTATCTCTTTTTCTTATTTTTTATTTTCACAGAAGTATTTAAATTTAATTTGACAAATAATTTAATTTGTCTTACAATAAAATCATAAGAATTATTAGAAAATTTAAAATCTAACTAAGGAGATGAATGATGTATATGATTAGAAAATCGCCTATAGGTATTGCAGGATTTCCAGTTGCTCCTTTTAATGAGCAAGGAAATATTGATGAGAAAGCTTTAATTAAAAATATTCAATTTCTACTTGATGAAGGATTAGAATCTATTTTTATAGCTTGTGGCTCTGCTGAATTTCAATCGTTAAGTAAAGAAGAGTATGAAGTGATGGTAGAATTAGCTATTTCTACAGTTAAAGGAAAAGTGCCTGTGTATACAGGAGTAGGAGGAAATATTAAAACGGCATTAGAATTAACGAAAATTTCTGAACAAAAAGGCGCTGATGGCTATTTAATTCTCCCTCCATATCTAATTGAAGGCGAACAAGAAGGACTTTATAACTATCTTCGAACTATTATAGAAAGTACCAGTCTTAATGCAATTGTATATCAACGAGATAACTGTGTTTTACAATTACCGACTCTACAAAAGTTAATTGAACTACCTCAGCTAGTAGGTTTAAAAGATGGAGTTGGAAATATTGATTTAAACATTGAATTAACTCAAGCAATAGGAGACCGTCTAGGATGGCTAAATGGCATGCCAATGGCTGAAGTAACAATGCCTGCCTATGTTCCTCTCGGATTTAATTCTTATTCATCTGCTATTTCTAATTATATACCACATATCTCACGTATGTTTTATGAAGCACTTTTAAAGGGGGATAAAGAATTAGTTAGTGAGCTATATAAGAACATTATTTTACCTATTAATAATATTAGAAAACAGAGGAAAGGCTATGCAGTATCTTTAATAAAAGCTGGAATGGAAATTGTGGGTTTACCTGTTGGAAATACAGTTCGACCACCGATTGTTCCTGTAGAAAAAGAGCATTACCAACAGCTAGAAAGCATATTAAAAGAAACATTTAAGAGATATCCAAAACCTAATCATAAAGTATTAACTTAAAACTATAAATTATAATTTAGGAGACATTAAATTTCTATACTTTTTAAATTATTTTGTAAGCGTTTTATAAAGTTGAAGAAAGATAAGGAGGATAAGTATGACTTTAAGCACCAAAAATAATGTATATTCAAATTTTATTGGAGGTCAATGGGTAGAATCTTCTTCAGGAGATGTTATCAAAAGTATTAATCCAGCAAAAACAAATGATATTGTAGGTTACGTGCAAAATTCAACAAAAGAAGATTTAGATTCTGCTGTAGCATCTGCAAAAAAAGCACAAATTCAGTGGAAAAAATTATCTGGAGCTGAACGCGGACAGTATCTCTATAACGTAGCAAACGTCATGGAAAAACGACTTAATGAAATCGCAGAATGTGCAACGCGCGAAATGGGGAAAACTTTAGCAGAAACAAAAGGCGAAACTTCACGAGGAATTGCTATTCTTCGTTACTATGCTGGCGAGGGCATGAGAAAGGTCGGAGATGTTATTCCATCTACAGACCAGGATGCTCTTATGTTTACAACAAGAACTCCATTAGGCGTAGTTGGGGTTATTACCCCATGGAACTTTCCAATTGCTATACCGATTTGGAAGGTAGCTCCTGCATTAATTTATGGAAATACTGTAGTAATTAAGCCAGCTACAGATACTGCAGTCACATGTGCTAAGATAGTTGAATGTTTTGAAGAAGCAGGTTTACCTGCTGGTGTAATTAATATTGTAACAGGATCTGGTTCAATTATTGGACAGGGAATTGCGGACCACCCTGATATTAACGGGATTACTTTTACTGGTTCTAATAATATTGGAAAGCAAATTGGACAATCTGCTTTGAAACGGGGCGCAAAATACCAACTGGAAATGGGAGGGAAAAATCCTGTTATCGTAGCTGCCGATGCTGATCTCGATCTTGCCGTAGAAGCAACAATTGCTGGGGCATTCCGTTCTACAGGTCAAAAGTGTACGGCTACTAGTCGAGTGATTATTCAAAGCGATGTTTATGATGTTTTTAAAGAAAAATTATTAGCAAAAACAGAAGAAATTACAATAGGTGATGGCTTAAAAGAAGGAATTTGGATGGGGCCATGTGCGAATAAAAATCAACTGCAGACTGTCCTTACTTATGTTCAAAAAGGATTAGATGAAGGAGCAAACCTTGTATTCGGAGGGGAACAACCAAAAGGAAGCGAATATGAGAACGGATTCTATATTCAACCTACCATCTTTGAGAATGTAACATCTAATATGGCAATTGCCCAAGAAGAAGTTTTTGGTCCATTTATTGCCCTAATTAAAGTAGATTCAATAAAAGAAGGATTAGAAGTAGCAAACGATGTCCAATATGGATTAAGCGCTTCTATCTTCACCACTAATATTGGACATATGCTTTCATTTATTAATGAAATGGATGCGGGTCTTGTTCGTATTAATGCGGAAAGCGCTGGAGTTGAGCTTCAGGCTCCATTTGGTGGTATGAAACAATCAAGCTCCCACTCTCGTGAACAAGGTGAAGCAGCAAAAGAGTTCTTTACTTCTATTAAAACCGTCTTTGTCAAAGGATAATAGAAAAGAATGTAGGTAAAGAGGTATTCAACTAATGAATACCTCCTTACTTAAAATATAGGGTGTTAAAAAGTTAATCCTGAATAATAATTTGCAATAATACACTTACCTATAGACAATAAATTATTGAAATCCATAAAGTGTGTGATGACATTTGTAAGCGATGTCATTAATTTTTTCTAAATTTATCTATAGCGATTTTAAAACAATTTACATTTCAATTTATGAGTCTCTGTTTCTATTAGAGTTGAATTCTGATTTGATTTAGTTTTATATGTTTTAAAGTCTCTATATTTTTATTAACCAAATAATAGTTTTCTTAGAAAGACATTCAATTTAAAAAGTTCTCTCACACCTCAGAAAAACCTGCTAAGAATAGATTTATACTGATTTAGGATTAGCTAACCCTTCTTATAAATATACCAATTAATCTAAGGGGAGAGTACATATGAACACTAATAAAGCATTAGCCACTAACCCTAATCCTAGCCCGTTAAAAGAAGTAAAGAAAACTCGAGTTCGCTGGCTTATTGTAATGATGTTATTCTTGGTTACTGCCTTCAACTATGCTGATCGAGCGACGCTCTCAATTGCAGGAGACTCTATGTCTAAAGAACTTGGATTGGATTCTGTCATGATGGGTTATGTGTTTTCAGCTTTTGGATGGGCCTATGTAATTGGTCAAATTCCGGGTGGTTGGCTTTTAGATCGATTTGGGTCAAAGAAGGTTTATTTTTGGAGTATATTTCTTTGGTCTCTGTTTACATTCTTACAGGCATTCATTGGAGTTTTTGGTGCGGCCGGCACAGCCGTAATGACTTTATTTGCTTTACGGTTTTTAGTGGGATTATCCGAAGCACCTTCATTTCCAGCAAATAGCCGTATCGTCGCTTCCTGGTTTCCAAGTAATGAACGCGGAACAGCAGCAGCAACTTTTAACTCTGCCCAGTACTTTGCAACCGTTCTTTTTGCACCAATCATGGGATATATTACGTACAAATATGGCTGGCATGCTGTTTTCTTATTCATGGGGATCTTAGGGGTTTGTTTAAGCTTTTTATGGCTAAAGGCTATTTATGCTCCTAAAGACCATCCTCGTATTAATAAAGCTGAGCTCGATTATATTGAGCAAGGTGGCGCCCTAACAAACATGGATCAGTCACAGGAGAAAAAAATAAAAAAAGAAAAAGTAAATTGGAAACCTGTAAAAGAACTATTATCAAATCGTATGCTACTAGGCGTGTATCTTGGACAGTATTGTATTACTACACTTACTTATTTCTTTCTAACGTGGTTCCCTGTTTACCTTGTTCAAGAACGCGGCATGTCTATACTTAAGGTTGGATTTGTTGCTTCACTTCCTGCAATTTGTGGGTTTGCTGGTGGAGTTTTAGGCGGCATGTTTTCAGATTTTTTATTAAGAAAAGGATATTCTCTAACATTCGCAAGAAAAACGCCAATTGTCATTGGGATGCTTATGTCTATGAGTTTGGTTGCTGCAAATTATGTAGAAGCTGAGTGGGTTGTCATCTTTGTAATGGCTGTAGCGTTTTTCGGTAAAGGATTTGGTGCATTAGGTTGGGCAGTAGTCGCAGATACCTCTCCAAAGCAAATGGCGGGGTTAAGTGGTGGTCTTTTTAACATGTTTGGTAATATCGCAGGAATTACAACACCAATTATTATAGGATATATTATTGCTAAAACTGGATCATTTAATGGTGCACTAGTTTTTGTAGGCGCTAATGCATTAGTAGCAATCTGTAGTTACTTATTCCTTGTTGGTGAGATTAAAAGGGTGGAATTAAAAAACTATAAATAGATTATAGTTACCTAATAAAGAAATTATAGAGTGTTCAAGAGGTGTAATATAGTAATTAGTACACTACATCATAAGATCTATTTCAGAGGTTAATTTGATGAGGAGGAATACGAATGAATAATCAAATCACAGTAAATAACAAGATTTCAAAGGGAAATTTAATATCGACACCAATTATTACGGACATGCAAGTTATCCCAGTGGCAGGACATGACAGCATGTTGCTTAATCTGAGTGGAGCTCATGCCCCTTATTTTACTCGTAATATTGTCATTCTAAATGATAATACGGGTAATGTAGGCGTTGGGGAGGTTCCAGGCGGCGAACGTATTCGTCAAACATTAGAGGATGCCAAAGAATTAGTCATTGGCCAATCTATTGGAAAGTACAATAATATTTTAAATAATGTACGTAGACAATTTGCAGATAGAGATGCTTCAGGTCGTGGTTTACAAACGTTTGATTTACGTACTACAATTCACGCTGTGACAGCTTTAGAGGCAGCTTTATTGGATTTAGTAGGCAAATATCTCAATGTACCGGTTGCAGCACTACTTGGGGAGGGCCAGCAACGCGATGCAGTCGAAATGCTAGGATACTTGTTCTATGTAGGTGATCGTAACAAGACCGATCTTCCTTATCTGAGTGAACCTAGTGCAGAAAATGATTGGATGCGCTTACGCCATGAAGAAGCATTAACTCCAGAGGCTATTGTGCGACTTGCTGAAGCAGCACATAAACGTTATGGCTTTAATGATTTTAAGTTAAAGGGTGGTGTATTACGCGGGGAAGAAGAAATTGAAGCTGTGACAGCTTTAGCTGAACGTTTTCCAGAAGCAAGAATTACTTTGGATCCTAATGGAGGCTGGTCATTAGAAGAAGCGATTAGATTATGCCGTGACCAACATCATGTTTTAGCCTATGCAGAAGATCCTTGTGGAGCTGAAAATGGTTTTTCTGCTCGAGAAGTTATGGCTGAATTCCGTCGAGCTACAGGTTTACCTACAGCTACAAATATGATTGCGACGGATTGGCGCCAAATGGGGCATGCCATTCAACTTCAATCAGTAGATATTCCTTTAGCAGATCCGCATTTCTGGACAATGCAAGGATCAGTACGTGTCGCACAAATGTGTAATGATTGGGGACTTACATGGGGATCTCACTCCAATAATCATTTTGACATTTCTTTGGCAATGTTTACACACGTGGCTGCTGCGGCACCTGGAAAAATTACAGCTATTGATACTCATTGGATCTGGCAGGATGGACAACGCTTAACTAAAGAGCCATTCAAAATTGTTGGAGGTCTAGTAACGGTTCCAGATAAACCTGGGCTAGGTATCGAGATTGATATGGAACAAATTGAGAAAGCACATCAGCTATATAACCAAAAGGGGTTGGGAGCACGTGATGATGCCATGGCTATGCAATATCTAAT
Organism: Priestia megaterium; assembly: GCF_046599315.1. GTDB lineage: Bacteria > Bacillota > Bacilli > Bacillales > Bacillaceae_H > Priestia > Priestia megaterium_F. The sequence goes on along the minus strand of NZ_JBKIKC010000002.1, from coordinate 19,051 downwards.
TTCAGATTGGAAATTTGATAATAAGCGTCCATGCTTGGTTCGCTAAGAACAGATCGTAATTTTCTGACTATTCAAACTACAGCTGGCAAATCATTTTATAGATTAGGGACTATGTAATGGATGAAAGTAATATAAAATCAGTTTTATTCAATTAATAACAATGTTTATACTTTGTTCAATGTTGAAGGGATAGAGGTAATGAAAGAACCAATCCCATGAGGAGTTTTACTATTACAAGTGGGAGTATTTTTCACTAATGTTTCATTTTAGATAATATAACATGCAAGGCGAGGATAGAGTTTAATTAATATAAAGTAAAACCTCTTAAAGAATAAGAGGTTTTACTTAAATAATGTAGATTAGAAGATAGTTTATCGTTGGCTCATTTTAAAGCTCTTTCCTCAGTTATTAAATAAGGCTACTAATATTAAAGTTATGGAAAAACAATGTTTATATTTTAGATTTTTTAATTTTTATAGCCACTTACTTATTTTAATATTTTATCTAAATGTGAAAACAGGAGAGGAGACAGGCTGGTGTTCTTAAAGCAATTAACACAAAGTCATTTTATTACCAAAAGGGGACCTTAAAAACATCTAAAGAACTTGTATGTCAACTTGATCCTTTTGAGCAAACTCTCTATTTAAAAGATGAACAGGAAAGAAATTTTTCCATTCATTTATCCAGTATTAAAGAGATTCATTAATTGCTTTAAGTCTCATGCATCAGCAAACCATACTTAGGCTAGCTAATTATTTAAATGATTTACAAAGTTCTAATTTTCGAGCAGATGTTAATAAAAAAAGTTATAGGCTGGAAAATGTATTGATAATAAAGTCAGAAATAAATTTATCAATGAATAAGTTCTATCCGAAAAATAAATTATTTTGTATTTCTTTTCTTATAAAGTTGGAAAAAACAACTTTTGAAGGGTTAATAAAGCGTAAAAATCGTTATACATCTGTAGATTATTTAAACCTTTCCTCAAAACTTATAAGGAAAGGTTTTCTTTATGCTTTAGATAGGAAGGGGTAAGTACATGCGAAGTTATCTCATTTTAACGATGTGCGGATTATTTTTGATTCAATACTTTGTACCTTCTCATTGGCTACAATATTTGGTTGTAGGTATATCATTATTAGCATTCATAGGTAGTGCATTGAATGCTGACCCCTTTCCACGAGCGCTTGGAATTTTGATGATGGGAATAGGAATTATTATTGAATTTAATAAAGGGAGTGGGCTGGACGGAATTAGTAAAGGGATTTTATTAATTCTTCCATTACTCTGCCTTATAACTCTAGCCCCGCTTCTTTCACTTCCCTTGAGGCTTGGAGGATATTTTGAAACGGTTGCCTTATTGCTACGTAATCTACTATATCAGCCGAAAAAATTATATGCTGGAATCACAAGTACCTTATTTTTATTGAGTCCCATCCTAAACTTAGGTTCTGTAAGAATTATTAATGAATTTCTTAAAGACCTTAAACTTCCTCCTGCAATGTCAGCCAAAAGTTATTTAGTAGGATTTTCTACATCTGTAATGTGGTCACCATATTTTGCATCTGTATCTTTAGTTCTTTACTATCTTAAGGTTCCATTTAATGATTATATTATATATGGAATCGGATTATCTCTTCTTTCCTTACTTGTAGGGAATTTGTTATTTTATATCTGGGAGCGTCGTCATCCATTATGTAAAGATTCCATCAAAGAAGTAAAGCTAGAAAAAGGCCAAAGAAATCATCTAATAAAGCTTGTATTATTTGTGTTAATTTTAATGGCTACATGTTTAATTGTAGAAAGGATCACCCACTGGTCTATGGTAGTTATTGTGTGTCTATTTTCAGTTATAGTTCCACTTCTATATGGATTATTAACTAAAATTTGGAGGGAGATAATTTCTCAATTAGTTGACTTTCGAGATCGTACTGTTCCTATGATGAACAATGAGATTATGCTATTTATGAGTGCTGGGTTGCTTGGTTATGCTATGAAGGGAACTAAGATTGCTAACCAAATTGGCACATTACTTACAAGTTTGGCCCATCAATCATTTCTCTTATTTGCTATAGCAATAATGATTATTGTCCTTGCTGTAACATATATAGGTATACATCAAATTGCGGCTGTAGGAGCCTTGGCTATGCAATTAAATGCTCAAGATTTAGGAATAAGTAATTTAGCTTTGGCTATGCTTCTCTTACTTACATGGTCTATTTCAACTGCACTAAGTCCTTTCTCGGGACTGAATTTAATGGTGAGTCGTTTTGCAGGAATTTCAGGGATTGAAGTTGGTCTTCGATCAAATGGCTTACATGTTTCAATCGTTGCTATTCTAGGTATAGTAGTTATCTCTTTCATAGGATAAACTATAGTTTATCTGCCGGAGAAAGATTGCAACATAAAAACTTAGATTAGTTTTCAAATAATCTATACCTTGGATATATGCTAATATAAATTGAAGTAGTTACCTACACAAGTTACAAGACAGCTAATATTATTTTGGCTGTCTTGTTAGCAAATCGAACAAATACACTTATATCTTATTCTATAATTTCCAACCTTTTTATTTTATTTAGGCGTGTAAAGTTCAAAACAAAAAACACGAATTTCCAACTACAGAATAAACGAAGCATAGTTCAATCCCATCAAGAATTCAATGATTTAGTCAAATGAATATGAGAGAAAAACTACTGATCAAAATCAGTGGTTTTCTTTTTTTACTGTATATCCTATACATCTTTAGTTAACATAATCACGCTTATGTAAAATTTCATATTAACTAAATCACTTCAAATATACACGTAATGATTAACGTACTTTAGTTAAAGTATTGTTAATTATTATATATTGTAGAAAAACGACATATTTTTCTTAGCTAAGGATTAATTACAAGGAGTTTTTAAATCATCTACATGTTTGGAATTCCTTTGGACATACTGTTTATGTACCGGTAGTATATAGCAAGGAGGAATTGATATGTTAAATGAAAATCAATCTGTGCAGGAGACAATGGAAAGCTTTTGGCGCACAACTTGCGGAACGTGGGGAAACTGCAATGAATCCACTGTCCAAGCCTTTTTATCACAGTGCGAACAGCATAGCATTGACCCTCAGTTTTGCATGAATTGGATTCAACAGCACAGGGATAAAATTCCAAACTGGTCCGCTGTTTCAGATAAAACGCGCGAATGGGTGAATGAACATACTTCTACTGGTTCTCCTGTATCTATGTTTGATCAAAATAGTGATTAAATACAAAAGAGATGGACAATATTTAATGATCTCTATACAACTTTAGTTACCATAATGTTCCTTATCGGAAACGCGAAGAAAGACCCCGGAACTCACTTTTTGAATTCGGGGAGTTCTTCCTTCTTATAAGAACAAGTATGCTAACTAAAGAGACCTGTATTGCGTACCTATATTTTATTATTTATGCCTCTGTATCAATGGGAGAAGTAATCTCGTCTTTATATAAGTCAAAGTACAGTTGCCCATTTGTTCCCTTTACACAATACGATACATCAGGTAAAGCCAATCCTCGGTGATCCAATTCTGTAAATATCCAGCTTTTCTTTAATTGATTTTGGGCGAAATTTTTATCAATAATTTGACCGTCCATAATCAATTCAATAGGGAAAACTGGTGCCGTGGGGATTTTTATTCCTACGTCTTTTTTAGTTGAATTTCGATAGGGCGGTTTTTTTAATACTGATAAATGTCCGTCAGCTTCAATAAGCGCGTATTCTACTTCATCAATATCAAATATATCTTTTTTCCTTAACGCTTGATTTAATGAATCCATTGTAAATTTTAATTTCTTCATATTTTCTTCAAGTATTTTTCCATCCTGAATAACTACAGTTGGTTCTCCATTAAGCAATGCCCTGGCATTTCTATTTTTCAATGAAACTAAAGTCGCAAGGAATATAATTGCACTAAAAATGATTAATGCAATTATAAAATGACTAAAACGTGTTGACGTATTAAATGTCAAGTTTCCTGCAATAGATCCTATCGTAATGGAAGCAATAAAATCATGATAAGTCATTTGAGCAATAGTTTGTTTCCCAAGTAGATGAGCAATAGATATAAGTAAAACAAATGCTATGATAGTACGAATTATGACTTCGAAGATCCCAACCATTTATTCGCTCCTTTTAATTTTTCTTCTTATCTTTTTCTTAACATTAAATACATAAAACATACATAAATAAAAAATTTACAAGTTACAAAAAAACTTTTATAGAAAGCTTTTGTAACTTGTAAATTTTGCTTTATTGAACGATTATAAAAATAATGGATTTATGGAGCATTATTTAATATTAAAAATAAAATGAGAAATGGTTTTCTAAAGCCATGTAGAAAAAGGGCGTATTTGTCGTCACTAAGAGTAAATAGTAAAAATTTAAATAATATACGAAGTACTTTAGTATTTACTTAAAGAATTATGAAACACAGGTAAAAGAAAAAGATTATTTTTTTCTAAGTAGAGTCAATTAAAACATTTATTTTTAAAGAACGTTTTAAATTAGATAGAATAACTTTATTTAACCAAACCTTATATTACAATAAATTTTAGAAAATGAGCACTTCTCCTTCTTGAAGAAATGCTCCCGTTAATTTAAGTACAACACTTCACGACGTAGGTTCAAATAATAAAAATATCGTTTTATTATTTTACTCAGTTTTCTCCCCCGAATTTTTTGCCGGAATTTTCCATCATATCAAGTATTGGGATAAATTCACGCCCTTTAGTTGTTAAGGAATATTCAACACGTGGAGGCACCTCTGGAAAAACCTCCCATTTAATTAGTCCATCTGTTTCTAGTTCTCTCAACTGTTTTGTAAGAGAACCTTGTGAAATATCCCATAAAAAAGCTTTAATTTGGCTATAACGACGTTCTTTTGCTTTTAAAAACCACAGGATAATATACTTCCAGCGTCCTGAAAGCACATTTTGAGTATAAGCAATGCCATATACTTCTGTTTGTTCCTTTATACACTCTTTATCAAATCCATCCTTACATATTCTCGACATCTTTTCACCTGCTTTCTACGGTTAAGTACAAAAAAATGTACTACGGCAATTATTATTGCCCTCTTCAAAAATACGAGTAATGATTATATTCAAGTTCATGTACTAAATTTATTCAATCGAGGCAAAACAACTTTTAGCGCAATAATATGGGAATTCCTTACCAATATGGAAGGGCTGAAATATTAAATAACTAATAGAGGAGAGGATACAAATGCAGGAGGCATGGGAACTCTTGGGCCACATGCGGGCCAGAATACAATTTCCGATGACCCCGAGGAAATTGGTGAACGTCTTAGAAAAGAAATCCAAAAAACAAAGCAACTTACGAACAAACCATTCGGTGTTAACTATCACCTCGTTGAGGATAGTCAAGAGGATCATCCCACCATTAATCAGATTTTAAAAGTGTGCATCGAGGAAAATGTTAAAGTTATTGTTGCAGTCGGCTTTCCTAATGAACAAGGTATTAAGAAGTTGAAGGAACTTGGATTTACAGTTATTTTCCGAGAATCGCCGAACTCAAGTGTTTCAGGAGCAAAAGCCGCAGGTGCTGACATTATTGTCGCAACCGGTTTTGAGGCAGGAGGTGCGCCTCCAAGCAATCCAATTGGAACAATGTCGATCATACCGTTAATTGTAGATGCAGTAGGTATACCTGTTATGGCAACAGGAGGAATTGTAGATAAGCGAAAGGTTAATGAAGCATTTGCTTTAGGTGCAGAAGGAGTCTACCTGGGCACGAGATTTATCGTAACTAAAGAGTTCCCAGCAAGTGAAGTGACTAAGCAAGATATAATCAAACATGGAAGTGAAGATTTAATACTCATTAATACTTCTCATGGTTCGTTCTTGCGTTCTACACCTCATACGTTAGCGTTGCAGGCAAAGAAGTTAAATTCTGAGGGAGGTAGTGCAGAAATTGGAGGACAAGCCTTCAAACTTGGGCTGTTGAAAGGCAAGCTTGATGAGGGAATTGTTACTGTTTCTAGTGAGATCGACCATATTAAAGAGATTAAAACTTGCAAAGAAATTGTAGATGAACTGATGGAAGATATAATGGCCGCAGGATGATAAATAATCATTCGGAATCCGTTTTTAGTTATTTCATTAATGTGAGAACATACAAGTTGGTCCAGCCTAACACAACTATTTGTCATTGAACTAACGAGTGTCGATAGTGAAATAAATAAACCCCAATCTCCCTGAATTAGACTAAGAGATTGGGATTTTTAATAGGGGTATTACTTAACGTTGGAAATCCTCATTTTCCTGACGCTACCCCTAATATATGTTTACTGTTTGATAAATATATGATTGTGTAACTCTAAGCAGAATAATTCTTATATATACAAATTCTTTAGGATAGAGATTTCTTAAATGCTTCTTTTACTGATAAGAAAATAAAGGCTTCTACATCGCTGAAATTTGCATCGAATGAGTAGTTATACACAAAACAAAAGTTAATTTCGTCGGAGAACGTTTCTCTGTATTTTAGATACATATTTTTATTTTTGATGTTTTGTATTCAGTGATGTAAGGCGTTTTTCGACGAGTATTTTAGTTTTAAATTCACAAACAAATTTATTGATAGTAGGTATGGGTTGTTCTAAGGTTATTTTTATATAAAATTAATTATTAAGAATATCTTATTCATAATTGAGTGAATGAGAGGGAATTTTAAAGTTTATTCTCTTTTTAGATTTAAAATGGCATGACCATATGCACTTGTGTTTGTTTTTTGATAGGAGCATTTTGAATATCACTTGATGTTAAATAAGATAGTTTTTTCAGGAAATTTATAGTTTTTAGTTTTTGATTAATATCTTCTTCTGTAGATATATCTTCTTTTCTTATTTTTTCTATTGATTCCTGTATAGATTGTTTATAGCTATTACTTTGAATAAACCATTCTCCTATGAGTTTTTTTGTTGCTTCTCGTTCATCTTCACTTTTAACTGAAAACAAACTCTCAGTTTCGGTCTCCTTTAATGTAATAGAGGTAAAATCAGGATTCATCTGAATAATAAAGTAATTTCTTTGGCGGTCATAATACTTTCCTTTTCTCAAAAGAAAGTACTCTATCCCGAGCTGAATTTCATAAAATGGATGATTTTGAGTAGGAATTTGAATTTTTCTTACTGTAACATTTCCCTCTGAGTCTAAATAGGTTTCCAAACCCCGATACGTATTAATTACTCTTGCATCTAATACATTCATGGTATTGTTCCTCTCTTTTTATTAAGTAGTCACCAATTTCCTTATAAACCTGGAAGACTGTTCTTAAAATCTATATTAAAGAAGGGGAGACCTCACTAAAAGATGAGGTCTCTCCGAATTAATAAGCTAATGCAAATAATCCTTTGATATGAGATAAGTAACGAACGTTACTTGCTTCTTTCATAAGTGACGCTGGTAAACCTTTTAATTGCGTTTTGTTTCCGCCGATGGTACCAATTGCATCTTTACGTCCAAGGCTTCCTAGTGTACCAGAGAAGACAGGAACGAATGATTCCATTGCTCCGCCGCGAATAGCTACTGCTAAGTTCACGCCTACAACTTCACCCATTTGCCAAGCTAATTGAGCAGTAGGTGGGTAAGGGCGACCTTCTGGACCCATTACAACTGCTGAGTCACCAGCAAGGAATACATCTTTATGAGATGTAGATTGTAAGAATTCATTAACAAGTGCACGACCGCGGTTTACTTCGATACCTGAGTTAGCCACTACAGAGTTACCTTGAACTCCGCCAGTCCATACCATTGTTTTTGTTTCAATTTTGCTGCCGTCTTTAAGTTCAACAGTTGTAGCATCCATTTTTGTTACAGGTGTACCCGTAACGAATGTAACGCCGCGTTTTGTTAAGCTTGATTGAGCGCGCTCTACTAATTCAGCAGGGAAGCCTGGAAGAACTGTAGGAGCTGCTTCTACACAGTATAGAGAAATTTCTTTTGGATCAATACCGTGTTTTAGACATAGGCTTGGCATTAAGTCAGCGTATTCACCAACAAGTTCAATACCTGTTAATCCGCCGCCGCCAACTACGATTGTACCGTCAGCTTTATTTTTTGTTTTGCTGTATTCAGCAATACAAGCTTCTACGTGTGCACGTAAACGGTTTGCATCATTTACTGATTTAAGAACGAAGCTGTGCTCTTCTAAACCAGGGATACCGAAGTAAGCCGTTTCACTACCTAAAGCTGTAACAAGGTAGTCATAGCTTAATTTTGTACCATCTTCAAGAGATACTTCACGTTGATCTGGTGAGATTTCTTTTACTGTTGCAATTTTTAAATCAACGTTGTAGTTTTTAAGTAGTTTATCAAGTGGTAAAGCTACCGCTTGTTCAGAAACGCCGCCTACAGCTAGACGGTGTAATTCTGTAATGATTTGGTGAGTAGCAAAACGGTTCACTACTGTAATTTTTGCTTCATCCGCACTTAAGTGTTGGCGAGCTGTCATTGCAGTTAACAAACCACCGTAACCGCCGCCTAAAATTAAAATATGTTTTGACATAGTCGATCCTCCGCCTATCCTTTTTAATGAAATTTATTATTGTTTTTGATTTTTAATGTCTATATACGCCTGCACAAAACGAAATAGTTTTTGAGTCTGTGGATCTTTGAACATACGTAATAAATCAAATAAGCCAATCGAGCTAGAAGTATTTGCTTGTGCACGACCGCTGGCCTCGATAGCAGTAGCTGCAAGACCTTTTACTGTTCCTTCTACCGGCTCGATAAATTCTTTTACCCCACCAAGTAGATCTTCTTTTAATACATCGTCAGTTAATAATGATTGTGCAACATCATAAGTGTTTGTAAGTAACGTTACTATTTCGGATAATTTCGGTAAATTATCTACAATAATAGTAAGTCTTTGTTGTACTTCAGGATTTAATAATTGATTTAGTGCGTTCATTTGCTCTTCACTTAATACTGTAGATTTAATCCTCTCATCTGTAGAAGGGGGGATAACAACTGATTGTGACATAATAAGACTCCTTTTCTATAATCTCTTTTTTGTAGGAGTACTTGAAGTACTCCTGCTTTTTTTAAAAACAAAATACGTAAGGCTATATTAGTTACCATGAATTCTTCACCCTGCAAGTATCAAATCTTTAATTTGGAATAAATCATGATGTAATTAGGATGAGGGTTATTAAGAATCTTAATGAATTTCTTTCTCGTTACTTATAATTAAAAAACTTCAAATGAAATCGATTTCATTTATGTCTACTAAAAATAAGTCATTTTTTCATTATTTGTTTGGTATCATATAATAACTTGTGTCAATTTTTTTATTTGTAATGAAAATAAACGAATAAAAATTACCCAATTTTACTACGATAACATCAACGACTTGAAAAGTGTTTGTTAATGTAATTTATAAACACCTAATACTATTAGAGAATTTAAGGGAAAAGGAGATGCCTTTGGGAAGGGGATAGACATCTCCTTTTTACTAAGCTTTATGACTTGATTTGAATTCCCTAATCTTTGCTTTTACTGTTTGCTTAACGGCTTCTTTACCTGGGGTAAGAATAGCACGTGCATCAAATGTTGCTGCATCGTTATGCAGAACCTCTCGAATAGCTTTAGTCCACGCTTGCAAACATTCTGTATTCACGTTAATCTTGGAATGCCCCAGTTCAATAGCCTTTTGAATTTGATAGTCAGGGATGCCTGATCCACCGTGTAAAACAAGAGGTACATTTGTTAATTCCGAAATCTTCTTCATTTCATCGAATCCTAGATTTGGCTCACCTTGATATGGACCGTGAACAGAGCCAAGGGCTGCCGCCAATGCATCAATTCCTGTTTCATTAACAATGCGCACACATTCCTCTGGGTCAGCATATTGAATCCCACCGATAAGGCCGTCTTCATTACCACCAACGGTGCCAACTTCAGCTTCAACAGAAACACCATGAAGTTTTGCATACTCCGTTACCTGCTTGGTCATTTCAATATTTTCATTAATTGGATGATGTGAGCCATCAATCATGACAGAAGTATATCCTGCATCAATTGCTTCTTTACATCGTTCCACGCTACTTCCATGGTCTAGATGTAGGGCAACTGGTACAGTAATGTTCTTGTCTTCTACAATCCTATTAACCATTGTTGCAATCGTTTTAAATCCGCCTAGGTAATCTACAAGTCTATCAGAAGAGGCTACAATAATAGGAGATTGTTCCTCTTGAGCTGCTTCTAAAATAGCTTCGGCCCATTGAAAACTATTAATATTAATCTGCGCAACCGCATACTTTTCTTCTTTTCCTTTCAAAAGCATCTCTTTCATGGAAACTAAACCTTTTAGTACCAACGTCACTTCTATCTCACCTCTCTTATTTAGCTAATTAGTATTGTTTTGCCGTCTCTAATTTTTGTTGTCTAAATTCGTGTGCTTTTTGAATACTTTCTTTATTTGATACTTCCGCCACGCCTACGTTCCACCAGCTGTCATAGCCATCTGTCATAGTCTTCGGTAGTACTTTAATATCAATTAAAGTAGAAACTTCTTGTTTCTTAGCATCTTCTAAAGCTTCCTTTAATTGTTCAATTGTATTAACACGATACGTTTTTGCCCCATATCCTTCTGCTGTTTTCGCATAGTCAATATTTAAGATTTGGTTATCATGGGTTCTGAATTCGCAGAAATAGCTACCACTACCATGATCCATTTGTAAATTGTTGATGCATCCAAAACCAGAATTATCAAATAGTATAATATTAATTTTTTGGCTATATTGAATAGCTGTTATCAATTCTGAGTGCAACATTAAGAAACTTCCATCTCCAACAAGTGAGTAGACTTCTTTTGTTGGTTCAGCCAATTTAACTCCCAATGCACCTGATACCTCATATCCCATACATGAATAACCATATTCAACGTTGTACGTATTTGGTACGGACGTATTCCAAATTCGCTGTACGTCTCCAGGAAGAGATCCTGCTGCAGTAATGATTGTACTATCTGGTGCAATCGTATCATTAACGGTAAGTAGAGCTGTTGTTTGAGCCAATTCAGTATTTAAGGTATCAGCGTACTCATTCAAAACATCTTGTGAAAAATGATTTTTAACTTCTGGATCAAAATTCTCACGTGTAAAGGTTACTTTACTTAAACGATCACGTTCAGTTATCCATTCATTCTTCAATTCAGTAATAGTTTGACCAAACTTACTTTCATAGCCGTCTAAAAGAGGTGCCAATTGTTCTAATGTTAGTTTTGCATCTGCAACAACTTGGAAGGCATCCATTTTGTATGCCTGTAAACGACTAACGTTAATGTTTAAGAATTTTGTTTGATCAAAATTAAAGGCAGTTTTGGATGAAGTAGCAAAATCCGTATATCTAGTGCCAATTCCAATAATCAAATCTGCTTGACGTGCTGCTTTATTAGCTGCTAGTGTACCCGTAATTCCCATTCCGCCTAGGTTATTCTTAAAACTAGACTCTACTGTAGCCTTACCAGCTTGTGTTTCGACTAATGGGATATTATGTTTCTCTGCTAGAGTAATTAAGATATCGCGAGCACCTGAATATTTTGCTCCTCCACCAACAAGAATAACTGGTTTTTTACTTGATTTAATTAACTCAGCTGCACCATTCAGCTCGCGTTCTACAGGTGCTTTGCGATCTAAATAATGCACACGCTTCTCAAAGAATTTTTCATCATAGTCAAATGCTTCACCTTCAACATCTTGTGCAATACAAACTGTAGCAGGGCCAGCTTTTCCGGGATCTGTCATCACTTCAAATGCACGAATTAAGCTAGACATTAATTGTTCAGGGCGTGTTACACGATCCCAGTATCTTGAAACAGGTTTTAAGGCGTCATTTGTTGTAACTGCCAAGCTATATTCCTGTTCAAATTGTTGTAAAACTGGATCAGGCTGTCTTGTTGCAAATGTATCGCCTGGAATAAACAGCACGGGGATATTGTTAGCTAAAGCTGTACCAGCAGCTGCTGCTAAGTTAGCTGATCCCGGACCAACAGAAGTTGTTACAGCGTAAATTTTCCGGCGTAACATTTGTTTACTGTAAGCAATGGCCGCCTGTGCCATCCCTTGTTCATTCTTTCCTTGAATGACCTGATTCTTGTTCAAGTGCCTGGCCTATACCTAATACATTCCCATGCCCGAATATATTAAAAATGCCTTCAACAAACGGAAACTCTTCACCGTCAACATGGATATATTGTTGATTTAAAAATTTAACGAGGGCTTGTGCTGTTGTTAACCTAATTTTCCCCATGGATATTATCACCTCTTACTTAGTTGTAACTGTTTCTTTTGAATATTCAGCAATTAATTTCTCGATTTCTTCTACCGTAGGCATTGCCTCAGAAGAACTATGTTTACTTACAACAATGGCTGCAGAAGCACTTCCATATTTTAGTGCCGTCTCAATATCTTTTCCTTTAATGAGTGCATATAAGAAGGCAGAGGCGTAAGAGTCACCTGCACCAAATGTTTTTAGTACCTTTGTTAAGTACGCTTGACCTCTAAATACCTCTCTTGACTTTGTATAAGCGTACGATCCCTCAACGCCATGTTTAATAACGATTAACTCTGGAGAATGGTTAAATAGATGATTTACAGTATCGTCATTACTACCATCTTTACTATTTTCCATCACATCAAACTCATCGCGTGTACCTACCACAACATTTGCTTGCTCGGCGACTAACGTATAGTAAGCTGATGTTTCATCAGGTGAAGCCCATGTATATGGACGGTGATCTAATTCAAAAACAATTTTCACATCATTTTTTTTCGCTAAATGTACAGCTTTTAATACGGCTTCCCGCGAAGGGCTCTTCGCTAAGGCTGTACCTGATACAAGAAGAATCTTTGCTTTCTTAATATACTCTTCACTAACTTCGGATGCTGTTAAGAAAAGGTCTGCTACTTCATCACGGTACATTAAGATGCTGCATTCTTCTGGACTTTTAATCTCGGTAAAAGCTAATCCAGACTTATGTCCTTCCTGATCCACTACCATATGAGAAGTATCTACTCCAATTTCTCTCATATATTGTTCAATAAAACGTCCATGCTGATCATCTGATAATTTGCCAATAAATCCTGCTTTTAGACCTAATTTAGACGTTCCAATCGCAATGTTAGCTGGTGAACCTCCAACATATTTCTTAAACGTCATGGTTTCTTCCATAGGACGGTTATATTCGACTGCGTTTAAATCGATGCATGCACGACCAATTGCGATAATATCAAATTCTTTTTCTGAGTTAAATTCAATCTTCATATTGCCAAATCTCCTCATTATTTATTTTCGTTCTAAAATCCATTCATGAGCTGGTTCGTTGTGAAACTTCCAAGTTCGTGTAGGTCCCGCCATAATATTTAAATAGTAAGATTCGTATCCATCTGGCACTGATACAGGATGATACCCTACAGGAACTAACACAACATCCCCATTTTCCACTGCCATCGTTTCATCAAGTGAACGGTCATCTGTATACACACGTTGAAAAACAAAACCTTGTCTAGGATTCATTTCATGGTAGTACGTTTCTTCTAAAAATGATTCATGAGGTAAGTTATCTTGGTCATGTTTATGAGGAGGGTAGCTAGACCAATTACCACTCTCTGTGAATACTTCTACCACTAATAAACTATTTGCAGAGGGATCGGAATCCGGTAAGATATTATGTACCAAACGTTTATTATTGTACTTTCCTCTATTCTCAACACTATTATCCTCTGCTTTTATGAGTCTTGTAGGCAATTGTTTCGTAGATGGGGAATAGCAAAGAATAACACGTGCTTTTGTAACGGCTTCAACCGTAAATGTTCGATCATTTGAAACATATACACTATCCGTTGGTTTCTTTTCGAAAACGCTTTCTCTAGTGCCGATACTTTCAAACGTTTCCTCTTGATCTGTTACATTAATTTTTCCTGTCAAAGCAACAATACAACATTCTACTTTTTCTAGTTCTTCTTTATAGATAGCTCCTGGGTCTAAATCTACAATTTTCATTCCTACATACTCTAATGATGAATTCTCACTTGTTACTTCATGAACTACTTTGACTCCTGGTGATGTTTCAACTGGATTGGGTTTTCGGAGTAATTTACTCATTTACTTTTCAACTCCTATATCGTTTAGTTATTTATGAATGGCTATTATCCCAGCTTAGGATACCTAGGATAATAGCCAATTTACTATTTTTTATTCAAAGGATGGTGCTTTATAATTTGCTGTTACTACTTTTTTACGCGTATAGAATTCAACGCTATCTTTACCGTTTGCAGGTAATGTTCCATAGAATGAAGATTTCCAACCAGAGAATGGGAAGAATGCCATTGGTGCTGGAACCCCTAGGTTGACACCTAACATACCTGCATCAATTTTTTCACGGAAATAGCGAATAGATGAAGCATTTGATGTATAAATGCATGCGCCATTTGCAAATTCTGATTTATTTGCTGTTACCACTGCTTCTTTTAAGTTCTTAACACGTACGATAGATAATACTGGAGCAAAAATTTCATCTTTCCAAATGTTCATGTCTGTCGTAACGCCATCAAAAATAGTTGGGCCTACAAAATATCCGCCTTCTGGCGTATTATCACGGCCATCACAAACTAATTTTGCTCCTTCTTCAATTCCTTTTTGGATATAGCCTAATGTACGTTGTTGGTTTTGCTCTCTAATAACCGGGCCTAGGAACACGCCCTCGTCTAAACCATTACCAATTTTTACGCCTTTAGCTTTTTCCACTAACTTTTCAAGGAATGCATCTGCGATACCTTCTTCTACTGTTACAACAGAACACGCCATGCAACGTTCACCTGCAGATCCAAATGCAGATGCCACTACGTTTGATACAGCAAGTTCTAAATCTGCATCATTTAAAACAATAGAATGGTTTTTTGCACCTGTTAAGGCTTGTACACGTTTTAAGTTTTCACTTCCACGTTTATAAACATATTCACCAACTGGTTGAGAGCCAACAAATGAAATGGCTTTCACTTCTGGATGATCTAGAAGTCCATTTACCACATCATGTGCACCATGTACAATGTTAAATACGCCTTTTGGAAGGCCAGCTTCTTCAAATAATTCTGCTAATTTTTGAGCTAACAATGGTGTTCTTTCAGATGGTTTAAGTACAAAAGTGTTACCTACTGAAATTGCCATTGGGAACATCCAACAAGGTACCATCATCGGGAAGTTAAATGGTGTGATTCCACCGACTACGCCGATTGGGTAACGGTAGTTTGTGATTTCTACATCCGTTGCAATCGTTGGAATTGAGTCGCCCATCATTAGAGTAGGAGATCCTGCAGCAAATTCAACATTCTCAATTCCACGCCCTACTTCACCTAATGCTTCAGCAAGATTCTTTCCGTTTTCGATTGTAATGATTCGAGCTAATTCATTTTTATTACTTTGTAATAGCTGTTGGAAGTTAAATAAAATTCTTGCACGTTTTTGAACCGGGACATCTTTCCATTTTTCAAATGTTTTTGCCGCAACTTCTACTGCATAATCAACTTCTTCTTTTGTAGAGATTGGAACTTGAGCAATTACTTCTTTTGTGGCTGGATTATATACATCTTCGTATTGAGTAGTTTTACTTTCTACCCATTCACCGTTTATGTAGTTTTTTATTTTTTCTACTTTTACCATTACTTTAGACATTTATTTTTCCTCCTTAATTGTAATTAAATAAATAGATGTTTCAGTATTTTCAAGATACTAGGTTAAATCATACTCATAAAGAAAACCTAAAAATATATCGATTTTTTGTCATCTTTTTATAATATCTTGGTTATATTTTGGTTAAGTTAGATTAAATACTAATACTATAAATCACTTCAGTCAACCTTTAATTTTTCATTTTTTATAATTTTGGTGAAGTTTTGATGATTTGTTGGTAAAATATAATCATATAAACCATTGTTGTTTTTATTGATTTTAGAAGCTATTTTAATGCAAAGGGTGATAAAAAATGATTAAGGATAAACGTATAAATAAAATTGAAGAATATATTATTGAACACTCATCGGTTTCTTTAGAAGAGTTAACGGAGGTATTTCAAGTTTCCAAAAATACAGTTCGACGTGACATACAGGAACTAGTTGACAGAGGAGACTTTCAAAAAGTATATGGTGGTATAACTGTTAAGCAGGATAAACGTACAAGGTTAGAGTCTTTTCAAACTAGACAAGTCCGTAATCAAGACGAAAAGAAGAGGATAGGAAGAGTAGCTTCAAGTTATATACAAGATGGAGATATTATCTTCATTGACTCAGGAACAACAACAATTGAAATAATTGAATTTCTCAGTAACAAACAGATCACGGTTGTCACAAATAATATTGATTTTATTGTAAATGCACTTCCGTATGAAAACTTAAATATAATAACTATCGGAGGGATTCTTGAAAGAAAAACAAATTCATTCGGAACCATGAAATACATGAATATTTTAAATTCGTACAACATTAACAAAGCATTTATGGCATCAACAGGAGTATCCATCTCCAATGGTGTAACAAACGCTTCACCACTGGAGAGTGAATTAAAAACATCTATTGTTAAAAGATGCGGAGAAGTATTTTTGTTGGTCGATAATACTAAATTCGATAAATACGGATTAATGACTTATTGTGAATTAAATGAAATTCATTATCTAGTTACTAATAAAAAGCCTAGTGAGGCTTATTATGATTATGCAAAAGATAATCACATTGAGTTGATTATAGCTGAATAAGTGAAGAGGCTCTTTCTTGTTATTAGCGAGAATGAGCCTTTTTATTTGCTCATAATTTGGAACAGTTACTTAAAACGAGTTCGTTCAGGAGTTTTAACACTTATTTTCGAATGAAAGTAATCTTTACACCGGAATTGAACCATTCTATCTAGAATTAAAATAGGTTAGAATAGATGTATAAGCTGTTATGAGGAAAGAGGAGGAAAAATGAAACCAACAATATACGACGTAGCAAATGAGGCAGGTGTATCAATTTCAACTGTTTCAAAGGTACTGAATAATACAGGTAGTATTGCAGAAAAGACTAGAAAAAGAGTTAGGGAAACAATGCGTGAACTAAATTATCAACCTAGCGTGGTAGCTTCAGTCAAAAAGCGTATTCAAACTATCGGGCTTCTAATACCTAATATCGCAAATCCTTTTATGGCAGAAATCGCAAGAGGGATTGAGAATCATGTAAAAAAATATGGCTTTAGTCTAATGATTTGTAGTACAGATAATGA
This sequence comes from Priestia megaterium, assembly GCF_046599315.1. GTDB lineage: Bacteria > Bacillota > Bacilli > Bacillales > Bacillaceae_H > Priestia > Priestia megaterium_F. The sequence goes on along the minus strand of NZ_JBKIKC010000002.1, from coordinate 1,746 downwards.
TTTAAAAAATGAAATAGAATATATTTCTATACTAAAACAAAAATATGTAGATGGTGTGATAATTGCTACGGGGTTAAAAGAAAATAAAGCAATAAAAGAATTACTTAAAGCAGAGATCCCCGTTACCTTACTTTCAAGGGATGTATCATCACTAGCTGTGGATGCAGTTTTAGTGGATGATTTTCTAGGAGGCTATCAGGCTACAGAGCATCTAATAAGTCTAGGTCATGAGAAGGTTGCAATCATTACTGAAGATATTAATTTTCCTACTATACAAGCAAGGGTTGAGGGATATAAGAAAGCGCTTGAAGAAGCAGGGTTGGAATACGACGAAAGTCTAGTGTTTTCGAATAACACCTCGGTTGATGAAGGAAACCAATCCACACGTGAACTTTTAACTTCAGTTTCTCCCTACAGCTATCTTCGCTTCAACTGAATTTCTTGCAATTGGAGCAATACAAGGTGCACGTGAACTTGCAGTGAAAGTTCCAGAGGAGTTATCAATTATTGGATTCGATAACACTGTTTTGTCTACAATTTTGTGATCCTCCTTTAACTACCATAGCTCAGCCTATTCAAGAAATGAGTGAAAAAGTTGTAGAGCTACTAGTAGCAGAGATTGAAAACCCAAAAGAAACTAAACAGCGTGTAGTTTTATCTCCAAGATTAGTAGTTCGAAAATCTACCTCGCATATTTGAATAAAAGATATAATTAAACTTTAAAGACAAGGTAAAAATGCCAATAACATTACCTTATTTTCTTAATTAACTATACAGTATACAGCCTATAAACTTTATTTATTCAAAAGTTAATATAGCTATTTTAAAAAAAGAGAATGATATTTATTATTTATTTAAATTTTTAAAACATTATTGACAATAAAAAAATTAAAGATAAACTCTTCATTAAGGAAAGAACTTTCCTTTAATTTTGTTAAAAAATTAGATAATTACTTTGTTTATATGTTTACATCAAGTGAAATAAGTAATTTTCGCTTGTTATTTCTTCAATTGTAAGGAAAGTGTTTTCCTTTTAGTCGACTTATGATGAATAAAAGGATGGCTTAATTACACAAGTGTATGAAAGCGCTACAAAAAATGTTGTAAAAAGCTCTTAATAAGAATGAGCGAATTAATATTTGTTTTAAGGAGGAAGAAAGATGAAAGAAATTAGAATTGGACTTGTTGGGGCAGGACGGTATGGGAAGTTTTCATGGGAAATCTATTGCTCACAAAATTCATGGAGCTAAGCTTACTGCAATTGCTGATCCATTTCAGGAGCAGCAGAGATTGGCGTCAGAACTTGGAGCTTCCAAAACGGTGACCAGAATCCAAAAGAAATGTTTAAGGATCCAAATGTTGATGCGGTAATCATTGCAGCCTGCACGTTCACATGCAGAACTTGTTGTAGCTGCTACTAATGAAGGGAAAGCAGTTTTTTTGTGAAAAGCCAATGGCAGTAACTTTAGGAAGCTGATAAAGCTATTGCAGCAGCTCAAGAAGCAAATGTTCCATTACAAGTTGGTTTTAATCGCCGTTTTGTTTCAAGTTTTAGAGCTCTCACGATGATATTGTCGAAGGAAGAATTGGAACTCCACAATTATTAAGATCACTAACTCGTGATCCAGGACTTTCCGGCGATCCGACTCCGATTCCAGAGTGGACAATCTTTCTAGAAACTTTAATTCATGACTTTGATGCATTACTTTATTTGAACCCAGGTACTGAACCAATTGAAGTGTACGC
>NZ_JBKIKC010000001.1:0-1366258 GCF_046599315.1 Priestia megaterium | reverse complement strand
TACAGATGATTTATTAGCAACAGGCGGTACAATTGAAGCGACAATTAAGCTTGTCGAAGAATTAGGCGGAATTGTTGTTGGAGCTGCGTTCTTAATTGAACTTTCTTACCTTGATGGCCGTGACAAACTAGACGGTTATGATGTATTTACATTAATGACGTATTAAGAAGAACGATCACATAAAAAGAGTACCTGATACAGGTGCTCTTTTTTCGTTAAAAAGCGATGATACGTAAAATGGAAATGATGTAAATTTCATAAATTGGACGCAAAGGCTTTACATCCTTGGATTTTTTCAAGATAATAGTTACAATATGAATTAAAAATGCTAGTTGATAAAAGGTGATTTCATGGCAAATGAGCAAGTCCTAACAGCGGAACAGGTCATTGACAATACGAAGCGATATTTAAGTGAAGAAGATGTGGCTTTTGTACAAAAAGCATATGATTTTGCAAAAGAAGCTCACAAAGAACAATATCGCAAGTCGGGTGAACCATATATTATCCATCCGATTCAAGTCGCAGGAATTTTAGTTGATCTAGATATGGATCCAGCAACAATTGCAGCTGGGTTTCTACATGATGTGGTTGAAGATACAGAGATAACACTAAAGGATTTAGAAAAAGCTTTTAACGAAGAAGTAGCAATGTTAGTAGACGGCGTAACGAAACTAGGAAAAATTAAATATAAGTCTAAAGAAGAGCAGCAGGCTGAGAATCACCGTAAGATGTTTGTGGCAATGGCTCAGGATATTCGAGTTATACTGATCAAACTTGCGGATCGCCTTCATAACATGCGTACGCTAAAGCATTTACCACAGGAAAAGCAGCGACGCATTTCAAATGAAACGCTTGAAATTTTTGCTCCTCTTGCTCATCGTCTGGGTATTTCAAAAATTAAGTGGGAGCTTGAAGATACAGCTTTACGTTACTTAAATCCTCAGCAATATTATCGTATTGTAAATCTGATGAAGAAAAAGCGTGCGGAACGCGAGCAATATTTGGCTGAAGTTATTGATGAAGTTCGCGAGCAGGTAGATGAAGTTTCGATTAAAGTTGAAATTTCAGGACGCCCAAAACATATTTATTCTATCTATCGTAAAATGGCACTGCAAAACAAGCAGTTTAATGAAATTTACGATTTACTAGCTGTGCGCATTATTGTAAATAGCATTAAAGATTGCTATGCGGTGTTAGGAATTATTCATACGTGCTGGAAGCCAATGCCAGGACGTTTCAAAGATTATATTGCAATGCCAAAACAAAATATGTATCAATCTCTTCATACAACGGTTATCGGCCCAAAAGGTGATCCATTAGAAGTTCAAATTCGAACGTTTGACATGCATCAAATTGCCGAGTATGGAATTGCTGCTCACTGGGCTTACAAAGAGGGAAAAACAGCTGAGCATGCTTCATTTGAAGAGAAGCTGACGTGGTTTAGAGAAATTTTAGAATTTCAAAATGATGCAAGCGATGCAGAAGAGTTTATGGAATCTCTAAAAGTTGATTTGTTTTCTGACATGGTTTACATCTTTACACCAAAAGGCGATGTCATTGAGCTTCCTTCAGGTTCCGTTCCAATTGATTTTTCCTATCGCATTCATTCTGAAATCGGAAATAAAACCATTGGAGCAAAGGTCAACGGCAAGATGGTTACGCTTGATTACCGTTTGAAAACAGGGGACATTATTGAAATCTTGACGTCTAAGCATTCGTATGGTCCAAGCAAGGACTGGTTAAAGCTTGCTCAAACGTCTCAAGCTAAAAATAAAATTCGCCAATTCTTTAAAAAACAAAGCCGCGATGAAAATATTGAAAAAGGCAAAGAGCTGGTTGAAAAAGAAATTCGTCAAATGGAGTTTGACTTAAAAGAAGTGCTAACAGCTGATAATATCAAACGAGTAGCGGAGAAATTTAATTTCTCAAATGAAGATGATATGTATGCAGCTATTGGATATAACGGATTAACTGCGGCTCAAGTAGCTAATCGTTTAACAGAGAAGTGGAGAAAGCAGCGCGATCAAGAACAGGAAATCCAAATTGATGATATTGCACGTGATACTGCGGCCAAGCGTGTTCGCCAGCATAAACGAAAAGATTCTGGTGTTATCGTACCGGGCGTAGATAATATGCTGATTCGCTTGTCTAAGTGCTGTAATCCCGTTCCTGGAGATGAGATTGTTGGATTTATTACAAAAGGACGAGGAGTATCTGTTCATAGAGCAGATTGTTTAAACGTTCACACAGATGATGCTGAAAGCCGCCTTATTCCTGTGGAGTGGGAAACACATATTAAAGAAGGCAAAGAGTTTAATGTGGAAATTGAAATTTCGGGCTACGACCGCCGAGGCTTACTAAATGAAGTGCTGCAGGTTGTAAACGAGACTAAAACGAATATTTCAGCCGTGTCGGGAAAATCAGACCGAAACAAAATGGCTACCATTCATATGTCAATTTCTATTCATAACATCAGTCATCTTCATAAAGTGGTTGAGCGCATTAAGCAGCTTCGAGACATTTATTCTGTGCGCCGAATTATGCATTAAGAAAGGTCGTTATACATGAGAGTAGTCGTACAAAGAGCAAAGAATGCAAAAGTAACTGTTGCAGGCGAAACGGTCGGTGAGATTAAGCACGGGTATATGCTTTTAGTTGGGATTACCCACGAGGATACCGAAGCTGATGCAGAGTATGTAGCGGACAAAATTTTAAATTTGCGAGTGTTTGAAGATGAGTCTGGCAAAATGAATTTGTCGCTTCTAGATGTAGAAGGAGAAATTTTATCGGTATCTCAATTTACACTATATGGAGATTGTCGAAAAGGCAGAAGACCAAACTTTATGGAAGCTGCCAGGCCAGATCATGCTTTACCGCTTTACAACTATTTTAATAAAGTATTATCAGAAAAAAATATTCGAGTAGAAACCGGTGCATTTGGCGAAATGATGGATGTATCATTTACAAATGACGGACCGGTCACACTTATTGTAGAAAGCAAAGAAAAAACGCAGGCTCACAGATGAGTCTGCGTTTTTTCTTTGCTTTGAAAGTAATGATTTAATCCTTCAGCGATAGCGGATGTAATTTTTTGCTGATAGCGGATGGAATTAATATACGTTTCTTCCCCTTGATTGCTTAAAAAACCAAGTTCAATTAATGTGCTCGGACGTGTGTTTTCGCGAAGAACATAATAGTTTCCAAAACGTTCTCCTTTGTCTTTCAATTTTGCATGCTCAATAAGTGACTGATGAATAGAGTGTGTGAGTGGACTGTCCTGATGCTGATGATAATAATACGTCATAAGGCCAGTTAGCTGTGAGCTGTTCGTACTGTTGTAGTGAATGCTTATAAAAGCATCTGCTTTAGTCGATTGCAGCGTGCGCTGTGAAAGTAGAAGGTACTCATCATGGCTGCGGGTTAAAATGACGTGTGCGCCTTCTTTTTGAAGTTTGTCTTGCAAAATAAGTGCTGTTCGGAGAGTGAGGTCTTTTTCATATGTGCCTTGTGTACCGATAGCTCCTTTGTCTTTTCCTCCATGGCCTGCATCCACAATGATTATTTTGCCGTTTAGGTGCCGCAAGCTTTTACTAAGCGTATAAACAGGCTGGCGCTGTGCTACTTGCATGCTAGGCTGAACGCTGCGGAGCGCTACTGTTTTCGTGAATTTTTTAAACACCCAGCCTTGAATATCCGAGCTTTCTACATAATACCAATCTCCTTGACGGTCTGAAACTGATAGTCTTGTATCCTTCTTCAATTTATTCGTAATTGAAAATGAACGTCCTGGACCGCTGCGTACGTGCAGAGAGTCAGCTGTTACAACAATGGGTTGATGCACCGGTAGGTTTGGACGTTCAAATGAGGAAGAGCAGAGTAACAAAAGGATACTTGCAGCCAAAGTAGATACGGACTTCATGTTTAAATAGCGAATAGATAGACCTCCTTTTTATAACAAAATAGAGTATTCGATGAAAACAAAAAAAATCCTTTCTCTTATGTAAAAACATCTTTTTCGGGCAATGCTAATAAAAGGATAATTAAGTGTAGACAGGGAGGAAGAAACGATGAAGTTTAGTGAAAAAGGTGAACAATCATTTCAGCAAGTAAATCCGGTATTTGGCATTCATTTTCATGATTTTATTGACAGAGAAAGTGAAGCTTCATCCCTTGAATTGGCTTCTGAATTTGGTTTAACACTTCGAGATATTCAGAAACTAAGAAAACAGTTAGACCGTTCTTAACGCGAAAGGTGCTTGACAACTGCTCATTTCATTCGTAATATAGAAAGCAATTGCTAAATTAAAATGAATGTATAACATTTTTATAATGATAAGCCAAAGATCGAGAAAAGTAGTAAAGATGACACATGGCTAGAGAGGAAATGTCTTAGGCTGAAAGCATTTCTACATGATGACTTTATGAAAGAACACTCAGGAGGCTTCACTCTGAAAAGGGAAACTTAGTAGGAGATGAACGTGTTCGTGCGTTAACGAAATGAGTGGAAACATGTCATATGTTTCAATTAGGGTGGTACCACGTGAGATCAACTCTCGTCCCTACTATGGAAAAATAGTAGCGGCGAGAGTTTTTTTGTATTGTAAATTTTAAATATAGGAGGCATATCACGTTATGTCAGTTCAAATACCTAGAGGAACACAAGATATTTTACCGGGCAAAGTAGAATATTGGCAGTTTGTTGAACAGCGAGCAAGAGAAATTTGCCGTGCATTCAACTACCAAGAAATTCGTACGCCAATGTTTGAACATACGGAATTATTTTTGCGCGGAGTGGGAGAAACAACGGATATCGTGCAAAAAGAAATGTACACATTTAAAGATCGCGGTGACCGCAGCTTAACGCTTCGTCCAGAAGGAACGGCTGCTGTTGGACGCTCATTTGTTTCAAATAAAATGTTTGGAAATCCAACGCAGCCAACAAAGCTGTTTTATATTGGTCCCATGTTTCGCTATGAACGACCTCAAGCGGGACGTTTCCGTCAATTCGTTCAGTTTGGCGTCGAAGCATTAGGAGTGAATGATCCAGCTATTGATGCTGAAGTTCTTGCTCTGCTAATGAGCTTTTACCAATCGCTTGGATTGAAAAAATTAAAGCTGGTTGTTAACAGTTTAGGAGATACAGAAAGTCGTCAAGCTCACCGTCAGGCACTTATCGATCACTTTGCACCTCGCATCGGAGAGTTTTGCAGCGACTGTCAAAGCCGATTGGAGAAAAATCCTCTCCGCATTTTAGACTGTAAAAAAGATCATGATCATGAACTAATGGCGACAGCACCGTCTATCCTTGATTATTTAAACGACTATTCAAAAGAATATTTTGAAAAAGTACAGCAGTACTTAAGCGATTTAGAAATTGACTACGTTGTAGATCCGACGCTAGTACGCGGATTAGATTATTATAATCACACGGCATTTGAACTAATGAGTGAAGCAGAAGGGTTTGGCGCTATTACAACTCTTTGCGGCGGAGGTCGTTATAATGGGTTGATTCAAGAAATCGGCGGACCTGAAACACCGGGTATCGGATTCGCTCTAAGTATTGAACGTTTATTATCTGCATTGGAAGCAGAAGGAATTGAGCTCCCAGTAGAAAAAGGCGTAGATTGCTATGTAGTGACTATGGGCGATGCTGCAAAAGAAAAATCTGTTTCAATTGTAAATACGCTTCGACGTGCAGGATTTGTAGCAGATAAAGATTACCAAGATAAAAAAATGAAAGCTCAGTTCAAAGCAGCTGATCGTGTACAAGCGAAATTTGTTGTTGTTCTAGGTGAAGATGAGCTAGCAAAACAAGTTGTAAACGTGAAAAATATGGAATCTAGCGAACAGCAAGAAGTATCAATTGATCAATTGGTTAGCTATTTGCAAGAACAAGTATAAGGAGGAACCATGATGACAAAACGTTCATACTACTGTGGAGACGTAACAGAACAAGCAACTGGCGAAACAGTCCTTTTAAAAGGGTGGGTTCAAAAACGCCGTGATTTAGGAGGATTAATCTTTATTGATTTACGGGACCGCGGCGGAGTTGTACAAGTTGTATTTAATCCTGAAAAATCTGCTGAAGCGCTAAAAATTGCTGAAGATGTACGTAATGAGTTCGTACTAGAAGTGCAAGGGACTGTGGTAGCTCGTGAAGAGGGAACCGTTAATCCAAACTTAAAAACAGGTAAAATTGAAGTTCACGCTGAGCAGGTTACAGTGTTAAACAAAGCCAAAACACCTCCTTTTGCAATTGCGGATCAATCGGAAGTATCAGAAGATGTTCGATTAAAATATCGTTATTTAGACCTTCGCCGTTCTGAAATGTTTAACACACTTAAAATGCGCAATGACATTACAAAAACAATTCGTGACTTCTTAGATCAAAATGACTTTTTAGATGTTGAAACTCCTATTTTAACGAAAAGCACGCCAGAAGGCGCACGTGATTATCTTGTGCCAAGCCGCGTGCACGAAGGTGAATTTTATGCTCTTCCTCAATCTCCGCAAATCTTTAAGCAGCTGCTAATGGTAAGCGGAATTGAACGTTATTATCAAATTGCCCGCTGTTTCCGTGATGAGGACTTGCGTGCAGACCGTCAGCCTGAATTCACTCAAATCGATATTGAGACATCATTTTTATCTCAAGAGGACATCATGACAATGACGGAAGAAATGATGTCTAAAGTAATGAAGCGTGTGAAAGATTTAGATGTAACGACGCCTTTCCCGCGCATGTCATATGATGAAGCGATGAGCCGCTACGGTTCAGATAAGCCGGATACACGTTTTGAAATGGAGCTAGTCAACTTATCAGAGCTTGTAAAAGACTGCGGGTTCAAAGTATTTAGCGCAGCGGTTGAAAACGGCGGAGAAGTAAAAGCGATTAATGTAAAAGGTGCTGCTTCTAGCTATTCACGTAAAGATATCGATGCCTTAACAGAATTCGTAAAAATTTATGGTGCTAAAGGGTTAGCATGGTTGAAAGTTGAAGCAGATGGCTTAAAAGGGCCAATTGCAAAATTCTTCAATGAAGATGAGCAAAAGCAATTTGCTGAAGCTCTTCAAACAGAAGAAGGAGATTTACTTTTATTTGTAGCTGATAAAAAGTCAGTTGTAGCAGATTCGCTTGGTGCTCTTCGTCTAAAGCTTGCAAAAGAACAAGGAATTATTGATGAAACGAACTTTAACTTCCTATGGGTAACAGATTGGCCTCTTCTTGAACATGATGAAGAAGACAACCGTTACTATGCAGCTCATCATCCATTTACAATGCCAGTTCGTGAAGATTTACCAATGTTAGAGAGCGATCCTGGACAAGTCCGTGCACAAGCATATGACTTAGTATTAAATGGTTATGAACTTGGCGGAGGATCTCTACGTATTTACGAGCGTGATATTCAAGAAAAAATGTTTAAAACGCTTGGATTTACATTAGAAGAAGCATATGAGCAGTTCGGTTTCTTACTCGAAGCATTTGAATATGGTACTCCTCCTCACGGCGGAATTGCGTTAGGTCTTGACCGTTTAGTTATGCTTCTAGCAGGACGCACAAACTTGCGTGATACAATCGCCTTCCCTAAAACAGCAAGCGCAAGTTGTCTATTAACAAACGCACCTGGTGAAGTAAGTGAAGCGCAATTAGACGAGTTACATTTGCAGCTAAAAAAGCAAAAAACAGAAGCATAATCGATTGAACTGTCTTTTAAATCAAGCCTGTCATGTTAACATGACAGGCTTGATTTTTTTGTTTTACTTATTAATTGCAAAGTGATTTTTTCTGTGATAAGATACTTTCAAGAACTAAATAGTCCTGATGTGTTCGTCCTTAATCCAGTTTTGACCGAACAATTTTTTGCTTGGGAGCTCGGAGTTTTTAACGAGCGTACATGCCTCATCCCGAGGACTTACAATGGTTAAAGCAGAGCACCCACCTGCCGAGAGCGGGTTCAAAACGAAGGCACTCGAGACGGCACAATCGGGACTAGCATACATATAATAAATCCTCTATGTAATTATTTGCATAGAGTTTTTTTATGGATAAATGACGAATGCTCATGTTCGTTTTGCTAAAAATATGGTATAGTCAATTTCGTTGTTTATTTGAACTAATCGTACACATTGGTGTATTTAATAGAGGAGTGTTTTAAAATGTTGCATCAGTTTTCACGTAATGAACTGGCGATAGGAAAAGAAGGACTAGCGACTTTAAAAGGCAGCACTGTTGCTATCTTAGGAATAGGCGGAGTAGGATCATTTTCTGCTGAAGCTTTGGCTCGATCAGGAGTAGGGCGCTTAATTCTTGTAGATAAAGACGATGTTGATATTACGAATGTAAATCGTCAAATTCACGCGCTGCTTTCTACGGTAGGTCAGCCAAAGACAGAATTAATGAAGAAGCGTATTTTAGATATTAACCCAGATTGTGACGTCGTTTCTCTGCAAATGTTTTATACAGAAGAAACGTATGAAGAGTTCTTTAGTTATAAACCGGACTTCGTAGTGGATGCATCTGATACGATTTCGTATAAAATTCATTTAATGAAAGAATGTTTAAAACGTGATATTCCAATTATTTCAAGTATGGGTGCTGCGAATAAGATGGATCCAACACGTTTTAAAATTGCAGACATTTCAAAGACACATACAGACCCGATTGCAAAAGTAGTTCGTACACGTCTGCGTAAAGAAGGAATTCGCAAAGGAATCAACGTCGTTTTTTCTGATGAACGTCCAATCGTTATTCGGGAAGAAGTTCGTAAAGAAGTAGGAAATGATCAAGCGCAAATTCGCAAAGCGAAAATGCCCCCATCCTCTAACGCTTTTGTTCCATCTGTAGCAGGATTAATTATGGGCGGTCATGTTATCAATGAATTGTTAAGTGATATTAAAATTCGTCGCGTAGGTGATGAATAAAAAGAAGGCTATTGCAGCCTTCTTTTTTTATGGAAATCTTTGCTCCATTTATACTTCAGATGGAATCTTCTGTGTGATATGTATAAAAAGCACTAATGCTTTGAAAAATATGGATTTTTGATAGATTTACACTGTATTAAAAAAAGAGATTTATGTAAATTTATTTAACGCTGTATTTACATAAAATTTACGTTTTCGCTTTTTTTTTTATATCCTATACAGTAATATTCAGAAACCCTTATATATCAAGGGTTTTGATAGGAATAAGAAAAAATAAACCTCAAATAGCTAAGTTTACAGTAACTTAAAATTCACTTCATATAAAGACAACAATCTACTCGTATAATGTGTCTTGTACCTGTTGTTCGAGTACAAAGGACTAGTACTAATTACACATATATTTATTGGAGGGTAATGCAATGAAAACAAAGGGTTTTAAAGTAACATTAGCAGCTTTTTTAATGGTAGGAGCACTAGCAGCATGTGGTAAAGAAGGAGCAAGCAACGACAGTGGTTCGGGCAGCAAAGAAGAAGTGTCAGGTACGTTAACAGCAGCGGGATCTACAGCTTTACAACCACTTGCAGAAGAAGCAGCGAATGGAATTACTGAAAAATATCCAAACCTTTCAGTAACGGTACAAGGTGGAGGTAGTGGAACTGGTGTCAACCAAGTAGCATCAGGAGCAGTTGACATTGGAAACTCTGACGTTCCAGCAGCCGATAAAATCGAAGATAAATCAAAAGCAGATAAACTTGTCGATACGAAAGTAGCGGGCATTGGGTTCGCACTTGTTGTAAATAAAGATGTAAAAGTAGAATCGTTAACAAAAGAGCAAATTCAAAAGATTTTCTCTGGTGAAATTAAAAACTGGAAAGAAGTTGGCGGAAACGACGAAAAAATTAACGTAATTAACCGTCCCGCATCATCTGGTACACGTGCTACATTTGAGAAAACATTAATGGGTGACGCAAAAGTAAATGATAGCGTTGGTACAGCTCAAGATTCAAACGGAGCGGTTGAACAATCAGTAAACTCAACGCCAGGAGCAGTAAGTTACCTTGCTATGTCGTATTTAATTGGCGATAAAAAAGAAAGTTTAAAAATGCTTAATATTGATGGTGTAGAGCCAACAACAGAAAACATTGTTTCTGAAAAATATCCGTTCTGGTCTTATGAGTACATGATTACAAACGGTGAACCAAAAGATGGTGCAAAAGAGTACATTGACTATGTAGCTGGTAAAGATTTTGCTAAGCAAGTAGAAGATATGGGCTATATCCCAATGACTGAGTTCAAAAAATAAGAGTGTTTTTAAAAAGAATAGGGCTGACTAACAAAGTCAGTCTTATTCTATTTGAATGTTAATAAAGTATATAGCGAATAAAAAGAAAAGCGAATATATACTGAATATGTAAGGAGACAGAGCGATGAAGGGGAAGAAATCCATTAATTATGTAAAAAGCGAATACATTGGCCGTACGCTTTCTACATTTTGCGGTATTTTAATTGTACTTGTTACGCTAGCTATTATCGTATTTATTTGTGAAAAAGGCATACAGTCATTTTTACAAAGCGATATATCAATCGGTGAAATGCTGACTTCAACAAAATGGAGCCCAAATAATAAAGAATACGGGGCACTCGTGTTTATTCTAGGTTCCATGCTTGTATCAATCGGAGCTGTTATTATAAGCGCTCCAATTGGAATTGCTATCGCCATTTTTAACAACTATATTTCGCCTAAATTTGGTTCAACGGTTTTACGACCGGTGCTAGAACTTTTAGTCGGAGTTCCTTCAGTGGTATACGGTCTTTTAGGGGTTACAATTTTAGTGCCGCTTCTTCGCAATAACTTTGGCGGAGTGGGCTTTAGTTTGATTGCCGGAATTATTGTTCTAAGCGTCATGATTCTTCCGACAATTGCAAGTATTGCTGACGATGCAATTCGAAGCGTAGCACCTGAATATTTAGAAGCTTCTTATGGATTGGGTTCAACAAGATGGCAGGCAATTAGCCGAGTGATTATTCCATCAGCTAAAACAGGTATTTTAACAGGGATTGTGTTAGGGCTTGCCCGCGCATTCGGAGAAGCGCTAGCTGTTCAAATGGTTATCGGAAATACGGTTAAGCTTCCTGAAAGCTTATATAGCCCAACGGCAACATTAACAGGTATTTTAACGATGGATATGTCTAATACGCTAAACGGAACGGCATGGAATAACGCATTGTGGACGTTAGCCATGATTTTACTGCTTATTTCTTTCGTGTTCATTTTAATTATCCGAGCAATTGGGAAACGAGGTGCTCATCAATGAAAAACAAAAATGCACGCACAGTAAATAATATATGGACAGGTATTTTTTACGGCATTGCCGCTCTGGTTGTTGCGCTATTAGTATATTTAGTTGTTGAAATTATCGCCAAAGGCTGGGGATTTTGGGACCCAAACTTTTTATTTGGAAAGCCAAGCAATACAATGGCAGGAGGCGGTATCGGACCGCAGCTGTTTAACTCGTTCTACATGCTTGTTTTAACGCTGATCATTTCTATTCCTCTTGGTTTAGGAGCTGGAATTTATTTAGCGGAGTACGCGAAGCAAGGTCGTTTCTTAAATTTCGTCCGCTTATGTATTGAAACAATGGCGTCATTACCGTCCATTGTAGTTGGTTTATTTGGATTGTTAATTTTTGTAACATTTTCAGGCTGGGGCTATACGCTTATTGGCGGAGCACTTGTGATTACAATTTTAAATTTACCGGGTTTAACGCGCGTATGTGAAAGTGCGATTGCATCTGTTCCTGCGAGTGTAAAAGAAGCGAGTTTAGGCTTGGGTGCGACTAAATGGCAAACAATTGTCAAAGTAGTCATTCCATCAGCCATTCAACAAATTATCACAGGTGTTATTTTAACAGCGGGACGAATCTTTGGAGAGGCAGCTGCGTTGATTTATACGGCTGGCCTAACGACGCCGATGTTAAATTCAAATGCTGACTTAACAAGTCCTGTAAACCCGTTTAATATTTTTCGGCCAGCAGAGACGCTTGCCGTCCACATTTGGAAATTAAACTCTGAAGGAATTGTACCCGATGCGAGATTGATTGCAACAAAGTCAGCTGCAATTCTAATCATTATGGTTCTGTTGTTTAACATTATCGCTCGTTTAGTTGCTAAGCTTTTAGACAGCTATTTTAAAGGTTCAACAAAAACGAAAAAACGAAAAGAAGTTAAAAGTGCAGCTTAATATACAAAGACAAAAAAGAAAATGGCTTTGAAACTGAGCATCAGTTTCAGCCATTTTCTTTTTTTAATGTCTCTAAACGATTGAAAACTTTTGAAAAGTATTTTTCTTGTCCATTTTGTTTAGGATGAAAATATTGTTTGTTTTTGATGCGATCCGGTAAATACTGTTGAGGGACCCATCCGTTCTCAAAATCATGCGGGTATTGATATTCAACGCCTCTGCCAAGGTTCTCTGCTCCTTTATAATGAGCATCCTTCAAGTGAGGGGGAACGTCGCCTGACATCCCTTTTTTTATATCATTTATCGCTTCATCTAAGGCTTTGTAAGCAGCGTTGGACTTCGGTGATAGGCAAAGTTCAATAACGGCGTTTGCAAGCGGGATACGAGCTTCTGGAAGTCCTAATCGCTCAGTTGCTTGAATAGCTGCTAGAGTTCTCATGCCAGCATCCGGATCAGCTAGTCCTATGTCTTCATAGGCGATGACTAAAAGGCGACGATTGATACTGATCAAGTCCCCTGCTTCAATTAGCCGTCCCAAATAGTGAAGAGCAGCATTTACGTCGCTGCCGCGGATCGATTTTTGAAAAGCGGATAATACATCATAGTGGGCATCACCATTTTTATCATGGGAAAAATATTTTTGCTGTAAACATTCTTCCGCCGTTTGTACGGTGATAACGATTTTACCATCGCTTTCACTTGTTGATAAGATAGCCAGTTCAAGAGCATTCAAAGCCGAGCGCACGTCACCGTTACAGCTGTTGGCGAAGTGGTTCATCGCGTCATCTTTTACGACAATTTTTCTGTCGCCAAATCCGTTGGATGAGTCGTTAAGCGCTCTGGTTAACGCTATTTTGATATCATTTGGCGTAAGAGGTTTTAATTCGAAAATTTGGCACCTGCTTCGAATAGCAGGGTTGATTGCATGATAAGGGTTGCTTGTTGTCGCTCCGATTAGAATGATCATGCCGTTTTCTAAATAAGGAAGTAAAAAGTCTTGCTTAGCTTTGTCAAGACGATGAACTTCATCTAACAGTAGAATCACTTTGCCTGACATTTTGGCTTCCTCGGCGACAATTTCCATATCTTTTTTATTATTTACAACGGCATTTAACTGGCGAAAAGCCGTGTTAGTTGTTTTTGCAATAGCTGTGGCAATTGTTGTCTTTCCAACGCCTGGAGGTCCATATAAAATCATCGAGCTTAAGTGATTTGCTTTTACCATTCGATAAATCATTTTATCTTTGCCAACTAAATGCTGCTGCCCGATAACGTCATCTAAATGAGTGGGACGCATTCGAAATGCGAGAGGTTTTGTAGCCATGTTTGTCTCCTTTCTTTTCTTTCACTTTATCATAAGAGGTGAATAGTTGGTCAAAATTTATCTTATAGGCATAGTATGCTATAATATCAACAGTTACATTTGCAAGAAACTTGTAGAGAGCAGTTCATATAGCTTAGTAAAAAACGACTCATCACAGCATTCAGTGACAACGTGAGAGTCTTATTTTTTTCATAAATAAAAATAGTGTATTGAAGGAGTGTAACGTATGAAAATTTCAACAAAAGGACGCTACGGTTTAACGATTATGATTGAGCTTGCGAAGCGTTTTGGCGAAGGTCCTATCTCGCTTAAAACCATTGCTCAAACGCACGATTTATCTGAACATTATTTAGAGCAGCTTATTTCACCGCTGCGTAACGCTGGACTTGTAAAAAGCGTACGCGGAGCCTATGGAGGTTATATCTTAGCAAATGAACCTGCTAACATTACTTCCGGTGATATTATTTCTGTTTTAGAAGGTCCTATCAGCCCTGTAGAAGGAATTGAAGATGAAGAGCCTGCAAAACGCGAGCTGTGGATTCGTATTCGAGATGCAGTTAAAGAAGTACTAGATAGTACAACGCTTGAGGATTTAGCGAATCATTCCGATGACGATCAAGCGTCTTATATGTTTTATATTTAATAATGAGCTAGGAGGCGTTTATTTTGGAACGTATTTATGTTGATCATGCAGCAACGTCTCCAATACATCCAGCAGTCGTTGAAAAAATGACGACTTTTATGCATGAGTACTTTGGAAATCCGTCTAGTATTCATCACTACGGGCGAGAAAGTCGACGCTATTTAGACGAAGCTCGCCAAACGATTGCAGCAAGTATTGGAGCACACGAAAATGAACTGATTTTTACAAGTGGTGGAACAGAAGCAGATAATATGGCACTGATCGGAGTAGCTCTTGCAAACCGCCATAAAGGAAATCATATTATTACCACGCAAATTGAACACCACGCTGTGCTTCATACGTGTGAATATTTAGAGACACAGGGCTTTGAAGTGACATATTTGCCAGTTAACGAGTACGGACAAGTGTCAGTGGATGAAATAAAATCAGCCCTAACGGATCGAACAATTCTTGTGTCAGTGATGTTTGGAAATAATGAAGTAGGTGCTATTCAGCCAATTGAACAAATTGGTGCGCTATTAAAAGAGCATGGTGCATATTTCCATACGGATGCAGTGCAAGCTTATGGATTAATTCCGTTAAATGTGCAACAATTAGGTGTCGATCTTTTATCCGTTTCGGCTCATAAAATTAACGGACCAAAAGGAATTGGCTTTTTATATGCAGCTGCTCACGTTTCTTTGTCTCCGTTGCTATTTGGAGGAGAACAAGAACGCAAACGACGAGCTGGCACCGAGAACATGACAAGTATTGTCGGGTTTGAAGAAGCTGTAAAAATTTCGCAACAAACGCTGCAAACACGTGCAGATGATTATAGAAGATACAAAGAAATAATGGTAGCTGTGTTGAAAGAAGAAGGTATTTCATTTGAAATTAACGGACATCTTGAAAATTCTCTGCCACATGTGTTAAATTTATCATTCCCAAAAACAAATGTTGAATCGATGCTCGTGAATTTAGATTTAGCAGGAATTGCAGCATCGAGCGGTTCAGCTTGCACGGCGGGAGCGATTGATCCTTCTCATGTGCTTGTTGCTATGTTTGGAAAAGGTTCTGAACGTTTAACAACTTCTATTCGATTTAGTTTTGGCTTAGGAAACTCGGCTGAGCAAATTGAAAAAACCGCACGTCAAACAGCAAACATCGTTAAGCGACTAACGATGTAAATAGCAGCCATCAGTAGGGTCTTCATCCCTCACTGATGGTTTGTGTCGTTTCTTTCGCTTTTTAGCGAATTATTTAATTAAAATGAAGAAAACGGAGGTGGCGAAGTTGACAAAATCACCTAAAGATACACGTGTAGTAGTCGGAATGAGCGGAGGCGTTGATTCATCTGTGGCAGCTCTTTTATTAAAACAACAAGGATACGATGTGATCGGAATCTTTATGAAAAACTGGGACGATACAGATGAAAATGGTGTTTGTACTGCGACTGAAGATTATAACGATGTTATTCGCGTATGTAATCAAATTGGTATTCCTTACTATGCGGTCAACTTTGAAAAACAATATTGGGATAAAGTATTTACCTACTTTTTAGATGAATATAAAGCAGGTCGTACACCGAATCCTGACGTAATGTGTAATAAAGAAATTAAATTCAAAGCCTTTTTAGAGCATGCAATGACGCTAGGAGCAGACTATCTAGCGACAGGACATTATGCACGCGTTGCGTATCGTGACGGTGAGTATAAAATGCTTCGAGGTGTGGATGGAAATAAAGATCAAACGTATTTCTTAAATCAATTAGGACAAGATCAGCTGTCAAAAGTAATGTTCCCGATTGGTGAAATTGAGAAATCAAAAGTGCGGGAAATTGCGAAAGAAGCAGGACTTGCTACAGCAACGAAGAAAGATAGCACAGGTATTTGTTTTATTGGTGAACGCAACTTTAAAGAATTTTTAAGTCAGTATCTTCCTGCACAGCCAGGCGTGATGCAAACGCTTGATGGCGAAGTGAAAGGAAAGCACGACGGTCTAATGTACTATACGATTGGTCAACGCCATGGTTTAGGTATCGGAGGTAGCGGCGAACCTTGGTTTGTAGTTGGAAAAGATTTAGAAAAAAATGTTTTATACGTCGATCAAGGCTTTCACAATGAGCTGCTCTATTCTACATCTCTTACAGCAACAAATGTCAGCTGGATAAGTGGCCGTGACTGGTCGTCACCAATGACGTGCACAGCAAAATTCCGCTATCGTCAAACTGATTCAGCAGTAACAGTTGAAAAAGTTGATGATGATACAATTAAAGTTATTTTTGCTGAACCTGTGCGTGCAATTACGCCAGGTCAAGCAGTTGTGTTTTACAAGGATGACGAATGTCTTGGTGGAGCAACTATTGACAAAGTATTTCAAGAAGAAGAGCAAATCTGGTACGTATAATTCATACAAGCAAGAACTAAAAACCTCAGCCGTATATAGCTGAGGTTTTTCTATGATATACTTTAATTATTGGGTAAACTAATAACTTACATATTCTAGATTTTCATGATGTGAAAGTCTTTTAAATCCTAACTAAAACAGTGGAGTGAACGAAAAAATGACGGATAAAAATCAGCTAGGAATTCAGTATATGCAGGAAGGAAAATTTGAAGAGGCAGCTAAAACATTTTCAGAAGCAATTGAAGATAATCCAAAAGATCCAATTGTGTATGTGAATTTTGGCAATTTGCTAGCGGCTGTTAGTGAAATGGATCGTGCTTTAAAATTTTATGAACGCGCGATTGAATTAGATGAAGAAACGGCAACAGCTTATTACGGAGCAGGAAACATTTACTTTAACGCAGAGCAGCTTGAGCAAGCAAAGCACTATTTTGATTTAGCAATCAAAAAAGGCTTAGATTCATCTGATGCGTACTTTATGCTTGGTTTAACGCTGTTTCATATGGAAGAAATTCGTTTTGCGATGCCTTATCTTCAGCGAGCGGTAGAACTAAACGAACATGATGTAGAAGCAAAATTTCAGTACGGTCTTTGTTTAGCACAGCTCGAAATGGTAGATGAAGCAATTGCTGAATTTCTTAAAGTAGTAAATCAAGAACCAGAACATGCCGATGCTTTTTATAATTTAGGCGTAGCGTATGCCATGAAAGATGACAAAGACAAGGCGATTGAGATGTTAGATGAAGCTTTAAACGTGCAGCCAGATCACGTAATGGCAGCAAATGCTAAACAAGTTCTGTCTACATTAGAACATTAAGAAAGCGGGTAAAGGAAGGATAACATGAACGAAGAACAAGTGAACCCTTCACAGCCGGAACGTCATTATATAAGCGGCACGTCGATTGTAACGGTCTTTCATAACGAAGAAAACTTGTATAACGTTACGCGGATACGGATCAAAAAAACAAATTTAGAGATTGAAGATAAAGAAACGGTCGTCACAGGTTATTTTCCTAAGCTTAATGAAGATGAAGTATACACGTTTTACGGGGACTTCAAAGAGCATCCAAAGTTTGGTCTGCAGTTTCATGTTGAACAGTTTAAAAAAGAACTTCCGCAATCAAGGCAAGGGGTTGTTCAGTACCTATCTAGCGATTTATTCCACGGAATCGGTAAAAAAACCGCTGAAAATATTGTGGACGCTTTAGGAGAACGCGCGATTTTTCGTATTTTGCAAAATGAGTCTGTGCTAAAAGAGGTTCCGAGGCTTTCAGCCGACAAGGCAGAAGCTTTAGTCACGCAGCTTCGTGAACATCAAGGGTTAGAAGAAGTAATGGTAAAGCTAACAGACCTCGGGTTTGGGCCACAGCTTTCGATGAAGATTTTCCAAGCGTACAAACAAGAAGCACTTGAAATTGTTCAAAATAATCCTTATCAGCTCGTAGAAGATATTCAAGGTATTGGTTTTAGCCGAGCCGATGAACTTGGAAAGAGGCTTGGTATGGCAACCAATCATCCTGATCGTTTGCGTGCAGGTATTTTATATGTAATTGAGCAAGAATGTAATCAAATGGGACATGTATATGTCACGGCAGATCAGCTGTATGGAAAAACAGCCGAGCTTCTTCGAAAAAGCAGGCATGAGAACCTGTCTGAAATGGATCTTACCAGAGAAGTGGACGCGTTAAAAGCGGATAAAAAGCTTATTATTCAAGACGAAAAAATTTATTTTCCGCCCCTTTTCTATGCTGAAAAAGGGTTGGTTAAAGCTATTCAAAAAATTATGGCTCAAACACAGTACGAAGAGCAGTTTCCAGAATCGGAATTTTTACTAGCTCTGGGTGAGCTAGAAGAGCGATTAGATGTGCAGTATGCACCGTCTCAGCGCAAAGGAATACAAACCGCTTTAATGTCTCCAATGCTCCTTTTAACAGGTGGACCAGGTACAGGGAAAACAACGGTTATTAAAGGGATAGTCGAACTCTATGCAGAACTTCACGGATGTTCGTTAAACCCAGGGGATTATAAAAAAGATGAAGCTTTTCCTGTGTTACTTGTGGCCCCTACTGGACGTGCTGCTAAACGAATGAGCGAAGCGACGGGACTTCCCGCAGTTACGATTCACAGATTATTAAAATGGAACGGACAAGAAGGATTTGATCATAATGAAGAGAATCCAATTGACGGGAAATTACTGATTGTAGATGAAGTATCGATGGTAGATTTGTGGCTTGCTCATCAGCTGTTTAAATCTCTTCCTGCTAATTTACAGGTTATTTTAGTTGGAGACGAAGACCAGCTTCCTTCAGTAGGTCCAGGACAGGTGTTAAAAGATTTACTGAGTTCAGAAGTAGTTCCTACCGTCCGCCTGACAGATGTATACAGGCAAGCGGAAGGGTCGTCAATTATTGATTTGGCTCATGAAATAAAAAAAGGAAAGCTTCCGGAAGATTTATCTAGGCAGCAAGGAGACCGTTCCTTCATTCGTTGTCAAGGACAGCACATCACGAACGTCGTGCAACAAGTTTGCGGGAATGCGTTAAAAAAAGGGTATACGGCTAAAGACATTCAAGTTCTAGCTCCTATGTATAAAGGCCCTGCAGGAATTGATAAACTGAATGAAGTTCTTCAGGAATTATTTAATCCGGCTTCTGAGCAAAGAAGAGAGCTTAAGCACGGAGATATTACGTACCGAGTAGGGGATAAAGTACTGCAGCTTGTAAATCAGCCGGATAGCAACGTATTTAATGGAGACATGGGAGAAATCGTCTCAGTTTTCTTTGCCAAAGAAAATACGGAAAAACAAGATATGCTGGTTATTTCATATGAAGGAAATGAAGTGACTTACACAAAGCAAGACTTTAATCAAATAACCCATGCATACTGCTGTTCCATTCATAAATCACAAGGAAGTGAATTTCCCATTGTTGTACTTCCAATTGTCAAAAGCTATTACCGGATGCTCCGACGTAATTTACTTTATACGGCCGTTACACGGAGCAAACAGTTTTTAATTTTATGCGGAGAAGACGAAGCTTTTCAGCTTGGAGTCAGCCGAAATGAAGATAGCGTCCGACAAACGAATTTACAGCCTTTGCTTCGAGAAAACTTGGATAACGATATAGAGGATCCGGAAATTCCATTTATGAAAGATGCAAATATTGGGATGGAAAACGTTACGCCGTATGATTTCATGTAACCTTTCGCATGCTAACAAAGAGTTAAATAAACTCCTTTGTTACCATCCTTCTTTGCTAATTGTCAGAAAATAAAGTATGGATATGGAAAGAAGTGGACATAATGCGTTTATATAAGTAGAACGTATAAAGAGGTGTCGACTTTGTTTAAGTGTCCAAACTGTAAAAGTATTGACGTTGGCAAAATTGGTGTAAATCAGTATTACTGCTGGAATTGTTTTATTGAAATGACTATTTCAAAAGGACAAATTAATACTCACCAAGTAGAAGAAGATGGGACTTTGAGCTCGCTTGATGATTTGTTCTCAGACGACGAGCGCACAATCAATTTCTAATTCTTTTTTACCGGGAGGAAGAGCAATGGGCAGAATCATTCCGTCAGTAGTCGCTTTCGGTCTTGGAGCTTATGCATTTAAAATGGCAGATGATCGAGAGATGTTCACAAAAAGAAATATGAAAAAAATGCGTAAACGTATGATGAAAGCTATTCACTAATAAAAGAAGCACTATTGCACTGAGCTGCAATAGTGCTTTTTTGCAGGCAGAAAATGCACCTGCATGTATAAACTCTTTTCTTTATCAAAAAATAGAAGAGAGGAGGAGTTTACGTTGAAAGATAGTTCATTCAAATGGTTCTATAGATTCGGACTGTTGTTACTAGCGCTGCTGTGCATATTAGTCTTTTTTAAAGTCCAGTTTTTATGGCTGCCTGTTATTTATATGATTTTAAAAGCACTGCTGCCTTTTTTTATTGCGGCATTTATTACATATTTACTTCATCCGCTTATTGAAAAAACACATGATAAAGGCGTGCCTCGTCCCCTAGCTATTTTACTGATCTACGTCGTCTTTTTTGGAGGAATCGGATTTGGAGCCTATAAGTCGTACCCTATTTTTGTAGAACAAGTAAAAGATTTAAACGAACAGCTGCCTCATTTTACGAATACATATAGACATTGGGTAGAATCGATTCATGATCGTACAACTTCACTTCCAAACGGTATACACGAGAAAATTGAAGGCAGCATTGATGATGTAGAAGCTACGCTCAACGTGTGGCTTACAAAAGTGGCGGAAGGACTAAAATCATTGATTACCTCCTTTTTGATTATAATCATTATTCCATTTATTGTTTTTTATATGTTGAAGGATTTTTCCTCTATTAAGAAAGCAACAGCTTATGTTACACCTAAAAAGTGGCACAAACCAGGGAAGCGTTTTTTATCGGATGTGAATGAATCGCTGGGCAACTATATTCGAGGGCAATTTTTTGTTTGTCTCATTATTGGTGTAATTGCCACAGCGGCACTGTGGTTCTTTCATGTACCTTATGCACTTCTTTTAGGCTTTATTATTGGCGTAACAAATATTATCCCATATTTTGGCCCGATTATTGGTGCGGTTCCAGCAGCTATTATTGCAGCCACGATCTCGATAAAATTGGTTATTACCATTGTCATTATTATCTTTGTGCTGCAGTTTTTAGAAGGAAATGTTCTGTCTCCGCTCATCGTAGGAAAAAGCCTTCATATTCATCCGTTGTTTATCATGCTTGCGCTCCTTCTAGGAGGAGAGTTTGGAGGGGTAGTAGGTCTGATTTTAGCTGTGCCCATTTTAGCAGTCATTAAAATATCGATTTTGCATATCCGCTCTTATACGCTCAAACATTGACAAAGAGCGGTTAATTTGTCATAATATCGCCATAAGAAAACGCTACATATTTTGAACACAATGATGGATCGAGTACGTTGCACACTGGTTTTTAGAGAGGGGCTTCCTTGGCTGAAAGAAGCGCTAAACGAAGAGCAGCTGAACGCTAGTCCAGAGTGCAGGCTAAAACCTGCCGTGTCAGCAACGTTAACGCTATGAAGGTGATAAATGCTTTTGGCATTTATAATCAGGGTGGTACCGCGAGTTCAACTCTCGTCCCTGCTACAGGGATGAGAGTTTTTTTGTGTGCAAATAACTAGCAATTGCTTTTGGACATAAGGAAAATAGATGCTTTTATGTCATCATTTTTTTGTCTATAAATAAGAAGAGTATTAAAGGAGGAGCAATCATGAAAAAACTGACGTCAGCACAAGTTCGTCAAATGTATTTAGATTTCTTTAAAGAAAAAGGACATGATGTAGAACCAAGCGCATCTTTAGTTCCATATGAAGATCCATCTTTATTATGGATTAACAGTGGAGTAGCTACATTAAAAAAATATTTTGATGGTCGTGTTATTCCTCAAAACCCGCGTATTTGTAACGCGCAAAAATCTATTCGTACAAACGATATTGAAAATGTAGGTAAAACTGCTCGCCACCATACGTTTTTTGAAATGCTTGGTAACTTCTCTATCGGTGATTATTTTAAAGAAGAAGCAATCCAATGGGCATGGGAATTCTTAACGAGCGACAAATGGATTGGCTTCGACGCAGATAAGCTGTCTGTAACGATTCATCCTGAAGATGAAGAAGCGTTTAAAATCTGGAATGAAAAAATGGGCGTGCCTAAAGAACGCATCATTCGTTTAGAAGGTAACTTCTGGGATATTGGAGAAGGTCCTAGTGGTCCAAATACAGAGATCTTTTATGATCGCGGAGAAGCATATGGAAATGATCTGACTGATCCGGAATTGTATCCAGGTGGAGAAAATGAGCGTTATTTGGAAATTTGGAACCTTGTATTTTCTCAATTTAATCATAATCCTGATGGTACGTACACGCCGCTTCCAAAGAAAAACATCGATACAGGAATGGGCTTAGAGCGTATGGTTTCTGTTATTCAAGATGTGCAAACAAACTTTGATACAGATTTGTTTATGCCAATTATTGAAGCAACAGAGAGCATTTCAGGCGCTAAATATCGTACAAATGACGAGCAAGATACGGCATTTAAAGTCATTGCTGACCACATTCGTACCGTAACATTTGCTGTAGGCGATGGTGCTCTTCCTTCAAATGAAGGCCGTGGGTATGTGCTGCGCCGTTTGTTACGCCGAGCAGTTCGCTATGCTAAAAAGTTAAACATTAATCGTCCATTCATGTACGAGCTAGTGCCGGTAGTAGGTGAAATCATGGTTGATTTCTATCCGGAAGTAAAGAAAAAAACGGATTTTATCCAGCGCGTAGTAAAAAATGAAGAAGAGCGTTTTCATGAAACATTACATGACGGACTAGCTATTTTAGCAACCGTTATTAAAAAAGAAAAAGCGCAAAACAGTGATACAGTACAAGGCGAAGACGTTTTCCGTTTATATGATACGTACGGCTTCCCTGTTGAATTAACAGAAGAATATGCAGAAGATGAGAATATGAAAATTGATCATGCAGGTTTTGAACGTGAAATGGAAGCGCAGCGTGAGCGTGCACGTGCTGCTCGTCAAGATTCTAGTTCTATGCAAGTTCAAGGTGGCGTACTTGGCGAAGTAACGGCTGCAAGTGAGTTTGTTGGCTATGATAAAAATAAAGTAGAAACAGTTGTTGAAGCAATTATTGTAGGCGGTGAGCTTGTTGACCGCGCTGAAGCTGGAACAGAAGCGCAAGTCATCTTAAGCCACACGCCATTCTACGCAGAAAGCGGCGGTCAAATTGCGGATCAAGGTACTATCCAAAGCGCTACCGGAACAGCTGAAGTAAAAGACGTTCAAAAAGCGCCAAACGGTCAAAATGTCCAAACGGTATCTATAACAAGCGGTGAGCTTGTAAAAGGTGAAACATATACGGCGACAATTGATGAAGAAAACCGCAGTGCTATTGTGAAAAACCATACGGCAACGCATTTATTGCATCAAGCATTAAAGGATACGTTAGGAACACATGTTAATCAAGCAGGTTCTTTAGTAACAGCGGATCGCTTGCGCTTTGACTTCTCTCACTTTGGCCAAGTGACACAGGAAGAGCTTGAGAAAATTGAACAAATCGTTAATGAAAAGATTTGGGACAGCATCTCTGTACAAATCGAAAATAAAGCAATTGATGAAGCAAAAGCGATGGGCGCAATGGCACTATTTGGTGAGAAATACGGAGATATCGTGCGCGTAGTACAAGTAGGTGACTACAGCTTAGAATTATGTGGTGGGTGTCACGTGCCAAATACATCTGTTATCGGTTTATTTAAAATTGTATCAGAATCCGGAATCGGTGCAGGTACTCGACGTATTGAAGCTGTAACTGGAAAAGCTGCATATCAGTTAATGAATGATCAAGTAGGCTTACTGAAAGAAGCTGCAGCAAAAGTAAAATCCAACCCCCGTGATTTAGTAGGGCGCGTTGAAGGGTTACTAGAAGAAATCCGTAACCTTCAGCGTGAAAATGATTCACTGTCTACAAAACTTGGCAATATTGAAGCTGGCAATCTCGTTGACCGCGTGCAAAACATTAATGGTGTAAATGTACTAGCAGCGAAAGTAAATGCAACGGATATGAATAACCTTCGTGCAATGGTTGACGATTTAAAACAAAAATTAGAATCTGCCGTGATTGTATTAGCTTCTCCACAAGGTGAAAAGGTAAATATTATTGCAGGTGTAACAAAAGATTTAATTGCTAAAGGCCATCATGCCGGCAAACTTGTCAAAGAAGTAGCGACGATTTGCGGCGGAGGCGGAGGCGGACGCCCTGACATGGCGCAAGCTGGAGGGAAAGACGCTAGCCAAATTGAAAAAGCACTTGGCACTGTAGAAGAATGGGTTAAATCCGTTTAATTCTCCTCTTTCTTGGTGTACAATATAAATAAGACTTAGCATAGTGCACAATGTGTTCACAAATTAAGAGAGTGAGGTGGGACCGTGAGTTCATTTGATAAAACGATGCAATTTAATTTTCAAGATGAGCCAGCTGAAACAAACGTACATGAAGTATTGTTTACGGTTTACGACGCACTGCAAGAAAAAGGCTACAACCCGATCAACCAAATCGTTGGGTATTTGTTATCAGGAGACCCTGCTTACATTCCTCGTCATAACGATGCGAGAAACACAATCCGCAAGTTAGAGCGAGACGAGCTCATTGAAGAACTTGTTAAATCTTATTTACAACAGCATCGAAAGGATTCATAAATGCGCGTATTAGGATTAGATGTAGGAACCAAAACAATCGGTGTGGCAGTTAGCGATGAAATGGGATGGACAGCGCAAGGAATTGAAACAATTAAAATTGCAGATGAGCAGATGGAGCAATCATATCCTCGCTTACAGCAGTTAATTGATGAATATTCCGTAGAGAAAATCGTAGTGGGTCTTCCTAAAAATATGAATGGTACGATTGGCCCTCGAGGCGAAGCGTGCATCGAGTTTGCTGACAATGTCAAAGAAAAACTTAACATTGAAACGATGATGTGGGACGAGCGCTTGTCGACGATGGCAGCAGAGCGAGTACTGCTGTCTGCTGATGTGAGCCGCAAGAAACGCAAAAAAGTAATTGATAAAATGGCAGCTGTTATGATTCTTCAAGGATATTTGGACAGCAAGCAATAAGAAAAGCAGCAGCCTTTGCCTAAGCTGGCAAGTTATGAATTTCCCTTTTGCATATTTCTTTTGTACGTAAAAGGGAAGTGAAATAACTCAACAGCTTGCTTTTCGCTGAAGAAAAAGTTAAGCTAAGAGCTTACAATATAAAATGAGGTGCAAATATGAGCGTAGAAGAAAATAAAATTACAATCGTCGATGAGAATGGAAATGAGCAGCTATGCGAAATTTTATTCACATTTGATTCTGATCAATATAACAAATCATATGTAATCTACTATCCAATCGGAGCAGACCAAGATGATGAAGAAGAAATTGAAATTCATGCATCTGCTTTTACACCAAGTGAAGATGGTCAAGACGGTGAGCTTCAACCGATTGAAACAGAAGAAGAGTGGGACATGGTTGAGGAAATGGTTAACACATTCCTTGACGAAGAAGGCGAATAATTATAGTGAAAAAGCTGATGACAACCGTTATCAGCTTTTTTTTACGTAGTGGCTGTTCTTTTTAGATATAAAAAGGTTTTTCCTTGCATTCTTAGGGCAGATTGTATGATAATGACGAAAAATAAGATAAATTGTAGTATAATAATTCCTGCGTGTGAGAATGCGTTTTAATAAAAGAATTCATTGTTTGAACGGATGAAACTAGACTTTGGGCAGACAATAACATAAATCATGGAAAAATTTTATAAGAGGAGATAGTTTAAGGAAGCGATACCATCTCACACCTATAGGAGATACGAATGAATCGCAATCTCATGTATCCTCTCTGTTAGTTAATACTTATAAAAAATCAAGAAGAAAAGAGGTGAAACTGGTTGTATCTTCTTTTATAGAAGTAGATTTAACCAGGAAGCTGCTTGTCGCAACAAACATTTTTACCACCTAATCGTTCAAGAAAAAAACGAGTTATTTTTATTACAATTATCGTGCTTCTTTTACTTGTAGGCGGGGCATTTTTCTATGCTCAATCCCGCTTAACACCCGTGGATCGAAACAGCAATAAAAAAGTAAATGTGACCATTCCACAAGGTTCTTCTGTCCAATCGATTGGCGCGGTATTGAAAAAAGAGGATTTAATTAAAAGTAAAAGTGCATTTCGCTATTACGTAAAATTAACCCATGTTTCTGGATTTCAAGCTGGAACGTATTTATTTTCTCCTTCTATGAGCTTAGGGGAAATGGTTGAAAAAATGGAAAAAGGCGAGGTTTCAAAACGACCTGATATTCGTGTCACCATTCCAGAAGGCCGTCAACTTGTCGAAATAGCTGATATCATTGCTAAAAATACAAAGTTTACAAAAGATGAAGTCATGAAAAAGCTAGACGATAAGGAATTTATTAGTAAAATGAAAGAAAAGTATCCAGATTTAGTAACCGATGAAGTGATGCAAAAAGATATTAAACATCCGCTAGAAGGTTATTTATATCCCGTTACGTATGATTTTTATGATAAAAACGTGTCGTTAGATGAAATATTGGATAAAATGGTAGGGAAAACAAATAATGTATTAGGTCAGTACAGTGGGCAAATGGAGAAGAAAAAATTCAGTGCACATAAACTGTTAACAATGTCATCTCTAATTGAAGAAGAAGCGACTGAAAAAGTTGACCGAGAAAAAATTGCCAGCGTCTTTTATAATCGTCTTGAAAAAAATATGCCTCTTCAAACGGATCCAACCGTTTTGTATGCGTTAGGCGAGCATAAAGATCGTGTGTTCTATAAGCATTTAGAAGTAGACTCTCCTTACAATACGTATAAAGTAAAAGGATTGCCTCCAGGACCAATTGCCAGCTCTGGTTTAATGTCAATCAAAGCTGCGTTGCATCCAGCCAATACAGATTATTTATACTTCTTGGCTACGCCGGAAGGAAAAGTTATTTTTACAAAAACGTTAGAAGAACATAATAAAGAAAAAGCTAAGCATATTACAGGTAAAGAGAAGGAAAATACCGAAAAATAATTGGAAATTTAAAATTGGGGAATCGCGATACTTCGCATTCCCCATCTTTTATGTTAAAATATATCGGGTTTACGTAAAAACGAAAAAAACTTATAATAGACTAGTTGTCTTACTATTTTGCAGTAATGAAACGTTATGAAAACATAATGTAAAATGTACTTCTGAGAACGGAGGAAGTGTTTTGCTTTTACAAAACGTAGAGCAGTATGTGGAACAGCTTATCCCTAAGCGCCAGGAGCTCATTGAAGAAATGGAAGCTTATGCAAAAGAACATCACGTGCCGATTATGGAATTGATCGGTGTTGAAACGCTATTGCAGATTCTTCGTCTTCATCAGCCAAAACATATATTAGAAATTGGAACAGCGATTGCGTATTCGTCTATTCGGATGACTCATGCGCTTCCCAAGGCACGAGTGGTTACGGTAGAACGAAATGAAGAGCGTTACCAAAAAGCGCAAGAGTTTATTGAACGCGCAGGAAAACAAGATAAAATTGTGTCGTTGTTTGGAGATGCACTAGAGCTTAGAGATGAAATCGAACGTCATGGTCCTTATGATGCAGTCTTTATCGATGCAGCTAAAGGTCAGTATCAGCGTTTTTTTGAACATTATGAGCCGATGCTTTCTTCCAAAGGAATGATTATTTCGGATAACGTACTATTTAAAGGTCACGTAGCGACCGATTTGGCAGAAGTAGAAACACGTCGACGTCGCAGCCTGATTAAAAAGATTCAGGCATACAATACGTGGCTGATGGACCATCCCGATTATTATACAACTATTCTCCC
Source organism: Priestia megaterium (assembly GCF_046599315.1). Taxonomy (GTDB): domain Bacteria; phylum Bacillota; class Bacilli; order Bacillales; family Bacillaceae_H; genus Priestia; species Priestia megaterium_F. The sequence continues at coordinate 1,338,335 of NZ_JBKIKC010000001.1, read as the reverse complement.
TATTGGAGACGGAATCGCGATTAGTATTAAAAGAGGTGAACAAGAATGAAAAAACCAGAACTATTAGTGACACCAACTGCAGTTTCGGAAATCGAATCGTTACTACAAGCGGGAGCAACAGCCATTATGGTTGGTGAACAGCGCTACGGCTTGCGTTTGGCAGGTGAATTCAAACGTGAAGATATCGTAGAAGCAGTGAATATTGCTCATCAGCATGATGCAAAAGTCTATGTAGCAATGAACGGATTATTTCACAATGATAAAATCGATGAATTAAATGAATATATTTTATTCTTAAAAGAAGCAAGCGTGGATGCAATTGTATTTGGAGACCCTGCTGTATTAATGGCAGTGCGTGAAACAGCTCCAGAAATGAAGATGCATTGGAGTACCGAGACAACGGGAACAAACTGGTATTCATGTAACTACTGGGGTCGTAAGGGAGCTAAGCGTGCAGTTCTTGCTCGTGAGCTAAGCATGGACAGCATTATTGATATCAAAGAAAAAGCAGAAGTAGAAATTGAAGTTCAGGTGCATGGCATGACGTGTATGTTCCAATCAAAACGTTCACTTCTTGGCAACTACTTTGAATATCAAGGAAAAGTCATGGAAATTGAAAATCGTAAAGTAGAAAAAGATATGTTTTTACTTGATAAGGAGCGAAATAATAAGTATCCGATTTTCGAAGATGAAAATGGAACGCATATTATGAGTCCAAATGATATGTGTATTATTGATGAGCTGTCAGAAATGATTGACGCTGAAGTAGATGTATTCAAAATTGACGGCGTATTAAAGTCACCACAATATATTTTAGAAGTAACAAAAAAATATCGTCAAGCGATTGATTTATGTGTAGATGATCGTGAAGAATACGAAAACGTTAAAGACGATTTGTTAGAAGAAATTGAAAGCTTGCAGCCAATTAACCGCCCGTTAGACACAGGGTTTTTCTTTAAAGAAACGGTATATTAAGAAGCATGCAAAGAAAGATAAACAAAGGAGGTACAAACGATGGCTGTTCAAATCGATGCTGTAGTAGAAGGTAAACGAGTTATTACTAAGAAGCCTGAGTTGTTAGCTCCAGCCGGTAACCTTGAAAAATTAAAAGTTGCCGTACACTATGGAGCAGATGCTGTATTTATCGGAGGAAAAGAGTTTGGCCTTCGTTCAAATGCAGATAACTTTACATTTGAAGAAATGGCAGAAGGTGTTCAGTTCGCAAACAAATACGGCGCACGTATTTATGTTACAACAAACATTTTTGCTCACAATGAAAATATGGACGGACTTGAAGACTATTTAATGGGATTAGAGCGCGCTGGTGTTTCTGGAATCATCGTAGCTGATCCGTTAATCATCGAAACCTGTCGACGCGTTGCACCTAATCTTGAAGTACATTTAAGTACACAACAATCACTTTCAAACTGGAAAGCCGTTCAGTTCTGGAAAGAAGAGGGGTTAGAACGTGTTGTACTTGCTCGTGAAACGGGTGCTGAAGAAATGCGCGAAATGAAAGAAAAAGTGGATATTGAAATTGAAGCTTTTATTCATGGAGCGATGTGTATTGCTTATTCAGGCCGCTGCGTGCTAAGTAACCATATGACAGCGCGTGATTCAAACCGTGGAGGCTGCTGTCAATCATGCCGTTGGGACTATGATTTATTTAAAGTAGAAGATGGTAAAACGGAAACGGCATTATTTGATGAGCAAGACGATCCGTTTGCAATGAGTCCAAAAGACTTAAATTTAATTCAATCTATCCCTCAAATGATTGAGCTGGGTATTGATAGCTTAAAAATTGAAGGACGCATGAAGTCAATTCATTATATTGCAACAGTCGTGAGTGTATATCGTAAAGTGATTGACGCGTACTGTGCAGATCCTGAGAATTTTATTATTCAAAAAGAATGGCTTGATGAGCTAGACAAATGTGCAAATCGCGATACGGCTCCGGCATTCTTTGAAGGCGTTCCGGGAGTAGATGAGCAAATGTTTGGCGTACACGGCAAGAAAACAAAATTTGATTTTGCCGGTTTAGTATTGAATTATGATGAAGAAACAAGCATCGTGACATTACAACAGCGTAACTATTTTAAACCGGGAGAAGAAGTGGAGTTTTTCGGTCCGGAAATTAAAAACTTTACGCAAAAAATAGATAAAATTTGGGACGAAGACGGCAATGAATTAGATGCTGCGCGTCATCCGCTGCAAATTGTAAAATTTAAAGTGGACCAACCTCTATTTTCATATAACATGATGCGAAAGGGGATTTAAGTATAAAATGGGGAAAAAGCCCGTTGTAATCGGTATCGCTGGTGGATCCGGTTCTGGTAAAACAACTGTAACCAAAGCTATTTATGAATATTTTAAAGGGCATTCTATTATGCTTCTTGAGCAAGACTATTATTATAAAGATCAAAGCGATGTACCGTTCGAACAGCGTTTGCAAACAAACTACGATCATCCTTTAGCATTTGATAATGATTTGCTGATTGAACACTTGCAAAACTTATTAAATTATGAGAGCATTGACAAACCGGTATATGATTACGCAATTCATACACGTTCTGAAAAGGTAATTAGAGAAGAACCAAAAGATGTTATTATCTTAGAAGGTATTCTTGTCCTAGAAGATCAGCGCTTGCGTAATTTAATGGATATCAAGTTATACGTAGATACAGATGCGGATCTTCGTATCATTCGTCGTATGCTTCGTGATATTAAAGAGCGAGAGCGTACGCTTGAGTCAGTTGTTGATCAATACGTATCTGTGGTTCGCCCGATGCATAATCAGTTTGTTGAACCAACAAAACGTTATGCAGACATTATCATTCCTGAAGGCGGTCAAAACCACGTAGCGATTGACTTGATGGTCACTAAAATTCAAACAATTCTTGAACAAAATGCCATTTTATAATAACATAGCATAGATGCAGGAATTTTTTTGAAGACAATGCAGACATATTCTGCTAACTAAACACAAACATTATAAAGAATAGAGAAACGAGCAGCTTCTATTTTGAAGCTGTCATTTCTCTATTAACTGATTTTTCCACAGAGTGGAAAATTTTTTGTACATACAGAAATTGACTGTATACACTAGAGATTTTGAGTTCAAGAAGGAGTGAAGGGATTATGGCACAAGAAAAAGTATTTCCAATGACAGAAGAAGGAAAGCTAAAGCTAGAGCAAGAGCTTGAATATTTAAAAACAGTAAAACGTAAAGAGGTTGTAGAGCGTATTAAGATCGCCCGCAGTTTTGGAGATTTATCGGAGAACTCTGAGTACGATTCTGCAAAAGACGAGCAGGCTTTCGTTGAAGGCCGTATTACAACGCTTGAGAATATGATTCGCAATGCGAAAATCATTGAAGAAGATGTAGAAAATTCTTCTATTGTATCATTAGGTAAATCCGTAACGTTTGTAGAGTTGCCAGATGGTGACGAAGAAACATATACAATTGTAGGTAGTGCAGAAGCAGATCCATTTGAAGGGAAAATTTCAAATGATTCGCCAATTGCTAAAAGTCTAATGGGCAAACAAATTGGAGATCAAGTAACTGTTCAAACTCCTGGTGGAGATATGTCAGTGAAAATTGTATCTGTTAAGTAAAACATATGGTTGGAAGCGTTCTACTGAATGCTTGTAAGTAAAAAAGCTGACACACGTCAGCTTTTTTATATGATTTTAAAAAGCGGAGAGAATATAAAAGATATGTAAGAAAGGAAGATGAAGATGAAGGATATCGATTTCACTAAAACAGCGCTTGTTTTAATTGATTTACAAAAAGGGATTGTTCCAATTGGCGGAGATGAAATTGTGGAGAAATCGGTTCAGCTTGTGAATCGTTTCCGTGAACAAAATGGATTTATTAGCTTTGTACGAGTAGATTTTCAAGATGGAAAAGATGCGTTGAAGCCAGAAACGGATCAAAAATCATCTGCTCCTCAAGAAAGACCTGCAGACTGGGCAGAATTTGATTCACGACTTAATGTGCAAGAGCATGATTACATTGTCACAAAACGTCAGTGGGGAGCCTTTTTTGGGACAGATTTAGACCTTCAGCTTCGCCGAAGAGGAATCGATACAATTGTCCTTTGCGGAATCGCAACAAATATTGGTGTGGAAAGCACGGCTCGTGAAGCATTTCAGTATGGATATAACCAAATTTTCATTACGGATGCTATGGCGACATTTACAAAAGAAGAGCATGAAGCAACGCTTTCTTACATCTTTCCGAAAATAGGAAAGTTAAGAACAACTCAACAATTTTTAATGGAAAATGAATCATAAAAACTTGCTGCTTCAGCAAGTTTTTTTGTGAAATGAAAAAAAGAATGAATATTTCTTAAGATAATGGTTTTAAAAGTAATGGCAACGTCGACACTTGTAAAGAGTGAGGTGTAGTCATGAAAATAATTCACAAGCGAATTTATATTACTCTTATTTTTATTCTGTTATTAATTAGTGGACTAGGAGCACGGCTTGTTCAGCTTCAGCTTGTCAGCACGGAATCTTTTACCGACAAAAATATTAACTTAATTGAAGGAAGCGTAAAACAGCGTACGCAGGAAATGGTGGTAGACGACGGACGAGGGAAATTTGAAGATGAAAATGGACAGTCTTTAACATCTATCACGCATAATCGCTTAGTCTTGTTTCCGTTTTTAGAAAAAATGAAGTGGCCTGTTCAGCAAGTAAGCGAAATTGTGGGCATTCAACCACAGGAACTAACTAACAGACTAGCAAATGCTAAAACACCGGTTGTTATTACGAAAGAATTATCGCATTCACAAGTTGAAAAAATAAATGCATTAAAGGTACCTGGCGTGTTTGGAATTCCTTTAAAAGATGAACGTCCGGTTCCTCTTGCTGAGCATTTAATCGGATTAGAGGCCCAAAGCAAAAAAATAATTGAAGAGAAGTACAGTGACAAATTGAAAAATGGGGCAATTAAATCAACTACGCCTGTAGGCATCTCAGGGATGCAGAGGGCTTTTGACGAGTTTTTGTTGCCTGAACAAGAGTCTAAGCTTCTTTATCATGTTGATCGCTTAGGCGGGCCTATGTTTGGCATCGATGTAAAATATACGGGCACAGCTAACCCTTATTACCCAGTCAGCGTGCGTACGACCCTTGATTTGTCTGCTCAGGAGCTAGTGGAGAATACATTAAATCATTATAAGTTAAAAGACGGAGGAGCCGTCTTAATTGATATAAAAAATAATAAAGTAATTGCGATGGCCAGCAGGCCTTCCATTAATAAGAAAGATCCATTTAAAAAACAAAACGGTTCAGACAGCGTAGAAAATCGTTTGCTGACGCCGCAAACTCCTGGATCTATATTTAAGACCGTAACAGCAGCTGCAGCGCTTGAACAAAATAAAATTCAGCCTTCTTTTATCTATAACTGTGATAAAAGTATTTATGGAAATAATGTAGAAGAAGATCATCAAAAAGGGCAGCTGACGTTTGAAGAAAGCTTTGCGCAAAGCTGTAATGCAACGTTTGCCCAGCTTGCAAAAGAAATGATAACATCTAATCCGAATATCCTTGAACAATATGCCGATAAATTAGGTCTTATTGAGCCTGTAGGATGGACGGGTGATGTGTTTCACTTTGAGCATTTTAGGCAGTTTTTAGGAGAAAAGACGGGAAGAGTCTGGACAAATGAAGGAGAAAAAAAAGTACCAAATGCTGTAGCACAAACGGCAATTGGACAGCTTGACGTAAAAGTGACTCCGCTTGCAGTAGCAAATATGATGGCGACAATTGCGCGCGGAGGAGAAAAGAAGCAGGTAAAAGCTGTAGATGCCCTAGAGTATAAAAACAACACGTCATTGTATAAGTTTAAGGAGCACGAGCTAAAAGGAGACACTATTAATGAAGCAACAGCAGCTTCTATGCAGCAGCTTCTAAAAAGCGTTGTACAGAGCGAAAAAGGAACAGGAAGAAGGTTTCAAACGCTTCCTTATGAAGTGGCAGGAAAGTCAGGAACTGCTGAAATCAATGTGAAAGACGATATCGTCAATAAATGGTTTGCAGGTTACTTTCCTGCAGATGATCCGAAATATGCCATGGTAGTAGTGGATTTAAATACAAAAAGTGCGATATCTCCCACAAACAGCGTATTTTATGATATTGTTAAAGGGATGTATGACTTAAATACACGTTAAAATAAGAAGAATTTGTAAAAAATATTACAAATATACTTCAAATAAATTTTGATGCTTCATGTATAAGAAAACACATGTTAGAATAAAGCATTATAAAAGTTGGAGGAAATTGTAGCAATGAATAACAATCGTTCTTCAAGACACGAAAACAAAGAAAAAAAAGTAAACCGATTATATAATCTGTTAATTGCTGTTGTAGCAGTTTTAATTGTATTTGTCGGTGGTACGATGATTCTTGGAAACAAGGATAAATCGGATAACCAAGCGGAAACAAATCAAACTAATCCGCAAACAAATGATCAACAAACGGACAAGACGGCTAAAAAAGAAGATGATTCTTCGAAAGATGATCAAGCAACAGACGATCAAAGTTCTGAAGATGAACAAAGCTCCGAAGATGATCAGTCCACAGATGATCAAGTAACAGATGAAGAATCAAACGACTCGGATTCGCAGGCTGAGGTAGAGAAAAATCCAGAGCCTGGCGTGGCAGAACGCAAGGTAGATCCTTCATGGGATTCAGTAGGTACGTCACAAGATGCACCTGCAGCAACATATAAAAAAGGATCAACGGATTGGAATGAAATGCTAAAAGCTGTAGGTGAAGGGTCAGGCATTAGCCCAAGCAATATGACAGTATGGCGTTTAGGGAATAACGGTGGTGTAGGTAAAGCTGTAGCTACGGTTAGTCCTAAAGGCAACTCATCAACAAAGTATCGTGTTCAAATTGAATGGGTAGATGGAGAAGGCTGGAAGCCGGCAGTGGTGGATAAGCTTCAATAAGAAAAGCAGCGCTAGCGCTGCTTTTTTAATTTGAAATGAACAACTGCAGAGTACAGTTTTTTACCTTGTTCATAGTCCACAGACATTTGATGAGATACGCTATGCACCTCAAGCAAAATCGCTTTATTTTGATCAATTTTTTCAGCAATTTGTTTTTCAAGCATTTTAACGTCAGGCGCTTCAAAAAATTCTATTTTATCTTCAATCATTTCAAATTCAAAATTCATCTTATGACCTCCTTACCTCATTACTATAGTATAGCAAATAGAAAGTTAAAAGCTTAAAAAATTTATAAATGAAGAACAAACGACAACTAAAAACATACTATATCCATAAGAATTATTAGTTATAAGGAGGCATTTTTTTATGGGTCTAGAGTTTTTAGATATCTTTGAAAAATGGGCTAATGAGTATGATGCATCAGTAAGCGGGAAAGATGAACAGTATAGAGAAGTATTCCGCAATTATAATGAAATCTTAGAATATGTAGCAGACCGTTCAATAGGGCATGTCATAGAATTTGGAACAGGCACTGGAAACTTAACAAAAAAACTTTTAGAAAAAGAACTTACGGTAGTAGGAATTGAGCCGTCAGTGCCAATGAGACAATTGGCGCATCAGAAATTAGGGGCAGATGTTTTAGTCACGCCAGGAGACTTTTTGCAATTTGATACATCACTGTTTCCAGCAGGGAGCTTAGTTAGTACGTACGCATTTCATCATTTAACAGATAAAGAAAAAGAAGAAGCTGTGATAAACTATGGAAAGTTACTTCAAACCGGTGGTAAAATAGTGTTTGCTGATACAATGTTTGAAACAGCGGATTCATTTGCTAATACCATTGTTCAGGCAAAACAAAAAGGGTATACGCAACTAGCGGAAGATTTAGAGAGGGAGTATTATACAACTATTCCCGTCTTAAAGCAGATCTTTGAAAGCAATGGTTTTCACATAACCTTTACACAATTTAATCACTTTGTATGGGTGTTAGAGGCAACGAAACAATAGTAGAAAGAGGTTTTAAAATGAAAGTAGCAATCATTGGAGCAATGGAAGAAGAAGTGACGATTTTACGCGATAAGATTGAGAATCGTCAAGAAACAGTAATCGCAGGATGTGAATACTCGACAGGAACAATCAGCGGCGTGGAAGTTGTATTGTTAAAATCAGGTATTGGAAAAGTAAATGCGGCGTTATCTACAGCCATCTTATTAGAAAAGTTCAAGCCAGATTATGTTATTAACACAGGATCAGCAGGCGGTTTCCATCCAGAATTAAACGTAGGTGATGCGGTTATTTCAACAGAAGTTCGTCATCATGATGTAGATGTAACGGTATTCAACTACGAATATGGTCAAGTACCAAACTTGCCTGCAGCTTTTAAAGCAGATGAAAAACTAGTTCGTCTTGCTGAAGAAAGTGCTCTTGAAGTAACGGATATGAAAATTGTAAAAGGATTAATTGCTACGGGAGATTCGTTCATGAACGACCCTGTGCGCGTAGAGTTTGTTCGCTCTAAGTTTCCAGAACTGTACGCAGCTGAAATGGAAGCAGCGGCTGTTGCTCAAGTATGCTATCAATTTGGCGTACCGTTTGTCATTCTTCGTGCTCTTTCTGACATCGCCGGCAAAGAATCAAATGTTTCTTTTGAGCAATTTTTAGAAAAAGCAGCTGTTAATTCAACGAAATTAGTATTGAATTTTATTACAAAATTAAAATAAGCTTTTCATAAAATATAGAGTTTGTTTTCGTCTACACTCAGCATTGTTTGTCATAACATGGGGTGTAGACTATATTTTTATTTCAATTCCGACTTTATTTATATGTTAAGTTATATTATTTCGATAGCGAGGTGTTCAAGATTATGAAGTTAGCCAAAAACGTTCATGAATTGATTGGAAACACACCTATGATTGAGATTACACAATTTGATTTACCTCGGAAAATCAGGATATTTGCCAAACTGGAATATGTTAATCCAGGAGGAAGTGTAAAAGATCGTTTAGGAAAAGAACTGCTGCAAGAAGCTCTTGGCTCTGGAAGACTGAAGCCAGGTGGAACAGTGATTGAGCCTACTGCTGGGAATACGGGGATTGGGCTGGCTTTAGCTGCTCTTCAGCACGGAATAAATGTCATACTATGTGTTCCAGAGAAATTCAGTATTGAAAAACAGGTGCTTATGAAGGCTTTGGGCGCAACTGTTGTTCAAACGCCTACTGAAGCTGGTATGACAGGTGCTATAAGCAAAGCTCAAGAACTGCTGCATGAAATACCTGGTTCTTACTGTCCTCAACAGTTTGCTAATCCAGCCAACCCTATGACTTATTATAAAACCTTAGGGCCAGAGATATATGAACAGCTTGACGGAAAAATTGACGTGTTTGTAGCTGGAGCAGGTACAGGTGGAACATTTATGGGTACAGCGAAATTTTTGAAAGAAAAAAATCCTTCCCTAAAAACGGTTATCGTTGAGCCAGAAGGTTCAATTTTAAACGGAGGGAAATCTGGTCCTCACTTAACTGAAGGAATTGGAATGGAGTTTATCCCTGGTTATATGGAGCATTCTTATTTTAATGCTATTCATACTGTTGAAGATGTTTATGCTTTTCAAAGAGTGAAAGAGCTGGCTTTAAAAGAAGGATTGCTTGTAGGGAGTTCCTCAGGAGCAGCCTTTGAAGCAGCCCTGCTTGAAGCAAAAAATGCAGAAAAAGGCGCTCGTATTGTTACTATTTTTCCCGATAGCAGTGAACGGTACTTAAGTAAAAATATTTACAGTGGAGGAAGATAAAATGAAACGTAAAACACAGTTAATTCATGGTGGAATTGTGGGCGACGAACAGACGGGTGCTGTCTCTGTTCCTATTTATCAAGTGAGCACTTATAAACAAGAGGGAGCAGGAAAACATACAGGATACGAATATTCGAGAACCGGTAATCCTACACGACACGCTCTAGAAGAACTTATCAAAGAAATTGAAGGAGGATATGCTGGGTTTGCGTTTGGATCTGGTATGGCAGCTACTACTGCTGTATTTATGCTGTTTAACAGCGGAGATCATGTGCTAATTACAGATGACGTATACGGAGGAACGTACCGAGTTATTACAAAAGTACTGAGCCGTATTGGCATTGAGGCTACTTTTATTGATACAAGCGATATTCAAAATATCGAGAAAGAAATTCGCCCTAACACAAAAGCCATTTTTATCGAAACTCCAACGAATCCTCTCCTGAAAATTACTGACTTGCAGCAGGCTTCTTCAGTAGCTAAACAGCATCATTTACTTACCATTGTTGACAACACATTTAGTACGCCTTATTGGCAAAATCCTATTGAAAAAGGAGCGGATATTGTTCTGCATAGTGCAACTAAGTATTTAGGTGGTCACAGTGATGTTGTAGCAGGGCTAGCCGTTGTGAATTCGCCTAAATTAGCTGAAGACCTTCATTTTATTCAAAATGCCACTGGAGGCGTTTTGGGACCTCAAGATTCTTGGCTTTTAATGAGAGGGATTAAAACATTAGGAATACGAATGGAAGAACATGAATTTAATACTAGGAAAATAGTGGAATTTTTACTTGATCATCCTGCTGTTACAAAAGTATATTATCCAGGATTAAAAACCCATCCAAACCACCTAATTGCTAAAAAGCAAGCAAGAGGTTTTGGAGGAATGGTTTCTTTTGATGTAGGAAGTGAAGAGAAAGCGGAACAAGTACTGAGGAAAGTGAAGTATTTTACATTAGCAGAAAGTTTAGGAGCTATCGAAAGCCTTATTTCAATTCCTTCCAAAATGACTCATGCCTCTATACCAAGTGACCGACGTAAAGAGCTAGGAATTACAGATGGATTAATTCGTATTTCTGTAGGTCTTGAAGATGTAGAAGATTTAATTGAAGACTTAGAAAGAGCATTGAAATGAAAGTGGTAAAAATAGGATTTTTATAGACCTATAGATCTATGATAGAGTAGAGTTATAACATTCTACTGAGAAGGTGATTGTATGAAAGCTCAACACATCAAAGCAAAAATTGAAGATTACAGCCGCTTTATTTACGTCCTTCTAGCTGTGAGTACATTCTTGTACATTGGTGTTATGATTGGCCAAGGCGAAAAAAGTGACATGCAGCTTGGAATAATGGAAGCTATCGTTATTCTTTTTACTGCCCTTGCTTTTTATTTTAGTTATCAAACTAAAAAACTGAAAAAAGAACTAATGAAAGAAAAAGAATAATAGATAAAAAAGGCGATCATTCATCGTCTTTTTTTTGAGGGTTGAAGAAATAAAAAAATTCCCTATTTTTCAAAAAAACAGTTTACTTTTTATAAGTTCGTGGATATAATTACCATTGTAAGGAAAATACTTTATTAAAAGGAGGTCGAGTCATATGTTAAGACGTTTATCAGTTATGGGTCATCCAGTTTCAACTATGTTCAAAAATCGTCTATATACGTATACTATTCGGCCGTGTTCCTGTATCAAGTAACTTTCTTGCCTTGATCGTTAAAACACGTTAATTCACCACAGGTGCGAATAGTAGCCCTGTGGTTTTTATTATTTTTCAGCCACAGGATGCTTATGCATAACTGTGGTTTTTTGTGTATAAGGAGGTGATTGTAATGACATTGAACATTTTCTTTTTAACTATTACCATAAAGCCCCGTCAATACTCAGAGGCAGAAATTAAGCATGAACAGTATGTAAGACAATTAGAAGAAGAAATAAAAGACCGCAAGTATGAATTTTATCGTCATTTCTAATTTAAACAGTAGAAAGGAGTGGATGAATGATGATTAATCAAAAAGGATATATCGTTGTATGGCTGCTTGTGGAGAAAGATTCCACCTAAATAAGTAATAGGGGGAGTAACGATGTGTTTGCTGCGGATTATTATTTGGAAATTGTTTTAAAAAAAGAGCGGAAAGAAGGATTAACTCTCCTTCTTTCCGCTCTTTTTTTTCTCTTTTTCGGCTCTGTAAAATTCGTGAAACATTTTCATTAGCGCTCGCTTTTCAATTCGCGAAACATAACTTCTTGAAATATTTAATTCTTTTGCAATTTCTCGCTGGGTTTTTTCATCCTGTAGATCCAAGCCGAAGCGACCAACAATTACTTCTTTTTCTCGATCATCGAGAATATCGATGTATTCTTTTATTTTTTCTAATTCCATATTTAGTTGAATCATATCAATCACATCGTCTGATTCTGATTTTAATACATCAATTAAACTGATTTCATTTCCTTCTTTATCTTGGCCAATTGGATCATGCAGCGACACATCTTTTTTTGTTTTTTTGAGCGCTCGCAGGTGCATTAATATTTCATTTTCAATACAGCGTGCAGCATAAGTAGCTAATTTTGTACCTTTTCCTTGAGAATAGCTTTCAATTGCTTTAATTAAACCGATTGTCCCAATTGAAATTAAATCTTCCGCATCCTCTCCTGTGTTTTCAAACTTTTTAACAATATGCGCAACGAGTCGGAGATTGTGTTCAATAAGAAGATTTCGCGCTTCTTGATCTCCTTGCTCCATTAAAGATAAATATCTCTTTTCTTCGGCAGCAGACAAGGGTTGAGGAAACGCATTGTTTTTTACGTAGGAAACAAGGAAAACCAATTCTTTAAAGAAATAGCCTAGTGCGGTAAATAGTGCAGACATCTCTTCACCTCCATAAGGGGATATCAACCTGTGAGAGACTAACATTACACTATATGTAAAAAGAAGGATGTCTTTGCCTGTACGTTTAAAATTCCCCGTAGGGACAAGAGAGTTTGAAAAAGTCTCCAGAATTTTCTTTAGAGATAGTTACCAGCCCATACAGGGAGAAAGTGTGTACATACGCTAATAGTAGTTCATAGTGTAAGGAGGGAGAATATGTACGGTTATGGAGGTTGCTGTTATCCTAATTATCCAGGTTATCCATGTGGAGGAGGTTTCGGCTGGGGACTTGGATTGTTAATTGTTCTGTTTGTTCTCTTATTAATTTTCGGAAGCTTCTATTGGTTTAGCTGCTGGTGGTAAAAAAACTCATGCAAGCGCATGAGTTTTTTTAGGTTACATATCCTACCAATAAAATCATTCATTTTTAAAAATTCTTAAGGGATTTTCGCTTTGTTTCTTAAAGAAGACGGGTTAGTCTATAATAAGAAAAGAAATAAGACGATAATATTCCTTTATAAAAGTAAATGGAGCTCTATACTTTTTTTAGCTTGAAAGTACTAATCATCAAGCAAGCAAGTACGATAATTAAAAACATATAAAAGTGTGAAGGCAAATAAGGGACGCCCAAGTAGCTAAGGGTTAATAAACAACCTGCTGCGGTAATAGGGAGTCCTGTAAAATACCCAGTATTTTCTGTGATGTTAAAGCGAGCAAGACGAAGTGCCCCACAAGCAATGTAACAGATGGTAACAATCGAGCCTGCAGCACCAAAGTGAGATAAAATACTTTGATAAAGTAGTAGAGCTGGAGCGATGCCAAATGATATAATATCGCACATGGAGTCCAGTTGTTTTCCAAGTTCAGATTCAATTTGCAGCTTTCTGGCTACCATGCCGTCGAATCGGTCTGCTAGTGCCGCTAAAAAAATTAGTAATAAACTTAAGTTCAATTCATTTTTCATGACAAATAAAATAGCAAAGCTTCCTAAACTTAAATTAACAATCGTTAAGGAGTTTGCCGCTTGGGATCTCAGCTTTTTAATTGTATGATCTAGATAGTCTAATAAAAACAATTTCCTCACTCCTTTAAAGGATGGAATGAACTAAAGGTAAAAATAATGGTAATTTCATTGTAGACGCAAACCTTAGTCTAGTAAAGAACTATTCAGTATGTGGAGGTAAAATTATTGTTGCAGCACCTGTATCGAACGTTTATTGAGCTTACTAATCACCAAGTATCATCTCAGCTCATTCGAAAATTCACTTTCTCTAAATGGAGCCGGTTTGTTATCCCCTCCTATACAAAAGTTTTTAAAGTAAATAAAGAAGAAATGGACAAGCCTCTGCATCATTATCAAAACTTACACGAGCTATTTATTCGCCGTTTGAAGTCTTCTGCCCGCCCAGTCGATCAGCAGAAAGACAGCGTTGTCAGTCCTGTAGATGCAAAGATAGAAGCATATGGAGTTATTACGCCTCAAAAAGAAATGATTGTAAAAAACAAACCTTATTCTATACAGGAAATGGTTTCAAATGATCCAATTCTTGAAAAATATATAGAAGGGCAGTTTATTATCCTCTATCTTAGTCCAAAAGACTATCATCGCATTCACAGTCCTCTTAAAGCCCAAGTGGGAAATACGTGGACCGTTGGACAAAAGTCTTATCCAGTAAACTCATTAGGAATCAAGTATGGGAAAGAACCACTTGTAAAAAATTTCCGGAAGCTCACGGAGTTAACATTTGAAAATGGTCACATGCTGATGGTGAAAGTAGGAGCTATGTTTATCAACAGTATTGAAGCGGTTTCTAAAAAAGAAGTAGTCGAAAAAGGGGAAGAAATGGCTTACTTCACGTTTGGTTCGACTGTTATTTTATTATTTGAGAAGGGCTCAATCACCTTTGCTTCTAACGTTCATTCAGGTTCTTATGTAAAGTGTGGAGAACCAATTGCTCATTTGAAAAAATAGAGCCTATATAATAAAAGAGTTGATAGATAAATGAAGATACAGCTTTCTTTTATTAAGAAGGCTCTTTTATTCGTCAAGAAGGAATTTGTATGCTAATCTTTAATGATCTTCTTTCAATTTCCTCTTCAATTAATTTTATAAAATCAGGGCTTAATTGCAGTTCAGTTGCTTTGCTGTACGACTCAATAAGCAGCTCATCTGATAATTTTCTCATAAGATTGCCGCCACCTCCTACTAAAATAAATATCCTAAAAAGTTATATTTAAATGCTAATAAATTCCTTATTTATAATCTAACATGAATCAAATAAAGGAACAATCGTTCTGTTATCCACAGCTTTCGGTGGATAAAATGTGGGTATGTTGTTTATAATTACCATTAATTACTGAACTATAATAGAGGATAATGTGTATAACCTTATCCACATAATTGGACTTATCAATTTTTGTCGAAAACTTTTAACAGAATTTGTTTACCACTTACCCTATTTGATAAGTAATAAACGTTCTCTGCACCATTTTTTATTTGAAGTTTTCAGTGGTTGGATATATCGTAAGCTCACGAACACATGTAGATTTACTACCTTATGTCAATAACTTTATGTATAAAGTTAAAGCATTCATAAGGCATATCCTTTATACTAAGAAAAGGCCTGTTTTTGAAGTGAATAAAATTTTAGGTTGGAAAATACCAAGAAGTCGTTATAATGATAGACGGCGTTAATTTTAGTATGTAACTATATATTCGAGGTGCATGATACGTGTTGAAACTTTTTTTACCAAATGAACATGTGAAAAACGTGTTTCAAATTAAGCCAGACGATTTGAAAGAGCGCGGCATAAAAGGAATTATTACCGACTTAGATAACACGTTGGTAGAATGGGATCGCCCTGATGCTACTCCGGAATTAATTGAGTGGTTTCAATTAATGAAAGATAGCGGAATTAAAATTACGATTGTATCGAATAATGTGGAGAAACGAGTCAAACTGTTTTCAGATCCAGTTGGACTTCCATTTGTATATAAAGCACGCAAACCTATGCGTAAAGCATTTAGAAGAGCTCTTCGTGATATGGAGCTGCAAAAAGATGAAGTTGTAGTCATTGGCGACCAGCTTTTAACGGATGTATTAGGAGGAAATCGCCTCGGCGTATATACGGTTTTGGTTGTACCAGTTGCACAAACAGATGGATTTGTAACAAAATTTAACCGTAAAATGGAAAGAAGAATTCTAGGTTGGATGAAACGAAAAGGTATGATTAACTGGGAGGATTAAAACGTGAGTGAAGAAAAAATACAGTGCGTGGGTTGCGGAGTAGAGATTCAAACAGAACAACCGAATGAACTTGGCTACGCCCCAAAGTCAGCATTAGAAAAAGAAGCGATCATTTGCCAGCGATGCTTTCGTTTAAAGCATTATAACGAAGTACAAGATGTTTCCTTAACAGACGATGATTTCTTAAAGATTTTAAACGGAATTGGTCAAACGGATGGTTTGGTTGTAAAAGTTGTGGATATCTTTGACTTTAACGGCAGCTGGTTACCTGGTTTGCATCGATTTGTTGGAAATAACAAGGTTCTTTTAGTGGGAAATAAAGCAGATTTGCTTCCAAAGTCTGTAAAGAAAAATAAACTGATTCATTGGATGAAGCGAGAAGCGAAAGAGCTTGGGCTAAAGTCAGTGGATGTCTTCCTTATGAGTGCGCAAAAAGGACAAGGAATTCGAGAAATTGCCGAAGCCATTGAACATTATCGCGAAGGTAAAGATGTATACGTTGTTGGATGTACGAATGTTGGTAAATCTACATTTATTAATGCCATTATTAAAGAAGTAACTGGAGAAAAGGATATTATTACTACATCTCAATATCCTGGCACAACGTTGGATATGATTGATATCCCGCTTGATAACGGCGCGTCTTTATATGATACGCCTGGTATTATTAATCACCATCAAATGGCTCACTATGTAGACAAACGAGACTTAAAGCTAATTTCTCCTAAAAAAGAAATAAAGCCGAAGATTTATCAGCTAAATGAAGGGCAAACGTTATACTTTGGAGGATTAGCACGCTTAGATTATGTACAGGGTGGCCGCAAGTCATTAACATGTTATGTGTCGAACGACTTGCATATCCATCGTACGAAGCTTGAAAAAGCAGATGAGTTGTATGAAAAGCAAGCAGGTGAACTGCTTCAGCCGCCGCGCCCCGAGCAAATGAGTGAGTTTCCTGAACTCGTGCCACATGAATTTACAATAAAAAATGAAAAAACCGATATTGTTTTTTCAGGACTTGGCTGGGTTACGGTTAATGAAGCAGGCTCAAAAGTTGTGGCACATGCACCAAAAGGAGTCGGCGTATTTGTGCGCGATTCTTTAATTTAAACAAAAAGGGGAAAAAATCTTGAGTACATTATATGGTCTAGTTGGTTATCCGCTTGGGCATTCACTATCGCCATTGATGCAAAATGATGCCTTTAAACGTCTAAATATGGATGCTTATTATGAAGCTTTTCCAATTGAACCTGTTCATTTTGAATCAGCCATTGGGCAGCTAAAAGATAAAAATATTCAAGGATTTAATGTTACAATTCCTTATAAGGTTGATATTATGAATCATTTGGATGAAGTCGATCCATTAGCAAAGGCAATTGGCGCTGTCAATACAGTTGTTAATCAAGATGGTCGTTATATTGGATATAATACCGACGGAGAAGGGTATGTGACGTCTTTATTGAAAGCAGTAGAAGGCGGCTTATCCAAAAAAAGAATTTTAATTATTGGAGCTGGAGGAGCTGCAAAAGCTATTTTTTATACAATTGCAGCTCAGCACAATCCCGATGTAATTACGATATGCAATCGTACGGTTGAAAAAGCAGCTGTATTAGCTAACGAGCTGCCTTTTTCGACAAAAACGGAGGCAATGTCTATTTCAGATGCGGAAAAACAATTAGATACATTCGATATTATTATTAATACGACTTCAGTGGGGATGTATCCTAACGTTGATGAGCTGCCTTTAGCACTTACTTTATTGCAAAAAGCAGCGGTAGTCAGCGATATTATTTACAACCCTTTAAAAACAAAGCTTTTAAAAGAGGCTGAAGCAAAAGGGGCAGGCACTCATAATGGTGTCGGTATGTTCGTACTGCAAGGTGCACTTGCATTTGAAAAATGGACGAACGTTCGTCCTGACGAAGAGGCAATGGAACACATTGTTCTTTCAACACTAACTAAGAGATAAGATACAGCGGAGGTTTTTATGTTAACAGGTAAACAAAAACGTTTTTTACGTTCAAAAGCACATCATTTAAATCCAATTTTCCAAGTGGGGAAAGGTGGGGTCAATGAAAATATGATTGGTCAAATTGCTGATGCATTAGAAGCAAGAGAATTATTAAAAGTGAGCATTCTGCAAAACTGTGACGAAGACCGTGACACGGTTGCTGCTCGACTAACAAAAGGAACAAAAGCAGAGCTTGTACAAGTGATTGGAAATACAATTGTGTTATATAAAGAATCACGCGAAAATAAGCAGTTAATGCTGCCATAAGTAAAATGAAATAGAGCGGGGCAACCCGCTCTATTTAAAAATGAAGTAAATTAAAGGAGTCGGGGATTGTTGAAGAGTATTGGAATTTTAGGTGGAACATTCAATCCGCCTCATTTGGGGCATTTAATGATGGCAAATGAGGTTTTGCATGCCTTAAAATTAGATGAGATATGGTTCATGCCGTCGTATATTCCACCTCATAAAACAATCAAAGAGCCTATTGAGCCATATCATCGTTTACAGATGCTAAAGCTAGCTATTGAAGAACATGATCAATTTACCCTGCAGCCAATTGAATTTCAGCGTAAAGAGCCTTCATATACATATGATACGATGAGAATACTAACAGAGAAATATCCAGCGTATCAGTTTCATTTCATCATTGGTGCTGATATGGTAGAATATTTGCCGAAGTGGTATGAAATTGATGAATTAGTCAATTTGGTTACATTTGTAGGTGTAAAGCGTCCAGGGTATACCATTACGTCCCCTTACCCAATAAAAGAAGTAGAAGTTCCACAGTTTGATGTCTCCTCTTCCTTTATTCGCGAACGAGTAGTAAAGAAAGAAACAATTCGTTATTTTATACCTGCTGTTGTTAAACAATATATTGAGGAGAATCAATTATATGAATCGAACTGATGCATTAGAAATCGTAAAGAAACAATTAACAGAACGTCGTTATATTCATACTATTGGGGTAATGGAAACAGCAATTGAATTAGCTAAGCATTTTGAAGTAGACGAAAAGAAAGCAGAGCTGGCTGCTATTTTTCATGATTACGCCAAATTTCGTCCAAAGGAAGAGATGAAGCAAATTATTATTGATCAAAACATGAATCCTTCTTTGTTGGAATACAATACAGAATTATGGCATGCTCCAGTAGGCGCGTTTTTAGTGAGAAATGAAGTAGGGATTACGGATAAGGAAGTATTGAATGCAATTGCTTATCATACATCCGGAAGACCTGGTATGACGTTACTTGAAAAAATTGTGTATGTTGCTGATTATATTGAACCTGGAAGAAGGTTTCCGGGGGTTGATGAAGTGCGTGAGTTGGCTAAAACGGACTTAGACGCAGCACTTATTCAATCATTAAAAAATACGATTTCTTTTTTGATGACCAAACATCAGGCCGTTTATCCCGATACAATGATGACATATAATGATTTAATCTTAGGAGGTCAAACACATGACTGAACGTGAATTGCTATCTCTTGTTGTGGAAGCAGCAGATGATAAAAAAGCAATAGATATCGTAGCGTTAAATATGAAAGGAATCTCACTTGTGGCAGATTATTTTGTTATTTGTCACGGTAACTCAGATAAACAAGTACAGGCAATTGCTCGTGAAATTAAAGAAAAAGCACACGAGCATGGCATTTCTATGAAGCGTTTAGAAGGTTTCGAGCAGGCTAAATGGGTTCTTGTTGACCTTGATGATGTTGTGGTTCACATTTTCCATAAAGATGAGCGCGGATATTATAACCTAGAACGCTTATGGGGAGATGCACCATTTGTAAGTTCAGAAGAGCTACAGCTATGAGCAGGTACGGAGAATTTGCCTACGTATATGATCAGCTAATGGCAGACGTTCCGTATGACGATTGGACTGAATTTTTTAATCAGCAGGTAGCAAAAGCGAAAGCGAAGCCTGCTAGTATATTAGACCTTGCCTGCGGCACGGGAGAACTTTCCGTTCGATTTGCAAAAGAAGGTTTCTCTGTAGTCGGCGTTGATTTGTCTGACGATATGCTTATGGTAGCTCAGGAAAAGGCAGCAGAGGCAGGAGTAACGCTATCTCTTTTTCAGCAAAACATGGCAGAACTTGAGTTATTAAAAGAGTTTGACTGTGTAGTAATCTTTTGTGATTCTTTAAACTATTTGCAAAGTGACAAAGAAGTTCAAGAAACAATCCAACGTGTATATAAGCACTTAAAACCAGGTGGGCTCTTTATATTTGACGTTCATTCAGTGCACAAGATGCAGCATGTATTTGGAAATCAATCCTTTTCTTACGTAGATGAAGACGTGTCATATATTTGGAATTGCGCCTATAACGATACAGATATCCGCGTAGAGCATGATATTACGTTTTTTGCTTATGATGAGGAAATCGATGCGTATCATCGGTTTGATGAGGTGCATGCTCAGCGCACTTGGTCGATTGATCATTATCAATCATGGCTGAGTGAAGCTGGTTTTATAAATATAGAAATGAGTGCAGATTTCAAGATGAGTAAGCCTACTTCAAACAGTGAGCGCATCTTTTTCTCTGCGCAAAAAAAAGAAGCCGAGTAGAGGCTTCTTTTTTTGTTTCGAAGCAGGATTTTTATAGAAATTATGGAATAAGACTATCAAACTGATTGTGAACAAGCTCAATGTCTTCGTCAAATTTTTCATGTGTTTTTTGAAATACGTGAACAAACATCTCTCCGAGTTCAGCTTCTAAAACTTTAATACCTTCTCCGGTTACACCACCTTTTACGCATACTTTATCCTGTAAGGTAGGAAGCGTAAATATTTCTTTTTCCAATAGTTTTCCCATTCCAATAATCATATCACTAGCCATGACGGTAGCTTCTTCTTCAGATATATTGGTCTCTTGAACTGCTGCATCAATAAAGCGTTGAAGTAAAAAGCTAAAAAATGCAGGTCCGCAGCTTACGATATCAGATGATACGCGGGTAATCGTTTGATCGATGGCTACAGGCTTTGACATAGATGAAAATAATTCATGTAAATAATTTTGATAAAAAGGCGTACATCTTTCCCCAAAAGTGAAAAGAGAAACACCTGCTAATGCCCGATTCGTAATGCTAGGAATAATTCTAGCTGCTTGACTTGGAATGAGGCGTTCAATTTGTTCTACGCTAATTGGACTGGTAATGGATACGATGCAGTGATCTTTCGTCAGCAGTGGTTCTAATTTTATTAAAAGGGGGTGAATATCCAATGGCTTAACACAAATAAAAATAACTTTGGATGCGTGAACAACTTCTTCAGCTGTATCAGCAACATGAATTTTTTTATGCTGCTGTTGAATCTCTTTGGCTCTTTTTTTTGTGCGATTCATAATAGTAATTTTAGAAGGACGTACGGCTTTTGATTCAATAAACGCATCAATTAATATTTTCCCCATGTTTCCTGTTCCGATAAACCCTATGTTCACTGATTCATTCCCTCCTTCAAAAGCCTTTTCTTCTAAACACTATGAAGGCGTGATGGAATTTATGACGTTACTTCAAAATTCAAAGGAGTGTACAATTTGACTTTTTCAAAAAAACAATGGCTAATTGGGTGTATTTGCTTAGCAGTTGGCTTGGCTTTTTATATGTATCGCCCAGGTGGAGAGAAACCGGAAAGTTCTATTCAAACCTCGGATGTGATAAAAACAGAATCTTCCGCTACAAAAAAAGGGGGAGAGTCGTCTGATCAAGTCAGTGCACCTCAGGAGTCCCCGTTTGTTATGGTAGATATTAAAGGAGCTGTTCAGAAGCCTGGCGTATACCAACTTCCGAAAGATGCAAGGGTAAAAGATGCTCTAGCACAAGCGGGAGGTGCTACGACAGAAGCGGACTTAAGACAGCTCAATTTAGCTAGCAAGCTACAAGATGAAATGGCTGTTTATATTCCAGCTGCAGGAGAAGAAATTCCGCCTTCATCTCCTGTTTCTTCAATAACTTCATCTTCCTCAGGAACTTCAAATAATCAGCCCCTTGTTAATATCAATACAGCCAACGTTGATGAACTTCAAACGTTAAATGGGATTGGACCTTCAAAAGCGAGTGCCATCGTTTCGTATCGAGAGGAAAATGGCCTGTTTCAAACAGTAGAGGATTTGGGGCAAGTATCAGGTATTGGCGAGAAGTCGTTAGAAAAAATTAAAGCTCAAATTACGGTACAGTAGAGACTTATTGACGAAAAAGGAAAAGAAACGCTACACTATGAAAGAGACAAGCATGATTATAATCAGTCAGTTTTAAATAAAAAGGTAGGGAATGAGATGAACCGGATTTCGTGGGATCAATATTTTATGGCACAAAGCCATTTGCTAGCTTTGAGAAGTACTTGTGAACGCTTAGCTGTTGGGGCTACAGTTGTACGTGATAAACGTATTATAGCTGGAGGGTATAACGGCTCGATCAGCGGAGGCGTTCATTGTGCTGACGAAGGCTGTTACGTGATTGATGGACACTGTGTAAGAACTGTCCATGCAGAAGTGAATGCACTGCTACAGTGTGCTAAGTTTGGTGTGAAAACAGAAGATGCAGAAGTATACGTCACGCATTTTCCTTGTTTAAACTGCTGTAAAGCCCTTATTCAAGCAGGAATTAAAACAGTATATTACGCTAATGATTACAAAAATCATCCCTATGCCGTTGAGTTATTTCAACAGGCGGGAGTGAAAACAGCAAAAGTGGAACTTGATGAAGCAATCATTGACTTAAAAAGTAAAGAGAAGCTTCAATTTGTAACGGATGTTCTCGCTCGTTTAGAAAAAAGAGGAGCGGACGAAGCAGAAGTAATGAATTTACAGCGTGAAGCTCTTGCCTTGTTTACGGCAAATTAGAGATAAAAGAGGTTTTTTACTCGGTAGCAGTAAGAAGCCTCTTTCTTTTAAGAAGAAAGGAGTTAAAAGTGAAAGGGTATTATATTTACTGTGCTTTTAGCATGATGCTAGCTTTATATGCATATGATAATCATTCCGCTACAAGCCTATTTTTGTTAATCGTGCTTTTCGTTTTTCAATGGCTACAATGTCCGAAGAAAGTAGTGATTGCGTCTGCACTATTGAGTATTTTTTGCGTCTACCTATTAGCTGAGACAAACAAGCATAACAAAACGGTTCTTTTAGCTGAATCTTCTACTTTCACAGGAGAAATTTCATCTGTTCCTCATAGCGATGGTGATAAGCTTACTTTTCGGTTTACGGTTCAAAATGAAGAGGTCATGGCTTTTTATAAACTAAAAACGTTGGAAGAGAAAAAACAGCTCGAGAAGCTAACGATTCATCAAGTTTGTCAACTAGCGGGGCAATTAACCTCTCCTTCACCTGCTCGTAACCCTCATGAATTTGATTATCAGCAATATTTGTATTATCAGTCGATCCATTGGCAGCTTAATGTCAAGAGACTTAATTTGGTAACATGTCAGCCTCCTGCTCTAACTCCACTTACGTATCTTACCTTTATTCGTCAAAAAGGAATTAATTATATCCAACAAAATATGTCGGATCCAAGCGCTGGATTTATGCAGGCATTAATTTACGGCGAGCGCATGGGCATTGAAGAAGAGAATATTAAGCGTTATCAGCAATTTGGTTTAATACACTTGCTTGCAATATCAGGTCTTCATGTTGGACTGCTGGCGGCGATGTGTTTTTATTTACTAATTCGGATTGGAATAACGCGCGAGCGAGCCATCACGCTTTTACTTTTACTTCTTCCTATGTACATGGTGTTGGCGGGTGGCAGCGCCTCAGTTGTTCGAGCTGTTTTTATGAGCATGCTGATGCTTATATCAATAAAAATACAAAAGAAAATTCTTTTGGTTGATAGTATTAGTCTTGCTTTCGTGGCCATGCTGCTTTTTAATCCGTACTATTTATTTGATGTAGGGTTTCAGCTTTCTTTTGCCGTTAGTTTTGCATTGATTTTATCGAGTCAGACGATTTTACCTCGTTTTCATTCTTCTTTCAGCCAGCTCATGGTTGTTTCAGCAATTGCCCAAGTCAGTTCACTTCCCTTATTGTTGTATTATTTTTATGGAGTATCTCTTCTCAGTTTGCCATTAAATATGGTTTTTGTACCGTTGTTTTCTCTTGTTGTGCTCCCCTTTTGTTTGCTCATTCTTTTTGTTCGTATCACCTTGCCGGTAGTGAGTGAATTGCTGGAGCAAATTCTTCATGTTCTTTTACTTCTTTGCGAGAAATTGCTTGACATCTTTGAGTGGATTCCCGCTGATTTTGTAACGGGAAAACCCCACATTTTGATGTTTTTGGGCATGTATTTATGCATCTATGCTTTATTTGTTGCGGTCGAAGAAGGGGAATTTTTCTTTCGCTATATGTTTCTTCTCATTGCGTTGTTAGTCGCACAATGTGTGTATCCTTATTTGAATCCAAAAGGGACGGTCACAATGGTGGATGTAGGACAAGGAGACTGCTTTATCATTGAGCTTCCTTACCGAAAAGGTGTGTATATCATCGATACCGGAGGAACCATTTCATTTCCAAAAGAACCATGGCAAAAACGTCGTTCTTCTTTTGACGTGGGAGAAGACGTACTTGTCCCTTTTTTACATTCAAAAGGAATGACAAAGATAGATAAAATGATTATCACACACGGTGATTATGATCACGCAGGAGCGGCACAACATTTATTTTCACAAGTGGATGTCAGAGAGCTGGTGCTTGGGGGAAAATCAGAATTAAATGAGGTGGAGACTGACTTGGTGATCGCTGCTCAAAAACAAAGTGTACCTGTTCGAATTGTTCAACAAGGTGATAGTTGGCAAGAAGGAGGGATTTTATTTCAAATTATTTCTCCGACAGGTCTTGAAAAAACGAGCAATAACGGTTCAATTGTAATAGACGCTAAGTTAGGAAATTTAAGGTGGCTATTCACCGGAGATTTAGAAAAAGAAGGAGAACAAAGAATATTAAAAGGTTTTCCAAAACTTAAAGCAGATGTATTAAAAGTTGGACATCATGGCAGCAAAACCTCAACATCAGAAGAGTTTGTTCAACGTTTAAATCCTAAAGTAGCGCTTGTTTCAGCGGGGCAAAAAAATCGTTATGGTCATCCTCATAAAGAAATTTTACAGCTTCTGAAAAGCTACGGGGTGTATATTTATCGAACGGATGAAGATGGTGGAGTGGTGTATGAATTTACAAAAAAGTCAGGAACGTTTTCGCAGCAACTTCCATAGTCTATAGTAAGAAAAACGAACTAAAAAAGACTGCTAAGAAGCAGCCTTGAAGCAATTTTACGAACCCAAGTAGTGAATCACGGTTGCAATAACAAATAAGGCAGTGAAAAAGCCAAATGAAACACCAAATCCTACGGCAGAATCGACAGCGTCGTTGCGTTTACTTTGGACACTTTCTTCAAATTGGTTCATTAACACCCCTCCTGTTTACAGTATAATCTAACTTTTTTCAAAAATCTAGACAATTTAAAAGCGTTTTCACAAACTGACAACAGTTAACAACTATACTTTATGAGCATGAGGAGAAAATAGAGATAAGGGTTTAATCATTAACAAGTAAGTAACCTAGGGCTTATATTGTTAATGTTTATCATAAACTGAGGAATTGTCGTTTTAAGACAATTCCTTTTGTATTGTTGCCAAAAACTCATAACACCTTTACGATAGAAATTGTATTTTGTTTATCAATAACTATACATAATCAATATAGATGAACTAAAAAAGAGGAGCGTATATACGTTGGCAGTAGATAGCTTAAAAAGTATTACTAAAAATAATATAGCCCCCGTTTACTTAATACACGGGGTCAATACATTTATGAGTAAAAAGATTAGAGATAAAATCGTCGACTACACATTAAATGAAGAAGATAAAGAATTTAATTTGTCACTATACGATTTAGAAGAAACATCAATTGATCAAGTTCTAGAAGATGCTGAAACTCTTCCTTTTTTGGGAGACAAGCGTGTAGTAGTTGCGAAAAACGCATCATTTCTAACGGCTGAAAAATCAAAAGATAAAGTAGAACATGACCTAGCAAAACTTCAGCAATATGTCGAACAGCCCCCGTCTTTTTCAACGTTAATTTTACTGGCTCCTTATGAAAAGCTGGATGAAAGAAAAAAAATAACAAAATTATTAAGAAAACAAGCGGCTTACATTGAAGCGAATGAATTTGGTGAAAAAGAAACGAAGCAGTGGATTCATAATTTGCTTTCAAAAGATGAGGTGAATATGGACGAAGATGCTGTGACGTTGCTTATTCAGCTTGTAGGTCTTAATGTAACTCTTGTGACAAATGAAATAGAAAAAATGGTGTTATACGTTGGACAAGGGGGAGTCATTACAAAAGAAGTTGTGCTCAAGCTTGTGGCAAAAACGCTTGAACAAAATGTATTTACCCTTATTGACGCGGTTATTCAGCGAAAGGTCTCTACTGCTTTAAATATGTATCAGGATTTACTGCGTAATAACGAAGAGCCTATTAAAATTCTATCTCTGTTAGCCACACAGTTTCGTTTGATTTATCATACGAAGCAGTTGTCTAGCCAAGGGTACGGTCAGCAGCAAATTGCTCAAACGATTAAGGTTCATCCGTTTCGTGTGAAAATTGCTTTGCAGCAGAGCAGAAGTTTTGAGGAACAGCAGCTTAAAGGGATTTTAAAGGATTTAGCAGAGGCAGATTATGAAATGAAGACAGGAAAAATGGATAAAGCGCTTATTTTACAGCTATTTTTACTAAAAAGAGCGCAATAAAAAAACGATCCTAATGGGATCGTTTTTGTCTCAATTATGCAGATAAACCGTTAAGTTTTACTGCTAAGCGAGATTTTTGACGAGCTGCAGCATTTTTGTGGATAATACCAGATTGTGCAGCTTTGTCTAATTTTTTAGAAGCAACAGCAAATGCTGCTTTTGCGTTATCTACATCGTTGTTTTCAACTAAAGCTTCAAAGTTTTTGATTGCAGTACGCATAGCTGATTTAGCTTGAATGTTATGAGCACGGCGAGCTTCAGTAGTTTTTACACGTTTGATAGCTGATTTAATGTTTGGCATCCGTTTCACCTCCCGAAATGATAACAATCGAGATTATATAGAACTCGACATTCTTCACAATAAGAACAAAAGATATTTTATCAAACACAAGGACAGAATGCAATAGCCTTGACAAGGAATTTTATATGACAGACTTCTCTGCAAAAGCCTCTAGCTGATATTAAGCCCTTCCTTCTACTTTTCATTTCTTAAATGCATGAATCTGCCAGTCCTCGGTGACAATAATTTCAACAAAGATTGTCTAGGAGGTTAAGAAATGGAAAAAGAACTTGATTTAAGTCAATATAGCGTGCGTACGGATTTAGCTGTAGAAGCAAAAGACATAGCGATAGAGAACCAGCCTAAACCGAATAACCAGTCAGAAATCAAGGGCGTAATTGTGAAAGAAAAAGAAGAACAAGGTGTCAAAATTTCAATGGTCGAAATTACGGAAGAAGGCGCAGAAGCAATCGGTAAGAAAAAAGGCCGATATGTAACGCTTGAATCGGTAGGCATTCGCGAGCAAGATACTGAAAAGCAAGAGGCGATGGAAGAAGTATTTGCTAAAGAGCTGAATTTTTTTATTAAAAGCCTCAACATTCCAGACGATGCTAGCTGCCTTGTAGTGGGCCTTGGCAACTTAAGCGTTACACCAGATGCGCTTGGACCAAAGGCAGTAGATAATTTATTGATTACAAGACATTTATTTGAATTACAGCCTGAAAGCGTGCAGGACGGCTTTAGACCTGTTAGTGCCATTGTTCCAGGCGTGATGGGAATGACGGGTATTGAGACAAGCGATATTATCTTTGGAGTTGTAAAGAAAGTGAATCCAGATTTTATCATTGCAATCGATGCGCTTGCCGCTCGTTCGATTGAACGGGTAAATGCTACCATTCAAATTTCAGATTCAGGTATTCATCCGGGCTCTGGCGTTGGAAACAAGCGCAAAGAAATCAGTTATGAAACACTTGGCATTCCAGTTATTGCAATAGGTATTCCAACCGTGGTGGATGCTGTCTCCATTACAAGCGATACAATTGACTTCATCTTAAAACATTTCGGCCGAGAAATGAAAGAACAGGGAAAGCCGTCTAAGTCGCTGCTTCCTTCTGGCATGACGTTTGGAGAAAAAAAGAAGCTCACGGAGGACGACCTTCCCAATGAAGAGCAGCGTCAAACGTATCTCGGTATGATTGGCACCCTTCCCGATGAGGAAAAAAGACGCCTTATTCATGAAGTGCTTGCACCTTTAGGTCATAACTTGATGGTCACGCCAAAAGAAGTGGATATGTTTATTGAAGATATGGCCAACGTAGTGGCGGGAGGACTAAACGCTGCTTTGCATCATGAAGTGGATCAAGATAACTTCGGGGCGTATACTCATTAATATGCTTGTAGATGAATGAGTTTTTCAGAATATAGTCATAATGGTTAGTACCTACAGAAGATAGAGAAGTAAGGGGCCTGATAATATGATTAAATTTACTTTAAAATCAGTAGTGCTAACCGTTTTTTTACTGTGCGTCGTCTTTTTTGGAATGCAGACGGCTCAGCAAGGCTTAATTAAAATGAAGGGGTATAATGACCCTTCCATTGAACACGTTATTAATGTGTCTAAAACGTCAGATGGTCAGGTGGAAGCGGCTGTTTTAGGTTCAAAAAAAGTTGTGGATATTGATGAAAAACAGCAGTTTTTAGAAAAACGAAAGGCTTTTAACTTTTTCTCCTCGCTAGGTGAAAGTCTAGCCCAAGGCGTGAAAAGTACAATAGGAAAAGCTCTCGAGGCTATCCATCACCTTCTTAATTAAAGCAGAATCTCTTTCTGCTTTTTTGTATGGGGAAATCCCTAATGGAATGCTTATTGAATGTTGACGAATGTGTTGTTATAATTTAGTTTAGTGTATTTTGCCGATTTTCAGTAGGAGTGAAAAAAATATGGATAGAGAAGCAAGATTGAAACGACAATCGAAAATCAGAAACTTTTCGATTATTGCTCATATAGACCATGGTAAGTCAACATTAGCAGACCGTATTTTAGAAAAAACAAATGCGTTAACACAGCGAGAAATGAAAGCTCAGCTTTTGGATTCCATGGATTTAGAACGTGAACGTGGAATTACCATTAAATTAAATGCTGTACAGCTTCAATACAAAGCAAAAGATGGAGAAGAGTATACTTTTCATCTAATTGATACACCGGGACACGTCGATTTTACATATGAAGTGTCACGAAGTTTAGCCGCGTGTGAAGGTGCTATTTTAGTAGTAGATGCGGCTCAAGGGATTGAAGCCCAAACACTAGCAAACGTATATTTAGCACTTGACAACAACCTTGAAATTTTACCTGTCATTAATAAGATTGATCTGCCGAGCGCAGAGCCAGAGCGAGTGCGCCAAGAGGTTGAAGACGTAATTGGATTAGATGCGTCTGAAGCTGTATTAGCTTCAGCTAAAGCAGGAATTGGAATCGAAGAGATTTTAGAACAAATCGTTGAAAAAGTTCCTGCTCCTGAAGGCGATCCAGACGCACCGCTTCAAGCATTAATCTTTGATTCTCTGTATGATGCATACCGAGGTGTAGTTGCATCTATTCGTATCGTACAAGGACGAGTAAAAGTAGGCGACAAAATTAGAATGATGGCAACAGGAAAAGAGTTTGAGGTAACGGAGCTAGGTGTGTTAACGCCAAAAGCCGTTGCTAAAGATGAACTTTCTGTGGGCGATGTAGGATTTTTAACAGCAGCTATTAAAAACGTTGGAGATACGCGAGTGGGGGATACGATTACTCTTGCTAAAAACGGAGCAAGTGAGCCTCTTCCAGGTTATCGTCGTCTGAATCCAATGGTATACTGCGGACTATATCCAATTGATACAGCGAAGTATAACGACCTTCGTGAAGCACTAGAGAAGTTAGAGCTAAATGACTCTGCGCTTCAGTTTGAACCAGAGACGTCTCAAGCCTTAGGATTTGGGTTCCGATGTGGATTCTTAGGGTTACTTCACATGGAAATTATCCAGGAGCGTATTGAGCGTGAATTTAAAATTGATTTAATTACAACAGCTCCAAGCGTTATTTATGACGTGTATTTAACTGATGAGACGCACGTGTCTGTAGATAACCCTTCTAATATGCCGGATCCACAGAAAATTGAACATGTGGAAGAACCATATGTGAAGGCAACGATGATGGTACCAAACGATTATGTAGGTGCTGTTATGGAACTTTGTCAGAAAAAGCGAGGTAACTTTATTGATATGCAGTACTTGGATGCTAATCGTGTCAGTATTGTATACGAAATTCCGTTAGCTGAAATTGTATATGATTTCTTTGATCAATTAAAATCAAATACAAAAGGCTATGCGTCGTTTGATTACGAGCTTATCGGATATCAGCCTTCGAAGCTTGTGAAGATGGATATTCTCTTAAACGGTGAAACGGTCGATGCGCTGTCGTTTATCGTTCACAGAGATTCAGCTTACGATCGTGGTAAAGTCATTGTAGAAAAGCTTAAAGAGCTTATTCCACGTCAACAGTTCGAAGTGCCGATTCAAGCGGCAATCGGTCAAAAAATTGTTGCCCGTTCAACAATTAAAGCCATTCGTAAAAACGTTTTAGCAAAATGTTACGGGGGAGATATCTCTCGTAAACGTAAACTTCTTGAAAAACAAAAAGAAGGTAAAAAACGTATGAAGCAGGTCGGTTCTGTTGAAGTACCGCAGGAAGCGTTTATGGCTGTGCTTCGCATGGATGAAGATTAATAGCTGAAATTCTATTATTTAACATGTCAAATTAGTTTTGGAAATGAAGCTAATCTGATACGATAGTAAAGAGTTTTTAGTGCTGTAAATAAGTGTGAACGAACATAGATAAAAATACCGCAGAGAGACTCTGCGGTATTTTTATCATTTATAAATGCGATTGAGGTGAAAGTCCATGGTGAAGGCAGCATATCTGCATATCCCGTTTTGTCATCATATTTGTCACTATTGTGACTTTAATAAAGTGTTTTTCAAAAATCAGCCTGTTATGCCGTATTTAGAAAGCATGCGGGAAGAAATGAAACAAACAGTTGAACATTATCCAACCAACAATCTAAACACGATATTCGTTGGAGGTGGAACGCCGACAGCGTTAGATGAACAGCAGCTGGAGTATTTTTTAGAATCTATTCGTATGTATCTTCCTTATGACGAAAAAGGTGAGTTTACATTTGAAGCGAACCCAAACGAATTGACGAAAGAAAAGCTTCAACTTCTCCATGACTATGGCGTGAATCGTTTAAGCATCGGTGTGCAAACGTTTAATGAAAGATTATTGGAGAAAATTGGACGTGTGCATTCAAATAGACAGGTATTTGATTGTGTTGAGCAAGCTCGAAAGATTGGAATGTCGAATATTAGCTTAGACTTAATTTATAGCTTGCCCGAACAAACGGTAGCTGATTTCTCTGACACGCTTCAGACCGCTTTTTCATTAGAGGTAGAGCATATGTCTGCCTATTCATTGATTATTGAACCTAAAACGGTATTTTATAATTTAATGAACAAAGGGAAGTTGCCGCTACCTGCTCAAGAAGAAGAAGCAGCTATGTATGAGCTGCTTATGAAAGAAATGGACAAACAAGGTTTTCATCAATATGAAATCAGTAATTTCGCAAAGCCAGGTTACGAGAGCATTCATAATCTAACATATTGGGACAATGAAGATTATTATGGAATTGGCGCAGGAGCACATAGCTATATTGCTGGAATAAGACGAGCAAATATTGGACCGTTAAAAAAGTACATTGATTCAGTTGAGCAAACAGGAAATGCATATCTTAATGAAGTAAGCGTGACCGAAACGGAAAAAATGGAAGAAGAAATGTTTTTAGGCCTTCGTAAAACGAAAGGAGTCTCGAAAGAGAAGTTTAAGCAAAAATTCAATCGAGAATTAAAAGATGTATTTGGAGAACCTATTCAAGAATATAAAGAGAGAGGACTTTTGGGGGAAGACAATAGCTCAGTCTTTTTAACACACAATGGTCGATTTTTGGGAAATGAAGTTTTTCAAGCCTTTATTGGGATAATCTAATATCAAATCGTTGACATCGCTATAGTGATTTGGTAATTTATTATTAGATTTAGCACTCAGAGTTTCAGAGTGCTAACAGAGGTGATGAAGCGTGCTTACTGATCGACAGTTATTAATTTTACAAGTCATTATTGATGATTTCATTCGATCTGCGCAGCCGGTAGGCTCTCGAACATTATCTAAGAAAGAAGAGTTTAATTTTAGTTCGGCTACGATTCGTAATGAGATGTCAGACCTAGAAGAACTTGGATTTATTGAAAAAACTCATACTTCTTCAGGGCGCGTTCCGTCGGAAAAAGGTTATCGTTATTATGTTGATCATCTAGTTTCACCGCAGCACTTGACAGCAAGCGATGTTTCTACAGTACGTTCGGTATTTGCTGAACGCATTGTAGAACTGGAGCATCTTGTTCAAAAGTCAGCGCAAATTTTATCTGATTTGACAAGTTTAACGTCCATTGTGCTTGGCCCAAAGGCGGTCAGCCATAAGTTAAAACAGCTTCAGATTTTACCTTTAACGGCTCAGTCAGCTGTTGCGATTATTGTAACAGATACAGGGCACGTTGAAAGTCGGACGATTACGTTACCGAGCAGTATTCAACCTTCCGATATTGAAAAGATGGTTAACATTTTGAACGAAAAGCTCATCGGCGTTCGCATTACTGATTTACATGATAAAATGTACAAGGAAGTAGCGACGCTCTTAAAAAGCCACATTCAAGGGTATGAGCAGACGCTGGATATCCTCAATGATGCATTAAAGCTCAACATGAATGGCAAATTAGTAGTTGGCGGCAAAACGAATATGTTTGCTCAGCCGGAATTTCATGATCTTAATAAAATTCGCGGGCTGTTTAACATTATTGAACATGAACAGCAGTTTTATCAGCTGCTAAGCCCAAATGAGGCTGGCATACATGTGAAAATTGGTCATGAAAATAAAGTGAATGAAATGGTAGGATGCAGTTTAATTACAGCTACTTATTCATTTGGTCACGAACAGCTTGGCACAATTGCTATACTGGGACCGACCCGCATGGAATATGCGCGTGTGATTAGTTTGCTTACACTGTTATCATCAGACATGTCTCAAGTTTTAACAAACTTGTATAAAGAATAAAGGAATCGGGTGGAATATATTACTTCCATCCTTTCCCTGTGATAAAATAAAAATCGTTGTTTAAAATGTAAAAATGTGTGTAAACATTTAAGGGAGGTGAATGAATTGTCAAACGAAAAGCAAGTAGAAGAACAAAACGAAGAAGTGGTTGAAGAAGTTCAAACAGAAGCTGCTGAGGCAACTGAAGCTGAGGCGTCTGAGGAAGTAAACCCTCTTCAACAAGAAAATGATCAATTAAAGCAACAGCTTGAAGAAGAAGAAAATCGCTACTTACGTCTACAAGCTGATTTCGATAATTTCCGTCGTCGTTCACGTCTCGATGCAGAAGCTGCTCAAAAGTACCGTGCTCAATCATTGGTTGCGGATATTTTACCAGCACTTGATAACTTTGAACGTGCATTACAAGTTAACACAGCGGACGAACAAACTAAATCTGTGCTGCAAGGTGTAGAAATGGTATATCGTCAATTGGTAGAGGCACTTCAAAAAGAGGGTGTTGAAGCAATTGAGTCAGTCGGGAAAACATTTGATCCATACGAGCATCAAGCAGTGATGCAGGTAGAGGACGATGAATATGAACCGAACACGGTAGTAGAAGAACTTCAAAAAGGTTACAAATTAAAAGATAAAATCATCCGCCCCGCGATGGTTAAAGTTAATCAATAACACTACATATTATGAAGGAGGTCATTGTCAATGAGTAAAATCATTGGTATCGATTTAGGTACAACTAACTCATGTGTCGCTGTATTAGAAGGCGGCGAACCAAAAGTAATTCCAAACCCAGAAGGAAACCGTACAACGCCATCAGTTGTGGCATTCAAAAACGGTGAGCGTCAAGTTGGGGAGGTAGCGAAACGTCAAGCTATTACAAACCCTAACACAATTATTTCAGTTAAGCGTCATATGGGTACGGATCATAAGGTGGAAGCTGAAGGCAAACAGTACACACCTCAAGAAATGTCAGCTATCATTCTTCAACATTTAAAAGGTTACGCTGAGGAGTATTTAGGTGAGCCTGTAACAAAAGCTGTTATCACAGTTCCTGCTTACTTTAATGATGCTGAGCGTCAAGCAACAAAAGATGCTGGTAAAATTGCTGGTTTAGAAGTAGAGCGTATTATTAATGAGCCTACTGCAGCAGCACTTGCATACGGATTAGAAAAAACAGATGAAGATCAAACAGTTTTAGTTTATGACCTTGGTGGCGGTACGTTTGACGTATCTATTTTAGAACTTGGCGACGGTGTATTTGAAGTTCGCGCAACTGCAGGTGACAACCGTCTTGGTGGTGACGACTTTGACCAAGTAATCATCGATTATTTAGTAGCTGAATTCAAAAAAGAAAACGGCGTTGATTTAAGCAAAGATAAAATGGCGCTTCAACGTTTAAAAGATGCGGCTGAAAAAGCGAAAAAAGATTTATCAGGCGTAACATCTACACAAATTTCTTTACCGTTTATCACTGCTGGAGAAGCTGGTCCTCTTCACTTAGAGGTATCTTTATCACGTGCTAAATTTGACGAGTTATCAGCAGGTCTTGTAGAGCGTACAATGGCTCCTGTGCGTCAAGCTTTAAAAGATGCAGGTCTTTCTGCAAGCGAACTTGATAAAGTAATCTTAGTTGGTGGTTCAACTCGTATCCCAGCGGTACAAGAAGCAATCAAAAAAGAAACTGGTCAAGATCCTCATAAAGGTGTAAACCCTGATGAAGTAGTTGCACTTGGTGCGGCAATTCAAGGTGGTGTATTAACTGGTGATGTAAAAGACGTTGTATTACTAGACGTAACGCCTTTATCACTAGGTATCGAAACAATGGGTGGCGTATTTACAAAGCTAATTGAGCGTAATACGACAATTCCAACAAGTAAATCACAAGTATTCTCAACGGCTGCAGATAACCAAACGGCTGTAGATATCCATGTTCTTCAAGGTGAGCGTCCAATGTCTGCAGACAACAAAACGCTAGGTCGTTTCCAATTAACAGACATTCCACCTGCACCACGCGGAGTACCTCAAATCGAAGTATCATTCGATATTGATAAAAACGGTATCGTAAACGTTCGGGCAAAAGATTTGGGTACAAACAAAGAGCAAGCTATTACAATTAAATCTTCAACAGGTTTATCAGATGACGAAATCGAACGCATGGTAAAAGAGGCGGAAGAAAACGCAGATGCTGATAAGCAACGTAAAGAAGAAGTGGAACTACGCAATGAAGCAGATCAATTAGTGTTCACAACTGAAAAAACATTAAAAGATCTTGAAGGAAAAGTAGAAGAAGCTGAAGTAACAAAGGCTAACGAAGCAAAAGACGCTTTAAAAGCTGCGATTGAAAAGAATGACCTTGAAGAAATCAAAGCGAAAAAAGATGAACTTCAAGAAATCGTTCAAGCGTTAACTGTAAAATTGTATGAGCAAGCTCAACAAGCTCAGCAAGCAGGTGAACAAGGCGCTAAAAATGATGATGTTGTAGATGCAGAGTTTGAAGAAGTAAACGACGACAAAAAATAATGCATCTTGACGACTAACGTGAATGACGCCATGGCGCGATTCACACCTTTTTAAAAGTCAAAGTCAAGCTTATTTCTTGGCTTTGACTTTTTTAACGTGGAAAAGTGAAAGGGGAGTTTTCCTTTGTCTCTCTACGTGCCCGAGAGCAATGGAAAGTAACTTTTATGTTGCTATGGAATTATTAATAATGATACAATTACGTTTATGTGAAACGATTCGGGAGTGAGTATTGATGAGTAAGCGAGATTACTATGAAGTACTCGGTATCAGTAAGAGCGCTACAAAAGATGAAATAAAAAAAGCATACCGAAAGCTTTCTAAACAATATCATCCAGATATTAACAAAGCAGAAGATGCTGCTGACAAATTTAAAGAAGTAAAAGAAGCATATGAAGTATTGAGTGATGACCAAAAAAAAGCACATTACGATCAATTTGGCCATACTGATCCAAATCAAGGCTTTGGTGGCTTTGGTGGAGGCGGCTCAGACTTTGGCGGCTTCGGCTTTGAAGATATTTTCAGCTCAATCTTTGGTGGTGGTGGTCGCAGACGTGACCCTAATGCTCCGAGACAAGGTGCCGATTTACAATATACGATGACACTTTCTTTTGAAGAAGCTGTTTTCGGAAAAGAAACAACAATTGAAATTCCACGTGAAGAAACGTGTGAAACATGTCACGGTTCAGGTGCAAAACCTGGCACAAAGGTCGATACATGTTCACACTGTAATGGTTCAGGTCAGTTAAACGTTGAACAAAACACGCCGTTTGGTCGTGTGGTAAATCGACGTGCGTGTCATCATTGTAGTGGTACGGGAAAAATCATTAAAGAAAAATGTACAACGTGCCACGGTGACGGTAAAGTAACAAAACGACGTAAAATTAATGTTAAAATTCCGGCTGGTGTAGATGATGGTCAACAGCTGCGCGTAAGTGCTCAAGGAGAACCAGGGGTAAATGGTGGTCCTCCGGGAGATTTATACGTAGTGTTCCACGTGCGCACTCATGAATTCTTT
The DNA here is from genome assembly GCF_046599315.1 of Priestia megaterium. Lineage (GTDB taxonomy): Bacteria > Bacillota > Bacilli > Bacillales > Bacillaceae_H > Priestia > Priestia megaterium_F. The sequence continues at coordinate 1,301,710 of NZ_JBKIKC010000001.1, read as the reverse complement.
GAACGTGATGGAGACGATATCTACTGCGAAATGCCTTTAACGTTTGCTCAGGCAGCGCTAGGTGATGAAGTAGAAGTACCAACTCTACACGGCAAGGTGAAGCTGAAGATTCCTGCTGGTACACAAACGGGAACGAAATTCCGTTTAAAAGGAAAAGGTGTGGCAAACGTACGAGGATATGGTCAAGGAGATCAGCATATCCACGTTCGAGTTGTAACTCCAACAAAACTATCAGAAAAACAAAAACAATTATTGCGTGAGTTTGCTGAACTGAGCGGTCAAGAAGCCGTTGATGAACAGCATGATTCCTTTTTTGCAAAAGTAAAACGAGCAATTAAAGGAGAATAGTTGTCTTTCATAATAAACAGAGACAGGTTGGTAAAGGTACTTTGCCAACCTGTCATCTGTCATGTTCATATTTAAAATCCTATATTACTGAAGGCGGAAAGGATGAAGTTGGTAGCAATGAAGTGGTCTGAAATTTGTATTCATACAGCGCAAGAAGCAATTGAACCCATCTCTCATATTTTACATGAATCAGGAGCTAGCGGGGTAGTCATTGAAGATCCTGCTGATTTAGTGAAGGACAGAGATACAACTTTTGGTGAAATCTACGATTTAAACGTAGAAGACTACCCAGAAGAAGGTGTCGTGATTAAAGCATATCTTCCAGTTAACAGTTTTTTAGCAGAAACTGTGGATGGTATCAAAAAAGAAATTAATGGACTGCTTGTTTACGATTTTGATTTAGGAGCTAACAAAGTTACAATCAGTGAAGTGAACGAGGAAGAGTGGGCCACTGCTTGGAAAAAATACTATCATCCCGTGAAAATTTCAGAGCGTTTTACGATTGTACCAACTTGGGAAAACTATGAAAAAGTAAGCACAGATGAGTTAATTATCGAGCTTGACCCCGGAATGGCTTTCGGTACAGGTACACATCCAACGACAGTTATGTCTCTTCAAGCATTGGAAAGAACAGTGAAGGAAGGAGATACTGTTATCGACGTGGGTACAGGTTCAGGAGTATTAAGTATTGGCGCAGCTCTATTAGGAGCAAGTGCTGTACAAGCTCTAGACCTTGATGAAGTAGCCGTACGTTCTGCCCGCGAAAACATTGAACTGAATCAAGTTGGGAACGTCGTAACAGTAGGTCAAAACAACTTATTGCAAGGTATAGAAGGACCGGTTGATATTGTTGTGGCCAATATTCTTGCTGAGGTAATTGTTCGTTTTGTAGACGATGCTGCAAAGGTATTAAAGCCAGGAGGCATGTTCATTACGTCAGGTATTATTAGTGCAAAAAAAGAGGATGTCAAAAAAGCGTTAATGGGAGCGGGCTTTGTTATTCAAGAAGTAACGCTTATGGAAGACTGGGTAGCAATTATTGCGCAAAAACAAGCTTAACAAGTGAGAAGGTGTCAAGATGCAACGTTATTTTCTGCCAAATGATCAGTTTCAAGAGCAAAGTGTCATAGTGACACATGATGATGCTCATCATATCTCACGCGTTATGAGGATGAATGAAGGATCACATTTTATTGCCTGTAATGAACAGGGGCAAGCTGCTTTGTGTGAAATTGAAAATATTTCCGCTAACGAAGTGAAAGCATCTATTATAGAATGGATAAGTGAAGAAAAAGAGCTTCCAGTCCATGTTACAATCGTGAACGGTCTGCCTAAAGGGGATAAGCTTGAGCTTATTATCCAAAAAGGGACAGAACTTGGGGCGTATAAGTTTATCCCTTTTATTGCGGCTCGTTCAGTTGTTAAATGGGATGATAAAAAGAGTCAAAAAAAATTAGATCGATGGAATAAGATTGCTAAAGAGGCTGCAGAACAATCTCATCGTACGATTATACCAGAAGTAGAAGCCCCAATTTCTTTTAAAAAACTAATAGAAATTAGCGGTGATTATACTCATAAAGTTGTAGCCTATGAAGAAAGAGCAAAGCAAGGAGAAACATCTCAACTACACGCTGTTCTTTCATCTTTGAAGCCCGAGAATTCCTTGCTTGTTGTTGTAGGGCCTGAAGGTGGTTTAACTGAGCAGGAAGTAGAAGTATTAGAAGAAAATGAATTTACAATAAGCGGATTTGGTCCGCGGATTTTACGAGCAGAAACAGCCCCTTTATATGCGCTGTCTGCTATATCTTATCAAACTGAGTTAATGAGGTGACGATTATGTCAACAGTTGCTTTTCACACGCTAGGGTGTAAAGTAAATCACTATGAAACAGAAGCAATCTGGCAATTGTTCAAAGGCCAAGGCTATGAGCGTGTTGAATATGAACAAACTGCCGATGTATATGTAATTAATACATGTACGGTAACAAATACAGGAGATAAAAAAAGCCGTCAAGTTATTCGCAGAGCTGTGCGTAAAAATCCAGATGCGGTTATTTGCGTTACTGGATGTTATGCTCAAACTTCCCCTGCTGAAATTATGGCAATTCCTGGTGTTGATATCGTAGTAGGTACACAAGATCGTGTCAAGATGCTTGATTATATTGAACAATTTAAAAAAGAGCGTCAACCGATTAACGGTGTAGGAAACATTATGAAAACACGCGTATATGAAGAGCTAGATGTACCGGCATTTACAGACCGTACGCGTGCTTCGTTAAAAATTCAAGAAGGCTGTAACAACTTCTGTACATTCTGTATTATTCCATGGGCGCGCGGTTTAATGCGATCTCGTGATCCTAAAGAAGTAGTAGCACAAGCACAGCAGCTAGTGGATGCAGGGTATAAAGAAATCGTGTTAACAGGTATTCACACTGGTGGATACGGAGAAGACATGAAAGATTACAATCTTGCACAGCTGCTTCGTGATTTAGAATCTCAAGTAAAAGGATTAAAACGCATTCGTATTTCATCAATTGAAGCAAGCCAAATTACGGACGAAGTTATTGAGGTATTAGATCAATCAGAAATGGTTGTCCGCCATTTGCATATTCCTCTTCAATCAGGTTCAAATACGGTATTGAAACGTATGCGTCGTAAGTACACAATGGAGTTCTTTGGTGAGCGATTAAACCGTCTGAAAGAAGCTCTTCCCGGGTTAGCAATTACATCAGATGTTATTGTTGGCTTTCCAGGAGAGACAGAAGAAGAGTTTATGGAAACGTATAACTTTATTAAAGAGCACGGTTTTTCGGAGCTTCACGTATTTCCATATTCTAAACGTACAGGTACGCCAGCAGCTCGTATGACTGACCAAATTGATGAAGAAGTAAAAAATGAGCGTGTGCATCGTTTAATCGAACTTTCAAATCAATTAGCAAAAGAATATGCTTCGACGTTTGAAGGAGAAGTACTAGAAGTGATTCCGGAGGAAAAATATAAAGAAGATCCCGAAAGTGGTTTATATGTAGGGTATACCGATAACTACTTAAAGGTAGTGTTTAAAGCGTCTGAAGAAATGGTTGGAAAGCTTGTAAAAGTTAAAATTACAAAAGCTGGATACCCTTACAATGAAGGTGAGTTTGTCCGTGTGTTAGATGACATTCATCTTCAAGATCAGGTGAAAATGAGCTCATAACAATTATTTAAAAGCTGTGTGTTTACGCAGCTTTTTTCATACATAGAAAAAAAGCTGAACAAGTAATGTTTTATCAAGAAAGTTCATAAAATAAACAGGGAATAACTGCATTACTTTATGTAAAGCGGTTGACCTTAAGGAATCATTATATTATAATTGCAAAAGACATGTCTAACATGTCATTTCATTATGATGTTAGTGGTTTTGTTCGGAGGGAGGGAATTAGAATGTCAAGAACAGTTGTTCGTAAAAACGAATCGCTTGAAGATGCTCTTCGTCGCTTCAAACGTTCAGTTTCAAAAACTGGTACGTTACAAGAAGCAAGAAAGCGCGAATTCTATGAAAAGCCTAGCGTAAAGCGTAAGAAGAAATCTGAAGCTGCTAGAAAACGCAAGTTCTAATAAGAGGGTGGATTTATGAGTCTTCTCGAGCGTTTAAATAGTGATATGAAACAAGCGATGAAAAACAAAGAGAAAGAGAAGCTTGGGGTCATTCGTATGGTCAAAGCATCTCTTCAAAACGAAGCCATTAAGTTAGGAACTGACCTAACTGAAGCAGACGAGTTGACGGTTATTTCTCGCGAATTCAAACAACGTAAAGACTCCCTCCATGAATTTGAGAAAGCAGGTCGTCAAGATCTTGTTGATAAAATTCATTCTGAATTAGCAGTTTTAGAAGCTTACGCTCCTAAACAGCTAACTGAAGAAGAGTTATCTGAAATTATTAAAACGACGATTGAAGAAACGCAGTCTTCCTCTAAAGCTGATATGGGGAAAGTTATGGGAGCGCTTATGCCGAAAGTAAAAGGCAAAGCGGATGGCTCTCTTGTTAATAAGCTTGTCCTTCAACACTTATCATAAAAAGCACCTTACCTTGTGTAAGGTGTTTTTTATATAGGTAAAGACAGAACGTATGTTTGGTTTTTGTTATAAAGAATAAAATAGATAAATTTCAAAAAACTTGAAACTATTGTTAAAGTTATGCGTATATACAGGTACATACTCATACTATCTATGGAAGGAGGGTAGTGTATTCGGTGAAAACCTTATTTTCTTTTGTGTGCTTTCTTATCTTAGCCACTGGGTTATTCCCCACTATTAGCACCGCTGACACGCAGCGCGTACACGTTATTCCTGTAAATAAAACGGTAGAAAATGGGCTGCTTTCTTTTCTAAACAGATCCATTGAAGATGCGGAAAATGACGGTGCAGATTTGATTATATTGGATATAGATACTCCTGGAGGAGCTGTAGATGCAGCCTCTGAAATAGCTAAAAGCTTAACCTCAACACCTATTCCTACTGCTGCTTTTGTCGATAAAAAAGCATTATCAGCCGGAGCGTATATTGCACTTAACGCCGATCAAATTTATATGACACCAGGTTCTACAATGGGATCAGCGGCTGTTATTGACCAAAAGGGAAATGCAGCAGGCAAAAAAGCTCAGTCTTACTGGTTATCTGCCATGAAGAGCGCAGCAGAACAAAATAACCGAAACCCTAAATATGCAGAAGCGATGGCAAATACAAAGATGGTCATACCTGAACTTAATTTAAAAGGAAACGAATTGTTAACACTCACTCCGAAGCAAGCCGAGCAGGTTGGTTATTCAGAAGGTACTGTAAAAAACTTAGACGCTCTTCTAAGCGTACTTGGCTATGAAGATGCGAAACGGACGTATGCAAAAATGAGTGTAAGTGAACAAATTGCTCGTCTTCTTACTCATCCGCTTGTTGTTCCTATTTTATTATCCATTGGTGCTTTAGGAATTGTCATAGAATTGTTTACGCCTTCATTCGGTATTGCAGGCTTTATTGGAATAGCTTCGCTTCTTTTATTTTTCTATGGTCATATGGTGGCCGGGTTAGCAGGAATGGAAGCAGTTGTTTTATTTATAGCAGGAATTATACTGCTTCTGTTAGAGATTGTAGTACCAGGCGGTGTTTTAGGGCTACTAGGGCTTGGAGCTATTATTTTAAGTTTTTTTATGTCAACAGATAACAACGTCGAAATGGGAATTTCTCTTGTAATTGCAATAGTAGTGGCACTGGGAGGTGCGTTTGTGATGATGAAATTTTTTAAAAGAAGGCTTACATCTTTCAAAAAAATGGTGCTCAATGATTCACTTAATACTGAGTCTGGTTATGTGTCGAATCAAAACCGTTATGAATTAATAGGAAAACAAGGTAAAACGACAACACCGCTGCGTCCTTCAGGCACAGTGCTCATCGATGAAGAGTATGTGGATGTAGTTACCGAAGGCGGGTATTTAGACAAAGATGTGTTAGTAAGTATTATAAAAGTAGAAGGATCAAGGGTTGTAGTGCGTAAGCTCACGGAACCTTTGAAAAAGGAGGACCTTAATTAATGGAAGTAGGTAGCGTATTGTTTTTTGTAGTTATTGGTCTAGCAATTATTGCTTTGGCTGTATTTTTCACGTTTGTACCGATTATGCTATGGATCTCAGCATTAGCAGCAGGCGTTCGTATTAGTATTTTCACATTAGTTGGAATGAGACTTCGTCGAGTGATACCGTCTCGCGTTGTAAACCCGTTAATTAAAGCGAGTAAAGCAGGTTTAGGTATTACCATTAACCAATTAGAAAGTCACTATTTAGCAGGCGGTAACGTTGACCGTGTGGTAAATGCGTTGATTGCAGCGCACCGAGCAAATATTGAGTTAACATTTGAACGCGGAGCAGCTATCGACTTAGCGGGCCGTGATGTGCTAGAAGCTGTACAAATGAGCGTTAATCCAAAAGTTATTGAAACACCTTTTATTGCAGGGGTTGCTATGGATGGAATCGAAGTCAAAGCAAAAGCTCGAATTACCGTTCGTGCAAACATTGATCGATTAGTAGGGGGAGCTGGGGAAGAAACGATTATTGCCCGTGTTGGCGAGGGGATTGTTTCCACAATCGGTTCACAAACTGATCATAAAAAAGTATTGGAAAATCCCGACATGATTTCTCAAACGGTTTTAGGAAAAGGGTTGGATTCAGGAACAGCGTTTGAAATCTTATCTATTGATATTGCTGACATCGATATTGGTAAAAATATTGGGGCAGTTCTTCAAACAGACCAAGCGGAAGCAGATAAAAATATTGCCCAAGCAAAAGCTGAAGAACGTCGTGCAATGGCCGTTGCTCAAGAACAAGAAATGCGTGCAAAAGTAGAAGAAATGCGTGCAAAAGTAGTCGAAGCAGAGGCGGAGGTACCGTTAGCGATGGCAGAGGCACTGCGCTCGGGAAATATTGGGGTCATGGATTATATGAACATTCAAAACTTGACTGCTGATACGGATATGCGCGATTCAATTGGGAAAATGTCTAAAGAAGACGATGAGAAATAATGAATCAGCTTAATAAGGAGGTTTTCTCCTAATGGATATTGTTGAAACGCTTATTAAACTAATTATTAATAATGCTTTCATTTTTGTCATCATTGGAGGGATTATTTTTAATGTTGTACAGCGTTTTATGGCTCAGTCAAAAAAAGAAGAACAGCAACGTTCTAAAAGAGCTCCTATGCCTCCTGTAAACGATCCTTCAAGGCGAGAGAGACCTAGATATCGACCTGCCAAAGAAGAGCCGAAAACAGCTCGTATGGAGCCGGAAGCTGTTCCTTCAGCAGAAATAAATCCCTTGCAAGAAAAACTAGAAGAATTAAAAAAACGTTCGTATCATGAACCGTCTAGCCAAAAGAAAATCACAGTTGAAAAACAAAAAATGACGGGTGAAAAAAACGTTTTTAAACCCATTTCTCGTAAAGAAGCTGTTCAAGGAGTGATTTGGTCTGAAATTTTAGGATCGCCAAAATCGAAACAACGTAGATATAAACGATAAATAGATGTGATACATTAACCCCCTTTCTCATAAACATGAGATGAAAGGGGGTTCTTTTTATGAGCAAAAAGTGGAGACATCAAATGAAAAGATGGATGACAAAAACAATGGAACTACCCGCTGATGTATTAATGGATCTTCCCCGTATTACGTTAGTTGGACAAATACACATCTATATTGAAAATCATAAAGGTTTATTAGCCTTTTCTGATACTGAAATACGCGTGTTACTAAAACAGGGACAAATGTTAGTTCGAGGTGAAGGGCTGGTCATTAAAGTAATACTGCCAGAAGAACTGGTTTTAGAAGGTAAGATCAATCAAGTTCTTTATTTAGAACAATAACACAAGGAGGAAAAAAATGAAGAATGGATGGACAAACTTTGTTATTGGTACAGTACGTATTCGAATTGTTGGCAAAGGAATTGAACGTTTCTTAAATAATTGTGTAAGACAACAGATTATGATTTCGAATGTCCATAAAATTGACGGTCAGCTAGCGACAGCAACAATATTGTTGAGAGATGTAAAGAAAATTCGTATACTAGTTCGCAATGCAGATTGTAAAATTTATTTTATAAGAGGCAGAGGTTTTCCTTTTTTAACAAAACGAGTGATCAAAAACAGTGGTTTTGCTTTAGGATTTCTTTCTTTTTTTATTATTCTTGGTTTGCTTTCCAACATGGTGTGGAAAGTGGAAATTAGCGGTGCAGAACCACAAACAGAACATCAAATGACTAAGCAGCTTGCCAAAATAGGTGTAAAAAGAGGTGAGTTTCAATTTCTGTTAGAGAGTCCTGAAAAAATTCAGCGCTATTTAACGGATAATATGAACAATATTACCTGGGTGGGAGTAGAAGTGCGCGGCACTTCTTATCACTTCCAAGTGGTTGAAAAAAATGAGCCGAAGCCTCAGCAAAAAACGCCTTACCAACATTTAATTGCTAAAAAGAAAGCCATTATTACGAATTTGTTTGTCGAAAAAGGACAACCTTTAGTAAAGGTTAACGATTTTGTCAATGAAGGCGAAGTCTTAGTTTCCGGTATTATTGGAAATGAAAAAAATAAAAAAGTAGTAGCTGCTAAAGGGAAAGTCTACGGCGAAACATGGTACAGGTCTGAGGTGGAAGTGCCTTTAAAAACTGATTTTCAGGTCTTAACAGGTAATGGATATACGAAGCACTATTTAGATTTTCAAGCTTTTAAAATGCCTCTTTGGGCTTTTAACAAAGAGAAATACGGCTCAAAGGTGACAGAAAAAGTTGAGCATCCACTCTATTTTTTTAAATGGAAATTACCTCTTTCGTATGAGAAAGTTGCTGTGCGAGAAGAACAGAGCTCGCAGCGCGTCTATTCTAAACAAGAGGCGGTAGAGAAAGCTTTGGAAATCGGTCGGAAAAAATTGCTATCAACTTTAGGCGAGGATGCTAAAATAAAAGGTGAAAAAGTTTTGCACCAAGAACAGGACAATGGTAAAGTTAGATTATCAATACATTACCAAGTTATAGAAAATATTGCGAACACTCAACCAATTATTCAAGGAGATTGATGAATGTCAGAACAGCTAGTAACAATTAACGTACAACTTGATGATTCAAACGAAGCCATTTCATTATTTGGCGTACAAGATGCGAATTTAAAGCGAATTGAAGAAGAAATGCAGGTGTCTATCATTTCAAGAGGTGAGACCGTTGTAGTCTCTGGAAGTACAGAAAATGTTCAGCTAGTAGAAGAAATGCTTAAAAAGTTACTGAACATTATCCGAAAAAATATTTCCATATCTGAACGAGACGTTGTGTATGCGATTCAATTAGCCAAGAAAAGTTCTCTCGAGTTTTTTGAAGATGTATACGAAGAGGAAATTGGTAAAAATGTAAAAGGTAAGACCATTCGCGTTAAGACATTAGGACAAAGTCAATACATTTCAGCTATTAAGAAAAATGATTTAGTATTTGGAATTGGCCCCGCTGGTACAGGTAAAACGTACCTAGCTGTTGTCATGGCCGTTAATGCCCTTAAAAATGGTCACGTACAACGTATTATTTTAACACGTCCTGCTGTTGAAGCGGGTGAAAGTCTTGGCTTCTTGCCAGGGGATTTAAAAGAAAAAGTGGACCCGTACTTGCGTCCTCTGTACGATGCATTACATGATGTATTAGGAACAGAACATACGCAACGCCTAATAGAACGCGGAGTTATTGAAATAGCACCCCTTGCTTATATGCGAGGTCGTACATTAGATGATGCGTTTGTGATCTTAGATGAAGCACAAAACACCACGATGGCGCAAATGAAGATGTTTTTAACACGACTAGGATTTGGGTCTAAAATGGTGATCACAGGAGATATTTCACAAATTGATTTACCAAAAGGAGCTCAGTCTGGTTTGGCGGCTGTCTCGAAAATCCTGACCAATGTTAAAGGTATTTCATTTGTTCATCTAGAACAGTCAGATGTCGTGCGCCATCCACTTGTGGGACGCATCATTCAAGCGTACGAACAAGCTGACCAAAAGACCCTTTCTTAATTAGGGTCTATTTTTTGTAAAAGGGGGATACGTTTGTGTCAACGTTTCGGATAATCAAGCAAACAATGGCACAGATCGAACGATTACGGTTAATTCAAATTGGGCTATATGCCTTGTTAGGTATAATGATGTTTGCGTCTATGTACAGCAATGTAAAGCCGCAGGAATTAGACCTCAGGCTACTGTCTATTTCGCCGCAAACCATTTACTCACCCGTTACCATTGAAGATAAAGAGAGCACGGAGAAAAAACGGGCAGAGGCAGAACAGGCCGTTGAAGATGTGTATACACAAAAAACAGAATACGCACAGAACCAAGTCGATCTTGTTGCATCTATTTTCGATGCGATGATGGAAGTGAATACGGAATACGAAAAAGAAGATCATGAAGATGACAGTATTGATGCCGTGTTAAAAACCAAACAAAAAATGCTAGAGGACAAGCTTCCTGAAGACATTCAAAAAAATTTGCCAAAGGATACCATCAAGCAGCTGCTTCAGTCTTCTAATAGTGACTTATCGATTGCAAAAGACGCTGTGGTCACAGCCGTTCATCATGTAATGAAAGATCAGGTGAAGATTAGCGATGTAGAAGAGAAAAAAGACCAGGTAGAAAGTCAGCTCGTTTACACTAATGTCAGCAACTCTCTAAAGGATTCAATGAATGCAATTGCTAAATTCGCCATCATTCCAAATGTGATTTATGATCCGCAAAAAACAGCTGAAAACCGTCAAGCAGCTGTTGAAAAAGTGGAGCCCGTCCGAATTAAACAAGGTCAGATTATTGTGGAAGAAAATCAGCTTATTAACCCTGATATATATCGTCAGCTGCAGCTTGCGGGATTGTTGAATAATAAAGGATCTATTCAGCCGTTTGCGGGATTAGCGTTGCTGATTGTGATGATGATAGCGGGCATCATTTACTATTTGCGTGAATTTCATACAAAGACATATCAGCCCTTGCTGTTATATGTGTTGGTAGCAACCATTACGATTGGTCTCATGAAAATTCTAAGTTTGTTTCAGCAAATTGATTTATCAGAAATTGGTTTCTTAGCTCCTATTGCGGTGGGAGGTTTGCTGATTCGAATTTTAATGGACGAACGTATAGCTATTTTATCAAGCATTGTATTTGCTATTTGTGGAAGCATTATTTTTAATGGTGAATTGACAACCTCGTTTAATATGAACATTGGCATCTACTTTTTAATTAGCAATATTGCTGCTATTTTATTTTTAAGCAGGCAGCATAGGCGTTCGCGGATTTTGCAGGCAGGTCTATTTGTGGCTATGGTGAACGTCATTGTCAGCTTTGCTATTATCTTTATCAAAAACGGTCAAATTGGTACTGTAGAGCTGGGCTATTACAGTATGATGTCAATTGCTTCTGGTGTTATTGCTGCTGTTTTAACTATAGGATTGCTTCCGTTTTTTGAAAGTGGATTTGGCATTTTATCTACGATGAAGCTGATTGAATTATCGAGTCCTAATCATCCGCTATTACGTAAAATTTTAACAGAAACACCGGGAACGTATCATCACAGTGTAATGGTGGCAAATTTATCTGAAGCGGCGTGTGAAACGATAGGAGCTAATGGTTTATTAGCGAGAGTGGGAGCTTATTATCACGATATTGGTAAAACGAAGCGACCGCAGTATTTTATTGAAAATCAAATGAATATTACCAATCCGCATGATAAACTAAGTCCGAAGACTAGTAAAAATATTATAATCGCACATGCTACAGATGGAGCTACCATTTTGAGAAACCATAATTTTCCAAAAGAGATTGTGGATATTGCAGAGCAGCATCATGGAACGACCCTGCTTAAGTTTTTCTATCATAAGGCACTTGAACAAACAGAAGAAAAAATTGATGAAAAAGAATATCGTTATCCTGGACCAAAGCCTCAGTCGAAAGAAGCGGCGGTTATTTGTATAGCTGATAGTGTAGAAGCAGCGGTAAGGTCAATGTCCAATCCAACTCCGGAAAAGATTGAGAACTTGGTGCGAAATATTATTAAAGATCGCTTGCAGGATGAGCAGCTCAGCGAGTGTAACGTAACGCTCAAAGAGCTAGAGTTAATTCGCCAAGCACTATGTGAAACTTTAAATGGGATTTTTCATTCCCGAATCGAATATCCAGAGATAAAAAAAGAGAAGGTGAAGGTATGAGTTTAGTTATTGATTTTATTGATGAAACAAACGAAGTGAATGAAGAACAGCAAAAAGAGCTTAAAAAACTGCTTGAGGCCGCTGCTATATATGAAAATCTGCAAGAGGATGCAGAAGTATCTGTTACATTTGTGGATAATGATCGAATTCAAGAAATCAATCATCAATATCGCGATAAAAATCAGCCAACGGATGTAATTTCGTTTGCACTAGAAGAAATGGGCGAAGATGAAATGCAAATTATCGGAGACGAGATGCCAAGAGTTCTGGGGGATATTGTCATTTCAATTCCGAAAGCTCACGAGCAAGCAGAAGAATACAATCACTCGTTTATGAGGGAACTAGGATTCTTAACGGTTCACGGTTTCTTGCACTTGCTTGGATATGACCATGAAACATCAGAAGATGAAAAAGAGATGTTTACACGTCAAAAAGATATTTTAGAACAATATGGACTCTCGCGATAAAAAAGGGATAGCTAAAGTTGTCAGTAGCTTTAGTTATGCGATAGAAGGGTTTATATATGTTTGTAAAACACAGAGAAATATGCAAATTCACGTAGCAGCTTCTCTCATCGTCCTTCTTTTAGCTACCGTGCTGTCAATTACAGCTGGTGAATGGACGGTTGTGCTGCTTCTGATTGCAGGTATGTTCAGCTTGGAGTTAATGAATACAGCGGTTGAAAAAGTGGTCGATTTAGTTTCTCCTGAATATCACATACTAGCAAAACACGCAAAAGATGCAGCCGCAGCCGCGGTGTTGGTTTATGCGTGTTTTGCTGTCCTTATAGGGGGAATTATTTTCTTAAAGTATTTGTTTTAAAAAGGATTTTTTTTGGTTCTTTACACCCCCGTGGTATAATAAAGAAGGACAAGTTAAAAGACATGTAGAAGCGCAAAAGGAGAGCGGATAAATGGATAAGACCAGACTAATTGATGAGGCGAAAAAAGCTCGTGAAATGGCTTATGTACCGTATTCAAAATTTAAAGTTGGTGCAGCTTTATTGACGAAAGATGGAAAGGTTTATCACGGCTGCAATATTGAAAATGCGGCTTATAGCATGTGCAATTGTGCTGAGCGTACAGCTTTATTTAAAGCATATTCAGAAGGAGATAAAGAGTATGCAGCACTTGCGGTAGTAGCCGATACTGATCGTCCTGTTTCTCCGTGCGGAGCATGCAGACAAGTAATCTCTGAGCTTTGTCCAAAAGAGATGAAAGTTATATTAACCAATTTAAAAAATGACATACACGAATTAACTGTGGAAGAATTACTTCCAGGAGCATTTTCATCGGAGGATTTACATGAGTAATAATGAATTTAAGTCAGGTTTTGTTTCAATCATTGGAAGACCAAATGTAGGAAAATCAACTTTTTTGAACCGAGTAATTGGTCAAAAGATTGCAATTATGAGCGACAAACCGCAAACAACTAGAAATAAAATTCAGGGTGTGTACACGGAAGATCATGCACAAATTGTGTTTATTGATACGCCTGGAATTCATAAACCAAAGCATAAATTAGGCGACTTTATGATGAAGGTAGCGCAAAATACGCTTAAAGAAGTAGATTTAATTTTATTTATGATTAACGCAACAGAAGGATTAGGTCGAGGCGATGAATTTATCATCGAGCGTTTAAAAGATACAAAGACGCCTGTTTTCCTTGTAATTAATAAAATTGATGAAATTCATCCAGATGAATTGTTTTCAATTATCACGACGTATAAAGACTTATATCCTTTTGCTGAAATTGTGCCAATTTCAGCTTTGCAAGGAAATAACGTCGAGCGTTTGCTTGACCAAATCAAGCAGCGATTGCCAGAAGGGCCACAATATTACCCGGCAGATCAAGTAACGGATCATCCAGAACGTTTTATTATTACGGAATTAATTCGTGAAAAAGTACTGCATGCAACGAGGGAAGAAATACCTCACTCTATTGCAGTTGTGATGGATTCTATGCAAAGACGAGATAATGGCGCTGTTTACGTTGGTGCTACAATTATCGTCGAAAGAGATTCACAAAAGGGCATCGTAATTGGAAAGCAAGGAAAGATGTTAAAAGAGGTAGGAAGAAAAGCAAGAGCAGACATTGAAGCCCTTTTAGGTTCAAAAGTGTTTTTAGAACTATGGGTGAAAGTGCAGAAAGATTGGCGAAACCGAGCGACGCATCTCCGCGATTTTGGATTTAGAGAAGACGAATATTAATTATTGGAGTTCTCGTTTGCGTCAATTTATACTTTTTCATAAAAGAAGGTAATTTGTAAAAAATTGTGTTACATGATTTTACGTCGGAAGGCTATTCTAAACATAAGGAATTGAAATATGTATCTGATCTTTATGGTTAGAAAGGTGGGAGTTCTATGTTGAATTTTACTTGGAACATTTTTTCACAAACAGGTAGCATTGATACTTATCTCATTTTTAAGGAACTTGAAAATGAAGTGAAAGAAAGACCCGAAACATATGAGGACAATAGCGAAAGTCTCAATTCTCCCTTGTCTTAGCCTTCTGTAAGATGGCGGTGATGATGATTGTTTAAAAAGTGTGAAGGAATTGTCATTCGAACGAATGATTATGGTGAATCCAATAAAATTGTCACCATTTATTCACGTGAACTCGGAAAAGTAGGTCTTATGGCAAGAGGGGCAAAAAAGCCCAGTAGTCGCTTAGCTTCCGTCACACAATTATTTACGTATGGATACTTTTTTATACAAGCAGGTTCAGGAATGGGTACTCTCCATCAAGGAGAAGTTATCGCATCTATGAGAAGCATACGCGAAGATATCTTCACAACAGCGTATGCTTCTTATATTCTTGAATTAACGGATAAAGCTACTGAGAACAATAAACCAAATCCATTTCTATTTGAACTGCTGCACCAAACCATTCATTATATGAACGAAGAGTACGATACAGAAATCTTAACATTTATCTATGAAATGAAAATGTTAAACGTCCTAGGTCTTCACCCTACGTTAAATGAATGTGCAGTCTGTCATCAAAGTGAAGGAACATTTCATTTTTCCATTCGAGAAGGTGGGTTTATTTGTCATCGATGCTTAGAAAAAGATCCTTATCATTTGAAAATTAGTCCGATGACGGTTAAACTATTAAGGTTATTTTATTACATTGATTTGAAGCGGTTAGGCTCAATTTCTGTTAAGCCCGAAACAAAAAAACAATTAAAGTTTGTAATTGACCAATATTACGAAGAATATTCAGGATTGTTTTTAAAAACAAAGCGGTTTTTGAATCAAATGGAGTCTTTAAAACAATCACTCTCTGATCAGAAATAAAAAAGATAATCAGTGATATGCAAGGGATTGCTGTCGCTAGGGTGCCCCGTAGTATGTAGGGGACACCCTTTTTACTATGGAGCAAAGGGGTAGTTTTCTTTGTTGTAAGCGTAATGCCTGCTTTTTTTGAGAAGCCGTGGTAAAATAAACGGCACTCTAAAAAGATAAAATGCTAAAATTAATAAGTTATAGCTTTTACTTTTTGTTAAAAAGTATATAATGTTTTATAAATAGTATGTCACATTTGATGATTAGGTGGTGAGTACAATCGAACTGAATAAACGACAAGAACAAATTTTACAAATTGTGAAAGATGAAGGCCCTATTACAGGTGAGCATATTGCAGATCAGCTTAGCCTTACGCGGGCGACGCTAAGACCGGACCTTGCTATTTTAACAATGGCTGGCTATTTAGAAGCGCGACCGCGTGTAGGTTACTTTTATACAGGTAAAACAGGAGCACAGCTTCTTACAGATAAAATAAAAAAAATACAGGTGCAAGAATATCAGTCTATCCCGGTGGTCGTGAACGAAAATGTGTCGGTATATGATGCTATTTGTACAATGTTTCTAGAAGACGTGGGTACCCTTTTTGTAGTGGATGAGAAATCTCAGCTAGTGGGAGTACTGTCGCGTAAAGATTTATTGCGCGCAAGCATCGGAAAGCAAGAGCTAACATCTATTCCTGTTCATATTATCATGACGAGAATGCCGAACATTACATATTGCTATCGCGAAGATTTGTTAATTGATATTGCTAAGATCTTAATTGAAAAACAGATTGATGCTATGCCCGTTATTAAAGAGGGAGACGGCAATTTTGAAGTGGTGGGACGCATTACCAAAACAAATATTACAAAATTACTAGTAGCATTAGCGAATGATGAAGTATTATAAGTGAAAAAGGATTAAAAAGGGGATGCACAAAATATGAACAACCCATGTCTTTATGTCATTTCGGATTCTGTAGGTGAGACAGCTGAACTAGTTGTAAAGGCTGCATCAAGTCAGTTCAATATGACAGACTTTGTAATCAAAAGAGTACCTTACGTAGAGGACATCGCAACACTTTCAGAAGTGGTTTCAGTAGCGAAGATGAACAACGCCATTATTGGGTTTACGCTAGTAAAGCCTGAAATGAGAGAATTTTTAATTCAAGAAGCGTCTAAGAATGGGGTAGAGGTATTTGATATTATTGGACCTTTAATTGATAAAATTCAATCTTCTTATCAACTTTCTCCTCGCTATGAGCCTGGTATGGCCAGAAAATTAGACGAGGATTATTTTAAAAAAGTAGAAGCTATTGAATTTGCAGTGAAATATGATGATGGGCGTGATCCGAGAGGCATTCTTAGAGCGGATATCGTATTAATCGGTGTATCAAGAACATCTAAAACGCCGCTTTCTCAATTTTTAGCACACAAGCGTTTGAAAGTAGCCAATGTCCCGATTGTACCTGAAGTAGATCCACCGGAAGAGCTGTTTCACGTATCACCCGACAAGTGTATAGGGCTGACTATTAGTCCGGAAAAATTAAATGATATTCGTAAAGAGCGTTTAAAGTCTCTTGGTC
This sequence comes from Priestia megaterium, assembly GCF_046599315.1. Taxonomy (GTDB): domain Bacteria; phylum Bacillota; class Bacilli; order Bacillales; family Bacillaceae_H; genus Priestia; species Priestia megaterium_F. Next base: position 1,284,749 of record NZ_JBKIKC010000001.1, on the reverse strand, counting down.
TAAACGATAAAGCAATTTATGCTAATATTGGGCGTATTAAGGAAGAACTTGAATTTTTCCAAGGGATTGTGGACAAAATTGGCTGTGAAGTAGTTGACGTATCCAACAGAGCCGTAGAAGAAACAGCTGGTATCATTCTCAATACCATCAAAAAGAAATAAATGATGGATCTCCTCTGTGCGGATATAAAGGAGATTGCTTTCTTATGTTTGCAGACTGTAAGTCTAAGAAAATGTATCGAAGATGAATAAGACAGAACTTTTAAAAACAAGTGACTTTTATATAGAAAATATAGGTTGTTTATATTATAATAAAAAATTGTGATAAAAAAGAATAGTTTTAGGTTTAGACTTTGTTAAGAACGAATAAACTATTTATATAAAAGTCAAGTCAAAATCGAAAAAAGTATTCGACAAATGCCATCTACAGGAAATAACAAATTGTTAGAAGGAATCTCTGGAGGGATGTAGAATACAGAGTTATAGCAAAAGAAAAAGTAAAGTTTTTGTCGATGCAGATGCATGCCCTGTTAAAGCAGAAATCGTTGAACTTACACATACATATGACATCGAGCTTGTGTTTGTTGCTTCCTATGCTCACATGCAAACAAATCCTACACCAGGAAAATGGGTCTATGTGGATGCAGAAAAGGAGGCGGCAGATTTATATATTTTAAATCACGCAGTCAAGCAGGATATTGTTGTAACTCAAGATACTGGCTTAGCAAGCATGTTAGTAAGTCGAGGGGTTTACGCACTGTCTCCTCGTGGAAAGTACTATAATGACGACGAAATGAATACGGTGCTTTTCTTTCGCTATGTTTCTGCAAAAGAGCGACGGTCAGGGCGTCATACTAAAGGCCCAAAGGCATTTAGTGAAGAAGATCGCCAGCATTTCGTTCAAGCTTTTGAAAAAATGTTGTCGAAACTTGCAGGAATTTAGCACTTAGTGAAGAATATTATATGAAATACGGAGCTGTTACTATGGCAAATCGAATTCCTGATGAAGTAATCGACCGTATTCGGCATTCAGTAGATATTGTCGACGTCATAAGCGATTATGTACAACTAAAAAAACAAGGGCGCAATTATTTTGGACTCTGTCCGTTTCATGGGGAAAGCACACCATCTTTTTCAGTATCGCCTGATAAACAAATTTATCATTGCTTTGGGTGCGGTGCAGGAGGTAATTCATTTTCATTCATAATGGAATTAGAAGGACTGTCCTTCACAGAAGCAGCTCAGCAGCTTGCTGAAAAAGGAGATATTCCTTTCGAACATGAGATACATCCTCATGAAGAAGATAATCAAAAGCCTAGCAATAAAATGATTGAAGCACACGAGCTTTTAAAGAAATTTTACCATCATTTATTGGTAAATACAAAAGAAGGCCAAGATGCTTATGATTATTTAATAAATCGAGGGTTTTCACGAGAAATTATCGATGAATTTGAGATAGGTTTTGCTTTAGATTCGTGGGAATTTGTAAGTAAGTTCTTAACAAAACGTGGGTTTGATCCGCAAGAGATGGAACATGCAGGTTTAATCATTAAACGCAACCAAGATGAAACGTACTTTGATCGTTTTCGTGATCGAATTATGTTTCCTATTGCTGACTTGCAAGGCAAAACAATTGCATTTTCCGGGCGCCTGCTAAAAGAGATAAAAGGGCAGCCTAAATATTTAAACAGTCCCGAAACTTCTATTTTTAACAAAAGTCGCATACTCTATAACTTTCACCGCGCTAAAAAACATATACGCAAAAATCAGCAAGTTATTTTATTTGAAGGATTTGCAGATGTTATTTCGGCTGTTAAAGCAGGGTGTCCAAACGCAATTGCAACAATGGGAACTGCCTTAACAGAAGAACAAGCCAAGATTATTCGCCGAAATGTAGAGTCCGTTATCATTTGCTATGATGCAGACTCTGCCGGAATTGAAGCAGCGCACAAAGCAACTTCTATTTTAACAAATGTGGGTTGTACCGTTAAGATTGCTGTGATGCCGGATGGTTATGACCCGGATGATTATATTAATGAATACGGGGCAGAGAAGTTCCAAAATGATGTTATTAATAGCAGTTTGACCTTTATGGCATTTCAAATGAGGTATCTCCGACGAAAGCGAAATCTACAAAATGAATCTGAACGTATGCAATACATTGAAGACGTTTTGAAAGAAATAAGCCTCCTTACGAAAGCTGTAGAACGAGATCATTATTTACGCCAATTGGCACAAGAGTTTTCCATTTCATTAGATGCGCTTAAAGAACAGCAGTATCAAGTGTATCGAACGGAAAAAAAGAAAAAGGATAATGATTCTCCAAATCGAAATAATATAAATAGACAACCAGTCGTAAAGAAAAGCTTATTACCTGCTTATCAAAATGCAGAACGTTTTTTGATTGCTCATATGTTGAAAGATAAGGATGTAGCATTTAGAATTCAAGATCGACTTCAAGGTCAGTTCAATGTCGAAGAACATCGTGCGCTTGTTCTATATTTGTATGCCTATTACGAGGAAGGCCACGAGCCTAATCCGAGCGGATTTATCGAGAGGTTGCCCGAGTCTTCGTTGTCTAGTCTAGCTTCAGAATTGGCGATGATGTCAATCAATGATGAATTGTCGGAGCAAGCTTTGAATGATTATATCCAAACCATATTGGCTTATCCACAAATGGTAGCGATAGAAAAAAAAGAAGCAGAAAAGCAAGAAGCAGAGCGTCAAAAAGATTATTTAAAAGCTGCGACAATAGCAATGGAAATTTTACAGTTGAGAAAAACGCTAAAATAAACGATATTGCGTATTAGTCCCACTTTTAGAAGGTTTTCCTTAAAATTTTGGAAGGAGGGGATCTGATGGCTGAAAAATCAGCTCAATCAAAACAACTTGATTCAGATTTAACAATTGAACAAGTAAAAGATCAATTGACCGAAATCGGAAAAAAACGTGGTGTGCTCACATACGAAGAAATTGCAGAGCGTATGGCGAACTTTGAAATTGAATCCGATCAAATGGATGAATATTATGAATACCTTGGAGAACAAGGTGTTGAAGTAATGAGTGAATCTGAAGCAAATGATGACGATGCCGATCCCGATATTCAAGAACTGTCAAAAGAAGAAGAGTTTGATTTAAATGATTTAAGTGTACCTCCTGGTGTGAAAATTAATGATCCAGTTCGTATGTACTTAAAAGAAATCGGACGCGTTGATTTATTGTCAGCAGAGGAAGAAATCAATTTAGCAAAACGTATTGAAGAAGGCGATGAAGAAGCGAAACGTCGTCTTGCTGAAGCAAACTTACGTCTTGTTGTAAGTATTGCCAAACGCTATGTTGGGCGCGGCATGCTGTTTCTTGATTTAATTCAAGAAGGAAACATGGGTCTTATTAAAGCGGTAGAAAAATTTGATTATCGTAAAGGATATAAATTCAGTACGTATGCTACATGGTGGATTCGCCAAGCTATTACTCGTGCGATTGCTGACCAAGCAAGAACGATCCGTATTCCCGTTCATATGGTCGAAACGATTAATAAGCTAATTCGTGTTCAACGTCAGCTTCTTCAAGATTTAGGTCGCGAACCATCTCCTGAAGAAATTGCAGAAGATATGGATTTAACACCAGAAAAAGTTCGTGAAATCTTAAAAATTGCCCAAGAGCCGGTTTCTCTTGAAACACCAATTGGTGAAGAAGATGATTCTCATTTAGGTGACTTCATTGAAGACCAAGATGCAACATCACCTTCTGAACATGCTGCGTATGAATTATTAAAAGAGCAGTTAGAAGACGTCCTTGATACATTAACAGATCGCGAAGAAAATGTTCTTCGACTCCGTTTTGGTCTGGACGATGGACGTACGCGTACGCTTGAAGAAGTAGGAAAAGTATTTGGCGTAACGCGTGAGCGTATTCGTCAAATTGAAGCCAAAGCGCTTCGTAAGCTTCGTCACCCTAGCCGAAGCAAACGTTTAAAAGATTTCTTAGAATAGATAAAAGCGTAAATATTGCTCATGAGATAGCTTCTTTCCCAGCGGAAAGGGGCTATCTATTTTTTTGTGGAATAAATTTCATAAAAACGCATTTTGAAGAAGTATATTGATTTTTTTACCAACTTTTCTTCTTTCATATATTTTACTGAATTGTCCTTCGTTTTGCAAATGCTCCGGTATATTCTTTTTGTTATAGAAGCGTAAGGTGTTCAACTTTTATTTAAACATCTGAAAAATGGAATCGCTGTCATTTTATTCTTCCTTTTACTAGTACTCCTTTATTATAACATGAAAAAATTAAAACGTTTTAAAAGTTGAGAAAATTTACAAAAATGAATTATAATTAAACTGTGTAAGCGCATACATTTTTTTGGGGGGAATAAGAATGAATTTTGAATTAACCAATGAACAAAAGATGATTCAACGTACGCTCAGAGAGTTTTCAGAGGCAGAAGTAGCACCAAATGCATTAGAACGGGATCGAAATAAACAGTTTCCGCTTGATGTGTTTAAAAAATTAAGTGAGCTTGGTGTGATGGGTCTTCCTTTTCCTGAGGAATATGGAGGGGGAGGAGCAGATACAGTTAGTTTTGCTATTGTTGTAGAGGAATTAAGTAAAGCCTGTGGCTCTACAGGAATTACATACTCAGCTCATGTTTCGCTTGGAGGAGCGCCTATTTATCTATTCGGAACAAAGGAACAAAAAGAGCAGTACCTGCCTGCTTTATGCTCCGGGGAGTCTTTCGGAGCGTTTGGTTTAACCGAACCGAACGCAGGAAGTGATGCAGGCGGTACTGAGACGGAAGCAACGTTGAAGGATGGAACCTTTAAAATCAATGGTAGTAAATGTTATATTACGAATGCCAGCTATGCAAAGTTTTTAGCTTTAACAGCTGTTACGAATCGTAAAGAAGGTAAAAAAGAAATCTCAGCTATTATTGTGCCTACAGAAGCTCGAGGTTTTACCGTAATAGACAATTACGAGAAAATGGGTCTACATGCTTCAAATACAACTGAACTCGTTTTAGAGGATGTCGAAGTGCCTGAAGAGAATTTACTCGGTGTAAGAGGAGAAGGCTTCAAACAATTTCTTATGACTCTCGACGGAGGAAGAATTGGGATTGGAGCAATGGCCGTTGGAATCGCTCAAGCTGCTTATGAAAAAGCATTGTCTTATGCGCAGGAAAGAAAGCAATTTGGGAAGGCTATTTCATCATTTCAAGCGATTCAGTTTAAATTAGCTGATATGGCGATGAAAATTGAGTTAGCAAGAAATATGGTGTACAAAGCAGCTTGGTTAAAAGACCAAGGAAAGCCATTTACCAAGGAAGCTGCTATGTGTAAATTGTACGCTTCTGAAATTTGTATGGAAGTAGCTAGTCAAGCTGTTCAGATTCATGGAGGATATGGCTACATGAAAGAGTATCACGTGGAGCGATATTTACGGGATGCCAAGCTTTTAGAAATTGGAGAAGGAACTTCGGAAATTCAGCGCTCAGTTATTGCAAGGCAAATCGGTTGTTAAGATAAGTAATAAGAAATTAGTTAATTATGTAAATAAAACCCTTTCACTTATGAGCATTTTCAAGTAAAATAAAAGTGCTTATACTATTTTGTTATTTCTAGGGATGGGAATACATAAAGGGGGTATAGTGAGTGAAGCGAAATCCGCTAATACCATTTTTATTAATTGCGGTAATTGGGATTGCTTTAATGTTAACGCTTTCGTTCAACGGATTGAATAATGCAAAAGAAATTGCGGCTGAAAAAGAAGGCGGTGGCGCGGAACAGCAGGCTTCAGCTAAACCAGAAGAAATTTATCAAAAAACTTGTATTGGTTGTCACGGTGATCAATATCAAGGTGGAGTAGGTCCTTCGTTAAAAGGAATTGGGAAAAAAGTTTCTCAAGACGAAATTGCAGATGTTGTTGTAAACGGTAAAGGAAACATGCCGCCAGGGCTGGTGCCTCCGGAAAAAGCGAAGGAAATGGCTAAATGGGTATCAGAAATTAAATAGAGTTCAGAAACATGATTTTCTGGAAAGCCGCTCATTTATAAAGCAGGCTTTTTTTTTATGGTTTTTAAACACATTCAGCTAAAAGGAAAACATGAAGAGAAATAGGAATCATGTATCTATCTATGTTAAAATAATGAACAGTAATCACATAGAGAATAGGTGACAAAATGAATGAATTAAAATTATCAACAAGACTTGAAGAAGTAGTAAAGTCAATTCCCTTGGGAGCAAAAATAGCAGACATTGGCTCAGATCATGCGTACTTGCCATGTTTTGCTTATTTAAATGGATATATCAGCAGCGCCGTAGCAGGAGAAATTACAGAAGGCCCTCTACAATCTGCTGTTCAGCAGGTGAAAAAAACAAATTTAACGGACGTTATTGATGTTCGAAAAGGAAACGGCCTAGAAGTAATATCGCCGAATGAAGTGGACTGTATTACAATTTGCGGAATGGGCGGAACGCTTATTACGATGATCTTAGAAGAAGGAAAAACAAAGTTAGAAGGGGTCAAAAGGCTTGTGCTTCAGCCGAACATAGGTTCACATCATATTCGCAGCTGGCTGATTGAATACAGTTGGGAAATTATTGATGAAAAAATCATCGAAGAAGATGGGCGTATGTATGAAGTCATCGTGGCTGAACCAGGAAATGCCCTAGTACCTTATAAAGGTGAAGTAGAAGCCGGCGTATTGATGGGCCCTATTTTAAAAGAAAAACGCTCTTCTGCCTTTATTACAAAGTGGACGCATGAACTGAATCATCTTAAACAAATTGTCAGCCAAATGGAGCAGGCTCATTCAGAGGAAAGTAAAGTAAAACTTCAAAAACTTACTAAAGACATCTCATTAATTGAGGAGGCGTTAAAATGAGTAAAATCCCTAACGGATTTCAAGTAATTGAAGCATTCGAATCATTTTCCCCCAAGCATTTAGCGGTTGAAGGAGATAAAATTGGGTTGCAGATTGGAACGTTAAACAAGCCTGTAAAAAAAGTAATGGTAACGTTAGACGTTCTTGAAACGGTCGTAGACGAAGCAATTGAAAAACAAGTGGATTTAATTATTGCTCATCATCCTCCTATTTTTAGACCTCTAAAACAAGTGGTTACGGATCGTCCTGAAGGGCGTGTTTTAGAGAAATGTATCAAACATGATATTGCTGTATATGCTGCTCACACAAACTTAGATATAGCTAAAGGAGGAGTAAATGACTTATTAGCTGAAGCTCTGGAGTTACAAGAGACAAAAGTGCTGATTCCAACAATGTCTATTCAACTGAAAAAGCTAGCTGTATTTGTTCCTTCAGATCACGCTGAAAAACTACGTACAGCTGTTTGCGAGGCAGGAGCTGGACATGTTGGTCTTTACAGCGACTGCACGTTTTCAACTGAAGGAGAAGGTACATTTAAACCTTCTGTAGAAGCCAATCCGTACATTGGCTCAAAAGGAGAGTTAGAACGTGTGAATGAAACAAAAGTCGAAACAATTTTCGAAGCGAGTCAACAAAATAAAATTATTCGTGCCATGCTTAGTGCTCATCCTTACGAAGAAGTAGCCTACGACATTTATCCGGTTGAACAAACTGGAGAGACTCTTGGACTTGGACGAATCGGTAAGTTAAAAGAAGAGATGACGCTGAAGCAGTTTGCCGATCACGTTAAACAAGCATTGGATGTAGATGGTGTCAGAGTAGTAGGGTCTATGGATGCCACAGTGAAAAAAGTAGCAGTTCTTGGTGGAGACGGAAACAAGTATATTACAAATGCAAAATTTAGCGGAGCAGATGCCTATGTAACAGGTGATTTGTATTTCCACGTGGCTCATGATGCAATGGCAATGGGGTTAAACGTTGTGGATCCTGGTCATCATGTTGAAAAAGTCATGAGACAAGGTGTAACGCGTGTATTAAAAAATCTTTTTGATGCAAAAAAGTTTGAGTGTGAAGTATTTGATTCAAAAGTAGACACAAACCCATTTATGTTTATGTAACAAAGAAGGTGCTGACGAATGTCAGCACCTTTGCGTTTATTAAGACGATTTTTTTGTTCGAACTTTTGGTAAAATCTTTGAAAGAGGTACACTTTTTTCACGTGTCCATGTTGTTTCATCTTCCGGATCGAACTGATCTAGAAAATTAATAACTTCTTTTGTAATCGGAGTAGGAGTAGATGCACCTGCCGTAACAGCTACAGTTTTAGCGTTCATCAACCATTCAATCTGAAGCTCTGAGATGTCGCCGATGCGATATGCCTCAGTGCCGGCAATCTCGATTGATACTTGAGCCAAACGGTTTGAATTGTTACTTTTAGGATCTCCTACTACAATTGTAACATCTGCTTCACCTGCTTGCTCAGCCACAGCTTCTTGGCGAACTTGTGTAGCTAAACAAATTTCTTTATGAACTTCAGCATGCGGATATTTTTCTTTCACCTTTTCCATTACATCTGCAACGTCCCACTGACTCATTGTTGTCTGATTGGTTACAATGACTTTTTCACGTTGAATATTTAAATGGGCTACGTCTTCTGCTTTTTCAATTAAATGAACGATATCTGGTGCGATGCCTAGTGCACCTTCTGGCTCAGGGTGATTTCTTTTTCCGATATAAATAACGTCATAACCTTCTTTTTCTTTTTGACGAATAAGGTCATGGGTCTTTGTAACATCCGGACATGTAGCATCGATTGTTGTTAAGCCTTTTTCTTTTGCTCGTTCTTTTACCTCTGGAGATACTCCGTGCGCAGTAAAAATAACGGTTCCTTCATTTATTTGGTCTAAGATTTCTAGGCGATTAGCACCGTCCAGTGTGATAATGCCGTCCTCTTCAAACGCATCTGTAACGTGTTTATTATGAACAATCATTCCTAAGATATAGATTGGTCGAGGCAACGATTTATCTAAAGCGGCGTTTCGCGCAATGACCATTGCGTCTACTACACCATAACAATAGCCGCGCGGTGCGATTTTAATAACTTTCATTTCAATTTCCTCCTCATCATAATCCTGACGAGCAATTCAACTCGCTTCTATTATATAAAAGAGGAAGGCAGAATACAAAGATATTCTTTTTTACTCACTGTATTTCCTTAAGGAATCAGCGGTTTTATTAAATATAAAGTTTTGGTTTAGACACACGATCTCTAGGTGAATATTCAATTTCTTCTTCGAAGAAATCCAGCTCATCATCGGATGAATCCGTACTTTCTGCGCTTACTGATAAAACCTTACTGTCTTTACTTTCATCTGTTTCAGTAACCTCTGTTCCTTCTGCTTCGATTACTTCATCTGTGTCATCACTTGAGCGTAAGGCCTGATAGATTTTCCATAGAGAAGGAGCATTTTTGACAAGAGGTCCGTACTGTTGAATCATAGGTCCCATCGTTTCAGCTGCTTTTAATACTCGTTGAACATTTCCCATCATGGAGCTCAAGTTAGCAGGGTTCGTTAATCCTTGCAAGCCTCCAAGCAGGGAAGAAGAGTTAGCTGTTCCTGCAGCACCTTGAGCTCCTGAAAGGCCCGAAAACAAAGAACCTCGAGGAGCAGCGGCAGCCGCTTGTTGAAATGGTATATTTCTATTTCCTCCTCTTCGGAATAGGCGAGTTAAGAAGTTACCTCCTCCACGGTTCAGGCCTTGCTGATTCGGGTAAAATGATTGTTGAGCATTTGTTTGCTGGGCAAAGTTACGGAACTGCTGTAATGGATTGAATTGGCCAAAGTTACCAGGTTGCCCAAAGCCATTTTGTTGTGGCATTCCTGGCATCATTCTTCTTTGCATACCGGGTGGAAATGGTGGTCTTCGCTGTAGCAAAGGACGCACCTCCTTTAGTAAAGTAGATTTTCTTTTACTATCGTATGCAACTCGCGATAAAATGTTTTTGAAACAGGTAATAAGTTTTAGTAATATGAATGAGAAGTAGTCACGGAAGGAAAAATCGATTATAATCATATATTGTGCCTTAAAAGATGAACGTGAATATAAAAAAGGAGACTATTATGGAAAAAACAAACTTTGAACGTTTTGAGTTTCAACCATTTTTAATAGAAGCAATTAAACAGTTAGGTTTTTATCAGCCTACAGAAATTCAGGAGCGCTTAATTCCTTCAGTTTTAAAAGGGGAAAGTGTAATTGGTCAGTCACAAACAGGGACGGGTAAAACACACGCTTATTTATTACCTCTACTTGAAAAGGTAGACCCTAAAAAAGAAGAAGTACAAGTTGTGATTACTGCTCCAACTCGTGAGCTTGCTTCTCAAATTTATCAAGAAGTATTAAAGCTAACAAAACACAGTGCTGAAGGAGAAGAAATTTCAGCAAAATGTTTTATCGGCGGTACAGATAAGCAGCGTACAATCGACAAATTAAAGAAGCAACCTCAAGTTGTGGTAGGAACACCGGCTCGTTTGTTTGACTTAGTAAATGAAAAAGCGTTAGTTGTGTATACAACTAAGGCGCTAGTAGTAGATGAAGCAGATTTAATGCTTGACATGGGATTTTTAGAAGATGTAGATCGTTTGGCAAGCAATATGCCTGAGAAATTACAGATGCTTGTTTTTTCAGCAACTATTCCTGAAAAATTAAAGCCATTCTTAAAAAAATACATGGAAAATCCAAAGTATACGCACGTTTCGCCGAAGCAAGCGGCAGCGGCTAAACTAGAGCATGTATTAGTCCCGCTGCGTCATCGTAACAAGTTTAAGCTACTGCATGATATGCTTATTTCGTATAACCCTTATTTAGCTATTGTCTTTACAAATACAAAGAAAATGGCGGACGAAGTAGCAGACGATTTGCTATCTAAAGGGTTAAAAGTAGGAAGAATTCACGGAGACCTATCTCCTCGTGACCGTAAGAAAATGATGAAGCAAATTAATAATTTAGAATTTCAATACGTAGTAGCGACAGATTTAGCAGCTCGCGGTATTGATATTGAAGGGATTTCACACGTAATTAACTTTGAGCTTCCTTCAGATCTGGATTTCTACATTCACCGCGTAGGACGTACAGCTCGTGCAGGTCATTCTGGAATTGCTGCTACAATCTTCGATGTGGAAGATGAAGATGCAGTAAATAAGCTAGAGAAAATGGGAATTGAGTTTGTAAACAAAGATCTTCAAAAGCAAGAATGGATTTCTATTGATGACCGTAACCGCCGTAAAAAGCGTCAGAAGAAAGCGGATGAAGTGGGAGAAGAGGCACATCGCTTTATTCAAAAGCCGAAGAAAGTAAAGCCGGGCTATAAGAAAAAACGTGCTCGTGAAATTACAAAGTATGTTCAAAAGAAAAAGCGTAGTGAAAGACGCAACAATCGTTAATTGTAATAGTTTAGAGGTGTAAAAAGTAATGTTGAAAATTGGTTCTCATGTATCCATGAGCGGCAAAAAGATGCTTTTAGGAGCAAGTGAAGAGGCTGCTTCTTATGGAGCAAATACATTTATGATTTATACAGGTGCTCCGCAAAATACTCGTCGCAAAAAGATTGAAGAACTTAATATTGAAGCCGGTCTTTTGCATATGAAAGAGCATGGAATGAAAGATATTGTTGTACATGCTCCCTATATTATTAATTTAGGAAATACAACAAAGCCTGAAACCTTCGAGCTTGGAGTAGATTTTTTAAGATCTGAAATTCAGCGCACTCATGCTCTTGGTGCAAAGCAAATTGTTCTTCATCCAGGAGCCCATGTGGGGGCTGGAGCAGATGCTGGTATTCAGCAAATTATCAAAGGGCTAAACGAGGTTCTGACAGCTGACCAAGAAGTTCAAATTGCGCTTGAGACAATGGCTGGAAAAGGAACAGAATGTGGAAGAAGCTTTGAAGAAATCGCACAAATTATTGACGGTGTGACGCACAATGACAAGCTCTCTGTTTGTTTTGACACATGTCACGTTCATGATGCTGGTTACGATATCGTTCAAGACTTTGATGGCGTATTAAATGAATTTGATAAAACGGTAGGAATACAGAGAATTAAAGTGCTTCACATCAATGATAGTAAAAATGTATGCGGTGCTCGAAAAGACCGTCATGAAAATATTGGATTTGGTGAAATCGGATTTGGTGCACTGAATTATATTGTTCATCACCCAGCGTTTAAAGAGGTTCCAAAAATTCTAGAAACTCCTTATGTAGGAGAAGATAAGAAAAATAAAAAAGCGCCATATCAATTAGAAATTGATATGATCCGTGCACAAAGCTTTGATTCAGAGCTAAAACAGAAGCTTATGTAATTTCATATGTGATTAAAAGAGGTCATGTCTACAGACATGACCTCTTCTTTTACATCAACTGCTGAAATAATTCGTTTACTCGTTTGGCAGTTTCGCGATCTGTTACTTGAGCAATTTGTTTGATTAAATTTCGGCGCTCTTCAAGGTTATAAATATTTACGGGCTGCTGTCTAATGACGGATACAAGGGTTTGTGCCTGCTGATCTGTAAGGGGGATATTGTACTGTTTGCTATACTTTAAAAGCTCTTTCGGGGTAATGTTGTTTACTTTTTTATTGACAATCTGCTGTACAATTTTCATATGATTACCTCCTCGTCATATACAGTTTATGAATAAAAAAGAAAGATGTGCCTATATTTTGTAATAAAACAAAATTTTGAGTCGTTTGAGCTTATCTAGGCAAGAAAGCGAATGAGTGAAACAGCTTAGTTTACAAATAAAAGACAATCCTGTATACTACATTAATGATTAAATCGTAATGATTCTGAGAAAGTAAATGGGTAACGGAGTATACGATAGGAACCGTGCCCTCTTTTGTATGGAGAAATATAAAAAAAGAATGGTGAGGCGCATATGAGTACACCTGATATTATTGAAATTGATCATTTATCATTTCAATATGATGGAGTGAATGTATTAGAAGATATAAGTTTTTCAATTCCAAAAGGAGCTTTTTTGGGTCTTGTTGGTCCAAATGGTTCTGGAAAATCAACGCTAATTAAATGTTTACTTGGTTTACAAAAACCATCTCAAGGTGCAATTCGGTTATTTGGAAAAGATCAGAGAAGGTTTAAAGAACGAAGTAAAATTGGATATGTATCGCAAAAAGCGAATAGTTTCAACAGCGGCTTTCCTGCTACCGTTTTTGAAGTGGTTTCAACGGGCCTTACTTCAAAATTAGGTTTGTTCCGCTTTATGAATGCTTCTCATAAACAAAAAGTAAAAGAAGCGGTAGAGGCAGTAGGGATGAGCGAATTTTTAAACCGAAACATAGGAGAACTATCGGGTGGTCAGCAACAGCGAATTTTTATTGCACGCGCGCTTGTGAGTGAGCCAGAGCTATTGATTTTAGATGAGCCAACAGTCGGAGTGGATGCACAAAATGTGTATACTTTTTATGAGCTTCTTGAAAAGTTAAATAAAGAAAAAGGAATTACGCTTGTGCTTGTTACTCACGATATTGGCACTGTCTCAGAAAAAGTAACCCACGTTGCTTGTTTAAATAAATTTCTACACTTTCATGGGAATGCCAAAGAATTCGAACAGCTTTGTGAACATGATGTATCTATGTTTTATGGTCATAATGTTCATGTGTTAACGCATGACCATCATCATGGAGGGCAGCACGTATGATAAGCAGTTTATTTCAATTTGAGTTTTTACGAAATGCATTTTTAACCGGTATGATTATTGGCGTCTTAGCTCCTTTATTGGGAACGTTCATCGTAGTGAGGCGCCTTTCTCTAATTGCAGACGCTTTAAGTCACGTGACGCTAGCGGGGATTTCTGCGAGCTTGCTTCTTAGTCAGAAAGTAGGTTTTATGCAAGGAGTGAACCCCGTCTATTTAGGGATGGTGTCTTCCGTTACAGGCGCTCTTTTTATTGAGAAACTTCGAGGCGTCTACAAACATTACCAAGAGCTGGCCATTCCGATTATTTTATCGGGCGGAATTGGTATCAGTGCGATTTGTATCTCTCTGGCAGACGGTTTTAATAATGATTTAATGAATTATTTGTTTGGAAGCGTGAGTGCGGTAAGTCGCTCTGATCTTTGGACAGTTGTTGTAATAGCCGTATTTGTAATAGCTATTGTCTTTTTCTTATATAAAGAATTGTTTATTTTATCTTTTGACGAGGAGCACGCTACTGCATCAGGGATCAAATCGAAGTGGATGCACTTTTTATTTATTGTGATGGTTGCTCTTGTCATTGCTGTATCAATGCGTATCGTCGGTATTTTATTGGTGTCATCTCTTATGACTCTTCCCGTAGCAGCAAGTATTCGCTTAGCTAGAGGCTTTAAACAAACGATTCTGCTTTCAGTGATTTTTGGTGAAATATCTGTTTTAGGCGGATTATTTTCAGCGTACTACTTGGATTTAGCGCCAGGAGGTACAATTGTTGTCATCGCTGTTGTTATTTTAATCATATCTATTATGATTAATAAAGGACGGAAGGGGAAACAAAAATGAATTTAACTGAAGCCATTCATTTATTAAAGGATAAAGGATATAAACATACAGGGAAACGTGAAGAAATGCTTGCACTGTTTTCAAAGTCAAACAAATATTTAACGGCCAAAGATGTATTAGAATACATGAAGCCTGATTATCCTGGCCTGAGTTTTGATACAATTTACCGTAATTTATCATTGTTTGTGGAATTAGGCATACTTGAAATGACGGAGCTTTCGAGCGAAAAGCACTTTCGATTCAAATGTGCAACTGCTCATCACCATCATCACTTCATTTGTTTAGATTGTGGAAAAACAAAAGAAATTGAAGCTTGTCCGATGGAGTACGTAGACGAGGATTTGCGAGGGTTTAATATTACAGGTCATAAATTTGAAATTTATGGCCAGTGTATAGAATGTAATCAATAAAAAAGAGAGGGCTTTATGCACCTCTCTTTTTTATTTTTGTTCTTTTAACCAGCTGGCTACCCACTGATCCGCTTCTAGCCAATTGTATACGCGAACCACTCCTTTTGGAACAGGTAAGCGATTGTAAGGAGTATCAAATAAGATAACGGGAATATTGCATTCTTCACTGATTTCACAAGCATTATCATGTTTATCTTCAAAAAAGATATCAACCTCGTATCGTTTTGCTGTTTCAACTTTAAAATGAGAGCCGACTAGTTCAATATGATGAAACGATAGTTCGTTTTTGTGAAACCATTCTTCCGTGACATCCAATAGCTTATCGTGCCTTGCACTAATAAAGAATAATTCGTGCTTTTGATGCCATTTTTGTAAAACCGCTTTTGCGTCGTCTGCAAGTGGAGAGGTTTCGTAAATAGAGCGTTCGTTTGCTTTAAACCACTTCCCTAATTCTGCAGGTGATACATTTACAAAAGGGCTGAAATCATATTCTGTAATATCTTCAAGTGTTAAATTTAAGTTAAAGGCTTTATTTAAATGAGGAACAAAAGTTTCAGGAGAGGTAACAGTACCATCAATGTCAATTCCAAACTTTTTCGTCAACTACGTGCACTCCTTTAATACGTTTATTCTACTTAGATGCTTGATTTATTCTTGTTTAGTGTAACATAAAGCCCAAGTAGAAACAGTAATACTTTTTATAAGCCTTAGGAAAGAAACGTCATGATTATCATATGGTAAAAGCTTTATCGCGTATTTATATATTCTTTGTAAGAAAATGAGCGGCTGTATAAGATTAACACTTATAATTTTTCCTTGCATTCAGATACTATAAATGCTCCTTATTTACGAAAGCGAGGGATTAAGCATGGAGAATGAAGAACAAAGGCGTAGAAAAGATGTATATGAAGCTGATTTCATGGAAGAAACTGCAGCTGAAGTGGGCGTTCCTTACCGAGTAGGAGAACCTCATGCACAGCGTGAAGTTATAGATATTGATCGCAATCGCAATCATGAAGTCGCTGAACGAGGAGAAGGAACGGGATACGGTCGTTTCGCACTCGTGCTTTCAATTCTTTCACTATTCTTTTTACCAATTATTCTTGGTGCCGCTGGGATTATTCTAGGGTTTATCGCACGCAGAAAAGGAGCACTTACGCTAGGAGCATGGGCAATAGGGATCGGAGTTGTATCGATTATTGTCGGTACATTTATATTACCGTTCTTTTCATAAAAAAAGCGAGGCGCATTGCGCCTCGCTTTTTTAATTATGATTTAGCTGCAGCTTTTTCAGCTTCTTGCTTTGCGTGATATTCAGCAGCAATTTTATCAATTTCTTTTTTTAGTTCCTCAACCATTGTTTCTTCAGGAACTTTGCGTACGATTTCACCTTTACGGAATAGGAGACCTTCGCCGCGTGCTCCTGCAATCCCGATATCGGCTTCACGAGCTTCACCAGGACCGTTTACAGCGCAGCCAAGTACCGCTACTTTAATCGGTGCTTTTACAGTTGAAATATACTCTTCAACTTCATTAGCAATGCTAATTAAATCAATTTCAATACGTCCGCAAGTTGGACAAGAAATAAGAGTTGCAGCATTGGAAGCTAAACCGAATGATTTTAGCAATTCGCGCGCAACTTTTACTTCTTCTACAGGATCCGCACTTAAAGAAATACGTAATGTATTTCCGATTCCTTTAGATAAAATAGCTCCAAGACCTGCTGCACTTTTTACAGTTCCTGCAAATAATGTACCGGATTCTGTAATTCCTAAGTGAAGAGGGTAGTCAAACGCTTGAGCCGCTTTTTCATATGCTTCAATTGCCAAGTTAACATCCGATGCTTTCATTGAAACGATGATGTCATGGAAATCAAGGTCTTCTAAAATTTTAATGTGATGAAGTGCACTTTCTACCATGCCATCTGCGGTCGGGTAACCGTATTTATCTAAAATACGTTTTTCAAGAGAACCGGCGTTAACTCCAATACGAATTGGAATATTTTTAGCTTTTGCAGCATTTACAACAGCTTCCACTTTTTCACGGCGTCCGATATTACCTGGGTTGATACGGATTTTATCCGCTCCGCCTTCAATTGCTTTTAAAGCTAAGCGATAGTCAAAATGAATATCCACAACTAATGGAATGTTAATGCGTTTTTTAATTTCAGGGATTGCATCTGCTGCGCGCTCGTCTGGACAAGCGACTCGAACAACTTGGCATCCTGCTTCTTCTAAACGTTTAATTTCTGCAACCGTTGCTTCAACATCATGTGTCTTAGTGGTTGTCATACTTTGAATAACTAATTCGTTACTGCCCCCAATTGTTAAATCTCCAACTTTGACCGGGCGTGTTTTTGTACGATGTATAATTTCACTCACGTGATAATCTCTCCTTCAAAATGAAATCAAGAATTTGAATTCATTAATAGAATAACTCTTTATGAACAAAATAACTAGTAGAAAGTGCTACCTTAGCTATTTTAACAATGACTATCCTATCTTGACAAGAAGAATGCTGTCATTACTTGTAAATAGGGAACTTATACGTTTTTCCAATTTGAATATCTTCAGGCGTTTTGCCGTTATTTAACTTTTTAAAATCTGTAATCATTTGGTTCATAGAAACTGGTATCGATTTTTTTGTAAGCTCTTCAATTACAGACAAAACCGTATCGCCCGGCTTAATTTTAACTTTTGTATAGCTGGAAGAAGAGCTAGCGGATTTCGTTTCTGCAGGCTGCGCTTTGCTGACTTGAACCGCATCAGTAGCAGTAGGAATGGTCCCGTATTTAATGTCATAGTGACAAATATATCCGATAAAAGCGAAAGCGGCTAACGCACATAACTTTTTCATTGTGCTCCTCCTTCATTCTTTTGCTTATGTGTAAAGCCTATGCTTGTCTTACTTAAATATGATTGGAGAACGGAATTTGAAAGAAAAATTAATGATTGTCTCATTAGGTTTATTGCCTTTAATCATGGTATTAGGTAATTCCATGCTCATTCCTCTGTTACCAAACATTCAAAAGTCGCTTCACTTAAGCGGAGTCCAAACCAGTTTAATACTGAGTGCATTTTCGATTCCAGCTGCTCTTTGCATCCCTGCTGTAGGGATTTTATCAGACCGATACGGGCGTAAAAAGTTAATTGTGTATTCACTCATCATGATAATAATCGGTAGCTTTGTCGCTGCTAGCAGTGCTTCGTTCTCTTCTGAAAGTTTTGCTGTGTTGATGGCTGGAAGAGTGATTCAAGGGATTGGAGCCGCTGGTACTACAACGTTGGCAATGGCATTAACTGGAGATGTATTTATAGGGGAAAAAAGAGCAAAAGTCCTCGGGATTTTAGAAGTGTATAACGGAGCTGGAAAAGTGGTTGCGCCTATAATCGGAGCATCGGCAGCACTCGTTGTATGGCATGCCGCATTTTTTGTGTATCCTTTAGCTGCAGGTGCTGCTTTAGTAGGTATAGTCATGTACGTGAAAGAGGGAAAAACAGGTTCAGATTCAGTATCTGTTCGAGAATATTTAAAGAGAGCTATCCAGATTGTCTATGATAAAAGGAAAGCGCTTTTTCCTTCGTTTTTTGTCGGGGGATTGGGATTGTTTTTATTATTTGGCATTTTATATTACCTATCCTTTTTAATAGAGGAAACGTATCATATAGACGGTTTTTTTAAAGGAACCGCTTTTTTGTTTCCTCTTGGTGCAATGACGCTCGTTTCTTATTGGACAGGTCAACGCATCAAAACGGATGTAGGGCTCATGAAAAAATTAATGATAGTAGGAATAACTCTTTTATTCCTGATGTTTGGAGTATTAACGATTATTTATACGCTTCCTGTGTTGATGTTTTGTTTGACAGTCGCCTTTGGAGGCTTAGGATTTGTTCTTCCGTGTATTAATATGATGATTACTTCAGCGGCTTCAGACGAAGAAAGAGGGTTTATTGTATCCATTTATGGAACGGTGAGGTTTTTAGGAGTAGCATTGGGTCCTGTTATTTTTGAAGTATGGATGCATAATGAAAGGCTGATGTTTATTTATAGCTTTATCCTGCTCGCAGCAGGAGGTTTGTGGGTTTTGTATCAGTTGAAAATTCTTTCTTCTGCAATGGTAAGAAAAAAAATTGTACAGAAATAAAGCCTCGTTCTCTTTAAGAGAACGAGGCTTTATTAGGCTTTACGTTTTTTCTTATTGGAAGTCCGATGATAAGCAACAAGTAAATGAAGAATGTTCCTATCCAGTAAAGGGAGCTATGTATTGCTAGAGACAAAGAAAAAGCTTCAAATAGCGTATAGATCAACGTGAAGGCTACCGTACTATAAGCGCTCAGTGCCCATAGCTGCTTGAAAGGAAGCTGCTTTTTGGTAAAGAGTCCAATCAGTTTCCCGAGATAGGCGAGGCAGGTAATAGAAAGGAAGTTTAGTCCAGATGTTAATGCGTACAGTAAAAGCATAGCGATAGGAACAAGTATGTATAAAGAAGATTTTTGTTCGTGCAGCAGGTTTAACAGTTCATTTTTATCTTTATGGTGCCAATTTAATAAATCATATGAATATGTTTGTGTTTGTGAATTAGTCGTGATGTAAATCCCATCCTTTAAGAAACCAATCGCATGAGCAGGAGAATGAAAACGTTCAATAGATTGTGAGGGATTTAAGATAAAAGCAGTGCCGTTTACTTTTTTTGTGAAAGGCTGACTTGACGTAAGCCGTGAATTTGAAATAGAAAAAGAAGAAACAGATTTTGGAAGATCTGTAGTAGCGATATGATAGCCGTTTACAATCGTCAAAGTCATAAAGAAAAATGTAGGCAGCAAGGAAATAAGTGTTAAAAATAATATAAAGCCAATCGTTTTGTTTGTATGCTCAAAGCGAAGTGACCTTATTTTTGGGAAGGAAGTAAGACTCCATGCTATCTTTTTCAGCATGCTCATTGTAAAGCCTCCTCTTATTCAAAATTCTGATTATACCTTATTTTATAGTGAAAATTTAAGGTTTACAATAAATTTTTAGGAACCTTTTCCAATTACAATGATGCAATGGAGCGTTTTGGCAAAAGCACATCTTATGTTTAAATAAACGTATATGTACAGGTTCTAATCCGGTCTTTTTTGTAAATGTTATTAGCAGCTAAGAACTGGAGATCGTGCTTTAAGTACTGCAGAAGCGGCGCTTGAAATCGTTATCTCAAGATATATTTTAAAGTAAAATAAAGGAAGGTCTTGTGAGACCAAGGTCTTTCTTTATGCGGGTAGTTATTGTATGATAAATAGTAATAATAAAAAGGATAGGTGCGAGTATGGCCATTTTATGTTGGACATTAATTATCGTTAGCTTTGTTGTATCGTTTGTCGGGCTGATTTATCCGATTATCCCAAGCGTGCTATTTGTAGCGCTGGGATTTGTTATATACGGTTTGTTTTATGACTTTAGTTCCTATAGCTGGCTGTTTTGGGTGATACAAGGATTATTAGTTCTAGCGCTTTTTTTGGCAGACTATGTAGCCAATATTATCGGGGTGAAAAAATTCGGAGGTACCAAAGCAGGTGTGTGGGGAAGCACGGTTGGACTGCTTGTAGGTCCGTTTATCATCCCTGGATTTGGAATTATTTTAGGTCCGTTTATCGGAGCGATTGTGGGAGAGCTGATTGTTCATCGAACAACGATTAGCAACGCAGTGAAAATTGGAGTAGGTTCTGTTATTGGGTTTTTTAGTGGTGCCATCTCAAAAGGATTTATTCAACTACTGATGATCGCCTATTTTTTATACGCTGTTTTAAAATAATGTATTGACTTTAGGTTTAAAACATGTTAAATTTTTAATGTCGCTAGTAAATGTTATATTGTTCCACAGTAGCTCAGTGGTAGAGCTATCGGCTGTTAACCGATCGGTCGTAGGTTCGAGTCCTACCTGTGGAGCCATGGCGGTGTAGCTCAGCTGGCTAGAGCGTACGGTTCATACCCGTGAGGTCGGGGGTTCGATCCCCTCCGCCGCTATTTTCCAATTTGCATTTGTGACATACATAATTTATATTATTCCACAGTAGCTCAGTGGTAGAGCTATCGGCTGTTAACCGATCGGTCGTAGGTTCGAGTCCTACCTGTGGAGCCATGTGGACCCTTAGCTCAGCTGGTTAGAGCAGACGGCTCATAACCGTCCGGTCGCAGGTTCGAGTCCTGCAGGGTCCACCATTTATACGGGTGGAGGAATACCCAAGTCCGGCTGAAGGGATCGGTCTTGAAAACCGACAGGGGTGTTAAAGCCCGCGGGGGTTCGAATCCCTCTTCCTCCGCCATACTATTGTCTATTCAAAGCTTCTTTTAAGAAAAAGAGGCTTTTTTTATGTTTAAAAGAATAGTGAATGGGAATTAGGTAAATATAAATCATGGATTAAGTACTTTTTATTTGAAACAGTAGGGTAAATTTGCTAATCTAGACGTATATGGTGCTTTAGCGCCAAAATGCTTACATATTTTGAAGGAGGAATTATTCATGGCTTACAAATTACCAGAACTACCTTATGCATACGATGCACTTGAACCACATATCGACAAAGAAACAATGAATATTCACCACACAAAACATCACAACACATATGTTACAAACCTAAACGCTGCTGTTGAAGGTAAAGCGGATTTAGAAAACAAAAGTATTGAAGAGTTAATTTCAAACTTAGATGCTGTTCCTGAAGATATCCGTACAGCAGTACGCAATAACGGTGGCGGTCATGCTAACCACTCATTATTTTGGACAATCCTTTGCCCTAACGGTGGCGGTGCTCCAACTGGTGAATTAGCAGACGCTATCGCTAACAAATTTGGCAGCTTTGATCAATTCAAAGAAGAATTTGCAAATGCAGCTAAAACTCGCTTCGGTTCTGGCTGGGCTTGGTTAGTTGTAAACAACGGTGAATTAGAAGTAACAAGCACACCAAACCAAGATAGCCCATTAATGGAAGGCAAAACGCCAATCCTTGGTCTAGATGTTTGGGAGCATGCTTACTACTTAAATTACCAAAACCGTCGTCCGGATTACATTTCAGCATTCTTTAATGTTGTAAAATGGGACGAAGTTGCTAAGCGTTACGACGCTGCAAAATAAGTTAAAGACGTATTTAAAAGCCAGTAAAGTAATTATTACCTTTACTGGCTTTTTTGTTTTCCAATTCTTTTACATATCTCCTTTTCTTTTTCACACACTAGTTGTAGAAGAGAAAAGGAGTTTTTTGATATGCCTTTATTAAAAAAAGTAGTTGGAGATGTAGAAGTTAGTAAAGATTTACTTTTGCTTTTAATTATAGGCGGTCTTTATGCCTTGGCTATTTCGATTTCCAATTCGTTTGTTAACATTTATCTGTGGAAACAATCAGGAGAATTTTCGGATCTCGCTATTTATAATTTAGCGGTAGCGGTGCTTCAGCCGCTTACGTTTATTTTAGCAGGTAAATGGGCCAAACGAATTGACCGGGTAGTGGTTTTAAGGTTAGGTGTATCTTTTTTAGCTGTTTTTTATATCGCTGTATTAGTCAGTGGAGCTAACGCAGCTGAGTATTTAGTATTGCTTGGTGGACTACTGGGTATAGGATATGGCTTTTATTGGCTAGCTTTTAATGTACTAACTTTTGAAATTACAGAACCTGATACAAGAGACTTTTTTAACGGATTTTTAGGAATCTTAAACTCTTTTGCAGGGATGATTGGTCCTTTAGGAGCGGGCTTCGTTATTTCCGCTTTGTATGAATCACTTGGGTATAAAATTGTCTTTGGTGTATCTCTGCTATTATTTATTGGTGCTGTTGTCCTTAGTTTTTTTATTACTAGACGGACAGCGGAGGGAGTATACAAATTTAAAGCAGTATGGGCTGAACGAAAAGTCAATAAAGACTGGAATCGAATATTGCAAGCTCATTTCTTCCAAGGGTTGCGTGAAGGTACGTTCATTTTTGTTGTATCCGTCATGGTGTTTATTACGACGGGAAGTGAATTAGCTTTGGGGACATATGGATTGGTGAATTCAGCGGTTGCGTTTGTAGGATACTATGTAGCTTCAAGGTTTATTAAGCAAAAAAATCGCCTTAGATTTATTTTAACAGGGGGAATCCTTCTTTATGGAGCAGTGTTTTTGCTTATCTTTAACTTATCTTATCCGAAGTTAATTATATATGCTGTTTGTATCGCCATTGCTTATCCTATTTTATTGGTTCCATTCATTTCTTTAACGTATGATGTGATTGGACGGGCAAAAGACGTTGTTTCAAAAAGAATCGAATACATTGTGGTCAGAGAAGTATTTTTGAACATCGGGCGCGTCGTTTCCATATCTTTATTTTTAGTAGCTGTATTGTTTTTTGATGAAGCAAAAAGTATTCCCGTTTTATTGGCTATTGTCGGAGCAGGGCATACGATCATTTACTTTTGTGTAAGACATATTTCACAGCCTGTACACAAAAAAGAAACTACGGTTACTCCTCCACCAGTATTAAATGAAGGAGACGGAGAGTCACCAGCTTAGCGTGTTGTTAGCTCCTTAATTTGTACTATGGAAAATGTCTTGCATTTCTTTTAGAATGAATACGTTGCGTAAATAGGCACCTGCCGGGTGTCTATTTATTTGCTAAATGTCTGATTTTATGGTGTCATGGTATATATGTTTTATAAAGTGTAGGTGTTGGTATGAAAAAGAAAAAAAGAAGAAAAAGTCACGTGCCTTTTCGTGTGAACTTACTTTTCTTGACCGTATTTACCCTATTTTCCGTATTGATTTTGCGGTTGGGGCTTGTTCAAATTGTGTACGGTGAGAATTACGAACGAGAAGTCGAAAAAACACAGGATGTTACAGTCAGTACGCCTGTTCCTCGAGGGAAAATGTACGATCGTTATAACCGCGTAATTGTAGATAATACCTCTTTAAATACGATTACATATACTCGTTTTCAAGGAAATACAGCTGAAGAGAGGCTGCGCATTGCAAAAAAGTTAGCCACTATGATCGATGTTCCTTACACCACAAATGTGATTGATATTCCAGAAAATAAAAAGAATAAAGATTCTAAAAATGTGGTAAAAATTACAGAACGCGACATGAAAGACTATTGGATTATGCTTCATCCAAAAAAAGCGGAGCAGAAAATTACGCAAGCTGATCGCAAAAAAGTTCAAGACGGTGAAATGACTGATGACGAACTGTATCAACGTCAGTTAGATCGCATCTCTAAAAAAGATTTAGAAAGTTTAAAGAGTGATTTAGAAGTTCTCGCTATTAAGCGCCAAATGGAGGCAGGTTATTCTAACACGCCACAAATTGTTAAAAGCGGTGTGACCAATGAAGAGTATGCCGTTGTAAGTGAGCATTTAGACGAGCTTCCAGGTGTTGATACAACAACGTATTGGGATCGCTCATACCCAGAAAACAGTACTCTCCGTACTTTGCTTGGAAATGTATCCTCTGCCAACGAGGGACTGCCTAAAGATAAAGTGCAGTACTACTTGTCAAGAGGCTATAGCCGAAATGACCAAGTTGGGACGAGCTATTTAGAGAAGCAATACGAAGCTCAGCTCAGCGGTCAAAAAGAAAAAGTTCAGTATGTAACAGATGATAAAGGAAATCTCCTTGATACAATTCAAGTTTCTAAAGGCGAACGCGGCAGTGATTTGGTTTTAACCATTGATATGGAGCTTCAAAAAGCAATAGAAAAACAAATTACGGACCAGCTTTTAGCTAAAAAACAAATGAAAGGGACGCAATTTTTAGACCGTGCTTTTGTTATTATGATGGATCCTCATACAGGAGAAATTTTAACGATGGCAGGTAAAAAATACACTATTGATAAGAAGACCGGAGTACCTAAAATAGAAGATTTTGCATTAGGGAATATTTCAACATCTTATACAATGGGCTCTGTTGTAAAAGGAGCAACGGTTCTGGCTGGCTTAGATTCAGGGGCTATTAAGCCAAATACAGTGTTAGTTGATGAACCGTTAAAAATTAAAGGAACACCGATTAAGAAATCAGCTGAGGCTGAAGGATTAGGGCCATTAACGTATTCATCAGCATTAAAATATTCATCCAATGTATTTATGTTTAAAACGGTAATGGCGATGGCTGGATTACAGTACCATAAGAACATGACTTTACCGATTGAACCTGATACATTCAGCGAACTGCGTTCTTACTACAGTCAGTTCGGTTTAGGCGTATCTACAGGCATAGACCTTGATAACGAATCGACAGGGGTCCAAGGAGGAAGCGATGTTCCGGGTACGGCGCTTGATTTAGGAATAGGTCAGTATGATACGTACACGCCGCTGCAGCTTGTTCAATATACCTCTGCAATAGCTAACGGAGGGTATCGTATCAAGCCACAGCTAGTAAAAGAAATCCGAAAACCAACGATTAAAACCGATGAAATTGGCGGTACGCAGCATTCATTTGAACCTGATGTATTAAATCGTATCACGATGAAAGAAGAATACATTAAAGATGTTCAAAATGGCTTTAAGCGCGTTACGCAAGAACAAGGCGGTACAGGATATGCAGCTTTCCATACAGCGAGCTATAATCCTGCTGGTAAATCAGGAACGGCACAAGCCTATGAGAAAAACCCAAACGGAGGAGATCCGGTTAAAGTCAATAACTCAAACTTCGTAGCCTTTGCTCCGGCAAATGATCCTGAAATTGCAGTAGCTGTTGTTGTACCATCGGCATTTGTGCCAAGTGCACCAAATACCATTACAAAAGAGCTTGCTCGTTCTGCTCTCGATACGTACTTTGATTTAAAGAAAAAAGGCGAACAAGAAGTAAAAGACCAGGAAGAGAATCAACAGGCTGTCATTGCAAACGACGCTAATTAAAGAAACTGGGACAAAAGTGTTTTAGTTGAAGGAAGATCCGAACGATGAATCGAGATTCTTGATTAAGAATCAACTTCGTTCGGATTTTTTTATTAGTATGGTGAATGTAGGTTTCATGTACATATTTGCTTCTAGCGGTTGAGTGGAAGGTAAGGCGAAGATTCCTGGGGGAAAAGCGGAATAGGTGAGACCCCGCAGGAGCGTAAGGGACGAGGAGGCTCACCGGCCGCCTGCGGAAAGCGAAGTCTTGCACGGAAATTAACCGCGGTGGAACAAGCGATTCATACTAGCTTATTTATCCTATTTATTCGTCTTTAGATTCGGTTGATTTAGTTATGTCTCAATCTTTTCTTTTTTACTAAAAGTCTTTACATAGATGGTTTTTTATTGAATTTAAGGGTCATAGGAACTAGTTTTTTACCTAAAAAATACGAAGATAGACCTTCATTTACAAAACCTTTACATTGAGTTAAAACACAATTAATAGTCGGCTATTATTCTTTAATTGTAAGGTTTAATAGGAAATGATAAAAGTAACGAGGAAGCGTTTTGGCTTCTCGTCTTTATTTACAATGATAGTAAACAATAGATATTAAATAGACATAGAGAGACTTTTATTGTGCTCAAAACGGTTAAAGACGATGAAGGAGGATTATCCAATGGCAATAACAATGGAATTGACTAACAAAGAAAAAGTGAATACTCCGCAAACAAAAGAAGTTGTATATAAAACAAAAGGTTTAAATTTATGGTATGGCGACACACATGCTTTGAAAAATATTGATTTAGACATTCATGCTAACGAAGTTACCGCGATTATCGGTCCTTCAGGCTGCGGGAAATCAACGTATATCAAAACGTTAAATCGTATGGTAGAAATGACCCCAATTGTCCGGACGTCAGGTGAGATCGAATATAGAGGGAAAAATATTTTTGATAAATCGTATCATGTAGAAGAACTGCGGACGCAAGTAGGGATGGTTTTTCAAAAACCAAATCCGTTCCCAAAATCTATTTATGACAATATTGCGTACGGTCCCAGAATTCATGGCGTTCGCAATAAGAAAAAACTAGATGAAATTGTTGAAAAAAGTTTACGAGGAGCAGCTATTTGGGACGAAGTTAAAGATCGTTTGAATCAAAATGCAAATGGTTTGTCAGGTGGACAACAGCAGCGTATCTGTATTGCGCGTTGCTTGGCCATTGAACCAGACGTTATTTTGATGGATGAACCTACTTCTGCACTTGATCCAATTTCAACTTTAAAAGTAGAAGAGTTAGTACAAGAATTAAAGAAAGACTTTAGTATTATTATTGTTACACATAATATGCAGCAAGCTGCGCGTATTTCAGATAAAACAGCATTTTTCTTAAATGGAGAAGTGGTAGAGTACGCAGAAACAGATAAAATCTTCTCAATGCCATCTGATAAACGTACAGAAGATTATATTACAGGTCGTTTTGGTTAAGACATACAAGGAGATGGGATGAGTGGTTGTACGTGAAAAGTTTCATGGTGATTTAAAAATATTACGTGAAAAATTATTGGAAATAGGGCGTCTAACGCATGAGGCGCTATCCAAATCAATTGAAGCATTGCAAACAGGCAATATTGAGCTGGCGCTAGAAATTATCGATGGTGATGCATACGTTGATGATCTAGAAGAAGAAATTAATGACTTAGCTATTTTACTTATTGCGAAGCAACAGCCGGTGGCTATCGATTTAAGACGTATTATCGTAGCAATTAAAATTGCCTCGGATGTTGAGCGTATGGCAGACTTTGCGGTTAACGTAGCAAAATCGGCTATACGAATCGGAAATGAAGAATTGATTAAACCGTTAGAACACGTGAAGAAAATGCACGACATTTCCATTGAAATGCTGAGTCTTTCATTAAAAGCTTATCATGAGGAAGATCTTGTGTTAGCTAAAAAAGTAGCGGAAATGGACGATGAAGTGGATGAGCTTTACGGAATAACAATCAAAGAACTTTTAAGCCTTGCTAAGGAAAAGCAGGAGGCAATGAACCAAATTACACAGCTTTTATTTGTAGCCCGATATTTAGAACGTACGGCTGATCATACCACTAACGTAGCAGAAAGCGTATTTTACCTTGTGAAAGGCAAACGCTACGATTTAAACGAATAGTAGAAAAACCTCTTCTAATAAGTGAAGAGGTTTTTTTGTTAGCCAATTACAATAACGATGCTAATCTGAATTTTTAACACGAATCGACAAATTGTGTTTATTGTGGCAACTTTTTCTGAATGGTAAGATGTTAATAAGTTTATACGGCGCTTGTATGTTAAAAAAAATATAAGAAACGAAGTGATAAAACAGTGGCTGCTAATCTTATTCAAAACGTAAATGTGTGTATAGCTACTCAAATTGACTCATCTCGTATTTATGTTCACTGGTCGTTTTCAGAGCATATTCGAGAGATGGTAGAAAGTATGTTTTCGACACGATGGGGAGAATTGAATCTAGCTATGTGTACGTATGATATAACAGGTCTTCATTTTAACGGCCATGAATCAAATCGCTATTATATGAATCGTCTGGCCTCTCAGCAAGACTTCATGTTTATGGGTAGCTTGGAAAGTGAGCGTACGTATGTAATGGATATTGGCGTTCAAGATAAAGAAGAAAGCTTTTTTTCCCTTCTTCGTTCGAATCCGGTTTATTTAATGAAAGAAAAACATGAACAAGTGAATGTAAATTCGCTAGGTTGGATGTACGAACCTGTAAAAATTCACCAGGGTGTTCAAAATGAATTTAGCACATATTCCTTATATTCAAATGACTTGGAGCAGGTGAAGAAGCAATATGAGTAGTGATGACTGTATTCTTTTAACTTATATGCATTATCCGTTGCTGCACATAATTCAGGCAGAGAGCGAGTATCTTCTGTTTGAGCAAATAACGCACGAATTGATTCCTTTTTTAGATCAAATTGAGTCTAAGAAGTTGATAGGCCCAACAGCGGTGATGTCTTCTGTGCTTTTGAATGTATTAAATGACGAGGAGTTTAATACTCGTTACGCTCGATATTTACAACAATTTTCAAGCCTGCAGCATCAGAGAGCACTCTCTTTTTTAACAAAGTGGGACGAGAGCTTGTTCTCAGCCTGCAAATATTTCTTTCAGCATGACATGATGGAATGTATTCCTACTACCGTAACGAACGCGTTTGTTTCCATTCTTAAAACCGAACGAACGATAAATCTCCAAATTACAGAAGCAATACGTGTTTTTCAACAGTTTTTTGAAAAAAAGCCCGCTGGTTTTTTTATACAGCAAGGAGAATACACTCATCAAGTAGATATGCTGCTGAAATCTCATGAAATTCGCTACACATTTGTGAAGTCAGCAACAGATGAACTAAAAAAGTCGCCTGCTGGCATTATCTTGTTTCCATATCCTAAGCAAGGCAAACAAGTTGAGGAAGGGACAATAAATAAGGCGAGTGCTTTTTTAGATTTGAAAGCAGAGAAATCGCTTGGCTTTCAGCGAATGCAAGCAGCAAGCGGTACATTTCAATATCCTCTAGATTACGTAAGGGATATACCGTTTCACCAAAATGAAACTCTTGCACTCTACGGTGCAACAAAAAGCGCTGAATTTGTCAGTGAAAACAACCAATTGTTTATTTCAAGCGTACAGAAGTCAGAGGCAATGCTAGACGTTATCGATTCTAAAAATCCCCGTATCGTGAATGCCATCTACCGACAGTGGCTCATTTTAAGTAGCAGCGATTGGCTTTATAGATTTGAAGAGTTGAGAGATGAATACAAAAGGCAAGTAAAGCTGTTTGATTTTCTTTGTCACGAAGAAGATTCAATTATG
Source organism: Priestia megaterium (assembly GCF_046599315.1). GTDB lineage: Bacteria > Bacillota > Bacilli > Bacillales > Bacillaceae_H > Priestia > Priestia megaterium_F. The sequence goes on along the minus strand of NZ_JBKIKC010000001.1, from coordinate 1,255,203 downwards.
GATAGTGAAAACAGTTTCCTTCTAGAGAGTTCTTTTTTACACCCTATAAAAGAGATAGATCCGGCGGCTTTACCACTAAATCAGTATAAAGGTGGTCTCTCCATTTTAATGCTTGCATGGGAATTCCCTCCGCTAGTTATAGGAGGACTTGCACGCCATGTATTTGATTTATCCAGAGCCTTAGCAAAGGCGGGCCATCACGTTAGTGTATTAACAACGTATGTAGAGGGGCTGCCGGAATATGAGCGCTTATACGATGTTCACGTTTACCGAGTGAAAAGCCTGCAGCCCCATCATCCAGATTTTTTGACATGGGTGAACAGTTTGAATATGGCAATGGCTCTTAGAGGAATGCAGCTAGGCTACAAGCTGTCTTTTGATGTTATTCATGCTCATGACTGGCTTGTTGCATCCGCAGCAAAATGTTTAGCGGATAACACCGATAGACCGTTAATTACAACCATTCACGCGACAGAACACGGGCGAAATAATGGTATTCATAACGATATGCAGCAGAAAATTCACGCACAAGAAGAGGAGCTGATTCAACAGTCAAGCTCAATTATTGTCTGCAGTGATTATATGAAGAAAGAATTAATCAAGTTGTTTCATGTAGAAGAAGATAAAATTGCTGTATTTCCAAATGGAATTGACAAGCAGCTGGTAGTTGATGCAGTCAACGAGCGATTGAAAGAAAGTTTACAAAAGAAATATAATTTTAGAAAGGCCCCTATTATTTTTTCGATTGGACGAATTGTATATGAAAAAGGATTTCAGCTCTTTATTGAAGCAGCGGAAATATTTAAGCAGCAACAAGTAGATGTTCAATTTGTCGTGGCAGGAAAAGGGCCTTTACTTCATGAGTTTCGAAAACAGGTAAGTGAAAAGCAATTAGACCAATACGTGTATTTTATTGGGTACATTACGGATAACGAACGAAACCAGCTTCTTCAAGCTTGTAAAATGGTTGTTTTTCCAAGTCTATATGAACCTTTTGGTATTGTGGCTTTAGAGGGAATGGTAGCTAAGAAACCAACTATCGTTGCCGACACAGGAGGTCTAAGCGATATTATTTCAAATTTCGACACGGGTCTGACTTTTGCTCGAGGAGATACGAACGAATTAATCAACTGTATTGAATTTTTGTTAAAAAATGAAAAAATAGCTGCGAAAATCAGCGAAAGTGGGTATAGAAAAGCAACAACTATGTTTAGCTGGGAAAAAATCGCTATTGATACAAGTAAGCTGTTTCAACATCACATTTGCCAGGATAAAAAAAGAAGGGAGGCAAAAAAGTGAAAGCCATTATACTTGCTGGCGGTAAAGGAACAAGACTGCAGCCCTTGACCTATGCTATCCCAAAGCCTATGCTGCCGCTTTATGATAAGCCTGTGATGGAATATAGTATTGAACTGCTTAAGGAACATGGAATTACAGAGATTGGGATTACGCTGCAGTATAGGCATGAGCAAATCATCGAATATTTCGGAGATGGCTCTCAGTGGGGAGTAACGCTTACCTATTTTATCGAAAAAGAGCCTCTTGGAACAGCGGGTGGAATTAAGCGAGCAGAAGCCTTTATTGAGGAAGATTGTATTATTATTAGTGGAGACGCCTTAACGGAAATTAATCTTCAAGACGTTATTCATTTTCACTATGAACGAAAAAGTGAAATGACCATTGTTACAAAAGAAGTAAACGACGTGCGTGGCTATGGAGTGGTGACGGTAGATGAAGGGCATCGAGTCACAGGATTTGTAGAGAAACCGACCTACGAACAGGCCAATAGCCGATTGATTAATACGGGAGTGTATGTGATCAAAAAATCCGTTCTTGATTACGTGAATTCTTATGGTCCCACAGACTTTAGCTTTGACATTATTCCACTTCTTTTGGAATATAACCATATTGTATGTAGTTTTGTAACGGAGGATTATTGGATTGATATTGGGCAAATCCACCACTATCGTCAAGCACACTATGATTTATGGAGTAAGTGGTTTGGCAATAGGCAAAAAAGTATTGTCTCAGGTGACGCCCTTATAGAAGAAGGGGTGACTATTTACGATCCTGTTTACGTAGGAGAAAATGTTGTGGTTAAAAAAGGTGCTTCAATTGGTCCTTACACGATTATCGGAACCAATAGCCTCATAGAAGCACATGCTGCAATCGATAAAACAATTTTGCTTCAAAATGTAACGGTAGGGGAAGAATCGTTTTTATACAACGCTACGATAGGTCCCTATGTAAATGTTCAAGCAATGACTACGTATGTCCAAGATACAGTAGCTGAAAATCAAGTGCTGCCTCAACTTTCTGTAAAAACAGATGCTTCTATCTTCAAGAACGGTCGGCTGTATGTACATTCATCCATTGATCGAGAAAGGCTATACTATGCTTTATTACTTGTATGCAAACATCACGGTTCGTTCTGTCTAGCAAGCGATGATAAAGGAGCAGCTATTCAGCTTCGTAAAGAATGCTTTTCTTTTTTACGAAGTAAGCATTCAGCTGTGTATGATATAGAAAAAGAAGCTCTCCCAGTGTTTCGATATTATATGATGACTTCACAAACGAGCATTGGTATTTATATCGGTGTTGATACCAAAAACAGCGGATTATTTTTAGAAATATATGATAAGGAAGGGCAATTAGTTAATCAGCTCATTGAAAAAAAGATTGAGAGAACTTACCTTCAAACTAAAAAAACAGATATAAAGGCTTCTGTTCCATGTAAAGAAGCTAATATACGCAATATTCGTGAAGAATATTCTGAGGCTTTAGTAAAATCAATTAATCAGCATGTTTTATTAGCAGATAGTATGCGAATTGGTGTAATTTGTTCGCCGTTTATACAGGAAGTTGTCGAACTATTGTGTAAGCGTCTTCGGGTCCATGTTTTGTTTTTAAACAAAAGGGAGAAAACAGAGGAAATCAAACGAATAATTAAAAAAAATAAGCTGTCTTTTTGTATTCAAATTAAAGAAGATGGAGAAACATTTGCTCTATATGATGAAAAAGGCTGCAGTGTAAATGATTCAGAAATTATGTCGCTTTATATTTATAGCGTATACATGACAAAAAAAGTAGCATTCGTTCCTATTCCTATACACTATTCATCCACCCTAGAAACATTTGCTCAATCTCTCAATCAATCATTTATGAGGACAAAAGCAAAAAAACGTGATTTGCTGAGTCTTTTGGGTCCTATTCAATTTCAGTTAGATGCCATGTATGCTTTATGTCAGTTAATAGAATTAATTATGATGCAACAGCGTAGAATTTCTGAAATGATTCAATATGTCCCGCACGCCTATATGAACTGGCGCTATATTTCATGTCCGCTAGAAATCCAAGACCAAGTAATGAAGAAGTTATTAGAAGAGGCAATTGGTAAACAAGTGTATGTAATTGATGGCTTAAAAATTTACCATGATCCTCATGAATGGACGCTTATTTTGCCAGATGGTCACTTGCCCGTATTAAATATCTATTCAGAGGCGTTAAACACTCAGACTGCAAAGAAGCTGTCGGCATATTTTGTGGAAAAAATACAAGAGTATCAAAGAGTGTAAATAATGGTTTTTATATAAAAGAAAGGAAGTCCACCTCTCATAAAGAGAGCTATGTTTATTTCAAGAAACCTCATCTATATACAAGCGTAGTAGAGAAGGGGCTCAAGGTTCTAAGAAGAAAGAAAAAGTGACGAAATGAAATTAAATGACTTTCTTCAAAAAAACAGACTGGCATTTCTTTTGGAAAAATGATATTATATTAAAGTCTGATTTATGTTTATAATGTTTGGAGGGAAAATAGATGCGCGTAAACGTTACATTAGCTTGCACTGAAACTGGTGACCGTAATTACATTACAACTAAAAACAAGCGTAATAACCCAGATCGTCTTGAGTTAAAAAAATACAGCCCAAGACTTAAAAAAGTTACACTTCATCGTGAAACAAAGTAAGCAGTAGGAGTACAATCCTGCTGTTTTTTTTATAGGGGGAATTAAAATGAAATCTCATCTGCGCAAAGAGATGAAGCGTGTTCTTAATTTAATTTCTGAAGAGCAGCACGAAGCACATTCAACGAGCATAGCAAATGCACTGTATGAAACTTGGTTATGGAAAGAAGCTAGAGTCGTTGCAGTTACGGTTTCAAGAAATAAAGAAGTTAATACGAAAGCTATCATTGAACGTGCTTGGAAAGATGGAAAGAAAGTAGCTGTTCCAAAATGCAACCCCACAACATCTCAAATGATTTTCTACGAGATTACGAATTTTTCACAGCTTGAAACAGTGTACTACGGCTTAGCCGAGCCAATTGTTGAGGAAACTGTTCCTGTCTCAAAATCTTCGATTGATTTACTCTTGGTTCCTGGTGTGGTATATAGTAAAAATGGATATCGAATCGGATATGGAGGCGGCTATTACGATCGTTATTTAACAAACTATACCGGACATAAGCTAAGCCTTGCATTTGATTGTCAAGTCGTTTCAGAGGTTCCATATGAATCTCACGATATTCCCGTTGAGTATATTTTGACAGAGAAGGAGCTTATTTGCTGTGAATCTGTTTGATGTTGTCATGATCATCGTAATATTACTCATGGCAGGAGCAGGCTACATAGCAAAAGCACTGACTGTATCGGGAGCCTGCATGTCTTTTATCGTAGGAGCGAGCGTTTATATCGGTTTTTCGCTTCAAGGATTTTTACTCTTACTCTTATTTTTTAGTACTTCTACATTGTGCAGTAAGTACAAAAAAGAAAAAAAACGTGTATTAGAAGAAAAGTTAGAAAAGCACGACAGACGAGATTATATTCAGGTCCTTGCTAACGGAGGTGTAGCCGCTGCTTGCGGTTTGTTATATGCTGCAACAGCTTTGCCTGTTTGCATATGGATGTTTATGATTAGTATTTCCGCTGCTAACGCCGACACGTGGGCATCTGAAATAGGGTCTCTTAGTAAGAGGCCGCCGTTTTACATTTGGACGTTAAAGAGAGTGGAAGCGGGTACCTCAGGAGCCGTTTCGCTGTTAGGCACAGCAGCGGGAGCAGCGGGAGCTTTTCTTATTGCAATCGCTTGTTATTTTGCTTTTCCATCCATAACGCTCAGTGGTATATTGCTAGTCGGATGCTTTGGTTTTATTGGAAACGCTATAGACACCCTTCTTGGAGCAAGTGTGCAAGTTCGTTTTCGCTGTCAAAGCTGTGGTATTGAAACGGAACGGAAAGATCATTGCAGCAAACCGACGATAAAAGAGAAAGGCATAACTTTTTTTAACAATGATGTTGTGAACCTTGCTTCTATTTTACTTGCTGCATTTACAGGCGGAATCCTTATCATGCTTTTACCTATATAAGAGCATAAAATGTTCGTCATAGGAGCAAAGTAAACGTAAGGAGGCTTGAAAATGAGACATATTGTATTAGTACTTACGCTTTTAGTCGTTGGAACGCTGGGCTACCAAATGAGATACCGTGTTTTAAATTCGCTATTTGGAAATTCGTTTATCCGCAGTCTAGCTGTTCGTTCATTTTTTAATTTGCCGTTTGTTCGGGATCGTTTAATGAAGCAGGTCTTCCGCTGAGAGCGAAAGATACATAAAAAACACCTTACAAGCCTGTAAGGTGTTTTTTTGTAGAAAGAGAAAAAGGGAAAATCGTTGCTTTTTTCCTGGCTTTCTGCCATCTTTACATATAGAGAGTATGAGGAGGTGACTATTTGTCTAGGCAAGATTTTTATTATTTGCAGCTGGCACAGCAATTGCTTGGCCATTCTTCATATGAGTTGATTTCAATGAAAGCTGATGCTTCAGAGTTATGGTTTCAATCTCCGCATCGTAAAGGTAAGTCAATTGTCCGCATAGTCCGCCGAAATTTTAAATCAGCCGTTGAGCAGCAAAAAGATGTATTATATGCATTGCAAAGAGCCGAGAATGTGCGAAAGCAGAGCGGTAAATCAACGCTTACTCTTGACACGATTTACTTTGCTGATTTTGATCCTTTTTATACAGAGCAGTCCTTAGAAAGTGCACAAAGTCCGTCTAAAGTGAATAGCTACGTTGAACAACTAACAGCAGAGAACGCAAGTGCTTATGAACCTCTATTCGAACAGCTGGGTCTTACATTAGAAAGCGCAGACAATTTCTCTTCTGAAGAAGAAGCGCAGCGAATAGAACAGTGGAAAAATGAAATTGTGCTCTTTGTGCGGAAAAAACAAAGCAAAGAACAACAAATAGCCGGGTATGGGAAACCTATTTTTACATATATGTTTTTAGCGCTGCAAATCCTAATGTTTCTATTTCTGGAGTGGAAGAGCAGCACACACGATACGCTTACTCTGATTCAATACGGAGCTAAATACAATCCCTTAATTATGGAAGGTGAATGGTGGCGTTTTTTCACACCTATGATTTTACATATAGGACTTCTGCATTTGCTTATGAATAGTGTAGCCCTGTATTACCTAGGAACGCTTGTGGAGAGGATATATGGCAGTGGGCGTTTTATATTTATTTATATATTTGCGGGGTTTGCAGGATCTCTAGGAAGTTTTATATGGAATACGTCTATTTCGGCAGGGGCCTCAGGTGCCATTTTTGGTTGCTTTGGAGCTTTATTATTTTTAGCAAGAACAAATCCGCGCTTCTTTTTTCGAACAATGGGGTCCAGTTTCATTGTTATCATTGTAATTAACTTGATTTTTGGGTTTGTTGCGCCGAACGTCGATAATGCAGGGCATATTGGTGGTTTGGTTGGCGGATTTTTGGCTGCGAGCATTGTCAGTTTACCGAAACAAAAAAAGCTGTATATTCAAATTCCGGCTTTCATTTGTACGCTGTTATTAGTAGGAAGTCTGCTTTTTTATGGATATCATGAGCGTTCTATTTATCAAGATGAGCCCTACGCACTCCGCATAGCCGCTACGTATCTTCAGCAGAAGGAGTATGAAGAAGCAAAAGACGCCATTAAGCTTTTTATTGAAAAAGGGACAGGAAACAGTAAAATATATTTCGTCAGTGCTAACGCAGAATTTTATCTTGAAAATTATAAAGAAGCTAAACAGCAATTGAAGCAGGCTGTAAAGTATGATTCAACTTTTCATCAGGCGTATTACAATTTAGCTCTGGTGAATATGAAACTGAATGATATTCAAGCGGCCACACAAAACATAGATAAAGCGACTGCGCTTGAACCGCAAAATGAAAAATATGAAAAGCTGAAGCAACAGCTACAAAATAAAATTATGGAATGACGAATTTAATATTTTATACTTTACTATTGTGAGAACGTTTACTAGAATATTAATATGTAGACCTAGCAGTGGGCGTTAAATACGGCCGCTGTTTATGACTGAATGACTGTTGAGTTATCTCAAAATAAATGAATCATATCACCTAGAAAATAGGATAAAGGTGACAGAATGAATACATTATATGATGTACAACAATTATTAAAGTCCTTCGGCATTTTTATATACGTGGGCGATCGTATTGCTGATTTGGAGCTGATGGAAGCAGAAGTGAAGGAGCTATATCAGTCTAATTTGATTGATGTACGTGATTACCAAATGGCAATTCTTTTGCTTCGTCGAGAGTTAAAACAACAAAAAGAGAAAAAGGATGAATGAACATGGATGACAAATGGTTAGTTGGAGTTGATTTAGGCGGTACAACAATAAAAATGGCCTTTATTAATCATTATGGAGAAATCATTCACAAGTGGGAAATTAATACGGATGTGAGCGAGCAAGGCCGTAAAATTCCAACGGATATTGCAAAAGCAATTGATAAAAAGTTAAACGATCTTGGAGAAGTAAAATCAAGGTTAGTGGGAATTGGTATTGGTGCACCGGGCCCTGTCAACTTTGCAAACGGTTCGATTGAAGTAGCTGTCAATTTAGGATGGGAAAAATTCCCTATAAAAGATATCTTGGAAGTAGAAACTTCTCTTCCTGTTGTAGTAGACAATGATGCAAACATTGCAGCGATCGGAGAAATGTGGAAAGGTGCTGGAGACGGAGCGAAAGATTTGCTTTGCGTTACGCTTGGTACAGGTGTTGGCGGCGGTGTTATTGCAAACGGTGAAATTGTACAAGGCGTAAATGGAGCTGCTGGTGAAATTGGGCATATTACTTCTATTCCTGAAGGCGGAGCGCCGTGTAACTGCGGCAAAACCGGCTGTTTAGAAACAATTGCTTCAGCAACTGGAATTGTCCGTTTAACAATGGAAGAATTAACGGAAACGGACAAATCAAGTGAGCTTCGCACAGTGTTAGAGCAAAATGGACAAGTCACATCTAAAGATGTATTTGATGCAGCTCGTTCAAAAGACGAGTTAGCTATGCATGTAGTAGACAAAGTTGCCTTTCATTTAGGTCTAGCACTAGCAAACTCTGCTAATGCATTAAACCCTGAGAAAATCGTTCTAGGCGGTGGTGTGTCTCGTGCAGGCGAGGTATTACTTGCACCGGTAAGAGATTATTTCCAACGTTTTGCATTTCCTCGCGTAGCGCAAGGTGCTGAACTAGCAATTGCTACTTTAGGAAACGATGCGGGAATTATTGGAGGAGCTTGGTTAGTTAAATCTTATTTTGAATAATAAGCAAGAATCTAACTGAGATAAAAAAGCGCTTTGACTAAATGTCAAAGCGCTTTTTTATCATGCATCTTTTCAATCCTTACATATACATAGTGTAAAGGAGTGAAGATTATGCGAGTTGTAGATATCCAAAAGCCATACGATTACATTCGAACAATAAAAGATATACAAACGCTTTTGACTTACTACCCCTATGGTTCTCTTGAATGGATAGGGTGCAGCGTGCTTGGAAAGCCGATTCCTCATATTTTAATTGGAAACGGAGAGCGAAAGGTTCATGTTAACGCGTCTTTTCATGCCAATGAATGGATTACGACGAATGTTCTTCTGCAGTTTATGGAAGATTGCTTAGCTGCTCTTCACTATGATCAGGCGCTATCTGGCCAAGATGCAAGAGCCCTTTTTAATCAAATTACGCTTTCTGCGGTTCCAGTTGTTAACCCAGACGGAGTAGATCTGGTTTTAAAAGGTCCTTCTGTAAGCGAACCCTATGCATCTTTTCTTTCTAAAATAGGAAGAGATTTTCCAGATTTTCAAAGTTGGAAAGCAAATATCCGAGGGGTGGACTTAAACAATCAGTTTCCAGCTTATTGGGAAATTGAAAAAAAACGTAAAGAACCTAAAGCTCCGCATTATCGTGACTTTCCGGGCTATCAATCTCTCTCTGAACCTGAAGCGCAGGCAATGGTCAAACTTGTTGAGCGTCATGATTTTGATTGTGTGATTGCTTTACATACCCAAGGAGAAGAATTTTATTGGGGGTATATGAATGAAGAGCCGAAGGAAGCAGAGGAAATAGCCAGCTATTTCGAAAGGGTAAGCGGTTATAAAGCAGTCAAAACGATCGACAGTCACGCAGGATTTAAGGATTGGTTTATTTTGAAAAAGAAAAAGCTGGGGTTCACGTTAGAACTGGGTAAAGGAATTAATCCGCTGCCTTTATCTCAAATATCGCGCGTATATAATCCAACTAAGGCTATTTTACTTGCAGCTATGAATTATCTATCTACTTAAAAAGCCATGCAAAGCATCTGCTTTGCATGGCTTTTTTAATGATGTACCGCCGGATAGCCGTGATGTATAATTGTCATTACGGTAAACCATCCGAATACACCGAATGTTAATACCGAAAAACCAACGCCTAATATGTTTTTATTTCTAAAAGATGAAATAGCTGCAAATACGCCTAGCAATGTTGTTAGTGCAAAAATAATCATAAGACCCACTCGAAGAAACCTCCTTTAGGTAACTTAAAATTAAAGCGCTATCATTAGCTTATCCCTCTAATTGTAAAACTTTTCTAACCATTTGTCGAGATGAAAACAAATCTTTCTTCCGCTTGTTTTGCTTAAAAAGGTCCTTACTTTCATTTATAAGATGATGTGTGTATGATAATGCATATAACGGAAATAAATTTTACAAGGAGGACACATTATGAACTATCATCGTATACCGCTAGGACCTATTCAAACGAATTGTTACGTGGTTGCTAACGAAAAAAAAGAATGTTTAATTTTTGATCCGGGAGCTCAGGGAAAACAGCTTGTTGAATTTCTAGAAAAACAAACGTATAAACCATTAGCTATTTTGCTGACACACGCTCATTTTGATCACATTGGAGGAGTAAACGAGATGATGAATCACTACTCTATCCCGCTTTATGTACATAAAAACGAAAAAGAATGGCTTCATAATAGCGATTTAAACGGTTCGAAATTTTTTGATTTAGGAGAAATTACAGCTCCAGATGCAACCGATATTATTTCATCGGAAGGAAAATTAACAATCGGTTCATTCCAATTTGAGGTTTATGAAACGCCTGGTCATTCTCCTGGGAGCGTTTCATATTATTTCAAACCGGGTAACTTTGTAGTATCTGGCGACGCGCTTTTTGCAGGCGGCATCGGACGCACGGATTTACCTGGAGGTGACCAAGCTCAGCTGTTAGAAAGCATCGAATCGAAATTGCTGTCTCTTCCAGAAGATACACTTGTACTAAGCGGTCACGGACCTGAAACAACTGTGGGACACGAAATGGATCAAAATCCTTTTCTAAATGGTTTTTAAGAATAAAAAAAGCGATGGAAGCCCATCGCTTTTCTCTTTACTGTCCTGGTGTCATCATAAAAGTTGACCAGTACGTGAACCCCACAAAAAAGATGGTCAAATATGCTCCGAAAACGTAAATGTACATTCTTTCAGACAGCTTTAAATAACTAAGAATTACAAAAAAGCCTGTTTGAGCTAAAAAGAGTAAAGAAGTCTTATGCATGTGACCGAGGTAAAACATTACAGTAAAAATTGCTGTCCAGAACCCCATTACACGGTACATTCGTTCCACGTCCATTTCCTCCTTTATCAAACTTAGTTAGTGTCATGATGAATGTCATTGTTGTATAAGCACTAGGAAGCACTTATGAAACTATATCGATACTTTTCCATTATAATACATCCTTTCTTTCCTGAAAACGCTATCTTTTCCTTGAAATACGACAGAAGAAAAAAAGTTATACAAAACGTGTGCAAAGTTCTATACAATAGTTATACAAAACGTGTACAATGTATATAAACAAACTATAACTAAAAAACGGGAGGGCTTCATATGGAAGAAATTAAATTTTATACGTACCCGAGCTGTACATCTTGTCGTAAAACGAAAAAGTGGTTAGTGAAGGAGGATGTAAATTTTAAAGAGCGTCATTTATTTAGAGAAACACCTACTCATAAAGAAATGCTTGAACTTCTTTCCATGACAACAGAAGGTATAGATGAACTTCTTGCTAAAAGAAGCCAAGAATATAAAAAGTTAAATGTTGATGTAGACAGCATGACCTTATCAGAAGTGGTCAATCTATTAATTGAGCATCCTCGTTTGCTTCGCCGACCAATTTTAACAGATGGTAAAAAGCTTGTAGTAGGTTATAACGAATCCGCTCTTAAAAATTTGGTCAAGAAGAAAACAAGTCTTGCGTCTCTAGTTGTGTAAGCGTACATGAGGAAGAAGCTTAATTTAGTAAATACCGAATAACACGACAGCGTAGTAGTTATATCACGTTGTCTTTTTTTATGCCATCGTTTAGATGTGTACAGAAGTTATACACTATGTACAAGGATTGAAGCGAAGAAAAGAAACGTATGCTAAAAAATTTATAAAAAATGAAAAAAGAAGGAGGGAAATCTCGAAAAAGGTCGAAATTACTGTTTCAAGATGTTTTAACAATCATCTTTATTACAAATAAAGGAGCGATGATCGTTTGACCGAAATTGAACAGTTTGCTACTTACGTTATACGAGATGCATGTGAGTGCCGAAGTTCTGATGTGCATATTGTTCCACGAAAGAAAGACGCTGTGATTCAGCTGCGAATTGACCAGGAGCTTATTTTAAAAAGAGTTATTTCAAAGGAAATGTCTGAACGGCTCATTTCGCATTTTAAATTTTTAGGAGGAATGGATATTGGCGAGCGAAGAAAACCTCAAAACGGTGCCTTGACCACTTCCGTTGATCACTATCAAGTAAATCTGCGTTTATCAACTCTTCCTACTTCTCATGATGAAAGTCTTGTTATTAGGCTTTTACCTCATCAACAATCTACATCTCTCAAACATTTATCTCTTTTTCCTGAACATACTAAAAAACTTATTTCTCTTTTGAAATTCTCTCATGGATTGATTATTTTTACCGGTCCTACAGGTTCGGGTAAAACCACTACTTTATATACTCTTTTACACGAAGTAAAACACCTTTTTAATCGAAATATCATTACACTAGAAGATCCTATTGAAAAACCAAGTGAAACCGTGCTTCAAGTTCAGGTAAATGAACGTGCAGGGATTACGTATACAACTGGTTTAAAAGCCATACTGCGCCATGACCCAGACATTATCATGGTGGGAGAAATAAGGGATAGTGAGACTGCCAAAATTGCTGTGAGAGCAGCGCTTACCGGGCACTTGGTTTTGACAACGATGCATACTAAAGATACAAAAGGCTCTTTGCAAAGGCTGCTTGAGTTTGGCGTTAGCTTTCAAGAAATGGAACAGACTCTTGTAGCAGTAGCCGCGCAGCGCCTTGTAGAAATTCGCTGTCCGCTGTGTCCCGGAAAATGCCACCCTGTGTGTAAAAAAATGAGGCAGTATCGTCAGTCCAGCATATATGAATTGCTTTACGGCAAGGAGCTTAGCGCAGTGATGAGAGAAGTGAAAGGAGAAAATGCGGATTATGATTATAAAACGCTCCGAGATGTTATTTTGAAAGGAATTGCGCTGGGCTATTTATATCCGCATTCGTTAGACGGATGGGGATAAAGACAAACAGACAAAAAAAGTGGTCTCTTGCTCAGCAAGCAAAAATTCTTAAGCAGGTCTCTAAGCTTTTAGAAAAAGGCTACACGCTTTCTCAAGCTCTTTCGTTTTTGACGTTTCAAGTATCTAAAAACGCAAAAACGGATATTGAAAAATGTCTTGAACAGTTAAAGCGAGGAGAATCTTTACACGATGCTTTTGTTAAACTTCAGTTTCACCGTGATATTTTAAGCTATTTATATTTTGCGGAACAGCATGGAAATCTTCAATTTGCTTTAAAAGAAAGCAGCTCAATGATTGAAGAAAAAGTAAGACATCGTAAGAAATTTCAAAAGCTTGTTCAATATCCCGTATTGCTACTCCTGTTTATTATGTCGATTTTATTTGTGTTAAGTACGGTTCTGCTTCCACAGTTTGAAGCTCTATATTTATCTTTTGGCAACAAGCAGTCTTCGTTTATCCTCCTATTTATGCAGACGATGTCGCTCTTTCCCTTTGTGTTACCTGTAGTCATCAGTATGCCCATCCTCCTTTATTTGTTTTATGTGCTTTATATCAAAAATTTGCCTCCAGTAGTCCAAATGCAGCTTTTTATGAGAGTTCCCGTTATCCGAACATTTACAAGACTATTTAACTCGTATTTTTTTTCTGTTCATATGAGCAATTTATTAAACGGTGGTTTATCTATTTATGAATGTTTTGCTCTTTTTCAAAAGCAAGAGCATCATCCATTTTTTCAAGTAGAAGCTTTTGCTTTTACAGATCAACTTTCCTCAGGAATGCGATTAGATCATATCATCTCAGCTAAATCTCATTATGAAAAAGACTTGGCTCAAGTTATTGTGCACGGACAGCAGAACGGTGAGCTTTCTCAAGAGCTGTATGATTACAGTCTATTTATGATGGAAAGAATGGAACAATTTATTTTTCGTATTTTAAAATACGTACAGCCGCTTACATTTTTATTTATCGGAATTGTCATTCTGCTTATGTATATGTCTGTTATGCTTCCGATGTTAGAAGTGATGTCGAGCTTGTAGAAAGGTGAAAGAATATGATTTTAAAAGGTGATAAAGGATTTACCCTTATTGAAATGCTAATTGTTATGCTTGTTGTTACCGTGCTTTTGCTCATCATGATTCCAAATGTATTAAAGCATAATACTGTTATTAACAACAAAGGCTGCTCGGCTCTTGTTAAAACTGTAGAGGCTGAGGTACAAGTATATGAACTTGAAAACGGTGAAACACCAAGCCTCGAAGAGCTTGAGGCAGGAGGTTACTTAAAAGAAGGCACCGTGTGTCCAAATGGTCAAGCTATTCAAATTGACGGTAGCGGAAAGGTTACAGCCAGTGGTTCTTCCTAAGCAAAAAGGATTTACCCTCATTGAAATGCTGATGGTTTTATTTATTGTGCAAGTGATGATGTTTTCCGTTATCGTAACCATTCGTCCTCTTGTGGAATATTACAAGATCACGTTATTTTTGCGACAGCTGCAAAGCGACACGTTTTATGCGCAGCAGACAGCCATGAACCGAGAATCTCCCATTAAAATTAGCTTCGCACCGAAGGGAACAGAATATATTATTTCTGATTCTCGCGCCGTTCTTTATAAGCGTACGTATGACTCTACCATTCATATCACGTTTGGAAGCGGAAATTCCACGATACAATACAACAAAAACGGCAATATTTCTCAAGCAAAGACCATTTTTATTAATAATCAAAAATTTAAATACAAAGTCACTTTTCAGATAGGTAGAGGGCGTTTTTATGTGGACAAGATGTAAGCGTCAAGGGGGCTATACGCTGTTAGAAATGCTTGTTTCATTTAGCATGCTTTTACTTCTAACCGTCACAATTATTCCTTTGTATGTTCAGATGAAAGAAGCAGAAAAAAAGCAATATGTTTCGTATCAAGCTGATGCCATCTTACACGAAGAGCTATTGAAATATAAATATGAAGAAGGATATAAACAGCGGGGAAAAATCGTAAAAGAAAACGTTGCGTTTTATTTGAAATGGAACGGAGAGAGTACTCAAAAGCTTTGTGTAGAATGGATAGATTCCGCTGAGAAAATGAAAAAGAAGTGTGATGTGATGTTAAAGTGAAAAGTGAAAAAGGCTTTACGCTTGTGGAAATGTTAGTCAGTTTTACTCTTTTTTTAATCATTGTTTCGTTTTTGCCCATTATCATTCCTCTAGCTAAGCAAACATATAATCCAGACTTTAGTATGAATGAAATGGAGTGGGAAATTTTTATAAATCAACTTGCTATGGAATATCGAGAAGCAAAAGAAGTGAAAATTCATGCGAGTACTCTTACTTTGAAAATGGAAAATAATCAGATCATCACCTATGAACGATACGAAGACAAGGTAAGAAGAAGGGTGGATGAAAGCGGCCATGAAGTTGTGCTACAGCATATTAAGAGTATTATGTATGAACAGCAAAAGGAAAGGCTGCTGATTCGTTCAACAGACGGTGTTAACAAAGTCAGAGAAGAAACCATTACGACGTTTTTGATGCTTGCTTATGAAACATAACGAGCAAGGATTTATTCTACCGGTTATTTTGGCATTTTGTGCGCTTTTTCTTTTGTTAGTAGCTCAGCAAACCACATATTTTGTGACGAAAAGTTCATTTTATCAAGAAGTAGAACAGAAAAATCATCTGCAGCATCTTTTAGAAAATGCGGTCGTACATGTGAAAAAAGAAATAAAAGAACATAATAAACCTCCATCTGCACCTTTAATATTAGAAACGGGTACCGTTTCGTACGAAGTAGTAAGCGAAGATGAACAAATGATTATCCTTACAATAAGATGCCAAACATTGCAAGGAAGAGCATTGACGGAAATGGCATATATTCAAAAAAAGGATCAAAACATTGTGAAGTGGACGGATTAAGTCTCTTTCTCTCCGGATATAATAGTGCTGAGGAGATGATTATATGAAAACGAATGATTATGTAAAATATATGACTCAGCAATTTGTTCAATATATGGATCAGCCGAAAGAAGAGAGGAAAACGAAAAAGATTCAAAAGAAAGAAGAGCGAGCACCTTTTGCAAACAGATGGTTTGGAATGATTCCGCTGTCGTTTATGCTGTGGTATCGAAAGAAAAAAGAAAGATGAGCATATGATATGCTCATCTTTTTTTCTTAACCCGCTTGTGTTTTGTTAAATTGACGAGACATTGTTTCGGGCGATATGTAGAATAAGCCGCCGTTTATAAATTTAAATAATATAGTTGGTTCGTACAGTTCTTGAAGGGCTGTTTTTTCGGTCATATATATTTCTGGCAGCTCTTCTGCCGTTTCGTAAAAGTGATCGAGAAGTGCTAGGTCTTCATACCATCTCTCCTGCGCTTTTTCCGCCCATTCAGTTGGCTGAGCTTTAACATAGTCAGTTACATATGATGTGAGTCGTGCAATTGCACTTTTCGGTTTAATAAAAGGTGAGAGGGTAAAGCAATAGTCTGAGATTTTAGACGACAAATTTTGATTAATGATTAATTCATGAAATGATTCTACAATTTGTCCGTTGATTAAATTAATACCAAGCGACAAAAGCTCGTCTTTTTTACGATCGCATTTGTACGAGACTTTAATATTTAACGCAAGCCACGGGTGTAAAGGCTGGTTGGTTGGTTGAGCTGATGCAACTTGTTCATACAAGTGAATAAAACCGCCTAACTTTTGAGTAGACGCGAAAATTTGGTGCAGTCTAGGTGAACCAAAATGAATTCGTTCTCCTTGAACAGAATCGTCTTCAAACGTTGGGTCTGTAATGAAAGTGAGCGAAGCGGGATTTGCTTCTCCGCCCGTCTTTTCAATATAATGCCAATAAAATGGACGATTCATCAATTCTTTGTCGAGTTCGATCGTTAATTGAACCGTCAGATAAGACGGCGTTTCCGTGACAATAGAACAATTATTAGCTAGAAAATAACGTTTTAAAAATTGATGAATATCAGTTTGCTGCATGCTGATCCTCCTCGCTGTCTTCATATTGAATAATAGATGTTAAATTCTCCATTTTAATTTTCATTTCTCCTTCACTCCGAGAATGAAATAAAATATCTTGAATATGCTCTTCAATATTTTTTAAATCAAGCTTTGTTAAAATATCGTCCAATTCTCCAACGACTCGTTCAAAAAGATTTATTTTTTCGTACAACAATTTTAAAATATGTTCTTCGACCGTATGTTGAATCGCTAAATTGTAAATATGAACATCATGTTTTTGGCCTAAACGATGTACCCTTCCAATTCGCTGTTCTAGACGCATTGGATTCCATGGTAAATCATAGTTAATGATATGATGACAAAACTGAAGGTTGATTCCTTCTCCGCCCGCTTCAGTCGCAATAAATACCTGCGCGTGACTTTCAAAAAGCTGCTTCATCCAGTCTTTTTTACCTCGCTTAAATCCTCCTCTAAACGGTACAGACGTAATTCCGTGTTGTTTTAAATACCACTGTAAATACAGCTGAGTTGCTCTATACTCAGTGAAAATAATAACTTTGTCATCAATTTTTTGAACGAGTTCCAGTACTTTTTCTGCTTTTGCATTTTGCGGCACTTGCTGAAGTAATTCCATTAATGGAGTAATCATATGTTCCGTTAATGGGCTGTTTTGATCTTCTTGACGTTCCAGCATGTTTTTTAATGTCATATACACAGCTTCACGGCTGCTGCAGGCCTCTCGCTGCAGGGTTAAAATTGAAAAAGCGCTTGAAGAGTGTATCCCGTTTCCTTTGAAAGACGTAATCGCATCGTATAGTTCGCGTTCTTTTGGTGAGAATTCGACAGGAATGGTTTGAACAATTCGCTTCGTCCATTCAATCCCTGTATCATGGCGGCGATTTCGAATCATAACTTTGTTAACAAGTTCTTTTAAGTGTTCATCGTTTTGTAAAGAGCGTTTTTTAGCAGAAAATAGCTCTTCAAAATAGTCTTTATTGCCGAGATGTCCAGGCTTTAAAAGAGAGACTAAGTTAAAAATCTCTTCAATTCGATTTTGAATGGGTGTTGCGGTTAGCAACAGACAAAATTTCTTCTTCAGGCTTTGAACAAATTCATAGTTTTTTGTTTTGTTGTTTTTGAGTTTATGAGCTTCATCAATGATGATGAGGTCGTAATCTTGTTCCAGTACAATTTCTCGGTGAGGGGAACGTTTAGCCGTATCAATAGAAGACACAACAATGTCACACTGATCCCACACGTATGATTTTCTTTGAGGGACTGCAGGAATATAAAATTTTTGATTCAATTCCATCGCCCATTGTGAAACAAGCGAAGCTGGAACTAAAATGAGAACTTTTTTAACAAGTCCACGAATCATATATTCCTTCAAAATTAACCCTGCTTCAATCGTTTTTCCAAGTCCTACTTCATCTGCTAAAATAGCTTTCCCATTCATTGTTTCCACTACTTGTTTGGCCACTTCGAGCTGATGAGGAAGCGGCGTTAAATCAGCTAGGTGTTTTGGACTTTGTAATCCTTCAAATTCTGAGATAAGCGTTTGATCTTCTATTTCGTAGGCAAGTTTATACAAATCCCATGCAGACCAAGGTCCATCTTGCTCCAATTTAGTTGAGAAGGCTGCTTCCCATGTTTCATCAATGTTTAATTTCACTTTCATAATAAAAATGCTCCTTTGTAAAAAATTTTTATTGAACAAATGATAAGAATCAGGTAGGATAAAAATATATTTAGAAAATTTTAAAAAGAAAATAGATTAGCACTTTACAAATGATTGTGTGAATAAAGGTAGATACATCTTTCAGTAGTATGCCCAACTTTACCAACTTTATAGAAGCGAATGACGACACGGGGAGAGACTACTTGAATGTAGCGCCGAAGGAGCAAGCAATAAAATTGTGAATCTCTCAGGCAAAAAGACTCTTGTTTGACGCAGCTCTGGAGAGTGTCTATGCGTTTATAGACCACCCACGAGGCAAACCTATTTGTTTATAGGTAAACTTTCAGGTGAAAAGGACAGAGACTTCCTACTAAATATAGTAGGGAGTTTTCTGTCCTTTTTTGTTTGGCTACATAGTGATCCCCACACTATTTGAAAACTCCCCGTTATGAAAAGTTTCACGTGAAAAAGAGGAGGACATGAATATGACAACAGAATTACACAAAACGCCGCTTTATGATACCTATCAAAAATATGGTGCCAAAACAATTGATTTTGGCGGCTGGGCTCTTCCAGTTCAATTTTCTTCTATTAAAGAAGAGCATGAAGCTGTACGTACAAAGGCAGGTCTTTTTGATGTCTCTCATATGGGAGAAATTCTTGTAACAGGAGCTGATAGCTTAGCTTTTCTTCAGCATACGATGACAAATGACGTTTCTACCCTTGTAGATGGAAAAGCGCAGTATACGGCTATGTGTTATGAAGACGGAGGCACGGTAGATGATTTGCTGATTTACAAAAAAGCAGATCAAGAGTATTTGCTAGTCGTAAATGCTGCTAATATTCAAAAAGACTATGAGTGGTTAGCATCTCACAAACAAGGAGATGTAACGCTCATTAATCAATCTGATGAAATTGCGCAGCTAGCTTTACAAGGTCCTTTAGCAGAAAAAGTTCTACAAACTTTAACGAACGAAAACGTATCTTTGCTAAAGCCATTTACATTTGCTGATGATGTAGAAGTAGCGAATGTAAAAGCCCTTGTTTCACGCACAGGATATACAGGAGAAGATGGGTTTGAAATTTACTGTTCTTCAGCTGACGCCTCTCACTTGTGGACGGCTATTTTAGAAGCAGGCAGTGCTGACGGTGTGTTGCCTTGCGGATTAGGAGCACGCGATACGCTTCGTTTTGAAGCTACTTTGGCTTTATATGGTCAAGAGCTCTCAAAAGATATTACACCAATTGAAGCTCGGATTGGATTTGCGGTAAAAACGAACAAAGAAAGCTTTATTGGAAAAGAAGTGCTAAAAGAACAGCGTGAAAGCGGGGCACCTCGTAAGTTAGTAGGAATCGAAATGATTGATAAAGGTATACCAAGACACGGTTATGAAGTATTTGCAGGTGAAGAGCAAATTGGGTTTGTGACAACAGGTACACAGTCACCTACACTAAAGAAAAACATCGGTTTAGCGTTATTAGCAGCAGAGTATTCAGAGCTTGGTCAAGAAGTGGAAGTGCAGGTTCGAAAAAAACGCTTAAAAGCAAAAGTGGTTTCAACACCTTTTTATAAACGTTCAAAGTAAGCTTTGGGGAGGAATTTAACATGTTACATCGCTATTTACCAATGACAGAACAAGATCAGCAGCAAATGTTAGCAGCAATTGGTGTTTCATCTGTTGATGATTTATTTTCAGATATTCCGCAGCGAGTTCGTTTTCAAGGAGAATACAATATTAAAAAAGCTGCTTCAGAGCCTCAGCTATTAAAAGAATTAAATAATATGGCTGCTAAAAATGCTCATTTAAAAGACTACGCTTCTTTTTTAGGAGCAGGGGTTTATGATCATTACATGCCGGTTATTGTTGATCATGTTATTTCTCGTTCGGAATTTTATACGGCCTATACTCCGTATCAACCAGAAATTTCTCAAGGAGAACTTCAGGCCATCTTTGAATTTCAAACGATGATTTGTGAGTTAACGGGAATGGACGTGGCCAATTCTTCCATGTATGACGGAGGAACTGCTTTAGCAGAAGCCGCTATGCTTAGTGCGGGCCAAACAAAAAAGAAAAAAGTACTTGTCTCGGCGGCTGTTCACCCTGAGTCCAAAGACGTTTTAAAAACGTATGCAAAGGGTCAATACATTGAAGTGGTAGAAATCCCTGCAGCAGACGGAATAACAGATATGATTGCATTAGAAAAAGAGATGGGAAATGACGTAGCAGCTGTTATTGTCCAATATCCCAATTTTTACGGACAAATCGAGCCGCTAAAAGAAATTGAAGAAATTACTCATCAAGAAAAATGTATGTTTGTAGTTTCAAGTAATCCTTTATCGTTAGGCTTGTTGACGCCTCCTGGAGACTTCGGAGCGGATATTGTCATCGGAGATGCACAGCCATTTGGTATTCCAAGTCAATTTGGAGGCCCGCACTGCGGATACTTTGCAACTACGTCTAAGCTTATGCGGAAAATTCCAGGACGATTAGTAGGGCAAACGGTGGATGAAAACGGTAAGCGAGGGTTTGTTTTAACGCTTCAAGCCCGTGAACAGCATATACGCCGTGACAAAGCGACGTCTAACATTTGTTCAAATCAAGCATTAAATGCTTTAGCAGCCTCAGTTGCTATGACAGCTTTAGGTAAGCAAGGTGTTAAAGAAATGGCGCTGCAAAACTTATCAAAAACGCATTATGCATATGAAGCGTTAAAGGCAAAAGGGGTACATGTAGCATTTGAAGGACCATTTTTTAACGAATTAGTTGTCAAGCTTCCTGTTTCGGTGACAGAAGCAAACAATCATTTATTAGCATCAAAAATAATTGGCGGTTATGATCTTAGCCGTGATAACCAAGCGCTTGAAAATCACATGCTGCTTGCTTTTACAGAGCTCCGTACAAAAGAGGAAATTGACCAACTTGTAAATGAATTGGGGGATCTTCATGCTTAATCAAAATCAATCACTTATTTTTGAAAGCAGTAAAGAAGGACGAATCGGCTATTCATTGCTTGAATTAGATGTGCCGCAAGTTAATGCTGAAGAACTGCTTGGAAAAGCGTATGTGCGTGCAGAAGCCCCTGAGCTTCCTGAAGTGTCAGAACTTGATATTATGCGTCATTACACGGCGCTTTCAAAACGAAATCACGGAGTGGATTCAGGGTTTTATCCGCTTGGTTCATGTACGATGAAATATAATCCAAAAGTAAATGAACAAGCAGCACGCATTGCTGGGTTTGCCCACATCCATCCGCTTCAAGATGAGCAAACGGTTCAAGGTGCTCTCGAACTTCTGTATGATTTACAAGAGCATTTAACGGAAATTACAGGAATGGATGAAGTAACACTTCAGCCAGCAGCAGGTGCTCATGGCGAATGGACCGGGCTTATGATGATTCGTGCCTATCACGAAGCAAATGGTGAGACGCAGCGAACGAAAGTAATTGTGCCGGACTCAGCTCACGGAACGAACCCAGCTTCAGCAACGGTTGCGGGATTTGAAACCGTAACGGTAAAATCAAACGAACATGGTTTAGTGGACTTAGAAGATTTACGTCGCGTAGTCGGAGCTAATACAGCCGCTTTAATGTTAACAAACCCAAATACGCTTGGCTTATTTGAAGAAGATATTTTAGAAATGGCTGAAATCGTTCACGCAGCAGGTGGAAAGCTTTATTATGACGGTGCGAATTTAAACGCAGTATTAAGTAAAGCTCGTCCTGGAGATATGGGGTTTGACGTTGTTCACTTAAACCTTCATAAAACGTTTACAGGTCCTCATGGAGGCGGCGGCCCTGGTTCTGGTCCTGTAGGTGTAAAAGCAGATTTAATTCCGTATCTGCCTAAACCAGTGCTTGTAAAAACAGAGCAAGGCTATCACTTTGATTATAACCGTCCTCAGTCAATTGGACGCGTAAAGCCATTTTACGGAAACTTCGGCATCAACGTTCGCGCTTATACGTATATTCGTTCAATGGGTCCAGATGGCTTAAAAGCTGTAACGGAAAATGCCGTGTTAAATGCTAACTATATGATGCGTCGTTTAGCAGAACACTATGACCTGCCATTTGACCGTCACTGTAAGCACGAATTTGTTTTATCAGGAAAACGCCAAAAAAAGCTTGGCGTGCGAACATTGGATATTGCGAAACGATTGCTTGATTTTGGCTATCACCCGCCGACTATCTATTTCCCGCTTATCGTAGAAGAGTGTATGATGATTGAACCAACGGAAACAGAGTCAAAAGAAACGCTAGACGCGTTTATCGATGCGATGATTCAAATTGCCAAAGAAGCAGAAGAGACACCTGAAATCGTACAGGAAGCTCCTCATACAACAGTTGTGAAGCGCCTTGACGAAACGCTCGCAGCGAGAAAGCCAGTCCTTCGTTATCAGAAAGAACAGACTGTTCAAAACGTCTAACAAAAAACCTCGCCTTTTGGGCGAGGTTTTTCTATATACATATCATTATTTTTTCTTTTTCACTTTACCGTTCCACATTTTGAAGCCGCCTTTTAGATCATAGATTTCTTGGACACCATGGCGACGAAGCATTTGTGCTGCACGTCCTGTACGCATCCCGCTTTGACAATAGATGTAGACAGGTTGATCTGGACGAAATTCTTTAATGCGCATACGGAACTGTGAAAGAGGAATATTTCGTGCGCCTAAAATATGTCCGTTCTCAAATTCGTTCGGCTCGCGAATATCAACTAGCTGTGCTTTGCGGTAGCCGCTGCGGAATTCTTCTTCAGTTAACGTTTTCATAATGCGACGTTGGTAAAAGAACATAACGACAGAGTATATGATGATTACTCCAAGTAAAATGAGTACTGCTGTAATTGCTGACATGCTGATTCTTCCTTTCTTCGACAAAATCCATACTCTTATTATATAAGTGAATGAAATTAGAAGTAAAGTGATTTTGCCTTGAATCTAGCGGATCTCTTCCCGAAAATGAAAAAACTACCACATTTGAATTCATAGTTTTATGTTGCTCTTTGCTTTTCCTTAGCCCAAACTTTTGGTAGACTAAAAAACGGATTTATTTTTTATATTACATATAGCTGAGGATGAGGTAGATGAAAGCAAAGTGGAGATTTATTGATTCCAACAACCGTTCGCCTTATTACAATATGGCGTTAGATGAGGCGTTATTAGAATGGCATAGTAAAGGGGAAATTCCACCTACAATTCGTTTTTACGGATGGAATCCTCCAACGCTGTCGATCGGTTATTTTCAAAAAGCTGAAAAAGAAATTAACTTTGATAAAGTAAAAGAATTAGGATTAGGCTTTGTAAGACGTCCAACGGGCGGCAGAGGCGTGCTTCATGATGAAGAGCTTACTTATAGTGTAATTGTATCTGAAGAGTATCCTAACATGCCTAAGACAGTTACAGAAGCATATCGCGTGATTTCTGAAGGTTTACTAGAAGGATTTCGTTCGTTAGGGCTGGAGGCTTATTTTGCTATTCCTCGTTCAGAAGAAGAAAAAAATAGCTTAAAAAATCCTCGTTCATCCGTGTGTTTTGACGCTCCTTCTTGGTATGAACTAGTTGTAGAGGGACGCAAAATTGCGGGAAGTGCCCAAACAAGACAAAAAGGAGTTATTCTACAGCACGGCTCTATCCTGTTAGAGATTGATGAAGATAAATTATTCAGCGTGTTTAATTATCCAAATGATCGCGTTAAAGAAAGAATGCAGCGCGCATTTCGTTCTAAAGCGGTAGCGATCAATGCAATTGCTGGCCGCAAAATCTCTATTGAAGAAGCGAAAGAAGCGTTTTATAAAGGATTTGCTTCAGCTCTTGATATCGATTTAGAACCGTATACACTGTCTGAAGAAGAGGAAGCATATGTAGAAGAGCTAGCGCGCACAAAGTACGGATCGGATGAATGGAACTTTAAGCGCTAAACGGATGTCGATGGAAAATAGATAAAAGTGCAACTTCTTATAAGTTGCACTTTTTATTGGGATTTTTAGAAATGACCCTCGGCTAATAGAATACATAGAGAAGAAAAGTCAAACACTTTTTTTGCAGAAAAAAAAATATTTCACTTGACACCCTTCTATATGTAGATGTTTGGATAAGTGTCAAATACTATATATTGAATTCGTCCAAGCCGTGTGGTAAGTTATTGATAGTTGATTGAAAAACTCTTTTTCCTTTAAAAGGAAAAAGAGTTAATAAATTTATAGATGTTCGATAGGTAAGGAGTTGTGAGAATGACTGTTTTGTTAAATCAAAAAGTGAATATGAATGTTGAAAAGCTCAATTCAGATATTGAACGCTTTCCGCAAGTACATCCGATTACACCAGATATGAAGTTGACTCATAAAGGTGTTTCAAGATTGGTAATGTTAGATCGCTATGCATTTAAAGATACGGAAAAATTAACATTATCAGAAGGAGATTTTGTTGTTCTAACAGTAAAAGAAGATCCAAAATTTCCAGCACGAGGACTTGGCTATGTGGAAAGCATTAATTTTGAGCAAAAGACCGCTGTTGTCAAGGTAGAAGATGAGTTTAGAGGTGCTTTATCGCCTGATGAAGCAGAAAACGGTTTAATTACGCGTTCGCTAGATGTCATTGAAAAACCTCTAGAGATCTTCTACGAGCAAATTGCGAAACGTAATGCAACAGGCTTAGCTTCTGTTGAGAAAACAGAAGAAAAACGCAAAGAGTGGTTTGAAAAGTTTTATCAAGAGCTTGTTCAACTAAACTTTGTACCAGCTGGCCGCGTTCTTTACGGTGCAGGTGCTGATACAGACGTAACGTACTTCAACTGTTACGTAATGCCTTATGTAAAAGATTCACGTGAAGGTATTTCAGAACACCGCAAACAAGTAATGGAAATCATGAGTCGCGGAGGCGGTGTTGGAACGAATGGTTCAACTCTTCGCCCGCGCAACACGTTGGCTCGCGGTGTAAACGGCAAGTCATCTGGTTCGGTTTCATGGTTGGATGATATTGCTAAACTGACGCATCTTGTTGAGCAAGGTGGGTCGCGTCGGGGGGCCCAAATGATCATGCTTGCCGACTGGCATCCTGACATTGTAGAGTTTATTATTTCTAAAATGCAAAACCCTCGCATTTTACGTTTCTTAATTGAAAACACAAATGACGAAATGATTAAAAAACATGCGCAAGATAAATTGAAGTTCACGCCGCTAACAGAGTCTGAAGAAGCGATGTACCAAGGAATCATTAACTATAAACAAATTCCTGGTCTTGGTGGATTCAGTGAAAAAATCATTAAAGATGCAGAAGAAAAGCTGCAAACAGGCGGAACGTACAGCGTTCACAACTCAGAGTTTTTAACAGGAGCAAATATTTCTGTATGCTTAACAAAAGACTTTATGGATGCTGTTGAAAACGACGGTGAATATGAACTTCGCTTCCCAGATGTAGAAAGCTATTCAAAAGAAGAAATGGCTAACTACAACGAAAACTGGCACGAAGTAGGAGATGTGCGCGAATGGGCAAAACAAGGAAACAAAGTTCGTACGTATCGTACTATCCGTGCAAAAGAGCTATGGAACTTAATTAATATTTGTGCAACGTACTCAGCTGAACCAGGCATTTTCTTCTTTGACAATGCTAATGATATGACAAATGCTCAAGCATATGGTCAGCACGTTGTTGCAACCAATCCATGTGGTGAATAGTTTGCCTCATGTAAAACATTGCGGAATAAAGCAGGAACCCTGAGATGGGAATCTGAACCGAAGGCTAAACGTAAAGGTTTAGTCAGGGGCAACGCATAGAAGCTGATCCTGTATAACAGACTATAATGCTTCCACGAGGCCGCAACGTTACATTTTTAAAACTGCAAAAGAGTATTTGAAAGAAATGGCTGAATAATTGTAACGAAAACGTATGC
The DNA here is from genome assembly GCF_046599315.1 of Priestia megaterium. Taxonomy (GTDB): domain Bacteria; phylum Bacillota; class Bacilli; order Bacillales; family Bacillaceae_H; genus Priestia; species Priestia megaterium_F. The sequence goes on along the minus strand of NZ_JBKIKC010000001.1, from coordinate 1,228,758 downwards.
TGAACTTACGTAAATATGAAGCGTAAGAGGTAGAGGATAAAAAGCCTTTACGATAACAAATTTGGAACAACCACTTGCACCATTTTCTGTTTGTAACTTAGCTGCTGTTAACTTAGCGCAAATGGCAGATAAAGAAACGAAGACTGTTAACTTTGAAAAGTTACGTCAAACAGTTGAAACTGGCGTTAGAATGCAAGATAACGTTATTGATGCAACTCCTTATTTCTTAGAAGAAAACCAAAAGCAAGCACTTGGCGAACGTCGCGTTGGTCTTGGTGTAATGGGCCTTCACGATCTTCTTATTTATTGTGAAACAGAGTACGGCTCTGACAAAGGCAATGAGTTAGTAGATAAAGTGTTTGAAACAATCGCAACGACAGCTTACCGCGCGTCTGTAGAGCTTGGAAAAGAAAAAGGAAGCTTCCCGTTCTTAGTGGGCGAAACAGATGCTGAAACAACTTCTTTACGTGAAGCATTCACAAATACAGGCTTCATGAAAAAAATGCCTGAAGATATTCGTGAAAACATTAAAGAACACGGTATCCGAAACTCTCATTTATTAACGGTAGCGCCAACAGGTAGTACTGGAACAATGGTTGGGGTTTCAACTGGTCTTGAACCTTATTTCTCATTCTCATACTTCCGAAGCGGCCGTTTAGGTAAATTCATTGAAGTAAAAGCTGATATCGTTCAAGAGTATTTAGATCAGCATCCAGAAGCAGATCCAAACAACCTTCCTGAATGGTTCATTTCAGCTATGGAACTTGCACCACAAGCTCACGCGGACGTGCAATGTGTGATTCAGCGCTGGATTGACAGCTCAATTAGTAAAACAGTAAATGCTCCTCGCGGATATACAGTAGAGCAAGTTCAAAAAGTGTACGAGCGTCTGTATAAAGGCGGAGCAAAAGGCGGTACGGTGTACGTAGACGGAAGCCGTGATGCACAGGTCTTAACGCTAAAAGCAGAAGAAAATACATTTGATGAAGAAATTGAAGCGCCAAAAGAAGAAACGAAACCGCACGTCGTGTTAGTTGATACAATTAATGAAATTCGCTCGACTGACGTAACAATCGGTTCTGAAGTAGGTAATACTTGTCCGGTTTGCCGTCAAGGAACGGTAGAAGAAATGGGCGGATGCAACACATGCACAAACTGTGGTGCACAGCTGAAATGCGGCCTTTAATGTTGATCATGATTAACTAGTAAAAGCTGGCTCAAACGAGTCAGCTTTTATTATGTATAAAAATGGGGCATAAATAAGAAGTGGAAGCGAACGGTTCTTGTATTTAAATAAGCATTGTAGTATGATTTTAATTGAATGTCTTTTATCAAGTTTTATCTTATGACATCGCTTTATTTACACGTTTTTTTCACATAGATCATCAAACATGAACACGATATCACTATAAGAAACAGACATTTATGACTTATTATTAGCAATACATAATATTAATTGGGGGAGATTTCATGCCTACACCGAGTATGGAAGATTATATTGAACAAATATATATGCTAATTGAAGATAAAGGATACGCTCGAGTGTCTGATATTGCTGATGCATTGGCGGTTCATCCCTCATCTGTAACGAAGATGGTTCAAAAACTAGACAAAGATGAGTACTTAATTTATGAAAAATACCGAGGCCTTGTTTTAACAGCTAAGGGACAGAAGATCGGTAAACGTCTTGTTTATCGCCATGAGCTTTTAGAACAGCTACTGCGCATCATTGGCGTAGATGAGAAAAATATTTATGATGACGTAGAAGGAATTGAACATCACTTAAGCTGGAACTCCATCGACCGAATTGGAGATTTAGTTCAATACTTTGAAGAAAATCATAATCGTATTCAAGATCTTCGCAATGTACAAAAACGAAATGAAGAAGAACAAACATTATAAGAAAGAAGCAGTGCCGCTATTGGTCACTGCTTTTTCTTTTTATCATAACTTGTTGCTGAGTCGACTACAAATGTAGAGTGGGTAGTTTGGAGGAGAGGCTGTGTACGTCGACGGAGTGTTTTCAGGTGGCGGTATTAAAGGGCTTGCACTGATTGGCGCGTTACAAGCTCTAGAAGAAAAAGGCTTTATTTTTCGGCGGTTAGCCGGAACGAGTGCGGGTTCTATTATTTGTGCATTTGTAGCAGCCGGTTATACGAGTGAAGAGATTATTGAAATGATGAATGAAATTGAATTATCTTCTTTTTTGGATCAACGAATGTCCTTTTTACCATCAAGCTTGACGAAATGGCTGTTTTTATATTGGAAAATGGGATTGTATAAAGGAGAAAGGCTTGAAAAGTGGATTGCTGAGAAATTGCGGAGCAGAGGAATTCGTACATTTGCTGATTTGCCTGATCAATCGCTGCGTATTATTGCTTCAGATTTGACCAACAGTACGATGCTTGTTCTTCCAGATGATTTGCCTAAATATCAAATCGACCCTAATCGTTTTTCAGTAGCAAGAGCCGTTCGAATGAGTTGCAGCATTCCATACTTTTTTGAGCCGGTTAAATTAAAGTCTACCCCAAGCAGTTTAATAGTTGACGGGGGCGTGTTAAGCAACTTTCCCATCTTCCTATTTGATGACGATAAAAGTCTTAAAAAACGACCGGTAATCGGTGTGAAGCTGAGCCCGAAAGATGAAGAAAGGGAGCGCAATAAAATCAAAAATGCCGTTGGTTTATTCAGCGCGCTTTTTGAGACGATGAAAGATGCGCACGATGCGAGACATATCTCAAAACGTCACGAAAAAAATATTATCTTTTTACCCGTTAATCAAGTTTTTGCGACAGAATTTATCCTCACAGAAGAACGAAGGGAAGAGCTGATTGCGTTTGGTAAAAAGCGTACAAGGGCATTTTTGAAAAAATGGTGCTATTAAAAAAACAAGGAGGGTTTTCTCCTTGTTTTTTAAAAGAATGCTCTATTTTTCTTTTTTCCTTTTTTACCTTCGATGACGGTCAAGTGTGAGTTGTTTTTCTTTTTCTTTAGCGGTTTCGTTGATTTGGATACCGGGCGCTTATTTGAGCTTCGGTACGTATGCATATCAACTTTGTTGCTTCCTCGCTCTTTTTCTTTTTGACGCAGTTTTGATTGCTTTACTGCGCGCACATAGCCTCTATCTTGACCTTTTGTCTGAGAAGGGCGGAGAATAAACCGATAAACTAAGTAAAACAAAATGATAAACAGAAAAATATAACCTGCTTGACGTAATAAAACAGCTGGATCTGTAATCAACGTAAATGCAAAGCCAATGACTCCTAACCCGATTAGACCATATACAAGTGGTTTCACGAATGGACGTCTCATTTTGTTCACCTCCTAAAATAGTAGAAAAAGAAAGCAAAACGGTGTGGATTAGACAACTTGTTCGTCAGTGGTAGAAGAAAGTTCATTTTCAACGCGTAAAAGTTCTTTGAATGAAGCGATCGCAACTTCAACTTGATCATCTTTTGGTTCTTTGGTTGTTAAAAGCTGAAGCCATAAACCGGGATAACCTAAAAAGCGAAGAAGAGGGACATGACGAACTTTATTGGTTAACTGTAAAACTTCAAATGATAAACCAAGGACAACTGGAATTAATGCAAGGCGATCCACAATTCGTAACCAAAGAGGATCCGTTGGAACTAGTAGGTAGACAAACATTCCTACAACTACGGTAAAGAGGATAAAGCTACTTCCGCAGCGGTAATGAAGTCGAGATTGTGCTTGAACGGCTTCTACCGTAAGTTCAGCATTGTTTTCATATGCATTAATGACCTTGTGTTCTGCTCCATGATATTGAAACACCCGTTTAATAAGTGGCGTTTGTGAAATCACATAAATATAGCCAAGGAGCAATAATAGTTTAAATACTCCTTCAATAAAAACTTGCGCTACACTTGAAGTGAAAACAGGACGTGTCAATTGTGCTAAAAACACAGGAATCAATGTAAATAGTACTTTCCCGAAAAGAAAGGATATTACACCAATAGTTGCAACGCCAAATATTAAAGATAGTTTTGATTCTTTTTTCTCTTTTTGTTGTTCTGCTGCTACTTGAGCATCATCTTCTGGGTTCACATCATAGCGTTCAGAGGAAAAGTTCAAGTGCTGCGTACCGTTTGCACTGGCTTCAACAATAGCAGCAATTCCTCGTAAAAAAGGAATTTTTTTTAAAGCAGTGAGTACGGAATTTGATTTTCTTTTTGAATGAAAATAATCAATAGATTGATCTTTGCGGCGAATGGCCGTCACCATAATGCGTTTGCCACCGAACATGACGCCTTCTATAACGGCTTGACCACCATACGCAGGTTTTTGTAATTTAGACATTTCAGGCACCAACCTAACTTAAACTAGACTTCTTAGTATTTTATATTCTACAGCAAAATCAAATAAACCTCTAGGCGGATGCATGTTATCTAGTTTAGCCAATATTTTTCATCTCCACACCCTTGTTATGAATTTTTTTCCTTTCACTTATAAAATCTGTTTATGAAATCTTGTTCGAAGTAGTTTTAAAATGCCTCTGTAATATGAGGATGCCTTCTTGCGTATAGGAAGAGTAATAAACGTAAAAACTTAGAAATGAGTCGGTAGCAAATGAGAAAAAAGTTCATACTACATCAAGAGGTGATTAATGTGTCAGAACTTAAAGAACAGCATGAAAAAAAGCAGGACAACCACCCTACACATAAACAGGAAATATCTTTTTTATTTAAAGTCATCTTTATTTCCTTTTTTGGAGGGGTTTTCTGGAGCTTTATTGGCTATTTAAATTATCTGTTTAGCTTTAGTGTTATTAATCCAAATATGCTTTTAGATCCGTGGGCGTTAGGTAATTGGAAAGATAAAGGAATAGGTGTTATTGTCAGTATATTTCTTATAGCAGTACTATCTATTGTTGTCGGGTTGTTATACTATGTCCTGCTAAAGAAGTTTAAAACAATTTGGATAGGTTTAGCTTACGGCTTACTATGGTGGGCAATTGTATTCGTTGTTTTGAATCCGCTCTTTCCCAATTTAAAAACAGTTGGAGAGCTTCCAGCTAACACGATTATTTCATCCCTCTGTATTTATATTTTATATGGTGTGTTCATCGGATATTCCATTTCTTTTGAAGCTGCAGAGCTTCAAACAAAAGATGAGTCTACAGATTTTCAAACGGCGAATAAGTAGTGTGAATGTTCCAACGTATGCTAATATATTCTATATAATGATTTAAAAAGAAAAATAAAGTGCAAATAGCTTACACAGCTAAGCTACATAAAGGGTTCGTAGTAGGGGAGAGTGTTGAGTTAAGATGAATAAGATTTTAGTAATAAACGGTCCTAATTTAAATCGGTTAGGCGTACGTGAACCAGCGGTATATGGGACAGATAATCTTCAAAATCTTGAAGAAAAGATTCAGCGAGCAGGAAGAGACCACGGGGTAGAAGTTGAGTGCGTGCAGTCAAATCATGAAGGTGTAATCATCGACTGGATTCATGAAGCAGACGAAAAATTTGATGGAATTATGATTAATCCTGGCGCTTTTACTCACTACAGCTATGCGATTCGAGATGCGATTGCTAGTATATCTGTTCCTGTTATTGAAGTGCATATTTCGAAGGTACATAAGCGCGAAGAGTTTCGCCACCACTCTGTGACGGCACCTGTTACACATGGTCAAATTGTGGGGCTAGGTTTATACGGATACGAACTTGCCCTGCAGGCACTTTTACAATTAAGGGGGAAATAAGATGAAAATAGAAAAACTACGCGAACAGTTTTCAAAGTTGAATGTAGACGGTGTCGTGATTACAAGTGAATACAACAGACGCTACATGACTAATTTTACAGGCTCTGCTGGTGTCGTTATCATTTCTGAAGACAAAGCGGCATTTGTAACAGATTTTCGTTATGTTAAGCAAGCAACTAGTCAAACGGAAGGTTTTGATATTGTTCAGCACAAGGGTCCTATTGTAGAAGAAGTAGCGAATGTAGTGAAAAAATTTGGAATTAAAAAGCTTGGCTTTGAACAGAATTATGTTACATATGGACAGCACCAATTATTTGATAAGCATATCGGTGCGGAACTTGTTCCAATCTCGCACGCAATCGAAAACTTACGCTTGATAAAGAGTGACTCAGAGATTAAGATATTAAAGGAAGCTGCAAAAATAGCAGATGCAGCATATGAACATATTTTAACCTTTGTTCGTCCTGGTTTAACAGAACTTCAAGTATCTAATGAACTGGAGTTCTTTATGAGAAAACAAGGCGCAACATCTTCATCCTTTGATACAATTGTTGCTTCAGGGCATCGTGGAGCTTTACCGCATGGTGTTGCTTCTGACAAAGTAATTGAAAAAGGCGAACTTGTGACGCTTGATTTTGGCGCATACTATAATGGTTACTGTTCAGATATCACACGAACATTTGCTGTCGGTGAAGTAAGTGATAAACTGAAAGAAATTTATAACGTCGTACTGCAAGCACAGCTTAACGGAATGAAAGGCATCAAAGCAGGCATGACGGGTAAGGAAGCAGATGCGCTAACGCGTGATTATATTACAGAACACGGATACGGCCAGTATTTTGGACATTCGACCGGTCACGGCGTAGGGTTAGAAGTACATGAAGGCCCATCACTTTCTGTGAAATCTACAGATGTACTGCAGCCGGGTATGATTGTAACCGTTGAACCAGGTATTTACATACCAGACTTAGGGGGCGTTCGTATTGAAGATGATACGATCGTCACAGCAGAAGGTAATGAGGCATTATCGCACTCATCAAAAGAGTTCATTATTTTATAAAATGTAGGAGGATTTCTTCATGATTTCAGTAAATGATTTTCGTACAGGTTTGACAGTAGAAGTAGACGGAGGTATTTGGCGTGTAATGGATTTCCAACACGTAAAGCCTGGTAAAGGCGCTGCATTCGTCCGCTCAAAACTACGTAACCTTCGTACAGGAGCTGTTCAAGAAAAAACGTTCCGTGCAGGTGAAAAAGTAGCAAAAGCTCAAATTGATAATCGTAAAATGCAATATCTATATGCAAGCGGCGATCAGCACGTATTCATGGACAACCAGTCTTATGAGCAATTAGAGCTTCCGGCTAGTGCAATTGAATATGAACTAAAATTCTTAAAAGAAAATATGGAAGTTGCAATTATGATGTATCAAGGTGAGACGTTAGGTGTTGAACTTCCAAACACAGTTGAGCTTAAAGTAACAGAAACAGAACCTGGTATCAAAGGTGACACAGCTTCTGGTGGTACAAAACCGGCAACTGTTGAAACTGGTTTAACAGTAAACGTTCCGTTCTTCGTAAATGAAGGCGACGTATTAATTATTAATACAACAGACAGCAGCTACGTATCACGCGCGTAATTTGGTAGTGTAAGCAAGCTGTAAACACACAAAAAAGGCCGAGAATCATTCTCGGCCTTTTTTGTGTGTTTTTTTGTGCTAACTCTTCCTTATTTTGCATAGGTTGTACTAAACAATGCAGAGATATAGGAGGGGCTTATGAAGCAGTGGTTAGATCATTTAAACGGTACGGTATTAACGATGGCGTGCCTTCGATTTATTTCTTCATTTATTGAGTTTATTGCCGCTATTTTGATTGTGACAAACAATGATGTGAAAAAAGCGTTAATGATTAATGGGATGTTAGCGCTTGTTGGTCCCATTGTAATGGTGAGCTCTTTCACCATAGGTTTAGTGTCCGTAGCAGATCAATTATCTTTTGGGAAATTAATCATGATTATAGTAGGAGTACTCTTCATTTTAATCGGCGTTTTTAAATAAAAGGTAGGCATAAAATGGTCAAGCTCATAATACATTGAAGTGAGTTCAAATATGAGGGGATGAATATGTTAAACGAAATACTTGCAATTTTTCCGCCTAATTTAAAAAAGACTGTTGAATTTTATGTAACACACCATTCTCATGTACTAGAAGAAATTCGAGTACGTATAGGAAGGCCTGTCGAATTTACAATCAACAATCAGCCTCATTTCGAATCGTATCTTCCAACCGCAGAAGATGCTTTATTCATCTTAAATAAATTAAGTCAGTTTTCAATTTATATGATTGAAGAAGAATTGAAAAAAGGATATGTAACTATTGAAGGCGGACATAGGGTTGGACTAGCTGGAAAAGTTGTAACGGAAAATGGACAGGTTCGTGTGATTCGAGATGTAACATCCTTTAATATACGGATTGCTAAACAAAAGATTGGCATTTCGAATCAGCTTATTCCTTTTTTATACAATCGCTATTGGCAAAGTACGGTCATTATAGGACCTCCGCAAACAGGAAAAACAACCATGATCCGTGATCTAGCCAGAGTAATAAGCACTGGTATAGAGCGCTCTAACATTCCTCCATTCAAAGTAGGGATTGTAGATGAACGCTCAGAAATTGCTGGGGCTGTTAAAGGGGTTCCTCAGCATACGTTCGGATCCAGACTGGATTTATTAGACAGCTGTCCAAAAGCCGAAGGCATGATGATGATGATTCGCTCCATGAGCCCTGATGTGCTGATCGTAGATGAGGTCGGAAGTGAAGAAGATTGTAAAGCCGTACTTGAAGCCGTTAATGCTGGTGTTCGTGTCATTATGACTGTTCATGGCTATGATATTGGTGATTTAATGAAGCGTCCCACTTTGCAAACTTTAATAAAGCTTCACGTATTCAAACGGTATGTTGTGCTATCGAACAGCCGAGGTCCTGGAACACTTCAGGCTATCTACGATGAGCATTATAATTCCATGAAAACGTCCGCTGAAAAATCGCTTATTGAAAATAGTAAAGGGTGATGGTGTATGAAACTGTTTGGTGCCATCTTTATCTTATTTGCTTCAACTTACACAGGATTTGAATTTGCAAAGCAGCTTAGTGCAAGACCTAGGCAGCTCAGGCAATTAAAAACGGCTCTTCGGTCGTTAGAAGCGGAAATTATGTACAGCAATCGGCCTCTTCAAGAAGTTGCACATTTGTTATCTCTACAGCTTCCCAATCCTTTGGCGTCTTTATTTAGTGAGTTTTCAATCAAATTAAAAGAAGGTACCGAAAGTGTCAAGGAAGCTTGGGAAAAGACGTTGGACCAATTTTGGAAACAAACCGCACTTAAAACGGGAGAACTAGAAATTTTAAAGCAATTTGGTGAAACGCTTGGCCAGCATGATCGTTATTCGCAGCAAAAACACATCTTACTGACGCTCAACCATCTCGAACGTGAAGAACAAGATGCAGTTGATAAGCAGAATCGCTATGAAAAAATGGTTAAAAGTTTAGGCTTTCTATCTGGATTGCTACTGGTCATCCTATTGATGTAGCGATGGAGGAGGATTGAATGTGGGAATTGATATGAACACCATTTTTCAGATTGCTGGGATTGGTATCGTCGTAGCTTTTTTAGTCACCGTACTCGAACAGATGGGAAAAAAAGATTACGCGAATTGGGTTACCCTTATCGGCTTTATTTATATTTTATTTATGGTTGCTTCGATTGTAGAGGACTTATTTCAAAAAATTAAATCGGTTTTTTTATTTCAAGGGTAGAGGGGTGATTTGCCATTGAAATGCTTCAGATTGTGGGCTTAGGATTAGTAGCTACATTTTTGGCTCTTATTTTAAAAGAACATAAATCACCTATTGCCTTTTTACTTGTCTTATTCGTGGGATCCGTGATCTTTCTTTTTTTAATTGATCAAATCTACGAGATTATTAAGATGGTCGAGCGGCTGTCGATTAATGCTCACGTTAACATGATTTATGTGGAAACCATTTTGAAAATTATTGGTATTGCTTATATCGCTGAATTTGGTGCTCAAATTACGAAAGATGCAGGGCAAGGTGCCATTGCTTCTAAAATTGAGTTAGGTGGAAAAGTGCTGATTCTCTCCATGGCAATTCCTATTTTAACGGTCATTATTGAAACGATTATTTCAATGCTGCCCAATTAATTTTACTTAATATGAGGTGACGAAATGAAGCGGTGGACGTTTAAAGTGAATATACTCGCTCTTCTTTTGTTCCTCTTTTTTTTCTTTCCAGAAAATGTACAAGCTTCCGAACCCCCGAAGCAGCAAGAACTTGTCAATGAACAAATTGATAAGCTCGGTATCGACGAAGTCAAACAGTTTTGGGACGATATTATTACCCAATACGGCGGCTTTTTACCCGAGAGTCAGAAGGGAAGTTTAGTCGATTTTTTAAAAGGAGAAAAAGAGTTTTCTCTTAAAGAATGGCTAGGAGGTCTTGTGAAGTTTTTATTTCATGAAGTGTTAGCTAACGGAAAGCTCCTTGGTACGCTCATTATGCTAACGGTTTTTAGCGTATTTTTGCAAACGCTCCAAAGTGCGTTTAATCAGCAAACTGTAAGTAAAGTAGCTTATGCGCTTGTATATATGGTTTTGATTATCATTGCTCTTAATAGCTTTCAAATTGCCATCTCTTATGCAACGGGAGCGATTGAGACCATGACCAAATTCATTTTAGCTTTGGTGCCTTTACTGCTTGCCCTAATGGCATCGTCAGGAGGAGTTGTATCGGCCGCTTTTTTTCATCCGATGATTTTGTTTTTAATGAATACAAGCGGTTTGCTAATTCAATACGTAGTGATGCCATTACTTTTCCTTTCAGCACTGCTTAGCATTGTAAGCACAATTTCAGATGAGCATAAAGTTACACAGCTTGCTCAGCTATTGAGAAATATAAGTATTGGGGTGCTTGGGATATTCCTAACCGTTTTTTTAGGGGTACTATCCGTTCAAGGCGCCACGTCAGCTGTTGCTGACGGTATTACGATTCGAACAGCAAAATTTGTCACAGGGAACTTTATACCTGTTGTAGGGCGCGTGTTCACGGATGCGGCGGATACAGTTATCAGTGCCTCGCTTCTATTGAAAAATTCAGTAGGTATTGCCGGAGTAGCAGTCTTGCTGTTAATCGTCGCGTTTCCGGCTATAAAAGTGTTAACGCTCGCTTTTATCTATAAGCTAGCAGCAGCTCTTCTTCAACCCATTGGAGGAGGACCGGTTATTTCCTGCTTGAGCATTATCAGCAAAAGCGTCATCTATATTTTTGCGGCGCTTGCGGTTGTCTCACTTATGTTTTTCTTATGTTTAACGGTCATCATTACAGCGAGCAACGTCACAATGATGGTGAGGTGAAGAAAATGCAGGCATTAACAGCGTGGATTACCAATATTGTTCTTTTTATCTTATTAGCTACCATTATTAATTTACTGTTGCCCAATTCTAGTTTTCAGAAGTATACGAAGCTGGTAGTTGGACTTCTTTTAATGCTGATTATTATTACACCTGTTTTTCAAATTTTTAAAGTGGATGTTAATCAAATGCTGAAATCACTTAGTTTATCATCTATTCGATCCGATCAGCAGGTAGAAAATTCAATCGAAAATCAGAAAAAAGAAATACAAGCTTCACAACGTGCATATATTTTAGAACAAATGGCTGTCCAAATGGAGGCAGATGTAAAAGAGGAGTTGATGGATCAGTATGGTGTAGCAATTGATCGAATTCACATTGAGACAAAAAAGCCGAACGACGAACCTACCGCTGATAATATTAAATCCATTTCAGTTGCCGTAAGTGAAAAAGCATCAAATGATTCCGAGGTTGTTTCAGCTGTGAAAGTTATTTCTATTGATACCTCCACACCGATCGAAACAAACAAACCAACAGAATCCAAGAAAGTATCCAACTATTTAGCAGCAAAATGGGACGTAAAACAAGGCCAAGTTGTTGTGAATATGGAGGAGGGAGACACGAAATGAGTCAAAAGCCAGAAAAAGGTGACCCATCATTTTTTCAGCGGTTCTTTTCATTTAAACAGTCATCAACTACGAAGAAACCTTCAAAGTTAATGTATATAGGTATTTTACTAGCTGCAGGCGTTATCTTTATGGTATTTAGCAACTCACTCACAACATCTATGAATTCAGGCGGGTTACTAAAGAGTGCAAGTAAAGAAACCAGCGCACCACCGGTATCACAGGATGTCCCGGCTTTTAGTTCCAAAAAAACAACAACGATGACAGGGTATGAAGATCAGTATGAGGAAGAATTGAAAGATATTTTAGATCAAGTTCGAGGCGTGAGTAAGGTAAAAGTAATTGTGAACCTAGATGCAACAGAATCCAAAATATATGAAAAAAATAGCGTGACGAAATCGCAAACGACCAATGAAACGGATCGTGAAGGAGGGACTCGTAAAGTTGAAGATTCCTCAACAGATGAACAGCTGGTCATTGTAAGAAGCGGAGAACAAGAAAAGCCGGTTGTAGTCAAAACCGAAAAGCCAAAAGTACGAGGTGTGTTAGTTGTCGCTAAAGGAGCTGATAATATCGAGGTAAAAAAATCTATCATTGAAGCTGTAACAAGAGCGCTCGATATACCGAGTCATAGAGTAGCAGTATTAGCGAAAAAAGGATGAGGGGGAAATGAATATGTTATTAAAAAAGCAAACAGTTTGGTTATTAACAATGTTAAGTTTAGTTGTTGTGTTATCGGTGTACTATATGACAACGCCTGAAAATCCTCAGAGTAATGTTGCGCTAGTAGACAACGAAAAACAAAACGAAAAGCAGGCCGATGACAAGGCACCTGCAGAAGATACAAAACAACAAACAGATGAGAAGTCAGGAACAAAAGAAGATTCAAAAACTGAAGGTTCAGGAGAAGGTGTAAAGAAAGAAACGGCTAAAAATGCAAAAGAATCAGCGGTTGTCTCAAGTACAGATAGCGACGAGCTATTTACGGCGCTTCGCTTGGAATTAAATGATGAAAGAAGTCAACTAAAAGAAGAGTATCAAGAAGTAGCAGCATCAAAAAATGTGACGCCTGCAGAAGTAAGCAAGGCGATGGATAAAATTGATGAGCTATCGAAGCTTGGGGAAAAAGAAGCAACGCTCGAAACATTAATTAAAGCAAAAGGATACAGTGACGCGTTAGTAAGAGCAGACGGAAAGCAAGTGCAAATTACGGTTAAGACAGAAAAACACTCAAAAACAAAAGCAAACCAAATCATTCAGTTAGTGAAAAAAGAAATGGGTCCAAAAGAAGTAGCGGTAGAGTTTCAGCCAACTAAATAAAGGGAATAAAAGAAGTGTAAACAGCCGCAAAATAGGGTTTTTTACACTTCTTTTTTTATGAAATGACTAAAACCTAAGCGAGACGGTAAAAATTTTAACATGGCTTTCTTTTTTTACTTCGGTTATAATAGGTTTCATAATCTTATATTAGTACTAGGTGACAAATGTTTTTATAAGTGTTGTCATCTGTAAAGCTATGTTTCCATTTATAAAACGATAACGCTAAAAAGGTTATTATAGAGTAAGTGGAACTTCTTTTTAATGTTTGCCAAACGAATTGAATGGCTGTAGCCATCTATCGTATTATTAACATTGTAGAGAATTCTATTTTCATGAGGTAGGAGTGTTCAATATGTTAAAAATTCAAGAGATCCGTGAGATCATTAAACTAGTTGATCAATCATCAATCGAGGAGTTCACCTATGAGCACGAAGGCTCCAAAATCAAGATGAAGAAAAAAGACGCAATTGTTTCAAAGCAAGCGCAGCAAGTAGTCGTTTCGGCTCCTGAACAAGCAGCACCTGCACCGCAGGCAGCAGCGGCTCCAGCGCCAGCTCCAGCAGCACAGTCTGCTCAACCAAAAGAAGAACAAGCGGCCCCAGCGGTTGATGAAAGCTTACATAAAATTACATCTCCGATGGTAGGGACGTTCTATGCATCATCATCACCAGAATCGGATGTATACGTAACTCCTGGAGATAAAGTACAAAAAGATTCGGTTGTATGTATTGTAGAAGCAATGAAATTATTTAATGAAATCGAAGCAGAAGTTAAAGGTGAAATCGTTGACGTATTAGTTGAAAATGGACAACTTGTAGAATACGGTCAACCTCTTTTCTTAGTAAAGCCTGAATAAGGAGCGGTAAATATGATTAAAAAGCTATTAATTGCGAATCGAGGAGAAATTGCGGTTCGAATTATTCGAGCATGTAAAGAGTTAGGTGTAGAATCAGTAGCTGTTCATTCTCAAGCTGATCGCGAATCTTTGCATGTACAATTAGCAGACGAAGCGTATTGTATTGGACCAACAGCATCGAAAGACAGCTATTTAAACTTTACAAACATTATGAGCGTTGCCATGCTAACGGGCTGTGACGCCATTCACCCCGGATACGGCTTTTTAGCTGAAAACGCTGATTTTGCAGAGCTATGCAGAGAGTGTAACGTTACATTTGTAGGGCCAAGTCCTGAAGCCATTAACAAAATGGGAACAAAAGACGTAGCGAGAGAAACGATGCGTGAAGCGGGTGTGCCGATTGTTCCTGGTTCAACTGGAATTGTAGAATCAGTGGAAGACGGTATGTCAATTGCCAATGATATTGGTTATCCTGTTATTATTAAAGCAACGGCAGGAGGCGGAGGAAAAGGAATCCGCGTTGCGAAAAATGAACAAGAGCTTATCAAAGGTATTACAATTACGCAGCAAGAAGCTGCTACAGCTTTCGGTAACCCTGGTGTTTACATTGAAAAATTCATTGAGGATTTCCGTCACGTTGAGATTCAAGTGTTGGCTGATTCTCATGGAAATACCGTACATTTAGGAGAGCGTGATTGCTCGATTCAACGCCGTCTTCAAAAATTAATTGAAGAAACACCTTCTCCAGCATTAGATGAAAAAACGCGGGAATTAATGGGTGACGCTGCTGTTAAAGCTGCTCAAGCCGTTGATTACACAGGAGCAGGAACCGTGGAATTCATTTATGATTATCGTGAAAATAAATTTTACTTCATGGAAATGAATACGCGTATCCAAGTAGAACACCCTGTTACAGAGATGGTGACAGGAGTTGACTTAATTAAAGAACAAATCAAAGTTGCAAATGGTGAAACTTTACCGTTTACACAAGAAGAAGTGACATTTAACGGATGGGCAATTGAGTGCAGAATCAATGCAGAAAACCCAGAGAAAAACTTTATGCCATCACCAGGTACGATTCAAATGTACTTGCCGCCAGGTGGCTACGGAGTGCGAGTAGACTCTGCTGCATATCCGGGCTATGCTATCCCTCCTTACTATGATTCAATGGTGGCTAAATTAATTGTTCATGCGCCAACTCGTGAGGAAGCTATTGAACGAATGAAGCGCGCATTAGATGAATTTGTTATCGACGGCGTTGCGACAACTATTCCTTTTCACCAAAAACTATTAAATCATGAAAAATTTGTTGGCGGTGAATTCAACACGAAGTTTCTTGAGCTATATGACGTAATGAATTCTTAGTATAATATAAACTATAGGAGGTGCTGTACATGAATGAAAATCATGTATTAGAAATGGAAGAACACCCAAATTCTCTTGGCAAAGTAGAAATTGCTCCTGAGGTTATTGAAGTCATTGCGGGTATTGCTGCTTCTGAAGTAGAAGGCGTTTCTGCAATGAGAGGAAATTTTGCAGCTGGCGTTGTGGAGAAACTAGGAAAGAAAAACCACGGTAAAGGCGTAAAAGTGGACTTAACAGAAAACGGGATAAAAGTAGACGTATTTTGTATGATGAAGTTTGGTGTGTCTATTCCAAATGTAGCGCAACAAGTACAAGATAACATTCGTCAAGCTCTTAAAAATATGACAGCTATTGATCTCGATGAAGTAAACATTCACATCGTAGGGATTCAGTTTGATACGCAAAAAACTGATATTGAAGAAATTGAATAAAACAAACGTTTACCTAACAGCTGTTGCTAAAATGGAATAACGTATGATTACTTGTTCCTTTTCAACACAAGCTATGGTAAAGTGAAAAAGACTGTCTCGTCATAAAGACGGTCTTTTTCGTGTTCTATAAACTTCGTATAAGAAGAATGAAGTATCGTTTCATAAACTATGCTATTATCTAGGTATACTAGTTGAAGAAGATAAATAAAGGAGCAAAAACAATGAAAAGACATACAGCACGCCAAAAAGCACTACAAGCACTATTTCAGCATGATTTAGGGCAGACCGAGCCAATGGAGGCAATCGGAAATGTTGTACAAAATGAAAAGTCTGATCAATTTTTAGAAAGTCTTGTGCTAGGTGTGGTTGAACATCAGCAAGAAATTGATGAACTTTTACGCAGTCACTTAGAAAAATGGACGTTAGATCGCGTAGCTACAGTGGATCGTGTTATCCTACGTATTGCCGTATACGAAATGAAATATGAAGAAGAAATTCCTACGAGCGTTACGTTAAATGAAGCGATCGAGTTAGCGAAAACGTTTGGCGATGATCAATCAAGCAAGTTTATCAACGGGGTATTGTCTAAAGTGTTAACAACTTTATCTAAATAAAGATTCATCTTGCCAAATCAAGTGACTAAAATGCTTCTCTCCTTTATGTAAAGGGGAGAGGGTGACTGCAAAGGAGGCAAAATGATGAGTGAAGTGCGTTATCTAACCGTTACAGCTCTTACACGATACATTAAGCGCAAGTTTGATGTAGACCCTCACATGCAAGATGTATGGATTAAAGGAGAAATTTCTAACTTTAAACGTCATAGTCGAGGACATATGTATTTCACCTTGAAAGACCAAAATGCTCGCATCGCAGCCGTTATGTTTGCGGGACATAACCGTCAGCTCAATTTTCAGCCTGAAGAAGGGATGAATGTACTCATTCGAGCTGAAATCTCCGTTTATGAGCCAAGTGGGAATTATCAAATGTACGTAAAAGAAATGCAGCCTGACGGCGTTGGAAACTTATACTTGGCCTACGAGCAGCTGAAAAAAAAGCTGGAAAAAGAAGGCTTATTTAATCCTGCTAGGAAACGAAAACTGCCGAAGTATCCAACAACAATAGGTATTATTACATCTCCTACTGGGGCCGCCGTACGTGATATTATTACGACATTAAAGCGTAGGTATAACGCGAATATTATTGTCATGCCTGCTCTTGTTCAAGGAGTGAACGCGGCCCCGTCTATTATTAAAGCAATTGAAGAAGCAAACCGTCGTAAAGAAGCAGACGTATTAATTGTTGGTCGCGGCGGCGGGTCAATTGAAGAGCTTTGGGCTTTTAACGAAGAAAGCGTTGCTCGTGCAATTTTCACTTCTAATATTCCTGTTATCTCTGCGGTTGGACATGAAACTGATTTTACAATTGCAGACTTTGTAGCAGACCTGCGCGCCCCTACTCCAACGGGTGCTGCGGAATTGGCAGTGCCTCATATCAGTGAAATTACAGAAAGATTAACTCAGCGAAATATCCGTCTTCTCCGTTCGATGAAAGAGATGCTGCAGTCTAATAGCCGTAGGCTTGAGCGGTCTCAGAAATCATATGCTTTCCGTTATCCTCAAAAGTTAGTCGAGCAAAAAGAGCAGCAGTTAGATCAATTGATGGAGCGTTTTTATCGTGAAGGTAGAAGGTATATGGAGCAAAAACAAACGAGCTACGAGCAGTTAACAGCCGCTTTGTTGCGCAATCATCCCGAGCATCAGTTAACGAAAGCGGCAGAGCGTCAACAGCAGCTGACAAAAATGCTGACAAAAGAGATGCAGCAGCTACTAAAGCAAAGGCAGCTTTTGTTTGCAACGGCAACGTCAAAATTACATACGCTTAGTCCATTAAAAACAATGGAAAGAGGCTACAGCTTAGTATACGATGAAGAAAAAGAGTTAATTAAATCAACTAAACAAGTATCCAAAGGCGATGTGGTAAACGTTCGTTTGACGGATGGACAATTGAAGTGTGAAGTTTCGAAAATAGAGGAGCGATGAAAAATGGCGACAAATAAAGAGTATACGTTTGAAGAGGCGATGGAGCAGTTAGAAACCATCGTAAACAAGCTAGAAGAAGGCGACGTGCCTTTAGAAGAAGCAATTCAACAATTCCAAGAAGGAATGACTCTTTCAAAATTCTGTCACGATCGTCTTCAGCATATTGAAAAGCAAATGGAAACTATTTTACGCGAAGACGGAACGCTTGAGCCATTCTCCGTACAGGAGGAAGAGTAATGGTGAGTGAAATGAATTTAAAAGAGTATATTTCTTTTACAAAAGATCAAGTAGAAACACGCTTGCCTGGAGTGGTAAAAGCATTACAAGCTCCGGTTAACCTAAAAGAATCCATGCTTTACTCTCTTACAGCAGGAGGAAAGCGACTTCGCCCGGTGCTATTGTTCGCAACGCTACATGCGTTTGGAAAAGAGGAGAGCATGGGATTAGAAACAGCCTGTGCAGTGGAAATGATTCATACATATTCTCTCATTCACGATGATTTACCTAGTATGGATGACGACGACTTGAGAAGAGGAAAACCGACGAATCACAAAGTGTACGGCGAAGCAACGGCTATATTAGCCGGAGATGCTCTTTTAACAAATAGCTTCCAGTTAATTTCTGAAGCGGCACATCCTGAAATTACATCACAGATGAAACTTCAGCTCATTACAGAACTGGTAAAAGCAAGCGGAACAGAAGGTATGATCAGCGGACAGATTGCGGATATGGAAGGTGAAAAAAAGCAGCTCACGATAGATGAGCTTGAATATATTCATCTTCACAAAACTGGGAAGCTGCTAGGCTTTTGTGTAAAAGCAGGAGCTATTCTTGCAAAAGCTACTCCTCTACAGCAAGAATTACTAGAAGAATTCAGTAAACATGTAGGATTAGCGTTTCAAATTCAAGATGATATCTTAGATGTGGAAGGTTCCGAAGAAAAACTAGGAAAGCCAATTGGCAGTGATACAGAAAATGAAAAAACGACATATCCTTCTTTATTAGGTATGGAAGCGGCCAAAGAAAAGTTACAGTATCATGTTGAACAAGCACTTCTCTCTTTACGTCAAGCTCAAATTAAGCACGGATTACTAGAAGAAATTTGTTTATTTATAGCAAAACGTGATAGTTAATGACGATTTCTGTCAGGTTTTTTGAGTGATACAGTAAAATAAGATTGAGTCCCAATAGGGGCTATGCTATAATGATTTTACTACTGTATAAAAGCGTAGTGCATAGGTTTGAAAGACATATACAATACCTTGGTGGCCGTTATCACATTTGTGTTAGCGGCTATTTTTTCACTGTTTTCCTTTGAATATCACTGGTTTACTGATAAAATATCAAAGGTATTGTAAGGAATAAGGAAATACTAAAAATTGACTATATGTATAAAACAATAGACAATGTATTAAGGTAACTTTATAACAAGTACGAAAGTGAGTGATCCACCTTGGATCTTACAACAATAAAAAATCCTGAGTTTTTAAAGAAAATGTCAGTAACACAATTAGAAGAACTAAGTGAAGAGATTCGTCGGTTTTTAATTACAAAACTTTCTGCAACTGGTGGTCATATAGGGCCGAATTTGGGGGTCGTTGAGTTAACGCTTGCACTCCATAAAGTATTTGATAGCCCGAGAGATAAATTTTTATGGGACGTCGGTCATCAGTCGTATGTCCATAAGATTTTAACAGGACGAGCGGGAGAATTTGATACAATCCGCCAATATAAAGGGTTATGCGGTTTTCCAAAGCGTGATGAAAGTGAGCATGATGTATGGGAAACTGGACATAGTTCCACATCGCTTTCAGCCGCAATGGGAATGGCTGCTGCAAGAGATTTGCAAAAAACAAAAGCTCACATCGTTCCTATCATTGGTGACGGGGCTTTGACAGGCGGAATGGCTCTTGAAGCGCTTAACCACATCGGGCACGAACAAACGGATATGACCGTTATTTTAAATGATAATGAAATGTCTATCGCTCCTAACGTCGGAGCTGTACACAGCATTCTAGGCCGTTTGCGCACAGCGGGCAAATACAACTGGGTAAAAGATGAGCTTGAAGTCTTGCTGAAAAAAGTGCCTGCAGTAGGCGGTAAGCTTGCGGCAACGGCAGAGCGTGTAAAAGATGGCTTAAAATACATGGTTGTGTCAGGCATGTTCTTTGAAGATCTTGGCTTTACGTATTTAGGCCCGGTTGACGGCCATAGCTATGATGATTTATTGGAAACGTTACAATATGCAAAGAAAACAAAAGGACCGGTACTGATCCACGTTATTACGAAAAAAGGGAAAGGGTACTTGCCAGCTGAAAGCGATAAAAGCGGAGCATGGCATGGTACGGGCCCTTATAAAATTGAGTCCGGTGATTTTATTAAAGACAAAAATGTTCCAATTGCTTGGAGTAAACTAGTCAGCGATACGGTATTAAAGATGGCTAGGGAAGATGATCGTATCGTAGCAGTAACGCCAGCAATGCCTGTAGGTTCAAAACTTGAAGCGTTTCAAAAAGAGTTTCCGCATCGCATGTTTGATGTTGGGATTGCAGAGCAGCATGCAACAACAATGGCGGCTGGTCTTGCCACTCAAAATATGAAGCCTTTCTTAGCTATTTATTCTACATTTTTACAGCGTGCATACGATCAAGTGGTTCATGATATTTGCCGTCAGAAGCTAAATGTATTTATTGGAATTGATCGCGCTGGACTAGTAGGTGCTGATGGTGAAACACATCAAGGCGTGTTTGATATTGCGTTCTTACGCCATTTGCCTAACCTTGTTATTATGATGCCAAAAGACGAGAATGAAGGTCAGCACATGGTTCACACTGCTTTGACTTATGAAGAAGGTCCTATTGCCATGCGCTATGCTAGAGGAAACGGATTAGGTGTTGAACTAGATTCAGAACTGAAAAACATTCCGATTGGTACATGGGAAGTATTAAAAGAAGGTTCAGATACAACCATTTTAACGTTTGGTACAACGATTTCAATGGCTATGGATGCAGCAGAAGAACTTGGGAAGCAAGGAATCAGCGTAAAAGTGGTGAATGCTCGTTTTATTAAACCGATGGATGAAAAAATGCTTCATGAGATTTTCCAAACAAATAAGCCTGTGATTACGGTGGAAGAAGCGGTACTTCAAGGCGGTTTTGGAAGCGCAGTGTTAGAGTTTGCATCAGAGCACGGCTATTATGATACGCGCGTTGAACGTATGGGGATTCCAGATCGCTTTATCGAGCACGGCAGCGTAACAAAACTTTTAGAAGAAATTGGCTTAACCAAAGAAGAGATTATAAATCGAGTCAAAAAACTCGTAACACCAACACAAAAGAGGCTTGAAGTTAAGTGACAAAAAAAGAACGAGTAGATGTATTATTAGTAGAACGAGGTTTGATTGAAACAAGAGAAAAAGCAAAGCGTACAGTAATGGCTGGGCTTGTTTATGCAAATGAAGTCCGTTTGGATAAGCCGGGAGAGAAAATTGAACGCGATACGCCGCTGACAATTAAAGGTGCAGTAATGCCTTACGTCAGCAGAGGCGGCTTTAAGCTTGAAAAAGCGATTAAAGAATTTAATGTCCATGTAGCTGATAAAATCATGATTGATATTGGTTCTTCTACTGGAGGCTTTACCGATTGTGCGCTACAAAATGGAGCGAAGATGTCCTATGCGCTGGACGTCGGTTATAATCAGCTAGCTTGGAAGCTTCGTCAAGATGAACGAGTAGAAGTAATGGAACGAACAAATTTCCGTTATGTGACGCCGGCTGATTTATCAAGAGGCTTGCCTGAATTCGCATCTATTGACGTATCGTTTATTTCCTTAAGACTTATTCTCCCTGTGTTAAAAACACTTCTTGTTCCACACAGCGATGTTGTTGCGCTCGTCAAGCCGCAATTTGAGGCTGGAAGAGAACAAGTTGGGAAAAAAGGCATTGTACGTGATCCAAAAGTGCATGAAGAAGTCCTTCAAGGCATGGTGGATTTCTCCCTTCGTCAAGGATACGATGTATATAACATGTCGTATTCACCGATAACAGGAGGAGATGGGAATATCGAATTTCTTCTTCATCTGCGCTGGAAAGGCGAGCGTGAACTTGGTGAAAATCAAGCTCCGCTTACTGTAGGTGAAGTGGTCCAAGAAGCACATAAGACGTTAAAAGAGAAAAAATAATAATGGCCAATGTTAAGCACAAAGACTTAGCATTGGCGATTTGATTATGACTCTTTATAGAAAAGGTGCATAATCAAGTTGAACACATTATGATATTTAATTAGTGAAAGACTTAGAAACAACAAAACCAAAAGAAGATTACATATTAATGTGAGGTGCCAACATGAATAAAGGGCAAAGACATATTAAAATTCGTGATATTATCACGAATAACGATATTGAAACACAAGATGAACTGGTAGATATTTTAAAAAACCAAGGTTTTAATGTAACACAGGCAACAATCTCTCGTGATATTAAAGAATTACACTTAGTCAAAGTGCCTTTGATGGACGGTCGATATAAATACAGCTTGCCTGCAGATCAGCGTTTTAATCCTTTGCAAAAGTTAAAGCGCTCTCTTATGGACGCGTTTGTGAAAATTGATTCAGCTGGGCATATGTTAGTGATGAAAACATTACCGGGAAATGCAAATGCGATTGGAGCATTAATTGATCATTTGGACTGGGATGAAATATTAGGAACAATTTGTGGAGACGATACATGTTTGATTATTTGCCGTACTCCTGAAGATACGCAAATTATATCAGACCGATTCTTAGAAATGTTATAAAGGTGAGTGAAGCAGGTTGTTAGCTGAATTATCCATTAAAAACTTTGCGATTATTGATGAACTTTCTGTTTCATTTGAAAAAGGCTTAACGGTATTAACAGGCGAAACAGGAGCGGGAAAATCAATTATTATTGATGCCATTTCATTGTTAGTAGGTGGAAGAGGCTCTTCGGAGTTTGTCCGCCACGGAACAGACAGAGCCGAAATTGAAGGGCTTTTCTTATTCGATGAAGAACAGCATCCAAGTCATGAAAAAGCCAAACAAGTCGGTTTGGAAGTGGAAGATGGAATGATTGTGCTTCGGCGAGATATTACCACCAATGGGAAAAGTATTTGCCGGATCAATGGGAAGCTCGTAACGTTAGCTATCCTACGTGAAGTTGGCCAGACGTTAATTGATATACATGGACAGCATGAACACCAAGATTTGATGAATCAAGATCGTCACTTAACTCTTCTTGATCAATACGGAGGAGAAAAAGTAGAAGAGGCGTTGATGGAGTATCGAGAGGTATTTTCCAGGTATACATCGTTAAAAAAACAGTTAGATCAATTAACTGAAAATGAACAGCAAATGGCACATCGCTTAGATCTCATTCAATTTCAATTAGATGAAATCAAAGCGGCAAACTTGCAGTTGAACGAAGACGAAGAACTAAATGAAGAGCGTTTGAAGATTTCCAACTTTGAAAAGATCTATACGTCACTAAACGATGCGTACAATGCGCTGCACGGTGAACATCAAGGTTTAGACTGGGTAGGCGTAGCAATGAATCATACGGAAGATATTTCTTCACTAGAAAAAAATTATGCTGACATTTCTGAGATAATTTCATCGAGCTTCTATCAGCTAGAAGACGCGTCGTATAAAATTCGTCAGCAGCTTGATTTATTAGAATTTGATCCTAAACGTCTAGACTTTATTGAAGCGCGTTTAAATGAAATTAATCATTTAAAGCGGAAGTATGGTCAAAGCGTAGATGAAATCTTGGAATATGCAGCGCAAATTGAAGATGAAATTGATCGTATTGAAAATCGAGATACGCATGTCAGCAAGATCAAAGAGCAGTTAAACAGCGTAGCGCAGGATTTATTAGTAGAAGCTAACAATGTTTCAGCTATTCGAAAAAAACTTGCTCAAGATTTAACAGACAGCATCCATCATGAGCTTCAAGAACTGTATATGGCTAAAACTGTATTTCAAATTAAATTTTCTGTAGTAAATGCAGGCAAAAATGATGTTGAAGTAAATGGAGAAAGAATAAAATTCACCAAAGATGGTATTGATAACGTAGAGTTTTATATTTCCACTAATCCTGGTGAACCGTTAAAGCCTCTTGCAAAAGTAGCTTCCGGCGGAGAACTTTCAAGAATCATGCTGGCGTTAAAGAGCATTTTTTCTAAGCATCAAGGTGTGACGTCCATTATCTTTGATGAAGTAGATACAGGGGTAAGCGGAAGAGTAGCTCAATCAATAGGTGAAAAAATCCATGCCATTTCCGTTGATTCACAAGTGCTGTGCATATCTCATCTGCCGCAAGTAGCAGCCATGGCAGATACCCATCTATTCATTGCCAAGGAGACAAAAGGTGATCGTACAACGACGTCTGTTCTTCCATTAACTCTTGATGAAAAAGTAAAAGAAATTGGTCGAATGATTGCAGGAGCAGAAATTACAAGCTTAACGAAGGAACATGCCAAAGAGCTTTTAGCTTTAGCGGATAAGATGAAGCACACCATTTAAAAAAACACCTTTTAACACGTAACAGTATGTGTTAAAGGTGTTTTTTATTCAAATTTGAGGAACTGAAAATGTTTCCTTGCACTTCTTTTCATTTTTCTCTGAACTTCTGTTATAAATGCGCTCTAAGAAGGCTAAATTAAATGTGTAGCCATTTAGGCGAGGAAGCGAGGAGAGTGAAAACATGCAAAATCGATACAGACATATAATTGGTGCGATTCTCCTTGTTTCGTTCATTTTTGTAGGGTTTATTCCAGTTGTGCAACAATATATACACATTCCAAAACAAATCGTCTTATTTGAACAGCAAAAAGAAAAAATTAATACGACCTTACCGCTTAGCGTAGAAGCTTCATCTTCTGTTTACGATGTAACAAGTAACAAGGCGAAGCTGACCGTAGCAGGCAAGCAGGTAGGCAAAGAAGAATTGATGCTTCATTTGGCCGGCATTCCTGTAAAGCGGGTAGACGTGCAGGTATTATCAGATTTTAAAGTCATTCCAGGTGGACAATCAATCGGTGTGAAATTAAATTCAAAAGGTGTTCTTGTTGTAGGCTATCATCAAGTAGATACAACAAAAGGTAAAAAATCTCCTGGCGAAATTGCGGGTATTCAAGTTGGAGATATGATAACGAAGATTAATGGTAAAACGATTGAAAAAATGAGTGATATTACACCGTTTATTCAGCAGGCAGGGAAAACGGGTGAACCATTAAATCTGCATATTTTACGAGAAAAAAAGCAGTTTGACACTAAGCTATATCCATTAAAAGATAAACAAGACTATGCTTACAGAATCGGTTTATACATCCGTGATTCAGCTGCAGGAATTGGCACAATGACTTTTTATGATCCAAAATCTAAAAAATACGGGGCTTTAGGCCATGTTATTTCAGATATGGATACAAAAAAGCCAATCGTAGTAGAAGATGGCCAAATTGTCCGTTCAACCGTTACATCTATTGAGAAAGGTTCTAACGGCGTTCCCGGAGAAAAGCTAGCAAGGTTTTCTGAAGATAGACAAATCATTGGAAATATTACACGAAATAGTCCTTTTGGTATTTTTGGAAAATTGTCTTCAACAATGGAAAACGGAATAATAGATAAAGCAATGCCAATTGCCCTATCCCATCAAGTAAAAGAAGGACCAGCTAAAATTCTAACAGTGGTAGATAATGATCAAGTAGAAGAATTTGATATTGAAATCATGAGTACTATACCTCAAAAGTTTCCAGCCACTAAAGGAATGGTTATTAAAATTACAGATCCTAAATTGCTAAAGAAAACAGGTGGAATTGTTCAAGGAATGAGCGGGAGTCCGATTATTCAAAAGGGGAAAGTTGTTGGAGCGGTTACACATGTTTTTGTAAATGATCCTACCTCCGGTTATGGTGTCCACATTGAATGGATGCTTAACGAAGCAGGAATTGATATTTATAAAAATAATCGAAAAAAAGCGAGCTAATGTTGTCATTAGTTCGCTTTTTTTGATAAAAACTATTGTCGTAAATGTAAGAGAAAAACGTCGAAAAACAAAGAAAATAAGAGAAAATCGAATAAATTCCATTTAAAAGACTTTTTTCTAAAAAAATAAAGGAAATAATGTTGCATTGTCGAATTTGTCCTTTAGAATAAAGAATAGAGACACGTAGGAAACGACGTATAACATAAAGGACTGAGGAGGAAGCTGCATTGAAAAAAATTAAAGTATGCTTGGTTGATGATAATCGGGAACTAATTGGTTTGCTTGAAGATTATATTTCAGAGCAAGAAGACATGGAAGTAATCGGAGTAGCTTACAATGGACAAGAGTGTTTATCCATTTTAAAAGATAAAGATCCGGACGTTCTTGTATTAGACATTATTATGCCGCATCTAGATGGATTAGCAGTTTTAGGTCAGTTGAAAGAAATGAAAAAAGAAAATTATCCAAATGTTATTATGCTAACAGCATTTGGACAAGAAGACGTGACGAAAAAAGCGGTGGATTTAGGAGCTGCTTATTTTATTCTAAAGCCGTTTGATATGGAAAACTTAGTAAATCACATTCGTCAAGTTAGCGGACAAACGTCTTCGTTTATGCAACGTTCATCTTCTTCCATGCGTTCGCATCGCGACAGTAAACCAGCAAATTTAGATGCCAGCATTACGAGTATTATTCATGAAATTGGTGTACCTGCTCATATCAAAGGCTATTTATATTTGAGAGAAGCCATTTCAATGGTATATAAGGATATTGAACTGCTTGGATCGATTACAAAAGTGCTGTATCCTGACATTGCAAAAAAATATAATACAACGGCAAGCCGCGTTGAGCGCGCCATTCGTCATGCAATTGAAGTTGCGTGGAGCCGAGGAAATATTGATTCCATTTCTTCATTATTCGGATATACTGTCAGTATGTCAAAAGCGAAGCCGACAAATAGTGAATTTATCGCCATGGTTGCGGATAAATTACGCCTTGAACATAAAGCGAGTTGAAAGGGATAGGACTGCTGGAATTACGGGGTTTTGAGTGAGTTTATACCTTTTGTAATACAGAGTACATGCCGATAAACTTTTGAAAATTACACTAGATATCAAACTGAAAACCAATAAACTTTTTACTGCAGGGCCGATGAATTTTAAGGATTCATTGGTCTTTTTACTTTTCATGAACGTTAAAAAATTTAAAGTGTATGTTATATCAAACAAAAAGCAGCCTT
Organism: Priestia megaterium; assembly: GCF_046599315.1. Taxonomy (GTDB): domain Bacteria; phylum Bacillota; class Bacilli; order Bacillales; family Bacillaceae_H; genus Priestia; species Priestia megaterium_F. The sequence continues at coordinate 1,201,733 of NZ_JBKIKC010000001.1, read as the reverse complement.
CAGAAAAGGCTGCTTTCTTTAATCCATTAATTTAGCAATCGGTTTTGAAAGGAACAGAACAACAATTCCAAGTACAATTGTCACAGCTCCGATTAAGCTGAAAATATCAAAATAACCTAGTGACTGTGTATAAGATGCAAGAACACCAGCTAGCTTATTAGCAACAGCAGAGCTTGCCATCCATACGCCCATTAAAAGAGAAGCAAGCTTTAATGGAGCCAGTCTACTTACCATGGACAATCCTACTGGCGAAATCATAAGCTCAGCTAGCGTGTGTAGGAAGTAAGTAAAAATCATAAACAGGATATTTACTTTTAAAGCTGGGTCATTACCAGTATACATAACAGCTGGAATTAAAAGTAAGAATCCTAATCCAACCGTTACAAGTCCCATGCCCATTTTTGTTGGTGTTTTAAAATCACCGCGTTTTGAATTTCCTAGCTTGTACCAAACTAGTGACATAATTGGTGCTAAAATCATAATGAATAGTGGATTCAATGATTGGAACCACTCTGTTGGAACCGTGAAACTACCTATTTGACGATCAATTTGATCTTGAGCATATAGTGTTAAAGAACTTCCAGCCTGTTCAAAAGCTGTCCAGAAGGCAATAACAATAAAGGCCAAAATAACGATAGCAACCGTTCTTTTCTTTTCTCGTGCCGTCAGCGTAGCAGTTGATGTTTGAGATGCTGCTGCGTGAACTTTTCCTGTAGGCTCTTTCCCAATATCACCTAAATAGCGATTAGCTAGTAAGTTAAATAAAATTTGTCCAACAACCATTCCAATAGCTGCTGTTAAAAATCCGTATTTGTAACTCATTAACCCAACAACTAATGGTGCAAAAAATGCGCCAAAGTTAATACCCATATAAAAAATGGTAAAAGCACCGTCACGACGAGGATCATTTTCTTCATACAGATCTCCGACTAATGTGGAGATATTCGGTTTGAAAAATCCGTTTCCGATAATTAATAAAGCAAGTCCTATATACAAAGCGGCTACGCTTTGATGAATGAAGATTGAAAAATTCCCAAGTGCCATAATTATACCACCGATAGTGATGGCTAGCCTTCTTCCGAGGAAGCGGTCTGTTAAATATCCGCCAATCATCGGTGTAATATAGACAGCACTAGTGAATGTTCCATATAAGCTCAGTGCAGTTGCTTTATCTACACCGAGTCCACCTTGAGCAGCGGTAGCAGTTAAATAAAGAACCAAAATGGCTCTCATTCCATAATAACTAAATCTTTCCCATGCCTCAGTAGCGAATAATAAGTACAGTCCAGGAGGATGTTTTTTCCTAGACTCATTTGGCTGCTGATTTTCGTGTTGTACAGCTGCTTGCATAATGAAGTCCCCCTAAAAATTTTCTCATACTATCTAATTCTTTTATTTGAATTGATCAAAAAATCAGAATATAAGTACTGGAATAATATAATGTATTTTTATTTTAGTAGAAAAACAATAATTTCGTCAATGAAATTATATGGAAAAATCAAAAAATAATTAAATATACACAAAAAAGTATTAAATTCCTTATTTAAAAGCGTTTTTAAAAATACATTTATATTATTAAATATTCTAATATATGTTGAGGGAGTAGAAAAAATAATGTAATACTATTTTTTTAAAAAGAAAACGAAAAAAAAAGATCTGTTATTCAGATCTTTTTTTATCTTCGCTCGCATTTAATTCAGCAAGTTTCTGCAGCAAAATATGCTGAGGCATATGCATTAATTGCTCGAGGGGGATATTTAATTGTTCTGCTAATTTTACGGCTGTATCCGGTGAAATTTGCAGCGGTCTCATACACAACGACCTCCTTTTGCATATAAAGTAATGAAAGTGAAAAAGTATAAACAGTAAATTCGTGCTTTCACTATTAAGTAATGCTAAAGTTAATAATAAGTGATAATAGAGGAGTTGAGCAAGTATGTTTGTAATTGGTCATCGCGGCGCAGCTGGAACGTTTCCTGAAAATACGATGATTTCCTTCAAAGAAGCAGCGAGAGTTGGAGCACACGGAATTGAAATTGATGTGCATATGACAAAAGATGGAGAACTTGCTGTAATTCATGACGAAAAAGTAGATCGAACGACAAATGGAAAAGGGTATGTAAAAGATTTTACGTATCAAGATTTACAAAAATTAGATGCGAGTTATAAGTTCAAAAAAAAGTACGGAGTATGCAAAATTCCCACGTTAAATGAAGTAATGGAGTGGGCTTCAAGCAAAGGGATTAGTGTAAATATTGAGTTGAAAAACAACATATTTGACTATCCATACTTGGAAATGAAAGTCTTAGATTTAATTTATTTATACAAGATGAAGGATCGAACGATGATTTCATCTTTTAATCATAACAGCCTAGCTCGAATAGGCTCTTTGGATTCTACAATTGAAACAGCCATTTTATATTCTTATCCGATGTATGAGCCATGGGTATATGCGCAGCATCTTGGTGCAAAAGCTCTTCACCCTAATCATCGTACCGTGAATGAAGTAAATGTAGCCGCTTCAAAAGATTATCAAATCCCAGTGCGACCTTACACAGTAAATGATGTGAAATTAGCTGAGCAGCTTCGGAAATATGGATGTGAATCCGTTATTACCGATTATCCGGAAAAAATGGTAAAGCAATTTGGGGGGCGCTTTTCGTAAAAAAACATCGCATTAATGCGATGTTTTTTTATCTTTTTGAAATCTGTTTTGAACTTTGTTTCGCTTGCGGTCTCTATGCAGAATAAAGCCAGCAACAAATCCAAGACCAATTACAAAAAACAAAAGACCGACTGAAAATTGCAAAAATAAAGAAGGGAACGGGGATTGCAGGATGCCAAAAATCATATCTCTCATAAGTTTAATGCCATATCCAGCGAGTATACCAGGAATAAGTAAGATTAGCAGGGCAATAATTCGAACCATAACTTCTCCTTTCGCTTATCTTTTTTTAAAAATGAATGCGTTTACATTATGAAACCGTTATACTTGAATCATAAAAGAACTAAATAAATTGTCAAGAGTGTTTCTTTTTTTATATGATAGGTATATGCAATATTTTGCACGGAATATGTACATATTAAGTAGAAAAGGTGAAAAAAAATGCAAAGTGTATTGATTGTTGGAGGAGGAAAAGGCGGATTAGCTATTCTGAAAATCTTGTTGGAAACCGAATTTATGAAAGTAATTGGTGTGGTAGACATACGAGCTGATGCGCCGGCCGTTTTGCATGCGCAAGAACAAGATATTTCGACGGGAACGAATTGGGAGCCTTATATGACAAAGCAGCTTGATGTCATTATTGAAACAACAGGTAAACAAGGCGTCTTTCAACAATTGCAGACAAGCAAACCAGCTGAGGTACTGGTAGTACCGGGATTGGTTGCTGAAATTATGGCAAATTTGATGGAGGAAAAAGAAGAGTTAATTCAGCGGTTAAAGCAAGAATCGTATAAATATGATCTTATTTTCAACGCCGCTCATGATGCGATGGTCGTAATTGATAGGAATGGATATATTACGCTATTTAATCAAAGTGCTGAGCGTTTGACGAACCTTTCAAACAGAGATGTAAGGGGCAAGCATCTTCATCAAGTTATTCCCAACAGTAAACTTATTGATGTTCTTCACACAAAAACAATTGATCAAAATAGTGAATTTGTGTTAGATAGCGGACGCAAAGTCATTACAACTAGAATACCAATACTCGACGAGAATGGAGAGTTGTTTGGAGCTTTTTCGATTTTTAAAGATATTACAGACGTTGTCGGGTTGGCAGAAGAAGTTACGAACTTAAAAGAAGTACAAACTATGCTTCAAGCCATTATTCACTCTTCCGAAGAAGCTATTTCTGTTGTTGATGAAGAGGGAAGAGGGATTTTAATTAATCCTGCTTATACAAGGATTACAGGTTTGAAAAAGGCGGATATTATTGGTCAGCCTGCGACTGCTGATATTTCTGAAGGAGACAGTATGCACATGAAGGTGCTGCAAACAAGGCGTCCTGTTCGAGGAGTAAGAATGAGGCTTGGTCCGAGTAAAAGAGACGTAGTTGTGAATGTTGCTCCCGTTATTGTTAATGGAAAATTAAAAGGCAGCGTTGGCGTTATTCATGATATGTCTGAAATTCAAGAGCTTACAAATGAACTCAAAAGAGCGCGTCAAATTATCCGAACGCTTGAAGCAAAATATTCATTTGCTGATATCATTGGTCAGTCGGAAGAGTTTCAGTTAGCAATTGAACAAGCAAGGCTTGCTGCTAAAACACCAGCTACTGTTTTACTCAGAGGTGAATCTGGGACAGGTAAAGAGTTGTTTGCACATGCGATTCATAATGCGAGCAGCCGAAAGTTTAATAAATTTGTTCGAATTAACTGCGCTGCGCTTTCTGAGTCTTTGCTTGAAAGTGAACTTTTTGGGTATGAAGAAGGAGCTTTTTCTGGGGCAAAACGAGGCGGGAAACGAGGCGTTTTTGAAGAAGCTAATAACGGTAGCATCTTTTTGGATGAAATCGGAGAGCTCTCAGCTCATATGCAGGCTAAGCTGCTTCGAGTGCTTCAAGAAAAAGAGCTTATTCGGGTTGGGGGAACGACTCCTATTCCAGTGAATGTTCGTGTTATTGCAGCTACGAATGTAAATTTAGAAAAAGGAATGGCGGATGGAAGCATCAGACAGGACTTGTATTATCGGCTAAACAAAATTCCAATTCACATACCTCCTCTTCGGAAGAGAAAAGAAGATATTGAAGCGCTTGTTACACACTTAATTACAAAAATTAATCAGGATTACGGCCGGCATGTTGAAGGAGTAACAGAGCGTGCTTTACAATCATTAAGATCATACGACTGGCCAGGGAACGTCCGGGAGCTTGAAAATATATTAGGCAGAGCTATTATCTATATGCACTATACGGAGACAATGATTGATTCTGTTCATCTACCTTCACTTGAAGGCAAGAGCAAAAAAGAAAAAAATCAGGTGAATGAAGAGATGGTGTTCGAAGGAAAGACCTTAGCACACATGATGGAAAACTATGAAGCGAAACTTATTCAAAAAGTACTGCTTGCAAACGAGTATAACCGAACTAAAACAGCAAAGCACCTTAATATTTCGCTACGCTCTTTATATTATAAGTTGGAAAAGTACAATCTTGCAAATAATAGCATGCAATAAAATGCATGGTGTGCAATTTATTGCGTATAAATAGAGAGAGATTTTTTCTTTTTACTTGCTAATAGAATTAATAAAAAATTTTTTTATGCGTAGAAACGGATATAAGCAGCTATATTATGTAATATATGCAGAGTGTGGCACAAAACTTGCATGTATTCTAGATGACTGCATAAACAGGCAGGTATGCTCTTTGAAATGGGGCAAAAGACAGAATGAAAAAGGAGAGGTCGAACATTCCATGACTCTTGCTACCATCTTATCTCGGGTTGCTAAGCAATCTTCGTTGACTGTTGCTGTTGCTGCGGCCGAAGACTTGGAAACAATTGAGGCAGTGCATGAAGCTGTGTCAAAGGAAGTTTCAAGATTTATTTTGTTTGGCAACGAAACGACAATTAATGAATTATTCAGGCAGTACCGCCCATCCTTACTAACTCACAAGGCTGTGACGGTTGTACATACGGACTCTGTTTTAGAAGCGGCTCAATTAGCTGTGCGTTCAGTTCAGCAAGGTCAAGCGCATATCGTCATGAAAGGAAATTTATCCACATCACTTATTTTAAAAGCTGTGTTAAATAAAGAGCACGGTTTGCGTACAGGAAACGTTTTATCACACGTAGCTGTGTTTGATGTTCCTTACTATGACCGCCCTATTCTTGTAACAGATGCGGCTATGAATATTACGCCGTCTCTTGAAGAGAAAGTTCAAATCATTGAAAATGCGGTGAACGTTGCTCACGCAATTGGGATAGAGGTACCAAAGGTAGCTCCTATTGCAGCGGTTGAAGTTGTGAACCCTTTAATGTCTGCAACAGTAGAGGCTGCACTTCTTACGCAGATGAACCGCAGAGGACAAATCAAGGGCTGCGTTATTGATGGACCATTAGCACTCGATAATGCCATTAATGTAGAGGCAGCCAAGCAAAAAGGTATTCAAAGTGAAGTTGCCGGCCAAGCAGATATATTACTCGTTCCTGCTATTGAAACAGGGAACGTCCTATATAAATCTCTTGTTTATTTTGCTAAAGCAAAAGTTGGAGCTGTTCTAGCGGGGGCTAAAGCTCCAGTCGTCTTAACATCAAGAGCAGATTCAGCAGAAAGTAAATTATACTCACTGGCGCTCGCTATCAGCGTCGCTCAACAGAATTCTTAGGAGGCACTAACAATGAAAATTTTTGACTATATGGAAACATACGATTATGAGCAATTATTATTTTGCCAAGATAAAGATTCAGGCTTAAAAGCCATTATTGCGATTCACGATACAACGATTGGGCCAGCTCTAGGTGGTACGAGAATGTGGACATATGAATCAGAAGAGGCTGCAATTGAAGATGCGCTTCGTCTATCACGCGGAATGACGTATAAAAATGCAGCAGCAGGCTTGAATTTGGGAGGAGGAAAAACGGTTATTATCGGAGATCCTCGCAAAGATAAAAATGAAGCGATGTTCCGTGCATTTGGTCGCTTTATTCAAGGGTTAAATGGTCGATATATTACAGCAGAAGATGTGGGCACAACTGTAGAGGATATGGATATTGTATATGAGGAAACGGATTATGTAACAGGCGTATCTCCTGCTTTTGGTTCATCAGGCAATCCATCACCAGTTACGGCATACGGTGTATACCGAGGAATTAAAGCAGCAGCAAAAGAAGCGTTTGGAACAGATATGCTGGAAGGAAAAGTAGTAGCTGTCCAAGGTGTAGGAAACGTAGCGTATAATTTATGTCGCCACCTTCACGAAGAAGGAGCGAAACTTATTGTAACAGATATTAATAAAGAAGCTGTTCAGCGTGCGGTAGAAGAATTTGGTGCGCAAGCAGTAGACCCGAACGATATTTATGGTGTAGAATGTGATATCTATGCTCCTTGTGCACTCGGAGCAACGATTAACGATGAAACGATCCCTCAAATAAAAGCAAAAGTTATTGCAGGGGCAGCTAATAATCAATTGAAAGAAACGCGTCACGGTGATTTAATTCATGAATTAGGCATCGTATATGCCCCGGACTATGTTATTAACGCAGGAGGCGTTATTAACGTAGCTGATGAGCTAGTTGGGTATAACCGTGAGCGTGCGCTGAAAAAAGTTGAAGGTATTTATGATAATATTGAAAAGGTAGTTGAAATCTCAAAACGAGATGGCATTCCAACCTATCTAGCAGCAGATCGCTTAGCTGAAGAAAGAATTGAAAAGCTGCGTCGTTCACGCAGTCAATTTTTACAAAATGGACAGCATATTTTAAGTAGACGTCATACGCGCTAATGTTTGAGCTGAAGGCTAGGCAAAAGGAATAAATGAGATCCTTTCGACCTAGCCTTCGTTTATGAGAATGAGAAGGTAGGAGGACATGTGTTGGATATGCAGGAATATCGAATGCTGATAATAAATCCGGGTTCAACGTCCACAAAAATTGGTGTATTTCACAACGATAAACCAATTTTTGATCGAACAATCCGCTACGATGCACAGAAAATGAATCAGTTTGACACGATATATGCACAGTATGAGTTCCGTAAAAACTCGATTTTAGAGGCACTTGATGAAGAAGGGATTAATTTATCTAAATTAAGTGCAGTATGTGGAAGAGGGGGCCTTTTACGCCCGATTGAAGGCGGAACATACGAAGTAAATCAAGCGATGCTCAAAGATTTGAAAGACGGTTACGCCGGCCATCATGCTTCAAATTTAGGAGGGATTTTAGCGTTTGAGATTGCGTCTGGATTAAATATTCCGGCGTACATTGTTGATCCGGTTGTGGTAGATGAGCTCAGCGACATCGCCCGAATCTCAGGAACTCCTTTTATGGAAAGAAAAAGTATCTTTCACGCGCTGAATCAAAAATCGGTTGCTCGAAAAGTCGCTAAAGAAATGAATAGCACATATGAACAAATGAACGTTATCGTTACCCATATGGGGGGAGGTATTACCGTTGGAGTTCACAGATGCGGAAAAGTGATTGATGTGAACAATGGTCTGCACGGCGACGGTCCTTTTAGTCCAGAGCGTGCTGGAGGTGTACCGGTTGGTGAATTAGTTCGTCTTTGCTTTTCAGGTCAGTATTACCGTGAGGAAATTATGAAAATGCTTGTGGGAAAAGGTGGGCTTGTTGGGTATTTGGGCACATCTGACGTGCAGAAGGTCGAAGCGTTAGTGAAAAAAGGAAACGAAAAAGCTAAGCTTATCTACGAAGCAATGGCTTATCAAATTTCAAAGGAAATTGGAGCCGCCGGTACGGTTTTACATGGAAAGGTAGATGCCATTATTTTAACGGGAGGCATTGCTTATTCAAAAGAATTTGTTGAGCTGATTATTGATCATGTAAAGTGGATTGCAGATGTCATTGTTTATCCTGGAGAAAATGAGCTTCAAGCGCTAGCTGAAGGGGCTCTCCGAGTGCTTACAGGTGAAGAAGAAGTGAAGGAATATAAAGGCGCTTAATAGCGTTTGAAGAAAGGTGTGAAGCGGTGTGGCAAAAGAATACGATTTGGTCATTCTTGGCGGTGGAACCGGAGGGTACGTAGCAGCTATTCGTGCCTCGCAGTTAGGTCTATCAGTAGCGGTTGTGGAAAAAAATAAGTTAGGAGGCACATGCCTGCACGCGGGATGTATCCCAAGCAAAGCTTTACTAAGAAGTGCAGAAGTCTATCAAACCACTAAAAAAAGCAGTGGGTTTGGCGTAGAAACATCCAATGTGATATTGAATTATGCACGTGTACAAGAACGAAAGTCAGAAATTGTTTCACAGTTACATAATGGTGTCAAACAGTTAATGAAAAAAGGTAAAATTGACGTATATGAAGGAATTGGACGTATTTTAGGGCCTTCTATTTTTTCTCCTATGCCAGGAACTATCTCCGTCGAATTAAAGAGCGGCGAAGAAAACGAAATGCTTATTCCAAAGAATGTAATTGTGGCAACAGGTTCTCGTCCTAGAACATTGCCCGGCTTAACGATTGACGGAGAGAAAGTAATTACTTCAGATGAAGCATTAAAGATGGAAACACTTCCTGCTTCTATTATTATTGTGGGAGGCGGCGTCATTGGAATTGAATGGGCGTCAATGCTTACAGATTTTGATGTGGATGTAACGGTTGTTGAATACAGCGATCGTATCTTACCAACGGAAGATCAAGATATCTCCCGCGAAATGACCAAGCTTTTAAAAGCAAAAGGAGTTACTATTATTACTTCTGCTAAAGTAATGGCTGATACATTATCTATTGATGGGCAGGTGAAAATTTCGGCTCAAGTAGGAGACGGTATACAAGAATATGAAGCGGAAAAGCTGCTTGTATCTGTAGGGCGTCAAGCAAATGTGGAAGGAATCGGTCTTGAGAATACCGATATTGTAGTAGAAAACGGTGTGATTGCCACGAATGATTTTTATCAAACGAAAGAATCTCATATCTACGCAATCGGAGATGTGATTGGTGGACTGCAGCTTGCACATGTAGCTTCTCATGAAGGAATTGTAGCTGTTGAGCATTTACATGGTGAAAAGCCTTTGAAGATTGATTATACAACAATCTCTAAATGCGTATACAGCAGTCCGGAAGCAGCAAGTGTAGGATTAACAGAACAGGAAGCAAAACAGCAAGGATTTCAGCTGAAAGTTGGAAAGTTTCCATTTAAAGCCGTTGGAAAAGCTCTTGTATATGGAGAGGCAGAGGGATTTGTTAAAATTATTGCCAACGCCGCTACAAATGATGTGCTTGGTGTGCATATGATTGGCCCTCACGTGACAGATATGATTTCTGAAGCGGGTCTTGCCAAGGTATTGGATGCTACACCATGGGAAATTGCTCATACCATTCATCCTCACCCTAGCCTTTCAGAAGCGATGGGAGAAGCTTCATTAGCGGTGGATGGAAAAGCGATTCATTTTTGATGATTAAAGGAGGTTTAAACATGACAAAAAACCGTCATGAGTCATTAGGATTAACTGATGAACAAGTACTTGAAATGTATCGCACTATGCTGCTTGCACGAAAAATTGATGAGCGTATGTGGCTATTAAATCGTGCTGGGAAGGTGCCGTTTGTTATTTCATGCCAAGGTCAAGAAGCCGCTCAAGTTGGCGCAGCTTTTGCCTTAAACAGAGAAAATGATTACATATTACCTTATTACCGTGATCTAGGTGTTGTGCTAGCATTTGGAATGACTGCGCGCGATTTAATGCTTTCTGGGTTTGCTAAAGCGGAAGATCCAAACTCAGGAGGTCGTCAAATGCCAGGTCACTTTGGTTATAAAGAAAAGCGAATTGTAACAGGATCTTCCCCAGTTACAACACAGGTGCCTCACGCAGTAGGAATCGCTTTAGCAGGCCGATTAGAGAAAAAAGACTTAGTAACGTTTGTCACGTTTGGAGAAGGATCTTCCAACCAAGGAGATTTCCATGAAGGCGCGAACTTTGCAGGTGTTCATAAGCTTCCTGTTATCTTTATGTGTGAAAATAACAAGTATGCGATCTCTGTTCCGGTTGAAAAGCAGCTAGGCTGCGCAAAGGTATCTGATCGTGCGATTGGGTATGGCATGCCAGGCTACACAATTGATGGAAACGACGTACTCGAAGTATACAGAGTGGTAAAAGAAGCAAGAGATCGTGCATCCAGAGGAGAGGGACCTACTCTTATTGAAACTGTTTCAGAACGTTTGACGGCCCACTCAAGTGACGACGATGATCGTGCATATCGCGGAGCAGAAGAATTGTCTGAAGCTAAAAAGAGTGATCCGCTTGTGTACTTTGCCACTTATTTAAAAGAGGTTAACGTGTTAACCGATGAACGAGAAAAACAAATGCTTGATGATATTATGAGCATCGTTAATGATGCAACAGATTATGCTGAAAACGCTCCTTATGCAGAAGCGGAATCGGCTTTAAAATACGTGTACGGTGAGTAAGGAGGAGAACATATGCCGGTTATTTCATATATTGATGCAGTAACAATGGCCATTCGTGAAGAAATGGAAAGAGATTCCCGCGTGTTTGTACTAGGAGAAGACGTAGGGAAAAAAGGCGGCGTATTTAAAGCAACCAACGGACTGTACGAACAGTTCGGAGAAGAAAGAGTCATTGACACACCTCTTGCAGAGTCTGCCATTGCAGGTGTAGGAATCGGAGCGGCAATGTACGGAATGCGTCCGATTGCTGAAATGCAGTTTGCTGATTTTATTATGCCTGCAGTCAATCAAATTGTGTCAGAAGCAGCAAAAATTCGCTACCGTTCTAATAATGATTGGAATTGTCCAATTACGATTCGTGCTCCTTACGGCGGCGGGGTTCACGGTGCTCTTTATCATTCTCAATCTGTTGAAGCACTATTTGCCAATACGCCAGGATTAAAAATTGTGATGCCTTCTACGCCTTATGACGTAAAAGGATTATTAAAAGCAGCTATTCGTGATGATGATCCAGTCCTTTTCTTTGAGCATAAGCGTGCTTATCGTTTGATTAAAGGAGAAGTGCCTGAAGATGATTATGTACTTCCGATTGGAAAAGCAGATGTAAAGAGAGAAGGAGACGACATCACGGTTATTACATATGGTCTTTGTGTACACTTTGCTCTTCAAGCTGCTGAAAAACTGGAAGCAGACGGTATTTCAGCACACATCTTAGATTTAAGAACGGTCTATCCGCTTGATAAGGAGGCTATTATTGAAGCAGCCTCTAAAACAGGTAAAGTACTGCTTGTAACGGAAGACAACAAAGAAGGCAGTATTATGAGCGAAGTAGCAGCTATTATTGCTGAACATTGCTTATTTGATTTAGATGCGCCGATTCAGCGTCTTGCTGGACCTGATGTTCCAGCTATGCCTTATGCACCAACAATGGAAAAACATTTTATGGTGAATCCAGATAAAGTAGAAAAAGCAATGAGAGAATTAGCTCAATTTTAAAAGGAGTTGTATCAATTGGCTATTGAAAAAATTACGATGCCGCAGCTCGGTGAAAGTGTAACAGAAGGTACGATTAGCAAATGGCTCGTTTCTGTTGGAGATCACGTAAATAAGTATGACCCGTTAGCTGAAGTCATGACGGATAAAGTAAATGCTGAAGTGCCTTCTTCTTTTAGTGGAACAATTAAAGAGTTAATTGCAGGTGAAGACGATACCTTACCCGTGGGAGAAGTGATTTGCTTAATTGAAGTAGAAGGAACTGTACCTCAAAAAGAACAGGAAGCTTCTGATAAGACTGTAGAAGAATCAGCGCCAAAGACAGCGGACAGTCAATCAAATAAAAGCCGATACTCTCCAGCTGTTATGCGCCTGTCACAAGAACATAATATTAATTTAGATACCGTGACAGGAACAGGTGCGGGCGGCCGCATTACGAGAAAAGATATTTTAGCGGTTATCGAAAAAGGTGGAGCTGTTGAAGTAAAAGAAACACCTGCATCAACAGTTCAAACAGAAGCACCTATAGCAGCAGCTGCTCCAAAAACGCAGCAGCCTACGCCGGTTGTTTCTGCAGCAGGAGATCAAGAAATCCCTGTTACAGGCGTGCGCAAAGCTATTGCAGCAAATATGCTCCGCAGCAAGCATGAAATTCCGCATGCATGGACAATGGTTGAAGTCGATGTAACGAACTTAGTTTCTTATCGTGATTCATTAAAGAAAGAGTTCAAACAAAAAGAAGGTTTTAACTTAACGTATTTTGCTTTCTTCGTAAAAGCGGTGGCTCAGGCTTTAAAAGAATTCCCTCAAATGAATTCAATGTGGGCAGGAGACCGTATTGTACAGAAAAAAGATATTAATGTATCCATTGCTGTTGCAACAGACGATGCTTTGTTTGTTCCAGTTATTAAACAAGCTGATGAAAAGACAATCAAAGGCATTGCACGTGAAATTACAGAGCTCGCGCAAAAAGTTCGTACGGGTTCATTGAAGTCTGAAGACATGCAAGGCGGAACGTTTACCGTTAATAACACAGGTTCATTTGGTTCCGTACAATCAATGGGAATCATTAATTACCCGCAAGCGGCTATTTTACAAGTAGAATCTATTGTAAAACGTCCGGTTATTATTGATAACATGATTGCTGTTAGAGATATGGTTAACTTATGTTTATCGCTTGATCACCGCGTGTTAGACGGTTTAGTGTGCGGCAGATTTTTGGCAAGAGTGAAAGATATCTTAGAATCCACGTCTAAAGAGAATACGTCCATATATTAAAAAAAGAGGCTGGGACAAAAGCAGTTTAGCTGAAGGAAGATCCGAACGAGTTAGATTCTTGATAAAGAATCTAACTCGTTCGGATTTTTTCATAGTGATTGTAAACGTAGGTTTCATGCATGTAGTTGTTTCTAGCTGTTGATTGGAGGGCAAGACGAAGACTCCTGCGGGGCAAGCGGAATGGGATACCCCGCAGGAGCGTAAGCGACGATGAGGCTCACCAGCCGCCTGCGGAAAGCGAAGTCTTGCATGGAAATCAACAGCCGTGTAACAAGCGCTCCATACTAGCTCCTTTATCCCATTTGTCCTTCCTTAGATTAGAATGATTTAATTATGTCCCGGCCTCTTTTTATTTTGAAGCAATGATTGAACAATTTGTAAAAGATGTATTAAAATAAAAGAAGAATCATTAAACTTCAAAGTGTAATCATCTAGGTTTAGCAGGCAGCTATTAACTGTAAAGGGGCATGGGAATGAAAACAAATACATTATCATTTCATGAATTTACACGTACACCTAAAGAAGATTGGGCACAGGAAGTTAGCAAAAACGCCGCGCTCCGCCCAAAAGAAACGTTAGAAAACATCTTTTTGAAACCGCTTTATTTTGAAAGTGATACGGCGCATTTAGACTATTTGCAGCAGAATCTGGCGGAAATAGATTGTTTAAGGGGAGCCGGTAAAGAATCATACATATTAGGAGAATGGGAAATCACCCAAAAAATCGACTTACCTTCTATTAAAGAAAGCAATAAACTTCTTTTAAACAGTTTGAGAAATGGACAAAATACGGCTGCTTTTACGTGCAGTGAAGCAATGAGGCAAGGAAAAGATATTCATGAAGCCACTGAAGCTGAAGTAGACTCAGGCGTTTCCATTTCTACTTTAGAGGATGTTGCTCATTTGTTTCAACATGTAGCTCTTGAAGCCGTTCCTTTATTTTTAAATACAGGATGCACATCTGTTCCACTTCTGTCTTTTCTAAAAGCATACTGTGTTGATCATGACTTTGATATGAGACAGTTAACAGGCACGGTTGGAATGGATCCGCTCGGCACACTTGCTGAATACGGAAGAGTTCCACTCTTTACTCGAGATTTATACGATCATTTAGCTTATGCAACGCGTTTGGCTCACAGTAATGCTCCAGAGCTCAAAACGATCATTGTATCAAGCATTCCTTACCATAACAGCGGTGCAAATACCGTTCAAGAACTAGCTTATATGCTTGCCACAGGAGTACAGTATATTGACGAATGCATGAAACGCGGTTTGTCCTTACATCAAGTTTTACCTCACATGACCTTTTCTTTTTCAATTAGCTCACATTTATTTATGGAAATATCAAAACTTCGTGCTTTTCGCATGCTTTGGGCAAATGTGGTTCGTGCTTTTGATGAAACGGTCGTTTCAGTACCGTTTATCCACACGGAAACGTCCCATCTTACACAGTCTAAAGAAGACATGTATACAAATGCATTAAGGAGCACGGTTCAAGCTTTTGCTTCTATTGTAGGAGGAGCGGATAGTCTGCATATTGAACCATATGATTCTGTTACATCCTCATCTTCTCAGTTTGCTCATCGCCTTGCCCGTAATACTCACTTAATTTTGCAGCATGAAACACATATATCAAAAGTAATGGATCCTGCCGGAGGCTCTTGGTACGTTGAAGCTTACACACATGAACTAATGATAAAAGCTTGGGAGTTATTTGGTGATATTGAAGACCGCGGCGGAATGGAAGAAGCTTTAAAACAAGGGCGAGTTCAAGATGAAGTTGAACAAATGAGAGTAAAAAGACAAGAGAATATAGAGTGTCGAATTGAGCGCTTGATCGGAGTCACACACTATGCTCCTAAGCAACAAGCTTCATCGCAAGAGATAAAAAGCACCCCGTTTAAAAAAGAAGAAAGAAAAATGGATAAATACAGTGACCAGCATGCTTCGGAGTCCCCATCAACTCTTTCACTAGACGACTATACAAAGCTGGCTTCTAAAGGGGTGGTAACAGCAGGATGGATGCTAAAGCAAATGTCGAAGCAGTCACGGCCTGAAAAAGTAGTGCCGCTTACTAAGTGGAGAGCAGCAGAGAAGTTTGAACAAATACGGGTGTATACAAAGGGAATGAGCATTGGGATTATGGAGCTCGCCGATTCTAGCAGCCGTAAAAAAGCTGAGATTGCCCGGTCTTTATTTGAAAGCGCAGGGTTTGCGTGTGAAACGATTAAAAACATAGATTCTTATGTCGAGATAGCAGATTGGATGAATGAACAAAAACATGAAGCATATGTAATTTGTGGAAGTGATGAGCTTGTCGAGAAGCTCTTAACAAAGGCGATGACTTATTTTGAGGAAGATTCGGTTTATGTGTATGTAGTGGGTGAAGAACATGTATCACGTAAAACGCAGTGGCAGCAAAAAGGTGTAATGAGCGTCATACACCCTAAGACGAATGTTATTCAATGCGTTAAGAAGTTATTATGTGCTTTGGAGGTAGAGGTTCATGTATAAAAAGCCTTCTTTTTCTAATATTCCATTATCATTTTCAAAGCAGCAAAGAGAAGATGGCGTGGCTCAAAGTTCATTCACTGCTTTTCAAACAAATGAACAAATTGAATTAAAATCAGTGTATTCAAAAGAAGACAGAGATAACCTCGACTTTATTCACTTTGCACCTGGTATCCCTCCGTTTGTAAGAGGGCCGTATGCAACGATGTACGTGAATCGGCCTTGGACAATTAGGCAGTATGCAGGATACTCAACGGCGGAGGAAAGCAATGCCTTTTACCGCCGCAATTTAGCTGCTGGACAGAAAGGGCTGTCCGTTGCATTTGACCTCGCTACCCACCGAGGCTATGACTCTGATCATCCAAGAGTTGTTGGAGACGTAGGGAAAGCAGGCGTGGCGATTGATTCAATGATTGATATGAAGCAGTTGTTTGAAGGGATTCCGCTTGATCAAATGTCTGTGTCGATGACGATGAACGGGGCGGTGCTTCCTGTTTTGGCTTTCTACATCGTAACAGCTGAAGAACAAGGGGTGAAAAAAGAAAAGCTGGCTGGAACAATTCAAAACGATATTTTAAAAGAATATATGGTGCGCAATACGTACATTTATCCTCCTGAGATGTCAATGCGAATCATAGCGGATATCTTTAAATATACAGCAGAATACATGCCGAAATTTAACAGTATCAGCATATCAGGCTATCATATGCAAGAAGCAGGTGCTCCGGCAGACTTAGAGCTTGCTTATACGCTTGCAGACGGACTTGAATATGTGCGAACCGGCTTGAAAGCAGGAATTTCAATTGATGCGTTTGCCCCGAGGGTATCATTTTTCTGGGCAATTGGCATGAACTATTTTATGGAAGTAGCAAAAATGAGAGCAGGGCGGCTGCTGTGGGCAAAACTAATGAAACAGTTTGAGCCGGATAATCCTAAATCTCTAGCTCTTAGAACGCATTCTCAAACGTCCGGATGGAGCCTAACGGAGCAGGACCCATTTAATAATGTCATTAGAACATGTGTCGAAGCTCTGGCTGCAGTATCAGGCCATACGCAGTCGCTTCATACAAACGCGCTCGATGAAGCGATCGCTCTTCCGACTGATTTTTCAGCTAGAATTGCCCGAAATACGCAGCTTTATTTGCAAAACGAAACCGAGATTTGTTCAGTGATTGATCCTTGGGGAGGCTCTTATTATGTGGAATCATTAACCAATGAATTAATGATAAAAGCGTGGAAGCACCTTGAAGAAATAGAGCAGCTGGGCGGAATGACAAAAGCAATAGAAGCAGGTGTACCGAAAATGAAGATAGAAGAAGCCGCTGCGCGCAGACAAGCAAGAATAGACTCGCAAGTAGAAATTATTGTAGGTGTTAATCAGTTCCAGCCGGAACAAGAAGAACCTCTTGATATTCTTGATATTGATAACACAGCAGTTCGAATGAAACAGCTGGAAAAGTTAAAACAAATACGTAGTGAACGTAACGAACAAGCGGTAGTCGAAGCGTTGAAACAGCTGACGAACTGTGCCAAAACAGGCGAAGGAAATCTCCTTGCTTTTGCGGTTGAAGCTGCGAGAGCGAGAGCTACACTAGGCGAAATTTCAGAAGCTATTGAGAAAGTGGCCGGAAGACATCAGGCTACTTCGAAGTCAGTCAGCGGTGTATACAGCGCGGAGTTTGCGCATCGAGATCAAATAGAAGGAGTTCGAAAGCTTACGGC
Organism: Priestia megaterium; assembly: GCF_046599315.1. GTDB lineage: Bacteria > Bacillota > Bacilli > Bacillales > Bacillaceae_H > Priestia > Priestia megaterium_F. Next base: position 1,184,149 of record NZ_JBKIKC010000001.1, on the reverse strand, counting down.
TGAATTTTTAGAGGAAGAAGGAAGACGGCCGAGGATTTTAGTGGCGAAAATGGGGCAAGACGGTCATGACAGAGGGTCGAAAGTAATTGCAACAGCCTTTGCTGACCTGGGATTTGATGTTGATATCGGTCCTTTATTTCAAACGCCTGAAGAAACAGCAAGGCAAGCTGTAGAAAATGACGTACATGTAATTGGCATAAGCTCTTTAGCAGCTGGGCATAAAACGTTGCTGCCCCAGCTTGTTGATGAGTTAAAAAAATTAGAACGCGACGATATTGTTGTCATTGTCGGAGGCGTTATTCCTAAACAAGACTACTCATTTCTTTTAGAGCACGGTGCTTCTGCTATCTTTGGACCTGGAACAGTAATCCCAAAAGCGGCCGTTTCCGTCTTACATGAAATAAAGAAACGGTTAGAAGAATAGTTGGTGAAGGCAATTGGTGAAATTAAAAACGGTAAAAGATTATAAACAAGGGCTGCTTGAAGGAAAAAGAACAGCATTAGCTCAAGCCATTACCTTAATTGAAAGTAAAGCTCCAAAGCATAAAGTAATAGCACAACAGCTGATTAAAGAAATCTATCCTCATACAGGGCGTTCAGTGCGCATTGGTTTTACGGGGGTCCCCGGAGCAGGAAAAAGTACGTTGATTGACAAATTCGGGTCGTATTTATGCAAAAATGGCCATTCTGTTGCGGTTTTGGCAGTCGATCCAAGCAGTACCCTTTCCGGAGGAAGTATTTTAGGAGATAAAACTAGAATGGAGTTGCTTACCAAACAAGAGAACGCTTTTGTCCGACCTTCGCCTTCTCAAGGAACGCTTGGAGGCGTCCACCTTAAAACGAGAGAAGCAATTTTTCTTTGTGAAGCGGCTGGGTATAATATCATATTTGTCGAAACGATGGGTGTTGGCCAAGGTGAAATGATTGTAAAAGAGATGGTAGACTTCTTTGTTCTACTTGCTTTAACTGGAGCGGGAGATGATTTGCAAGGAATTAAAAAAGGGCTGCTTGAATGGGTTAATCTAATTTGTGTAAATAAAGCAGATGGAGAGAACCGTTTGAAAGCAGAAGTTACGGCAAAAGAATACAAAAGCGTAATCGGTTTTCTTCACGGTCATTCAGGAGGATGGAAACCACAGGTAATCACAACTTCTGCTTATGAAGAAGCATCATTTCAACACTTGTGGAAGGTAATTTGTGACTATAGAGAATGGATGAATAAAAATGATCTGTTTTATGCAGTCAGGAAAAAACAAATGAAGGCATGGCTGCAAGCAAGTGTTAATGAATATTTACAAGAATCATTTTATGAACATTCTCTCGTTAAGCAAGCGCTAGTGGATGTTGAAAAACAAATGATGACGGGAGACGTCACAATGGCTGAAGCTCTCGAGCACTTAATTAAAATCTATCAGCAGTCGATGAAGGGAATATAAAAAAGGACCCTGCATTTCATATGGATCCTTCTACACTAGGGAGTTAAGAGTATGGTTTTCTAGGTGTAAAAATAGTATCACCATTTCTTTTCTTGTTTAATCTTGATTACCAAGAAAAAATGAGTCAAAGCAATCGCCTTTTTAGTTTTCGTTTGCTATGATAAAGAATAGATACCAAAAGGGAGGTATGAAAATGAATATCGATTTTAATTTGTTTATGAACGACGTTGTTCGTCAAGCCCGTAAAGAAATTACAGCAGCTGGTTATACAGAATTAACAACGGCTGAAGAGGTAGATGAAACGTTTAAAAAGTCTGGCACAACGCTTGTAATGGTGAATTCAGTTTGCGGTTGTGCAGGGGGGATTGCAAGACCTGCTGCAGCGCACGCTGTACATTATGATAAACGTCCAACAAACTTGGTTACAGTATTTGCAGGGCAAGATAAAGAAGCAACTGCACGTGCACGCGAATACTTTGAAGGTTATCCGCCTTCATCTCCATCTTTCGCATTATTAAAAGATGGAAAAATTATCACAATGGTAGAGCGTCACGAAATTGAAGGCCATGAGCCGATGTCAGTTGTCATGAAGCTGCAGGAAGCATTCGAACAGCATTGTGAAGAAGTGTAATAGAGAAGCCGTTTTGTGCGGCTTCTTTTTTTTGCATTTTTTTACCTATCTATATGCAGGCTTTATGGAGAGTGGAAAATGTTGAGAAAAGGTATTTTCAAATAGTGAAACTTATATTTAAAAAAGATATTGCATATTTATAACGTTGTGTTAAAATACATTTATATGAATATATATTTAAATTTCGACATTTACTTGCAATAGCAAAAAACTTATTTCATAATATTATTAATTTTTAAAAAATAATGTAAGGAATAAACTAGGGGGAACGAAAATGAAATTGAAGAAGTGGTTATCGGTAACGGCAATTGGTCTCTTAACGGCAGGCGTTTTAGCTGCATGTGGAGCGGGAGAAGGAACGTCTAATGGCGGAGCAAGCAGCGACGACAAGGATAAAAAAATATTAGTAATGGGAACATCAGCAGATTACCCACCATTTGAATATATTGATACAGCAAAAGGTGATAGTGAAGCGATTGGATTTGACGTAGATTTAGCAAAAGCAATCGGTAAAAAATTAGGTTATGACGTACAGGTAAAAGATATGGAATTTGGCGGATTAATTCCAGCTTTACAATCTAATAAAGTCGATTTAGTTTTAGCTGGTATGACGCCAACTGAAAAGCGTAAAAAGAACGTGGACTTCTCAGACGTATATTATGAAGCAAAAAATATGATTGTATCGAAGAAAGATGCACCAATTAAAAATGCAGAAGAACTAAAAGGAAAAACAGTCGGTGTACAAACTTCTTCTATTCAAGCAGATGAAGCAAAAGAAATTGAAAAAGAAGTAGACGGAGTAAAAGTAACAACGCGTGACCGTATTCCAGAACTAATTCAAGAAATGAAATCAAATCGTATCGATGCAGCAATCATTGAAGATACAGTAGCTAAAGGGTATGTAGAAAAAGACAAGAACTTGCAAATGTCTGAGACAGGACGCTCAAATTCAAACAAAGGATCAGCAATTGCATTTCCTAAAGACAGCAAGCTAACGGATGACTTTAACCATGAATTAAAGAAAATGAAAGAAAACGGTGAATTAGATAAATTAATCGTTAAGTGGTTTGACGATCAAAAATAAGAATGATAGTTAGAGAGGAATGGAACTAGGCATGAATTTGGATTTTTCGCAAATCGTGCCTTCTATGCCTTATATTTTAAAAGGGATAGGGGTAACGATACAGATAGTCCTAGCTTCAGCAATTTTAGGGTTTGTGCTGGGAGTTATTTTATCTTTATGTAAAATCAGCCGCAATAAACCTCTTCAATGGTTTGCGGATGCATATACTTCCGTATTTCGCGGAACACCGCTTGTACTGCAATTATTATTAATATACTTTGGATTACCTCAGCTGCTCGGGTTTGATATTGCCCCGTTTCCAGCGGCCGTTGCTGCGTTCGGGCTAAACTCCGCAGCATATATATCTGAAATTATTCGTGCTGGTATTTTAGCTGTCGATAAAGGACAGCGTGAAGCAGCATTAGCGTTAGGAATTCCTTATCGCCGCATGATGGGACAAATTATTTTGCCACAGGCACTAAAAAATATTTTACCTGCTTTAATGAATGAGTTCATTACATTAACAAAAGAATCAGCTATTGTCACAGTTATTGGAGCACTAGACATTATGCGCCGTGCTTACATTGTAGGTGGAGAAAAATTTGCCTACCTTGAACCGTTGATTTTTGCAGGATTGATTTATTATGTAATGGTAATGGGCTTAACGCTCCTTGGTAAAGCAGTCGAGAGGAGAATGAGAAAAGGTGATTAACGTTGAAAATTTACACAAATCATTCGGTAAAAATGAAGTTTTAAAAGGTATTTCAACTAAAATTAAGGAAAAAGAAGTCGTTGCTGTTATTGGTCCTTCTGGTTCTGGTAAATCTACTTTTTTACGCTGTATGAACCTGCTTGAAGAACCAACGAGCGGATTAGTTTCCATTAACGGTCAAGTGATTACAGATAAAAAAACAAACATTATGCGCGTGCGCGAGAACGTAGGAATGGTATTTCAGCATTTTCACTTGTTTCCACATATGACCGTGCTTGAAAATTTAACGTATGCTCCGATGACGGTAAAAGGCGTGTCGAGAGAAAAAGCTGTTGCTAAAGGAAAAGAATTACTTCAAAAAGTGGGACTTGCTCAAAAAGCAAACGAGTTTCCAAGCCGCTTATCAGGTGGTCAAAAGCAGCGTGTAGCTATTGCGAGAGCATTGGCAATGGAGCCGGAAGTGATGCTGTTTGATGAGCCAACATCAGCTTTGGATCCAGAGATGGTAAAAGAAGTACTAGACGTAATGAAGTCGTTGACAGAAACAGGAATGACGATGGTCATTGTAACGCATGAAATGGGATTTGCACGAGAAGTAGCGGATCGTGTGCTATTCTTAGACGGCGGTGTACTTGTTGAAGATGCGCCTCCGGCTGAATTTTTCTCAGCGCCTAAAAGCAAGCGTGCTAAAGATTTCTTAGAAAAGATTTTATAATGAAAAAGTGCAGGGAGAGTATGATCTTTTCTGCACTTTTTTTATTGACGTTTATAAGATATAGTCAGATTTAAGGTTGTGTTATTTTTTTATTCGTGTTAATAAGGAATAGAGTATTTTATCACACTAAAAAGAAACTAACATGTAGGAGTCTAGAAAATGAAATTTAAAATTGGGTACCGGACAATTAAAACAGCTGTCGGTACATCACTAGCTATTATTATAGCTCAGTTCTTTCACCTCGAATTTTTTGTGTCAGCTGGAATTATCACTATTTTATGCATTCAAAATTCAAAGAAAAAATCATTGCGAAGTGCAAGCGATCGTTTTATTGCTTGTTCTTTATCCATTTTGTTTTCATTTATATTCTTTGAAGGGATTACTTATCATCCACTTGTGATAGGACTGATGCTGCTTTTATTTATTCCGGTGACGGTTATATTTAAAGTCAACGCAGGGATTGTTACAAGTTCCGTTATTTTGCTTCATATTTACTCCAAAGGCAATATGACATGGGGAATCGTCTTTAATGAACTTGGCTTGATTGTAATTGGAATAGGTGTTGCGCTGCTTGTGAATTTATACATGCCAAGTTTAGATCAAGAGCTTCGTACGTATCAGCGAGAAATTGAAGAAAATTTCCGTTCGATGTTAAAAGAAATTGCCCTGTACCTCAGAACGAATGACAGCAGTTGGGACGGTAAGGAAATTGCGAATACGGTCAAAATTTTAGAGAAAGCAAAAAGCCTTGCGTTTCGCGATGTAGAAAATCATTTTGTGCGTGGGGAAAATTATTATTACCGCTATTTTAAAATTCGTGAAAAACAGCTTGAAATTATTGAACGTACGCTTCCTCTCATTACCGCTATTGATTTGGTGGTGGAACAGCGCTACATGATTGCGGATTTCATTGAAGAGTTAAGTCTATCTATCCACCCGGGTAATACGGCTAAGTTATTTTTAGCCAAACTTCAGCATTTACGAGAAGCATTTGCAGAGATGCCGCTTCCGAATACGCGGGAAGAGTTTGAAGCGCGTGCCGATTTATTACACGTAGTCAAAGAAATTGAACAGTATTTAGTTATTAAACAAACCTTAAAAATAAGTTAAACAGCATGCATGTTGTTCATCTTGCTTACGAACACTAAAAGAGCAAAGAGAAACATCTTTTTTCTTTTACTTAGGACTAACGTAAGGTGGTGGATTACGTGCACGTGTTTGCTTTTATCCTTTTATTACTATCTCCGGTTTGGCCATTAGGAGAAAATCCGTTGCCAAATGATCCTTATATTATTATCAACAAACAAAGCAATGAGCTTGCTTATATTCAAAATAAAGAAATTAAACAAATTATCAAAGTAGCAACAGGAAAAACAGTTAATCTGACGCCAGAAGGAGAGTTTACGGTAACAGTAAAAGCTGTTAATCCTTATTATCGAAAAAGTAACATTGAAGGAGGCGCTCCTCAAAATCCCCTAGGTGTAAGGTGGATTGGGTTTGATGCAAGAGAGACTGACGGACGTATTTATGGCATTCACGGCACAAATCAGCCGGATTCTATCGGTAAATATGTATCGAATGGCTGTATTCGTGTAGAAAATCGTGAAGTAAGCCATTTATATGATCAAGTGCCATTAGGAACAAAAGTATGGATTGTATCTACAGATCAATCTTTCGAAGAGTTAGCTGCTCAAAAAGGCATTCTGAATATACAGCAAAAGACTGGTGACTAGTCACCAGTCTTTTTTTATTATCACACCGTACAATGAAACAGCAATGCATCTATGTTTTTTAGTCATCAGTCCCGATTAAAACCACATGGCAAGTCCCGCTAAAAGCGTAGATATTAACATGACAAGAAGCATTAAAAACACAATGGTCTTTTGGATTTTCTTATTCGACATACAACCAATATCCTCCTACACGTTTTTTTCTTATTTTACATGTCATTTGCTGCTTAGACAAGCAACTTTCTGCAGGTAAGCGAGCAGGAGATTTCTTTTGCTTTCAAGAATATGTGTAAATGAAAACGCTTTTTTAAGAGGTGAGAAAATGATAAAAGGAATTGATCACATAGGAATAGCCGTAAAATCAATTGAAGACATCCTGCCTTTTTATGAAAAGGTATTAGGGCTGTCTCTATTAAAGGTGGAAGAGGTAGAAGAACAAGGAGTAAAGGTTGCTTTTATTCAGTGCGGCAACATAAAAATTGAATTATTAGAGCCGCTTTTTGAGGATAGTGCAGTCGGTACGTTTATCCAAAAGAGGGGTGAGGGTCTTCACCATGTTGCTTTAGGCGTGCGAACGATTGAAGAGAGAATTACAGAGTTAAAGGAAAAGGGTGTACAAATGATCGACGATGTTCCGCGAAAAGGCGCAGGAGGAGCTTCTATTGCGTTTTTGCATCCAAAGTCAGCAAACGGTGTTCTTTATGAGCTCTGTGAAAAAACACTAGAGGAGGAGAAGAAACATGGTTGACATTTATGATAAATTAAATGAACTGTACGATAAACGACGGGAAATCGAGTTAGGCGGAGGAGACGAAAAAATTGAAAAACAGCACCATAAAGGGAAACTAACGGCACGTGAACGAATTGAAATTCTTTTAGACGAACATACATTTGTCGAGTTAAATCCATTCATTGAACATCGGTGTGCTGATTTTAGTATGAATAGTCAAGTAGGTCCAGGGGACGGGGTAGTAACAGGTTACGGCAAGGTAAACGGTCGCTCAGTCTACTTGTTTTCACAAGATTTTACAGTATTCGGAGGCGCTTTAGGTGAAATGCATGCTAAAAAAATAGCGCACGTAATGGATTTAGCGGCTAAAACAGGCGTGCCGTTTATTGGGTTAAATGATTCAGGCGGAGCTCGTATTCAAGAAGGCGTCATGTCTCTTGATGGATACGGTCATATTTTTTATCGAAATGCCATTTATTCTGGTGTTATGCCTCAAATATCTGTTATCATGGGTCCTTGTGCAGGCGGAGCCGTGTACTCACCAGCGATTACGGACTTTGTTTTTATGGTAGAGGAAACAAGTCAAATGTTCATTACTGGACCAAAAGTAATTGAAACCGTAACGGGAGAAAGCATTTCCTCTGAAAATCTTGGAGGAGCAGCTGTTCATAACGAAATTAGCGGCAATGCCCATTTTAGGGGTTCAACAGAACAAGAGGTGCTAGAACAAGTACGAACGCTCTTAAGCTATCTTCCGCAGTCTAGCCAAGAGCAGCCTCCTATAGCCTCAAAGGCAGAGTGCGATCATTATCGTCCGGACTTATTAGATGTTGTCCCGTTTGACGCCGTGCGTCCTTACGATGTGCGTCAAGTCATTCACCAAGTAGTGGACGAGCACTCGTTTTTTGAAGTGCAAAAAGACTTCGCTAGAAATATTGTCATTGGTTTTGCCCGCATAGATGGAAAAGTTGTCGGACTTGTGTGTAACCAGCCTAAAGTAATGGCAGGCAGTTTAGATATTAACTCCTCAGATAAAGCAGCAAGGTTTATTCGATTTTGCGATTCATTTAATATCCCACTTATTACATTTGAAGATGTTACAGGTTTTTTCCCAGGTATCAAGCAGGAACATGGCGGAATTATACGTCATGGTGCTAAAATTTTATATGCATACTCCGAAGCTACCGTTCCGAAAATCACGGTAATCTTGCGAAAGGCTTACGGAGGTGCATACGTAGCTTTAAATAGTAAATCAATTGGAGCCGACCTTGTGTATTCATGGCCGAATGCAGAAATTGCTGTTATGGGTCCTCAAGGTGCTGCAAATATTATCTTTGCAAACGACATTCGAGGTAGCGAAAACCCAGATGAAACAAGACACGAAAAAATTGAACAGTATCGCGAAAAATTTGCTAATCCTTACGTAGCGGCAAGTGCTGGAATGGTGGATGATGTTATTGATCCTCGGGAAACACGAATAAAATTAATACAAGCGCTTGAAATGTTGCACAATAAAAAGGAAGAGCGTCCAGCAAAGAAACATGGTAACATACCATTGTAGGTTATTTTTGGAGGGATTACATATTATGATTAATGAACAACGAATAGTTGATTTATTTATTGAATTAGTACAAGTAGATTCAGAAACAAAACATGAAGAAAAGATTGCTGTTGTACTAAAAGAAAAATTTACTGCATTAGGTGTCGAAGTAGTAGAAGATGATGCTAAAGAAAAAACAGGCCACGGAGCCAACAACTTAATCTGCACACTGCCAGCTACAAAAGAAGGAGTAGATACAATTTACTTTACTTCTCATATGGATACAGTCGTACCCGGAAACGGTATTAAACCATCTATCGAAGATGGCTATATTAAAAGTGACGGCACAACGATTCTTGGTGCGGATGATAAAGCAGGATTAGCAGCAATGCTAGAAGCAATCACGGTACTAAAAGAAGAAAAAATTGCGCACGGAAAAATTGAATTTATTATTACAGTAGGAGAAGAATCCGGCTTAGTGGGTGCTAAAGCCCTTGATTCTAATCTTGTAACGGCAAAATTCGGCTATGCTTTAGATAGTGATGGTAAAGTTGGAGACATTATTGTTGCTGCTCCGACACAGGCAAAAGTAAATGCAACGATTTATGGAAAAACAGCTCATGCAGGTGTAGCTCCTGAACGAGGCGTTTCTGCTATTACGATTGCCTCAAGAGCCATTTCTAAAATGCCGCTTGGACGTATTGATGAAGAGACTACAGCGAATATCGGTCGTTTTGAAGGCGGAACGCAAACGAATATCGTGTGTGACCGCGTTGATATTTTAGCAGAAGCTCGTTCATTAATTCCAGAAAAAATGGAAGCACAAGTAGCGAAAATGAAAGAAGCATTTGAAACAGCGGCACAAGAAATGGGCGGACGTGCAGAAGTTGATATTAAAGTAATGTATCCAGGCTTTAAATTTGGCGATGGAGATCATGTTGTCGAAGTTGCTAAAAAAGCGGTAGCTAATATTAATCGTCCTTCACGCTTGCTTCAAAGCGGAGGCGGAAGCGATGCAAACGTAATTGCAGGCTTTGATATCCCAACAGTCAATTTAGCAGTTGGTTATGAAGACATTCATACAACAAATGAAAAGATTCCCGTAGAAGAACTAGTAAAGACATCTGAACTAGTAGTGTCGATTATTAAAGAAGTAGCAAAATAATAGTTGAAGCCTTGCTTTTATATAAAAGCAAGGCTTTTTACATAGTGAATAGTAAATAGTCTAAATCTTTTAACACAATGTATAATGAAGAAAAGATGGTCGTTTTGTACAATAAAGGTAGTAATACATTTTACCAAAGTAGAAGTTGAAAATAACGTATATAAAAAATATGTAAGCGCTTTCAGTTTGGGTTTTGTCAACAAGTATCCTTGGGAGGTTGATGCAATGCGATCACCGGAAAGTTTGCAGTCTATCATTCAAAACTTTAATGAAGTAGAAAAAGGGTTGTCCAATAGAGAAGCAATCGAAGAATCTAATCGATGTTTGTACTGTTATGATGCACCCTGTATTCAGGCATGCCCTACAGGAATTGACATCCCGACGTTTATTAAAAAAATTGCATCGGGCAATTTAAAAGGGTCTGCCGAAACGATTATGTCTTCTAATCCCGTAGGAGCAAGCTGTTCGAGAGTCTGTCCAACCGATGAACTGTGTGAGGGAGCGTGCGTGCTTAACCATTCAACAAAACCAATTATGATTGGAGATTTGCAGCGCTATGCAACGGATTGGGCTATTCAAAATGAACAGGTGCTATTTGAGAAAGGAAAAGAAAACGGCAAAAAAGTAGCGGTTGTGGGCGGAGGTCCGGCTGGTCTTTCTGCAGCAAGAGAACTGGCGCGATTTGGATACGATGTAACCATTTTTGAAGCAGAAAAACAAGCAGGAGGGTTAAATACATATGGAATCGTGTCGTTTCGTCTTCCTCAAGCGATTTCATTCTGGGAAGTTGAACAAGTAAAAAGCTTAGATGTGAAAATTAAAACGAATGTAAGAATCGGAGAAGATATTCTTCCAAGCGAATTACTGCAGTCATATGATGCGGTTGTATTAGCTATTGGTATGAGTAAGGTGCCTTCTCTACATGTTGAAGGTGAAGAGCTAGACGGTGTATATGATGCGATTGATTTCGTGAAAAAAACGAAGTCAGAAGCGTTATCAACAGAATTTGTGGGTAAACGTGTTGCGGTCATTGGTGCAGGAAATACTGCGATTGATGGTGCTACGTGTTCAGTGCGCTTGGGGGCTGAAAATGTTCAAATTTTATATCGTCGTACACGAGAAGAAATGACGGCTTATGATTTTGAATTTGAATTTGCGAAACAAGATGGTGTTGAATTTCGTTGGTTAACGGCTCCTATACGAATTATTGGAGATGAAAATGGTAAGGTGAGCGGGATTGAATGCGTAAAAATGACGTTAACAGATCCAGATGCAGATGGTCGCAGAAAGCCTGTTCCTGTTGAAGGTTCAACGTTTACGATCCCAGTTGATGCTGTCGTAAAAGCAATTGGTCAAGAACGATACCTATCCTTGATTCAACAATTCCAGCTGCACCATGAAGACGGAGTTGTCTTAATTAATCAAGAGACGTTCCAAACATCAAATCCAAAAGTATTTGCTTGCGGAGACGTCATTTTTGGTAAAGGGCAAGGAGAAGCAATGGTGGTGACAGCTGCTCAGCAAGGAAAACAAACAGCGTTAAATATTCATATGCAGCTAACAAAAGAAACAATGGAAACAGCTTAAATCAGGAGGAGGAGAAATCTATGGCAGATTTAACAACAAATTTAGCAGGTATTCAATCACCAAATCCGTTTTGGCTGGCATCCGCACCGCCAACCAATTCAGGTTATCAAGTGCAGCGTGCATTTGAAGCAGGATGGGGAGGCGCAGTTTGGAAAACGCTTGGTGATCCAATTTTAAATGTTTCCTCTCGATTTGCTGCCGTTGGCTTCAACGGTCAGCGCGTAGCCGGCTTTAATAATATTGAGTTAATCACCGATCGTCCGCTTGAAGTCAATTTGAAGGAAATCTATGAAACAAAAAAGAAGTTTCCTAATCACGCAATTATTGCCTCTCTTATGGTAGAACCTCAGCAAGAAAAATGGCATGAGATTGTCAAAAAAGTAGAAGACGTAGGAGTAGATGGATTAGAGCTGAACTTTGGCTGTCCGCATGGAATGGCAGAACGAGGAATGGGTGCTGCCTCTGGGCAAGTTCCTGATTTAGTTGAAAAACAAACGTATTGGGCTAAAGAAGTTGCCCAGACGCCGGTCATTGTTAAATTAACGCCAAATATCACAGATATCACCGTTACAGCAGAAGCAGCGGTTCGAGGCGGTGCTGACGCTGTTAGTATGATTAACACCATTAATAGTTTAGCAGGAGTAGACATTCATTCATGGAATACGATTCCACACGTAGCAGGAAAAGGCGCCCACGGAGGTTATTGCGGCCCTGCTGTTAAGCCGATTGCCTTAAACATGGTTGCTGAATGTGCAAGAAGCCCGTTCATTAATGTTCCAATATCAGGTATGGGAGGCGTTTCGAACTGGCAAGAAGCCGTTGAATTTATGCTCATGGGTGCTACAGGTGTGCAAGTATGTACAGCTGCTATGCATCACGGATTCCGCATTGTAGAGGATATGATTCAAGGTCTTAACTATTATTTGGATGAAAGAGGAATCGAAAAAGTAAGTGATATTGTAGGAAAAGCTGTTTCAAAGTATTCTGACTGGGGCAACTTGGATCTCAATTATAAAGTAGTGGCTCGCATTGACCCGGATACGTGTATTAACTGCAATAAGTGCCATATTTCTTGTGAAGATACTTCTCACCAATGTATTGATATGCTGAAAGATCCTTCAGGAAAACCTTATTTAAAAGTACGAGAAGAAGATTGTGTAGGCTGTAATCTATGTTCGATTGTATGTCCTGTGGACGGGGCGATATCTATGGTTGAATTACCAAATGAACAGCCTCCAATGACGTGGAATGAACGCCAAGCTGCTTTACAAGCGACGGCTGCGCAGCGATTAGACGTATAAATACAAAGGGGATGAAGAAATGAAGAAAATAGTTAAAAATGGTGTCGTAGTTACAGCAACAGATACGTATAAAGCTGATATTTTAATTGAAAATGGAGTTATTTCGGCAATTGGCTCGGCTTTTGAAGAACAGGGATGCGAAGTGATTGATGCAAAAGGAAACTATGTATTCCCAGGAGGTATCGATCCTCATACTCATTTAGATATGCCGTTTGGAGGCACTGTTACAAAAGATGACTTTGAAACAGGTACAAGAGCAGCAGCTTTTGGAGGTACGACAACTGTTATCGATTTTTGCTTAACCAATAAAGGCGAGCCGCTGCAAAAAGCAATCAGGACATGGCATGAAAAATCAAGAGGAAAAGCAGCTATCGATTATAGCTTTCATCTAATGATTGGAGAAATTACAGAAGATGTATTAAATGAACTTCCTACGATTATTGAAAAAGAAGGAATTACTTCTTTTAAAGTATTCATGGCCTATAAAAATGTTTTTCAAGCAGATGATGCTACCTTATATCAAACGCTAATGCAAGCTAAAAAACTAGGGGCGCTTGTGATGGTACATGCTGAAAATGGAGATGTTATTGAGTATTTAACGGCAAAAGCACTAGAGCAGGGGCAAACCGATCCTATCTATCATGCACTGACTCGTCCTCCAGAAATAGAAGGAGAAGCTACGGGAAGAGCCGCAGTGCTAACGGAGCTGGCCGACTCACAGCTCTATGTTGTTCACGTATCGTGCGCTGAAGCGGTTAAAAAGATTGCTGAAGCAAGGGAAAAAGGTGTAAATATCTGGGGGGAAACGTGTCCGCAGTATTTAACGCTAGACCAAACCTATTTAGAAAAACCGAATTTTGAAGGAGCGAAATATGTATGGTCGCCGCCTTTACGTGAAAAGTGGAACCAAGATGTTTTGTGGAATGCTTTACGTAACGGAGACTTGCAAACGATTGGATCAGATCAGTGCTCGTTCGATTTTAACGGCCAAAAAGATCTAGGAAAAGGCGATTTTACGAAGATTCCAAACGGAGGACCTATTATCGAAGATCGCATGAGCATTTTATTTTCAGAAGGAGTGGTGAAAAAAAGAATTAATATAAATCAGTTTGTGGATATAACATCAACGAAAATTGCTAAGCTGTTCGGACTGTATCCGAAAAAAGGAACGATAGCGGTTGGTGCAGATGCGGATCTGCTTATATTTGACCCTTCTATTGAACGTACGATTTCAGCCAAAACTCATCATATGGCAGTCGACTATAGCGCGTTTGAAGGAATGAAAGTCACAGGTGAGCCGGTTTCAGTACTTTGCCGCGGAGAATTTGTTGTAAAAGATAAGCAGTTTGTTGGTCAAAAAGGCTACGGACAGTATACAAAAAGAGCAAAGTTTAATGAGTTAAACACAGCTAACGAAGCTGAAAAATTAATGTTATAAAAACAGGTGAAGAAATAGATCGGGGGCAGGGAAATGTCAAGTTACCATGAATATATGGCAGAGCGAGAAAAGATTGATTTTTTGCTGCAAAAGGGATTTAAAATAACGGCCGTAACTGAGAATCTAAGCGGGGCATTCGTTACGTTCGAACGTAACGAAAATAACCAAACCGAACAAGAAACGCTTCATATATTAACGGCAGATGCTAGAAAATATTTTTCATCCGTGCTGATTCAGCAAGTATAGAAACGAACCATGTCTAAAAAGACATGGTTTTTCTTTGTTTGCTAGTACCTAGAACTCTTTTGCCGCATTCGTTGACAAAAGTGATCTGTTTCTCTGTTTTTTTGTTTTAGATGTGAAGCAAAATAACTAAATATTATCCATTCACTGTATTACAGTTGTTACATTTCGTTTACATCGAAAGAAAAAAGGTTTAGTTATCTAGTAAATTGTAGTAAATATTATAGTAGAACGTTTTCAAAATAAATCTACTAAATACAAAAAGGGTGTGACACGAATGGATCAAGCTACACAGTGTATGACACAGGAAGAAACAAAAATTATTGATAAATTAAAAATGGAAATGTTAAATGCAGTGTCACTACAAGATTTGCGTTTTTATAAAAAAGAAATTCACCGAATCAAAGAACAAGCGGTTAAACGCCACGGTTTTTTTAATAAATTACAGCAAACGGCTCAGGAGCTGTAACGATTCATCATCGTTACAGCTTTTTTCGTTTCTTTCATTAAATATTTTATTTCTTCTAAATATTTAATATAATGTAAGGAGATATAGCTTTTGTTCTACACATATGCGAAATCCGCGTTAATGATCCAGGAGACATGATGTGAAATTCGCTGGGGGCGGTGTTGACTTGAAATCATATTTAACAGTAACAGAGATTTTAACAAGGAAACATTTTGTAAACTGTGAAGTAATAGCTGGAGAGAAAGGGCTTACTAATTTTGTGAAATGGGTACACGTGATGGAAGTAACGCGCATCAACGAGCTGCTAAAAGGAAACGAGCTCATTTTATCAACAGGGGTAGGTTGGGGAGAAGATCCTCAATCTTGTTTATCATTTCTTCAGCAATTAATTTCTTGTAAGGCATCAGGACTGTGTATTGAACTTGGCACTTATACTTCTAAGATTCCGCAAATTGTGATTGATAAAGCGAACGAATGTGATTTTCCGATTATTTTATTTCATGAGGAAGTTCCGTTCGTTGAAATTACGCAAGATGTCCACTCGCTTTTAATTAATCAGCATTATCAAATGATTTCCGATTTAGAACAGTATTCTCATAGGCTAAATCAGCTGCTGTTAACAGTTAATGACCCTTCCGTCATTTTACAGTGTTTATATGAATCTACAGGGCTTCTTGTCGGCCTTAAAGTTTCAAATGAATTACTTACCTTTGCTCCCGAGATGGACTTGCTAAAACAGCAGCTTCTACTTCATTATATAAGCGGTGAAAATGAGAGCCCGCATTTTATTGAGCAGCCTATTCATTTATTAGGACAAGATTATGCTCAGCTGTATGTTGCTTCTATAAATGAAGCGTTAACAGAACTTGAAGTGCTCACCGTTGACAGAACGGCCACAGCACTTGCTCAGCATTTTTTGAAGGACCTGTATGTCGAAGAGAAAAAAAGAGTGGATGAAACCGAATGGATGACGAAATGGATGAACGGAGAGTTAACTCTTGAACAAATAAAAGATTCTATGCACGAAGTGTGTTCAGACTCTCCTATTCGCGGGGGTGTCGTTGTTTGCTGTAAGTGGCAAAGACGGGAAAAGTTTGATCGAACGTATTTTAAGCTTATCTTGCGAAGCATCTTTGAACAAGAAGGCTTTCACTTATTAGTCTCCGAGCGAAATCGCGAAGTATTATTTATTCTCTTAAACAAACGAATGGTTAGTACATGGAGAGAGAGATTAGAAAATAGCCTTCATCGCTGGATGAATCAATACGAATCAGATGAAAACTCAAAGCGGAACGCCATTAGCTTTATCGGAATTGGTCAATATTGTGAACAGCTTGACTGTATGCATAAAAGCTATGAAACAGCTAAAGAGACAATTTCCATTCAAGAAATGCTGCAAAAACAAACAATTATTCATTTTTATGATGATTTGCATATGTACCGAATTATTTCTCTTTTACACCAGCACGAAGACTTACAGGAAGTGGTATTTGAATATTTGCAGCCCGTTATTACATATGATGAGACATATAATGCAAAGCTCATGGAAACATTAAAAATTTATTTAGCATGCAATGGATCTAAACAAGAGACGGCTAAGCGTTTATATATTGTCCGACAAACGCTGTATCACCGCATTGAAAAATTAGAAAAGCTGTTGGGTGCAGATTTTATGGAGCCGGAAAAACGACTGGCGATTGAGTTTATGATTATGGCATATGAATATTTGTTTATGATGAAAAAGTCTCGCACGGAATTTATAAACGGATAAGTAAGCAGCTGGAAACAGCTGTTTTTTTACGTTGAAGCTGATTTTACTATATGTACATTTTAGTTCAAGCTTTCTACGAGTTCACTGCGCAAAATGTGAAACGAGAATCTAGAGTTGTTTCACATTTTGTCTAATGCAACTGCCATTTATTTATTCAATAATAAAGGTAGATTTGTCATTTCTTATTTTTCGAGGAGGCCAAGCGATATGTCAGTTGTGAATAATGATACGCAGGTGTTAAAAAATTACGTGGGCGGAAAATGGGTGGATACGGCAGGGAAAGAATTTGGAGAGGTGATTAATCCATCGACTGGAGAAGTCATTGCAAAAGTACCGCTTTCTACAAAAGAAGATGTAGCTAATGCGGTGGAAACAGCGCAAAAAACATTTGAAACGTGGCGTAACGTTCCTGCTCCAAAACGAGCAAGATTAATGTTTGCGTTTCAGCATTTACTAGTTAAGCATCATGAAGAGTTAGCTAAATTAGTTGTACAAGAAAACGGTAAGGCTTTTAAAGAAGCTTACGGTGAAGTACAGCGAGGTATTGAATGCGTGGAGTTTGCCGCAGGTGCTCCTACTTTATTAATGGGTGAATCATTAAATAACATAGCGGAAGAAATTGATTCTGAAATGTTCCGCTTTCCACTTGGTGTCGTCGGCGGCATCACACCTTTTAATTTTCCGATGATGGTACCGCTTTGGATGTTCCCTCTTGCAATTGTATGTGGAAATACCTTTGTGTTAAAACCGTCTGAGCGAACGCCGCTTTTAGCAACGCGACTTGCTGAACTTTTTACAGAAGCAGGAGCACCAGATGGATTGTTAAATATTGTGCACGGTGCGCATGACGTCGTTAACGGATTAATTGAACATGAAAAAGTTAAAGCGATTTCATTCGTCGGGTCGCAGCCGGTAGCAAAATATGTTTATGAACAAGCTGCTGCTCAAGGAAAACGAGTTCAAGCTTTATCCGGCGCTAAAAATCATCATGTTGTGATGCCAGACTGCGATATGGATAAAGCGGTATCACATATTATCAGCTCGGCTTATGGAAGTGCTGGTCAGCGATGCATGGCGTGCAGCGCCGTTGTCGTGGTAGGTGAAAAAGGCGATGAATTCGTTTCAAAACTAAAACAAAAAGCAGATGAATTAATTATGGGAAGCGGTTTTGATGATGAAGTGCTTCTAACACCTGTGATTCGAAAAGAGCACCGTGATAAAGTGCTGGATTATATTGAACTCGGCATGAAAGAAGGAGCGGAACTCATTCGTGACGGACGCAAAGAAATGGATGAACATGCAGAAGGTAATTTCTTAGGAGCAACGATTTTTGACCGCGTTACTCCTGATATGACCATTGCTAAAGAAGAGATTTTTGCACCTGTACTTAGCTTGCTTCGCGCTGACACGTTAGACGAAGCACTTCGGTATATGGAAAAATCTCGTTTCGGAAATGGAGCAACGATTTATACAAAAGATGCTAAAGCAGTGCGTCAATTTAGAGAAGAAGCCGATGCTGGTATGCTTGGCATTAACGTAGGAGTACCTGCCACAATGGCATTCTTCCCATTCTCAGGATGGAAAGACTCTTTTTACGGAGATTTGCATGTAAACGGCAAAGACGGTTTGAACTTTTTTACACGTAAAAAGATGGTTACATCACGCTTTGATTTTTAACATATAGATGAATATAGCAAGTGACTTCGGCATCTTGTCGAAGTCTTTTCATACAGAAAAAAATACGCGCTAGCGATTTGGGAGTGGATAAGATGGTACAGGTCAGTCAAAATGAAAAAGATTTGCGTGCAAAAGATGATCAGTATGTATGGCATGGAATGAAACCATATAGCCCGGATGCAACGGTGGTAGCGACAAAAGCAAAAGGTGCTTGGGTTACTGATGAACAAGGAAATCGCTACTTAGATGCAATGGCAGGGCTTTGGTGTGTAAATACCGGATATGGACGGGATGAATTAGCGGTTGCAGCTTATGAGCAGCTAAAAGAATTGGCTTATTTTCCGCTCACGCAATCTCACGTACCTGCTATCAAACTAGCAGAAAAGCTAAATGAAATGCTAGGTGATGACTATGTTATCTTCTTTTCAAATAGCGGATCTGAAGCAAATGAAACGGCTTTTAAAATTGTGCGTCAGTACCATCAGCAAAAAGGAGAGCATTCTCGCTACAAGTTTATTTCGCGTTACCGAGGGTATCACGGAAATTCAATGGGCGCGCTAGCAGCAACTGGCCAAGCTCAGCGTAAATATAAATATGAACCGCTTGCTCCTGGCTTTATTCACGTTGCGCCGCCTGATTCGTACCGAGGGCAAGATGACTACCATGCGCCAAAAGAAGAGCTTCAATCTGTAAAAGATATTGACAATGTTATGACGTGGGAGCTAAGCGAAACCATTGCCGCTGTGATTATGGAGCCAATTATTACAGGAGGAGGAATTCTTTTACCGCCTCAAAATTATATGAAAGGCGTAAAAGAAACGTGTGAAAAACACGGTGCACTTTTGATTGTAGATGAAGTTATTTGTGGCTTTGGACGTACAGGAGAAGCTTTTGGTTTTATGAATTACGATGTAAAACCAGATATCATTACCATGGCAAAAGGGATCACAAGCGCATACCTTCCGCTTTCTGCAACCGCTGTTAAAAAAGAAATTTATGAAGCGTTCAAAGATAGCGATCAGTACGATTATTTTCGCCATGTTAATACATTTGGCGGGAGTCCAGCAGCGTGTGCATTGGCGTTAAAGAATTTAGAAATTATGGAGAGAGAAAATCTTTTTGGTCGTTCTAAACAGCTCGGAGCTTACGTGTTAAGTGAATTGAAGCTGCTTATTGATAGTCACCCATACGTTGGAGACGTAAGAGGCAAAGGGCTTTTAATTGGAATTGAACTTGTAGCTGATAAGCAAACAAAGGAACCGTTAGACGTTAATCTTGTAAATGAAGTGATTGCTAAATGCAAAAGCAAAGGAGTCATTATTGGGAAAAATGGAGCCACGGTAGCGGGCTATAATAATGTTCTTACGCTTTCACCGCCGTTGAATATTGAGGAAAGTGATATTGAGCTGCTGTTAGCTACTATTACGTATGCGCTTGACAGCATCAAATAGGTAAGTTTGCAAAAAGCCTGTATAATATACTTACAGGCTTTTTGTGCGTGTGAAGGAGGAAGTAGAAAATGGAATTGTTATTTTTAGGAACGGGTGCAGGAGTACCGGCAAAACAGAGGAATGTTTCATCCCTTGCGCTTGAACTTTTGCAAGAAAGAGGGGCAGTATGGCTTTTTGATTGCGGAGAAGCAACACAGCATCAAATTTTACATACAACCGTTAAACCGAGGCGAATTGAGAAAATTTTTATTACACACCTTCACGGTGATCATATTTATGGATTACCTGGACTTCTTGGAAGCCGTTCGTTTCAAGGAGGAGAATCACTGCTTACTGTATACGGGCCAAAAGGAATTAAAGAATTTATTGAAGTCACGCTGGCTGTAAGTCAAACACACCTGCAATATCCTTTAGAGATTGTTGAAATAGAAGAGGAAAATGAAAGTGGAACGATTTTTGAAGATGAAACTTTTTCAGTGGAGTTTGGCAAACTTGAACATGGCATTTTATCTTATGGATACCGAATTGTCGAAAAGGATTTGCCAGGATCACTGGACGTTCAGCGTTTAAAAGAAATGAGTATTCCCCCAGGGCCTCATTATCAGGAGTTAAAAGAAGGAAAAGAAGTGGTATTAAAAGATGGGCGCCTTATTAACGGAAAAGAGTTTGTAGGAGAACCTAAAAAAGGTAAGGTCATCACGATTTTAGGAGATACAAGAAGGTGTACGCAAAGTGTCCAGCTTGCTATGCATGCGAATGTGTTAATTCACGAAGCTACTTTTGCAGCGGGAGATGAAGATTTGGCTTACAACTATTTCCATTCTACTGCAAAAGAAGCCGCTGAAATCGCTAAAACAGCATCCGCTCAGCGTCTTATTTTATCCCATATTAGCTCGCGTTACCAAGGAGATGCAGTCAGCCGGTTAGCAGAAGGAGCAAAAGAAATTTTCCCGAATACCGATATAGCAGAAGACTTGAAAAGGTTTACGATTTCATAAAAAAAGACGAGGAGATCCTCGTCTTTTTTTACCATCCGCGTTCGTATTGAACGGGTGCTGAAATTGTTTCATTTAGTTCTTTTGCCGCTGTGCGCGGGAAGTACGGATCGCGTAGAAGTTCGCGCGCAACAAAAATTAAATCAGCGCGTTCGCTTTGCAGAATCTCTTCTGCTTGTCGTCCGGATGTAATTAACCCAACTGCGCCTGTATCAATATTCGCTTGCTGTTTAATTTTATCTGCAAACGGCACTTGATAGCCAGGGTATACGTTGATTGGAGCGTGTACAAGAGCACCGGAACTAACATCAACTAAGTCGACGCCTTGTTCTTTCATCCATTTTGCAAATACAACGTAATCATCTACTGTTAATCCGCCTTCTGTGTAGTCAGAAGCAGAAACGCGGACAAATAAAGGGCCGTCCCAATCTGTTTTCACAGCTTCAATAATTTCCTTTAAGAAACGATAGCGATTTTCTGCGTTGCCGCCGTATTCGTCGCTGCGCTTATTGCTTAGCGGTGATAGGAATTGATGTATTAAATAACCGTGTGCTGCGTGAAGTTCGATAATATCAAACCCAGCTTCTTTTGAGCGTTGAGCGCTTTCTTTAAAGGCAGCAATGTTTCATGAATTTGTTCTGTGGCCATTTCGACCGGCGTTTTGCTTTTATCATCAAAAGCAATAGCAGAAGGAGCATAAATATCGCCTTCAACAGTTGCTTTACGTCCTGCGTGTGCAAGTTGAATAGCCGTTTTTGCACCGTTTTCTTTTAGCTGTGTTACAAGTTTCTTTAATCCATCTCTTTGCTCATCATTCCAAATTCCTAAGTCTTGAGCTGAGATACGCCCTTGTGGCACGACAGCTGAGGCTTCAACCATAATGAGACCTACTTGTCCAACTGCACGAGTTGTGTAATGAACCATATGAAAGTCGGTTACTACTCCGTCTTCTTTTTCGCATGAATACATGCACATTGGTGACATTACAATTCGGTTTTTTAATGTTACATCTTTCACTGTATAAGGTGAAAATAGTTTTGTTGTCATTCGGTTTAACCTCCAATTATTTCGATACTCTAAACAAAAGTTATTATATCACCGCACTGAATTTTCTTTCACATAACCTGCTTAACCATTTTTGGTCATAAAAAAACCTCTTTCTTTTCTTTGAAAGAGGTTAACCTTTACGAACGTTTACTCGCGATTTTTTCGTCAATCGTATCTCCTAAATATTTAGAGCGAATGGTAGCTTGTTCAATACACTGCATCATCGCTTCTTGGAAGTTATGAGAAATAAGCTGTTCGATTCCAGCTTCTGTTGTACCGCCAGGACTCATCACTTCTTTTCGAAGAACAGCTGGCGTTTTAGGTGATTGTTTTAACATTTCGGCAGCACCGATAAGAGTTTGAAGAATTAGTTCATTTGACACGGACGTATCCAATCCTTGTTTTTCAGCTGCTTTTTCCATTGCTTCTACTAGATAATAAACATAAGCTGGGCCGCTTCCGGACAGTCCTGTTACAGCATGAAGCTGCTCTTCTTCTACACTTGTAACCGTACCAATTGTTTCAAATAATGCAGTAGTAATATTCATATGCTCTGCGGTAGCAAACTTGCCGGGTGCAATGGCTGTAGCCGATAATCCAATAGAGGCGGATGTGTTTGGCATAGCTCTTACAACCGCGACTTCTTGGTCAAACAAGGTCACAATTGTGGCAGTCGATACACCTGCTAAAACAGAGAGAACAAGGTGGTACGGACGGATATAGGACTTAATCGTATCAATGCTTTCCGCTACGTCTTTTGGTTTAATAGCAAGGACGACAATATCGCTTTTTTCAATTAACAAGGCATGATTACGCGTAATGTTAATTCCATAGGCATTTCGAAGTTCGTGAAGTCTTTTATCGTTGCTGTGATTCGTTACGGTGATTTGATTAGGGCGAAGCTTGTTATCCGACAGCAGCCCTGAAATCATGGCTTCAGCCATTGATCCTGCTCCGATAAAGGCGATGTTTAGATCCGTTTTCATTAAAAGTTCCTCCAGTCATTTGCTATCCAATGAAAACAGATACTGAGATTTCAGTATCTGTTAAAGGTTTGTGTTTGTGTATCTCTTCTTTATAAAATGCATAGTTATCTAAAGATATGAATAAAACTTCACTACATTTCTGTCATTATGCAATGAAAAAGAGAGGGATGTCAATGTAATTTTCAGAAAACGAACGCAATTGTATAAATAACGGGAAAAATCGTGTAAACTTAAAAGAAAATGCGATGGTAAAGGAGCAAAAATACAGATGAATGAGCAATTATATAAAATTGTGCTGCCTACTCCTTTTGCGGTAGGAGATGTGAATGTTTTTGTTATAAAAGGTCAGACCGTTACGCTAGTCGATGCCGGTATTAAAACAGAGGCAGCGTGGTCTGTATTTAAAGAAAAGCTTAACGACATAGGATTAAAACCAGATGATATTAAGCAAGTTGTCCTAACCCATCACCATCCTGATCACGTAGGAATGCTTGATTTTTTTGATAAAGATATCGCTATAGTCGGACATGAGAAAAATCAGCCTTGGATTTCTAAAAATCCAGATTTTTTTGAGTGGTACGATGCTTTTTTTGAAGAGCACTTTATAAAAGCCGGCGTAGATGAAAGGTTTCGCCCGTATTTAAAACGTTTAAAAGCATCAATGAAGTATTCTTGTCACCGTTCTCTCACAACCTCTGTTCAGGAAGGAGATTACATTCCAGGTCTAGAGAGTTGGAAAGTGCTCGAAGTGCCGGGGCATGCTCAAAGCCATATTGCATTATACAATGAAAAAACATCGGTTATGATTGGAGGAGATTTGCTGTTAAAGCATATTTCATCCAATCCGCTTATTGAACCTCCTATGAAGCCAAGCAGTGAGCGGCCTAAAACGCTTCTTCAATATAACCATTCATTAAGGAGGCTGCTTGACTTAGAGATAAACTGTATCTATACAGGGCATGGAGATGAAGTATTACATGTTCGTGAACTTGTACAAGAGAGGCTACAAAAGCAGAGCGACCGAGCGGATAAAGTGCTTAGTATGATCCAAGAACGCCCTCAAACAGCGTTTGATATTTGCAAACAGCTATTTCCTACTATTTATGAAAAAGAACTAGGACTAACTCTTTCTGAAACAATTGGCCAGCTTGATTTTTTGGAAGATGCAAATAAAATCAGTACACATGAAAAAGGAAGTACCCTTATTTATTCTGTGTGCTCTTAACTTATAAAAAAGGTGTGTTATATTTGAAATCCTCGTTAAAGAACCAACATGTTGTAATTACAGGCGCTTCAGGAGGTCTTGGAGAACATTTAGCTTATGAAGTAGCCAAAAGAGGGGGTGTCCCCGTTTTACTTGCACGTACAGAAGAAAAGTTGCAGCGAGTAGCTGAGCAAATCAATCAAAAGTATGGTATTACCTCTCACATATATAAAGCTGACGTAGCGAATGTAGAGGAAGTCAAAAGAGTTGTTCAGAAAATGATGAGTGAAATTAAGCTTGTTGATGTGCTGATTAATAATGCGGGTTTTGGTGTGTTTGAAGAAGTGAAAGAAGCATCTATTTCGACAATTGCATCCATGTTTCAAGTCAATGTTATTGGATTAATTGCATGTACACAAGAAATTTTAGCTTATATGCTAAAAGAAAACAAAGGACATATTATTAATATCGCTTCTCAAGCAGGCAAGCTGGCAACGCCTAAGTCCAGTGGCTATTCAGCTTCTAAACATGCTGTGCTAGGGTTTACTAACAGCTTGCGAATGGAATTAGCGAAAACAGATATCTATGTAACGGCAGTGAATCCAGGTCCTATTCAAACCAATTTCTTTTCAATAGCAGATCAATCAGGAAACTATGAAAAAAGTGTAGAAAAGTTTATGTTAACACCTCAATATGTAGCTGAAAAAACGGTCAATATTATTGGAAAACCAAAGCGAGAAGTCAACTTGCCTAAGTGGATGAACATAGGTTCGAAGGTGTATCAGCTTGCTCCAGGGCTCGTAGAAAAGTTGGCAGGAGATGCGTTTAATAGAAAATAACCTGTGCTTTAACCACAGGTTACCAATGTTTTTCGGTAATGCTTTCTTTCAGTAAGGCTGAATTTCTATAAAATCTACTGCTCGTCTAAAATTTTTGCAGCGCGCACACAAGAGTCGAACTTTCCTTTATGATTTCCGTCGCAAAAGGGCATCTTTTGCGACATGCCACATCGGCATAGTGAAAATGTCGGCTTTGTTTCAAATTTGTTGCCGTCTGCATCAATTAATTCAACGTCTCCCGTTACACGAAAAGAGCCATTATCCATTACTTTAATTTGTACTTTTGCCATAGAATAACCTCCTTTTTATACACATCTATATGAAGCGCCGGAGTTTAACGAAAGCGAGATGTGTATTATACTCATTATATAAGCAATTTTCGTTTGTTTATACTATTAGTTTAAAAGGAGTTAAAGGAAAATGAATATTACCTTTACTGATAAAGCGATAGCAAAAGTACAAGAAAAGTACGGAAAAGATTCTTCGCCGTATTTAAAATTAAAATACGATACGGATGGATGCGGCTGTGTCGTGAGCGGTGTAACGACGCTATGGATTGTTGATGAAAAAGAGAGCGATGATATAACCATTGAGACAAATTTTGTTCCTGTTCTCGTCGAAAAAACAAAGCAAGTATTTTTAGATGATAATATGACGATTGATTACAATGAAAGTGCATATACGTTTATGCTAAAATGTCCTTCTCAAATTTTAAATCCGCGCATGTCATTTATCGATAAAACAAAAGAAGCGCTTTAAAGCGCTTCTTTTTGTATTTTTTCTAAAAATGCTTCAATAACTTGTTCATATTCCACTGGATTATCAGCATATGAGCGGGCATGAGTGCCTACAGGTGCCAAATACAGCCGCTTTGCTCCCATTTTTTTAGCATGCAGCTGCTCCGTCATTTTAGGAAGAATATAGTCATCTTCTTTACTATGAATAAACAGAACAGGATGTTTGATTTGGTCTACGACTGAAATGGGTGATACATCTTTAAATGAATAGCCTTCTCGCCATTTTAAAATAATATTAGCTGCCGGCATCACAAGCTGTTTGGGTAGGTGGAAATCTTGTTTTAAACGATAGGCAAGAAGTTCTTCCAAGTCAGAAAAAGGGCAATCGACAATATAAAAATCCGCTCCATCTTCCATTCCAGCATACAGAAGAGTGGTCGCAGCTCCCATAGACTCACCGTGAATACCAAGGGAAATAGTTGAACCAAATTGTTCTTTTACCCAGTGAACAATGGATTGAAGGTCCAGTTTTTCATAATAGCCGTAGCTCGTTGTTTTCCCTTCAGACTTGCCGTGACGGCGATGATCATAAAGAACGACGTTCCATCCAAGCTTCAGAAAAAGCCGAGCATATTTCATAGAGTTCAGTGAATGAACTGTAACTCCGTGTGAAAGAATCATAAATCGGTTGTTATCGTATTGTTTGATAACGGTTCCAGCGATGTTATAGCCTAGAGAAGAAGGGAGTACAAATGCTTCTTTAGGAAGAGCGTTATAGACTTTCTCATCATAAAAGCCATCTTCTGTATCGCGGTCAATAATGACTTTGTCGGTCTTTTTACGGATGTACATCATTTGATTTGTAAAAAAGACGCCAAGAGCGGCAAATGCTCCGAGAATACTTCCTATTAATAATAGCCATTTTTTCATGATTAGCGGCTCCTTTTGTTAATATAGCTATTATTCATTATAGCATCGCTCTCATAAAAACCTAATTTTTAACGCTGTGCAAACAAAGAATACTGCTTGCTTTCAATCTGTCTTGAAATGTAAGGAGCAATAAAATCAACCGCTTCGAGCAGCTTTTCTACATTAATAGAAGTCGGGATACCCATTTCATGAAGCATAAAGACAAGATCTTCCGTAGCTACGTTTCCTGTTGCTCCCTTAGCGAATGGACATCCACCTAATCCGCCAGCGGATGAATCGAACCTGTTGATACCAGCTTGCAGAGCGGCGTAGATATTTGCAATGGCTAATCCTCTCGTATCGTGAAAGTGTGCAGCAAGTAACGTGTGGGGAAATCTTTGTTTTAATTTCGAGAAAAGTGAAAAGACATCTTTAGGATTTGCCATGCCAATCGTATCGGCGACGCTTAGCTCATCCACTCCAGCTTCCACAAAGCTTTCGCAAAGAGTCAGCACGTCATGCTCATTTATCTTTCCTTCATATGGACAATAAAAGGAGGTCGAAATGCAAGTTCGAATAAAACATTCTTGTTGTTTGAGCTGTTGAATGAGAGGGAGCAGCGTTTGTACAGCTTCTTTGGTGTTTTTATTAATATTTTTTTGATTAAACGTATCGCTTACGCCAATAAACAGCGCAACGGAGCGACAATTAGCTTGCAGTGCTTTTTCCAAGCCTTTTTGATTCGGCACAAGCACGATGTTCCGGCATGTGTCAGGCTGAAATGTATTTGCAACAGTAGAAGCATCTTTCATTTGAGGAACCCATTTTGGAGAAACAAAGGAAGTAATTTCGATTTCAGATAGTCCAGCTTCTTTTAATTTTTTGATAAAATTAATTTTTTTATCAGTTGGAACAAAATTTTTTTCATTTTGAAGCCCGTCTCGTGGACCAACTTCTATAATTGTTACTTTTTCAGGAAATCCCATAAACCGCTCTCCTTCCGTAATGTAAACGCTTACTAATACTTATTCTAATTCTAAAAAATTAAAATTCAATAAAAATTATAAATTTTTACAAAAAAAGAGGAATTTCGCAAGCGGTGTCGAAAATAATACAGGTGACAGTTAATCACAGTAATCAAACAGTAAGGAGAGGTTTTCGACATGGGTCAAACAGAAGTAGTCATTGTAAGCGCTGTACGTACAGCAATCGGCAGCTTTGGGGGAAGCTTACAAAATGTATCCGCAACAACTTTAGGTGGTACTGTAATTAAAGAAGCTTTAAACAAAGTAGGGGTATCAGCAAACGAAGTAGATGAAGTTATTATGGGAAATGTCCTACAAGCAGGGTTAGGACAAAATCCAGCACGCCAAGCAACTTTAGCAGCAGGTTTACCTGAAACTGTTTCAGCATTAACCATCAATAAAGTATGCGGATCAGGACTAAAAGCAGTACATCTCGCTACACAAGCGATTCTTGCTGGGGATGCTGATGTGATTGTTGCTGGTGGAATGGAAAACATGAGCCAAGCACCATACTTATTAAAAAATGCACGTAATGGGTTTAAAATGGGCGACCAAAAAGTAGTCGACAGCATGATTCAAGATGGATTATGGTGTGCATTTAACGACTACCATATGGGCGTTACAGCTGAAAACCTGTGTGATAAATATGAAATTACTCGCGAAGAACAAGATGCGTTTGCGGCTTCAAGTCAGCAAAAAGCAGAAGCAGCTATTCAATCTGGTCGTTTCGCAGATGAAATTGTGCCAGTAGAAGTGCCTGGAAGAAAAGGTCAAGTAACTATTTTTGAACAAGATGAGTTCCCGCGTGCAGGTACAACGGCTGAAAGTTTAGGAAAGCTACGTCCGGCATTCAAAAAAGACGGTTCTGTAACAGCTGGTAACGCATCTGGTATTAATGACGGTGCAGCTGCGGTAGTAGTAATGAGCCGTAAAAAAGCAGACGAGTTAGGCCTAACACCATTAGTGTCTATTAAAGCTAACGCAACTGCTGGAGTAGACCCAAGCATTATGGGAATCGGTCCTGTAAGCGCAGTGAAAAAGGCGCTAGAAAAAGCTGCTGTTTCATTAGAAGATGTTCAATTAGTAGAAGCAAACGAAGCGTTCGCTGCACAGTCAATCGCTGTGGATCGTGAACTTCAATTTAACCATGATATTTTAAACGTAAATGGTGGAGCAATTGCTCTTGGACATCCTATTGGTGCGAGTGGTACACGTGTCCTTGTTTCACTCATTCATGAAATGCAAAAACGCGACGCAAAACTTGGGTTAGCAACGTTATGTATTGGCGGAGGCCAAGGCGTTGCAACAATTGTTGAACGTCCTTAATTTGATATAGTTTTAACTAACATTAAGGCTATATCACAACGCCACAGATTCCAAACATACTGCTTTGGAACCCGTGGCGTTTTTATTTTCCTCTGAACTTTGTCCACTAATATAACTTTTTTGACAAAAAAATGATTAAATTATAATTTTCAGTTATATATATATTTAAAAAGAAATAAAAATCTTTTATAATAGATTAGAAAGCGTTTTCAAAAATAACGAAGGGGTGGTTATGTATGAAACAAGTACATACGTCGTTTAAAGAAGCGGTGAAGGATATTCACGACGGTGCTACGATTATGGTCGGTGGCTTTGGGTTATGTGGAATTCCAGAAAATTTAATTTTAGCGTTAGTTGAAACAGGGGCAAAAGATTTAACGGTCATTTCAAACAACTGCGGCGTAGACGACTGGGGACTTGGGCTGCTTCTGAAAAACAAACAAATTAAAAAAATGATTGGTTCTTACGTGGGAGAAAATAAAGAGTTTGAAAGACAAGTATTGTCAGGGGAAATTGAAGTAGAATTGCTTCCTCAAGGCACGCTAGCTGAAAAAATCCGTGCCGGCGGAGCAGGCATACCGGCATTTTATACACCAGCCGGAGTGGGCACACCAATTGCTGAAGGGAAAGAAGTTCGTGTGTTTGGTGGAAAAGAATATTTATTAGAAGAAGCGTTAAAAGCTGATTTTAGTTTGGTCAGAGCTTGGAAAGCCGATCATATGGGGAACTTAGTGTATAACAAGACAGCGCGGAATTTTAGCCCAATGATTGCAGCAGCGGGAAAAGTGACGATAGCAGAAGTTGAGGAACTTCATCCAACAGGTTCACTTGATCCAAATATTATCCATACACCGAGTGTATATGTTCAATCGTTAATTATTGGTGAACAAGAAAAACGTATTGAGCGTTTAACCGTTCAAAAATAACAAAAGGGGAGAGATTTTTCATGATTGAAAACGGCGTGAATGTGAGAGAGCGAATTGCAAAACGTGCTGAAAAAGAAATTTTGGACGGATTTTATGTAAACCTTGGAATTGGTATTCCAACGCTTGTGGCTAATCATATCTCAGATAATAAAACGGTGGTACTTCAGTCTGAAAATGGCCTGCTAGGAATCGGGCCATATCCAAAAGAAGGAGAAGTAGACCCTGATTTAATTAATGCAGGCAAAGAAACCGTAACGGCGACAAAAGGGGCTGCTTACTTTGACAGTGCTGAATCATTTGGAATGATTCGCGGAGGGCATATTAATATTGCGATTCTAGGAGGAATGGAAGTCTCAAAAACTGGTGACTTGGCAAACTGGATGATCCCTGGAAAAATGATTAAAGGAATGGGCGGTGCAATGGATTTAGTTCACGGAGCGCAGCGTATTATTGTCATTATGGAACACGTGACAAGAAAAGGTGAGCCTAAAATCTTAAATGAGTGCAGCCTCCCTCTGACAGGTAAAGGGGTAGTAGATCGCATTATTACAGATCGCGCGATTATTGACATTACGGAAGAAGGTTTAAAGCTTGTTGAAGTAGCGAAAGGCTATACGATCGAAGATATTCAACAGTCTACAGAGCCAAATTTAATCATTGATGAACATGTAAAACTAGATGCGTTTTGATTTTTGGTAACAAAAGCAACAATATGATACAATATCTCTCAATTAAAGTAGCGGGGGAATTGTGATGGCTAAAAAAAAGCAAAAACAATCAGCACAAAAACAAAGTGAGCAGCTCAGCATTAAAGATCAGCTAAATGATAGCTTATTAAAACAGCTTCAAGCTAAAAAACAGGCGCTTTCTTTAAAAGAAGAAGAGCGGAAAGAATTAGAGCGTAAAGAAGCCGCTCGAATTCGAAAAGAAAAAGAAAAAAATAAGTCGTTTGAAGAACTGTTAAATGAGAGTGATATGAACTGGTCTGAATTTAAAAAATAAAAGCGCCGATAAAGGCGCTTTTATTTTTTAACGATGAGCCTCATATTGATTTGCTTTAAAGATCGACTGCAGCTTGTTAACTTCAGTAGGCTGAAGCGGGGAAGTCCCGACAGCTTCTACGTTTTCACGAAGCTGGGAAGAAGAGCTTGCTCCTGCTACAACTGAAGCTACTGTAGGATTAGCCAAACAGTATTGAAGTGCAGTTGAATTTAGAGAGTGATTTGGTCGTACGTGACGAAATGCTTCTATGGTTTTTGCTAATTCCATACTGCTATAATCTAAGTAGCCCTTACCTTTGAATGCAGCAAGCTTTTGTTCTCCTTTTTCCGTTAGCAGCCCTTTGGCTACTGGACCTCTAGCTACAACGCTAATGCTGTTATCATGTAAAAGAGGAAGTGCACTTTCTTCAGGACGTCTGTCTAACAAGCTGTATTGCATCATTACACTAACGATAGAAGAGTGTTGTACATATTCTCGAATCACATTCGGGCGTATAGATGAAATGCCATAGTAGCGAATGACGCCTTCTTGTTTTAATTCTTCAAATGCTTCAATCGTTTCTTCAATGTTATCTTCAACGGTTCCTCCATGCAGTTGATATAAATCGATGTAATCCGTTTGAAGCCGGCGCAGGCTTTCTTTTACTTCATTTTTTATGTAAACCTTAGACGGATCCCACGTCCAGCTGTCTTTTGCATCATTCCAGCGATTCCCCACTTTTGTGGCTAAAATAATATCATTTCTGCGTTTTTTTAGGGCTTGTCCCACAAATTCCTCGTTTAAGCCAAAATCATATAAGTCTGCTGTATCAAAATAGTTAATACCATATTCCAGAGCTTCATCAATCATATTGACAGCGTGTTTCTGTTCCGTTCCAAGAGACATGCATCCTAAACCTAATGTACTGACAAGCAAATCTGAAGTACCTAAGCGTCTTTTTTCCATATATGTCACTCCTTATTTTTTCATTGTTTCTATCTATTGTAGCGTTTTGATAGATAGAAACTCAAATAAGAAGATTAAAAAACTGCAGCACAATTAGTGTCTGCAGCTTGCTTGTTGTTTGTAAGAGTGGAAATTTTGAGAGATAGCTTTTGTCCACTCATCAACATACTGAAATTGTTCGCTGTATTCTTTTAACTTTTGTTTGATTTCCCATGCTTTGCCGACCAGAATGATTTGCTTCTCATGAACATAAACTTTCATTTTTTCTACCTCCCAAGATTCGTATGATAGAATATATGTAAGAGTCAAAAAAATAGAACGAGGTGTAAAAAATGGATCATTTAACAGAAAAAATGCTGTCTTCTGAAAAGCTGTTTGGAGGAAGAGTGATTGATTTATACTTAGAAGAAGTAGAGCTTCCAAACGGAAAAACAAGTACGAGAGAAGTAGTTAAGCACCCTGGAGCTGTAGCTGTCATTGCGTTAACAAGCGATCATAAAATGGTTATGGTCAAGCAGTATCGTAGACCGATGGATCGTATTTTAGTTGAAATTCCAGCGGGCAAGCTAGAAAAAGGAGAAGAGCCGATTGTGACGGCAAAACGTGAGTTAGAAGAAGAAACTGGTTATACAACGGATTCACTTAGTCATATTATTTCTTTTTATACATCACCAGGTTTTGCGGATGAGTTGGTTCACCTTTATTTAGCGGAAGATTTAAAAGTGATGACTACCAAAGCGGAATTAGACGAAGATGAATTTGTTGAAGTGATGGAAGTTACTGTAGATGAGGCTCTTACTCTTATTCAAAACAAGGAAATTTATGATGCAAAAACAGCATATGCTGTGCAATACTTACAGTTAAAAAGCGGGTTAGGAGAGTAAGAGAGTTATTTCTTTCACATACGAACGGTAATCTAGCAATTTTGAAGTTTATATTAAAATTTTGTTCACTTCTAACTCTTTTAAAAAATGTAG
The DNA here is from genome assembly GCF_046599315.1 of Priestia megaterium. Lineage (GTDB taxonomy): Bacteria > Bacillota > Bacilli > Bacillales > Bacillaceae_H > Priestia > Priestia megaterium_F. Next base: position 1,151,572 of record NZ_JBKIKC010000001.1, on the reverse strand, counting down.
TGCCAATCGACTGTGAGTCCAAAGCAGATGGACTAGTAAGCTGAATAGAAAAGGAGGCTGGGACAAACGTATTTTAGTCAAAGGAAGATCTGAACGATGAATAGAGACTCTTAATTGAGAATTCAACTCGTTCGGATTTTTTCATGGTGATGGTGAACGTAGATTTCATGCATGTAGTTGCTTCTAGCTGTGGATTGGAGGGCAAGGCGAAGACTCCTATGGGAGAAGCGGAATCAGTGAGAACCCGCAGGAGCGTAAGCGACGAAGAGGCTCATCGGCCGCCCGCGGAAAGCGAAGTCTTGCACGGAAATCAACAGAGGTGTAACAAGCGACCATACTAGCTCATTTATCCTATTTGTTCGTCTTTAGATTGGATTGATTTCGTTATGTCTCAACCTCTTTTTTTATGTGATAGATTTAAAAGATTCTTGGCATAGTTTTTGTACTCTATCATACACTCTATTAAGCGATTAATAGGAGGAAGACGATGAGAAAAAAACAATTGCCATTATCGTATGCAAGACATTTTCAAGAAAACAGTTCCATTTATTTATTTGTGACTGTGCTGTTTTTAATGGGAATCATTTTTGGGGCTATTGTTGTAAATAGTTTGACGCTTGATCAAAAAGAAGACCTGTACTTTTATTTAAACCGGTTTTTCGGACAGGTGAAGAGTGGAGAAGTAGCAAGCAGCGTTGAAATGTTTCAGCAGAGTTTTTTTCACAATGTTAAATACTTGGGACTCATTTGGATATTAGGAATTGCAATTATTGGTTTGCCCGTAGTGTTGATTTTGTTGTTTTTAAAAGGAATGGTGATAGGCTTTACCGTAGGATTTTTAGTCAATCAAATGGGACTTTCCGGTTTTGTACTATCTTTTGTATCTGTTATGCCGCAAAATATCTTTCTCATACCGGCATTTTTGATTCTTTCTGCAGCTTCAGTTGCATTTTCTTTGAAGCTGGTGCGGCAGCAGTTTTTTAAAAAAGCAGCGGAGCCTATTTCCGCATCCTTTTTACGCTATAGCGGCACGATGATTGCAATGATTTGTTTGATTGCCTGTGCAGCTACGGTTGAAGCTTATGTATCACCTACTTTAATGAAAAGTGTAATGGCTCTATTAAATAAGTAAGAATAAGTATTAAATAAAAAGAATTCTTTTTTCTTATTAATAATAACTTTATTTTGACACCCTCGACACATCTGATATAATGGATTAGTGAATGGCGAGGGAGGGAATAATTATGGAAAGTCGAATTGAGCGAATTAAGCAGCAGTTGCACTCAGCTAGCTATAAATTGACACCTCAACGTGAGGCGACTGTAAGAGTACTTCTTGAACATGAAGAGGATCATTTAAGTGCCGAAGATGTATATCTCCTCGTCAAGGAAAAGTCTCCGGAAATTGGATTGGCAACTGTTTATCGTACGTTAGAATTGTTAACTGAACTTAAAATTGTTGATAAAATAAACTTTGGCGATGGCGTTTCTCGCTACGATTTAAGACAAGAAGGAGCCGCACATTTTCATCATCACCTTGTGTGTATGGAATGTGGATCTGTGGACGAAATTCAAGAAGATTTGCTTGAAGACGTTGAAGAAATTGTGGAAAAGCAATGGAATTTTAAAATTAAAGATCACCGCTTGACGTTTCATGGCATTTGCCATCGCTGTCAGGATAAAGAAGACAAGCAGTAAAAGCCTTTTCCATAATGGAGAAGGTTTTTTGTTGTACATAATCATAGAAGGTAATGAAATGACGAGGTTATAAGCTATATGGTTTTATAGAAAGGAAATGACCAGGAGAGAACTCAGCGTATAAAGGGAAGAAACATGTATAAAACCTGTCCCAGTTGGCATATCTTCTAATAGAATTAAAAATTGGAGGAATTGTTTCATGAAATCATGGGTTGAAATGGTATATAATACATGTAAAGTATTTATCTTATTTACCGGGTTTACTCTTTTATTTTATTTTGGAATGATATGGGTATCTCAAGAGTATCAAAATTATAAACGTTACGATGAGCCGTCGGGTTCAGCTGTTAAGGTCATGCAAGCAAGTGTGAACAAAGATCAGACGTGGCTAGAGCGTTTATTTATGTTTTATCAAAACGGGGAGTAGAGGCTATTGAATGATCAAATTCAAGATTTTATTCATTACTTAGTAGTAGAGCGGGGACTGGCGAAAAATACGATTGATTCATATGAACGAGATTTAAAAAAATATGCTCAATATTTGGAGCATGTAGAGCAGCTGAAATCATTTAATGAAGTAACAAGGCTCCACATAGTTAATTTTCTGAAATATTTAAGTGATCAGCAAAAGTCGTCTAAAACGATTGCGAGACATGTGGCTTCAACTAGATCTTTTCATCAATTTTTACTAAGGGAAAAAGCAGCGGATACAGATCCGTCCGTTCATATTGATACTCCGCAGCTTGAGCGTAAGCTGCCAAAAGTGTTAAACGCTGAGGAAGTAGAGGCGCTGTTAAATGTGTTTGATACTTCTACGCCTTTTGGCATACGGGATAAAGCGATGCTTGAATTGCTTTACGCTACTGGAATTCGTGTGTCTGAACTTGTCAACTTGAATATCGATGATGCACATTTGACGATGGGATTTATTCGCTGTATCGGAAAAGGGAACAAAGAAAGAATTGTCCCTATCGGAAGGCTAGCAACAGAGGCTATTGAAGAGTATTTACAGCATAGCCGAAGTATTTTAACAAAGCAAAAGGAGCAGGACAAAGCACTCTTTGTTAATCATCACGGAAGGCGCTTAACAAGACAGGGTTTTTGGAAAATATTAAAAAAGCTAGCTTCTGAAGCAAAAATTGAAAAAGAATTAACTCCTCATACTTTAAGGCATTCGTTTGCTACTCATTTGTTAGAGAACGGCGCAGACTTGAGAGCGGTTCAAGAAATGCTCGGGCACGCGGATATTTCGACCACTCAAATTTATACACATGTCACAAAAGCTCGTTTAAAAGATGTATACAATCAGTTTCATCCGCGAGCATAGGAAGATTCCAATGTCCAATGAGCTCATAGACATTGGTTTTTTTGATTGAAAACACTTTCATTCCTGTGTACAAAAAAATAAAAAGCGTCTATACTAATAGAGAGGTCAGACTTCTGACCAATAAGAGAAGATGGTTAAAATATTTCCAAACGGGAATTTTATAGAGAATAAATGATATTTGGAGGGAATAAAATGGCGCATACATATAAACGCGTATTTTTAATTGTCATGGATTCAGTAGGTATCGGTGAATCACCGGATGCTGAAAAATACAATGATAAAGGTGCTGATACGCTTGGTCATATTGCAGAGCACTGCAACGGTCTTCATATGCCTAATATGGCTAAGCTGGGTCTAAGCAATATCCGTGAAATTAAAGGAATTGACAAAGCCGAAAAACCGTTAGCTTACTATACAAAAATGCAGGAAGCTTCCGCAGGAAAAGATACGATGACAGGACACTGGGAAATCATGGGACTTAATATTGATACGCCTTTTAATGTGTTTCCAGACGGATTTCCAGAAGAACTAATTTCACAATTAGAAGAGAAAACAGGTCGAAAAATTATTGGGAACAAACCGGCGTCTGGTACAGAAATTTTGGATGAGCTAGGAAAACAGCATATGGAAACAGGTGACTTAATCGTGTATACATCAGCGGATTCTGTTTTGCAAATTGCTGCTCATGAAGAAATTGTTCTGATTGATGAATTGTACAAAATTTGTGAGATTGCCCGTGAATTAACGCTCGATGATCCATACATGATTGGACGTGTTATCGCTCGCCCGTTTTTAGGGGAACCAGGTAACTTCACGCGTACATCTAATCGTCATGACTATGCATTAAAGCCTTTTGGCCGCACCGTAATGAATGAATTAAAAGACAACGGCATCGATGTTATTGCTATTGGTAAAATTTCCGATATTTACGACGGGGAAGGGGTAACGAAATCTCTTCGTACCAAATCGAATATGGATGGCATGGATAAGCTGGTTGATACCTTAAACATGGACTTCACAGGCTTAAGCTTCTTAAATTTAGTTGATTTTGATGCTCTTTATGGTCATCGCCGCGATCCGCAAGGATATGGGCAAGCACTTGAAGAATATGATGCACGCTTAGAAGAAGTATTTGATTTATTAAAAGAAGATGATTTATTGATTGTTACAGCGGATCATGGAAATGACCCTGTTCATCATGGGACAGATCATACGCGTGAATACGTGCCGCTTCTTGTATACAGTAAAGGCATGCAAGAAGGAAAAGAACTTTCTATTCGTCAAACTTTTGCCGATATTGGTGCAACGGTAGCAGAAAATTTTGGCGTGGCAATGCCTAAGCATGGAAAAAGTTTTTTAAAAGAGCTGAATTAAGCAGGGGGAATGGAGTATGAAAAAAGAATATATTGAAAAAGCAGCAGCATATATTAAAAATCAATCAGCTGTTACACCAACAATTGGGCTTATTTTAGGTTCCGGTCTAGGTGTATTAGCCGACGAAATTGAAGACGCGGTAAAAATTCCGTACAACGAAATTCCTGAGTTTCCAGTTTCAACAGTTGAAGGTCACGCTGGTCAATTAGTAATCGGCACCATTCATGACGTACCGGTTGTAGCTATGCAAGGACGTTTTCACTTCTATGAAGGATATACGCTTGATAAAGTAACGTTTCCAGTGCGCGTAATGAAAGAAATCGGTGTAGAAACGCTGATTGTAACAAATGCAGCAGGCGGAGTGAACGAATCCTTTCATCCGGGAGACTTAATGATTATTTCTGATCATATTAATAATTTTGGAACAAACCCTTTAATTGGACCTAATGACTCTGACTTTGGAGTAAGGTTCCCGGATATGTCAACAGCTTACTGCAAGGATCTTCGTCAATTAGCGAAGAAAGTAGGAGCTGATTTAAATATCGCCTTGCAAGAAGGCGTATATGTAGGAAATACAGGTCCAACATATGAAACGCCTGCTGAAGTACGCATGCTTCGCATTATTGGGGGAGACGCGGTTGGTATGTCTACAGTACCAGAAGTTATTGTGGCACGCCATGCAGGTATGAAAGTACTGGGTATTTCTTGTATTTCTAATATGGCAGCTGGTATTTTAGATCAGCCGTTAAATCATGAAGAAGTAATTGAAACGACTGAAAAAGTAAAACAGCAGTTTTTATCGCTTGTAAAAGAAGTGGTAAAGCAACTTCCAGTTTATCAAAAATAATAAGAAAATATGACTTCAAGCATCGAGAATTTCTCGATGCTTTTTTTATTTCGTTTAGTATAAATCGATTATACCTTGGAAAAAATAGGTTGTATAAAGAATGGAGGTTTGTGGAGATGAAGCGAACTATTGTAAAGTTACTCGTTGTCATATTTTTATTTCCACTTATGACGCAACCTGCTTTAGCCGCAGAAAAAAAGAGTTCCGAGCTTGCTGATAGTGCTAGGTCAGCTATTTTAATTGAACGGGATACAGGAAAAATTCTATACGAAAAAAATAGTAATCAAGAACTTCCCCCTGCCAGTATGACCAAAATCATGACAATGATTTTAATTATGGAAGCTTTGGACAAAGGGAAAATTACCTTAAAGGATAAAGTGCGAGCAAGCGAATACGCCGCTTCAATGGGAGGCTCACAAATCTTTTTAGAGCCCGGAGAAGAAATGACGGTAAATGATCTGTTAAAAGGGATTGCGATAGGTTCTGGTAACGATGCTTCTATGGCAATGGCTGAACATTTAGCTGGATCAGAAGAAAAATTTGTAGCAAAGATGAACCAAAAAGCGAAAGAGCTTGGTTTGACTCATACAAAATTTCAGAATCCGACAGGTCTGCCAGTAGAAAATCACTATAGTACGGCTCATGATATGGCAATGATGGGCAGAGAGCTACTAAAGTATGAAAAAATTATTAACTATACAAGTAAATATGAAGCTTATTTACGCACGGATACAGACAAGAAGTTTTGGTTAGTGAATACAAACCGTTTAGTGAAGTTTTATCCCGGCGTTGACGGTCTCAAAACAGGATTTACAGGTCAGGCCAAGTATTGCCTAACAGCTACCGCTAAAAAAGGAAATATGCGTGTGTTAGCTGTTGTATTCGGTGCAAACACGCCAAAAGACCGCAATAATCAAGTAACTAAAATGTTAGACTACGCATTCAGTCAATATACAACGAAGCCTTTATACAAAAAAGGAGACGTTATTACCAAGATAGATGTAAATAAGGGAAGCAAAGATCAGGTAACAGCTGTTACGTCTGAGCCTATTTCTGTTTTGTTGAAAAAAGGAAATGCAGCTAAAGGTGTTAAAACAGAAGTAAAAATGAATGGGAAGCTAAGTGCTCCTATTCAAAAAGGCGACAAAGTTGGAACGTTGATCATTAAGAAGGGTAACAAAGTAGTTAGTTCTTCACCGCTTCTTGCCAAAGAAGATATCGATGCTGCTTCTTGGTGGAAGCTATTTAAACGTACATTCTCTATTTTCTCTCAAACATCTTAAACAGCTAAATGTGACGAAATAGAACTAGTTTTGTCGGTGAGAAGGATTCTATTCTGTCGGCAGCGAAAGACTGACTATAAGATTTCCGAGGAGGTTTGTATAGTGAGTCTTTCAATTGAATTGGAATTCAAACAAGATGTCTTGTTGGTTCGATTAACAGGAGAATTAGATCATCATACAGCAGAAGAACTAAGAAGCAAAATCACTGAAGCGATAGAGAAGGAATCCATCAGCCATTTAATTTTAAATCTACAGCATTTATCCTTTATGGACAGCTCTGGCTTAGGAGTTATTCTAGGAAGGTACAAACAGGTTCATAATAACGGCGGGGAAATGGTTGTGTGCGCGATTTCTCCTGCCGTCGAACGTTTATTTAATATGTCAGGGCTATTTAAAATTATTCGTTTTGAACCTAATGAAAAAAACGCGCTTCAAAAATTGGGGGTGGCATAATGAAAAACCAAATGAACCTCCAATTTTCCGCGCTTAGTCAAAATGAATCGTTTGCCCGCGTCACAGTAGCATCATTTATTACGCAGCTAGATCCAACGATGGATGAGTTAACAGAAATTAAAACAGTTGTATCTGAAGCAGTAACAAATGCTATTATTCACGGCTATGAAAGCAATCCTGATGGTGTGGTATATATTTCTGTAACGCTTCATGAAGACGGCGTAGTCGAGCTGATGATTCGTGATGAAGGAATCGGTATCGATAATGTAGATGAAGCAAAGCAGCCTTTATATACAACAAAACCAGACCTTGAACGTTCTGGAATGGGTTTTACCATAATGGAAAACTTTATGGACGAAATTCGAGTGGAATCTACTGTATTAGAAGGTACGACCCTATATTTAAAAAAGCAATTAACAAATAGTAAAGCGCTATGTAATTAAGGAGACTTGCCAATGGATGTGGAGGTCAAAAAAAATAAAAACGAACCGTATTTAAAGGATCATGAAGTTAAAGACCTCATCAAGCGCAGTCAGCAAGGTGATCAAATTGCACGAGATACAATCGTTCAAAAAAATATGCGGCTCGTTTGGTCGGTTGTCCAACGTTTTATTAATCGTGGTTACGAGCCCGATGATTTATTTCAAATTGGATGTATAGGTTTATTAAAGTCTGTTGATAAATTTGACTTATCGTATGATGTTAAATTTTCAACATATGCTGTTCCGATGATTATTGGTGAAATTCAGCGATTTATTCGTGATGATGGAACAGTAAAGGTCAGTCGTTCTCTGAAAGAAATGAGCAATAAAATACGTAAAGCAAAAGACGAGCTTTCCAAATTACTTGGACGCGTCCCTACAGTTGCTGAGGTTGCAGAACATTTGGATCTTACTCCTGAAGAAGTAGTGCTAGCTCAAGAAGCTAATCGTGCTCCTTCGTCTATTCACGAGACCGTCTATGAAAATGATGGAGATCCGATTACCCTTCTTGACCAAATTGCTGATCATACGGAAGCGAAGTGGTTTGATAAAATTGCCTTAAAAGAGGCAATTGAAGAACTTGATGAGCGTGAAAAGCTTATTGTCTACTTGAGGTATTACAAAGATCAAACTCAGTCTGAAGTTGCTGCAAGGCTGGGAATTTCCCAGGTTCAGGTATCGAGACTCGAGAAGAAAATTCTAAAACAAATGAAGCTGCACATGAATGATACGTAATCGTTAAGAAGCAATCCGTTTTACTATTCAAAGAAGAATAGCGAAACGGATTGCTTTTTTTATTTGGTAATTAATGGTCTGCTCAGAAACATGAATTAGAAAATTTAAGAAAATCCATACTACACGTACAGGGAGATAATGAATCGTAAGGTGTGATATGAATGGAAAACGTTCTTTATCTTAAAATGAGGCATCGTATTCAAGTGAAACCTGACGAGGCTGTAAATATTGGACAATTAGCAATGGTTATAGCAGGAGATTCTGTTCAAAAGCAAATTGAAAAGCTAGTTGTATATCAAGTAAGTTTGAGTGATCGAAATATTATCATTGTTGATTTAATGAAGGTGATTGAAAAAGTTGCTTCTCAGTATCCGCATTTAGACATTCAGACGATTGGACCCGCTCAAACGATTGTAGAAGTTGTGTATAACAAAAAGCAATATTCCTTTTTATTTTTTTTAGCTGTTTGGTTTCTTCTCTTCATTGGATCCGCTTTAGCGATTATGAACTTTCATGAAGATGTGAGTATGAGGCAAGTACATCAAAAATTGTTCTATATGCTAACCGGTCTAAGAGATAAGCAGCCTTTGCTGATTCAAGTACCCTACTCTGTTGGTTTAGGTTTGGGAATGATTCTGTTTTTTAACCACGTCTTCAGAAAACGAATTAATGAAGAGCCTAGTCCTCTCGAAGTCGAAATGTTTAATTACCAGCAAGACTTAGATCAATACGTCATTATGAACGAGAACAAAGAAAGTATGAAAAAAATTGATGATCATTAACATTGTGATGACCATTGTGATTGGACTCTCGGGAGGACTGGCAGCAGGTGCTGGATTTGTAGCATTTCTAACGGTACTTGGCATTATTCCGCGTTTGATGCAGTTGACCAAAACCATGAAATATATTCAAGCATATGAATGGGGAGTGGTTGGTGGTGCTGTTACAGGCGGGTGGTGCAGTCTTCATCAATACACGTGGCAGTTTCCGGCGGTGCTTATTATGATTATAGGTCTAACGAGCGGTATTTTTATTGGAATGCTGGCAGCAGCGTTAACAGAAGTGCTTAATGTATTGCCAACGTTAACGAAACGAATAGGAATGGAAGGCAAGCTCATTTTATTGTTGATGGCCATTGTACTGGGCAAAGTATGCGGATCATTATTTCATTGGATATATTTTGTTAATCAATAAGAAAAGGATGTATGTAACATGGCAAATAATCAAAAATTAAAAGATAACTATCAAGAAAGCATAAAACCATTTCAGCCTAAGCCTTCATATTTTGCAAATTGCATAAAAGCCTTTTTGGTAGGGGGAATCATTTGTACATTAGGACAGGCAATTCAGAATTTCTATATTACATTTTTCGACTTTAACGAAAAAAATGCAGGTAATCCTACCGTTGCAACACTTATTTTAATATCTGCGCTCTTAACTGGATTTGGGATATATGATCGTATTGGTCAATTCGCAGGTGCAGGTTCAGCCGTCCCTGTTACGGGTTTTGCCAATTCCATGACGAGTGCAGCGCTCGAACATCGAAGTGAAGGAATTGTTCTGGGAGTTGCGACGAATATGTTCAAGCTAGCTGGAAACGTAATCGTATTTGGAACGGTTTCGGCTTACATTGTAGGAATCATTCGCTACCTTTTTAACACTTATTTGCTATGAAAAGAGGGGGATTATGAGAAAAACTGGAAAGCAAACGTGGGTTTATGAAAATTCTATTTATATTAAGGCCACAGGAACAGCGGTAGGGCCAAAAGAAGCAGATGGACCTTTAGGAGATACATTTGATATTACACATAAAGATTTGCACTGTGAAGAAGACAACTGGGAGCTAGCTGAAAGAAGGCTGATGACGGAATCTATTGATTCCTGCTTGCAAAAAGTAAATTTATCATATGAAGACGTTGATTTATTTTTGGCTGGAGATTTATTAAATCAAAACGTAACGGCTAATTTTGTAGCTAGGCATAATCAAATTCCATTTCTATGTATGTTTGGAGCTTGCTCCACATCCATGGAAACGTTGGCAACAGGAGCAGCGCTTGTGGATGCAGGCTTTGCTAATCGTGTAATTGCCTCAGCGAGCAGTCATAACGCAACGGCTGAACGCCAATTTCGGAATCCTACCGAGTACGGAGGTCAAAAACCAGATACAGCAACGGCAACCATTACGGGAGCAGGAGCAGCGCTTGTTTCGAAAGAAAAAGGTATTGTGCGTCTGACGTCTGCCACGATTGGCCGGGTGATGGATTATGGGATTAAAAACGCAAACGACATGGGTTCTGCTATGGCACCAGCTGCTGCAGATACGATTCAAAGGCATTTGGAAGACTTAAACATCTCTCCAAACGAGTATGATCTTATTTTAACAGGAGATTTATCTGGTGTAGGAAGTCCGATTTTAAAACAGCTGCTAAAAGATGAAGGCTACGATATATCAACCAATCATAATGATTGCGGGTTAATGGTATACCGCCCTGATCAAAATGTATTTGCAGGAGGAAGCGGCTGCGGCTGCTCGGCTATTGTGACGTATGGTCATATTTTAAATGAATTAAAATCCGGAAACTTAAAGAAAGTGTTTATGGTGGCAACAGGAGCTCTTTTAAGTCCAACGATGATTCAGCAAAAAGAGTCAATTCCAACAATTGCTCATGGCGTCGTCTTAGAACATATTGGGGAGGGATGATCAATGGAGTATGTAATAGCTTTTGTTGTCGGAGGAATCATTTGTATTATTGGGCAGCTGCTGCTTGATCTTGCTAAGCTCACTCCGGCGCACGTCATGAGTTCGTTTGTAGTTGCAGGAGCGATTTTAGATGGGTTTGGTATTTATGATAAGTTAATTGAATTTGCTGGCGCCGGAGCGACGGTTCCGATTACAAGCTTTGGTCATTCTTTGTTGCACGGAGCGATGAAGCAAGCAGATGACCATGGATTTATTGGGATTGGAATTGGGATTTTTGAACTTACCTCGGCTGGTATTTCAGCAGCTATTTTATTTGCTTTTATTATCGCGTTAATCTTTAAACCGAAAGGATAAAAGATTATGAAAAAAAGAAGGGTCATTATTGTAACCGATGGCGATGAATATGCACGTAAAGCAATTGAGCATGTAGCTAATTCGGTTGGTGGCAGATGCATTTCGAGATCATCCGGAAACCCTACTGTGTTAACAGGTAGTCAAACGGTAGATTTAATCCTTGAAGCACCATATGATCCCGTCTTTGTGATGTTCGACGATAGCGGTTTCTTAGAGGAAGGACCAGGGGAAATTGCTTTGCTGTACGTAGCAAAGCACCCTCAAGTAGAAGTTCTTGGCGTGATCGCGGTTGCATCGCGTACTCATCAAAGCGAATGGACAAGAGTGGACGTGACCATCGATCGTTTTGGAGAAATATCGCATTACGGTGTGGATAAAAGCGGAATTCAAGAGTTAGAAGTAGGACGAATTAATGGAGATACAGTTTACTGCTTGGACCAGCTCGATATTCCCTTAGTTGTAGGAATAGGGGATATTGGCAAAATGGCCAGGATGGATGATGTTAAACGGGGATGTCCTGTTACAGAAAAAGCAGCAAAACTTATTTTAGAAAGGAGCGGTTCGTTTGGGTAAGCTAGCAGAGCAGAAAACAGCTATTTTTTCAAAAGTGCAAAAAAATGATCAGTGGTTCAAAGAAAATGCTAGTATGAACACAAGTTTTGATGTGGGCGTGCGCAAGCTACTTATTTTAGATCGAGAAGTTCATGTTTACTATGTAACAGGGCTGTGCGATAGTTCATTTATTATTGAGATTACAAAAGTGCTCGTTCAAATTAATGATAATGAAGTTGAACGAGCAAAGCTAAAAGATATTGTGGAAAACCGTCTTATTCATCAGCAAGTAAAGCCTTTAAAGACGCTAGATGATGGAATGGTTTCGGTTTTATCAGGACTACTATTCGTTTTAATTGACGGTGAAGAAGTTGGCTTTGAAGTCGATGTGCGTACATATCCTGGCAGATCGCCTGAAGAAGCGGATACAGAGAAAGTGATTCGCGGAGCAAGAGATGGATACACGGAAAACATCATTATTAATACAGCGTTAACGAGAAGACGAATTCGTGACGGAAGATTTCGCTTTGAAATTATGAAGGTAGGCGAACGATCGAAACTGGACGTAGCGATTGGGTATATAAAAGGGGTAGCTGATCCAGGACTGGTTAAACTTATAAAAGATGAACTGGAAGCTATTGATGTAGATGGTTTGCCTATGGCTGATAAATCGATTGAAGAGTTTTTAGTCAAACAAGGAATTAACCCTTTTCCGATGGTACGCTATACAGAACGCCCGGATACAGCAGCAGCTCATGTACTAGAAGGGCATGTGATTATTATTACCGATACGTCACCGAGCGTTATTATTACACCAACTACGCTGTTTCATCATGTTCAGCATGCAGAAGAATACAGGCAGTCTCCTTCCGTAGGTACGTTTATCCGATGGATACGGTTTTTAGGAATTCTTGCTTCTCTGTTCCTATTACCGCTATGGCTATTATTTGTACTTGAGCCAGACTTGCTGCCGGCAAAATTGCAATTTATTGGGCCAAACGAAGAAACAAATATTCCGACTGTTGTTCAAATTTTCTTAGCTGATTTTGGGGTTGAGTTTCTGAGGATGGCCGCCATTCATACGCCGACGCCCCTTGCCACGGCGATGGGTTTGATTGCCGCAGCGCTTATCGGGCAAATTGCGATTGATGTAGGTCTTTTTGTTCCGGAGGTTATTTTGTATGTAGCTATTGCAGCTATTGGTTCATTTTCAACGCCAAGCTATGAGTTAGCAGTGGCAAATAAAATGCTGCGATTGTTTCTATTAATTTGTGTTGCAGCCTTTCATACTCCAGGGTTTCTTATTGCAACAACGGTTATCATTCTCTACATGGCGCGACTAAAATCATTGAATACGCCTTATTTGTGGCCGTTTCTTCCATTTAATCCGCAGGCTTTATGGCAGATTATCATTCGTACGCCGGTTCCTGGAGCAAATCCGCGACCTAGTATTGTGCATCCGCAGGATAAAGATCGCCAGCCAGCGAAACCTTAAACAAAATATGTGGTTGAAACCTGTATGAAGATGTGATAGATTTGTTTTAAATATGGAAAATAATAAATATTTAGACAGTTAGCAGCGAATTGCCGTTAACTGTCTTTTTTACACTATACACAGGAACGGGGTCTAAACATGTTTTTACACGGAACAAGTCGCATAAATAAACAGGGCCATCTTGAAATTGGTGGCGTTGATACAGTTGAATTAGCATCGAATTTCGGGACACCCCTTTACGTATATGACGTAGCTTTAATTCGGCAGCGTGCTAGAGGATTTAAAGAAACATTTGAAAAGCATGGAGTAAAAGCACAGGTCGCTTACGCAAGCAAAGCTTTTTCGACAATTGCAATGGTTCAAGTCGTTCACGAAGAAGGTCTTTCGTTAGACGTCGTGTCAGGAGGAGAATTGTATACAGCTTTAGCAGCTGATTTTCCTAGAGAACGTATTCATTTTCATGGAAACAACAAAAGCCGGGCAGAACTAGAAATGGCCATCAAAGAAGATGTAGGATGCATTGTAGTTGATAATTTTTATGAAATTACGCTGCTTCAGGAATTAACGGAACAGTATCAGAAAAAGATGCCTATTCTTCTAAGGTTAACACCTGGAATTGAAGCTCATACACACGATTATATCTTGACAGGACAGGAAGACTCTAAGTTTGGATTTGACCTTCAAAACGGCCAAGCAGACGAAGCGGTGCGCCTTGTGCAAAATAGCAAGTGGCTAGAGCTTTTAGGTATTCACTGTCATATAGGATCGCAAATTTTTGAAACAACAGGATTTATTATGGCGACTCAAAAGCTTTTTGCAAAAATGAAAGAATGGAAACAAAGCATAGAGTTTGTTCCACAAGTATTAAATTTAGGCGGCGGCTTTGGTATTCGTTATACGGAAGAAGATCAGCCTATCCCTGTTTCTCAGTATGTGGAAGTTATTATAGAAGAGGTAAAAAAGCAGTCCAAACAGTTAGAAGTAGAAATTCCTGAAATTTGGATTGAGCCTGGCCGCTCTCTTGTAGGAGATGCTGGAACGACCCTATATTCAATCGGTTCTCGTAAACACGTGCCTAATGTACGTGAATATGTAGCGATTGACGGAGGAATGAACGACAATATACGTCCTGCGCTGTATCAAGCGAAATATGAAGCAGTCATTGCCAATCGAATGAACGATGAGAATGATGAGCTTGTATCCATCGCAGGTAAGTGCTGCGAATCAGGGGATATGCTGATGTGGGATGTACACCTTCCAAAAACAAACCCAGATGATTTATTAGCGATGTTTTGTACAGGCGCTTACGGCTATTCTATGGCAAGCCATTATAACCGTTTACCAAAACCAGCTGTAGTGTTTGTAGAAGATGGAGAGGCGCAGCTAGTCGTAAAACGCGAAACATATGAAGATATTGTGAAAAATGACGTAAAATACAAAGTGACGGTAAAAAAGTAACGAGTGATTAACGTAAAAAAGAAGAGCCTCTGAAACAGGAGGCTCTTCTTTTTTATGAGAATAAAGATTTAATAGCATCAATAATATCAACAAAGAATTGTTTTAGTTTATCAAGAAATGATTGGCCTTCTTCTGACTGAAGAAATGTTGTTACTTTTTCTTTTGTTGCAGAAAGTTGGTCTTTCACTTGATTCCAGTCGATGTTCATATCTTTTAAACGATTGAAAAAGTCAACCAATGTATTAAGCTCTGAATCTGTTAATTTAATACCTAGATCATCAGCTACTCGCTGAATTAACGTGCGTAAATCATCCTTTGTTTGAGGATTTTCTTTGGCAATTTCTTCTTTAATCGTTGCCATAAACTGCGCAGCTTTTTCTTTACCGATTTTTTCACCAAGTTCAGATGTTTGGACCATCTCTTCGTTGGCAGCTTTTTTTACTTCTTCTGGGATTTTTTGATCTGTTTGAACTTCATATGCTTTCATTATACCTGTTAACGCAGCTGTACCAGATACTTCAAATGGAGCAGTAATCTGGATTTTTGCATCTTTAACGCCTGCGGTCATCAAAGCATTAATATACATGTCATCCGTAATACCATTAATATTTTGAGTTGATACGCTTAAACCAGAATCTTTTGAGCCAAGGGTAATACTAGAAGACGAAATAGCACGAGATCCAATAGTAGCCTTTGGAATAAAGTCACCTAAATATTCATGCTCTTCTTGGTTTGTCACGGTTACTGTTTGAGCATTGCTTGGTGCATCAAGATCATTTAATACCTGCTGCTTCTGAGAGCTAGTTAAGTCCTGCCCTAATGTGATAATCACATCGCCTGGAGCAGCGTCAGCAAAACTTTTTAAGGGTGCGGTTAGGAATAGAAGAAGACCTAATGTCACCATCATTGCTTTTATCGTTAATTTCAAACCTTTTTCCTCCTTTAATCCCATACTTGCCCTATTATAATACGGGCAGGTCTGAAGTAACAGAGTCAATTCATCATTTTCCCATAAATCAGTCTAGAGACGTAGATGTAGATTTTTAAATGAAATGAAATCTATGTATCTCCATTACTTTATTAGACGGATGATACTATAAAAAGTTTCATCTCACAACTACTATTTTTTAGGTAGATCCCTACGAGAGGAAAGTGAAAAAGTGCATTCATTGAATTCATGAGCTTGTTTGTAGTAGAATAGAGTGAGTTTATAATTGTAAGTGTTCTATCCTAGGTGGCATTTACAACTTTTACGTTTTGCCGCTTTGACAGGGGAAATAGAGCCTATAGCGGTACTAATACATATATTGGAGGTCATTTATATGAAAAAAGCAAGTATTTTAATGGAAAATGGCGAAAAAATTCTAATCGATTTATTTCCGAACGAAGCACCAGGAACAGTAGAGAACTTTGAAAAGTTAGCTAATGAAGGATTCTACAATGGCGTAACGTTCCACCGTGTTATCCCTGGGTTTGTTTCTCAAGGAGGAGACCCAACAGGTACAGGTGCTGGCGGCCCTGGCTATTCAATTAAATGTGAAACAGAAGGAAACCCTCACAAACATGAAGCGGGTTCTCTATCAATGGCGCATGCTGGTAAAGACACAGGCGGCAGTCAATTCTTCCTTGTTCATGAGCCACAGCCTCATTTAAACGGTGTTCACACTGTATTTGGAAAAGTAACAGAAGGACTTGATACAGTACTAAAAATGAAAAATGGCGACGTAATGAAAGAAGTAAAAGTCTGGGAAGAATAAGAGCATACTGCCATAAATGGATATCAACTAATAAAACGTCATAACAACCTTTGACAGGGGGTTACGGCGTTTTTTCTTCGCGCAACAGCTCAAAAAGCGTAATAGATTAGTTTTCTCATACAAGTATGACACATGACAAGCTTTTGTGTAATATTGCTATTTACTTATAAATTTTGTATGATAAAAGCAGTAAAAAACGCAGCGCATTAATTTGTAGGAAAGTTTGAGGACGAGGGAGAATCGTATGCTTATTCGCTATAAACGAAACTATGAAAAAATTGCCATGGGTCTTCTGTCGTTTGTACCTACGGAAAAAGATTTAAAAAAACTTCAACAAACGATGAAAGAATATGAGCAAAACGAACATTGGCAGCTGTATCTTTGGAAGCAAGAAGAAGATATTATTGGGATTGTTGGCATTTCCATACTCGATAAAAGTTTAATTGAGGTTCAACACGTTAGTGTAAACCCTTCACATCGCCAACAGGGCATTGGCAAAAAAATGATTAAAGCTCTTAAAGAAATGTATACGACTGCACAAATTAAACCGAGTGAAATCATTGCTCCGTTTTATGAAAAGTGTCAGGCGGATGAATAAAGAAAAGCGTGATTAAGGGAGGGGTGAAAACTTCCTTTACATCTTAGTTGTCATAAAACAACAGGTAGCTGCTAGCTACCTGTTGTTTTGTTTTGCCAGTAAGTTCGCTTGTCTTTCCGCAATCACATCTGAGCGATCTCGAGTGCTGTGACGATGAACAATCGCATCGTTTTGAAGATTAGAAGCTGATAACCAGACAAGCTGTTTGGCAGTGCTTCTTTGTTTGCAAGCTCTTAGTAATGCCGGATCTTCAATAGGCAAGTTAATACTTTTATATGGCTGATAGGTATCGATTAAAGCTAATTGTTTGCGAAGAAGTTTAAGCAGTAAAGGATAATTAAGTCCAAGCTGTACAATCTCTTCTTTTTCCTTCGTCAAAATTGCCAGTGCCTTTTGCATCGTCTTTTTGGCTCCCACGAAATTTTGGCGTCGATGATGATAGAGTGAAACAGCAATTTGAATAAGGCCCACCCAAATAATACTGCGTTGTCCTCTTTCGTCTTTTTTCCAGTGTTCTTCTAGCAGCTCATGACATTCAAAATAATCCCGGTCGCCATGAAAATGAACTAAATAATCAATGTAGGCTTGTGAATACAATCTTGTTCCCTCCTGGTAAGACTCTATATGTAGTGTATCACAAAAATTAGCTATTCATCAGCGCAGTGCTTTAAAGAGACAAACGTGCTCAAAGTGTGGCGAACACGTTTGTTTTTATTTAATATGTGTGGTTAGAAGCGTAAGCAAGAACAACCAACAATAATTAATAAAATAAACAGTACAATAATTAAAGCGAAACCGCTACCGTATCCACAAGATTTTTCACCCATGCGAGTTCCTCCTTCAGTCATTTCAAAATGTTATTGCCTTGACATCATATGTGTGCTGAAACTTTTTGTATGGGCAAATGACCTATTTTTACGTTAATTTGTATTGGACATGTGTCTATAATCCTCTATACTAATGATAGTAACTTTATGTAAAGCAGCAGAAATGATAAGCAATTGAAAAGTGTTGGTGAGATAAAAGTGGAATACAGTGTAAAAGTAGATGCGTTTGAAGGGCCTTTAGATCTTCTTCTGCATTTAATTAACCGGTTTGAAATTGATATTTACGATATTCCAGTAGCGACAATTACTGAGCAATATATGATGTTTATACATACGATGAATGAGCTTCAGCTAGACGTTGCTAGTGAGTATCTAGTCATGGCAGCAACTTTGCTTCAAATTAAAAGTAAAATGCTTTTGCCTACGTACGAAGAAGATATGGACGAGATTGAAATGGTTGATGAAGAAGATCCGCGTGAGGAATTGATGCAGCGCTTAATTGAATATCGAAAGTTTAAAGAAGCGGCAGTGGAGCTTCAAAAGCTGGAAGAAGACCAAAGTCATGTGTATACAAAACCTCCAAGCCGTGTGCAAATAAATGTAGAAGAACGTACGCAGCCTCAGGACGAAGGGCTGGATATATCTCTGTATGATATGTTAAGTGCTTTTCAAAAGTTGATGAAACGAAAGCAAAACAAAAAGCCTATGCAGACGAAAATAGCAAGACAAGATATTCCGATTGACAAGCGCATGAGCGAAATTGTTAATGAATTAAAAGCCTTTAAAGGGAAAAAGAGTTTTTATCAGCTGTTTCCTTATCAAGAGCGTGACCATATCGTCGTAACGTTTTTAGCTGTGCTGGAACTGATGAAAGAAAATGAAATCATTGTAGAGCAGCAGCACAATTTAGACGAGCTTTATGTATCGTATCGAGAAAGGAAGGAAGAGGAATGACAACGAATAATCTACAGGCTATTATTGAGAGCTTACTTTTTATTTCTGGTGATGAAGGTTTATCAATTAGCCGTTTAGCTGAGATTATAGAAAAGTCTGTTGAAGAAATTCAAGGTGCTTTAAATCGGTTAGAGCAAGAGTGTGAGTTCAGAGGAGTTACACTTGTTGAAATAGGAGGAGCCTACCAGCTTGTCACAAAAAAAGAGTATGCACCATACATTGAGAAGCTAGTAGAAGCTCCCGCTAATCAATCATTATCACAAGCAGCGCTAGAAACATTAGCAATTGTAGCCTATAAGCAACCAATTACAAGAGCTGAAATTGAAGAGATTCGAGGAGTAAAAACAGAAAGACCTCTTCAAACTTTAATTGGAAAAGTACTATTAAAGGAAGTAGGACGAGCAGAAGGCGCAGGGCGGGCTATTCTATACGGAACGACAAAAGAATTTCTAGGCTATTTTGGCCTTAAAAGTATCGAGGAGCTGCCGCCGCTTCCAGAAGATCTATTACAGGAAGGAAACGATCAAGAAGCTGATTTGTTTTTTCAATCGTTTCAAGAAATGAAGTAAAAAAAGTAAAAGGACATAGAGTTTTTCTATGTTCTTTTTTGTATGGACAAATCTTTTCATTCATAACCAAAAAAGACGAGCATAAACTTGTACAAACAGGTAGAGGGACGGGGATGACATGAAAAGAAGCAAAAAAAGTATCATCTATCTATTTATTGTATTGCTATGTCTCAGCGGTTGGCCTTCCATATCATCTGCAGCAGGGAGTATAAGTGCTCATAGTGCTATTTTGATGGAACAGAAGTCAGGGAGAGTGTTATATGCTAAAAATGCAGATCAAGTTAGCCGGATTGCTAGCATCACAAAAATTATGACAGCAATACTGGCGATTGAATCTGGCAAAATAAATAAAACAGTTACCGTTAGCCACAACGCAGTTGGCGTTGAAGGTTCTTCTGTGTATTTAGTTGAAGGTGAAAAAATAAAATTAAAAGATTTAGTGTATGGCTTGATGCTTCGTTCAGGTAATGATGCTGCTGTAGCTATCGCAGAAGCTGTTGGAGGAAGCGAAGATGGGTTTGTTTATTTGATGAATAAAAAAGCAGAAGAAATTGGCATGACAAATACAACATTTCAAAACCCGCATGGATTAGACGATCATGAAAATCATCGCTCAACAGCGCATGATATGGCTCTGCTTATGCGTTATGCAATGAATAACAAAGTTTTTAAAGAGATTTCAGGGACAAAAGTTTATCGAATGAAGCACCCTGAAGAGAAATGGGATCGAGTGTGGAAAAACAAAAATAAACTGCTGACAACACTATATGCATACTGTACTGGTGGAAAAACAGGGTATACAAAATTAGCAAAACGAACGCTTGTGACAACTGCTACAAAAGATGAAATGGATTTAATTGCTGTAACGATTAATGCCCCAGATGATTGGAACGATCACATTTCTATGTATGAAAATGCATTTGATAAATATGATATGACCAGTTTAGCTGCAAAAGGAGAATTGGCCGATATAAAAAATTCTTTCTATAAAGATCAATTGTATATTAAACGAAATGTCGTCTATCCGCTTACAAAGAAAGAACAGAGCTCTGTAGAAGTGAAAACAACGTTAATTAAGCCTAAAAAACAGTGGAAAGAAACAGGGGAAGTTCCAAACGTTGTAGGAAAGCTCGATATTTATAGAAGTGGAGAGACGATTGACAGTGTTCCTATTTATTTCGAAAAGCATGCTGAGCAACAAGAAGGCTTCTTTGATAGAGTGAAGCGATTAATGTTTATTCAGTCTGGAGCAAAAACAGATGGTTAATATTATTTGGATGATGCTGACCATTATCGGAATTGTCTTTGCGATTATAAATGGAAAAATTGGTGATGTAAACAAAGCAATTTTTCAAGGAGCGGGGGAAGCGGTGACCATCAGCATTGGGTTAATCAGCGTGCTGGTCTTCTGGTTAGGCATGATGAATATTGCTCAAAGTGCAGGTCTTCTCGACAAGTTAGCGAAACTATTTCGGCCCATCATTACAAGGCTTTTTCCGGACGTTCCAAAAGACCATCCGGCCTTAGGATACATATTGTCCAATATGATGGCGAATATGTTTGGGCTCGGGAATGCAGCAACTCCTCTTGGCATTAAAGCGATGGAGCAGCTTAAAAAGCTAAACGGCGATAGGGACGAGGCAAGCCGCTCTATGATCACACTTTTAGCACTTAATACAACCAGTTTAACGCTTATACCGACAACCGTTATTGCGATTCGGATTACGTATAACTCGTCTAACCCTACTGAAATTGTGGGTACAACGCTTTTAGCGACTGTTGTAGCTACGATAGGAGCTATCATCATTGATCGCTTCTTTTATTATCGACGCACACGAAAAGGAGGAAAACGAAAATGACTATGCTTAATCAAGTATCATTGATGTTTATTCCCCTTATCGTAGGCTGTATTTTACTTTACGGAACCTATAAAAAAATTCCTACGTATGAAAAGTTTGTAGAGGGAGGAAAAGATGGTTTGCAAATTGCTTTCTCCATCATTCCTTACTTAGTCGGAATGTTGGTGAGCATCTCTATTTTTCGGGCCTCAGGAGCACTTGATTTTTTCTTATCTGTTTTAAAACCGATGCTTCAAGCAGTTGGCGTTCCGGCTGAAATCGTACCTTTAGCGCTTATCAAGCCGATATCTGGAACGGCCGCTCTTGGTATCACGACGGATCTAATTTCTACATACGGCCCTGATTCTTTTATCGGTCGTTTGGCATCGACCATGCAGGGAAGTACGGATACCACGTTTTATATTTTAACGGTTTATTTTGGAGCGGTTGGCATTAAAAAAATGGGAGATGCGTTAAAGGTCGGTTTACTGGCAGATTTGGTCGGGATTATTGCATCTGTGGTTATCGTGATTCTTGTATTTGGCCGGTAAGAAATCGAAAATTCTACCTCTGTGTGGCAAATAGACTTGTGTATTACTTCGTAAACAAGTAAGATGTTACAAGAGGTGAAGTGTTAATGGAACGATTACAAAAAGTGATTGCCCACGCAGGTGTAGCATCAAGACGTAAAGCTGAAGAATTAATTGGCCAAGGCCGAGTGAAAGTAAATGGAAAAGTTGTAAGAGAATTGGGTACAAAAGTAGGCCCTAACGATAAAATTGAAGTAGATGAAGTGCCGGTCGAAAGCGAAGCGCCTGTTTATTTTATGTTATATAAGCCAAGAGGTGTGATTTCAGCCGCTAACGACGACAAGGGCAGAAAAACAGTGGTTGACTTCTTTCCACACGTAGAAGAAAGAATTTATCCGATTGGACGTCTGGACTATGATACATCGGGTTTACTTCTTTTAACAAACGATGGTGAATTTGCCAATCAGCTGATGCACCCGAAATTTGAAGTGGACAAAGTGTACGTGGCTAAAATTAAAGGAATTCCAAGTCGTGAAAAAATCAGGGAGCTACAGCGAGGGGTTATGCTTGAAGATGGGAAAACAGCGCCGGCTCGTGCAAAAGTTCTTTCCATTGATAAAAGCAAGCAGACAGCGATTGTAGAATTGACTATTCACGAAGGGAAAAATCGTCAAGTACGTCGCATGTTTGATGCAATCGGCCATTCTGTATTAAAATTAAAACGTGAGCGCTACGGCTTTTTAGACTTACGCGGATTAAATGCGGGAGAAGCACGTGAGCTTACAGCACATGAAGTCAAACAATTATATTCAATGTCCCAAACAGGTAAGTAATTTTCACTTACCTGTTTTTTTTATGAAAAATGTCGCGAATTAGAAAATCAAGAAAGGTTTTTTGAAAAAATGTCGAACTTGTAGAATAAGAGGAAGACTTCACAGAAACGTCGAAATATTATCGGAAAGCCACTACCAAAAAAATGATATAATGGTAGAAAAAAAGCGTATTGAAAGCGGTTAAAAGGAGTTCGTGCCATGAAAAAAAAGCGCTTGATTATTCGTACAGTTATATTAGCAGTTTTACTGTGCGCGGTTGGATATACCCTTTATGCTCAATTTTTCGCAGATAAACAAAAGGTATCAGTAGGGGATCAGGCACCTGACTTTATATTAAGAGATGTTAATGGAGAAACTCATCAGCTATCAGATTACAAAGGCAAAGGAGTTTTTTTGAATTTTTGGGGAACATGGTGCAAGCCCTGTAAACAAGAGATGCCAGCTATGGAAAAGCAGTATGCAGCATATAAAAAGCAAGGCGTTGAAATTTTAGCTGTTAACGTTGCAGAAACGAATATAGCAGTAGAACAGTTTGCTAAACAGTATGGGCTATCTTTTCCCATTTTGATGGATAAAGATTCACAAGTTTTGGGTGCATACGGAATAGATCCTCTGCCTACTACATTTTTAATTGATAAAAATGGAAAGATTGTAGACAGCTTTATTGGGGGATTGGAGGAATCTAAAATAAAAGAATATATGGAACGAATTAAACCATAGGGAGTGTTGACAATGAAACACGTAAAATGTGAATGTGGACACGTTAACCCGCATGGTACGATTTTGTGTGAAGCCTGTGGTAAGCCGATTGCAGAAGAAACAACTGATAAATTAGTGGATATGCGTTATGAAGGAAGCGCAAGGCGATCGCAAACGTACAATAAAACAGTTATTGATAAAATGTGGAATTTTTTCTCTTCTGTAAAAGTAGGTATTTGGATCATTGTTGTGACGCTTGTTGCGTCTGCAGTCGGAACCATCTATCCTCAAGAAGCTTACATACCTCCCAACGTGACGGCAGATGAGTATTACCAAAAGGAATATGGATGGACAGGAGAGCTTTATTATAAATTAGGTTTTCATCATCTTTACGAATCGTGGTGGTACTTGCTTTTAATTGCTGCTTTAGGAATGTCGTTAGTCATTTGTAGTTTAGATCGAGTAGTGCCTTTGTATCGAGCTCTAAAAAAACAAAGTGTCACAAAACATACGAACTTCTTAAAAAGACAGCGTTTGTATAGCATAACGTCATCGTGGACGGAGCAAGATTATAAACATGTAAAAAGCATGCTTAAAAAAAGAAGGTACTCCATTCGTGAAGAAAACGGCAATCTGCTGGCTGAAAAAGGACGCTTCTCAAGATGGGGCCCATACGTTAATCATATCGGTCTTATTATCTTTTTACTAGGTGCTATGCTTAGATTTGTACCAGGCATGTATATAGATGAAGTTCTTTGGATTCGTGAAGGTGAAACGAAAGTTATTCCTGGAACGAACGGAGAATATTTTTTGAAAAACCATCGTTTTACTGTTGAAACGTATGATAAAAATAGTGAAAGCGCCGTGTTTCAAGAAGCCATTGATCGTGCAGGGAATAATAAAGTGGCCAAAAAATATGAAGCGGATGTTAGTCTGTATAAGCGCGAAGGAAAGCTTATACCAGGAGCAGATCCAACGTTAAAGAAAATAAAAGATTCAGAGATTCGTGTGAATCAGCCACTTAAGTTTGAGGGATATGCTATGTACCAAGTGGACTTCAAATTAAATGAGTTCAGCTCTATGTCTTTCCATTTAACAGATAAAAATGCAAGTAAAAACGTTGGTTCACTTACAGTAGATTTACATAATCCAAAGGAAACATATGATTTAAAAAACGGATATAAAGTTAAGCTTATGAGTTACTTTCCAGATTTTTTCTTTGATGATGAAGGAAATCCAAATACAAAGACAAGAGTGCCTAACAATCCGGCTTTTGTATTTAAAATGATTACGCCTCAGCATAAAAAAGGAGAAGTTGCTTTTGTTGGAATTAGAGAAAACTTGGAGCCGCTAGGAAACAACGATTATAAAATGACGTTTGCTGGTGTGGAAACGAAAAATGTAACGGGATTAACCGTTCGCAGAGACTATACGCTTTGGTTTTTAGGGATTGGCGGAGCCATCTTTATGATTGGTGTGATTCAAGGAATGTATTGGAATCACCGTCGTCTGTGGATTCAAAAAGTCAATAATGAGATATGGTTAGCCGCACATACAAATAAAAACTGGTATGGTCTTAAAAAAGAATTGAATGGTTTATTAGAATCAACCTCTCTTACACAGCTGAAGGATCAAAATGATAAAGAAACGAAATAGGAGGAAAAAGCATGGATTATGCGAGTATAAGTAGTAATTTACTGTATGTGGCGTTTATTGCTTATTTAGTCGCAACCTTTTTTTTCGGAGGAGCTATTCGAGATAAGCGAGCAGCTCAAAAGAAAACAAAGTGGGCAACGTTTGGAATTGCGGTTACCATCATCGGATTTATTGCACAGGTTGGCTACTTCATTGCAAGATGGATTGCATCAGGCCACGCTCCTGTTAGTAATTTATTTGAATTTACCACGTTTTTTGGCATGATGCTTGTTGGCGCATTTATTGTTATTTACTTTATTTATCGTATTAGCATGCTTGGACTTTTTGCATTGCCGGTGGCTCTTTTAATTATTGCTTATGCAAGCATGTTTCCAACTGAAATTACGCCGCTGATACCGGCTCTCCAAACGAATTGGCTGCATATTCACGTAACAACTGCAGCTACGGGTGAAGCCGTGCTTTCTATTAGCTTTGTCGCAGGATTAATTTATTTAATCAAAACCATTGATCAATCCAAGCGAAGCAAAAAAGCATTTTGGCTGGAATTCATCCTGTATACGCTTATTAGTACGCTTGGGTTTGTAGCGGTGACGCTTGCTTTTAACGCGGCTCACTACCAGTCATCATTTAATTGGGTTAATAAAAGTGGAGAACAAGAGCAAGTAGTATATCATATGGTTCCACTAGTGGGCCCTCATCAAAGTGAGTGGACAGAGGGGAACGATATACAGCCGCTTGTTGATATGCCGGCTATTATCAATGCTAAAAAACTGAATACGGTCATTTGGTCGTTAGCCGGTGGTTTTGTAGTATACTGGCTGATTCGTGTCATTTTACGGAAGCGAATTGGAGCCGCACTGCAGCCGCTTGTGAAGCAGGTAAACAGCGACTTGCTTGATGAAGTAAGCTACAGAGCAGTGGCAATTGGATTTCCTATTTTTACACTAGGAGCACTTATTTTCGCTATGATTTGGGCTCAGATGGCTTGGACGCGCTTTTGGGGATGGGATCCTAAAGAGGTGTGGGCCCTGATTACCTTTTTATTTTATGCTGCTTTTCTTCATCTTCGGCTGTCTAAAGGATGGCACGGTGAAAAATCAGCTTGGCTGGCAGTTATCGGGTTTGCCATCATTATGTTCAACTTAGTGGCTGTGAACCTAGTTATTGCAGGTTTACATTCATATGCGTAACCGTTAAAAATATAAAAGAGGCTGGGGAAAAGGTGTTTTAGTTGAAGGAAGATCCGAACGATGAATTGAGATTCTTGATGGAGAATCACATTCGTTCGGATTTTTTCATTGATATGGTGAACGTAGGCTTCATGCATGTAGGTGCTTCTAGCGGTTGATTTGAGGGCAAGGCTCACCTGTTCCGCTTTTCTCGCAGAAGTCTTGCACGGAAATCAACAGCGGTGTAACAAGCGATCCCTACTAGCTCCTTTATTCTATTTGTTCGTCTGTAGATTGGATAGATTTCGTTATGTTTCAACCTCTTTTTTGGGGGGAAAGGAGGTTTTTCGTAAAGGTGTTCACGAATTGTCACATTGTTTGGGTAACATAAGTAGAACTCGTCGGTTTTTTTTTGTACACTAAGACTAGGAGGTTGAAAATACATGCAAAACGAACAAAGATTACTGCTAGTAGACGATGAAGATCGCATTAGACGATTGTTAAAAATGTACTTAGAAAAAGAAGGATACATCATTGAAGAAGCAGCCGATGGGCATGAGGCAATCGAAAAAGCATTACACATAGATTATGATTTGATTGTATTAGATTTAATGATGCCTGGCATAGATGGTATTGAGGTTTGTAAACAAATTCGTGAGAAAAAAGCAACTCCTATTATCATGCTTACAGCTAAAGGAGAAGAAGTAAACCGAGTCCAAGGGTTTGAAGTAGGTACAGATGATTATATCGTCAAGCCGTTTAGCCCACGAGAAGTAGTTCTTCGCGTAAAAGCACTGCTTCGACGTTCTTCTCAGGCAACGTTTATCCAGCCGGAAACGAGCGTGAAAAATCTTATTGTCTTTGATCACTTAACGATTGATAATGATGCACATCGCGTTACAGCCGATGGAAAAGAAGTTAACTTAACTCCGAAAGAATACGAATTATTATGCTACCTTGCAAAAACGCCAGACAAAGTATATGACAGAGAGCAGCTGCTGCGTGAAGTATGGCATTATGATTTCTTTGGAGATCTTCGTACGGTAGATACACACGTCAAGCGTCTGCGCGAAAAGTTAAATCGCGTATCATCACAAGCGGCGAAAATGATTGTAACCGTTTGGGGCGTCGGGTATAAATTTGAGGTTGAAAATAACTGATGTTTTGGAGAAGTGTAGTTGGTAAACTATGGTTTACTATCCTATTGCTCGTTACGCTTGTTTTATTTATTTTGACCATTTTACTGCTTCAGTTTTTTGAAAATTATCATGTTGTAGATGCAGAAAACCGTTTAACCAAAACGGCCGCTAAAATCTCTACTATTGTGCAAGAAACGGACGATGAAAAACTAGGACTATCCATTGCTCGTGAACTTGCAGATCAAGCAAGTGTAGTCATTGTCCAAGACAAAGATTTTTACTGGCATTCCACACATCCTGATAAAGAAAACAAGAAAGCTATTTCTACCATTGTGAAACAAAACGATCAGCTAAATCAAGTGGTTGAAAAAGGTAAAGTAGTACGAGAAAAAATGTACATGACCACAAAGAAAGACACCAGTGATGAGCCTTTAATGTTTGTTGTAGGTGTACCTTTAATGAAGGATAATAAACCAACAGGCGGCGTTTATTTGTATCAATCTCTTTCTGAAATTGAAGAACCCGCTCAATATGCGACTAAGTTCATTTTATTGGCTGCAGGTATTGCTATTATTTTAACTACCATTTTTGCTTTCTTCTTATCTACTCGAATTACAGCGCCTCTTAGAAAAATGAGGCAGGCGGCATTTGAAGTAACGAAAGGGAACTTTGATACAAAAGTACCGATTTTAACTCACGATGAAATTGGAGAGTTAGCGATTGCTTTTAATCAAATGGGCAGGCAGTTAAAATTTAATCTCAATGCACTTAATCAGGAAAAAGAGCAACTTTCAAGTATTCTAAGCAGTATGGCAGACGGCGTTATTACGTTTAGTAGAGACGGATCGATTTTAATTACTAATCCTCCAGCGGAGCATTTTCTTCAGACTTGGTATTACGAGCAGGATGTTAACAATCAGCAGGTGCCTGAGCTTCCAGCAAACGTCGTGCATTTGTTTCAAACGGTGGTAGAAACTGAAACAGAGCGAAGCGCAGAGCTGAAAATCCAAGGGAAAACGTGGGTCATTTTGATGTCACCGCTTTACAATCAAACGAAAATTCGCGGTGCTGTAGCTGTACTACGAGACATGTCTGAAGAGCGTAAACTTGATAAATCTAGAAAAGATTTTATTGCAAACGTTTCGCATGAATTGCGTACACCTATTTCTATGCTTCAAGGTTATAGTGAAGCTATTATTGACGATATTGCAAGTACGGATGAAGAAAAGAAAGAAATTGCACAGGTAATTTATGATGAATCGCTCCGTATGGGCCGGCTTGTAAATGAACTTTTAGATTTGGCGCGAATGGAAGCGGGGCATGTGCAGCTTCACTTAGATTCTGTAGCAATGGTTGAATTTACAGAACGCGTTTTGCGTAAGTTTCAAGGGTTAGCTAAAGAAAAGCATATCACCCTGTCTCTTAATGGAGAAATAGAAGATGAATTTGAAGCGATGATTGATTCAGATCGAATGGAACAAGTGCTGACAAACTTAATTGACAATGCAATTCGCCATACGGATGACTACGGAGAAGTAAGGCTGCATCTTGATAAAAGTCAATCAGAAATCCATCTCTCTGTTCAAGATACAGGAGCAGGCATTCCAAAAGAAGATCTTCCATATGTATTTGAACGATTTTATAAAGCGGATAAAGCCAGAACGAGAGGAAAGTCAGGAACTGGTCTTGGGCTTGCAATTGCCAAAAATATCGTGGAGGCACATCAAGGGATCATTGCAGTTGAAAGTGAATTAAATGAAGGAACAACCTTCTTTATCAAGCTGCCAAAATAAACGTATGCTAAATAACAATTTTTCTTCGGTTAAAATAATAAGCACAGCAAAAAGATGTGATTCGATGAAGAATCATATCTTTTTATTTTTTCTATAAACAAGTCTAAAAGAGAAGGAATTGGCATATAGTATGTTTTGTGTGCAATGATCTACATAGGAGGTTCTTTCTTCATGATTGACGTGTTAAGAAGAATATTGGTTGTATTGGTAATGGGGTTGTGTATAGGTCTTTTATTTTTGGGCGGACAAATGGTAAAAGCGGAGGAGAAGCAGTGGGAGTGGCCTGTTGAAGGGGTCTTGACTGATGTATTTGGTTCTCGTCATGCTAAACACTTTGGAATTGATATAGCAGCACCTGTTGGTACACAGGTGTATGCTGTTGAAAAAGGAGTGGTGAGCCGCTCTTATTATTCAAATACATATGGACAAGTTGTTTTTATCAAACAAACGAATGGATACGAAACGGTTTATGCCCATCTAGAGGAACGTTTTGTTGCAGAAGGAAGTCGCGTAGCTGCAGGTCAAAGCATTGGACGAGTTGGCAATACAGGGCGATCTTCAGGTGCACATTTGCATTTTGAAGTTCATCAAGGAAATTGGAGTCCGGATAAAACCAATGCAGTGAACCCGCTTGCTAAATTAGACAAACACAAACTATCAGCGTACGTAAAAAGTGATTTAGCTGCGACAGTTTTTCAGCAGTTACATTCTTCTCCTAATAACTGTATTCTTATCCATCAAGGAGATACATTATCTGAACTCGCAGTCAAATATGAAGTGGATGTGGAGCAGCTAAAAAAGTGGAATCATTTAGAGAATACGATGTTAAATGCAGGGCAAGTGTTAAAAATAAGTCCATAAAAAAAGAGCCGCTAAGGCTCTTCTTTTGAATATCACAGTTCAATACGCTGTATAGTCACAATCTCGCTTGTTTGTTTTAATGAGGTGATGACAGAATCATCTAAAAGTTTATCAAACGTGAGTATCATAATGGCTTCTCCGCCTTTTTGTTTGCGGCCAACTTGCATGGTAGCAATGTTAATACGTAAATCTCCAAGTACCTTACCTACATTTCCGATGACTCCAGGCTGATCACTGTGACGGATATAGAGAAGATGTCCTTCTGGATAAAAATCAATATCAAACGAATCGATATTAACAATTCGTGGTCCATATCCTGCTATATAGGTACCCGTAATGGTAAACGTACGCTGTTCGCCTGTTACTGTAACTTCAATCATATTGGAATATCCTTGCGTATCTTCCGATGTTTTTTCACCAAACGTAATGCCTCGTTCTTTGGCAATCATAGAGGCATTGACTTCATTAACAGGTGAATCAATACGATGAGTTAAAAATCCTGATAATAAGCTTCGTGTAATATAAGTGGTTTCCAAATCAGTCACTGTACCTCCGTAGGAGATAGAGATATGCTGGACAGGTTCTCGCATGCATTGTGATAAAATAGCTCCCATTTGTTTAGTAAGGCTCGTAAACGGCTGAATTTTTTCAAAAACTTCTTTAGAAAGCGTCGGCAAATTAATGGATGAACTTACAGGATTACCTTCTAGAAACCGAAGGACATCATGTGCCACGTCTTCAGCGACGTTAAGTTGAGCTTCTTTTGTAGAAGCGCCCAAATGGGGAGTGGTAATGACTTGATCAAAATGTAACAAAGGGTTGTCAAGCGGAGGTTCAACTTCAAATACGTCAATAGCTGCACCTTGAACATGACCAATTTCTAAATAATGAACTAAGGCTTTTTCATCAATAATCCCGCCGCGTGCGCAGTTTAATAAAAACACACCCTTCTTGGTTTTTGCCAACGTGTCATGGTTGAGCAATCCTTTTGTTTCTTTTGTAAGTGGAGTGTGGACGGTAATTACATCCGCCACCGCTAGTAATTCATCCAGGGATAATAGTTCTACGCCTAGCTTTTCAGCACGAGAAGAGGTTAAAAAAGGATCGTAAACGTGAACGCTCATATTGAAGGCTTTTGCACGTTTGGCAAGCTCTGAGCCAATTCGCCCAAATCCGATAATGCCTAGGTGTTTGCGATTAAGCTCTGTTCCAACAAATGCTGAGCGGTTCCATTCGCGCCCTTTAACTGATGCATTTCCTTGAGGGATATGTCGAAACAAGCTGGCCATCATAGCAAATGTATGTTCCGCCGTTGAAATGGTATTTCCGTTCGGCGCGTTAATAACGACGACTCCTCGTTTGGTTGAAGCTTCAATATCAATATTATCGACACCTACTCCAGCGCGAGCAACAATTTTTAAATTTGGCATTTTTGCCAGCAAATCTTCTGTAACCGTCGTAGCACTTCGTACTAAAAGTGCATCATACGTATGCAAATCATTCTCAACTTCTTCAACTTTTTTTCGAGTAAGATTCACATGAGGAGCTTCAAGTAGTGGAGCAAGGCCTTCATTGCTAATTGAATCAGCTACTAACACATTATACATTATGTGAACATCTCCCTTGGATTTTACTAACATCAAATATTTGATAATTTATCATGTTAAAAAAATTCTGTCAATTATATTCTTTAAACTTTACAATTAGTTATCAAATGTACAATTATGAATGTAAAATTGAAACTATAAATATGACATAATGCTGTTAGTTATGCGCTTATTTCTTAATATAACATATAACAACAGAAGTGAAGTTTATAAAATACATCAATTTAATAGGAATTAAAAAACTTCTTTATTTACTTTTAATTCGAGATAACATATAATAAATTCATAATTAAATATTGGTCTATCTTCGGGGCAGGGTGAAATTCCCGACCGGCGGTAATAAACAAAATGTTTGGAGCCCGCGAGCTTATATGTAATGCATACGAGCAGATTTGGTGAGATTCCAAAGCCGACAGTACAGTCTGGATGGGAGAAGGTGGAGGTTCAGCGTTCAAAACCTAATGTAATGAACGTTTATTAAATATGCCTGCCATGTCTCCTCTCAACGAATCATTTGTTGGGAGGTTTTTGCGTGGGGATATAAAGTTGAACCTTTCTTCTTTGAAGAGTGGATCACAAAGAAGGAGAGAGGCAAGATGCAACAAAGTAAGAAAACCCAAAATCTGGTTGTATTAGGAATGTTAAGTAGTATTGCTTATATTTTAATGATGATTAACTTTCCGATTCCTGATTACCTCCGTTTTTAACAATTGATTTTAGCGAAATTCCTGCACTAGTAGCAGCACTTGTGTTTGGACCCATGGCTGCTGTTATAGTAGAAGGGATAAAAAATTTATTAAATTATTTAATTCAAGGAAGTGCTACAGGCGTTCCAGTTGGTCAAGTAGCGAACTTTGTGGCTGGTTTACTGTTCGTTCTTCCCGTATCATACATGTTCCGTCGATTTAAAACAGCTAAAGGTTTAA
Organism: Priestia megaterium; assembly: GCF_046599315.1. GTDB lineage: Bacteria > Bacillota > Bacilli > Bacillales > Bacillaceae_H > Priestia > Priestia megaterium_F. The sequence continues at coordinate 1,119,058 of NZ_JBKIKC010000001.1, read as the reverse complement.
CGATAGGTTTGGTTGCGGGTACGGTTGTAATGACGGTGCTCATGGCTGTCTTAAATTATTATGTCTTCTTACCGGCGTATACAATCTTCTTGCAATCGCCAGAGATGTCTAGTGAGCAAGCACGTCAATATATCGTTGCGGGTATTCTGCCGTTTAACTTAATAAAAGGAGCAGCGACAGGAGTTATTTTTGTCTTATTGTTTTCAAAAATGAAGCAATGGATTACGCGTCGCGTTGCTGTTTAATTCAATCGCTCTCCGAAGGAGAGCGATTGTTATATATAAAAAAACCTGCAGCATGTACGACTACAGGTTTACTCACTACTTATTCAAATTTATTAGCATCGCCTTCGAATTTTTCATCCGCTACGCGAATTGAATCCGTTGGGCAGCCTTCCATTGCATCCATCATATCATCTTCTAGATCTTCTGGAATTTCTACTACACCTTGGTTATCATCTAATGTTACAAAGGCAATACCTTCATCATCATAATCATAAATGTCCGGTGCTGCTGCGCCGCATGCGCCGCATGCGATGCAAGTATCTTTATCAACAATTGTATATTTTGGCATAACAAGACCTCCTGTAAAGTGTTCGAAAATTTCTCATTATATAATCTCTTCGCGAATCAAGAGTGAAATTTCTCCTTATTCATTGTAAAATGATTTATAAAACTTTTCAATAGAAAAGTCACTGAGAATGCTTATCAAATCAAGGTTTCTTCACTTATCCAAGCGTTTTAATACATAAAGGAAAGAGCTGAAAAGCCTTTATCTCACATGCTATTGGTCACTTTTGGTACAATGAATGAGAAAGGAAGTTGACACCTTTGAATTATATTCAAGTTAGCATTTTATTTTGTATAAAGCAGTTAAAAGGTGAGCGAACTGCCTATGGTATTTATCATTTATTAACAGGTAAAAAGTCAGCTCAAACGATTCAAGACGGGAAAATTTTTGGAATCTCTTTTCTTTTTCAGTCATTTCTATACTTAGATAAACGATCTTTTGAAAACTGCGTTGCTTATTTGAAAGAACAGCAGTATATTGAAGAAACTGAAAACCAAAAGTATGTGATGACAGATAAGGGACGAGCACGGCTTGAAGATGAACTGACGGCTCGGCCTTTTCATCCAGCTTTAGACGGATGGAAATTTGCAAGCAGTACGCAATTATTTTTAGCAAGAATCACTTTGTTCATTCAGACCTTATCAAACCTACAGTATTTTCAAAAAGGGTTTTTACCCATTTCTAAAAATCCTGAGGTTATTCAATGGGTCAAAACGTATATTATGTCTCAAAAACAAACGCGTCAAGAGTTAGCAACAGAGTTATTCAAAGAGCTCCGAACGTGCTTGAAAGGTTGTAGCGAACGGGATGCGTCACTTTTTGTTTTGCAACTGACTGGATACCAAAGAGTAGGATTTACAAAAAATCAGTTAGCATATCAATATGACCTCGAGGAGCATTATGTTCATATTCAACTCTTAGGGGTTATTCACCATATCATTGAAAAAGTGAGTAAAAATAATGAAAGCTTTCCTGTGCTGTCTTCTTTTTTACAAGATCTATATTTAGAGTTGCCTTTGACGAGTTCAACTTTAAAAACGTATAGCTGGCTTCAACAAGGCAAGACGCTTGAAGAAATTGCTTATATAAGGCGTTTAAAAGAAAGTACGATTGAAGATCATATTGCAGAGTTAGCTCTGTTTGTTCCATCTTTTTCAATCGATGCGTACGTATCGCCTAAGCAGCAGGAGAAAATTATCTCAGCTTTTGAAGGTTTGCGTACAAATAAATTAAAGGTGATAAAGGAAGAAGTAAAAGACGATGTCACCTATTTTCAAATTCGTCTTGTATTAGCAAAACATTTTACCTGATACTAAAAAAAGTGGTGTTTGATGTGAAGATAGAACAACTTTTACAGAAGCAATTTGGCTATAGCCAATTTCGGCTAGGACAAAAAGAGATTATTCAAGATATTCTAACAGGTCATAATGTGTTAGCGGTTCTTCCTACAGGAACAGGAAAATCACTGTGCTATCAGCTCCCAGCTTATTTGTTGAATCGACCGGTGCTTATTGTATCTCCTTTAATTTCACTGATGGAAGATCAAGTTCAACAACTAAAAGCAAACGGAGAAAAGAGAGTTATTGCCTTAAACAGTTTTCTACAACAAGAAGAAAAACGACGAGCGTTAAAAGATTTAGCTTTTTATCGTTTTATTTATGCATCTCCTGAAATTTTGCAAAATGCTGTTGTAGTAGATGCATTAAAGCAGGCAAAGGTAGGCCTTTTCGTTGTGGACGAGGCACACTGTATTTCCCAGTGGGGACATGATTTTCGTTTAGATTATCTCCATTTAGGAGATATATGGAAGGAACTTGGCAGTCCGCTATGTCTAGCATTAACGGGAACTGCGACCAAGGAAGTAGTGGAAGATATTAAGCGCTACTTATCGCTGCCTGCTGTCAAAGAGCACATCTATTCCATGAATCGAAGTAATATTGCGATGGAAGTTGATTTCGTGGCAAGTATTGAAGAGAAAAAAGAGAAGTTACTGATGTACGTTAGTGAACTGCAAAGTCCGGGAATTATCTATTGTTCCAGTCGATCTTGGACAGAAGCATTAACACAGCTTCTAAAGGAAAATGGGATACAGCGAGTGCAGTATTACCACGGCGGAATGGAACCGAATGAAAGAATGCTTGTTCAACAGCAATTTTTAGAAAATCAGCTTGATATCATTTGTTGTACAAGTGCATTCGGAATGGGAGTTAACAAATCGAATGTTCGCTTTGTTATTCATTTTCATACACCTACGCAGCTAGAGGCATACGTACAGGAAATTGGAAGAAGCGGACGCGACCAGCGAAAAAGTATGGCAATCTTGCTTTATGCTGAAGGAGACGATGATTTTGCTCATTCTTTACTTGAAATGGAACTTCCTTCTTCAGATATTATCTTATACTGCTTGTCCTATTTACGAAATCACGATCTGGCCATTCCTTTAAAACAAGTAGAGTCTCATTTTCTTTATACAGTGGGTATTCAAGAAACACATTGGCGATTTATTCGTTATTATTTGTACAGAGAAAATGTAGTGGAAAATGAGCATGTTGAACCTTGGAAAATTCCTGAATCGCTGTATGAAACGATTGTTGCAGCTGTAAATAAACGTCTCCGCAACAAACATGACAAGTACCGTGCGATGAAGGGGTTTATTGAGACAAAAGAATGCCGTCGTCAAGTGCTCCTTGGCTATTTCAATGAGCAGGGAAGATCAGAGCTTGAGAACTGTTGCGATTGCTGTGGCTTGAATTTAGAGACTTATAAAAAAACAAATGATGAGCAAGAGCAGTGGACATTTCAAAGCTGGGAATTAGAATTAGCTCGTTTGCTTCGTCAAGGAGAGATATAATGGCAAAATCACAGCAAGAGCTTATTTCATCCATGACAGATGCAGAGCTGGTTAAAAATTTATATGTAACACAGCTGCTCATCTGCTTCATTGCTTTAGTCATCGGTTTTTTTACATTCGATTCATGGCATTCCTTTTTGCAATTTTTTCAGCTGGATTGGCCTTCTATTTTATTGTACGGAGGAGGAACGGCTCTTTTTGTAGTAATAGGAGATACGCTTCTAATGAAATATGTGCCTGAGCATTTATACGATGACGGAGGGATTAATGAACGTTTATTTGCTAATCGTTCTATTCCTCATCTAGCCCTTATTTGTCTAATAGTTGCATGTTCAGAAGAAGTATTATTTCGAGGAGTTATACAAGTTCAGTTTGGCCTGTTTTGGGCGAGTATCATATTTGCACTCGTTCACATTCGATATTTAAAAAAGTGGTTTCTTTTTATTTCGGTTGTAGTTTTAAGCTTTTTAATAGGGCTACTTTTTTGCTGGACCGAAAATTTATATGTCACTATTTTTACTCATTTTCTCATTGATTTTCTACTGGGTCTGCAGATACGAAAGTCAAAAGGGAAATCAGTGCACCCAGAAGAAATAATGCAGTAAAGATTAAGGAAACAGCCATTATTTTCAGTGCTACTCACATAATCTTTTATGTTCCCTCATATGTTGTACTAGCATATAAGGGGGTGGAATGATGGAAAACAAGGTAATAGACTTTGAAAGCGATGAGCCACTTCAATATATATTAGCGAGCGTTATTAAAAGAAAAGAAGCGGTTAATAAGCTGAGAGCTAAAGAGAAAAAATGGAAGCTTTTATTTTTAGCCAGTGTAACGGCTGTCATTTGCTACTTTTTTTTTCTTTTTCAAAGCGGTTTTTTTCCTACGTTTAGTGAATTTTTTTCATTTTTATTAGGCAATATAGGTCATTTGATGTTTCTATTGCTTACCGTCTCACTTTATTTTTATACTGTACAGCTGCGGAAAAGAGGTGAGAAAGCAGAAAAGACTTTTCAAGATTTACGCTGTGAGATTATCAAAAGAAGCAAAGAGCTATGGGAGACGCCTGAAACATGGGAGCACCGAAAAGAAACGTTCCGCTGGATGCAGTCAACTTATGGAATTAACTTATATCATGAAAATAAATAGAATCGCATGAAAAAGCCTCTTTTTACATAGAAGTTTAGTGAAGGGGGTTTTTTTGTGAGGGATTGGTTTAACTTGTTGGCTGCATGGTTATGCAGTTATTATATCGGTAGTTTAACGGCTGTAGGTTCAAAAGCCTCGTTGACATATTTACTTATCCAAATGATTTTACATCCGTTAGATGTGTTTGGTATTATAATCTTATTTTTTACAGCTCTTTTTTGTCTGTCGGCAGCAGTTCGTAAAGTGTTTCTGCAAAGTCGGTTGTTTTTAAAAGGCTATGAGGTAAAATGGCATGAATATCTTGTTTCATGTCTATGTGTGATAGGGATTGTATCGTTAAGTACAATTGCGCTTTATCAAGTAGTAGGTTTGTTAACAATTGCAACAATTTATGCCCTTTCTTCTTTAACAGAAACACACCGTGTATAAAATGAAAAGAAGGAGAATATATGGTTATTCTTTTAATTATTTTAGTGTTAGGCATAGGCTTGCTGATTTTTATGTTTTCAGAAGCCCATCGTACATATGTAGAAGAACGAACGATTCCTTTGTCAACATTTCCTGAAAATCAACAGCCTTTGCGCCTGTTTTTTATATCAGATATACATAAACGAACAGTTTCGTCGAAGCTGTTGGAAAAAATACCTGATGAAGTAGATTTTGTGATTATAGGCGGTGATTTACTAGAAGGAGGAGTGCCTTTATCTCGTGCTCGTCAAAATATTCAAAAGCTTAAAACGCTGGGGCCCGTCTATTTTGTGTGGGGAAATAATGATTACGAAGTAAGTCAAATGCAATTGAAGCAGATGCTTAAAGACGAGGGAGTCATTGCCCTTAAAAACGAGCATGTTTCTGCAGTTTCTAAACATGGTACTACATGCCATTTTGCGGGAGTAGATGATTTATCAGAAGGTAAGATGAATCTAAAGAGAGCTGTTCCTTCAATTGAACGTGAGCAGCTTACCATTCTTCTAAGCCACAATCCTGATATTATCTATTATATAGACGAGAAATCAAAAATAGATTTAATTTTGAGTGGACATACACACGGAGGACAGATACGCTTATTTAATTTTGGTATGTATGAATTAGGAGGGCTGAAAGAAAAAAAACAGATTCCTCTTTTTGTCAGTAATGGGTATGGTACAACCTCTTTGCCACTCCGTTTACAAGCTCGAGCAGAGACGCATTATATCACTTTAAAAAGGAAAGAATAGCCTTGAACAAACTCTTTACATAGCATATACAAATTTTACACACAGGATAACTTATCCTATAATTCAATTAATAGGTACAGTTCACGAAGAGTAGTTGGAGGTTACGTATGGCTCACGAAGGGAAGTATAATATTAAAGCCATCTCAAATATGGTCGGAATCCAGCCGGGAACTTTGCGCGCATGGGAACGACGTTATCAAATTTTAAATCCTGTCCGCAATGATTCGGGACATCGGTTATATACAGAGGAAGATTTGCGAAAGTTAAAATGGCTCACGGAAAAAGTGAGCGGAGGTTTTACCATTAGTCAAGCGGTTTCGTTATTAGAAACGGAAAGTAGCACAGTGGGAACGTTTGAAGAAGAGGGAGAAGTGGACTCCCCTCAAAAAATTAGAAATGAGCTGTTAACTATGCTTTTATCTTTTGAAGAAGGAAAAGCACAGGATTTAATTAATCATGCTTTTAGCCTGTATTCGGTAGAAAAAGTGGTTATTGATATTTTGGGTTCTCTACTCGTGACAGTTGGCGATATGTGGGAAAAAGGGCAAATTACAAGTGCTCATGAGCATTATACAACTCAATTATTAAAAACGCGTATCAGTATGATCTTTTATTCGCTTCCTTCAAATGGCTTGTTGCCTAAAGCGATTGCTGTATGCGGTCCTAATGAGACACATGAAGGGGGACTTCTAGTTTTTACACTATTTTTACGTCGTAAAGGGTTTGAGGTTATCTATTTAGGAAGCAGCATTGAAGATAAAGATGTTGAATTAATTGTCAAAGAAGTGAACCCAACATTTTTATTTATGTCATGTACAATGATGGGAAATGCTGATAAAACACTAAATTTGACGAATCAAATGATAAAGAAATTCCCGCATCTTAAAGTAGGATTAGGCGGTTATGTATTTGATGGTTTAGATAGTAAAAGAAAAATTGAGGCTCAGCCGTTTATTTTAGGAAATACAAAAGAAGAGTGGAACAGCTGGCTAACAAAAAAATTAGCAGAAATTGATTGAGAATAGCTTGTCTTTCCTATCATAAACCTGTAAACTCGTAAGTAAACATCACGAACCGTTTTCCAAAAAATACATATACTGCATTATCGAACCATGTGGTTATGAGTGCAAGCGGGGAGGGACGCTAATGAGGCTTGAACGATTAAACTATAATAAGCTAAAAGTTTTTTTGACCTACGATGATTTAAAAGAAAGAGGGTTAACAAAAGAAGATCTATGGACAGATACTTTCAAAGTAAAGCAGCTTTTTCGCGAGATGATAGAGCAAGCTTCTCAGGAACTGAACTTTGAACCTACAAATTCTCTTTCGGTAGAAGTTTTTTCACTTCAAGCACAGGGAATGGTTGTATTTGTGACAAAGCAGTATGAGGAAGAAGCCAGCTATGGTGAGCTCGATGAAGACGAGTTTGAGGACTTCATTGAAATGCAGGTCATGCTAGATGAAAGCGAGGACATGTTTTTTGAGTTTGATTCATTTGAAGATGTCATTCAGCTGACCAAACGCATGTCAAACTTTTACGACACGGATAGTGTACTCTATTCATTCGAAAAACGTTTTTACGTGCTGTTGGATTATCACATGCTGTCACCAGCTGAAGTTGGGAATATGATTGCGGTTTTAGCGGAGTATGGAAATCCCTCTACAATTACAAAGCACCGCGTAAATGAATATGGAAAAATGTTAGTAGAAAAGAGAGCTTTGGAGTATATTAACTCTGTCTTTTCTTAACTGTTTAACTGAAATGATTACACCCGTGAAGGATAAAACACTTTTATTAAAATAAGAGTGGCTGCATTTTCAGCTCGTACAAAGTTGTTGAAAGTGCTCTTTATCACCGGGTGTTTTTTATTTTTTTAAGACGATTAAAGCATACTAGAAAAGAGGCAGACTTAAAATATTGTAGCATACCTTATAAAGTCAATGGAAGCGTTTTCTTAGAAGAGCACAAAAAATACTAAAAGTTCGATATTTTCCTTTGCAATGTAAAACTAAGGGTGTATACTATGTCATGAAAGAAGCACCATTCAATTAAAAACGAATAATTTTCGATACATTTTAGGAGGTTTACAGATGGTAGCCGACAAGATGCAAGACAGTAAAAATAGTCAAGAAGAGAAGCATGATGTTTTAAAATCTACACAAACAGTGATACATAAAGCGTTAGAAAAACTAGGCTATCCTGATGAAGTGTATGAACTATTAAAAGAGCCATTACGAATGATGACAGTAAAAATTCCTGTTCGTATGGATGACGGATCAGTTAAGATCTTTACAGGTCACCGAGCGCAGCATAACGATGCAGTTGGTCCTACGAAGGGTGGCATTCGTTTTCACCCAAACGTAACTGAAAAAGAAGTAAAAGCTCTATCTATATGGATGAGTTTAAAATGTGGAATCGTTGACCTTCCTTACGGTGGAGGAAAAGGTGGAATTGTTTGTGATCCTCGAAATATGTCTTTTGGAGAATTAGAACGTTTAAGCCGCGGATATGTTCGTGCGATTAGCCAAATTGTTGGACCAACGAAGGATATTCCAGCGCCGGATGTGTTTACAAATTCACAAATTATGGCTTGGATGATGGATGAATACAGCCGTATTGATGAATTTAACTCACCGGGCTTTATTACTGGAAAGCCTCTTGTCTTAGGTGGTTCGCATGGCCGTGAAACAGCGACTGCAAAAGGAGTAACTATTTGTATTCGTGAAGCAGCGAAAAAAAGAGGCATTGAATTACAAGGTGCACGAGTAGTAGTACAAGGATTTGGAAATGCAGGAAGCTTTTTAGCTAAGTTCATGCACGATGCTGGCGCTAAAATTGTAGGGATATCTGATGCATACGGAGCGCTGCATGATCCTAATGGTCTAGATATTGATTATTTATTAGATCGACGTGATAGCTTTGGCACAGTAACGAAATTATTCAATAATACAATTAGCAACAAAGAGCTGCTTGAACTTGACTGTGACATCCTAGTTCCAGCTGCAATTGAAAATCAAATTACAGAAGAAAATGCTCATAACATTCAAGCGAATATTGTTGTAGAAGCAGCAAATGGACCAACAACCCTTGAAGCAACGCGCATCTTGTCAGAAAGAGGAATTTTATTAGTTCCAGATGTTTTGGCCAGTGCTGGTGGTGTAACAGTATCTTATTTTGAATGGGTGCAGAACAATCAAGGTTATTATTGGACGGAAGAAGAAGTAGAAGAAAAGCTTGAAAAAGTAATGGTTAAATCATTTAATAACATTTATGAAACCTCTACAACTCGAAAAGTCGACATGCGTCTAGCTGCTTATATGGTAGGCGTAAGAAAAATGGCAGAAGGCTCTCGTTTCAGAGGCTGGATTTAAAAACAAAACAGCAGAACAATTGCGTAAATAGAAAAAATCTCCTATCATTAATGAGGAGATTTTTTTGTTTTACACTACGTTAAAATAGAAAAAAGGTGCGTTTACAACTGAAGGAGTGACAGGCATGAAGAAAGAAAAAGTAATTATTGTTGGCGGAGGACCATGTGGCCTTTCAGCAGCTATTGAGCTTCAACATACAGGTATTGATGCTCTTGTAATTGAAAAAGGGAATATTGTAAATGCAATTTATAACTATCCGACACACCAAACGTTTTTTAGTTCCAGTGAAAAGTTAGAAATTGGAGATGTCCCTTTCATTACAGAAAATCGTAAGCCTGTGCGCAACCAAGCTCTTGCTTATTACCGAGAAGTAGTGAAACGCAAGCAGGTTCGGATTCAGCCGTTTGAACGTGTCTTGCAAGTAGACAGACAAGCGGAAAATCAATTTATTATTACAACATCTAAAGAGACGTACGAAGCAGAGAATGTCATTATCGCTACGGGCTATTACGATCATCCTAATTATATGAATGTTCCTGGAGAAGATTTATCAAAGGTATTTCATTATTTTAAAGAAGCTCATCCGTACTTTGATAAAGATGTAGTCGTCATCGGTGGGAAAAACTCTAGCGTCGATGCAGCTCTAGAATTAGTGAAATGTGATGCAAGAGTGACGGTTATTTATCGTGGCTCAGATTATTCCCCTAGCGTAAAACCTTGGATATTGCCTGAATTCGAAGCGCTTGTTAGAAATGGAACGATTCAAATGCACTTTAATGCTCATGTAACAAAGATAACGGATGAAACGGTTACATATGAGCAGGAAGGAAAAGAATATACGATTAGTAACGACTTCGTTTTTGCCATGACTGGCTATCACCCTGATCACTCATTTTTAACAAAAATGGGGGTAGAATTAGATAAGGAAACGGGCCGCCCTTTTTTTAACGAAGAGACAATGGAAACAAACGTAAAAGGGATTTATATCGCTGGGGTGATTGCTGCAGGAAACAATGCTAATGAAATTTTTATTGAAAATGGACGTTTTCATGGAAAATCAATCGCTTCTCATATTATCAGCAAAAACAACGCATAGGCCTCTATGCGTTGTTTAACTAATGATTAAATAGCTGCTGCAGTTCATCATGATTCTTAGTTACTTGTAGAGCAACTAACAGTTTAATGCGTGCTTTAGGGCCATTTAAGCCATTTGAGAAAATAACGCCCATCTCTTTTAACTGCTTGCCACCGCCTTCATATCCATATACATCCTGAGCAATTCCATTAAAACAGCGGGAAACGAGCACGATGGGTATCTTTCGCTTTAAAAGCAATTGAATTCCAGGAAGTGTAAGGGGCGGGAGATTTCCTTGGCCGAGGGCTTCAATTACAATTCCATCAACATTCATTGAAGCTGCTGCATGAAATAACTGATCGTCCATTCCTGCATAAGCTTTTAATAAAATGATTTGTTTATCTATCTGATTGACAGGGTAAAATTCGTGTTCTGTAGGCATGTGGTGAAAAGATATACCGCGTTTTGTGATTAATCCTATTGGACCGTACTGAGGACTTTGAAATGTCGCCACGTTGCTTGTGTGGGTCTTAGTCACATTTTCAGCTGTATGAATTTCATCATTCATCACAACTAAAACGCCTTTTCCTTTTGCACCGTCACTAATAGCTACCCGAACCGCAGATATAAAATTATAAGGACCGTCTGAACCAATCTCATTGCTTGATCTCATAGCTCCAGTTAAGACAATTGGAATATCTGTATGCACTGTTAAATCTAAAAAATAAGCGGTTTCTTCCAGCGTGTCTGTACCGTGGGTTAACACGACTGCATCAATGTTACCCTCATTAATTTTATTACGTATTTTTTTTGAAAGCATAAGCATTTCCTTAGGAGTAATGTGAGGAGAAGGCAGATGAAATGCTTCTTCTACTATTACATTGGCCATGCCTGAAACAGATGATGTTGAGCGGTGAAGCGGATTTTGAATATCTGGTGTTACCGATCCAGTTGCCATGTCTTCTTTCATAGAGATTGTACCGCCTGTGTGAAGAATATAAACAGTTTTCATAGAGAGCTCCTTTCAATTTTTCATATAAGTATGATACATTTTTTGGTATACTTGTTTAAGGTCTTTGTTAGGCTTTGTAAATCGACAGCAAGTTATGTGAGCATTTACATATAAAAATAAGGACATTATAGACGGAGATTTTCATCCTAAAGATAACATGTTACTATTAAAAAAAATAGAGGAGATGAGGCGCTATTTATGTTGGCGATTGTATCTGCAGGCATTGCGCCAGGATTGGCATTGTTAAGTTTTTTTTATTTGAAAGATGAATACGAAACTGAGCCGATTTCAATGGTATTAAAAACATTTATTTTTGGAGCAATGCTTGTTTTGCCAATTATGTTTATTCAATATGTATTTGGTGAGGAACACGTTTTTCAATCACCCTTTCTTGAAGCATTTTTTACGACAAGCTTTTTAGAAGAATTTTTTAAATGGTTCATCTTATATTTCACAATTTACCAGCATGTTGAATTTGATGAGCATTATGATGGAATTGTTTACGGAGCAGCTGTTTCATTAGGTTTTGCTACCGTTGAAAATATTTTATATTTGTTTGCAAATGGTTTAGAATCAGCGCTAGGAAGAGCCTTTTTGCCCGTATCTAGTCATGCTTTATTCGGAGTCATTATGGGGTATTATCTAGGAAAAGCAAAGTTTTCCGAAGGAAAAGAAAAAACGAAGTGGACGCTGTACTCCGTATTCGCGCCGCTCATTTTACATGGAACATATGATTATATCTTAAAAACAATGGATCATTGGGTATTTATTATTATTCCATTTATGATTTATTTATGGTGGCTGGCGTTAAGAAAAGTAAAAAAGGCCAAACAGCCATCGATTGTCTAGGCTCAGCTTGTAAATCTTTTTTGAAAGGTTTGCAAGCTGAGTTTTTTCATTTCGGTAAATTTTGCGCATCTTGTATAAAAAAACAACCTTTACAAAAAATACTCCTATCATCTTATCAGTTACATACGATGTAGGAGGTTTTGTCATGTTATCATTTCGATGTTTTAAAAAGTATGCATGTCTCATATGCATATGTTCATTCATTGCAGCGTCCGTTGTGAGTCCAAAGGCCGCTCACGCGTTTTCAAATCAAGTCATTCAACACGGAGCAGTTGGAGATGACGTTATTGAGCTGCAGTCGAGACTTCAGTATTTAGGTTATTATAACGGGAAAATTGACGGTGTATTTGGATGGAGCACATACTGGGCACTGCGCAATTTTCAATATGAATTTGGGATTAAAAAAATTGACGGTTTAGCAGGTTGGCAAACAAAGATTAAGTTAGCCAATGCAACAAAATACCACGAAAACTATGTGAAAAATCAAATTAGAAAGGGGAATAAATTTACGCATTATGGAGGTCAACCTCTTGATCAGCAGTCTAAAGGAAGCGGTAGTAGCGGTGGAAAAAGCAATGGGAACATGGGACAGCAAAAAGCACCAAGCGGATCTTCTCAAGTAAGAAAGCCCGCCAATCAACCGCAGCGTAATGCTTCTAAAGGAAGTTCTGAACAAGCGAAGGAAAAAGCCCAAAAGCCAACAGCTGTGAACGTACCGAGCGGTTTTTCGCAAAATGATATTCAGCTCATGGCGAATGCTGTGCATGGTGAAGCACGGGGTGAACCATATAATGGCCAAGTAGCCGTAGCAGCTGTTATTTTAAACCGAGTTAACAGTCCGTCATTTCCAAATACAGTCGCTGGAGTTATTTTTGAACCGCGTGCATTTACTGCCGTAGCAGATGGACAAATTTGGCTTGAGCCTAATCCAACATCTAAAAAAGCGGTTATGGATGCTATTAACGGATGGGATCCTACTGGAAATGCTATTTATTACTTTAATCCGGATACAGCAACAAGCGCATGGATTTGGTCGCGTCCTCAAATTAAGCAAATCGGGAAACACATTTTCTGTCGATAAAGAGAGGTGAAGGAAACATGATTCGAACAATCTTAATTGTATTATTAGCTATTGGTGTTGTAGGTGTAGGGTATTGGGGGTACAGTGAACATCAAGAGAAAGACGCTGTGCTGCTTCAAGCGGAGAATACGTATCAACGAGCATTTCATGATTTGTCATATCAACTAGATTTATTAAATGATAAAATTGGCGGCACGCTCGCCATGAGTTCGAGAGATCAGCTCTCGCCTGCGCTTGCAGAAGTATGGCGTTTAACTTCTGAAGCTCATAACAATGTAGGACAACTGCCTTTATCACTTTTACCGTTCAATAAAACAGAAGAGTTTCTTTCAGATGTTGGTGACTTTACGTATAAAGTGGCGGTAAGGGATTTAAGTAAATCACCCTTGACAGATAAAGAGTATAAAACGTTAAACTCTCTTTATGACCAGTCAGGCGAAATTCAAAATGAAATGCGTCAAGTGCAGCATCTAGTTATTGATAATAACTTGCGCTGGATGGATGTTGAGCTAGCGCTGGCCACAAAAGAAAAGCAAGGGGACAATACGATTATTGACGGGTTGAAAACCGTTGAAAAAAGTATGGATTCTTTTGCCGAAACAGATTTAGGCGTTATGAATGCAACGAATGAGCAGGAAAAAAATGCTTTTCATCAATTAAAAGGTAGAGAAGTTAGTGAAGAGGTTGCAAAACAAGTGGCACGTTCGTTTTTGGATTTAAAAGGAAATGAAAAAATTCATGTTGTAAAGAGCGGAAAAGATGCCGATTATGAGGTGTACAGCTTAACCATAACAGATCCAAAGACTAAACAAGAAACGTATATGGACGTTACACAAAAAGGTGGATATCCGCTTTGGGTGCTCGAAGATCGAGATATTAAAAAACAAAATATTAGCTTAAACGACGCTATGAACAAAGCGAATAAGTTTTTAAAAGATCACCGTTTTGAAAGCCTAGTGATGGCTGAAAGCGCTCAATACGATAATATGGGAGTCTTTACATTCGTAGAACAAACGGAAAGTGGAGTCCGGATTTATCCGGATTCAGTCAAAATGAAAATGTCCTTAGAAGATGGATCTGTTATTGGTTTCTCGGCTAAAGACTTTTTATTAAAGCATCGTACAAGAGATATTCCAAAACCTAAAATATCGAAAGAACAAGCGAGAACTAAACTAAATTCTAATGTGAAAGTGATGGAAGACCGCTTAGCAATTATTACGAATGATTTAAACGAAGAAGTACTATGCTATGAGTTTTTAGGAACAATAAAGAATGATACGTATCGAATTTTCATCAATGCCGACACGGGTTTTGAAGAAAAAGTTGAAAAATTGCAAAACTCAGAACCTTTATATAATGAAGTGTAAAGTTAATAAAAACCGGTGTGTATACACACCGGTTTTTATGTGTGACATAAGAATTTTTGATTCTAAATAACTAATTTTTTTACCCAGGCGATAGAAAGTTAAAATCCATCCAAAGAAGAAATTTTTTCCGTATGCCTCTTACAGTGAAGGCCGTGATAAAAAGTGAACAAGAACAGCAGGAAGTAATGGGAATAATGACCAAAAACATCAGTGCCGGTGGAGTTGCGGGCTCATTCCATCATTCACTCCTTTTTAATGAGAAAGATTCGGTTGTTGTATGATTAAGTCTTCCTAATAGTGAGGGAGCTTTGCACCATCTTGAATTAAAAGGAGAAATTGTGCGAATTACCGCCTCGACTTCTTTTAAAGCAGGACAGCTATCTATTAAATTTATTGATATGGATAAACAAACGAAAGAAATGATGATTCGTTATACATTAAAGCGACAGCTCGACCTAAGGAGAAAAGGGCTTCTCTAGCGTATAAAAAAAACTTCTCTTTCCTAAACTGTAAGCAAAGGTATTACTTCTTACAAAAGGAGGAAAAAGATGAATCGGATAGAACGGATATTAATTAAACTAGTGGTTATTCAATTTGTATTTTTGATAATTGCCCAATGTATTTTACTATCTAGCAGTCACAGTACATATTTTTCAAAGGTTATTCAGTATGAGGGAGTTAGCAAAAATAATTTCAATAAAATTATTGAAACATTCGACCAGTAGTCGGACGTATGGTAGAATAACTAGGAAAGAAACATGCAGTGAACACCAGGCAGGAGAAGACCCCCTGCTCTTTTTTTCGTTTATAAGCGCTTCATATAAAATGGCTCATTGTATAAAAGATGAAAGTGGTTTGTTCCTGTTTTGAAATTAAGGGAGGCACTTATGGAAAAACAAATTTCAATCGCGATTGACGGTCCTGCAGCTGCTGGGAAAAGTACAGTGGCAAAGATTATAGCAGAAACCTTATCATATATTTATGTTGATACAGGAGCGATGTATCGTGCTCTAACGTATCAAGCGCAGAAAAAACAGGTAGATTTACAGAATGAAGAAGAGCTATTGCATTTGCTTAACGAAACAGTAATCGATTTAAAACCGTCTGATTCTGGACAGGTAGTAATCTTAAATGGACACAATGTTACAAGTGAAATTCGTTCCGCAGAAGTAACCAACTCTGTATCCATCGTGGCGAAACATCGTGCAGTTCGTGAAGAGATGGTAGCAAGACAGCAGGGGCTTGCTAAAGATGGAGGCGTGGTAATGGATGGACGTGATATCGGTACACACGTGCTTCCTCATGCAGAAGTCAAAATCTTTTTATTAGCATCTGTGGATGAAAGAGCACAAAGACGCCATGACGAAAACATCAAAAAAGGTTTTGAATCAAATTTAGAGCGTTTAAAAGAAGAAATTGCCCGCAGAGACAAGCTGGATTCTGAGCGCGAAGTAGCACCTCTTAAAAAAGCCCAAGATGCAATTGAAATCGATACAACTTCCTTATCGATTGAAGGAGTTGTAGAAAAAATACTTTCTATTACAAAAGAAAGGATTGGATAATTTTGAGCTTTTATACATTTGCACGTGCTATTGTAAAAGGTATTTTAACACCAGTTTATCGTTATGAAGTAATTGGTGCAGAAAATATCCCTTCAGAAGGCGGAGTTTTGCTTTGTTCTAATCATATTGACAATTTAGATCCGCCTACTGTAGGTGTGACATGTCCAAGGCCTATTTCGTTTATGGCAAAAGCAGAGTTGTTTAAAGCACCTTTTCTAAAGACGGTTCTGCCAAAGTTAGAAACATTCCCTGTTAAGCGAGGGATGGCAGATCGTGAAGCCTTGCGCCAAGGGTTAAAGATTTTAAAAGAAGGAAAAGTGCTTGGGTTATTTCCAGAAGGAACAAGAAGCAAAGATGGAAAATTAGGAAAAGGAATGGCTGGAGTAGGCTTTTTTGCTTTGCGTTCAAAAGCAGCTGTTGTGCCTTGTGCCGTCATTGGTCCATATAAGCGTTTCGCAAGGTTAAAAGTAGTGTACGGACTGCCAATTCAGATGGATGAGCTTCGCGAACGAAAGGCATCAGCCGATGAAGTAACCGAAGTTATTATGAAAAGCATTGGTGAATTAATTGAAAAATATCAATAGTTTGTAACCTTATGACTTGACAAAAGATTCTATTTATTAGAAGTTAGTAACAAAGAGAGTTTTTTCTATACAGAGCTATATACAATAATGATGAGCTAAAAGAGTGAAGAACTCTTGCGAGGGAATACATATTGTAGATGGATATTGGAGGAGGAAAAGACGATGACAGAAGATATGAATCAAGTAGAGGTAACGTCATTAGAAGTTGGAGAAACAGTAAAAGGTACTATTACAAAAGTAGAAGAAAAGCAAGTGTATGTAGATGTACCTAACAGCAAACTAGACGGTATTATTCCAATCAGTGAATTAGCGAGCTTACATATTGAAAAAGCAGGCGATGTAATCCAAGAAGGTGCCGAAGTTGAAGCAAAAGTAATTAAAGTGGAAGACGATTTGCTTGTGTTATCTAAACGCGCTGTAGATGCTGAAAAAGCATGGGACGGTTTAGAAGCAAAACTTTCTTCAGGTGAAGTGTTTGAAGCGGTAGTCAAGGAAATTGTTAAAGGCGGATTAGTGGTAGATATCGGTGTAAGAGGGTTCATTCCAGCTTCTCTTGTTGAAACTCATTTCGTTGATGATTTTGCAGAGTATCAAGATCAAACTCTTACAGTAAAAGTAGTGGAACTAGATAAAGAAAAAAATCGCGTAATCCTTTCGCACCGTGCAGTTGTAGAAGAAGAGCTTGTACAACAAAAAGAAAATGTTCTTGAGTCATTAAAAGAGGGTCAGGTTTTAGAAGGAACTGTTCAGCGCTTAACAGACTTTGGTGCGTTTGTAGATGTAGGCGGAGTAGATGGGTTAGTGCATATTTCTCAGCTTTCACATACGCGTGTAGAAAAACCTTCGGACGTAGTAGCTGAGGGAGATAATGTGAAAGTTAAAGTATTGTCTGTTGACAAATCAACGGGTCGTGTTTCATTATCTATTAAAGATACGTTAGAAGGTCCATGGTCCAACATTTCTACGAAGCTTCGCCAAGGTGATGTAGTAGAAGGAACTGTTAAAAGACTTGTATCTTTTGGAGCTTTTGTGGAAGTTCTGCCTGGAGTAGAAGGACTTGTACACATCTCTCAGATTTCACATAAGCATATCGGGACACCGCATGAAGTACTTTCTGAAGGCGAAAAAGTGACGGTAAAAGTACTTGATGTGAATGAACAGGAACGACGTATTTCGTTAAGCATCCGTGATCTTGAGGAAGAAGAACAAGAAGATTACGGGGACTATGAATTACAAGAAGAGTCAAAAGGTTTCCAATTAGGTGATATGATTGGAGATCAATTAAAAAAATTAAGATAAGTAATGGTGATGTTTCGTGAGCAGAGCAAAACGTAAAATTGATCACATTCATCATGCGATTCAAACGGGACAGCATCGGCTGCACGGGCTAGATGATATTCGCTTCGTTCATAATAGCTTACCAAATACAGGTGTGCGCGATGTTCATATTGATACAAAAATTGGCGAACTTTTGTTAAGTTCGCCAATTTTTATAAATGCTATGACTGGTGGAGGGGGACAAGAGACGGAACGGATTAACCGTTCGTTTGCCCAAATTGCTCATCATAGTCAATTAGCAATGGCCGTTGGGTCGCAGATGGCTGCGATTAAAGATAAAAGTGAAGAACAATCATACAGAGTAGTGCGTCAAGAAAACCCTAATGGAATTATTTTTGCCAATCTAGGCAGTGAAGCTACAGTTGAACAAGCTAAAAAAGCGGTTGATATGCTTGAAGCGAATGGACTTCAAATTCATTTAAATGTAATACAAGAGCTGGTCATGCCGGAGGGAGATCGTGATTTTACCAATGCATTACATCGTATTGAACGAATCGTGCGAGAGATAACCGTTCCAGTCATTGTCAAAGAAGTAGGTTTTGGGATGAGCGCTCAAGCAGTTCAACAACTTAAAGATGTTGGCGTTGAAATCGTTGATATTGGTGGGTATGGTGGTACTAATTTTTCGAAAATAGAAAATGAAAGACGAGCAAAACATTTTCATTTCTTTAATGATTGGGGAATTTCTACAGCAGCGTCTTTAGCAGAAGTATCTCAGCAGGTAGAAGGTGTGTCCATTATTGGTTCAGGAGGTATTCAAACCTCTATGGATATTGCTAAGTCTATTGCGTTAGGAGCTTCTGCCACAGGAATGGCAGGATATTTTTTATCTATTTTAATGAAGTCTGGTTTAGAAGCAGTTGTAGAAGAGATAACCGAGCTGCATGAGGAGTTAACGTTCATCATGGTTGCGTTAGGAGCAACTTCTATCGCCGAGCTTCAGCAAATGCCTCTGGTTATTACAGGCGATACTCTTAGCTGGTTGACTCAACGAAATGTATCTATAGAAATATTTAATAACAGATAATAAAAAAGCATGCAGTTGACTGCATGCTTTTTTATTTCTTTAGAGAGTTAATGATCGCGTTTTCATTTGAAAAACAAAAAATGATGTCAAAAGAAATGACAAAAAGCATGAAATCCCAAACGTTTGCCTTTTATAATAGGATAAATAAACGGAAAAATCAGAAGAAGAGGTGGCGTAATGAAAAAGGGACATCCTGTATTTACAATTTTTCTATTCTTTTTAGGCTGGGTTTTCATGTATGCAGATCGTAATATTTTATCTCCGGTTATGGGAGATATCGGTGCACAGTGGGACCTTAATAAAGCAGAACTCGGGTTAATGTCTACCGTATTTTTTGCAGCGTATGTCGCTATGCAGGTTCCAACAGGTTTTTTGGCCGACAGATTTGGCCGCGTTAAGATTTTAGTAGCTGGATATATCTTGTTTGGAGTTGCCACGTTCTTTACGGGACTTACGACTACTTTCGGTATGTTCTTACTCATGCGAGCGCTGACAGGCTTTGGGGAAGGAACGTATTATGGCTCCCAATACGGAATTTCTTCGAGCATCACGTCCCAACGGTACCGAGGTTTAGTGTCTGCGCTCATCAATAGTGGAATGGCTTTTGGTATATCACTTGGTTTTATCGGTTCTACATACATTACATATACGTTAGAAAAAGACTGGCAGTTTACTTTTTACTTATTTGCTGTTTCGACAGTAGTAATTGCCATTTTAATAGCTTTCTTTGTAAAAGATAAGCAGAGGGATCAAGGGGGAAATTCGGCAAATAAAGAAACAAAGCAATCGCTAAAAGTATTATTTACAAAAAATCACATTTTTGTATATGTTTTAATTTTTTGCTCTCTTTACGGATTTTTTGGCATGCTGACGTGGCTTCCTTACTATTTACAGCACTCGCGAGGATTAGAAGGATCGCAAACGGGAATTATAGCCTCTTTAGTACCTTGGGCGTCTATTCCAGGAGCAATATTCTTTGGTTATGTATCTGATCGAATTGCAAATAAAAAAGCATTGATTGTCAGTTTGTCAGTCGCGGGTGCTTTATGTCAATTTTTTATCCCTTATACAGAGAGTTATTCTTGGCTATTAATCGGCTTAATTGTTTACGGTCTGATAGGGAAATTAGCATTAGATCCTATTTTGATTTCGTATATGGCGGATATCACTCCGTCTTCTATGTATTCTAAAGTGTACGGTTTTTTCAACTTTAGCGGCATGCTGTCATCTATCTTTGCACCTTACATTACCGGCTATTTTGCAGATAAACTCGGAAGTATGGAATTCGGATTTTATCTGTCAGGAGCCCTATTATTAGTCGGAGGAGTTCTCTTTTTGTTTACAGGAAAGAAAGAGCGTTCTTATCCTGTTTCACATCCAGTTTTAAAATGAAAAATGCGCTGACTAAGTCAGCGCATTTTTTTATTTATGATCATTCAACTCGCGCGCTTCTTCAGGGCTTTGCAAACTAGTTGCTCCCGGATAATGAAGTCCTTGATCACGGTCAGATTCAACTCGTTTTGATTCCTTTAATTTTTTCTCTTGACGATCTTTTCCCATTCTCGATTCCCTCCTTTTTTCTGATAGGTTGTCCAAAATAATCGGTTCTATTCTAAAACTTCGATTAAGTTTTACAAAATTGACACATACTGATGACAGATAGGGGAGGTGCCATATTCAGTGGACGGAATTTTCTTTTATTGGTTTTCGTGGATGGGATGGGTTATCACAACATTTTTTATGCCCAAAACATCTAGGCGTTGGAAGATAACAGCCATTATATTAATCAGTGTACTCTTAAGCGGAATGGACATGCATATGACTCAGTTTTCGTGTAGCTACACAGCTTTGTTTCTAGTAGGAGTAGCGTGTGTTTATGCTTCAGGCTACAGTAGATTTCAGCAGTTATATTATGTTATTGTATGCGGCATTATAATAATTGCCTATGCTAGTTTTTGTTTACTTGAGCTCTATGATCCTGTATGGATTTTTATTGATCGTAAGTGGATTTTGACTGGACTTATCTTATATATTTGCTTTATGGTGATTAAAGATGCTGAAAAAAGATTCGCAGCGATTATTTTAGGTGTAGTTGGAGGAGATTTTTTATACGCAGTTGTCATTCGAAATATCGCATCTTATGAAGTAGGTTCTCTTCGTACACTCGATGTTTTAGCAACAGCAGTAGGAGCTATGTTTATTTGGGAGATGCTGGTTTATTTCTCTGCTTATTTAGATTTGTACGTGCTAAAGTCCCACAGGCAAAAGCAAAGTACTTACAAATAGAAGAAGAGATTTCGTAAAATTATATTGTTGTTACCGGTGATTTTTGATAAAATTATTTGATTGAAAGAGCAATGCTTATTCAGCGGATAGGCAGTTAATCAGCTCAGTGTAAGATAGGGCTGATAAAAAGCTTGCTTTATCGCTTATGATCGATTAGTAGAGGTCATGCCACGCTGCATGGCCTCGATTTTTGAAAAAGAATGATCTTATTTATTTGTACATGTAGATAGATACCTTTAGTCAATTAAAGACTGGTTGCCGATACATAAAAAAGATCAAGGAAAGGGAAGAATCGTATGCCAAAACCAATTATTGCGATTGTTGGTCGCCCCAACGTAGGAAAATCAACAATTTTCAACCGAATTGTAGGAGAACGAGTATCTATTGTAGAAGATATTCCGGGTGTAACTCGTGATCGTATCTATAGTTCAGGTGAGTGGCTGAATATGGACTTTAACATTATTGATACTGGTGGTATTGATATTGGAGATGAGCCATTTTTAGAACAGATTAGACAGCAGGCAGAAATTGCAATTGATGAAGCGGACGTAATCATTTTTCTAGTGAATGGACGCGATGGAATTACTGCAGCTGATGAAGAAGTGGCGAAAATTTTATACAAATCTAAAAAGCCCGTCGTCTTAGCCGTTAATAAAGTAGATAATCCCGAAATGAGAGAATTAATTTATGATTTCTACGCACTAGGATATGGAGAGCCGTTCCCGATCTCAGGAACGCATGGTTTAGGTTTAGGTGACTTGCTAGACGAGGCAGCTAAGCATTTTCCAAAAGAAAAAGACGAAGATTACGGAGAAGACGTGATTAAATTTTCATTAATTGGTCGTCCTAACGTAGGGAAATCTTCATTAGTTAACGCTCTTCTAGGTGAAGACCGTGTTATTGTCAGTGATCTTGCCGGTACGACACGCGATGCTATTGATACGAAATTTACAAAAGAAGATCAAGAATATGTTGTGATTGATACGGCTGGAATGAGAAAGCGTGGAAAAGTATACGAGAGTACTGAAAAATACAGTGTACTTCGGGCATTAAAGGCAATTGAACGCTCAGATGTTGTCTTAATTGTATTAAATGCTGAAGAGGGTATTATTGAACAGGATAAAAAAATTGCAGGCTATGCGCAAGAAGCTGGAAAAGCTGTTGTAATCGTTGTGAACAAATGGGATACAGTAGAAAAAGATGAAAAAACAATGAAGAAATTTGAAGAAAATATACGTGAGCATTTTCAGTTCTTAACTTACGCTCCAATTGTATTCCTTTCGGCTAAAACGAAAAAACGTACGCATACGCTATTGCCAATGATTGATCTTGCAAGCGAAAGCCATGCTGTCCGTGTAGAAACAAGCATCTTAAATGATGTGATTATGGATGCAGTAGCAATGAATCCTACGCCTACTCACAACGGCAACCGCTTAAAAATCTACTATACAACTCAAGTAGCAATTAAGCCGCCAACTTTTGTTGTGTTTGTAAATGACCCAGAGTTAATGCATTTTTCGTACCAACGTTTCTTAGAAAATAAGCTTCGTGAAGCTTTTGGATTTGAAGGAACTCCAATTAAAATTATTGCAAGACCAAGAAAATAACAGAGGATGTGATCGGCGTGGAAAGAATAGCTGTACTAGGAGCAGGGAGCTGGGGAACTGCATTAGCTTTCGTATTGGCGGAAAATGGACACGATGTTCGCATTTGGGGACATAGACAACAAGTCATTGATCAAATCAACGAGATGCATCAGAATGAAAAATATCTGCCTGGTGTAGAGCTTCCTCATCAGATTAAAGGTTTTACATCATTAGAAAAAGCGATAGAGGATATTGAAACTCTCATTTTAGCTGTTCCAACAAAAGCCATTCGGGAAGTGTTGCAGCAGCTAAAAGCCCTTACCGATGAACTGTTAACAATTGTTCACGTAAGTAAAGGAATTGAACCGGACTCTCTTTTGCGTATATCTCAAATGATTCAACAAGAAATTGAAACAAAAGACATTGTTGTCTTATCAGGTCCAAGTCATGCTGAAGAAGTAAGTAGAAGGCAGCCGACAACCGTGACGTCAGCTTCAACAAATATTCAAGCAGCAGAAAAAGTACAGGATTTATTTAATAATCAACAGTACTTCCGTGTATATACTAATCCTGATGTTATTGGTGTAGAAATTGGAGGAGCATTAAAAAATATTATTGCTCTTGCTGCTGGTATCACGGATGGACTTGGATATGGAGACAATGCGAAGGCGGCTCTTATGACTCGTGGCTTAGCTGAAATCGCTCGTTTAGGTACTGTGCTTGGCGCAAACCCTCTGACTTTCTCAGGTTTAACAGGCATTGGAGACTTGATTGTAACGTGCACAAGCGTTCATTCTCGAAATTGGCGCGCTGGTAATCTTCTTGGAAAAGGCAAAAATCTAGACGAAGTATTAGAAAATATGGGAATGGTTGTAGAAGGTGTGCGTACGACGAAAGCAGCTTACCAGCTATCTCAAAAATATGACGTAAAAATGCCGATTGCTGATGCTTTATACAATGTACTGTTTAATGATGTGAAGGCAAAAGATGCAGTAGACGCGCTTATGTCTCGTACTAAAACACATGAAATGGAAGATTTAGCGAATGTTTTAGGAGAAAAATTAAATTAAGTGCAAAGAAATATGAAAAAATAGGCAATCGGTGATACCCAAAACCATTTACTTGCATAAAATAACATGTAAATAAAGATGAGTAGAACTGTTTGTATGGGAATATTTAGTTGTAGTCGAAGCGAAGAGCCCCCTTCGCTTCGATTTTTTTATGTGAAAAAGCAGGAATTTATCAATTTAATAGGAAAGTAATTACTATAGAACATGAACCGATGGAAGATAAATAAATAGTAAATTTAGAAAGTTCTATCAATATTTGTCTTAACTATAGGTCCCTATGGTATAATAACGGTGAAAAAAGGAGTGGATGCAATTTGTCACCAGGTTTGTTAAAAATGTGGATTTCATTAGGCTCCATTGTATTTATGTTTATTTCGGTATTTTCTATTTACTTTAGTCGTTATAAAATCACGAACCGCGTTGGTAAAGTTGTACTCGCTTTCATTGCCTATTCACTTATGATTGTAGCAGGTCTTATTATGGTAATTGTTGTGTTCAGCGGTCCGACAGATGCTTAATGTACATATGGTAGGGTGAGATAATAAATGAAAAAATTCATGCTGACGTCTATTGTTGGGGTAACTATTTTTATATTATCCGGTTGCTTGTACCCGGCGGAAAGAATGTCTCAAAATCAAGTTCCTTATAAAGACCAAGTTGCCTCCGTGCAAACGGCGGTTGATCAATTTAAACAAGAAAGCGGAGGATTATTGCCGATAAAAACGAAAGATATGGACACGCCTATTTATCAAAAATATCCCATTGATTTTACGAAAATTGTCCCGAGGTATATGCAAGACGCACCCGGAAATTCGTATGAAAGCGGAGGAGTGTTTGCGTACGTGCTTGTGGATGCAGAAACAAAGCCTACAGTTAAATTATTAGACTTGCGGATGGCTGATACGATTCAAGATGTTAATGTACATTTGAATATATACCGTCAAAATCATAAAGGTTACGTGCCGTTTAAAGATGTTATCGCTCCCGGCGTATTCTCTATTAATTATAAAAAACTGAATATGAAAGAACCCCCTGTAGTTACTAGTCCTTATACAGGGAATAGTCTTTCTTTAATTGTTAATGGACAAGGAGAGGTATTTGTGGATTATCGTCCTGATTTGTATGATGCCATTCAAAAGCATAAAAGCTCCTACAAGCCGGGTGAAGATATACGACAGCTTCTTGTGAAAAACAGTGATTTTGTACCAGCTTACTCTCTGCCTTATACGGTTAACGATAAGAATGAACCAATATTTTTAAAAAAATAAGTCATGAACCCCTTCTCCTTGAATAATATTCAGAGAGAAGGGGTTTTCTCTTTCTTGTACACCAATAATGATAATCAGAATGACTAAGTCAGCATGTGCATGAAAAAAATCATAAATTTTTCTATCAAAAGTCATATTTTAATAGGACAACGTCATAACTATATAGTGTCCTAATTTACTCTCGCAATGGATGTCATATTCCATGAACTCATAGATCGGAGGGGATCTTTTGGAAAAGGTGGATGTATTTAAAGATATCGCTGAACGTACAGGAGGCGATATATATTTAGGTGTGGTGGGAGCAGTTCGAACAGGGAAATCTACATTTATTAAAAAATTTATGGAGCTGGTGGTCCTGCCTCACATCGAGAACGAGGCAGAAAGAGCTCGCACACAAGATGAGCTACCACAAAGTGCAGCTGGAAAAACGATTATGACAACTGAGCCGAAATTCGTCCCGAATCAAGCAGTTAATGTTTTGGTAGATGAGGGGCTAGAAGTTAACATACGGTTAGTAGATTGTGTAGGATATACGGTGCCAGGAGCCAAAGGATACGAAGATGAAAACGGACCTCGAATGATCAATACACCTTGGTATGAGGAACCAATTCCATTTCACGAAGCAGCTGAAATTGGAACGAGAAAGGTAATTCAAGAGCACTCAACGATTGGTGTCGTCATTACAACAGATGGCTCAATTGGAGATATACCTCGTCAAGATTACGTGGAAGCAGAAGAGCGCGTCATTAATGAGCTAAAAGAAGTAGGCAAACCATTTATCATGGTTATTAATACCGTACAGCCATATCATCCTGATACAGAAAAGCTTCGTGCAAAGCTTAATGAAAAATACGATATTCCAGTATTAGCCATGAGTGTGGAAAGCATGCGCGATACTGATGTGATGAACGTATTAAGAGAAGCACTATATGAGTTCCCTGTATTAGAAGTCAATGTTAATCTACCAAGCTGGGTAATGGTTTTAAAAGATAAACATTGGCTGCGTGAAAGCTATCAAGAAGCCGTTAAAGAAACGGTAAAAGATATTAAGAGGCTGAGAGACGTTGAACGGGTAGTAGAGCAATTTAGCCAATTTGAGTTTATCGATCAGGCTCGGTTAGCCGGAATTGAGATGGGGCAGGGAATTGCTGAAATTGACTTATACGCTCCAGATGACTTATATGATCAGATTTTGAAAGAAATTGTGGGAGTGGAAATTCGCGGAAGAGATCATTTGCTGCAGTTAATGCAAGACTTTGTGCATGCAAAAACCGAATATGACCAGGTCTCTGATGCACTTCGTATGGTTAAACAAACGGGTTACGGTGTAGCTGCACCGTCGCTTTCAGATATGAGCCTTGATGAACCTGAGATTATTCGCCAAGGATCGCGCTTTGGAGTTCGTTTAAAAGCAGTGGCACCTTCTATTCACATGATTAAAGTAGATGTAGAATCAGAATTTGCGCCGATTATCGGGACAGAGAAGCAAAGCGAAGAATTAGTTCGTTATTTGATGCAAGACTTTGAAGATGATCCGCTTTCGATTTGGAATTCAGATATATTTGGCCGCTCTCTAAGCTCAATTGTAAGAGAAGGGATCCAAGGAAAGCTGTCACTGATGCCTGAAAATGCACGATATAAGTTAAAAGAAACGCTTGAACGCATTATCAACGAAGGATCTGGAGGTTTAATCGCGATTATTTTATAAAAATATAACGTTAGGCTCCTCATAAAGGAGTCTTTTCTTTTTGGATAGATCATACAAAACTTTACATATATTGTGATAAAACGCATGGTTATCCCATTCCTGCGTTATTTTCTGCTTGCTATGACCTGTTCAATATGTTAATCTTTTAACAGAAATCGATCGATCATACTGTTTTCACTACATATACACGGCAGATGAATGAAAAACATTGAATTATTTAGTTCAATCGTTTATGATTAGGCTTGTCGATACATAGGCTATGTATAATATCCATTTGTTTTGTTAAAGAATGAGATATAACGAATTACTAGATTCCTTTTCTAACAGGGTTTTTAGTTATTATATGATCCGATTTTTGGGAGGAGGTGAATGGCATGAACAAGACAGAATTAATTAATGCTGTTGCAGAAGCAAGTGAGCTTTCAAAAAAGGATGCTACAAAAGCAGTTGATGCTGTTTTCGATACAATTTTAGAAGCTTTAAAAGCTGAGGACAAAGTTCAACTTATCGGTTTTGGTAACTTCGAAGTACGTGAACGTGCTGCCCGTAAAGGACGCAACCCACAAACTGGCGAAGAAATCGAAATTCCTGCGAGCAAAGTTCCTGCATTCAAACCAGGTAAAGCTCTTAAAGATGCTGTAAAATAATATCTACATAAAATGGCTTTATTCATAGCCGTTGATGAAGAGCTTTGAAAGGTCGCACATTTGCGACCTTTCTTTTTTGCCTTTGGTATATACATATGCTAGAATTTTTTTCATAAAGTCGTAATGCAACGAATTGGAGGGCAACACCATGTCATCTGTAAATAAACCACAGATCGAACAAGCTGTGAGACTAATTTTAGAAGCGATTGGCGAAGATCCAAACCGAGAAGGATTATTAGATACACCAAAGCGAGTAGCTAAAATGTATGAAGAAGTCTTTTCAGGATTGAATGAAGATCCAAAAGAGCATTTTAAAACAGTTTTTGGAGAAGATCATGAAGAGCTCGTGCTTGTGAAAGATATTCCTTTTTACTCTATGTGTGAACACCATTTAGTGCCTTTTTACGGAAAAGCTCATGTTGCGTATATTCCGAAAGGCGGACGAGTAACTGGTTTAAGTAAGTTGGCAAGAGCGGTAGAAGCTGTTGCGAAGCGTCCTCAGCTGCAAGAGAGAATTACATCTACAGTGGCAGATTCTATTGTAGAAACATTAGAGCCGCACGGGGTAATGGTAGTAGTGGAAGCAGAGCACATGTGTATGACTATGCGAGGCGTTAAAAAGCCTGGTGCTATGACAATCACTTCTGCTGTGCGTGGAGTGTTAGAACACGATGCAAGTGCTAGAGCTGAAGTTTTATCGTTGATTAAATCATAATGTGGATGATGAAGGAGAAGAGAATATGACACAAAAAGGAACGCCAGAGTATATTGTCATTAAAGCGATCGAAGATGGAGTTAACGTAATTGGCTTAACGCGAGGAGCAGATACGCGATTTCATCATTCAGAAAAACTAGATAAAGGCGAAGTAATGATTGCGCAGTTTACTGAGCATACATCTGCAATTAAAATTCGTGGCAAAGCCGTCGTTCAGACTGTTCACGGAGAAATTGAATCCGATACGAAAAAATAAGCAGGGATTTTCCTGCTTTTATTTATATTTAAAATAAATGAATAAGAACAGGAAAAACATGGTGAAACTAAAAGCAATATCTTAAATTACTGTCTAAGAAATGAAGATGGTATGTAGATGAACGGTGTTCAAGCGGATGAGCTGCTAAAGGATTTAAACTATTAAAAAGCTTCAAAAGAATTTAAAGGATATTTTATAATGTAATTATGTTATAATTGACACTATCGATTTGGAGTTAAAAGAACTTTAAACAAATAGTGATGGAAAGGGAGACAAGGATGATGAGCGTAAAAACCATCTATGATATTGTGGCCAACATGAAAGAACAGCTTCATGTTGAATTAAGTCATCCATATGTAAAAAAATTCATTCATCATCCGCGTATTGATGAAAATAGATTACTGTACATGTGTTCGTTCTTAGACACTCTTTCAATGGAAGAAGAAAAAAAGAACAGCTCTGTGCTATCTGTGATGCTCGTTCAAACCGCACTTGATACCCACGATCTAGTCTCCACTCAAAATGTTAGCGGAAATGAAGGGAAGCTGCATGAGCGTCAGCTAGTAGTTTTGGCCGGAGATTATTACAGCGGCCTGTACTATTACTATTTAGCTCAAAGTAGCCAGCTGAATTTAATGAAAGTTATAGCATCTGCTATTAAAGAAATTAATATCGCTAAGATACACATTTATAACAATCGCTCTACTAATCCACACGACGTTATGAATAGTTTTTTAGCAGCAGAATCATCGTTTGTAAGATGCTTATGTGACTATTTTGAACGTGAAGAGTGGAAAGAACTTTTAAAACATGCAGCGTATTTGAACGGGATATTAAAGCAATTAAAGTCATTACAGCATAAAGAACCTACTCTCTTGCTAAACTATTGCAAACAAATTGGTATGAATCAAGAACAAATAAAAGAATACCTTTATTCGTATACTCAACAGTCTGTAGATATTGTTAGAGGATACTTACGAAGTGAATTTGCGATGAATGAGTTTTTAAGAGAGCACTTAGATGAACTTACATCTAGCTTAGAAGTGCTGAAAAATGTCGTAGGAGAAGGATAGAGATATGCAGCAATCAAAAGAACAGCGTGTCCATGGCGTATTTGAAAAAATATACAAAAATTATGATCAGATGAATTCTGTTATTAGTTTTCAGCGCCATAAGGCATGGCGCAAAGATACGATGAAGCGAATGAATGTTCAAAAGGGAACAAAAGCTTTAGATGTTTGTTGCGGAACTGCAGATTGGACGCTAGCCATGGCTGAAGCAGTTGGAGAAACAGGAAAAGCTGTTGGTCTGGATTTTAGTCAAAATATGCTAAAGATTGGTGAAGAGAAAGTAAAAAGCTCACCTTTTTCAAATATTACCTTATTGCACGGCAATGCAATGGAGCTTCCTTTTGAAGATAATTCATTTGACTATGTAACGATTGGATTCGGCCTGCGCAACGTGCCCGATTACCTTCAGGTGTTAAAGGAAATGCAGCGCGTCGTAAAGCCTGGCGGAAAAGTGGTTTGCCTTGAAACGTCTCAGCCCACGATGATTGGTTACCGACAAATGTATTTGCTTTATTTTAAATATATTATGCCCGCGCTTGGAAAGATGGTTGCTAAAAGCTATGAAGAATATTCATGGCTTCAAGAGTCGGCTAGAGACTTTCCAGGTCAAAAGCAGTTAGCAGATATGTTTCGTGAAGCCGGTTTGACAGATGTTGAAGTGAAATCTTACACAGGTGGAGTAGCAGCGATGCATCTAGGGTACAAAAGATAAAAGAGAAAAAGCTTGTCCTACAGTTGCAACAGCCTGTAGGATAAGGAGTAAAGAATGAATATATAATGCAAGGTGAGTCCAATGAAACTAAAAATGATGTACGCTTTTTTGAATACGGATATTACCCTTATTGAGAAAGAACTTGAACAAACTGTTCATACCGATGAACCACTTATTACAGATGCTTCTCTTCACCTTTTACAAGCAGGGGGGAAACGAATTCGCCCTGTATTTGTTTTGTTGGCAGCTAAATTTGGGCACTACAACATTGACCAAATCAAACATGTTGCAGTAGCGCTTGAGCTGATTCATATGGCGTCTCTTGTTCATGATGATGTTATTGATGATGCTGATAAGCGACGCGGAAAACCAACAATTAAGGCAAAATGGGACAATCGTATTGCTATGTATACAGGGGATTACATCTTTGCTCGTGCACTTGAAGTTATGAGTGAGGTTAAAGATGTAGAAGCACATAAAATTTTATCTAATACGATGGTGGAATTAACGCTCGGTGAAATTGAACAGATTAAGGACAAATACAACTTAAACCAGAACTTACGCGTGTATCTGCGTAGAATTAAACGTAAAACGGCACTGCTAATTGCTGCAAGCTGTCAGTTAGGTGCAATTGCAGCGGGAGCTCCTGAAGATATACATAAACGTTTATTTTGGTTTGGATATTACGTAGGAATGTCATTTCAAATTACCGATGACATTTTAGATTTTATCTCATCAGAAGAACAGCTTGGTAAACCAGTTGGCAGCGACTTACTACAAGGAAATATTACGCTGCCAGTTTTGTATGCCATTGAAAATGCGGAGTTTCGAGATAAAGTGGAACAGCTTTTCGAGAGGGAATATGAGCAAGAGCTGATCAATGAAATTATTTCTGATATTAAATCTTCTAACGCCATTGAACGTTCATTTGAGATGAGCGATCGTTATCTGCAAAAAGCGATGAGTATTTTAGAAGAACTGCCGCCAAACAAGGCGAAAAAAACGCTGCATCAAATTGCGAAGTACATTGGAAAACGGAAATTTTGATTTATTTACTTTCATAAGTTGTAAACTGCTCGAAACAGTGTTAATATTTTCATGAGGTGTGATTGCGCTTTCAAAACTTGTTTACATATCATGAACTTCAGGGGTGGAGAGTAAAATGATACAAAAAACGTTTTTAATGGTCAAACCAGATGGGGTACAAAGAAGCATTATTGGTGAGGTTATTTCTCGCTTTGAGAAAAAAGGTTTTCAATTAGTTGGAGCTAAGCTTATGCATATTTCGCAGGAATTAGCTGAAACACACTACGGTGAACATAAAGAGAAACCTTTCTTTGGTGAGTTAGTGAAATTTATCACATCAGGTCCGGTTTTTGCTATGGTATGGGAAGGTGAAAACGTGATTTCAGTATCACGTCAAATGATGGGGAAAACTAATCCTCAAGAAGCGCTTCCTGGAACTATCCGAGGTGATTATGGACTGATTGTCGATAAGAATGTTATTCACGGTTCAGATTCACCAGAGAGTGCGGAGCGTGAAATCAGCTTATTCTTTGAAAGTGAAGAGCTGACTTTCTATAAAAAAGATGCAGACGCTTGGATTTACTAATTTAGATAGCGCAAGGAGACGAATGAATTTTCATTCGTCTTTTTTATTGTGTTTATAAATAGGTTTCTAGGTTATTGATTTAGGATACCTCCCTGTATAAACATTTTCACAATGTATTCCGATATATTAATAAGAAGATAAGCGTATATAAAGATTTTATTTCTTTATACGTCTAACATAAACGTATAGGAATGAGAAAGGAGAGTCAAAAATGATAGATGAATACGATGCGTTTGTAGAGAAAATAAAAATAAAAACAGGCATTGATTTATCGCTATATAAGCAGTCTCAAATGCAACGCCGCCTCACCTCTCTGTATGAAAAAAAGGGCTTTTCTAGTTTTTTTGAATATTATCGAGCCATGAATAGTAACAACGAATTACTCGAGGAGTTTTTAGATCGGATGACAATTAACGTGTCAGAGTTTTATCGAAACTATCAGCGGTGGGGTATATTGGAGCAAAATATCTTACCGACTCTTGTAAAAGGAAAAACAGAGCTGAAAGTGTGGAGTGCTGCCTGTTCAACAGGGGAAGAGCCTTATACGCTAGCAATGGTTTTATCAACATTTTTTCCGCTTTCGCGTATTTCTATATTTGCGACCGATTTAGATGAAAAAGTGATAGAAAAAGCAAAAATAGGCTTTTATGATGAACGTTCACTTCAGGAAGTGCCTGTTTCAATGAAAAATAAGCACTTTCAACAAAGAGGAACCGGGTACTTATTAGATGAAAAAATTAAAAAAACCGTTACCTTTCAAAAGCACAACTTGCTGTCAGACTTGTTTCCGAAAAACGTTGACTTGATTGTTTGTCGAAATGTGCTTATTTATTTTACAGATGAAGCAAAGCATGCTTTATACGAAAAATTTAGCAGAGCTTTGTCACCTGGAGGCATTTTATTTGTAGGAAGCACAGAACAAGTTTTCACCCCGCAAAAGTATGGATTTGAAACGGCTGATACGTTCTTTTATAGAAAAGTCAAGGCCATTTAATCGAAATAAACTGAAGCGATTTCTTAAAAGCTGAGGCAAAACTTTTTGTACATTCTTATGTTATAGTATGGTATAGTCATATTTAAAAATGGAAAAATTCAGAGAAATAATACATATTAAACGGAGGTACAATTATGCGATATTTAACAGCAGGGGAATCACATGGTCCACAGTTGACTACTATTTTAGAGGGTATTCCGGCAGGACTTCCTTTAACAGCCGAAGATATTAATACAGATTTAGCCCGAAGACAAAAAGGGCATGGCCGCGGACGACGTATGCAAATTGAAAAAGATCAAGCGGAAATTTTAAGCGGTGTTCGTCACGGCTATACGCTTGGCTCTCCTATTACGTTAGCGGTGGAGAATAACGACTGGAAACACTGGACAAAAATTATGGGAATTGAGCCAATTTCTGAAGAAGAATCAGAAGAAGTAAAGCGTAAAATTTCGAGACCAAGACCAGGTCATGCTGATTTGAACGGTGCTATTAAGTATGGTCATCGCGATATGAGAAATGTATTAGAACGTTCTTCAGCTCGTGAAACAACCGTAAGGGTAGCGGCAGGTGCTGTAGCTCGTCAAATCCTCGCTCAGTTTGGGATTTCTGTAGCTGGACATGTATTAGAAATTGGAGGCGTACAGGCAAATCCGCCTCAATACAAAAACTTAGAGGAACTTCAAGAAACGACTGAAGCTTCTCCAGTAAGATGCTTTGACTCAGCTGTTGAGAAAGACATGATGCAAGCAATCGATGATGCTAAGAAAAATGGCGATTCTATCGGAGGCGTAGTAGAAGTTATTATTGAAGGCGTGCCAGCAGGCGTAGGCAGCTATGTTCATTACGATCGTAAATTAGATGCGAAGATTGCTGCAGCTGTTATGAGCATTAATGCATTTAAAGGTGTTGAGTTTGGAATTGGATTTGAAGCGGCTCGCAGACCAGGAAGCGAAGTTCATGACGAAATTCTATGGGATGAAGAGAATGGATATACCCGCAAAACAAATAACTTAGGCGGCTTTGAAGGCGGTATGACAACAGGTATGCCAATTATAGTACGCGGTGTAATGAAACCTATTCCAACCCTTTACAAGCCGTTAAAAAGTGTTGATATTGAAACAAAGGAAGCCTTTGAGGCAAGCATCGAACGTTCAGATAGCTGCGCTGTACCGGCAGCAAGCGTCGTAGCAGAAGCTGTTGTAGCCTGGGAATTGGCTGCTGCGCTAGTCGAACAGTTTGGACAAGACCGAATTGATTTAATTGCTGAAAATATTGAGAAAATGCGTGCACATGCGAGGGAGTTTTAATGTTGCAAATTGATATTCAAACTTTATCTAAAACATATCCTCTTTATTTAGGAAATGGATTAATTGAAAAGCTGCCTGCCATTATTGAGAGTGTAAAACCTAATCTGTCGTCCGTGTTAATAATCACTGATTCAGCTGTAGATTCATATTATGGAGAAGCGGTTGTAAAAGCGATTGAGACGAAGTTTAAAGTGGCTAAATATGTAGTGCCAAGCGGTGAACATGCAAAGTCATTTCAACATTACTACGATTGTCAGACATTTGCACTCCAACAGCAGCTCGATCGCAATGCGCTAGTCATTGCTTTTGGGGGTGGGGTAGTTGGTGATTTAGCTGGGTTTGTAGCAGCTACATACATGAGAGGCGTTTCTTTTATTCAAGTGCCAACGACGCTTCTTGCTCACGATAGTGCTGTAGGCGGTAAAGTAGCCATTAATCATGAGCTTGGAAAAAATATGATTGGCGCTTTTTATCAGCCTGAAGCGGTTGTTTATGACATTGATCTTCTTAAAACGCTTCCCAAAAGAGAGTGGCGTTCTGGTTTTGCAGAAGTGATTAAACACGCTTTTATTCATGATGAAGCATTTTATGAATGGCTTCAGCAAAATATACAGTCGTTGACTGATTTACAGGATGAAAAATTAATTTATGCTATTCAAAGCGGTATTTTAGTCAAAGCATCTATTGTGAAAGAAGATGAGACAGAAGCTGGCGTTCGTGCTCATCTGAACTTTGGACATACGCTAGGTCATGCAATCGAAGCAGAGTGCGGCTATGGACAAATCAGTCACGGAGAAGGCGTAGCGATCGGTATGCTGTTTGCCATGAAAGTTAGCAATATACTTGGGAAAAGCCAGTTCCCAGTGGGGGACATTGCGAAATGGTTTAAAAAATTTGGCTACGAGACGTCTGTTCCAAACCATCTTTCAGCTGAAAAGCTGCTCGTGAGAATGAAAGCAGACAAGAAGTCTAAATCAAGCAATGTTCATATGGTACTGCTTGAAAGCATAGGCAAACCTTTTGTTCAACAAGTAGAAGATGAAGTGATTCTTAAGCTGCTGAATGAAGAGCTTAAAGCTTAGTTTAGGCTAAACCCAAGTAGATAGTAGTTGACAAATGAATTTGAAACGTACTACAATTGGTAACAAGTTAGTTTAGAAATTTTAGTTATGAGAAATCATTAGACAGT
This sequence comes from Priestia megaterium, assembly GCF_046599315.1. Lineage (GTDB taxonomy): Bacteria > Bacillota > Bacilli > Bacillales > Bacillaceae_H > Priestia > Priestia megaterium_F. Next base: position 1,083,584 of record NZ_JBKIKC010000001.1, on the reverse strand, counting down.
TTAGTTGAGATTAGGGTAGACGAGAATGAGACAGTTGAGCAGAGTTTAGTTGAGTGAATTTTACCATTCGTATACCCAAAGGCCCATTTTTGATGTGTCTTTGGGTTTGTTTATTATATCCTCTTTTATATAACCTCATCTATTCTCATTCTCCATGAAATGGAGGATTGAAAGATATGACGAACACGTATACTTCTTTTTTAGAAGACTCTACAAAGTATTTAACCATTCCAATTATAAAAAAAATATTTATCGATAGCATGACACCTGTTGATCTTTTTCAACAAGTAAAAGATGAAGCGGTATATTTGCTTGAAAGTAATGATGAATCATCACCATGGTCCAATTATTCTTTTGTTGGCTTGAATCCATTTTTGTATGTAGAAGAAGAGAACGGAACGTATTTAGCAAAAAACAAGCAGCTTCTACCTGCGCTGCAAGGAGACAGCTTTAAAGAGGTATTTCGTAAAATTCAGCAAGAGCTGAAAGTGAAAGTACCGGATCTTGCACTTCCTTTTAAAGGAGGGGCAGTAGGATTTATCAGCTACGATGCAGTCTCGCAAATTGAAAAAGTAAACGTACATGCCAGAAACGATTTGAACATGCCTACTTTTCACTTTATCTATTGTCAAACAATGCTTGCTTATAATCACCAAACAAAAGAGCTTATGGTGATTCACTACATTCAGCTTAAGGAACAAGATAAAGAGCAGCAGAAAAAAGAAAAATATGAAGAGGCTCTAGCAGAGATCAATCGATATGTTGAAAGAATAGCGCAGACTGTGAAAGAAAAGCCAATGATGTTTGAAAGTGAACAGCGCGAAGTTAGCTTTGAAGGCGTTACATCGTCATACCAAAAAGATAAATTTGTGCAAGATGTTGAAAAAATTAAGGAATACATTAAAAGCGGAGATGTTTTTCAAGCCGTATTGTCGCAGAGATTTCAAATTGATACAACAGTAGCTGGATTTGATATTTACAGAGTATTGCGATTAGTTAATCCATCTCCTTATTTATTTTACGTGAAATTAAAAGGAGTGGAATTAATCGGAAGTTCTCCTGAACGGTTGATTCAAATTGAAAACGGCCATTTAGAGATTCACCCAATTGCAGGAACAAGAAGACGGGGCAGGGATGCAGAAGAAGATGCTCGCTTATATGAAGACTTAATTAATGATGAGAAAGAGCGGGCAGAACATTATATGCTCGTAGACTTAGCAAGAAATGACATCGGTCGAGTTGCACAGTATGGAACGGTTCAAACACCGGTATTGATGCAGCAGGTTAACTTTTCGCACGTCATGCACTTGATTTCTAAGGTGACAGGACGCCTTGACGAAAAAGTACATCCCATTGATGCGCTGCTATCTGCATTTCCAGCGGGTACCGTCTCTGGTGCTCCAAAAGTACGGGCGATGCAAATCTTAAATGAAATTGAACCAGTTGCGCGAAATGTATATGCAGGAACCGTAGCATATCTCGGATTTGATGGAAACATTGATTCATGCATTGCAATTCGTACCATTCTTTTGAAGGAGCAAACCGCTTATATCCAGGCTGGAGCAGGTGTGGTTGCTGACTCAAAACCAGAGCTTGAGTGGAAAGAAACTCGCAATAAAGCTAGCGCTTTAATCAAAACAATTCAATTAGCTCAAGACATCTACGATAAAAAGGAGGATGTATATGTTTAAAGAATTGTTAAAAAAGTGTTTGCGCGGTGAGTCACTTTCAGCGGAAGAAGCAGAAAAAATTATGAATGATATTATGAACGGTAAAGTCCCGGCAGCTCAAATTGCTAGCGTACTAACCATCTTAACGTACCGAGGAGAAACAGTAGATGAAATTGTTGGTTTTGTCCGAGGTATGAAAAACAATATGAATGCTATTTCTCTAGAAGAATTAAACGTAGTAGACACATGCGGTACGGGAGGAGACGGGGCCTCTACTTTTAATATCTCGACGGCTAGTGCGATTGTGGCATCTGCTGCTGGAGTAAAGGTTGCGAAACACGGAAATCGTGCCGTGTCCTCTAAAAGCGGGAGTGCAGATGTGTTAGAACATCTGGATATATGGATTCAAGGAAATGAAAAAGAAGTAAAAAATGCGGTTGCTGACCTTAACATGTCGTTTTTATTTGCACCGCTTTATCATCCGGCTATGAAGCACGTTGCTTCTACTCGAAAGGAATTAGGGTTTAGAACCGTTTTTAATGCATTAGGTCCGTTAGCAAACCCTACTAACTGCACAAAGCAAGTAATTGGCGTATATTCCATTGAGCTTGCCCGGAAATTAGCAGAAGCGCTCGTTGTACTGGGTGCTAACCACGTTCTTCTTGTTGCTGGCAGAGATGGTTTGGATGAAATTAGCGCTACAGATGTAACGGATATTGTAGAAGTACGAGGCAGTATCATTACAGAATACACGCTTGCGCCAGAGGATATGAACTTACAAAGAGGGAAACTTGAGGATTTAGTGGTAGAAGATGCGAAATCAAGTGCAGAGCTTATTGAATCCCTATTTCTAAATAAAAGTAATGTAACTGCTAAAAATGCAGTTGTGTTGAACTCTGCTGCAGCTATTTACGTTAGCGGAAACGTCTCTACTTTTGAAGAAGGAGTAGCTGTAGCTTTAAAAACAATTGAATCAGGTGCCGCGTATACACAGTTACAGCGATTAAAATCGAAAAAGGTGGTTGAACATGCTCAATAAAATTATTGAAACAAAAAAAGAAGAGATTCAAAACTTACAGTTACCCGAACAGCAAAATGTTACAAAAAGATCATTTTTAGATGCTTTATCAAACCCGAATCGAGAGCTGGCTCTTATTGCAGAAGTAAAAAAAGCCTCGCCTTCTAAAGGATTAATAAAAGAGAATTTTCAGCCCGTGGAAATTGCTAAAGCCTACGAAGAAGGAAAAGCAGATGCTTTGTCTGTGTTAACGGATCAGCATTATTTTCAAGGACATCGAACGTTTTTAAGCGATATTAAACAGCATGTTTCTATCCCTGTGCTTCGCAAGGATTTTATCATTGATTCCATTCAAGTGGAGGAAAGTGCACGAATCGGTGCCGATGCTATTTTACTCATTGGAGAAGCACTTGAACCATTAAAATTGCAAGAGCTTTATCTTCAAGCTGCTGAAAAAGAGTTAGATTGTTTAGTAGAAGTGCATTCTTTAGAAACGCTCGAACAGCTGTTAGCTGTATTTACGCCGAAGATTATTGGGATTAATAACCGAAACCTTCATACGTTTGAAACCAGCGTGCAGCAGACAAAAGAAATCGCCAAGCACGTTTCGAAGGATCAGCTGTTAGTAAGTGAAAGCGGCATTTACTTATACGATGATGTTTCCTTCGTAAAAGAAGCGGGTGCAAAAGCTATTTTAGTAGGAGAATCGCTTATGAGACAGGATAATCAAACCAAAGCGATTAAACAGCTGTTTGGAGAAAGTGAATATGCTTATTAAGTACTGCGGCATTCGATCAAAACAAGATATAGCTTTAATCGGAAAGTCGGCTGCTACTCACATTGGCTTTATTTTTTATCCTAAAAGTAAACGATATGTACAGCCTGAACGAGTAAATGAATTGGTAACGGATGAAATTAAAAAACAAGTCTCGCTGGTAGGGGTATTTGTGAACACACCTGTAAATCAAATACTTGAAATTGCCTCTGTGACAAATTTGGATGTTATTCAGTGCCACGGGCAAGAAACGGCTGAGGAAGTACGTCGGTTAAAGCAGCATGGATACGAAGTGTGGAAAGCACTTCCGCACAATAAAGAGACGCTGCAGCAAATGTATGTATATGAAGATACTGACGGCTATGTAATTGATAGTAAGGTTAAAGAACAATTTGGAGGAACGGGAGTCGCTTTTGATTGGAGCTTTGTTCCTCAGTATGAATCAGCCGCACAAAATTTAGGTAAAAAATGCTTTATTGCTGGAGGAATCAATGCTCTTAACATTGAGCACTTATTACCCTACAAGCCTGGGGCGATTGATATTTCTGGCGGTATTGAAACAAATGGAACGAAGGACTATATGAAAATTATAGAAATTGAAAGGAAGATCATATTATGACATACAATCATCCTGATGAATTTGGCCGCTTTGGTGAATTTGGCGGAAAATACGTACCTGAAACATTAATGAAACCACTTGAAGAAGTAGAAGCAGCTTTGGATGAAGCAATGAAAGATCCGGCATTTAAAGATGAGTATCTGTCTTTACTTGTAAACTATTCAGGTCGACCAACGGCTTTAACATATGCTAATAATATTACAGACACGCTCGGCGGGGCAAAAATTTATTTAAAACGTGAAGACTTAAACCATACAGGTGCTCACAAAATCAATAATGCCATTGGACAGATTTTACTTGCTAAACGTATGGGTAAAACAAAAATTATTGCTGAAACAGGAGCGGGTCAGCACGGGGTAGCCACAGCTACAGTAGCCGCAAAGTTTGGAATGGAATGTAAAGTATTCATGGGAGAAGAAGATATTGAACGTCAGGCTTTAAACGTTTTTCGCATGAAGCTTCTAGGAGCAGAAGTCATTCCTGCAACTTCTGGAACAAAAACGCTAAAAGATGCAACAAATGAAGCAATTCGCTACTGGGTTCAACATTGTGAAGATCATTTTTACTTAATTGGTTCGGCAATTGGGCCGCACCCTTATCCTAAAATGGTTCGGGATTTCCAAAAAATTATTGGAGAAGAAGCAAAAGAACAATTTATGGCGGTAGAAGGTAAGCTTCCGAATGCTGTCGTGGCATGCGTCGGAGGCGGCAGCAATGCAATCGGCATGTTTTACGATTTTATTAAAGAAGAAAATGTACGCTTGATCGGCGTAGAAGCGGGAGGAAAAGGACTAAATACCGCCCTTCATGCTGCTAAAATGGCTAAAGGCACAAAAGGTGTGATTCACGGAACGCTCACATATTTACTTCAAGATGAAAATGGCCAAATTACAGAGCCTTATTCTATTTCAGCCGGTTTGGATTATCCGGGTATTGGTCCGGAGCATTCGCATCTCTCATCTATTGGACGAGTAGAATATGAAAGTGTAACGGATGATGAGTCAATCGAAGCCCTTCAGCTGCTGGCGAAAACAGAGGGCATCATCCCGGCTATTGAATCCGCCCATGCGTTGGCAAAAGCATTTGAACTGGCTAAAAGCATGACGAAAGAAGAAACGATTTTAATTTGCTTGTCCGGTCGAGGAGATAAGGACGTTCATACATTAGTAAACTTGCTAGAAGGGAAGGAAGAAGAACATGAATACGTTTGAAGCGAGACTACCTAAACATGAAACATTATTTATTCCGTTTATTACGGCAGGAGATCCTCATGAGGATGCAACGGTGGATATTGCGCTGTCTTTGCAAAAGCAAGGCGCTTCTATTTTAGAATTGGGCGTACCATATTCTGATCCTTTAGCAGATGGTCCGATTATTCAAGAAGCGTCTAAAAGAGCTTTGTCTGGCGGTATGTCTATTTCAAAAGCAATTAAGCTTGTATCTGTGATGAGAAAAAAAGGTGTGAAAATACCGGTAATTCTCTTTACCTATTTTAATCCTGTGTTACAATTAGGTTTAGAATCCTTTTTCGCGTTAATGCGAGAAAATGAAATAGATGGAGTGCTAATTCCGGATTTACCGTACGAAGAAAGTGGCCGTATCCGGGAGCTTGCCGCTGAAAATGAAGTTGCGTACATTTCAATGGTTGCTCCTACATCTAAAGAGCGTATTCAAAAAATCGCTGCAGATGCAACAGGCTTTTTATACTGCGTGTCGTCTTTAGGCGTTACAGGGGTTCGTTCTACGTTGCCAGCTGATATCGGCACCTTTTTAGAAGATGTGAAAGTAGTAGCTTCTATACCGGTTGCCGTCGGCTTTGGGATTTCAACAAGCGAACAAGTAGAGGTGTTAAAAGAACATAGCGACGGCATTGTAATTGGAAGTGCAATTGTTAATAAAATTGGCCAGCTTGAAAAAGTTCTTTTAAATAAGGATACACGCCAAGACGGATTAAATCAAATTGAGGAGTATGTTGCATCCATCGTTTCGCCTATACAAAAATGCGAGGTGTAACACGGTGAAGGTAAAAGAACAATTACTAACTTTATCCCCATATAAACCAGGTAAGCCAATTGAAGAAGTGAAGCGTGAATTTAATTTAGATCGCGTTGTAAAACTAGCATCCAATGAAAATCCTTACGGCAGTTCAGCTTTAGTAAAAGAAGCCATTGCTGCAGAAATTGACAATATGGCACTTTATCCAGACGGCTATGCAGCTGAACTGCGTGCAGCAGTAGCAAAACACGTAGGTGTAGAGCAAGATCAGTTGATTTTTGGAAATGGATCTGATGAAGTTATTCAAATTATTTGCCGAGCTTTGCTATCAGCTGATACAAATACCGTCATGCCGACGCCATCATTTCCTCAATATAAGCATAATGCCGTAATTGAAGGCGCAGAAATTCGTGAAGTACCGCTGCGCAGTGGAGACCATGACTTAGATGCTATGCTTCGGGCAATTGATGAAAACACGACAATTGTGTGGGTATGCAGCCCAAATAACCCGACGGGAACATACGTAAAGGGCGATGAGTTAATTTCCTTTATGAAACAAGTTCCTAAGCATACGTTAATTGTTATGGATGAAGCGTATTTTGAGTATGCAGCAGATCAAGCCGACTACCCGAATACGGTAGAGTTTTTGAATGAATATGAAAACTTAATTGTACTTCGCACATTTTCAAAAGCATACGGCTTAGCTTCTTTGCGTATTGGTTACGGTATTGCAAACGAATCATTGCTACAAAAAATTGAACCGGCTCGTGAACCTTTTAATACAAGCCGCATGGCTCAAAAAGCAGCAATCGTTGCTCTTGAAGACCAAGCGTTCATTGAAGAGTGTAAAAAGAAAAATGAAGCAGGTTTGCAGCAATACTATGCTTTCTGTGATAAGAATGGCTTAAACTATTATCCTTCTTTCACTAATTTTGTTCTAATTGATTTTGGTCGCCAAGGCGATGAAGTGTTTCAATTTTTATTGCAGCGCGGATTTATCGTTCGTTCCGGGAATGCATTAGGCTTCCCAACCTCGGTTCGTATTACAGTGGGAACAAAAGAACAAAATGAACAAATCATTGAATTGCTTCAGCAGTTTGTTAACCAAACAACAGCTAAAGCTTAATACCTAATATAGTAAAAGATGAGAGTGTGGTTTCACACTCTCATCTTCATATGTACAATGAGGTGAAGGAAAGTGAAAGAAAATGTTTTTGTTATAGGCCTGGGATTAATTGGAGGATCGCTGGCGCTAAATATAAAAAAGACGCATCACCATCTTGATGTAATAGGTTTTGACATTAATCAAGAGCAGCTGGAGCTTGCCAAAACTCTAGGGGTAATTGACCAAGCGGCTTCTTCTTTGCAACAAGGCGCTGAGCAAGCCGACTATATTGTTATTGCTATTCCCGTTACTCAAGCAGCGGAAGTGCTAAAACAGCTAGAGCATTTTACGCTCAAACAATCTGTCATCGTAACAGACGTAGGAAGTACAAAAGAAGAGGTAGTGAAGACAGCGGAAACTCTGATTGCTAAAGGTATTGAGTTTATCGGTGGCCATCCAATGGCTGGGTCTCATAAAAGCGGAGTAGCTGCTTCTAAAGCCCATTTATTTGAAAATGCAATGTATGTATTAACACCTTCATCTTCTACTTCTTCGGAGGCTTTAGACAGCTTAAAGACATTGCTGAGCGGTACAAAAGCTAAAATTATTGTGATGACACCAAAAGAACATGATAAATTAGCAGGTGTCATTAGCCATTTTCCTCATATTATTGCGGCAAGCCTTGTTCATCAAGCAGAATATTATCAACAGGACAATCAGTTAGTTTCGCAGCTTGCAGCTGGAGGGTTTCGTGATATTACACGTATTGCTTCAAGCAGTCCAGCGATGTGGAGAGACATTTTGCTTCATAACCAAGATGCGCTTCTTTCGATGTTTGACCACTGGCTTGAAGAAATGAACGACGTGCGAAATATGATCGAACGAAAAGACGCGAATGATATCTATACATATTTTTCACAAGCGAAACAATTCAGAGATCAGCTTCCTGTACGAACCAAAGGAGCGATTCCATCCTTTTATGATCTCTATGTGGATGTTCCTGACTATCCGGGTATTATCTCAGAAGTAACGGGTTATTTAGCAGAAGATGAAATCAGTATTACAAACATTCGAATTTTAGAAACACGAGAAGACATATACGGAGTACTACGTTTGAGCTTTCAAACGGAGGAAGATAGAAAGCGGGCAAGAGCGTGTCTCCATCAGCATCAATATCAGACGTTTATTTCTTAATGTACGAAAGGTGTGAATGAAATGAGTGGAAAACAATTAAAAACTAATCTTTCATCTCTTCAAGGAGAAATTTCTATTCCTGGGGATAAGTCGATTTCTCACAGAGCCGTTATGTTCGGAGCGATGGCAAAAGGGAAAACAACGATTAATCATTTTTTAGCAGGTGAAGATTGCTTAAGTACTATTTCGTGTTTTGAAAAGATGGGCGTATCCATTAAAAGAGAAGGCGAATATGTCGAAGTGGAAGGAAAAGGTATCGAAGGATTAAATGAACCTGTCTCCATCCTAGATGTAGGAAATTCAGGAACGACTACTCGCTTAATGTTGGGAATTCTTTCAGGTGTGCCATTTCATACGTCTCTAATTGGAGATGATTCGATTGCCAAGCGTCCAATGAGCCGCGTTACGGTACCTCTGCGCTCGATGGGTGCAAAGATTGATGGGCGCGAACATGGCCAATATACGCCTTTATCCACTCGAGGAGGAGCCTTAAAAGCAATTCATTACCATTCACCTGTAGCAAGTGCACAGGTGAAATCAGCGATTTTACTAGCGGGACTTCATGCAGAAGGCACGACAAAAGTAACCGAGCCTTTTACATCACGTGACCATACGGAGCGTATGCTTCGTGCATTTGGAGTAGACGTAGAGGTAGATGGAACGACTGTAAGTATTGAAGGAGGACAGTCCCTTCGTGGAACGGATGTATACGTACCTGGCGACATTTCTTCAGCTGCGTTCTTTCTTGTTGCAGGAGCTATTGTCCCAAACAGCCGAATTGTTTTGCAAAACGTCGGACTGAATCCTACAAGAACAGGTATTATTGATGTGCTTCAACAAATGGGTGCAAGCCTTACCATTTCCAATGAGCGCATTCAAAATGGAGAGCCAATTGGCGATTTGACGATTGAAACATCTCAGTTGAAAGGGATTGAAATCGGGGGCGATTTAATTCCTCGTTTAATTGATGAAATTCCAGTAATCGCTCTTTTGGCGACTCAGGCGACTGGGAAAACGGTTATTAAAGATGCCGAAGAATTAAAAGTAAAAGAAACCAACCGTATCGATACGGTTGCAACGGAGCTAAGCAAGCTTGGCGCCTCCGTTACTCCAACATTTGATGGACTTATCATCGAAGGCAAGACGGCCTTACAAAGCGGTGAAGTAGACAGCTACGGAGATCATCGAATTGGAATGATGCTTGCGGTGGCAGCAGCTATTGCAACAGGAGATGTAACACTAAAGAGAAGCGAGGCCATTCACGTCTCTTATCCTACTTTCTTTGAAGATCTCGATAAACTGGGCGAATAAGAAAGAAGCTGGGACAAACGCATTTTGGTTGAAGGAAAATCCGAACGATGAATTGATATTCTTGATGAAGAATCAAACTCGTTCGGATTTTTTACTGGGTTGGTGAGCGTAGGTTTCATATACGTAATTGCTTCTAGCTGTGGATTGAAGGGCAAGGTGAAGACTCCTGCGGGAAAAGCGGAATAGGTGAGACCCCGCAGGAGCGTATGCGACGAGGAGGCTCACCGGCCGCCCGCGAAAAGCGAAGCCTTGCTCAGAAATCAACAGCGGTGTAACAGGCGATCCATATTAGCTTATTAATCCAATTTGTTCGTCTTTAGATTGTATTGATGTAGTCATGTCTCACTGTTGTTTTCATCCGAAAAAATGTAAGCGTATTCAAATTGATTTGTTGAACAAACGCTCAAACTATTTTATCATGGTGTATAGAAGCATGTGTTCTTGCTTCGGGTTTGGAAAAATAGAAAATTAATTCGTTTTATTTTTATATAAAAAGTGAATGTAATAATAAAGGAGAATTGTGTGTGAAAGAATTAGACCGCGCGATAGGTTACGTAGAATCCAATGAAATTGAAAAAGGTCTTGCCCTTATTAATGAATTAAAAGATAAAGCTACAGATGATGAAAAATTTTTAATGGCTGAACAGCTTCAGGAGTGGGGATTAGTAAATGATGCGCTGCCTTTAATAGATGAACTCATCATTAAATACCCAGAAGAGGGAGAGCTGTATCTATTAAAAGCTGAAATGCTGATTGATTTAGAAGAAGAGGAAGAAGCGATTCATATTTTAAATCAAATTAGCAGCAAAGATGATAACTACGTGCCAGCTCTGCTTCTTGTAGCTGACTTATATCAAATGCAAGGCCTTAGTGAAGTAAGTGAGCAAAAGTTAATGGAAGCGAAAAAAATGCTTCCAAATGAACCAGTTATTGATTTTGGGCTCGGTGAATTTTACAGCAGTCAAGGAATTTATCAAAAAGCAATTCCTTTTTATCAAACGCTGTTAAAAACAGAAAAAGAATTTAACGGCACGGATCTTCGTCAGCGATTAGCTGAAAGTTTAGCAGGGATTGGCCAGTTTGAAGAAGCGCTGCCTTACTTTGATCAAGCGCTAAAAGATAAGCTTGAGATTAACACACTATTTGAATATGCGATTTCAGCGTATCAAGCAGGTCATTATCAGACCGCTATTGAAAAGTTCACAGAACTAAAGGAGCTAGACCGTGAGTATCATTCTCTTTATTTATACCTAGCGAAATCATATGAACATGAAGAGATGTTAGAAGAGGCTGCGGTCGCTGTCAACGAAGGTATTGCACAGGATGAATTTCAAAAAGAACTATACTTTTTTAAAGGTAAGATTGCATTAAAGCGCGGTCTAGAAGAAGAGGCTGAATCGGCATTCCAACAAGCCATTGCACTAGATCCAGGGTATATTGAAGCCATTTTAACGCTTTCTAAACTTTATATGAGTCAAGAAAGATATGAAGATGTAGTAGAGAATATCGAGCATGCCAAAGAATATAATGAGCATGACCCTCATTTTGAATGGGATTTAGCAAAAGCTCACCAAGAATTAGAAAATTATGAAGAAGCGCTAAAATACTACGAATCTGCATACACTGTTTTTAAAGAAGAGTATGCGTTTTTAGAAGAGTATGGCTACTTCTTATTAGAAGAAGGACAGCGCTCGAAAGCGAAGAAGATTTTCCAAGCACTATTAGCAATAGATCCAACAACTGTTGAAATTCAAGACATATTATTTCAATTAGAAGAATAAATAATAGTTCAGAGGATTTTATTGCTGCCGTGTGGAATAAATAATTGTAAAAGGTGTTTTAACTGAGAGTTTAAACACAGAGGAGGGAAGTGAGAATATGACGACCCCTGTTACTGTCAACGAGAAAAAAGAATTTGTTCGCTGGTTTTTAACGAATTACCAGCTGAAGCGAAGAGAATGTGTATGGATTTTAAATTATTTGATGAGCCATGATCAACTGATGAAACGAGTTCACTTCGTTGAGCAAGCACAGTTTTGTCCTCGCGGGATGGTGATGTCTACGCACTGTGTAGAAGACCCTCCATTTCGTTTTTATAAAGAAAATATCATGACAACCGATGCAGAAAAATCATTTCATGATATTCGTTTGAATCGAGAAGAAGACATTTATATTCAATTGAACTTTCGATCGTTATATTCATCGCCTCAATATGTGGCTGTACTGGAAGAAAATCCGTATATGCCAAAAGCTAATCAAACAAATGAAAAAGACAGAGTATTAGCTGAGCAAATATTGGAAGAATCTATTCAAAAATTTCAACGATCAAAAATTATGGAACTAATTGATAAAGCATTAGATGAAAATGATAAAGAGGAATTTCAGCGCTTAAGTGAATATTTAAATAACCATTATGTACAGTAGATAACTGAGAGATTGGCTAGCTTCTAAGAAAAAAGTCAATCTCTTTTTTTATCTCCTTATTCATTTTGGAAAATAAATAAGACAAGCTTTAGCGAGCTTGCTGAGAGGAGAAGAAAGTTGAAGCTGCAGGCCAAGGAAATGGATGTGTATTTACAATCCAAAAGTTATGTTGATACCGTATTGGTTCCACTCATTCCAATTGATTTTGGAGAAGATTTAAAACTTACTGCATCTATGAGTGAATACACCACTGCCCTTACTGAAGAGTTAGAGAGGCAATTTAAAGGAAGAGTGATTTTAACACCTAGTTTTACATACTTAAAAAAAGATGGAGTAGCTGCTGTTTATGAAACATTACTTCGTTGGAATGAGCATATAAATGAAAATGAAGTAAAACATCTTTTTGTACTTACTAGCGACCGAGACTGGCTGCAGTACGAAAAAGAAATAAGGGCTCACTGCATTTGGATACCTGCTTTGCCGCTTGAGCATATAGATGAGTCGCATAAGTATACGCTCATACATGAACAAGTTCAACAGCTCTTGCCGATTTTTGTAGAGAAATGGAGTATCTAAAAAGACTATAAAATAAGCAATGAAAGCGCAAACAAAATAATGACAAAAAATTTAGAAAAATAAAGGTTATTTCCATGTTTTAGGTTTTTATTGTATTGACCTTCCAGAAATATTAATATATCATGATTATGTCCTAGTTTAATAGAATGGTCCATCATGTGTCCGAAATTCTCTGGACTGAACTTTTTTAAAGGGGGGAAAAGCATGGGTGATCGGGTATCAAGACGACAGTTTTTAAACTATACGCTCACTGGTGTAGGGGGATTCATGGCTGCTGGAATGTTAATGCCAATGGTGCGCTTTGCAGTAGATCCAATTCTGGAAAAAGGAGCAGACCAAGATTTAGTACCAGTCGCACAGGTGAAAGATCTTACGAAAGAGCCAAAACGTGTCGATTTTAAAATCAAGCAAGTTGATGCGTGGCATAAATCAGAAGAACCAAGATCGGCTTGGGTCTATAAAACTGATAAAGGTGATATCGTCGCGCTGTCACCAATTTGTAAGCATTTAGGCTGTACGGTTAACTGGGCTGGTGACAAAAACTATCCACATCGTTTCTACTGCCCTTGTCATGGGGGAATGTATGAAAAAAGCGGTAAAAATGTACCGGGGACACCGCCGATGGGACCGTTAGATGTATACGTTCAAAAAGTAAAAGGCGGTACGTTATATCTAGGAAAAGCCAAACCACAAGGAGGGGCATAGAAGATGTTGAATAAAATCTATGACTGGGTGGATGAACGGCTAGATATTACTCCTTTATGGCGAGATGTGGCCGATCATGAAGTGCCAGAGCACGTAAATCCTGCACATCATTTTTCAGCATTTGTGTATTGTTTTGGTGGATTGACGTTTTTTGTTACCGTTATCCAAATTTTATCAGGCATGTTTTTAACCATGTATTATGTACCAGATATAAAAAATGCATGGGAATCCGTTTATTATCTACAAAATGAAGTCGCTTTCGGACAAATTGTTCGAGGTATGCATCACTGGGGAGCAAGTTTGGTTATCGTCATGATGTTTTTACATACACTTCGTGTTTTCTTCCAAGGAGCATACAAAAAACCCCGCGAGTTAAACTGGATTGTGGGTGTGTTAATTTTCTTTGTTATGTTAGGTTTAGGTTTTACAGGTTATTTGTTGCCGTGGGATATGAAAGCGCTATTTGCAACGAAAGTAGGTTTGCAAATTGCTGAATCCACACCGATTATAGGCCAGCAAGTGAAGACATTACTCTCAGGACATCCAGACATCGTTGGTGCTCAAACACTAACTCGCTTTTTTGCCATTCACGTATTCTTTTTACCCGGAGCCCTACTTGGCTTAATGGGTGCCCACTTTTTAATGATTCGTAAACAAGGAATTTCAGGACCTTTATAAAATTTTATACGCTTTATTCAAGTAGTCAATCACACTAGTCATCATATGCATCAAGCACATACTCCGTTGTTCGTACTTTCACTAGAACAGTGAGAAAAAGGAGGGAGAACATGCATCGTGGTAAAGGGATGAAGTTTGTTGGAGATTCACGTGTTCCTGCAGAACGAAAACCCAATATTCCAAAAGATTATTCTGAATTTCCAGGGAAAACAGAAGCATTCTGGCCAAACTTTTTACTAAAAGAATGGATGGTAGGAGCAGTTTTTTTAATTGGTTATTTATGTTTAACTATCGCTCATCCATCTCCTCTTGAACGTATTGCCGACCCGACTGATACGGGCTACTTGCCTCTTCCTGACTGGTATTTTTTGTTCCTATATCAATTGCTTAAATATTCGTTTGCTTCAGGTCCGTATAATATTATAGGTGCATTTATTATTCCAGGGATTGCATTTGGCGCATTAATGCTTGCTCCGTTTATTGATAGAGGTCCAGAAAGAAGACCAGCTAAGAGGCCGTTTGCAACAGGATTCATGCTTTTGGCTATAGCCGCAGTCTTTTTTCTAACGTGGCAGTCAGCGACACAGGTTGATTGGAAAGCACGTGAAGAGCAGGGGAAAATTAGAGAGGAAGTAGCGATTGATAAAAATTCAGAAGGCTACAAAATCATGCAAGAGCAAACGTGCTTAACCTGTCATGGTGATAACTTACAGGGAGGCCCTGCAGCTCCGGCTTTAACAGGAATTGATTTATCTCCTGAAGAAATTGCTAATATTGCAAAAAATGGTAAAGGTAATATGCCAAAAGGCGTTTTCAAAGGGTCAGATAAAGAATTGAAAACGCTATCGGAATTTGTCGGCAACTTAGGAAAAGAATAAAGAAAACCAGCCAAATGGCTGGTTTTTTTGAATTTATTTAATATGGTATTTTACATCGATGAGATAGATGCTTGCTATTGTCCAAAAACTGTACATAATAAAGAAGAGAGCAAATGTAAAGGAGGCTTTCTAAATGGCTTGGTTGTGGTATACCTTAAAAGATAAACGGTTTTTAACGCTTTTGCTGATTGTGAATATACTAGGAACAGTTTATGGATATATTTGGTACGGAAGTCAATTAGCAGAAACACCTAAGAAGTTTTTATTATTTGTGCCTGATAGTCCAACGGCAAGCTTGTTTTTTGTTATTGTACTTATCGGTCTTTTACTTGGAAAACATTTTTCACTATTTGAAGCTTTAGCAATGATCACACTGTTCAAATATGGGATTTGGGCCGTTGTAATGAATATATTGGTCTATGTATTAACAGGGTACGTTGATTGGATGATGCTCATGTTAATGGCTTCTCATGCAGCAATGGCCTTTCAAGGGCTTTTATACGTACCGTTTTATCGGATTAAATTATGGCATTTAGCCGTTGCCGCCGTATGGACCGTACATAATGATATCATTGATTACGTTTTTTCTATGATGCCAAGGTACAGTATGCTCAATGCGTATATGTCTGAAATTGGGTATTTTACGTTTTGGCTGAGCATTTTATCTATTTTCATTACATACTGGTTCACAGTTCGTGCCTCTTCAAAAAAGCAGCTATAAAAATTTTTTGAAATAGGCGCACCAAACAAGCTCTCTTTTTCTAAGATATAGTAGGCTATATTTAAGTATGAGGTGAGTGACTGTGAAGGAAACCAAACGAGAGCTTCATCCGTCCGTTGTTGAATTTAAACAATTTGTAAAATCACATCCAAAATTAGTGGAACAGGTTCGAAAACAGCAAAAAACGTGGAAAGAGCTTTATGAAGATTGGTACTTATTCGGTGCAGAAGATCCAATGTGGGAGGCATATCGTTCAGAAGAAAGTGTGAAGGCTGAACCAGCTGCTGCAACAGAGGAGAAAAAAGATATTATGGGTACAATTGTATCCTCGCTGAAAAACATGGACTTGAATCAAATGCAAAATCATATCACGAATGTAAATTCAGCTATTTCGAATATCCAACAAGTACTGCAACAATTTCAACCATCTAAGCCATCAGGTGGAGGAGCAGCTTCCGGGCCAGGAAATCCATTCGGCTTTAGGAAAGATTAAACACAATGAGAAAAGACGTATATGAGTATATGCAGTCTCGTCCTAAACTCAATGATTTTGTTCGTGAACAGCCAATGTGGTACCGGCGCTTATCTAGAAATCCTGAAGAATTAGAGAAGTTTGAATTAGAATCCAAACATTACTACAAACAAACGATTCCTCATAAAGTCGAAAAGTTTTCGAATTCGATTCAAATGGCAAACATGATGTTTCATATGTTTCAATCGATGAAAAATCAATGATCTCTGCATACATAGCGATGCAGAGATTTTTGTATGTCATGAGTAAAAACAAAGAGTTTGTAAACACTATGGGGAAACGAATGATAAAGGAATGGTACTATGCGCTTACTATTAACGACGGCATTATGTGTAGTTTCTCTTCTAGGATGCAACCATGATAAACCAAAACCTGAAACTAACATTTCCTCTCAACCCCGTGCAGCTGAAACTCTTGGTGCAATGAAGACAAAACCTTTACTGATGGTACATCAGCATGTGAAAGGACAGAACGTATACGTCGAATGTATTCTAAGCGGTTTTTCATTTTCAACAGAGAGTGGATTCCTTCAAATCACAGTAGATGGAAAACCATTTAAAGAAATGAAGCAAGCAGCCTTTGTTTTAAGTGATCTTCCAAAAGGATCTCATACTGTTACGATTGAACTAATGAAATCTAAAGAAGAAAGTTATCAAGTGAGGAATACCTTTACGATTCAAATTATATAGTTAAAAAGTAGAACTTGTAATAAATCAGTGTAAGCTGTTTTAGCAAGTTCTTTTTCTTTAGATCCAAAACGTGATAAGATAAAAACGGAGGTGCACAGCCATGCTGACAACAATGAGAACTGTTGAATTACTCGATGAGTCTGATCACGTAGCTAACATGGTATTACAATCAGACGTAGCCGAGAACTATCGTCAATGTTTATATAGATTAAAAAAAGATTCACATGCACAGGCATTAATTGCTGAATTTGTGAAAATAAAGGAGCAGTATGAGGATGTTCAGCGATTTGGAAAATATCATCCTGATTATAAAACCATTACAAGACAAGTGCGTGATGTAAAGCGTCAAGTTGATTTGCACGCGACAATCGCTGCTTTCAAAAAAGCAGAAAATGAATTACAAAAGCTGCTTGATGAAATTAGCGTTATCATTGGTCAAGCTGTTTCTGAGCATATTAAAGTACCAACAGGAAATCCATTTTTTGATACGGGAAGCAGCTGCGGCGGTGGCTGCGGATCTGGTGGAAGCTGTGGGTGCAGCGCATAAGCCGTTCACTGTATAAATCGAATGCAATCAGCACAGGAATTTCCGCAGCAGGCCATTTTGCGCTGTGGAACGTAAAATCTATGCTGATAGACATAAGTAAGCTGCTGACTTCTAATAAAGGTCGAGCGCCACGTAGCATTTGTATTGGATGTAGCAAAAATAGATGAAGCTTCTAGAAGCTCATCTATTTTTCTACGCTCAATTGATGTGTTTATATACAAAAAGGGTATATTTGTGATTTTTTTGAAAATGACTTGTTCAATAGCTCTGTGCTCGTTAAAATGAGTAAGAAAGAGCATCCACATATCATCTAAATTCATACATAAAGCACCTACTTCATATAAAAGAATTTATGATAAAGAAAACCAATATAACGTATGCAAAAGGGGAACTAAATATGTTTGTTGAACGTCAAGGAATTGTGGCGTATGTGCATTCTGTTAAGCAAGCAAAAGCATTGCGAAAGTACGGAAATGTACATTACGTATCTAAAGAATTAAAGTATGTTGTCTTATACTGCAACCAAGATGGCATTGAAAAAACAATCCATAAACTTCAGTCTCTACCTTTTGTGAAGAAAGTAGATCCTTCTTATCGACCGTTTTTAAAAACGGAATTCGAAAATTCGAAGCCTGATAAAGCGAAGGAATATGACTATAAGATAGGAATTTAAACAAAAAAGGAATGTGATTTACATTCCTTTTTTTATTTTACTTGCCCTAGCCCACTGATGTGCAGGGAATGGAATGAGATTATTGCATCGGTGGAATAAAGCGGTTCATTCGTAAAATGCCAATAAGATGCTGATAGTATAGCGCTGTTTCTGGAAATGTAGTAGATGGTTTGACATCGAGTACTACAATTTCTTTTTCTGCTTCCTCAGCAGCTTGTTTAAATAACTCAACGCGCTTGCTGTCGTTTTGTTTTAAAATAATTCCTTCTCGGCAAACGTAAAGCGGTTGGAAATTCCCTTCATCTGTTGGATTCAAGACAGCGACGAAAGAAGCTACTTGTCGATCTTCTTTTATTGTTCGCAGCATAATAAGATGAGCAAGACGGTGTTTGTTATTTCTGACAATCTCTAACAGCTCATAAATATCTGAATACCCTTCTCCTAGCTCAATAAAACGCTGAATCATATGTATTTCCCCCTCTATGTATTAAAAAAGCAAACTCACGTAGTTTAATGTATCATTGAATATTTTGAGAGTAAATAAAAAAATCCCTACAACTACTCATTGTAGGGCCCTTCAATAAAGGGGTGTAATCACCTCTATGATTACAATCACCTTAATGAAGGCAAAGGGAGAGGAGAAACCGGAGGAAGAACTTATGGGGAAACGTAAGTCTTCTCCGCGGTTGGCAACAACATCGGTTAGATGATGTTGTTACTAGTCAGTATGTCCGTTTTAAACGTTCATATACCTGTCTTGTGAAATTCACTTTTTAAAACAAAAAAGTTGATAACATGACAGACGAAAAGGGTAAATTTACGTTTAATATCACATATTAAAGAAAGGAAATCTTCTAAAATCTAAAGATCAAAGGATCTTCGTAGGTGGAGAGTCCGCTTATCTAAGGATACAATTGTGAAAACTAATCGTAAAAGCAAGCTGTTGAGTTAGTATATAGAATGTATACAGCATTAAATAAATTAAGGATTTTTGCTAGTCTTTGTAATTCAAAATATGTTAGGATAATGAAGAATAAGGAAGTAAAAGTAAGGTAGTGATAAGGATGAGAATAGTAGCAGGTTCATATAAAGGCCATGCGTTAAAGGCGGTTCCAGGATACTCAACCCGCCCTACAACAGATAAGGTAAAAGAAGCTATTTTTAATATGATTGGACCGTTTTTTGAAGGTGGAATAGCTCTTGATTTATTCGGTGGAAGCGGTGGCTTGGGTATTGAAGCTCTAAGTCGAGGAGTAGATAAAGTCATTTTTGTGGATCGTGATGGCAAAGCTATTCAGACGATTAAAGCAAACTTAGCATCTTGCCGATTAGAAGACCGTGCTGAAGTGTATCGAAACGATGCAGAGCGTGCACTAAAAGCGATAAAGAAAAGGGAGCTGACGGTTGATTTACTTTTGCTTGATCCGCCGTATAAAGCACAAAAGTTGAAAGCGCTTATCGAAACGGTAAGTGAAGAAAACCTCCTAGCTAAAACAGGAATTATTGTAGCGGAGCATTCTCATGATGTACAGTTAGATAATGAGATTGGTTTATTTGAGAAAATAAAAAGTGAAACGTACGGTATCATTGGTGTTTCTATTTATACATACAAAAAAGAAGAATCAGTTGAATAAATCAATGAGCTGATAGGTGTAGAAAGGGGATACGTATGGGCAGTATAGCTGTTTGTCCAGGAAGCTTTGATCCAGTTACAAATGGACATTTTGATATTATTAAACGAGGCGCAAATGTATTTGATACGATTTATGTGGTGGTTTTAAATAACTCTTCAAAAAGTCCTTTATTTACAGGGGAAGAGCGAGTAGCTTTGCTGAAAGAAGTAACAAAATCACTTCCTAACGTTGTAGTGGAGTCGTACAGCGGATTATTAATGGAATATGCAAAAGAAAAGCAGGCAAAGACCATTTTAAGAGGCTTGCGTGCGGTATCAGATTTTGAGTACGAAATGCAAATCACATCTGTAAATCGCGTATTAGATAAAGAAATCGAAACGTTATTTATGATGACAAATAATCAATATTCATTTTTAAGTTCTAGTATTGTAAAAGAAGTAGCTAAATATGGAGGGAATATTTCGGAATTGGTTCCTCCCCCTGTTAGAGAAGCACTTGCGGAAAAATTTGAACAGCTGTCTCAAAAATAAGATAAAAAAGAACGTCACGCTTCCTTTACTGATAAGGAAAAGGTGCACGTTCTTTTTTACTAGGAACGATGAAGAAACGTTCGCTTTGAATATAGATAAATATAGCAGCAAAGCGTAAAAATTGTTAAGAGCGGTCCGTAAGCATTTAGCCACTGCGATAGAATCGTAACGGATTCTAAGTGAGAAAAAACCGGCAGTGTTCCTTCAGATGCTTGAAAAGTAGTAATGGATTCCCGAAGAGGGCCCCATAGGAAGATAGTGAATACCACTGCAAAACAGCCGTGAAAAATTCGCGCAATAAAAAACGGAAAAAATCGAATATCTGTTTCAGCGAGTATGCTGGCCACTTGAGCTTGAACGGAAAAACCGCTGAATCCTAATACAAAGCTAACAATAATAATTTGATGAAACAGCAGCGTATCTGGCGCTTCACTTGCTAGGCGGCTTCCTAGCGTAATTTCAAAAAGCCCTGAAATAAAGGGAAGGCTCAGTTCAGTCCCTATATGACAAAGAGAAAATAAATAAGCTAAACCGCTGCTTAAAATAGCCGTGATATGAGTAACATATAAAAGTTTGTTTAATACAGAAAATAAAATGATAAAGCCACCAATCATTAAGAGAGATTGAACAGCAGACGTAACCGCATCTCCTAGAAGTTTTCCGATAGGACGCTTATCTTTTAATCGTGTTTTATGCATTTCATGAAAAGCTAACGATAAAGAAGGCTTTTGAGTTAATTGTCCTTTAGGTTTTGCAGATCCATAAAACCGCATCACCAGTCCTACACAAATATTCCCTATATAATGAGAAAGAGCTAATATGATACCGACAGCTGGATTGTGAAAAAAACCAACTGCCACGGCTCCAAAAATAAAAATAGGGTTAGATGAGTTAGTAAATGATACTAGTCTTTCAGCTTCAATAGCTGTTAGCTGCTTTTCTTGGCGGAGCCGAGAAGTAATTTTTGCACCTGAAGGAAATCCAGAGGCCATGCCCATTGCTAAAGCAAATCCTCCTACTCCAGGGACTCGGAATAAAGGCCTCATAAACGGCTCTAATAAGATTCCAATGAACTTCACTACGCCAAACCCAATAAGCATTTCTGAAACGATAAAAAAGGGAAGCAAAGAAGGAAACACGACCTTCCACCATGTGTTGAGACCTCTTACTGAACCTTCTAGCGCTTCTTTTGGATATACAATAAGCGCAATAGCGAGAAGTGTTACGCTCGTCCCGAGCATAAGTGTTTTCACCATCGATTTATTCAACGAACGATTCATCTCCTTTTCTAAGCTCACGTCATTTTGATATGAATGAAATGAGGAGTTTTAGGCAAATGTACAAGTTCTTCTATATATCAATATACGAAGCTATGCATCGACTTTATGCCTATGAGTAAGGAGAAAATAAATTCATGCTGAATAAAAGGGCGTCTTGGCACATTTGAAAGTAGAATTCATATACATAAATCAACGCGCTGTTAGGACATTCAAGGAGTGAAAAACGTATAAGCAGTAAGAGAAGAGTAAGAATTTCTTAAAACAACCTTCAGTATAGTATAATGCTTAATAACCACGGTGGGGTGAGTAAAACATATCTTTAGCTTCATACTAAATGAACAAATAGAAAATAAAGAATAGTCCTGCTGAAGACCGGGCAACAATGATAGAGAAGCTCATCAAATGTTTTTACATTTTTAGAAGTCTATAAGGTAAAACGAGGGGGCAGATAAAGTGGAAAGCCCAAAAATAGGAGTTGCGTTAGGCTCAGGCGGAGCTAGAGGTTTTGCACATTTAGGAGTAATTAAAACGCTAACAGAAAATAACATTCCTATTCATTTTTTAGCTGGCAGCAGCATGGGAGCTTTAGTTGGTGCACTATATGCGTCAGGGATTGAATTAGCAACTCTTTATAAAATGGCGCTAACGTTTAAGCGAAAGTATTATTTGGATTTCACCGTACCTAAAATGGGGTTTATTACGGGCAACAGAGTAAAATCGTTGGTTCGCACCTTTACGCAAAATCGAAACATTGAACAGTTATCTATACCGTTTGCCATTGTAGCCACAGATTTGAAAACAGGAGAGAAAGTGGTGTTTAAAAAAGGACCTATCGCTGAAGCGGTGAGAGCGAGCATTTCAATTCCAGGGATCTTTGCTCCTGAAGTAATTGATGGACGATTACTTGTAGACGGCGGGGTGGTGGACCGTATTCCTGTATCGGTTGTAAAAGAAATGGGATCGGATATTGTCATTGGAGTCGATGTATCAAAAGCAAAAGTAAATGCAGAAATCAGCTCCATTTTTGATGTTATTATGCAAAGTTTAGATATTTTGCAAGATGAGCTAGTAGCTCATCGGACCATAGCTTCAGACATTATGATTCGCCCTAATCTCGATACCTTTAGTTCCAGGGCGTTTACAAACATTCAAGAAATGATTTCGATTGGTGAACAAGCAGCACATGAGCAGTTGCCTTCTATTCTACAAGCAATTGATCATTGGAAGGAGAACAAAAAAAGTGAAATCTAGAATTAGAATTTTAGTATATTTGGCTGTTATTGCAGTGGTGGCAATGCTTTGTTTCTATCCGTTGCCGTACTACATTACAAAGCCTGGAATGGCAGAAGAGCTAGCTCCTATTATTAAAGTAGAAGGTGGATACCACGAAAAAGGGACGTTTATGCTTACAACTGTCAGAATGGGCAGAGCAACTCCCCTTTCATATGGTCTTGCGAAAATACAGGACTTTCATGAAATTTTCCCTACAAAGCAAATTCTGCAGCAAGGTGAAAGCGATGAAGATTACTCGACAAGGCAATTACATATGATGGATACGTCAAAAAACGCCGCGATTTCAGTAGCGTATGAAGCAGCTGGAAAGAGCGTTTCCTATCATAATAAAGGCGTATATGTTACATATGTTGTAGAAAACATGTCTGCATATGGAAAACTTCATGTTGGAGATGTAGTGACAAAAGTAGATGAGAAAAAAATTCAAACTGCTGAGGAGTTAATCAACTACGTATCGACTAAAAAAGCAGGAGATTCAGTATCAATTTATGTAAAGAGAGATGGTAAAGAAAGCAAGCATACTCTAAAAGTTAAAGCTTTTCCTGACGAGCCTAAGCGAGTAGGTCTAGGAATTGCCTTAGAAACGAACCAAGAATTAAAAGTTAAGCCCGATATACATATTGATACTGAAAAAATAGGAGGGCCTTCAGCAGGACTGATGTTCTCGCTTGAAATTTATAATCAGCTTGTTAAAGAAGATATGACAAAAGGCCACCGCGTTGCAGGTACAGGGACTATCAATGATAAAGGGGAAGTCGGACCAATCGGAGGGATTTCGCAAAAAATTGTAGCCGCAGATAAAGAAGGAGCGGAGATTTTCTTTGCACCAAATGAAAAAGGGGCTGCGGGCTCTAACTACCGAGAAGCAGTGAAGACGGCTAAAAAAATAAACAGTGATATGAAAATTGTACCCGTAGATTCATTTTCGGATGCCGTAACATATTTAGAAAAGCTGAAACCATAAAAAAATCGTCTCCAAGAGACGATTTTTTTATGGCCAAATGATAGGCGGCTGCGTATATTCTTGTTTCATAAACTGAGAGCGCAGAGGTTCCTGGAATGGCATACTATAAACATTTGTCGCTTTAATATCGGTATTGATTTCTTTTAGTTTACATTGTGATACAGTGGATACAATAGGAAGGGACAGCTTTTTCTTAATTGTTTTTAAATAGGCTTGTCCCGTCTTTGACATCCCTAGTAAGCGTATATAAGGTTCTGCCTGGTGCATCTCACTTTTTGTTGTATTGGTTAAAAGGTGAACGCACATGCGCTGTAAACGAGTTCTCGTATATCGCTTCGTTTTAACATTTGTTAAAAAATCTTCAAATGAAGTAGATGAAGAAATGTAAGCTAGCAGCCGATGTTCAATGCCTTCTTCTATTTCATAAATACGCTGTAAGTCATCAAGTGGAGTAGTTAATAATTTGTATTTCAAAAACGGGAAATAATGCTCCCAATGGTGAAATTGCCCGTATGCTTGCTTGTAAGCTGCTAATTCATTTGCCGTACTAACTGGCATGTGCTTGCTCAGGTCCCCGTGGCTGCGGCTGTCAAAAATAGCTTTACGTATGCTTGTAGCGCTTGAAATAAAAGATGAAGACAGTGAATCATCGTGATAATGTGATTGAATTCGGGTAATTGTATATGGTTTAATAGATGCATGCTGTTTTTTTATGGCAGCTACATAGCTCATTCCAAGCACATTATTTGGCTGAGATAAATCAATAGGAGCCTCCGTGAAAAGCTGTAAAAAAGCATTGGAAGCTGCTTTTGGATAACTGTTTCCTTTTTTCATTTCTTGTTGAATTAAAACGGATAATTCTGTTTCATGAGTTTTGAGCAAATCAGCGGTCCGGGTAAATGAGTCAATATTGCCATTTTCGCTGCCAAAGCATAGGAAGTCAGCGTAAAGTGATTCTAAAATAGAAATAGCGCCACTTGCGAATGTTTCAGCTTTTTGAGTAGAAAAAGCATAAGGTAATTCAATGACTAAGTCTGCCCCAGCGGCTAGAGCCATTCGTGTGCGGGACCATTTTGATACAAGAGCAGGTTCTCCGCGCTGCAAAAAGTGGCCGCTCATCACAGCAATCACACAATCTACTTCAGCTTGTTGTTTCGCTTGCTGCAAATGATAGGCGTGTCCGTTATGAAAAGGATTATATTCGACAATTATTCCAACTGCTTGCATAATGTCTCCTTTTAATTTATTATTTTTAGTCTAGCTCTTTGTTTTAAAAACATTTTTTATGAAAGTAAGAAATTTTTACAAAAAAGCATATTTAAGTACATTATAGTGTAAAGAAAAAATATTGACAAATAATCTTGTGAAAGCTATAATAACCTTTGTTGCCTTGAGGTGATTAACAATGAAATGGACAATACATCAATTGTATCAGTTGCAAAATAAAGGTCTAACATTTGACGAAGTGATTGACGGCAAAGAGTTTAGGAATGCTGACCCTCAAATTCGTAAAATGTCAGATGTAAACGTGAAGGGAAGAGCCGATATTAGCTCTTCGAAAGTAACGTTTCACCTTAAAATTTCAGGAGAAATGACGTTGCCTTGTGCTCGTACATTAGTTGACGTGCCTTATCCGTTTGAAATTAACGCAACTGAAACGTTTTTATTGAATGTGAATGCTGATTATGAAGAAGACGCTGAAGTACGCGTTGTAGAGGGAGAAACGGTTGATTTACAACCTTTGATTCAAGAGTTAATTATTGTTGAAATTCCTCTGCAGGTATTTAGTGAAAATCAGCAAGCGGCAGGAGCAGCTCCACAGTCAGGAAAAGATTGGGAAGTTGTTACCGAAGAAGAACAGCAGGAAAAAGTAGATCCCCGCTTAGCCGTACTCGAAAATTTCTTTAAAGACAAAAAGAAATAAAAATGCGAAGATCCGGCTTTCGGGCCTTCATATGATTTTAAAACTCTTTTAAGGAGGTGGGAATAATGGCTGTACCTTTTAGAAGAACATCTAAAATGAAGAAAAGAACGCGTCGTACGCACTTTAAATTACAAGTTCCTGGTATGGTAGAGTGCCCAAATTGTGGTGAAATGAAACTATCACACCGCGTATGTAAAGCTTGTGGTACTTACAAAGGAAATGACGTAGTAAGCAAATAATTGCTTATTTAAATAAAAGATCCTCTTATAGGGTCTTTTATTTTTTTTGCCTTTTCTTCTTCTCTGACGTTTGGAAGAGAAGGATTTTTCTTATAGAACCAGAACTCTTTTTACATAAACAACTAACTGTTGTATAAGGGTTCATAACTTGTCTATAAGGAGGAAAAAGCATGAAAAAAAGCGAGCTGTTCACTACAAGCCAAGGCATTGCTACGTTTGTAATTAATCGTCCTGAGAAGCGTAATGCCATTGATTATGATGTTATGAATGAATTGCAGCAAGCTGTAGATTACGTGAAACATAATCAGTTAGTAAAAGCTTTTGTAATTACAGGTGCTGGTTCAGACGCATTTTGTAGCGGAGGAGATTTGAGCGTATTTCATGAGCTAAAGACTTCTAAAGAGGCGTCTCAAATGTTAATGAAAATGGGGAAAATTCTTTATGAGATCTTAACACTCCCAAAACCAACAGTTGCCCTTCTGAATGGAACATCGGTTGGGGGAGGGTGTGAGCTTGCGATTGCATGTGACTTCCGTATAAGTGCAACACATAGCCAAATGGGCTTTGTTCAAGGGAATTTAGGAATTACAACAGGTTGGGGAGGCGGAACAATTCTGCTTGAAAAGCTGCGTTATCAAGAAGCGATGGAAATGATCTACAGTGCTCAGCTGTATGGAGTAGAACGAGCCAAGCAAATTGGATTTCTTTCTTATGTTACGTCGTTTAAAGAGCTAACTATGAGGTGTGAGGAGTGGTTAGCGCCTATTACTCATAAATCGACCCAGGTATTGCAAGCTTACAAAGAAGTCGCTATTGAGAAATGGGAGCAAAGCCGGGTGTGGAATCGAATGGAACAAGAAATTCATAGCTGTTCGATTTTGTGGGAGTCCCCTGAGCATGAAGAAGCGGTTCAAAAGGTCATGGTTAAAAAAACATAGTTATGAACTTCATTTTCATAACAATATAGTTAATAAGTGAAAGATGGAAGAATCACTACTTTCCGGTCCAGCTTCAAACTATATGAAAGATTTTCTTGGTTGAGAAGAGGAACAATAGTCTATCTTATCTAGTAGGTGCATATTCATTTAATAAGTACGGATAAGGAGGGATAGAAAAATGACTTCTTCTCGTCAAGATGCATGGACTCATGATGAAGATTTATTACTCGCAGAAATTGTACTGCGTCATATACGTGAAGGTGGCACTCAGCTAGCTGCATTTGAAGAAGTGGGGAAGAAACTTACACGAACATCAGCAGCTTGTGGCTTCCGCTGGAATTCTTTTGTGCGCAAACAATACAAGACTGGTATTGATCTTGCGAAAAAACAGAGAAAAGAATTAAAAGCAAGAACTGTTTCAAAAGATGACGAGCAGCCTGCACGCTTATCATATATGGAAGCAGAGAAACATATTTCGCTTAACGAGGTAATTAAGTATTTAGAAAATGTAGACCAAGGGCAGAAACACTCGTCTGAGCTTCTCGAAGCTAATGAAGAACTGCAGCAAAAGATTGAACGTTTACAAGAGAAAGTAACGATTTTGGAAAAAGAAAAAAAAGCTTTGCAAAACAACTTGTTAATTGTGGAAGATGACTATAAAGCTCTTATCGAAATTATGGAGAGGGCTCGTAAAATGGTTGTATTAAAAGAGGATGAAAAAAGTAGAAAAGTGAAATTTCAAGTGGATAAAAATTTAAATTTAGAAAAAGTTCAAAAGTAAAGCGATAGTTTAAATACTCCCTATCTTCATGTTGATCATATATACCACATAGATATAAAATAAACAGCTGGAAATCAGCTGTTTATTTTTGTTCGCTTACACCGTTTGGTAGCCAAATGAGAGGGTTTTCTCCTAAATCACGATCAATATCATACGTCACAGGTACGAAACCCATTTTTGACCAAAAATCGCTCGATTTTACTCGTGGACTTGTTTTGATAGGTAATTGAAAAGATTTTGCATACTCAACGAGCGTTTGACCTAATCCTTTGCGCTGGAAATCGTTGAGTACTTCAAGTTTCCACACTTCAATATACGTTTGAGGAGGGTCGAAATATTGATCGTACTGTTTGTTTCGCTTATAGAGACTCATGCGAGCTACTAAGCTATTTCCAAAATAAATACCGTAAAACGGAGAATTGATTTCATTATCGGAAATCTTGGCATGTAATTCTTCTAGCATTGAAAGTTCCTGAATGCCATATTCTTTGAATTTCTTGAACTCTTCTAGCGTTTTAAAGTTAATTTTTAAATGTTTCACTTCGTAATTCATCCCATATCCCCCTTGTTATGTCTCCTTGCTAGATGAACGAAATGACTTGTCTCGTTCATCTAATATTATATAACAAAAATACAAAATATTCTGTTTTTGTGATTGGTGAACGAATATTCAATGCGCATAAAGAAAAATTAATTCTTTCGTTTAAATAGGAAGAATACATTACTATAAGCATCACTTTTTTAGAAAGAAAGCGAAAGAGCAGGAGAATTCAAATAGAAAGCGTTTTCAAAAAATGTAGAGGAGTTTTAAAATTATTGTAGAATTATATGGGTGAAAGTAGAAATTTGAGGAAAGGGGAGAGAAATGTGAAAAAAATACTGATTGCAAATCGAGGAGAAATTGCTCTTCGTATTATTCATACATGCAAACAAATGGGCATTGAAACGGTGGCTGTCTATTCCGATGCGGATGCAGAACTTCCTTATGTTCAAGCGGCTACAAAAGCACGTCGAATTGGAGAACCTCCTGTACAAAAATCATATTTAAATGTGGAAGAACTGCTGCGAATTAGTCATGAAGAAAAAGTAGACGCGATTCACCCTGGATATGGTTTTTTATCAGAAAATAGTGCATTTGCTAAAAGAGCGATTGATGAAGGTTTTTGTTTTATCGGTCCTTCTCCCAAAATCATTTCGATGATGGGCGACAAAATTGCTGCCCGTGCTGCGATGAAAGAAGCGGGTGTACCTGTTGTCCCCGGGAGCGAAGGAGATGTGACGTCAGTTGAAGAAGCTTGTAAAGTAGCGGGTGTAATTGGATATCCGGTTATGTTAAAAGCAAGTGGAGGAGGCGGAGGAATTGGGATGGTGCGCTGTGATAACGAAGACGCAGTAAAACAGGTTTATTCCTCCACAAAAGCAAGAGCAAAAGCATATTTTGGTCATGAGGGAATGTTTATTGAAAAGCTTATCACAAACGCAAGACATATCGAAGTACAGGTGTTTGGAGATCAGCACGGTAATGTTGTTCATCTTTTTGAACGAGATTGTTCTGTACAAAGAAGAAATCAAAAAGTGATTGAAGAAGCCCCTGCGCTTTCTTTAAAAGAAAGTACGCGACAAGCTATGCAAAACCAAGCCGTTCAAGCAGCTAAAGCAATCGGCTACTATAACGCGGGTACGGTAGAATTTATCGTGGATGAAGACGAAAATTTTTATTTTCTTGAAATGAACACGCGGCTGCAAGTTGAGCATCCGATCACCGAGCAAATTGCAGAGGTCGATTTAGTTAAGTGGCAAATCTTAGCTGCGCGTGGTGAAAAGCTTCCTCGTGTGCAGGAGGAAATAACAGCAAATAACTACGCTATTGAATTTCGAATTTATGCAGAAGATCCGTTTACTTTTTTACCGGCTCCGGGAAAAATTACAGCTTATCACTTACCGGAGCGAACTTATGCACGAGTAGATAGCGGCTACAGTAATATGAATGCGGTTACACCTTTTTATGATCCGATGATTGCAAAAGTTATCATTACTGGTCGTACGCGTTCAAATGCAATTGAATTAGCTAAATCATATTTTACAGAAGCTGCCGTAGAGGGAATCAAAACAAATATTCCGCTGTTTAAGCAGCTGTTAAATGAAGAGTTATATGAAAAAGGCACCTATAACACATCGTTATTATCAACAGTACTAAATAAAGGAGGAGCACCACAATGAGTGAAATCAAAGCGACAATGGCAGGCATGGTATTTAATGTGTTTGTTCAGCAAGGAGCAAGTGTAGCAAAAGGGGAAGTTGTTGTTGTGTTAGAATCTATGAAAATGGAAATTCCTATCGAAAGCGATCAAGCTGGTATTGCAGAGACTGTCCATATAGCCGTAGGAGATTTTGTTAACGAAGGCGACGTTTTGGTGACTATTTCATAACTCATAAAGGAGAGATATCATGATACATACAGGTGAATCTCAAAAAAAATATGATGAAAATCGTCAAAAAATAGAGCGTGGCAACGCGGAGAAGTACAAAGAGAAACTTGCAAAGCAAAAGAAGCTTTTTGTAAGAGAACGATTAGCCCTTTTATTTGATAACGGGAAATATGAAGAGGACGGCATGTTTGCGAATAATAAGGCCGAAGGGTTGCCAGCAGACGGCGTTATAACCGCAATTGGAAAAGTAAACGGTGAAACAGTTTGTGTAATGGCTAATGATTCTACTGTAAAAGCAGGGTCTTGGGGAGCAAGAACAGTAGAGAAAATTATTCGGATTCAAGAAGTAGCAGAAAAACTACATGTGCCTTTGCTGTATCTAGTGGATTCTGCTGGAGCTCGTATTACAGATCAATTAGATATGTTTCCAAACCGCAGAGGAGCTGGACGGATTTTTCACAACCAAGTAAAACTTTCCGGCGTCATTCCTCAAATTTGTTTGCTCTTCGGACCTTCAGCAGCTGGAGGGGCTTATATTCCCGCATTTTGCGATATTGTTGTAATGGTAGATGGAAATGCCTCTATGTATTTAGGATCACCGCGTATGGCTGAAGCTGTTATTGGTGAAAAGGTTACGCTAGAGGAAATGGGAGGAGCGCATATGCACTGCAGCGTTAGCGGGTGTGGAGATGTATTGGCTTATTCTGAAGAAGAAGCTATTTCATATGCCAAATCTTATTTAACGTATTTTCCGCAAAACTATCAAGAAAAGCCTAAAGTACAAGAATCTAAAGAGCCTAAGCAGACAAAGGAGTTAGTAGAACTAATTCCAGAGAATCAAAATGTTCCGTTTGATATCTATGAAGCAATTGATACCCTTATTGACGAGGGGAGCTTTTTTGAAGTGAAAAAACTGTTTGCCGCTGAATTAGTAACAGGACTTGCACGAATAGATGGAAAAGTAGTAGGGATTGTTGCCAATCAGCCGAAGGTCAAAGGAGGAGTGCTGTTTGTAGATTCAGCAGATAAAGGAGCAAAATTTATTCAACTGTGCGATGCATTCCATATTCCTCTCCTATTTTTAGCCGACGTACCTGGATTTATGATTGGGACTAAAGTAGAAAGAGCAGGTATTATTAGACATGGAGCAAAATTAATTGCAGCGATGAGTTCAGCCACAGTGCCAAAAATTTCTGTAGTCATGCGCAAAGCTTATGGCGCAGGACTTTACGCTATGGCTGGTCCAGCTTTTGAACCGGATTGCTGCATTGCATTGCCTACTGCTCAAATTGCCGTAATGGGTCCTGAAGCTGCGGTAAATGCTGTCTATTCTAATAAAATTAATGAAATTGAGGATCCGAAAGAGCGGTTTATGTTTGTGAAACAGAAGCAGCAGGAGTATAAAGAACATATCGATATCTATACGCTGGCTTCTGAACTTATTATTGACGACATCGTTCCTGCTAACGAACTGCGTCGAACTTTGATTGACCGCTTTCAATTATATGAAACAAAGAACGTAACCTTTAGCCGTCGTAAACATCCGGTGTATCCCGTATAATAGAAAAAAACGGGATCACTATAAATAATCTACAGTAAGCCCGGTGATGTTTAATCACACGGGCTATATGCATAGGTGAAATTTAAAGAATGCATTTAATTACAAGCATATTTTTGCTAAAATGAAATTCAATAATAGAAAGAGGAACAAAAAATACGATGAAAACTATAGGTATTATTGGAGGCGGATCATTAGGTCTGTTGTTTAGTGCGTATTTATCAGATTGTTATGATGTAACCTTGTACACGAAAACACGGACTCAAGCAGAGTGTATTAGCGGAAATGGAATTACCTTACATAGACAAGGAGAACGTCAAACTAAAAAAGTCAGTGCTATCCCTTTGGAAAAGAACGTAAAAGAAGCAGACTTAATCATTGTTACTGTAAAACAGTATCATTTAAAAGAGATTATTCCTTTTCTCAAAACCCTTACTATACATACTCCCCTTTTGTTTATCCAAAACGGTATGAGCCATATTGAAATTCTCAAAAATCTTCCGCAGCGCACTCTCTATTTGGGTACAGTTGAACACGGGGCAATGCGTACAAATATGTGCAGCGTCTATCACACAGGAATAGGAACAACCCGGATTGCTTCGTACAGAGGAGAAATGGAATCAATCTTACCGATTGTAAATTTTCCATGGGTGATGGAATCAGATTGGTATGCGATGTTGGTAAAGAAATTAGTTGTAAATGCACTCATCAATCCTTTGACCGCGTTGTATCACGTGGAAAATGGACAGTTGATTCAAAACAGCTACTTTTATAAAACGATGCGTCTATTGTTTGAAGAGATTGCGGACGTGTTGAAACTGGATTCAACTTTTAATTATTGGGAAAATGCGCTGAGGGTTTGTTCGCACACGAGCACAAATCAATCTTCTATGCTAAAAGATATACAGGAGGGGCGGCAAACAGAAATTGATGCGATTTTAGGTTATATTCAAACACAAGCTGCTGAAAAAAGAACATCGACGCCTATTGTTGACTTTTTATATCGGTCAATAAAAGGAATCGAAGAAGAAAAGGGTGATTAACATGGGAAGTTTTATTGCTGGAGTTTTTGCGACGTTTGTCACTCTGCCGCTCGTCGGTTTTTTTATTCTATACATGCTTTTACGCAAACTGACGAAAAATAAAAGGAAATCTGTCCACATAGCAACATACATTACTACGGTTTTTCTTATTTTGTCCGTGCATTATGCAGCTGTGGAAATTTTCGGGCACTCTTTTTTTTGGCTGATTGCGCTAGTCCTTTTAGTTGTAGCGATGATTATGATGTTTGTACATTGGAAAGTCAAACAAGATTTAGAAATGAAGCTCATTGCGAAAGGGTTCTTTCGGATGAATTTCGTTTTGTTTCTTATTGCACATATTGTGTTAAATATAGGTGGAATCGCTTTTCGTATTTCCTCTCTGTAAAGCATGTTACTAGACGTGAGCAGTTACATTATGGATAATGAAGCTATATGTAGAGAATATAAGTATTAGGAAAAGAAAGGAAGTTCTTTCATGGAGATTACAGACGTCTCTTTAAAGGCGGGAAACAAACTAACGAACGATTACATAAAAGGTGAAAAGCAAGCACTTTCCTTTTTTCATTATAATATACACGAAAAAGACGTATATGAAAAACGTTTAACAGATGTTCAAAAGCAGTCTTACCCAAGAGAAGAACTTGCTAAGTATTTGCTTGATTTTAATAAGCGCTACGGAGCATCTTCTAAGACAATTGAAAATATTGAAAAGTTAAAAGAGCCTAACAGCGTAGTGGTCGTTGGAGGTCAGCAAGCGGGGGTGCTTACGGGACCTTTGTACACAATTCATAAAGTGATTTCGATTGTACTGCTAGCTAAACAACAAGAAGAAGCTTTAAATGTGCCCGTGCTTCCGGTATTCTGGATTGCTGGAGAAGATCATGATTTTGCAGAAATCAATCATGTATACACAGAGAGTAAAAACCAGCTTTTAAAGAAAACGTTAAAGCATTCTTTAAAGAAAAAACAAATGGTTTCCCAAATTGAACTAGATCATGAAGCCTGTAGAAACTGGGTTCGTGATGTTTTTCAAACGTTTAACGAAACGGCACATACAAATCAGGTGTTAAAGTTTGTTTTAGAAGCGTTAGATAAATCACGTACTTATGTTGATTTCTTTGCTCATTTGGTTACCACAATGTTCGCGGAGTCAGGTCTTATTTTAATGGATGCCGCTTCTAAAGAAGTGCGTAGCATTGAATCTTCTTTCTTTGTGACGTTAATTGAACAAAATGAAAAATTATCGTCAGCCGTTATGGAGCAACAAAAAGAGATTCAAGAACACTACGGACGAATGATTGAAGTGGGAGAAGAAACGGCCCACCTTTTCTATTCACATAATGACAATAGAGTACTTTTAGAAAGAGATGCAGAGCAAGAGCAGTTTGTTGGAAAGCAAAACGAACTAGCGCTGACTAAAGAAGAATTGGTTCAAATTGCTAAACAAACGCCTGAGCTTCTTAGTAATAACGTTGTGACTAGACCCCTTATGCAGGAGTACTTACTCCCTACCCTTGCGTTTATTGCAGGTCCCGGAGAAGTAGCATATTGGGCAGAGCTTGAAAAAGCATTCTCTTTATTTAGCTTTAAAATGCCTCCCGTGGTTCCGAGGTTATCCTATGCAATCGTAGAAAGACATATCGGAAAATATATGGATGAACTTCAATTAGATATTTCGAACGTGATTAACGAAGGCGTAGATGAAGAGAGAGAGCACTGGCTTAAGACAGAAGTTCACAACCCATACGAAATGTATTTTGAAAAAGCGAAAGAAGATTTCGAAAAAATTCATAAAACTCTTCGTGAAAATATTCAAAAAGAAGACAAAACATTTGATGAAGTAATGCTTAAAAATCGAGCGATTATTCAAAAGCAGTTTGAAACCATTCAAAAGATTGTCGAATCCAAACAGCTACTTAAGCACGATGTGAAGCATTCAAAGTATGCTCAAATTGAACTTGCTCTTCGTCCCTACAATGCTCCGCAAGAACGCATGTGGAATATTATGTATTATTTAAACGGCTATGGTATGCAATTTGTGTCAGATTTACTAAGTGCTGAAGTCGAATTAAATCACCAGTTAAAAGTCTGTTATGTCTAATAAAATCCTGCTGAAAAGCAGGATTTTTATTTTGGAAAAGAGAACAAGTCTACATGGTGAATATCAACCAATTGAATCCTCATAAGGTATATATTTCTAATTCCATAAAAAAGCTTATATTCCTTACATTTTATTCTACGAATATGTCCTACTTTTAACAAAATGACACTATTTGTGACAAAAAGACAAAATTCTACTTAATTCTTATATAAATAGCTGAAATAATGTTGAACTTTGATATATAATATAAACGTGTATATATATTAAAGAAAAACACCGTTTTTTGCTTTTTGTATACATAACTAAGTAGTTTAGAAAGAAGTAGGTGTCATAATGTTTAATCACACAACTGTTTTGCTTAAAGAAGCAGCGGAAGGCTTAAATATTAAGCCGGATGGAGTATATGTCGACTGCACGCTTGGCGGAGCAGGTCATAGTGAATATATCGTAAAACAGCTATCAGAAAAAGGGAAATTAATTGCGTTTGATCAAGACGATGTCGCTCTTGAAAATGCAAAAGAGAAATTAGCCCCGTATCTAGACAGAGTTATTCTAATTAAAAGTAATTTTCGCTATTTAAAAGAGCAGCTAATGAAACACGGAATTGAAGAAGTAGACGGAGTACTGTTTGACCTCGGCGTCTCGTCTCCTCAGTTGGATACACCAGAGCGAGGGTTCAGCTTTCATCATGATGCTCCGCTTGATATGCGCATGGATCAAAACTCAATGTTTTCTGCGTACAACGTAGTAAATGAATGGCCTTATGAAAAGCTTGTGAAAATCTTTTTCCAATATGGAGAAGAAAAATTTTCAAAACAGATTGCCCGCAAAATTGAAGCATATAGAGAGTCTAAACCAATTGAAACGACGCTAGAGTTGGTCGACCTTATCAAAGATGGTATTCCAGCACCAGCTAGACGAACAGGTGGACATCCGGCAAAACGGATTTTCCAGGCTATTCGAATTGCTGTAAATGATGAGCTTCAAGTATTTGAAGATGCAATTGAACAGGCTATGGATGTGATCAAAAAAGGTGGACGTGTAAGTGTTATTACCTTCCATTCACTTGAAGACCGAATTTGTAAAGTAGCATTTAAAAATGCAAGTACGGTTCCGCAGCTTCCGCATGGACTGCCGGTTATTCCAGAAGAATTTAAACCTAAAATGAAAGTTATTACAAGAAAACCTATTTTACCTTCAGAAGAAGAGATAGAAGAAAATAAGCGAGCGCGTTCTGCAAAGCTTCGAATTGTTGAGAAATTAGTGTAATCAAAGGGTTTAATCAAAGAGGAGGGGACGAGAATGAACAATGTAGCATACAAAGTAAGAGAGCAAGATCAGCAGCAGAAGCAGCAAAAGACGGTACGTCAAGTTGTTCGAAAGACAAAAAGAAAAATCACGGTTGGTGAAAAAATTGTGTATTCTGGATTTGTCGCACTCATGCTATTTGGGTCTGTACAAATCATTTCAAATCAATCTTCGCTTTATGGCATCAGTGAAGAAGTGCAATCACTCGATGGAAAGATTGACAAGCAAGAAGCAAAAAACAATGAGTTAAAATTACAGGTAACAGAGTTAAGTGCATACGATCGTATTTGGACAAAAGCAAAAGAACTTGGACTAAAATTGAATGAAAATAACGTAAAAGTCGTTAACGATTAATTACGATGACTACGCCAAGAAAAAATAGCAATATTAGTACAGGAGCAGCAATATTAATTTTAATATTTGCATTGCTCTTTTTTGTATTAGCCATAAGGTTCTTTTACATCCAAGCGACAGGCAAAGCAGACGGAGAAGCTTTAGCCGAAATTGCACAAAAACAGCATACGCGAACGTCCAAAATTGAAGGACAGCGCGGTACGATTTACGATCGAAACGGAGAAGCAATCGCCCAAGACACGGGTGCTTATACGGTTGTAGCGATTTTAGATAAAAAACAAACAAAAGACAAAGATCATCCGCAGCACGTGGTAGATCCCGAAAAGACGGCTGAAAAGTTAGCTCCATTGTTGAAGATGGATGAGTCTCAACTTGAAAAAATGATGTCTAAAGACGCATTCCAAGTCGAACTTGGTCCCGGAGGTCGTGACATTGATAATGTGCTAAAACAAAAAATTGAGAAACTAAATCTCCCAGGCATCACGTTTTTACGTGATTCGAAGCGTTTCTATCCAAACGGTGTATTCGCCTCAAGTATCTTAGGATATGCTCAAAAAGATGATTCAGGTAAAATCGTAGGGAAAATGGGGATTGAAAAAGTATTTGATAAGCAGCTTTCTGAAGAAGATGGATATGTAAAATACGAAGCTGCTAAAAACGGAATTAAGCTTCCGGACCCAAAAGAGTCGATTGTAGCTCCTAAAAATGGAGACAGCGTCACGCTTACGATTGATGAAAAAATTCAAACGTTTTTAGAGGATGCGATGACAGCTGCTGCTAAAGAATATGAACCAGAAGAGCTAATGGCAACGGTAGTGAATCCGAAAACCGGTGAAATTTTGGCGATGTCAAACCGCCCTTCATTTGATCCAAATATTCGTGATATCACTTCTTATCGTAATCCGTTTGTTGAAAACAGCTATGAACTTGGTTCAACGATGAAAATCTTTACGCTAGCGGCGGCGATTGATGCAGGCGTCTATAACGGTGAAGATCGCTATCAGTCTGGATCATACAAAGTAACGAAAAACAGCGTTCCAATTAACGACCACAATGGCGGAGTCGGCTGGGGAGCTATTACATTTAATGAAGGAATTCAAAGGTCTTCAAATGTAGCGGTCGCAATTTTAGCCAACGAAAAATTAGGCACCGACCGTTTGTATAAATACTTGGACAAGTTTGGCTTTATGGATAAAACGGGAATTGATTTGCCAAACGAAGCCTCCAGCAAATTAGTAACGAAGTACCCGAGAGATCGAGTAACCACTGCGTTTGGACAGGCATCTGCCTTTACGCCTATTCAAGAAATTCAAGCGGCTACTGCGATTGCAAATGACGGGAAAATGATGAAGCCTTATGTGATTAAACAAGTAGTCGATGAAACAAATAAAAAGACAATTAAGAAAACAAAACCTACAGTAGTAGGACACCCTATTTCTAAAAAAGCAGCGAACGAAACGTTAGATATTTTAGAAACCGTTGTTTCTTCTGACGATGGAACAGGAAAACCTTATGCGATTGAAGGATACGATGTCGCTGGAAAGACGGGAACAGCTCAAATTCCTGGTCCTAACGGAGGCTACTTGCATGGACACGGGAAAAACTTTATTTCCTTTATGGGCTTTGCACCTGCTAAAGATCCAAAGCTGCTTGTCTATGTAGCCGTTAAAAATCCAACTCTCACGCCTCAAGAAACAGGTACTGCGCCACTTACAGCCGTATTTAATCCGGTTATGAAAAACAGCCTGCAGTATTTAGGAGTAGAGCCTCAAAAAACAGATGAAGACGGAAAGAAAACGGAAGAAAAGAAAGTGGATTCAGAAATCACGCTTAAATCTTACGTTAATGAATCAGTTGATAGTACTGTTAAAGACTTAAAACAAAAAGGACTTGTTCCTGTTGTAATAGGTAAAGGAGATACGGTAGAAAGCCAATCACCTACCTCTGATACCATTGTTACTGGTCAACGGGTGTTCATTAAGACAAGCGGAAAAGCCACAATGCCTGATTTAACAGGTTTTTCACATCGTGACGTTATTCGTTTTAGTGAGTTTGTCGACGTTCGACCTAGTGCACTTGAAAATGGTTATGTTGTAAGTCAAAGTATTAAAGCAGGGGATCCGCTAAGAGCAGGAACGTACCTGAAAGTAGAACTTGAAACACCTAAAGAATTTTCAAGCACGCTAAATAAGTTAAAAGAAACAGAAAAAAGTGAATCTGATAGTAAAAAAGACGATAAGCAACTTGACTAGAAAATAAGTTCTAGTGAATCCTGTACAAGCATATATTGGAACGAGCCGATTCAGAGGAGGTTCTAATATATGCGGGTATCAGGAGTCACAGTTCGTAAAAGGCTAGCCATTGTTTTGTTTGTCGGTTTTATTGTGTTTTTGATTATTGATACAAGGCTTGGGTATGTACAGTTGCTGACTGGGGATACGCTAACTGAAAAAGCCAAAGACTTATGGAGTAGGAATATTCCTTTTGAACCAGAAAGAGGAAAGATACTAGATCGCAACGATGTAGCACTTGCTACAAATAAAAGTGCGCCGACCGTTTTAGTTATGCCAAGACAAGTTGAAAATCCAGCCGTTACGGCTGAAAAGTTAGCAAAAGTGCTAGGCGCATCAAAGGAAAAAGTATATGAACAAATAACAAAAGCTTCTTCTAGCGTATATTTACGTCCTGAAGGAAGAAAGATTTCACATGCGAAAGCAAATGAAGTGCGAAATTTAAATTTAAAAGGCGTATATATAGCTGAGGATTCTAAGCGGTACTATCCGTTTGGAAGTTATTTGTCGCATGTATTGGGCTTTGCGGGAGTAGATAATCAAGGGTTAACAGGCCTTGAATTATATTATGATAAAGAGCTAAAAGGACAAAAAGGGTCAGTTAAATTGTATTCTGATGCTAAAGGTAAAAAGATGCCTAATATAGCCGATGACTACACGGCACCCGTGGACGGGCTGGATTTGAGGCTGACTATTGATTCACGTGTGCAAACAATCATGGAGCGTGAGTTAGATAATGCTCAGACAGCTTATAATCCAGATGGTATGATCGCCATTGCCATGAATCCTAAAAATGGTGAAATTTTAGGGATGTCCAGTCGTCCGGGCTTTGATCCTACGGATTTTAAAAATGTAAAGCCTGAAGTGTATAATCGCAACCTTCCAATCTGGAGCGTATATGAGCCCGGATCAACGTTTAAGATTATTACATTAGCAGCTGCTCTTGAAGAAAAGAAAGTGGATTTACTAAAAGATCAATTTTACGATGATGGGGCAGCGGAAGTTGGAGGAGCCAAACTTCGCTGCTGGAAAAAAGGCGGACATGGGCAGCAGTCTTTTTTAGAAGTTGTACAGAACTCATGTAACCCTGGCTTTGTGGAGCTTGGGGAGCGTTTGGGGAAAGATAAATTGTTCAAATACATTAAAGAATTTGGTTTTGGTCAAAAAACAGGTATTGATTTACAAGGGGAAGCAAAAGGGATTTTGTTCCCGCTTGATCGTGTAGGACCGGTTGAACAAGCTACAACAGCTTTTGGGCAAGGGGTTGCTGTTACGCCTATTCAACAAGTAGCTGCTGTTTCTGCTGCCGTAAACGGAGGAACGCTTTATGAACCGTATATCGCAAAAGAGTGGGTGGATCCAAATAATGGAAAAGTTGTAAGCAGTCATAAGCCGGTGGCAAAGCGAAAAGTTATTTCCGAGGAAACCTCTAAACAAGTGCGTTTTGCGCTTGAAAGCGTAGTAGCACAAGGAAGCGGGAAAGGAGCTTTTGTGGAAGGGTACCGCGTTGGCGGAAAGACGGGTACAGCGCAGAAAGCTCAAAATGGAAAGTATTTGAAAAATAACCACATCGTTTCTTTTATTGGTGTGGCACCAGCAGATGACCCTGAAATTGTTGTGTATGTTGCAGTTGATAATCCAAAAGGCACCATTCAATTTGGGGGAGTTGTAGCAGCTCCAATTGTAGGTAAAATGATTGAAGACAGTTTGCGTGTGATGGACGTTAAGCCGCGTAAAGGACAAATTGAAAAAGAATTAACGTGGTTAGACACACCAATGATAAAAGTACCAAATGTCGTGGGAATGTCAAAAAAAGAGTTACAAGAACAGCTACTTAATTTAAAATTAGATGTGAGTGGCGAAGGAGATAAAGTGGTCAAGCAGTCTCCTGCAGCCGGAACGAAAGTTAAAGAAGGCGAAACGGTTAGAATTTATATGGGAAAATAAAAATCTATATAAATCATTATTCTTCCTTGCATGATAATCAGCAGGTTTCTCTGCTCGTGAACATGAAATCAACAAATAAGCCTTGGGGGTGTTCCCTCCGGGCTTCTTTTTCTGTAAAATGTAATAGGTTAGGTGCTAGAAAAAGAGGAATGTTGCCATAGCGTCTTATAACAAACGTTTCACTTTACAAACAGAGAGGACATGGTAGGAATGGATTTACGAGAACTACTAACACATTTACATGATTTTGTTCAGCTGCCTGAACAGAATATTGATATTACATCAATTGAAATGGATTCAAGAGAAGTTAAGCCTGGAGCACTGTTTATTTGTATAGATGGCTATACGGTTGATGGTCATAGCTTTGCACAGATGGCTGTGGAAAAAGGTGCAGTAGCAATCTTAGCAGAAAAGCCTGTTGATGTAGAAGTTCCTGTTGTACGCGTGAAGAGTACAAAGCGAGCAATGGCAGTGCTAGCGGATGCTTTCTACAATCAGCCCACACAAAAAATGCATTTAATTGGTGTAACAGGAACAAATGGAAAAACAACGATTACGCATTTAATTGAGCATATCTTTAAATCACAACATAAAAAGACAGGTCTAATTGGAACGATTGAAATTCGTATCGGTGATACGTCGTACGATGTGAAAAACACAACTCCTGAATCGCTGACGCTTCAAAAAACATTTAATCAAATGGTGGAAGAGAATGTGGAAGTAGCGATGATGGAAGTATCATCTCACGCGCTTGACTTAGGGCGCGTACACGGGTGTGATTTTGACGTAGCGGTATTTAGTAACTTAACGCAAGATCACCTAGACTATCATCATACAATGGAAGATTATCGTCGCGCGAAAGGGTTGCTATTTGCACAACTAGGAAATGCTTATAATCATAATCGTCCTAAATTTGCTGTTCTTAATGCCGATGATGCGGCAACTGAGGAATACATTAAGAATACGGCCGCTACAGTGATTACCTATGGTATTGACCGTGAAAGTGATATCCGTGCAACAAATATTCAAATTACAAACAGCGGTACAACGTTCGACTTGACAACACCAATGGAAACGGTTCGCGTAGAAATGAAGCTTATTGGCAAATTCAGCGTCTATAATGTATTAGCCGCTACGGCTGCATGTTTAGTATCAGGTATCCCTCTGTCAGTTATTGTCGAGGAAATAAAAGTGCTAGAAGGCGTATCTGGTCGTTTTGAAGTGGTTGATGCGGAGCAAGATTTTACGGTTATCGTTGATTATGCCCACACGCCGGACAGCTTAGAGAATGTGTTAAAAACTGTAAAAGAATTCGCAAAACGCAATATATATGTTATTGTTGGTTGTGGCGGAGATCGAGATCGTACAAAACGACCAATCATGGCTCGGATTGCAGCTGAGTACAGTTCACAAGCTATTTTGACATCTGATAATCCACGAAGTGAAGATCCATTAGCTATTTTGAAAGATATGGAAGAAGGCTTGGAGACAGATAACTATGTGACAATTGCTGATCGTGCAGAAGCTATTCGCTATGCAGTCGAAGCAGCGCATCCTGATGATGTTATTGTCATTGCTGGAAAAGGGCACGAGACTTATCAAATTATTGGTAAAAAAGTATTTGATTTTGACGATCGAGAAGTAGCACGCAAAATGATTGAGGAGCGAAAGTAGTAATGAAATGGATAGAGAAAAAAATGAGTCGGAATGAGTTGGAAGTTAAGGAGGGAACATCGTGCTAGAACAATCAATTCTATTGACAATCGGCGTAGCCTTTTTGATTACGGTTGTCTTGTCGCCGATTTTTATTCCCTTCTTAAGAAGATTAAAGTTTGGTCAAAGTATTCGTGATGAAGGCCCGAAATCTCACCAGAAAAAATCAGGTACTCCTACAATGGGCGGTATCATGATTTTATTATCTGTTATTGTGGCAACTCTTATTATGGTCAATCAATATGCAGAACTTACATATAAGACGTTTCTATTATTATTTGTCACAATTGGATTTGGTTTATTAGGATTTTTAGATGATTTTATAAAAGTAGTGTTAAAGCGTAACCTCGGATTAACATCTAAACAAAAGTTTTTAGGGCAGGTTGTCATTTCAATTATTTTTTACTTTATTGCAAGACAGTTTGAGTTTTCAACTGAAGTGACGATTCCAGGAATTAAAGACCCAATCGATTTAGGTTGGTTTTATATTGTTTTCCTTATCATCTGGCTTGTTGGTTTTTCAAATGCAGTCAACTTAACGGATGGATTAGACGGACTTGTATCTGGTACAAGTGCGATTGCTTTTGGTGCATTTGCAGTTCTTGCTTGGAATGCAGAGCAGTTTGAACTATCTATTTTCTCAGTTGCTGTAGTGGGAGCTGTGTTAGGATTTTTAGTTTTTAATGCTCATCCTGCAAAAGTATTTATGGGAGATACGGGTTCATTAGCGCTAGGGGGAGCTATCGCTACGGTGGCTATCTTAATGAAAATGGAATTCTTGCTTGTGATTATCGGCGGTGTATTTGTTATTGAAACACTATCGGTTATCATTCAAGTCGCATCTTTCAAAACAACAGGAAAACGTGTGTTTAAAATGAGCCCGCTTCATCATCATTACGAGCTAAGCGGCTGGTCGGAA
The DNA here is from genome assembly GCF_046599315.1 of Priestia megaterium. Taxonomy (GTDB): domain Bacteria; phylum Bacillota; class Bacilli; order Bacillales; family Bacillaceae_H; genus Priestia; species Priestia megaterium_F. The sequence goes on along the minus strand of NZ_JBKIKC010000001.1, from coordinate 1,040,228 downwards.
TGGCGCGTAGTTATGACTTTTTGGGCTGTAGGACTATTATTTGCAATGCTTGGAATTTATATTGAGGTGTGGATTTAAATGAAATCAGTCAATACGTATCAAGGTAAACAAGTACTTATTCTAGGATTAGCCAAGAGCGGTTTAGCAGCCGCTCAGCTAGTTAAACAGCTTGGTGCTAAAGTAGTCGTTAATGATCAAAAACCGTATGAAGAAAACGTAGCAGCACAGGAATTAGAAAAAACGGGCATTGAAGTTGTCTGTGGACATCATCCGCTTGAGCTTTTAGATAGAGCGGATGTTATTGTAAAAAACCCTGGAATTCCGTATTCAAATGTTTTATTACAAGAAGCATTAAAACGCAATATTCCAATTTTAACAGAAGTAGAATTAGCTTATGAGATTAGTGAAGCGCCTTTTATCGGAATTACGGGAAGCAATGGGAAGACAACAACAACAACGCTAATTTATAAAATGCTAGAAGAAGATCAAAAGCAGCCGTTGATTGCTGGAAATATTGGAACAGTAGCTTGTGAAGTAGCGCAAAAAGCAACAAAGGACAATGTAATTGTAACGGAGCTTTCTTCTTTTCAACTGATGGGAATTGAAAAATTCCGTCCGAAAATCTCTCTATTATTGAACTTATTTGATGCTCATTTAGACTATCACGGCACAAAAGAGGAATATATCAAAGCAAAAGCAAATCTCTTTAACAATCAAACAAGTGAAGACTTTGCCGTTATTAATGCGGATGATGAGCTAGTGATGAAAGCTAGTGCAGATATTAAAGCCACAAAAGTACCTTTTTCTGTTACAGCTCAAACGACAGAAGGAGCGTATATTAAAAACGAAACGATTTTCTTTAAAGATGAAGAAGTGATGTCGTTAAAAGATGTGGTGCTACCAGGCAAACATAATCAGGAGAACATTTTAGCAGCTGTATCAGTTGTGAAGCTGTACGGCTGTTCAAATGAAGCTATTTACCGTGTGCTTACAACGTTTGCTGGTGTTAAACACCGCGTTCAGTATGTGACGACGATCAACAAACGAAAGTTTTATAATGACTCTAAAGCCACGAATATGCTTGCTACAAAAGTAGCTCTTTCTGCTTTTTCGCAGCCGACGATTCTACTTGCAGGTGGACTCGATCGCGGCAATGAGTTTGATGATTTAAAAGAAGAGTTTAAAAATGTGAAAGCTGTTATTACGTTTGGTGAAACGGCTCCTAAAATTGAACGTGTAGCAAAGGAAGCGGGAATACAAATTGTAAAACGTGTCGATAATGTTAAACAAGCAGTTTTAGAAGCATATGCTTGTTCAGATGAAGAAGATGTTATTTTATTATCTCCTGCTTGTGCAAGCTGGGATCAATTTAAAACTTTTGAAGAACGTGGTGACATCTTTATTGAATCTGTGCATAAACTGAAATAAGGGCTTGTCTAAACACCTAGAAAATACACTAGCCCTAATCTATTTCTTAGAGGTGTGTGACAGTGTCGACAAAAAGGTCTAACCCAGATTTTTTTCTCATAATCGTTACGCTTTCCTTACTAACCATCGGCCTTATCATGGTATACAGTGCAAGTGCGGTATGGGCTACATACAAGTTTGATGATTCTTTTTTCTTTGCTAAACGCCAGCTCTTGTTTGCAGGGCTTGGAGTATGCGCTATGTTTGTCATCATGAATATTGATTATTGGATGTGGCGTACGTGGGCGAAGCCAATTGTGATCGTTTGCTTTGTTATGCTGATACTTGTATTGATTCCGGGAGTAGGGCTAGTACGGAATGGGTCGCAAAGTTGGATAGGAGTTGGAGCGTTTTCGATTCAGCCTTCAGAATTTATGAAGTTTGCTATGATTATATTTTTAGCGAAATATTTATCGGAAAACCAGAAGAAAATTACTTCCTTTAGAAAAGGAATGTTACCGGCGTTACTGTTGGTTTTCTTACCGTTTGGCATTATTATGATGCAGCCCGATCTAGGAACGGGAACGGTGCTTGTTGGAACTTGTTTAGTTATGATTTTTGTATCAGGAGCAAAAGTAAGTCACTTTGCAGGCCTGGGGTTACTTGGTGTTGCCGGTTTTGTAGGGCTCGTTTTATCGGCTCCTTATCGGATTAAACGTATTACGTCATTTTTAAATCCTTGGGAAGATCCGCTTGGAAGCGGATTTCAAATCATTCAATCACTTTATGCAATTGGGCCTGGGGGATTGCTTGGATTAGGGTTAGGGCAAAGTAGACAAAAGTTCTTTTATCTTCCGGAGCCTCAAACTGATTTTATTTTTGCCATTCTAGCAGAAGAGCTCGGGTTTATCGGTGGAACACTTGTTCTTCTTTTGTTTAGCTTATTGCTTTGGAGAGGAATTAAAGTAGCGCTCGGAGCACCTGATCTTTACGGAACGTTTTTAGCCTTGGGAATTATTTCAATGGTGGCCATCCAAGTCATGATTAATATAGGAGTAGTAACAGGTCTTATGCCTGTTACGGGAATTACGCTCCCATTTTTAAGTTATGGAGGGTCATCGCTGACGCTCATGCTGGCAGCAGTTGGAGTTTTGTTAAATGTTAGTAGATATTCTCGCTATTAATTGAAAAAAAATGTATAATGTCAAGTAGGCAATGGTCTACTGAAGTAAACCGTCATCTTAAATCCAAGTGCACGCCGGATTTTGTTGGCGGTTTATTTTCGATTTTTTACAGGTATATGATATTTTTGTATGAAATGTTTTTAAAATGTAATGTTGTGATAACCAATTTTGAGTCCAACTATGGTATGATGTGTAAGGTTAAATATTTTATTTTAGCGATTAGGTGAACCTATGTGCACTTATGAGCGTAGCGTTTTTTTTATAACTGTCAGCATGTGTTTAACTTCTAAATGAAAAACGATAAAAAACAATCAAAAATTACTTTATATAGCAGATGAACGTACATTCTATGGGTGAATGTCATACGATAAATAAAAATGATGAAATTGACAACAGAATAGAGTGCCTTCGTAGAAAATAGGTATCTTACAAGGTGCTTCTGCTTAGTTATGAATCTGTTCTTATTATTCTTATGCATTTTAGAAGTAAGAGCGCATTGACATGAAAGTTTTATAACAGCAAAGAGGGTTTTAGGAGGTTCTTATGGAAGCGTTAGTAAAAGAGTTAGTCGAAGCGAATATTGGAAAGGTTCGTGAAAATGAACCGCTAGCAAAACATACAACAATGAAAATTGGTGGTCCAGCAGATGTGCTTGTAGAACCTGATTCTGTTGATCACTTAAAAGTTACAATGGATATTATCAAAAAACACGGCGTAAAATGGAGAGCGATTGGTAGAGGGTCTAATCTTCTTGTTTCTGATAAAGGAATCGAAGGTGTGGTCATTAAGCTCGGAGCCGGATTAGATGATTTAACAGTAGATGGAGAGACGGTTACTGTAGGCGGGGGATACCCTAGTATCAAACTTGCAACAGTTATTACAAAACAAGGTCTGTCTGGATTGGAGTTTTCAAGCGGAATTCCTGGATCTGTGGGAGGCGCTGTCTATATGAATGCAGGTGCTCATGGCTCTGATATGTCTCACGTAGTTGAAAAAGCGCTGATTTTATTTGAAGATGGCACTCTTGAGTGGCTGACAAATGAAGAGCTTCAATTTTCTTATCGTCATTCAATTTTACAAAAAGATCGTCCTGGAGTATGTGTAGAAGTTATCCTGCGTTTGAAAAAGGGAACGAAAGATGATATTGTGGCGGTCATGCAAAAAAATAAAGACTATCGCCGCGAAACACAGCCTTGGAATTTCCCTTGTGCAGGAAGTATTTTTAGAAATCCGCTTCCTAATTATGCAGGAGACTTAATTGAAAAATCTAACTTAAAAGGTTACTCAGTGGGCGGTGCGCAAATTAGTGAGCAGCATGCGAACTTCATTGTTAATACAGGAGATGCAACGGCTTCAGACGTGCTGAAGTTAATTGCTCACGTCAAGAAAACAATTAAAGAGAAATTCGATATTGATATTCATACAGAAGTTGAGATTATCGGTCGCTAATTACTCAGCCCGTCGCTGTATGGTTATGCGTGAAAAGGTAGCTTTTATGTGTTTATTCTATGCTATAATGGGGATATTCTCATGAAGCAAAGATTGGAAATAAATAGATGGTAATTCCTCGTTTATTTTCTCAAATGGATAAGGGTGAAAAAAATGGAAAAAGGTAAGTTAATTGTTTTAGAAGATCGGGTACCGAAGCTGCAAGAACAGCGAAAGCAAAAAGCAAATAGACGGCTTATTTTGTATTTATCACTCTTTTTCATCCTTATTTTATTTATTGTGTATTCTCAATCTTCTCTGAGCAATGTTTCTAACATTGAAGTACAAGGGAATAAACATGTAAGTGATAAGGATATTATTGAGGCGAGTGGTCTGTCCAAAAAAACCAGCTACTGGAAAGCTGATGCTGATCGAATTCAAGAAAAAGTCGAGAAAAACCCTGAGGTAAAGGAAGCTGTTGTTCACAAAACATTTCCTAATAAAGTCGTAATCGACGTAAAGGAGTATGCAAGAATTGCATATGTAACCTCGGGGAATAAATATTTCCCTGTGAATGAAAATGGAAAAGTTTTAAAAGAAGTAAGCGCTAAGAAAGTGTCATCTGACGCTCCGCTGCTAATTGACTGGAAAGACGGAGACGCTATACAAAGTATGGTTCAAGAATTAGCTAAAACGCCGAAAAGTATAAAAGGAGCTATTTCTGAGATTTACTATGCGCCGACCAAGTCAGAACCTCTTCACATTGAGGTATTTATGAACGATACGCGTGAAGTAAGCGGGAAAATTAGCAACTTCTCTGATAAAATTGTTCATTACCCAGCTATTGCTAGTAAATTGAGTGATGATCAAAAAGGTATTATTGATTTAGAAGAAGGATACGCATTTAAACCTTATAAAAAAAGCAAGCAGTAATTATTTTTTATAAGTGTTAATTAAAGGAAATGGATGAGTTGAGACTGGCAAACTAGCCCTTGTACATTGTATAATCACATGCAAGTATTCTGCATACATATGATTTTCTTCTCCGGTGCTGTGAAATGGAAATGTAATATTTGTTCTAGGTAAGTTTCGCTTTTCTCAGTGTACATCTTAGTGTAGACTTGTAGTTAAATAGCTTTTTTTCAGTGGATTTTAGGCTTAATTCTAAAAAAAAGCCAAAACCAGAACGTTTTGTTCTTTGAAAGAGATAAAGTCTGTGAAAAACTTGAAAAAAATTGATTTTACAAAAGGGAAACAGATGTATTTGTTGAATATTTTCATATAATAAAAAATTAATATTGTTGTTCTTCTTAATTTATTAAGATGACATGTGCAGAAAGAAAAAGGAGGTGCCAAAGAATGAACAGCAATGAAATATACGTTAGTTTAGACATCGGTACATCCAGTGTGAAAGTGATCATCGGAGAGATGAGTAGTGATTCATTGAATATCATTGGTGTAGGGAATGTTAAATCACACGGACTAAAAAAAGGTTCTATCGTTGATATAGATGCAACAGTTCAATCTATTAGAAAAGCAGTAGAACAGGCTGAACGGATGGTAGGCATTACAATTAAAAAGGTTGTAGTGGGCATAAGCGGAAATCATGTATTTTTACAGGATTGTCACGGAGTAGTAGCCGTATCGAGCGAAAATCGTGAAATTACAAATGAAGATATTCATCGAGTAATTGATGCTGCTCAAGTCATGTCTATCCCGCCAGATCGTGAAATCATTGATGTTATTCCAAAGCAATTTATTGTAGATGGCTTAGAAGGTATTAACGATCCTAGAGGTATGATTGGGGTACGTTTGGAAATGGAAGGCACAATTATAACAGGATCTAGAACGGTTTTACATAACTTATTACGCTGTGTAGAAAGAGCTGGTTTAGAAATCAGTGATATTTGTTTACAACCTCTAGCCGCTGGTTCAATTGCATTATCTCGGGATGAAAAAAACTTAGGTGTCGCACTGGTAGATATCGGTGGAGGTTCAACAACTGTTGCGATCTTTGACCAAGGACATTTGAAAGTAACAAATGTACTAGCTGTTGGTGGTGAGCACATTACCAAGGATTTATCGATTGGCCTTCGCACCTCGACTGAAGATGCGGAAAATATTAAGATAAAGCATGGACATGCTTTCTACGATCATGCTTCTGAAGAAGAAGTATTTAGTGTGCCAATCATTGGAAGCGACCAGCATCAGCAGTTTAATCAGCTCGAAATCTCAGATATTATTGAAGCTAGATTAGAAGAGATTTTAGATATGATTACGCAAGAGGTAAATCGCCTAGGGTACAAAGATATTCCAGGAGGATTTGTTTTAACAGGCGGAGTAGTAGCGATGCCTGGTATTCTTGAGCTAGCTCAAGTAATTTTAAAGAATAACGTGCGCATAGCAGTTCCTGATTATATCGGAGTACGTGAGCCGCATTATACAACAGGCGTAGGATTAATAAAATTTGCATACAAAAATGCTAAAATACAAGGCCGGGAAATTGGAGCGCCAGTTGTGGAAGAAGAGCCGATTGAGCAAGAAATGATCAAGCCTAGCCCGAAACCACAGCAGCCGCAACAATCAGCTGAGCAGCCGAAAAAGAAAAATGACCAAAATTTAATGAAGAAGTTTTTTGGATACTTCTTTGATTAACGTTACGGATTGGTAATTTCGAAGAATTAGGAGGAACTATCATGTTGGAGTTTGATACAAGTGTAGACCAATTAGCGACGATTAAAGTAATCGGTGTCGGAGGCGGCGGTAACAACGCGGTTAACCGAATGATTGAACATGGCGTCCAAGGTGTAGAGTTTATTGCAGTTAATACAGATGCGCAAGCATTAAATTTATCAAAAGCTGAAACAAAAATGCAAATCGGCGCTAAATTGACAAGAGGATTAGGTGCAGGTGCTAATCCAGAAGTTGGTAAAAAAGCGGCTGAAGAAAGTAAAGAACAAATCCAAGAAGCACTAAAAGGTGCAGATATGGTTTTCGTAACAGCTGGAATGGGCGGAGGAACTGGAACTGGTGCAGCTCCAGTCATTGCCCAAATTGCTCGTGAACTAGGAGCATTGACGGTGGGCGTTGTTACTCGTCCGTTTACGTTTGAAGGCCGTAAGCGTTCTACTCAAGCGGCAGGCGGTATTGCTTCAATGAAAGAAGCAGTGGATACGCTGATTGTTATTCCAAATGATCGCTTATTAGAAATCGTTGATAAAAACACGCCAATGCTAGAAGCGTTCCGTGAAGCGGATAACGTATTACGACAAGGTGTGCAAGGTATTTCAGATTTAATTGCTGTTCCTGGATTAATTAACTTAGACTTCGCTGACGTGAAAACAATTATGTCTAATAAAGGATCAGCACTTATGGGTATCGGTATTGCCACTGGTGAAAACCGCGCTGCTGAAGCGGCTAAAAAGGCTATTTCAAGTCCACTTCTTGAAACATCTATCGATGGAGCTCAAGGTGTACTAATGAACATTACAGGCGGTACAAACCTAAGCCTTTACGAAGTACAAGAAGCTGCAGATATCGTTGCTTCGGCTTCTGACCAAGAAGTGAACATGATCTTTGGATCTGTTATTAACGAAAACCTAAAAGACGAAATTGTTGTTACGGTTATTGCAACTGGCTTCAGTGATCAAGATTTATCACAGCCAAAACCAGGCCGTCCTTCCTTATCGGCGAATCGTATGCAGCAATCGACGCAGCAACCTGCTCCGCAGCCGAAGCGTGAAGTAAAGCGCGAAGAGCCTGTACAACAAGAATATACGCGTCCATCACAGCCACAGTCTGAAGATGCGCTAGATATTCCAACATTCTTACGAAATCGTAATCGCAGACGCTAATAGAATAAAAAGCTAAGACCTCTGTTTTATACAGAGGTCTTTTTTTTATACAGTGAATCTAGAAAACTCAAAAACAATACAAAAACATTCGACATGATCAATATGATGTCTTCAAAGGGTTTATGTTTTCTTTCTAAAAGTGGTGTGACAAATATCGAATGATTTCCTCAAAAATACTGCTTGTTTCTCGGCATGAACTGACAGACTTTCTAATAGGATGTACTATATACTAATTTTTAACAGAAAAATTCAGAAAGAATGGAGAGGTTATAAACATTGCCAATCTATTTAGATTTAATATGGATGCTGAATTTTGGGTTAGATACAATTTTGCTGATGTTATGTGCAGTTGTGCTTAAACGGAATTACAAGTGGTGGCGGCTTTTGCTTGGCGGCTTTATCGGTTCATTAATTGTCCTGCTTATGTTTACACCTTTTTCTCATCTTATGGTTCACCCTGCTATTAAAATTCTATTCTCTTTTTTTATGGTATTGGTGACGTTTGGTTATAAACGACTGCGCTTTTTCTTTGAGAATTTATTAACGTTTTATTTTGCCACCTTTGTTGTTGGTGGAGGGCTAATGGGCGTTCACTTTTTATTTCAAGATCAGTTTCTTGTTCTTAATCAAATGGTTGATACGAAGTCTCCACAGTTTGGTGATCCTATTAGTTGGATATTTGTTCTTATTGGATTTCCGCTATTATCTTATTTTTCAAAGGCACGAGTTGATGATTTGCGAATGAAAAATATTACATTTGATCAGCTGGTAGATGTAGAAGTTATTTTAAACGGCCAGACGCTGTCGATGAAGGGGCTTATTGATAGCGGAAACCAGCTTGTAGATCCGCTAACCAAAACCCCGGTTATGATTGTGACAGCGGATTCTTTAAAAGAAATATTGCCTGAAGGCTTAATGGAATTAAGTAAAAATATCCAATCCTTTTCACACAGCGAAGATATTGATCAAGACTGGTATTCAAAAGTCCGCTTTGTCCCTTATCGAAGCGTGGGCCAAGCTAATCAGCTGCTGCTTGCTCTAAAGCCAGACATGGTAAGGATGGTGCATCAGTCCAACACGATTGAAGTCACTAAAGTATTAGTAGGTATTAGTCATACAACGCTTTCGGTGGAGAAGCAATATGAATGTATTGTTCATCCGAAGCTTGTTGTTATTGGAGAAGTAAGTTCCGCATCGTAAAAGATGTGAACAAATAAAGGAGGATACAAGATGGCTACATATCGAATTCGGTTTCAATTATGGTGGTACAAATTATTAATTAAACTTAAACTAAAAACAGATGAAGTGTACTATATAGGAGGAAGTGAGGCTCTTCCACCACCTCTTACAAAAGATGAAGAGGAAGTGCTCCTGAAAAAACTTCCATCAGGGGATGAGGCAGCACGTTCACTGTTGATTGAGCGTAATTTACGTCTTGTTGTTTATATTGCACGTAAGTTTGAGAATACAGGAATCAATATTGAGGATTTAATTAGCATCGGAACCATCGGTTTAATTAAAGCAGTAAACACGTTTAACCCTGAAAAGAAAATTAAGCTAGCGACGTACGCCTCTCGCTGTATTGAAAATGAAATTTTAATGTATTTGCGCCGCAACAACAAAATTCGATCTGAAGTTTCATTTGATGAGCCGTTAAATATTGATTGGGATGGAAATGAACTGTTACTATCTGACGTGATGGGAACCGAAGAAGATATCATCACGAAAGATCTGGAAGCGAATGTAGATCGAAAACTTTTGTTGAAAGCATTGCATCAATTAAATGATCGTGAAAAGCAAATTATGGAGCTGCGCTTTGGGCTAGCCGGCGGAGAAGAAAAAACGCAAAAAGATGTCGCTGATATGTTAGGCATTTCTCAGTCCTATATTTCAAGGCTCGAAAAACGAATTATTAAACGGCTGCGAAAAGAATTTAATAAAATGGTTTAAGTAAAAAAGCTGATTGCATAAGGGCTGGGAAGTATCTTATGCAATCAGCTTTTTTAGCGTAGAATTGTCAGAATTGTAAAAGTGCATATTTTTTCCTTCGGAGGAGATACTGAATTCAGAACATCATCTCCTGTTAGGAGGGAAAGAGTTGACAAGAAATAAAGTAGAAATTTGTGGAGTAGATACTTCGAAACTTCCCGTATTAAAAAATGAAGAAATGCGCAAGTTGTTTAAACAAATGCAGGCTGGAGATGGAACAGCGAGAGAAAAGCTAGTAAGCGGAAATTTACGTCTCGTACTCAGCGTGATTCAACGTTTTAACAATCGTGGAGAATTTGTTGATGACTTATTTCAAGTTGGGTGTATTGGATTAATGAAATCCATTGACAATTTTGATTTAAGTCAAAACGTGAAGTTTTCTACATATGCTGTCCCAATGATTATAGGGGAAATTCGCCGCTATTTACGTGACAATAATCCAATCCGTGTTTCTCGTTCCCTTCGTGATATTGCTTATAAAGCTCTTCAAGTTCGTGAAAGGCTTATGAGTGAAACATCCAAGGAACCTACAGCTGAAGAAATTTCAAAAGTCCTAGAAGTGCCGCATGAAGAAATTGTGTTTGCTTTAGATGCCATCCAAGATCCGGTTTCTCTATTTGAACCTATTTACAATGACGGTGGAGACCCAATCTATGTCATGGATCAGCTAAGCGATGAACGCAACCGTGATTCAACTTGGATTGAAGAAATTGCTTTGCAAGAAGGTATGAGAAGATTGAACGAGCGAGAAAAACTAATTTTACGAAAGCGCTTCTTTCAAGGTAAAACACAGATGGAAGTTGCTGAAGAAATTGGTATTTCTCAAGCGCAGGTTTCTCGTTTAGAAAAAGCTGCTATTAAACAGATGAATAAAAATATTCAAAGTTAACAAAAGCTATCTAACAAAGGCAGCTGCTCGCGTTCATACAATTAATACCATTCACTTTATTTGATGTTCAACTTAATAAGCATCGTGTCTATAAAAAAAGACGCGGTGCTTATTTTGTGTGTATCACTGTATAGCCAATGACCCAAAAATGTTTCTATCAGATTTTCTATTGCTTTGAGGGCTTCTAGCTACGAGTTGAGAATGTCCCTTGAAGAAAAAATGTAATTGGTAACAAAATGCCTATAGAAGGAGAATGGCAGAGAAAAAATAAGCTTTTCCTTCATGAAATGAAAATTTGAAAATATATATAGGCTAAGGAGTGAAGTTGGCTATAGGAGGAGAGAGCATGTTAAAGATTTCAGAATTTCAGCTAAAAGATGTAGTGAATGTAGCTGATGGCAAAAAACTTGGAAATGTAGGGGATATTGATATTGACTTAACAACGGGAAAAATACAGGCCGTCATTATCGGAGGCTCTCGTGTATTAGGCTTCTTTGGAAAAGATGATGAAATTGTGATTCCATGGAAAAATATTGTGAAAATTGGTTCTGATGTCATTTTAGTACGTTATAAAGACGCATTTCAGCCTGAAGAGAATTAGTTTTTTTGTCAACAGTACCTAGTAATCTGTGGTACAATATGTGAGAACAAATGAAACAAGGGATGTGTCACATACATGAATCCTGAGCCATTAAAAAAAAGCCATCACGAGTCGTTTATGTGGCTGAGTCCTTGGGTAGAAAAGAATGATATGCTTGTTGCTGGTTTTACCACAAAAAATGGTGGCGTGAGTAAGCCTCCATTTGCTTCTTTTAACCTAGGGCTTCACGTAAACGATAACGTAGAAGATGTTATTACAAATAGAAAAATTTTAGCAGCCGAACTAGACATGTCTTTTGAAAGCTTTGTATGTGCGGAACAAGTACATGAAGCAACTGTTCAAAAAATAACGAAAGCCGACTGTGCAAAAGGACTCTACAAGTATGAAGAGGGCATAGAAGCAACGGATGGCATTTATACAAATGAATCTGATATTTTGTTAGCTTTATGCTATGCAGATTGTGTTCCGCTGTACTTCTATGCGCCTGATCACCATTTAGTTGGTCTTGCTCATGCTGGGTGGAAGGGCACAGTGAAAAATATCGCAGGGAATATGATTCGACGTTGGGTAGAGCAAGAAAATGTTCCGGTTGAAGATATTTATGTGGCGATTGGTCCTTCGATTGAAGATTGCTGTTATGTTGTCGATAACCGCGTCATTACACAAGTAAACGAAGTAGTTGGCCACAATGGATATCAGGAAGTAAGTCCCGGTCAATACGCGCTTAATTTAAAAAAAGTCAATAAGCTGCTGATTCAAAACGCAGGCGTATTGCCGGAACGGATTTTAACATCGTCGTATTGTACAAGCTGTGAAGATCACCTGTTCTTTTCACATCGCCGCGACCAAAGGAAAACAGGACGCATGTTTAACTTCATAGGCTTTAAGGAGGAGTAATTACATAGTGAAAGCTAGCGTAAGTGAAAATCTAGAAGCAGTTCAACAAACAATTGCTGAAGCGTGTAAAAAAGTTAATCGAAATCGAGAAGATGTAGAGCTGATTGCTGTAACAAAATACGTTTCTACAAAACGAGCAGAGGAAGCAGTGAATGCAGGCGTTTTACATCTAGGAGAAAACAGGGATGAAGGTCTTCTAAAAAAGTATGAATCAATCGGTGAGAAAGCGACCTGGCATTTTATCGGGAGTTTACAAACAAGAAAAGTGAAAAATGTGATTGATAAAGTTGACTATATTCATTCACTAGACCGATTATCTTTAGCAAAAGAAATTGATAAACGTGCAGGCCAGCGTATAAAATGTTTTGTACAAGTTAATGTTGCCGAAGAACAATCCAAGCATGGCCTTGCTGTAGAAGACGTAATTCCATTCATTCAATCCCTTGAAGAATTTACAAATATCCAAGTGGTTGGATTAATGACCATGGCTCCTCACACAGATGATGAGTCCACGCTTCGAAGCTGTTTTCAAGGTCTAAAGAAACTGCAGAATCGGATACAAGAACTAAACCTCCCATATGCACCGTGTGTAGAGCTATCAATGGGAATGTCAAACGATTATGCAATTGCAATTGAAGAAGGAGCAACATTCATTCGACTAGGAACCACGTTAGTTGGGAATGAACGTTAAGGAGGTGTAATTCAAGATGAGTATGAAAAATCGCTTTAGAAGTTTTTTTGCTCTTGATGACGATACTGAATATGTAGAAGAACAATACGAACAAGAAGAGTCGGTAGAAGAGCCTGTACAGCAGTCGAGACCAGTGAAAGCTAGTCAGCAGCCAAGTCAGCAGCAAAACGTGATTAGCTTACAAAGCGTTCAAAAGTCATCAAAAATGATGCTTTGTGAACCTCGCGTCTATGCCGAAGCACAAGAAATTACGGATCATTTAAAGAATCGTAAAGTCGTAGTTGTTAATTTACAGCGCATTCAACGAGATCAAGCAGTAAGAATTGTCGACTTTTTAAGTGGTACAGTTTATGCTTTAGGCGGGGACATTCAAAAAATTGGAACCGACATCTTTTTATGTACACCTGATAATGTAGACGTAAGCGGAAGCATTTCAGATATGATGGGAGAACATGATACAACAAACGTAAAGAGGTGGTAGTTTTTGGACATCGTTTTTGGTATTCTCGCACAATTAATTGGGCTTTACTCATGGGCATTAATTATTTACATTTTGATGTCTTGGGTACCCGATGTAAGAGCATCTAAGTTTGGTCAGCTGCTTGGCAGTATTTGTGAGCCTTACTTAGAGCCCTTTCGTAAAATCATTCCGCCTATCGGCATGATTGATATTTCACCTCTTGTCGCAATCTTTGTACTACGATTTGCAGAAAGAGGTGTACTGTCACTTAATAATGTGGTGGGGTTTATTTAAAAAAGGAATCGCTGGATTCCTTTTTTACATACCAATGGTAGGAGTAATAATATGTCTGTTTATGAACATTTTAGGCAAGAGGAACACGGGTTTATTGACCAAGTTCTTCAGTGGAAAGAAGATGTCCTACATCAATACAGCCCAAAGCTAACTGACTTTTTAGATCCAAGAGAGCAGCAAATTGTGACGGCTATTGTCGGGACTGAAGGAGAGGTTCAAGTTTCATTTGATGGTGGACAACCGTTTGCTGAACGCAAGCGTGCGCTGCTTTATCCGGATTACTATGTGCCTGAAAGCGGGGACTTTCAGTTACATATGTACGAGCTGAATTATCCTAAAAAGTTTGTGACGATTGAACATCCTCATGTTCTTGGTTCGGCGATGTCCTTAGGGCTGCGCCGCTCAAAATTTGGCGATATCTTGGTAGCGGGAGACAGTATTCAGCTTGTAGCTGCGGAGGAAATCTCTTCTTATATTGAGATGAATCTAACATCAATTGGAAAAGCAAAAGTTTCGCTTTCGTCCATTCAAAGAGAGCATCTGCATGAGGTAAAAGAAGAGCTGATTGAACACGTTTATACAGTTTCTTCAATGAGGCTTGATGTTTTGCTGTCCACCATTCACAATCTATCAAGACAAAAAATTCAGCCGTTTATTGTAAACGGAGCGGTAAAAGTAAATTTTAAAGTCATCGAACAGCCTTCTTTCGAATGTCATGAAGGTGATATTTTGTCGCTTCGTGGTCATGGCAGAAGTCGCATCGTTTCACTTGAAGGCAAAACCAAAAAAGAAAGATGGCGAATCGTTGTAGGAAAGCAGAAATAAAGAGATTTACTAGCAGGAAATTTTAAAAATATGTCGAATAAACCATTACTAATGATGTAATGAGACAACACGGAGGTGGCCTAGATGCCTTTAACCCCTTTGGATATTCATAACAAAGAGTTTAATCGCGGATTTCGCGGATATGATGAAGATGAAGTAAATGAGTTTCTTGACCAAGTAATTAAAGATTATGAGTTGGTAATGCGTGATAAAAAAGAGTTAGAAGGAAGAGTATCTGAATTAACAGAACGTCTCGGACATTTTACTAACATCGAAGAAACGTTAAATAAATCAATTTTAATTGCTCAAGAAGCAGCGGAAGATGTAAAGCGCAACGCTGAAAAAGAAGCGAAGCTCATTATAAAAGAAGCAGAAAAAAATGCGGACCGTATTATTAATGAAGCACTATCTAAGTCTCGTAAAATTGCGATGGACATTGAGGAGACAAAAAAGCAGTCTAAAGTATTTAGAACTCGTTTCAAAATGTTAATCGAAGCACAGCTTGAAATGTTAAACAGCGACGATTGGGATCAGTTGATGGATTACGAAATGCCAGCGCTAGAAGAAAAAATCGACTAGTCAAGACATCATCTTGACTTCTCACGTTTTGTTGTCATATAATTTGGTAACAGATGAAATTTCATATCAAACAGTACGGAGACAGGGACAGTAGCTTTTTTAGTTTGTCAAAGCGAATCGAGGATGGTGCGAGCTCGATATCAAACAAAAGAGTGAAAATCACCCTAGAGTACCATTGCTGAACTGATGATAGTAAGCAGTGGCGGTTTATTCACGTTACGAATGCAAAGAGGATTTGCATGCAGCAAATCTACTAGGGTGGTACCGCGGGAGACCTTCTCGTCCCTTTTTGGGATGAGAAGGTCTTTTTGTTATGGTGCAAAAAGATATGAAATTTACGTTTTTTTTGGAGGGTAAAACATGGAATATAAAGATACATTATTGATGCCAAAAACTGAATTTCCAATGCGTGGAAATTTACCGAACCGCGAGCCTAAAATGCAAGAACAGTGGGCTGAAATGAATATTTATGAAAAAGTACAAAAACGTACGGAAGGCCGTCCTCTATTTGTTCTGCATGACGGACCTCCATATGCTAATGGCGATATTCACATGGGACATGCACTAAATAAAATCTTAAAAGACTTTATCGTTCGCTACAAGTCGATGTCAGGCTTTTGCGCACCTTATGTACCAGGCTGGGATACACACGGCTTGCCAATTGAAACAGCTTTAACAAAAAATAAAAAAGTAAACCGCAAAGAAATGACGGTAGCTGAATTCCGTAAGCTTTGCGAACAGTATGCTTGGGAACAAGTAAACGGTCAGCGCGAGCAGTTTAAGCGTTTAGGCGTACGCGGAGATTGGGATAATCCATATGTAACGCTTCAGCCACAGTACGAAGCGCAACAAATCAAAGTGTTTGGTGACATGGCGAAAAAAGGCTATATCTACAAAGGGTTAAAACCTGTGTACTGGTCTCCTTCAAGTGAATCTGCTTTAGCAGAAGCGGAAATTGAATACTATGACAAGCGCTCAGCCTCTATTTACGTAGCGTTTAATGTAAAAGATGGCAAAGGCGTGCTTGAACAAGATGAAAAATTTATCATTTGGACGACAACACCATGGACAATGCCAGCTAACCAAGGGATTGCTGTCAATCCTGAGCTTCAGTATAGCGTAGTTGAAGCAGATGGAGCAAAATATGTAGTAGCAACTGAACTGCTTGAAACGGTTGCTAAAGAAATTGAATGGGCTGATTATAAGACACTTCGTACGGTAAAAGGTTCAGAACTTGAGCGCGTGGTAGCTGAACATCCAATCTATAAGCGTGATTCTTTAGTTGTTCTTGGTGATCACGTCACAACAGACGCTGGTACTGGCTGTGTTCATACAGCACCGGGACACGGGGAAGACGACTTTATCGTTGGTCAAAAATACGGATTGGAAGTTCTTTGCCCAGTTGATAGCAAAGGTCATATGACAAATGAAGCACCAGGATTTGAAGGATTATTCTATGATAAAGCAAACAAACCAATTACAGACAAACTAGAAGAAGAAGGCGCGCTGTTAAAATTAAGTTTCATTACCCACTCATACCCACATGACTGGCGTACAAAGAAGCCAACCATTTTCCGCGCAACAGCACAATGGTTTGCGTCTATTAAAGATTTCCGTGAAGATTTATTAAAAGCAGTGCAAAAAACAGAATGGGTGCCTACTTGGGGTGAAACGCGACTTTATAACATGGTGCGTGACCGCGGAGACTGGTGTATTTCTCGTCAACGTGCATGGGGCGTTCCTATTCCGGTATTTTATGCTGAAAATGATGAGCCAATCATTACGGATGAGACAATTGAACATGTATCAAATCTATTTAGAGAACATGGATCAAACGTATGGTTTGAGCGTGAAGCAAAAGACTTGCTTCCAGAAGGCTTTACTCATGAAGGAAGCCCAAATGGCCGCTTTACTAAAGAAACAGACATTATGGACGTATGGTTTGACTCGGGTTCTTCACATCAAGCTGTTCTTGAAGAACGTGAAGACTTACAGCGTCCGGCTGATTTGTATTTAGAAGGTTCTGACCAATATCGAGGCTGGTTCAATTCAAGTCTTTCTACAAGTGTAGCTGTAACAGGTGAAGCACCTTATAAAGCGGTACTTAGCCATGGATTTGCTTTAGATGGCGAAGGTCGCAAGATGAGTAAGTCATTAGGAAATGTTGTAATTCCAGAAAAAGTAATGAAACAACTAGGTGCAGATATTCTACGTCTATGGGTAGCTTCCGTAGATTACCAAGCGGATGTTCGTGTATCTGATAACATCTTAAAACAAGTAGCGGAAGTATATCGTAAGATCCGCAACACCTTCCGCTTCTTACTAGGAAACTTAGCGGACTTTAACCCAACAACTGACGCTGTAGCTGTTGAAAATCTTCGTGAAGTAGACCGCTACATGCTTGTGAAGCTGAACAAATTAATTGATAAAGTGAAAAAATCTTATGATTCATATGAATTCTCAAGCATTTATCACGCGGTGCATAATTTCTGTACAATTGATATGAGTTCATTCTACTTAGACTTTGCAAAAGATGTATTGTACATTGAAGCAGAAAATAATGAAGAGCGTCGCAGCATTCAAACGGTTCTTTATGAAACATTATTATCGTTAACAAAATTAGTGTCTCCAATTCTTTCTCATACGGCAGATGAAGTATGGGTTCACATTCCAAATGTAACGGAAGAAAGCGTGCAGCTAGTTGATATGCCAGAGGTTCAAGAAATTGAAGGAGCGGATCAACTAGTAGAGAAATGGGATGCATTCATGGAGCTTCGCGATGAAGTATTAAAAGCGCTAGAACAAGCTCGTAATGAAAAAGTAATCGGTAAATCTTTAGAGGCTAAATTAACGCTGTATCCAACAGCAGATACGAAAGAGCTGTTAGTGTCTATTTCTGAAAATATAGGTCAACTCTTTATCGTTTCAGATCTTGAAGTAGCAGAAGGTGAAGCACCTGCTGAAGCACAGAAATTCAGCTATGCTTCAATTGTCGTAAGTAAAGCTGAAGGTGAGAAGTGTGAACGCTGCTGGGTTGTATCACCAACAGTTGGTGAAGATCAAGATCACCCAACTTTATGTACACGCTGTGCGGATGTTGTGAAAAATCACTACGTTCAGCAATAATTAACAAAAACACGTCCTTTACGGGCGTGTTTTTTGTTGTACGAAATTCCCAAATACAATGGTATAGAGCATTTAAAGCCTTAGGAAAAACTTGTGTTGTAGATTCGATGGAAAACTCGGTAAACCTAACATCATAAATACTTCATCTTATCAGCACAGGAGGCGTTTGCATGTATGAAAATTATCTTTCCATTGGACAGGAATTAGCTCTTATCAAAGAAGAATTACAAGATCGCCTAGTGAGATATGCTACAGAACAATCTGGTTATATAGATGAAAAGGAACGTTACGTAATAGAAATGATTAAAGCGGATTTAAAAGATGTAGAACACGCGTTAGCGAAGCTTGACGTTGGTGCATTTGGAATTGATGAACTAACTGGTGAAGTGATGTCTATTCATAAATTAAAAGTAATGCCGACGGCCCGCACAAACGAAGATTTATTTGTTTTATGGTGAGAAGCGAGAAAAAAAATGAATTATGTGCTAAAATGCTTTAGTATGGATTCGTTTGATTTTATTGCGGGAGGAAAACATTTGTGTTTTATTATCTTATCGCTTTAGCTGTTATACTTATTGATCAGGTAACAAAATGGATTATTGTAAAAGAAATGTATTATGGGCAAAGCATTACCGTGATTGAAAACTTTCTTTACATTACCTCTCATCGTAACAGAGGAGCCGCGTGGGGGATTTTACAAGGACAGATGTGGTTCTTTTATCTCATTACGGTAGTTGTGGTAGTCGGTTTAATAATTTATATTCAAAAGCTCAAAAAACAAGATAAATGGTTCGGTATTGCGCTAGCATTAATGTTGGGCGGCGCTATTGGAAACTTTATTGATCGAGTGGTCCGTAAAGAAGTAGTTGATTTCGTAAATACATACATCTTTACGTATGATTTTCCGATTTTTAACGTAGCTGATTCGGCACTTGTCGTCGGAGTAATCATCATGTTTATTATGACGCTGTTTGAAGGGAAAATGAAGAAGGAGCACAAAGAATGAATGTAATAGAAACAGTTATAAATGAAGAACAAGCAGGAGAACGTATTGATAAAGTACTTTCAACTGTAAATGCAGAATGGTCACGTTCACAGGTTCAGCAGTGGATCAAAGAAGGTCACGCGAAAGTGAATGATAAAATTGTTAAAGGAAACTATAAATGTAAAACAGGAGACGCTATCGTTATTGAAGTGCCGGAACTAGAAGAGCTTGATGTAGTAGCGGAAGAAATGGATTTAGATATTTATTATGAAGATCAAGATGTGCTTGTTGTCAACAAACCTCGCGGTATGGTTGTACATCCGGCTCCAGGTCATCATAGCGGCACGCTCGTAAACGGCTTAATGGCTCATTGTAAAGACTTATCTGGTATTAACGGCGTTATGCGCCCTGGTATCGTTCATCGTATTGATAAAGATACGTCAGGTTTACTTATGGTCGCAAAAAATGATTTAGCTCATGAATCATTAGTTAGTCAGCTCGTAGCTAAAACAGTGACGCGTCGCTATAAAGCGATCGTTCACGGAGTAATTGCTCATGATCACGGTACGATTGATGCGCCGATTGGACGCGACAAGCAAGATCGTCAAAGCATGACGGTAACTGATGAAAACAGTCGTGATGCAGTGACTCATTTTACTGTATTACAGCGTTTTAAAGATTTTTCACTTGTCGAATGTAAGCTAGAAACGGGACGAACACATCAGATTCGCGTTCATATGAAGTATATTGGCTTTCCGCTTGCGGGGGATCCGAAATACGGACCGAAAAAAACGCTTCCGATTGACGGACAAGCGCTTCATGCAGGTGTATTGGGCTTTATTCACCCTCGTACAAATGAATATATGGAATTTGAAGCACCAGCTCCAAAAGAGTTTAATGATATGCTAGAGCTTATTGAAAAAAGAAGTTGACAACTGTCATAAGTGATGGCATACTTGTAGTAACTTAATAAGAACCTTTAAGAACAGTCCAGAGAGGCTGAGAAGGAAACGGTACAGAAAAGGCATACTTGTAGCCTTTCTGAAGAAATATGTCTAAAACCAAATCCTCTTGCCTCCAGGCAAGAGGATTTTTTATGTCAACAACTTGAGGTGAAAAACAGTGAACGTAAAAGCTACCGTACTTGACGAACAGGCTATTCGCCGTGCTCTAACTCGAATTGCACATGAGATCATTGAAAAGAATAAAGGAATTGAAAATTGTGTGCTAGTCGGTATTAAGACGCGAGGCATTTATATCGCAAAACGTTTAGCAGAGCGAATTGCACAAATTGAAGGAAACACATTGCCAGTCGGAGAACTAGACATCACGCTTTACCGAGATGATTTATCGAAAGTGACAAGCAATGACGAGCCTCTCGTAAAAGGATCAGATATTCCGACAGATATTGCAAATAAGAACGTCATCTTAGTAGACGATGTGTTATATACGGGCCGTACGGTTCGAGCAGCACTTGATGCACTGATTGATATCGGCCGACCTGAACTCATTCAGCTGGCTGTTTTAGTGGATAGAGGCCACCGCGAGCTGCCGATTCGAGCAGACTATGTTGGTAAAAACGTACCGACAGCTAAAAGTGAAAAAATTGCGGTGCATTTAATGGAAGTAGACGAAAAAGACCACGTGTCTATTTACGAAAAATAAATTATATACCCTTTTAAATGGTAGTCCCGTGAGGCTGCAAAAGGGGGATCACTATATAAGGAAAACTATGCTGCGGTATAGCGTCTTCCTTGTATGCTGAAAACCTCTTTGCCTCTGCGTAAAGAGGTTTTTTTAATAGTGATAGGAGGAAAAACATATGAGTCAACAACGAGATTTTGTACTTGATATACATGAAAAACCAAAAGCAGTAAATTGGTTAACATTGAGTCTGCAGCATTTGT
Organism: Priestia megaterium; assembly: GCF_046599315.1. GTDB lineage: Bacteria > Bacillota > Bacilli > Bacillales > Bacillaceae_H > Priestia > Priestia megaterium_F. Next base: position 1,019,112 of record NZ_JBKIKC010000001.1, on the reverse strand, counting down.
TTGCAATGTTTGGATCAACGGTGTTAGTGCCGTTTCTAGTTGGGTTCAGCCCAGCAATTGCTTTGATTTCAAGCGGGGTAGGAACGCTTGCTTTCCTGCTCATTACAAGAGGTCAAATTCCTTCTTATCTTGGTTCATCGTTCGCGTTCATTACGCCAATCATTTTTGCAAAAGCTTCGTTTGGACCTGAAGAAACGATGGTTGGCTGCTTCTTAGCCGGACTTGTTTATGGAATCGTTGCTTTGATTATAAAAGGAACAGGAATTAATTGGATTATGAAGCTGCTTCCTCCGGTTGTAGTAGGACCAGTTATTATGGTTATAGGCTTAGGGCTAGCTAATACAGCAGTAGGTATGGCTATGAACGATGCAAAAGGACATTACAGCTTAACTTACCTGATGGTTGCGCTTGTGACGCTAGCTATAACAGTTGCTTGCTCAATCTTCTTTAAAAACATCATCAGTCTGATTCCGGTACTGATGGGAATTATTGGCGGATACATCTTCGCTTATACACAAGGGCTGGTAGACTTCTCAAAGGTAGTGAAAGCAGAATGGATTGAAGTGCCTCACTTCTACGTACCGTTTGTCACATACACGCCGTCCATTTCATTAGGGATTGTGCTTATCATGGTACCTGTAGCAGTCGTAACCCTTTCAGAACATATCGGACACATTCTCGTCTTAAATAAGATTGTGGATCGAAACTATATTGAAAAGCCAGGGCTGCACAGATCGATTTTAGGAGACGGAGTAGCAACTATGCTTGCCGCGCTGATCGGCGGGCCGCCAAATACAACATACGGTGAGAACATCGGAGTGTTAGCCATTACAAAGGTGCTTAGCGTATTTGTGATAGCAGGAGCAGCAGTCTTCGCGATTTTGTTCGGGTTTGTCGGCAAAATCAACGCTCTTATTTCGAGTATACCAACGCCTGTCATGGGAGGAATTTCGATTCTCTTATTCGGAATCATTGCTTCATCAGGCTTGCGCATGATGGTGGATTCAAAGGTAGACCTTGGATCAAAACGAAACTTAATGATTGCTTCGATTATCTTAGTATTAGGAATCGGAGGAGCACACTTAGATATCTCAGAACATGTAAAGATTGATAGCATGGCGCTGTCTGCGATCATGGGAGTTCTGCTGAATCTAGTTCTGCCGAAAGAGAAGGTAAAAGAAGCAGAAAATGTTCAACAAACGTCAGCACGAAAAATTTCATAGAACGCCTTTTAATTGAAATCCAGAGAGGTTTCTAAGGGTGTGTGAAAAGCGCGTTATAGACGATGCTTGTTTTCTTACACCCTTTCTAAGTTAGAAAGGGTGTTTTTTATAAAGAAATGCGAGGAAAGCAAAAATGGAGGGAATCGATATGAAACATTTAGTGACAGTCTCAACACTAGAAACAAATGAAATTCTAGAGATTTTAGACAGCGCTGAAAACTATCGAACGAATAAACAAGGATGGAAACCGGAAGAGAAAATGTTTGTTGCCAACTTATTTTTTGAAGCAAGCACGCGTACTCGATGCAGCTTTGAAATGGCAGAACAGCAGCTAGGATTAACAACGATTCCGTTTGAAGTAACAACTTCAAGCGTCCAAAAAGGGGAAACGCTTTATGACACGATTGAAACATTAGCTTCAATCGGCGTTCAGTCAGTTGTTATTCGCCACCCGCAAGATCGTTATTACGAAGAACTGCAGAAAAAAGTATCGATTCCCATCATTAATGCAGGGGACGGATGCGGTCAGCATCCAACTCAGTGTTTGCTTGATCTACTGACCATTCGTCAAGAGTTCGGCTCGTTTCAAGGATTAAAAGTCGCAATAGTCGGAGATTTGCGACATAGCCGCGTAGCGAGATCGAATGCTGAAATGCTGACAAAGCTAGGAGCGACCGTATATTTTGCGGGACCTGAAGAGTGGAAAGATGAAGAGAATAGACACGGTACATATCTTGATATCGATGAAGCAATCGAAACGGTCGATGTTGTGATGCTGCTGCGTATTCAATTTGAAAGGCATGAAGAGAACACTTCAGAGCTTGCACAGAACTACCACAGCCGCTTCGGGTTAACCGTTGAACGAGAGCAAAAAATGAAATCACACAGCATTATTCTTCATCCAGCTCCTGTGAACAGAGGAGTCGAAATCGCAGATGAGCTCGTTGAGTGTGAACGTTCAAGAATTTTTAAACAAATGCAAAATGGCGTGTACATTCGAATGGCAGTATTAGCAAGAGCGCTACAACCAATTGAAAGGGGACTTAATAATAATGACAACAATTATCAAAAATGCTACATGGTTAAATGAAGGAAAAATTGAAAAAGTCGAACTGAAAATTGAAAATGGTGCAATTGCTGAAATAGCTTCACACATCGACGTACAGAATGAAGAAGTTATTGATGCAGGCGGGAACTTCTTATCACCGGGTTTAATCGATGTCCACGTTCACTTACGCGAGCCGGGAGGAGAAAAGAAAGAAACGATTGAAACAGGCACTCTAGCAGCGGCAAAGGGCGGTTTTACAGCAATTGCTGCAATGCCAAATACGCGTCCAGTTCCTGATACGGTTGAACAAATGGAGTGGGTAAACAAGCGTATTGAAGAAACAGCACATGTGCGCGTATTGCCGTACGCATCGATTACCACTCGCCAATTAGGGAAAGAACTAACGGACTTTGAAGGCTTAAAAGAAGCGGGAGCATTTGCTTTTACAGATGATGGAGTAGGTGTTCAGTCAACAGGAATGATGCTAGAAGCGATGAAAAAAGCCGCTTCATTAGATAAGGCAATCGTTGCCCACTGTGAAGATAATGATTTAATTAACAAAGGCTGCGTACACGACGGGAAATTCGCAAAAGAACATGGACTAAACGGTATTCCTTCTATCTGCGAAGCCGTTCAAATTGCACGAGATGTCCTGCTTGCTGAAGCAGCAAACTGCCACTACCATGTGTGTCACGTAAGTACAAAAGAATCGATTCGCGCCATTCGTGATGCGAAAAAAGCAGGCATTCGCGTAACTGCAGAAGTAACGCCTCATCATCTACTGCTAAATGAGGAAGACATCCCTGGACTTGATTCGAACTTTAAAATGAATCCGCCGCTTCGAGGGAAAGATGATCAACAGGCATTAATTGAAGCTTTATTAGACGGAACGCTTGATTTTATCGCCACTGATCATGCACCGCACACAGCGGACGAAAAAGCAGAAGGCATGGAGCTTGCGCCATTTGGTATTGTGGGACTTGAAACAGCTTTCCCGCTTCTTTATACAAACTTAGTATTAAAAGAGGTAATAACGCTAGAGCAGCTAGTATCGTATTTAACAAACAAGCCTGCTGAAACGTTCAACCTTCCTTATGGCACGATTGAAGTAGGAAAAAAAGCAGATTTAACCATCATTGATCTTGAAACAGAAAAAGCAATTAATCCAGAAGAATTTGTATCAAAAGGTAAAAACACGCCGTTTGCTAACTGGGTATGCAAAGGTTGGCCGGTAATGACATTAGTAGAAGGTAAACGAGTATGGGAGGATGTTAAAGCATGCAACGTCAACTAATTTTAGAAGATGGAACAGTATTTATCGGAAAAGGATTCGGCAGCGACAAAGAAATGACAGGAGAAGTTGTTTTCAACACGGGAATGACAGGGTATCAAGAAATTCTATCTGATCCATCATACTGTGCACAAATTGTGACATTAACATATCCTTTAATCGGAAATTACGGTATTAACCGCGATGACTTTGAATCGATTGAACCAGCGGTCCACGGTTTGATTGTAAAAGAAATTTGTGATGTTCCTTCAAACTTTAGAAGCGAACTATCAGTAGATGAATTTTTAAAACAAAAAGACATTCCAGGATTAGCTGGAATTGACACGCGAAAATTAACACGAAAAATTCGTCAGCACGGTGCGCTTCGTGGACGCGTGTGTAAGATGGAAGTCAATGTAGAAGAAGTGGTAGCTCAGCTTCAAAATCATAAGCTTCCAACGGATTCCGTTAAAAAGGTATCAACTGTGAAGCCTTATCCAAGCCCAGGTAGAGGTAAAAAAGTGGTACTCGTTGACTTTGGAATGAAACACGGAATTTTACGTGAATTAACAGCTCGTCAATGCGACGTGATTGTGGTTCCTTATAACGTAACTGCGCAAGAAATTCTTCAATTAAATCCAGATGGCATCATGTTAAGCAACGGACCTGGAGATCCAAAAGACGTGCCTGAAGCAATCGAGATGATTCAAGGGGTTTTAGGAAAAGTTCCGCTGTTCGGAATTTGCTTAGGACATCAGCTGTTTGCACTAGCATGCGGAGCAGATACAGAAAAAATGAAATTTGGTCATCGTGGATCCAACCATCCTGTAAAGGATCTCAAAACCAATAAAGTAGCTCTTACATCTCAAAACCACGGTTATACAGTGTGTGAGCCATCTCTTGTCAATACGCCACTAGAAGTTACGCACGTTGCGCTTAACGATGGAACGGTTGAAGGGGTAAAACATAAAGAATATCCGGCATTTACGGTTCAATATCACCCTGAGGCATCACCGGGACCTGAAGATGCAAACGGATTGTTCAACGAATTTATGAATCTTATGAAAAACAATCAGAAAGTAGGTAATTGCTAATGCCAAAACGTCAAGATATTAACACAATTCTCGTAATCGGATCAGGACCAATCGTCATCGGACAGGCGGCAGAGTTTGACTATGCAGGAGCGCAAGCATGTATTGCGTTAAAAGAAGAAGGATACAAAGTTATTCTTGTGAACTCCAATCCCGCAACAATTATGACAGACTCAGAAATGGCAGATAAAGTATACATTGAACCTCTAACGGTTGAATTTGTAAGCTCAATTATTCGTAAAGAACGCCCGGATGCATTACTTCCAACGCTTGGCGGTCAAACGGGACTGAATTTAGCAGTAGAATTACACGAAACTGGTATTTTAGATGAATTTAACGTAGAAATTCTTGGTACAAAATTATCCGCTATTGAACAGGCTGAAGATCGTGAACAGTTCCGTTCATTAATGAATGAACTAAATCAGCCTGTCCCAGCAAGTGAAATTATTCATACGCTAGACGAAGCGTATGCGTTTGTTGAACAAGTAAACTATCCGGTAATCGTACGTCCTGCTTATACGCTTGGCGGTACGGGAGGCGGAATTTGTAACAATGAGCAAGAGTTGATTGAAATTGTAACAAGTGGATTAAAACACAGTCCTGTAACACAGTGCTTACTTGAAAAAAGTATTGCAGGCTTTAAAGAAATTGAATATGAAGTAATGCGCGATGCAAACGACAATGCCATCGTAGTATGTAATATGGAAAACTTTGATCCGGTCGGTATTCATACGGGGGATTCAATTGTTGTGGCGCCAAGCCAAACGCTAAGCGATCGTGAATACCAGCTGCTTAGAAACGCGTCGCTAACAATTATCCGAGCGCTTAAAATCGAAGGCGGATGTAACGTTCAGCTAGCGTTAGACCCAGAAAGCTTCCAGTATTACGTAATTGAAGTAAACCCTCGTGTAAGCCGCTCATCGGCCTTAGCATCAAAAGCAACAGGGTATCCAATTGCAAAATTAGCAGCAAAAATTGCGGTAGGGTTAACATTAGATGAAATGATGAACCCGGTAACTGGTAAGACATACGCATGTTTCGAACCAGCACTAGATTACATCGTATCTAAAATTCCACGCTGGCCGTTTGATAAATTTGAATCAGCTAACCGTAAATTAGGCACACAGATGAAAGCCACGGGTGAAGTAATGGCAATTGGCCGTACATTCGAAGAGTCAATTTTAAAAGCTGTGCGCTCACTAGAGTCAAACGTTCATCACCTAGAGTTAAAAGATGCGCATGAATTCGATGATGTCATTATTGAAAAGCGTATTCGCAAAGCTGGTGACGAGCGATTATTCTACGTCGCAGAGGCTATTCGCCGCGGCGTAACGATTCAGCAAATTCATGAGTGGAGCAAAATCGATCTTTTCTTCTTAGTAAAACTTGAAAAAGTGATTGCTTTTGAAAATGTGTTAAAAGAAGAGATTCATAACGTAGAAGTTTTACAGGAAGCAAAAGAAATGGGATTTGCAGACTGCACGATTGCTAAGCTGTGGAATCAAACAGAGCGGGAAGTATACGATTTCCGTAAACAAAATGGCGTGATGCCAGTATACAAAACAGTAGATACATGTGCAGCAGAATTTGAATCAACAACACCATATTTCTACGGTACGTTTGAAGATGAAAATGAATCGATTGTTACAGATCGTAAAAGCGTTGTGGTGCTAGGCTCAGGTCCAATCCGCATCGGTCAAGGAATTGAATTTGATTATGCAACGGTTCACTCCGTGTGGGCGATTAAAGAAGCTGGATATGAAGCGATTATTGTGAATAACAACCCAGAAACTGTATCGACTGACTTCAGTATTTCAGATAAATTATATTTCGAGCCGCTAACGATTGAAGATGTCATGCATATCATTGATTTAGAAAAACCAGAAGGTGTAGTTGTACAGTTCGGTGGGCAGACCGCAATTAACTTAGCAGACGAGCTAGAAGCAAGAGGCGTAAAGATTTTAGGAACGTCGCTTGAAAGCTTAGATGCAGCAGAAGACCGTAAAAAATTCGAAGCGACGCTAGCACGTTTAGAAGTACCTCAGCCGCTTGGAAAGACGGTTACTTCAGTTGAAGAAGCAGTGGTTGTTGCAGAAGAAATCGGCTATCCGGTGCTAGTACGTCCTTCATACGTACTAGGCGGACGCGCGATGGAAATCGTGTATAAAGAAGAGGAGCTGCTTCACTATATGAAACACGCGGTGAAAGTACACGCTGATCACCCGGTATTAATCGATCGCTACTTAACTGGAAAAGAAATTGAAGTAGATGCAATTTCAGACGGTGAAACAGTGGTCATTCCAGGGATCATGGAACATGTAGAGCGCGCGGGTGTACACTCAGGTGACTCCATCGCTGTATATCCACCACAAACTTTGTCACAAGACGTAAAAGATACAATTATTGATTACACAACGAGAATCGCAAAAGGCTTAAACATTATCGGGCTGCTTAACATTCAGTTCGTCTTATCAAAAGGAGAAGTGTTTGTTCTTGAAGTAAATCCTCGCTCAAGCCGTACGGTACCGTTCTTAAGTAAAATCACGCGTATTCCGATGGCGAATGTGGCAACAAAAGTTATTTTAGGAACAAGTTTGCGAGATCTTGGCTACGAATCAGGCATGCATCCTGAAGAAGAAGGTGTCTACGTAAAAGTGCCGGTCTTCTCATTTGCCAAACTGCGTCGCGTAGATATTACGCTTGGACCTGAAATGAAATCTACTGGAGAAGTAATGGGGCAAGATTCAACGTACGAAAAAGCATTATATAAAGGATTAATTGCTTCAGGAATGTCCATTAAGCCATACGGCTCAGTACTTATGACAGTGGCGGATAAAGATAAAGAAGAGGCAACAGCGTTAGCGAAGCGTTTTGCTAACATTGGGTATCAAGTGATTGCAACGGAAGGGACAGCTTCAACGTTTACAAAAGAAGATATTCGCGTGAAAGTAGTAAATAAAATTCATCATGAAGATCACAATCTTTTAGATGTGATACGAAAAGGAGAAGCGCAGCTTGTCATCAACACGCTAACAAAAGGAAAGCAGCCTGCGCGTGACGGATTTAAAATTCGCCGTGAAGCAGTTGAGAATGGCGTACCTTGCTTAACATCACTTGATACAGCAGAAGCGATTTTACGAGTGCTTGAAACAATCAGCTTCCACACAACGCCAATGAAAAAAGTTCGTCCAACTAAAGAGGTGACAACCGTATGATCAAACATGAAATGATGCAAGTCGTCAGTCAGCGACCGTTAACACACAATGTATATGAATTAACCCTTCAAGGCGAGCTTGTTCGTTTCATGAATGAGCCGGGCAGTTTGTGCATATCCGAGTCAACAATGACTATTTGCCACTGCTTCGCAGACCAATCAGTATTGCTGAAATCGATCAAACGCACGAACAGTTTACGATGATTTACCGTGCAGAAGGGGCGGGCACATCGCTGCTTGCCGAAAAGCAAGCCGGTCAGTCGATTGACGTATTAGGTCCGCTTGGTCATGGTTTTCCATTAGAGGCGATAGAGTCAGGTCAAACAGCTTTATTAGTAGGGGGAGGCATTGGAGTGCCTCCGCTCTATGAGCTTTCAAAAAGACTTCGTGAAAAAGGCGTACAGGTTATTCACGTGCTGGGATTTCAATCAAAAGCAGACGTATTTTATGAACGAGAGTTTTTAGCTTTAGGAGAAACATATATTGCAACGGTAGATGGTTCTTACGGAACAAAAGGTTTTGTTACAACGGTGATTGATGAGCAGCAGTTTTTATATGACGTTATGTTTTCATGCGGTCCAACTCCGATGTTAAAAGCACTAGAAAATAACTATACAAACAAGCCGCTTTACATTTCATTAGAAGAAAGAATGGGCTGTGGAATCGGTGCTTGTTTTGCATGTGTATGCAAGGAAAGTGAAGATTCCACGGCGTATAAAAAAATCTGCAGCGACGGTCCCGTCTTTCAAGCAGGGGAGGTGCTTTTATGAGTATGCTAAAAACGACATTACCAGGATTAGATTTGAAAAATCCAATTATGCCAGCGTCCGGCTGTTTTGGGTTTGGGCGTGAGTATGCTCAGTTTTATTCACTTGATGCACTTGGAGCCATTATGATTAAAGCGACTACTGCTGAAACTCGTTTTGGCAATCCCACTCCTCGCGTAGCGGAAACATCTGCAGGAATGTTAAATGCAATTGGATTACAAAATCCTGGGTTAGAGAAAGTAATGAATGAAGAGCTCGTTTGGCTTCAACAATACGATGTGCCGATCATTGCGAACGTAGCTGGTGCTTCGATTGAAGAATATGTGCACGTAGCAAAAGAAATTTCAACCGTATCAAATGTGAAAGCACTGGAATTAAATATTTCATGCCCCAATGTAAAAGAAGGCGGAATTGCGTTTGGCGTAGATCCTCTCATCGCTGCTCGTTTAACAAAAGCGGTAAAAGATGTTTCAAATGTTCCAGTTTATGTTAAACTATCACCAAACGTATCCAATATTGTAGACATGGCGATGGCTGTTGAAGACGCTGGTGCAGACGGCTTAACGATGATCAATACGCTTTTAGGGATGCGTCTGGATTTAAAAACAGCTCAGCCGGTTTTAGCAAACGGCACTGGTGGACTGTCAGGCCCATCAATTAAACCCGTAGCGATTCGAATGGTACATGAAGTGAGCCAAAAAGTGAACATTCCGATTATTGGTATGGGCGGAGTGACGACTGCTGAAGATGCACTCGAGTTTCTATATGCAGGTGCAAGTGCAGTAGCGGTTGGTACAGCAAACTTTGTCGATCCGTATGTGTGTCCAACTATTATTGACGAACTGCCAAGACTATTAACATCATTAGGATACGAGCATGTTTCAGAGTGTATCGGAAGGAGCTGGAAAAAGCGTGAAACAACCGTTAATCATTGCTCTTGATTTTTCATCAATTAACGATCTACACCAGTTTTTAATGCCTTTTCAACAAGAGTCATTATTTGTGAAAGTAGGCATGGAACTGTTTTATAAAGAAGGGCTATCCATAATTTCTGCATTAAAAGAGCAAAACCACCAAATCTTTTTAGACTTAAAGCTTCATGATATTCCAAATACGGTAAAGCAAGGAATGAAGTCTTTAGCTTCTCTTGAAGTGGACTTGGTTAACGTTCATGCCGCTGGCGGAACGAATATGATGCAAGCAGCCATTGAAGGACTTGACTTAGGAACCGCTGCTGGCAAAAAGCGCCCTGATTGTATTGCGGTTACTCAGCTAACAAGTACATCTGATGAAATGCTAAAAGAGCAGCAGCTCATTACACATTCGATGCAAGAAGTGGTTGTGCATTATGCAACGCTTGCCAAAAAAAGTGGACTAGACGGCGTTGTATGCTCTACTCATGAAGTGCCTTCGATTCGAAAAGCAGCAGGAGAGGACTTTTTGACCGTAACGCCGGGTATTCGTATGGGAACAGATTCGGTAGATGACCAAGTGCGCGTAGCAACTCCTCAGCTAGCGAGAGAATATGGATCGAGTGCCATTGTCGTTGGACGTTCTATTACTAAAGCAAAAGACCCGCTTAAAGCATATTATGAGATGTTACAGCAGTGGAAAGGGGAGCGTATTACGCCATGACAAAACTACGAAAAGAAATTGCAAAACAATTAATTGATATCGAGGCAGTAAGCCTTCAACCAAACGAGCCGTTTACGTGGGCTTCCGGAATTAAGTCACCTATTTATTGTGACAACCGCTTAACGCTTAGCTACCCAAAAGTGCGAAAAGAAATTGCAAAAGGTCTGCAGCATTTAATTAAAACGTATTTTGCCAATGTGGAAGTGATTGCTGGTACAGCTACAGCTGGTATTCCTCATGCAGCATGGGTAAGTGAAGCGTTAGAGCTTCCAATGTGCTATGTGCGAAGCAAAGCAAAAGAACATGGTCAAGGAAATCAAATCGAAGGAAAAGTAACAAAAGGCCAAAAAGTAGTTGTGATTGAAGATTTGATTTCAACTGGCGGAAGCGTGTTTACTGCAGTAGATGCATTAAAAGCGCAAGGGTGTGAAGTGTTAGGAGTTGTGTCTATCTTTACATATGAGCTGGAAAAAGCGCGTCAGCTGTTTAAAGAAAAAGAACTTCAAGTTTATTCGCTAACAGACTACTCTACGCTAGTAGAAGCGGCAAACGAAGCGGGATACATTGAAGAAGAGGCGATGGAAAAGCTATTTAAATGGCGTGAAAATCCTTCAGACCCTTCATGGATGAACTAAACTGAATCTCTAAAAACCCCCTTTCTATATAGAAAGGGGGTTTTATTATGACTGACGCAGCTTCAGTACAAGTTCTTCACTAGGCGTTACGTACACCGTTTGCTGGTTATCGTACGTTACAAAACCAGGTTTGGCACCGCTTGGTTTTTTTACGTGGCGAATTTTTGTATAGTCGACGGGCACGGAGCTTGAATTCTTGGCTTTACTAAAGTAAGCAGCAAGGTGAGCCGCTTCTAAAATCGTTTCCTCTGAAGGCTCTTGACTACGAATAACAACGTGAGAACCCGGTATATCTTTCGTATGAAACCAAACGTCATCACGAGCGGCAAGGCGATTTGTTAAATATTCATTTTGCTTATTGTTTTTTCCAACTAAAATCGTCGTGCCGTCGCTTGAAACGTATTGTTCGAGAGTAGGTGTAGTGTTTTTTTGTTTTTTTGCTTGTTTTTGCTGACGGTTGCGCAAATATCCTTCTTCCACAAGCTCTTCACGAATCTCGGCGATGTCTTTGTGAGTAGCAGTATCCATTTGCTGAATAAGCGATTCAAAATAATGTACTTCTTCGTTTGCTTTTTCAATTTGTTCGATTACAATCGAAACGGAGTTTTTCGCTTTTTGATACTTTGTAAAATAGCTTTGAGCATTTTGAGACGGTGATTTTTGTGGATCTAATGAAATGGTGAGCGTACCGCTATTTTCATCGTAATAATTAATCACATCCACTTTCGCATCTCCTTTTTTGACAAGGTGTAAGTTTGCCGTAAGGAGTTCACCGGCTAGCTGATAATCAGATGCTTTTTCTGCATTTTGCAGCGTTTGCTCAAGTTTTTTTATTTTTTTCTCATTTTTCTTTTTCTCAGTGGAAATAAACTGCACTAAATCATGCGCTTGCTGCTTTACGCGATCTCGCTCTGCTTTCCCGTAGTAGTAGCGATCAAGAAGCTCGCTGATGGTTGCATACGTTTTTTGTGTGCCCTCTAAATGCGTCAATTCTAGTAAATAAAAATAGTCTTTTTGATTAACGGTTGTCAGGGTCGGTGTAAACTGACCTTCTTTGATCAGCGTCATCGTTTCGACGAATGATTTTGGAAGGGTAGAACGATTCGCTAAGCCAGAGCGAAAAACCACTTCATTTGCAATTAAAGGAGAAAGCCCCGAGAAGGTTTGCACTAGCTGGGTGGCTAACTTTCCGCTATTAAAATCAATTTTTTTAATCACAGTTTCTTCGTCCGCTTCAAATGGATGAAGCTTATCTTGGCTAGGAGGCAGTACGTAAGGAGCTCCGGGTAGAAGCGTACGGTGCCTGTTCAAGGCCATTGGAACGTGCTTAATACTGTCGATAATCGTTTGTTTTTCTTTATCTACAAGTACAACATTACTATGTCTTCCCATGATTTCAATAATAAGCTGCTTGTACGTCACGTCGCCAATTTCATTTCGTCCTTTTGTTTCAATGACTAAAATGCGGTCTAATCCAAGCTGATACACTTGTTCAATAATGCTTCCTTCTAAATGTTTGCGAAGAAGCATACAAAACATAGGAGGTTCAGATGGGTTTTCATAGGGCTCGTTTGTAAAATGAACGCGTGAATAGTTAGGGTGAGCTGAAATTAAAAGTTTGCGGTTTTCACCTTTAGCGCGTACTTGTAAAATCAACTCGTTTGGAAACGGCTGATATATTTTTGAAATTCGTCCTGAAACCAAGGTCTCAGATAGTTCTTGTAAAATGCCATATGTAAAAATACCATCAAATGACATAGTGCTCACATCCTTAAGTAATTGAAAATTGTCCTATAGAAAAGTATAGCATTTTTTAGGACGAGTCTGAATAAGCATACGATATAAGATTGTAACAATCTAATAGGTGCATTTACAAATAAAAGGGTGTGAAAAGATGCAATGAAATGGTATGAATTAGGTGGAAAAGCAATAGTAGAAGTAACAAAAACAGACAGGCAGCATGGTCTTACACACAAAGAAGTAAAAGCACGTCAGCAGCAACAAGGGTTTAATGAATTGACTGAAGGAGAGAAAAAACCAGCCATTCTTGTGTTTCTAGAGCAGTTTAAAGATTTCATGGTGCTAGTTTTACTAGCTGCTACGCTTATTTCAGGGCTTTTAGGCGAATACATCGATGCGATTGCTATTATTGCCATCGTGATAATTAATGGATTTTTAGGCTTTTTTCAAGAAAGAAAAGCAGAGAAATCTCTTCATGCATTAAAAGAGCTTTCTGCTCCCCAAGTAGCAGCTATGCGTGAAGGGAAGTGGATTAAGCTACCCTCTAAAGAGCTGGTAGTTGGGGACGTTGTAAAGTTTTCGAGCGGAGACCGTATCGGAGCTGACCTTCGAATCATGGAAGCCAAAAGCCTAGAGATTGAAGAGTCAGCGCTTACGGGAGAGTCTTTGCCTGTTGCCAAGCAAATAAAAGCATTGTCAGGAGAGGAAGTACCGCTTGGAGATCAGGACAACATGGCGTTCATGGGTACGCTTGTGACGCGAGGAAGCGGAACAGGTATTGTTGTTGGAATTGGAATGAAAACAGCAATGGGACAAATTGCTGATTTGCTTCAAAATGCTGAAGCTATGATTACCCCTCTTCAACGGAAGTTAGAGCAATTAGGAAAAATTTTAATCGTTGTAGCTCTTGCACTTACTGTACTAGTTGTTGGAATTGGTGTACTGCAAGGCCATGATCTATACAGTATGTTCTTAGCGGGAGTTTCCTTAGCTGTTGCTGCCATACCCGAAGGTCTGCCTGCCATCGTAACCGTGGCGTTATCTCTTGGTGTACAGCGCATGATTAAGCAAAAATCCATTGTTCGCAAACTTCCTGCCGTTGAGACTCTCGGGTGTGCGTCAGTCATTTGCTCAGACAAAACGGGTACATTAACACAAAATAAAATGACGGTTACTCACCTTTGGTCTGGTGGAATGACGTGGAGGGTATCAGGGACAGGATATGAACCTACGGGCGTATTCTCGCGAGAGGAAAGAGAAGTTGATACACGGAGTGAAAAACCACTTCAGCAGCTTTTAGTGTTCGGTTTGCTTTGTAATCAAACGTCCATTTCAAGAAAAGATAAAGAATATGTCATCGACGGAGATCCTACTGAAGCAGCTTTGCTTGTTGCCGCGATGAAAGCTGGGCTGACAAAAGAAAATATTCAAAAGCAGTTTACGATTATTGAAGAGTTTCCATTTGATTCAACGCGTAAAATGATGAGTGTAGTTATTGAAGATGCATCTCATAAGCGTTATGTCATAACAAAAGGTGCTCCGGATGTGCTACTTATAAACAGCAAAAATATTTTATGGGAAAACAGACAACAAACGCTGTCGGTAACGGTTCATAATGAAGTGAAAGGAGCGATTGATCAATTAGCTAGCCAAGCGCTTCGAACCATTGCTATTGCTTATCGCCCGTTAGGAGATCATGAGAGCGTTCATACAGAGAAAGAAGCGGAAAAAGACCTGACCTTCCTAGGGCTTCAAGGAATGATTGATCCGCCAAGGCCAGAGGTCAAACAAGCGGTCAAAGAATGTCGAGATGCGGGCATCAAAACTGTTATGATTACAGGTGACCACGTCATTACAGCACAGGCGATTGCAAAACAACTTGGCATTTTACCCGAAAATGGTCAAGTCTTAGAAGGAACGGATTTGTCCAAAATGACGGAGGAAGAGCTAGAAGAAGTAGTAGATGATGTTTACGTATATGCGAGAGTATCACCTGAACATAAGCTTAAAATTGTTAAAGCTCTTCAAGCAAAAGATCACATTGTAGCCATGACGGGCGACGGCGTAAATGATGCACCAGCTATTAAAGCAGCAGACATAGGCATTGCGATGGGCATCACAGGAACAGACGTAGCAAAAGAAGCGTCTTCACTCGTTTTGCTTGATGATAACTTTGCTACAATCAAATCAGCGATCAAAGAAGGAAGAAACATCTATGAAAATATTCGCAAGTTTATCCGTTACTTGCTTGCATCAAACGTAGGAGAAATTTTAGTTATGCTCTTTGCGATGATTTTAGCACTTCCGCTTCCGCTAGTTCCAATTCAAATATTATGGGTAAACTTAGTAACGGATGGTTTGCCTGCGATGGCTCTTGGCTTAGACCAGCCAGAAGATAACGTCATGAAACGCCACCCAAGACATCCGCGCGAAGGTATTTTTGCAAGAGGGTTAGGGTGGAAAGTAGTTAGCCGAGGATTTTTAATTGGAGCTGCCACACTCGCTGCGTTTATGATTGTTTACGACAACGACCCAGATCGGTTGCAGTATGCTCAGACAATCGCATTTGCCACGCTTGTCATGGCACAGCTTATTCACGTATTTGACTGTCGAAGTGAAAAATCGATTTTTGATCGCAATCCATTTCAGAACTTATACCTTGTAGGAGCTGTTATTTCATCTATTATTCTTATGCTGGTGGCCATCTACTATCCGCCGCTGCAGCCTATTTTCCATACAATGGCCATTGCACCGCGGGAATGGCTCGTTATTTTAGGACTTGCAAGCCTTCCAACTTTTTTACTTGCCGGTTCACTTTTAGCAAGAAAACCTTCATAAATTGTGCTATACTTTAATGCAGGCTGTCCCAAATGAGAAAACTCATGAAGGCAGCCTTTACAGGTTGAATAGAGAAGAGAGATTTCTTTTTTTTGCTAACACTTTCTTTTATGATACTTTTTATGTAAGATGTACATAGTGGATGTGATGATAATGATAAAAAGTATGACAGGTTTTGGCCGCGGAAAAGCGGAAGTGGAAAATCGATCAGTAACAGTCGAAATGAAGTCTGTTAATCATCGTTTCTGTGAAATCGTTATTCGTATGCCAAGACAATTAATTGAAATTGAAGATAAAATAAAAAAAATCGTTCAAACATACATAAAACGTGGTAGAGTAGAAGTATTTGTTACTATTTCAGGTGAAGAAATGGCGAAAAAGAAACTGCAGACGGATTGGCAGTTGCTTGATGAATATATGGATGCGTTGCAGCAAGTCAAAGAAAAGCATGGGCTATCACAATCTGTTCAAATTCAAGATATTCTACACATGCCTGAAGTGATGACAACTTATGAAGAAGAAGCTGATCAGACGAGTATTCATGGTGCAATCTTTGAGGCGGTTGAAGCTGCCGTGCATCAGTTAGTGGATATGCGAAAACGAGAAGGATCAGAGCTGTATCACGATTTAATGGGATACTTACAGGACATTCAAGACATTCGCGGAAAAATTACACAGCTTGCTCCTGAAGTTGCTGAACAATATCGCGAGCGCATTAAAAGAAAGCTAAGCGACTACTTAGAAGGTACTTTCGATGAGCAGCGAGTGCTGACTGAAGTAGCTATTTTTGCTGAAAAAGCAGATATTAGCGAAGAACTTACGCGAATTCAAAGTCATGTTTCACAATTTATTCAAGCATTAAGTACACCTGATTCAGTAGGACGTAAGCTTGATTTCCTTGTTCAAGAGCTGAATCGTGAAATGAATACAATTGGTGCGAAGGCAAACAATGGTACTATTGCTCAATATGTTATTAGTATGAAAGCACAACTAGAACGTATAAAAGAGCAAGTTCAAAATATTGAATAGCCTTCGTGTAAGATAAAGATTATATTGATATAGCAGGAGGCTTCTTATGAGCGGTAAATTAGTGAACGTTGGATTTGGAAATTTTATTTCTTCTAATCGTATAATCTCTGTCGTTCATCCTGAATCAGCTCCAATCAAACGCATTATTCAAGATGCAAAAGATCGAGGCTCTTTAATAGATGCAACGCAAGGACGTAAAACACGATCTGTTATTGTTATGGATAGCGATCATGTGATTTTAGCTCCTGTACAGCCAGAAACTGTGTCACAGCGACTTATAAACAAAGAAGAATTATTAGAAGGGTAGGTCACTTGAACCGATGATTGAAAGAGGTTTATTAATTGTTCTTTCCGGACCATCAGGTGTTGGAAAAGGAACGGTACGAAAAGCATTATTTGAGCAAGAAGACATTAAATTGCAGTATTCTATTTCTGCAACAACAAGAAAGCCACGCGAAGGTGAAGTAGACGGTGTTGACTATTTCTTCAAGCCACGCGAAGAGTTTGAGCGCATGATTGAAAACAATAAATTATTAGAGTGGGCTGAATACGTAGGTAACTACTACGGTACCCCGGTTGATTATGTGGAACAAACGTTATCTGAAGGGAAAGACGTGTTTCTAGAAATTGAAGTGCAAGGAGCTCTTCAGGTGAAAGAAGCGTTTCCAGAAGGTTTGTTCATCTTCTTGGCTCCGCCGAGTTTATCAGAGCTTAAAAGCCGTATTGTAAACCGCGGTACTGAAACAGAAGACTTAATCAATAACCGTATGCGCGTAGCAAAAGAAGAAATCGAACTTATGGACGCCTACGATTATGTTGTAGAAAATGACAAAGTAGAAAATGCTTGTGCTCGCATCCGTGCTATCGTAACGGCTGAACATTGCCGTCGCGATCGTATTTCTGCGCGCTATAAAAGAATGCTGGAGGTCGAATAAATATGCTTTATCCATCAATTGATTCCCTAATGGAAAAATTAGATTCTAAGTACACGCTTGTAACAGTAGCTGCAAAACGTGCACGTCAATTACAGCTTCACAATGATACGCCGATTGAAAAGCCGGTTTCTTATAAGTTTGTAGGCTGTGCTTTAGAAGAAATTAATGCTGAGCAATTAAGCTATAAGCAAGGTGTAGCAGAAGAAGATTCTAAACATCAGTAAGTGAAAAAATAACAACCTACTTTATAGGTTGTTATTTTTTTGATACTTTTGTCTGTGTTCAAGCAGGATAGTGAATGTCTCACTACAAAAATGGTATAATAATTGAATTGAAAAGCTTTAGATAGTTACCCGAGTAAACAAGCGGATGCTGGTTGAGCGGGATAAATAGATGGGGGCATAATGATGAAGGGAAAACGAATTTTATTATGTGTTAGCGGCGGAATCGCCGTATATAAAGCCGCGGCTTTAACAAGTAAATTAGTACAAGCGGGAGCAGAAGTTAAAGTAATGATGACTGCTTCAGCATGCGAGTTCGTAACGCCACTTACGTTTCAAGCTCTGTCTCGAAACCCAGTTTATACAGATACGTTTGATGAAAAAGATCCATCTGTGATTGCACATATTGATTTAGCAGACTGGCCTGATTTAATTTTAGTGGCTCCTGCTACGGCTAATATGATAGGGAAAATAGCAAATGGTCTTGCGGATGATATGATTTCCACAATGCTGCTGGCTGCTACTGCACCTGTTTGGATTGCGCCTGCAATGAATGTTCATATGTACGATCACCCGGCTGTGAAAAAAAATATGAACACTCTTTCAGCATTTGGTTATTCCTTTGTAGAACCTGGAGAAGGGTATTTGGCATGCGGTTATGTAGGGAAAGGTCGCCTTGAAGAGCCAGAAACAATCGTTTCACTAATCAACTCTTATTTTTCACAAGTATCAGATACACAAAAGATCCTTGAAGGTGTCAATGTATTGATTACAGCAGGACCTACGGTAGAACGCATTGATCCCGTCCGTTTTTTCACCAATCGCTCTACCGGGAAAATGGGCTATGCCCTTGCAGAACAAGCTGCTAAGTTAGGCGCATCGGTAACACTTGTAACGGGACCGACGAATTTAGCATATCCAAAAGGAGTGCAGGTTGTTCAAATTGAAAGTGCGCAGCAGATGCTTGAAGCTGTTATGCAGCGCTATCATAAAGCAGATGTTGTCATTAAATCAGCTGCAGTTGCAGATTACCGACCAAAGCATGTGTTTGATCAAAAAATGAAAAAGCAGCCTGGTGAAGCCATATTAGAGCTAGAGAGAACAACAGATATTTTACGCACGCTTGGAGAGCGAAAAGAACATCAGCTTTTAGTCGGATTTGCTGCAGAAACAGAACAAGTGGATGAATATGCACAAAAGAAACTAGCATCTAAAAACTTGGATATGATTGTAGCTAATAATGTGACAACAGAAGGAGCTGGCTTTGGAACGGACACAAATATTGTAACGCTCTATAAGCGAAGCGGAGAGTCTAAGGAACTCCCGATTCTTTCAAAACACGATGTAGCTAATGAGGTGTTAAAAGAAGTGAAGGAAATGTTAGAAGGACTGAAAAAATGAGTGTAGCTAGTGTAATTGTGGACGTGGCTGCTAAACAAACGGATCGTACTTTTGACTACGCTATTCCTGCCAAATGGAAAGGAATTATTGTTCCAGGTATGCGAGTTGTCGTTCCATTTGGTCCTAGAAAAGTTCAGGGATTTGTGGTGGCTCTTAAAGAAGAGGCCGAAGTCAAGCGGGTTAAACCAATCGCTGACCTGCTTGATTTAACGCCGGTTCTGACTCCTGAATTGTTAGAGCTTGGGCAGTGGCTAACTGAAAAAACGCTTTGTTTTATGATATCAGCTTTTCAAGTCATGCTGCCTGCCGCAATGAAAGCAAAATATGATAAGGAACTTTCACTTCTTTCAAAAGAGGCATACGAACAGCTTCATGAGCAAGTAAAGCCGTTTTTTCAGTCAAGGTCCTCGCTGAAGTGGAGTGAAGTAGAAAAAACAGCCGCTGCTCCTGCTTTTCACCGTGATATTCAAAAAGGTCTAATTGAAGTCGTCTACGTCGTGAAAAATAAAGGAAACAAAAAAACGGCAAAAGGTGTAAAACTTAATCAAAGCCTTGAGCAAATTCAGCAATTTATAAGCGAGTCAAATAAGCAGGCAGAAAAACAAAAACAAGTGCTGTCTTTTATGCTGGATAGAAATGAAGAAGTGGCAATAAAAGAAATAGCGGAAGATTTGCAGATTACCTCTGCTCCTATAAAGACGCTGATTAACAAAGGGCTATTAGCGGAAACGGAAATTGAAATATACCGTGATCCTTATCAAGATCGCTACTTTACGCCATCAAAGCCATTTCAATTGACGGATGAACAAGCTGGGGCAATCGCGCCGATTCTGCAGGACATCGAAGAAAATCTTCACAATGTGTTTTTAATGTACGGAGTAACCGGAAGTGGAAAAACGGAAGTGTATCTCCAATCGATTGATCAAGTGCTAAAAAAAGGGAAAGAAGCGATTATGCTTGTTCCGGAGATTTCACTTACCCCTCAGATGGTCAAGCGATTTAAAGAGCGGTTCGGTTCGAAGGTCGCTGTGCTTCATAGCGGCTTGTCTACTGGAGAAAAATATGATGAATGGCGAAAAATCCAGCGAAAAGAAGTATCGGTTGTGGTAGGGGCCCGCTCTGCTGTATTTGCTCCATTTGAAAATCTAGGCCTTCTTATTATCGATGAAGAACATGAGACGAGTTATAAACAAGAAGAGAACCCCCGTTATCATGCGAGAGATGTCGCCATTTACCGAGGGGAGCATCATCAGTGTCCAGTCATTTTAGGAAGTGCAACGCCAACGCTTGAATCATTTGCAAGAGCGCAAAAAGGTGTGTATAAGCTACTGACGTTAAAGCAAAGAATGAATCAGTCATCAATGCCGTCGGTGGATATTGTCGATATGAGAGAAGAGCTTCGCAGCGGCAACCGTTCTATGTTTTCAACTATGCTATTTGAAAAGATGAAAGACCGTTTGGAAAAAGGAGAGCAAATCGTTTTATTTTTAAATAAAAGAGGCCATTCTTCTTTTGTCATGTGCAGGGACTGCGGTTACGTTCCGACATGTGAGCACTGTGAAATTTCACTGACGTATCACCGCTATCAAAATAAATTAAAATGCCATTACTGCGGGCACGAAGAGCATGTTCAAACTGAGTGCCCGGAATGCCACAGCGAGCATATCCGCTTTTTCGGGTCTGGTACACAAAAAGTGGAAGAAGAATTAACGAAAGTACTGCCTGAGGCTAGGGTAGTTCGAATGGATGTTGATACAACAAGCCGAAAAGGCGCGCATGAAAAACTCCTAAACAAGTTTGCAAGTGGAGAAGCGCAAGTTTTACTAGGGACGCAGATGATTGCTAAAGGGCTTGACTTTCCAAACGTCACGCTTGTAGGAGTGTTAACAGCAGATACGATGCTCAATTTACCTGACTTTCGTGCATCTGAAAAAACGTTTCAGCTTTTAACCCAGGTAAGCGGAAGAGCAGGTCGTCACAAGCTTCCAGGAGAAGTAGTGATCCAAACGTATACACCCGAGCACTACAGTATTCAACTTGCGAGTCAGCACGATTACGATACGTTTTATCAGCAGGAGATGGAAATTCGTAAAATGCATAAATACCCGCCTTTCTTTTACTTGGCGCTTGTAACGGTATCTCATGAAAATATTGCAAAAGTAGTGTCTGTTACAGATAAAATTTCACAGTATCTGCGTCAAAAACTTTCGCCGCAAACAACGATCTTAGGACCTGTCGCATCTCCGATTGCTAAGATAAAAGATAGATATCGCTATCAATGCATGTTAAAATACAAGCTGGAACCAAGCCTGATTCCGTTATTGAAATATATATTAGAACGTTATCAAGCAGAAATGCAGAAGGAGAATTTAACGATCACCATTGATTTGCATCCATATTCAATGATGTAATTAGTCGTTTTGATGACGTTAAAGAAGAAGCTTTTTGGATATAAATAGAAAGAATAAAGGAGGTGCCTATTTGGCTAAGCTTAAGCTTGTTTACCATCCTAATGAAGTACTTGAACAAGAGTGTGAAGTCGTTAAAAACTTTGATAATAAATTAGCGAAATTACTAAACGGCATGTATGATTTAATGCTCGAAGCAGACGGTGTGGGTCTAGCTGCTCCTCAAGTAGGAGTTCTGCAGCAAGTAGCAGTGGTGGACGTTGGCGACCGACACGGTAAAATTGAGTTAATTAATCCGGTAATTATTGAGCAACGAGGCGAACAAATCGGTCCAGAAGGCTGCCTAAGTTTTCCGGGCCTTTTTGGTGACGTGGCTAGAGCTGATTATGTGAAAGTACGCGCGCAAAATCGTAAAGGAAAACCTTATTTTATAGAAGCAAAAGGATTTTTAGCGCGAGCAATTCAACATGAAATTGATCATTTGCAAGGTGTATTGTTCACGGAAAAGGTAACAAAGTATTACGAAGAGGATGAACTAGAAGGGTAGGTTTTACACGATGAAAGTCGTATTTATGGGAACGCCGGATTTTTCAGTGCCGGTTTTACAAACATTACTTAAAGATGGATATGAAGTGGTCGCAGTGGTTACACAGCCGGATCGACCAAAAGGACGCAAGCGCGTATTAACACCTCCTCCAGTAAAAGTTGAGGCGTTAAAGCATGAAATACCTGTACTGCAGCCAGAAAAGATTCGCCTAGAAGAAGAATATCAGCAAGTGTTAGCGTATGAGCCTGACCTAATTGTAACAGCGGCTTTTGGTCAAATTTTACCGAGTCCTATTTTAGAAGCGCCTAAATACGGCTGTATTAACGTGCATGCTTCTCTGTTACCTGAACTGCGCGGAGGCGCGCCGATTCACTATTCAATTCTACAAGGTAAGCCGAAAACTGGTGTTACAATTATGTATATGGTAGAAAAATTAGACGCAGGTGACATCTTAACACAGGTAGAAGTGCCGATTGAAGAACGTGATCACGTTGGCACACTTCATGATAAACTCAGCGCTGCTGGTGCAAAATTGCTTTCAGAAACCATTCCTTCGCTTGTAAAAGGTGAAATTACGCCAGTGAAACAAAATGACGACGAGGCGACATTTGCTTCTAACATTAAACGGGAACAGGAGAAAATTGATTGGACCCGTACAGGAGAAGAAATTTATAACCATATCCGAGGACTTCATCCTTGGCCCGTTGCCTATACAACGGCAGAAGGTCAGGTCATGAAAATTTGGTGGGGAGAAAAAGTATCGGCATCAGGCAAACCAGGTACTGTTTTATCACTTGAAGCAGATGGATTTGTAGTGGCAACTGGAAATGAAATAGCTATTAAAGTGACAGAACTTCAGCCAGCTGGAAAAAAACGTATGGATGCAGCACAGTATTTACGAGGGACATCCGTTGAAGTCGGAGCGGTATTAGGGGATGTCAATGAGTAAGTACAACGTTCGAGACATAGCGTTAGATATTTTACTAGCTATTGAAAAAAATCAAGCATTCAGTAACCTATTGTTAAATAACAGTATGCAAAAACGTGGTATTCAAGGAAAAGATGCAGGCCTGTTAACGGAAATTGTGTATGGAACGATTCAAAGACGTGATACGTTAGATTACGGATTAGCCCCTTTCTTAAAAAATCCCAAAAAGCTTCAGCCTTGGGTGCGAGTGCTGCTTCGTTTATCTCTTTATCAAATGGTATATTTAGACCGAGTACCTGATCGAGCAATCCTTCATGAAGCAGTAGAAATTGCTAAAAAACGCGGCCACAAAGGAATTGCTTCAATGGTAAATGGCGTTTTGCGAAACATTCAGCGAAACGGCACGCCTTCTTTAGATGAAATACAAAATCCTGTAGAGCGTTTGGCGATTGAAACGAGTCATCCATTATGGCTTGTAAAACGCTGGGTGGAACAATATGGATTGGACAAAACACGCGGAATCTGTTTAGCTAATTTAATGGCCCCTAAACAAACAATCCGAGTAAACAGTGCACGCTTTACGCAAAATGAAGTAAAAGAAGCGCTTGAAAACGAAGGTATTATTGTAGAACCAGGCCATTTTGTAGAAGAAGCGTTAGAAGTTCAAAAAGGAAATGCAGCTCATACACAAGCATTTCGTGAAGGAATGTTCACCGTTCAAGATGAAAGCTCTATGTTAGTTGCTCACGCGCTAGGTGTAGAGGAAGAAGAGCTGATTTTAGATAGCTGTGCTGCACCAGGAGGAAAATCGACTCATATTGCAGAGCAGCTTAAAAACAGTGGTAAAGTTATTTCCTTGGACATTCATGATCATAAAGTAAAGCTGATTGCCCAGCAGGCAGAGCGTCTGCACCTGACAAACATTGAGCCGACGGTTCAAGACAGCCGCAAAGCGGGTGAACAATTTGAGAAAGAAATGTTTGACCGTATTTTAGTAGATGCCCCGTGCTCAGGTTTTGGTGTAATGAGACGTAAACCAGATTTGAAATATACAAAGACTGAGCAAGATGTAAAGCAGCTGGCGCGTATTCAACAAGATATTTTAAATGCGGTTGCGCCTTTATTAAAAAAAGGTGGGACCCTTGTATATAGTACATGTACAATTGACCGGGACGAAAATGGTGATGTTGTAGCGGCATTTTTAGCAGACCATGCTGATTTTCAAAAAGACGAAACGCTTGCTGCACGCATGCCGCAAAAACTTAAACGAAACGTAAAACATGGTGAAATTCAATTGCTGCCAGATGAACAAAGCGATGGATTTTATATTGCATGTTTACAGAAGAAGGTGTAAAAATGGAAGAAGTAACTAAAAGAAAAGCAAAAACACAAGAAAAGCCGCAAAAACCATCTATTTATTCATTAGAAATGCATGATCTAGAAAACTGGTTAGTAGAACACGGAGATAAGAAGTTCCGCGCTAAACAAATTTTTGACTGGTTATATGTTAAACGCGTAACGGGCTTTGACGATATGTCAAACTTATCTAAAGGGTTACGTGAGCAACTAAAAGAGAAATTTGTATTAACGACATTAAAAACAGTTGTTCAGCAAACGTCTGGAGATGGCACGATGAAGTTTTTATTCGAACTTCATGACGGTTATACGATCGAAACAGTGCTTATGCGACATGAATACGGAAATTCTGTCTGTGTAACAACTCAAGTTGGATGTCGCATCGGCTGTACGTTCTGTGCATCAACTCTCGGAGGTTTAAAGCGTAATTTAGAAGCTGGAGAAATCGTAGCTCAAGTAGTAAAAGTACAAAAAGCGTTAGATGAACAAGGAGAACGCGTGAGCTCTGTCGTAATTATGGGTATTGGGGAGCCGTTTGATAACTATGATGAGATGATGCGCTTCTTAAAAACAATTAACAGTGATCATGGATTAAATATTGGTGCACGTCATATCACGGTATCGACTAGTGGAATCATCCCAAAAATCTATAAGTTTGCTGATGAACAAATGCAAATCAATTTCGCGATTTCACTTCACGCTCCAAACAATGACATTCGCTCGCGCTTAATGCCGATTAACCGTGCGTATAAACTTCCTGATTTGATGGAAGCCATTAAATATTATACGGATAAAACGGGAAGACGTATTAGCTTTGAGTACGGCCTATTCGGAGGAGTAAACGATCAAGTAGAGCATGCGGAGGAACTAGCGGAATTGATTAAAGATGTTAAGTGTCATGTGAACTTGATTCCAGTAAACTATGTGCCTGAGCGTGATTATGTTCGTACACCACGTGAGCAGATTTTTGCATTTGAACGTACGCTTAAAAAGCGTGGCGTTAACGTGACTATTCGACGTGAGCAAGGTCATGATATCGATGCAGCTTGTGGCCAATTACGTGCGAAGGAGCGTAAAGAAGAGACGAGGTGATTGTATGGCAACTGTCTTCATGACAGACCGAGGGAGAGTTAGACAACACAATGAAGATAACGGAGGGGTATTTTTGAACCAACATAATCAGCTGCTTGCAATTGTGGCTGATGGTATGGGAGGTCATCGAGCTGGCGACGTCGCCAGTGAGATGGCGGTTCAAAAATTGCAAATAGCGTGGAAGGAAGCGGAAAAAGTAACGTCTCCTGATGAGGCGACGCAGTGGATTCGTACGCATGTTTCACAAATTAATCAAGATATTTATCAGTATGCTCAGGAACATGAAGAATGTAAAGGCATGGGCACGACGGTTGTACTTGCTTTATGCGCCGATACGTTTTGTGCGATTGGTAATATAGGAGACAGCAGGTGCTATATTTCGAATGAATATGGATTTCAACAAGTGACAGAAGATCATTCTCTTGTGAATGAACTCGTAAAAAACGGTCAAATCACAAAAGAAGATGCTGAACATCATCCACGAAAAAATATCTTATTAAGAGCACTAGGTACCGAAGAAAATGTTAGCTTAGATGTAAAAACAATTGAAGTGGAAAAAGAAGATCGATTATTATTATGTTCAGATGGACTGACAAATAAGGTAACGGAACAAAAGTTGAACGAAACGTTATCAACAAGTTCATCACTTCACGAAAAAGGTACGAGCCTGATTCAATTAGCAAATGAGCTTGGTGGAGAAGACAATATTACACTTGCAATTGTGGACTTTACATCTGAAAGTGGGTGAGAGTGTTGCTAATAGGTAGACGGCTAAACGACCGTTATAAGGTAATACAGGTAATTGGTGGAGGCGGAATGGCAAACGTCTATTTAGGTCGCGACATGATTTTAGATCGTGATGTGGCAATTAAAGTGCTGCGCTTAGACTTTGCAAGTGACGATGCGTTTATAAAGCGTTTCCATCGAGAAGCACAATCTGCTACGAGTATTGCTCATCCTAATATTGTCAGCATTTATGATGTTGGAGAAGAAGAAGATATTTACTATATCATCATGGAATACGTACCGGGTATGACATTAAAGCAATATATTCTGCAAGAATCACCATTATCTCTTGATAAAGCTATACATATTATGACGCAGATTACATCAGCTATTGCCCATGCTCATCAATACGGAATTATTCATCGGGATATTAAGCCTCAAAATATTTTAATTGATCATGATGATACCATTAAAGTTACTGACTTCGGCATTGCCGTAGCATTAAGTTCTACAACCATTACGCATACCAATTCTGTTTTGGGATCTGTTCATTATTTATCTCCTGAACAGGCAAGGGGAGGGCTTGCGAATAAGCGTTCCGATATTTATTCGCTTGGCATTGTCCTATTTGAATTGCTAACGGGTCGAGTCCCTTTTTCTGGGGAATCGGCTGTGTCAATTGCATTAAAACATTTACAGACAGAAACACCTTCTCCAAAAAGGTGGAATCCCTCTATCCCTCAAAGCGTGGAGAATGTTGTATTAAAAGCAACAACTAAAGATCCATTTTACAGATACAGTTCCGTCGAAGAACTCGAAGCGGATTTACAGTCTGCTGTTCATCCAAATCGTTATAATGAGCAAAGATTTACGGTACCTAATGATGAAGAAGTAACAAAAGCTATTCCAGTTATTAAGGAAGACTTTGTTGAATCTGAAGAAACGCACGTACCTGTGAGAAAACCACCTTACTTAGAGCGAGAAGAAGAAGAGGAAGAAGAATTAAAGCCGAAGAAAAAAAAGAAGAAAAAGAAAAAAGGTAAAAGCAAGCTGATTGTAACGCTTGTTTTAATTTTTTTGCTGCTGGCAGCTGCTAGCGTAGCCGCCGTTACATTTATTCCAGCTTTATTGCTCCCAAAAGACGTCAAGGTTCCTGATTTGCATAATCAAGATTATGAATCAGCAGTAACCGATTTGGTTTCTTTAGGATTTAAAGTGAAGAATCCTAAAGATATATCTGATAATGAGGTGGAAGAAGGCGACGTGGTTAAAACGGTGCCAGAAGCAGGAGACGTCATCAAAGAAGGATCTAATGTCATTATTTATCGAAGTACAGGAAAGAAAAAAGAAGCATTTAACCGATACATTGGAAGAAGCTTTACAGAAGTAAAAAGTCTGTTAGAAAAGCAGCATTATAAAGATATCCAATCAATCGAAGTTGAAAGTACAGAACCAAAAGGCAATATTACAGATCAGACGCCTAAAGAAACAGAACAAGTTGTGCCGGAAGACACAACGGTTACTCTGTGGGTAAGTAAGGGTCCGCCGAAGATTACATTAAAGGATTTCTCAGGCTGGACGGAAAAAAGCGTAAAAGACTATGCATCAGATGAAAATATTGAAGTTGACGTAAAAACAGCGTATTCCGACACTGTTGAAAAAGGTCTTGTGATGTCTCAAAAGCCTGCAGCGGATGAGAGTATCGAGCAAGGTGATAAGCTCACCATTACGGTCTCAATGGGCAAAGAGCCAAAAGCTCCTCAAACGGTGTCAGTGGATGTTACCATTCCGTATAAAGAAGAGACCGACGCGGAAGCAAGCACGGAACAAGGTGACACAACGGAAACAGGCGATGTAACCGAAACAGAAGATGGAAAACCAAAGCCGCAAAAAGTACAAATTTATATCGAAGATGCAGATAACGATATGTCTGTTCCTGCTAAAGAATTAACGATTACTGAAACAACAAAAGAATCGTTCGATGTCTTAGTCAAGGAAAATGAAAAAGCGTCTTATAAAATTGTCCGAGACGGGGAAGTTATTGAAGAAAAAGACGTTGAATATCCAGAGTGATAGGAGTGAGGTTATGCCAGAAGGAAGAATTATTAAATCCCTTAGCGGATTTTATTATGTTCTTCATGATGGACAAGTAACGCAATGTCGAGGACGAGGTGTTTTTCGTAAAAAGAAGGTAACGCCTTTAGTCGGTGACAATGTAGTATTTCAAGCGGAAAATAAGCTTGAAGGATATATACTTGAAATTAAAGAACGTAAAAATGAATTAGTTCGTCCCCCTATTTCAAATGTTGATCAGGCGCTGCTTGTTTTTTCAGCGATTGAACCTGATTTTAGCACAATGCTTCTTGACCGATTTTTAGTGCTAGTGGAATCTAATCATATTGAACCTATTATTTGTATTTCAAAAGTAGATCTTTTATCACAGCAGCAGAAGCAAGAAATCAAGCAATATGCCGAAGAATATCGTAAAATAGGATATGAGGTCATTTTAACGTCGACAGTAACGGAAAAAGGCATGGAACAAATTCAGCCGTTATTTGAAGATCGCGTAACGGTCATTGCCGGACAGTCAGGTGTCGGTAAATCTTCACTGTTAAACGCACTTAAACCAGAGCTTGAGTTAAAAACAAATGATATTTCCATGTCACTTGGAAGAGGGAAGCATACCACACGCCATGTGGAACTTATTTCATTTGGTGAAGGTTTAGTAGCTGACACGCCAGGTTTTAGCTCACTGGAGTTTTTAACATTAGAAGTAGAAGAATTAACCCATTGTTTTCCTGAAATGTCGCGTTTGAGTGAACAGTGTAAATTTCGAGGTTGTTTGCATGTGAAAGAACCAAAATGTGCGGTGAAAGAAGCGTACGAACAAAAAGAAATTCCGAGTTATCGCTACGAACATTACTTGCAATTTATTGAGGAAATTAAGCAAAGAAAGCCGAGGTATTAAAAATGACAAAAATCGCACCTTCCATTTTATCTGCCAATTTTTCAAAGCTTGCTGAAGAAATTCGTGAAGTTGAAGCAGGTGGAGCAGACTACATCCATATAGACGTTATGGATGGCCATTTTGTTCCTAATATTACAATTGGACCGCTTATCGTTGAGGCTGTACGCCCTGTCACAGCACTTCCATTAGATGTGCATTTGATGATTGAAAATCCAGATCAATACGTTCCAATGTTTGCAAAGGCAGGTGCCGATATTTTAACGGTACATGCTGAAGCGTGTACTCATTTGCACCGCACCATTCAATTAATTAAAGAGCATGGCATGAAAGCAGGAGTTGCTTTAAATCCCGCAACGCCGATTGATGTGGTAAAGCATATCTTAGAAGATATCGATCTTATTTTATTAATGACGGTGAACCCAGGCTTTGGAGGACAGACATTTATTCCAAGTGTACTGCCGAAAATTGAGCAAATTTCTCAGCTTATTGAAATTCGTCAGCTTTCTATTGAAGTAGAGGTTGATGGAGGAATTAATGAAGAAACAGCAAGAAAATGTGTGGAAGCAGGAGCAAACGTCTTAGTGGCTGGCTCAGCTATTTATAATCGAGAAGATCGAGCAGGCGCAATTAGTCAAATTCGCACAACTGTTCAAGCTTAAGCAATAAAAGCTGCTGTGTACAACGAGTAGAACTTGTACACGGCAGCTTTTTCTTTTAGGATAAAGAAAACATATTTATTTCGTTTATTTTTAATAGAAAAGGAGCACATACATAATGAAAATTCATATTCTAGCAGGGGGACCAGATGAACATATGCCACTCTTGCGCTCATCAAGTGATGTAAAGTGGGTAGGAGTAGACCGTGGCGTATTTCTTCTTCTTCAACAAGACATTTTGCCGGTGAAAGCATTTGGAGATTTTGATTCCATCACAAATGCTCAGCTGAAGCTGGTGAGAGAAGCATTACAAGATGTTGAATTGTATCCTGCGGAAAAAGATGCAACGGATTTGGAACTTGCTTTTGAGTGGGCGTTAGAGCAAAAACCGGATAGTATTTGTATCTTTGGAGCGACAGGTGGAAGGCTTGATCACATGTTTGGAAGCATTCAGCTTCTGTACAAAGGTTTAAAAAAGAAGGCGAATGTACAAATGGTTGACAATCAAAATAGCATTCAATTGTTTGCACCAGGTACTTATCATGTTGATCGTTTAAATGAGTTTCACTATATTTCGTTTGTTCCTTTTGCAGGTGGTGTAAAAGAGCTTACGCTAGAAGGTTTCAAATATCCGCTCACTAAGCATGAAGTAGAACTCGGCTCAACTTTATGTATTAGCAATGAACTTATTCAACAAAGAGGTACTTTTTCATTTACAAAAGGCATATTAATGATGGTAAGAAGCAATGATAAACGTTGCTTGTGATGAAGTATGGAAAATGAGAGCAGGGAATAGGGCTTTCTTTAAAAGGAGATAAAGTGTGGAGAAGGTTAGGAGGGACAGTATGAAATTCTATACAATCAAACTTCCAAAGTTTTTAGGTGGCATCGTAAAGGTCATGCTCAATTCATTTAAAAAAGATTAAAAAGCAGGAATAATAAAAGAAGCACCATAAAATATGGTGCTTTTTCATTATAAAGATTAAACGCGTTGAACTTTACCAGATTTAAGGGCTCTAGCTGAAACGTACACACGTTTTGGTTTACCGTTCACTAAGATACGTACTTTTTGAACGTTAGCACCCCATTTACGCTTAGTAGCGTTCATTGCGTGAGAACGTGCGTTACCTGAACGAGCTTTTCTACCAGTTACTACACATTTGCGTGCCATGATTTTCCCTCCTAACACCAAAAAAACTACTCAATTCTGTTTTGAGAAATACTATATTAATTTATCACAGCCTTAAAGAGAATGCAATAGTTCTGGAGAAAAGCTTTCAAGAAATTTTCCTTGACATATAAAATGAATCTATGTTCAATAATATAGAGAGTAGAAATAGGTGTAACTTGGGCTATTATTTATTTTAAGACAAGTTGATACCTTATGCTGTCGTGTTTAAAAGGGACAAGCTGGACGTCTCTTTTAAAACGAGATTGATTATAGTAGAATATTTATAACCTATGAAAGTAGAAAGGGGAACGAGTATGTCCATCGAAATGAAAACGAAGTATGGTCAAATTGATATTTCTACAGATGTAATTGCAACAATTGCTGGAGGAGCAGCTGTTGATTGTTACGGGATTGTTGGAATGGCTTCAAAAAATCAGCTTAAAGATGGTCTTACAGAAATTCTTCGCAAAGAAAACTTTACACGAGGTATTGTAGTAAGACAAGAAGAGGATGAGGTACATATTGATATGTACATTATCGTAAGCTATGGAACAAAAATTTCTGAAATTGCTCATAATGTGCAAACAAAAGTAAAATACACGCTGGAACAAACGGTTGGTTTAACGGTTGATTCAGTAAATATTTATGTGCAGGGTGTTCGTGTAACGAACGTTTAATTAAGGAGGAAGATTCGTGTCAATGACAACGTTGGACGGAAAGCGTTTTAGGGAAATGGTGCTTCAAGGAGCTCAGCATCTATCTAACAATGCAGGTTATGTAGATGCGCTGAACGTTTTTCCTGTACCAGATGGTGATACTGGAACAAATATGAACTTATCGATTACGTCTGGTGCTAAAGAAGTGAAAAATAAAGTATCTGATCACATCGGCCAAGTGAGTCAAGCTTTGTCTAAGGGGTTATTAATGGGGGCACGCGGTAATTCAGGAGTTATTTTATCTCAATTATTCCGCGGTTTTGCGAAATCGGTTGAGCAAAAGTCAGCGATTACAACAGTTGAGTTTGCTGAAGCTCTTGAACTTGGCGTAGCAACTGCTTATAAAGCTGTGATGAAACCAATTGAAGGAACCATTCTAACAGTAGCTAAGGATACTGCTAAAAAAGCAGCGGCCATTGCTAAAAAGCAATCTGACATGGTTCTGTTTATGGAAGAAGTACTTAAGGAAGCTAATGCTTCGTTAAATCGCACGCCGGATCTTTTACCTGTGTTAAAAGAAGTAGGCGTAGTGGATAGCGGAGGTCAAGGGCTTGTTTTAATTTATGAAGGATTCTTAGCAGAATTAAAAGGTGAAAAACTTCCGGGTGTACCCATGTCAGCTCCTTCAATGAATGAACTTGTAAATGCTGAACATCATAAGCATGCGCAGAGCCACATGAATACAGAAGATATTGAATTTGGCTATTGTACAGAATTTATGGTAAGACTGGAAGAGAATAAGCCTGCAGCTAAAACTTTTTCTGAAGAAACGTTTCGTCAAGATTTAAGCAAATGGGGCGACTCATTGCTTGTAGTATCTGATGATGAAATCGTGAAAGTTCATATTCACGCCGAGTACCCTGGAGAAGTGTTAAACTATGGGCAGCAATATGGAAGTTTAATTAAAATGAAGATTGAAAATATGAGAGAACAGCACAGCAGCATTGTTTCAGATGAAGAAAAGCCAGCAGTAAAAAAAGCTGAAAAACAGCCGTTTGGCATTGTTACTGTAACCATGGGAAAAGGAATTGCTGAATTGTTCAAAAGCCTTGGAGCAACGGTTGTCATTGAAGGCGGACAAACAATGAATCCGAGTACGGAGGATATTGTCAAAGCGATTGAAGAAACAAATGCTGAACAGGTACTGATTCTACCTAATAATGGGAATATCGTGATGGCTGCTAACCAAGCGGCTGCTGTTGTCGGCAGCCACGTTTCAGTTGTTCCATCTAAAACGGTTCCTCAAGGAATGACAGCGCTGCTATCATTTAATCCTCAGCAAAGCTTAAAAGAAAACGAGGAAGCAATGACGGAAGCTTTACAGCACGTAAAAACAGGACAAGTAACGTATGCAGTTCGCGATACAAATATTGATGGTCTTGAATTAGCTAAAGGCGATTTTATGGGTATTGCTGAAAAGAAAATCGTCGTAAAAGATTCAGAGAAATTAGAAGCGGCGAAAAAGCTATTAACTTATATGATTGATGAAGAAGCGGAAATCCTTACGATTCTTCAAGGAGAGGATGTTTCAGACGATGAAGCTGAAGCACTAACATCGTTTGTAGAAGAAACGTTTGAAGAGATTGAAGTAGAGCTTCATAAGGGAGATCAACCTTTATATTCTTATATTTTTGCAATTGAATAACAAAAAAGCGGTACCCCTACCAAGGGATGCCGCTTTTTTTTGTTATTTTAAGTTTAATACGAACTATTTTGATGTTGAATTTTGTTAATGTTCGCTTTATTAGATGTATTGGTTGAAAAGAACTTGTTTATATGGTAGTTTTGAAAGCTCAGTATGTTAAATGTGAAAGAAAACAGCATGAGAGGAGAGACAGCAATGGATATTTTAAAAGGAACAGGCTTATTGTTATTAGTGTTATTTTTGTTCTGGCTGTTTAGCAATAAGGCGCCTTACGGAATGAAAGCGATGGGGGCGTTGGCAAGCGGAGCGGTAGCAGCATTTCTCGTAGAAGCCTTTCAGTCTTACGTAGGAGGAGATGTACTAGGTATTTCATTTTTAGATGAAGTCGGAAAGGCTGCAGGAGGAATGGGAGGAGTTGCAGCAGCAGCACTAGTTGCTTTAGCGTTAGGAGTATCTCCTGTATATGCTCTTATGATGGGCGTAGTGTGTTCAGGGTTAGGCTTGCTCCCTGGATTTTTTGCCGGATACATCATGGCGTTCGTAGTAAAATTTATTGAGAAAAAGGCACCTGCTGGCCTTGACTTATTAGGAAACATTTTAATTGCAGCACCTTTAACAAGATTAATTGGCAATGCATTTTCACCTATTGTAGATGCAACGCTTTTAAATATTGGTGGGATTATTAAAGATACAGCAAGTATTAGCCCTATTTTAATGGGAATTATTTTGGGAGGGGTTATTACAGTGGTAGCAACGGCTCCGCTTAGTTCAATGGCATTAACGGCTATGCTAGGATTAACGGGATTGCCAATGGCAATTGGAGCCCTCGCTGTATTTGGCTCTTCTTTTATGAATTACGTGCTGTTTGATCGATTAAAATTTGGAGACCGCCGAACCACCATTTCAGTTGCGGTCGAACCTTTAACACAAACGAATATTATTTCAGCAAATCCGATTCCTATTTACATCACAAACTTTTTTGGAGGTGCACTAGCTGGTGTAATCGTAGCGCTTTTTGGATTGGTAAATGATGCTGCAGGCACGGCAACTCCCATCGCAGGACTTGCGGTAATGTTTGGTTTTAATGACCCTATGAAGGTCGCAATTTGTGCAGTACTTTGCGCATTAGCTGGAGCATTAGCCGGATTTATCGGTTCCGTTGTTTTTAAAAACTTTAAAATTAAAACTGGAGAAGATATAGCCTCTGAACAAGAAGCAGCCTAGCTACATAGGTTCTTACTATAAGAGGCACTAAAATGATGTATTTATCCCATTTTTATGGATAAATACATCATTTTCTTTATAGAAATCTCTAGTGAAAAATGAGAATTTTTAAATTTTTTCAGAGTGTGAAACAAAGCTTTCAAAAAGTCGAAAGCTCAAGTAACATATAAGTAATAACAATGTTTAAATAGCGGGGGGAAAATCCTTATGAAATATAAATCTGTCTTTGATATTATTGGTCCGGTAATGATTGGGCCATCTAGCTCACATACAGCTGGTGCAGCGCGTATTGGACGCGTTGCCCGAACACTTTTTGGCAAGCAGCCAACAAAAGTTGTGGTTTCATTATACGGTTCTTTTGCTCAAACGTACAAAGGACACGGAACAGATGTAGCATTGATTGGTGGTATTTTAGATTTTGATACATTCGACCAGCGTATTCCGGAGTCTTTGGACTTAGCTGAAAAAGAAGGAATCGACGTCACATTTGTGGAAGAAGCGGCAATCACAGACCATCCAAATACCGCTCGCATTAAAATGAGCGACGGATTAAAGGAAATTGAAGTTGTTGGAATTTCAATTGGCGGAGGAAAAATTCAAATTACGGAGCTGAATGGATTTGAATTAAATTTATCAGGTATGAATCCAGCTATTCTCGTTGTGCATAATGATCGATTTGGTGCCATTGCGACCGTTACGAATATTTTGATGAAACATTCAATTAATATCGGACATATGGAAGTATCTCGCAAAGAGCGCGGAGAAGTAGCGCTCATGGCAATTGAAATGGATACGAATATTGAAGATGATGTAATTGAAGAGTTAAAAACATTGCCTCACATTATTCAAGTAACAAGAATGGTTGAATAGGGTGGAGTGAATAGGAACGGCCTGCGAGAATAAAAGGGTCGAGTGATTATATATGATTCCAAAGTAAAAATAAGACAGAATGATAGCGGAGGTTACTATGTTTCGAAACGTAGCAGAACTAGTAGAATTAGCAGAAAGTCAAAATGTGAAAATTGCAGAGATTATGATTCAACAGGAAATGAATATTACGGGAGTTACTCGTGAAGAAATCATGGAAAAAATGGACCGGAACTTAACGGTTATGGAAGAAGCGGTTGAACGCGGTTTAAAAGGGGTACAGTCTGTTACAGGTTTAACAGGCGGTGATGCAGTGCTGCTTCAAAACTATATTCAAAGTGGAAAATCTTTATCTGGAAATTTAATTTTAGATGCAGTCAGCAAAGCAGTAGCGACAAATGAAGTAAATGCAGCAATGGGGACAATCTGTGCAACGCCTACTGCTGGATCTGCGGGGGTAGTGCCAGGAACGCTGTTTGCAGTGCAAAATAAGCTAAACCCAACTCGCAAAGAAATGATTGAATTTTTATTTACATCAGGTGCTTTTGGGTTTGTTGTAGCCAATAATGCATCTATTTCGGGAGCAGCAGGCGGATGTCAAGCAGAAGTGGGTTCAGCTTCAGGTATGGCAGCTGCAGCAATTGTTGAAATGGCAGGAGGTACACCTAGTCAGGCAGCTGAAGCAATGGCAATTACGCTCAAAAATATGCTAGGATTAGTATGTGACCCAGTAGCGGGGCTAGTAGAAGTTCCATGTGTGAAACGAAACGCAATGGGAGCGGCGAATGCAATGATTGCAGCAGATATGGCTTTAGCAGGCATTACAAGTCGTATTCCATGTGATGAAGTCATTGATGCTATGTATAAAATTGGTCAAACAATGCCGGTTGCATTACGAGAAACTGCACAAGGAGGCTTAGCGGCAACACCAACAGGTCGCGAGCTTGAAGCGAAGATCTTTGGTATTGCATTAAATAAAAGTGAATGAACTAACAACTATTTCAATTAAAACCATTAAAGGTATCGGAGATGAAACAGCACAAGCATTAGAGGATATGCATATTCACAGTGTGCATGACTTGTTAGAGCATTTTCCGTACCGCTATGAAGATTATGAATTAAAAGATTTGGCTGAAGCAAAGCACGATGAAAAGGTCACCGTAGAAGGTAAAGTTCACAGCGTTCCCTCGCTTACGTATTACGGCAAAAAACGTTCGCGCCTTACGTTTCGGCTGCTGGTAAACCGCTATTTGATTACGGTTACTTGCTTTAATCGCCCTTACTATAAATCAAAATTAGAAATTGATCAAACTGTTACGGTTACGGGAAAATGGGATCAGCACCGGCAAACGATTAATTTGCAAGAGCTTCAATTTTCTCCGTTTGTTAAAAATCAAACGATTGAACCTGTTTACTCAGTCAAAGGCAACTTAACGATCAAAGGGATGCGGAAGTTCGTCTCTCTTGCGTTGAAGGATTATGGCAGTAGCATTCAAGATATGCTCCCGGACTCTATTCGTTCTAGGTACAAATTAGTGACGCGTGAAGAAGCGGTCAGAAGTATTCATTTACCTCGTGATCATGAAGATTTAAAACAAGCAAGACGTCGATTTGTTTATGAAGAATTTCTACTTTTTCAATTAAAAATGCAGGCGCTTAGAAAGCGCGAAAGAGAAGAAACGCCTGGAATGAAGCAAACATTTGATTCAACCGAACTGGTGAACTTCACGAACTTGCTGCCCTTTCCGTTAACAAACGCTCAAAAACGTGTAGTAAACGAGATTACGCTCGATATGAAATCGCCTTATCGTATG
The DNA here is from genome assembly GCF_046599315.1 of Priestia megaterium. Lineage (GTDB taxonomy): Bacteria > Bacillota > Bacilli > Bacillales > Bacillaceae_H > Priestia > Priestia megaterium_F. The sequence goes on along the minus strand of NZ_JBKIKC010000001.1, from coordinate 981,947 downwards.
AATCGCTTGCTGCAAGGTGATGTAGGTTCAGGCAAAACAGTCGTAGCAGCGGTTGCCTTGTACGCTACCGTTTTAGCAGGACATCAAGGTGCTTTAATGGTACCGACTGAAATTTTGGCTGAACAGCATGCTGAGTCATTAACTGCGATGCTTGAAAAGGTAGGAATCAGTGTAGGCTTGCTAACAGGGTCTGTTAAAGGAAAAGCGAGAAGAGAGCTGCTTCAGCGAGTGAAAGATGGAGATGTTCATGTATTAGTAGGTACACATGCCTTGATTCAAGACGAAGTTGTATATAATAGTCTAGGACTCGTCATCACCGATGAACAGCACCGTTTTGGGGTTGGGCAGCGCCGGGTTTTACGTGAAAAAGGAGAAAGTCCGGATGTACTCTTTATGACGGCGACGCCTATTCCAAGAACCCTTGCTATTACGGTTTTTGGAGAAATGGATGTGTCCATTATTGATGAAATGCCAGCAGGGCGTAAGGTAATCGAAACGTACTGGGTAAAGCATGACATGCTTGAACGCATTTTGCATTTTGTTGAAAAAGAAATACATGACGGCAGACAAGCTTACGTTATTTGTCCGTTGATTGAAGAATCGGAAAAGCTAGATGTTCAAAATGCCATTGATGTGCATGCAACACTCACTCACTATTTTAATGGAAAAGCAAGCGTTGGTCTCATGCACGGAAGATTGTCACCTGATGAAAAAGAAGAAGTGATGAAACAATTTAGCATAAATGATGTGCAAATTTTAGTATCCACAACGGTGGTAGAAGTTGGAGTGAACGTTCCGAATGCAACCGTGATGGTCATTTATGATGCAGAGCGCTTTGGGCTATCTCAGCTTCATCAGCTACGAGGACGCGTAGGGCGAGGAGATGCACAGTCGTACTGTATTCTGCTCGCGGATCCAAAATCAGAAGTTGGAAAAGAGCGAATGACCATTATGACTGAAACAAACGATGGGTTTGTATTATCAGAAAGAGACTTAGAGCTTCGTGGACCTGGCGATTTCTTTGGTAGAAAACAAAGCGGTATGCCTGAGTTTAAAGTAGCCGATATGGTGCACGATTACCGTGCGCTTGAAGTGGCTCGAGAAGACGCTGCTAAACTTGTAAATTCCGACAGCTTTTGGACAGAAGACCAATTTGCACTGCTGAGAATACAATTAGAAGCAACGGGCGTATTAACTGGAGAAAAGTTTGATTAGTAAAAAAGCAATAGGCCGTGGTCTATTGCTTTTTCATTCATAAAGATAAAAAAGCAGCTTGGAATGAAAAAGTTAGCGGCTGTTAGTCATGGATATACATATTATAATGCAAAGAATACATCATGTGAAAAATGTTGCAATTAGAAGGTAATGATTATATACTGCTATTAGTACCTAGTATTAAAAGTTCGGATGGTGGAGAATGAAGCGCAGTAAAAAAGAAAGACAGCAGCTATTAAAAACGACAATTGAAGAAAACCCATTTATTACGGATGAAGAACTAGCAGACCGTTTTTCAGTGAGCGTTCAAACAATTCGATTAGATCGCCTAGAGTTGTCGATTCCTGAACTGCGAGAACGTATTAAGCATGTAGCTTCAAGACAACTAGACGAGGAAGTGCGTTCGCTTCCGATTGAAGAAGTAATTGGAGAAGTTATCGACATTGAACTAGATCAATCAGCCATATCTATTTTTGATGTGAAAACAGAGCATGTGTTTCAGCGTAATCAAATTGCTCGTGGTCACCACCTTTTTGCGCAAGCTAATTCGTTAGCTGTCGCTGTTATTAACAACGAACTAGCGCTCACAGCAGATGCGTCGATCCGTTATCATCGTCCTGTTAAGCTTCATGAACGAGTGATAGCAAAAGCGAAAGTTCTGTCAACTAGTGAAGTGCGAACCACCGTTGAGGTAAACAGCTATGTAGGGCAAGAGCAAGTATTCTCTGGCACTTTTAAAATGTATCGTTCTACAAAGGAGAAATAATAAAAAGGATGAGACGCAACATGAAACTAGCTATTGATGCAATGGGCGGAGATCATGCACCGAAAGCCATTATTGAAGGTGTAGAAAAAGCGACTGCTCAATTTAAAGAATTACATATTACGTTAATTGGAAACGAATCAGAAATTAAAAAGTATTTAACAAATCCTGATCGTATTTCGATTATTCATACAGAAGAAACCATTGATGCCACTGATGAACCAGTACGAGCTGTACGCCGCAAAAAACAAGCATCTATGGTATTAATGGCAAATGAAGTAGCCGAAGGTCGTGCTGATGCTTGTATTTCAGCGGGAAATACAGGAGCGTTAATGACAGCGGGACTTTTTATTATAGGTCGTATTAAAGGCATTGAACGTCCAGCACTTGCTCCGACGCTTCCGACCTTAGATGGAAAAGGCTTTTTAATGCTAGATGTCGGTGCAAACGTTGATGCCAAGCCTGAACATTTGCTTCAGTATGCCGTGATGGGGGCGGTGTATGCGGAAAAAGTACGCGGCATTCAAGCTCCTAGAGTTGGACTGTTGAACATTGGAACCGAGGATAAAAAAGGAAATGACTTAACAAAGCAATCCTTTCAGTTACTAAAAAACGCTGACCTCAATTTTGTAGGCAACGTGGAGTCTCGTGATTTGCTAAACGGCGTAGCGGATGTGGTTGTAACCGATGGTTTTACAGGTAATATGACGCTTAAGAGTATTGAGGGAACGGCGCTTTCTTTGTTTTCTATGATTAAACAAGAATTAACGAGCACGTTAAAAAGCAAGTTAGCCGCAGCGGTGCTAAAGCCTCAGCTGCAGGGTTTAAAAGCGAAAATGGATTACAGTGAATATGGAGGAGCAGGGCTTTTTGGATTGCATGCGCCTGTTATCAAAGCGCACGGTTCGTCGGATGGGAATGCGGTATTTAGCGCGATTAAGCAAGCTGTAAATATGGTGGAAAACAATGTGTCTTCCACTATTCAAAAAGCAATCGAACAAACTGCTAATGAAGAAAAGGAGAGATAAGAAATGGGGAAAATTGCTTTTATTTTTCCAGGCCAAGGTTCACAAACTGTTGGTATGGGAAAAGATTTATATGATGAAGTAGAGGAAGCGAAAAAGCTGATTCATACAGCTGACGAAGCTTTAGAGTTCAGTCTTTCAAACATTATTTTTGAAGGTCCTCAAGAAGAATTGACTTTAACTTATCACGCTCAACCTGCTCTTTTAACAACGAGTACGATGTTGCTTGAGGCATTTAAAAAGAGCGGAATTACACCTGATTTTGTTGCGGGTCATAGTCTAGGAGAATACAGTGCGCTTGTGGCTGCTGAGGTTTTATCTTTTGAAGATGCCGTTGTTGCTGTTTACAAAAGAGGTCGCTATATGGACGAAGCTGTACCAGCAGGTCAAGGTACAATGGCAGCAGTGCTTGGTATGTCAGCGGAAGATCTAGAAGCCGTTACTGCTCAAATTACAAGTGAAGGCGACGCTGTTCAGCTTGCAAATATTAACTGCCCGGGTCAAATTGTTATTTCAGGTACGGTAGACGGCGTAGAAAAAGCAGGAGCTCTTGCTAAAGTAAAAGGTGCGAAACGCGTGATTCCTCTAGTGGTAAGCGGTCCGTTCCACTCTAGCTTAATGAAGCCAGCTGCTGAAAAGCTACGTGATACGCTAGAAACAGTAGACTTTAGCGATGCGAAAGTTCCCGTTATAGCAAACGTAACAGCAAAGCCGGTTACTGACAGTCAAGATATTCAAAACAAGCTAGTGGAACAACTATATTCTCCAGTGAGATGGGAAGAAACAGTTGAGACACTTCTTACAGAAGGTGTAGATACCTTTGTTGAAATTGGACCAGGAAAAGTATTATCAGGTCTTGTTAAAAAAGTAAATCGTCGTGCGGCTGTTTATGCTGTTAATGATCTTACATCATTAAAATCAACGATTGACGCACTAAAAGGGGGAGAATAAGATGTTACAAGGGAAAGTTGCGGTTGTAACAGGCGCCTCCCGCGGAATTGGTCGTGCCGTTGCAATTGAGCTTGGAAAGCTTGGTGCTAAAGTAGTTGTAAACTATTCCGGCAGTGAAGCGAAAGCTCTTGAAGTTGTGGAGGAAATTAAAGGATTAGGAACGGATGCGATTGCTGTACAAGCAAACGTCGCAGAAAGTGAATCTGTACAAGCGATGGTAAAAGAAGCAATCTCTACATTTGGTTCAGTAGACATTTTAGTGAACAACGCGGGCATCACACGTGATAATCTTCTTATGCGTATGAAAGAAGACGAATGGGATGATGTTATTAATACAAACTTAAAAGGTGTATTTTTGTGCACAAAAGCGGTTACTCGTCAAATGATGAAGCAGCGAGCAGGACGCATCATTAACATTTCATCAATCGTCGGCGTCAGCGGTAATGCTGGGCAAGCAAATTATGTAGCAGCAAAATCAGGCGTGATTGGTTTAACAAAAACCACAGCTAAAGAATTAGCAAGCCGCAATATTACAGTGAATGCAGTTGCACCTGGTTTCATTGCAACAGACATGACGGATAAATTGAATGAAGAGGTGCAGGCGGAAATGTTAAAACAAATTCCTCTTGCAAGCTTTGGCCAGCCTGAGGATGTTGCGAACGCAGTTGCGTTTTTAGCATCAGATGCAAGCCGTTATATCACGGGTCAAACGATTCACGTTGACGGCGGAATGGTGATGTAAAAAATGTACTTTGCGAAAAGTGCGATTTGGTGATAAAGTACAAAGGGACATTTACTAGTCGACCAATAAACTTTATTATTCAACCATAGTATTTTAGATGGAAATCATCTATAATGACTTGAGGGGAGGTGAAGAACAATGGCAGAGGTACTAGAACGCGTAACAACAATCATTGTTGATCGTCTTGGTGTAGACAAAAGTGAAGTGAAACTAGAATCTAGTTTCAAAGAAGACTTAGGTGCTGACTCTCTAGACGTAGTTGAATTTGTAATGGAGCTTGAAGAGGAATTCGATATCGAAATTTCTGACGAAGAAGCTGAAAAAATTTCAACTGTAGGAGATGCAGTTAATTACATACAGAGCCAAATTTAATCTGTAGTATATGTATGAAAAGCCCCGTTAAACAGCGGGGCTTTCTCTTCTTTTTAATAATTTCAAAAAAAGACATTTTTTTTGAAAAGGTAGTGTATCTTTTAGGATACCTCGTTTTATAATGAGGTATATTAGGAAAAAACTACGAAACAATTGAAGCAGGTAAGCGGAGGTATTTTATGCCTAAACAATATTCAAATCGAGACCGAAAGATAAACGTGAAATTCAAGCAAAATTTTGCGGAGTTTCAAAAAGAAATTGGTATTCAGTTTACAAATGAAGCGCTTCTCTTTCAAGCATTTACACATTCATCCTATGTGAATGAGCATCGCAGAAGACCGTATGAAGACAACGAACGTCTTGAGTTTTTAGGAGATGCCGTATTAGAGCTAACCGTATCACAGTTTTTATTTAAAAAGTATCCAACAATGAGTGAAGGTGAGTTAACGAAGCTTCGTGCAGCAGTTGTGTGCGAACCGTCGCTTGTTACTTTTGCAAATGAAATGGATTTTGGTAAACTAGTGTTACTTGGAAAAGGTGAAGAGATGACGGGCGGCCGATCTAGACCAGCTTTACTGGCTGATGTGTTTGAAGCATTTATCGGAGCTCTTTATTTAGACCAAGGACTTGATACGGTAGTGACAATTTTAAAAAAAGTTGTCTTTCCAAAAATTAATGAAGGTGCTTTTTCTCATGTGATGGATTTCAAAAGCCAGCTTCAAGAAGTGATTCAACGTGATGGAGTTGGACAATTAGAATACAAAGTTTTGCAAGAAAAAGGTCCAGCGCATAATCGCGAATTTTTATCTCGCGTATCGTTAAATGGTGAAGAGCTCGGTATTGGTGTAGGCCGTTCGAAAAAAGAAGCTGAGCAAAAAGCGGCTCAAGTAGCTATTACGAAAATTAGAGCAAGTCAAACGAAATAAAATGATCCCCCTCTTAACGCATTCGTTATAAAGGGGGATTTGCTATGAAAAGATTACATGTGTGAGGAGGGATTTCTATGTTCCTCAAACGATTAGATATTGCCGGGTTCAAATCGTTTGCAGAAAAAGTATCGATAGATTTTGTGCCAGGTGTAACGGCGGTAGTGGGACCGAATGGAAGCGGAAAAAGTAACATTACAGATGCTGTGCGCTGGGTACTTGGAGAACAGTCAGCCAAATCGCTTCGTGGAGGGAAAATGGAGGACATTATCTTTGCAGGAAGCGAATCGCGCCGTGCGGTAAACGTGGCTGACGTAACGCTTACTTTGGAAAATGATGACCAGTTTCTCCCGCTTGATTATCATGAAGTTAGCATTACGAGGCGTGTGTACCGCTCAGGAGACAGTGAATTTTTTATTAACAATCAGCCGTGCCGTTTGAAAGATATTGTCGATTTATTTATGGACTCAGGGCTTGGAAGAGAAGCTTTTTCGATTATCAGTCAAGGAAAAGTAGAAGAAGTACTAAGCAGTAAATCTGACGAGCGCCGTAAAATTTTTGAAGAAGCAGCGGGTGTATTAAAATACAAAACGCGTAAACGCAAAGCGGAGCTGCGACTTCTTGAAACGCAAGAAAATTTAAATCGAGTGGTAGATATTCTTCATGAAATTGAAGGTCAGTTAGAGCCTTTACAGATTCAATCGTCTATTGCAAAAGATTATTTGCAGAAAAAAGAAGAACTAGAGCAGATTGATGTAGCTGTTACGGTATTTGAAGTTGAAGATCTTCATCAGAAATGGGAAAAATTAAAAGCTGAAATGGCTCAACACGAGCAGCTTGAAGAATCTCTTGCAACGAATATTCGCACGCGTGAAGGAGAAATCCAGACTCTTCGTTTACACATTCAGCAAATAGACGAACAACTAGACTCTTTACATAAAAAACTACTATATGTAAGTGAAGAAGTAGAAAAGCTAGAAGGCAAAAAAGAAGTATTAAAAGAGCGTAAGAAAAATGCTTTTCAAAATAAAGAGCAGCTGGAACGTTTGGTAAAAGAGTATACTCATAAGCATCAAGAATTAAGTAAAGCAAAAGACACCGAAGGAAAAGATCTTGAGCAATCTCAAAAGGAAGTACAAGAGATAGGCCTGAAGCTTACTGAGCAGGAACAGTTGTTCAGACAGTACAGCGAGAATCTAGAAGAAAAACTTGAACAGATGAAAAGTGAGTATTTTGAATTAGCGAACGCTCAAACATCTGCTCGAAATGAAATTTCATTTTTAGAACAGCAAAAAATGCAAACGTTTGAAAAAGAGCAGCGCTTAACAAAATCTAACGAGCAATACGTAGAACAGCGCCTTGAATTAACACAGCGAAAAGAAGCGGCGATTAAAAGACTCGCTCAGTTTCGCCAAGAACTTCAGCAAGCTGTACAAGTGTATAAGCAACAAGTAGAGAAGCTTGAGTCGTTAAGACAAGCCTATCGTAAGCAAGAGTCTACGCTTTATCAAGCTTATCAGTATGTCCAACAGACAAAATCACGAAAAGAAATGCTTGAAGAGATGCAAGAAGACTATGAAGGTTATTTTCACGGCGTAAAAGAAGTGTTAAAAGCACGTGATGAGAAGCTTACAGGTATTAAAGGTGCGATTGCTGAGTTAATCAATGTTCCGAAAGAGTATGAAACAGCGCTTGAAATTGCGCTTGGAGGAGCAGCTCAGCATATCGTCGTTCAAGACGAACAGAGCGCGCGGCAGGCAATTGGCTTTTTGAAACAAAATGGTTACGGAAGAGCAACATTTTTACCACTGACGTCTGTAAAAGACCGCTATATTCCAACTCAAACTATTTCTATGCTAGAAAGTCACGAAGCATATGTAGGAATTGCTTCATCTCTTGTTAGATATGAAGCTACGTATGACCGAGTTATCAAAAATTTACTTGGAACTGTTATTGTTGTTAATGATTTAAAAGGTGCGAATGAACTTGCACGTCTTGTACAGCATCGCTATCGCTTTGTGACCGTTAAAGGAGATGTCGTTAACCCCGGCGGTTCGATGACAGGTGGTTCGATGAAGCAAAAGTCCAATTCTTTGTTAGGTCGTCAGCGAGAAGTGGAAGCTATTACGGTAAAAATAGAAGAGATGGAACAAAAGACGCTTTTGCTTGAGCAAGATGTGAAAGAGAAAAAGTCACAGATTGAAGTGCTTCAACAGGAAATTAATAAACAGCAGGCGTTTGTGGAACGCTTGAAGGACAAAGAGCAGGAATCTGACCGAGAAGTAAAGCAAATTGACATTGAAGAAAAAGCAGTAAATGACCGCTTAACGATGTACGACCATGATATTGCTAGTTTTAGACAAGATCAAACGAGCTTGTCTGCTCGAATTGATGAGCTACATACGAGTTTGCAAGGAAATCAGCAGCAAGCAAATGTATTAGAGAAAAGCATTGAAGAGTTAGCTGCACGCAAGCATACACAGCAAACGTCTAAAGAAACGGTTCAACATGAGCTTACAGAAGTGAAAGTACTTCTTGCAAAAAAAGAGCAGCTTTTGACAAATCAGCAAGAAAAATACGAAAGAGTGTGCTTTGAGCTTGATCAAACTATTCAACGTTTGTCTGAAGCTACAGATGACCTTTCTCTTCTAACAAGTGAAATCACGAGCAACGACTCGGGTGAACTTCAGCTTGAAGAAGCGGCGCATGAGCGAATAAAAGAAAAGACAGAAACGTTAAAATTAATGGATGACTGCAGATCAGAGCGGTTAAAAGCTCAGAATAAACTTGAAGACGAAGAGAGGATTGTAAAAGAGCTGCAGCGTCAGTACAAGCAAATTGCGGATGCTTTAAAAGATGAAGAAGTCAAAATCAATCGAATTGATGTAGAGCTAGACAGCCGTCTGCAGCAGCTGACAGAAGAGTACAAAATTAGCTTTGAAGCAGCAAAAGAAAAGTATCCTTTAACGTTAGATATTCAAGAAGCGAGGAAAAAAATCAAGCTGATTAAGTTGGCAATTGATGAATTAGGAACCGTAAACTTAGGTTCTATTGAACAATATGACCGCGTTTCAGAACGCTATGAATTTTTAAATACGCAGCGAGCGGACCTTGACGAAGCAAAAAATACGCTATATCAAGTTATTGAAGAAATGGATGAGGAGATGAAAAAACGTTTTTCTGATACCTTCTCGCGTATTCGCAATGAATTTGGTACAGTGTTCTCTTCACTATTCGGTGGAGGAAAAGCGGATTTGAAATTAACAGATCCAAAAGATTTATTAAATACAGGAGTGGAAATTGTTGCCCAGCCTCCTGGGAAAAAACTGCAGAATTTAGGGTTGTTGTCAGGTGGCGAGCGATCCTTAACAGCCATTGCTCTTCTATTTTCTATTTTGAAAGTACGTCCAGTTCCGTTTTGTGTGCTAGATGAAGTAGAAGCGGCGCTTGATGAAGCAAACGTTCATCGCTTTGCTACGTATTTACGCAAGTTTAGTAATCAAACACAGTTTATTGTCATTACTCACCGAAAAGGTACAATGGAAGAAGCTGACGTACTGTATGGTGTGACAATGCAAGAATCGGGCGTATCTAAATTAGTCTCTGTTCGTTTAGAAGAATCAAAGCAATATGTTTAACTCATAGAATGAAAGGGTGGTACGAATGAGCTTTTTTAAGAAACTAAAAGAAAAAATTACAATGCAAACGGATTCTGTTACACAAAAATTTAAAGATGGACTATCAAAAACGCGCAATTCTTTTTCAGAACGCGTTAATGATTTAGTATCTCGCTATCGTCAAGTAGACGAAGAGTTTTTCGAGGAATTAGAAGAAATTTTAATTAGTGCTGACGTCGGTGTGGCTACCGTGTTGGATTTAATTGATGACTTAAAGTCGGAAGTGAAACGCCGGAACATCAAGGACCCTCAAGATGTACAGGCTGTCATCTCCGAGAAATTAATTGATATTTATGAATCTGGTGAAGAGCAGCTTGGTGCACTGAATATGCAGCAAAATGATTTAACGGTTATTTTGTTTGTAGGGGTAAACGGCGTTGGAAAAACAACAACTATTGGGAAAATTGCGCATAAATTTAAGCAAGAGGGCAAGAAAGTAGTAATGGCAGCAGGTGATACATTCCGTGCCGGTGCGATTGAGCAGTTAGAAGTATGGGGAGAGCGCGTTGGTGTTGATGTTATTAAGCAATCCGCAGGTTCTGACCCTGCCGCTGTTATGTATGACGCTGTTCAATCAGCCAAGGCTCGAAAAGCAGATGTTTTACTATGTGATACAGCAGGGCGCCTTCAAAACAAAGTGAATTTAATGAAAGAATTAGAAAAAGTAAAGCGTGTTATTGAGCGAGAAATTCCCGGTGCTCCTCATGAAGTACTCCTTGTGCTTGATGCAACGACAGGCCAAAACGCTTTAAGTCAGGCTAAAACATTCTCAGAAGCTACAAACGTGACGGGAATTGTGTTAACGAAATTAGATGGTACAGCTAAAGGCGGAATTGTTCTTGCCATTCGAAACGAACTGAAGCTTCCCGTTAAATTCGTTGGTCTTGGAGAAAAAGTAGACGATCTTCAGCCGTTTGATACTGAGCAATATATCTATGGATTATTTGCCAATGCTGTAGAAGAAGAAGCAGAAAAAGAGGCATAATCTTTAAAGAGGCTGCGACAAAAGTAGTTTAGTTGGTGGAAGATCCGAACGATGAATCAAACTCGTTCGGATTTTTTTATGGTGATGGTGAACGGAGGTTTCATGTATGCAGTGGCTTCTAGCTGTTGATTGGAGAGCAAGGCGAAGACTCTTGAGGGAAAAGCGGAAGGGGGGAGAGCCCGCAGGAGCGTAAGCGACGAGGAGGCTCATCGGCCGCCCGCGAAAAGCGAAGTCTTGCACGAAAATCAACAGCGGTGTAACCAGTGATTCATACGAGTTCATTTACTTTATTTGCTTGTCTTTAGATTGAATTGATGTAGTTATGTCTCAATATATTTTAACGAAGAAAATGACAGGTGTTAAGGAAAAAACTTGACATTCAAACCTAGCCTAGTTAAACTATTAACATGTAAAGGCTTTTCACTTAACAAGGGGGCGGTCAGATGGTTGAAAAGAGCGTGCATATGCTCGAAAAAACAACAAGAATGAATTACTTATTTGACTTCTATCAGGCGCTGTTAACGCCCAAACAAAGAAGTTATATGTCACTTTATTACTTGGATGATTATTCCCTCGGTGAAATAGCGGAAGAATTTGATGTGAGTCGTCAAGCAGTTTATGATAATATAAAACGTACAGAGCAAATGCTTGAACAATATGAGGAAAAGCTATTGTTATTTCAACGGTTTCAAGAGCGTCAATCAATTGTTCAACAACTGAAAGACGAACTTGCAGCTGATTTACACAAGAACAGCAAGCTTTCTTCTCTTCTTGATTCGCTCGAGAAATTAGATTAGGGGGCGGCGTATATGGCATTTGAAGGATTAGCCGACCGTTTGCAAAGCACACTGCAAAAGTTAAAAGGAAAAGGAAAAGTTAACGAAGCTGATGTTAAAGAAATGATGCGTGAAGTTAGACTTGCCCTTTTAGAAGCCGATGTAAACTTTAAAGTAGTAAAAGACTTTGTTAAGCGCGTAAGCGAACGTGCTGTAGGTCAAGACGTTCTTAAGAGCTTAACGCCTGGACAACAAGTTATTAAGGTTGTACAAGAAGAATTAACTGCACTTATGGGCGGAGAGCAAAGTAAAATTGCGGTAGCTCCAAAAGCTCCAACTGTAATTATGATGGTTGGACTTCAAGGTGCAGGTAAAACAACAACAACTGGTAAACTTGCCAATTTATTACGTAAAAAATATAACCGTAATCCATTGCTTGTAGCAGCAGATATTTATCGTCCAGCAGCTATTAAACAGCTTGAAACACTAGGAAAACAGCTTAGCATGCCTGTTTTTTCATTAGGTGATCAAGTAAGTCCTGTGGAGATTGCGAAACAAGCGATTGCTCATGCAAAAGAAGAGCATCACGATTATGTATTAATTGATACAGCGGGACGTTTGCATGTTGATGAAAATCTAATGGAGGAGTTAGAACAGATTAAAGAGCTTTCTAACCCTAATGAAATTTTCCTTGTTGTCGATGCGATGACGGGTCAAGATGCAGTAAACGTTGCGGATAGCTTTAATAAGCAATTAGGATTAACTGGAGTTGTATTAACGAAACTAGACGGCGATACTCGCGGTGGTGCAGCGCTTTCTATTCGTGCAGTAACGGATACACCAATTAAGTTTGTCGGTCTTGGAGAAAAAATGGATGCTATTGAGGCATTCCATCCAGAGCGTATGGCTTCCCGTATCTTAGGTATGGGTGATATGCTGACGCTTATCGAAAAGGCTCAGGCAAATGTAGATGCTGAAAAAGCAAAAGAGCTTGAAGCTAAGCTGCGCACGCAGTCATTTACATTTGATGACTTTTTAGATCAACTTGCTCAAGTGCGTCAAATGGGACCGCTTGATGAGTTAATTGGTATGCTTCCTGGCGCCAATAAAGTAAAGGGGCTCAAAAATCTGCAGGTTGATGAAAAGCAAATTAATCATGTAGAAGCAATTATTCGTTCTATGACGAAAGCGGAAAAAACAAACCCTGAAATCATTAATGCAAGTCGAAGAAAGCGTATTGCAAAAGGAAGCGGACGTTCTGTGCAAGAAGTTAACCGTTTGCTTAAGCAATTTGAAGACATGAAAAAAATGATGAAACAAATGACAAATATGTCAAAAGGCAAGAAAAAGGGTATGAAACTTCCATTCTTTTCATGATAAAATGCTTGATTTGGACTGAAAAACCAAAAGAAATAAAATATTTTTCTAGTGTTAAGAAAAAAACCTTTACAAACATTTTACCTATTTGATATTATATTATCTTGTTGAAACATATTCGGAGGTGCTTTATAAAATGGCAGTAAAAATTCGTTTAAAACGTATGGGAGCTAAAAAATCTCCTTTCTATCGTATCGTAGCAGCAGACTCTCGTTCACCACGTGATGGACGTTACATCGAAGTAGTTGGAACTTACAATCCTGTAGTTCAACCAGCTGAAGTTAAAATCGATGAAGAGCTAGCTCTTAAATGGTTACAAAATGGTGCTAAACCATCTGATACAGTTCGTAACCTTTTCTCTAACGAAGGCATCATGGAAAAATTCCATAATGCTAAATTAGGAAAATAATTTCACTCAAGATGACATCACTAATCGAAACAATTGTAAAGCCGCTTGTTGATTACCCTGCTGATGTTAAAGTGGAAGAACAAGAAGATGAACGTCAAGTGACGTACATCCTTACTGTTCACCAAGAAGATGTCGGCAAAGTAATTGGCAAACAAGGCCGCGTTGCAAAAGCGATTCGAACTGTTGTGAATGCAGCAGCATCACAGCAAGGTAAAAAAGTGTATGTGAAAATTCAAGAGTAATCAAAAAGGGAGAGGGATAACCTCGCCCTTTTTTTATGTTATGATAAGATGAACCTTTTGATCACAGTAAGTCTTTTGCGACCAAGCAGCTATTCAATATGCATGCAAAAAGCACAGAGTCATTATTTTGAGGGCGGAGGGAACGTTTTGAACATTATTCAAAAAGTGGTTGTGAAACAAGTGTTAACTGAAGCAAGCAAGCAAGATCTTGAAAATCGTTTTGTAAACCGTAAGCAGGCGCTTGAAAAGGAAATAGAACAGCTGAAATTTCAGTTAAAGCACATGGAAAAAGCCAATAAAGGTTCATCCTTATTACATAGTCAATTTAAAAAAGAAAGATCCGCTCGCCTTGAAAAAATTGAAGTGTTGAACTTTCAGCTGACGCAATTAGAAAAGCTTCCTTTAGGGAGCGAACTTGTTGAAACTGAACTAGATGCCTTAGTAGAGGTAAAGATCGGTGATGATTGGGGAAAGATAAAAGAAAGTAAAACAATTATTATAAAAGATAGCAAAGTTGTTGAGATTAGATAGAGGTGAAGAAGCATGAAATGGTTTAAGGTTGGAAAAATTGTGAATACCCATGGTGTAAAAGGAGAAGTTCGTGTTGTATCAACTACGGATTTTGCTGATGAGCGCTATGAAAAAGGAAATAAGCTTTATATCTTCAAAGAAAAACAAAGCGAGCCGGTAGAAGTAACTGTAGCAAGCCACCGTAGGCATAAAAATTTTGATTTGCTTACATTCGAAGGCTATCACAATGTAAATGATGTTGAGCAGTACAAAAACTGCGAAGTGAAAATTCCTGAAGAGCAGCTAACAGATTTAGAAGATGGTGAATTCTATTTCCATGAAATTATTGGCTGCACGGTAAAGACAGAAGACGGTGTAGAGGTAGGAAAGGTCAAAGAAATTTTAACACCGGGAGCTAATGATGTGTGGGTCGTTAAAAAAGGTGGAAAAGAAGTTCTTATTCCTTATATCGACGATGTTGTACAATCTATTGACGTAGATGAAAAAGAGATTGTTATTACAGTAATGGAAGGGTTATTGGACTAATGAAAATTGATGTACTCTCGTTATTTCCTTCTATGTTTGATGGTGTTTTTGGTGAATCAATTTTGAAGAAAGCACAGGAAAAAGATGCGGTTGAACTGAATGTGGTTAATTTCCGAGAATATTCTACGAACAAACATCAAAACGTGGATGATTATCCGTACGGCGGAGGTGCTGGAATGGTATTGACTCCGCAGCCTATTTTTGACGCCGTAGAAAAGCTTACTGAAACAGCTAAAAAGCCCCGCATAATTTTGCTTTGTCCCCAAGGTGAACGCTATACGCAGGCAAAAGCAGAAGAACTAGCAGCAGAAGATCATCTAATTTTTATTTGCGGTCATTACGAAGGGTATGATGAAAGAATTCGTGAGCAGTTGGTAACGGATGAAATTTCAATTGGTGACTATGTATTAACCGGAGGAGAGCTTGGGGCAATGGTAGTGATCGATAGTGTTGTTCGCCTGCTTCCTGATGTGCTTGGCAATAATCATTCAGCTGTACAGGACTCACATAGCACGGGTTTACTAGAACACCCGCATTATACGCGTCCTGCTGATTTTAGAGGCTTAACAGTTCCTGAAGTACTTATGTCAGGAAATCATAAAAAAATTGAACAGTGGCGTCAAAAAGAGTCTTTAAAGCGAACATTGCTTCGAAGACCGGATATGCTTGAAAAAATGGAGTTAACCGAAGAGCAAAAGAAACTGTTGTCCCAATTAAAAGAAGAAAATCAGCTTTTATAAATCCGTAAAATTTATGCATAAACCCTGTTGCATACGGTATAAGAGTGTGCTAAGATAGATTTTGTGGCTTGGGCAGATGTCTGGTCACCTATAACGATGTTCCGCTGCAATGATTGAAAAGCATTGTTATGAGCGTCTGTTGGAAGGAGTTGAAACACGCGATGCAAAAATTAATCGAAGAGATTACAAAAGAACAATTAAAAACAGATCTTCCTACGTTCCGTCCTGGTGATACTGTACGTGTACACGTAAATATCGTTGAGGGTACTCGTGAACGTGTTCAGGTATTTGAAGGTGTTGTTATTAAGCGTCGTGGCGGTGGTATCAGCGAAACATTTACAGTACGTAAGATTTCTTACGGTGTAGGTGTAGAGCGTACATTCCCACTTCATACGCCAAAAATTGCAAAAATCGAAGTAATGCGCCGCGGTAAAGTACGCCGTGCGAAACTTTATTACCTACGTGAATTACGTGGTAAAGCTGCGCGTATTAAAGAAATTCGATAATAGTAAAGGGGAGCTTGTTCATACAAGCTCCTTTTTTCAAATGTTTTTTTAGAACGATTCGTTCTCTGACAGTAAAAATAGACGCACAAGTCATCATTTTTTATTCTATTAATTAGGCGTTTCAAACATTATCGTTTAAAATAAAGGTACGACATAAGAGTTGGAGGACTAAAGATGGCTCGAAAGAAAAATGAACTATGGGAATGGATAAAAGCAATCGCCATTGCCGTACTGTTAGCTGTTGTAATTCGCTATTTTTTGTTTGCACCGATTGTAGTAGATGGACTTTCTATGATGCCTACGTTGCATGATCAAAATCGAATGATTGTAAATAAGTTCTCCTATAAAATTGGTGACCCTGATCGCTTTGATATTATTGTTTTTCATGCTACAGAGGAAAAAGATTACATAAAACGTATTATCGGACTACCGGGTGATCATATTGAGTATCGAAACGATACGCTGTATGTGAATGGAAAAGCTTATAAAGAGCCCTATTTAGATCAGTATAAAAAAGAAGTGATTGACGGTAATTTAACCGAAGATTTTAAACTAGAAGACGTAACCGGTAAAAAAACCGTGCCAGAAGGTTATTTGTTCGTGATGGGGGACAATCGACGTTACAGTAAAGATAGCCGTCAGATTGGCTTTGTGAGCATGGACAAGGTGCTTGGGAAAACGAGTGCCGTATACTGGCCAATTAAAGAAGCACGTTTTGCAAAGTAAAAAATAAAAGGTGAGTAAAATATGACAATTCAATGGTTCCCTGGTCATATGGCCAAGGCCAGAAGACAAGTAACTGAAAAGCTAAAATTAATTGATATTGTATACGAACTGGTTGATGCACGCATTCCGCAATCATCGCGAAATCCAATGATTGATGAGATTATCGTGAACAAACCAAGAATCGTATTGCTGAATAAAGTGGACAAAGCTGATCCGCGCGTTACTCAGCAGTGGCTAGATTATTATAAAGAAAAAGGTATTTATGCCTTGGCTATTGATGCACAAGCAGGTAAAGGAATGAAACAAATTGTTTCGTCTTCCAAAGAACTTCTTCAAGAGAAGTTTGACCGTATGCGCGCAAAAGGAGTTAAAAAACCCCGCGCTATTCGAGCAATGATTGTAGGGATTCCTAACGTCGGTAAATCGACGCTGATTAATCGACTTGCCAGCAAAAAAATTGCGAAGACCGGGGATTGTCCAGGTGTGACGCAAGCACAGCAGTGGATTAAGGTAGGAAATGAGCTGGAGCTGCTTGATACACCTGGTATTTTGTGGCCGAAGTTTGAGGATGAAACAGTTGGATATAAGCTTGCGACAACGGGTGCTATTAAAGATACTATTTTAAATATGCAAGATGTCGCTGTTTATGCTCTACGCTTCTTATCTAGTCATTACCCGGAACAGTTAAAGCAGCGTTATGATTTAACTGAAATCCCTGAAGATATTGTAGAGCTGTTTGATGCAATCGGATCGCGCCGCGGCTGTTTAATGGGTGGCGGCATGGTGGATTACGATAAAACAGCTGAGCTTGTTCTTCGAGAAATTCGAACGGATAAAATTGGCACCTTTACTTTTGATGATCCAAATGAAGCTGACCAACAGCTGTAAGCAACACATTGCAAACTGAAACAAAAACGCCTCTGCCTTTTTAGCATGAGGCGTTTTTTATATAAAGGTGCCGTGCGAAAAAGTTGATATAAAGAAGGTGGAGCTAATGAAAAAGAGTATTAAGGAAATAAAAGAGAAACTAAAGCAAGTGAGCAGTCCAGAGGATGCTTTATTTAAGGCATATGCTCAAGATGAACGTAAAGGTGTGCAGCAGGTTATTATTCAAAAACAAAGGCAATTTGAAGCTGCTGAGCGCCTAAAGAAACAGTTTGATGAGATGATGACATATGAAAACGAATTATACAGTCAAGGAGCAACCTATATTGCCGGAGTAGATGAAGTAGGAAGAGGACCGCTAGCAGGACCGGTAGTAGCAGCTGCTGTTATTTTGCCCTCTGATTTTTTTCTCCCTGGTCTGACAGATTCAAAGAAGTTATCAGAGGCAAAGCGAGAAGAGTTTTATGAGAAAATTTGTGAAAAAGCTGTTGCTATTGGTATAGGCATTATAGGTGCAGAGGTAATTGATTCTATTAATATTTATGAAGCAACAAAAAAGGCAATGACTGAAGCAATTGAACTGCTAGCCGTTCAGCCTGATGAACTGCTTATTGATGCGATGAAGCTGCCCGTGCCTATTTCGCAGCAGTCAATCATTAAAGGCGATGCTACAAGTATTTCGATTGCTGCAAGCTCTGTTATTGCAAAAGTGACGCGAGATCGAATGATGAAAGAACTTGCTGAACGCTATCCTGCATACGGATTCGAAAAACATATGGGATATGGAACAAAACAACATTTAGAAGCCATCGAACAATATGGGATTTTGCCAGAACATCGCCGATCTTTTGCCCCGATAAAAAACCAAGTGAAATAGAACATGCTACCCGTGTATATCTCTGCTTTTTAGCGCATGTTTCACGCGCGGGATTTTAGGCTCAAAAAGAATGTAGCCTATTTAAGTGGAGATATTGCATTGGGTAAAGTTCGTGAATGTTTTCCCTCACAGTTTGCTTTAGCTATAAAGGTCAATTTACATGATTAACCACATGTTTAACGTCTGCAGAGTCTCATCAACTTCATAAGGTATGGTTAAGTACTATCTCCATAAAAATATCAATTTTCTTATTATTTCAATATTTTTCACTAGAATAGTAGACAATTAGACAATTATTTTTATACAATGAAAGCGCAGTCTATTTTGTGCAGTATAGTTTTGTGGTTGATTATGTTAGGAGGATGGGAAATGAATATCCATGAGTATCAAGGAAAAGAACTACTCAGAAAATATGGGGTTGCAGTACCAAACGGTCGAGTAGCTTTTACTGTTGAAGAGGCGGTTGAAGCAGCAAAGGAATTAGGTTCACAAGTATCAGTGGTGAAAGCACAAATCCATGCTGGTGGACGCGGTAAAGCGGGCGGTGTCAAAGTAGCAAAAAACTTAGATGAAGTTCGTACATATGCACAAGATATTTTAGGAAAGACCCTCGTAACGCATCAAACAGGCCCTGAAGGAAAAGAAGTTAAGCGCTTGTTAATTGAAGAGGGATGCGATATTAAGAAAGAATACTACATCGGTTTAGTTCTTGATCGTGCAACGTCTCAAGTTGTATTGATGGGTTCTGAAGAAGGTGGAACTGAAATTGAAGAAGTGGCGGAAAAAACGCCTGAAAAAATCTTTAAAGAATATGTAGATCCTGCGATTGGTTTACAAGCATTCCAAGCTCGCAGACTTGCATTTAATATCAATATTCCAAAAGAATTAGTTGGAAAAGCAGTTAAATTTATGACGGGTTTATATACAGTATTTGTTGAAAAAGACTGCTCAATTGCAGAGATTAATCCTCTTGTTGTAACAGGTGACGGAGACGTTATGGCATTGGATGCGAAGTTAAACTTTGATTCGAATGCGCTTTATCGTCAAAAGGATATTCTTGAATATCGTGACCTTGAAGAGGAAGATGCTAAAGAAATCGAAGCATCTAAATACGATTTAAGCTACATTTCACTAGATGGTAATATCGGTTGTATGGTAAACGGTGCAGGTTTAGCGATGGCAACGATGGATATTATTAAGCATTACGGAGGCGACCCTGCTAACTTCCTAGATGTTGGGGGCGGCGCAACTGCTGAAAAAGTAACAGAAGCATTCAAAATTATTTTATCTGACCAAAACGTAAAAGGCATTTTCGTTAATATTTTCGGCGGGATTATGAAATGTGATGTTATTGCAACAGGTGTTGTCGAAGCAACGAAACAAGTTGGATTAAGCCTTCCATTAGTTGTTCGCTTAGAAGGAACAAACGTTGAACTTGGAAAAGAAATTTTACAAAAATCAGGCTTAAATATCACAGCTGCTGAATCTATGGCAGACGGCGCACAAAAAATCGTTTCACTAGTGAAATAGAAAGGCTGGGGGATAGGAATGAGCGTATTTATTAATCAAGATACAAAAGTAATTGTACAAGGAATTACAGGCGGAGTTGGCCTTTTTCATACACAACAAATGTTAGAATATGGAACGAAAATTGTTGGTGGCGTAACGCCAGGTAAAGGCGGTTTAGAAGTGGAAGGTGTACCGGTATTTAATACGGTTGCCGAGGCAAAAGAAAAAACAGGCGCAACGGCTTCTGTTGTATATGTTCCGCCAGCATTCGCAGCTGACTCCATCATTGAAGCAGTTGACGCAGATCTAGATTTAGTTATTTGTATTACAGAAGGTATTCCAGTATTAGATATGGTAAAAGTAAAGCGTTATATGGAAGGAAAACGTACGCGCCTTGTAGGACCTAACTGCCCAGGTGTTATTACACCGGAAGAATGTAAAATTGGAATTATGCCAGGGTACATTCACAAAAAAGGTCATGTAGGTGTAGTTTCGCGTTCTGGTACATTAACATATGAAGCTGTTCATCAACTTTCTGAGGCTGGTATTGGTCAATCAACAGCTGTTGGTATCGGCGGTGACCCAGTGAATGGGACAAACTTTATCGATGTATTAAAAGCATTTAATGAAGATGAAGATACGTATGCCGTGATTATGATTGGAGAAATCGGCGGTACGGCAGAAGAAGAAGCGGCAGAATGGGTAAAAGCAAATATGACAAAACCTGTTGTCGGCTTCATTGGCGGTCAAACAGCACCTCCAGGAAAACGTATGGGCCATGCTGGTGCTATTATTTCAGGTGGTAAAGGGACAGCCTCTGAAAAAATCAAAACAATGAATGAGTGTGGTATCCAAGTAGCTGAAACACCATCTGTTATGGGAGAAACACTTATTAAAGTGTTAAAAGAACAAGGCATTTACGAGCAGTGTAAGACTCATTAATAGAAGACATATAGCCTCCTTTGATCGGGGGCTATTTTGTCCATTTAAAAAGGAGATTGTAGAATGTCTGGTTTACGGGAAAAATTAATTCATTTAGCACATTGTCCATCTGTTAATTGGAAACAAATTTTTACGCTACTTCAACAGAATTCTTCATTACAAAATCTCTACGAGTACTCTCCATCACAGCTTCAAAAACTATTGACTCTCTCGATTGAACGTGCTAATCAAATAAAAAAAGATTTGCAAACTATTCCAATACGAGATATTCTAGATAAATATGACGCTGAGAATATTGAATGTGTTACCATCTTAGATGATGAATATCCTGAGCTTTTGCGCCATATTTATGATCCGCCTTGGGTACTATTTGCAAGAGGAAACGTATCTCTTTTACATGCTCCGGCAAGCTTAAGCGTTGTAGGAACAAGGAAGCCTACTTCATATGGAACTGCAGCTCTGACTCATATTGTTAAGCCGATGCTGCATGAAGAATTTGTCGTTGTAAGTGGACTAGCTCTAGGAATCGACCAGGCTGCTCATGAACTCGCTATTGCTGAAAAAGCTAAAACGATTGCAGTTTTAGGCGGAGGGTTTTATAATATTTACCCAAGAGGAAACCAAAATTTAGCAAGAGAAATTGCGCAGCATCATTTGCTACTTTCTGAATATGCCCCGTTTATGAAGCCAACAAAATGGTTTTTTCCTCGCAGAAACAGAATCATTAGCGGATTAACAGGAGGCACTTTGGTGGTGCAAGCAAAAGAAAGAAGTGGATCTTTTATTACTGCCGACCAGGCGCTTCAACAAGGAAGAGAAGTATTTGCCATACCGGGTTCTATTTTTGAAGAAACATCATGTGGAACGAATAAGTTAATCCAATTAGGGGCAAAACTTGTGCAAAGCGCTGCTGATATTACAGATGAAATGATGTATATAAGATGAATGTTTCAAAGTAGTCATATTCTTGCATGGTATGAAATACTAGTGAGATACGTAGTAAAATCGTATGACTTCTCTTTTGGACATTTGACAAACAAGAACCAAATATTTAATAATAATGAAGATTTTATTCTACCTCTTGAGGAGGAACAAATAGATGTCTGACTACCTAGTAATTGTAGAATCGCCTGCAAAGGCTAAAACAATTGAACGTTATTTAGGAAAGAAATATAAAGTGAAAGCATCGATGGGACATGTTCGCGATTTACCTAAAAGTCAAATGGGAATTGATATTGAACAGGATTACAATCCGAAATATATTACAATTCGCGGGAAAGGCCCGGTTTTAAAAGAGCTAAAAACAGCGGCTAAAAAAGCAAAAAAGATTTACCTAGCAGCCGATCCAGACCGTGAAGGAGAAGCGATTGCATGGCACTTGGCACACAGTTTGGATGTAGATATTACATCGGATTGTCGCGTAGTATTTAACGAGATTACAAAAGAAGCGATTAAAGAATCTTTTAAACATCCACGAGCAATTAATATGGATTTAGTAGATGCTCAACAAGCACGTCGTATTCTCGACAGGCTGGTTGGCTACAACATCAGTCCATTGCTTTGGAAAAAAGTAAAAAAAGGATTAAGTGCTGGAAGAGTTCAATCGATTGCAGTGCGGTTAATTATTGATCGTGAAAAAGAAATTGCAAAGTTTATACCAGAAGAATACTGGACGGTAAAAGCTACTTTTCAAAAAGGGAACGACCAGTTCGAAGGCCAGTTGATCGAATATCAAGGAAAAAAAGTAGAGCTATCGAATGAAAATGATGTAACCAACATTGTTAAACAGTTAGATGGAAATGAATTTTCAATTTCTAAAGTAACAAAACGTGAGCGAAAGCGTAATGCAGCTCCTTCTTTTACCACGTCTTCATTGCAACAAGAGGCAGCGCGGAAACTGAACTTCCGAGCGAAAAAAACAATGATGATTGCACAGCAGTTATATGAAGGAATTGATTTAGGTAAAGAAGGTACAGTAGGTCTTATCACATACATGCGTACCGATTCTACTCGTATTTCAGAAACAGCTCAAACAGAAGCTAGAGATTACATTACTAACGCATATGGAAATCAGTTTGTGGCAACAGAAAAGCGTAAAGAAAAGAAAAATTCGAACGCGCAAGATGCCCACGAAGCGATTCGTCCAACCTCAGCTCTTCGTAAACCAGGAGAGGTAAAAGAGTTCCTATCACGTGATCAGTATCGATTGTATAAGTTAGTATGGGAGCGTTTCGTTGCTAGTCAAATGGCACCTGCTATTATGGATACGATGGCTGTAGATTTGAAAAATGGAGACGTAACATTTAGAGCGAACGGCTCAAAAGTTAAATTTCCAGGCTTTATGAAAGTGTATGTTGAAGGCAATGATGATCAAGTAGAGGAAAAAGAAAATCTTCTTCCAGACTTAGAAGAAGGAGAAGTAGCTTATTCTAAGGACATTGATGAAAAGCAGCACTTCACACAGCCGCCGCCAAGATACACAGAGGCTCGTTTAGTCAAGACATTAGAAGAGCTAGGCATTGGCCGACCATCTACATATGCTCCAACACTTGACACCATTCAAAAGCGCGGGTACGTAGCACTCGATAACAAGCGTTTTGTTCCAACGGAACTTGGAGAAATTGTACTAGAGCTTGTATTGGAGTTTTTTCCGGAAATTTTAGATGTAGAGTTTACAGCTAAAATGGAAAATGATTTGGATGAAGTGGAAGATGGTAATGTTCAATGGGTGCGTGTTATTGACGAATTTTACAGTGATTTTGAAAAACGCTTAGAACATGCTGAAAAAGAAATGCGCGAAGTGGAGATTAAAGATGAACCGGCCGGAGAAGACTGTGAAGAATGCGGTTCACCTATGGTATACAAAATGGGGCGCTACGGAAAATTTATGGCATGCTCTAATTTTCCTGATTGTCGCAACACGAAGCCAATTGTAAAAGAAATTGGTGTGAAGTGTCCGAAATGTGAAGAAGGAAATATCGTGGAGCGAAAATCGAAGAAAAAGCGTACATTTTATGGTTGTGATCGATTCCCGAGCTGTGATTTCGTATCTTGGGATAAGCCGATTGCAAGAAAATGTCCAAAATGTGAAAATCTGCTTGTAGAGAAGAAACAGAAAAAAGGAACTCAAGTCGTCTGTACAAGTTGTGATTATAAAGAGGAAGCTCAGCAGTAAAAGAGAATGGGATGAATTCCCACACTTTAAATTTAAAAATAGCAGTTATATAAGATGCGGCGACATTGCTTCATGTGCTAAAATGGAAACGTTATTAGCGACATTGAGTAATGTCGCATTTTCTTTGTCCCGTTAAAAAAGGAAAAGACAAGCGAATAAATAAGGAAAATGATAGAAAAGATAGAAACGAAGTTGGAGGATTTACAATGAATGAACAAGTAATTAATGTTATCGGAGCAGGACTTGCTGGAAGTGAAGCCGCTTGGCAAATCGCAAAGCGTGGTTTGAAAGTCCGCCTTTATGAGATGAGACCAGTGAAGCAAACACCTGCGCATCATACGGACAAATTTGCTGAATTAGTATGTAGTAATTCACTGCGTGCGAATACATTAACAAATGCAGTGGGTGTTTTAAAAGAAGAAATGCGATTATTAGACTCTGTTATTATTCGTTCAGCAGACGAGTGCGCAGTTCCAGCAGGTGGAGCACTAGCTGTTGACCGTCACGAATTTGCCGCACGTGTAACAGAAAGCGTTAAAAACCATCCGAATGTAACGGTTGTTAATGAAGAGATTACAGAAATTCCACAAGGGCCAACTGTTATTGCAACAGGTCCGTTAACCTCAAAAGATTTATCGGAAAAGCTGCGTGCGTTAACAAGTGAAGATTATTTATATTTTTACGATGCGGCTGCGCCTATTATTGAAAAAGACAGTATTGATATGGATAAAGTATATCTTAAATCTCGCTATGACAAAGGAGAAGCTGCCTATTTAAATTGTCCAATGACAAAAGAAGAATTCCAACGTTTTCATGAAGCATTAATCAATGCAGAGACGGTTCCTTTAAAAGAATTTGAGAAAGAAATTTATTTTGAAGGATGTATGCCAATTGAAGTTATGGCTTCACGTGGAGAAAAAACGATGCTCTTTGGACCAATGAAACCAGTTGGGTTAGAAGATCCAAAAACAGGAAAGCGACCTTATGCAGTAGTTCAGCTTCGTCAAGATGATGCGGCAGGTACACTTTATAATATAGTAGGTTTTCAAACACATTTAAAATGGGGAGCACAAAAAGAAGTATTAAGCTTAATCCCAGGTTTAGAAAATGCAGAGGTAGTACGCTACGGAGTTATGCATAGAAATACGTTTATTAATTCTCCTAAATTATTAAAACCTACGTATCAGTATCGTGAGCGTGATGACTTATTCTTTGCTGGACAAATGACGGGAGTAGAAGGATATGTAGAATCAGCAGCGAGCGGATTAATGGCAGGAATGAATGCAGCTCGACTTGTGCTTGGTGAAGAATTGGTTGTATTACCGCAGGAAACGGCAATTGGCAGTATGGCTCACTATATCACACATACAAACGCTAAAAACTTCCAGCCGATGAATGCCAACTTTGGCTTATTCAAAGAATTGGAAGTGCGAATCAAAAACAAACAAGAACGAAATGAAACGCTTGCTAAAAGAGCATTGGAAACTATTCAGAATTTTACAACAAAATAATCAAAATTGTTTGCAAGGGCTACTTAATTGTGATAATATTTAGTAGCCCTTGTGAGGTGATAACATTGGAATTTGTTAAAGATGTATTAAATTCCTTTCTAGAATATTTACAAATTGAGAAAAACTATTCAAAATATACAGTTGACTGCTATGAAAAAGACATAGGTATCTTCATGTCTTTTATGCAAGAAGAGCAAATACAAAACCTACAAAGTGTTACATATGCTGATGCAAGGCTGTTTTTAACACGCCTATATGAAAAGCAGTATTCAAAAAGATCGATGTCGCGCAAAATTTCTTGTTTGAGAACGTTTTATCGTTACTTAAATAGAGAAGAATTAGTAGAAGATAATCCATTTGCGCTCGTTACCCTTCCTAAAAAGGAAGAGAGAAACCCTCGCTTCCTGTATGAAGAGGAGATTGTGAAATTATTTCAAATGAATGACTTAACAACTCCATTAGGACAGCGTAATCAGTCTCTATTAGAATTGCTGTATGCTACCGGAATACGAGTGAGTGAATGTGCATCTATTAAGCTTAGCGATATAAATTTTTCACTTCAAACTTTGCTCGTATATGGAAAAGGGAAAAAACAACGGTACGTGCCATTTGGCTGTTATGCCAAGGACGCTCTTAGAGTATATATAGATAATGGAAGAAAACTTCTTTTAAGAAAGACTCCTTCCGATACTCATTCACTCTTTTTAAATTATAAGGGAACGCCGTTGACGGACCGAGGCATACGCTTAGTCATTGATCAGTTAGTAAAGAAGACCGCTGAGAATATACATATTAGTCCACACGTTTTGCGACATACTTTTGCGACTCATATGTTAAATGAAGGGGCAGATTTACGTACAGTTCAAGAAATGCTGGGTCATGAACATTTATCAACCACTCAAATATACACACATGTGACGAAGGATCGTTTAAAGGCAGTTTATATGAATCACCATCCTCGCGCATAAAAGGAGGAGTTAATTTGTCTACTTTCCATGCTACTACAATTTTTGCGGTTCAGCATAACGGTCAATGTGCCATGTCTGGGGACGGACAAGTAACGTTCGGGAATGCTGTTGTGATGAAACATACCGCTCGAAAAGTGAGACGTCTATTTCAAGGGCAAGTTCTTGCCGGCTTTGCAGGTTCAGTAGCTGATGCATTCACTCTTTTTGAATTATTTGAAGCGAAGCTTGAAGAGTATAACGGAAATCTTCAGCGTGCGGCCGTCGAGCTTGCTAAACAATGGAGAAGTGATAAAGTATTGCGAAAGTTAGAAGCAATGCTTATTGTTATGAACAAAGATAACTTACTGTTAGTATCCGGAACGGGTGAAGTTATTGAACCGGACGACGGCATTTTAGCAATTGGATCAGGCGGAAATTATGCTTTATCAGCAGGACGTGCATTAAAACAACACGCAGGCGAACATTTAACAGCTAAAGAAATTGCAAAAGCGGCTTTAGATGTAGCAAGTGAGATATGTGTTTATACAAATGATCATATTATTGTAGAAGAACTGTAGGAAAGGGGATTTTTTATGAATTCTCATTTAACACCTCGACAAATTGTAGAAAAGCTCGATCAGTATATTATTGGTCAAACGAAAGCAAAGAAAGCGGTCGCTGTTGCGCTGCGAAATCGCTATCGACGCGGTCTGCTAGACGAATCTTTACGTGATGAAGTTGTGCCAAAAAACATTTTAATGATTGGTCCTACAGGTGTGGGTAAAACCGAGATTGCACGCCGCTTAGCTAAGCTTGTCGGTGCACCTTTTATTAAGGTTGAGGCAACAAAATTTACGGAAGTTGGATATGTAGGACGCGATGTAGAGTCAATGGTTCGTGATTTAGTGGAAACGTCAGTTCGACTTGTGAAAGAAGAAAAGATGAACGGCGTGCGTGATCGTGCAGAAGAGAATGCAAACAAGCGCATAGTAGAGCTTCTTGTTCCAAGCAAAAAGAAGCAGCAATCGTTTAAAAATCCGTTTGAAATGATTTTTTCAAATGGTACACAGTCAAGCGATACGGATTCTGATCAAGATGAGGAAACGAATATTGCAACGAAGCGCAAACAGATTGCTCATCAGCTTGCTTTAGGAGAGCTTGAAAATCATTATGTCACAATTGAAGTAGAAGAGCAACAGCCTTCTATGTTTGATATGTTACAAGGTTCGGGTATGGAACAAATGGGCATGAACATGCAGGATGCCTTAAGTAATTTTATGCCTAAAAAACAAAAGAAGCGTAAACTCATTGTTAAAGAAGCACGAAAAGTATTAACAAATGAAGAAGCGCAAAAATTAATTGATATGGATGAAGTAACGCAGGAAGCTGTGAATCGTGCAGAACAGTATGGAATTATTTTTATTGACGAAATTGATAAAATTGCTCAGAAAAGTGGGAATTCATCTTCAGCTGATGTTTCACGCGAGGGTGTGCAGCGCGACATTTTACCAATTGTAGAAGGATCAACGATTGTTACAAAATATGGCGCAGTCAAAACGGATCATGTTTTATTTGTAGCAGCTGGTGCTTTTCATGTATCAAAACCTTCAGATTTAATTCCTGAATTACAAGGCCGATTCCCAATTCGTGTTGAGTTAACGAAGCTAACCGTTGAAGATTTTATAAACATTTTAGTAGAACCAGATAATGCGTTATTAAAGCAATATGCGGCATTATTGGAAACTGAAGGTATACAAATTGAATTTTCTGACGATGCTATACGTAAGATTGCAGAAATTGCATATCAGGTAAACCAAGATACAGATAATATTGGTGCAAGAAGGCTTCATACAATCTTAGAACGTTTGCTAGAGGATTTATCGTTTGAAGCACCAGAAGTAACATTAGAGAAAATCGTGATTACTCCGCAGTACGTGGAAGAAAAATTAGAAAAAATCGCTAAAAACAAAGATTTGAGTCAATTTATTTTATAGAACTGAAATCGCAGGAGGAAGAGTAATAATGGATTTATTAGGAAAAACTAGAAAAATTAATGCAATGCTACAAAAAGCAGCTGGTAAACCAGTAAACTTTAAAGAAATGGCTGAAACGCTTTGCGAAGTGATTGAATCAAACGTATTCGTAGTAAGCCGTCGTGGTAAATTACTAGGGATTGCTGTTAAACAGCAAATTGAGAATGCGCGCATGAAAGATATGTTAGAAGCACGTCAATTCCCAGAAGAATATACTCAAAGCCTATTTAACATTCAAGAAACATCTTCTAACTTGAACATTGAAAGTCAATATACAGCTTTCCCTGTTGAAAATAAAGACTTATTTGATGCAGGATTAACAACAATCGTTCCAATTATCGGAGGTGGAGAGCGTCTAGGTACACTTGTACTATCTCGTTTAGACCGTCAGTTCGAAGACGATGATTTAATCCTTGCAGAATACGGTGCAACGGTAGTAGGTATGGAAATCCTTCGTGAAAAAGCAGAAGAAATCGAAGAAGAAGCACGTAGCAAAGCTGTTGTACAAATGGCAATTAGCTCATTATCATACAGTGAGTTAGAAGCTATTGAGCACATCTTCGAAGAGTTAAACGGAAATGAAGGACTATTAGTAGCAAGTAAAATTGCTGACCGCGTCGGAATTACACGTTCAGTAATCGTAAATGCGCTACGTAAATTGGAAAGTGCTGGCGTTATCGAATCACGTTCTTTAGGAATGAAAGGAACTTACATTAAAGTTCTTAATAACAAATTCTTAGTAGAACTTGAGAAATTAAAATCTAACTAAGTTTAAGAACCAAAAAGCACATGGGCAAAGCCTATGTGCTTTTTTTGTATGGTCTTAGTATCCAGAGAGTTAAGGAGGTTCGTTCACTATTTTTGTAAAACTTTAACGAATCTCATATAAAAATCTAATAATTATAGTATATAATCTTTAAAATAGTAAAAAGATACTAGTCGATTACAAATCGTTACTTTTATTACATATTGTTCAGGTCTTATGACATGTATTTTGGTTTCGAATTAAAAAAATAGAGCTAAAGTATAGCATTGATGTTAAAATATGCTTGGAAAACGAATGAAAATTTTGGTTTATAGTCCAAAAGTTCTTAAAAAAGGATAGACATTGCATGCAGTTTTTTTTACAATAAGTTCTATGGTACTAAAGTCGAAATTTGTCTCATTTTTGAGGAAAATAGAATAGATAAGCAGGTGTAAGAATTGGGATTGTTTTCAACTACTTTTCAAACAATTGAAAATGGAATTAGCTATGCATCACAAAAACAGCAGACGATTGCACAAAATATCGCAAATGTTGATACTCCAAATTATAAATCGAAAACAGTTTCGCGCACGAGTGAGTTTCGAGATGTATTACATAACGAATTAGAAGCGTATCGGACTGATTCAAAACATATTCCATTTTCAGGTTCGTCTCAGCGAGTGATTACTCAGCAAGGAGACACTTCCTATCAAGCAAATGGAAACAATGTGGATATGGATAAAGAAATGGCGAATATGGCAGAAAATCAAATTTACTATGAAGCACTGGTAGATCGTTTAAATGGAAAATTTAATTCTCTTCAAACAGTCATTAGAGGAGGTAAATAAATTTGACTATTTTTCAAAATATGAATATTACATCTTCAGCTTTAACTGCCAATCGCTTAAGAATGGACGTTGTTTCATCTAATATGGCGAATGCTGAAACAACAAGAGGAACGTACGTTAATGGTGAGTGGCAGCCTTATAAAAGAAAAATGGTTGTCATGCAGTCTGATCGTTCGCCTTCTTTTTCGTCTCTCTTACATTCCGAAATAAATAAAAATCAAAACAATGGTGTAAAAGTCACAGACATCGTGGAAGATAATACTCCTTTTAATTTAGTATACAACCCGACGCATCCAGATGCGAATGACCAAGGATACGTGCAGATGCCGAACGTAGACCCTTTAAAGGAAATGACAGATTTGATTAGTGCTACTCGATCCTATGAAGCAAATGTGACGGTCTTTAATACAAACAAAAGTCTATTAACAAAGGCGTTAGAAATTGGGAAATAAAGGAGTGGTAAAATGATTAATGGTATCAGCAATCAAGTAGCAATAGCAAAAACAGCAGCTTCTACTAGCACTGGACAAACAACTCAACAGTTTTCAACTTTTTTAAAAGACTCGATCAATGAATTAAACAATACTCAACGTGCT
The DNA here is from genome assembly GCF_046599315.1 of Priestia megaterium. Lineage (GTDB taxonomy): Bacteria > Bacillota > Bacilli > Bacillales > Bacillaceae_H > Priestia > Priestia megaterium_F. The sequence goes on along the minus strand of NZ_JBKIKC010000001.1, from coordinate 951,391 downwards.
TCGGATATAGCGACTGAAAAGCTTGCTAAAGGAGAAAACGTCGAACTCCAAGATGTAATGATTACTGCTCAGAAAGCAAGTATTACGATGCAAACGGCTCTTGAAATACGCAATAAAGCTGTTGAAGCCTATCAGGAAATGATGAGAATGCAAATGTAATTGAGCGGTTATTAAAGGAAATGAAAATAGTAATAACCGGAGGAATACCATGAATGAAAGAATAGCTCTTTATCGAGATAAGATGAAAGTCTTTTGGAATAACCGCAAAAAAGGACAGAAAATAGCCCTTATCACTGCCCCTCTTGTGGTTATTCTAGCCATTAGTTTAGCATCTATTTTCTTAAACAAGGATAAATTTGTCCCTCTTTATAGCAATCTATCAGCTCAAGAAACAGGACAAATCAAAGCAGAACTTGATGCTAGAAGTGTTCCTTCAGAAATCTCTGATAACGGAACAACCATTTCAGTACCTGAACAAAGCGTTGACTCGCTAAAAGTCGATTTAGCTGCACAAGGAATTCCTGACAGCGGGAGTATCGACTATTCGTTTTTTGGGAAAAATGCGAGCTTTGGTATGACAGACAATGAATTTGATGTGTTAAAACTTGATGCGATGCAAACTGAACTGGCTAACTTGATGAAAAATATTCAAGGAGTTAACGACGCAAAAGTGATGATTACTCTTCCAAATGAAAGCATATGGGCGAATGAAAAGCAGGGAGAAGCATCTGCATCGATTGTGCTTAATACAAAGGCTGGTTATAAATTTGACGATCAGCAAATTAAATCTCTTTATCATTTAGTATCAAAAAGTGTGCCCAACCTTCCTACAGATAATATCGTCATTATGAACCAATATTTTGAGTACTTTGATTTAAAAGGAAATGAAACGAATTCAGTTTCTAACTCATTTGCTTCGCAGAACGAAGCTAAAAAAGAAGTTGAGCGAGATATTCAGCGTCAAGTACAGCAAATGCTAGGAAGACTGGTCGGTCAAGACAAAGTGATGGTCTCCGTTACGGCAGATCTTGATTTTACGCAGGAAAATCGCGAAGAAAAACTAGTAGAGCCTGTCGATAAAGATAATATGCAAGGAATTGCCGTTAGTGCTGAAAAAATTAATGAAACATTTTCTGGAAAAAACACTCAAGATGGAGGCGTTGCTGGAACAGGGCAAGAAGATACAACAAATTACTCGTCTAGCACAACAAGTGGAGACGGAGACTATGAAAAAAATGAAGACCGAATTAATTATGAAGTAAATCGAATTCATAAAGAAATTGTCGAAAGTCCATACAAAATTCAAGATCTTGGGATTCAAGTAATGATAGATCCATCCAATGCAAAAGGGAAATCACAAGTTTCTGATACGCTGGAGTCAGACGTTCAAAAAATGTTAGGGACGATTGTCCGCACTTCTATTTCAAAAGATGCAAATACGAAAGCTCTTTCGGATAACGCGGTCAGTGATAAGATTACCGTTTCTGTTCAGCCGTTTAATGGACAAGGTACAACTGACAACACAGCAAGGTCTATTCCGGCGTGGATGTACATAATCGGGGGAGTGCTGCTGCTTATTATTGTAGTTCTTATTGTGCTGTTAGTTAGGAAAAGACGTCAAAACTTAGATGAAGACGGATATGATGAAGAGTACGATGAAACATTTGAAGCGTATGAAGTAGCACAAAAAGCCCCTGTTTTAAATGCCGAACAGGAAACGAAAAGCAATCTTGAAACGTTAGCGAAGCAAGACCCGGAAGAATTTACAAAACTGCTTCGAACATGGATTAGTGAAGAATAGGAGGGAAGCTAATGGTAAAGACTATGCAAAAAAATGAGTTAACAGGAAAGCAAAAAGCAGCCATTTTGTTGATTTCTCTCGGTCCGGATGTATCAGCTTCTATCTATAAACATCTCAGTGAAGATGAAATTGAGCAATTAACGCTTGAAATTTCTTCGGTGAGAAAAGTGGAACCTTCTCTAAAAGAGGCCGTGCTTCATGAGTTTGAACAAATAACGCTTGCTCAAAACTACCTTGAAAAAGGAGGGGTAAGCTACGCGAAACAGGTATTAGAAAAAGCACTTGGACCAGAGCAGGCTATGATGATTATCAATCGATTAACCTCTTCTCTGCAAGTTCGTCCATTTGACTTTGCCAGAAAAGCTGATCCTATGCAGCTGTTGAATTTTATTCAGCATGAGCACCCTCAGACGATTGCCCTTATTTTATCTTACTTAGAGTCTGCGCAGGCAGGACAAATCTTATCATCACTGCCTCAAGAAAGACAGGCGGATATTGCAAGGCGGATTGCAACCATGGGAAGTACGTCTCCGGAAGTCATTAATGAAGTGGAGCAGATTTTAGAGAGAAAGCTTTCTGCTACTGTTACTCAAGACTATACACAAACAGGTGGTTTAGAAGCGGTAGTTGAAGTGTTAAATGGAGTAGACCGAGCGACTGAAAAAATCATTATTGATACACTTGAAATTCAAGATCCAGCGCTAGCAGAGGAAATTAAACAGCGAATGTTTGTATTCGAGGATATCGTAACGCTCGATAACCGTTCTATTCAGCGTGTGATACGAGATGTAGAAAATGATGATTTATTGCTGAGTTTAAAAGTAGCAAGTGAAGAAGTGAAATCTATTATTTTTAAAAATATGTCTAGCCGTATGGTAGAAACGTTTAAAGAAGAAATGGAATTTATGGGTCCTGTGCGTTTAAAAGATGTAGAGGAAGCTCAGTCACGTATCGTTGCAGCAATTAGACGTTTAGAAGATGCTGGTGAAATCGTACTAGCTCGGGGTGGAGGAGACGATATTATTGTCTAATATCATTAAATCAACTTATACGAACAAACTTTCAGACGAAAATGCTAAGCACATTCAAGTCATTCCCTTTGGTCTTCCGATACAAGATGAGCCAACAGAAGAACATCTTCAGCAAGAAAATGCACAGCACGTTATTGAGCAAGCGCACAGCGAAGCTGAAACGATAAAGGCTGAGGCAGACGCTTACCGCAAACAAGCTCAAAATGAAGTTGAACGTTTGAAAAAGCAGTGGGAAGAAGAGAAGGTGCTGCTGTATCAACAAGAACAAAAGCGAGGCTATGAAGAAGGATACGAAGAAGGACTGCTTCGAGGAAAAAAAGAGTACGAACATGTATTAGCGATGTCGCGAAACATTGTGGATGAAACGAAGAACCAGTACTACGAATATATAAATCAATCTGAAGAAGTCATTTTTGAATTAGGTTTCACTCTAGCGGAAACGATTTTAAATGAACAGCTTCAGAGGGATGAATCATTTTTATCACTTGTTGCGAGGTCTTTAAAAGAAGTTAGAGAACATAAAGAAATCCAGCTTTTTGTTTCTCCGAAAAAATATGCATACGTATGTGAACATAAACGCGAACTGTTCGATTTATTAAACGGAGAAGCTGGGTTGTTTATTTACGCAGATGAAAATCTTCAGGAAATGGATTGTGTCATTGACTCCTCGTATGGGCGTCTTGTTGCTTCTTTTGATAGTCAGTTAACGGAGATAAAGAAAAAATTAAAAGAACGCTTGTTAGAGGAGAGTAAACATGAAAGTAGCACAACTCATTCATAAAATTCCGCGCACTTCTTCTTTTAAACGGTATGGGAAAGTCAGTCGAGTAGTAGGAATGATGATTGAATCTAAAGGACCCAGAACGTCAATAGGAGATGTTTGCTTCATTCATCTTAGTGAAAGAGGAGATAAAATTCGTGCAGAAGTTGTTGGTTTTAACGGCGAGCATGTTGTCTTAATGCCTTATACATCTGTTCGATATATCGGACCTGGCTGCCTAGTAGAAACAACAGAAAAACCTTTGCAGGTAAGCGTAGGGAAAGAGCTAATAGGGCAAGTGCTTGATTCGTTAGGTAACCCTTTAGATGGGTCTGCACTTTCCTATTATCTTCCTTCTGTTTTAACGGATCAAGACCCACCTAATCCCTTAGAGCGCCCTCCTATTGAACAGCCGATTGAAGTAGGGGTACGAGCGATTGACAGTTTGCTGACAGTAGGTCAAGGACAGCGTATAGGTATTTTTGCAGGAAGCGGTGTTGGGAAAAGTACGCTGCTTGGAATGATTGCTCGCAATACAAAAGCAGATATCAATATCATAGCTCTTGTAGGCGAGCGAGGAAGAGAAGTCAGAGAGTTCATTGAAAGAGACTTGGGAGAAGACGGATTAAAGCGCTCCGTTGTGATAGTTGCTACCTCGGATCAGCCGGCTCTGCTTCGAATGAAAGCAGCATATACAGCTACTTCTATTGCTGAATACTTTCGGAATGAGGGCCTGAGCGTCATGATGATGATGGATTCCGTTACCCGTGTAGCGATGGCTCAGCGAGAAATTGGATTAGCTATAGGTGAACCTCCAACTACTAAAGGTTATACGCCCTCTGTTTTTGCTAGCTTGCCAAGGCTGCTTGAACGTACAGGAACTAATCAACATGGATCTATTACTGCTTTTTACACGGTATTAGTAGACGGTGATGACATGAATGAACCTATTTCTGATACGGTACGGGGCATTATAGATGGACATATTGTACTAGATCGGGAACTGGCTAATAAAGGCCAATATCCGGCCATCAATGTCTTAAAAAGCGTTAGTCGGGTGATGAGTCATATCGTAAGTGAACGACACAAAGAAGCAGCTGAAAAACTGCGTTCATTAATGGCTACCTACGCTAATTCTGAAGACTTAATTAACATTGGTGCTTATAAAAGAGGATCTTCTGCTCACATTGATGAGGCGATTCACTATCATCCTGTCATTGATGCATTTTTAAAGCAAAAAACGAACGAACATCCATCATTTGAAGCAAGCGTAACAAAGCTTCGGGAACTGTTTGTGAGAGGTGAGTAAACATGGCATATGAATTTAGATTATCTAAAATAATGATAATCAAGTCAAATGAAAAAGATGAACTGCTATCTCAATATAATCAGTCCTTACAGCAGTTTGAAACAGTAGGTGAAAAGCTTTATAAAAAATTAAAAGAAAAAGAAAAGCTGATTGAACAGCATACGAGCAAAATGAAGCAAGGACTGTCCATTTTAGAAATTACATCATTTCAGCAGTTTTTAACAAGTGCCGAACGAGTGATTGAAAGGCTGCAACAAGAGGTTATGTTTGCAAGGCAGCAAATGAACTTAAAGAAACTGAAGTTAGAAGAAAAGAACATAGAAGTAAAGAAGTATGAAAGATTAAAAAAGAGAGACTATGATTCTTATATAACAGCGGAAAAGCAGTTAGAAGCGAAGCAAATGGATGAGCTGTCGCTACAGCAGTACATGCTGCATAGAAATTAGGTGAAAAAACATGGCTAATCAAAAAGAATTAATAGAAGAGTACGAGGAAGAAAAGTCCTATAGTAAAAGCCAAGTGTTTTTATTTTTAATCTTTATTCCAGCAGTGTTCCTCATCTTGGTGGCTTATATTGTCCTGACACTTTTAGGCGTTAATGTAAATGATAAAATTTCTGCTGTTACACATGCCATTCCTTTTGTATCAAGTGAGCAGGCGCAAAACAACGAAAATATTCAAGAAAGCAATGAAGAAACACAAAAGCAGGTTGAGAGTCTTCAAAAGAAGCTGAGCGCTAAAGAAAAGCAAATTGCAGCTTATGAAAAAAAGATTAGTACAAAAGATCGCCAAATGGATGAGCTAAAAATTGAAATACGCGATATGGAAGAAAAAGCCGATGATGAAGCGAAAAAACAAAAGAACAATCAGCTGGCGAAAAAAGATGTCATTGCTACCTATGAGAACATGTCTCCTAAAAATGCAGCGCTCATTTTTGCCGAATTAAAAGAAGACAAAGCAGTCGCAATGCTTAAGCAGTTCAAAGCAAGTACAAGAACGGCAATCTTAGAAAAGATGGACCCGAAAGTAGCTGCACGCTATACGACATTGTTAACAGATCAGATCGATGAATAAAAGCAGAGGTGAAAACTGTGGAAATTTCACTACGTCCAGCAGCTGCATTAAAGGGAAACTTCGATGAAAAAACAGCTGTTATTCAGACTCAAGGTTTCTTTGAAGAAATCGTTCAGCAGCTTCAGCAGTTAGATGCGCAGCCTTCAACAACCGAGGAGAAACTATCAGATGAAACAGCGGTAGCTCAAGACCTCTTGCAGGCGGTCGGGTTAATTGCGATTCAGTTAAGTGAAGCAGAAGATAAAGAAGTTGAACCGTCTGTCTTATACAAACATCTAGCCGAAATGATTAATAGGATTCCAAGTAGTCCAGATTTTGAACAGCCGCTTCGAAGGCTACGGCACGTTTTAACAGAAATGCAGCAGGAACCTATTTCATCTAAAACAGACAGTCAAGAACAATATTTGTCGTCTATTTCTACCTTGTTGACCATTTTTAAAAATACGTCGTCTGCGTTTCAAACAGAGTTTGCTCAGCTGATGGAAGAACTAAAAAAACCGCAGCTGCAGTCAGTGACGCTTTCGAATTTGCAGCTTGAAGGTTTACAGAAAGCTACTGCTGAAAAAATAGAGAAAATTCATAAACAACCAAGTGTATTAACCGATACCTTACATGAAAAGCGCTCAGCTGGTTTCTTTGCTGTTCTTCATTCATCTCCGAAAAGTTCTGTAAGAGATATGAACGCTGTTCAAAAAGAAGAAAGAGTGCCGCTTTTTAATCAGCTACCATGGAAAAAAGATGTGGTTTTACGCAGCGAAAGTATGGATACAGATAGCTCCCAAAAAAATAGCAAAGGTTCTTTGGGAAAAAGCATAACCACGGTGGTATCAGAAAATTATCCATCATCTTTGATATCTAGAGAAATATTGAAAGTGCCGCAACTTTTTATTGATTTAGGGCAAGTAAATTCAGACCATCAACAGTCTAGTAAGCTGGTAAACGAGTTGCAAAAAATATGGAGTCAAGCTTCGTTCAGTGCTGAAGAAGGACCATCTGAGCTTTCTATTAAGTTATTTCCAAAGCAGCTAGGGACGATTTCAATTGAAGTGCTTCAACAAGACAATGAAACAATTGCCCAAGTAGTTGTATCGTCAGCGAAAACAAAAGAGCTGTTAGCCGCCAACCTTTTCAGTTTACGGCAAGCCCTTGCGTCTCAGCATGTATCTGGTGATAAAGTGGATGTGGCTATTGTTCATGCAGCTCCAGAAAGTTCTATAAGAGATACGAACGCTTTTCATAAAGCGGAAAAAGTACCGCTTTTCAATCAACTTCCATGGAAAAAAGATGTGGTTCTACATAACGAAAGTATGGATATAAATAGCTCCCAAAAGAATAGTGAAAGTTCGTTTGGTACAAACATACGCGGGGCGACAGCAGAGAATAATTCATCAACCTTTGGAACCGGAGAAATGTCTAAGATCCAGCAGTTCTCTATTTATCTAGGACAAGCAAAATCAGACTATCAACAGTCTAGCAATCTGTTAAACGAGCTACAAAAAATATGGAGTAAAGCTTCTTTTAGTACTGAAGAGGGAACGTCAAAACTTCTTATCAAGTTATTTCCAAAACAGCTAGGGGCAATTTCAATTGAAATGCTTCAGCAAGACAATGAAATGGTTGCGCGGATTGTCGTATCAACAGCGAAAACAAAGGAACTGTTAGACTCTAACCTTTCGACTTTAAGGCACGGTCTCGCGTCTCAGCATGTATCGATTGATAAAATCGATGTGCTACTTTCAGAACAAGCGATGGCGTATAACAATGAAAATGAACAGCAAAAAGAAAGACAGGAAAAAGAGGCATTTAAAAAAGAAAAGCAAGATCAAGATTCACAACAGTTAGAAGAAGGAGCTTCGTTTCTATCTTCTTTTGAAGCAGCGCTCATTAACTACAACGTATAGGTGATAACAATGACAAATGAAATTACGTCTGACTTGTATCTAAGTAATAGGGAAACGCAGGTAAAGCAGACGGGGAACAGCTCGCTTGGCAAAGATGATTTTTTAAAGCTTTTGATTGCTCAGCTTCAAAATCAAGATCCAATGAATCCAATGCAAGACAAAGACTTTATTGCGCAAATGGCTCAGTTTTCATCTCTTGAACAAATGACGAATATGAGCACAGCGCTCAATACGTTTTTAACGCAGTCTCAGGCTTCTCCTATTTTAAAAGGAAGTGAATTAATTGGAAAAACCGCTGCATGGTTAGATGAAGAAGGAAATAAAAAGCAAGGAGTCATTTCAACAGCATCCGTCAAAAATAATGAGATATCGTTTACTATCAATGATGAAAATCATACGGTACTTTCCCTAAACGATATCTTAGAAGTAAGTAGTTAACCAACCAAATTTAAGGAGTGATTTTATGTTACGTTCGATGTATTCAGGAATCAGCGGCATGAAAAATTTTCAAACCAAATTAGATGTCCTAGGAAATAATATCGCCAACGTTAATACATACGGCTACAAAAAAGGACGTACAACGTTTCAAGATTTAGTGAGTCAGCAAGTAGCGGGGGCAACGGCACCGGCGGGAAACCGTGGAGGAGTCAATGCTAAACAAGTAGGATTAGGCTCACAAATTGGTACCATCGATACAGTTCAAACGTCAGGAAGCATTCAGTCAACGGGGCGCCCGCTAGATTTAGCTATTTCTGGAGACGGGTATTTTGTTGTAAATGATGGAACAACAGACTATTACACAAGAGCGGGGAATTTCTATTTAGATAAAGATGGTTATCTAGTGACAGGTGATGGACTATTTGTACAGGCCACTAATGGAAAAATTAGAATTGATCCAACTACAGCTAAAAGCTACAGCATTGGGGCAAATGGAACCGTTAATATTGTGGGTCTAAACGGAAATATGCTTCCAAATCCTCAGACTATCAAACTTGCAAAGTTCGCTAATAATGAAGGCCTTCAAAAAGCAGGAGGAAATTTGTTTGTTAATACTCCAAATGCTGGATTGGTTGGAACTCCTGCAAACATTACTCCTGGAAACAGCGGTACAGGAACTTTAATTTCAAGCGCCCTTGAAATGTCCAACGTTGATTTATCGGAAGAATTCACGGATATGATTGTTGCACAGCGCGGATTTCAAGCGAACACAAGAATTATTACAACATCCGATGAAATACTGCAAGAGTTAGTGAATCTAAAACGATAGGCGGGAGGAAGGAGTAAGTATTACTCCGGTTGATTATGATCACTTTAACAAGGCTAAACGGCAAAACATTTACATTAAATGCGCTCTATATCGAGCAGATTGAGGCATTTCCTGATACGACCATTACGCTAACAAATAACAAAAAGCTAGTGGTAAAGGATTCAGTTGAAGAAGTGAATGCGAAAGTGACGAGCTATTATCAGCAAATTAACGTATTAGGGCTGCAGCAAACGACGGAGGAATAAAGTGTGTTTAAAAATAAGCTAATTAGTAAGATGATTATTATTCTGCTTTCTTTTACGTTAATAGGAAGCGTTGCCGTTATCGTGACGTTAAAGTATACAGAGCAGGCAAGTACTGAAAAAGGTCCATCTATCGACGATGTGATTAAAGCTTCTGTAGATGTAACGGATATTAAAACAAATTTAAAAAGCAATAACTACATCAGCATCTCCTTTAAAATTCAAATGGATAGTAAAAAAGCGGCGGCAGAGCTTCAAAAAAGAGACTTTCAAGTAAGAGATATTATAATCAAAAGACTCTCAGATATGAGCGCGCAAGACTTTGAAGGAACACAAGGACTCAGTGCGTTAGAAACAGATATTGCAAAGCAAATTGATCAGTTAATGGAAAACGGACATGTTGTTAAAATTTATACAACGTCTAAAGTGTTGCAGTAAAGAAAAAGGGAGGGAAGCTAGTGGCTGGGGATGTATTGTCACAAAATGAAATTGATGCCCTATTATCCGCGTTATCGACCGGAGAGATGGATGCGGATGAGCTAAAAAAGGAAAATAAAAAACAGCGCATTCGTACATATGATTTTAAACGCGCGCTGCGTTTTTCAAAAGATCAGATTCGAAGTTTGACGCGAATTCATGAAAATTATGCTCGCATGCTAATCAATGTCTTTTCGGCGCAGCTTCGTAATGTTGTACAAGTGTCTGTTGTATCGGTGGACCAAATTCCGTATGAGGAGTTTATCCGCTCTGTTCCTAAAGTAACCATCTTAAATGTGATAGCCGTCCCTCCTTTAGAAGGGCATATCATTATGGAAGTCAATCCAAACATTGCCTATGCGATGATTGACCGTTTGCTTGGAGGGCAAGGCGAGAGCGGTGAAAAAATTAGTAACTTAACGGAAATTGAAACAAGCTTGGTTCGAAATTTGTTAGATAAAACGTTAGATAGTATGAGAGAAGCTTGGAGTTCCATTGCGGAAATTGAACCTGAAACATCAGAGTTTGAAGTGAATCCTCAGTTTTTGCAGGTGATTTCACCAAATGAAATTGTCATTGTCATTTCATTAAACGTTCAAATTGGAGATGAGACGGGTATGATCAATCTATGCATTCCCCACGTTACGCTTGAGCCTATTGTGTCTAAACTGTCCGTTCATTACTGGATGCAATCTTCGAAAAAAGAGCCGAATGTAGAAGAGAGTGAGCAGCTAAAGAAACAAATTAATGATGCGGAATTGCAGGTGGTAGCTGAGCTAGGGAAAACGGATATTTCAATTGAAGATTTCCTAGCATTAGATGCAGGAGATGTCATTCGACTGCAAACAAGTGTTCATGATCCGTTAACTATTTACGTCGGAGACCGACCTAAATTTATTGCACAGCCTGGAAAAGTCAGTCGAAAAGCAGCTGTGCAAATTCTAGATGATGTTAAAAGGAGGAACTAAAGGAATGAACGATGACATGCTTTCGCAAGATGAAATTGATGCGTTGTTAAAAGGAACTTCTTCACTGGACGGGTTTTCAGAGACGAATAAGTCAAGTCAAGTAGACAATTATTTTACCGAAATGGAAAAAGACGCACTTGGCGAAATTGGAAACATTTCGTTTGGCAGTTCAGCAACAGCGCTTTCGGCTTTATTGAATCAGAAAGTTGATATTACAACGCCATTTGTATCGCTCGTACATAAAGATGAGCTGAGGGATGAGTTTCCAAATCCGCATGTCGCTGTGCAAGTTCAGTATACGGAAGGCTTTTCTGGTACGAACTTGTTAGTCATTAAACATGAAGATGCAGCTGTTATTTCAGATTTTATGCTTGGTGGAACGGGAGAGAATCCGACGGAAATCATGGATGAAATTAAGCTGAGTGCAGTGCAGGAAGCGATGAATCAAATGATGGGTTCTGCAGCAACGTCTATGTCTACGGTATTTCAAAAGAAAATTGATATCTCTCCGCCGAGCTTAGATATTTTAAATATTCAAAAGGGGGAAGGCACAGGGCTGATTCCGCAAGATGACGTCTTTGTAAAAATCTCTTTTAATTTAAAGGTGGGCACATTAATCGATTCAAATATTATGCAGCTTCTATCTATATCTTTTGCCAAAAGTTTGGTTGAAGAGCTCTTAGTTCCAAGCGCAGAAGATACGGCAGCATTTATTGAAAAAGAATCAGATTTTAACGAAAAGCAAACAGAACCGCCAGCAGCTGAATACATACAGCCTGAAGAAACACAGCAGGCAGAACCTGGTCATATACCAGTTGATGTGCAGCCCGCATCTTTTTCAGAGTTTGAGCATGTGTCTTCGACTCAAGCGGATTCGCGAAATTTAGAAATGCTGCTTGATATACCGCTTCAAGTTACCGTGGAGCTTGGAAGGACTAAGCGGACGGTCCAAGAGATTTTAGCGCTGTCTTCTGGTGCAATCATTGAACTTGATAAACTAGCAGGAGAACCAGTAGATATCTTGATTAATAGCAAATTAATAGCAAAAGGTGAAGTGGTTGTCATTGACGAGAATTTTGGTGTTCGAGTAACCGATATTATTAGCCAAAGAGACCGTATTCAAAAACTAAAATAATAATTTTTAGGAGGAGTAGAAATGGGAAAGCGAATTTTAATTGTAGATGATGCTGCATTCATGCGCATGATGATCAAAGATATTTTAACGAAAAATGGATATGAAGTAGTAGCGGAAGCGGCAGATGGCCAGCAGGCTGTGGAGTTATTTAAAGAACACGAACCAGATCTTGTCACAATGGATATTACGATGCCTGAAATGGATGGAATTACGGCCTTAAAAGAAATTAAAAGCATAAAAAATGATGCTCAGGTGATTATGTGTTCAGCTATGGGACAGCAGGCAATGGTCATTGATGCTATTCAAGCAGGGGCAAAAGATTTTATCGTTAAGCCGTTTCAAGCAGATCGTGTATTAGAGGCAATTTCAAAAGCGATTGGATAAACAACAGATTGGCGGGACTTTCCCGCTAATCTTACACTATGTTGAAGTAAGAGGTGGCAGGCATTGCTGCGAAAATTCATAATTGCTGCGCTTTTGGCAAGCGTATTAGCAGGATCAAATCAAATTGTCTATGCAGAAAGTGGATCTGCATCCGTAAAAGAATGTTTGGAAAAAAGGGAGAAGTGTTCAGAAAGTGCGAGTGCTAATTCAAGAGAAAAAGCTGAACTTCAGGGGACACCTAAGCTTTCATCTGGAGATATTGTGAAGATGATATTCGCGTTTTTACTTGTAATTGGGCTGCTTTTTGCGCTTTTAAAATTTGTAAATAAAAAAGGACGGCTGCTGCAAAAAAATAAAGTAGTACAAAACTTGGGCGGCACAAATGTTGGAAGCGGCAAGTCTGTACAAGTAGTCAAAGTTGGAAATCAGCTTTTTGTCATTGGAGTCGGCGAAAATGTGCAGCTTCTCTCAGAAATTACAGGACAGGAGAAACAGCAGCTGCTCACGCAGTATGAAGAACAGCATACAACCGAGGGCGATTACAAAGTCGTACTACCGTCATTTTTAGAAAAATTGACTTCTAAAAATGAAGAGAAATCTAGTCATTCTTTTCAGCAGCTTTTTCAGCGAGAAATGAATGAAATGAAAATAAAAAGGCAAAACGTACTGAAAGAGTTGGAAAGGAATAAAAAGAACGATGAATGAAGTAATGAATCTCTTTAACTCAAGCAGTCCTACAAATATTTCAACGTCCGTCCAGCTTTTGTTGCTCCTGACGGTGTTTTCAGTGGCTCCTGGAATTTTAATCATGATGACCTGCTTTACACGAATTGTCATTGTGCTTTCATTTGTACGTACATCGCTCGGGACACAGCAAATGCCTCCGAATCAAGTATTAGTTGGTCTATCGCTGTTTTTAACATTTTTTATTATGGCACCAACTTTTTCTCAGGTAAATGAACAGGCGCTTCAGCCGCTTTTAAAAGAGAAAATTACGTTGAATCAAGCCTATGAAAAAGCAGCTGAACCGATGAAAGAATTTATGAGTGCTCATACAAGACAAAAAGATTTAGCTCTTTTTTTAGAATATGCGGATATGGATAAACCATCATCTGTTCAAGATATTCCCTTAACTGCGCTCGTTCCAGCCTATGCGATTAGTGAGCTAAAGACAGCATTTCAAATAGGATTTATGATTTTTATTCCTTTTCTCATTATCGATATGATTATAGCAAGCGTGCTGATGTCTATGGGGATGATGATGCTTCCTCCCGTTATGATTTCCCTTCCGTTTAAAATTTTACTGTTTGTGCTGGTTGACGGCTGGAATTTAGTTATTAAATCATTATTAATAAGTTTTCAATAGGTGATAGACAATGAATGGAGAATTTGTCATTTCGTTAGCAGAAAAAGGCGTGTATACCATCTTAATTGTATCTGGTCCTTTATTGCTGCTGGCCCTTGTAGTTGGGCTCATTATTAGTATTTTTCAAGCGACTACCCAAATCCAAGAGCAAACTCTTGCTTTTGTTCCTAAGATTGTAGCGGTCTTAGTAGGGATTGTATTTTTTGGTCCGTGGATGTTATCAAAAATGATTTCATTTACATATGAAATTTTTTCAAATCTGTATCGGTACGTAGGATAGCCATGAGTCAGTTGATCTTATCCTATCCCGCATTTTTACTGGTGCTAGTGCGAGTAACGTCTTTTTTTATCACTGTCCCGCTATTTTCATACAAAACCATTCCCGCGGTTCATAAGGTAGGTTTATCTGCCGCACTATCCATCATTATTGCTACAACGATTGATTTACCCGTGGTGTCGTTAGATGCACAGTTTGTACTTTTAGTATTAAAAGAATGTGCTGTTGGTTTGTTTATTGGTTTGACTGCGTATGTATTTATTATGGCCATTCAAATTGCTGGAGGTCTTATCGATTTTCAAATTGGATTTGTCATTGCCAACGTAATAGATCCACAGACAGGTATGCAAAGCCCAATACTAGGTCAATATTTATATGTATTTTCTCTTCTATTCTTATTATCGACCAATGGACATCATTTATTAATAGACGGCATTTATAATAGTTATTTAATTATTCCGTTAGACAAAGTAATTTTCCCTGTGGGAAGTCAAGCATTTGCTACACACGTCATGACTGTTTTTTCATCGATGTTTTTAGTAGCTGTTCAAATGTCTTTACCTTTGGTTGGTTCATTATTTTTAGTAGATATCGCGCTTGGAATCGTCGCGAGAACTGTACCGCAGTTAAATATTTTCGTAGTGGGATTTCCGGTAAAAATCATCGTCGCCTTTATTTTGCTTATTGTAGTGATGGGAAGCATGTTTCATATGATGCAAATTATATTTGAACAAATGATAGAAGCAATGCGCTCAATGATTCGCATATTAGGAGGGGTGTAGCTTTGTTTTTAGTAAAAGTCGATTTGCAATTTTTTGCAGGAGAAAAAACGGAAAAAGCTACACCTAAAAAAAGGCAAGACTCTAGAAAAAAAGGACAAGTAGCTAAAAGTCAAGACGTTACAATTGCCCTCATCCTTTTAATGGTTTTTCTTTATTTTTTGTTTGGAGCTAAACAATTTTTACAGCAAATGATGAAGTTGTTAAGAGAAGGTTTTCAAACGTATATGCTTAATGAAGTGACGGCAGAACGCGTATTTGCGATGTTTAAGCATCTTCTTCCTTCAATAGCTCTTGCAGCAGGCCCTGTCATGCTCGCAGCTTTTGTTGCTGCGCTCGGAGCGAATTATATGCAGGTTGGCATTCTTTTTTCCACGGAGTCTCTTCAGCCTAAGTTAGAAAAGATTAACCCTATTAGCGGAGCCAAACGAATTTTTGCCATGAGAGCGCTGGTAGAACTAATCAAGTCAACGCTGAAAATCATGTGTATCGGAGCCGTCACGCTTTTTATTTTATGGATTCACATAGAAGACGTATTAAATTTATCTCAAAAAAGTATAGGGGACTCGCTGGTTGTTCTGTCTAAGCTTGTTTTTCAAATGGGACTTGCCGCCTCGCTTATGCTTTTATTTTTATCGCTGCTTGATTATTTGTACCAAAAATTTGATTTCGAAAAAAATATTCGAATGTCAAAGCAAGATATCAAAGATGAGCATAAAAACGTTGAAGGAGATCCTTTAATCAAATCAAAGATAAAGCAAAAGCAAAGGGAGATGGCAATGTCCCGCATGATGCAAGAAGTTCCAAAAGCAGATGTCGTCATTACAAATCCTACTCATTATGCTATTGCTCTAAAATATGATGAAGAAAAAATGGATGCTCCCTATGTTGTAGCCAGCGGAGTAGATTTTATTGCTCAAAAGATTAAAGGAATTGCCAAAAGTCACGAAATTATCATGGTAGAAAACCGCCCGCTGGCAAGAGCGCTTTTTGATCAAACCAAAGTAGGGGATGCGGTACCAGAAGAATTTTTTAAAGCGGTCGCTGAAATATTAGCTTACGTATACCGCATTCAAAATAAAATGTAACGTTACGCTATTGTAAGGAGAGAAAAAAATAATGTCTGCAAGAGAACTGCCAGTTGTTATAGGTGTTGTACTCATTATCGTCATGCTTGTTATTCCGTTGCCTTCATGGTTATTAAGCATTTTAATCATGATTAACATTTCTCTTGCGTTGCTTGTACTGCTCGTTTCCATGAATATGAAAGAACCTTTAGAGCTCTCAGTGTTTCCGTCTTTACTACTGGTTCTTACGTTGTTTCGATTAGGGTTGAACGTGTCGACGACGCGTTCAATTTTAGGAACAGGAGAAGCAGGCGGAGTGGTTGAAACATTTGGACACTTCGTTATCGGAGGAAACCCGTTAGTGGGCTTTGTCGTCTTCATTATCTTAATTATCATTCAGTTTATCGTTATTACAAAAGGAGCGGAGCGTGTCTCTGAAGTAGCCGCACGTTTTACATTGGATGCGATGCCCGGTAAACAAATGAGCATTGATGCAGATTTAAATGCAGGTATGATATCAGAAAAACAAGCGATTGACCGCCGTGAAAAAATTCAGCGTGAAGCAGATTTTTATGGAGCAATGGATGGAGCTAGTAAATTCGTTAAAGGTGATGCCATTGCAGGGATTGTCATTACTCTTATTAATATCTTATTTGGAATTATTATCGGCATGCTGCAAATGGGAATGTCCATCACTGAAGCATCCCAAACCTTTACTCTGTTGACAGTAGGAGATGGATTAGTGAGTCAAATTCCAGCTCTCATGATTTCAACAGCGACAGGAATTATCGTCACCAGAGCTGCTTCAACAGGCAATTTGAGCGAAGATATTACACGGCAGTTGTTTGCTTTTCCCGTTATGCTTTATGTAACTGGAGGAACGATTGCGGCTCTTGGGTTAATTACGCCAATTAATGATGTCATTACAATGCCTATCGCTATTTTGCTAGGAGCGGGAGGCTATTATTTGTCCCGGGCTAAGCATCAGACAGTTCGTGAAGAAATGGCGTCTACTGAAGAAGAACTGGAAGACAATGAAATGAAAAGTCCGGAGAGTGTGGTCAATCTATTAAGCGTTGATCCAATTGAATTTGAGTTTGGTTATGCATTAATTCCGCTTGCTGATACGAATCAAGGAGGCGATTTGCTTGATCGAATTGTCATGATTAGGCGTCAGCTGGCACTTGAGCTAGGATTAGTAATTCCGGTTGTTCGCATCAGAGATAACATCCAGCTTCAGCCTAACGAGTATTGTCTTAAAATAAAGGGCAATGAAGCGGCAAGAGGAGAGCTGTTGCTTGATCATTATTTAGCAATCAGTCCGGGAATGGATGATGATTTGATTGAAGGAATTGATACGTTGGAACCAGCTTTTAAAATGCCTGCAAAATGGATTAGCGAGTCCGTGAAGGAGCAGGCTGAGGTGTTCGGGTATACCGTTGTTGACCCACCGTCGGTTGTGTCTACCCATATAACAGAAGTCATAAAATCGTATGCCCATGAGCTGATTGGAAGGCAGGAGACAAAACAGCTAATCGATCATACAAAAGAAACATATCCTATTTTAATTGAAGAAGTTACGCCTAACCCGCTTTCTGTTGGAGATATTCAACGAGTGCTGGCAAAACTTTTAAAAGAAAGCGTCTCAATTCGAAATTTACCTATTATTTTTGAAGTGCTGGCTGACTACGGAAAAATGACGTCAGACACTGATTTGTTAACTGAATATGTTCGGCAAGGTCTCGCAAGACAAATTACCAGTCAATATACGGTGCAAGAAGGTTTGCTTCGAGTTCTTACGCTTTCAGGAAAAGTGGAAAAAACGATGGCTGAAGCCGTTCAACAAACGGAGCACGGCAATTATTTATCACTGGACCCTAACGTTTCACAAGCTATTGTAGAAAGTATAGCCAAGCAAACAGAAACGCTTTCTTTTCACGAACAGTCTCCGGTTGTGTTATGTTCTCCCGCGGTGAGGATGTACGTCCGTCAAATCACTGAGCGGTACTTTCCTCATATGGCGGTTTTATCATATAACGAGCTAGAAGCAAGTGTTGAAGTTCAAAGTGTTGGAGTGGTGGATATCTGATGAAAGTAAAAAAATACGTAGTAGGATCTATGTCTCAAGCAATGAAAGCCATTCGTTCAGATTTAGGTGAAGAAGCTGTTATTTTACATTCAAAACAAATTCAAACAGGAGGGTTTCTTGGCTTATTTACTAAGACAAAAATGGAGGTATTGGCAGCTGTCGATTCAGTAGAAAAACGGAACGTAAAGAAGAACTCAGCGCCGCCAGAACCCAGTATGGAAGCTGATTCATCTTTTATGAAGCAACAGCTCAGTGAGCTAAATGCTCTTATCTCACAAATGAGTCAAATGCAAAAGGTTTCTTTAGGTTCATACCCAAAACCAGTGGAGAATGTGCTTGCTTATTTACGTTTGCAAGAAATAGATGAAGCTATTTTAGAAAACTTGGAGCCTCCTCTGCTAGAGTACTATTACTTGCATCGGCCTAACTCAAACCAACTCATGAAGTGGACTCAGAGCTGGTTTGTTAATCAGTTTAAAGCAAGCGAATGGAGCGGTTCTTTCAAAAAATATGTAAGCGTAGTAGGGCCAACCGGTGTCGGAAAAACAACCACACTTGCTAAATTGGCCGCAAAGTGTGTCCTTGAACACAATCAAAAAATAGCATTTATCACAACCGATACATATAGAATTTCAGCGATTGAGCAGCTCAAGACATACGCTTCTATCTTGAATGTTCCTTTAACGGTTTGTTACAACGGGGTGGATTTTAAAAAAGCCTTGGTAGAAACGGAAGCGTACGATGTGATTTTTATCGATACAGCAGGCCGTAACTTTTTAGAACAGCAATATGTAAGTGATTTAAAGGAAATGATTACATTTCAAGAAGATTTGCAAACGTTTCTTGTTTTGGCTCTAACGTCAAAAGTATCAGATATGAAGGCTATATATGAACGTTTTGCTAGTCTGCCTGTTAATCAATTGATTTTTACGAAGAGAGATGAAACAACGCAGAAAGGCTCACTTTTAAATATGTTGTATCATTATGGCCAACAAGCTGCTTTTACAACAAACGGGCAGGGTGTACCAGAAGATGTTTCGCTTTTTAAAATAGAAGAGTTTATCGACGATGTATTTGGAGATTGGAAAGATGAATGATCAAGCAGCGGTTTTGAGAGAAAAAGTGTTGAAAAAGCATCAAAACTCCTTAAGAGATTGTAAAACAATAGCCGTGTTAAGTGGAAAAGGGGGAGTTGGAAAATCAAATCTATCATTAAATTTATCTCTGGCACTAATGAAGGAAAAGCAAAAAGTTCTTCTTTTTGACATGGATGTAGGAATGGGAAATATTGATATTTTGATTGGGCAAACTGCTTCATATACGATGGTTGATTTGCTAGAAAAGAGACTTTCTATCCGGCAAATTATTAAAAAAGGCCCTCAAGATTTAGCTTACGTGGCCGGTGGGACAGGGATTTCCTTCGTATTTGAATGGTCTCCATCAGACCTCGGCTATTTAATACAAGAATTGAGTTCTTTAACAAGTCAGTATGATTATATGATTTTTGACATGGGAGCGGGTATGTCAGAGAGTGTGCTTAAGTTTTTAAAAGCCGTAGATGAACTGATTGTGGTTACAACACCCGAACCTACATCTATAACAGATGCGTACGCTGCTATTAAACTATCAGTTTCATATTCTGTGTCAGCACCGATTCGTCTTATTGTTAACAAAACGCTTTCTGACAAAGAAGGAAATGACACGTATAAACGATTTAACCAAGCTGTTCAGCAGTTTTTGAACGTACCTATTTCTTTATTAGGTATTGTGCCAAACGATCAAGCTGTCCAAAAGGCGGTCAATCGCCAAATGCCTTTTTTGCTTCAAAACCCAAAATCTAAAGCTAGTATATCACTAGCAGAAATGGTGAATATTCTTATTCCTCAAGACGATAGGACAGCGGCTAAAACACAGGGAATATTTATTCGGCGCCTCAAACGATTTTTTCTTGAAAGGTAGGAAATTAGAGTGAATGAAATAAAGGTGCTCATTGTAGATGATTCAGCATTTATGCGAAAGCTGATCAGAGATTTTTTAACACGTGATAGTCGTTTTCGCGTTGTGGGTACAGCACGTAACGGTGAAGAAGGGTTAAAAAAAGCGCTCGAGCTATCGCCGGACATTGTGACACTTGATATCGAAATGCCCAAAATAAATGGCTTAGATATGTTAAAACAGCTCATGCGTGTGAAGCCCCTTCCTGTTGTCATGTTATCCAGTACAACAGTAGAAGGAGCTGAAAATACGCTGACCGCTATGCAGTACGGAGCAGTTGATTTTGTCGCTAAGCCTTCAGGAGCTATTTCTCTGGACTTACATAAAGTGAAAAATGAGCTTATCTCTAAATTACTGCTTGCTAGTAAAGCCAACATATCTTCAAGCAGTTATCAGCGCGTGCAAAAAAGCAGTATATATGACCTCCCCACACAAGCGAAAGTCAACAAGCTTATTTGTATTGGCACTTCTACTGGAGGACCGCGTGCGCTGCAAGAAGTATTATCAACTGTTTCAAAAGACATAAACGCACCCATCTTTATTGTGCAGCATATGCCTCCAAATTTTACAAAATCGTTAGCAGCTAGACTCAATCAGCTAGCTAATATTGAAGTGAAAGAAGCAAAAGACAATGAAATCATTTGTTCAGGATGTGCTTATATTGCTCCCGGAGGTTTTCATATGACGGTTGTAGAGAAAAAGGGACAGCTCAGCATTTCTCTAGACACTTCTTCACCTGTAAAAGGACATCGCCCTTCAGTGGATCGTTTGTTTCAGTCGATTAGTAAAATTTCAGGTTATCAAAAACTTGCCATTGTGCTGACAGGGATGGGGGCCGATGGAACAGAAGGTGTGATTGACTTAAAGAAAAATAAAGATGTGCTTGTACTGGCTGAATCTGAAGAAACAGCTGTTATTTATGGGATGCCCAAATCAGCCGTTTCTACAAAGCTTGTTGATTACATTGAACCGCTGCGAAACGTTGGAAACTTTATTTCCCGCTACGCACAGAAATAGGAGGGAAAGTTACGATGGATATGAATCAATATCTAGAAGTGTTTATTGAAGAAAGCAAAGAACATCTCCAAAACGTTAATGACCAGCTCATACGTTTTGAAAAAAATACCGAGGATCTTAGCTATGTAAACGAAATTTTTCGATCTGCTCATACATTAAAAGGCATGTCTGCGACGATGGGATTTGATGATTTAGCACAATTAACTCACAAAATGGAGAACGTGTTAGATGCCGTTCGAAATCGCCAACTCGACGCTCACACGGAAGTTGTTGATGCTTTATTTGAATCAGTCGATGCGCTAGAAATAATGGTTCAATCTATTTCTGAAGGTGGCGATGGTGAGCTTGATGTCAAATTACTTGTTCAAAAGCTGAAGCATATTGTAGCAGAGGAACCCGTAGCAGAGCATGCAGCTTCTTCTATGGAGTACGATGAATTTGTACAAACGTTGCTCAGTCAAACAGTAGACCAAGGAGTGAATGCATTTGAAATAACCGTACAACTCGAAAGCACCTGCTTGTTAAAAGCTGCACGTGCGTATATGGTATTTGATGTGTTAGAGCAAGCGGGAGACGTAATTAAGTCAGCACCAAGTGTTCAAGATATCGAACAAGAAAAATTTGAATCATCTTTTATCGTTGTATTAGTAACAAATGAATCGCAGGAAACTCTGCACGCAAGCATTATGGAAGTCTCTGAAGTAGAAAGCGTGAAAATTGCTGCAGTTCCCGTAAAAGAGGAAACAAAAATGGAGGAGCCGGTTTCACAAGAATTAGCAGCCGCTATACAGGAAGGTACTGAGTCGGCACCTTCTAAATCGTCTGTCGAAGAGAAAAAACAGCCCTTAAGTAATAAAACAATTCGAGTCAGTATTGACCGTTTGGACAGTCTTATGAACTTGTTTGAAGAACTTGTTATTGACAGAGGCCGGTTAGAACAAATATCAAAAGAATTAAATAATAGCGAGTTAGACGAAACGGTAGAACGGATGTCTCGTATTTCTGGAGATTTACAAACAATTATCTTAAATATGCGTATGGTACCTGTGGAAACCGTTTTTAATCGCTTTCCCCGTATGGTGAGACAGCTTTCAAAAGATTTAGGGAAACAAATTGAACTTCAAATTGTCGGAGCTGACACAGAACTGGACCGGACCGTCATTGATGAAATTGGAGATCCGCTTGTTCACTTATTAAGAAATGCTGTTGACCATGGAATTGAAATACCTCAAGCGCGCTTAAAGAACGGAAAAAATCAAACGGGAACGATTCGCCTTAAAGCTTATCATAGCGGAAATCATGTCTTTATTGATTTAGAAGATGACGGGGCTGGCATTAATCGTGAAAAGGTACTGCAAAAAGCGTTAAATCGAGGAGTTGTTGATAGAAAAACAGCTGACACGCTGACAGACAAACAGGTATACGAACTCATTTTCGCTTCGGGCTTTTCGACCGCTGAGCAAATTTCAGATGTTTCCGGACGAGGAGTAGGTTTAGATGTCGTGAAAAACACAATTGAATCACTAGGCGGTTCTGTAACGATTGATTCTAGCGAAGGATACGGCTCTCGTTTTTCTATTCAGCTGCCGCTCACTTTATCTATCATTTCTGCTTTACTCGTGCAAATGAGTGAAGAGCGCTATGCCTTGCCGCTTTCTTCGATTATTGAAACAGCTATTGTTCAGCCCGAAGATATCATGCATGTACACGGTCAAAAGGTTATTGACTTCCGAGGAGCCATTATTCCTCTTATTAATTTAAAAGAACTATTCAACGTGCCTAGTTCAGTACAAGGCGATCATTATTCAGTAGTTATTGTTAAAAAAGGAGAAAAGACCGCCGGGCTAATTGTTGATTCTTTTATCGGTCAGCAGGAAATTGTTTTAAAATCTTTAGGTCAATATCTGCCGGGCGTATTTGCTATTTCAGGAGCCACGATTTTGGGCGATGGACAAGTAGCGCTTATTATTGATTGCAACGCTTTGATTAAATAACAAATGCTGTAAAAAGAAAGGACGAAAGGCATGAAAATTATTGTGTTTCAATTGGGAGAAGAGGAGTACGGAATTTCAGTAGAAGAAGTGCAATCGATTGAAAAGATTCAGCATATAACACGCGTTCCTGGAGTAAAAGAATACGTAAAAGGTGTTATTAATCTTCGTGGTGTCATTATACCGATTATTGATTTGCGCGCTCGTTTTAAATTACAAGAACAGCTTACCCATGAGCTGACACGTATTATTATGATTCGTCTTAATGATATAGAAGCTGGTTTGATTGTTGATGCGGCAAATGACGTAGTCGATATTGATGAAAAAACGATTGCTTCAGTACCTGACACAGTTGACGGAACAGCTGCAGAATACTTGAACGGAGTCGTGAAAGTAGATAGCCGTTTAATTGTTCTTCTAAATTTACCTAAAGTGCTCTCTTTAGAAGATCATCTCCAGTGAGCCAAACGAATAATGGATACCACGATGAAGTGTCTAGGAGTTGAAGGATCGTGAGAGATGATAAACAAGTAATTAAGGTAGGAATTGCCGAGATGAATGTTGCGCATACACCCGCAGTGCTCCGTACAGCGGGTTTAGGATCATGTGTAGGAGTGGTAGTTTATGACTCCGTTCACTCAGTAGCTGGGCTCGCTCATGTGATGCTTCCAGATTCAAGCGGGGCTAAATGGCCTTTTAATAGAGCTAAATATGCAGATACAGCCATTTTTGATTTGATAAATATGTTGATTAGACAAGGTGCACATAGAAATTTATTAAAAGCAAAAATAGCAGGAGGCGCGCAGATGTTTCAATTTGAACCAAGAAATGATGTGATGCGAATTGGCCTTCGAAATGTTCAAGCAGTGGAGATAGAGCTGCATAGAAACAGTGTAGAAATTGCAGCAAAGGCTACAGGAGGACATAACGGACGTACAATTGAATTTGATCCTCAAACGGCTATTTTAAAGGTTCGTACAATTAACGAAGGGATAAAAACGATATAAAGCGTGCCCTGACCGTTTACTAGTGTTATAAAAAGGAGTTGAAAGACCCTTGAAAAGTATACAAGAAGTTGAAGAACATAAAATTTGGCGGGAATGGATAGAAATAAGAGACTCACATGCGGGAAATATGCTTGTTAAAAAGTATATGCCGCTTGTTAACTATCACGTTCAGCGGATTAGTGTAGGGCTCCCGAAAAATATTCATAAAGAAGAGCTGCGGAGTTTAGGGTTAATGGGTCTTTACGATGCTTTGAAAAAATTTGATTACGGTAGAGACTTAAAATTTGATACGTATGCGTCTTTTCGAATTCGAGGGGCGATAATAGACGGGCTTCGTAAAGAAGATTGGTTATCAAGAAGCGCAAGGGAAAAGACGAAAAGGATTGAGCAAGCAACGGAAGCACTTGAACAAAGATACTTGCGCAAAGTTGCACCAAGTGAAGTTGCAAAAGAAGTAGGCATGACAGAAGCAGACGTTGTTCATACAATGAATGAAGGGTTCTTAGCTAACGTTTTATCAATGGAAGAACAGCCAAAAGAGTATGAAGATGGAGAGCAAAAATATACGATTAGAGATGAAAAAACGCTCTCTCCGGAAGAGGAGCTCATTAATCACGAACGATATCAAGAGCTCGCTGAAGTTATCGAGCAGCTGAATGAAAAAGAGCAGCTGGTTGTTTCATTATTCTATAAAGAAGAGTTGACTTTTACTGAAATCGCACAGCTGTTAGGACTGTCTACTTCACGTATTTCACAAATTCATTCTAAAGCGCTGTTTAAAATGCGGACGAGTTTAAGCAAAATAATTTAACAAAGAGGTAAAAAGATGGGTTTTTTACTCACAGTTAGTTTTTTAATTCATGGTCTATCACTATTTTGTATTATTCTTTTATATATGCAAGTGACAAAAGTGAAAAGGATTGAACGTTTGCAAGAGCAAAATATAAATAAAATGGAAGCTGTGATGGGTTCATATCTTGCTGAATTTCAGGAGCAAAACGAACAGTTTTTACGGCAACTTCAACATCGGTCCACTTCCCTTTCTTCAGAAACGAAAAAAAACAGCGAAAAATTACCTTTGTTAGACGAAGAAAACGGGCCTGTTCAAAGAGTGAATCTAAAAAGTGAGCCTTCCGAGTCGCTGCATGAACTTCTCTCTATAGAAGAAAGTCAGAAACATAGAAGCACATCTTTTCATGAGTTAACTACAGACCAGATTCAAGATTTGTCAGGTGAGGAGATGAAAGAATTTTCCGTTTATTTAAAGAAAAAAGGTTTAACAATTGAAGAAATTGCAAAACATTTACACAGAGGGAAAACTGAAATTGAATTATTATTGAAATTTCATCAATAAACTTAATGAAACGCTTGCTTGTGAAAAAGGAGTGTGCTATATTTGTTTTTGGTGTTATTACACACGCTTATTGATTCGGTTGATGGTGCTACTTTTTGTAGTTTTGGCTGAAGATGAAATGAGCGGAGGAGACTTAAAACCATTAGGAGGAAAAACACATGTCAGTAATTTCAATGAAACAATTACTAGAAGCTGGTGTACATTTCGGTCACCAAACTCGCCGTTGGAACCCAAAGATGAAGAAATACATCTTCACTGAGCGTAACGGCATCTACATTATCGATCTTCAAAAAACAGTTAAGAAAGTAGAAGAAGCGTACAAATTCGTTAAAGAATTAGCTGCAGACGGCGGTACTGTTTTATTCGTAGGTACGAAAAAACAAGCTCAAGATTCTGTTAAAGAAGAAGCAGCTCGCGCTGGTATGTACTTTGTTAACCAACGTTGGTTAGGTGGTACATTAACTAACTTCTCTACTATCCAAAAACGTATTAAACGTTTAAAAGATATCGAAAAAATGCAAGAAGACGGTACTTTCGAAGTACTACCTAAGAAAGAAGTAGTTCAACTTAAAAAAGAGTTAGAGCGTCTTGAAAAATTCTTAGGCGGCATTAAAGATATGAAACAACTTCCAGATGCATTATTCATCATTGACCCTCGTAAAGAGCGTATTGCAGTAGCGGAAGCTAAAAAATTACACATTCCAATCGTTGGTATCGTAGACACTAACTGTGATCCAGACGAAATTGATTATGTAATCCCTGCAAACGATGATGCAATCCGTGCTGTTAAACTTTTAACTTCTAAAGTTGCTGATGCTATTCTAGAAGCTAAACAAGGTGAAGAAACAGCAGTTGAAACTGAAACAACTACTGCTTAATTCCGTGAAAGGTGATAAGAGGGAATAGCCTTTTATCACCTTTTTTTGAAAAGATTTAACCCATTTATATACATTAATTACATACCCAAACAAGGAGGCTACACATTATGGCAATTACTGCTCAAATGGTAAAAGAATTACGTGAAAAAACTGGCGCTGGTATGATGGATTGTAAAAAAGCGTTAACTGAAACTAACGGTGACATGGAGCAAGCAATCGATTTCTTACGTGAAAAAGGTATTGCAAAAGCTGCTAAAAAATCAGACCGTATTGCTGCTGAAGGTTTAACTTACATCGAAACTCAAGGTAACGAAGCTGTTATCTTAGAAGTTAACTCTGAAACTGATTTCGTTGCGAAAAACGAAGGTTTCCAAAAATTAACAAAAGAATTAGCTGCTCACATCTTAGCTAACAAACCAGCTGACGCTGCTGAAGCTGCTACTCAAAAAATGGAAAACGGTGCAACTGTTGAGGAACACATCAACTCTGCAATCGCTACAATCGGAGAAAAATTATCTCTACGTCGTTTCGCTGTAGTAACAAAAACTGACGCTGATGCATTCGGAGCTTATCTACATGCTGGCGGACGTATCGGTGTGTTAACAGTATTAGCTGGTACAACTGAAGAAGCTGTTGCAAAAGACGTTGCTATGCACATCGCTGCAATCAACCCTAAATACATCTCTCGTGACCAAGTTTCTGCTGAAGAAACTGAGCGTGAGCGCGAAGTATTAACTCAACAAGCATTAAACGAAGGCAAACCAGAAAAAATCGTTGCAAAAATGGTTGAAGGTCGCCTTGGCAAATTCTTCGAAGATATTTGCTTACTAGATCAAACGTTTGTTAAAAATCCTGATCAAAAAGTACGTCAGTTCGTTGAGAGCAAAGGCGCTACTGTTCAAAGCTTCGTTCGTTTTGAAGTAGGAGAAGGTATTGAGAAACGTCAAGACAACTTTGCTGAAGAAGTAATGAACCAAGTTAAAAAGTAAGGGTTTGACCGTATAGGGAACACTGTGTGTTCCCTTTTTTACAAAAGAGATCTCACCGTTAACGATGGAGGTAAGCATGAGTCAAGCAAAATATAATCGTATCGTATTAAAGTTAAGTGGAGAAGCATTAGCTGGTGAAGATGGTTTTGGTATTAACCCATCCATCATCAAATCTGTTGCTGAACAAGTAAAAGCCGTTTATGAATTAGGTGTTGAAATTGCTGTAGTCGTTGGTGGTGGAAACATTTGGCGTGGTAAGATTGGTAGTGAAATGGGTATGGATCGTGCAGCTGCCGATTATATGGGAATGCTAGCAACAGTCATGAACTCGCTGGCTCTTCAAGATAGCTTAGAGAACATCGGTGTGCAAACACGTGTTCAGACTTCTATCGAGATGAGACAAGTAGCAGAGCCTTATATTAGAAGAAAAGCTGTTCGTCATCTTGAGAAAAAACGCGTTGTTATTTTCGCTGCGGGTACAGGAAACCCTTATTTCTCTACAGATACAACAGCAGCTTTGCGTGCAGCTGAAATCGAAGCTGACGTTATCTTAATGGCTAAAAACAACGTAGATGGCGTTTATAATGCAGATCCTAAGCTTGTACCTGATGCTGTAAAATACGAAACATTAACGTATATTGATGTTTTAAAAGATGGACTAGCTGTTATGGATTCTACAGCTTCTTCATTATGTATGGACAACGATATTCCGCTAATTGTTTTTTCAATTACGGAAGAAGGCAATATTAAACGTGCCGTTACAGGCGAAAACATTGGAACAATTGTAAAGGGGAAATAAACATGCCAAAACAAGTGTTGCAAAACGCAAAAGAAAGAATGGAAAAAGCAATTCAATCATTTAGCCGCGAGCTAGCATCAATTCGTGCTGGACGTGCAAGCGCGTCACTTCTTGACCGCGTAACTGTAGAATACTACGGTGCCCCGACACCGATTAACCAATTGGCGCAGGTAAGCGTACCAGAAGCTCGTATGCTTGTTATTCAGCCTTATGATAAATCACAAATTGGTGAAGTTGAAAAAGCTATTTTAAAATCTGATTTAGGATTAACACCTACAAGCGATGGCAACATCATCCGTCTATCGATTCCTGCTTTAACGGAAGAACGCCGTCGTGAGTTAGTAAAAATGGTGAAAAAATATGCTGAAGAAGCAAAAGTTGCGGTTCGTAATGTGCGCCGTGATGCAAACGATGATTTCAAAAAGTTAGAGAAAAAAGGTGAAATTACTGAAGACGATTTACGCGGCTACAGTGATGACATTCAAAAGCTAACGGATGATCATATCGTAAAAGTGGATAAAGTGGCGAAAGATAAAGAAGAAGAAATTATGGCAGTTTAAGTCATTTCAAGGTAAAATATATTGTAAAAGACCCTCTATTGTTTACAGGGGGTTTTTTTGTTAATAATGTGTAGTGAGAAAAAACTCACATAAGCCACGCGTTTATGTGAGAGCGTACAACGGGGGACCTTTGCATGTTAAGAAAATTTCAAGCATGGAAGAAAAGTCAAGATTTAAACACACTGTCTTTGTCAGAACGAAAAGATCAAGTGAAACAGCACCCTGTTCCTGAACATATTGCAATCATTATGGATGGGAACGGTCGTTGGGCGCAAAAACGAGCTCTTCCTCGCATGATGGGCCATCACGAAGGAATGAAGGTAGTGCGTCATGTGACCAGACTGGCCAATGAATTAGGTGTTAAAGTATTAACTTTATATGCATTTTCCACTGAAAATTGGAAGCGCCCCAAAACTGAAGTTGAGTTTTTAATGAAACTGCCAGAGGAATTTTTAGCAACCTTTCTGCCTGAGCTAATTGAAAAAAATGTGCAAGTTCGTATTATGGGGGATAAAAGTGAGCTCCCTGCCCATACGATTCGAGCCGTGGATAACGCAATTGAGAAAACAAAGCATAACACGGGGCTGATTTTAAACTTTGCGCTAAATTACGGTAGCCGTCACGAAATCATGGGCGCTATTCAGTCATTGGTAGATGATGTAGAACAGGGAAAAGTAGCTTCCTCTTCTATTTCAGAAAATTTATTTTCTTCCTATTTAATGAGCAAAAGCCTTCCAGATCCGGATTTGCTTATTCGTACAAGTGGCGAGCTTCGCTTAAGTAATTTTATGCTTTGGCAACTAGCTTACACAGAGTTTTGGTTTACAGAAGTATTATGGCCAGATTTTAAAGAAAATCATTTAATCGAAGCAGTCGAGGCGTTCCAAAAGCGCGGTCGCCGCTTTGGTGGTGTATAAGAAGGTGTGGAAAACAAGATGAAACAGCGCATTATCACCGCGATTGTAGCACTTGCGGTATTTGTGCCGATTGTTTTAATTGGAGGGTTACCTTTTACCCTTATCATGTATGTAATCGGAACAGTTGGTGTAATTGAGCTTTTAAAAATGAAACATTTGAAAGCAATGTCTTTTCCAAGTATCATTAGTTTATTGCTAACGTGGGTGTTTTTACTGCCAAATGGAAGAGATGTTGCATTTCATTTCTTAAGTGAACATAAGATAGAAGTAGCGCTTGCTGCTGTCCTTCTTCTACTAATGTACACGGTTGTAGTTAAAAATAAATTTACCTTTGATGACGTTGGATTTATTTTATTAACGACAGTATACGTTGGCTTTGGCTTTCATTATTTTATCGAGGTCCGTCAAGAGTTCGGGTTAGCTTATTTGTTCTTTGCTTTCCTTATTATCTGGGCGACGGATTCCGGCGCTTATTTTATTGGACGAGCAATGGGGAAACGAAAGCTGTGGCCGGAAATCAGTCCTAATAAAACAATTGAAGGTTTTGTTGGTGGCGTCGTATGCGCTATTGTAGTAGCCGTTGTATTTAAGCTGTTAGCAAATATTGATCAAACCATGATTGAACTACTTGTAATTGGTATTATCGTATCGTTATTTGGACAGATGGGTGATCTTGTACAATCAGCGTTCAAACGTCACTATGGCGTAAAAGATTCAGGGAAGATTTTACCGGGACATGGTGGGATTTTAGACCGTTTTGACAGTTTAATATTCATCATGCCAATTTTAGCTTTTTTATTATCTCTATAAAAAAGATGTCTTTGTTTTAATAGGAGTGAATATACTTGAAGAAAATTTCCTTGTTAGGAGCTACAGGTTCAATCGGTACCCAAACCGTTGATATTGTTCGAGCGCATCCTGAGTATTTCGAGCTCTCAGCAATCTCTGTAGGCCGAAATATTAACGAAGCAAGAAAGATTATTCAGCAGTGTAAGCCTGCTCTTGTTTCCGTAATGAAGAAAGAGGATTGTCTGTCGCTGCAAGCAGAATTCCCTTCTATTCGATTTGTGTATGGAGAAGAGGGGCTTGTGGAAGTGGCAACTCATCCGTCTACGGAAGTGTTAGTAAACGCTGTTCTTGGAAGTGTAGGGTTGACTCCTACGCTAGAAGCAATCAAAATGAGAAAAACAATTGCTATTGCAAACAAGGAGACGCTTGTTACTGCTGGCCACCTGGTCATGGAAGCAGCCAAGGAATATGGCGCTGATATCTTACCAGTAGACAGCGAACACTCAGCTATTTTTCAAAGTTTGCAAGGGCAAGACCAAAAAGCAATAGACCGTTTAATTCTAACGGCTTCTGGAGGGAGCTTTCGAGATAAGACGAGAGCAGAACTACAGGGAGTAACGGTTGAAGATGCGTTAAATCATCCAAACTGGTCAATGGGAGCTAAAATTACGATTGATTCAGCAACGATGATGAATAAGGGACTAGAAGTGATTGAAGCACATTGGCTTTTTGATCTTCCCTATGAGAAAATTGATGTATTGTTACATAAGGAAAGCATCATTCATTCTATGGTAGAGTATGCTGATACAAGCGTTATTGCTCAGCTTGGAACACCTGATATGCGCGTACCCATTCAATACGCGTTAACGTATCCAAAACGTATGTCTTTGCCTAACACCAATCGTTTAAGTTTGGCGGATATTGGCCAGCTTCATTTCGCTAAAATGGA
The DNA here is from genome assembly GCF_046599315.1 of Priestia megaterium. Classification (GTDB taxonomy): domain Bacteria; phylum Bacillota; class Bacilli; order Bacillales; family Bacillaceae_H; genus Priestia; species Priestia megaterium_F. Next base: position 920,219 of record NZ_JBKIKC010000001.1, on the reverse strand, counting down.
TGAAGAGCGTTTTCGCTGTTTAGCTTTTGCGTTTGAGGCTGGCAAAGCAGGTGGAACACTTCCGACGGTTTTAAATGCAGCCAATGAAGAAGCTGTTCAAGCCTTTCTAGATGGTTACATTACATTTTTACAAATTGAAGATGTGATTGAAAAAGCAATGAATGAACATACTGTAATACAGAAACCTTGTTTATCTACTATTAAAGAAGTAGATTTAGAAGCAAGAGAGTTTGTTAGATCCGCCATCTCTCGATAATGTGCGTGCGAGAGAAGCCATCCGCTTATTTCCGGTGGGTGGAGGTTTGACTCTATTACATGAAGGGGGTAATACCCATTGAACACAGTCATTGCGTTTGTCGTCATTTTTGGAGCTCTTGTATTCTTTCATGAGCTTGGTCATTTAGTTTTTGCAAAGCGTGCAGGCATCTTATGCCGTGAGTTTGCCATTGGGTTTGGTCCCAAAATCTTTTCATTTAAACGAGATGAAACAGTTTATACCATTCGCTTGCTGCCCTTAGGTGGGTTTGTTCGAATGGCTGGAGAAGACCCGGAAATGATCGAAGTTAAGCCTGGTCAAATGGTGGGCCTCATGTTTGATAAGGAAGGCAAAGTAAATAAAGTCATTATTAATAACAAGGAACAGCACCCAAATGCAAAAGTTATTGAAGTAGAGCAAGCAGACTTAGAGCATAATCTATTTATTTCAGGTTATGAAGAAGGTGAAGATGAACGTCTGCAAAAATTCGAGGTAGCAGAAGAATCCTACTTTGTTATGGACGGAGAAGAAATTCAAATTGCACCTTACAGCCGTCAGTTTGCTTCAAAAACTCTTGGTCAGCGTGCGCTAGCCATTTTCGCTGGTCCATTAATGAACTTTATATTAGCTTTTGTTATTTTTATCGTTCTTGGGATTTCTCAAGGATATGTTGTTGACAAACCCGTGATGGGCAAATTAACATCAGATGGAGTAGCCGTTGATGCGGGACTCAAACAAGGAGACAAAGTTCAAGCTATTGATGGACAAAGTGTTTCAACATGGGATGATGTAGTAAAAGTAATTCAAAAACATCCTGAACAGCAAATTACATTCACGGTTCAGCGTGGTGACAAAACGCTAGATATTCCGATTACACCTGAAAGTCGCAAAGTTGGGGAACAGACAATTGGATTAATTGGTGTATATGCACCGGTTGAAAAGTCATTCATTGGTTCGATCACGCACGGAGCTACTGAAACATATACGTGGATGAAAGAAATCTTAACGGGTCTAGGAAAGCTTGTAACAGGACAGTTCAAACTGGATATGCTTTCTGGTCCTGTAGGTATTTACGCAGCAACCGATCAAGTAGCACAGTCAGGCATTTATTACTTAATGAAATGGGCAGCCGTTTTAAGTATTAACCTAGGGATTGTCAATTTGCTTCCACTTCCTGCTTTGGATGGGGGACGACTATTATTCTTCGCTGTAGAAGGAATTCGAGGTAAGCCAATTGATCGTCAAAAAGAAGGTATTGTTCACTTTATCGGTTTTGCTTTATTAATGCTGCTGATGCTCGTTGTAACGTGGAATGATATTCAAAAGTTCTTTTTATAAGACATACGCTCAGCGAGGGATATTCCCTCGCTGATTATATGAAAATGGCGGCATGGTACGCCTAAAAAAATAAGATAGAGAAGTAAGCAAAGAGGTGCGAGGTTATGAGACAAAGTTCTACATTGATTCCTACATTAAGAGAAGTGCCAGCTGATGCGGATATAAAAAGCCATCAGCTTCTATTGCGCGCAGGTTTTATGCGCCAAAACGCAAGCGGCGTGTACAGCTTTTTACCGCTTGGTAAGCGTGTATTGCAAAAAGTTGAACAAATTGTTCGTGAAGAAATGGACCGTGCAGGTTCTGTCGAATTATTGATGCCTGCTTTACAACAAGCCGAATTGTGGCAAGAGTCTGGCCGCTGGTATTCATATGGTCCTGAGTTAATGCGTATGAAAGATCGCCACGGCCGTGAATTTGCTTTGGGAGCAACACACGAAGAAGTTATCACAAGCTTGCTGCGTGACGAAGTGAAGTCATACAAACGTTTACCGCTAAATTTATATCAAATTCAAACGAAATTCCGCGACGAAAAGCGTCCACGCTTTGGATTATTACGCGGTCGTGAATTTATTATGAAAGATGCATATTCGTTCCATGCTTCTCAAGAAAGCTTAGACGAAGTATATGACAAAATGTTTGCTGCCTACAGCCGCATCTTTGGACGCTGCGGATTAAATTTCCGTGCCGTTATCGCTGATTCAGGTGCAATGGGCGGAAAAGATACGCATGAATTTATGGTTCTTTCTGAAATTGGGGAAGATACAATTGCTTATTCAGATACATCTTCTTATGCAGCAAATGTTGAAATGGCACCAGTTGTAAATACGTATGAAAAATCAACTGAAGCCGAAAAAGGATTAACAAAAGTGGAAACACCAAATCAGCATAGCATTGAAGACGTAGCTGCTTTCTTAAATGTTGAAGCGACTTCTTGTATCAAATCCCTTTTATTTAAAGTAGATGATCGTTTTGTACTTGTACTTGTTCGCGGGGATCACGAAGTAAACGATATTAAAGTGAAAAACTATTTTGAAGCTTCCGTTGTTGAATTGGCAACTCCAGAAGAAACAAAAGAAGTATTAAAATGTGCAGTTGGTTCAGTAGGACCAATTGGAGTAAGTGATTCAGTAGAAGTCGTAGCTGATCATGCTGTAAAAGCAATCGTTAACGGTGTATGCGGAGCAAATGAAGAAGGTTATCACTATACAAATGTGAATGAACGTGACTTTAATGCAACTTATGGGGATTTCCGCTTTATCCAAGAAGGAGATCAGTCACCAGATGGACAAGGTGTCATTAAGTTCGCTAAAGGTATTGAAGTAGGACATGTATTTAAGCTAGGAACTCGCTACAGTGAAGCGATGGGAGCAACGTATCTAGATGAGAACGGACGCAGCCAGCCAATGATTATGGGCTGCTATGGTATCGGTGTTTCTCGTACAGTTGCTGCGATTGCAGAACAATTTAACGATGAAAATGGTCTTCTATGGCCAGAAGCTGTTACGCCTTATCAAGTTCACGTTATTCCAGTTAACGTGAAAAACGATGAACAGCGTGAACTAGGTGAGAAATTATATAATGAGTTATTAGATAGTCGCTTTGAAGTGCTTTTAGATGATCGCCAAGAGCGTGCAGGAGTGAAATTTGCAGACTCAGATTTAATTGGTCTTCCTGTTCGAGTAACAGTTGGTAAGCGTGCATCTGAAGGAATCGTAGAAGTAAAAGTACGTAAAACTGGAGAGTCATTAGAAGTGTCAGTTGACAATCTTGTTTCGACAGTGAAAGAACTGCTAGCGAAGTAATGAAGCAGCGGGGATTTGTATCCCTGCTGTTTTTATGTTTATAAACAGAACATATGACAGAATAGAAGTCATTTATGTTAAAATAGATTGCACTCATTTATAAAAGGAGGCAGAAAACTTGGAAGCACAAACGCTAGGAAAAAAAGAGCGTTTTAAGTTGCTGCTGCAACAGTTAGAGCTGACGAGTGATCAAATTGTTCCTTACTTTGAAAACGCAGCGATTGAAAAGCTCGTCATTCAGAAAGAACAAAAAAAATGGCATTTCCATTTTTCTTTAGAAGGGTTATTACCTTTTGAGATTTATGAGTTATTCCATGCTCGCATGTCTTCAGCTTTTTCTCATATTGCGAGTGTTTCTTTTTCCATTCAAACCGTTAATAAAGAATGTACGGAAGAGCACGTACAATCATATTGGAAGCATTGTATTGGAGAAATGCAGGGCATATCTCCGCTTTTACAGTCGCTTTTGCAAGATCAAATGCCGAGATTGAACGGTGCCAAATTGATTGTGAACGCACGACATGATGCAGAAGGAACGGCTTTACGTAAAAAGTATAGTCAGTTAATTGCTGATCAGTATGCGTCCTACGGGTTTCCGAACCTTCAGCTAGTGACGGAAGTTGTACATTCAGAAGAAGCATTTCAGCAGTTTGTAGAGCAACGAAAACAAGAAGATACAGAAAAAGTATTACAAGCCATCACAGAAATGCAAAATAAAGAAAATGAAAAAAGTGATGGACCAGACCTACCAAAAGGTCCGCTTACAATTGGATATACAATTAAAGACGAGACGGTTCGCATAGACTCCATTGTGGATGAAGAAAAGCGAATTGCCGTTGAAGGATATGTATTTGATGTAGAAACTAGAGAATTACGAAGCGGGCGCACGCTTCTTATTTTTAAAGTGACAGATTATACAAACTCTATTATGGTTAAGATGTTTTCGCGTGACAAAGAAGATATTCCTTTACTTCAAGCGATTAAAAAAGGAATGTGGGTAAAGGTTCGCGGAAGTGTACAAAACGATACATTTGTCCGTGATCTAGTTATGATTGGAAATGATGTTAACGAGATTACCGGTCCCGCTAGACAGGATACAGCGCCTGAAGATGAAAAGCGTGTGGAACTTCACTTGCATACGCCAATGAGCCAAATGGATGCCGTTTCATCTGTTGGAGCCTTAGTAGGGCAAGCCAAAAAATGGGGACATCCTGCTGTAGCGATAACCGATCACGCGGTTGCACAGTCGTTCCCTGAAGCATATGGAGCCGGTAAAAAGAACGGTATTAAAGTGCTGTACGGGGTCGAAGTCAATTTAGTAGACGACGGCGTGCCGATTGCCTATAATCCGCAGCCTGTTGATTTAACAGAAGCAACTTACGTCGTATTTGACGTTGAAACAACTGGTTTGTCAGCCGTATATGATACCATTATTGAGCTTGCTGCCGTGAAGATGAAAGAAGGCGAAATCATCGATCGATTTGAACGGTTTGCAAACCCTCATCATCCTCTGTCTGCAACAACAATTGAGCTGACGGGTATTACAGATGATATGGTCCAAAATGCGCCTGAAGTCTCAGAAGTGCTTCGTGATTTTCATGAGTGGATGGGAGACAGTGTTTTAGTCGCTCATAACGCAAGTTTTGATATGGGATTTTTAAATATGGGACTGCAGAAAATCGGATTGGAAAAAGCAGCTAACGGCGTTATTGATACGCTTGAACTCGGAAGATTTTTGTATCCGCATATGAAAAACCATCGTTTAAATACTCTTGCTAAAAAATTCGATATTGAACTTGTGCAGCATCACCGCGCGATTTATGATGCGGAAACAACCGGCTATTTGTTAAATAAAATGCTGAAAGATGCATTTGAACGCGAAATTACGATGCACGATCGCTTAAATGATTACATGGGAGAAGGGAATGCATATCAGCGAGCCCGCCCTTATCATGCGACGCTTTTAGCACAAAACGACGTTGGATTAAAAAACCTATTTAAACTCGTTTCGATTTCTCATTTAAATTACTTTTATCGTGTTCCGCGAATTCCAAGATCTCAGCTCGACAAATATCGAGAAGGCATCTTAATTGGAACCGCATGTGACCGAGGCGAAGTATTCGAAGGCATGATGCAAAAAGGAATTGATGAAGTAGAAGGAGCAGCTGAATTTTATGATTACATCGAAGTACAGCCTCCTGACAACTACAAGCACTTAATTGAACTAGATTTAGTGCGAGATGAGAAAGCTCTAAAAGACATTATCAGCAATATTGTGAAGCTTGGTGAAAAGATTGGAAAGCCGGTTGTAGCAACAGGGAATGTTCACTACCTCAATCCGGAAGACAAAATTTACCGAAAAATTTTAATCGGTTCACAAGGCGGAGCTAATCCATTAAACCGTCATCAGCTGCCAGATGTTCACTTTAGATCCACAGATGAGATGCTGAATTGTTTTTCATTTTTAGATGAAGACAAAGCGAAAGAAATTGTTGTTCATAATACGCAAAAAATAGCGGATATGATTGATGATATTAAACCAATTAAAGATGATTTATATACACCGAAAATTGAAGGTGCAGACGAAGAAATGCGTGAAATGAGCTATGCGATGGCACGCAGCATCTATGGTGAAGAGCTGCCTGAAGTAGTAGAAGCTCGTCTAGAGAAAGAGCTAAAAAGTATTATCGGACATGGGTTTGCCGTTATTTACTTGATCTCGCATAAACTCGTTAAAAAATCACTAAATGACGGTTACTTAGTTGGTTCCCGTGGTTCCGTAGGGTCTTCATTTGTTGCGACGATGACGGAAATTACAGAAGTAAATCCACTGCCGCCACATTATGTGTGCCCAAAGTGTAAGAAATCTGAGTTTTTCAATGACGGATCCGTCGGTTCTGGATTCGATTTACCGGACAAAAACTGTGACGTTTGTGATGTGCCGTATATTAAAGACGGACATGATATTCCGTTTGAAACGTTCTTAGGATTCAAAGGAGATAAAGTTCCCGACATCGATTTGAACTTCTCCGGAGAATATCAGCCGCGCGCTCACAATTACACAAAAGTACTGTTTGGAGAAGATAATGTATACCGTGCAGGAACAATCGGTACAGTAGCGGAAAAAACGGCTTATGGCTACGTAAAGGGCTATGCCGGTGACCGTGATTTACATTTACGAAACGCGGAAGTGGATCGTTTAGTAGCAGGATGTACGGGTGTAAAACGTACAACGGGTCAGCATCCAGGAGGAATTATTGTTGTACCAGACTATATGGATATCTTCGATTTTTCACCGATCCAGTTTCCAGCCGACGATCGTAATTCTGAATGGAGAACAACTCATTTTGACTTCCATTCAATTCATGATAATTTATTAAAGCTTGATATACTGGGACACGATGATCCGACCGTGATTCGTATGCTTCAAGATTTAAGTGGAATTGATCCAAAAACGATTCCGACGGATGATCCTGAAGTTATGAAAATTTTTAGCGGGACCGAATCACTTGGCGTAACAGAAGAGCAAATTATGTGTAAAACAGGAACGCTTGGCATACCTGAATTTGGAACACGCTTTGTGCGTCAAATGTTAGAAGATACAAAGCCAACGACGTTTTCAGAGCTTGTCCAAATCTCGGGACTGTCGCACGGAACGGACGTATGGCTTGGTAATGCGCAAGAGCTAATTCGCAACGACATATGTAACTTAAGTGAAGTAATCGGCTGTCGTGATGATATTATGGTTTATTTAATTTATCAAGGTCTTGAACCTTCACTTGCCTTTAAAATTATGGAGTCAGTGCGTAAAGGGAAAGGACTAACACCTGAATTTGAAGAAGAAATGATCAAAAATGGTGTTCCGGATTGGTATATTGATTCTTGTAAAAAGATTAAGTATATGTTCCCTAAAGCCCATGCGGCTGCTTATGTATTGATGGCCGTGCGTATTGCTTATTTTAAAGTGCATCACGCTCTCCTTTATTACGCAGCATATTTTACGGTTCGTGCAGATGACTTTGATATTGATACGATGATCAAAGGTTCAACTGCCATTCGAGCGAAGATGGAAGAAATCAATGCCAAAGGCCTGGACGCATCTCCTAAAGAGAAAAACTTATTAACGGTGCTTGAGCTTTCTTTAGAAATGTGCGAACGAGGCTATTCATTTAAAAAGGTAGATTTATATAAATCAAGTGCAGATGAATTTTTAATTGACGGCACGTCTTTAGTGCCACCGTTTAATGCTATTCCCGGTCTTGGTACCAATGCAGCGCTGAACATTGTAAAAGCTCGTGAAACAGGAGAGTTTTTATCAAAAGAAGACTTGCAGCAGCGAGGCAAAGTATCAAAGACGATTTTAGAGTATCTAGACAACCATGGATGCCTTGAATCATTACCTGATCAGAACCAGCTTTCTCTTTTCTAACATTTGCATAAAATAAGCGGTTATGATATAGTAATTGTGGAAATGCTAAGGATACGGACGAGAAAGAGTGGGGAAACCCGCTCTTTCTTATTGATATGAACTTGCTGACATAGTAAGTAGTATGAAGAACGAATCGGCTTCTAGCATGATTCGTTTTTTCTGTAGATTTTTCAATCGTCATGACTAATTTATTATGTGACGTTTAAAATCCTGCAATACAAATGACAACATTTCCACTCTAGTAGGTTAGACCTCTTATAGAGTGCAAAATAAAAACAGCAAATAAACCACTCTTTTTTGATATAAGAGACATAAAAAACGCGTAACCTAAACATACCATGCAATGTCTCGAAGGGAGGATTAGAATGAGTAAAAATGTAAAGCAAACAGTAGAAGAAATGGTTTCCCCTATCTTAGAGGAAATGAATTTAGAGCTTGTGGAGATTGAATACGTAAAAGAAGGAAAAGATTGGTTTTTACGTGTGTTTATCGACTCTGATACCGGCGTGGACATCGAAGACTGCGGAGCAGTAAGCGAAAAATTAAGCGAGAAAATGGATGCAGTAGATCCAATTCCTCACAATTACTTTTTAGAAGTATCATCGCCTGGTGCGGAACGCCCATTAAAGAAAGATAAAGATTTTGAACGTGCAATTGGTAAGCATGTATACATAAAAACATATGAACCAATTGAAGGTGCAAAAGAATTTGAAGGCGAATTACAATCATTTGACGGAGAAACTGTCACATTATCTATTCGTATCAAAACACGCACAAAAACGGTGGTTTTACCATATGACAAAGTCGCTTTTGCTCGATTAGCGATTGTATTTTAATGTATAGCGGCCAATATTAAAGGGGGATTATCCAACAATGAGCAGTGAGTTATTTGATGCCTTAGTCATTCTTGAAAAAGAGAAAGGCATTAGCAAAGATGTAATTATTGAAGCAATTGAAGCAGCGCTAATTTCTGCTTACAAACGCAACTTTAACCAAGCGCAAAACGTACGCGTTGATTTAAATTTAGAAAGAGGTTCAATGCGCGTTTTTGCCCGCAAAGATGTAGTTGATGAAGTGTATGATCCACGTCTAGAAATTTCGGTTGAAGAAGCACAAACAATCAACCCTAACTTCCAGCTAGACGATGTTGTTGAAATTGAAGTAACGCCAAAAGACTTTGGACGCATCGCGGCTCAAACAGCAAAACAAGTTGTTACACAGCGTGTTCGTGAGGCAGAACGCGGCGTTATTTACTCTGAATTCAGCGATCGCGAAGAAGATATTATGACAGGTATTGTTCAGCGTCAAGATTCTCGCTTCATTTATGTGAGCCTTGGTAAAATTGAAGCATTGCTTCCTCAAAGCGAGCAAATGCCAAATGAGCAGTATAAACCTCATGATCGTATTAAAGTGTATATTACGAAAGTAGAAAAAACAACAAAAGGCCCACAAATCTATGTTTCACGTACGCACCCAGGTCTTTTAAAACGTCTTTTCGAAAAAGAAGTACCGGAAATCTATGATGGTACAGTTGAATTAAAATCAGTAGCTCGCGAAGCTGGAGACCGTTCAAAGATCTCCGTTCACTCTGAGTATGCTGAAGTAGATCCAGTCGGTTCTTGTGTTGGACCAAAGGGTCAACGCGTACAGGCTGTTGTGAATGAACTAAAAGGCGAAAAAATTGACATCGTTCGCTGGTCAAATGACCCAGTTGAATTTGTTGCCAATGCTCTAAGTCCATCTAAGGTAGTAGATGTGATTGTAGATGAAAATGAAAAAGCAACGACTGTTATCGTTCCTGACTATCAGCTGTCACTCGCAATTGGTAAACGTGGACAAAATGCACGTCTAGCTGCTAAGCTGACAGGCTGGAAAATCGATATTAAAAGTCAATCAGAAGCTGAGCAAGAAGGTATGGTTGTAAACAGCAGCGATGATATGCTAGTAAGTCAACATGCATTTGATTCAGATGAAGATATGGAATAAGAGGTGAGCCAAGGTGAACAATCGTAAAAAAGTCCCGATGCGAAAATGTGTGGCCACTGGAGAAATGAAGCCTAAAAAAGAGCTAGTACGCGTTGTACGCTCAAAAGAAGGCGACGTTTCAGTAGATGTAACGGGTAAAAAGTCCGGGCGCGGAGCTTATGTAAGCAAGGATAAAGAAGCAATCTTGTTGGCGAAAAAGAAAAATGTGCTTTCGACACATTTAGGCGCGTCAATAGATGAAGCGGTTTATGAAGAGTTGCTAGCGCTTGTAGAAAAGGAGAAACAGTCACGCTAATGAATGAACAATGGATCTCCTTTTTAGGGCTTGCAAACCGTGCACGCAAATTGATTTCTGGAGAAGAACTTGTGGTTAGAGAAGTTCGGAAACAAAAAGCAAAGTTAGTACTTTTAGCAAGCGATGCGTCTGAAAACACAAAGAAAAAAGTAACGGATAAATGTTCTTACTATAACGTTTCGGTTAGAATGGTTCCCAATCGCTACACCCTAGGTCAAGCGATTGGGAAAGATGCTCGCGTTGTAGTAGCCGTTATGGACGAGGGGTTTGCTAAAAAGCTAGCAACGATGCTCGGTTAATTTTATGGGGGTGAAAGTATTGAATAAAAATACAAAATCAACAGCTAATAAAGGAAACAATAAAGGCAACAAAAAGCCACAGGCACAAAAGTCACAGGCACCAAAAGGTAGACCAGCTCCAGCAGCTGCAAAAGAGTTACCGGAAAAAGTAACATTTGTTGGAAGCTTAACGGTTTCTGAGTTAGCAAAAGAATTAGGCAAAGAGCCTTCTGAAATTATTAAAAAACTATTTATGCTTGGTGTAATGGCAACAATTAACCAAGAGTTAGATAAAGATTCTATTGAACTAATTGCCGGAGAATACGGTGTAGAAGTTGAAGAAGAAGTAGTGGTAGATGATACTGATTTTGAATCATTAGAAATCATTGATGACGAAAAAGATCTTCAAGTGCGTCCTCCAGTTGTTACAATCATGGGTCACGTTGACCACGGTAAAACAACGCTTCTTGACTCTATCCGTAACACAAAAGTAACGGCTGCAGAAGCAGGCGGTATCACACAGCATATCGGTGCTTATCAAGTTGTGGTTGACGAAAAGAAAATTACGTTCCTTGATACACCAGGACATGCTGCATTTACAACAATGCGTGCTCGCGGTGCGCAAGTAACAGATATTACAATCCTTGTAGTTGCAGCAGACGATGGTGTAATGCCTCAAACAATTGAAGCCATTAACCATGCAAAAGCGGCTGAAGTGCCAATTATTGTTGCGGTTAACAAAATGGATAAAGAAGCAGCAAATCCAGATCGCGTTATGCAAGAATTAATGGAGCACGGACTTGTAGCTGAAGAGTGGGGTGGAGATACAATCTTCTGTAAGCTTTCAGCCATCTCAGGTGAAGGTATCGATCAATTGCTTGAAATGATTTTACTTGTAAGTGAAGTAGAAGAGTTAAAAGCAAATCCTAACCGTCGTGCAGCAGGTACAGTTGTAGAAGCACAGTTAGATAAAGGCCGTGGGTCTGTAGCGACGCTTCTTGTTCAAACTGGTACATTACGCGTAGGTGATCCAATCGTAGTCGGAAATACGTTTGGTCGCGTTCGCGCAATGGTAAATGATATCGGCCGCCGTGTGAAGGAAGTAGGACCATCTACTCCGGTTGAGATTACTGGTTTAAACGAAGTTCCATTAGCTGGAGATCGTTTCTTAGTGTTTGAAGATGAAAAAACGGCTCGTCAAATCGGTGAAGCCCGCGCTCAAAAGCAGCTTGAACAACAGCGTGGTGAAAAATCTCGCGTAAGCTTAGATGATTTATTTGAAAAGATTAAACAAGGTGAAATGAAAGACTTGAACCTTATCGTAAAAGCAGACGTACAAGGTTCTGTAGAAGCATTGGCTGCTGCTCTTCAAAAGATTGATGTAGAAGGTGTAAATGTTCGTATTATTCATACGGGTGTAGGTGCAATTACAGAATCTGATATCATTCTTGCAACTGCTTCTAACGCAATTGTTATCGGCTTTAACGTGCGTCCAGATGCTGGAGCAAAACGTACAGCTGACGCTGAAAACGTAGATATTCGTCTTCACCGCATTATCTATAAAGTAATTGAAGAAATTGAATCTGCGATGAAAGGAATGCTTGATCCTGAGTTTGCTGAAAAAATCATCGGTCAAGTAGAAGTCCGTCAAACATTCAAAGTATCGAAAGTTGGTACAATCGCAGGAAGTTACGTAACAGACGGTAAAATTACACGTAACAGTGGAATTCGTTTAATCCGTGATGGAATTGTTATCTTTGAAGGTGAAGTAGATGTGCTAAAACGCTTTAAAGACGATGCAAAAGAAGTCGCTCAAGGATATGAGTGTGGTATTACAATTAAAAACTTCAATGATATTAAAGAAGGAGATATTATTGAAGCATATGTAATGGAGCAAATTGATCCTAAATGATTGGACTAGTGGAGTGTGAATGCTTAATTTACGATGCTGCTTCTCTTAAAGAAAAACGTGCCGTGCTTCAGCGCATTTTGATGCGCTTGAAGCAGCGGTTTAACGTATCGGTTTCAGAAACTGATTTTCAAGATGTGTGGCAGCGAACAAAAATTAGCATTGTCGCAGTCTCATCTAGCCGTGTCACAACGGAACAAGAACTTCAAAAAGCGTTAAGCTTAATTGACTCTTTTCCAGAGATTGAACGTACCATTACAACTTTTGATTGGTTATAAAAGGGGTGACACAGATGAATATAAGAGCAACTAGAGTCGGAGAACAAATGAAAAAAGAGATGGGTGAGATTTTAAATCGTAAAATCAAGGACCCACGCATCGGTTTTGTGACTGTAACAGATGTTCAAGTAACGGGCGATTTACAGCAAGCGAAAGTTTATATCTCTGTTTTAGGAGATGCTGAACAGCGTGAGAATACGTTAAAAGGCCTTGCGAAAGCAAAAGGGTTTATCCGCTCAGAAATCGGTCAGCGTATTCGCTTACGTAAAACACCTGAAATTACGTTTGAGTTTGATGAATCAATTGATTATGGTAATCGAATTGAATCATTGCTTCATGAAATTAAAAAAGAAAGCGATGACCATCAAGAGAACGAATAAGATCAGTGAATGTAGAAACAAAAAAGGGTGTCTCAAAAGTGGTTTTTACTTCTGAGACACCCTTTTTTAAATGAAAAGGAGATGAAGGACGAGTGGACGGTGTTTTAGTTTTACATAAACCAGCTGGCCTGACTTCGCACGACTGTGTGTTTAAAGTCCGAAAGCTGCTTCGTACTAAAAAAGTAGGGCATACAGGCACATTAGACCCAGACGTTACAGGGGTATTGCCTATTTGTATCGGTAGAGCTACCAAAATTGTGGAATATCTAACAGGAGCTATTAAAACCTATGAAGGAGAAGTTACACTCGGATTTTCTACGACAACAGAAGATTCTTCCGGAGAGCTTGTAGAGGAAAAGAAAGTGGTGGATTCTTTTTCACGTGCTCAAATTGAAGAAGTGCTGTCTTCGATGACAGGAGAACTTCAGCAAGTGCCTCCAATGTACTCAGCGGTAAAGGTCAAAGGTAAAAAATTATATGAATATGCAAGACAAGGAATCGAAGTAGAGCGCCCTGTTAGAAACATTCATATTTATAACTTTGAACTGCTGGATGATCGAGACCTATTTGAAGGAGAACAAGTTTCCTTCAAATTCCGCGTAACGTGCAGTAAAGGCACTTATGTGCGAACGCTTGCTGTGATGATTGGAGAAGCTCTTGGCTATCCATCTCATATGTCTTATTTGCAGCGAACGGGTTCAGGGCAGTTTTCACTAAAAGATTGTGTAACATTTGAAGATATTGAACGAGCGGTAGAAGAAGAAACAATTAATGAGAAACTACATTCGATCGAAGAAGCCCTTAATCATTTGCCGAAACTTCAAATTAGTGATACATTAGCAGAGAAAGTGAAAAACGGCGCGGTATTGCCGTGTACGGAAGATGAAGAGTTAAAAAAAGAATCATTCTTTTTAATGATAAATTCTGCAGGCAAGTGCTTAGCAATTTATGCTCAGCACCCAACGAAAAAACATTTAATGAAGCCGGTTAAAGTGTTGGCAATCGACTAGACCGGTTAGGGAAAAGGTGAACTGTGTTTTGGAAACGATTGAAATTCGACATCCACACCACTTTCAACGAGAAGCTGTTCAACAGTCAGTGTTAGCGCTTGGTTATTTTGATGGTGTGCATTTAGGGCATCAGCAAGTGATAAATTCAGCAAAACAGTTAGCCGATGAAAAAGGCATAGCTAGTGCTGTTATGACGTTTACTCCTCACCCTTCTGTGGTGCTCGGGCGCAATGTACAGCACATTGATATGATTACACCACTTCAAGAAAAAAAGAAACTCATTGAGGAAATGGGAATTGACTTTTTATATATCGTTCATTTTGATAAACAGTTTGCAGCACTATTGCCTCAAGAGTTTGTTGATCAGTATATTATTGGACTGAACGTGCAGCATGTGGTGGCTGGATTTGACTATACGTATGGAAAGTTAGGTAAAGGAACAATGGAAATACTACCATTTCATTCTCGATCAAAATTCACTCAAACAACAATTGATAAGTTAACAAATGGTGAAGAAAAAATTAGTTCAACGCTCATTCGCGAAAGTTTAGCAAATGGAGATATGCACCGAGTAAAAGAGCTGCTCGGGCGCTATTATGAAGTATCAGGTACAGTAACTCATGGAGAAAAGCGAGGCAGGCAAATAGGTTTTCCGACTGCTAACATCGCTTTAGACGATGAGTATTTGCTTCCGCGCATCGGCGTTTATGCTGTTGAGCTTCAGCTGCACGGCAAGTGGTATGCGGGAGTATGCAACGTGGGTTATAAGCCGACTTTTCATGATAATTTAGAAAAGCCAACCATCGAAGTCCACTTACTATCATTTGATGAGCAAATCTACGATCAGCACGTAACGGTAAAATGGCACCGAATGATTCGTTCAGAAAAAAAGTTCAATGGCATCGAAGAGCTTGTCGGTCAGATTTCAAAGGACAAGGAAGAAGCCATTGCTTATTTTGAAGGAATTCAAAAAAATTAGAAATAAAAAAATATATATAAATAGCTGCTACGACTTGCTTTTTATTCTAATAAGTAGTAACATAACAATTGTATGTAAAACAACCATTGCTTGGCATTGCGATTCACCAACGTTTTGCTCGGTAACTGGGGTTTAATAATAAGGAGGTGAATAGGATGGCTATCACACAAGAGCGTAAAAATGAAATCATTAGTGAGTACAAAACTCATGCGAACGACACTGGTTCTCCAGAAGTTCAAATCGCTGTCCTAACAGAGCAAATTAACAATCTAAACGGTCACTTACGTACTCATAAAAAGGATCACCATTCACGTCGTGGTCTTTTAAAAATGGTAGGTCGACGTCGTAACTTACTTAACTACCTACGTAACAAAGACGTTACTCGTTATCGTGAGTTAATCAATAAACTTGGTTTACGTCGATAATAAGAAGAAAGCGGGAGCATTCCCGCTTTTTTAGTATGTACATTTAAGAAATATTAAAGATGCTACATAATGTGAAAAAAGCTATTGTTTTTGGATATTTCGTTTATAATAAAACTATCACATTTGATTACATACATATTTTATATGTAGAGAGGGGTACTCGTCGATATGGAACAAGAAAAACGAGTGTTCTCTGTAGATCTAGCTGGACGAAAGCTAGAAGTTGAAGTTGGCCAGTTGGCAAAACAAGCAAATGGCGCAGCATTAATCCGCTATGGAGACACAGTTGTATTAAGTACAGCAACGGCTTCAAAAGAGCCTAAAAATGTAGATTTCTTCCCGTTAACAGTAAACTATGAAGAGCGTTTATATGCAGTGGGTAAAATCCCAGGCGGATTCATTAAGCGTGAAGGCAGACCAAGTGAAAAAGCAATCTTGGCTAGCCGTTTAATCGACCGTCCGATTCGCCCTTTATTCGCGGATGGTTTTCGAAATGAAGTTCAAGTTGTCAGCGTAGTAATGAGCGTAGACCAAAACTGTTCTTCAGAAATCGCGGCAATGTTCGGTTCTTCATTAGCATTATCAGTATCTGATATTCCATTTGAAGGTCCTATTGCAGGTGTAATCGTAGGCCGTGTAAACAACGAATTTGTTGTAAATCCAACGGTAGATGAGCTTGAAAAAAGTGATATTCATCTAACGGTTGCTGGTACAAAAGATGCGATTAACATGGTTGAAGCAGGTGCTGATGAAGTACCGGAAGAAGTAATGTTAGAAGCAATTATGTTTGGACACGAGCAAATTAAAAAATTAATTGCGTTCCAAGAAGAAATTGTAGCAGCAGTAGGCAAAGAAAAAGTAGAAGTTGAGCTTTACACTGTTGATGCTGACCTTGAGCATCAAGTTCGCGAAATTGCAGAAGGTGACATGAACCGTGCCGTTCAAGTTCAAGAAAAGCATGCGCGTGAAGATGCAATCAAAGAAGTGAAAAGCGCAGTAACTGCAAAATTTGAAGAGCAAGATGTAGAAGAAGACGTACTAAATCAAGTGAATGAAATTTTATCGAAGCTTGTAAAAAGTGAAGTGCGTCGTTTAATTACAGAAGAAAAAGTGCGTCCTGATGGCCGTAGCATTGACGAAATTCGTCCCCTTTCTTCTGAAACAGACTTGCTTCCTCGTACACACGGATCTGGGTTATTTACGCGTGGACAAACTCAAGCGCTTAGTATCTGTACATTAGGCGCACTTGGGGATGTACAAATTTTAGATGGTTTAAGTGTAGAGGAATCTAAACGCTTCATGCATCATTATAACTTCCCATCATTTAGTGTTGGTGAGACTAGACCGATGCGCGGACCGGGTCGTCGTGAAATTGGACATGGTGCGCTAGGCGAGCGTGCTCTTGAGCCAGTTATTCCAAATGAAAAAGATTTCCCTTATACAATTCGTCTTGTATCTGAAGTATTAGAGTCAAACGGCTCTACTTCACAAGCAAGTATTTGTGCAAGTACGCTTGCAATGATGGATGCAGGGGTTCCAATTAAAGCACCTGTAGCAGGAATTGCGATGGGTCTAATCAAATCAGGTGAACACTATTCGATTCTAACGGATATTCAAGGAATGGAAGATCACCTAGGAGATATGGACTTTAAAGTAGCAGGTACGGAAAATGGCGTAACTGCGCTTCAAATGGATATTAAAATTGACGGGTTATCTCGTGAAATTTTAGACGAAGCCCTTCAACAAGCGAAAAAAGGCCGTATGCAGATCTTAAATCATATGATGTCAACGATTGCTACGCCACGTCAAGAGCTTTCACAATATGCGCCTAAAATTCTTACAATGGCTATTAACCCTGATAAAATTCGTGATGTTATTGGACCAAGCGGTAAGCAAATCAATAAAATCATCGAAGAAACAGGCGTTAAAATTGATATCGAACAAGATGGTACAATCTTCATTTCGTCTATTGATCAGCCTATGAATGAAAAAGCGAAGAAAATCATTGAAGATCTTGTACGCGAAGTTGAAGTCGGTCAAATGTACTTAGGAAAAGTAAAACGAATTGAAAAATTCGGTGCATTTGTAGAAATCTTCAGCGGAAAAGACGGGCTTGTTCACATTTCAGAGCTTGCAGAAGAGCGTATTGGAAAAGTGGAAGACGTTGTATCGATTGGCGACGAGATTTTAGTTAAAGTTATGGAAATTGATAAACAAGGACGCGTTAACTTGTCTCGCAAAGCGATTTTAAAAGAACAAAAAGAAAAAGAAGAAAAAGCAAAAGAAACAAAATAATCTTCTTTTACTACTATATAGATATTGTGAAATCGTCCATACATGAAGAAAAACCATGTGTAGGGCGATTTTATCGTTTGTAGATGTTTGTTCTACCTTGTCCTCTTTATACATATTTTAAATGGTAAAGGGGGAAGGATAAGTGAAGAGAACCATTATGCAATTTACAGCATTTCTATTTTTACTGGCAATTACATATAAATCTATTTATAATCCTTTTGCTGAAGCATATATAGAAGCACTTAAATCCGATGTACAACTTGTATCAGCTCAGCATGATGCGTTATATCAAAAGATTGAAGAAAAAGCAAAAGATTATGAAAAGCCAGCTGCAAATGCACGAATTGATCCCGTTTGGAAACGGGTTCCTGGCTATAATGGCATAAAAGTTGATCTTGCTGCTTCTTATAAAAATATGAAACCTACGGGTGAATTTGATGAAAAAAAATTAGTGTACAAACAGGTTAGACCAAAGGTTCACTTGGAGGATTTGCCACAGGAACCTATCTACCGTGGACACGCTGAAAAGCCTATGGTATCGTTTACAGTGAACGTAGCATGGGGGAACGAGTATTTGCCTAAAATGTTAGAAGTGCTGAAAAAACACCATGCTAAAGCAACCTTCTTTTTAGAAGGAAAATGGGTTAAAAATAACCCAGACATGGCAAAAATGATTGTAGACGCAGGGCATGAAGTAGGAAACCACTCTTATTCTCATCCTGATATGGCCACGTTATCGGCTAGTCAAATCAATCAGCAGCTTGAAAAAACGAATGATATTATTACATCTACTACGGGACAAAAAGTAAAATGGTTTGCTCCTCCGAGCGGAAGTTTTCGCCCCGAAGTAGTAACGCTTGCTTCTCAGTTAAAAATGAGTACAATTATGTGGACAGTTGACACGATCGATTGGCAAAAGCCAAGTCCAGAAGTGTTAATTAATCGAGTAATGAAGAAGATTCATCCAGGGGCTATTGTACTAATGCATCCGACTGAATCAACGGCTGAATCGCTTGACCAATTGTTAACAGATATTGAACGCAAAGGCCTGAAAGTCAGCGATGTGTCAACGATGCTAGATGAAGAAAGAATGGTGAAAATACCTTCTTCTACTAAGAAGTAAGTGAGATAAGCAAAAGGGAGGCACTAGCTTGATAAAACGATATACGTGCAAAAATGGTGTAAGAATTGTATTAGAAAATATCCCAACTGTTCGATCTGTGGCCATTGGGGTGTGGATCGGAACAGGTTCTCGAAGTGAACATCCTGAAATCAATGGTGTATCACATTTTCTTGAACATATGTTTTTTAAAGGAACAAAAACAAGATCTGCTCGTGAAATTGCAGAAAGCTTCGACCGCATTGGGGGACAAGTAAATGCATTCACTTCTAAAGAATACACGTGCTACTATGCAAAGGTATTAGATGAACACGCAGATCAAGCGCTAGACGTGCTGGCGGATATGTTCTTTAATTCTTCATTTGATGAAGAGGAATTAGCTCGTGAAAAAAATGTCGTATATGAGGAAATTAAGATGTATGAAGATACACCTGATGATATCGTACACGATTTATTAGGAAAAGCTGTATATGGCAATCATCCATTAGGCTATCCGATTTTAGGAACGGAAGATACGTTAAAAACATTTAACGGGGATTCACTTCGTCAGTATATGGAGCAAATGTATATCCCTGAAAACATCGTTATTTCAGTAGCTGGAAACATTGATGAGAGTTTTATTCAACAGGTGGAAAACTATTTTGGTACATATACGTCAAGTCATTCCGCTCATCAATATGTTCAGCCAGGGTTCCATACAAATCATATTGCGCGCAAAAAAGAGACAGAACAAGCTCATCTTTGCCTTGGCTTTAAAGGCTTGCCGATTGGCGGAGAAGATGTATATAGCTTGATTGTATTAAATAACGTACTTGGTGGAAGCATGAGTAGTCGTTTGTTCCAAGAAGTTCGCGAACAGCGCGGCTTGGCTTACTCGGTTTTCTCTTACCATTCTTCGTATCGAGACAGCGGTCTGGTAACGATTTATGGCGGAACGGGAAGCCATCAGCTCGACGTATTGTATGATACGGTCCAAGAAACGCTTTATGAGCTAAAAGATAAAGGTATTACAGATAAAGAACTTGCGAACAGCAAAGAGCAGCTGAAAGGAAACTTAATGCTGAGTCTTGAAAGCACAAATAGCCGTATGAGCAGAAATGGCAAAAATGAGTTAATGCTAGGCTATCACCGTTCATTAGATGAGATTTTAGATCTTGTTAATGCCGTGACTAAAGATAGTGTAAATGGTCTTGCACGAGATATTTTCAAAGACGAATTTGCTCTTTCATTAATAAGCCCGAGCGGAGATTTACCTAAGGGTTTTAAAGGAAATTAAACAGTAAAAGTAAGGTTGGCTAAAATAATTGAGCCAGCCTTATTTTTTTATCATTTTTTGTATAGTTGTTCAATAAATTAGATGAAAGGAGGGATTCCATGAGATTAAGTGAACTGAGTGGAAAAGAAATTGTAGACGTTAAGCGAGCTGAGCGTTTAGGGATTTTAGGGCAAACAGATCTTGAAATTAATGAGCATACAGGACAAATCAACGCGCTTATTATTCCGTCTGTAAAGTGGTTTGGGTTTCGAAAACAAGGAGATGAAGTGCGAGTGCCGTGGCGGAATATTGAAAAAATTGGTACAGATATGGTGATTGTAAATGTCCAGCAGCTAGAAGACATAAATAATGAGTCAACAAAATAAGAAACGAGATGCTTCCTGCATCTCGTTTCTTTTATTTTCAGGGATAAAGATTCACCGATTCCTGTGTGTTTACATAGTATGTTGAAGAAAAGCAATAGGCATTCTAGGGCGTAATAATAGCACTTTACATCTCGATGGTTTAAGCGAAGGATACATCTATTTAATGTTAAAGAAGGTGAAAATGAAACATGTTAACGGATTTGCACATAGCTGTAATCGGCGGTGATGCTAGACAGCTTGAAGTCATTCGAAAATTAATTCAATTAGATGCAAAAACCTCTCTTATTGGTTTTGATCAGCTAGATCATGGTTTTACAGGTGCGACAAAATATCAGATAGAGGAGCTGGATTTTTCAGATGTTGACGCCATCATCCTTCCAGTGCCTGGAACAAATCACGAAGGGCAAGTAGATACTATTTTTTCAAATGAAAAAGTAGTGTTAACTGAAGAAGTACTTAAAAAAACGCCTGAGCACTGCATTATTTATTCTGGTATTAGCAATGGGTATTTAAACGAATTAGTCAAAACAACAAATCGTAAACTCGTCCAGCTATTTGAGCGTGATGATGTAGCGATTTATAACTCTATTCCTACTGTTGAAGGTACCATCATGCTTGTTATTCAACATACGGATTTTACTATTCACGGTTCAAACATTTCTGTTCTCGGTTTAGGAAGAGTAGGGATGAGTGTGGCGAGGTCCTTTGCTGCGCTCGGTGCCAATGTAAAAGTAGGAGCTAGAAAATCTGAACATTTAGCACGTATTGCCGAAATGGGCTTGCAACCTTTTTATCTTTCTGAACTTGATAAAGAAATTGCTGATAGTGATATATGTATTAACACAATTCCATATCCCATTTTAACGGCTAAGACATTATCTAATGTCCCAACCCACGCGCTCATTATTGATTTAGCTTCAAAGCCTGGAGGAACTGATTTCCGCTATGCAGAAAAGCGGGGAATTAAAGCTATTTTAGCACCTGGTCTTCCAGGGATTGTGGCCCCAAAAACAGCAGGCCAGATTGTAGCTAATGTATTGGTAAATTTATTAAAAGACGCTGCGGATGCGAGAGAGGAGAATAAATAATGTCATTAAAAGGTAAAAGAATAGGATTCGGTTTGACTGGATCTCACTGTACGTATGATGCGGTCATGCCAGAAATTGAAAAGCTTGTTAACTTGGGAGCAGAAGTATTGCCGGTTGTTTCTTACACTGTACAATCTACAAATACTCGTTTTGGAGATGGAGAAGACTGGGTGAAAAAAATTGAGGAATTAACAGGCCATGCCGTCATCAATACGATTGTAAAAGCAGAGCCTTTAGGACCAAAAATTCCTCTTGATTGTATGGTAGTCGCTCCAATCACTGGAAATACGATGAGTAAGTTTGCGAATGCAATGACTGAATCTCCGGTACTGATGGCAGCTAAAGCCACGCTTCGTAATAATAAGCCAGTTGTACTGGGAATTTCGACTAATGACGCACTAGGGCTAAATGGTGTAAACTTAATGAGGCTAATGGCGACTAAAAATATTTATTTTATTCCATTTGGCCAAGACGACCCGGTGCTTAAGCCAAATTCAATGGTAGCGCGTATGACGATGTTATCAGATACGGTGTACGCAGCGCTTGAAAATAAACAGATTCAGCCTGTTATTGTCGAAAGGTTCCGCGACGGTCAAGAGTCATAGGACATATATGCCTCTTGCTGTTGGATGAATCTATCAATACTGCGGCTGTAAGAGAACTCTCAATCTCAAAGAAGAGAAGATTTAAAAAATCTTCTCTTCTTTGACGCAATGAAGCATAATAATATGTTAAAATAGTCAGTATATGCAGATAAATGTTGAGTAGTTGAAAATTGTTGGAGGCGGTATTAAAATGACAAGAGAATTACATGTAGCAGTAGTAGGAGCAACAGGTGCAGTAGGACAACAAATGATTAAAACCCTACAGGAGCGTAATTTTCCAGTTGGTAAATTAACGTTATTATCTTCAGCTCGTTCAGCTGGTAAAAAAGTGTTGTTTAACGGAGAAGAAGTTGTTGTGCAAGAAGCAACTCCCGATAGCTTTGAAGGTGTAGATATTGCTTTATTCAGTGCAGGAGGCAGCATTTCAAAAGTACTTGCACCAGAGGCAGTAAAACGCGGAGCAATCGTCGTAGACAACACAAGCGCTTATCGAATGGATGAAAATGTCCCGTTAGTTGTGCCGGAAGTGAACGAAGAAGCATTACGCGCACATAACGGAATTATTGCTAATCCAAACTGCTCTACAATTCAAATGGTAGCAGCATTACAGCCATTACGCGAAACATACGGTTTATCTAAAGTGCTAGTATCAACGTATCAAGCCGTTTCTGGAGCAGGCGCTGCTGCAATTAATGAATTAAAAGAACAAGCTAAAGCTATTTTAGAAGAAAAAGAGTTTACACCGGAAATTTTACCGGTTGGTGGAGATAAAAAACATTATCAAATTGCTTTTAATGCCATTCCGCAAATTGATAAATTTCAAGATAACGGTTTTACATTTGAAGAAATGAAAATGATCAATGAAACCAAGAAAATTATGAGCATGCCTGAATTGCCAGTAGCTGCTACTTGTGTTCGTCTACCGGTTGTAACAGGTCATTCAGAGTCAGTGTACATTGAAATTGAAAAAGACGGTGTAACGGTAGCTGATGTGAAAAATTTATTGGCTGATGCACCTGGTATCGTATTGCAAGATGATCCAGAAAATCAAGTATATCCAATGCCAGCAGATTGTGTAGGTAAACGAGATGTGTTTGTCGGCCGTATTCGTAAAGATTTAGATCGCGATAACGGTTTCCATATGTGGATCGTTTCTGATAACTTGTTAAAAGGTGCAGCTTGGAATTCTGTACAAATTGCAGAATCACTTATTAAGCTTGGCTTAGTAAAATAAGCGCAACCAGAGTGTCTCGGAATATGATGAGGTGTAAGTATGAAAATAATCGTCCAAAAATTTGGAGGAACTTCCGTTCGTAACGAAGAAGGAAGAGCGAGAGCAATCTATCATTTAAAAAATGCGTTAAGTGAGGGTTACAAAGTAGTCGTTGTTGTATCAGCAATGGGACGAAAAGGTGAACCGTATGCAACGGATACATTGCTATCACTTGTTGATGGAAATAAAGCGTCTCTTAACAAGCGTGAGCTTGATATGCTTATGGCATGCGGAGAATTAATTTCATCGGTTGTATTTACGAATTTATTAAACGAAAACGGTATTAAAGCTACAGCACTAAACGGCGCACAGGCCGGATTTGTGACGAATAATGACTTTACTAATGCCAAAATACTAGAGATGAAATGCGATCGTTTGTTGAAAGAACTAGAAGAATATGATGTTGTTGTTGTAACAGGCTTCCAAGGGGCAACCACTGAAGGCGATACAACGACGCTTGGACGCGGAGGTAGCGATACATCTGCTTCAGCTTTAGGCGCGGCACTGATGGCTGATTACATTGACATTTTCACGGATGTAGAAGGTGTGATGACGGCTGATCCGCGTATTGTAGAAGATGCAAGACCGCTATCGGTTGTCACATATAACGAAATATGCAACATGGCTTATCAAGGTGCAAAAGTGGTTCACCCACGTGCTGTAGAGATTGCCATGCAAGCAAAAGTGCCGATGCGCGTCCGTTCCACATATGCTGATTCAGAAGGTACGCTCGTTACCTCTCAAGGTGAAGCACAGCAGCGTGGAAGCGATGTGCAAGAGCGCCTTGTAACAGGCATCGCACACGTTTCAAACGTCACTCAAATTAAAGTGTTTAGTAAAGAAGGCCATTATGATACGCAAGCAGAAGTATTCAAAGCGATGGCACAAGAAAAAATCAACGTAGATTTTATCAATATTTCACCGAAGGGTGTTGTATATACAGTAACGGATGAAGCGACTGACAAAGCGATTGATGTGCTTCATGCGCTAGGGTATGACCCGGCTGTTATCCGCAACTGTGCCAAAGTGTCAACGGTTGGAGCAGGAATTGCAGGTGTGCCTGGTGTCACATCTAAAATTGTTACAGCCCTTTCTGGCGAAGGTATTCAGATTTTACAATCTGCTGACAGCCACACGACGATTTGGGTGCTTGTCAAAGAAGAGGATTTAAAGAAAGCTGTTAATGCTCTTCACGGTGCCTTTGACTTGTCAAAAGCACCGCAAAAAAGATAAACTACATGTTCCGTTAGCTCTAAGCTAACGGTTCATTATATGAATAGGGATAATGCAATTTCAAGGAGTGAAAACATGATTGATTTTGGGAAAGTCGCAACAGCGATGGTAACGCCTTTTGATCATAAAGGAAATATTGATTTTGAAAAAACAACGCAGCTTATTAACTATTTAATCAGCAATGGTTCGGATGCGTTAGTTATTGCAGGAACAACGGGTGAATCTCCTACGCTTTCAACAGAAGAAAAGCTGGCACTGTTCCGCCACTCAGTAAAAGTAGTAGATGGCCGTGTACCGGTTATTGCAGGTACAGGAAGCAACAATACGTACGCCTCAATTGAATTAACAAAAAAAGCGGAAGAAATCGGCGTAGATGCGATTATGATTGTAGCACCTTATTATAACAAGCCAAATCAGGAAGGTCTGTATCAGCACTTTAAAACAATTGCTGAAAGTACAGAGCTGCCTGTTATGTTATACAACATTCCAGGGCGATCTGTGATTAATATGTCTGTTGATACAATCGTACGCTTGGCTGAACTTCCAAATGTTGTAGCGTTAAAAGATGCAAGCGGAGATCTTGACGCGATGACAGCTATTATCGCACAAACAAGCGATGATTTTGCTTTATACAGCGGTGATGATGGTTTGACATTACCGGTATTAGCAATTGGAGGAACCGGCATTATTTCTGTCGCTTCTCATGTTATTGGAAATGAAATGCAAGAGATGGTTAAGTTGTATGAGTCAGGAAAACCGAAAGAAGCAGCAAAACTTCATCAGCGTATTGTACCTGTTATGAAATCTCTTTTTGCCGCTCCAAGTCCAACGCCTGTTAAAACAGCTTTACAGCTAAAGGGGTTAGACGTAGGATCAGTGCGATTACCTTTAGTTCCGTTAACGGAAGAAGAACGTCAAACGTTAGTCAGCACATTAAATACGCTATAAGCATGTTTCCTATCGAACGTCTCTTCATTGACCGTATATACGAGTCAATGAAGAGACGTTTTTTGCTTATAGGGTAATAGAAGAGCGGATGAAGGAAATAGACGAATGAAATTTCTTGTATTCCAATTCTTACTTCAGTTATAATGTAAGCAAATGAAATTGTACGGGTGAAAGTAAGTAGGAGGAGCTTATGGTATTAGAAAAGACAGAAAATATTAAAATTTCAGCCTTGGGTGGAGTCGGAGAACTTGGAAAAAACATGTATGTGGTGGAAATCACTGAAAACATATATGTGTTAGATGCAGGATCAAAGTTTCCGGGAGGGGAAATGTTAGGAATTGATATTGTGATTCCGGACATTACGTATTTAGTAGAAAATCAGCAGAACGTAAAAGGCATATTTGTTACTCATGGACATGAAGAGCAAATTGGCGCTATTCCCTTTATACTTCAAAAATTAGACGTGCCTGTATATGGTACAGAATTAACGCTAGCACTTATCAAAGAAAAGTTAAAAGAGTATGGAATTAAAAAATATGCAGCTTTACATCCTATCACTTCGTCAACGATTTTATCATTTGAAGGAGTGGATATTTCATTTTTTAGAACACAGCACAGTATCCAAGATTCAGTTGGCATTTGTTTACAAACAAATCAAGGTGCAATTGTGTATACGGGGGATTTTAAGTTTGATCAAAATTCAGTCAGCATTCAAAGCGCTGACATTGGAAAAATGGCTGCTATTGGGGAAAAAGGCGTCCTGTGTTTGCTTTCAGACAGTACAAACGCGGACAAACCTGGCTATACAGTTTCTGAAGCAGTCATCGGACAAAATATTACCGAGGCTTTTTATAATAGCAAAGGTCGAATCATTGTTGCTGCATACAGTTCTAATCTGCACCGTATTCAGCAAATTATTCATGCTGCATATCAACACGGACGCAAAGTGATTGTTATGGAAAAAAGCATGCTGAAAATCATTGATATTGCAGCAGCACTTGGACATTTGCAGCTGCCTGAAGATTTAATTGTGCCTGTGCAGAAGCTAAAAGATCTTCCACAGCAAGAAACAGTTATTTTAACAACAGGCCATCACGGAGAGCCAATTTTAGGCCTTACTCGAATGGCTAAACAGTCTCATAAATTTATTCAAATCAAACAAGATGATACGGTCTTGCTGGCTGCTACGCCTATGGCGTCTCATGAAACGACCTTCTCAAAGACAATTGACGTGATCTTTCGTTTGGGAGCAAGCGTAGTGTTTGCACAGAAAAAAGTGCAGGCTTCCGGACACGGCAGTCAAGAAGAATTAAAATTCATGATTAACTTAACAAAACCGAAATATGTCATGCCTGTAAATGGAGAATATCGAAAACAAAAAGCTTATGCAAAGTTGGCCGGTCAATTAGGAATACCAGAAGATCACATTTGTTTGCTTGAAAAAGGCGAGCGAGTTGAATTTAAGAATGCTCGTATGTACCCTAGCGGTTCTATTCAAGCAGGGAATACGTTAATTGATGGACTAGGCGTCGGTGATATTGGAAATATCGTTCTTAGAGATCGGAGACTGCTGTCACAGGATGGAATCTTAACGGTAGTAGTTACGATTAATAAACGTCAAAAAACAGTAGTAGCAGGGCCAGAAATCATTTCTCGAGGATTCGTCTATGTAAGAGAATCAGAAAAACTTTTAGAAGAAGCAACAAAGATTGTTCAGCAAATTTTAGAAAAGTGTATGGAAGACAAAGTGATTGAATGGTCTTCATTGAAATTAAAAATGAGAGAAAGTTTGAATCAATTTTTATATGAAAAAACCCGTCGTAAACCGATGATTTTACCGATTATTATGGAAATCTAATGTTAAGCCTTCCCGTTGGGAAGGCTTTTTATTTGCAGCTGATGCGGATGTAATAACTGTGAGAAGCTCATACTACTACTATCAATAAGTGAAAGGAGCTAGAATATGTTTGAAAATAACGAAAGAATACATTCTGATGAAGCGCCTCAGCAGCCTGATAAAAATGAAGAAAGCAAGGGCGGAATATTAGATAAAATTCAACAATTAGGACAGACCAATGTGGCTCAGCTTCCTCAGGATTCTAATATTCACTGTTTAACGATTGTAGGACAAATTGAAGGGCACATGCAGCTGCCTCCTCAAAACAAAACGACAAAATACGAGCATGTCATCCCGCAAATTGTGGCGATCGAACAAAATCCAAAAATTGAAGGATTGCTTATTATTTTGAATACGGTAGGTGGAGATGTAGAAGCTGGTCTTGCTATTGCTGAAATGATTGCTTCGTTATCAAAGCCTTCTGTGTCCATTGTATTAGGAGGGGGACATTCAATTGGTGTTCCGATTGCGGTTTCAACCGATTATTCATATATTGCCGGTACAGCGACTATGACCATTCATCCTATTCGCTTAACAGGTCTTGTTATCGGTGTGCCGCAAACATTCGAATACTTAGATAAAATGCAAGAGCGTGTTATTAACTTTGTGACAGAACACTCTCATATTTCAGAAGAAAAGTTTAAAGAACTTATGTTTTCAAAAGGGAACTTAACGCGTGATATCGGAACAAATGTAGTTGGCGGAGATGCTGTTTCATACGGGTTAATTAATGAAGTAGGCGGAGTTGCTCAAGCGATTAAAAAATTAAACGAACTGATTGAGCAAGGACGTCAGAATGAGGAGCAGCTGCTGCAATGATTTTGTATACAATGATGCCGCAAGAACTGATTTTTCAGCAGTCTTATCATCAAGAACAGTCTCAGCCAAAACTTATTAACCATAATGGAATCCCGGTTATTGTTGAAGAAAATGACCAAAAGCAACAGCAAATTGTGAGGGTTTTAAGCACGAATCCTCAAGATTATTTGAACGAAAATTATTATCCTGGTCAAATTTTGTCGTAAGGATTTCAGTATAATTATGGTGAATATGGTATAATGAATATAACGAAGAAGGCAGCCGCTGTATTGGCTGCTTTTTTATTCAACTGATAAAGGAAACAAAATCAACATAGGGTTTTGGACGTTGATTGGAGTGGAAAAATGGCAAAGAAAAAACGAAGAGGTCAAATAAAAAAGGATGAATGGAAACGCATATTACGCTTTGAGCTCATTGGCTTATTTTTATTAGCGTTAACGTTAATTGCCATGGCAGGACTCGGTGCTGTAGGACAGGCTCTTGTGCTAGTGGTCCGCTTATTTATTGGCGAGTGGTATATGCTGTGTTTAATTGGAATGGTTGTCCTATCTGTTTATATTATTTGGAAAAGAGAAATGCCGCCTTTAGTGACACGGCAGCTTATCGGTACATATCTCATTATTTTATCTATTTTACTTTTTAGTCATGTGACGTTATTCGAAAATTTATCGAAAAATGGAACGTTTACAGACCCATCTGTCATTATGAATACGTGGGATTTGTATATGCTCGAAGCGACGGGCCAATCGAATCACAGTGATTTAGGCGGAGGTATGATTGGGGCCATTATGTTTGCCATGTTCTACTATCTATTTGATAGCTTAGGAACAGAACTTATCGCTGCCTTGCTTATTGTGATTGGGGTACTACTCATTACCGGACGTTCGCTTCACGAAACGGTATTAAAACTTCTGTCTCCTCTAGTGAATTTTTTAACAACAGAGCTAAAAGAAGGCTGGCAAGATATTCAGACGTGGAAACATAAGAAGAAAAAAGCCCCTAAAACAACCAAAAAGAGACGTCAAGAAAAAACGGTTCAAGAACCTGAAGCAAGCGTGGAAATAGAAGTAGAAGCACCTTTGCCTCCAATTATTGAACACTTTGATTATGGAGAAGAAGAGTCTAGTCAGTCTCCTGCAGCTCCTGTAGCTCCCATGCCGCCGGTTACAGAATCGAAGCATGTAGCTGCTGCACCGCAACAGCCAAGGCCGCAAAAGGAACAAGAGGAAGAAAGAGCTCCTATGATTACATTTACTGAAACAGAAAATAAAGAGTATGAGCTTCCTCCTATCAAGTTATTAACGATGCCAAAGAAAAGTAACCAGGCAAAAGAGCATAAAAACATTTATAAAAATGCCGAAAAACTTGAAAAAACATTTCAAAGTTTCGGCGTAAAAGCAAAAGTGGCAAAGGTTCACCTTGGACCAGCTGTTACAAAGTATGAAGTATACCCTGATGTAGGAGTAAAAGTAAGTAAGATTGTCAATTTAAGTGATGATCTAGCACTTGCATTAGCTGCTAAAGATATTCGGATTGAAGCGCCAATTCCTGGGAAATCAGCAGTAGGAATTGAAGTGCCGAACGAAGAAGTAGCGATGGTTTCACTTAGAGAAGTACTTGAAGCAACTGAAAATAACCGACCAGATAAAAAGCTATTAGTTGGTTTAGGACGAGATATTTCAGGGGAAGCTGTGCTTGCAGAGCTTAATAAAATGCCGCATATGCTTGTAGCAGGAGCAACAGGAAGCGGAAAAAGTGTGTGTATCAACGGTATTATCATTAGTATTTTAATGAGAACAAAGCCTCATGAAGTAAAATTAATGATGATCGACCCTAAAATGGTTGAGTTGAATATGTACAATGGTATTCCTCATTTATTGGCTCCTGTTGTAACAGATCCGAAAAAAGCTTCTCAAGCATTAAAGAAAGTTGTAAGTGAAATGGAGCGACGGTACGAGCTGTTTTCACACAGCGGAACGAGAAACATTGAAGGATATAACGATTTAGTAAAGCGTATGAATGATGATGGAAACGCGGATGCAAAACAGCCGACTCTTCCTTATATTGTGGTGATTGTCGATGAGTTGGCTGACTTGATGATGGTTGCTTCATCTGACGTCGAAGATTCAATCACACGTCTTGCTCAAATGGCTCGTGCTGCAGGCATCCATTTGATTATTGCTACACAAAGACCATCAGTAGATGTTATTACCGGAGTTATTAAAGCAAACATTCCTTCCCGAATCGCTTTCAGTGTATCTTCACAAACTGACTCTCGTACGATCTTAGATATGGGAGGGGCAGAGAAGCTTCTAGGAAGAGGAGATATGCTGTTCATGCCTGTCGGAGCTTCAAAACCTGTGCGAGTGCAAGGTGCCTTTTTATCAGATGAAGAAGTAGAAGAGATTGTTGATTTTGTTATTGCACAACAAAAAGCACAGTATCAAGAAGAAATGATTCCAACAGATGCCCCTGAACAAGTCGATGATTTTGCAGATGAGCTATACGACGAAGCGGTTCAGCTTGTAGCAGAAATGCAAACAGCTTCTGTCTCTATGCTGCAGCGACGCTTTCGAATTGGCTATAACCGGGCTGCACGCTTAATCGATGCGATGGAAGAGCGTGGAGTGGTTGGACCGTATGAAGGAAGTAAGCCGCGCTCGGTGCTGATTTCTCAGCAAAATGAAGATGTTGGATCTTAATAATTTTGATAAAAAAGATGACTTGCACATATGCAAGTCATCTTTTTTATGAAACGAGAGAGAGGAAGAATGGTATTATACAAAAATATGTCATGCTAAATAAATGAAATAAAAACGAATATTTAAAAAATAAACGGCTAAAATGTTTGGTTTTTATCTATTATTAGAAGAAAAGCAGGTTGTTAGATATGCTGACATTAAAAAATAACAAAAATTCACTTTTTTAAAAAAATATTAAAAATTTTAACGAAAAATTAATATAACCTATTTATTTATCTGTCGAAAAATGATATATTATTTTCGATTAAGTAGTCAAACATCAGAGGTCTGATGACTTTTTAATATGGAGGAAGAGTAATGTCTATACGTGCGGATAACCGGCACTTGTATTTACAAGTGATTGATGAAATTAAACAAAATATAGAAAAAGGAATTTTTAAAGAAAAGGAAAGACTCCCTTCAGAGTTTGATTTATCAAAGCAGCTAGGGGTTAGCCGCGCAACGCTACGTGAGGCGCTTCGCATATTAGAAGAAGAGAATATTATTGTTCGCAGACACGGCGTGGGAACATTTGTCAACACGAAGCCTACTTTTTTGTCAGGGATTGAGCAATTAAATAGTATAACACATATGATTGAACAAGCCGGTATGAAGGCAGGAACAATCTTTTTATCTTCTCAAATACAAGATCTGTCTGAAAATGATTTAACACGTTTTGCTTGCGAGGAAGATGAACAGATTTTATTTGTTGAACGGGTAAGAACGGCAAATGGAGAGCCGGTTGTATACTGTATGGACAAGGTTCCTCAGAAAATATTGCCTGAAAATTTCGAATATAAACAAGAGTCTTTGTTAGAAATTCTTGAAAAGCAAGCAGGAAAGCATATCTCATACGCAGTGGCAAACATTGAGCCTCTAGGCTATCATGAAAAAGTTTCTCCCATTTTACAATGCGAGCCTGAAACTGCGTTGCTTGTGCTGAAACAAATGCATTATGACCAATATGATGAACCCATTTTATATTCCATCAATTATTTCAAAGCAGATCAATTTAGTTTCCAAGTACTGCGTAAACGCGTCTAGTTTTTTTTGTGATTAAATGTCAGAAAATTTACAACTGTTTAACATTGTCCTTTTAAGGAGGTGTCAATTGTAGGTCACAAGGACGAAATAGAAAATTTGCTTTATACTTTTAAAACTATTCAGGGGGTTAAAACATGTTAAAACGTAAAACGGGACTTGCATTATCACTAGTATTGGCTGCAGGAACACTTTTGAGCGCGTGTGGATCAGACGACGCAGGTAAGAGCGGCGGAGATAAAAAAGCGGCGGATTTTAAAGTGGGGATGGTAACAGATACGGGTGGGGTAGATGATAAATCGTTTAACCAATCTGCTTGGGAAGGTATTACAAAGTTTGGGAAAGATAACGGACTTGATGAAGGGACTGGATATAAGTACTTACAGTCTACAAAAGCATCTGAATACGAGAGTAATCTTTCTAAATTTGCTGAAAGTGGCTACAACCTAACGTACGGAATTGGCTTTTTATTAAAAGAAGATATTAAAAAAGCAGCTAAACAGTATCCAGATGCTAACTTTGCACTAGTAGACGATACGCTAAAGTCAGAGAACTTAGATAACGTGGCAAGCATTCTATTTAAAGAAGAACAAGGCTCTTTCTTAGTAGGTGTAGTGGCAGCTAAACAAACGAAAACGAACAAAATCGGATTTATCGGAGGTGTTGAATCTCCATTAATCAAAAAGTTTGAAAATGGATTTAAAGCAGGTGTTAAATCTGTAAACCCAGATGCTGAAGTTATCTCTCAATATGCAGAAAGCTTTAACTCTCCAGAAAAAGGGTCAGCTATCGCTTCTACCATTTACAGCAAAGGCGCTGATATTATTTACCAAGCGGCTGGCGGTACTGGAAACGGCGTATTTACAGAAGCTAAAAACCGTTCAAAAGGCGGTAAAGACAAAAAGGTTTGGGTAATTGGAGTTGATCGCGATCAGCATGAAGAAGGTATGCCTGAAAACGTAACGTTGACTTCGATGGTTAAACGTGTTGACTTGGCTGTAGAAGATGTTGCAAAAAAAGCAATGGACGACAAATTCCCGGATGGTAAAGAAGTTGTGTTTGGCTTAAAAGAAGACGGAATAGGGATTGCTCCATCCCAAGATAATGTAAGCAAAGATGCGTTAAAAGCAGTTGATGAGTATAAGCAAAAAATTCTAGACGGTGACATTACAGTGCCTCAAACGGATAAGGAATTTAAAGAGTTTGAAAAAACGCTTAAAAAATAAGCTAATATCTGTTAAGCAATGAATATATGAGTATAAAAGGCTAGTGAAAACTAGCCTTTTTCATAGCCAAAAAACGGAAGACAGAAGTGTGTAGCACGCAGAAATAGGGAGTGAAAGCAGTGGAATACGTTATTGAAATGCTAGATATTCGCAAAGAGTTTCCTGGTATTGTTGCTAATGACAATATTACACTCCAAGTGATAAAGGGAGAAATTCATGCTTTGTTAGGAGAAAATGGAGCGGGTAAATCAACGCTGATGAACGTCTTATTTGGACTTTATCAGCCTGAAAAAGGACAGATTCGCGTAAACGGCCAAGAAGTGAAAATCACTGATCCTAACGTAGCGAATGACTTAGGAATTGGTATGGTTCATCAACATTTTATGCTTGTTCAAAACTTTACAGTAACAGAAAATATTATTCTTGGAATCGAACCGACGCGAACGGGTAAAATCAATATTAAAAAAGCAGCTCAAGATATTCAAGAACTTTCAAATCAATATGGATTATCAGTAGATCCATATGCAAGGATTCAAGACATCTCAGTTGGCATGCAGCAGCGAGTGGAAATCTTAAAGACGCTATACAGAGGAGCCGATATTCTTATCTTTGATGAACCTACTGCTGCGTTAACTCCTCAGGAAATTACTGAATTAATTCAAATTATGAAAAAACTCATTCATGAAGGAAAGTCAATTATTTTAATTACGCACAAATTAAAGGAAATTATGTCTGTATGTGACCGCTGTACAATTATTCGAAAAGGTGTCGGGATTGGCACTGTAGATGTGCAAGAGACCAATCCTGATGAACTTGCTGCTTTGATGGTAGGAAGAGAAGTGCATTTTAAAACTGAAAAGAAAACAGCGACTCCAAAAGAAGCTGTGTTAACAATAAAAGAATTAGTAGTAGAAGACAGCCGAGGAGTAGAGGCTGTAAGTTCACTAGACCTAAGCGTTCGAGCAGGCGAAATTGTAGGCATCGCGGGTGTAGATGGAAATGGTCAAACAGAGCTGATTGAGGCAATTACAGGTCTAAGAAAAATAAAGTCGGGCTCAATCACATTAAAAAATCAAGAACTGTCTACGTTATCAACTCGTAAAATTACGGAGTCAGGAGTAGGACATATTCCGCAGGATCGTCATAAGCACGGGCTAGTATTAGATTATACGATTGGTGAAAATATTGGTCTTCAAACGTATTATCAAAAGCCGATGTCTAAATCAGGTATTTTGAATTATAAAGAGATGTACAAAAAAGCAAAAGAGTTAATTGCAGAATATGATGTGCGAACGCCTAGTGAATATACGCAAGCGCGATCGCTATCGGGTGGAAATCAGCAAAAGGCTATTATTGCTCGTGAAGTAGACCGCAGTCCGGAACTATTAATTGCAGCTCAGCCAACGAGGGGGTTGGATGTAGGTGCAATCGAATTTATTCATAAAAAATTGATTGAAGAACGAGATAAAGGACGAGCGGTGCTGCTTGTTTCGCTAGAGCTAGATGAAGTGATAAATCTAAGCGATCGCATTGCGGTTATTTATGAAGGGAAAATAGTCGACATCGTAAATCCAAAAGAAACGAATGAACAAGAGTTAGGCTTATTAATGGCCGGCGGTACGCGTGAGAAAGCGGGTGGAACAGCATGAATAAACTTGTGAAAAATGAGCGTGTAATGATGATTTTGATTCCTGTTATATCGGCCATATTAGGGCTTATTGCGGGAGCGGTTATTATGCTACTAGGCGGCTATGACCCAATGCTTGGCTATCAATCTCTTTTTGACGGGATGTTTGGAACACCAAAAGCGATTGGAGAAACTATTCGCGCCATGACGCCTCTTGCTCTTGCCGGTATCGCGGTTGCATTTGCTTATAAAACCGGTCTCTTTAACATTGGAGTAGAAGGACAGCTTTTAGTTGGCTGGTTGGCTTCAGTATGGGTTGGGTATGCGTTTGATTTACCAGCAGTTATTCATATTCCTTTAGCCGTACTAGCAGCAGCTGTAGCCGGAGCCGTTTGGGCGTTTATTCCAGGCTTTTTAAAAGCAAAGTTTCATGTTCATGAAGTAATTGTGTCCATTATGATGAACTACATTGCTCTTTACACCACGAGCAGCTTAATCCGTACGTATTTATATGCGGGGAATGAAAAATCGTATGATATTAAAGAATCGGCATCTTTAGCATCTAGCTTTTTAGCGCAGTTAACCAATAACTCTCGCCTTCATTACGGAATTCTTATTACCATCGCAGCAGCCGTCGTGATGTGGTTTATTTTAAATAAAACAGCTAAGGGCTTTGAGCTGAGAGCTGTTGGTTTTAATCAACATGCGTCACAGTATGCAGGAATGAATGTAGGTCGAAATATTGTATTGTCCATGGCTATTTCAGGAGCGTTTGCCGGGCTTGCGGGGGCGATGGAAGGGCTGGGAACATTTCAGTATATGGGTACATTCACAGCTTTTACAGGTACGGGATTTGACGGTATCGCCGTAGCTCTTTTAGGAGCTAACAGCGCGATTGGTATTTTATTAGCTTCATTCTTTTTCGGAGGAATGCAAACCGCTGCTCCTCAAATGAACTTTATGACAGGCGTACCGTCTGAATTAATTCAAATTGTCATTGCGCTTATTATCTTTTTTGTTGCATCTAGTTATTTAATTCGCTGGGTGCTTGGCCGTGCAGGCAAGGGGGGAACAAAATGAACTTCTTAGAGGTGTTAGCCATTATTATTCCAGCGGCGCTTTATTCAGCTGCACCGCTTATCTTTACTGCGCTCGGAGGGATATTCAGTGAACGTTCCGGTGTCGTAAACATCGGGCTAGAAGGGCTGATGATGTTTGGAGCATTCACAGGTATTGTTTCAACCCTTTTACTTCAGGATTCATTAGGTGCTTGGGCCCCGTGGGTAGCGATATTAATTGCGGCTGTTGTTTGCGCTGTGTTCTCGCTGATTCATGCTGTTGCAAGCATTACATTAAAAGCAGATCAAACTGTAAGTGGTGTAGCGCTGAATTTTCTAGCTGCGGGTCTTTCAATCTTCTTAATTAAAAAGATTTTTGGAAAAGGGCAAACAGATTTTATCCAATTTCGTATCGATAAAGTATCGATTCCAGGTTTGTCAGACGTTCCAATAATCGGTGAAATTTTGTTTTCGAATGTTCCTGTTACGTCTTATATCGCAATTGCGTTAGCTTTTGTTGTATGGTACATCATTTATAAAACGCCGTTTGGACTGCGTCTTCGTTCAGTTGGTGAACACCCAATGGCAGCGGACACGATGGGGATTAAAGTCGTGAGAATGCGTTACGTTGGCGTTATGATTTCCGGTATGTTCGCTGGAA
Source organism: Priestia megaterium (assembly GCF_046599315.1). Taxonomy (GTDB): domain Bacteria; phylum Bacillota; class Bacilli; order Bacillales; family Bacillaceae_H; genus Priestia; species Priestia megaterium_F. The sequence goes on along the minus strand of NZ_JBKIKC010000001.1, from coordinate 883,581 downwards.
TCGGCGGAGCGGTCTATGCCACGTCTATCGCTACAAATTTTGCAGCTGGAACGATCGCTGGACAAGGCTTCCTGGCTATTGCGGCTATGATTTTTGGAAAGTGGCATCCTATTGGTGCTTTAGGTGCAGCAATGTTTTTCGGATTAGCACAGTCTTTGAGCATCACGGGAGCTCAGATTCCACTTGTTCAAGATATTCCATCCGTCCTTTTAACCATTGCCCCGTACGTATTAACGATCTTAGCACTTACTGGTTTTGTAGGACGTGCTGAGGCTCCTAAAGCACTGGGCGTTCCTTATGAAAAAGGCCGGCGTTAATAAATCCTTTATACGAGGTCTAACAATGACTAAAGTTGGATAAATATAGAAGGTGGGGACAAAGAGATGGTATTCTTTTCTCCGCCTTTTTTCATTGAGAGAAAGAATATGAAAAGAAATTAGGAAGCAAACGGCAAGTTACTTGAAAATGTTTCCTTGAATTCGATATAGTGGTTACAAGACTAAAATTAGCGTTAAAGATTCAAAATAGAAGTATTGTCTAGTTAATACATCAAAATTTAAAAGGAGGTTTATATATGAAATTATTGACTGAACAAAAACATGAACTAGAAGGATTGACTGTTCACACCATTCAAACAGCTAAGTACAAAACAAACACGTTCATTTTAAAACTAAATGCCCCTTTAGATAAGAAAACGGTGACAATGCGTGCCCTTTTACCTTATGTGCTTCAAAGCGCTACCGAGTCGCTGCCGTCTACGACAAAGCTTCGTACATATTTAGATGAGCTATATGGTGCTACTTTACAAGTAGACTTAACAAAAAAAGGTGATAACCACGATATTACGATTCGCATTGATATTGCGAATGAAAAATATTTGAAAGATTCAACTCCGCTTTTGCAAAAAGCGTTAGCGCTTCTTGGCGATATTTTATTAAAGCCAGCAGTTGAAGGAAATGCCTTTTTAACCGATATTATGACAAAAGAAAAGCGTTCGCTTCGTCAGCGAATTCAAGCCGTATTTGATGATAAAATGCGCTATGCTAATTTAAGGTTAGTCGAAGAAATGTGTAAAGAAGAACCTTATTCTTTGCATGTAAACGGTCAAATTGATGACGTGGAAGAAATTACAGGTGAAAGTTTGTATACTTATTATAAGCAGGTATTAAAAGAAGACGCCATCCACCTTTATGCAATTGGTGATTTGCAAGTCGAAGAGGTTTTACAAACAGTCAAAGAAACATTTACTTTACCAAAGCGTGAGCAAAAAGACATTGAAGATTCTATTACGTCTAAAGATATCTCAAAAGTAAATGAAGTGGTGGAAAAACAAGAAGTAAAACAAGGAAAATTAAATATTGGCTACCGCACAAATGTTGTATATGGAGATAGACAGTATTTTGCTCTGCAAGTATTTAACGGTATATTCGGAGGTTTCTCACACTCTAAGCTATTTATCAACGTGCGTGAAAAAGCAAGCTTAGCTTATTATGCCGCTTCGAGGGTAGAAAGTCATAAGGGATTACTAATGGTCATGTCTGGTATTGATGCTAAAAATTACGGTCAAGCCGTTACCATTATTAAAGAACAAATGCAGGAAATGAAGCAAGGGTCGTTTACAGACGGCGAAATTGCTCAAACAAAAGCGGTCATTCACAATCAGCTGCTTGAAACGGTGGATACTCCGCGAGGGCTAGTAGAGGTCATGTATCATAATGAATTAACAGGCAAAGACATTTCAATTGACGAATATTTAAAGCATATTGATGCCGTATCTAAGCAGGAAATTATTAAAGTGGCTGAGAAAATTGAAATGGATACAATTTATTTCTTAACAGGAACGGGCGGTGAAGAAAATGGAGAAAATTGAATTTTCGCAGCTTCAGGAACAGCTATATCATGAAAAAATGGATAATGGGCTGCAAGTATACATTTTGCCAAAGCCAGAGTTTAACAAAACGTTTGCTACCTTTACAACGAACTACGGATCGATTGATAATCAATTTGTGCCACTAAACGAAAATGAAATGACAAAAGTTCCAGATGGAATCGCACACTTTTTAGAGCATAAATTATTTGAAAAAGAAGACGGAGATGTCTTTCAGCAGTTTAGTAAACAAGGTGCTTCGGCCAATGCGTTTACTTCTTTTACCCGCACAGCCTACTTATTCAGCTGTACGTCAAATTTTGAAGAAAACCTTGAAACATTAGTGGACTTTGTACAAGAGCCGTATTTCTCAGAAAAAACGGTAGAGAAAGAAAAAGGCATTATCGGTCAAGAAATTACGATGTATGACGATAATCCGGACTGGCGCTTATATTTTGGTACCATTCAAAATATGTACAAAAACCATCCTGTCAAAATTGACATTGCCGGCACGATCGAATCGATTTCACATATTAATAAAGATTTGCTGTACACATGCTATGAAACGTTCTATCATCCAAGCAACATGCTGTTGTTCATTGTAGGTCCTGTTGATGCGGAAAAAGTGATGAAGCAAGTTCGAGACAACCAGCAGAAAAAAGATTATAAAGAAATCTCGGACATACAGCGTCATTTTGACGAAGAGCCTGAAACGGTGGATCAAGAAAAACAAGTATTAAAAATGCCGGTGCAGTCTTCTAAATGTATGGTGGGTTTAAAAGCAAAAAATCCGCAGCGTTCAGGCGGAGAAATGCTTAAATATGAGTTAGCAATGAACATTATCTTGGATTACGCATTTGGAAAAAGCTCTTCGTACTATGAGGAATTATACGCAGACGGACTCATTGATGAAACGTTTGCTTATGATTATACGGAGGAAAGAGGATTTGGTTTTGCTCTTATCGGAGGAGATACGGACCAACCGGAACAGCTTTATGATCGAGTTAAACAAATTTTACTTGAAATGAAAACAAAATCGCTGACAGAAGAGGAACTTGAGCGTATCCGTAAAAAGAAAATCGGTGGATTTTTACGTTCATTAAACTCACCTGAGTTTATCGCTAATCAGTTTACACGCTATGCATTTAATGATATGAATTTATTTGATATCGTTGAAACGCTAGAAAAGCTGAAGGTGAACGAAATAAAAGATGTGCTAAACGAAATTATCGATGAAAAGAACTTTACGGTTTGTGAAGTAGTACCTAAATAAAGATGATTGCTGCCAAAAAAGCTGATGTTCATCAGCTTTTTTGCATGTAAAGGAGAGAAGGCTATGGAGAAATTTGCCCTTGTGACAGGTGCAAGCGGAGGGATTGGCACAGCCATTGCTAAAAAGTTGGCTGAGGATGGATATTCACTTATTTTGCACTATCATCAACAAAGAGACAAAATAGAGGCGCTTGCACATGAGCTGGCTGAAAGGGTAAAAACCGTTTTTACGGTACAGGCGGATTTATCATGTAAAGAGGGAGTGGAGAAGTTTTTAAACGAAATTATTGTTCCTGTAGACGTTATTATTCATAACAGCGGACGAAGTGTTAGCGGGTTAATGACAGATACTCCGGCAAAAGAAACCGAAGAAATGATCTATCTTCACGTCACGGCTCCCTTTCTCATTACAAAAGCTTTATTGCCTAAAATGATTAGCGCTAAGAGTGGAGAAATTATCATGATTTCTTCCATTTGGGGACTTACAGGAGCTTCGTTTGAAGTTCTTTATTCAATGGTAAAAGGTGCACAAAATACGTTTGTAAAAGCTTTGGCAAAAGAGGTTGCACTAAGTGGAATTCGAGTTAATGGAGTTGCGCCTGGAGCGATTGAAACGGATATGATGGCCAGCTATTCAAAAGAAGAAATTGAAGAGCTGGCTGAAGATATCCCTTTAGGAAGGATGGGGAATCCAAAAGAAGTGGCAGATGCGGTGTCATATTTAATATCTTCACATGCTTCGTACATAACGGGACAAATATTATCAGTTAATGGAGGCTGGTACACATAAAGTGTGCATAAAATTAAAAACAAGGTACAAACTATGATATGAATAAACCTTAAGGAGGGCTACTCATGTCAGTACTAGAAAACTGGGATAGCTGGAAAGATTTTTTAGGCGATCGTTTACATCACGCGCAAAACGAAGGAATGCAAGAAGAAGTTATTAATGATCTTGCTTATCAAATTGGCGGATATTTAGCAAACCAAGTTGATGCAAAAAATGATCAAGAGCGAATTTTAGCAGACCTTTGGAGCGTTGCTTCTAAAGAAGAGCAGCATGCGATTGCGAGCAGTATGGTGAAATTAGTTCAAAATAACGGATCAGTAAAATAAGTTATCGTTTCTAAAAAGGAGCTAATTCACTACGCGTGAAAGCTCCTTTTTTCTTAGAATCAAATAGTATTGATAAATAAGCGCTTACATACATAACAAATGTAGAACTACTTGTCTTTAGGGTTTATAATATAATGGAAATCATTTATAGTTAAACTAGGTAAAAAAAAGGGGGTACCTCTCGAAGGCCAGCCAAGAAATGGGAGGGGTTTGATGGAGAAAATTGAGTGGTATTTAGAATATCAAATACAAAAAAATCGTCCAGGTCTTTTAGGTGATATTTCATCGCTTCTTGGAATGTTGTCAATTAATATTGTCACAATCAATGGAGTGGACGATATTCGCCGTGGATTATTGCTGCGCTGTGATTCGCATGAGCAAATAGACAGGCTTGAATCTATTTTGAAAACAATGGATAATATCATTGTGACAAAAATGAGACCACCTAAATTGCGTGATAAGTTAGCAGTCCGTCACGGCCGCTACATTCAGCGGGACGCAGATGATAAAAAGACGTTCCGTTTCGTAAGAGACGAATTAGGTTTGCTCGTGGATTTTATGGCCGAGCTGTTTAAACAAGACGGTCATAAGCTTATCGGCATTCGAGGTATGCCGCGAGTAGGTAAAACCGAATCCATTGTAGCAGCTAGCGTATGTGCGAACAAAAGGTGGCTTTTTGTGTCTTCTACACTTTTAAAACAAACGATTCGCAGTCAGCTTATTGCTGATGAATACAACGCTGATAATATTTTTATTATTGACGGGATTGTATCGACAAAACGAGCAAATGAAAAGCACTGGCAGCTTGTTCGAGAAGTAATGAATGTACCCGCGACAAAGATTGTGGAGCATCCGGATGTATTTGTTCAAAATACCGAGTATTCGTTAGATGATTTTGCCTACATTATTGAAATAAGAAACGACCCCAATGAGAAAATTACATATGAAATAATGGAAGGTCCTCAAATGTTTCAAGACGGTGGATTATCGATGTTTGATTTTTAGCATAATTGGTAGGTGTTAGCATTGACAGAGTTAGGACAAAGGTTAAGACAAGAACGAGAAAGCAAAGGATTGTCGTTAGAAGATTTACAGAAACTAACGAAAATTCAAAAACGCTATTTACTTGGCATTGAAGAAGGCAATTATGAGGTTATGCCAGGGAAATTTTACGTGCGAGCGTTTATTAAGCAATACTGCGAAGCGATTGGTTTGGATACAGATGCTATTTTTGAAGAATACAAATCAGACATTCCTTCAACTCAAACAGAAGACATCCCGCAGCAGCTTTCGCGCGTTCGCAGCCGCAAAGAAATTCCTCAGCATACAAAAGGAGTTTCAAAAGCATATGACTATCTTCCGACTGTCCTAGTGGTGGCAGGAGTTGTAGTTGTAGGGATTATTATCTGGGTAATTGCTCAAAATATCGTTTCGGATCAAAACAAGGAGCAGGCTACCCAAGAAGCTCCAAGTAGTGAAGTTCAGCAGTCTAATACGCAGGAAGAAACGAATGATAAGACTGCTAAAAATGACAACAGCAAGTCAGAAGATGACCAAAGCGCTGCTGATAAGAAAGAAAAAGAAAAAGCTGAAAAAGAAAAAGCCGCAAAAGAAAAAGCTGAAAAAGAAAAGAAAGACAGCGGTAAACAAGAATACAAAGAAGTTCAAAAAACAGGAAGAAGTGCGACGTATGCTCTTTCTGGTACAGATGCATTTAATTTAGAAGTAACGTCTACTCAAGCAGATACTTGGTTAGATGTGAAAAACGGAAAAGGAAATGCTTTCTTTAGTTCCATTCTAAAAAAAGGTGAAACAAAAGAATTTGATTTGACGAAAGAAACTGAAGCGCGTGTCAACATTGGTTATTCACCTGGAGTAGAGCTGAAAGTAAATGGAAAAGCGGTTGACTTGCCGTTTGATTCATCTAAGCAAGTTCGACAAGTTGTAACGATTCAATATCAGCCGGCAGAAGCACAGTAAACAGCCTATTTTAAAAAGTGGACAGGGTGTAAATAAAGATAATATGTGAATTAATCACTCATTCACGCTATAATAAAACCAAAGCCGTGCAAACAACTTCGTTTGCACGCTTTCAGTTTGTAACAGTAATTGGAGGCAGAAGAAGTGAATTTACCAAACAAGATTACCATTTCGCGAATTTTTCTAATTCCCGTGTTCCTCATTTTTATGATGGCGCCGCTACCATTTGGCACAGTGGAGGCAGCAGGAAAAGAGATTCCGATAGCTCACCTATTAGGAGCAGCATTATTTATTATTGCATCTACAACTGACTGGATCGATGGATACTATGCACGAAAGTACGATTTAGTCACGAACTTGGGTAAGTTTTTAGATCCATTAGCAGACAAGCTGTTAGTGTCAGCTGCGCTTGTAGCTATTGTTGACTTAGATTTAATTGCAGGTGCAGGTTGGGCTGCTATCATCATTATTAGCCGTGAATTTGCTATTACAGGTTTAAGACTTGTATTAGCAGGGGAAGGAGAAGTTGTAGCAGCAAATATGTTAGGTAAAATTAAAACATGGACTCAAATTTTAGCTATTTCAGCTATTCTGTTGTACAACTTACCTTTTGAATGGATTTCAATTCCATTTGCTAGCGTAATGCTTTGGATCTCAGTGATTTTTACCATTATTTCAGGCTGGGACTACTTTGCTAAAAACAAACAGGCTTTTGTTAATTCAAAATAAGTAAGATGGAGATGATATGATGAACGCTGAAATTATTGGAGTCGGCTCTGAGCTTCTGCTTGGACAAATCGCCAACACAAACGCTCAGTATTTATCGAAAAAATTAGCCGAGCTTGGAATTAATGTCTACTATCATACGGTAGTAGGAGATAATGCACAGCGCTTGAAAGAAGTGATTGCTACAGCTCAAACGCGTGCAGATTTAATTATTTTCACAGGCGGGCTTGGCCCTACAAAAGACGATTTAACAAAAGAAACGATTGCGAGTGTGCTAGGAGTAGAGCTGACAACAAATGCGGAAGCGCTTGAAAGCATTGAAGCCTATTTCAAACAATCAAATCGTATCATGACGCCTAACAATAAAAAACAAGCAATTGTACTAGAAGGTTCAACAGTGCTCCCTAACGATTACGGAATGGCTCCAGGTATGGGGCTTACCGTAGAAGGAAAACACTACATGCTATTCCCTGGACCTCCCAAAGAGCTCTATCCAATGTATGAATCTTACGGCCAAGAATTTTTAGCTCAAAAGCTTGAATTAAAAGAAAGTATTGAATCACGTGTTCTTCGCTTTTTCGGAATAGGCGAATCACAGCTTGAAACAGAGATTGAAGATTTGCTTGATGCGCAAACAAACCCGACGATTGCGCCTCTAGCAGCAGATGGAGAAGTGACGCTCCGCTTAACTGCCAAGCATGCTGATGCTGCTGAAGCACAGCGCATGTTAGACGAAGTGGAAAACACCATTTCAGAGCGCGTAGGCGAGTATTTATATGGATACGAAACAACTTCTTTACATAATGAGCTGGTGAAAGAATTAACGGCGCAAGGGTTGACGATAGCTTCAGCTGAAAGTTTAACAGGGGGATTATTCAGCGAACGTTTAACAACTGTTTCAGGTGCTGGAGAAGTTTTGAAAGGCAGCATAGTCGCCTATCATTATGAAATCAAGCAAGATGTTCTCGGAGTGAGCGAACAAACGCTAAATGAGCACGGAGCCGTTAGCGAGCAGTGCGCGGCTGAAATGGCACAGCGTATTCAACAGTTATATAAAACCGATATTGGCATCGGCTTTACAGGTGTGGCTGGACCAGCCAAACAGGAAGGACAGCCTGTAGGGACAGTGTATATAGGAGTGGTTTATCAAGACCAAACTCCTCAAGTTTACAAATTACAACTATCTGGAAGCCGCCAGGGGATTCGTTCTCGAACGGTCAATTACGGATGTCACTACGTATTAAAGCTGATCAAAAAATAAAGAAAAAAGGCTGTTTAGTTTTACCAAAACAGCCTTTTTTTATTTTGTAAAAAAACGAACATTTATTCGCTTTTTGCTTGTCAAACGACTCAAAAACTAGTATAGTAAGTTATAGAAAGTTGTTAATTCGACATTGCTACTACATCGTAGTAAGTTTGCAGTTTATAGATGATTTCAAAGAGATAGAGGAGGAAATTGAGTGAACGATCGTCAAGCAGCCCTTGATATGGCTTTAAAACAAATTGAAAAGCAATTTGGTAAAGGTTCAATTATGAAATTAGGTGAACAAACGGAAAAAAGAATTTCTACGATTCCAAGTGGTTCATTAGCATTAGATGTAGCTTTAGGTGTGGGTGGATATCCACGTGGACGTATTGTAGAAGTATATGGTCCGGAAAGTTCAGGTAAAACAACGGTTGCTCTTCATGCGATTGCAGAAGTTCAACAGCAGGGCGGACAGGCTGCATTTATCGATGCAGAGCACGCATTAGATCCTGTATATGCTCAAAAATTAGGTGTTAATATCGATGAGCTATTACTATCTCAGCCTGATACAGGAGAACAAGCTTTAGAAATCGCTGAAGCTTTAGTTCGAAGCGGCGCAGTAGATATTATTGTTATTGACTCAGTAGCAGCGTTAGTGCCAAAAGCGGAAATTGAAGGAGAAATGGGAGACTCTCACGTAGGTCTACAAGCTCGTTTAATGTCTCAAGCATTACGTAAGCTATCTGGAGCTATTAACAAGTCTAAAACAATTGCTATCTTTATTAACCAAATTCGTGAAAAAGTCGGCGTTATGTTTGGTAACCCTGAAACAACTCCTGGTGGACGTGCGCTTAAATTCTATTCTTCAGTACGTCTAGAAGTGCGTCGTGCAGAGCAGTTAAAGCAAGGAAACGATATTGTAGGTAACAAAACAAGAATTAAAGTTGTGAAAAACAAAGTAGCCCCGCCTTTCCGTGCCGCTGAAGTAGATATTATGTACGGAGAAGGTATTTCAAAAGAAGGTGAAATTTTAGATATCGCTTCTGAACTAGATATTGTTCAAAAAAGTGGATCTTGGTATTCATATAATGACGAGCGCCTAGGTCAAGGTCGTGAAAATGCAAAGCAATTCTTAAAAGAAAATACTGATATTCGTCAGGAAATTGCGGGACAAGTGCGTGAACATCATGGTTTAGACCAAGATGGAGAGGCAGCTCCTGAGGATGACGATCAAAGTGAATTAAACATTTAATTGACTGAGAGATAAAAAAAACTCCTCTATTTCAAAGAAGGGGTCTTTTTTTTGTAAAAATTGTTAATGCTAGAAAAGTAACATACGAAATTTCAATATATACTGTAGAGGCAGGCTTGACAATAAAAATGCACAGATTTACAATTAAGATGTATATTTTCCCTTTTTAAAACATTTTAGCGTTTAAAAGCCTTTGTGTGTATATTGAAAGGTGAATACGATGTACATGCCGACATGAAATTTAAAACTTACAAGTTTATAGCAAGGGGAGGTGAAATGATGGATACTAATACAATCATCTTCGCTTTGCTTGGCCTAATCGTCGGTGCAGTTGTTGGCTTTTTTGTTTGTAAATCGATTGCTGAAGCTAAAATTGCGGGAGCAAAGTCTAGTGCAGAACAAATTATTGATGAAGGAACCCGCGAGGCGGAAGCTTTGAAAAAAGAAGCTTTACTAGAAGCGAAGGATGAAATCCATCAGCTTCGTACAGAGGCAGAACAAGATATTCGTGATCGTCGAGCAGAACTTCAAAAACAAGAAAATCGATTAATGCAAAAAGAGGAAAATCTTGATCGTAAAGACGAATCACTTGATAAACGTGAAGCGTTACTTGAAAAGAAAGATGATTCTCTTACTGTTAAACAACAGCATATTGAAGAGATGGAAAGCAAAGTTGAAGAAGTAGTACGTGCCCAGCAAACAGAGCTAGAGCGCATTTCAAGCTTAACAAGAGAAGATGCAAGAGCGATTATTTTAGATCGTGTTGAAAATGAACTTTCCCACGACATTGCAATAATGGTAAAAGAAACAGAAAACCGTGCAAAAGAAGATGCCGATAAAAAGGCAAAAGAAATTCTTTCACTTGCTATTCAGCGTTGCGCAGCAGATCATGTTGCGGAAACGACTGTCTCAGTTGTTAACTTGCCAAATGACGAAATGAAAGGCCGAATTATCGGTCGAGAAGGTCGAAACATCCGTACACTTGAAACTTTGACAGGAATTGATCTTATTATTGATGATACGCCAGAAGCAGTTATTTTATCAGGATTTGACCCAATTCGTCGTGAAACAGCAAGAATTGCACTTGATAAACTCGTTCAAGATGGTCGTATCCATCCTGCACGTATTGAAGAAATGGTTGAAAAATCTCGCCGTGAAGTAGACGAATATATTCGTGAAGTTGGTGAACAAACGACATTTGAAGTCGGTGTTCACGGGTTGCACCCAGACTTGATGAAAATTCTTGGTCGCTTAAAATTTAGAACAAGCTATGGTCAGAATGTGCTGAAACATTCGATGGAAGTAGCGCATTTATCAGGACTTATGGCTGCTGAATTAGGTGAAGATGAAACGTTAGCCAAACGAGCAGGATTACTACATGATATTGGTAAAGCCATTGACCATGAAGTAGAAGGAAGCCATGTAGAAATCGGTGTTGAATTAGCTACAAAATATAAAGAACATCCGGTTGTTATTAATGCGATTGCTTCTCACCATGGAGATACAGAACCAACATCCATCATTGCTGTACTAGTTGCGGCAGCGGATGCATTATCTGCTGCAAGACCAGGTGCTCGTAGTGAGACGTTAGAAAACTACATTCGTCGTCTTGAAAAGTTAGAAGAAATTTCAGAGTCTTATGAAGGCGTTGAAAAATCATTTGCGATTCAAGCAGGACGTGAAGTTCGTATTATGGTAAAACCAGATACGATTGGTGATCTAGAAGCGCATCGACTTGCTCGGGATATTCGAAAACGAATTGAAGATGAGCTGGATTACCCTGGCCACATCAAAGTAACCGTTATTCGAGAAACAAGAGCGGTAGAGTATGCAAAATAAAAATGAAGTGGCGTCTCGCCACTTTATTTTTTTTCGTAGATATGAAGATGTAGATTAAGAATGAAGTATAGGAGCTTTTACATGAGAATTTTATTTATTGGAGACGTAGTTGGTTCTCCAGGCCGTGAAATGGTTGAAGAATATTTACCGAGATTAAAAAGAAAATACTCTCCGGGACTTACTATTGTGAATGGAGAAAATGCAGCTTCAGGAAAAGGTATTACTGAAAAGATTTATCGTCAGTTCTTACAAGCAGGGGCTAACATTATTACTCTTGGTAATCATGCCTGGGACAAACGCGATATTTTTGATTTTATTGATGATGCAAAAAATCTTGTTCGTCCAGCTAATTTTCCAGAAGGTACGCCAGGCAAAGGAATTACGTATTTTACGTACAATCAGCTTGAGGTAGCTGTGATCAATTTACAAGGTCGCACGTTTATGGCTCCGCTTGATTGTCCGTTTAAAAAAGCAGATGAACTAATTGAGGAAGCACGTCAGCGCACTTCGCTTATTTTTATTGATTTTCATGCTGAAACAACAAGTGAAAAGCAAGCGATTAGTTGGTATGTAGACGGTCGTATCAGCGCTGTTGTCGGCACTCATACGCACGTTCAAACAGCTGATAATCGTATATTGCCAAAAGGGACAGCTTACATTTCTGACGTAGGAATGACGGGGCCTTATGACGGCATTTTAGGAATGGAGCGAGAAGCTGTTATCAAACGTTTTTTAACGTCTCTTCCTGTTCGATTTGAAGTTCCAAAAGAAGGAAGAACGCAGCTTAGTGGAATCGTTATTGATATTGATCAAAAGACGGGGAAAGCAACAAAAACAGAGCGAATTTTAATTAATGAAGACCACCCATTTTTTGAATAAAGGGAAAAAGCCAATGTGTCGAAAGACGATACATTGGCTTTTTTATTTTGTCAAAAACATAAAAAGAAAAAAGAAAAGTGTAGAAATATAAGTTTTTGAATATTTAGGAAAAACAAGCAGGAATACGTTTGGCATATCGTGAATATAGTAACATTGAAATCAATTAAGTCATTGGTCTAATGATCTCTCATCATACATTGTAAAGAATAAGGAGGAGCTAGATATGGAAATATTAAAAGTTTCAGCAAAGTCTAATCCAAATTCAGTTGCTGGTGCCTTAGCAGGCGTACTGCGCGAACGCGGCGCAGCAGAAATTCAAGCCATAGGGGCCGGGGCGCTTAATCAAGCAGTAAAAGCTGTAGCAATCGCAAGAGGGTTCGTTGCACCAAGTGGGGTTGATTTAATCTGCATCCCAGCTTTTACAGATATTCAAATTGATGGAGAAGAGCGAACAGCCATTAAATTAATTGTAGAGCCGCGATAATTATAAAAACCACGGACCTGTAAAGCATAGAAGCCAAACAGGTCCTTTTTGTATAGATCAAAAGGGGTGTTTGTTGTGATATTTGATGCTCATTGTGATGTATTAATGAAGCTCTGGTTAAATAAACGTTTATCTTTTACATATGATTCAGCGCTGCACGTCACGTTAGAAGGAATAAAGAAAGTAAAAGGGAAAGTTCAGCTATTCGCTATTTACATTCCAGAAGCTGTTCCGGCAGCTCAGCGCTTTGATGTGGCGTTAGAAATGATCCAGCTGTTTCATAGTCATATTTTATCTCTTCCAGGTATGAAATGGGTACGTTCAAAAAGCGATATAGACAGCTTGCAAAAAGGTGAAATAGGCGCAATGCTGACGCTTGAAGGATGCGATGCCATTGATACAAGTCTAGTTCGCTTAAAGACCCTTTTTTTACTAGGTGTACGTTCAGTAGGGTTGACATGGAATTACAGCAATGCCCTGTGTGACGGTATTTTAGAACCTCGAGGTGCGGGATTATCTTCCTTTGGAAGAGAAGTTGTTGAATTGAACAATAAACATAAAGTGTGGACGGATGTATCTCATTTATCGGTAAGAGGTTTTTGGGATGTGATTGAGCTAGCGCAATATGTAGTGGCTACTCACTCTAATTCACACGTATTGTGTTCACATCCTCGAAATTTGAGAGACGATCAAATTCATGCTTTAATAAAGCGAAATGGCGTGATTGGCATTACGTTTGTCCCTGAATTTTTAACGAGTTCTGATAAAGCACAGATAGCAGATGTAATCCGGCATCTTGATTACATGTGTGAAAGAGGAGGCGAATACTCAGTCGGTTTTGGCTCTGACTTTGACGGAATTGACAAAACAGTTCATCGTTTAGGAAGATATGAACAGTATATGAATTTAATCGAAGAGCTGCTTAAGCATTACTCTGAAGAGCAGGTAAAACGCTTTCTGTTTCAAAATTTTGCGGATTGCGTCTGCAACTAAAAAAGAGCTTTTTCTTCTGGGAAAAGCTCTTTTTTATGGCGGCTATTTATATACTACGTGCATTATGTGAAGAGAGAAAATATCATTAAAAAACTTCATCTTATTCATTAAATATAAATATAATTAAAACGATTGAGAATTCAATGGAAAGGGTTGCATTTTTCTGGCAATCGGAATAAAATTGAAAACGGATTACGGAGCTGTTCAAGCAGAAACGTATTCTGCACAGTAGCAAGGTGCTGTGTGAGTTTTGCGAGCAATCTCGGTTCGTGAAATGCAGAAGCAAATGAAATCGTTTGCTAATTTACTTTTTTCAGTTTTTATCAATAAAATAGATTTGTATACTAAGAGCAATTAAAGGAGTGGCATTGATTTATGGTACAGCAACTTTCGTGGAAAGTTGGCGGGCAGCAGGGTGAGGGAATCGAAAGTACGGGAGAAATCTTCTCAACCGCTTTAAATCGATTAGGTTATTACCTATACGGCTATCGTCATTTTTCTTCTCGTATCAAAGGTGGACATACAAATAACAAGATTCGCGTGAGTACAACTCAGGTTCGATCCGTGTCAGATGATTTAGATATTTTAGTTGCGTTCGATCAGGAAACAATTGATGTAAACGTCCATGAGCTTCGCGTAGGAGGCGTTGTGATTGCAGACGCGAAATTCAACCCAAGCCTGCCCGAAACTTGTACAACTGCTACATTATATGCTGTTCCGTTTACGGAAATTGCAACTGAACTAGGAACGTCGTTAATGAAAAACATGGTGGCTGTAGGTGCTTCAAGTGCTGTGCTTCATATTGATACAGAAGTATTTGAAGAAGTAGTACTTGAAATCTTCGGTAAAAAAGGACAAAAAGTTGTACAAAAAAATATGGAAGCTATTAAAAAAGGGGCAGATTACATTCGCGAACAGCTAGGCGAACAATTAGAAACAATGAAATTAGACCCAGCGGATGGTCAAAAACGCATGTTTATGATTGGAAACGATGCGATTGCGTTAGGCGCTTTAGCTGGCGGCGCTCGCTTTATGCCTGCGTATCCAATTACCCCTGCTTCAGAAATCATGGAATACTTAATTAAAAAGCTTCCTCAATTTGGTGGAACAGTGATTCAAACAGAAGATGAAATCGCGGCATGTACGATGGCTATCGGAGCTAACTATGCGGGCGTACGCGCGCTTACAGCCTCAGCTGGTCCTGGTTTATCATTAATGATGGAATCGATTGGTTTAGCGGGTATTACTGAGCAGCCTGTTGTTATTATAGACACGCAGCGCGGCGGCCCAAGTACAGGTCTTCCAACTAAGCAAGAACAGTCTGATTTAATGGCAATGATTTACGGTACGCACGGTGAAATTCCGAAGATCGTCATGGCGCCAAGTACGGTTGAAGAAGCATTCTACGATACGATTGAAGCGTTTAACTTGGCAGAAGAGTACCAGTGTCCAGTTATTATGCTAACGGATTTACAGCTTTCACTTGGAAAGCAAACCGTAGAACCGCTTGATTATAATCGCGTTGAAATACGCCGCGGTAAGCTTCAGCAAGGCGAGTTAGAAGAGCTAGAAGAAAAGCAATACTACAAGCGCTACCGCGTAACAGAAGACGGCGTATCCCCACGTGTTATTCCAGGAATGAAGCATGGTATTCATCACGTAACAGGGGTAGAACATGATGAGACAGGAAAGCCATCTGAATCTCCGGTTAATCGTGATGATCAAATGAATAAGCGTCTTCGTAAAACAAAAGGAATTCGTTTTAATACGCCAATTCATGTCCACTCTCATGAAAAAGAGTCTGATATTTTATTTGTTGGATTTAATTCGACGCGAGGAGTCATTGAAGAGGCAATGGAGCGTTTGGAACAGGACGGTATAAAAGTAAATCACGCTCATATTCGTTTGATTCATCCTTTCCCAGCTGACGAACTGCTTCCTTACGTGCAAGGAGCTAAAAAGGTAGTAGTCGTTGAAAACAATGCTACTGGACAGCTTGCTAGTATTTTAAAAATGAATATTGCAAGTCATGATAAAATTCAAAGCGTATTGAAGTATGATGGAAATCCGTTCCTTCCTCAAGAAGTGTACGCAAAAAGTAAGGAGATGTTTGTGTTAAATGGCAACGTTTAAAGATTTTCGTAACAGTGTAAAACCTAACTGGTGTCCGGGGTGTGGAGACTTCTCCGTGCAAGCAGCCATTCAACGAGCATCTGCTAACGTGGGTTTAGAACCTCATGAGCTTGCCGTTATTTCAGGCATTGGGTGTTCTGGACGTATCTCTGGTTATATTAATTCATATGGCTTTCACGGTATCCACGGACGTGCACTTCCAATCGCTCAAGGTGTAAAAATGGCTAATCGCGACTTAACCGTTATCGCATCTGGCGGTGATGGAGATGGCTTTGCTATCGGTATGGGACATACGGTACATGCAATTCGCCGAAACATTGATGTAACGTATATCGTAATGGATAACCAAATCTATGGTTTAACAAAAGGACAAACATCTCCTCGTAGTGAAGTAGGATTCAAGACGAAAAGTACGCCTGAAGGATCAATTGAGTCGTCTTTATCTGTAATGGAGCTTGCGTTAACTTCTGGAGCAACGTTTGTAGCTCAAAGTTTTTCAACGAATTTAAAAGAGTTAACAAGCCTAATTGAACAAGGGATTCAGCATAAAGGCTTCTCTTTGATTAACGTATTTAGCCCGTGTGTAACGTATAATAAAGTGAACACATATGATTGGTTTAAAGAAAATCTAACTAGTCTTAGCACAATTGAAGGTTATGATGCGAACAATCGTATGCAAGCTATGCAGACTTTAATGGAGCATAACGGCTTAGTAACGGGACTTATTTATCAAAATTCGCATCAGCCGTCGTATCAGCAGCTTGTTCACGGTTATAGTGAAGAGCCGCTGTCAAAAGCAGACTTAGGTATGACTCAGGAAAGATTTGACGAGCTAGTGGCTGAGTTTATGTAAAAAGAGCCTGGACAAAAGTATTTTCGTTGAAGGAAGATCCGAACGATGAATTGAGATTCTTGATGAAGAATCCAACTCGTTCGGATTTTTTTATGGTGATGGTGAACGTAGGCTTCATGTATGTAGTGGCTTCTAGCTGTTGATTGGAGAGCGAGGGGAAGACCTCTGCGAGAGAAGCGGAATAGGTGAAACCCCCCAGGAGCGTGAGCGACGAGGAGGCTCAGGCTGCCTGCGGAAAGCGAAGTCTTGCACGGAAATCAACAGCGGTGGAACAAGCGATTTATATGAGCTGCTTTATCCCATTTGTTCGTCTCTAAAATGAATTAATTTAGTTATGTTTCAATCTCTTTTTATGATTTGATAAATGTTTCGGAAGTCGAACGAATTTTTAATGAAACAGGTATAGAAAATGGGTATATGATTGTGTTCGCTACTCGAAAGTTATATACTATGTTAATGTGATGAGTTTTATGCATGAGCATAGGCCTGTCACATTTTTTTGCGATTTACAGGTGCAACGTGACAATTGTCGCGGCGAAAGGAGATTTTTTTATGAACGAAAAACAACGTTTAGAAAGCAATCAAGTTAATCCAGCGGACAAAAAATCCGAAAAGGATTACAGCAAATATTTTCAAACAGTATACATGCCGCCTTCTTTAAAAGATGCGAAAAAACGTGGAAAAGAAGAAGTTTCCTATCATAATGATTTTGCAATCGATGAACAGTTTCATGGAATGGGACAGGGACGTAAGTTTTATATCCGTACGTACGGCTGTCAAATGAATGAGCACGATACAGAAGTAATGGCTGGTATTTTTCTAGGTCTTGGCTACGAGCCAACTGACTCTGTTGAAGATGCTCATGTTATTTTATTGAATACGTGTGCGATCCGCGAAAATGCGGAAAATAAAGTATTTGGTGAATTAGGACACTTAAAGGCCTTAAAGCGTGAGCGCCCTGAATTATTAATCGGCGTCTGCGGATGTATGTCTCAAGAAGAATCAGTTGTAAATAAAATTTTACAAAAACATCAGCACGTGGATATGATTTTTGGTACACATAATATTCACCGTCTGCCTCATATTTTAAACGAAGCATACTTAGCAAAAGAAATGGTGATTGAAGTATGGTCTAAAGAAGGGGATGTTATTGAAAATCTTCCAAGAGCACGCAAAGGCAGCGTTAAAGCATGGGTTAATATCATGTACGGCTGTGACAAGTTCTGTACGTACTGTATCGTTCCGTATACGCGAGGAAAAGAACGAAGCCGCCGTCCAGAAGACATTATCCAAGAAGTACGTCATTTAGCTGCTCAAGGCTACAAAGAAATTACGCTTTTAGGCCAAAACGTTAATGCATACGGCAAAGATTTTGAAGACATGACGTACGGCTTAGGCGACTTAATGGATGAAATCCGTAAAATTGATGTTGCTCGTATCCGTTTTACAACGAGTCATCCTCGTGACTTTGATGACCGTTTAATTGAAGTTCTTGCTAAAGGCGGAAACCTTGTCGACCATATTCACCTGCCTGTACAATCAGGAAGCAGCGACATCTTAAAAATTATGGCACGAAAATATTCTCGTGAACATTATTTAGAGCTCGTTCGTAAAATTAAAGAAGCTATTCCAACGGCATCATTAACAACTGATATTATTGTTGGTTTCCCAAATGAAACGGATGAGCAGTTTGAAGAAACAATGTCGCTATATCGTGAGGTTGAATTTGATAGTGCTTATACGTTTATTTATTCACCTCGTGAAGGTACGCCGGCTGCTAAGATGCAAGACAACGTACCAATGGAAGTGAAAAAAGAGCGTCTTCAGCGTTTAAATGCTCTTGTAAATGAAATTTCTGCAAAGAAATTGAAGGAATATGAAGGTAAAGTTGTCGAAGTATTAGTAGAGGGTGAAAGTAAAAATAATCCGGAAGTATTAGCAGGCTATACGGAAAAAAGTAAGCTTGTAAACTTCAAAGCACCTAAGTCAGTGATTGGTCAACTTGTAAAAGTAAAAGTTACAAAAGCTAAAACATGGACATTAAACGGGGAAATGGTAGAAGAAACAGCAGAGGTGAAGTAATATGGCACAGTATAATAAGAGCGACGTAATTGAACGTGCTCAAGAGCTGGCAAAAATGATTGCTGAAACGGAAGAAGTAGATTTCTTCAAGCGTGCTGAAGCTCAGCTTAACGAAAACCAAAAAGTGCGTGAAACCATTGCAAGCATTAAAAGTTTGCAAAAACAAGCTGTTAATTTCCAACACTACGGTAAAACAGAAGCGTTAAAACAAGTAGAGGCAAAAATTGATCGTTTACAGGAAGAACTGGATGAACTGCCAATTATTCAGCAGTTTCAAGAGTCTCAAATGAACGTGAATGATTTGCTTCAGCTTGTCGCTAGCACTATTTCAAACACAGTAACGGATGAAATTATTGTGTCAACAGATGGTGATTTACTGCGCGGTGAAACAGGTTCGCAAGTGCGAAACAGCCCTGGATCTAGCTGCTCATAAGGAAAAAATGCCTCGGCAATTTGCCGAGGCATTTTTTTGGGCATCATGTGGCGTGAAAATTGGGCAGATTTTCTCTCTAATAATTGTCACGTTTTTCTCTATCCTTGCATACAATGGAACATAGGTTTTTTATGCCTTAAACCTAGTTTCTTAAAAATAATGTGCAAACAAGTGAATGAGCCTGCATAGGATGAAATGAAGATAGTTTGAGGAGGGTATGCTCACATGTCACAACACTATAGAGAAATTATTACAAAAGCAGTCGTAGGTAAAGGTCGCAAGTTTACACAATCGTCTCATACGCTTGCACCGAAAAATCGACCGACAAGCATCTTAGGGTGCTGGGTGATTAACCATGAGTACAAAGCAAAGAAAAGCGGCAGCAATGTAGAAGTTGACGGCAGATATGATATTAATATTTGGTATTCGTACAATAACAATACAAAAACCGAAGTTTGGACGGAAACCGTATCATACAAAGATAATATTAAACTGCGCTATAAAGACGAAGATTCTATTGGAGATGATTACGAAGTAATTGTTCGTGTGCTGCAGCAGCCAAATTGTCTAGAGTGCACAATTTCACCAAACGGTAATAAAACGATTGTTCAAGTAGAGAGAGAATTATTAGCAGAAGTGATTGGTGAAACGAAGGTTTGTGTTGCAGTAAATCCAAAAGGCTGCGATGATGAAGACGAGTTTGATTTAGATGTAGATGACGATGAATTTGAAGATTTAGATCCTGATTTTATATTAGGAGACGATGAGTAACTAGGAAGAAGTTCTTCCTAGTTTTTTTATTTTTGTTATTTTAAGAAAATTCTTATAAAATCAAAAAAATATATTGCTTTTTGTCGAATGCGCAGTGTATAGTAAATTTAAAGAAATTAATGCATTAATTTTCAGAAAATTTAGTTATATCAGATAAGTATTTTGGGGGTTTACTATGAGCGTATTTCGTAAAAAATCGATTGAAGCACTAATTGGTGAAACCAATTCTAAAGGTGTTAAATTAAAAAAGGATTTAGGCGCTTTTGATTTAACGATGTTAGGAATTGGGGCAATTATCGGAACCGGCATTTTTGTATTAACAGGTGTAGCAGCAGCCGAGCATGCCGGCCCAGCTTTAGTTATTTCCTTCATTATGTCAGGACTTGCGTGTGTGTTTGCAGCTCTTTGTTATGCAGAGTTTGCTTCAACAGTTCCCGTTTCAGGAAGTGCATACACTTACAGTTATGCAACATTTGGTGAATTAATCGCTTGGATTTTAGGATGGGACCTTATCTTAGAATATGGTCTTGCCTCATCTGCTGTAGCCAGCGGATGGTCGGGTTATTTCCAAGGGTTGTTAGCCGGGTTTGGCATACATTTTCCAAAAGCTTTAACAAGTGCATACAATCCTGCAAATGGCACGTATATTGATGTACCAGCAATTATGATCGTTTTCTTAATTACCTTGCTTTTAACACAAGGAGTAAAAAAATCTTCACGTTTTAATGCTGTCATGGTTATTATCAAACTCGCTGTCGTGCTTCTATTTATTGTAGTAGGAGTCAGCTATGTTAAGCCGGAAAACTGGACGCCGTTTATGCCGTTTGGTTTCTCAGGAGTAGCAACAGGAGCAGCAACTGTATTCTTCGCTTATATTGGGTTTGATGCTGTGGCAACAGCGGCCGAGGAAGTACGTAAGCCTCAGCGAGATATGCCAATCGGAATAATCGCATCTCTGGCAATTTGTACAATCCTTTATATCGTCGTATCGCTTATCTTAACAGGAATCGTACCTTATACAGAATTAAATGTTAAAAACCCTGTAGCATTTGCTTTAAGCTACATTAACCAAGACTGGGTAGCAGGATTTATTTCATTGGGTGCAATTGTTGGTATTACAACAGTATTACTCGTTATGATGTATGGACAAACTCGTTTATTTTATGCAATTAGTCGCGATGGTCTATTGCCAAAGCCTTTTTCAAAAATCAATGAGAAAAAACAAACGCCGGTAGTGAATACGTGGATTACATGTTTACTAGTATCCATCTTCTCTGGTTTGGTACCATTAGGAAGATTAGCAGAGTTAACAAATATCGGTACTCTTTTTGCTTTCATGACAGTATCAATTGGAATTTTATATTTACGTAAATCAAAACAAACTGCAAAATCGACTGGCTTCCGCGTACCTTTCGTGCCGGTGATTCCAATTTTAGCTTTTGTGTTCTGTTTATACTTAGCACTTCAGCTTCCACGGTTAACATGGATTAGTTTCGTAATTTGGCTTGTACTAGGACTAGCGGTTTACTTCTTATATGGACGTAAACATAGTCATTTGAACAGCGGTAAATAATGGAAAGCTTTGGACAAGCTTCTTTCTTTGTCCGAAGCTTTTTTATTTATGTGACGAAAAGAAATTGATGATTGTTCTATTTGAATAAATTAAGTTTAAGAAAGACTTATGTTATAATACGTGTAGCAAAAATGCACAACTAGATGTGGTATGGAGGAATAGTATGGCAACGTATACGCCGATGATACAGCAATATTTGAGAATTAAGGCAGAGTATGAAGATGCCTTTTTATTTTTTAGATTAGGTGATTTTTACGAAATGTTCTTTGAAGATGCCACTACGGCTTCTCAAGAACTTGAAATAACATTAACAAGCCGAGATGGAGGAGGACAAGAGCGCATTCCGATGTGCGGCGTTCCGTATCACTCTGCTCCTACGTATATCGAGCGATTAATTGAAAAGGGATTTAAAGTAGCTATTTGTGAGCAAGTAGAAGACCCTAAGCATGCAAAAGGTGTTGTAAAGCGAGAAGTGGTACAGGTGATTTCACCCGGAACACTGATGAACGAACGCGGACTGCATGAAAAGGAAAATAACTATATTTGTTCTGTTTCTGAGTTCGAAGATCAAACGTTTGGTCTTGCTCTTTCTGATTTGTCTACAGGAGAAAACAGCGTAACGCTTGTCAGCTCCTTTCACGATATAGTCTCAGAAATTTATGCAAAGGAAGCAAAAGAAGTAGTCGTAAGCTCAGAGTTTTCTGCTGAATTCTTACAAACATTAAAAGAGCGCATGACGATTACCATTTCTTATGAGAATAGTACAGAGCAAGTAGAAGGACTAGATTATTTAGTGGAGTCGCTTCAGCAGCAAAAGCTTGTTACAACGTTTACGCGTATTCTTCAGTATTTAACTCGTACGCAAAAGCGTTCGCTCGAACACTTACAGCCTGTGCAGTTTTATCAAATCAATGAATATATGAAAATCGATTTGTTCTCTAAGCGAAATTTAGAGTTAACTGAAACGATTCGTTCAAAAGGAAAGAAAGGCTCGCTTCTATGGTTATTAGACCAGACCGTCACGGCAATGGGTGGACGTTTGTTAAAAAATTGGATTGACCGCCCGCTTTTAAAACAAACAGATATTAATAATCGTTTGAACATGGTAGATGTCTTAATGAAACAGTTTTTTGAGCGGGAAGAACTGCGTGAGTTACTAAAAGATGTTTATGATCTAGAACGCTTAGCTGGACGAGTAGCTTTTGGTAACGTAAATGCTCGTGATTTAATTCAATTAAAGAAATCCTTACAAAACGTGCCTCATATTCAAGAGGTTGTGAACCGTTTGAATCATCCTTATGCAACAAAGCTTGTTGAAGACATTGATCCTTGTGAGCGGTTGGCTAACCTTCTGGAAAGAGGATTAAAAGAGCACCCTCCTTTGTCAATTAAAGAAGGAGATATTATTAAAGACGGCTATCATGAACAGCTTGATCAATACCGGGATGCAAGCCGCAACGGAAAAACGTGGATTGCATCGCTTGAACAGCAAGAGCGCGAAAAAACAGGAATTCGCTCACTGAAAATTGGTTATAATCGCGTGTTTGGCTATTATATAGAAGTAACGCGGGCCAATCTGCATCTTCTGCCTGAAGGAATGTATGAACGCAAACAGACGTTAACCAATGCAGAACGTTTTATTACGCCTGAGCTGAAAGAAAAAGAAGCGCTAATTTTAGAAGCGGAAGAGAAAATTGTAGAGCTGGAATATGAATTATTTTTACAAATTCGTGAAGAAGTTAAAGCGTATATTCCAAGGCTTCAAGAACTCGCTAAAAAAGTAAGTGAGCTTGATGTACTGCAGTGCTTTGCCAAAATCAGTGAAGAACGTCATTACACGAAGCCTATTTTTTCAAGTGGAGATATTTCGATTCAAAATGGGCGCCATCCCGTGGTAGAAAAAGTAATGAATTCACAGGAATATGTTCCAAACGACTGTCAAATGACGGATGATAGTTCAATCTTACTGATTACAGGGCCAAACATGTCTGGTAAAAGCACGTACATGCGTCAGGTCGCTTTAACGGCGATATTAGCTCAAATTGGCTGCTTTGTGCCGGCAGATGAAGCAGTTCTACCTATCTTTGATCAAGTGTTTACACGTATCGGAGCAGCCGATGATTTAATTTCAGGTCAAAGTACGTTTATGGTGGAGATGCTAGAAACGAAAAACGCAGTGACAAATGCCACTCAGTCGAGTCTGATTCTATTAGATGAAATTGGGCGTGGTACGTCTACGTATGACGGAATGGCACTTGCTCAAGCCATTATTGAATACGTTCATGAACATATTGGCTGTAAGACGCTGTTTTCAACCCATTATCATGAATTAACCGTACTCGATGAGTCGCTTCCTGCGCTTAAAAATGTGCATGTAAGTGCGGTTGAAAAAAATGGGAAAGTTGTCTTCTTACACAAAATCAAAGATGGTGCCGCGGATAAAAGTTATGGTATCCACGTAGCCGAGCTAGCAGAACTTCCAGATCCGCTTTTAGAGCGAGCTCGCGTCATCTTACAAGATTTAGAACAGCCTTCTGAACGTGAACCTGTACGTCAGACTCTAGAAAGAGAAGATATGACACAACAAGTTCCACAAGCTGATGTGTCCCTTGTTCAAGCAGAACGTGCAGGTAGTAAAAAAGCCGATGAAGCCAATCAGCTTTCTTTCTTTGAAATAGAAGAGAAAAAAGAAAAGCCTGCGCTTTCGAAGCGGGAAAAAGCCATTATAGATCGTTTAAAAGAGCTGGATATTTTAGAAATGACGCCTTTAGACGCAATGAATGCGATGTATGAACTGCAAAAATCATTAAAGAAGAAATAGATTGAGAGGAGTGAGTCTGTGGGGAAAATTGTGCAGCTTTCAGACGAACTTTCAAATAAAATTGCTGCCGGAGAGGTTGTTGAACGGCCTGCTTCGGTAGTGAAAGAACTAGTCGAAAATGCTATTGATGCAAACAGTACAGTTATTGAAATTGAACTAGAAGAAGCGGGTCTTTCCAAAATTCGTATTTTAGATAATGGAGACGGCATTGCTTCTGAAGACTGTTTGACCGCTTTTAAAAGACATGCTACAAGCAAAATCAAAACAGAACAAGACTTATTTCGAATTCGAACGTTAGGATTTCGCGGCGAAGCTTTGCCAAGTATTGCTTCGGTGTCAATGCTCGAACTCAAAACGAGTACGGGAGAAGAAGCCGGAACTCATCTTAAACTTAGAGGTGGAGAAATCGTTCATCACGAATTAACATCAAGCCGAAAAGGTACCGAACTTGTTATTGAAAATTTATTTTTTAACACACCCGCACGTTTAAAATATATGAAGACGGTAAATACGGAACTTGGTAACGTAACGGACGTAGTCAATCGTCTTGCAATGTCTCATCCTGAGGTTTCAATTCGGCTGATGCATCAAGGAAGACAGCTTCTGTATACAAACGGAAGCGGAGATGTGCGTCAAGTGCTTGCAGCTATTTATGGAATGGCAGTGGCCAAAAAAATGATTCCGATTAACGTTCAGTCTCTTGATTATGAAGTGAATGGTTACGTCGCTCTTCCTGAGATCACAAGAGCTTCTCGTAACTACATGTCGACCATTATTAACGGTCGGTTTGTTAAAAATTATGGGTTGTTAAAAGCAGTACAGCAGGGCTATCATACCCTTTTACCCATCGGCCGTTTTCCGATTGTGTTTTTAACAATTACAATGGACCCGTTATTAGTGGACGTGAATGTTCATCCAGCGAAACTAGAAGTACGCTTAAGTAAAGAAGCGGAACTGTTTGAGCTTATTGAACAAGGAGTAAAAGCAGCTTTTAAAAAGCAGCAGTTAATTCCAGATGCTGTAGTGCCAACTAAGTCAAAAGCAGCAGTTCAGCCAACTGAGCAGCAGACTTTTACATTTGATCATCAGTCTAAACCGTCTGGCTATCAGCTGTCTGATACGGTTCATGAGCCTAGCTTTAAGGAGGTTCCAGCTCCTGTAGATGAGATTATTCCGCCTATTAAAACAGAGGTCATACGTCAAGATGTAGAACCTAAACCGACGTTTCAAGAAATAGAACCGCATGAAGAATATGTAGAAAAAAACGCGCCTATTCTCGAACCAAAACGTTCACCTGAAGAGCAGCCAGAACCTCGTGTTCCCGCAATGTACCCAATTGGCCAAATGCACGGGACGTACATTTTGGCACAAAATGAAAAAGGATTATTTATTATTGATCAGCACGCGGCGCAGGAACGAATTAAGTACGAATATTTTAAGCGAAAGCTTGGAGAAGTAGATTCAGAAGTTCAAGAACTGCTTATGCCACTTACGCTAGAGTTCTCGGGAAACGAAGCTTTAATTTTAGAAGAGTACAAAGACATGCTTGCTGAAGTAGGGGTCTTTTTGGAACCGTTTGGACAAAACTCCTATATAGTTCGTTCTCACCCGCAGTGGTTTCCAAAAGGAGAGGAACAGGAAACCATTGAAGAAATGATTCAGCAGATCTTTACTATGAAACGAGTCAATATCGAAAAGTTAAGAGAAGAAGCGGCTATTATGATGAGCTGTAAAGGATCGATTAAAGCGAATCATCATTTGCGAAACGATGAAATTTTTGCTTTACTTGAGACGTTGAGAAAAACAACAGATCCATTTACGTGTCCCCACGGACGACCAATTATTATTCATCATTCGACGTATGAAATGGAAAAAATGTTTAAGCGAGTGATGTAGACAGTGCGGCTAGCTGCAGCTAGCCGTTTTGTTGAATAAATCATGGCCATTTGGATAAAATGGAATGATGTGAATGTCTATAGATGAAAGTAGTGTTGATATGACGGGAGAGAAACCAAAACTTATTGTCATTATTGGACCAACTGCGGTTGGTAAAACAAAGTTGAGCATTGAACTGGCCAAACAGCTAGACGGAGAAATTATTTCAGGTGATTCGATGCAAATTTATAAAGGGATGGATATCGGAACAGCAAAGGTGTCCGAAGAAGAAATGCAGGGTATTCCTCATTACCTGATCGATATTAAGAATCCGGATGAATCGTTTTCTGTGGCAGAATTTCAAGAGATTGTGAGAAAACAAATCGCTGATATTCATGCTAGAGGGAAAGTCCCGATGATTGTTGGAGGAACGGGTCTTTATATTCAATCCGTTATTTATGATTATCAATTCACAGAAACCCCTAGCGATGAAAAAGTTCGTGAACGAATGGAATTGTTCATTAAAGCCCACGGCATTGATCCTCTTTATGAAAAACTAAAAGAGGTTGATCCAGACAGTGCGGCTGCTATCCATAAAAATAACCATCGCCGTGTCATTCGAGCACTTGAAGTTTATGAGGTAACCGGCAAGAAATTCAGTGACTATACAAAAGAACAGTCGCAAGAGTTATTATATGACGTAACTATTATTGGACTTACAATGGATAGAGACGTATTATATGAGAGAATTAATTATCGAGTGGATATGATGATGGAGGCTGGTCTGCTTGATGAAGTCAAATCATTGTACGAAAGTGGTCTTCATGATGTACAATCAATTCAAGCTATCGGCTACAAAGAGCTGTATGCTTATTTTGAAGGACGCTGCACGCTCGAAGAAGCGGTTGAACAGTTGAAACAAAACTCACGCAGATATGCAAAGCGTCAGTTGACTTGGTTTCGAAATAAAATGCCTGTAAAATGGATAGAGATGGAAGTTGACAAATTTCCCGAAAAGTTTGCTGAAATTTTTACATATATTGCAGGAAAGCTGAAGAAAGAAGCGAATTAAGTAAACAGATAGAGAAACGAGGAGGCCGAATAATGAAACAATCAGTTAATATTCAAGATCAATTTTTAAATCAATTACGTAAAGAAAATATCTATGTAACAGTATTTCTTTTAAATGGTTTTCAATTAAGAGGACTAATTAAAGGATTTGATAATTTTACTGTGTTAATTGAATCTGAAGGAAAGCAGCAGTTGATTTATAAACATGCTATTTCGACATTTGTACCAAATAAAAATATTACAGTAGAACTTGAATAGATAGTAAAGAAAGCATCCGCATATTCGGATGCTTTTTTTATGCAAATAAAGGCTTAAAAAAGTTTCTTAACATTGTTTTTACTTATCGAACATAAACCTTATAATAGACGATTATTTCTTCGGTAATGAGAGATCGTTGTCTTCGTATCGTTCATCGCATGCAGCTATGCGATACAGAGAAGTGGGATGAAACGAGAGGTGAACATGGTGGAACAGCCGATAACTCTTAAAAATAATGGGCAAATTAATATCATTTTAAATAATGAAACAAAAAAGGAAAAATCGTATACGACATCAATTCCGCGTCCTGCCAAAAAAGCTGTGATAAATCATGAGCCGCTTCGGGAAATTGAACGAGAAATGAGCGGACTGGTTGGAATGGAAGAATTGAAAAAAATGATAAAAGAAATATATGCGTGGTTATATATTAATAAAAAAAGAGAGGAACAGGGCTTAAAAGCTGGAAAGCAGGCGCTGCATATGATGTTTAAAGGAAATCCGGGAACAGGAAAAACGACGGTAGCTCGCCTGCTAGGTAAATTATTTTTAAATATGAATATTTTGTCTAAAGGACATTTAATTGAAGCAGAGCGAGCAGATTTAGTTGGAGAATACATTGGCCATACCGCTCAGAAAACGAGGGATCTCGTAAAAAAAGCGCTTGGAGGTATTTTATTTATTGATGAGGCTTATTCGCTTGCAAGAGGGGGAGAAAAAGATTTTGGAAAAGAAGCGATTGATACATTGGTCAAACATATGGAAGATTCAAATGATAAGTTTGTGTTGATTTTAGCTGGCTATCCAAGAGAGATGGAAAATTTTCTAAGCCTTAATCCGGGACTGCGCTCTAGGTTTCCATTTATTTTTGATTTTCCCGATTATGATGTAAATGAACTGATGGATATTGCTGGTCACATGATGAATGATAGGCAGTATCAGTTCAGTACAGAAGCCTACAAAAAATTAAAAGATCATTTTATGGATGTAAAGTACAATCAGACGCCTAGGGATTTTAGTAACGGTAGATATGTGAGGAACATTATCGAACGTTCCATACGTACTCAGTCCATGAGGCTTTTAGAAGAAGAAAGCTATGAGCGCAACGAGCTTCTAACTTTAACGTCAAGCGATATTCAGCTGTAAAAAAGCCTTTCATCTTTATGATGAAAGGCTTTTTTCTACATATTTGGTTGTCGAATCGTTTTGATCGGTAAGCGCCATTTATAAATATATGAACACATTCGAAGACCTACAAGTAAGATGAACAACGTATAAAGCTCTAAAGGCGTATTTGTAATATGTAGCCCTACGCTGAATCCTGCGATAATCGCCCATACCGCATAAATTTCATCTTTAAGAACAGTAGGCTTTCGGCGTGCTAACAAATCTCGGATAATACCGCCGCCGCTTCCTGTTAAGACAGCAGCTACAATAACTGCACTAAGCGGATGGTTCATATGAGTGGCATAAAGCGCTCCTTGAATCGCAAATGCGGCAAGGCCAATGGCGTCCGAAAAGTTTCCCCATCGCTTCCAATGCTTTAAGATATTGTTTGGAAATAAAAAAGTGGCAGTGATAGATAATAAAGCAATTTGAAAAAAGAGTCCTTGCTCCCATAGAGCAGACACAGGTACACCAATAAGTAGGTTTCGGATGGCTCCTCCGCCAAAAGCCGTTACGATTCCCAGTATATAAACGCCTAAAATGTCATATTCCTCTTCCATCGCAATAAAAGCTCCGCTGATTGCAAAGGCAATCGTTCCAATAATGCTAAGTACGTCCCAAGTCATGATGCTATCCCCTTTATTCTGTTTTCACCAAGTAGCAACTATTATTTTAAAATCAGGCAGCCTGATTCAAATTTTGATAAGTAAATCAATTCAAATTGTATACAGAATTTCGTGATATTTCAATGTTTTTTTAATCATCGTTTTATAGATTTAAAAAAGGGTGTTAAACTAATAAAAGACAATGTATTCTGTCTCTTTTGCAAAGATGGAGAAATAGACATTTTTTTGATATGATATGAATGATTTGTCAATTTAATAGTAAGGGAAGGAAAAATCTTTGACAGCAGAAATGAATACTGAACTTGAACGCGTAATTTTAGTCGGATGTCAGCTTCATGACGATGACGAACGTTTTGAATATTCAATGGATGAGCTAGCATCTTTAACTGAGACTGCCAAAGGCAAAGTGCTGGTAAGGTTAGCACAAAAGCGCGATCGCATTCATCCAGCTACCTATATTGGAAAAGGAAAAGTGGAAGAGCTTGTGGCTCTTGAAGAAGAGCTAGAGCCTGATTTAATTGTGTTTAATGATGAATTGTCACCGAGTCAAATCCGCAATTTATCGGCAGGGTTATCTGCGCGTATTATTGACCGCACGCAGCTGATATTGGATATTTTCGCACAGCGTGCTCAAACGCGAGAAGGAAAAATGCAGGTGGAACTTGCTCAATTAAATTATCTGCTACCTAGGTTAGTAGGACAAGGTACCGCTTTGTCGCGTCTTGGAGGTGGAATCGGGACAAGAGGTCCTGGTGAAACAAAACTTGAAAGTGACCGCAGACATATTCGCCGTAAAATTGATGAAATTAAGCGTCAATTAAAGACAGTGGTAAGTCACCGGGAACGTTATCGAGAAAGACGTAAGCGTAATCATGTATATCAAATTGCGATTGTGGGCTATACGAACGCTGGTAAATCCACGATCTTTAACCGCTTAACAGAAGCGGGTATTTTTGAAGAAAATCAGCTGTTTGCGACTCTTGATCCAACGACAAGGCAGTATACGCTTCCTTCGGGATTAACGGCTTTATTAACTGATACGGTTGGATTTATTCAAGACCTCCCTACAACGTTAGTAGCCGCGTTTCGTTCGACACTTGAAGAAGTGACCGAAGCTGATCTTGTTCTGCACGTGGTAGATTCATCTAATCCAGATTACAGCAACCATGAAAGAACAGTGCATCGCTTACTAGAAGAGCTGAACGTAACGGACATTCCGATGCTGACAGTTTACAATAAGGAAGATATGCAACATGAACTATTTGTCCCATCCGCTTCGGCATCGTTATCAATGAGTGCTTTTAAATCGACTGATTTAGTGAAGCTTGGGGAAAGAATTCAAGAAGAAATGAAAAAAGAAATGGCATTTTTTCATGTGCTGCTGCCCTCGTATGAAGGGAAACTGCTGGCTGAACTAAAAACGGTCTCTATTCTTGAGTCGTTAAAGTTCAATGAAGAAACTGAGAAGTATCACTGCAAAGGGTATATTGCCAAAGAGCACCCCCTTTACAAAAAGCTACAAACGCTTGAAGAAAGTTGAGGAACAAAGAAATGATGTTTGATCAGTTAAAAAACGGGGCACGCATTCGAGAACTTGCTGCAAAAGTAGAAAAACAAATTAAGCCCGTGCATGAGAAAATTGACGAGCGCATTGAAGCAAATCAATTTCGGGTGCTGCAAAGCTTTCAGCGAAATCGAGTGAGTGATTCACATTTTAATCCGACAACGGGGTATGGATATGACGATCTAGGCCGCGATACGTTGGAGAAAGTATATGCGGACGTTTTTGGGACGGAAGCTTGTCTAGTGCGTCCGCAAATTATTTCAGGTACGCACGCAATCGGCATTTCGTTGTTTGGTGTACTGCGTCCTGGAGATGAATTATTATATATAACTGGAAAGCCTTATGACACGCTTGAAGAAATCGTTGGTATACGAGGAAGCGGTGTAGGTTCTTTAAAAGAATATAATATTAGCTATAAATCCGTAGATTTAACAGCGCAGGGTCAAGTAGATTTTGAAGAAGTGAAAGCGTCTATTCATGAGCACACCAAAATGATAGGTATTCAGCGTTCAAAAGGTTATGGCATTCGTCCTTCTTTTACAGTAGCGCAAATAAAAGAAATGATTTCTTTTGTAAAGAGCATTAAGCCTGACGTTATTGTATTTGTTGATAACTGCTACGGTGAATTTGTAGAAACAATTGAGCCAACGCACGTGGGAGCAGATTTAATGGCGGGATCGCTCATTAAGAACCCTGGCGGAGGTCTTGCTAAAATCGGTGGTTATATTGCAGGACGTAAAGATCTAGTGGAGGCTTGCTCGTACCGAATGACAACCCCTGGAATCGGCGCGGAAGCTGGAGCGACGCTATATAGCCTGCAAGAAATGTATCAAGGTTTCTTTTTGGCACCGCACGTAGTTGGTCAAGCATTAAAAGGAGCAGTTTTCTCATCCGCTATGTTTGAAGAGTTAGGGATGCAAAGTGAGCCGAAGTGGAACAGTGAACGAACAGATTTAATTCAATCCGTTCAGTTCGATAACCGCGATAAAATGGTTGCTTTTTGTCAGGCTATTCAATTTGCTTCGCCGATTAATTCACACGTAACGGCCTATCCTGCTTATATGCCAGGGTATGAAGATGATGTGATTATGGCAGCTGGAACGTTTATACAAGGAGCAAGCCTCGAGCTTACGGCAGATGGCCCTATCAGGCCCCCTTATGTTGCTTACGTGCAAGGCGGATTAACATATGCTCACGTAAAAGTAGCAATATGCATGGCGGTAGATCAATTGCTAACGAAAGAACTTTTATAAGATGTAAGATAGAAAGGTTATTTTCTCCCCATTAAGAAAGAAAAATAGGCTGTAAAAATAAACTGAGTGCTATTTATTTGTATAGAAAAAATGTTCAGAAAAATTTATGTTAGAATTACTAACATTAGGTTGACAGGTGAACTAACATAGCATACAATGTAAATAGTTAATCCAAAGGAGGAACTGAAATGAGTGACAACATTCGAAGAAATACGCCACTTTTCCCAATTGGAATTGTGATGCAGTTAACTGAGTTGTCGGCTCGCCAAATTCGCTACTATGAAGAACATGAATTAGTTGCACCAGTAAGAACAGAGGGAAATCGACGACTATTCTCATTTAACGATGTTGATAAGCTGCTTGAAATCCGCGATCTGATTGAACAAGGTGTAAACTTAGCAGGTGTGAAACAGCTGTTTCATCTTCAAAAGGAGCAAAAAGGGCATAAGCAAGAAGAAAAAGTTGTGGCAGAAACATCAAAGCCAGAATTAACGGACGATGAATTGCGAAAAATGCTTCGTGCAGAACTTATGCAAGCAGGCCGTTTTAATCGAGCAACTTTAAATCAAGGAGATATGTCCAGGTTCTTTCATTAATAAAGTTATCAATGTTTATACCGTTCGTATATGAGGGGTATAGATTATAAATATTATATAGAGATTTAGGGGAGGATCACACGATGGCAAAGTACACAAAAGAAGATATTTTCCGCAAAGTTCAAGAAGAGAATGTAAAATATATTCGTCTTCAGTTCACTGACATTTTAGGAACAATTAAAAACGTTGAAATTCCAGTAAGTCAATTAGAAAAAGCGTTAGACAACAAAATGATGTTTGACGGTTCTTCTATTGAAGGTTTTGTACGTATTGAAGAATCAGATATGTACCTATTCCCGGACATTGATACATTTGTTATTTTCCCTTGGACATCTGAAAAAGGTAAAGTAGCACGCTTTATTTGTGACATTTACAATGCAGATAGAACTCCGTTTGATGGCGATCCACGTAATAACTTAAAACGTGTGTTAAAAGAGATGGAAGAGTTAGGATTTACTGATTTTAACCTTGGACCTGAGCCAGAGTTCTTCTTATTCAAATTAGACGAAAAAGGCGAACCTACATTAGAACTAAATGATAAAGGTGGCTACTTCGACTTAGCACCAACTGATCTTGGTGAAAACTGCCGTCGTGACATCGTACTAGAGCTTGAAGAAATGGGCTTTGAAATTGAAGCATCTCACCATGAGGTAGCTCCTGGACAACATGAGATTGACTTCAAATATGCTTCTGCATTAAAAGCTTGTGATGATATCCAAACGTTCAAACTTGTTGTAAAAACAATTGCACGTAAACATGGCTTACATGCTACATTTATGCCAAAACCATTATTTGGTGTGAACGGTTCAGGCATGCACTGTAACGTTTCATTATTTAAAGATGGTCAAAACGCATTTTATGATGAAAACGGTAATTTAGAGCTAAGTGATACTGCTCGTCAATTTATCGCAGGTATTATCAAGCACGCACACAGCTTTACAGCAGTAACAAATCCTACTGTAAACTCTTATAAGCGTCTAGTTCCTGGATATGAGGCTCCTTGTTATGTTGCATGGTCTGCTCGCAATCGTAGCCCATTAATCCGTATCCCAGCTTCTCGCGGCGTAGGAACTCGTGTTGAGGTACGTAGCGTAGACCCAGCTGCTAACCCATATTTAGCAATGGCTGTTCTATTAAAAGCTGGTTTAGATGGAATCAAGAACAACCTTGAAGCTCCAAAACCTATCGACCGTAATATCTATGTAATGACAAAAGAAGAGCGTGTTGAAGAAGGTATCGTAGATTTACCTGCAACATTAGCTCAAGCTTTAGATAGCTTCCAAGCAAACGAAGTTATGGTTTCTGCATTAGGTGAACACTTAGCAGAGCACTTCGTTGAAGCGAAAGAAATCGAGTGGGATATGTTCCGTACACAAGTTCATCCTTGGGAACGTGACCAATACATGAGCCAATATTAATAAGCAAATCCCTTGATACCATTGGTATCAAGGGATTTTTTTATTTTGGTCATAAGTCTTAAAAAATTCTTGTTTAAAATTCATGACCAAAATTTGATCAAAAAAATTCTAGTTATCTAAAATGCGAGAAATATGTTCTTCAAACGAAGAAATTGAGTCCTGATTAATTTTTTTGCTAATATGCGAATACACATCAGAAGTAATTGAGATACTTCCGTGACCTAGTCGTTCTTGAATGTATTTCATACTTGCTCCCGATTCAAGCATTAGCACTGCGTGGGTATGTCGCAAGGAATGGATACTCAATTTAGGTAAATTTGCTTTTTTAAGGATACGAGAAAATGAATTGAATAAAGTAGATTTTGGTAAAAAATTTCCATCTCTTCTACAAAACACTAAATTTAAGTCATGCTTATATGCTTCACCTAGAATTTTCTTATCATCGTCTTGCAGTTGCTAATGATGAATTTGAAGAGGAAAAACGTAAGCTAGAGGCTGAATTAAAAGCACTCCATGAAGAATTGAAAGCCGGAAAGGAGTGACTACATAATAGCGTTTCTAAAAAAAACGGTTGATCAGCGTTGTAACTATTTAGTAACCGAGCTCACACGCTCTGGATATTTCAAAAATCCCTCTAGAAAGCAGCTATAAGAATTAACGTTAAGTGAACTTGAAGAAATCTATAAATCTCAAAAACAAGAATAATATGAAACGAGGAAAGAAAGAGATAAATTTAATTATCTCTTCCCATCAATTTAATTCGCTTCTCTAGAAAAAATGATTTCAAAATATGCGGCAGTACCATACGAAGCAATTCCAGGAGCAAATATCTGAACTAATTCCCATCCATCCTTTGCAGCCTCATGAATAATCTCATGGTAATCCTCTTTAGGATCACGCGAGAAGGATTTTAGTTCAATTTTTTCAAAACGATATTCTTTCATATTCTAGATCCCCCTTTTCTAATAACTACGGTTAAAATTGGGAAATGTTTCAAAAGATGATGAATTTGGCTCTTTTAATTGGAGGGAAAAACGTGAAATACAAGGAAGCACAGGCTAAGTTGCAAAAAGTATTTGATCATCAACAAACAGTTAGTGTTCCAAAGTTAAAGCGACTGTTCCAATCATTAAATATATCGGTGAAGAAGTCATTAGGGAATTCAAACAGAGAAGTATCGTATCTGAAAGGTGAAATATCTAAATTAGAAAAGGAAAATAAGCGATTAAGAGAGGGGGGAGGAAACCCTGCGATAACCATTATGTATGAGGAAATGGTTTGCAAGGTAAGAGATCATTAGAAGACAAAAGGTTTCGACATCCCCTTTGTTATAAGTTGGTAATTGTAATGTATATTAAACCTACTACAATATATAAAACCATGAAACTTATAAAACATCCAAATGATCGTTTATTCTTAGTTCGTCTATTCATTATGTTACTCCTTGTGCTATGTACTAAAGACTACATTATATACAAATATATGAAATTATTGCAAAAAAATTAAAGGATTATCTTATTGATCCATTAAAGTAATATATTTGAATTTTATAATAAGAAAAAGATTATCGCGGTAGCTCATTTTGAATAGAATGAGGTAAATCATCAGCATTAAGAAAACAGCTATTGAGGAGGATATAACAATGGAAATCATGGTTGGTCAAAATTATAAAATTACATCGGATGCACTTAACATCATCTTAAACAAAAGATATTTTAAAAAAGATAAGGAAGGCGATGTCACAACAGATGATGCATTTAAGCAAGTTGGTTATTATAACAATCTTCATTCAGCGCTTAACGCTCTCATAGAGAAAGAAATCAAGGGTAGTGATGCAATTAGTCTTGACGAGTTGAAAAAACATGTAGAAGACGTGAAAGAGCAGATATTTATTGCTTTGAAGTCGATTCAGCCAATTAAATAAAAAGATAGCTCTTATTGAAAAAAAGAGCTACCCATAAAATAAATTATTGTTTTTTGAGATTATTAAAATAATTTTCTATTTCCTGTAAAGATGGGACTGTTTTGTAATAAAAAGTGTTATCTTCATACGTTAGTTCAAATTCAGGCCAAGGAATAGCCTCATATACTTCACACATGGAATTTCTAGAACCGGCTAATTTAAATTTAGCTCTATCAGGGTGGGTGACAGCTATATAAGCTAGTCCACTTTTACGACTTAAAGTTTGGAAAACAGAATATTTCCCTTGAGTTCCTAAGGTAGCTAAGTTAGCAGGATAGTAGACAACGTCATTACAAGGTGTGGGTAAAGCAATTAAGTCTTTAACTGAAGCAGATGGAGTTAAACCTTCCGTTACTATTACCATTATCATCACCTCTTCTATATTAGATAGACTAATTATTACTCAAAATGGTGAGTTTTACAAACTAAATAATTAATTTGTAAGGATTTTAATGAGAAAAGAACAGAGCTTCTCTCGGCACCGCTAAGAATGAGGCAGAGAAATATTGACCATAATGAAGAGTGATTTAGTTATTTAGGAGATGAAAAGATGATCTATATTTATAACTGTTACGGAGGCACACATTCATCAGCATTGGCAGCTGCTTACCATCTAAAAAAGCTACCTCTTGATAGAGAACCAACTGATAAAGAAATTTTAAACATTGATGTTTTTAATAAATTGACTCCTAAAGATATGGGGAAGTTAATTTTTCATGGATATGATGAAGACAAAAATGAAGTATACACATTAGGAAGAGGGTCTTCAAAAGTAGTGGTTCCTGCTATGTATGACTTAGCCGATCTGCTAAATAAAAAAGGAGAGTTACAAACAAAAATACTTTTCTCCAATACGTCTCCCACCGTACCTTTAGCTATGACACTAGGAGGTCTCTTTTCAAGAAGGTTAAAAATTAATGTGATCGGTGTTCCTTTACTGATAGTAGGTGCTATACAGGCACATAAAGACATTATTAAATTAGTTGAACAAACAAAGAATTCTGCAAAAGTTACTGCTTCAAAAATAGAAATTTTAGATAATGGTTTCAGCAAATAATAAAAAATGTTTTGGTAATAAAAAAGGCAAAAACTATTTAGCTTTTTGCCTCATGAAAATATTACTAAAAAGGAAGTGGTATTCAAAAATTAGGCTATCGCAAAATAAGTATATGAAAAATTCAAATTAGTTGCCCCTTTATCACTTAAAGATTTCTCTTAATCAATTTAATAGAAGGGAAGAATTTAATGTAACAGTTTAGTGGAAATAAAAAAAGAAGAAATAAAAAAGATGCCCTGCCGAGAGCATCTTGTCATGGGAAAAGGTCTTCTATAAACCTTATGGTGATTGTCCCCATTTAGAACATAAAAAAGCGCCCAGCTAAGAGCGTCAAGGTTTCAAGTGATGAAACAACGGGTCTATAAAGGATATTAGCAATATGTACAGCTTAGAACATAAAAAACAGACGCTCAATCAAGAGCATCCGAAGGTGAATTACATGGATTACTAATATATTGTGAATATAAAATTTTTAGAATATAAAAAGATGCCCATTTAAGAGCATCCTTAAAGGAAAAAACAATATAGTAGAAGGTAATTTTATTATATTTTATTTTTTTTAAAAAGACCAAGATTTCTCTTGATCACCCTACTTATATTTTAACACAGGAGGGATCCAAAGGTGGGAAACCAATTATCATTTATGCTTCCTGAAATAGACAGAAAAGAGACGCAACAAGCAGTAGAAGATGCTTTAGAAAAATATAGATTACTTAAGTATTTATCTTTTGAAGAAAGAGAAGCGTCCATCACTGCTAGTCTTGAAATTCGTTATCATGGTCCGACTAATCAAACTAGTGACCAAACAGGTTCCATTGTAGCTTATAATGTGGACCAGGAAAAGCTGAGAAAGGATTTCTGCTTTCGTGTGGAAAGAGCTGTGAGTCGTTTACCTAAGATGGAAAGGTTCTTAATCGAAGAAAGATACATGTCCTTAGAAACGGAATATTTAACAGATTACAACGTGTACAGTTTTAAGTTTCAACCACCTATTTCTGAAAAAACATACTCAAAGATTAGATGGAAGGCTTTTTATAAACTAGCTCTCAATCTAAGCTTAGTTGTTCTCAAAAATTCATAACAGGAAAAATAATCCAAAAACTTTCCTAAAATAAATCGAAAAAAACTCGAAAATAAGTCGTGGTACTTGTTTTAATACATGATAAATTTATATTATCAAGAAAATATCAAAGAGAGAGCGTTCCTGAGTCATAGGAGCGCTTTTGTTATGTCTGAATGTTATATATTTAAACTTATTTAAAATGTCATATGAGTGAATTTGAGAGTTCAAAATTCATTAAGAAGGTGATTGCGATTAAAAATAAAAATCATCTTAACACAGACCAATTAAGACACCTAGAAAAGATGGGTAAGCGTAAAGAAAAGGTTAACTGGAAGGATATCATGGGAACGAACAGGCAGACATTGAAACGTGGCCGTGGTGGTGCTATGAAGAGGAATTAATTCTTAAGTACAGTTAGCAGCTATGCCTGATTTAGATAGAACAGTTCTAGATATTCAACTGGCAAGTTTTATATTAAAAAGAAAAAGCCTAAAGTATAGGAAATTTCACATTGGAGCATGCTATGAGTGGTCGGCTATCCCTTTGTCGACGAATCGTTTTCTCCTTTCAAGTTTAAGTAGGTAAAAAGCGCCCTCCTTTACGGGTGCCTTTTTCTATAAAAACGTGTATAAAATGCAAGAAAAGATAAATAATACTTATGAGCTGATCTATTCCCATCCACTCAAACTATCATCTGTCACACTTTTGATATTTCTTTTGCGAAATAGCACCTTCCCCTGTGAGGTGCTATTTTGTTTTGAAAAAATATGTTAATTTCCCTCTCTTATCCGATATAATTAGGACAGGGGGTGATTCTAGTGAAAATCTTGGTGAAGTTTAAAGACGGTATGGTAATAGAAGTACCGATTCAAGAGGAATCAGACTTTCTTGGACAAGGTAATCTGCTTGAATTAATCCAAAAAGGCAAAGAACTAAATAGCCCTATTCAATTTGGTGATTTAGAACGAAGATATAGCGATTTGTACTCTTACGAAATTATTTTGTGAAAAAAGAGCATCCTTTCGAGGGTGCTTTTTATGTTAAGTAAGGTATAAAATACTAAGAAAAGCAAAGACTATGAATGGTCGCTTTTGCTGACTACCAATTACTTTCATCTTCAAGTTTTACGTGGATAGCGCCTCTTCTGTGAGGTGCTATTTTATTTTGGAAAATCATTAATTGGCAAGATACTTAAACATACAATACACACTAATAAGAAAGCTATCACACCTTAATGAAAGTTCTTATTTACAAGTTATATCAAAATTTTTGAAACAAAGTAGGTGATTACGTGTTCTACTCTAATTTCTACACTCCTTTTTCCTTTACTTTCTATCTTTACTTCATGCCTTCTTTTGGACGTCCTACTGGATATATACTGAATTCTAGTGGTGAAGTTGACAGTTGGGGGGGAATTATCCATTGGGGCACCCTGCTAAGGCTCCAAAATTTGGGGTTGGGGGACAGACGCCTATTTCAGGACCTGCCATACCTTTCAGTTTCAGGGGTTACTATTAAAATAATTAACAGAAGGATACTAATTTATTAGTGTCTTTTTTTTTATCTATTTTGTCTATGTAATATATTCTTGTTGAAATATATTCCAAATAAAAACCTTAAAAGTATTCTTAGTATATACAAAAGAGACATGGGCTGGTGCATAGCTAATGTCTTTTTTGATACTAGACGGCTTAAAGTGTTTATTTAAATCAGCTGTATAAGTATTAAACTTTTAGAATTTTATTATTTTTTCAGACATAGGTATATGTCTATGCTTTATTACTGATTCTACATAGTCTAGACTATAACCTATTTGAAGGAGAGATAATATGAATAACATAAGACAAAGCTTTGATAGGCATGGAGGCATGGGAGGATCTCTGGGAGGATCTCCTGGTATGGGAGGATCTCCTGGTATGGGAGGATCTCCTGGTATGGGAGGAGCTCCTGGTATGGGTGGATTCCCTGGTATGGGTGGATTCCCTGGTATGGGAGGAGCTCCTGGTATGGGAGGAGCTCCTGGTATGGGTGGATTCCCTGGTATGGGAGGATTCCCTGGTATGGGAGGAGCTCCTGGTATGGGAGGAGCTCCTGGTATGGGTGGATTCCCTGGTATGGGTGGATTCCCTGGTATGGGTGGATTCCTTGGTATGGGTGGATCTCCTGGTATGGGTGGATTCCCTGGTATGGGTGGATTCCCTGGTATGGGTGGATTCCCTGGTATGGGTGGATTCCCTGGTATGGGTGGATCTCCTGGCATGGGTGGATCTCCTGGTATGGGTGGATTCCCTGGTATGGGTGGATCTCCTGGCATGGGTGGATCTCCTGGTATGGGTGGATTCCCTGGTATGGGCTAGGAGCTATAGTTGTTCCACAATAACTAAAAATAAAAGCGAACTCTCTTATTTCTATTAAGGGGGTGCGTTTTTATTATGAGAATAGTAATTTTGTTTTTATGAGTACTAACTATTTAAAACAGCCTATAAAAGCATACTTTTCAGAGCGGTTTATCTCTGTCTAAAACTTATGACTTTCTGAACGATATAAATTAAAGGATACTGATTCGTCGGTGTCTTTTTTATTCTGAATCAAAAATTTAAGTAAAACAATTATAAATAAAATTACTTAAATTGTTCATAATAAAGATACAAGCACTCGTGCTGGTGCGCTTGTACAAAAGTCACTTTCACATCATCGTGAAGTAGTAAATGCTCGTTTTAATGAGTAAACAAAAAACATCTACTACCATAAATATGATATCTATGTATGGTTGCGTGGATATCCTCCTTTCGAGCTGGAATGGATTTAGTATGTGCAGTAGATAAGTTTTTAAGCATCTTCGGGTGCTTTTTTTACTGCGATTTTTTACAGGGAATAATATACAGGTTTGACTTTAGTTGACTTTGTTAAGTTGATTTAAGTTGAACCTATTTTTGTGGAGGTGAACTATTCATGCCTATTCAGTTATTGAAAGATACTCATGCTAAGTTAAAAGCTTCTCGTGTGAAAAGGAAATATCGATGTAAGTTTAAGCCACATGGAATTAAAGCAGCTGATTGTCCAAAGCTTAATGATTCGATTGAGA
The DNA here is from genome assembly GCF_046599315.1 of Priestia megaterium. Classification (GTDB taxonomy): domain Bacteria; phylum Bacillota; class Bacilli; order Bacillales; family Bacillaceae_H; genus Priestia; species Priestia megaterium_F. Next base: position 842,268 of record NZ_JBKIKC010000001.1, on the reverse strand, counting down.
AGTTCATTGGCCATAATCCTAAAGCATGTCCGGTTGAAGCATTAACATATGTGATAAGTATTAAAGATGAAGCTAAGAGGAAACATGCAGCATACTTCTTATTTGGTTCAACCCTTGAACATATCGAAGAGAAAAGCATTATTAGTTATTGTGATGAGTGTAAGGATGATAAGCAATGAACTTCTATAAGACTACAAGGTGGGAAAGCAAACGTGAGAAGATATTAAGACGTGATCAATACTTATGCCAAGAGTATAAACGATATGGTAAACGAATACCTGCAAACACCGTACAACATATGCATCCATTCAGAGAAAGACCAGACTTACGATTAACTAACTGGAATCTAATTAGCTTTTGCACAAAGTGTCACGGCAAGATGCACAATCGAGAAACTGATGAATTAACACCTTTGGGTGAACAATGGAGAGAAAAAGCTGTGCCCCCCACTTAAGTCAATTTAAAAATGATGCTTGGGGAACGGGAGGGGGAACCTTTTCCAATAGAGCCGTATTTTTAGAAAAAGGGGGTAACTGATAATGGCCTTGACATTGGAAGAAAAAGCTATTCGAAAAATCGTCAAAAAGACAGTAGAAAAAATGAAAGCTGTTGGCACATATCGCCCTCAGTTTGATTCGGCTATTCGTACATATTCGGAAATGAAATATGAAATGGATATCCTAACACAACATTTTTATGCTACTGGTTTTAAACGAACAGAGGAATATACAAATAAAGCTGGAGCAACAAATATCCGAAAGACTGCTGAATATCTTGCCCTAGAAAAATTACGTGATGATGTTGATAAACGTGAAAATAATTTAGGACTTACACCTGCTGGCTTGAAAAAGATTAATGACGAAATGAAAAATGGCCCAAAAAAGAAAGTTAGTGCCCTGGCAGCGGCCTTGAGTAGTTTAGAATGAAGCAGTTTAAAAATTATGAGTTAGTCATGGAATATGCAAACAGCATCATTGAAGGAAGAAAACTTGCTAATAAGGAACAGATCCAAGGCTGCCAAAGGTTCTTAAGGGATCTTGAAAATCCTAAATATGATTTTAATCCTAAAGATGCGGAGTTTGTTATTGGCATTATTGAAAAGACGTTCGTTCATGCTCAAGGTGAAATGCTCGATGGAACACCTTTAAGGGGCACGCCTTTTTTACTGGAAGCATTTCATAAATACCAGGTTTATAATCTTTTAGGGTTTTACCATAAAGGAACATCCGTGAGGCGCTTTAAAGAAGCGTTTATTTATATTCCGCGGAAAAATATTAAAACAAGTTTTGCAGCTTCTCTTGCCTGGGCTTTAGGTTTACTTAATCGAAAGAGTGGAAGTAAAGTCTACATTGTTGCAGCTGCATTAAAACAGTCATTAGAGAGTTTCAACTTCATCAACTTCAACCTCGGACAAATGGGGGAAAAAGAAAATTTTCGTGTTATTGATAATAACCAAGAACATTCTATTTCCGGTGATTTAGGAGACGGTTCTTTATATATTCAAGCACTGGCAGCTAATCCAGATAAGCAGGACTCTTTAAACTGTAATATTGCTATTGCCGATGAGCTTCATGCTTATAAAACGCCAAAACAATATAACATCATCAAAGAAGCTATGAAAGCTTATACCAACAAACTTATGATTGGTATTACAACAGCCGGTGATGATATGACAAGCTTCTGCTATCAGCGTCTACAGTACTGCAAAAAAATACTGGATGGCACTGTTAAGGATGAGGCTTATTTTGTGTTTATTGCAAAAGCTGATGAAGATGAAAAAGGGAATGTGGATTATACAAACCCTCTTGAACACCAAAAGGCTAATCCAGCTTATGGGGTGTCAATTCGTCCTGATGATATTATGAATGATGCACTTCAGGCACAGAATGATCCGCAACAGCGAAAAGATTTTCTAGCAAAGTCCCTTAATATTTATACGTCAGCTATGAAAGCTTACTTTAACCTTGATGAATTTAAAGCTTCAGACCGTAAATATAATTGGTCTCTTACTGATTTATTGAAATTGAATATTAATTGGTATGGGGCGCAGATTTATCGAAAATGCATGATTTAACGGCAGCTGCTTTGTATGGACATTACAAAGGTGTGGATATTGCTATCGTTCATGCGTGGTTCCCTATTGTAGCTGCAACAGCAAAAGCAGAAGAAGATAATATCCCGTTATTTGGTTGGAAAGATGACGGTTGGTTAGATATGTGTAATACAGCTACTGTTAACCATTCAGATATAGTTAATTGGTTTGTGAAAATGAAAAAGATGGGATTCAAAATAAAACAAGTTGGTTTTGACCGTAAATTTTCACGCGAATTCTTTGTAGAAATGAAGAAGAAAGGCTTTAAGATGTTTGATCAGCCACAATATTTCTATAAAAAATCTGAAGGTTTTAGACGTATTGAGAAAAAGGCTAAGGATGAAAAGTTTTATTATTTACATTCTCAGGCTTTTGAGTATTGCGTTCAAAACGTAGCAGCTGTTGAAAAAACGGATGATATGATCCAGTACGAAAAAGTAATGAATGAACACCGGATTGATATTTTCGATGCTGCTGTATTTGCTTCTATTCGTATGCTAGAAAATATTGAACGGTCTAATGATGTAAGTCAATGGTTGAAAGGAGGGAAATAAAATGGCTTTTTGGAATCGTAGAAAAAGCAAAGTACGCTCAGATACAAAATCGCCTGTCGGTTTATTTATGGCTGGCGAAGATACATCGATTCTTGTTCCGGGCTATACAAGGTTATCTGATAATCCAGAAGTAAAGATGGCGATTCATAAAATTGCCGAACTAATCAGCTCTATGACTATTCATCTTATGAAAAATACAGATGATGGAGATATAAGAGTACGTAATGAATTATCATGAAAGATTGATATTAACCCTTATAACCTTATGACGCGAAAAGATTGGATCTATAATCTTGTCTATACCATGTTTTTAGATGGACGAGGTAACAGCGTTATTTATCCGAAAATATCAAATGGATTAATTGAGGATCTAGTACCCTTAAAGCCTTCAGGTGTAAGCTTCGTGGAAACGAAAGATGCTTATCAAGTTTTATATCAAGGCGAGGCTTATGATTCTGATGAAGTTTTACATTTTACGATTAATCCAGATCCTGAAACTCCATATCTAGGACAAGGGTTCCAAGTCGTTTTAAAGGACATTGTAAACAATTTAAAGCAAGCGTCAAAAACGAAAAATAGCTTTATGTCCGATAAATGGAAACCTTCTATTATCGTAGCGGTTGATGCTATGACTGAAGAGTTAGCTAGTGAAGCTGGAAGAGATGAGATTTTAAAGAAGTACATTTCTGAAACTGGCGGAGGAAAGCCCTGGGTTATTCCTGCTGATCTAGTAAAAGTGGAACAAGTAAAGCCATTATCGTTAAATGATTTAGCTATTAACGATGCAATACAAATCGATAAGCGAACAGTAGCAGGTATCTTTGGAGCACCTGCTTTTCTTGTGGGTATCGGCAATTTTAATAAAGACGAATATAACAATTTTATTAATTCTACTTTGCTGCCCATTGCAAAAGGCATTGAGCAGGAACTTACACGAAAGCTTCTTTATGCACCTGATTTATATTTCAAGTTTAACCCACGTTCACTATACGCCTATGATCTAAAAGAATTAGCGCAGGTTGGCGGTGATATGTATGTGCGCGGCATAATGCCAGGTAATGAAGCAAGGGACTGGCTTGGATTATCTCCACTGGAAGGACTAAATGAGCGTGTTATTTTAGAGAACTATATTCCAGCGGGAATGATTGGGGATCAAAAGAAACTGAAGGGTGGTGATGGAGGTGAGTAGAGATAATCGACAAACTAGAAGCTTATTAGCTGAATTAAAGACCAGGGTAGAACCTGAAACAGAGGATATGTTTATTGAAGGTTATTTTGCTGTTTTTAATCAAGCAACCGAATTATGGCCAGGAGCTTTTGAAGAACTTGCGCCAGGTGCTTTTAATCAAACTCTGTCTAATGATATTCGCGCATTGATCAACCATGAAACCACACTTGTTCTTGGAAGAAACAAATCAGGAACGCTTGAGCTTAAAGTCGATTCACGCGGGCTTTGGGGCAAAGTGAAAATTAACCCTAATTTGGTATGATAAAGACGCCAAACGTTATCGGAGAGAAGATACAGGGCAGTTTACTCGTGATCCGAATCGTGTGGATAAGGTGGAGCAGAAGCCGGTTGAGTCGGTTAAAGCAAGGGAAGAAGGTCTAGGAGTAGAGGAAACTAAGGGGCAGTTGACTACGGGTAATAGGGATGCTGAAGTGCCACCAGCCTTTAGACAAACTGAATTTGCTAGTTCGTATGAAGCAAGACTTAAACAGACACCTGCACCGATTAATCCAAAGGTTGAATTTGAAGGAATCAGAGGAGAATCTTTATGTACGCTTAAACAACCACCAGATTCCAAATTAAAACGTATATTGGATGAGGCTGGTATTGAAGGAATCCAATATAAAAATGGAGTTCCTGATTTTTCACCAGTATCAAAAGCACAAGTTGAAATCAACTATATGCTTGGAGGAAAAGCTAGGGTATATAATTTTGCTCAAGCGGATCAAAAATTAGCAGATCAGCTTAATAATTCATCTGAACTAGCTCGGAAATTTGGAATGGAACCTGGTGGGATTACTGCTAAAGACATAGACAAGTATCGTACAAAGAATAAATTAACATGGCATGAAGTAAATGATGTCAAGATAATACAACTTGTACCAACAGAGATAAACAAAAAATTTGGGCATCTTGGTGGGGTAGGAGAGATAAACGCAGGGGCGTTTGAACCTAAAGGATTTGCTAAGAAATAAAAAGGAGAATTAAAATGAAAATAAATGATCCGGTTTTTGGTAAAATCGAATATGATTTTGTGTGGTCTAAGGATACTACCATTAATTTTTTGGGAAATGAAGTCGAAATAGCATTGATGGTGAAAGGTGATGAGACTGGTCAGTTTGATGAAGAACAATATGTAGCATACACCTCACTTATGCAAAATTGGGAACACCTACAACAAAGTTTTTTGCAACCAATTTTAGACTATTACAAACAAGAGCGACATGAATTAGGTTATGATATTGAGGTAAATGAAAATTATCCATTAGTTGAAACAACTGATCAAATACTAGAAATGATAAGTTTAGATGGAATTGTTGTTCCATATGCAGATATTTTTGAGGGTCGAGATATTGGAATTACATTTAATTGTACATGGGATATAGAAAACGGATTAGGGCTGCGTCTATTAAATGAAAAAGTAGATGAAGTAGGCTATCAAGATGTTGCAATCTAAGCAGAACTATTTGCTAGGAATATGCATAAAATAAAAGAGTATAAATGATTGGTTTATTTTAGAAATTAATGAAAAAAACAGTGGAGATAGATACTAGAAATCTCTGCTGTTTTTTTATATACAAATAGAAAATTAATATTGAAGGTTATTTTTATTGTACATGCTACTTAATTGATCTGAAAATGTATATTAGATTAGTATAAAATGGGAAACTATCAGCATGAGTTATGCAAAAATAATATTTGTTCCATTTAATACTATTCAAACAAAAGATGTGGATGGTATATTCAAGTATCTGACGCCTCAAAAGCCTGTAAATGTATCAAAAGCTCTCTAAAAAGTCTTGGTCAAAATAAAGCTTGTCCATAAGGTTATTTACAATACCGTTAATAGGGGCTTTTTTATTAAATTTCCTTAAAGCCTAATATTTTAACATTGTCACTTACTGTCCCCTCTTTTTTAGCTGCTTCCATTTCGGCTTCCTTCACAAGTTCTTCTTCGTGTGCTAATAATTCACCTTTAAGCATAACACTTCCTTGAGAGCTAACTCCATTGACTATTTTTGCGTAATCTACACGGACGTATGCCATATTCATCCCTCCAGCCTTTAATATATAAAACTACTATTTCCCGCTCTTTTGCGAAATACCTTCTTTTATCTGTTTTTTAATGTCAATGTCTACATAACTGTATTTTTGGCAATATAAATAAGGCAATAAGAATGTGAGGGATCCATAATGGAAAAATTAGAAGATAAGTACGCGAATATTGATTTGAACAAAATTTATGAATACAAAGACTGACCAGATAAAATTGCTGGCCGGTGTGACAACTGCGGCAGTGTTAAATTCAAAAGCAGCGTAGGTGGGGGCAAGTTTTTACGCGAATGTACGAGTTGTGGAATGAAGAAGAATATTTAATAAAAAAGCTACGAAATTTTTTTCTGTTTGAAGAGTATTTCCTATTTTTATTGAATCGGGATATTCACCCAAGAAAGTATATGGGTAAATGCATATGCTTTATTTGAATAAAAAATAAATGGAGGTTACTCTAAATGAATTCAGAAGTACAACTTTTACCCGAAGTAAATCCTCAAGAAATTTATGCAAGTGATGCAGATGAAAGAATTAGACCATTTGGGGGATTTGGCAGACCTTTTGGAGGTTTCGGCAGACCGTTTGGCTTTGGACGTCCATTCGGTTTCGGCAGACCGTTTTTCGGCAGACCGTTTTTCGGCAGACCGTTTTTTGGTAGACCCTTTTTCGGTGCACCATTTCTTACGGGATTAGCAGCTGGCTCATTACTTTATCCATATAGCTATGGTTACGGCTATCCATACTATTATGATCCATACTATTACGATCCGTATTATTCATATACAACTTATTATTATTAATTATTGTTGCTCTGTATATAAGATACAGAGCAAATCTACATAATAGGTATTTACATTTTTTAAGTTGTGAAATGAAGAAGAATATCTAAAAAAATAAACCCCCTACTCATTTGAGTGGGGGCTCTTTTTCATCCTCATTTTCTCTTTCGAATAAATCGTACACAGTACAATCTAACGATTTAGCTAACAATATAGCCTTATCAACTGTTAGGGGATATCTTCCTTGTCTCCGAGTTAAAAATTCTTTTGCTGAAATATCTAATTATTTCACGAGTTATTTTTTAAGCACACTATATCTCAAAAAACTCTTATCAGCATAAAAAATGACAAGTTTCTTCATTAATATAATTTATTATTAGTGTTGACCAAAATTCGGACCAAAATTTGACCAAAAAATATGTGAAAATAGGCGAAATGAGACGATATCTTAAGACTGGGTAACTCGGCAAAAAGTTGCTTTTATAAGGATTTTGAACATCAATGAAAATAAAAAATAAGAAAGTACTTGTTCCGTACACAAGTTCATCCTTGGGAACGTGACCAATACATGAGCCAATATTAATTTTTAAAAGGCTGAGAGAACGTTTATACGTTCTCTCGGCCTTTTTTATTCTTCAAAATGAATGACACTCTGCATACGTAAATTGAATATATAGCTTTTTTATAGTAAGTATAGCTGCCTGTCGTACAATTTACGGGAGGGTTTTTATTGTTTTGTTATACCCAGTAAAGAATTTATCTATATAAATCAAAAAGGATGAGCTTTTTGCCTCATTGAATCTATAAGTAAAAGTAGTGTATAACAGATAGAGAGATTGTTTATGTGTTCACTCTGCACTGTATTTCAGTATGACTTCAGAGAATTTTCAGCCAATCGTAGTATCGTTAGAAAATACTGTTGGAGAGGGATGTAATAAAAATGCAAGAAGGAAATTTCTTTAAAGGTTTAGTAATAGGGATACTGATAAGCATTCCTATTTGGATCATTTTAATTGCCATAGGTGTACAGATTTTTAAATAGCTACAAGCTTTTTTTATAATAAAATAGACAATACTTTCCTCTTGATGTATAATTTAATTGAAAATGATAATTATTATCATTATATCAACGAATCAACACTCTGCATATAGCTGTCACTCCTTGAGAGCTATTCCTATTCAGTATTCTGTTTATCAAGCAGAATAACCCGCTGCCATTGAGCAGCGGGTCTTTTTTTACTGATTTTTCACCGAGTAGGCTAGTATACGTAGCATTTTTTGCCTTCGTGCATATGTTAACAATAAGGAGGGACAAGTAATATGAAAAAAATCTATCTTGATGCAGGACATGGTGGGGCAGATGCGGGAGCCGTTGGCGCAAACGGACTGTATGAAAAAAACTTAGTTTTAAAAATTCAACAATATTTAATAAGCTATTTAAATAGCACTTACACTGGTTTTACGATTAAAACTACTCGTACTACAGATACTTTTTTATCGTTATCTCAGCGCGCTTCTCAAGCTAATTCATGGGGAGCAGATGCGTTTATGTCTATTCACGTAAATGCTGGTGGAGGAACAGGATACGAAGATTATGTTTATAGAAGCGCTAGCAATGCTAGTAAAACGTTTCAATCGATTGTACACGGCCAAGTACAGCCAACGCTGCTGTCATATAATCATCCGAATCGCGGTCGAAAATCAGCCAATTACGCGGTGCTTCGTTTAACAAGTATGCCCGCAGTACTCACTGAAATTGCATTTATTGATAACAGCGCAGACGCAGCACTTCTTCAAAATGAAGCTTTTTTAAAAAGAATGGGTGAATCGTATGCAAAAGGAATTGCTGTCTATTTAAATTTACCTCGTCGTTCAGTTCCAACACCATCACCAAATCCTTCGCCTTCTGAACCGGGTACAAAAACGTATACGATCAAGCAAGGAGATACGCTATATAGTATTGCACAGAAGTACGGTATAACAGTACAGGCGCTTCAAGAAGCGAATACAGGGTTGTCTGATCCGTTAACATTACAAGTGGGGAAAACGATTATTATTCCTTCAGGGACTTCACCAACTCCATCACCACCACCAACTCCACCTTCTGAACAATATCCACTTCCAAATGGAATTTTAAAACAAGGTGATTCTGGAGAAGCTGTGAAACAGCTTCAAAGAGCATTAAACGCGATTAATTTTAAAGTAGGGTCAGTAGACGGAATATATGGAGTTCAAACAAAAGATGCAGTAAGACGTTTTCAGCTTGTATATCTCCCTTATGATGTAGATGGCATTTATGGTCCTCAAACAAAAAACAAGCTAGCAGCCGTTCTAAAAGCAAAAAGTTAAGATGAAAAGGTCTTCTGTAAGCAGGCAGAAGGCCTTTTGTTTTCCCGTAAAAAGCGTCTTAAGCACTATTTTCTACTTTACGCAAAATAATGCTTTACAAACCATTTGTACGGGAGTATATTATCTAAGAACAAAGGATAGTTATGAAAGAAACATGTTATCAATCATACCCTTTAACCGAAAATTATATTGACCTGTTATCGCTTAATTCGTCAGAAGTGGGGGACCCAAATTTGTGCATTGTCACTTGGGGTGAATCCTTTTTAAAAGGTAGGGCTACTCTCATAGCCCGAATCCGACAGCTAACCCCATAAGCGTTTTGGAGAGGAGGTTTAAGCTGTGTAAAAACGCTGAGAACCCTTAGTGTTTTTTTTGTGCGCTTTTTTAATATAAAAAAGGTATTTTTTAGTAATGATATCACTTATTGGTAAACTTGTAACGGAGCTTAGCAACGAATAGTAATGCAGCTAAGCAATTATCGGAGGGAAATTACGTGAACTATTCAGTTCTCAAAAGATTATTGATTGGAAAGCCACTTAAAACAAAAGAGTTAGGTGATCAAAAGCTAAGTAAGCTTAAAGCACTGGCTATTCTATCATCAGATGCCTTATCTTCAGTGGCTTATGGAACGGAACAGATTTTGATTGTACTTGCAACCGTGGGCGTCCTTGCCTATTGGTATTCAATTCCAATCGCAATTGGGGTATTGGTACTGCTGACGGCTTTGATTCTTTCGTACCGTCAAATTATTTATGCCTATCCTCAAGGTGGAGGAGCTTATATTGTTTCTAAAACCAATTTAGGAGAAAATCCTGGGCTAATTGCAGGGGGGTCGTTATTAGTAGATTATATCTTAACAGTTGCTGTAAGCGTCTCAGCAGGAACAGATGCTTTAACGTCCGCTTTTCCGACGTTACATCATTACAATGTAGTAATTGCCTGTTTGCTGGTTATTTTTATTACGGTCTTAAATTTACGAGGCGTAACGGAATCTGCTTCTGTATTAGCTTATCCGGTTTATTTATTTGTTATTGCTCTTATTTTATTAATAGCGGTAGGCTTCTTTAAAATAGCGACAGGTCAAGTTTCACCTGAGCTTCATACATCCCTTGGTACAGTGGTTCCAGGTATTAGTTTGTTTTTGTTATTAAAGGCTTTTTCGTCAGGCTGTTCGGCATTGACGGGTGTAGAAGCCATTTCAAATGCGGTGCCGAATTTTAAAGAGCCAGGTGCCAAAAATGCTGTTCATACATTAATGCTGATGGGCGGTATTCTAGCCGTTTTATTTTCTGGAATCACGTTTTTAGCTTATTGGCTTGGAATTTCTCCAAAAGCAGATGAAACCGTTGTATCACAAATTGCATCGAGTGTATTTGGACGAAATGGATTTTATTATTTTATTCAAGGTACAACAGCTTTAATTCTAGTACTAGCGGCGAATACAGGCTTTTCCGCTTTCCCTTTGCTAGCTGTAAACTTATCGTCTGATAAATACATGCCGAGAATGTTTCAAATTCGTGGTGATAGATTAGGCTATTCAAATGGGATTGTGACGCTTGGAATTGCTTCTATTATCTTAATTGTAGCTTTTAAAGGAGCGACGGAACAATTAATTCCTCTTTATGCAGTTGGGGTGTTCATTCCATTTACTCTTTCTCAAACAGGAATGATTGTCAAATGGCTTAGAGAAAAGCCGGCTGGCTGGCAAGGAAAGCTAACCATTAACTTAATTGGTGCGCTTATTACATTAACTGTATTAATTATTTTGTTTACAACAAAGTTTTCCCAAGTGTGGTCCGTGTTAGTTTTCTTACCGGTTATCGTCTATATTTTTCATCGCATTCATACGCATTATGAAGCGGTAGGAGAGCAACTTCGTATTAAGCAAGGAGAAAAGATTGGAAAGCTTGAAGGGAGCGTGGTCATTGTTCCTGTAGCAGGAATGACAAAAGTAGTAGAAAATTCATTAAATTATGCAAAAACGATTGGTGACACCGTTATTGCGGTACACGTGGCTTTTGATCGGGAAAGCGAAAAAAGAATGGAAGAGAAGTGGGAAAAGTGGCAGCCTGATATTCGCATTGTTACGTTTCATTCTCAATATCGCAGCCTAGTCCGGCCGCTGTTTCGATTTATTGATATGGCCGAGGAAAAAGCTCGGGAAAATAATATGGCTATCACGGTCGTTATTCCACAATTTATTACGAAAAAAAGCTGGCAAAATATCCTTCACAATCAGTCCAGCTTGCTGTTAAAAGCACATTTGCTTTACCGAAAAAATGTAATTGTTACAACTGTACCATACCGTTTTAAAAAATAATGAAACATGACTAAAAACCTCCAACCTGTACGTTGGAGGTTTTTAATTTTTAAATTCACATACACTAAACGTAATAGAATCTCATCAAAGACGCAAACGGAGGGATTGCATGAGTGAATTGATTAAACTGTTGCGAAAAGGAAATAAATCGGCCATGATGGCCGCTGTAGTTAATACCATCATCTCCATTATTAAAGGAATTGCTTTCGGATTAACAGGAAATGTAGCGATGTTTGCTGAAACGATGCACAGCTTAGGCGATGCAGCTAATCAGTTTTTTGTCTTTATAGGTTCGGCATTAAGTAAAAAAGCGCCGACCAAACGATTTCCAAACGGCTTCGGTCGATTGGTTAATCTCGTTCTATTAGGGGCGGTTCTTGTAGTAGGAATTATGGCGTTTGAAACGATTAAAGAAGGATATCATCATATTCTTCATCCGACCAAGTCTTCGGGCTTTATTTTAAATATTGCAGTACTTGGCATCGCGGTATTGCTTGAGATGTTTGTTCTATTTAAGGCAATGAAAGAAATTTTGCACGATGTTGGGATGAATCCCGCAGAGGTTAATGTCTTTGCGCAAAGCTTTGTTCATTTAAAGAAAGCAAAGCCAGCAACTAAGCTTGTTTTTATGGAAGATCTTGTGGCTACTGGAGGAGGCGTGTTGGCACTAATTGCGGTTTTTATTTCTCGGTTTACACCTTTTCATCAAGCTGAAGGAATTGCTTCTATTTTAATTGGTCTTATGATGTTTTTTGTAGTAGGACGAGTATTTTTAGATAACGCTGCCGGAGCGCTTGGCGAAGCTGATAAAGAAATGGAAATAAAAATTGGTGCGATTGTGATGCAAGATGTTCAAGTGCGTGATATCCAAACGTTAATGGTGATGAAAGAAGGAGAAGAGCTTCACGTTGAATTAAAAGTAGAAATTGATCCTTCTTTAACAGTAGCAGAAGCTGATGATATTAAAGATCGTCTAGAAAATCGTATTTTACAGGAAAAAGGAATAACGGATGTCATTATTGAATTTGATGAAGATGATGGAATTCCTGACTGGGTGCCAAGCGACTTACAGCTTCAAAAAGAATAAAAACAAGGAAGAAAACATTTGTTTTCTTCTTTGTTTTTTAGCTATGTACTTTTTGGTACAAACAGCTTTTATGTTTTAAATCGATCTTTCAGCAAATTCCATAGTGAACTCACTCCGAGACTAATGCTAATCAGAATTCCGGATAGAGCTACTATTAAAGCGATATATTCAAAGATAGAAAAGTGTTGCATACTCTCCCAATTAATGTTTCCCTTTAGTTTGCTAATAACTAAATTCATTCCGTAAATACCAGAAAGAACGGTATAAATCGTTAAAATTAATAATAAGTAATTGTGACGCTTGGTCGCGATTTTTTCCTGATTTTGATATAAAGTGCCAAGGGTTTCTTTGACTTCTTGGTAAAGAGAATTAATGTGAAAGATTTTTTTAAAGAGCTCAGAAAATTCTTGACCCTCTGTGCGAGAACTGATTTCTAAAAATAAATATTTACCTGAAAACACCGTAATAGAGCGGATTAGTCGTTCAATTCCTTCTGAATCTTTATGAAACGTGAGCTGAGAATACTCATAGGATAGCTTTAACAACACGATTTTATAGAAAAAATGTAAAAATAAATTATAGTAATGCTGGCCAAATAGATGATTCATTAAAAGTTGGTCTGTTTTAGAGTCCGTCGATTTAGAAATACACGAAAACACATGGTCTGTTATGACGTAATAGGTTTCGGGAGCCCATCGTGCATACACGTGTTTAGAATTATACGTTTTAATATATTCATGATTGTGTGCTGAGATAAACGGATTCCCATCAGGTGTATAGCTATTCAGCTGTCCAGTACGAAATAAAGTGGTGCAATTGATGTCTTGCTCTTGGTTTACCGTTACATAACTTAATACAAACATGCGTTCATCAATAAAATAAGGAAGGCTCCCGACGTGCTTTTCACGGGAGGCTTCTTTTTTGATATGTTCGTTCAAAAATGGAGCAAGCTGTGAAAAAATATAATCTTGTACTTTGCTATAGCGATGATGCTCATAGGTAATAGTGGACTCGGACTCTTCAGCAAGCTTCGGTTCTAATACTCGAAAATGATTCATGAATTCTAAAATATCATCATAGGTGTAATCATTATGGCTCATCTCAGTACGAATGGTCATAACCCCAATTTCAAAAGGACATAAAAAAACATCCACAGATAGCACGTTGCTAGACACAGTGGTTGAATAAGTGTGTAACGTAATGGTATGATCTATTTTTTTTGAAAATCGAAGCAGGCCTTCTTTTTCGCACGAGTCAGGGAATAGAATGCATTCAATGTAAGGAAGAAAATATTGATCTAAGCTATCATGAGATACGTAATATTGTTCTCCATAGTATTCCTTTTCTAAATGTTTGTTTTGAATGGAAAAAAACTCGAACAAATTTGCATCCAGTGCATGAACAAGCTGCTCTTTATTTTTTCGATCAAAGGAAAAAGGAAAAAGAAACATGTTCATTGCTTTGGTAGGTACAATAGTTTGAAATGATTCTATTTTCCTTGATGTATTGGTCATAAACTACATCCTTCTTATAGTCGGTTGTATTTACTTGCATTTATAATATGCCAATTTTTTTAGAAAACAAACGTAAAAAACCAACTAACATCATGATTAGTTGGTTTTACATACAGTATGTGATTAGTATTAGTGAATCGTGCGATATACACCAGTTACTTTTCCTAAAATCGTTACGTGGCGAAGAATAATAGGCGCCATCGTTGAATTTTCAGGCTGTAAACGTACGAAATTTTCTTCTTTAAAGAAACGTTTTACCGTTGCTTCATTGTCTTCGGTCATAGCGACCACGATATCTCCGTTGTTAGCTGTTTGCTGCTGACGTACGATTACCATATCGCCATCTAGAATACCTGCTTCAATCATACTTTCTCCCATAATTTCAAGCATAAATACATGATCGTCTGGAGAAACGAATTTATCTGGAAGAGGGAAATATTCTTCCACATTTTCAACGGCTGTGATGGGAAGACCTGCTGTTACTTTACCGATAACAGGAACATTAATGACGTTACTTTTAGGGATATTTACTTCGTCTAGTTGAAGGACTTCAATTGCTCTTGGTTTTGTTGGATCTCTGCGAATTAACCCTTTGCTTTCTAAACGAGCTAAATGCCCATGTACAGTGGAGCTAGAGGCTAATCCTACTGCTTCTCCGATCTCGCGAACAGAAGGCGGATAGCCTTTTAATTTTACTTCATGCTTAATAAAATCTAGTATGTCTTGTTGACGTTTTGATAGCTTCATATTTTTCACCTCGATTTTAGCTATTCTTTAGGTGAATTATACCACGTGATGTGTCAATATACAAACATAAGTTCGAAGAATTCCATTGACAGAAACAAACGTTCTCAATAAAATAAGAACATATATTCTGATAGGGGGATCATAATATGCAACAATTCTTACATTCTATGAAACATTACGCTATTTTTTTTGCAGTTATCGCTGCACTTACATATGTATTGACGCTGGTTTTAGGAGCGGATAAAGTAGATTTAGACAGATATTCAACGGTTACTATTACAAAAGGAGATACGCTTTGGGAACTGTCAAATAAGTATCATAATCACCATCATTTGACAAACAATGAATTTGTCAAATGGGTTGAAGACGTCAATGATTTAAATTCAGATACTGTCCAGTCGTTATCTCCAGGAGATAAATTATATATTCCTGTTTTAAAAAAAGAGTTACATAATCAAGTGGCAATTGAACAATAGTGTGTAACGGCCGTTCCTGAATATTGTTAGAAGACGAAAAGGTCGTGATAAAAGTGAACGCGATTATTTATTGCCGTGTTAGTACGGATAAAAAAAACCAAGAAACATCTTTACAGCGCCAACAAGAAGAATTAAAAAAGCTTGCTGATCTACACCATCTGCACGTAAAAAAAGTCGTAATGGAAAAAGCAAGCGGATATGATGTAGATAGAGAGGGTATTTTGGATGTTCTTCATACAATGAAAGAAGAGAAAATATCTGTACTGCTCATCCAAGATGAAACGCGATTGGGTAGAGGCAACGCCCGAATTGCGCTGCTTCATGCTTTTCAAAAAGAAAACGCCACAATCTATACGATTAGTCATCAAGGTCAGCTTCAGCTTTCAGAATCCGATTCGATGGTATTAGATATTATTAGCTTAGTGGAAGAGCATCAGCGGAAATTACATAATGCTAAAATTAAAAGAGGAATGAAAAGAGCCGTAGAAAACGGTTATCGCCCGCAGCAAAACTTAAAAAATCGAGGAGTTAACTCCGGAAGAGAAAAAAAAGAGGCACCGATTGAAGAAATTGTACGCCTACGTCATAATGGCTTAACCTTTGCTGAAATTTCAGTTACCTTAAAAGGTTTTGGTTATAATATTTCAAAAGCCACGGTACATCGTCGCTATCAAGAGTATACAGAGAGTGCTCAAACTCTTGATAAAACGAAAGAGATTTAGTAAGATGACTACATGTTGCCGGAACTGTTCGGTAATTTTAATTATTGATTATAAGGAGATAGGTCTTATATGCTATCAAAAGATAAACTTGCTCGTATTAATGCTCTTTCGAAAAAGGCAAAGGCTGAAGGTCTGACAGAATCTGAAGCGGAAGAACAGCAAGAGCTACGTCAGGAATATTTAAAAGTTTTCCGACAGTCTATGACAAACCACCTTCATACGATTAAAGTAGTGGATGAAGAAGGTAAAGATGTTACGCCTAAAAAATTAAAAGAGAGTAAAAAGAAGCGTCTTCATTAAGATGTTTTAGTAAAACTAGAGGGAGTGTTCCCTCTAGTTTTTTGTATATTTTTAATAAGGTGCACAAAAACTGTAAAAGTGGAAAAATTTTTGGTTCAAGTATTGTACAAATAAGCAAATCATTAGTATGATAACATATGTACATAGTTTTGAAAGGAATGAAGAGTATGACACAACGTATTGAAGATCTTTCGATTGCAACAATTCGTACTTTATCAATCGATGCGATTGAAAAGGCAAATTCAGGTCACCCAGGTATGCCAATGGGAGCTGCTCCAATGGCATATACATTGTGGACAAAATTTATGAACATCAACCCAAAGAATCCAAACTGGTTCAACCGTGATCGCTTTGTATTATCAGCAGGACACGGATCAGCACTATTATACAGCTTGCTTCATTTAGCTGGATATGACTTATCAATTGAAGACCTTAAAAACTTCCGTCAATGGGGAAGTAAAACACCAGGTCATCCGGAGTTCGGTCATACAGCAGGTGTTGATGCAACAACTGGCCCACTAGGACAAGGTATTGCAATGGCTGTTGGTAAAGCAATGGCAGAACGTCATTTAGCTGAAACATACAACAAAGAAGGTTTAGAAATTGTAGACCACTTTACGTATGGTATCTGTGGTGACGGAGACTTAATGGAAGGTGTATCAGCTGAAGCAGCTTCATTAGCGGCACACTTAAAATTAGGACGCTTAGTTGTTTTATACGATTCAAATGATATTTCTTTAGACGGAGATTTAGATCGCTCGTTCTCTGAGAACGTAGAAGATCGTTTCAAAGCTTACGGGTGGCAAGTAATCCGCGTTGAAGATGGTAATGACTTGACAGCGATTGCAAATGCAATCGAAGAAGCAAAAGGCGATTTAACACGCCCAACGCTAATTGAAGTAAAAACAACAATCGGATTTGGGTCTCCAAACCACGCAGGTACTTCTGGCGTGCACGGTTCTCCATTAGGTGCCGATGAAACAAAATTAACAAAAGAAGCTTATGCATGGACATTTGAAGAAGATTTCTATGTGCCAGAAGAAGTGTATGCTCACTTCAAAGCTACAATTGCTGAAGATGGCCAAAAGAAAGAAAATGAATGGAACGATGTATTTGCACAATATAAAGAAAAATATCCTGAACTAGGTCGTCAATTTGAACTAGCAGTAGAAGGAAAGTTACCGGAAGGTTGGGAAGAAACGCTTCCAGTATACGAAACAGGTTCAAGCTTAGCTAGCCGTGCTTCTTCTGGAGAAGTATTAAACGCAGTAGCACAAGCTGTACCTCAATTCTTCGGCGGTTCAGCTGACTTAGCTGGCTCAAATAAAACAATGATTAAAGGTTCAGAAGACTTCACTGCAGCTGATTACAGCGGACGTAATATTTGGTTCGGTGTACGTGAATTTGCAATGGGAGCTGCATTAAATGGTATGGCTCTACACGGTGGTGTAAAAGTATTCGGAGGAACATTCTTTGTATTCTCTGATTATCTTCGCCCAGCAATTCGCTTAGCAGCTTTAATGAAGCTTCCTGTAACATATGTATTTACACATGACAGTATCGCAGTTGGAGAAGACGGCCCAACACATGAGCCAATTGAACAATTACCTTCACTTCGTGCGATGCCAGGTCTTTCAGTGGTTCGTCCTGCAGATGCAAATGAAACAGCTGCAGCATGGCGCTTGGCATTAGAGTCAACTGACCGCCCAACGGCGCTTGTATTGACTCGACAAAACTTGCCAACGCTTGAAGGTACAAAAGAAAATGCATACGAAGGCGTGTCTAAAGGTGCTTATGTTGTATCTAAAGCTGGTAAAGACCAAGCGGATGCATTATTACTTGCAACGGGCTCTGAAGTAAGTTTAGCAGTAGAAGCACAAAAAGCATTAGCTGCTGAAGGCATTGACGTATCTGTCGTAAGTATGCCTGCATGGGATCGTTTTGAAGAGCAATCTGCTGAGTATAAAGAAAGTGTTATTCCTAAATCAGTGAAAAAGCGTTTAGGTATTGAAATGGCTTCTACACTTGGATGGGAGCGCTATGTTGGAGACGAAGGTCAAGTTCTTGGTATTAATCACTTCGGTGCATCTGCTCCTGGTGAAACAATCATGAAAGAATTTGGTTTTACAGTTGAAAATGTAGTAGCAAAAGTGAAAAGCTTGCTTAATGCATAATTTTTTCATAAGAAAGAGCAGACTCTTGCGGTCTGCTCTTTTTTTCGACAAAAAAACAAAGAAATTTTTTCATCGATAGACAAGCATTGCGTACACCATTCGGTATAATGGTGCAAAAAAGAACGAGCCGAAAGGGAGGATGAACTGTGAGAACGTACGAAGTATATTTAATGGAGGAAGAAGTTGCATCATCCTATTTTCGAAGAGAAAAGCTTATTTATCAGCTGCTGATTGAATATAGAATGAAACGTCACTTGCAGGAGACGCATTTGCAAAAACAAGTTCATTACATTACTCGCCAACTGCCCATTTCATTTATTCAACGAGAACTGCTTCAGGCGTTTTCTCATTATCCTCATTTTTTTACTCATCAAGAGACGTTTGTGCTGGAATATCCTCATAAAAAAAGTCGAGCATCTATAAAATTAACGAATCGCTGTATAACAATTGAAGGGGATGGCAATGTTGATGCTGAGACAGCTTTTTTTGAAGTGTTACGCAAGCTAGATCCTTGTTTTTTAGCAGTGAATTATGGAACGGATGAATACGGCTGGCTGAGGCCTGTGAAAACAAGAAAATTTGTGTAATTATTTAAGGAAATTGGAACGGAAATATTGTATAATAGCGTATGGTCTAGTACACTGTAAGTTAGACAACATGAAGGAGGAAGTAATACCATGGGAATGTATATTCTAGTTGGTGTTCTAGCATTAATTGTTGGGATAGCGCTAGGATTTTTCATTGCTCGTAAATATATGATGAGCTATCTGAAGAAAAATCCACCAATTAATGAACAAATGTTAAAAATGATGATGATGCAAATGGGCATGAAACCATCGCAGAAAAAAATTAACCAAATGATGAAAGCAATGAACGGCCAAATTAAATAATGGTTAATTGGACAGACACTCTCTATTCAGAAGGGTGTCTTTTGTTTTATGATAGATATAAGAAAATAGTTGTAGGGCTAGGGGGATACGATGAAAATTTTTCGAGAACTATGGTGGTTTTTTAAACAGGAAAAAAAGTCTTACATAACAGGGATTGCATTGCTCATTATTGTAGCAGCATTAGAACTTCTCCCGCCTAAAATTATCGGTTTAACGGTAGATGGAATTAAAGAAGGGACGCTGAATGGAGAGCGCTTAATGCAGATGGTTGGCATTTTGCTAGGAGCTGCTGTTGTGGCTTATTTCATAAGATACATATGGCGTATTATGATATTTGGTTCATCTGTTAAATTAGCCAAGCAGCTAAGAAATAACCTTTACGCTCATTTTACTAAGATGAATCAGGCCTTTTATCAGCGAAGGCGAATTGGGGATTTGATGGCGCATACAACAAATGATATTCAAGCTATTCAACAAACTGCAGGTTCCGGCGTTTTGACACTGGTTGATTCGATTGTCACAGGGGGCCTTGTTCTATGCACAATGGCGCTCACAATCAGCTGGAAATTAACGCTTATTTGTCTTATTCCTATGCCACTTATGGCCATTTTAACAAGTTATTATGGTACATTGCTTCACGCGCGGTTTCATCACGCACAAGCATCATTTTCTACTTTAAATGATAAGGTTCAAGAAAGCATTAGCGGAATTAAAGTGATTAAGACGTTTGGGGAAGAAGCAGCTGATATCGAAGAATTTCGCGTTAAGTCTGCAGATGTTGTTCAAAAGAACATGAAAGTAGCACGAGTGGATGCATTGTTTGATCCGACCATTTCGATTATTGTAGCACTTTCTTTTTTACTTGCTCTTATCTTTGGCAGCAAGATGGTAATTAGTGAAGAGTTAACAATCGGGCAGCTTGTTACCTTTACAACCTATTTGGGTCTTCTCATTTGGCCGATGCTGGCATTTGGCTGGCTATTCAACATTGTGGAACGAGGAAGAGCATCTTATGACAGAATATTTTCTTTATTAAAAGAAGAAAATTCGATTGAAGAAGCAGTGCATCCTAGTGTTGAAACACCAACAGGAAATATTGAAGCTTTTATTCATAGGTTTTCGTATGATAAAGACGATGAATACACGTTAAAAGAAATTTATTTTACACTTTCTCGCGGTCAAACGCTAGGTATTGTCGGAAAGACAGGTGCTGGGAAAACTACTCTTTTAAAGCTGTTGCTTCGTGAATTTGAAGTAAGCGACGGAGCTGTGTTATGGGGAGGAACAGACATTAAAGACTATGCTTTTGATTCATTATACAAAAGCATTGGATATGTTCCTCAAGATCACTTTTTGTTTTCGACTACAGTCGCTGATAATATCGCGTTTGGAAAAGGAGAGGCAAGCAATCAAGAAATTAAAGAAGCAGCTAAGGTTGCAAATGTACATAGAGATATCCTCGATTTTACAGATGGATACCAAACAATAGTAGGTGAAAAAGGCGTTTCGTTATCTGGGGGACAAAAACAGCGCATCTCGATTGCAAGGGCTCTTCTATTAAATCCTGAGCTTTTAATTTTAGACGATTCGCTATCAGCAGTAGATGGGAAAACAGAAGCGAGTATTTTACAAGCGTTAAAGCAAAAACGTCAAAATCGAACAACGATTATCACAGCGCATCGACTGAGCTCGGTTACTCATGCAGACCTGATTCTTGTACTTGATAAAGGGAAAATTATTCAGCGTGGAACTCATGATGAACTGCTTAGCATAAGCGGGTGGTACCAAGATATGTACGATAGACAGCAGCTTGAACGTGCAGTAGAAGAAGGGGAGACAAAAAATGAAAATTGAGCATTCTTCGGTACATAAACGTCTGTTTCGCTATACAATTCCGCATAAAAAATCATTTTTTTTAGCATTCACACTATTATTAATTGCTACGGCTGCTGATTTATTAGGCCCCATTTTGATTAAAATTTTTATTGATGATTATTTAACTCCTAAGTACTTGCCTCTTCAACCGCTCGTGTTACTTGCAAGCAGTTATTTGCTTTTACAGCTTTTAAAAATTGTCGTTCAATACTTTCAGCTTCTGCAGTTTCAGAAAATTGCGCTTCAAATTATTCAACAGATTCGAATTGATGTTTTTTCTCATGTTCATCGTCTGGCGCTTCGTTTTTTTGATAACACGCCAACAGGAAGCCTGGTATCTCGAATTACAAATGACACAGAAGCCATGAAAGAAATGTTTGTGGAAGTCATCGCCGTTTTTATTCAAAATGGGGTATTTTTGATTGGTATTTTTATAGCCATGTTTATGCTAGATGTGAAGCTAGCTTTTTACTGTTTAGTTCTTCTTCCATTTATTTGGGGACTTATGAAGCTTTATCAGCATTACAGTGCTATTTACTACGGACAGCTCCGAGAAAAGCTAAGTCAGTTAAATGCCAAGCTTCATGAGTCTTTGCAAGGCATGTCTATTATTCGGTTATTTCGTCAAGAGAAGCGGCTTAGCTCGGAATTTGAAGAAATTAATGATGAACATTATAAAGCGGGCATGCGCAATATTAAGTTGGATGGTTTGCTGCTAAGGCCGGCCGTCGAAATTCTTTACATTTTAGCTATTATCCTTGTGCTCAGTTATTTTGGTGTTTCCGTAGCTGACAGCCCTGTTCAAATTGGTGTTCTTTACGCGTTTATTAACTACTTGGATCGTTTTTTTGAACCTGTTAATGAAATGATGCAGCGTCTTTCTATGTATCAGCAAGCAATGGTATCAGCCTCTCGGGTATTTGACTTGATGGATGAAGAAGAAAAAAATCCAGTTATGACAGGTGAACAAAAGCAGGGGGTTCAAAAAGGAACGGTAGAATTCCGAAACGTAACGTTCTCTTATGACGGTGTTCGAGATGTGCTTTCTGATATATCATTTACGGTAAACGAAGGAGAAACTGTGGCTTTAGTAGGACATACTGGAAGCGGGAAAAGCTCCATCATTAATTTGTTAATGCGCTTCTATGAACAGCAAAAAGGAGACATTTTGATAGATAATAAACCGCTATCGTCTTTTTCAAATAAACAGCTTCGAGATGAGGTAGGACTAGTGCTGCAAGATGCCTTTTTGTTTGCAGATACCGTGAAGCGAAATATTACGCTGCATGAAGATCATTTTTCTGATGAACAAGTAAAAGCAGCTGCGGAATTTGTGCAAGCCCACGCATTTATCGAAGGTCTCCCTAATAAGTATAATGAAGTGCTAGTAGAAAGAGGTTCAACTTTATCAAGCGGCCAGCGTCAGCTCTTAGCATTTGCACGAACGGTCATTCGAAATCCTAAAATCCTTATTCTGGATGAAGCAACAGCGCACATTGATACAGAAACAGAAGAGGCGATTCAAGAAGTGTTGAGAGAGGTGGGAAAAGGCCGCACAACAATTGCTATTGCCCATCGTTTATCGACTATTCAACACGCCGACTGTATTTTAGTATTGCATAAAGGGAAAATCGTTGAAAAAGGGACCCATGCTGAACTGCTAAACAAAGGCGGTTTGTACTATAATATGTATCAGCTTCAGCACGCCGAAAAAGAGAAGAATTTCAACAAAGAAACAGGAGTAAAATAGATTTATACAGAATTGATAGAGTGAAGGCGAAAAAAGAAACAACCTTCATGAAGAGGTTGTTTCTGGCGTTTGAGTAGGGAATTCATTGTAAACGTTTAATAAATGATCTAATTCTTGACTATGTTTAATAGCAGGTGGAGAATTTAATCCACTTACTCGGACTATGCGGATGAGTTCTTCTCGTTTCTTTTCAATCGCTAATAGAATATCTTTTTTGGCCAATGCTATGTATCCCTTCTAACAAGTCGTTTACCTAATTATACAAGATAATGGTACTATTTGAAAGAAGTGAGATGAGACAATTTGGTTACAAAATGGTAACGAAAAAGAACAAAAAGAACAAAAAAGGGAAGTGGAAAATGTGGGAGATGTAAATCTGTTTTTGGCATTTGGCGCGGGGTTTTTATCGTTTATTTCCCCCTGCTGTTTGCCTTTGTATCCAGCTTTTTTATCGTACATAACGGGAGTATCAGTCAGCGAGTTAAAGGAAGGGGCTAAGTCACATCAGCGCAAAGCTTTTATTCACACAGCTTTTTTTCTGCTTGGGTTTTCTATTATATTCATTATGATTGGCTTTACTACGTCATTTATTGGTCAGTGGTTTTTTAACTATAAAGATTTAATCCGACAGATTGGAGCTATTCTCATTATTTTCTTTGGTCTAGTTGTACTAGGGATTTTTAAGCCTCGAATTCTTATGCAGGAACACAAGCTTAGATTCGCAAATAAGCCTGCTGGTCTCTTTGGCTCTTCTTTTATTGGCATGGCTTTTGCAGCGGGGTGGACTCCTTGCACTGGACCTATTTTAGTTTCGGTCATGGCACTTGCAGCCACAAATCCAAGCTCTGGTCTTTTGTATATGATAACTTATTCACTGGGGTTTTCTATTCCGTTCTTTATTATGACGTTTTTTATTGGAAAAATGAACTGGTTAAAAAAACATATGAATTCCATGATGAAAGTTGGCGGATATGCGATGATTGGCATGGGATTTATTTTGTATTTTGACTGGATGACAAAAATTATTATTTATACAACGAGCGTATTTGGAGGCTTTACTGGCTTCTAAAAACACAGAAAGTTACAAAAAAGAATCTGGGAATTCCCAGATTCTTTTTTGTTTTTTTAAGGTGAAATGTTCACTTTAGCTCTTAGTAAATAAGCAAGAATATAATTCAAAAAAATATATAGAAAAAATTTATTTTTACTATATCTTCTACAAATACGGAGTGATACAATGAAATCGTCATATTTTTAATTGTTAAAAAGAGGTGTATAAATTGAAAGATATTTTGTTAATCTTGCTTTTGCAACTGATCTATGTACCGATTTTGACGCTGCGCACAATTTTTTTAGTCAAAGGTATGAGTACGTATGCCTCGGTTTTTGGATTTGTTGAAGCATTAATTTATGTATTCGGCTTATCCCTTGTATTTTCAGGAGATCAAAGCACGCTTGCTATGGTTGTATACGCAGTTGGATTTGGAGTAGGAATTATACTTGGAAGTTATATCGAATCTAGACTTGCTATCGGATATACAACATTCCTAGTTAACCTTATGACCAAAAATGAAGAGTTAATTAACCGCCTTCGACAAGAAGGTTTTGGTGTTACTGTTTACCAAGGCGAAGGAAGAGACAGTGCACGCTATAGATTGGATATTTTAACAAAACGAAGTAGAGAAGAAGAATTATTAGCATTCATTGAAGAATATGAGCCTCGTGCTTTCATTATCTCATACGAGCCGCGTAAATTTAAAGGCGGGTTCTTACTAAAAGCAATGAAAAAGCAGAAACAAAAGCAAAAAGTAAAAGCGAACATTACCTCTACTAAATAAAAACAGAAGAGATACTCTTCTGTTTTTTTGTTGCACTTTTACTTCTGATGTTTTTTGGATTATAATATAAGTAAACACTAAACTATAGTAAAGGAAGGATTTCATTGGTTATTGCTTCAACACTTGTCGCAATTTTTATGGCTTCTTTCATATTAGTTATTCGAATGAAAGCTGCTGATAAACCAACGAATGCAAAAAAAATTATACTTCCGCCTTTTTTTATGAGTACGGGAGCATTAATGTTTATCTTTCCAATGTTTCGAGTAACGGGTGCAGAACTGCTTGAGGCGTTAATAGCAGGCATGATTTTCTCAATCCTTTTAATTAAAACGTCTAAATTTGAAATTCGTGACGATCATATTTACTTGAAGCGTTCAAAAGCTTTTGCATTCATTATTATTGGTTTGCTTATTATTCGAATTGCAATGAAAATATATTTAAGTTCTTCAATTGATGTTGGCCAGCTTGGCGGTATGTTCTGGATTCTAGCATTTGGTATGATTGTACCTTGGCGTATTGCTATGTACACATCCTATAAAAAGCTCGAACGAAAGCTGCACAATGATCGCCTTGAGAATACAACTATATTAAATTAAAAAAGGTGGCTACATGGCCACCTTTTTTAAATTTAAAATAAATGCTGATAAGGAACAGCATCTATTTTTTGCTTTTTTAATGTTTTTAATAAAAATTTATGATCACGTTTAGGGGTAGCTAAGATGTATCCACGTACGATTAAGTCTTCTGTAATAGAGGCTGCTTGCTCTTCAAGTGCGAGTTCCCCAATTTTTCCTGCAATTTTTTGTTTGGCTACATCGCGAAATAGTTCAGGCACTGGTTCAACCAGAACATTTAATAGCTGCTTTTGGTCTCTTGACCAAAGATGGATAGTCTTTGAAAGATAGTGATCTTGCCAATCAAGTTCAGACATGCCATCCTCTTTTGGTAAGCGCTTTAAAAATTTCCTGAACATAAAAAATCCGCCGATAGCAAACATGCTCATTAAAAAGACAATCCAAAATAAAATCCCCCATAAAAACCAGCCCTCTAGCATATTTTTCACTCCTTTATAAAGAGGTTAACCCTCGCGTAGTGATAACATTACTATATTTATACATTTATTATAAAAGCCTTGTTCCTTCTATGGCAATATAAAATTCCTGTGTTTTGTACGAGGGGAGAGTCGTTTTTGACTCATTTATAAGTTTATATAGACTTGATGACGAGTGGTTTATCGTTAGAATTATCTAAAAATGCTTATTTTTCAGCTTTTTAAAAGTTGGCATGTTTTTTGCATATAAACTAATTGAAGAATTATTTAATATGAGAGGAAGATAAAAAATGAGTCAAACTTTTAGCAAAGTAACAACAAATTTACCGGGAGAAAATGCAAAGCAATTATTAGATAGAAGACACCGTGCCATTCCGAAAGGTGTAAGTTATGGCATTCCGACATTTGCTGATACGGCTGAAGGGGCGATTGTTAAAGATGTCGATGGCAACACATTTATTGATTTCGTGGGCGCAATTGGAACAATCAATGTAGGACACAGTCATCCAAAAGTAAAAGAAGCACTTCACAAGCAAGTAGACCGTTTTATTCACACAGGATTTAATGTAATGATGTATGAATCATATGTAGAGCTTGCTGAAAGATTAGCAGCAATTGCACCTGGTGAATTTGAAAAGAAAGTATTACTTTTAAATAGCGGAGCAGAAGCTGTAGAAAACGCAGTGAAAATTGCTCGTAAATATACAAAGCGTCAAGGAATCATTTCATTTAACCGCGGTTTCCATGGCCGTACATTAATGACAATGACGATGACAAGTAAAGTAAAACCATATAAATATGAATTTGGACCGTTTGCTCCTGAAGTATACAAAGCTCCATATCCTTACGAGTATCGCCGTCCACAAGGATTATCCGTTGAAGCATATGAAGAGTTTATGATTACAGAATTCAAAAACTTCTTAAGTACAGAGGTAGCACCGGAAACGATTGCAGCTGTGGTAATGGAACCTATTCAAGGTGAAGGTGGTTTCATTGTTCCAGGTAAACGTTTTGTGCAAGAAGTATATCAATTATGTAAAGAGCACGGAATTTTATTTGTATCAGATGAAATTCAAGCTGGTTTTGCACGTACAGGCCGTTATTTCGGTATTGAACATTTTGATGTTGAGCCGGATTTAATTACGGTATCTAAATCACTAGGAGCTGGCGTTCCGATCAGCGGTGTCATTGGTCGTGCTGAAGTTATGGATGAATCTAATCCTGGTGAGCTTGGCGGAACGTATTGTGGAAGCCCTCTTGGATGTGAAGCGGCTTTAGCTGTACTTGATATCATTGAAGAAGAGAAGCTAAATGAACGCGGTGAGTACCTTGGAAAAGTGGTAACATCACGATTTGAAAAATTGGCAGAAAAATATGACTGTATTGGTGATATTCGCGGATTAGGAGCGATGTGTGCCATTGAGCTTGTGAAAGATCATGAAACAAAAGAAGCGGATAAAGAGCTTACACAGCGTATCGTAAAAGAAGCAAACAAGCGTGGATTATTATTACTTAGCGCAGGAGTATTTGGAAACGTTCTTCGTATCTTAATGCCAATTGTTATTACGGATGATCAGCTAGAAGAAGGCTTAGCTATTTTTGAAGCAGCACTAGAAGCAAGCGTACAGCAAACTGTTGAAGTGTAAACGAATTTGAGACATGAGTGAAGAGAGAGCTCTTCACTCATTCTTCATGAATCACAAAAAATGGGTATGTTTGGACACTCTATTTATAGATTTTTCATTTTCTGATAAAATAAAATAATAATTATTTTTTGACGAAAAGGTGATTCAAATGACCATTCATAAAAAGCAAATTCAGCAAATTAACGACGAACTTTACGATATATTTGAGTCATCATTTGATGAAATCTTTGTAACTGATGCAAACGGCTATGTGTTAGTTGTCAATTCAGAGTGTGAAAAAAATTATGCTCTGAAAGTGGAAGATTTTATTGGAAAGCACGTAAAAGAACTTCAGGAAATGGGTATTTTTTATCCTTCGGCCACGTTAAAAGTAATCGAATCTAATCAAGCGATTGAATTGGTTCAAAAAACAAACTCAGGCCGGTATCTTCATGTGCGGACAAGGCCTGTATTTACAAATGAAGGACACTTAAAAAGCGTTATTAGCTATTCTCGAGATCTTACAGACTTAATGGAATTAAAACGAAAAGTAGAAGAGATGGAAGAACAGCTTGAAAACTATAAAAAAGAGTTAAACGAAGCCGTAGATTTAGAAGGCATTGTGACAAAAAGTGAAGCAATGAAAAAAGTTTTTTCAACCATTCAACGAGTTGCTTCTGTAAACACAACCGTTCTTCTACTTGGAGAAACAGGGGTAGGAAAAAGTAGAGTAGCGAAACTGCTTCATCAGCTTAGTACAAGAAAGCAGCAGCCGTATCATGAACTTAACTGTGCAGCGCTTCCTGAACAGCTTATTGAATCAGAGCTATTTGGCTACGAAGGTGGTACGTTCACTGGAGCATTTCGAGAAGGGAAAAAAGGTATCATTGAGCTTTCAAACGAGGGTACGCTTTTTTTAGACGAGATTGGCGAACTTTCTCTTTCCGCACAGAGTAAATTGCTTCACGTGTTGCAAGACCGTACAATTCGTCCCGTGGGTTCAACAAGAGCAGTATCAATAGATGTTCGGATTATTGCTGCTACGAATCAAAATCTAGAGCAAATGGTCGAAGAAGGAAAGTTTCGACGTGATTTGTACTATCGACTGAACGTGGTACCAATTACTATTCCTCCTTTACGAGAGCGAAAAGAAGATATTTTGCCGCTTGTCTATCAGTTTCTTCACCATTTTAATACGGTATATGAACGTAATGTACGCTTATCACCAAAGGCGTTAGATGCGTTTTTAGGACAAGAATGGAAAGGAAACGTTCGTGAAGTGGAAAATATCATTGAGCGTCTGGTTGTTACAGGGGAAGAAATGATTACACTTAAAGATCTACCTTTTGCAAAAGAATTTGCTATTGATTCACCTGTGCATACGCTTCCTGAAATGATTGAACATGTGGAAAAAGAGATGGTCATAAAGGCGTTTCAACAGCATAGGTCATCTTACAAAGTAGCGGAACAGCTTGGTATTAGCCAATCACAAGCCAGTCGTAAAATTCGAAAGTACGTTTCGGACAGCACCGAACAGTGAGTAGATAAATTTAAGCAGGGAGTGAAGAAATATGAAGCAAGCAAACTTATATATTAACGGAGAATTAGTTTCAACAAATGATACATACGAAGTGGTAAATCCAGCCACAAATGAAGTCGTAGCTACTGTCGCAAAAGGCGGAGAAAAAGAAGCGAAGCTAGCAGCAGATGCTGCCTATGAAGCGTTTCAAACATGGTCTAAAAAAACAGCGGAAGAGCGCGGTAAATTATTATTTAAATGGCATCAGCTGATCGAAGAACATACGGATGAACTGGCTGAAATAATGACAGTCGAGCAAGGTAAACCTCTTAAAGAAGCAAAAGGTGAAATTGGCTACGCCAATGGATTCGTTTCATGGTACGCAGAAGAAGGAAAACGCATTTACGGAGAGACAATTCCAGCTTCTTCTCCTAATAAACGATTATTTGCTCACAAGCAGCCTGTAGGAGTCATGGCAGCTATTACACCGTGGAACTTCCCAGCAGCCATGATTACGCGCAAAGTAGCTCCAGCTTTAGCAGCTGGATGTACAGCAGTTATCAAACCGGCAGAACAAACACCACTAACGGCTCTTCGTCTAGCAGAGCTGGCACAAGAAGCAGGTATCCCAAAAGGCGTAATTAATGTAGTGACGGGAGATGCAAAAGCAATTGGAGAAGCGTGGCTTCAAGATGGACGTGTACGTAAACTATCGTTTACGGGCTCTACAGAAGTAGGTAAACTGCTAATGCGCGGAGCAGCTGATACGGTTAAAAAAGTGTCTTTAGAATTAGGAGGACACGCTCCGTTTATCGTAACAGCAAATGCTGATTTAGATAAAGCAGTAACAAATGCAATTGCTTCTAAATTCCGTAACGCTGGTCAAACATGCGTATGTACAAACCGTATCTACGTGCAAGAGTCTATTGCTAAACCATTTGCAGAACAGTTTGCAGCGGCTGTTAGTCAGCTGAAAGTGGGGAATGGTTTAGAGGAAGGCACGGATATTGGACCTTTAATCGATGAAAAAGCATTAGAAAAAGTAAAGCGCCATTTAGCTGATGTTGTAGAAAAAGGCGGGAACGTCTTAACGGGAGGATCTGTACGTGAAGAGGGAAGCGGACTGTTTGTTGAACCTACGGTGGTAGATGGTGCAACGGATGATATGCTTTGTATGTACGAGGAAACATTCGGACCAATTGCTCCAATTGCGACGTATCAAACAGAAGAAGAAGTTATTCGCCGTGCAAATAACTCGCCGTACGGATTAGCAGCCTATGTGTTCACTGAAAATATTTCAGAAGCTATTCGTATTGCTGAAGCACTAGAATATGGTATTGTAGGACTAAATGATGGGCTACCTTCTACACCACAAGCGCCGTTTGGCGGATTTAAAGAAAGTGGACTTGGGCGTGAAGGCGGACATTATGGAATTGAAGAATATTTAGAAGTAAAATATATTTCCTTAGGATTTTAATAAAAAGTGATTTCGCTTTCCTGCGAAATCACTTTTTTAGTAATAGTATATGTGTGGAATTTGTGTATGAATCGATTGGAAATTCATAAACGAAAAACAAAATTCCTCAAGAGTACAGCATTCAAGATCCTGACAATCGTGAGAATTAAAAAAATCTTCAAGTATAGCTGGCTCGACGTCTTTAAATAACCAGTGGCATTCAACATCTTCAAAATTGCTGCGATAAACCTCACTCAGCCCATAAAAATCGAACACATCTTCCAGCTGCTTTTGTTGCATAATCATCCCTCCTCTTCCTAGTATAAGAAAAAGAAAGAGATATTAAACAAGCTGTCATACTACTTTGTTTTTTTTATAAAATCTCGTATAGTTAATAGTAATGACAAGCAAAGGAGTTTCGGTATGTTTACATATATCACGTTATTTGGTTTTCTTGGATTCGCTGTGTATTCGAGTACGTGGATTTATTCTATTGTAAAAAAAGATGGAAGAGCAAAGAAAAATGGGAAGGGTACTCTCATTAGTTTTCTTGTGATGCTTATCGGGTTAGTCGGTCTGCAGCTTATGTAATCATAGATTATTTTGACATTTTTACCACCTTCACTTATAGTTAACGTTGGGCGAACATATGTATGATTCTGGTCACAGTGCTTGCCTTAAGCTGAAAACGAAAGAAGGTGGCAAATTTGAGATATCACACACATATTGCAACATCGATTGCTGCCGGTGCCGGTGTGGCTATAACAGGAGACGCTTTGTTTACATTTCCTTATGTTGTAGGCATTGCGATTGGGGCACTGCTTCCTGATATTGATGAACCAAATTCATATATTGGTAGAAGGTCTCTTGGCCTTGCAAAAGTAATTAAATCTATTTTTGGACACCGGGGTATTACGCATTCTATTCTTGCAAGCGGACTTATTTTTTATTTACATACGATGTATGACAATGATTTTACATTAGGAATAGCCTATGGATACGCTTTTCATATTCTTGGAGATTTCTTTTCTAAACGAGGGGTACCTTTTTTCTCACCTCTTAGCAAGAAGAAGTTTAAGCCTCCTTTAACATATGAAACAGGCAGTGGAGCAGAGACTCTCATCTTTTACTTGGCAGTGATAGGAAGTTTTTATATGCTCTATAAGTACCAGCTGTACACTCAGCTGTTTTAAAGGAAGAAGCCACCTGATTTGTTCAGGTGGCTTCTTTCACGCTTCTACTACGTAAAGTTCAGTCGTTTTCATAGGAAGAGTAATAGTAATACTTGTGCCGTCATTTTTTTTACTAGATACATGAAAAAAACCTTTATGTTCGTTAATAATTTTATTGCAAATTGTTAGTCCAAGGCCTATTCCTCGTTCTTTTGTCGTATAAAAAGGCTCTCCTATATGTAGGATACGCTTTGAGTCAATTCCACACCCACTATCTTTTATCACAATGCGGAGCGTTTCTCTAGCTGATTTTTCAATCGATACAACCAGATTGCCGCCGCTTTCCATAGAGTCAATGGCATTTTGTATAATATGAATAAATGCTTGGGTTAGCTGTGTTTTTTGCCCACTAATGAGCAGAGAATGTTCTTTTGGATAATGGCGAATGATGTGGATGTTTTTGACTCCAGTAACAGATTGAAATTGCTTTAATACCTCATCAAGCAAGTCTGTAATAACAAGGTTTTCTGTATATACGTACTCTTGTTTAGCTAAACTCATAAACTCTGCAATGATATGTTCAATTTGTGAGAGTTCATGCTGAATGAGATCTCGATAAATCAATGTTTTTTTCGGCTGCTGTGTCTCACAGAACAGTTGAACAAACCCTTTAATGGTTGTCAAAGGATTTCTAACCTCGTGTGCGATACTTGCAGCCAGGTGACCAATGACAGAGAGTTTTTCTGAATTCTGCATCTTTTTCTCTGCCTGTCTTTTTTCTGTTACGTCTCGTGAGACAAATACAAACCCTTCGATTTCTCCGGTAGATGTGGTAATCGGAGCGCCTTTACATTCTAATAAAACGATGGTACCGTTTACATGGAGCTTCCGGTATTCAAATGTGGAGGCGCCGTTTGTTTTACCCATGTTAGCTAAGACAGTGTAGATTATGTGCTTGTCTTCGGGATATGCATTGATAAGCACATGTTGTCCAATAAGCTCATCAGGAGAAACACCTAACGTTTTAGCGTAAGAAGGAGAGGCGTATTCCTAAATGCCATCTTCAGTAATGGCACATACTAAATCATGGGTATGAGATAGAATAATTTGATGCTTTAGTTCATTTTCATCTGTAATGATTCGATCTTTTGATTGATAAAAAAGTTGATCTTCTTGTTTGGCAAAGGTGTGCCGAACTTGTGTGCCGCACATTCTGCAAAAATTATAATCTTCCTTATAGTTATAAGAAGGACAAACGGGCATCGAATCACTCCAATCAGCTCTATGCAATGAGAGAGTTCCCAAGCATATATAATCATTATTATATATTCAAATTATAGGTAAAAATAAGAAAAATCAAATGTGCTATTGAGGGGGAATTGGGCTTGAAAACCCTATAAATAGATTTCAAATACATGTTTTTAGTTGCAAATAGATTAGAACTGGAATTTTTACACATTTAAAAAATCAAGCAAATCAAATAAGACGCCTCTTATTTGATTTGCTTATAATGCTCTAGCGCTCGCTCTCTAGCGCCTTATAATCGATAATTGAGGTAGGGTATGTTTGGTCAAGCGTAACGTTTGCTTTCTCTAATACATCTGCTGGAGCCTTCCAAGGTTTATGAATATAAGAAGAAGGAAGATCTTTAAGCTCTGGAATCCACTTTTTAATATATGCTCCTTCTTTATCAAATTCATAATGAAGCAGCTTATTCTTGAAAAACGTTTTGAAGGTATCAATAGCGCCTTTTTCCGTAGCTTCCCACGTAGATTTAATTGTTTCATCCCACGGTATGCTTGGAAGCAAATTAAGATCTGAGACCGAAAGAGATTCAATCGGTTTAGAGAAGGCCTGGACGAAATTAACTTTTTTTACAGTAGAAGATACGGAATGTTTTTGAAAAGCTTTATAGTAAGCTGTGAATACTTTATAAGGATCTCCATTTTCTTTTGTGATTTTCCAAGGTTCATGAAGGATAAATCCTTGGAATGTGCGAATATTTATTTGGTGCTCTGAAAAAAAAGCTTGTAGCTCTTTATCTCTTTTTAGCGCATGTGGCTCATAGCGTCTGTTCCAGTAAATATCTTGCGCATTCGTTTCATGGAGTAATTTTTGTAAAACATCTTTAGGATTTCCTTTTTGTACAACCAGCGTTCCTTCTATCTTTTCAATAGAGTTTTTGAAGTTATTCAGCGCATGGTGAAGCCATCATTTACTTGCACTTCCCATTGATCTTTCTTCATAGTCGTCATGTATATAAACAGGTACAACTATTCCTTCTTTAGCTGCTTGAAATAGAGCTGGGTTATCAACCAGTCGAAAATCTTTTCGAATCCATACGATAATGGTTTTATTCATCATGTGCCACCTTTCTATCTGCAATTTGCCTCGATTATAGCTTTTTTCTTATACGTTCTACAATTTTGAATGTGTAGAAAGCCTATTTTCTTGTGGACGAATTTCAGAATGATTGTAAAAAGAATAACGTAAACAGAGTAAGAGAATGGGAAGGAGCCCTTAAAAATGAGAAATTCGTATGGAATGAAACAAACCGGACAACCGATGTCCAATCCATATATGCAAGCAGCACCTAAACCTGCTAAAATGCCGCCAATGCCTTCTGTAAAAGAAATGCAGGCAATGCCGATGCAAGAAGGCGCAGGTCAAATGCCAATGTACGGAGAAGTGCCACCGATGAAAGATGGAATGCCATCAATGCACGGAGGAATGAGTCAAATGCCGATGCAAGGCGGAATGCCACCGATGAAAGATGGAATGCCATCAATGCACGGAGGAATGAGTCAAATGCCGATGTACGGAGAGCTACCGCCAATGCATGGAGGAATGGACCAAATGCCGATGCAAGGTGGAATGCCGCCAATGCACGGAGGAATGGGCCAGATGCCGATGCAAGGCGGAATGCCGCCAATGCACGGAGGAATGGGCCAGATGCCGATGCAAGGCGGAATGCCGCCAATGCACGGAGGAATGGGCCAAATGCCGATGCAAGGCGGAATGTCGCCAATGCACGGAGGAATGGGCCAAATGCCGATGCAAGGCGGAATGCCGCCAATGCACGGAGGAATGGGCCAGATGCCGATGCAAGGCGGAATGCCGCCAATGTACGGAGGAATGGGCCAGATGCCAATGCATGACTGCGGATGCCGCGATTTCTCAGCACCCGTTGGTCATCAGCAGCCTCATTCTTTAAATGAGTGGATGATCATGCAGCAAACGAATCCAGGCTCTTTTTAATAAATCCTTTACCCTAGATAAAAGGGATGTATTATTAAATTTTTAGTATAAATATAGAATTTTATTAATTGAAACGTCATGAGAAAAAGAATAGTTCTTACTCTTTTTCCATGACATTCATTTTTTTGAAAATATTAATCACATCTTTTGGGTGTTTTTTTACATAAGAGAGTTTGATAGAGTTTTTTAAGTGTAAATACAGGGAAAAGAAGGCAAAAGCTCTATATTAAAGGGGAAAGGGTGTTTTTAGAATGATATTAGAAGTCACAGCTGCAACCTTACATGATGCTAAAGTTGCCCAGGAACATGGTGCCGACCGTATAAGCCTTGTAACTGGGATTGGTGAAGGCGGCTTAACCCCCAGCTATGGTTTGATGAAAAAAGTGAAAGAAACGATACATATTCCAATCTTTGTGATGATCCGCCCACATAATCAGTCTTTTCAATATGACGAAGATGACTTGCAAACAATGATTGAAGATATTCACTATGCTAGAGAAATTGGCATTGATGGAATTGAAATTGGCTGTTTAACAGAAGAAAAAATCATCGATGAGCAAGCTTTAAAGCGTCTGCTGAATGCTGCAGGAGAAATGAGTATAACGTTTCATTTAGCGTTTGATGAAATCAGTGATCAAGAAAAGGCGCTCGAAACGCTTTTAAGCTACAAGCAAATTCAGCGTGTCATGACTTCAGGAGCGGACAAAAGTGCGTTAAACGGTATTCCTCATATTAAAAAACTGTTAAGAAGAATGAAAGATAAAGATATTATTTTAATCGGGACCAAAGGGCTTAAGCCTGAAAATCTTCAAGCGTTTTTATCAGTCACGCCCGTGACAGAAATTCGTATTGGTTCAGGGGTCCGAGTGAATTGTCAATATACAAAACCGCTTGACCCAAGGAGTGTAAAAGCTGCAAAAGAAACGATGAATAAGCAAAAGTAACACAAGTGCTACAAGAAATTGTAGCACTTTTTTATTTGGAAAAAGAAAGGGACTTATTACATAGTTTTCCCAAATTGGAAAACATCATAAAAACCCTTTAATCCTTGATACATAAGAGAATGTTGAGTTTTTCCGAATCTAGAGTGAAATAGGAATAATTTCATATTTTCAGAATAATTATTGACAGTGATAATCATTATCATTTATTGTTGTAATTGTTAATGAAAATCATTATCAATTGAATAAACAGGAGGATATGATATGTCAACGTCAACGAAACAACTTACATCAAACGAAATGCTGCTTGCTATGCAAAATGAACGTGAATCCAATGCAAGGTCTTACCCTAGACGCCTTCCTATTGCGATTAAGCAAGCAAAAGGCGCCGTGATCACGGATATGGATGGAAAAGAGTATATTGATTGTTTAGCAGGAGCCGGCACACTTGCTCTTGGTCATAATCACCACGTAGTCCATGAAGCAATTCAAGACGTTTTAGCGAAATCTATTCCTTTACATACATTAGATTTAACAACGCCTGTGAAAGAAGCTTTTATCGATGAAGTATTCGCCAGTTTGCCAGAACAATTTGCAAACAAAGCGAAAATACAGTTTTGCGGTCCAACTGGAGGAGACGCGATTGAAGCGGCTTTGAAGCTTGTGAAAACAGCAACAGGTAACCGAACGATTTTATCCTTTCAAGGGGGATATCACGGCTCCACGCATGGAACGTTAAGCATCAGCGGTACAACGAGTCCCAAAAAGCACATTCATGCGCTAGTACCGGACACACATTTTTTACCCTATCCATATGATTACCGCTGCCCGTTTGGCGTAGGTGCTGAAGGTCACACTTACATTAGTACATATATTGAAAATATGCTGGATGATCCTGAAAGCGGAATTGTTACTCCGGCGGGTGTTGTAGTAGAAATTGTACAAGGAGAAGGAGGCTCTGTTCCAGCGCCGATTCCATGGTTAAAAGAGCTTCGCAGAATCACAAAAGAACGAAACATTCCGCTTATTGTAGATGAAGTTCAAACTGGAATTGGACGAACAGGAAAGCTGTATGCTTTTGAGCACGCTGATATCGAACCGGATGTATTAGTGCTATCTAAAGCAATTGGAGGAAGCCTTCCTTTATCAGTTGTGCTGTATGATAAAAGGCTTGATCAATGGGAAGCTGGTGCACATATCGGTACATTTAGAGGAAATCAGCTTGCGATGGCTACAGGACGAGCCACTCTGCAATTCATAAAGCAAGAAAACTTACCTGCACATGCTCACGAGTTGGGAGCTTATATTCAAAGTCAGCTAAGACATATTCAAAAGCAAGTATTATCGATTGGAGATGTACGCGGAAGAGGTTTGATGCTGGGCGTCGAAATTGTAGACGCAACAAAGCCGGCTAATAAAATCGGCAGTCACCCTGCAAACGGTGAGTTAGCTAAACTGATTCAAAAAGAATGTTTTGACAGAGGTGTCATTTTAGAAGTCGGTGGAAGGCATGGTGCTGTTATTCGTTTGCTTCCTCCATTAATTTTAACGAAACAACAAACGGATGAAGTATTAACGAGATTTGAAGAAGCGATAAAAGCAGCAGAAAAAAAGTGGGTGAATAAATAGAATGGCGCCGTTTGAAAAGTGGTTTTTATCATCATCAAAAGAAAGCCTCAAAAATTATGAAGTGATGATAGGCGGAATGACTGAGATGATTAAACGTCACTATGGTAAATTACAAACGCCTTATACTCATATCAACGTCAATGATCTAACGAACTTAGTCAATCGTTCTGTCTATTTTAGTGAGCACGAGCAGCCGCTAGAAGATTTGTTTGATGACGTACAAGCGTTAGTGATGGATCATTCACTTCATATTTCTCATCCCGGGGCAATGGCGCACTTGCATTGTCCTCCGGTTATACCGGCTCTTGCTGCGGAAGTGATGATTTCTGCTTTGAATCAATCTATGGACTCGTGGGATCAAAGTCCGGCAGCTACGTATATAGAAAATCAAGTGATTAATGAGTTAACAAAACAAATTGGTTATTCAAGTTCCTCTTCAGGCGTTTTTACAAGCGGAGGGACGCAGTCGAATTATATGGGACTTCTGCTTGCTCGTAACGAATATTGCCATTCTGAATTTTCAATTGATGTCAGTGAAGAAGGTTTACCTTTTGAAGCCAAAAAACTGCGAGTTTTTTGCTCGGAAAAAGCCCATTTTACGGTGCAGCAATCTGCAGCTCAGCTTGGACTAGGCATGAATGCAGTGGTGAGCGTAAAGTGCAATGAGCGATACGAGATGGATATAGAAAATTTAGAAGAAGCGATACGGAAAGTAAAAGAACAGGGAAACCTTCCTTTTGCTATTGTAGCAACGGCAGGTACGACAGATTTTGGAAGCGTAGATCCTCTTCGTGAAATAAGTAAGCTAGCTAAAAAAGAAGGGCTTTGGCTGCATGCTGATGCTGCTTATGGAGGAGCGTTGCTATTTTCACATAAATACCGTGAACGTTTAAAAGCGCTTGAGCGAGCGGATTCTATTACGATGGATTTTCATAAGTGGTTTTATCAGCCGGTAAGCTGCGGGGCATTTTTGCTGAAGAATCAAGATATGTTTAAACACATTCAGCTTCATGCAGATTATTTAAATCCTGAAGAAGATGAGCATGTACATTTAGTAGATCGCAGCATTCAAACAACAAAACGATTTGACGCCTTGAAGCTATGGCTGACTTTCCGTGCAGTAGGCACAAATGAATACGGGAAAATGGTTGACCACACCGTTGAAACTGCTCAGCAGACAGCTGGATATTTACAAAAACAAAGGAATATCGCGGTGTTAAATGACCCTTATATGAACGCGGTTGTCTTTCGTTATGTGCCAGAGGTTTTATATGCGGATCATCAAAAACAGCTGCACTATGAAAATAACTTGAATCAACGTATTCAGGAGCAATTATATGAACAAGGTACTTTTATCATGGCAAAAACAAAGCATAAAGCCCAGGCTTATTTAAAACTAACTATGTTAAATCCTATGATTACATTTGATTCTGTTGCCACTCATTTAGAGGAAGTCGTTGCTTTAGGAAAACAGTTGGAGAAAAAGGAGGAGCAATTACGTGAACGCTCAGTTATCGGCTAATTTTATTACGATGCAAAACATTATTAATTGCTATATTCGAGAAACAGGTAAGGGAGTATGGGAGTCCGTTTCAGAAATGAAAAGTGAGGAAACGCTCGTTCTTAGACTAAAAAAACAGCCGGTAACTCTTTACTTTCCAGTAAAGTACCGCTCAGCCACTGGACGTCACTTGTTCTTCTCGAACTTTTATTATCGTATTCAGCAAGAGAAGCTTGAAGAGTTAGATATCGTCACTCTTTTGGCTCTTCTCTTAAAGGAAGTAACGGATCAGTTATTACAAGTGAATGAGCTAATTGTCCGTGTGCTATTAAGCTATGAAAATATGAAATTATTCATTGAAAAAAGACAGGAAGAGTTAGAGACGTGCTATAAATGGGACAAAACGTTCTTAGAATCTGAGCAGTCTTTGCTTATTGGACACCAGCTGCATCCAACACCTAAAAGCCGCCAAGGGATATTACCTGAAGAAGAAGAGGTGTTTGGACCTGAAGTAAACGGTAAATTTCAGCTTCATTATTTTAGAGCGCATGAATCTCTTGTTGTA
The DNA here is from genome assembly GCF_046599315.1 of Priestia megaterium. GTDB lineage: Bacteria > Bacillota > Bacilli > Bacillales > Bacillaceae_H > Priestia > Priestia megaterium_F. The sequence continues at coordinate 802,804 of NZ_JBKIKC010000001.1, read as the reverse complement.
GAACAGTCCGCTGGGAGTCAAACGGCTTCACTGCTTATTAAAGAGCAGCTGAAAAAAGATAAGGCAGTTTCTGAAGAATTCATACAGTCTTATTGCCAAGCGGACGGTTATTCACTTATACCTATGCATCCGCTGCAAGCTCGTTATCTTTTAGGAAAAGAAGAAGTGTGCGAATGGATTCAAAAAGGCAGGCTTGCTTACCTTGGTCCACACGGTCAGCCGTTTTATCCGACTTCGTCTGTTCGAACCGTATATAGTAAAGATGCAGATGTGATGTACAAATTTTCTATTCCAGTGAAGATTACTAATTCACTGAGGGTGAATAAACGAAAAGAATTAAGCAGAGGTGTAGAAGTTAGCCGTTTATTACAAGAGGGGTTGCAGGCGGAGCTTCACGAAAATCATCCGGCTTTTCAAGTGATTGAAGACCCTGCTTACATCACGGTTGGAGAAAAGGAACTTGGGTTTGAAGTAATGATCCGAAGCAATCCTTTTCAAGGTGAGCAAGGGGACCGTACAACACTTCTAGCGAGTTTATGTCAGGATCATGTATTCGGAAAGAAATCTCAAATAGAAAATATTATTAATCACATTGCTGCAAATGAAAATAGCACGAATGAAGACGTAAGCAAGCGCTGGTTTAAACGCTATTTAGACGTCTCTTTTCATCCTATGATGTGGCTTTACACTCAAAAAGGAATTGCGCTGGAAGCTCATCAGCAAAATTCTGTTATTAAACTTGATAAAAGCGGATATCCATCAGTGTTTTACTACCGTGACAACCAAGGCTATTACTTTATGAAATCAAAGGAACAAGAGCTTCGTAAGCTGCTTCCTTCCTTAAACGTAGAAAGCGATACAGTATGCGATGATGTTATAGCAGAAGAAAGATTTCGTTATTACGTATTTTTCAACCATATTTTAGGGTTAGTTAATGCTTTTGGTACGGCTGGTTTGGTTCAAGAATCAGACTTGCTATTGATTTTGCGACAAGAGATAGAGATGTACAAAGAAAAAGATCATACAGGGCTTGTTTCATCGATGTTAGAAGAGAAAGTGCTGCCTTGCAAAGCCAATTTCTTAACGCGCGTTCATGATATGGATGAGCTGATAGGGTCTCTTGAAACACAGTCTGTCTATGTAAATGTTGAGAATCCTCTATGTAAATTTGCAGGTGTACGTGTATGAAATCAGCCTTACAAACGCAGTATCCATTTATGATTAAGCAAAAGGAGCAGAGCATTACCTTTCGCTCTGTTTCTTTTGCAAAAGATTTCGAACGGCTGTATAAGTGGATGCATGAACCGCATGTTATTCCATATTGGAATTTAAATATTTCAAAGCAGGCGTACGAGCAGCATTTAAAAACATTTCTAGCTGATTCTCATCAAAAGCTTCTAATTGGAGAAATTGACGGTGTCCCTATGAGCTACTGGGAATCTTATATGGTTGAAGGTGATATTATCAGTAACTATTACCCTTATGAAAAAGGGGACCAAGGGATTCATTTGCTAATTGGAGAACCTGCTTTTTTAGGAAAAGGCTATATTTATCCGCTGCTTCTTAGTTTGCTAAAGCACAAGTTTAACGTAGCAGACACTGCTAAAGTAATAGCGGAGCCAGATGTACGAAATGAAAAAATGATCGCAGTATTTAAAAAATGCGGGTTTCAATTTATGAAAGAAGTGTCATTGCCTGATAAAACAGGTGTACTGCTGAAATGTGAAAGAGAAGTATTTGAAAGAAGGTGGAGCCAATGGAACAACGGGACATTTTAGACGTAATTGGAGTAGGAGTTGGTCCATTTAATTTAGGATTAGCGGCCTTAATTGATAAAACAGATTGTACATATAAATGTTTTGAACAAAAAGATGAATTTAACTGGCATCCAGGAATGCTTTTGGAAGGGACAACTCTTCAAGTGCCGTTTATGGCAGATGTGGTCACGATGGTAGATCCGAAGAGTCCGTACACGTTCTTAAATTATTTGCATGAACATGAGCGCTTGTATCAGTTTTATTTTTTTGAGAAGTTTCATATTCCGAGAAATGAATACAATCATTATTGCCGCTGGGTAGCCAGCCAGCTGAGTGGTCTTGAATTTAACAGCACAGTAAAAGAAGTGAAAATGCATGAAGACGCTAAACCCTTCTATGAAGTAACGGTTGAAAAAGAAGGGAAGCTTCATACACATTATAGTTACCATCTTGTAACTGGAGTAGGTACACAGCCCGTAGTGCCAAGAGACTTTCAAACAGTCGCCAGCGATACGTTCTACCACTCTGCTCATTATAAAATGAAGCGTGAGCAAACGCTGCAGGCTAAAAGTATAACCGTAATTGGCTCTGGTCAAAGCGCAGCTGAAATTGTCTATGATTTACTTCAACAGCAGTCTGAATTTGATTACAAGCTGAATTGGTATACACGCTCAAAAGGATTTTATCCGATGGAATATTCAAAGCTTGGCCTTGAACATTTTTCACCTGATTATACCCGCTATTTTTACCGATTGCCCGAAGAGAAAAAAGAGATTGCTTTACGAAATCAAGCTCTTCTCTATAAAGGAATAAGCTTTGAAACAATCGGGGACATTTATGATCTGATTTATGAACGAACAATTGGAGGAAAAGAAGTGCCCCTAACGATGCGCGCACTTACGGAGCTTGCAGGAGTTGAAAGGATAAACGATACACATCTTCTTACTCTTCACCAATACGAGCAAGACACGTTCGAAAAGGAAGAAAGTGAAATTGTCATTATGGCTACAGGCTATGATGCAAACGAGCCTGCTTTTATTGAAGGGATAAAAGAACATTTGCTGTTTGATGAAAAAGGACAGCTGAAAATTAGCGAATCCTATCAAGTTGAGATGAAGAAAAAAGGAGCCCCGCTATTTGTTCAAAACGGAGAGCTTCATACACACGGAGTTGGAGCACCGGACTTAGGTTTAGGCGCTTATCGAAATGCAGTCTTAATTAATCAAATTGCAGGTGGAAATGTGTACAAAATATACGGAAATACTGTCTTCCAAAAGTTTGGATTTTAAGAGATGATTTCTGCGCGCTTTGTTTTTATCTGTTTGTTTATGACCATGACATCAGAGGTGTTATTATCACCATTTTATCCACAGTATTTTACAGACGCTTTTCATGTAGATGGAGTCGCGATGACGTCTTTCTTCATTATTTGCTGCCGGATTGTGGTCATTGTCCTGACACCTTTATGGGGAATGCTGCTTAAAAAGTGGAAAGTAAAACACGTAATTGTAACGTCACTGCTGATGACAGCCTTAATTAAAATTATTCTGAGCGGAGTTTCTACTTTTTATGGATTTTTAGCTGCTTCATTAGTACTGCTTGTGTTTCAAAGCAGTATATATCTGTTGTATCCATATTTAGTAGGCGGCATGAAAAATGGACAGAAAAAGGCAAGTGCTGCAACAACCTATGTATTTATTGTTCACGGCCATTATTGTTGCTAGCTTGTTCGGAAGTACAATTATTGCATGGGAAATGCCGCTTAAAGTATATCGATACTTTGCTTTAGCTGATATGGTATTGGCCGTATGGCTCCTAAAAAGAAAAGCATCACCTTTAAAAACAGAGAAAACACCGACACCCCTTCAAAGCATAAACGAACCTATCTTTTTTTATTTGCTGGCTATTTTCTTTTTTCACCTTGGACACAATGTAATTCGCCCTTATTTTACATTGTTTACAAGTGAAACATATAGCATGAGCAGTCAAGGCAGTGCTCTATTATATGTGGCGCCGAGCATCATGGCTATTGTCTTAAAGCTTACGGTACCTACAAAACTATTTAATGGCAAAGTTATACCGCTTTTTTATAGTGTAACGGGTGCTAGTGTTTTGCTGCTATGTTTGCAAGCATATGCCGGTCATCTCAGCGTGTTTATTATAAGCCGAATTTTATATGGAGCAGGGTTTTATCTCAGCACGGTTATACTCGATATCTATTTATTCCAAAAAAGCAAAGAAGAAGCGGCGTACTACTACAGCTGGCTTATTGCTGTTCAAAATATTGCCCTGCTGAGTGCACCGCTTTTAGCATTAGAAATCAGCAAAGTAAATTTAGCGTTTCCTTTAGTAGCGGGAGCCGCTGCTCTGCTAGCTGCTAACGCTGTGATGCCGCTGCGTAATAAAACAATTCCTATTCTAAGACAAGTAAAGGAGAATGAAGGATGAAGATTAAAGAAACGAAGATTTCAGTATTTAATAAGCAATCATGGGGAAAAGCAAATCGGCAGCTTTTAGCTAAAATGCTGCAGGAATTTATGTATGAAAATATTATTGTACCGAAGCAACTGCAAAAGCAGGATGCGCTTGCTACGTATCAATGGGAAGACCACCGAGGCGTTACGTATACATATCAAGCGAAACAGCGATTGTTTGATAGTTTTTCCGTACTGCCAGAAAGTATTAAGGTGACATCTAAAACGTCAAACCCTACATTTTCCGAAGCCTTGCAGCTATTAGTTAGCTTATCTGAGAATAAAGGAATGTCTAGTTCAACTGCAGGTCATTTAGCAAAAGAATATTTTCATACGTTAGTAGCAGATTTGCATTTGCAAAATCGAAAATCAGCGGATGAATTAGCAGGTATGGATTATGCAGAGCTAGAAGGTGAGATGACGGGACACCCTTGGATTACGTACAACAAAGGGCGCATAGGGTTTGGCTATGATGACTATCTTCGGTTTGCACCTGAGCAAAAACAAGAAATTCAGCTTTCATGGATTGCTGTAGCGAAGCAAATTGCTTCATTTCATTCATTAGATACCCTTGGCTTTAATGATGTCATGAAGCAGGAGCTAAGCGGTGAGACGCTAGCTGCATTTGAAAAAGAGTTAACAAGCCAAGAACTTTCGGCAGCGGACTATTATTATATTCCTGTTCATGAATGGCAGTGGCTGAACGTGATTGTTCCTTTATTCGCTGAATACATTGCAAATGATTTAATCGTTCCTTTAGGAGAAGGTAAGGATCAGTACTTGCCTCAGCAGTCGATTCGTACATTTGTGAATACAACAAATCGAAATAAATATCATGTAAAGCTTCCGATGAGTATATTAAATACCCTTGTATACAGAGGGCTTCCAAGTGAGCGGACGGTAATTGCTCCTCAAGTAACTCAGCACATTAAAGGCATACGAGATCGTGATGCGTTTTTAAAAGATACGTGCAAAGTAGGGCTTTTAGGTGAAGTGGCTACGTTAAACGTAACTCAGCCAACGTTTGCTTCTATTAAAAGTGTGCCTTATCAGTATTTAGAAATGCTGGGAGTGGTTTGGCGTGAAAGCATCTATCAAGAGTTAGAAGAAGGAGAGCATGCGATTACGCTAGCTGCGCTGTTACATGTTGACAGTGAAGGGAAAGCTTTAGTTTCCTCATATATAGAAAAGTCGGGCTTAACCCCTAACGAGTGGATTGATGCGTTAACCAGCGCTGTTTTGCCGCCTCTTCTTCATTACTTGTATCAATACGGTACTGTATTTTCCCCGCACGGTCAAAATACGGTATTAGTGCTTAAACATAACAAGCCGGTGCGAATTATTATGAAAGATTTTGTAGACGATGTGAATATTAGCGATCAGCCGTTTGAAGAATTGCAGCAGCTATCTCTTGAATTGAAAGAAGTGTTGCGAAGCGAAGAGCCAGAAGGGTTGACTCAGTTTATTTTAACAGGGCTATTTATTTGTCACTTCCGTTATTTATCAATCATTTTAGAAGAGCATGAAGGCGTAGAAGAAGCGGACTTTTGGAAAAGTGTACGAGAAGAAATTTTACATTATCAAGCATCATTTCCACATTTGAAAAAGCGATTTGAATTATTTGATTTATTACGTCCAACCATTACGAAGTTAACGTTAAATCGAAATCGAATGTTTGATTACGGATACGAAGATGACGGAGATCGTCCTCATGCAAGCGAATACGGTACGGTACGGAATGCCTTGCATGAAGTTAGTGAAAAAGCTGTTCAATAATAAGGGAAAGTCGCTGGTATTGTGCTAGCGGCTTTTCCATGTGTGAATCCAAAGCATTAAGAGTAGTGGATGAGCTGCAGCACTTTAGGAAACACTCATTTTAGGTGTGTAGAATGCAAAGGTAATTGAATGAACGATTTGATTGGAATGAATATTGGAACAACAAGTAAAGCCGAAGCCAACGTTTCGGTTTTCTTTTGTCAAAGCTTTATTTCAATGTCGCATCGCTACAAGGATAATGGTACAATTGTCTGTATATTTAAAAAAAGAGAGGGAATTACATGAAATCGCATATTCAAAAACATTTAACTTCATATAAAGAGAAATATAAAAATCGCGGTCGGCTGCTAATTAGCTGTCCGGACCAGCCGGGTATTGTATCGGCCGTATCTACGTTTTTACATGAACACGGTGCAAATATTGTAGAATCAAGTCAACATTCAACGAACCATCAAGGGGGGATGTTTTTTATCCGTTTCGAATTTGAATGTGAAGATTTATTAGCTAAAGAAGTAAAACTAGAAGAAAGCTTCAAAAAGATTGCCGATACATTTTCAATGAACTGGCAGTTTACATATGCTCACAATTTGAAAAAAACAGCTATTTTTGTCTCCAAAGAGCCTCATTGTCTGCTAGAGCTGCTGTGGGCATGGGAAAGCGGAGACTTAATGACAGATATTGCTGTCGTTGTGAGCAATCACGAAGATGCACGCGAAGTGGTTGAATCATTCGGTATTCCGTTTAAGCATATACCAGCGACAAAAGACATTCGTCAAGAAGCTGAAGCGAAACAGCTGCAAGTGTTAAAAGATTATAATATTGACGTAATTATCTTGGCGCGTTATATGCAAATTTTAACGCCGACGTTTGTGGCTGAAAACCCATATCGCATCATTAATATTCACCATTCATTTTTACCGGCATTCATTGGAGCACGTCCATATGAACGTGCATATCAACGAGGTGTAAAATTAATTGGTGCAACTTCTCACTATGTAACGGACGACTTGGATGAAGGACCAATTATTGAGCAAGATATTGAACGCGTGAACCACCGGGATGATGCGGATGACCTCAAGAAAAAAGGTCGTTTAATTGAACGTACGGTGCTTGCACGTGCTGTAAAATGGCACTTAGAAGACCGCATTTTAGTTCATGAAAACCGCACAATTGTATTTAATTAACAAAAATGAGGCTGAGACAAACGTAGTTAGTTGAAGGAAGATCCGAACGATGAATTGAGATTCTTGATAAAGAATCAACCTCGTTCGGATTTTTTCATGGTGATGGTGAACGTAGATTTCATGTATGTAGTTGCTTCTACCTGTGGATTGGAGGGCAAGGCGAAGACTCCTGTGGGAAAAGCGGAATCGGTGAGACCCCGCAGGAGCGTACGCGACGAGGAGGCTCATCGGCTGCCCGCGGAAAGCGAAGTCTTGCACGGAAATCAACAGCGTTGTAACAAGCGATCCGTACTAGCTCACTTATCCCATTTGTTCGTCTTTAAATTAAATTGATTTCGTTATGTCTCATCCTCGTTTTTTGGGGGTAAATCGCGTATCTAGATGATAAAGAACTTTTCTACGTACGCTGAGATTTAGTTGTTTACTTAGCTCGTGAACACTTATACAATAGAAAAGGACTTTTTAATAAAGGAAGTGTCGGAAGTGAAACAATATCTTGAACTTTGCGAGCATGTGTTAGCAAATGGAACGAAAAAAGAAGATCGGACAGGAACGGGTACAATTAGCACATTTGGCTATCAAATGCGTTTTAATTTACAAGAAGGTTTCCCGGTATTAACGACAAAAAAACTTCATTTGAAATCAATTATTCATGAACTGCTTTGGTTTTTACAAGGAGATACAAACGTTAAGTATTTACAAGATAACGGCGTGCGCATTTGGAATGAATGGGCGGATGAAAACGGCGAGCTTGGCCCTGTATATGGTCATCAGTGGCGTTCATGGCCAACGCCGGACGGAGAAAAAATTGATCAAATTACAAATGTTGTCAATCAAATTAAAAACAATCCTGATTCTCGCCGTCTAATGGTAAGCGCCTGGAATGTATCAGATGTAGACAATATGGCTTTGCCGCCGTGTCACTGCTTATTTCAATTTTATGTAGCGGACGGCAAATTGTCTTGTCAATTGTATCAGCGTTCGGCAGATATTTTCCTAGGGGTGCCGTTTAATATTGCTTCATATGCGCTGCTTACAATGATGGTGGCACAAGTGTGTGATTTAGAACCAGGTGATTTTGTTCATACGTTTGGCGATGCGCATATTTATAGCAACCACATTGAACAAGTAAACTTGCAGTTAACGCGCGAGCCTCATGCATTACCAAAAATGAAAATAAATCCAGATGTAAAGTCTATCTTTGACTTTAAATTTGAAGACTTTGAATTAGTGGACTATACTGCGCATCCTCACATCAAAGGAGCTGTGAGCGTATGATTTCCCTCATTGTTGCAATGGATCAAAACGGGCTGATCGGAAAAGATAACGATTTGCCATGGCGCCTTCCAGAAGATTTGAAGTATTTCAAGCGAATCACAACGGGCCATACGGTCGTGATGGGGAGAAAAACATTTGAATCAATTGGACGTCCGCTTCCTAATCGTGAAAATGTGGTTCTTACGCATCAAAAGGATTATAAAAAAGAAGGAGCAACCGTTATTCATTCAGTCGGAGAATTAGAAGCATTAGATGCCGAAAAAGAAGACGAGCTGTTTGTGATTGGTGGAGCTACTCTGTATGAGCAAACATTAGATGTTGCAAACCGACTTTATATTACTCATATTGAAGAATCGTTTGAAGGAGATACCCATTTTCCTGCGGTTAACCAGAGCGAATGGAAAGTTGTTTCAAAAACAGAAGGAATTCAAGATGAAAAAAATCCATATACGTATTATTTTACCGTATACGAGCGAAGCTGATTTCTTTTATCTATAAAAACGCACCCTGCCCCATAATAAAAAGGCAGGGTGTTTTATATTGATTTTAATTGCTTCATCATTTCGTAGAAAGCGGCTGTGCTCACAAACTGTTCAGCGCTCCAGTTTGCTTCAATCCATTGAATCAGCTCGCTTGGTGTATTAAAAACTTCTCCGCTTGTATCTGCTTTGCGAAGCATATATCTGCCGTTTTCTTCGTCTGTCGTTACTTCGCAAGGAACGGCACTTTCATGACTTTGAAGTGAAAACTCCATTTATTCCACAACCTTTCTTAATTTATACCTGTTATCGCATCAGCTGCATGTAGAAAGTATGGGCAATTTTATAAGTCTATTTAGCGTTTGCTAAACATATGTAAAGTATGTGGACAGTAAAATAGTCAGAAAAGTTTTTTTAGTTAATATTAATGAAAAATAATGATTTTTCTAAATTTTATGTGATATAATGTACAAATTAATAATGGTAGAAGAGGAAGGAAGTTGGTTATGAAACAACAAGTAGATAATCGAACAAAACACGTACATTTAGAGGACATCATGATTGCAAATCAATTGATTAAAGATGTTGTTGTGCATACACCACTACAGCGTAATGACGTTTTGTCTGAACGATATGAATGTAATATCTATTTAAAGCGTGAGGATTTACAGGTGGTGCGCTCATTTAAAATTCGCGGTGCGTACAATCGAATCAAAAAATTATCCCCGGAAGAATTAGAAAATGGAATTGCCTGTGCAAGTGCAGGAAACCACGCACAAGGTGTGGCATATGCGTGCCGCCATTTAAATATCGACGGCAAAATCTTTATGCCTAGCACAACGCCACGCCAAAAAATTAATCAAGTGAAATTTTTAGGTAAAGATAACGTGAAAGTTGTACTAATTGGAGATACGTTTGATGATTCTTATGAACAAGCTATTGCATGCAGTGAAGAGGAGCACCGAACGTTTATTCATCCATTTAATGATGTGGACGTTATTGCAGGACAGGGCACAGTAGCCGTTGAAATGTTCAATGACTGTGAAGATGAAATTGACTACGTATTTGCGGGTATCGGCGGGGGCGGATTAATTTCCGGTGTCGGCACATACGTAAAAAGCATCTCGCCTCAAACAGCTGTAATTGGGGTAGAACCAGCAGGCGCGCCTGGCATGCAGACATCTTTAGCAAACGGAAATGTGGTAACTCTACCGGCAATCGATCCGTTTGTAGACGGAGCGGCTGTTAAAACAGTCGGAACACTTCCGTATGACATCAGTAAAGAGCTTGTAGACGATATTGTAGTTGTTCCTGAAGGAAAGGTTTGCACAACCATTTTATCTCTATACAATGAAAATGCGATTGTAGCAGAACCAGCAGGAGCTCTTTCAATTGCTGCTCTTGACTCATACCGTGAGCAAATTAAAGGAAAAACGGTCGTTTGCGTCATCAGCGGAGGAAATAATGACATTGGACGTATGCAGGAAATCAAAGAACGTTCGATGATTTATGAAGGATTGCAGCATTATTTTATCGTTAATTTCCCTCAGCGCGCGGGGGCTCTTCGTGAATTTCTAGATGAAGTGCTTGGGCCGACAGACGATATTTCTCGCTTCGAGTATACGAAAAAGAATAACAAAGACAGCGGACCAGCGCTTGTGGGAATCGAGCTTAAGCATAAAGAAGATTATTATCCACTGATTAACCGTATGGATAAAAAAGGATTCCCTTACACAGAAATTAATAAAGAAAGCAACTTGTTTCACTTATTTATTTAAATAGAAGAACATTTTAAAAAGGAATGCTTCATCAACTGTCGAATAAGTTGATGAAGCATTTTTATTTTAAAAATATTTAAGTTTTCTTTTTATTTTATCAAGACAGAAAGTGCCTTAAGCATTATAATAAAATAAACGGGTAAAAAGAGGGTTGATCGCCTTGCTATTAAAAAGCCTTGAATTCAAACATGTCAGTGGTCAAAAAGTAAAAATTACTGAAATTCCAGTTTTAGAGGAAAATAGCACGTTTCGGTTCATGCTATCTGCAAAACTTGACTTATTTATTAGACAAATTACGAACGAATCAGTTCCGAAGCAAACCTACTCGTTTCAAGAATATTTAAAACGCGTGTTAAAATGGAAAGATTACGAACAGCTCTTTAAGTCTCATGTATTAAAGCATAATGCATAAACATAAAAGTTGACTTTTCTGAATTTTTTGGCAGAGTCAACTTTTTTTGTTGATATAAAAAGTTGAGCGTGCGTTTTACGAATTAGCAAAACTTGCATTCTACTATAACTATATTGTTGTAAGCGTTCATGTTATACTAGTCTGCGATGCATCTTATAGGGGTGAACAAATGTCAAAAATTAAAGTGGTAACGGATTCAACAATTGATCTAACGTTAGAAGAAGCTGAAAAGTACGGTATTGAGATGATACCTTTATGTATTAACATTGATAATAAAACGTATTTAGATCGCGTGGAATTAACGCCGACAGATTTTATTGAAAAAATGAAAAATTCAGAAAAATTGCCAAAAAGCTCTCAGCCGGCTATTGGTTCTTTTGTTGAAGTATATGAACGATTAGTGAGTGAAGGGTATGACATCATTTCCATTCATATGACTGGAGGAATGAGCGGAACTGTTCGAGCAGCGGAAAGCGCGGCTCAAATGGTAGAAGGGAATATCACCGTTGTCGATTCTATGTACATTACAAAAGCTCTTTCGTTTCAAGTCTTTGAAGCGGTGAAAATGATTGAAGATGGGCATACGGTGGAGGAAATTGTGGCGCGTTTGGAAGAGGTGCGTCAAAATACTAATCTTTTTGTCGTAGTCGATACGCTTGAAAATTTGGTTAAAGGTGGCCGTATTGGACGAGGAAAAGGATTGATTGGTTCTCTTTTAAACATTAAGCCAATTGCTTCTCTAGCCGACGGGGTATATACTCCTGTTGCTAAAGTGCGCAGTCATTCTCAAATCGTTAAGTTTTTAACGAAACAGTTCGAAGAGCAAACAGAAGGAAAAAATATTAAAGGAGTGGGCCTTGTACATGCAGATGGATTCGGACTCGCTTCTAAGTTAAAAGAATCAATCGTGAAGGCAAGAGGCTATACGCAATTTTCGATTGAAGATACAACGCCTATTATTTCTACGCACACAGGTATTGGTGCAATTGGTTTTATGTATTTTGCTGAATAAAGTGGGTTGCTTTTTGCAAGTCACTTTTTTGGCTTTCTCTTTTTTGGAAAAAGGAGAAAGAGAAGTGAACGAACGTGTGATATAATAGAATCAGCTTTCTACCAGCAAATGCTGTGCTGGCTACTATTCTATTGAATCCGGAGTATACCGATGAAAAAATATATTCGAAATTTGAGTGTGTTTAACAAAACGGTTTTATTTTCTACTTTAATTGTAGTTGCCCTTGGAGTCATCTCTTTAGCTATTAGCTATCAAGTTCAAAAAAAAATGGCAAAAGAGACGTTAACACAGCATGCGTTAATTATGGCCGACTTGTGGAGGGAGTCTTTATCTAAACAAGACGTAATAGCAGCAGTGGATTCAAGGAGCAGGACGATTCCTGAAAAAGACGAGCTAGAAAAGCAGTTCAGAAAGATTTATGAATTGCATCCATCGTACTTGCAGGGATACATTATGACGACAGAAAAGTTCAAGTCGCATGGAAATAAGATTATCGTAACAGCGAATAAGAAAATTAAGCAATCGCTAGAGCCGTCCATGATTTATTATGGTGGAGAAGAATTTTACGAATCATTTAAGCAAGCAGAAAAGGAAAAGAAAAATATCGTAACATCTACATACAAAGACGAATTCGGGACATGGATAACCGTTTTATCGCCTATTACAAATAGCTCTGGAAAAGTCGTCGCTATTCTTGGTGTAGACATAGATGCAAGCGCTATCTACATCTATCAAAAACGTTTAATTGTAGCATTGGTCGCTGCGTTTACGATTCTATTTACCTTCATTATTGTTATTCAAGACTGGGGGCTAAGACGATTAATGTCGCCGCTTGAGGAATTAATAGAAGGGATTCAATCGGTAAGTCTAGGAAATTTTGATGTGAAGCTGAGACACGAAGATGATTCTGAGTTAGGGAACGTACACACAAGATTTAATGAAATGACAGAGCGGCTGCAGCAGCTTTTTCACCAAGTGTCAGTAACAAAAGAACAGCTGAATGTAGAAACAGATCTCAGTCATACAAAAGACGGAATTACCAAAGCCATTGACGAATTGGAAGTCATTATGGAAAAAACGCGAATGCAAAAAGAACTGCAGCGAGCAGAGAAAATGAATGCAATTGGTCAATTAGCTGCTTCTGTAGCGCATGAAATTCGAAATCCTATGACGGTTGTAAAAGGTTTTTTACAGCTGTTTCAAGATAATACAAAGCTTTCAAACACTGAATTAAGTTACATTCATCTTATGATTAATGAAATGGACCGAGCCGAAGCGATTATTCATGACTATCTATCTTTAGCCAAGCCGGATGTTCATCAGCACCATTTTATTAACTGCTTGGAATGTATCACTAGCTTAGTAGATTTATTATCTTCTTACGCTTTATTAACAAACAATATACTCATAGAACTAGATGCAAAAGAAGAGGTGTATGTTCGCGGGAACCGAAACGAATTGAACCAAGTTCTGCTTAATATTATGAAAAATGGAATTGAAGCGATGAGAGCTGGAGGGACGCTTCGAGTGGGCCTTTATAAGCAAGAAGGGCACGTACATATTCAAATTGAAGATACGGGTATAGGCATGACCAATGAACAAGTAAACCGGCTGGGAACGGCTTTTTATTCTTTAAAAGAAAAAGGAACTGGAATTGGTCTAATGGTGTCTTATCAACTGATTGAACAAATGAATGGAAGAATTGAAGTGAAAAGTATACCAGGGAAAGGTTCGACTTTTACTTTGATTTTCCCTAGCTATGACTAAACTTTAAACGTGCAGGAGGAACATATGAAAAGCTGGCCTTATAAATTGGTTTTTTTACTGCTCATTAGTTGCATGATGTTAACAGCCTGTGGTTCCAAAATAGAAAATCCGCTTAATTGGAAGATGGACTCTTTTTCTTACGTTAACCAAGATCAAAAGAAAGTAGGGTTAAGTCAGCTGAAAGGAAACGTTTGGGTAGCTAACTTTATCTTTACAAGCTGTGAAACCGTATGTCCCCCAATGACGGCTCATATGGCTAAACTACAAAAAATGGCCAAGGATGAAGGATTGAACGTTCGCTTTGTTTCATTTAGTGTAGATCCTGAAGTGGACACTTCTAAGAAAATGAAGGACTATGCGAATAAATTTGGCGCTGATTTTTCCAATTGGGATTTCTTAACTGGCTACAAACAATCGGAAATTGAAAAGTTTGCGCTGGATCAATTTAAGATGATTGTGAAAAAGCCGCAAGAAGATCCGCAGGTTATTCACGGTACGTATTTTTTTCTGATTGATAAAAATGGAGTCGTTCAAAAGTCTTATAACGGAGTGACTGACCCTCCTTATGAAGACATGATAAAAGATATCAAAATCCTTCAGTAAGGAACAGCTATAAAAGCTTCAAATCTATCCGCAAAACACATCTATTTTTATCGTGATGTGTTAGCGGATATTTTTATGAAAGAAACATGCTTATCCTTTTTTTTACATATACTATATATAAGAAACGTAGTAAAATACCAACTTGACATAGTATGATAAGATATAAAGATATAGTTATTCAGAGCGGTAAGCAGTGTTGCTTGTGACAGCGAGAATACAGCATAGTTAGTAGGTGTTATAATGATAAAATGGAAAAGTATAGTGATAAGCAGTATAAGTGCTGTGGTGTTAGCGAGCTGTTCGACGACTACTTTTTTGCCAACGGAGAATAAAGAAGAAGCTGTTCAAAAAGAAGTCGATTTAACACCTAAAAAGCACATTCCAAAAGGCTTTTTTCCTGTAGACTTAGATATTGTAGCCATTGGCGACTCATTGACAGAAGGAGTAGGAGATGAGTCTAAAAAAGGCGGTTATGTACCGTATTTAACTAAATATCTTTCCAAGCAAAATGAAGTGCAAAATGTACGAACAGAGAATCTAGGCAAGAGAGGAAATCGGACGGATCAGTTATTAGCTAGGTTAAATCAGCCGGGAGTAGCAGCCGAAGTATCAAGAGCAGATATCATTTTCTTGACGATTGGTGGCAATGACGTAATGAAAGTGGTAAGAGATTACTTTTACAACATTTCTATTAAGACGTTTGAATCACAGCAGTCAAAATATGAAAAGCGCCTTAATGACGTGTTTTCACGTATACGTAAGCTTAATCCTGATGCTCATATTTATTTAATTGGTTTTTATAATCCATTCTTTAAATCGTTAAGCGATGTAAAAGAAATTAATGTAGTTATTAATGAATGGAATGCGGCAAGCGAGAAAATTGCTTCTCAATATGATAATGTAAGCTATGTGAAAATTGATGATATTTTTTATGATTCTGACGTAAATTTATTAGGGAAAGACGAGTTTCACCCTAATAAAAAAGGGTACAAACTAATGGCTGAGCGCATTAGTAAATCAATGGAGGAAGAAGATCCTCTAGTTGGAGATCAGAAAAAGGAAACAGCAGAAGAAGTTACATCTGATGAAAAAGAGAAAAACACGAAAGAGAGTGGGAAACAGTAAGGAGATTGTTATATGAAGAAGTGGAAAACCCTATTTATCGCGTTATTAGGGATTAATGTTCTAGGGGCTATCCTTATTATTGCGTTTATTTTTCAACCGGTTGACAGCGCCAAGCCAACTCCCTCTAACAAAGTAGAAGGGGACGCAGAACTAACTATTTTGGCTAAAAAAGCGGATTTAAATGTACTTATTGATAAATATTTAAAAAAAGAATTTAAGAATCAGCCGCTTAACTACAAAATTACCCTTACCGATGTAGTAAGAGTAGACGGTACGATTCAAGTATTCGGCGATGATATTAATATTCGAATGACATTTGATCCAATTGTACAAAAAAATGGAGATATTGTACTTGAACAGCAGTCACTTTCCATTGGAAAGCTGCAGCTTCCTGTCCGCACAGTACTTCGATACGTAAATAATAATTTTGCGTTACCAGAATGGGTAACGATTGATCCGAAAAATGAATCAGTATACGTAGCGCTACAGCAGATGAAGTTAGAGAGTGACTTTGCCGTAAAAGTACAAAAATTCGATTTGAAAAATGATGATATTCGCGTACGTTTAATTTCGCGCAGTGAATAAAAAAACCTTCCAATTTGGAAGGTTTTTTTTGTTAACGATCTTGAGAAATCAAGGCTTCTAATGCAGGACGATTCTTAGCAAATCCGACGGCATATACGGTATATGTTCGATTTGGACGAAGGTTCAGTGCCGGGATTTCAAGTACTACATTTTTGGTTCCAGCTACGCGGACATTAAGTTGAACGTGCATGGGGGACAAAGGCAAATATTTTGTAACTTCTTTAAACTGCACTCCAGAAAAAATGACGTCTCCTCCTCTAGCCGCGATATCCACAGCAGGGGCATCAGGAGAAAGGTGCACAAACCGAAGCTTTGTTTCTCCACTTGGTACATCGGTATTGTCATAAACGAATAATAAGTCAAGCTTGTTAAGCTCATCTACTGCCGCCACCGTGTAATTTTGATTTCCTTCAAATGTAAATGACTCTGTTAAAAGAGGTCTGCTCGTTTCTCCAGCAGGATATATAGAGATTGTATACCTTCCAGGTTCTTTTAATTCAATATAATCCGTTTCTTGTTTATAAGTTAAATTTCGAATAACTCGTCTGTTGTTAATATAAATATCTACAGACGGAGAATCTGGAGAAGCATGAAGCACACGAATTTGCGGCGGATTTACGCGCAAATTCGTATTTTCAGAAGAAGTTAAGATCGCTTGCTGGATATAGTACAAATGTTTTTGATAATAATGAATATGCTTAGACGGATCACTATACTTGTAGTAGTTAGCTAGAAAATCGTATTTCATTGCTTTTTTAATATATTGATTAAAGGAATAATTAGCCATATGTTCAGCTCCCTTATTGTCGGAGTATAAAAACATTGCCATACGTAACCAAACATATGCTAAAACTCATAATTTATGCCGATCACTCATGAGACCTCCTAGAAGAAACGATGAGCCAAATGCCTGTTATGTGCATATACTGAATCAAATTATTGACTGAAGGCTTATTGTGCTACTGAAATTAGTATAGGAAAAAGGAGTGAGAGCATGCGTGATTTTTATGCCCGGATGCTACGGTTAATTATGTTAAGTTTTTTACTGCTACTACTTTTAATTCAATTTACGGAGCGCTCTACTTCATTTATTCACATCACCCCCATATTGGATAAAGTAACCGAGCGAATTGAGCTGATTACTTATGATCAATAAATGTATGTTTTCTGCGTTTCGGTATGTGCTTGTTCTCTATGTTATCTGCTTTACATTTTTATTTGTCAGTACAGTTCCAAGCTTATTTGGCTTTACCGTAGCTGTTCAAGAAGCGGATTATCATCAGCTGCATCGTGGAGATGTAGTTGTCTTCACAGATGAAACATCTTCTTCAAAGAATGAACTTGTAATGGCCCATAACCAAGAACTTGATGTACTGGTTACAGCTCATAGAGAGTCTTTGCCTGCTTCTTTTAATGTGATTGGAAGCTATGCATACCATCTCCCGTATATAGGGGTCATTATTGAGTTTATGAAAGATTTTACTACGTCACTGGTGATGGGAAGTATTTTACTTTTGCTGTTTTCGTATACCCTGCAGCCTAAAAGGAGAATATGGCGTAAGAAAAAGTGAAAAATGGGCGAATGCACATGCAGGACAATCGACTAAAGCATAAAGTACAGTGTGCGAAATGAATAAAAACAAGAGGAGAGATTGCTATGTATAACTACGATTGTTACGATCCATGCCATCACGGAGGTTATCACGGAGGTTATCACCACTTATATGATACTTGTCACTACCCAATTGGCGGTTATCATCATTACGGAACGGGTCAGTCATTTACACTGATTGTTGTTCTGTTTATTTTATTAATCATTATTGGCTGCAGCTGTTTTTGCTGATTAGGTCTCATTTGCTCGCATATGCGAGCTTTTTATAACAGATGGAAAAGGACGAACCTACATATAAATTATTTAAATAATAAAAAAATTTTGCCAAATCAACATTTACCATATTATACTATAGCTAGTAACTCAATAAGCGAAGGTGAATATATGGAAAAGGAAAAAGTATTTCAACAGCTATTTTCAATGTCATTTACACCAATGCTCGTAATGAATATGGATGGAGATATTCAAATTTTAAATGAAGCATGCTGCCACCTTTTTAAAACGACGCAGGAACGACTTCTTTCCTGTAACGTATTTGAAGAGCCAAATCGCTTTTTTATTGAAAAGCATGAAGTGGAACCGTTAAGAAAGCAAGAGGAAGAAGTTGTTTTACTTAAGAAAAAAGTAGATCAGCAGTTTCCGATGCACATCCATATTCAGCGTACGGAAGGGGATATTCCGCTCTTAGTTGTTCAGTGGAAAGAGTTTTCCTCAAGTATTGAAAAGCAAGAGGAAGTCATTCGGAAAATGAAGCAATATAAGCAGTTTGTCCAGCAAAGCCAAGATGCATTTATCGTAACAAGAGAAGGCAGAATTCAATATTTGAATCCAGCTGGTGTTAAACTTCTTGGCGGTGAGAAAAAAGAAGAGTATATCGGGCGTCCTTGGCTTCATTTTATTCATCCTGAGCATTTAGAAATCGTAAAAGAACGAATGGTTCAGCTGATGAATGGAATGTCTGTGAGGCCGCGCGTGGACGTGAAACTATTGACTAAAAAAGGAGTCGTCATTATTGAATCTTCAGCAACCAAGATTAAGTTTGAAGGACAGGATGCCATTCAGTATATCATTCGGGACGTAACGGATCGAAAAAAATATGATGAAATGGCAAGCAAATCTGAAAAGCTTACAATGGTGAGCAAGTTAGCGGCAGGAGTAGCGCATGAAATTCGTAATCCAATGACGGCGATTAAAGGATTTATTCAGCTGTTAAAAGCATCCAAACAGTACAACGAAGAATACAACGATATTATGCTCGAAGAACTGAATCGCGTTGAATCTATTATTCAAGAATTTTTAACGCTGGCCAAGCCCAAAATTGAAAATTCATATCACCCTAAAAGTCTCAATCAAATCATACGTCACGTGACGTTACTATTAGATACACATGCCAATTATAAAAATTGTCGTATTATTAATGAGATTAGTGATGAGATTACAATTTTTTGTGAAGAAAATGCGCTTAAGCAAGTTTTTATTAATTTAATTCAAAATGCGCTTGAGTCAATGACCAAAGGTACAGTTAAAGTCACTGTTGAGAAAAGAAATGAATACGGCATGGTCATTATTGAGGATGAAGGCTGTGGAATTGATGAGCAATCTTTAGCTCGGCTAGGTGAACCGTTTTATTCGACCAAACAAACCGGAACGGGGCTAGGGTTAATGATTAGTTACCGAATAATTGAACAGCATCAAGGGCACATTTCGTTTGCAAGTGAAGTAGGAGTAGGAACAAAAGTAGAAATTGCTCTTCCGTACATTAAAGAACCAGTGAACATTCCATAGCGCTTGCTATTTGTTCACTGGTTTTTATTTGTTCGGGATAAAAACGAATATTTTTATATTATTTTATTTTAATGTTCGTATTTATTGTTGACTAAAGAGTTTGTTTTTGATATATTATCAAATGGCTAGAAAATAACCGAATGATAATAAAAAAAGAAAATTCGGTCAATAACTTTTATCTTTTACCCAAAGAAAAAAGATGATGGGAGAATGTACAATGAAATCAAATTATGATGTTATTGTGGTAGGGGCAGGGCCCGCTGGAATTTTTACTTGTTACGAGTTAACGTTAAAATTACCAGAAGCAACTATTTTATTAATCGATAAAGGACACGATATCTATCGACGTAATTGTCCGATTCTTCAGAAAAAAATTGAAAAATGCCCGCCTGCGGTTGGCAAAAAAGATTTTGCTGGCTGTTTGCCTGCCTGTTCTATCACAAATGGTTTCGGTGGAGCCGGCGCATATTCAGACGGAAAATTTAATATCACCAGCGAATTTGGAGGCTGGATGACGGATTATCTTCCTGAATCACAGGTGGTAGATTTAATTAAATATGTAGATGAAATTAATTTAAAACACGGAGCAACCGATACGATTACGGATCCGTTAACAAATAAAGTTCGTGAAATTGAAAAACGTGGATACGCAGCAGGATTAAAGCTGCTGCGTGCACAGGTTCGTCATTTAGGGACGGAGCAGAACTTAGAAATTTTAAAAAGCATTTATGAATACTTAAAAGAAAAAATTGATATGCAGTATAAAACGGAAGTAGCTGACTTAGTAACAGAAAAAGAAGACGGTCAGCATATTGTGCGCGGAATTGAATTAAAAAATGGTGAAAGAATTACAGCTGATAAAGTCGTGGTTTCACCAGGTCGAGACGGCTCGAAGTGGATGAGCGACTTACTAAAAAAACGCCGCTTAAAAATGATTAACAATCAAGTGGACATCGGTGTTCGAGTAGAAACATCTAACGTTGTTATGGAAGAAATCAACAAGCACTTGTACGAAGGAAAATTCATTTACAATACGTCTGTAGGTACAAGAGTCAGAACGTTCTGCAGCAATCCTTCAGGACATGTGGTAGTAGAAAATCATTCAGGTATTATGTTAGCAAATGGGCACGCATACAAAGATCCAAAGCTTGGAAGTCAAAACACGAACTTTGCACTCCTTGTTTCTCATAAATTTTCGGATCCATTTGATCAGCCTAACGAATACGCGCACGAAGTATCAAGATTAGCTAATATGCTGTCAAACGGCGGCTTGGTTGTTCAAAAGTACGGAGATATTTTAAAGGGGCGTCGTTCAACAGCTACTCGAATTAAAGAAGGCTTCTTAGAACCAACGTTAAAAGAAGCTGTGCCTGGTGATTTGGGCTTAGTGCTTCCTTACAATACGATGAAAAGCTTAATTGAAATGACAGAAGCACTGGATCATGTAACACCTGGTTTAGCATCTGAACATACGCTGTTTTACGGTGTGGAAGCGAAATTTTACTCAGCTCGTCCGAAGCTAAACGATAAGTTTGAAACTGAAATTTCCGGTTTATATGTGGGAGGAGACGGAGCTGGTATTACCCGAGGGCTGGCACAGGCAAGCGCGTGCGGTGTGTGGGTAGCGCGTGATATCGTTGAAAAATTAAAGAAGCGCAAAGCAAGTTCTGAACCTGTTACTGTATAAAAAAAGAGGCCGTCACGGCCTCTTTTATTTACATCACGGCTTTTTTTATATGTGTTAAATAACGAGAGCGAATAAGTAAAAAGTAAAGAACTTGTACCGCTCCAAAACCTAGAAGAACAACAGCCGTTTCTTTTAGAATTGAAAATTCAAACATACTTTGAAGCGCAATAAAAGCAAAAACGCTGTGTACAAATGCAATGGCTAAAGGAATAAAAAACAGTAAAAGAAGCTGGGGTGTAATAATTTTATTCAGCTCTTTTTCCGTTAAGCCTACTTTAGCAATTGTGCTGTATTGACGCTTGTCATAGTCAAGGTCTGTGTACAGGCGGAAGTATAAAAAGCTTCCGGCTGCGATAAAGAAAACACATCCGACTAAAAGGGCAACAAACAGCATGGTTTTGTACGTATCGGCCATCATAGTATAGTCATAGCCGTTGGATGTGTATGAAAATTCTGGTGTGCTTGAGTAAGAACCCGTATAGATGCCGTTTTTACTTCCGTAAATTTCTTTACCAATTTTTTTAGTAGCCATCCACTCTTCCGTGTAGTAGCTATAATAATGGACAGGATGCAGCGGGTTTTTAATTTGGTTAAATAGGGAGTCGGATAAAATATAGACGTTATATCCAATAATTCCTGCACTGATTAGATTGTTTTTAATTTTTTTAACAGGTTTAATAGAAAAGTTGCTCTCTGCTAAATCAACTGAGGCAGGAAGCTTCTGCGGAGCTGGATTATACATCACAGTTT
Source organism: Priestia megaterium (assembly GCF_046599315.1). Taxonomy (GTDB): domain Bacteria; phylum Bacillota; class Bacilli; order Bacillales; family Bacillaceae_H; genus Priestia; species Priestia megaterium_F. The sequence goes on along the minus strand of NZ_JBKIKC010000001.1, from coordinate 780,740 downwards.
CGACTTTATAAGCTTGATTTCCTTTCAAGAATAAAGTAGGTTCATGTACTGTTTTAGCCAATTTGTTGTAATCTGACAGTTTCATAAGTTCAACAGACTGCTTTGTTTTCTTATCCGTTTGAGCAACAACTGTGGTTTGGATCTTAGTAAAAGGCAAATGCTCTTTTTGAAAATCTTGTTCAATAGCTTGCAAATGCTTCGCTTCCTGTGGATTTTTTTCAGCAGACTGATAAACAACAGGAAATTGAGCCTTTTCTTCGTATACTTTCTTAAATCCTCCAAAAGCAGATAGAGCACCAATTGCACAAAAAGCCACAGCCGAAACAATTGTCACAAGAAAAAACATGCGAGCATTATCTTTCATTCGATAAGCAAGATCTGAAATCGTGACGAGCCTTGTTTGTTTCCAATAAAAGTATTTATTTCGCTTCACAAGTTTGAGTAAAAAGACGCTAAGCTGTGTGTAAAAGAAATACGTACCCACAATCGTCATAAGGATTACAGGGAAAAAGCGAATTCCTATGGTTTGTAGAGTTGTGGTCGCAGCTAAATAATATCCGCCTCCGAGCAGTACAGCTGCGATTAAAGATAGAATAACAGACACTTTTGGCTCTTTCTTAGGCTTATTCGCTGATTGAAATAGGTCCAAAAGTTTATTTGTTCGAACAAAGAAGCTAGTAAAAAACGAAATAACTAAAAACAATGTTGTAAAAGCGACAACGGTTAAAAGAAGTGCTTTCCATGAAATATAAAAGCGAAGCTCGTCCATCGAAATAATATTAGAGCCAATCAATAAATAAAGCTTGGCTAGAAGCATACCCACGCCGATACCGGTGATGGTCGCAGCGAACCCAATAATCATGTTTTCTAAAAAAATCATCGTATTAAGCTGACTTTTAGACATTCCGTGCATGATGAAAATCCCAAATTCCCGTTTGCGTGATTTCAAAAAGGCACTTACAGAATAAAGGACAAAGAAAAAAGAAAAGACATAAATAATATATTCAGCGGCTGTCATGCCTTTTTTAGCAATTTCTCTTGTTACACCTTCTTCAATATCGGGATGAAAAATAAAAACGGCATATAAAAAGAAGATGGTTACTGAAAAAGCACTGCTTAAAAAGTAAGCGGCATACGTGCGTTTGTTTCGAAAGACGTTATTAAAAGCGAGCTGCCGAAAGTTCATGAGCGTCTCCTCCTAATACTGATAACACATCTATAATCTGCTGATAAAAGGCCTGACGGTTTTGCCCGCGGTAAATTTCATTGTAAAGTTCACCATCTTTAATAAAAATAACGCGATCACAATAGCTAGCTGCTAAGGCATCATGAGTTACCATCATCATTGTTGCATTTTCTTCTTTATTTAAGTGCTGAAGTGTTTCCATCACATCTTTTGATGCTTTGGAATCTAAGTTTCCGGTAGGCTCATCGGCTAGAATTAGCTGAGGGTGATGTATAATAGCTCTCGCAATGGCTGTACGCTGCATCTGTCCTCCCGAAACTTCGTACGTTCTTTTCTTTAAAATACCTTCAATCCCTAGCTTACGAGTAACGGACACGACGCGTTCAGCCATTTCTTTTACATTTACTTTATCGAGCGTAAGAGGCAGAATAATATTTTCTTCTACTGTCAGCGTATCAAGTAAATTGAAATATTGAAATACAAAGCCAAGCTCTCGGCGGCGAAACAGCGCGATATCTTTCTTTTTTAACTTATGAGGATTTCGCCCGTTAATCGTTATCTCACCGGCCGTTGGAGTATCAATAGTTGATACCATATTTAAAAGCGTCGTTTTTCCGCTACCTGAAGGACCCATAATCCCGACAAATTCACCTTTTTCGATTGAAAAATGAATGCCATCAAGCGCTTTGTATGATACTTTTCCTTCGTATATTTTGGTTAAATTTCGAACTTCTAATATAGTAGACATAAAAAACTCCTTTCAACTTTTTATAAATGTAATGTTGAGTACGTATTTATTTTACCTAGTTTTTGTAAGGTGTTTCCAATGGTTTATCTTACAGAAACCTTACAACATTGTAAGGAAATGAAAAAAGACCTACAAAGGTCTCTTTATCAACGGAGAATCTGCCAGGTTTTGCTGAAAGACTAGACGTACGGATGTACCCACGTCTTGTTTGGAATCCAATTCGACATGATGATTTAATTGCTTACAAATTTCTTTTACTAAATACAGGCCCATTCCGGTAGATTCTTGGTATTTTCGTCCGTTTTCACCAGTGAAATAGGCATTAAACACACGTTTTTGGTCTTGAGGAGGAATGCCGATGCCAAAGTCTTTTATTTCGAGCACGAGCTGTTTTCCACGTTTGTAAGAGGAAATAGCTATTGTTTGACTGATGTTTGCAGAGTAGCGTACGGCATTCGTTAACAGTTGAGTCAGGACAAAAGCAAGCCATTTTTCATCAGAAGCGACCACTGCCTGATCATCTATTTCTATAGAGGGATAGACACGATTTCGAATAAACAACCGCTTATGAGAAGAACAGACGTCTTTAACAAATTGTGCGAGCGAAATGCTTTCTGCTTGGAAGTCATGAGAGAAGACTGACAATCTTGACGTATATAAAATGGTTTCAAGCCCTTTTTGGATACGATCTACTTCATCTTGAATACTAGTGAATATAGGATCGTCTTGATCTTGAATAGTTAAGTAAATTACGGATAGCGGAGTCTTCATATGATGCACCCATTGATTAATAAAGGTAATTTGTTTATTTAACTGATGTTCAGATGCGTAAAGTTTATTATGAAATTGTTCAAACTGACTTGATAAAGACTCTCTAAGTGCTTTCGTTAAAGGACTTCTTTGAGAAGAGCTCATCAATCCCTCTGGTTGAAGAGAAGGTGCAGATAAGCGCATATAAAAATCACGATGAGAAACGTAGCGGTATACTAAATAACCTATGTAAAGAGCGGTGCTTAATAAGCAAGCATACAAAAGAGTAAAAAGGTGAGTAAAGCCGTCTAACCAGCAAATCAGACATGTTAAAAAGAGCTGAACGAAATAAAAAATAGTAAAAGGGACATGTTCTGTTAAAAATAATTTCACTTTTTTAACCCCCGTGCTGGGTGGAAGATGTATCCTGTTCCTCTTATTGTCTCAACCGCTTTTTCTATCCCTATATCTTTCAACTTTTTTCGTACACGAGTCATATATACATTTAATGTATTCTCATCTACAAACGGCTGGTCATCCCAAATCTTTTCAAGCAGCTTGTCTCTGCTTACAACTCTCTCTGCTCTTTCGATAAGTGCTTCAATAATTTTACTTTCTGTATGACTAAGCTCTATGATTTTACAATTAAATTCGAGTGTGAGTCTTTCTGGAAATAATGTTAATTCTTCGATACGAATGATTCTTTCTTGTTTATTCGCTGCATAGGAACCATAGGCACGACGCAGGTGGCTGTTGATTTTAGCTATAGCAATATCATAATCAAACGGTTTTGTAATATAATCATCAGCTCCATTTTCCAAAGCCATTACCTGATCCATTTTCCCGTCTCGAGCAGAAATAAATAGAATAGGACAAGTCGATAATGCCCGTATTTGTCTGCACCAATAAAATCCATCAAATTTTGGTAAGTTTACATCAAGAAGTACAAGATGGGGATTAATCTCTTGAAATTCATTTAGAATGGTGTCGAAATTTTTGACAGACTGGGCCTCTAATCCGTATTTGTGCAAATGTTCTTCTAACAAACTGGCAATTTTAGGGTCGTCTTCTACAATTAATACTTTAAACATATGTAGGTCTCCTTGGTAAAATTAGATAACTTTATTGTAACAAAAATGATAAAAATTAACAGCTGGAAAGAAGTGCGTTAGTGTTTTGCTATATGAACAATCTTTTTTGAAGGCCAAAGAAATGTTAAATGAAAAAATTCACTGATATGTTGCCTTTGAATATTATTCAAGCGATGATTTCATACATCTATATTTGTATATCTGTAAATATTAGGGGAGACGCTGCATGTGCTGTTATCATGGCTGAGTCAGAAGCAAAGCGTATCGATAAATCTGTAACGCAATCAGCTTAGTAAGTGTAAAAGCTCTAGCTATATGCTAGGGCTTTTTTTATTGGCAAGAAACTCTTCTTTTCAGCATACAGTTTAATAAGAGTGTGTGTTTGAAAGGAGAGTGCGGAAATGAATAAAACCCATGTGATAAAGCCGCTGCTCGACGACGATTATCCAGTTATTTCATATGGAAAAGGGATTTATTTGTACGACCAAAATGGAAAAAGGTACATAGATGCTTCGTCAGGGGCAGTCACAGCAAGTATCGGACACGGCGTCAAAGAAATTATTGATGCGATGACGGATCAGGCACAGAAAGTTGCGTTCGTATACCGGTCGCAATTTACAAGTGATACGACAGAAGCCTTAGCTAAAAAATTATGTGAATTAAGCGGCAATCATTTTGAGTGGAGCTTTTTTGTTAACAGTGGGACAGAAGCGACTGAAACGGCAATGAAAACGGCAATCCAGCATTTTCAAGAGCAAGGAAAGCCTACTAAAACAAAGGTTTTGTCACGCTGGATGAGCTATCACGGTATTACAATAGGAGCTCTTTCTATGTCCGGGCACATTGGAAGACGAAAACGCTTCGCCTCTTTGCTTGAAGATTACCCTTCCGTCTCACCTCCTTATTGCTATCGATGTCCATTTCATCAAACCTATCCATCCTGTAATCTTGCCTGTGCTCGCGAATTAGAAGCAGTTATCAAACGAACTGGACCTGAACATATTGCTGCTTTTATTACAGAGCCCATTGTAGGAGCAGCCGGGGCAGCCCTTACGCCTCCTGCGGGCTATTATGAAGTGATAAGAGGAATTTGTGATAAATATGATGTGTTATGGATAGCCGATGAAGTCATGACGGGCGTTGGACGTACAGGCGTGATGTTTGCGTATGAGCACTGGGGAGCTAAGCCGGACATCATGACTCTTGGAAAAGGAGTGGGAGCAGGATATACACCGATAGCCGTTACCTTGGCGAGCAGCAAAACGATTGAACCTATCATGAACGGATCCAAATTAATTATGAGCGGACATACGCTAAGCGCTAACCCGCTGTCATCCGCTGTGGGGCTAGCAGTTTTAACCTATATTGAAAAGCATAATCTTGTTCAAAAAGTAGCGCTGAAAGGAGCTTATTTAGTAGAAAAATTGAAGGAGCTTCAACTTCTCTATCCTATCATTGGCGATATACGAGGCAAAGGCTTACTAATTGGTCTTGAGCTTGTGCGAAATCCAAAAACGAAGGAGCCTTTTTCATCCTCTGAAAATATGACGGCGCGCGTAATAAGTAAAGCCCAAAAAAATGGTCTGCTCCTTTATCCTTCACAAGCAGGAACAGACGGAGTCGAAGGAGACGGTGTTATTATTGCACCACCATTTACGATTACTCATCATCAACTTGATGAAGCGGTCGATCTGCTTTCGAAAACATTACATGAAGTGCAAAATGAAAAACAGAGAAATGAGGTGAAATAAGTGACAAAGGTCGAAAACTCATTTCAAAAGATTACAACTGTGGAACAAGCGATTGAATATGTCGATCATGCTGCTACGCTAATGATAGGAGGGTTTGGAGGAGTAGGCAGTCCGCCTTCTCTCATTGAGAGTCTTATTGAAAGCAAAAAATCAAATTTCACGTTGATTTGTAATGATGCAGGCTTTCCTCATATTGGTGCGGGAAAATTGGTTAGTCAAGGAAGGATTCAAAAGCTGATCGCTTCTCACATTGGATCGAACCCAGTAGCTGGAACGCTGATGACGGAAGAAAAGCTGAAAGTTGAGTTTTCCCCTCAAGGAACGCTTGCCGAGCGTATTCGAGCGGGAGGAGTTGGACTTGGAGGAGTACTGGTTGATGTAGGAATAGAAAATGACATTATTCAATTTGGAAAAGAAAAAGTAGAAGTAGACGGCAAGACATTTTTAGTTGAAAAACCGCTCACAGCCGACATCGCTTTTGTATATGCAAAAAAAGCTGATCCATTTGGAAACTTGCTTTATGATAAAAGCGCTCGAAATACTAATCCATTAATGGCAATGGCAGGTCGTATAACCATCGCTGAAGTGGATGAAATTGTTCCTCTTGGCGACATTGACCCAGAGAACGTGATGACGTCAGGAGTATTTGTAGATTATATTGTTCCTTCAAAAGGAGTGAATTGGAAATGGGTTTGGGAATAGATATTCGTCATCGTATCGCAAAACGTGCTGCGGCTGAAATTAAAAACGGCATGATTGTTAACTTAGGGATCGGCATTCCTTCTCTTATTCCTAATTACGTACCAAGCGCTGTTCATGTGATGTTTCATGCTGAAAACGGAATTTTAGGATTAGGATCTTCGCCTCCTTTAGGTGAAGAAGATGAGAATGTCTGCAATGCAGCAGGCTATCCAACAACTACCGTTCAAGGGGCTTCATACTGTGATAGTGCTACGGCCTTTGCGATGATTCGAAAAGGATATGTCGATATGACCATTCTTGGTGCGTTAGAAGTGAGTGAAAAAGGGGATTTAGCTAATTGGATTGTGCCAGGTAAGCGAGTTCCGGGGATGGGAGGAGCGATGGAATTAGCTCAAAAAGCGAAAAAAGTCATTGTGCTGATGAATCATACGAGCAAGACAGGAAAACCAAAGCTAGTTAAGACGTGTTCTTTGCCTCTTACTGCTTCGGGCTGCGTGGGATTAGTTATTACGGATCGGGCGGTTTTTAAAGTAGAAAAAGACGCGCTTCTTTTAACAGAGCTAATGTCTCCTTATACCGTGGAGGATATTTTGGGTTCAACAGAAGCAACAGTTCGCCTGAGTGATCAATTGATTACGATATCATAAGGAGGGCCATTATATGAGCATACAGCAATCTATTCATAACTGGATGACAGAGCATCGTCAAAGTGCAGTGCGGTTACTCAAGCGTTTCGTAGAGGAAGCTAGCGTACAGGGTTCTGAAAAGCATGCCCAGGCAATTGTCATTGAACGCCTTCGACAGTTGCAATTAGATATTGATATATGGGAACCAGATGAAAAAGTACTTCGTACCCACGAAGCTTTTGCCTCCAACCGTTCTAATTTTCGAGATAGCCCGAATGTGGTAGGCGTGTTAAAAGGGAAAGGTGGAGGGAAATCCATCATTTTGAATGGGCATATTGATGTGGTGCCTCCTGGAGATCTTTCACAGTGGAGGGAAGACCCTTATGCGGCAGTTGTAAAAGATGGAAATTTATATGGGCGCGGCGCGACGGATATGAAAGGAGGGAATGTGTCGTTACTTTTAGCTATTCAAGCGCTGAAAGAGCTAGGTATTTCATTAAAAGGAGATGTTATTTTTCAAAGTGTAGTAGAAGAGGAAAGCGGAGGTGCAGGAACACTTTCATGCGTACTTAGAGGGTATAAAGCAGACGGTGCAATTATTCCAGAACCAACCAACATGAAAGTTTTTCCTAAACAGCAAGGTTCCATGTGGTTTCGAGTGACCGTACATGGAGTAGCAGCACATGGAGGGACTCGCTATGAAGGCGTGAGTGCCATTGAAAAAGCAGCTGTTGTGCTTAAACATATTGAGCACCTTGAAAAAGAGAGAAACAGCCGGATTACAGACCCGCTCTATAATAAAATTCCCATTCCCGTGCCGATTAATATCGGAAATATACAAGGCGGAACGTGGCCTTCTTCAGTCGCTGATCAAGTAGTATTAGAAGGCAGGATAGGTGTTGCTCCGCATGAAAAAATGAAGAATGTCAGAGCAGAAATGAAATCGTGGCTTGAACTTTTGCCTCAGTGTGATGAGTGGTTTGCTGAACATCCTGTCGATTTGGAATGGTTTGGGGCCCACTGGCTTCCCGGTGAAATTGAATTAGAGCATCCGCTTATGACCTCTCTTTCAACCTCCTTTTATCAAGTGAAACAGAAACAGCCGATCATTGAAGCATCTCCTTGGGGAACAGACGGAGGGATATTGTCACAAGTAGGAGATATTCCAACAGTTGTTTTTGGACCGGGCGTAACAGAAGTGGCCCATTTTCCGAATGAGTATATTTGTATTCAAACGATGCTTGACGCAGCAGAAATTATTGCTCTCACCGTAGCAGACTGGTGCAGCATTGCGGACTAAGCTAAAAAGGAGAGAGGGGATACAAACAAATGGCGAAACAAGAAAATGTTTGTCAACCAACCTTTGCTATGGCTCTTTTTTTAGATGAATGTAACAAGCGTCTGAGAATAGATGATTACCGGGGAAACGTGAAAGATATTTACAGCTACATGTACAAAGAAATTGATAAGGGAACGTACGAAAAGTGGATTATAAAAGCACGTGCAGAACATCTTTTGGACTGGATGAGCTTGGGGTTTTCTTTAGAAGCAACTATTTCCCATTATTTTAACGGAAGTGACGCGTATCTTTTGTGCTACTATACGTCGCAATCCCGACGAGACAGCTGGGAGACGTTAAAAGAAACCGAGCTGCTTCAAGATGTTTGGAATTTGCCGACATCTGATTATTCTCCTTTATCAAGTCAACTGATTATGCGCCGAGCAATTTCATCTGATGCTAAACAGCTTTCTCAGCTCTACCGTCAAATCTTCACAGTATATCCTACTCCCCTCTACGAAGAAGAGTATCTCTCTCGTTTGCTTCAAGAAGGTAGTTTGTTTTATGTCATCGCTGACAAGAACGATATCGTGAGCGCTGCCTCTGCTGAAATTGATTACGTTTATCACAATGCTGAACTAACGGATTGTGCAACTCTTCCTGCTTACCGAAAATATGGATTAATGAAGCATTTATTAAGCGCACTAGAGGTTGAGCTAAAACAGCGGCATATTTTTTGTGCATATACAATAGCGAGAGCGCTTTCAATGGGGATGAATGCAGCTTTTCATCAGCTTCGTTATACCTATACAGGACGGCTAACGAATAATTGTTACATCTATAAATCGTTAGAAGATATGAATGTATGGGTGAAGGATTTGTCAAAAAGTAAGGGGTGAGAAATAATTAACCAATTTATGGGCTGTAACATATAACAATAGTAAATCTTCATAAAGGAGCGATTGTATGTTATATGATTTATATAAGCCGTCCCGACATTGGAAAGACATTGAGTTATGGAAAGATGTTCCTGAAGAAAAATGGAATGACTGGATTTGGCAATTAACAAACACTATTCGAACGTTAGACGATTTAAAAAAAGTCATTAACTTAACTCCTGAAGAAGAAGAAGGAGTACGCATTTCAACCAAAACAATTCCGCTCAATATTACGCCTTACTATGCATCTTTAATGAACCCAGACGATCCTCGATGCCCCGTTCGCATGCAGTCTGTTCCTGTTGGCAAAGAACTTCATAAAACAAAATACGATCTAGAAGATCCCCTAGATGAAGACGAAGATTCTCCAGTACCAGGGTTGACTCATCGCTATCCTGATCGTGTCTTGTTTTTAGTTACCAATCAATGTTCCATGTACTGCAGATACTGTACACGAAGAAGGTTTTCAGGACAAATCGGAATGGGCGTCCCAAAAAAACAGCTAGATGCTGCGATTGCTTATATCGCTAAAACACCTGAAGTACGAGATGTACTCATTTCAGGCGGTGATGGCTTGCTGATTAATGACAATATTTTAGAATATATTTTGAAGAATTTAAGAGCTATTCCTCATGTGGAAATTATTCGAATTGGCACAAGAGCACCCGTTGTGTTTCCGCAGCGAATAACAGAAAATTTATGTGCAATTTTAAGGAAATATCATCCAGTTTGGTTGAATACGCACTTTAATACCTCCATTGAAATTACGGAAGAAACAAAAAAGGCATGTGAAATGCTTGTCGATGCGGGAGTTCCAGTTGGAAATCAAGCGGTTATTTTAGCTGGGATTAATGACAGTGTAGCTATCATGAAAAAGCTTATGCATGATTTAGTAAAAATACGAGTTCGCCCTTACTATATTTATCAGTGTGATTTATCAGAAGGAATCGGGCATTTCCGCGCACCTGTTTCCAAAGGACTCGAAATTATGGAAGGGCTACGAGGTCATACGTCTGGATATGCCGTTCCAACGTTTGTTATTGATGCTCCGGGAGGAGGAGGAAAGATTGCAGTTCAGCCAAACTATATTATTAGTCAAAGTGCAAGTAAAGTTGTTCTGCGAAACTTTGAAGGCGTGATTACGACGTATCCGGAGCCAGAAAGCTACGTGCCTGGGCGTGCAGATGATTATTTTCGAGCTATTTATCCAGCATCTGATGCTAAGGATTCTTCCATTGGCATCTCGGGTCTTATGAATGACACTCAATTCAACCTTGTACCGGAAGGGCTAGGGAGAGTCAAAAGACGTAAAACGTATGAAAGTGATAGTGCTCACGAAAGCCTAAAAGATAAACGTGAAAAAAGAGATGAATTAAAAGATAAAAAGTTTAAAGCTCAATTAAAAAAAGAAGGTAAAAATGACGATGCTCCATCACCTTAAGGAGGTCCTGTAATATGACTGTTCAATGCGCATGGTGCGAAGAAGAAAAAGCGGTAGAAACAACGAATACTGCATACTGGGAATTGCCAGATGGAACGAGAAGTATTGAAATTACTCATATGCCATGTATCAGCTGTTCAGCTTGCGGGATGTCATATCAAGAAGAAGAGACCATAGAAGAAGTGGAAACACAGCTGCTTCTTATCGACACAAAAAAGCTTAATGAATCCATTCGGTATGATGAGCTATTAAAAGTACCAAGATTATTAAAGCGCAACTACTTCAAATTCTAAGAAACCGCCCCTTATTTTGTAAGGGGCGGTTTTGCTTATTGATAAGCATTTGTTCCAGCAGTACGTAGGCTGTAGGCGTGTTTTAAAGCCACTGTAACAGGACGAACAGTTGGAAGTTCGACTTCATCTATTTTCGAAACGGGCAAAAGACCAACAGACGTGCTTGTAATAAAAACTTCGTCAGCGTCTTTTAAAAAGGAAGGAGTCATGTTTTGTTCTCGGATTTGAATGGCCTGCTCCTGCGCACATTCCAACACGTTAGCGCGCGTAATACCGGATAGAATTTTTCTTGTGGCAGGAGTCGTGAACAAGACGCTGTCTTTTATCGCAAATACATTGCTGCTCGACCCTTCGGTTATGTATCCGTCTTTTACTAGAATAGCTTCTTTACACCCTTTAGAAGCCGCAGCTTGTTTGGCCAGAAGATTAGGAAGTAGGTTCAATGATTTGATATAGCAATTAGCCCATCGTTCATCTTCTAAAAGAAGCGTGGAAATTCCTTTTTCATAGGCTTCCTCAGGCGTTTGGCGAGGGTGGCGTATTGTGAGTGCTAATTGTGCAGGCGCGTCGGGAAATAAATGATTTCGAGGAGCGATCCCGCGCGTAACTTGAATGTAAATATCAGCGTCTTTTAACGTTGATTTTTCCATTGCTTGATGAATGATGTCCTTTAGCTCTTGTCTTGAAACAGGCAGTTCAATAAAGATTGCTTTTGCACTTCTCTCCAAGCGGTCTAAATGACGTTCAATTGAAAACGGAACTCCTTTGTATACGCGAATAAATTCATAAACACCATCTCCAAACTGGTGACCGCGTTCATCAATTGGAATAACAGCCTCATTGATATCTCTAAACTTTCCAGCATAATATGCTAATTCCATCTTGGAAAACTCCCTTCCTTTAGATATTAAAACGTTAACATAAAATTCAGCAAAATGAAATTATTTACTTGGTTTCTCTAAAGAAAATGAAAAAAGTCATACTCCTTTAGGAGTATGACTTTTATGAAAACGTGCGTTTGAATGCTAATGAAAATTTCTGAATGGCTTTTTTAGGTGTAACAAACTGAACGGTGAGCTTGGTGACGGTGATGAACCAATCGACAATACGGCTGCCGAGAAGCATGGTTACTAAAATGGACAATGCGATTAAGACGATAATACCCCACGATGTTGGCTCTAGACTTTTTGAGAAGTCGGTTGTAAAGAACCATTTTAAAATGAAGCCGTGCAATAAATACACGTATAATGATCGCTGCCCAATGCTTGTTAAAGCAAAACCACGCGTTGGAATCAAAGCCATAAAGGCAAAAGATACAAGAAAAGCAATTCCGTAGTGAGAAACGCGCATTAAAAATTCGGCTACATTGTCGTACGTGTTCGTTCCATACAGCATATCGGTGTAAGCCGTGTCATCTAGGAAAGAATAGCTTCCAATCAAAGTAACAAGCAATACGATAGATGCAATGATTCGATTTCGCGCTGTCAAAAGATTTGTAAAAGGCTCTTGTCGCTGTGACAAATAGTAGCCTAACAGGAAAAACGGGAAGAAGACAAACATTCGGCTAATGCTTAGAATTTTATCAAATCCGTCAATATCAATGAAGCCCATTGCAAGTCCAAGCGAAATAGAGACTGTTAAGCTAATCCACATCGGAAATTTCGCAAAGAAAGGCAGCATTAATTTCCAAAAAATTAAGCTCAGTAGAAACCACATTGCCCATCTAGGAACCAAATATTGAAGCGTGTACGTTTCATCCGTATAAAGCACACTATAATAAAGCGTATAGATGGTTTGGAAAGCTAAGTAAGGCAGAGCCACCTTTGTAAATATTTTTTTATAATATCCTTTTTTGTGAAAATTTTTCGAGAAATAACCTGCTAGTAAAATAAAAACAGGCATATGGAAAATAAAGATAAAGTGGTAAATAGACAGCATTCCACTACTATCTGTTCGGTACGGAGAAATCATGTGTCCAAATACAACTAAAAAGATTAATACGAATTTAGCATTATCAAAGTAAGCATTTCGAGTATTCATGGTATTATTTTTCCTCAACATATGCTGATGTAAACCTCCCACCAACAAGATTTATTTAAATGGCGATTATTGTTAGAATAACCTTTCACTACGGAATTAAAACATGAATTCTTCTTTTTTGCAATGATATAAAGGTTTGAAAAACCTGTCGAATCAACGCTTTTATTATAAAAACGATGTGTTTTTGTTACAAATGTCTTTTTGAAAAAAGAAAAATATTGATATAACAATATTTATTCGTTACGCTAATAGGGAAATTTGTTTTGCAACTGTAACATGAATTTAATATTTTTTGTCCGGTAAAACATTTATATTGTAGTGTTCGACATCTACATATCACAGTAGAGAGTTGTCGATTTCTTGAAAAAATGATAGAAAAGATACACATACCGCTTGAGGGGGGAGTACGATGAAATCCTTTTATCACTATATAATGAAATTCCGATCAAATAAAAAACATGATCCGATGGGAGAGTTTGCGCGAAGTGCTTATGATGACCACAGTTTCCCGAAGTCTTCAACAGATTATGACGAGCTGAGCTCTTATTTAGAGCTCAACGGGCATTATGTATCAAGTATGACCGTATTTGACGAAGCATGGGAGCTTTATCAAAATAATGCGTGAGAAAATAAAAAGAGGCTGGGATAAAAGTATTTTAGTTGAAAGAAGATCCGAACGATGAATCGTTCGGATCTTTTTATTGTGGTCGTGAATACAGGTTTACTGTATGTAGGTGCTTCTAACTGTTGATTGGAGGGCAGGGCGAAGACTCCTGCGGGAAAAGCGGAAGAGGTGAGACTCCGCAGGAGCGTATGCGACGAGGAGGCTCATCGGTCGCCCGCGGAAAGCGAAGTCTTGCACGGAAATCAACGGCGGTGGAACAAGTGATTCATATTAGCGCGTTTATCCCATTTGTTCGTCTTTAGATGGGAGTGATTTCGTTAGGTCTCAACCTCTTTTTATTTTCCTCAGCCCGTATGATAAGCAGGAGTAAAAATGATAGAGGGCAATAGATAATAAAGGCTTGGTTCTAAAGATGTTATACTTCCCCTTTTTTAGTTACTGCATATAATATTGTAACTTTTCAGTAGGTGTATGTTTACTAAGGAGGTGCGACGATGGCAGGGAAGAAAAAACCTAAATACGGAATTGGTGAAACAGTCGTTGTAACAATATACGGGACCGTTGGCACTATTACCGATATAAAAGTGATGGATGGGATTTTTGTATACGAAATTAACCATAGTGAAGGTCTTTTTTTAGAAGATACAATTGAGCTTCTAGAAGAATATGAAGGTCAAATATTAGTACAGGAAAGAGTAGAGCTTGAATATAAATTTTTCTTCGGCGATATCGTCCAGGTTTTTAATTATGGAAAAGAGTTATTTAAAATCATTGGTATTCGAACAGAAATATGGCGTTATAAAGAGGATTCATGGGAAGATATTGTCTATGAATTGTCGCGTGTAACAGATGGAGAATGGCTTGAGGCTAGTGAAGAAGAACTCATTCTCGTAACTCCTCATGAGGAAACAGAAAATTACTCTCAAAGTATTGATATGTTGTATTTAGGTAAAGAAATTAAAAAGACGGAGTTGCTACCAAAGATGAAAAAACAAAACGGTTCTGAAAAAGAAGAAGTGAGGTTAACTAAAGAAAAGCATGAGATTATAAACGGTCTTTTAGATGTGTACAACGATTATAAATTTTTGTATGAGCTTTTTGAAGATGAAGAATACGCTGAAGTTATGAACTTAGTGCTAAAACATTTAAAAAAGATAGCAAAATCCGAACAAGGAAAATAGTAGGTAGATGCCTAATAAATAAAAGATAGCCGAGATAGATCATATCTCTCTTAGCTATCTTTTATTGTGTATACGGCGATGGTAATAAAAAAATAATGGGTATAATTACCTTTCTATTTAAACTGTTGAAATTTTAGACATACTATTGCCAAATTGTTCATAAATGTGTATAAGGTAAAACTTCAAGCAGCAGATGAAGTAAACCTATTTTAAGAAAAATAAGGTACGCTAATCCGTTCAAACGGGATAAGGAGTGATATTGTGAAAGAAATCGAAGTGGTCATTGATACGGAAGAAATTGCGGAGTTCTTTTACAATGAACTAGTCAAGCGAGGCTATGTGCCCGCTGAAGAAGAGCTAGGCGAATTAGCGGATATAACTTTTGATTATCTCATTGATAAATGTATTATTGATGAGCAAGATGAAGAATAAAAAGATAGATACATCTGTAACGACGGGGAAACTCGTCGTTTTGTTTATGAGGCAGCGGTTATGAAAAAGGATTAGCTGCTTTAATGGCAGATTGCACTTTTATATGATGCTGAAGGGGGATTTTTTTTACTGAAGAAGCAGGAATAGACTCAAGGAGAGAAAATATGCTTTCGTCTTCAAACCAATCATCTTTTCTTAAAAAAAGATGTACGCGATCTCCCCAGCTCATATTTAAAGTCGGACTATAGAGCTTTTTGGAATGTGTTCTATCATTTGTAAATATATCTGAATTATAGTCGCTTCGAGACCCTGTATGAGGATGTTTAAGGCTAAAAGTATAGATAGCATCATGCAAGTTTGAATAAAAAAGAAGAGCGTATAAAGTTTTTCCCACTTCAATCCGTCTTACGACAGACTCAAAATGATACACTTTCGTTCCACTTAAATCAATTTTATTACCTGAATAATATGGAAAGATGATTTGAGTCATACCGAGAAAGTTTTGAGTGTGAAACTGCCAAGAATGAAGAACATCCTGCTGAAACTCTTTTTTAAAAAGAACGTTTTTTTCGATATGATATTGTTCGTTCACAATCAGGGCTATTGATAAGAGGGGGTTGTTTCTATACTGCCAAAAATCATTCCAAACAGCTATCATAAAAGAAGATACGTGAAAAGCGGGGAGTAAATGAAACAAATTGCTGTTTTGCTCTTTGCTTTTTTCATAGAGCAAAAGCTGAGCGTAAGCATCATGAAAAATGGCAGAATTAGAGTGTTCTAAAAACAAGAAGTACGCGTGCTGTTTTTCTGGCGAAAGCAGGGATTTTATTAAGGTAGTAGAAAGGTCTGTCATATAATAGCCGCCGTTTCGTGAAACCAAGTGGGCTAAAAGAGCCCAGTGAATTTCAGGATGCTTTTGATAATAGTCCAAATAAGCTTGTGTGCGCGTAACGTTGTTTTGATTAGCTTTTTTTACTTTTTTTCGAATCTCTTTAATCAAGTTTACGTCTTCTCCGATAAAAGACAGTGGGAAAATAGCAGGAGGTTTGAGCTGCATCATTTGCTGCAGGCGAAGGACATCCTCCAATCTAATGAGGGAATTTGTGTTAGTAGAAGTCATGTTAGGCCTCCTTTGAAACGTTTAACTATATAGAAAAAGGGTAAGGGATTTTTTGAAACCTTTATAACATTTCGTACGTATAAAGGGTAACAAATGTTAAGGAAAGAGGTTTTCTCTATGTTCAGAAAAATATTTGAATCATTAACTGGATCTAAACATCGACGCTACAGCAGCAGTGACCGACACTATCGACGTCCACGCCACTACAGCAGCAGTGATCATCATTATCAAGGTCCACGTCACCATAGCAGCAGTAGCGATTATAAACGAAGTAAATATTATGACAGCCACAGTCATTCAAAATATGGCCATCACCACTACAAGCGCAAACGCAAAAGTGGAAGCTTCTTCTCAAGCTTTTTCTCAAGTTGATTTAGAATGAAAAAACGAATGTTCAAATACCTTCATCGCTGGCTGGTTGACCGTCCTTTTAAAAAAGGAAAAGTCATTTGTGAACGCTATGAAATCATAAACGTACTGGGAATGGGAAGCTATGGTATAACATATGTTGCTAACGACATTGTGCAACAAAAAAAGGTAGTAGTAAAGCAGCTCCGTAAAACGAAGCAGCGTACGTCTCAAGGGCTGAAGTCTTATCATTATGAAGCGAAACTGCTGTCTCAATTAAATCATCCTCAAATTCCTTCACTGTATGAAGCTGTCGAAACCGATGAAGGATGTTTCCTAGTGATGGAGCTGATTCAAGGAAAAACGTTTGAAGATTTAATTTTTGAAGAGAAGTGCGTGTATACGGAAGAAAAAGCGCTTAAAATTTTACTTGATATCCTAGACGTAGTTTCCGTTATTCATGAGCAGGGAATTGTTCACCGCGATCTTCGTATCCCAAACATTATAGACGTTAATGGAACCATCTATGTTATTGACTTTGGTCTTGCTAGATTTTTAGGCGATCATGAAGAAACAAGCAGCCTTATAGAAGAACAGCAGTATATGAGGCAAACATCTGTTGCAAGCGATATCTATGCGCTTGGTCATTTTCTTTTATTTTTATTATATTCTGGTTATGAGCCGACGGAGAAACAAGAAAGAAGCTGGGAGCAAGAGCTAAGTTTGTCAGCACCTATTAAGACCGTCATTCAAAAAATGCTGAGAGCAGATGAATCGTATGAAAGTATTAAAAGTTTACAAAAAGATATTTATAACTATATGAACAGTAAGAACTCGGGGAGGGGAAAATATGGCGCTATTTAATAAAGCGTTAGCCCGCATTGGAATTGGTGCAGCGAGAGTGGACGCTAAGCTTGTTAATGATGAATTTCGTGCTGGTGAAACGATTGAAGGGATTGTTGAAGTGTACGGAGGCAATGTTGAACAGAAAATTGACAGCATCTATCTGCGTCTATTCACAACCTATGTAAAAGAAAGAGACGATAAAAAATATAAGCAGGATATTGAACTTAATACGTTTAAAATTAATGACCCGTTCACGATTCAACCAGCTGAAACGAAGTCTATTCCTTTTACATTTCAGCTGCCTGATGATACACCTGTTACATTAGGGAGAACCCGAGTGTGGGTGGCGACGAGCCTCGATATTAAAGACGCGGTTGATCCGTCGGATATTGATCATGTAAAGGTGCTTCCTAATCAGATGGTAACAAGCACAATTGAAGCTATGGAACAGCTTGGCTTTCGCTTACGCCAAGTCGAATGCGAAGAAGCTCCTCACAAGATGAGAAAAAGACTTCCTTTTGTTCAAGAATTTGAATTTGTTCCAAGCGGTGGAGTGTACGCTGGGAAAGTAGATGAAATTGAAATTATCGTGCAGCCAAGCGGCTTGCATGACTACGACTTATTTATAGAAGTGGATCGACGAGCAAGAGGATTTGGCGGGTTTTTATCTGAAATGTTAGATGCAGATGAGTCGCTCGTTCGTATTCATGTTTCTGAAAAAGAAATTCCTCAGTTGAAAAATATATTAAGCAATATTATTTCACGCTATAGCTAAAGTGCATAGCTCTCCTTTTTTTTTCGTATATTAAAGACAGTAAAAAGAAAGGAGAGAGAGATATGTCGCAATCGAAACACACGAAAAAAACAAGTGCAAAACTGTATACAAAAGAGGAATTTTCGGCTGAATTTGTCGTTCATCAAGCTCCTAAGCCAGAAGACTATATTCAGCCAAAACGTGTGAATAAGTAAAGCATGTAGAACGCTACATGCTTTTTCTTTTAATAGGTTGGAGGAAATAAAAAATGGTAAATCGTACTACAAAATATTCTCTATTTATTGCATCTCTCTTAGCTTTCTTTTTATTCATATTATTTACATTTAATACACCTTGGGTGAAACAGCTTGACTTTAATGTACTTCACACTATTGAAGGATGGAGGACGGACACGTTAACATCCATCATCATATTTATAACAACCGTAGGATCTTGGTATGTAACTGCACCCATATGGTTTGCGGTTATGGTATTCCTTCTCTATAAACGAAAAGGATTGCTCGCTTTATATATGACGCTCGTTTTCTGGGGAGTTCGTGCGTTAAATTGGGGATTAAAGGGAATTTTTGCGAGACCAAGACCTGACTGGAGTCAAGTCGTTCCCGCATCTCACTATAGTTTTCCGAGCGGACATGCCATGAACTCAATGGCGTTTTACAGCGGATTACTTTTGTTAATATGGATGTATACAAGAAGCAGGGCAATTAAAACGGCGGCTACATGCGTAATTGCCATTCTTATTTTATTAATTGGCTTTAGCCGTTTGTATTTAGGCGTACATTTCTTAACTGATATACTAGCAGGATATTGTTTAGGACTTGCTTGGTCGTTAGGAATCTATCTTCTTTCTAAGAGTATATCTAACAAAAAATAGTAGTAATGGTTACATTTTTTTCGTTAATATTTCAATTTGTTTAAGTAGGCCTATTGATTCATCCATTCAAAAACAACTAGTGATAAAATGAGAAACAAATATTTTATGTACATGATTAATAAGAAAAAACTAGTAATTTCGACAAAAAACGTTTTGATTCGATAAAGGGTTTTCGGATTTTATCACTAATTATATAAGAATACATGACGTAAAAGAGTAAATACTTGCTTTTGGGTGGAGGGAAGAATGTTGAGTGTGTGGACCACAATAAAAAAACAATTTAATATTAGCACAGAATATGATGTAACTATTATGCAAACAGAAGAAAAAGGCGAAAAGCGCGGATATAAGCCTGTTCATCGTCTAACGATTACAGCATTCGATCATCAAGACGCAGCAACACAAGTATTTCAGATGTTTAATATTGCTGATAATTTGCCAAAGGATTGTGATGCGCGGTTTATTAGTACAGGCGATATCTTGTTAATTGATGAAGGTACTCGAGGTAAGTATTACTATAAGCTATGGACAGACGGCTGGCAAAAAGTTAATCGCCTGCACGTACGTTAAACATAAGGTAAAAGCGACCTATCTGGCCGCTTTTTATTTATATGCTGCTCCCTAGTAATCACGAGTATGATGCCCAGGTCCATTTTTTCGTTTTGTTGCTGAATATTCATCTCCATGCGCTTCATGTTCTGCTATAATTGCTTCTTTTGGAATATGATTATTCTTTTTAGGCGAATTAATTCGGTTACGATGTTTCTTCCCCATACATATCACCTCAGCTAAAGTTATTAAATCCCTTGCGCTGTTAGCATACCCTTATATTAAGTGACATACTACGCCATTTTTTGGACAGTATGTCTTTTTATTTTTGAAGCATAATGTTAGAAGTAAATAGACATGCAAGGGATACAATATGGTATAGTGAAAACGTAAGATTTTTTACATATAGGAGGTACGAAATGAGCGTACATATTGGGGCAAAACAAGGAGATATTGCAGAAACAATTTTACTTCCAGGTGATCCACTTCGTGCAAAATACATCGCAGAAACGTTTTTAGAAGATGTAACTTGCTATAACGAAGTGCGCGGTATGCTTGGATTCACAGGAACATATAAAGGAAAGCGCGTTTCTGTTCAAGGAACAGGGATGGGTGTACCATCAATTGCTATTTATGTAAATGAACTTATGAATGAATATGGTGTTCAAAACCTAATTCGCGTTGGTACATGCGGAGCTATTCAAAAAGATGTAAAAGTGCGTGACGTTATTTTAGCCATGTCTTCGTCAAGTGACTCACAAATGAACCGCGTAAAATTTGGTCCTATTGACTATGCACCGACGGCTAACTTTGATTTATTAAAGCGCGCTTATGATGCAGGTGTTGAAAAAGGCCTTCAGTTAAAAGTAGGAAGTGTCTTTACATCTGATCAATTTTACAATGAAGACGGCCAGCTAGAAAAGTTGGCAGCCCACGGCGTATTGGCAGTTGAAATGGAAACAACGGCTCTGTATACGCTAGCCGCTAAATACGGCCGTAATGCTTTATCGGTTTTAACAGTAAGTGACCACATTTTTACTGGTGAAGAAACAACGTCAGAAGAGCGTCAAACGACGTTTAACGATATGATTGTTGTTGCGCTTGAAGCAGCAATTAATGAATGAATATAATTTCATTCCTTTTATTCGTTGAAGGACAGCGAAATGCCACTGCATAACAAATAAAAAGACGAGAAGCAATCAAGCTTCTGGTCTTTTTATTTGTGAAAATTAATTGTTTCCAAACAGGGGATTGTATGGTACGATTTGATACGTTAAAAACGGCTTTGATTTTCGTGAAAGTCGAAAATCGTATAAAAATTTTATAAGAGGTGGTAAAACATCATGATGGCAAATATTAAACAGCAGTGGTTTTCAAACGTTCGAGCAGATATTTTGTCGGGGATGACAGTTGCTCTTGCGCTTATTCCGGAAGCCCTTGCTTTTTCCATTATCGCTGGTGTCAATCCGATGGTTGGCCTGTATGCATCTTTTTGTATGGCAATTGTGATTGCTTTTACCGGAGGCAGACCAGCTATGATTTCAGCTGCAACAGGAGCGATGTCTTTATTGATGATTAACTTAGTTAAAGATCACGGCATTGAGTATTTATTTGCAGCTACTGTTTTAACTGGAATTATTCAAATTTTACTTGGTGTTTTTAAAGTAGGAAGGTTTTTATCGTTTCTTCCTCAAACAGTTATGATTGGATTCGTAAATGCGCTAGGTATTTTAATTTTTACAGCACAGCTTCCGCATTTTGAAGGCGCAAATTGGATGATGTACGCGATGGTAGCCGGAACGCTGCTCATCGTCTATTTGTTTCCGCTTATGACCAAAGCAATACCATCTCCGCTTGTTGCTATTGTCTTGATGACGATTGTAGCAATTGTCTTTCATTTAGATTTAAAAACGGTAGGAGATATGGGGAATATTACGCGTTCACTTCCGGTTCTTCACTTCCCAAAGGTTGAGTTATCAGTAGAAACGCTGCTTATCATTTTACCTTATTCGCTTCCTTTAGCAATTGTAGGACTGCTTGAGTCTATGCTAACGGCAACGGTACTGGACGAAATTACAGATACGCCTTCTAATAAAAATAAAGAAGCGCGCGGTCAAGGCATCGCTAATATTGTAACGGGATTCTTTGGAGGAATGGCTGGCTGTGCCATGATTGGACAATCTATGATTAATGTAAAATCAGGGGGACGAGGAAGATTATCTACCTTAGTTGCGGGAGTCTTTTTATTGTTCTTAATTATGGTGCTTGGCGATGTTGTGAAACAAATTCCAATGGCTGCTCTTGTAGGCGTTATGTTTATGGTAGCTGCCGGTACGTTTGATTGGCAGTCTCTTAAAGACTTAACGAAATATCCACTGTCGGATGCTATTGTAATGATTGTTACGGTGGTTATTGTATTGTTTACACATAACTTAGCACTAGGAGTAATGGTAGGTATTGTTTTAAGTGCCATTGTATTTGGCTGGAAGATGGCTAAAATCAAAACAACTTCACAAATAGAAGGCAATACAAAACAATACAGAGTTTCAGGGCAATTATTTTTTGCCACCATCAGTTTCTTTATGGATGAATTTCAGTATGAAACAGATCCAGATACCATCATTATAGATTTTAGTTCTTCTCATATATGGGATCAATCTGCCGTAATTGGCATCTCAAAAATTATGGACAAGTACGAGCGATTGAATAAAAAGGTTATTGTAAAAGGGTTAAATGAAGATAGTAAAAAAATTGTAAGGCAAATTGGCCTAACGTCGCTTTCGAATAAATAAAAGGTGTGCAATAGCACACCTTTTTTATGCGTTTCGTTTTAGTCGCTGAATAAGCCAGGTGAAACGAGAAGATGTAGATGAAGGCACAGATGTCTGTTTTAATAAAATAGCATAGGCTTTGCGCCGATATTGGTAATCAAGCATGCATATCTACCCCTTTTAAAACAGAATTTGAAAGCGTTTTCTTAATTATAGCATGCTTTATAGGTAGATAAAAGAAAAAGAGAGACCATCGTCTCTCTTTAATCATTTCCAAACATATAGCGTTTGTGATGCCATGATATTCCAAACATCAGACCCATTGCAAACATGTTCCCCATCAGTGAACTACCCCCATATGAAATAAAAGGAAGGGGAATTCCGGTAATAGGTAAGACTTGAATAGTCATACCGATATTTTGGAAGACGTGGAACGTAAGCATTGAAATAACTCCTACACATAAGTAAGAATTAAATTCATTTTTTGTTTCAAGACCTAGCTTGATCAAGTAATAAACGAGTACGAAGAAAAGACTAATAACAATGCTGGCGCCGATAAAGCCAAACTCTTCTCCAATAACCGCAAAAATAAAGTCGGTCTGTCCCTCTGGCAAATAGACAACTCCATTTCCTATTCCTTTACCGTTTACCATCCCTGAACCAATTGCATCTAACGATTTCTTTAAATGATAGCCCTCTCCGGAACTATATGATTCGGGATCAAGCCAAGAATAAATACGTCCAAATTGGTATTGCTTAACTCCTAGATACTTTTCTAATAAGTTAGGTGCATAAACAACAAGTCCCAAAATGACAGAGCCAACCGCTGTAATGCCTAAAAATGCAGGCGCGATGATTTTCCAGCTTACGCCTGAAACAAATACAAGTCCAACCGTGATTGCTAAGAAAACAAGAGCGGTACCTAAGTCAGGCTGCTGCATGATTAGTAATAAAGGTAAAGCAAGTACAGCGCCCAGTTTACCAAGCAGTAAAAAGTCTTCTCTTACTGTCCGGATACGATATTTTTCATTGTGTTTAGCAATGACCGTACTCAGTGTGATAATCAAAAACACTTTCATAAACTCTGATGGCTGCAATGAGAAGCCGGGAAGCGTGAACCAACTTTTTGCCCCGTTAATTTCTCTGGCAATACTTGACGGAGCCACTAGTAAAAGAAGCAATAAAAAGTTCCCAAATCCATAAAAAACCCACGTTAGCTTTTGAAGCTGATCGGAGTCAAAACGCATGACAAATCCTATAATTACCATTCCAATAATATAAAAAACAACTTGTTGCGCTACGAAGTTCTTATCATACTGCCCGATTTTTTCAGCACTATGAATTGCTACAACGCTCACGCAAAACAATAGGAAGATTAGGAAAGCCAAATTCCAGTCAAATCTACTAACATTTCTTTGATTTTCACCCATATTATTCACCTGTCACTATTAAATCTCATTCTTTCTTTATGATAAAAGAAAAATGCTGTTTTTTAGTGCAAAGTCGATTAATGAAGAGTCGCACTAACCCCACTTTGCAGTTTTTGCTTTGAATATAGACTTGCTAAAGTAAGAAAAGATATGTCGCAAGCTGCGTTACCATACAGCCTTTTATTATACATGAATTATTCTATAACATAAATAGGAGAAATGATAACAATTTCTTTTTTCTAAAAACTCTATTTGTAGGGATTTATCCAGTTCATCTTCTTTATCTCCTTAAAGATTAATATGAAAACATATTATAGGAATTTATCTTTTTTTGCACGTGAAAAGATAAAGAAATGTGTATATCTATAACGAAAGAAAGGTACAAATAGTTTCATATGAACGACTGAAAAATTCTAAACTGCGAGGACTAAATCTAGCAAGCTATACATATGAATAATAGTAAAGATAAGAGAAAGTGTTCTCCACTATCTTTTTCTAAATGCAGATATTCAACTTGTTAGCACACCCGCACACCAATAAACATTTATATTCTGCTTTCTTGCTGATGAATGAACGTATGGAAGGCATAAGGGTAGATTATCTAATCAGAGGCACAGGATATTGGAAGAATAATAGACGGAAATTAATAGAATCATAACGTAGAGAGAGGTGTGTTTATGATTATAGCGGCAAGTGTGATAGCATTTTTATTTTTATACTGGACGATTTTTTATAGTGGGCGCTACTACCAGTATGTTTCAGAAGTTACTGGCAAAAGAATTTCCCTTCACGTAGGAATACATGTCACCTTAGTAGTTGGAGTAAATGCATGTCTCTGGCTTGAGCAGCCGCTGCTTTTTTCTAGCATGTTAGCAGGGTGTGCAGGATTAGGAGCTGGGTGGTTTGTAGGAATTCCTTTTTCGGTAAAAAGCATTTTAAATGGAATGATGGGGGGCATAGGCACGGGTATTAGTTTTTATGTTTCTATGAGCATGTGGATGGATCAGTTTAACTGGCTATCTTTTTTGTTAGTAGGCACGAGCGTTATTTTTAGCGGAAGCTCGTTATTTCAAGTGTTAAAATCGATTCCGTCATTTGAAAAGGTGCTGGTAAAAATGTGGATTCAGCATCCTTTTCTGATAGCTCCTATTTTGATTACCGTATTTTGGCTATATAATTTTATTGAAAAATATTTTCCACAAGCAGATCCAACACGCAAGTAGCTCCCGTGTTGGATTTATTATTTCCTCGGGTAAGGCTCCTCTTTAAGCTCAGCAAGTTTGACATAGTTTAATTAGTCTATAGAAGGTAAAAGTAGACATTCACCTATTTTCATTATGATGCATATTGTAACGTAGCAAGCATTATAAAGGGGGAGTGCGTATGTATCCATATCAATACGATCCACGTTTTCAAGATTTGTTTCCACCAGGAGGAGGCCAAGGGTTTCCAACGTTTCCACCAGGAGGAGGAGGCCAAGGGTTTCCAACGTTTCCACCAGGAGGGGGAGGCCAAGGGTTACCACCGCTACCGCCAGGAGGAGGGGGCCAAGGACTTCCGCCGCAGGGAGGAGCGCAGCCGCCTTCAAGTCCACCGCCAGCTTTTACACCTACACCGAAGCTAGGTTCAGGGGGTCCGTCACTTTATGCTGTTGATCCAGGTGCTATTTCAGGATGCTTATACCGCTATACCTATATATGGCCGAGAAATGGTCGACCTTACTGGTTTTATCCAACCTTTGTGGGAAGACGTTCAGTTGCAGGATATCGCTGGACAGGATTTTTCTGGGTGTACGCTGGGGTAGATGTAAATCAAATTCGAGAATTCCAATGTGTATAAAACTCCGCTTGCGGAGTTTTTTTGTGTGAAAAGGTTGACGCATAAAAAATGAAGTTATATAATAAATCTCGAATTAAAGATAATCTGTTTAGAATATCTCGGATTAATAATAATAGACACTTTTTAGGAGATGACAATTATGGCAAATGTATTATATGTAAAAGTAAATCCGCAGGTTGATGAAGCATCATTTTCAACTCGCTTAGCACAGGTTTTCTTAGATGAGTATAAAACAGCAAACCCAAACGATACAGTAACAACGCTTGATTTGTATAAAGAAACAGTTCCATTCATTGATGGAGATGTTTTAGCAGCATGGGGAAAAGCTGGAGCTGGTGAAGAATTATCAGCTGTTGAATTAGAAAAGGTAACACGTATGGGTGAATTAGTAGAGCAGTTTTTACAAGCTGACAAAGTCATTTTCTCAGCTCCAATGTGGAACTTAAGTTTCCCTCCACTAATGAAAGCTTATATTGATAACATTTTAATTGCAGGAAAAACGTTTAAATATACTGAAAATGGTCCAGTAGGATTAGCTTCAGATAAAAAAGTAGTATTGCTAGAAGCTCGTGGAGGCGTTTATTCAGAAGGCCCTGCAGCAGAGCTAGAATTTACTCAAAGCTACTTACGTACAGTGATGGGCTTCATTGGTGTTCAAGATTTCCAACTGGTTGTTGCAGAAGGTATGGCTTATACACCAGCAGAAGCAGACAATATTTTAGCAAAAGCATCTGAGAAAGCAAAAGAAGTTGCGTCAACATTCTAATGTGAAAAGCCCTTTAAAAGGGCTTTTTTTTAGGTTTAAAATTCAATATCCCCCTTCGGAAAAACATGTAAAGGGTTACATGAAGTGGAAAAGAGGGAACGTACTTCTTATAAAAACACTCATACATTTTTATTTACAAGACAAAAAAAGCATGGTTAAATAATGACCATGTTAACGTAACACAGGGATAGGGAAAGTTTTTCTACAGATTCATTGGGGTATGCTACAAGTACAATCTAAAAAAGGGTGATTGAGATGTTTAAAAAATTATTTGGTAGTAAGGCAAAATTAAAAGAAACAACTATTCTAGCTCCACTTTCGGGTAATATTTTGCCAATCAGCGAAGTACCAGATCCAGTGTTTGCACAGAAAATGATGGGAGACGGTTTTGCAATCGAACCTTCAGAGGGAAAAGTTGTCTCACCCGTTGCTGGAGAAGTGGTTCAGCTTTTCCATACAAAGCACGCAGTAGGCCTAAAAACAGAAGCCGGTACGGAAGTATTAATACATATCGGCCTTGAAACAGTGGCGATGGAAGGCGAAGGATTCGAAGCTCACGTAGCACAAGGCGACAAAGTAAGTGTAGGAACACCTCTTATTACATTTGATTTAGTGCTTATTCAAGAAAAAGCGAAAAGTATTATCACACCAATTGTTATTACAAATAGCGATGCAAGTGAAAGTTTCGAAATTTTGGCTCAAGGGATGGTTCAAAAAGGCGAAACGGCTTGTGCAAAAGTAACGATGAAGTAATAAGCAAGGCTTTTTCCTTTAAGAAAGGAGAGCGCATTTGAAAATTTTAAAAGTGTTAAATAACAATGCCGTCGTCTTTAAAGAAGGCGGCGTTGAAAAAATTGCGATGGGTCCCGGTATTGCTTTTCAAAAAGGTAAAAATGATCTCATTAATGTTGCAAAAGTTGAGAAGATCTTTGTCATGAAAGAAGAGCAGGAAAAGTTTCAAGAACTATTAAAAAACCTTCCTGAAGAGCATATTCAAGTGGCGGAAGAAATCATTTCTTATGCTGAGCAGCAGCTTTGTGCTACGCTAAGTAATCATGTGCATATTGCTTTGAGCGATCATTTATCCTTTGCTGTTGAAAGGATAGCCCGCGGCATTTCCATACAAAATAAATTGCTCAATGAAATTAAATCTCTCTATCAGCCTGAGTATGCAATAGGAGTGTGGGCTCTTCAGCATATAAAAAAGAAGCTAGGGATCACGATGCCTATTGACGAAGCGGGATATATTGCTCTTCATATTCATACAGCCAAACTGAATTCACCGGGGATGCAGCAGCTAATGATGAATACAACGATTATTAATGAAATGGTTACGATTATAAAGAAAGAGCTGAATATGCAGATTGATGAAAACAGTATGTCCTATCAGCGTCTGCTAACTCACTTGCGCTTTGCGTTAAATCGTTTAGCGCAAAATGAAGCTTTTCACGAGATGGATGAGGAGATGCTCGAAGTATTAAAAGTCAAATATAAAAAATCGTATCAGTGCGCTGAAACAATAAAGCAATTTGTCAAAGATGAGTACGAAATCAATTTTCCAGAAGCGGAGTTAGGATACATCACGCTTCACATTTGCCGAATAGAGCAAAGAATATAGAAAAAAACATTGACGAATATTGTTGATTTGAGTACAATGAAAGCGTATTAATTGAATAATCGGGATTGTGACTGGTAAAGCAGGCAAGACCTAGAATGCGTGTGAAGGACAAGTATGTCTTTTATAAACGTGTTTTAGGTCTTGCTTTTTTTATGATATATGACATACAAAAAGGAGGAAGTAAGATGGATGTAAAAGAAACTGCTAAAAAACTTGTTCCGCTTTTAGGAGGAAAAGAAAATATTGCTAGTGCGCAGCACTGTGCTACGCGTTTGCGCCTCGTTATTCGAGATGAAAGCAAAATCGATCAAAAAGGTTTAGATGAAATAGAAGATGTAAAAGGGGCTTTTTCAAATTCAGGACAATTTCAAATCATTTTTGGAACCGGTCTCGTTAATAAAATTCACGCTGCTTTTGTTAAAGAACTAGGTGCCGAAGAGGCTGCTGCCCCAGTGGATCACCAAGAAGAAATGAAAAAGAAAATGAATCCATTTGCTCGCTTTGCCCGCATGCTTTCCAATATTTTTGTTCCGATTATTCCAGCTATTGTAGCAAGTGGTTTATTAATGGGGCTGCTCGGAATGATGAAGGCGTTCCACTGGGTCTCAGAAGATAGCGCGTTATTTGTCTTATTGGATATGTTCTCAGGTGCTGCATTTATCATTTTACCGATTTTAATTGGATTTTCAGCTGCAAAAGAATTCGGTTCAAATCCTTATCTTGGAGCGGTTATCGGAGGGATCTTGACGCATCCGATGCTACTAAATCCATGGACATTAGCAGATGCTAAACCAGAATATATGGATTTGTTTGGCCTAAGTATTCCGCTTATTGGCTATCAAGGTACGGTCGTTCCGATTTTATTGGCTATCTATGTTATGAGTAAAATTGAAAAGGGACTGCGGAAAATTGTGCCGAATTCTGTTGATTTACTCGTTACGCCCTTTTTAACGGTTATTATCACGGGATTTGTGTCACTTGTATTTATTGGTCCTTTCGGTCGCTATATTGGAGATTTAATTTCTATTAGCCTTCAGTCTCTATACGATATAGCCGGAGTGTTTGCAGGAATTTTGTTTGGTGGCTTATATTCAACTATTGTATTAACAGGCTTGCAGCATAGTTTTCATGCTATTGAAGCAGGGCTACTTGCTAATCCGAAGATTGGGGTTAACTTCTTACTTCCTATTTGGGCCTGCGCGAATGTAGCACAGGGAGGAGCCGGGTTGGCTGTTTACTTTAAAACGAAAAATGCCAAAACGAAAAAAATTGCAATTCCAGCGGCTATTTCTTCCTTCTTAGGAATTACAGAACCGATTATTTTTGGCGTCAACTTAAGACTTCGCAAGCCATTTATTGCTGCGGCTGTAGGTGGCAGCTGGGGGAGGATACGTTGTCCTTATGCACGTAGTAGCCAATGCGTACGGACTTACGGGCATTCCAATGATGGCGATTGCTGCACCGCTTGGCATGAGCAATTTAATTCACTATATCATCGGTATGATTATTTCTGTAGGTGTAGCATTCGGCGTTACGTGGTTCATGAAACTAAAAGAAGACTGATGAACAGCGGTAAGCATCCGAGAATAAAGAGTGGCATTACATTTGCTCATCATATTTTATGGTGAGCAAATTTTGTGTCGTAAATATGAAACTTTTTAAAAAGTAATACGTAGAACAGTCAAAGAGATAAGTTGATGTTGTGTAACAGGAACGTAAATGCTACACTACATATATTGGATTGTACTATTATAGTCAGAAAGAGAGCTGGCACATGGAATTTTATCACGATCTTTTTCTATATGCGCCGTATATATCTGCTTTCGTTTTATACATCCTTTGTTATTATATGCTTCGTGAAGCTAGGTTTACGGCTTTTCATGCGGAACCTGTCACAGACCATGCGAATGCAGGGATTGATCCTTCAGTATTAACGATATGGAAAAGACGAAATGTATTTATACATGTGTATAGAAAAACACCAGTTAAAGAGAAGAATAATGATGAAGAAGATCCTTTCCTTCTGAAAAACACTTCATACATTTAGTCATTATTAGGAGGAAAGAATATGAAAAGAAATAAAAAATTATTATTGCTTGGTGTAATGGGAGCGCTTCTTTTAGCTCTAGCCGGCTGTAGCAGTACAAAAACACCGGTAACGGCTACAAGCGGCGGATTCTGGGATCATTATTTTGTTTACCCTTTATCTATGGCATTAACGAAAATTGCTGAATGGGCAGGCGGAAGCTATGGTCTTTCTATTATCATTGCGACGGTTATCATTCGTTTAGTTCTATTGCCGCTTATTTTAAAACAGCAAAAGAGCACGATGGCTATGCAAGCCCTTCGTCCAGAAATGGAAAAGATTCAAAAGAAATATGCTGGTAAAAAAGATCCGGAAACACAGCAAAAGCAGCAAAAAGAAATGATGCAGCTTTACCAAACGCATAAAATTAATCCGGTTGGCGGATGTTTGCCAATCTTTATTCAAATGCCTATTATTATCGCATTTTATAATGCTATTGCCAGAACGCATGAAATTGCTCAGCATTCATTCTTATGGGTAAGTCTAGGAAAGCCAGATCCTTACTTCATTTTACCGGTAGTTGCAGCGATTACAACATTCTTACAAATTCGTGTAAGTATGACGGATGAAATTCAACCTCCAATGAAAATGATGATGAACATTATGCCAATCTTCATTTTAGTAGCAGGGATTTCACTTCCATCTGCTCTTGCGTTATACTGGGTAATTGGTAACTTATTCGGAATTGGACAAGGTTACTATTTGAAAAAACGTATGAGTTTATTAAAAGAAAAAGATGCAGCTAACAATGCAGCACAAGCTAAAACAAAGCCATCACCAAAATCTAAGTCAAAATCATAATATACAAAAAGCGCAGCGAGTAGCTGCGCTTTTTTATTTTTTCAAAAATGTCATGAGATGAGGACATTTGTGTAACGCTATAAAAAAAGACAGGAGTGAACATGGTGAAAAAAATAGCGTTATGTCTGCTTTTTCTTATGTTGTTCCCTATGCAAATAGATGCTGCCAATTCAGTGAAAGTTAGTTTTATACGGCAAGGAAACCTATGGGTATATGATAACGGTGCCGAAAGACAGTTATCCTATGCCAATCATGCCTCTTTGCCTCAATGGTCATCCCGTGGAACTATGATTGCTTATGCAGAAAATGATTCCTTAATGATTGCACCATTAAAAGGAAAATCGATACTTGTTGAACATGATGTAACTCATTATCAATGGTCACCGGTTTCCGAGGAACTTGCGTACATTTCAAATGGAATTCTAGTATATTACAACGTTAAAACGCATGAAAAAAAGCGTGTAGCCGTAGGCGTTGATCAATTTTCATGGTTTCCAGAAGGTGATCGCTTTTTAATTACCTCAGCTGCTACGCTGACGCCCACAGGATGGGGCCCGGTCAAGCTGTATACAGTGAGCAAACATGCAGGATTAGACGTGAAAAAAGTGGAGGCTTTTACTACGTTGCCAGCGGAAAATGATTCATTTTTTGCGTATACAACAAGCAGCTTCAAATGGTCACCTAACGGTCAATGGATTAGTTTTTTAGCCATTCCAACGGCTTCGATGTCTGCAGATGCTAACAAGCTCTGCATTATTACAAAGGAAGGAAAAGCTTTTCAAGCAGTAGGAGATATGCTTAATGTACCAAATTGGTTTAAGTGGAGTAATGAAGAGCAAGTACTGGCATTTATTGATGGAGAAGGAAGATTCGCCACCGAAAATAAAAAATTCACTTTAAAAGAGATGCCGGTTTTTAAAGAACATGTGTTTACTCCAAAAGGCTTTGCAGATTGGGATTTTACTTGGACAGAAAAAGATAACATTATCATTTCACGTGTGCTCGAAGCAGGGTGGTCGAATGATGAAAAAAAGAGACCGCTGCCCTTTTTGTATAGCATGAATGTAAAGACTAATAAGCAAAGTCAGTTCACATTTCCCCAAAAAGGCTTAGGAGATTATGCGCCTGTTTATCATAAAGCAACGAATCAAATGATGTGGATTCGTACAAATCGAAAACAAGCAAATCTTGTAGCGCGTGTAAAAGATACGAAAAATGATAAGGTAGTCATTTCAGGATTAGACCTGCCAGGAAATTATTATGAGCTGTACCGGTGGAATGAAGTATTTAGCGTGTATAACCCTTAAAGCTAATTAAAACATAGGAAACTAAGGTGAAAAAATGAATATACGATTGCTGGTAAGAGAAGACGCTGACGTGTACTTTGAACTCCGTCTTCGTGCTTTAAAAGATCATCCCGAAAGCTTTATTTTAAGTTATGAAGAAGAATATGAAAAAGAAATTGCAGATATCCGAAATCATTTTCCAAGCAGCCATTCAGAATTTGTAGTAGGAGCTTTTATGGAAAAACAGCTTGTGGGGATTGTAGGGTTTCAGCAGCAAAGGCCTTTAAAGGTTCAGCATAAAGGAGATATTTGGGGCATGTACGTAGCGCCTGAAGCAAGGGGGAAAGGTCTTGGAAAGAAGCTGTTAAAAACAGCAGTTGAACAAGCGTTTACCCAAACGAATGTTTTGCAAATCTACCTAGCCGTTGCTGCTAAAAATGAAGGAGCAAAAGCGCTATACAAAAGCCTCGGTTTTACTCCTTATGCGTATGAAAAAAGGGCTCTTCAAGTAGATGGTGAATTTGTGGATGAAGAGCATATGGTATTGTCCAGGAAAAGCCTTTGAACACATCAAAGGCTTTTTTGTGTGGGAAAAATTTAGCTGAAACGTATAGAGATGGAAGCACATTTCCCATAAATATGCTATGATTTAACATATAGGATTATGGAGAGGCGAGGCAGCGGATGGAAAAACTGATTGAATTAAAAAATGTTGCAAAAGTATATAAAAAACATACTGTATTAGAGAATGTTCATACGACGCTTTATAAAGGAGAGACTGTCGCGATTGTTGGAAAAAACGGTGCTGGAAAAAGTACGTTTTTAAAGCTAATTGGCGGATTATCTAAACCGACTAAAGGAACTATTCGTCTTCATAAAGAAACCGGTACGCCTGGATTTGTGGTAGAACAGTTTCCTCAGGAGCTGCGTTTTACGCTAGCAGGATATTTGCAGCACATGGGACGAATTCAAGGGTTGTCTAAGAAAAAGCGCACCTCTCGAATTGAAGAGCTGCTCGAAACTTTCGAAATGGTAGAGTTTAGACATGAAGAGATCATTTCTTTTTCAAAGGGAATGAAGCAAAAAGTCAATATGATGCAGGCGCTGTTGAGTTCTTCTAGGCTGCTATTGCTCGATGAACCTTTATCGGGCTTAGATGCTCGTGCTCAGCTAGAAGTAGAGCGAATTTTTACAAAGCTTAAAGAACGAGGGATGACCATTGTATTTACTTGTCATGAAGAAAGACTCATTCATGCTGTAGCGGATCGCGTTATCACCATTGGTTCACAGCGTATTTTAAAAAATGAGCGCGTTCAACTCGTTGAGCATTTAACGGTTATTGAGGCAAATGTCATTCTCAATAAGCCGCTTCGTTTATTAAAAGAAAAGTGTACGAAAATTGAACAGCACGGAAACTACTGGATTTTTTATATAGATAAAAAATATGTAAATGAATTTCTAGCAGAATTGCTTGCTGTTCAAGCTGAAGTTGTAAAGCTATATCATATGGAAAGGGAAGAAATTTAAGATGGGTGCATTGATCCGCTATCATTTTATTACATACATCAAATCGTATCGATATATTCCTCCGCTTGCACTTTACATTATTTCATTGTGTATGAACTATACATATAGACCGAATCCAGTTCTTGATAGCTTTTTTAATACGGCACTTTACCTCTTTTTTCTAACTACTTGGTTTACGATGTCGCTGTTTCACGCTGAAGATTCTAGTCAAGAGGTTATTACAAAGCTTCATGTGGGGAAAAAAAACAAGTACTTTATAAGTAAACTTATTAGCGCTATCCTGCTGTTTACGTTTTTATCAGCAGTTTCCATTGCTTATCCCGTGCTGCTTGATATGTTTGAAGTGGACATATCTACTAAGCAAATGGTGTTTGGATTTATTATTCATTGGACGTTTAGTTTGCTTGGGATGAGCATAGGTCTTGTTTTTACACGAGATGTTGTAAGAGAAGGCAGCTTATCGTGGTTTGGGCCTTTATTTATTTTAATCGTGACGCTTGCAGCGGCAGGCGTTTCATTTCCGTATCAAGGAGGTGGACTGCTGCTGTACGTATTACCGCCAGTATCTGCAATCATTCAATTTATTAACGAAGGGTTAAATAAATTTTTGGTGTTTGGCTGGGCTTTACTTTATGCCATAGTATTAATTAGCCTGTACTTGTGGAGAGCTAATAGAAGAGATGTATAAAAAATAAACACTTGCAGCTGCAAGTGTTTATTTTTTATGAAGCACGTTATAAAGACGGTCTGGGTAATTTGTAAACATACCGGTTACGCCCCACTCGATAAGCGTGCTCATTTGTTTTTCATCATTTACTGTATAAGGGTGGACGTCTAAATCATAGGAGCGAGCTTTTTGTACATATAATTTTGTCAGCGTATTTGCATTAGGGCCGATGCCGCTCGCGTACGTTTTAATTTGTTTGAACTGCTGATCTGTTAGCATATTGGTTTGCTTGGAACGGATTAATTGAATTAGTTTCATAGTCGGTCGGTAGCGGTGGACGGTTTTTAAGCTTTCAGGACTAAATGATTGTACAATGACGTGATCGGTGTGAATGTTATACTTAGCCATCAACGTTAATAATTCCTTTTCCATACCTGGATATTCATGAGGAGATTTGGTTTCAATATAATAATTTGTTCGATTGCCAAACGTACGAAATATTTCTTCTAAAGTTGGAATGACGGCTTTTTTATCACCTCTTCCTGCATTCAAACGCTGAAGCTGCTTTACCGTGTACTGCTTTACATATCCTGTTCCATTTGTCGTTCGGTCAACCGTGTAGTCATGAATTGCTACAAGCTGCTGATCTTTCGACATGTGAAGATCAAGTTCAATGTAATCCGCTTTTTGCTGTATGGCAGCGAGATAAGATTGTATCGTATGCTCTGGTTCATATCCGGATGCGCCTCGATGAGCAATAATTGCTACTTTTTCTGTTTGAGTAGAAGCTGCCTGCGTATGTATAAACATAAAAATACCGCATAAACAAAGAGTGAGTGAGCTTACAAACCACCATTTTCGTCTCATATCAAAACTCCTTTTTATTGAGGGGGCGTGCATTAGTTTACTAGCGAGATGTTGTGTTCATATTAAGGCTGTGTAAATATTTAAATAAAACGAACGACTATGTAATTAAAAGTAATAAACGCCGATGTTTAGTGAGAAACATCGGCTGTTTTTTCCGGACGTAAGCTTGTATAAATAACGAGTCTGCGCTCATGAGTTTTCTGTTTATGATCAAATGTTCCCGTACAGGTGATTAAATTAAGCTGATGCTGAAAAGTTGGGCCGAAAATCTCTCTGATAGGAGCAGAATCTCGGGGGTAAGAAGCTTTATTGGTAACAACGAAGGTCAGCTGTTGACCTTGTTGATCGGTTACGAAAATTTCATCTCCCTTTGTGAGCTTGTCGAGATGATAAAAAATAGCGGGTCCTTTTTGGTCATCAACATGTCCTGCAATAACCGCATTTCCTTCTTCTCCAGGTCGTGCTCCAAGCTTAAACCAAGCTACATCATTACCATTATCAGGAACGCTCATTTCACCTTGATTAGTAAGGCCCATTCCTTTTATAAAAGCCTTGATATGAAGCTTTGGAATAATAAGCTGAGATGGAAGAAGTGCAGAAGCAGTCCCTGAAGATTCCAAGGATTGAGCCGATTTTGTTTCAGCCATCTTTACAACAAAATCTGTCGAGTTGTTTGCAAATGCTGATTGGGTAAACCAACTGCTCATGAATAGTATAAAAGAAAAGGCTAAACCCCCTCCTATCCATTTCATTCGCTTTCGTATCCTCTATGACGACGAACAACAAATATAGCGACCGCTCCAATTCCTAATAAAGTAAGAACCGGTACAATTGAATTATAATTATCCTCTGAAGCACCGCCCATTCCTGTTTTTGGCATTTCTGAAGGCATAGCCGTATTATCTTTTAATAAAAGCGTTTCAAGGCTGTCGGCTTTGTTAATGGCGAGCACTGTATAGACCGTGTTGGCTTCTAAATTAAGATTTGGAATGTCGAGTACTTTTTTATTATCTTGACTAGTTGCGATGGTTAAATCATAAGTTCCTGCATCTACTTCAGAATAATTTGTCATTTGTTTAAAAGCAGTATTTTTAAATAAAGTAGGGCCGTGATTAATACCTACATTAACAGCGGGAGCATCTGGAGAAAAGTGAGCAATTCGGATTTTACTCTTTCCTTTAGCTACGTTCATATCATCTTGAGCTACTTTTAATTCTAAGTGTGCAACTTGGTTAATGGCAGCAAGGGTGTAGGCTTTGTTTGCTTCGACGGTTACATTAGTGGAAATGACGGGTTTTTCTTTTCCTTTTGTACCTGTCGCATATACCTCTACTTTATGAGAACCCGCAGGTACCTTAAGGTAATCTGTCACATCTTTAAAGGATGCGCCGACTACGATGCTTTGATTGTCCACATATATATCTACTTCAGGTGCATCAGGCGACGCATGCACAACTCGTATCATTGCCTCCTGCACAGCTGCAGAAGTGAAGTTATCTGAAAAAGCTAGCAATAAAACTGCGAGTAAAGAAGCAGCAATAATCTTTACACGGTTCATAACGTTTTACTCTCCTTTTAATCTAAGTTTGTCCTGTTAATCCCGTATGAAAAGTGGTTAATATTCATTCACTTTTGAACGTACTCGGGCATTTATTCACTTGTTATCATCTACAATTTTATCCAATATATTCATAATTTATTTCATTAGATGAAATTTTTGTAAAAGAACAGATGAATAGTTTGAATTTTGTGATAATATTAAAATAGAGCGTTTGGTTAGTAGTTGATGTTTCTGTCACAAAAAGGAGGGGAAGTTATGTGCTGCAAACGAATCATGAAATAAAAAAGGTTGTTCATCGTTCGCTATCAGCTAAAATGATTGTAAAACGCATGCTGTTTATTTTAGTGGGAGCCCTTCTAATGGCCGTAGGGCTAGAGTTTTTTCTCGTCCCTAATGAGGTTATTGACGGTGGAATTGTAGGTATATCCATTATTTTAGCCCACTTAACAGATATTCAAATCGGGTTTTATATCTTCGTATTAAATCTTCCATTCTTTTTTATTGGATACAAGCAAATTGGAAAAACATTTGCGCTATCTACGCTTTTCGGTGTTATCATTCTATCCATTGCTACCTCTATTTTTCACGACTTGCCGGTTTTAACAGGAGACCCACTTTTAGCCACTGTGTTTGGCGGAATTGTTCTCGGTGTGGGAGTAGGAATTGTTATTCGATATGGAGGTTCGTTAGACGGTACCGAGATATTAGCTATTTTATTTAATAAGCGTACGCCTTTCTCCGTAGGCGAGACGATTATGTTTTTTAATTTATTTATTTTGGGAAGTGCCGGTTTTGTATTTGGCTGGGACCGCGCTATGTATTCTTTAATGGCTTACTTTATTGCTTTTAAAACGATTGATATTGTGATTCAAGGGTTAGATGAGTCCAAGTCAGCTTGGATTATCAGCGAACAATATGAACAAATCGGCGAAGCCATTCTTGCTCGTTTAGGGAGAGGCGTGACGTATTTAAATGGAGAAGGAGCTTATACGGGAGATGATAAAAAAGTAATTTTTTGCGTGATTACCAGGCTTGAAGAAGCAAAGTTAAAAGCAATTATTGATGAGATGGATCCATCTGCTTTTTTTGCTGTAGCAGCTATTGCTGAAGTCAGGGGAGGAAGGTTTAAGAAACGAGATATTCATTAATCAAGGTTGTCTACTAGTGAGGCTGTCCCTTTAGTATGATGTTTACTGAAACTTCCTTTCTCTCTACTTGTTCATGAGTAGTGGTAATGGTTTATGTCACTTCTAGTCCATCATGCATATTGAGCCTCTCTTTTTTCGTGTATATCTTTAAAACAAACATGTAAGGTGTCTAAAAGATATCAAAAGAGTACATAGTAAAAAAACAGAAAGAGGGAGTGACATGAAAAAACGTTAAAAATATTAGGAGTTGGTCTTGCAGTTCTTGTCGCGGTAACCGTGGCTTTTTTTGTCATATGGACAGGTTTTGATTATGAACCTTCAAAGCAGCTTCACACATTGGTAGACGAGAAAAAAGTAGTGAAGAAAGGCGGTTATTACGTATTTAAACCCGAAGCCAACAAAGAGATAAAAGCCGGCTATATTATCTATCAAGGTGCTAAAGTAGAGCCGTTAGCATATGGCTATTATACTCAGCAAATTGCAAATGAAGGATATCTTGTTGCTGTTGTAGATTCTCCGTTTAATATGAGTTTTTTTAGTCAAAACAAAGCGACGGATATTGTAAAGAGCTATTCGAAGGTTCCCACATGGTTTATCGGAGGGCATTCCCTTGGGAGTGTGAGTACAGCATCTTATGCGTATGATCATCAAAAATCAATAAAAGGTTTAGTTCTTTTAGCATCTTATCCAATGAATAAGAATAATTTTTCATCCTCCAATTACGCTATTTTGTCTTTAACCGGTGAAAAAGATGGTTTGTCGACGCCTGAAAAAATTAAAGAAACCAAGCCTTTACTTTCAAACAATACAGAGATAGTTCAAGTAAAAGGAGCTAATCACGCTCAGTTTGGAATGTACGGGAAACAAAAAGGTGATAATAAAGCCAATATTTCTCCTAAACAGCAGCAGGATGAGCTAGTAAAAAGAACCGTCAAGTGGTTAAACAGTCAAATAGAAAAAATCAGCTAGTTGACCACGGAATATTGTATAAAAAGAGAGGGATAGGGATGTTTGTATGTGCTGGAGCCAAAGAAGTATTGCTTACACAAAGAAAAGAAGAATTTTATAACCGTTTTATCGTTCCGCTGAAAAAAGAAGCACAGCATTTAGGAATTACTGTAAACGAATTAAAAGAGCTGTTAGACAAGGGGGAAATAAAATGAATATAGAAGCGCAGCTGTTAAATAAATGCTATGGATCCAAATAAGTGTTAAAAGATATTTCACTTACGCTAGTACAAAATAAAATATATGGGTTGCTAGGAAGAAACGGAGCGGGCAAAACGACTCTTATGCAGATTGTAGCGGGACATATTCCAGTTACGACAGGAGAGGTAAAGGTGGAAAATCAATCTCCGTTTGAAAGCCGCTCTCTTTTGCAAAACATCTGCTTAATTAATGAAAGCGGAAATTTCAAAAAAACATTAAAAGTTAAAGACGTGTTAAAAATCGCTTCACTTTTTTATCCTTATTGGAGCCAAGAAACGGCTGAGAGACTTATGGAAGAGTTCGATTTAGATTGGAATATGAAAGTGAAGGTTTTATCTAAAGAAATGGAATCAGCATTAGGGATTGTTGTTGGGTTATCTTCTCGAACGAGCATCACCATTTTTGAGGAACCGTATATTGGACTTGATGCTGCCATGAGGGCGCGTTTTTATGAGCTTTTATTAAATGAGTATGAAGATTATCCACGCACATTCATTATTTCAACGCATTTAATTGATGAAGTAAGTAATTTATTTGAAGAAGTACTAATTATGCAAAAAGGAAAGCTGATTCTTCAAGACACGGCAGAAAATTTGCAGCAGCGCTGTGTAAGTGTAAAAGGATCTAAAAGTCGAATTGAAGAATATGAAAAAGAAAAGCAAGTAATTCATGAACAAGTATTCGGCTGAGAGAAAAAAGTGGTGCTATTTAACGAAGACATTCATGACGAAGAACTGTTGACAGTTCATTTAATGTAGAAGCTGTTCATATCCAGGATATTATGATTTATCTTACATCGAATCGTGGAGGTGTAGCGTAATGAAAGGACAGTTTGCCGCCATAGTTATTCGCTGTACGTCGAATTGAAGTATTTAATGATTCGTTTGTGGGTGATACTGTTAGCTTTTATTGTAGTAGATATTTTATTATTTAGTCAGGTGAACGAGCATCTTCTATTAGTAACAAGTGTGCCGCAGTACATCTTTTCAGGTATTGTAAGTTTTATTATCATTCGAAAAAATTTCTCATTTTGTTTAAAGCTAGGAGCGACTCGTAGAGCATATCTTTCAACGATGACCTGTGTTTTTGCTCTATTTGCAATCGTGATGTCTCTTATCAATATTGTCATCATGAGCATTTCAATAAAGGTGATTAGTAGTTTAAATTTAATGAATGTTCAGGTTTATTATGTGAGCGATTTTATCTTTCATGACCCTACTTTGGCTATTCACTTTTTAACAGATGCTGTATTTATCTTTTTTATTACAGCATCAGCGTGTTTGCTTGGAAGCATCGTTTATAAATTCGGGCAAGTAGGAGGGATGATCACCGGTGCAGTTTTGATTTTATTGTTCACGATTCCAGTGACAAAAGAACCGGTTATTGATTTCATAAAAGCTTTTCGAGCGGGTCGTTATTGTTTACATTTGGAACAATGGTTATCGTAAGGTTTCTATTTTTTCTTATCAACTGGCTATTTAAAAAAAGCGTCTCCTGCTCATCAAGCCTAATAAAAAAGCAATCATTCCTTTACTGAATGATTGCTTTTTTACTGTACTTTTTTTGAGCAAGCTGCATCAATATCCAGAATCCAGTCGTGGAACTTTTGCTGAAGCAGTTGAAGAGAAGACTGATTGTTGGATACAATGTCCAGTCCACGCTCGTCGTAAAGGTGGAAGATGGTTTCTTTATTCAAATTCACAATGTAACACTCTTCTTCAATAGCCGGATGGATATGAAGATCACGGTTAGCAATTGATTGCAAAAGCAGCTTTTCTTTCACGTCGTTTGTTTTACAGGCAATAATATACTCAGCGTTATTTAATAATGCTACTGATTGAACTTCCTGCTTCTTCAGGCGAGAGCGAATGAATTTTTTAATAGCTGTTTCTTTTTTCTTTTTTAAAAGCAAATCATCTTGTGCAGCATTAGCTTTGAAAACAAGTAACAGCTCATCATTTTTTTCATGGAGTGTCTCAAAAATTTCGTAAGCGCGTGCGTACACATTTTTCATGTATTCTCGTTCCCATACGCCTTTTTGATTGGTAAGTGTGAAGCGGATACCTGCAGGCGCGTTGTAAAAAAGAGGTCTTTTCATTTGAACATTTGGAAACATTGTTGTTAAGTATGATTGAAGTCGCATTGTCGTCATACGCAACACCTCATTTATTTTAGTCCTGACTTAATATGTTGAATTTAGTTTATCACGTGATTAGCTAAATTTGTAAAGAAGTAATGTTATTTAATCAAAAGGTAACCAAACTGTTATATTTTGTTGATTTTGCATTATTTCTTTACACAACCTTTGCGTATGAACAGGTTTTTTCATACGCCTGTCGTATTACTTAACGTAATAACGACGTGAAGAAAGGATGATATATGGTGAAAAAACAGCTTGTTCTTATTTCAATTATTACAGCTGCTTTCTTTGTGCTTATTTTTCATAAAACGATCTTTCAAGAAGGTAATCCTCTTCCCATTGCATGGAGTATTGTAAAATTAAAGTCTTCAGGAGAAGATGTTGTTCAAATATCTGACAAGCCTAAAAGGTATCTTATTCATTCTGATGACTACTTAACGTTTATTAAACAAATGAAAAAAAACAAAGTGAACTTTCAATATCAAGATAATAAAAAGTTTTATTTTAATAACGACAATGAACGCCAGCTCTTCGTCAGTAAGAACTATACCGATAAGTTCACCATTATGGAACTAAAGAAAAAAGAGCTGACTGAAGCTGGCGTTGAGTAGTATCCACTAATCTTTTCCCTGCGTGCCAAAATCTTTAATTTGGACGTGAACATGATAGTCGATTGTGGACTGGCTAAATATTTCATCCCATTCATGCTGATGTTTTTTCCAAAAACGAGGATAATGAATTCGTACATACTCATGCAGGTTAATCACATCAGCTTTATAGTTGTTTTGCAACAAGCGAAGTGTCTTTTCCGCATCTTTGCGAATAATTCCTTCCGTTTTTCTTTCAACTTTCTTGACATTAGAGGCGGTCAGAGCCTGTTTTGAAGTCTCCCAATCTTCTGATAACCTGCCGCTTGTTTGAACGGTGATGTCAAAATGAACGGAGTGATTTGAATCGATGCGGGCCTTCACATCTTGTTGAACATCTCCAATTTCATAGGAAAAGGGGTATATCCCGTGTTTGCCGTAAATAATTCCGCCTTTAATATCCCCCGTTAACCATGTTAAAGC
This sequence comes from Priestia megaterium, assembly GCF_046599315.1. Taxonomy (GTDB): domain Bacteria; phylum Bacillota; class Bacilli; order Bacillales; family Bacillaceae_H; genus Priestia; species Priestia megaterium_F. Next base: position 738,360 of record NZ_JBKIKC010000001.1, on the reverse strand, counting down.
CTCTACTTGATGCTGAGTTAAGGTAAACTTTGCTTTTTTATCCTTTATGATTGCCGCGCCATCTAGTTTAACGCTATTTTTTATTTTAGAAATCCGCTGCATTAGAAAACTTTGATCGGTTTTTAACTTAGCTGATAGCTCGCCCATTGTTAGAGGGTTTAAAATTTTATTGGTTTTGAATTTATTGTACACAAGCTCGTAAATTAAGTTGACCGGTGGTACAGACATCCCTTGAATTGTTAAAACATTTTTAGCATCGCCCTTTGTAACAAATGCAAGGCTGCTGCGCCGTATTTCATTATCACGGACAAATTGATTAATAAGTGAATCAAGAGGAATCGTTTTGCTTGCTTTTTCTCCTATTAAGAGCGCTCGCTGATGCTGACTATATATAGGGTCGGATTTCATTGAAATATTTCGCGTGATTTCGTGAATCGTAGGACCGGCAGTTGTAATGTTCTTATATGGAATAGAGGAAGACATATTTCCCGATTCCGTTTCAGTTAGCGTTTGGTGAGTCAACACAAGCTGATTTTTCCCTGTTTTAGGCTCGATTTTTGATGTAATATCCATTGCGACTCCGATAACGAGAGCAAGTTGTTCAATATTTCGATGGCTCATACAGCCACATAATAAAAAGATGCTCATTATGACAGGAAGGTATTTTTTGGTCATTTGAACACAACCTTTTTTATTTTCATTAACACGCTGAAGAAAAGAGGAATAACTAAAAACGTCACTAAAAATGCCCAGCCAAGTACCGTTGAATAATTCGACACGTCGCTTGCTGTTTTGGGCGCCAAAGAGCTCATAAATAAAATTGGCACAAGAAAGATGATATTGGTAGTTGATCTGTTTTTGAAAATCTTTTTAAAGCCCGAAACGGCTAAAAAGAAATACATTACAAAGGTTAAAAAAAACTGAAGAAGCCAAACAATAAGCAAAAATAATTCCAGTCTCTCGAAGAAAATTCCTTTTACTTCATGTGTCTGAACAAATTCAATTGTAGGCCAAACGGTTGTTTTTACTTCCGGGACGGATAAAGCACCTACAACTAATACGTAAGTGACAATATATAAAAGTAAAGGAATGGAAAATCCGATGATAGAAACTTTCCGTAAATGATTTTTGTTTTTCATATGTTTTGGTAAAAACACAATAGTTTCGATTCCTAAAAAGGAAACAGAGACGGTTGTAAAAGCAGCGAGAAGCGGGCTGAATCCGTCAGCTAATACAGGCTGCAAGTTTTTTAAATTCACCATACCGATGCTAAGTGCGTATAAGATAAGAAGGATAATGATGGTTATAGGTGTGCATAGTGCCATTACTTTTCCGATAGAATCAATACCGCCAGTGATTAAATAAACGCCTGTCAAAATAAACGAAAGGATAATTAATTCAATGGGCATTGTTTCTAGTAAATAAAAATGAATCATTTCTGCCATAGCTCTTACTTCAAAGCTTGCTACAGATGTAAAATAAACGACTATAGCAAAATTGAATATATTCCCAATCAGCTTGCCGGTTACTTCCTGTGTAAAATCAAACATACAAGTAATCGCAAAAAACTTCACCATCCAGACTAAAAAAAGAACAATTCCAATAAACAAAAGGCCATCTATAATCAGTACAATCCATCCATCTGCATTATTTGTCTGGTTTGTAATACTGCTTGGCAGTGTTAACAAACCGACGCCAAGCATAGTTGAAGAAATAATTGAAATGGCGTAAAAATCTGAAAGAAGCTTGCTTGATTGTGATTGTTGCATATGGTCCTCCTTTTGTTAGTTTTGTTTTGATCTATTTTTAGACTGTTTTAGGCTTTTGTTTGGAAGACGAACATAAGAGTCTTTCCATGCTTTTTTATTTAACGCAAAAAATGGTTTGAAGTAGGCCATACCAAAACTTTCAAGTTTGGTTAGATGGATGACGAGCACAAGAAAAAACATGGTAACGCCATATAACCCAAAAATTGCTGCAATCACCATAGATACGAAACGCAAAATTCGAAACGAAAGACCAATTCCGTACTGAGGAACGGTAAAGGACGCAATTGCCGATACAGATACAACAATAATCATAACGGAGCTAACAATATGTGCTTCAACCGCTGCTTGACCAATAACAACACCGCCTACAAGTCCAACGGTTTGTCCGACAGGAGTAGGGAGGCGCAGGCCCGCTTCGCGCAATAATTCAAGGGTAACTTCCATGACCACCGCTTCAATAAAAGGAGAAAAAGGAACGTTTTCGCGCGTTGCTGCAATAGTAATAGCCAGCTCCGTTGGAAGCAGACCTTGGTTAAACGAAACGAGTGAAATATAAATCGCTGAAAAGAATAGCGTAATAAAAATAGACAGGTACCTCAGTAATCTTAGCAATGAACCTGCTATCCATCTTTCATAATAATCATCAGGTGATTTCATTATCATATCGAAAGTTGTAGGAACTAAAAGAGCAAAAGGAGAACCGTCTACTAAAATGGCTACTCGCCCTTCATTGACCGCAGCGAGAACGCGATCTGGTCTTTCTGTATTTTGTACTTGTGGAAATGGAGAGTAAGGTGCTTCTTCTAAAAATTCTTCAATCATTCCTGAGTCTTGAATGTTATCCAAAGGAATGTCTAATAATTTCTCTCGCACTTGATTCACAATGTGAGTTTTGCAGTGTTTATTATGAAAAACAATACTTGTTCGGTGTTCTTTTGTATTTCCAATATAAATATCTTCAATAACCATTTCTTCTTCGGTAGAACGCTGTCTTAAAAGGCCAAGGTTTTCATCCAAGCTTTCGATAAGCGCAATTTTAGGGCCGCGCACCACTTTTTCCGTTGTAGGTTCGCTTAAAGAGCGCTGTTTCGTCATGGACATATTCAGTGAATATGCCGTAGTGCTGTCGCTAATAAACAGCAGGGGCTGACCTTTAAAAAAATAGGAGATAGCTTGTTTGTATGTATAGACTTCTTTATCTTTAATGACAGAAATAAACGAGTCGATATCATCGATTGTTTGTGTTTCACTTTTTGCTTTTGTCTCAACGATGCGTTGAGTAAGATTATCAAGCTTTTCTCCGTCGACTAACCCTTGGAGATAAATAATGCACGTATATTTTGTGGGAGACAGCCATAATTTTTTTGAACCAACATCTGTATTTTGACCCACCAAATCTAGAAACGTTTGAACGGTGTAGTCTGCATTGGGCTGAAATTTTGAATCGAGCATAAATAAACTCACCGCCTGTTGTGTTAATGAGCTTAGTGTTTACGATGTAAAAACGAGTTATGCGAAAAATGTGGAAGAATGGAAAAGATATGTTATGGTAAAGAAAAGAGGTGATGGTATGCTACATTCATTTACGTTAAAAACGAACAAGCGTGATGAAATGATTGATGTAACGAGTCAAGTACAGGCAGTGATAAGAACAGAAGGAATAAAAGAAGGGGCTGTAGTTGTTTATTGTCCTCATACAACAGCCGGTATTACAATTAATGAAAATGCAGATCCAGATGTAAAAACCGATATGATTCGCCGCTTTGATGAAGTATATCCTTGGGAACATGAGTTAGATCTTCATATGGAAGGAAATACGGCTGCGCATCTCAAAGCGAGCACGGTCGGATCTTCACAGCACATAATTGTTCACGATGAGCAGCTGCTGCTAGGAACGTGGCAAGGAATTTATTTTTGTGAGTTTGATGGACCGAGAACTCGTACGTATTATGTAAAAATTTTATCTGCACAATAACTTTTTTTCATACGTCATTGTCCAACTTTTTTTTGAAAATTGTTATAAAACAAAGTTAATTTAATATAAATGTTATATAACAGTTAAAGGGAGAGATTGAACAATGGAAAAGATAGGTGCAGAACAAGAAACAGTGAAAAAAGAAAATGAAAAAACAAATTTTACCTGGGTGGAAGAATACCCAACCATTTTAGACATTGTTAATGAGTATTACAGTACGTGCCGATAAAGTAGAGAGGAGCTAATTATTAGCTCTTCTTTTTTATAAAAAAAGATAATAGTAGCAATTTTTCCAATATGTTTAATATAATAAATATTAGGGTACTAAATAGTATGAAATAAAGATAAAACGCATCGTTTCATACTATTTCCTTTTTTACCGCTAGTATAGCCTTGAAGAAAAAGCTTCGTTTGATATACTAACTGTACGCTTAGTCTTTAAGATAAAGATGAAGATTCATTGTCATTGTTACGCGCAGTGAATGAGCTGCCTTTGCTTGGCGAAAACGTCGTACAAACAAAGACAGATAGCGAATTGTTTTGGGTGCGTTCATTTAGTTCAAAACAGGGAGGCGATTAGTCTATGTTACTTGTACGTATGGCCATGATTGGTTTCTTTTCATTAACAGCTATATCATTGTTTTCTTTTCAGTCTGTTGAAATTATCCATGCCATTATGGACTTTTTCTCATCAACTGATAAATACTAAAAACCTATAGCTTTTTTTAATAAAAAAGCGGATAACCCCTTAGGGGGATATCCGCCAAAAACCGCCAGACAGGCGTTTTTTTTTTATGCCTATAGCTGTGCCAACAAACGCACTGCATTCGTTTTTTGGTTATAAAGTCCACATGTTTTTTACGCTCAACATTTTTTGAAATAATTGTTCACGTACTCTTCAAATTGAAGCCAGTCGTCTACACGAGGGACATTTACTTCTTCGTTATACGGATAGCTCATGGCCACAGCATGGCGACCTGTAGCTTGAAAAGCCTTCAAATTATGCGGTGCATCATCAAATAGCAAGTCTCCATATACTTTATCTTTTTGATGTGTAAATACGATATTGTACTTTCCGATAAACGGAAGATGTTTTTCAACCCACTGTTCTTTTTCTGTATAAGCATATGTACGGCTGCTCGTGACAATTAAAATAGCAAACCTTTCATAAAGCCGTCTAAGAACCTCAATAGCATGAGGCAGGGGTTTTAAATGTAAAAAAAGCCCTGGCTGATCGAGGTAATCATAAATTCTTATGCCGCACTCTGGCTTTACGTACTTTTCCGATTCCCAGCATTTTAACTTTTTAACCGATAAGCTGTCGCTATAATCTTCGTTATATTTGTTATGCCAATCCGTCATAAGATCACAAATGACAGAATCCATGTCAATTAAAAGGGTGTGCATTTATTCAACTTCCTTTACAGTATTCATCTACACGCTTGGTTTTGCAATGTAATGTGCTGTTTCTACTATACCAAATCTTTTACATGCAGAAAAAGAGCAAGCCGCATCAAAATCGCACAGCTTGCCCTTTTTATAGAATTTACATTCTTTTAGCACCTAAATAGCGCTTGCTCCAATAGCTCTCTTTCAGAGAAGAGATGCTTACACCTTTAGATGAAGAGCAGTGAAGAAACTGGTTATTTCCTAAATAAATTCCTGCATGAGAAGGTCCTTTTGTATAAGTTTGAAAGAAAACAATGTCTCCAGCTTTTGGACTTGAGACGCGCGTTCCTTTTTGATAAATTTGAGCTACCGTTCGAGGAAGCTGAACCCCACCGCCATGTTTGAATGCATAGCCAATAAATCCGCTGCAGTCAAAGCCACTTGGCGTTGTTCCCCCCCAGCGATATCGAACGCCCATATACTGTTTTCCTTTGTTGATTACTGCATTAGGATTATAGCGGGCTGAGCTAGAAGACGATTTGCCATTTGCTGAAACCCCTAGTTTAGCATACGTTCCTTTTCCGACGATACCATCTGCTGCTAGTCCGTTTTTGCGCTGAAATGATTTTACAGCAGAAGTTGTAACAGTCCCAAAGTATGTAGTCGTATTCCCTTTAAAATAGCCTTTATTTTTCAACGTTTGTTGTAGTTGTTTAACATCTTGATGCTTCATGCCTTGACGCAGCGTTTGGTCGCCTAGAGCTGCTTGGCTGACAATCGGGCTAGTAGAAACAATAACGCCAGCAAGCGTAAGAGCTGCTATTACTTTTTTCATAAAACTAGTACCCCCTGAAAATTTTTCCTGACTTGAGTAAATTCATCATATCATCTTTCGACAGCGTTCTACGTTACAATTTCATTACATATATGAAAAAAATGAAATATAACGGTGAATATAGTCTTATAAAAGCTGTATCTAAAAGGGTTCTTTAGATGTGTGATATTGCTAGAAAAACTTTGAATATTTGACGGTAAATAACTAAAAGATATGAAAAAGTATGTACATTTAAAATTTAACAAAGAAATATGTTGTGAATTACTACACAAAAAGTTCGAACTCGGGTAAAATGTAGAACTATAATATAGTAGTCATGTATGTGACTTTGATGAGGTGAAAGTAATGAAAAGAATAGGTGTATTAACAAGCGGCGGAGATTCTCCAGGTATGAATCCTGCGGTTCGTGCTGTTGTGCGTAAAGCAATTCATGAAGGTATGGAAGTTTACGGTATCTATCAAGGATATCAAGGATTAATAGAAGGAAATATTAAAAAGCTAGAAGTTGGAGACGTTGGTGACATCATTCAACGCGGAGGTACAATGCTTTATTCTGCAAGATGTCCAGAATTCAAAACAGAAGAAGGACGTCTAAAAGGTATTGAAAACCTTAAGAAACATGGTATTGAAGGCTTAGTAGTGATCGGTGGAGACGGATCATATATGGGAGCTGTAAAATTAACAGAACTTGGTTTCCCTTGTATCGGTATCCCAGGAACGATTGATAACGATATCCCAGGAACAGATTTTACATTAGGATTTGATACGGCTCTTCATACGGTTATCGATGCAATTGATAAAATCCGTGATACGGCGACTTCTCATGAACGTACGTTTATTATTGAAGTTATGGGTCGTAATGCAGGAGACATCGCTCTTTGGTCAGGTCTTGCTGGCGGTGCGGAAACAATCCTTATCCCAGAAGCAAAAGATGAGTTCCAAGAGATGGTTGATCGTTTGAAAAAAGGACAAGAGCGTGGTAAAAAGCACAGCATTATCGTAGTAGCTGAAGGTGTAGCAAATGGTAATGAAGTAGCGAAGCAGCTGCATGAAGCGGCAGGCATTGAAACGCGTGTAACAGTATTAGGACACATCCAGCGCGGCGGTTCCCCAACTGCTCAAGATCGTGTGCTAGGAAGCCGTTTCGGTGGTCGTGCAGTCGAACTTTTACTAGAAGGTAAAGGCGGCCGTGCAATCGGTATCCGTAAAAATGAAATTGTAGATTATGATATTATGGAAATTTTAGGTGAACCTCATCATATCAATGCTGATATGTACCGTTTATCTAAAGAGCTTTCAATCTAATCACAGTATTGTTGAGGCGAAACTTCTTATATAGAAGGAGTTTCGTCTTTTTTTGATTGCATCCCTGTCCCTTCACAATGTTTGCATGTTTTCATATAACCGATCCCAGGAATAACGGCTAGTTTTCCAAGCCCTTTGCAAAAAGTGCAAATTAATTCAAAACCGAACATCGTTCCATCCCCTCTGAACACGTTTTTTTTCAGTTTATCATAAAAGTAGACAAATAATTTTAAAAATTATAGAAATAATCAAAAAAATGATTACATTTGAACAGCGAGTGATATAGTAAAGAGAGAAGACCATTTTACAAAAGAGGAGAGAAAGCGTGATGTTTAAACGAATTTTACTTGCCTCAGATGGCTCAGAGCATGCAGCTAAAGCAACGGAAAAAGCGGTTCAGCTGGCTCAGTTGACGGAAAACAGTTTTATCCAAGTTATTTATGCAGTAGAGGGTGATTCAAGGTTAAAATCACTTAGCCGCGACGAGGAGCGAGAAAGTCGAATACATACAACAGATGAACTTTTAAAACAAGGAAACGTGGAGTATGAGATTGCGTTTATGCATGGAGACGCGGCTAAAACAGTGATTCAATTTGCTAATCAAAACTCATTTGATCTTGTAGTAATAGGGAGCAGAGGGTTAAATCCTGTAAAAGGCATGCTGCTTGGGAGCGTTAGTTCTAAAATTGCACAGCAAGTAACCATTCCAGTGCTAATTGTTAAATAGGAGAGAAATCCAATGTCAAAACAGTACAAAGAATTAAAACAGCTTATTGACGGTGCTACACACATTTGTTTTTTTACTGGAGCAGGAATGAGCACGGAGTCAGGGATACCAGACTTTCGTTCTCAAAATGGCTTATATCGCCAAAATAAAAGCTTTGTGGATATAGTAGCTGCTGACTTTTATGAACAGTATCCTGAGGAATTTTGGCCGCTTTTTAAAGAAATTTTTCATATTAAAATGCTGCATCAGTATAAAGCGAATACGGGCCATCGGTTTATTGCAGGACTAGAAGCAGACAAAACCGTGCATGTTATTACACAAAATATTGATGGATTGCACCAAGATGCAGGAAGCACAAACGTTTTTGAAATTCATGGATCTATTAAACGAGCTCATTGTCCAAGCTGTAAAGAAGAGTATGATTTAGCTTATTTAAATCAGTCAGCTCTCCCCCAATGTACAGGATGTGAGCGCCTTTTAAAGCCAAATGTTGTTCTGTTTGGGGATGCCATTCATCAGTTTGATGAAGCAGTTACAGCAGCGCTGTCATCTGATTTATTCATCGTGCTTGGTTCATCGCTTGAAGTAGCACCCATTAATCAAATTCCGCTGCTTGTGAGCCAGTACAATCGTACAAACATGGTAATGGTTAATAAAGAACCTACGCGTTATGATTACTTGTTTGATTTGGTTATCTATGATTCCATTGGAAAAGTAGTAGCAAATTTATAAGCGCCTATGTATGGACATAGCGCTTTTTTAGCATTTAGTGATAAAGTGTAGGGATGTATCATATGGTGTAGTACATCATACATTCACTAATTGATAGAAGGGATGTTTTCGCATATGAGTGTAGGCTTGAGAGTTTGTCTCTTCATTGTTGGTATTGCACTCAAAGTGACAGCTGTTTTGTCTTTGATTTTTGAAATGAATCTTGTCCCTATTCACGGAAGGAGTCTCACTTACTATGCTGAAGCGTTAGGTATGAAACTCCCCATTATTTGTTTTTTTCTTGGCTTTTTTTGTGTAGCAGCAAGCTTTTATTTACCTGCTAAAAATCGCCGCATCAGTAAATAGCAAGGGCAGGAGACTAACTAAAACGTTTGACTGCAAAGTTTTTAACATTTAAAATAAAATCAATAAGTTTAAAAAGAAATAGGATAATTATTCCTTATACTTTTTGGATATACGGAAATAGAGGTGATTGGATGGGGCAGTGTACCACGTTGGCGGAGTAGCATTACATGCACCAGTGTCAAAACGTACAATACATTATTATACAGAACCACGTTTGCTTCACGCATCTCGCTCTTCATCACATAATCGCTCTTTTAAGATGTTAACAGACTTTAACCTTATAAAGGTCGTAAACTACTAAATTTTTTATAAATGAATGAAAGAGAGAATCAGCGCTGAAGCAACATCATGAAATGCAGCAATATAAACCATTGCTGCACATCTAGAACAGCTGAATAAAGAATGACCTGTTACATTAACGAGTGAAACGTGAGATAAGGAAGAAAGATTGGCAGTTTTGCTCCATATAAAAATGTTTATACATTTATCATTTGATTCCTTCTTATATGCACTTTTCCATGTGATCAGTACAGGGATAGAGTTCTTTATCAAATTTTTTATTTTTTAGGAGGTGAGTCCTTACTCGTTTTTACACGAGCTAAGGAACTTGATTGGACATATTTAACTTGATTTTACTAGCGGTACTGATTGCATTAACTGCTTTTTTCGTTGCTACCGAGTTTGCGATTATTCGCGTGAGGAGTTCCAAAGTGGATCAGCTTATAGCAGAAGGAAGCAGCAATGCAAAAGCTGCGAAGCAAGTTATTTCAAATTTAGATGAATACTTATCTGCGTGTCAGCTTGGTATTACGATTACTGCGCTGGGGATTGGTTGGTTAGGAGAGCCTACACTTTCGCATCTTCTGTCGCCGTTACTTGATCAACTAGGGATAAGCGGAGCTTTAACAAAAGTACTATCTGTTGCGATTTCTTTTGCGGTTGTTACATTTATAAACGTTGTGGTTGGAGAGCTTGCTCCGAAAACCTTTGCAATTCAAAAAGCAGAGAAAGTTACTTTATTATTTGTTCGTCCCCTTATTCTCTTTTACAAGGTAACCTATCCTTTCATTTGGTTATTAAACAGTTCTTCTCGTTTAATAACCGGGTTATTTGGTCTAAAGCCTGCTTCAGAAAATGAGCTTGCACACAGTGAAGAAGAGCTTCGCATCTTGTTATCAGAAAGCTATAAAAGCGGTGAAATCAATCAATCGGAGTTTAAATATGTAAGTAAAATTTTTGACTTTGATGATCGCGTTGCTAAGGAGATTATGGTGCCGCGTACGGAAGTCGTTTCAATTGATCAAGAAGATACGGTCGAATACATCCTCGATATGGTGCAAGAAGAGCGGTTTACCCGCTATCCTGTCATTGATGGGGATAAAGACCATATTATCGGAATGGTCAATATGAAAGAGATTTTAACCGAGATTGTAATGAACAACAGCAAGGAAAAAATAAATTTAAAACAGTATATCCGTCCTGTTATTGAAGTAATTGAATCAATTCCTATTCATGATTTATTGCTTAAGATGCAGCGTGAACGTATTCATATGGCTATTTTAATTGATGAATATGGAGGAACAGCAGGGATTGTAACAGTAGAGGATATTTTAGAGGAAATTGTCGGTGAAATTCGTGATGAATTTGATGCTGACGAACTTCCATTAATTCAGAAAGTCAAACCCGATCATTATATTGTAGATGGGAAGTTATTAGTAAGTGAGCTTAACGATCTTCTTGGTACAACAATTGATGATACGGATGTTGATACAATTGGAGGCTGGGTCTTGACGGAAAAATATGACGTTAAGCAAGGAGAAAGCCTTAGCTTTGATCAGTATGACTTTACTGTTACGAAAATGGAAGGGCATCACATTCAATATATTGATGTGATAAAAAAACGTCAGGTGCATCACAGCACGGATGAAACGGTTAATGTGTCAGACATAAACCAGTCACAAGCTTTATCTTCATAACAAGAAGGCGCATTGCAAAAGAGCAGTGCGTCTTTTTTTATAAAGAGAGCGCGCGGTGAAAATGACAAAGTCATATGATGGAACTGAGGGATAATATTACCGCTATTAATCTTGAAATCAATTTGCTTTAATAAAAGTATGAAAACTCTATCAAAACTTTTATTAGTAACATTGTTGTCTGTCACTCTAGCTTTTGGTCTTAATAACACTGCGCAAGCAGCAACCGTACATACCGTTCAATCGGGAGATACGATGTGGAAAATAGCAGTAAAATATCAGGTTGGCGTTTCCGAGCTGATTGAAGCGAACTCTGCTATTAAAAACCCTAATTCAATCTATCCGGGACAGAAAATTACTATTCCAACAGATAAAGCAGGAAGTTCTTACGAAGAGCAAGTGGTTCAGCTGGTGAATCAAGAACGTGCTAAAGTAGGGCTTAAACCTTTAAAGTCTAATTGGGAAGTAGCTCGCGTTGCTCGCTTTAAATCGCAGGATATGATTGATAAAAATTATTTTAATCATACATCACCTACATATGGAAGTCCGTTCGACATGATGAAAAAATTTGGTATTACATACAGTACAGCAGGTGAAAATATCGCTGCTGGACAAACAACTCCAAAAGAAGTGGTTAACGCATGGATGAATAGCGAAGGTCACCGTAAAAACATACTATCGAGTCAGTTTACCGAAATCGGAGTAGGTTACGCTAAAGGCGGAAGCTACGGCCATTACTGGACTCAAATGTTCATTTCAAACTAAAAAAGAAAGGAAAAAAAGCTGACTTAGTAGTCAGCTTTTTTTAGCTTCGAGCAGTTTCAAGGAATTCTTTTGGATTGCCAGAAAGCTTTCCGTCCTGCTCAACAATGAGTGTACGCGTAGGAAAAGCAAATTCTACTCCTTCTTCTTCAAGAATGTCCATAATTTCGAAGTTTATTTTTTCTTTTACATCTAAATAATCAGCAAAAACGGTTGTATTTGTAAAGAAATACAAATAGATATTTAGACTGGATTCATAGAAACCGTCAAAGTTAACAAGAATCGTTTCATTGTGAATTTCTTCGTGCTCAGTCAGCATCTTTTTAATTCTTGCCACTACGGTTTCTAATTTTTCTTTTGGTGTATTATAATTCAAGTTTAAATGAAAGGCAATTTGACGTTTTCCCATTTTAGCCCAGTTGATAATGGGCTCGTTAGAAAGAGTAGCATTTGGAACTGTTACGACTGCTTGAGCGAACGTTCGAACTTTGGTGCTTCGAAACGTAATATCTTCTACAACGCCTTCCACACTCGGTGTTTTAATCCAATCTCCAATGGTAAAAGGCTTTTCAGTAATAATCACAATTCCGCCGAATAAATTACTAACGGTGTCCTTTGCCGCTAGAGCAAAAGCAAGACCACCTAACCCAAGGCCGGCTACAAAGCCGTTTACGTTAAAGCCCCATTCTTCTGCGATGATGGAGATGGAAAGCATAACAACAACGATGCGGATGAACTTTTCAACAAAAGGAATAATAATTCGATCCACTTGAATATCAAAGTTTTTAGCAAACGTTGCAAAAAATAAATTGGTAGAAGCAGCTAAATTATATAAGCCCCATCCTGCAAGACCGACGGACGCTGAACGAACTAAATGTCTTTCCGTTACGGACGTTAAAGCATCAAAGGGAAGATAGGGAAGAGCAAGCTTGAAACCAATAATAACAAAAATCCAGCGCAGCGGTTTTTCAAAAGCTTCTAAAACGCTCGTAATTAACTTGATTTTTTTATTTTTGACAAAACCAATAATAAACTTAAACAAATAGGTCGTGAACAGCTTGCGAAGAATTAAAAAGATCAGAAAGATCCCAATCGCAATCACGATTCTTTTCCAATCATCTAACGATGACAGAGACTTCAAAAAATCCATACAATCCTCCTAATTACCAAAACTGTGTTACAGTTCATTTATATCCGTCAGTTGAAAGCATTCCTATGTAGAGTGTGCTTTACTCTTACCCTAAATTCATGCTTTTTAAAAGCTTCTTCCCTATTAAAATAGCATAAAAATACCCGTAAATCTATTTAAGTGATAATTATGAATATATCTCTTTTTAGTAAAACGGACAGACAATAGTTTGAAAATAAGTTGTATAATGAATAGGTGATATTATAAACGTTCATTTATCTTATTATTTATTTAAAATATTCGTTGGAGGGAGAAGCTTTGTTAAGTCAATTAAATAGAATGCTAGAAAGATTAATGCCCTTTATTACGCCGATCAGCTTACTCATAGGAGTTATTATTGGTTCGTCACTGGGTCAGTATACGTTCTTAATTCCATGGCTTTTTGCATTAATGACGTTTGCCGGAAGTCTAAACTCAAACTTTCAGCAGTTAAACGCCACGATACACCGTCCATTTCCAATCATTATGGCCCTGTTTGTTTTACATATTTTTATGCCAGCGTGGGCTTGGAGCGTTGGCCAAGTAATTTTTCCACATGATGTATTTACAAGCACAGGCCTTTTGCTAGCAGCGATTATTCCAACCGGAGTGACTAGTTTTATTTGGGTGTCTATTTATAAAGGAAGTATACCTCTTGCGCTGTCCATTATTTTAATTGATACCCTTTTAGCACCGCTTATCGTTCCTTATACGCTTTTATTGGTGGTTGGAGACACTGTGCATTTGGAAGCGCTAAAGTTAGTCAAAGATTTATGTTTTATGATTGTCCTTCCATCTCTGTTGGGCATGTGCTTAAATCAATATACGAAAGGGACAATTAAGCAAACGCTAGGACCAAAACTGGCACCTATTTCGAAAATAGGATTAAGTGTGATGGTCATGGTAAATGGAGGAGTAATTGCTCCTTATTTAAAGCATATCGATAAAAAACTGCTGTTTATCATCGTGATTGTCTTTTTAATGAGCTCTGCTGGTTATTTCTTCAGCTGGATGATTGGCAAATGGCTAAAGTGGGACCGAGCAAAAGTTGTGACGCTTACGTTTTGCGGAGGCATGAGAAATATTAGCGCAGGAGCCGTATTAGCCGTATCTTATTTTCCAGCTCCCGTTGCTGTCCCCGTCGTACTAGGAATGCTATTTCAGCAGGTATTAGCTGCTTTATCAGGGCGTTTAGTTCAAAACTATTATCAGAAAAAAGACGCTAAATTTGTTTCATTAAAATAAATAGAAGAGGTAGAAGACGAATCTCTGTAATAACAAATTAAGCACTTTGTTTTAAGAGTGAAAAATAAGGTGCTTTTCCGCTTGTTACGTTCAAGAGAATGAGATGATTAGAAAAAAGAACGGTGTGGCATACTAGAAAGAAAAAGGTCGGATATTTTTGCTTATTAATATAGCACTGGCGTTTGTTATACCTTGGGTTTTTGGCACACTCTACTTATACCCTCGAAATCGTCGTTTATTACCTTTAGTAGGAACTGCTTTTTGCGTTTTAGCAATCGTTATCAATGAATTAGGCAGCTACTATGGCTTTTGGAAAATCGACACTTCTTTAGAAAATGAGGCATTAGAAGCGCTGCCTTTTAATTTAGGTGTCTATCCTGTGTTGGCCAGCTATATGATTTTTTTAATCCAACGAATAGGAAAGCCTTATTTTTTTATTTTTCTTATTGCGCTGTTTACGACATTTTTGGAAGAAATGTACGTGTATATGGAAAGAGTTATGTACGGGAACGGATGGAATATTGGTTGGACATTTTTTTCCTACTGGATTCCGTACGGCGTAATCTACGTGTACTATAGATATTTAGTGAGGCTTCGACTGCTGCATTAAAAGGAAGAAAATGAAGTAAATATGCGCAACAAAAAAAGCCGTGAATATTCACGGCTTTTCCATTAGATTGCTTTTTTTGAGCTGTTTTTATCTTTTGAGTGATCCCATGCGTCGATATTATCAAGTCCAGGAATACTGTCTTGATAGAAGACAGGGTCTTTTCCGACTTTCTTTTGGGCAAGATAATCTTTGAGTGCGGCAAAGGCCACTTTTGACAGCAACAGAATTGCGATTAAGTTGACTACTACCATAAAGCCCATAAACAGATCAGCTAAATCCCATACAAGCTGAATTTGGGAGATAGAACCGAACACAATCATTACAAGTACAGCAATACGATAAGTCATCAGCCAAGCTTTATTTGTGTTCAGGAACTCAATATTTGTTTCTCCGTAGTAGTAGTTACCAATCAATGTACTAAAAGCGAATAAGAAAATCATAATCGCAAGAGCACCAGCAGCCCAAGAACCCATGTGAGTGCTTAAAGCAGCTTGTGTTAATTCAATGCCGCTTAAATTTTTATTAGTATAAGCACCTGAAAGCAAAATGATAAAGGCAGTACTACTACAAATAATAAGAGTATCTGTTAATACGCCAAATGCTTGAATTAATCCTTGTTTTACCGGGTGGCTTGTTGTTGCAGCGGCTGCTGCGTTTGGTGCACTACCCATACCCGCTTCGTTTGAAAATAGGCCACGTTTAATACCTTGCATAAGAGCTGCTCCAAGAGAACCACCTGCAATTTGCTCAAAACCAAACGCATTTTTAACGATTTGAGCAATAAGAGAAGGCATTTCTTGAATGTTCATGATAATAATAAAGAATGCTACACCAATGTAAGCAACAGCCAGTACCACAACAATGTATTCTGACATTTTTGCAATACGCTTAACTCCGCCAAAAATAATGGCAGCGAAAGCCACTGTCATAATAATCCCTAACACTAAACGATTTGTTCCGAACGCATTTTCAAACGCAAGAGTAATCGTGTTCGATTGTACAGCATTAAAAATTAAACCGAATGACAAAGTAATCAAGATGGCAAAAAGTCCGCCCATCCAGCGCTTTTTTAACCCTTTTTCCATATAGTAAGCCGGTCCGCCTCGGAAGCCGCCTTCTTTGTCTTTTACTTTGTATACTTGTGCTAACGTACTTTCGATAAAAGCTGAAGCTGAACCAATAACCGCAAGCACCCACATCCAAAATACAGCACCAGGTCCCCCTAAAGCAATTGCAATCGCTATACCTGTAATGTTACCTGTACCAACACGGGCTGCCATACTGATACAAAACGCTTGGAATGGTGAAATTCCGTCTTTAGAAGAGCTGTCAGCACCTTCTTTTAATACACGAATCATTTCTTTTAATAACCGAATTTGTAAAAACTTTGACCTAAAAGTAAAGAACAAACCAAATGCAATCAGCATCGCAATCAGTAAGTAGGACCAAAGAAATTCGTTGATTGAACTAACAAAACCTTGAACTACTTCTTGCATAGTTTCACCTCTCCATAAATTATAATAGAATAATAATAAAAAACATGAATATATAGAATTTTCCCTCTATTTAAATAGGTCTCCCTATTCCCCAGCTGTTTTTCTTCATTATTCTTGTCGAATCTTGTTGCTGAAGCTAAACCTTATATATATATAAAATAATAATTTCGGTCTTTTGTCAACTAACCTTACATGAAAAAACAGGGTAGTATGACAAGTAAATCGTATATAAAAAGGTGATAACAGCAGGGACCAAAGAAAATTCAGTTTATTTTACTTTACTTAATTGTTACTAGAAAATAAAAGTTTTAGTCCAAGTACGCCAAAAACTGTCCCTTTTACATATTTTAACGTGTGCTGAAAAACACGGCTTTTTTTAACTTTTTTTCCAAGTCCAGAAGCAAATAGCGCAATAAGTGAAAAGATGATAAGCGTTTCTGCGATAAAGATGATTCCAAACAAAATCATCTGCAAACTTACATGTCCAAGGGACGAATTAACAAACTGCGGTAAGAACGTAATGAAGAAAATAGCTACCTTTGGGTTAGTTAAATTGCTAACAAATCCTTTTCTAAAGTGATGCTGCTGCTGCGCTTTTTCTGTTAATTCCAATGGTCCGCTTTTTTCTCGAAACGATTGATACGCTAAAAACAGCAGGTACAGAACGCCTACAATCTTTAGAATCGTAAAGGCAATAATTGATTTTTGAAAGATGATAGATAGACCAACTGCAGCTAAAAGAGTATGTACAAATGTTCCCGTAATAGATCCTAATACGGTTTTGATGCCCGCTTTAACGCCTGAAGCAATACTTTGTGTCATTACGAAAATCATATCTTGTCCTGGTATTAAGACAATAATAAGTGACACGGCTATGTAAGGTATAAGCCAAGAAAATGTCATGATGATTCCCTCCCAACAGAATTTTAACCATTTCGACAAAAAGTTCTCAAGAGTGTCTGCTAATGAATTAATAGATTAATGAAGTAAAGTCAGAAGGTATAAAAGCGTGGAGATAGGGTGCTCTAATTGATAAAAATTAATAAATGATGTAGGAAAAAAATAGGTGGTGTTGTATAATGATTCAACATAGTTAATTTTTATAGAAAGAAGGTAAAAAAATGAAGTACTGTTTAGCACAACCGGAGAACGCTGCTACAGTTCACAATCTTATGCTGCAAGCTTTCTCCATATATCGTGATTCTGTGCCACCATCCAGTGCTCTTGATGAAACGATAGAATCTATTACGCAATCGTTAAAACAAGGAAAACAAGCTGTCATTTTATATGTCGAAGATAGCCCTGTAGCAATGGCGCGTTTTACGCTAGAAGAAGCGAGCTTATATTTTTACCGCTTATCGGTTATTCCTGCTTTTCAAGGAAAAGGAATGGCAAAGCGGCTTATTCAATGGTTAGAAACATACGCGAAAGAGTGTGGTAAAGAAAGTTTATCATGCAAGGTAAGAATGAATATTTCTCGTAATATAGCTTTGTATGAATCAATCGGTTTTTACATAGAAGAAACAGAAATCGTACATAGAGACGGAGTGGATATTCCTGTAGCAAATATGAAAAAAGACAGTCTAAAAGGAGTGATTGCATGAATAAGTCAACTCTTCCTTTACCGCCTGCATTCTTCCTTTTAGTAGGTGTATTAGCCGTTTCTTTTTCTTCTATTTTAATTAAATGGTCGGATGCTCCAGCTTCTATTTTAGGGATGTATAGGCTTCTGTTTACAGTCTTGCTGTTCTTGCCGTTTTTGCCATGGGGAAAAATGAACGGTCTTTTAAAAAATAGTACTGTAAAAGAATGGATAATGCTAGCCGCATCAGGCGTGTTTTTAGGACTTCACTTTTTGTTTTGGATGGAGTCTTTTTCACATACAACAGTTGCTAGCGCTATGATTTTGACTGCGCTCGAGCCGGTCTTCGTAGTGATAGGAGCTTATTTTTTATTTAAAGAAAAAACAAGCAAAGTAGGAATCATCAGCATTTTAATCGCTGTTAGCGGCTCGGCGATTATCGCATCGGGAGATATCGGAGTATCTAAAACGGCTCTCTACGGAGACTTGCTTTCCGTTTTAGGTACAGTAGCTGTTTCTGTTCACATGCTGGCGGGGCAAGACTTATGCAGGAAAATGCCTCCAATCATCTATAGCTTCGCCGTTTTTTTAATCGGTGGACTGGTTCTATTTGTCTACAATGTTTGGACACATGTATCGCTGACTCAGTACGATGTAAAGGACTGGTGGATCTTTTTGCTTTTAGCGCTTATTCCCAATATTTTTGGCCATGCCTTATTTAACTGGCTGTTAAAGTATGTAGGTGCTACAACGATTTCAATGGCTATTCTAGGCGAGCCAATTGGGGCAATCGTTCTCGCTTATTTCTTGCTCGGAGAAATGACAACAGCTTCTCAAATAGTGGGGGGGATGATTGTGATGATTAGTGTGATGGTATTTTTAAAGTACAAAGCAGCAGAGCCGGAAAAAGTCGTAGCTCTTCAAGAAAAGTCGAATATAAGCTAATGGGATAGGCAAGCAGCACCGAGTATGATACAGTTTATTTATCATTATTTACCATTTGGTGAAAAGGCTATCAAATAAACTACATAAAGAAGGTGTAAATATGCTGAAAAAACTAACCGACCACGTTTACTACTTTCCTCACTCTGAAGAAACGGATCGACCGGTGCTCGGGCTTATATGCGGAGAGAAGTATGGCTTCGTCGTAGATGCTGGGAATTCTCCTGCGCATGCATTATCATTTTTAGAAGAAGTTGAAAAAATAGGAGCCCCTCCAATCAAAGGAGTAGCTATTACGCATTGGCACTGGGATCATACATTTGGCATTCATGCAATGAACAAGTATACAATTGGCCATCATTTGACGAAGAAAAAACTCGCCTACTTAAAGACACTGCGCTGGGACGATGATTCTTTGGATAAACGCGTCCAAGAAGGCGAGGAAATAGAATTTTGCCGGGATATGATAAAGAAAGAAATGCCCAGCCGAGAGACGTTAATTATACAGGAGCCGGACGTAACGTTTCATCATCATATGGAAATTGATTTAGGTGGAATCACTTGTCGCATTCAGCATATTGGAGGGGGACATGCGCAGGACTCGTCCATTGTCTACATACCGCAAGAAAAAGTCCTGTTTTTAGGTGATTGTCTATGTCCAGATCTTTATAGCGGTGATTGGAGTTATGACAAAGAAGACTTTGAACGCCTCCAAAGAGTGCTTAAACAATTTGATGCGCAGTATTATCTCTCGTCTCATTGTCATCCTGAAACTCATAAGGAACTTTGGGAAGATTTAAACCAATTGAATGGTATCGGAGAAATTGTAGGAAATACAGTAGACGCAGAAAAAGCATTTTTTCAGTTTGAATATGAAACGCATAAGAAGCCCACGAATGTACAAAAAGAAAGAATACAGTATTTTGTTAATGGAAACATCAAACGCAGAAGCAGAGAACTGTTTTAATAGTTTATACATAATGATACATAAGCCCGCCCGCTCATAATGTGCTATGAGCGGGCGGGCTTAATTAATTTGTTGTACCGCGATATGCTTTTGATTAAGGTTATAATGTTAAAATAAATAACTTGACTAAACTAACTTATAAAAATATAATAAGTTACATAAAGTAAGTTAATTAAAAAATGACGTGTTTTAAAGGAGAAATGATTATGAACTTTCACCGTGCACCGCATGTATTCGTTGGACAAGTAAATTTAAAAGTAGAAAATTTAGAGCGCTCACTTGCTTTTTATCAACAAATGATCGGCTTTCAACTTTTAGAGAGAAAAGAGAACAAAGCTTTGTTAACAGCGGATGGACGCACGGCGCTGTTAGCGATTGAGCAGCCGGAAAACGTTACAGCAAAACAGCCTCGTACAACAGGTTTGTATCATTTTGCTCTATTGTTGCCGACTCGTTCTGATTTAGGAAGTATTCTGCAGCATTTGTTAAACAGCGGTTATCCGCTTCAAGGAGCGTCTGACCATCTAGTGAGTGAAGCGCTGTACTTGGCGGATCCAGATGGAAATGGCATAGAAATTTATCGAGATCGTCCTTCAAATACATGGGAATGGAATGATAGTGAAGTATTGATGGCTACAAAACCTTTAGATGCAGAAGCGATATTAGCTGAAGGAAAAGGTAAACCTTGGACCGGATTGCCTTCCGCTACCTTAATGGGGCATATTCACCTCCACGTTTCTGAGTTAAGGCAAACGGAAAATTTTTATCGGAATGGATTAGGTTTCGACGTTGTGAGCAATTATCATAACCAAGCGTTGTTTATTTCAACAGGGCGCTATCATCATCATATCGGACTGAACGTTTGGAATGGAATTGGAGCGCCGGAGCCTGGAGAAAGCAGCGTTGGTTTAAAGTCCTTTACGCTTGTTTTTCCAACGGAAGAAGCAAGAGAGCAGGCAATAAATCAGCTTCGTGAAATAGGAGCAACTCTGTATAAAGAAAGCCAGGGATTTGTCACAAAAGATCCATCAGGTAATACAATTAGATTAGTCCTTTAACATAAAAGCTGCCGCGGTTGGCAGCTTTTATTTATCGCAATGTTCGTCAAATTAGGAAAAAAATGTACACGTTTTTCTCTAATAGTAGGATGATGATGGCGAAAACGGTGTTATTTTCGGGGAAATAAACGAAGAGTCTTGCGTTTAAAAAAGTTTGTAAACAGATGGGGGTGGGAATAAAATACATATCAAGCATCATTTCTTATCGTTATTGAATGTTTATATAAAGTCTTTTCATATAAAACCTTAAAGGAAGGGAGCGGAAACCTGTGAGATATAAAGTGAAACACTGGCTTAGATTAACTTCAGACGAGCGCTATCTTGTATTGTTTGCTACTGCTGCTTTGCAAAAAGAAAAGCGATAAAAGAGTTGTTAATAGTAAGGAAAGTAGCTTTATATGCTAACGAAAAGGTAATAAAAGGCCTGAAAATAATATATTTATTTTCAGGCCTTTTATTGTCTTCACATCTCGGTTAAGCCAACTGCTGAAAGATAGCTTCAGCAGTTTGTTTGCCGTTGGTTATACACGCTGCAATCCCCACTCCATAATAGGAACAGCCGGCTAATTTAATAGCGGGGTGCTTGTCATGCAATTTTTGAGTCAAGTTGCGTACCAGTTCACCGTGTTTAAGGTGATAGGTAGGCATCAATTTATCCCAATTGGTTACGTCGCTTTCAATGGGCTGCTTTTTAATGCCTAAGCTGTTTTCAATATCTTTTTGTGCCATTGCTAGCAGCTCTTCTTTTGACAGCGACCGCAAGCTGTCAAAGTGGTGACTCGTGCTTTTATAAAACAGGCGAACTAACAAATTCCCTCGTTTAGAAGTGTGAGCCCACTTTTTGCTCGTCCACGTACAGGCATTGGCGATTAAGTTGCTTGATTGAGAGGCAATAAACCCAGTGCCTTCAGCGGGGAGGGATTCATCTGGAACGTCATAGCCGACATACACGCTAATTAGAGAAGAATCTTTTAACTGCTCAAAGTCTTCGTTTAACGTCGGATCGTTCAACAGGTGCTGAGCAGCCGTGTGCGGTGTAGCTAACACCACGTAATCCGCTGAAAAGTCTTGCTCCGGCGTACTGATTCGGTAGCGCTCACCGTCCTGTTTTATGCTGGTGGTTGGCGTATCTTTTAAAATCGTTACGTCAGAAAGCTCTTCTTCTAAGCGATGAATAATCGTTGATAAACCCTGTTTGAACGAAATGAATTTTTTGTTTCCTGCCGTTTTAAATTTCTTTTCATTGGCTACCATCCCTTTGATAATGCTTCCGTACGTGTTTTTATAGTCGAGCAGATACGGGAGAGTGGAAGAAATCGTGAGTTTGTCTAAATCGCCTGAATAGACGCCTGATAAAATAGGAGCAATTTGTTTTTCTACTAGCTCTTCTCCTAAAAAGTGTTTTAAAAAGAGTCCAATTGAGCTGTCTTTCGTAAACGTTGTATTTTTTGTGATTAAATCTTTTAAAGCAGTAATTTTAGCTTTTGAAGAAATCAGCTCGCTTTTAAAAAGAGATTCCACGCTTGTTGGAATACCGAACATAGTATCTTCAGGAATTGGCAGAAGCTCATTAGCTGAGTAAATAAACGATTTTCCCGTTTCGTTATATACCAAATCGTTTGTTAAGTATAGTTCTTCTAACAGAGGCATGACGTTTTCTTTTCGAGCTACGATAGAGTCTGCTCCTGTTTCCATGATAAATTCTCCAGCTTCACGCGTATTAATTTTCCCTCCTAGATGGGAATGTTTCTCTAACAATAATAATTTAAGCGGGAGATTACGTTCTCGTTTTAGTTTCTGCAAATAGTACAGAGTTGTTAAGCCCGTAATTCCTCCTCCAATAACAGCGACCGTTTTCAAAGTATTCACTCCTACATCTTCAACAATTAGTCTGTAATATACGAAAATCATACCACTATGACTAGCAAAAGTGTAATGAATTGATTGCGAACATAGTGTGCACAAACGCTAAAAGAAATATTGAAACTGTACGATTAGATATTTTGAAATTACATAAAATAAAAGCTCATACACGTAGAGAAAATGATTGAGACGCAGCAGTGAAGAAAGGAGGAAGCATCATGCTCGGCGGTTTTATGGAAACGCTGAAAAAAGACTGGCTTGCTTTCGTATTAATAAGTGTTCTTATATGCGGTATTACCTTAAACGTACGAGCCGAGGAGAAGAGCGGACGAAGTGGATACATCGAACCAAAGCTAGTTTTTCCTGTGATCAGTGATGTTCATATTAAGGAAACAGGAACTCCTGATTTGCGTACTTTTCAACATGCATTAATACAATTAAATGAACAGGCACCAAAACAAGATGCATTTGTAGTAGTAGGAGATTTGGCCGATACGGGCGCGTTAAAAGAATACGAACGCTTTTTTGCTGTTTATGATCAAAATAAACAGTCGCAGGCCGTATCTCTTTTTACAATTGGTAATCATGAATATCGAGACAGTGTAACCAATCAGCAAGCGCAGCAGCGTTTTTTATCTAAAACCAAAATGAAAGCTCTTTACTTTCATCAAGTGATAAAAGGATACCATTTTATCATGCTTGGAACAGAGAGCCGCTTGACCGCCGGTGATTATTCGATCAAACAAATTAACTGGCTTGGTGAACAGTTGAAGATAGCAAAGAGAGATGATCCTAAAAAACCAATTTTTGTCTTTATTCATCAGCCCATTAACAATACACTGTACGGAAAAAATAGATGGGGAATAGAAGTGAATGAACAGCTTCTTTACAATACGTTAAAACCTTATCCGCAAGTCATTACATTTTCTGGTCATACCCACCATCCGTTGGACGACCCTCGTACTATTTTTCAAAGAGATTTTACATCTCTTGCAACGTCTTCTGTTCGGTATATATGGCCCGGTGCCGGATATTTACAAGGTGAACTTCCTCCTGGCTATCGAGATGTGAGTCAAGGTCTTCTTGTAGAGGTGTATAACCGAAAAGTCGTAATTAAAAGGCGGGATTTTCACGCAAACAAATGGACGGGAGAAGCGTGGGAAATTGACATACCTGCAAATGCAAAAAAGTTTCACTATACGAATGAACGAGATTTAGTAAAACCGATTTTCCTTCCAAGCTCTACTATTTCTGTTATACAAGAAAAAGCTTCATCAAATCAGCTTTATATCCAATTTACGCAAGCGGTGGATAATCTGATGGTTCATTCTTACCGCATTACCGTCAAAAATAAAGAAACTGGAGGAGTTGTCAAAACATATAATGCGTTTTCTCAATATTATAGCGATCCTGTTCCGGATGTCTTAAGTCTTCCGTTATCAGGTCTGCAGCCTCATACTGCGTATCAAATAGAAGTAGCAGCAGTGGATGCCTTTGACAATCAAAGTGATCAAAAATTAATTATTGAAGGCTCTACTAAATAGCTAAAAGAATTGTGATTTTTATTGATTCTTTTAGCTTTTTTTCATCTGTTTTTAATGTTATTTTCATTAGATTTTTAAGTGGAGTTGCTACACTAAAACTGTATTTAAAGTCATAATATGTAATCTTCATGAAAGTATCAAAATCAAAAGGAGTTTGTATGAAAGGATATTTTGGACGTTTTTTAGTAGTAGGGCTAATCAATACAGGAGTAGGTCTCTCCATTATGTATGTGCTGCTTCATCTCTTTCATCATTACTGGATAGCAACGTTTGTTGGTAACGCAGCGGGAGCAGTCGTCAGCTACGTGTTAAATCGAATATTTACGTTTAAAAGCGGAGTTGATGTATCTAAAAGCATACTGCGTTTTATTTTGGTTATTGGTGTTTGCTACGGCTTGTCTTACTATATCGGACTGCAGGTCTCCAGCTGGTTATTGCACCAACTTCCTGCTGTTGTGCGCCCGTTCAAAAAAGACGTTGGTATATTAGTTGGAACAGGTCTGTATACGCTTTTAAATTATACGGGTCAAAAATATGTTGTGTTCAACGAAAAAAAAGAAGCAGTCGCCATACACGATTAGTTTTTAGTAATTATGAAATAGAAATAGGTGTTAACAGATGAAGAAAGAAACAGCTATGAACAAAGAAAACACGTTGCTTATTATCGCTTTCCTTTTGTTGCTTGCGTATGTATCCCCTATGTTTTTACTTGGGGAAAATTCACATATACGCGTGCACGATAATTTAGACTCAAATATTACGTGGTATAAAGTTCTGCATCAAAGCGGGGAGCTGTTTGGCTCTAGTCATGCCGTGTTACCTCAAATTATTAATGGGTTGCCGAGAAATACGTTTGGAACAGAATTTAGCGGTATTCAGTGGCTATACGGTTTATTTCCTAGCATGCTTGCGTACAGCATCAGCCAAACGATCACGCGTGTATTTGCTTTAATTGGAATGTATTTATTATTAAAAAAGCATTTTACCAAAAGCGAAGATGCTTATGCGATTCAAGTGCTTGTATCACTTGCTTTTGCACTTACTCCTTTTTGGCCATCGGGCATGCTCAGTACATTAGGACAACCGCTGGCGCTGTGGGCGTTTTTAACCATTCGAAACCGCGAAGGAACGTGGAAGGAATGGCTTACACTTTTACTGCTTCCGTTTTACGCGAGTTTTGTGCTCGGATTTTTCTTTTTTTTAGCGGCGATGGGAATGCTATGGCTAAGAGATGCAGTAAAAAAACGAGCTTGGAATATTCCTTTTTTAAGCAGTATTGCAGCGATGACCGCTGTCTTTCTGCTCATTGAATACCGGCTTGTTGATTCTCTTTTATTTCCGGAGGCCCCGACGAGTCGAAATGAATTTTTAAGCTCTACACTAAGCTTTGGACATTCCATTCGCCTTGCTTTGAAGAACTATACGCTTGGGCATACACATGTAATGACACTTCATACCTTTGTGATTTTACCGCTTTCTTTTGTCGTACTGTGGATTGTTGCTCGGAATCATAAGGGAAAGCTTGAAAAAACGTTTTTGCACTTATTTATTCTTAATCTACTACTGTCGATTTGGTATGCGTTTTGGTTTTATAAAGGATGGGAGCCGCTAAAAGAAAAATTTCAGCTTTTAAATACGTTCAATTTTGCTAGATTTCATTTTTTACGCCCGCTCATTATTTATTTGATGTTTGCAGTTGGTGGCTATGTTTTATGGAAGCGTAGCAAGGCGTGGAAAAAGTTTGTGTGGGTATGTCTGATTTTACAGCTGCTTGTATTGTTTATAGCGAACCCTGAACTTTACTATCGCTACAATCATGAGCCGTCATTTAAAGAATTTTATGCTGTGCATCAATTCGATGAAATTAGCAGATATATTGGAAAACCTAAATCAGCTTATCGGGTAGCAAGCATCGGGCTTCATCCATCAATTGCTCAGTATAACGGCTTTTATACACTAGATACGTATAACAACTTCTATCCGTTAACGTATAAACATGAGTTTCGCAAAATTATTGCCAAAGAGCTTGATAAAAATAAAAAACTAGAAAGCTACTATGATCATTGGGGCAACCGCTGCTATGTGTTTGTTAGCGAACTAGGGAAAAAATATGATTACCGAAAAGACTCAACAAAAAAAATCCATCATTTGCAGCTTGATATTAACCAGTTTAAAAAAATGGGCGGTCGCTATATCTTTTCAGCTGTGCCAATCGAAAATGCTGAAAGCGACGGTTTGCACTTTTTAAAAGCATTTACCGATAAGCAGTCTGCTTGGAAAGTGTATGTATATGAAGCAAAGTAAGGGGGTAATAAAATGAACAGACCTATTTTAACGATTGTTGTTCCGTGCTACAACGAAGAAGAAGTATTAAACGAGACGTCATTTCAATTAACAACTGTAGTAAAAGAACTGATAGGTGAACGTCTTGTATCAAGTGAAAGTACCATTTTATTTGTAGACGACGGAAGTAAAGACAGCACGTGGTCGCTTATTGAAAAAGAAAGCTGCAGCAATTTGTTAGTAAAAGGGTTAAAGCTAGCGCGAAATGTAGGACATCAAAATGCTTTGCTGGCAGGACTAGAAGCAGCTTACAAACAATCTGACTGCGTGATTTCCATTGACGCAGATTTGCAAGATGACATCAACGTCATTCGCACTTTTGTGGAAAAATATTGGCTGGGGTATGAAGTCGTATACGGTGTTCGAGACAGCAGAGAAACCGATACATTTTTTAAACGAACCACGGCAGTAGGGTTTTACCGTTTTATGAATAAGCTAGGAATTCAGCTCGTTCAAAATCACGCTGATTTTCGTCTCATGAGCAAACGTGTTCTTGGCGAACTCATGAAATATAAAGAAGGAAACGTCTTTTTACGAGGTCTTGTACCATTAGTAGGGTTTCGCTCTACAGAAGTCACATATGACCGCAAAGAACGGACGGCCGGTGAATCAAAATATCCGCTAAAGAAAATGCTCGCTTTTGCATTTGACGGAATTACATCTTTTAGCGTAGCGCCTATACGGTTATTAACGCTGCTTGGAGGGGCTTCTTTTCTCTTTAGTATTGCATTTGGTATTTATGCACTGATCCAAAAATATTTAGATCATACACAAATTGGCTGGACGTCTATTATTTTATCAATTTGGCTTGTAGGCGGACTGCAGCTGATGGGAATAGGGCTTGTGGGAGAATACATTGGCAAGATTTTTAACGAAGTGAAACAGCGTCCCAAATATGCGATTGAAAGAGATTTATATACAAAACATTCATTAGACAAACAAAAAGATTTGCTTATGCATTAATAAGAAGCTTCTCCTAAATGGAGAGGCTTTTTTTGTTAAAATGTTTATCATATTTTTTAGGGTAACAGGAGATGCTACTACTAAAATTTCTAAGGAGATCAAAATCTATGAAAAGACTACTTTATACAGTCAGCACTTTTTGTTTTGTTTGGCTTGCTTTTGCAGGCATTCATGTTAATGCTCTTTCTATTGAAAAGCTTCCATTGAAGAGAACCTCTGAACAATGGTCGGTTGAACTGACAAAAGCGAGCATGACAGGAGATAATCAGCTAAAGTGGAAAAATAACGTCTATCATACATATGGATTAACCGTTGAAAACATTGGAAAAGATGTAGAGCGCGTGCAGGTCCAAGCTTTTCGGCACGAAGGAAAAAATAAAGCAAAATACAGCTTATTTTCTCCGATTGAAAGATCTAACTTAAGGAAAAGCGGTCAGCGTTTTCGCTATGCGAATTTTGCTGTTCCTGGAAAAGCGGCGAGTTTAGACATTGTGATTAACTGGACGGACGAACAAGGAAATCACCAAGAGCATTTTGAATTTAAATAAAAGTCTTCGCTTAGGCGAGGACTTTTTTGGCAGGGATTTATCCGTGCGTGTGGAAAACGACAGGAGAGATTGTAATGATTGTAAAAGCTACTGAAGAAGAAATACAGGAAATTCGGATGAAATCTGCTGATGCGCTGTTTGAAGGAACAAAGAAGCAGTTTCATCCGTCAACTGAACGCGTAAGTGAACTAATTGATAATGCCCTTGAAAAAGGATGTTATTATTTAATATCTAGACAAGAGAATAAACTTGCAGGCTGGGTTCTTGCCGGTCCATCTGCCGACTTCTTTTCAAAAGAAGAAATTGGCTTTATCTACGAGTTATATGTTTTATCGGAATACCGAGGGCAAGGTTTAGCTAAGCCATTAATGCGAAAAGCAATCAATGAATTGTCTGCCAAAGGATACCCTGAAATCAGGCTAAGCGTTCACGCTGGGAATTTTGCACAGCAGGTGTATCGTGAACTTGGCTTTGTAGAAAAGCAAATATCAATGAGCCTGCAGGTGATAAAACGTTCGTAACGTTGGTGAATATCAGCGAGTCCATAAAACATAAGATGTTATACATGCGATGAGGTTTGGTAATGAAAGTAAAAGTAGATAAGTAGCCCAAACGGCGCCTTTATCCAGTGCTTCAACAGATCCTCCACCTGTGTGATGTGAGGAGGGGGAATCTTCTAGTGCGTTCATAACTAAAGCTGCTGCTGCTAAAATAATCCCCCCGATGCTTCCGGTTGTTTTGACAATCGCAATGTGGAAAGTAGATGAAAAAGCAATGCTAAGCAGCAGCAGCAAACTTCCCAAAAAAGCAGATAACATATATCGTTTCATGTGCTCACCATCCTTTATGAAAGCATACCATATTTTACTTCTTTTTTCTTTTTATTGAAAACTATTGACTTAACCTATAAAACATATTAGAATAGTCAGAAATAATTCAAAAGCGAAATATTCTTATCTAGAGAGGTGGAGGGACTGGCCCTTTGAAGCCTCAGCAACCACAATTATTGAATGGTGCTAATTCCAGCATAGCCTAGCTCTGACAGATAAGAAGAGGAATCTTTTTCTAGAATGAAATCCTCTTCTTACGAAGAAACATTTCGTATAGAAAAGGTGAGGACATTGAACAATAGACAAACGGCGTTAAGCATTGATGATTATTTAGACCTATATTTATTAGCAAAAGTAATAAAAGACGAAACGTGGCAGTGTGAAATTTTAGCCGCGCTAAAAACGCAGCAGAATCGCTCATTTGAAGACAAACAATCAGCACTAGTTCAAGAGATATGGGAAGACTTTAAACAGTTAAATGAAGATATATCTTTTACGTACCGTTTAATTCAAGAAGAGCCAACGAACGAACAATTTTAGGCTAAATTGAGTGACCTGAGAGAACGACGAATCACGCTGAGCCGTGAGTTATATTTAGCTAAAAAACAGTATGTTAAACACACGCAATAAAAAAGCCGCTTGATAAACAAGCGGTTTTTCTTGCGTGCAAATGTTAGAAACGTTTTATTTCGGGTAAGAAAGAGATAAGACAAGCAAAGGAGGGATAACAGTGGCCCAAGGTGTATTATGTGAAGTGAATGAGTGTATGTATTGGAAATCCGGAAACAAATGCAGTGCAGAGTCCATTTACGTTGTGAGTCCTGAAAGTAGTCACCATGTTTCTGACACGGAAGAACCTGGCTGTAAAACTTTTGAACCCGCGAGATAGATGCTAGTTTTCACAAAAAAGCATAAAATGAACGATGCGCTGACGAGTTAAGTCGGCGTTTTTCTATTTTTTTAAAATGCTATTATTTAGGTGAAATAATAAATACATATTAAAAAAGCAGTACAAACGTCTAGTTGTGTGTTTAAACAAAATAATAAGATAATTTTTTTGTTTTTCGACAAAAGAAAAGTGAGAGAAAGGTGATAGAATACAAATATACAGCCTAGCTGTCTTTTAGCACGAACTTGTATGAAAGCGCTAACAAAAAGGCTGTGTTCATCTCGTTTTGACAGATTGGAAAAAGGGGAGACGTTTATGCAGGGGAAAACTCAGGGGAAAGAATTGAAACGCGGGTTAGAAGAAAGGCATGTGACGCTGATGTCCTTGGGAGCAGCCATAGGGGTAGGGCTGTTTCTTGGATCTGCATCCGCTATTAAATTAGCAGGGCCGGGAATATTATTAGCGTACGGATTTAGCGGAATGATTATGTTTTTTATTATGAGAGCGCTTGGAGAAATGGCGATTCAAAAACCTGTTGCAGGTTCATTCAGTAAGTATGCGCGCGACTATTTAGGGCCGCTTGCTGGTTATTTAACAGGGTGGAATTACTGGTTTCTGTGGGTTGTTACGTGTATGGCTGAAATTACAGCCGTTGGTATTTATATGGGGTATTGGTATCCGGATGTACCAAACTGGATCTGGGCGTTATCGGCGCTTGTCATCATGACAACCGTTAACTTCTTAGCTGTTAAAGCATATGGTGAACTGGAATTTTGGTTTGCACTTATTAAAATTTTAGCAATTGTGTTAATGATTGCTGTTGGATTATTAATGATTGTGTTTGGAATCGGCAACGGAGGCGTTGCGACCGGTATCAAAAATTTATGGGACAACGGCGGACTGTTCCCGAACGGATTCAAAGGCATTTTGCTGTCGCTGCAAATGGTCATGTTTGCGTATTTAGGAATTGAAATGAT
Source organism: Priestia megaterium (assembly GCF_046599315.1). GTDB lineage: Bacteria > Bacillota > Bacilli > Bacillales > Bacillaceae_H > Priestia > Priestia megaterium_F. The sequence goes on along the minus strand of NZ_JBKIKC010000001.1, from coordinate 707,523 downwards.
TGGCGTTACCGCTGGAGAAGTGAAAAATCCGGAAAAATCTCTAGCAAGAGCGATTGATTCCGTCTTCTGGCGTATTCTTATTTTCTACGTCGGTGCATTATTTGTCATTATGTCAATTTATCCGTGGCAAGAAATTGGTTTAAAGGGAAGCCCGTTTGTATTAACATTTGAAAAAATCGGCATTCCAGCGGCGGCTGGTATTATTAACTTTGTTGTGCTAACAGCAGCTCTTTCTTCTTGTAACAGCGGTATTTTTAGTACAGGCCGTATGCTGTTTAACTTAGCAGAACACGGAGAAGCGCCAAAAGGATACAGCCAGCTTACAAAAGGCGGCGTACCAGGAAAAGCTGTTTTAGCATCAGCGGGTGCGTTATTAGTCGGAGTAGCGTTAAACTATATTGTGCCTGCCAAAGTATTTACGTGGGTAACAAGCATTGCAACGTTCGGTGCAATTTGGACATGGGGAATTATTTTGCTTTCTCAAATTAAGTATCGCAAAACGTTAAAAAAGGGTGAAGAGGCAAAGTTAAAATATAAGATGCCTTTATTTCCGTTAACGTCTTATGTGTCACTGGCATTTTTAGCGCTTGTGGTTGTTCTTATGGCGTACAATCCCGATACAAGAATTGCTGTTATCATTGGACCATTATGGTTTATCGGTCTTATTATCGCGTACTATGCAAAAGGATTCCATAAACGAAGTCAAGGTTCGGCTGCGACTGAGCAAAAGCTAGTGAAATAAAAGAAGAGACCTCTTTCTTAGAAAGAGGTCTTTTTTTATCATCAGTTTATTTTAAGGATTATCGGTACGTATAAATAATGTAGAAAATATTCTATTTATTCTGTACTATTTAATTATGAGAACTCACGGATTATTGAATGATAGTCATCAGCAAGCTGAAAAAGCAGTTGTCTTACAAAACGAACAAAATAAAACAATAAGTTACGGTTTAGCAGTTCGCACTCCGAGTAATCTCGTGATTGCTCCCGTAGTTGCTCTGAGCGCTGAAGCAGCGATGCTAGTCATTGATGAACTGGCGCAAGGTTATAAAGAAAAGCTGAGAATCAACCTGTCTTCTCATGCGAAAACGTTAAAGAAACTTGTAGAAAATCACGGATTTCAGCTTCAAAATGAGCCTCCTATTATGGCGGATGGATTGAACACAATAACTGCTGGAAATGGCAGTCTTTTTGCTATAGGAGCTCAGGCGTTTGGATAAAAAGAAAGGAGAAGCTCCTTTCTTCGCCTCTATCTAATTCTGCCAATTTTAAATCCGTTATCAATTTGATGAAAGCCGACTTTTGGATAGTAGTTCATAGCGGAAGGTGCAGAAAGTAAAATCAGCGCGGTTTCTTCGCCGATTTCTGATTGGACCTGCTTGATGAGCTGTGTACCAATCCCTTGCTTTTGATAGTCTTTTACGACCGCTAAATCCGATAAATAGCAGCAGTAGCTAAAATCCGTTAACGCTCTGGCTATGCCAATGAGCTCGCTGTCGTTCCAAGCGGTAACGGTAAGAGAAGCGTGATCAAGCATTCTTTGAATCCGATCAAGATCTTGTGCAGGGCGTTTAATACCTGAATGTACAAACACTTCAGCAGCTTGTTCTGCACGGATTGGGACGTTGGTTTTATACGTGATGGTCATTGTGTCATCTCCTTTGGTTATAAGATATAGTCCAGTATATGAAGAAACTGAACTGAGAGTAAGTGTCAGAAAAAGTAATTTTGATAGTATCAGTTAGAAAGGAAAGAACATCATGTTAGAGTTAATGCCTTTGCTTGATAAAAGAAAAGCAGATCCCTTATACATGCAGCTTTATATCTACATAAAGAAACAAATTCAAAAAGGTACTATTTTGCCTCATGAAAAACTGCCTTCTAAACGAAAGCTAGCTCTTCATTTAAGCATTAGCCAAAATACAATTGAAGCAGCTTATATACAGTTAGAAGCAGAGGGCTATATCGAGATACTAGCTAGAAAAGGAGCGTTTGTAAAAGAGATAAAAAATGAAGTAGTGCTTTCAGAACAGCCTCCCGCCTATGTCTCTTTGCCGCAAGAAGAACGGAAATCGGCTGTCATTGATTTTAGCCACGGAAAGATAGATGTAGAAAAATTTCCGTATAACACGTGGAAAAAGCTAACGGTGCAAGCTATTTATCATGAGGAAAGCCAGCTTTTTTATAGCGGACATCCTCAGGGCGAACTGCTTCTTCGGCAAGAAATTGCAGCGTACCTTTACCATTCAAGAGGAGTACGCTGTACACCAGAGCAGATTGTAATAGGTGCAGGTACACAGTATCTCATGTGGTTGCTTTCTGTCATTTTGGGAAAAGAAAAAATAATTGGGTTCGAAAACCCAGGTTTTCACCGAACGAGGCACGTTTTTCAAGAACAAGGCATGTCGGTTCTCCCTATTTCCCTTGATGATTCCGGCTTGAAAGTTCAGGAGTTGAAAGCCAGCGGAGCGGATGCGGTGTACATTACGCCGTCTCATCAGTTTCCTCTTGGTATGGTCATGCCGATTGCAAGAAGGCTTGAATTACTACAGTGGGCGAAGGAAGCGAACGGCTATATCATAGAAGATGACTATGACGGAGAATTTCGCTATAAAGGAAAACCAATTCCGGCACTTCAAGGACTTGACCAAGACGATCGCGTTATTTATACAGGGACATTTTCAAAATCGTTGATGCCTTCTCTTCGAATAAGTTATGCTGTGCTGCCACATCGGCTTCTTACAAGCTATGTGAAGCATTGTGGACTTTTTAAACAGCCTGTTTCAAGACTTCATCAGTATACGCTCTTTCTTTTTATGAAAGAAGGACACTGGGAACGTCACTTGAATAAAATGAGAACAACATACCGTAAAAAACAAGCGCTGCTGCTAGATTGTTTGACTACCATTATGGAAGAACGTGTAGATGTTATCGGAGAACATTCTGGCTTGCATATCCTTCTTAGGGTAAAAAACGGAATGAGTGAGCAGAAACTAATTGAAGCAGCTGCCAATCAAGAGGTAACGATTTATCCAACGGCTATTTATTATCATAGTGCAAATGAAAACAAGACGACTTATGTATTGCTTGGATTTGCGGGACTGTCTGATGAAGAGATAAAAAAGGGTGTAGATTCGCTGTTTAAAGCTTGGTTTAATCATTAAAAATAACGAACCAAAGTCCAGGTGAAATCAGAGAATTTTTAAATAAAAGAGGTTAAACCGTACATTTTAGCGTGAAAAATAGATAAGAACCAGCGCGTTTGATTACACAGACGGCGCTGGCTTTTTTGTCTGGAAATCAAGGAATAGGCAAGGATTGATAAGTTAGTGAACTTGAAAGTAAAGGAAAGTTTGATAGGAAGAGGATGCTTCTTGTAAAGAAGATACGAATGTATAAAAAAGCGGCGTGACATTCATGCGGTTGTTTCTTGACCAGTCATGGTTTACGAAAAATGATTTTCTTAGTTCGGCTGTGAGTTCAAGCTGAACTCCGGCTTTTAGGAGATTATCGTTTACAATATTTTGTTCGCTTATTCCGGCTATGTCAGAAGGAGCGTCACGAACTGTGAAGCCGTTTCTGCGTAGTGCTTGCTTCACAAGCTCTTTATAAAGCTGATTTTTTCCGCCTACATAAACGATAGGCTGACTGCCGCTATAGCCGTGAATCGTCATGACGGACATGCTTTGCTGAGCCATTCCTCTAGCAGTCGGTTCGTCAAAGTGTTCTGAGGTTATGTGCAGAACTCCGTTGCTGCTTGACTGGATGCCTTCAAATAAATAATAAGAAGCGGAAAAGCGATCGGCGAGTTCTTTGGCGACTTCTGATGTACCCGGTTCAATTCCTCCGCCGTGAATGGCCATAACGGATAGATAGCTAAAGCGCTGCTCGTAGCGAATTTCGTAGTCTTGGTGAAGAATTTCATGCTGCTGCAGTTCTGCATAAGAGGAATAATAGTCACCGCTTGCATAAGAAGGAGGGCTAATCAAAAAGCAGTACATCAACCATAGTAAAATGCTCGTACTCCATTTGAATAAACGGTTCATTAATAATCACCTCTATTTATCCTATGATAAATAGAGGTGATTATTAATATTTTCGCCTTTTTATAAAATGCCAGTTTACTTGAAATTCATTAGGCTCGCGTTCTAATCGTCCCCACTCATCGAATCTGCTGTAATAATCAATGATTTTATCCACTTTGATTAGCCTTTCTTTCAAAAATTAGTTATAGTAAATTATAACAAAAATAGAAATAGTTAATAGGTTCATTTATGAAAAAATGAGGAGAAAGGAGGAAACAAAATGACCGCAGCTTTTATTAGTCGTCTAGCGCTATCGGGTCTGTTAGGAGCCTTGGTTGGCTTAGAAAGAGAATTTAGAGCAAAAGAAGCGGGCTTTCGAACTCATTTTTTAGTTGCTATCGGTAGCACGCTGATTATGTTAATTTCCAAATATGGCTTTTCAGACGTGCTTCATCAAGATCATATGGCTCTTGATCCGAGCCGAGTTGCAGCACAAGTAGTAAGTGGTATTGGGTTTTTAGGAGCAGGTATGATTATTATTCAAAAGCAGCATATTAGAGGGCTCACCACAGCCGCAGGCGTATGGGCCACGTCGGGAATTGGTTTAACAATTGGGGCGGGTATGTATACAGTCGGCATTAGTGCAACTGTACTGGTGCTGATTGGCTTAGAAATATTGAACGTAATGTTTACATCTCTTTCTACTCATTCCATTTTAATTAAGTTTCGTGCAGCCAATCAAGAGGAGATTTATAAGCTGCTTGACAAGATTGAAAAGGAAAATATTATGATTTCATCCTATGAAATTCACCACGATTACCATCAAGGAAAACTGCTTTATTTTGTTGAAATAAAAGGAAAGGCAAAAAAGAAACGAAATAAAGTAGAGTTGATTAAATCAGTTCACTCTATGGCTCACGTGTTATTTATTGAGATTGAATAAGCACTCATTTATTTTTTGTCAAAAGAGACTGGGACGAAAGTAGTTTAGTTGAAGGAAACTCCGAACGATGAATCGAGATTCTTGATGGAGAATCCAGCTTGTTCGGATTTTTTCATTGGTAGGGTGAACCTAGGTTTCATGTATATAGGTGCTTCTAGCTGTTGATTGGAGGGCAGGGCGAAGAAAAGCGGAATAGGTGAGACCCCGCAGGAGCCTAAGCGACGAGGAGGCTCATCGGCCGCCCGCGGAAAGCGAAGCCTTGCACGGAAATCAACAGCGGTGTCACAAGTGATCTATACTCAATCATTTATCCTATTTGTTCGTCTTTAGATTGAATTGGTTTAGTTATGTCTCAATCTCTTTATTCGTTCTCTATCTTGCTTAAACCGTTTTACCGTGTTTTAGTACTACAAAAAGAGGCTACTAGTAAGTATAGAGAATTTTACTGGAGGTTTTAAAATGAAAATTGGAGTCGTAGGTGCTACAGGAAAAGCAGGAAGTTTTATCGTGAAAGAAGCCTTAAATCGTGGGCACGACGTAACAGCAATTGTACGCGATGCAGGTAAAGTAGAAGAAAGAGATGTTCGCATACTGGAAAAAGATATCTTTGATATTACGGCAACAGATATTGAAGGTTTGGATGCAGTGGTGAATGCATTTGGAGCTCCTGAAGGAAAAGAGCATCTTCATGTAGAAGCGGGGCAGTCGTTAATTCATGTGTTTAAAAAAGCTCCGGACGTTCGTCTTCTTGTTGTAGGAGGAGCAGGCAGTTTGTTTGTTGATGAAGAGAAAACGACGCGTCTAGCAGATACACCTGATTTTCCAAAAGAGTACAAAGCGACAGCTGACAGTCAAGCTCAAAATTTAAAGGACTTAGAAAGTACCAGCAATATTAATTGGACGTTTATTAGCCCGGCAGCATTTTTTAATCCTTCAGGAAAACGAACGGATGCTTATAAAACAGGAAAAGATCACGTTATTTTAAATTCAGAAGAAAAAAGCTACGTCAGCTATGCCGATTACGCGATTGCTGTCATTGATGAAATTGAGCGAGGGGAGCATGTAAACGAACGTTTTACCGTAGTATCCGACGCTAGATAAAGGAAAAGCCGCTTTATGCGGCTTTTTTTAGTGCATGATATACTATGGAAAAAGAAAAGGAAGTAAGGTAGAAAATGGAGAATACAGAAAGCGTAGCGCTAATATTTTATAGCGAAACCTATGAGTCCTCTATACATAGTTATACGCTGCCTGAAGAGCAGCTCATTTATACAGCACTGCCTGCCGAAGCCATAGCTAAGTGTAAGCAGGAAAGAGACAGAACGCCTGTTTTGATTGTAGTAGAAAACAAACTAGCCGGTTTTTTTGTACTAGATGCAGGAGAAGCAGTTAAAAAATATACCGATAGCTCCGGTGTGCTTTTAATACGGTTGTATTCCATTCATCCTGATTATCAAAGAAATGGAGTTGGCAAAAAGTCATTGAAACTTCTCTCTTCTTTTATCGAACATCATTTTCCGACTAAAAATGAAGTCGTGCTAGGCGTGAACCATAAAAACACGGCTGCGCAGCATCTGTACAAACGATGCGGCTTTGTCGATACAAACCGGCATATTGTTGGAAGCCAAGGAAAGCAGTTTGTTTATCAGATGAACATAAAAAAAGCTTGAACGAAAGTTCAAGCTTTTTTTAAATAACAAGGAGGAAGCTAGAGCAAATAGGCAGTGCTATAAGGGAAGTCTTTAACACAGGAGCAGGTACACGATTTGTGAATTTTGCTCCAATATATGAACCAACCATTGTGCCAACGACTACTTGAATTAATAGCGGAATATCTAAAAAGCCTTGCTGATAATAGCCCATTCCTCCCCCGATCGCAATCGGGATAATAACGAGCATCGTTGTGCCAGCTGACTGGCGAATTGATAAGCCTAACACCATCATAAGGCCAAGTTGGATAAATGGAGTTGACCCAATTCCAAACATTCCTGACAGAGCGCCGGTAATCAAGCCGATTAGTAAAGAATAAACGACAAATTTAGCTCCTGTTGGAATAGTACGTTCTTTTTGCTGACGGGAAAATAAAAACATTCGCAGCCAAAGCAAAACACCAGATAATAAAAGCATGCCGGCTGTGAGCCATTTTAGCTCGCCTTCTGGGATAAATGATGAAAGGTTAGAGCCAATCCAAGCACCTAATGCTCCGAGGATACCAACAGAGATACCGGATTTTAAAGAGACATTACCTTCACGATAATGACTGACGGCGCCAGAAAAAGAAGAGAAAATCATTGCGGTAAGAGCCGTTGCCAGAGCAACATGTACAGATACGCCGTACAGCAGCGTTAAAATTGAAATAATAAAACCTGATCCGCCTGCCCCGACAAATCCTAAGATCAGTCCGACGGCTAGCATCGTTAAAACTATTGAAACATCCATAAACTAATTCCTTCTTTCAACACTTATTCTATGCAGACACATAACATTTTCGGCAAGTGCTACGTTCTTCATTTAAACATGAATTTTTTATGACGTCCAATGTATAATTTATATGAATTTGATAGTATTATGTAATAAATAAAGGATGTGAAAAAATGGAATGGCAGCAGCTTGAATATTTTAATGTTGTAGCTCAAACAGAACATTTTACAAAGGCAGCGGAACAATTATCAATCGCACAGCCCACGCTCAGCCGCTCAATTTCTAAATTAGAATCAGAGCTTGGTGTGCCGCTTTTTGAACGAAAAGGAAGGCAAGTCATTTTAAATCGATACGGACGTCTTTTTTATGAACGAACGGCTAAAGTATTAAACGAAATGGAGGAAGCAAAGCGTGAGCTTTCAGATTTGATTCACCCTCACCGCGGCAGTATTTCGTTTGCTTTTTTAAAATCATTAGGCGCTTCGTCCGTCCCAAAACTAGTTCATGCTTTTTTACAAGAGTATCCGAACGTTCAATTTCAAATCTTTGAGAACGCCACGAACATCATGCTCGATCAGCTTCAAACGGGAGAAATTGATTTTTGTATGTCTTCTGTAACGGAATCGAGGCCGGGAATTCAGTGGGAACATTTATGGAGAGACGAGCTTTACGCGTATATTCCTGATACCCATCCCTTTGCTTCAAGGCAAGTGCTTTCAATTGCAGATTTAGCTGATGAATCGTTTATCGCCTTAAAAAAAGGATATGGAAGCCGAACAATTTTTGATCAGCTGTTTGAAGAAGCGGACATTGTTCCAAATATTACGTTTGAAGGGGAAGAATTTTTGACCGTAATTGGTTTTGTAGCGGCTCATTTAGGGGTTGCCTTGCTTCCTGAAATAAAGGGAGTGAACCTGCGATTCATAAAAAAAATAAAGCTCAAAGAAGGTACGGCTTCACGTGTAGTTGGGATTGCGTGGAACAAAGATAAATACTTAACGCCTGTTGCAAAGAAGTTTCAGGAATTTTTAATTCAATATTTCAAAGAACAACATACAGGAGGAGAATGATGAAGAAAATTGCTTGCCTGCACGCTCATCACTCAAACATTTCTTATATAGAAAAAGCGCTGTCTTTTGCGAACTGTATGCATTTTGTAGACCCTGGGCTTGTATATCGAGTGACAACTGACCCTAAATTTGCAGCGGAATCAGCTGCTGCAAAGATAGAGAATCAGTTAAAGTGGATGGAGGAATGTTCAGCCGATGCCATTTTACTGACGTGTACGAACTACATTGCGCTTTTGCCGGAAACATTTACAAGCGACGTTCCTGTTATTAAAATCGACGAGTCTTATTTCCGCCGAATATGTGAAATAGAAAAATCACAGCTTATTGTGTTTACAAATCCGGAAACCGTAGAAGGAACGATGAAGCGCCTATATGAATTTGCATTTTATCAAAATGTAAAGATAAAGGTTCGCCCTGTTGTGATAGAAGGTGCTTTTGAACTAGTAATGAACGGGAACCTAAAAGAATACAAACAGAAGGTGAAGCATGTCTTACATGAGCTAATGAACGAGCATGACGCTATTGTTTCAGTGGCACAGCTCTCGATGGTAGAAGCGGCAGAAGAGGTAAGCAATTGTATTATTACGCCTCTTCAGCCGTTAGCAGAGGACGTAAGGAAAGTAATCATTAGGTCATAAGGAATGAAAAATGAAACTGTAAATGGTAAAATATTCACTTTATTTTGACAAAAATTTCATTTCCTTATATGATAAGTAGTGTTATAGAAACCACTTATTATATAGGGGAGGCATCGTTTTTGTGAAGAAAGCAAATGCACGCGATAAGATTTTAGAAACAGCATCGCGGCTTTTTCAGCTGCAAGGCTATCATGCCACTGGATTAAATCAAATTATTAAAGAGAGTGGGTCGCCAAAAGGGTCGCTTTATTATTATTTTCCAAAAGGGAAAGAAGAACTGGCGATTCATGCTGTTCAATATACGAATAAATATGTCCAAGTTCAAATTAAAGAAAGCTTAAATCAATCTTCTGATGCAGCGCAGGCTATTCAGTATTTTATTGAAGAATTGTCCAAGCAGTTTGAACACGAAGAAAGTATTGCTGGTATTCCTGTTGGGCTGCTGGCTGGAGAAACTGCGCTTATTAATGAACAGCTTCGTAAAGTCTGCTACGCAGCATTTCAAGATTGGGAAAAACTTTTTAGAGAAAAAATGATAGAGAGCGGATTTCAAGAGAAGCAAGCAGGAGAGCTTGCAGTTGTGATTAACTGTATGATTGAAGGAGGCATCTTGCGTTCATTAACAGAGAAAACAAGCGCTCCTTTGCAGCAGATTCAGCAGCAGATTCCGGTTTTAGTGCGTAAATAAAAGGTAGCTTTTCACTTTTAAAGTGGAAAGTTTTTTTTATGGATTGACGGAATTTGGCATATATTGATAAAATTTAAGGGTATATTTTCTGAAAATTCTATTTCTTAAAAAGAAGGAAAGGAGCAGCCCGTGATTTTTACCATTATTCAAGCTGATGATACGTGGGCACTATGGGGAATTCTAGCAATTTGGGCTTCTGTTAGTATTTTTCTCGAACAAAAGTATAAATGGGCTTCTTTTCTGTCAGGAGCAATTATTGCGCTAGCAGGAGCGCTGATTTTATCAAATTTAAAAATCATTCCAACAGAGTCTTCGGTTTATGATGCGGTGTGGGCTTATCTAGTGCCGCTTGCCATTCCGTTATTGTTGTTTCAAATCAATATGAAGGAATTATTTCAAGAAAGCCGGAAACTGCTTTTTATTTTCTTGATCTGTGCAGTAGGCACGGTCATAGGGAGCACGGTCGGCTTCTTGTTATTAAAAGATTATATTCCTGAACTAGCAAAAATTGCGGCTGCTATTGGCGCTTCTTACGTAGGCGGAGGGGTTAACTTTGCTACCGTTACGGCCAAATTTGAACCATCAAGTCAAATGGTTTCGGCCACGGTGGTTGCTGATAATATGGTCATGGCTTTACTGTTTGCTGTGTATATGTTTATTCCTTCTATGAAGTTTTTTAAAAAGCATTTTAAGACGCCTCATATTCAAGAAGTAGAGGCTGGGCAAAGTGAAGAAAGTGACCGTCATACACTTGCAGAAAAGTATTGGGCGAAAAAAGAAATTTCGTTAAAAGACGTTGCAGCTTCAATTGGTACATCGTTTTTTCTAGTGGTTGCTTCGTTTAAATTAGCCGAGTGGTTTGGAACAATCATTCCAACCGGTGAAAATGCTTCGGTATTTCAAACATTGTTACATACTGTTCTAAGCGAAAAATACCTATTGCTTTCCACGCTTACATTTCTTGTTATTTATCTGTTTCCTTCTTATTTTAAGAACATTAGTGGAAGCCAAGAAATCGGCACGTACTTCATTTATATTTTCTTTGTTGTAATTGGAGTGCCGGCGTCCATTCCATTAATTGTTGAAAAAGCACCTCTTTTGATTCTATTTGTGCTCATTGTGGGAATGAGTAATTTAATAGTGGGACTACTTTTAGGAAAAGTATTTAAAATTGATTTAGAGCATATTTTACTGGCGAGCAATGCAACGGTAGGGGGACCTACGACAGCAAGTGCAATGGCGATTGCTAAAGGATGGGGAAGCTTGGTGGGTCCTATCTTGGTAGTAGGAACTCTTGGCTATATTATTGGTAACTATATCGGCTTTGCACTTGGCTATTGGTACTTATCATTTTAATAGAAAAAACGCCCCCTATAACGATTCACAGGGGGCGTTTTTTTATTTAGCGTGCTTGACTGCTGAAGATTGATAAAAGCGACCTTTAAAGATATACGTAGCTGTAATAAATAAATAGATAGCTAGTGTAATAGTCGTAATAACAACGGACGTTGTACAGATAACGCCAATTAAAATAGCGCTTAGTGCAATAAGGGCAGCCCATGTCGTATAAGGAAACCATTTAACAGAGTAGCTGCTCGATGCTTCTGGCTGAACTTTACGAGACTTTAAGTGTGCAATCGCAATAATCAACCAAATAAACAACACCGTATACCCTAGGGATCCCATTAAATAATCAAATGTTTTACTTCCTGCAAATAAGGAAATTAACACACCGACATAAAGGGATGATGTACACATTAAAATCGCATATACAGGAACTTTGTTGACAGAAAGTTTTGAAAATATCTTTGGTACTCGACCGTCTACTGCTTGCGTATACAAAATACGTGATGAACCGTAAAGTCCTGAGTTCATAGAAGAAATAACGGCTAACAAGATAACGGCATTCATAATATGGTCTGCTCCGGGAACTCCAATCATTTTAAATACCATCACAAAAGGACTTTGAGAAACGCTGTTCACTTCATTCCAAGGAATTAAGCTAACGATGATAAAGAACGGAAACAGATAAAAAGCAATGATGCGTGTTAATGTGCTGCGCACGGCTTTAGGTACTACTTTCTCAGGGTTTTTTGTTTCAGCTAGCGTTACTCCAATGATTTCAGTTCCACCGTAAGAGTAGATGACAACTAACATCGCCGTAATTAACCCAGTTGGTCCTTTAGGAAAGAAACCGCCGTGATCGCTTAAATTTGAAAAACCTGTTGCGGTATGATGACCGAATGATACAAACAATAACAGAAGTCCAGCGATGATAAAGATCACAATGACCGTAATCTTAATTAAAGCTAACCAGTATTCCGTTTCAGCAAATGCTTTAACTGAAAGCAGGTTAATAACTGTCACAATAACGGATACACCTAAAGCAAGCATCCAAATTGGATAATCAGGAAGCCAGTACTGAATAAAAATAGCGGCTACAACAGCTTCAGCTGCAATGTTCAACACCCACATCTTCCAGTAAATCCAGTCCAAAAAATAAGCGGGATAGCTTCCTAAAATCGATTGAACTAAATCACGAAACGTTCGTGCCTCACTATTTCGAACCGCCATTTCAGCAAGACCTTGCATGATAAATAGTAAAATAATTCCGCCAATTAAGTAGGCAATGACAACAGATGGTCCTGCCATGTCAATAGCTGAGCTGCTTCCTTTGAATAAACCAGCGCCAATCGCTCCACCTAGCGCCATCATCATAATGTGACGTGAAGTCATTGTTCGCTGCAAACCTTGGTTGTCCTTCTTCATGACTTTTCCCTCCACTTTTTTATAAAATAAAAAAAGCTTATCGTCTCCTACCTCATTATCAAATGAGAGAAGAGACGATAAGCTTTAGCTAACCGCGGTACCACTCTTGTTGGCTCTTAAAGAACCCTGCTTAAAACCTGATAACGAAGGTTAGACGTTAAAACTTAGAGAACACTTCTGCATTCTTTCTGAATTACCACTCCTGGGCGAGTTCAAAGTATTATTGGACTACGTCACACCAACCCGTAGCTCTCTTGACCGAATAAAAAGCTTTTACTACTCCCAATCGCTGTGTTTTTGATTAAAATCCGAAAGTTCTTGATGAATAACCATTACTATACGTGCTTCTTTTTTCTTTGTCAATCGCTATATTTAAAAAAAAATGATTCCACTCTATTTTTATAGCACTCAGGACTGATTAATTTGGCAAAAAAATCAGTCTTTTCACCTGATTTTCACCAACCCTGCTTACATTAAAGAATATGAAAAAGAGGTTGTTTTGACAAATACATAGGTGAGGAGAATGAATAAAGTGAAAAAGGTGACGTATGTCCGGTTTGGACTGGATCTCTTAATGGCCATTACGTTTGTTTTATTTTTTAACAAACAGGTACTAGGAGGGTTAACGTTTCATGAAATTGCGGGGCTAGCGATTGCCGTCGCTTTTTTTACCCATGTACTACTGAACTGGCAGTGGGTAAAGAAAGTCACGGTTAAATTATTTGACCGCAAGCTTCCGCGCAAAACAAAGTTTGGTTACTTTTTAAATATAATGCTGTTGATTACGATGTCATTTATTATGATCAGCGGTATTTTTATTTCAAGAGTAGTATTTCCAAATATTAATGTCGGCAATGAACAGTGGTTTAAGGTTTCCCATATTTCGGTATCGTTTTTAGTATTAATTTTAGTAGCCGCTCACGTAGGTCTCCACTGGAAATGGGTAATAAATGTATGTAAAAACATTACAAAATTCAAGAAAACAAAGAAAAGCTTGAGCATAGTAGCTAAGCTCGCTACCGTAGCACTGTTAGTGGTTGGAATATATGAAATAAATGAGACGGGTTTTCTTGGAAAGCTTGGAGGAGTAGCAAGAGTACTGAATTTAAGTTCCTCAGATATGCCACAAAAAGGCGGTGAAAAGCCGGATTTTGACCGCCATTCATTCAGCGAGACCAAATCTTCTGCGATGGCATCTGCTGGTTACGAACGTCCGGATTTTGATCATGAAGGCGGGTTTGAAAGTCCGAATCCTTTTGTTGTGATTGGTACTTATTTTGCTATTATGTCTGTTTTTATTATTGTTATTTATTATATTGAAAAAATATTAACACGAGTGAAGAGACGAAAGAAAATTGCGGGTCCTGCTGCAGAAATTTAAATAAAAAAGCTTTCTATTTCACTGTTTTTTCATCATACAGAAGTAAAATCATTTATGTAAAAGCAAACGCTTTGCAAAATTAATATGAGATGAACTTAGGTGGTGGAAATGGTGAAACAGCACACACAGCCTGAAACGGAACATAAGAAAAATTGGTTTATTAATGCGCTATTGAATTTTGGTATTTATAAAAAAGGAAATCGGCACCTATACGAACTGACACTTCAAGAGTTAGAAGCTCAATATGTAAAAGTGAAAGTATTCATGTATAATCAGGAACCTCTTTCGCAATGATAAAAAAGCACTCAGTATACTGAGTGCTTTTTTATGTTAGAAAGTCTTATTCTTTGACAGGTAAAACTGTACAGATTAAAATCACAGTATATTTTAAAGTTACAGTTTTAAAATACGCATACCTATAGGAAGAAAAATTAGTTTCTACCTATAGTATGTTAATATTTTTTGGAGGGAAATAAAATGACAAATAAAAAGTATGAGCCGCTTTTACAGCCATTTGCTTTTTCAAATGGCATCAAATTAGAGAACCGCGTTATTCTTGCACCTATGACAAATTTTTCATCAAATGAAGATGGAACGGTATCAAATGCAGAAGTTGACTACTATGTACGACGTTCAAAAGGTGTTAGCATGGTCATTACAGCATGTACATATGGAACGCCGAACGGCAAAGGATTTCATGGAGAGTTTGCTGCAGACAGCGATGAAATGATTCCTAGCTTGCGCCGTTTAGCAACAGCGATTAAAGATCAAGGAGCAAAAGCAGTTCTTCAAATTTTCCACGGAGGCCGCATGTGCCCTCCTGAGCTTGTTCCAAATGGAGATATTGTTAGCGCAAGTGCTATTGCCGCAGAACAAGAAGGAGCGCCGGTACCTCGAGAGTTAACAAATGAAGAAATTGAAGGCATTATTCGCGATTTTGGTGAAATGACGCGCCGTGCTATTCAAGCGGGGTTCGACGGAGTTGAAATTCATGGAGCAAATAATTATTTAATTCAACAGTTCTTTTCTCCGCATTCTAATCGCCGTGAAGATAAATGGGGGGGCAGCGTAGAAAAACGCTTAACATTCCCGCTAGCAATCGTAGACGAAGTAAAGCAAGCCGTTTCTACCTATGCAAAAGAGCCATTTTTAGTAGGGTATCGCTTCTCACCAGAAGAGCCTGAAACGCCTGGAATCACAATGGCTGATACATTGAAGTTAGTTGATGCACTAGCAGCAAAAGACCTTGATTACCTTCACGTATCGCTAATGGAATTCTGGTCAAAACCACGCCGAGGCGTAGAAGATACTCGTTCACGTATTGAAATTATTCAAGAGCGAGTAGGAAGTCGCGTACCTGTGATGGGCGTAGGTTCTATTCATACAGCAGACGAAGCAGCAGCAGCTCTTGAAACGGGCATTCCACTACTTGCTATTGGCCGCGAATTAATTATGGATCCAGACTGGGTTCAAAAAGTCAAAGAAGGCCGCGAAAACGAAATTGTTACAACATTAAGCAAAAAGGATCAGGAAAAGCTGGTGATTCCTGACCCGCTGTGGCAAGCCGTTATTAACACGCCAGGCTGGTTCCCAGTTGAAGATTAAAAGCAAAGCAAAAAAGCACAAAGGTCATGGGAATGATTCCATGTCTTTGTGCTTTTTTTATGAAATAAAACGTTTAAACCAGTAATTTACAAATGAACTTTCTTGTGTTTGAATAATATTAGTTTTCTGAAAGTGAGGTGAGAAAATGAAAGCAGGACCAATGGTAAAAATGATGATTTCAATGAGTATTTTTGGTTCAATTGGGTTTTTCTCCACAAAAACCGGACTACCTTCTTTTGATTTAGTATTTGTTCGCTGTATTTGCGCCACGCTTTTTCTTGGAATGTGCTGGTTCGTAACGGGTGAGTACAAAAGGGAAAAATGGAATGTCAAAGAAATAACGCAAATTTTCCTGTGCGGGATATTTCTTGTGTTTAACTGGGTGTTTCTATTTAAGGCATTTGAAATGATGTCCGTTACGGTTGCCATTTCTATTTATCATCTTGCTCCCGTTTTAGTATTGCTTCTAGGGAGCTTTATGTTTAAGGAGAAAATAACGGTTCTTGGTGTTATGTCTATCTTCATTTGTTTTGGAGGAACACTTC
The DNA here is from genome assembly GCF_046599315.1 of Priestia megaterium. Taxonomy (GTDB): domain Bacteria; phylum Bacillota; class Bacilli; order Bacillales; family Bacillaceae_H; genus Priestia; species Priestia megaterium_F. The sequence goes on along the minus strand of NZ_JBKIKC010000001.1, from coordinate 691,438 downwards.
TAATTATTGGGGTGGAGCAACTTACAATTGATGGTTTTATGTCTTCGGGAATACTCTGGGCGCTTTTAGCCGCTTTGTTTTATGCGTGCACGACGCTGCTTGGAAAAGGAATTATTCATACAAGTGCCTACGCTGTCACATTTCTTCAGACTTTTTTAGGGATTTTTCTATTGTTGCCGTTTGTTCATTTTAGTGATTTTCATTTCCTAACAATGGCCAATTGGACAGCTATTTTAGTAACGGGTTTTGTACATACTGGTTTAGTGTATTATTTGTTTTTCGACAGCCTGCGCTATTTAAAAACTCAGGTGATTTCGGTTCTGGTATTTTTAGATCCAGCCGTTGCCATTTTATTAGATACAGCATTCACAGGGTTTCGCCCAACGATTCTTCAGCTTGCAGGCATTGTTTTGATCTTTTTAGGAATGCTTTTTACCTTAAAGCGAAAACCATCATCTAAAAAAAACATTTCCAATAGTAATGTTCAAAAAAGCATATAGAATTTTTGTAGGTGTTCGTTCATTAAAACAAAGGGGAGCTGTTTATGAAAGTCAGTAAGCAAAACGCAGAACACTACGTGTGGGGAGGAAAATGCGACGGGTGGCATTTAGTGAAAAAACAAAACTTAAGTATTATTCATGAGCGCATGCCCCCTCATACAAAAGAGGTAAGACATTATCATACGAAAGCACATCAATTTTTCTTTGTGTGAAAAGGAACAGCTGCTCTAGAAGTAGATGGAGTTATTTATGATGTAAAAGCACATGAAGGAGTAGAAGTACTTCCATCGATTCTTCATCAAATGATGAATTGTTCGAGCGAAGAGATTGAGTTTCTTGTTATTTCACAGCCTTTTGCACAAGGAGGCCGCATAGCTGTTTGTGAAGAGGACGACTAAGCATAGATAGAGTTATTTTTACTAGTCATAACGGTGCCCAAAGAATTTCGTCCAGTACAATAGTACCTTTTCATTCAGCAAGTGAAATATTATGCGTGATAAAATAAAAATACTTTTATTGCAGAGCAGAAATGTGGTAAATTAATATGTATGCAATATAGGGAGAACAAAATTTACAAATTAACAATTGTGTAATGTTAATATCATGATAAAAAATAAGAGATTACAAGTTAATGTGTAAATTTTGTAGATGACTAAAAAAAGAGATGAAGATGATATTGTTTGACAGATTGAATCATTTTCAGGTAATCTTTTGCAGGACGTAACCGTTACGATTTAATGGGACTTTCCTGAGGTTAGCTGAACATGAAATCTCTACTTTTTAGTGAAAGGAATTTGAAAATGAAAAAACTATTTTCAAAGCCGTTGTTTTATTTTTTTATAGCGGTTTTATTCATGTGGATCAAGTCTTACATGTCTTACAAAGTGGAGTTCAACTTAGATATAAGTGACTCAATGCAAAAAACGTTATTGTTTATTAATCCAATTAGTTCAACCTTGATCTTCTTAGGATTAGCATTGTTTGCAAAAGGAAAAAGATCCATCGTTTGGACGCTTATCCTTAGTACAATCATGACGGTCATTTTGTACAGCAATATTTTATATTATCGATTCTTCAATGACTTCGTTACGTTGCCTACTTTAACGCAAACAAGCAATGTGGGTCATCTAGGAGGCAGTATCGCTGATTTAGTAAAAGCTCACGATATTTTCTATTTTGTAGATATCATTTTACTGATTGCGCTATTGTTTGTGAGAAAAATCGAATGGCCAAAAGCGCGTCTTAAATTCCGCTATACGTTTATGGTATTAGCGGCAGGAGCTATCGCTTTTGCAATTAACTTGCACTATGCTGAAAAAGATCGCCCTGAATTATTAACAAGAACCTTTGATCGCAACTACCTAGTAAAATATTTAGGAGCATACAACTATACGGTGTATGATGCGATTCAAACGATTCAAAACTCAAAGCAGCGAGCATTTGCAAGTAGTGATGACTTAACAACAGTGAAAAATTTCAGTACAAGTCACTATGCAGCTCCAAATATTGAGTATGCGGGTAAAGCAAAAGGGAAAAATATTATTAAAATTCATCTAGAATCATTTCAGTCATTCCTAATTAACTACAAGTTAAACGGGCAAGAAGTAACGCCGTTTTTAAATTCATTAGCAAATGGAAATGAATTTATGTACTTTGATAACTTCTTCCATCAAACAGGACAAGGTAAAACAGCTGATGCAGAGCTTATGATGGATACGTCATTATATGGCTTGCCTCAAGGGTCAGCATTTAGTTTAAAAGGGCGCAACACGTACCAAGCAGCACCAGCGATCTTAGATCAGCAGGGCGGCTATACAAGTGCCGTTTTACACGGAGACTATAAAACGTTCTGGAACCGTAATGAAATTTATAAGCAGTTCGGTGTGGATAAATTCTTTGACGCAAGTTATTACAATATGACTGGCGATAACAAAGTAAACTATGGATTAAAAGATAAGCCATTCTTCAAAGAATCTATGCCAATGCTACAGTCATTGAAGCAGCCATTCTATGCCCATATGATTACATTAACAAACCATTTCCCATTCGTCCTTGATAAAGGTGATGCTACCATTGAGCCGGCAAATACAGGAGATGGAACGGTAGACCGTTATTTCCAAACGGCTCGTTATTTGGATGAATCACTGCAAGAGTTCTTTACAGAGTTAAAAGCTTCAGGCTTATATGACAACTCAGTTATTATGATTTACGGCGACCACTATGGTATTTCCGAAAATCATAACAAAGCAATGGAAAAAATTATTGGCGAGAAAATCACGCCATATAAAAATGCTCAGCTTCAACGCGTACCGTTCTTCCTTCACGTACCGGGTGTAAAAGGCGGAGTGAACCACACGTACGGCGGTGAAATTGACGTAGTGCCTACGCTTCTTCACTTAGTAGGAATTGATAGTAAAGAGTATGTTCAATTCGGTACAGATTTATTATCAAAAGACCATGATCAGGTAGTAGCATTTAGAAATGGTGATTATGTTTCTCCGAAATACACGTCAATTGACGGCAAGTATTACGATACAAACACAGGAGAAAGAATTGCAGCAACAGACGAAGCGAAAGCTTATAAAAAGAAAGTTGGAAGAGAACTAGAACTTTCTGATAAAGTGTTATACGGTGATTTATTACGCTTTAACAAATTAGATGACTTTAAAGCGGTCGATCCATCCAAATACATGTATGGAAAAGACCAAGAAACAGAAAAGTAATGTGAGCTTTCACATCATACAATCCAAACAAGCAAGTAGAGGAGCTTTTTAAAAGCTTAGCTACTTGCTTGTTTTATGAGAACTTCATTGAAAAAGAAAGCTGGTGACTGAAACGTGGAGCAAACAAGACGCAAAAAAAGAAGAAGAATTCGATGGGGCAGAGTGTTCTTTGCTTTGTTGTTCCTTTTTATCATCGTTGGGGGCATATATAGCTACTTCCAATATAAGCAAGGACTATCGATGGCAAGCGATGGTAAATTTGCTGATGACGGCACGACATTTGAACAGTTTCAAGGCAGTCTCCCAAATAACGGGGAAGTGAATATGCTGCTGTTAGGAAGTGACTCGCGTGGAGAAAAGCATTCTCGTACAGACTCTATCTTAATTGCTCACTACGATTCTAAAAGCAAGCATCCAAAAATTGTTTCACTTATGAGGGATATGTATGTGGATATTCCAGGGCACGGCAAGCAAAAGCTGAATGCTGCTTACGCGTTCGGAGGTCCTGAGCTGCTGCGTCAAACAATCAAACAAAATTTTGATATCGACATTAACTATTATGCAGTGGTTGACTTTGAAGGGTTTTCAAAAATTGTAGATACGATTGCACCTGATGGCATCGAAGTAACTGTTCCTCACGATATGTCTTCAGGAATTGGCATGACGCTTCATAAAGGTACCCAAGTTTTACACGGTGAACAGCTGCTTGGCTACGTACGTTTTCGCCATGATAACATGAGTGATTTTGGACGCGTTCAGCGCCAGCAAGAAGTCATTTTAAAGCTTAAAGATGAGGTAGCAAGCTTAAACAGCGTGTTTAAAATACCGAAGCTTCTCGGCGTAATGGATCCTTACATCGACACAAATTTAGATACAAAAAGCATGATGCTATTGGCTAAAGATGTGGTAACAGGCAAGATGAAAGATGTTCAAAGCTTGCGACTGCCGTTAGACGGATCATTTGAAAACAAAACATATAGCGGTGTTGGTATGGTGCTTGATATTAATTTAGATAAAAATAAAGAAGCGCTGCAAGAATTCTTAAATGGAAAATAAGGAAAAGCCTCGAGAGAGACGTATATCTCGAGGCTTTTCTTATACATAGACGATAATGCGTTTGAATGATGTAATTAAACTGGTAACTATACCGGAACATATGACAATTAATAATGAATAAATAGCCGTTTCGTTTTGAAGAAGTAAAATACCTGAAATAATAATAGATGCGTCAAGTACTAAAATGATGATACCTGGGTTTAGAGATAACCATTTCGCAAGTATTAGAGAAAACAAGTCGACTCCGCCTTGACTTGCGTGCTGCCGAAGCATGATGCCGGTTCCGATTCCGTTAAAAACACCCCCGAGACAAGCGCTCAAAATAACAGGGAGATGAAGAATTCCATGAAGGGGAAACAGTAGGTCAATCATAGCTGCAGAAATAACCATGCCATAGATAGCATTTAAAAAATAAGAGCGGTTAAAACCTAGAGCCAGAAGATAAATGGGAAGGTTTAAGCAGAAAATCATAACGCCTACTTTATATCCCAGCACATAATTAATGATTAAGCTAATTCCCGTAATGCCTCCTGTTACAAGCTGAAGAGGAAGAATAAAAACGTTAATTCCAATACTAACAAACACACTGCCAATTCCAATTGCGATCAATTTTTTATACATGTTGTCTCATCCTTGTCTATGAATCTCTGTATATGTGTATGAAGACAAGCAGAGTTTCAGCACAAAGACTGCTTCAGAAATCATAATGCACCGATTAAATATATGCAAAGGAAGCTGTTTTGAGGTGCAAATGAGTTGCATTAACATTCTTTAGCGTAGACAATAAAAGCAAAGAAAGAAGGTAAATGGAGGAGAAGAAATTGATCGTTCGAGAAGCTAGAGAAGAAGAAAAGCCATCTATTGAAGCAGTAACGATTGCTGCTTATGAGCAATATGCAACCGTAAAATCAGAAGCAAACTGGAAGAGGTATCGAGAAGGAATTATACATACCCTGAGTGAAAAGAATAGATTTGAGCGCATCATAGCTGAAATTGATGGAGAAATGGCGGGAAGCGTTTTGTTTTATCCACCGAATACAGATGTATATGGCGGGTTGTTAAAGCCATTCCCGTGGGCTGAAATTCGCCTGCTGGCAGTTGCTCCGTCTCATCGCCGAAAAGGAGTCGCCAATGCCCTTCTTGAAGCGTGTGAAAAAAAATCTCGGGAGCTAGGGTGTTCTTATTTAGGTTTGCACACAGATAACTCAATGGAACATGCCATTAAGCTGTACAACAAAAGAGGCTATGTCCGCTTTCCTGATAACGACTTTTATCCCGTAAAAGATTTGCACGTTATGGCATTTAGAAAATTAGTTTAATCAAAAAAGCCTTTGAATCAATCAACGATTTCAAAGGCTTTTTTGAGATTCTGAATTTAAAATGACAAAAGCGAGAAAAAGAATAGCAGAAGCTAACCAAATTGCTTTTGTTCTGAGGGTGAAAGTAGAAATAGAACCTAACAATGCGCCGCTTAAAAAAGAGAGGATAATGGCCGTAAAATGAAGGCACTGATAAGCAGCATTTTCATCACGTTTGAATATAGCATATATGCTGCTTGAGAAGCAGTACGAAGGTTTCCGGTTGTCATTGTTGTATTATATGACCATTTTATTAGAGTTCTAAATGAAGAAACTTGAAGAGCAGCAACAAACGAAATTGTTACTGTAACCAACATATTAGGAACATTAGGCGGTAAAAATCCAACGGCAATGAGTACAACAATTTCTAAAAGCAATACGATACGAGAAGTATCAGGGAGTATAGATACAAGTCGCGGCTGCTTAAATGTTTCGGTTACAGCAACGCCTAGGATAAAGGCTAAAATAGGCGGAATATGAAGAAAAGCTTCTGTCCATTGACCTTGTGCTGCCTTTACACCTAATAAGACGATATTTCCACTTTGTGCATTCGCAAATACTCCGTTTCTGCTTATATACGTATAAGCATCAAGAAAGCCTCCCACAATAGCTAATAAAATTCCAAGAATAACCGAATTCGCCGTTGCAGCTTTTTTAACCGTTTAGGTAATTGTAAAAAATAAGATGATTTGTTGATGAGCATGTCTTCCTTCCGCCTCCTGAAAATCTAAGGTGCATTATCTAGTATAAGCAGAAGAGAAGATTTTCTTCAATTACTGTGATTCCATCCAAAAAAGGTAGGGAACGACCCTACCTTTTTTGGGTTTATATAACGTGACGATTCCAGTGGCGGTGAGCTGAAATAGCCTCAATAAAATCATCTGTAAAGCGTGTAGAATCTCCAGTTACGACACCGGGACTACTGTCCAATCCAGCAGCTTGCAGCCACTTAACACCTTCATCTGTCGCGCCAATCGGTTTAAAATGCTCGAATGCTTGTTGAGCAAACGTCAGTGCTTCTTTACGAAACTTCTTATTAGCTGACGAACTTCCGACAACATAAACCGCATCGAATAAGACAGAATCACTTGTTAAAAATGTGTGCTGTACTTCAAGTTCTGATCCGTCTGCTCCTTTTACATTTTGTAGTGTTGTGCTTACAATTTCAGGCTGAATGCCCTGTTGCTTTAAACGGTTTAACACTTGTGGTAGGTCACTGCTAAAGTCGTTGGCTACAATGACGGCTACTTTACGTGTATTTGGCTTTTTAATGGTCTGTTCCTGACTCAGGGCCGGCGATGATTTTGTCAGTGCCGCGTCTTCCCCTGGCGGAGGTGTCGCACCGATTGCTTTAGCTACTGTTTGAGCTAGCACTTTACTGACGTTGGCAAACATATCGACGACTTGCTGCTGAACAGACTTGCTTTTTACTTTTCCGAGTTCAAAGCTGAAAGCACTGATAATATGCTCTTTTTCAGGGTCGCTCATGCTATTCCAAAATAGCGTTGCCTGTGAAAAATGGTCTTTAAAACTTTCGCTGCGGCTTCGAACTTTTCTTCCTTCCACTTTTTCTTGATAGTGAGCATAACCGCCTTCTGACTCTGGGACAGGTACCGGCGTATTCGCTGCAAGAGAGTTTCTATGATAGCTAACAGGCCCTTTATTAATCGTTTGGCGTCCGTAGCCGTCTCGCTGATTGTTATGAAACGGGCAGACGGGACGGTTTATCGGCAATTCATGGAAATTGGGGCCACCTAAACGAATAAGCTGGGTATCCGTGTATGAAAACAATCTTCCTTGCAGCAAAGGATCGTTAGAAAAATCAATTCCCGGTACCACATGCCCTGGATGGAATGCCACTTGTTCCGTTTCGGCAAATACGTTGTCTACATTTCGGTTTAAGGTCATTTTTCCAACTATTTTAACGGGAATGTCTTCTTCTGGCCAAAGCTTAGTTGGATCAAGAATATCAAAGTCAAACTTAAATTCATCTTCCTCGGCGATGATTTGAATGCCTAGTTCATACTCGGGGTAGTCTCCGTTTTCAATCGATTCCCATAGATCTCGGCGATGAAAATCAGGGTCTTTCCCAGAAATTGTTTGGGCTTCATCCCAAACAAGGGAATGCGTTCCAAGCACAGGCTTCCAGTGGAATTTGACAAAATGAGCTTTTCCTTCTGCATTAACTAAGCGAAAAGTATGTACGCCGAAACCTTCCATCATACGCAAGCTGCGAGGAATTGCACGGTCAGACATTGACCACATGACCATGTGAGCAGACTCTTGGTTATTGGCGACAAAATCCCAAAACGTATCGTGTGCTGAAGCCGCCTGCGGCATTTCGTTATGAGGTTCAGGTTTAACAGCGTGAATTAAATCAGGGAATTTAATCGCATCTTGGATGAAGAACACGGGAATGTTATTGCCAACTAAGTCATAGTTTCCTTCCTCTGTATAAAATTTTGTTGCAAAACCGCGGGCATCGCGCACCGTTTCAGCTGAACCTTTAGAACCTGCTACAGTAGAGAAACGGACAAATACAGGTGTTTTTACAGAGGGATTCTGCAAAAATTTAGCTTTTGTATATTCACTGAGAGAGTCATACAGCTCAAATTCTCCGTGGGCAGCGAAACCGCGCGCGTGAACGATGCGTTCGGGAATGCGTTCGTGGTCAAAATGTGTCATTTTTTCACGGAAATGAAAGTCTTCCATAAGGGTTGGACCGCGTTCGCCCGCTTTTAAAGAAAATTCATCTTCGGAAAGCTTTAACCCTTGATTGGTTGTGAGGGCTTGGTTTCGATCATCTTTTTTAAACTGCTCGAGCTGTTCTTGCTTGCTTTTTTCATTTACAGAGTGCTTTTTTGTCATATCTGTGTTCCTCCTTGACCTTCAATTTATAATCATTACAAAATGTGTACCCTGTCAAAAGTTGACGCAAACTGAAATGTTGGAATTTTTTCGTAGGAAATCCGTTATTTTCTTGTTATGATTATGAATAAGTATTCATAAATAAGAAAATAAAAGGAAAGGGGCTACATAGATGAAAACACGGGTAACAGATCTATTAGGAATTCAATATCCAATTGTACAGGGAGGTCTAGCATATTTAGCATACGCAGAGCTTGCTGCTGCTGTTTCAAATGCGGGAGGACTTGGACAAATTACGGCTATGACACTCAGAACACCTGAGAAACTTCAAGCTGAAATTAATAAAGTCCGTTCTTTAACTTCGCGTCCCTTTGGCGTTAATTTTGCCGTTGGAGGTCAAACGGAAGGTTCTTATAAGGAACTTCTCGACGTAGCAGTAGAAGAAGGTGTTCCTGTTATTTCAATAACAGGAGCAAACCCTACACCTATTTTTGAAAGATTAAAAGGAACGGGAATTAAAACGCTCGTGCTTGTAGCTAACGTGCGTCAAGCACAAAAAGCTGAGAGTTTAGGAGCAGATGCCGTCATGGCGGTGGGGCAAGAAGCAGGAGGGCATATCGGGCGCGAGGATCTCGGCACGATGGTGTTAATTCCTCGAGTAGCTGATGCTGTGTCAATTCCGGTACTTGCAAGCGGGGGAATTGGAAACGGACAAGGATTATTGGCTGCGTTATCATTAGGCGCTGAAGGTATTGAAATGGGAACGCGTTTTATTGCGACAAAAGAATGTGTAGACGCTCACGATGCGTATAAACAAGCTATTGTAGAAGCAAAAGAAACCGATACTGTGGTCATTAAACGTTCGTTTGGAGCGCCTGGTCGCGTATTAAAGTCTAATTACACTCTTGGCATTATTGAACGTGAACAGCAAGGAGACAGATACGAAGAGTTAAAAGATGTCATTAGCGGAGGGGCAAACTGCCGGTATATTTATGAAAATAAAATTGATGAAGGCTATGGGTGGGCAGGGCAAGTCGTTGGGCTAATTAAAAGTATCCCAACGGTGCAAGAACTGTTTAACAGTATGATAGAAGAAGTGCACGCTGGTTCTAAACGACTGCTGAGTATCGTAGAAAAAGAGTAGGTATACAAGCCGTCATACTGCAGCAATTGTTCGCATATTTATAATCTATATCTCTAAATGAGGTGAGAGAATGAAAAGGGTGCGAGCATTTGCTATTGTGACGTTTTTAGTAGTAGGTTCAGGGTATGCAGTTTTTACTAAAAAAGAAGAAATTTCCAAGGTGGAACAAGCACAAGCGTACGAAGAGGCAAAGCCTGTTATTAAACAAATGGACAAACTGGATATTTGGCATAAAATCAGCAGAGGTTTAACAGAAGCGGGCTATGAATCAAGGGGCGTGAATTCATCTCTTTACTCAAAGGACAGAGTAGAGCTGGATGTGTATATGGAGCCTTCCGTTTCATCTGACGTCAAAACGCAGGAAAGCATTAAACGAATAGTATGTAAAATACTGGAAGAAAATAAGTTTCAGCAAGAGTCCTTTCATGTCACAATTAAATTCCTGCCCAAAAAACAAGCAAAATAGACTTGTCTCGGGCAGGAAATTCTTTTATTAAAATGCTTTTTCATTGGCGGCTGGAATATTCTCTGAGATAGAAATTTCAGCATCTCTGGGCTGATATGCAATTTTTCCGTCCAGCACATCATTTGCTTTTTGTAAGTCTAATAAATTTTCCCATCTTGCGATAACAAAAGCAGCCACGGCATAGCCGATAATATTGACCGTTGTCCGGTAATTACCCATAAAGCGATCAGGAGCCAGCATCAAAGCAACCGCTGCTACTGGAATGGATCCAGTTGCTGCTGCGGTTGCAGAGAGAGCAACAAAGGCTGATCCTGGAATGCCAGCCATTCCTTTAGACGTAAGAAGCAGGACACCAAGCATTAAAAGCTGATCTGATAGGCTCAAGTCCACACCCGTTGCTTGTGCTAAAAAGACGAGGGCAAGAGACAGGTAAATGGAAGCGCCGTCTAGGTTAAACGAATAGCCTGTAGGCACAACAAGACCAACGACTGCTTTGTTGCATCCTGCTTGTTCAAATTTATCCATAAGCTGCGGCATAACGGCTTCGGTAGAACCCGTGGCAAATGCCAGCATAATTTCTTCTCGTATATATAGAATGACCTTCCATAAACTTAACTTTAGATAGATTTGTAAAATAACAGCTAAAACAAGGACAAATGCTAGACAAGCAATCGTCATAGCGATAAAAAGCTTTCCGAATGCAGCAAGCATTCCCAAACCGTACTGACTAACCGCAAATGCCATGGCGCTAAACGTCGCAAGAGCGGTTAACTTCATAATGTATCCCATGATTTTAAATAACACATCATTTACTTTTTCCAATACATTTAGAAGAGTCTCTGCTGTTTTTCCTCCTATATGTACAAGCGCGATGCCGAACAAGCAAGAAATTAAAAGCACTTGAAGCATTGAGTTGCTTGAAAAAGCACCAACCGCGCTGTCTGGAATCATATTAAGAAAAAAATCACCTTCGCTCGGAAGTTCGGAGCCGTTTGTTTTCGCGTCCACTTCGCTTGTGTTTAAGCTTGAAGGATCGACATTCATACCGGTGCCGAGATTCATTACATTCGCTACTAATAGACCGATAATAAGAGCGAATGTTGTGACAATTTCGAAGTAAAGAATGGTTTTTCCGCCGATACGCCCAACTGTTTTAATGTTTCCAACCTTGGCAATTCCGACAACGACTACTCCAAAAATAAGAGGAGCAATCAGCATTTTGATGAGCTTAATAAAACCGTCTCCAATTGGCTTTACAGCATTTCCAAAGCTTGGCCACAAATATCCTACTGCTATGCCAAGTACAATCGCCATTATAATTTGAAAGAAAAGACCTTTATAAAAAGGTTTTTGCTTATCTTTTGCCGCTGTTTGTGTCATATGTTCTCCCTTCATCGTACATTTTTTTAGGTATTACAACAGATGTTATGTTTTTTTACATTTTAACGTAAGGTTGTTTGGAGTGTCATTAGTCTCTTTGACTAAAATTTAATAAAGATATTGGTTGAAGTATATAAGGAGAGAAGTGAAAGGAGTTAAAACATTATTATTTTTAATATAGATCTTTAAAAAAACTAATAAAAAGCACATGCAAAGGCATGTGCTTTTATTTATTAAATGAGTTTAATTCCGCTAATTAAAATGATGGTCGCCATAATGGCTTGAAGCGGTCTTGAAGGCACTTTAGTTGATAAACGGCTTCCGAGTAAAACACCTGGAATAGATCCAGTTAATAGATTAGCAGTCAACATATAATCAACGCTTCCAAAGCTTGCATTTAAAATACCAGCCACCGTAACGAGAAGAAACGCATGTGCAATATCAGTTCCAACCAGCTCAGATGTTTTTAGCTTAAATAAGTACAGCATCGCAATCGCAAATAATGAGCCAGAACCAATTGATGTTAGTCCGACAATGAATCCAAAGACTACGCCAATTCCGATTGTTAATCCTTTTTTCTGATTTAAGTCCATTTCTTGAAAACGATTTGGACGAATCAATTTATCAAAAAAGACGCGAAAGATAATTGAAATTGCAACCAGTGTCATGACATACCCAAGAGCATGCTTGATAATCGTTTCTTGATGCTCGTGAAAAGATGGAAATGCATGAAGTGTTACAATGGCAAGCACAGCGCTCGGAATACTTCCAAAGGCTAAATATTTTGCTAATTTAAAGTTAATGGTTCGCTGTTTATAGTGCTGAGCGACTCCGAATAATTTTGTGATAGAATTGTAGACAAGATCTGTGCCTACGGCAATCGATGGGTTAATGCCGAGTACAATCAGTAAGGGTGTTAATAAAGCGGCTCCTCCAACTCCCGTTAAGCCTACAAGGGTTCCAACGAATAATCCCATTAAGGTAATTGATAGTTCCATATTTCGTCCTCCTACTCTCAAAACCAAGTACATTGATCTGATTATAGAGCATTATGGCTCATATGTAAATAAAATTCTGAATATTTTTAGGGGAGTTGAAAAGGTTTTTTTACCCTTCACTATTTTAGGGAACGGACGATAAAGTCATAGGAAGTTATAAAAAAGTAAATAGAATACGTTTATTTATCTATGATTACGCTCTAATTTATGTTACAAATGTAAATGCAATAAAAGAGTTTATTTTTATCTCATTTGAAAGACCGGTGAATGCATGAGTTTTGTCACGAAAGATTTGTTAATTAATTTTTTGTTTATTTTATTGGCGCTGTTCTTAGTGCAGATGTTTTATTTGATCAAGTATGCTAAAAAAATTCATTGGTGGAAAGATCATTATATCGCGGTTTTTCCGATTTTAGCTATTACCTTTTGCCTTTTGTTTCCCGTTAACGGAGCTTATGTCCCGGATGACTATCGAATGGATTTGCGAAGAATTCCCTATATTTTAGGAACGTTATATGGAGGCTGGCCGCTCGGAAGCTTGCTTTTTGTCTTTATTTTGCTGCTGCGCTTGTTAATTGGAGGGTACGATGTAGGGTTTTTATCAACATTAATTGCTTTGCCGATTTTGACCATTCCTTTATTTTTCATAACGAAATACTTTTTACATTTTTCATTAAAAAATCGAATTATCATGAGTACCTGTCTTAGTGTAATAGGTTCTTTATTAGCTATGCTTGTATCTATTTTTGTTTTGCACGTAACGAGCATCCCGATTAGCGTTTGGGTTCAGTTCGCAGTTTTAGATGTAGCAGGCATGTTTGTGATTACAGTACTATGGGAAGCGATACGGGCAAATTTATTAGTGCTGCAGCGCCTGATGAAAGCAGAAAAACTAGAAATTGTAAGCCATTTAGCCGCCAGTATCTCTCATGAAGTGCGAAATCCTCTAACAGCAAGCAGAGGATTTATGCAAATGCTGCAAGAAGATGAAAAAGAACCCGTTAAAAAACGCTATATTTCAATTGCTATTAATGAACTAGACCGTGCAAAAGAAATCATTGATGATTACTTGCTGTTTGCCAATTCTGCTCCAGAACGAAATGAAAAAATGAACCTGTCAGAAGAAATTCATCATGTCACCCATATCATGACGCCTCTTGCCAACATGAATGGAGTCGCTATTGATTTTACATTTGACGAAGAAGCGAAGTTCTTCGTAATGGGAGAGAGAAGAAAGCTTCAGCAGTGTCTAATCAATTTATTTAAAAATAGTATTGAAGCTATGCAAAATGGAGGTACGTTAACCGTTAAAGTAGAAAAAGAAGGCGAGGCTGTTATCGTTGATATTATTGATACGGGCTGCGGCATGACCCAAGAACAAATCAATCGGCTAGGTGAGCCGTATTTTACAACAAAAGAAAAAGGTACGGGACTTGGAACAATGGTATCTTTCAGTATTATTCATTATATGAAGGGAAAAGTGAGTGTGTCTAGCGTAAAAGGAAAAGAAACGTGTTTTTCACTTGAATTTCCCCTTTGTGAATAAAGAGCAGCTTTAGGGCTGCTCTTTATTTAATGAAGTTCACTCACATACTGATCAATCAACGCCTGCAGTTCTTCTAGCGTCGTTTTACTTTTGTTAACAGGCAGCTGCTTTAGTGAATGAAGAGCACTATCAACAACAAACTTGCGAGGAGTCGATTGCTTAAACAGCTCTTCTTCAATAAAGCTAATAAGCTCTGTGCATTTTTGACGTTCGAATTCATCGGTAAATTGCTTGTGAATTTGTTTTTTTAAATCAATAAGTGCTGTAGAAATGTCCTGTTCTATGTGATTTCTGGTATCCGGGCAGGACGGAAGCCATTCTTTAATTGTTTGCGGATCAAGCAAGATGTCTCTTGAACTTGCTACTTCGTCTACAAGTGGAAGCAAGCGCTTGACGCTGTAAGTTATAATCTCATGTGGATCCGTATTTGTGCCGTTAACCATAAAATTATAGTGAAAGTTGCGATGAAGCATACCAAGAAACATAATTGCACAATCTAGCAGATACGGTTTCTTTTCTTCTCCAAATAAATCAATAAACCGTTTGTAGAACCAGTTTACTTCAATAAACTGGGTTTTTTTTATGTATGCTTTTAAATCCGGATCATTGGAAACAAATACTTCTTCAAGCAATGTGAAAAATTTATGTTTATGATGGTTTTTCATCTGCGCATCGATTTGTTTAATAAATACATCTACATCGGTCAGGCTTTTACCAACCAGCAGCTGATTGCGCTCTTGTTCAATTGTCGTATGAAGCCATGTAAAAACAGCGATTAATAATTCATTTTTTGAAGAAAAATAGTTGTAGAATGTTCCTTTTGAAATGCCGCTATAATCAATGATGTCTTGAATAGATGTAGCTTGAAATCCTTTTTCAACGAAAAGATGATGTGCATTTTTTACAACTTGCTGCTTTCGGTTATTCATTATTATCACCTAAATATAAAATTAGACTCATGGTCCAACTTCATGATACATGATTTAAAGCGTTTACACAAATGTTCTTTTTGAAATGAATTAATGATATCCCTTAGATGTATTGATATAAAAGGAATGTAGGGCTAAAAAAGCCGGGTGAATAAAGGGTGTTAACGCAGAATTTTTCACTTGCATAAATTGAACTCTCAGTATAATATACTCTATGTAGAACATGTGTCTAAAAAAATGAACTTAAAGTATAAGGAGGTACAATGATGAGTCAATCGATAAATCAAATGGAAAAGCCGCCGTATGGCATAATTGCTATTTTGTTAATAGGCGCTTTTATCTCATTGTTGAATGAAACGTTATTAAACGTGGCGCTGCCGTCTATCATGAAAGACTTAGATGTGACAACGTCGACCGTCCAGTGGCTTTCTACTGGATATATGTTAGTGAATGGTATTATGATTCCAACTACCGCTTTTTTAATTCAGCGCTATTCTGTCAGAGGATTATTTTTAACGGCGATGACTTTATTTACAGCAGGAACAATACTTGCTGGTGCTTCACCCGTATTTTCTGTATTGTTAACCGCTCGTATTATTCAAGCATCAGGCGCAGCCATTATGATGCCGCTTTTAATGAACGTATTGCTAACAAGTTTTCCATTAGAAAAACGCGGAGCTGCGATGGGGATCTTCGGTTTAGTTATGATTTTTGCTCCGGCAATTGGTCCAACATTATCAGGATGGCTAATTGAACACTACGAGTGGAGAATGTTATTCCACCTTGTTACGCCAATTGCGGCAATTGTATTAATAGGTGCTTTCTTCTTATTAAAAGACAAAAAAGAAAAAGTGGAAATCAACCTTGATTTCTTATCCCTTGTGTTATCTACAATTGGATTTGGAGGACTTCTATACGGATTTAGCTCAGCAGGAGATAAAGGCTGGGACTCTGTGGAAGTATACGGCACAATTATTGTAGGAGCTGTGGCTCTGATTCTATTTATTACGCGTCAGTTCAAGCTACAAACACCTATGCTTGAGTTCCGTATTTTTAAATATCCAATGTTTGCTTTATCGTCAACGATTTCAATGGTAATTACAATGGCGTTATTCTCAGCCATGCTGTTAATGCCAATATATGTTCAGACCGTACGAGGCATTTCTCCGCTTCATTCAGGATTATTAATGCTTCCAGGTGCGCTGCTAATGGGTGTGATGTCACCGATTACCGGAAAATTATTTGATAAATTCGGAGCGCGTGCACTGGCTGTAACGGGTCTAGCTATTACAGCTGTTACGACGTATTTCTTCAGTAATTTAGAGCTTGATACGACATATACAACGCTCATTACGCTTTATACGCTTCGCATGTTCGGAATGTCTATGGTTATGATGCCGGTTATGACAAATGGATTAAATCAGCTGCCGCAGCGCTTTAATCCGCATGGTACTGCGATGAATAATACGCTTCAACAAGTATCGGGAGCTATTGGTTCAGCTCTTTTAGTAACGGTGATGTCAAACCGTACAGTTACGCATGCAAAAGAGCTGGCTCAAGATGCGATGAGCGGAGCAGGATCCGCTAACGCAGCGGCAGCCGGGGCAGCTCAAATGAAAGAACAAATTGAGATGCAGGCAATGGTACAAGGGATTAACGATGCGTTTGCCGTTTCAGTAGTACTGGTGGTTGTTGCCTTAATTCTTTCATTGTTTATGAAACGCGCAACGCCAACAAGTGAAGACGAAGTGGTAAAAGAAAAATCAGGACGCGAGCAGTTTGCTAAATAAAAAAAATCCCCGCTGTCTGAGCGGGGATTTTTTTAGCTTGTATATCTAAAGCTTAAGCCCATTTTCTTTAACAGTTTCCGGTAGCCAATGGACGTTTGATCAGCCATAATATGCGCTTCCATCTGCAGATCTAAAGGCAAGTCCTCAGGCTTTTGGTTTTCCACCATTTCACGGTCTTCGTCAAAAACGCGAAGATTAAAGTCATACACACCTTCAACGGGAGAATCTTTGTCAAAGTTTCGAGCAATTGGTGCGAATAAACGCGTTTCACGGGCTGAAATAGGAGAGACTGCATTCATAATCCAAAGCTCTGCGCCTTGTGGGAAGTAAACTTTTAATGTAGCTGTAAACGGCGGATAAACGTCAAAGACGCGAAGCCATTTAAAATCTGGTGGATTTAAATGCTGCTGTTCTTTCGAGTAATTGCTCACAGTGCTCGTATATTCTACATGAAACCCATAATCCGTATCGTTTACTTTATATTTAGGCACAAAGGCGTTGTTTCGATCGCCAAACGTATCCGTATGAACCCAAGCAAAATGCGCTACGTCTAAAAAGCCTTCCATTTGTCGACCAGCTGAGCCCATAATATCAAAGCTCGGACAAACAATTTGCTGAAAATCAGGGTCATCCCACGCGTCGAAGTAAGGCAGGTTATCTTGTTCTCCGGTCAGGGAAGTCCATACTAATCCAAATCGTTCAATAACTGGATAGACGGCCATACACAGGCGGGGAGAAATGTTGGCGTCGGGGTGGGCTGGAATGGACGTGCATGCGCCGTCCGTTGCATAGCGAAAGCCGTGGTAAGGGCAGACAATTTCATCATCTTCCACCCAGCCCATGCTAAGCGGTGTGCCTCGGTGAACGCATAAATCACGAGCGGCTACAACTTTTTTTGTGGTGCGGTATAGAACTAGATTTACATCCAGTAATTTTACGGACGTTGGTTTCTCTGTGACATCACTACAGCGTGCGACGGGGTACCAATACTTGGCGAGCGTGGTCCAATCTTCTAGGCTGAACGTGCAGTCTCTTGGGTAGGGAGTTGCCGCTTTCGATTTCGTCATGGTTGGTTGTTGTTCCATCTATTTTCTTCCTTTCCTTTGTAAGTTCTTTTACTAAGGGTAATATAAAAAAAGAAAATTCACACAATTTTTGTGAGAGGTTCTAACATAAAATATATAACTTTGTAGAAAGCGCGGATTTCAAAAGATGCAAATTGGAGAATGTACCAATAAAAAAAATTAGAAAAGCGCTTCCCAAATAAATTTAAACGTGATATAATTTTCCAAGACGCTGGTGTAGCTCAGTAGGTAGAGCACTTGCATGGTAAGCAAGAGGTCGCAGGTTCGATCCCTGTCGCTAGCATATTAAAAAACCTTCTTTCGTGTAGAAAGAAGGTTTTTTTATTATTGTTGGCTAAAAGACGACCAGCAGTTCTTCCCTTCGTGTAAAGGAGCACCTGTGCTTTGTGAAGATACGCTAAAAGAAAAAACTGAACTGAAAAAAACTTTAAATCAACTGGGCGGTAAAATCTGTAACGGTGAAATGCGCGAAATGAACTATCAAGTAAATGTGAAAGGAAAAAACGCTGAAGAAGTTGCTCATCAATTTTTAGTGAAAAAAGGATTGATTAAAGAATAAAAATAAAGAAAAAGCAATTACAGGCACCAGCTGCTCTGTGATTGCTTTTTTATTGTGAGAAAACGGCGAGTTAATGAAAATGAGGTCTTATGAACAAGCTAAAGGTACCAAATTTGTTTTCTTATGGAAGGCAGGCGCCGCTATGAATCGATTTTTTACGTGTCATCCTGTGCAACATTCCTTTCAGCTTTTTTCAATCGAACACCTTGTAACTTTAGCCATCATCGTTGTTATAGGAACATTTAGTTTTTTGTGTCGAAAGCAGCTGCGAAGGAAGAGGTTTATGTTTGTTTTGCTTTCACTCGTTCTAATTGTTTCAGAAGTGGCCTATCAGGCTTGGGAAATCGGCTGCCATCAGTGGTCTGCCAAAACTTCCTTGCCTCTTCAACTTAGTGATATAGTCGTGCTGCTGGCCGCCGTTATGCTGATAACCAAAAGCAGGATTCTTTTTTATTTTGTGTACTTCGCAGGGATCAGCAGCTCTGTTCAAGCAATGATTACACCAGACCTTGGAGGCTATGCGTATGACCAGTTTCGCTATATTCAGTTTTATGTATCTCACGGCGGTGTGGTACTTGCTTGCTGTATGCTGATTGCTATCTGCAGATATCAGCCGACATTTCGTTCTTTATGGATGAGCGTGCTATTTGTCAATCTTTATGGAGCTTTTATCTATGTCATGAATCGTTTAATCGGTGCGAATTATTTATACATGATGAAAAAGCCAGAGCACGCTTCCTTACTGGATGTTCTTGGACCTCATCCTTGGTATTTAGTATGCATTGAAGGAATCATGATTCTTAGCTTTCTTGTCCTTTATCTGCCGTTTTGGATGCATAAAAAAATTAAAGGAAGTAAAAGCAAAGTCAATTTTGTTGAAGGAGAATGACAATACTGGTAGTTTATAAGTGTAAATGGATTTACTGACTGAACAAGCTGTTAGAAGCAAGGGTAAAAAATACAAAAGAATAAAACAAGCACAGACGTCAGAAGGAGAGTATCAAAATGAAAACACTTGTTATTTTAGCGCATCCGAACTTAGCATCTTCTCGTATTAATAAAGCGTGGGCAGAGCGAGTAAAAAAAGAAGAAAATGTACATGTTCATGACTTATACGCAAACTACTCTGATTTTAAAATTGATGTGGAGCAAGAGCAGGAGTTAGCTGTTCAATTCGATCGTATTGTTTTTCAATTTCCCTTTTATTGGTACAGCTCACCAGCGCTTTTAAAAGAGTGGCAAGATGTTGTCTTAACATACGGATGGGCTTACGGGAGCACGGGCACTAAACTTCACGGAAAAGAGTTTGTCGTAGCTACTTCTACAGGAGGTCCTGCAGAAGCTTATCAAGAAGGCGGCTACAATCGCTATCCAATGAGTAATCTGCTTCTTCCGTTTCAAGCTATGGCAAATTTAACAGGCATGAAGTTCCAAACTCCGTTTTTATTTCAAGGAGCAGGCGGTGACCTGAATGACAAAGTCATTCAAGACAGTGCAGAAAGCTACGCTCAATTACTAAAGCAATAAAAAAAGCCGCGTTAAAGCGGCTTTTTAATTTGTATTTGTTCGTGAGAAAGAAGTAAGCAGCTTTTGAGGAGCAATATCTAATCCTTCGATTAGCAATCCTGTCATAGCAGTTAGACTCCCGACTTCAAAGGATTCCCCGGCTCTCCAAAATGCGGATTCACCTTGTTTAATATAAATTTTTAGTCCGTCATCACCAGCTACCCAGCCTTCCCCGTGAACAACTAAGAGAAGCTGTGGAATTGTAGCTTCTTGACGAGGTGTATAATCATTTTCTTGAAAAGATAAAAAGCTAATTTTGACATCTCCAGTATGAGAAAGCAATGGATTTATTCTATAGGTAGAGTGAAGAAAGGAACGCTGTTCTTCAGATTGAAAACCATATAATTTCATACTTTCATCTCCTTGAATAAGAAATAAAAAAAGAATGCTTCTTATTTCATATACGCTTGTAATAAAAAAATAGAACTCGAAAGAAACAGCTCCTTCCTAGAAAATAGCTTGATTTTATTTTTATTTTTTTGTCGAAGCTGAAATTTTTTTGGAGGATAGGGAGGAAAAACAGAAGTTTTTTTGAATAATATAAAAAAGGTGTCCCTAATGGACACCTTTTCCTAATTTAAAAATGACTGTAATGCTTGTTTGTTTTGTTCAAGGTCTATGCTTAACACAGCACCAATGCCGGATATTCGTTCATTTGAATAGGAGCCTTCAACCGGTAGCCTAAGCGATTTTAAATCTGGCTGATTTCCAACTAAGAAGTCTTTTCCTATCACAATAAATGTTTTTGGTGGAATATTCGTATCCACATACGGATCAATAACTCCCCATAGCTTAGGAGCTTTCGCAAGCGTCTTTACTTGAAGAGCTTCATCCATTAATTTACCAATAACTTCTTGCTGACGTTTTACCCGTCCGAAATCACTTTGGCTATCGTGTCGGAATCGCACATATCCTAGTAATTTATCTCCGTGAAGAGTTTGTTTTCCAGGTTTTAGCGTCATGCCAATTCCTGATGACATTTCGTGTGGCACGGTAACTGTGATTCCATCAGGGGCAATTGTATCGGCAACTTTAGAAAAACCTTTAAAATCAACAACGGCATAATAGTTTACATCTACGCCAAAATTTTCTTTAATTGTCTTGCGCATTAATTCAGGCCCGCCAAATGCATAGGCTGAATTTAATTTGTTTTTGCCGTGTCCTGGAATATCCACATATGAATCACGCATCAAAGACACAATTTTAGGCTGATTGCTGTCTTTATCATAATGAGCAATCATGATTGTATCGGCACGCGAATGTTCTTCACCTCGAGAGTCAATTCCAAGAAGCAGCACATTCATGCTATCTAAATTGGCGCTTGCACCATTAAAATCAAACTGTCCATCTTTCCCAAAAGCTCCGTCTGCTTCTGCTAACCCTTGTTGGTATTGATAATACACATACGCACCAGCGGCGATTACAAGAATTAGAAAGAAAAGAAGTAGCTTTCTAAAGCGTTTCTTTTTTCTTTGCTTTTTTCTTTTATGTTGTTTACGTTCTGTATGTTCTTCCAAATGTCTCACCATCGCATTCAAAAATATTAATACTTTTTTGTTTGAAACCAATTATGCAAAAAATTATAAAACGACATAATAAAATTAACACTAAGGAATTAGATTAGCAAGTAAGTTCACTAGTAAATCTGTAGAGACAGCTAAAATAAAAGCAGTATATAAATAGAAGAAAGAGGAAATAAAGGTTATTTTTTTCTAGTATATTTGTTATAATCTATCATAGTTAGGGAAAAAGTTCTGTATTTTAAAAAGTGGATAAGAGGAAAGTCTCTGTTTTTAGAGAATGAAATATAGGTCTAAATGTAGGGAAAAGGAGTGAAGCGAATGAGTATATATGTGTCATCTTCGAACCTTGTGCTAATTCCAGAAGCGGCGTTAAGCCACTGGAAAAGTTATGGCACAGGGGAATTGACCGGAGCTATTATTTCAGGTAAAGATAGTGCTGAAATAATTAAAGAGCTTAATCAGTCGTCTATTCTGCCTTTTACAAGTTTTTTCTATCGAAAGCATTTTGTTATTTTGTTTGATAAAGAACAAGTGAAAAATCATTTTGAACAACTGCTTTTATTATATAAATCTCAGGGCTATGTTTTTTATTCTTCTACTCTATACGATGATCACTGGTCCCAGGTTCTTGAGGGAACCAAGCAGCTGCTAATAGTAAATGGGCAAGCGGTGCCGGTGCTTGAGCTTGAACAAAACGGTGAATTTGATGTTGTACGTGATAAAAGTGGTTTGCACATTGTGATAGATGATGACGAAGACGAAGAAAAGCAGCTGGAAAAAAAAGTTCATGAGCTTCCGCTTGAAGAAGGTACCTATTTTATTGGTGATCCGGGATTTATTGAAAACCGAGACATGCTGGTAAAAGAATATCTTCCTAAAGGGACGTATGAATTTATTTATAGATACGGAGAAAATGGCTGGCTGATGAAAGTAAGTATTCAACGAAAAGCGATTAAAGAGCAGCTTACTACTCTTCATGCAGCTTTGTCGTAACCCCTATTCATTCTGCTTAGGATTGCTAAATAACTATGTTATAATAGTAATATTGCACAATGAAAGGGGTTTTTTTATGGAAGCACGTCTGCAAAAAGTCGTATCATGGCTTAAAGAAAAAAATGTAGAAACGGCCTTTATTTCGTCAACTGAAAACGTATTTTATTTAACTGGATTTCACACGGATCCGCATGAGCGTCTGCTTGGCTTATTTGTGTTTAATGACGCTGAGCCTATGCTTGTTTGCCCGTCAATGGAAGTGGGGCAAGCAAAAGAAGCCGGCTGGAAGTTTGATGTAATTGGGTATGAAGATCATCAAAATCCTTGGGAACTCATCAAAGAAGCTTTACATAAACGAAACGTAATAGATGTGAAAAAAGTTGCTGTAGAGAAAGAGCAGCTGCTGTATGCGAGAGCGGAAGAACTGCTTAACTTATATCCACATGCTGAGCTAGTTGGAGCAGAAGAGAAATTAAATCAGCTGCGTTTAATTAAAGATGAGCGTGAAGTTGAGATTCTGCAAAAAGCAGCTGAACTAGCCGATTTTGGCGTAGAAGTAGGCGTAGCTGCTTTAAAAGAAGGCGTTACGGAAATGGATGTTCTGGCTAAAATCGAATACGAGTTAAAACGAAAAGGAATTCGCGAGATGTCGTTTTCGACGATGGTTTTATTTGGTGAAAAAACAGGAGAAGCCCATGGAAACCCAGGCCTTCGTACGTTAAAAACGGGCGATATGGTTCTGTTTGATTTAGGCGTAGTGCTAGATGGATACTGTTCAGATATTACGCGTACAGTAGCTTACAAGTCGATTAATGATAAACAAAAAGAAATTTATGAAACGGTACAGCGCGCTGAGCAGGCAGCTCTTGAAGCTTCCAAGCCCGGCACTCGCATTGGCGACTTGGACATGGTAGCACGTAATATTATTACAGAAGCAGGGTATGGAGACTATTTCTTACATCGTCTTGGTCATGGTCTTGGTATTAGCGTGCATGAGTTTCCTTCAATGAGCCGCAACAATGATGATGTGCTTCAAGAAGGCATGGTGTATACGATCGAACCAGGTATTTATATTCCGGGTCTCGGAGGCGTGCGTATTGAAGATGATGTAATCATTACAAAAGATGGATACAAAACGTTAACGAAGTACCCAAAAGAATTGCAAATTATTTCATAATAATGTCAAAAAATAGAGGCTGCCGTGCTGCAGGCTCTATTTTTTATAGGGAAAGAAAAAATTGGTTAAGGTTTCTTGTTTGCTTCTCGATGCAATTCCATAGTATGTTACGAAACGATAACATTTCTATCACATTTTCTAAAAACTATATCGTAAGCGAGTGCGGTAGTATATGCTGTACAGTAGGGGGCTTTTTAAGGTCGCAAGCAAGGAGGCTTTTTATGAGTAATTTTACAAAAGATGAGGAATTAATTATACATAAAGCAATAGATGTATTTGGTCAAAAGGACCGCATTGAAGATTATTCAGATGAACGAAAAAAGCACGGCATTCATGTGGTGGCGTGTGAAAATCACCCGCGCCAAGACGTAACTGCTTATGCAACGCTCGGTGGACATCACTGTCCGACAGGTTATACAGTTGGAGGGATTCCACTTCGAATTGAAATTGTGGGGGCTTGCCATCAGGAATTCGGTATTTATTCTGCTATTTTAGCAAATTGTATTTTCCATATGATGAAATCCCATGTGTCCATCTTCCCAGGAGCTATCTATAAAGATGTTATTACGGTCCTTGATGACAGCTTCCATATGCAGCATATTTTGCTGATTCCGCCGTTTTTATGGGATAATTTTTCAACTATTGAACTATCTGATAAAAAAGTAACATTTCTGCAAGCTGTTCCAATTTCAGAAAATGAACGTGCTTTTGCACTCGAGTACGGAGTAGATTCATTGCTAAGCCGCTTTGATGCTGAGCAGGTTAATGTCTTCAATTTAGAAAGAAGATCTGTTGTATAAACAAAAAGAGCGTTGATTTAGACGCTCTTTTTGTTATTAGTTAGTAGGTTAATTCTTTTTTCGGTATAGCTTTTTTATGACTCGTTTGATAGCTGTGCAGAACCATTCCTGCTACGATAATTCCCATTCCAACCCAAGAAAGAAGCGATGGTAAAGGACTTGATAGAAGGAAGACTTCACCTAGCAGGGCAAATAAAACTTCCATCGACTGTGTTGCTTCAACTGCACCTAACTTTTGAGAATCTTTTTTGACAAGATCCGTTGCGGCAAAAAATAAAACCGTTGCACATACGCCTGAAAGTAAAGCAACTAAGCTGCTTTGATAAATTTGAGTTGTTTTCGGAGGTCCATCGGTCACGTAGGCGTAGACAGAAAGAATAATCCAAAACGGCAGGCTTGAAAGTGTCATCCCAAGCACGCGCTGAAACGTATTAAGTGACGACAGCTCCATCATTTTACGATTGCCAAGAGGGTACGCAAAAGACGCAATCAAAATTGGAACGGTACAAAGCAAGGCCGTAGCGGCCGATAGTTTAGTCGCATGCTCAAGCTGCATCAATACAACGCCTATTAAAATAATGAACGAAAAACCTAGCTGTTTGAAAGGAATAACTCCTCGCTGTTTTCCTTCCGTGTAAAACAAAGGAGCTAAAAGAGACCCCGATAAAATCGTAATTTGCCAAGTGCCTGCAATAAGCCAGCCGGGACCGTAGGCTGAAGCAAAACAAAGAGGAGCATAAAATAAACCAAATCCCACCGTGCTCCAAAGCAGCCATTTTTTTGGCTGGGCTTTTATTTCTGCTAATACAGGTTTAATACCATCCCGAAAATAAACAAGTACAAGTAAAAGAGGTACCATAAAGAAATAGCGCAGCGATGCGCTCCACGCCCAGCTGCCTCCGGATAAATCCATTGCTCGATTTAAAACGAATGTAAAAGCAAAAAAGAATGATGCAGCAATACCCAATAAAAGAGGCTTCACTTTGACTCCTCCTCATTTGTCAACGCTTCACCTAATGTGAGCCAGTTGGTTTCGACAAGCTGTGATGTCAGTACGGCATCTTTTTGACGGCAAGCGTTTATGATTTCTTTGTGTTGGTCAACGGAAGCAAGGCTAGAAAGAGAAGAAAAACGAGCGATTTCCAGACGCTGAATTTTGGCGCTTGTTTGTTTTACAACACGCTCTAGTTCTACATTTTTTGCCCGGTTTAAAAAAATGGAATGAAATGCTTCATCCGCTTCAATTGCTTCAAGGACATTTCTTGTTTTGATCGCATGTTCTAGAGATTGATTGTGTTTGGTTAGTTCCTCTATGTCGTCTTCTTGTAATGACGTACAAGACAGCTTAGCAGCAAGTGCATGAAGAGCTGCGACGACAATAAAAGATTGTTTTGCCTCCTCAAGGTTTAATGGAGCCACTTTTGTAGAAGACCCAGGTGTTGTTTGGACAAGGCCTTCATCTTCGAGTCTCTTTAATGCTTCTCGAACAGGAGTGCGGCTAACTCCAAATTGCTCAGCCAATTCTTTGTCCTGAAGCTTTTGTTCCGGATGAAATTCAAGCATAACAATATTATGTTTAAGTGTTTGATAGACTTCCTCCCGCAGGGAAAGTCGTTTGAGAGGTTGAATGTTATTTTTCATAAAACCAATATATCGCATATTACATTAAATAACAATGTAAAAACTAAAAAACTTCATCTAAAAAGCAGTTAACTGCTTTTTAGATGAAGAGCTTAATTACTGCTGCGTAAAGATTTAGATAAGATACTCGCAATCGCTTTGCTGTGTTCAACCTGCGTTTTTTTTGACTCTTTTCGTTCGAGAGCTACTTTTTGAAGACTTTTTTCTTCTTCAGTTTGGACGATGACTTGAGGAACCGGTGCTGGTTTCCCGTTTTCTAATGCGACAAAGGTCAGAAAAGAAGTAGCTGCAATACGTTTAATGCCCGTTAACAAATTTTCGGCAATAACTTTGACAAAAATAATCATAGAGCTTTTCCCTGTGACAACAACAAATGCTTCATATGAAATAAAGTCTTCTTCGGTAACGGGTTCGATAAAGTCAACGTGATCAATGGAAGCTGTAACACACGACTTTCGAGAATGCTTAGCTGCTGAAAGAGAAGCCGTCATGTCCATATCAGCAACAATTTTCCCGCCAAAAAGAGTGTGATGATTGTTTAGATCATTTGGAAAAATGTGCTGTGATTTGACTACTCGTGAGACGCTGCAAAGTACTGCTTTTTCACTCATCGAAAACACTCCTTCAAACTGTTTATATGGTTTAATGTATGTTGACTGCTTGTTCTTATGTATACAAGTTATAGAAACCCCTTTCATAAAAAGCTCTTCACAAGCCTCTATATGGTAAAATAGAACAAATAAGAAAGAAAGGATGAGAGCATGAACTTAACTCAATTTTCTAGAAGAAAATATACGGATTCCCCTACACCTTTAGAAAAGCTATCGGTTTTATCTCAGCAGTTAAACGGACCCTCAATTTATATGAAGCGCGATGATATGCTTGGACTGACAGGGGGCGGAAATAAGACGCGTAAGCTTGAATATTTAGTAGCAGATGCAAAAGCCCAAGGAGCGGATGTGCTTGTAACGTGCGGGGCAATACAGTCGAATCACTGTCGTTTGACGCTTGCAGCGGCTGTAAAAGAGCAAATGAAGTGCGTGCTCGTATTAGAAGAAGGCGAAAATAAAGCAAGCGATCAGCCGACAGGGAATTATTTTCTTTATCATTTACTAGGTGCTCACGACATGCGGTTTGTTGCTGAAGGTTCAGATTTAACAGCGGAAATGAAAAAAGTAGAGCGAGAGTTGATTGAAAAAGGGCATAAGCCGTATTTGATTCCAGTAGGAGGTTCCAATGTTATCGGTGCAACAGGATACGCTGCCTGTGCACAAGAGGTGCTTATGCAAAGCTATGAGCAGCAGATAAAGCTTAGTCACGTGGTCTGCACAAGCGGCAGCGGAGGCATGCATGCAGGACTAGTGGCAGGTTTTCAAGGTCTTCAAAGTGACGTGTCTGTTATTGGAATGAATGTTAGTCGTGCTAAAGAAGAGCAAGAAGTGAAAGTTGCCAAGCTGGCGAGTGAACTTTATGATCATTTACATAGTAAAACGCCTTTTAACAAAGAAGATATTGTGTGTATGGATGAATATGTAGGTCCAGGCTATGCTGTTCCGACAGAAGAGATGGTGGAAGCAGTCAAACTTGTGGCCAGTACGGAAGGAATTTTATTAGATCCTGTGTATACTGGCAAAGCCATGGCCGGTCTGATTGATTTAATTCGAAAGGGCTATTTTAAAAAGGATGAAAATGTGGTGTTCATCCATTCAGGCGGTTCACCGGCTCTTTATGCATATACGTCAATTTTTTCATAAAAAAGAGATTGCGACATAACTAAACTAATCGAACCTAAAGACGAACAAATGGGATACATGAGCTCGTATAGATCGCTTGTGACACCGCTGTTGATTTCCGTGCAAGGCTTCGCTTTCCTCGGGCGGCCGATGAGCCTCCTCGCCGCTTCTGCTCCTGCGGGGTCTCATCTATTCCGCTTTTCCCGCAGGAGTCTTCGCCTTGCCCTCCAATCAACAGCTAGAAGCAGCTAGATACGTGAAACCTACGTTCACCCTACCAATGAAAAGATCCAAACGAGTTTGATTTTCCATCAAGAATCAAACTCGTTCGGATCTTCCTTTTTCGTTTATATAGGAATAGTAAGTGAAAACGTCACTCCGGTGTCTGTGTTTTCAGCTGTAATTGCTGCATCGTGCATCGTAACAATACGCTTTACGATACTTAAGCCGATACCGAATTCACCGTTCGCTCCTTTTTTAAACGGTTCAAACAAGTGTTGAAGCACACTTTGATCAATCGGCGGACCATCGTTGCTGATTGTACATTGAACGTTCGTTTGCTGTTTAGTAAGTGAAAGTGAAACCTTCGTACCGGCATAGCGCAGCTGATTATCGAGCACATTTTCGAACACTTTTGTCCACAGCTCTTTGTCTCCTTTAATCGTTGCGTTTACGCCATCAAATGCCCACTGTATTTCAGGGCGCCTCCACCGCAAACGATCCACTACTTCATGAAGAAGAGCAGTAAAATCAAAATCATCTTTTGCAAGCTGATGAGTGGACATATAGTCAAGCTTGGTTAAGTAAAGCAAATCGCGGATTTTTTTCTCAAGGTTTTTGGATTCATCTTCAATGACTTTTACTGTTTGAGATAAATCACCTTTTGGATAAATGCCGTCTTGAATTGATTGGGCGTAGCTTTGAATAACCATAACCGGTGTTTTTAGATCATGTGAAATATTTTGAAGCAGCGTTTGCTGTGCTTCATCTTTAGATACAAGCCTTTTGCGCATTTGCTCGATGGACGCGCCTAATTTGCCAATTTCATCGGAACGGTTCACCGTAACAGGCTCATGCCAATTTTGTTCGGCAATTTTTTTTACATCTTTTTCAAGCGATACAAGCGGCTTGCTTAAATATCTTGATAGCCAAATAGATGGAAGCCAGCTGAATAAAAATACAATAGAAATCACGAGAAGCAGCTGCTTAAAAAGAGCAGAAGTGAGCGCGTTGCGATACGTATCCCACGAAAATGAAAGCAAAAAAGCGGGCTGTCCGTTTACGCTTACTTTTCGAATCACATAAAAAAGCGTCCGGTTCCCGAGATCTTTTTCATAGCGAGCGACGATTTTTCGCTGACTGATTGCATCTTCCTGTGCTTTTCTCAAAAAGTCTTGAGGCAAAACGCGTGATGAAAAGTAGGAGATGTCGGCATGTTCGGGAAGTAAAATATGATCAACGGTTCGATTACCGAGCGTCGGTTCACTATCTTCATTGCTAAAGTAATATTCTCCTGAGCGGCTTGGCAGGCCGTATTCTTTTAATATATGCTGCTCATTTTCAATGGTAGTATAAATTTCATCTGTGAAGAACTGCCTGAGCGTCGTTGGAAATAAAATAGCGAGCAAAATTGAAATAAGCAGTAAAATACCGGAGATTACGAGCCAAATTTGAAATGCAAGCGACTTGTTTTTCATGCTTTCATCATCCGGTATCCGTATCCGTAAATCGTTTCAATTCGTGCTTGCGGCATTTTTTTGCGCACGCGCCTTACTAAATCATCCACCACTCGGTCTGTGCCAAAATAATCTTCTCCCCAAATGAGATTCAGCAGCTGCTCACGTGAAAAAGCCTGTCCAAGATCTTTTGAAATGGTAACAAGAAAATCAAATTCTTTGGACGTTAAATCAATTGGCTTTCCATTTTCACTGGCTGTACGGGTATGTAAATCGATTTCATAAGGAGTCAGCGTAATGGTATCGGTGTGCTTTTGATTTGGACCATATACGAGGTTCAGTAGTTTGTTTGCTCGAATGACTAGTTCACGAGGCAAAAAAGGCTTTGATAAATAGTCGTCGCTTCCCATTTCAAGTCCAAGAACTCGGTCAATATCGGCATCGCGTGCTGAAATGAAAATAACAGGCACATGTGGCGTTTGCTGCTTGATTTGACGAATGAGCTGATACCCGTCAATGTCAGGCAGCATAATATCTAAAATCCACAGATGTGGAGGGGTTGCAATCATTTCTTTGGCGTCTGTGCCGTTAAAAAATGAGCGAACGTCCCAGCCTTCTTTTTGAAGGTAAAGAGTTAAAACTTCATTTAAATTTTGTTCATCCTCTACTAAATATAGTGTAAAGCTCAAATTTGACACCTTCCTCTGAATATATGAAAATTAAGGTAAATAAAGCAAGATGCTTCATAAATCCCTGTGCACATTTCTTTAATGGTCTATGTACCCGCTATTATACTACGTGTTTGCTGTTATAAAGAAATTTTTCACAATTTCACATATTGTTTTGATACTTATCCCAAACTTTTATTTTATAGTATAGATAACATAAAATTTGCTACGTTAAAAGGAGTGTTTTTCATGGATCCACGTGACTATGAAAGAGAGCAAGAACGAAAAGAAGAATACGAAAACCGCCAGCAGCGCTATGATCAGTATCAGCCTTCATCGTCATCACAGCCTCCAAAAAGACGCTTATTTCCAGTGATTGCATCTTCAATCGCAGGAGCAGTGCTAGGGGGAGGAATTGTGTTATACGGGGCTCCGCAGCTAGGGTTAATGGATTCAGCTGATACGCAAACAGCGAATCAAACAACGCAGACTCAAACAGCCACAACAACGAGTACAACACCTCGAACAGTAAGCACAACTGTGAATCAGTCAGATCTTGTTTCAGTTGTAAATAAAGTATCAGCCGCTGTTGTAGGCGTGAACAACATTCAACAGCAAACAAATCCATTTTCTGGAGATACTCAAACGCAAGAAGCAGGAACGGGTTCTGGAGTTATTTTCAAAAAAGAAAATGGCAAAGCATATGTTGTGACCAATAACCACGTTATTGACGGCGCAAGCGAAGTAGAAGTGTCACTTTCAAACGGGCAAAAGGAAAAAGCTAAAATTGTCGGAGCTGATGCGCTAACAGATTTAGCTGTACTTGAAATGTCTGATAAAAATGTGGAACAAGTGGCGAAGTTCGGGAAATCATCAGATTTAGTAGCGGGTGAAACCGTGCTTGCAATCGGAAACCCTCTTGGTGAGCAATTCTCTCGTACGGTCACACAAGGTATCGTGAGCGCAGCGAAACGCTCCGTGCCTATTTCAGACAATTGGAACGTAGACGCAATTCAAACGGATGCGGCGATTAATCCAGGAAACAGCGGCGGTGCTTTGATCAATTCTTCCGGTGAAGTAGTCGGCATCAACAGTATGAAAATTTCAGAAGACAATGTAGAAGGCATCGGCTTTGCTCTTCCAAGCGATGAAGTGCAGCCAACGATTGAACAGCTGATGAAAAACGGAAAAATAACGCGTCCATATATGGGTGTAGGTCTTCAAGATGTAGGTCAGCTTTCAGCTGCAACAAAGCAAAATCAGCTAGGCCTAACAAGCGATACGTCTGAAGGAGTTGTCATAACGACGGTTGAACCATTTTCTTCTGCTTCTGATGCAGGTTTACAATCAAAGGACGTAATTGTTGCCATTGATGGAAACAAAGTCAGTACTTCTAGTGATTTACGTCAATACTTATATACAAAACGCAAAGTAGGAGACACGGTGAAACTAGACGTGTACCGAAATGGAAAAAAACAAACCATTTCTTTGAAGCTTTCAGAGCAGCAGGATAACAATGGATGAGTTCAACACCGTTAAAGCTGCTGCTAGCAGTGTTAACAGCGTGCGGAATTTTGACAGGATGCGAAGGGAAGCAGTCAAACACGATGTTTCCTTCTGTAGAAATTAGTCAGCTATCTTCTACTAAAGAAGTGGCATCGTATGAAGGAGGAATGGTGACAGGAGCTGAATTCAACCGTTTTTTAGCAGTTGAAGGGTTCTTAAATCCAGATGCTCCGCTAAATGATACAAGCTACCGCAAAGAGTTGTTGCGGCGGCTTGTCATGCAAAAAATCTTAATTTCGCATCTAGAGACAAGTAATAGAGTACAAAAACAAGTCGAGGATATGTGGAAGCAAATTACACGCTCATATGACGAGGATACAAGAAAGCAAGGTTATGAAGTCTTACACATTCGTTCTAATGACGTAACCAACCAGCTAACGAATCAGTTTAAATTAGAGGAATACTTCCGTAAACAAGTTACGTCTGATGAACTAGGTGCTTACTATAAACGTATTGAAAACGATATAACGCGCGTCTCTTTTACGCAGCTAGCTCTTCCAACTTTACATGATGCCGATGCCGTTGCGGCTGAACTGCAGAAGGGAACATCGCTTCAAGATGTTCAAAAAAAATGTGCTGATCTCCACACCATCAGCAAAATAGAGAATGCTGATAATCTAAAGCTTTCAAGTCTATCTTCCTCTTTTATAGATGCTTTAAAAAAACAGCACATCGGAGAGAGTAGCGAGCCTATTAAAATGGATAAAGTCTATTATATTCTTATTTTAAAACAAAAAGATAAAAAAACGGTATCAGAGGTCAAAGAAGAAATGATGAATGAACTTGTTTTGAATGGAATCAACCGGTATATCCAGGATGAACTGCCAAGGTTTCACGTGACTTTGAATCTTAGGTAGTTCCCTTTTATATAGATTGATTGTTTTCAAAAAACAAGCAGATAAAAGAGCTTTCTATTAATAGAGAGTTCTTTTACATTTTTAAGTAGACAGAAATGTCAGCACCTGATAAAATAAAGTTGTAAAACTTTCATTATTCGGAAAACTTATACCCTCCAGCTTTGGAGGGTTATTTTTTTGTGTTTTCATGCTGTACAATTTAATAGACGAACAAAAGCTCCTATCGTTTACGATAGGGGCTTTTCATTTCTTAAATGATGTAGTAATGCAGGAGACATCTCTACGTGAGAAAGGGCGATGTGTGAAATCGTTTTGGCATAAGGTGTAATGTCATTAATAAATTGTTCCAGTACGTGCAGGTGAGGAAGTTGGAGCTTTGTAATAAAGCAGGCTTGCCCGGCGATGCGTTCACAGAATAAAGCATAGGGATACTGAGAAATAAATCGTTTAAAACGCTCGTGCTCTCCGTTTTTCATGGTTACTTCAATAAAACATGATACCGGTAAATTCAGCTTTTCATAATCAATATCAATCGTATATCCCTTTATAACGCCAAAGCTTTCTAACTGTCTTACCCGCTCTGCCACCGAAGGAGGAGATAAATTAATTTGTTTTCCTAGCTCTCTTAAGGAAAGACGGCTGTTTTGCTGCAGCGCCTGCAAAATCGATAAATCAATTTCGTCAATTTTCAATTGGAAACCTTCTTTCTCATTAATGTTTCATTTGATTAGTAATAGTAGATAAGATGTTTTATATGTTATCTAAAATTTCTATTTTTCTTACTATAATAATTAAAAAGGAGTGAGTGGAAAATGGCAAGAGTTTTGTTAACAAACGAAGAGGGAACAAACTTTGAAAAAGCACTGAATTTAATTCCACATGTAAAAAGATTGTATGATGAGCTTTACGAAACGCTTTGGAACAGCGATGTACTAGAGGTAAAGACAAAGGAAAAAATTCGTCTTTATCTAGCAGGGGTTAACGGCTGTGAGACGTGTATGAGCATGTCGTATGTAGGTGATGAGACGCTTAATCAAAAAGTATTAAGAGAAGAAGAGCTTGAAGAAAAGGATCGACTACTGTTTCGATTTATTGATGTGTACCGGGTGAGCCCGAGGGATTTGACGGATGCTGATATGAATCAATTAAAGAAGTTTTACAGTGATACGCAGCTATTAGAGCTTTTGGCTGTTATTAATTTGTTTGATCAATTTCACAAACTGATTGTCAGTTTAGATTTATATGATTTTTGCAGTTTGCAGCGCAATTGATGTCTTCGTTAAAAATACCTTGACAGACAAAATACACAGGAGTAAGATAGCTTTCGTGAAGTGAAACATATCATGAATCGAATCGATTATTCTAGAAAATAGATCATAGACATTTGAATAAAATCGCTTAATCCATTATGGAGCGGAGGACCCATTATTTATGCACAGATTGTGCTCTGGGGTGAATCCTTAAAAAAGGTAGGGTTACTCTTAAAACCCGAACCCGACAGCTAACTTCGCAAGCGTTTTGAGGGGGAAGAATGTGAAAAAACACAGG
Source organism: Priestia megaterium (assembly GCF_046599315.1). Classification (GTDB taxonomy): domain Bacteria; phylum Bacillota; class Bacilli; order Bacillales; family Bacillaceae_H; genus Priestia; species Priestia megaterium_F. Next base: position 657,288 of record NZ_JBKIKC010000001.1, on the reverse strand, counting down.
AGCCTTCCTGTGTTTTTTTGTGCTTTTTTAAGAAGAAGATGTAATTTTTTAGAAAAAGTATAAGCTAAGAGAACACACAGCAGTTGAGGAAAGGAATAAATATATTATGAAAAAACAGTTTGCTGTATTGGGATTAGGTCGTTTTGGAGGCAGTTTGGTTGAGGAGTTTGCTAATTTGGATGTGGATGTGCTCGCTATTGACCGCAACCAAGAGGTAGTAAATAAATATAGCAACTCAGCTACATATGTTGTGCAAGCGAACGCAATTGATGAAGCTAGCTTAAAGGGGCTAGGTATTCGTAACGTTGATCATGCTCTTATTTCGTTTGGAGATGATATCGAAGCAAGCGTGCTCGCAACAATGCTTTTAAAAGATATGGGTGTTAAGCAAGTATGGGTAAAAGCGGTGAATATGTATCATCAAAAAGTGCTTGAGAAAATAGGAGCAGACAAAGTCATTCACCCGGAGCGTGATATTGCTAAGCGGATTGCTCATCACGTTGTGTCAGAAAAAATTATTGACTACATTGAACTGTCAAAGGACTATAGCATTGTTGAAATTGTCGCCTCTAAGAAACTTCATAATAAAACGCTGTTTGATTTAAATATTCGTGCAAAGTACGGCTGCAATATTATCGGATTTCAGCGAAAAGATGGGGAAATGGTGATTTCACCTACGGCGCATGAAATAATTGAACAAGGAGATATGCTTATTGTCATCGGACATAATCGCGATTTGAATCGTTTTGAAGAAGAAGGAGTTTAACTCATGAAAAAACAAATCATTAAACTCACCCCTCCGCAGCTGCTTGTCTCTATTTTTGGCGGAGGAATTATTATTGGTGCTCTTTTGCTGATGCTGCCTTTTTCTACTACTGAGCCAATCCGGTGGGTAGACGCTCTTTTTACGTCTACTTCTGCTATGACAGTAACCGGCTTAGCCGTCGTAGATACGGGCACTCGTTTTACTATCATTGGTCAAACGATTATTATGCTGTTAATTCAAATAGGCGGTCTTGGTATTATGTCATTTGCCGTGCTGATTTTTATAATGCTAGGTAAAAAAATTGGATTTAAAGAGAGAATGCTCGTTCAGCAGGCATTAAATCAGACGAGCGTCGGTGGAGTTGTGCTGCTAGTTAAAAGACTGTTTATCTTTTCATTTTTAATTGAGTTTATTGCACTTATCTTTTTAGCGATACGCTGGGTTCCAGAGTTTGGATGGTCTAAGGGACTGTTCTTTAGCTTGTTTCATTCGGTTTCGGCTTTTAATAACGCAGGGTTTGGGCTATTGTCTGATAACTTAGTTCAGTATGTAGGTGATCCTATTATTAACATAACGATTTCTTTTCTGTTCATTATTGGCGGGTTAGGATTTACCGTCCTTGCTGATATGTGGATCAAAAAATCGTATAAAAAGCTAACGCTGCATTCAAAAATTATGATTATCAGCACGTTTGCGATTAATGTAATTGCCATGCTTTTTATTTTTTTCTTAGAGTACGGCAATTCACATACGCTCGGAAATTTATCATTAGGAGACAAAGTATGGGCGTCTTATTTTCAAGCGGTAACGACAAGAACCGCTGGATTTAATACGATTGATTTAGCACACCTGCATGACGCAACTGTCTTTTTAATGGTCTTATTAATGTTTATTGGGGCAGGAAGTGCTTCAACAGGAGGCGGTATCAAACTCACGACGTTTGTGGTGATTATCTTTTCTGTATGGGCATTTTTACGAAGCAGGGAAGATATTGTTTTACTGAAGAGAAGGCTTCTTCCGCTTCACGTATTTAAGGCGTTAGCCATCACGATGATTTCGATTATGTTTGTGTTTGGAGCCATTTTTCTGTTAAATATTTCGGAAAACCTGCCGTTTGTAAAAATTATGTTTGAAGTTGTTTCAGCGTTTGGGACAGTAGGCTTATCAATGGGAGCGACTCCTGAACTTTCATACTTTGGACGCGTAATCATTATCTTTATTATGTTTTTAGGAAAAGTGGGGCCATTAACGCTTGCTTTTTCATTATCAAAGCAGAAGCGAGAAGCTGTACGATATCCAAATGAAGATATTATGCTAGGGTAGAAAAAATCGCCTCCAAGGAGACGATTTTTTTTATGTTATTCATGGAGTCAGGACATGAAAGATGTCAGGCATAAAATGGTCGCAATGAGTAAAAAGAAGGTGAAAACAAGAATACTGGGCAATTTGGAATGTCGGCGCATCAAAGGACCCCCTTTTTTATAGTGAAAAATCTCTTATTATATATAACGAAAGAAACATAAATATGATTCACTTTTTTAGCGAATTTTGAAGGTTTTTCTCATAAAAAATCTGCACGGCTGTCCTAAACATTTTGCCAAGCTGTTGCATACAATAAAAGCAGATAACAAGAAGTGAGGGATGATACGTGGGAAAACAAAATTTTGCGTTAATCGTCGTGTTATTTGTTATTGTAGGTGCGTCTGGCTTTCGTTTTTAAACGTTAACTATTTATTTACGCATAGCCTCCTTGAAGAAGGGAATACTAGGCGGAAGTAAAAAACCAAAATTTCTTCAATATTGCCGAACAATGAGGTCCTCTACTCATTCATCTAATCGGTATGTAGCCATGCGAAAGCATGGTTTCTTTTTTTGAAAATAGAGGATGAATAATGTTCATCCCCTTTAGAAATCAGTAGTAGCAAGAGCACCCTACGATTACTAATAGAATAAATAAAACAACGATAAATGAAAAACCAAAATCGCCTTTTGCGCCCATATGGGTAACCTCCTTTAATAAAAGTCACTATATCTTAATCTTATGAACTAATTGAGTTAAGTGACTGAGAAATTTGCCCATTTTTTAAACGGTAAATAGCTTATGAGAAGCATGCCCAACGCTTACTTTTTTCATTTGCGTAGAAATCCTTTATGATAAAGAAGAAAAGGAGGGCAAAGTGGTAGGAATACATGCAGAATACGTCATGAATCAGCTGGAAGAGGGTAAGTGGAAAGAGATCAAACGCGAAATTCAACAAGAAATGAAGAAAAAACCTGAAGCATCTGATTTGTACTGTTACTTAGCGGTTTGTTTAGCAAAGCAAATCGAAGAATCAATTATTTTCGAAAAAATGGTATTAAACTTAGAAATGGATCGTGCTCTTCATCAGGCACTAATATTAAATCCATCTTCAAGCTTGGCGCACTTCGTTCGAGGAGTAAAATACCGGGAAACTCCGTTTATGTTTGGAGGGAATTACGAAAAATCGCTGTCTTATTTGCAGCGAGCGCAAGATCTTGGTTTTGAAGGGATTATGCTGTTGCTCGAACTCGCCAAAACATATATTCAATTAAAAGAAATTAAAAAAGCGAAAGAACAGATCGCTTATGCCCGAGAAATTAATCATACTCATGTGGACATTAAAAAAGTCGAAAACATGCTGCAAACAGGACAATGAATCAAAAGTCCTGTTTTATTTTTTATTTTCAGGAAACGTATGCTGATTTTCATAAAGGATTTCTTTTTATATAACAATAAGAATATTTATAGATATTTTTATAAGTGAATGTAAGTCAAATGGCTTCTTAACTGCTAGATTTTTTACATTATTAGAGCGTTCAGTCTACATAGTTCCAAAAATAGTAAGAAACTATCAGCCTATGGATAAATTGTTAGAAAATATAGATAATTGTAAATAGATAGAGATAAAAGTTAAAAATGCGACTAACTAAAAAAGCAAAGGTATGATTTACTTTGCTTTTTATTTATACATATATGTAAAAAATATCATAATAAACTAATTTATTCTTAGGGAAATCCATCGTCTCAGGCGATGTGAAATAATGTATTTGAAGGAGGAGACCCAGATGAAGGTTATAAAGATGTTGGTTATTGCATTATTTAGTGTATGTTTAGTTGTCACACCAGCTGCTGCTGAAGTTCCGGGTGTCGACCATTCAATGAAACGGGGTGCTACACAAGGGATTGTAGCGGCATCTCACCCGCTGGCTGCTGAAGCGGGAAGGAAAGTTTTAGCTGAAGGCGGAAACGCTGTAGATGCGGCAGCTGCCATTCAACTATCTCTAAACGTTGTAGAACCGATGATGTCTGGTATCGGTGGCGGTGGCTTTATGATGATTTATGAAAAAAAGAAAGATAAAATCACGATGCTAGACAGCCGTGAAATGGCGCCGGCTGGTGTTACACCTAAGCTGTTTTTAGATTCAAAAGGAAAAGTAATCCCTTTTAGTAAGCGGCACATAACAGGAAAAGCAGTTGGAGTTCCTGGCACGTTAAAAGGAGTAGAAACAGCACTTGAAGATTATGGAACAATGGACTTATCAGATGTTATTAAACCAGCTATTACTCAAGCGGAACAAGGAATTAAAGTAAATTGGTCAATGGCTCAGTACATTGATGAAAATGTGGACAAGCTTGAAAGATACCAAACGGCCGGTGACGTATTTGTACCGAATGGCAAACCGTTAAAAGAAGGAGATAAGCTTGTTCAGGCTGATCTTGCTAAAACATTAAAGCTTATTCAAAAAGAAGGTTCAGACGCTCTTTATAAAGGAGAAATTGGAGAAGCGCTTGTTAAAGAAGTTCAAAAACGCGATGGAAGCATGACCATGGATGATTTAAAAAATTATGTTGTAAAAGAACGCGAGCCGGTAAAAACAACTTACCGAGGCTATGATGTGGTTAGTGCGGCTCCTCCTAGCTCCGGTGGATTAACTGTGCAGCAGATTTTAAAGTTAATGGAAGGCTATGATGTAGAAAAAATGGGTTCCAATACGCCTCAGTATTTGCAGCATTTAACGGAAGCTATGCACTTAGCTTTCGCTGACCGTGCGGCATATATGGCGGATGAAGACTTTTATGAAGTGCCGAAAAAAGGGCTATTAGATGAAGATTATATTAAAGAACGTCGCAAATTAATAAATCCAAATAAAGCAACGCCTAATGTTAAAGAAGGAGATCCTTGGAAGTATGAAGGAAAAGAAAATCCAAATAAAGCAACTGTAACGGAAGAAAATCCAATTGGCCAAACGACTCATTTCTCTGTCGTGGACAAATGGGGGAACATGGTTTCTTACACGACTACTATTGAACAAGTATTTGGCTCAGGAATTATGGTTCCTGACTACGGATTTATGCTCAACAATGAAATGACAGATTTTGATGCCGCCCGGGAGGCGTGAACCAGGTTGAGCCTAAAAAACGTCCTCGAAGCAGCATGTCTCCGACGATGCTGTTAAAAGACGGAAAGCCGTTCATGGCAATTGGTTCACCGGGAGGTCCGACCATTATTGCGTCTGTAGCAGAAACGATTATGAATGTCATTGACCATAAGATGCCGATTCAAAAAGCAATTTTAACACCTCGCATTTATTCAGGCGGCTATCCAACCGTAAGATGGGAACCCGGCTTTAGCCAAGATACGATCCTTGAAATGATGGCTAAAGGAAATGCGTTTGAAGAAACGCCTCAGCATATTGGAAACGTCCAAGCTGTTATCTATGACTATGAGACGGGGAAAATGTACGGAGGAGCGGATAATACGCGCCAAGGCACAGTGTTAGGAGTAGACGCGATTAAATATGTGTCTAAACAGTCAAAACCAATTAAAGAAGAGAAAAAAGGAGAGTTCACCGTTGAAGTCAACAGCGCGGTGTATCCATTTACAGATAAGCAAGTGAAGCTGATCGATGGAAAGCCTTATGTTCAGTCCGACCGTCTCCTGTTAGGCTTAGGCGTCATTGATTCGAGTGGCTTAAAGCTGTATAAGCCAAATCCTCATTCCTATTTATCGGTTATCAAAGTAGCAAAATCACTTGGCTACAAAGTGAAATGGGATGATGAAAAGAAAGTGGTCTCATTAGAAAAAGATCCTGGTGAAGGTGATACCGGTGATGATGAAGATGGAGACATTATTACAAATTAAAAAAAGTCAAAGGGGTAATCCCCTTTGACTTTTTTTTATGGAAGCAAATAAAATTGGCGATTTTAAGCCAAAAGACAAAAAAATTTGCACAGTTTTCCAAAAAGTTGCAGAAATCGACAACTTTTTTTGCGTGTGTAAGAAAACACGTGATAAAAAGACTGATAGAATGCTTTAAACAAAGTTGGCATCATTTTTGCATAAGAAATAGATGAGGGGCTGTATGAATGAAAAAAATACATAGTTAAATAAACGCCTATGTTTACTTCACACAGAATAAAATGCAACGGAGGTATAGAAGATGAAAAAAGAAATTTCAGTTATCGGTGTACCAATGGATTATGGACAAACAAGAAGGGGTGTAGACATGGGGCCTAGTGCGATACGCTATGCGGGCATGAATACACGATTAGAAGCTCTTGGCTATACCGTACACGATGAAGGTGATATTAAAGTAGAAATTAAAGAGCGAGCAGACGTAGATAAAAATACAAATTTGAAAAACTTAGCGGCCGTAGCGAGTGGCAATGAACAGCTTGCTGCAAAAGTTGAAGAAGTGCGAGCGCAAGACCGCTTTCCGTTAATACTAGGTGGAGACCACAGTATTGCGATTGGAACGCTTGCAGGAGTCGCGAAAGGTTCAGAAAATTTAGGCGTTGTTTGGTATGATGCTCATGGTGATTTAAACACCGCTGAAACATCTCCATCAGGCAACATTCACGGCATGCCGTTAGCTGTGAGCCTTGGTATTGGACATCCCGTGCTTTTAAATATTGGAGGTTATACGCCAAAAATTAAACCTGAAAATCTAGTTATTATCGGTGCACGCTCATTAGATGATGGGGAAAAAGAGTTAATTAAAGAAAAAGGAATTAAAGTGTATACAATGCATGAAATTGATCGCTTAGGCATGACCCAGGTGATGAAAGAAACGATTGATTATTTAAGCGGTACAGACGGCGTGCATTTGTCACTAGATTTAGATGGCTTAGATCCAGATGATGCACCGGGAGTAGGTACACCAGTAAAAGGCGGCATCAGCTACCGAGAAAGTCATTTAGCAATGGAAATGTTAGCGGAAGCAGACATGGTGACATCCGCTGAGTTTGTAGAAGTGAATCCCATTTTAGATCAGCACAATAAAACAGCAGAAGTAGCGGTTGCTCTAATGAGCTCATTGTTTGGAGATAAGCTTTTATAAAAAAGAGCTACTTATAGGTATCGTGTAGAGAAAGTATAGTATAATTCAAGAAACGGTCATGCAGGACAGGACTAAACGGCTGTCACCCTCGCTATGGGGCTGGCGCCGTTTGCAAATAATCCGACGTCCATTGAGTTGAGCCATGAAATGAAAAGGTTATGTCATGACAGGCTACCTAGTAAGCAGCTATAAAAACATAATAAACCTAAAAAAATGAAAGCGATTTCATTTTTTGCAGCAAAGGGAGGAAATGGGATGAATATTCCACAGGGACAGCCAGGAGAATTAAAAAGAACGATGAAAACAAGGCATCTTTTTATGATATCACTAGGAGGATGTATTGGTACCGGTTTTTTCCTTGGATCAGGTTATACCATCAATGAAGCAGGCCCGATGGGAGCAATGATTTCCTACTTGGTAGGAGGGCTTATCATGTATTTAACGATGCTGTGTCTTGGAGAACTATCCGTTGCCATGCCAGTTGCAGGATCGTTTCAAACGTACGCCACTAAATTTATCGGCCCCGCAACTGGTTTTGCGATTGGATGGCTATACTGGCTAGGCTGGGCAGTAACGGTTGCGCTTGAATTTTTAGCAGCCGGACAGTTAATGCAAAGATGGTTTCCAGACTCGCCCGTTTGGTTATGGTGCGCAATTTTCGGGCTATTAATCTTTTCGTTAAATGCACTTTCAGCCAAAGCATTCGGTGAAACAGAATTTTGGTTTTCAAGCGTTAAAATTTTCGCCATCATTATGTTTATCGTTGTAGGCGGAGCGGCAATGTTTGGACTCATTGATATGAAAAGCGGGCAGGAAGCACCGTTTTTATCAAATTTCTTTGCCGAAGGGCTATTTCCAAATGGCGTAACAGCTTTGCTGATTACAATGATTACGGTGAACTTTTCGTTTCAAGGAACAGAATTAATTGGAATTGCAGCAGGAGAAAGTGAAAATCCTGAAAAAACCATCCCAAAAGCAATCAAACAAACGGTTTGGCGTACGCTTTTCTTTTTCGTCTTATCCGTGTTTGTCCTAGCAAGCATGATTCCTCGTGAAAAAGCAGGCGTTGTAGAAAGCCCGTTTGTTGTTGTGTTAGATAGTGTAGGAGTTCCGTATGCGGCGGATATTATGAACTTTATTATTTTAACAGCTCTTCTTTCAGTAGCAAACTCTGGATTTTATGCAGCTACACGTATGCTTTATTCTCTTTCACGAGAAGGAATGGCAAGTCCTGCGCTTGGAAAAGTAAACAAAAGAGGAGTTCCGTTTAATGCGTTGTTAATTACGCTTGTGATTTCATGTTTTTCTCTGCTTTCAAGCGTAGTGGCAGCTAAAACCGTTTTCGTATGGCTGATTTCACTGGCTGGACTCGGCGCTCAAATTGGCTGGATTGCGATTACAGCTTCACTGCTTGCATTTAGACGCACTTACGTAGCGAAAGGCGGAAAAGTAGAAGACTTAAAATTCAGAACACCTCTTTATCCGGTTCTTCCGATCGTAGCTCTGATTACAAACTGTATCGTCATGATCAGTCTTGCGTTTGATCCCGAGCAGCGAATGGCGTTATACTGCGGAGGTATTTTCTTTATAGGCTGCTATATTTATTATTATTTGAAAATTCGAAAACAAAATCAGGCAAAACAGGAGCAAGAAGTTCAGCTCGCGGAAAATAAACGAATGATTATTTAACATAAAAACCCGGAAAACTACGATTTTCCGGGTTTTTATATACTTATATTTAACTGTCTAACGTGGCATCTTCGTTTTTACGGCGGCGGAGCAGCTTCCATAGGGTGACAAGAGCAACCAATGTAAGGACAATACCGCTGCCGAGCAGAATATGACTCACCGTTTTATCCTGCTTTTTTTGGCCTTGTTCAAAATATTTTTTGTACATCGCCACCGCAGCTTTATGTTGCTTGTATTTTTTCGGAACGTTCATTTCTTTTCCAAGTTTCCAGCCGTCTTTATAAGCTTTTTGCTGTAAAGGTTTCACATCTTTATTTGAATAAAAGCCTGCTTTGTACCATTTTTCTAGTTGGGGCTTGTCCTGAAGACTTTTTGGCGCTCTATAGGTCTGATAGGTAAAAGCTGAGTCGTACCCCTGGGCTTTTATATCTTTTTGCTTTTGTTTTTGCCCTTTTTCGTATCCTTGCTCAAAGGCTGTTTGCAGTTCGCCTTCTGCTTCTGGAGGCACTTCAAGTGAAAGATCGTGATAGCCTTGAACGTAGCCTTGCTTTTCAAACTGCTTTTTTTGCTGGTCCAGCACTTCGGCTTGGCCAGTTTCAAAGCCTTCTGTAAAAGCCTGACGTGTGACATCCTCCTCATCATACATGCTCGGAACACTCATTGAATCATTTTCAAGGCCTTGCTGATAGCCTTCTTTTTTTGCTTTAACGGATAAGTCCATTAAAGAAATAGCTTTTTGGTAGCCTTGAACATAACCTTTATTCCAATCGGGTGACTTAGAAGGGAAGGATTCGACATCTGATTGAATGGTAGCGTGTTTGTAATCAAGCACGCCTTGCTGATACCCTTCCGCTTCACCAGCGGACATTTCATTTTCTTGTTCCGTCTTGAGTTCTTCCTCTTTTTGCTGCTGTCCTTTTTTATACCCTACCGTATATCCCATCATAAACCACGTGAATTCTTCAGAAGATTTGTCCAGTCCTGTCGTTTGATCAAACTGTTCAAATTTTTTCTCTCCGTATCCATCTTCTTCTCCAAGCGAATAGCCTTCTTGGTAGAGAGAGTCAAAAATAGCTTTTACATCTTCATTTGTATCCACGTCTGTTGGCTGATCCAAAGCGTCCGGAGAGGAATCAGGAGTAGCATAAGAAGGAATGGGATCACTTGCAAGAATAAGTAAGCAAGCTGTACTAATAACGGCTAATTTTTTTTTCATCATTTCTTCACCTTTTAGTTCAAAGTCAATGTTTATTTTGTAGTTTAAGCGTACAGCTTTCCATGTAGAAAGACGTGTAAAAGTTATTCCAATTATGAAAATTATAACATTTAAATGGAAAGGAGAATAGGTGGTAAAAAGGAGAAATATGTGTTTTTTACGTTGTTTTATCTTTAGCGCTGTTGTGCTTTTCTACTTTAAATGAGCGATAAAATACTTCAGCTACAAAACAGAATAAAAGGGAGAAAAGTACAAATAATTCAGCGAACTCCATCACACGAAATGAACTGTAGCCATTTTGCAAAGCCATGGAAAAACTAAACCCTTGCATCATATACACACCGATAGAAAACCCGATTAAGCACCCTAAAAGCAAAACTGATATCCAAATGATTTTCATATGTTTTACTCTCCGTGTTCTTTTCTTAAAAAGATATTCTACCGATAGTTCCTGTTGGTTTTTTGTCTTGTGCTTTGTTTGTGCTATTAAAAATTGCATACAAATCATTTATTTGGAAAAAGCTAAAAAAAGAGAAGAAAGGTGTTTTTAATCGTGCCTTCTTTATTTAAAAATAAAAAAAGCAAAGAAAATAAAAAGAGTACAGAAGCATCGTCATCAACGGAACAAACGACAGCACTTTATTTGTGGTGAATGCTATGCTGTTGATTTGATTATTTATAAGGTGCACAAAGGGTTTGAAGTAATAGCTAGAGCGGCTAGACGTGTTCTTTATAATTGCAAGTAAATGTTCAAGAGTTTTTAAAAGAAAGGCTAACGATTATGCCGGTATTACTCTTTATCCCTTTTCACGTAGTGATTCCGCTTACGCTGCTTTTTATAGCATTTATTAAGCAACGCGTGAAAAACAAAAGCGCTGCAACCATTATGATGTTTGCAGCGCATTCGCTTTCTATCCGGCAGAGACTATAAGAATAGTTTCTACTAGAGATACATTATACTAGCTGTCGGCTACTGTAAATGCAGCTGTTCTCGCTCTTGTTTTACTTGTTCTAGCTGTGAAATCGTAACAAGCTGATACCCTTGTGCATGGAGTTTCTTCATAATTTCAACGGCTGCTTCGGCGCTTGTTTGGTAGATATCATGCATTAAAATAACTTTCCCGTCTCCGACCTGACTCATAACTGCTTGAACGGAGTGAGGAACGTTTCTATATTTCCAATCTTCGGGATCGATATCCCATAGAGTCACACCAACATTTCCGATATAACGTCTTACATTTGCATTCACAGCTCCGTATGGAGGGCGTACATGCAGTGGTTCATACCCGCTGACTTGTTTAATAAGCGCCTGAGTATCACCAATTTGGTGTTTGACCTGTGCTTCATTCAAACGAGTGAGCTGGGGGTGATCCCAAGAGTGATTGCCGACTTCGCTGCCTTCCTTGATCATACGTTCGATTGTTTCAGGATAATATTGAACGCGGCTTCCTAATACAAAAAAGGTAGCGTGTCCGTTTACTTCTTTTAATCCGTCTAAAATCACATTGGTAGATGAAGGGTTAGGTCCGTCATCAAAGGTCATTGCAACGACTTTTTTAGTTGGATCAATAGGTGCTCCTTGCTGCGGTATTTCGTTAACAATATGTTTTGGAGGCGTTTCTTTAACTTTATTTTTATTTGCCGCTTCGTCTTTGTAAACATCGTTCATTACGTCTTTAAATAAATCTTTTTGAATAGCGATTGTTTTAGGTTTTGTTTGTTCAGCTCCTAACTGATAAGGTTTAAAGTAGATTACAATACTGTTTTCAAGCAATGCAAAATGACTGAAATTTTGATCAGTTGACTGAGTTCCTTTTTGAAGGTTCGGGTCAAAATCAGCTGTTTTCAGTTGTTTTTTTAATTCAGCGTATGAAATAGCCGAAAGGCGATCTAAATAGTTGGCATCTCCTTTAAATAAATCCTTTAGCGCCACTTGCTTTTGAGCAGGCAGGTCAAATGTAAAGGTTTTAAGAGAAGACGTTCCTTTCTCTCCATTTACAGATTCATATTCATCAAAGACAACGCTTAGCGTTTGCTTGCTGTAATGGACGATTTTATATGTAATGGTTAATTCAGATTTTTTGTCCTTTGACTGCTTCTGCAGCTTTTTTTCATAGTGCGCCACTTCATCTGTTACATAAGCTTGAATGGATTGATCAACTTCTTTTTTGCCAAAGGAAGGGTAGCTGATTGCATAGCCTCCGTAGGTAAGATCCTTAACTAGCGTTTGAATTTCAACGTTAGGATAGGTTTGATCTGTTTGAATACTTGCTGTTTTTTTCTCTGTACTGTTTGCTTTGACAATATACCCTGCTGCACCAAGAAGCAAAATGCAGCATCCAAGCAGTGTCAAAATACGTTTGTAGCCCATGGTTTTCATTTAGTAATATTCCCCTTTTTGTATATATCTACCTAATAGACGCATGAGAGCATCATTTAGTTTTACTTTTTTTTAAAAAACAAACTATTTTTCTACTTATTCCGTCTACCTTATAGACTTACTTCAGCAAGAGAAAATAGAAGGAGTATAAAAGACGATGAAAAAACATGATGCACATCAGATGCTCGTAGCGTGCATAACCGAGCATAAAGCGGATTTTTACAGGCTTGCTTTTAGCTATGTGAAAAATCAAGAAGATGCGCTTGATATTGTGCAAGAATCGATAAAAAAAGCACTCATTTCAATGGACAGTATCAAAGATATTCAATCGATTAAAAGCTGGTTTTATAAAATTGTCGTACGAACAGCACTCGATTTCCTTCGTAAGCATAAACGCTTAACGCTTATGGACGAAGAAGCGCTTGAGTACCTGAGCAGTGGACGTGAAGATCAGTATGAAAATATCGATTTGAAAAAAGCAATGGATCGGCTGCCTGTTAAATATAAGACCATTATTATTCTACGATTTTTTGAAGACTTAAAAATGGACGAAATTGCAGAGATTGTTGAAGAAAATGTAAATACGGTCAAGACAAGACTCTACAGAGCGTTGAACCTGTTGCGGATTACGATGACGGAGGAGGACTTAGAACAATGAATGAAAAAATAGAAAAGTTAAAGAAGCAGTACCGTGACATTCCTATTCCGCAAGAATTAGATGATGTGGTCGAACAGGCAATTGCTTCACATCCTCGTAAAAAGAAATCCTATATTTGGCCAAGCACGATTGCGGCAGCAGCGGTAATTTTTATCACAACGGTGAATGTAAGTCCAGGTGCCGCAAATGCAATGGCAAAAATTCCTGTACTTGGAAAAGTAGTAGAAGTAATCACGTTTGATGAACTGAAGCAAGAGGAAAAGCATTCTCGTATTGATGTAAAGACGCCATCGATTTCAGGTTTGCAAAACAAAGGTCTTCAAACAAGTTTGAATGAAAAGTATGTAAAAGAAAACGAGCAGCTGTATGAACAGTTTAAAAAAGAGATGAAAACATTGCAAAAAGGAGAGAAAGGAAACGTGGCTGTTAGCAGCGGCTATGATATCATGACGAATACTGATGATTTGCTTGTTGTGCACCGATATGTGGAAGAATCGAGAGCTTCAACGTCAAGTGTGAATCACTACGACACGATTGATAAAAAACAGGAAGTGCTCGTTACGCTTCCAAGTCTGTTTAAGGATAAAAGCTATATAAAAGTTATTAGTGAAAATATTAAAGAGCAAATGAAAGAGCAAATGAAGCATGAAGAAGGCAAAATTTACTGGCTGACTGAAGAAGATATGACCCCTTTTAAAGAGATTGATGAAAATCAAAGCTTCTACATTACAAGGAATCACAAGCTGAGAATTGTATTTGATAAATACGAAGTTGCTCCAGGTTACATGGGGAACATTGAGTTTGAAATTCCGACAGACGTTATTTCCAACCTCCTAGTCGGTGAACGATATATTCATTAAAAAACAGGCATGAACGCTGAATGTTCATGCCTGTTTTTTTACATAAAGAAACGAAAAAATTTATTTTTATGCAAAAAAAGTTGAAATATATAAGCAATCATGTATAATGTTTTGTATATATTTTCATTATTTTTGTTTATAAAGTCTTAGAAAAAACGATGTGAACGGTTGCATTTCTAGAGAGGAAGTGAAGAAGTGAAACGCACGTTAAATCAAGATACCATTAAAGATGCCATGTTGTTTAATCAGCTTGTAATGCAAGTAAGCAAAGCTCTTTGGAAGTCTACTGAAAAGGATTGGGAACAGTGGGTTAAGCCGTACAATTTGAGCATTAATGAACATCACATTTTGGGGATTGTTTATCAGCTGGAAATTGCGTCGATGACCGACATTTCAAAGCTAGGTGTTATGCACTTGTCCACAGCTTTTAACTTTGCCAAAAAATTGCACTTGCGGGGCTATCTTACCCTTTCTAAAAATGAAAGAGATAAGCGGAATACATACGTACAGCTCACAGAAGAAGGAAAAAAGATGTTCTTAAAAACGATCGAGGATTATAACCCCCTTGAAAACCCTTTGTTTCAAGGAGCGATGCCGCTGAGAGATGTTTACGGAGAGCTGCCTGACTTCGTCGAACTAACGGCTCTGATTCGAAGCATATACGGAGAGGATTTTGTCCAGTTTATCGAACGTTCTTCTCAAGAACCCGCTAGCTTGAAAAAATAAAAAAAGCCTTCTTGTGCAAGCTGAGAAGGCTTTTTGCATATCAACTTTTTTCGGTTAATCGTTCAAGTTCTTCCGAGGAATGTGCCATCTTCTCAATACGTAGAGATAGCTGCTTCATTACGTCCGCTATTTTTTCAAGTTCTTTTTTGGTTAGAACGGTTTGTTGTTTGTTCTCCGTTGTCATGCTAAGGACGTTCGTGAAAAAAGAAGTAATATTGTTCATATTACCAGCCGTATCTTTTGTTAATGTAGCAACTTCGCCACCTAAAGCTGAAACGCTTTCGATTTGTTTTTGAATGTCTCCGATAAAAGTTGAAATATTAGAAATAGATTTCTTCGTTTCTTCCGCAAGCTTCCGTACTTCTTGCGCCACCACTGCAAATCCTTTTCCATGCTCACCCGCCCGAGCCGATTCAATCGAAGCGTTTAATGCTAATAAATTTGTTTGTTCAGCAATAGAAGTGACAATTGAAACAATTTGATGAATTTGCTGTGATGTATGTTCGAGCGTTTTCATTTTGTTTTGAATGAGTGACGTGTTTTTTTGTATGCTTCCAAGCATGTTTTGTTCTTCCCTTAATTTTGCTTGACTAGTAACGGACTCTGCCTCAATAACTTCTGCTAGTTCAGAGCTTTTGTTTGCATAGGAAACGACATCAGAAGACTGCTTGCGCATTTGATCCATAAATTTCTTCGTTTCTTCAGATAACGAAGAAAGGACAGATGAGGTGCGAGAGATTTCTAGCTGAATTTGCTCTTTTTGAATTTGAAGTCCAGCGCGCTGCTCGTCATATTCAAGCTCATAGGCTTTTAACACTATTTGCTGTTCTAGACTAATAAGCTTTGTCATACTTGCAATAAAAGCCAGGCATTCTTCTTTTGACTCTATCGTATGTTCACAGACTGAAAGCAGTGACGTAAATAAATTTTGAAATGCGCATAAATACCAGTTTGGCTCAAGTCCAATTCTAACGTGCATCTTGGAAATTTTTTGACGTTTTGCCACAAAAGCGTCGTCTATTTGTCCATCAAACATTTCTAAGATGTGCTGTTTTAACGTTTGTTTTAATGCATGAACGCTGCTGTGCTTTTCGATAATCGCAACCAAATGAGCCTGTTCGCCAATAGCTTTGTAAAAATCATTCACAATCTCTTCAATGGCGTTCAGCGCGTGAACTTGAAATCTGGCAATCCGTTTGAGATCATCTGCTGTTAAAGAAATCATGTTAATCTGTTTTTTTATCATCGGATCCGATACATGCAGCTTTACAGTGATGGATTCGACAGCCGCGGCTTCGGCGTTCACTTTGTTTCGTTTAAACCAATTCATGTTTATCACCTTTATTTGCTAGAATAGTTGTTTTTCTTTTCTTCTTATATTTCGGCGTTTTATATCCAAGAGTTGAGGCTGTTTAAAAAGATTGTTATCAAATTGTTATCTTCTATTAATTGAATTGTTATCCACAGATGGTATGGTTGTATGGTGCTTAAAACATGATTCGGGGAGGAAACGAAATGAAAAAAATGCTATCGGCGCTTCTTATAGGAGGAGCTTTATTTGCAGGTCCGGCAATGGGACATGCTGCGTTTGGCGACACGGTTTTAAAACAAGGGATGACAAATGATGATGTAGAACAAGTTAAAACAGTGTTAAAAGATAAAGGATTTTTAAAAGGCGAAGTATCGCGATATTTTAATTATGAAACAAAAAAAGCGGTCATGGCTTTTCAAGAAAAACATAACTTAGAAGCAGACGGAGTAGTTGGGGAAAATACATACAATGCATTAGGTAAAGACGGCGTTGTAGAAGGCGAATCAGAAGTGAATACAGATAAAGTAATTACCAAAGCAAAATCTTTAATGGGCACGCCGTACAAATGGGGCGGTACTACACCTTCAGGATTTGACTGCAGCGGATATCTTCAGTATGTATATAAAGAAAGCGTAGGCATCGATATTCCAAGAACGGTTGAAGATATCTATAAAGCAGGTGAAAATGTAAGTGAACCCCAAGTAGGAGATCTTGTTTTCTTTGAAACGTATAAAGAAGGTCCTTCTCATGCAGGCATTTATCTTGGAGATGGAAAGTTTATTAACGCATCGTCTTCTAAAGGAGTTACAATTAGTGATAAAAATTCAAGCTATTGGAAAGAGCGCTATATTGGAGCAAAGCGTATTACAGCCAACTGACTATAATTAAATAGATAAAAAAAGGCAAAGTCTAAGGGCTTTGTCTTTTTTGTTTTGGTTTCAGTAGGTAGGAGGCGGTAGGGGATAACCCTATACAAAAAGGGCTAGTCATGAGCGTATTTGTATGGAAATACGATAAAAGTTCTGTCACCTTTATGGTAGAGCTTGTATATATTGATAGAGTAATCTCTTAGGTTACGTCAATTGTTGTAGGTAATTTGAAGGGATAGCAATATAAAAAGGAGGAACAAAATTTATGTTTTTTTGTTGTTACCGTCGCTATGTAGAAAAGATAAGACACCTGTTGTTTTCAAATAGATTTGCTGAATTTATTCAGGAAAACACAAAAAAAGCAGTAGAAGACGTTGTTTATTCCGATACGTTTAGAGAATATGTGATCAGTATTATTAAAGAATCTCAAGAATCACCTTTTAAAGAAATTGCCGAGCAGTATATCGGACAAGAAGTTGTGATTGAAACAACGGCTGGTCCGCTTGAAGGCGTTGTGACGTTTGTTGGGGATAACTATTTAGAATTAGTAGAGTCTCCGACGTCAACGGTATTACTTCCATTTACAAGCATTGTTACTATTCAAAGCGCTTAAACGAAAGGAGAGAAAAGTATGTTTCAAGATGCATTACGAGAAAATGTTGGTTCATTTGTGCAAATTATCACAGCTATTGACGTTATTAATGGAACACTGCTCGCTGTTACGGACGCAGCGGCTATTGTACGTACATCAAGCTCATATGGTGAGCCAACGGATGTAACTATTCCACTAGTATCCATTACGTATGTTCGAATTTTTAGCGGAGTTGAGTGAGTTTGAAGGTATCGGTTGTTATTCCAGCTTGTAACGAAGCTGATTCATTATTACCTGTGCTTAAAGAAGTTCAAAAAATGAAGCCGTTTGAAATTATTGTCGTGGTAAATGGATCCAGTGATACAACAAAGGAAATTGCTGAGGGTGCAGGCTGCCGCGTTGTTTATTATGAAGAAGCTCTTGGTATTAATATTGGAAGAGCCATTGGGTCCAAAAAAGCAAAAGGAGATATTTTGCTTTTTTTGGACGGAGATATAGCGGTTCCTCATGAAGAGCTGATGAAATATACGCAGGCTATAGAAACTGGTCATGATATAGCGTTAAACAACCTTTCATGGATTATGAAGCGGAAGGTGCGTCCGCATCCCGTTTCCGTTGCAAAATATATGCTGAACTTATGCTTACAGCGTGAAGATTTATCTGTTCAAGCATTAACAGCTATTCCTCATGCCATCAAAAAAACATCGGCGGCTAAAATTGGATACGAGAACTTAGCTCACCCGCCCCTCGCCCATACGATTGCCCTTATAAAAGAAATGTCAATTGTTGCACCGTGTTCCTCAGACGTTATTTATACAAATAAGATTAGAACCACTCACAAAACAATTCCTACCAATTCACCTTTTCCTATTTCGACTAATTATATTATTGGAGATCACATTAAAGCGTTAGCTCGTCTTATCGAAGAAAAAGGAATAAGAGGCGGACTAACAGACGGCGATCGAAACCGTAAAATCATTTCCGCTTATACACCGAATGTGAAGCGGAAAACAGGCATCAAGTACAGTGCTGTTATTCCAGTAGGTGAAGAAAAAGAGACGATTGCAAGCGTTATTAAAGAAGTAAAAAAAGGCGGAGTGGAAGAAATCATTGTGGTTGCCAATGGAGCAGATGAAGTAACGGTTAAGCGAGCGATTGAAGCTGGAGCCACTGTTCTTCATTATAAGGAGCGGCTTGGACACAACGTACCTCGGGCAATTGGAGCGATGTACAGCAGCGGAGAAGTTTGCTTGTTCGTAGATGGAGATATTGTTATTTCCGCGGAAGATTTACGTCCCTATTTAGAGGCAGCTGACCAAGGAATTGATGTAGCGCTTAATAATTTAGAGTGTCTGCTGGACGAAGTGTATCCCATCCACTCTGTAAGTGCGGCGAAATATTTTCTTAACATTATTTGCAAACGTCCTGATTTAACCATTAATACAACGACGGCGATTCCTCATGCCATTAAACGGAATGTAATGGAAAAAGTAGGCTACGAATCTCTTATTATTCCGCCTTTATTTCAATTAAAAAGTATCATGTACGGCTTTATGGTTCAGCCCGTTCATTTTGTTGATGTGGCGCGGACAAATCGTATTCGAAAGGAGCATATGAAAATCAAAGGTTTGGCGGCATCAACGCAGCGAATTCTAGGAGATTATGTAGAGGCCATTGCATACTATATCAGCCAAACCAGCGAAAGAGGCGAATTTCTTCCGGACATACGAAGACATGATATTTTGTTTGAGGTGTTGAAGAATGAATAAAAAAGTTGCCGTTATTGGTCTTGGCTATGTGGGACTGCCGCTTGCTCTGTTATTTGCTAAGAAAAATTATAGCGTTGTTGGCCTTGATATTGACACGCGGAAAATTGAAGCGCTAAAACAAGGGAAAAGCTATATCCCAGATGTGCGTAACGATGTAATTAAAAGCGAGAAAAACTTTCAAGCATATGAGCTGAAAAATGGTATTTTAGCATTTCAAGCATGTGATTATGTAGTAGTGACCGTACCAACTCCTATTACAGAGAATCACAATCCGGATTTAGGGCCAGTCATTAGTGCATCTATATTTTTGAAAGAACATATGGTGAAAGGGCAAACGGTTATTTATGAAAGCTCTACTTACCCAGGCACGCTTGAAGAAATTGTTTTGCCTATTTTGAAGGATTCCAATTTGCGACCAGGAATAGATTTTTATTTAGCTTATTCTCCAGAAAGAGTCGATCCGGCAAACAAGTCGTATGACATTGAGCATATTCCAAAAGTGATTAGCGGCTACAGCAAAAAATGTCTCCATCACGTGCAGACGTTTTATAAAAGTATTTTTCAGCAAGTCGTGTCTGTTTCTTCTCCAAAAGTAGCGGAAATGTGCAAGCTGTTTGAAAACATTCAGCGCCTTGTCAATATTTCGTTAGTGAACGAAACAAACGAACTGTGTGAGGAATTAGGAATAGATTTTTATGAGGTATTACAAGCGGCATCTACTAAGCCATTTGGATTCACTCCTTATTATCCAGGTCCCGGAATCGGAGGGCATTGTATACCGGTTGATCCGCTGTATTTTTTATGGAAACTAAAACAAAATGGGTTAACGAGCGAACTTATTGAAGCGGCACATCATATTAATGAAGAAATGCCAAATAAAGTGATTAAGCGAGTTGAAAAGCAGCTTGAAGCAAATGAAAAGCGTGTGTTCGTTGTAGGCGTTGCGTATAAAAAAGACGTAAATGATATACGTGAATCGCCGGCGCTGCCGGTTTGTGAAAGGCTTTTAGAAAAAGGGTATGAATTAACGTATCATGACCCGTATATTGACTCTGCCGTCTTTAAGAAGCAAACGTACTTTTCTGTCCCGTTGACAAAAGAAGAAGTTGAAAAAAACGATATTGTGCTGGTATTAACTGATCATAGTCAAGTCGATTGGTCAATTGTAAAACACGCAAAAAAAGTTGTAGACACAAGAGGTATTTTAAATGAATGAAGCCGCTGAATTATTCAGTGGTTCTTTTTTTAGGGGTGATATCAATGAAAACTCTTTCTGTCGTACTGCCCATTTACAATGAAGAAGAAACGCTAAAAAACGTGCTTAAACAAATTAAGAAAGTAAATGTGCTCGAAATCATTGTAGTCGCGAATGGCTGTACCGATGCTTCAGTGAAAATAGCCAAAGAAGAGGGATGCACCGTAAAAGTAGTGGAAAAACGCCTTTATCCACATGAAGCGAGAATGGAAGGAGCAAAGATTGCCAAAGGAGATGCCGTCTTATTTGTAGACGGAGACATTATTCTTTCTGCTTCTGAGCTTGAGCGTTTTGTTCAGCCTTTGTTATTTGGGAGCAGTGATGTGGTGCTAAACAAGTGGGAAAAAACAAAAGTGAATACTTTTAATCGCAGCGAGCTAACGTGGAGTGCGGTCTTGCATCATGCGATTGGGAAGCCTCACTGGACCAATGCTTATTTAAAAGCGCCTTACGGGGTACTGTCAAACGTCTTGAAAAACTACTGGAAGATGCCGCCTCTTTCTTTATTTGTGACATTCTTAACACAGTACCGTGTAAGTATGCATATGACGATTGAAACGCAGGGGAAAGGAAACTTTCGTCCGTTTGATCGCCCGCTGCGCAGCAGAGAAAGGATTAAGTCCTACCAGCAGCTTCTTCAAACATACTACACGCTTGCGTCAAATCGCAAAAGGCGAGTGGATCTGCTTGCGAAGCCCATTCCAATTGTTGAGCAAGGCTGGGGGAAATTATCTGCTTTTTATGGAGGCAAACAGCTGTCTGTTATTATTCCGGTTTGCAACGAAGAACAAACAATTAAACAAGTGATTGCAGAAGCAAGAAAACTTGAACCGTTAGAAATCATTGTTGTGATTAACGGTTCAAGTGATCAGTCAGAGGTGCATGCCAAAGAACAGGGTGTCAAAATCATCGTCTACAATGAGCGGTTAGGGCATGATTGCGGAAGAGCGGCAGGAGCACTTGCAGCAACAGGAGATATTCTTCTCTTTATAGACGGAGATTTTGTATTGCCCGCACAAGAGTTATATCCGTTTGCTTCAGCGGTAGCGAGCGGTGTCGATGTAGCTTTAAACATATGTGAAGACGAAGCAAAGCTTACGCATGTGGTGCAGGGCTGGAAGTATGTGTTGAATGAGACTATAGGAAGAAAAGATTTATTAATGAGCTCCATGACAGCTGTTCCTCATGCAATCAGCAGAGAGTGCCTGGAGCAAATTGGCCCCGAATCTCTTGCTGTACCGCCTTTTGCCCAAGTAAAAGCGGTGATGGAAGATTTTCAAGTGCAGGCCGTCCATCATGTTGACGTAAATAAATTCAACCGGTTTCGATACTCTGAACACCTATCATTGAAGAGCTATTCTGCTACCGCAGAACTCATTATTCATGATCATATTTTGGCTTTTCTATCCTATCTTCAGCGTGATTGAGCAGGGGCTGACTTATAGAGAGAATATCCAAAATGAGAAAAAGAAATTTGCTGATAGTTTGTTTTTCTGTTCTCCCCCTTGAATTTGTTCTCAGTTGTAACTAAAATTGTTACATGTGTAGACAAAAGTAAAAAAGGAGGAAAAGAAATGAAAAGCTATCAGCTTGGAACGTTTTTACTGCGTCTTATGCTAGGTTTAACGTTTTTTATTCATGGACTTGGCAAATTCCAAAGTGGTATTGATAATACAGTTGGCTTTTTCCACAGCATGGGCATTCCTGCGTTTTTCGCCTATGCGGTTGCTGTTATTGAATTCGTAGGAGGAGCTGCCATGATTCTTGGTTTTCAAACGCGCTTAGTTGGTGTCCTGTTCTCGATTGTGATGATTAGTGCTGTTTTTACAGCGAAAAGCGGTGCTGGTTTTACCGGCGGCTATGAGTTGGAACTTGCGCTTTTTGTCGTTTCGCTTCATATGATTCTAGCAGGAAGCGGCGCGTATGCATTAGACAATCGATTACAAAAAACAGAAGAATATTATTCTTAAAAAAGGTAG
The DNA here is from genome assembly GCF_046599315.1 of Priestia megaterium. Lineage (GTDB taxonomy): Bacteria > Bacillota > Bacilli > Bacillales > Bacillaceae_H > Priestia > Priestia megaterium_F. The sequence continues at coordinate 634,854 of NZ_JBKIKC010000001.1, read as the reverse complement.
GCGCGTAGCGTCTGCCCTTTTTTTGTAAAATATGTCCTCCTATCGATTCATTTTCCCTAAAATATACAGCTGTCATTTTTAAGAAAATTCTTATATATGGTACTATTTGGTCATAGATTGACTATACAGTCAATCTATTTGAACGATACAGGGAGGTTTTTAAATGAAAACGGAAAGAGAAAACGGAATTGTCCGTCAAGTGAATACGATTCAAACAAAAGAAGAGCGCTTTAATCCTTTTTCTTGGTACGAAGACATGAGAAACAGTGAACCTGTGCAGTGGGATGAAGAAAGGCAGGTATGGGATGTTTTTCACTATGAAGGGGTTAAAGAAGTGCTTGAACAAAAGAATATTTTTTCTTCTGATCGAAGACCTCCACAAAATCAAAGACAAACCGCTCTAGGAACGAGCTTAATTAATATTGATCCGCCTAAGCATGCTGAAATGAAAGCGCTTGTTAATAAAGCTTTTACGCCTAAAGTAATGAAAGCATGGGAGCCTAAAATTGCTCGTATTACAAATGAATTATTACAAGAAGTTGAACACCTTGAAGATATTGATATAGTCGAGCATCTTTCCTATCCGCTTCCAGTTATGGTGATTTCCGACATTTTAGGCGTACCGATAGAAGATCAGCGTCAGTTTAAAGATTGGTCGGATATTATTGTAGCGGGTCCGTCGAATAACGAACGTGAAACGCTAGAGAAATTGCAGCAAGAGAAAATGAAAGCAAATGATGAGCTAGAAACTTATTTTTATGGAATCATTGAGGAAAAACGTACACATCCAGGAGATGATATCATCTCCGTGCTTCTTCAGGCAAAAGAAGAAGGGAAGCAGCTAACGGATGAAGAAATCGTCGGGTTTTCTATCCTGCTGCTGATTGCAGGAAACGAAACAACCACGAATTTAATTTCAAATACTATTTATTGTCTAATGGAAGATAAAGCTTCTTTTGAACGGCTCAAACGAGAGAAAGAACTTTTGCCTTCTGCGATTGAAGAAGTTCTTCGCTATCGTTCACCCGTTCAGGCTCTTCACCGAATCGTGAAAGAAGATGTGATTCTTGCAGGAAAGAAATTAAAAGCTGGCGAGCACGTCGTTCCATGGATGGGATCAGCGCACCGCGACGCTCAGTACTTTGAAGAGCCGGATGTATTTAAAATTGACCGAAAGTCAAATGTGCATATGGCATTTGGAAGAGGCATTCATTTTTGCTTAGGAGCACCGCTTGCTCGAATAGAAGCAAAAATTATGCTGTCCGAGCTGATTGACCGTTATCCGCATATGGACTGGAGCCCGTCTTTTGAGTTAAAGCCAATTGAAAGTACATTCGTATACGGGTTAAAAGAATTATTGATTCGTAAACATATATAAAAAAAGCACGCTCTGCGTGCTTTTTACTCTTTTTCTGCTTGAATTCTCGCTTCAGCGATTTTATCGGTATAATTATATCCCCATTGAAACATCAGCTCAATAATAGGAATGAGCGTTTCTCCAAAAGGCGTTAAATAATATTCTACTTTAGGCGGAACTTGTTTATAGACTTCGCGGTGGATAATTCCGTCGCGCTCGAGTTCGCGAAGCTGCAGCGTGAGCATTCGCTGCGTCACGCCGGGAATGAGTCTGCGCAGTTCATTAAAGCGCCGGCGTTCTTTTGATAATTGATATAAAATGACGGTTTTCCATTTGCCTCCGACTACATCAACGGCTGCTTCCACTGGGCAAGAATAGCCGTGAGGCTCCCATTTTGTTAAGTCGTATTTCATAGTGATTACTCCTTTTATCAGTGAGTTCAGCTGCATTTGTGCTGCTTATACTATAGCACGTCTTATTTGATAAAAACATGGAAATGATTCATGGAATTATTGACGGAAAATTTAAAAAGTAATGGAAATAATTATGAGTTTGTTGTATGATAAAACTATGAAAATAACTTTTTTATTAAAAAGCGAGATATTTTGAAAGCGCTTTATTTATAAAGGACGACAGGGGAAAGGGCGGAGGAATGATGAAAAGATTTATCAAAGTAGAAAAAAAAAATCATGTGGCGGTTGTACGAATGAATCAGTCAATGCTCAATCGTTTGAACAGTGAAGTCATGTATGAGCTTCAAGAAACGATGAATGAGCTGCAGCAAGATGCTTCGGTTGGATCTATTGTATTTATGGGAGAGTACTATAAAATGAACGGAGACAGCAGAGCCACTTCTTTTTTACGTGAAGAAACAGGAAAGCTTTATCAGCCGATTCATGCAGTAACAGCTCGAGCGATTTTTCAGCGCATTTCATGCAGCTCCAAACAAACGATTGCGCTTCTTACAAACTTTACGTTCGGCGGAGGGTATGAGCTAGCTTTAGCATGCGACGTACGAATTGCGGAAGAACCTGTGCAAATCAAGTTAACAAACGGCATGACCGTTAGTGCGCAAGAAGCGTGCAACATGGGGAAAGTGCAGCATGTTGTGCAAAAAGGAAAAGGATTAGACTATTCGCTTGCGCTGAAAGCATTAGAAAAGGAAGCTTAAAAAACGCTTTCACTTTATTTTTATAAAGTGAAAGCGTTTTTATTTTATTTTATTGGTAAAATGGTATTGAAAATTCTGAAAAAAGGAGTAAAATGATAACAAATCTACTTATTTTAAATAAGCAAAGGAGCTGGTATCAATGCCATTTATTTTTAAAGAAGCGGTAGTCGGATTGTTTACAGCGGCAGCAGCAGGTTTACTGGCGTTTCAAGGAGTAGAAGTGGTGTCAGCCATCATTCATCTGCTAACTTTTTGGAAACAGTAATAGCTAATAAGTAGAGGAACAACTTATAAAGATAAGGGGCTTGAGACTTTCTCGGCCCTTTTTGTTGTGGAGTTCATTATTTTTCAGTATACTAACGGTGGAAATTAAGACATAATATGGTTACATAGCAGGGATTTGCAAACTCAGTATGGAAGTATGTAGACTCTGAAAAAATAAACAATGATCACTTTTGCCCGGTAACAAGTCTTGTTATCGGGTAACGTATGTAAGGGGTGTGGATAAGTGAAAGATAAAAATTTAGCAGAAGAACAGCAGCGAGTTGATTGGGTAGTAGAAGAAATCAGTCAAAAAGCTGAAAAGATAGGCAAAAGTGTAGGAAATGTAAAAGGCGAAATTGTTGATTTGCGGAGCACGTTTTGGGACGATGTCACGGTTAATATGGATGAGCCGGACGATGTGATTGAGACATTTACAAGTATTAAGCAGCAGGCCGAACTTTTAGCTGAACGTGAAATTACCCATAGACAAGCGTATGATCAATTAAAAACGTTAAAAAAATTAACGCAATCCCCTTATTTTGGACGTTTTGATTTTATAGAAAATGGTGAAAAAGAAGCGGAAGCTATTTATGTAGGCGTAGGTTCCTTAATGGATCAAAAAGGTGAAGCGTTTTTAATTTATGATTGGCGTGCGCCTATTTCGAGTCTTTATTATGATTATTCACCAGGAAAAGCGCAGTACGAAACGCCGGGTGAAGCGATTAAAGGAGAGATGAAGTTAAAGCGTCAGTTTATTATTGAAAATAGCGTAATTAAAAGCATGTTCGATACAGGAATTACTATTCGAGACGAGCTGCTTCAAGAAGTGCTTGGACACAATGCAAGCAGTCAAATGAAAAGTATTGTCGCGACTATTCAAAAAGAACAAAACCAAATTATTCGAAATGAAAAAAATAAAGTATTGATCGTTCAAGGTGTAGCAGGAAGCGGCAAAACATCCGCGGCTCTTCAGCGCGTGGCTTATCTTCTCTATCATTACCGAAAGCAGCTGACTGCGGAAAATATGATGCTATTTTCGCCAAATCCGCTTTTTAACAGCTACGTCTCAACTGTTCTTCCGGAGCTTGGAGAAGACAATATGAAACAAACAACGTTTCAGCAATATGCCGATGGACGGTTAGGAAATGAGTTTGAAGTCGAGGACTTGTTTGTTCAAATTGAATATTTACTAACGGAAAAAGATATCGCGACAAAACAGCATAAAATGCAGGAGATCCGCTACAAATCAAGTCGTGAATTTAAAAAGCAAGTTGATGCGTATATCAAAGAGCTGTCTACTAAAGACATCATTTTCAAAAACGTTAAGTTTCGCGGCGAAATCGTTTTATCTGCTCGGCGTTTGCTGTCTTATTTTTATTCACTTGACACGGGAATTTCCATTCCTAACAGGATGCAGCTCGTAGCGGAATGGGCGCTTAAGCTTGTCAACCAGCTTGAAAAACTGGAGCGTAAAAAAGATTGGGTTCAAGAAGAAATTCAATTTTTAGAAAAAGAAGATTATGTGGAGGCCTATCAGCATCTGCAGAAAAAGGAAGGCTACACGGAAAGTTCATTTGACGACTTTGACCGTGAACAAGCATATTTAGCAAAAGCCGTTGTAGCTAAAAAAATGAAATTTATTAAGCAGGCCATCAAGCAGCTTAAATTTATCGACATTCGCCGCATCTATATGCAGCTGTTTGAAAGGCATCACCTTTTTTCACATGTAGAAGGGTGGGAAGAAACAGCTAAAAACACGGTGCAAAGTGTTACAAACATGAAGCTGTCTTATGAAGACGTAACGCCTTATTTATATATTCAAGATCAAATTGAAGGGCGCAAAGCTAATCCTGTTATTCGCTACTTATTTATTGATGAAGCCCAAGACTATTCACCTTTTCAGCTGGCGTTTTTAAAAGAGCTGTTTCCGCATGCTAGAATGACGCTGCTTGGAGATTTAAATCAAGCGATTTACGCGCACGCCCTGAATGCACCGACCATTCTTTCAAGCGAGCTGTACGAAGAGAAAGAAGCAGAAACGCTGACGCTTACAAGAAGCTATCGATCAACACGTCAAATTGTCGAATTTTCAAGGGATATGGTGGCAAACGGCCATTTAATTGAGCCGTTTAATCGAGACGGAGCGAAGCCAACCGTGACGGCTACAGGTAACGTCCAAGAGCTGCATAAGACAATCATACACAAAATTAATGAATTGAAGGAACAAAACTATAAAACAATAGCTGTTATTGCTAAAACAGCTGAAGAAAGTCGAGAAGCATTTGAAGCTTTGCCTGCTTCGATGTCTGCAAGGCTGCTGACAAAGGAAACAAGTTCATTTGAAAAAGGCATGCTTGTTCTTCCTGCTTACCTAGCTAAGGGGATTGAATTTGATGCTGTCATCATTTATAATGCATCGAGTGAATCTTATCAAGATGAATACGAGCGGAATTTATTTTATACAGCGTGCACAAGAGCCATGCATGAACTGCATTTGTTCTCACTTGGTGAAATCAGTCCGTTTATATCGAATAAAGAAACCTATGAATACCAAGGCAAATAAAAAGAAAACGGCCAGTGGCTTGAGCATATGAGAAAGTGGAGTAATAGTAGAAGTAGTACGGGAAATCGAGGGTGAAATCGCTAAGGTTTTATCTTCGATTTTTTATTTACATGAATTCAGCCTATTTTCATTGCCGAAATAAAAATTGTTTGGTTAAAGTTCAGCTATCATAAAACAAATTAGCAGGACAGTGAAAGGAGGAATTTTATATCCAATATTTACGAATAAATGTATTACTTTGTACAAAAAAGCTCTGAGCTGTATACAGCTCAGAGCTTTTTATAAGTTATTTACTGTGTAATCATGTTTATACTATCTGAACTGCTTACAGTAGGCTGGCTTCTTTTTATTGACTTTCAAAATGCAGTAAGTATTTCACTAAATAGAGGCCTGAGTTTGTTTTTTCTTGAAGAGGAATGGTCAGGCATGTGACGTAATAATACCCTTTGGGAATATCATAGCTTAAGGTTTCGGATAGGACGCTTTTGATTTCAATCCCATCGCTTTCGACGTGAAAAGGAAGGCGAGTTGTCTTTTCAGCTTGTGATGCGTCGGGCTCTTCGTTTATCCACAATTCAACAATGGCTTTTGTGTTCGACACGGCTTCAAACGAAATGGCTTTATCGTCTGCGACGTATCCTTTTTGAATATCTTCATCACTCCAGTCGTGATGGGGCTTTGGCTGTCCTTTTTGAAACAGCGTAAACTGATGATAAGATATTGTTAGCTCTTGTTCTTTCCATTTTGTTTTCATCGTTTCACCTCTTCAAAGTAAAGCTTGTTCTGCTATTATTGCACGATAAATTGTACGCGCGTACCGTCTGGGTACTGTTCTAATTGATTTCCAACCCATGAGCCAGCTCCGCGGTTATCAGAAGGTGAGATATAGCGAATGTCAGCTCCTGCTCCGCCTTCTTCACACATAGCCATTGGCCATTCGTCACGGTCATAGCCTGTTTTTGTTGGATATCCTTTTAGAGATTCTTCCCGGTTCGCTTCCGCACCGTCGCGATCGATTGTGCAAACGGAAGAGTGCCCAGCGGCAATTGCGTCGCGAATATGATCGCCCGTTTCAGGATATCGGTCTAACGGAAAATAAAGCGTTGCATCATAGTTTACTTCAGCTTCCGTTTTTTCAGGAGCTAAAAACGCCGCATGTCCCATAAACCCTAAAACACATGCAATGATAATGAATAAACTTGTCATTAATTTTTTCCCGTATGTAGCCATCTCAAACCTCCAGGGTAGCCGTTTTTACAGCTTAACTATACTCTCAGATTGCTAAGTTTAGATTACAGCACAATAAATGCAGTGTAAACAAGTATTTACATTTATGTAAAAATGATCTTTTTGTCTTATGTGTAAGAGATACAAATCCGTGAAATATTCCGTGAGTTATACTTTCTGCTGTGCATTTACTTATTGGTCAGTTTAAATGAAATGTGAAGTGTCTATTTGTATATGATTGAGCCTGTTAAAGGTCTGAGGTACTAAGTGGAAAAATCCGAGCAGTGGAAAACGAAACAGTAAACTTCCTTTACTTGACAACATACCCTGATAGGTATAAAGTTGTGTATACATTTACTTCTTGCGTATAGCTTAAAAGGAAGAAACGCAATAATCCATGGGCGGAGGTATTAGTATGGTGGAATATGATAAGCAAGTTAAAAATCGTTTGAAACGAATTGAAGGTCAGTTAAAAGGCGTCTTAAATATGATGGAACAAGGAAAAGACTGTCGTGACATTGTGACGCAGCTTTCAGCAGCTAGAAGCGCAATTGATCGCACGATGGGCGTTATTGTCAGCACGAATCTTGAACAGTGCGTAAGGGAAAGCATTGAAAAAGGCGAGGATACGGAAAATTTAGTAAAAGAAGCAGTAGAGCTGCTAGTAAAAAGCAGATGAGATATTCGTTTCATCTGCTTTTTGTTTTTACTGCATGCTGCTCATAAGGATAAAAACGGCTGTTCCTAAACACAATACGGATAGGAACAGCCGGTTTTTAGGTTTATCTCGTTTTAAGAACAGGAAAGATATATGGAGAGAAAGGAGGAGGTCAAGGTGAGTGATGACAAAAAGTCACCAACATATAACCATGCGGAAATTCATCATAAAATTGAGGCTTCTCCAAAAGCGCCGGGAATCAAAGCTGCTTTTCGCTTTAACCACGCTTCTTCTCCGTGGGTACGAGGAATCAGCTCAGGTTTGTCTTCAAGCCTGCCGATTTTAATCGGAATTTTGTATGGGCATTTGCAGTACGGACTCATTGCAAGCATTGGCGGCTTTACATATTTGTATACAAAAGATGAGCCTTACGCGCAGCGTGGCGTTAAGTTATTTTTAGCTTTGCTGGGCGTTACGCTTTGCTTTACACTTGGCTCGTTATTTGCTGACGTAGATTGGATGAAAACCATTTTATTTGGTGTTATTGGAGCCGTATCGGTTTATGTCTTCGGGGCATTAAAAATCCCAGGACCTTCTGCTATGTTTTTTGTGCTTTCATTTGCGGTGAGCACAAGCATTCCAGCTCCAAATTTACAGGCTGTTTTTTTACATGCAGGACTCGTTTTTTTAGGAGGAGCACTATCCTGGTGCATTAGCATGAGCGGCTGGCTTATTAATCCGCGCGGACCTGAAACTGCCGCTGTGGCGAAAGCGTACAGGCAGCTAGCTTCATTTGTCGGTTCGCTTGGCACGGAATCGTTTCACGCGGAGCAGCACAAAACGGTTGTAGAGCTTCGGGCTGCGGAAACAGCGATGAAGCAAGCGAAAATTAATCGGAAAAAATCATCATTTGCACATCGGCTGTTTTTATTAAATCAAAAAGCAGAAGGGCTGTTTATCTTTGTGATGGCCGCTGCAAATGATTTTAATCCGGCTGTTTCTAAAAAAGCACAAGCGGTGATTGAAACATTCGCATCCGAAATGGCCACGTTAAAAAAACATAAAAAAATTCGAAATGTCAGAGAAGAAATTGAAGAGCTGTCTATAAAAGAAGAGCTGCGCACATTATTATTAGATGTAAATGACGTTCTTCAAATGAAGGAATTAAAAGAAACAGAGTACATTCAGTTCTCGCACGGTACCATAAAAGAACGGTTAAAAGCTGCTTTTCACAAACGTTCATATGTGCTTAAAAACGCTTTGCGCTACGGAATTATTATGATTATCGCCGCAGCCGTTGCCTACACTACAAATATTCCAAGGTCTTACTGGATTCCGCTTACATGTGCAGGAGTAATGCTTGGGGCAACCGTGCGTGCCACCGTTCAGCGAGGTATTCAGCGTTCAGTGGGTACGATTTTAGGTATTTTAATTGGGACGGGAATTCTCATGCTTGAACCGACGGGAATCATCATTGCGCTCATTGTCTTTTTGCTTCAGTCAACGATTGAGATTGTAATTGTAAAAAATTACGCGCTTGGCACGCTTTTTATCACGCCGAATGCTCTTTTAATCGCTGAGAGCGGTCATCCCGATAAAGCTATTAGCTACTTTACGTCCGCTCGGGTGATTGATATTGTTATTGGTTCTGTTATTGGAGTGGTTGGCACGGTATTAATTTTTAAACGAGCTTCTTCGCTTCGTTTACCGTATTTACTTGGAGATGTGATTCGAAAAGAAGGACAATTTTTAGAAATGCTAAGCACGGAACAAGATGAAGAAAAAATTAAACAAGAAAGAAATAAACTTCAAGGAGAACTTGTTAATCTTCGGGCGCTGTACGATAATGTTATCGGAGAATATTCTAAAACGGCTGTCAAACTTGAAGGATTGTGGCCTGCGGTTGTTGCTACGCAGCAGTTAGGATATATGCTTCTTGCCTCGTTTGAAGGATATAAGCTGTCAGAAACGGAAAAACAAGAGCTTCAGGAAACGTTTCAGAAGCTAGCCGCAGCGGCAGAGCAAAAACGAGCGCCAAAGCTTTCAAGTGTTCCCGCTTTGAAACGCTATCCTATTATTCAACAGGAAATAACCGCTTTGTATGAAAGTCTGCAGGTAGAAATATAAAAAGCACGGAACCAATAAGGCTCCGTGCTTTTATTTTTACATATCGACAACTTCATTTACCGTCTTATTTACATCGTCACGGGTCATTTTTTCTTTTCCTTTCATCAAGGCGTTTAATGTTCCATCGGCAAGCGCTAACGGAATTTTACAGAAATGAAGAATCGGAAGAGATTTGACATCTTCTAAATATTTCTTTCCTAATGAAAGATTGCGGCGGGCATAGGCAAACATATCTTCTCTGCTCCAGTTGTTAGGGAAGAAGCTGACACCACGCTCTGAATCTTCCGAGGTATTGCGCAGGATATTTACAGACTGCAAGCCGCGTCCAAACGCAATAGCTAATTCTTTATCTGTCTCCGTGCCGTCATACCATTTCCAAATGTCGTTAAGCATCACGCCTACTAGACCAGCTACGTAGAACGTATAGTCATCTAAGTCCGCTTCATTTTGAATATGCCAGTCTTTTTCTACCCAATCGGCCATCCCTTTGGCCATAATGGAAGTTGCATCTAGTACTTGATCTGCAACTCCAGTCGGACAAAGCGCAATCCAGTTGCCGAGCTGAAGCGATACGTCAGGTAAATCAGCTTGATAAGGACCTACTAATGCCATGTACTCGTCTTCGTTAAAAGGCTTTTTTAACAGGTCACTGATGGCGTAAAGCAAGCGGCTTTTTACACCGGCCTCTAGCTCAGGGTGATCTTCGATTTCATCAATTGCCCTCATACATAAGTAAGCAGATCCTACCGCATCTTGCAATTCTGCTGGTAAGTGGCTAATTGGAATAAAAAATGTTCGGCTTGTTTCTTTTAACATCACCATTGCGTCGTCGCGTAATTTGTTGGGTACACTCATTGATAACTAGCTCCTTTTTACATATCCACATGTCAAATTAGTTTAAGTTTTCATCTTATATACTATAGTAACAAAAAATGAGCATTTAATGGAGTTTAAAGATTACTTATTAACGATATTGTCATTATTTTGTAGTATTTGAACAGGGACACTTGTATCATGTACAAGTTTACATTACGATAATACTCGTTCATTCTTCGTTTTAAACGAATAAATGTTTTATCTTTAAGAAAATCACTGTCATACTGATGGATTAGATGAGCTTTTAAGAAAATACTCAACAGTCGGGTATACATAATATATAGGACAATGCAGAGGTGAATGTATGAAAATTTTAGCTGTAGAAGACGATGGTAAAATATATGAATTAGTGAAAGAGAAATTTGAACAGTGGTCATTTGAAGTGGTTGGAGTAGAAGATTTTCAAAAGGTAATGGAAGTATTTATTACAGAAAGCCCAGAGCTGGTCATTTTAGACGTGAATTTGCCTGTATATGACGGATTTTACTGGTGTCAGCAAATACGTACAGTTTCAAAAACTCCTATCGTATTTCTTTCCTCTCGTGAACATCCAATGGATATTGTTATGGCAATGAATGTGGGGGCGGATGACTACATTCAAAAGCCGTTTAACTTAGATGTTCTTGTTGCTAAAGTGCAGGCACTTCTGCGCAGAACGTATTCGTATGGAGATACGATTTCAGACGTTATCGAGTGGAACGGAGCGGTGCTAGATTTAAAAAAAGGAAGCTTGCATTATAACGACCAAGAAATTCATTTAACTAAAAACGAATTTTTTATTTTACGGCTTCTTTTGGAAGAGCGGGGCAAGATTGTATCGCGAGAAGAGCTCATGCGAAGGTTATGGGAAGATGAGAAATTTGTAAGTGACAATACGCTTTCTGTTAACATCACACGCATTCGTACCAAACTGGAGGATATTGGGCTGAACAGTAAAATTGTGACCAAAAAAGGTCAAGGGTATTTGGTGAATTAAGATGTGGAAAAGTTTTTTAAGAGAAAGGTTAAGCTGGATCTTATTTGTTTTTATATGGCTGAGTGTAATCGATGCTCTGCTTTTGTTGGAGTATGATATTAAGGTATCGTCAACTTCGTTTTGGTATTTGAATCTTTTAACACTGTGTCTGCTGATTCTGTTTCTTTTATGGAGAGGAGTAAAAGAAAGAAGATTCCTAAAAAAATTAAGCTTTATGCTGCGGCATGATGCGTACGATTTACAAGAAATGCATTCATACGTTGAAACGAAAGCAGATGAAGAAATGCTGAGCCTGCTGCAGCATATAGATCGTGTGTATCGCAAGCAAACTCATGCTCTTCATGTACAGCAGCGAGAGCAGCAGGAATATGTAACGACCTGGGTTCATGAGGCCAAGACGCCGCTTACTGCTATGAAGCTACTTATTAATGCTCATCGTACGGAGCTTTATAAATGGCCTTGGCTGAAAGATATTGAAGATGAATGGATGAAAATTGACGGGTTAGTGGATCAGAATTTATATGCCGCACGCCTGCAATACTTAGAAAAAGATTACCAGGTACAGGCAGTGTCGCTAAGTGAACTTGTTTTTCCAAACGTTGCGTACTTCTCAAAATGGTGTATCGAAAAAAAACTGCATATTGATGAAAAAAATCTAGGCACGGTGGTACACACTGATCCAAAGTGGATGCAGTTTGTTGTGAGGCAAGTGCTGTCTAACGCCATTAAATATAGTCCTCTAAAAGGGAAACTTTCTTTTTTTAGTGAAGAAACGCCAAAGTATGTGAAGTTATTTATCGCTGACCAAGGAGAAGGCATTCCAACACAAGACCTTCCGCGGGTGTTTGAAAAAGGATTCACAGGAAATGTTGGAAGAAAAACGAAAGGAGCTACGGGGCTAGGGCTGTATTTTTCAAAAAAAATCACAGATGCTCTTGGTCATCGAATAGAGGTGAATTCACATTTACAGGAAGGAACCACGGTGACTATCACCTTCTACAAACCGAATTCTTTCGATAACCTTTCAAAAATGTAAGATTGCATGCTGAGATTGTCATCTGCTTCAAACGAATCTTTCCTTGTTTCAAAGTAAGATAGAGCTATACACAAGGAGGGAACGTACATGAAACGAAAGTGGATTATTCTCTTAGCTCTGCTTTTTGTCGCGGGAGCAGGTATAGGAGGAGTAACGATTTATCAAAAAGTCGCAACGGAGCATCAATACGGGATCATCCCAAAAGAAGCAAAAAAAGTGGACAACTATGGACGAGTTCAATATACAATTTCAGTAATAAATGAAAAAGGAAAAACAACGTTTCAAACGTTTACAACGATTAAACAGTTAAAAGAAGGAACGGTTATTGACCTTTTTGTACGAGGTAATGAAGTTCGGAAGTATAACATTTTAACAAAAAATGAGCTGCCGCAGCGAGTGAAAAGCGTGTGGCCTACAAAAGAACGAAAGGAGGAAGAAAAGTGAGTATTGTTCTTGAAGGGAAAAGTGTAACCAAAACGTTTGGGTCAAGAGGAAACATATACGAAGCGCTAAAAGGAATTGATTTTACAATCGAAGAAGGAGAGTTTGTTGGTATTATGGGACCGTCTGGAGCGGGAAAAACGACGCTGATGAACATTCTTTCAACGATTGACCGCCCCACTGATGGCGAGGTATGGATTCAAGGAGAAAACGTAGCGCTTATGAAAGATAAGAAGCTGTCTGCTTTCAGACGCACTCATTTAGGATTTATTTTTCAAGATTATAATTTACTGGATACGTTAACGGTAAAGGAAAATATTCTTTTGCCGCTTACGGTTACAAAAATGTCCAAGCAAGAGATGGAAACGAAGCTTAAAGACACCGCGACGCGACTAGGTATCTATGAGCTGGCGGATAAGTATCCGTATGAGATTTCTGGCGGACAAAAACAGCGTGTTGCAGCCGCGAGAGCGATGATTACTAACCCAGCGGTTATTTTCGCAGATGAGCCCACCGGAGCTCTTGATTCCAAAGCTGCTTCAAGCCTACTTGAAAAGCTATCGCAATTAAATCAGGAAGACCGTGCCACCATTATTATGGTGACACATGATCCGCTGGCTTCAAGCTACTGCAGCCGCGTGCTGTTTATTAAAGACGGACAAATTTACACAGAGCTGTTTAAAGGCGAACAAACGAGACAAGCATTTTTCAAACGAATTATGAACATTCAAGGCGCATTAGGCGGTGAAGGCTATGACCGTATTTGATCTTGTTAAAAAGAATATGCGCAAAAATATTAGCCGGTACAGCCTTTATTTCTTTTCAATGATTTTTAGCATTATTGTGTACTATGTATTTGCTACGCTTCAGTACGACCAATCAATTTCAAAGGTCATTGGAAAAGAGATGAGGCTGCAGGGGGTTTTTAACGCTTCCAATTACGTTCTACTTACCTTTATTGTCGTATTTATTTGGTATACGAACTCATTTTTTATCAGGCAGCGTAAGAGAGAGCTTGGGCTGTATCATTTAGTCGGCATTGAAAAACGTACGATTGGGAAAATGATTTTCTATGAGAATATGCTGCTTGGAATTGTTTCTTTGCTGATAGGTATTTTACTAGGTACCGTTTTTTCAAGGCTGTTTGTACTGTTTTTACTAAAGCTGATGGGTCTGTCGCTTTCTATTACGCTCACATTTTCTCTTCAAGCGGTTTTAAAAACTGCCGTAGTATTTTTGATTGTTACCATTTTCATTTCGTTGCAAGGCTATTTCATTATGTACCGCTATACGCTATTAGATTTGTTTCAAGCGGAAAGCAAAAGCGAACGAGTCAATAAAATGAGTTCAAAGCGCTCAATTGTAGTTGGAGGACTTGGTATTTTACTCGTTGGCTATGGGTACTACCTTTCATCAGGAAACATTGTGACGCCTAAGTTTTTTTTAATTGTAGCAGTTGTACTGTTTTCGGTCATTTTCGGTACATTTTTAATTTTTAAAGCCACAATCGAGTGGCTGATGGGACTTTACCGAGAGCGTGCAAACGGATATTATTCGTTTGCTAATATGTTAAGCGTTTCTACGATGATGTATCGAATTAAAGCAAACGCACGGGTGTTAACATTAATTACGATCTTATCCGCTACTACACTTGTAGCAGTTGGTGTTACGTATTCTTCATACTATAATACAAAAGCCGACGCCAGAAGTATGCAGCCGTATGACTATACGCTGCACAGCCAAGGCGCAGCGCACGACTTTATGGATGTGCTGCGTGAGTTAGATATCCAATCAAATCAGCATGTCTATCATGTTGTAAAGCACTCTGCTGATTTATCTGACTTTCGATTTATTACATCTGGTTATTATGGGGACGGTGAACGAATTAGCTTTTTAGATGAAGAAGAAGTGCGGAAAAATGGCATCTCAATTCCTGTGTTAAGCGCAAACGAGACCGTTATTTTTGATTCGATGGCAAAAGGAAAAGTGTTTAAGCCTAGTACAGGTAAAACGGCAGCTGTGCAGCTGAAGAAATCAGAACAGCTTGCTTTAAAAGTCGTTGAATCAGAACCTTCTCTTATTCTTGATTCTGAAAGTGCCGGCTATCAGTTTGTGGTCAATCACGACACGTTTATGAAGCTTTCAAAAACTGGACAAAAGCAAGCGGTGTATGTATTTAACACGAATGATGGAAACAAACAAAATGAACTTACTAAGAAGTATCATCAGATCGCAAAAGAGGCTGGAGAAAGCCGCACTTCATACTATGATGCTTTTCAGGCAGGCTTAATGAGTAAAGGATTGTTAATTTTTATTGGAGGATTTTTAGGGCTTGTCTTTTTGATGGCAACGGGCAGTATTATTTATTTTAAACAAATCTCAGAAGCCGAACAAGAGCAGAAAAGATTTGAAGTTCTGCGTAAGCTTGGTTTTTCAGTGTCTCAAATGATGAGTGCCGTTCGAAAGCAGCAGCTGTTTACGTTTGGTTTGCCTTTATTAATTGGCATATTGCACAGTCTATTTGCGCTGAACGTCATTACTAATCTAACCGGTGAAAGCCTGATAATCCCTGTTTTAATAGCGGATGCAGTATACGGGGTTATTTATTTTCTTTTTTACTGGCTGACAATGAATTACTACCGAATGGTAATAAAGCGACTGTAAAGAAGAGACTGTTTCGATGAAAGAAACAGTCTTTTTTTGTTGGGAAAATAAAAGGTATGGAGTAGCGAAAACCTGAATATAAAAAAAGGGTATATAAAACGTAAAGTATCGTAGGGGGAGGGAAAAGATGTGAAAGCAGATGCTGTATTTGAAGGGGGAGGCGTTCGAGGAATTGCATTCACGGGTGCGATTGAAGCGATGGAAGAAAGTAATGTAGAATGGCAGCGTCTAGCGGGTACGTCAGCCGGAGCGTTGATTGCGACTCTTTTAGCGAGTGGCTATAAAAGTGATGAAATTCGCAAGGAGCTTCAAAACATGGACTATGCCAAGTTTCGCGGGAAAACAATCATTAACCGAATTCCTCTGATTGGGAACTTGATTGAATTAATGATTCATTTAGGTTTTTATAAAAATGATTATTTGGAAAAATGGGTGCACGGTTTGCTGCGTAAAAAAGGAATCGAAACGTTTGCGGATTTGCCGGCGGATAAGCTGAAAATTATTGCATCAGATATTTCGAACGGACAGATGCTTGTGTTGCCCGACGACTTGCCTCGCTACGGAATGCAGGCGAGTGATATGAAGATTTCACAAGCTGTGATGATGAGTGCGTCCATTCCTTTTTTCTTTCGTCCCGTCATCTGGAAATCCAAAGGGTTCAAGAGGTCATATATTGTAGACGGAGCGCTTTTAAGCAATTTTCCGATTTGGCTGTTTGATACGGAGCACCCGCGTTTCCCGACGTTTGGTTTTCGGTTTGTTAAAGAAGAAATTGATACAGCCGCTATTATTCCCACGCCGGTCCATTTATTTAAAAGTATGTTTACGACGATGCTACAAGCGCACGATATGCGGTATTTGAATGAGGAGACAAAAGAACGAACTGTACAAATTCCAACGGGTGTGATTACCGCAACGGATTTTGAATTAAAGGAAGAAGAAATTGAATTTTTATATGAATCTGGTTATACATCGGCAAAGCACTTTTTAGAAAAATGGGATTTTGAACAGCATAAAGTGAATCGAACCGAACGTCCGCTGACACGAAGAAAGCTCCCGTAATAGGAGCTTTTCTACGGCTGTTTTAAAATGCTGACTTCAACGGCCTCACCTTTTGCCGGAACGGAATACTGAATGCTTTTGTCTTTTTTTAGCCATGCTTTGACAAGCTGTCCTTTTTTGTATGTTTGATCATCTGAAACTTTTACATAAATGGGCTGTACATCGCTAGAACCAAGTATTTCTTTTGTTGTATAGTCAAGCGCGGTATCTCGCGGAATGACGTTTGCAATGAGAATTTCATCCTGTTTCACTTCTAAAATTCGCCCTTGAACTAAATAGCCGGCCGGCTTTTTTGATTGCTCGGCGTTATCAGAACAACCGCTTAAACAAATAAAAAAGAGAAGAAAAAGTGCAGTTGATTGAACGGTAAACTTCATAAAATCTCCTTTCCGTTTCAACATGACTACCATTATAACGTGTTTGACCATTTCTTTTCCAGTTTTCGGAGAGAGAAAGAGGTAATCGTTGACGTTATTTCAGCGCTCGTGATATCTTTTAACTCATAAACGCTATTTTTACTAAACGCTACGCTTAGTACGGGAGGTCCTTATATGGATGTTACCTTTTTAACCAATGTTATTCGACATATATTAGAACGAGATAATTTTGTCATTGACTTTGAAGAATCGGATGAACAAAATATTCACTTTTGGCATCGAGACGAGCCGTTTCGCCTTTTTATTTCAGAACAAACGGAGAATTATTTAGCATGGATCGTGTTTGAAAATGAAAAAGAACAGTGGAGCGGCAAAACATTTCTTCAAGAAGTGACGAATAAGTGTAAAGACTGCAGTGAGCCAATCGTGCACTGGATTTATAAAGACGGAGGTAAAGTAGGGTATTGCGATCAGTGTCTTCAAACGTTTGGCAATGCGTATTTTACAAATGCTGATGACATTAAGCAAAACCTTCATTTAATTGATGGTTCGATTTGTTTTATTACCGATGAAACCGGGAGCGATT
Organism: Priestia megaterium; assembly: GCF_046599315.1. GTDB lineage: Bacteria > Bacillota > Bacilli > Bacillales > Bacillaceae_H > Priestia > Priestia megaterium_F. Next base: position 617,469 of record NZ_JBKIKC010000001.1, on the reverse strand, counting down.
GGTGGATTGCATATGAAGGATTCAAACGAGTAATTGCAAGACTAGAAGAAAATCCTGATCAGCCAGTCCAAATGTATAAGCCTGAGTATCCCGTCTTTAAATGGGAAATACATTTTCTAACGGAAAACAATTCTGCTAGTTTTAAGTTCAAAGATGACTTTGCATCTGGAATTGTACCCAAAGGAAGAATACTCTAACATCCTTGTTATAAGGGTGTTTTTTCTTATAATGGGAAGTTTTTTTAAAAAAATTAATTAATTTAGGTTAGAAAGAAGGAATTAAAGGGTAAAGAATAGAAGATATATCACTATAGGAAGAATGGGGGAAATAATTATGACAACTACAACAAATTTAACACTGGGATACAAAATGTACACGATTGATTTTAGCCGTCCAACGCAGTCTAACGAGGCGCTGCTTGATTTCTTTAAAGATGTGCAGCACAGACAGGGGAATAACGCAGAAAACTTTTCTAAAACATTAATGGAAATTGAAGAAATCAAAACGAAATATGTAGATCACGAAATTGTACAGCTGGCTAAATCGCTTGAACAGCAAATAAGCCGCTCAAATGCAGAAAAACTTGAGGTCTGATAATCACCAGAAATGGTCGATTTATCAGACCTTTTTTATATTTTTATCGATGTAGCACTTTAGCCAAGGATAAAGTGCTAGACCTAAGCGGAAGTTGCCCTCCCTTGCGGGCTGCTAACTTCCGCTTAGGTGAACCTTTTGGGGTGAAAACAAGGGGACTGGATATCTGGTAGTATAGTTTCTTAGGTCGGGAAGGGAATTCTGTACATGTCACCGGATGTTTGATTTTATCAAAAGTTGTAGATGAATAGACTATCAAGTCGTTGGAGGCGTTATATGGTTGGAATTTGCAGCTGGAAGTGTGCAGTGAGTGGAATAAGTATTGCTAGTGTCTACAGTAAGCAGCCGTCGTGGCAGCGAGAGTGTTATTTGGTGACACCTGATGAAGTTTATTATGAATCGTGCTATCAAGGGCACGGAGAGTTTGCGGGACTGGATATTTTTCGTTTAATGAGAGAAAGCGAAGCGGGGAAAGAAGATGATGAAGGCATCGCTGCTTTTAAACCTAAGATTGTGCTGGCAAAGTACTACCGGGGGGAGCATTATGAGGAACTGCCGGAATCAGAGCCGTGTCCGTACGGCGGCTATTTCTTTGAAGGGTGGAAAGAAGGATGACGAACACGCAAAAGCTGTAGAGGTATCTCTACAGCTCGTTATTAATGTCTTGTTTCATCGACGGATTGTTCTAGTTCATTTACTTCTTGCACCGCTTCAGCTTTAAGAACAGGATCTTGAACGATTTCTGTCGTTTCAAGCTCTTCTGCTGCAGCCGTTTCTGCAAGCGGCTCTTCTTTAGCAGTGCGAAGAGACTTTACTTTGTTAACAACTTGCGAAGACTGTTCGGAGACTTTTTGTGAAAGACGAGCCGTGCGCTGTTTGAGGTCTTGGCCTTTAGCATATACCGTTTCTTTCACTTGGCCTGTTTTAGCAAGTGCTTGATTCGCTCCGTCTTGAATAGAGGCTCGCAGCTCTTTTCCTGACTTTGGCGCTACTAGTAACGCTGTTGTGACACCCACTACGCTACCTACTAACGTGCCGACTAATAACTCCTTGCTCCCACCTTTTGTTTCTTTACCTACTGTTTCTTTTACGTTTTCTTTTGTCATGACATTTCCTCCTTTTATAATATGTAATATGAAGGGTTTACCATTTTGTTGAATACTTCCTGTAAAACGCAAATGATTCGCTAAAAAAATCTGCAAGTGCCGTCGGACGCTCGTACAGGCTGTGAAATTTGATTGTATATAGTATTCAACTACCTGACAGAAAAACCTTCTTTTCTGCTATAAAAACAGAAAAAAACTTATCTGTAAAATCCGACACAAGAAAACGACAACATTCGTTCTTTGGTAGCATTTTCACCTGAAATTTTATATCATAGAATGCAAGGAGAACACGTTCTCTTTTTTAAGATGCTGGAGGGATTGAAAGAATGGCTGAATCGAAGTACAGAACGATTTTAGAAGCAAAATCTGGAGAATTAGAAACACTAAAAGAGAAGGCAATCAAAGACAGCTGGCAGCCGATTTATCATATTCATCCACAGTATGGGCTGATGAATGATCCAAATGGATTGATTCAATTAAACGGCGAATATCACGTGTTTTATCAGTGGTATCCGTACGGTGCAATGCATGGAATGAAGCACTGGGCTCATGTGAAATCTACGGATTTGGTAACGTGGGAACGCCTTCCAGTTGCGCTAACGCCAACGGAAGAATATGAATCGCACGGTGCATACTCAGGCGGCGCGATTGAAAAAGATGGTCAAGGGCTGCTGTTTTATACGGGTAATGTAAAATACGAAGACGGCTCACGTTCAGCTAATCAATGTATCGCGATGCTAAACGAAGATGGAAGCGTGGAAAAGTACACGCATAATCCAGCGGTACGAGGTGTTCCTGATGGGTATACAGGACATGTGCGCGATCCGAAAGTATGGAAAGAAAATGATACATATTATATGCTGTTAGGCGCTCAGCGTGAAAACGAAACGGGCGCATTAATTATTTATGAATCAAGCGATGCGCTTCAGTGGTCATTTAAAGGCGAAGTCAAAACATCGCTTCCTGACTTTGGCTATATGTGGGAGTGTCCGGATTATTTTAAGCTGGACGGAAAAGATGTGTTTGTCTTTTCACCGCAAGGAATCAAAGCGGACGGCCACGATTTTCATAATATTTATAATGTAATTTACGCGGTAGGAACATTTGATGTGGAAAGCTTAACGTTTGAAATGGAGTATTACCGTGAAATTGATAAGGGATTTGACTTTTATGCACCGCAAACATTTCAAGATGAAAGCGGACGTCGCTTGCTATTTGCGTGGATTGGAAACCCGGACGTTGACTATCCATCAGACGAATACGGCTGGGCTCATGCGCTGACGCTTCCTCGTGAGCTTTCTCTTGAAGGAAATGAACTTGTTCAAAAGCCTGTAGAAGAGTTAAATAAGCTTCGAGATCAAGCGGTTCATTTTAGAGGAACGTTAAAAGATGAAGAAGTGATCATTGATGAAGCAACAAATAATGCATATGAAATCAATATGACGTTCCGTGAAGTGGCTGCCAAACAGTTTGGCTTAGAGCTGTTTAATAGTAAAGAAGAAGAGCTTCGGCTCGTGTTTGATACAGAAAAGCAAGAAGTGAGACTCGACCGATCTTCATTCCACCATCAATATGCAACGGAATACGGTGTTGTTCGCTCTGAAAAATGGACAGCGTCAAATGAAGTCAGTGTTCGCGTATTTGTTGACAAAAGCATCGTTGAAATTTATATAAATGGCGGCAAAATTGTCTTTACTTCCCGCGTATTTCCGAAAAAAGATTCCAAATCAGCGGTAAATGTATTTGCAGAAGGAACTGTAGATTACCGTATTGATTATTACGGTATGTCGCGCAGCATTTAATAAATGAAAAAAGCCAATGAATATCATTCATTGGCTTTTAGGTTTCTATAAAAATAAGATACAAATACAAGAAGCAACTAAATGAGGAACAGCTGCAATAATAAAGCGTTTCATCCATTTTGTATCCTCTCGCTGCCGAACCGGTGTGAAGTAAGGCCCTCTCGTTTCAAATCGAAATGCATCCAGTAAGGTAACAAGTGCAATTGCTGTAAGTAATATGCCAAAAGGACCTGAAATATAGTAAATATACTGCCAGTTGCCTGCTGTAATAGAAATTATAATCACAATAATTAAAGATATAATGCCAGATAGTAACCCCGTTTTCAAACTAAAAATCTCCTTACATCCAGTTTTTGCTTATCTATTTTACCATAACCGAATGAAGGTTTGTATATACGGCTCCGGACGGATATTTACTTTTTGGCCGCTCTTCTATGTAAGTATCTTCTCGTATAAAAAGAGTTTCCTAGTAAAAGCAGTGTCCCTAAAATCCAGCCAGCTGCAGGGGAATAAGGAAAGATATTTTTTAAAGCCATTCCGAAAGAAATAGAGGCTGCTCCGAGTATAAATAAAAGCAGCGTGATTCCTTGACGTTTTTTCATATGTACCACCTCTCTTACTAATTTTACCATAAACTGTGAGTATAGTAGAAGAATATGTGAAATAACATACAAAAAAGGAAGTATATGATAAATCATGAAAAGATATGGAGAAAAGAGGGAGTCAATGATTAAAAAAGGGTTTATAGCAGGTATCGTAACGGTTGCGATGGTTCTTACGTTTGCTGTTTTTAAAGGGAAATGGAGCTATCTTTATTTTGTTTCAGGTACGTTCGGAACGATATCACTAGTTTTAGCCTTGGCATACCTTATTGACGTGCCCTATTAGGAAGTGAAAGTACATTCTTTTCAGCATAAAAGACGCGCAACACGAGCCGGATTGAAGGTGCAAAACGCTTTGCGGCTATTGCAGCGCCGAATGTGGCAGCCGCTTTAATTTATGTAGGGGCTGGATGACAATAAGGAATTCATAAAGAAACGACTTGAGGCTTGAGCTCAAGCCGTTTCTCTATGCGTCAATTTGTATGTTTCTTTCCGCTTTATTCCCTAGCGGCATCAGCAAGCTCACAAATCCAACGCTCACTACGATCATTGCAGCCGTTAAAAAAGTAGCTTGAGCACCTGCAAGCTTTCCGATTATGCCTCCAAGAAGAGGAGCGGTAAGTAAAACGGCGCTCGTTAATGTGTTAATGAATCCATACACTTTTCCGAGGTGTTCTTTGTCGCTGTATTTTTGAACGATATAGTTAAACAGCAGCAAATTAAGTCCAACTCCGGCGCCTCCAATAGGTGCAGCAATCAAAATAAAATAGCGCGACATAACGGCTGGATTAAAGCAGCTGATAAAAAATAAAGCACCTTCAAATAGAAGCAGTCCAAGTGATAAAAGTTTAAACGGATGGTGAGCCTGTTTTTTCTATTAAGATACACTCCTGTTGCGAGTGCTCCCAGTCCTATTCCAGAAAGTAGCCAGCCGAGCATTTCCGGATGATGAGGCAGCACATCTCGAAGGAAGATGCTGATTTGAGCGTCAACAAGCATGACTACAAAATATGAAACGTGAAACAAAATAACGACACGTAAAAGAATCGAATGCTGAATAACGAGTTTCCAGCCGTTTGAGAGCGATTCTTTTGGATGATGGGGCGTAAGAGCGGCTTGCCTCGGGCTTTTGTTACCTGCTTTTTTAAGTGAAAACAGCACGCCGATAGAAATTATACAAGCTGCCGCATTAACTAAAATATATACTTTTGGCGTTGTAAACGTCAGCGCGGCGGCTCCAAGAAACGGCCCCACAACTTTGGCAATTTGAAACATGATGTTTTGTAAAGTAGAGGCCTGCAGCAGTTGCTCTTCTTTGACCACTTCTCGAACGTAAGCGAGCTGTGCAGGCACTTTCATAACGGAACTCATAGAGCGCAGCGTCAGCATCGCTAGTGCCGAAAGCGGTTCATTTGTGAAGAATAACAGACATGTGAACAGAAGGCGCACGAGTTCAGACAGAAACATCAGCTGTACTTTATCGTACCGGTCCGCTAAGTTACCTGCTGCTTGACTCAGCAGGATACTAGGCAAAGCGTACGCGACAGGAATAAGTGTAATCCATAGAGAATTTGCGTGCCACACGTATGTAAAAAGAGTCATCACCGCAAACATATCAAATAAATCTCCAAAGCTTGCTGCAGTGCTTGAAATAAATAATTTTTTATAAGAAGAATTTGCAAACAGCTGTTCTTTTTTCAATATCTTCATTCCTTTATAGATTGTTCGTAAAAGATAATCGCATCTTCAATAAATTGAAGAACTTCGCTGCTAATAGGATAGAGATTAAGTGAACTTGATGCTTCAGGAAATTTGCGAATATCCCAAAAAACTTTCTCTAAAGCAGTATGAGGGCCAAACAGTTCACTAGATAAAAGCAGAGTGTCTGCCGCAATCAGCTGCCCGTCTTCGGATTGAGGTGCACGCTCATACTTTAAGCAAAGCAGAATTCGTTTTATGATGCTAATCCATTTATCGGCACTCGTATTTTCCATTTTAGGCAGATTGTGCTGCAGAATCTCACTTTCTTCTATTGAAAGCGACAGCAGATCAGTTCAGCTGCTTTGTGTATTTGGCTGGTTGTGAACTAAAGGAAGGAGCTGCTCCCAGTTTAATTCACCTTCTATTTTGATACTGTTGCGAAGAGTGTGAGTATGTTCTAAAGTCTGTTGAATTTCTAAAGCTTTTTGCTGAAGTTTATTCTGATGAATCGCTAGAAGTTCGTCAATACTCACTTGATGAAGAATAAGTTTAATATCTTTCAAAGGAACAGCTAAGTTTTTTAAAAGAGTAATTTTCTCTAATGTGATTAAGTCTGTTTCTGAATAAGAGCGCTTTCCTTTTTCGGCTTTTGAGGATGGAAGAAGTAAGCCGATTTGATCGTAAGAGCGTAGCGTACGTACCGTGAGACCTAATTTTTTAGCGGCTTGTCCAGTAGAAAAACAAATCATTTTTAACTCCTCCAAAAAATGCTTGCAGGTAACATTATATAACCCTTTACACTGAATAGAATACTTGTTATTTTAAAAGCGGCTGCTTGATTTAATTCGATAACGAGTGAGCTATGATTTATCTTACCATATTATGTCTATTAGAGAAGTGAATTGTAAAAAAATAGGCGAAGTACATAACGTGTACTTGAAGGTGTAGGCGTCATGGTATACAGTCTGCTAGAGCGTAGTATGCTTGCAGGTAAAGATAAAACACCAAATGACGTGTCGCCAGAAAGCCTCGCTGCACATGGTGAAAAGCTCTTTTTCTTCAAAGAGCTTTTTTTATTAATAAAGAAAGTAATAGTTTAATTTTGTTATTAATAGTATAATTAACCATATTTATTTTGAACAGAAAGGTTGATGAAAAAGTGTCAACATTCTTTTTAGCCGGCATGGTACTTGTGCTGGTGATAACTATTTTTTCGCGTACGCTGTGGGTGCCCAGCGGAATGGTAGAACGTCTTAGCAAGAAAAAGTGGTTTCAAAACCATTGGCTGAGCGGAGGATATTTGTTTGGTATTAACGCTTTATATTTTGGTACTACGATGCTTTTACTCTATTTTCTTATGTTTACAGATATTCCTTATTTGCACCTTGTTCTTATGTTTTTAGCCACGATTGTAAGTATTTTCACGTGGAGCGTCGTTAGTACAGCGTGGACAGGATCATTTAGAAACCGTCTTAAAATGGCTTTGACGGGAAGCAGCTTTTACTTGATATTAGCATTAATTATGGTAATACAGTGGCTAAGTGTTAAGCCACTGTATCCGTATGAAGATACGTTTATGCGAGCTTTAGGGTGGATGCTTGGCTTTTTCGTTTCAGCCGTCGCTTTTAGCATATGTTTCATCTTCACTGCGTTTCTTGGAAAACGTTCAGCGCGTGTGTAATAGTATCATTCGTTTTCTAACGTTCTTTGCTGTTTAACTAGCTAACTACTATTTACGAAAGCAGGGGTAAACGTGATTCGAGAAATTTCAGCTTCCGATGCGGCCGCTTTTTTAACGTTAAATAAAGAGCTTGATCGAGAAACAGCATATATGCTGTACGAGGAAAATGAGCGAGCGACTACGCTTGAACAGCAGAAAAAAATGATTGCAACTTTTTTAAAGATGCCGAACTCGACAATTTTAGTAGCGGAACAAGACGGGCAGCTTGTCGGGCATTTATCTGTGCTTGGTGGAAGCGTTAACCGAAAAAAACACAGCGCATACTTGGCAGTTGGAGTACTGCGTTCCTATGGAAACCAGGGCATTGGGACTTCATTGTTTCAAGAAATGGAGAATTGGGCAGCGCATAGCGGCATCAAACGAGTGGAGCTAACGGTTATGACACATAATGAACCGGCTATTTCGCTGTATAAAAAGATGGGCTTTGAAATAGAAGGAAAAAAAGTGTGTTCACTCGTTGTAGATGGAAAATCGGTCGATGAATATTATATGGGAAAGGTTTTTAAAAAACGTGCTTAAAGGGGAAATAAACATGGAAACTACGGTTGTTCAGTTAAACGAATGGATTATAAAGCTTCCTAAAAAGCTTGAGGTATTTTCTGAAGCAGCGGCGTCAAACCGTCCTGCGCCTAAGAAATGGTCACCAAAAGAAATTATGGGACACTTATGTGACTCCGCTATTCACAATTTGCAGCGGTTTATCAACGTGCAACATGAAAAAAAGCCTTTTGTACTGACTCCTTATAAACAGGATGAATGGGTAGAACTACAGCGCTATCAAGATACGTCGATGGAAGAAGTAGTTGTCCTATGGAGAGGTTTAAATAAGCAAGTTGCTTCCGTTCTTTCGCATATACCAACAGAAAAGCATATGTATCAATTCGATATAGGAGATGGAAAGTTCGTTTCGCTTGAGTGGTTGGCTAAAGATTATATCGATCATTTAGAGCATCACATAAATCAAATTGACGCTCAAATGCCACTAGGAGGCAAAGTGGATGAAACAAGAACATAAAAAAGAAGAATCCCAGGTGAAAATCGATTTTAGAGCAGGCCGCTCCTATGGTGATCATGAATACATAGGAACTTCGAAAAGAGGCGTGTTTCTTGCTTTTTTACCGGTTCTAATCATTGCCGGAGGTATACTTTTTGTGATGGTTAAATGAAAAAGCCGCGTTATAGCGGCTTTTTTTCATAGAGGTAATCAACTTTACTTTCTTTCGGATTGTTGCGGATTTCTATGGCGGTAATACTTGCGTGTTCTGCTACTATTTTAGCCACGGAAGGGAGCGCTTCAACCGTTTCCCAAGATTCTGGATCCCACAGCTGTGATCGTTTGAACGCTTTGCTGCAGTGGAGAAAGCATTCTTGTACTTCGACGCCGATAGCGAGTAGCGGAGTTTCGTTGTCAACCGTCATTGTTTTAAGGATTGCTTTTTCTTTTATAATACAAGCTTTGCCGTTAATCCGAAGTGTTTCTCCGATGCCTGGAATCAAAAAAAGCAGTCCTATTTGAGGGTTAGATAAAATATTTTCCAGTGAATCTACTTTTTGATTGCTGGGCCTCTCTGGAATCAAGAGCTTTTTCTCATCGACTACTTGTACAAAACCAGCATGATCACCCCGCGGAGAACTGTCACAAATTCCTTTATGATTAGCTGTAGCGATGATGACAAAAGGGGAATGTTTAATAAATTCTCGGCAGTGTCGATCTAAATAAGGAATTATTTTTTGATGTGCCAATTTGTTAGGTGCGCCGACTATACGACGAAGCTCTTCTTTCGTTTTTACTCGTTGTTTATAGTGACAGTTTTCCATTCCTCGTTTCACTCCTACTGTTTGCGTATACTGAAAATACCATTTTTACATATGAAATACTATATTTTTAAATTTAAAAAACAGAAAAGTCAGTATATTTAAATGGAGTAGAAGCATCGTGACGCTAGCTTCGATCTTTTTTTAAGTTTTTGATTGCGTTATCAAATATGTCATTAACGGTCTTCATATGTTCGCTGACAAGGTGATCTGAGTCTTTTTCTCGCTGGCGCATGTCTTTCAACAAATCATCCATATCATTTAGCAAACTTTGAAAATATTCATCTTTTTCTTCTTTCGAGTCATCCATTTCATCAAACATATCGAATTTATCTTCAATTTTTTTGAAGTATTCATCTCTCAAGAATCTCACTCCTTTTATAAAGTAGCTTTCTGCTTATTGTATGCAAAATGTTTGTTTGCATGAGTAAGAAGTAGAAAGTATATTTTTAGTAGGTTACTTTTTAGTTCCCATATTACTTTAAAGTGCGTACTTTTTTTTCTTGTTTATGTGCTTCATAATGAATTTTGTCAGGAAATAACATGACATTTAATGAATCGATCAGTCGTTGGTTTTACCTTCTTACTAATCAATTTCTAAAATAGAGTTAAGACAAATTTAAGGAGGTTTTATAAATATGAGAGAGATACTGCAAGGAAAACTAGGTTTTGGTACTGCACCGTTGGGTAATATGTATCGTAATATTCCAGAAGAGGAAGCCATCGCAACGGTTGATGCTGCTTGGGAAAGCGGCATTCGTTACTTTGACGCGGCCCCTCTTTATGGAGCTGGTCTAGCAGAGATGCGCCTTGGTGAAGCACTGTCAAAAAGGAATCGTAATGACTATGTGCTAAGCACGAAAGTAGGTCGCGTCATTTCAGATGAATTGGAAGATTCATCCTCTCGTGACTTAGGAGAAAAAGGCGGACTTTTTGAATTCGGTCGTAAAAATAAAATTATTAATGACTACAGTGCGGATGCAACTCTTCGTTCAATTGAGCAAAGTTTAAATCGTTTAAAAACAGACCGCTTGGACTTCGTGTATATTCATGATGTTGCGCAAGATTTTTATGGAGATGAGTGGGTAGGACAATTTGAATCTGCTCGAACTGGCGCATTTCGTGTGCTTACACGCTTGCGTGAAGAAGGAGTTATTAAAGGATGGGGACTTGGAGTAAACCGAGTAGAACCAATTGAAATCATGCTGGATTTGGAAGAAGCAAAGCCGGATGTATCGTTGCTAGCGGGCCGATACACGTTATTAGATCATGAGCGTGCGCTACAGCGAGTAATGCCTGCAGCGGTAAAACATAATATGGATATTGTTATCGGTGGACCGTACAGCTCAGGTGTTCTTGCTGGAGGTACTCACTTTGAATATCAAAAGGCATCTTCAGACATTATGGCAAAGGTAGAAAAAATCAAAGCTATTGCAGATCGTCATCACATCAGTATTAAAGCCGCTGCTGTCCAATTCTCACTGGCTAATCCAGCGGTAGCTGCTGTTATTCCTGGCGCTAGTCGTCCAGAACGTATTGCAGAAGACAAAGCTGCATTAAACGCAGTGATTCCAGAAGCCTTCTGGGAAGAAATGCGCGAACAGAAGCTTGTAGCTACTTATGCACCGCTGCCAATCAACGTTAAATGAAAAAGTAGTTAAAAACTATATCAGTGCAAACGCTAAGTAAATCTTTATTTGAAGTTTTGACGTATTGCGCTATAATTAATTGTAAAGAAGCTTATTGATAGGAATTCATCACATATGTTTTTTTATCTTTGGTGACTTGACTATATGTAGATATATGGCGGGCTGGATAACAAGTATTGAAAAATGCTGAGTCATTAACCCATCATAAAGAAATTTGTACAACTATGCACAAATTTCTTTATGATGGGTTTTTTTTGTGGAGGAGTGGAGATGTTGGAGACAACTAAAAAAGCAGCAAGCTCTATAGCAGGCGAATAGCTTTTGAACGTTTTGCTAGCATGAATAGAATCAATGCAAGGAAGTTAGATAAAAGGAAGGGATACAAAGTGTTTAAACTATTTTTATGTAAAAAAAGGCAGTATCTAATTACGACATATCAATTTATTTTAAATGTCTCGCTCATTATCCTTGGTTTTATACTCGTTTATTTTCTATTGAGAGAGCTTTTTTATATTATGAATGATGCCTTAACAGGAAATAATAACGTTCATAAAATTCTCGGAAAAGTATTGGTTTTCTTTTTATATTTTGCTTTTGTTTCGATGATTATGACTTACTTTAAGGAAAGCTGCCATTTCCCGTTGAGTTATCTTTTATACATTGGAATTACCGCTACAATACGATTTATTATTGTGAACAACAATTATCAAATTGGAAGTTTATTTTTATCATTAGGAATTATTGCCTTAACTATTAGTTACTTAATGTTAACGAAAAAAAGATTAGAAGATAATGAAAGGAGAATTTGAATATGAGTAGAAATAGGGAGCATGAATTTAGTAATTTAGTGCGCGAAATCCGTAAAGAGCAGGTTGGAAACGGACCGAGAGAAATCACTACTCGTTTTGTAGATACATGGGCTGTCAGCGAAATGAAAGGCAATCTTACGAATGTAGAAAAATTTATGATAACTTCTCCTGAAGGCAAACGGATGGTTCATGAGGCACGTACAGCATTAGTAAAAAAAATTTATGATTGTTCAGATATACGAGATAAGTTTGAAAAGCTTGTCCATGCAAAAATTATAAGAGTTTTTTCAGACATTAATATTGAAGAAGACGTTGCGATGACTACTTTTGTTTTTGATAAAAAGTTAGATGATCCACTAAAATAAATTCTTTTGGGGAAGGAGGAGTGGAGCTGCGAGAAACAGCAGAGACATAGCGCATATTTGCTGTTATGGTTTGAATGGAAAGATTAGCATCACTTTAAGAGGAATACTGTTTATTCACCACAAAAGGAGCTGTCGCTAAGTCAAACTTTTGACTTAGCGACAGCTCCTTTAAGCTTTTAGCCAGAAAGAGTTAAAGGTTGTATAAACCTTGATATTTCTTCTTCAAATAATTAATTAAAGGCTGAGCATCAATCTTATCTATAGAAAGGCTAGTTAATATCTCTCTTGGCGTTTTTAGTTTTCCGTACTGGTGGATATGCTGTTTTTGCCAGTCTGCTATAAGCGATAAGTTTTGACTTGAAATGATTTCATCAAAGTCAGGATGGTCTTTAATCACGGCTTCTCTTAGCTGAGCTGCATAAATAAAACCTAGGTTGTAAGAAGGGAAGTAGCCAAATGCTCCTCCGTACCAGTGGCCGTCCTGCAATACCCCGTTGCGGTCTGTTTCCGGTTTAATCCCTAAGTACGCTTCATATTTTAAATTCCACGCCAAAGGAAGATCCGAGACGCGAAGTTTGTCTGTAAATAAATCTCTTTCTAACTCGTAGCGAATGATAATATGCAGCAGATACGTAAGGTCATCTGCTTACAAACGAATAAAAGAAGGCGTGACTTCATTTAAAGCAAAGTAAAGAGTCTCAAATGAAATATCACCGTAGATAGCAGGCTCTAACTCTTTAAATAAGTGGGCATGATTTTTCCAAAAACCTTCGTGTTTTCCGATTATACGTTCCCAAAAAAGAGACTGAGATTCATGTAGGCCCATAGAAGTGTATGCACCTAACCCCGTGTCAAGCAAGTCAGGACTGATCTGCTGGTTATAGATAGAATGTCCGTCTTCATGTAAAAACATAAAAGCCGCCAATTTTACATTGTGTTCGTCGTATCTCACTGCAAGCCTTGCGTCATGAGGGTGAATGCCTGCGCTAAACGGGTGGGTCGTGGTGCCAATTTGTCCAGACTTAAAGTTATAGCCAATCGCAGTTAGAAGGTGTCTTCCGAGCTTTTGCTGATTTTCTATCGGAAACGGCCTGTTGAGAAACGATGTATCATACTTAACCGAAGAGCGTTAGATTTTTGTCAGCAAAGGAAGAATAGTCTCTTTAATTTGTTGAAAAAGCGAATCAATGGTTTCACTATAAATTTCGGGCTCGTATTCTTCTAAAAGCTGTTCGTAAGCAGTGAGGATGGCGGTAATCCGCAAATCTTTTTTGTATATCAATCAGCTGCTTCAGGTTGTCTTCAACGAGCTTAAAGTTATTTTGCTCTCTAGCCTGTGACCAAAGAGCATGAGTAGAGGCTTTTAAAACGGAAAATTGATGGTAGTCTTCCAGTGGTATAGCGGAAAGTTTTTGATAGATGTTCCAATAGTGCTGCACTTGTTTTTGTTCAACCTGGCTTAAATTTTGCATTTGAAGCTGCTGCAATTCTTTTGCGAAGTTTGAATCTGTTTGCAGCAAGCAAGTAAAGCTCTTTGGCAAGCGTACCTTGAATGTTTGCATGCTGTTTTTGACTGTTAGCGGGGGCGGATATTTTTGCGTCCCAAGATAGAAGAGATAAAGCCTGCTTGTAGTGTTCAATCGTCGAAATATGTTTTTTAGTATGAAAGCGGCTAGTAGAATTCATAATATCCTCTTCGAAAAATAACTTTACCTATAAACATACTGGGAATTGAGAGCTGAAACAAGATAAATTGCATCAGTAATTGTGAAGGAATAGTTTGATTTTTCCAATTTAACAAACGAATGGAAAGGTGATAGGATGGTTAATATTCGTACTAATCTTACAAAAATAGTGGGTTTTAAAAAGCGATCTTAAACATTGGGGGAATGACGTTGAAACAGGTTAAGGTGAAATGGTTATTATTTATTGTAATTGCTTTGGTTGTCGCGGGATGCAGTAATAATCAAGCAAGCTCAGGCGATAAAAGCACCAGTGCAGCCCAAAAAGACGGAGGTACGCTAAACATTGCGTTTCAAAGCGAGCCAACGACTTTAGATCCTCAGATTACAGGGAATTCTTCGGTTAAAGATGCGGCGCGAAATATTTACGAAGGACTTGTTATTTTCGATAGCAAAGGCAATATGGAGCCTGATTTAGCAGAAAAAATTGACATAAGCGATGATAAAAAAGTCTACACGTTTCAGCTACGAAAAGGCGTAAAGTTTCATAATGGAAAGGAAATGACGGCGGATGATGTAGAAGCTTCAATTAACCGCTGGATTAAGCTTTCTTCACTTGGCAAAACAAACTTTGTTGGTGCACAAGTTAAGAAAACAGGAGACTATCAGGTTGAGCTTCATTTAAAAACACCGAATGTAAACACGCTGGCATTACTAGCAGATCCAATTCCAGCAGCCGCTATTTTCCCAAAAGAAATCGTCGAAAAAGCACCTGCTGAAGGAGCTACTGAGTTCGTTGGTACAGGACCATTTAAAGTAAAGGAATGGAAAAAGAATCAATATATCACGCTAGAGAGATTTAAAGATTATTCTTCAAAAGGACGCAAAATTAAAAAGACTCCTCACGTAGACGAAATTAAAATTAGCTTTTTAAGCGATGAATCTACTAGAATTTCAGGTATTACAGCTGGACAGTTTGACATTGCGTTAGGTGTTTCAAGCGATAATGCCGCTCAGATTGAAAGTACGCAAAATATTAAAAATAAGCTGGCTCCAGGCGGATTCATCGGCTTATTTTATAACACGCAAGAGGGTTTTTTTAGTGATTTAAACGCTAGAAAAGCCGTAAATGCCACGATTAATGCAAAAGACATTTTATCAAGTTCATACGGTGATTCAGATTATTATGAACTGACTTCATCAATTGTGAATAAAAAGTTTCCGAACTACTACAGTGAAGCAGGAAAAGATGAATACAATCAGCATGATAAAAAGAAAGCAAAAAGTTATTTGAAAAAGGCCGGATACAGCGGAGAGGAACTGCGTCTTTTAACGTCACGTGATTATCAAGATCAGTACAATACGGCTGTTATCGTGCAGCAAGAGCTTGAAAAAATCGGTGTGAAAGTAAAGCTAGAAGTGTATGATTGGGCGACGTTTACTGATAAAGTAAATGACCCTAAAGCATGGGATATTTACCCGGTAGACTGGGCAGCGCGTTCAACCATTTTCCAAGGATTTTGGACGTCAGGAGGAGCTCCGGTTGAAAAATCAACAAAATACTTAGATAAAATCAAAGCGGCTGCTTCTGTAAAGGATGCACGACCAGCGATTGATGCTACGCAGAAATACGTATGGGATGAGCTTCCGTTTACGCTAATTGGTCATAAAGTCAATATCAACGCGGTATCTACAAATGTAAGAGGCTATGATTTCAACTTAGGTCCTGTATTTTATAACGTCAGCGTGAATAAATAACACACGTTAAATTCGAATAAAAAGCGGTTTTTATTCGAAAAAGTTGCGAAAGACCCTTTGCCGACAAGCAAAGGGTCTTTCGTTTATCTGTTCTTCACACCGCTCATCAGCAAAAACAAAGGAATGCGCATTCGACGCTCGTAGGTTTCATAGCTGTCGAAGTGTTCTTTTTGAGGACATGCTTCTTTTAAATTTGTGACGGTAAATCCGCTTTGCTGCATTAAAGTAAAGTATTCTTCAAGCGTACGATGATATTTTTGAACGTATCCGCCCATCCAGTGCTGCTGGCGGAATCCCATTGAGAAATAGTTGTCTACGATCCAGTTTGTGCGTAGAGCAGAAGGCTGAAGAGTAGACGTAATGACTGGGTGTTCAACGGAAAAAATAAATCTTCCTTCAGGCTTGAGTGTTTGATTCACTTTGACGAAAATGGAGGCTAAGTCTTCCATATAGTGGAGAGACAGTCTTGCGGTAACTAAATCGTATTCAGCCCGGGGTGGAGTATAGTGCTCCATCGATTTATGAATAACTTTTGCATTTTGATAGTTTGAAAGCTGTTGGTGAGCTGCGTTTATCATATTGGTGGAGCCGTCCACTCCCGTATACGAGAAACACCCTTGTGCAAGAAGCTCCACGCCAAATCCAGCGTTTCCGCATCCCAAGTCTAAAACGTTTGCATCTGTAACATCACCTAGAAGCTGTAGAATAGCCGGTTTTTCAATCGTATCATTCGCATTTTCTTTCTGCTGCCGGCGTTTTGTATATGCTAAAAACGTCTCGTCATTATCGTAAAACTCAGCACCTGTTGAGATCTTCAACTAAATCAGCCTCTCTTTATCTATGCAAAGTATCTCATTATACGCATACATTCAGGTTATTTGCAATTATTTTGATAAATATAGAAAAAATGTTTTATTTTAGAGGGAGTGCTATCAGGAGGAGTAACCGGTTTGTACACGCTTATGGAAGGAATCATTGAGTATGATAAGAAGACTATTATTATATAGCGTTAATCGTTGACAGTGACAAAGTAAAATTCTACACGAATAATCCGGCATATCGAGGTAGTATCACACTCACAGTAAAAGAGTGGATGAGTCGTTTTAGCGATTATCCTGTAAAGACAACATATAAAGAAATAAAAAGGTAAGTCTAAAAGCTAAGAGTTGAGTATAGAAGTGTGAAACAGATGCTAAACTCTTAGCTTTTTTCTTGAAGTTATAGGGAAGCATTTGTTTCGAGAGTCGTTCTTATTTCGATAATTTTTCAACAATTGCCGAGTCTATTTGCTGAGACAATATACTGCTAATTTCTTTTTCATTCTCTACTTTTTCTAAGATGAGCTGCTTATTGCCCGTCTTTATTTTTAACATCGTACCTGAGTGGATAGAAAAATTGTCTCGCAGCTTTTTAGGAATGGTAAGTCGAAAACGGTCATCAATTTTTCGAGATTGAGCCGTAAACATTAAAGTCGTTTTTTTGCCAAAATTCATTTCATATTTTTGAATCACGATGTTCTTTTTTTGATTAATAAAAAATTGAACTTCCATGTTTGCATCCAATTCAACTGACGTTAAAAGTTCAGAAGTGAGCTGAATCTGCCGTCCGGCTAATGTTACATAATAAGGAATTGCTGCAGCTTTTTGTGAAAGCGCTATCGATTTTTCGTCTCTTTTTTTCATAACAATTTGCTGTTCTACCACGTATAGCTCTACATAATCAAAGAGCTTAAGTTCATAGTCATCTCGCAGGGATCTCGGAACGACTATTCTACCTGCATGGTCAATTGTTCGAATGAAGGCATGAGAAAGCATGGGTACATTTTCATTATGATGATCAATAATAATCCAATCATCGCAGCTCCGTAAAAAAACCTTGTCGTTCGCCTTGAGTTTCGTTAGTTGCATAAACAAAGAAGGAAGGGATACTCTTCCCATTTCATCAATAATACACTCTTCTTTTTTTGTACGCATCTTGCTACTTAATCCTTTCTAAAACATTTTAGATGGGGTATGTTACTTAAATTACACAGCATTTATTTCTTTGTCAAATGAAGCAAATGAGTATTTATTCATTGTAAAGATTGCGAAATACAGGAAGTTTAACCCGGTCTATTATACGCATAACTATTCTATATAAACATTAATAATTGAAGGGGATAGCCAATCTATTAATTGGAAAAATGGAGAATAGAAGCGTTTTTTTTCTTTAAATAAAAAAATTAGGAAAAGGCTTAAAAAGGCCCAGCATCTCTTTTCTAAACAGTAGGTTTAGATGTTTAATTAAAAAATTGAGCTATACTTAGTCTGAATGATGAATAGATTTATGCATATTAAGCGCAGAAAAAATTTTAAACGGTACTTTTTTTACTAGGTTTGGAGATTGGTTATAGTTGAAGGATAAAGAAAAAAGCTCAAAGCAATAAGCTTTGAACCAGTTTTTATCGCTTTTCAACCAGCAGCAAGCTGAAGGTAGCAATTGGTCCTAAAACAAGGGATAACAAGAACCAATTCAACCCGGTTCGGTTTTTACCTTGCGCTAATCCGGCATTAATTAAGGCCAGCGTTCCCCATCCTACAACGTATTGATTATCCATATGACACCCCGCTAATAATGGTTTCTTTGTTTGAACAACAAAACCTGTATTAGCATATATATCTATATTTTTGGTTGAGATTCCTGAATTAGGATAGAAAAAAGTGAATGTCTTTAAGAAGTTTCATTTTCCAACTTAGTGAAGAATGATGCTTCTTATTTATATTTATAAATTCATAATGTAGGAAGAAAAGTAGTTTAAAAGACTCTTTTTAAGATGGTTAAAATTACTATGTTCTATTTAATCAATTTAGTGATAAAATTGTCACTCTATGCAATTTTAATTGGTGTGAAGGAGTCAGAAAAATGAATATGCAACACGTCTTAATACCTGGATTCGAAAAGCTTGCGAGCTTTGTTTTCTGGTATCCATTTATCATGTCTTTATTTTGGATTGCTGGCACGCTTATTTACATACGCTATCGAGACCGAGATCCTAAAGTTGATTTTTCAACAATTGACTGGCCGTTAGTGAGCTTTTTAGTGCCTTGCTATAATGAAGAGGAGACGATTGAAGAAACGCTTAAGCACCTTTTGGCGTTAGATTATCCGTCTAAAGAAATCATCCTTATTAACGATGGAAGCACGGATGGAACAGCTGAAATATTAAAGCAGATCAGCAAGGATTATCCTGAAGTTCGTGTGGTTCAGCTTTATGAAAATAAAGGGAAAGCCAATGCGTTACATTTAGGTGCGCACGCATCTAAAGCCGAGTTTTTAATCTGCTTAGATTCCGACGCTATTTTAGATCAAAACGCTCCGTATTATCTAATTCATCATTTTCTTCATAAAGGGGAACGGCTGGGAGCCGTTACCGGAAATCCGCGCATTCGAAACCGTAATACGCTGCTGAGTCGCATTCAGCTAGTTGAGTATTCTTCTATTATCGGTTCTATTAAACGAACACAGCGAATTTTAGGGAAAGTAATGACGGTCTCAGGCGTAGTAGTGGCTTTTCGAAAGAAAGCACTTGTGGACGTCGGACTGTGGGATCGTGACATGATTACGGAAGATATCGCCGTAAGCTGGAAGCTGCAGCAGCGCTTTTGGGATATCCGCTATGAACCGAGAGCACTGTGCTGGATGCTCGTGCCCGAGACCTTAAAAGGAATTTGGAAGCAGCGAGTACGCTGGGCTCAAGGCGGCCAAGAGGTAATGCTTCGCCACTGGAAAGTATTATTGAAATGGAAGCAGCGCAGAATTTGGGTTGTATATCTAGAACAGTGGATCAGTACCTTTTGGTCATTCGCATGGCTGTTTGTAACTCTGCTGTTACTTGTTACGGCGGGCAGTCCTCAAGACATGCTGTTTTGGTTTACATTTACCTCGTTTTCCCTTGTGTTTATGAGCTTAATTCAGCTGTTTATTGCGCTGAAAATTGATTCGAAATATGACAGAGTGAAGCGATATTACGTATGGGCCGCATGGTACCCGGCGCTTTACTGGATTGTGAATACGGTTGTGGTAATAAGTGCATTTCCTCGCGCCATCAGATCTAGAGTGAAAGGAGGCTATGCCACATGGAGCAGTCCAGACCGCGGCTTAACCAAGAGCAAATCATGATTCAAGCCAAACAGCCTCTTGCTCGATTGGTGATAAGTATCGTTATTTCATCTGTTTTTTGGCTGTATAGTGCTATGGTTTTTTGGTTTTTTCTTTCAGCTGTTATCGGAGTAAATGACCGTTACAGCGGGGTATTGAAAATTACGTTCAAAACAACAAACGGCGAGATTCGAACGTTTTTAGTGATTGGGCTTGTTATTTTTTGTTTCTTTTTCCTATCTCTCTTTTTATGGAGATCCTACAACAAAAAGCGATTTGGAAGCTTAAACCGACGAAAAGAGCCGGCGTATACGAATATAAAAGATTTAGAGCGCCTTGAGCTTTTACCTAAGGATCAAATTCAAGAACTTCAGCGTGCGAATTATATCGAGTTTGACGTTAATCCGTTAAAACATATTGAGGAGAGGAAGCACGCATGAAGAAATATGTATTCTTCCTTTTGGTTGCGGCAGCGGTAGTTGGCTTTATTTCCTTTAAGGTAGTGAACTGGGAAGACAAGGCGAAAGGAACAACGACCGTAGAGCCAACGTTTGAGACGAACGGATGCTTAGGCTTAAATTATCATCGCGTGCGTAAGCATAATTGGTTTAATCGAATTGTCAGCTCAGTTACAAAGTCTGACGAACTGACAGAGTATAGTGTCTACAGCAATGAGTTGGAACATCAGTTAAAAAAGCTGAAGGAACTTGATGCTACGTTTGTTACGCCAAAAGATATTGAAACGTATCAGCAAAAAGGGACGTTTCCAAAACGCTGCGTTTGGATTTCATTTGATGATATTGACCGTACAGTGTATCAAAATGCGTTTCCGATTTTAAAAAAGGAAAACATTCCGTTTACCTTATACGTGATCGCAGGACAAGTGGGAGCAACTGATTTTCAAAATTTAAATATGGCTTCGTGGGATCAGCTAAAAGAAATGATGGACAGCGGCCTTGCGACCATTGGTTCGCATACATATGATATGCATCGTTTGGAAGAAGACAAGCCTTTATTTCTGACGCCTGCTAAATACAGCGCGTTTGCTGAAGATTTACGAAAAAGCAAAGAAACGATCAAGAACCATTTAGGAGTGGACCCCGTTTACTTTGCGTATCCATACGGTAATACAAATGATGATGTAGCTAAAATTGTGAAAGATGCTGGATTTCACCAGGCAGCTATTTTAGCGCCGCATGTCATTACAAAAGATAACGATCCGTATTATATTAACCGAATCGTTGTATACAACAAAACCTTTCAAAATTTGATCCTTCCGTGGCTGACACGTGCGAATTCATAAGAAGAAAGCGGAAAAAGCCTCTGTTGAAGCAGAGGCTTTTTTTCTATTCACGATCAAAAGGTATGGCAATTAAGTGAAGAAAGTACACTTTCATTTCTATAAAAATCATTTTAATGTTACCATAGAAAAGTTGTGATAAACGACTTGGATAAACGAAACTATCTATCAATTCTTTTACAAACTTCGTGTAAGAAGCTTGTAAAGGTAAAAAGAGGAAAAAAGCGATTGTACGCTTACCATTTTAATAATGTAAGGCAATTGGACAAATCAATTCGTTGTCCGGTGCTGATTAAATTGTATTCATTATTCACGATTCCTCTCTATCATTCCATTATGGGTTTTGTTTTATCGTTAAAATTTTGACAAAGGTGTATAGGCTATGGAAAACAGGCATTTTGAATATAAATTTAAAGAAGCGCTGAAGAAACTAAATGATATTGAGCTTGCGTTAAATGAATCATCGATTGTAGCTATTACAGATAGTCGCGGATTCATCAATCACGTGAACGATAAATTCTGTGAAATTTCTAAGTACGAAAGACAAGAGCTCCTAGGTGAAGATCATCGTATTATTAATTCAAAACATCACTCAAAACGGTTTTTTAAAGAGTTATGGAACACGATCAGGTCAGGGAAGGTATGGCACGGAGAAATAAAAAATAAAGCAAAAGACGGTTCGTATTACTGGGTAGATACAACTATCGTTCCTTTTTTAGACGAACGAGGCAAACCATATCAGTACGTATCAATTCGTAATGATATTACAAAGCGAAAAGCGTACGAAGAAAAAATTAAGCAAATGGCTTATTATGATCCTTTAACCAATTTGCCTAATCGCTACTGGTTAAACAAGCAGCTGAAAAAACTGCTTATAGATGAAGAATCTCTTGAACTGCTGGCCATTTTATTTTTAGATTTAGACCGCTTTAAATTAATAAATGATACGCTTGGCCATCATCACGGAGATGTGCTGCTGAGGCGGGTAGCAGAAAGGTTGAGAAAATCTATTCCTTCCTCGGATTTTATCTCACGGCACGGGGGCGATGAGTTCATTTTAGTGCTGCATTCTCTGAAGACTGTTGCAGAAATTGAGGAAATGACCGAGCGGATTGTAAAAGAAATGTCGCTGCCTTTTTATATAGACGGAGATAAAGTGTTAACTTCTACGAGCGTTGGCATAAGCCTATTTTCGAAGGAGTGTCGGCAGCATATTATTCCAAAAGAAGCAGATGAACTAATCGATCGGCTCATTAAGCAAGCCGATATTGCGATGTATGTGGCAAAACGAAATGGACGAAACACATATGAAATGAGTTCGTCTTCATCAAATGAACGAATGATTAAAAGAATCAGTATGGAGAATGAGTTGAAATATGCGCTCGAAAGAAATGAGTTTAAATTGGTTTATCAGCCGTTAATCGATTTAAAAACGTCTGATGTCATAGGGGCAGAAGCGCTCATCCGTTGGAATAGCGCAAAATTTGGTACCGTCTATCCAAATGAATTTTTGCCCATTTTAGAAGAAGTAGGTCTGATTGTGCCGGTCGGGAAGTGGGTGTTAGAAGAAGCGTGTAAGCAAATGAGAATATGGACAGAAATGAATTCAAAAGCTAGTAAAATAGGGGTAAACGTGTCACCGATTCAGCTGAAGTCCTCACGATTTGTAACCGATATGGAACAGATCTTGAAAGAAACAGGCCTTGAGCCGCACTTTCTTGAACTTGAAATCACTGAAAGCGTTATTCAAAACAGTCAAGAATCAAAAAAAGTGCTAAACCGCCTGCGGAGTCTAGGGATAAAAGTGGCGATGGATGATTTCGGAACGTGTTATTCTTCCCTTAGCTACCTTAAGTACTTGCCGATCAATACGTTGAAAATTGATAAATCATTTATTGACGACTTAGACGAAGTCGGAAAAGTGTTAGTAGAAACAATTATTCAAATGGGGAAAAAGCTTAACTTTGACTTAACTGCAGAAGGAATTGAAAATGAAAAACAGCTGCAGTTTGTGACGGAACAAGGCTGTCATATCGGTCAAGGCTATATATTTGATAAGCCGCTTTCTCCTGAGGAAATGAGCCGTCTGTTGAAATGAAGGAGAAACATGTGTAGGGAAAGAAGCTCTTTAATAGAGCTTTTTTATGGTTTTTAATACTATGTGAGGAGTGAGAAAGTCGTGAAAGAGTACGTAGGAACCTGCACGGTATGCGAGAAGAAAGTGTACTGTTTAGAAGGATTTTTGAACGGTGTGGTTGTTGAAGGAAAGCTGGTGTGCTTTGCGTGTGAAGAAAAGGCGAAGTGCGACTCTTGTAAAAACAAACACTAGCTATCTTGATAGCTAGTGTTTGTTTTTACACATATAATCATTTACTGCGCATTCACTTTTTCAGCTTGCCAGTAATACTCGCTGAACGCATCTGAAAAAGCTTTGACGGTATTTGTGAGTTCTTCCATGTTGTTATCGACTCCTCCTACTTCAATCAAAATGGAGCGATCGGATAAGTCTTGATTATACAAGCCGTTATTTCCGCTTGTTTTCTTTTTGCTTAACACTCCGCGGCTAAGACCCGGGTATTTTTCTTCAAGCTTTTCATGAAGAGCTTTGGCCATTTTAACATTTTCATCAAATTTTGGGTTCGCTTCACCTAATACAATCATCATTTTAGCGTATGATTTGCCGTTAATAGTAGCCGTTGTTTTGTCTTGGCGCAGTGAATCGCGGTGAATATCAATTAAATAATCTACGTCTTTGTTTTGCTGAAGGGCTGTTTCTACTACACTGCGAGACATCGTATAGGCTCGTCCTGTACCCCAGCCTTTTTCATTCAGTTTTTGAGTCATGTTGGTTGTATCTACTTCAGAGCCGATTCCATCCGCTTTTAATTCCATTCCTAGCATTTGACCAACGAGCGTAATATTGGTTTTGTTATCAACTGCTTTATTTTCATTTGCTTCACCTTGCATACTAAGTAAAGGAAAATAAGATTCCCAGCTGTGCGTGTGATAGATGTACACAACTTTTTTGTCTCCCGTGCTTTGCTTGGCCTGTATTTGAGATTTCTTTTTGCTTTCTTCATACGTTTTGCTTTCAGCAGGATCCAAATCACGTTCCCCTGAAATGCTTTCGAGCGGAGGAGCCGATTCATGAGGAATGGTTGTATAATCCGTTCCTTCACCGGCTAATAGAATATGAGAATCAAAAATAGAAAAGCCGGGCAGTTCGGATCCAAATAAACTTCGTGCATCCGCCACGCGAATATTGGTCGCAAGCTGCAAGGCGACAGAAGAAAGAGGAGGCGGAGAGAAGTCTTCTTCAAAGGCATTTGAAAAGTGGTGGTTTTCCGTATGCATCAAGTAAAACAAACTTTGAGCTTTATAATTTGATAATGCTTGATAGACAACGTTTGAGCGCAGCGTATGCTGAAGAGTTGAATAAGTGACGGCAAAAATAGCAACAGATGTTAAAAGAACAAATAGTATGGCTATAATCAATGATTTATAAGAAAGTATCCAAAAAAGCTTTTTAGGCTTTTCAGTAAACTTATTTTTCATAAAATGAACCTCCTCTAATGAAATTTTAAAATCAACAGGTGAGAACTCTAAGAGGAGAATCTTATGTATCTACTATTTACTCTATTAAAAAGAAAAAGAAATATGATAGAAACCGTGATATTTAACAAAACATAAAAAAGTTCAAGAGGAGAAATGAAGACTCCTTGGTCAAGCATTACTCAAATTAGAGAAACTGATGAACATATCTTTATACTTGTTAGTGCAATGAGCGGCTACGTTATTCCTACAAGCACATTTGCAGATGTAAAAGCGCTACGGCAGTTTAAAGAAACGCTCAATGCCGCAAGGGCCGGAAAAAAAGGTTGAGTGGTAAATAACAGTAATATAAAAAACTCCCTCTTAGAACTACATCTAAGAGGGAGTTTTTTTCAACAGCAGTCCCAGTTGTATAAAATATCTGTAAAGTTACGCTTGCGAAGGTCTTCTTCTTTGATGAAGAAATTTGCCACCCCCGCATCACCAAACATAATATCAGCTTCGTTATCCATGGCGAATTGAAGAAGCAGAATATTGTATGCGCGCAGTGCTTGATCGTATTCTCGTGGGTCAGTTTGAGCGAAAAAGGCATATCCGCCCATTTTATGATACTCGCCCGTAAGCTCATCCCAGTAGATTTCTTCGGTTTCTTCATCGTCAAATAAATTTGATTCTATATCGTTGTATTGATAATCAGTAGGGGAAACGGGTTCACTTCGTACTTCAAACTGTAAGCCTACTTCTTGAGGAATAGGGAACATATCTCGATCAATGTCTTCTAGATACGTGAAATCTGTTGTTAGCTTGTTTTCGTTGGTTGTTACGTCTTCGTAGAAAACGACGCGAAAGTCTTCTTGAGCCGTAGGATGGTCAAAATCAAGACCGTACACATCACCTGTGTTTTCATTATCGGCTCCGCAAATAAAAAATTGAAGCATGCCTTGTGATGGCATATTTTCATAGGCAGGCACGTCAGAAAAATTGATTTGTGCCATCATCAGCATTGGTTTACCCTTGGAATCGAGAGGATGACTTGCTTCTAGAGGAAGGTAGGGGTTGCCGCCAAACTTGCTTTCATATAATTTTGGACTGCTCATGACGGTATTAATATGGATGTAAGGCTTACATGTTTTTTCGATTTTTTTTCGGTAAGGCTCCAGTGCAGGAGGCAGTGCTAATTTTGATATAGGATTCATATGTACTCTCCTTTTTGTTTATAGTAAAGGAACGTTTGTTCGTAATGTTATTTTATCGTAATACATACTGAAAGGGAAGAGAAATAGTATAAAAAAACCCTTTATAGAAGCATCTACAAAGGGTACAAAGAAATGATAGCGTTTTCATTATGATACTTACTAAATAGATTGCTTATTTAGAAAAGAATCCTTTTAAAGCAAATGCTACGTTTTGCGGTCTTTCTGCTAAGCGACGCATAAAGTAACCAAACCAGTCGTTGCCAAATGGAACGTATACGCGCATTGTATAGCCTTCTTTTGCAAGACTAAGCTGCATATCTGTTCGGAATCCGTACAGCATTTGAAATTCAAACTGCGTGCGCGGGATGTTGTTTTTGTGAGCAAACTCTTTTACTTTTGCAATAATGTTATGGTCATGAGATGCAATGGCCGTGTATGTTCCGCTGAGCAGATGCTCTTCGATAATTCGCATATAGTTTTCATCAATTTGGGCTTTATCTTGAAACGCTACGGTTGGTGATTCTTGGTACGCGCCTTTTACCAAACGAAGAGGAATTCCTTTTAACTCTTTTACGTCTTGTTCAGCCCGGAACAGGTAAGCTTGAATAACCGTTCCGACATTATCAAACGTCTCGCGAAGCTCTCGTAAAATATCTAACGTCATTTGACAGTGAGCGTAGTCTTCCATGTCGATTCGGACAAAGTTATCATATTTCTTCGCCGTTTCAAGAATGCGGCGCATGTTCTCAACGCAAAAGCTGCGGTCGATATCCAAACCAAGCTGAGTCATTTTTACAGATAAGTTGCATGTTACACCAGCTTTGCCCATAGCTTCTAGTGTTCTGACGTTATATTGAGTCGCTTCGATGGCTTCTTCTCTGCTTGAAACAAATTCCCCTAAATGATCAAGCGTGCAAACAAGTCCTTTTTCATTCAGTTCTTGCACTTTTTTGATTGCATGTTCAATTGTGTCACCAGCTACCACTTGAGCTGCACCAAAGCGAAGGCCCCATTTTTTCGCCGCTTTATTTAGCGCTTTATTTTGGGAAGCGTGAAGAAACACATTTTTAGATACTTCTGCTAACATAAATATCTCCCCCTATAGAAAAAATCCCTTGTTGTTTTAAGATAGAGCAGCCTAGGGCTGCTCTACTGAGTATTAAAGCGTTGTGCTTGTTGTTTTTGCTTGTAAGTGCAGGATTAAGTAATCAGGACCGCCAGCTTTTGAATCTGTTCCTGACATATTAAATCCGCCAAACGGCTGGTACCCAACAATGGCACCTGTACAACCGCGGTTGAAGTAAAGGTTTCCGACATGGAACTCTTCTTTTGCACGCTCGATGTGTTCAGGCGTATTTGAAAGAAGGGCACCTGTTAAGCCGTAGTCTGTATTGTTAGCAATCTCCATCATATGATCGAAGTCGCGTGCTTTGCAGAATGCTACAACTGGGCCGAAGATTTCTTCTTGCATTAAACGTGCCTTTTCATCGACATCTGCAAAGATTGTAGGCTGAATGAAGTAGCCTTTTGAATCATCTGCTTCTCCGCCAGTCATTAAACGGCCTTCTTCTTTGCCGATTTCAATGTACTTTGTAATTTTGTTGAAAGAAGCCTGATCAATAACCGGTCCCATATAGGTATTCACATCTTCAGGGCTGCCCATTGTTAATGTTTTTGTAAGCGCAACTGCTTTTTCAAGAACGATATCGTATACGTCTTGGTGAACAACCGCACGAGAGCCTGCTGAACACTTTTGTCCAGAGAAACCAAATGCTGAATACACAATAGAAGAAGCAGCTAAATCTAAATCGGCGTCTCTATCTACAACGACCGTGTCTTTACCACCCATTTCAGCAATGACGCGTTTTAGCCAGATTTGACCAGGCTGTACTTTTGCTGCGCGTTCATAAATGCGGCAGCCTACTTCACGAGAACCTGTAAATGAAACGAAGCGTGTTTTTGGATGATCTACTAAATAGTCGCCAATCTCGCTTCCGCTTCCTGGTACGTAGTTTAATACGCCGTCTGGAAGGCCAGCTTCTTTCATTACTTCTACAAATTTTGCCGCAATCACCGGTGTGTTGTTAGCCGGTTTTAATAGAACTGTATTTCCTGCTACGATCGCTGCTGCAGCTGTTCCAGCCATGATCGCTAACGGGAAGTTAAACGGTGAAATAATAACGCCGACACCAAGCGGAATGTAATTAAACTTATTTTCTTCACCTTCACGGCTTTCAACAGGCGCGCCGTCTTTTAGCTGCACCATTTGACGAGCGTAGTATTCAAGGAAGTCAATCGCTTCTGCTGTATCAGCATCCGCTTCTTTCCACGGCTTTCCTGCTTCTTTTACAAGGTAAGCTGAAAATTCATGTTTGCGGCGTCGAATAATGTCTGCTGCGCGGAAAAGAATATCTGCTCGTGCTTCTGGCGCTTCTTTTTTCCACGTATTAAATGTAGAAAGTGCCGCTTGCATTGCTTTTTCAGCCAAGTCTTGATCCGCTTTTGAGACGCGGCCGATAACTTCTGCTTTATTTGCTGGGTTAATTGACTGAATTTGATCTTCTGTTGTAATTAATTCCCCGCCAATTACAAGAGGATAGTCCTTTCCAAGCTCTGATTGTACAAGTTCTAATGCAGCTTCAAATGCATCTTTGTTTTCTGCAACCGTAAAGTCAGTGAAAGGTTCGTGTTTGTAATTTTTGATCTCGCTAAGATTCATTGTGTTCATTTTCATTACCCCTTTTTTAGAAAATTTACAACATAATTAATATTCCAACACCCTATACCTGTATTATAATCACGTTATTATCGTTTTGTACATAGTTTTTTAACAAAAATGTTCAAAAAGTTTAAAAATAAACACTTTTGTTTAAAAAACCAATCGATCTATGTTTTTTATAGTGATTTTGAACAAAAAGAATATGGGTAAGTATATGGAAAGATGGTTTGAAGTAAAGAATTACGATAGTAGAAAGAGTTTATTGTTAGTAAGCTAAAATAATCTTCCTTTCAAAAAAAACAATAGACAAAGTTGTTCAAGATAAATTATCATATAATTCGAAAAGTAGTTTTTGTCGAATGAAGCTGGCTTTTGAGCCAAGTGAAGGCTTCATTTGAATGTGCAGATAGAGGGAGGGTAGAAAAACAGCAGTTATTTATCCACATTTTTGTAAGGGCTTACATATCTAACGCGCGATGCGAAGAACGTGTAATTCTTTAAATGACGGTTTTTATGAGGAGGATTTTAACATGAGTCATCAACCGCCTGAGTTAAAAAAAGAATTGAAAATTCGACACATAACCATGATTTCTCTAGGAGGAATTATTGGTGCCGGTTTGTTCATTGGAAGCGGATCGCTCATTAACGCAGCAGGTCCAGGCTCCATCTTTTCATACGCGTTTGCCGGTTTACTGGTGATTTTAGTTATGCGGATGCTGGGAGAAATGTCTACAGCTAATCCTTCAAGCGGCTCGTTCGCCACATATGCCAGAGAAGCGCTTGGGCCGTGGGCCGGCTACACAATTGGCTGGCTATACTGGTTTTTCTGGGTCATTGTTATTGCAGTTGAAGCGATTGCTGGTTCCACTATTATTCAATATTGGTTTCCGTCTTTACCGTCTTGGGGTGTGAGTCTGATCCTAACATTTTTATTAACTTTAACGAACTTATACTCCGTTAAATCATTTGGTGAATTTGAATATTGGTTTTCACTCATTAAAGTGGTTAGTTTAGTGCTGTTTTTACTTTTAGGAGGAGCGATTATCCTCGGTTTAATACCGGGAGTAGAGTCTCCGGGAGCGTCGAACCTTCTTCATAGAGGCGGATTTCTTCCAAACGGCATCAGCTCTGTCTTTTTAGGAGTGGCGATTGTAATGTTTTCTTTTATGGGAACGGAAATTGTCGCAACAGCGGCTGGAGAATCAGCTCAGCCTGAACGAGCGATCACCATCGCAACGAATACCGTTATTTATCGTATTTTAATTTTTTATCTTGGGTCAATTTTAATCTTGGTTACCATCCTTCCATGGGATTCTTCAAGCTTGATGAAAAGTCCGTTCGTTTCGATTTTAGAGCTGGTAAACGTACCGGCAGCGGCTCAAATTATGAACTTTATCGTACTGACTGCCGTTTTGTCTTGCTTAAATTCAGGTCTATACACGAGTTCTCGTATGCTGTACTCAATGGCGCAAAAAGGAGACGCGCCGCGCATGTTTTTGAAAGTGAATAAAAAAGGCATTCCGTTTAATGCCATTGTAGGGTGTACCGTGATTTCTTACATCAGCGTTGGTTTTAACTATCTTTCACCTGATAAAATCTTTTTATTTTTAGTAAACGCATCGGGAGGCGTAGCGCTTCTAGTGTACCTTGTTATTGCTTTTTCACAGCTGCGCATGAGAAAAAAATACGAAAAAGAAAAGCCGGAAGCTTTAAAAATCAGAATGTGGCTGTTTCCTTATTTAACATATGGAACGATTGCGGCGATCACAAGCATCTTTATTGCGATGGCATTTATTGATTCACTTCGCACTCAATTTTATCTCACGCTGCTAATTGCAGTATTTGTAGTGTGTTCGTACTTTTTTATGAAAAAGAAAAAAGATAATAGTTCCCTATCAGGACAAGGGAACAAAAGAATTTCTTAATAGAAGAGAAAACCATCACGAGTGGCTAGGGGGAAGTGAATTGGCAAACAAAGAGTTAAAAAGAGGGCTTGAGTCTCGTCATATTCAAATGATTGCCCTTGGAGGAACGATTGGGGTAGGATTGTTCATGGGTTCAGCAAGCACAATTAAATGGACGGGGCCATCCGTCCTGCTTGCGTATGCCATTTGCGGCGTCTTTATTTTCTTTATTATGCGTGCAATGGGTGAAATGCTGTATTTAGAACCGAGCACCGGTTCGTTTGCGACATTTGGTCATAAATATATTCATCCATTAGCTGGCTATATCACGGCTTGGAGCAACTGGTTTCAATGGGTGATTGTCGGCATGGCAGAAATTATTGCCGTCGGGGCTTATATGCAGTACTGGTTTCCGCATTTGCCGGCGTGGGTTCCGGGAATTGTCGCTATGATCATTCTCGGTGCGGCAAATTTAATTTCGGTGAAATCTTTTGGAGAATTTGAATTTTGGTTTGCGATGATTAAAATTGTTACCATTGTTCTGATGATTATCGCTGGTCTTGGCCTTATTTTCTTCGGTCTTGGAAACGGCGGAGAAGCGCTCGGACTGTCGAATTTATGGGCAAACGGCGGTTTCTTTACAGGCGGATGGTCGGGATTTTTCTTTGCTCTGTCGCTTGTTATCGCTGCATATCAAGGAGTAGAGCTTATTGGGATTACAGCAGGGGAAGCAAAGAATCCTAAAAAAACGTTAACAAGCGCGATTCAAAGCTTAATTTGGCGTATTTTAATTTTTTATATCGGCGCCATCTTTGTTATTGTAACGGTCTATCCGTGGAACGAGCTGGATTCACTCGGCAGTCCATTTGTTTCTACATTTGCTAAAGTAGGAATTACAGCAGCTGCGGGAATTATTAACTTCGTGGTTATCACAGCGGCAATGTCTGGATGCAATAGCGGAATTTTCAGCGCAGGACGTATGCTTTATACGTTAGGTGTGAACGGACAGGCTCCTGCATTCTTTACAAAGGTTTCTCGAAACGGTGTGCCTATTTATAGTACCGTTGCCGTGATGCTTGGCTTAGCTGCGGGCGTTGTCTTAAACTATATTGCGCCTCCAAACGTGTTTGTGTACGTGTACAGTGCGAGCGTGCTTCCTGGTATGATTCCGTGGTTTGTGATTCTCATTAGTCAGATTCGTTTTCGAAAAGCAAAAGGAGCAGCGATGGATCAACATCCATTTAAAATGCCTTTTGCGCCTGTGACGAACTACGTAACAATCGCTTTTTTACTGATGGTGCTTGTAGGTATGTGGTTTAACGACGAAACGCGCATATCGCTTATTGTCGGCATTATCTTTTTAGCTATTGTCGTGCTGAGTTACTATGTACTTGGTATCGGTAAGCGCGCGGAAATGCTGTCTTCTGAAAGTCGTAAGCTAGTGAAATAAATCATTTTTTAAAAGAGCCCTTATTGGAAATAAGGGCTCTTTTTAACGGGAGAGGAAGAGGTACCAGCGCCTTTCTTATGCAGTTTTCTTTCTTTAATAACGAAGTGGAGGATAGGGGGAATAAAGAAAAAGTAAAAAAACAGAGTCAAAACGGCGTGTTCAGGCATAAGATAATCCAACTCAAGCGAAATGCAAGCAGCATTTTCCTTGAGGAAAGAGTAACTAAAGAAAAGGAAGTGTTCGTATGTCTGGAAACGCTGGATATGGTCATGGATCTGGTTTTGCTTTATTAGTTGTATTATTTATTTTATTAGTGATTATCGGTTGCAGCTGCTACGGCGGAGGCTTTGGCTGGTAATTCACTCATTAAAAAAGCCCTATAAGGGCTTTTTTCAATACTTATAAATAGCGCTTCTTTCCGTTTTGATAAATGTTTACATGAAAGCCATTCATATCACCGTTATAGGTTTTCGTAGGTAAATCAGGTATTTTGACAGATGCAGTAATTTCTACAATTTGATACCCTTTTGATTCTAACGTAACGGTATGAGGTCTAGGTTTGTTCATCATACGTAAAAAATACTGTTCATCTTCAAATGGAAAGCGCTCATCGAGTGCTACTTCAAACGTAACAGGTTTTGAACGGTGATTTTCAAATGAAAGGTCACAGGTACCTGTTAATACGGTTTCTTTTTTATTCAGCTCAAATGTACAAATGCTGTTTTCAGCGTCGTAGGAAACGGCATATATTCCTGGCAATACGGTCTTTTGCATGGCTTCAACCATATATACAGGACCGGACGCAACGATCAATGCAGCCAAAATCGTTAATTTTACTCGGTGCCGGTTCAAACTTTTATAAAGTAAAAAAAGACTTATTAAAAGTATGATTGCCCATGCATTGTTAGCATAGTAAAATCCCGTCATTGTTGCTTCATTTCCATAAATGGGGAGTCCTAAAAAAGAAAAAATAGAATTAATGAGCGGCGGTGAGTTAGGGAAAGGGATATTTAAAATAAAAACAACTAGTAAAAGGATGAGTCCCTTTGTAAAAAGTGATCGTTCACGAATCATGTTGTTCCTCCTTAGCTATAAATCACGTATCATTATATACTATTATTATCTTTTTTTGTAATTAATGGTTATATTATTGTGTTAGGGAGGGAAGCTGAATAAAAACTTTTTTAGTAGTTAGGCATTGTGAAGCAGAAGGATAGGAAGAAAAAGCATCACTCACAGAACAAGGTGTACAGCAAGCTCAGCAGTTAATAAATTATTTGAACGAGCTAGATTATAACATGGTTGCGTTTAACGAACCCTGATGTGTATCGAAGCGATCTTGAAAAGAAGAACGTTTCTATTACACGGCTATGGAATGAGAAGAAAGTAAATTGATTAAATGAATGATTTTTTTGCAGATGATAAACTTTGCTCGATATAAAAGCTTTATGCCGCATCGCGATTTAGAAATTTTGTTAGCTTCAAGGCTTTCACAGAGGCTTTTAGCAGATACATAATGAATATAAAATCTGTTTTAGAACAGAAATTTGCTATTTGGAAATTGATATGTTACACTAAGGTTAATTATTTTTGTTCGGTATGAAATTGAAAGAAGAGAAATATTCTTCAATAGAAATTTTTATCTGGAAATAGTACGATTGAGCAAGGGTAGTAATATATGCGTGGAGTAATTCCACAACTGGAGGAAATAGTATGACTGAAGGTACAGTAAAATGGTTTAATGCAGAGAAAGGTTTCGGTTTCATCGAAATTGAAGGCGGAGACGATGTATTCGTACATTTCAGCGCGATTCAAGGCGAAGGATTCAAATCTTTAGAAGAAGGTCAAAAAGTGACTTTCGATATCGAGCAAGGTCAACGCGGTGCACAAGCTGCTAACGTTGTAAAAGCATAATTTTATGCAATCCAAAAAAGACTCCGACTTTGGACGGGGTCTTTTTTTATTGTAGCAAACACGCAGGTAACGGAGGAATACTTATGAGTAAAGCAAAAGGCAAAGGCGGTACAGGGCGAGGTACCGGCAAAAAAGGGTGGAACCGCTGGCAGGCAAGTGCAAAAAAGAAGAAAAATGCAAAGCCTTATAAAAGCAAAGGAACAAAAAATGCTGATAAGCCAGAAGGTAACTAATTATATATGAGCAGCATCATCTGCAACTTCGACTTACTCTGCTTGAGTAAGTTTATTTCATATGGAATGATTTTTTATTGATTTTTTTCCGGATTGCTGTCACTATATGAAATAATAAAGTAATTTGTGTGAATTTTCTATAAAAATTGATTTTTTTTGCAAGCACTTTCATATTTCGACAACCTTTTTGATTTTTATCGGTTATACTCTTTTATAATAGATTATAGAAAGATGCAGGGGAGCATAAAGTGAGAGAGGAAAGCGACAGTTTACTCTGTACGCTTTTTGCGTTTCTGGACCGTATTGCAGTAGCATCGTAACAAGTAGATCATGCATCAGTTTAGAACACATCAAAACTCAACTAAGTGTAACGGGGGGATATGAGTGAGCGTAGGCATCGTAATTGAAAAAGTTCAAAATTATGCTATGTTAGAGGATCATGTTTTGGTTGAAATGGTTCATAGTGGAGACGAAAAATCATTGGAGTATTTAATCAATAAGTATCAAAATCTTGTAAGGGGAAAAGCAAGAAAATACTTTTTGATTGGTGCTGAAAAAGAAGATATCGTCCAAGAAGGGATGATTGGGCTGTACAAAGCAATTCGCGACTTTAATGAAGACAAGTTAACATCTTTTAAAGGGTTTGCGGAGTTATGCATCACAAGACAAATCATTACGGCCATTAAAACGGCTACTCGTCAAAAGCACGGTCCATTAAATTCGTACATTTCGTTGGACAAGCCTCTGTATGATGAAGAATCAAATTATACGCTGATGGATATGATTCCTGGAGATCAAATCGCTAATCCGGAAGCGGTACTGATTCATCAAGAAAAAGTGGAAGACCGCGAGTTAAAAATTGCAGAAACACTTAGTGAATTAGAAAGAAAAGCACTGGCGCTGTATATGGACGGCCATTCATACGCTGAAATTTCGAAAGAACTAAATACGCATGTCAAGTCAATTGACAACGCGCTGCAGCGTATCAAAAGAAAGTTAGGCCGAGACGTAGAAAGCAGACAAGCTATTTCATAATAGGTAAAAAAAAGCCGGAATCAAAGGGGTTCCGGCTTTTTTTCACGGTCTTTTAAAATGTCTTGAATAATTTCAATATGAACAGAAGCCCAGGATTGTTCACGGAAATGAAGAAACACGCTTGGAATGAGAATAAAAACATACAGCAGCACAAAAATAATCCAAAGCCAGCTGCCGTCTCGAAATAAAAATTGCTGCAGCCGCTGAGAAAATAAAAAAAAGAGCCAAGGCAAGGCAGAAACGAGAATGGGAATAACGCCGGAGCCGTTTTTTTCTTTGGTCATTCGGTAATAAACCTTCCGTAAAGTAGGGCTGTCTAGCGTAAGGTAAAGCTGCCAAATTTCTTCCATTTCCGCTAATTCATCAATTTCTTCTGCAGGTTGGTTGTGATGAGCCGCTTTTTTTAATTTAAGGTAGACTTTATGAGCATCGCCGCGCAGTGAAAACATATACCAGCCTCCCGCATAGTGTTTCGTCTTCTTTAACAGAGTTTGCAGGCGCATGTAAATATATACAAAAAGTTTCGTGCTACGAAAGAATAAGAAAATAGAAGTGAAAGCGTAAATCATTAGTAGAAATAAAGAGAAAATAGCTGTTTTTTGCTCTTTTTGGCCGTCTTTACACATTGAGCAGTAGCACATATACTAATAAAAGAGCAATTAGTTACCTAGGTAAATAAAATGCGAGGTGAGAAAAGTGAAGAATTTGGTGTTTCATGAGCTTCATCAAAAGTCGAGATTGTCTATTAAAGAAGTAAATGAAGTGTTAAAAGCGTACGGGCTATACAGCTCACAGTATTCGATTCTATTTTGTTTGAAGCGATTCGGCTCGATGACGCAAACAGAGATTTGGCAGTATTTAAATGTCGAGGCGCCAACGGTTACGCGCACGTTAACAAGGCTTGAAAAAAGCGGGTGGATTGTTCGGAAGGCAGGCAGTGATAAACGAGAGCGCATCGTTTATTTATCTCCTCAAGCGGAGAAAAAGCTTCCGGGAATTCAGCAAGAAATTGAATGTTTAGAAGAAAATCTGCTGATTCGTTTATCCGAAAGCGAACAGGATCAGCTTATTTCGTTATTAAAGAAAATTTGTAAATCTACAGAAAAGGGTGAAATGAATGACGAACCAGCAGGAGCCAATCTGGACTAAAAGCTTTATCAGCATTGCAATTACCAACTTTTTTATTTTTGTGGTGTTTTATGCATTGCTCACGCTGCTGCCGATTTATGTATTAGATGCCTTAGACGGCACAAGTACGCAGGCAGGGCTTGTTGTTACGATCTTTTTATTATCTGCGATTATTGTTAGACCGTTTTCAGGGAAAATCATTGAACAAATCGGAAAGAAAAAAACGCTTGTATTTAGTACCCTCATTTTTGCGCTTTCTTCCTTCTTATATATGCTCATCCACCATTTTAACGTGCTGCTATTACTGCGCTTCTTTCAAGGAATTTCATTCAGCTTAGCAACAACCGTCACGGGAGCGATTGCAGCGGATTTAGTGCCAGCTAAAAGACGAGGAGAAGGACTTGGCTACTTCGGAATGTCCATGAACTTAGCCGTTGTTGCAGGGCCGTTTTTAGCACTAACGCTTCATCAGTATATGACATATAACATTATTTTCCTCATATTTGGCGTGATTATGCTAGTTGGCTGGCTGTGCGGCATGCTTGTTAAAAATCTTCAAGAAAACGCTGCTCCGTCAGTAAAAAGATCATTTTCATTGAACGATTTATTTGAAAAGAAATCAATGCCGATTTCATCTGTGGGTATTCTTGTTTCCTTTTCGTATGCAAGTATTATTTCTTTTATTTCTGTGTACGCACAGTCGCTTGGATTGATTAAAACCGCAAGCTTTTTCTTTGTCGTGTTCGCAGCTGCGATGCTGATTTCACGACCGTTTACGGGAAGATTATTTGATAAAGCTGGTCCAAACATCGTGATTATTCCATCATGTATTGTCTTTGCAATTGGATTATTCAGCTTAAGCTTTACGCATTCTTCTTGGATGCTGCTATTTTCCG
This sequence comes from Priestia megaterium, assembly GCF_046599315.1. GTDB lineage: Bacteria > Bacillota > Bacilli > Bacillales > Bacillaceae_H > Priestia > Priestia megaterium_F. The sequence continues at coordinate 580,381 of NZ_JBKIKC010000001.1, read as the reverse complement.
GTGCGTTAGTAGGACTAGGCTACGGTACTTTGCTTCCAAGTTTTCAAACGCTTGCGATTCAAGCGGCACCTACTCATCGAAGTGCATACGCAACCGCTACGTTCTTTACGTTCTATGATAGTGGTATTGCGGTTGGTTCATTTGTATTAGGAATTGCAGCAGGCGCTTTAGGATACTCAAAACTGTACTTTGCGCTAGGGATCTTTGTTCTCTTGATTACGCTTTACTACAAGTGGATTGCAAATTTACGTCAAAAACAACAAGCAGCGAATATCCAAGTGGGCATGAAATAAAAAAGCTCGGCGCCATAAGCGCCGAGTTTTTTTTCTGGATTTTTTACAGGACTTTGGAAGCTAAGTATATTTAAGCCAAAAGATACTAGCAAATTCCTATCCATCTGCATCATACTTTAACAGGAACCATCTACATATAAAACTTCTTGGGTGAAATAAAAAACAAAGGAGAGCAAATATGAAAGTAATGAAACCTCTTATGGTCACAGCGTTAGGGCTTAGTCTTGCTGCTTTTTATGAAGGCGCTTTTCCTGTAGAAAATGCGGTGCACGTACAAGCTGAAATGAATGACAGTGTGATTGCAGAAAAAGCAAAAACGTATGAAGGTGCAGATTATACGCCTGGAGGGGAGACGCAAAGCGAAGGTTTTGACAGCTCTGGCTTCGTTCAATATGTATTTAAGCAAGCGCTTGATACCATGCTTCCTCGTTCGGTGAAAGAACAGTCAGAGCTTGGAACAGAAATCGGAAAAAATGAGCTGCAGGCAGGCGATGTATTGTTTTTTGACACCAATGGAGATGGTGAAGTGAACATAGCCGCGATTTTTATCGGAAACGATGAGATGATTTATGCATCTTCTTCGGACGGAAAAGTCGTTGTTAAAAACCTTTCAAGCAGCGTGTATTGGTCATCACATTTTACAAAAGCAAAGCGTATTACAGGAGCACCGGAAATTGCAAAAGATAATGAAGTCATTGCAGAAGCGCTAAAACATCTCGGTACGCCGTATGTATTCGGAGGCGAGTCGCCAACGGACGGTTTTGACTGTTCCGCATTTGTTGCGTATGTATTTCAGCACGCATCAGATGTCTATCTTCCGAGATCAACCGATCAGCAGTGGCAAGTTGGAGAAGAAGTTGCCCGCGCAGATTTAAAGCCAGGAGACGTTATCTTTTTTAAAGATACGTATCGTGAAGGTATTTCACATGTAGGTATCTATGCAGGAGGCAATCAGTTTATTCATGCTAAGCGCAGTGAAAACGTGACGGTGGATTACCTCACGAGCAGCTATTGGACGTCTAAGTATGCAGGAGCAAGGCGCTACGATGACTTAGCGCTGTCAAAAGACAATCCATTTGTGACGGAATCTCTTAAATATGTTGGAGAAGTGCCTTACGCACAAGATGGGATGAGTCCTTCTACAGGCTTTGATACAGCTGGTTTCGTTCAATACATTTACAAAGAAGCAGCAGGAAAAGACATTCCGCGCTATGCGAGTCAGCAGTGGGAAAAAGGAGAAACCATTTCAAAATCTGACTTACAGCCGGGAGATCTCGTCTTTTTTGAAGGAAGTTCGCTTATTCCATCTATTTATATTGGAAATGACTATGTCGTTCACGTATCCACATCTGAGGGTGTAAAAATTACAAATTATAAAGTGGACAGCTACTGGGCGCCTAAATATTACGGAGCAAAGCGCATGCCATAAAGGTGAAAAACCAAGACAGTCTGAGGCTGTCTTGGTTTTTTAATACGTAGCTAATTGTTTTTGTATTTCTTTGATTCGTTCTAGAGTTAGCCCTTCCCGCTGCTCGACGGCTAAAGGGTGATCCGTCGGCTCTAACTCGATGAGCGGCCGTGTTCCAACGGATCTTGTATGCACATTTGTTTTTAAATTTAGGGTTTCAGGATACCCTGGTATTGAAACTGAAAACCAGCCGAAATAAGGTGGTTCATGTTCTCTTTCTTCACTTTCCCCTAAATCTATCATTCGGTGAAAATTTTCTTCGCTTAAAGAAACCCAGATGTTCCACATGAAAGGACTTTGTTCATTAAGAACAGGAATTTCAACACAGCCTCTAATGAAAAAATGTTCTTGATTCATGATACAAATTTCTGAATATAGTTCAAAATCGTTTTGTTTTTCATCTTCTGACGCGTCATAATAGTAAAAAGGGGCGTCACTTGTATAGCTCATAGGCAAAGCGGACTGAGGGTGTTCACAGGTCAAGTCTCTATAATGCAGTTTGTTCGTTTTCTTCTTACCGTATAATCTTCTTCTTCGCATATTATTTTAGACTCCTCAGATAAAAGTATCTTCATTATAATACAAAGAAACAGCTGCTTAAGCATATAATGTGTAAAAAAGTTTGATCCCCCGTATCTTTTGAGCTTCCTTTAATCGTTTACTAAATAGAGAGTGCAAAAGGAGTGAAAATCATGTCACATTCAAAAAAAATCGAAAAACAAAAAGAAAGCTTTGACGATGTATGCTGGAACGAGCATTACCCAAAATTGCAGCAGTACTGCCGCTTTTTAGCACAAAATGTGTGGGACGGAGACGATATTGCGCAAGAAACATTTTTAAAGGCTCAACGATATAAAGGTGAAGAGCACAAGCTGTCTTCCGCGCTGTTAAATAAAATCGCGTATCATCACTGGATTGACCTGCTGCGAAAACGAAAGCGTGAAGGAGTAGCTGAAGAAAAAGCTTTGGAACAACAAGCTGAAAAGCATACGTTTGATAATAAAGGACATTCTGTCGAACTGCTGCTTAGTCAATTTACGCCGAAGCAAGCAGTTATCTTTTTCTTAAAAGAAGGATTTCGCTATCAGCTGAAAGAAATAGCTTCGATTTTACAAATGTCAGAAACAGCGGTAAAAAGCAATTTACATCGTGCCAAGCAGCGGTTAGAAAAAGGCGGTGAGCCGTTTTCCACAGATTTTTTTTGGGATGAAAAAGAACAAAAAGAGCTGTCAGAGCTTTTTTATAAAGCGTTAGAAACGCAGGATCCCGCTTTTTTGATTCATGCACTTCCTTCATTAAAAAGCGTTATCCAAAAACCAACTTATACTCCGACATGCACTCTCTGCATGGCTGCATAGCCATATTACGTGTTGTAAGGAGGATATATATGAGTACCATTCCATATGTAATTGAACAAAGTAACCGCGGTGAACGTTCATATGATATTTATTCTAGGCTGTTAAAAGATCGAATTATCTTAATTGGAGACGAAATAAATGATCATATTGCCAACAGTGTGGTCGCGCAGCTGTTATTTCTCGCAGCAGATGATCCTAAAAAAGATATTTCACTTTATATTAACAGTCCCGGGGGCTCGACTTCAGCAGGGTTTGCCATTTATGATACGATGCAGTATATCGAGCCGGACGTTCAAACGATTTGCACGGGCATGGCCGCTTCCTTTGGCGCACTGCTTCTGTTAGCCGGAACAAAAGGAAAGCGCTATGCACTTCCTAATAGTGAAATTATGATTCACCAGCCGCTAGGAGGGGCTAGAGGGCAGGCAACTGAAATTGAGATTAGTGCCCGCCGAATTTTAAAGCTGAAGCAGCATATCAATGAAATCATATCACAACGAACGGGGCAGCCGGTTGAAAAAGTGGCGAATGATACGGAACGAGATTATTTTATGAGTGCTGAAGAAGCAAAGTCATACGGAATTATCGACGGAATTCTCTTGCCGAAATAAAGGTGTAAAAAGCAAGCATAGACGACGTCGTCTATGCTTGCTTTTCTATAAAATAAGAAAAAAGACCTTGGTATTATCTTTATTTTTCTTGAAAAGGTAGGTATTATATAAAATATAACAGATTTTAGAAAGAAGGTTTTACACATGCAAGAAGTGATTGGAGTAGAGCAGCGGTCTCTGTTTCAAAAAGTATTAGTAACATTTATTTTTTCGTTGTTTATTTCAACAGTTGGCTTATACGTGGGGCAATATGTGCCGCCGGCTTATTTTATTCCTTTAGCGATTGCTGAACTTGTTATGCTGATTGCGGCATTTATGTTAAGAAAGAAAAAAAGCGTAGGATACGGTTTTACATATGCGTTTTCATTTATATCAGGCATCACCTTGTTCCCGATTGTTAGCCACTATGCATCAGTAGCGGGCGCACAAGTTGTTCTTTATGCGTTTGGGAGCACGTTCGTTATTTTTACAGTGATGGGTGTGGTTGGCGCAAAAACGAAAAAAGATCTAGGTTTTTTAGGCAGCTTTTTATTAGTAGCGCTGTTAGCATTAGTGTGCATCAGCATTTTCTCGCTGTTTAGTCCTCTAACAACGCCTGCACTTATGGCATTTTCAGTAATTGGCACGATCGTTTTCTCACTTTATGTGCTGTATGATTTTAACCAAATGAAGCACGGTGAAATTACAGAAGAGCTTGTTCCGATGCTGGCACTATCGTTGTATTTAGATTTTATTAATCTATTCATCAACTTGCTTCGCTTTTTTGGTATTTTAGGAAGCGATGATTAATACGAAAGAGGCTGGGACAAAAGTGTTTTAGCTGAAGGAAGATCCGAACGGGGAAGATTCTTGATGGAGAATCAACTTCGTTCGGATTTTTTTATTGGTAGGGTGAAGGTAGGTTTAATCTATTTAGGTGCTTCTAGCTTTTGATTGGAGGGCAAGGCGGAGACTCCCGCGGAAAGCGAAGTCCTGCACGGAAATCAACAGCGGTGTAATAAGCAGTTCAGCTCATGTATCCAATTTGTTCGTCTTTAGATTGGATTGATGCAGCTATGTCTCAATCTCTTTTTTGTTTTAGTTATTCACCGCCGTCTCCATCCTCGCTAACGTCATTCTCTGTTTTTTCGTAGTTTGGACCGGTAGCGTAGGTCTCTTTAAAAAACTTGTCAAGCCACGTAGAACTCGTCGCAACTGCTCCGTTTTTAGCGTGAATAAATTCACTGACTGTATATATTTCAACGACTTGCTTGCGGTATTTCCGAAATAAAAATGCGCTGGCAACAACGCCAATGCTGATCATTACATACGTATTCATAAAGACCTCCTTATAAAAGGGTTAGTGTTATGTATGAAGGTTATAAAAAAGATATGCTTGAACCTAAAAAAGTTCGTTTAGTGGTGTAAGTCTTTGAAAAAATGATAGTATAGAGCATGTTTGGTACACAGAGAACGTAAACTTTTTTGGAAGGATGCATGTTAATAGTGAATTTTAAAGAGTTTTTTACTATTTCTTCATATGAAGTAATTGAACATTGGAGTCGAAAAAAAAACGAAAAGAATATAGATGAATATGAAGTGATGATGTATAACGAAAACATTAGTCAAACAGAAAATGTGATGATTAAATTTAAAAAGATTAACGATGAAATGATAGTTGAAAAGGTACAAACGCTCTCTTATTTTGATAAACAGCGTCCTAAACACCCCTGTAATATTTGCGGTAGCGAAGTGATGGTAAAAGAGAACAGCAATGAAGAACTAGAAGTTTACGTACATGATTGTTCATTTAACTACGAAGAAATAGAGTACTGTTTAAGGAAACTACTCGAAAATGAACTTTTACAGGATCAATTTACTCAAGAAGAATTTGAACGGAATTATGGAGTTAATTACCGTGATGACACTAATAAAGAATATGGCTTTTACGATGCGCAGCAAAGGGATACTTTTTACACCATCTTTAACGATACTGTCTATCACACATCCTATGCAGGGCCACAAGAGCTGCGCTGTAAGTTTTGTGGAATGGATGAAGAGCTGCTTGTTGTAGACGGAGCCTTCTATCAAAAATGCTCTGTGTTGACTCCCCATATAAACCGAATTATTCATATGATTGAAGCAAGGAAACAAAATGAACCAGACTTAATAAAAGGCTCATGAGAGGAAAGGTGCTAGCAGCTGTTCCATAATCCGCTTGGCCAGAGTGTACAAAAAACATAAAAAAAGAAGCTTCCTTTTGAGCGAAAGGAAGCTTATCAAGTTTGTACCTATAGGGTTGAGTAATACGTAATTAAATAGCTATCGGAACAACCGATAAATCATTAAAGTAAACAACTTCTGAAAGAATTGTGCAGCCCTTCAGCCTTTTTAGCTGAGAAAGCGCTTCTTCTTTACTGTCAAACTCGTACATTTTTATTTCACCTTTTTTTACATAACACGTAATTACATACATTTAAAAGGTTCCTCCAACCATATTTATTAATAAAAAGCCATAACAGCTTTTATTTCCTATTAAAATAACGTAAGTGCGCCTGTTACAATAGCAAGGACAATCAAAACAAGAGAGGTTAAAACCGCCCATTTAAATGCAAAGCGCTGATGTTCACCAAGATCAACACCTACCATACCTACAAGTAAGAAGGTAGACGCAACGAGTGGACTTAGCAGATGAACAGGTTGTCCGAGTACCGAAGCTCGTGCAATTTCCAGCGGGTTAATTCCGTAAGAAGCAGCGGTTTCAGAAAATATTGGTAAAACACCAAAGTAATAGGCGTCGTTGCTCATCACAAATGTAAACGGCATGCTTGTTAAAGCGACGATTGTCGGTAAAAATGAACCGAGTGAATCAGGAACTAAATGAATTAACAGGCTGGCCATTTCATCGACCATTTTAGTGCCGGATAAAATTCCTGTGAAAATACCCGCTGCAAAGACAAGCGCTGCAACGGTTAACGCGTTGCCTGCATGAGCCATTAAACGTTCTTTTTGATCCTCAAGTTTTGGATAGTTAATCATAAGAGCAAGTGCAAAACCAATCATAAATAAAACAGAAACAGACCAAATACCAGAGACCAATACGACCATTAGTACAATTGTTAGAGCTAAGTTAATCCAGATTTTTTTTGGCTGTGTAATATCTTCTTGAGAAGTTAAGGACGCGTCTTCAGCAAAAGCAAGTGAGCTTTTTAATTCAAACTGCTCGATGTCAATCGCACCAAGTCGTCTGCGCTCTTTTTTTCCAAGGATATAGCCTGTAAAGATAACCCATAAAGCGCCGCCAATTAATGTTGGAAGAAGCGGAATAAAGAACTCTGATGCATCGAGGTGAAGGGCAACAATCGCGCGAGTAGCCGGGCCTCCCCAAGGCGTCATGCTGCTCATAATACTAAGAGAAAGCATCGCAACTGTCGTTAACACTAACGGGCTCATATTCAGGCGTTTATAAAGTGGAAGAAGAGCAGAAACCGTAATCATATAAGTGGTTGTACCATCTCCGTCTAGTGCAACTAAAAGCGATAGAAGAGCCGTTCCAATCACGATTTTAAGCGGATCGCCTTTTACGATTTTTAACAGCTGTTTGATTAATGGATCAAACAGGCCGGCATCGATCATAACGCCGAAATATAAAATGGCAAACAGCAGCATCGCAGCTGACGGGGCTACTTGTTTTAACCCTTCTAGCATCATGTCTCCAACGCCTTTACCAAATCCTCCAATCACGGCAAAAAGAAGCGGAATGACCATTAAAGCTACGATAGGAGACATCCTTTTTGACATAATCAGATACGTAAAGACAATGATCATTGTAAAACCTAGTAGTGCTAGCATTCAAACAACCTCCTTTATTTTCCCTCTTTCCTTTGAAAGCGTTTACTTTTAGAGTAAAAAAACGTGACTAACAACTCTCATCCCCAAGTATGAGCAGTAGTTTGATTATTAAGAATTTTTAAAGCCGCTCTTTACTCCCGCTGATGTTTCTTGTTTTTATGTTAGTACATTTTAAAAAATAAAGGAAATATAGGTTTTTTTAGAAAGTTCATAAAAAATTTTTATAATGGTAGTCTGGAAAAAGCTTGGTCCAAAAGAGAGATTCTCTAAAGGCACAAACTTTTTAACGATTGTTTTACTTTTCACTTAGCTTCAAAAAATCAATAAATGCCTTAACAACAGATAGATTTAAGTAAGAGGGATCATACATGAGCCACGTGTTTCGAAGCAGAGGTGATTCATCCCGGTATGAAAGTCCATATGTATATAAGTTGTCGCTAGAGTGAAGGCAAATTTCAGGTAAAATCGCAAAGCCTAAATCATTTTTGACCATTTCTTTGGCTGTTTCTTGCCGGTCAACTTCCATTGCCACAAACGGAGGTTCTGAAAACTTGTCATGCCACCAGTCTTGAATGAGATCTTTTAGTGACGTATCGGTTTTATAGTTAATATAAGGTAAATTCGGCAGGTCATCGATGGCAATTTCTTTTTTAGAAATTAAGCAGAGCCGTTCTTTCGTCAGCAGTGATTTTTCTCCGTTCCACGGATAATTGCCTCGTAAAATACCAACGTGAACACGCGAAGAGTCCAATAGATTCATGACTTGCGTACTCCAGCCAGTATTAACGCTGAACTGCACGTTTGGGTAGTGAAGAGAGAACTGCTTTAAAATTTTAGGAAGCTTATGCTGTGCAAAGTTACTCGATACCCCTAAGCGAAGCGTTCCCGTAACGGTTTCGCTCATATTACGCATGCTGTCTTTTGTTTCTTGCAGCTGCTTCCACATATTTTCTGCATAGCGAACAAGGTGCTCACCTTCAGATGTAAACTCAATTCCTTTTTTTGTTTTAAAAAACAGCGTCACGCCAAACTCTTCTTCAAGGTTTTTAAGGCGGTAGCTTAAAGAAGGCTGCGATACATAGAGCCTTTCAGCCGTTCGCGTAATGTTCTTTTCCTCGTGAAGCGTTTTAATTAATTTCCAATCTTTTTGATCCATCCCAATTCCCCCTTGTATTTAGATTATAAAAAAATTTTTAAAAAGACAATAAATTTTATGTATTTTACTTATGACCACCTCTATTATACGATAAATGGCAAATGAACCGGTTCTAAATAGTAAAAAAATAAAATGCTTTGATGAACGCCTCGGCGTTTGTTAGTAGGAGAGAAAGGTGATTAATATGACGCGTATTCCTGTAACGGTTATGAGAGGTGGAACGAGTAAAGGAGTTTTTATCAATCATGAAGAAATGCCTGTGAACAAATCGGATTGGGAACCGTTTTTGCTAGATATAATGGGAAGTCCGGATCACCGTCAAATCGACGGGTTAGGCGGTGCCAATTCGCTGACGAGTAAAATTGCGATTATTAAAAAGTCAGATTTAGAAGAAGCTGACGTGGACTACACGTTTGCGCAGGTCAGCATCAGCGAATCTCTCGTTGATTTTAAAGGGAACTGCGGCAATATCTCTTCAGCAGTCGGACCTTATGCAATCGAACAAGGACTTGTCAAAGCTGTGGAACCGGTAACCAAAGTACGGATTTATAACACGAATACAAAAAAAGTAATCGTAGCGGAAGTAGAAGTAGAAAACGGAACGGTAAAAACAGAAGGGTCATGTATGATTCCTGGAGTGCCAGGTACAGGTTCACCTATTTATCTTTCATTTGAAAACGGAGAAGGAGCCGTTACCGGAAAACTGCTGCCGACGGGAAATGCTATTGATTTGCTGCACACATCCATTGGAAAGATAAAAGCATCAATTGTTGATGTAGGAAATCCGCTTGTATTTGTTGAAGCAGCGGATATTGGCCTAACAGGAACGGAACTTCCGCATGAATACACGGAAAAACAGCTAATGTTACTTGAAGAAATACGCTCAATTGCAGCGGAAAAAGCGGGACTCGCACCTCAAGACAAAGCAACTAAACTATCACCAGCCGTTCCTAAAATGACGATTATTGCTCCTCCTATGAACCACCGCGACGGAACTGGAAGAGAAAGAGCAGCTTCTCAAATGGATCTATTAATTCGGATGATGTCTATGCAAAAGCCGCATCAAACGCTTGCCATTACCGGAGCAATTTGTACAACAGCGGCGATTTATACAAAAGGCACGCTGCTGTCAGAAATGGTTCAGCTAAAAGGCGATACGGTTCGTCTTGCGCATCCAATGGGAATTATGGAAACCAGTGCAGATTTAAAAAATGGACAGGTTAAGGGAATCAAAGTAGTGCGTACAGCTCGCCTTATTTTTGAAGGCTTTGTTTATACAAAGCACACGTACGATGTGTGTTTATCAAGTTAGTAGCGTTCTCTAAAAAACCTCTTTCTATGAAACTAGGAAGAGGTTTTTTGTGTTAGAATATTTTTACTGAATATTTAAAAAGTAGGTGAAGGTATGAAAAAAAGAACGTATATTGATCTAAGTCACGTAATTGAAGATGGAGTTATCACACATAAAGGCTTGCCGGCACCAATTATTTGCGACTATTTAAGCCGAGAAACGTCTAAGAAGCTTTATGAACCAGGGACTGAATTTCAAATCGGTAAAATTGAAATGGTCACGAATACCGGTACATATATTGACGTGCCGTTTCACAGATACAAAGATGGAACCGATTTAGCTCAAACGGCTATTGATAAGACAGCCGGGTTAGAAGGAATAGTCGTTTCAGTTGACCCGAATTTAACGGCTATTGATGAATCCCATTTTCAACATGTAGACGTAAAAGGCAAAGCGGTATTAATTTATACGGGATGGGATCGCTACTGGAATACAGACGATTACTTAGAAAATCATCCATACTTAACAGAAAGCGCAGCAGCTTATTTAGTGTCTCGACAGCCGGCTCTTGTTGGGATTGATTCGATGAATATTGATGACACAAAAGGGAAAGCAAGACCAGCTCATACGCTGCTGTTAGGGGCGGATATTGTGATTGCTGAACACTTATGTCACTTAGATCAACTAACAGAGCCATTTTTATTTTACGCAGTGCCTCCTAAAATAAAAGGAGCCGGAACATTTCCAGTAAGAGCATTTGCGGAGGTACAAAGAAAATGATCCAGTTACATAGATATAGAGAAGTGCAGGAGTTTAAAAACCAAGTAGAGCCGCTTTTATCAAAGAATGAAGTTCTTCATAACTTAGCGCTTGGCATTTTACACAGCTTAAATGAAAGCATCAAGCCGAATTTTATGGGTGTTTTTTTGAAAAATAACCATGCTGCGCTTGTTTTGCTGCAAACGCATCCTCAGCAAATTATACTGTCTCAAATACAGCAGCTAACGGATCTTGAACTGAACGAAGCGGCTGAGCTATTACAAGAAATCGAAATACCCGGATTAGTTGGAGAGAGACAAACGGTTTTATATCTTTCTCAACAACTAGCAAACTTAAAAAATCAAGAAGCTTCTTTAAAAATGGATCAGCGCATTTATCGGTTAGACAAAGTGAAAAAAGCTTCGGATACTGACGGAGTGCTAGTAAAAGCAAGGTTGAAGCAACTTCCGCTAGTGACGGAATGGATAGAAAAGTTTATGGAGAACATTGGGGAGCCTGTGTCAAAAGAACAAGCTGCAAAAGCAGGAGAAGCCTTTATTGAAGCGGGAGGGTTGTTTCTATGGGAAGTAAACGGGAAGTATGTATCCATGGCAAATGCCACGCGTCCAACAGCCCATAACATTACGATTAACTATGTGTACACGCCCCGTGAAGAGCGTAAAAAAGGCTATGCATCAAGCTGTGTGTCCACGCTTTCGCAGCTTATGCTAGACAGCGGTTTTCAAACAACAAGCTTATACACAGACGTTACAAACCCTACGTCTAATAAGATTTACATAGACATTGGCTACGAACACGTAGCTGATTCAGCATTAGTTTTATTCCATGAAAAAAAGTAGCAGATTTTCTGCTACTTTTTCTATTACTCAAGGTTTTGCAACTAAGTTTACATGATTTAACGTTTTGGCATCATCAAAGATAAATTCAAGATCATAAGCGCCGGCGTGATACGTGTACTTTGTTTGAGTAGTACCATCACCTTTTACTTTGCTTGTAAAGTTCGGCTGACCTAATTCTTTCTTTAAGTTAGCTTGCGTGATGGAGCCTAGATTTGTTTGACGCTCTACATTTGTACCAAAATAGCGGATTTCGTTAATCACGTTATTTTGGTCATAGCCAAATGCATATCCAGGGTGACCCATTTCCGCATGATAGTAGTCAAAGTTGTTTGATGAACCTTCAGGCGGTGGGCCGAACTGATCACGGACATCTTGACGAAGGTTTTTGCCGATTTTTAAGTCTGCCGTTAAGCGTGGCACTTCACCTTGCACCGCCGCATTATAAATTTCATTAATGTTTTTTACAGCTGTTTGACTGCTTGTTTCTTGAGATACAGCTGCATGTGCTGGTGTATCAAACTGAGCGACAGGAGCAAATCCAAATGCAGCAATTCCTGTAATGGTTGCAGTGGCTGCTACTTTTGATAATCGTTGTTTCACTTTCATAATTTTTTCCTCCTTTATATATACATCGATTTATCACCCCTGACATACCAAAAGAGCAGGCATGTCGGGGGTGATAGACCTAAGCGTCTGCAGCCCCCCTTGCGGGGTAGGCAGCATCCGCATAGGTAAACCCTTGGGAGAGTAGTCAAGGAGTCTTAATTTCTATTTAGAATAAAAAGCTGTCGAGTTAGTAACTGTTATATATATAATTTAACACGCCTTTTAAAATGTAAACGTCAGTCGAAGTAAAAAGTAAAAAAACGATTCGTTTCTCATAGGCGAAACGATTTGTTTATATTCCTTTATTATGTAAAAAAAAGTAATATAGGAAGAATACTAAGTCTTTATAAAAAAGTAGATAATAATTGTAATTATAGGACAACAAATCAATTATTTGTTAAAAAGGTAATGTGAATTGCAGCCGTGTATCTAGGACTTGGGGTAAAAACAAGTTTAGGGCAATCTGTTGTGTTAAATAGAAGAAAAAGAATGTAAAGGAGAGAAAGGTAGTGTCGAAACGGTTCCTACTAACCGTAGCAGCTGGAGGATGTATAATACTCTGTGGCGCGCTGCTTCTATTAAATTGGGAAAAGGTGTTTGGGGATTACCGTCCCATTCAAACCGCAAAAGCCGTATATAAATTAGAAGTGCAAAGTCAAGATGTAGCAAAGACTACGGATCGAGATGATGCCCTCCATTATATGGTGAAAAAAGGCCATGTGTTAAAAGAAAAAGATATTGATCATAACCAGCTTGTTTTTAATGATGGACAAGGGAATCAACAAATTTACTATAAGCGCTTTGCCAGGAAGTATACGATGATTGATGGAGAAGGGTAAAAGTCTTAGTTTGTATTTTAGTAGATTAAAACCTTGTAACCCTGTCTGTTTTTAAAGTTTTTATGTGAAAAAGAAAAATAATATTGACAATTTTGAAAAAAAGCTTAATACTGACTTTATTACATAAAACAAATACAATTTGTTTCCTTATCAAGAGAGGTGGAGGGACTGGCCCTGTGAAACCCGGCAACCGCTGTCTATGACAGAATGGTGCCAAATCCTTAAGAGCGCGCTGCTCTTAGAGATAAGGAAGAAGCTGAAACGAAGCTCTTCCTTAACGATTTAAGGAAGGGCTTTTTTATGTAGAAAAAACAAAGAGGTGATATTTTGAACAAAGCAGACCGTATTAAACGAATGAAAATACCAGAAATTGATCCAAAATATGAAGGACGAGTGCCTCCGGGTCAGGTAGTGACGGAGCGCTTTCCCATTTTACATGAAGGCGACGTGCCGAAGTACAACCTAGAGGAGTGGACGCTTCGCGTGTTTGGGCTAGTAGACAAAGAAGTGACGCGTTCATATCAAGATATATTGGACATGCCGCAAACGACGGTGAAATGTGATATTCACTGCGTAACGAGATGGACGAGGCTTGATAATGAATTTACGGGCGTGCTGTTTACAGACTTTTTAAAAGCAATTGGCGTGGAGTTAAAAAGTAAATACATCATGCTGCACGGAGACAATGACTATACGTCAAACATTGAGGTGGAAGATTTACTCAGAGATGATATTCTTCTTGCCCATTCCTTTAACGGAGAGCCGCTTACGGCTAAGCATGGATATCCGTTAAGATTGATTGTTCCGCATCTGTACTTTTGGAAAAGTGTCAAATGGCTTCGAGGCTTTGAAGCCATTGATGAAAACCATCCTGGCTTTTGGGAGCAAAACGGCTTTCACCTTAGAGGAGATCCGTTTAAAGAAGAACGTTTTTCTGGAGAAGATTTAGGGATTCCAGAAGATGAGTGGGTACATAAAGACTATGATTAATAAAAATGCCTATGCGTGTGCATAGGCATTTTGTTAACGCTGGCGGTTTAGCTCCCACACAACGTGGCGTAGCTCAGGCAAAATCAGCTTGGTCATAGCTAGACGAACAGCACCGCTTGATCCCGGTGTAGAAAAAACGGCTTTTTCGTTAATCGTCCCAGCAATTGCTCGGCTCATAATCGCTGCGCTGCCAATATCTTCAGTGTAGCTCAGCATACGAAACAGCTCGCCAAACCCGACGATTTCTTTATGAATCAGCGCTTGAACGGCTTCAATCGTGACGTCTCGTTTTGTGATGCCTGTCCCGCCGTTTGTGAGGACAACGTCAATTCTGTCATCACTGCATCCGGTAAGTATCGCTTGTTGAATCGACGTTTGGTCGTCTTTTACAATTTCATATGAAGCGACTTGCATGTCGTGTTCTTTCAGAAGTTCAATCATTAGCGCGCCGCTTTTATCAGTTTCTTTTGTACGCGTATCTGATACCGTAATGACTTTACAGCGAACGGGCTGAGTTGCTTTTGATTTATGTTCGTGTACGCTCATTGTGTCCCTCCTTTAAGCTTCTGTGCGCTTGTAGTCACCGTTTTTGCCGCCTGATTTTTCAAGTAAATACGTTTCGCCGATAATCATGCCTTTATCAATGGCTTTGCACATATCATAGACAGTTAATGCACAGGCAGAAGCGGCGGTTAAAGCTTCCATTTCAACGCCCGTTGAGCCTTCTGTTTTAACAGTTGCTTCTATTAATAAACGGTATTGATCATTGCTTGTATCCCAGTCAAATGAAAGGTTCACGCCTTTTAATAGAAGAGGGTGGCACATTGGAATAATGTCAGACGTACGTTTTGCCGCCATGATTCCCGCTACTTGTGCAACAGCAAGGACGTCGCCTTTTCCAATTTTATGTTCTATAATGGCTTCGTGAATTTCTTTGTTAACAAGTATGCTTGAACGAGCTGTTGCAATGCGGCGAGTGATAGATTTTTCGCTGATATCGACCATATTGGCACGGCCTTGGTCATTAAAATGTGTAAAAGAAGACATCAGTGTTTTCATCCTTTTTCAGTAAATTTTGTTGTATGATAGAAATAGTGAGATATGCTATGATTTTACACCATAGCGCAAAAAGTGAACAGATGTAAAGGAAGTGAAGAATGTATGTTAGAAAGCAGAACACCTATTTCAATTCCTGAAGCAATTGAAAAAGTCATGGCATATAAAAGAAAAGGCAGCATCGAACGCGTATCGATCACTGAAAGCTACGGACGTTATTTAGGAGAAGATATTATCGCTGATCAAAACGTCCCTCATTTTAATAAATCGCTTTATGACGGCTTTGCGGTTCGAGCACAAGACTGCGTAGAAGTCTCAAGTGAACATCCTGTGGAGTTCGAAGTTGTAGGTGAAATCGGCGCCGGCTCTGTCTTTGAAGAAGAAGTAAAGCCGTTTCAAGCGGTGCGTATTATGACAGGAGCACAGGTGCCTCATTCGTGTGATGCAGTTGTGATGCTTGAAGTAACGAAGTCGTATGAAAAAGAAGGCAAGACGTATATGGCGTTAAGCCGACGGGCTTCAAAGTGGGAGCACATTGCGTTAAAAGGAGAAGAAACAAAAAAAGGAGACGTGCTGGTTTCACAAGGAACGCGCATTAATCCTGGAATCACGGCTTTTTTAGCGACGTTTGGCTATGCGGATGTGGCTGTAGTGAAGCAGCCGGTTGTCGGTGTGCTAACAACGGGAAGCGAACTGCTTGATGTAAATGAACCGTTAGAACCAGGGAAAATTCGCAACAGCAACTCTTATATGGTACTCGCGCAAATCGTAAGAAGCGGCGGGATTCCGAAACACCTAGGTAAGCTTGAAGACAACTTTGATCGCTGCTATGAAGCGGTAGAAAAAGCGCTTGAAGAAGTGGATATTTTACTGACAACCGGCGGCGTATCGGTTGGCGACTATGATTATTTACCGGCTATTTACGAAAAACTAGGCGTGAATGTGCTGTTTAACAAAATTGCGATGCGACCAGGAAGCGTCACAACAGTCGCGGAACGAAACGGACAGCTGCTGTTTGGGTTATCTGGAAACCCATCTGCTTGCTATGTTGGGTTTGAGCTGTTTGTTCGTCCGATTGTTCGTAGCTTTTTGCATTCACCGGCGCCTCATTTACATAAAACAACAGCCGTATTAAACGGCCGTTTCAAAGAACCTAATGCATTTACGAGAATGGTGCGAGGAGAAATTACAGACGAAGGCGGAAAGCTTGTTGTAACGCCAGTTGGAATGGACAAGTCAGGCGCTATTTCCTCTTTAGCTGCCGCGAGTGGCTTGATTGTTCTTCCAGGTGGAGATCATGGATATGATAAGGGAATAGAAGTGAACGTGCTGCATCTTGAAAAAGAAGGTACGAATTCGCTTTGGGTATAAAAACAGAAGTTGCTTATTGCTTGTCCTTTTTTCAATAAGAATTTGAAGCAGTTCTGTAATTCTATCTAATTTGCTTTCAATACGAACAAGTAAATAAAAAGATAGTGCAATTGGAAAGCCCAAATCTTTAATATAATTAACCAAGTCTCCTATAATAGTATACCTCGCTCAATTAGAAGGTACATTATGATATGCGATTTCTAAGTATTTGTTCGCAGGGAATACACCCATTTTTAAGACAAAAGTCCTTGTGAAATAAGAAAAAGCAGCCTCGGCATTGGCAAGCGAGGCTGCTTTTTGTAAGGGTTCATTCACACGCATTAAGCATGAACGATTATTGGAGCTAAACTATAACATATTTTTTGAGATAAATACTATTTTGGATGCGTTTTAATAGGTGTATAAAAGTATAGTTTATATTTTAATCTTGAGATAAATAAATCCAATTTATTTCATCAAATTCTTCAATAATATAATTTGAACCTATATTCTTTAAAATTTTATTGAAAAATTTTATATTAACTTCATGACCATACAAATCTTCTTGAATATACTCTATAATAATAAAGTTTGTTAAATTTGTATTATTAACAAAATCTGAAAAGAACGATCTTAGAAAGGTTGAATCTTCTTCATTTAATTTTTCATCATTAATTATTGAAATCCTAAAGACATTTAAAATCGCGTTAATATCTTCTTCATCCATATAACATAATGGATCTAGTTTTTTATCTTCTTCTGTAAATGGATTTCTAGTGTCTTCAATGACTGCAAAAGATATGATTTCTCCATTTCTTGCTACTTGGAAAATTTCTAAATCACGCAATTTTAAAATTCTATGAAGCGATAGCATAAGTTCCTCCTATTCAAATATTAATTTACGATATTTTAATAAATTACATACTGTTAAGCCTAAAGAGTATAGTATTCAGTTTACAGTAAGATAATCTTGTGTGCTGTTAATTAACAAATATATAACCATAAAAAGGAATCTATAACTATAGATTCCTTTTACTTTTCTGATATTTAACATTATGGCAACTAAGTTATTTCACCTAAACTATTCCTTTAATGTTATTTTTAATAATAGGGAGAGTGAGATATGAATTTGAAAAAGAGCCAGTCTTATATTGATTTGACGGTAAGAAATTGGGATAACACAGAGTTTGGCAGTACATTGAGGGAAATGTGTGAAGCAGCTAGAGAGTATGAAAATGATCATGTTGAAGTCCATCAAGTAGTGAATTTAGGGAAACGTAAAGGAGAATGGCATTACTTAATTATCTTAAATATCAGTCAAGATTTAGATAATTTAGGGACACCGGTAGAAAGTAATTATAGGTGATTAAAACTCTATCGTCTTATATAAGATAATGAAATTTTTGGTTCCTGTACAGCTGATTATGGTAACAAAATCCGGATCTTACACACTGAATATAACCTGAAAATTACCTTTATTTTCTCTTTAACTATTATTAATATAATAGTATATTGTGGTATTTAACATGGGAGGAATGGGTTGTTTTGTCTAATAAAGCAGAAATAGATAATGATACTCGAAATAATTTGCGTTCCGACTGTTCAAAGTGTTTTGGTTTGTGCTGCGTAGCCTTACCTTATGCAAGATCTGCTGATTTTGCGTTTGATAAAGATGGTGGCACTCCTTGCCGTCATTTACAGTCAAATTATTCATGTTCAATTCATAAAAACCTCATAACTACAGGATTTAAAGGTTGTGTGGGATATGAATGTTTTGGGGCAGGTCAAAGGGTTTCTCAAATTATTTATGAAGGAAATAGTTGGAGAGATAACAAAACGAGGGCTAAGGAAATGTTTGATGTGTTTCCAATTATTCAACAGTTGCATGAAATGCTTTGGTATTTAAGTGAGGCACTTGATTTCCAAGCAACGAAACCGATTCACAATGATTTAAAAATTACCTTTGAAGAAACTGAACATCTAATCGAACAAAGTCCACAGGATATTTTGAAAATTGATGTACATGAACATAGAATGAAAGTGAATGGCTTGCTTTTACGTACAAGTGAATTAGTACGCCCTAAAACAGCTACTAAAAAGTTAGGAAAGAAACTTAAGCGTAGCTGTGATTATATTGGTGCTAATCTAAGAAAAGCTAATCTCAGAGGAGCTAATTTAAGGGGAGCATTATTTATAGCTGCCGATCTTAGAGAGGCTGATCTACGATTAACAGACCTTATTGGTGCAGACTTTAGGGATGCTGATTTAAGTGGTGCGGACCTTGCAGGGAGTATTTTTCTTACTCAAGCACAGATGAATGCGGCAAAGGGCAATGTACATACAAAGTTGCCAGCTAATTTAGCTATCCCAAGACATTGGGGAAAAGAAGCTCAAGGGCTAGTTCGATAGTTCTTGAGCTTCTTTTTTGTGCCGAGAATTAACATTATGGTAACTAATTATGTATGAAGTATAAATACGTTTTTATAGGGATTTTGATATATAATTAAGGTTAAAGAAAGAATTATTTCAGGAAGAGGAAAGTGTGTGAAACGTAATCGATTGTTGCTTTTATCGTTAATTAGTAGTTTATTAGTTATTCTAGTGTCCTTTTTTCAGTGGAATCTGGTTGATATTGTAACGGAATTTTTAATGTTACCTATTTGGTTATTTGTATATGCTTTCTTTATCATAATGACTGTATGGGCACTGATTCATCTTTTTAAAAGTAGAAATTGGCAACCATTTTTTATTCAACTTATTACTATCGCATTATGGCTCTTCTTTCCCTTCAATCAAGTCAATTTAGATCTGAACTTTAAAATTCATCAAGATAAGAGAGAAGAGGTTGCAGCTAAAATAGAAAATGGTGTCATTAACCCTAATGTATCTGATAATCCATCACTTATTCAATTACCTAAAGAGTATACTCAGTTGTCTAAAGGTGGAGGAGCCATTGTATTAGAAACAAAAGGAAAGGCTAAATCAATTCTTTTCTTTACATACCGTGGGATGCTAGACAATTTCTCAGGGTTTGTATATGACCCAAACGATAATAAACCTTCAAAAAGCGATTTTGATGGGGATTTTAAACAAATAGAAAAAGTACATAAAAACTGGTATTATGTATCTTCTTATTAAAAAAGGGCTTTTAATTCTAATTAAAAGCCCTTTTTGAGGTTTCTGAGAACGTTGATTACGGTAAATGCTCGTGCATAGGTCATACATGAAATACACTAATCTATTAATAAATGTATTTCATGTTCAAATTTCTTCTTTTTCTATTGTTCTGGCAGTAGTAATTCTGTTTTTATGCTTTTCTCCCCAGTCTTTCATCAGTAAAATGATTGGTTCTAGAGATCTTCCGAATTCTGTTAAAGAGTACTCTACTTTTGGAGGGATTTCTTTATAAATTTCACGGTGAACAATCCCGTCTTTTTCTAATTCCCTTAATTGTAAAGTCAGCATCCGCTGTGTAATGCCAGGATAAAGTTTTCGGAACTCATTAAAACGTTTCTTTCCGTCAATGAGATGATAGAGTATAATTCCTTTCCATTTCCCGCCTATTACATCTAATGTGGTTTCAACTGGGCACCCGACTTTACTGGGTGAATAATTAAATCCTACTTTTTTGTTTCTCATCCATTTCCCTCCCTATAGTATACAGTTTTATACTATGTTTAATTAATGTGCGTACTTCCTCTAATTTATTACAAAATATACAATATAATCATATCAAAAATAACAAGGAGGTACATAAATGAAAACATTAGTGCTCATTGCACATCCAAATATTGAATCTTCTCGAGTAAATAAAATGTGGAAGGAAGCTGTTTTGAGTCAAACAGATTTAACTGTTCATGATCTCTATGACAAATATGATGATCAACCCATTGATGTGGAATTTGAACAACAACTACTTCTTGCCCATGATCGTATTGTTTTTCAGTTTCCACTGTATTGGTATAGTAGTCCTCCGCTTTTAAAACAGTGGTTTGATGAAGTGTTTACCTTTGGCTGGGCCCATGGTCCTGGCGGAACGAAGCTGACCGGAAAGGAGTGGGTATTGGCTATTTCTATCGGTTCGCCTGAACATTCTTATCAAGCGGGCGGTTATAATTTATTTTCAGTAAGCGAATTAACAAAGCCGTTCCAGGCATCTGCTAGTTTAGTTGGCATGATCTATCTTCCTCCTTTTGTTGAATATCGGTCAAATAAAATTAGTGACTATGATATCATGCAAAGTGCAATTCGATACGTAAAGCATATTACAAATACCGAATTAAATCCGAAAATTCGTCTTCGTAACTATTTAAAACAACTGGCTGAATAAAATATTGGAAACTGGCTTTGAAAAATTAGGATAAATAATTTAATATTATCGGGAATTTCTTTAAGGGACTAGTTTTTATATAGAAATTAAAGAGCACCCTATAGAATAGCAGGGTGCTCTTTAGCTTATTCCTATAAGGCACATCACGGTAACTCAACGTGCACTAAGAAATAGAAGCTTATTTTGATTGCCTTTTTAAATGCTTTTTGCTCCATTCACCCATACTATACAAAATAGGGATAAAGCTTTGTCCTAAAGGGGTTAAAGAGTATTCCACTTTCGGAGGAACTTCTTTATATACTTCCCTATGAACCATATTATCTTTTTCCAATTCCCTTAATTGACGTGTTAAGATTCCTTTTGAAATAGTAGGTAACAGCCTTTGAAGTTCATTAAACCTTCTTGTTTTTATACTTAAATGCCATAGAAGAATGATTTTCCATTTTCCTGCAATAATATCTTGTGTTTGGGTAACAGGACAAACTTCTTTATGTTCTTCTGGAGGATCACTAAAAAAAGCTCTTGCCACTATAAATCCCTCCCTTTCTCAATAGTACTATTTTTGTGACTATGTCATAAAAAAATGCCTACTTTTAAAAAAATGTCTAAAATTATACTATTAGATTAAAGCTAATAGGTAAATGAAAATTAAAAAGTTATAGATGGAGGTTCTTCATTATGAAACATCTTATTGTATATGCACATCCTAATCCTGAAAGTTTAAATCATGCTATTTTAGATACAGCAGTTAATACTTTAAAGAAAAATGGACACGAAGTTGTTGTACGCGATTTGTATAAACTTGACTTTCAACCTGTTTTAAAGCCGGAAGATACAGAAGCTATGAAGGCAGGGAAAATACCTAATGATATTAAAGTAGAACAAGAATTTATTTCTGAAGCGGATATCATCACCTTTATTTATCCTATTTGGTGGACAGGACTTCCTGCCATCCTTAAAGGTTATGTCGATCGAGTATTCGCATATGAGTTTGCCTATGCTTCTGAAGAAGAAGGAATTGTGAAGCTATTAAAAGGCAAAAAAGGGCTCATTATTAACACTCATGGTACCCCTAATGAAGTTTACGACAGCATTGGTATGACTGCAGGCCTGAAAGTGACATCTGACATTGGAATATTTGATTTTACAGGAATTGAGACGGTAGACCATTTACTATTTGGAAGTATTGGATACCTTGATAAGGAAGCGTATAAAGATATGTTAAGAAAAGTTGAAGATAAAATTCATTATCACTTCTCATAACCTAGAAAAAAGACTGCCAAATTAGGCAGTCTTTTTGAATTTATATTTTATAACGTTCCTCAAAGTTTTGTTGTATTGAATAGAACAATGTAGGCTTTTCTGCTACAAGAATTGCTTATCACATAGGTCGATGCGTTGCGGCATCATGAATAGTTTAAGTAAATGATGGAATATTATTCACTCTTTAACTGACAGCTTTTAGTTTTGATTTAGAGCTCAAGCTCCATAAGCTAAATATTACTGTCATTAACCCAAGTATGATGCTAGACCAAAGTACCCCATCTGTTAATGAATAAATAAAGGGAAAAAGGATAAACAACAATCCAGTAATGAGTGAAATCCAGTTTTGCCATGAATTCCATCCAGGTTTATTAGCTCCCCAAGAGGACATGATAACTTGAAGAATTCCAAATACAATACTTGATGAAGTAGCTCCTGCATCGTATGAAAACCCAAGCATCCAAGGGGCTAAAATAAACCAGATACCAATTACAGCGTTCACAAAACCTCTTGTTTTCATCATTATCCCTCCTCAAAGTATGCCACTCTTCATGCTGTCATTATTAAACTATATGTTTGTAAATGACGTGTGTTGAGTATTTTTCAACGTTTGATGAGGTTTTTTCAAATTTTAATGTAGGAACAAGCACTTCTTTTGATGAGTTCTCATAAGATGTTTCAAAATCAAGTATAAGAAAGAGAGTGGAAAACAAATGTACTATTGTGTAACTTGCTGCAGATTGCAAAATGAGAAATTTATTAAGAGTAAGTTGTTTGAAAATGGATTTTATATAGATCCATTTTTAGGAGAGAAAATCCCTTTAGGTATGTGTGCGCATAGGTGTAATCATAATCAATGCAAACCATGTGAAAAAGAAAAAGTTGTAGAAAAGATCATTCCAAAAGAATTATCTAAAGTAAAGAAAGCAATAGAATATTTACCCGCCCATCGTCGTGACCAAGAGAAAGTTCCATTTTCACACTAAATATAGATAACTACGCCGCCTTCAATTCACTTAACATCAGGCAGTTTTATTCTGTAAGTTGATTCATTACCAGCTGTACAGCTATTGCATCGTCTAAATAGCCGATTGGAAAGACATAGTCTGGAATGATATCGGTAGGCAAAATAAAATATAATAGCGCACTTCCTAATATAGAGCGCTTAGCAGCTGAGGTTTCTTCATGACAATATTCAAGATACATTTGCTTTAATTGGTCAATGAAGGTACCAACACTGCCTACTTGCTCTATTTTGGTTTGAAAGTTATTACAAATCATGTTGTGTCCTTCATCTGTCTGTGCATATTGCTTATATTTTGTTAGTTCTTGTTTTACACGTTCAATCGTAAAGTTTGTATCCACAATATTAAAAGATTTAAGTATTTCTTGAATTTTATCAATAGAGTAATAAATGTCTGTTTCTAACTCATTTTCTCGATTGTTTGAAGAAACTCCAGCAGGGTCAATTAATGCTTCAAGAGGAGTATTTAAATAATGCGCAAATTGCTTTAAATGATGTAGATTTGCCTGCTGCTTTCCATTTATAATCCGTGAAATAGTTGCCGTATCAATCCCCGTAAGTGAGCTAAGTTTCCTCATGGATAAAGAATTTTCCTTTAGTAAAGACCTTAATAACAAACCAAGACTTTGTTCATTTTGGATGTTAGACATCACTATTCACCTCTTTATATTTTTCAATGCGTAGTAATCATTTTATTGAAGGTTTATCAACAATATATGCAGAAAGTAAGCAAATTTCCTCAACATTATCATCAAAAGGAGAATGTAAAATGCAATGGTTATTCATATTAGGTTTTGCAATATCGTCAAGCGTAGATAATTTTGGCGTAGGAATATCTTATGGAGTGCGAAAGATAAGAATAAAGTGGCTTTCTAATTTACTGATCGCAACTATTTGTTTCCTGTTTAGCATGATGGGGATTATATTTGGAAGGTAGATTTCAACGATTTTACCAGGAGTGTTCCATGTTATTGTAGCCGTCGTATTATTAACGCTAATTGGGATTCGAATTATTTTATTAGTTGGATCTCAAAGAAATAACGGAATTGATGAATTAGGTAGTACGGGTCAAGAAAAAGTACGATATATTGGATGGATCGAAAGCAGTGTCCTGGGTGTTGCACTTTCAGCGAATGCACTTACGAATGGTCTAGGGGCTGGTTTACTTGGTTTATCACCTTTAGCTATTTCGCTTACATCAGCATTTGGTAGTTTTATAACAGTATGGTTAGGAGTAATGGTGGGGCAAAAAGCAGCAAATGTTCAAATTGGAAAGTTTACATTAGGTCAATTTGGAACGTTAATAAGCGGGATTACGATTTTAATCGTAGCCTTTACTCAAGTTTTCTAAAAGAAGAGACGCCGCTTATTAAAGTAAGTGGCGTTTTTTCGTAACTAGTTTCGCATAGGCTATACAAACTAAAAAATAGATATCTAATCTTCTTATTTATACATAGGAAGTAATGCTACATGAGAATTTATTTAATGAAAGGATAGGTAAACTTAATTTCGTAATCCTTTCTTGTTAGGGTTTAATCGTATTTGAAAATGGGTATGGTATTCCTTAGTAATGATAATCGGCTTGGTAGCGTACATGACGAACCGACTAAACTTTATACCATTTGCAATAAAATTGATACACGATTCTAAAAGAGAGCCGTCTACCCCAAAACAGAGTGGAAAACATCCAGTTTTGACAGACAAGAATGCAAAGCATAGAATTGTTCTAACGAATAGACACTTCACTATTTTAAGAGTCTTAAAATTTAGGTTGATTTTATATAAGGGAGCGTACACACTTGAAAAATCAGTTTGCTCAATTAATAGAGAAAAATGAAAGCGTTCATATTTACTATAATATTGACGATATGAGAAGTTACTTAGACAATCTTGTGTCTTATATTGGTTCAGGGATTGAACAGGAGAGACATACTTTAGTTATAGAAAGTGAAAGACTAATTCCGTTGATTTTTAAAAAATTAGAGGGAGTTCTAACTAAAGACCAATTAACATATATACATACCATTAATAATTTTGATTATTACTGTTCAAGTGGAAGTTTTCAGCCTGCTATAATTTTCGAACACCTTTCTAAAAATTTAGGGCTTTTCTATAAAAACAATATATCCTTTCAAATATGGGCTCATGTAGAATGGGGACAACAAGAAGGAATTATACCTATTTTAGAAGAGTTTGAAAATGAAGCAGACAAATTAGTAAATAAAGGCGGATTATATTTAGTATGCGCTTATGATGAAGAAAGAGTACCAGAAGTTCTTAAACTTGCTTTAATGAAATGTCATCCATACTTAATTTTAGAAAAAAAAATTACTCCATCCAGTTTATATATAACGACAGACGCAGTGTAATTAATATGGTGCCTAGCATTTACTTTTAAAAAGCAAATGTAAATAGAGAACAAATAAAAGAGCCTTTTTCAAGGCTCTTTTATTTGTTGGTTTCCAAACGGTGATTATGGTAACTAAGGGTGTATATCGTATTTATTCACTAACCTATGATAAAATGGAAATATAACGAAATTATTTCCATATATTGGGGGTGTGAAATGGAATATATTGATCAAATAACAAATGCTGCAGTGAATGGAGAGAGTAAAGAGATAAGAATTTTGTTAAATAAAGAGCCATCTTTACTTAACGCTTTTAATTCAGATGGATGGACGCCTTTACATTTAGCTTGTTATTTTGGACAAATGGATAGTGCCAGGTTATTGTTGTCATTGGGGGCTGATATTCATGCTAAAGCTAAAAATTCTAATGAAAACATGCCGCTTCATGCAGCAGTAGCAAATAAGCAAATTCAAGCTGTAGATTTGTTGCTTACAAAAGGTGCAGATGTAAATGCAAAACAAAGCGGAGGATGGACTAGCCTTCACGAGGCCTCTTTACTAGGAGATGAAGGTATGATTAAACTTCTTATAGAAAATGGGGCAGATATCAAAATACAAAAAGATGATGGTAAAACACCTTTAGAGGTTGCATTAGAGAAAAAACAAGAAAGCACAGTTCATTTACTTACTCAGTATTTAAATAACAAAGCTTAATATATTAGGAGATTTTATGTTAAAACAAACGTGAAATTAGCTGAAGTTTACATGAGGGAGGATGAACCCTTATCATTATTTGGTTTTGCCACTGACCACAAATAAATATGGACTTTTCTGAATGGACGCCTTTTATACAGAATACGTGATATCGAAAACATTATATGAAGTTTGTATATTTACTTCAAATTATTATTCTACTGATACCCTATTTCTTTGGAGCAAGCTTCACTCACATCAATCTATTTTATCTCATCGTAATAGGGGTTTTTGTCTTCATTATCCACGAATGTCTGCACATTTAGTCATACATAACAAAGGTGATACCAGCTTAACATTTAGCGGAATATTTTTCTGGTTAAATACAAATGCCATTCTATCCAAAACGAGATATTGGATCTTTATGAGTTTGCCTTTTATTGTAATATCGGTAGTCCCTGCTGTTATGTCACTCTATATATCAGGAAATGCTAAATCAATCCTATTATTTATATGTTGGATAAACGGATTCATTTCTGCTTCAGACATCTATAATTCATTTTTAATTGCCATTAAACCGAAGAACTCCGTTTTTTGCAGAGGTTATTATCAAGTAAAGTAGTAGTAAATGGGGTTATCTATAAATTTATATTAGCACCTAAGAAAAGGAGCTCTGATAAGTAAATAGATGCTCTTTTTGTAGAAATAGCTTTTATAATCACTGCTCATTGTACTCACCTCAACTTAATTTTACGGCAAGTTTATCTATATGTTTATTGTTTGAATTAAAAGTTCTATTGATTTAGAGAAATATTTATATGATAGATTTTATAGTAAAGATAAGATTTTTTACTTTATTTGTAACATTTTATTCGAATAGAAAATTATGAATACTTGGATTTATATATAACTAAACTTGCTATAATAGATATTAATACAAATAGAAAGGGATGAGGAAATATGTTTAATCAATATCCTATTGGGAAATTTATAGCGAAAGAAAATATTCAGAAAGACGATATTCAAGACTGGATTCGTGACATTGGAGATGCACCAAACCAATTAGCTGATGCTGTAGAAGGGCTGACAAACGAGCAATTAGCTACACCTTATCGAGAAGGCGGTTGGAAATTAAGTCAAGTTGTCCATCATTTAGCTGACTCCCATTTAAACGCTTATACCCGTTTTAAATTAGGTTTAACAGAGCAAGCGCCTACTATTAAGGCATATGATGAAGTGGCTTGGTCAACTCTATCTGATAATGATTTATCTATAGAAGTCTCTCTCCAACTTTTTGCGGCTTTACATAAGCGTCTTCATAAATTGTTAAGCTCGCTTAATGAAAAAGATTTGAAGAAAATGATCTACCATCCTGAAAACGGGGAAGTGACGATTGAGCAATTGATAGCTACTTATGCTTGGCATGGGAAGCACCATATTGCTCATATTACGACATTAAGAAATCAAAGAGGATGGTAGAAGCGCATCCAACGTATGCGACATTAAAAAAACTACGGAATTCTTTATGTGTAAAAGGAAGAATGGATACCCACTCTTCCTTCAGCCATTATTATAAAATTGTCTTAGAAACGTCCGCCGCCAAGTTGTTGCTCAGCCATTTGTACAAGACGTTTTGTGATTTCGCCACCTACTGATCCGTTTGCACGTGCAGTTGTATCAGCGCCAAGGTTTACACCAAATTCGCTCGCGATTTCATACTTCATTTGATCGATTGCTTGTTCAGCACCGTATACTAATAATTCATTGTTATTACCGCTGTTATTTGACATATTCTTTCACCTCCCCTGATTGTATGCCATTATCATGTGTATTAAGCAAAATCACATACAAGGAAAGTATTGACTGAATAAAAGATATTTCAATTGTAATAATAAAGACAGTAGTGATGGATATATTTCTCTCCACAAATTATCGAAATACCTCCTTCATTTCCTTGTTATCTAATATATAGCTGCCATGTGGAAAGAGGATTGCAATTGCAATCCTCTTTTTAGAAAAAATTAACTTATTAATTAAAAGATGATGGCCTCTACTTATGAAAGAGTACCTTCTTGTAATAAAAAAAGTTAAAATTCACAATTAAATCCAAGCTAAATATGGATGGGAATATTAATGAAAAAGCAAATTATTTACTTTATAAGGTACCATTTTATCTCTTTCAACATGCGTATAACTCTGCTCTTGGGGGAAAGGGGCATTTAAAAAACTAAAATAGAGAATAAACCTGTTTTAGTCAGTATAGGTTCATTTTATACTTGTGAAGACCATGCTCACCAGAAGCTAACCATAGCTATTCAACAAGGTGTTAAAGATTACCATAAACGAAAAGTGAAACAATCAATACAAGGAAATATATTAATGTTTATTTCTATACGGAGCATAAAATTAAAAAATGCAAGAGAGGAAGAGGTTGTATTGTCAAAGAAACGTCAGAAAAAAGAATATTGTAAAAAGTGTAGAAAAGAAACTATACATACTCTTACAGAAGATGCTTTAGAAATTAATTGTTATTGCCATGAATGTCATTCACAACAAGATATTATAAAAACGTTTTTTTAATCATTTCTTACAGTTGTACTCTCCAATAGACGAATAAATACCTATTTTCAGCTCTTTAAAAAAGTGACTTTATGCGGAGAAGAAAAGGAGATGATTTTTAAGAGATCTCCTTTTAGATATAGCATTAACGTAACCCAATACTCTCTTTTTGCTATTAAATCTCATTTTTATACTTATAGAAGCGAAAAAGAATGGATAAAGTAATCGGGAAGATTTTGATGGAGGTGAGTGAAAAGTGAACAGTAGGGAAAGAGACTATATAACAATTGAAGATGAAAAAGGTATTGAAAAACAATATGCGGTTGAGGCTTTATTTAACATGAGAGATCGGAATTATGCTTTGTTACAATCGAATGAGGATGAGGAAGCGCTGTTAATGCGTGTTGAAGATGATGATGGTGAACAATATCTTGTTGGACTGAATGATTCCGAGGAACGTGAATCCATTTTAGATGCTTACCAAATCGCCGTAGAGGCTACACCTGCTGATAAAGAATTTCGCTAATTTTATGAGGAGTACTTTATGAAAAAGAAAATTGTAGATGCAACTCATTTAGAGCAAAAAATGCAGATTGAAAAAGTTATCAACGGAATGACTTTTACGAAGAATTTTCGATCTGCTACAGCAGAAGAATGGTACGTATTTCTTCCAGGTTATGAAGATCCAAGAACGAGTGGAGCAGCAGGAAAAGCAATGATTCATTATAACCTTTATGGAAATAGAGATGTGTTTATTAACACCACAGTTATTTTAGATGATCCAGCACTGTTTAGAGCAGAAACCCATTCTCTTGTTTATGCAATTGCAGATGAGCTGGTCAATAGGCTTGTTGGCTATGCTGACACCTTGCTGTCGGTTCATGCAGGTGAAAACTCTTTTGATGCAGAGTATAAACAAAACAATAATTAACCTTAATTGCTTCAATAGATGTTTGGACGTAATCATTTTATTTGCAATGCTCATACATTTTATATTAATAAGTGCGATAAGGTTTTTTACAGGTTAATTTATAGTACGGATCTCTCAGAATTATTTCTGAGGGATTTTTTTATGCAATTATAAAAAGAAGCTAACATAATAGAAGTGGGCGTTGCTTTTTGTTATATAAACTATAAAAAATACTCGTAGATAACACATCGATATGGATATAAATAACCGAAAAGTATAAGTTTTTCATATTGAGGTTTGTATATATAATCTATAGATGTTGTTAATGACATATTTGTGAGGAGGAAATAAGAAATGAAGAAAACGTTTGTCTCGTTCATTTTTGCTTTATCCTTAATTGTATCGGCTTTAGGAATTCAGCCTTCGAGTGCTAAAGCTGAATCAACAAGCCATAATCCGGTTATTCTTGTTCATGGAATAAGCGGTGCGTCCTATAACTTTATTGCCATTAAAAACTATTTAATCGCTCAAGGATGGGATCGCAATAATCTTTATGCCATTGATTTTGCAGATAAGACAGGCAATAATTTTAATAATGGACCTCAGCTTGCTCGATATATTGATCAAGTTTTGAAAGAGACAGGAGCTAAGAAGATAGATATCGTTGCTCATAGCATGGGAGGAGCGAACACGCTGTACTATATTAAATATTTAGGGGGAGGAGATAAGATTGAAAATGTCGTGACGTTAGGAGGAGCAAATGGTTTAGTTTCTTCTACTGCACTCCCAGGTACAGATCCCAATCAAAAAATTCTTTATACGTCGATCTACAGCATAAATGATCAAATTGTTGTTAATAGTCTCTCTAGGTTGCAAGGAGCAAGAAATATTCAGCTTTATGGCATTGGCCATATTGGACTGCTTTCAAATAGTCAGGTTAACACATACATAAAAGAAGGGCTGAACGGCGGGGGACAAAATACAAACTAACTATTTTCTAGGTGTACAAGATAGGTTCGATTTTATATAGTAGACTTTTGGATTTTATTTTTCAAAAGCAGGTCTCGCATCGAATAGACTAGATTGCTAAAAGTACCTCGGTTAATCGGGGTACTTTTTTTAGGTTCTTGTATAAAAATTTCATGATTAAAAACCGCTCAAATTGGTTTTTAATCGCGCATTGCGCCCGCCTCTCGAGAAGTCATTGCGCCTTGTCCTTCACTTACATCTTTTTGGATTTCCTGTTTTACTTTTTGTGCATCTGTTTCAGAAGCTGCTGATTTTTCATTAAAACCTACATTTCCTTTAGCTGACTGATTCCCCTGCATATAATCTCTCCTTCCTTTTTTATTCGTACAAAAAGGAAGAATGGAAATCCATTCTTCCTTCAGCCATCACGTTATAAAGTTGTCTTAGAAACGTCCGCCGCCAAGTTGTTGCTCAGCCATTTGTACAAGACGTTTTGTGATTTCGCCACCTACTGATCCGTTTGCGCGTGCAGTTGTATCAGCACCAAGGTTTACACCAAATTCGCTCGCGATTTCGTATTTCATTTGATCGATTGCTTGCTCAGCACCGTATACTAATAATTCGTTGTTGTTGCTGCTTTTGTTGTTTGCCATGTTGTGTCACCTCCTTTTTTTTCTTAAGATTCCTATTGTGGAAGAAATATATTCATGGTAAATAGTGGATGTATATTTCTTTACTTCATTGGCATATTAATCTTTAGAAACAACCGACACTGTAAAAAGTGGGATTAGATGTTTCATTTCCTTGTGCTTAAAAACTAAACACTTGCCATGTGTAGAAGAGAGGATGACAGTTCGTTTGTCATTCTTTTTTCATGTTCATGTGTCTACTATTTGAATGACAAAAGACTAACTCTTTAAAGAGTTAGTCTTTGGCTTAATAAAAATGATTGCTTTTTATAGCTATTTTAAGAATTGTGTTTATTTATTCTACCCATTGCTTCTTGAACTGCATTTACAACAAATGGATCTTTTTCTTTCAAATCATTCACGCTAATTTCACCTGATTGTAAACCTCTGCAAATTTCATGGATGTCTTCTTCAATTGTAATCGGCAGCTTATTCTCTGTAAGCATGTTACTTAATTCATTTGCTAGCATTTTTTGTTGATCCATGGGACGTCCTCCTCGTCATATAAAAGTATAAAGTGATCAAACTTATTTATTTTCTCTTCCGTCTTGTTGATTCTGTACTTTTTCAATCCCAGTGTTTGATTCAAATCCGACTCTATAAGTTCCGGGCTTATGCTGCTTTACTGACTCTGGCATTTGATACTGCTTTAAATCATCCTGAAACTGTCGTGTGCTTGGATTTCCTTCCACTAATATTCCTCCTCTTTAAATTAGATTTTGACGGTTTAGTTTCCCCATTTAGTAAAACAATTAAGCATTTTAAATATGTCTCCCTTGTAACAAATATCTAATTAATTCGGATGAAATAAAAATATAACTTAACCTTCCACTTATTTTCTCTTCAAACTTTCGAATAATAGGACTAGGAGGTGTTTTTATGCCAAAGAAAGACTTTGAAGGCGTTGATAATTCAGGAAGTCTAGAAAGAGTTGATTATAACAACTATAAAAATAAAGATAGCAATAATAATCCTACACTTAATCGTATTGTCGAAGAAGATGGTCGCGCTCTTGATCCGCGAGAAACATTAGAAAATTTTTTTACGGACCTTGAAGGTGAAGATCCACAAGAAATTACAACCTAATAAAGACACAGGGAACGTATATATTTTCATTAGAGAACTTGCTGTTAACGAGTTGAAATAATTAAAAAAATGAATGCTATTAGTAGAGGTGCAGTTAATGTTGCATACAAAAAATGAACAAACAACGTA
This sequence comes from Priestia megaterium, assembly GCF_046599315.1. GTDB lineage: Bacteria > Bacillota > Bacilli > Bacillales > Bacillaceae_H > Priestia > Priestia megaterium_F. Next base: position 547,911 of record NZ_JBKIKC010000001.1, on the reverse strand, counting down.
TATGTATGATCCGTTCACTATACAAGGTCTTGAAATGACTATATCTAAAGAAGACGAAGACACCGAGTCACTAATAAATCGTTCAGGATTAAGTACTTCTACGTTCAAAACAAATATGAATAGAGAACATTTTGAACGATATATTTACTAGCAGGAATATCCTGTAGCTTTTTATTTTATAAAAAGATCCTTCTATTTTATATGCTAGAAGGGTCTTTCCCCTAAAATTTCACTTTAGTTTTAGGTATGGATAGTCAATAAAAATCGTTATTATTTTTTGCATATACTGCTTCGACATCAATTATAGAAAGGATTCAAAGAAATGCAGAGGCAAACATTAATTTTTAATTTAGACGATACGCTTGTTCACTGTAATAAATATTTTAGAGATACAATAAATCATTTCGTGGCTCAATTGCAGGAATGGTTTGAGAATCTAACTAAAGAAGAAATAAAGAAAAAGCAATTAGAGATAGATCTAAAAAGCATCGAAACATATGGCCTTCATTCTTCACGTTTTCCAGAATCATTAGTAGCTACTTATTTATTTTTTAGTGAACAAACTAATCAAGATATTCGTGAAGATAGAGTGGAAAAGGTCAAAAAAATTGGTCAAAGTGTATTTGAAGTGCCGGTAGAACCTTTACCAGATATGTATGAAGTATTAGATAATCTTAAAGAACAAGGCCATAATCTCTATTTACACACAGGTGGCGACGAGGAAAATCAGAGCAGAAAAATCGTTCAGCTAGAGCTGGCTAAATACTTTGAAAAAAGGGTGTTTATTTCTGAACACAAAAATACGCCTGCACTAAAAGAAATACTAAACCAAATTAATTACGACCCCAAAAAGACTTGGATGATCGGAAATTCATTAAAAACGGATATAAGACCAGCGGTGGAAGTGGGGATACATGCGATTCACGTACCTTCTGAACTAGAGTGGAGTTACAACCAAGTTGAAATTGATATTAAGCCAAAAGGCAATTTGATAACCGTTAATTCATTGATGGAGGTTCCAGAAATCATCCAAAAGCATGCTCAAAAAACGGTTTTGTCCACATAAGATTACGTAATATTTCAATAAAATGTGCGTGAGCAGTTAACCGATGATTTACAAGCACTTGGTACAATAGTAAGGAGACAGATTAAGATTATACGGAGAAAGTTCTTATTTTTTTTCTATACAAATCACATAATATACGGAGGAGGTGATTGATATGGCAGATCAATCCAAAAAGTCAGAAAAAATGATATGTGAAGATCATAGTTCTCCAGTGGATGAAAGAAGCTACGATCTATACGAAGCTACGCGTAATTCACTTTTACGGAATGAATTAGATGACCGAAATAAAAACATTTTAAATAATATAGATAACGCAGCGATTGATGTTAATCTTAAGGAATAATTGACATCGGAAAATCCTTTACTCCTGTCAGAGTGAACCAAAAAGCACCTCATTTTTACTATTACAGAGCATCTTAAAAAGGTTATAGTGCTCTTCCTTAATAAAATACATCATCTTTTATTGGTCAAGATGTATTGGTGCCAGTGGTGTACCCTAGTCATACTACAAATGTTTATCAAAAAAATTATAAATATATGCACTCATTCCCGCCTACAGAACCTGTTGTATGTCAAGAAACACATCAACATTTTTTTGCTCCAAGCTGTTACCCTAGACCTTGCCCTTGGTGCTGATAGTCAAAAAACCCTTCATTTTAACAATGAAGGGTTCTTAATAGTTCAAAGTCATTGTGTTATTTAGATATCGCTAAACAAAGCAGCCCATTTTAAGCTTAAATCCAATCGATATCAGTTATCCATACATATAATATCTCAACCCATGTATATTCAAAGTTTTTTCCTTTAGTTAAATACAAAGAAAGGAAGTGTTTATATGTCTAGTTATGGTGGATTTGGTTCTGGTTTTGCTTTATTAGTTGTTCTATTTATTCTTCTTGTCATTATTGGATGCAGCTGTTGCGGCCGCGGATTTGGCTATTAATAACAATAAAAAAGTGTTTCTCTAATTTGAGAAACACTTTTTTATTCTAGGTTGTGTAGGGGGCTTTTATACGCAATAGAACTGATTGGGTGGATTCGAACAGTCTATTGCAGAGGGAGTAAAGTTCATCTATGGGATCTGAGGATGCTTCATTGTATGTAAAAGAAACTAAAAGGTTATTATTTTTTTATTTATATTGATGTAAAACCTATTCTATTTACTTCATGGAGCAAATTTTTTTTTTTATCATATGCTACATGTATGAAGGGTAAGGAGGTGGAGTTTATGTTCTTTGGCGGTTATGGCGGAGGTTGTGGCTATGGTTATGGTGGCGGCTGCGGTTACGGCGGAGGCAGTGGTTTTGCTTTAATCATCGTGCTGTTTATCTTATTAATCATTATCGGCTGTGTTTGTTGGGGAGGATTTGGCGGCTGCTAATTATTAGACTGCCTTTATCTCTAACTTAAAAAAGTTAGCTTTATGCTAGCTTTTTTTATTTGTTAATGGTGTACATATACAGCGATTATTACTTATATCAGCTATGTTAACCAATAGTTTACATCTTGTTACTAAGCGTTTATGGAATTTTTTACATGTTTATTGTAAGCTAAGCCTTAGAGGTGATGAAGGTGAATTTAGGGGAACAGTTACAGAAGTTAAGAGAAGAGAAACAGATATCGAGGGAAGAGTTAGCTGGGGAAATGAATGTATCAAGACAAGCCGTATATAAGTGGGAGAACAATAAAGGGTATCCTGATATTGAGAACCTTATTAAATTAAGTGAGCTATATAATGTGACGTTAGATGAACTAATTAAGGGAGATCAATCTTTTCAAAGCAAAATAGCAATTGACCGAAAAAAGAGTGAGGATTTATCAGATCCTGGTTTTGTTATTGGAATCATCCTTGTATTTGCAGGACTATTTTTTGATTTGGGTACATTTTCAGCTGGTGTTACCATACTAGGTTTTCTAACGATGTTTTTTTATGATGATTTAAAGAAAACCATTTGGAGTGTAAAGAAGGATTTTAAGGAAGAAAGGTAAGTGAAAAGGCTTTAAGAAATCTTAAAGCCTTTTTTTATGCCTATAATTTTTGTGTTGGTAACGAAAAACATTGTAAATGGTCATCATTTTCTTTTAGAGCATTTATTAATATACACTAGCTTTATACTGCGAGGGAATTGTCATTTATGTGTACCTGTAAAAACACAGTAAATTATTCTAAATTCCGGTCTAGCAATATCCCAGTTTGCTCGGCTATTACATCGGTTGGAACGTGCATGCCATTTTTAAACCACCATTCTACTGTCCCTACAACAGCTGAGGAAAAAAATTGAACAACAACCTCTTTGCGTAATCCTTTATTTTCTCCTCCAGTTGTATCAACTTCAGGGCTATACTCTTGGATGACTAACTTGAGAAAACGACTGCGAAAATAATGAGCGCCTTTACTTTCTAACATGGTGGAAAAGAATAAGTGGTGACGCTCAAAATATTCAAACCAAATATAATTTCCTTCTTGAAACGTCATATCAGCAGCCGAATGGCATAGGTCTCTAAGGTTATTCATATGCTCTTCAATCATCTTATCCAATAAATCGTATTTATCCACGTAGTGAAGATAAATAGTTCCTCGATTAACATTTGCTCTGTCAGCAATATCCTGAATGGTAATGTCATCAAATCGTTTTTGGGTCATTAATTCAGTAACTGCTTTTTTTATAGCCTCTTGGCTTTTGAGTATTCTTCTATCCACTTTAGCCACTTTAAAAACCTCACTTTTTTTAAAGATATTCAACAATATATCTTCATTTGTTGAGTAATCAACGAATCGCCTTCAATTAACGATTGAAAGGATCTTATTTACTTTTATAATTATAGACAGTTGTTGATTAATCAATCAATATTGATTTTCAGCAGACAGATAGATATTTTCAAAATTGTAGAAAAATGAAATTCAATAGGAGGAATGTTTATGGACCGTATTGACAAGAGTATAGAAAAATACAAGCAGCTGTTTGGGGATAGTGTTCCAGCTACACATGTTACCGATCCGGATTTTCAGGACATTCTGAGCCATTTTATTTTTGGAGAAGTTTTTTATCAAGGTGATCTAGATGACAAGCAGCGCGAGCTAATTACATTGGTAGTTCTGGCTATTAACCAGACGCTGCCTCAATTAAAAGCACATGTTAGCGCAGCACTGAATGTTGGGCTAACACCTGTAGAAATTAAAGAGGCTGTTTACCAGTGTGCACCATATATTGGATTTCCAAAAACGTTAAATGCCATCAATGAAGTTAATGAAGCTTTTAAAGCGAAGAATATCGCTTTACCGCTTGAAAGCCAAAAGACGGTAGATGAAAATAATCGTTTGCAAAAAGGACTTGCTACTCAAGTAGAGATTTTTGGAGATGTTATAAAAAAAATGCAGGAGACTGCTCCATTGAATCAAAAGCATATACAGGAATATCTTTCTGCTTTTTGCTTCGGAGATTTCTACACTCGCAGTGGACTTGATTTGAAAACAAGAGAGCTATTAACTCTCTGTATTGTAAGTGCGTTAGGCGGTGCTGAAGGTCAAGTGAAGGCACATGTACAGGGTAACCTGAACGTGGGAAATGACAAGGAAAGGTTGATTGATGCAATCACTCACTGTCTTCCATATATGGGCTTTCCAAGAACACTGAATGCATTAACTTGTATTAATGAAATTATTCTTGAAAACTAAAAAGAGATAGTAAATAGAGTAGGGGAGTCAAGACTCTCTGTTTTGTGTGAAAAATTTCCTGATAAGAAATGGGAAACCAAAGTATATAGGACAAGTTACTATAAAAAATAGAACGATTTAAAGGAGATAAAAAACATGTTTAACGAAACTTATAAATTATCAAACGGTATAGAAATTCCGCTATTAGGTCTTGGTACTTGGCTGCTTGATGATGAACAGGCAGCACAGGCAGTGCGTGATGCGGTATCTTTGGGATATCGCCATATTGATACTGCTAAAGCTTATATGAATGAAGCTGGTATAGGCGAAGGGATCCGTTCCTGCGGTGTTGCAAGAGAAGAACTTTTCCTTACAACAAAGGTTGCGGCAGAAGCGAAGACCTATGATGCAGTTACCGAGTCCATTGACGAGTCTTTAACAAAGATGGGGCTGGATTACATTGATCTTCTGATTATCCACAGTCCACAGCCTTGGAAGGAGTTCAGGGAAGAAAATCGTTATTTCGAAGAAAACAAAGAAGCATGGAAAGCAGTGGAGGACGCTTATAAGACAGGAAAGGTAAAAGCAATCGGCCTTTCTAACTTCCTTCAGGATGATATAGAGAATATTCTTTCAAGCTGTGAAATCAAGCCTATGGTCAATCAGATATTGGCACATGTGAGCAATACGCCTTTGGAATTAATTGAATTCTGTCAGAAGAAGGGCATCCTGGTAGAAGCATATTCACCAATTGCGCACGGTGCGGTTCTTGATAATGAAGAAGTTAAGGTAATAGCTGATAAGTACGGAGTATCTGTTGCTCAGCTTTGCCTACGCTATGATATTCAGCTTGATCTTGCAGTAATTCCTAAGACGGCAAATCCAGATCACATGAAAATCAATGCAGATCTTAATTTTGTTATCAGCGATGCAGATATGGAGATTTTGAAAAATGTAGAGCCCATTCAAGATTATGGTGAGCATAGCTACTTCCCGGTATTTGGTGGGAAATTAAAATAAACAAGTAACGAATGGGGACTTTTTATAGCAATGAATGAGCCAAAGAATACAACTATTAATAGTATTATTGGAGGAATCAAAATGGCAAAACATGAAGAAGTAAAAAATGGCGTTATTTTCCCAGTAGGCGAAAAAAATGAAGCATATGCACAATTTTTTGTAGGACAAAGTTATCTTCAAACATTAATCGCAGATCCTAAAGTGAATGTTGGAGTTGGAAATGTGACCTTTGAACCTGGATGCCGCAATAACTGGCATATTCATCGTGATGGATTTCAGCTTTTATTAGTAACAGGTGGCGAAGGTTGGTACCAAGAAGAAGGAAAACCTGCACAATTCTTAAAAGCTGGAGATGTTATTGTCACGCATGATGGTGTAAAACATTGGCATGGTGCTACGAAAGACAGCTGGTTTGAACACATTGCCATCACTGCAGGTACGCCGGAATGGTTAGAGCCCGTAAGCGATGAGGAATATAACAACATAAAATAATTGATTATATATATCTTAACAAAAAACCTACTGCCCAATGGGCAGTAGGTTTTTTGTTGTAAAATTAAGGTGTCATAAGAGATAATCTAACGTTTTTGTAGACGGGAATACCTTTAACTCTATAAAAATTCACCAATCGATTTGTTTTCCATCTTTAAAAAAGCCTCCGGAAGGTCCTTCAGGTCCAATCGTTGCTAACCAAAGGATAGAACTAGCAGCTTGCTGTGGATTTCTTGGAGCCGATGGTCCACCCATATCTGAGCTTACCCATCCCGGATCGACCGCGTTTATTTTGATATTATTATTACTTTCTGCAGCCACCAATTGTGTTAAGCCATTTAGAATAAGCTTAGACAACTTATAAGCGCCTACTCCTGGAGAAGACATTTCGCTCATAGCCCCGTATTCTGAGGAAACATTAATAATTCTTCCGTAGGCTTGCTGTTCCATAAGGGGCATAAAGGAACGGATCACATGGTAAGCACCAAAGAAATTCGTTGCCAGCGTTTTCTCTAGAACAGAAGGATCCATATTCACTAATTTTGTATGTTCATCGAGATATATGCCCGCATTATTAATCAATACATCTAATCTTCCGTATCGTTCACTTACTGTATTCACAGCTTGGAGGATACTTGTTTGATTATTTACATCCATCATCACAAACGAAACATTAAGATTAGATTCCTTCAGTTTTTGTGCGGCTTCATGACCAGTTTCTGAATTGCGACTTGTCAAAATGACTTTAAAACCATCCAACGCCAATTGCTTCACCAATTCATATCCAATACCGCGATTTCCGCCGGTGACCAGTGCAACTTTAGTGTGTTTTTCCATTTCAAATCCTCCATTTTTTATTTATTAATCCTGTAAGCATTGACTAGAACAGATTTCTGCTCTTCGTACATGTAATAAAAGAAAACAAAGGGATCCTTATTAGGGATCCCGAAAGAAAGTTGCGTTGATGTCTTATTTTGAAAGTTGACTCACAGGACGTTGCATGTAATTTCTTAGTAAAATAAATAATACGCTTAATACTAATGACAATATCCCAACTAGTACAACGTATTGTGTACCCATTTCTGATATAAATAATCCACCTACAGCTGTACCAATCGTTGTTCCTAAGTTAACGGATGATAAAAATAATCCATTGGCGAAATCAGGAGCTTCTGGAGCTGCAGATGAAATCCAATATTGATTAATATTCGTTCCTATACCAGCAAAGATTCCCCAAACTAAAGTCATGATAGCCATAGGCCAAGTAAACTGTCCTGTAAAGAATAAAATGATGTAAACGACTCCTAATGCAAAAGGAAAAACTACTACAGTTTTGATGGCATTTTTCGTAAGTAACTTCCCTGCGATAATGTTTCCAATAATATTTGCCACACCGAATAGAATTAACATGAAACTAATTAATTTTCCAGAAATATTCGTAACGGTTTTAAGATACTCGGCAAGATAACTATATACCCCGAATACTGCTGAATTCAATAAAAGGACAGCAATAATGGAAAGCCAAGTAACGGGTTTTTTTAATACGATTAACTGTGCTCCGTATGAAAGTCTTTCTTTAACAGGCATAGAAGGGAAGAATATCCATGTAGCAATAAATACTATAGCGTTAATGATAGCAAAAAACGTCATTGATATTTGAAACGAGACTGTACTTGCAAGAAAACTTGCGATTGGTACACCAAGTACCATACCTGCAGATACTCCAATAAAGACTTTGGAAACAGCTTTTGGAGCATCTTCCTTGCTAACTGAGTTAGCAGCCATTGTAAAAGCTGCTGAAAAATAGATTGGATGAAAGATGGCTGGAATCACACGCGCAATTATGGCAATGGCAAAGTTAGAAGTAAATATAGAGATGATGTTACCTAGAACGAAAATACCAAGTACAAGTAACATTGCCTTCTTACGATTGATTCCCAAAAATAATAACGGCATAGTTGGACCGGATATTGACACAGTAAGTGCAAAGAGACTCACCAGCCAACCGGCCTTCGATACACTGATATGAAAGTGATCAGCAATGTAGGGTAATATCCCTATAACTCCCATTTCAGCATTTATAATACCGAAAGCCCCTAAGGTTAGGACAAATATAAGGAACGTATTTTGTTTACACATAAAATAAATTTCCCTCTTTCTAAAAAGTGTTGTGTTCTAGTTGCTTTAAAGTGGGCTGTTTAAAGAGCTATTGTAATGTTTTCACTTAGTCACTTTTTCAATTGTAACTGTAAAATCACCATGAATATTTTCAAAGTTTTCTTTCCCTGATTCAATTTGACTTAGGATGATAAGATCATTTGTAGCATCCTCAAAACCATTATTAGTTGATTAACGTTAGTCTATTATTTCTAACTAGATACATAGCTGGGTAGAAGAATACCCGAAATCCAAGAAACCACTACAATATTTTTATTAAAATGACGAATGAAAATAAAATCCAAAAATTTATTTGAGCGGCTTTATCTTTAAAGTTTCGGATTCTATTTAGAAAAAAAGTATGAACCCCGACCATATAGGCCGGAATTCACACAAAGTACTATTAGCATGCAATGCTCTTTACAATCTTTAATACCAGATTTATTTTTTCTTCAGATTCTCTTTGAAGAAGGATTCAAGCTTGTCAAAAGGAATTAAATTCACTCGATCATACAAGTCCACATGACCTGCGCCTGGAACAATATAGAGCTCCTTCGGTTGGCCTGCTAGCTTGTAGGCGTCTTCACTGAACTCTCTAGAATGAGCATTTTCACCCGCGATGAACAGCATTGGACGAGGAGAAATCGTCTCTATGTCTTCGAACGGGTAAAAATTCATGAATTTAACGTTGCTGGTAAGTGTCGGATGAGTCGTAAGTTTTGGCGACGAACCTTTAGGCGTGTATTCACCTCTTGGAGTACGATAAAAATCATAAAACTCACGTTCAACGTCCGTAGAGTTTTCATTTAATTCATGTACCGTACCACTGGTGTATTTGGTTTTACCGCCGTTAAATTCCACATAGCGTTGCTCTGCTGCCTTTTCAAGAATCTTCTTTCTCTGCTCGACAGTCTGAGAGTGTTTAAGCCCGTTACGGTTAGCAGCCCCCATGTCGTACATGCTGACTGTCGCAATGGCTTTCATACGCGGGTCGAGCTTAGCTGCGCTAATGGCAAAGCTCCCACTGCCACAAATACCGAGAACACCAATTCTATCTCTATCAACAAATTTCCGGGTGCCTAGGAAATCCACTGCAGCACTGAAATCCTCTGCATAGATATCTGGTGAGACAGCGTTGCGAGGCTGGCCTTCACTTTCTCCCCAGAAGGATAAATCTAATGATAAAGTAACGAATCCTTTTTCAGCCATCTTCTGTGCATACAAATTTGCACTTTGTTCTTTCACTGCACCCATAGGATGTCCGACAATGATTGTAGGGTTTCTCGTTTTTTTATTAAGACCTTTTGGAATAAAAAGATTCCCTGCAACTTTCATGTTGTATTGATTTTCAAACGAAACCTTCTTTTTGATTACCTTCTTGCTTTTGTAAAAATTGTCTGCTCCATTGGACATATCTGGTTTATACGCAGCGGCGGTCTTCGATGCAGCGCTAACGTCGGTCTTTGATGAAACAATGGTCGCGGATACAAGCAAGCACAGGGCTATGACTTTGAATACACGTGTAATCATAGATTTTTTTTTCATTTTAAGCTCCTTTCAACTTTGAATAATTAAAGGCTTGGCTTTGGTGGTATAAGTCACCAAATAAACTCCTTTGTTGTTTATTCTAACTGTTCCTTTTGGGTATAAAAAATACTTATATCTTATAGCGTGATATGCTTGTTAAGCATTTCTAGAACATATACACTAAAACTTATGAAAGGAGGAAGGTTACATGGAATTTCGAGTTTTGCGGTATTTTCTTACGGTTGCAAGAGAAGGAAACATCACGAAGGCTGCTGATTTTTTACACGTTACACAGCCAACCTTGTCGAGACAATTAAAAGACCTTGAACAAGAGTTAGGTAAAAAATTATTTGTTCGCAGTAGTCACAGTGTCATTCTTACAGATGAAGGAATGCTTCTGAGAAACAGGGCAGAAGAAATCGTTAATATGGTCGATAAATTAGAGGCAGAATTTAGTTCCATGGAAGAAACAATAGGTGGTGATGTCTATATAGGTGGTGGGGAAACAGAAGCAATGAAACACATTGCACGAGTAGCAAAAGATGTACAGTTACGTTATCCCACTATACGATATCACCTCTACAGTGGAAACGAAGAAGATATAACGGAACGGCTTGACAAGGGGCTGCTTGACTTTGGTATTTTAATTCAACCAGCTGATATTTCAAAATACAATTATCTTAATATCCCTGCTAAAGATGTTTGGGGCGTTGTTATGAGAAGAGACAGTCATCTTGCCGTCAAAGAAAGCATTCAAGCTGCGGATTTATTAAAAGTTCCACTAATCTGTTCACGACAGGCAATGAAACAGACATTTTCAAAAAATGAATTTGCGGATTGGTTTGGTGAAGACTTTCATAAATTAAATATCGTCACTACATACAATCTTGCATATAATGCTGCTATTATGGTTGAAGAAGGCATTGGGTATGCAATAACACTTGATAAGATAGTAAATACATCTAATAGTAGTAAGCTTTGTTTCAGACCGTTAAAGCCAAGACTGGAATCAGGCTTAAATATTGTGTGGAAAAAGCATCATTTTCTTTCAGCTGCTGCTGATACGTTTTTAAAAGAACTGCAGGCAGAATTTTCACACTCTCCAAACTGACAGCAGCATCCGTCTCTGTTGGGTCAGTAATTTCCATTTTTACGTAGCAGAAACAAACATAATCAGTCTCTGGCTCAAATATATAGATTTAAAGCAGCTCCCACCTGAGACATTTTAAAGAGAGTTAATGTTGAAAACCGAGGACAGTAAAAGTATCTGCTCAATTAAAAAGGAATGTGAGGTTGAGGATTCTTTTAACTGTCTGCTAAATAGAGGGACTGGCATCTTTTAATGACTTATTATAAATCAAGTACCTTTTTTGTCCCTTAATAGCATAATCACGTATAGCAGAAATAAAAACCCTAGCCACAGATGTTGATGTGACAAGGGTTTTTGTTTTTAATTCAGTCTAATTTTTCAAGAATACATTAGACCCAATATTATTAGTCCTCATAATCACTTTTAAAAAGTAATTCTTTCGGGATTTCTGTACCACGTGAGCCTCGAATATCTGTTTCCTTCATTTCCGTGGGGTAGAACACGATGAAGTTCTCAAGATTCATTGAAGCTAATTTTTTCGGTGAAGTTTCTAATTCTGGGTGCCATGCCACAGTTCCTTTTCTAGCACTTAATAAAATCACAAGATCAGTGGACTTAATATTATTCAAAGCATTTTTATAAATGGAATTCCAGCAATCAATGGATTGGAACTCGACTTGGACATTAGGATGTACCTGTTCCGAAGCCTTTCTATAAGCTTCCAGGTCATCACGAATAACAAGGCCTTGAATGGTCGCATTGAGTTGGGATGCAATCCCTTTAATAATTGAAAGTGAATCTTCAAAACCCGGTTTGTGTACGATATTATTTGGCAGAATAAGAATCACTCGTTCCATCGTATTCAACGGCTGCTTGATCGTTGTTATAAGTGAGCGTTGATAGGTATGTTCAAGGAAATTATCAATAACTCTACCGAAGACCTTTTGACTTCCTTTACCTGAGCCATCCCATCCCACGATAATTGTTGTGATTCGTTCTTCTGTAGCAGCACGTTCAATGCCCCAGCCAATATTATGATCTACCCGTGTCAATAACTTAACGGGAATATCGGCCCCTGATGCATACGTAAGAGCGTGTCCAAGCATTCTTTCAGCTTGTGCTACGTCATTACCTGCTTGTTTTAAATCCTTTTGAACGACTGTTAAGGGATAAATCGGTTCTTCTGTCTTTTTCGCTTTTTTAAGAACAAATCCTAAATCAAGTAAAGATTCCATTGTATTGGAATTCGTAATTGTGATTAATATACGTTCCGGAAGCGTGTCGTTCAGTACTTCTTTATCCTGTGAAACAGCCAATTTTCTTCCATATTTTTCACACAGATAGGGTCCCAGAATACAAGTAACTAAAATAACAATAATTACAGCATTTATGATTTGCTGGTCAAATAATCCAAATTGATACCCAACCAACGTTATGGCTAATGTTGCTGCTGCATGTGTAGTGGAAAGTCCAAATATTACCTTGCTTTCAGTCTTAGAATAACCATATACTTTACTCGTAACCCAACTCGCAAGTAGTTTACTTCCGATTGCTACAATTGTAATTAATACAATAGTTAATAATGCTTTAGGGTTCGAAATAAGAACACTAAGATCCATTAACATGCCTACAGATAATAAGAAAAATGGAATAAATAAGGCATTTCCCGTAAAACGAATTCGATTCATTAATGGCCCATGATCGTAAATGTACCGATTTAAGGCTAGACCGGCTAAAAATGCACCGATGATTGGTTCTAATCCTACAAATAAGGAGATTGCTCCTGCAACGAATAAAATGGCCAGAACGAAATTAAATTCTGTTGTTCCTTCATTATTAGAACGTTTAAAGAACCACTTTGTCAGATAAGGGGTTAAAAGTAGAACAACTACAGCAAAAAGGGCAGTTGCAATAATCAAGTATACAAAAAAGCCAACTGTTAAATGGCCTTCAGAGGCACCTGTTATTACCGCAAGGAAAAGTAATGCCAAGCTATCTGTTAACAATGTACCGCCAACTGCTGTGGTGACAGCCTGGTTTTTCGCAACGCCAAGTCGGCTGATGGCAGGATATCCTAAAAGCGTATGTGTAGAGAAAATACTACCGAATAGAATCGCTGATAGCATACTGAGATCAAGCCATAATCCTACTAGTATCCCAAGAATTAAGGGGATTAAAAACGAGAGGAGGCCAAATAAAATACTGCGATTTCGGTATTTTTTGAAACCATCAAGGTCTAACTCAAGCCCTGCTATAAACATAATAAATAATAATCCAACTGTCCCAAGCAATTGAATAGTTGAATCTCGTGCTAATATTTCTAGCCCATTTGGTCCGACGATAATACCTGCAATAATGGGACCAATAATAGCAGGTATCCTCAGTTTCCCCATGAGTATAGGGAATAACAAAAAGATTAATACAGCAAAACCAAATATGAGAACTGGTTCTTTTAGAGGGAAGTGCATAGATATCCCAACCTCGCTTTCTACTCGCTAATTTTAGCATGAGTTTTTTTGCAAACGTCAATGGTACTATATATAATTTAAAAATTCTAGTCTCAAAACCTATTTGATAAACATTCCTTTTTTCTTTTTAAAATATCCTAAAAGGATAATTTTATTTATAAAATGAAGTATCTTGAGCAAACCACTCAAGACACCGTGAGGCATCATATTGTTATTTCTTCAGGCTCCTTACGAGAAAAGAAAGAAGCTGTATGTAATATATACTCTTAGTTCACATCATATTGCCTTCCGGAACACATGAAAAAGAACCCTTCTGCTAAAGGGTTCTCATACTGACTTTTTAAAAGAGCATCTTTAAAAAGTTCCTCGTCTTCTACTAGATATTCCTAAGGTTACTGAGTGAATTTCCCTGAAACTGCTTCACAACTCCTGCAGATATAGTATTTGCCATTAAGATGATATGTGAGACTCCTTCATCAATTGCAACGATTCTGGCTTCCCAATCTTTTGCTAAGCTTGTAGATAAATCATTTGTCACTAATTTTAGATGCATATATAGCAATTTTTTCAGATCTTCATTTTTTAAATAAGGGTTAGCCTGGCTAAGGAACGCTGCTATATCATCAGCATTTCGATACCATTCTTTGTTTAACTGATTTACCAAGGCTTTCTTTCCCGCTTTAGCTGCGTCTACAATCTTACCTGCAATCACGATATGTTCCTTAAGCAAATCCGTAAGTTTGTTCCCGGCTTTTTCTCCGTATATCGGCTTCACAGCATTTCCAATATCATCTTGATTTTTTAATAATCTTGTCAATACCTGTTTTTGGTCTTCTGATCCTGCTGTTGTTGCACTTGTAATATAATTACTTGTCCACAATACATGATCAATTCAAAGTCTCCTGAATTCATTTTCAAACTTTACCTGAGACTGACTAATACGATGTTCTTGTGCTTCAGCGCGAACAATATTTGGTCCAGCCAGCATATTTAGCGAAAATAACAAAATAAATCCCATCGATAATAATTTTTTTATGAAAACTGCTCCTTCCAATTTAAACGAGTGTCGGCTTTATTATTTATAGATGGAATTTTTTACATTCCGGAAAATGTTACTTTCTGATAGTAATTTTTATAGGGTACTTCTACACTTCCAATCAGCCAGATTGGGCGCAGGGTTACAGAGGGTACTTCTCTATAAAGGTATAGTAGAGAAAATGAAGACTTTTTTGTTAACTAACAAAGAAACAGGTAATGAGGAGTACTTTCATTACAATTTTTTTGAACCATCTAATTATTTATATGTTCTCTAAAAAATGTACTTAACATAGGAGGCTAATGGTAACACTATAAACAATCATTAGTGAGTATTGTTTATATTTAGGATTTTGGTTAGTTAAAACTAGAAAAGAACGAGATAAAGTTTAATAAGCTATTCCTTTTACATAAGCTTGGCACAATACTATCTAGAGAGGGGTCGAATAATATGAAAGTAACGGATACACTTGTTCAATGTTTAGAAAATGAGGGGGTTGAATATATTTTCGGAATACCTGGTAAAGAGACCTTGGATTTTGTTGATTCTTTATCTGACTCTAAACAGATTCAATTTGTGAATGTTCGGCATGAGCAAGGAGCTGCTTTTATGGCAGATGTATACGGAAGGTTAACAAACAAAGTAGGAGTATGTTTATCAACATTAGGCCCTGGAGCTACTAATTTATTGACAGGTATATCTAGTGCAAAGCTAGACCATTCCCCAATTGTAGCATTAACCGGACAGGCTGCTTTGGGAAGGCAGCATAAAGATTCGCATCAGTATATCGACATTATCAAAATGGTGGAACCGGCAACGAAGTGGCGTGTTCAGATAAAAGATTCACAAACGCTTCCTGAGGTTATTCGAAAAGCATTTAAAATTGCACAAATGGAAAAGCCAGGACCCGTAGTAGTAGAGTTGCCAGAAGACTTAGCAACTCAAATCGTTCCACTTAAACCTATTACACCTACACCTATACCAGTAAGCGTACCTCTAATGGAGTCAATTCAGGCTGCCAATACTCTTATTAAGCAGTATGAGAGACCTTTTGTTGTTGTCGGCAACGGCGTTGTTAGACAGGGAGCCGTGGATGAGCTTCAAACATTTATTAAATATCTTCAATCACCTGTTACACATAGTTATATGGCCAAAGGTATATTATCTAAGCATCATCCACAAAATTTCTTTACGTTTGGGTTTAATGAGAAAGATGAAGTGTTAGCAGGTATAAAGGAAGCTGACCTACTTATTGTAATTGGGTTTGATTTGGTCGAAAAGTTACCCAAAGAATGGAATGCGAAAAAAACATCAATCTTACATATAGATACTTTACCGGCAGAAATAGATGAGTATTATCCAGTGAAGGTAGAATTGGTAGGAAATATAAAGGAAACCCTAAGACTGTTCAATCAACTTGATATCCCACCTAAATCATGGGTTCCTTCTAAAAGTCTTCGGAGTCAAATTAAACAAGTTTATAACATTCAAGAAAAAAAGATAGATAGTAGTTTGCTGCCTTTAACAATCGAGAATATCTTGCATATTATTGACAAGCTATCTTCAGAGGAAACCATTGTGATTTCAGATGTGGGAGCTCATAAAGTATCTATAGCCCGAACTCATCAACCTAAAAACCCTAACAAGCTCATTATATCAAATGGCCTGGCTTCCATGGGTATTTCCTTACCAGGCTCAATTGGAGCTAAACTAGCCTGCCCTAATGGTCCAGTTATTTGTATTACTGGAGATGGAGGAGCTTTAATGAATTTTGCTGAACTAGAAACAGCTAAGCGCTTAGGGCTTTCATTCATCGTGGTTGTTTTAAATGACTCTACATTAAAAATAGAGCAGGAAATGATGAACAAAATGTTTGATAAGAGCTATGGAGTAACTTTTACAAACCCAGATTTTGTCCAATTGGCAGCCAGCTTTGGAATTAAAGGAGAACGGGCAAATAGTTTAGTCGAATTTGAAAATATAATAAAAGGAGCCTTAAAACATTCAGATGAGATTGTCCTAATTGACGTTCTTCTAAACAGCTGATTGCGATTTTTCCGTTATTTTAAAGAGGATTGGAATGGGAATTTTCTTTTAAGAGTAAGTAAAAATAAAGACATTTACTAGATACAACAGGTGGCAAGCTTACATTAAAAGTAGGTCACTGTGTATCTAGGAGTAATCCTAAAACGGGAAAGATTACGTAACTTATTATAAAAGAGACAGAGCTTATTGATTTTACAACAGAAGGGGATGTATTAAGACGCCAATTGATGTTAGCTTTTGAAAATAAAATGGATATTATTTACTCTTGAACCTATAAATCAACTGGAAGAACTAAACGAGTTATTTCTGTTACAGGATTGATTTGGAGATTTACAATGAAATAAATATTTTCAACCTTTTAAAATAAGCTAAGCTGAGTTCAACCCAGATCCAACTATAAAGGAAAGCAAATAAAAAAAGAAAGCAAGTAGTAGAAAGAGAAAAATTTTTGGAAATCATGGGACCTAATACTGGGAATTTGAAAACGTATAATAAGGTAATAATCCCAATAGTTAATAGAATGGCACCACTTATAATAATGTACAATCTCTGTTTAAAAAAGTAAAAAGCAACTCCTATGCCTATTCCCAATATCCCTGTTGTAAAAGGAAAAATAATAAGTTCACTTGGCTGGATAATCAGAAGAGTCAAATTTGTTAGGATATAGGTAATAATCCCTAGAGGGAGCGAAAGTATAAAACAAAAAAGAATAGGTGCGGTAGATAATGGACTAATGAAAATTCCTATTCCGGGTAAGAAACCTCCTGCTGACTGGAAGAGGGCTGCTAAGCTAGTAAAAAGAGCGCCTAATACAAGCTGCCTAGTTTTAGATAATTTCTTAAAAAAAAGCTGCCCAGATTTTACTTCATTCGAAATAGATTTTAAAAAGTACATGAATTTCACCTCGGTTTATTGTTTTTACATTATAGAGGGTTAAAAAGAGATTTAGACCATTGCCGAGATGTTAATTCTTACATGCGATATATCTATATGATTCTTTTTAAATATACGAGGAAAGTAAGTAGGAGGACTAATAAGTGCCTTTTACTTTTACAGAAATAGGTTATCCTAACCAACAAAATGATTATCTTAGTGCTATCCACAGTGAATTAGAAAAGGGGTGGCTCATAAATAGGTCAGATCCGTTAAAGTGAATCTCTTTATCTTGCTAAAGATCCATACTGCAGCCCATAAAATGAATTATTTTATGGGCTTTATTAATTAAATAAGTTTTATTTTCTAGAAAATTTATTTGCTCATCTCTATAAAAATAGCCGTTGAAAAAATCAATATCCAGTCGAATTTTATAAATATAAATCAGGGAACAATTTCAAAAACAGTACCCTGGTTAGAATCAGACACTTTCATAGAGCCATATACTCCTAAATAAAGCCTGGTTTGGTCCATGTTTGTTCCCAAACTAACATAATAAGCTGATTGAGACCCAAAATCATAATCAATTTCAACAACACTAAAATCATTTAATTTACAACCTGTACCTGATCTTGTATAAGCTAAAACTCCTCTAACTGGGGATTGAGATTCCTTAATCTGAGCAATATCGGTAAATATAACGCTTCCTGTTAAGTTTGGGATTCTATCTCCCATATATGATTGAACTCCTGTAAGTGAGGTTCCTTCAAATTTATCCGGTCGGGAATCTTTGTGAAAATAACTAATTAAAGGCTGAATGCGCTTTACCGAAGTTTTTACTGCTTCATTGTAATAAGCAATTGTTTTCTCTTCCAAGGTCGGGTTTTCAGGGCACCGTCTTATAAATGAAGTAGGGAAATTCCCTTCCCAGCCCCGCCAGCCGAGGTTAATAAATCCTTCCTGGCGAAGTTTAGATCTCATTAAAGAAGCCTGAATAATTTGAGTAACAGGTATTGGTTTATAATGAACGAATGAAAAAATCGACTCTACCAAATCTTGTCCAACATTCCCCACATATTTGATATATTGATTATAAAATCTTTGAAATGAAATGCCCGTTATATTACGAACTCCTTTAGCAATAATTGTAAGCGTCTCCTGAATAGGTCGTGGAAGCTCACTAAACCGTGTGATTACGGGGGGATTATTAATGAATGTATTCTTACTTACATCAATTTCAATTATTTTCCCGTAAATCTCCATATCATTCTGGCTTAAATTAAATGGATCATATCCTGATCCACCATCCCCGGTTGTTAAGACAAGTTTTCCAGTTTCAGGTGAAAAGTTTAAGCTGTTAACGCCATTATGATTAAAAAATGGTCTTCTTAAGTTGAGCAATGTCCTTCTTTTTTGAGATTGTCCATTTGATTGTAAAATCCATTCTTCTACTGTATCAATATGATCATATTTAGTTTCTCTATTTAGCCACTTTAGGTTTAAGGTTTTAGGATCACAGGAATTAGGCTTAAAATGCTCAGAAAGAGCACCTGGTCCTTGTGATCCAGCTACGGAGTAATGAAGGTAAAACAGACCGTTATAGTAAAATTCTGGATGAAACGCTAACCCTAGCAAACCTCGTTCATCATATCCCCCGCGAGAAACACCTGGTTCAGAGGTACCTAATTTTATGACTCGTGAGCGAATATCTAAAAAAGTCTTTATATATCCGTTTCTTATATAAAAGATCTCTCCTACTTGGGTTGCAATAAATAAGCTCTCAAATGAGTCACCGGGAAGTATAGTTGTTTTCAAAACAGTAGGTAAATTTATTTTATTAACAATGGGTTGCAGACTAACCTTAGCTTTTATCAACTAATTTTACACTCCTTTTTAGTGTTTTCTCTTATAAAAATATGATTAGAAATGTTCTATTAGTATCAATACTATTTCACAAAAAAATATGGATATTATTTTATGTATTGGAAAAGAATATTTCTTAGGAAAGGAGTGATTGCAAATGTCTGTGAAAAAGTGTTTAACGGGATTGGTCGTTTTATTCACGATGGTTATGGTTGTGATAATTCCAGGTTCTCTCGATGTTCTGGCTGAATCTGATGTGGTAACACGGGAAACGATTGAGGTTAAGTTGAACGATGATTACTTCAACCCGGAAGTCATCACTATCCCGAGTGGAACAATGACAACATTGATATTGAAAAATGAAGGTCAGAAAGAGCATACCTTCACAGTGGAAAAGCTCGGAATTGATGCTGAAGTCCAACCGGGAAAAGAAAAAAACATTACTGTGAAACCACAAAATCCAGGTACATATGAACTGGTGTGTAGGTACCATTTCAACAAAGGAATGGTAGGAAAAGTGATAGTCAAATAACAAGCAGGGACAATCGGTCTCTGCTCTTTTTATAGGTAATTACTCCAGTAAGTTTGCTTGTCTACTCAAAAAAGTACAATTACTTCAGTAGACGACCATTAGGTGGTCATGGAATATGTGCTCTTTTTTATATACTTACCGTAGTAAGGATTCTAAACGGGGCACTTTTATACAATCTAAAGATTCTGATACAATGCGCATTTACATGAATAATATTAAATTAGCGATTTTATCTATTTTCCTAGCTGCTTCATATTGATTATCCTATTTTTCTTAGTTATAATGTTATTGTTACATTTGTAACAATAATGTAATGATTTTGTAACTTATATACATTTTTAGAGTGTTATATAAGTTGTTGGCTAATTTAAAAACTGAAAAGTTGTTTATAGATAAACTTTTAGGTGTTGTGGTAACAGCAATGAGGGTAAAAGTTTGAATAAAAAGGTGAGGAAAATGTGGAAAAAAATATTTATTTTAGTCGTTCTAGGATATATATTCTTGAGTAGCAAGTACTTTCTTCAGAATTATGTTTATGCTGCCACAGCTGAGCAAAACATAACTGTGAGAGATGACTCGCTTTCTAGTCATCTCTCAGAAAAAGATAATTTTTAACGGTTTTTATAACGAACGGTATTGATTAAGAGAAGAAGAAAGAAGCTTAAGTAAAGGGTAAGAGAATAGCTATGCTTTACAGGCATTATAAGTTCCTTTAGTTTTATCTCCTAATCCAGCAGCATTTGAAAAAGGCTAAGCCAAAGGTAAAAAACAAAAATAAGCGGTATTTGAAATATTTTAAGGCTTCTCATTTTAAAGATTGAAGTAGGTATACACCTATACATTATTCGGGCAAAAAAAAAAATAGAGAAGAAGTGTTTGGTTTAGAAAAGAACACCGAGGGGTTAAGAATGAAATGAAGAGCTATTTAGATGTGGAAGAAAGAAAAAAATGGCTGGAAGCATTATTTAAGCCCAAAAATACTGGCTTCTGCGCTCATGCTACTAGGATCGATTATTTATAGTGTAGCTGGGTTTGCTCTTACTTATATCGCCATTAAAACAAAAAGTTTAGAAACTACCATTGGAGCACATGCAGCCAATAATATGTTTTTGGCTCTACACCAAGTTTGTTTAAGGTGGTCAACGGTGAACCAAGAGCTAACCTTATTTGGCCGATTATTACCCTTATTGTTTTTAATATCTTATATAGAGGGAAAATAAAAAAAGAGGAAGTAGCTAACAAAGATCAGCTTATTGCTTAAATTAGTGGAATCAATAACTATATAGGATAGGAGATGTAACATAGTGAGCGGAAATAGAGATGAAAAGCAGCCATTGACTCGGGCAGAAATGAAGCAAAACCACTTAGCTACCCAACATCGTATTTTAAATGTACTTATAGTTCTTGTATCGATTGCTGTAGTGTACCTAGCTATAAAAACTATATTTTAAAAGAGCAACCTTAAGAGTTGTTCTTTTTATTTCTTGATATAACTCTATTTATATTATTTGGGGAAGTTTGGAGGGATTCAACTTTAACATTAAAAGAAAGAAGTTTTAAGAAGGGATTTCTCTGGAGTTATAAAAAACTAATCTTCCCCCAGATCTCATACAATAACTTACACACATTAAAAGATTTCTACTTAGCTTTTTATTTAAACCTTCTTCAATTTATTGTTTTATCGCTCCTTACTTTCATTTAGAGCCTTTATAGACAAATTTTTTTATTTAAATTATAGTGTGTATTAATAATTAATGAATAAGTTTTCTAAAAGGGAGGGGCGTTTTGTTGGATAAGTTTGTCTCGGGGAAAATCACTTTAAATGAATATATTCAGCGTACAGAAAGCAATGGAGTAGCTTTTTATATTCACTACTGGGGAGTTATGCCCCAGCATTATAATAATTTACTTCATAAACATTCATTCTTTGAGGTGTGTTACGTTTTAGAAGGAGAAGGAACTTATATAGACCAGGGATGTACATATCAAATAAAAGAAAATACAATGTTCCTTTCAAGACCCGATATTTTGCACCAAATAAAAAGCGACACAGGACTTTTTCTCTTATATGTGGGGTTTGAACTAATTGAATCAGATTCAAGTGAAAAGTGGGTAACACTAATTGAAGAGGCAAAACAATGTTCGGAAGTAGTCATAGAAGTAAAAGAAGATGAAGCTGCACCGTTAATGTGGAAGTCTCTTTTGATTCAAGCAGCAAAAAGTGAAAGCGCTCTTTTTGAGGAAATACTATCAAATTTAGCTCATTCCCTTATTCTTTTATTAATACAAAACTTTGTTGCGACTTCGAATTATCATAGTCAGAAGACTGTTCAGAAAAAGTCTTCTTTAGTTCTTACCCTTGCGAAATTATATATTAAAGATAATCTATCAAATTCTATTAAACTTACGGATACAGCCACTTATTTACATCTATCGAGCCGACACCTCTCTCGGCTATTTAAAGCTGAATTAGGTATAAGCTACTCAGAATATGTACAAAATGAAAGGATTCAAAAAGCTGCTACATTACTCAAAACTACCGATTTATCTATTAGAGATATTGCGCAAGAAACAGGATTTCCAGACGTTCACTACTTTACACGTGTTTTTACCGCTTCAATGCATAGTTCACCAGGACGTTTTCGCGCTCTATATACAAAGTTAAAAACAGTTATATATAAAGATTAGTTAACTCTTCTCTACTTAATGTCATTTATGAAAAAGTAGAGAGGGGTTATTTTTATTAAATAAAATTAGTAATGTTTCGATAAAATTGTCCTTAAAAGATAAAAAGTAGTCCTCTTAAAACAAAGACGATTAAGGTTTTATATTTTATACTATTTACTATAGAAACGAAATTTATTGAATACTCAATTAAATAAAAGCGTTTCCAATCACTTGTTTTTCAACATATTAAGATTATCTTATAAAAATGGATAAGTTTAGTTAACCAACAACGATATCGCTAAGTTATAAACAAAGTTGTAAAGTGATAAAAATTGTTGAAAAGATTTGTCTTATAATTATAATCTTAATGAGTGATTTTAGACAGATTTTTTAGGAGGAGAAAATCATGAAATTATCTTATGTAACAGACAGTTTAGGACATTTACCTTTTGAAGAAATGTTAGACGTGATAGCAGAGATGGGAATCGATACGATCGAAATGACTACAGGAGGTTGGTCACCAGCGCCTCACTTGAGATTAAATGAACTTTTAGAAAGCGATTACAAAAGAGCTGAATTTTTAAATGAATTGGAAAAACGCAATATTAAACTTTGTGCATTAAATTGTTCCGGGAATCCACTGGACCCAGGTGAGTTGGGCAAAGAGCATCGAGAGGTGACAGATAAAACATTCGAACTAGCCAAATTGTTAGGTGTAAAAAAAGTAATTATGATGAGTGGATTACCAGCTGGAAGCCCTGAAGATAAAATTCCAAACTGGATTACCTATACGGTAAGCTGGCCTCCAGTGTTAAAAGATATTTTAGATTATCAATGGAATGAAGTAGCTATACCTTACTGGAAAGAACTAGTTAAGAAAGCGGAATCCTGCGGTATTGAAAAAATCGCTCTTGAAAACTTCAGTTCTCAATTAGTCTATAATCCTGAAACGTTATTTAAATTGCGTAATGCGGTAGGGCCTATTGTGGGACTGAATTTAGATCCAAGCCACTTAATCTGGATGGGCGCAGACCCAATTTTGTCAGCTAGAGAATTAGGGGCAGCTATCCACCATGTTCATGGAAAAGACGTGCGCCTTGAGAGACATCTATCAGGAGTTAACGGAGTAATGGAAACAAAAGAAGTGACGGATGTAGCAAATAGAGCTTGGAACTATGTAGCAGTAGGCTGTGGACAAGATTTACAGTGGTGGAAAGAATTTTTCTCTGTTGTTAAGATGATGGGCTATGATGAGGAAGTTTCTTTAGAAATGGAAGATTTAACAATGTCGGTTGAAGAGGGGGTTCAAACTTCAATTGATGCATTAAAACAAACACTTAGCTTTTAATTAAAAGAGCTGATTGCTTTGGATAATTGAAGTTATTTATTTCTGAATATTTAAATTATTTTTACTGAAATCAGAACTAACTAAAATAAATACTACGTGAAAGAGAGGAATTCTACTATGTTAAATGGAGAGAAAAAAATTGCAAGACCGTTACGGTGGGGTATGGTTGGTGGAGGGAGACTAGGGCAGGTAGGCTATAAGCATCGAATTGGGGCACTTAGAGATAACACGGCTTTTCAACTGGTAGCTGGGGCATTCGATATTGATCCTGCTAGAGGAAAAGACTTTGGTGTGAATATTGGAGTATCTGAGGAGCGTTGTTATCCAAATTATGAAACGATGTTTGCAGAAGAAGCGAAGCGAAAAGATGGCCTTGAAGTTGTATCAATTGCTACGCCTAATGGTACTCATTATGAAATTTGTAAGGCGGCATTACACGCAGGTTTACACGTAATTTGCGAAAAGCCTTTGTTTTTTACAAGTGATGAGGTGTTAGAGATTAAAGCATTAGCTGAAGAAAAAGGGAAAATCATTGGGGTAACGTATGGATTCTCTGGTAATCAGCTGCTGCTTCAAATGAGGGCAATGGTTGAAAAAGGAGAAATAGGCGATGTACGAGTAGTTGAATTACAGTATACGCATGGATTTAATGCTACTGATGACGGAGACAAAGTAAATGCTGCACAAAAGTGGCGCGTGGATCCAAAGATTGCAGGACCAAGCTATGTGTTAGGCGATCTTTCTACCCATACGTACTATATGTCACAGTTAATCATGCCACAAATGAAAATTAAAAAGTTATTATGTGATCGCCAGAGCTTTATAGGCAGTCGTGCTCCCCTAGAAGACAATGCTTACGTTTTAATGCACTATGAAAATGGAGCGGTAGGTAGACTGTGGACATCTTCTATTGATGCGGGTTGTATGGATGGTCATCGAATTCGCATTGTGGGTTCAAAAGCAAGCTTGGAATGGTGGGACAGCAAGCCAAATGAATTACGATATGAAGTGCAAGGACAGCCAATCCAAACGTTAATTCGATCAATGCCTTACTTAGATGAAAGCTGTAATGCGGATGAGCGTTTAGGCGCTTTACACCAGGAAGGACTTTCAGAGGCATGGTCAAATATTTACCTGAAGTTTGCGATTGCAATTGATGCAAAAATGCGCGGTGATCAAAAAACGTTAGATACACTTGTTTACCCAGACATTAATGCAGGACTGGAAGGCGTTCGCTGGATCGAAAATTGTGTACGTTCAGCAGATCAAGGATCCGTATGGGTAGATTTTGAGAGTAACAAAGAAGCTACATTGGTAGGAAAAACTCTTTAAAGTTAGGCGGGGTTGAAGGCGATTAAAAACACAAAAATAGTGATGAAAGCCGTGGGATTGGTTTTGAAAGCTAATGTCACGGCTTTTAATAAAAGGATATATAAAAGAATCATGAATTTTTTAGTGTTTTAAAGAAAATAGCGAATTAAAATAGTAGAAGGAAAGAGTCCTGATGATTTTGAGGGAAGTACTAGATTTAAGTAAAAGCATAGCAAACTATCGTGTGGATATGCACGAACTAGCAAAGAATAAAGGTTTCTCTGATCCAGATGTATTAAAAATCAACCAACAGTTGGATTTTTAAATTCAGAATATTGAAAATATAATAAAGAGATAATCATTCGTTCTACACATATACCCTCGGTTAAAGAGACAAAAAACATAATTAAATCTTGAAACTATGACTTCAAAGAGCTTAACAAAATAAATGTATATATTCTGTTCTATATTGGAAATTAAGCTAACAATATTATCTTTCAGACCAATATTTCATAGGTTAAAGTGTAGTCGAAGAGTAAAATGAAAGCGTTTTAAAGGTGCTGGTAAATCGAGAAAAGGATTTTATTTACAATATATCTCGGTTGATGGTTTTTATTTAAATGTAAGAACATTTGTTATCAATGTTTGTTAAAAGAGAGGTATTTCTTTTGTACTTATATTTAGTAAAAAGCTTAATAGATAAGGATTTTGTTAGAAGAAATACAATGAATAAAGGGGGAATTTAACGTGGAAAATCTCAAATTGCCTAGTGAGTACTCAGCCCAAACGGAACAGGTAAAGGAAAAGGACTCAAAAAAGTTCTTGAAATTAGTCACCATTGTGTCAACGTTTGGCGGGCTATTATTTGGATATGATACAGGGGTTATTAATGGTGCGCTTCCATTTATGGCTCGTCCTGATCAATTAAACTTAAATCCTTTTACGGAAGGTTTAGTAGCAAGTTCTTTAGTATTAGGTGCGGCTTTTGGTTCGATATTTGGTGGACGCTTATCTGATAACAAAGGACGAAGGAAGGTTATTTTGTACCTTGCGATATTATTTTTCTTTTCCGCAGTTGGTTGTGTTATAGCGCCAAATACAACTATAGTGGTTGTTTTCCGCTTTCTGTTAGGACTTGCTGTTGGCGGTTCTTCTGTGGTCATCCCCTCTTATCTTGCTGAAATAGCGCCAACAGACAGGCGCGGCATTTTGGTTACACAAAATGAATTGATGATTGTTACTGGACAGTTCCTTGCTTATATATTTAATGCAGTTATTGGTAATGTTTTTGGGGATGCAGGACATGCATGGCGTTATATGTTAGTGATTGCGACATTGCCAGCCCTGGCGCTTTGGATTGGAGTGCTCATTTTACCTGAAAGTCCTCGATGGTTGGCATCAAAAGGAAAAATGGCCGACGCATTGAAGATTCTTCAAAAGATTCGTAGCGAAAGTATCGCTCAACAAGAATTAAAGGATATAAAAGCACATATTTCAGAAGAGCAAAAAATAGAAAAAATGAGCTTCAAAGATTTGAGAACTCCTTGGATTCGCCGGATTGTGGTTCTTGGTATTTTTATTGGCTCAATCTCACAACTAGTGGGTATCAACTCTATCATGTATTATGGAACACAAATTCTTGAAAACGCTGGTTTTGGAACAAAAACAGCGTTAATTGCAAACGTAGCAAACGGATTAATTGCTGTTGTAGCAGTTATTGTTGGTATGTCACTACTAAATAAAGTGAACAGAAGACCTATGTTGCTTACAGGTTTAACAGGTGTTACAGTCGCACTTCTCACGATTGGTATTTCTGCTCTACTACTTACAGGATCTCCGGTGCTGCCATATGTAGTATTATCAATGACGGTAGTATACTTAGCCTTTTTCCAAGGAGCTATTGGTCCAATGTCATGGCTCATACTTGCTGAAATCTTCCCTGTTCGTTTACGCGGTATTGGTATGGGATTAGCTGTATTATTTTTATGGCTTTGCAATTTTTTAGTAGGATTATTCTTCCCTCTTCTACTAGATGTAATAGGTTTATCATCAACATTTTTCCTATTCGCCGTGTTTGGTATTGCAGGAATAATATATGTGGCAAAATTCTTACCGGAAACTAGAGGGCTGTCATTGGAACAGATAGAGACTAACTTTAAAAAGAGTTAATTTACTAAATGTGTAGAGCTTTCACAGTTTGAATCCAGTTTCAACTAATTAGATATACTTCACTTAATCCTGTGAAAGCTTGCCCTTACAGTGAGTAGAGTTTGACTTATATATAGATAAAAAAATAATAGTCAAAGGAGTTGGAATAAGTGAACACTTACGTACGGTGGGGAATCTTAAGTACCGTGCAAATTGCATGAAATGAATTACTGCCTGCTTATATGAAGGCTATGAATGCAGAAGTATGACTCCTACGATAGATTATTGGAAGATCCAGACATCGATGCTGTTTATATTCCAATACCAAATGCACTTCATTCACATTGGGTAAAGAAAGCTGCAAAAAAAGGGAAGCACGTACTTTGTGAAAAGCCAGCAGCATTAACTTTCAAAAAAGCTGAGGAAATGATTGAGATATGCAAGGAAAATGGCGTTATGTTTATGGCAGCACTTATGTATCAGTTTCATTCACAGCATCAAAGAGTAAGAGAAATTATAGATTCCGGAGAAATTGGAGAGTTAAAAATGATGAAGGCAAGTCTTTCATCCTATCTTGAAAACCAGGATGGAAATATTCGTATGAATGGTGAATTAGGTGGGGGTAGCTTATATAATATGGGCTGCTACTGTATTCATGCGATTCAAACTCTATTAAGCTCGAATCCTAAGAAAGTTTTTTCTTCTATGCGGAAAGATCACGATGGTCAAGTAGGTATTTCTGTAACTTGGGTGTTGGAATTTAATAATGGTATCACAGCTATATTTGATGCTGCCATGGACCGTACGCGAATAGATTATTACGAAATTATTGGAACAAAAGGTAGTATTCGAGTGCCAAGAGCCCTTGCACCGCAATTGTTTAATGGCGAGGCTCTTATTTTGACATATACAGAGAAGAAAAGGTCTTTGGAGAGCAGTATAAGCTTCAAGTTGAATATTTCTCTCGTTGTATATTAGAAAGGAAAATACCTACCTATTTTGCATAAAATACGAGCTATAACATGAAAGTTATTGATGCCTGCTTTAAATCTGTTGAAAAGGGATCTTTTGTAGACATTTCATCAGAGGATTTAAAGGTTTCTCATTAAACAACCAATTGAACGAAACGAAAATATGTTAAAGTGTGTTTTCCAAATCCCATCGCTTATATATTGGTTTTTACATAAGGAAAGTATGTTCCTTACAGTTGGATTAGAAGGAATAAAACATCGAATTATTTCAATGGCCGTTTTTTTAATTCATTGAGAATTATCTATTTTATTATGGGAGCTAGGAGTGTTGTAGATGAGTATAAAAATTTCAGGAGCGCCCTGTTGCTGGGGCGTTGATAATCCCGAAAATCCTTATCTACCACCTTGGGAAAGGGTTTTACATGAAGCCTCACAAGCTGGTTATAAAGGGATTGAGTTAGGTCCTTATGGATATATACCTATGAATATTGAAAGAGTGCAAGCAGAGCTATCTGAAAATGATTTAACGATAATAGCAGGGACAATTTTTGATGATTTAGTATCAGAGTCTAATTTAGAAAACTTACTGCATCAAGTAGATGATATTTGTTCATTAATAACAAAGCTGCCTTCAACTCTTCAAGAAAAAGGACAAAAATTTCCAACTCCTTATTTAGTAATTATTGATTGGGGACATGATAAGAGAGATTATGATGCAGGGCATCCGGAGAAAGCGGTACGATTGTCTAAAAGAGACTGGGACAATATGATGGCTCATATTCGTGCTCTAGCAGTAAGGGCATGGGAAAAATATGGAGTGCGCTCGGTTATTCATCCGCATGCGGGCGGTTACATTGAATTTGAAGACGAAATTGAAAAACTTTTAGAAGATATACCTTATGAAATGGCTGGCCTTTGCTTAGATACAGGGCATTTATATTATTCAAAAATGGATCCAATAAAGTGGCTTCAAAAGTGTGCAAATCGACTAGATTACATTCACTTTAAAGATATTAACCCCAATGTATATAAACAAGTAATGGAAGAACGTATTCGCTTTTTCGATGCTTGCGGTAAAGGGGTTATGTGCCCGATTGGAAAAGGTATTATTGACTATAATTCGATTCATAAACTATTAAAAGAAATCGATTACCATGGATACATCACAATTGAGCAAGAGCGAGATCCTAGAAACTCTGACACAAGTTTACGTGATGTTAAACAAAGCGTTGATTATTTAAAGAGCGTCGGCTATTAATCAGAATTTACGCTTAAAAAGTAAGTTTGAATCTCGTTTGATGATTAAACAAATGATAAGTAACAATGTCTAACTGTGCTTTACTTCAACTAAGAGGTAAAGCACTTTTTAATCTTTTATTCTTTGGAAAAACTGAGCATTAACCTCACCACTCGTTTTCCCTAAGTTACAAAACTGCCATGTTAAATAATAAAAGTTAGAGGCCTTCAGCAAATTTAACGAGAGATTCATTCCAAGAAAGGTTTGAAATTTACAAGTTAAGGATGAGGATGGGAATGTTAAAAGTAAAGTGAATTCAACAAATGCAGGAATATGTCTTCAAACACCAATCTGTCTCGTTAGACGATCTCGGTACCGTTTTTGGTGTCTCTAAGACCACAGTAAGACCTGATATTCAAAAGCTTATTAATAAAGGGACTATTAAAAAGGGATATGGCGGAGCAGCTATAAATAATCATGCAGAACTTAAATCATTTAACGAGGGAAAAACAAGAAATTAGTTTCAAAATCATTTAATTGCTAAAGCTGCAGCTAATTATGTAGAAAATGGAGACGTAATATTTATAGATTCAGGAACAATCACATTAGAAATGATTACATTTCTAAAAAACAAACACGTAACTATCATTACCAATAGCTTAGATATTATAGTTCAAGCCTTGCCTTTTGAAAATTCAAACGTGATTTCAACTGATGGTGTACTTGAACGTGACACGAAATCATTTTCCACTTATAATAAACAAAATTCATTTGGAAAATATAATTTTGATAAGGTATTTATTGCTTCCACGGATGTTTCAATATTAAACGGAGTCACGAATTCATCACCTATCGAAAGTGGAATTAAAGAAACAATAGTAAAAGGAAATGCAGAGGTTTTTTTATTAGTAGACCATACTAGATTTGAAAAATATGCTATGTTCACTTATTGCGGATTGAAAGAGATTGATTATTTAATAACAGATGATTTCCTGAATGAAAGTTATCAAGATTAGGCTACAAAAAATAATATTGAAATCGTCATTGTTAATCATTGTGTAGCAAGAAAGCAAAAGTTTCTAGAACGCTGAACTTTAAATTTGCATTGGGTGACCAGTTATCAAGAATAATTTCCTTAGAGAGTGTTTCTCTACCTATTTAATCAGTATAATTGATTTTTTTCTTCATGAAACGAGTTGATTTTCATTTAATAAACAAATTGTGTCTTGCCCATTCGCCGCTATGCCAGAGCAATATGGGATTACAAAAACTAATAAATAAGCAAGCGGCAGTATCTCAACCTCTCTTAACAGAAGAGTAAATGGAACAGGTTCATTTTACCTTGATTGAAGCAACATATACAAACAAAAAGCCACTTTTTTCATTCAAGTGGCTTTTTGCTACTTAATTCTTTCAAATATTATGTTTAATGACGTCATTGAATTCTTCTACTTCTTTTCGAATACTAATGGTTGGTCCCCAAGAATCGATAAGGTTGATAGCTTTTTGGCTTGATTGTAAAGCCTCCATATGCTCTCCTCTTCGTAATAACAATTGGGCCATCCCATAGTGGTAATATATTAATTCAATTTGGTTGGCTTTATCTTTTTGATAAAGAAGGCTATTAAAGCATTTTTCTGCTTCCTCAAGCTTATCACAAATGACATAAGCTACTCCTAAATTGAAGTAAGCTTCAATGGTCTTTTCTCCTCCATAGATTAAACTGATTTCATTAGCTTCTTCATATAACCGGATGGCTGCTTCATAATTTTTATACAGCATAAACAAATCACCGCGCACTAGCAAGATTCTATGCTGAATAACTGGTGTAGTAGAAATCTCCCTAACTTCTTTAAGAATACGTTCTGCTTTCTTAGGATTATTCTTCTTTAAAAAAAGCCTTGCTTTTAAGGCAAGTCCCCAAGCCTTCAAATCGAAAACATCAGAATTGTCTGAGCTTAACTGATCTAGTGTCTTTAAACCGGAATCTATTTGTAGTAGGGAATCATCTAGGTTATTGACCTCCATCAGGGCCCACCCCAATGTGTCGATTCGAAAAAATGCTTCATGGGTATGTTTTCTAAGTTGTTTTGCATAATCAGCTGCTATTTTCCCATATTTAATCCTTAAAGGTAAATTAATTCGACTTAGAAAATGGCTTATACGAATTACAAGTTCAATCAAAAGCTCTTTTTGGTCGGATTTGTTTGCCCATTTTATAACCTTAAGTATATTTAGCCATTCTTTCTTAATTTCCTCCAAATCACGACCAAGCAAATAACTCCAATAAATAGAATCAGGAAGATCTCGTTTTAAATGGTTGTCTAAATACTCGATATAGTATTGGCTCCAACGCTTACGTGCTATATTTTCGAGTTGTTTATCTTCTAACAATCGTTGTTCACCATACGCTACTACGGTTTGATGCCCTAAATAATGAATTTTTCCTTCTATACGTTCTCCTTGAATAAGTGCAAATAGTTTCATTTGATCAACAGCAAAATGGAATCTTCGAGCGTCTAGTCCAGCCACTGTTGCCCAACTTTCTTCATCAGGAGGTTTACTGAAAAAACATAGCACTTTCCATAAAAGTAAAGTGTCCTCATTACATCGCTCCCACGTGCGTCCGAAAAGAAAATCAAATAATTCTAACAGAGAGTAACCTGCTTTGCCTAGTTCCTCAATGAGTTGCTGAGCAGGAATGTCATCATCTGCAATATAAGCTATACTGAGCGCGATAGCTTTAGGATTTCCAGCAGTAGCCGAAATTAGCTCTTCGCGAATTTCACGAGGACTATTTAATAACTGTTCCATTTGTTCTTGTTTATTTGAAGAATTAGACATTTTCATATGTTGTTGCACTTCATAAGAAAGATAGCTAAGAGCGTCATCTTTTTCCAGACCCTTTAGTTGAATGGTTACCATATCTCTAAAGTTGTTTCTATATTTTTGTTGTAGATTCTCACGAGAGGTGAGTAATACTTTAACACCTTGTGGAAGATTAGTAATAAATTCATAAATTTCACTTTCAGCTGTATCGATGCTATCTATAACAAGTAATACGGATTCTTCTTTTGCATAATTAGCCAGTGCATTACGAACCACAAAACGTTTTTCATCAATTGATCGGTTTATTTGTTCTATCCGTCCAAGTTGGTAAGCAATTGTATTTAGAAAGTCACTAAAGGTTAGTCCTTTCCAATCGGCACTAAACCATATTATAGAGTTGAATTTTGGCCAATCCATTTCAAGGTTTTCTATTTCCTTATAATGCTCCTGAACACATGCGTATGCTACTTTAAGAGCAATGGTTGTTTTTCCAATACCAGCCCATCCGGCAATTAAACATAATGGAGAAGGGGAAATTACCCACTGACGAATTGCCTCTAGGTCAATGTGTCTTCCAATAAAAATGCCTGACCAGCGTGTTGGTAAGTTATGTATTGTAGAATGTTTTTTTGGATTAGCATCTTCAGTCTGCTGTTTATTAGAAAATAGTTGGTTAACTACTTCCTCAATATCTCCATTAAGAGGTGCGCCAAATGAGTTGTCTGCCCCTAATATTTTCGCCTTTTCCAGACATGAAGATACCCAAGCAGGTAAAGCAGGTTTAAGAATAGGTATAGAAGTTGTTTCCATCAGTTTTGAGAACCAATCTATATCTAAATCCGTTTTTTTTAGTATGATCCATATGATACCGAAAAGCTTCCCATCATCAATACGGCCAGGAATATATTTCAAACCCATCTGGCCTATCCAACTTTTAATTGTATTGGACGATACACCTAATTCATTGGCGACATTAGCTATATAAGATTGTCCTAGTGAACTATTTTCTTCTTTTTTTCTTTTAATCTTATAATGAGGGTGCAGTTTTAGCTCTTTAACACCCAAGGATAACAGTTCCGCAAATTTCTTCTGATCTTCAATTTCAGCCATACGAACTATACACCTCCTATTAGCTTTATTTTAATGCTATATTCTTTTTTGTATATAAAAAAGAAAAGTACAGTGCTGCTGTACTTTTATACAGTACAAAAAGCTATTGATAACGCAATGTTAACAGGTAAAATTAGCTCATGTAATAAAACATTTGAAAATGTATGCACTTACATAATAATAGAAATATGTTTAAGGTACAGTCAAGTAAATTAGAGATTTATGAGTTGAAAATAAATTCATATTAGTTTTTACGCTGTGAATTTATATAGAAATTCTATTAAAGAAAGGAAAATTATTGATGAATAACAACTTACCTAAAACTATGAAAGCAGCTGTCATGCATAGCATAAGAGAAATTAGTATTGAAACATTGCCTGTACCACAAATTGATTATAATGAAGTTTTAATTAAAGTAAGGGCTGTAGGAATTTGTGGATCAGATTTACATTATTATACCCACGGTAGAATTGGTAAATACAAAGTAGAGAAACCATTTATCCTTGGACACGAGTGCTCAGGTGAGGTTGTAGCCGTTGGATCATCTGTTGAAAGATTTAAAGTAGGGGACCGTGTAGCTGTTGAACCAGGAGTAACCTGTGGACATTGTGAAGCATGCAAGGAAGGACGATATAACCTTTGTCCTGATGTGCAATTTTTAGCAACACCGCCGGTAGATGGTGCTTTTGTTCAATATATAAAAATGCGTCAGGATTTTGTCTTTTCAATCCCAGATTCCCTCTCCTATGAAGATGCTGCCTTAATAGAACCTTTTTCAGTTGGCATTCACGCAGCGACGAGAACAAAACTTCAGCCGGGGTCAACAATTGCTATTATGGGAATGGGCCCGGTAGGTCTAATGGCAGTGGCCGCAGCGAAAGCATTTGGAGCAAGTACAATAATAGCAACAGACTTAGAACCACTACGCCTTGAGGCAGCTAAACAAATGGGGGCAACTCATGTTATTAATATTAGAGAGCAAGATCCTCTTAATGAAATTAAAAATATCACTGATAACATAGGCGTTGACATTGCGTGGGAGACAGCAGGAAACCCAAAAGCATTACAATCTTCATTAGCTTCACTTCGTCGTGGTGGAAAATTAGCAATTGTAGGTTTGCCTCCTCAAAGTGACATTGCACTCGATATACCATTTATTGCTGATAATGAGGTTGATATATATGGTATTTTCCGTTATGCCAACACTTATCCAAAGGGAATTAAGTTTCTTGCTTCTGGGGCAATTGATACAAAACATCTTGTAACAGATAAATATGCGTTAGCTGACACACGTGAAGCGATGGAGAGAGCACTGAATTTTAAAAACGAATGTTTAAAAGTTATAGTGTATCCAAACGAATAAAAAACATTAGACTTGAAAGCTAGGTTCTAGTTGGTATTTATAACGGGATTCTTGAACCTTTAATTTTCAGATGCGGATTTAAAATAAAACAATTGCAACTAAACCGCATCTGTTTTTTTCTTTAAGATTAATGTTGATAATACGGACTTTCTACTGTCTTTCTTAACATATTTTTGAAAACGCATTCTGGGGGTATTACCTATGTTAAACGCAGAACAATCACAAATATTAGAGATTGAAAATAAAGACAAATCTAGTTCTACTACTAGGTTGTCCTGGTTAGAACGGTTTGGATATGGATCGGGAGATATGTCATATAATATTGTTTTTCAATTTGTTAATGCCTATCTACTTTTCTATTACACTGATGTTGGAGGCATCCATCCTGCAGTTGTTGCGACCTTGTTTTTAGTGGTACGAGTTCTGGATGCTATTTGCGATCCTATAATGGGTATTATTTTAGATAAAACTAATACCCGTTGGGGAAAAGCAAGACCATACTTATTATGGGTTTCACTTCCTTTTGCTCTATTCACTATTCTTTGTTTTACTAACCCTAACTTAGGGTCAACGGGCAATGTTATATATATGTACATTACCTACATCTTACTGGGGATGACTTTTAGTATGCAAACGATTCCAGTTAATAGCTTAACAGGGCGGATTACCAATAATGTTCAGGAACGTACGGTTTTAACTACTACTCGTATGATATTGGTTTATGTAGGAATACTCCTCTCCATTTCATGCGCAACACCTCTTGTGACAGCTCTTGGAGGAGGAAATCAAGAATTTGGATTCCAAATGACTGCGCTAGTCTATGCTGTTGTAAGTATAATTTTAAATCTATTTAGCTTCTTTACGGTACGAGAGCGTATTGTTCCTAAAAAGAGTAAAAAATACGGACTTAAAGTAACTTTATCTGTTTTGTTTAAAAACAAGCCACTACTAGTATTAGTTTCAGCTTTCTTGGCATTTGCTATCGGTTTTAATATTAAACTTAGTACAATGGTTTACTATTTTACTTACAATGTTCACCAAAAAGAGTTAGTATTTTGGGGCACTGTTTTATTTTTTGGAGCTGCACTAATCAGTAACTTATTTATTCCTTTATTCTCTGATAAATGGGGTAGAAAGAGTGTAATGATTGTATCAGCTAGCGTATCTCTTATTTCATATGTAGGACTCCAATTTACTTCTTTTGATTCAGTTACTTTGATTTTATTTTGGCTGTTTGCTTCAGGATTTTTTACAACCCCATTAAACACCCTAGCTTGGGGAATGGTTGCCGATTGTGTAGATTATGCTGAATGGAAAACTGGAGTTCGAGCAGATGGCGTTGTTATTTCCTTAATGAGTTTTACTAATAAGTTGGGAGTTGCACTTGCTGGATCATTTTCAGCCATCTATTTGGGTATAGCAGGTTATGTAGCTAATGCAGAACAAACCGTAACTTCCCTAAATGCTATTAAAAATATGAATGCGTTAGTACCAGGGATTTTCATTTTACTTTCTGTATTAATAATATGCTTTTATCCTTTAACTGAAAAAACATACAAGAAAATGATTTTGGATTTAGAGAAAAAATCTAAGTAGTTAATTCAATTTTAAAATTAAGTAAATGAGTGTGATATAAGTGCAAAATAATATAAGGGAAAATGCTCCAGTTGTTTGTATAGGAGAATTATTAATTGATTTCTTTTGTAGCGATATTGATTCTAATTTAATAGAAGGACGCCAATTTTTAAAAAGTGCCGGCGGAGCACCAGCAAATGTATGCGCAACCATAGCAAAACTAGGAGGGAATGCATCATTTAGTGGTAAAGTAGGCAGGGACCCATTCGGTTACTTTTTAGAAGTAACCTTAAATTCATTAAACGTAGATACTTCTATGCTTGCTTGGGATGAGAAAACAGCAACTACTCTAGCCTTTGTGTCACTGCAAGAAAATGGTGAGCGAGACTTTGTGTTTCATAGGGGAGCTGACGCTTTAATGACAATGGATGACATTGACCTAAATGAAATAAATAAAGCTAAAATCCTTCATTTTGGTTCAGCCACGGCTATGTTAACTTCTCCATTCCGTGAAACTTATTTAAGCCTTATATCTAGTGCTAGAGAAAAAGGAAAATTTATTTCTTTTGACCCTAATTATCGAAGGGATTTATGGAAGGAAAGATTGGTTGATTTCATTTCAATGGCTAAGAAGGCTATTTCTTTAAGTGATTTTGTGAAAGTAAGTGAGGAGGAATTAGAGATTATCACAGGCACTAAGAATCATGAGTTAGGTGTTGATATTCTTCATCACATTGGAGCTAGAATTGTAGCGGTTACGCTTGGGAAAAGAGGAACATTAATATCTAACAGTAGCAAAAAGAAACTAGTAAAAAGTATTCCTGTTATGTCAATTGACTCTACAGGGGCAGGGGATGCTTTTGTAGGTGCAACTTTATTCAAATTATCGAATATACATGATATCAAATTCATTGAAAAAGATTTTAATCAGTTACTCGATATTATCACATTTGCAAATCGGATTGGAGCGCTTGTGTGTACAAAAATAGGCGCAATTGAAGCACTTCCAAGTATTGAGGAAATAGAAATTAGTACTGTATAAATATCTTAGTCCTAACAATATAATAACTAAAACACGCACGGTACAAAAGCCACTTGTCATTATATAAGTGGCTTTTTGCTACGTTAAATATATCAGGTCATTCACGTATTATTCCATAGCTTATATAGATGATTTAGAAGCACCTATAGGAAAATAAATCTAAATAATGAAAAGCTCTTCATGACCTATTTATCTAGGCTAGAAGAGCCTTTTTGCTCTAGGAAAGAACATATAACTAAGAATGTGCACAACATTAATATGTAAAATGAGGAAAAAAATATTATTATATAGTTATAGATTAAGCGTAATTTATTATAAGTAAGTTTACGTAATGGATTTTCTAGGAATATGTAAAGAAGCACCTAACCAGTCTTTTTAGGTGCTTTTTAATCATCACTCTCTTATTGGTTTATATTTTTTTATATCTTTCACTTCTTTATGTGTTAATCAGCAAAAGTACTCCAGAAATCAGGATAATAATACATACTAACTTTTTAATAAGTGTACGTGGCAGATGCTCGAACCATCGAAGTCCTAATTTAGTCCCAATCAATATAACAAATAGGCTAGGGAGTAAATAGAACCCAAAAGAAGGATTATAATCTCCGTTTATTCCATGCAAAGTTAAGGTAAAACCGTTTGTAATGATAAAAGAAGCTTGGAGATTTGCATTGTATTCATTTTTTTCTTTATAACGCATTAGAAAATAAAAAGTAAAAAACGGTCCCCCAACCGCAAATACTCCTCCAATAAAACCACCTATTAAACCGATAAATACGGTGAAAGGAACTTTTTTATAAAGAGGTGATGGAGTTGTTTTCTCTTTTGTAGTTAGCAGATAAATAACCATTGCAATAAGAATGAAACCAAGTATTTTTTTTACCCAGTCCATATCTCCATATGTATTTAGAAAATAAAATGAACATACACGACCAGTCAAAGCTCCTATTAAAATAATAGTTATATTTATCCAATTAATTAATTTTAAAAAACGAAATAAAATCGTAAGCGAAATCACAATGGTCAAGGCTAAAACTAATAGTGTACTGTCTTTTAAAGTCAGAAAAAGAGGTAAAAAACCCATTGAGAATAATCCAAAACCGAATCCACTTGCTCCTTGAATAAAGCTCCCTATGAATAAAATAGACAAAATAAGAATTAATTCTTCTAACATATCTATGCTTTCCCCTTATTACTTAATCATTGAGATATACTAATTTTATTCTTTGGAACATAAAGTAATGTTTCTTATTTATTTCTGCTAAAAGGTTTTTATTTGTTATACTGTTTTTCTAAATGTATATGATCTGTCAACCTAGTCAATATAATCATTCTTTCCCAAATGCTGAAATTTGCACAGAGTGATCAGTTACTAACAAAACTAAAGTTAATTTCCTCAGATTTACAGGGAATAGTTCGAACGCTAGGTAGAAGAGGGGTTAATACATATTAGTTTTATTTCCTGAGAAAACTATTCAAGATGGATGAACCATCATTTTGCGAATACCTTTCAATAAACATAAAAATCACTGATTAAGCCCAGTGGTTTTTATGTTTTAAAGATGTATATCTTATCCACCTTTAGTTACCATAATATGCTTTACAGGTACAAATAAATCGTTCACAATTTTAAAAAAGTAATAAATATTGATTTGAAATATATACTAAATGAAGAAAAGGCACAGGAAAGTATAAAACAAAAATAACATTTATATCTAGGTTGTTAAAAAACTTATCCTTAATGAGCATTGTTTAATTAAAAGGAGGAATTTTATATGGGTAATAATCAATCAAATGATTTAGAACAGGTATTAGAGAACAATACAGATGAAACTGAATTAGGTAAATCTGAGAAAGAGTTTGTAACAAAGCCTAATAAGCCTTCTGATCCTTATCCGCACAAGTATTATACTGGGGACATTTCTATGGTTTCTAACGCTGTGCCAAGAAACGAGAAAGAATAAAAAAGTTTCTTTTGATATCCTGATAAAACCACCTTAGTTACGATAACAAAGATTATATACATTTTTTTCTTATAGAAATATCTTACTCAATAGAGGATAATATGTTATAAGGTATTTCTCACTCCATATATTAAGCCCTTGAAATTTATTTCGAGGGCTTTTTTGCTGCATCTTCATCATCATAGGTTAGAAATATGAATAAAGTTCCTTCCTTTATACAAACTAATGACGATATATAATCTAGTACAAGCAGGAGGAATTTTAAATGATGGAAAATCAATCAGGTCAAACACATCAAAATATGCATACGGGAAATATCCCTCCCCAAATGAATCACGGAGGACATGAGGTGTTTGATGTACAAGAAGTACTAACAGGAGCAATCGATACATTAAACACATACACATTATTAAGCCCACACGTAAAAGATCCAGAATTAAAGGATATCCTGAATCGCCAATTTCAATTTATGCAACAGGAATATAATACAACTGTAGAATGCTTCAAAACAGGGCAAGACCCTTCAACACCTACACAGAGTTATAAAATGAACCAAGGTAATGACTTTGTATATGGACTTAAGCCTTCTCAGCCTAAGAAACCATTCCAATCTGCGTCAGAAATGACAGATGAGTGTATTTCTAGCCTTATGCTCGGTGCCGTAAAAGCATCAGCACCTATGAAAACGATGGCGGCTCTTGAAATAACCAATCCTGTTGTACGCCGTGTGTTAGCTGATTCTGTTCCAAATTGCATTGAGATGGCGTATGAAATTTCTCTCTATCAAAACAAACATCATTATTACCAAGTACCACAGCTTGCGCAACAAGATATGCAGCAAATGGTAAATGCATTTGCACCTGCTCAAGGTCAACCGCAAATGCCAAATAACAATACCACTCATTAATATAAAAGAAGTAATTATAATGTAAGACTGGTTCATTTTATAGTGCTAGAAGCTTGATATTTCGAATCTTCACCGAATGAAGAAGAATTAATAGTGCTCAAGCTTGTCAAAGCTATCCTTTTTGTAAAATAATCAAAAGGATAGCTTTTCTTATAAAATCAGATATATTTCTCCGTTTAAATCGTTCACAAATATAAAGGGTAAAATTGGCACCTATTTATAATGAGATGACGTAGGGTCACACGATGGTTTTGCGGTATTCGTTGATTGCGCTAACTTAGTTAAATAGTAGCATTCTTCCCTCATCATATGATCGGCCATTAAAGCAGAAAATGTACTAAGCATCTCGTTTGATAGTTCTAATTCTTCGATCTCATGAAGAAATACTTGAAATAACTCTATTTCTAACTTAACGTCTTTGTTCATTTTTTTTAATGCTGGAAAGGATTCAAGGTTCGTTCTTAAATAACCAGTTAATTCTACAGCCTTCAGATAAAAATGTTCAAAATGGGTAGAAAATTGCATACTCTTTTGTTTTAGTTGCTTTTCTACTGCATCAAGACTATCGGAAATAGCTCCAGCATGTCCCGCAGCATCTAATGTCCATAATAAATGATGGTGAAGCTCATGAAAGATGGGTGGAATTTGTTGTTGTTCTAAATAGCTAAGAATTAATAAATACTCATCCAGCTCATTGACCATATGGTTTAGAAAAGTAGGTGTAAGATGAATCGTAAAGTCAGTTGTTAAGTGCTTTTTTAATAAGGATAGTTTAAATTCTTTGAGTGCTATTGTTTGAGCTTTAGCTTTCATTGTAATGCTTTCTAGGTTATTATGGTCTGCTTTAACTTTTTCTAATAAACTATTAAAAGTTTGGATGAAAGTTTTAGCCGCCTGTATTTCCTCTTGCTCTTTTTCTGCCAAGGCATCTAAGATAAATTGGGAATGGTCTTTCAAAATTTGAATCCAAAATGTATGTTCAAAAATTGCATTTTGAGTATAGCTACTATTCATTGTTTTCCTCCTTTAATAAGATAGTCACTTTCCATACATATTAAAGAAAACCTATTTATATTAATATA
Source organism: Priestia megaterium (assembly GCF_046599315.1). Taxonomy (GTDB): domain Bacteria; phylum Bacillota; class Bacilli; order Bacillales; family Bacillaceae_H; genus Priestia; species Priestia megaterium_F. The sequence goes on along the minus strand of NZ_JBKIKC010000001.1, from coordinate 506,532 downwards.
TAAGAGGAAATCTAGCACATTTAAGGTAAATGTTTTATCAAAACCAAAATACATTTTATAAAAAACAGTTATATTTCATTTTTTATTTTCGATTATAAGAGTAAAGTATAAAGAGACTTTCTAATCCTCATTGCTTCAAGTTGACAATACGCTAAAAGAAAGCCTACTGATTCATTCCGTATCAGTAGGCTTTCTAATTTATTATCATTTGAGCAAACTACTCTAGATGAACGAACCATCATTTTACAACTACCTTTCAACAAACAGAAGAACCGCTGATTAAGCTCAGTAGTCTTTTCTGTTTGTTATGTATTTCATAATAGTTAAAAAAATCCACTTAAAGAAAGGGTTTTTTCGCTTTGTTTTATAAATGAGATCTATTTAAGACAAATCCTGTAATTAACTCATTAAACTGAGTCCACTGTTTGGTAGGCAGTTGGTGACCTTGATTTGGTAAAACAAAGAATTCAGCATGCTTACACTTATTTTTATACTCTTTCATATAGTGAGTAGTCCAATCCTTTTTTCCACCATATATAAACAATAAAGGCATCGTTAAGCGATGAAGCTTGTCTACACAGTTATAGTGTAATGAGTGATTATAATACTGATACCAGGATTCCGGGTCTGATTTCCTCATGTAACTAACTAGATTCTTTCTTAATGTTTTGTCTTGAGTATGACTTATAGCAAGGCTTGTTATTAATATATTTGGATGTTCTTTTACCATATACATTCCTATTTTATGTAATAGCCGTCCAGGTACATCTCTTACTATAGGATAAGCTCCTGAAAGTATTAATAATTCAATTCGATGGGGGTAGTGAATAGCTAGCTCTTGAGCAATTAGACAACCAGCAGAGTAGCCACATATAATCACCTTGTCTAGATGCAGCGAATCCATAAAACGTACTAATTCGTTTGCATAAAAAGAAATTGATACAGGCTGTTTAGATTTTGAGCTTCTTCCATGCCCACTTAAATCTGGAAAGATGACTCTCATATGTTTGGATAACTCGTGTTGATATTGGAATACTTTATATCCAAGTCCAGGGGGATGAATAAAGATGACAGGGGAGCCTTGTCCATACTCTTCATAATACAAATAGTGATTAGTGTTTGTTTCAGTAAAAGTCATTATTTCTCACTCCAAAATCAGTTAATGAGTACTTTTTAGTTAAGTCTAATCTAATTTACAAAAGGTATAATCCTTTACTATCTTACAGCTAATTCAATATAGTTCCTTGTTGATTCTCGACCGTTTGAGATCAATAAAATTTTTATTATTTATTATGAAGAGACTACGTTCATTATAAAAAAGTGCTGTATTCTTGCTAATAAGATTTCTAGTAACGTTAATCGTGACGATTAAAAATGTATGAAATATATCATATAAAGAGAAAAACTTCCCCGGTCTGCCTAAGGGAAGCTCTTTTCATGGGTTGCTTATAGTACACAATGAGAAATTGAGAATGAACACCTCTCCATTTATTCAATAGTTTGATCAAGTTTTCGTGCTTTATTCATGTTAAGTGTATTTGTTGTCTTATTTCTAATAATTGTGAGTACACTAACTAAATTTATATATTATATACAGTTTAAAAATAGAAAAAGACCATCTCTTCCCAATCAAATGAGATGGTCTTCTCCTATTCGTTGAATTGTAGTCGTAAATGACTCTATCACAGCGTCTTTTTTAGTTTGTTCAAGCTCTTGATAACTTATGTATAAAAAAAGAAAAGTTTCTGGTGCTTAATCAGGAATCTTTTGCGTACATAGTGAGTACAACTCCTAGCAAAATGGAGTTTTTTCTAAAATTGAATTTCTCTGAATTGTTTGGGTGTTAAGTTTATGTGTTTTTTAAATGTTGTCATAAAGTGAGTATCGGTATTGAATCCTGATTCAATAGACATCTCCTTGATCGAAAGCTTTGTATTCTGAAGCAGTTTTTTTGCATGATTTATTCGGAAATTAATTATATATTCATACGGGGAATATCCGGTATATTTTTTAAATAAACGTGAAAAATGGAAGGGTGTTAAGTTAACCTGTTTTGCTAACTCTTTTAAATTAATATCCATCTGAAAACGACGTTCAATATATGAGATTGTTTTAATAATGATTTTTTCGTGAATATCTGTGGCATCATTTGAAATTTCATTTAACTCGTACATAATTTTATGAATGTTCATAGAGATAAAATGTTCGTTAATATTACCCTCTTTTGCTCTGACAAGAACTTGATCCATGCACTCTGAAATAATAAGACTTTCCTCAATCGAAAAAACACATCCATTTTTTTCAGAAAGAAAATCGAAATAGTGTTGAGTAGAAATTGCCGGTATATCTAAATCCTAGAAGGTGGACGTATGACCTTATTCTACGGACCCAATGATGAACTCTTGCAATTAGTAGAAAGGGTAAAACGATAAACAAAACAGAAGCATTTATCGCCGGAAACTCAATGACTAGGTCAGTGAGTTTTCGGCTTTTTGAGTTACCATAACTCTTATTATATTATCAGAAATAAAAAAGCCCTACTTTGACTGAGGACTTTTTTTTAGGTTTATACTTTTTACTTATTTTCTGAAACCGGCTTTTCACTCGTTTCCCTCATACTTAAAACTACACCCAAAAGGACAATGACTCCACCAATAAATTGGTTTATGCCAACTACTTCATTAAGTAGCAGAACAGAAAATAATACACCAAAAATAGGAACAAGATTCATTAAAGTCATAGCAGAACTAGAAGATAATTTGCGTAATCCAAAATTATATAATAAAAAAGCGATAACCGAACAGAAAACGCCTAGGTACAATAAGGTTAGAAATGATCTTATATCTGGTGTTTGCCAACTTGACTTCTCTATAAGGGCTAATGGAATAAACGTAATAGCTCCTGCCAAAGTTTGATAAAAAGAGATAGTAATCATGGAATATTTTTTGACAACTTTACGAGTTGTGAAGTTATAGAGAGCAAAAATAAAACCTGCCACAATTAATATAATATTACCAATCAATTGTTTATCATCTGCCTGAGTTTCAGGACTATAGGATATTTGATATACACCTATCATCGCTACTCCAATTCCTATGGCCTTTACCCATGATGTTTTTTTTCTAAAAAAGAGAAATTCCATTAAAACCGTTATAGCAGGATACGACGCTACAATAATAGCGGCATTAGATGCTGTTGTTAGTTGAACTCCTATGTTCTCCAGAGAAAAGTAAAGGGTAGTACCTAGTACACCACTTATAGACATTAACCCTATATCTTTGAATGAAGGCTTTATTTTATCTTTCTTGATTAAGAGAATAAATCCTAAAATAACAGCAGCTATAACAAAGCGAGCTGCACCTAATGTAAGTGGTGGAAAAGAGGTGTAGGCTATTTTTGTCCCAACAAAAGATGTACTCCATAAAAGGACGGCTATTATGGAAGCGCTTATGTATAAATTATTTCCTCTTCTAATCCTCTTTGCCTTTAACCTTTCTTGTTGTTTCGCCATCATTGTATCCATTATTACACCTCCAGGCAGTATTAAAAATTATATAGTAGCTACTTTTGTAGCAACTAAAATTAAATTATAATTTTTAATTCAAATTGTCAAGTATAGTAATGGTATACTTAGTTTAAAAACATTGACTCTATCCCCGTATTATTAAGGAGGAATAACCATGACACTCGATATAATAAAAATTTTGAAAGATGTAAATTTTACTGAATATGAGGCAAAAGCATATTTAACTTTATTGGAAAAGTCGCCTCTTTCAGGATATGCTATCTCCTTAAACTCTGGAGTTCCAAGGTCTAAAATTTATGAAGTATTAGGAGGTCTAGTAGATCGCGGAGAAGTTATGGTCAGTCATGAAAATCCAGCTCTATATACACCGTTACCTCCTAATGAATTAATCAATTTGAAAAAACGTAAAGCTGAATCTTCTTTTGAAGTAGCTGGGGAAGCTCTCGAAAAATATTCTTATGTATCCTTAAACAGAGAAAATATATGGAACATTACAGGTTATGAACCTATACTAAATCGTACGAAGGAAGCTATAAAAGAAGCTACAGGGCGTATCCTATTGGAAATATGGTCAGAAGATGCTCAGGAATTAAAAGAAGAATTACAAGCAGCAGCCAAAAGAGGCGTAGAAATTTTAATTGTTTCTTATGGAGATTTAGTATTGGATTTTGCGCAGGTTCACCAGCATGATGCAAGCGAAGAAATAACCAATGAATATGGGGGACGATGGATTGTTCTGAGTGCTGATGATCGAGAAGTAGTTGCAGGTATATTATCACTTGGTGAAGATAGCCGTGCTGCCTGGACGATGCATCCTGGATTAGTTATGCCAATTACGGAAGTTATCATTCATGACTTGTATATCTATGAAATGATGAAAAAACATCGAGATATACTAGAGTCAAGCTTTGGTCCAAATCTTATTGAACTTCGTAATCGATTTAAATTCGGCTCATCAGGTTATAGCGTAGCAGCAAAATTAGGATTAATTAAATAACCAGTATCACGGCATATATACTGATAATAAAATTACTTATCATAATCACCGTTAGCGGTAGAACAAAAATCCTAATTTTTTTAAATTAGGATTTTTGTTTCATACGTGTATATTAGCTATTTTTATTAATATCTATCTTTTAGTATTTAGAAAAGCATAACTAACGGAAGAGAAGGAGCATAAACTCGTTGGAGACCAACAGGTTTGTATTTTTTTGTTAGCTGTAAGATGTTTTACGCAAACTAATTTCGTGTAGGGTATGTCTTCATAGGTAATAAGAGCGTTTATTTCCTGGGACTTTGAATATGACCATAATAACTTATGTTAGACAGTGAAATGAACTCTGTCTTGATATTATCAAATCAGAAACATAATTCTTGATAAAGTGGAAAATGATAGTAGTAATCTTATAAGGAGGTTAGATGATGAGAGATCATGATGATCAAACGAGCGAGGGATTAAATCAAATATTTGAAATCATCAATGCAAAAGGGGACACAGGGGAATTAAATCAAATAATAAAGAAATCCAATAACGAGCTCAATCAAGACAAAGACGGTACTAAACCATACAATTAAGTAAGTTTAAGGAATCACTCTTAAAGGAACCGATTAAGTAAAAGAATTCTTGGAGCAGTAAACTTTTGCCAAGGATTCTTTTTTAGATTATGAGGTTTTTATAAATCATTGATATGACTCATTCTTTGGATAGTTAAAAGAAAAGAGAATGTATAAAAAAGCCCGCATTTTATATTAAAAATCCACCTATCCTGCAAACAATGGGTGGCATTTTAATAATTACTTTAACATATTATAATTGATTTAAATAGCTTGTCCGTAAACGTATAAGAAAGGGCAGCTTTCTATTGAGAAAAGTGTCCTTAATGCAAGATAACGTGTGTGCAAATTAATTGTAGCATGATGTTTCTCTGAAAATTAATACATATTATGTAATATTTAGAGCAAACTACTCAAGATAGATGAATCATCACTTGACTACCTTTCAATAAACAGAAAAACCACTGATTAAGCTCAGTGGTTTTTCTGTTTTTAAGCCGTGTATCGTATACATCTTTAGTTAACATAATGACCTATCTAGGAACGTATGTAAAAAAGAACTCTTACTGCAGTAGGCAAGGAGAAAGTATGGGGATAAGATATGCTTGATTTTTATACGGTGAGGGTGGTCATATTTACTAAGAGTTAGTCTTAATTCACGTAGGGTTAGAAACAGTGAACTTGAATGGGAAAGGGTTTACATGTCTAATTGAAGAGGGAGAAAAGGTTACACAAGGAACTTAGCTTTTAAAAATAGACCTAAACTACATTAAAGAAAATGCGAAATCATTTGTTACACCAATCATTTTTACAAATTTATCTGAACGTAATCAAATAGAGTTATTAAAAACAGGGTACAATGAGCAAGGTATAACAAATATTATTAAGTTAGTTTCTAAAAAACAGTAAGTTAATTAAATCTAATTTATCATGTTAAGGGTACTTTTCTAAATAGAAGAGTATCCTTTCTTTTTATTTAATGAGCAAATTATGCTCTTGAAAAGTCTACTCAATCAAGCTTGTTACTTGTTTTATCCCATTCATTCAATATTTATTAGAAAGTGGGTTGAATAATGATGAAATACAACAATAAAATATCAGCTGTATGTTTTTTCGTAAAGTTTGAAACGATAAATACAAAAAGACTTGCTTTAGGTGAAAAGCAAGTTAAAAGAAAGATAATCATGTTGGTAATTCCATTATAATCCATAAATGGTGAGTGAATATTAAAATATAGCTAAAATCAAATTAAAAGTGAATTAATTCATAAAAAAGATCAATTGACCTTTTTTAATTGGTAGCAATTGCATAACGTAAACACTAGCCACCTGAAAGGAACTAGCTAAAAAATTCTATTACTGCTTTCATAAGAATTATACATTAAAATAAAAAACACCCGTGAAGGCGAGCGTTTTTATAAACTTAACGTGTTAAAGGAGAAACGATTCGTCAGCAAAGGGAGCAAGCTGATTAGTTACAGTACGTACTCGTTTTTTGTAGTTATACGTATTTAATGTAATTCAACAAACATCCATTATCAAAGTACTATTTAGTTAATTGATTATACATTTCTTCTAGTTCTGAAAAAGAGATATCTTTAGATGCATAACCTACAGCAGCATCCACAATTCTATCAAAACTTTCAGATGAGATACTTTCTGCTTTGAGGTATCGCTCATACTGCTCTAGTTGCTCTTGCTGGTTTTCTAAATCCCTCTCTTTGCCTTCGTAATCAGGAGCTTTCATTGTTTCAATATTTTTCTTAACAACATCAACATACCGTCTTAATTCTTCCACACGTATCATTCTCCTTACATTTTTGAAGTAACACATAGATCAAAAATATGAAACATCAGTAAAGGGAAAGCGGAACTCTCCCTCTATAAATATTGCATTAAACATCCAAAATTATACATTTAAAAAACAAAAGCACCCATAGAGGGTGCTTTTCGAAAAAATTCTTCATTGAAAGGAGAGACCATTCACCCACAAAGGGAACGGCGGATTGCTTATAGTATGTGTTATTTTCTTAAATTTATACGTAAAACAGAAGAGTATTACACTACCGGAAAAGGTGCTGTCTTCACAACTTAAATCCTGCGGAAACTAGCTATACTTTGCGTCTCTCAGATTGAGCAAAAACCTATTAAACAAAATAACAGTATGAAAAAGCGTGCTCTTTCACATAGAAATTGATATGAGAGGATGCGGGGTTTTACATGAAATATTTTCTTGTTTTAAGCTTTTTAATTTAATGGCAATCCATTACTTCTAGAGAGTAACCAGGGCTGGATTGGCTATTGGTTCGTTTTTGTAATATTAAATATTAAGTAATGATAGGTTACTTTTACTCCATTCTCATCACGATAATCATTTTCATATAGACTGATTAATTTACGAAAAAAAGAAGGGCGTTGACAGTAGCTTTCCTCGTTACTATTACTTGCTCCAATTTTTTTTATTGATGTAAAAAATGCCTGAACCGTCCGAAAGTATTGAACCTCTAGTTTCTCCATTTTTGATAGTTTAAATGGATGCTCTCTCAATGAAACTAATACTCGTTCACAAATTTGAGACAACTCTTCAAGAGAAAAAAACGATTGGCCAGGTGAACTGTTACTGGAAAGACCAAGCTTTTGTTTCGCATCACTATAGCATGTATGAAGTTCTTGAAATGTATGATTTCCAAAGGTTGAAAATATCAGGCTGCCTTTAGGCTTAAGTTGTGTATACAATTTTTTTATTGTCGTATGAAGACTATTGAACCACTGAAATGTTGCATTAGAAATAATAAGGTCATAATGTCTTTCTATACTTATTTCTTCGATATCTCCGCATATGAAAGAAACTCGATCTTCAATTACTTTTTTCTTTGCTAACTCAATCATTCCTGATGACAAATCAACTGCTGTAATAGTAGCCTTAGGAAATTTTTTGTATAACAATTGTGTTAAATAACCTGTACCGCAGCCAATTTCAAGAATAGTTACTTCCTGGTTAGAGAAATTGGTGGAAAGTTGATCTATTAATCGGTTTGCCATACTTTTTTGTACATCGGCGTAAGCATCATAGGTTTTAGCATGATTATTGAACCTTTTTTTTAAGAGTTGCTTATTAATCATAAATGAGCTCCTTTTCGAGAAATTTCTCTATAAGTTGCGTGCATTGTTGGGGCTTTGTAAAAAAAGGAATATGGCCAGCCTTTTCTAGAATACATAGCTGCGCTTTTCCACCAATCCTTTTAGCTATGAAAGAAGAAGACTCAGGAAAACATATTTGATCATCTTTTCCATGAATTAACAAACAAGGAGTTTGAATTTGATTGAGGTGCATTCTAACATCTTTTTGAAGTAAATAATCCAGCCCTGTAAGGAGGGAGTACGTACTGTCTCCTTGATAATCACGCTGAACAACTTCAATAAATTGGTGATGAAACTCTTCTTCTTTTTCAGATTTAGTGAACAGAGCGCTATAAAATGTAATAAGTGTTTTTTCTTTATTACGTTGTAGCTGCTTTTTCATACGTTCAACGATGCGTTGCTCCCATCCAAATATATAATGCACGTCGTTTGTAAAGCGACTAGTTCCACCAATTAATATAAGTCCCTCTATCTTTTTAGGATACAAACTTGCAAGTTCAAGCGTTATAAGAGAACCTAATGACCAACCAATTAAATAAACAGTACCTTGAGTGGAAGTAAGCATTTGTATCGCTCGTTTTTTAAAGTCACTTAGTTTTTTTACACCTCTCCAGTCTGTACACAAAACGTTACATATAGTAGATAATGATTTTATTATTGGGTGAAACGCTGCTTTTTCCATTCCCCAACCGGGAAATATTATAATAGTGGACTGTTTCATTGAATCACACCCATTTCTTTTCCAATTTGAGAAACTTTCTTTATGGCCCAGTCTAAATCTTCTCGAGTATGATCTGCTGTTACGGTAAAACGAATTCTCGCTTTATTTTGAGGAACAGTAGGTGGCCTAACTGCAATAGCAGCAATTCCTTCTTCCTGTAAACGCTCTGCAAACTGCATTGTTCTTTTGTTTTCCCCCGTCACAATTGGAATGATTTGAGATTGACTTTTACATGTGTCAAATCCTTCATATGTAAGTGCCTTTCTAAAAAATGTTGCATTTTGTTGAAGCAGTAGGCGGCGGTCTGTATCTTGTTGCACCTTTTCAATCGCAGCCTTTATTGCACCAAGTATAGCAGGGGGAAGTGCAGTTGAATAAATGAGCCCTCGCATTCTATTTTTCAAATAATCTATAAGCCACTGTTTCCCGGTAACATAAGCTCCAAATGACCCTAGCGCTTTACTAAACGTGCCCATTTGAATGTCGATTTTATCTTGCAGGTCAAGAAAATATGAGTAGCCTTCACCGTTTTTACCGTATACACCACTTGCATGAGCTTCATCAACCATTAATAGTGTGTTATATTGCTCTTTTAATTTAACAAGCTCCTCGAGTTTGGCAAAATCTCCATCCATGCTGAAAACAGTATCTGTTACAATTAACTTCCTTGACTCAAATGGAACTTTTTTTAATAAGCTTTCTAGGTGATTCACATCGTTATGGCGATAGCGTTGCAGTTTTGCACGGCTTAGTAGTGCTCCATCAATGATACTTGCATGATTTAACTTGTCGCTGAAGATGAAGCCATTACGAGGAACCAAGGCAGAGATAATTCCTAGGTTTGCATTATACCCACTATTGATAATGAGTCCTGCTTCAGCTTCCTTCCAATTGACAAGTGCTCTTTCTGCTTTCTCATAAAGTGAGTGATTTCCTACTATTAAGCGTGAAGCTGTTGCTCCCACTCCATACGTCATTACAGCATCACTCATTGTTTTCTTCAGCTCTTCATCTCCTGCGTAGCCTAAATAGTTATTAGAGGCAAGGTTTAACATCTTACGTCCATTGACTGTAAGCCATGGCTGTTCAGCAAATTCTGTAATAACAAGGTGTCGTTTTTGAAAAATATCATCTAAATAGGCAAGTTCGTCCTTAATATCTTCTTCCCAATACAATAAACTTTCACCACCTAAAACAATATTTGTTAACTTTGTTTAAAATATAGTTAACAAATATATCTAATCACGCCTTTAGAAGGGTGTCAAGATAAAATAATTAAAGAAGAGATACTATATGATTGTCTCCATATAGCCTACTATAGTTCATTTTTTGCTCTCATGAGTAGACATACAACCTTACTTCGATACCTAAATAAAACCTAAAGAATCAATTCTTTGTTCCTTAATCATTTGAAGGTATTTTAAAAACAATGGGGAATACCTAATATTGGTTATGAATTTAGAATAGGGAGGAATCTCAAGTGAAGTGTCAGAAATTACAGTTTTATAACTACCACTTATGGGCAAATCAAAGAATTTTTAGTCACTTAAAAGGCTTGCCTCAGGATATTTATCACAAGGAGATTAAAAATGTTTTTGCTTCCATATCGGAGGTGCTAGGACATATTTACGCTACTGATACTATATGGTTAAGTGTCATGTCAGGTTATAAATTTGATGAGATTGTCAAATCTGGAAAACAACTAAGAGAGAATACAAAAGATAAAAGCATTGAGGAAATGGAGGTAATGTTTCTTAAATTATCGGAGCGATTTAAAGCATTTTTTGAACATCAGGATAACCTTGATCAAGTTGTTTTCTGTGAACATCCTAATTTTGGTCAGCTAGAAACTACTCTATTTGAATTAATCCAGCACGTAGTTAATCATGGAACATATCATCGTGGAAATATAACAGCTATGTTACGACAAATGGGACATCCTGGTGTTATGACTGACTATGTTGCTTATTTATATGCAATGAGGATAAATAACAGTTAGATACTTTAAGCTCACTTGCATAACTATGTTTTCTGTAACAAATTTTCTTATTACCGTGTTTTTTATAGAGTATTATTGTTTAATAGATTGCATGTGATTAATATTTTAAAGCGTTCTAAGTTAAAAATGCCCCCAAAAATAATTTTAATAATAAGTTAAGAGGGCGATGTGACACCTGTAATTCATCTTATTTCAAAAATTCTGGAAAGGGTCGCGTAGTCTTGAGGGGATTTTGAGAATGCGGATGAAGAAGAGTATATAAGTAGAAATGAAATAGGATTTTACATCATCTAAGTCCCAGCATTTTTATTAAAAATCGTATAAAAACTTAAGAGTCTTACTATACTTTTGTTTATTAATTAAGTCCTTTTTTAAAAGGAAGCTGCCAAACAGGCAGCTAACAAGACAGCTCTAATTTTCTTTTAAGGTTTTGCGTTCCCAGGAGGCTTATTAGTTGGAAAAATTGCTTTTTCCATATCTTCTGCTGCGATTACTGGATCTACCGTATTGCTACTTGGTTTGCCTTTCTGACTATTGCCTTTATCGCGTTTCTGACTCATTTTCACATCTCCCTTCAAATTTTGTTACATTGTTAAGATGAGTTAATAGAGGGAAGTTTATTCAAAGTATTAATACTTTGGATATAATGTATTGGGGCATTATCTAAAGAATTCAGCTGGAAAATAGAAAATTAAATTCCTTGTCTCTTTTAATTATATTTATTTTATTGGTGTAAACAGGTGTGTAAGATTCTAAAGAATCAGTATCTATTTCATTAATAATGTTCTTCTTTGATATTGTCTCATTTATAGCCATTTTACTTCTCTTTTGTATCTCAGACGGCAAAATTTATAAAGACGAATTCTTTGATAGAAGGTAACACTTTTCATAAATAATTTGAAATCCATACAGCACTAACGTTTTTATTAAAAAAACAATGGATAATTGGAATCTAGTCAGCCGGGCTAAAGACACATATCCTATTTTTTTCAGCCATTTTAATCCGAAGTAAGTAAAAAAAGAATCAATAAGTATATTTACTAAAAGATATAAGTTAAACTTTCCGTAAGTATATTTTAATATCCACAAAGATCCAACTAAAAAGGGACCAAATATTAATGGTAATTCTGCTAGAACATTTGGCTTGATAGAGTACGGAAACCACCACCATTTTTTCTTCTCTGCAAACCTTCCTTCCGCAATAAGATATAAACTCATAAAAATACTTCCTGGAAGAAACCTTTTCAGAGTTCTTCCACCAATAAACGGAATAGTAAACCAAGGTAAAATCGTCATTAAAATAATTAGTAAGTTATCTTTTTTCTTCAAATGATATTCTCCCTTTTTAAAAATATGGATATGTATATATATTCCCTTTTTCATGAACATTTATGTCATTGAATGAAGGGTATGTTTTTCATTACTTTGGTTCATTTCTTCTGGAGCTTCTAATAAATATTTATTAGTAAGGTAAATCGAAGGGAGAGGCAGTAATGATTTCATTATGGGAAGAGCATTTATTTTGGTTAGAAATAATTCAGGACCATGCTTATTTTGTTCGGGATCATTTATCAGTGAACGAGGCCGAATATGTCCGAACAGCTAAGCAATATATTCATTTGTTTGATGACTTACTAAAACAATTGAACTACTTATCGCCTAACCTTTTGCATAACGATCCTGCATTAATCGAATTTTCGACAAAGGCTTGGCCAATTGCCAAAGGATATTTTGATTTTGAAGGGTCTCTTCAGGCTCTTCGAATTGAAAACGCAGTGAATCTAAACTTATCTCCCACCTATCTTAATGGTACGTTAAGTGAAAATCAGGAATATTTAAGGTTTTTATCTTATTTAATAAAAGGAAAGGAGCCGGTTCCTCTTAGCCTAGTCAAATTAATGGATTTATGGCTGGAAGATCAGCTCGGACATGCTGTTTTGTTTAAAAACCTGCTTGATCCGATTGAGATTATGATATCTAAGCAAGCAGATTCATATATCGGAAAATTTCAGGCATTCATTGTACAAAACCATCATTTAAAGGGGTATTTGCGATTTAAGCAGCCAGGTTTTGCAAGACAAGCAGAGTTTGCCTTAGAAGTAGGGAAAACAACTATTGAAATGAGCCGGTTTGTTTATGCTATGACCGAAAAATACAAGGAGAACAAGCTTTTAAATAAGGAAACACTAAGGTTTCTGATACATCATTTTCCCGAGACTTGTTATTTTATTAAAAAATTGAGTTATTATGCTCCTGAATTGCAGCAAGAAGCCAACCAATGCTCATTAAGAAGAATTTCTTATCTTTAAGATAAGGTAAACCATTTCATAGGATCTAGATTCATTTCTATATTGTACTTCTGTATGCTTTATTTATATGTATATAAAAAAGAAAGGTCTACCTTAGAAGGTAGACCTTTCTTGAGAAGGATTAATTACTGAAACCAAAGGGATGGGGTTTGTATTTTATTAATTTGCTATGTGAAAGCTACCCGGATAGTACATCCAATCCCCAGCATATAAAAGCTAAGCATATCTTACATCACTGGTTACATCCTCCAGTTCTTTTTCTTTCATTTAAAAAAACTTCAACCTTAAGTTAATGTAATCCATATACAACCATTAAATAATTTAACCTTAACCAATTTTGATATTGACAGGTTGGCTATACTTTGTGAGACTTAATATACATAATGTTCATTAGTTTACATCGTGTATAGAACGTAGTTTGATGGTACAGCATATTTTAAATGTTCCATGATTCAGAAAAGATCTAAATGTCTGCAACTGTGAAAGTCACAATCCCATGTCTGACACTCAATATAAGTTATACAAGGAGACGAACTATGTCTAAAAAAACAAAAGTAGATCCGAGGATAAAAAGAACAAATAAATACTTAAGAAACGCTTTAGTAGAACTTCTTAAGGAGAAAGATGTCACCTCCATTACGATTCAGGAAATTACGGAAAAAGCAGAATTAACACGAGGAACATTTTATTTGCATTATCAGGATAAGCAAGACTTTCTCTTTCAGAGCATGGATGAAGTTCTAGAAGATCTAATAGAGCAGGTAAAGCCCAAACAAAATAATGAGGATTCCTCAGAATCAGAAGACAAAGATGAGTCTGTTTCATTCTTAAAACTTTTTGAATTCATCTATGAACATGCCGATTATTTTAAAGTTATGCTAAGTGATCGAGGATTACCTCAATTCAGAAGTCATATGACGGAAATTGTAAAGAAGAGAGTATATGGAGAGCTAATCTCTTCTATAGGAAAAGCAGAGGATGAACTTGATATTCCTAAAGATATTCTTATTAGTTATATTACATCAGCTCATATAGGTGTAATTTGTTCTTGGTTAGAAAGTGATATGAAATTTAGCCCCGCATTTATGGCTGATAAATTAACTAGGCTAACACTTTTAGGACCAATTCGAGTGGCAGGTTTAGAAAATAAAATAAAGCTTCCTTACTGAAGCTTTATTTTTTAATTTGTCTTACCTGTAGACATGCATAAGGATAATTATTTTTTCTTCTTTAACCGAGTGTAATGGTTTGGAGAAATATTGACTCCATATTTTTAGTTTTTTAAAAACATGAAAGGCAGAAAGGAATTGTAGTATGAAAATAGAAAAACATTGGGGGATTTCTTTACTTGCAGTTTTAGCTATTGGTCCTGGTTTAATGTTAAACACTGCATTAAATTCTATACATGAAATTCTTCAAAAAGCGTTTAACAATCAATCTTATATTTCTATAACACCAGTTTTAATAGGGGTTATTAGCTTTGCATTTTGTATTCCATTTGGACCTATCCTTCGACATAAGCTAGGTGAGAGAAGGACCTATATTCTTTCGATGTGTTTATTTCTTATAGGAGCTATCGTAAGCATTATTTCCAACAGTTTCTTAGGAATGGGAATTGGGCGTTTTCTACAAGGGACAGGAACTGGTTTAGCACTAATGATGATGGTTCCAATGCTGGTTCTTTCTTTCCCTATTTATAAACGTAACTTTGCATTATTTATCCTTATAGGCGGATTTTATGGATCTAGCGTTACGGGTATTTTTCTGGGAATGTTAGTGAATAGCTACGGACATTGGAGATGGCTATTCTATATAGCGATTATACTTTCTTTACTGGGAATATGTTTAAGCTATAAATTTTTAACAAATGATCATTCTAAGCAACAGCAAAAAGATCATTTGCCTTTTGACATAATAGGTTTAACGTTAATGTTTATTTTCACAGCATTTATTGCTTTTACATTACTTAATCTTCAAAAATCAGGATGGACATCTACTTATGTCTGGATAGGTATAGTAGGAAGCATCACTTTTTTATGCTTTTTATTTATAGCAGAGTGGCATATTAAAAACCCTTTAATTCCCTTTAGATTAGTGGTTTCGCCAAAACCAGCTCTCGCTATACTGATAGCTATTATAGGCAACATTAGTATGAGTTTAACTCTTTTATCATTGCAGGGGCTGCTTAAGAATGGATCTGTTTTTGATAAAGGAGGCATTTCGCTAATATATATAGGGCTTTTTGCTGGGATAGTGATTGCGGCCATATTAAGTACCCTATTATATGATAAAGTCGGACCAGGCGTATTAGGTATTATAGGAGCCATCATTATTATGGGAGTTAACATACAATGGATTTATTTAAAAGGTACCGTTCCAGCTTTCCTCTTTGTTAGTAGCTTTGCAGCTTTAATAGCGGGAGTAGGTTTAACAGTCGCATCTGGACTAATGGGTGCAGCTTTAGGCGGACCTTTACCAAGTTTAGTACCTAGGATGGTCACTGTTCAATTCATGAGAGTCATAGTATCTGCAGTAATCCCTGTAAGCAGTAGTATAGTCTTTGAAAAGGTGTATAAAGATAACCTTATGACGGTGAGTGCAGAAGGTCAGGTTGCCAGTAAAGAAAATTTCACTCAATCTCTACATTTAAAATCTGAAATCATCACCTATCATACTTTTTCTGCTTTTTCGTGTTTATTGAGTGTTTTGGTATTAATTCTTTCGTTTTTGATGTTCCTAACAGGTAAGGGCCACAAGCTAGCTCATAAGCCTCATGATAAAGAAAAAAATAAAGAAAAGCTGAGTACAGAAGAGATTTATAGTAAAAGAGCTAAAGAAACTACTCTGCTTTCGCCCCTTAAGAGGTTATCTAAAGAGTCTTTTTCTAATCAAGTAATTGGTGATAGCGAGTATAGAGAAGCTTTGAAAAAGTTTGGTCAACCTAAATATTCTCCTAATAAAATACTGCATATGAGAGATCAAGAATATAGAAAAGCTCTTAAGAGGATTAAAGATACAGGAAAATAAGTTAAAAGTTGACCTAAAGAAATTTGAATAAAGAACAGAAAGAGCAAACTCTAATAATAGGCAGTTTGCTCTTTTTATTTATGCAGATGATTCGGTTTTACTAACAACTGTCTTTCTTTACATGCATCAAAAAACTCCGTTTATGGTACATAGAGTTTGATACAAGTTTTGGAACAGAAATAAAGTCTTATTTAGGCAGAAATTAATTAGCGGTAAAAACGTCTCAAAATCATACTTTTGCTGACTAATCTTTATTGCATCTCATTCACTATCTGTATCATTTCTGTATTCTAAAATATCTCCAGGCTGGCATTCTAAGGCTTTACAAATGGCTTCTAAAGTTGAAAAACGAACGGCTTTTGCCTTTCCGTTTTTTAATATAGAAAGGTTAGCCATTGTGATTCCAACTCTCTCTGAAAGTTCTGTTACACTCATTTTCCTTTTAGCTAACATCACGTCAATATTAATAATAATTGCCATGTTAACCACCTTAGACCGTTAAGTCATTTTCTGATTTTATATCAATCGCTTCTTTTAACAATTTTTGAAGAACAGCAGCGAAAACGGCAATGACCATAGATGCAAAAATAGGAACCATACCGATAATGATGAGACCTGGAGCATCATCTTTCTCCGCTACGAGATAAACAAACGGCATCATAATTACATATAAAATGCTAATTGTGATAGCACAGTATTTTATTTTCTTCAAAACTCTCACAGACATTTCAGAGAACGCTTGATTCTTATCGATGTAGCATAGAAGACGGAACGCCTGATACAACGCAATAAAATATGGAATCACGGATATATACATAATGATGACACCAGGATAGAGTAGATACGAATAATCTGGATTAACGGGATGATGAGCTAATTGGATGATGCTCAATACGCATAAAGCAAGAACAGGAATTCCCATAAGACCAACAGCTATTTTTAAAAAGAAGGTTGAACCTTGTTTCATAAAAAGCACCTCACTTATTTATTATCCCTCTGAATTTAACATATGATTTATCGTTTTGCAATAAATTATTATTCCTTAGCAATATAAAATTATTGTTAAAATTCTTAAATTATTGGAGAAAGGTTAGGCTATTTTATATAATATGCCTTTAAATATTATCAGGAGTTAAAGCATATATATTTGTTGCGATGAGGAAAACAATAAGGTATTACATAATGAAAGAAGGAAGGGATATATGCAACAGGATCAACAATCTAAAAGTAATAATAGTAAAAAGAGAAGGTTTGAATCTTCCCCATGTTTAACAATTCTATTTAATAATTGTTAAAATATTTAATATATGATTGTAGTTGGTAATAAGGAGAAGGTAAGCATACTTTCAAGACACACTATCCATTCGAGACATATAGTTCTTACGAAATAACCCAACTACTAAAAGAACAAGTGGATAAATAAGTCCAATAATTAAGCTGTAAGGAAGCCAAGCTTCTTGCTTTGCTTCAGCAGTCATAGCAGCTGGTACTACAATGATGGTACTACCAATGCTGTACAAAATAACTAATACCCTAAACTGATGAGGAGATATCTTGCTTTTATTCAGCATCTTTTCACTTCCTTTTAATTCAATATATTAGCTAAAAGCTCAGCAATGGTTTTAAGGTAAGGGCAACCCAGCCAGCAGGGTTAGGGAAATTACTCCAAAACTTTTTAGCCAGTACAATTACAAAACTAAAGAGAAGAAGCAGGATAAATGCTCGAAATTCTTTCTTCATCTTAGCCTCTATAAGACGAGGACCATCTATTTTTATAAGTATTGCAGATATGATTAACATGCTTACAACCAAAGTCATCATAATTATTTATACACTCCAAAGGCATCCTTTTGTTATAAATAATTATGTTCTTTACTGTTTAATTTTATTTAATGGGAGGTAAAGAAAAAGAGCAAGTGGAGCAGATCAATTTCACCTTAATTTTTGAAGCCTTACATACAAATTAACAAGTATATCTTATCTACTATAAGCACGGCTAGTGCATCATGGATTCATTTAGTTGTAGACTCTCTTGGGGATGGATTTATTTTCAGTGATGATACATTAAGTTAAAGAATAAAATGAGGTTAAGTGAGCTAATCGATGATCGTTTTGTTTGAAAAGAAAAAAGCTACTCATTTGAGTAGCTTTTCTAAAAAACACATACTTAAAGGAATATAAGGGATTGGGGTTCCTATAGTTTTAGTATGCTCTAAAAAATAATATTTATTCCTGTATTTTACGATGATATATGTTTCATATCAAAAGAATAAAATACATACTATGCTTAACAGTGGCAACTTCCAATTGTCACAAGAGTACCGAGAGGTAGGTATATGGTTATTGTTATTTAGTATATTTTAGATAGAAACGGTACTTATAGTTGTGTTACAATATTCCTGGTATACAAAGTGAAATTCATTTTTCCTTTGTGAAGGGGAACGGTATAAACATGTGCCTTTCCTCTTTTCATTTTTTAGTTCTATTTCGTTTTGTTTTATCCTGCTTGCTGAAAAAGGAAAAAGTCCATATATAAATGGAAATTAGTTTACATACAAAGATTTCTAAAGCTAATTTAGAAATGAAATGGAGAGAGAGGTAACTATGGGAAGAAGCGAACTTAGAAAACAAAAAGCAATCCGGTCAAAACGGAAGAGAAAGCAAAAGCTTAGTCAACATAATGTCTTAAACATATTACTAATCTTTGTATCGGTATGTATTGTTTGTCTACTAATCAACTTATCATTAAGGTAGGAAAAACTCCATTAAGTTCCGGGCATTCAAGTTTTTCTCTCGTGGAGAGTTAAAAAGGCCAGTATAGAAGAACTATTAAAAGAAAAGCATAAGTCTTAATTTAAAATAGACTCTTTCTAAAAAACGTTCACCAAAGAGAGGGGCTATTAGTGAATTATCTTAAACTATGGACAAATGCTGCTTAACTTTGTTTATTAATATGTAAAAAGAGTAGTAAAAGGGAGGAAGACAATTTAATATGAGTAATCAACAAACAGTAGCCGAAGGCTCTAACATCAAAGTGCTGCCGATTATTACATCGTTTCTTATTGCCGGATTTATTGGTTTATTTAGTGAAACAGCTTTAAATATGGCATTAAAAGAGCTAATTTCTGGATTTGGCATTCACGAAACAACTGCACAATGGCTGACAACAGGGTACCTGTTAACATTAGGAATTCTGGTACCTATTTCAGGTTTTATTCTTCAACGGTTTACGACCAGACAACTTTTTATAGCATCTCTGGTTTGCTCTATCATTGGAACATTTATTGCCGCTATCGCACCAACGTTTGGTGTACTAATGATTGCCCGTGTAGTTCAAGCCGTGGGAACTGCTTTGCTTTTACCGCTTATGTTTAACACTATTCTTGTCATTATTCCACCGCATAAACGTGGAAAGTCAATGGGTATTATCGGCCTCGTTATTATGTTTGCGCCAGCTGTTGGACCAACAGTATCAGGCTTAATCTTAAAAACATTAACATGGCACTGGATTTTTTGGATTTCACTTCCACTCTTATTTGTTGCTTTAATATTTGGAGCTTTCTTTATGCAGAACGTTACCACACCAACAAAGCCAAAAATCGATATTATTTCTGTTGTTCTTTCAACAATAGGTTTTGGAGGAATTGTTTTTGGATTTAGTAGCGCTGGAGAAGGTGGAGGCTGGGGAAGCTTACAGGTTATTCTAGCTCTTGTGATTGGAGCCATTGCATTAGTTGCATTCTCTATTCGTCAAACGAAGATGAAAGAGCCGATGTTGGACCTTAAAGCCTTTAAGTATCCAATGTTTACAATTGGTCTTCTATTAATTCTAGTCTGCATGATGGTACTACTGTCTGCGATGATGATTTTACCCTTGTACTTACAGACATCATTAGCTTTATCAACCTTTGCCGCTGGTCTAATGCTTCTTCCTGGAGGAGTTATTAACGGAATTCTTTCACCAGTTATGGGCGGATTATTTGACCGTTTTGGTCCCAAATGGTTAGTTATTCCAGGCCTTGTGATTGTAGCCGGCACAATGTATGGTTTCTCAACCGTAACGCTGGAAACTTCAACAGGGTTTATTGTTGGATTACACATTGCGCTTATGATAGCAATTTCAATGATTATGATGCCAGCTCAAACAAATGGATTAAACCAGCTTCCACCTGAGTTGTACCCTCATGGAACAGCAATTATGAACACCTTACAGCAGGTTTCTGGCGCAATTGGAACAGCTGTTGGAATCTCCATTCTTTCATCGGGTTCAAGAAGCTTCCTTGAGACTGTATCAGATAAAATGGATCCATTAAATCAAGTTCTTGCCTTTACCAATGGTGTTCAACATGCGTTCATTTTTGCAATTATTGTTTCAATTGTTGGATTGGCTATCTCGTTCTTTATCAAAAGAGTCAATGTTGAACAGAAAGCACATTAATAAAAAACACAGACCATTATATATGGTTTGTGTTTTTTTTAGGTTTACGAGAAAATTTTAAGGTTCTGTATTAGCCGTATTAATTTTTAAAATCTGAGGCATGTGATTTATCCTGCTGCGACTCACCTCCAAGCATATTTTAAACAAAAGTGAAGGCCTTTAAATAGAAATTGATTGCTTAAAAGACGTTTTTTTGTAATAAGCGGACACTATAAGAAGAACTAGATAAAGTACGTTGAGGTGAGTTCACTTATGATATCAAGAAGACACTTAGGGTTTAATCTATCTATAATAGTAATTCCGTGGCTATCATTGTTGTTTATAGAAAAACGCAGCATAAAACGTTATTCTTTAGCAGGAATTTTTATTATTCTCTTTGAAATTATCAATCATTTGTATGGGCATCAGAGGAAGTGGTGGAAATTTTACGATAAAAAAAATTCATTTATAAAAGATGAACTTCCTTTTAGCATTGGGCATTATATGCCTCTTTAAATGTGGTTACTTAAATGTTCATATGGAAACTTTAAGAAGCTTTTATTACTGAATATTATGGTTGATGGAATCTTTGCTTTTTTCTTCATTGATGTTCTTAAAAAGTTGAAAATTGTAAGTCTAAACCAGTTAAATCATTATCAATTTTTTATCTACCTTCACTACAAAGCATATTTGTTATATGGAGTGCAGCACTTATTTGAAAAGGCAAAAAAATTTAGTTAAACTTATCATTTTCTTTTAAATTCAGAACTCACGATATAAGCTATTACTAACGAAATAACAGCAGCAATACTAATCTTTATGTAAGAAATCTCTAAAGCCCAAGGACCATATTTGTTCGAATTCAACTCGTACATAGACCACCATTGTCCACTTTGACCTTTAAAAAGAGAGATGATAATCCATAGAAGAAACAAAAACAGAAATCACACAAAAAAGATGATATTATTAGCGATTTTCTTATCCATTGGTCAACCCTCCATCTCACTATTTATAGGGAATGTGATTCTCTTTTATTATAGTAACAGTAATTGGGAAAACATAAATATTTTTTATTGAGTGAGGCTAAGTAATCTAATCGATGTTCTCTTTATGTAGTACTAAAACTAAACGTAGCAAGCTAAAAGCATATTTCTACATAAGTAGTTAAAAAGTAGAATAGAGGGTGAATAAATGAATCGTTTTGAGCTCTGTGAACAGAACTATACACTCTCTAATTTTAAACATAATAGAAGAAACTCATCAAAAAGAAGCCCTTGCTATCATTAGCGAGGGCTTTCAAAATTATGAGAATCACAATTAATATGATTAGTCTAAAAGGTATTTTTTAGTTTTAGGACTAGTTATTATATTTTTCCCGTGTCTAAGCAGTAAGTTTTGAATCGTTACAATCTTTAGATGCTTGATCCTTATTTCTTAAGAGGAGTGCACCAAATAGAGTAAAGATAGTGACGATAATCCCCATGATTAAGTACGTGTGACGAAAACCAATTGAATCGTATAGATTTCCTACAATAGGAGAGAGTATAACAGCCCCTAGCTGCATCGCGAATTGATATCCAACCAAATATAAGATTGAAGAGAATTTTGTATCAAAATGTGTAGCCAGATATTTAAAAACAGAAACTATGATAATTGCAAACTCTGGTGCGTTAAGAAGCTTAATAAATGAAATGCTGTATGGATCTGATACTAGCCCTGAACCTGCCACACGTAAAATCATAATGATTCCTGCTAAAATTAAACCTCCCTTGGGACCTACTTTACGGACAATTAGCGGAGCAACTAATAACATACCGGATTCTAAAAAGACCTGACCTGCATTCAAGTAACCAAATATTTGATTTCCTAATTGTTCGGTTGGGAACAGAGAGGCATAATATACAGGAAATTGCTGGTCAAAAACATTATAAATACAGCCCGTCCCGAGCATAAAAATCATAAAAATCCAGAAATCTTTTCGTTTAAATAAACTACCCAAATCTTGAATAGAAAGGGACTTTGCCTTCTTTTCTTCAATAGCGGATACTTCTACTTTTGTAAGGAAGATAACAAGTAATAAGATAACGCCTGATCCGGATGCAATCCAAAAGTTAATATCAGGGTTAATATTAAGCATTTGTCCCCCTATGGCAGCTGCAACGGCAGCCCCTATTGATCCCCAAAGTCTTGCACGACCGAATTCAAAGTTATACTTTCTACCAACTTTTTCGATATATGACTCGATGGCTGAGATACCAGCTAAAAAGGTAATTGCAAGATAAGCCCCACCTGTCAAGGCTCCTACCCAAAAATTCCAGTTTAAAAGAGGTTGATAGATAAAAATTAGAAATGGTCCAGATAAAATAACTAAAATTGAAATAAAGTATAATAAATTCTTCCGTAACCCCAATTTATCGGAGATATATCCATACAGAGGTTGAAAAAGCATAGTAAAGACAGCGTTTACAGAAAAAACAATACCCGTTTGTGCTCCGGAAAGTTGAAGACTTTGTCCCAACCAGATAGCAAAAAAAGTAAAAATAGAGGCAATAGATAAGAAGAATAAGAAAAAGAAACTGCTTAGCTTCCAGTAAAGTTTATTGTTTTCCATATTTAAATCCCCTTTGCTGTTTATGTATCTAAATATTATTTAGAAAGCGTTTTCGATTTGATTGTATTATATATGGTACCGATTTCATATGTCAATAAGAAAATCATTAACAAAAATACCTTTAAGAAAAGGATTATTGAAGTATAACGTGTTTTTCTAGTATGGTACTGATTTCTTACTTATGAAATAAACACTTTTATATGTACTGATTTATTAATCATGAAACATTCTATATACAAAGGTTCTGTTTTAAAGAGTCACAGCAATTCTACTGGTATTCTTATTGAATAGATGGTATAGAGTTGCAAACGAATTCATTCATTGCATTTTGTCTCTTTTTTAACGTAAAATAAGTATGAAACTGATTTCAGTTAGTGATGGAGTGATAAACAAATGCCTACCATATACGACGTAGCAAAATTATCGGGGTTATCAAAAACTACCGTTTCCCGCGTTATAAACAATCATTCATATGTTTCAGAAGAGAAAAAAAATCTGGTGCTAAAAGCAATGAAAGAGCTTAACTATACCCCAAACCCTTCGGCAAGAAAGCTAAGAGGGCAAGTAACGACTACAATTGGTGTCATTGTACCAAGAATCGTAAATCCATTTTTCTCTTATTTAGTAGATTCAATTGAACAAGTTGCTTATAAAAAGGGCTATCATGTATTAATTTTTCAAAGTAATGAAGATAAAGAGAAAGAATTAGCTTTTTTAAATTTACTAAAAACAAAGCAAGTTGACGGAATTATTATGACTTCCATTGAAAACGAGTGGAGCATCATAGAACCGTTTACTGAATATGGTCCTATTTTGTTGTGCAACGAATATGTAAACAACGCAAATGTTCCAATCGTTCGATTAGATCAATATAAGGGTGCGTATATAGGCGTAAAGCATTTACTTGAAAAAGGCCACCGAAAAATTGGATACTGCACAGGTGGATTGTTCGCTGAGGAAGGTAAGGACAAGGACCGGAATCAAGGTTATCAAAAAGCACTTCAAGAGGCAGGAATTGAGCCAGATCCCAAATGGATTTTTGTCAATCAACATAGCATTGAAGACGGAAAACAAGTAGTTAAAAAAATCCTGTCAATGGAGGATCGCCCAACGGCTATATTTACAGGAAGTGATGAAATTGCTGGGGGAATGATGATTGAAGCCAAAGAGTCTGGTCTAAGTATACCTAATGATTTGGCGATTATTGGCTTTGATGATCAACCTCTTGCACAAATGTTAGATCCAAAGCTAACAACTATACGACAACCTATTGATCAAATGGGGATCAAAGCAATAGAAATCCTTATCGATATGTTGACTGATTCTGAATCAACAGTAGAAACTTTTGAACTCCCAATCGAGCTAGTTGTTCGAAGCTCAACGTAATAGAAGATCGCAGATGAAGGTGAGAGCTAAACTTATTAGTTCTCACCATTTTTGAAAAATTTTCAGAAAAAACGATTGAAACCGTTCCCATAATGTAATACAATAAATCTACCTTAAGGGAGAAGACATTTACTCTATACTTAAAAACATCGCAGTACGATTTCTTTGAATATTTAGCTATTTATCGCACACGTAGAGTAAAGAGCTATCAGGATTTTTAACAATATAAATTTTTTTCGTCATTTGTGGTACCGATACCATATGAGTCGAAGAGTAAGTACATAATTTTAATATAAATATATTGGAGCTGATGAGGAATGGTTCAACTGAGTGAAAGAAAGAATGAAGAGAGTGCAATAATAACGAATAGACAATGGTGGAAGGAAGCAGTTGTATATCAAATTTATCCGAAAAGTTTTTATGATTCTAATGGTGACGGAATTGGTGACTTAAAAGGAGTTATTCAAAAATTAGATTACTTAAAAGAGTTAGGTATCGACGTTATTTGGCTAAGTCCAGTTTATCAATCACCAATGGATGATAACGGATACGACATCTCTGATTATCAAGCAATTGCAGAGGAATTTGGCTCTATGGAAGATATGGATCTACTAATTAATGAAGCTAAAAAGAGAGAGATAAAAATTATTATGGACTTAGTAGTTAACCATACTTCGGATGAACATGAGTGGTTCCTAGAATCAAAAAGCGATATAAATCATCCGAAAAGAGATTGGTATATTTGGAGAGATGGAAAAGAAGACGGGAATCCTCCCAATAATTGGGAATCTATTTTTGGCGGTTCGTGCTGGGAGTATGATGAACCAACAGGACAGTATTATCTTCATGCATTTTCTAAAAAGCAGCCTGATCTTAATTGGGAAAACCCTGATCTTCGAAATGCCGTCTATAAAATGGTCACATGGTGGCTAGAAAAAGGAATTAGCGGTTTTAGAGTAGATGCCATTACGTTTATAAAAAAACGACAAGACTTCGAAGATATACTTGCTGATTCGGATGGCGGGATGAATGTAATTGAAACAAATCAAGAAGGCATTCATGAATTTTTAAGTGAACTAAGTAAAGAAGCTTTTTCTTCCCATGATATCTTAACTGTAGCCGAAGCTCCTGGAGTATCACACAAAGAACTGCCTATTTATGCAGGAGAAGACGGGCATTTTAGTATGCTTTTTGAGTTCGATCATGTGGACCTAGACGTAGGAAAAGAAGGGAAATGGTATGAACCGTACAATTGGAATCTACTTGATTTTAAAAAAGCCATTTCTGACAGTCAAACGTTCTATAACCATACAGGGTGGGGGGCGCTTTATTTAGAAAACCATGACCAGCCTCGTTCTTTAAACAAATTTATTAAACCAGAAAATATAGGGCCTATTTCAGCAAAAATGTTAGCTACGGTCTATTTCTTACTAAAAGGCACACCATTCATCTATCAAGGCCAAGAAATCGGAATGACAAATGTAGAGTATCCATCGATTGAGCATTACAATGACTTAGCTTCAATCGATCAATATCACTCTGCACTGAAAGAAGGGTTTTCAAAAGAGGAAGCATTAGCAGCAATTTGGAGACGTAGCCGTGATAATTCTCGAACACCTATGCAGTGGGATCATTCTGAATATGCAGGGTTTAGCAAAGGCGAACCATGGATAGAGGTAAATCCTAATTACTCTTCTATTAACGTCGATAATGCTTTAAAAGATAGTAATTCTTTATTTTATTTCTATAAAAATTTAATTAGATTAAGAAAAAGCAGTCCATATTCAGAGGTTATTGCTTTTGGTAAATACGAAGATCTGTTTGAAGATAGTCTGCAAATCATGGCCTATACAAGAGAGTTTAACGATAAAAAAATAGCCGTGATTGCTAACTTTGATAATAAAGAAGTAAATCTAAACTTAGATTTTAATATTAAAAAAGTTATTTTATCTAACTATGATCATTCGGAATTACACATAAATCAGATAAAATTGCGACCTTACGAATCCATTGTTTTTGAAATTGATTCATCATTTTAATCTCTTTTTATTACAATTAACTCATTTACGTATAGAAAGGCAGGGGAAATTGCTTGAAAACATTAAAGAATCAACATCAAGAAAAAATTTTAAAGGCAATGGAATCTGTGTTAAACGAGCAGGAGGCCGTTAATCAGAATCATTGGCGATTACAATACCATGTGTCTACACCAGCCTATTGGATGAATGACCCAAACGGATTCAGCTTTTACAAAGGTGAGTATCATTTATTCTATCAACACCATCCTTACTCTTCCCATTGGGGGCCAATGTTTTGGGGACATATAAAAAGTAAGGATCTTACTTACTGGGGACATCTCCCTATCGCTCTTGCTCCGAATGAAGAATACGATCAAGATGGATGTTTTTCAGGAAGTGCAATTGAAAAAGACGGAAAGCTTTATGCAATGTACACAGGGAATGTGTGGACAGGGGATAACTATGATAGGGACTTACGACAGGTTCAATGTCTTGCTGTAAGCGAGGACGGCATTCATTTTAATAAGGTAACTCAAAACCCAGTTATTGACGTAGCTCCTCCGGGGGATATTCACCTCTATCATTTTAGAGATCCAAAAGTATGGAAGAAGAGTGACTATTATTATTGTGTTCTTGGATCACGTACGAAGGATCACGAGGGCCAAGTTCTTTTATATCGTTCAAAGGATCTTATGAATTGGGAGTTTATAAATGTACTTGCCAAAAGTCAGGGAGATCTTGGTTTTATGTGGGAGTGCCCGGATCTCTTTAGTCTCGGCGGGCAGGATGTGCTTGTCATGTCACCTCAAGGGGTAAAACCAAAAGGGGATCTCTATCATAACTTGCATCAGGCTGGATATATAAAAGGAAAATTAGACTATAAAACAGGGCTGCTTCAGCATGAAGACTTTCAGCTTTTGGACTACGGGTTTGACTTTTATGCTCCCCAAACAACAGAAGACGAAAAAGGGAGACGAATTATGATAGCATGGATGGCCATGTGGGAAAGCAACATGCCTGAACAAAAATACAATTGGGCAGGAGCAATGACTATTCCACGGGAGCTTTCTACTAAACAAGGGAATATAATTAGTAAACCGATTTCAGAGCTTAAGCAGCTTCGTCAACATCACGTGCAGCATAAAAATATTACAGTTAACGGAGAACAAGAACTTGCAGGTATTTCGGGTGATTGTTACGAACTTGAAGTGAAATTTAACGCAAAAGCCGCTTCAAAATTCGGAATAAAATTAAGAACGGATAACGAAACTCACCAGGAAACGCTCTTAACTTATGATAGGCTAGAACATTTGTTTATCTTTAATCGCGATAATTCAGGTGAAGGCGATGGGGGAATTAGAAAAGCATCTGTTCAATTAAATGATAATCAACTACATCTTCATCTGTTTGTCGATAAATCGTCCATTGAAGTTTTTATTAATGAAGGTGAAAAGGTAATGACAGGCAGAATCTATCCTGGAGATAATACAAAAGGTATTTGTTTCTTTGCAGATCAAGAAATTGAATTGATTACCTTAAATAAATGGAACTTAAGCAAGGGCGTTTCCCCATTGATTTTTGAAGGGGAATAGGAATTACAGAAAACATAAATTAAGGCTCGTAATAACAAACTATTAGAATAATAAAAGCAGTTACTTTACAAAATAGAGAAGCAGGCTCAAAAAGGGCACGCGACCAGAGATAATAATATAAAAGAAAGAGAGAAGGTTATTCCTTCTCTCTTTTATTATTGTACCTTTATTTAATTTATGATTTACCCTGTTGATCTTTATCAACATCCTCTTGTTCAGAAGAATTATCCTCAATAAGCGTTTTAATATGCGAGGGGAATTTATTCATCATATAAGTCATATGACATGTACACACATAATAAAGATGATAACTAACATATAAAGTTCTAGATAATAATATTTACTCATTATTTCATATAATTATTAACTAAATCATAGCAACGGTCTCTTGTAACTTCCCATAGTGTACGTACTTGTTCAGCTTGAGATAAAGTACCGCCACCTTCTTCATCAAAAGTGCCTTGAGCAGTTGCATCTCTAGACTTGATCCATTGACGCTGCTCCGCTTGAAGTTTACTCATTTCCGAGGCAGACAATTGCGTCTTTAAAACACCATAAATTTCATTCAACAAACCATCCCACAATTGATAATTCTGTCCGTACTGCTGCTTTCTTTCAAAATCATTTTCAGAGTTGGCACTAACTTCTAACATATCTTTGGTATGATTTAATTTATATACATATTCTTCTTTTTTACTAGTAGGTGCTGGGCTGTTTGTAACTGTTTGATTATCTGTAGACTGATTTTGGTTATTCGTTGCCTCGCTCTCTGAAACAGTTGTTATTGGGCCGTTTTTAGCGATATCTGTTAGATATAGACTGTTATTAGTAAAGGTTGCAGAGTACATCCAATTATATTTTTTAGTAGTTTTAGCACCACTAGGCTTAATAACAGTCACAGTTTCTTTAGTTGCAATTTTGTATAGTGCTCCTTCTGAAGATTCTCCTGTTTTAGTAAAGCTAACTACAGAAAAGTCTTCCCATCTTTCCTTGATACCTTGTTTGTATAACTTACTTACTAATGATTTCTGTTGATCATAAAGGGAGCCTTTGAGACCACCGCCAACATAGTATTCGAATCTTCCCGTGTTAATTGCTTCTGTTAGTCCATTTATGTAATCACCCATAAAGAGGGCTGCCGTATCACTTGATGGAACAAATGTATTAGTAGGTGCTGGATGGTTACCCCCTGAATTACTTTGATCGCTAGAATCAGTTTGTGAATCATTTTTATGAGTAGCAGTCGCATTATTACTACCTTTCACATCTTGATTATTATTTACAGGAGTGCTAGTACTTGCTTCAGTTTTCTTTTCAGACATGTTGTTGCTAGTACTATCGCTATCGTGCTTAGTCTTAACAGCAGTACTATTTTCAGCTTCCTGATTACTACCTTTCTCCGTTTCTGCTGTTTTTGAATCTGCTTTTTCGTCTGATTGGCAACCGCTAACTAAAAATGTAGTTGCTGCTACTAATGAGATTAAACCTTTTTTGTACATGATTGTTCCTCCAAATTAATATGTATATTGTAGGTGTGTTTAATAGTATAGTTAGAATTTCGAATCGTCTCATCCTACTTCAGCAGCTTTAGCATCTTTCAAATCCATAAGATAATCCCTGTCTGCATATTAGCATTTACAGCCTTTTGCAGCTTATTAGACTTAGTACGTAGCGTGCTAGGTGATACTTTTTTAAAAGTATCTGTTTTACCTTTAGAAGTTTTTTAGTGTGTACTGCTGTTTCTGACTTGGTTTTTCTTGTCGAGATGCTGTTTCACTATTTTCTCGTCCACAAGCTGTTAACGTTAAAACTAGCAGAGGTACTCATAAAGGAAATTTTAACATTTTTATAGTTGTATTTCCTCCATATTTCTCTTTTTTTACTTTTTTATAATTCTTAAGGATCATGAAAAGCCTTTCTTATTATAACAAAAATAACTATTAGTGCTTATATTTTCTTGAAAGTTCCGAAAATAATAATTCTCTTCTATATCATGTTGCAGCCTTTTTCGTACCAAAAAAAAGCTCCTAGATAAACTAGGGGCCTGTGTATTCATATTGAAATGGGTAAATTCTTATATAAGTCATTTGGCATTTCTCCCTAAAAGATAAAAGCTAGGTTAGAAACTCCCTTTTATCAAGCAGCACCTTAGTTGATCTTATCTTTTTTTGTGAATCCAAAACTTACTATATGAGCTATTACTAACGAAATAACAGGAGCAATAATAATCTTTATGTAAGAAATCTCTAAAGCCTCAGGACCATATTTATTCGGGTTCAAACGGTGCAAGACCACCGTTGTCCACTTTGACCTTTAGAAAAAGAGATGATGATCCAGAGAAGAAATAAGATTTCCTTCATAAAGTAAATATTTTCGCGTCAAAATGAGTCATTGACAAAGAAAGTTCAGAAAAATATAATAGTTATTATATTCTAATATTTTGGTGCTTAAATGTTTAAAAGCAGCTAGGAGTTTACATATGACTCATACATTATCCTTAAATTCTTTATGCAGGCTCCATACAAATCTAGCAGAAGTAGATATTCAAAAAATCAGTGAAGTTGCTAAAACTTTGCCTCTTATTGCTGATTTAAACCGAGCAAATGTGTTTATTGATTGTTTAACAAAAGAAGGACAACATGCAGTTGTAGTAGCAGAAGCGGCATCAGAAACTGCGCCGTCAGTTTATGAACATCCAGTCGCAGGGAAATTTGTGTACGAAGCGTTCGAACCAGCAGTATTTTATACACTGCAAAACGGAAAACCCATGTCTTTAAATCGTGCCTTAACACAAGAAGGAAAAACCGTAGAACAAAGTGTAGTTCCTATTAAAGGATTTAATAATCGTGTTATTGCTACATTGATTATGGAGAAGGATATTAGTGAAGTGGTTGAACGTCAAGAAAAAATGAAAACGCTATCAAGCGCAAATGACACGTTAAGCGAAATTTTAATGGAGATGACAGAAAATGCTTCGCTTATTCCAGAGTTTATTGGGGAGGCACTTTTCTTTATTGATCCTAATTTAAACATTCTATATTTCAATTCAGCTGCTTTCAATTTGGTTTCTGAAGTCTGTTCCTCAGAGTGTAAGGTAGGAAATCAAATTATGGAATATTTCCCTTGCTTAGAAGAGTTATTTCATCATCCAGAAAAATTGTTTATGCAAGAAGTTACTATTTTAAATAAGGTGTTTCAAGTCAAAAAAGTTAGTTTAAAACAAGAAAGCCCAACGAATGGCGCTTTTATTACATTTCGGGATATGACTGAACTTAGAGAAAGAGAAAGAGAACTTGTTGTCAAATCAGTGATGATTCAAGAAATTCATCATCGCGTCAAAAATAATTTACAGACTATCGCTAGTTTATTGCGTCTTCAGATGAGAAGGGGCCTTCCTGAAGAAAGCAGGACTCATTTTATTGAAAGTCTTAACCGAATTTTAAGTATTGCTTCCGTGTACGAGATTATTCTTTCTAACTCTAGTGTAGATAATGTAGATATTCTTAGTTTGATTGAGAAAATTGGTAATATGCTAGTGTATAGCGCTACTGATGAAAATAAGAATATTACGATTGAATACTCGGGCACTCAGCTTTTTACAAAGTCTGATAAAGCTGTTTCCATAGCATTAATTATTAACGAGCTCATTCAAAATTGTATTAAACATGCGTTTAAAGGGCGAGAAGAAGGTGAGATTCACGTTTTTTTCCAAAAGAATAACTATGAGATAGAGGTTACAATTAAAGATAATGGTATTGGATACTCAAAAGAAGCCAAACCATCTTTAGGGTTGGATATAGTCACCATGATGGTTACTCACGACTTATCTGGTCAATTTTCGATTGAGAGAACTTCAAATGGCACCATGGCATCAGCTAGGTTCCCATTAGAAAGAGGGGGATACCGTGACTAAACGAATTATGATTGTTGAAGATGAGTCAATTGTACGATTAGATTTATCAATGATGCTCTCTGATAATGATTATGAAATAGTAGGAGAAGCTGGGGATGGTGAAAAAGCCATTGAATTAGCTTTTGCATTAAAGCCAGATCTGATCATTATGGATATAAAAATGCCTAAGTTGAATGGGCTGAAAGCAAGTGAAATTATTTCAAATAGATATAATATTCCTATTCTCCTGTTGACAGCATACAGTCAGAAGGAGTTTATTGATAAAGCGAAGAAAGCTAATATAGTAGGCTATTTAGTAAAACCGATTTCTGAATCAAATTTAATTCCAGCAGTTGAAATCGCTTTACAACAAGCAGAAAATGCAAAAATGTATGAGCAAAAAGTTCAGGAAATGAATAATGAACTGAAAAAAAGAAAAATTGTTGAAAAAGCAAAAGGGATTTTAATGAATAAATATAATTTAACAGAAGATAGTGCTTTCAATAAAATGCGAACTATTAGCATGAAAAAGCAGGTTACACTAGAGAAATTAGCAAAACACATCATTGAGAAATATGGAACTTAACCTCACTGTACAAGTAAATAATTTGAGCAAAGGTGCTTAGTGGTTTTAAGTGATAAAAAACCACCTGGCACCTTTTTGTCTTTTTTAGAGGAACAATCTTAATCCGTCTCTAGTAGCAAAGCTCTTAACAGGTTACTTCATACGCTTTAAATAGATAGAAATAGTTAAACTATTATCTGTTTAAATAAAAATCATCATATAGGGGGAATTGGGTGTGGTTATCATTGGGAAAATCGTGATTTATATTATCATGACTTGTGCAGTGTGTGGGGCTATTGCTGCAATTAGAAATAGTGATCAAGGATTAGGAAAGCAGTTTATGGAAGGTTTACATTCTATCGGATACATTTTTATACCAGCGGCTGGTATTATGGCTGCAACTCCATACCTTTCTTGGTTTATTAGTACTGTATGCGGTCCTTTTTTCTCAGCTATTGGAGCAGATCCTGCTATTGCTGCCACCTCTATCTTAGCAACGGATATGGGAGGATATCAATTAGCACACGTATTAAAAGAGTCGTATGAAGGATGGGTCATGGCCATGATAGTAGGATTTATGGCTGGGGCAACAATTGTATTCTCTATTCCAGTAGGGCTTGCCATGCTTGATAAACGCGACCATAAATATATGGCGCTAGGTGTTATGTCAGGTGTGTTAACTATTCCTATTGGAGCTTTTATTTCAAGTGTTTTAATTATGGTAACCAATTCTGATATACGTAAAATCATTTCCACTACAAGTGATTCTACATACGAATTTACGATAAGTTATTTGAAAATTATTTTAAATTTATCTCCACTTTTATTATTTGTTGTTTTATTAGCAGTAGGGCTATATTTCTTGCCTGATTTAATGATTAAAGGGTTTATGTGGTTTGGACGTATCATGGATGCTGGAATCAAGCTAGTTCTTGTTTTCTCCATTGTTGAAATTTTTACAGGTTTATTCTCCCATCTATTTGGAAGCTGGGGGTTCCATCCTATCATGGCAGATAAAGCTGATCAATTCCGTGCACTAGAAACGGCAGGTTATATCGGCATTATGCTTGCTGGTGCATTTCCAATGGTTTATTTACTTCAAAAATATGCAGGAAAGCCGCTTGAAGCTGTAGGGAAAAAACTTGGATTAAGTAAAGAAGGAAGTGCAGGTATTTTAGCTACAATTGCTAATATTTTAGCGATGTTTAAGCTAATTCGCAGTATGCCTCCAAAAGATAAAGTTATTAATATTTCGTTTGCAGTTTGCTCCGCATTTTTATTAGGAGATCATTTATCTTTTACAGCTAATTTCCAACCGACATTAATTCTTCCGGTTATTATCGGGAAGTTCTCTGCGGGTTTAATAGGCATTGGTTTAGCATATTGGCTATCTGTTCCAAAAGCCTTAGAGCTAGAAAGAAAGGATCGCGAAGCAGGCATTATTGGAAAAGGCGAGTACTTAAGTTCAGCGTCTGAAGAAAATGAAAAGATAGAAAAGAAAAGAAGTAAGACACAAGTGATGTAAGCAATGTATGGAATTTGTACGATAAGGGAGAGGTAATTTTTATGAGTGAAGAAAAAAAGCGTTTTATTCAAGAGTTTGTGCCTGGAAAACAAATCACACTGAGCCATTTAATTGCAAATCCAGACCCAGATATGTTTGATAAATTAGGTATACAACAAGAAGGAGCGCTAGGTATTCTAACATTAACTCCAAGTGAGACGGTTATCATTGCAGGTGATTTAGCTACAAAAGCTGCACACGTTCAATTAGGGTTTTTAGATCGCTTTACAGGAAGTCTTGTTATTGTGGGGAGCGTTTCAGAAGTAGATATGGCAATGAGAGAAATCAATCGTTTTCTCTCCGAAACATTAGGTTACACACCTTCAATTATTACAAAATCTTAATTGTATAGTAGGGAGTGGAGACTTATGCATAAAAAAAACAGAGCAATGCTCATTGGCTCAATTGGTGCTGGCAAATCGACATTAACAAATGCTCTGCTCGAAAAACAGGTGGAGGCAGTTAAAACACAAGCTTTAATCTATTATGATTGGATCGTTGATACACCAGGAGAGTATGTTGAAAATCCTTTTTTTTATAAAAATATTATGGCAACCGCTCTTGAAGTTACACATGTATTATATTTGCAGGACGCTACAAAGCAACAGACAGTCTTTCCGCCAAATTTTAGTACGGGTATTAATAAATTAGCTATTGGAGTAATTACAAAAAGTGATGCGGAAGATGCTGATGTGAGCTTAGCTATTAAAAAAGCAAAACAAGCAGTTGTAAATGGGCCTATTGTTGTCACTTCTTCCCAGAATAAAGAAGGGCTTGAAGAGATTCGAGCTTTGGTACAGTGTCAGTCTTTAGAAGAGATGAAACAGTATAGTGATAACTGGAAATCAAAATATATTATTTTTTAATGAAAGCCTTTACAATTTGTAAGGAATCAGTTATATTCTAAATATACAAAAAAATCACGGGCAAAGGCGCCTTATACAGCTATCTTTCAGTAGATAGTTCGTATGAGGTGCCTTTTTTATTTGGCTAAAACAGCCTATAAAATCACTACTAATTAGCAATCAGTAGAATAAAACCTTTTGCTGATTAAAGGTTGATGAGGTGGAGGCGTATGAAACGATATGAACCGCTAAAAGAGGAGATTATCAGTGCAGGAATTGATATAGGAACAAGCACAACCAAAATTGTGTTAAGCCAATTTTCTCTGATGAATATGGCAGGAGGAACACACTTGCCGCGTATTGAGATTATTGATAAAGAGATCATTCATCGCAGCCCAATTTATCGAACGCCACTTCTCACATCAACAGCAATCGATATTGAAGCGATAGAGGAGCTTGTTAGAAAAGAGTATGACAAAGCAAACGTTGGCCCCGAAGACATTAAAACAGGTGCAGTAATTATTACAGGCGAGACAGCAACTAAGCAAAATGCAGAAGAAATGATTCATCATCTTT
Organism: Priestia megaterium; assembly: GCF_046599315.1. GTDB lineage: Bacteria > Bacillota > Bacilli > Bacillales > Bacillaceae_H > Priestia > Priestia megaterium_F. The sequence continues at coordinate 470,790 of NZ_JBKIKC010000001.1, read as the reverse complement.
CAAATCATGCAGGTGAATTTTTAGTTGCAACTGCAGGCCCCGATCTAGAAGGAATTATTGCAGCAAAAGGATCAGGAGCTTACCAATACTCTAAAAAAACGAACAAAACTATTGCCAATATAGATATTGGCGGGGGAACAGCTAATGTAGCAGTTTATCGAATGGGAAGGCTGTGTGGAACCTGCACATTACATATAGGCGGCAGGTTGATAGAGTTTTTAGAAAATAGAATCAGCAGCATTTCACCACCCCTTAGAAACCTATTAAGAGAGTGGAATAGTACTCTTGCAAAAGGTGATGTAATGGTTGAAGAAGAGGTAAAGAAAATAACAAATTATATGACTGATGTGATTAGTCGAATGCTGACACGTACCATGACAGCAGAAGACAGGGTTCTACTTTTAGGTCATGAGCCGAATTGGAAAGAAGAAGTGGATGTCATTATGTTTTCTGGTGGCATCAGTGAGTGCCTTTATCGATATGAAACTAAAAATGTTGAGCAAGCTCCTTACCACGACATTGGAATGATGCTTGCAGACTCTTTAAGAGATAGTCAGAGTTTGAAGAGATGGTCATGGATTCAGCCTGAGGAAACCGTTCGCGCAACCGTTCTTGGTGCCGGTACACAAACGACTGAAATTAGTGGAGCCACTATTCAGGCAGAAAGCAAAGATTTGCCTATACGAAATATACCTGTTTATCAAATTTCCTTTAAAGCTGGGTTTCAAAAAGGCGTTCATCACTTAAAGGATGCTGTAAAAGATGCGATCGAGATACATGATCCTCAACAGGAGGGGCAAAATTTCGCTTTGTACTTATCTGGACTTCCATACGTAGGATTTCGAGATATTCAACAATTGGCAAAAGGTCTGTTAGAAGCGGTTAAACAAAAAAACAAAACGGATCAGCCGTTGATTATTGTTCTTGAGAGCGATCATGCCAAAGTATTAGGCCAAACGCTTATTGCTCAAGATTCGTCGCAAAGCATTATTTGTATTGATCAAATTAAGGTGGAACATGGTGACTACCTAGATATTGGCAAATTGCTACAAACAAGTGTGGTACCGGTAGTTGTCAAAACCCTTACGTTCCATTCATAAGAAAGGGGGCTTCAGTGTTGAAGTTACATACACATTATTTAGGTGCTGTCTATCAATTTTCTGATTTAAAAGATTTGTTTGCTAAGGCAAACGAAGAAAAGTCTGGTGACCGTCTGGCAGGTTTAGCTGCAGAAACGGTTCAAGAGCGGATTGCCGCAAAGGAAGTGCTTAGTGAATTGACACTTGCTGATATTCGCGAAAACCCAATGATTTCACCTGAAGAAGATGAAGTATCTCAAATTATTGAGAGTCAAGTAAATGAGCCTATCTATCAATCCATGAAAAATTGGTCCATAGCAGAACTTAGAGAGTATATCTTAAGCGATAACACAACGGGTGAGGATTTAAAGAGGATTAGTCGGGGGTTAAATAGTGAAATTATTGCTGCAGTAGCAAAGCTAATGTCAAACCTTGATTTAGTTCACGCGGCAAATAAGATTGAAATTTTAACAAAATGCAATATTACTATTGGCCAAAAAGGAGTCTTAGCTTCTAGACTACAGCCTAACCATCCTACAGACAATGTAGAAGGCATGATTGCTTCTTTAAAAGAGGGGCTGTCGTACGGAATTGGAGACGCAGTTATTGGTATTAACCCCGTCGATGATTCGGTTGAAAGTGTGAAAAGGCTATTATATGCTACAAAAAATTTTATGAATGATTGGGAGATTCCAACTCAAAACTGCGTCTTAGCTCATGTTACGACCCAGATGAAAGCCATTGAACAAGGAGCACCAGCGGATATGATTTTCCAAAGTATTGCTGGAACAGAAGCGGCTAACCGTTCATTTGGCATCAGCGCTGCCTTACTAGAAGAGGCAAATCAATTAGCTAAAAGTCACGGAACAGGAACAGGGCCTCAGCGCTTATATTTTGAAACCGGACAAGGTTCTGAGCTATCAGCCGAAGCACATTACGGAATGGACCAGCTAACGTTAGAGTCTCGTAACTATGGATTTGCACGTCATTATGACCCATACATTGTAAATACCGTGGTTGGCTTTATTGGACCTGAGTACTTATATAACAACAAACAAGTTATTCGTGCAGGTTTAGAAGATCATTTTATGGCAAAGATGCATGGAATTCCGATGGGTGTAGATATTTGTTACACCAATCATATTAAAGCAGATCAAAATGATATTGAAGATTTGGGTGTATTGCTAACAGCGGCAGGTGTTAATTTTATCATTGCAACGCCGATGGGTGATGATTGTATGCTTAACTACCAATCAATGAGTTACCATGATGTAGCGACTTTAAGACAAACGATGGGTAAACAGCCTTCTCCTTTATTTGCAGAGTGGCTCGAGAAAATGGGGATTTTTGAACAAGGAAAATTAAGTAAACATGCAGGGGATCCAAGTATTTTTACAAGGTAGGTGATGAAGAGGATGAATCCTGAATTGATTGAAAAAATTACACAATCCATTGTTGAAAAGCTAGAAAAACAATCTAGTTCCGAACAAAGCTCTTCTACTGACGACAGTCAAAGCAGCGTAACTTTTTGGGCTCATACATCCAATGCAAACAAGAAAATGGTTAATAGTCCTCTAGTTGAAGTAGTAGAAGATAATTCAATAAAGGAATTAATTAAATTTCCGAATATTCACGAAACGAATTCAACATCTTTACCTAGAAGTGAAATGACTATTCAGCAGGAAGAAGATATTGAATCAAAACAGCGGGTGGCTGGTATTAAAAATCCAGTGAATCAAGAAGAATTAGATACATTGATTCAGAAAACCCCTGCTCGAATCGGGATTGGCAGAGCAGGCTTACGTCCACGAACAGAAACATGGTTGAAATTTCGCTATGACCATGCAGCAGCCGTTGATGCTGTGTATGGCAATGTGAACGACGATCTCTTAAAACGATTAAATCTATTTAAAGTAAATACTCAGGTAACAGATAAAGAAGTATACATTCGTCGACCAGATTATGGACGAAAGTTATCAGACGAAGCAAAAAAGTGCATTCAAGAAAAATGCACCAAATCACCAACTGTTCAAATTATTGTTTCTGATGGTTTAAGTTCCAAAGCCATTGAGGAAAATGTCGAAGATGTTTATTTATCTCTTCAACAGTCTTTAAAAAGCGCAGATTTAGATGTAGGAGTTCCATTTTACATAGAAAAAGGCCGGGTTGCTGTAATGGATGATATTGGTGAACTTCTGATGCCAAAAGTGGTGGTACTTTTAATTGGAGAACGCCCGGGACTAATAAGTGCAGAATCTTTAAGTGCCTATTTATGTTATGAACCGAGAAAAGGAATGATCGAAGCTGAGAGAATGGTGGTTTCCAATATTCATAAAGGCGGCATTCCCCCAGTTGAAGCGGGTGCTTATCTCGGTACATTGGTTCAAAAAATTTTAAAATATGAAGCTAGCGGAGTATCGCTTGTTCAAAAAGAACAATAGAGGTGAATAGGAGTGGCTTTAACACGTATCCATGCTGACATTTTAGCTGTTCGTTTGATTCCAAATGCGGATGACGCTTTAGTTCAACAGTTTAACTTGCAGCCTTATTACAGAAGTTTAGCCATGTTTACATCAAGTATTGATGACGTGGGCTATACAGCTTTGGACGAAGCCACCAAAAGAGCAGATGTTGAGGTAGCTTATGCCCGTTCCTTTTATGCTGGCGCTGCTCATGCGTCAGGTCCGCTATCAGGTGAAATGATTGGAGTATTAGCGGGTTCAAGTCCAGATGAAGTTAAAGCGGGCATTGATGCCGTTTTACAAGTGACGAAATCAGATGCCTATTTTGAAGCATTAGATGAAGAAAAAAATCATGCGCTGTATGCACATGTGGTGGCAAGGACAGGTTCTTATCTTTCTAAAGAAGCAGGAATTGATATTGGAGAACCACTAGCTTATTTAATTGCCCCTCCACTAGAGGCTATGTATGGACTTGATGTAGCGCTTAAAGCAGCTGATGTAGAACTTGTGAAGTTTTTTGGCCCTCCTTCTGAAACAAATTTTGGCGGTGGGTTTTTAACGGGATCCCAATCAGCCTGTCAAGCAGCTGCCGATGCGTTTCGTGAAGCTATTTTAGACATCGCAAGAAATCCAGTTCATTATTAAAAAGCTTATAGACAGTAGAAAGGAGTTGTTGTATATGCAGTTTGATCAAGATCTTCAATCTTTACAAGAGATGCGAGATGCAGTGGAAAAGGCAAAAGCCGCACAAGAAGTATATTTAGATTTTTCACAAGAACAAGTAGATCGCATCGTTGAACGAGTTGCCGAAGCAGCCTATTCCAAAGCATTGGAACTAGCAAAAATGGCAGTCGAAGAGACGCGAATGGGTGTTGTAGAACATAAGAAAATCAAAAACGAGGTAGGATCTAGAGCTGTTTATGAATCAATCAAAAATGAAAAAACAGTAGGTATTGTGAATGAAGATAGAGCAAACAAAGTTGTAGAAGTCGCCTCTCCTTTTGGAGTTGTTGCTGGAATTATTCCTACAACTAACCCAACTTCAACGGCTATTTTCAAGACATTAATTAGTTTAAAAACTAGAAATGCTCTAGTGGTCAGCCCTCATCCCCGGGCAATGAATTGTACAGTGGAAGCGCTTAAAATTTGTGCGCGTGCAGCAGTTGAAGCGGGAGCTCCAGAAGGACTTATTGGCTGGATTTCCAATCCTTCTATGGCAGCAACTAATGAATTAATGAAGCATAAAGATGTGAATTTAATTTTAGCAACGGGTGGAAGTGGTCTCGTTCGCGCAGCGTATAGTTCTGGGAAACCAGCTTATGGTGTAGGTCCAGGAAATGTACCTGTATATATTGAGAAGACTGCGAAGGTTGATCAAGCAGTGAAAATGATTGTCGATAGCAAAACGTTCGACAATGGCACGATCTGTGCAACCGAACAAGCTATTGTTGTCGATCTTAATATTCAACAAATGGCTATTAGAGAATTAAAGAATAATGGAGCCTACTTCTTAAATCCAGAAGAGAAAGCCAAGATGGAGAAAGTAATTTCACCAATTCCAAAGAAGCTCAATCCAAATATTGTTGGTCAAAGCGCTGTGAAAATTGCTGAAATGGCAGGTATTACAGTACCTTCTGATACACGAATTTTAGTTGCTGAAGAAACAATGGTGGCAAAGGATGTACCATTTTCTATTGAAAAGCTAGCACCTATTTTCCCATTGTATACAGCTAAGAACGAAGAACAAGCAAGGGAACTATGTTTAAGCTTATTAAATCTTGGAGGAAGAGGTCATAGCTTATCGCTTCATACAAACGATGATGCTGTAGCTAAAGCGTTTGCTCTTGAAATGCCGGTTTCAAGACTGATGGTCAACACACTCTCGTCAGTTGGAGCTGTGGGGGGTACGACGGGACTTAAGCCTTCCTTTACTCTAGGATGCGGTTCGTTCGGAGGCAACATTACGTCAGACAATGTGACTGCTCGCCATTTATTAAATATTAAGCGAATGGCTTATGGTACAAAAGAGGTGGCAATTCCAAAACCATCTGCATCTTTTACCTCTGCTTCATCAGATATAAAAGATCATCAAGATGTACAGGAAATTGTCAACGAAGTTATGAGTCAATTAAAACCACAGGGACCAATTGATTCGGCAGCAATTTCTGAAATGGTTAATCAAGCACTTCAAAAATATCAAACAAACTAATTAGGGGGAATTAAAAATGGCAAGAGAATTAACAGCATTAGGAATGATTGAAACAAAAGGATTAGTAGCATCAGTAGAGGCAGCAGATGCAATGGTAAAAGCAGCAAATGTACATTTAGTTGGTAAAGTTCACGTAGGTGGAGGGATTGTAACGGTTTTAGTACGCGGTGACGTAGGTGCGGTAAAAGCAGCGACAGATTCTGGTGCGGCAGCTGCACAACGCGTTGGAGAACTTATTTCCGTTCATGTTATCCCTCGTCCACACAATGAATTAGAAAGTATTTTACCAAAAATTGATAGTGAACTATAAGCTTAAAAAGTTAGGAGCATAACGCATGAATAAGCAGGCCATTCAATCGATTGTAGCAGAGGTTGTTCAGCAGTTAAGTCAAACAACCAAGCAAAGCAATACAGTCCCAATGGCTGTATCTGCTAGACACTGTCACTTAAGTATAGAAGATGTAGAAGCTCTTTTTGGAGAAGGGTATGAACTAACAAAAAAATCAGACCTGTCTCAGCCTGGTCAATTTGCAGCGAATGAAACAGTTACTATTGTTGGGCCTAAAGGAAGTATCGAAAAGGTGCGAATCCTTGGCCCAGCAAGGAGTATAACTCAAGTGGAGGTCAGTAAAACAGATTCAATTAAGCTTGGCGTTGTTCCTCCATTACGTGAGTCTGGAGATATAAAGGATTCAGAAGCTATTACATTAGTTGGACCAAAGGGGAGCATTTACAAGAAAGAAGGCTTAATCATTGCACGAGCTCATATTCATATGACGCCAGATGATGCTGAAGCTTATGGTGTGAAAAATGGTCAGTGCGTTCGAATTACATCTCAAGGAGAAAGACCAACTACGCTCGAACATGTACTAATTCGAGTTTCACCAAAGTTCAGGCTTGAAATGCATATTGATACAGATGAAGCGAATGCCGGGCTAATTTCTAACGGAGCTACAGGGATTCTTTCTCGATACGAGGAAGCTTTATGAACAATCGCGCTCTGATTGAACAAATTGTAGTAGAGGTTTTAAAACGATTAGATAAATCAGATACGCAGCATTTAAACGTAAAGCCCAAACTGCTGCTCGTTAAAGAGGAAGCAGCAATTGATCCAATTCAACTTAAAAGGTTAGAAACAAGCTGGACACTGGTTTATAGCGATGACCAAAAAGAAAATCTTCCAAAAGATATACAAAGTATTTTATTTGTAGAAGCAAAGCAGGACCTGCTAGTAAAAGGGGCGCTTGGTGTTACAGATACATTAGAAAGTTATCTTTTGGCTGAGGCTTTGCTAGAAGGAATTTCTGTTTCACTCATTCCTTCTGTAACTCTAGGCAACGTCCTACTATCCAGTAATCAGAAACAGACAATAAACAATCGATATGCAGCTCATTTAATCGCTTATAAAAATACATTAGAAGGCTTTGGTGTAAAAATCCAATCATTTGAGAGATTTTTGCAATCGGGCTTAAACAAACATTCTTTATCATTTACAGAACGAGTGCTAACTCAAAGACATGTGAAATTATTAGAAGAAGAAAAAATTACTGTTTCACCTCAAACGATTATCACTCCTTTAGCACGCGATACAGCAAGAGAATTAGGAAAAGAAATTTGCGTGATAGACGTAGAGGGAGCGGATGCTTTATGAAAATAGGGACGGTAATTGGCAACGTCTGGGCAACAAGAAAAGAAGATAATTTACGCGGTTTAAAGTTTTTAGTTGTTCAGCCTGAGCTTTTAAATAAATCGAATAACGATTCGTCTTTTATTGCAGTTGATCGTATTGGAGCTGGGATTGGTGATAAGGTGATGGTTACCCAAGGAAGTGCCGCAGCACATATGACATCTGACGCTCCATTACCCATTGATGCGATTATTATCGGGATTATAGATTCTGTTGATATAGAAAGAGGTGGAGAGAATGGCTAAAGCTCTTGGCATGATTGAAACAAGAGGTTTAATAGGTTCGATCGTCGCAGCGGATGCGATGCTAAAATCAGCTGATGTTCGCTTGGTGAAGCAAGAAAAAGTGGACGCAGCTCTTGTAACAGTGTTAGTTGAAGGAGATGTTAGTGCAGTCCAGGCAGCTGTAGATATGGGGAGAGAAGAAGCAGCTCGCGTTGGAGAATTAGTATCAGCACATGTAATTCCCCATCCCGATGAAGAGGTTGGAAATAGCCTATTAAAAGATGAAACTAAAGAATCGCAGTCAAAGGCGACACCTAAAGACAAGAAAGAGACTAACAAATCATCTGCTGCTAAAACAAAATCCAGTATTCAATATAAAGCAAAAGCAGATTCTGCTGCTGTAGAAGAGGACCAAAAAGTAGAATGAAAAATAGTACATACAAATGACGAGGAAATGGGGGATAAATCATGGCATTTAAGCGTAAAAAAATAGCTGTAATTGGAGCAGGATTTACAGGGGCCACAGCAGCATTAATGATGGCGCAAAAAGAACTTGGAGATGTAGTATTAGTTGATATTCCTTCGCAGACTAACCCAACCAAAGGAAAAGCACTTGATATGTTAGAGGCAAGCCCAGTTCAAGGGTTTGACGCTAATATCAAGGGAACATCTAGCTATGAGGACATTCAAGATGCAGATTTAGTATTAATTACTGCAGGGCTTCCAAGAAAACCGGGAATGAGTCGTGACGATCTAGTCTCAACAAACGCAAAAATTATGAAAGAAGTATCGGAAAATGTAAAAAAACATGCACCAAATAGTTATATTATTGTATTGAGTAACCCAGTTGATGCAATGACATACGTTTGTTATAAAACCACGGGGTTCCCTAAGAATAGAGTGATAGGCCAATCTGGTGTATTAGATACAGCCCGCTTTAATACATTTGTTGCTCAAGAATTAAATATATCTGTTGAAGATGTATCAGGGTTTGTTTTAGGCGGCCATGGAGATGATATGGTACCATTAGTTCGTTATTCGTATGCCGGAGGAATTCCACTTGATAAAATCATTTCACCTGAACGTATAGAGGCTATTGTAGAGCGAACACGCAAAGGTGGAGGAGAAATCGTTAACCTGCTTGGAAATGGAAGTGCCTATTATGCTCCCGCTGCTTCTATAGTTCAAATGGCAGAAGCTATTCTAAAGGATAAGAAGCGAATTCTTCCTTCTGTAGCTTATCTAGAAGGTGAATATGGCTGTAACAATCTTTACCTGGGTGTACCAACAATCCTAGGAGGGGATGGAATTGAACATATCATTGAACTTCCTTTAACGGAAAAGGAAAATGAAGGACTAAAACGTTCAATCGAATCCGTACGCAGTGTTATGGCTATTTTAGAGTCTGCAGAAGTATTCATCTAAAATAACTTCTTTATAGACTTAATAAAAAGGAAAACATCTTATAGAGTTTTCCTTTTTATTTTAGCTCCCTAGTATCAAAATTTAGAGATGTTTTCAAGTTGTGTACTTGAAAGAGTTGTACCAATAGAAACTGCTGGATATTTTCGAATCATTTGAGTATGCGAAGGAATCTTTTAGCAGAAAAAATAATAATCATACAGAAAACTAAGTAAAATGCATCCTGCTACATTTGTAGGATGCATTTTTGTATTAATAAGTGATAATTACTTTATGTTTACTTATTGTACTTGTAGCTTTAGTCATAAATGATTTACGAAGTAATAGGGCTTATCCAGCTTTTTGCTGGTGAAGTTGGAGGGAGATTAACGATAGAACATTATAATAGTTTCTTTGCACCCGGTACGAAAAAGCAGAATGATCGATGGAACAGCTTTAGTTGAAAGGTTAAATAAATCAGCGGGTGAATCTCCGAATGTGAAAAATAGGTAAAAATAACTTGCATCTATACATACCCTCTAATGATCTAAAGCTAATAGATATAGTTCGAATTTCAAGCTCTTTCTACATCATATTGATATGGTTAACAAATGAATTTTTTGAAGATTTCTATGTATGTACAACAACCGTAAAGTTTTGACCAAAGGATATACAATCACCTATTAATCCAATCAACTTCTTATATATGAAAGCGGCTTTGTTTGTAATAAAGTTATGTTCTCCAGTCAATAGTAAGTAACGGTAGGAAGTAACTGTAAGTCGACTGACATACATAGGTGTAGAAGAGCACTTTTTAAACAAAGGAGTTTTTATGGATATAAATAAGAGAAAACAAAAATTCGAACTAATAAAAGGATTAATACTCATAACAAAAATATCTTTAGCTTCTGGTGTATCGTGGGAATTGGCAAAAATGTTAGGCTCTAAACATCCCTATTTAGCGCCTTTAACTGTGATTCTTTCCATCCAAGAAACCATTCAACATTCTGCTGTGTATGCTTTTTATCGGATCACCGGCACTCTTTTTGGAATCGCTGTTACGATTTTTTTCATTAAACATTTAGAAGTAAATGGGTGGACGATAGGGTCATTATTAACAATGGGAACGGTGCTTCCTGTGGTACTAAGGCTACATAAGACAATCATTCATCAAATTTCTCTTACCATTTTATTAGTTTTTGTATTTGTACATAAAACAAATTATTATGTTTCTGATCGAATAAGAGACACTATTATAGGAGCCCTTGTCGCTATTATTATCCATATCATAATTGTTCCTCCAAATTACGTAAAAGAAGCTCGTAGAACAGTAACTCAATTTGGAATAGACCTTGGACAATTATTGAAAAAGGTGGCTTACTGGGTAAACAATAACTGTACATTTGTTGAGGGAGAAAATTTAATAGAAGATACAACCAACCTGCTTCAGGAACTTCATGAGGTCGAAAAGGAATTCAGAAAGGCGGAAAAGAGTTTAAGGTTGAACCCATTTGTTAGGAATAAAAAACAGCTATTAAAACAAAACGAACAATTCCTTTTTCAACTAAAGCATGGGTATACCTATATTTCGGGTGTACTCACTACATTTAATGAATGGTCCGAAACAAATTCTCTACCTACAGTTGATCGACAAAAATGGGCTGTTCAACTACAAGCATTAGGAGAATACATAACAGAACAAGCTAATAAAAACTTAGAAAATCACTCTATAAACAAATCGTCTTTGGATTTACTGGATCTGTCTTCAATACCTTTACAAATCAGTATCCCACCTGAATTAGAGTCCCCCAGATATCAATTAAGTCTATATAATGATACGCTTAAATTCATTGAAAAATTAGGAACAAGACGGTACTAATTCAAGTGACACAGATATCCCTTTGAAAAGTAAGGTGATAACTTCTGTATCCGGTTGTATTAATTATACATGCATAGTAGAAGAGGGAAAGAAGTTACTAAGGAGTGACTTCTTTTTTTATTCAATCCTGTTTTTCCTTTTTTAATATGATCAATAAATAATAAAGTTTAGATTTTATATTTTCCGCACTCATGTTCATATCCATATAAAATAATGAATATGTTTTTAATATGTTGCTATGCGCTTCTATAAAAAAATATAAAATTTATATTGACGGTGGAAACATATGTATTTTATAATTACTTTTAATTAAGGATATTTTAATTCGAGATTTTAAAGTGTTGAAGAAAAAATAGGAGGAATAAAAAATGATAAGTATTGGTTTGTTATTAATACGTTTAGTAATTGGATTATCTTTTATGGCCCATGGAACGCAGAAATTATTTGGATGGTTTGGCGGCCACGGGTTAAAAGGAACAGGAGGATGGTTTGAATCCATTGGAATGAAACCAGGTGTTAGAATGGCTTTAATGGCTGGATTATCAGAGCTAGTAGGCGGGGCTTTATTTGCTGCAGGACTTCTTACACCGCTTGGAGCGCTTTTGATTGCAGGAACAATGGTAATGGCTATTGTGAAAGTACACGGTCCGAATGGATATTGGGCCACACAAAATGGGTATGAATATAACCTTGCGCTTCTAGTTGTAGCGATTGGTATCGCGATTACTGGACCAGGATACTATGCGATAGATACTCTTATTTTCTAAAAGAGAAAATTGATTCAAATAAAAAAAATGCGTTATTTTTTGTATAATATCTCGAATTCGAGATATATAATATAAATATAACTATTTATATTCATTATAAGAGGGATAAGGAAACGAATGACGAAAAATGTATTAAAGGAGATGGTAGTAATGAGTAAAAAAACAGCGGGCATTCATCATATTACGGCGATTGTAGGTCATCCTCAGGAAAATGTTGATTTCTATGCGGGTGTTTTAGGGCTACGTTTGGTCAAACAAACGGTGAACTTTGATGATCCAGGAACGTACCACCTTTATTTTGGAAATGAAGGCGGAAAACCTGGAACAATCATTACCTTCTTCCCGTGGGCAAATGCTCGACAAGGAAAAATAGGTGACGGGCAAGTTGGCGTCACTTCCTATGTGGTGCCAAAGGGTGCGATGGGCTTTTGGGAACAAAGATTAGCTAAGTTTGGAATTCCAGCTACGAAGATGGAGCGATTTGGAGAACAGTACTTAGAGTTTGATGATCCACATGGTTTACATCTAGAGATTGTTGAAAGAGAAGAAGGAGAAAAGAATACGTGGCAAGTTGGTGAAATTAAACCTGAGGTAGCTATTAAAGGATTCGGAGGTGCTACGTTATTATCCGTTCGACCTGATGAAACAGCTCAATTACTAGAAAACGTAATGGGCCTGAAAAAAGTAGGGCAAGAAGGAGATTTTATACGTTTTCAATCATCTGCTGAAATTGGAAATGTGACTGATTTAAAATTAACAACCATTGGACGCGGGCAAATGGGCGTTGGAACGGTTCACCATATTGCATGGCGAGCAAAAGATAATGAAGATCAGTTAGAATGGCAGAAATACGTAGCAGATAGCGGATACGGAGTGACGGCTGTTCGAGATCGAAATTACTTTAATGCGATTTACTTTAAAGAACACGGAGAAATTCTATTTGAAATTGCAACAGACCCTCCAGGCTTTGCTCATGATGAATCACATGAAACAATGGGAGAAAAACTCATGTTGCCTGAGCAGTATGAAATTCATCGAGATAAAATTGAAGAAACTTTGATTCCTTTTGAAGTGAGAGACTTAGATTAGATCTTAATGAGAAGGTTCTCTTCATAATAGTAAAACTCTAGTTTAACCATAATTTAGGTATAAAGAAGGAATTAATTTATCTATATATAAAACTGATATCTATATTTGAAACATCATGTTAATATGAAATTAATTCCAAACGAGGAAGTGAATATATGACGAAAACCATTGGTCTTATTTGTGGAAGTTTACGAAAAGATTCGTATAATCGAATTATTGCTGAATCATTAACTAAATTAGATGATTCAGCTCAATATCGCTGGATTGAAATAAACAGCCTTCCTTTTTTTAATGAAGACCTAGAAGTTGACGGAGCACCAGAACCTGTAGCATCCTTTAGAGGTGCTATAGAAGATGTTGACGGCGTCATCATTGTAAGTCCAGAGTACAATTCCGGAATTCCAGGGGTGTTAAAAAATGCCTTGGACTGGGCATCAAGACCTCGCACCTCTTCTGTTTTAAACAGAAAACCAGTTGGTCTAATTGGAGCAACCCCTGGAGGCTTTGGTACTGCCTTTGCTCAAATGCAAACTAAAGAAATATTGGAAGCTATGCAAGTTAATGTTCTACCATTTCAAAAAATGCTGATTTCGCAAGTTCATGAAAAAATTGATGCTCATCAAAAAGTACTTACCGATGAACAAACGAAACGTTATCTTCAACGCTACTTACAGCAATTCATCCATTGGATTGATCAAGTGCCTGTTTCTGTTTTAGATTAATAGAGAGATAACAGACCTCACGAAAATTCACCTCAGAAATAGCTTCTCTTTCTATACATGTTATTACCTAACAAATCATAAATGAAATCCAAAAACCGTTCAAATTATAGACCGCTTGTAAGGAATGGAAGAGGTACATTTATCTTTTCCAAGCTGTTAACTTACTTGCCTTAATTTAAGGAGGATTATAAAATGTCTGATCTTTATTCTCGTCTGTCAAAAGATGATGCTGCCGTTCTTTTAGTTGACCATCAAACTGGTCTTATTTCCGGTCTCGTGCGTGACTATGGGGTTGATGAATTTAAAAACAACGTATTGGCTCTTGGTGATACGGCTAAATTCTTTGATTTACCGGTTATTTTAACAACTAGCTTTGAAAATGGACCCAACGGCCCGCTCATGCAGGAACTCGTTGATCTGTTTCCTGATGCGCCAAAAATAGCTCGTCCTGGACAAATTAACGCGTGGGACAACGAAGACTTTGTTAAAGCCATTGAAGCAACTGGCAAAAAACAGCTGATCATCGCGGGTGTAGTAACGGACGTCTGCGTTGCTTTTCCTGCGCTTTCTGCCATTAAAGCAGGTTATGAAGTGTTTGTTGTGACAGATGCTTCCGGGACATTCAATAAGCAAGTGGCGGATGCAGCGTTAACGCGTATGGCTCATGGCGGTGCACAGCTTATGAACTGGTTTAGCGTAGCGTGCGAGCTGCAGCGTGATTGGCGCAACGACGTTGAAGGTTTTGGCAATTTAATTTCTAGTCATCTTCCTGGTTATCAAAACTTAATGGGCAGCTATAGAGGAGCTCAGCGCGATTTCAGCAAGCAGAGTGTGTAACGTAGCCAAGCTTCATTTTGGCATAGGTCGTTCTCTTTACATATAAGACATGAAAGTAGAATGGCATCTGTGGATCATTTATGTGACGGAGAAAATGTAACGACATAAGAGCAATTGTTAGCTAGGTGAGCCGACTGATGAACAGTTGGCTCATCTAGCTTTTACTAAGCTACCTGTCATGAAGTATGCGTCTCTTGTATATAAAATAAAAGTATTCATTAACTACAGCCTATAAATGATAGGAAGGGATGCGGAGTAGTGGAAGAAAAAAAAGTTACGTGGCTGGAACTTTTTTATGATTTGTTATTTGTGGCAGCTGTTGCTACTGCTACTCATGTTTTACTTCACGTTGAACAAGGGCATATTCATGCGGAGTATTTGTTAAAGTTTGTACTGATCTTTATTCCCATATGGTGGGCGTGGACGGGACAAACGATGTTTATCAATCGGTTTGGACAGGATTTTTTGCATCAACGCATCTTTATGATTCTTCAAATGCTATTTGTCCTTATTATGATCTCAAGCTTATCTGTAGATTTTGATCAATATTACGTCTCTTTTCTAATTGGCTATATCGGACTAAGAGCGTTAACCTCCGTTCAATACCTTGTTGTTCAAAAATTCGAACAGGATGAGAGAAAAAAAGTTGCTGGGTTTTTAGGATCATGTTTTGGAATTGGGATTGTTCTTTCGCTTCTTTCGCTCTTTTTTGATTCATGGGTCCGATACGCTGTGTTATATACAGGAATTGCAGTGGACATGATTTTACCTATTTTAGGACATAAACGGCTCGCGAAATTACCGACTAACACCGCTCATTTATTAGAACGCTTTGCTTTATTAACATTAATTTTGTTTGGAGAATCTGTTGTCAGCATTCTCGCTGTAATACAGCCTCAAAAAGGGGATTGGAACACAATCTTATTTTCTGTTATTTCATTTGTCCTGATCATTGCAATGTGGTGGCAATACTTTGAGAACGTAGAAAGGAAAGTAAACAAATCCATTCAAAGAGCGGGACAAACGATTATTTACGGACACTTAATCATCCTCATGTCTCTAAGCATGATTGCAGCATCTATCAAACTGATGTTTTTACATGAAGTTCATTATACATTCAGCTTATATTTTGTATTTGGCTCCGTGCTGCTTTACTTCACGGCAACCACTCTTGTTTTTCATCAATATAGATTCGAAGAACATCGTTTGAAAGTTTATCATTTAGGATTGTTTTTAGGAATTTTAGCGCTGTTTTTTATTGTTAACTTAATACTGATTGTTCCGAGCACTTTCATCATAGGAGAATTAGCGATATTTTTTATTATCTATGCTAGGTTTACAACCACTTAACCAAATAGAGAAGCACTATATATTGGAGGTAGCAAAATGGCAAAAATTACGGTAGGAACAGAAAATCAAGCACCTATTGAACTATATTATGAGGATCACGGTACGGGGAAGCCGATTGTATTAATTCACGGCTGGCCATTAAGCGGGCGGTCTTGGGAATATCAAGTTCCTGTTCTAATTGAGGCTGGATACAGAGTAATAACGTATGACCGTCGAGGATTCGGAAAGTCTTCTCAGTCATGGGACGGTTATGATTACGATACATTCGCAGCTGATTTACATCTGTTGCTAGAACATTTGGATTTAACAAATGTTACACTAGTCGGATTTTCAATGGGTGGCGGAGAAGTAGCTCGCTATATAGGAACTTACGGAACAAATAGAGTAGAAAAAGCTGTATTTGCAGGAGCTGTACCACCATTTCTTTATAAGTCAGAAAATCATCCTGAGGGAGTATTAGATGATGCAGCCATTCAAGAATTTGAAAACGGCGTAAAAAATGATCGCTTAGCTTTTCTCGATGGGTTTACAAGAACATTTTTTGCAGCTGGAGACCGAACTGATTTAGTCAGTGAACCATTTCGACTTTACAATCGGGATATTGCAGCTGCTGCATCGCCTAAAGGTACACTAGATTGTATAGCTGCTTTCAGCAAAACGGATTTTAGAGAAGATTTAGCTAAGTTTACTATACCTACTCTTGTTATTCATGGTGATTCAGATGGCATTGTTCCATTTGAATATAGCGGAAAGCGAACGCATGAAGCAATTTCTGATTCTAAAGTGTCCTTAATAAAAGGTGGTCCACACGGCTTAAATGCAACACATCCAAAAGAATTTAATGAAGCGCTGCTGTCATTTTTAAGGGACTAAATTCTAGGTGAAAATAGTTAGGCTGATGACATATGAATATTAAAAGAGAGAAAGAAGTTACCGAAGGGTCGCTTCTTTTTTTGTTGCTATATAGAGGTTTGAGTTGAAATTGAAATAATAGAAAATTAGCATATACAATAACGGTTTACAACAACTATTGCCATTGCTTAAGTGAATAAAAAGAGCATCTAATTATTCGTGTAGATGCTCTTTTTTGTATCTAGAACGGTAACTATGTTAACTGACACAGTATATTCTATACATTAGAAAAAATCACTTAAACTAGGCATATCTTATATAATATGTTTCTATAAGTGGAATCGTATAATTTTAGGGAAGAATAGGAGTAAAAAGATAACATGAAATGGACGAAAGTGAAGAAAAATATAGAAAATTTATTCTGTGATAATTTAAGGCATAGATTGAGTATTCATTTGACTAAATATAAAGTTTCTCTTGGAGAGCAGACACGTATTTGGATTACTCTAGATAAGAAGGAAGTTTTTAATGCTTCTTCAGCAGAATATTTAATGGAACATGATAAACTTTGGGAGGAAGTGAAGCGGAAAACAAGTAAAGCCTTTCCAGAGTGCTTATATGAATGTTTCCCAGAGTTCATTGGCAAGGTAGAGGTTATGGACTACACTGCACGTGTTCTAGAACATAGAGGTGTTTTTAACGTTGATCATGTTTATGACGCCGTTATCCAGTATCCTCAGCTATCCATCAATCCAGCATTGAATTCTGAAAATATTATTCTTCAAGCTCTTGCTTTAGTAGATAGAAGATTAGGAAAGAGGACGTTGAAAGCATTAAGATACAATTCGAATGTGCACCCCTTAATCATGCAATTTTATGAACTAAGATGCGCGGTTGATAACATCACACCGATAAAACATACGTCTAGTTAATAAAAGAAGGAGGCTATACTGTGAAGCCCAAAGATTTCTTCATTAAAAATATCCAAAACTTTCAATTCATTAATAAAAATTTAAAAAGTATCTTTAACCCAAATAAAGAATTGCCTGATCAAGTATTTAACAAACGGTGTGACTATTACTTATTTGAAGAGTTTTATTGGGTTATGTGTGAGGATTTTTGGCCTACAGTACAATATTTAACAAAAATCTTTAATGAAAAAGAAGTTACAGTTGCTGTCTTAGATCCACATCCCACAGATTATTTTTATAAAGAGTTTGGCTATTTTAATTATTTGCAGCTTCCTACCTTTTTATCAAGTGAAGATTATAGGAATGCCTTAGAAATTGGACCTGAAGATAGTCCTGCTGATGCTCCTTACTATAATTCAGAGAAAGTGGTATGGTTTTCTTCTTCTAAGCAGTGGGCGATATGGGGAGAGCGGAGCTTAGATATATGTGTCATAGGCTTTAATGAATCCCTCTTGTTAGACCATTTACTGAAACTACCATCTAATTGGTCATATTTAAATAAAGGAGTAGAAGAATTAATTGATTTAAATTTTAGAGACATGACTCTTCCTCAAGATTTTAGAGAAAGCTTATCAAAAAACTATGCTCATGATAGAGATAGTGGATGAGTATTATATTAATCTGTAAATCTGATCAAAATGATAACCTATTCTCTCTATAACTATAAATTTAAAAATCCTTTGCTCTGGAAGCAAAGGATTTTTTTATAAATGAATTCATTTGTCTACGATAATGAAGATTTAATTACCTCTATGATCTGCTTTTTTGTCTGGCTCAAATAGCTTCTTTTTTCAGAAGAAATTAATAACCCAATAGGCATTTGAGGATCAAACCCTTGTACTTTAAACGAGATATTACTTGGTTTTAAACTAGTTCCTCTAGGGATAATCCCTACTGTATGTCCAAACATCATTTCTGGAATGAGGTGTAGTGCACTACAGTTGTAGACTCGTTTAAAGGCTAAATTATTCTCTGCTAAAAAATGATTGACGGATTGGTAATAATAACAGCTATTTTCTCCTATTAAAATGGGATAGTGAACAATATCTGCTATTTCAACTGATTTCTGTTGTAGTAGCGGATGGTGAGGTGTATTAACGATAAATTCGATTTGTTCTTTACCAAGCGGAGTAAAAGTCACGCCGGAAAGGTTTGTATTCTGTCCGCAAACAGCAAAGTCAATTTTGTCTTGATGTAATAGTTCCGATAAAAGGGCCGTGTTTCCAATAGTGAAATCGCAGTGTATGTACGGTTTTTCAGCATTTAAATAGCTTAATATAGCTGGCATTAGCTTTTGAGCAATCGATTCTGATAACCCTATTTTGATTGTTCCTTTTTCCTCTTTGCTTATACGCTGTGCTTGAGATATTGAATACTCCCAATGCTTCAACAGGCTATCTACTTCTTCTACAAATAATGTACCTTCCCTTGTTAATTTTGCTTCCCAGCCTCGTTCAAATAAAAGAAATCCAAGATCTTTTTCTAACTTTTTTATATGAGCTGTGACGGTAGATTGAGCATAGTTCAATTTTTTTGCTGCAGATGAAAAAGTACCTTCCTCCACAATTGCTTTAAACGTCTTTAACTCTTTAATTTCCACTTCATTACCTCATCTCTATTGGTTTTTTCGATAATTATTAAACTTATTTTCAATTATACAAATGAAGATTGTGGAAGTACACTGAATATAGAAAGGAAGATGATAGATGCCATTTGTACACGTTTATTATCCAGAATATCAGTTAAACGATAAGGAGCTAAAAAAAAAAGTAAGCAATTGTATTCATCAGTCTTTAATTGCACATTTTCATATCCCAAAAGACGATTATTTTCAACTATTTTTACCATATCCGTCTCGGCATTTTTTCTATGATTCAAAGTACCTCTTAGAAAATGGAGAAAAAAGAACAAATCAAATGATTTACATCTCTATTACATGCGGGAAGGGAAGAACGGTCGAGCAGAAAAAGAAGCTATATCAATCTATTGCAGAAGGGCTTTCCACTCACTTAGCTATTTCTACAACCAATATCTTTATTACATTAAACGAGACACCCCTTGAAAACTGGTCATTTGGGCAAGGAATCGCTCAAATGGTGAATCCAAAGGAGGAAAAGTAATCATCGCCTTAATAACCCATATGGCTTTTTACGTGGGTTGGCCAAAAGCGTCTGCAGCCCTAAATATAGTAGCGAAGCAATAGTAAAAGAGGTGTAAAAAACATATTTGAAAATAAGGTAGCGCTTGCTGGTAGCCACTGTAGGTTTATCGAGACGAGAAACAGTCATATGTATTGGTATAAGGGGCAAAGTGCTTCGGAAACAATGGTGTATATGAACTTAAAAAAAAGAATAAGAGCGGAACAGGAAGAATTAAAGCCACTGTCTAAAGAAGAGTTTATAGACATAAGAAATCAATTTTCTAACATGCTCAATCCTTTTATCTTTCCTAATAAAGCAATTAAGAGTGCTTACGCTTATGAACCAGAATGGAATGATAAATTTTTTGTAATGGAAACGGATGAAATTTATTTTGGCGTGTACTGGTTTACAACAGCTTGATGATAAAACGCAAAGGATATTAATACCTTTGTGTTTTATAATGGAAATTTTATTGTTTAAACGTTGATAGTAGTCTCTAAATAGTTTTAATTGGTCTAGGTATTTGTAATCTCCGTATATACTATAAAAATATATTCTTTTTTGTTTTTCTATTTTTTCTTTTGAAAAGGAATATTTTCTAAGATAATGCGATACTATTTCCTCATACGTCCTACCTCTACAACTGGAATTTTCTTCATATTACCTATAAACCACTATTGAAAGGGGCAAAAATAAATGAAACGAAATGTTATGTATGGATTGTTACTAACAGTATCTTTAGTATTTGCGATCTTTTTAATTGATGATTGGCGCCAATATGAAAACGAGTTAGAACACGCTATTAAACCTGCTGATAAGAACTATGAGAACAGTGAAAACTATGTCTCTGACGAACATATGATAGATTTAATTGTAAAGCTAACGGAAGAAAGCCCTGCAAAATTTGGAACGAGATTAAAAAGTGCACAAAGAATAGACGAGAAAAGTGTCCATGTGAATACCAATAAGTTAGAGGGCATTATTGAGTTAAAAGATACAGAAGGTAAGACCTTAGTGTGGCGTGTACTAGACGACAAGTCAAATCATTTAATTATGGAAAGTAAGAGCTGGGAAGATTACTCAGAATAGCAGATATACAGATTAAAAAAGCGGTAATTTAAAATTGTACATTGTAGGTACTAAAAAAGCCTTATATTTCTCAGGAATTATTGAATTTAAAACAAGGATCGGACATTTAAGAATAATTCCTACAGAAGCTGGGAAAAAGCGTTCGAACTTATCAATCAAGGAAAAACAGAAGAGGCCTGTAAGTATTATGGAAAGGGCTTTAAAATTGGTATGTTAGATGGGGATTTAGTCAATGGCGCTATAAGTTTATCTGAAGCTGCAGGTGGAATAAAAGAGAGTAAGAGTTGCGCGGAAGTAATTAATGAAATAGTGAATACCCTTGAAAAATAATAATTGACGTTTCTTTTTCAATGAAAGAGAACTTTAATAGAGTAAAGAAAAAAGTCCAATCTCTCTACTTTAATACACAGGGATTGGACTTTTTTTATCGGGAATTTCTTAACGTTATAAATCTAGATTTTTCCTATGCTATTACAATAACGGACATAAGAGCTCTCTTTAAAGGTAGTGAGTATTACCATACGTTGTGTTATCCACTCATGAAGTTTCTTGAAAAACCATCTTTATATAATTTAAACGTCTTTAACTCCTTTTACCACTGTTAAGTACAAAAAATCGTACTAGAGCAATTAAAATTGCCCTCTTCATAAATTAGAGTGAGGATTTTATTATTGTCTATGCAAGTAAAATTAACTTTTACAAATAGTTCTAGCCCAGCTCGATAATTAT
Source organism: Priestia megaterium (assembly GCF_046599315.1). Lineage (GTDB taxonomy): Bacteria > Bacillota > Bacilli > Bacillales > Bacillaceae_H > Priestia > Priestia megaterium_F. The sequence goes on along the minus strand of NZ_JBKIKC010000001.1, from coordinate 449,302 downwards.
GAAAAAATTAGTTTTTAATTTAATATTTAGGAAAGAAAGGAAGAATGTCAATATGAATAATACAATAGAATTACTTTCTAGTCATGCCTTTATTCGTTCTTTTACAGATCAACCCTTGACAGAGGAACAACGGGATGCAATCTTTAAGGCAGCTAATCAAACTTCATCATCTTTTAGCCTTCTACAGACCGTTTCTATCATTAGGGTTACAGATCTAGATCTTCGGAAACAAGTGATGCAGCTATCCGTCAATCAACCATATATAGAAGAAGCAGCAGAGTTTTGGATTTTTTGTGCAGATTTTAACCGAAATCATCAAATTGCTCCCAAAGTAGATCTCGACTATATTGAATACCTTTTGACAGGTTCATTTGATGCTGGGCTAATGGCTCAAAATACTTTAACCGCAGCCGAATCAATGGGGCTTGGTGGTGTATATATCGGTGGAGTAAGAAGTAATATTACAGAATTAACTGAGGTATTAAATTTACCAAAGTATGTGGTTCCTTTAGTAGGCCTATGCATAGGCCATCCTGCTGGGGAGAAACCTGGACTAAAACCACGTTTACCTCAATCAATGGTCATGTTTGATAATCAGTATCAACCACTAGATGAAGAAAAATTAGCACTGTATGACCAACAGATGCGTGACTATTACCAAAATCGTCCTGTTAAAGCTCCTTTCACAGTAAAGAAAGTAAAAGGATGGAAAGCTCATATTGAGGATCATCTTGAAAGAAGTAAACTGCCTTTTATGCTTGATTATTTAAACAAACAAGGATTTGCTAAAAAATAAACTAAATTTGGTATTGTTATCTACTTTTTAATGTTGTCTGGATTAGGAACTTACTCACATTAAAGTAATAGATTTTTTTACAAATATAATTCGTTTTCCATAAAACGATACCTAAAGGAAAAGAAAGAGCGTAAACCTAATGAACGCCAAAGGGTTACGCTCTTTCTTCTAACATTTTTATATAAATTAGCATTCCTGCTTACACCTATAAGGCTCTTGACATTTCACTCAGGTTTTTCTCCGAATTTTTTGCCGAAATTCTCCATCATATCAAGTATGGGAATAAATTCTCGCCCCTTAGTTGTTAAGGAATATTCAACACGTGGAGGCACCTCTGGAAAAACTTCTCGCTTAATTAGTCCATCTGTTTCTAGTTCTCTCAACTGTTTTGTAAGAGAACCTTGGGAAATGTCCCATAAAAAAGCTTTAATTTCACTATAACGACGTTCTTTTGTTTTTAAAAACCAAAGGATAATATACTTCCAGCGTCCTGAAAGTATATTTTGGGTATAAGCTATGCCATATACTTCTCTTTGTTCCTTTATACACTCTTTGTCAAATCCATCTTTACATATTCTAGACATCTTTTCACCTGCTTTCTACTCTTAAGTACAAAAAAATGTACTACGGCAATTTTTATTGCCTACTTCAAAAAAATGAGAAATGATTTTATTCTAGTATATGTAACAGAAATACTCAATACGTTTTTAATATCTAATAAATATATGTGTACGGTTTAAAAACATATCATTGTGCAACTTTAAGTAAAGCAATTCTTTTATATGCAAATTTTTGAGGAGGAACAGTAATGAGGTTTGGAATTATAGGTGCAGGACCAATTGGGTCAACTATTTCTAAAAAATTAGTTAAGAATGGGCACGATATCAAAATTGCAGATGCAAGGGGAATGGAATGTTTAGAAGGAAAAGAGCTTGCTGCAACACCTGTACGTGTAGAGGATGCAATTAAGAATATTGAAGTTCTTATAATATCTCTCCCTATAGAAGTAATGCCAAGCATTCGGAACATTATCAATCAAGTCGAGAAGGAAGTAATTATTGTAGATACTTCAAATTATTATCCTTTTAGAAACGGCAAAATTGAAGAAATCGAGAACGGAATGGTTGAAAGTGTTTGGGTTTCAAATCAATTAGGCAGACCTGCCATTAAAGCTTTCAACAACTTATTAGCCTATACTTTAGAAAGTGAAGGAACATCCGAAGATTCTAGTGGACGAATTGCGATAGCAGTTGCTGGTGATGATCCAGCACAAAAACAAGTAGTCATGGACATAGTGTATGAGCTAGGCTTCGATGCAGTAGACGGTGGTTCTTTAAGTGACTCTTGGAGACAACAGCCAGGAACTCCTGCTTACTGCACAGAGCTAACAAAAGATGAACTCAAGAAAGCGTTGGGAAAGGCAAATAAAGAAAAAGCACCATTATTACGGGACAAGGTGATAGAAAGGATTACGGAAGGAAAAGAAGCTGAATTTTCACATAAGGATGTTGTAAATTTAAACAGAGAAATATATAATTCATAAAAACAAAAGGTGCACTCAGTTAGAGCGCACCTTTTGTTATATAAGACACATCATAATTATTTATCTTCTGGAAAATATCTATTTAAATTAATTTTATATCTAGTAAGTATCCGAAGGAGGAAGAAAGAAATGCTTTTTGGCATTTTATTTACGACTCTATGGGCATCTGGAGCAGTATCTGTTAAATTTGGTCTTTTATCGGCTCCGCCATTAATAATGGGGACTATTCGCTTTCTTTCAGCCGGGAGTTTATTGTTAGTATATGTTTATTTGTTTAGAAAAGGTAAATACCGCATGCCCCAAAAACATGAGTGGAAACCACTGATACTATTAGGTTTATTTAATACTTCTTTGTACCTTGGTTGCGGTTTTTGGGCACTAAAAACCGTATCATCTGGCTTTTTTAATTTAGCCGTCGTTGTTAATCCATTTCTTGTTGCAATTCTGTCCTCAATTTTCATGAATCGTTTCATTCAAAAGAAAGAGTGGATAGGGATGCTTGTTTCAGCCATTGGCTTAGTAATTGCTACATATCCTTTATTGCAAGATGGACATTCCACATTGAGCGGAATAATCTTGCTACTAATTGGCATGATATCCATGGCCATTGGCAGTGTTTATTTTCAAAAACAAAAGTTGCAACTTCCCAGCTTAGTAATTAATGCCTGGCAGGTTTTATTTGGTGGAATTATTTTAATTATACCCTCTATGCTTTTAGAATTAGATGAACCCGTCTTATTTGATATGAATCTGATTTTATATCTAGTGTGGTCCGTTTTAGGTGTTTCAATCTTTGCGATGATCCTATGGTTTTATTTGCTTAAACAAGATGCCGTTAAAGCAAATATTTGGCTATTTCTAACACCTATTGCAGGTTACCTTTTAGCCTCTATCTTATTAGGTGAAAAGGTTACAATATACGATGCCATTGCTTCCCTTTTTGTTTTTACTGGATTATATTTATCAGGTAATTTACGGCTGAATAAATCACCTAAACCTCCATTGGAGAAAAAGGTAGAGGTATAAAAATCTAATAATAATTTACTTTTTGAATAAATTTCGTAACTTAAACCTTTTCCTGAAGGGATATCAGCGAGGGGTTATGATTTATGTTTTAAATAAGTATTTTAATAACAAAAAATTACTGAAGTTAGTATAATAGCCTTTAACTTATCTTCAAATGTACGTCTTGACATATAACACCCCAATTATTAGAGTTTTCTTGTCGAACAATTGGGGGCAGTTCATTTTGACTGGAAAGAAGTAGCCTTTTCTATTTTTAATGGGAGTGGATTAGTTTTTCTTTCATGGAGCATTCTATTTTAGTATATAAAGATTGATTTACTATCCATGAATCATAAATTACATAAGGGCTTTATCGCGTAGTTCGTTTTTTTGATTGTTCCCTTTGTGATTCTCTTTTTCGCAAATTATTTAGTCCGAACAACTTATAAAAAATAATTTATACTCTACTCTTATACAGATGGATAATTAATTGTATTTTGAGCAAACTAATTACATGTACAGTTTCTAAAAGAAAACCTACCTCTGACAAATCGGGTGGGTTTTCTTTTTAATACATAAGTTAGTGATAGCTTGAGCAAACTGCCTCAGATGTGTTAAACGTCAAAATAAATCTTTAGGGCAAGGTTTAGAAAAAGAAGACTACTGTCCAGGGAGCAGTAGTCTTTTTCTGTTTTCAGTCTGTATATAATATACAACTTCATTCACCGTAATTTTCCTTATGAGAAATACAAAAAGGTGCTCCTATTTGCTAGCAAACATCTTTTTTAATGATAAAAAGCTAATGGTTAACAATCTGTCTGTTTAGACTTATGAAGGGGTGGGGGAACTAGCCAGCCTTTTTCTTTATTAAGTCGTAGGAACTTTCCACCAAGGGCTACTTTTTGCATGTGAATTTGACCAAACATCGCTGCGATATCTTCACGAATAGATTGGCCAATCAATTGGCTACATGCAACTAGACCAGCAGCGATATCCATTGAGATAGCCGCAGCGACTTCTGGATCTTGGACGCGTGCACCTACCGGAATATCATCTAAACAGGCTTCTGGACGTTCAGGTGGAGTTGGGGGTAAAGCTACACCGTTCTCTTTTAATAGCTTTTCTACGCCTTTCATTTCTTGTTGACACTGTTCAATCGTTTCTTGTACTAACTTATGTAGATCCTTATCTCCTACATGATTTAGAAACGTTTGATAGCCAGCTACTAATCCTTTTGAGGCAGAAAGAAATGACCATGTTCCAAACACCTCGCCATAATGCATCGGTTCATCTGTAGGATTTCCACTTAAAATACCCATTGTTATCCTCCTTACCATATTCATAATAATGTGTTACCTTTCTTACCATGCACATCCTTAACGTCTCCATATCTTGTGTTATTATTCTTTTATATAGACAAAATGAAGTTGAGCCAAGAATACCCTTCAGTATTTTAAGCATACTATTCAAGATGCATAGACGAGCATCAGCCACAATACCCTTGTTATAGAGAGAGCTGCCTTCTTAGGCAGTTTTTTTGTTTTGATTTATCTATCTTATGGATTTGGAGGTAGCTAAGCATAATCCAGGCTCTCTAATCCTTTGCTAAGGGAATAAATAAAAAAATAAGTGGAAAGATAGATAACGTTATAAACTCTATAAACGAAAGGGAATGGCTATGTATTACTATAAAGAAGAGCTAATTAACATTATTAAGCCAGATAAACCAGATCCAGCAGCCGCAAAAGTTCTACAAGAAATTCTAGGAGGACATTTTGGGGAAATGCGTACGATGATGCAATTCTTTTTCCAAAGTTCTAATTTTAGAGGAAAAGAGAAGCAATTTCGTGATTTACTAAGAGGCATATTCCTAGAAGAAATCAGCCATGTAGAACTCGTACAAAATACAATTAATCAGTTATTAAATGGATCAGGTGAAGAGATGCCAGGGAATGCAGGCGTTGATCAAGCACCCCTAGATGAAGCAGTTAAACATGCGAATCCTCATCACTTTATTATGGGGGCTCAGAGCTCTCTACCTGTAGATGCAGGAGGGAATCCATGGAATGGCTCTTGGGTATACAGCCATGGAAACCTAATTAGTGATTTACTAGACAACTTAGTACTCGAGTCAACGGGTGTGCTTCAGAAGACAAGAATTTATGAAATGAGTTCCAATCAAACCTTCCGTGAAACGCTTGCGTTTCTAATTGTTCGAGATAATGCCCATCAAAATGCATTTGCTAAAGCATTAGAAACATTAGGCGTGAATTGGGGCAAACTTTTCCCTATTCCTAATTATGACATTAACAAATATCCAGAATGTCGTAAATATGTAGAGATGGGCTATCATAACATGCAGTTTAACTTTAGATTAGACCCGACGAGAATTGGTGAAATTATTCAAGGCGAATCTCCAAGTCGAAATAATGGAACATTATCGGTAGCACCGCCACCAAAAGGCTTCCCTGTTCCTGAATTACCAGAAATGCCGAACGAACATAGCCCAGGTTTACGAGATATGAATTTTTGAATGTCTATAAGTAAAGTAGGAAACCAAAAGTCCTTGGTACGGCCATACCAAAGGCTTTTTTCCTTTTTTATTTAAATAGGTGAATGGCATTTACATCTTAATTAAGCCACAAGCTAAAGAGGAGAAGTAACTTGTTCTCTTACACAATACATTACTTACTCTCTATGTAGATGTTTTTTGTTTTTTCCTATATGTTTATTCTCTGTATAAGTAGGTTTTTTTTCTGCAAAACGATGGGGATCCCCTGCTTTATAGTGTCCGTTCTTTGGTCTTTCGAAAGCTGACTGTTCCCAATTTCCTTCGGCGTTTTTATAAGTAAGTCGTACAAATTGGCCATTATTATAAATATCAGCTCGTACATTATTAGAGTCAGTTTAACGTTTCTTGTGGTATTATCTTTAGTGGATATTGCTTTATTTGCCTCTTGAATTGCTTCCCTAATCTCTTCTCTATAAACTGTTCTAAGGTTGCTTTCCTCTCTATTGCATCCCATAATGATAAAAAGGCTAAGTGTAAAAAAGCCATAAAAGAACCTGATACTTATTATTTACTCTCATTAACTCTACATCCCTTGATGAATTTTACTCGCAGCATCATGGCTTAAAATATCCGTTTATAGCGATGCTTTCTTTGGCCTTTTACTTATGATAATAGAAAATTTCTATAATAAAAGGAAGAATGGTTTCCCATTCTCCCTTTAGCCATCACGTTATAAAGTTGTCTTAGAAACGTCCGCCGCCAAGTTGTTGCTCAGCCATTTGTACAAGACGCTTTGTGATTTCGCCACCTACTGATCCGTTTGCACGTGAAGTTGTCTCAGCACCAAGGTTTACACCAAATTCGCTAGCGATTTCGTATTTTAATTGGTCGATTGCTTGTTCAGCACCACGCACTAATAATTCGTTGTTGTTGCTGCTTTTGTTGTTTGCCATGTTGTGTCACCTCCTTGTTTTTCTTAAGATTCCTATTGTGGAAGAAATGTATTCGTGGTAAAAAATGGATGTATGATTCCTTATTTGTTTGCCATATTAAAGAGTAGAAACAAATTACGCTGTAAAAGGTGGAATTACATGTTTCATTTCCTTGTTATAAAATTTATGCACTTGCCATGTGTAGGAAAAGAATGACAACTTGTTTGTCATTCTTTTTTCATGATTTTCTGTAAAAATTTATTTCTTCTTGCACACTACTAGAGCTGAATCCTACTTCACATTTCATAGGAAAATGAAATACGGAGAAAAAGCTACCTGCCTATGAAGCAGGTAGCTAAAGCCATAAATGGTATGAAATTTAAGTGTACATCTCAAAATTAGCGAGAAGTACCTGATTGTCCTGAAAAACCACCAGCTAATTGTTGTTGAGCTGTAGCTACAAGACGTTTCGTGATTTCGCCACCTACTGAACCGTTTGCACGTGCAGTCGCTTCAGCACCAAGGTTTACACCAAACTCACTCGCGATTTCATATTTCATTTGATCGATTGCTTGTTCAGCACCACGTACTAATAAATCATTGTTATTACCACTGTTGTTTGCCATATTGTTTCACCTCCCTTGTGTGTATGCTTTTATCATTTGTATTAAGCGAAAATAGATACCAGGAAAGTATTAACTGAATAAAAGGTGTTTCAACTGTGATAATAAAGAAAGTGATGGATATATTTCTCTCCGTAAATAATTGAAATACCTCCTTCACTTCCTTGTTATCTAAAACATAGTTGCCATGTGGGAAGAGGATTGCAATTGCTATTGCAATCCTCTTTTTAGAAAAAAGTTAACTTATTAATTAAAAAATAAAAACCAGCCTTTACTTATTAAGGGACATTTTTTACACGAAAAAGTTAAAATTTATGATTAGAGTGAGGGAAAAATATGGATGGAAGTATTGGTAAAAAAGCGAACCGTTTACTTTATGAGAAGTCACCTTATCTCCTCCAACATGCTTATAATCCTGTGGACTGGTTGCCTTGGGGGAAAGAGGCATTCGAAAGAGCTGAAATAGAGAATAAACCCGTCCTAGTGAGTATAGGCTATTCTACTTGTCACTGGTGTCATGTTATGGCACATGAGAGCTTTGAAAATGAGAAAGTTGCCCAACTTTTAAATGAAAAATTTATCTCCATTAAAGTAGATAGGGAAGAAAGACCTGATATTGATTCAGTGTACATGAGAATATGTCAATTAATGAATGGGCATGGAGGATGGCCATTAAATGTATTTTTAACCCCTGACCAAAAACCTTTTTATGCAGGTACTTATTTTCCGAGAGAAAGTCATGGCAACAACCCAGGTTTTATAGAAGTAATTGAAAACCTATCAGATATTTTTATAAAGAAACGTCAATATGTAGAAGAAATTGCAAGAGATGCTACCAATAGTTTGAAAATAGATGTAAAAAGAGAGAAGGGAAAATTGTTAGGAGAAGAAGTACTTCATCGTACTTTTCAGGAATTATCTGATCGGTTTGATCCTTATTATGGAGGGTTTAGCGAAGAACCGAAGTTTCCTATTCCTCATATATTAATGTTTTTACTTCGTTATTATAAATTTACTAATAAACAAGATGCTTTAGATTATGTTATTAAGAATCTCAATAGTATGGCTAATGGAGGAATATATGATCATATAGGATATGGGTTTTCTAGATATTCTACTGATAAAAAGTGGTTAGTTCCGCACTTTGAAAAGATGCTATATGATAATGCCTTACTGTTAATTGCTTATACAGAAGCATACCAGGTTACAAAAGATGAGCGTTACAAAAGAATTTGCAAACAAATTATCCTCTTTATTCAAGAAAAAATGACTAATGAATACGGTTCTTTTTATTCGGCTTTAGATGCAGATACAGAAGGAGAAGAAGGGAACTATTACGTATGGTCAAAGGATGAAATTATAAATACGCTGGGCAATGAACTTGGAGAGCTATATTGTATGGTCTACAACATCACTTCTTCAGGTAACTTTGAAGGTCGTAATATTCCTAATTTGATTAATACTCACTGGGAGAAAGTAAAAAAAGAGTTTCGGTTAACCGAAGAGGAGTTATCTATCAAACTTGAAGAAGCAAGAAAAAAATTATTCAAGAAACGCACTGCAAGAAACTATCCCCATACAGACGATAAAATTTTAACATCATGGAATGCTTTAATGATTGTAGGGCTTGCCAAAGCATCCAAAGTATTTGAAGAACCTGATTATCTTCAAATGGCTCAAACTGCTCTTCTATTTATTGAAAAAGAGTTAATTATAGAAGAACGTATTATGGTGCGATATAGAGAAGGCGAGGTGAAAAACAAAGGCTTTATTGATGATTATGCATTCTTATTATGGGCTTATATAGAACTGTATGAGGTATCATTTAATCTTAGTTTTTTAAAAAAAGCCAAGAATTTATGTTCCAAAATGTTAGATTTATTTTGGGATTATGAGGAGGGAGGCTTTTACTTTGTAGGAAAAGATGCAGAAAGCCTAATTGTTGAGGAAAAAGAAATATACGATGGCGCTCTGCCTTCCGGAAACAGCGTAGCAGGTTTGCAAATATTAAGATTAGGCCAAATGACTGGGGATTTTTCTTTGACTGATCAAGGAATTAGAATGTTTTCAACATTTGAAAGAGAAGTTATGGAATATCCAAGTGGTCATACTTTCTTTATGCAAAGTTTATTAGCTTATGTCATGCCTAAGAAAGAAATCGTTATTTTCGGAGATAAAGATGATCAAGAAACAAAAAAACTTATTAAAGGAATTCAGAAAAGTTTCAAACCCAATTATTCACTACTAGTGGCGGAGAAGCCCGAAGATCTTAAAGGTCTTGTAGACTTTGCTTCTCAATATAAAGTGATTTCTGGAAATACAACTATTTATATCTGCGAGAACTATGCTTGTCAGCAGCCAATTACAGACATTCAACAAGCTATAAAGAAATTATTATAAATACAGAATGAAATTATCAATGCTATATTAATACTTCTTCTTATAACAAACATAAAATTAAAAATGTGGGAGAGGATGAGAGTATATTGTTAAAAACATGCCAAAAGAAAGAATACTGTAAAAAGTTCAGAAAAGAGACGATGCATACCCTCAGAGAAGATGCCTTAGAAATTAGTTCTTTTTGCCATGAGTGTAACTCACAACAAGAAATCGTAAAAACATTTTTTTAATCATTGCTTATAATTTTATTCTTGAATAAAAGAATATATCATTATCTTTAGATATTTTGAAAAATATGGTTTAGAATTCGGAAAATAAAGCTAGCCAATTATAAAATGAATAATAAATAGTGAATTGAGCAAACTACTCAAGATGGTATTTTTCATCAAAATCCTTATTTGTAAGATACATGAATTCCAATTTTAAACAGAAAAAGCTCCCTACAGGCTGGGGAGTTTTTTCTGTTTTGGATATATATATGACGTAAAAAGGTAGTTAGCATAATCACTGTGACATGAATACGTAAAAAAGATAGGGAACTCAAATATTTCTTCACTTTTTTATTGCCATGATTATTTAGGTTTTTATTTTTTTTTAATAAACAAGTGTGGATTTTTTAGAATTATAAAAGGCTGCCTAGCTTTCATAGGCAACCTTTCATTCATTAGATTATTAAAACATGGAGCTTATTCTCCATGTTTTAATTTTTTTATATACTTTATTAAGTACTTTACAAAGATATCATCTCTTACTAACCAAGCTGCATAATTCCTCTTTAAAAAGATTTCTGCTTCCTCAAAACTTTTAAATGTATGAATCGATAATCCTTTGCTATTTTCAACTATCCATTCATCCTCATTCTGCGGAGAAATAAGGAACATATCTTCATTTTGAGTCTCGTAGAGAGAACCATAGGAAGATCCTTTCAAATTATATCGATTTCTCTTTGCATCCTCTCGCACAGGATCCAGATGAAATGTATTCGTTACAAATTGTTTATATGCTTCATTCGTTAACGAACATCCAGCAGCTTTGGCATGACCTCCGCCTCCATAGTGACCAGCTACTTCCGATACATCCACATGATCATGAATAGTCCGAAGGCTAATTCTCTTTCCTCCCATATTCAACATGGCAATGTAATCAAGGTGAGGATATTCTTTTCCTAATTCATTGCCAAGTTCTGAATGATATGATTCAGCGTATACAATTCCTGCTAAATATTCATCTACAGAAGTTTGCACCAATTCCCGTCTTTTTCGACGAATATAACGTTCTACTTTATCTTCTTCCATATCTAATATCTTCTGTTCAAACTCGTCAAAAAAGAAATGATCATTGTTTTGAAGCCTGTTAACCATTTTTTCTTCAAACTCGTCGATAGATATTAAAAAGAAGAGGGCATTTAACCTATGTGCCTCTTGGTTATTGTTCTTTTCCCATTCCCAAGTATCATACTGTCTTACTAGTTCTACAAATTCATTAACAGCATCTGAAGTCTTTATAAGCTCATTTTCTATAAGGTATTCATAAAACAAGGATGTTCCTGAGGCTAAATTCCCTTCGTCATCTTCCACGATAACATGTCCCCATTTATATTTGTTAAAATGAAGAGCTGTTTTATGATGATCAAGCAGCTGGACTTTTCCTCCTGTTTGGTAAAATTCTTCAAGTCTTTTTTCATTCTCTTCGTTTACTGATAAATCTGTAATAATTAAATGTGTGTTTTTTTCCTCATTTTCTAAAAACCATTCTACTTCACGGTTAAGTGATGCAATAGAGTTATAACGAATTTTTATTTGGTCTCCAAAAGCTAACCGTGCTAAAATTCCGCATCCAACTCCATCTAAGTCGGTATGTGATAACAATTTATACATGTCTTTCACCTCGAAATTATTATGATACGAGAGACAGGTTTTTAATCATTAAAGCTTTAGATTGCCGAAGAGAACTTAATAGAATTAACGGTTCTTTAGTTAGCTATGTGAGCCTCCAAGGAGTATAATACATAAACATTCCTTCCAATTGGTCTGTTTGAATACAAGTTTCTTTAGGTTTTAATCACATTATGGGAGTTTTTAATTCATATAATGTGTCTTTTAGGTATTAAAATAAAATAAAAAAGTACTGAAATGCTGTCTATTCTTGATGGAATCATTACTTACTTTATGGATAAGCTTAAAAAAAGAATTTGTAAAAAGGAACCAAGTTTAGAAGACTGTCGAGCTTCAAATGTAATTCTAAATGAAAAAAGTCAAAGTTTATTTAAAGGAATCTTTCCTCAATACGCAGAATTAATATCTGAGAATTTGTCTTTTATAAATAATGAGAAGAAATTACAATTAGCCAATCTTTCTAAAAAGCTCGGCCTAGGTGATAGCCAGATTAAATAATTGTTAATATTCAACGGAGTACATGGACAAATTACTTAAATACAATGAAAAAAATGTAAAAATCCAGGGAAAGAACGAATCTATACGAGGAAGTAATGTATAGGCTTCCTTAAAAAGTTTAGTTCTGGCGTATTACATTGCAGGAGGAATGATCACAATGTCAAAAGATTTTTATTCTGTTTTAAAAGAAAGACGCTCTTATTATGGAATCAATAAAGATGTACAAGTATCAAATGAAAGAATTAAGGAAATTGTAGAGTTTGCTGTAAAACACACTCCATCTGCATTTAACTCACAAACGGCACGTCTTGTCGTATTGACAGGTAAATCACACGATCAATTGTGGAATATTACCACGGAGACTTTGAGAAAAGTAGTGGGGGATAGAGATTTTACTGGAACGCAACAAAAAATGGACGCATTTAAAGGTGGTTATGGGACTGTATTATTTTTTGAAGATGAGGCAGGAGTAAAAGGTCTTCAAAAACAGTTTCCTTCCTATGCTGACAACTTCCCAATTTGGTCAAACCAAGCCTCTGGCATGCATCAATTAGTAGTATGGGCTGCGTTAGAATCAGAAGGTTTAGGAGCATCTTTACAGCACTATAACCCACTTATTGATGAAAAAGTAAAAAAAGAGTGGAATATCCCTTCTAATTGGAAGTTAATTGCCCAAATGCCGTTTGGTAATCCAATTGCACAGCCGGGGGAGAAAGAATTTCAGCCTGTTGAGGATCGTGTAAAATTCTACAACTAAAATTGAGATAAGAAAAGAATGTTCAAAAAGCCTGGTGGTAACTGTCAAACCCTCAGGTTTTTTCATTCTAATTATAAGAAACAAAAAATAGCTTACAACATATAAAATATTGTAAGCCAAAGATAGTCTGATACAAGTGATTACTTACATTTTAACAAACATATGTTCTGATGTCAATTGACAGGGAGCAAGGGACAGTGTCACTATCATTTAGCTTCGTAACAGAAAAACAAGCTTACAGCTACAGGGTTAATTGTGCCACTAAATTCAAGATCAACTATCCGTTGCCATTGTGCCTTACTCAACTCGGAAGTACGGTGAAATAAATACGTTGCCTAACGTATCTCAGAGCGATGAGTTTTCACCGTACCTTTATTATTAGAACTATAATAATTTATTATGTGTAAAAAAATTATTCTTTCATCTCAATCACTAAACGATATTCAAGCTAATGAGATAGTAAAAAGAAAAGCCGATGTGTTTCATAAAAGTTATTTTATACAAAACGTATAAGATAACACTCTTTTTGTGTTTTTAGAGAACTTTATTATGGCATTTAAATTTGGATTAAGTAGAGATACTAAGCAAAGTTTTCTTTTTCAAGGGAAACCGACGATAGCAAGAAATCGAACGTTTCTAAAGCTCTGAAATTCGCATTGAATCATCCATTATCTAGCTCCAAATAGATAACAGAATTACATTTAAAAGCTTTTTCATTTGTCATTATTAACAGTAAATATCTAAGCATCTCTTTGGTATCTACACTTCTAAAAAAGAATTTGCTGCTTTTGATCAGGTTACAGAGTTAAGATATATTTATCGCTAAAAAGAAAGATTAATTTTGTAAAATCAATATAATAATGTAAGTTTAAAATAGCTTCATTCAGATAATATAATAAATACGCCAGATATATTATAGGAGGAAGTAAAAATGGAACAAGGCAAAGTGAAATGGTTTAACGCTGAAAAAGGCTTAATGGATTAATTCTCGTATAATGTTTGTTATTGTAATTAAAAAGCAGATTCATCCAAGGACAAAATCTGCTTTAAATCAAAAAGAAGTAAAGAAAGTGTCGAGATTTACTTAATGATTCATTAAGTAAAGGAAGAATTTCATCCCTATTAGGTTTATTCCCCAGAACTTCTTCTTAATATTATTTTATCTTTTTCCTTATCTATTTTCTTATGAATACGTAGGTAATAGTAAGCATAGCATCCAATTGCAAATGGGATACCACAATATAAAGCAGCCCTGAGAGAATCAACAAAAGCCATACTAACAATGACTACTAAACAAAGTATAAAGCAGGTAATTGGAACAATAGGATACAGAGGTGTACGAAAGTTTAATTGATTAATATCATTCCCTTCCGCAATATAAGCTTTACGGAAATTTAATTGTGATAAGGCAGTTAACATCCAAACAGTGATACCAGCTAGGCCAGCAATCGATACTAAAATTAGAAAAACAGTATTAGCAGCAATGAAGCTTGTTAAGAGGGACAGACATGCTACTAAAAAAGTTACACTTAATGCACGTAAGGGAACTCCTTTTTGGCTTAATTTTGAAAAGGATTTTCCAGCAAATCCTTCGCGGCTCATAGCCCATAACATTCGTGTGGATGCATATAATCCTGAATTTGCAACTGATAAAACCGCAGTAAGAATAACAAAATTCATCACATCTGCTGCATACGGTATCCCAACATTGTCGAAAACATAAACAAATGGGCTATCCACTGATCCTGCTTTTTGCCAGGAGACTAAACTAACGAGGATAAGCATGGAAATTACATAAAAAAATACTGTTCGCCAAACTGTATTTTTAATAGCTCTAGGGATTTCCCTATGTGGATTTTCGGATTCTCCAGCTGCAATACCAATCAATTCGGTTCCTTGAAAAGAAAAAACAACTCCAATCATGGCAAAGAAAACACTACTAAATCCATTTGGAAAAAGTCCTCCATTATTCATTATGGTAGAAACACTTTGAACTGGATTTTTTGCCCCATGAGTATCAAAAAATCCAAAAATTATACCTGCCCCAATTATAATAAATAATAAAATGGTTACGATTTTAATACTTGAGAACCAAAATTCTGTTTCTGCAAAACTGCGAGTAGACAGAGAGTTAATAATAAACAAAGAAGTTCCAAAAATAGCACACCAAACCCAAACAGGAATATCAGGAAACCAGCGCTGCATTAATAATCCAGATGCTGTGAATTCAACACTTACTGTAACTGCCCAATTCAACCAGTACATCCACCCCACAGTAAAACCTGTTCCAGGTCCTATATATTTTGTTGCATAGGCTTGAAATGACCCTGTCACCGGCATGGATACGGTCAATTCACCAAGGCAAAGCATAACTAAGTACATCAGGAAACCCACAACGAGGTAAGCTAATATAGCCCCACCAGGACCAGCCTCATTGATAATATGACCTGAATTTAAAAAAAGTCCTGTTCCAATTACTCCACCGATTGAAATCATAAATAAATGTCTACTTTTCATATTTCTTTGAAGCTCATTGGATACTTCTGTTTTTTTACTATGCATGCATGTATAACCCTCTTCCTAATAGTATGATTTAATTATTTTGGGTTCTCTTTTAAACTTAAAATTTAAACGAGCAGATCGGTTCGAGATAATTTAAAATATGATTTGAATGAATATAGTTTTTTTATGATTTTTAAAATATCAAGTAAAATCTCAAAAAAATATAATCTAACTTTCTTTTCCAAGTTACTATAATTTTTCCCAATACAAAAAAACTTCGCAAAAATACTAATTTCCTTTTTGCCAAGTTCCATTCTATAAACTAATAACTAAATTGGAGTCTTGTTTTATTTACTTAACTACACCTAAATAAACTTATATAAGTAATATTTTTAAGTTTGATAGGTATTTGATCTACTCTTTTGGAGAGAACCCTATTCTAAAAAATAACATCATACCTGCTTTTTATATTTCCATCTTTTTGTTAAGATCCTCCATTAACTAAAATTTAATTCATCCACTAAAGGCTATATTATCTAGAATTTTCAGAATTATATTCAGTATATCTATCGAATAAATAGTTGTCAACGCAGAAATGTATGCGTTATCAAAAGCTAGATTGACAACTAATATACCTTTCATTATATACTAATCTAGTAATAAGGGAAGCACAAAGGGGGAACATCTTATGAGCAATCAGGTCAAACAAAAGAATAATTTTTCAATGGGTAAGTTAACTTCTTTATTAGTTCTGTTGCATAATACCGAACTGGTGAAAGAAGTTGAACAAGAACTGAATTCAAGAGGTTATAACTATACAGTTGGAAAAGTTGGGGCTATGGAGCTATCAAAAGTAGTTGCTGCCGTTGAAACAAGTGCTAAAAATAACCATATCATAAATGCTAATTCCTATAGAGAAGTCCATGCTCTTTATCATGCCATATTGGAAGCAATTCAGGGAGTAAGTAGGGGGACTTTGCAGTTAGGGGATATTTTACGTACAGTTGGTTTAACTTTTTCAATTGTCAGAGGAAATATTGACTCCTCTGGTTATGGTGGAGAATGGATTAGTGTATGTGTTTATGGGACTATAGGTGCCCCAAAAAAGGGTTTTGAACATGATGCATTAGGTTTTGGTTTTAACCATATCTAAAAAGATCTATTCAAAGTAATTTAAATAATAAAATTTTTTTTATTTTTCAAAAAACAGTTGACAAAGTATTTAGATAAAGAGATACTAGTTTCAGATACATTAGTTGCTTTAAGCTTTAGATCTTAAAGTATAGATTGGTTTAGCACTGTTAGTTATGTTTGTTTTAGATATCTAAAATTGTATTTAAAGCCCATAGTTTATTCAGTTTAGTTTATAGGGGGCTATATCAAAAAAGATTTGTTTCTTTTTTGATATAGCCCCTTTTTATGTGCAAAAACAACAAGACTTTTAAATTTAAAAAGGAGTGATTAGAATGTTTGTTCAAATAGATGGTAACTCATTAACGTATGAACAAATTCATCAAGTTATTTATGAAGGTTATTCTGTTAAAATTGGTGATCACGCGCTAGAAAATATCAAAAGAAGTAGAGCATTAGTGGAGGATAGTATTACCAATAACAAGGTAATTTACGGTGTAAACACAGGATTTGGGAAATTCAGTGACACAGTTATTTCTAAGGATGATTTAGCTGATTTACAAATCAATTTAATTCGAAGCCATGCTTGTGGGCTCGGGGAGCCATTTCCTGTAGAAGTAAGCCAAGTTATGTTACTTCTAAGAGCTAATGCATTAGCGAAAGGCTATTCAGGAATTCGGCTAGAAACACTGCAGTTGTTAATTGATTGTTTAAATCAAAATATCGTTCCAGTCATCCCTAGTCAAGGATCGCTAGGGGCAAGTGGTGATCTAGCTCCTCTATCGCACTTAGCCCTACTATTAGTTGGAGAAGGAGAAGCCGTTTTTGATGGTAAAAAAATGTCAGGTTCAGAAGCACTAAAATTAGCAGGCCTTCAACCGATCAAATTGCAAGCTAAGGAAGGGCTTGCTTTAATCAATGGAACCCAAGCTATGACTGCTGTAGGTGTGGTTGCTTATATGGAAGCTCAAAAGTTAGCTGACCTTTCAGATGGAATTGCTTCCTTAACTTTAGAAGGTCTACAAGGAATTGTTGACGCTTTCACATCAGAATCTCATTCTGTAAGACCTTACCCTGAACAGAAACAAGTGGCTGAACGAATTCTTTCTTACCTTGACGGTAGTCAATTAACCACTACTCAAGGACAAATTCGAGTTCAAGATGCGTATTCATTACGATGCATCCCTCAAGTTCATGGTGCTATTCAACAAGTCTTAAATTATGTAAAAGAAAAACTATTGATTGAGATAAACTCAGCAACAGACAATCCACTAATCTTCTCGGACAGTGGAAATGTTATTTCCGGTGGGAATTTCCATGGACAACCTATCGCTTTTGCAATGGACTTTCTTGGAATTGCAATGTCTGAAGTAGGAAGTATTTCTGAAAGACGTATCGAACGATTGGTAAATCCCCAACTAAGTGATTTACCGGCGTTTCTAAGTCCAGACCCTGGTCTTCAGTCAGGCTTAATGATTACTCAATATGCTGCTGCTTCATTAGTTTCGGAAAATAAGACATTAGCTCATCCTTCTAGTGTAGACTCTATTCCATCTTCTGCTAATCAAGAAGATCATGTGAGTATGGGAACAACTGCTGCTCGCCATGCTTATCAAATTATTCAAAATAGCAGAAGGGTTCTTGCCATTGAAGCTATCTGTGCTGCTCAGGCTGCTGATATTAGAGGTGTAAGTAAGTTAGCTCCAGAAACAACGAAACTTTATTCGAGAATTAGAAAAGTTGTTCCAACAATTACAAAAGATCGAATTTTTTCACGTGATATTGAAAAATTAGCTGCTAATTTAAAAGGGGTTGTAAAAGAAGTTAATTACGAAATGGTACGTTAATGAATGTGTGAAGTCGTTTTTATTATAAAAGTTTAGTAAAAGCTTATTGAAATATTTTGGTATAAATTTTTCTTTTTCTCAATGAGGAAGACTTAGGAAATTTTCTTTGTAAAGTAAACCCATTTGAAATATGAATAGATTATAAGCAATTATCTATAAGGATAAATTTAAAAAACAGTTTGAAATTATTTGAATCTATTTACAGGAGGAAAAAATATGACTACTGAACAAAAAGTAATTAAGGCGCCTCATGGAAAAGAATTAAATACAAAAGGTTGGGTCCAAGAAGCTGTTCTTCGTATGTTAATGAACAATTTAGATCCAGAAGTGGCAGAACATCCAGAGAAATTAGTTGTATATGGGGGAATAGGGAAGGCAGCTCGAAATTGGGATGCATTCGATCGTATCGTAGCCACTTTGAAAGATCTAGAAGAGGATGAAACACTATTAGTACAGTCTGGAAAACCAGTAGCTGTTTTCAAAACTCATAAAGATGCACCACGTGTACTCTTAGCTAACTCCAATATTGTTCCGGCCTTTGCAAATTGGGAAAAATTCCATGAACTCGATAAAAAAGGATTGATGATGTATGGGCAAATGACAGCCGGTAGCTGGATTTATATTGGAAGCCAAGGCATTGTACAAGGTACGTATGAAACATTTGCTGAATGTGCAAAACAACATTTTAATGGTAGTCTTGAAGGTACCATTACCGTAACAGCTGGATTAGGAGGCATGGGAGGCGCTCAGCCATTAGCCGTTACAATGGCAGGAGGGGTAGTCATTGGAATTGATGTTGATCGAACACGTATTGAAAAACGAATTGAAACACGATATTGTGACGTTGTATTAGAAAGCTTAGATGATGCTATTGCTTTAGCCCAAGAAGCAAGAGACTCAGGAAAAGCGCTCTCGATTGGTTTGGTTGGAAATGCAGCTGAAGTGCTTCCTCAAATGATTAAACGCGGCTTTATTCCAGACATCGTAACGGATCAAACCTCGGCACATGATCCATTAAATGGTTATCTACCAATTGGATTAACTCTATCGGAAGGAGAAACATTACGTAATCAGAATCCAGAGGAATATGTAAGAAAATCTAAGGCTAGTATGGCAGTTCATGTTCAAGCTATGTTAGATATGCAGAAAGAAGGAGCCATTGCTTTTGACTATGGAAATAATATTCGTCAAGTAGCATTAGATGAAGGCGTAAAAGACGCGTTCAACTTCCCAGGTTTTGTACCTGCTTATATCCGTCCTCAATTCTGTGAAGGAAAAGGGCCGTTCCGTTGGGTAGCTTTATCAGGTGATCCAGAAGATATTTATAAAACAGACGAAGTTATTTTACGTGAATTCTCATATAATACTCATCTTTGTAACTGGATTAAAATGGCGAGAGAAAAAATTGAATTTCAAGGATTACCGGCGCGTATCTGTTGGTTAGGATATGGAGAACGTGCACGATTTGGAAAAATTATCAATGAAATGGTTGCATCTGGAGAACTTTCAGCCCCTATTGTTATTGGTAGAGATCATTTAGACGCAGGATCTGTTGCTTCGCCAAACCGTGAAACAGAAGCGATGAGAGATGGCAGTGATGCTGTAGCAGATTGGCCTATTTTAAATGCACTAGTTAATACAGCTGCAGGGGCAAGTTGGGTATCCGTCCACCACGGTGGTGGCGTAGGTATGGGATATTCTCTTCATGCAGGTATGGTTGTAGTAGCAGATGGCACGGAAGATGCAGCTAAACGTCTTGAACGCGTATTAACAACAGACCCTGGTATGGGCGTTGTTCGTCATTTAGATGCAGGCTATGAACTAGCAATCAAAACAGCCAAAGAAAAAGGCATGAACATTCCAACATTAAACTAAAGGAAACGGAGTGAGCATTATGTCATCTATTACGTATATTAAACGTGCCTCACAACTGATTACAGTTAGAGGTGGAAGTAAAGAACCAAAACGCGCTCAAGATATGTCCGATATCGGTATTATCGAACATGGCAGTGTTGTAGTGGAAAATGGAATGATTACATTTGTTGGATCAGATGTTGAAGCAGAACGATATGTCCAGACTTTAAATGGACATATCAATACGATTGATGCTTCAGGAAAAATTGTTACTCCAGGTCTAATCGATGCTCATACTCATATTGTGTTTGGGGGAAGTCGTGAAAAAGAGCTAGAGATGCGATTAAACGGAGCTAAATATATTGATATTCTAAAGGCAGGCGGAGGAATTCTCCAAACAACAACAAGTACAAGAGAAGCTACAGAAGAGCAATTGATTCAAGAAACCTCCAAACGCCTGAATCGTTTTCTACAATATGGAGTTACGACGGTTGAAGCGAAAAGTGGATATGGTTTGACACTGGAAGATGAATTGAAACAGTTACGAGCAGCAAAAAAGCTCGATGAAAGGCATCCTATAGATTTAGTTTCTACTTTCATGGGAGCTCATGCTGTTCCAGTTGAATATAAAGAAAAACCAGACGAATTTGTTCGTTTAGTGATAGAGGAAATGATTCCAAGAGTAGCAGAAGAAAATTTGGCTGAGTTTTGCGATGTTTTTTGTGAAGAAGGAGTTTTTACAATTCAACAGTCGGAGCAAATTCTTGAGGCAGGAAAAGTCTACGGATTAAAGCCAAAAATACATGCAGATGAAATTGTTCAATTTGGCGGTGCAGAGCTTGCAGCCAAGGTGGGAGCTGTTTCGGCCGATCATTTATTACAAGCATCGGATGAAGGTATTAAACAAATGGCGAAAAGTGGTGTTATTGCAGTCTTGTTACCAGGTACAGCGTTCTTTTTAATGGAGAAGCCTGCGAATGCAAGAAAGATGATTGAAGCTGGAGTTCCGGTTGCCCTTTCAACTGATCGTAATCCAGGGTCATCACCTACTGAATCGTTACCTTTTATTATGAATCTAGCGTGTCTTACGATGAAGATGACGCCAGCGGAAGTTCTAACAGCATGTACAATTAATGCAGCTCATGCCATTGGAAGAGCTGATGAAGTGGGAAGTATCGAAGTAGGAAAGAAAGGGGACCTTGTTTTATTTGATGCACCGAATTATCAAACGTTGCAGTATAACTATGCAGTGAACCTTGTAGATACTGTCATTAAAAAAGGACAAGTGATTGTGGAAGGTGGGGCTTTACGTGACGTACCCGTACCCACAACTTAATCGTCCCTCTTTTCATTGGGAAAGACAGCGTTCAACTGAACCTAAGGTAAGTGATTGGATCGAGACTTTTGAAGTCCAAGATGAAATAGATTTTCAAGCTGTAGATGTAACCGTTCTGGGAGTCCCTCTTTCCAGATCTTCTATTAGTGCATCAGGAGCAAGTGAAACTCCCCTTGCCATGAGACAACTATGGAAATCGTTTAATCCGTATCATATTGAATATGATACGGATTTGACCCCCTTATCGGTTTTAGATTTAGGCGATGTCAAACAGCATGTAACAGATATTTCACTTTCTCATCAGTATATTAAAGAAGCCATGATTTCAATGCGGAAATATCACCCTCATACACTGCCTGTCATGTTAGGGGGAGATCATTCGATTACGGCTATGTTAATAAAAGGCTGGAAAGAGTCGCATCCAGAACAACGTATAGGAATTCTTCAATTCGATACACATTTTGATTTACGCAGTTTAGAAGATAACGGACCATCAAATGGAACACCAATTCGAAACCTGATTGAGAGTGGTACGGTTGAAGGCAAAAACGTTTGGAATATTGGCCTGCATGGGTTTTATAACTCCAAATCTCTCAAAGAGTATGCAGATACCCACAAGGTTAATTATGTGACCTTACTTCAGGCCAGAAAAACAGGGATTTCTTGTATAGTTGAAAGAGCCTTAGCTGATTTAGCCAAGAAAGTGGATGTCATCTATCTAACAGTAGACATGGATGTTCTTGATGTGGCTTATGCCCCTGGTGTACCAGCAGGAACAACAGGAGGAATGAGAACAGATGAATTATTTGAAGCGATATATATTGCTGGTTCACATCCATTAGTCCAAGCAATGGATATTGTATGTTTAGACTCTCTACGTGATAAAAGTGGAATGACTGTTAAAGCAGGAGTACATGTATTTTTAACCTTTCTAACAGGTTTTTTAAATAGGTAATTCTCATCATTACTCTGTGTCAGCCATTGATTCATTTCGTGAACCCAAAGCCCATCGCCGCCTTGATTATATAATTGAGTGCAAACTAAATTATAATACCAATTATAGATACAAAAAAGCTTAGTCCTTAGTTAAAAGATCAAGCTGTTTGTGTAAGTCGAAGAAGTGATTGCATGGGCAAAAAACGAAAAAGATATTAATACAGATAAAGTGATACTTTTGGGAGCAAGTCAGGCAGGATGGGTTATTCCTAAAGTGCTCGTTAATCGTAATGATATCACAGCTTCCATATTGGTGGCACCAGCTATCAATTGGTTGCGTCAGGGCAAATATCCTAGCTGCCATAATCAGCGTTATAAGAACTCATAAAAAAAGAGAAGATCTTATTTCTAATCTTCTCTTTTTCTATATTTCGACTGTTCCTCTTTATAAATGAAATTCATTATTAAACAAAATCCTGCTAGAAGCCAACCAATAATAGGGGAATAAATAAAAACATTTGTTAATAATAATCCTCCACAAATAGAGATCACCGAAAATATTAATAAAAAAACGTTAGTACCTTCATTTTTATTCATATAAAACACCTCTCTAAGTAATCAACTAAGTGAAAAAATAAAAACTTTTGAAAGAATTCCATAACATTTCCTAGCTTCTAAGAAATATTCCTCAAGCAAAAAAGGACATTTCTTTTATGCCCTGTTTCCTCGTATCAGCCCCACCTACGCTAAATACTATGACAGCCACTCATGCCATCCAACCTAATTTCATTATAAATGAAAGCGATTACAAAGTAAAGTGATTAGTATAAATATTCTGTCTATTAATTTTGTATACTTTGAATGATGTCAAATATCATAAGCAAACCAATTACATATAAAGTTCCTAAAAGAACAATCACCCTCTGACAAATCAGGTAGTTTTTTTCTTTTTAAAATGGATATGATAAAACAATCATAGTTAACATCGTGTCTCTTTCTGGAAACAAAAAAGTAAAAGAACCCTTGGGAAAGTATGGCTTCCGCCAAGGATTCTTTTATCAGAGTATGCAGCTTTTTATACATCGTTGATATGCCTACGCTTTTTGGGTAGTTGAAAGAAACGAGAATATATAAAAAGCACCTCTTTCATAGGTATGCTCGTTCCGATAAGAATAGTCTTCTTGAATGATTACAGATGGGGAAATAACCCGTGGACACCTTCTGCGATCATCTGTATGGCCATTACCGCCAGTATTAATCCCATTAACCTTGAAATAACATTTAAACCATTGTGTCCGAGCTTGTTGATAATAGATGTAGAATAATAGAAAAGGAGAAAAGTAACTCCTAATATAAGGGTGTAGCTGATGAGTACACTTCCTAGATTTATTACCGAATAAGAACTATGAGACATGACTGTCGCAATTGTTCCAGGTCCCGCCATAATCGGAAGAGCAAGGGGAGTGATGGAAATATCATTTTGAGAAGCTGCGGCTTTTTGTTCATGCGAATGAGGGCTTTGAGCATTAGAAGGTTTAGCATGAAGCAAGCTATATGCAATGCCAAAGATTAAGATTCCTCCAGCCACACGAAAAGCATGTATGGTAATTCCAAATGCGGAAAAGATAAAACTTCCTAAAAGTAAAAATAATGTAAGAATAATAAAAGAGATAAAGACAGCCTTCCTTGCACTATGGCGCCTTTCTTGAAGGGAATAATCGTTCGTAAGGGTAATGAAAATAGGTATGTTTCCTAATGGATTCATAACAGCAAAAAATGAGATAGTAAGTTTAAGAATTAAAGCTAACACAGTAAAAACTCCTTTCATCTTAATAGTACAAAGAATACCCGTTTAGCTTACTTCTTTAACCTATCCACCTATATTTTCACTTTTTAATAGAAAAAAGGACCCTATAAGGTCCTTGTAGTATTTACTTAGTTGACTCATGTAGCCTTTAATTTAAGTGAATGCCTTAAATTTGTGTAGATTAATTAATCAATTATCAAAACAAGTTTACCATTTCCTATACCTTTTTCTAGCTGTTCAAAGCCCTGCGATACTTGCTGGAGTGGCAAAGTTGTACCAATAATCGGACGAAGTGCACCACTTGTTAGCATGCCAATTACACCGTGAATACTTTGTTCATATTCATCCTTTGGTGCATTCCAAAGAGCTGTTGCTAAAATATCACATTCCTTTTGCATTGCAAGACGTGGGTTTATGTCTATTGAACCACGGTTTCCAACAATTACAATTTTACCAAAGGGTGCAATCAGCTTCAAATCTGTTTCTAAATTCTTATTTGCTAAAAACTCAATAATTACATCAGGTCCATCGCCATCCATTAAGGCAAGAGCATCTTCAATCGTTGCTTCTGTCACATGATCAATAACATAATCTGCACCAGCCTGCTGAACCATTTTTTTACCCTCTGGCTTGCTTGCTGTTCCAATTACTTTAGCACCGTGAGATTTCGCCATTTGTACGACCTGTAATCCAACTCCGCCACTGGCTCCATGAATAAATACGGTCTGACCAGGCTTTAGACAAGCACGTTGAAATAGTGCACGATATGCGGTTAATGCCGGTACCCCTAATGCCGCACCTTGTTCAAAAGATACATGGCATGGTAATGGATGCACCAACGTTGCATCACATACTACTTTTTGTGCAAATGTGCCTGTACTTTTACTTCCCATTAAAGACGCAATAAATACACGATCACCAACGCGAACATTTGTGACTTCTTCTCCAATCGCCTCCACAATCCCTGCACCATCTAAGCCTGGTGTATAAGGCAACTGAGGTATACAAAACGCATATGTACCTGATAATGTATAAGTATCACTTGGATTGACGCCCGCCGCATACAAACGAACACATACTTCTCCCTTTTCTGCTACTACATCCTTAACATCTGTAAATACTAATTTCTCAGGTCCACCAAATTGTGTAACTTGAATTGATTTCATGTTCCAAACCTCCTTGTTAATTATTATATATCGAAGGGTTAGAAATTACAGTAGTATCAAGCTTTGAATTATTAACTTCCAATTAGGAGGTGATTCTTTCGTTTCTTATAAAAGTATAAAAAGAGGAAAGTGTTTAAGAAATTACTGAACGTTCTTACGCTATTAATGGGCGCATTGTGTGAAGTTAATGGAGTGAAAATAGAAGCAGCAAGCAAAACAACGAATAATGATTTAATCATTATCAATAAGTACTATAACAAGCTTGCTTATTTTCATAATGGCTATATTGAAATCGTTGATCCAGTGGCAACGGGGAAAACATGAGACAAAACACCAGTTGGCTTTTTTAAAGTAGTGAATAAGGTTAAAAACCGTCCTTATTATAGTACGGCATATTCCCGTGGGCAATCCTCATAATCTGTTAGGAAAACGTTGTTTAGAATTAAATGCAAACGGTATGTATGGTGCTACATACGGCATTCATGGTAACAACAATGAATGCAGCATTGGAAAATACGTGAGTCAAGGTTGTGTCAGAATGCATAATGCAGATATTGAAAAGCTTTATGATAAAGTTCAAGTAGGCACACCGGTTGTGATTACGGATTCATATAAGAGGTTTGGCGATTTGACGAGCGTGTATGGCTATAAATTCAAGGGTAGTTAAAGGTTAATTAATAACTAAGCAATATTCCATATTTTATTACAGAATGTTGCTTCTTTTGTGACTAATGTGTCGGTAAGACTACAACATATGTCATTTTCTATACAGGAGCGTATCAAAGGTTATAGGTCATCATTCTCATGTTATACTATTGATTAATGACAAAACATTGTATATGCAGCATGTTTTGTTCATTTTCTGCTGAGGCCAAATAATTGTTATTGTTTGGCCTTTTTATTTTACAGGAAAACCATAAGAAAAGTAAAAAGGTTGTTTTCTCATGGCTTTCTAAAAATCCACATCCCAATTAACATAGGGATAACCATCAGCATGCCAACCGTTAAAGTAGGCATAGGGAATTTTGGAGTAAAGATGGCACCTATTTCTCCTAAAAATCCTCCTATGAGAAAGGGAATGGCTGTAGTAGTCTTATTTGCATTTGGTTTTGCATAATACCATGCATTCCACACATAATAAACATAAAATCCAGGATAAAATAGCATATATTCAAAATTAGTTTCATCTATGGCTTGACGTGACGGTGTAATTCATTAAAATCAAGGTAAATGGCTTGATTTACATGGCCAAACGTGTTATTAAAATGTTCAGCTATGAGAAAAATAACTCCTTTACCAAACTGATGATTATATATCTGCCCAAAACCAGGCATAAGCATGGAGAAAAAAGCTGCAATGTTCCTCATATAATCTCCTAATATAGAATCACTTTTTATTTGTAATATTATCCATATTGTCGCTCTTTTTTATTCATTGATAACATTATTATTAATATTTTTTATAGAGTGAGTAATATCAAAGGTTAATAGGGGAAATAAAGAGGGTCTCTAAATTATATCTCTATACATAGTTAATCATTTTCAGAAGAGACTTTCCCCATAGTTATCCCTTACAAGCAGGATGAAAACTTTGTTTTAAAAATCATTTCTCGGAGGTAGAATCCTCTCTAAAAACCATCTAACGACTAATGAGATGAGGGCAAAGCCAATAAGAGAAACCCAATGTGAAAAATGATGATTTCGATACATATCTGCCCATTCAAATATTGGTTCAATTACATACGAAAATAAAAATGAAACGATGATAATATATCCAATATAGCTTTTCCATGTATGTTTATAGTAATAGACCAAGCTAAATATAACCGGAATAATCGTTAAATCTGCAGGAAATAAAGGAGGAACCATAAAAAGTAATTTTATGGGGTATCCTTATAATAAAATATCAGCTCCAATGACATCCAAAACACTTGATATAATACCTATTAATAGTGCAAATCCTAGCACGTGTAGACGATATTGTTTTTTAACAAGACGTCCCCATATAAATCAAGGTAAAATAGTGGCTATAAGCAGAATCCACCATTGCCAGGTAAATAAATTGTCATGTCATGAAGCCAATATTGATAGCCAATCTCCTTTAATTCATGTCGAACTTTTTGTACATCATCATAAGAGGGCTGGATCACAACTATAAGTTCTCCTCTCTATATACGCTAAAAAATGTTATTTACTTTTATCTTTCCAAAAGCTCTTAGGATTATAAATTTTTATAATTTGAACAAACTACCCAAGAAGCTGCTGTAAGGTTTCAATGCTTTAATCAAATAAATGTAGCAGAAAAAACTCCCTCTCGCCTGTGGAGTTTTTTCTGTTTTTAAGCTGTATATGATATAAAGCTTTAGTTAACATAAAACATTTTATAGGAAATGAAAAGGCCTTTAGATTAACCATATTTACTATTATTATTTATACCTTTCTAATAGTGAAAAATTTTCTTAAAAGCCAAGGTCCTGGTGTAAACCCAAGTGTTAGTTGCCAAGCCCCTATTGCTTGTAAACCAAATTTACGAACTAATACCATTTTTTCACTCATACTTCTTACATCTTCAAACCATACTTCATGTGTCTGTCCAGCCTGATCTCTATATCGAAAAAATGGCGATTTATATTCCTTTGAATATTGTATAGATGACTGATACCTCATTGCCGTTTTAATTGCATCTTGATTAGATATAGCCGATGCGACTGTACCTGGTTTATAGGGAACCGACCAATTATATCCGTATAAGGGAACGCCAATTATAAGTTTTCTTCGTGGTACACTTTCTATAGCAAATTCTATTGTTCTCCTTACCTCAGTAATTGGTGCGACTGGCCCTGGCTCGCTACCTGCATGATGCCAGTCATATGCCATAATGAACATATAATTGACAACGGCACCTATACCTCCATAATCATATCCCCTTAACCAAGAAATATCCTCACTTGTTTTAGCTGGAACAGCTATTGTCAGAACATATCCAGAAGGTCTTAAACGCTCCCCTAATTGACGTAAAAATCCTGTGAAAAGATCTCTATCCTCAGCCCTTACACGTTCGAAATCAATATTTACTCCACCATATCCTTTTCTAGATACTAAATAAAAGATATTATCGACAAGATTCCTTCTTGCTGTCGGATTATTTAAAACTTGATGAGCAAGATCAGGACTAAATCCCCCTGCAGTTAGATTAGTAATAGTAGCTAATGGTGTAACCCGGTTCCTCCAAGTAGTTTCAATCGCCACTAAATCGTTTAAATCATTTACTATATCCCCGTTATTTCCAAAATGATATTCAAAAATGGCAATAGAAGAGGAATAAGTGGCGAAATCATTAATTAAATTTCGATCCAAGTCTGGACTTCGAACGGCATAATATTGCAATGTACCTGCAATATAGTTCGATATATCAGGGATTCTGATTTTCATCCCTACCTGCAAATGGTTAGGATGTATAGAAGGATTAGCTCTCTTCAATTGTTCTAAAGATACATAAGCTTTTTTAGCAATATCATTAATTGTATCATTAGGTTGAACTGTATATATATAAAGGGGTATGAGCAACGCTTGACCTGGAACAATATTCGTTTCCTCTAAACCATTCACACTTCGTAACTGATTGATAGAGGAACCATATCTGTTACTTATTAAGAATAGAGTTTCACCAGGTTGAACTACATGAACAAACATATTTGCCCCTCCTACTTATCTTTTATTCACCCATGTTTTGTTACATAATAACTTTAAAAAACCCATTGAGTAAATATATATAGATACAAGCTTGTCTATATAACCTATTTAAAGAATGCTGGACATACATTTTCCTTTTATATGCCTCGTTCATAATGAATAAATCTGATGATTTCGAATAAACTACCCATGATGCCGCAACGCATCAACCTATGTGATAATTCTTGTAGCAGAAAAAACTCCCTGCCATCCAGGGAGTTTTTTCTTTTTTAAGCTGTATATCGTATACAAGGTTAGTTAACATAATTCCAAATATCGGAAGTAATAATCTCATAGAAACGACAATATTGCTTATAAGTCCCTTATACGTTTTTTAATATCTGCTGCCACGCTAGTGGGATCATCAATTTCAAAAAAGACATACTTGTATCTTTCATGTCCTTCAAGTTCAATCATCACAAGGGGTACTCTGTTTTCATAAGAAAGAAAATACCATTCATCGGCGTATTTAAAACTTCCCTCAAAAATATTAAGAGAAGAAATTGATGTTCCAGGCATACGAAGCATCCATTTGGGAGCATCAAAATAGTCAACATATACATTTTTGATAGTGCTATAGGGCATTTTTAATTCGGACTTTAATGCAAAGAATCTTGTTATTCCCTTTAATTTTAGAATCATACCTTCATCATTAAGCTGTACTTCTTTTCTCATAATTCTTCTCCCCTAACTTTATTAATTAAATTCAGTTTTCTAAATTTACACCTATAATTAAGACGATTTATTTCATCAAAACGTTCATTATTAATTATTTTTTCTTTTGCATATTGTATTCATTTCTAGTTTACATAACATCTCTTTCCGGTACACATTAAAAAAAAGAACCCTTGCGGCAGTAGGGTTCAGCTAAGGGTTCTTTTTCCGGAGTATGCAGCTTTTTATACATCGTTGATATGACTACGTTTTCTCAGTAGGTGGTTGAGAAACTAATGTATAAGAAGTGCACCTTTTATACATATGCCCAATCGGAAAAATATAGTCTTTACAGAAAAATATGTTATTATTTATTTACTAATATTTCTACCTTATGATAAATATTAGCTGTAAAAAGCAACCTCGCTTGCCAATTGTAGAGGTTGCTTTTTATTTTGGTTTTTATAATAAGAGTTATGGTACCTATAGAGTATAATTATGTAGTATTTTTAATGGATTTAGGAGCGTGTAATGATTGAATTCTTGGAGAGTAACAAAGTATAACCCTTTACATAGAAACACCGAGGGAAGTTACCTTTATGATGATTGGACTTCTTTTCATGAAGTAGGAAACAAGGTGAGCTTATCCAATTATTTAAGGATAGAAGAAGCTTATATTCACGCGATTGAAGCTTTTATGAACGATATGAACATTAATACCGTTTATGTACATGCTTTAGAGCTCTCTTCAAACGAAATACAGAACCAACATGTATCTGACTTCGCGTCAAACCTATAGATTGGAAAAGGTATTTCAATTGAAGAAGTTAAAGAATTAGCTAAACTAACTCTACGGGAGGCAGTTTGGTGTAAATTAGGGATTAAAAATCTCTTCTTTGTTCATTTTGGATACGACTATTATATGTATATAGGGGCAAATAGCAATTGCCACGGAGCTCGTAAAAACGTTGAATCATTGGGTTTATATGTAGAAGAATTCGAATCACCTTATTAAAATAATTTATATCTATACTCGGCACTTTGTTTGTTAAGTGGGCCAAAGAAAGTTGTAGTCAGTTAGTTATTTTAGGAGCTCAGAGCTGATAGGGAAGTAATAAGGTAAGTAAAGAATAGCTAAAAATAAAGGAGATACTTCATGTCTGAGTATAGAGTTAAATTAAGGAAAGTATGGGAAGATGAAAC
This sequence comes from Priestia megaterium, assembly GCF_046599315.1. Taxonomy (GTDB): domain Bacteria; phylum Bacillota; class Bacilli; order Bacillales; family Bacillaceae_H; genus Priestia; species Priestia megaterium_F. The sequence continues at coordinate 418,174 of NZ_JBKIKC010000001.1, read as the reverse complement.
CCTACTTGAATTAAATATGGTTGTCACTTCTCCCCATTGCAAAGTAAATATTCATTTTTACACCACAATTGAAGATTGTAAAGAGTTGAAAGATAATCTAACTTTATTTTTAAACTTAAAACGAAAAGAGTATCAATGGATTCAAGGGGAAGATAATGAAAGTGCTGCTCACTATGTACAAGTTAGATCCTTTCATTTTAACAATCAAGGACATATCGGAGTCGAGTTTGTACTTGACAATAAGCTAGATATTCCAGATAGAACACGCATGAATTTTTATCTTATTACTGAATTAAGTCAAATTGATGATTTTGTATATAAACTAGAAGGATTAATTGAGGGGATTACAAATAATCTAGAAAGTATATCCGAAGTAAGAGTATGAAGTTTATGAACATTAGATTGAAGGAGGTGAAGTTTTGAAAAAAGAATTTTATCAGGGAGATAGTTTTTGGAGCGACGATAGTGAATATAAGTGTATAGATTATCCGATAAATGATGAAATCATAAAGCAAGCTGAAGTTATTTTAGGTGTTAAGTTACCTAGTTCATTATTGGATTTAATGAAAATAAGAAATGGTGGGGGATTAAACTACCCATACTTTATGTTACCTGATGGAGATGCAGAAAGTATTCCTTATGGAGGAAGAGCAAGCATTGATGCAATTGACCCTATACATTTTGAAAATGATGATATAAGTATCTTATCTTCCAAAGAACTATTAGAAGAAGTCAAACTCACCGGTGAATTTGTGGTTTTGTGGACGGATTTTCATTATTGGGTCGTGTTGGATTATCGTAATAAATCACAAGATCCTACTGTTATGTATATCGCAGAAAACTATTCAGCTTCAACATACGATACTACAGAATGGGAGTATATCAAAATAGCAGACACTTTCGATGATTTTCTAAAGCAATTATTTCGTGTACCCCCATTAGAGCCAAAACAATTAAAAAGTAGTTATAGTCGCAAATAATGATTAAGCTAAACCAGCTTTTTAGAAATTACATTTTTTTACTATAATGCTATTTTCATCGGTTAAAATATATATTGTTTAACCTCTACAGGATATAATGCAGTTTATTGTTTACTTTTGATGTAATTCATGGAGGGAATTTTGTATAAATTAAAGTGCATTCCATTTTTTGTATTTATTATTTTATTACTACAAGGTTATGAAGATTCGTTAAATAAGAAAAGTAGTCGTGAACAGAAAAAAACTATCTCAATAGAAGACACAGAGAAAGAGGAAGAGGCCATGACAACCGTTTATGATAAAGCTAAATGGCATTATGAAGGGGATTTCCCAAATAACTTGAGTGAAAAGCAGGCGTTCGTTCATACAGGAATGTATCTCGGTTGGATTATTGAAGAAAACTTATATAGCAAAGAATTTAAAGAAGAAGCTGCGCAGGAGATTATAAAGTTTAAACAAAAGAACATGACCGGAACTGAAGTATACATGGAATGGGATGGCGTCTTTGCCAGCGATATGCTGAATGCCGAAGGAAGGGCCTTTACAAAAGATTACTTTGATTTCGATAAAGGAACTTATTTAGATGATTATGAAGCTATATTTCCTCATATAGAATCCCTTTATGAGCTAGAAGATACGTGGAATAATTATGAGGCTATTAAAACAAAGATTACTAGGCGTTTTGATACTTGGAAGCATACAAAAGAAGAAAATAAAAGTGATAAGTTATTTACGGTTGATTCATATATTGGTTTATTAAAGAAGATACTTGAGCAAAATGAAGATAAGTTAATTAACAATATCAAAGAAGTACATACTTTTCATTATTATACAGGCATTGATTTACTGGATTTTGAAATCTTTATCCAGCCATTTGATTTGTCTATTATGATGTTTTCTATGGACAATGAAGCGAACGAAGTTTTCTATGAAGGGAACGATTGTGCCATTTTTTCAGGAAGTTATGAGTTACTTGAAGAATTTGAATACTATGAGCTAGCCGATGAGCATTTAGAGGAGTTTTGGGCTTTTTATGAACAAAATGAAGAAGAAATATCTGCAGCTGAGAAAGAGTTGATTACAAACTGGTTTATTTCTTGTTGGAATAAAGCTGGTGATCATGGAATAAAGCTGCCTGTTTATCTAGATTATTATGATGATATAGAATCTTTTGATTTAAATGAAAACAAATGGATCGATAGTGAAGAAAAATGGTCTAATGAAAATAGTAACTAAAATTAATATAAAAAAGAAGCCACTGCAATAGTTTGGCTTCTTTTTTATATTAATAATTATATTACATGAATGGAAATTATATCGTTCGTAAAAGCATACATATATGGACTTTTCTTTTGTATAGAAACTCTATCATTTTTATTGTTTGTTTAAGTTTAAAAACAAATTACGAACGTCTTATTAAATCAACATACTTTTGCGAACGTTTTTAACATAATAAAAGGAGGAGAAACAAAAAATGAATATTAAAACGAACAGAAGTTGATATAAAACATCTATTTACTTATAAGCGTATTTTATGAACATGAAGATAGTCGAGACATCCACTTTATGAAGCTGTGCAAAGTAGTATCGACAATTAACCATATTGACGAGCTCATCTTGTTCCACTTCACTTTGCTTTCCTTCTTTTATGTATGATGTGGTATTTCCAACAACCGCCCTTTTTTAGGTATATCAAAAACCTCTGTTTATGATACATAGATTTTGATATAAGTTTTAAAACAAAAATGCGGTGTAATTGAGTTCAAAATACTGAATTATAGTTATTCCTCAAAAACCATCATTCGTAATGTAATACTTGACATTTGACTCAATGAAAAAAAGCGGTTGACTTTTCAGAATAATTAGTATTATAGTTATATTATAAAATTGTTTGTAATAATAAAAACGAGTTTTATAATATAAAACAAAAAGGGTGAAACTTCATGCCTATTATTCAATCAGTAGATCGCGCCCTTCGTATTCTAGACTTATTTGATGAACATACAACAGAACTAAAAATAACAGATATAAGTGATCAGATGGGTCTTCATAAAAGTACTGTTCATTCATTGTTGAAAACGCTTCAACAACGTGGCTATATTAACCAAAACCTTGAGAATGGAAAGTATGGACTAGGGATGAAACTTTTTGAAAGAGGAAACTATGTTATTCAGTCTTTAGACATTAGGCAATTAGCCAAAAAATATCTGATAGACTTATCAGAAAAAACGGGACAAACTACACATTTAGTCATCTTAGATGGTAAAGAAGGAACGTACATTGATAAAGTTGAAGGTCCTATGGCTGTTATTCTGTATTCTCGAATAGGAAAAAGAATCCCACTTCACTGCTCTGCAGTGGGAAAAGCTTTGATAGCTTTTAAAGAAAAAGATGAAATAGAAACAATTCTAGCTGGGTATACGTATACCCAGCAAACCGAATTCACTATTACAAACAAAATTCAATTTTTGGGGGAACTTGAAAAAGTTAAAAGTCAGGGATATGCAGTTGATAACCAAGAAAATGAACCAGGTGTCCGTTGTATTGCAGCACCTATTCGAAACCACGAAAATAAAGTTATTGCTGCTATAAGTCTTTCTACGCTTATAGCAGGAGTAGATGACATTGAGTTAGGGATTTTTATTCAACAATTGAAGCAAGCAGCTTCCGAATTATCAGAGCAGATGGGACATGGGATACCGATTTAATGGAGGGTCCCTTCCCTTTTGTCTATATTAGAAAACTAAGTTTTATATTATAAAACAAATGGAGGTTTTTATATGCGTATTATTCGATATTTAAGTGAAGATTTAAAGCCTGTTTTGGCAGCCCTTACATCAGAGGAAACAGTTTACCCTCTTGAGCAGGAAGGGTTTATGGAACTAATCCACCAAGCGAACGCACAAAACATCTCTCCTCTTTCTTTTGTTCAAAATATGATTTCTAAGTCAAAGCCTATCCCACAATCTATTGAGGAACTTTCATTACTTGTACCTATTGTCGCTCAAGAAGTATGGGCTTCCGGAGTTACTTACGAACGGAGCCGCTATGCCCGAAACTATGAAGCTACAGATGGAAAATTAGACGCTACCACATTTTACGACAAAGTATATGACGCAGAACGTCCAGAAATTTTCTTTAAATCTACAGCTGCTCGCACAGTTGGACCTAATCAGGAAGTTTATATTCGTAGTGACTCTAAATGGCAAATTCCTGAACCAGAACTAGGGTTGATTATTAGTCAGGAAGGCGAAATCCTAGGTTATACAATTGGAAATGACATGAGCTGCCGTGATATTGAGGGAGAAAATCCTCTTTATCTACCACAGGCAAAAATATGGAAGCACTCTTGTTCTATTGGACCGGCTATTCTTCTCACCGAATCCGTAGAAGATCCATATGATTTTGATATCATATGTCGTATTTATCGCCATGGAAACCTTGTAGTAGAGGGAACAGCTAGTACGCGTCAATTAAAAAGAAAATTTGAAGAATTGGTTGCGTTCTTAATTCGTGATAATGAAATTTTCGATGGCACCGTATTATTAACTGGCACATGCATTGTACCACCAAATGACTTTACATTAGTAGAAGGCGATCAGATTGAAATTGAAATTCCTAGTATTGGTATATTAAAAAACAGTGTAATGTTACCCAATAGAATTTCAGTCTAATTAAATGAATTCAAACTTAATTATTAAACTACTTTTCTGGTTTTAAATATCAGAAATTTATGAATTGAGTAACTTTTAAATTGGATAATATGGAGGGAAATACAATGAGTATAACAACAGAAGAAAAAATGTATTTAAATTATATTGATGGCGAATGGGTACCTGGTTCTGTTGAGAAAGTTGATATCAGCATTAATCCTGCCAGTCGGCATGAAGTAGTTGGGTATGTACAACATTCTGGAAAAGAAGATTTAGATAGGGCTGTCATTTCTGCTAAAAAAGCTCAGGTTGCTTGGCGTAAACTGTCCGGGGTTACTCGTGGTGAATATTTGTATAAAGTAGCAAATATGCTTGAGCAGCGCCTAGATGAAATAGCAAAGACAATGACCCGGAGATGGGAAAAACATTTCCAGAAGCAAAAGGTGAAACAGCAAGAGGAGTTGCAATTCTACGCTACTATGCAGGAGAAGGGCTAAGGAAAGTTGGGGATGTCCTACCTTCAACAGATTCTGAAGCTTTTATGTACACAACTCGTGCTCCTCTTGGGGTAGTGGGTGTTATTACACCTTGGAATTTCCCAGTAGCTATTCCTATTTGGAAGATTGCTCCTGCTCTTATTTATGGAAATACTGTTATTTTGAAGCCAGCTCGAGAAGCAGCAGTTACTGCTGCAAAAGTTATGGAATGTTTTGCAGAGGCAGGTTTGCCAAGGGGTGTGGTGAATATGGTAACGGGTTCTGGTTCTGTTATCGGACAAGGTATTATTGATCATCCAGATATTAATGGAATTACATTTACAGGGTCTGATGCAGTCGGTAAACAAGTTGGTTTAGGCGCACTAAAACGTGGTGCAAAATATCAATTAGAGATGGGTGGAAAAAATCCAGTTATCGTTGCTAACGATGCCGATATTGAACAAGCGGTAGAGGCAACTATTAGTGGAGGATTGCGTTCCACTGGACAAAAATGTACAGCTACAAGTCGTGTAATTATACAAAATGAAATTTATGATGAGTTTAAAGAAAAGCTGATTGAACAAGTGAAAGAAATAAAAGTTGGAAATGGCCTTGAAAAAGATGTTTGGATGGGGCCTTGTGCAAGTGAGGACCAGCTTAACACGGTACTTGCCTACGTGGAAAAAGGTATCGAAGAAGGGGCTTCGTTAATTTATGGTGGTAAACGCCTAGATGAAGGGAATTTAGCGGCTGGTTTTTATGTGGAGCCTACTATATTTGAAAATGTAACTAGTGAAATGACTATCGCTCAAGAGGAAATTTTTGGTCCAGTACTTGCCCTTATTAAAGTTGAAACGTTAGAAGAAGCATTAAGCGTTGCGAATGATGTAAAGTTTGGGCTTAGTGCTTCCATTTTTACTAAATCAATTGGGCGCATGCTTTCATTCGTAAATGAGATGGATGCTGGTCTTGTGCGCATTAATGCAGAATCTGCTGGAGTAGAATTACAAGCACCATTTGGTGGAATGAAACAATCTAGCTCTCACTCTCGTGAACAAGGCCAAGCTGCAATCGAATTTTTCACTTCCATTAAGACCGTATTCGTGAAACCATAACTTTATTTTTAAATTATTTTAAGAAATTTTATAACCTATCATTTTATCATTTCTCCTTATTAGAATAGCTCTTAATAGATAAGAATTGCCTAGTAAGGAGAAATGCTTTAGTGATGTCCCAGTATCTAAATCTTACGTATTTCTAATTCATCGTTTATAGAAAGGAGCAGTCATAATGAATACCTTAACAAAATTTCATGGGGTTATTCCTCCCGTATCCACCATAATAGATGCAAATGAATGCTTAGATGAAAAAGGAATGAAAAATTTAATTGACTTTCTAATTGAGTCTAAAGTAAATGGGCTGTTTTTTTTAGGGTCGGGCGGAGAATTTAGTCAAATGTCGACTTCTTTAAGGAAGAAAGTGGCGGAATTTGCAGTTGAGTATGTAAATGGACGTCTGCCAGTTTTAATTGGCACTGGTACTCCAAGCACAAAAGAGAGTATCTCACTAAGTATGCATGCAAAAGAAATAGGGGCGGATGGAATCGTAGTCATTAACCCATATTATTGGCCGTTATCCGAGGAAAATCTCTTTCAGCATTTTGCTCAAATTGCTGAAAAAGTAGATATGCCCACCCTTTTATATAATTTTCCAGCATTAACAGGCCAAGATTTATCGCCGGAATTTGTTCTTAAATTAGTCGAATCTTATCCTAATATTGTAGGCATTAAAGAAACTGTTGATGCAGTCGCTCATACAAGGGAAATGATTTTAACTGTAAAGGCTACCCATCCTGATTTCGCGGTTTTCTCAGGATACGATGATCATTTTTTAAACACGTTATCTCTTGGTGGAGATGGTTCCATTCCTGGCACTGCAAATTTTGCACCAGAGCTTTCTATAAATATTTATCAATCTTTTATGGAAAAAGATTATGCTCGCGCAATTGAAGCACATCGTCTATTATCAGGTTTGTTATCTTTATATCAAATAGATAAGCCTTTTGTAAGTGTAATTAAAGAAGCTCTTTCTTTAAGGGGGATAAAAATTTCTACAAACATGATAGCTCCAGCTCGCGAACTTAGTGAAGGAAAAAAGGAACAAGTAAAACAAATACTAGGTCAGGTATTAGGGACAGAAAAAATTTTTATAAATTATTAACGCAAGATGATTTTTTCGAGGAACCTATATTCTCCAATTAATAGAGGATGGTATGAGCAGCATAAAAATATATCTTTTTTAATAAAAAATCTTATTAACGGAGGAATACATATGTCATTGCAATCCATATTTGGCGAAGAGGATGTATCTCTTTATAAAATTCAAACTCATTCGAAGGGAGCAGATGGTTCACTCCCACTTACACCCGAAATGTTGCTAGATTCACCAAGTGGTGACCTCTTTGGATTATCCCAAAATGTTGGTATGGGCTGGGCACCTTCAAACCTACTGGGAAAGCAAGTTCTAATTCTCGGTACTCAAGGTGGAATCAGGAATCATGATGGTACTCCAATTGCATTAGGCTATCATACTGGGCATTGGGAAATAGGTTTATTAATGAAGGCATCAGCCCAAGAGATTAGCAGACAAGGTGGAGTGCCCTTCGCAGGGTTCGTAAGCGATCCATGTGATGGGCGCTCCCAAGGAACTGCTGGTATGTTTGATTCCCTTCCTTTTCGAAATGACGCGGCTATAGTTTATCGAAGATTAATTCGCTCATTGCCTACTCGCAGGGCAATTATTGGAGTAGCTACATGTGATAAAGGTCTTCCAGCAATGATGGTAGCTCTGGCATCAATGCATGACTTGCCAACTATCATTGTCCCTGGAGGTGTTACTCTTCCACCTACAAATGGAGAAGATGCAGGAAAGATTCAAACAATTGGGGCAAGATACGCAAACAACGAAATTACTTTGCAAGAAGCTGCTGATCTTGGATGTCGTGCTTGTGCTACACCGGGAGGAGGATGCCAATTTCTTGGGACAGCTGGTACTTCTCAAGTTGTTGCGGAAGCTATTGGAATGGCTTTACCACACTCAGCACTATCACCTTCAGGTCAGTCAGTATGGATGGAAATGGCCAAGCAATCAGCACGTGCGGCTTTAGAAATGGAGAAGAAAAAGATTTCCACCAAAGATATTATTACAGATAAGGCTATAGAGAATGCTATGGTCATTCATGCAGCTTTCGGGGGTTCAACAAATTTATTACTTCATATTCCAGCAATTGCTCATGCAGCTAATTGTAAGATACCTACCGTTGAAGATTGGACTAGAATCAATAAAAAGGTTCCTCGTTTAGTCGATGTACTACCAAATGGTCCTGTAGGTCATACAACTGTTAAGGTATTCTTAGCAGGTGGAGTGCCGGAGGTAATGCTTCATTTGAGAAAATTAGGTGTCTTGCACGAAGATGTACTAACAGTTACTGGAGAAACTCTTGGTTCAAACCTAGATTGGTGGGAAAAATCAGAAAGACGTGCAATGATGAAAAAACAATTGTTACAAGCTGATGGAATCAATCCTGATGATATTATCATGGATCCAGCCAAAGCAAAAGAAAAAGGTCTAACTTCCACAGTTACATTCCCGAAAGGAAATATTGCCCCTGAAGGGTCAGTAATTAAATCAACTTCTATTGACCCATCCGTGGTAGGGGAAGATGGAGTATATCGACATATAGGAAAAGCAAAGGTCTTTACTTCAGAAAAATCAGCCATAAAATCTATTAAAACAGGAGGCATAGAAGCAGGAGATATAATGGTAGTTATGGGCGGTGGTCCTTCAGGAACCGGAATGGAGGAAACATATCAATTAACATCGGCATTAAAACATTTATCTTTTGGAAAACATGTCTCCTTAATTACAGACGCGCGTTTCTCTGGTGTTTCTACTGGTGCATGTATCGGACATATTGGACCTGAGGCATTAGCTGGGGGACCAATCGGAAAATTACGTGATGGAGACATAATTGAAATTATTATTGACCGTAATCAATTAGTCGGTTCAGTTAATTTTGTTGGAACTGAGAATACAAGACTTTCTTTAGAAAAAGCAACTAAAGTCTTGCAAGAACGTGACCTTCATCCAGAACTAAAACCGGATCCGGGTCTCCCAGATGATACTCGTTTGTGGGCTGCGCTTCAATCGGTTAGTGGAGGAACGTGGCGTGGAAATATCTATGATACAGATCGAATTATTGAGGTTCTAAAAGCAGGGGTAGAAGCATTAGGCAAAGAAAAAACACTAGTCTAGAATTAACCTATTAATATATTAATTTAAAAAATATTTAAGGTCTTAATTGAAAGCGTTTACTAAAGGGCGTTTTTTCAAACAATCGTACTTTATGACTAGTAAACAAAATAGAATAAGCGTCCTAGAGTTACTTACTAATTAAAATATAGGGTTAGTGTTTCAGTAAGTGGAGCAAGTGAAAATATTTTAATTATTTTTTGGAGGTATATCATGCCATTATTTATAGTAGCGATTGGGATTATCTTGTTGCTAATTTTGATTACTGGATTTAAATTAAATACATTTGTTTCATTAATAATTGTATCTTTTATTGTATCTTTAGCACTTGGAATGCCTATGGAAAAGGTTGTCACATCAATTGAAGCTGGATTAGGAGGTACACTTGGTCATATAGCTTTAATATTTGGACTTGGTGCAATGCTTGGTAGATTAATTGCTGATGCAGGGGGAGCTCAGCGTATCGCCATGACTCTAATTAACAAATTTGGAGAAAAGAGAATTCAGTGGGCCGTTGTAGTTGCTTCGTTTATTGTAGGTATAGCATTATTTTTTGAAGTAGGATTAGTTTTATTAATCCCAATTGTATTTTCGATTGCGAAGGAATTAAGAGCCTCTATCTTGCACTTAGGTATTCCTATGGCTGCAGCTTTATTAGCAACTCATAGCTTCCTTCCCCCACACCCAGGACCAACAGTAATAGCTGGTGAGTATGGTGCAGACATTGGATTAGTTTTACTCTACGGTATTATTGTTGCAATTCCAACCGTCATTATAGCAGGTCCTCTATATACTAAGATTGCTAAAAAAATTGTACCTAATGCATTCAAGAAAACGGGCAATATAGCTTCTTTAGGTGAACAAAAAACATTCAAACTTAAAGAAACACCAGGTTTCGGTATAAGTGTATTAACTGCAATGTTCCCTGTTTTATTAATGTCTATATCTACAATTCTTGATATGATTCAAAAATCAGTAGGGTTTGAAGGTAATACAATAATTGAAATAGTTCGTCTTATAGGAAACCCTTCATCCGCAATGTTAATATCTTTAATTCTTGCATTTTATACAATGGGAATAGCAAGAAATACTCCTATAAAAGAAGTCATGAACTCTTGTACGTCATCAATTGCTGCAATTGGTATGATGCTATTAATTATTGGAGGTGGGGGTGCCTTCAAGCAAGTACTAATTGATGGTGGTGTAGGGGATTATGTAGCAGAATTGTTTAAAGGAACTTCAATGTCACCTATCATACTTGCTTGGGTAGTTGCTGCATTATTACGTATTTCTTTAGGATCGGCCACAGTTGCAGCTATATCCACTGCAGGATTAGTTATTCCAATGCTGTCTCAATACGATGCTAATTTAGCCCTAGTAACTCTTGCAACGGGAGCAGGAAGCTCAATTTGCTCACATGTTAATGATGCAGGGTTTTGGATGATTAAAGAATATTTTGGATTAAGTATGAAGGAAACATTTTCAACCTGGACAATACTTTCAACTATTACTTCCGTAGCAGGATTAGGGTTTATTTTATTATTAGATACATCCCTAATTATCTCGATAATATTAATAATTTCCATTAGCATAATAGCAATGTATTTCAGTATTTTTAACCAGCCTTTCAAGCAATCTAAGGATAAAAGTGACATTTTGGATGTATAAAGGTATAAGGTTTTAAAAAACAAATAGTGATTTCATATTTTTTGAAGATAAGGAGTTAAAAAGGCAGCCATATATTTGGCTGCCTTTCTAGTAAAATTGAACAACTGCAATTACATTTTATTATCTCTTACGACTAGTTGCATTTGAAATATATCTGATTCTGCATTGCCTCACTTTTTCAACTCTTCTTGAAAGCTCATTCCCTCTTTAATTTTTATTTCTTTCTTCATACCATTTCTTAATGTAGATCCTCATGTAATTCATTCGTCATTTCTCCCTAAAATATAAAAGCTATGTTATAAATCCTTTTTTATCAAGTAGCACCTTAATTGATCTTATCTTTTTCTTTTGAATCCAAAACTCACCATATAAGCTATTACTGACGAAATAACAGCGGCAATACTAATCTTTACGTAAGAAAACTCTAAAGCCCAAGGACCGTATTTGTCTGTATTTAAACGATACATAGACCACCACTGTCCACTTTCGCCTTTAGAAAATGAAACGATAACCCATAGAATAGCTAAAAACAAAAACCATGAAAAAAAGATAATATAGTTAGTCATTTTTTTATCCATTGGTCACCCCTCCGTCTCATAATTCATATGTATTGTCCTTCTCTCTTATTTATAGTAACAATAATCGGGAAAACTTTAGAGTTTTTATTGAATTGAGAACATTCGTTCTTATATAATGTAAGAACAAATGTTCTTTGCTTCAGTTTCCTGTGTCATACGAGGGTTAGATCCGTTGAAAACAAAGCTTGCAGTCGTAGGAGATATCAAACGGTTGGAATCTGTTGTGTTGGCTGCCACACCTTTATTAAAGAAAGAAGGGATCAAAACAGGAAGTCGTCTTTTCGACATTCCTAAAAGGAAAGATATCCATGTAGTGAATCCATCCATGGAGAGATATATCAAGGCTTCGAACTATATTTCGAGTTTGGTGTTACAGTATGTGGCTCCTGAAGATTTTCATGCGTATAGCATTGATGAGTTGTTTATTGATGCGACAACTTCTTTGCATTTATTCGCTGAAACACCAGAAGAATTAGCTCATAAAATCATTAATGAGATTTATCGCAAAACACGGCTGACAGTTACCGCAGGAATCGGCCCTAATCTCTTACTAGCTAAGGTTAGCTTAGAACATGAGACCAAGAATAGCCCAACAAGGGTTGCGTATTGGCGATATGAGGATATTCCCTTTAAGTTATGGTCAATTCATCCAATGAAGGAGTTCTGGGGGGCTCGTCAGCTACAGAAAGACGCTTAAACCATTTAGGCATCTATACCATAAAAGAACTCGCTCTTTCTTCTAAGTCTTTTTCATGTCTTTATTAAGATAGCTCAATTAAATTTTTAAACTGTAAAATACATAATATTCATAAAATTTTGTTTATTTTTAATTTTGTTTGTGAGAAAATATAACAAACTCCTTTTCTAATTAATGAAATTCAGGGAGTATACTTCTTAAGCCACTTTTTTTATTCTATTTACATTATTAGTCTGTTTAATTACAGACATATTAAAGACATAAGATTGGAGTTGAAAAATGAAACTTAAAATTGCAATCGTGGGACCTGAAGCATTAGTTCATGATATTTGTAGTGTAATCAATGAATTTGATGAAGTGGACCCTCTTCCAATGATTTACGATTCAGAACAACAATCTTCATACTTATTAGCAGAACCCGCAGAATTTATTGATTCGTATATCTTCAGTGGACCAGCACCCTTTTATTTATCCATGGAAAGCCTACCTCCTGAGAGCAATTCCCTTTATATTCCTTTCGAGGGTGCAGACATTTACCGTGTATTACTTCGTATTTATGAACATTATCATTTTTTTCCTGTAATTGGATTTGATACTTTAAATCCTCAACATTTATTTGAAGTATATAAAGAAATTGAAGTTCCTCATATTCCATTTTTCATTAAAAGCATGGAAGGTTACTGGGATAGTGAAGAATTGTTTAACTATCATTTAGATTTGTGGAAAGAAAAAAAAGTTCAAGTTATTGCTACTGCCCTATATTCAGTGTATAAACGTTTGAAACTTCTTAATATACCGGTGTTTCTAATAAAGCATACAAAACAGACAATACGTGACACAGTTGGTAAAACGGTTCTTGCTGGATTAAAGCAAAAAAAGGCAAATGCTCAAATTACGGTACTTCAATTTCAAATAGATGAACCGAGTGATAGTTCAGACGGAACGAGCAAGGAACTTACAGAAATAAAAGAAAGAATACTTGAGTATGGAAATAGACTCTTTTCTAGCTCCAATGTTTTAAGTAGAAATAAAATCACCCTTTATACTACAAGGGGAGCACTTGAAAAAGTAACAAAACAAGGAAAAGATTTAACCATTTTAAACGAAATTTCTTCTATCTATTCCTGTAGGTTAAGTCTTGGAATTGGAATGGGGTATTCTGGAGAAAGCGCAAATTCCAATGCCGAAAAAGCTCTGTTATATGCTAATGAGAAAGGAGAAAGTTGTGGATTTTTAATTGATGACGAGAAAAGAATACATGGTCCATTAGGGACCAATCGATCTATTGAATATTCACTTGTTCATATTGAGAAAGGAAGCAGTAACTCTTTAACTTTACGAAAATTTTATGCATGGATATCTATGATGAAAAAGGAAAGGGTGACAGCTAAAGAAGTAAGCATTGGAATGAATGCAAGTGACCGTCATGCATCAAGAATTTTAAAAACACTCTATGATAAAGGAATTGCAAAGATATGCGGGAAAGAATCGATGAACCAGAAGGGAAGACCCCGTCCTATCTATGAAATTAATTTAATCAAGTTAGCAGAGGAGATATATGAGAGAAGTCCTTAAAGTTAAAAGAGTTAGACAAATAGAGATTTATAAAATAATAGAGGAGTGAGCAATTGATGGAAGCTAATTTAGTGTTCTGGAATGGTCAAGTGATCACAGTAGATCAAGAGCTTTCAATTGTTGAAGCTGTTGCAGTTAAGGATAATAAAATTCTAGCTGTAGGAAACAATGCGGAAATTAAAGCATTTGTGGGTGATCAAACACAGATAATTGATTTAAAGGGGAAGAGTTTACTTCCAGGATTTATTGACTCACATATACATTTAACTTTATATGGAACTAATAAGCTAGGGGTAAGTTGTAAAGAGTCACATATTCACTCTATTAATGATGTACTCGCTGATTTGGGGAGGAAGGCTAAGCAGACACCAAAAGGTGAATGGGTCCGAGCTTGGGGGTTCAATGAGACAGTGATAGATGAAAAGCGTTTCCCATCCCGACACGAACTGGATCAAATCTCTATTGAGCACCCAATTATGATTATACGTACCTGTGCTCATATTTCTGTAGTGAACAGCAAGGCTCTTGAGTTAGCAGGAATTAATGATACAACACCAGATCCAGAGGGAGGGAAAATTGTTCGTGATGTAAGAGGGAAGGTTACTGGGGTTTTAATGGAAACTGCCCATATGAATATGTTTGAGAAAGCAAAATACTCTGATGAGGAACTAAGAAAAGGGATGTCCCTAGCATCAAAGGATTTTATTTCAGCAGGCATCACTAGTATCCATGATGCAGGTGGATATGGGCCTAACAATCTTCGTATTATGCAGGAAGCTGTTCGCTCAAAAGATGTAAAGCTTCGAGTATATGCCATAGTTGGAGCTTTAAATAATTCTGAAGACTTTGTAAAAAAAATGACGCAAGCAGGCATTATAACAGGATTAGGAGACGAAAAGTTCCGAATTGGACCAGCTAAGGTATTTACTGATGGGAGTAGCAGTGGACCAACAATTGCAACTAGGCAATCATATACAAGCGATCCGAATAATTATGGAATTCTTTATTTTAGTCAAGAAGAATTAAACCACATTCTTGGTGAGGCTCATCGTAAGGGATTTCAGATTACAGCTCATGCTCAGGGGGATCGTGCAATTGAGTTAATGCTTAATTGTATTGAAGAGGCTCTTCGACAACATCCGAGGGATGACCATAGACATCGGATTGAACATGCTGGAATTACCCCACCAGACTTGTTAAAGCATATGAAGAAACTTGGAGTTATTCCGATTCCTAACCCTTCTTTCTTTTATGAATTTGGCGATGGATATATCAAGAATTATGGGGAAAGAGTTCATCATATGTTTCCAGTGCGTAGCTTTATTGATGAAGGAGTAATCGCTGCGGGAGGGTCAGATAGTCCTGTTACTACTCATAACCCACTAATGGGTATTCATGCCGGTGTCAACCGCGAAAGCAGATCTGGTCATGGAGTCGGTACTAACCAACGGATTAGCGTGATGGAAGCTATTAAACTCTATACATGGAATGGTGCATATGCAAGTTTTGAAGAGGATATCAAGGGTAGCATTGAAATTGGGAAGCTAGCCGATTTTGTTATACTAAGTGACTCGATTCTAGATGTATCCTCCAAAAACATTAAGGATATTCAGGTAGATATGACTGTTATTGATGGAGAAATTGTATATCAACAAGAAAAGAAAGAGATTTTATCTTAGATTATAAGAATATAAAAACTATTCATGTAATTTAAAAGATGAAGGCTATGAGAATCAATAAAAAACGTCTAAAAAGACATTTTGAGTAATTGAGTCGAATTGGAAAGATCGGAAAGACAAGTGTATGTCGCCCAGTATGATCAGCAATAGAAAAACAAGCATTTGAGGTTGTTGCAGAATTTTAGTTATAGGCACTGAGGTGCTATATGGAACGATATTGAAAATGATGAAAGACCAAAATAGGGAGTTAATTAAAGGAATAGTTTTTAGTTTTACTCAATTACGTTGTCTTCTCCCTCACAGTATCTAAAATAATAGATTTAAGAGCCGCATTTTTAAGGAGGATTTCTATGAAACTAATTCATGTTCTTTCTTTACTTCCATTCATAGGTATTTTAGGATTTTTACCATTTGTTAATAAAGTAACTCCCTTTATCTTAGGAATGCCTTTTTTTCTCTTTTGGATTGTCATGTGGGTTGTTCTTACTTCTTTTATCATGGCAATAGTATATAAAATGGATCCTGCAAATGAAGGAGGAGATGAGTAATGAATGCCGCGTTATTTGTTATTTTTAGTTTCTTAATTTTAGCTATTTATCTAGGTATTCGTGCTACAAGAGGTAAAAATATGGATCTTGAACAATGGAGTGTTGGCGGTCGAGGATTCGGTACTATCTTTGTTTTCTTTTTGATGGCGGGAGAAATTTATACAACTTTCACCTTTCTGGGAGGCAGCGCCTGGGCATACGGAAAAGGAGGGCCAGCGTTTTATATTTTAGCTTACATTTCATTGTCTTATGTACTTGGCTATTGGATAGCTCCAAAAATCTGGAAGTATGCAAAAGAAAATAAATTAATGTCACAGCCTGATTTCTTTGCTACAAAATATAAAAGTCCATTTTTAGGAATCGTGGTTTCATGTGCTGGAGTACTTGCTATAGTACCGTACATCATTCTTCAATTTAAGGGATTGGGGATTATTGTATCAGAGGCTTCCTATGGAGCAATTTCTCCAACTGTCGCTATTTGGATTGGAGCAATATCGTTAACTGTCTATTTAATGATATCAGGTATACATGGGTCTGCTTGGACAGCAATAGTAAAGGATATTATGATATTTGTCATCGTTCTTTTCTTAGGAATTTATATGCCATTTCATTATTATGGTGGGTTACAGCCGATGTTTGAAGCAGTGCATCAAGCTAAACCAGATTTTCTTACTCTACCTAAAACGGGCCTTAGCATCTCTTGGTTTATTTCTACCGTTTTGTTAACCGTATTTGGATTCTATATGTGGCCGCATACCTTCAACGCAACATATTCCGCGCAAAATGAAAGAGTGTTTCGAAGAAATTCCATTATTAGTCCAATCTATACCTTAATGTTGCTATTCGTCTTCTTTGTTGGATTTACAGCTATTTTACAAGTTCCTGGTCTAACAGGGGCAAATGAAGATCTTTCTTTACTCCGACTCTCAATTAAAACGTTTGATCCATGGATGGTAGGATTTATTGGAGCAGCAGGATTGCTAACAGCACTTGTTCCTGGTTCAATGCTTTTAATGGCGGCTTCTACATCGTTATCTAAAAATGTGTATGGAGTCTTAGTACCTTCAGCTACTAATGAACAAATCTCGAAATCAGCTAAATTCTTAGTACCTGTCATAGCACTTATTTCCGTCTATTTCACACTTAATGGAGGAAATACAATCGTTACTCTATTATTAATGGGTTATAGCATTGTAACTCAATTATTTCCTGCTTTTATCTTTAGTTTAATGAAAAATAATTTTGTAACAAAATATGGAGCTTGCACAGGTATAGTTCTTGGTATTGTAACAGTTATGTATATCACAATTAGTGAAACTACAGTTGGGACTCTATTTCCTGCATTACCAGAAGTAGTGAAAGATTTAAATGTTGGTATCATTGCATTAATTGTAAATATTCTCTCGCTTGTAATTGTTAGTTTGTTTACGAGAAATTCCTCTATGGTTTCAAAAGTAGAAAAATCGCATTCTGCCTAATTGGAAATAAAGTGGCAAGGAAAAGGAGTGTTTTACGATGATTGAAAATTTGTTTCAAAAATTAGAAGAATTATATCCCAAACTAGTGGGATTTCGCCGAGACCTTCATATGTATCCAGAGCTTTCCTTTCATGAAAACGAGACACCCCAAAAAATTGCTGGATTTTTAATGAGCTTAGGAATCGATGTAAAAACAGGAGTCGGAGGCAGAGGAGTAGTAGGTACTCTAAAAGGAGGAAAGCCAGGAAAAACAGTAGCTTTTCGAGCAGACTTCGATGCTTTGCCCATTCAAGATCAAAAACATGTGGATTATAAGTCTCGTATTCCTGGTGTAATGCATGCTTGTGGCCATGATATCCATACAGCAGCTTTGCTTGGTGTGGCAAAAGTGTTAAGTGAAGTAAAAGATGAACTCGAAGGAAATGTTGTATTTATTCATCAATTTGCAGAAGAAGTTATCCCGGGAGGTGCTAAGCCAATGATTGAAGATGGGTGTCTTCAAGGAGTGGATGTGATTTACGGGGCTCATGTGGCTTCTCATCTTCCATTAGGCACAGTAGGCGTGAACGAAGGGTACCTGATGGCAGCTGGTGATAAATTTGAAATCGATATTATTGGAAAGGGAGGCCACGGGGCTACTCCAGAATTAACGATAGATGCCGTCATAGTTGGTAGTCAACTTACTTTAAATCTCCAACAAATCGTAAGTAGACGCGTTGATCCACTCAAACCGGCTGTTCTCACAGTTGGTTCACTTAATAGTGGTGATGCCTATAATGTAATTGCAAATACAGCAAAAATTAGAGGAACAGTTCGAACATTTGATGAGGATGTACAGGATTTAATTGAGAAAGCAATTCAGCAAATCACAAAGTCAACCTGCGAAGGTGCTGGGGCTACTGGGGTCTGCACTTACGAAAGAGGATATCCTGCTGTGTGGAATCATCCAAAGGAAACCAAAAGAGTTGAAGTATCTGCTAAAAAGATAGTAGGAGAGGAGAATGTAACAAAAGAGGTATTACAGA
This sequence comes from Priestia megaterium, assembly GCF_046599315.1. GTDB lineage: Bacteria > Bacillota > Bacilli > Bacillales > Bacillaceae_H > Priestia > Priestia megaterium_F. The sequence goes on along the minus strand of NZ_JBKIKC010000001.1, from coordinate 399,506 downwards.
TGGGCATGGAAGACTTTGCTTACTACTTAAAAGAAGTACCTGGCTCTTTCTTTTGGGTAGGTGGAAGAAATCCAGACATAGAAGCAATTTATCCTCATCATCATCCAAAATTCGATGTAGATGAACGATCAATGTTACTTATTGGAAAATTATTTATTGCAACGTTTTTAAATGAAGTTGCAACTAAAACGATAAAACAGACTTCCGAAGAAAGTCATGTGTAAGTAATTAAAAAGGAGGAAGAGTAAATGAAGCATACTATGGGCAAAGAGATGGAGGCGTCATCAGAAGAAAAGCAGATAGCAAAAGAAAATATAAAGAATTCTCTAAGAGATTTAACAGGACTAGTTGGTGTATCTGGCTCAGAACAAGATGTTGTAAAATATCTAAGAAACAGTCTGTTACCTTATGCTGATGAAGTAAACATTGATGCTTATGGAAATGTTATTGCTATTAAAAATGGACGTACATCAGGGCCAAAATTAATGATTTCCAGCCATTCCGATGAAGTGGGTTTCTGTGTTAAAAATATTTTGCAAGATGGTTTTATTATGTTCGATAAAATAGGGGGAGTTTCTGACCAGTTGTTATTAGGGAGGAAAGTGTGGGTAACTAGAAACAAGCTACCGGGCATCATCGGAATTAAAGCAGGCCATATGCAAACCCCTGAAGAGAGCACTCAGGTTAAAACAATCCGTGAATGCTATATTGATGTGGGGGCCTCATCCAGAGAAGATGTAGAACGGATGGGCATCAAGATTGGCGATCCGATTGTTTTTCAGAGTGATTTTATGGAAATGGATAATAAAGATTTAGTATGTACAAAATCTGTGGACAACCGCATACACTGTGCTATTTTAATTGAACTATTTAAAGAATTAAAAAGTATGGATTTTTCAGGAACTTTATTTGGAGTTATTACCGTTCAGGAAGAAGTTGGACTTCGAGGTGCTATGATGGTGGCAAATGCAATTGAACCGGATTATGCGATCGTGTTAGACACCATTCCAGCTGGTGATACACCTGACATTCAAACAGAAAAGGCCTTGCCGGTATATTTGGGTAAAGGACCAGTGTGTCCGATAGCAGATGGTGTCAGAGGCAACATGAATTTTCAATACATTCATCCTAAAGTAAGGGAAATAATTGAAGAGCAGGCCTTAGTAGCCAGTGTCCCTTTACAAGTCCTTACACTCATTGGGGACGGATATACGACTGACGCAGCAAGCTTGAGCTCATCAAACAAAGGTATACCAGTAGGCATTCTATCAACGCCTCGCAGATACTCACATTCACCTGTAGAGTTAGTTAATCTTAATGATGCAGAAGGTGTATTAAGAATTGTAAAGGGGATTGTGTCTCAGAACGGTAAGAAGAATTTGAGCTTTATCTAATTTACAGAAGATAAGATTACGATCAAACCTTATTTTCATTCCCTTTAAGTAAGAAACAGATAGAAATATGGGCCCTTTTTCTACAAGGTGTGTAATGGGTAAATAATTTCTAATTCAATATATTAATCATTACTTATAAAACAGTAGATAATAATTGTTTTTTAAATATATGTATATAAAATAATAGTTTATTGTCAGAGGGGAGGCCCTTATGAGATTGCAAGGGCCTTTTTACTGTTCAATCTCTGTAATATCCATTATGTTAACTGGGAATATATAGGAGAGACTTTGATAACTTAACAAAGTACCTCAATTGGAAATCCTCCAAGTGCCTCTACATAAAATGTATACTTATGTAATTGTTTTGAAGGTTCGACATTGAACCCATCTTCTTTTAACCTTTGATTAATTTTATTTACCTGCTCTTCATTGTCTTGGGGGAATCCAATATGGAAGATCTTTGGACAATTAACTTCGCCCCCCTTTCCTGAGTTAAATTGGTTCCTATAATCAAACTTATGTAAACTCGAAAAAAATCCTGTATCTAAGGAGATACAGGATTTTTCCCATACTGTTTAGGATTTTATTCGTTTGCCCTTGTGAGGCTCTTTCGTTACGTATATCGGTTCATAACCAAAGTGCCTTGTGTAAGATACGAGTTAATATTTTCGAACTTTTTTATTGATAGTATCTTCTATATTGTTCATAAGTGATTCACCCTCAACATCGATAGTCGGTAAGGCTTTATCTAGCCATTTAGGTAAATACCATGCAGATTTTCCTAAAAGCGTCATAACTGCAGGCACAAGTGTCATTCTCACCACGAATGCATCGAATAATACACCAAAAGCCATTGATAACCCTGTCGCTTTTATCGTTGAATCTTCTGCAAAAATAAAGCTAGCAAAAACAGAAATCATAATTAAACCAGCTGCCGTTACTACTGGACCACTATGTTTCAGGCTCGAAAGAATGGATTTTTTTGCGTCTCTCAGATGGGTATAATCTTCACGCATGCGACTCACAAGAAATACTTCATAGTCCATAGCTAAACCAAATAAAATCCCTGTCGTTAAAACTGGCATGAAGTTTAATAACGGACCAGCTTCAGGAATACCAAAGAAATCGATGAAATGACCATCTTGTAATACAAAAACAGAAAATCCTAAAGTAGCGATTAAAGTCATTAGAAACCCTAATACAGCTTTGATAGGTACAAGAATAGAACGGAAGACAACCAAAAGTAATAATAAAGCAAAAATAACAATTAAAGCCGCAAATTGAGGTAAGGCGTCTGAAAGTTTATCAGAGATATCAATGTTGACAGCTGTAGATCCTGTAACCATTAATTTGACTTTTTCGTCTTTGGTTACGCTTTTTGCTTTTTCTCGAATAGTAGTCACTAAATCTTTTGTTTTAGAGTCATTAGGTCCCGTTTTGGGTAAAACAGTTATCATTGCAAATTTGCCAGATTGATTTGGAGTAGGGGGAGATATACTAGATACATTTGGCAAGTCACTTAGCTCTTTTGCCACCTTTGTAAAGGATACTCGTGTATCTGGACTTTTAGATCCATCTAGTACAACGACAAGAGGTCCATTTATTCCGTCCCCAAAGCCTTCTGCCATTAAATCGTACGCACGTCTTTCAATAGTTTCTTTTGATTTCATTCCGTTATCAGGTAAACCTAGTTCCATATGAAGAACTGGAGAACTAATAATACCCATAACAATTAAACATACTAGAACGATTTGTACAGGATAACGAATAACAAAACGTCCCCATATATTTGAGTCCTTGTTTTTCTTAATTACAAGAGACTTTTTAAAATCCACTCGTTTTTTTCGTTTAGGATTGAGGCGATGGCCAACCATTCCTAATAGAGCAGGAACCAATGTAATGGAGACTAACAAGACAATTAACACCGTAAAAGCTGCAGATAACCCCATTGATGTTAAGAATGGAATACCTACCACAGATAAGCCACACAGAGCAACAATAACGGTTAGTCCAGCAAACACAACTGCACTACCGGCAGTCGCAGTTGCACGGGCAATGGACTCTCTTACATCAAGCCCCTGTGCTAACTGTTGGCGATGCCTTGAGATAATAAATAGTGCATAGTCAATCCCAACTGCTAAACCAATCATACTTGCAAGTGATAAACTTGTGGCTTGGACAGAGAAGAAATTCGAACTGATTAGAATTCCCATAGCACCGATACCTAGGCCTATAATAGCCGTAATAATTGGTAATCCTGCTGCAAGGAAAGATGCAAAGGTAAAAACTAAAATACCAAAGGCGATAACGATACCTACTAGTTCAGATGTACCACCAATTTTCACGTGTGAGAAAGCAACTGTACCGCCTATCTCCGTTTGAACACCACTTTTCTTAGCTAATTTTGCGATACCTTTTATCTTGTTTTTTGAAGCATCTGTTACTTTATCTGCGCTTACCTTATACGTAATCGTTGCATAACCAATCTCCTTGTTATTACTGATTGTTCCTGTTTGGTAAGGACTTGCGATAGATTCAACGGCTTTGTCGTTAAGAACAAGCTTTAAGGTATCTTGTACTCTTTTATGCGTTGAAGGTGATTCTAGGGTCTGCCCTTTGGGTGCTTTAAAGATAAGTTTGATTTGCCCACCACTATCATCACTATGAGGGAACTCCTTATTTAAAACGTCCATTGCTTTTTCTGCTTTTGTTCCAGGAATCGACATATCATCATTAAATGTTATGCCCATAGTTCCTACTCCTATTGCTGCGACTATTAGAATAGCTATCCATCCAAAAACGACTTGGCGGCGTTTTCGAGAAGCCCATTCACCTAATTTGTAAAGATACTTTGCCATATAATCTCCCTTCATTCTTCAATTCAATATAGTAAAACGTGATGTATACAACCTCATTTCTTAAAACAAAAGGAGGTTTTTGTGAATACTTTTGTATTCTAATAAAAAATTAAGCAAAAAAAATCGTACATAAGGGCAACCTCCCTATGTACGTTTGGGCAAATTTCTATGTGCTTTTCTAATTTTAGTTAACGATGAAGGATTCCTTGGTCAATTGCAACTGCTACAGCCTCTGATCTTGAAGCCACTCCCAGCTTTGTATAAATGTTTGTCAGATGGGCTTTAACAGTTCGTTCCGAAATTCCCATCTCCAAGGCAATTTTTTTACTTGTTGCTCCATTTGCTACAATTTGCAATATACTTACTTCTCTTTCTGTAAGAATGGACTCCTTAACAGTTGAAGAAGGTGATAAATTAAGTTGCTTTTCTTTATAAGCAAATATTCTTGATGTGATTTCTGGCTGTAAAAGAGTTTCTCCTCTGATGGCAGATTCAATCGTTCTAAATAAATTTTCACGGCTTGTATCTTTTAATAAGTATCCCTTTGCTCCTAAGCTTAAGCCTCGAATCATTAATTCATCCTCATTGTATGTCGTGAGAATAATAATAGGGATAGTTGATTGTTGCTCTTTTAACCTTTCAATAGCTTCAAGACCGCTCATTCTTGGCATATTTAAGTCCATCAAGATCACATCAGGTTGTAATTCCTTGATAAGATCAAGTGCCACAGCTCCGTCTTCTGCCTCTGCAACTACTTCATAGGTATCACTAGTTTCCAAAATTAACTTTAAGCCTTCCCTCACAACAAAATGATCATCTACAATCAAAACCTTATATTTCACATTTATTCTCCTTTTTGTATCGGCACTTCTATCTGAATTATAGTTCCTTCTTGAGTTTTACTTTGAACATTTATGGTTCCTTTAAGGAGACGAACACGTTCTTGCATACCAATTAATCCATAATGACCTACTTGCTTACCGATTTTCTCCGAATCAAACCCAATCCCATCATCTTTTATCTCTAGATATAAGATACTGTTCATTTTTTCTTTAACCGTTATCCATGCATGTTGAGCTTGAGAATGACGTGCAATATTTGTTAGCCCCTCACTTATAATGTGTTTGGCATGTTCTACAAACATGGGAGACAAAGGCATAATAGCGTCTGCCGTTAGTACACAGTTTATCCCCGTTGTTGACCTGAAACGCTGAACCTCTTTCTCCACACTTTCTATAAATCCTATTTCCTCACCTGATTGTGTACGTAAGTCATCTATTGCACTACGGGCATCGGCTAATGCCATACGTGCTCTTTCCATTGCCTGTTGGACAATCTCTTGGCTTCTTTTAACATTTTCATTACTCAAATGTGCATTAATCGCTTCAAGTTGCATAATGAGACCTGCTAATCCTTGAGCTAATGTATCATGTAAATCACGCGCCATTCGTTGACGTTCATTCGTAAGAGTCAGCTGCTCAACTTTTTGATGCGCAAGCTCTAGTTCATGAAGAGATGTTTGGATACGAACTCTAGCCTGTACTTGCCTAAAAAACATAACAGCATATCCTACTATACTTATTATGAGAGGAATCATGATTATTAAATAGATAACTAATAAATGCAAATGCCCCATTAGAATAGTAGCAAGGCACATTAAAAGGATACAGAATAAGGAAACCATTACTACTTTACTTATTTGATAATAAATTCCTACGCTTTGTCCTATCAAAAGTGAATATAGTCCAATGAGTGTTGGTTGAAAACCATCGGGCATTATAAGACCGCAAAGAAAGGCTAAACCTCCTTGAACAAGGATGTAAATCCATGGCCTAAACATTTTAAAAACATTAATAAATGAATTTAATACAAAATATAGAGAAAAAAGAAACGTAAATAACAAGCTATTTAACAACAGGGGATGATCTAATGTTTGAAGTATCATCGTAGCTGAGTATGTTAATAGCAACCATGTAAAGATGGGTAGTCTACCTGCAAGCGATTGTTCTGAATCATAAGGGATTTTAGATACGGGTGGTGTATGTAAAGAGTCCATTTTTCCCATTACTTAACCTCCTTTTCAGTTGTTTAAAATTAGGGTTTTCTTTTGATATATACATTTACACTTATCTAATAGTAAATGCCAATTAATTTTAATGCAATTTTGTATTACAAAACTTCTATACTGACCAATCAAAAGTTGTTATCGAAGAAAGGGAGATTGAAGAAATTATTTTTTCATCAAGAAGATAGCAATAATCGGGAAAACTTTAGAGTTTTTATTGAATAAAGAACGTTTGTTCTTGTATAATAGGGAACAAACGTTCTTTTTATAAGGAGTATTTTCAATGAATGATGGGTAACTACCAAACAGAGTCATTATTTGTATCGACATGAAAGCGTTCTTTGCTTCGGTTTCCTCTGTCATATGAGGGTTAGATCCGCTGAAGACAAAGCTTGCAGTTGTAGGAGATATTAAACGTCGGGATCTGTTGTGTTGGCTGCCGCACCTTTATTAAAGAAAGAAGGGATCAAAACAGGAAGTCGTCTTTTCGACATTCCTAAAAGGAAAGATATCCATGTAGTGAATCCAGCCATGGAGAGGTATATCAAGGCTTCGGACTATATTTCGAGTTTGGTGTTACAGTATGTGGCTCCTGAAGATTTTCATGCGTATAGCATTGATGAGTTGTTTATTGATGCGACAGCTTCTTTGCATTTATTCGCTGAAACACCAGAAGAATTAGCTCATAAAATCATTAATGAGATTTATCGCAAAACACGGCTGACAGCTACCGCAGGAATCGGCCCTAATCTCTTACTGGCTAAGGTTAGCTTAGAACATGAGACCAAGAATAGCCCAACAAGGGTTGCGTATTGGCGATATGAGGATATTCCCTTTAAGTTGTGGTCCATTCATCCGATGAAGGATTTCTGGGGAATCTCGTCAGCTACGGAAAGACGCCTAAACCGTTTAGGCATTCATCCCATAAAAGAACTCGCTCTTTCTTCGAAGGAAATCTTACAAAAAGAATTTGGCATCATGGGGGAAGAATTGCACCAACATGCGAATGGGGTTGATTTTAGTCGCATTTCAGATGTGTACATTCCTAGTTCTCATTCCTTTGGAAAAAGTCAAATTCTATTTCGGGATTATACAAACCGAAAAGAAGTGAAGTTATTGTTGTTAGAACTTTTGGACAATGTGTGTTTTCGTTTACGCATGCATCAAGTGGTGGCTCAAACGGTCCATTTATCGATTGGCTACAGCAAACAAGCAGGTGGAGGCTTCTCAAGACAAAAGAAAATGGGACGAGCTTCGAACTTAAGCCAGGATATCTTTCCATATTGTTTAAACATTTTACATACATTTGATAAGGGCATGCCTATTCCTTCTATTGGGATTTCACTATCGAACACAAGTATTCAAGAAGAAGAGCAAATGAGCTTATTTGAGGATATTGATCAGCGTGAAAGAGCCTATGCTCTTGCGAAAACGATTGATGAAATCCGGATGCGTTATGGAAAGAATAGTTTACTACGGGCTTCAAGCTACCTGGATCACTCAACAGCTCGTTATCGAAATGGCTTAATTGGAGGTCATAAAAAGTAAGGAGGATGATAATATGAAAAAATGGCGCCCGCCCATTTGCCAGTATGCCAGAGCAACACATTGGATTACAGGAAGTCATAAACAAGCAACTGGAAGCAGCTAAGCCTTTTAACAGAAGAGAAAATGGAACAGATTAATTTCACCTTAATTGAAGCCTTACATACAAATAAACAAGTGTACCTTACATATTATAAGCAAGGCCAATGCATAACAGAGACAGGGTTCATTCAGCTTGTTGATTCGCTGGGGGGAACTATTTATTTTCATTGATGACGTATTTGAATTTAAAAATAAAATGATATTGAGTGAACCTATTGGTATTGGATTCATGTAAAATTAGAGTAGAATGAAAAACTGTACCGTTCAAAATATTTTTATTCTAGGAGGAAATGGCATGGAAGTTTTGGCAGAATATTTGGCGCATATTGATAACCCTAACCACCGCGACCGAACAGAGGAAGTTTTGGCCTGGGTTGCTACTAATTTTCCGAATTTAAAACCGCAAATTAAGTGGAATACACCAATGTTTACCGATCACGATACATTTATCATTGGCTTTTCCACAGCCAAGCATCATTTGAGCGTTTCACCTGAAGAAGTAGGTATTGCTCAGTTTGCTGATGACATTGCCCAGGCTGAATACAGCGCTACAAAAGGCTTGTTCCGAATTCCATGGACTGATTCGGTAAACTATGAATTACTTAAGAAAATGATCGAGTTCAATATTTTAGATAAAAAAGACTGTTCAACTTTTTGGCGAAGATAAAAAAACAAATGAGGAAGAGTAAACTGATGCCCAAGTAGCTTAGAAATCGTAAGGTGAAGTAGAAGCCCGATTAAAAGGAAAAAGTGCTCCAATTTATGAGTGGTAGAGGAGGAGAGTGTAAAATGATGAATTTCGAAATGGTTATGAAAGAACTTGAAGCACTCGGTACGGAACGAGCTAAAAAGACTTACATAAACAATGGTGCACACGAGCCACTTTTTGGAGTGGCGACGGGCAAAATGAAGCCCATTGCAAAGAAAATCAAAAAAAACCAGCCTTTAGCCGATCAGCTTTATGCCTCTGGTAACTACGATGCTATGTATTTTGCTGGTGTCATTGCAGACCCAACAAGGATGACCGAGGAGAATTTCGAGCGTTGGATAGATGCAGCGTATTTTTACATGCTGTCTGATTATGTAGTTGCAGTAACTTTGGCGGAAACCGATTTTGCGCAAGTTGTTGCTGATAAATGGATTGCAAGCGGTCAAGAACTTAAAATGTCAGCGGGCTGGAGCTGTTACTGTTGGCTTTTGGGTAATCGTCCGGATGATGAATTTAGTACAACTAAAATTTCCAATATGCTTGACCAAGTGGAAAATACGATTCACGCTTCTCCAAATCGAACGAAATCAGCTATGAATAATTTTATCTATACAGTCGGAATCTCATATTTGCCACTTCATGATAAGGCGATTGAAATTGCAAAGGCAGTAGGTCCAGTGGAAGTTAAGAGGGACAAGAAAAAAAGTAGTATTCTTCTTGCTTCTGAAACTATTCAAAAGGAGATAGATAGAGGTCGGATTGGTTTCAAACGCAAATACGTAAGGTGTTAGCATAATTTGTAGTGTCGCTACACTAACTGAGACAAGGTGATAAAGTATTCGGATGATTAATAATAGCCTAAGAAAGAATAATATGCCAAGGGCTTCACGTTATTCTGATCATTCAACACCTTGTTATCGAAACGGTATTGTAAGAGGTTATAAAGCCTAACGGAGAAGATTTTATGGGCAGTATTAAAAAAACGTTAGAAATGACTCCCTTCACTTCCTGCATAAGGAAATGAGGGAGTGCCTTATAAAAAGCTTTCACATTACTAATTATGACCAACTATTGGGTGTGGTACATAGGGCTCTTCAAGAAACGCAATTTCTTCAGGTGCCAGCTTAATCGATAAAGCACCTACAGCATCTTCAAGATGTGATAGTTTCGTAGCACCAATTATAGGAGCTGCTACTAGTTCTTTCTGTAGTAACCAGGCAAGTGCGATGTGTGTACGAGGAATACCATGTTTTTCTGCGATGAATGCTACTCGTTCCACAACCAATCGATCTGCGTCCGCAGTCGCATCGTATTTAGATTTTTGAATTTGATCTGTCTCGGAACGATGTGTTATTACTGACCAGTCACGTGTTAATCTTCCTGATGCGAGAGGGCTATATGGGGTGACGCCAATTTTCTCTTCCTTACAAAGGGGTAACATTTCTCGTTCCTCTTCACGGTATAGTAGATTTAAATGGTTCTGCATGGACACAAACTTAGTCCAACCATTTTTTTCAGCCACATGTAATGCCTTTTGGAACTGCCAAGCGTACATGGCAGAAGCACCAATATATCTTGCTTTTCCGGCCTTCACTACGTCATGTAATGCTTCCATCGTTTCTTCAATAGGGGTATTGTAATCCCAACGATGAATGATATAAAGATCTACATAATCAGTTTCCAACCTCTTAAGACTCTTATCGATTTCACTTATAATTGCTTTTCGGGAAAGACCAGAGCCGTTTGGACCTCGATGCATTTGTCCGTGTACTTTAGTTGCTATTACAACCTCATCACGATTAGCATAATCCTTAAGAGCTCGTCCAAGATATTCCTCGCTTGTACCCAGTGAGTATACATTTGCTGTATCAAAAAAATTAATCCCTAAGTCGAGGGCTTTTTTTATAACTGGGCGAGAGTCCTCTTCATTAAGCACCCATTGATGAAGCCATTTGTTAGCATCCCCAAAACCCATACATCCAAGACAAAGTCGAGATACATCTAAGCCTGTATTACCAAGTTTTACATATTCCATTTAACTGCTCCCTCTCTCTTAGTTATTTGTCACATTTATCGTGACTTATTTACAATTAATTATGTCATAAATAATAAAGAAACCCTTAGCACATTACTACCAAGTTTTTGCCTAATCCTCTCAAATCCTCTTACTCAATCAATGGATATCAGATATAATGAACCGAAAATGAGGAAAAGGAGAATCAGTTATGACTAAGAAATTCTACAAACAGCAATATGAGCTTGCTAAACTCATTGAACGCCTTTCAAAGCAGGACGGTGTTCACTCTACCACTATTCCATCTTTATTTCTCATCCGTGAATCCATTATTACTGAACCAATTTCAAGAGTTAACGAGCCATCTTTTTGCATGATACTCCAAGGAGAGAAGGAAGTATTAGTGGGAGAGGAACGTTTTTTATACGGGCCTGGTCATTATATTGTGGCATCCGTTGATTTGCCAGTTACAGGTCAAGTCATTAAAGCCTCAGCTGTGTCCCCATATTTAGCCATCAAATTTGAATTTACCTCTAGTCAAATTTTAGAGGTTTTAAATGGCACAGGTATTAAAACGGGGCAGGGAAAGAGCTCAAAACGAGCTATGTATATTAGCAAAGTAGAGCCATCTTTGTTGGACGCAGTAGTAAGGTTAGCATCTTTGCTAGACACTCCAAAACATATCCCTGTTCTTGCTCCATTATTAAAAAAAGAAATTCTTTATTGGATTTTGCAAGGTCCACATGGCGAAGCGCTTGAACAAATGGCAATAGAAGGTAGCAATGCCTCTAGAATAAGAGAGGTTATAGATCATATCATCAATAATTATGAAGAGTCTTTTCGTATTGAAGAGCTTGCTGAAATAGCGAATATGAGTGTTTCATCACTACACCGACATTTTAAAGAGGTGACAGCAATGAGTCCTATTCAGTTTCAAAAACAACTGAGGTTGCAGGAAGCGAGGCGCTTGTTATTAGCAGAGTCAACAGATATAGCTTATGTCGCGTTCAAGGTGGGATACGAAAGTCAATCGCAATTCAGTCGAGAATATTCCCGAATGTTTGGCTTACCACCCAGAGTAGATATAAGCCGAATGAGAGAAAACTACGTTTAAATGAAGAAGGATTGTAGGTTGCGTATTGGATCTTTTGTGCAAAATTAGTTCTAAACTTTTACTACTCATTAATTTATAATAAAAAGGGGAAAATCACGTCTTATTTTTTCCTTCATTGGAGTATATTGGAGATATAATGCGTAGATAATCTAAAATTAGTTTTCTTGGGGGAGAAACAACGATGAATCCTACATACAACCATTTAAAAGATACAAAAAAAGAAGAAGGACAAAAAGAGGTACTTGAAAGAAGCCTTGAAGCTCATAGAAATAGAAGATGGGTAATCAACGCCGTTTACGCTATGTTCCTACTTATAGTCATACTGTGTTTCTATTTTCACGTACGACAAGCTGCAATTATTACTGTAATCTTATTTTGCATATGTACAACTAGCGAAATACTATATAGAGCGTTAGATAAAAAAATAGAGCTACGCTTAAAACGGGTTAAACAGGAGAAGAGAAAGAGCATATTTAAAGGAAATAAGTCCTAACAGCTTTTCTACAGGTTTCAGATGTTTTTTCACATAGAAATGAAAAGGAAAGAAGGGTATGAATGCCTCATCTCTTAAGCTATATTTTTAGACGAAATCTAAAGATAAAAGAGGTAGCCTTGTGCGCAGAATAAAGAGAAAAAGCAGTCCTTTAAATGTATAAGGACTGCTTTTCTAATTGTGATAATAAGTGTCATAGATAATGTTGAAAGTACTTCCATTAAAATAACACAACGTTTAGCATTTAATTTACTCCTTTTGTTCAAAACCCGTTTATTTAACGCTTAATAATCCGCCAAGATAAGCTTACCTTAGTTTTTAAAATCCTCTTTCTCTTTCTGTTCCTACATGCAATTGTTCTTCTTTTAGCTCGTTACGATCTTCTGCACTTGTTGGTACATTTTTTCCATGTTCACGATGTTCTCCATATAATGATTTCTCATAAATGGAGTCGCCTTTCTCAAAAGGAGAGTCCTCTCTCTTTTCTAAGAAAGAATTTGTTTTTCTGTCGCTATTAGCTCTTACTAACAATAACACTTTTCCTTCTTGCAGATCATCTGCATAAGGCTCGGCTTGAGTAACAGGAACGCCTAAGTTAATTAAACGTCTTTCTACTTTTTCTTTATCTCTATGATTACCTTTATGCTGCTCTGGGGAAAACACATGTTTAATCTTATCCATAATCGATTCATCTTGACGGCTCTGTTTCGTTGTTTCAACCTTTTTTACGTCAATTCCTTCTTTGCTTTCTACTTCTAAATAATCCTCTTCGTCTATGTCTTTACTTGTTACTAAAGAAAGGTCCTCCTCTTGAAATCCCTGTGTTTTTAAATTTTGAATAGCTGTGATAACAGCTTCTTCATTTTCATACGCGCCTATCACGTTCTTTGTCATGAGTAGTTCCTCCTTTTATTATAGAGAATGTTTTATATGAATCGATTCATTTATGTTATTTTTAATACCACAATTCCTTTTTCTGAAACGTTCAAAAAATTAATTAATTGGTGTTTAAATGGAAATGAGCTGGGAATATAATTCACAAGTTAAAAAAATTAAGGAGGAATCAAGCATGGAAAAGAATAAACAAAATGAAAAAATGAGTAGAGAGGAAGCTGGACGAAAAGGTGGAGAAACTACTTCGAAAAATCATGACAAGGAATTTTTCCAAGAGATTGGAGAAAAGGGTGGAAAAGCTACATCTAAGAATCATAACAAAGAGTTTTTTCAGGAAATTGGTGAAAAAGGCGGAAAAGCTTCCAGCAAAAATTCTAACAATTAATCAGTCTGCAAAGAAAGTTTATCTAGGTGCTGCTTTGTACGCATAATTTCTGCAAATACAAATGATGACAAGGAGGAATTGGGCCATGACCAAAAAATTAGCCATGCATGAGACGTTAGAAGTTCATGAAATCTTAACGCTCAAGACGTCGTGTGTAACGAAAGGGACAGCTATGCTGGAATTAGTAGAGGATAAAAACTTAAAAAAGATTCTTGAAGAGGATGTCCAAACATCTACTGAAGCAATTAATGAATTACAAAAAATCTTAAAAAAAGCTCAGTAAATAGGAGGAAACGAAGAATGGCTACTAAAAGTACTCTTACTAAAACATTAGATGATCTTACTATTGCAACAGATTTATTACTATCGGCTAAAAACGGTGTACGAACATATGCAGTAGCGCTTACGGAAACTGCAACACCAGAAGTGCGCAAGGTATTGAAAAAGCAATTAGATGAGACTATTGAACTTCATGGGAAAATTGCTCAATATATGATTGATAATGAAATGTACCATGCCTATGATGTTGAAGAACAAGTAAATCACGATTTGAAAAAGGCAGATAAAGCATTAGATTTAGCGAAAGGTTAAAAATACTCTCCCAGTAATGGGAGAGTATTTTTTACGTAAGATCCAATTTGACATTGAATTTTCTATTGATAGAAGGTTGATATATAAAATCAAAAGCCGGCTTTATAGCCTATAACTAGAGCTATGCCTTTCAAAAACGAGAAAAATCATTAGTTACTGTTTATTTCGTTAGGACTAACACATTTCTAGTCGTTGAAGTGAGCGCGTGAAGCAAATTTATTGTTACTTTTATGATTTATTTTCAAGATGTATTCTTTTCTCACCTAATTAATGACCGAATAATTGCTTCTTAAATAGAGAAAAATAAGAAAAAAAGAGGTGCGACATGAAAGAAAAAAAAGAACCACAATTCAGAAGTGGTGAGCTAGAAAATGCGAAACTGAAAGGCTATTATGGAATGGATCCTGAAACTAGTCTTCAATCTGTTAATTTTGCCACGACAGAGAACCCATACTTAAATGAGCATTACCAGGAAGATTCTAAAGAAAATGAATAAACGTTAAAGAAAATAAGTGGGCTTTATTTCTTTTCTGGAGTTACACATTTTTATTAAGTTGACAATAGAAGAAGATGCAGATATCGTGTTTCAATTTTCCTTATTGTAACTTCTGCACCATTCTTACTCAACACATAGACACTATAAAAAGCCACTTGTTTAAAACAAGTGGCTTTTTGCTACGTTGAATACATTACATCATTCACGTATTACTCTATTACTCCCATCACTATTATATAGTTGATTAAGAATACAATATTAGCCCTCTATATTTTATAACCTTGTTTGCTCAACTAGACATCTTCTTCGTTATTCATATGGGCATATGTTATTTTTATTTAAAAATAGAACTTTAAACAAAAAAAGGGATGACAGCTTTAACTGTCATCCCTTTTCCTACACATGGCAAGTGTATAGATTTTATAACAAGGAAATGAAACATGTAATTTCACTTTTTACAGCGTAATTGTTTCTTCCTTTTATTATAGTTATGGGTTAAGAAACTATACATCCATCATTTACCATGTATACACCTCTCCTATAATAGGAAACTTAAAAGAAACAAGGAGGTGACACAACATGGCAAACAACAAAAGCAGCAACAACAACGAATTATTAGTATACGGGGCTGAACAAGCAATCGATCAAATGAAATATGAAATCGCGAGCGAATTTGGTGTAAACCTTGGTGCTGACACAACTGCACGTGCAAACGGATCAGTAGGTGGCGAAATCACAAAGCGTCTTGTACAAATGGCTGAGCAACAACTTGGCGGCGGACGTTTCTAAGACAACTTTATAACGTGATGGCTAAAGGAAGAATGGGAAACCATTCTTCCTTTTTTCCATGAGTGAAAAAACTTAACCATTCTGGCTTATGGTCTTGTTTTCCAGAGAATCTCATTCTTCTGTAATTGATACGCGTAGAGTCTTACAAGCTGTTAATGGGAGATAAACACTCTTCCACATCGTTTTTCGGCGAATTAACTAGTGGAGAAACAGGGTATGACTTCATTTTTTCTGCTGGAAAAGGAATAAGCAATGATTTAAGATATTCTGTATCATTCATTTTCGCATCTATCCATAAATCATATGCATCTTCTTCAAGAATCACAGGCATTCTATTGTGAACTTCTTGGGTCATTTCATTGGGAATTGTGGTTATAATTGTGCAAGAATAAAGAGGTTCACCATCTTTATCCCACTGATCCCAAAGTCCAGCAAACGCAAACGGTCTATCATCTTTCATCATAAAGCGAAAAGGCTGCTTTTTCTTCTCTTCTTTTTTCCATTCATAAAATCCATCTGATAAAATTAGACATCTTTTACGTTTAAAAGGGGTCTTAAAACTTGGCTTTTCATCGATACCTTCAGCACGTGCATTGATCATCTTATATCCAATTTTGATATCATTAGACCAGTAAGGCACTAATCCCCACTTCATCATTGTTCCAATTCTTTTTTCTCCATCAGATCCTATAGTTAAAATTTGTTGGGAGGGAGCTACATTAAACCTCGGATTAATCGTTATTTCATTGCTCCATTCAAAGTTAAACTGTTCTTGAAGAACGGATATATCTGTCGCTAAAGAGAATCTTCCACACATATTCTCACCTCTTATTTGTTTTACAAGCGTCTTTGGCAAACGAAATTTCCGTAGGCTGTTCTAATGAAAAAAGAAAGCTGCTTATATGAAAGCAATATACCCGTTTTCCTCTTAAATATGTACTGAAAGAACTTTATACGAGATGTTTTGCTTTCTCTAATGGTATCGTTACTCTACTGGACATCCCCCGATTTCTAATCTATTTCATTAGTTGTATCAATTTAAACGGGATAATATATAATCATACTTAATCTAGTTAATGTTTTTCCCCGATTATAATAAGAATGAGCTCTATCAGCTTTGAACCTAATAGCGTTTCCACTCTTTACTGTATATTCGTTGCTATTTACACGTATAGTGAGTTCTCCTTCAAAGACAGTTATGAACTCTTCCGTTCCTTCTCTATGCGAATTAGCCTCTACAGATCCTCCTTCTTCTATCTCTATAGAATAAACTTCAAAGCGTCTATCGTCCTCAAAAGGAAAATAAGGATAAACCCGATATTTCCCGTTGTCTTCAGATAATATTTGAATTTCATCTTTTGAAATGACTTTTGTATCCGGCTGCGGATCATCTATTAATGAAGTAAAGGGGATTTTTAATCCATTGGCTATTTTCCAAATGGTTGTAATTGTAGGGCTTGATTCTCCTCTTTCAATTTGTCCAATCATAGTCTTGCTTACTCCAGTTAATTCTGAGACTCTTTCGAGACTTAATTTTTTACTTTCTCTAAATCCCTTCAAATTTTTAGCGATAATAAGATTTATGTCCTCCATAATTACACTCCTAAAGCTATGTACAATATAACGACTGTGTTGTAAAATAAAAAACACGACGTTATATTGTCCTTTTCGAACATTATAATATACATATTAGAGGAGGTTCAAATATGCCAGTATTATCATTCTTGCTATATGTCTTTGTAACCAGTTTTACCCCTGGTCCTAATAATATTATGGCCATGTTATTCGCTAACAAATATGGTTTGAAAAAGACATTAAAGTTTTGTGTAGGAGTAGGGGCAGGTTTCCTTATAGTCATGTTGTTGTGTAGTTATCTTAATCTTTTGCTCAAAAATTTCATACCACAAATTGAATTCTTTATGACTATCCTAGGGGCAGGTTATATGATGTATCTAGCGATAAAAATTATTCGTAGTAGAGGTGATAAGGAAAATAACAATGAGGACCGGAACAACAGTTTTTTCATGGGGATGCTTTTACAATTTATAAATCCAAAAGGCATTTTATATGGTATAACAGCTATAGCAACCTTCATCCTTCCATATCACAATTCAAACTTTAGTTTACTAATGTATTCGCTATTTCTAGCTTTTATTGGCTTTATGAGTACGTTTTGTTGGAGTTTATTTGGTTCATTTTTTCAAAAATTCCTCTCAAAGTATAGAAATCAATTTAATATAGTTATGGCTTTATTATTAATGTATAGTGCAGTCTCAATTCTTATAAAATAAGTTTCTGATTTATATTAAAAATAAAGTTTAATCTTGGAAGAATTTTAACGTTGTAAATGTCTATTTCGTTAAAGAGTCAGGGTTACGCAAAATAATAACACCCTATCGGTCGTTATAGCGTACATTTTGTGCTTTATTATAATTCTAGTAGGAGAGAAGAGGGGTTCCTTTTCTTTTTTATTTTTCAAGTAAACGGGGCAAGCTTACTGCAGTAGCTACATAGTATCTAAAGGATTTTGACTTCATTACCTAATTGGTATCTATTTGGTAGCATAATACATTAACATTTGTATAATTAAAGCCACCCTGAAAGGGTGGCTTTTTAGAAGAATTTTAGGTTTTTAAGTCCAAATAATAGGTTAATATTGACTTATAGAGCGACTGAAGAGTGTAGAAATATGCATAGCTCTCAGTGAATTAAAGTGAAATTATTTATTTAACCTTGTTGATTTAGAAGTGAACTGCTCTTTATTTTTAAACATGTTAACTCCATAACCTGCAAGACCTCCTATAAGTGCAGGGAATATCCAGCCTAATCCAATATGGTAAAGAGGAAGGTAGTAAGCAAATAATTGATCAATACCAGGGATGTGTAAGCCAAAATCATTTAATCCATCTACTAGGCTTACAACGAATGTTAAGAATAGGCTACCCTGGTATACTTCAGCATGTCCTTTAAATAAAGAATGAAAGAAAGTCAAAAAGATTAGAACAATTGCTAATGGATAGAGAACTGTTAAAACAGGTACTGAAAAAGAAATTAATTGATTTAATCCAACGTTTGCGATGATTGCGCTAAATACAGATAAGCTAATCGCAATTTTCTTATAAGAAATAGACGGTAATAATTTATGGAAATAAGAAGAGCATGAAGTAATAAGCCCTACGCTAGTTGTCAGACAAGCTACTGTGATCATTAAGCCTAGTAGTACTCCGCCATATTCTCCAAAATAATAATCAGATACTTTTGCTAGCACCGCACCTCCGTTATCTAAATGTCCAAGCTTTTCTACACTTGAAGCGCCCATATATGAAAGGGCAGAATAGATAGTTGCGAGAATAACAGCGGCAATTCCCGTAGCTTTTAGGCAAACAGTTATAATTTGTTTCTTTGTTTTAGCGCCTTTCTCTTTAATTGCATTAATAATAATAATTCCGAAAACGAAAGATGCAAGAGTATCCATTGTTAGGTATCCTTCTTGAAATCCATTAAAAAAAGAGTTTGTCATATATTTTTCTGTAGGTGCTTGAAATTTTCCAATAGGATGAATAAAAGCTACTAGAACTAGAATTCCAATGAATGTTAATTTAATTGGTGTTAAGAATTTTCCGACAATATCGACAATTTTCGCCGGATTGAGAGAAAAAAAGCATGTAATACTGAAAAATATAATGGTAAATACGAGTAAAGCTATAGAACTAGAGCCTTCAGAAATAAAAGGTTTAAGTCCGATTTCAAAAGAGACGTTACCTGTTCGTGGGATAGCAAATAAAGGCCCAATAGCTAGATAAAGAACAGTTGTAAATAATAAACCAAAGATAGGATGTACGCGACTTGCTAATGATTGTAAATCTTCCTTTCCGGAAAATCCAAAAGCTAGTACACCAAGTAAGGGTAAACCTACTCCAGTAACTAAAAAACCTGCATTTGCTGACCAGATATTTACTCCAGCTGACTGACCAAGCATAGCGGGGAATATTAAATTTCCAGCTCCAAAAAATAATGCAAATAACATTAAACCAATGATTACTACAAAGGAAAACGGTACTTTGTTTGACACGGTGAAACCCCCATTAATAATATTCTTTGTAAAAAATTAAATTTTCAGACATCTTACATTACAAATAACTTATCTTTTTTTGTATTATAAACAGTCAAATTACATATTTCAATATAAAAAATAAACTTTTTTGAAAAAATTTAAAAAATTATTAATTTTCCGTTCGTTACCCATTATTAAAATAAAGATAATATTACAAACCAAGATTTTTATTCAAAACGCGTACATTAAGTATTTCGATAACAAAAATTTTAAATAAAATCATAAATCGTATTCAAAACGCGTATATTATCCTTTTAATTGATTTGATTGAATAATATGTAAGTAAGTCAAGAAAGTTTATAAATATAGTAATGCGAAACTTATAAAGCTTTTTAATGTGAACTAAACATCTAAAGAAGATCTATATATAATTTCTATAAAAAAGATTACAAAAGAAAAAGATTCCCTTTCTCTTTTTTTATTTAATCTTGTTTCTTTCCTTTCTAGAACTTGAAACATACAATTTACAATGCTGCTGTGATGGATTCTTGATATTTATACTTCGATTTGTTGTCTAGCTTATAAGATATAAGGCCAACGAGGCCAATTAAGGTGACTTAACACTAAAATTTTTTCAATTTACTATAGAAAAGCATAAAAGCATAAAAACAAACAAGCGTTAATTGGCTTCATTGCTAGAAATTTATTTAAGACTTATAATCTCTTAATAATAGAAAGGAGAAAAATTTTATGAACCATTTTAAGTATTACATATTTTTGTTAGTAGGTACGTTTATTATTGCTTTATCCTTTACTTTATTACAAAATCCCAATCAAATTGCCTCTGGCGGTTTGACAGGTGCAGCTCTTATTCTTGGTTCCATATTTCATGTCCCTACAGTTATTGTTTTATGGGTAATCACGTTGGTTTTATTGGTGACATGTTGTTCTTTTTTAGGCGTGCGGTCTATTATAAAGTCGGTGATTGGTTCTTTATCAATTCCCTTTTTTGTTTACCTCACGAGTGAATTACCTCCCCTTACAAACGATCCTCTATTAGCCTCTATATACGGTGGAGTAGGGGTGGGAATAGGATTAGGTTTGGTATTTAGAGTGGGTGGGAATACCGGTGGCTTTACTTTAATTGCTCAGATTTTACATAAGCTGAAATCCGTTAAGCACAGTAAATCCATATTGATTATGGATGCAACTGTGATGATTGCAGGAGGACTTATTTTTTCGCCTGAAAAAGCCTTGTACGCTCTAATTGGAGCATTTTTGACGCGAAAGACGATGGATATTATTTATGGGAAAAGTAAAGAATTCAAAGTAGCATATATCATATCGTCTAAGGAATTTGAAGGAAGAATATCCGAGTCTGTCCTGCATGAATTAGATAGAGGTCTAACAAAATTATCGGGAGCAGGAGGTTATACAAACAATGAAAGAATTATTATGATGACGGTCCTAGATTCCTTAAGAATAAATGACCTTAGATCTATGGTACAAAAAATTGACCCTGGTGCGTTTATCATTTTTTGTGAGGCGAATGAGGTGTTTGGTGAAGGATTTACTCAACCTTTTCAGCCTGCCTCTAGTAAAAAAACGATTTCTTCTAGTACCATTTAGAATGGAGAAAGCCTATATGTGTCGAAGTTATACTAAATAGAAGAAAATCGTCAAAAAGAAGCCTTTGCAGAAACAGCAGAGGCTTTAGTACTATACTTGAGCAGGAAGCCCATTTATAATCTGTTTTTGCACATTAGTATTAAGCATCAGGACATGTTTTTACCGAGATTATAAAAGAAGATTTTGGTGTTAAGTTTATATAAAATTTATTTCTTCACAACATCATGATCGATTTAACGAATTTGATTTTCGAGAAGCAGAATCCCTCTCAAAAAGCGAATACCCGCTAAATAAAAAGAGAGCAGCATTTGACCAAAATATAGGAAAGAAGCCAATGATGGACCCAAGGGAACCAAATAAAATTGGAACAAAAAATTGTACCGATATCGGTTCATAACTAAATTGTCTTGTGTAAGGTATAAATATTTATTTTCAATTTGAGGTAATACGCTTGTCGGAGTCGCTGCTAGCTCCTTCATAACAAAACGGTACATTAACCATCTTTTTGAATGGTTTACAATCAATTAAAGGAAAAGGTTTTCCTTAAAATGATTAATTTTATAAGAAATAAAATTAATCTGTGTTTAAAAGTGAACCAATATACTGATGGTTAATCAGCGGTTATAAGTATTTATTTACTGTTAAATAAGGATTTTTATATTTAAATTAGAAAAATGTTGACTTTGTTATAAAAAGCTAATTATAATAAAAAACATAAGGAAAACGTTTTCTTTTTATTTTTATATTTTTATTTCTGAATATTCTAATTAAATTCTTGAAAGGTAGTGATCAATAATGAAAAAAGTTAAAGTTGGAATCGTCGGATTAGGGAGATTGGGAAGAAAACATGCAGAAAATTTAGCATTTCGAATCCCAAATTGTGAATTACTGGCCGTTTGCAGTGTGATCAAAGAAGAGGCTGAACAGGTACAGGAAGAATGGGGAGTTAAATACGCCTATACTAATTATGACGATATGATACAGAACAAAGAGCTAGATGCCATTCTTATTGCTTCGCCGTCGGGTTTTCATTGTGAACAAATTGAAAAGGCCTTAAATGCTAATCTACATGTTTTTAGTGAAAAGCCTCTTGGTTTGTATCTAGAAGAAGCGTTACAAGTACAAGAAGTGGTTGACAAACATACGGATAAGATTTTTATGGTTGGCTTTATGCGAAGATATGATAAATCGTATGCATACGCGAAAAAACAAATTGAAGAAGGGAAAATAGGAGATCCCGTTTTGATTCGTTGCTATGGTCTTGATCCTACAAAAGCAATTGATGGGTTCATGACATTTGCTAAGAACAATTATAGTGGCGGTCTATTCCTAGACATGGCTATCCATGATTTGGATTTAGCTAGATGGTACTTAAATTCAGAAGCTAAACAAGTGTGGGCTATTGGCGGATCTTATGGTTATCCTGAAATTAAAGAATTAAATGACGCGGAGACGGGTGCTGCCTTAGTGAAATTTGAAAATGACACAATGGGTATTTTTGTTGCGGGCCGTAACTGTGCGCACGGCTATCATATTGAAACTGAAATTATTGGTACAAAAGGAACCTTAAGAATTGGAACAATCCCAGAAAAGAATATGGTAACTGTATTTGATGAAAATGGAGCAATAAAAGAATGTTCAGATGGATTCTTAGAGCGATTTGAGCAGGCATATTTAAGTGAAGTTGAAGAGTTTATCTCTTGTATTAGAGAAAATAGACAACCAAACGTCACAGTAGAAGATGGAGTATTATCCACTGCTTTAGGCTACGCTTGCAAAGAATCATTTGAAACAGGAGAACTCGTTTCAGTACAGTCGCCTTATAAAATTGTGCCATCATCTTTATAATTGAATAGCCATACTGTTACCTATTGGGGCACTAGTATGTGTTTCCCGGAGTCCTTCTAAATAATAGGAAATTGGTTCTTTTAATATTGTAAGCGTTATCTAACGTTGGTTTTCTACTAATTTTATAAGCTCGTAAACATTACTTTTTATGTTTAATAGGAGTAGGAGGAGAATGGATGTACATAGAGACAAAAGGGAAGAAACAGGACCCTAAAAGAATGGTTAGGAAAATTGCCTTTATCTCCACATTCGGTGGTCTGCTCTTTGGATATGATACTGGCGTTATAAATGGGGCATTACCGTATATGTCAGAAGCAAACCAGCTTGATTTAAATCCGTTTGCACAGGGACTCGTCGCTAGTTCCCTTTTATTGGGTGCAGCTTTTGGTGCATTATTTGGCGGACGTTTATCAGATTATAACGGTCGTCGCAAAAACATCTTATATCTAGCGCTGCTATTTTTTATAGCAACTCTTGGATGCACCTTTGCTCCAAACACTACGTTAATGGTCATTTGTCGGTTCGTTTTAGGAGTTGCTGTGGGTGGTGCATCTGTAACTGTCCCAACTTTTCTAGCTGAAATGTCACCAGCTGAAACAAGAGGACAGATTGTTACACAAAATGAATTAATGATTGTTACAGGGCAGTTTTTAGCTTTTACGTGCAATGCAATCTTGGGCAATGTATTAGGGGATGTAGGGCATGTCTGGAGATTCATGTTAGTTATTGCGTCATTACCAGCTGTTGTATTATGGTTTGGAATGTTAATCGTTCCAGAGAGTCCTCGTTGGCTTGCATCAAAAGGCAGAATAGGTGATGCCTTAAGAGTGCTTAAACAAATCCGGGAGGAAAATCAGGCAAATATAGAACTGAAGGAAATTAAATCGTCAGTTGACGAAGAGTCCAAATTAGAAAAGTCTAGTTTTAAAGATTTGTCTATTCCTTGGGTGCGCCGCATTTTATTTTTAGGAATTGGAATTGCTATCGTTAATCAAATTAACGGTGTGAACGCAATTATGTACTATGGAACAGAAATACTTAAGAATACGGGATGGGGAACCAAAGCAGCGTTAATTGGAAACATTGCTAATGGTGTTATTTCGGTAGTTGCGATGCTGGTTGGAATCTGGTTGCTTGGTAGAGTGAGAAGACGGCCAATGTTGATTATCGGTTTATGCGGTACTACCACGTCTCTTTTTCTCATTGGTTTTTTCTCTTTTATTCTCAATGGTTCCGCGGCACTTCCTTACATCGTTCTCTCTTTAACGGTTGTGTTTTTAGCTTTCATGCAAGGGGCCATAGGACCTGTAACATGGTTAACACTGGCGGAAATATTTCCGTTAAGGATGCGTGGTCTTGGTATGGGTTTTAGTGTATTTTGGATGTGGATTGTTAATTTCTTAATCAGTTTGTCGTTCCCTGTGTTACTTAGCACTATAGGCTTATCTACTACTTTTTTGGTATTTGGCGTATTAGGATTAGTAGCAATCGCATTCGTGAATAGGTATTTACCAGAAACGAAAGGAAAATCACTTGAAGAACTGGAATACTATTTCCGTTCCTATGATGATCAAGAATTAGAGAGCAAACAGGCAAGATAATTTCTTAAGGATCACTCTTTAATATGTATAAAAATTATAAATGACGGACGGATAATGGCAGACAGCTTTGCTTTAGGCAAAGCTGTCTATTTATTAAAGGGTATAATTTATATGCTATAATAAATAAAATTAATCTATTGTAATACATACCTATTTACAAACTAAATATCTGATTGAAAGGAGGAATTTTATGAAAATAACTATTCGCAGTGTGGCTCAAGAAGCAGGTGTTTCCATAGCAACGGTTTCAAAAGTCATCAACCATACAGGAAAGATTAGTGAAAAGACTAAAAAGAAAGTACTAGTCGCAATGGAGAAACTTAATTATAAGCCTGATGCAGCTGCCGCTTCTTTAAGAGGGAAGCGAACAAAATTGATAGGCTTGCTTGTTCCGGATATATCTAACCCTTTTTACTCTGAAATTGCGAGAAGTATTGAAGATCGCAGTCATGAAATAGGATTAAACGTTATGATGTGCAATACAGATAACGATGTAAAAAAGGAAAAGACATACCTATCTTTGTTGACTAGTCAAAGAGTAGATGGCGTAGTGGTTGCCTCAGCTTTTAGAAGTACACATTTACTTGAAGAGATGATAAATAAGGGAGTACCTAGTGTCTTGATAGCTTCAGAAATACCTAGCTTGTCTATGAATACCGTAACAGTTGATGATTATAAAGGTGGATACTTAGCTACTTCATATTTATTATCTTTAGGACATAAGAAAATTGGGATTATTTCAGAAGATGTGCGAAGTAATACACCACGTTTAGCAGCATACAGAGATACAATTCAAGAAGCAAGTCTTCCTATAAGAGATGAATACATAATAAAAACAGAAGCTACCATCCAAAAAGGATATGAGAGTGCCAAGCAGCTTCTTTCATTGGACGACAAACCTACTGCTATCTTTGCTTGTAATGACTTATTAGCAGCTGGTGTCATACAGGCTGCAAAAGAAGCAAATCTAAATCTTCCAGAGGATTTATCAATTGTGGGATTTGATAATACTGTGCTGTCTACTACCACTTCTCCCATGCTTACTACGGTTTCTCAACCTATAAAAGAGATGGGGGCAAAAGTAGTTGATCTATTAATTCAAGAAATGGAGGATTCTAAGCCTTATAAAGAACGCTTGCTTCTATCTCCTGAGCTAGTTATTAGACAATCAACTGCTTATCTTTAATCAAAGTACTTTTCTAATGTAAAATTACTCTCTAGAACCACAAATGTTTCTGTTTCCTTTGAATCATTATCTTATGGTACTCAACTCAAGCGTTTAGCGGATAAGTAACAATGGTCATTTTTTCTTTTTTTAAATACGTCATAAATCTTATATATACTGAAAAGACCTTATTAACAAATTAATTAAGGTCTTTTTATCTTTATTGCTTTTATATTCAACCAATTGCATCGTGGGTATCAATCCCTTTTTATGGGCTAATATAAAATTTCTATTAATGTATAGAGTATTTCTATAATCGATCCTTCAAAACAAAACCTATAATAAAGAAAAATAGCTCAAATAAATTAATTCTCTAAAGAGCAGGATTGGCTAAAATATTTTATTTAAAATAACTTTAAAGTGGTGAAGAAAATGCCAAAAGTAGTAGGGATTATAGGTGGAATGGGTCCATTAGCAACCGTAGATTTAATGAAAAAAGTAGTTTCTTATACACCCGCAACAAAAGATCAAGATCATATCCATGTCATTGCTGACAGTTTTTCTCAAATACCAGATCGAACAACAGCAATTTTAGGAAAAGGTATAGATCCTTCTCCATATATGATCCAGTCAGCGCAACGTTTAGAGAAAGCGGGCGCAGATTTTCTGGTAATTGCATGTAATACAGCTCATTTCTTCTTTGAAGCAGTAAAAGAATCTGTTCGTATTCCAATCCTACATATGCCTGTAGAAACAGCTAAATATCTAAAAGAAAATCATTTAAAAAAAATAGGCTTGTTAGCTACGGATGGAACGATTAATACAAAATTGTATCAACATAGTTGCCAGAACTTTGATATAGAAGTTCTGGAGCCAGATAAGGTCATACAAAAAGAAGTGATGGAAGGGATATATGCTATTAAGGGTGGAAAAGCAGCAAAAGGGTTTCTGAGCCTTTCCACAGTTGCTAACAAGTTGATCGAAGAGGGAGCAGAGGCGATTATAGCAGGTTGTACGGAAATTCCTCTTGTACTTAAATCATCTGATGAAATGATTATTATTGATCCAACGGAAATTTTAGCTAAAACCATCATTAAAACAGCTAATGAGGCAAGTAATAGGATTCAATTAGTGTAATATTTAAAATGGCTTCCTCTCTTTCTTTTAAGTCCTGCATAGGAAAGGGTTATAGTAGATAAAAATAATGATGAACGAAACTAAGGAGCAGTTAAAGATGAATATTGAAAATATTGAGGCTTTCATCTATGTGTGTCAACTAGGTAGTTTCAATAAAGCAGCAGAAGCTCTTTATTTAACTCAACCCTCTGTAACAGCACGGATTCAGTCTCTAGAACGTGAAATTAACATAAAGCTTTTTCATCGAAACGGAAATAAGATTTCTTTGACTGAAAAAGGGGAGTATTTTTTTCCACACGCACAAAAAATTCTTCAGTCTTATCAGGAAGCAAAGTATGGTTTGCAGCAAGTGAATATCCCTTATGAGTTGGTGATTGGAAGTGCTTCGTCAATCTCTAATAATATGCTTCCAGATATTTTGCCAGCATTTATTTCAGAATTTAAGGACGTTCGAATAAAGATTTTAACAGGCCATTCTAAAGACATTTTACACAAGGTGATTAATGAAGAGGTGGATTTTGGTATTGTGCGAACAGAAACCCATCCTCAAGTAGAATCAATTCGTCTTTATAATGATCCTATCAGTCTTTTTGTTCCTAAGAACCATGCTTTTTTAAAAGAAGAGAGTGTAACAGTTGAAGATGTCAGTAAGCAGCCACTTATCTTTTTTGATTATGAATCG
The DNA here is from genome assembly GCF_046599315.1 of Priestia megaterium. Classification (GTDB taxonomy): domain Bacteria; phylum Bacillota; class Bacilli; order Bacillales; family Bacillaceae_H; genus Priestia; species Priestia megaterium_F. Next base: position 371,941 of record NZ_JBKIKC010000001.1, on the reverse strand, counting down.
ATAGATTGGCTTGCCATTCATCGCTTATTCTTAAATAAGGGATTAAATCCAAATGTATATTTAGAAGTGGATAATATGGAAACAGCCAAGAATCTTGTACTCCAAGGCGTAGGCATCTGCTTTTTACCTGAGCATTGTGTCAAAAAGGAATTAAAAAATGAAGAGTTATTCCGAGTAGAAATGACTCCTCCTGTGAAAACAAACATTAGCATTGATTTCATTTATTTAAAAGGGAAACCTACATCTGTTTTCATGGATTTCTTAAAAGATAAAATGTTTGAACAGCACTAAACCCATTTGTACTTAATGGGTTTAGTGTTTTTTATGTAGAAAATAATTACTTTATCTAAATACCATTAATATCTTCTATAACCTTATAGCTTTCTTCTATAACTCAACTTGCTAAAAGGAATTTATAATAATTACATTGGATAATTAAATTTAAAGAAAATTATAATTATTAACTTTGGAAGTATCCAATATTCATCATAAATATTATCAACACTAAAAGAAGGGGTTGACCAATAGTTATATCCATACTGGAAATTATTGTTGCTAGTTAAACGGTAAGTTAAGTGATAAGTTTTATGGTGAAAGTCCTTGCTTCATCAAGAAAAAGAAAAATGAAAGGGGTTTCATTTATGAGAAAGTTTGGATTAGCTACACAGATATTTATTGGGCTTGCTTTAGGTATTATCGTAGGTGCAGTTTTCTATGGTAATGAAACAGCAATGTCTATCCTTCAACCAATGGGTGATATCTTTCTTCATTTAATCAAAATGATTGTTATTCCAATTGTTGTAGCCGCCCTTGTGGTATCAATAGCAGGTGTAGGTGATATTAAAAAACTAGGAAAACTAGGTGGGAAAACGATTCTTTATTTTGAAATCGTTACTACAATTGCATTAGCTATTGGTTTACTTGCTGCCAATATATTTCATCCAGGTACTGGGATTGATATGGGGAATCTGGAAAAAGGTAATATCTCGACATATGAGGAAACAGCTAAAGCAAGTGAAAGTGGTAGTATTGCTGATAAATTTGTTCATATCATACCAAGTAACATCTTTCAATCGATGGCAGAGGGTGATCTACTTGCTATAGTCTTTTTTTCTGTACTGTTTGGAGTAGCTATTGCAGTTATCGGAGAAAAAGGAAAGCCTGTGTTGAGTTTCTTTGATGGTGTATTAGAAGCCATGTTCTGGATGACAAACTTAGTTATGAAGTTTGCTCCGTTTGGTGTATTTGCATTAATTGGTGTGAACGTAGCAAAGTTTGGAATTGGTTCATTAATACCTTTAGGGAAACTGGTATTAGTTATATATGCTACAATGTTTTTCTTTGTATTTATTGTACTAGGAATTATTGCGAAATTTGCTGGTATAAACATATTTACCCTTATGAAAATTTTAAAAGATGAGCTAATTTTGGCTTTTACAACTGCAAGCTCAGAATCAGTATTACCAAGGTTAATGGCTAAAATGGAGAAGTTCGGATGTCCAAAGGCTGTTACTTCCTTCGTTATTCCTACAGGTTACACTTTTAACCTTGATGGATCGTCTATTTATCAAGCAATTGCTGCAGTCTTTATTGCTCAAATGTACGGCATTCATTTATCTATTGCAGAACAGATTACACTTTTACTCGTATTGATGTTGACTTCTAAGGGAATGGCAGGCGTTACAGGTGCTTCGTTTGTGGTGGTGTTGACAACACTCAGCTCAATGGGTCTTCCATTAGAAGGCATGGCCTTCATTGCAGGTATCGATCGCATCTTAGATATGCTTCGTACATCTGTAAATGTAATAGGAAATGCATTAGCTACTATTGTAATGTCCAAATGGGAAGGCGAGTTTGATCAAGAAAAGGCAGAACGTTATGCAGCATCTATAAAACAATCTGATGTCGCATAACTAGTAATAATGACTAACAAATAGGAGGAAACATCGTGGTGAATACTGAAGTAAAAGAACAACAAGATGTACGGATTGAAAAAGATTTTTTAGGTGCAAAGCAAGTTCCAAATGAAGCATATTATGGAATACAAACACTACGTGCGGTTGAGAATTTTCCAATAACAGGCTACAGAGTGCACGAAGAGCTTATTAAAGCTTTAGCCATTGTAAAGAAAGCTGCAGCTCTTGCTAATATGGATGTGAAACGTTTGTATGAAGGACTAGGAAATGTAATTATCAAAGCTGCGGATGAAATCATTGAAGGAAAAAGAAATGATGAGTTCATCGTTGACCCTATTCAAGGTGGAGCCGGTACATCAATGAATATGAATATAAATGAAATGATTGCTAATCGGGCTCTTGAGTTACTTGGACATGAAAAAGGATCATATGTGCATCTAAGCCCAAATAGTCATGTAAATATGTCGCAATCTACAAATGATGTATTCCCGACTGCGATTCATATAGCAACGCTCAATTTACTAGAAAAGCTAGTAAAAACCATGAGCGAGATGAAATCTGTATTTCAAAAAAAAGCCCAACAATTTGACCATATTATAAAAATGGGTCGTACTCACTTACAAGATGCTGTTCCAATCAGACTCGGTCAAGAGTTTGAGGCATATAGTCGTGTTTTAGAGCGTGATATAAGACGTATCAAGCAATCGCGTGAGCATTTATACGAGATAAATATGGGAGCAACAGCCGTAGGAACTGGGTTAAATGCTGATCCTCGTTATATCGAAAACGTTGTGAGACATCTAGCTCATATTAGCGAGTTACCATTGCATGGTGCGGATCATCTTGTAGATGCTACCCAAAATACAGATGCTTATACAGAAGTCTCTGCTGCCTTAAAAGTTTGTATGATTAATATGTCTAAAATCGCAAATGATATTCGATTAATGGCATCAGGTCCTCGTGCGGGATTAGCTGAACTTATATTACCAGCTCGTCAACCTGGTTCATCTATTATGCCTGGAAAGGTCAATCCAGTTATGCCTGAAATGATTAATCAAGTGGCTTTTCAAGTAATAGGTAACGATCATACAATATGTCTAGCTTCAGAAGCAGGGCAGCTTGAGCTAAATGTAATGGAGCCTGTTCTCGTGTTTAACCTACTTCAGTCAATCAGCATTATGAATAACGCATTTCATGTTTTTACAGAACATTGCTTAGAAGGCATCGAAGCAAATGAAGAACGCTTAAAAGAATACGTAGAAAAAAGTGTAGGGATTATTACAGCGGTAAATCCACATATCGGATATGAAGTAGCAGCACGAATAGCTAGAGAAGCTATATTAAATGGAAGGTCGGTACGAGAACTATGTTTGCAATATGACGTATTGACCGAGGAGGAACTTGAATTAATTTTAAATCCGTATGAGATGACGAATCCGGGTATATCTGGAAGCTCTCTTTTTGATAGAATTTAATTTAGAAAAATCCCTCCATGTTTAATTCATTTTATGGAACTTCCGAAACTGTTAATTAAGTGGCGTCATAGAGAGGTAGATCCATGAGAAGATTAACTTGTACGATGGTTATTATTACTTAAAGCATCTAAAGATGAAGAAATCACTCAGGTATTGCAGGAGTTGTGATGCAAGAAAATTAAGTACTAAAAAAGCGATAGACGAATGGAAATGTGTGAGTCAAGATTCAGAACAAGATGAAGAGCTGAGAATCTTGGGAAAATAGAAGGAGAAAAGATTGGCGAGAAAGGAGGAGGAGAAGAAGCCATTAAAGCTATGGCAATTAGAATGGTTCAAGAGGGTGTAGCTAACCAGACAATAAGTAAATTGACAAGCTTCGACATCAATAAATAGAAAAAAGAGCCTTATCTTTAAGATACGGTTCTTTTTTTTAAACATGGCAAATGTTTAATTTTTATACAAGGAAATGAAACATGTAATTTCACTTTTTACAGCGTAATTGTTTCTTCCTTTTATTATAGTTATGGGTTAAGAAACTATACATCCATCATTTACCATGTATACACCTCTCCTATAATAGGAAACTTAAAAGAAACAAGGAGGTGACACAACATGGCAAACAACAAAAGCAGCAACAACAACGAATTATTAGTATACGGGGCTGAACAAGCAATCGATCAAATGAAATATGAAATCGCGAGCGAATTTGGTGTAAACCTTGGTGCTGACACAACTGCACGTGCAAACGGATCAGTAGGTGGCGAAATCACAAAGCGTCTTGTACAAATGGCTGAGCAACAACTTGGCGGCGGACGTTTCTAAGACAACTTTATAATGATGGCTGAAGGAAGAATGGACTCCATTCTTCCTTTTTCTGTTCCTAATCTTTTTATCTTTATAATAACTTAAAGCATCCATGATAATGGTTATTTAAAATTAGGAAAAGAATTATACCTTAGCTGATTTTATATTTTTAGAAGTTATAAAAGGAATAACTATACATCTTACATCATTATTAACTCCTTACCTACTGAAGTAAAGGTTCTTTTTTATTCTTTGAGTGGAAAGGCAAGCTTACTGCAGTAGCTACATAGCATCTAAAAAATCCAACTTGATTCAATAATCAGTACCTGCTTACAATATTATGGTTAAACATGGATGGTTAGAAAACTAACCTGAAGCGATTGACAGAGGGTCCCTGGCAAAAGAATCAAAGAACTGAGATGAGGATGGTGAGATGTTCTACCGTACATTATCTTTTCTTTTAAATATTAGATAGAGTCAGTTGAAAAGTCCTTTCAAAACTTCATCAAGTAATCACACATATTGGAACATCTTTTGATTTCTCGCCTAGTTCATGAAAAATACAGGTATAGCATAACTTATCTATTTGTTTAATATATTCTCGTCTTATTACAGCTAAAAACATTTCGTGGTTTATATAAGTATTTTAAAAAATATTTTATTAAAAATGGGTTTTAAAAGCTGAGGGAAGACTGGGAAACCATTCTCGCTTATAGTCTTGTTTGGTAGAGAACTTCCTCCTTGTACTTAATTGATACGCGTAGAGTCTTACGAGCTGCTAATGGGAGATAGACACTCTTCAACATCATTTTTCGGCGAATTAACTAGTGTAGAAACAGCATATGACTTCATTTTTTCTGCCGGAAAAGGAATAAGCAATGATTTAAGATCTGAGTTCGTGTATATATAGATTTGAATTCATAGTGTGAGAGATAAATTATGAAAAGTTCAATATTATTGAATATATTTACCAGTAAAGGGAAAAAGATTAAAGTGATTATTCGAAGGAGGTTTTCATTTTGGCAGAGAATAAAGATGTCAATGCTTCAAACAAAGATGATATGAAACGTGAAACACTGACTACACGTCAGGGACACCCTGTAAGAGATAACCAAAACATTCGTACAATTGGAAATCGAGGTCCAGCAACACTTGAAAATTATCACTTTATCGAAAAGATTTCTCATTTTGATCGAGAAGAAGTTCCGGAGCGAGTCGTACACGCACGAGGATCTGGAGCATTTGGCTATTTTGAAACATATGGGAAAGTCGGGGATGAACCAGTAGAGAAGTATACTCGTGCGAAAGTATTTTCAGGTGCCGGCAAGAAAACACCTTTGATGGTTCGTTTCTCTACAGTTGCCGGAGCAAAAGATTCTCCGGAAACAGCTCGGGATCCACGTGGATTTGCGGTAAAAATGTATACGGAAGAGGGAAATTGGGACTTGGTTGGGAACAATCTAAAGATTTTCTTTATTCGTGATGCAATGAAATTTCCTGATATGATTCATGCGTTTAAAGCAGATCCAGCTTCAAACGTGCCAAATCCTGAAAGAATGTTTGACTTTGTTTCGCGTACACCTGAAGCTACTCATATGATTACATTTTTATTCTCTCCATGGGGGATTCCAGCGACATATCGTCACATGCAGGGATCTGGTGTAAACACCTATAAATGGGTGAACGATAAAGGTGAAGCTGTGCTAGTGAAATATCACTGGGAACCGAAGCAGGGAATTCGGAACTTAACACAAGAAGAGGCAAATACGATACAAGCAAAAAACGTGGGGCATGCAACACAAGATTTATACGAAGCAATTGAAAGCGGAGATTATCCAGAATGGGAGCTCTTCGTACAGATTATGGAGGATGATTACCATCCAGAGCTTGATTTTGATCCCCTCGATGATACGAAACTTTGGCCGGAAGATAAGTTTCCATGGTTGGCAGTCGGGCGTATGGTTCTAGATCGTAATCCAAAGGATTTCCATGCAGAAATCGAACAAGCTGCCTTCGGTACAGGAGTTCTTGTGGATGGAATGGACTTCTCAGACGATAAAATGCTACAAGGTCGTACGTTTTCTTACTCAGATACGCAGCGCTACCGTGTAGGTGCGAACTATTTAAAATTACCTGTGAATGCACCAAAAGTGCCTATTCATACGAACCAGCAGCGCGGTCAAATGGATACTCGTGATCCAAAAGAATCTGGTGATAATCCACATATTAACTATGAGCCTTCAATGCTTGGTGGCTTTCAGGAAGAAAGTAAGAAAGACCGTGTTCCACATCAGCCAATGTATAATGCGGCCGCAATGAGTGCGCCAATTGATCGTCCTAACAACTATGGTCAAGCAGGTCACACGTACCGTAGTTTTGAAGATTGGGAGCGTGATGAGTTGATTAAAAATCTATCTGATGCACTTGCGATTTGTGATAAACAGATCCAAGAAACGATGATTTCTCATTTTACGCAAGCTGATGAAGAATATGGCCGCCGTGTGAAGGAAGGTATTGAAAAGAAACTACATGAAATGCAGGATATGAAAACTGCAAACGAGCTGCCTGGTCGTGAGGCAGGGCAATCAAAATATGGGCAAGGTACATTAGCTGCAAATGAAGCAACAAAAGATGCTGTAAAGAAAAGTCACGAAGTCGATCCTTATTAATCGAATTGCTCCATTAAAAATGGGGAGATGACGGACGGATATAGCGTAATTTTAAGGGGATATCTTGCCTAAAACTACATCATTTCAGAGATTATTCCAGTAGATACCTCTCCTAATTGATAGGAGAGGTATCTTTTACTTTACTTTTTAGTGCTTTCTACAGACATCCTGAGCAATTTTAATTATTCTTTTTCAGCTATGGTAAAGTATTGGACGTTTCTCTTAACAATGACTAAATCATTTGCTAAATCTAATACTTTACTTTTATCTTCAAACCTGTACTGTATGTAGTTCTTTGCACGAATAAGTGATTTAGCCTCAACTAAATGACCTACTTCACCATTAATTAGATGAAATGTTATTTCATATTTTTTCATAAGAAAACACCTCCATATTATTAACTTTTACTATTACTTAATTTCTGATACCGTTTCTTTTAACTGTTGATTCAAAATTTAGTTTACAAAAGGAGTTATTTTTTGTTCTATTAGGACGAACACCACAAAAAGCATTTCTCTTGATAGAGAAATGCTTTTTGTTTGAAGATTTTTTGAATGGTAGCATGAATTAACGTTTTAAAAAATAAATCAATTTCACATCGATTGAAGCACTGCATACCAATAGAAAAGTTAATCTTACATACTATAAGCAAGGACGTATATAACAGAAATAGAGTTCATTCAGGTTTTACGTTCTTCGAATTATAAACAAAGAGAGTGATTTAATCATGTAAATAGTAAACATTCATGATAAAGACTTATTTACCTAAAGTTTTTTAGAAGCAACATCGTCAAAATTTTATACTTCTACCTTGTGAAAGAACTGAGGTAAATGTTCTTTATGAGCTTCTAGCATCTCATCCACAATTTTTTTTGCAATTGTATCAGAAGGAGTAAGGGGATTAATGGTTAAAGCAAGAATCGCTTTATTATAATCTCCTGTAACTGCAGCTTCTGCTGAGATTCTTTCAAATGATTTAATTTGTTGTACTAATCCTCGAACTTGCACTGGGAGATCTCCTATTACAATTGGCTTAGGGCCATCTTTTGTAATGATACAACTTACTTCTACTGCGGAGTCATTTGGAATGCTGGCGATAGCACCATTATTTCTTGTATTAACTGGCTGGATATCTCTTTTATCTGTGTAGATAGAAGTAATCAAACGAACAGCGGCATCTGAGTAATATGCTCCGCCTCGTTTTTCTAGCTGAGGTGGTTTAATAGCTAAATTTGGGTCTTTATATAGCTCAAATAACTCTTCTTCTAGCTTTTGAACAACTTCAGCACGAGTGCCTTCTGCTTGTGAATTCTTTAAATCCTTTTCAATCATATCGTTCGTTTTGTAATAATACATATGGTAAGGACATGTGAGAACATTAAGTGATTTGATAAACTCTGGTTCCCAACCTAAACCTTCAACATTTTTTACGAAGCTACTATTAGCTGGGTCTGTTAATAAATCGATGACTTTGTCTTTAACACTTTGACCGTCTACATACACATCTAAACCATAGACCATATGATTTAGCCCAGCAAAGTCGATGCGAATACGAGAGTGATCGACATCTAATAACTTTGCAATTCCCATTTCCATCCCGATTGGAACATTACATAATCCCACAACTTTCTTGATATTGGAGTACCGCAATACTGCTTCAGTCACCATACCAGCAGGATTTGTAAAGTTAATTAACCATGCATTAGGGCATAATTCTTCTATATCCTTGCAGATGTCTAAAATAACTGGTATTGTACGTAATCCTTTGAATAATCCCCCGGGACCATTTGTTTCTTGTCCAAGAACGCCATATTTTAGAGGAATTCTTTCGTCTTTTGCGCGAGCCTCAAGTAACCCTACACGAAATTGGGTTGTGACAAAATCAGCGTCTTTCAACGCTTTTTTTCTATCAAGGGTTAAATGAACGTCAATTGGAAGACCTGCTTTTTCAATCATACGCTTTGCCAGGTTTCCTACAATCTCTAACTTTTCTTTTCCTGCTTCAATATCTACTAACCATAGTTCACTTACTGGTAATTCATTATATCGCTTGATAAAACCTTCTACTAATTCAGGTGTATAACTGGATCCTCCACCAATCGTTACAATTTTAATACCTTTCGTCATAACCTTAAGCACCTCCATATAATGTACCAATATTCTTTTGTTCGTTATCCGAATAAACGGAGTAAGCGTTTGAAATAGAAATATTCGTTTAATCTAACGTCCCTTAGCTTTCTTAATCTATAAAGGAGTAGAAGAGAGATTAAACTTTATAAGACGATTCTATCTATACGGAGTAAAGGCGTAAATACATCAAGCACATTTAGGTTTTTATCACATGAGAAGGAATTTGTTACATACATGTAACGTCTTGTTTCACTAATTAGATATAGTAACATGCCTAAAAAAGAGTAAAATAAAAGAAAGAAATATCTTTTTTAATTGAGGGAGAGTTATACATGTTTACAGCTGAAATGATTGCTTCGTTAAATGAATTAGAAACATCTTTATATAATTACATTTGTGAAAATGAGGAAAAAGTGGCTTATATGCGCATCCGTGAACTCGCAGATGAGACTCATGTATCCACTTCTACCATTTTACGCTTTTGTAGGAAATTGAATTGCGAGGGATTCTCGGAGTTTAAAACGAAGCTTAAATTACATCTCGAAGAAATTAAAAAGACAACTATAAAAAGTGTTGAACATTCTGTATTAGAATTTTTCGAAAGAATATCACAGGGCAATATAAATGAAAATATTAAAAAGGCTGCACACTTAGTAGCAGAATCCAATAATGTACTCTTTATAGGTACAGGAAGCTCAGGGATTATGGCTGAATATGGAGCACGATATTTTTCAAGCGTAGGTAAATTTTCAATGTATATAAATGATCCGTACTTCCCTATTCATGCAAAGCTCCTCTCCAACAGTGTGGCGGTAGCTCTGTCTGTATCTGGGGAAACTCCTGCTATTATTACGCATATTAACCGATTAAAAGAGCAAGGAATTAAGGTTATTAGTATTACCAATAGTAAATACTCAACTATTTCTAAGATATCTAATATAAATATCCCGTATTATGTAACAGAAGAGAGGTTTGAAACTTCCCTTGGAAGAAATGCACGTTATGAAACGGAGGAGCAATTTAAATATTCAGATATAACTACACAAGTCCCCGTTGTCTATATCTTGGAATCCATAGCTCGTGAAGTATATAAGATGGATATTTGAAAAAAATTGATTCCTATTTTAGTGAATTTCTTTTGATATAAAGTCTCCAATTTTATTATTTGTATAGTCTCAAATAGTAGTTCTGCCACTTAAACTAAAAAGAAAATTTAGTTCAAAATACATTCAAAGATAAGCCTATCGAAAATTTGAGGAAGCAGGATTGGTTATATTCATACAGCGAAAAAGGAACGTTTATAAATGCCGAATATAAGGGAAATGGAAGGGAAGGTCATCATGGATTTTTAGATTGGCAATTATCTGCTCAGGATTATTTACCCCGATCTCAGTTTGCTTAATTTCATCAGGTTTCTGAAAGATTAACACTAAAATTAAAAAGGGATTAAAAAGTGAAAAAGGCCTTTATATTAAAGGTCTTTTTCAGTAACAGTAATTGGCATTATAATAGCTAACTTTAGATAGCAAGAAAACCGAAGTTTCTCCAGCATTGAAATTTGCATAAAATGATTCGTTATAAATAAAAATAAAGTTAACTTCCTGAGAGAGCGTTTCTCTGCATATTTGTATTGATTACACATGCATATTAGGGTGGTGGAATAATTCACCAATTGATAACTTCCTTTTTATTCAATTATATTTTCACTTGTGCTGTAGGTACTATCTTACTTATTGATTATACATTTCATGTAGAATGATAAAACAACTATACCGAAGATTTGTTGATTACTTAAAATGAAATTGAATTTTTGCCTCAATATCTTCTGTTTACGAAGTAACACCGCAAATATATTTAAAATTATATTAATGGGAGCATTAGCATGTCTAAATTTCCTATATTTTTGCTGTTTTGATCTCTTATTTCTTTAAGTTTACTGATATTTTTAATATAGATCTTTTGATTAGATAGCTCAATCAATTTTTCTTTACTCCATTTTTGAATAATCTTATTTACAGTAATACGAGAAGTACCAACATAACGGGCAAAGGAGGTTTGATTAAAGGGAAATTCCTCATTTTCTTTCACGAGCTTTAATAAATAATGGGCCATCTGTTGCTCAACGGGGAGATTAAGAAAAGTAATGATTTCTGCTAGTAGTCTAAACTTATAGAGAAGAGAATTTGTAAAGAGAATTACTGCTTTAGGTTCCTCCTCATATATTTTTAACATTACTTCATTAGTAAAATAATATAAAACGGATGGAGTTATAGTTATTGCAGTTGTTAAATAAGGCTCTTTATTAATACCATTTTCACCTAATAACATGCCCTCAGGTACATAATTAACCGTACGTTCTGCTCCTTTCTCAGTCAAGAGAGTAATCTTTACACTTCCTTTATCTAAATAATAAAATCCTTTACCATCTTCTCCTTGATAATAGATAGTAGTGTTTTCTTCTAATTTTATCATCTGTCCATACTTTAAAAAAGGACGCCATATGTATCGAAGGTTTACCATTTAATCACCTTTCTATAAAAGTGTATTTTAAACTTGTAGAAACATTTCATACACGAAGCATTATTGAACCTTTATTTTGATAACGTGACCACAGCGTTTATCAATGAAAGAGATAATTTTTTAACAGATCCGGGTTCCTAATTAGAAATCTTTTATTTTTACTATCTATTAGTTTTTTTTCTTTCCATTTTTTTAATGTTTTATAAACTGTAACTCTTGTTAAACCGGTACACGTTGCTAAGTCCTTTTGTGTTAAAGGAATTTCATAATTTTTAAAGTCATGATAGATGTTTAAGAGCACAGTGGCGATTTGTTGTTCCGTAGTTAATGTATGTAAGTTAATTTGTTCGGCTAGGATATGCATTTTTTGAATAATACTCTTTGTAATAAGGTTTAGTATGGGCGGGTGGAGAGTTATAAGCGTTTTGAAATCGTTATAACTAAAATAATATAGTACGGAATCTTTTACCGTAGTAGCGGTAGTGAAATGAGCTTGTTGGTCCATTGCTTGAACTCCCAACAATTGACCTGGCAATACAATGTTTAACACACGTTCTTTCCCTAAGGGGATAGAGGTATGGACTTTAATTAATCCACTGTCCAAGTAATAAAATCCTTTTCCTATGTCTCCTTGTTCATATACCACATTTTTTTGTTTTATATATTGCCTTTTTCCGTACATTAAGTAGTTTTTGAAATTATTTTCGTGATTGAAGAGAATAGCCATGATACTCACTCCTTAAACAAAATATAAGATACGCTTAAAAAATTGAAAAGACAATTGAAAGATCAAGTAACACACTATAGAGTGGGGCATTTTATTTACTTTGATATAAAAAACAAAAATAAGTAAGCGCTTACAATAATGTGCGCTTTATTTCATCTATTTTTTAAAAAGCCAATATTTTTATAAAAACGTTAAGCTCTTTACAATATCTTAAAGCGAAAGATGCTTAAATGCAATAATATAAATTTCTTATTCTTATTCGAGTTACTTTTTCTATTCCAAAAATAAAAAACTCCAAAAAAATGTTAACCAGACTACACCCCTGAAAAAAATCAAATACTATAATTCAATTAATTACTATTAAACCTTAAGGGGATGAACAAATATGGGGATTCGTACAGGTGCTCAATATATTCATGCACTAAAATCACGCCAGCCAGAAATTTGGTTAGGGGGAAGAAAAATTACGAATGTATTTGAAGAAAAGGTATTTCAACAACCTATTTTAGAAATTGCTAAGTTGTACGATATGCAGCATGACCCGGCTTACCAAGAGAAAATTACTCATATTTGCGAAGAAACAGGAGAGAGAATATCAAATGCTTTCTTAATTCCTAAAAGTTACGAAGATTTAGTAGCTCGCCGAGAAGTGTTTGAAGCATTTGCAAAAGCTACCTTTGGGCTGATGGGACGAACACCGGATTTCTTAAATGTTGTGGTCACTTCTTTATTTCATAATGCTAGTTTCCTAGATAATTACAATGAACAGTGGGGCAAAAATATAAGAAATTATTACCGTTATATTCGTGATAATGACTTGTTTTTAACTCATGCTATTATCAACCCGCAGAATGACCGAAGTAAAGCCTCACATGAACAGCAAGATCTCTTTACTCATTTAGGTGCTGTCAAAGAAACACCAGATGGACTCGTTGTAAAGGGGGCTAAAATGCTAGCCACACTCTCACCTATTACCGATGAAGTTATTGTTTATTCGTTCCCAGGGTTTAAACCTGGAGATGAACGTTATGCACTTGCTTTCGCGCTGCCAATCGATACACCGGGACTTCGAATTCTTTGCCGAGAAGCTATGCAAGACGGAACGAGATCCGTGTTTGATCATCCACTAGCCTCTCGATTTGAAGAGATGGATGCCGTATTGATTTTTAATGATGTGCTGATTCCTTGGAACCGAGTGTTTTTATATAACAATATTGAAGCTGCGAATCTTCTTTACCCTAAAACAGGAATCGCTCAACAGCCCGCACATCAATCTGGTGTAAGAGGATTAATCAAACTTCAATTTGCAACGGAAGTAGCTTGTAAAGTAGCTGATGCAATCGGTGTAGACGGATATCTAAACGTTCAAGAGAGCTTAGGGGAATTGATACAGTCCGTAGAATCCATTAGAGCTTTGCTTCGAACATCAGAGTATGAGTATACGATTAACGACAAAGGAGAAGCTCTTCCAAATGAAACAGCTTTAGAAACAATTCGTGGATTGCTTCCTAAAATGTACCCTCGTGCTATTGAAGTCATGCAAACAATTGGTGCAGGCGGTTTGCTTATGTCTCCTACAGGAGCCGATTTTGAAAATCTTGAATTAAGAGAGGATTTAGATCGTTATTATGGAGGCCGAGAAGGGGTACCTGCTATAGATCGTGTTCAATTATTTAAATTAGCATGGGACTTGTGTGGAGAAGCATTTGGCCAAAGGTTACTTCAATACGAGCGATACTATACAGGGGATCCAATCCGTAAAAGAGCTATTTTCTACAATAGCTATAAGCGCAGCCATTCATTTGCAATGGTAGATGCTGCATTAAATACAGGAGCTAAGAAGGAAGAAGTAACAAATAGCTGATACCCACACTTCTTTTATCTAAAAATGAACTCCTTTAATAGATATAGAAACTAGGTTCGTCACGTTCTTAATAAGGGAGGTGTAAAGTTGCAGAGGTATGAGGATGGAATATTAACTTTACCAGCATCAGTAATAGCTATAGGTGCATTTGATGGGGTGCATCAAGGACATCAAGCAGTAATTAATCGAGCTGTAACTCGAAGTAAAGCTTTAAAAGTACCTAGTGTTGTTTATACTTTTGATCCTCCTCCTCGTTTTCATTTCCAAAGAGATCAAGTGTTAACGCCTATTGATCAAAAGGTAAATCTGATAGCTCGGTTAGGGGTAGACTACGTAGTTATTATCCATTTTGATGAGTTATACGCTAAGCGCCCATCAATCGATTTTATCAATAACTTAAAAAAGCTTAATCCATCGGAGATCATAGTAGGTAACGATTTTCGTTTCGGGCGAAATAGAGAAGGAGATATTAAGCTGCTGGCAAAGCACTTTCTAGTTGATATCATTCCACCTGTCTGTTGTGCAGAGGGAACAAGAATCTCTTCTACTAGAATTCGCCAGTTACTCCAGCAAGGCGCAATTGAACAATCAAATGATTTATTAGGCTGGTCTTTACAAAAGGAATATGTATAAAAAAATTAGTGTTTAAAGGTAAGTATGAGACTTCTTTAAAAGGAGGAAAGTGGAAATGAAATTATTAGGCATATCAGGCACGATTATAGGTTCTAAAACAAGCGTTGTTGTTCAACAAGTACTTGAAGAAGCTAAATTGCAGCATCCAGATATCGAAATTGAATTTTTAGATTTACGAGATTATAATATCCAATTTTGTGATGGTCGCGATCCCTCTACTTATTCAGAAGATACTAAAAAAGTCATTGGGGTTATCTCTAGTGCTGATTTTTATGTAATTGGTTCACCTATCTTCCAAGGGTCAATCACTGGTGCTCTTAAGAATGTATTTGATTTAATACATCCCCAAGTTTTCCGAAATAAAGTAATGGGGTTCATCGCCACAGGCGGGACTTATCAGCATTATTTAGTGATTGAAAATCAGTTAAAGCCTATTGCGGGTTACTTTCGCGCTTTTGTGGCACCAAGTTATGTATACGCTCATACCACTCACTTTAATCAAAAGAATGAGGTAGGAGATCCAGAAGTGTTAGATCGCATTAAGAATTTAGCAAATGAAGTCGTCTACATGCAGAAAAAATTAAAAGTAAGCGAGCTGGAAATCCTTAATTAATAACATTTTAAGGTTTCAGTATTTTCAAGTGCATTAAAAATAACTTTTATTTTTTGAAAATTAAAATTTTTAAAAGGAGCTTATCTCAATGACAAATACCATTCAATCATCTAAACCATTAAATCTTTGGAAGTTTATCGAAGAGCATAAAGACCAATTGAAACCACCTGTAAACAATAAAGTGGTATGGAAAGACTCAGAATTGATGTTCATGATTTTGGGCGGACCAAATAAACGCCGTGACTTCCACGTAGATCCTTCTGAAGAGATCTTTTATCAATTAAAGGGTGATTGCTATGTTGAAATCATTAATGAAGAAGGCAAGCGCGAAGTTGTAACAGTGAAAGAAGGAGAAGTGTATTTACTTCCTCCAAACGTTCCGCATTCTCCACACCGTGTAGCAGATACAATCGGTATTGTTATCGAGCGAAACAGAAGTGAAGGGGAGTTAGAAGACTTTGTATGGTTCTGTGATGAATGTGATGCGGAGATGCATCGTGTGAAAGTTCAGCTAACCAATATTGAAATTCAAGTAAAAGAAGCCATTCAGGAGTTCAACAGCAGTTTAGAATTACGCACATGTAAAAAGTGTAATCATGTCATGGCACCGGAAGCGAGTGAATGGAAATGCGAATAGATTTTCATACACATATCATTCCAGAAAGTTTCCCTGATTTTGCTCAAAAATATGGTGGTGAACGTTGGCCAGTGCTAGAACGTACATGTACATGCGGCGCCTCGATTATGGTTGGAGGGAAAAATTTCAGAGACGTAACAGACCAAGTATGGAGCCCTGAAAAACGTATAGCTGACATGGATAAAGAAGGAGTAGATATTCAAGTGTTATCTCCTATCCCTGTTACTTTCTCTTATTGGGCTCAGCCCGAACATGCATTAGAAATGGCTAAAATCCAAAATGATTTTATTGCAGAAACAGTTGCTAAGTACCCTGATCGCTTTGTTGGGTTAGGGACGGTTCCTATGCAAGATGGACCTACGGCTATTAAAGAAATGGAACGGTGCATAAATGAATTAAAACTGCATGGAATTGAGATTGGGACAAACGTCAATGGTCAAAATTTAGACCATCCATCTTTCATTGAGTTTTTTCAAATGGCTGAAAGGTGGGAAGTGCCAATTTTCATTCACCCGTGGGAAACGTTAGGCCGTGATCGAATGCCAAATCATAACTTTATGTATACCGTAGGAATGCCAAGTGAAACAGCACTAGCTGCCGCAACTCTTCTATGGAGTGGCATTATGGAGAAATTCCCTAAATTAAAAGTCTGTTTTGCACATGGAGGAGGATCTTTCCCTTATATTCTTCCTAGATTAGATAAAGGGTGGGAAGTATGGCCGCACCTCAGACTGACAACACATCCTCCTAGTTACTATGCAAAGCAATTTTATTTTGATTCGTTAAACTACGATCCACTAAACATAAAGTACATGATTGAACGTTTTGGACATGAAAAAGTCTTTATGGGGTCGGATTATCCATTTTTACTACGTGAAGTTGTTCCCGGAAAAGTTCTCGATGAAACGCTGGATTTAACTGAACAACAAAGGTTAGATATGTTAGGTGGAAATGCCGCGAAGTTTTTAAACATTGAGCAAGAGAAAAGGAGTGACATTTATGCCAACAGTACAAACACCAGAGAATAGATTACAAGAACTTGGCTTAACACTGTCAGAGGTTCGTCCTTCAGTAGGAAACTACGTCAGCTGTGTACGAACAGGTAATTTATTGTTTACTGCTGGCCAAGGTGTAGATCAATATCACGGCAAGTTAGGTAAGGATTTAACAATTGAAGAAGGGTATAAGGCCTCTCAACAATCCATGTTGAATTTATTGAGTGCGGTAAGTTATGAGTTAGACGGGTTAAGCAAAGTGAAACGTGTCGTTAAAATTCTTGGTTTTGTAAATAGTACAGAGGACTTTACGGACCAGCCTAAAGTAATGGATGGCGCTTCAGACTTACTCGTAAAAGTATTTGGGGATAAAGGAAAACACGGCCGTTCAGCTGTAGGAATGGCCCAGCTCCCCAATAACACAGCTGTAGAGATTGAAATGGTTTTAGAGATTGAGGATGAGGAGGATATCCGATGAATAAAGAGGCAGTTATTGAAAAAATGACAGTAAAAGATGCAAAGCTTTTTATTAATGGAGAACATGTAGATGCTCTATCCGGTCAAACCTTTGATACCTTTAATCCAGCAACGAACGAGAAATTAGCTTCTGTAGCTAATGGCGGCACAGAAGATGCAAAGCGCGCTATCGACGCAGCTCAACGTGCATTTGAAAGCGGTATTTGGAGCAAGATGTCTGTTGAAGAGCGCTCTGCCATCCTTTGTAAAATGGCTGACTTAATTATGGAGAAAGTAGATGAACTTGCTTATTTAGAAACTCTAGATGTAGGAAAACCTATTAAAGAAAGTCGAGAGTTTGATATTCCAAGAGCAGCTCAAAACTTCCGTTTTTTTGCTGAGATGGCTAAATACATGGTGCATGAGCATTATGAAAAATATAATGTTATGTCCTATGCTAAATATTCACCAGCAGGAGTTACAAGCCTCATTATCCCTTGGAATCTACCTTTTATGCAGATGACATGGAAAGCTTCAGCTGCTTTGGCATCTGGTAATACAGTGGTTATCAAGCCCGCTTCTTATACACCATTAAGTGCAGTGATGCTTGGAGAAATTGCTAATGAGGCTGGCTTGCCTCCCGGTGTGCTAAATATTATTACGGGTCCAGGGAATACGGTAGGGACTACTATGTCTACTCACCCATCCGTTCGTCGTATTTCATTTGTAGGGGAAAGTAATACAGGAAAAACGGTCATGCGAAATGCAGCAGAAAACCTAATTCCTGTTTCGCTAGAACTTGGAGGCAAATCAGCCAATATTGTATTTGAAGATGCAGATTTAGATGAAGCAGTAAAAGGATCTATCGAAGCAATCTATCGGAATCAAGGAGAGATATGCTTAGCAGGTTCTCGTTTACTTGTACAAGAAAGCATTTATGAGCAATTTCTTGAAAAGTTCACAGCAGAGGTAAAAAATATTAAAGTAGGCGATCCTCTAAGTGAAGAGACAAACATGGGAGCACTTGTATCACAGAGTCACTTAGAAACGGTCGATGAATATGTCCGAATTGGTTTGGCGGAGGGAGCTAAGCTAGCATGTGGAGGAAAAAGAGTAGAAGGTTTAGAAACAGGAAACTTTTATGAGCCGACTGTTCTTTATGACGTAGATAACAAAATGCGTGTAGCTCAAGAAGAAATTTTTGGTCCTGTACTTGTTGTCATTCCATTTAAAACAGAAGAGGAAGCGATTCAAATTGCTAATGATTCTATTTATGGATTAGCAGGGGTCGTTTGGACAAATGATTTACGAAGAGCACAAAGAGTTGCTTCTCAAGTTACTGCTGGATTGCTATGGATCAATTGCTGGTATATCCGTGATTTAAGAACACCATTTGGTGGAGCAAAAGCAAGTGGAATTGGTCGTGAAGGCGGCCGACACAGCTTTGAATTTTATACAGAAGCTAAAACAATTACGATGAAACTTTAACTCTATATTTAGAAGTAACTAACTAGACTTTACTCTAACAACCGCCATTCTAAAGAGTTTCATCATTCTTTTATATGTATAGAACTTTAGTTTAAACACATAACTTACTTCTTTCTCCTGTTGAGTTATGTTGTATCAAAAAAAGAGGTGGTTAACGGATGCGTACACTCGTTAGTGAGCTTGCAGAAGAACTTTTAGAAGCAGAAAAGACTAATCAGCCAATTTCTCCCATTACAGAACGACATGCTTCCTTATCAGT
The DNA here is from genome assembly GCF_046599315.1 of Priestia megaterium. Lineage (GTDB taxonomy): Bacteria > Bacillota > Bacilli > Bacillales > Bacillaceae_H > Priestia > Priestia megaterium_F. Next base: position 352,755 of record NZ_JBKIKC010000001.1, on the reverse strand, counting down.
AACTGATTCTTATTATATTCAATTAGAGATTGTAAAAAGAAAGCTGGAAGAAGGAAAAAAAATTATTGGTAAAAAAGTTGGTCTAACAAGTAAAGCAATGCAAGATATGTTAGGAGTTAGTGAGCCTGATTATGGACACTTATTTGATGATATGAAGGTAACTGATAATGAAACAATTAACATTAATTCAATGGTGGCTCCAAAAATTGAAGCGGAAATTGGATTTATTCTAGAGGAAGATTTAAAAGGGCCAAACGTTACCTACTTAGATGTCTTAATGGCAACAAAGTACGTGGTGCCGACCATTGAAGTAATTGATAGTCGTATTGCCGATTGGAAAATCAAATTAGTGGATACAGTTGCAGACAATGGCTCCTCTGCCAAAGTAGTAGTAGGGAATAAATATTCCACAATTGAGCAGGCCGATTTACGTACAACTAGTATGATCCTCTACAAAAATAAAGAGCTTGTTGCAACAGGAGCTGGAGCAGCTGCCCTTGGACATCCAGCACATGCGGTTGCATGGCTAGCAAATAAGCTATCTGATTTCGATATTTGTCTAAAAGCGGGCGAATTAATCTTACCAGGCGCTCTATCTGCAGCAGTACAAGTCACGAGTGGGGATGTAGTAAAAGCAGAATTTGGCTCTCTTGGTTCAGTATCTGTACGTTTTGAATAATATCGAAAAGAAGGTGAAGAGGGTTGGAGAAAGTAAAAGCAGCCATTATTGGCTCAGGAAATATCGGAACAGATTTGATGTATAAGCTTCATCGTAGCGAATTTATTGAGTTAACAGCTGTTCTCGGAATTGATCCGGAGTCGGATGGTTTAAAGAAAGCGAGAGAAGAAGGATATAAAACATATAGCAATGGAATAAAAGCTCTTACTGAAAATCCAGACCTGGCGGAAATTGTTTTTGATGCGACATCAGCCCAGGCTCACGTTAGACATGCAACGGTTTTAAAGGACTTAGGGAAAATGGTTATCGACTTAACTCCTGCTGCTAAAGGACCTTTTGTGTGTCCTCCTGTCAATCTTGGAGAAAATCTTGAATCAGAAAATGTAAACATGATTACGTGCGGTGGCCAAGCGACTATCCCTATTATTTATGCAATCAATCAAGTGGCAGATGTAACATATGGGGAAATTGTGGCTACTATTTCTAGCCTAAGTGCTGGGCCAGGAACACGAGCAAATATTGACGAGTTTACTGTTACCACAAGGAAAGCTATCGAAAAAGTAGGAGGAGCAGACTGCGGAAAAGCTATTATTCTCTTAAATCCAGCTGATCCACCTATCTTAATGCGCGATACAATTTATTGTAAAGTGAAAAATATGGATAAAGAAGCTATTCACAAGGCTATCAAGGATATGGTCAAGAAGGTACAAGAATATGTACCAGGCTATAATTTAAAGCAAGAACCATTATTTGATAATAATCAAGTAACAGTCTTTTTAGAGGTAACTGGAGCTGGAGATTATTTTCCTTCTTATGCCGGTAACTTAGATATTATGACGGCTGCTGCAGCGAAGGTTGCAGAAGATTATGCTCGCTATAAACTCGAAGAAAGCTTATATGGAGGAATAAAGAAAGAGAGGGCTATGACGAATGAAACGTAATAGTGATAAGCCTATTAAGATTACAGAGGTCAGCCTCAGAGATGGGAGTCACGTAGTCAAACATCAATTCACTGAAGCCCAAGTAAAAAGTGTAACGAGAGCGCTGGATGATGCAGGGATGCACTATATAGAGGTCAGTCATGGGGATGGGTTAGGAGGCTCGACTCTACAATACGGAAAGTCCCTTGTTGACGAAATGAAATTAATCGAGGCTGCGGTAGAAGAAGCTAAACAAGCCACCGTTGCTGTTCTTTTAATTCCGGGAATTGGAACAGTACATGAGCTAAGGCAAGCAAATAGCCTTGGGGCAGGCTTGGTTCGAGTAGCTACACATGTGACGGAAGCAGATGTTTCTGCTCAGCACATTGAATATGCTCGGAAACTAGGGATGGAAACTTTTAGTTTTCTAATGATGGCCCATTCAGCGCCCGTAGAAAAGCTTGTGGAGCAAGCAAAGTTAATGGAAAGGTATGGTGCACAAGGGGTTTACATAACTGATTCAGCAGGAGCCCTTTTGCCTCATGAAGTTCGTGAACGTGTTAGAGCACTCCGTCAGTCTCTTCAAGTTGAAGTGGGTTTTCATGCTCATAATAACCTTTCGTTAGCTATTGCAAATACGCTTGTTGCTATTGAAGAAGGCGCCACGAGAATAGACGGAAGTGTTCGTTGTTTAGGGGCCGGAGCAGGTAATACTCAAACTGAAGCACTAATAGCCGTGTTAAACCGTTTAGGAATAGATGTAGGTATTGATCTGTATAAAATAATGGACCTGGCTGAAGAAGTAGTAGGACCTATTCTGCCGGGCTCTCAAGAGATTCGAAAGGGCAGCCTCGCAATGGGTTATGCAGGCGTGTATTCCAGTTTCTTACTTCATGCAGAGCATGCTGCAAAGCGTTTTAATTTGGATTCACGTGATATTCTACTTGAACTTGGTAAAAGAAAAGTAGTCGGCGGGCAAGAAGATATGATTCTAGACGTGGCTGCTGAGTTAGCTCAAAGAAAGGTGGAAATGTGATAATGCCTTTAACGAAAAGTGGAAATTTAGAAATTGTTGACTATCTTCTATCTGCAGAAAGAGAAGGGTATGAAGTAACAAGAGTGACGGAACGCTATCCTGATTTGACAATTGATGACGCTTACACCTTGCAAAAACAATTGATTGAACGAAAAGTACAAGACGGTGTAAAACGAGTAGGTGTAAAACTTGGTTTAACAAGTAAAGCTAAGCAGGAAATGATGGGGGTACATGAAGCGATTTATGGATACCTAACAAACGACATGCTAGGACTTGAATGGGAACCAATAGTATTTAATCAACTGATCCATCCAAAAGCTGAGCCTGAAATTGCTTTTCTAATGGGGGAAGACCTCTGTGGAACCAATCTAACTGAAGAAGATGTTTTAAAAGCAGTAAAATATGTGGCACCAGCTCTTGAAATTATCGACAGTCGTTACTTGGATTTTAAATTTACTCTTCCTGATGTAGTAGCTGACAACTGTTCGTCTTCACGTTTCATTGTAGGGAGCAATTGGATAAAGCCTGACCAAGTGAATCTAGCTAATATCGGAATGGTGATGTCTAAAAACGGAGAGGTTGCTACGGTAGGGGCAGGTGCTGCCGTGCTAGGACACCCCGCTAAAGCTGTCGCCTGGGCGGTTAATAAACTAGGTGAACATAAAGAAGGATTGAGAAAAGGAGATATCGTATTAACTGGGGCAGTATCTGAAGCAATTTCTTTTAGGGCAGGGGATAGTATTCATGCACAGTTTGCTAATTTAGGAAGTGTATCATTCAGTTGCAGCTAACTAGAATTTTTTAATAATTATTTTGTTTTTAAAATAGAAATAAAGACCTTTTGTTATATAGAAAACATTAAGGGAAGGCGATAGTATGCCGATTGTACAAGTTCACCTTCTGGAAGGAAGAGAAGAAAAAGATATTAAAAACATGTTATTAGAAGTAACCGAAGCAATTTCCAACAGTCTTCACGTTGAAAAGGAGAGAGTAAGGATCATTGTCAACGAGGTCCCATCTTCACACTGGGGGATTGCAGGAGTATCGAAAAAAGAAATAGATATAGATAAGGTTAATAAAAAATGAGTTAAAAAAATTTGATTAGCTATAATAAAAGAGTGGTATGTTTATATACCACTCTTTTTTGTATACATCGGAAACTATCTAAGGAAAAAGATTCGTCCTTTCAATAGTCGATTTAAGTTAGTTGATTTTTTTTAGCAATGCGCGCACAGGACTCCCATCAGCTTCAACTAAAGGAAGGGGAATTGCTATTAGTTCATAGTCTCCTGAAGGGATTTTATCGAGTATAACACCTTCTAAAATATGAATTTCGTGGTATGCAAGTTCATGGTGAGCAGCTAGTTCTTTACTGTCCAGTGGATCTACTGAAGGTAAATCAATTCCTAGTAGGCGAATTCCAAGCTTAGCAAGGTAAGGAGCTAAGTTTGGTTCAATATAAGGGATGGTTTCAGGGAAAACACCTCGGTCTTGCCACGCTTCTGTTCGAATCAATAAGCGTGTAACACCTTTTAAATCAATATCTGACAATTCATTTATTCCAATGCTCTTATTAGCTGGGATATAGACAACTTTTGTACGTCCAATATATAAATCTAAGTCTAAATCTATAACCTTTTTTCCATTATTATCGAAATGAAAAGGTGCATCGATATGAGTACCGGTATGTATACTCATTGTTATTTTTCCAACATTTACGGAACCGGTCTCTTCTTTACTCCAACTCACTTCATAAGAAAAGGGAGTATCACCAGGCCATCCTGCTATTTTTTCGTCTAGAGGTTGTGAAATATCAATCCATCTGCTCATTTTTACTACCTCTCTATCTTTTTATAGAATATTTATAACTTAGTTCGCAGGCTCCATAATTCTGGGAAGAAGTGCTGATCCAGAGCTCTCTTTAAGTAATTCACTCCAGAAGATCCCCCTGTACCTTGTTTGTTCCCAATAATTCTTTCTACTGTACTCATATGACTAAATCGCCACATTTGTTGTTGATTTCCAATATCGACTAATTTTTCTGCTAATTCGTATAAGTCCCAATACTGATCTACATTCCGATATACAGTTAGCCACGCATCCTCTACACTGGCATTCGGTTCATAAGGCTGTGAACAATCTCTTTGTAAGATTTCTTGATCTATAGGCAATCCGCGTTTCATAAGAGCATTAATAGCAGCATCATAGATACTAGGCTCATGAAGAGCCGTTTGCATTTGGTTATACAAATCTGTATCATGTTGGTAAACAGATAGTGTATGAACATTTTTATTTCCTAGAGCAAATTCTATTAGGCGATTCTGATAAGATTGAAATCCAGAAGATTGACCTAATTTATCCCTAAATTCCATGTACTCTGCTGGTGTTAATGTAGAGAGAACACTCCAAGATTGAATTAATTGCTGCTGAATTCTTGAAACACGTGATAACATTTTAAAAGAAGGTTCCAGGTTATTAGCACGAATGCACTGAATAGCAGCTGTTACCTCATGTAGAATTAATTTCATCCATAGTTCACTAGCTTGATGGATGACAATAAACAGCATTTCATCATGGTGATTAGAAAGTCTATGCTGACTAGATAATATTTTATCAAGGTGCAGGTAATCTCCATACGACATAGCTCTCTGAAAGTCCGTTTGAAGTTCTTTCTCTAGTTCAATTGCATTTGGTTCCTTGTTATTTGTCGTTTTCATTTTGTATCCCCCTTATTTTTATGTAAAACAATTTTTTAATGACGAGCGTTAACGTAATTCCTCTAATTCCTCTTTCAAGTTGCTATTAGTCATATCTTCTACAAAGTGAGGGTTAACTTTTTTTCTCTTAGAAATAAAGTAAACAATTGATAAGAATGCTAACCAAGGAATTCCAAACTGAAGCATAATTTTAAAATCTGTAAACCAAGTTGTAATCATCAAACCGAGTAATAAGATAGCTCCTAAAATCGTTAAATATGGGAACCCAAGCATTTTTACTGGTAATTTCCTTCCACCTGATTTCTCCCATTTTTTTCGAAAGTATAGGTGAGAAACAAATATCATAAGCCATGTGAACATAGCTCCAAACATTGAAATGCCCATCATAAAGGCATACGAAGAGTTGGGGAGCAATCCATTAACTGCTGCAGCAAGAAAGATTCCCAACGTTGATACAGCAAGGGCCCGTAGCGGTACACCTTTCTTGCTTAGTCTCCCTAAAAAAGTTGGTGCATGTTTACTTTGAGAGAGTGAGAACATCATACGTGTTGAAGCATATAACTGACTATTCATAGCTGATAAAGCAGCCGTTAAAATAATAAAATTCATGATTCCAGAGGCAGCCGGGATATTCAGAATTTCCATTACTTTCACAAATGGACTTTTATCAACTTGAGCTAACTTCCACGGAACAATCATTAACATGATGCCTATAGTCAAAACGTAAAAAGTAGTTAAACGAAACACAGTTGCTTTTAAAGCCTTCGGAACGGCTATATCAGGCTCTTTTGCTTCTCCTGCTGTAACTGCAATCATTTCTGTTCCTAAGAAACTAAAGAGGGAAATAAAGACAGATACCCACATTCCCCACCACCCGAAAGGAAGGAATCCACCATCATTTACAAAATTACCTGTACCCATATTAGGACGTGTATCTGTTCCAAATAGAACATAGGACCCTAAAAGAATAAAGCCCACAATTGCACTAATTTTTATCATAGAAAACCAATACTCAAAAGTAGCAAACGTATTAACACTAGTTGCATTTACATAGATTAGTATAGTAGCAAACACTAAAATCCAGACAATACCCGGAACGCTTGGAAACCAGTACTTCATATACACGGCTATTGCACTTACTTCTACTCCCACAGCGAGAACGTTGGCTATCCAATATGAATAGCGAACCAAAAAACCTGCCATGGGGTGTACATATTTTTCAGAAATCGTTCCAAACGATCCAGAAGTAGGGTGAGCAACAGTCATTTCTGCCAAACACCCCATTAAAAGTAATACAACAAAAGCTCCTAAGGCATAACTAACCAATACACTAGGTCCAGCTGTTTGAATCGCAAGTCCACTGCCTAAGAATAGTCCAGTGCCAATTGCACAGCCCATTGAAATCATTGTCAATTGACTTGTTTTTAAATTTCGTTTTAATCCCTTTTCTGCTTCATCCTTGTTTGGCAATTGAGTATTGTGGGTTTTCATATTTCATCTCCCTCATAGTTTCAAAATAATGTTTTGGTTGCATATCTAAATATTTTTACGTTTTATAAATAGCCCACTCAAAATTTAGAAAGCGCTTACTTTATTGCTAAAAAAACAAGCAGTTTAGGTTTTATGCCACTACTTCACGTTCATTTTTAAATTTTTCATACTCTTTATCATTCATAATTTTCTTTAGAGTTTGTACTACTTCCCAGACTTCTGTATAAGAAGTGTAAAGGGCAACAGGAGCAAGACGAATAATATTTGGAGCACGAAAATCTGGAATGATACCATTCTCTTTTAATGCTTTACAAATGCGCGCTGCTTCCTTATGTTCAAGACTTACGTGGCCTCCACGCCTTTTATCGTCTTTAGGGCTTCCAAGGGTAAAATTGAAGCCACTCAGCTCTTCTTCTAATAAATACATTAAATAATGATTGATTTTAAGAGATTTAACTCGAATATTACTTATACCAGCCTCAGTGAAAATTTCTAGCGATCCAATTAAAGGCGCAAGACTTAAAACATGGGGTGTTCCAATTTGATAAGCACCGGCTGAATCAGCAGGTGTTAATGTGTGCTCCATATCAAACTGCTTTTCTTTTTTTGAACTAAACCAGCCTGCTAAACCAGGTGCTGTTCCAAAATGTTTTTTATTTACATATAAACCGCCTACACAGCCAGGTCCACCGTTTAAGTGCTTATAATTACACCAATATGCAAAGTCAACATCCCATTTACTAAATGAGTGAGGAATCGCACCAATAGAGTGGCAACCATCAAATCCAATCAAAATTCCACGTTTGTGTGCTTCAGCCGTCAATCGTTCCATATCTAATATTTGGCCACTACGATAGAGTACAGTTGGTAAGATAATTAAAGCAATCTCATCCGTCATAGCCTCAATAATATCATCTTCTTCCAAAAAACGACCATCGCGGCTTTTTACACGTATAAGATGAGTATCTGGGCTGTATCCATGGATTCGCAGCTGACTTTGAAGCGCATAAATATCAGATGGAAAGGTCAATTCATCAGCTAAGATCTTTGTGCGTGTTCCTTTTGGGTTGTAGAAAGTAGCTACAAGCTGATGAAGATTAACAGTTGTCGAACCAGTTATAATGACTTCTTCACTGGAAGCCCCAACTAATGGCGCGCTCATTTCACCTAATTTTTCGGACAAAGAAAACCATGGGTGTTTCCCCTGAGTCCATCCATCGATTCCTTGTTCTTTCCAATCATTTAAAACTTCTATAAGTCTGTGTTCAGCTCTTTTAGAAAGAAGTCCCAATGAGTTTCCATCCATATATATTGAATGAGGCTTTAAATAAAATTCATCCCGAAAACTTGAAAGTGAGTCTTCTTGATCTAACTGTTTTGCATACTCTAATGTGGGTTTAAAGGTATTTAATTGCATAATTTTCCTCCTCTGCATTACTTAATATGTATCCTAGAAGAATCGTAACAAAGAATATGACACAGTGTCAATAATATAATTTTGAAAATTTAAAAAATAATTTTTGTAATAAATTCTCTTAATTTCTTTTAGTTTTGTGAAAACTTCTATATCCTAGAGATTAAAACGGATAGGGAGGACTGAACCTTAATGAATGAAAATAAAATTGCAGATAAACGACATTTACGTTCAATAAAGACTCGACAAAAATTATTAGAAGCTGCAAGAGAAGTGTTTATACAAGAAGGTTTTCACAAAGCAACTATCACTCAAATAATAAAAAGGGCAAGGGTTGGGTATGGTACTGCATATGTTCATTTCGAAGGAAAAGAAGACTTTTTAGTCGTATTAATGGAGAATGTTATGGAGAAATTTTATGAAATTGCCGAGGCTGAATTTTTACCCGCATCTATAAATGAAGCAGAAGAAATGATTCATAAACAAACAAATGAGTTTTTAAAAATGGCTGAGGATGAACGGAAAATGTTGCAAGTGTTTGAGCAGGCTATTGGCATTTCTCCTCTCGTTTCAGAGAAATGGAAGGACATTCGTGAAAAGTTTATTCAACGAATTTCACAAGACATTGCCTATGCGCAACGCAATGGATTAGCACGTAAAGAATTACATAACGAGCTAGTAGCAAGAGGTTGGTTTTTTACTAATGAAATGTACCTTTGGGAAATTGTTCGTAATGAATATGAGCACCCTGTAGAACAGATTGCTAAGAATATCGCGTCTATTTATATTAAAGGACTCTATTTATAAATTTGATGCACATATTGCAGTTGTTTGAAACAAGTATATAATATCCCATTAATATTCAACTTTATGAAGCTAATCCAAATAGTTGATGAATGAATTTGCCTTGATTTTAGACAGGGGGATTCAAAAAATATTTCCTCATTACTTAACGATTATCTAATGTGGTGTACTTTCTTTTTTATTTTAATTCTGTTTTCATAATAGAACCCAAATTCTCTTTAGCTTGGTGCCTCTTTTGCACATAAGTCTTCCTCACTCTATAAAAGAAATCTCAGTTCAAGTCATAAATTTGAACTGAGGTTTCTTATTATCCTCGAAAGATTGAACTTACTTTTTATTTACTTGACGTCCACTTTTTTTCTGGCTCTGGGAACTTGTGTTGCCAATTTGAAATTCATTACCTAATTCAACATCATTTCTTTTATCTTGCTTCTCTATTTGCTCTCTTGTCTGATTCTTTTTCTGTATCCCTTGTTCTGACATTACTTATCTCATCTCGCTTTCATCTAGTATTGTTTTTAATATGTACAACTACAAGAAAAAAACATATAAATTAAATAAATAATTTGTTAGTTGCTTTTGAATCAAAGCCCTATTTACCACTAGGCTAACCCCAGCATATAAACAACTGAGCACATTTTACATTACTGCCTACTCCTCACCTAATGCAGTAATTTTACTTTTTCAGTTTTAGGATGGACAGACAAACTTTATGGGAGTATTTTGATGTTGGAATAAGCGAGAATAGTATTGTGAAAAGGACACATAATTAGTAAAACAGTTACTGTTTTTTAATGTGTCAAGAGATGAAGATTTTACTCATTTTTGGAGGAAGTTGTAATGGAGAAAGATCAAACTTTGAAAAATGCGATGAATGAATGGGCACGTGTAACTCAGGACCCAGAAATGTTAATGACTTATGAAGTAAACCAGGAATTCCAAGTAGATGAAAAATTGACATTAAAAAAAGCTGAAAAACAAGGGGGAAAAAGAGCTGTTAAGAGAGTAGCGTTAAGAATGCTAGAAAAAGGTATGGATAACCAAACAATATCTGAATTAACGGAGCTTACAGAAGAAGAGATTGAACGGATTCGTGAATAACGAATGTAAACCGAGGATAGGAAGGAATATATCCAAAACAAAGATTTTATGTTGTTACGATTAAAAAAGGGCTACCTCAAAATAGGAAAGTGGCAGCTTGCTCTACTCAAGCGAAAAATTGAATACATTGGTTCAGTTAAAACAACTAAATTATTTTAACATGTATAAAATTTTTAATAAAACGCTATCATTTCCAGTTTTATTAGCTAATTTCCTCTGCTAAAATGGAATCATAGGGATGAAGATAGAAGGGTAGATGAGGCACATGAGTACGAGTTTATTGATAACTTTAGGGGTTATATTTTTGACAACAATAGCTATTGCCATTTTAATTAAGATTCCAGAAGAAGATTACACTGAATAATAAAATAAAAAGCTATCTCAAATAATGAAGGAGATAGCTTTTTTAGTAAGTAATGATTAACTTACTAACCGACTGGTAAATTATTTTCTCGATTCTATATCTAATAAAGAGGCATTATTTCAAGTAGCAAAATAAATTGTTTGACTACAAGGTAAATAATAAATGGATCTTTTACAAATAAAATATTTTCAACGTTATTTTCATATGTAAGATAAAAGGGTCTTTTTCCTGGCTTACATTGTTCTTTTTCAATTTGAACTATATACGATAAAATCCACTACTATTAAGTGTTTTAGTCCATGTATCTAACCTTTTATTTTTATCCTCTGAAATTAATTTTATATGTAATATATCTGACTCTCTTATCCCTAAGATATTCATCTCTTCTCTTAATGTCATTCTTTTTTTTATTTTGATGGTTCGCTCACTTCCATCTACCAAGGTGTAAACTCTGATTTTATTCATGTAACCGCTCTCCCTTTAATCAACTCATCAGTAAATGACACAATGATTTTATGAAATTATAGATTTTACCACAACAAAAAACAAGCCTCACTACTATGTTTCTGATTTTTATTCTTCTTCATGTTCTAAATATCATTTTCCTGATTCTGAAGGAACAAAAATAATGAAACAACTCTTCCTCAACGGCCTTTTTATTTAAATAATTATAATCCCTTCCCGTTATGCTTTCTCTTTATATCTAGTCCATTTTCTTTAAGGGAACCTGTACAAAGATCGATCCACTCACCATAACTATTTTGCGATTCTTCAAGTTCTTGTTGAAGACTTTTGGACAAGGGAAAGGGTTCTATCTCAAGATTTTCGCCACACTCATAACACCATATAGGATCACCATGAAAATCAACATAATTTATATAAATTATGCTGAAATTCGTTTGTATTAAATAAACTAGTTGGAGACATTGAATACCGCCTGCTTTATGCTTTATATACTACACTAAAAGTTTTGCAAATCCTTTAATAAATTTTATTCATTTATCAAAATTTCCTTTACTACTTAATGTCTCATTTAAAAAATTAAAATTGATTTTATATAGAGGAATTAGATGTATAAAAATTAATTAAAAACAAATACTGTCACTGTCATAAATAAAAAGGAGGCTAGATAAAGGTGGATGCACAAAGAGCACAAGAAATTGCCGATTCAATGGACATGGCCAAAGTAATATATAATGGGAAAAGTATTTACATTGAGCATGTAGACCAACAAAATGGAGTAGCTACAATTCATAACCTGGATGAACCAAATAATAAGCAAAGTGTTTCTATATCTGAACTAACAGAACAATAATTTACTCTTAGAATAAAAAAGCCGTTTTACTTAGGCTTTTTTTATTTCCCCCCATTTTTATGTATAGAGGATGGGAAGAAAAAATAAAGACATCAGAAAAGCTCTCATTAATGGGAGCTTTTCTGATGTGTGTGGTTTCTACATATATTCGATAAAAGATGAAACATGTGGAAATATAAAATACCCTATAATCTTATATTTTGTCCAGATTAAAAGATGGCAAAATAAAAAGCTACCTTGGGTGCGATAGGTTTTTCTATTTTGGGCTGTATATAGTACACACTCTTAGTTAAAATAATATCTCTTATAAGAATCAAATACAAAAAGAACCCTTGCGGCAGTAGGGGCAGATTCAGGATTCAGCTAAGGGTTCTTTTGTTTACTATGCAGCTTTTTATCCAAAACAACCACCCAAAACACAAAAAAAGCACTCACCAAAGTGAGTGCTTTCTCCTTAAATAAACAATCCAACCATAATACCTGTTAAAATAGAGCCCATTGTTGCGACTAACAGCATTTTTAAGCCGAACTTTGCAACGCGTGAAGCTTGTTCGCCATTGATTGCTTGGATGGTACCAAGGACAATCCCGATTGAGCTGAAGTTCGCAAATGAAATTAAGTAAGCTGATACGATACCAATTGTTTTTTCAGAAAGGTGAGGCATCATTTTTTGGAAGTCAAGCATGGCAACGAATTCGTTTGCTACTACTTTTGTTCCCATAACGCCGCCGGCTCTCATTAATTCATCTGCCGGAATACCCATGATAAAGGCAATTGGGTAGAAGATATAGCCTAAAATATCTTGAACGGTTAATCCGATTATGCCGTTTAATACGTAGTTCACTAATGCTAAAAGACCAACGTACGTCACAAGCATAGCTGCTACGATTAACGCAACGCGTCCGCCGTCTAGTGCTCCGTCACCGATTGCTTCAAACAGCGTACCTTGCTTAGCAGGCGCTTTGATATCGACTTCGTTTTCATCTTCCACTTTTACAGGTGCAACAATAGAAGAAACAATCAAACCAGAGAATACGTTTAGCGGAAGGGCAATTAATACGTATTCAGCCGGAATCATCTGCATGTACGCCCCTAGAATCGAACAAGAAACGGATACTAAAGATGTTGTTGTGACGATAAATAAGCGGTTTGGCGTTAAGCCTGCAATGTGATTTTTAACCGCGATTAACGCCGTTGTATCACCAAAAATCATCGCATTCACAGCTGTGAAGCTTTCAATTTGGGGAAGTCCGGTAATTTTTGAAACAAGTCCTCCGATATATTTAATCCCAAGGGGTAAAATACGAGAGTAGTTTAAAATACTTAATAATGCTGAAACGAATACAATCATAACTAACGTTTGGATAAAGAAAATGCCTTTTCCTGCAAGATCTCCAAACACGAACGAAATTCCGTCGTTACCAAATGATAAGATCTTTGTAAATACACTCGTAATAAAGTCAAGCACCTTGCGACCAATTGATGTATTCATCATAAAAGCAGAGATGGCGAGCTGAATGACAAGCATAACTGCGATACCTTTGTAGTTGATAAGTTTCTTGTCGTTTGACATTAGGAAAGCAACTGCTAAGACAATTACAATTCCGATAATTCCCATTAAAATTGACATTTACTTTTCTCCTTACATGTACTCTATATTTATAAAAGAGGGACGTGCATAGAAATGACTATGTAAATCGGCCTCTATTTTATATGAAAATCAGGACTTTCACGCTAGTATTAGTAAAAATGGGCAAAATTTTTTAGGCCATTTTAAAAAAATGACGTAATTGTAAAATAATATTTACTATGTGCTATTATGTAAAAAAACATGCAGATCTGACATAATAACTTATATTTCGACAGCTTCTACTATCTTAAATCATTTTGAACAAAAGAAAAAGAGGAAATGAAGATATTTTTAATATAATTGTGAAATATTTTTTAAACTTTCATGATATTGCCAAGATTTTAGTGGAATACACGAAAAATAAGAGGTTCATCTTTAAAATGTGGTAAAATATGACGTAATTAGTAAGGGAAAACGGGGAAGGGAGAGGAATGAATGAATCAACGTAAAATTATTCATTTAGCAACCGGCATGCCTGAACAAATGGCATATAGTCCGGATAAAGAAATGCGCACAGGCATATGCAAGAAACAAGTAGACGAAACCTTTTTAGCAAAAGAAGGGTTTCAAGGTGACGGCGTAGCGAACTTAAAGTATCACGGCGGACCGGATCGTGCGGTCTGCGTGTATCCGTATGAGCACTATAAAAAATGGAACGAAGAGTTTGATATGGAGCTGCCGATGTCTGCGTTTGGAGAAAATCTGGTTGTCGCAGGCATGGTTGAAAAAGAGGTATGCATTGGAGACATTTACCAAGTGGGAGACGCCGTTATTCAAGTTACGCAAGGACGAAATCCATGTGACACGATTACAAAGCGAACGGGCGTTAAAGGGCTTTTAAAACGAATGATTGAAACAAGCTATACCGGCTATCTTTGCCGCGTGCTGCAAGAAGGTACCATCACGCAGGACACGGAAGTGAAATTGATTCAAGCTCATCCAAACCAAGTATCCGTTTGGTTCACGCTTGATTTATATTTCCATCGCTCAAAAGATGTAGAAGGGATGAAGCGGGCCTTAGAAGTGGCTGAGCTTGCCGAGGACTGGAAGCATAAATTTCAAACGCGCATTGAAAAGGCGCCTTCAGCAGCGCAGTGATAAAAAGTAAATGCCCTCTAATCGTTAGATACGTTCTAACGATTAGAGGGCATTTTTTTCTTAGAAACGTCCGTATCCTAAGAAATGATCTTGATAGTAAGAAACATTTAAGTCAGCTACAGCTACACCGTGTGAACCAGCATGAATCATTTGGCCGTTTCCGATGTAGATTCCCATGTGAGATGGACCGCTTGTATATGTGTTTTGGAAGAATACTAGATCGCCTGGTTGTGGAGACGAAATTTTTGTCGCCATGTTCCAGTAGCTTGCTACGCTAGTACGTGAAATGCTGTGACCGCTATGGTTGAACACGTACGCGATAAAGCCTGAGCAGTCAAAACCGCTTGGTGTGTTTCCTGCCCATTGGTAAGGTGATCCTACTAAACTACGTGCAACACTTACTGTGCTTCCAGAAGCCGTGCTTGTTGTTGGCGCCGGTGCTGGTGTGCTTGTTTCTTGTGCTGCAGATGTAGACGCAGCTGCTGTAGAAGTAGAAGGAGTTGATGTGCTTACACCTTTTACTTGGCTTGTTGTGTTTGGCTTACCTGATGCAATTGTTACATAGCTTGAGCTTTTTGAAATCCATTTGTTTGGTGCGATTTCAACTAAGCCGTTTGCTTCTTTTAAAATAGCAAACTCTTGGCCTTGTGTTGCAGTTCCAACCACTGGAGATGAAAAGCTAGCTCCTTGACGAATATTTAACGCACTTACGTTTACGATGACTTTTTGATTAGTAGTGGTTGTTGCTTGTTGTTGAGGTACGCTTGTTGGCGTTACCTTTTCTTGTACGGGTGCTGGTGCAGCGCCTCCGTCATTTGCACTTGCTGAAGTTGTGCTAAATGTTAGGGCAGCGGGAACAAGTAATGCTGCTAACCCCATATTCATAACTGTACGATTTGCTTTCTTTAGCATGTTCTTTCTCCCTTTCCATAACTTGTTTTATTCACAACTGTGAGTCTATCAATCCTGACAGGAAAAGTAAACATCTAATTCCAAATTACGACATTTTGTAACATAGTTTTAATATTAAAGGGCGATATAAGTAGAATTGTCACCCTCTCTGTAATAATTCTGACAATTTGTCTAGGTAGAAATGTTTAGGAGATTCATAGATTTATTAGAAAATATGTAAGTTGTATGGAATTTTTCTATTTTTACGTTAAAAAAGGAGGGGAAATTAAAAAACAGCGGCTATTTAACTGCTGTTTCTAGTGGGTATAGTTCGATAGTAATATAGTTTACTGTTTCATTAAACGAATAACAGGGTACAAATTTCAACTAATGTATATGAAGAGAATATCAAACCTAAATAAAAAAACCGTATTCGCAACTCGAATACGGTTTTTCGTTTATTCAGCAACTTCTCCTTCATTTGCTTTTAGTTTTTCATAAAACACGCCAAGCGAAGTCGTTACATACGGAACAAGCCATAATAACCCGATGCCAAGCGTAATCAAGCTTAAAATTCCCCACCCAATAAAGCTTAAAAGGAGTAAAAAGTAGGTCCATTTATAGCCGTTCATTAATCGTCTGCTTTCAGTAATAGACTGGTTGACCGAATAATTTGGGTTATCGCGGAATACGTAGTAAGCCTGTGAATACGCAAGACTTTTGATGATGCCTGGAATGATTAATAAAATACTCCATAATACGGTATAAATAATGGTTAGCAAGTAAAGCCCGAGTGTTCTAAAATATAATCTTGCAGATGAAAACGAATCAAACACATTTCCTACACGGACGCTTTCTCCTCTCACTAAACGCAGCAGTACCCAGTAGTAAGAAAAGAAGAGCGGTACGAGCAGCAGAGATACAATATTTGACAAGGTAGACTGCGAGTATTCGGCTTCGGACCCGCTTGGAAATCCGTTGATCAAAAGGTCAATAAGTGCTGGAATACCGGCAGCAATTAGGTACGTAACGAACGTAAGCAGTACGGCAAATCCCCAGCGGTTTTTCAGCGCTGCGAGTGCACCTCGCTTCACTTCTTTTATTCTCATAACGTGATGTCCCCCTCTAGATGAGTTTATACAGAGAATTTAACCTGTACATTAGTCAATATATTAGCGATTTTTGAATATATGAATGCTTGCACCAATAAGTTGTATAAAGATTTTTTATAACCTTGAAATTTGTGGAAAGTTCTCGAAAATGGAATTATAAGGATATTTTGGTCGGAAGGAGAAATGGAAATGACACTTGTGTATTTGCTGATTCTGGCAGCTGTTTATATCTTTCTGGACTTTTGCCTACGAAAAAAGCTAAATACAAACGTTAAAAAAAGCTATTAGAGAAGTTTTAAAGGAAGGCGTCCGCTTTTTATTACAATCGAAATAGTGATGCTTGCTTCGTTTTTAGTTTTGGTCTTTGTCATACCTCCAGCTTACACCTCCTTTTTTATGTTTCTTTTCTTGTTTCTCCTATATGTGCTTGGAGGGTTTGAAGAATGGAAGTTTGAAAGAAATCAAAAAGAGCACTACCACTCGTGGTTTGGTGCAACTTTTTTCTTATTCGGGACGCTTATATTACTGATAACAGATATGTAAAACAAGATTGAGGCATAATGAGGCATAACGAAATGAACCGCGGTTGATTTCCGTGCAAGACTTCGCTTTCCGCGGGCGGCCGGTGAGCCTCCTCGTCGCGTCCGCTCCTGCGGGGTCTCACCTATGCAGCTTTTCACGCAGTAGTCTTCGGCTTGCCCTCCAGAAATAAATATATACATAAAATCTACGTTCACCATTAGCGTGAAAAAATCCGAACGAGTTTGATTCTCCATCAAGAATCAAGCTCGTTCGGATTTTCCTTCAACGAAACTACTTTTGTCACGACCTCATTTTTTACGTAAAGTATTGGACGATGGTGCCTTTATTCTCCTCTACGTTAACACGGGCATATGCGCCGTTAATAAGCGTGAGCTGAGGAGGGAGGTGCGCGCAGTCGATATCATAAACAACAGGAATATGTAAGTCAGAGGCAAGGTCATGATACACATCTTCAGCACTATAGAAATCAACGGATTCATTAGCGCTGCTTCTTCCGAATAAAATACCCGAACAGTTGTCAAACCAGCCCGCTAGCTTGAGATGAAGGAGTGAACGGCGAAGGTCAGCAGTTGTCAGCTCTCAGTTGTCGAAGTACCAAATGACCGGTTCTGAAGGAATATATTTTTCTCGAAAAGCCTTTTTCCTCCATCCGTTCACACGATAAAGAAAACATGGAATGAAGAGGTTCGGGTATACCAGAAGACGGTGCCGTTACGCCAATAGTAGGGGGGGATGCAAGAAAAGGATAGGTAATCATAGCGGCCTCCTTCAAAGGTCTTAGCTTATTTTACCAATGAGAAGAGTCGTGAAGAAGCTTATTTTTAGTTTAATTTAGAAATATTGGTAGGTTTTGCAAAAAATGCGTATTAATAGATGTAAAAGCAAGCGGAAAGGGGCAATACCATGGAAGATGACTGGATTGTTACGTGTATATTGCGTAAAAAAGAAAAAGGGCTGGAGCTGTTAATTGATCAGTACGGAGGGTTAATCACGTCTATTATACGCAAGTATTTAGGCACGCTGAAAAGCTATGAAGAAGAATGTGTAAACGACGTGTTAATAGCGGTTTGGCATCATATTCATCGCTTTGATTCGGAGAAAAATACGTTTGAAAATTGGGTGGCGGCTGTTGCGAAGTACAAAGCGATTGACTACCAGCGCAAATACATAAAAACGCAGCGCGAAGCGGAAAGTAGTGAAGTAGAAGGAGTTCATAACGTTCAAGCAAACGACGTGGAAGAACTACTGTGTCACTTAAATGAAGGAGATCGCGAGCTGTTTAAAGCGTATTGCTTACAAGAAGTTGAGCTAAAACAAATTGCTCAAAAGCAGCAGACAAGCATCAGCAATTTATATAACCGGCTGTCACATGGACGAAAAAAGCTTGACGACGGGCAGGTGCTGCTTGGGCTAACGATTGGCGCAGATGAATTTAGAAGAACCGCACTAGGTCTTAACCGTGACCCGCCAATTCGACTGGGAGAGCTGCGCGTGAAAATTGGCAAGATGTCGTTTTTTGATTCAGCTTCAAGCATTACAAATGAAATCATCAAAAACAAAGACGGAAGCTGGAGCTATTTGTACGCATTAAAATTAACGCAAGCAGACACGGACGGAGACGGGAAAATCGATGTTCATGGCTACAACGTGCTAGATCATATAGATCCAAACAAAACTATCAAATTAACGCTCAGTTCACAAGCCTCGAGTTTAAAAAGAATCCAGCTCATCCTAAAAGCGGGGACCACCGGGATTCTTACGGAGAAATTAAAGGCAATTGGACCATACACACCAGCGTAAACGGCTCTAAAATTATAGCTGATACTAAAGTGTATCCGTTAAATAAAGAAATTCCGATTAAACTGCACTATACGTTTACAGCATCAAAAGGAAATGCGCAAACTGGGGCACAAATCGGTGTTAATGTTAAAGGTCAAATGGAAGAGACCTGTTTGAAAGCGGAAGCGGAGGAGGAACAAATACAGTGCTAGAAATGGACGAGGAGTATCGGAATGATAAAGAAGTGACTATGCTTCAGTTCGTTCCGTATGTAAGTGATCACGAAAAAGACTGGTCAAAGGACTTAACCTCGGACACCTTTAATTTAAAAGTAAATAACAAAGCACAAAAATAAAAAACAGATGCCTGCTACGCAGCGGGCATCTGTTTTTTATCAAACATCCATTTTATTTAACAAGCGAAGAAACATCTGTAATTCTTCATCCGTAAAATGTCCAAGCTTTTCACCATATTCTTTGGTGAGTACTTTTTCCATTTCTTCTGCAAACGCTTTTCCTTTATCTGTAACCGATAAGTAGACAACGCGGCGGTCTTTTTGACTGCGTACGCGCGTGACGAATTCTCGCTCCATCAGCCGGTCGCTGATGCACGTCATGCTGCTGTTTGAGATGTGCATATGCTCTGCAATCTCAGAAACAATATGCTCGCCTTCTTTATACAGCAGGTGAAGCGCTAAAAATTCATTTAAAGGAATATATGATTTTAAAGTGGGAATAACAGACATCTGCATTTTTTTTGTTTGGTTTCGCATAGTTGAAACCACATCTTGTATAAGTTCATCGCGTGTATTCATAGAGGTTGTGTGCTCCTTTTTCCGTTCAAACAATTCTTTTTCTCTTCTATTGTACCATATTGTTCATTAAGAGAAGGGGCAGGTTTTTTAGAAGGGAAAAGAGAAGTAGTACATATCTGTTGCGATAGAAAGGGGCTTGAGTGATGGAAAAGGTAATTGAATTTAAAACGACGCTTCTTCCTTTTGATGGAGCAAAAAAGCTTGTGAACGCAAACAATTCTGAAAGTGACTTATTATACAGAGAATATTATGATCTCGGAGACGGCAAGCAGCTGTGCACGCTTGTGTTTGAACGCTATTTCTTTCGCACCGGCGGTAGAGGATCATTGACGATCATTTTAGAAAACGTGTCCGGTCCAAACAAAGTAAAGTGTATTCCTTCAAGAAGCACAGAAGGTATGTTAAATATTGACTGGGGAGCAAGCAAAGATTTTGTACGGTGGGTAGAAAATGCACTGTCGTCGTACATGCTAGAAGAACCGCAGAGATAAAGGCAAGGCTGGAGAAGTAAAAAGCTTCTTCAGCTTTTTTTGTGAAGGGAATGACGAGTAAAGGGATGAAAAAATGTGAAAACTACTGTGGAAATAAGAACTTTATGTGGACAATGAGCATTTCTTCTCTTTTTATCTGATAAATGGGTATAATATGAAATTGCAGGAAAGCTTCAAACTTACATAACAAAGGAGAACATAATGAAAAAACTCAGCATCGTATTATTTGTTTTAATTATAGCTATGGTAGGCTGTTCAAAAGGAAATGATTCAAGTTCAAAGGAAGTAAAAGGAACAATTGAAGTACCTCAGTCGATTCAACCAAATGAAAAAGTGAAGCTTGAAGTCCTTGTGACACAAGGAGATAAAAAAGTTGAAAACGCCGATGATGTACAGTTTCAAGTTGAAAAAGAAGGCTATATCAATCAAGAAATGACAAAAGCACCGCACGAAGGAAAAGGCGTATACAGCACGGACTATACGTTTAAAGAAGACGGCGAATATACGATTACGGCTCACGTTACGGTAGATGGTAACATGAAAATGTTCACGAAAAAAGTGATGGTAGGCAAGCCTAAAGAGTAAAGCTTACAGTTGAAGAAGCGGCTTATATAGCCGTTGTTAAAAGAGAATGCTTCGTGCATTCTCTTTTTTTATAAATTAAAAGTAGCTGAAAATCAGCTGTAAGTTCCTCTAGACTAAAAAAGTTTCCTATGGTAAACTTTCAATATCATTATAATTAAAAACTAAAAATTAAAAATAATTAATGCTGACATGTTCATTTTTTTGCATAAACAGAATAGCCTATTACAAATCAACGAACTTATCTTTTGTATTTTTTTACCTTAAAAGTTGGTCTTAGGAAAAAATATAACCTCAGATAAAAAAATGAGAAGGGATGAAAAATAGATGGTTAGTACAAAAACCTATCCGTTGTCTACATTTACAACAGGTGAAACCGTACAGCTAGAGCGAATTGAAATCGAAGGTACGTTAAAGCGCCGTTTGTTAGATTTAGGGTTTATTCCAGGAGCAATAATCAAAGTGCTTCAAAAAAGTCCGTTAGGAGATCCTGTTGCTTATCAAGTAAGCCATACGACTATTGGGCTTAGAAGGGAAGAAAGCTCAAAAATGTATGTTAAAAAAGTGGGTGACGACGTTGGATAAGTATCGTATCGCATTAGCAGGTAATCCAAATACAGGAAAGAGTACGTTATTTAACAGCTTAACCGGCCTCAAGCAGCATACAGGAAACTGGACGGGGAAAACAGTAGCCAAAGCAGAAGGGACATTTGAACATCATCATCAGCTCTATACCATTGTCGATTTGCCAGGAACGTATTCACTGTATTCAAATTCAGCAGACGAAGAAGTAGCGCGTGATTATATTTTATTTGAAAGACCGGATGTTACGGTTGTTGTTGTGGATGCAACGGCGATGGAACGAAATCTCAACTTAGCGCTGCAGGTGATGGAGATGACTGAAAACGTCGTGATTTGCGTGAACTTAATGGATGAAGCGAAGAAAAAAGGAATTGTAATTAATGAAAAAAAGCTAGCCGAATCGTTAGGCGTACCGGTCGTTCCAATATCAGCCCGTAATAAAAAAGGAATTACGAATTTGCTAGACGCGATTGAACAAGTCGTACGCGGGCAATTAAAGCTTAATCCGTACCAGGTGCAGTACACAAAAGAAATTGAAGCGTCACTAAAGGAGCTAGAGCCTCAAGTCGCCTCTATTGTTGGAAATCAATTTCCTTTGCGCTGGATTGCTTTGCGGGTCCTTGATGGAGACACGTCGTTTTTAGAAACTATTCAACAGCGTCAGCAAAAAGATATCAGTCACACAGAAAGGAGGAACAGCGCATATGGGAAATCCGTTAACTCCTGAAAACTCATTAGCGATGGAACAGCTAACTCGCTATGCGCAGCAGGCAAAAGAAAAAGATCATCGTTCGAATATGGTCGCAAGTATTTATCAGGCGTCACAGCAAATATGTAAAAATTCAGTTGTGTACGAAGACCGCTCAAAACTTCAGCGCACAGAAAAGCTAGATAAAGTTTTTACCTCGCCAATCTGGGGATTTCCGATTATGCTTGGCATTTTATCGGTCATCTTTTATATCACAATAGCAGGCGCAAACGTTCCTTCCGGGTTAATCGCACAAGGTTTTGGCTGGGCAGAAGGATATTTAACAGCTTTCTTTCAAGCTATGCATGCACCAGAATGGCTGCACGGGATTCTTGTATTAGGACTATTTCGGGGCACAGGATGGGTCATTAGCGTGATGCTGCCTCCGATGGCAATCTTTTTCCCTGTTTTTGCGCTTTTAGAAAACTACGGCTACTTGCCTCGCGTAGCGTTTAATATGGATCGTTTGTTTAAACGAGCAGGCGCACACGGCAAACAGTCGCTAACGATGGCGATGGGGTTTGGATGTAACGCCGCAGCGATTATGTCGACGCGTATTATTGAATCGCCGCGTGAACGCATGATGGCGATTTTAACGAATAATTTTGTTCCGTGTAACGGCAGATGGCCTACGTTGATTTTGTTAGCTTCTTTATTTATGGCGACCGGCTTTACAGGGAGTGCTAAAACCTTTGTAACAGCGCTTGTTGTAGTGGGAACAGTGTTATTTGGAATCGTCGTGACGCTGTTGGTATCGTGGGCACTGTCTAAAACGGCACTGCGCGGGGTGCCAACACACTATACACTAGAGCTTCCGCCTTACCGCAAGCCGAAATTTGTTGATACAATCGTGCGTGCGACGTTGGATAAATCGCTATACGTGTTAAAACGCGCCATTATTGTAGCAGCGCCTGCAGCGGTGTTAACGTGGGTATTAGCCAATATCTATATTGGTGATACAAGTATTTTAATGCACTTTATTCAGTTTCTTGATCCTTTTGCTCAGCTGCTAGGATTAGACGGTTATATACTAGCTGCATTTATTATTGGGTTGCCGGCTAATGAAATTGTCGTGCCGGTTCTATTAATGGCGTATTTATCAACAGGTTCATTAATTGAAATTGAAGATGTGACCAGACTAAAGCAGATTTTCCTTGATTACCACTGGACGTGGCTAACAGCTCTTAACATGATGTTGTTTTCGCTCCTGCATTTTCCGTGCGGAACGACGCTTGTTAATATTTATAAAGAAACCAAAAATGCAAAGTGGACGTTTCTAGCTTTTGCGATCCCAACAGCAATTGCGATTGGCGTTACGTTTACTGTTGCTCAAGTGGTAAAAGCGTTTAACCTTATTTAAATGTGAAGTGTATATTAAAAAAAGTGCAGGGCTTTGCAAAGAGCCCTGCACTTTTTTTATGGGTACTTAATCAGATGAATAGAATAGGTTGAAATTAATTGCTATTTGTTAGGGTGAATAGTAATTTATATGACATAGATTCACTTCACGTACAAAAGAGATTAATAGACAAAACGCGCAGATAGAATGCTAAAAGGAGGCTGACCGTGGGGGTGTTTTTCAATAAAATAGATTCCAAAAAAACTAGTAAGTATCAAACAAAATTATATTTCGGTTTCACCATCGTTATCATACTGAATCTGATTAACAGCTGGTTTCCCGACTGGTTTTGGCTTTATGTGACGACAAGCAGCGCTCTTATACTATTAGTAGTACTACTGCTAACAACACCTAAACAAGATTCTAATGGAGAGTGGAAGCAGCTAGAAATAGACAAAGATGAGGCTTTTGAAAACAAAGTCAATCTGATGCTTATGAATGGCCGAAGCGACGTGGAAGCTATTAAATACATACGAAAACAAAAAAATCTTGGTTTGCTTCATGCGAAGCAGTATCTTGATCGTATCAAAGAATCAAAGAAATAATAAAAGCGATCTCTGCTTGTCAGAGGTCGCTTTTTGATAGGTAGTTTACTTTTTCTCGCCAATCGTTACTTTTTTCGTAAACATTTTCATGTCGCCTTTTATCGTAACGTGAGCGGTAATCGTATATTCGCCGTCCTCTTTAAACTTATAGCCGGTGCTGTATGCGCCGTTACCTTCGTGTTTTGCATCAATCATTTCTTGATTAATATAGCCTTCTTTTTCAACTTGAATCTGTACAGCGTCTGCATTTTCTATCTTTTTGTCCCCTTGTGTAACGAGCACGTTAATAGATGTTTTTTCGTTTGCTTTAATGGTTTGAGGCACTACAATTGTTCCTTTAACTTCCTGTGACTTTTGCTCATTTCCTTTTGAACAGCCGACCACGGCAATGACTAAAATGAGCAGCAGCATGCTAAGCTTTTTCATAAATATCTCCTTTTTTATCTTATATCCTGTTAGTAAATAAATTTCCCTATAAAACTTTATCACTGAAATCATAAAATAAAATCATCACAATGAGTGATTTTTACGAGATTTTCTGCAAGAGAATTGAACATTTTGTTATAAAAAATAGTTTGCTATTACAACACGAGGAGAGGCGCTTTACAGCGCTGTGTCTTGAGCTTAGGATTAAACATAATAAGCTAGTAAAAGGAGAGAGAAATATGCTTACACTTTATGATGAGCTGTATGGAAAATTCGAAGCAGACGGCGTTCTTTTAGAGCTGATTCAAAGTGATCCCGTACAGCGTTTAAAAGGAATTTACCAAGGCGGAGCGAGCCGGTTTGTAAATGAAAAATGGAATACTACACGATACGATCATTCCATTGGCGTAATGATGCTTGTACACAGGCTTGGCGGGTCTTTGGAAGAGCAAGTAGCGGCTTTATTACATGATGTGTCGCATACGGCATTTTCTCATGTGATTGACTATGTTCTTGAACAAAAAGAAGAAAATTATCATGAAATGATTTACGAAAAAATAGTGGCTGAGTCGTCTATTCCTCATATTTTAAAGAGCGCTGGTTTAAACTGGCGAAATATCTTACTTGCTGAAAGCCGCTGGACGCTTCTTGAACAGAAAGCTCCGCTCCTATGTGCTGATCGCGTGGATTATACGCTGCGGGATTTATACGTGTGCGGAGAGATTACTTTACAAGAAGTACATGCCTTTTTAGATCAGCTTGTTGTATTTAAAGGACAAATGGTCTGCAGCAATCTATCAGCTGCAGAGTGGTTTTTGGCTGCTTATTATAAAGAAGTGATTGGCTTTTTTATGAACCCGCTTAATATGTTTGGAAACCATCAGCTTACAGAAGTCATCAAACTCGCTTTGCAAAAAGATATAGTATCTATGGAAGATTTTTTGAAGCAGGATGAAGATTTGATGCGTTTGCTGAAAAACTCCGGAGATAGAAGTATTGAAGCAATGTTAGCTACTCTTTTTAACAGCAAAGTAGAAACAGGCACTGCTTCTTGTCATAGTGTTCACCAAACGACAAAAATGCGCTGGGTTGATCCTCTTGTTGTTGTTTCAGAACAAGTCGTTCCTGTATCCAAGCTATCTATTACTGCTAAAAGAGTAATAGAAGAAGCAAAACAAACGATAGAAAAAGGGGTATATATTAACATTCACGCTTCGTTGTGAAGGTTGCGCTGCTGTTTACATAGATAAGGGGATGCAATTAGTATGCATCCCCTTATACCATAAGCAGCTTTTTAGATCCTTAAAGGAAGACTTGTCTCAACGAACTTCGTCGCGCTTCGCGTTCAACTCTTTAATGGTTTCTCCTTCAACTAACACGGGCTGATAGTAAGTTTCATTTGGCAGCTCTTTTTTGCCCTGCAGCTTTTTAATGATCCAATCCGCTGCATCGTGTCCCATTTGTTCCTGCGGATGCGTTAAAGTTGTTAAATTAATCGTTGCATTTTTAGCGATGTAGGAATTATCTTGACCAATAATTGACAACTTGTCCGGAATGGAAATACCAAGCTGTCTGCATACATTTACGACTTCTAATCCCACTTCATCGTTATAGCAGACAAGGGCCGTCATTTCGTCTTTGTTTTCAGTGAGAAACGTTTTTAAATTAGCATACAAATCGAGCTTTGTTTCGGTGTTAAAAGACAAAATATGTTCGGGCTGAAAGCGGAGCTTTGCTTCACCAAGCGCTTTTATATATCCTTTCATTCGGTACTTTCCCTGAAGATCATCCATTTTTGCAATGAGACCAATTTGTGTATGTCCTTTTGAAATTAATTCATTTGTGGCAAGGTAGCTTGACTGAACGTCGTCTAGACAAAAAAATGGAACGTCCAATTCTTCGTAGTAGGCGTTAATCATCGTAAACGGAACATCTTGTTCTTTGAATGATAAATAATAAGAGATGTTTGGATTGTACAAATTGCTTTTTGTAGGTTCAACAATTAGACCATCCACTCCGTAGGAAAGCATCATTTCCAACGCTTTTTTTTCTTGTTCTACATCATTATTCGTGCTCGCCAGCAGCAGCGAATAATTATCTTTATTTAATCTGCTTTCAATTCCGCGAATGATAGAAGGGAAAATATAGTCAGAAATGTACGTGGTAATAACGCCGATCGTTTTGTTTGCAGAAGCCCCGCTAGTTTTGGATTGATACTGATTGCTTACATAGGTGCCAGATCCTTTTTCGCTTCTTAAAAATCCTTCATTCGACAGCTCCAAAATCGCTTTTCGAACCGTATGTCTGCTGACGTTATACATTTCTTGCATGATCGATTCAGTAGGGATTTGTTCGCCCATACTGTAATCGCCTGAAAGAATTTTACTTTTTATATCCTCAATAATCACCTGATATTTTGGCTTCATGTTTTCACTTCTTTCGTAGTTGTATACATTCAACTTTTTTTGTGTGTATAATTTGTATGGACATATTTTATCATGAACGTGAATAAATGAAAAGATTTCTCTGGTTTTTAATTGAAAGCAGAATGATTTAACGATTGAATACACATTGTTTAAAAGTTTAAAGAGGAAAAGGCAGGGATTTTTAAATACTTGTGTGCATATATAATTTTATTGTTGACAAATGTACGTACAAATAAATATACTTAGGTTGTTAACAAATTCAAACAGCGTTACATAAAACGGAAAGCGCTTCCTTGCTGCTATAGGTATCTTTGGCTATCAGAAAGGAGATTAACGTGAAAACAACTCAAGAAAGCATAAAACAAGCAATTGCTAAAGGAAAAACTTCACTTGGAATTGAACTCGGATCTACCCGTATCAAAGCGGTGCTGATTGACGAAAGCTTTGAAACAATCGCATCAGGCAGTTATGAATGGGAAAATCTCTTAGAAGACGGTTTTTGGACGTACAACTTAATCGATATTATTACAGGTTTGCAAATTGCTTATCGTGAAATGAAGCAAGAAGTTGAACGAAGCTATGGACTAACCATTCGAACAATTGGCTCCATCGGCGTTTCAGCTATGATGCACGGATATATGGCGTTTGATAAAACGGGGGAGCTGCTTGTTCCGTTTCGAACGTGGCGTAATGCCACAACAAGCGCAGCGGCAAGAAAATTAACTGAACATTTCCAATTTAATATTCCTGAACGGTGGAGCATCGCGCATCTGTATCAGGCAATTATAAATCAAGAAAAACATCTGCCGCGCGTTGATTACATTACAACGTTGGCGGGCTATATTCACTGGCTGCTAACGGGCAGTAAGGCGCTTGGTATTGGAGATGCTTCGGGGATGTTTCCAATTGATGAACGCACGCAAAATTACAGTGAAGATATGATGAAGCAGTTTGATGAACTCATTTCTCATGAAGGGTATCCGTGGAAACTAACAGATATTCTGCCTTCAGTCCATACCTCAGGCGAGCAAGCAGGCACGTTAACAGCGATAGGTGCTAGTATTCTAGATCAATCTAAAAATTTACAGCCCGGCATTCCGTTTTGTCCTCCAGAAGGAGATGCGGGAACTGGAATGGTTGCAACAAATAGCGTAAGAAAGCGCACGGGAAATGTTTCGGTAGGAACTTCCGTTTTTGCGATGATTGTATTAGACAAAAAGCTTTCAAAAGTCTATCCAGAAATCGATTTGGTTACTACGCCAAACGGCAGTCCAGTTGGAATGGTTCATGCGAATAACTGCTCAAGCGACTTGAATGCCTGGCTCGGATTATTTCGTGAATTTTCGGAGGCTATGGGGCAAAAAGTAGAGTCGGATAAATTATTTGAAGTGATGTTAAATAAAGCGTTAGAAGCTGATCCTGACGGAGGGGGCTTGCTTAGCTACGGCTATTTCTCAGGCGAAAATATTACAGGAGTAGAAAGTGGCCGTCCATTATTTGTCCGTTCAGCAAAAAGTAATTTTAATCTAGCAAACTTTATGCGAACGCATCTTTTTACAGCTTTTGGTGCATTAAAAATGGGAATGGATCTTTTAGTAAAAGAAGAAAACGTAAAGATTCACAGTATTTTAGCGCATGGGGGGTTATTTAAAACTCCGGTAGTTGGTCAAAAAATGATGGCAGCTGCAATCAACACGCCGGTTTCCGTAATGGACACAGCAGGAGAAGGAGGAGCGTGGGGAATGGCTATTCTTTCTTCTTATATGCTTAATAAAAGTGAGAATGAAAGTTTAGAAGATTTCTTGGATGACAAAGTCTTTAAAGAAGTGACCGCACAGGAAATCTACCCTGACGAACTCGATGTGAAAGGGTTTGAAGCATTTATCAAAAGATACAAAAAAGGGTTAGTGATTGAAAAAGCAGCTGCAGAGCATCACAGCGAAGAACGGGAGGAGTTAATGTGCTAGACAAATTAAAAGAAGAAGTATTTCAAGCAAACGTCGATTTGCCAAAACACGGACTAGTAAAGTACACGTGGGGAAATGTAAGTGCGATTGATCGAGACAGCGGTTTGTTTGTGATTAAACCAAGCGGCGTTACGTATGAAAAAATGACAGCCAAAGATATGGTAGTCGTCGATTTAGATGGCCGAGTTGTAGAAGGCGAGCTCAATCCTTCCTCTGATACACTGACGCACGCCGTACTGTACAAACATTATCCGCAAATCGGCGGTATCGCCCATACGCATTCAACGTGGGCGACCATTTGGGCTCAAGCAGGACTCGATGTGCAAGCATTGGGAACCACTCATGCCGATACCTTCTATGGTTCCGTACCGTGCGCGCGCTTTTTGACAGAAAAAGAAGTGAATGACGGATATGAAGTGGAGACCGGCAAGGTGATCATTGAAACGTTTGAAGAGCGCGGTTTAGATGTGTTAGCGGTTCCTGGTATTTTACTTCAGGGGCACGGGCCGTTTACGTGGGGAAAAGATGCCAAAACGGCTGTAATGAACAGCGTAGTACTAGACGAAGTATCAAAGATGAATTTCTTTACACAAAAATTAAATGGGATGGCTGAAGAGCTGCCTCAGCGTATTTTAGATAAACATTATTTACGAAAACACGGAAAAAACGCGTATTACGGGCAAGGACAGTAAAAGAATTACATACAGAAAAGGGGATTATCATGTTAAAAACTACTCAAAAAGAATTTTGGTTTATTGTTGGTTCACAGCACCTTTATGGAAAAGAAGCACTCGCAGAAGTAAAAGCACACGCGCAAACCATGACTGATGCTTTAAATGAAAGCGGTGTCTTACTTTATCCGCTCGTACTGCAGGATTTAGCTGTTAATGCTGATACAATTACAAACATGATGAAGGAAGTTAATTACCGAGATGAAGTTGCCGGCGTAATTACGTGGATGCATACGTTCTCGCCTGCAAAAATGTGGATCCGCGGCACCAAGTTATTACAAAAACCTCTGCTTCATTTAGCAACACAATTTAATGAAAGCATTCCTTGGGAAACGATTGACATGGATTTTATGAACTTAAATCAATCCGCTCATGGTGATCGTGAATACGGTTTTATCAACGCGCGTTTGAACAAGCAAAATAAGATTGTAGTAGGCTACTGGGAGCGTCCCGAAGTACAGCAGCAAATTGCACAATGGATGGATGTAGCCGCCGCTTATAACGAAAGCTTCAATATTAAAGTTGCGCGTTTCGGTGACAATATGCGCAACGTTGGAGTAACGGAAGGAGATAAAATTGAAGCGCAAATTCAATTTGGCTGGACGGTTGACTACTTCGGAATTGGTGATCTTGTTCAATATGTAAATGCCGTTACGGAAGAAGAAATCAATGATTTATTTGCTGAATATGCAGATGCGTATGAATTTGTCTACGGTGATTATCGTGTAGAAGACTGGGAGTCTAGCGTAAAAGTACAGGCAAGCTATGAAATTGCGATTAAACGTTTTCTAGATGAAGGCGGCTACAGCGCCTTTACCACTAACTTTGAAGATCTATACGGCATGAAACAGCTTCCTGGTCTAGCCGTACAGCGCTTGATGGCACAGGGATACGGCTTTGCTGGTGAAGGAGACTGGAAAACAGCCGCGCTTGACCGCTTACTCAAAGTGATGAGCCATAACCAGTCAACGGGCTTTATGGAAGACTACACGTATGAATTAGCTCCCGGTCGCGAGTCAGTGCTTCAATCTCACATGCTTGAAGTAGACCCGACGCTAGCGACAAACAAGCCAAAACTAATCGTTTCTCCGCTAGGAATCGGCAACCGCGAAGACCCGGCCCGCTTAGTATTTGATGGTAAACAAGGAGAAGGAGTAGTGGTTTCTATGGCTGACTTTGGCACTCATTACAAGCTGTTAATTAATGAAGTGTCCGCATTTGAGCCGGAAGTTCCAGCTCCAAACCTTCCGGTAGCGCGCGTGCTTTGGAACATTAAGCCGAACTTCCAAGACGGTGTTAAAGCGTGGATTGAAAACGGAGGCGGTCACCATACGGTTCTTTCATTAAATTTAACAACGGATCAAATTGTGAGCTATGCAAAGCTTGTTAATTTAGAGTACGTCATTATTAAGTAAGCATTCACATTTCTGAGGGAGCGCTGCTTCCTTGGAAATATGATATAGCTTTCACTAGGCAAGTAGTGAAAGAAAGTCAATTTTAAGAAAGAATGAAAGCGTTTTAAAACAGTGTAGTAGGTAGCAAAACTAAGACAATAAAAAGGGGATATATGATCATGAGTAAAGTATCAAGTAAGTTTATCTTCTTCTTCGGCTCATTTGCCGGTATTTTATTCGGTTATGATATTGGGATTATTGCTGGTGCAGAAGGTCATATCCGTGAAGCGTTTCATTTAAGTCCACTGTGGCTGGGAATTGTGGTTTCGTCTTTAATGGGCGGAGCAATTATCGGTTCCATTTTAAGCGGTTTATTAGGAGATAAGTTTGGACGAAGAAAGTTAATTTTAATTTCTTCTATTATCTTTTTGTTAGGCTCAATCGGTTCAGCGATTGCACCAGAGGAAATTACATTAACGATTGCTCGCGTCTTTTTAGGTACAGCGGTAGGGACGGCTTCTTCTTTAGTTCCTGCCTATATGTCAGAAATCGCGCCTGCCAATATTCGCGGGAAGCTTTCAGGTTTGAATCAGCTAATGATTGTAATTGGACTATTATTAAGCTATATCGTAGCGTTTATTTTTGAGCCGATTCCAAACAGCTGGCGACTCATGCTTGGAAGTGCCGGTATTTTTGCGGTCGTATTATGCATCGGTATGATCAAACTTCCAGAGTCGCCTCGCTACTTAATTAAAAACGGAATGGCAGATAAAGCGCGTGAAGTGTTGCGTACGCTTCGCCGGTCAACAGCTGAAGTGGAAGCTGAAGTGTCTGAAATTGAAAGTGTAGCTGTTCATGAACAATCAGGCATTAAACAGCTGTTTCATAAAAAGTTTCGTTTAGCTTTAATTATCGGTATCGGAATGGCAACTTTCCAGCAAATTCAAGGCTCAAACTCAATTGTTTATTATGCGACAAGCATTGCCCGTCAAGTTGGTTTAGCTCCGCAGGTAGCTGCTGGTTTTACGGTCATTGTTGGGGTAATCTTCGTCGTGACAACCCTTATTTTTCTGCAGTTTGTTGATAAATTCAACCGCCGTACCATTCTTACGATTGGCGGTGCGGGTATGGCAATTTCATTTTTTACACCGGCTATTCTAGGAGTAGTGGGAGTCAATGAAGCCATAGTTAACTGGGTTACGCTAATTGCACTTTGCTGCTTTATTCTTTGCTACGCGTTTTCTTGGGCACCGCTTACGTGGATCATTGTAGGAGAAATCTTCCCGCTTTCTGTACGCGGAATTGGTGCTGGGATTTCATCTGCTTTTAACTGGACAGGATCACTGGCAGTTGGGCTTATATTCCCTATTTTAGCTGACCAGTTTAGCTTAGGCGTGATCTTTTCAACTTTTGGGATTATTTGTGTACTCGGATTACTTTTTATACGTTTTGTAGTTGTTGAAACAAAAGGGCGAAGCCTAGAGCAAATTGAAACGGACATGGCAGCTCACTCTGAAAGAAAGCCATTGAGTCAAGTTGAGCGTAATAAATACGTTTGAGGGTCGTAAACGTTTTAAACAAAAGAATCCTTTGCTATCTCAGCAAAGGATTCTTTTTTTACGTAATGTGAATGATTCATAGATACGATAAAGGTATCTTTTTTTAAAAGTCTTTCTGTGATTTACAGTAAGACTTTTGGCATATTCTACATAATTATTGGAGAACCCTTGTAGCAGAAGGCTTGGTCAAACGTTATAATAGAGAATGAATGATGATATGTTCTCTATATTTGTCATATATTTGTATTACATATGTAATTGAAGGAAAACATTCACTTGATATACTGTTTAATGACTTAACTTTATCTGAAAACTTACCGTGAACCTACTATTCGTAGAGAGGTAGAACATATACAGCAAATGGAGGAGCTATCATGGCAAACGAAAAGATGCAAGAGGGGCTTGATCGTTTTATCAAGGAAGATTTAAATGACCTTTTAGGTAGACTGTTCCCCTTAATGGACCGGGAGTGTGCCGAGGAAAAGAGAAAGCTTATCGAAACGGCGGTAGAGTATATTTATTCTTCAGGATACCATCAAGGAGCAAAAGATTTAATTGAAACACATCGAAAAGACGGTTACAAATTGTTAAGGGAAAAGTTAGCGTCAGCGCCTCCTGAAAACTGATTTTTTTAAAAAAATTTTGACAACGTAAATGTAAGGTGTTAAGATAACTCTAAATTCAAAACATTATAAACAATTAAAACTCTTATTGAGAGAGGCGGAGGGACTGGCCCTGCGAAGCCCGGCAACCATTTAACGATTTTGTTGAAAAGGTGCTAAATCCTGCAAAGCGTACAGCTTTGAAAAATAAGAGAGGATTTCATAGATACTATGCCTCTCTATTATGAATAGAGAGGCTTTTTATTTTATGTGAGGATGTTTTGAATACGACAATTTTATAAAAATGCATCAGGTGCTGTGTAACGAATGTGCGCAGCTTAAAAGGGAAGACCGGTGAAAATCCGGCGCGGTCCCGCCACTGTAATGGGGAGCAACTTATTAACCACTGTTTCATTCTGAAATGGGAAGGGATAGGAAGCGATGAACCTAAGTCAGGAGACCTGCCTGTTGTATGCACTTAAGCTCTACGGGATATAGAGAGGAGTGAGGAATACGTGTTGAGAAAAACAGGCTATCTCAACTCTAGTTAAGTATGCGTATCATCTCTCTTTTTATTTCGAAAAGAGAGATTTTTTAGTTTAGCGAAAAAAAAAGAAGCTACAGGGAGTGGAAAAAATGAGCAGTGTAAAAAGTTCAAACTTAGGTTATCCAAGAATTGGTGAAAAACGTGAATGGAAAAAAGCGCTTGAGCAGTTTTGGGCAGGAAAGCTAGAAAAAGACGTATTTTTGCAGGAAATTGAGGCTCTTCGTCTAGGGCATCTAAAAAAACAGCGTGATGCAGGAATTGAACTGATTCCAGTCGGCGATTTTAGCTTATACGACCATGTGTTAGATACAGCCGCCATGTTTGGTCTGGTGCCAAAGCGCTTTGATTACGACGGAGGAGCGGTATCGCTTGAAACGTATTTTGACATCGCACGAGGAACAAAAGGTGCAGTAGCATCTACCATGACAAAATGGTTTAATACAAATTATCACTATATCGTACCGGAGCTTGACGAATGTAAGCCGGCTCTTGTAGAAAATCGCCCGCTTCAGTTTTACAAAGAAGCAAAACAAAAGCTAAATATCAAAGGTAAGCCCGTTATTTTAGGCCCAGTGACATTTGTAAAGCTGTCAAAAGGATATAAAGAAAGTGAGTTTAAACAAGTGGTAGAGCAATTTGTTCCGCTTTATGCGACTATTTTAAACGAGCTGGAGTCAGAAGGCGTCGAGTGGGTACAGATGGATGAACCGGTTTTATCTACAACACTATCAAAGGAAGACCTCGCGCTGTACAAAGAAGTCTATCAAGCTTTGAATGAAGCAGCACCCGGTGTAAAAGTTATATTGCAAACGTACTTTGACAGCGTTGATCACTACAAAGAAGTTATTTCTCTTCCTGTTCAAGGAATTGGTTTAGACTTTGTGCATGACCGCGGAGAAAATCTAACTGCATTTAATAAATATGGTTTTCCAAGTGATAAAGTACTTGCGGCAGGGGTTATTGACGGACGAAACATTTGGCGTGAGAATTTGGATGAACAGCTTTTAACCCTTAGTGAAATTGAAGAAGCCGTATCAAAAGACCGTCTGATCCTGCAGCCTTCATCGAGCCTATTACATGTTCCTGTCACGGTGAAAAGCGAAGAAACGATTGACTCAGTTCTAAAGAACGCGCTGTCCTTTGCAGATGAAAAGCTGAAAGAAATTACGCTTTTAACAAAAGCGGTGCAGCAAGGAAAAGAAACAATAGAAGAAGAGATAAGTGTAAGCACACAGGCCATTCAAGCATTAAATCGATCATCTTTTCGAAATCATCAGGAGGTACAGGAAGCGCTGAAACAGCTGCATAGCTATAAAGCGGAGCGTCAAGCACCGTTTGACGTACGTCAGCGTATTCAAAAAGAGGATTTTCAACTGCCGCTTCTTCCAACCACAACGATTGGAAGCTTTCCGCAAACAAAAGAAGTGCGCCAAGAGCGTCTAAAATGGCGTAAAGGAGAACTAACAGACGAAGCGTATGAAGCGTACATTAACGATGAAATAAAAAAATGGATTGAAATTCAAGAAGACATCGGCTTAGATGTACTTGTGCACGGGGAGTTTGAGCGAACGGACATGGTTGAATACTTCGGCGAGAAATTAGGAGGCTTTCAGTTTACTAAGTTTGGCTGGGTGCAATCATACGGTTCTCGCTGCGTGAAGCCGCCGCTTATTTACGGAGATGTATCGTATCAGCAGGCGATGACGATAAAAGAAACGGTCTACGCACAGTCTTTAACAAATAAGCCGGTTAAAGGAATGCTGACGGGTCCGATTACGATTTTAAACTGGTCGTTTGTGCGTGATGATATCCCGCGCTACGATGTGGCGAATCAAATCGCGCTTGCTCTTAGAAAAGAAGTGGAAGCACTCGAGAGTCATGGCATCTCTATGATTCAAGTAGATGAACCGGCGCTTCGTGAAGGACTGCCGTTAAAAAGAGAAAACTGGGAAGACTACTTGAGCGCTGCGGTGTATGCGTTCAAACTAGCGACGGTATCCGTGCAAAATGATACGCAAATTCATACGCATATGTGCTATTCGGAATTCGAAGAGATTATTGATGCCATCAAAGCGCTTGATGCCGACGTGATTTCCATTGAAACGTCTAAAAGCCACGGTGAACTAATTTATGCGTTTGAAGAACATACGTACAATCGAGGAATTGGACTTGGTGTGTATGATATCCACAGTCCGCGCGTACCGAAGCTTGAAGAGCTGACGCGAAACATCGACCGCGCCCTAAAGGTACTTGATCCTACATTATTTTGGATTAATCCCGACTGCGGCCTTAAAACAAGAGGAATCAGTGAGACGGTTGAAGCTCTAAAAGTCATGGTTGAGTCTGCAAAACAAACAAGACAAAATCTATTACAAAACGTTCAATCATAAAGGTTTACAAAACAAGCAGTGCAGCGTTTACACTGCTTGTTTTAATGGGATTTAAAAAGTCCAAAAATATCCATTGACACTTCCCGTACATTTTTGTATCTTTTTAAAGGTGTTTTTAAAATCAGGGAGGTACAACATGAGTAACAACAGCACGCAGCACGTTAAAATTGTAACAGCGGATCCATCAGCGCTAGGTCTATTCGGGCTTGCCATGGTGACACTTGTTGCATCGTTTCAAAAGCTTGGGGTAACCGACGGTGTTTCATTGGTATTACCATGGGCGATTTTTTTAGGCGGAATAGGGCAGTTAATCGCGTCTATTCAAGATTTCAAACATAATAATACCTTCGGCGCAACTGCTTTTGGTGCCTTCGGGTTATTTTGGTTAGGTGTAGCTATGACATGGCTTATTCAGCTTGGAGCATTTGGGGAAGCGCTCGCAAAAGAAGCAGATCCAAAGCAGCTCGCATTTGCTTTTGTAGGCTACTTGATTTTCAGCGTTTTTATGACAGTTGGAGCAATGGGCACTCATAAAGTATTATTTATTATTTTTGTGTTAATTGATTTTTTATTCATTGGATTATCGCTAAGTACATTTGGTGTGGCATTTGAATATACGCACTTACTAGCAGCAGTATCAGAGCTATTAATTGCTCTGTTTTCATTCTATGGATCTGCGGCGGCTGTATTAAATACTCACTATGGTCAAGTTGTGCTTCCAGTGGGCAAGCCGTTTGGTGCATTTACAAAATAATCAAGACTATCATTAAGAAGCGAAGTAGGATTGAATTCTGTATCTTTCAGAGGTCAATCCTTTTTTGTTTGTGCGTTTTTATATATAGTAGAAAGAGATAGTTATAAATGAAAGGAAACGTTCCAATGATTATAAGACAAGTGCAAGAAAAGGACTTACAACAATTAATAACGTTAGAAAACAAAGGCTTTACACCCGAGGAAGCTGCTTCAAAAGACGCGTTTATCACGCGAATCCAAACCATTCCTGATACGTTTATCATTGCCGAAGAAAATGAAGAAATGATTGGGTATGTGAACGGTCCCGTTATTTCAGCTCCGTTTATCACAGATGATTTGTTTGAAAAAACGATTTCCAACCCTGAGACAGGCGGTCATCAAAGTATTTTAGGGATTGTCATAAATCCAGAGCATCACCACAAAGGAATTGCGAGTATGCTTCTAGGAGAGTTTGAGAAACAAGCGCGGAACAAACAGCGCTTAACGGTTACCTTAACGTGCAAAGAAGAATTGATTCCTTTTTACGAAAAAAACGGGTATGTCAATCAAGGAGCTGCAGAGTCTCAGCATGCAGGCGTGCAGTGGTTTAATATGAGTAAAAAGCTTTAATGTTACTAGTATAGATTGCTTGTTACACCGCTGTTGATTTCCGTGCCAGACTTCGCTTTCCGCGGGCAGCCGGTGAGCCTTTCCCGCAGGAGTCTTCGCCTTGCCCTCCAATCATCAGCTAGAAGCAACGAACTAGATTAAGCCTACATTTACCATAGCAATAAAAAAATTCGAACGAGTTTGATTCTTAATCAGACTCGTTCGAATTGTCCTTCAACTAACCTACTTTTGTCCCAGCCTCTATTTCAGGTATGTAAGAAACATTAGTTTGTCAAACATATTTGACAGTAACAAGGAAGATAATATAAGATATGGATGTAAAAAGTTTTTTACATTTTAGAGATGAGTGATGAATGGTGGAAAACCGAATTAAAGAACTGCGTAAAATCAAACGAATGTCTCAGGATGAACTGGCAAAAGTATGCGGCGTATCAAGACAAACGATTAATGCAATTGAAAACAATAAGTATGATCCAAGCTTAACGCTCGCTTTTCAACTGGCCGAAGAGCTGGGAGCAACGGTAGATGAGCTGTTTTTATTTCATAAATCATAATCTAGTTAAAAAGAAGAAGGTAATGGGAAGCGGCAATCTTACTAGTAGATGTTTTGACACTTCTGTTTTATAAGCGAAAAGTACATAAGTAAGTAGAAGATTAATAATACTTCTATCCCTTCATATAAAAAAGAATTTAAAGAGCGATGGTGATGAGACGAATGGAAAATCGAGCTGTAGGAGTAGCTCTTACAAGCATGGGAATGTTACTGCTGATGGTAACGTTAATACTTCCTGTTCCGGGATTAATCTATAGCTTGCTTGTAGGAAGCAGCATTCTACTAAAGGGATGCGGAACGGGAGTAATAAAAAGATGTATCACCTAAAAGCAGGAGGCTGTACAATATAAAGCATCATAGATGCAAAGTGATGTAGAAAAGGAGGCTTCTTGTGAAAAAAAGAGCAGTTATTATATGCATACTTCTATTTGTCGTAGCATTTTACTTTACATATACAGGGAAAACCTATCAGTTAAAAGATTTAATAAAAGTAGACGAAGCAAACGTTACACGTATTGAAGTTGATATGGACGAAGGAAAACGTGTAGTAGATGATAAAAAGGATATGAAAGAGATTGTACATTCTTTGTCACAGGTGGAAGTGAAAAAAAGCAGGGAACAAGATCCAAAGTTTGATCAGGCTTACTGGGTAAAAATTGCTGAAAACGGAAAAGATGCATACGGCTTAACTATTTACGATCATAATTACATAAAAGCATTTAATTTTAAAAATAAAAAACAGGATACGTATACGATCGTTAAAGACCAAAAAATAGATCTTAAAACGCTACTTTCAACTAAGTAAACCTGCTTCTTATTGTTATATTGGCAGGGGTAAGCATCATAAGTTTCTCTCAAGCCTAATAAAAAAGACAGCATCGGCTGTCTTTTTTTATTGAAATAATAGATTGAAAATTATGACTATTTAAAACGGAATTAGTCCTTGCCTATATAATTAATAAATGATTGTATTAGGTCAATATCAGGGTTAACCAATAGTGCTGGAAGAAGGCCGAATGTTAATAGTACGAGAACGTTTGATCCAATAAAGATGCGAAGTGCTTTTTTGATTTTCATGATATTTCCTCCCTTTGTTATATTTTCGTATAAAAAGAGAAAAAAATCAATAGAAATGTGACGAAACTGTGAACTTTTTGTCTGAAAGTTTCAAATAGATTCTAAAAACCCCTCTTTGTACTAGACAGAGAGGGGGCATTACAAGCCGTAAAGTATGTAGAAAAATTAAAAGTACATGCGCAAATTCCCAATGAATCGGTAGAGAAAGCAGCATGAAAAGCCAATCAATATACATCCAGCCGCTACAGAAACCCATTTAATATAAAGCTGATTCAGCACTTTTCTCGTGCCAGAAATAATTGTCATTAAGCCTAAGTCATGAATTAAAATCCCCGTTAATATTCCTGCGGGAAAAGCGGAACAGGTGAGACCCTGCAGGAGCGGAAGCAACGAGGAGGCTCACCGGACGCCCGCGGAAAGCGAAGTCTTGCACGAAAATCAACAGCGGTGTAACAAGCAGTTCAGCTCATCTCTCCAATTTGTCGTCTTTAGATGGAATGGACTTAGTTAGGTCTCAACCTTTTCACCATTTTAAACGCTTTCTTGTACAGTGGCTGATGGTCTTTTAAACGCAACAACAAACCACACAATATTCGTGATCAGTAAACCTAAACAAGAAATCACTACACCTATGATTGAAGGTAAGTTTCCCGAGAAATCTTCCAATCCAAATAAAAACAGAGCGGGCATCAGCAATAGAGTACTAGCAGCGATTAAAAGTCCGATGCTGCAAAAAGCAGTCATCACAAATTTTATGAAATTGACTCCTGACATATAAAAAGCTAAAGGCAACAAATATAAAAACAGAACCATGCCAAGAGATAACCACAGCCCCACTGAACCGAACGTATTAACGTTTGGGCCTGAATCTGCTAGAGGAGAAAGCGAACCAAGAACCAAGATAAAGCAGAAAAATAGTGCAGAAAGTAAAGTGGTGATTACCACACTATTTTTTGTTGTAGAATTACGCACTGTTTTTAACCTCCTTTCCTACTAAAAAAGTATATGGATTAATTTTATAATTAAAAGTTCGATAAAACACCATTTTTTTACAAAAAACTGTTTAATAGGTTGGATAATAATGAAAAGTAGATGGGTTGAGATAATACACGTGAACATATTTTTTGTGGGGACCCGGATAGTGGGTTTGATGCCAGTACTGTGTAAGAAGCGTTTGAATAGGATGCGAATGAGGAGCCTCCCCGTAATGTCCGTAGTAGATACCGCTTCCTGCATAAGGAGAATACATAAAATCACCTGCCTGCTTAAATGAATGTGTTACACGGTATGTTTTTATAGTGATTAAAGTTCTTCTACAAAGTAAAAAGGGCACAAATAGGTCGTTTGCTATATGAATGTGTATATACAGTAAAAAAGACCTCTGAGAGAAAGAGATCTTTAGCTAAGCATCTGCATGTTCTTCATTTAGACGCCTTTGAAAATCCAAAAAACGAGTTCCTTGGAACGCCAGTATTCCTTCGTCTCCTTCTGCAAGCATGCCGTATTCACGGCCTGAAACAATAAATTCAGAGCGATCGGTGCTTTCAAACTCAAAGGTTACGTAGTAGGTTGTAGATGTGTGTGAATGATGATGTTTATGAGCGTGACTGTTGTGGCGGTGGACGTTTGTCCGTTTGCCCGTAATTTTTGCTTTTACAGATAGACGAGGAGACTGCTCATTCTTACTCCACGTACTAATTCCTTTAAAAATAGAAAATAGAAAAATACCAATAATAATAACAGAAAACAGCATAACAAACGTAGGTATTCCGTTAAATAACGCATCGTCTGGAAAAAAAGAGCCTCCATTCAAGTCATCGGACGCATCACCTTCAAAAACAATTTCATCTCCGGACGGATCATCTTCAAATATAATTTCATCATCAAACATTCGTATTCCCCCTTACTTATAAAGACGATTCGTGGATGGAAAAAGTTTCATCTTTGTAGTAGGCTTATGATAGGACAGCTAGTTCTTATTCATACATATGGGTTAACAAGGAAAAGGAGAGATAAACATGGGGAAATACAAAGTTGTTATGTCTGGAAAGACGTGGCCAAATGCTTACGAGAAGCTAGCGGAGCACTGCGATATTCAAATATGGGAAGGAGAAGGGAAGATTCCACAAGAAACGCTGCGCGACTGGCTTCGTGATGCCGACGGTTTTTTTAATATCGGCCACATCACAGTAGATGAAAAGTTGTTAGAAGCAGCGCCGAGCCTGCGCGTTATTTCTCAATCAGGCGTGGGGTATGACAGTGTAGATGTCGAAGCATGTACGAAAAAAGGCGTGCCTTTTAGCAATACGCCAGGCGTGTTAGTAGAAGCGACGGCTGATTTAACGTTTGGTTTATTACTTTCTGCGGCTCGCCGTATTCATGAAGGCTATGAAAAAGTGAAACAAGGAAACTGGGAAACGGTATTTGGCGTCGATTTATTTGGAAAAACGCTTGGTATTGTTGGAATGGGCGATATTGGAAGCGCTGTTGCAAGACGAGCAAAAGCATCTGGCATGAACATTGTGTACCATAACCGAAGCCGCAAGCATGAAGCCGAAAAAGAGCTTGATGCCGTATACCTTTCGTTTGAAGAACTGCTTCACACAGCTGACTGTATTGTATGCTTAGTACCGCTTTCAAACGAAAGCAAAGGCATGTTTGGAGAAGCGGAATTTAAAGCAATGAAAAATAGCGCGTATTTTGTGAACGCAGCGCGCGGAGGATTAGTGGATACAGAAGCATTATACGAAGCGCTGAAAAATGAAGAAATTGCGTACGCAGCACTAGATGTAACAGACCCAGAACCGCTTCCGGCAGATCATAAGCTGCTGCAGCTTTCAAATGTGTTAGTAACACCTCATATTGGAAGTGCTACGTACGAAACGCGCAATCGCATGGCAGATTTAGCCGTCGAAAACTTACTTTTAGGTCTTGAGAAAAAGCCTTTAGTGACGTGTGTGAATGAAGAAGTGAATTACAAGTAAGGAGCGCAGCGCGTGGCTATTCTTTTAGCTGCGCTGTGCCGCTTATTTACTGAATGACAATTTAAAAACGCTTGGCATTTGCCAAGCGTTTTTTTAATGTGCTTCTAGCTGTGTTTCTAACACTTTTTCAATAACGGAAGCTACTCCGTTTTCATCGTTCGTTAATGTAACATCATCAGCTAGCGCTTTGATTTCCGCGTGCGCATTTGCCATGGCAATACCTTTTCCAGCCGTTTGCAGCATCGATACGTCGTTAAAGCTGTCTCCAATGGCAATGGCATCATGAAGAGAGCCGCCAAGCTCTCTTACAACGTATGTTAATGCGTTTCCTTTTGACGCATCCTTGTGTTCAAGTTCAAAGTTATGATCAGCGGAAGAAACAAGCGTCATGTCGTGCTGCTTGCTAAAATGATTCCAGCCTTTTTTTCGTTTTTCATCATCAAATGAAAAAGCTAGTACGTTATAAAGCTCTGCATTTGTATTTAAAATATCTTCATAGGATGCCACAAAGGCAAATCCCGTTTGGCTGTATTGCTTAGCTGCCGCGTGATGAAGCTTTTCTTCGTCCACGTTTTTATTGGCGCTTTTTACCCGATCAATTTCAATGGCCAGCAGCTCACGGCCCGAGTTTGGCGTATAAATCGCATGTTCGGCAAACACTTCATAATAAAATTCGTTTGCATCTAGCCACTGAAGCGCTTCTTTTACGTGATGTGCATCAATCGGGACAGAATGTCTTAGCTGTCCGTTCGGGTCATGAATAGTAGCTCCGTTTGCGGCAATCACCCAAACGTCTGAAAGCTCGGCTTTTTTTAATATTTCCTGCACGTCGAAATAAGCGCGTCCTGTGGCAACTACGACTTCAACTCCGTGTTTTTGCGCTTTTTTAATGGCTTCTGCATTGATCCTGCTAATTTCACTGTTGCTGTTTAAAAGCGTTCCATCCAAGTCTGTAAAAATCATCTTCATATAACATCTCTCCTTGACTATTTTTACTTGTTTTTACGTGTTTTATCTTGTTTATCCTACAATAAACGAAAAAACAATGATAATCAAGCGTTTTTACATTGTTTTTACAAAAGAAACAAGTATAATAAAGTAAAAAGCAGAAAGAAAACAGGTGAACAAGCAATGTTGAAACAAGAAAGACGCAAACAAATTATGAATTTGCTTGAAAAAGAAGGGCGAATTGTTGCTACTACGCTTAGCCAAACGCTGAATGTTTCAGAAGATACAATCCGCAGAGATCTGCGGGAAATGGACGCGCTTGGTCTGCTGCAGCGCGTACACGGAGGAGCGCTTCCGCGTTCAACGTCTGCGGTTGATTACAAAGAGCGAAAACATGAATTGATGGATGTTAAGCATTCACTTGCTGTAGCGGCGCTTCCGTTAATTAAGGACGGGCAAGTGCTGCTGATGGACGGAAGTACAACAAATATTCAGCTCGTCAAAGCTTTTCCAAAGAATTTAAACGTTACGGTCATTACAAACAGTCCGCTAATTACCATTGCACTAGCGGAACATGCTTTTGTAGAAGTTGTTTCTCTTGGGGGAACGTTTCGAAAAGAATCCATGGTCACGGTAGGACAAAGCGTGGTTGATATGCTTAAGCAAATTCGAGCGGACCTTTGTTTTTTAGGCGTATACGCAATCGATCCTAAAATCGGTATGAGCATTCCTTTGCTTGAAGAAATGCACATCAAAAGTCAAATGATAAAAAGCGCGAGTGAAGTAGCCGCTATTGTGACAGCTAAAAAACTCAATACATCTTCAACGTACACGTTCAGCTCAGCCAACTCGCTAGATTGGCTGATTACAGAAGAGCATGTGAACGAAACCGTGTTAAATGCTTACCGCGACATTGGCATCGAAGTTATTACAAACAAATAGTAGTTTCGGTAAGGAGGTATATGGTAATGTAGAATAAAAAGGAGCTTAACCGATGAGTGAACAAGTAGATGTTGCGCATGAATTAGCGAAGCTTCAGCAAAGAGTCGAACACTTAGAGGAGAGAGTGAAAAAAGCAGAGTCCAAGCAAGGTCCTTTGCGGTCATTAGGGGAAGCCATACGATCGATTTTAACTGGACTATTCATTGTAGGACCTTTAGCGTCAATCATTATGGGCGTTCTATTGGCAATAGTAGAAAAATGAAAAAGGTTGAGACATAACTAAATCAATATAATCTAAAGGCGAACAAATTGGATAAATGATCTAGTATGTTCGCTTGTTACACCGCTGTTGATTTCCGTGCAAGACTTCGCTTTCCGCGGGCGGCTGGTGAGCTTCCTCGTCGCTTCCGCTCCTGCGGGGTCTCACCTATTCTGCTTTTTCCGTAGGAGTCTTCGCCTTGCTCTCCAATCAACAACTAGAAGCAACTACATATATGAAACCTACGTTCACCATGCCAATAAAAAATCCGAACGAGTTCGATTCTCGATCAAGAATCAAATTTGTTCGGATCTTCCTTTGACTAAGATACTTTTGTCCCAGTCTCTTTTTATTACTTTTCTTCTGAATCAGAACGAAACTTTGTGCTGACAAAAATGATAATGG
This sequence comes from Priestia megaterium, assembly GCF_046599315.1. Taxonomy (GTDB): domain Bacteria; phylum Bacillota; class Bacilli; order Bacillales; family Bacillaceae_H; genus Priestia; species Priestia megaterium_F. Next base: position 308,128 of record NZ_JBKIKC010000001.1, on the reverse strand, counting down.
CTAACAGGATAACAATTGGCAGCCAAATAATTTCAAATTTATAAGCAGGCTCTGCAAGTGCCGCGATCACAGCGCCAAAGCAGTAAAATACAAGAGACAGCGCGCGAAGAATTCCATCGGCTGTAAACGTTTTGCGGTAGCGAGGGCTGCGCAAACGCGCCGTTACGTCTTCAAAGAAATTAGCAAGCGTCCCTGTTAATACGGTTGTTGAAATTCCAGCTACGCCAAGCTTTCGAGCAGCCGTTGTTTGAAGTCCCATTGCTGAGCTTAATAAGAAAATAAACAGGTAAGTTAAGGGTAAAGAAGGAGAAAACGAAGATAAAAGTGCAAAAACAAGTAAAATTAATCCTTCTACTCCAAGTGCGATGGTTACGGCTTTAGGCCAAAACATTTTTTCTTTATTGCCAACAAGAATTGCAGCTCCTACAACTCCTACAATAAAACCTCCTAAAGCTGTTAGGGAATGAAAAACAGTTGTTCCAAGCGAGTTTCCGATTGCTAATCCAAGCAGTACGATGTTTCCGGTCATATTTGCCGTAAAGATATGGCCAAGGCTTAAGTAGCCAATCACATCTACAATACCCGCTGTTACGCAAAGAACTAGCAAAATAATGTTTCGATAAGTAGCATTCGTCACGGTAAGTCATCCTTTCTTTTATACCAACTAACTAGTTTACCGTGAAGAAAAAAATCTGTCCAGAGAGTTGTCTTACAAATCCTTAAGCGTGTCCCATCCAAAAGCTACTTCAGATAAAGGCTTTCCATCAATAATCACTTCAGCTCGATCGATTCTTTTTCCGCCAAGCGCTTCGTAAAAATGACAGGCACTGTTTTGTTCAAAAGCCCATGTGAGCATGGCATGTACGTTTTGTTTTACCAACTCTTGCGCTACTTCGTGCATAAGCGCTTTTCCAATTCCTTTTCGCTGATGCTCTGCTAGTAAATACATTGCAGACAGTTCTCCGGTATAGGAAGGATACTTGTTGGTTCTTTCTTTACCATAAGAAGCAAAGCCGACAATTTGACCGTTTTCTTCTGCAACGAAAACAGAATTTGATTCCAACTGCTTTTTCCAGAGAGCTTTTCGCTTTTCAGCATTTAAAGAGTCTAAAAAAGAATCTGGTACAAGTCCTTTATAAGTCGATTTCCAGCTCTTGACGTGTACGTTCGCAATGCCTGCTTCGTCACCGAGTCTGGCGTGACGTATCATATGCTCACCTCGTTTTTTCTATATTTTAACATAATTTTAAAGTGAGCATCCCCGTTTTTTCTTTTTCTTTGTATATATACAGTAGACGTTTTATATGACAAAGGAGATAACGTGATGAGTAAATTATTATTAAAAGATCAGCCGTTAATTGTACTGCCGGCGCTTGCAGTTAAAGTAGGAGTGAACGGAGCGCTGTTTCTTCAGCAGCTTCACTATTGGCTTGAAAAAAGCGTTAATGTGCAGGACGGATACACATGGGTTTACAATACAAATCAGCAGTGGCTGCAGCAGTTTCCTTTTTGGTCGCTTTCAACGATTCAACGCATTATTTCGAAGCTTGAGAAAGAAGGTTTGATTATAAAAGGAAAGTACAATCGCTCTAAATTTAACAACACGGTCTGGTACCGGATTGATTACGAAAAATTAGAAGAGCTTATGCCAAGCGATGAGTTTGAAGAACTCGAAGACGTCAATTTGACAGAAGGGAATAGTCAAATTAAAGCAGCGGAGACAGTCACAGTGACGGCTTCATTAACAGAGACTACAGCAGAAAATACAAATCAAATAAAAAGAGAAGAAGACGCGCACGACGTATATGTACAAACGTTAGAAGCAGCTTTTATCGCTAGAAGAAACCGAGGATTGTACCCTTCGGCGAATGATTTGAAGCATATGTACGAAGTCGCAAAAAGCGAAATACCCATAGAAACTGCGCTATCTGCACTGCATGAAGCTTTCGATCACTACGCGCCTAAATACAGCGGTGATACCATTCGAGCATTCGCCTACATTAAACAGCATCTTTTTCATAAGCATTATCTAACATCACAGCGAGCGCTTGCCAATCAACAGAGTGAAAAGCCGCTTTCACATGTCAATAAAAAGCGTGTTGTTCGCAAGGAAATGACGCCGGATTGGCTAAGGGAAAATGAGGAGACCGAGCCTTCAGCTCCTGTTTTTAAAGATGATGCTCATTTTGAAGAAGAAAAGAAAAAGCTTGCTGAAAGTCTTCGCGAGCTGGAGCAGGAATTAAAAAATAATTGAAAATACCACTGGACTTTTATAAGATAAAAGATAGTAAACCTTTTGAAAGCGAAAGGTTTACTAGGTAAAAGAAAAGCCGCTCTTAAAGAAGGTGCGCCATAAACATGATAAAATTTTTGCTTTTGCTGTTCATGCCAACAATCTTTGTTTTTTTCGGTTTGTGGCTTATCCAAAATGTGTTGGTAACATTTATTTGCTTCTACGGCTGGATGTTTATGATTTTATATGCAAATAATAAAATTAACGTAAAATTAGTGACTGCGAAAAAATCTCTGTATGTGGGAACTCTTAGCGGAGTTCTATGTGCCGCTGCTATAGTTGGAAGCAGCCTGCTTTTTTCTGGTAAAATCTTTCATGCAGAAGATATGCAAGCGGTTTTGCAAATATGGGGATTTAGCGGGTGGAAAGTTACCATTTTAGCCGTCATTTTGATTTTTATTAATCCTGTTTTAGAAGAAATATATTGGCGGGTGTATATACAAAATAAAGTGAAAAAGCATGTATCCTTCCTCGCTTCAAGTATTGTTACATCAAGCTTTTATACGCTTTATCACATATTGATTATCCTCCCTGTTTTTGTTTTTCCGTTTAATTGGATATCAATAGCGGGCGTCTTTTCAGCAGGTCTGATGTGGGCGTATATAAGAGAGCGGTATAGCGTCGAAGCGAGTATCATCAGCCATGTATTAGCGGATGCGGCAATTATGATTATATATGGATTATATGTAAGATGATGGTATTATGTCAAAAAAACATGAATCGTTATTCATTTATAACTTGTTTTCATGGTATAATAACAATAATAGTAAAATTTTATCAACACATTTGAATTGAAATAATGTATACTTGTAATACAAAGATTGAAGCGTTTACATAAATCGGAATACACACAGTTATACTGGAGCCGATGAACACTAAAAAGAGAGAGAGATAATTACTTGGAGGAGGAATAGAAGTATGTTTGTACCTATTGAGCGTAAAAAAGTGTCTAGTCAAGTGCTTGATCAATTAAAAAAGATGATTAAAGAGAAAACGTTCCCGCCAGAGTCTCGTTTGCCGTCGGAACATGAATTGTCAAAAATGTTTGGAGTTAGCCGTGCGCCAATTCGTGAAGCGCTAAGCGTTCTTTCTGCCAGCGGATTGATTGAATCAAGACAAGGCGGAGGAAGCTACGTAAAGCGTGTAAACTTAGTTGGCATGCTTGATCCAATGACATTTGAAATGGTTGAAGCGGATCAGGTTCTTGAACTGATTGAAATGCGTATTATCATTGAGTCGCAAGCTGCAAGCTTAGCTGCGCTTCGCCGTACAGATGAAGAACTTATTGAAATTAAAGAATCGTTAGAAGCGTTTAAAAAGACGGTTCATAACAGTGAAGAAATTGGACATGAAGCGGACTATCGTTTTCACCATGATATTGTAAAAGCTGCCCATAATTCATTCCTTCTTCATGCCGTAGAAGATTTAGGCCATTTATATCGAAAAGCGCTTGCTTATTCGTTAAATAAAAGCCAAAAAGAAAATCGCAAGCAAACGGATGCTGACCATGAGCGCATTTTTGAAGCAATTAAAAATGGAGAGCCAGAAGAAGCAGCAGAAGCGGTTCGTGATCACTTAGAGCACGTTCGCCAGAAAGTAATGGTATCTCAATAATAAAAAAAACGATAGCCCTTGTGGTTATCGTTTTTTTTATATGTGTTAGTTATAAAAAAAATCACAAATCATATTCTAATGAATATGGTTTGTGATTTTTTTGTAAAGATATTTAAAAATATGTTAATTTTTAGTAAAATAAACTTAATTTTATAAAACTACATCATGGATTTAAATGGAATTTTATCGCTTTATTTAATTATCTTTTGATGTAAATGAAAGGAGGTGAATTCATTGCATATTGTCGCTTTAGAAAAAGCATGTCATGCAGAACTTCAAGCAGTAGGTTCAAAAGCTTATAATCTTTCGAAAATGATTCAACACATTTCTCATATTCCTAAAGGATTTGTCTTAACATCTCACGCATTACATTTCTTTTTAACGTTTAACCAAATAGAGATAAAAGTAGAAGAAAGCAATGTCATAGAAAAGAAGATTCAGAGCGGCATGTTTCCTTTAGCACTACAAAAAGAAATTGTTTCTTCATATACCGATGTTCAAGGTGCAGGTATAAAGGCTGTAGCCGTAAGGTCTTCTTCTGCACTTGAAGATTTAGAGGATGCTTCTTTTGCCGGACAGTATGAAACGGTATTAAATGTAAGAAATATAGAAGAACTGTTGACAAGTATAAAAACATGCTGGGCTTCTTACTTTTCATCCGTGGTTCAGGCGTATGCCGAAGATAAAGAAATTTCGCTTTCTAATCCACAGATGGGTGTCCTTGTACAAGGAATGGTTGAGGCGGATGTATCCGGTGTGATTTTTAGCGTAAACCCTATTACAGAAAGTAAAGAGGAAGTTGTCATTAATGTGACGTACGGCTTAGGAGAGGGAATTGTATCAGGTGCTATTACGCCTGATTTGTTTGTTATTCATAAAAAGACAAGAAATATAATGAAAGAACTAGGGTTAAAAGAGTATAAGCTAGTGTCAGGTTTTACAGGAATAACAAAAGCTGTAACAACAGATAAAGAAAAAAATGAATTTTCTATATCAGATGAAACAGCATTACAGCTGCTTCATTTAACGAATCAAGTAGAGCAGTATTGTCGTTATGCTGTAGACATTGAATTTGCCATAAAAAATGAAAATATTTATTTGCTTCAAGTGAGACCAGTTACTGCCTAATGAAGATGAAAGGGGAAATCCAATGAACGTATTATCTGCATTTCAAAACGACTTATTTTTAAGTGAGGAAGAAAAACAAACGGGATTTTGGGTACAGGACAACTTACATATCGCGCATGTGCTAAGTCCTTTATATGCTTCCTTTCAGCTTCCTGCAATGACTTATGGGACGAAGTACGGTTTTGAAACGTTAAAACTGCCTATCTATCAATTTGTAGTGAAATTAGCTGATGGGAAAATGTATCAACAAAACATTCCGTTTCCAGGTGACGTAAATGATCGCCTAAAAGAGCACCAAGAAGCAGTTAAGCCGCTGTTACCTCGACTTAAACCTAGACTATACGAGTACGTTGATGAGGTGTTTTTACCTTTTTACAGGGAAGTAAAAAGAAATGCAGAACGTCCTTTATCTTTAAAAGAAGCAGAAGAAAAAGTAAAAGAACTGCATGATTTTTATAAAAAAGCTTGGCAGCTTCACTTTGAAATCATTATGCCGAGAAATGATTTAGGGATGGTTTTAGAAGAATTATATGGAGCCTTGACCGGAAACACGAATACGGCTTATGTGTATGATTTGTTGGAAGGCGTGATGAACAAGTCACTTGAAACCGATCAAGCGCTGTGGCAATTAACAGACACAGTCAAACGTTCGGATCAATTAAAACAAGCTTTTATGGAACAGAATTCAGAAGAGATAAAAGCAAGTCTATTAGGCATATCCCAAGGCAGAGAATTTTTAAAAGAGCTACAAAGCTTTTTGAATGAGTACGGCTATCGTTCTGCAAATTCGCATGAGTTTATTGATGAGACGTGGGTAGAGAACCCTTTACATGCGCTGTCGATTATTGCTGGCTATGTGCGTAAAGACTACGACTTCAAGAAAAATTATGAAGACGTCGTAAAAAAGAGAGAAGAAAACTATCGTGATGTACTCGCAAAAATGCCGGAATGCCAAGAAAAAGAGCAGTTTAAGCTGTTTTATGGATGGGCTTTGGACGCATGGGGATTAGATGAAGATCATCATTTTTATATTGATGCGATGCTCCCTGCTACAGCAAGGCTGTTTTTGCTAAATGTAGGAACTCTTTTAGTTAATCACCGAGTAATTCATCAGCCTCAAGATATCTTTCATTTCTATTATGATGAATTGCTAGAAGTATTAAAAACGCCCGTGGCATCTCATGAACTTATCATTAATAGAAAGCAAGAGTTTGAAGAAAATCGTCATAAAAAAACGCCGCCTGCCTACGGAACGCCTCCTCAAGCAGAAGAAGATCCTTTGCTAGAGCGGGTATTCGGGAAAATGGGACCTCCAGAAGTAGATGAAAATCAAAAAACCTTTAAAGGAAGTGCCGCTTCAAGAGGTGTTTATACAGGAACGGTAAAAAATATTACAGATCCAAGTCAATTTTCTAAGCTTGAACAAGGAGATATTCTTGTGTGTGAAACAACAGCACCCGCTTGGACCACATTATTTTCTCTAGCTGGAGCAATTGTAACCAATGCAGGGGGAATTTTATCTCATGCAGGAACAGTGGCTCGTGAATATAAACTTCCAGCGGTTCTCGGCACAAAAGTAGCCACGGATCTACTAAAAGACGGAGATGTTATTACCGTAGACGGAACTAACGGAGTGGTGACGATTGAACAGCAGTAAATCGTCCTGGATTATATTTTCTATTTTAACGGGAACTTTTTTAATTCCTGTTAATTCCACTATGATTGCAGTAGGCTTACCGTCTATTGCCAAAGCGCTTCATCTTTCCATCGTACATGTATCAGTAGTGGTAACTATCTATTTAATTGTGATGGCAGTTGCTCAGCCTATCGCGGGGAAACTTGGTGATTTATACAGAAATAAGACTATGTTTGTGGCAGGAATGGTTATTTTTCTAGTAGGATCGACCGCCTGTGTGTTTTCATATAACCTACTTTCGCTCACAGTCTTTCGCACGCTGCAAGCATTAGGAGGTGCATTAGCCACACCTAACGCAACAGCCATTATGAGACACAGTTTACCAAAAGAAAAGCTTGGAAGAACGCTGGGGCTGTTTGGATTATCAATGGGGCTGGGAGCAGCCGTAGGACCTGTGTTAGGGGCTTTTTTAATCAAATATCTTGGATGGACGTCAATTTTTTGGTTTAACGTTCCTTTTGCTGTTCTATCGTTGATTTGTTCATTTATATATGTGCCGTCTACCGTAAAGCAACAAGCAAAAACGCTGGATATAGGAGGCGCTTTTTTGCTTGGAGTAAGTATGACAAGTTTTACCCTAATGCTGACGCACCGTGACTTGTTTAATGCTTGGACTATTTTCATATGCATAGCATCGGTCATTCTTTTCATTGTGCTAGAACGCAAGGTTCAAGAGCCGCTGATTGATTTTAAGCTTTTTAAGGTTCGCACCTTTTTCTCCTCAAACCTTTCTATTCTATGCAGTAATTTTATGATGTATAGTACCATTTTGTTTATCCCGCTTTTGCTAGAGAAGCAGTATGATATTCGCTTAATTGGTTTGCTTCTTTTCTTTTTTTCATTAGCGATGTCTATTTCTTCTTGGCTAGGAGGGCTGTTAGCGGAGAGGGTAGGAAAAGAACACCCGATACGCTTATCGTTTCTTATTTCATTCCTTGCGGCGATGCTTTATTTCCATTTAGCGAATGCATCCATTTCTTATATAATTGTGTCTTTAATAATAGGAGGCGTTGGAGCAGGAATCGGTGTTTCATCTATGCAGGCTATGAATATTCAATCTGTCAAAAAGGAGCAATCAGGCACTGCGTCCGGTATTTATTCCACTTTTCGTTATATTGGAGGGATGTTAGCTTCAGCTGCGGTGAGCTTGTTAGTAGGTACTACTGGTCTATTGGTAGTTCTATGTATAGCTGGAATAGCAGGATTCCTTGTTTCGCTGGTTGGAAAAGAAAAAGAAAAGCATTCTTACTTGTCTAAAGACGCTTTTTAACTATTAACAAAAAAAGAATAGCCATCGGAGAAGCATACATTCGTGTTATTGTACGTGCTGGAAATGATAATGTGCTTGTCCGGCAGCTATTCTGTTTTTAAGTTATTGCTCTTTTTTCTATTTTACACACCCACTTGTAATACTGCACCACCATCCAAAACAAAACTGGATTTAAGAAAAGCGAATACCACCATGTCCACCATCCATAGTGAAAATACCCCCAAGGAGCAGGAAGAAGAGCTATCATTTCGTAAAGTAAAACAGCAGCCGACCAAACGAAGATATAGACAGCTTTTTTGATGAATGTTCCGGTGAAAGGATAGTAGATAAGAAAAAGCATGTTCACCGGCGGAATGAGAACGGTATAGGCAAAAAAACCTTGCCAGTCTGTATCAGGTGTAAAATACCAGTAGCCGTGAAACTTGAAATTAATAAAGACGTCAAAGATATGCTGAGCAGCAATGGTGAACATCCAAATGTGAACAATTTGATTTGCCGTTAAGCGCTTATTTGTTTTAAAGGCAAGAACGTTAAATAACAAAATAGAAAGAACTAATCCAATCATAGTGGTTCTCCTTTTGGCTTCTTGCCTATATTGTATAATTTTAGGAGATTAAAACCAATAGAGAAATGAAAATACGATGAATTCTCTGCGGTCTTTTTCATAGTGGCAGATGGTAAATTCTTTCGATTTCTTAAAAAGGTGATCACGAGCAAAAGAGCAGGTATGACGATTTGAACCGGAAAATGTAAAGTAAATGGACCGATTTTTAACCCTTCATAGACATGTTCAAAATAGTTTTGAGCAAGAGACAACGAATAAAACAAAACGACTAAGCCAATGGAAAATACTAGCGGTGACGGGTTTTTAAGCTTAAACACGTGAGAAAGGCCCAGCACAGCGGCATAGAAAAACAGACCGATTTTAAAGAACCTTCCAATGATTAAAGTGAAAACGTTCGTAAATAAATAGGGATATTTTGTTAAAAATTAAATGTGTTAGCCGAAGATATAAAAGAGAAGGACATAAAAGGAGAGAGCGTCTTGGATTTATTTGAAGTTATATTAAGTATACATATTGGGCTCGGCATGATTTGTTTGCTTTCAGGAGCGGTGTCTATGCTAGTGCCTAAGACAAAAGGAGGGCATACAAAATGGGGAGAAGTGTATCATGGTGCTTATGCAGCCCTAGCCGCTACCGCTATCATTCTATCAATTTGGAAATGGAATGAAATTGCTTATTTATTTTATATCGCGGTGTTTTCATATGGATTAGCGATGTATGGCTATACAGCACGTAAGAGAAAATGGAAAAGCTGGCTTCAACACCATATTCGCGGTATGCTGGGGTCTTATATCGGAGCGGTTACCGCACTTCTTGTGAATATTGGAGACAGTATTCCGCTGTTAAATAAGCTTCCGGCTCTTTCTTACTGGTTTTTGCCAACGATTATTGGCAGCCCGCTTATTTACATGGTCGGAAGACGCTTTAGAAAAAAACCTTCAGTTTCTAAAAAAATATCATACTAGCCTAAAAGCCTTTTCCCTGTAAAAGGCTTTTTCTATGGCGAACATTTGTGCTATGCTAGAGAAGCAAGGAGGATACAGCATGAAAGAAAACCATGAGTTTACCATACATACGAATAAAGAAAAGCTTGATATAGATGTCGTTTACTCGTACCTTCATCATGAATCGTACTGGGCAAAAGGAATTCCGTTTCACCTTGTTCAAACGTCCATCGAACACTCCGTTTGTTTTGGTGTGTATGATGCTTGTGATAAACAAGTAGGGTTCGGACGGATTATTTCTGATTTTGCGACGTTTGCTTATTTGGCGGATGTGTTTATTCTTCCGCATGCAAGAGGCAATGGACTTGGAAAAGCGCTGGTACAAGAAATGATTCGCTATAAGCCGATTCAAAACGTACGAAAAATTCTATTGGCGACAAAAGACGCTCACGGCTTGTATAGTCAGTACGGATTCAAAGAAGTCAAAAATAAGCAGCTGTTTATGCAAATCTTTAAAAAAGGCCTGTACGAGCGAGCGCTTCATTTAGAAGAAAATAAAATGGTACCGGGAAAAGAGGGATAGATATGGCTGAAGAGTTACGTAAAAGCGTGTTTAATGAAGAATTGATTACGCACTTGAGTGACGCTTTTTCACGTGAAATGAGCTCATTTGATAAAAAAGCGTTTCATGAGCTGGTTTTTCAACAAGATTGGGAAGACTTAGCTCTTAAGCAGCGCATGAGAAGAATTACACTTTCCATGTATGAAGTGCTGCCAGCGGATTATGAAGAAGCACTTCATATTTTATATAAAGCAGCTCCAACGGTAGGAGGACTTCAAGGCACTATTTTTCCAGATTACGTTGAACTTTACGGATTGAACGCTTGGGAAGCTTCAATGAAAGCACTCGCTTTTTTTACGCCGTTTTCCACGTCAGAATTTGCGGTGCGTCCGTTTTTAATTCAAGATAAAAATCGAATGCTTGAGCAAATGATTGAGTGGGCGGGGAATCAAAACCACCATATTCGAAGGTTAGCAAGCGAAGGGAGTCGTCCTAGACTTCCATGGGGACAATCAGTACCTGAGTTAAAGCAGGAACCGAAGCAAACGCTGCCAATTTTAGAACAGTTAAAATGCGATGAATCGCTATATGTCCGCAAAAGCGTAGCCAATCATTTAAATGATATTTCATACATAGACAAACATTGGATGCTTGATGTTGTGAAAAGGTGGCACGGTGAAGACGTTAAAACCGACTGGATTGTCAAACATGCGTGTCGTTCACTGCTCAAAAAAGGAGATCCTGAAGCTCTGTCTCTTTTTGGCTATGGAGATGACCCGGGAGTGAATGTCGCACGGCTTAGCTTGCAGCCACATACTATTACGATTGGTGATAGCATTGACTTTTCCTTTGAATTATCGGTAGAAAAAAACATGCCGCTTCGAATAGAGTATGGAATTCATTACGTAAAAGCCAAAGGAAACCGCACTCAAAAAGTGTTCATGTTAAAAAATGTTCAAGGGAAAGCAGGCCAAACGCTTACAGTCACAAAAAAGCATGCGTTTAAAGATTTAAGTACCAGAAAACATTATAGAGGTATGCATACCCTTTCTGTTATTGTAAACGGAGTGGTAAAAGCAGAAGCGGACTTTGTTATAGAGTAGAGGCTGGGACAAAAGTATTTTAGTTAAATTTAAACACGAACTATCTATCGAAAATTGATTAATAGTTCGTGTTTTTTTATTATCATGGTGAATGTAGGTTTCATGTATGCAGTTGCTTCTAGCTGTTGATTGGAATTGGAGGGCAAGGCGAAGACTCCTGCGGGAAAAGCAGAACAGATGAGGCCCCGCAGGAGCGCAAGCGACGAGAAGGCTCATCGGCCGCCCGCGGAAAGCGAAGCCTTGCACGGAAATCAACAGCGGTGGAACAAGCAGTCCAGACCATTTATCCTGACTGTTTATCTTCACATTGGATTGATTTCGTTATGTCTCAATCACTTTTTTATAGAACTGCACTCGTCTCATACACTAAAAATAGTCAAAAAGGTTCAGCTTCCTTATCTTGAAGTTATTTCCTTAAACGGTATAATTATTTATGTAACATTTTAAATATTTAAAAAATTTAAAATGTCTAATCAAGGGGACGGGGAGGAGTAAATGAATGGAAAAAACTGTGAAACAGACAACCGTGCCGGCTCTTTTGTCGATTGGATTATTGCTGTCGCCGCTTGCGGTACAAGCTGATGTGCCTTATTACGGAAAAGACTATAACCAGCCCGAAAAAATTAAAGCGCTTTACCCGGAAATAAAGGTGGATGAAGCAACGCCCGCGTTTATGAAAGGACAAGATGCATTTACGACTCAAGAAGAAATGATGAGCTATGTCCAAAAACTTGCTCATAAAAGTCCGTACGTAAAGCTTAAGATTATCGGAAAGTCACAGCAAGGGCGTGAAATTCCGGCTCTGTACTTTTCGAAGGAAAAGAAATTTGCGGATGGAAAGACATCCAAAAAGCCAACGATTTGGCTTCAAAGTCAAATTCATGGTAATGAACCGGCAAGCGGCGAATCGGTACTAGCCGTGGCGACGCGTTTGACAGAAGACTTTGGAAAAGATGTGCTAAATAAAGTGAACATTGTGATTGTGCCGCGCATTAATCCAGACGGATCTTATGCATTCAAGCGTCAGCTGGCAAATAATTTAGATGGAAACCGTGACTACATAAAGCTTGAAAGTCCGGAAGTGCAGAGCATACGAGCTGAATTTAACCGCTTTTCACCAGAAGTGGTCATCGACGCTCATGAATATACGCCTTACAACAGCGGATTTAAAAATATTGGTAAAGAAGGCGTGTGGAAGTATCACGATATTTTACTGCAGTCCGGGCGAAACTTAAATATTCCGCAGAACATTCGCGACGTGTCTGATGAACTGTTTGTGAACAGCACGCTTCAGGCAATTGAAAAGCAAGGATATTCAGGAGAGGTATACTATACGTCTCAAGTGAATAAACAAGGGCAGCTTGAAGTGGAAGAAGGCTCAGTTGAACCGCGGATCGGCCGAAACTCATTAGGCTTGTATCCATCGTTTTCGTTTTTAGTCGAAAGCAGGGGAATCGGCATTGGACGAGAAGATTTTCCGCGGCGAGTGAGTGCGCAAATTGCTACGCAAGAAAAGCTGATTACGCAAACAGCCGCTAATGCCAAACAAATTAAAGCGCTGATTGCAAAAGAAAAAGCGGCACTTGTCAAAAAAGGAAAAAATGCAAATGACCATGACCAAATTGTTGTCAACAGTGAAAATAAAAAAATACCAAACTCCACACTAGAAATGGTCGATGTGGAAAGTGCGTCTGTTAAAGAAATTCCCGTGACGTACTACAGTGCAAAAGAAGCAACACCGACGCTTGTCCGCGAACGTCCGACTGCTTATATTTTAAAACCAGGACATGAAGATGTAGCAGCAAGGCTGCAGGGACAAGGAGTAAAAGGCTTCAAATTAACGAAAGAAACGGCTCTTTCAGTAGAAGCGTATAACGTCAGCAGCCGCATAGAAAATGAAGCCTACGAAAACAAGCCAAATGTGGACGTGCAAACAATCGTCAAGTCAAAAACAGTAACGTTCCCAAAAGGAAGCTACGTCTTTTTAACATCTCAGCCGCAAAACAATTTATTGTCACTATCACTTGAACCGGAATCTGTGGACAGCTTCACGACGTTTGGGTATTTGCCTTCAGAAGTAGGACAAGAGCTTGATGTTTACCGGTTTACACGTTTAATTGAAAAATCACCTTTGCAAAAAGAATCCCATAAATAATAAAAAAGCGTGGAGCTTGGCTTCACGCTTTTTTATATTGGGCTGCTTAAGAAGAAACCCACTCTCCGCCGTTTACATGAAGGGTTTGCCCTGTGACAAACCGTGAGTCGTCGCTCGCGAGATACACGTAGGTCGGAGCAAGTTCAAACGGCTGTCCTTGGCGTTCCATCGGATTATCCACTTGCGTTACTTGATCAGCTGAAAAGCTTGCTGGAATGAGCGGTGTCCAAATACGGCCTGGAGCTACGGCGTTCACGCGAATGCCGTCTTTAATCACACTATTGGAAAGCGCACGAGTGAAACCGACGATGGCTCCTTTGGTTGCCGTATAGTCAATTAATTGCTCATAGCCTTTATATGTCACAATTGAAGCGGTATTGATAATCGAGCTGCCAGCTTTTAAATGCGGCAGAGCGGCTCTCGTCGTATAAAAATGCGAGTAGATATTCACTTTGAACGTATGATCAAACTGTTCATCAGTGATATCTAAAAGGCTCAGCTGTTGAAACTGAACCCCTACGTTATTGCACAAAACATCAAGCTGACCGAACGTTTCCACTGTTTTTTCTACGATGTCTTTGCAGTGCTTTTTTTCCCGCACGTCGCCGGGAAGCAGCACACATTTTTGACTCAGTTCTTCAATGCGTGCTTTCGTACGATTTGCGTCTTCATGTTCATCTAAATAAGCAATGGCAATGTTTGCTCCTTCTTTAGCGAAGGCAATTGCAGCGGCAGCTCCGATTCCGCTGTCACCGCCTGTAATGAGAGCAACCTTTCCTTTTAATTTGCCGCTGCCTTTGTAATGCGGATTTTCGATAATGGGACGCGGAACCATCAAACTTTCTAATCCAGGCTGGCGAAGCTGCCGCTGTTCAGGAACCGTAATCGGCACGTCTTCATAGCGCGTGATTTTTCCATAATTGGGGTGCATCGGATAGCCTTGCTTGTCTTTATAGAACTCATCGTTTGGACACATAAAAGAACCTCCTCAAAAAGCATCACTCTTTCACTCTATGACATAGATCTATCTCTCATGCATACGTATAAAGAGTGTAGAATGCGAGAAAGAAGGGGAGTTCATGCGATATTACTACAGCGAAGAAGTGAAGCTATTGCTAATGGACGGATCAAATCAGACGGTGGAAGTAACCTATAACTCTGACGCTCAACTATTTATACTGCCGCTTTTGGGGCCTCGTCCGCCTTTTTATGTAAACCCTCGCTATGAGAAGTATCTGCCTGTTTTATAGCGAAGCGAGCCCTTCTGGATGAAGGGCTTTTGAAATTGGTTTTTCTTTTATTTTCCTCGGGAATGCTCGCGTGACTGCTGTCGATTTCTTCTTCTTCGGGAGAAAAAATAAATAAAAAAACCGACTAATACGAGAAGAGTAATAAGAAGAACACTTGTAGGAAAGTAAAGAGAGCCTATGTGAATTCCCAAATAGTTTAACATTGTTATAACTTCCTTTCTTGATAAAAAAATGTTTTATTTTACTAAATACCCCTATAAGCTACTAAAAAACGTTCGAGTTAGTTTAGTAGGGAATGGACTGCTTTTGTGTACCAATCACCACGATACGCCCCCGTTTCATCTCTTCTTTATACGAGTCTGCTTCTTGGTTAGACAAGCCGAGAGAAGCCATTTTTGAAAGCAGCTCATCTTCTCTTCAAAGAAGCATATTTACCGCTGTTTCAAAAATCCCTTGCTCCGCCGTTCTGTATCTTTTGGTATGTGTTGCATCCGTTAAATCATGAGACCATTCTTTATCATAGGCCAGCAGATAAATGTCTTCACTTGTAAATCCTTTCTTTAAAAAATAGTCGATGATGCAGGTTGCCTCCTCTCGATTTGCTGCTACTTGAATGTGTTTCATAGACAAAAAAACCTCCTAGCAAACCTCCTAGCAAAAAGATATTTCTGAAATGCATCTTCTACTTATCATGTAACCTTTGTTTCCAACTTTAAACTTGTTTTCTATCAATTTTCCAAGGTAACAAAAGAATATATAAACATAATAAATTTTTTAAAAAGATGTTTGAACTTCAAAACAGAAGGCTAAACGTAGACTATACTAAAAAGTTCCATCAAAAAAATAGGAGGAGATTAAAATGAATTTACAAGAACAACAAACCCAAGGTCAGCCCGAGCAAACGCAAGACCGTCAGCCTGGTATCGAAAGCGAGATGAATCCTCTCCCTATTTATGAGGATGACAATTACATTGGTACAGGAAAATTAAAAGGAAAAGTAGCGTTAGTTACCGGCGGAGACAGCGGAATTGGAAGAGCTGTATCCATTGCTTATGCGAAAGAAGGAGCAGACGTAGCCATCGTTTACTTAAACGAACATAGCGACGCGGAAGAAACAAAAGCCCGCATTGAAGAAGAAGGTGTAAGATGTCTGCTGATTGCAGGAGACGTAGGAGACGAATCGTTCTGTAATGAAGCGGTGGAAAAAACGGTGAGCGAGCTAGGAAAGCTTGACATTCTTGTGAACAATGCAGGAGAACAGCATCCAAAAGAAAGCATTAAAGAAATTACAAGTGAACAGCTTGAACGAACGTTCAAAACGAACTTTTATTCCTACTTTTATTTTACGAAAAAAGCGCTTGATTACTTAGGAAAAGGCAGTGCAATTATTAATACAACGTCGATTAATCCCTACCGTGGAAATCCTCAGCTGATTGATTATACGGCGACAAAAGGAGCAATCAATGGCTTCACGCGCAGTATGGCGCAAGCGCTTGTTAAAGACGGCATTCGCGTTAACGCCGTAGCGCCGGGCCCAATCTGGACACCGCTTATTCCGTCTACTTTCTCAGGCGATAAAGTAGGAGAATTCGGTACAGATACGCCGATGGGCAGACCTGGACACCCTGTAGAACACGTCGGCTGCTATGTACTATTAGCATCTAATGATTCATCTTATATGACGGGGCAAACGCTTCATGTCAACGGCGGGGACTTTATGAACACATAATTGCTTCACCTATAATAAAGGAGGAGAAAAGATGGGAGAATGCTCGAAAAGATCTATTTCAAATACACCAAAAAAAAGAGACGAAACGGAACAGCGTGTAACTGATCAAGACGAAACGTTATTTGAGCGTTTCAAAGAAGAAGAAACGGTGGACCCTATGCCAATGGAAGACATAGGACTTGAACAAAAAGAAGAGAAAAATAAAAAGAAAACGAAGAATGAATCGGGTTCTGAACGTATTCATCATAGAAAATAAAAAACAGCCTTCTCGGGCTGTTTTTTTGTTAGTATCACACTATTAATAAGTATTAGAAGCAATGACAATTTTTGAATCATCTTCTAATGCTTGAGCGAGATTTGATTTAATTCGTATATGATCAAATTTCAGTCCAAGCTGCATTGCAGTAGTAGCTAATTCAGGACGAATGCCCGATAAAATTGATTTAACGCCAATTAAATCAAGTGCATCTATCAGCTGAAACAGCTCGTGTGCGACCATTGTATCGATCACCACAACTCCTGATAAATCAATATACAAATGAGAGATTTGCTTCTCTGCACATTGTTTTAACGTGCTTTCTAAAATCATTTTCGCTCTTGCCGTATCAATATCACCAACTAATGGTAGAAGAGCCACGTCTTTTTTAATCACAATAACAGGTGAACTTAATTCATGAATCATTTCCTGCTGAGAGCGGAGGCGGTTTGATGCGTATTCCTGCGCTTCAGTGATGAATTTTAAAATAATAATATCAAATACTCTTACTACTTTTTCATTCCACATATCGAGATGCTGCTGAGTCGCGTCTTCATGAAGTTCTGCAAATCGGCGAATATAATCACAATATTGTTTGCGGACGTTCATAAATTCTTTAATAATACTTTGAATGGGTGTTCTGAGATGCTGTTGGTCTTTGGCAACTTTATTTAGCCACGTGTTAAAAGATTCAAAAAAGCTTTTTTCGTCTTCTATAAAGATGTTGCTAATATATAAATGAAATTCATAGTTTTGCGCTTTTAAGCGTTTAATGACGTCGGGGTCACTAGAGGTGTATACGCCTTCAGAAGAATTTTTGTCCAAAGACTCATACCATTCTTCTGTCATATTTGGTGCATTTTCTAGCAGATAAGAACGTAAAGCGATATCTTTCTTCACTGTTATTCTCCTCTCAAACTGATAAAGCATCGCGCATGTGCACAACGTATTTATTATAGCACCTTTTTTATAAAGATAGATATGAAATGTATGTTTATTTTGCGTGTTAGGTTTTAAGTGATTGTATATAGGGAAAAATTCTAATAAAAGGGGAAAGAGGGAAAGTATGAATACCGTGACGAACGATCATTGGAAATGGTATCAGTTTGATTTAGAAGAAGCAGATGAAATAGCTGATGTCATCAAACATTATCAGTATCCAAGAAATGAATGGTTTTGCCATCAGCTGCAAAAGAAAAATTCTAACCATATTCAAGTAGATATAATAGGAGAAAGTGAGCTCATTTATGGTTCACTCATTTATCATAAAGAGTCGTTTGATCAAAAAAATTACGATTCGTTTCATTTTTATATCACCGAGGAGTTTATTATAACGGCGGGAATTGATTTGGAAATCCTACAAGATACTCATCATGAACAAATGATTGAACGCATGAAGCATTCTTCTAATACGGCAGAAAGCTTTTTTATTCTTTTAGGCGAAATTATGAAAAAGCACTTGAATGGATTTGATCAGTTTGAAAGTCATTTCAGAGAGCTTCTGTGGGAAGTGCGTCATAACAACAACACGAATGTGTTAGATGATATTCATAAAGCGCGGTATGACCTGCTTATATGGACAAATTTAATCAGCTCTATTCGAGAAGTGACAATGGGGATAGAAGAAGCGTTTCACAAAAAAATTAACCAAACGGTTGAATATGAGCGAATGTGTAAAAAAATTGAAATCGGTCTAACACTGATTGAACAGTACCAAAAAGAATTTGACGCGTTAATTAAATTAGAAGAAGTTGTGTCTACTCATAGAGGAAATGAGATTATGAAAGCTTTAACACTGCTAACTGCCATCAGTACCCCTTTAACAGCTTTTGGGGCACTGTGGGGAATGAACTTTAAAGGGATGCCCGAGCTTGACTGGAAGTTTGGCTATGTCTATGCGCTTATTTTAATTGTTCTTTCGACCGTTGCCATTTATCTTTATTTAAAAATGAAAGGCTGGACGGGTGACCTGTTAAAAGGAAGAAAAAAGAATTCATTTTTCAAATAGAAAAACCGCTTATAAAAGCGGCTTTTTTATTGCGTGTCATCCGCGCCTCCACGTCGCAGGTTCACCTGAACGAAGGCATCTTGGAAATAAATCATTTTCTTTTAGCTTTACTTGATTGCCATTTTCGTCCGTATAGCGTCCGGTTTGCGGAACAAGTTCTCCTGTTGAAAAGGCATCATCTACAGGTTTCCACGTCGTGGATTCACGCGTGTGAGGACATGGTGTAAAAAGGTCATCTTTTTGAAAAAGCTTAATTTCACCTTCTTCGCAAATGTAAGCACCGGATTCTGGTACAGCTTCACTCGTTCGATAAACGTTCTGTACAATTTTCACGCGCACCCAACCTTTCGTTTTCCATCAGTTGTATTTTAGTGTTCCAGTCGTGGCATCCATGTACGTACGGTCTTCTATGATATCTGACTCATCTAGCTTTCTAAATGGGGCACAGTAGCATACAACACCCGTCTCGATTTCAATTTCTTGAAATCCGTACGTACGGCAAAGGTATTCACCAACATCTACCGGAGCTGGATGCGCATCCAACTCATCTAATGCTTCGTTGAACATCTCTAAAAATTCTTTTTTCGAAAACTTTCTTGTATGATGCAGTGTGACTGGGTCCCCAGAGTCTGTTCCTTGTGCTAAAGCATAAAAATACATCATCTTCACTCCTCGTATATATATAGTCGTACTTTTTCTGAAATATATAAACAATGATTGTTAGTAAGTAAATTCCCTTAAATAAACGAAATAAACGCATCTGGAAGAAAACGGTTTCTTTTTTATCGTGATCTTAGCAAGAATTTAGGGCTATCAGCGTTTGATAGCAAGCTGCAACAGGATGGTAATCGGTTTTAGGCGCCGGGCTTTTTGTCGAGCTGTAGCGTTCATTTTGCTGATTCAACAGCTGATACCAGCCTCCATATGTGTGATCGATAAAATGTTTTTGACAGTAGGAAAACAGCGCGTCGTATGCTTTCCAATATCCGCTGTCTCCGGTTTTAACGCCAAGCAGAGAAGCCGCAGAAATGGCTTCAGCCATCACCCAGTAGTTTTTATCCCTATCAATGACCTCTTCCTGAGGGGACAGTGCAAAGTAAAGACCTCCGTTCTCAGCATCCCAACCTCGGTTCCAGCCCTTATCAAATAAATATTTTGCACGCTCTGTCATCCAGTTTTCCGAACGGTGCCGGTCAAGCCATAAAAGCAGCTTGCTCCATTCAAACTGATGTCCTGGTATAAAGCCGTACGGGCGAAATTCATCTTTTGTATTGTTTTTATTGTAGTTCCAATCCGGCTGCCAGTCTGTATCATAGTGCTCCCAAATCATGCCGCCAGACCGTTCAGCAAGCCGCTGGGTAACACCTTTTGCAAGCGTGTACGCCCGGTCTAAGTATTTTTTATCTCTGGTGGCTTCAAACACAGAAAGCATCGCTTCACACATATGCATATTTGCATTTTGTCCGCGATATAAAGAAGAAGCTGACCACGACACGTCCCATTCGTCTCGGTAAAAGCCGTGCACGTCTTCCCAAAAGTACTCTTCCATCACGTCATATATTTGTTCCATGGTTTCTTTTGCTTCTTGAATGCCGGCTTGATACGCGATGGAAGAAGCTAAAAGAGCAAAAGCGTGTCCGTATGCTTGTTTGGAATCATCGTTGACTTTTCCGTCATCGGCTACTTCAAAAAAGTACCCGCCGTGATCTTTGTCATAGTGGTTGGTTTGTAAAAAACGAATGCCGTGCCAAGCTGCTTCTTTGCACCACTCAGGTCCGTCTAAAAGAGCACCTATACTAAAAATATAAATAAAGCGCGCCGTGCTCACCAAGTGCTTTGAGTGCGTGTTGTTAACGGTGCCGTCGTCATAGAATTCATGGATATACCCGCCGTTTTTCTGGTCGATGCAAGCGAGGTAGTAAAAATGAAGAGTATCAAAAATATGCTGTTTTAATATATGAGGTTCTCGAAATGCGGTTGAGGAAAAATCCGTTGTCGTGTCCATTTTATCACCATCTCAATCTTTGTTTTTAGTTATTTTTTACCCTAAGCAGTTGGAAATAAACGTAAGGGTTTTTTGCTGTTTCTGCTCTATTATTCTATTTTTGTTGAAAATGTATCAGTTTGGAAACAAGTTTAATATAACTTTGAAATGATTATCCGGTATTCTAAAAGTACGTGCTAGTTGGAACGAAGGAATGGTACAAAGACTCTAGACGTCGAATGATTTTATTTAATGTTGTTTGTTTAAGGTTTAGCTTAAACATCGGATCCCGTTTTTACTTAACCTATTAAACTAGCAGCATGTATTTCTATTATATTTTGCAAATGAGGTATAAAAAATGACAGAAGTGTACAAACACACATTTTACAAAAAGTTAATGGTAACAGGCCTTGTTTTTACACTTGTAGGAGCAGGAACTCTAGGTCTTCATTCTTCAAAATTGATGAGTGAGCCGGCTGTAGCAAGCGCAGCGGCGGAAACGTATACAACAACGGCGAATTTAAACATTCGAAGCGGCCCATCCACGTCGAACACGATTGTTGCAACAGTCAAACAAGGCACGCAGCTAACGGTAGTGGGACAAGCATCAAGCGGCTGGCTGAAAGTAAGCTATCAAGGCAAGACGGGTTACGTAAGCACGCAGTACGTAAAGGAATCAACAGGTTCTTCTGAAACGGCTCCAGCATCTTCTGTGTATGTGGCGACAGCGAATTTAAATGTTCGAACAGCTCCTTCAACTGCTGATGCCATTATGGCAACACTTAAAGCCGGAACACAGCTGGACGTAATGGCTAAAGTGGCAAATGGCTGGGTGAAAATTACCTATCAAGGTAAGGTTGGCTATGTAAGCGGTCAATATGTACGAGCATTAGCGGGCATGAAAGTGGTTTCGAACCCTGAAAGCATACAAGTTGTCGTGAATAAACAAAACAAGCTTCCGGAGAATTATGTTCCGAAAGATTTAGTATATACAACGATTCCATTTACATTCAAAGAACAAACGGAAAAGAAAAAAATGCGAAGTGAAGCAGCTGCTGCTATTGCACAGTTATTTGCGGGTGCCAAAAAACAAGGTGTTACGCTTCTTGGCGTATCGGCTTACCGTTCACATGCAACGCAAAGCGTATGTCCAAAGAGACGGTTATGATAAAGCGGCAACTTACAGCGCATTGCCAGGCACGAGTGAACATGAGACGGGCCTTGGAACTGATGTAACAAAAGGAGATGGTACATGTGCCGCTCAAGACTGCTTTGGCGGAACAAAAGAGGCAAATTGGCTGGATGCTCACGCAACGGAATATGGATTTATTATTCGATATCCAAAAGGGAAAGATGCGGTAACCAGCTATAAATATGAGCCGTGGCATTTACGATATGTAGGCAAATCAGTGGCGCAGGCGATTAAAAGTAAAGGAATCACGCTTGAAGAATATTACGGCATCAAGTAATGGAAAAGGGATAAGTCTTCACGAAATGACTTTGATCTGAGAAGAAACGATCGTAAAGTGTAGAACTAAAATCAATTATGTATGAAAGAAGCTACCCCGTTTCATTAGCATTGGAGCGAGGTAGTTTCTTGTTTGAGAAAGTACTCAAGAGTTAGTTTGTTATGGATATCTATAATTGTGAATTATATCACAAACTTTCTGGGATGTTAAGCAAAAATAAAGCACATCATTTTAGAAATTGTTTTGTCGGATAGAGCAGGATACAGAAATAAAGTTGTTGTATAAATAGAAAGGAAATGGTAACATAAAAAGGAACATACGTTCTGTTTCGTGTTAGTTTTAAACAGCTAACTAAAATGTAAAAAGAGGTGCTCAGTATGATTTTAGGAATCCACCCTTATTTAGTTTTGAATGGGAATGGTCAAGAAGCAGTTAAATTTTATGAAGATGCGTTAGATGCACAAGTGATTAGTGTTCAAACTTTCGGAGAAATGCCCAAAAACCCAGAGTCTCCTATTCCAACAGAAGCCAAAGACCGCATATTAAATGCACATTTAAAAGTTGGCAATACTGACCTGATGTTTTCTGATACGTTTCCAGGTCAGCCTTATCAGCTTGGATCACAAGTCACTTTGGCCATCACGGTAAGTCATGCGGAAAAATCGAAAGAAATATTCGCAAAGCTTCAAGAAGGTGGCGAAGTAATGATGCCGCTTCAAGAAACTTTCTGGAGCCCGTTATATGGACAAGTAACAGACAAATTCGGGGTAACTTGGCAAGTTTCGACGCAAGCGGACAGCGATAGCTGATAGCAAGCGTTCTTCTGACTCAAGATAACTTTAGAAGAAGATGAGTAGTGAATATTTTGCCTGATAGTTGCAGTCCCAAATAGAAAACGATCTGTTATACAGCTCATCAGGATAGCAGGCCTTATCAGCAAAAATAACTAGCTCAAACCATATTCCTCCAAAAAAACACGGCTATTTATTATGATGTAACAGTAGTATAGTTTGATGAAAAGTTCAGAAATTTCAAATAAAGTAATAGCTGTGTTTGTCAAAGAAATAAAGGAGGATGGTTTTTGATGAAGAAAGTCTTCAATATCGGAGTTCTCTTTTTGCTGATTTTTGGTTTATTTCTTGGCGTTGGACCTACGGGTAAGGCATCTGCATTATCGTATGATGGTTCAAATCCGTACACAACAGGATGTGCAAGCAAGAGCCCCATTACTTATGAAACGAAGTATATTTATAAAAGCGGTGTAAAAATCGGCTATGTGCAGTTAAAAGGAAGCGCTTATTGCCATACAGCATGGGGATATGTGAAATTTTATAATAACTCCCCTTACAACGGGTATGCAAACGTCGGAACGTACAGATATGAAGGATCTTCGAGTTCTTCTAATGCTAGAACATTCTGTAACAGTTCCGGTGGAAACGGCATGGTAAACAAGGGAGAAACGTCATGTTATACAAGTCAATTATGGGATAAAGACCCGTACAATTCCTTAGCCGTTGTATTTGTTTATAGTTCAGATGGAAAGGTTATTGCTCAAGCGCAGACCGGCCGGCATTAATAGAAAGAATATAAATGAACACCTCTTAGAAATAAAAATCTAAGAGGTGCTTTTGTGTTCAAAGAGATTGATAGGAGAATCTACCTGTAATTTTGTGCATATAGAGCAATGGTATGCAAATAACCATTCTCTCAATTTACAGGGTATACTTTTATAGCGCTGGGTCCTTTAGCTCCTTCTTGGATTTCATACTCTACTTTCTGTCCTTCTGATAGACTTTTATATTCATCACGCTCAACCGCATTGGAGTGAACGAACACTTCTTTTGATCCATCCTCGGGTGTGATAAATCCTGACCCTTTTGATTTGTTGAATGATGTAACGGTTCCTTTACGTTTATTCATTTAACATTCCTCCTCATAAGTATAAAAATAGATTAATAGTAGTTTTTTACCCAGACGATAAAAGTTCAATCCTTTCTATGTTGTTTATACCTATTAGAAGAGTACCTATAACGGTAAATAGCGCTGGCTTCACAATTTTTTCATTTCGGTTATATTTTTGTATTGTCTGTGATATAACTATTGTTATAAAATGTAAGCGTTAATTTACTGACTAAAGGAGATAAAGAAAAAGATGAGGGATGAGTTGTTATATATTGGGAAGAAAATTATCGAAAATAAACGGGAATTAGCGATACAATTTTCTGATCTGATGGACTCCGAATATAAGCGTAAGCTTGTTTACCAAGAAGAAGGCCAAGTTTTACAATGGAGAGCAGAACTCATTGAGTATTTAGGCGAGTCGCTATTTGAAGAGGAGTCAGTCGTTTTAAAGAAAATCGTCCAGTGGGGTACAGATATAGGGAAAGTAGCTGTGGAGAACGGACTTTCTTTGAGTCAAGCGTTAAAATCGCTAGCTCTTTTTCGAACAGTGATATGGGGTGTTTTTACAGAAGAGCTGCAGCAAAAGCAGTTTGCTCCTATTACGATGCTTGATGTAAGTAAAAAAATTGATCCTATGCTTGATCAGCTTAATCATATCTTTGTTGATATTTATGAAGTGCATAATACAGATACAATAAAACGCGCTTATGCAGCGCTAGAAGAATTGTCCGTTCCAATCGTTCCTCTTTCTGAAGGAATCGCTGTGATGCCTATCGTTGGACAAATTGATACGCATCGTTCACAGCTTATTATGGAAACGGCTTTAGAAAAAAGTGCTCAGCTGCAGCTGCGTTATTTAATATTTGATATTTCAGGTGTTCTTATCGTAGATACGATGGTAGCGGACAATATTTTTCAAATTGTAAAAGCCTTACAGCTTATCGGCACTAAAACGATGATTACAGGAATACGTCCGGAAATCGCGCAAACCGTTGTTGATTTAGGCGTTGATTTTGGAACGATAAAAACAAGAGCGACGTTAGAAAAAGGTCTTGAAGAAATAGGTTTTAGTAAACTGCCAGAAAATCCACAAAGAAAACAAAACAAATGGCGTTATCAATAAATGAAAAACAAGAGGACGGGACAAAAGTATCTTAGTTGAAGTGAAATCCGAACTATTAATCTGATTGATGGTTCGGATTTTTTGTTGTTGTGATGAACGTAGGTTTCATGTGTTTAACTGCCTCTAGCTGTTGATTGGAGGGCAAGACGAAGACTCCTGCGGGAAAAGCACAAGCGACGAGGAGGCTCATCGGCTGCCCGCGGAAAGCGAAGCCTTGCACGGAAATCAGCAGCGGTGTAACAAGTGATCCATACTAGCTCATGTATCCCATTTGTTCGTCTTTAGATGGAATTAATTTGGTTATGTCTCACTCTCTTGTTTTTTTGTGTCTAAGAGGTAAAAAGCCGGCTTCGATTGTGAAAAATTCAGGCATAAGTCACATGTTACATTTCCTTCAAAAATGGGTAATGGTAAATGGAAACATTTCAAGCGATTTTTAACGTAGCTAGTCGTCTAACATCAATTAATTGTCAATTTAGAATAACATAAATTATTTAAATACTTAGACAAACAAAAGATGAAAATATATACTTATTAGTGTTGTCACAAAAAGATAAAGGGGAGAAATAAGGATGGATATCAAACGTCAAAACGTTGATTTTGGTAACTCAATTTTTCAAACGCTAGTGGATGGTTATTACTATGAAATTCCTACAAACGTAGTAGAAATAACAAAAGATCAGGCGGAAGGTCATTTTCCTTCAAGTGTACATGAACCGGAACTACTTCTTCAAAATTTATTGATTTCTACAACAATTGAAGGCGTAGAAAAATATTATTTAGTAGGAGATGCAGCAGAGAAACACGTGCTAGGCAATATCCATATTAATAAGTTACATAATAAAACTGAATCTGATATACCTTATGTCATGTTCTTAGCTTCAGTTGCTTATTACAACATACTGAAAGGAAAAGACAAAGAAGATAGTCTTGTGAAGATCAATTACTTCTCGACTATGCTTCCGATTTGGCTGCTTAAGAAAACAAATAAGTTCAGTGAAATGCAGCATAAGATGGCCGAACGTTTTCAAGGAGAGCATACGGTTACAGTATTGACTCCTGGATTGGAAAAAACGGTCACTGTGAACGTTGAAACGAGTAAATGCCGTATCGAAAGCGAAGTTGCTCGCTGGGCAATCAAAAAAGATTTTGAATTACAGGATAGAGAAGAAGCAAATGCATTCAAAAATTTTGAAACATTAATTGTCGATTTGGGCGGAGGTACGGTTGATCTTGCACTGCTTCCTGCAGGACTTCAAGCACCTAAAAGCAGAAATTCGCTGAAGTGTCTTACTGACATTTCATATTTGAAGCATATTGAAAAGCTAAGAAATGAAAAACTGCTTGAGTATTTTGATGATGTTCGTTCATTAGAAGAATTTATTATTGCAAATATCCAAAAAGCAAAAATGGAGCAAAGAGACGGTAATAGCGGGAAAAAAGTAGATCTTACGGAGCCTATTCACGCTTCGCTTAGGGAATATACGCAAATTTTATTAACGAAAGTTGAAAATCTATTTCCGTCGCCAAAAGACAAAGTCTATAAATATATTTATATCGGAGGACTGGCTCCTATCCTTAAACAGTTTATTCAAGAGCAGATTGATAACATGTACGGAGAAGAAATCAGAGAAGAAAATCATCTTTTCTTGCCAGATACACGAAAATTAAATTTATACGGTCTTGAGATCTTAAGCAGACATGAAACAAACGCAGTTCACGTTTAAAAAGGGGGAGCCTAAATGAGTCATCAACACACTCGCCTTAAGGAAGCATTAGACGATTGGTACGGTCAGCTAAGCTCCCAAATGGCTGCACCATTTTACTTACTATCAAATGCGTTTTTGACAGCTGGCAATCTATCAGCAGGTATGATAGAAGTAAGGAAACAGACTGTAAATAATGAAGATGAACGTGCAGGTTTTACGATTGAAACCTCTGACATTCCGTCAGAAGTGTCTTCATTTCTGAAGCAAAAACAGCAGGTAAATGAGCTGCAGGACTATATAGTAAGGCTGATACAGCAAGACTTGCAAAAAAAGAGCAAAGAAGATGAAGTAGAAACGTTAGTTCATTCACTTCGAAAAGAGCTGTTAGGCGAGATTGCCTTACTAAAAAAAGAATTGAATTCACGTCTTGCTGCAAGCCGCCAAGAATATGAGTCTGCGCAGGCAAATGAACTGCAGGATTATGTAGCAAAGCTTGTGAAACAAAACGGGCAGAAAGACAGTCAGAAAGAAGAATTTCAAACGTTATTTCATTCGTTGAGAAACGAGCTTCTAGGGGAAATTAATTTGCTTAAAAAAGAGCTTGGCTCTGCTTCAGCTCCTTCATATAAGCAGCTGAAACCCGTTAAGAATGAGGAAGAAGAAACATTTAAAGAAGGTCAGTTAATTAAAAGTGAAAAAGTGACCGGAACCATTCAAGAAGAAATTGATGTAGATTTCTAAACAGAAAGTAGAGGCGTGATATGCCTCTACTTTTATTTGTTTTCTATTTAAAATGAGGCTGGGGCAAAAGTGTTTTAGTTAAAGAAAGATCCGAACGATGAACCTAGATTCTTGATGGAAAATCAAACTCGTTGGGATTTTTTCATTAGTAGGGTGAACGTAGGTTTCAGGTGTTTAGTTGCTTCTAGCTGTTGAGTGGAGGGCAAAGCGAAGAACCCTGCGGGAAAAGCGGAACAGTTGAGACCCCGCAGGAGCGTAAGCGACGAGAAGGCTCACCGGCCGCCCGCGGAAATCAGCAGCGGGCCAATGTAAAAGCTTTAGCGTATGAATCATAAAGCTCTTTTGTTTCTTTTTTGCTTTTTTCTAAAGTATAAGCAAACGTCAAATGTAGCAATGGTACAGATACTGGACTTTATCATAAACCAAAATAATGCTTCGTTTATGCCAAATCCACCAATCGAAACTTTCAGTTCATTGAGCTGTCTGAGAATTAAATTTATGTCGTTTTCATAGGCCACAGTAAAAGATTTAATCATAAGCATCGTCATAATCACTGCTTCTACAGATATATATATAATTTTTCTTACTAGTTTAAGAGAAGGGTTTATGTTTGATTTAGGGATTTTATAAAATAATTTCATCGTCTGTTTGCCTTTCATTTATTTTAATCTATTTAAAAAGATTATTTTATTCTATAATTCTTTCTCTGGCAATAAAACCCTTTATGTCTCTTTTAAGTATAGCAAGTTTAAAAAAGCTGGCTAGAAAAGGTATTACACCGATTTTCTAGCCAGCTTCTTTTAGTCAATATCCTATCTATTTACGCAGCATTAGCTCTGAAAAAGTCTTCCAATAATGCATAACCATAAGGCCTTGTTCATCTTTAATGTTCTTCAGCTAAGGCATTTGCTTTTGTCACATGAACCGTACCAAATGGATGGTTTGGAGGAGCATATATGGAGTAAAGTTTTAGCGGGGTGATACCGGTATTGGTGACATCATGCCATGTTCCGGCGGGTATAAATATGGCATCATCATCGTAGACCTTTCGCTTAAAAGTTAGATTGTTTTTACTTTTGCCCATTTGAACAATTCCTTGTCCTTGTTCAATACGTAGGAATTGATCAACGTTAGGATGGATTTCTAAGCCGATATCTTCACCGGGTTTGAGACTCATTAACGTCACTTGTAAATGTGTCCCAGTCCATAAAGCAGTGCGGTAGGTATTGTTTTGCTTTGATGCTTCATTAATGTTAATAACAAATGGTCTTGGTCCGTAGTCCTTTAATTTACCATTTCTTTGCTGAAAATGTTCATTGTTGTGATAGTGATTCGGCAAATAATAGCTATATGGCTGCCAGCTGTAATACACTGGATTTTGCCACTGGTGATAATAAGGTGTATAGTGCATACTGATTCTCCCCTTCTCGTTTAATTTTCTTTTCATCCTATGCTTTTGTCAAAACGGTTGATACCATTTGCCTTTTTGTCCATGGTCTTTATCCACCTATTTTTGTTGAAATCATATGAGTAAAGAAGAAGCGCCGAATGAGTGGTATAAGAGCAAGAGTTGGAACGTGGAGATTCTGTGATTAACGATTTATCTGAGCCTTTTGATTGTTGTAAGACTATTAAAAAATAACGTTATCACTTTAATGCAATAATTCATTAGATTTATATCGTATGAAAACGTTTTATTTGATATAATTTTAGTAGATGAAAATTATTTTAAAGGGTGACGTTCATTGAAAGAAAAAAAACTTCAAGAATTAACTGAACATCTTAATAATTTATTCAACAATTTAATTCATGGATCTATCACAGAAGGTGAATTTAATGAGCTGTCTGAAGAGCTTTATAGGAAGCAAACGAGGCTGCGCTATGAAATAGAGTGTGAGAAAGGTTCGTATTACAGAGAATATTTTAGAGGCTAAGGATTTGCATGAGGATTTATAAGTATAGTAATGTATTTACTTCATAAAAAAACACAGCTGTTAAAGCGTTAAAACTCGCTATTCACCCCCAAAAACCTGTATGATAGGTTTAGGATTACCGCATATGAGCAATATGTATAGTAAAAAGGGTGTTGAGCTGTGAAGTGGTATAAAGGCGTTGTCATGCAAGTCTTAATGGCGGAAATCGAAACAGCAAGAGAGCATATGGTTATGTTAGGACTTACAGAAGGTTCTACAAGTCGTAATACAGTTCAAATCAGTCAAACCCTGGATTATTTGTTAAATGAACTAAGTAAAGTGACGGCCGCAGATTAAATAGTATTCTTTATATAAAAATGAAAAGAGCTGCCGAGTTCAAGGCGGCTCTTTATAAGTTGCCTTAACGTTTACTTTAATGTTTATAATACTATTAAAGCGAAATATATAGTTAAAAGAGACTCAGTTGAAAGAGCCCGTAAAATGGGAAGCTGAGATACATAAAGAAAACAGCGTATCAAGAATAGCGATGGAGGGTATAGTGAAATGGAATATCATATTAAAGAGGCTGCTGCAAAGGTAGGGCTACCTACGCATACGCTTCGATACTACGAGCAGCAAGGGCTTTTACCTTTTATAAAAAGAGATGAGAACGGAAACCGTATTTTTAGTGAGTCCGATATAGAGTGGCTGGAATTTATTATTTGCCTACGAAAAACGGATATCGCTCTTTTAGAATTACGTAAAATTGTTGAATTAACACAAGAAGGCGATGATACAATCGGTTTACGCAAGCAGATATTTGAAAAGCATAGAGAGAAAATGATGGAAAAACAAAGAGAGCTGGACGCAGCTTTTAGAAAAGTTGAAACGAAAATTGATTACTACGATAAATTAGAGCAAAAGTATCAAGACGAACTTTCATCTAAAGCTTAATTTAACATTTGCTTTTCTTATTTTATAAAGACGCAAAAAGCGGGCAGCTAATTCAATTAGCTGCCCGCTTTCTCTTAGGCTTACAGTGTAGAGATATCAATAACAAATCGATAGCGAACATCGCTGCGAAGAACGCGCTCGTACGCTTCATCTACTTGATTAGCATCGATAACTTCAATCATAGGAGCAACACCGTGTTCAGCCGCAAAATCAAGCATTTCTTGTGTTTCACGAATGCCGCCTACAAGTGAACCAGCAATGCTGCGACGTCCCATGATGAGGGAGAATACGCTGTATTGATCTGGGTTAGCAGGTGCGCCAACGTTGACAAGCGTTCCATCTACGCGAAGTAAAGATAAATATTGATCCACGTTTAAATTAGCCGACACCGTGTTCAAGATAAGGTCAAAGCGACCGGCTAATTCAGTGAACGTCGTCTCATCACTTGTCGCAAAATAATGATCTGCGCCAAAGCTTAGAGCTTCTTCTTTTTTATTGTTAGAACGGCTCAATACTGTAACTTCAGCACCCATTGCATGTGCAAATTGAATCGCTACATGTCCAAGACCGCCCATTCCCACGATCGCAACTTTTTTGCCAGGACCAGCATTCCAGTGCTTTAATGGAGAAAATGTCGTAATCCCCGCACATAGAAGCGGACTTGCTGCATCCATACTCAAGCTATCAGGAATACGAACCACGAACCCTTCTTTTACGACGATTTTTTGGCTGTATCCGCCGTATGTAGGGTTTCCATCGTAATCCAACGAATTATACGTTTGAACAACGCCTTTTGTACAGTATTGCTCGTCTCCGTTCAGGCAGTACTCGCACTCTCCGCAAGAGTCAACGAAGCATCCAACGCCCACGCGATCACCAACCGCGTATTTTGTTACGTTTTCTCCCACGGCTTCAACTACTCCCGCGATTTCGTGACCAGGAACCATTGGGAACATTCCGCCGCCCCACTCATCAAATGCGCTATGAATATCAGAGTGACAGATACCGCTAAACTTAATATCAATTAAAACGTCGTCTGGTCGCAGTTCTCTGCGTTCAATTGTCGTGTTCTCGAATTTTGCCTTTGCATGTGGCGCACTTAGAACACGTGATGTTGTTGTATGTTGATTACACATAATTAAAAACACAATCCTTTCGTACTAAACATAATCAGTTTGCTCATACAATAAAGTTCACCGACTATATTTGATATATTTAAAAGCTACAAGATTAGCTTAAACGTTAAAGTCGACTTTAAAGCAAGACCTTTTTTGAAAATATTTTTTTCTATGATTTTATAAAAAAAGGAGAGGGAGAAATTGCAAAGCAGCTTCCTATCTATGTTTAGTTAAAAGAAATTTTTCAAGGGTGCAGGCGGCGGCCTGTTCATCAACTCCATCTGTCAGTAACGTTATTTCATCTCCTTTCTTAACAGCCAAAGCCATTACTTTCATGATGCTTTTTCCATTTGCAGATTTTCCATCTTTCGCAAGAAAAATTTCACTTTGAAACGAACAAGCTTCACGCGCAAATAAAGCCGTATGTCTAGCTTGAAGTCCACCGGAAAGCTGCACCGTCATTCTTTTAATCAGCATACTGTTTCTCCTTTTTTTGGGTTTTTAAAAGCTATAAAACTAGCTTAAACGTTAAAGTTGACTTTAATGCAAGAGGTAATTTTAATAAAAAGGGAAGAAAAGCTGAACCTGATGTCAATATCCATAGTCATTCCACTGCGGGTATGAGAGGATGGGAAAAGAGCCTGATGCCGCTTTTAAAGAACAGCTTCCATCACTCCTTTTGTTGGATAAGCAAAACGTGTGAGAAGAGATTCTGAAAAACAAAGAAAAATGATGAAATACTAAGCAAATGAGAATATTTGCCGCTTTTAACAGACATGTGTACGTTTTCATGCTGAATGTTTCCGTTTCCACTGACTTTGTCAAACGCTAGACAATTGTTGATAATAGAGCTATATAAGAGGCAAAGGGGACGATGAAATGAAAAAATCTATTTCAAAAGTAGAACAGTTCATAACTGAATTCAAAACGTCAATGACAAGCTACGGAGAAGCCATTATAAAAGTAAAAGGAAACTGATGATAAAAAGAGTAGGCTATTCTTTTTATATATTTATTCCATAAAGTCATATTAAATAATAATACTATTAAAATAAGAAATATAACTTTGCTGATAAAAGCTTTGTCTACTGTTAGAATAACGGTAAATAAAGCTTTTTTGTATGGTTATATAAGTGGATGCTATCTCTTTTATAAGTGGCATTTTTAGGCTGAATAAACTTTTAGGGCGATGCGGTATATAAAAAATTCTGAAATTTTATTATTGACTGAAAGCGTTTTTAATATTAATATTAATTCAAACTTAACCAATATTTAACCAAAACATAACAAGGGAGTTCGTTTATCTGCAAATGAAATCGATTTCATTTGTAAAGTTATAAGATTGGTAAGTTTTACTACTATCTATTGTTAGTGAGGCAACATTACACAATAAGGGGAAAAGAGGAATCAAAATGGGAAATGAAAATATTCTGTGGGGAATTGCTCCAATCGGCTGGAGAAATGATGATATTCCTGAAATTGGTGCAGAAAACACATTGCAGCATCTTTTAAGCGATATCGTCGTAGCGGGCTTTCAAGGAACAGAGGTGGGAGGTTTTTTTCCTGAACCAAGCATATTAAACAAGGAGCTTAAGCTTCGAAATTTAAGAATTGCAGGACAGTGGTTTAGTAGTTTTATCATTCGTGATGGCATACAGGAAACGTCAAGTTTATTTCATAAACATTGTCAGTATCTGCAGGAAGTTCATGCTGACGTGGCGGTCGTATCAGAGCAAACTTATAGTGTTCAAGGAATTGAAAAGAATGTTTTTGCTGAAAAACCATATTTCAGTGATCAAGAATGGGAAGCATTGTGTACAGGATTAAATGAGCTCGGAAAAATCGCAGCAGAATACGGTTTACATCTTGTCTATCATCACCATATGGGAACAGGTGTACAAACATTAGCTGAAATTGATCGGTTAATGGATGGAACGGACGCAAATCATGTTCATCTCCTATATGATACAGGACATATTTATGTTTCTGACGGAGACTATATGGAGCTATTACATAAACATATAGATCGTATCAAGCACGTTCACTTTAAGGATGCAAGAAGAAACGTACTGGAGCAATGCAAAAAAGAAGGGAAATCATTTTTGCAATCATTCCTAGCAGGTATGTTTACCGTGCCAGGTGATGGATGTGTAGATTTTACAAACGTGTATAAAGCGTTAGTTGATTATAATTACAAAGGATGGATTGTAGTTGAGGCTGAACAGGACCCTTCAATTGCGCATCCACTGGAATATGCTTTAATGGCCCGCAAGTACATTAACGAAAAGTTAGTTATTCATTCTTAAAATAAGACGGGGGAATTAGCATGGGTAAACAGGGAAATCAACATTCATTTTTACGTACGATTATTTTAGTCTCTACGTTTGGTGGACTGCTTTTTGGATATGACACGGGAGTTATTAACGGGGCATTGCCTTATATGTCTGAATCTGATCAATTGAATCTTAACTCTTTTACTCAAGGTCTTGTAACGAGCGCTCTTTTATTTGGTGCTGCATTCGGTGCGGTAGTAGGGGGGAGGCTATCAGATTATAACGGGCGGCGAAAAACGATTTTGTATCTTGCTATTCTGTTTTTTGTCTCCACAATTGGATGTGCGATTTCACCAAACGCAGCCATTATGATTCTTTGCCGTTTTCTATTAGGACTTGCTGTAGGCGGCGCATCTGTTACCGTACCGACATATTTAGCTGAAATGTCACCGGCTGAAACCCGAGGGAAAATGGTAACTCAAAATGAACTCATGATTGTTACTGGCCAGCTTCTAGCTTTTACGTTTAACGCGATTATCGGAAATATGCTAGGCGAAACCCCTCACGTTTGGCGTTATATGCTGCCAATTGCTGCAATTCCAGCTGTCTTTTTATTCTTTGGCATGCTTAGAGTACCAGAAAGTCCCCGCTGGCTTGTGTCAAAAGGGAAAAATAATGAAGCGCTAACGGTTCTTCAAAAGATAAGGGAAGGTAAAAGAGCCAAATCAGAGCTGCAGGAGATTGAGAGCGCTTACGATCAAGAAGCAAAAGTGGAAAAAGCAACGTTTAAAGACTTAACAACACCATGGGTGCGAAGAGTCGTTTTCCTTGGTATTGGAATTGCTGTCGTGCAGCAAATTACCGGCGTAAACTCCATTATGTATTACGGCACTGAAATTTTAAAAGATGCAGGTTTTCAAACAGAAGCGGCTCTTATTGGAAATATTGGAAATGGTGTGATATCTGTTTTAGCAACTTTTGTAGGGATTTGGCTGCTAGGTAAAGTTGGACGCAGGCCAATGCTTATAACGGGATTGGTGGGAACTACCACTGCCCTACTGCTGATTGGTATATTTTCTCTTGTATTTGAAGGATCTGCGGCACTTCCATATATCGTATTAGCCTTAACGATTACGTTCCTCGCGTTTCAGCAGGGAGCTATATCTCCGGTAACGTGGCTAATGCTTTCAGAAATCTTCCCTTTACGACTAAGAGGCTTAGGGATGGGTGTTACCGTATTTTGTCTGTGGGGAATTAACTTCCTTGTAGGCTTAACGTTTCCTGTTTTACTAGCCAGCATTGGCTTATCCACTACGTTTTTTGTCTTTGTAGTACTCGGAATCGGAGCGATTCTATTTGTTAAAAAGTTTTTACCAGAAACGAAAGGGCTTACACTTGAAGAATTGGAGCAAAGCTTCCGAAGTTATGATAATGAAGGCTCTGACGTAATGAATGATAATAAAATTATTTAAGTGAAGAATGGAGAGAATGACTATGAAATTATGTTTTAACGAAGCGACAACATTAGAAAATTCAAATCTAAAAAAAGACCTGGAGTATTGTAACAAGCACGGATATGATTATATCGAAATTCGTACAATGGATAAACTGCCTGAGTATTTAGAAAGTCACTCAATGGATGATTTAGCGCAGTTTTTTAATACAAATCATATCAAACCACTAGCGCTGAATGCTTTAGTCTTCTTTAATAACCGCAGTGAAAAAGAGTATAAGGAAGTTATAGAAGAGTTTAAAAGTATGCTAGAAACTGCTCAAAAGATAGGTGCTCAATATATCGTAGCCGTTCCTTTAGTAACAGAACAAAAAATAGTAAAAGCAGAGATTAAAGATAGCTGCGTACAAGTGCTGAATGAATTATCGGAATTGGCTGAACCTTACGGAGTTAAAATCGCCGTTGAGTTTGTAGGTCATCCTCAGTGTACAGTTAATACGTTTGGTCAAGCTTATGATATTGTTCAAGCTGTAAACCGAGATAACGTAGGCTTAGTTTTTGACTGCTTCCACTTCCATGCGATGGGGTCAAAATTAGAAGACTTAAAACAAGCGGATATTTCCAAAATATTTATCGTTCATATCGATGACACGGAAGATTTTCCTATTGGCTTCTTAACAGATGAAGATCGAGTATGGCCAGGTCTAGGAGCAATTGATTTAGACGCTATTTTCTCAACATTAAAAGAAAAAGGCTATAAAGACGCGGTATCTGTGGAGCTATTCCGTCCTGAATATTATCAATTAAGTGCGGAAGAAGCAATTAAGACAGCTAAAGAGACAACCATCAAGGCTATCTCGGCATATTACAGCTTTGAAGCAACAAAATCATATTCATGATAAGGAGTGTCAGTCGGTGACGTTAGTATCTTCAAAACTAGTATCAATGAAGGATATGCTTCATGCTGCTAAAAAAGGAAACTACGCGGTTGGTCAGTATAATATTAACAGTCTGCAGTGGGCACAGGCTATTTTACAAGCTGCCCAAGAGGAAAAAGCTCCTGTCATTGCAGCGGTTTCAGACAGGCTTGTAGATTATTTAGGCGGTTTTAAAACCATTGTGGGGATGATCGAAGGTCTGTTAGACGAAATGAACATTACCGTTCCTGTCGCGCTTCACTTAGATCACGGTATGAGTGTAGAAAGATGTAAAAAAGCTATCGACGCTGGATTTAGCTCGGTCATGTTTGACGGTTCTCACTATCCAATTGATGAAAATATTGCAATGACTAAGCAAGTAGTAGACTATGCTGCTGCTCAGTATGTCTCCGTTGAAGCTGAAGTTGGAACAGTCGGAGGCATGGAAGACGGGCTTGTTGGCAACATCGTGTACGCTGATCCCGCTGAATGTCTGCGTCTTGTAAAAGAAACGGGAGTCGATGCTTTAGCGGCTGCTTTAGGTTCAGGTCACGGACAGTACCAAGGTGAACCACAGCTAGGCTTTGATGAAATGAAAGAAATAGCTGATTTAACAGATGTGCCGCTAGTTTTACACGGCGGTTCCGGTATACCAAACTACCAAATTCAAAAAGCAATAGCTCTTGGACATGCGAAAATTAATGTGAATACTGAGTGTCTTCAGGCCTGGACGCGTGCTGTTCGTCAAACATTGGAAAGCGACAGTGTAGTGTATGATCCGAGAACAATTCTTACACCGGGAAAAGAAGCGGTTATAGCGACTGTAAAAGAGAAAATGAGAGAGTTTCATACAAGTAATAAAGCTCAATAAAAAAGAGACTGGGCAAAAGCATTTTAGTTGAAGCAAGATCCGAACGATGAATGGAGATTCTTGATAGAGAATCCAACTCGTTCGGATTTTTTCAGGGTGATGGTGAACGTAGGTTTCAGGTCTGTAGTTGCTTCTAGCTGTTGGTTGGAGGGCAAGGCGAAGACTCCTGCGAGAAAAGCGGAAGAGGTGAGACCCCGCAGGAGCGTACGCTACGAGGAGGCTCACCGGCCGCCCGCGGAATGCGAAGCCTTGCACGGAAATCAACAGCGGTGTAACAAGCGATCTATACTAGCTCATGTATCCAATTTGTTTGTCTTTAGCTAAGAATGATTTAGTTATGTCTCAATCTCTCTTTGTTTTAGCAGTTACTCTTCTAGAAAACACCTTTTGTAAGGGTTATAATAGTAAGTAACAAAAAAACGAAAAGAAAGATAAACGAAGGAGGTAGAAATGTTAAAAACGAAGCGAATTCAACAAATTCAAGAGTATGTTTTTGAACATGAATCTGTCTCATTAGATGATTTGGTTTCGGTGTTTGAAGTCTCTAAAAATACGATTCGACGCGACGTTCAAAAGTTAGTCGATGAAGGATATATAAAAAAAGTATACGGCGGAGTAGCTGTTAACCATGTGAAGCTTGAATCATTTAATGAGAGACAAACAAGAAATCAGTTTCAAAAGCGTTTAATTGCTAAAAAGGCGGCTCAGTATGTAGAAGACGGAGATGTCATATTTATTGATTCAGGAACTACTACGTTAGAAATGATTGAATTTCTAAAAGACAAATCGATAACGATTGTTACCAATAGTTTAGATGTTATCATCAAAGCCTTGCCTTTTGATACGCTAAAGGTAATTTCCACGGGTGGTTATCTTGAGCGTGAAACTCAATCATTTTCTAGTTTTAACCATGCCAATCCTGTAAAGAACTACAACTTCGATAAAGTATTTATGGCTTCTACGGGTATTTCCATATCAAATGGCGTTACCAATTCATCGTCCGTTGAAAGTGAAATTAAAGAAACCGTCATAAAAAGAAGTACAAAAGTGTTTTTATTAGCGGATCATACGAAATTTGATAAGTATGCAATGATTACGTACTGTGAGCTGCATGAAGTTGATTATTTAATCACAGATAAAGTGGACGTTAGCTATCAGCACTATGCACAAGAAAATGAGATTAACCTTATCATTGCGCAGGAATAACTGTTTTTCAGTTACTGTACATATGCTTAGATCTAGAGCCAGTAGGCATACAAAGAGGTATGCCTAGTCTCTTTTTCCTCTGTTCGCGCCCATCTATAAAGCGATTACAATTAATAAAAATATAAACTAACAAAATTTTTAAAAAAGTGTTTACAAAGTAAACTGAATATTATAAACTAGGTTCATAGATAAGAAAGCGCTTTTAAAACTTGATGAAATCGATTTCATCAAGTGGAGTTAAATAGTTTAATAGAATTGATTTTACAGGTAAGACAGAGTATGAAAAAATGATGGGAAAGTTAAGAATGAAGTTTGGAAAATATTTTTTTAACACCAAATGAAATCGATTTCATTTGAAAGTGGAATTTATGATCAATTTTCGATCTTTTTTCAATCTTCAAGCGTTAAAAAATGCAGGGAGTAAAAGCATTTTTCTCCTCCCTAAATAGCAGCTGAAATCAAGGAGAAAGCTAGGAAGCAAGAGGGTAGAACCCCATCTATCAAATTTTATGAAATCGATTTCATTTAAAAAAGAAGAAATAGTGTAAAAAAATCAATCTGTTAATGATTAATTTCAGAAGATAAGGTAGGAAGGTATATGAAAACGATAAGGTTAACAACAAGTCAAGCTTTAGTAAAGTTTCTAAATCAGCAATATGTAGAGTTTGATGGAAAAAAAGAACGTTTCATCAAAGGAGTATTCACCATTTTTGGACATGGAAATGTGGTGGGTATCGGGCAAGCGCTGCAGGAAAACCCAGGGGAGCTTGAAGTATATCAAGGAAGAAACGAACAGGGAATGGCTCATGCTGCAGTAGCTTTTGCAAAACAAAAACATCGAAAACAGATCATGGCCTGCTCTTCTTCCGTTGGTCCAGGCTCAGCGAATATGGTTACATCGGCTGCGACAGCTACTGCAAACAATATTCCGGTGCTGCTTTTGCCAAGCGATGTGTTTGCGACTCGCCAGCCGGACCCGGTTCTTCAACAAATTGAACAAACACATGATTTATCTCTTTCTACAAATGATGCTTTCCGGTCCGTCAGCAAGTACTGGGATCGAGTCAGCCGTCCAGAACAGCTGATGTCGGCTATGATCAATGCGATGCGTGTATTAACAGATCCGGCAGACACAGGGGCCGTTACAATCGCACTGCCGCAGGATGTACAAGGGGAAGCGTGGGATTTTCCAGAAAGCTTCTTCCGCGAGCGTACCCATCTTATTGAACGCCGCGAACCTTCGCGAGAAAGTATAAGAAATGCAGTGGAGCTGATTAAAACGAAGAAAAAGCCTCTTCTTATTTTAGGCGGCGGTGTT
This sequence comes from Priestia megaterium, assembly GCF_046599315.1. Lineage (GTDB taxonomy): Bacteria > Bacillota > Bacilli > Bacillales > Bacillaceae_H > Priestia > Priestia megaterium_F. The sequence goes on along the minus strand of NZ_JBKIKC010000001.1, from coordinate 268,605 downwards.
CGTTATTCAGAGGCTGCGGATGCATTTGCTGCATTTGCCGAAAAGTTTCATATTCCATTTAGCGAAACGCAAGCTGGAAAAAGCGGGCTTGAAAGCAACCATCCTCTAAATCTAGGAGGAGTCGGCGTAACAGGTAATAGTGCTGCTAATAAAATAGCACAATCGGCGGATTTAATTATTGGTGTTGGAACACGCTTCACAGATTTTACGACTTCTTCAAAGCTGTTTTACGCTGAAACGGATGTGTTAACCATTAACATTTCTGAATTTCACGCGTCAAAACTGGAGGCTACTAAAATTGTCGCGGATGCCAAAGTGGGTCTTGAAGCTCTTTCGGCTGAGTTAGAAGGCTACAAATCAGGCTATGAAACTGAAATTGAAGAAGCCAAATCAGAGTGGAATCAAGAGCTGAATCGTCTAAAAAATATTGCATACACAGGTGAAGAATTTATTCCGGAAATCAAAGGGCATTTTGATCAAAGCCTGTCGGAATATAAAAATAGCCTGAGCACAGAACTTGTCCAAACGACTGTGCTTGGCAAGGTAAACGAACTAATTGCACCTGATTCTATTATTACATGTGCAGCAGGAAGCCTCCCGGGTGACCTTCAGCGTATGTGGATCTCAAATGAACGTAATACGTATCACCTTGAATACGGATATTCATGTATGGGCTATGAAATTGCCTCTGCCTTGGGTGCTAAGATGGCTGAGCCGAATAAAGAAGTGTATGCGATGGTAGGAGACGGAAGCTACTTAATGCTTCATAGTGAGCTGGTAACCAGCATTCAAGAAGGAATTAAAATAAATATTGTTCTTTTTGATAATTCCGGCTTTGGCTGCATCAATAACTTGCAGATGGATAACGGAATTGAAAGCTTTGGCACAGAATTCCGTGTTCGTAATCCACGGACGGGGCAGCTTGATGGAGATATTATGCGCATCAACTTTGCTCAATCTGGAGCTGCGTACGGAGCAAAAACATATGAAGTGTATACAATGGAAGAGCTTGAATATGCCATTGAAGATTCCAAAAAGCAAAGTGTTAGTACATTGATTGACATTAAAGTTCTTCCAAAAACAATGACGGACGGCTACGATTCTTGGTGGCATGTAGGAGTAGCAGCCGTATCTGAAAGCTCAGATGTTCAAACGGCGTTTGAAGGCAAAGAAAGCCAGTTGCAAAAAGCAAGAAAATATTAATTCCTTAAAAAGATAGGAAATTCAGTTCGCTTGATTAAAGAGCGTCCCTGACATAAACACGTTAAAAAATAAGAAATAGAAAGGTGTGGAAACGAATGGCGGATTTAATCGTACCAACAAAAACAGCTGACAGCGATGGAAACGTACTAAGCATCACGCCAGAATCTGCGGGATGGGAGTACATTGGCTTTGAAGTTTATTCATTAAAAAAAGGTCAAACACTTAAAAAGAATACGGAAAATCAAGAAGTTTGTATTGTAATCTTGACCGGTAAGTCCAACGTTTCTACGAAAGAAGAGAAATGGGAAAACATCGGACAGCGAATGGATATCTTTGAAAAAATTCCTCCGTACTCCGTATATGTATCGAATGATGATCACTATGAAGTAGAAGCTGTAACCGACTTAGAAATTGCGGTGTGTGCAGCACCTGGAAAAGGTACATACCCTGCTCGTTTAATTACGCCGGAGGATGTGGGTGCAGAACATCGCGGAGCAGGAAATATCGCGAGACAAGTCCATAATATTCTTCCTGAACAAAAGCCGGCCGATAGTCTGCTAGTAGTGGAAGTGTTTACGCCGGAAGGAAACTGGTCAAGCTATCCGCCTCATAAGCACGATCAAGATAACTTGCCGCATGAATCGTATTTAGAGGAGACGTACTATCATAAAGTCAACCCAGGACATGGATTTGCAATTCAACGAGTATATACGGACGATCAATCTCTAGATGAAACAATGGTCATTAAAGATGGAGATGCAGTCTTGGTTCCTAAAGGGTATCACCCGGTATCTGCTCCTCCAGGTTATGAAGTTTATTATTTAAACGCCATGGCTGGTCCTGTTCGAACATGGAAATTTAATAATAGCAAAGATCATGAATGGATTATGGATGAAAAATTAGCATTAAAGTAAGGAGACGACGTGATTATGAGTTATTTAACATTCGATTCACAAAAGCGATTTGACCTTCTTGCAGTAGGAAGGCTTTGTATCGACTTAAATGCAAATGAATTTAATCGCCCGATGGAAGAAACGATGACGTTTACAAAATACGTAGGAGGATCTCCTGCTAATATCGCTATTGGTCTTTCTAGGCTTGGAATGAAGACAGGCTTTATTGGAAAAGTGTCAGATGACCAAATGGGCCGCTTCAGCACCAGATATTTAAATCAAAATAACATTAACACTGAAGGTATTGTAGTTGATCAAACAGGAGCCGTAACGGGGCTGGCCTTTACTGAAATTAAAAGTCCTGAAGAGTGCAGCATCCTGATGTACCGTGATAATGTGGCAGACTTAAAGCTTGATCCAACAGAAGTTTCTGAAGAGTATATTAAGCAATCAAAAGCGCTGCTCATCTCTGGAACGGCTCTTGCTAAAAGTCCTTCAAGAGAAGCCGTGTTTCTTGCTCTTGAATATGCGAGAAAACATAGCGTGGTTGTATTCTTTGATGTTGACTACCGCCCGTATACGTGGGAGTCAGAGGCTGAGACTGCCGTCTATTATAATTTAGCAGCTGAGAAATCAGACGTGATTATCGGTACGCGAGAAGAATTCGATATGATGGAAAAGCTTTTAAATTATGAAGAATCGAATGATCAAGTTACAGCTGAACGATGGTTTTCTCATCATGCAAAGATTGTCGTAATCAAGCACGGAGGAGAAGGATCGATTGCTTATACAAAAGACGGTCAGTCTCATCGAGGCGGCATCTTTAAAACGAAAGTGCTTAAAACATTTGGAGCTGGTGACTCCTATGCATCTGCCTTTATCTACGGGTTAATGCAAGAGTTTACAATTCCTGAAGCTATGAGATTTGGCGGTGCTTCTGCTTCCATTGTTATTTCGAAACACAGTTCTTCAGATGCGATGCCAACTGTAGAAGAAATTAAGCAGTTTATGGATACAGCTGAAGAAGTTCTGCAACAAGCGTAATCGAAAATTGAGAGGAGAATGAACATGACACAAACAACAGTAAAAACAGTGAAAAACTATATTGGCGGCGAATGGGTGGATTCATCTACAAGTCTGACAGAACCAGTTTATAACCCTGCAACGGGTGAAGTCATTGCAGAGGTGCCTCTTTCAACAAAAGCAGATGTAGATCAAGCTGTACAAGCTGCGAATGAAGCATTCAAAGGATGGTCAAAAACAGCGGTGCCAAAACGTGCGCGTATCTTATTTAAATATCAGCAGCTACTAGTAGATAACTGGGACGAATTAGCGAAGCTTGTGACGATTGAAAACGGAAAAAGCTTTAATGAAGCGCGCGGAGAAGTACAGCGCGGAATTGAATGCGTAGAATTTGCAGCAGGTGCTCCTACGTTAATGATGGGAAAACAGCTTCCTGATATTGCAACAGGTATTGAGTCTGGCATGTATCGTTATCCAATTGGTGTTATTGGCGGGATTACACCGTTCAACTTCCCAATGATGGTTCCTTGCTGGATGTTCCCTCTTGCGATTGCTTGCGGTAATACATTTGTATTAAAGCCTTCTGAGCGTACGCCGCTTTTAGCTGCAAGATTAGTAGAATTATTTGAAGAAGCTGGATTGCCAAAAGGCGTATTAAACATTGTAAACGGCGCGCATGATGTGGTAAATGGCCTTCTTGAGCATAAATTAGTGAAAGCAATTTCGTTTGTAGGTTCACAGCCAGTAGCTGAATATGTGTACAAAAAAGGTACGGAAAACTTAAAACGTGTTCAAGCATTAGCAGGTGCTAAAAACCACTCAATCGTATTAAACGATGCTGACTTGAACGTAGCAACAAAACAAATTATCGGAGCTGCTTTCGGCTCAGCAGGTGAACGCTGCATGGCAGCATCTGTCGTAACGGTGCAAGAAGGCGTGGCAGATGAATTAATTTCACGACTCGTTCAAGAGTCAAACAACATCGTCATTGGAAACGGATTAGAAGAAGATGTTTTCTTAGGACCGGTTATTCGTGAAAACCATAAAGAACGTACGCTTAGCTATATTGAATCTGGTGTAGAAGAAGGAGCTCGCTTAGTTCGTGACGGTCGTGAAGATCATGCGGTAAAAGAGAATGGCTATTTTGTTGGACCAACTATTTTTGATAACGTTACACAAGAAATGAAAATCTGGCAAGACGAAATCTTTGCACCGGTGCTTTCTATCGTACGTGTAAAAACGTTAGAAGAAGCAATTGACGTTGCCAATAACTCTCGATTCGCAAACGGAGCTTGTATCTATACAGACAGCGGCGCAAGCGTACGCGCGTTCCGTGAAAATATTGAGTCGGGCATGCTAGGAGTGAATGTAGGGGTGCCAGCACCTATGGCGTTCTTCCCATTCTCAGGCTGGAAAGACTCTTTCTACGGCGATCTTCATGCCAATGGTACAGACGGCGTAGAGTTCTATACAAGAAAGAAAATGGTTACGGCACGCTACTAAGAATTCACTTATCATACTATGGGATACTAGCGACATTTGCTAGTCCCCTGTAGTACAATCTAATGAAAAATAAAAGTCGGTTTTTTCGTAGTAACAAAATGGAAGTGATTAGTTGAATGCTATAAGTACCGTCAAAAATAAGTATCTTTTTGCAGCTGTTTCGTTTATCTTTTGGTTCTCGCAGTTTATTTACGTACCTATTTTGTCTCCTTATATGGAAGGGCTAGGAGGCACGTATGCCTTTATTGGTTTAGTGTTAAGCAGCTATGGACTCATGCAGCTGTTATGTCGCCTTCCGTTAGGGATCTTTTCAGACTTTGTGAAAATGAGAAAACCGTTTGTTATCTTCGGCATGGTAGCCAGCATGTCAAGCTGCCTGCTATTTTCGTTGACTGATAGCTTAATAGGCGTGTTTATATCACGCTGTTTGGCTGGATTGGCAGCGGCAACGTGGGTTGCCTTTACGATTTTATATTCAAGCTACTTTGAACGTGAAAAAATAACCCGTGCTATGAACATCATTTCGTTTATAGTGGTTTTGGCCCAGCTTTTAGGCATGAGTTTAAGCGGTTACATTGTAAGTGAGTGGGGATGGCACGCTCCGTTTTGGATAGGAACGATTTTGAGTATAATAGGCGCCGTTCTTTCCCTTTTCATTTACGAACCTAAAGAGAGCGTAAGCCGCTCGCCTATAAAGCTTAAGGAATTAATCAGCGTAATGAAAGAGCCGTCGCTATTAAAAATTTCGCTGCTGTCTATTTTAGCACACAGCGTTATTTTCACTACCATGTTTGGTTTTACTCCTACGTACGCATTAAGCGCAGGATTTAGAGAGAGTGAGCTGAGTTTGATTGTCTTTTCCTTTATGATCCCTCATGCAGTTGCTCCTCTTATTATGGAGAAGCTATTTGTTTGGCGATTTGGAAAATGGACGATCTTGAAGGCGGCATTTTTTCTGGCTGCATTCTTTACCTGTATGATACCTATGACAGAAAATAAAATCTTGCTTTGTGTCATTCAAAGTTTGAACGGGTTTTCATTAGGATTAGTATTTCCTCTTATGTTAGGAATGTCTATTGAAAAAATAGCTGTAGAAAAGAGAGCTACGGCGATGGGAGGATACCAAGCGCTGTATGCGTTAGGAATATTCGGGGGTCCTTTTGCTGCGGGAATATTAAATTCTTGGATGGGACTTAAAGCAGGCTTCTTTTTTGCAGCAGCATTAGGGTTAACCGCTACCGTTTTTGCAGCGGCATGGGGTAAAAAAACAGCGTCATATAAAATGTTTAAAGCAAAATAAAACGTATGGCAGTAAGAATCTATTTCTATTTTTGAGCACTATTTTTTAAGTTCACATATTAAAGGAGGCCATAGATTATGGTATTAAAAATTGGCGTTATTGGAACAGGAGCAATCGGACAAGATCATATTAGAAGAATTACCAATACATTATCAGGCGGCAAAATTGTTGCGGTTACGGATGTAAATCAAGAACAAGCAAAAGCTGTTGTAAAAAATCAAAACTTGGATGCCGTTATTTATGATGACGGACATGAGCTGATTAAGTCAGAAGATGTAGATGCAGTTATTGTTACTTCTTGGGGACCGACGCACGAGGAGTTCGTGCTTGCAGCGATTCAAGCTGGAAAACCTGTATTTTGCGAAAAGCCGCTTGCTACGACTGCTGAAGGCTGCAAAAGAATCGTTGACGCTGAGATTACACACGGCAAGCCATTGGTGCAAGTCGGCTATATGCGCCGCTATGATACAGGGTATCGTGCTTTAAAGAAAGTGATTGAAAGCGGGCAAATTGGTGAAGCATTAATGGTTCACTGCGCACACAGAAATCCTACGGTACCTGATACATATACAGGCGATATGTCAATCGTTGATACATTCATCCACGAAATTGACGTTTTGCGCTGGTTATTAAATGACGATTATGTATCTGTTCAAATCGTGGCACCGAGAAAAACGAGCAAGGCACTTGAACATCTGCAAGATCCAATTATGGTGCTACTAGAAACAAAGCAAGGCGTTCGAATTGATGCTGAGGTCTTTGTAAACTGCCAGTACGGCTATGATATTCAATGTCAAGTAGTAGGAGAAACAGGAATTGCCTACTTACCTGAACCTTCAAGCGTCGTTTTACGCAGCGAAGCAAAGAAATCTACTGAAATTTTAGTAGATTGGAAAGATCGATTCATCGACTCTTATGATACAGAACTTCAAGACTGGATTAATTCAACGCTTAAAGGCGAAGTGAATGGACCAACAGCATGGGATGGTTACGTTGCGGCCGTTACTTCAGATGCTTGCTTAGAAGCGAAAAAATCAGGGAATATTGTTCCTATTTCTTTAGGCGAACGTCCTGGTTTCTATCATAAAACATTAAGCGCAGCAGGCAAAATGTAAGCGTAAGAACGCTCTGTTTATGAAACAGCTTACTTATAGATCACATTAAAATACTGGGGGATGGGCACGTCTAGTGTGCATAAAAGAAAGGGGAGCTTTAAATTGCGTTTAGCATATGATCCGTCACATTACCGTGACAATACAAGTTTAAAAGATACGATTGATACAGTTGCAAGATTAGGTTATGAATACGTAGAGTTATCACCGCGCAAAGATTTTATTTGGTTTTATGAATACCCAAAAGTTGATAAACAGCGTATAAAAGACTTAAAAAGATATTGTGCCGATGCCGGTGTGAAAATTTCTTCTGTGCTTCCGGTGCAGCAATGGTCTTCACCAAATGAGCAGGAACGTGAAGCAGCAGTAAGGAACTGGAAGCGTACAATCGAAATTACTTCTGAGCTGGAAGTAGATTTAATGAACAGTGAATTCAGCGGAGACAAGAGCCGGCCTGTTGAAAGCGAAGCGGCTTTTGTTAAATCAATGGAAGAGCTGATGCCGATTTTTGAAAGAGAAGGAATTAAGCTTAACCTCCAATCGCATCCAAATGATTTTATCGAATTAAACACAGAAGCTATTGCAATGATTCGTGCGCTGGATAAAGACTGGATTAAATTAGTTTATTCTGTCCCTCATGCTTTCTTTTATGACGATGGCATTGGCGATGTAGCGAAGCATATCGATGAAGCAGGTGATTTGCTTGCACACGTTCTGATTGCTGATACGCTTAACCATAAAGCAGCGTTTGGACTTCGCTATATTGTAAATCCGCCTGATGCGAATGTAACGATTCACCAGCATTTAAATCCTGGTGAAGGAGAAATTGATTTTGATGCATTGTATCGCAAGTTAAGAGAAATTAAATTTGATGGCATCGTAACAAACTCTGTATTTGCCTACCCTGATCGACCAGAATGGTCAAACGAAGTAACGTTAAAGTCGATTAGAGAAGGATTAAATATTAAAGAAGGCCTAAACATTTAACGTGATCGACTGAAGTGATGCGAAACATAAAAAGATATGTTTTGCATCACTTTTCATGGTTTATGCTTGAAATAAGATCAGAACTTGTGGGCATAGCTAGTTTAAAATAGTCTTAATTGTGTTCTATTCAGACCCCCACCATAATGATAAAGAGAGGCTTTATTATGCCAGTAAGGTATAATAGAGATGGATGCAAAACGGATAGAACTTTTCATTATAAAATGTTAATTACTACAGATAAAGGTGAGTGAATGTATGTCAGTTAAAATGAGTGATGTGGCCAAACTAGCTAATGTAGCTCCAGCTACTGTCTCGCGAGTTCTTAGTCAGCCCCACCTAGTAAGCAAAGAAACGCAGGAAAAAGTCTTAAAGGCCATTGAAGAATTAAATTATCAGCCCCATATTATCGCTAGACAGTTCAGGAAAAAAGAAACAAAAACCATTTTAGTAGTTGTTCCTGATATTACTCACCCGTTTTTTTCGGAAGTTCTTAAAGGAATTCAGCATACGGCCATTAAAAGCGGCTACCGAGTGATTTTAGGAGATACAGAAAACGATATTGAGCGAGAAGGAGAGTTTGTTGATTTATTATTCCAAAAGCAAGCGGACGGCATGATCTTGTTAACAGCCCGCATGGATAAAGATAGAATTGAACAAGTCTCCAGACAGTTCCCTACGGTTCTTGCGTGCGAATACATTGACGGCTTAGATATCTCTACCGTATCTATTGATAATATTAGCGGGGCGCGAAAAATAACGGAGCATTTAATAAGCCTTGGGCATACCAAAATCGCGCATATCACGGGCCCTATGAATGTTATCTTAAGCCGTGACCGATTAAAAGGGTACCGCCAAGCTATGATTAGTCACGATTTACCCGTGGATTCCGCTTTTATTCAAGAAGGAGATTTCAGCTTAGAGTCCGGTTATCATCAAATGATTCGCTTATTATCGTTGGAACAACGACCAACTTCCGTATTTGTTTTTAACGATGAAATGGCGATAGGAGCGATAAAAGCCGCAAAAGACAGCGGGTTAAAAGTGCCTGAAGATATAGCTGTAGTAGGGTTTGATAACTCAAAAATGTCGGATATCATTGAACCTCATATTACAACGATTGAGCAGCCTAAATATGAAATTGGAAAAAAAGCGATGGAATTATTGCTTGGATTAATGAGCGGAAAAGCGTTAGAACGAAAAAAGTTTGTATTAAAAGATGAACTAATCGTACGCGAGTCTTGCGGAAGTAAATCTACAGTGAAAAATTTTATACAGCTTGAAGGCCCAGCTGCGAAACTTAAGAGTTAAATAGTGTGATTCAAGCGCTATGCTATGACGTTTTCTGCTGAAAAGTAAACAAGAGAAACAATCATTTTTGCCTTCTCTTGTTTACAGCAAAGTGAAATTAATAATCTGATAAAAAAGAGAAGGTGGCTTTAGTGAGGGTTACGGGAACGGTATTCAAAAAAAGAACATATCCAAAGCATCACTATAAAAGAATGGATCACCTCTCTTTTTTGGAGGTGAAAGATAACATCCAGTTTGATGGCGATGTGCTGAAGATCATTCCTGTTCTTAGTCAAAAAGCCATGGAATCTTGGAATATAGGAGATGAAATTGATGTGGAAGGTGAAATGAAGTATATTCGCATCATTACTTCATTAGGAAAGCTCAGCCTGCTGCCTGTCCCTGTGTTTATTGTAAAAACAATTAGGGAAATAAAACCTTCTTCTGTAACTAGTTAAGTTGTCAGCCATTAAACAGTTGTTGGGGATCATAAACCGCATTTACATTTGAATGGAGATTGAATTCTGAAATTTCTTACAAAATATATATTCATTCAAGTCTATTTTTAAAAGGGATTTCTACCTTCTAGCCAGAAAAATAATACATATCATTTTCTGGAGGAATACGATGAAAGAGCTAAAAAGAGTAGGGCCACTACAAGCAGCTAAACAATTTATTTTCGCCCATTATCCTAATTGTCAAGGCGCATTACTCGCCGGGAGCGTAATTAGAGGAGAAGCTACGCACACGTCTGATCTTGACCTTGTTATTTTTGATGAGAGTCTTACTTCTTCTTTTAGAGAGTCTCTCATTGAATTTGGATGGGCAATAGAGGTTTTTGCCCATAATCTGACTTCATACCAAGCTTTTTTTAAAAGCGACTTCGAAAGGGCTAGACCTTCACTACCGAGAATGATTTCCGAGGGAATTATTTTAGTGGATAATGGGATTGTCCAATCTATAAAAAAAGAAGCGAAACAATTACTAGAAAAAGGCCCAGAAAAATGGACAAAAGAGACAATTGAACTAAAAAGATATTTTATAAGTGATGCCTTGGATGATTTAATTGGTTCTTCAAATAAAAGTGAAGCACTTTTTATTGCCAACACGCTCGCTTACATAACGCATGAATTTGTTTTAAGAACAAATGGTCATTGGATTGGGGATTCTAAATGGATTGTACGATCTTTGAATCACTATAATGAAAGCTTCAGTAAAGAGTTCGTAGAGGCATTTGATACCTTTTATAAAACAAGGAATAAAGATAAAGTGATTCAACTAGTTGATAAAGTGTTAGAACCATATGGAGGCCGGCTATTTGAAGGATTTTCACTTTGGAAAAAGCGATTAAATGAGTAGCATAGTGCTTGTTAAAAGCTAAGTTTATATATCGTAACCCCACTACTGTTTCTTGCTAGTAGCGGGGTTTGTGGTTTAGGAATATTCACGTATGCTATGTGTGATATTAAAGAGTTTGTCCGTTATCAATCGTGAACACTTGGCCCGTCACAGATTCTTGCTTTAGCTGAAACAAAATAGCATCTGCAATATCTTCAGGGGAAGAAATGCGCTGAAGAGGTAAATTTCCTGCAAGCTGATACATCTTATCTTCGTTACCAGACCACCATCTTGTGTCGACTGCACCAGGAGAGATGCAGTTTACACGAATATCGGGTGCCAGTGCAATTGCTAACGACTTAGTCATCGTATGAATCGCAGCTTTACTTGCTGCATAGGGAATAGATGACCCGATTCCAGTTGTACCCGCAACACTTCCTACATTAACAATCGCTCCTGACTTTTGCTTTTTCATATGTGGAGCGACTGCTTTTACACAGTGAAACATGCCTTTTACGTTTACAGCATATAAGGAGTCCCATACATCATCAGTTGCAGACTCTAAGTCATTCATAGGAATTTGAGCTGTAATACTAGCGTTATTCACCAATCCGTCTAACCGTCCGAATTGGACAATCGTTTGATGGATCATTTCATTGACTTCGTGCTCGACGGCTACATTCGCTTTAAAAGCAAATGCCATATTTCCTTTTTCTACAATTTCCTCCACAACTTTTTTGGCTTCTTTTTCTGAGGCACTGTAGTTTATAACAAGTTTTGCGCCTTTGTCGGCTAACTTTAAAGCCGTTGCTTTGCCAACACCAGTGCCACCCCCGGTAATAATAAATACTTTATTTGTAAAATCATTCATTTCTTTAAACCTTCCTTTCTCTTAACATCTTTTATTATATATTCGATCAAAAAAAGGATATAATAGGTAATACTAAGAGAGGTATCATTTAAAATGATATCAACGGAGGAATTAGGAGTGGAAAGCCCAGACTTACGAATTTTTAAATGTGTTGCAGAAACAAAATCACTATCAAAAGCTGCAGAGGTATTAGGATATGTTCAGCCGCATATCAGCCAGCGAATGAAAAACTTAGAGGAGGAGTTAGGTACTAAATTATTGACACGTACGAATAGAGGAGTCACGTTAACAGATGAAGGGGAAGCTTTGTTTAACTATGCCCAGCGTATTTTACGTTTAATGGACGAAGCTAAAGCAGAAGTTAATCCAAATAAGTTTAGAAAATCTTTAGTCATTGGCGCTTCGCAGACGGTCTCTGCTATTAAAGTTCCTTCTTTATTTTCGTCTTTTCTTAAAGAATATCAAAATATTGAGGTTAAAATAAAAACAGATAGAAAACAAGTCTTACAAGAAATGCTTTCGTACGGAGAAATTGACGGACTTTTTCTTAGCGGAACTTATAACGAGGCGCAGTTTGATTCAGTTTATCGCTATGTAGAAAAGATGGTACTCATTTTACCTCCATATGAAGATAGAGAAGAAAACGCCCAACCAACGCTACTCATCAATAGTGATGTGAACTGCATCTATAGAAACAGACTATTAGCATTTTCTAGAGAACATCATATAAACAAGGGAAATATCATGGAATTTGATTCATTAGAAGCTATTTTACAAGGTGTCCGTGATGGACTTGGAATGAGTGTAGTGCCAGCTAGTATAGTAAATTCTCGTAGTGATATGCAAAGCATTCAATATCAAGAGCTTTCAGAAGACGTTCAAATTGATTTTGTGGTAAAGAAAGGGAAGCAGCGCTCGCAAAGTCTTAAAAAGTTTATTAGCTTTTTAGGCAGTCTATAAATCGAGTATTTATCTTAGGTTCAAATCGTATATGATTTGAACTTTTATTTTTGTCTACATTTTGATTAAAGGTAACTCCTTTTAGAATCTACTTATATATATTGAATATATGTTTTTTATAGCCTGAATACTCGTCATGATTTGAAAGATAAATGGATGATACACCAAGGACTTGTATTTTAAAGACCGAAATAGTTTATATAAAAAGAAAAGGAGTAGGTTCTATGAAGGTTTCCCTGTCAAATCGTATAGAAAATGTTGAATGGTCGAGGATGAAAGAAATTTATCACTCCGTAGGGTGGAAGAAACATGATGAAGAAAAGATCAAAAAAATATTTCAATCAAGCCATGCGGTAGCGATCGCTTATGACGAAGATAACATAGTAGGGTTTGGCAGAGCTCTTTCAGACGGTGTGTTTAATGCTGCCATCTATGACGTTGTGGTTGAAGAGCATTATCAGAATAAAGGAATTGGACAGCAAATTATAAGAAACCTGCTTACTCAGCTCAATGATATTTCCTGCGTTCATCTTGTTTCTACAGCGGGTAATGAAGAGTTTTACAGAAAAGAAGGGTTTCGTAAAATGAAAACCGGCATGGCTCGCTATTTAACCCCTGCCTTAGCCGAAGAATATTTAGAATGAGTTATGTCTAAGATTATCAACCAAGTGATATTTTTGAGTATGTGCCAAATGAATAAAGAAGGGGGCGTAGAAAAATTTATGTCCTCTCTTTCTTTTTGAGGGTGAGACTTTGTAATCTTTGTATTTTAACCTAGTAATATATGGTATTATTTTCTTTGGTTAGGAGGTATTTAAAATGAGTATCCCAAAGGAAATTAAGCCGATTGTATTAACGGTTATTTTGCTAGCAGCTGCGTTTGTTGTGTTTTTTGCGAACTGGCTGTTTCCGCAAAATTCAATTTTTCCAAGCAGGACGGGTGACTTGACCATTCCGCTGTGGCTGTTTTTGGCGATAGACATGGGCTTTATTGTTGCGTTAGTTTTAGGAGTTCGAACGAAGAAGCCAAGCGTTGTGTGGTTTAGCATTATCGCTAACAGTATCTTTTTTGTTTTGCTTTCTGGCGTGATGTTTTTATTAGCGATTGCAAATGGAATTTCTGAGCCGTAAGCCGTTGGTTAACTAAAAGTTTTATAGATTGTGATAGTAAAAGCTTTCTTAATTAGGAGAGCTTTTTTATTTTTGTAAATAAAAACCACAACTTTTTTCTCTAGATTACGTCTAAGTAACGAATATTAGTTAAAAGGATGGTCAGGACATTGGAAAATACGAAAAAAGAAGAAATTGAGCGTTGGTATGATGAACATAGTGACGCCTTATTAAAATTTATTTTGATGCTCGTAAAAGATTATCAGCAAGCTGAAGATTTGACCCATGAAACATTCGTAAAAGCCTATCTTTCCTATGATTTATTTCAGCAAAACGCTAGTGAAAAAACGTGGTTATTTCGTATTGCTCATAATGTAACCATTGATTATTTTAGAAAACAAAAGCCTACTAGTCTTTTAAAAGACTTTCTTCTTTCAAAAAAGGATCATGCTCGTTTACCTCAAGAAATGATTGAGCTTAAAGAAACCTCTTTAGAACTGTATCAAGCGTTAGGAAAGCTCAAAGATTCACATCGTAAAGTTATTTTACTGCGCAAAGTTCAAGATTTTTCCGTTAAAGATACAGCTACTATTTTAGGCTGGTCTGAAAGCAAAGTGAAATCAGCGCAGTTCAGGGCAATTCCTGCTTTAAGAAAGCAGTTAGTAAAGGATGGATATGTATATGAAAAAACCGTTTAATTCTTATATAGATGACAATTTACTAGAAAAATTAAATGAGGAGTTGATTTGGAAACCAACGAGAAAACAAAAGCACAAGCAAAGGCTTTTAGAAACAATAAATCAATTAGAATCTTCACAACCCGTAAAGTCTAAAAGCAATCTATTTTCTATAAAACAAAATCATCTTCTAAGAAATGTTATATATTTTGTTATTGCATTTTTTATTTTGAGCGGTGCATTCATTAGTTCAGCATTTGTTTTTCCAGCAATGGCGCAGGTGGTTGCTAAAATTCCTTATTTAGGACAGCTTTTTAAGCAAGAGCCTGTATCAGATGTATTGTATCAAGAGCTTGAGAAAAAAGGATATAAAACGGCTAGCGTGGGGCAGACTTATTATGGAGGAAAAAAAGAATTAATTGTATCGGTAGAAGGGTCAGAGAAGTATTTTAATAAAGTACGAGGAGATATCACTGACATTGCAACCAACATTTTATCGAAAAGGCAATATGATGCCTATACTTTTAAAACTGAAAGAATGGAGCCCTATGTCTATACAGAACCGAATGCACAAGAGAAGAAAATTGAAAAGATTCAAACCGATATTTCTACACAGCTAAAGAAGCATCATTATGACTTTTTAGTAGCTAACATTAGTTTTAGCTCTCCACCAAGGGTAGAGGTGGAAATTCCTAATACAGAAAAGAGAGTGGAAGAAATAAAAGCCGTTATTCACGCTGTTTTGGCTGAAAATAAGACAGAGAATGCTTCAATAAAAATAAAGAAAATAAACCTTCAGAAACGTGACCAAGACAATCGGTGGGGAAATATTATTACTGATGTGGGTGAAGATTTACTAGGAAAAGAGAAATATCATGTAAAGATGGTAGGCTATTCTGTTCATCCTGAACCACAAGTGCTTATCTACACTTCATTAAGCATTTCCCAGGACAATAAAAAATTTGCGAGTGAACTTGAAGAAATGATTAATGAATTTCTTGAAACAAAAGAAATGAAGAATAAAGTGAAAGATGATTCTTATCAGGTGTTGATTTACGGAAAAGGGAAGAAAAAGCTAAATTAAACACAGTATCTAAGTATCTTTCTCTATACGTTGATTAATAACAGGTATCTTGAAAGGTTGATAGATTATGATGATAGGCGGTCCTTTACTTATCGCACTGATACCAGGTGTACTTATACTTCTGTTAACCTGGCTGTTCAGAAGAATGAAATGGAACAAGGTGGTTAGAGTGCTTCCTTCCATGTTAACCGTTATTGCTGCTGTTGTTCTTTTTTATATTGGTTATGTAAAAGTAAGAGGCTTTGAAGGTGCTGGCTATTTGCTTTTATCCATATGTTTACTTTTGTTCGCGATTGCATCCTATATCATCGCTAAAAAGCCTGTAAGATAATTTTTATAAACTTTATAAATTCTTTATAAATTCTTTATAAATCCCTTCTATACTACGTGTAGGAGGGATTTATATGAATAATATCATTTTAGATGTAAAGAGTGTTTCGAAAAAAGTAAAGCGTCGTCACTTAGTGAAAGAAGTATCTTTTCAAATTAACAAAGGAGAAATATGCGGACTATTAGGGCCAAACGGTGCTGGTAAAACAACATTAATTCGTTTGTTGACGGGGTTAATTAAACCAACTGGGGGAGAAGTTTTCATTAATAACAAACATATTCTTTCACAAAGAAAAGAAGCGCTGCAAAGCGTTGGCGCAATTGTGGAGTCTCCGATCTTTTTTCCTTATATGACGGGAAAAGAAAATCTAACAAATTTAGCTCGTCTGCATTCATTTTCTACAAAACAAGAAAGGAAACAAAGAGTAAAAGAAGTGCTTGAAATTGTGGGATTAACCGGCAGAAAAAACGATAAAGTTCGAACGTATTCTCTTGGGATGAAGCAAAGACTTGGAATTGCACAAGCGCTGCTAGGTAACCCGGACTTATTAATATTAGATGAGCCGGCTAACGGCTTAGATCCAATGGGCGTACGTGAACTGCGCGAGCTGCTTTTTACCTTAAAACGTGACTATAACAAAACGATTCTGATTTCTAGTCATTTGCTGGATGAATTACAGCGAGTATGTGATCAAATTGTTGTGGTGAGAGAAGGAGAGCTAATATGGGACGGGGCTTTGGAACAGCTGGCTTCCGGTAAAAATCTTGAAGATGCATTTGTAGAGCTGGTGTCGCAATGAAGGAGCTGTTACTAGCGGAGTGGGAAAGACTTTGGAAAAGAAAAGTGACGTGGCTGACCTTTCTATTAGTGCCGGTGGTGCTGTTAATCGCTTCTTCCTATCTCCAAAAACAAAATGGAGCACTCACAGTGGATTTACCACAGTATACATTTGCTGGAAACTTTCCTGTACTGAGCTTAGCCGAAATGTTATTCACCGTTTTTAATGCCATGTTCTTAATTTTTATTACGCTTGTCGTTACCGGAGAGTACCGATCAGGGCAGCTGCGAATGGTCATGATACGCTCGTATTCGTTTAAAGAAATCATCATAGCGAAAGCCGCAGTGCTTCTGCTGTTTAACTTACTGTTTTTTATTACGTATTTTTGCATGAGCTACGCGATAGGCTTTCTGATGTTTGAACACCCGCAAAGCTACTTTGTGTTTTATCACAACCATGTTTTCAACATAAAAGAAGCGCTGCTATATAATCTTTCATTCTATGGATATGCTTATTTAACAACTATTGCGATATGCTCTGTTTTGTTTTTTATCTCTGTTATCAGCAAAACGACCACTACGGCTGTTGGAATTGGTGTTGCTTTTATACTGATCTCGTTTTCGTATCCTACGTTATTAACCGGGTTTAAGCAGTGGATAAGTCAAGAGCTCTTTGGACAGCTGTTTTTTACTTCCGTACCGATGATTCAATGGCAGGGTATTACAGTCATGATGGCAGAAAAACCGCAGTTTGTAGGCTGGAATCTGGGTATCTTAGGTTTTTATATTCTATTTTTTAGCGGCCTAACGTTTTTAGCTATTCGAAAAAAAGAATCATTTTTATAAAAAGGAGAGAAGAAATTATGACAGGACTTTTTATCAGTGAATTAGAGCGAACGTTTAAACGAAAAAAGACAGCGGTTGTATTAGCCGTGTACGCAGGGTTACTTGCTTTTATTTGGTTCTTTTTATTTCAAATGGGAGGCATTTCTTTTTTTGATGCAGACCATGCCGTGAAAATTGATTCCTTAAATTCGGCACCTTTGTTTCTTCGAGAGCTATCGTTTGTTATTACGTTTATCGTCATTCCTATGTTTGTTGCAGATAGCTTTAACGGAGAGTACACGTCGGGAGCTCTACGCATGGTATTAATTCGACCGCATCATCGTTTGAAGCTGTTTTTCATGAAATGGACAGTTCAATGTTTACTGATCTTTCTTATTCTTTGTATCACTTGGGTAGTGGGGACGTGCCTTGGAAGAGTAGCTATGCCTCATGTAAACGAAACAACGTTTTTGGGAGGACAGACTGTAGGGACTGTCGGAGCATTTTTATATTCACTAAAATTTTATGGGATTTGTTTTTGCATCTTCATAGCGGTTATCAGTATGGCCAGCATTATGAGTGTCCTAATGCCTAACTCTATTTTATCCTGCGTGGCAACCATTGGCGCTTTAATTGGAAGTGTCTATGTTTCAGATAAACTAAGCTTCTTTTTCTCCGTAACAGATTCTGTTTTTCATGAATTAAGCAGTTCAAACTCTGAATTTTTAGTAAACCTATTATTTCCAATTTTACTCATTAGCCTTATAATAAACCTAATCGTATGGAAAAAGAAAGAATGGGTAGGGTGAGTTGGAAATGAGTCAAACAATTTTACTAGTGGACGATGAAAAAGATATTATTTCATTTATGAAAGATGCGCTGCAAGATGAAGGATATGATGTGCTGTTCGCTTACGAAGGACAGGAAGCATTAAAAAAGTTAAAAATAAATCCAGACTTAATTGTGCTGGATGTGATGATGCCAGGCATGGACGGCTTTGCTCTTTGCGAACTGATCCGAAAAAGCATATCATGCCCCATCATCTTTTTAAGTGCAAAACAAACGGAGCAGGATCGAGTAAAAGGACTATTAGTGGGTGGAGATGATTATTTAGTTAAACCTTTTAGCATGAAAGAACTAAAAGCCCGGATTTACGCTCATCTGCGCCGAGAGCAGAGAATCAGCAGTAATTCTTATAACAGGCTTCATTTTGGAGAGTTAACCATTGATTTAAACGGATATCAAATTCTACATAACAATGAAGTGATTCCGTTTACTTCGAGAGAATTTGAGATCATTCATTTTTTGGCTCTTCATCCAGGACAGGTTTTTACACGTGAGCAGCTGTATGAAAAAGTTTGGGGCTACGACGCGGAAGGAGATTCGTCTACTATTACGGAACACGTGAAGAAAATCAGAGCAAAACTATTAAAATATGACGAAACACCCTACATCTCGACCGTTTGGGGCATTGGCTACAAATGGGTAAAATAAAAAAATGGATGCACCGAGCAACGTTAAAGGCACAGTTTGTTTTATCTTTTCATTTGATCTTGCTGTATAGCTTGCTCGCTACGCTTTTAACGTGGGGCGTTGTGATCACAGTTAACTGGGTTCTTATGCCCGGAGCACTAAATCCCGCGAATTATTATGAAAAAAAAATTCCGGGTATTCTTCAGTTCGTGAAAGAAAAAGAAGATGCGCTCCTTTCTAAAGATGCTAAAAACCAAGTAGAATCTGTTATTCCGCTAGAAGGAATGGATTATCAAATTATAAATAAAGAAGGACAAACCGTGTATGGATCCATGTCCACTTCATACATTAAGAGTAAACGTGATTTTTATTCTCAAGTCAATACCAATATACATGCAGGTAAGTACATTATAAAGGTTTATCCGCTTTTTAATTCAAAAGACGAAATAAATGGGGCCATTGCGTTAAGATATCAATTAAATATGGCTTCGACTAATCCAAATATTAAATGGATTGTTGCGCTTGTAACGTTTTTATCGTTAGCCAGTCCGTTTCTTTACCTTTATTTGTTTGCTTATTTGTTTGGAAGACGATTTAGTAAAAAAATTGAACGGCCTTTTAACGAGCTTATGACAGCCGCAAAAAATATTCAGCATAATAATTTGGATTTTTCGCTGTCCGTGACTCAAGACGCAAAAGAATTAAGTCAGCTCTTACATGCATTTGAAGAAATGCGAAAAGAATTAAAGCAATCGCTATCTAAACAATGGCAGCTAGAAGAAGACCGGAAAGAAATGACTGCTGCGATTGCTCATGATTTAAGAACGCCTCTTACGATTATTCATGGCCATACAGAAATTTTAGTAGAAGGAAGCAAAAAGGACCCAGAGAGGCTCAATAGATATTTACATACCATTTACACGAACACGCTTCGATCTATTCAACTATTAAATCAGCTGCAAGAAGTCTCGGTCATAGAAAATCCGGGATTTACTGTAAAACGAGAACCTATCGATATTAATACATTTGTGCATGAGAAAGCAGACGAATTTCAGCTTTTATGTCAAAAAAAAGAGATTACATTTTTATCTTCGATTAGTGAAACGCAAGCACCAAACCAATTTTATGGAGATCCTCAGCGCATTTCTCAAGTGTTAGATAATATCATTACAAACTGTATTCGATATACTCCTGAAAGAGGCCAAATAGTTTGGAATACCGTGATTCATCACAACGAAGTGATATTCGAAATACATGATACCGGTCCTGGCTTTGCGTTATCGAATAAAGAACAGCTATTTAAAAAGTTTTACAGAGAAGATGCGTCAAGGGCAGGCGGACATGGAAACTTGGGGCTAGGTCTTTATATTGCTCATTCCATTGTGAAAAATCATGGAGGAAGCATCACGGCTGATAATAAGGATAAGGGAGGGGCTTTAATCAAAGTCGTTCTTCCGATGGGAGAAGAAGTAAACTCGTAAAAAAGAACCCTGTAAAAAGAGGGTTCAAAAAGGGTAAGTAAGAAAGAAAAATGTACATATGTTCCTTTGGGGGGAATCTGTACAATAATATTTATACCCCTTATACACTTATCAAAACGCTTAAACATAACCCAATAATATAAAAATAGCTGATAGTAGATTTTATAATCTATAAAAAGGACTGCAAAGCGTTTTTATCCAGCACTTTGCAGCCTTTTTTTATTTTATTTGCGTAAAAAGTCTCTCATAAATCCATTCACTTTTTCCGGCTGCTCATGTTGAGGAGCATGTCCTACACCATCTAAGCGGTGAATCGTTACATGTGGAACGTACTCTTCAATACCATCTAAATTACTGTTTTCAAAAGCTTCGTCCGCATTTCCCCATATAATTAAAGTGGGAGATTGGAACACTTTAAGCGGCAGTGCAACAGGTTTATGAACACGCTCTTCAAATGGATAGAGAGAAGACGCACGGTAGTAGTTAAGCATGGATTTCATTGCATTCGGCTGATTCCACGCCTCTACATATTTAGCTTCTTCTTCTTTTGTTAAATAGCCTTTTTTAATGCCGGGCTCCGTTAGCATGTTTCTTAGTTTTTCACTATTATTTGCTAATAACTCATCTTGAGAATTTGGCTCTTGGAAAAAGCTCATATAGCTGCTAGCTTCTCGTTGAGCAGGGTTTTCAGCAAGTTCTCTTATAAATGTGTAAGGGTGCGGTGCATCAAACATAACTAATTTTTTTATATACTCGGGATACGTATAAGCAAATGCCCATGCAACGGCGCCGCCCCAATCGTGTGCCACTAACACACATTCTTTTTCACCAAATGCCTCAATTAATTGTTTTACGTCTTCCATTAGAAGGGGCATGCTGTAAGAAGAAATTTCTTCTGGTTTGTCTGATAAGTTATAGCCTCGCATATCTACAGCTACCACGCGATAATCTTTAGAAAACTCTTCTAACTGATGGTGCCATGTATACCAAAAGTAAGGAAATCCGTGTAAAAACAGCATAAGTTCACCTTCACCTTTTGTCACGTAATGAAGATTCACATCATTTACTTTTACATAACCGTCTTTAAACATGTTACTCATCCTTTCGCTTGTAACCTTTACTATAAAGCAACTGTACTCTTTATTATTTGATGCATCAAATAATAAGGTTCCTTTAGACGATAAATAGGCTATAAAACTCGTTAAAAATCCTTATTTTGGTTATTGTTTGTGAAATATAACCCCATTCTTATTTTAAAAATCATAATCTATTAGAAAAACTTGGAATTTAAAAGAGGATGTAATAAGATAGATATGATAAATATTTCCATATATAGGAGGAGACATATGCAAAAGAAAATTCTACATACGGTGCTTTCGCTTGCAGTAGGAGCTGGAATACTTTCCGTTGGTGGAGTTCCTACCCAAGCCGAGAGTCAAGATCAAAAGGTAAGTAACAGATACGCAATCGCTTTTAAAAATGGATTACCAGACAACTATCAAGAGATTATCCAAAAAGCTGGTGGTAAAGTCACTAAATCGCTTCCTGAGGTGGGAGGAATAGAAGCTCAATCTGAACAGGCTTCTTTTCTTAACAATTTAAAAGGAAATTCTTCAATCGAAGCTGCTAACAGAGAAATTCCTCTAACCTTGGACAAAACAGCAGTTAGTCCTTATAACTATCAATCTAGTATTATCAGCTCACAGAGTTCAGAGAATTATTGGGATTCTCAGTGGGATATTCAACGAGTGACAAACGGCGGAAAATCTTATGATATAGAAACAGGCGGGTATAAAAATAAAGACGGCAGTACAACTCATAAAGCGGTGGTGGGAGTTATTGATACAGGAATCGATGAATCTCATCCTGATTTAAAAAATAATATACTGGGTGGACGTAATCTTGTGCCTGCTGGAATGGATGAATCTGAAACAGGGGATCCCGCGGATATAAAAGATCGTAATGGACACGGTACGCATGTTGCCGGAATCATTGGAGCAAATGGAAAAGTAAAAGGAGTGGGACCAGAACTTGGAATACGCTCTTATCGCGTACTGTACTCAGAGCAAGCTCTTGGGCTGCCAGCTTGGATTATAGACGGAATTATCGCCGCAACAAATGATGAAGTTGATGTTATTAATATGTCTCTTCGTTTTTATAATAACAACAAGATGACTATTGAAGGAGAAAGCTATAAATCGATCGCTGAAACGCTGCTTTGGAAAAGAGCCATTCAGTATGCCGTGAAAAATGGTGTAACGGTCGTAGCCGGTAGCGGGAATGAAAGTTTGAATTTGGATAATAAAAAAGAAGTAAACGACTTTTTAAATAACATGTATGAACCATATGGAATAAGTGTCAAAGGGCCCGCAACTGTTGTACCGGCACAAATGCCAGGAGTGATTAATGTGTCAGCTTCCACAAAATGGTCAACTCAGCAGCTTGCTTTCTATTCTAATTATGGAAACAGCGCCATTGACGTAGCGGCTCCAGGAGGAGATTTTGGAGAAAAATATGCTAAAACCAATGATCCTGCAGCGGCTGATCCAAGTAATTTAATCCTAAGTACATGGCCTACTTATTTAGGGACTTCCTACGAGCTGAACGCCGGTACTTCTATGGCCACTCCTCAAGTAGCTGGAATTGCAGGAGTTCTTAAAGCGGCTCACCCTGAATACAAACCTGCTCAAGTAACAGCACGCATTAAGCAAACAGCTTTTGACTATGGAAAAAAAGGACACGACGCTTTATTTGGTTCAGGAGAAGCAAATGCCTATAGAGCGTTAAAAGATATAAAGAACTAGCGCTTGTAATGAATACAGCAAAAACCTCTCTAAAAGCAATTTTTAGAGAGGCTTTTTTAAAAAATCACCGGCCTTGGCAATTCCTAAATTAGATTCAAAGTCAGTAATGTAAATACAGGCATTCGTATATTTGTCATATGAAGTAAAACTGCTTCTGGGAGTACTACTGGCAATCTTGTTAATTCTAGCTGGATGCAACAAGGAAACGGACACTGCTCAGCATAAGAAAAAACAAAAGAAGAGAAAATAAAAATAGTAGAAGAAAAGAGTTATACACTTGTAGATTCCGTCACTCATGATCATGTACTGAGCTATTCTGCGGTTATAAAAAACGAAAGCAACAAAACCCTTAACGTAAACGATACGACTATAAAGTATGTAAATAAGAGTGGAAAAGTAATTGACCCGCATATCATTCCAAATGACCCTGACGTTCATCTAGCCCCTTATATTTTAAAACCGGGCCAGAAAGGATATATTTCAGCAGAAGGAATTATTAACAAAGAGCCAGATACATATGATGTAAAGGTGAATATTAATCCTATAAAACCGGCAAGCGATGTAAAAAGATTGAAGGTTAAAGACGACGCAGTCAATCAGGAAAAAGATAATCATATCTTACATATCACAGGGACAGCTACAAACAATACAAAAGAACCTATCGAGTATATGATGGTTGGTGCAGCCGTATACGGAAAAAACAATGAGTTTATAGGAACTACATTTCAATCGGAAGAGGCGCAGCTAACTCCTGGAAAATCAATTTCTTTTAACTCGATTTCGTCTCAAATCCCTGACAAAGAACTAGCAAAAGTGAAAAAATATAGAGTAGTAGCTTCTACGTATCAAGAGTAAAAGAGTCTTCATGTTAGACTCTTTTTGCTATTAACCCGACTTTAAAAGGAGGAAATCAATATGACTGGAATCGCTAAAACCCCCGAACCGCCTTACTATGCTGTTATTTTTGCTTCTGAAAGAACGGAAGGTGAGAAGGGATATGGAATAATGGCAGATAAAATGGTAGAGCTTGCATCTAAACAAAAAGGCTTTTTAGGAATAGAATGTGCCAGAGATAAAGACTTAGGAATTACTGTTTCGTACTGGGATTCTTTAGAATCAATAAAAATGTGGAAAGAACATTCGGCCCACCGCGCAGCACAGCATAAAGGGAAAACAGAATGGTATCAAAATTTTTCGCTTAGAGTGTGCAAAGTGGAGAGGCATAGCTTCTTTGAGATGTAAGGAGTGATGTGTACTGAGCGTTTTCTAGTGGTGGCTGTTGGGGAAGATTTGACTTAGAAAGTTACTCATCGGAGCAATTAAAGAAAAAGAGCAAATTTTTTTGGACTGCGTTTATTTCTAAACGAAGCGAAGGGCTAAAGAAAATAGTAGATGCTGATTATCAAAGAAAACTTTTATGATATTTTATATTAGATCGGAAATACTGGTATATGGTTGGCTGTTTTAAAAAAGAATGCTGTAAGGGAGATAAGCCGTTATGTTTTTTATCATTATAGGATTTATAGCCGTCTTTATCACTTTGTGTTCGTTGGAAGCAAAGCTAAGAATGATCGTCAAACAAAATGATAGAGTAATTGAATTACTTGAAAAAAAGAATAGGGGATAAGGAAAACACTAATTAGTTCAACGTTTATGATATCGTTCCCTATTTTTAATTAAGACGGGTGTTTTATTTAAAAGAAACGATTAATGTCTAAGAACAAGCAGATTCTCAATTACGCATTGACTTAATAGCATACAAAAAGAACAAACAGCATTCGCTGTTTGTTCTTTTTGATGTTCACTTTATTACTATTTTTAAATGAACGTACTTTAAATATATGATCTATTATAGAAAAAGAGCTAGTGTCCCTCTAATTAGTTATTTAACGTTTTCACTAATTGAATAGCTTCAAATTCAATCTCTTCGTTTTTCTTTTCAATTGCTCCTCCAATCATAAACACATCAATGAAAGCCCAGATTCCTAATCCACCAAGCGTTAAAGTCATCGCGATTGCCATTCCAACGTTCCCTGCGTAGTAACGATGTCCGCCTAAACCACCGAGAAAGAACCATAAAGCATAAGCAATTCCTTTTGACTTACCTTTTTTGTTCATTTCTGATTGAACCATTGCTAGTTGCTCGGCTGTTAAATCTTTCTTTGCTAGTAAGTTATTCAAATTTTACTTCCCCCGAATATTTATATATATTTTTTCAACGAGTAATAATATACCACATATAGGTGACTCAAGACTTACTTAATTTCCATATGGTGTATTACACTCTTCTAATGTAACAATTTGTTCCTATACAAACGCTTTCTTACTATTAAGTGGTTTCGAGTGTACTTCGTTATATAAAAGAACAATGGTTAATGGGGAACATAGCTGAAGGTTAAGTTATGTTCTAAACAGTAAACTAAGCCATTTCTTTTCTGCTAGACGTGATAGATAAGTAGCCAAAAAGCCTAGAAACACCAGGTCTCTAGGCTTTTAAAGCTCGTAATACCGCTCTAACGTAGATAAGATCATGATTTTTTTATGCTTTTTGTCTCTACTCATACTGAAAACTTAATATTTCTACTCCATCGTCGTTCCTGCAAATACAAACGTAATAATTCCTAATACAAAGAGTAGCTGAGAAACCACTCCTACTATACTGCAGATAAGTCCGGAAATAGCGAGCCCTTTACCGCCTTGATTGGTAGCGGCTATTTCATTTGATGCTTTCTTATAGAGAATAATGCCGATAATACCTGTAATAAACCCGATGATCGGAATAAAAATGGACAGGACACCTAGAGTTAGAGAAACAATAGAGGTGGTATTTACTTGAGGTTTTGTATTAGTTTCCAATGTATTCACTCCCTATGAATTTTACTTTTTTGATTATACCATAAAAAGGAATATAATCCTTTTATTTAGTAAATAGGAAAATTTTTAGATATATGCGAACTCGTCTATAATTCTATGCGTGGTTTCATCAAAAGTATGAAGGGATGTACAAAAAGAAACTTAGCTTTTTGACGTTCCTATAGGATAACCAGCTTTATAGAGTATATTCATTCAAACAAAGTAATAAAAGGCAGCCTATTTAGGCAGCCTTTTTATGATGTAGTTTCTAGTAAACACTATGTGTGTTTTTTTAATTGTTGCACTATCTATTTAACCAGGGCTACAAAACTGTTACTTCATTATACAGTCATCCGCTTCTTATAAATGTTCGGTAAGTGAACCATAAAAAGAAAATAACGCTTTTAAAATAATAAAACCTTTTATAATTAGATTAAATATGTAAAAATGTTATGTATTGTCATTTATTTTTTATGGATAGGAAAGGACATAGTATGTTAAGACAATTTGTTTTAAGCCTGAGTAGCGGGCTTCTTGCATGTGGACTTACCGCATGAAAAAGTAACAATGAGACAGTAAAACTAAAAAAGGAACTGAAAACCATCTCTATTTCTCAATCGAAAGGATACAATGGTTTTTATGGTGACTATTTCTACTCTTCACAAGATCAAAAGGTGACAGAAACGATAGAAAGAGCTATTGAATCGGCTGCTCCAACTAATAAAGATGTGATGATTCTAAGACCTATGTACGATATTTATATGGAATACAAAGATACTTCCCATAAAGAAATGCATTTAACCTTAACAGACAGGGGAGAACAGGGCTATTTATCAACAAATAATTCAAACAAAGAAACACCAACAAGATTTTATAAACTAAGCAAACAAGATCTCAAAAATATAACCGACATCATTGGCGATAAAGCTTAATTTATGGGGATTTTTACAAAAGTTAATTGTGTCCTCTATACACATGTATTATAGTAAAAGATGCAGTTTTAAAATGAGAAAGGAGATTATATGGGGAATTTGTTTACACATGCTTCAAACGTATCAAAAACCGCTTTTCTTGCTACACTGGTTTTGTATATCATTATTATAGCGTCTTTTATTCCGTCAATTGTATTTGCGGGGAATGTATTTGCTATACTAATCAAAATAGCAGCAGCACTTATAATCTTAGTGACAATCCTAGGGATGATTTATTCTTTCTTCATTAAAGGCGGCCAAAAATTTCTTTTTTTACTGTTACATGCCGCTTCTTTATTCATTGTCTTGTTTAGTATCTCTGCTTTTATGATAGCTAAAAGCGCTGAGTTGACATAGTGAAGAGGAATTACATATGCAAAAAGGCAGGAGGAATCCTGCTTTTTTATTTTTAGCTATATATGTGCAATCGCTATGCTCTTATACTACCTGAGCTCAATGTTTACTACTCTATCTTCCTGTTCTTCTCACGGTTGCTTGGTCTTCATTCTGCCAGATTGATTTGATTAAGCTCTTTCCCATCCTTATTAATATTCTAACTTTTATAGCCGCGCCGGACTTGTTTAACAAGAAAAAAAGAAGGAAAAGAAATAAATAGGAGATGTGATAATTTGGAAATATCCATAACCTTAGCAGCGGGTATGTTTTTTTTTATCCTGTTATAAGAGAGAGGAGGATAATATGACGAAATGGTATAAGCATGTGCTGACCTCTTTTGCTGTAGGAGTTTTAAGCTTTGTATGTTTTATGATTTATAGTAAAGTAGCAGCAAATGCCAATCTACATTTGAGTCAGGCGTTGTTTATTTCAATTGGTATAGGTATTGGTTCAGTTCCAGTATTCTTTTTTGTAGAGTATCAAAAGAACAGAGAGAAGAGAAAGTTTCATAACTAATTTGTTTATCAAATGCCTAAAAGTACTACTCTCAAGGCTGTTTTATAGAATTGTCTTGCTTGCTATATTTATAAATAGGCAATATAGGTTTTACCTAGACCCATCTGAAAAATAATTAAAAGAATAAATTATAATAATTTTTAAGAAAATTTTAATAACTCGCTAAGAAACTTCTAATTTCCTGTTTATTTTTTTGTAAGTTGTCTCCTTTAAGATAGAAGTAATCGAGTAGCCCACCTTATTTTGAATGGATGAAAGCTAAATAAGGTTGTATGACGAAAATACGAATGGGTAACCTCACTACTTAAAATGGAGGCTGATGTACACTTATGAATCTAGAGGTTTTTCGAAATTACTCCTTGCATCATTTGAAGAAAGATATACTATCAGGTATTGTTGTAGGTATTATAGCCATACCTTTAGGGTTAGGATTTGCGATAGCTTCTGGAATATCGCCTGTTACAGGACTTTATACAACAATTGTAGCGGGATTACTAATTGCTATTTTAGGTGGATGTAGGTTTCAAATTGCGGGACCCACCGGTGCGTTTGTTCCTGTTTTATTAGGGATTGTGTTGCAATATGGCTATGAAAATTTATTGATTGCCGGCTTCATGTCCGGAATTCTTCTCATTATCTTTGCGCTATGTAAGGTAGGAGCTTTAATCAAGTATTTTCCTTCGTCCATTATTGTAGGGTTTCAGTCAGGAATTGCGCTGATTATTTTTAGCGGACAGATCCCAAACTTCCTTGGGTTACATGCTATTGAAAAATATCAGTATTTTCATTTGAATATAAAAGAAATCTTTGGTAACTTACATTTTATTAATATCTACAGTGTCATTACAGCAGCATTGTGCTTACTAACGATTTTAATTGTTCTTTATTTTTCACCGAAATCACTTGGTATCTCCTATTTGCTTGGAATTATCGTATCCACTGGCTTGGCATCTTTTTTCTTTTCAAATCAGTTTGAAACGATTGGTTCAATTTATGGAAAGATACCTAGCCATTTCCCAGCGCCAACGTTTCCGGACATAACCATGGAGAGGGTCTTAACTCTTTTACCTTCTGCTTTTGTGATTGCTATACTTGTAGGATTGCAGTCTTTACTGACAGCTCGCGTTGCAGATGAAATGACGAAATCAAAGCACAGCAGCAAAAAAGAACTGATTGGTCAAGGAATCGTAAATATGGTTACGCCGCTGTTTTCAGGTATTCCGGCAGCAGGAGAAATTGCAAGAACCGTTACCAATATTAAAAACGGCGCTTCCTCTCCAATTGCAGGAATCACGCATGCTATCTTTGTTTTGATTGTGCTGCTGTTGCTAGCTCCGTATGCTTCATATGTTGCACTTGCGAGTCTCGCGCCAGTTTTAATGGTCGTAGCATGGAATATCAGTAAAAAAGAACAGTTCTCAAAGGTCATAAAAGAAAAATCATTTCATTCATTGGTTTTACTCACGACCTTTTCGTTAACGGTTTTTACAAACTTGACAATCGGAATAGCCGTTGGATTATGCCTGTCTGGTGCACACTTTATGATAAGAAAGAGCAAAGAAAAACAAAAGTTATTAAGAAAAACGAGTTAATACGAGTATTACCGTAGTTTAATAGTTATTTTAAAGCTAAATAAGTTGATCAATTTTACTAAGTGCGATGAATTAAGTAATAGAAAAGGCCTCTAAGCCAGAGGCCTTTTTATGTTATTTGATAATGATTGATAAAGATTGTCAAATAACATAATGTGAAAAAGGAGAAGATTAACCTGAAGAAGCTATTTTTTATACCATTTCTACTTGTACTGGCTATCATCGTTAGCGCTTGTGGAAACAGCGAAACGACAAACGGTAAAGATAAGGGAGACACTAAAAGTGAAACAATTACATACAAATCAGAAACCGGACCTGTAAAGGTTCCTAAAAACCCTAGAAGAATAGTGGCCCTTAGTAATGGCCCAAATGTGATAGCTTTAGGAGGAAAGCTCGTTGGAATTGATGAGTGGAGCAGCATGAACCCGCTTTTTAAAGAAAAGGTAAAGGGAGTAGAAGTAGTATCAGAGGATGACCTAGAAAAGATCATGGAGCTGAAGCCTGACTTAATCATTGCTGGATCTGAAATGAAGAACATCAAGAAACTAAATAAAATAGCTCCTACAGTTGTCTATACTTGGGGGAAATTAGATTATTTGAACCAGCAAATAGAAATTGGAAAACTTTTAAACAAAGAAAAAGAAGCGAAAGAGTGGGTCAGTGATTTCCAAAAACGGGTGGCATCTGCAGGAAAAGCGATACGTGAAAAAATTGGTGAAGATGCGACTGTTTCTGTGATTGAAAGCGGCAATAAAGAGTTTTATATATTTGGAAATAATTATGCGCGCGGAACAGAAATATTGTATCAAGCAATGAAACTAAACATGCCTAAAAAAGTAAAAGAGAAAGCACTTGAATCTGGCATCTATACGTTTTCTTCGGAATTACTTCCTGAGTTTGCTGGGAATTATATTATCTTGAGTAAAAGCACGGATGGTGATAATTCATTTTTAAAAACAAGTGTGTGGAAGAACATACCTGCGGTTAAAAACAATCGTGTATTTGAAATTAATACGAAAGCTTCGACCTACAGTGACCCAATAACGTTGGAATATCTTTTGGGATTTTTTGAAAAATCATTTCTCGAAAAATAGGATATTTTATTTAAAGGTCAGCCTAATTTTACAGAGGTTAGAACCTGCTTGGAATATAGGTTAGATATAAACTGAATGGATACGCCCTCTATAAATTTTTTATTCAACTTATAGAGGGCGTATTGTATGTCTTCATTACTTTCCTTCAAACCAACAGCGAGCGTTATCGAAAAGCATATGCTGAATCTGCTGTTCCGTTACGCCTTTTCTTTTTAATTCCGGCACGACTTCTCCTAACACAAATCTCATCGACCATTTTGGAAAACGTTCCTCGATTACGCCTTCTGGAAACCAATCCATTGTACAGCAGTAGTCTTGTGATAGAAACATGCGGTTTGAATATCCTTGTTTAGCTAATTCAAAGACCGTTTCATTTCTGTTTTCAATTGAGCATTCTCTTGTCAGGCCGTATCGGTCCATTCCAATAAAGGCACCTTGATTTAAGATATTTAAAATATACTCGAGGTTATCCGTATCGCCTGTATGTCCAATAAGAATTTGATTTGGATTAGCTCCTTCTTCGAGTAAGATGTCAAGCTGCTTTAAGCCTGTTCCGCTTGCAGGATGTGAATGCGTCATAATCGGCACGCCCGTTTTTTTATGCGCCCGTGCTACGGCACGCATTACTTTTTCTACATCAGCTGTTACACCAGGTGCATCTGTGGCGCATTTTAAAAACCCAGCTTTAATAGATGTGTTTTGAATACCTACTTCTATATCTCTAACAAACAGCTCTGCCATATAGTCAATGCTTCGAGTTTGAAAGTGGGTAGGGATGTAGTTATACGTATAAATTCCTGTAGCTGCGATGATTTGAGTGTCCGTTTTACAGGCAATTCGTTCAATAAAGCGAATATCGCGCCCTTGTTCCATCACCGTAGGATCGCAGATTGTTTTAACTCCGAGTTTCTTCGCACGATTTACTTGTTCTACTGCTTATTCAACTTCTTGTTCCTCATCATATAAATGAGGAAACTGTGCATAAACAGATTCAGAACGAACGCGCATATGTTCATGAATTAACGTTAGCCCTAGTTCTGACGTATGGACTGGGCCCGTTACAGAATTGATAAATGTCATGTTACGCTTCCTTTCATAATATACCTGTAAATCAAATAGTGGGTGATTAGGTACAGTTTTAATTTAATCTGCTTTATTTATATAGAGACTACTGTTATAAAAAAGATATATTGCGTTATACAACATATATGTTATCTTACACAACACGTGGGAATTTTACTCACTATGACAAAAGACCCTTCTTTCCAAGCAGAAAGAAGGATCTTTTAGTCACAGGTAATATTCGTGATTACCCAGCATTTACGCTGTAACTATCCCCGTTTAATTTACGGAATTTTAGATAGCTGCCAATTCTCCAAATAACAATATATATAAAAGCTAGTGTCATTGTTAAGACAGTGAAATCTATGGAATCTAAGCCTTTGAAGTATTGGCTTAATGCCATTCTTATGAAGATAATAGCGATAATCACATATTTAAAATTTTTATTTGGCTTTGAATAAATGAAGCCATCTTCTCTTACTTCAAAGTCTGTTTGGCTGAGCATAATGAGTCCAAATATAATACCTAATAAACCAGCAATCATCATTTCCCAGTAGGGAGGTAAGTGAAATGGTTGGCCTGGTATGTGCATCATCTGACTTAGACTAAGTGAAAATGCAATCAATATGAAAAAAATAGGCGCTAATATACCAAGTCCATTCTTTTTAATGGGCTTATTTTTCTTTTTTATTTTTCTCCAAATAATAAATCCTATAAGAGCTACAACAAATATATAAATAAGTAGCATTTCCATCGTAATTTTGCCTCCTTTTTTGTTTCTATGTTCGTACAATCCAATATTTAGTATAAACAATAAAGGGAAGAGGTAAAAGTGTATTATTTCATTTTTTACACATGAGAATTCTCACTATTTTTATCATTGTTGCTTTAAGATCTTTGAACATGCAGAATTTAATACACCTCATTAACTATTTATTTCTTTTTTACCACAATATGTTAGAATTATGGAAAACGAGAAAGCTTAAGGCAAGCAGATTCTATTTACACGTTGCCCTAGTTATAGAGGTAAATGAGTTGAAGTTAGGAAATCAGTTACAAAAATTAAGAGAAGAACAAAAGATGACTTTATCTGTTCCACATAATCAAGTTAGTAGCTAGCTTATCATGCACGGGCACCTAATACGCTCATTGGGTGCTCTTTTTATTGTTTCGAAGCAGGTATTAGCCTATACAAAGCTAAATAACTCTTATGACTGGTGTTACTAGATTTAATTTGTTCGGATTTCATTGAACGCAAAAGGGGAGAAATACATGTTTGAAGAAAAGGTAGGTATTATTACAGGTGGAACGTCTGGAATTGGTTTAGCTACAGCGGAATTATTAGCCAAAGAAGGTATGTCTGTTGTTATAGCCTCTAGGAATAGTGAAAAAGGAGAAGAGGCTCTTTCTATATTAAGAAAGTGGTCTCCTCAATCTATTTTTATTAAAACGGATGTAACGAATAGTCAAGATGTAAAAAATCTTGTTAGCCAAACATACTCTACATTTGAAAAAATCAATGTTGGCTTTAACAATGCGGCTAACAAGGAGGTTTCCTCTAATGCTACGCATGAATTCAAAGAAGAAGACTTTGATCATTTAATTAACGTTACATTAAAAAGTGTATAGCTTTGTATGAAATATCAGCTGCAGGTAATGACCAAACAAAACAGCGGTGTCATTGTTAATACATCGTCAATGGATGCTATTTTATGTTCAGCAGGGACTGGCGTATATGCGGCTGGGAAAAGCGGTGTGATCGCTTTAACGAAGTCAGTTGCTCAAGAATATGGCCATCAAAATATAAGAATTAACTCTCTGTGCCCCGGTGCATTTCGGACATCTATGCTAGAAGAAAAATTTTCAGCTCTATCTTCAGGGGAAAAAGTAAAGCTCAAGGAATCCTATCAAAAGCTAAACGCGTTAGGCAGAATTGGTGATCCGCTTGAAGCGGCAAAAGCAGTAAAATGGCTTCTTTCTGATGATGCATCTTTTGTTACGGGCCAAAATATTATTGTAGACGGTGGAATTGGATTTAGGTTTGAATAAGTTGGAGGGGTTAAAGGTACTGTTTCTTACTCTGGATAGATGACCTCAGGGTAACTAATTAATAGTGTATGAAATATTTTAAAGGGAATTTACTCATAGCTAATAGAAATAACCTTTTCTCAGACGAAATTCTCCGGTGATTATGTTCATGGAGATAATAAAAAGCAGACAGTTTATAAACTGTCTGCTTCTTGTATACATGCGTTAACTTAGAAATCATTGCAGCGAAACCTTTTCTTGACAGCCAACTAAGCCAATAATCTATTATTCTTCTGATTTTGAAGATAGCACTTCTTTTTTTAGAAAGAAGCATAAAACAAATGCAATGATTGTAAGCACAAATGCGTAAGTATAGATATGCTGAAATGATTCAATAAATAAAACTTTAATTTTCATAAATAATTCTGGAGTAAGACCATTTGGAATTCCTCCTGCTGCTAGGCTATTCATATTATCTGCCATACTTTTCGGCAGTTCATCGCCTAAACTACTTAGCTTTGAAGTAAGTGTGGAGGATAATAGCGTACCAAACATACTTACTCCCACAGTTGCGCCGATAGACTGAAACAATGGAACTGTTGCTAATGCGATCCCTTTGTGTTCCTTTTCTACAGATTCTTGAACAATTAGATTATCTCCGCCAAACATGACCCCTAAGCCAAGCCCCGTGATGAAAAAGAAAATGATAACCTGTAGGGTAGTGGTGCTAATATTTAATTTGGAAAATAAATAAAAACCAATAACAGGCATAATGAAAGAAATCACGAATAATTCGCGATACCGCACTTTTGTTAATAGAAACCCAGAAACGATTGAGGTTGCAACAGCACCTACCATCATGGGCAAAGTTAAATACCCAGATTCCGTAGGGGTAAGGCCTAATACATTTTGTGCAAAGTAAGGGAAAGATGAGAATGAGCCCATTAATCCACAGCCTACAGTAAAAACAAGCAGTGATAATACTAAAATATTACGATTTCTAAATAGATGCAGCGGTACGATAGGTTCAACCACTTTTGATTCTACCCAAATAAAAAGACCAATTAAAAGTACGCCTACACATAGTAGCGAAATGATGAATGGAGAGCTCCACGTATACCCTTCGTTCTCGACTAAAACAGGCGTAATTAATAATGAAATGATCGCAGCTACTAGAAGAATGGCTCCAGCCCAATCAATTGTTACTTTTTTTCTTTCATGTGTTTCTTTTAACCCACTTGCTAAAAAAATGACTGCTATTAATCCCACTGGAATATTCACGAAAAAAATCCAATGCCAGCTCGCTTGATCTACAAAAAAGCCTCCCATTAGCGGCCCTAAAAGCATAGGGATAAACATAACTGGACCCATAAACGCTTGAACTTTTGCTCGTTGTTCAATAGGGAACAAATCACTCGATATCGTCATGGCTAATGGCATTAGGCCACCCGCGCCAAGTCCTTGAATTCCTCGTCCAATTAAAAGCATAATCATGGAATGAGAAAGCCCGCATATAATGGAGCCACCAATAAAGAAAGCCATAGAAGCGAAGTAGACTTTTTTCGACTAAATAAATCGGCTAATTTTCCTAGTATAGGCATGAAAGCAGATAGCGCTAGCATATAGATGCCTGCAACCCAGCCATACATAGATAATCCGCCAAGATCACGTATAATCGTTGGCATGGCTGTATTTACAACCGTTTCATCAAGCTCAGAGAAAATAATCCCAATCATTAATCCAGTCATTACTAATATTTTATTGTTTTTATTATTTAAAACTTGTTCTCCAACATTTGAGATGTTTTCCATATTGCGATTCCTCTCATGAAATTATTAGAAATAATCACTAAACAGCATGTGAATCATTTCTCGTTATTATCTCTATTATTTTCTCGGGGGTTTCTATTTCTGAATCTCGGTGTTCTAGATTCAGTACCGTCTCCCCAAGGTCCGCGCCCAAAGCCCCTTGGCCCGTGCTCTGGATCACCACCAAAGAATCTATGGTGAGGTCCAAATCCTCGTAGGTCATTATGACGTCGAAATTC
This sequence comes from Priestia megaterium, assembly GCF_046599315.1. GTDB lineage: Bacteria > Bacillota > Bacilli > Bacillales > Bacillaceae_H > Priestia > Priestia megaterium_F. The sequence goes on along the minus strand of NZ_JBKIKC010000001.1, from coordinate 233,007 downwards.
TTGGCCTTCATCATGACCTTGTTTTAACATTTCTTCGTCTAAATAAGTAATTAACTTTTGCATTAAATGTGAAAGAGTATCTTGCTCTTCTTCTGAAAGAACATCAAAGATGCCTGAGTTATTGTTTTGTTCCTCTGTAGCCTCGATAGCCTCTAGTCCAGCTTCTGTTAGCTCAACGGAAAGTACTCGCCGATCTTTCTCAGATGGTGTACGAACAATATAACCTTTTCTTTCTAACTTACTAAGTAATTCACCTATTGACTGAGGTCTCATGTCCAGTAAGTACGACAGCTCTTTTTGTGTAGTTTTAGGCTGCAATTTTAATAATTTTAATATCCGTCCTTGCCCTCGGTGCTGATCGCCTAATGCTCCAGCATCTCTTCTGTTGATAAAGTAGTATCGCTGATATCTTGCCAGCTGTCTCTGGAACCTGAAAAATCGATCAATTAAATCTTGCTCGTGTAAATATTCGTTATCTCTTTCATTCATGATAAAAGCCTCCTTGCTAATTTAACGTTAGAATTATCTGCACAAAAAATTTTATCCTCTTAATAAGATAGCAATGACCTATTTTTTTAAAAAAGATAAGGTACCTTACAAAATAATAAAGGTACCTTACTAAAATGTCAATACCTTATAAAAAAGACACTTTGACAAAGTTAAACATATGTATAAAAGCTGGATAGAGTTCTGTAAGTAGACGCATTGCCGAATAGTTTAAGAGAGGTCTTGCTAAGTAAATTTCGTTCTGAATAATAGTAAAGTTTTCGTTGCTGAAATCCGAAGGGCAGTCACTGCTTCTTATATAAATGCATTTGCTAAAAGGTCTAAAATAATTAGTCCTATAATTAAAGTATGAATTATGTGTGGTTTTCACGTTTTTATTTAAAATTACTGAGATTAATCCTAGAAAAGTAATATAACTAACGTAGAAAGAAGCATAAAAACCCTAATTTAATAGGTTTTTATACTTTTTTAATATTCAATAAAATGATGGGTAAATTATACCTTATAATTCTGATAAAAATAATATAAATTATATTTTATATAGAGTATTATGTTTATAGAATTTAAAGGAGTGTGTATGATGCCGTTTAGTTATGTGTCTCACTTATATTGTCCTAAATGTAAAAAAGAATATAGTACAAAAGAAAAACATCAATTATGTGAATGCGGCTCACCGCTATTGGTAGCGTATGATTTAGAGAGGCTGAAAGCTAACCTAACTCCAGAAGCTGTTCAAAGCAGGGAAGCGAATTTATGGAGATATCATGAACTGCTTCCGGTAGAAGATCCAAAAAACGTAGTTTCCTTAGGTGAAGGGATGACTCCGCTTATAAAAATGCCTAAGCTAGGTAAAGAAATGGACATTCAAAACTTATATATGAAAGATGAAGGCATTATTCCAACCGGGTCATTTAAAGCTAGAGGCGCCGCTGTGGGTGTATCAAAAGCAAAAGAACTGGGCGTTGAACAGTTAGCGATGCCTACAAATGGTAACGCCGGAGCTGCTTGGTCGCTTTATTCGTCACGTGCTGAAATAAAAGCAACCGTTGTGATGCCAAAAGATGCGCCTGTCATTACAAGAAATGAGTGTGCTGTCGCTGGAGCTGACCTTTACTTAGTAGATGGACTCATCAGTGATGCTGGCAAAATTGTCGGTGAGGCTATTAAAGCTTGGGGTCTTTATGACGCTTCTACGCTTAAAGAGCCGTACCGAATAGAAGGTAAAAAAACGATGGGCCTAGAAATTGCTGAACAGTTTTCTTGGAATCTTCCTGATGTGATTTTATATCCAACAGGAGGAGGCGTTGGTTTAATAGGGATATATAAAGCGTTAAATGAATTAAAAGAGCTTGGCTGGATTAAAGGTGAGCTTCCTCGTTTAGTGGCGGTACAAGCTGAAAACTGCGCGCCTATTGTAAAAGCATGGAATGAGAGAAAACAAGAATCTGAATTTTGGCCAGATTCTTCAACCATTGCCTTTGGTATCAACGTACCAAAAGCGATCGGAGACTTTCTTGTTTTAAAGGCAGTATACAATACAAATGGATGTGCTATTGCAGTTGAAGAAGATAAGATTGTTGAAGAGCAAAAAAAGGTTGCGCAGCTTGAAGGTTCGTTCATTTGCCCTGAAGGTGCTGCTACATTCTTAGCTGCACGCCGTTTACGAGAAGAAGGATGGATTAAAGAAAACGAAACGGTTGTTGCTTTAAATACAGGACTTGGAGTTAAATATCCAAATACAGTAGATATTGAAGTACCTATTTTAGAGCGAAATGGCAGCCTTACTAAAAAATAAAGTAAGAAATACCTAAATAGATCTCCGACTTTAAACAGCTTAAAAGGAGATCTATTTTTTAATTTTATCTTATTTACATAAAAAATAGCAAACTTAAAATTTAGATTATTTTAAATATATTGACTTATATATGTTGGTCATCTATTATTCAATTAAACAAATTGATTTACTATGAATTAAAGCTGAATGCTACCAGGCAACTGGGGCCAGACTATCGCTCAAGCGAATGGACTGGTCCTTTTTGTTTTTTAGGAACACGGCTATATTCGAGAAAATGAATTTGTTATTAAAAAATGAAAGCTCTCTTTTTAGGGAACTTACGAGGAGGACGTATCATGAGTACAGTTAGCAAAAGCGCAGCAAAAAATTCGGTTTTAGAAGTACAGCCTATCGCTGGTCACATTGGAGCAGAAATAAAAGGAGTGCATTTATCTTCGAATTTAGATACCGAGACAGTCAGTGCCATTAACAAAGCTCTACTAAAATATAAAGTGGTCTTTTTTAGAGGACAAGGGCATATTGACGATGCTGAACAAGAGGCTTTCGCTAAGTTATTTGGTGAACCAGAAGCACATCCTACCGTTCCTATAAAAGAAGGCAGCAATTATTTATTCGAACTTGATTCCGAACAAGGAGGACGAGCTAATTCTTGGCATACCGATGTAACGTTCATCGATACATACCCAAAGGCATCTATTCTTCGAGCCGTAGTCGTTCCAGAAGCAGGAGGGGATACAGTTTGGGCAAATACAGCAGTTGCCTATCAAAATCTCCCTTCAGAGCTTCGTCAGCTAGCTGATCAACTTTGGGCAGTGCATACGAATGACTATGATTATGGCGGAAGACATCCTAATCGTTCACAAGAAGATTTGGAACGTCATCGTAAAGTATTCGCTTCTACTGTCTATGAAACAGAACATCCAGTTGTAAGAATTCACCCCGAAACGGGAGAGCGTACGTTAGTGTTAGGACATTTTGTAAAAAAAATCAAAGGGTTATCTTCTTCGGATTCCAATCATCTTTTTTCGGTTCTGCAAGATCATGTCACAAGATTAGAAAACACAGTTCGCTGGCATTGGAAAGCTGGTGATATTGCTATCTGGGATAACCGCGCAACCCAGCATTATGCAATTAATGACTACGGAGAAAAGCATCGCGTTATGAGACGAGTTACCTTGGTTGGTGAAGTGCCTGTGAGTATCGACGGGCAAACGAGTATTACTTATAAAAAAGAAAACTAAAAAATAGGGTTCTATCTTGTATCAGTATGTTTCTTTGAAAGCAGAGGCAGGTGAGATAAAAGTTTCGGACCTATAAGAAGGGACTTATAACATGTTATAAGTCCCTTCTTAGGGTCTTTACACAAAGTGACAGGTATAAAGGTGACCTCAGTTAAAGAAGTGTGACTTATCATAAAAAGTAATTCCATGAAAATAAAACCTGATTTTATCGTCTTTGAGAATGTAATAAAGTCCAAGAATATAGCAGTTAGTTTCTCTCTCATTTTAAATAAGAAGATGAGAAAAATCAGTAATTTTCAAAAAATACAGCACTCAGTAGATTATAGATCATTTTTATTTATCATAAATAAAATGTAAAATATTAATAATATGTAAATAATTGTAACGATCGTGAAACTTTATATTCAAAACTATACGGTTATATTTAGGTTTAAAGTTCGTCTTATGGGGTATCTAAAAAAAGAAAGAGGGCATATTTACAGCTTGAAAAATAGCTTGGTGAGGAAGCTGAGCTCATTTGCTATATTACTCTACTTGAAGAATATGCCAAAAGTCACTTGTAAACCAGCTTGCTTTTATATTTTATAGTAGAAGACTTACATGAAGCTATGAACGATTATTCGGAGAAAGGAGCTGAATTTTTATCCCTAGAACCCCAGCCAACTCTTGAAGTTTTGTTCTATGGATCAAATCATATATTGTTACAACTGTTAGAACGAGCAAAAGGTTAAATAAACTAAAAAGAGCTTTATGTTTATTTTTAGTCTACCTAATTTTTGTAAGAGAAACGGTGTATTCATTGTAAAAATGAAGCCTATCTCTAACAGATTATAACAATAATTGTCAGATAATCTGAGTGGAAATTACTGCCGAGCACATTATAAACTAAATGCATTATTTTTAACGACAAGATACTATTTCAACGAGTGAAGCCTCATAGAAAGCGTTTTCTATGTTTGGTAAAGATTGCTTCTTTAGTAGAGATGGATTGCAACTTGATTTAGGCTGAAATAAAAAAAATATTTTATTTTTAATTAATTTCTTTATCAACGTTCATTCTTCAGCATTTTGTTGGCTCTAACCCCCTTAGCTATAGCCTTTTTTATATTTAACGTTACATGAATATTTTTCGTTTTTTACTTAAAAATAAGTAGTATACCAAGGCAATTAAGTGTGAAATAAAGTAAGTCAAATTTGACTTTACTACTCAGTCTTGTATAATCGTATACCGCGGAGGTGACGTGATGAAATGAAGTTTAACAAGAAAAAAATTAACGTCGTAGATATTGATAAAGCTAAAAAAAGCGTCTTTGCTACGGGAGTAGGAAACGCGATGGAATGGTTTGACTTTGGCTTGTATTCATATTTAGCTGTTATTATTAGTCAAAACTTTTTTAGCGCAGTTCAAAATGATCAGCTCAAATTAGTATTCACATTTGCTACATTTGCGATTGCCTTTTTAATGCGTCCATTAGGCGGTATTATATTCGGTAAAATTGGAGACAAGTTAGGAAGGAAAGTCGTTTTAACCACCACCATTATTTTAATGGCCTTTTCCACATTACTCATTGGGTTATTACCTACATATGATCAAATCGGTGTATGGGCACCCATCCTTTTATTAATTGCACGAATTATTCAAGGCTTTTCAACTGGTGGTGAATATGCTGGTGCGATGGTGTATATTGCAGAATCGTCTCCAGATAATAAGCGTAATATGCTTGGAAGTGGATTAGAAATCGGTACACTTGCTGGGTATATCCTCGCTTCACTGCTAGCTAGCTTACTATTTCTTCTTCTGTCAGATGAACAAATGGCCTCATGGGGCTGGAGAATTCCCTTCTTATTAGGTTTACCTTTAGGACTAATTGGTTTTTATTTACGAAGCAGTTTAGGGGAAACACCTATTTTTGAAAATGAAATTTCTAATTCAGAAGATGAAGTTGAAGAAGAAAGCTTCCTCTCTATTTTAAAAAATCACAAAAAAGATGTGTTTGTTTGTTTTGTAGCCGTGGCTTTCTTTAACATTACAAACTACATGTTATTATCGTACATGCCGTCTTATTTAAATGAAATCATTGGTTTATCAAACACGGTTGGTACGGTATTAATTACGGCGATCATGATTCTAATGGTGCCGCTTGCCCTTCTGTTTGGAAAACTGAGTGACAAAATCGGGAACAAGAAAGTTTTCTTGATTGGATTAGGCGGATTGAGTCTACTATCAGCTTTTTCGTTCTATTTAATCAACTTAAACAGCTTAATCTTTGTTTCAATTGGTATCCTTATCCTAGGTATCTTCCTTGCTACGTATGAAGGAACAATGCCAGGGACGCTGCCAACAATGTTCTATACAGATATTCGCTATCGTACATTAGCGATTACGTTTAATGTTTCGGTTTCTATATTTGGAGGAACGACGCCATTAGTTGCGACATGGTTAGTTCACGCAACAGGCAATCACTTGGCTCCGGCGTTCTATCTGACTATCGTGAGCATCATCGGATTTTTCGTGATATTATTCTTGTTTGCGAACACGGCAGGAAAATCACTGAAAGGTTCATATCCAACGGTTGCTTCTAAATCCGAATATAATGAAGCGGTTGAAAACCCGAAAGATGCATTATGGTGGCACACGGAGCAAACAGAAAAATAAGTTAAATGATAAGCAGTCCATTCATTCCTAAAAATGCTGCTTGAGATGTGAATACTCATAAGAGCCTTTTCTTCGAATGGAGAAAAGGCTCTTTTCATAAATAGAGGTTTACTTTTACGTCAGAAAATGACGCTACTTGAGATTCATAAGCCTCCTCAGTTCAAATAAAGAGAATATTTGTGGTACACTTAAACAGTAAAAAACATTTAAAAGTGAGGAATTATATGAACACAATTAAAAAACACAACAGGCCTAAGCGGCTAAAAATTGCTTTCCGAGCATTAATGGTCATTATCGGAGGGATTATTGCAGCTTACGGCTTAGAAACTGTCTTAATTCCAAACCATGTTTCAGATGGAGGGGTAACAGGCATTAGTATCGTTGCTTCAAACCTATTTGGCTTGCCGCTAGGGGTTCTCATTGCCGTTATTAACATTCCTTTTGTGTGGTTAGGGTATCAACAAATTGGGAAAAGTTTTGCCATCTTTTCAATCCTCGGAATTGTCTCATTAGCTGTCGGTACAAGCCTCATGCATCACACTCCAGCGATTATTGAAGGAGATACACTACTCGTAACCGTTGTTGGCGGTATTATTCTTGGTTTTGGAATGGGAATCGCACTGCGTAATGGCGGAGCCTTAGATGGAATCGATATGTTAGCTGTGCTGCTTTCTCGAAAATTGCCGTTTGGAACAAGTGATCTTATTTTGTTCTTAAATGCGTTTGTATTTATTTTTGTTTCATTAGTATTTGGCCTGCAAGGCGCGATTCTTTCTGCGATTGCATACTTTATTGCATCTAAAGTTATTCATATCGTAGAAGTAGGGCTAAGCGGCTCGAAAACCTTCCAGATTATCACTTCTCAGCCGGCATTAATGGTAGAGACAATACGTGATCGTTTAGGTCGAAGCGCTACATACAAAGAAGCTTACGGCGGTTATTCTCATGAAAAATTCAAGGAAATCACATGTGTAATCAACCGTTTAGAAGAAAGCAAAATGAAAGAAATTATCAACGAAATTGACCCGACGGCTTTTGTTACGGTATATGACGTAGCGGAAGTTAAAGGCGGTAATTTCAGAAAGAATAATATTCACTAAGCTGAATAAATCCGTACATTTGTACTAATACTCTACAACAGCCATCTTTTTAGTTTCGGTTGTGGAGATAAGAAAAGCAGCGTGACCTATCGCATCCGCTGCTTTTTTTATTTTTATAATAAAATCTATTTTGGTAAATCTAGCATTCGCATTATAAATTATGTACTTATCAAAATAATCCTTCATGTTCAGAGACCATTTTTAAAGCTGGATATTCTGAAAAAGTGAAACGGTCAGAACTGCGGTTGATAAGGTACCTGCGGATATTAACGTGATAATTTTTCCTTTGTTTTTTTCTTTCGAAGATTTTACAATTTCTTTTGAGACTGCACTCCATATTAAAATAGATGCAATAACTACTATTAAAAGCCACATACGATCATCTCCTTAGTGAGTGAACCAAATTTATACAGTGAACACAGATAGCCTAAGTATATCATATGTTTTTGTATTAAATTTCCTTTCTTAATTTAGTCCTTTAACAAAGCCGAAAGAAAAAATCTCTGAACGTAAAAGAACAGAGATTCCAACAGAATGATGGTTCTTATATAATACAAAGGATGACTTTTCCTGTTTCAGAAAGGTCATATTTATCGTAACATCAGCAAGGATTTGACGCTGTGAGTTTTCTCACAGCCAGGGAAGAAAAAGTCTGTTATTGTATAGAAGTCGGAGTGATCTTTCTTGATTATGTGCGCTTCTTTCATATGTATCGAACCTGCTGACTGAGATCAGCAGGTTTTTTTATGTGATCAGCTAGTTTTGATCTTTAAACGGGAAAGACCGGTTAATCTTTATAGACAAATAGACTTTATACCATTTTACCTATACCTAAAATAGGTTAAAATAAAGGGGTGAGGCATGAAGAGGAAAGAGTTAAATAAGAGGTGCGTAACATTATAATCACAATTTATCTTACTAAGTTATAACGGTGATTATACTAAATGGTGAACGTTGAAAGGGGATACATAGTTTTGAACACAAAATATCTAGATTTACTTGCACAAAAGTATGATAGTGAAGAAAAAGTGGTAACCGAAATTATTAACCTTGAAGCTATTCTTCATCTGCCAAAGGGGACCGAACATTTTGTCAGTGATTTACACGGCGAGTATCAAGCTTTTCAGCACGTGCTGCGAAATGGTTCAGGGAATGTAAAAGAGAAAATTAAAGACCTTTTTAAAAATGTATTATCTGACCAAGAAATCAATGAATTTGCTACATTGGTGTATTATCCTGAAGAAAAATTGCCGTTGATTAAAGCGCAGTTTAGAAACAAAAAGGAACTCTATCAATGGTATACAGAAATTATTGATCGTATGCTTAGTCTCATTTCGTACGCTTCTTCTAAATACACGCGTTCTAAACTGCGTAAAGCATTGCCAACTCAATTTGTGTACATCATTGAAGAGCTGCTATACAAAACGGATGAATTTACAAACAAAGAACAGTACTACACGAAAATTGTTCAGCAGATTATTTCTTTAGGACAGGCTGATAAGCTTATCGTAGGTCTTGCTTATACGACGCAAAGATTGGTTGTTGACCATCTCCATGTAGTAGGGGATATTTATGACCGCGGGCCGGAGCCGGATAAAATTATGGATACGCTGATCAACTATCACTCCGTTGATATTCAGTGGGGAAATCACGATGTGCTATGGCTAGGCGCTTTTGCGGGTTCAAAAGTGTGTCTCGCCAATATTATCCGTATCTGCGCAAGATACGACAATCTAGATATTATTGAAGACGTATACGGAATTAATCTGAGACCTCTGCTTAACCTGGCCGAGAAATACTATGATGATAATCCTGCTTTTAGACCAAAAGTGAGCTCGAGTGACAAATTATCAGATCATGAACGACTGCAAATTACTAAAATTCATCAGGCCATTGCGATGATTCAGTTCAAGCTTGAAAGTCCGATTATAAAAAGGCGTCCTTTCTTTAATATGTCAGAAAGACTTTTACTTGAAAAAATTGATTATGACAAAAACGAAATTACGATATATGGAAACACGTATCCGCTAGAAAACAGCTGCTTTGCAACAGTTAATCCGGCGCAGCCTGATCAGTTATTAGAAGAAGAAGAGCACGTAATGGAAAGATTGTTACTTTCTGTACAGCATTCGGAAAAGCTAGCGAGACATATGAAGTTTCTAATGAAAAAAGGCAGCCTATATTTGAAATACAACGGAAACTTATTAATACACGGCTGCATTCCTTTAGATGAAGAAGGAAACATGGAAAAAATGACGATTGAAGATAAAACGTATGCAGGCCGAAATTTACTTGATGTGTTTGAACATTATTTACAAGAGGCTTTTGCACACCCTGAAGAAACGGATGATTTAGCAACAGATATGGTTTGGTACCTGTGGACGGGAGAATATTCATCACTCTTCGGGAAACGAGCAATGACGACGTTTGAAAGATATTTTATCAGTGATAAGGCAACGCATAAAGAGAAAAAGAATCCATATTACTATTTACGGGAAAATGAGGAAGTCTGCCGAAACATCCTCGCAGAATTTAAGTTGAATCCAGATCATGGCCATATTATCAATGGTCATACGCCAGTCAAAGAGATTGAAGGAGAAAATCCAGTCAAAGCAAACGGAAAGATGATTGTTATTGACGGCGGTTTTTCAAAAGCGTATCAATCTACAACAGGCATCGCTGGATACACGTTATTATATAATTCTTACGGCATGCAGTTAGTCGCTCACAAACACTTTAATTCAAAAGAAGAGATTTTATTAGAAGGAACGGACGTCTTGTCTGTAAAGCGATTGGTCGACAAAGAACTAGAAAGAAAAATGGTTCTAGAAACAAACGTCGGAGAAGAATTGTTAAAACAAATTTCTATTTTGAAAGATTTAAGAAAATATCGCTATAGTTAAAGATAAGAAAAGAGCAGTATGCCCTGAAGGCTGCTGCTCTTTTTTATTTAGCGGTGCTACACCGTCATTTCCCAGCTGGACATTTCCAGCCAGTTCTCTTGTTCACGATAATCGGGCATGATTTTCCCAACCAGACGCCAAAAGGACCGGTCATGATTCATGTGACCCATGTGGCACATTTCATGAACCACTACGTAATCAATTACGTGCTGAGGTGCCATTGCGAGTCGCCAGTTAAAGGTTAACTGGCGCTTAGAATCACACGTGCCCCACGTTTTTTTGCTATCTGAAATCGAGACGGAGCGCGGCTTTGTCTTGAAATGCTTTTGATAGGAGGCGATGCTTTTGGTTACTAGCGCTTTACATTGTTGATAGTAAAAGCGTTTGAGCGCTTGTTTTATCGCTTCATCGTCGCGCTGCTTGAGATAAATCTGCAGCGTGTCAGCTTCAAACACTACAGAATCCTTTATAATGCTAGAGTCGTGATGAATCTGTATCGGATGATTTTTTCCTAAATATAAAAAGCTTTCTCCGTGTTCATAGACTTTCTCTTTTGGTCCATGCGTTCTATCTTTCATTTCGGTTATTTTTTGCTGAATCAATGCCCAGTTGTTCTCTAATAACGTACGTATTTGTTCAGTAGAAGTATCTTTAGGCGCAAGGACTTCAACTGTCCCATACCCGTCTACTTTTATTGCAAAAGAGGTTCGGTTTTTATATCGTATTTCGTAATGGATTGTCTGATTTAAAAAGGTGTGTACCATTTTATCCTCTATATTGTACCGTTAAGCCTCTTAGGAATTTTCGTGCAAAATTCTCTTTGCACGCTTTATAATTTTTGTGGCCTTTTTTTCTTAACAAAGCGCCTAATTCTCCTTTAGACACACGTATTCCACCGTCGTCAAATATTTCTAACATCTCTTCACTTGTTAATGATAAAGCAATTTTTACTTTCTTTAACAAGACGTTATACATATTTTGATTGCTGTGAACCGGCGCTGGAGGTGCTTGGCCTGGTTTAGGGTCTTGTTTTCCTCTTTTAAAGGTAATAAAACCGTTTAAAAAAGAATCTAACATACTGTTCGTGCACGAGATATGTTCGTCGGCATGAACTGCATCCTCATCCTCCTCGTCAGGTGTTCTTGTAAGGATCTTTAATACGTCTTCTTTTGTTACTTCCACTCCTCCAAGATTAAAGATCTCTACTATTTCTGTATTTTTTAAATCAAGAGCATATCTTAATCTAATTAGAATATCGTTATTATCCATTCTTGCTCCTCCTATAACTTGCTTGCTATATGTAAAAATCGTGTTTGCCACAATCTGAACGGACTTTATGAATATCAGTACAACTGTAGGAACAGGTTCCGCTGAAATTCTAGGTTATTCCATTCACTTCTACAAACATATAACTTCTCATATTTATCAATCTTCGTCAACTCTTGAAAAAGAATACGTTGCTTGCAGTATGCCCAAACAGACTCTTCATCATAACAAAAATCAGGAGGTGCAGTCTGGTAGAAGAAGCTCTATGTGCTGCTAGAATTATATACCTTACTAAATAAATAGTTTTACATATTTATTTAGTATCTAAATAGGAGTATGATAATAGTAAAAAAAGAAAGAGGTCAACAGATGAATTCAACATACTCACCAAGAGAATCAACCAAAATCAAAGCTTTATCTATGCATGCACTTTTTATTGCATTGACGTTTGTAGCTACAATGTTTATTAACATAAAGCTTCCAATCATGGGTAACGGAGGCCTCATCCATTTAGGCAACGTTCCTCTTTTTATAGCAGCCTTTATTTACGGTAAAAAAACAGGAGCCATCGCGGGGGCTTTTGGAATGGGGTTATTCGATCTCATCTCCGGCTGGACAGCATGGGCGCCGTTTACGTTCATTATCGTAGGGGCAATGGGCTTTTTAGCAGGCCTTATATCCGAAAAAACACCTGGTAAAAGAGTACTTGTCAACACATTGGCAGTTGCCGCTGCGCTGATTGTAAAAATCGTAGGCTACTATTTTGCCGAAGTAATTCTTTACGGTAACTGGATAGTTCCGCTTGGCTCTATACCGGGAAATGTGATGCAAGTTGTCATAGCCGGTATCATCGTCGTTCCGCTTGTAGGTCGCTTAAAGAACAGAGCTGTACAAATTTAATCGCTCAATCGTAAGTCGTTTTATCACGATTTTATCCTTAAGTGATATACTTGATAAAGATTCATCAAGTGAAAGGAGCGGAACACACCATGAAATATCTAAAATCACAGATGAAACAGCTTATTAAAGAAAATCAAGAACTGCAAGGTAAGCTGAATGGATTGATGAAAGAGCACAGCCTTGAAAAGAACTTTGCTCTTAAAGCTCTGTACCATGCAGAAGTTGCTGAAGGCGGAAAATATCAGCTTGCCTATCAAGCATTGGACGCACCGAAAAAATAATGGCCTTATTGCTCATTCGTATATTTTTTCACCATAAAAAGGCAGCCAAATAGCATATTTGGCTGCCTTTTTTATCAAATAGAATGATATAGAATCATATTTGTGTTTGCATGACTTCTTTCTAACTGCTTAAATCTTGATAAATAGGGTATGTAAAAATAAATGCTAGCTATCGTTCTAATTATATAAGAAAAGAGGAAAATAGCGATGACCGTACCTGCTTTAGAACAAGCAAAAGTAGAATTATCAAATGGAGAAATAGTAAATTATCGAATGAAAAAGGGCGGAAAAGAGATACTTTTGTTAATTCACGGAAACATGAATTCTTCCCTTAACTGGGATGTATTAATGAATGAACTTCCAGAACATATTACAGCTTATGCAATCGATTTAAGAGGATTTGGAGACTCCACTTATCATACGCCTATCCACACAATCAAAGACTTATCAGATGATGTCAAGCTGTTTGCAGATGCTTTAAAGCTGTCTGCTTTTACAATAAGCGGCTGGTCACTAGGAGGAGCAGTCGCCATGCAGTATGTAATTGATTATCCCCATGATGCCAAAAATTTAATTCTTTTAAGCTCTGTCAACATCAAAGGCTATCCCATCCCAAGAAGAACTTTTCTAGAACTGCCTATTCCTAATAACTTTATACAAACTAAAGAAGAAGTAAAAGAAGCATTTAGAATGGTAGAAAACGCGAAAGAAACAAAAAACACGTGGTTTTTAAAAATGATGCTGCGTCAATTTCTATATACAAAAAATAAGCCGTCTGCTGATCAATTTGAAAAGTATTTACAAGAAACGATCAAGCAGCGAAATTTAATTGACATAAACTACGCACTCATGAGGTTTAATATTTCAAATGATTTTAACGGTGTTGTTCAAGGAACAGGAGAGGTAGATAAAATTACGATTCCTACTGTGGTTATTCAAGGAGATGAAGATAAGATGGTTTCTACAAGAGATGCATCTGACATCGCCGAAGGAATAGGGGAAAATGCAACGTTAAAAATTATGAAAGGTGTCGGTCACTGCCCATTGTTAGATGATTTCAGTAGTTTAATGGACTTATACAACTCTAATTTGAGCAGGGCGTAGTAAAAATCAAATTCCATGCTGAAATGCTGCCGAATAAAAAAGTTTTTTTATTTCTAAATACAGTATGTTCTAAATTAACACAAGAAAAATAGGCTGGTTACGATTTAGTTACTCTACTTTCTTTTGATGAAGCAGACAACCAGTAAGGAAAACAATCACAAAAAACGTAAGGTCTTTTTAAAAAGGCTTACGTTTTTTTGAGTGCACTTACTATATTTAATGTTGCTTTTCAAAATAAAGAAACAGATTAGTGATCCATTTCGATAGCAGCATCACGCTGATATAGAACACGAATAGATGGCCGTAAGTGACCCATTCATGCAGTTGAGAAAAGCCTAGCATTTCTAACAGCGGTTTAAAAATAAAAGCGAGAAAAAGGCAAAGAGCAGTTGTATATAAATAGTAATTTTTATGATGATTAATTATCCATTGATAAAGAAGCATAAAAGTAATGGGAATAAGCGAAGCATCTAGGCTAAAGCTTACGGGTATAACGGTATTCATTTGATAAGGGTATGTCCAAAGCCCGTTATAAACGCCGGCGGTATCACTATAGTAAAACCAAACGTGCACGTTAAAGTCGCAAAACCCTAACCCTAAATGAAAGGCTTTTTTTCGATCAATTAAAAAATAGAGAATAACTAAAGGTAAAATGAAAGCGCCAAAGGTAACCCAGAACTGCCAAGAGCCTGGGCTGAAGTAGTGATGCTAATATTCAGCCTGCGTTTTGGCTAACTTTTCCTGTTGAGTTATTATTATCTTTCTGATGAGAGATTGTGTTTATAACACATTGCACGTAAATCAATATATGTATTCGGGATTGTATGGATGCTTTCATCGATTTTGTTACTCGGAGCTGCCGTTTATCAGCTTATCATTTAAAGTTAAACTAACTGCTTTTTTCCATTTTTATGAAACTTCCAGCGGCATTTTTACGTATAAAAGGTATAAATAAAATGGCAGGAAAAAGGAGTGGTTTTTTGTCTGAAGGCAAGAAAGAGACAGATTATCTAGGAGTAGGGTTAGGTCTGGGCGTTGCAATGGGAGTTTCACTTGGAATGCTGACGGACAATCTTGGATTTGGTATTGCAATCGGGACATCATTAGGCGTTGTTTTTGGAACGACAATGAATCAAAGAAATAAAAAAGAATAAAGTTCTGAGAGAAGGAGTGTAGAATGAAATATTTTGAAGAAGCAAGAGAACTATGGTTAAAATATGTCCCGAGAAACGGGCAGTCGGATGTCGTAGAAGGAGAGGCCATTCGAGCCATTGAAAAGCTTCGCTGTGAAGCTCAAGGCAACGGAAATGCTAATTGGGATAAAGGATTTGAGATGCTAGTATTATATATGCTAGAAGTATTAAATGACCCAGCGGTATTTAGCCCAGATGTTTTAGCAGAAATAAAAGCAGATGTTCACACTTTGCTTACCTCTGCAGAAGATCCCTATTTAGAAGATGACGTATATGATCGTTTAACCGACCGTGTCATTGAGTGGCATATGGCCAAAGGTGGACCTATCAAACGAGAAAAAAATCCCCACTTATATAGATGAACATGAAAAAGGAGCTGTTTTAAAAGAGCTCTTCTTTTTTTTGTCTCTCAATTCCTTCCTTAACCAATAGATGTTTAATTGCATCATGTGCTAAATAAATATATATAAAGAAAATCAGCGGTTTACATCACAGCAGTGTAGCATAGACTTCATAAAAAATCGATTTCTAAATACTTGAACATCTGCTGACCTCCATAAAAAGTTCATAACTGACGCTGTTGCAAACACATACAGTATTGTATCTTTTACTCAATAAGGGATAAAGGAGAAATGCTGATGTATATTCCAAAGCATTTTAAAGTGAATGATGAACAAAGCATGTATGATTTTATTAAGGATAATGGATTTGCCACTCTGTTTTCGTATCATAACCAAAAGCCCTATGCTACTCATTTGCCTCTGATGTTAAACCGAAAAGAAGGAGCTTTATACGGGCATTTTGCTCGTCCGAATCAGCAGTGGAAAGATGCTGAAAGTCAAGAAATTCTGGTTGTATTTCAAGGACCTCACTGTTATATTTCACCGTCTTGGTATGAAACGAACCAGGCTGTACCTACGTGGAATTATGAAGCTGTTCACGTGTACGGAAGCATGAAATTGATTGAAGACCCCAAAGAGCTGTTTCGGCTGCTGAGTAAGATGGTGGAAAAATATGAAAGCCCGAATAGTACATATACAATGAATGACGTTGATCCCACTTATATAAATGGCCTAAGCAAAGGAATCATTGGTTTTAAAATCGATATCACCAAAATAGAAGGAAAACAAAAGCTAAGTCAAAATCATTCAGTAGAGAGACAGCAGTTAGTTATAGAAAAGCTAGAGCACACGTCTCGTGAAAATGAAAAGAAGATTGCCGAGCTGATGAAACAAAATGTGCAGCGTGTGCTTAAAAAGTAAGTGCTGTTTGAAAAGATAATCTATTCGTTAGGGCAAAGTAAAAAAGAAACTAACTATGTTTTTAGTTTCTTTTTTATGTTTATAATAATTTTCTTGTTATTGACAAATGCACTGTCTATCCGTTAAAATTATCTTTAATTAAAAATAATTTAATTAAAGATAATTTAATAGAATTTAAAAAGTGTATATATTATGAAAAGAGGCGAATCAGATGGAATTGTTAGGGTTGCACCATGTATCTATTTTGACGGGAAAAGCTGAGAAAAACTATCAGTTCTTCACCAAAGTTTTAGGCATGCGATTAGTAAAAAAAACGGTGAATCAAGATAATACCCAGTCTTATCACTTGTTTTATGCGGATGGAGAAGGGACACCAGGAACGGAAGTAACGTTTTTTGATATTCCAGGTCTTGCAAGAACGCATCAAGGTATATCCGACATTTCGACTGTGTCGCTTCGCGTTAAAAATACGGCTTCTCTCCATTTTTGGAAAGAGCGCTTCGAGCAGTACGGAGTGGAATATGAAGAAATAGCTAAAAGAGCTAATCGTGATACATTAGCATTTAAAGACTTTGAAGGTACACGCTTGCTTCTTGTCGCTGACAATGGTGAAAAAGGCGTAAGAGCAGGCGTGCCGTGGAAGCGTGAAGATATTCCATTAGAACATGCGATAGTTGGCTTAGGGCCAGTCACGCTAACGGTGGGCACGGCAGAACCGACTGTTGACGTACTGACAAACATTATGGGATTTCGCTACGTGAGTTCTTATCCCTCTCTTGCAGGAGATTATGAAGACGTTTTGGTTTATGCAACAGGTGAAGGCGGAAGCGGAGCAGAAGTGCATATTGAAACTAGACCTGATTTGCCAAGAGTTCGCTTAGGACGAGGTGGAGTTCATCACGTTGCATTCCGTGTTCCAAATGAAGAAGAATACAATAAGTGGGCAAGTCGGTTAAACGAAAACAACTTGCCGAATTCTGGTAAAGTAGAACGATATTATTTCAAAGCACTTTATTTCAGAGAACCAAACGGCATTTTATTTGAATTATCAACGGACACACCTGGGTTTGCGACCGATGAGCCGCTTGAAACGATGGGGCAAACATTAGCGCTTCCTCCATTTTTAGAGCCTAAGCGTAAAGAGATTGAAGAAAAGCTGAGACCGCTAGATTTGGACGAAACGCTATAGAATTTATAACGCGTTTGCTGACTATTAAGACATTAAAAACTCCAGTATTTATACTGGAGTTTTTAATGTCTAGATTAACAATCATCGTGACAGAAACCGAAACCACATGCACCAATAATAATGAGTAAAATAAACAGTACGATGATAATGGCAAAACCATTACATCTGTGGTGAGGAATCCCATATCCACATTCAGGAATCAAATATCCATAATCCGGCATTGCATATCCGCAATCTGGAATCATATGCCCATAAGCAGGGGCTGTATAGCCATGGTGAGACATAGCAGGTGAGAACGGCATATTCTCGTGAGAACTAAACGGTGCGTTTACATTATCATGCATTTCATATCTTCCCTTCGTGTATAAAACTTTTATAAAGCTTTGATAAATTATTCATATGTTCCAAGGCCCTTACGTGAAGCTTATTCACAGCCCAATTATGGTTGATTGACTATATTTTATGGTGAATGGAAATGACGTAATGAGTTTTACGATGGGGTTCATGTTAAAGCTTCACGCGGCTTGTGACTGCTTAAATTGTTTCGGAAGGGAAAAGGGAAGGCTGTTCAATCTTTTTTAGTATATAACCGATGCTTCTAGAAACGATTATTATGAACGTTTCAATTACGAAAGCAGCTTATATCCAAGAGGTAAAAATGCTACTGTAATGCCTGCAAGATTTTACATATTTGCGTATCAAACAAACGATCAATGTATTGTTGTTACAGCGACTCTTTTAAGAGCTAGGAGAGGTGTAATGAAAAAAGCAGGCATATGCCTGCTTTTATTCATTATATAGTATAGTTAATTACCAACTGGATACATGGTTGTTACACTGTAGTCGTAGTCCTTGCCTCTGTAGTCGGTATACACAACTCTGACGTACTGATTTAAAGAGCTAACATACTTTTCTTTGACGTAATTGCCAGATTTATTATTGGTACCTTCTTCACCTTCGTTGATGACTTCTTCGGCAATAGACATCGCTTGTTTTTCATTTAAATACTTGCTGAATTGACTTTTACCATGGTAATTGTCCGCGCCTGGTTTTTGCATATGAGCGAGAATGTGGCAATATCCGTATTTATCATTTCCTTCTTGTAAGACAAGTTCTTTGCCGGTAAATAACCTGTCGCTTTGAGTCTCGGCAGAGCATTGATTGCTTGATGTAGTGCCCGATGTATTACTCGATGTGCTGCTTGAATTTTCATGCTGTTGAATGAGGGAAATGGGCGAGTTGTTGGTAAATACAGCAATGAGGGCAATAACAAGTGCTACAATGGTGTATACTATTTTGCTGTTTTTAAAGAAATCCATTACTTCATGCGTCTCCTTTTTGAATCAAAGTTAAAATCAAATCCACTTTCTTTTCTAGCTGATCAATTAAGTTTTGTTTCACTTGTTCTGATTGTAATAAAGCGCTTCTTAGTTCATCCATATCTTTTTGCATATATGCTCGATTTTCTTTTTCTTGCTGCAGCTCTTTTTGAAGAGCGTGTATCGTGGACAGCAATTCTTTATCTTGGTTCATTTCTACGTTCACCGCCTCTGTGTTGATAAAAAGCAACTTATGCCCACTATATAAAATACCACTATCCCAGATGTAAATCGACTATTTGTATAGGAAATGAGTCCTCTTGGGGAATATTTTAGCAGGATATTGCTAGTTGAGAGGAGTATAGTATGGTTTATGATGTATATAGGAGCTAGACAGAAAAGAGGGAAAAGCATGTTTCCGGAATTAGAGACACGACGGTTGCGGTTAAGGGAAATTGTAGAAAACGATGTGGATGAGATTTTAAAGTGCTTTTCTGATGAAGACGTGCTGCGCTATTACGGGCAAAAAACTTTGGAATCGATTGTTCAAGTGAAGCAGATCATTAAGAATTTTTCCAGAGGCTACGAAGAAAAGCAATTGATTAAATGGGGAATTCAGCTAAAAGGAAAGGAAAAGCTGGTTGGAACAATAGGGTTTCAAGAGTGGTCTTCAGAGCATAAAAAAGCAAATGTGAGCTATGCTCTTTTTCCAGAGTACTGGAACAAAGGATACGCAACAGGAGCCGTTCATGAAGCGATCTCTTATGGGTTTAACGGGCTTCACCTGAAGCGAATAGGAGCGGTTGTGTTTACGCAAAATAGCGGATCTATTACACTGTTAAGCAAATTAGGATTTAAAAAGGAAGGGACGCTAAGAGAGTACATGTACCAAAACGGCATCCCGTTTGATACATATGTTTATTCGCTACTGCGAGGGGAAGCAAAGATATAATTGTAAGCATAAAAAAAGGAACATGGGGAGATGTTCCTTTTTGCATTTTCTTAGTTGTTATTAGAAAGTACGTGCAGCTTCTTTAGCGCGAGCAATACCGTCTTCTTTAATTTCTTGTGCTTTGTCTGGCATTGCAGCTTGTCCTTCTACAAATAGGCTTCCGATAGAAGGAACACCGAAGAAGTTCATCATAATGCGCATATAGCGGTGGCCCATTTCTAGTTCACCAGCAGGACCGCGAGAGTAGATACCGCCGTTTGCTTGAATATGATACGCTTTTTTATCTGTTAATAGACCAACAGAACCTTCTTCTGTATATTTAAATGATTTTCCAGCTACTGCTACAGCATCTAAATAAGCTTTCATTACTGGCGGGAATGAGAAGTTCCACATTGGCGTAACAAATACATATTTGTCTGCTTGAGCAAATTGGTCACTTAACTCGTTTAAGCGAGCAACTTTGCGCTGTTCTTCAGGAGTAAGCGCGTCAAATTCTGCGCCACTTCCAAGTTTACCCCATCCGCTGAATACATCGCCATCCATGTGAGGGATATACTCTTGATATAAATTAACGTGAACAATCTCATCCGTTGGGTTTACTTCTTTATACTCATTAATAAATGCATCTCCTGCAGCCATACTGAATGATTGCGTTGCATCGTTAGGGTTTGCTGTAATATATAAAACTTTTGCCATAATTCTTTTCACCTTTCTGTCTTCAATATATAAAGTGTTGCTTAATGAATTAAAGATAGTATGTTTAAAAACATCTACTACGTTATTAATAGTAACTTACGTAATGAATTTAGTCAAAGGTTTTTTATCGATTTTTATCATATTCACAATTTTTTAAGAGGATTACACTTTTTAGTTTTGTAATTAAAACCTTTATAAATAAGGAGATATTTGGTTTTGAAGCGTAATTTTAAACAATATATTTTTAGGGAAAGTAGATTATTAAAAGATAAAAAAACATACATTTACATAACCTACGTTATTAATAGTAACAAATAATAACAGGACTCTACCTTTCGTTTAAGGTGTATTTTCAGCATAAAACGAGCCGAAAGGTGATAATTATTTCAAGGGAAATATAAGGCAGGGAAGAGGAGAGAAAAGAAAAAGACCTCGGTCAGCTTCGAGGTCTTTTTGATTCTTATTGAATTTAAAACGTTTTGGCCATTGAATGGGCTTTTTGGATGGCGTCTTCTTTAATTTGCGGAATTTGATCGGGGAACTTTACTTGCCCTTCAATAATAATGCTTTCAAACGCTTCAATTCCAAAAAAGTCCATCATAATTTCTAAGTAGCGGTGACCCATTTCTCTTGCCATTTCAGGGCCTTCTGAATACACGTCTCCGCGGGATTGAATGTGAAGCGCTTTTTTTCCTTTGAGCAACCCCTGTGCGCCTTCTTTTGTATATGTAAAGGTTTTACCTGACACGGTAATCGCATCAATGTACGTTTTCATAATCGCAGGGACGGAGAAATTCCACATTGGCGTAACAAAAATATATTTGTCCGCGAGTACGAACTGTCCGCCTAGTTCGGCTAATCGTCCTACTTTTAATCGTTCATCCGTTGATAAATCCTGGATGGAAGAGTGAGAACGAAGCTTTTTCCATCCGTTAAATACGTCTGCATCTAAGTATGGAATATCTGCTTGATATAAATCTAAATGCACCACATCATCTTCCGGATGTGTTTGCTTATATACGTCAATAAATTCTTTCCCTACGGCCATGCTAAGCGATTCATCTTCAGCTAAAGGGTGCGCAGTAATATAAAGAACATTTGCCATGATGCTCATCCTTTCTATGGAGTAATTTTAATCCTAAACTTTAATCTTGGACCCAGCTTTCGGCCCACTGGCTAATCGGTCCTAATATTTTGCCTAACTCTGTTCCTTTTTGAGTCAGCGAATATTCAGAACGGATAGGGCGATCCGGGATGACATTTCGGACAACGATTCCGTGATCTTCAAGTTCTTTAATCCGTTCTGTCAACAGTCTTCTGCTTAGGGCTGGTATACTTTCGTTTAATTCACTAAAGCGTTTAGGACCGCTCATAAGCACATAAATGATAAGCCCTGTCCACTTCTTGCCAATGAGTTCGAAACTTTTTTCTACTTTAGGTTGAATATCTTTTGGTTCGTCCATATTACGTATCCTCCTTCAAACAATATGGATGAAAAATAACTTATGCATTTATTGTAACAGAAAAAGCGTAAAAACATGTGGAAACTTTGGATGAAGCAGGGTGAAATGAATAATTTCACTAATATTTCTACCGTGCTGCTAGCTTATTAAAAGTTTTTCACACATAGGCTTGTCACAACATACGATGTACGAATCCAGTTTAAGAAAAGGTGGTATGAGCATGGCAGGAGTTATTAACATCTGTAACACGAGAATTAATGGTATGGCGAGAAACGGATCAATGAATTTTGGGGAAGTTCTTCACAACGGACACACAGCAGATGTTAAATCTGTTGGAATCAACTCAACGTATGGAGATATTTCAGCTGCCTATGCCCGAATGAAAAATACGAATTTGGACCCTGATATACTTGATCAAACAGATTTGGCGAACATTGATAACGCGTATGGAAATCAGATATAAAGGTGAGCTGCTTATAACAATTGACGTTGTAGGCAGCTTTTTAGTGTCTCTTCTTTCTAAGCGCATACTGGACAAGCCTCTGCTTTTTTCCATTCTTATACGATAAAACTAATTCCTTTATCTTAACACCAATAAAATAGTAAGGTATGACATGTGCAAAAAAGAGGCGAGACTATAAAAAGAGGTGCTACAAGAACAGTATAGGGATGCGCCATCTGTGTGAATCTAATAAAAATTGGTAAATAATGAATCTTTTTTGCCACTGGCTCGTATTAGTAAGTAGATTAATTATTTTGATGAGGAAAAGAGGTAGTCCATTGAAAAACAAAGGTTTGATCGCTGCGATCATTGTGTTAGTGATTGTTGCAATTTACGGAGTGAGCTCTTACAATAGCTTCGTTAGCGCAGAGGAAAATGTAGATAATAAATTTTCCCAAGTAGATAATCAATTAAAAAGACGATCTGATTTAATTCCTAACTTAGTGGAAACCGTCAAAGGCTATGCTAAGCATGAACAGGAAGCGATTGATTCAGTAACTCAGGCAAGAGCTCAGTTAGCTGGAGCTAAAACTCCTGAGGCCAAAGCAGACGCTGATCAACAACTAAGCGGCGCATTAAACCGCTTGCTTGTAGTGGTTGAAAAGTACCCGGATTTAAAAGCTAATGAAAACTTCAGAAGCTTAATGGATAGTTTAGAAGGGACGGAAAACCGACTTGCTGTAGCACGTAAAGACTATAACGATGAAGTCACACAGTATAATAAATCCGTTAAGCGATTTCCTAAAAACATGTTAGCGCATACGTTTGGCTTTGATGAAAAACCATATTTTGAAGTAACAAATGAAGAAAAAGAAGCGCCGAAAGTAGATTTTGGGAGCGATAATTGATGAAATTTCTTGCTTCGTTTGCTTTATTATTGTCTCTTTTATGTAATACAGTAAGCGTTGCTTTTGCTGCACCTGATATTCCGAATCCGGTAGGCGATATTTACGTTCAAGATTTTGCTCATCTTTTAAATGATCAGGAAAAAGCTGATATAAATCAAATGGGCAGAAAGTTAGATGATGAAACCAAAGCTCAAGTAGCCATTCTTACCGTGAATTCATTAGGTGATTCGGATGTAGAAGAGTATGCAAATGAAGCTTTTCGAAAGTATCAACTTGGTGATAAAAAGCTGAATAATGGCGTTCTCATTTTGCTCGCTAAAAAGGAACGGAAAATCCGGATTGAAGTAGGGTACGGGCTAGAAGGAGCTATTACCGATATCAAGTCTGGAGAAATTTTAGATTCTTATGCCATTCCTAATTTAAAAAATGAAAAATACGATACGGCTCTAGAAAGTACATACAAAGCTGTTTATAACCAAGTCGTGAAAGAGTATGATTTAGGAACAGATTTTGAACAAAAAGTGCCAAAAGCATCCCCGCCTTCTGATAGCGGCGTTCATTTAACAACACTTCAAACGCTGCTAATTGCAGCTGTTATTGTAGGCTTGCTTATCGTCGACTTCGTCTTTTTTAAAGGAGCCATCACTCAATTTCTGCTAAACTTCCTTGTGATGTTTGGAGGAAGAGGCGGCGGTGGTGGCAGCGGCAGCGGTCCTCGCGGAGGTGGAGGAGGAAGCTCTGGAGGCGGCGGAGCGAGCCGAGGCTGGTAATAAAATAACATAAAAAAACCAAGCTGGTGATAGAATCTGCTTGGTTTTTTTGCTTTGCGTTGGCTATATCTTAAAAAAATAGATTTTTCCACTGTATAAGCATAATTAGAAAATTTAAGGGAACTAAGAAAAAAGTTAGAGATTTACAAATAAAAAGGAAGGTTTTGTATGAATATATTTAAATGGATAGCTGCAAGGAAACAGCTCTCTCCTCGTGCTTTTAAAGATGAGTTAACTAGTCAAATATGGTTTAGTCCCTTAATTTATGCTTTTTTTTCTGTTCTTTTAGCTGCATTGACGCTGTTTCTCGACTATTATTGCAAAGTAGGAGAGAAAGTTCCTTCATTTTTTTCAATCAACATGAGTTTAACCAATACGTTAGTGAGTACGATTATGCCGGGCATACTGTCAATTACGACGTTTACTTTTAATTTAATGCTTGTTGTGTTTACATCTTTTGCAGCTCAGTTTTCTCCTCGTGTGTTAAAAAACTTCGCTTCTTCTAAATCTACTCAGCGAATTCTGGGGATTTTTATAGGAAGTTTTTTATATACACTATTTGTCTTTCTCTTTTTAAACAGTTCGCAAGTAGACGGGTATTTTGCTATCCCATTTGTGACGACAGCGCTATCGGTTTTTAGTGCAGGCACTTTTGTCTACTTTATTAATCATTCTGTTAAGTGGCTGCAAGTAAATCACATGACTCAATCGATGAAAACAGCGTCTATAAAAGCAGTTAAGACGACGATCCGCGAAGAACTCGAGATTCATCGAACGCAGTCTAGTTATAATGAACAGTTTTCTTTTCCTGAAGGAGAGAAAAACCCGGTATATATTCAAACATCTGGATATATTCAAACGGTGAACTATAGCCGATTGATTCACTGTGCCAAAGAGCATAATTTAGTCATAAAAATGGAGCGTGAAGTAGGGGATTATGTGCTTAGCGGAACCGTATTGTTTTACTATTGGTATAGAGATTCTGTAGAGGATGACGAAATTGATCACACCATTTTTCATCAATATGTCCATGTAGGGAAATCTCAAACTGATATTCAAGACACTACGTATATTATTACAAAGTTTGTGGAGATGGCCATTAAATCATTAGGAAATGATGATTTCAAAACCGCGGTTAACTCCATTCATCAAATCAGTGATATTCTTCGGGAAATTTGTGACGCTAGTCAATTTTCTTCTTATTTAGTGGATGATAGCGGCATCATACGAATGGTAATACCGGAGAAGAAGTTTGAAGATTTTTTGTATGATGGGTTCGCTAATATCCGGCACTATGCTAGACGTAATATTATCATTACAATGGAACTGCTCAAAACGCTCGGAAATCTAGCTGAGGCCATTGGCCCAGCTTATTACGACGACATCTGGGAGTTTGCTGTATACATTTCTATAGGCTTTGAAGAAGAGCATCTATTTGTTCAAGATAAAAAATATTTTTTACATATTCTTTGCGATTTAGCGGTTTCTACAAAGAAGGAAAAGCAATATGAACAAATCGCTAAACAAATGAAGGAGTAAAAAAAAGCCGAAGTCAACGCGTGGCTTCGGCTTTTCTATTATTTATTTGAACGTTTTAAGATGCTTTTAGCATGTGAAAATGTATCAAAGCTTGCTTTTCCGTGATACGCACCCATTCCGCTGTCACCAACGCCTCCAAATGGAAGGTAGTGAGATGTCATATGGTTAATTGTATCGTTAATAGAACCGCCGCCGAATGAAACGCTGTTTAAAATGTGATCTTGGATCGCTTCATCTTCAGAGAAAAGATAAAGTGCTAATGGTTTTGGGCGCTTCACGATTGCCTCGATTACTTCTGAGATTTCATCGTATACGATTACTGGAAGAATAGGTCCAAAGATTTCATCTTGCATCACGTCGTCTTCCCATGAGATATTGTCAAGAACAGTTGGCTCAATAAACAGACGAGAACGGTCCGTTTTGCCTCCTATCACAACATTTCCATTCGTTAAGAAATTGCTAAGGCGATCAAAATGCTTTTCGCTCACCACGTGAGGGAAATCTAGATTTTGTGAAACATCTTCACCGTACGTGTTTGTTACCACTTCTTTTAATTTCGCTAGCAGCTTGTCTTTTACATTTCGTTGGACAAGAATGTAGTCTGGCGCTACACAAGTTTGGCCAGCATTTGCAAATTTTCCGCGCGCAATGCGTGTTGCTGCTTCTTCAATATTTGCATCTTCGTGTACAATTGTAGGACTTTTTCCGCCTAGTTCTAGCGTAACAGGAGTTAAATGTTTGGCTGCCGCTTCTGCCACAATTTTGCCGACCATTGTACTTCCTGTAAAGAAGATATAATCAAAGTTTTCTTTTAGTAAAGCAGTGCTTGTTTCCACTTCACCTTCGACTACAGTCATGTATTCTTCAGGGAAGTTCTCATTAATCATTGAAGCAAGAAGGCTTGACGTGTGAGGTGTTAATTCAGAAGGTTTTAACACCACGCAGTTTCCTGCAGCAATCGCGCCTACTAGCGGTGATACAGCAAGTTGGAAAGGATAGTTCCAAGGTGCAATCACTAGAGCTAAACCGTACGGATCTTGATAAATATAGCTTTTTGCTCCCGCGTGAGTAGATGGGGTTTCTACTTCTTTTGGCGCTGCCCATTCTACAAGATTAGTAAGCGCAAAGTCGATTTCGCTTAGCACAAGGCCAACTTCTGCACGTTTTGCTTCAAACTCTGGTTTATTAAGATCAGCTTTTACTGCTTTTAAAATGTCGTCTTCATGACGTACAACAAGTCCTCTTAATTTTTTTAGCGTCTCGATACGGAATGCAACGTCTTTTGTTTTACCGCTGCGAAAGAATGAAAGTTGTTTTTTTGTAAGTTCTTGATAGTTAGTCATCAGAGAGTCTCCTTTTAATTCACATTTTTACGCAACTTAATTTCTTTTTGCTTATTTCCAAGTTGTAACTGTATCGACCGGTAAACGGTAAGAAGCATGGCCTTCGCTTGCAGCTTTTCCGATTGAGATCAGCATAATTGGAATATAACGTTCTTTATCTAGACCGAACGCTTCTGCGATTACTTCTTTTTCGTATCCGCCGATTGGATTTGTATCATATCCGTGAGCGCGAGCAACAAGCATAAGCTGCATAGACACAAGACCTGAATCAATCAAAACGATGTCTTTCATATCTGCTTTTGGCATGTTTTCATAAATTGGCTTGAAGAAATTCAGCTGCTGTTCTTTAATGTCTTGAGGCATGTAGCCAAGCTCTACTGCTTTGCCGAAAATTTCGTCTGCATATTCGACGTTGTTCATATCACCAAACACGGCAATAACAGCTGAAGATGTATTAACTTGTTCGCTGTTAAACTTCGCAAGTTCAGCTAATTTTTCTTTTCCTTCCGGTGTTTCAATCACAACAAAGCGCCATGGCTGCATATTAACAGAAGAAGGAGCGCGCATAGCTTCTGTAAGGATCTCTTCCATTTCCTCACGGCTAATTTTTACTGAAGGGTCATATTTTTTAATTGAACGACGCTTTAAAGCAATTTCATTAAAATCTTTTATAGGCATAGTAATTATTCCTTTCTCCTGTGGGTTTAAAAACAGTTATTGTGCATTTTTATATTTTAATTGCGAACAATTGTTTGATATATCAATAATTGATACATCAACAATATAATACATTGATTTGAGAATTGCAAGGGA
Organism: Priestia megaterium; assembly: GCF_046599315.1. Lineage (GTDB taxonomy): Bacteria > Bacillota > Bacilli > Bacillales > Bacillaceae_H > Priestia > Priestia megaterium_F. The sequence goes on along the minus strand of NZ_JBKIKC010000001.1, from coordinate 205,365 downwards.
AAAAGTTTAACCTTTTTTAATAGAACAAAATAAAAGACCTCGGAATATTCCGGGGCTTTTTTGTAATAAATGCATGAGGTATTTACCAAATATTGAAACTTTTGTTGAAGTGTTACGTATATAAGCTAACAACTAATAAAGGGCGTGTTGATATGGTGCCAAAAACGATTCAACAAAAAGTAGATCAATTTAAAGATTTTTATATAAGCTTAAAAAATGAACTTAAATGGAAAGTGGCAGATCCAAAGCAGTTTATGGCTATCGCTTCCACATATGTAGTGAAAGGAAAATCGCTCCAGCTTCCACATTATATCGAGTTAAGTGACTATATTAAGAATCAAGTAGGGATGTTTTCTACATTAAAATCATCACAGCGTTTTACGATAGCAGCCATGTTAGATACTCGCTATGAGAATCCTAAAGAAACGTTTCATGAATTTCTTGACGTATATGATCAATTAGTACAAGGGGGGGTTAATAGAGGAGCATTTACGTATATTGCGGCTTCCGCTATGCTGTCGAATCAGTCTAGTCAAAATCATAAAGAAATGATTCGAAGGTCTGTAGAAATTTATCAAGGCATGAAAAAGAAGCATCTTTTCCTTACATCAAGCGGTGATGTACCTCTTGCTGTGTTATTAGCTGAAACGAGCGAGTCCGTTGATGATTTAATGCATGAAATTGAACACTTCTATACTACGTTAGGGCAGTATGGATTTAAAAAAGGAAATGACCTTCAATTTCTAAGTCATATTCTCTCAATTGATAAAACTTTAGATGCAGATGCACTTATTGAAAGATGCCTATCAGTAAAAGAAACCTGTGAATCCGTAGGTATTAAAGTAAAAGCAATGCATTACCCGGTTGTTGGATTATTAGCGCTGTTTGAGAAACCAGAAAATGAAATCGAAATTATCTATCAAGTGGTGAAACAGTTAAATGCAGACAAACTTTTTAAGTGGCATAAAGACATCAACGTTATGCTGGCAGTTAATTTGGTTATCAGTGAAAAACTAAACAATTCTAGACTGGTCGAAACGGGCATCTATACAACGATTGAAACGATTATTCAAGCTCAGCAAGCCGCTATGCTCGCAGTTATCGCGAGCACTTCAGCAGTTACTGCTACGACTACTACTTGATAAATTAAAAGGCTATAAAAAGAGGCTGGGACAAAAGTATGTTAGTTGAAGGAAGATCCAAACGATGAATCGTTCAGATCTTTTTATTGGTAAGGTGAAGGTAGGCTTACTCGATTTAGTTGATTCTAGCTGTTGATTGGAGGGCAAGGCGAAGACTCCTGCGGAAAAAGCGGAACAGGTGAGACCCCGCAGGAGCGGAGGCGACGAGGAGGCTCACCGGCCGCCCGCGGAAAGCGAAGCCTTGCACGGAAATCAACAAGCGGTGTCATAAACGATCCATACGAACTCATTTCTCCGTCTTTAGAATGGAATGATTTCGTTATGTCTGAATCTCTTTTACTTACAGAGTATAAACTTCGCCATCATCTGGAACAAAGACGTGAGACGACATGTCTTTTTCTTTAATAAAGCTTTTTAATTCTTCTCTTGATAACGTCCAGTGATTCACAGCTTCCATATGGATAGAAATAATGGTAGCTTGAGGAGCCGCTTTGTATACTTCGTAAATATCTTCTTTCCCCATCACAAGAGAACCGCCATCTAAAAATTGGTTATCTCCTCCGTTCACAACAATGACATCCGGTTTATGTGTGTTGATTTCTTCTCCAACAGCAGGATACCATACCGTATCGCCAGCTACATAGAGCGTTTTTTCGCTATCGTGTTTAAAAACAACTCCGCATACTAAACCGGCAAGTTTTAAAATTTCTCCTCTTCCGTGCTCGCCTTTTGTTTTGGTTAATTGGATGCCTTTAAAGACTGTATTCTTTGTTAGTATTTCTACATTTTTGAAACCAGCATCTCTTACTACTGCGGCATCTTCTTCATTTTGAACAAACATTTTGATGTCTTTTGGCAAAGCCTGCTTAGCCGCATCGTCAAAATGGTCTAAATGAAGGTGAGTGACAATAACTGCATCTACATTTTGAATAATCTCTTCAACGGATATCGGCAAACTTACTAAAGGGTTGTTTTGATCCTGTCTGATCGAATTTGGGAAAGGAGGGTACGTGCCTTTCTCAGCTAACATGGGATCAATTAAAAACGTTTTGCCTGCGTATTCGACAATTAAAGTGGCATTACGAATATGTGTAATCTTCATCTATATCTCTCCTTTTTTTAATCTACATCTAGTTTATAGGGTGAGCTATTTGCAAATACATAGATAAAATCAAGTCTTTTAGCACTTTTACTTGATAAATGAAAGAATGTTAGTTAAAAGCAAAAAGAACCAAAACAGTGCTGTTCAGGTTCTTTTTAGGATTTCTTTTTTCTCTTCATACACACGTACTTGGTTGCGTCCGTTTTGTTTGGCAGAGTACAGGGCGATATCTGCTTTATTTAAAAGGTCATCTAATGTTTCATTTTCTTGTTTTGCTGCTTGTGCTACTCCAAGACTGAGCGTAACAGAAATGGTTTCTTCATTAATTAGTAAAGGCTGAGTCTCAACGTGCCTGCGAAGCTGATTGGCAAGGACTTCAGCTTCTGGTGATGTATAGCCCTTTAGCGCGAGTACAAACTCTTCACCGCCGTACCGAGCAAAAAGCGCTACTTGCGGTAATATGGACTGACAGGCTTTTACGATATGTACAAGCACTTGATCGCCAGCAGAATGATCATACGTATCGTTCACTTTTTTAAAATAATCGATATCAATTAAAAGAAGCGTAAAAGAAGATGCGCACTTCTTTGCTTCATCGAATGCTTGCTTACTGTGCTGGAAAAAAGCTCTGCGATTATAAATTTGCGTCAGCTCATCGTAATAAGCTTGATTTTCAAGCTTCAGCTGAAGTCTTTTTAGCTCCGTAATAAAAATAAGCATCAAGCCGTGACTATTGTTAGCATACTGTAAAGGGGAGGTGCGAACTTGATACGTATACTGAGATTGATCCGCAGAAAAAAGCTGTAGTTCTTGACTGCTTATTGTATTTTCTAATGTAAAAGGAAACGAACTGCCCGATAACATTAGCCAAATATCAGAAAAACGTTTCCCGAACATCGATTTTTTCAGCTGCGGAAACATGTTCTTAGACGCTAAGTTAAATTCAATTAATCTGTAAGCTTCATCAAGCACGATAACACCATCATTGATGCTGTTAAATATCGCATCTTTAGCAATAGGCATGACCGTAAACATACGAGACGAGTTAATAGACCATAAATATAAGAAAGAAGAAACCCATAAAACCATAGGCACTGGATCAATTCCCTGCGGCGTAAAGCCCATTAAATAGATAAAAGCTGTGACCATAGGGAATAATTGCCCGACCATCAATGCGATTAGCTGCAGGCGGTAAGCTTTTGCTGTTTCTTTCCAACGGTAAACAGCAAGCAAAAAAGCAACAAACATAGATGAAAAGATGAACATTCCATGAATCATATACCATGTCCCAATTTCTTGATGAGTGTAAGGAGCACCTAAAACTGGATCAATTGCAAACACTCGGTAGTGAAGATGATGCCAGGCGTTTGTTGCGACCATAATCAAACTAATAAAAGGAATGATAAAAAGTGCCAAAATATGTTTTTTCCTTACCTTTATGCCTACATACTGCATAACAAACAGCAGTCCTGCAGGAGGTGAAAAAGGCATCCCTATGTATTGAATGACGGTCCAAAATTTCATTTCCTCGAGGTTAACCGATAGTAAGCTAAACGCCGCGCCAATACAATAAACGGTGGTGAAACCTGTATGAAGAATAAATAAATGCGCAATGTTGGCTTAGTGATGTCGCTTAATAAATACATAAAAGCACAAGTATAAATTAAGAACACCAGACGTGCAGATAAGCGTGATATAAGCGGTTAAATCTAAATTCACAATTGCATACCTCATTAAGAAAGCATTTTTACTTAAATGTAGCACAGTTGAAAATAAAAGTGGATGTTTTATTATTCAAACTAATTGTTATATGGAGTTATGAGGTATAACTAATTGTTTTCAAATCTATAGATAACCTAAGCGATAAAGAGTAAGAAGTTATGAGTACTAGCAAATTTAAAAAACTGTCCTTTTGATACTTTCTAGCGTCTAAAGTAGGGATTCTTAAGCAGTAAAATCACCTTTAACTTCTTTAGCTGTGTATCTTTCACAAAGATACCACCTGCATTTTTTTCTGTCTAAAAAAGACCCAATCTGTAAAACCTATTTCTTTAAGACGCTTTTTTACCAATTCAAAGTCGTCGCCAATACGCTCCGGGTCATGAGCATCAGAACCGAATGTAATGTGTACCCCGTAGTACAGTGCTCTTTCCAAAATATCGTCTGCAGGATACCAGCCTCCGCAGTCTTTGGTTTTGCCTGATGTATTCACTTCTATGGCAATATCATGTGCTGAAATCACTTTTAGCGTCTGATCAATTACATCCGTCTGGATAGAAGAAAAAGAAGGATAAAACCCTTTCATGGCATCGATATGTCCAAGAATCTGAAACATCTTACTCCGGGCGGATTCTTCGATCAATTGATAATACGTTTCTTTTGTGCGCTGCTTTTCTTGTTGAGAAAGACCTTCCCAACGTTTTTTGTGAAAGATGCTGATTTCATCAACTTGATGGACAGAGCCGATTATGTAATCAAATGGATATTTTTCATAGTTGCTTTGGTATATTCCCGCATGCTCGGGAAAGAAATCAGACTCCACACCTAACAGCACTTCAATTTTCTCTTTATATTCTTCTTTTAGTTTCAAAATCTCAGCTACATATCCGGAAAATGCGCTTTTTCCCATAGCAATGTGAGGATACGGCTGGTCTTCTTCGTTCGCAAAGTAAGGAGAATGGTCTGAAATCCCAATGATATCAAGGCCTTTATCAATAGATGCCTCTATATAATCTCGAATCGTTCCGCGAGCATGTCCGCATCGGTCATGATGGGTATGAAAATCAAATTTTAAATCAGCGTTCATGTATCATCACCTCTGTTATCTTTTTATATAGTTTATAGAATATTCTACAAAGAAACACAGTATCCCTCGTAGAAATGGATTAAAAGAATATTTCTTGGGCTTGCTGATGTTTCATCTAATAAAAAGATTGTACAGAAACAAGTTATTTTATTTAAGCTGCTGCAAAAATTGAAATGGAATCTATACCAAAAGTTACATTTGATTCGGTAAGCTAAAATGCATATACTATTAATACACGATCTGAAATAACGTTCAGGTAATCGCTGCATCATTTGATGTAGAGGAAAGTCCATGCTCGCACGGTGCTGAGATGCCCGTAGTGTTCGTGCCTAGTGAAAAAATAAGCTAGGGCAGCTTGGCTTATAGCTTAGCTGACGGCGGAAAAAACACCTAAGTCTTCGGATATGGTCGAGTATCCCTGAAAGTGCCACAGTGACGAAGCTTTGCTGGAAACAGCAAAGGTGGAACGCGGTAAACCCCACGAGCGAGAAACCCAAACAATGGTAGGGGAACTGTCTCTAAGGAATTAAACGGAGAGACGGACGGTTACATGTGTAATCGTAGATAGATGATTACCACCTGAGTACGAGATTAAAATCGTCTGCAGTACAAAGGTACAAAACATGGCTTATCGAACGTTGTTGAAACAGAGACTGACTATAAATAAGTACCCATAACAAACCAATGAGGTTTGTTTTTTTGTTTGTTATTTTTTCAAACCATAGCGCAGACTCATTGATAGAGTATTTGAATTTTCCTCACCGCAGTATGAGGACTTGCTATTCTTTCTTACCAGAAGGATTTAGGTTTAACTGAGATCCGCTTTTTCTTTACATAGAGAAAAAAGGTATATGCAGATACATATTGCCTAAATTGCTGTATAGTTTACTTGTACTTACTAATTATGGGGAAAGGGAGAATATCGATGATTAAGAAAATGGAACATACAGCGATTATTGTTGCGAATATGGATAAAACGATTCACTACTACTCAGATATGTTTGGCTTTAAAGTTCGCCTTCGAGGCTCTACAACAAAAAGAGAGATGGCTTTTTTGTATCTTGAAGAACAGCTGGGTATCGAAATTGAGCTCATTCGAGATATTGATCCTATTGGCGAGTATAACAAAAGCGGAGTTGTTAACCACCTTGCGTTTACGGTAGAGGATATAAATAAGGCTATTAAACATTATAAGAACAAAGGAATTAAATTTTTATCATCTGAGCCTCAGCCAACACTTGAGGGTGGACGTATGATTTTGTTTCACGGACCTAATGATGAATTGCTGCAGTTAGTAGAACGGGTTAAAATCTAAAAAAGTTTACTTTAAAGGGGTACATACAAGAAAAAATGCGTTTTACATTGAGGTGTTTAATGAAAATAGCCTTGCTATGATACATTTGTAGCTAACACGAGCGCTATTGTTAGCAAGTATACAGTACACTTAGGTAATGGATTGGCATCAGTTAGTTTCGCGGTATCGTTATATGAAAACGGCTTGTATTAATCTAGAAATCTACCACTTTTAACTTGGTTTCGAGTATGTGCTATGAGATAAAAAAACTGTCCCTCTAATTATAATGTCTGATAACTAGAGGGGCAGTTTTGCATGCAAAACAAATTTAATTTATTTTTATCGAGTCCTTGTCTATACAGACTGTAGGGTTAGCTCGATAAATTTTTCAACAGCAGGAGATTGCCACTTTTTTGCCTTGACGAGTAGATGCGAGTAGAAAGGCTCAAATTGTTCATTGTGTTCAAGAATATTCAATAACCCTTTTTCAACCTCATTTTTTACGGTGATATAAGGGAGTACAGAAAATCCTAATCCGCTCATTACCGACTGTTTGATTGCTTCTAAACTCCATAGCTCCATTGTTTGAAATTTAGGTAGTTTATGAGCAGCCAAATATTTTTCAAACATCGAACGATAACTGCATCCCTCTTCGTTTGTTATAAAGAAGTCAGTAGTTCCATTGGTTTTATAATCGTCAAAGTGCTGATTTTTATCTGGGCTTGTAATTAAAACAATTTCTTCTTTATGCCACTGATGATGAATGTAATTATCTGCTTCTAATTTTGGCCAGACCATAAACGCAACATCAACATCGCCGCTCAATAGCAGCATCCTCTATTTATAATGTATAATTTATTATAATTACATTTTCTATGTATCTGTGTAATGAGTGAAGTAGCTTGATAAGGAGATGGTACGAAGTGGAATGGCAGCAGTTTAAATATTTTCAAACGCTAGCACGTACGCAGCATATGACGCGCGCAGCAGAAGAGCTATTAATTACTCAGCCTGCGCTCAGTCGTTCAATCGCTCGTTTTGAAGAGGAAGTAGGGGCGCCGTTATTTGATCGGCAAGGGCGTTCCATTCGATTAAATCAATATGGTAAAGTTTTTTTGAAGCGTGTAGATAATATGATGAAAGAATTTAATAAAGGACAAGAGGAGATTCAGGCGCTGCTAGATCCTGAAAAAGGGCAGGTGTCACTTGGATTCTTACATACGCTCAGCACAGATTTGATTCCAGATTTAATTGCTTCGTTCCGCTGTGCATATCCTAAGGTGAATTTTCAGCTGAGACAAAGCCCTTCTCACGTTCTTCTTGAGCAGCTGCAGCTGGGCGAACTAGATCTTTGTTTGATTGCGCCAATGGAAGAGAAATCGTTCATTAAGTGGCAGCATCTTTGGAGTGAAGAGCTGTTTGTGATTGTGCCGAAAAATCATCGGTATGCTGATCGTAAAAGTATCGCACTAGAAGAAATTGCCGAGGAATCGTTTATTCACTTAAAAGAAGGTTTTTCCCTTCGTCTCACTTTTGAGCAGTTATTTGAAGAGACGGGGAGAATGCCTAACATCATGTTTGAAGGAGAAGAAGCTGATACCGTAGCAGGACTTGTAGGAGCCGGCTTAGGAATTTCTATTCTTCCAGATTTACACGGAATAGATCAAAGTAAAATAGTGAAAATCTCATTAGCTAAAGCCAATTGCCACCGAGTAATTGGACTAGCATGGATTGAAGGAAGATATCTATCACCGGCTGCTAAACAGTTCAGAAAATTTGTTTTACATAAATTTAATGACCAGAAATAAAGGTGTTTCATAGTCTAGGCTTGTTTACAAACCTAGTGCTTTTTTCTTTTAAATAACCTTTTTAAAATCGATCGTTTTTTACCTACTACGCTGCTTTCTTTTGAAGCTTCTACTAATTCTGAAATGGCCTGCTGTTCACGCAAGCTTTTACGCAAGGATTGAATAAGCTGCTTATCTTTTTCCTGAAGAATTTGTTTGGTATCAGGCTCTTGTTGGGGTGCAGGCTGTGTAGGAAGTTCGGGAGATGTCTGCTGCTGGTCGGCTTCTTCTGCTGTGTCTTCATCTGCTTCTAGAGAAACAGCAGCCTGGTCTTTGCTTATAGTTAAAGAGAATTCTTTTTGCAGCGATTCATAGATGTTTTCTGCTTGATAGCCATCATCATAAAGCTGCTTGATTTTCAGTAAAACGGTCGTAGCCGCAGCTTCGTATTGTTTTGGTCGATGATCTTCTCTTTGTATAAAGAAATATTGGAATTTATCTATATATCTTCTGATGGTTGAAGTAGAAATATTCGTTTCTTCAGATAACTCTTTTACACTAAGCCATTTTGTCATTTTCTCACCACTTTTTAAATGATTACTTATTCGTCAGCATCAATTTGAAATCATACTAGTATCTACTTTTTATCTTATCATGTAATGCTTCTAAGTACCTTGCTGTGTTGATTTCTGTAACGTTTTTATAATCACAGTGTCATAAATGAGGTATAAGCTGCCACTCGCACAAAGATTTGTTAGTTGAAGAATAGGAAATGATCAGCAAGCATTTATCCGAGGTATATTGAACAATGATGAACGTACTGCTTATATATTATCTTATAATGTCGCTGAAGAAAAATCGAGTGATTACTTCATTGTTTATTGATTATGGTAATGTTGTACTAAAGAAGAGAAAAAAGGAGAGATGACGTGAGTTTTACAGAACGAGCAGTAGCTATCATTAAACAAATCCCCCGTGGAAAAGTAATGACATATGGACAAATTGCCTGCTTGGCTGGAAGTCCGCGAGGTGCAAGACAAGTTGTAAGAGTTTTGCACTCGATGAGTAAAAAACACAAACTGCCTTGGCACCGAGTCATTAATTCCAAAGGAGAAATTGGATTGAAAGACGAAGAAATGCATCTTGTTCAAAAACTTTCCCTTGAAGCGGAAGGAATACTCGTTTCTTCGGAAGGAAAACTTGATCTTAAACTCTATCTGTATGAACCTGACTTGCATAAATAACAAACGAAATTGAGGCAGAATGAAACCCATCCAAACTACAGACGAACAAATGAGATAAATGATCTAGTATGAATCGCTTGTGACACCGCTGTTGATTTCCGGGCAAGACTTCGCTTTCCGCGGGCAGCCGGTGAGCCTCCTCGTCGCTTGCGCTCCTGCGGGGTCTCACCACTTCCGCTTTTCCCGTAGGAGTCTTCGTCTTGCTCTCTAATCAACAGCTAGAAGTACCTACATTTACCCTACCAATAAAAAAATCCGAACGAGTTTGATTCTCCATTAAGAATCAAACTCGTTCGGAACTTCCTTCAACTAAAATACTTTTGTTATTTATGTTTTTCAAAAGCGAGCTTTAATCCAAACCCGATTAAAACGACTCCTGTTGCTTTATCCATAAAGCGCTGAACGCTAGGGGTTGTGAGCCATTTTCGTAAATAGTTTATAAAAAAGACGAATACGAAAAACCACGTTATAGCAAAAATTGTATACGCCATACCCATAAGAAGTAATTGAATCGTTACATTTTGATCAGTTTGAACAAATTGAGGTAAAAAAGTTAAGAAAAACACCGCCACTTTTGGGTTAAGGATGTTTGAGACAAGACCCTGACGAAAAGCGGATGTTTCTTTTGATTTTTCCTCTTTTGCAGAAGAAACTGTATCGCTTTTTTTAGAAAGTAAAGCAGAGATTCCTAAGTACATTAAGTAGAGGGCTCCTGCGTATTTTACCGTTTCAAATGCAAGGGCTGACTGAAGGAGAAGAGCAGACAAGCCAAACGCGGCGGCAAGTGTATGAACTAAAGAGCCGCTTGCCAATCCTAATGCCATTTTATAGCCGCCCGTTTGTCCATCTGCCATCGTTCGTTTGGTGATAAGAGCAGTATCGATACCAGGGCTCATAATAACAAATAATGTGAGAACCAAAAAGGTCAAGATGTCATTCATTTTTTTCTTCCTCCTTGCTGTGATAAAATCAAACTACATTTTATTTATTAAATATAATTTAACATAATTAACTCAATTTATTAATTATTATTTAATAAAATTAAATACAATTAAATACCCTTATGGAGGAATCATAATGGAAAATATAAATATTGGAAAAAAAGTAGAGAAATTTCGAAAAGAAAAGGGACTAAGCAGTCGAGAATTAGCAAAATTGGCAAATATCACGCCGTCTATGTTAAGTCAAATTGAACGTGGATTAGCTAACCCGTCTATTTCAACGCTGAAAATTTTAGCTAAATGCCTCGACGTTCCTACTTTTAGCTTTTTGCTTGAAGAAATAAATACATCTCATTTAGTTGTACGGTCGACTGAGCGTAAAACGATGAAGATAAAAGAGTTAACGTATTCATTATTATCACCGGACTTTACGGGAAATCTAGCTACAGCGATTATGGAAGTACCACCGATGATGGCTTCATCAGAATTTCCTTTAGCACATAAAGGGGAAGAAGTAGCGTACGTCTTGGAAGGGAAAATTAAAGTGTATTTGGAAGAGGAAGTATACGTGTTAGAAAAAGGAGACAGCGTCAAGATCCCTTCACATCTGAAGCACAAATGGGAAAATACGTTTGATGAGAAAGCCGTTATTTTATTTTCCGTTACGCCGCCTGTTTTTTAAACATATTTACCGTTTTCATGCTAGTCGTCTTCATTGTTAGACACTTTTATTATATAAATGTGATAAAACTATCATGTTTATATATGTAAACAATTGATAAAATAGCATTGTTGGTAATCTCTACCTAAGAGAATACATACTAAATATTTTTTGAAAGGTGTTGGCTGGTAATGAAAGTATGGAAAAACATGTTGCGTACCTCAAAGCTCAAAAAAATGATGCCCGCATTCCTTCTGTCTTGCGCGGCGGTTGTAGGCTTTTCAAGCAGCGGGGTACAGGCTGAAACGATGAAATGTAAAAAACAAGAAACTATGAGTGATCGAGAGTTTGCTAAGCTTGAAGAAAAATATGATGCTAACCTTGGTGTTTTTGCTTTAGATACTGGCACAAATAAAACGGTAACGTATCACTCGGACGAGCGTTTTGCTTATGCGTCTACTCATAAGGCTCTGGCTGTCGGTGCACTTTTACAGCAAAAGTCAATTGAAGATCTTAACGAGCGAATTTTTTATACGCGTGATGACCTTGTGAACTACAATCCAATCACAGAAAAATATGTTGATACAGGCATGACGCTTGGAGAACTCGCGGATGCATCGCTTCGCTACAGTGACAATACGGCAGGGAATTTGATTCTGCAGCAGCTGGGAGGACCGGACGGATTTAAAGAAGCTTTAGAAAAAATAGGAGATGATGTGACGCTGCCTGAGCGATTCGAACCTGATTTAAATGAAGTGAATCCAGGAGAAATCCACGATACAAGTACACCAAGAGCATTAGCTACAAGTCTTCAAACATATGTACTTGGACAGGTACTTCCTGCAGAAAAACGTGAACTTCTAACGGATTGGATGAAGCGAAATACAACAGGTGATGCGTTAATACGAGCTGGTGTGCCGAAAAGCTGGGAAGTAGCGGATAAGACAGGCGCAGGCTCATACGCGACACGAAATGATATTGCCATCCTGTGGCCGCCAAACGGAGATCCAATTGTTCTAGCGATCCTTTCTAATCGCGCGGAAAAAGACGCGGAGTATAATGATAAACTGATTGCAGAAGCAGCTAAACAAGCAGTAAAGGCTCTAAAAGTCACTCGTAAATAGAAAGTAAAAATGGATAATAGTAGTATAAATGTAAAAAGTAAATACTAGCTGATTTATCCAAGCGCTTATTCTAAGTGCTTGGATTTTTTTGTTGCTATCAACTCTTTTATTCTCCGCCATGATGAATGGAAGACTCTTAAAATTAGTTAAATCGCACAAATTAATATCAGAAAATTCACATTAATTATGATGAACTTGCAGCGGAATTCGTATACACTATGTACATGTTAAGTTAACTTACATTAAGTGTTAGGTTTTAACGTGGAAATATCATAAATAAGGAGTTGAGTGTATAGTGTCTACAAATGCAACAAGTTCTGTTATAGAAGAGGTGCATGTTTATCAAGATACAGGCTTTGATCCGTCACTGAAGCCAAAAGCGGAAAGTGATCGAAAGCTAACTCCCGTCTCTTATATGTTTATGTGGATTGGAGACGGCGTTAATTTAGGAAATATGACGCTTGGTGCTAGCTTGGTAATCGCAGGTACGGCTGTATTAAATCTTTTTCAAACATTTGTGGCGGCGATTATTGCGATTGGTATTATTTCTACTTTTTTTGTGTTAAACGATCGAATTGGCTACAAGACGGGCATACCATATGTAATGCAGCTTCGAATGTCGTTTGGAGTAAGAGGATCCGTTATATCGTCTCTGTTACGAGGTATTCCAGCTATCATTTGGTATGGTTTTCAAAGCTGGACAGGCGGTACAGCTTTAAACGAAATTGGAAAAATTGTGAGCAAAGGGTCGTTTGACAATCTTGTTCTTTGCTTTATTATCATTCAGCTGCTGCAAATTGTACTATCACTGTACAGCTTCCATGCGGTTAAATGGGTAGAGATGCTCGCTTCTATCATCATATTGCTTGGTCTTGTGTATGTATTTGGTGTTCTTTTAACTTCTCATAGTGAGGTAGTAGCAGAGAAGTGGGTACATACAAAAGGGTCATGGGGACTGCCGTTCTTTTCTTTCATTATGATGTTTATGGGGAATTATGCAGCGATTTTTCTAAGCGCAGCCGATTACTCTAGAGAACTGAAGCCGGGAATTAGCGATACAAAGCGCGGATTTTTATATTTTACACCTATTTTGGTAGCCTACGGCTTCGTTCTTACAATTGGGGTAATGCTTGCTTCTGCTACGGGTATTTCCAATCCTGTCAAAGCATTCGCGGTTGTAGTGGATAATTCGTATATCACTGTTGCTGTATCAGCTTTTATTGTAATGGGCGTTATTGCTGTAAATATGGTAGCGAATATTATTCCGCCTACGTATGTTATCACGCTGCTGACAAAAGCAAATTATAAAGTAGCGGTTACCATTACCGGACTGCTTGCCTTTTGTTCATTCCCTTGGGTGCTTGTTCAAGATTCATCAGCTGCAGGTCTTGGGTTGTTCATTTTGATTTACTCAGCTTTTTTAGGTCCGATTGTTTCTATTTTATTGGTTGATTACTATATTTTACGGAAACAAAGGGTAAATGTAGAGGAACTGTATCAAGAAAAAGGGTCGTTTTCCGGTTATAATCCATGTGCCTTGCTTGCCATGCTCATCGGTGCAGGTGCTGCGTTTATCAAAGTCGATTTAGGTTGGATTATAGGAGTGGTAGTTACAGGAGTCGCGTATATTCTTTTGACAAAGTTTACTTTTAAACATTCAAAATTTAAAAAAGGAACGATCTTTGAACAATAACATTTCATCGATAAAAGTCTTTGCTTGCCGCAAAGGCTTTTTGTATATTCAAGAACGTGATTGAATCTCTGTGTCTAGTTCTTAAAAGAAGTGGGTAAAGTAAATAAGAGTAAAAAAGTTAGTTACCTCTATAGGTTGCTTTTAACAGGAGCGCATCTAATGTATCGCATCAATCATATCTTAAAGGAGAGGGCAGAGTATGTATGAATTTAGAGTGTATACTCTTCGGGATGGAAGCGAAAAGATAATCAAAACGCTGAAACATGAATCGTTTGCTGATGAAATTCAACGAGCGGGAATTAAGCAAACAGAAATTGCTCAAACACAGCTAGTAGATAAACCAAGATAAGGTATTTGCATTTATTTTTACACGTTTCTAAAAAAGCCGGGTTCCTGTGTCTTCACGCAGGAACCCGGCTTTTCTGATTTCTTATAGTTCTTCACCGTTTGTTTCAATCACATGTTTGTACCAGTTAAAGGAATCTTTTTTGGAGCGCTTCATCGATCCGTTTCCTTCGTTATCACGGTCCACATAAATCATGCCGTATCGCTTTTTCATTTCGCCTGTTGTAAAGGAAACAATATCAATAATTCCCCACGGCGTATAGCCCATTAAATCAACACCATCGTACGTCACGGATTTTTCTAACGCTTCGATGTGCGATTTTAAATATTCAATTCGCGATGCGTCATGAATGGAACCATCTTCTTCAACCGTATCAATGGCGCCAAATCCGTTTTCTACGATGAACAACGGAATTTGATAGCGGTCGTAGAAGCGATTTAACGTATAGCGCAAGCCCGTTGGATCAATAGACCAGCCCCAATCGCTTGATTTGATATAAGGGTTTGCTACGCCGTTTGGCAATCCGCCGTTTACGATATCACCCGTGTTATCAGCTTCAACGTCGCTTTTAACGGTTGTTGACATGTAATAGCTGAAGCCTAAATAGTCCACTTTTCCGTTTCGTAAAATTTCTTCGTCGCCTTCTTCAAATGGAATATGATAGCCTTCTCGTTCAAACTCTTTTAACGCATAGCTTGGGTAATAGCCGCGAACTTGAACGTCAGGGAAGAAGTAGCGCTGTCTCATTGTTTCTTCCGCTAACATTACATCTTCAGGGTTTGAGGAATACGGATAAATTGGTACATGTGATACCATCGCTCCGATTTGGAAATTTGGATTAATTTCTTTTCCTTTTGATACGGCAAGAGCGCTTGCCAGAAGTTCATGATGTCCTGCTTGATACATCACTTCTTTTGCGTTTTCACCCGGTTTTACAGAAACGCCGGAGTTCGTCCACAAGAAAAGAGGGTTGTTTACATCCATTTTGTTATTAATTTCATTAAATGTCATCCAGTACGTTACTTTGTCTTTATAACGGTCGAAGCAAACTTCAGCGAACTTCACAAAGCAATCCACTGTTTTTCGGCTTCTGAATC
The DNA here is from genome assembly GCF_046599315.1 of Priestia megaterium. Lineage (GTDB taxonomy): Bacteria > Bacillota > Bacilli > Bacillales > Bacillaceae_H > Priestia > Priestia megaterium_F. Next base: position 190,128 of record NZ_JBKIKC010000001.1, on the reverse strand, counting down.
CGCCGTATTCTCGAGCTAAATGCAGGGGCATTTCAAAGTGAGAAAGCGTAATAACCGGCTCAATTCCATGCTTTAATAGTTCATCAAATACATCGTCGTAGAATTTTAGTCCTTCTTCGTTTGGCTCAGCTTCATCGCCTTTAGGGAAAATACGGCTCCAGCCGATAGACGTTCGCAAACATTTTAAGCCCATTTCTGCAAACAGCGCGATATCTTCTTTATAGCGGTGATAAAAATCAATCGCTTCGTGATTTGGGTAAAATTTATCACCTTCCACTGTTTCAGTGATTTCCCGCGGTACGCCGTGCGCACCAGCAGTCATGACGTCCACTACGCTCGGTCCTTTTCCGCCTTGGTTCCATCCGCCTTCAAATTGATGGGCTGCTAATGCGCCGCCCCATAAGAAATTCTTTGGCATTTTTGTCATTGTTAGTTCCTCCTTATTTCACTACGGTAAATAATGTCTGATCCAGCCCGCTATTTTCAACATCTTCAACGATTACTTCTCGATAAGCGCTTGAATTTGTGATAATAACCGGCGTGATTGTTCTTAATCCTTGTGCTTCAATAAATTCTTTATCAAATTGAATAAGCAAATCGCCTTTTTTAAACTTTGTACCGTCTTCTACATGCAGCGTAAACGGCTTGCCGTCTAATGTAACCGTATCTAATCCAATGTGAACAAGCAGTTCAACACCGTATTCTGAACGAAGGCCAATGGCGTGCTTGGTTAGTGCTACCATGACTACCGTTCCGTCGAAAGGTGCATAAAGCTTATTATCTGAAGGATCAATGGCTAATCCTTTTCCCATAGCGCCTGAGCTGAATACTTCGTCTGGTACGTTGGAAAGAGGGATGAGTTTCCCGCTAAACGGTGCGCTGATTGTTTCTTCATTTTCGTTCGGGTTGCTTACAGCTACCTCTTCTATAGGAGAAGTAGCTGCGTCTTTTGCTGCATCTTCTCCGTAACCGAACAGTTGAATGAGCACGACTGGAAGAATAATCGCAATGGCACATCCAATTAAAATTCCCCAGATCGACATCGGGTAGTCTTGGCTGATACCGTTTACAACAGTCAGCGGTCCAGGCAATCCTGCGTAAGCAAAGTAATACGGGTGAAAGAAACTTGCTACAACGGCACCAATAGCGCCTGAAATGCAGCCAAAGATAAACGGCTTTTTAAAACGTAGGTTCACGCCGTAAATAGCTGGTTCTGTAATACCAAATAATCCTGTTATCCCAGCTGAGACGCTCACTTTGCGTGCTTCTTGACTTTTTGCTTTTAAAATAACCCCAAGCACTGCTCCGACTTGAGCCACTACGGCAATTGTTTGATAGGCTTGAAATGAATCTCTGCCGTTTAAGTCAAAGTTGGCAAGTACCATCGGTGTAATTCCCCAATGTACCCCAAAGATAACAACAATCTGCCAGAAGCCGCCGATGATGGCTCCCGCTAAGGCAGGGACATTTTCAGCTAAAAAGTTATAGCCGTGAGCGATTCCATTAGCTCCCATTGTTGTAACAGGACCAATGAGTAAAATTGTTACAGGAACCATAATTACCATACATAAAAATGGGACAAACAGCGGTCTAACCACTTCATGAATGCGCTTATTTAGGAACCTTTCAAGGTAAGATAAAATCCATACTAAAAATAAAGGCGGTAAAACAGAAGAAGTATAAACCGTTTCGGATAGGGAAAGACCTAAAAACGTAATGCTGCTTCCGTCTGCAATTTTGGCCGCCATTTCTGCCCATGTTGGACTGACTAATGCCGCACAGCACGCTACTGCGATGTAGGTGTTAGTTTTAAAATGCTTGGATGCTGTAATGGCAATAAAAATAGGTAAAAAAACAAATGGTGCCCATGAAATGAAGCTCAATACTTGATACGTACCCGTTTTTGCAAAGCTACTAGAAACTAAGTTAATTAAAATTAACGAGCCCTGTAAAATTCCTGCTGCTGCTAAGATGTATACAAACGGCGCGAACACCGCTGACATTGTAGCAATCACACGGTTTAAGACTGTCCCTTTGTTTTCAGCTTGCTCCTCTGTGGTATCCAAGTTTACTAAACTAGCAAACTCTTCATAAACGTCTCCTACGTGCTGTCCAATAACAACTTGAAACTGTCCGCTGTTTTCAACAACCGTAATGACACCAGGTAGAGAAGATACCGTGCGTTTGGCTTCTGGATTCGAACACTTTAACACAATTCGCAGCCTCGTGGCACAGCGTGTAGCGCTCACGATATTTTCTTCGCCGCCTACCGCATCTAAAATGTCTGCCGCAAGCTTGTGATAATCTCTAATTTTACCTCCCATACGTTTAACCCCCTTGTTGAGTATACGCTTACATTATAATTGTATCGATACAATTTATCAATACACAAATAAAATAATAATACATAAATAATTTAAGTTAATAGCTTGTAGTTAGATTATGGTATAATTATGTCATTCTTGATACAAATTCAGTAAAGAGGTATAGCTATGATCAAATACCAACAAATTGCAATTGAAATTGAAAACTATATTGAAGACCACGAGCTTCAGCAAGGAGACAAGCTGCCCGTATTAGAAACGTTGATGGCACAATTTAAGGCGAGTAAAAGTACGGTAACAAAGGCCTTAGATCTGCTGGAGAAAAAAGGCGTTGTTTTTCAAGTCAGGGGAAGCGGCATTTTTGTCCGTCGTCATAAACGAAAAGGATATATCGGGTTGCTTTCTAACCAAGGATTTACAAGTGAACTTGAAGATTTTCATTTAACATCGGAAGTGATTGAGCTAGATGTACGAAAGCCTACGCAAGAAGCAGCGTTAAATTTAAACATAGCAGAAGATAGCGACGCGTATTATGTGAAGAGAGTACGGTACATTAACGGCCAGACGCTATGCCTAGAAGAATCGTTTTACGATAAATCCATCGTTACATACTTAAATAATGAAATTGTTTCGGAGTCTATTTTTCATTACATTAAAGAAGGACTGGGCTTAAAAATTGGCTTTTCCGACTTATACCTTCACGTCGGCAAGCTGAATGGAGAAGAAGCGAAGTACTTAGGATTAAAAGAAGGCGATCCTAAATTATTTATTGAAACACTCTTTCACTTAGCTAACGGACAGCCGTTTGACTTTTCAAAAGTAACGTACAACTATGAACAATCTCAGTTCTTTTTACAAGCAACAAGTCATGTTTTATAAAAAAAGTGCCCATCTCTCAATTAGTAAGGAACGAGAGACAGGCACTTTTTTCTTTATTTTTCTAATGAAGATACGAAAAAAGATAAAGATTGTACTAAATAGGAAGTTGATATGCGATAAAATGGTTACAAGGTTTATGGAGATAGGGGAAAGAGGTGCTAAGTTGAAAAAGGTGCTGAGTTATCTTATTCCAATGCTTTTTATGTTTGGGTTGCTTTCTGTGAATTTATTCCAGCCTACTAGAGGCGATTTTATCGCTGTAGGTGTGATATCGATTCTTTCAGGTGCTGTGATTGGTTTTGCAGGTAACATAGGTTGTACAATATTAAAGTTAGTTAAAAATAAAGTGGAATAAACTTATTCGGGGCGGTGGAGTGTTTTGAGTGAAAGTATCATTATTAAGCCATATGCTAACAAGTATCAACAAGAAGTAGTGGATTTAATTCTTCATATTCAGCAGCAAGAATACCAAATTCCAATAACGGAAAAAGATCAGCCTGATTTGTTTGAAATCGAAAGCTTTTATCAACAGGGCAACGGAAACTTCTGGGTTGCTGTTTGCAACGAAAAAGTAGTAGGAAGCATAGCTTTAATAGACATTGGCAGCCGTCAAGTAGCGTTACGGAAAATGTTTGTAGCAAAGCCTTATAGAGGAGCGACCTTCAAAACAGCTCACCGTTTATTGCATACGGCCATCGCGTGGGCAAAAGAGCAAGAAGTGGAAAGAATATACTTAGGAACCACATTACAATATAGGGCTGCTCATCGATTTTATGAGAAAAATGGGTTTCAAAATATAGTGAAAGACAAGCTGCCTGCGAATTTCCCGGTGATGAACGTAGATAAAAAGTTTTATACATATAAGGTATAGGTCGAATCGCTTATGATCATAAAGAAACTCGTTTGATTTAGAAACAAAAGCCGCTAGAGTCATTATTCTAGCGGCTTTTACTTTGGCGATGCCTCCTGATAGCGAACTCTTTTTTTCAAAAGTAAATCGTCTAACTGAGCAATTAAAATTCCCGTAATCACAATAATAGAACCAAGCAATTCTTTAAGCGTAAACAGTTCATGCAAAAAGAGAACGGCAAACAGTGCGGCAAAAATAGGCTCTGTTGCAAAAATAAGACCTGTGTGAGTAGGACTTGTGTAGCGCTGCGCAATGGCTTGACAAATGAATCCAATCGCGCTGCAAAGAACGCCAAGACCTAAAATCGCAATCCACGATGACACGGTAGTTGGGATGCTAGGGTGTTCAAATAAAAAGCTGCAAAATAGTGCAAATAATCCAGCAAATCCTAGCTGTAGAATGCCGAGAGCAATTGGGTTTTCGTTTTTAGTAAACGTGCCGGTCAATGTAATATGAACGGCATAACATAGTGCAGTTCCAATACAGAGTAAATCACCGGCATTCATATGAAATGATTGTTTTAAGGTTAAAACACCTATACCGGTTAGGGTAGTGATAACTCCAAGTGCAATCGGCCAAGGAGGAAGCTTCTTCACTAGCAAACAGTTAATCAAAGGAATAAAAATGACCGTTAAACTGACAAGAAATCCGGCATTTGAAGCAGAGGTCATGCTGACGCCAAACGTGACAAATGTAAAAACAGAAAACAGTAAAAAGCCTAAAATTGCTGATGACAAAATCGTTTTGCGCGTGATTTGTCGTAATGGTTTATAGAAAAATAGTCCGGCAATCAAAAAAGCAATCAAACATCTAAGCGCAATAATGGTAAATGACCCAAGCGAACTAAGCCCCATTTTCATAAACACATACGACATACCCCAAAATACATTCACACCAACCATCATCATATTTGCTCGTGTACGGTAACTCACGTTCAACCCTCCGTTTTTTAATGGTGTACTCACAGTATACAAAGGAATTTGATATTAATAAAATGAATCTTTATAATAATGAACTTGAATTAAATTCATGTTAAGGGGGATAAAATGAGCTTAGTGAAATATGAAATCTTAAACAAAGTAGCTGAAGTTAAAAGCTTTACAAAAGCGGCAGATTTGCTGGCGCTCACGCAGTCAGCGGTCAGTCATGCCATTACAAATCTTGAATCAGAGTTTGGATTCTCGCTTGTGAATCGAAACAGATCAGGTATTACTTTAACAACAGAAGGCGAAGCGATGCTTCTTGCCATTCGCAAGGTGCTGCAAGAAAATGAAAAAGTCCATCAAGAAGCAGCCAGTCTGTTAGGTCTAGCAAAAGGAACGATTAAAATTGGGATTTTTAAAAGCGTGTCGACCAAGTGGCTTCCTGAAATTATTCAGCTGATGGAAAAAAACTATCCGGCTATTCAAATTCAGCTTAAAGAAGGCGATTATCTTGAAATTGAACAGTGGCTGTTAAGCGGAGAAATAGACTGCGGTTTTATTAACATTACGCATTCAAATCAATTCCACATTATCTCTTTAAAACAAGATCGGCTGCTGTGTGTCGTATCGAATCAAAGTGCTTTATACCATCAAAAAACCGTTCGCTTTGAAGATTTAGAGAAAGAACCGTTTATTATGCCGACATACGGCGGATATCATGATATCAAACAATTGTTTGAAGAACGCGGCATTCAGCCTGAAATTCGCTTTGAATTAATGGATGAAAGTGCTATTTTATCGATGATTACGCATCACTTAGGGATTAGCATTTTGCCTGAAATGCTTTTGGATTCTCTTCCACCAGAGCTGCGTGCGATTCCGTTTCAAGTGGACAGCTACCGTTCAATTGGACTAGCTACTCGTTATCATCTCTCACCTGCAGCCAAAAAATTTGCTGAAACGACACAAGCATGGCTGCAGAATTCGAACAGATAAGAGGTCATTTATAAATGAAAAACGGATAATTCATAAGACCTTTAGGAACTAAGAGCATCTTTGTGCTATAATAAAGCTATACAATTACCTATTAGTCATCATCGATGACTAATTTTTTTTGGAGGATAATATGGAAGATTTATTACAATTAAAGAACAAGAACATTGTTATTATGGGAGTTGCCAACGACAGAAGTATTGCTTGGGGTGTTGCAAAAGCCCTTCATCAAGTAGGAGCAAACTTAATTTTTACATACCGTAAAGAACGTTCACTAGGAAAATTGAACAAGCTGCTAGAAAAAAATGAAATTCAAGCAACATTAATCGCAGAATGTGACGTAAACAGCGACGAAAGCATTGAAGCAGCTTTCAAAAAAATCGGAGAAGAAGCAGGTACAGTTCATGGAGTCATCCACTCTGTTGCGTTTGCTCATTCAGAAGATTTAAACGGCGAGTTTATTAATACATCAAGAAGCGGATATGCATTTGCTCAAGATACAAGCGCTTATTCATTTATCGCGGTAGCAAAAGCAGTAAAACCTCTTATGACAGAAGGCGGTTCTCTTGTAGCGATGAGCTATCTTGGTGCAGAGCGCGCAGTTGAAGGCTATAACGTAATGGGCGTAGCGAAAGCGGCGCTTGAGTCTTCAGTGAAATACTTAGCATTAGACTTAGGGAAAGACAATATCCGCGTAAATGCGATTTCAGCAGGTCCAATTCGTACGCTTGCAGCGAAAGGCATTTCTGATTTTAACCAAATTCTTCACAAAGTTGAAGAAACAGCACCTCTTAAACGAAACGTAACGCAAGCAGAAGTGGGCGACATGACGGTTGTATTACTGAGCCATCTTTCACGCGGCGTAACGGGAGAAATCGTACACGTAGACGCTGGTTACAACATTGTAGGTTAATAAGTAAACACCTTCTCGAACGAGGGGGTGTTTTTTTGTGCCAAGTTCAGAAATTTAATGCCTTTTACTCTATTAAAATAATCAGTTCTTTCTATTTACACTTGAACTATATAGATATAAAGCGTACCTTCTTTTATAACTGTCAAGATCAATACATAAGAAATCAAAACGCCCATATTTAAAAGAAGATAAGCTCTAAATCAAAGAATGAACATATGATGTGGCAAAGGAAAAGGAGTTGAGGAAACATGCATCAAGGACAGCATCATTATGTTCCATGGGAACAATGGCATCATCAGCATCCGCACGGCACGTGGAATCAATGGCATCAACAACATCCACACGTACCTTGGGAGCAGTGGCACAAACAGTATCCGCACGGTACATGGAATCAATGGCATCAACAACATCCATACACACCTTGGAATCAGTGGCATCAGCAGTATCCACACGGCACGTGGAATCAGTGGCACCAGCAAAATCCATATGTGCCTTGGAATCAATGGCACCAGCAGCATCCACACGGTACGTGGAATCAATGGCATAATATTTATCATCAAAGCTAATCAGTTTTTCACCATAGAAGGTCCAGTTCTTCTCGGGGAATGGACCTTTTATGTGTAGACGGCGAATGGCGCAGCAAACTTTGTTTTCTTTATAGGGGAGGGGGTACACAAAATAAAGCAGGTTAAGGTGAAACATTTGCGATCTCTAAGCTGTATAAAATGCACTAGTTCATGGTAAAACGTCCATATAGATAAACAAAATTAAATATAGTTTCTTCGCTTGACAATATACCTATAGGGGTATAATATAAAGCGTGTAAACAACATTAATTCGATAGCAAGGCGGTAGTTGTTATGCTATATATAGCAGTGTTATTACTTGCTATTTTATTTCGTGCATACAGGCGTTATTATACTGTTAAAGGAATACAGTGCATGCATGAATCTGAAGCAAAAGAACTTGGGCGAACAGTGGTGGATATTCGCCATTACCATGAAATTCATGATTCTATAGGTTTAGTTATTCCGTATGCGTATCTCAAACGTTTTTATTCAGAAATTCCATAAGGTAGCGTTCATGTCATTGCCGGAGATAGAGTGGAATTAAATTTAAGCGTACGGTTTTTACGAAAAAGAAGCTTTCAAGTGCGTAGCTATGAGTTAGCAGCGTGTAAGTGTCAAAATAAAGGGAAGAAGGAAGTATTCGATTATGGAGTATGATCAACAAATGAAAAATCGCCTGCGCCGAATCGAAGGACAGCTAAAAGGTGTGCTTAGCATGATGGAGCAAGGAAAAGATTGCCGAGACGTTGTGACTCAATTATCTGCTGCAAGAAGCGCCATTGATCGCACGATGGGAGTAATCGTGAGCAGCAATCTTGAACAGTGCGTGAGGGAGAGCCTGCAGCAAGGAAAGTAAACGGACGTGTTAGTGAAAGAAGCTGTACAGCTATTAGTGAAAAATCGGTAATTGTTATCACCTTAGTTAAAGTTGACCAATATAATCACTTAATATAATATACCCTTACGAGTATAAATATATAAAAAGGAGAGATAGATAATATGAAAATTGATCACGTTTTAGATGCAAAAGGTTTAGCTTGTCCAATGCCAATTGTAAAAACAAAAAAAGCAATGGACACTTTAACAACAGGTCAAGTATTAGAAGTGCAGACAACGGACAAAGGTGCCAAAAGTGATTTAACAGCGTGGACAAAATCAACAGGACACAAGCTCATTGATTTTAAAGAAGAAGGTAATACATTCATCTTTTACGTCCAAAAAGGATAATTTTTTTAAAAGTAATTATACCCCGTGGGGTAAGGGAGGAACAACATGGCTGAACAAAAGAAACGAACAACGATTGTATTATTTAGCGGTGACTATGATAAAGCAATGGCAGCTTATATTATTGCTAACGGAGCAGCTGCTTATGACCATGAAGTGACGATATTCCATACGTTTTGGGGATTAAATGCGCTTCGTAAAGAAGAAATGGTGCCGGTGAAAAAAGGATTTTTAGAAAAGATGTTCGGCAAAATGATGCCGCGCGGTGCGGATAAAATGGGCTTATCTAAAATGAACTTTGCAGGTGTGGGACCTAAAATGATTAAAAACGTGATGAAAAAGCATAATGCTTTAACGCTGCCGCAGCTTATTGAAATGGCGCAAGAACAAGACGTGAAGTTAGTGGGTTGTACGATGACGATGGATCTTCTAGGATTACAGGAAAAAGAGCTGTTAGACAATATTGAATATGCAGGCGTAGCGGCGTATTTAGCCGATGCAGAAGACGGAATCGTAAACTTATTCATTTAGACAAAACAAAGAACTATATTGGCGTCTGTCGTCCTGAAGGCAGAAGCGGCGTGGCAACTCGTTTTCTTGAGCAACAAGGTTATAGCGTTACTAATATGACCAGTGGAATGATGGAGTAGAAAGGGAAAACGATCTAATTTTTTAAGAAAAAATATACCCCTACTAGTATTTAAAATGAGGAGGAAAAAGAAATGATGCAAGCTAGCTTCGTACTAGATGCAAAAGGACTAGCGTGTCCAATGCCAATCGTAAGAACAAAGAAGAAAATGAATAACTTGGAAGCAGGTCAAGTGCTAGAAATTCAAGCAACGGATAAAGGGTCTACGGCTGACTTACAGGCGTGGGCAAAAAGCACAGGTCATGAGTATTTAGGAACTGAAACAGAAGGTGACGTTCTTCATCACTTTCTTCGTAAAGGCGGAGCTGAAGAAAACGTAACGCCAATTCCTGAAATTTCATTAGAAGAATTTGCGAAAAAAGTAGAAAATGATGAACACCTTCATATCTTAGACGTTCGTGAAGTAGAAGAATATGATGAAGCACATATTCCAGGCGTTGTTCATATCCCGCTTGGTGAAGTAGAAAAACGTTCGAATGAATTAAATAAAGAAAATGAAATTTATATTATTTGCCACTCTGGAAGACGAAGTGAAATGGCAGGGCAAACGATGAAAAAGCAAGGATTTAAAAACTTAATTAACGTGGTTCCTGGTATGCGTGACTGGACGGGTAAAGTAGAATAACCAATCGATCATAAGAGATTAAAAAAACTTGATATTTTATATACCCAAGGAGGTATTTTGATATGACAGTACATGTACTTACTGCAAAAGAAGTTACATCTAAAATTATTAATAAAGAACAGTTATTTATTCTAGACGTTCGTAATGAAAGTGATTTTAGCGATTGGAAAATTGAAGGTCATTACTTTGATCATTTAAATGTTCCATACTTCGATCTTTTAGACGGAGTAGAAGAAATCTTAGAGAAAATTCCTTCTGATAAAGAAGTAGTAGTAGTTTGTGCCAAAGAAGGTTCATCAGTGATGGTAGCTGAAATGCTTTCAGAAGCTGGTCTTACAGTTTCATACTTTAAAGGAGGTATGAAAGCATGGGGTGAACACTTAGAGCCCGTTAAAGTCGGCCATTTGAAAGACGGCGGAGAAATCTATCAGTTTGTTCGTATCGGTAAAGGGTGTTTATCTTATATGATCGTATCGAACGGTGAAGCTGCTATTATTGATGCGACGCGTATGGCGGATGTGTACATCAACTTTGCCACAGAACGTGGTGTAACAGTTAAGCATGTGTTTGATACCCATCTTCACGCAGATCACATTTCAGGAGGAAGAGTCATTGCTGAACAAACAAAGGCAGCGTACTGGCTGCCTCCAAAAGATGCAAAAGAAGTGGTTTTTGACTACAAGGCTTTAGAAGAAGGCAACGATGTCGTAATTGGTAACACAACAATTACGATTCAGCCTCTTTATTCACCGGGTCATACGATTGGGTCGACTTCTTTTATTGTAGATGATCAATACTTGCTTTCAGGTGATATTTTGTTCATTGATTCAATTGGACGTCCTGATTTAGCTGGTATGGCAGAAGACTGGGTAGGCGATTTGCGCGAGACGCTTTATAAACGCTATAAAGCATTATCAGATGATTTAACTGTATTGCCAGCTCATTTTATGATTATTGATGAGCTAAATGACAGCGGCAGCGTAGCTGAAACGTTAGGTACATTATTTGCAAAAAATCATGGATTAAATATTGAAGACGAAGCGGAGTTCAGACACTTAGTAACAGATAATTTACCGCCCCAGCCAAATGCCTATCAAGAAATTCGTGAAACCAATATGGGGAAAGTAAGCCCCGATGAAGAAAAACAGCGTGAAATGGAAATCGGTCCAAACCGCTGTGCCATTCGCTAAGTGAAAAATTCAACTTAAACAAAGGAGAAAGAGAAATGGAATCAAATAAAGTACTAGATGCAAAAGGGCTGGCGTGTCCAATGCCGATTGTTAAAACAAAAAAGCAATGAATGAACTAGAAGCAGGTCAAGTGTTAGAAATCCACGCAACGGATAAAGGGGCAAAAATGACCTTGCAGCCTGGGCGAAATCTGGAGATCACGAGCTTTTTCATACAGAAGAAGGCGACATTCTAAAATTTTGGATTAAAAAAGGCTAAGGAACCACGGATGAAAAGGGCATCTCTTGTAAAAGGTACCCTTTCCTTGTATGAAACGGAGCGACTATAATGGATCTTACATTTATCATCACGCTTTTTCTTATTGGATTTAGTGGGTCGTTTATTTCCGGTATGGTCGGCATTGGCGGGTCTGTTATTAATTATCCGATGCTGTTATATATTCCTCCATTAGTAGGAGTAGGAGCATTAACGGCTCATCAAGTCTCAGGTGCAGGAGCCATTCAAGTATTCTTTGCGACAATAGGCGGCGTATGGGCGTATCGAAAAAGCGGATTTCTAAATAAATCATTGATTTTATATATGGGCAGCAATATTCTAATTGGCAGTATGCTTGGAAGCTACAGTTCTCATTATATGAGTGAACAAGGATTAAATGTTGTATATGGAGTTTTAGCTCTTATTGCGGTTATTTTGATGTTTGTTCCAAAGAAGAATTCAGGTGGGATAAAAGAAGGCGAACTTCAATTTAATAAAGGCGTAGCTTCTATTTTATCACTTCTTATCGGAGCTGTAGCAGGAGTATTAGGAGCAGGAGGAGCGTTTATTTTAGTTCCTGTGATGCTTGTGGTGCTTAAAATTTCAACTCGAATGACCATCGCGACTTCACTAGCCGTTACCTTTATTTCTTCGATTGGCTCGACGGCTGGAAAGCTGCTGACGAATCAAGTTCCATTTATACCGGCACTCATTTTAGTTGCTGCAAGCCTGATTGCTTCTCCGATTGGTGCAAAAGTTGGTCAGAAAATGAATACAAAAGTGCTTCAGTGGATCCTTGCCGGTTTGATTTTGGCAACGGCGATTAAGATTTGGTGGGGGCTACTATAAAAAGCTATGGATTCCCATAGCTCTTTTTATAGTACTTCATCACTTTCCACAAACGTTTCAAGCGCGGGATGAAATTCTTTTTGATAGTGGTTAGACAGACATACTTTCACAACAGTAGAGCGAAGCGCATTGGATTTAGATGTATTTAACACTTGCTTGCATTTAGGGCAGCGCTCATTAAATAAGAAATGAAACCATTTCACCTTTTATCACTCCTGTATTAAAACCTTTAAATCTTATCAAGTTAATAAGGATTATAACGAGTTTTATATGGAAGGTCAATGAAAAGGAAGGAAACTTACAAAATAGTTTAGTGAGATAAATATATTTGCATAAAAAATTAAGAATTTATAGAATTTATTGTTTATTTATTTGATTTTTATGTTATCCTTTTTAACATACATTAAATACAAGGCCATAATTATCGTACGACCTTTGATTTGTATTATAAGCAGTGAACAAGAAAAAACGGATAGAAAGGAGAAAGCGGCATAAAGTAGGAATGAGGAGTCAGATAGTGGATTCGACGAGTTGTAAACAGTTGCTAGTTGTCTGTTAAAAAGTCATCTTGCAGGATGTAAAAGCTGCTTGATTTCATAGAGAAAAGCATCCGCATTAATTTTTCTGACTATTCGAATAATTACCTTTAACATTGAAAGTTTGAGTCTTCGTAAAAAAGTTTAAAATCTAAAAAAGGAATGATCATCAATGAAGAATAAATTTGCCCAACGAGCTAGTCTTGTAAAATCCTCTGAAACTCGCGAAATTTTAAAAGTAACAGAACGACCAGAAGTGATTTCATTTGCAGGAGGACTCCCGGCGCCTGAACTATTTCCCGTTGAAGCAATGAACGATGCGTGCCGAGCCGTATTAAATGAAGACGGAGCCGCTTCGCTTCAATACAGTACAACAGAAGGGTATATTCCTTTACGAGAAGCAATTTCTAAACGAATGCAGCATATCGGCATCGAATCCGCTGTTTCTAACATTTTAATTACTTCCGGATCTCAACAGGCAATCGATCTTACGGGAAGACTGTTTCTTAACGATGGAGATGTGGTAATCTGTGAAAGCCCAACGTATCTAGCGGCCATTAACGTATTCAAATCTTACAATGCGACTTTTGTAGAAGTAGACATGGACGAAGACGGAATGATCATGGAAGAACTAGAGAAAAAGCTTCAGGAAAATCCCCATGCTAAATTCATTTATACGATTCCGGACTTTCAAAATCCTACAGGCCGCACATTAACGCGAGAAAGACGTCAGCGAATGATTGAGCTTGCGAACGCCTACGACGTGCTAATTGTAGAAGATAACCCGTACGGAGGCGTACGATTTGCAGGGGAAATGCTGCCGCCGGTTAAACATTTTGATACAGAAGGCAGAGTTATTTACATCAGCACATTTTCTAAAATTTTTGCACCAGGTCTTCGAATCGGCTGGGTGTGTGCGGATGAAGCTTTCATTGATAAGTACGTGGCGTTTAAGCAAGTGGCTGATTTACATACGGACAGCTTTGCTCAGCGCGTAACGGCTAAGTACATGGAGCTTTACAATATCGAAGAGCACATTCAAAAAATTAAAGCCGTATACAAAGAGCGATGTACACAAATGTTATCGTGCATCGAAGAATTTTTTCCGGGAAATTTGTCTTACAGTAAGCCAGAAGGCGGATTGTTTATTTGGGTAGAGCTGCCTGAAGGAATCGATTCAGCACATATCTTTTCAGAATGTCTAAAAAATAACGTGGCCTGTGTACCTGGAACGCCATTCTTTCCGAACGGCACAAGAAACAATGCACTGCGCTTGAATTATTCCAATATGTCTGCTGAACAAATCGTTGAAGGCATGAAGCGTATGGGAGAAGTATTGCATCGTGAACTGGCAAGAGAAACGACTGTTTTATAAAAGGCATGGGAAAACCAAATAAAGCGATTTTATTAATTCATGAAATATACGGTTTGAATGACCATATGAAGTTTATGAAACAGAAATTGTCTAAGTTAGAGGCAGATATTACCTGCCCTAACTTATTATCTAGAGACATTCCTTATAGTTATGAAGAAGAAGGAAGGGCTTATCAAAACTTTATTCAAAACATTGGTATTGACGAGAGTTCAAAACAAATTAATAACATGTTAATTCAACTAAAACAAGAATATGAAAGAGTAGGAGTCATAGGCTTCAGTGTAGGAGCCACGATATCGTGGCTATGCAGTGAAAACAATTTGTGTGACTTTGTGATTGGCTGTTACGGATCGCGTATTAGAGATGATCTAAATAGACGTCCTGTTTGTCCAACGCTTCTTATTTTTCCTGCAGAAGAGAAAACATTTGACGTGGACTATTTAGTAAACTCATTAAAGCAAAAAAGAGAGCCGCTTTTGGAAATTAAAACGTTTCACGGCTTTCATGGTTTTATGAATCCTTTTTCACACGCCTTTAATAAAGAATCAGCGGACGAAGCCTTCCAAACCATAAATGATTTTCTCGAAAGACACTTAGCTGATTACTAGCTATATATACTGAAAGTGATACCCTCCAATAAGCAGAAACTGACCCTTTTTCAGTACATATACATGTATTAACATTTCCTTTAGATATATAGAAAAGGAGTGAGGTTATGCTAAAGTCAGTTGAACTTATAGGAACAGCAGTAAAGCTAGTACCGCTCGAAAAAATGCATGAGCAAGAATTATATGAAGCTGCAAAGTCTAAAGAAATTTGGGAGCACCTCCCGGTCAAAGTTCATAGTCTAAGTGATATTAAACAGCTGATAGAAAATGCTTTAACAGCCAAGCAAGAAGGAAGAGAGCTGCCTTTCGCTGTGTTTGATGTAGCATCAAATTCGATTGTAGGAAGCACGCGGTTTTTAGATGTATCCCTTCCCAACAAAAGCGTAGAAATAGGGTGGACGTGGTATCATCCATCTGTTTGGCGCACGCGAGTCAATACGGAGTGCAAGTATTTATTACTAAGACATTGTTTTGAAGAACTAAAGTTTCACCGCGTTCAATTCAAAACGGATGTAAGAAACAAGCGGTCCAGAGCGGCTATTAAACGGTTAGGTGCTACTCAAGAAGGCGTCAGCAGAAAACATATGGTTCTATCTGACGGATACGTACGAGATTCGGTTATCTTTAGTATAATTGATGAAGAATGGCCGTTTGTAAAAAAGCGATTAGAAGGGTTTTTGCACGTATCCAGTGAGGCGAATAAAGAGAATGTAAGCAATTAATTGCATGTAACGATAAAAGGCACAAGCTGCAGCTTGTGCCTTTTATCGTTACAGAGCCTTCTTAATAATTTTTTTATAGTAAAGAACGGATAAAATACCAAAGATAGAGTACAGAGCAGTATAGACAATCATCACGATGATCATAGGTGTCCAAAGTTCAGTTCCAAACAAGAACCATCCGGATTGAACGGCAAAATAGCTGTGAAGCAAGCCAATGACTAACGGAATACCGAAGTTAAAAAGCTGCTTTATTTTTATTCCTTTTAATAAATCTTTTTCGGTGAAGCCGAGTTTTCTAAGAATCGTATAGTTTGGTTTTTCATCTTCACTTTCGTCCATTTGTTTAAAATAAAGAATGCAGCCTGATGTGATTAAAAATGCCAGCCCTAGAAAAGCAACAATGAACATGATTAGACCCATATTTTGTTTTTGACTCGCTGTCATTTCTATACGTGAGTCATTTAAGCTATCATCGCTAAATTTCATCTCTTCGAAAAGCTCATTTGCTTTTAGTAAGTCATCTTCTTTTGATATGTCTATTCCAGTGTAGAGAGAAAATTCTTTTTGAATAGAAGGATCTGCATCCTTTTTTAGCTCATTAAATATGCGGTCGTCTACAATCGCAGTAGGCAAACCGCCCCCTGTAAAATAAATGGATAGAAGAAACTTTCGATTTAATCCTACATACTCTTGTGAAATTACTTTTTTCTTTCCTTTTAACTCAATTTGCCCTGAATCTTTAAAGGCCATTGCTTGTTGAAGCATATTGTTATAGCCGGTAAATAAAGTTTCGTTTTGAGCTACGTTTACGTCATTAATTGATTTTTCACTGATCACCGGAATCGTCATAGCGGACGAGTCCACCATTGGACTTTCCAAATCGTTTTCTAAGATGTTTTTTACGTTTGCTTTTACTTGGATAACGCCGATCTTTTTTTCTGTGTATGCTATTTTCTTTCGATCCAGCGCGGCTTTAAACGAAGCAGCGTCTTTTGGATTATTAATAGCAAAATCGTTAGGTACATAGTCTTCAGCCGACTTTCCAGCAGAATAATAGGAAATGTAGCTCAAGCACAAAAAACCGATAGCAAGAGCGGATACCGTTGTAATAACCGTCAGTAATAATGCGTTTGATTTCATCCGAAACATAATGGAAGAAAGAGATAATACGTCGTTAATCGACAAATAGCCGTTTTTGCTTTTCCGCAGGAGGTTTAATAAAAAACGAACAGAGCCTTTGTAAAATAAGTAAGTTCCTATGATAACTGAAGCTAAAATAGATACCATCGCAATTGCTAAAGCATTCATGCTGGTAAAAGAGCCGTCGAATAATTTGGCGGAAATATAATAGCCTGAAGCGATAAAGGTAATGCCGAGAATCCCCATAATAATTTCAGCTATACTGATCTTTTTTATCTTGCCTTCCGTTGATGAAGTGACTCGAAATAAAGCTAAAATGGTCTGTCTTTTAATAAAAAGATAGTTCATCGTCATAATCAGCAAATAGATAACTCCGAACACAATCAGCGTTTGAATCAGGGCTTCTTCGGAAAAATGAAGCTTGGCAATGCCTTTTGTATCGGTGATTTTAAATAAAATCATAATGACCGCTTTTGAAAACGAAAACCCGATTAAAATGCCGATAATCAGTGAGCCAAAATACAGCATAAAATTTTCAGCGGTCAAAATACGGAAAATTTTTGTTTTAGTCATGCCGATTAGCTGAAATAAACCAATTTCTTTACTGCGCCGCTTAATAAAAATCGTATTTGCATATAAAAGAAAGATAGAGACAATAGCTACAAGTAAAACAGAAGCGGCTCGAACTGCTGCGCCTCCTTTAATCGAACCTTTGGTTGCATCAAGAGCAGGGTCATACTGCAGCGTTACAAAAGCAAAATATAAAGCTGCGCTGAACACCAGTGCAAAAACATATAAATAATAGTTTTTTAAATTCTTTTTTAAGTTGCGAAAAATTAGCTGATTAATATTCATCTTGAACTCCGCCAAGTACGCCTTGGGTTTTCATAATATCGTCAAAAAAGTCTTTTCGCTTTTGGTCGCCTTTGTACAGCTGCGTATAAATTTGTCCATCTTTTATAAAAATGACTTTGCTGCAGTAGCTGGCAGCAACCGGGTCGTGCGTTACCATCACAATACTTGCGCTTCTTTTGTCATTAAGTTCGGTTAGTTTATGTAATAAACCGCTTGCTGCTTTTGAATCAAGAGCACCGGTTGGTTCATCAGCAAAAATCATGCTTGGCTCATGAATAAAGGCTCTTGCAGCAGAAGTACGCTGTTTTTGTCCGCCCGAAATTTCACTTGGATATTTATCTTTCAGCTCATAGATGCCAAGCTGTTTAGCCAGCGCGTCAAATTTCTTATGAGCTATTGCTGAAGGGGTTTTTGCAACAGAAAGAGGCAAGAGAATATTTTCTTTTACGGTAAGCGTGTCGAGCAAGTTATAGTCTTGAAAAATAAAACCCAAATGTGTTTTTCGGAAGTTTGCTAACTGCTTTTCTTTCATTTTGCTAATTTCATTTCCTTCAATTTTGATGATTCCGCCGTTGATTTTATCAATGGAGGAAAGCACATTAAGAAGCGTCGTTTTACCTGAGCCTGAAGCGCCCATAATTCCTACAAATTCTCCTTTCATAATGGTAATATCTACGCCTTTTAATACTTCTTGTCTATTGAATTTATTTCCATAGCTTTTATGAATATTAGTTGCTTCTAATATGTTCATATGTATTCACTCCTTTAATCTGATACGTTTATTATAGAAAAAGGGCTTTAGCTTTTCCTTTGATTCACCGAACAAATAACGAAAGCATGTGACATTTTTGTCACATGCTTTTCATATCCACAAAATCATTTGATTTAGGAAAGGCAAGTGTAAACGTTGAGCCTTCGTTAAGAGCAGACTGCACGCCAATGTGAATAGAAAGAGCATGCGCCGCTTTTTTAGCCAGATACAAGCCCATGCCTGTAGCCCGGCTGTCTTCATGCTGAGTGGTCGATGTAAAACCTTTATCAAAAATGCGCGGCATATCTTGAGGAGAGATTCCGCGTCCATTGTCTTTCACCTCTATGTAGACTTGACCGTGCTGCTCGTAGCTTCTAATCATCACGTCAGATTCTTCACTGTACTTGACTGCGTTTGTTAACAGCTGTCTCATAATAAACGCAAGCCATTTTGAGTCACTCAGTACACGTTCTGTTTGTAGGTCTAAATCAAAGCCGATATTTTTTCTCATACACCAAGCTTGCAGTGTTTTTATCTCGGTAAAGATGAGTGGCTCTAATTCCACATGTTCAATATACATATCATTTTCAATAAAGAAAATGCGCTTTTGATGCAGTTGTTGATCAAGTAAAAAGTGAATACGGAGCCATTCAAACGTTAAGTTTGCTTTTAATTCTTGATTTTCTAAACGTTCAATCATTAAATTCATCGCAGTTAACGGAGTTTTAATTTCGTGAATCCAAGCCAACAGTTCATCTTTTTCCTGCGTCACGTGCAGCTGTGTTTGCATTGTATCTTTTTTAGCTTGTTCTAATTGATGCATCAAGTTTCGCTGAACAATCTTTTCAAAAGGACGCAGGGGATGAGAAAGAGTAGAGGAATCAAAGAAATCCTCTTCATCTTTTAGTTTCTGGTAAAATTTCGTTTCTTTCTGATAGCGAAAGGTGCAAAAAACAAGAAAAATAATCCATGATAAAAACACGATATAGAAAATAGAAGACAGGGGGATAGATTCATCAATATAAGCGATAAAAAGCATAAAAAGATGAATCGTAAAAAAGAAAAGTATCCAGCTTATACGCTCTCGGATAAAGGTTTTAATCATAGCGTTCCTCTTCAATCGCTACGTAGCCTTGACCAACCTTTGTTTCAATAAAGGTGCCCAGGCCAATTTCATCTAACTTTTTTCGCAGACGATTGACGTTTACGGTCAGCGTATTATCACTAATAAAGCGTTTATCTTCCCATAGGCTATTAATCAGTTCATCCCGGCTTACAATCGTATTCTTTTTATGGATTAAGCATTTTAAAATAAAGATTTCATTTTTGGTTAAATCGATAGTTTTAGATTTGTTTGATACTTTATTTTTTTCGTAATCAATCGTTGCTCCTTGCCATGAAAGAAGGCTTACTTGCTCAACGCTGTAATTATACACACGGCGGAGAAGAGCCTGTATTTTTGCTACAAGCACATCAAAATGAAACGGCTTTTGTACAAAGTCGTCAGCTCCAAATTGCATAGACATCACCATATCCGAAGGGTGGTCACGTGAAGATAAAAAGATGATAGGGATTTTTGAGTGAGAGCGAATCATTCTGCACCAGTGAAAGCCGTCATACTTCGGGAGTTGAATATCCATAATAACTAAATCAGGTTTTGCCTCGCTGAACTCCTGCATCACGCTGCTGAAATCATGAATTCCATACACATCATAAGACCACTGCTCCAACCGCTCTTTCAGTTCATTAAACAGCGTTATATCATCTTCAATTAAAAGAAGTTTAAACAATAGCTACCACACTTTCTGTTTTTATACTAATTTTATAGCAATATCCTTTTATTTACCATATATGTTAGTGGATTCAGAGCTATCCTTTTTAAAGTGTGAAAGAATAGCCCTCGCTGAGCATAGTTTATAAATATATATCGAACTCTCGTGAGAAAAGGAGAGCTGTTATGAAAGCAATGGTGTGTACAAAGTATGGTAAACCAGATGTTCTTCAGCTTAAAGAAGTAGAAAAGCCTGCTCCAAAAGAGCATGAAATACTCGTGAAGATTCATGCAACCACGGTCACATCAGGCGACTGCAGGGTAAGAAGCTTTAATAGCCCACTATTATTGTGGCTTCCTATGCGACTGGTCTTAGGGTTACGAAAGCCTAGAAAACCGATACTAGGAGTAGAACTGGCTGGAGAAGTAGTGGAAGTCGGAAAGAACGTGACACAGTTCAAAAAAGGAGATCAGCTTTTTGCGATGACGGGCATGAAATTCGGTGGATATGCGGAATATATTTGCTTATCAGAAAAGGGAACAATGACCATAAAGCCAGAGAATATAACCTATGAAGAAGCCGCTTCAATTTCTTTTGGCGGTACAACAGCTTTGCATTTTTTTAGAAAAGGAAGAATACAAGCAGGCCAGAAAGTTCTTATCTACGGCGCTTCAGGCGCGGTGGGGACTGCCGCTGTACAGCTTGCTAGCTATTACGGAGCCGAAGTGACAGGTGTATGCAGTGCTGAAAATAGCGAACTAGTAAAGTCTTTAGGAGCAGATCACGTCATCAATTATAAAAACGAAGATTTTACTAAAAGAAAAGAAAGGTACGATCTTATTTTTGATGCCGTTGGAAAACTCACAAAAAACGACTGCAAAGAAGCGTTAGCTCTAAATGGGCGGTTTGTTTCGGTCGAAGGGCAAGGAATTGCCAAAGTACAGACGGAAGATTTATTCTTTCTTAAAAAGCTGATGGAAGAAGGCCAGATTAAATCAGTGATTGATAGACGCTACTCTTTAGAACAAGTTCCAGCAGCTCATGAATATGTAGAAACTGGACGTAAAATAGGGAATGTAGTTGTTACATTAAAGAATTAAAAAAGAGAATCCTATAAAAGATTCTCTTTTTTACGATGTTAAATTTTACTCTCCGCCTTTAATCCAAAGTTCAAGCGGAAGCCCTACAAGGTCCTTTCCGATCCATTCTCTGGCAATGTTATTAGAAGGGCCCATAGCAATGCCCGCTCTGGCATCTCGGAACAAGCGTTCAATAGGGCCTTTTTTATAGCCGTATCCACCGCTTACATCCAAGGCGATTCGCGTCGCTTTGCTGGCTACTTCTGAAGCATGAACTTTAAATTCAGTCAATGGGAGGGGAAGAACACCTTGTGCTTTTTGTTCAGCTTGTAAAATATCAAGCTGTTCTGCCAAGTCAATTTGCCATGGTTTTGTGCTTTCAATGAGGACTTTTGCTTCGGCAATCTGCTGGCGAATGACTTGATAATCGCTAAGCTGGTTATTAAAATCACGGTGAATTGTTCGCGTTGCATGGTTAACTGCAAGCTCTAACGCATGTTCGGCTACTCCAAGCCAAGCAGAAGCAAGGCCAATTAAATAAATAGGGGAAACGCCGTTTAAGACAATTTCTTTCCCTGTTTCTTCACTGCCTAGAAGGTCTCGTTTTGGCACGTTTACATTTTTATAAGAAATCGGACCGCTGTGATTACCGCGAACGCCCAGCGCTTCCCATGGACTTGCAGTAATGCCGTCTGATTTTCCGTCTACAATAAAAAAGCTAATATCAGTTGCTTCTTGTGCTTCAGGACTGCGTGTTTGGACGATATAAAAAATCAGCTTGCCCGGCGCTTGTAGTAAATGATTTGTCAGCATTAACTACATAATCTTCGTCATTCCGCTGCGCTTGACTGAAGTTGTACCACCAGTGTCCTCCTGAGGCTTTTTCACTTGTAGAATACGTACCAATCAGCCCTTGGTCAATCGGTTTTAACCAACGTGTCTTTTGATCATCATTTCCGTACAGCGTAATAGTTTGAATCGCTCCGACATGCATCACGTAAACTAAAGCAGTAGAGGCACAAGCTTTTGCAATTTCTTCAGCCACAATCGCAAAAGCCACGTGATCAAGCTCTAAGCCGCCGTATGCTTTTGGTACAAGAATATTTCCCCAGCCTGCTTTAATAAGCGCTTCTAAATTTTCTCGTGGAAAAGCGCCTTCTTCATCTGTGCGAGCTGCATTAGGGCGAATGATTTCATCTACGAGACAAGCAATTTTCTCGCGGATGGACGCGTAATAACGCGCGTAGATTGATTGTATACAGGATGTGCAGAAATTTCGATTGACATAACATACCTCCAAAGATTTTAATGTTCATTACGATAAACTATTTACAATGCACCCGCTTTTTCTTTTAGTCCCTGTTCTTTTTGTCTTACGAGCGGAATAATGGTTTCGCCAAACATTTTGATTTCTTCTTTATAATGTAAAAAGCCTGTCAAAATAATATCCACACCAATTTTTTTCAGTTCGATAATTTGATTGGCGACTTGTTCTGCTGTGCCGATAAGGCCAGTTCGGAAACCATCATTATACTGAACTAAGTTTTCAAATGAAGAGTTTGCCCACATGCCTTCACCTTGAGGAGAAGCTTTGCCCGCAAATTTTACTTGGCTTTCAAATCCTTCAACGGCTTCTTTATCTGCTTGTAGAACAATTTCTTTTAGCACTTGTTTTGCTTCTTCTTCTGTTTCACGGGCAATGACAAACCCATTTACGCCAAATTGAATATCACGGCCGTTTGCGGTTGTCTTTACATCTTCAATTTGGTTTTTTAAGTTTTCAATCGAGTTACCGTTCATGAAATAAACGTCTGATACTCGGCCTGCCATTTCACGGGCGGCTTTAGAGTTTCCTCCTTGAAATACTTTTGGCGGCTGAAGGGGCTTTGGTTTTAACGGTGCGTCATTTAATCGGTAAAAGTCTCCCTTGAACGTAGTCGTTTCGTTTTTCCATAGTTCTCGAAGCACGTTAATAAATTCTTCAGAACGGCGGTAGCGCTCATCATGATCTAGCCATGGTTCACCGTAGCCGTTAAATTCACCTTTAAACCAGCCGCTTACAACGTTCACAGAGACGCGTCCGCTGCTGATATGATCAATAGTCGAAATGATTTTAGCAAATACGCCGGGATGCCATAACCCCGGAAGAACCGCTGTAATAATGTTGATTTTTTTAGTAGTGACGGCCAAAGCAGAAGCAAGAGTCGCAGCTTCTAGTTGATTTTCAGCTCCGTAGCTTGCAAAAAACCTAGTTTGCAAGAGAACATAATCAAAGCCTACCTGTTCGGCAATTTGCGCGTAACGGCTGTTTGCTTCAAATGACCACTCTGTTTTTTGAGGAATGTTGGAAATGACAAGGCCTCCGCTTACGTTCGGGGCCCAATAAGCAAATTGCAAACTCATATGTAACGCCTCCTTAGTTAAGTAGTGAAAATAAATAAGTTAGGTAAAAAATTCACCTCCTTAAATGCCAAAGGCTCTTATCCTGCTTCAAGTTGAAGAGAAGATAAAAGCCTTCAATAGCCTGACAGGCAGTATGGATGCGGAATGTACATATAGTTATATCACCGGTTATTCCGATAGTCAAAGTGAGTTTTAAGAAATTTAAAAAGAATGAAATCGTAATTAAGTTTAACTAAAGAAGTAAGAGTTACATCCATTTTAACTAAAAACAAACTTGACTTATAGTAATAGTAAGTATACTATTCAAGTATGCTAAATAAATGAGAAGTAAACAGCTATTTTCTCTAAATAAATAGCCGTTTAAAAACGATCGACCAGACGACTGGAGATGCTTTGAACAATCAAAGCATCTCTTTTTTATTTGTTATAAAAAGGAGGAAGCATACGTTGAGTGAAAAAAGAAAGCTAAAGATAGGAGCAAATATTAAAGGACTTGGAAATACGACGGATGGATGGAGACATCCAGACGTAGAACCTGATGCAAGCATTAATATTGAGTTTTACAAGAAACAAGCGCGTATATTGGAAAAAGGACTGTTCAGCTTTGTTTTTATTGCGGATGGATTAGCGATATCTGAAAAATCCATTCCTCACTTTTTAAATCGTTTTGAGCCAGTTACGCTTTTATCAGCTCTCGCTGCTTCTACGAATTACATTGGGTTAGTTGGGACGGTTTCAACAAGTTTCAGTGAGCCTTTTACAATCGCTCGTCAGCTCATGTCTCTCGATCATATCAGCGGCGGGCGAGCGGGATGGAACTTAGTTACTTCTCCGCAAGAAGGAGCAGCGCGCAATCACAGCAGAGGATATCTTCCTCTTCACAGCGAACGATACGAAATTGCAAAAGAGCATCTCGACGTAGTAAAAGGGCTGTGGGATTCGTGGGAAGATGATGCTTTTACCTATGAAAAAGAAACCGGTCAGTTTTTTAATCCAAAAAAAATGCATACGCTTGGATTTAAAGGCAAGCATTTTCATGTTCAAGGGCCGTTAAATATTGCTCGTTCAAAACAAGCACATCCGGTTGTGTTTCAAGCTGGTTCATCAGAAAGAGGAAGAGGATTCGGAGCAGAAAATGCGGATGCGATTTATACAAATGCACATACATTAGAAGAAGCACAGGCATTCTATCAAGATATGAAAAATAGAGCAAAAAATCACGGCAGAAACCATGAAGAACTTCTCATTTTTCCAAGTATTGATTTAATTATAGGAGATAGCGAGGAAGATGTAGAAAGAAGATATCAAGAGCTTGCCGCTTTAATTCCAATTGATCATGCCATTACATATCTAGCTCGTTTTTTTGATGATTATGACTTTCATCAATTTGACGTAGACGCACCGTTTCCAGAGTTAGGAGATATCGGAGCAAATGCATTTCAAAGCACCACGAATAAAATTAAACAAGCAGCGGCTACTCGAAAGTTAACGTTAAGACAAGTGGCACTTGATACGATTTTACCTCGTTCACCGTTTTCAGGAACGCCGGAGCACGTAGCGGATGAAATGCAAAATATGAGCAGGAAGCAGCGGATGGATTTGTGCTTCGCCCGTTTACGAGCGAGACGTTTCATCAATTTGTGGAAAAAGTGGTGCCTATTTTACAAGAGCGGAGACTTTACGATACTTCGTATAAAAGCGATACGCTGCGCGGAAATTTAAATCTTTCCGTTCCAGCTAATCGGTATAGTGAAACAAAGGAGGAGTATGTGTATGACAGTCAAATTAATCAGTGAATACAGCGTAACAGAAAGCTTAAAGAAGCAAGTAATTGAGTGGAGAAGACATTTTCATCGTTATCCCGAATTGTCGTTTCAAGAGCACCGAACAGCTCAGTTCGTTGAAGATACGCTGCTTTCGTTTGGGAACTTTGTCATTACGCGTCCTACACCAACAAGCGTGGTGGCTAGATTAGCAGGAAAAGAGCTGGGAAGAGTAGTTGCGATTCGAGCGGATATGGACGCGCTGCCAATTGAAGAAGAAAATACGTTTGCGTTTGCTTCGGGTAACAAAGGCGTGATGCATGCATGCGGACATGACGGTCACACGGCTATTTTGTTAGGAGTAGCCTCTGTTCTTTCTCGGTTAGGAAATGAATTTAAAGGAGAAATTCGCTTGATTTTTCAACATGCAGAAGAGCTGTTGCCTGGAGGAGCGCAGGAGCTTGTCAAAGAAGGCGTAATGGAAGATGTGGATTACGTGATTGGCACGCATCTGAATTCTGGTCTTCCGGTTGGAGAAATCGGGGTACTTGCAGGTCCCATGATGGCTTCACCTGATACGTTTAACATATCAATTAAAGGAAAAGGAGGGCACGCCGCAGCGCCTCATGAAGCAGTTGATGCCATTGTTGTAGGAGCGCAAATCGTGACGAATCTCCAAACCATTGTTTCAAGAACGACTAATCCCATAGATAAATTAGTTGTATCGGTTACGCAATTCCACGGAGGAACTACGCATAATGTACTTCCTGATAAAGTGGAGCTTAACGGTACCGTTCGCAGCTTTGACGCAGCGGTACGAGAAAAAGTTCCGGCACAAATTGACCGAATTGTAAAAGGACTAACCGAAGCTTACGGTGCAGAGTACACTTTTACGTATGAAAAAGGCTATCATCCCGTCATTAATTCCGAAAACGTTACGCGTTTAATTGAAGAAACAGCCATCGAAGTATATGGAAAAGAACGTGTTAAAATGCTGTCTCCTAAAATGGGAGGAGAAGATTTTTCAGCTTACCTGCAGGAAACGGAAGGAGCTTTTTTTAACATCGGAGCCCGAAATGAAGAACAGGGCATCGTATACCCTCATCATCATCCGAAGTTTACAATAGATGAAGCCTCGCTTGAAGTCGGAGTAAAGATGTTTTTGTGCGTAACAGAAAAGCTATTGGCGCGTTAAAAAAGAACAAGAACCTGCTTGGTTCTTGTTCTTTTTTATGGAATCTTACTTTGTATCTTTATAATTCGTCGCAAATCCTGCTGCAATTAAACCAATCAGACCCAGCACTCCCACAATAACGGTCATGACCATTATGCTCACCTCAATCGCTCTTAATAACGCGCTTTCATTTGTTTAATTTTACCATGAGTCTTCCTATGAAAGAAGCTTTTCTTTTAAAGGCTCTAGCTTCTTGAATTTTTTATCATAGCTTTGTCGTTTTAACATGTCATTGGTTATTGCCAGCGCATCTTCTTTACGCCCCGTATACAAGTAGGCTTCAATGACTTCGTCGAATCCCTCAGAGTAAGGAAATTTTTCGTATTTTGCTAGCTTGAATGATGCATCGTAGTGTTTCGTTGATTCTTCATATTGCTTTAGTTTTAAAAGCATACGCCCGTTTGCTAAATGTAAATCAGCTCGTTCTAAATCGGTAAGGGTAGGGAGTTCAATCCCTTGGTTGCGTACATCAAGCGCATCTTCATATCGCTTTTTTTCTTCTAGCTCAAACGCTCTCTCATAAAAATGGCCAAACTTCGTTAACGGTCTTTTTGATTTATAGATTTTATAAATGCCGTATAGGACCAAAAGCAGTAACCAAAGCAACTCATTCAACTCTCTTTCTTCTATTTATGTATAATATTTATAATAAAGTAAATAAAACTTAATTAATAGTTTTAATGAAAGAAAGACGTTTGGAGGTATACGATGGTCATCAGCCAGCAGATTTACCATGTGAAAGGACTTCAGTACATCATTCGTTCAGCTGCCACTAGCGATGCAGACGAATTATCTCACCTGAGAGTTCAGCTAGATGGAGAAACGGAAAACTTAGATCGTGAACCAGGAGAAGGGTATATGGATAAAGCGGAGTTTGAAAAGCTTATTCAACGTGATGCAGAAAGTGAACGAAACTTATTCTTAGTAACGGTTGTACAGAATCGGATTATCGGCTACTCAAGATGCGAAGGTAATGAGCTGAAACGATTTTCGCATAAGGTGGAGTTTGGTGTGTGCGTCGTAAAATAATTTTGGGGATATGGCATCAGCAAAGGTCTTTTACAGCAGTCCATATTGCGGGCAGATCGCGTCGGCATGAAGAAAATGACGCTGAATGTGTTAGGGACCAATAAAAAAGCAATTCGTTTATATGAGAGGTTCGGGTTTGAAGTAGAAAGAATATTAAAAAATGACAAGCTGCTGTCAGACGGCAAGTACTATAACACGGTGGTGATGGGTCGTTTTACATAGCTTTTTACTAGCACTTTTTTTATCAACCTTTAAAGAAAAAACACCTTTAAGCAACTATACTTGAAGGTATTTTTCGTGTTGCTTATTTTACTAAAATGATGGTTAGTGATAGACCTCTCTTTTTTCACTAAAGCTTTTGTTGCTTTCAAATCCTTGTTTTTCTTCTTTTTCGACATCTGTGCCAATAGGCTCCCACTTAATAAGAACCGTTGCAATCAATCCAATAACGGGAACAATCGTAAGGACTAGAAACGTCGTATAGATCCCGCCAATTGAAAGTACAACCGGGAATAAGTAAAAACCTAAAATACTGCCGATACGCGTTGTTCCTTGCCCCCATCCAGAGCCTAGCCCTCTCAGTTCCGTCGGGTAAGAAAGAGTGGCCATCGTCATCCCTTGCGCTCCGGGGCCAAAAGATTGACCGAAAATAAACAAAGCAATAAATAAAATTGGCAGCGCAATAAAATGGGTATCGCCTGTAAGCCCCATCAGGACTAAGCTTAAAGAACAAATGGTATAGCCTGTAATCGCAAGTTTTCTTATGCCGACTTGTTCAGTTAGTCGCGATTGTGTAAAGCCACCAATAATCCCGAATAAATTAAAGAAAAGAGTACCAATAATTGCATAAATTATTTCTTTGCCAAAAATAAGCGTAGAAATGGTTGGGATATAGAAGCCAACTGCAAAGTACTGCATACTTTGAGTGGCCGTAATAATGGAAGCTAAAAATGTTCGAGCCCGATACTTCCCTTGGAAAATCGCTTTGTAAGACAGTTTTTTTGAACGAGATAAAGGTTCTTCTTTTGCACTATTGGCTACTGTGACTTCTATGTCATAGGTTTTCTCTAACACTTTGACCGCTTCTTTAAGCGGAAGATGATGAGCGGCCCACATCGGGCTTTCATCCATGTAGCGGTAGCGTAAAATTAACACGATTAGTGCAGCAACTGCTCCAAATCCTACCGACCAGCGCCAAATGTCTTCGTGCTGCCCCAGCAGATAAAAAGGAAGAACAACAAGCCCAGTAACAGTTGCGGCCACGTACCACAGTGGACACCACAAGTTCACGTATTGGCCTTTTTTCTTTAAATTACTGAACTCAGCAATAAAGCTGAGCGCTACGGGAACATCTAGCCCTACACCTACACCCATTAAAAACCGAAAGATAAATAACCAAACTAGATCAGTCGCTAAAGCAGCGCCAAGAGCTGCGAACACCATAAAAAATAGATCAATTAAAAACATTTTGTTGCGGCCGAATTTGTCGGTGTAATATCCACCTACAGTAGCCCCTAACAAAGCGCCAAAGGCCATAATAGCTGTAAGGCTTCCAAGACCCGCAGGAGAAAGGTTAAATTGTTCCTTTAATTGATCAGCTCCAATCCCGAGACTGGTAAAGTCATAGGCGTCGACAAAAATGCCTCCTAAAGCTACCAAAATGATTTTCCAGCTTTTAGACGTAACTGGATTTGAATTGACAAAGTTGATAATGTCTTGACGCGATTGAATTACATGTGTGTTACTGCTTCTCATTTCTTAACCTCCAATCTGCATGTAACTAATGTTAAAAAGGACAATCGCCAATAATAGCCGCGCGCTCAGCTTTTCGGCTATGCGGATAATAATCCGATACAGCATAATGCTGTGCTGCGCGGTTATCCCAAAAGGCAATTGAATTTGCTTCCCAACGAAACCGTACTTGGTATTCTGGAACATGAGCTTGCCTAAACAAATATTGAAGTAACTGTTCGCCTTCAGAATGTTCTAGACCTACAACATGAGTAGTAAAGGATGAATTGACAAAAAGCGTCTTACGACCTGTTTCAGGATGAGTACGTACAATAGGATGTTCAACCGCTGGAAACTCTCGTTGAAAAGCCTCCAATTCATCTGGTTGTAATAAATGAGCAAAAGATGGAGTGAAGTCATGAATAGCCTTCAAATGTTCAATTTGTTTTTTTATGGACTCAGGTAAGTTGTCATATGCTGCAGCCATATCTGCCCAAAGCGTATCGCCGCCCACAGGAGGCACCTCAATCAATCGAAGTACTGAAGCTTTAGCAGGGTTTTCGCGGAATGTGACGTCTGCATGCCAAACATTTTCAGAGCCTCCCTGTTTCTGATTTCTAGAGAATTGTACAATTTCTTTCGCTTGCTCTTGTGAAGCAGGTTTGTAAAAAGGGTGTACTTCAAGATCCCCCCATAGTTTCGCAAAAGCCAGATGTTGTTCGCTTGTAATTGCTTGATTGCGAAAAAAAAGCACTTTCCATTCTAAAAAAGCCCGATTTAATTCTTCTTGCACTTCTTTTGCAAGAGGCTTGGATAAATCTAGACCTTCGATTTCAGCACCGATGATCGGTGTGAGGGGCTTGATGGAAAAGAAAGTATATGGCTTTTCTTCAACACCATCTGGCAACCGTTTTAACAAACGAGGACCTTCTTTTACCTCGCGATTAGGAAACTGAAGAGGCCGTGGGTAGCTAGAAAGATTATTAGACACTGTGTTCATCTCCTTATGCTTGTTCTCTTATCTTTGAAATGAAAAACTGTCGTAGCTCCATGAACTTTTCGTGATATTGAAAAGTTCCTTCTTCGTAACGTTCCGACTGTAATGGATTTTGCGTATCTAAGACGACTCTTCCGGGCTTTGGGTGCATCACAATGATTCGAGTTGCGAGTTTGAGAGCTTCTTCTACATCATGAGTAATAAAAAAGATGCACTTTTTTGTTTGGTTCCAAATAGTTAATAAATGTTTCTGCATCGCTTCCCGCGTTAGCGCATCAAGAGCACTAAAAGGCTCATCCATTAAAATAACTTTAGGGGCTGTCGCGAGTGTTCGAGCAATGGCTGCTCGCTGCTTCATTCCTCCTGACAACTGGTGGGGAAGTTTTTTAGAGGCAGACTTTAGATCAACCAGCCGCAGGTAATTCGCAACAAGCTGTTTACGTTCTTCTTTGGTGACTCTTTGCATCTTCAATCCAAATTCAATGTTTTTTTCAATAGTCAGCCAAGGAAATAGATTAGGATGCTGAAAAACAACGCCAACGTCTGGATTAGGCTTGGTCTGTGCATATCCATGAATCATGACTGTACCTGTTGTAGGCTGTTGAAAGCCTGCTAGAATATTTAAAAGTGAAGATTTGCCACATCCAGATGGTCCTAATACACAAACAAGCTCATGTTCATATAAAGAGAGATTAATATTTTGTAAGATGAGCTGCTCACGTTTTGTTTGAGCATAAGCGAAATCAACGCTTTTTACATCGACGACTTTAGGCTTATGAACACGTTTAGGTCTTTCTTCAACAGCAACACTAGTTTTCAAATGTATCACTCCTTTTGAACGAGAAAGCATCCCTCGACTGACAGCAAGAGATACTTCCCGCTACTATTTAGAAAAATTGTTTAGCAGTGCTTGTTGATACGTTTTTAAATCGGGAGAAGAAGGAATATCTTTTTGAGCTTCTAGAAAATCTCCTGTATCTTTTAACACATGCGCCAATTTGCTATTAGACTGAAAGTATGCTTTTTGATCTGATTTATTTAGCCAGGTTAGCTGTTGCATCGTTTTTAAGCTTTGTTTTGGTGTTAAGTTCAGTTCTTTAGCCAATAATTCTGCAGATTTTTCTGGATTTTTATGATAATAATTAACAGATTCATTTAAGATAGAAATATATCCTTTCACAACATTCGGATATTTTCTGGCGAAATCCTTATGAACAATTCCGAATTCTCCTGTAATGCTTCCTTGCTTGGCTACTTCTTTGGATGAAATCAACACGCTTCCGTCAGCATGGATTAAATTTGTTTGCAGAGGCTGCCATACATACGCACCGTCAATATCACCGCGATTCCAAGCCGCTAAAATATCGGCAGACTGCATGTCTAATAGTGTGATATTTTCTTTTTTAAGATCAATGTTTTTGTTTTTTAACGCACTTAGTAAGCTGTAGTGGGCCGTTGAGCTAAAAGTAGTGGCGATTTTTTTGCCTTTTAAATCATGTAAAGACTTTATTCCCGCATCTTTTTTTACTACTAAGGCCTCGCTTTCGCCGATAATATCATGTAAATAATATACTTTGTAAGGAAGTTTATTAGCCACTCCTATTGCACCAGGAGGTGTTCCAACGAGTCCAAAGTCAAGGCTTCCTCCCGAAATCGCATTGTTGATATCCCGGCCTGACTCAAATTTAATCCAATTAATTTGAGTGTCTGGATATTTCTTTTCCAATGAGCCGCGGGCTTTTGCTAACAACTCCCCATTCGGTGAAGCTTGATAGCCTAAACGTATTTCTTTGGGTAAATCATTTTCAGAACTAGATGTAGTGCTCGAACAGCCGGAAGCGACTACTATAAAGCATAATAATAAACCAAGTATTCCTTTTTTCATCGATGTTCCTCCTAAGTAAGCTCTATTTTCCTACCCATGAAAAGGCTAAGCGCTGGTAAAAGCGAATAATGCTATCGATAAATATAGCGATCAGACCCATGATAATAATGCCCACAAAAACAATATCACTTCGCATATATTTGCTTGCATCAAGTACCATCCAGCCAATTCCTGAAGTAGCTGCAACCATTTCAGCAGCGACTAACGTTGCATATGTGATTCCAATGGACGTGCGCAACCCTGTCACAATGTCAGGCAGAGCAGATGGAAGAATAATGTGGACAAATACACTGAACTTTGATGCACCTAATGTTAGTGCACCGTTAATTCGGTCCTGCGGCACGCGCTGTACGCTTGCAACTGTTGCGATAAACAGTGGAGCGAAGGCACTTAAAAACAGTAGTGCTACTTTAGATCCTTCATCAATTCCTAACCATAAAACAAGAAGTGCATAGTAAGCTAGGGGAGGAAGCGGGCGGTAAAACTCAATGATCGGATCAAAAATTGCTAATATGTACTTAGAATAGCCGCATGCAATTCCCAGTGGAATAGCTGTAACCAAAGCGAGCAGTAGGGCTGTAAATAGCCGGTACAAGCTTGCAGATAAGTGGGTCACGAGAGAAGTACCCTTATACCCTTCTACTACTAAACTAATAAATGAATGCCAAACGCTTTGAGGCGTAGGCAAAAAAATCGGATCTACCCATTTAAGTGTACTTAGAAGCGTCCAAAGCAAGAGGATCATAATTACACTCAAAAAAGACAGTCCTTTTACTTTAAATGATTTAGCTGCCACCTGCGTGTTTTTCACTTTATCCCTCCTTTTAAAGTTTTGCTAAACGAAAAAGACTCTCATCTATTGAAAAGAATGAGAGCCTCCAGTTGTCTGGTCGGTATTTTTTTAATCCTATATGTTTAGTGAGATTAATTTACCAAAAAATTCATAGAGTTGTCAATAAGAGATAAAAAAACAATCGAAATAAATTCCAAGAATAACATAATCATTGACAATCATAGCATAAACTTTTAATATATAATTAAACAAATTGAATTACTTGGTATTTTGATGCTGTATGAAAAAACGCGCCTACTAGGCAACTGGAGGCCAGACCATTGTGGTGAAACAAATGGACTGGTCTCCTTTTTATATTGAATGCCTGTTATGGAAGCGATGAATTCTGAAACGGAATAGTTAGTATAGATTTAGCAATGAGCAAAATAGTCGATTGGATAATAAGTATTTTCTTAATAAGGTTTTTGAGAGCGCAAACATTTTAAGAGGGGGATCCGTATATGACTGCCGACTTTCATGTTCATACAGATGTATTAATTATTGGAGGAGGCCCTGCTGGTGCATGGGCAGCTCTGCAAGCAGTTAAAGAAGGTGCAAAAGCTGTACTTGTCGATAAAGGATATTGCGGAACGAGCGGAGCAACTGCGCCTTCTGGTACAGGAGTTTGGTATGTAAAGCCTACTTCTGATGAACAGATGACAGCGATGAAAAGCAGGGAAGAACTGAGCGGATATTTAGCAGAAAGAAGTTGGATGAAGCGAGTACTTGATTGTACGTTTGAACAAGTAAATGAATTAGCTCATTTTGGCTATCCATTTCCAATAGATGAAAAAGGAATTTCTCAACGAACGACGCTTCAAGGACCTGAATATATGAGGCTAATGCGGCGTCAGCTTCAAAAAGCAGGCGTGCAGATTTTGGACCATAGCCCTGCACTGGAGCTGCTTGCAGATGAACACGGTGTGGCAGGTGCTTGCGGAATCAATAATCAAACAAAAGAAATATGGAGAGTGGATGCTGCTGCAGTTGTGATTGCAACAGGAGGCTGTGCATTTCTGAGCGGGGCACTCGGTACAAATGTTTTAACAGGGGACGGTTACTTATTAGCTACAGAAGCAGGAGCGTCGCTTTCAGGTATGGAGTTTTCAAATGCTTATTCGATTTCGCCAGCTTTTTCTCCAATCACAAAATCTGCATTTTATAAATGGGCTACATTTTATTATGAAGACGGTACAGTGATTGAAGGAGCCAGTTCTCATAAAGGGCGTTCAATCATTGCCAGAACGTTAATGACCCGGCCTGTTTATGCAAAGCTTGACAAAGCTGATGAAAGTATTCAAAAAGCAATGCGCTTATCACAGCCAAATTTCTTCTTATCCTTTGATCGTCTTCATATGAATCCCTTTACTCAAATGTTTCCGATTACCCTGCGTTTTGAAGGAACTGTTAGAGGAACAGGAGGTATTCACATTACAGACGAAACGTGTAGAACCGACATTCCTGGGCTGTATGCAGCTGGAGATGCTGCAACACGCGAATTAATCTGCGGAGGATTTACGGGAGGAGGCAGCCATAATGCAGCATGGGCTATCTCTTCAGGCTGCTGGTCAGGAAAAGCAGCGGCAGCATTTGCTGTTAAGCAAGGGAGAAATGCCGCAAGCCGACATGCAAAAGGCTTATCAGAAGCGTCAGGAATCACCAAGTCAGTGGCTTCTTCTGATTCAGCTGATATAAAGGAAATGATAACATCGATTCAACGTGAAGTCTTTCCATATGATCGAAACTGGTTCCGTTCAGAAGTAAGACTGCAAGATTCTCTTATGAGGTTAAATGCCGTTTGGAATGAGTTGAAGAATGGAGTGTATGATAAAGAAAGAAATATCGTAAGAAGTCGAGAGATTGTGGCAATGACGGCAACGGCGCGATGGATGTATACAAGTGCGTTAGAAAGAAAGGAAACGCGAGGAATGCACCGGCGTGACGATTTTCCATTTATGGATTCCAAGCAAAACGACCGTATTCTAAGCGGAGGCGTGCAGGAAGTCTGGGCGAGACCCTTAGGTACAAAGCCTTCTAGCCGTGTAAAGGGGGTTATTTAATGATTGAGCTCCTTAGTGAAGACCGGTGTATTAACTGCAATCTTTGTGTATCTGTTTGTCCAACAAATGTCTTTGACCGCTCTCGAATGGGAGGAGCTCCTTCCATAGCCCGTCAATCGGATTGTCAAACTTGCTTTATGTGTGAACTGTATTGTCCGGTAGATGCTTTATATGTGACTCCTTTAGCTGAACAAACTGTTGATGTAGATGAACAGAATGTAATTAATCAGCACCTGCTCGGAAGTTACCGAGAAGCTGTAGGCTGGGGAAAAGGAAGAAAATCCACGGCTTCTTCTGATCAGTCGCATATCATCTTAAATAAGAAATAGACAAAAAAGAGCGGGCAAAGCCGCTCTTTTTCACTTACTTTTGCGTTTCACTAACCCATCTCACAATATCATCAATTACATAAGAAGGAATGTTGGCTGAAACAGCATACTCAGCCGGCGTGCTTTTTTCACCGGTTCCTTCCGTGAAAAAGTGGTTGAGCTTTGGATAAAGTTTAAAAGAAGTGTCGGAACGCTGAGACAAACTTTGCTTCCAACCTGCAAAATCTTCGGTCGTTACTTGATAATCACGCGCTCCTTGTAAAAGAAGCAGCGGCGTGTCCTGAGATTTTGCGACTTCTGCGGGATGCCAGTGAGCTAAGTCATACCAAAAATAAGGAGTTCCAAGCAAGAATTCTTTTGGTGGCTGAGCTGGCGAAAAGCTTGGGTCTTGTAAAATAGCAAACTGCTGCTGAAAAAAAGCAAGCTGCTCTTTCGGAAGCTGATTCAGTGATACCAAATAGGCAGATTGTTCAAGCATTAACTCTGGAAGTGTGCGGCTCGGTGCAGCAAGTAAAACAGAGCCCCGCACGCTTTTGTCCGGCGTTTGATTTAAAATTCGAGGCATCATCATGCCACCTTGACTGTGTCCCAATAAAAAAATATTGCCACTGTCAATGCCTTTTTGTTTCGCTATTGCTTTGACTGCGAGTACGGCATCATCCGTTGTTTCGTCGTCGACGCTTATTTTACTTTCACCGGACATTTTAGCTGTATGTTCGTACGTACGCTTGTTGTAGCGTAGAACAGCGATTCCTTGAGAAGCCAGTCCTGAAGCCAGATCTTGAAACGGCTTTAAGCTCATAAACGTTTCATCTTGATCAGAAGGACCTGACCCATGAATTAAAATGACAACGGGTACATTTTGATGCTTTGAACGTGTTGGAAGAGTGAGCGTTGCTGGAAGTTCGTAAGGTGCTTTGCCAATTGAAAGCTGTTTTTCACTGTAATTCTTAGGAGTGTCATAAGGCGGTGTGGAAAACGAAAAATTGCGCTCATCCGGTATGATTCGCCAATCATCAATTTGACGGTTTTGACTAAATCGAACGGTTAAAGTAGCTGATACGTGTTCAAATTCAATTGGAATTTCTATATTTCGATGAACGGCATTAACTTCATCTTGTACAGCTGTACCAATCTTTTTTACAGGGCCAAACTGAGCCGTCAGAGATGTCCACCACGTTTTTAGGTTTTCTTCGCTCATTTTTGATTGCAGGCTGCGGGAAAAGTAGCGCTTAGCTTCTTTTACTTTTCCGTTCGCTACATTCGTTAAAAATGTATTTGCCCGTTTGTACTCAACTTTTGCTGAGTGATGGGCAGCATTCGCCGCTGCTTCAGCTTGAACAGTTGAAGTGGAAATAGGGAGTACTTGAAGCCCGAGTGCTAAAGAAACAGCGAGTGGAAGGGCAGCTTTTACTTTTTTCATACATCATCCTCCTTGGCGATTCTTGTACTCTATTATTATACCAATTTTAGGTAAAAAAGTTATGTCAATCTGAGATAAAAATAAATCTGCTGCATTATAAATATGGTAAAATAAATAAGTCTGATTATTTAGATAATTAAAAATAAATTCAGGTATTTGACGCACCTAACGTTTAAAAGAGGAGGAACTTTTTGTGAACTATGATCCGGATTATCATCCATATCCATCTTGCCGAGTTCCGGTCTATGCTAAAAAAGGAATGGTATCCACATCTCAGCCGCTCGCAGCGCAGGCAGGTCTTGATATCTTAAAAAAAGGCGGCAATGCAATTGATGCAGCAATCGCGACCGCGGCGAGTCTCACAGTATTAGAGCCTGCGTCAAATGGAATTGGAGGAGACGCGTTTGCACTTGTTTGGACAAATAAGCAGCTGTACGGCCTGAACGCTAGCGGACCTTCTCCGCAGTCCATTTCCGTTGGTGCGCTGAAGGAAAAAGGATACAAAGATATCCCTAAGTATGGCATGATTCCCGTTACGGTTCCCGGTGCTCCGGCTGCTTGGGCTGCTTTGTCAAAGCGATTTGGCAAACTGCCTCTTTCTCAAGTGATGCAGCCTGCCATTCAGTACGCCAAAGAAGGATTTCCATTAGCGCCTACACTCGCTAAACAATGGAAACAAGCATACGATACGTTTAAACGAGTACATAAGAGTGAAGAATTTGAATCATGGTTTCAAACATTTGCACCAAGTGGACAAGCACCAAAAGCAGGAGAGATGTGGTCATCCACTGATCATGCTCGTACGCTTCAGCTCATTGGCGACACAAATGCTGAAGCGTTTTATAAAGGTGAGCTTGCGGATCGTATTGATGCATTAAGTAAAAAATACAGCGGCTTTTTATCAAAGGAAGATTTAGCCGCTTACGAACCGGAGTGGGTGACTCCTATTTCTGCTAACTACCGGGGATATGATGTGTGGGAAATTCCTCCGAACGGTCAAGGGCTTATTGCGTTAATGGCATTAAATATCGTAAAAGGCTTTGAGTTTCAAGAAAAAGATGCCGTGGATACGTATCATAAACAAATAGAAGCGATGAAGCTTGCGTTTGCGGATGGAGAAAAATACATTACAGAAGAAGCAAAAATGAGCGTGCCTGTTAGTGAGCTGCTGTCTGATACATATGCAAGCTATCGCCGCAGTCTTATAGAAGAACATGCCCTTCAGCCTCAAGCGGGAGAGCCTGTTGGAAGCGGAACTGTGTATTTAGCAACCGCTGACGAGGAAGGAAACATGGTTTCATTTATTCAAAGTAATTATATGGGCTTCGGTTCTGGAATCGTCGTGCCAGAAACGGGAATTGCTTTGCAAAACCGCGGTCACAATTTTTCAATGAATCTCAATCACGATAACTGCCTTGCTCCTAATAAAAAAACGTTTCATACCATTATTCCAGGCTTTCTCACCAAAAATAATGAGCCCGTAGGACCGTTTGGCGTGATGGGAGGCTTTATGCAGCCGCAGGGACATATGCAAGTTGTAATGAATACAATTGACTTTCAGCTTCATCCTCAAGCCGCTTTAGACGCCCCAAGATGGCAGTGGAAAAAAGATAAAACGGTGATGGTCGAGCCGGCTTTTCCATTGCATGTAGCACAAGCGCTTGAACGGAAAGGCCATAAGATTGAAGTAGCTGTGGATTCTATGGCATTTGGGCGCGGACAGATTATTTGGAGAGATCCTGAGAGCGGGGTGCTATGCGGAGGAAGTGAATCACGAACGGATGGATTTGTAGCTGGATGGTAACGGTCAAAGTAAACAAAATAGGTGGAGAAAGAAGCCCGTACTGATGAGAGTCGGGCTCTTTTCATGTCTGAACCACATGTATAAATCTTTTCAAAGAACTTAAAACTAAAACAAATATGTACGTATGTAAGGAGAACGTGGACTTACGGATTATGGATGGGGAACTTATATTAGCGTACCTTCATGAATTAGCGCAAGCAACAATCGAGCGTGGTGAGAGCAGCTGCCTTAAACCGTAAATCGACGATAGGTATGCTAACAACACTTGGTGAAAGGAGCGAAAAGGTTATGAGAAATAAAAAGTTTGAAGTGAATTTTTTACGTGTAATGCTGATTATCGCCTTGGGGCTTCTCCCTTTTTTATTTAGAAAACCACCGATTAAGGACTGGCTGCTGGCCTATGTATTTAACGCATTAACAAATGGTATTATTGATAAATTTATTATTACTCACGGCCTTCTTCGATATCCAACTCGCTTGCTGAAAAAACAGTTTAGAATTAATGTGTTGTTCGACTTTTTGCTGTATCCCATAATATCCGTCATGATTAATCAGGCTACGTATTACGATAAAGGGCTAAAAGTTTTATATAAAATTGTGCTCTTTACGATTCCCATGTTTCTTATTGAATTATGGGCTGAAAAACGGACGAAGCTTATCGAATGGAAAACCGGCTGGATGTGGTACCACACCTTTACTAGCGTGACGTTAAAATCCTATCTTAATCGGATGCTGATTGGATGGATTCGAAAAATTGAAAAGAAGCAGAAAGAAATGAAAATATAATAATCCAGATTCTAAAAATAACGTTAGAGAGGTGAATAAAGGTGCATATTTGTGTGCTTCTGTGGCTGATTTTTCAAAATATCCAAAAGAGAACGTGGAAAAAAATTCACGAGCTTTATGCAGGGGTTTTATACGTAAGCTTTTTTAATATTTTTTATTATTTTCTATGTAACGATAAATTGCTTTGGGATTTTAGATCTTCTCATCTTTCATTAAAAGGCCTACGCATTTTACACCTTATGTTCATTACGCCTTTCATGATTTTATCATTCTTAGCCACCTATCCGTCTACACTCGTCAAACAGGTGAAGTATATTGCAAAATGGGTATGCACAGCTTCATTTATAGAATGGATTGGACTGAGGTTCAAGGGCATAACATTTAGGCACGGATGGCATTTAGGATGGTCAGCGCTTATTTATGTAATGATGCTTATCTTTTCGAGGTGGTTTCAAAAAAAGCCTTTTGCAGTCTTGCTGCTATCGGTTTTGGCAACGGTGGTTCTCAGCATTGTTTTTAAAGTTCCCGTAAGCAAAGGGATGCTAAAGCATCCGCTGAAACGAATATTGACTTGACCTTTAAAAAATCCTCCCCTTTTTTCTGTATCTAACTTTTATTATACAATAATTAACATCTGTAAAAAGTCTCAAAAATGCTTTTATTGTGATATAATGGTAATAATTGCATAAATAGATAGAAGTCACGAGTTAACGGCTAGTCAGTATACTTATTTTAGCTTCAAACGAAGAAAGTCTTACAAATAGGAGGAATGAAAAATGGAAATTAATTCATACCTCATTCGGTTTTCATGGATGCTGATGCTGATGTTTGGAGGATTATTTATTATTCGGTATGTAAAAACAGGTGACCTTTTTTTAGATCAGCTTCTTGCCTTTAGTGCAGGTTTTGTTTTGTTGATCGGTTCACTTATTTGGAGGAGAAAACATCATCAGCAAGGAAATAGAAAAGCTTGTTAAATCTATAAAACTGTGACAGTATAAAACAGATAAAAAAAACTTAATCTCGTAATCGTGCTGTCGTTTGCGAGCTGCTGCTGGAGGAAAAGAAAATGGATGTACCTAATTGCCCAAGCTGTCAATCACAGTATACATATAAAGATGGAAACCTGTTCGTCTGCCCGGAGTGTGCGCATGAATGGGGGCAAGATGAAAAAACAGAAAGTGCTGAAGAGCAGCTTACTGTAAAAGATGCAAACGGTAATCTTTTAAAAGATGGAGATTCAGTTACCGTCATCAAAGATTTAAAAGTAAAAGGAAGCTCATCGGTTGTAAAAATCGGAACGAAAGTAAAAAGCATTCGTTTAGTAGAAGGCGATCATAACATCGACTGCAAAATTGACGGATTTGGAGCGATGAGCTTAAAGTCTCAGTTTGTAAAAAAAGCATAAAAATGCAAAAAGCCAGGATGAAGAATAACTTCACCTGGCTTTTTTCTATGGATGTTAACAGATAAGGTGGAATATGTAGACCAATTTGTCTATTTTAGAAGGAATTTAGCTAAATGTCCCGAACTTACATAAAGTGTCTGAGGATTTGGATATTAATGGAATGGACGTCCATTAATGAAGTCAAAGGGGAGGTAGAAATGTGAAAAAGTTTTTAGCGTTTCAAATTTTAATTGCATTAGTAATTGGAGCTGTTATTGGACATTTTTTTCCAGATTTCGGGATGGCTTTAAGGCCGGTAGGCGACGGGTTCATCCGCCTTATTAAAATGATCGTGGTGCCGATTGTCTTTTCAACCATCGTCATAGGTGCTGCGGGAAGCGGCAGTATGAAACAAATGGGGAGTCTAGGGTTAAAGACTATTATTTGGTTCGAAGTGATTACTACCCTTGTGTTGGCGCTGGGACTTCTGTTAGTTAATTTGTTAAAACCCGGAGTAGGACTCGATCTTTCTCATCTTGTTAAAAAAGATATCGGTGAACTGTCTCAGTATACCGACAAAGTCGTGGACTTTAAACAAATGATTTTGAACATTATTCCAACGAACATCATAGATGTAATGGCAAAAAATGATTTGCTGGCCGTTATTTTCTTTGCTATTTTATTTGGTGTTGCAGCTTCGGGAGTTGGTAAAGCATCTGAGCCTGCAATGAAATTTTTTGAATCTACCGCTAAAATTATGTTTAAGTTAACGCAAATTGTAATGGTCACAGCGCCTCTTGGGGTACTAGCGCTAATGGCTGCATCTGTCGGGCAATACGGTATTGCGCTTCTGCTCCCAATGCTCAAGCTGATTGGCACGGTCTTTTTAGGTCTATTTATTATCTTATTTGTTTTATTTCCGCTTGTTGGACTTTTATTCAAATTCAACTATTTTGAAGTGTTAAAAATGATATGGGATTTGTTTCTGATTGCGTTTTCGACGACAAGTACAGAAACGGTTTTGCCTCAGCTGATGGATCGAATGGAGAAGTATGGATGTCCTAAACGAGTCGTATCGTTTGTTATTCCGTCGGGCCTGTCGTTAAATTGTGACGGATCCACCTTGTATTTATCCGTTTCATGCGTCTTTCTAGCACAGGCTTTTAACATCGATATGCCATTAACTCAGCAGTTATTTATGATGCTTATACTAGTGATGACGAGTAAAGGAATTGCGGCTGTTCCGTCAGGTTCTCTTGTCGTTCTTTTAGCAACAGCCAATGCAGTAGGTCTGCCGGCTGAAGGAGTGGCAATTATTGCAGGAGTGGACCGCATCATGGATATGGCAAGAACAGGAGTCAACGTTCCAGGCCACGCCATTGCCTGTATCGTCGTCTCAAAATGGGAAAAAGTATTCCGAACCCAAACACCAATTCCGCCAGGATCTCACACGGAATCTCTATAAAACCAAACCCCGCTTTAGCTCATAAAGCGAGGTTTTTCTATTAACGTTCCAAACATTCATTAATGATGTAGACTAGAGTGGTTTGCCATACTCAGCCCTCCACGAAAAAGTGGAAGCAGCGGCTTACGTTTAGAAAATCCACGATGACTGTTTTTTAGTCACCGTGGATTTTCTAAATAAATGTTCACAAAATGTTCACTTACGAAGAAGGAATACAAAAAGCTATACTAAGCCAAGTGAAAAAAATGAAAAGGATGAGGAACGTGCCAACAACTAAAAAAGAAAGTATGTATTTTGGAATGATGATGTGCGGAGGAATGGTGCTTGTCATGACGATTTATAACATGTTAATAAATGACGTCATCGGACATATCACATTTGCAGAAGGTATTTTTAACTTGGTTATAACATTTGTAGTAGCAATGACTATAGAAACTCTTTTAGTCGGTCCAGTAGCGAAAAAGGTAGCATTTTCACTGCCGTTTGATAAATCTAAACAGTTAAAAGTAGTGCTGATTTTGTCATCATGTATGGTTATCGGAATGGTGCTTTGTATGTCTGTATACGGATTAATTACAATGTCCCTTACGAAAGGTTTGCAGGGAGAGCCGCTTCTTTCAAGCTATGCATTGATTGTTGCTAAAAACTTTATCGTGGCATATCCGCTTCAGCTTCTAATTATGGGGCCTTTAGTTCGCGGATTGTTTGTAAAACTTGTTAAAAAGAATCCGGCGGCTGCTTAAGTCAAAACCCTAAGAACACATATTTTCTTAGGGTTTTGTTATGCAAAGCTGTTCAGTAAGAAGAGAAGAAAATTCACGTAAAGCCGCTGATACAAAGGCATCTTGTGCGTGATGAAAAAAGTCGCTAAATGAAAAGTGATTTGGCGTTATCTATTTAGAAATACTTACTCTCTAAAACGTTTCAAAGCCATACTCTTGGGTACACACAACATTAACGAGGAGGAGATAATATGGAAGCAAAAGCCAAGAATGTTGTCGGGATATATGAAACGGAGCAAGAAGCAATTCATGCCGTAGAGAGTTTAAAACAAGAAGGGTATGCATCAGAAGAAATCTCTATCATCGGTAAACATAAAAAGACCAAAAAAGTTCAGAAAGAAACGAATTCAAAAGCAGAAGGAGCAGCAACTGGAGCTCTTGCCGGAGGTACGCTAGGGAGCTTGAGCGGAATTTTGGCTGGTGCTGGAGCTCTTGCAATACCGGGAATAGGCCCAATAGTGGCGGCTGGACCGATTGTAGCTACATTAACAGGTGCAGCAGCTGGTGCGAGCGTAGGAGGACTGTCAGGTATTTTAGCCAGTATGGGAATTCCAAAACAGCAGGCTGAACAATATAATGATTCAGTCAAAGAAGGCAGCTTGCTTGTTCTAGTAGACAAAACAGATTCAGATTATGATGGAAACCCGAAAGCGCCTTTAACCGGAATGATTTTATAGAGCTTATGATATGTAGTGAACATCTGTCGCCATGCGGCAGATTTTTTTATGCATTGACTTTTCTTATGTAAATTCAAATAACGATAATATTCCATAATAGTAAAAAAATATAAACACTTCGTGGTGAACCGAGCGATAATATGCCTAGAATTATAATGTAATATTATTGTAACAATAATGTATTTATTGTTTTATTTTAGGGCTAGATTCTTGATAAAAGCTTTAAAAATAGGGTTTAGTCAAAAGGTTTATCCATAAATTGACTGTTAATTATTATACGTAGTAGAATAATTTTCTAATTTATTTTTAGGAATTACTTTTTAGCAAATTATTCATGTTTGAATGAAGGCTAAAAAGTATATTTCAAAAGTATGTTTACTTAAAAAGTTAAGCAGGTTGATTAGTAGCATCATTCATTTAGCTAAATTTCGAAAGGAGCTGCTAAAAATGAGTATTCAAAAAAGTACAGATAGTTCTAGTTTGGCAGAAGTGATTGATCGAATTCTCGACAAAGGGATTGTCA
This sequence comes from Priestia megaterium, assembly GCF_046599315.1. Classification (GTDB taxonomy): domain Bacteria; phylum Bacillota; class Bacilli; order Bacillales; family Bacillaceae_H; genus Priestia; species Priestia megaterium_F. The sequence goes on along the minus strand of NZ_JBKIKC010000001.1, from coordinate 145,877 downwards.
TCGATGCTTTTGCTCGAGTATCACTCGTAGGAATTGAAATTTTAACGATTGAAGCACGAGTGGTTATTGCAAGTGTGGATACGTGGCTGCGCTACGCAGAAGCCGTAGGGTTATTAACAGACAAAGTCGAGGAAGAAGGGATACCTGGCCGAGCAGATGAGCGAGGTGCAGGGCTTAGCTTTTAAGTCTTTTAATCGTAAGAGAATTCATTAAATAAATACTAATAAAAGAAAAGAGGATGGAACATGACAACAACGGATCAAAATGAAAAACAGCAAAATCAGCAGCAAGAAGAAAAAACACAAAATTCTTTAAATCTTGCCATTTTAGGAGGCGTAGTAGGAGCGGGAATTGGACTTCTTTCAAGTCCACAAACGAGTAAAAAAGTACTCAGCCGTTTAGGGCAATCAGAAATTGTACGTGCGACAGGACAAGAGTTAAGAAGAAATGCCCAGGATATTCTAACGCAGCAAGCGATGGGGGCATTAAGACAGACGGCTACAGGCTATCTTGAAAAAGACAATTTAAGCAAGCTGCTGGCACCTAAAAAGAAAAAAGAAGATGCATCAAATGAACAGGCGGATTCGCAGGAAGAAGTAAGAGGGAGTACGGAAATGGAAACGTCTCAGTACGAAGAGTTAAAAGAAGAAAATAAAAATATGAACGATCAGTTGCAGCGCATTGAAGAGATGCTAAACAAACTCATGGACGCTAAAAAGTAAGATATTCGTCCTGAAGGGGAATTTCATGGATAAAAAAGATGTGGAAAAAGCAGCCTTAAAAGCGGGAAAAAAGATAATCGACTATACGCCTGAACCTGTTAAGGAAAAGGTTAAAGAAAAGGTAGAAGAAAAGGTTAAAGAAAAAGCGAAAGAGAAGTTTGTTGAAAAAACCGAAGGAAAACTGCAGGAAAAAGCAAATGAAGCTTCAGAAAAACTGCAGAAAACAAAAGAGAGAAATGCCAGTAAGGTACACAGCAAAGGGGAAGAAGCAAAAGAAAAGCTTCAAGACGTTTTACTATCAGTGAAGGATAAGCTTAGTGATGTGAAAGAAGCCGGAGAGGACTTTCAAGAAAAAATTTCTTCAGACAATAAAGATGAGTCAAAAAATAAGCGGAAAGTAAAAGGCGTAAATCAGATTAAAAAAGCAACTGATATTAAAAGCTCTACTACTATTAAAAGTTCCAATGATATTAAATCATCTACAGATTTAAAAACAATGGGATCATGAGCGAAAGGAGAAATGGAATATGTCTATTCAAAAAAGTACCAATAGTTCGAGTTTAGCAGAAGTAATTGACCGTATTTTGGACAAAGGAATTGTCATTGATGCTTTTGCAAGAGTATCTGTGGTAGGAATTGAAATTTTAACGATTGAAGCACGAGTGGTTATTGCAAGTGTTGATACGTGGCTGCGCTACGCAGAAGCAGTTGGGCTTCTGCGTGACGACGTAGAAGAAAATGGTCTGCCTGAACGATCAAATTCAAGTGAAGGACAGCCGCGTTTTAGTATTTAATATGAAGAAAAATGGAACCTTCCTTTTTTGAGGCTGGTTCCAGCTTTTAGATATAACTATTGGAGGCTACTAAAGATGGAAATTAAAAAAATTATGCAAGCTGTAAACGACTTTTTCGGTGAACACGTAGCTCCTCCTCATAAAATCACCTCGGTGGAAGCTACTGAAGATGAAGGTTGGAGAGTTATTGTTGAAGTGATTGAAGAACGAGAATATATGAAGAAATACGCCAAAGATGAAATGCTCGGAACATACGAGTGCTTTTTAAATAAAGAAAAAGAAGTCATCTCATTCAAACGACTCGACATCAGATATAGAAGCGCCATTGGCATTGAAGCATAAACGATAAGATGGCAGGAGGAACGTAAAAATGACCGTCTTAACAGACAAAAGGAAAAAAGGCAGTGGAGCTTTTATACAAGATGACGAGACCAAAGAGGTTCTTTCAAGAGCGCTGAGCTATTTAAAATCCGGCTATTCCATTCATTTTACAGGTCCTGCCGGCGGAGGAAAAACTTCTTTAGCGCGAGCGCTTGCTAAAAAGAGAAAGCGCCCGGTGATGCTGATGCACGGCAATCACGAGCTCAACAACAAAGATTTAATTGGAGATTTTACGGGCTATACAAGCAAAAAAGTGATCGACCAGTATGTTCGATCTGTTTATAAAAAAGATGAACAAGTGAGTGAAAACTGGCAGGATGGCCGATTGCTTGAAGCTGTAAAAAATGGTTATACGCTGATTTACGACGAATTTACTCGGTCTAAGCCCGCCACGAATAATATCTTTCTATCGATATTAGAAGAAGGGGTGCTGCCGCTGTATGGAGTAAAAATGACCGATCCTTTTGTGCGCGTGCACCCCGATTTTCGCGTCATCTTCACAAGCAATCCAGCCGAGTATGCTGGGGTATATGATACGCAAGATGCGCTTCTTGACAGGTTAATTACCATGTTTATTGATTATAAAGACATCGACAGAGAGACAGCGATTTTAACAGAAAAAACGAATGTAGAAGAAGAAGAAGCGCGCGTAATTGTAACGCTCGTAGCAAACGTGCGAAACCGCTCTGGAGATGAAAGTAGCAGCGGGCTTAGCCTGCGGGCTTCGCTAATGATCGCTACTCTTGCCGCACAGCAAGACATTGCTATCGATGGAAATGACGAAGATTTTCAAACGTTATGTATGGATATTTTGCGTCATCCGCTTACTAGATGTTTGGGCGAAGAAAATGCAAAAAGCAAAGCCGAAAAAATCATTTTAGAAGAGTGTAAGAATATAGAGATTGAAGAAAAGTAAAGGAGCTTGAAAACATGAGTGAACAGAACGAAACAGGTATTTATATTTTTAGCGCGATTCAAACGAATAAAGACGAAGATTTTGGCTCAGTCGAAGTAGAAGGGACAAAGTCAGAAACGTTTTTAATTCGATACAAAGACGCGGCTATGGTAGCAGCTGAAGTACCGATGAAAATCTATCATCCTAATCGTCAAAATTTAATGATGCATCAAAACGCGGTAGCAGCGATCATGGACAAAAATGATACGGTTATTCCAATCAGCTTTGGCAATGTATTCAAATCAAAAGAAGATGTAAAAGTACTTTTGGAAAACCTTTATCCGCAGTTTGAAAAGCTGTTTCCAGCCATCAAAGGAAAAATTGAAGTTGGTTTAAAAGTAATTGGGAAAAAAGAGTGGCTTGAGAAAAAAGTAAACGAGAATCCTGAACTTGAAAAAGTGTCGGCATCCGTAAAAGGAAAATCAGAAGCAGCCGGTTATTATGAGCGTATTCAGCTTGGGGGCCTTGCTCAAAAAATGTTTACTTCCCTGCAAAAAGAAGTCAAGACAGAGGTGTTCTCTCCGCTTGAAGAAGCAGCAGAAGCAGCAAAAGCAAATGAGCCAACAGGCGAAACGATGCTCTTAAACGCGTCTTTTTTAATTAACCGCGAAGATGAAGCGAAGTTTGATGAAAAAGTGAATGAAGCGCATGAAAACTGGAAAGACAAAGCCGATTTTCATTACAGCGGCCCTTGGCCTGCTTATAATTTTGTGAACATTCGCCTAAAAGTAGAAGAGAAATAACGTGCTGCATAAATTAGTAACCGCACCTATTAACCTTGTAGTGAAAATCGGCGAAAAAGTACAGGAAGAAGCTGATAAACAGCTATACGATCTTCCGACGATTCAACAAAAACTCATTCAGCTTCAAATGATGTTTGAGCTTGGTGAAATTCCGGAGGAAGCGTTTCAAGAAAAAGAAGATGAACTGTTAATGAGGTACGAAATAGCGAAACGCAGAGAAATTGAACAATGGGAAGAGCTAACACAAAAAAGAAATGAGGAATCCTAGATGGGAGAATTACTGTATTTATACGGTTTAATTCCAACAAAAGAAGCAGCATCCACAGAGCCTTTTCCATCTTATAAGGGGTTTGATGGAGAACATTCACTGTACCCAATTACGATCGATCAGGTGACGGCTGTAGTTTCTAAGCTAGATGCTGACACCTATTCAGAAGAAGTGATTCAAGAAAAAATGGAGCAGGATATGAGCTGGCTGCAGGAAAAGGCATTTCATCATCACGAAACGGTAGCCGCTCTGTACGAAGAATTTACGATTATTCCATTAAAATTTTGCACTATCTATAAAAGTGAAGAGAGTTTGCAAGCAGCTGTTGAGATCAGCAAAGAAAAGATAGAGAATTCACTGACGCTGCTTCAAGGAAATGAAGAGTGGAATGTAAAAATTTACTGTGATGATAAAGAGCTAAAAAAACAAATCGGCGAAACGAATGCAAGCGTAAAAGCGAAAAAACAAGAAATTAGTCACTTATCACCCGGAAGACAGTTTTTTGAAAAGAAAAAAATAGATCAGCTGATTGAAAAAGAATTAGAGCTTCACAAAAACAAGGTGTGTGAAGAGGTACATGACAAGCTAAAAGAACTATCACTTTATGACTCTGTTAAAAAGAATTGGGGCAAGGACATAACGGGCGCAGCTGAACAGATGGCGTGGAACAGCGTGTTTCTTCTTCCGTCTCTGCAGATCAATCGTTTTGTAGATGAAATTGAAGAGCTGCAGCAAAAGCTTGAAGAAAAAGGTTGGAAGTTTGAAGTGACGGGACCTTGGCCTCCCTATCATTTTTCCAGCTTTGCGTAAAGTGAGGAATCAAACTCATGTCTCTTAAAGAATCCATGGAGAATAAAGATATTGCTCTTATTGATATTTTAGATGTCATTTTAGATAAAGGAGTCGCCATTAAAGGAGACTTGATCATTTCCATAGCTGGCGTCGATTTAGTGTATTTGGATTTGCGAGTGCTTATTTCTTCGGTTGAAACGCTTGTGCAAGCAAAGGAAGGAAATCGCAAACCGATCACTTCTGAACAATTTGATAAGCAAAAGGAGGAATTAATGGATGCAACCGGTCAGTCAAGCAAATGGACGAATTCACTTGGATCCTGATCAAGCTGAACACGGCTTAGCTCAGCTTGTGATGACAGTTATTGAGCTATTGAGGCAAATTGTTGAACGTCATGCCATGAGGCGGGTGGAGGGTGGAACGTTGACGGATGAACAAATTGAAAACTTAGGAATTGCACTAATGAACTTAGAAGAAAAAATGGACGAGTTGAAAGAGGTGTTCGGTCTGGATGCAGAAGATTTAAATATTGATCTTGGACCGCTAGGCAACCTGCTTTAAGCGGTCAATAGGAGGAACAGTATGGCAGTCGAACATAATATGCAGTCAAGTACGATTGTAGATGTGCTCGAAAAGGTTTTGGATAAAGGAGTCGTTATAGCGGGGGACATCACCGTAGGAATCGCGGATGTCGAGCTGCTGACGATAAAAATACGCTTAATTGTGGCTTCGGTTGATAAAGCAAAAGAAATCGGCATGGACTGGTGGGAAAATGATCCGTACCTCAGTTCAAAAGGAGCTAATAGTAAAGCGCTCGAAGAAGAAAATAAAATGCTGCATGAGCGGTTAAAAGTGCTTGAAGAAAGAATAGAAACGGAAGGTTAAAAACTTTACGCTACTTAAAAAATGGAGGGATTTACAATGGCAACTGAAACAAAATTAGATAACGCACAGGTAGAAAACAAGGAAAATAAAAACGAGGAAAATGTTTCAAAAGAAAAGAACGGGTCAAAAGAAAGCAAAACAACAAGCAGCGGCCCAATCAAACGAGCGGTAGCAGGAGGTATCATCGGCGCAACGATTGGATATGTATCTACTCCTGAAAATCGAAAAAGTCTTCTTGACCGCATTGATACGGACGAATTAAAAAGCAAAGCATCGGATTTAGGATCAAAGGTAAAAGAAAAATCAAAAAGCAGTGTAGCCAGCCTGAAAACATCTGCAGGAAGCTTGTTTAAAAAAGAGAAAGATAAGTCAAAAGATGATGAAGAAAACGTCAATTCTTCTAGTAGCGAAACAGAGGACGATAACGTTCAAGAGTACGATGAGTTAAAAGAAGAAAACCAAACTCTTCAAGATCGTTTATCACAGCTTGAAGAAAAAATGAACATGCTTGTTGAGCTTAGCCTCAATAAAAATCAAGATGAAGAAGCGGAAGATACAGATTCCGACGAAGAAGAGAACGATGAGAACGAAGAAAACGGGCAAGATGAAGAAAACGAAGAAGAAACATCTAAGCCTCGTAAAAAAAATCAAAAAGAAAATGAGCAAGAAGAGGAAGAAGAAAGTGACGAAGACAGCGAGGAAGAAAACGAAGATTCTCGCTCAAGCAAAAAGAATAAAAAAGTAAAAACAGAAGAAGAGGAAGACGAAGACGACGAAAGCGAAGAAAAAAAAGAAACTAAACCAAAAAAATCAACAGCTAAAAAATCAAAAAATACAAAAGCAAAGAAAAACACGGACGAAGAAGATGAAGACGCAACATCTCTTTCTAGCGAAGACGATACAACAGCCTAAGGTATAAAGGAGGAAAGAAATACATGAGTACAGGACCTTCTTTTCCAACTAAAGACAATACGCTTGAATACTTTGTGAAAGCTTCTAATAAACACGGCTTTTCACTTGATATTTCATTAAATGTAAACGGCGCTGTGATTTCCGGTACCATGATTTCAGCAAAAGAATACTTTGATTACTTAAGCGAAACGTTTGAAGAAGGCAGTGAAGTGGCTCAGGCGCTAAGCGAACAATTCTCTTTAGCAAGCGAAGCCAGCGAGTCAAACGGAGAAGCAGAAGCTCATTTTATTCATTTGAAAAATACAAAGATCTACTGCGGAGACAGTAAGTCTACTCCTTCTAAAGGAAAAATCTTTTGGAGAGGGAAAATAGCAGAAGTAGACGGTTTTTTCTTAGGGAAGATTTCTGACACAAAAACGACGAGTAAAAAGAGTTCATAAAAGACGGCGGGGTGATTGTCCCGCCGTTTTTTAGTGATGAGATGAGATGTGCAGCTTCTTTTTTCGATACATGAGCGGAGTCATCTTCATTTCTTTTCGAAACTGATTAATAAAATAGCTGGTACTATTAAATCCTACTTGATAGGCAATGTCTGTCACATTTGCTTCTGCTTGCTGCAGCATAACTAAGCTTTGCTGAATTCGATAGTTTAATACATAGGTCAAAGGCGTTTTTTTTAACATTTTCTTAAAATATCGACAGCATTCAGAACGGCTCAATTGACCGGCTTTAGCAATATCGTCGAGCGTAATCTTTTCAGCAAAGTGTAAATGAATCCAATTAAGCATGTGCTTCATTCGCTGATTTTTGATCATTTCTTTTTCATTGTATTTTAGCTGCAAACCGTTAAGAATTAAATTTTTCCAAAGTATAGTGAGCTCTGATGCAATCTCCATTTCATAGTAGCGCGGCTGCTTATGAATCCATACGTATATCTTATGAATAGATTCTAAAATATTTTTCCCCCACTTTTGATTGGAATCAATGAATAGATAAGATAAATTTGTTGCATGAATGTAGGGATAGACGTAATTTGTAAAAAGCTCTTGCGGCACAAGGAAATGAGGAGAAACATTTAAGCAAATGTACATGCAGCCCGATTTGTTTATGTCTTCGGTCATATGAAGACATCCGCTGTTAATAAACAGTCCGTTGCCTTGTTTTACAGTTACTGTCGTTTCGTTTACTTGAAAAGCCGCATCACCTTTTATCACCAGCACAAATTGAAGCTCATCATGCCAATGAAGCGGGATGTAGCCGTTTATGTGATCGCCAATCGTAGTTTGATAACATGCTACTGGCAGCTCAACGGTACGGTGGGTCGTTAGCTCTTTTAAGTTTTTATCAATTTTAAAATGGGCTGCTGGCATACATAGTCACCTCAATATATTTATATTTTTTAATGCAATATGCGTATTTTCTGCCTGATTTTTCATTTATTATAACACTATTCTTATAACAAAAGTGAGGGATAAAAGATGAACAATCTCAGCAGAAAAAAAGGGTTCTTCTTCGTGACAACTGGAGCTATATGTTGGGGGATGGGAGGGACGGTTGCTCAAAAGCTTTTTCAAGAATTTGAAATCAGCGTGGACTGGCTTGTTTCAGTACGTCTGCTCATTGCCGGCTTTTTACTGCTAATGATTTCAATTACGAAAAGCAATCGTTCTCAAGTATTTGGAGTATGGAAGAACCGAAAGTCAGCCTTTCAACTCGTCGTTTTTGCGATATTTGGTATGCTTGCTGTTCAATATACGTATATGGCTTCTATTAAGCATGGAAATGCAGCAGTAGCTACGCTGCTGCAGTATTTATCACCGGTGATGATTATCATTTATTTGGTTTTACGCAAGCAGTCTATATTTACGCGACAAGATGCTATGGCCGTGCTGCTGGCACTGGGAGGGTGCTTTTTTTTATTAACAAACGGCTCTATTTCTCAGCTGTCTGTTTCTGTATCTGCCGCTGTTTGGGGAGTATTGTCCGGCGTAGCGGCAGCATTTTATACGCTGTATGCGGTGCCGCTGATCAAAAAGTACAGTTCGCTTGTCATCGTTGGCTGGGCAATGGTAATTGGGGGAAGTGTAATGAGCTTTATTCATCCTCCGTGGAAACTAGAGATGTCAAGCTTATCACCAATAATCTATGTATATATTTTATTTGTTATTATTTTTGGCACGATGATTGCATTTTGGTTTTATGTAGAAAGTTTGCACAGTCTTTTACCTAAAGAAACGAGTCTGCTGGGCAGTTTAGAACCTTTAGCCGCCGTTGTCACAACCGTTGTTTGGCTGAAAGAGCCCTTTGGTTTTTATCAATGGATGGGTACAATTTGTATTATTGGCTTGGTTTTATTGTTGACGCGAACGAAACAAGCGTCTTCTGAGACTACACTTTCCGCATAAATGGGGGCTTGCTAAAAGAAGAAGCAGATGAATGTCACTTTGCTGCCAAAGCTGTAGAAGCTCGTTTAACTTTTAAGAACTTTACATATTGAATAAACACTCTTTCTTTTGTAGAGATATTTAATTTAGCAAGTCTTGACGCGTCATCTCGGTTTTTAGCAGATTCTATCATAAAAGTTCCTTTAATTTTGGCCTCATCTTTTAGAACGGAATAATGTATTTCAAATCGTTTTGTTTTCGTTTTCTGCATAGTGATAGACTCCTTTGGCTGATAGATTGATATATGGTTTGTTATGAAATAAGCTTCGATAAAAAGGAAGAAAAGAACGTAACATATATTACTAAACGAAATGCGCAGCGGCAGTGACTTTTCTCACACAACACAACCTAGTATTTCATCTTTTTACCAAAAAAGATAGGGGGTTTTACCGTCGCTGCTTATAAAATCTTTTATTCTTTCTGCTTGACCTAGAGTTAACTCTATGGTTTATCTTGTAGTAGTATCATTTCAAGGAGGGGCTTTACATGAAGTATCATACAATTGCTAATACTGACCTGCACGTATCAAATTTAATCATGGGAAACATGCGTTTAACAGAGCTTTCTTTACAAGAAGCAGAGAAGCTAATCTGCACAGCGATGGAAGAAGAAATTAACTTTTTTGACCATGCTGATATTTACGGTCCTGATTATGTAGGACAATGCGAAGAATATTTTGCAAACGCTATACAAATGAATCCAAGTCTTCGTGAAAAAATGGTGATTCAAAGTAAATGCGGCATTAACTCAGCAAAAAATTACTATGACTTTTCAAAGAAGCATATCATAGACTCTGTTAACGGCAGCTTAGAGCGTTTAAAAACAGATTACTTAGATCTTTTATTACTGCATCGTCCAGATCCGCTAATGGACCCTGAAGAAGTAGCAGAAGCATTTAATGAACTTCAAAGCAGCGGAAAGGTACGTCACTTTGGTGTGTCGAACCACAACCCAGCGCAAATTCAGCTGCTTGAGAAATACATCAACCAAAAGCTTGTCGTAAACCAAGTCCAGTTCAGCATCGCACATACGCCAATTATTGATTCTGGTATTTCTTTAAATATGGGAATTGACCAGGCCGTTAACCGCGACAGCAGCGTGCTTGAATATTGCCGCTTAAACGATATAACGCTTCAAGCATGGTCGCCGTTCCAAAACGGATTTTTTGAAGGACCTTTCCTAGATGATAAAGAGAAATTTGGAAAGTTAAACGAAGTGATTGATCGCATCGCAAATAAATATAGCGTGACAAATACAGCGATTGCCGTTGCATGGATTACAACTCATCCTGCAAACATCCAAGTCGTGCTTGGTACTACAAATATTCAGCGTATGAAAGATGCAAGCAAAGGTTCAGAAATCAAGCTAACGCGCGAAGAATGGTACGATATTTATAAAGCCGCTGGCAATATGGTGCCTTAAGCACTTTCGTTCTTAAAATAAAGCAGGTAACTCCGTTCGAACATGGAACGGAGTTACCTGCGTTTTACGATAAGGACCTGCTGGTTAGGATAGAAAAAGATTTAGCAGCAGCTCAATTATTTTTATGACGCCAAGACCTAATAAAAAGGCAATAAAACCGCCAATTACAATTGTAAGCATCATGTGAGCAGTATTCATCGTATCCATCCTTTCTAGTTTAAATATATGTTGCTTGTACAAACAGCCCGCGGCATAAAGAACGCAATGAAGAAAACTATAAAAGAATAAATCCTCGAGATAACTGGAGGTCAAGGTAATTTCACCATGTTTTTCTGAGAAGTTAAGATATAGGAGGAAGCAGTATGACGTATACCATTTCACAAGTTGCGAAGAAATTGAACGTGACAATTTATACCATTCGCTATTATGATAAAGAAGGGCTTTTTCCGTTTTTAGATCGTACAGCGTCAGGTAATCGTATTTTTAAAGAACAAGATATTGAATGGATTGATTTAATTTGCTGCTTAAAAAGCACCGGTATGCAAATCAAGGATATTCGGACGCTTATTGAAAACTGTACGCTTGAAAATGCAGTGCTTGATAAAAGTCTTCAAATGCTGATGAATCATAAAAAAAAGGTGCAAAAAGAAATCGAAGAAATTCATCACAAGCTTGAAACCATTGATTATAAAATTAAGCATCTGCCGGAAATGTACGAGCGAATTGTCAACAAGCCGTCAAACTAAACAAAAAAGGAAGCGTGGAAATGATTGAGAAAGTAGTGCCTTTCACTGCAGAGAATATGCAGCAGTGCATGGACTTGTATATGAATGTATTTACAAAAAAACCTTGGAATGAACCGTGGACGGAAGACTCAGCTAGAGAAAGACTGACTGATTTACTGAACACACCTAAATTTATGGGCTATTTATTTTATGACCAAAGAGATCTAATTGGCATGATTGCAGGTCATGCTAAAAAATCTTACAGCGGTATGACCTTCTATGTTGCTGAGCTTTGCGTAAGCGCAAGTGTACAAGGAAAAGGATACGGTTCAGCTATCTTAAGCCGGTTTGAGAGCGAACTTCAAAAACACGATATCAATAGTTTGTATCTCTTAACGGCGACTGGAGGAGCTGCACAGGCATTTTATGAAAAAAACGGCTATGCTGTAAATGACCAGCGCGTCGTCTTAAAAAAATCCTTTGTATAATTGTTAGCATCTACATAGAGAAGGAAGAGAGTTGCAGAGCAGCGGCTCTCTTTTTTTGTCAGTCAAATCATTCTTTTAATCTATTAATATGTAGAAGAAAGGGAAGTATGAACAAAGAACGATAGATTAAAAAGTCCCAGTTTTTCTCAAAGATGAGTCTCGTTATCATCCGGTTCATAAACACACTAAAAAACAGTGCCCATTATGTGGACACTGCTTTTTCATAATAAAGTGGAAAGCTAGCTTTTGGTAAAAAATTAGTGGAAATGAAGCTGTTCATCATTATTCCTAATGATTAGCAACCGCCAAATCCTCCCCAGCAAGCACAGCCGATGATGATTAATAAAATGAATAATACGATGATTAAAGCAAAGCCGCTGCCATATCCGCAGCCGCCGTAACCGTAACCGCCATAACCACAGCCACCATAGAAGCCCATATATTTCACCTCCAAGTTCTGAGTACATTTTTAACATATGCCCGAAATGCAAAAGTGCTCCAAAAATATCCAATGATTTCAATGAAAATAAAAAAATAAGATGGACACGGTACTTTTTTTCACTTTCTGCATAGGATGAATCATCCCAAGATCTCATATATGAGCCCCCATGTTATAACGAAGCAGGCTAATAGCAATTCCTCCTTAGCCTGCTTACATAATCGAGTAGAAACTGAAGAATTTTTTCTTCAGTTTCTTACTTTTTATCATGAAATAAAAACATTATGACTTTCCGTGTACCCATCTAAGTGATCAGCATCATCCGCTTCTTTTTATATGTATTAGGGACTAAAGAGAAATCAAGCTCATTTTCATATAAGCATAATAATTTACTTTTTTTCGTAATTCTTTTCCCCTATTTTCAGCATAACCAAGATATTTGCCCAAGACAGCGAATAGGTAAATGCATATTCTTGGGTGAAAGTGAAAAAACAAAAAAACGGAGGTTTCTCTTATGAATTCAGAAATGCATTTTTTACCTACTATGTATGCTCAAGATCATCACCAATTTCAACACGCAGATGAAAGGTTTATTGGCAGACCATTTGGCTTTGGCAGACCGTTTGGTTTCGGACGCCCGTTTGGTTTTGGCTTTGGCAGACCATTCGGCTTTGGCTTTGGAGGTCCATTTTTAGGAGGATTAGCAGGAGGATTAGTAGCTGGCTCACTTTTATCACCATATGGCTATGGTGGCTACGGTTACGGTGGTTATCCGTATGGTGGCTTTGGCGGTTACGGCTATGGCTTCGGCGGCTGCTGTTAAACGTAAATAAAAGAAAAAATCTCAGAAAAAATATTTTTCACATCATTCTTTTCTATAAGGAAATCTGTTTTGAAACGCAAGGCTTTATATCCATCCGCAGTTAATCAAAATGTATACCCCATCTAATATAAAAAACCACCTGGTGATTTTTCTAGGTGGTTTTTGCGTGAAGTTTTTTATTTTTCATGCAGTCAAGAAATATATGACAAAATGCCTAACTGTTACTTTCTAAGCGGATATGGGGATAATGGAACGGTGTATAATATGATGCTAGCTAAAATTATAGCAGAACATATCACGACAAAGAAAAGCAGTGATTTAGAACTTTACATTCAAACAAGAAAAGTTTAATATGTGAGAAAATGGAAGATTTTTTAAAAAAGTCTTCTTTTTTTACATATATTCTTGAAGGAGAGGAGAGACCTAGTATGATAGAGGGTCACGCTATTTATTTACGCCCGCTAACTGTCAGCGATGCGCTTGACAGCCTTCAGTTACAAAGCGATAATCGCCAGTTTTTTGAACATTTTTCTATGATTCGAGAGGATTCTTTTTATACGTTGGAAGGCCAAGTAGAAAAAATTAAGCGCCATGAAGAGAACAGGAAAAACGATCAAGAATACTATTTTGGTCTTTTTCAAAAAGAGAATAATAAGTTAATTGGCACCATTAGTCTTTTTCAAGTGATGCGCGGATCTTTACAAAGCGCGTTTATCGGCTATTTTCTAGATCAGAATTATAATGGAAAAGGATATGCAACAGAAGCGGTAAAAGCGCTTGTTGACTACGCGTTTAACAAGTTGCATCTTCACCGCATTGAAGCCGGTGTCATGCCTCGTAATATGTCTTCACAGCGAGTACTTGAAAAAGCAGGGTTTCATAGTGAAGGAATAGCCAGAAAAAATGTAAATATTAACGGTATATGGGAAGACCATCAAGTCTTGGCTATCCTTAACCCTAACGATGAACTATAAGAAATAAACGAGTTCTTAAAATTTTGATATACGTTTTCGAATTTAAAATTTATAATGAGAATAAGAGAATAGAACAGTCTATATTTAAATAGTAGGTGACCAAGGTAATGGAAGAGAGGAACATCAATGAAAAAGCCGTTTGGGATGTATTAGAGATGGCTAGCGAAATAGTTGGAAGCAGGACGCTGTTTGTAGGGGTTTTTGACGAACAATTTTCAGTTATGAAAGCCTTTAATAAAGAAGGGGGAAGCCTTGTAGAAGATGGGCTGACCCTGCCGTTAGAACTTGCGGTATGCAACTTAGTCACATGTGATGAACCCCTTGTTATTCCCGATACAAAACGCGATGTCAGAACGTCTAGTTTAGCCATCATTGATGGTGCCCAGGTAGGTTCTTATTTAGGAACACCTATTGTGCTAGAAGACGGGAGAATGTTTGGTACTTTATGTGCGGTCGATCCGGATCCTTATCAGTTTAGCGAAAGTGAAATTCAAGGATTAAACCGGCTGGCTGGCATTTTGTCTCATATTATTTATAAAAATCAAGCGGCTGTGTTGCCGAAAATTGAAGAGAAAATTCTGCAGCTGGACAAACTAGCACTCGTAGGACAGCTAGCAGCAGGACTAGCGCATGAGATTCGAAACCCCATGCAGTCCGTGCGCGGCTTTATTCAATTTTTATTTAAGGAAAATGAACAGGTGGAGCCCTTTCAAAAAATTGTTCTTGATGAATTAGATCGTATGAATGAACTCATTAATAACTTCTTACTTGTAACGCAGCCAACAGCCCCTAAAAAAGAAATCGTATCGATTGTAGAAGTTATTCATGATACCGTTGCTTTTTTGAAAAGTGAAGCGGCGTTATACAATGTCGAAATGAACGTAAGGGTAGAAGGAGCCATTCCGCTGGTGTCAATCGATCCTGCTCAAATGAAACAAGTGTTTATGAACCTTTTGAAAAACGCCATCGAAGCAATGGAGAAAAAGAAGCGAGGCGAAGTAAATCTGATTATCAAAGAATGGGATGGATGGGTTCTTATTGACATCCAAGATACCGGCTCTGGCATTCCGCTATCCATTATTAACAAAGTAGGAAATCCATTTTTCTCCACAAAAGATGGAACAGGCATGGGGTTAGGACTTTCCATTTGTAAAACTATTATCAATGAGCATAACGGTACACTTGCGATTGAAAGTGATGAGAACGGAACAGTGGTGACGGTGAAGTTGCCTTTGACACTTTAAGATGAAACAAAAAAGAAAGGAGAGTACGTACTCATCCTTTTTTTTTGACCTGTTTAATATGCTGAACTGTCTTCAATCCAATATTCATAGTCTTCAGCATCTTCTTTATTTAATTTTTTGCCGTCGATATAGATTTTGTCCCACTCGTAAATTTGTTTGTCTAAATAAATGTTAAACACAATGCGCACATGCTCTTTTTCTGTATAATCGTAGCCAGTAAATTGTACAACGTGATGACGGCCTTCTTTTTTAATATAGGTCCATTTTGGATGATCGTTGTACGCTTCAAGCGTAAATCCTTCGCCGCTGTAGCGCACTACATCTTTAATATTCGTTTTTGTTGGCAAAAATGATAATCCTATACCAACTCCGGTGGCAATCGCAAGCGCCAAGATGCTTAATCCAATGGCGATGCCAATGTGAGTCCCGCCTTTTATTTGCAAATAAGCTTCTTTCCGATGCTCCGGCTGCGTTTGGGCTTGAGCTGACACGCTTTTAACGTGCTTATAGTACCAGCGGTTGGCACATAACCCTGTAATAAGTGAAGCACCGCCGAACACAATCACATCGGCCCACCCGGATATGTCTACAAAGTACGAAAGAGAAAACCAAATTACTTCAATAAACGATAAAATAAAAAAGTGCTTATACATTTTTCGGTATGCAAACCAAGCGATTGTTAGAAAAAAGGCCGCCCAGTTCCACGTGTTGTTTTTAGCTGGATTAGCTGTTTTTCCCCATTTTAAATCATAATATGACGTATTTGTTTGAACTACTTTATATTCTTCCTCAAAAGAAACGAGTTCATTTACTGCTTGTTCTTCCATTTAAAACACCTTTCATTGATTATAATCTATCATCTAAAATGACTCTATTATTATACATTATTTCTAGTATTTTTCTATTCTTCCTTAAATTATTTTTAAAGTAAGAATATTTGTGCTGTGGATTTTTTAATAAGAAGTTTCATAAAAAAGAATAATATGGTAAATTTGAAGAAAAAGGAGATGCTTGAACATGAATAGTTTAAAAAAAGCCCTGCACCAATCGTGGTCAATTCACTCAAGCACCAAGTGGACAGCTGATACCCCTGCCAAGGGACAGTGCAGCGTGACAGCGCTTGTCGTTCAAGATATCAAAGGAGGAGATATCTTAAAAACTCCTTGTAAAGAAGGATGGCATTTTTACAACAGGCTTAACCAAAAACGCTGTGACTTTACGAAGGAACAATTTCATGAGCCCCTTCATTATGCAGATATTTTATCGAGTCGGGAAGAAGCATTTATGGATACAAATAAGGAGCAATATGAAGCTTTAAAGAAAAAAGTAGTAGCATATTTAACACATACATAAAAATTTGCGTTAGAAAGGAACAGATACATGAAAAGTATTCAGTATTCGATTGTTGATGTATTTGCACAAGGAAAATATACCGGAAATCAGCTCGCTGTTTTTCAAGACGCAGAAAGCCTTTCAGATAAAGACATGCAGCAAATTGCTAAAGAAATTAATTTCTCCGAAACAACATTTATTACGTCTGCTTCTACAAAAGGAGAATATGACGTGCGGATTTTTACGCCTAATGAAGAAGTGCCATTTGCGGGACATCCGACACTTGGAACCGCTTATGTTATTCGAGAGGAACTAGAAGAAAAAGATACAGAAGAGCTTATTCTTCATTATAAAGCAGGTCCTACGCCTATTACATACGATGAACAAAAAGATGTACTGTGGATGAAGCAAAGTCAGCCAACATTTGGGCAAGTATTAGATAAAAAGCATGTGGCGGATGTATTAAACCTTGATCAAACACATATTGATACGCGCTTTCCTGTTCAAGAAGTATCGACTGGTCTGCCGGTCATCCTGGTTCCTTTAACATCATTAGAAGCAGCTAAAGCGATAAACGTAAACAAAGAAAAATATTTTAAACTAATAGAAAACAGGGAAGCTAAAGCGATTATGGTATTTTCACCAGAAACCTATCACGAAGATCATCAGTTAAACGTGCGAGATTTTGCTGATTATTACGGCGTGCCAGAAGATGCAGCAACCGGCAGCGCCAACGGCTGTTTGGCAGCATATTTAGTTAAATACCGTTATTTTAATCAGCATGCTATTGATATACGTGTAGAACAAGGGTATGAAATAGGAAGACGTTCTTTACTGCATGTAAAAGCTAGTTATGACGGAGAGAATTTTCACATTAAAGTAGGCGGCAAAGTAGAGATGATTGCGCGCGGTGAATGGATTTTGTAACAAGCTGTTCATCTGCTGTTCACAATAAATTCTTATCCTAATAAAAACGCAATATGACCACGGCGTTTGGTTACACTAGTAAACATATAGAAACGGAAAGAAGAAATGATGGCGGCCAAAAGGCCGCCATTTTAAATGGTTGATAAAAGGAGTGGCAGAGGAAATGATTCACATTTTACTGGCGGATGATGATGCTCATATGCGGCAACTGGTTCGTCACTATTTGCAGCTTGAAGGCTATGTGGTGCATGAAGCAAAAGACGGAGAGGAAGCTTCGGGCCTACTTGCTAAACAGCACATTCATTTAGCGGTTGTCGATATTATGATGCCTCATAAAGACGGATATCAAGTTTGCGAAGAAATACGCAGCTATTATGATTTCCCAATTATTTTATTAACGGCAAAAGACCAGCTAGAAGACAAAGAAAAAGGTTTTTTAGCAGGAACAGATGACTATGTGACAAAGCCGTTTGAACCAAAGGAATTGATTTTTCGAATCAAAGCGCTGCTTCGCCGGTACGAAGTAGTAAATGAAAAAATGATCGAGCTGAACAACACCTCTATCGACCGAAAAAGCTACGAAGTGCACTGCAACGGACAGCTGTTGATTCTTCCAATGAAAGAGTTTGAGCTCTTAGCTCAGCTTGCAAGCTATCCAGGGAGAATTTTTACAAGAGAAGGATTAATTCATCTGATATGGGGAGCGGATTTTAATGGAGATAACCGGACAATTGATGTCCACGTGAAAAGGCTGCGCGAGCGATTTGAACGTACCGATGATTTTGTGATTACGACGGTTCGAGGAGTTGGCTATAAGCTTGAGGTGAAAGCAAAATGAAGACGCTCTATTTGCGGATCGTCCTGACGACGATTGCTGTGATGGTATTTAGCAGCCTGCTAGCGTTTATTTTAGCAAACGTCTATTATCAGTACAGCTTAAAACCTTACAACGATCAAAAGCTTACGCGTATGGCAAAAGACATTGCGAGCTTTTATGAAAGCAATAGGAGCGTGGATCAACAAGCTTATTTACATCATATCAGTAAATTAGGCTATCAAATGTATGTGGTGGACAGCAGCGGACATGAAACGTTTTACGGACGGGAATTTAGAGATCAGCATTTAAAAAAGAGCGCTGTTCAACAAGTACTAGACGGAAAAATGTATCACGGAATTGCAAACTTTCCTTCACAGGTGTTTGTGACGGGCTTTTTTGATAATGTGTTGGCCAATACCATCGGCGTGCCGCTAAAAGGAGAGAGTAATAAGCAGCAAGCGCTGTTTATTCGCCCTGATATTCAGCTGCAGTTCGGGGAAATGCGCATTTTTTTCTCGGTTATTTTACTGCTGACGATTGTGTTGAGTATTTTATTTGTGCTTATTAGTACGCGTTATTTAGTAAAACCAATCGTCAAGCTAACGGAAGCAACGAAACAAGTGGCAAAAGGAAAATACAGCGTCGAGCTGTACGTCAAGCGTCGAGACGAAATCGGCACACTTGCCGCTCATTTTTCCGAGATGGCGAAAAATTTAGAGCAGCTTGAAGAAATGCGGCAAGAATTTGTATCCAATGTGTCACATGAAATTCAGTCTCCGCTGGCGTCCATTCAAGGATTCTCAAAAACGCTCCGTTCTGCCCATCTTTCTGAGGAACAAAGAAATGAGTATCTGTCTATTATTGAAGAAGAAAGCCGGCGTATATCGTCGCTCAGCAAACAGCTTCTTACGCTTGCTTCACTTGATAAAGAAAGTCAGCATATCGACAAAAGCACGTTTGATGTTGCAGCTCAAATCAAGCAAGTGCTGTTCATGACGGAGTGGAGCTGGCGTGAAAAAGAGTTAGCCATTGAAATGGATCTTCCTCCAACGATGATTTCAGGCGATCAAAAGCTGCTTCATCAAGTGTGGACAAATCTTATTACAAACAGCGTAAAGTTTACTGAAGAAGGAGGAACGATGTCTCTTCGCGTTCGTATGGAAGATACGCATTGCCACGTGGAATTTCAAGATACGGGAATCGGCATGTCAAAAGAAAGCCTTCCACATATTTTTAATCGTTTTTATAAAGAAGATAAAGCAAGAAGTCGTAGTGAAGGAAGCAGCGGTCTTGGATTAGCGATTGTAAAACAAATTGTCGAAATGCATGATGGCTCTATTCACGTTGAAAGTGAAAAAGGAAAAGGCAGCACCTTTCATGTCTATCTTCCGAAATTGTAATGAGCCGTTCATCTTCCATTCATTTTCTATTTTTATACTTTAAATAGAATCAAAAAAGGAGATGAAAGAAAGATGTTTTTGGCTTTACGTGAATTGAAACATGCGAAGCTGCGCTATTTACTCATTGGCGTGATTATGGTGTTAATTGTATGGCTTGTGCTTTTTGTATCAGGCTTAGCGAAGGGGCTTTCCTCTGATAATGCTTCAGCCGTTCAAGAAATGAAAGGAAACTACGTTGTGCTTCAAAAGGAAACGGATCAGCGCCTGACGCGTTCGGTTTTATCAGCAAATAAAACAAACGACATTCAGCAAATAAGCGGCAAGAAAAAAGCTGAGCCGCTCGGCGTTATGATGACGGCTGTTATAAATGAAGGGAAAGAGAAAAAAATAGATTCCTCGTTTTTTGCCGTAAGTACAAACGGTTTTTTAGCTCCGAACGTAACAGAAGGGAAGATGATTACAGACGATTCTAAACATGAAGCCGTAGCGGACTTTTCGCTAAAAGAAGAAGGGGTAAAGCTCGGCGATACGATAAAAGATACCGCTTCAGGAAAAAGCTTTACGATTATTGGCTTTACAAAGAATCAGTCGTTTAGTCATGCGCCTGTTATTCATATTAATTTGAAAGAATGGAATACACTTGGAAGCACAGGTGCTTTTAACGCAGTGGTATTAAATATGAACGACAAAGAAGCAAATGCTCTTCAAAAAAAGGAAGCTGACATTGACGTGATCAGTAAAGATGAAGCGTTAAAAGGAATTCCCGGTTATCAAGAAGAACAAGGCTCGCTTTTAATGATGGTTGCGTTTCTTTTTATTATTGGAGCCTTTGTGTTAGCCGTCTTTTTCTATGTGATGACGCTTCAAAAAATGAATCAGTTTGGCGTGTTAAAAGCCATAGGAGCAAAAACAAGCTATTTAGCGCGGACGATTTTATCTCAAGTGGTTGTCTTAACTTTATGTAGTCTTGTTATTAGTATTGGGCTGACATACGGAGTAGCGGCAGTATTGCCGAACTCGATGCCTTTTAACTTGGACCTGTCACTAATCGCAGGCTGTTCCGCCCTGTTTGTAGCTGTTTCTGTACTGAGCTCATTATTATCACTGTATCGCGTAGCAAAAATAGATGCGGTGGAAGCGATTGGGAGGGCTGTTTAATGAGTGAAGGAAAATTAGTGTTGGAACGTGTTAGTAAGTCTTTTGGAGACGGAGAGAACTCTGTAGTCGTGTTAAATGACGTATCGCTGCGTGTGAAAGCCGGAGAGCTTGTGGCTATTGTCGGGCCTTCTGGTTCTGGAAAAAGCACATTTTTATCCATTGCAGGCGCGCTGCTTTCGCCCTCTAGCGGACGTGTGATCATTGACGGGAGCGAGATTAATAAAATGTCTCCCTCGCAAATGAACAGCATTCGTCTGAAGAAAATCGGCTTTATTTTTCAATCAGCTAATTTAATTCCGTATTTAACGGTTCGCGATCAGCTGCTTCTTGTAACGGAACTAGAAGGAAATCGAGACAAAGAAGCGAAGAGAAGAGCAGCTAATTTGCTTGAAAAACTAGGGCTTGCCCATCGAAAGCATCACTATCCTGAAAGTCTATCGGGCGGAGAACGCCAGCGGGTAGCGATTGCAAGAGCATGGATGAATAACCCTGAAATTATCTTTGCAGACGAGCCGACGGCAAGCTTGGATTCAGAGCGAGGAAGAGCTGTCGTTCAAATGATCGCCGATGAAGTGAAGCTAAGGGCAAAAGCAGCTATAATGGTTACGCATGACCAAAGAATGCTAGATTTATGTGACCGTGTTGTGTGGATGGAAGATGGAAAATTAGTAGAATCAAATAGCCTGAAAGTCTAAAAAAGTGCTGCTCTTGTAAAGAGTAGCACTTTTTTGCGTTCTTCATTGTGCACATATTTGTCATCTCAGTTTGGCGCCTCCATGCGTTCACTCCTTTGTGAGTAGATCAGTTAGTTATTCATATTCCATTCCTTCGAGAAGGGGGTAGCGAAAATAAAGCCATTGGCATATGTAACGTGATTTAAGAAGAAAGAAAATAAGAAACAGGAAATGAAAGAGTAACGAAGAAATAGTAAAAAGGTGATGAAATGATAAAAAAATGGAAAGTAGCTGCATTTGGACTTATCATAGCAAGCTTTACAGGGTATTCAAGCAGTGAATTTCTTGAAGAATCTCCGCCAAAAGCGGATCTCGAAGTAAACAATCACATCTATGAAGCAAAAGTTGGTACATACTGCTGGAATAAGACGTGCGTGGATGCAGCAGGGCCTTTAAAATTGTTAAAAACAAAAAAATATATTTAATGAAGATGCGTTGTACACATTTATGTTAGAAGTGAAATAAGGAGAGAGCATATGCAAACCCCTATTATTTTCATTGGACCTATGTGCGTTGGAAAAACGACCGTCGGCGAAAAAGTAGCAAAAAAACTAAATATTCCTCAGTGTTCAATGGATGAAGTGCGGTTTTCCTATTACAGTGAAATAGGATTCAGCAAAGAAATACAGCAAAACATTCGAGAAGAACAAGGGTTTCAAGGCATGTACGCCTATTGGAAGCCGTTTGAAGCCTATGCTGTTAAAAGAATACTAGAAGAGTACAAACATGCCGTTATTGATTTTGGCGCAGGCCACTCAGTGTATGAAGACATAAAGCTGTTTCAAGAAGTGGAAAAGACACTAAAACCTTACGAGTCTCTGTTTTTGTTGCTTCCGAGTGCTGATAGGGAAGAGTCGATACAGATATTACATCAAAGATTGCATCAACTAACGGATGATAAAGATGTCTTTGAGCTTAACAAACATTTTGTAACGCATCCATCAAATTACAAACTAGCAAAGCAAATGATATATACAAAGGGAAAGTCGGCAGATACAATAGCGGAAGAAATTATTTCATATGTATAAAAGGAGTGAAAGCAATGATTAAAAAAGTTGGTCAAATTATGGTATATGTACACGATCAAGATCAAGCGGTAAAGTTTTGGAAGGACAAAATGGAATTTCACGTTATTTCTGAACATGATAATGGACAAGGCATGAAGTGGATTGAGCTAGCACCAGCAGCTGGTGCAGAAACAACAATTATCCTTCATGACAAACAGCTAATAGCAAAAATGCAGCCAGAATTAAATGTCGGGACCCCTTCTCTGCTGTTTTTTACAGAGGATTTGGATGAATTATACAGTGATTTAAAAGCTAAAGACGTAACGGTGGGAGAAATTGTATCTATGCCTTCAGGACGGGTTTTTAACTTTTCAGACAGTGAAGATAACTATTTTGCAGTTATGGAAAACGCGAATAATAAATAGAGAAGAAACAAAGAACACCGGAAGAATGTATATTCTTTCGGTGTTTTACAGGTAAATTACGCTAATCAAGGAGTGATGTTTCTCATGATAAAACTAATAGGAGAAAAGTTGTTACTCAGAGAAGCGATACAAGAAGATGTTAACGAACTTTATTATTGGAAATACGAAGAAAAAAACCAAGAAGCAAAAAAGTGGAACGCTCCGTACGTACCAGACAGAAAGCTTATGAAAGAAGAGTATATGAACTCATAGAAAAAGAGTATGAGCTTTTTCCGTCAGTTCCCCGAATACTTGCGGTTATTATTAATGAAAAAGCGCTGGGAACAGTGAGCTGTTACTGGGTGGACAAACATACAAACTGGCTAGAAACCGGAATTGTCATTTACGACTCAGACTATTGGAGCGGGGGATATGGAACGGAAGCTTATAGCATGTGGATTGATTTTTTATTTGAGTCTACACCTTTGAATAGACTCGGCATGTCCACGTGGTCAGGAAATATCAGAATGATGAAAACAGCTGCGAAAATAGGCATGAAAGAAGAAGCAAGAATTAGAGAAGCTCGTATTGTAAACGGTGAATATTTTGACAGCATCAAAATGGGAATTCTGCGAAGGGAATGGGAAAGTAATTATAGTAAAAGGTTTGATATGAAAGAATACAGAGATAAATCAAGGCGCTAATATACATTGTTGAATCATTTAAAGCTTCTTCCTTTATAAATGGAAGAAGCTTTTCTTATGTGCAATTGTGTCATCTGTCAAATTCAGCGTGTATAAAATAAAAATGAGAAAAGTTTGTATATGGCTGCTGAAGCTGTTTGTTGTGTAAAAAAACATCAGGGGGGAAATCATGCGAGTAAACTTGAAGCGGTCCATACGACCGAATGTGAATATGAAAAAGGAGAGAACACTTCAGTTCACGTTAAATGTAATAGGAATACTTATGTTTATGGGGATTTTAATAAGATGGTGGACTGTGCCGTTCGCTGTTAGCAAGGAGCTTAGAATTTACTACAATCAAGATTTTCAAATGACGCTGGTTGAGTGCAAGGAGTTTCTGGTGTTTGCTTTATGTACGGCAGGCCTTTATTTTGCTTTAGCGAACGTTTACTTTTTGGGCAGAACAGGCAAAAAAGTAGTTTATACCGTTCTTGTTTTACTTGCTGTTTTTAACCTTTATTTGATGCTTACGCGCCTTGTTGCAGGCATGCATTAAAGTTAGAGCTAAAGCGTGCATGTAGTTTAAAAGAAAGGGAGTAACGCTTTCTTTTTTCCTTTGAATCGTCTACGATTTTTTCTATGGGAAAAACAGATCGGTCTTCAAACGTATTCGTTAATTGAGCTTTCATACTACTCCCGCCCATTGCTGTTTTTACCTAACACATTTGTAAACATTATTTATGTTCTTAATCTAATACATCCCTATCAAACTTATTAAAGCGGTTTTATTTTCTAAATTCAATCAAAAAGTATTTGTGTTATTTTCCATAAACTATCTAACATCAGCTCTTATCAAGTTTAAGATAAAAAAATAAATTTGAAATGATTTTTTACAAGTCTAATATCTTGACGAAAAAAAATTTCAGGATTAAGATACGTTACATAAAGTAACGAGTGAAAAAAAAGTTACTTTTAAAGATTATATTTTTCCTAACGGGAGGAAGAGATATGGAAGCGATGACTTTTGTTTTATTCGGTTCAACAGGTGATTTAGCGAAACGCAAAATTTACCCTGCACTCTATAATTTGTTTATAGACGGGAAAATTCCTAAATCAATTTCTGTTGTTGGACTAGGCAGAAGGGCGATGTCCGATGCTGATTTTCAAGAAAAAGTAAAAGAATCTATTCATACTTTTTCACGTCGCGTCGAAAAGGATTCTTCTCTTATAGAGCATTTTCTCTCAGCCTTTCGCTACAGCCAATTGGATGCAACGAATGTTGAAGACTATAAAAGCCTATTGAATCTGGTAGAAGTACGCGAAGCGGAACTAAACATTCCAAGCAATCGAATGTTTTATCTATCCGTTGCACCAGAATTTTTCGGTACGATTGCCGAGCATATTAAAGACAGTGGCTTAGGTGCTACAAAGGGTTGGAAACGGTTAATTATTGAAAAACCATTTGGACATGATTTACAGTCAGCTCAACAGTTAAACGAGAACTTAAGCGAAGCGTTTAAAGAAGAAGAGATTTATCGCATTGACCACTATCTTGGAAAGTCGATGGTTCAAAATTTAGAGGCGCTAGAATTTGCTAATCCTATTCTTCAATCATTATGGAATAACGAACATATTGCGAATATACAAATTACAGCAAGTGAAACGGTCGGAGTAGAGGAAAGAGCAAGCTATTATGACCATTCAGGAGCCATTCGAGATATGGTTCAAAATCACATGCTGCAAATGCTGATGATGACGGCCATGCACTTACCGGCTCGCATTAGCGCTGATGATATTCGGAATGAAAAAATAAATGTGTTAAAAGCACTTCGTCCACTTGTAAAAGAAGATATGGACCTGGACATCGTTCGCGGTCAATATGAGGCGGGAGAAATAAATGGAGCTTCAGTGGCGAGTTACATAAACGAGCCCGGTGTTTCACCATCTTCGCAAACGGACACGTTTTTAGCAGCCAGATTATATGTCGATAATTCGCTTTGGAAAGGCGTTCCTTTCTACATTCGTACAGGGAAAAGAATGGCGGAAAAAGCAACGCGAATTGTCATTGAATTCAAAGACTCGTTAAAAGAGCTTTACTTAGAAAAAGGAGAAAAAACGTCTCCAAACCTTTTAATTATTGAAATTAATCCGCATGAAAATATTACGTTGCAATTAAACAGTAAAAACCCATTTAATCATGGTCATCTTGAGCCTGTACAAATTAATTTTTCAGGTCAGCAAGAAGGAGCGCCGGAAGCATATGAGCGTCTCATTGCAGATGCATGTGCCGGAGATTCTACATTTTTTGCTCATTGGAAAGAAGTAGAGCTAGCTTGGGAATGGGTTCAGCCACTTCTTGAGGCATTTGAGGAAAATACAGTGCCGCTTCATAGATATGCCGCTGGCTCACAAGGGCCGGATGCAGCAAATGCACTTTTAGAGAAAGACGGTTTTAAATGGTGGTTGGATGCTGAAACAGCGGGTAAATCACACGAAGTGCAGCCAGTTTAATCAAAGAGAAAGAAGGATGTAGATGAAGTCACAAAAGCAATCAAAAAAGCTAAGCAGCACACCGAACTGCCAACACTCATCGAAGTGAGAACTATTATTGGATACGGAAGTCCAAAAGTAGCAGGGACAAATAAAGCACATGGCAATCCGCTTGGAGCAGAAGAAGCAAAAACAACAAAACAAGCCTATGGCTGGGTATCTGAAGAAAACTTCTATGTTCCTGAAGAAGTAAAAGAACACTTTGAAAATTTGGCAGAAAAAGGGATGAAAAAAGAAGCTGAGTGGAACAAACTATTTGCTTCTTACAAAAAAGAATATCCTTCACTTGCAGATGAATTAGAACGTGCCATCACAGGCGAAGCGTTAATCGAAGTCAACGATATTTTAACATTTCCGTCAAAAAAAGAGGTTTCGACTCGTGTTGCAAGCGGAGAAGCCATTAATTATTTCATTAAATCTGTACCATCTATTTTTGGAGGAAGCGCTGATTTATCGCATTCCACGATGACAGACATTAAAGAAGAAGGCCTTTATGCACCTAAATATTTCGATAACCGAAATATTTACTTCGGCGTACGTGAACATGCAATGGGAGCGGCCGGTAATGGGATTTCTCTTCACGGCGGAGTGAAGCCGTTTGTCAGCACATTTTTTGTGTTTAATGATTACTTGCGTCCGGCGATTCGCTTAGCTGCGCTGCAAAAACTGCCGGTCACATATGTATTTACCCACGATTCGATTGCAGTAGGAGAAGATGGGCCAACTCATGAGCCCGTTGAACATTTAGCTTCTCTTCGGGCAATGCCTGGACTTACAGTTATCCGTCCGTCTGATGCAAACGAAAGAGCAAGCGCTTGGGCTTACGCGCTTCAGCAAATGGAAGGCCCTGTAGCTTTAGTGCTTAGCCGTCAAAACTTGCCTGTATTTGAAGAGACAAAAAGAAATATCAAAAACCTTTCCAAAGGAGCCTACGTGTTAACGGAAACAAACGATAAGCCGGAGCTGATTTTCATCGCTACAGGTTCTGAAGTAAGACTAGCGGTCAATGCTAAAGCACAGCTAGAACGTGAAAATGTATCTGTTCGTGTGGCAGCAATGCCTAGCTGGGAGCTTTTTAACAAGCAGTCAAAAGAGTATCAAGAGCGCGTCTTGCCTGAGTCCGTTTCAAAACGAATATCGCTAGAAATGGGGATTTCACTTGGTTGGGAACGTTTTGTGGGACCAAAAGGAAAAGTGTTAGCAATTGACACATTTGGCGCTTCAGGAACCGGAGCTGATGTTATGGAGCTGTTTGGGTTTACAGAAGAAAACGTGGTAGCACAAGCGAAAGAACTGCTAAATGCTTAAACAAGAAGATAAAAAGATAAATAAATATAAGGAGCTGTGAACATGAAAGTAGGATTAGTTGGTTTAGGAAAAATGGGGATTAACTTAGGACAAAATTTATTGGATCAGCGTCATGACGTCGTAGCGTTTGACGTAAATTCAAAAGCAGTGGAACAAATGAAAGAGTACGGAGCTTCAGGGGTATCAAGCTTACAGGAGCTTGTGCAGTCATTAGAAACACCAAGAGTCCTATGGCTGATGGTTCCTCATACGGTTGTTGATTCTGTTATTAGTGAAATTACGCCTCTTTTAGCTGAAGGAGACATTGTAATTGAAGCTGGAAACTCTCATTATAAAGAATCTATTCGACGCTATAACGAGTTAAAAGAAAACAAAATCCGCTTTATGGATGTTGGAACATCTGGCGGAATGGAAGGCGCTCGTAACGGAGCTTGCTATATGATTGGCGGAGATCGTGAAGCATGGGAATTTGTTGAGCCTATTTTTCGCGATACAGCAGTAGAAAACGGATATCTATACGCTGGAGGTACAGGCAGCGGCCACTTTTTAAAAATGGTTCATAACGGAATCGAATACGGCATGATGGCTGCAATCGGTGAAGGGTTTGAAGTGCTTGAAAAAAGTCAGTTTGACTATGATTACGGAAAAGTGGCTAGAGTATGGAACAATGGATCTGTTATTCGTTCATGGCTAATGGAATTAACTGAAAATGCATTCTCGAAAGATGCCAAGCTAAATGACATCAAAGGAGTTATGAATTCTTCTGGTGAAGGAAAATGGACGGTAGAAACAGCTCTAGACCTTCAAACAGCTACGCCGGTTATTGCAATGTCTTTACTGATGCGCTATCGCTCTCTTGAAGACGATACGTTTACAGGAAAAGTAGTTTCCGCGCTTCGAAACGAATTTGGCGGTCATGCTGTAGAAAAGAAATAACAAATGAAATAGTGGGTATAGTAAAAAAAACTAATGGAGGAATGAAAAAATGAAATTCTTTATTGATACTGCAAACCTTGAAGATATTAAAAAAGCATACAAATTAGGCGTTTTATCTGGAGTCACAACAAACCCTTCTCTTGTTGCAAAAGAAGGAGTAAAGTTTGAAGATCGTATTGAAGAAATTTTAAAAACAGTCCCAGAAGTAGAGTCCGTTTCAGCAGAAGTAACGCCGGATGCTGAAACAGCAGAGGAAATGATTGCGCAAGCAGAAGAATTAATTAAAATCAACGGCGGCGATCAAAACATTACGATTAAGCTTCCAATGACAATCGCTGGACTAGAAGCAACTCGCTACCTTGCTAAAAAAGGTGTGAAAACAAACGTAACGCTTATTTTCACTGTAAACCAAGCGCTTTTAGCAGCTCGTGCAGGTGCAACATATGTATCTCCGTTCCTTGGTCGCCTTGATGATATTTCAGAAGACGGCGTACGGCTTGTGGCTAAAATTGCAGAGCTGTTCCGCATTCAAAACATCGATTCTCAAATCATTGCGGCTTCTGTAAGACATCCGGATCACGTTACGCGCGTAGCTCTTGCCGGAGCTCATATTGCAACCATTCCATATTCAGTAATCGAGCAGCTTGTTAAACACCCTTTAACAGAACAAGGAATTGAAAAGTTTGCAGCTGATTGGAAAAATGCTGTTCAAAAATAAGCAAAAGATAGAGAACGTGCGCATTCTAGAGAGAAGATGCTCACGTTCTTTGAAGCTAATATCCCTAAAGAGGTAAACATCATGAATACAGTAGACGCTAAGATTATTAAAACCCAATACGGTTCAGAGCTTTACGTAGATGACATAGAACATATTAACTTTAAAAGCCTTCATGCGCCGGAAGCAAATCAGCCGCTTTATCGCATTGAATTTGAGATTGGCTACTTTTTATTAAAAGAACATAGATATTATGAATATGAGCAAAACTATTTTTGGCTTGCAGTAAGCGAAGACTTTAGTAAGCTGATTATTCAAGAGCCTGATATGGAAAGCTTATTCGGTGCTAAAAGCGAAGAGGAAAGAAAGGCGACGAAAGAGCTGTTAAGTCAGTGGCTTATTCATACGGAAGCTTATAAAAATCGATTAAATCAGCATATTAATGACTGCAAAAAAAGTGATGAAACAAACGAGGGCATAACGGCTGTTTTAGAAAAATTACTGAGTGTATCAGCAGAAGACATCGAACAAGCGCCAATTGAGAAATTAACTGCTTCACGAGCAGTTTAACTTAAAAAAGTGAGCTAAGAGTAATAACTATGAGAGAAAAAAGATGCTTCGTTGAACATACGAAGCATTTTTTTGTTGTCATCAAAAGAGGGTTTCTTCGTGAAAAATGAATGGATGAAAAGTTTAGTAACAACTATGCTGTTTTTATATTGAGGAATTTATTTTAACTTATATAAATTATTCTTGTTCGTTCAGCCATTCAGTGAATCGGTGTATTTAAGTAAGCATAGAAGAAAAAAGATGTTATAACGCCTCCATTTCCTCTGAATAGTTTTGCAAAAATTAAGCATAATACGACTGCAAACTATATTTAAGGAGATGGAAAAAATGAAAAAAGGATTTATCATTGCTTCTTCAGTTCTTTTCCTTTCAGGCTTAGCTGCATGTGGAGGAAATAAAGACAATAATGCAATGGATGACACTCAAAATGGATTACGCAACACTTCTACAAACGACGGGGTTGATAACAATATACCAATGGATAACACTGATCAGCCGACCAAGTCAGTTAAAGCAGCACAAAATGTAGAAGATATGAAGGAAGTCGATGATGCGTATGTGCTTCGCGATAATAATAACGCTTATGTAACTGTAGACTTAGCTGGAAATGACGCAGCGGACAATAATGATAACCGCAAGGTCAACAACGTAACGTTTAACGGCGACAATTATCATGAAGTTTCAACTGATTTTGAACAAAAAATTGCAGACCGTGTGAGAGAAGCAGATAATAAAATTGAAAAAGTATATGTAGCGTTTGTAAACACAGGTTTAGATAACATGAACAACAATAACGTACCTGGTGTAGATAAAAATGACAAGATGTATAGAGATGATGAAAAAGATAACAACCGTGATCCGGAAGATATTGTAGAAGATCCAAAAGATATGATGGACCGCAACAACAAAGATCAATAATCTAAAAAGGCCTCTGATTATCAGGGGCCTTCATTTCATTAATTAACTTCAAGTAAAGAGATAAAAATCGGAAGAACACAGCAAGAAACGGCTGAAATAAAATCAAGCTCGTTCTGCTTTTTAGCAGAAAGCGTGAATTCCATCAAAATAATTGTCAGGATACTCATAAAAAGCGTTGCATAAAAAAGAAAATCGCGCTGACTTTCCAGTAAAAACAACACCGCATTTAAAATCAAAATAACGGCATAAAGAAACTTGAGCAGCAAGTGAAGCTGCATGCTGAATTTATTCTCTTGCTTATAGCGCAAGATATAGACAAAAAAGAAAATAAATAAAGTTAATTGCCATGAGGCAGGAAGTAACTGCTGCCATAGATTGTCCAAGAAACTCATTCCTCCTATAAAACGATGATGCATATATGTAAAGCTCATATTTTTTATTTTAAAAGTGAAGAGTATCTTTAGGCAAGAACAATTCTTCTTTTTTATA
Organism: Priestia megaterium; assembly: GCF_046599315.1. Lineage (GTDB taxonomy): Bacteria > Bacillota > Bacilli > Bacillales > Bacillaceae_H > Priestia > Priestia megaterium_F. Next base: position 114,918 of record NZ_JBKIKC010000001.1, on the reverse strand, counting down.
GACTTTTAATATAAAAAAGAACGGTCGGCATGACCATTCTTTCTACTTCACTTCAATTAAAACCTTCGTGCCGTCAGGAAACTCATCCACTTGATGAGAAACCCAAGACCCGGCTCCTCGATTGTCTGAAGGCTTTACATATTCAATATCTGCTCCGCTTCCGCCTTCTTCGCAAAAGGCCATTGGAAACTCATCTCGATCATAGCCGCTTTTAGTCGGAATGCCATTTAAAGATTCACGGCGGTTTTCTTCAGCACCGTCTCGGTCGATTGTACAAACAGCCGATTTTCCTTTATCGATTGCATGTTGAATGTGTGCTGCAGTTTCAGGGTAACGATCAGCAGGGAAGGTTATTACTTCATCGTAGGAGGTATTCGTTGAAGAGTTCTGCTCTAACGGATTTCCTTCAATCATAACAATAATGGCTAATACTAAAATTAAAATACCAGAAACAACTTTTTTCAATCTGTAAAACTCCTTTATAAAATGTTTATCACTTTCATTTTAAATCAATATGAAAAAAATGTAAAAACATATAATGGAACTAGTAGAGGCGATAAAGGAAAAACAAGCTCACGTTCAGCAGCTGAACGTGAGCTTGTTTCTAATGATGAGAATGATGATTATGCGTTTCGTTTTTGGATGGCTGCAGCGAACGTAAATCTTCTTTAGATAATTTTCCCACAGCGACTTGCTGAGTAGGGAGGATATGCTCACCGTGCGCACTAATATCCGTTTTAATATAGTAAACACCATCATCTTCAAACTTTGCTTTGGTTATATACATACCACCGTTGTAGTGTGCTTTGGCTCTTTGAACTTTCTCGGGCTCATCTTTTTTCCAGACTTTAAACTGAACGTTTTTTGCGTCATCCACCGTTTTATTTCCTTGCATTACATGTACTTCTAGTACTTGTGTGCTCTGTGGTTCTATGGTTTCAGGAAGCATCACATGCGCAGACAGAGGTTTTGGCTGCTTGTAGAGCTTGTCTGCGTCACTGTTTACTGAGCACGCAGAAAGTACAATCGCACTGAGTATGACTAGTCCAGGTATTTTCCATTTGTTCATTGTTACTGCACCTCTCATCATTTCATGAATCATGCGTTTAAAAAACGCTGTAGCGGTGGAATTCGTTTGATGAAAAAGAAATCTAAAAGCCACACGAGAATCAATGAAAGCCCAACTAAAGGAAAGACGAGACCAAACACCACGATTATGCATGTTACTATTCGCATCGCATTTCCTTCAGGAACTTTGGGAGCGCCCATGTTTTTAGCGGGTTTCCGCTTCCACCACAGTAAAGCTCCGCTAATAACAATACCAGCAATTCCGATACAAATAACAAGGCCAATAAGCTGATTCATAAATCCAAACTGTGTACCTTTATGAAGCGTAATGCCAAGTGCAATCAATTTGCCCATAAACCCATAATTATCGTACCGATAATCTGCTAAAACGGCTCCGGTATATTGATCAAGGTGAATCGTTGCTTCATCCTGTGCTTTTGGTGAAAAAACAGAGAGCGTATACACGCCTTGAGGTTCTTGCGGAATAGAAATCGTATAGCCGTCGTGAATATGCCGTTCTTTTGCAATCGCGACAATGTCATCCAGCGATACTTGTGTATATTGCTGAGCCGTGGAGTTTGGAACTTCTAACGTTTCAGCTCCCCAAGGTACGTCGGCTACGTCTTTCGTTTGTACGGTTGACGTAGGAGCACTCCCTATCCAAATAGACGGAGGGTATCCAACGCCAGCGTTTGTGGCAATTTGCTGAAACGCATTCCCCCACAGTCCTGACCACGGAAGTCCGGTTAGGACGAGAAAAAGCATCCCCGCAGAAATCCAAAAGGCCGGTACCGCATGAAGATCACGTATCAGTACGTTTTTACCTTTTGAAAAACGAGGAATTAATACGCCTTTGATTTTGTCTTTTTTTCGCGGCCACCATAAAAAGGCGCCTGTCACAATTAAAACAATTGCCCAGCAGGCCGCAAGTTCTACAATACGATCGCCGGCCGTTCCTGCCATCAGTTCGCCATGAAATTCTTCAATTTGGTTCATTAAGCGACTCGAATCATCCAGTTTTCCTACGATGTGACCGTTATGAGGATTAACAAAAATCGTATATGTACGGTCTTTTAATGTAATTCCTACTTCTGAAGAACGAGTAGAGCGATCACTTGGCTTATAGGTCAACACATTAGCATTTGGATACTTTTCTTTTACAGCCTGTACTTGTACTGAAGGGGATACGGATTGTGACTGGGCTTGTACATGATACAAATCGTGATACAGTCTTTCTTCAATCTGAGGTTTGAATAAGTACATGCCGCCAGTAACAGCTAATATAAGAAGAAACGGAGTAAACAGCAATCCTGCATAAAAATGCCAGCGCCATATGACTTTATATAGACCTTGAGAACGCGCCGTATTTTTTTTATTTATACTCGTTGATACGTCGCGCTTTTCCTGCGTCATTCTTTTCTTCTCCTCCTTTTTACTAGATAACTTGCTTATATTATAGAAGGAAAGGGGAGATTAGCCATCACCCTTAAGAGTGATTGTTGGGGTTAGAAGAGAGAACGCGAATAAAAAAAGCATCTGCTTCACGTAGAAAGCACAGATGCTTTTTCATTCATTTCTCTTTCTTTTGATAATAAGGACCTAGCCGGTCAATACGATTTGTCCAAATTCCACCTGAATAATTAGCAGGAAGGCGTTTTGTGTCTTCGGTAGAATCAAATCCAGTGGAAAATTCGCTTCCGTTTCCGCCTACAATAATAGTTCGAGTATTAATGTGATCCATTCGATTTAAAAAGCGATTTGGCCATCCCCATAGAAAAGGGCCGATTCTTTCAGGTATATGTAGTTCAGTGTTTTCGCATGCCTTAGGCACATATCCCGTCCATCCGGTTGCTATATATGGAATAAGACAAGATTTCATCGTTGCTTTTGACATAACTTTTAGGTAGGGCATGTGTTTTTTTAGCGAATCAATGGGTTCGTCTCCTCCGTACACAGTGATGTTTTTTAAATGTTCTTTAGAGAACTGTGAGAAGTACTTCGCTAGTTTTTTTCCTTCTTCAGGATCATTGCTTTTTACGTGAATAAGAAAAGATTCTTGCGGAAAGTATTCCATTACTTCATCTAGAGATGGCATAAGGTTGACTCCTTTTCCGCGAAAAGGATGCGTTTTTCCGCCATCCGCCGTATAGCCGTATCCAATATCAAGCTTTTTTAATTCGGCCATGGTATAATCTCGTGTTACGCCTGTTCCGTTCGTCCGACAATCGAGAGTCCAATCATGGAACACAGCAAACTGATTGTCTTTTGTAATGTGAACGTCAAGCTCAACAATGTCAGCTCCGTCTTTAAAGGCCTCTTTTATGGAAGGAATCGTATTTTCTAAAAAAGAATGCTCAGGTTTGTAGATGCGTTCCGCTGTACACGTATCATTTTGAAGGTCTTTTATGTTAAACGTTTGAGCTACGCCTCTATGAGCAAGAAGAAGAGGTTGTCCGCTTCTTTTTGTCAATGAAGAGCTATTGTTTATGTATATAAAAACAGCGATTCCTATTAAAACAAACCATACAGATTTCCGTTTGAAAAGCATTTTCAAAAAGTTCATAGGGTCCCCCGAGTAGTTGTTCCATTTTAATTCTTACTTCTACAAAATCCTATAAGAATCCGTTCTAGTTTTCAATATCCAGAAACTAATAACTTCATTATAATTTACAGATAATTTATAAAGGAATAGAATGTTTTTACACCTACTAAGAAACAAAAAAACAGCTCGTGAAAGCTGTTAGTTCATCAATCCATTTTGAAACGCATAGCTTGTCAGCTGCACGCGATTTTCTAAATGAAGCTTGCTTAAAATATTTTTTAAATGACTTTTTACCGTGTGCTCAGAGATGAATAACTGCGCGGAGATATCGCGATTTGACAGTCCTTTAGCTACTAATTGAAGCACTTCAAGCTCTCGTGCAGAAAGGGGCGTGTCAGGTTTTGTATTCGATGTTTCCTGTGGAAACTCTTTTAAAATTTGAAACGCAATTTCTTTTGACATAGGAACTTCATCTAAAGCGAACGCGCGCAAATAGTCATACCATACTTCAGACTGCAGGTTTTTTAACAAATAACCCTGTGCGCCTTTTTTCAGCGCATCAAATAAATCCGTAATATCGTCTGAAACGGTAATGACAACAATTTTAACGTATGGAAATGTAAGCTTAATTTGTTTTGTCGCTTCTAATCCATTCATCACGGGCATTCCAATGTCCATTAAAACAATATCAGGCATTAATTTTTCGGTCAGCTCAATTGCTTCTTGCCCGTTGGTTCCTTCACCCACAATAATAAAATCTTCATATTCTTCTAAAATATCGCGAATGCCTTCTCTAGCATGAGCGTGATCATCTACAATCAAAATACGAAACGGCTGCATTTACATACCCTCCTTTTTAATACTGACAGTTGTTTGGTTCTGTTTTCGCTGTATGGAAAAGTGCCAGTTCATATCTTTTGCACGATCTTTCATAATTTGCAGGCCAAGGCCAGTTTTGGGAGATTCGGACGTAAAACCTACACCAAAATCTGTGATTTCACAAATCCATCCGCCGGCAGTTTCACTGGCTGTAATCCAAATTTTATTCGTTTTTGCATGTTTGATTACGTTCATAGCAGCTTCTTTCACACAAGCAAACAGCTCATTTTTTTCTTTTCTCGACAGCGTTGTTTCTGAAAGTTGCCAATCCAAATTTACATTCAGCAAGTGAGTATGCGTTAAATCATCTACGTATTGATGAATACTTTCTGTCCAGCTTTCCGAAGAATCGGAAGGAGAGTGCTTTAGATTTGTAATTGCTTGACGGGTATCGTCATGGACATGCTGAAGAGTTTGTTTCATTCGTATAAAATCAGGATCACGCTCCAATTTGTTTTTTCTTCCGAATTTATTCATTTTAACAGATAGGAGAAACAGCGACTGCGCGATGCCGTCATGCAGTTCTCGCGCTAATTTTTCACGTTCAATAAGCGCTGCTTTCTTTTCTTTTTCTTGCCTTAATTCTTCTTGTATTTTTTCTAAAATAGAAAATAAATAACGCACAAATACAAGCGTTACAAAAAAGACAAGCAGCGGAGATAGCATATTTCCCATGTCCATTGAGATGTACGGAAGCAAAAAAGCATGGCGAACGTATTCCCAAAGTGCGATAGTCAGCGTAGGAAGCACTAAAATCAGCCATTTAATTTGTCTATATTTCACTGTATCACTTCTTTCGTTCATAAAATGTGTCTATATTTTATCATTTGAGATGAAAATTGCTAGAGGAAAGAAGAGAAATCACTCTTAGGGATGATTCGGTGCGATACTCACTTCAATCTATAAAGATAATGAAAGACAGCCTTACCTGCAATATCATACAAGAAAAATTTTAAAGTCAATGGTATGGTTAAGAAGCCTAGTAGCGAATAAGGAGGAAACGATGGATGCCAAAAGAAATTCGGACAGCGCACGCTGATGCTGATTTACATATTGAAGCTTACCGTTTTAAAGGAATTATGCAAAAGTTTCCCGCTCACTTTCATGAGTATTATGTCATTGGGTTTATTGAAGAAGGACAGCGTCATTTAATTTGCCAAGGCAAAGACTATATTATTAATCCAGGAGATTTGCTGCTGTTTAATCCGTATGATACGCATAGCTGTGAACAAATAGACGGGAAAACCCTTGATTATCGCTGTATTAACGTGACGCCAAAAGCGATGAAAAAAGCTGTTTTTGACATTAACGGCAGTGAAAGTCTTCCGCATTTCAACAGCAACGTGGTGCAAGGAGCTGAAGTGGTATCTATATTAAAGGAGCTTCATTTGCAAATTTTAAATGGTGAACGTGAGTTTAAGAAAGAAGAGTTATTTTTATATTTGTTAGAAGAACTTATGCAAGATCATTCAAACCTTTCCTTTTTCTCGACGGCCGTTGACACGTCTCGTGAAATCAAAACAATCTGCAGCTATTTGGAAGAAAATTACACAAAAAAGATAACGCTGGATGAATTAAGTCAATTAATTGGATGGAGTAAATATCGGCTCCTGCGCTCTTTTACAAAGCAAAAAGGAATCTCTCCATACAGCTACTTAGAAACAATTCGAATCAATCAGGCTAAAAAAATGCTAGAACAAGGAAAAAGGCCAATTGACGTATCCTTTTTAACTGGATTCAGTGATCAAAGCCATTTGACTAGATTTTTTAAAAGTCAGGTTGGATTGACACCAAAACAATATATGAAAATCTTTGAAAGTGAAAAGAAAACAGAATGCTAGTAATAGCTTAGAAGGGGGAGCGTTGCCATGGATCATTTAGCTGCTTACATATTGATGGCGCTGGTCATGTCGATGATACCTGGTGCTGATACAATTCTTATCATGAAAAATACGCTTCATCACGGAGCAAAAGCAGGTCGTTTTACCATACTTGGCATGGCGACGGGTCTCACGTTTTGGACATTAATTGCTGTGCTTGGTTTGTCAGTTGCTATCGCTCAGTCGGTGTACCTGTTTAATACAATTAAATACGTAGGTGCAGCGTATTTATTTTACTTAGGAATCAGAGTATTTCTGACAAAAAATACGCTCTCAGTGGAGACCATTTCAGAAGAACAAAAAGCTGTCAAGCCTTCATCTAATCACTGCTATAAAGAATCATACATGCAAGGTGCTCTTAGCAATTTTCTTAACCCTAAAACGGTATTAGTTTATATTACGTTCATGCCACAATTTATCAACTTGGATGCTGACACAAATCAACAGCTGCTGATGCTTGGTTTTATTCTTACTCTCATAGCGGTAGGGTGGTTTTTGATTTTAGTGTATGTAATAGATTATGTGAAAAGGTGGATTAAAAAGCCGGTATTTCAAAAAGCTTTTCAGAGATGTAGTGGAGTACTGCTAATTGGTTTTGGGATAAAGACGATAGTGTAATAGTGGTTATTAAGCAAAAAAGCCTTATTAAAAAATAAGGCTTTTTTTTAACGTTTAAAAACAGGGGAACGAAATAATTTGGCGTGTATCCACACCGGAAATGGTCCAAAAACGTCCATTCCATCTAAATCCTGCAACCAGTCGCGGGCCTACAAAAACAAGGGAATACCAGAAGCTAGAGCCGTTTCTAAGCCATAATAACATTTTTATATAAGCCTTTTTGATGAAGAAAAGTTTCGTTCCTAAGTCGGAAGTAAATTTCTTCATGAACTCAATAAAAGATGAATAAGATAAAGCATAGTGTGTTTTTAGAGGAGGAATTTTCATGGATAACAATCCGAAAAATACATTTACACCGGTTAAAACGTATCAACCTTTCCATAGTATCTATGATCCTTGCCGGCCAATAGGAGTTAAATATTACTCTACACCACCTCAATTATATATGGGATTTCAGCCGCCGAATCTGCAGCAGTTTTCGCCTAAAGAAGCGTTAAAAAAAGGAACGCTGTGGCCGGCTTTTTGGGACTACTATGAAAATCCATACAAAGATAAGAAGAGGGATGAAGAATGAAAAAACTACCTCCAGAGTACTATCAGGATTTAGAGGAAATACAGGCAATTGATTTTGCATTAGTAGAATTAACGCTGTATTTAGATACTCATCCAAATGACCAGCAGGCTATGCAGCAGTTTAATGAATACGCGCAGCAGGCTATGCAGTTAAAAAGAAACTTCGAGACAAAGTACGGGCCGCTTCAGCAGTACGGAAACAGCTATACCGACGGAAAGTGGAGCTGGGGAACAAGCCCTTGGCCATGGCAAATATAAGCAGATAAAGGCGGGAACTATATGTGGGTATATGAGAAAAAATTGCAGTATCCAGTTAAAGTAAGTACATGTAATCCAACGCTTGCCAAATATTTAATGGAACAGTACGGAGGAGCTGACGGAGAGCTTGCAGCTGCACTCCGTTATTTAAATCAGCGCTACACAATTCCAGATAAAGTTGTTGGATTACTAAACGATATCGGTACAGAAGAGTTTGCTCATCTTGAAATGATCGCTACGATGATTTATAAGCTAACAAAAGATGCAACGCCGGAGCAGCTGAAGGCAGCTGGATTAGCAGAGCATTATGTAAATCATGATAGTGCACTTTATTATAATAACGCTGCTGGCGTTCCGTTTACAGCTACTTATATACAGGCAAAAGGAGATCCGATTGCAGACCTTTATGAAGATATAGCTGCAGAAGAAAAAGCAAGAGCTACATATCAATGGTTAATTGATATATCAGATGATCCGGATTTAAATGACAGTTTAAGATTTTTACGAGAAAGAGAGATTGTTCACTCACAGCGGTTCCGAGAGGCGGTTGAGATTTTAAAAGATGACAGAGACAGGAAGAAAATCTTTTAACTAGCAAAAGGAACATCCCTCCTTAATAAATAAAAGGCGGGATGTTTTTTATTTTGGCTACCTTACTTATGCGCTAGAACTGCAGTGGCCAGACACAACCTTTAATGTTCCTTCAACATCTTTCCAAACCCGCGTATAGCAGTATTCGCCTCCGATGGCTTCACCGGTTGCCAGCGACCCATTTAACGCTACTTTTGTAACCGTCACGGCAAGCTCTTGAAACAGTTTAATTTCTTGTTCTAAAACTTCGATGCCCGCTATATCAAGACTTTTTGAACGATGAACATTTATATCTTCTTCCTTTGACAACCATTGCCCAAGGTGATTTACAAAAATAAGCTCATCTGAAAGCAATTCTTCTAACAGCTCTACGTTACTAGAAAGCATAGCTGAACGAAGCATTTCCTCGTATTCTATAACTCTTGCTTGATTCATTTTTTGTCCTCCTTTACGCCTTATATAACACTTTTCTATTTCCACTTTACCTTTCCTTTAAACTTGAATTTTTAATGATTAATGTTAATTTATGTTAATTAAGGAGGCAAGTGGACTACTTTTCTGTAAGCATAAAATATTCTGAAAGGCGTAATCATTTACCTTTAAATGGTATAAATTTGGATTGTAAGAACCTTTTCTTTCCACTTTCCTAGTTATCTTTTTACTATTAAGAGGCAGTTTTTTATACTTGTAATTGTAACGGAATGAACGTTCATTCCGTTTTTGAAAAGAGGTGATAAAGTGGAATCTACTCCAACAAAACAAAAAGCGATTTTTTCTGCTTCGCTTCTGCTATTTGCAGAAAGAGGATTTGATGCAACAACGATGCCAATGATTGCAGAAAATGCCAAAGTAGGAGCAGGAACAATTTATCGCTACTTCAAAAATAAAGAAAGCCTTGTAAATGAGCTTTTTCAACAGCATGTGAATGAGCTTTTACAGTGCATTGAAAGCGGCTTAGCAAACGAAAGAGATGGATATCGAGATGGATTTCATCATATCTTTGAAGGTATGGTGGCATTCACTAAAAATCATCCTCGCGCTCTTGGGTTTATCAAAACTCATAGTCAAGGAGCTTTTTTAACTGAAAAGAGCCGCTTAGCTTATCAAAAACTGGTGAAATTTGTCTGCACGTTCTTTAGAGAAGGGCAAAAGCAAGGCATTATTAGAAATCTTCCTGAAAATGCGTTAATCGCTATTTTATTTGGAAGTTTTATGGAAGTATACGAAATGATTGAAAATGACTATTTATCATTAACTGATGAACTTCTTGCCGGTGTAGAAGAGAGTCTGTGGGCAGCACTTAGCAGACAATCATGAAACTTAACAAGTGAAAGAGGGATATAATGACAATTAAAGAAATGCCTCAGCCAAAAACATTTGGAGAGCTTAAAAACCTACCGTTATTAAATACAGATAAACCAGTTCAAGCGTTAATGAACATTTCAAAAGAGCTAGGAGAAATTTTTAAATTCGAAGCGCCTGGACGTGTCGCACGTTACTTATCAAGTCAGCGTCTTGTGAAAGAGGTATGTGACGAGTCACGCTTTGATAAAAACTTAAGTCAAGCGCTTAAATTTGTGCGTGATTTTGCAGGAGACGGGTTGTTTACAAGCTGGACCCACGAAAAAAACTGGAAAAAAGCCCATAACATCTTGCTTCCAAGCTTTAGCCAGCAAGCAATGAAAGGCTATCATGCGATGATGGTAGATATCACGGTGCAGCTTATTCAAAAGTGGGAGCGTTTAAATGCAGATGAGCATATTGAAGTACCGGAAGATATGACGCGTTTAACGCTTGATACAATCGGTCTTTGCGGCTTTAATTATCGCTTTAACAGCTTTTACCGAGATCAGCCGCATCCGTTTATTACAAGTATGGTCCGTGCACTAGATGAAGCAATGAACAAGCTGCAGCGTGCAAATCCCGATGATCCAGCTTACGATGAAAATAAGCGTCAGTTTCAAGAAGATATCAAGGTAATGAACGACCTAGTAGATAAAATTATTGCAGATCGCAAAGCAAGCGGTGAACAAAGCGATGATTTATTAACACATATGCTAAACGGAAAAGATCCCGAAACAGGTGAACCGCTTGACGACGAGAATATCCGCTATCAAATTATTACTTTCTTAATTGCAGGGCATGAAACAACAAGCGGCCTTTTATCATTTGCGCTGTATTTCTTAGTCAAAAACCCACATGTATTAAAAAAAGCAGCAGCAGAAGCAGCACGAGTTCTAGTAGATCCCGTTCCAAGCTATAAACAAGTGAAACAGCTTAAATACGTTGGAATGGTCTTAAACGAAGCGCTGCGCTTATGGCCAACGGCTCCTGCGTTTTCTCTATATGCAAAAGAAGATACGGTGCTTGGAGGAGAATATCCTTTAGAAAAAGGCGATGAACTGATGGTTCTGATTCCTCAGCTTCACCGTGATAAAACAATTTGGGGGGAAGATGTGGAAGAGTTCCGTCCAGAACGTTTTGAAAATCCAAGCGCGATTCCGCAGCATGCGTTTAAACCGTTTGGAAACGGTCAGCGTGCGTGTATCGGTCAGCAGTTTGCTCTTCATGAAGCAACGCTTGTACTTGGCATGATGCTAAAACACTTTGATTTTGAAGATCATACAAACTATGAGCTAGATATTAAAGAAACCTTAACGTTAAAACCTGAAGGCTTTGTTGTAAAAGCAAAATCGAAAAAAATTCCGCTTGGTGGCATTCCTTCATCTAGCAGTGAACAGCCTGCTAAAAAAGTCCGCAAGACAGTTGGAAATGCGCATAACACTCCGCTGCTTGTGCTATACGGTTCGAACATGGGAACGGCTGAAGGAACGGCGCGCGATTTAGCGGATATTGCAATGAGTAAAGGCTTCGCACCGCAAGTCGCTACTCTTGATTCTCATGCAGGAAATCTTCCTCGCGATGGAGCTGTATTAATTGTAACGGCTTCTTATAACGGTCATCCACCTGACAACGCAAAGCGATTTGTCGACTGGTTAGACCAAGCGTCTGCTGATGAAGTAAAAGGCGTTCGCTATTCTGTATTTGGATGCGGCGATAAAAACTGGGCGACAACGTATCAAAAAGTGCCTGCTTTTATCGATAAAACGCTTGCCGCTAAAGGGGCAGAAAACATAGCTGATCGAGGTGAAGCAGATGCAAGCGACGACTTTGAAGGAACGTATGAAGAATGGCGAGAACACATGTGGAGTGATTTAGCAGACTACTTTAACTTAGAGATTGAAAACAGTGAAGATCATGCGTCTACTCTTTCACTTCAATTTGTCGATAGCGCTGCGGACATGCCGCTTGCGAAAATGCACAGTGCGTTTTCAGCGAATGTCGTAGCAAGCAAAGAACTTCAAAAACCAGGCAGTGAACGAAGCACGCGTCATCTTGAAATTGAACTTCCAAAAGAAGTTTCCTATCAAGAAGGAGATCATTTAGGTGTTATTCCTCGCAACTATGAAGGGATAGTAAATCGTGTAACGACAAGGTTCGGTCTAGATGCATCGCAGCAAATCCGTCTGGAAGCAGAAGAAGAAAAATTAGCTCATTTGCCACTCGGTAAAACAGTATCAGTGGAAGAGCTTCTGCAATATGTGGAGCTTCAAGATCCGGTTACGCGCACACAGCTTCGCGCAATGGCTGCTAAAACGGTCTGCCCACCGCATAAAGTGGAGCTTGAAGCCTTACTTGAAAAGCAAGCGTATAAAGAACAAGTGCTGGCAAAACGCTTAACAATGCTTGAACTGCTTGAAAAATATCCGGCGTGTGAAATGGAATTCAGCGAATTTATCGCCCTTCTTCCAAGCATGCGTCCGCGCTATTACTCAATTTCATCTTCACCTCGTGTCGATGAAAAACAAGCAAGCATCACGGTTAGCGTTGTCTCAGGAGAAGCGTGGAGCGGATATGGAGAATATAAAGGAATTGCATCGAACTATCTTGCCCAGCTGCAAGAAGGAGATACCATTACTTGCTTTGTTTCTACGCCGCAGTCAGGGTTTACGCTACCAAAAGACCCTGAAACGCCACTTATTATGGTCGGACCGGGAACAGGCGTCGCGCCGTTTAGAGGCTTTGTGCAGGCTCGCAAGCAGTTAAAAGAAAAAGGACAGTCGCTTGGAGAAGCGCATTTATACTTTGGCTGCCGTTCACCGCATGAAGACTATCTTTATCAAGAAGAGCTTGAAAATGCACAAAATGAAGGCATCATTACGCTTCATACCGCTTTTTCTCGCGTACCAAATCAGCCAAAAACATACGTTCAGCACGTTATGGAACAAGACGGTACGAAATTGATTGAACTTCTTGATCAAGGAGCGCACTTCTATATTTGCGGAGATGGAAGCAAAATGGCACCTGACGTTGAAGCAACGCTTATTAAAAGCTACGCTGAAGCTCATAAGGTGAGTGAAGCAGACGCTCGCTTATGGCTGCAGCAGTTAGAAGAAAAGAGCCGATACGCAAAAGACGTGTGGGCTGGATAAATTAAAAAGAGGCTAGAACAAAAGTAGTTTAGTTGGTTGAAAGAAAATCCGAACGATGAATCGTTCGGATTTTTTTATTGTTAGGGTGAACATGCATTTATTCAATTTAGTGGCTTCTAGCTGTTGATTGGAGGGCAAGGCGAAGACTCCGCTTTTCCCGCAGGAGTCTTGCACGGAAACCAACAGCGGTCTCACAAGCCATCCATATGAGCTCCTTTATTCCATTTGTTCGTCTTTAGATTAAATTGATTTCGTTATGTCTTAACCTCTTTTTTATAGCGCCTTAGCGTTTCTTCTGCGTGATAGCAGAGCTTTTCAATTAGTTCCTTAGGTTCTTCAATAAGAGCATGAGCACCTAGGGTATAGAAAAAAGAAGCCATGTAGTTTAGTTCATTTCCATCAGTTATCGTATCAATATAGCCACCGCCGTCATGCGTTACCTTCACATGATTTTCAAGCCACGGAACGCCTTTACACTGACGAACGCCTTCGTGCGTCAAGGTTACTTTTAACGAAATAGGCTGTGTGTTTACCGGAGTTGTTTCGAGCCATTCTTTTAACGTAAGAGACATATTTTCGTCTTTTTCTAAAATTTTTAACGAGTGAATACGATCCGCTCGAAACAATAACACTTTTTGCTTCTCGTAGGAATAAGCGGGGCAGTACCATAAACCGTTATGAGCATAAATGCCAAGAGGTTTGACTTGTTTTCTTGTTTGCCCCGCCTTTGAATCATAAAGAAATTCAATATAATTTCCTGCAAGACTTGCTTCTAAGAGCTCTTTTAAATAAGGAGTATCTAGATTTCTTTTGGGATTCCAAAATGCAATATGAGCACTCATTTTATCTACTTTTTTCTTTGTTTCCTCAGACAGATACACATAAAATTTTTGAAGAGCCGCATGAATTTCTGCATCAAATGGAAGGTAATGATAATGCTGCAGAGCTTGATAAGCAAAAAAGATAGAAATGGCTTCTTCTTCCGTAAACAAAATAGGGGGGAGAATACGATTTTTTAACACTCTGTAGCCGCCGCTTCGTCCTTTTTCACCGTAAAGAGGCAGTCCTAATTCACTTAAGTCCAGCAAATAGCGCTGAACGGTCCGTACGGAAAGGCCAAATTCCTCTGCTAGTTCTTTTGCTGTAAACGTTCTTTTTGTATTAATAAACATGAGCATATCAACAAGTCTTCTAGACTTAGCCATTTATTTTCACCTTTTTCTTTTAATGTGACAAAAAGTGTCGTATTAAGATGATATCATACAGAAGCAGTAAAGTTGAAAGGAGAAAAGGGAATGAAGAAAAAAATTATTGTATATATTGCCGCAAGCTTAGATGGGTATATTGCAAGAGAAAACGGAGAGATTGACTGGTTAGAAAGCGTAGAAGGAGAGGGAGACAACGGCTACGAAGATTTTTATCAAACGTGTGATGCGGTCGTTATGGGAAAAGCTACGTACGACTATGTGCTAAAACTCACCTCTGAGTTTCCGTATTCCGATAAAAAGTGTTACGTATTTAGCCGCTCAGCTCAAGGGGAAAATCAACATGTAGAGTTTGTAAACAAAAGCGTGGCGTCATTTCTCAACAACTTAAATCAAGACAATAAAAAAATATGGCTAGTAGGAGGCTCGGATATTCTCGCTGACTTCTTAAAAGAAGAAAGGGTGGATGAATTTATCATATCGGTCATTCCGGTTTTACTTGGGGCGGGTATTCCGCTATTTAAACGAGGGATTCCAGAAATGAACTTGAAGCTTACCGATATAAAGCAATACGGGCAAATTGCTCAGCTGTATTATGAAAAAGGATAAGCTCTTTACAATAGAAACTCTTTCTGTAATGTCAGTGTTCTCATCATGTATTTAACATACAGCCATTGTTATTTTAGGAACAGTGACATCAAGACCGTGTTTTTTTCATAGTATATTTTTGGGGTGAAAAAATGCCAAGAGTAAGTTATCGAGATTCAGACGTTGCTTTAATGGCAAGGATGATGAGAGCAGAAGCTGAAGGCGAAGGAAAACAAGGAATGCTGTATGTTGGAAATGTCATTGTAAATCGTCTTAAAGCAAACTGTTTAGATTTTAAGAATTTAAGATCCGTGCCGCAAGTTATTTATCAAGTGCAGGGTGGCAACTATTCGTTTGAAGCTGTTCAAAAAGGAAACGTATTTTATCAAAGAGCAAGAAGTGTTGAAAAAAGGTTAGCCAAAAAGAATTTGGATTACTGGAGAGAACACCCGGGAAATATGCCCTGTGGTACTTTAATCCATCCGCTCCATGCCCTCCAACCTGGTACGGTCAACCCGCTTCCGGTCAATACAAAAATCACTGTTACTATGAGCCAAAACCCGGAACGTGCGCTAGCGTTTATAGTGGGTAGATAGCCTAGTAGATATGCTGCATCCTGAAGGGGTGGCCTCACATTCAAATCTTTAGGTGTAGGTGACAAGGCAGTCGTTTTTCCTATAATAAAAGAAAGCCCTCTTTTAACAAAGGGGGCTTTTGTTAGTTGGGCATTCATTATTTTACTTCAAACTCTATGTTTTCACCGGCATCAAATTCCTCTTGCTCCTTCGTTTTTGTATCCTTTAATACCCACGACGTCTTTATCTTACCTGTTGCTAAAATTTCTTTAATTTGCTTATCGTTTAAGCCGTTCGTGTAAAGTACAAATTCCCTCGTATAGATATTTTTATTTTCTTGCTCTTCATCTGCACTGCTGCCAAACCAATATCTTATTTGCTGATCGTCTTTAATGTTATTAAAAGCTTCTCTATAGTGAGGTAGCTTAACTTGAATATCCGACAGGTAATCCGTCCCGCGTAACGTAAGAATCATACGCACGTTGCGAAAATCTTCTTTAGAAGGATTTGTTAACTCTGATGTTTCAACTTCACTAAATTCTTTTTTCGTCAGCGGTTTAACTGTAGTAGAAACAGAAACTTCCGGCTCCGATTCGTTTGTCACAACGTCTTCAGTACTGCAGGCACTTAACATGAACACCGTTAAAAGAGCACAAACTGCTCCCATTGCTTTTTTCTTCATGCTCATTCTCCCTTGTAATTAATAGATAATGGTACCTATTCGCCATGTTAAATGTAATTGCCTCCATTTGTCTTAATGTTATGATCAACAAAAAAAGTATAGCGTATCATTATATTCCAGTATTTGTGGGTTTATCTTAAAATTAAAAAGAGAAATGCCGGTGCATTTCTCTTTTTGTTCTATGAATCTGGATTAAGCGAAGTATGCGTGTATTCCGGCATACGTTCTTCTTTTTCTGTTAGTTGAGTATCTGGGCTTTGCTGCTCTTGTGAGACAGGAGACAGCGTGGATTTTTGTTCATGATTCATGTTTGTTATTCCTCCTTATATGAAGTGAGATGTTAATCAAGATTATACGTTTGCTCATCTTAATGTGCGTGATGTTGTAAAAAATATACAAATAAAAGGTGTATAAATTTAAAAATAGTAGAAAATACCATGATTATTTTTGTTTTAATACGGGTAGAGTTAAGTACATTACTTTTATCTATTGATGATTGAAAACACATACATAAAAAACAAAAGGAGTGGAGAAAGATGAGAAAAGAAGAGCAGCCGGTATTATCTGATTTTCTTGAAAAGGACCAATTTGAGTTAAATTCATATTTAACTTCTTTACTTGAAATGACAAATGAAAAGGAAGAGAAAAACAGTTGATGAGCTGAGAGTGTATAGAGCTACTTTCCATGTGGAAAGTAGTTTTTTTAATCTGTGAACTTGATATACTGATTGGACAAAGAGGTGAGAAAGGTGAACGAAAGAGACGTAGTTTCGAGAAGTATTTTAACAAAAGCAACCGGCTTTTTGGCATCGGGTTATACTCATAGTTTAAATCCGTATGCCGGATGCGCATTTTCCTGCAAATTTTGCTACGTGCGAGAGCTGCCGATTCAGCGTTTTAAAGAGATGGAGTGGGGGACATGGCTGGAGCTAAAAGTCAACGCAGCTGAAGTCTACCAAAAAGAAATACAAAAACTTCGAATAAAAAAACAGCCGGTGCGCATCTTTATGTCTTCAGCGACAGATCCATATCAGCCGGTTGAGCGAAAAGCAGGCATCACCCGCGCCCTTTTAGAAATGATGCTCGATCATCCGCCTGATTTTTTATTGATTCAAACAAGGTCGCCGCTTGTTACGAGGGATATTAATTTGCTTTTAGAGCTTCAAAAAGTATGTGATCTTCGCGTATCAATGACTGTTGAAACAGACCGTGAAGATGTAAAACAGATTTTTTCTCCTTATGCTCCGGGGATGAAACTTCGTATGAACGCGTTAAAACAAGTAAAAGAAAGTGGAATTTCAACGCAAGTAACGATTGCTCCCATGCTTCCTTTTACGCCTGAATTTCCTAAAAAAATAGAAGGAATGATGGACCGGATTTGCATTGACACGTTGTACTTAGGAGACGGTTCCTTAGGTAAAACGTCTAAAAGGCTAGGGATGCCGGAACTATTTGAGCAGCACGGTTTTCTAAACTGGTATGACAAAAACATTCATATCAAAGCCATTCGTTATTTTGAAAAATTTTATCCTTCTTCGATGATTTATCTTTCTCAAGAGGGATTTGCCCCGTAAAAAAAGAAGGGCCAGTGGAGCCCCTCTTTTTACATATTAGTTTTTATACGTATCCAACATATTTGTATCGTCAGGTACATTTTCTAAATAGCTAATTTTTCCGTTGTCGTCTAGCTTAGCAATATCTTTTCCCGTTTGAGTAAATACGCTGCCAGATGCACGTTTTCCGCATACTGCCCAAGGCGTTTCAAACATAGCTGTACCTTCAACTGCTTTCCAGCCTTCGAACATATGCTTAATATCAGCATTTTCTTTAAAAACCATTTTCACAAACAGCTTCCAGTTTTCAATGCCTTGCTTTTCGTGGCCGTTTAAGACAAATACGATATCGTCTGAAAACAGGCTGACTAATTCTTCAAATGCTTGTTCGCTTGTACGTGATTGATCGAATAAATCAAAATATCTATTTAAGTTTTCCATAATAATCTCCTTTGTGTACTACAGCACCATTTTTTCTTCTACTGTTGCTTTTAGCATGTCTAGGTTTTCTTTCGGACATTTTTTGTGAATTTCATTTGTGAGCATGGCAATGGTTTGCCGTTTTAAAATGGACTGCCATGAAGATTCGGCTTCTTCCATTAAATCTGATAATAAGCAAATATCTTTGTCTTTTAAGTTAAGCATATCTTGAAAAATACCGCTTGATGAATAAAGAGACTGCTTGCCTTCGATTGCTACGTATATGTCATAAATGCGGATTTCTTCCGGTGTTTTCTTCAAGCGAAATCCACCTTTGCTTCCCGGAACTGAAGCAAGTAAATCAGCGCTAACCAGCTTGCGAAGAAGCTTTTGAAAATACGTAGGTGAACCACCAAGCTGAGCACTGATGACATCTCCCGGCAACACAGCTTTTTCAGGTAAAAACGTAAGCAGCAAAATGGCATACACCGATTGCTCAACGCCTGTTTTCATATGCAAAAACATCATCTCCTGCTATATGTGTACAACGTGGATAATGTTTGTCCGCGTTTTGGATACCATAACGCTTATGAATCAAAAAGTAAAGCAGTTACTTAATATGCACGTGATATTCGTGTATACTGTGAAAGAAGCAGCAACAAAATACGGAGATGAGAGAATGACAACTATTGCAGATATCGCTCGGCTTGCAGGAGTAGCAAAAAGCACTGTATCCCGCTACCTTAACGGAGGGTCTGTGAGCGATGCGACGAAACGAAAAATTGAAGGGATTATTAAAGAAACAAACTATAGCCCAAATGCTTTTGCTCAAAGCTTAAAAGCAAAAAAAACAAATATCATCGGTGTAATTGTTCCGCGCATGGGTTCTTTTGCGACTTCCCGCACATTAGATGGTATTGACCAAGAACTTAGAGACCACCACTATCAAATGATTGTTTCCAATTCCAATCAAGATTTAGAAAGAGAAATCGAAAATATTTATACGCTCGCTAAGCAGAAGGTAGCTGGTATTATTCTGCTTGCCGTTCAAATCACAAAAGCTCATTTGGAAGCGTTCCGTACGATTTCAATTCCCGTTTTGCTAATTGGACAGCAGCATGAAGACGTCCACAGTTTAATTCACCAAGATTACGAAGCTGCATGTGACATTGGAAGGTACATAGGGGAAAAAGGACATAAAAAAATCGCTTTTTTAGGTGTAACAGAAAAAGACATAGCTGTAGGTGTAAAGCGAAAAGAAGGCTTAAAGCAAGGTCTTAAAGACAGAGAATGTGAGATTCGCTGTTATCAAACAAGCTTTAACATGAGCGACGCAATCGGAGCAGCTACGGCAGTCATGAAAGAATTTAACCCGTCCATTATTGTATGTGCGACCGATAACATTGCACTTGGCACATTAAAGGCAGCTTATTTAAATGGACTTCGCGTTCCCGAAGACGTATCGATTACCGGCTTTGGAGGCTATGAAATTACAGGTGTAATTCATCCAAGCTTAACGACCGTGAACTATTACTACAAAGAAGCAGGACAAATGGGGGCACAGCGAATTATCAAGCTAGTCAACGGAGAACAAGTCGAGAAACTTACGCTTTCTAACTATGAGCTGATTGAAAGAGAAAGCGTTGACCATCGTTTTACATAAAAAACGTTTGACAGAATGTAGGAGATACTATAGTATAAGTTGTGTAAATAAAAACAAATAATTGAACGTATCTCCTAAAGGGGAGTAGCTTTAACAGCAAAGTCGTCATTACAGAGATTATCTCTCGGCTTTGTTGGCGACATTATGTTGTTAGCAAGACCTTTACCGCTTATTTGGTAAGGGTCTTTTTTGTATTCAATTATAAAAAAGGAGGAAAAGGCTCGGACATTTAAAGGAGAAACGTTACATAAAAAAAGAAAGTGGAGGTAACTATGGAGGAACTAATTGGCGTATCAGTGCAAGGTTTGCTGCAAATTATTTTTCTTGATTTAATTTTGAGCGGCGATAACGCGATTGTTATTGCAATGGCGGCTCGTAACGTACCAAAAGATTTACAAAAAAGAGCGATTTTAATTGGAACAGGAGGCGCGATTGGTCTTCGGTTATTATTTGCGGCTATTATTGTCCCTTTATTAAAAATTCCATTAATCGGAGCGGTCGGCGGTTTGATGCTAGTATGGATTGCATATAAATTATTAGCGGATAATCACGATCATGGCGATAATCCTCAAGGTGGAGCAACGGTATGGAGTGCGGTTAAAACTATCATCATTGCAGATGCGGTTATGTCATTAGACAACGTATTAGCTCTAGCAGGTGTAGCCCACGAATTTGTCCCAATTATGATTGGTGTATTAATTTCAATTCCAATTATTATTTGGGGAAGCAGCTTTATTATGAAAGCAATGGAAAAGTTTCCAATTATTATTTATGCTGGAGCAGCGATGCTTGCATGGTCTGCAGGAAAAATGATTGTTGAAGATAAAATTATCGGCGGGTTTATTCCAAGTACAGCTCTACATCTTGCTGTTCAAATTATCTTAACTGTTGCAGTTGTAGGAGTTGGGTATATGAAAAACAAAAAAATGAAAAAAGAACAAGCCCACGCAGCTTAATAAAAAGAGAACGTACGGATGATCCGTACGTTTTTTTATGATTCGGGATAGTGCATAAGCAAAAAAAAGCTTGCTTCTTCTTCAGAAGAATTTATATAGCTGTGAGAGGTATTTCCTGAAAAATGCAGAGCGTCTCCTGAAACTAATTCATGTTCTTCGCTTTCAAAACGAACCGTTAATTCTCCTTCCTTAATAAGTAAGTATTCATCTCCTAAATGTGTTTTCGCTTCATGCACGCATCCAGGCTTTAACGTGACGATGTAAATTTCAAACTTTTTTTCCGGATGATAAGGAAAAAAAGAATACACTAAGTAATCACCTTTGTTGTCTGTGATGGGATCGAGCTGTTTTATGCTTACTTTCTGCACATCTGGGGTGTCTTCTTTCATAAATACAGAAAAAGAGACTTGAAGACCGTTGGCAATTTTCCAAAGCGTAGTAACCGTCGGGCTGGATTTACCTTTTTCAATTTGTGCAAGCATCGCTTTACTAACACCCGTCAATTCAGAGACTTGATCAAGTGTCAAATTTCGATTTTTTCGTAATTTCACAAGATTTTTAGCAATAATATCTTGGATTGCGTCCATTGTTGTTCTCCTTTAATTATTATAAGGATAGTATAACATACTGTTGTTTAATATAACGTATAGATGTATAATATAGCAGAAAAGGAGGAAGTACGGTGATCGCAGAAAAAGCAGTACAGCAGAGAGAAAAAATGAATTTAACGTTCAGACAAGGGGCTAAGGATTGTATCCCTACGCTACTCGGCTACATAAGCATAGGGCTTGCCGCTGGAATTGTTGGAGTGTCTTCACATCTTTCTATTATGGAAGTAGCTTTATTATCGGCGCTCGTATATGCCGGAGCAGCACAGTTTATTATTTGTGCGCTGATGGTTGCTAACAGCTCAATTTCAGCTATTATTCTTACAACATTCATCGTTAACTTACGACATTTTCTTTTGAGTGCTACGGTCGCACCTAAATTTACAAAATATTCGTTATTAAAAAATGTTGGAATTGGAGCGCTTCTGACAGATGAATCATTTGGAGTGTCTTCAAGTAAAATTGCAAAAGGGGAGCCAATTAATGACCGCTGGATGAACGGATTAAATGTAACAGCTTACGTCAGCTGGATTATTGCCTGTACGGTAGGAGCTATTTTTGGCCATTTGCTATCCAATCCAGAAGCCTTTGGATTTGATTTTGCCTTAACGGCTATGTTTTTAGCTCTGCTTGTTTTACAAATCGAAAGTGTGTTACCTTCAAAGCTTAATCATTATTTACGTTTAATCTTTTATATGGCGATTCTTATGATTGTGCTGTCTTTTTTGGTGCCTTCACATGTGGCTGTGTTGATTTCAACCATTATTGTAGCGACAATTGGGGTGGTGACGGATAAATGAGTATCCACTACCCAACACTTATCATCATTTTAGGGTGTGCCCTTGTTACCGTAGTTCCTCGTATTGTTCCGTTTTTAGTTGTGCGTAACATCGCGCTGCCAGAACCGATACTAAAATGGTTATCTTACATTCCTATTTGTATTTTAACAGCACTTGTTGTAGAAAACTTTATCATTCAAACAAATGACAGCGTAAAGGTTAATTGGCCCGTCATCATCGTAGTCATTCCAACCTTACTGATTGCACTGAAAACAAAAAGCTTATCCATCACCGTTATTAGCGGGGTTGGAATGATGGCGCTGCTTCGTTTTTTTCTTTTGTCATGAAAGCTCAAGTTATGCTCTTGAGCTTTTTTACTGTCTCCTTTACGTACGCTTTTTCATATAGTATGATAAGAGTGTAAATTAGAAGCCAATGAAAACAAAAATATAGATGAGGTGCTTTTATGAGCGGAGTAGTATCTAAATAGGAACAATTAAATGAAATAAATTGAATAAGTAAGATGGGTATTTTTTTAAAAAAATAAGGTACCCTTTATTTGCTTATGGATTTATTTCACTGCCTATGAAGATACCTACAATGCTTTATAAAGGGTTCGGCATTTGTCGTCAGGGAGGCGTCTGTTTTTACAGAGCTTTCTTTTGTGATATGTGCCCTAGACGCCTGATTAACGCAAAAAGCTGTGGGATCACCACAGCTTTTTTTCGTTTACTTTTTCATTGCCTTCTAATGAATAGGTATCTTCATATGTGATGACAAATCATAGTAAGGAGAAAAACCATGAATACGATGACATTTGAAAAATTGCAGTATCATGAATTAAAAGAAATCGTAAAATCTCACTGCGTAAGTGAGCTGGGAAAACAATTAATGGATAAACTTCAGCCGAGCACATCTCTTAAAACCGTAAAAAACCGACTCAAAGAAACAACAGAAGCACGGAGACTTCTAGATGCTGAGAAATCACTTCCGCTATCGGGTGTCTCAGGTATAGGAAGAGTCATTGAAAAGCTTGAAAAAGGCATGATTTTAGAGCCCGAAGAGTTAATGCGCGTATCCGATTTTTTAAAAGGCTGCAGAAAAGTAAAACAATATATGGTGGATAAAGAATTTTTTGCTTCGCTCTTAAGTTCCTATGCCCATTCAATGAAAGAACTGACAAGTATAGAAGAGGAAATTAACTTTGCGATCAAGGCCGGAAAAGTAGACGCTGCGGCAAGCAAAGAGCTCAAGCGTATCAGAAGACATATGGAAGGAACGGAAGCTAAGATTTCAGAACAGCTTGCGAAATTTTTACGAAACAGTAAAAACAAAGAGTATATTCAAGACTTCTTCATCAGTAAAAAAGGAGACCGCTATACGATTCCGATTAAGGCCTCCTATAAAAATCACGTTGGAGGAACAATTGTTGAAACATCTTCTAAAGGGTCAACAGTGTTCATAGAGCCGGCATCTATTACAAAGCTGAATGCGGAACTAGCGATTTTGAAAGCAGAAGAAGAGGTAGAAGAATATCAAATTTTAGCGTCTTTAACAGGAGTAGTGTTAGAGAAGCTAGCTGATATTCATATTAATTTAGAGCTAATTAGCCAATACGACATGGTGTTTGCTAAAGCAAAATACAGTAAACAGGCAGATGGAATCGAACCTAAAATTAATGATTATGGATATATCCATTTAAAAGGTGCATATCACCCGCTGTTAACGGGTGATATTGTTCCGCTTCAATTCGAAATTGGCGAGAATTATCGAAGCTTAATTATTACGGGACCTAACGCAGGAGGAAAAACCGTTGTTTTAAAAACGATTGGACTACTGACGCTCGCTACAATGTTAGGATTTCATATTACAGCTGATGAAGGAACAGAAATTGCATTGTTTGAGCATATTTTTGTCGATATCGGTGATAACCAAAGTATTGAAAATGCGCTGAGCACCTTTTCCTCGCACATGAAGAATATATCGGTTATTTTGCAAAAAGCAACGAACAATACGCTGCTCCTATTCGATGAAATCGGCAGCGGCACCGAACCAAATGAAGGGGCTGCACTTGCAATTGCGATTTTAGAAAAGTTTTATCATATGGGCTGTATAACGGTCGCGACCACGCATTACGGAGAAATTAAGCGTTTCTCAGAAATTCATCCTGACTTCATGAATGCCGCGATGCAGTTCAATAGTAAAACATTAGAACCTCTGTATCAGCTGTTAATTGGCACATCTGGAGAAAGCAATGCGCTTTGGATTTCAAAGAAAATGAAGGTAGAAGAAGAGATTTTACAAAAAGCAAAGTTCTACATGGAAAGCAAATCGTATGATACAGAAGTCGTGAGAGAAAATAAAATAAAAAAACCAACTGTTTTGAAGGAAAAGAAGAAAGACAGTGTTGAATACCAAATGGGAGATCGAGTAAAACTGTTAGATTATGAAAATCATGCGATTGTGTATCAGTCTAAAGACAACACAAACAATATAGTCGTACTCTATGAGAATGAGTTAATTGAAGTAAATGTTAAGCGAGTAGCTCTTGAAATCAAAGCTGCTGACTTATATCCCGAAGGCTATGACCTCGATTCGTTATTTATTAGCTATAAAGATCGAAAAGAGCAGCATGATCTGCGGCGAGGATCAAAAAAAGCATTGCGGAAAATTGAAAAAGATATACGGAAAAATAGGTAAAGCAGAAACCCAGCACTTATAGGAAAGTGCCGGGTTTTTGTTTTATGTAGCTTCTCAAAAATACATAGAACAAATCTTCAGCTAAATTTTAAAGGAATTTACATCATTTTTATAATTATTTATTGTTGTGGTTTTTTATTGTTTTAACGTGTTATAATATAAAAAAAGTGTGAAAACAACAAAAAACAACATCTAAAGCACTTTCATTTTGTTAAGTGTAAAAAACAGCCTCAGAGATAAGTGCACTCATTATTTTTACCGCTTTCGGCCATCGTAGGAATTCTCTACGAATGAGAAAACTATTTATCAAAGATATTGTAAATGGCAAATTAAATAACGAAAGGAAAGAGGGAAAATGGAAAAAATTGAAGCTGTAGTATTTGACTGGGCTGGAACAATGATTGATTACGGATGTTATGCTCCGCTTGAGGCATTTTTAGAGGTATTTAAAAGACAAGAGGTAGAAATTACAATTGAAGAAGCTAGAGAGCCAATGGGCATGCTGAAAATTGAACATATCCGAGCGCTTCTTAAGATGCCGCGTATTCAACAGGAGTGGAAAAAAGCACACGGATCAATGCCAACAGAACAAGATGTTGCAAAACTGAATGATGAATTTGAAGCAAGCTTATTCTATATATTAGAAGACTTCACCACGCCTATTCCCGGAGCCGTTGAGCTTACAGAGCGTTTGCGAAACAGAAATATTAAAATAGGTTCTACGACGGGGTATACGAAAAAAATGATGGAGATTGTTGCGCCCAAAGCAAAAGAAAAAGGATATTCACCGGATTGTTATTTCACAGCAGATGATGTAAAAGCAGGCAGGCCGTATCCATGGATGTGTTACCGTAATGCCATGGAGTTAGGTGTCTTTCCCATGAATCGTATCATAAAAGTAGGAGACACCGTAACAGATATGCAAGAAGGAAAAAATGCCGGCATGTGGACAGTGGGCGTGATTTTAGGAAGCAGTGAGATGGGACTTTCTGAAGAAGCGGAAAAGAATATGGATCAAAAAGAATTAAAAATAAAAATGGAAGAAGTGCGAAGCCGTTTAGAAGAAGCCGGGGCAAATTTCGTAGTTGATCGTATATCTGATCTTGATCAAGTGATTAATCAACTGGAACAACAATAAAAAGGAGGATTATTATGAAAAATCCATATTTGCTTCTAACTCCAGGTCCATTATCTACGACAGCTTCGGTTCGCGAAACGATGCTGAAAGATTGGTGTACATGGGATGATGAATATAATAATCTCGTCCAAGATATAAGAAAGCGCTTAGTCAAGCTGGCAACGGCATCTTCTTTATACACTGCTGTGTTAATGCAAGGAAGCGGCACGTTTTGTGTAGAAGCAGCCATAGGAACATTCATACCGAGGAATAAAGGGAAAATCTTAATAGCAACAAATGGAGCTTACGGCTTAAGAATGGTTCAGATGTGTGAAGCAATCGGAATTAATAACACTGTATATAAAGTAAATGAAACTGAGTCTCTTGATACAGATGCGATTGAACGACTGCTTCAGGAAGACGAAGACATCACTCATGTAGCTGTCGTTCACTGTGAAACGACAACAGGAATTCTAAATCCTATTGAAGAAGTATGTGGCATTGCTAAGCGCTATAATAAAGTGACTATTGTAGATGCCATGAGCAGTTTTGGTGGTATACCAATGGATATAGAGCAGCTGCAAATTGATTTGCTTATCAGCAGTGCAAATAAATGCATTCAAGGCGTTCCTGGATTCGGGTTTGTCATTGCTAAAACAGACGAGCTTAAAAAGTGTAAAGGAAATGCCCGTTCCCTTTCACTCGATCTTTATGATCAATATAAAACGATGGAAAAGGATAAAGGAAAATGGCGCTTTACCTCCCCAACTCATGTGGTCCGGGCATTTTATCAGGCGCTACTCGAACTTGAAGAAGAAGGAGGAGTCCAAGCTCGCTTTAAGCGGTATCGAGAAAATCAGCACTTGCTAGTGACAGGAATGAGGAAGCTAGGGTTTAATACGCTACTGCAGTCAAAACAGCAGTCACCCATTATTACATCATTTCTTTACCCTAACGATTCTCTTTTTACATTTCAAGGATTTTATCAATCTTTAAAAAAACAAGGTTTCGTCATTTATCCAGGAAAAGTTTCTCAAGTTGACACCTTTAGAATTGGAAACATTGGAGATGTACATAAACAAGATATCGAAAGGTTGCTAGAAGTGATTCATTCGACAGTGAGGCGGAAGGAGATTCAGCAATGAAAGTATTTTGTTTAGGTGGTGCCAGCAATATTTCGCACGAACCAGTATTAAATTTAGCGGAGTACTATCTTTCAAGAGGTAAAGAAGCAAGGTCTTACTAGACATGAAGAAAGAAAATATCATCTTTACATGAGCAAATTTTTTCATAGAGTTAGGAGTGCAATAATGTGTCTTTATTGGCAGAACAACGTAAAAAAACAATTTTAGATTTGATTGAACATCAAGGGCAAGTCAAAGTAAACGACTTAGCACACGCTTTTGATGTATCGACTGAGACTATTCGCCGTTATCTAGAAGAATTAGAAGGGGAAAAAAAGTTAAAAAAAGTGTATGGCGGGGCCGTGAAAATAGAAACAGAAATTACTGAGCCGCCTATGTTTGAGCGAGAAGTCATAAGAAGCAAAGAAAAGAAAAAAATAGGGAATAAAGCAACTGAGTTGATAGAGGAAGGCAACGTTATTTTTATAGATGAAGGCAGCACGACCATGCAAATGGTTTCGTCACTTGTCAATATTTCTAATATAACGGTTATTACAAATTCCTTTCCTCTTGTGACTATGCTAATTGACTACCAAAACAAGCAGGTTTTCAGCGGAGAAATTATTTTTCTAGGAGGTCATGTAAGAAGTAAGCATTTTCGGGCTTCTGGATCCCTAGCAGAAAGGGCTGCAAAAGAATTTTATGTAGATAAAGCCTTTATTTCAATTGACGGCCTTCATCCCGAAGCTGGGATTACGAGCTTTGATTTAGAAAAGTGCCTGCTGTCTAAAGTCTTCATCGCCAATGCAAATCAGACCATTGTATTGACTGATCATTCCAAGCTAGAAGTGAAGGCGAACTACAAAATAGATTCTTTAAAGCACATTGATTATATTTTATGCACTGCTCCTCTTCCGGAGACTTGGGGAGACTTAGACGCATGCTGGATAAAATGTTAAAAATAAAAAAGGCGAATGTTTATGAAACATTCGCCCTTTTGTTAATTACTTAAAAGGTAGGGAGGTTTCCTTTAGCTATATTAATAATCTATAGGTACAAAAAACATCTCTCACTGCTCTAATGTACTCGAGAGATGCGTTTAATAAATTATTCGTTCGTCGGAATGGGAAGACTTTTGAGCATTGAAAAACAAAAAGCCATTTTTTTCGCGAAGTGTAAAGGAGGCTCTACAGATTGAATGTGAAGATACATAAGGACAGGTTCTGTAAAAAGCCAGTGGTTATGCAAAGCGCTTAAGATAAGACCTTGGCGCGCAGCCGCTTCCGTAAAACGAGGAATTTCTTCTTATAAAATAGCAATTTCAGCCAAGTTTAACGCGTTGCCCTGTGCGTCTATAGCCTCAAATGATACACCAACAGGAACGACAGAGCTGCTTTTCCGCCCTTGAACTTGAGCTTGAAAGCTTCTTTTAAGCGACACTGAGCATCCCGTTGAACTAACTTTGCTTTTAGCATTTAAAATCTGGCCAAACTGCTGACAAATATCACTTGTGGTATACATATGAGCTTCCGCCTTTCTTCTAGTCTCTTAGTAAGCCTTATGACATAGGAGCTTCACTTATGCAAGTAGCGTTCTTATGAAAAAAAACCTCTTCACGATGAAGAGGTTTTTTTATTATTCAGCATGTGATGAGCGTTCGTTTAAAAGATTTTCATAAAAACGAGCAAGTGAAGAAGAAAGGTATGGAATAGACCATAAAAAGCCGATTCCCAGTGTGAAAATACTTAATAAAAACCATCCAAGAAAGCTTAATAGCAGCAGGAAGTACTGTCCTTTATAGCCATTCATCAACCTGCGGCTCTCTGTAATCGCTTGATTCATCGAGTAAGTGGGATTATCTTTACAAACAAAATACGTTTGTGAATATGCTAGTGCTTTAATAATTCCTGGGATCAGTAAAAGCAATGACCACAGCATCACATAAAGAGTCATTAGCACATAAATCCCTAATGACTTTACATAAAGACCAAAGTCTTGGAATGTTTTAAATAAATGCCCCACCTGGACAGATTCGCCTCGCGCCAAACCTAAAAATGCCCAGTAGTTCGCCATTAGAAGAGGCGAAAAGACGATAGCAAATGCAGTTGAAATCCATGAGGCCGAATCAGATTCACCGTTCATCCAATTCTCATAGCCTCCGCTTGCCACAATTTCAAACGGAATAGGTAAAAGCGTATATACTCCGTACGTTACCACCGTCAGTAAAATTGCTAGTCCCCAGCGATTTTTTAAAGAAGCTTTAGCTTCTCTTTTAATGGTACTGATATTCATGTTGTTCCTCCTTCAATTTTGCAAAATAGGTATCTGTTTTGCTCTTATTGACATGTAGACCATGCACAATTGTTAATTTTGTAGGAAATGAAAATAATAGTCAATAGGTTCTGAGATGAAAAGGAAAGCACTTACGAAAAATTTTTACTAGCCAGGTAGAAAACAATAAATAGATACAAAGTGTTTTAGGAGAATGCAGTGTTTTATTCATTTCTGACAGTATTTGTTATGGAGATTGTAGTGAAAATCATTAGCGATTGGATTGCAGGTAAGAATAGAAGCTATAACGTTAGTTGAACAAACCATACTCATATCTATAACCCGATATGAGGTATTACTTGTTCGAGTGAAAATAACGCGTTATTTCTTTATAATAAGTGTAAGAGGAGATGAGTAAAAATGAAGAATACTATTCAAACATTTTATGAGCTAGAATGCATACACTTAAAACCAGAAGTACGCACCTCTGCTATAGAGCTTTCAAACATTCTTGCAGATGATTACGTGGAGTTCGGCAGCTCGGGCAGGGTATGGAAACGAGAAGATTACAACGACAATCATGTACTTTCGCCAGATGTATTTGAGATATCTCATTTTCATGTAGACGTATTGTCTCCTGACTGCGTGTTAACTACATATCATCTTATGAACCATACGGCAGGAAAAAAGACGCTTCGCAGTTCTATTTGGCGAAAAGGAGAAGAAAAGTGGCGCTTGTTTTTCCACCAAGGCACAGTGACAAACGGTGATCAATAAATAAGATTATTCGGTTATTATTATACTTTCCCTCTATTTGATGCTATGATGAAAGTATATTTTGACGTAAGGGATGTTTTAAAATGAGCAAAAATAATGTAAAAAAAGAAGTGTTTTCATGGATTAAATCCATTATTATTGCACTAGTTATAGTAGTGGGAGTTCGCCATTTTTTATTTGCGCCGACTACGGTACACGGAGAATCAATGTCTCCAACGTTTGAAGATTCAAACCGCGTCATTTTAAATAAAATCAGTGATGTTGATCGCTTTGATATGATTGTGTTTCATGCGCCGGATGCAGATGAAAATTATATTAAACGTGTAATAGGACTGCCGGGAGATACGGTAGAAATGAAAAATGACGTTCTGTATATTAACGGAAAAGCTTACAAAGAGCCGTATTTAAAAGATTCTAAAAAATCTCTTGCACCTGGTGAAAAATTCACAGAAGATTTTACGCTTCAAACGCTGCCTGAAACTGACGGCAAAGTAAAGGTACCAAAAAATTCGCTGTTTGTAATGGGGGACAATCGTCCTGTAAGTCATGACGGACGAGCATTTGGCTTCATTTCACAAAAATCAGTTATTGGAAAAGTGCAGTTTCGCTACTATCCGTTAAATGAAGTGGGCGAACCGAAATAAAAAGACATAAAAAAGCGGCTTTATATACATATATAAAGCCGCTTTTTTACGTGACAGTTTCAAACTTCAGGGTATAAGGTGAGATAGTTTGTGTTTACCCGCCTATTCCTAAATAAAACAATCTAAATGATAATGAAGTAGAAATTATTTATTCTGTTTGTTTATAAAACGTTTAAATATAAAATAAAGTAGTTTAGCTTTGGGAAATAAGGGAAGTAACATACTAACTTGCCTATATATATTTAGAAAAGGAGGAATAAAGATGTCGTTAGCTCATTTTGATGATATTTCAGAAATTTGTTACGCATGCGAAAAACAGCCGCTTGGAAAAAGACAAAAACGCATTGGCGTATGGACGGAAAAAGAAATGAGGAAGCCTACTGAAGAGCGAGTAGAAAATCAGAAGATGGTCGCACTTTCGCGTTAATGTAAAAAAGCCTTTAGCTTATCTAAGGGCTTTTTTACGTATTGGTGTTTGGACATGTGTAAAGAGTCATAGCGGCAATCGTTATAAATCTTCTAGCCTTTGAACCTTTTTGCCTTCTATTTTATGCTGTTCCATCGTTTCTTTTAATTCTTTGTTTGCTGTTGTCATCGTTGTTTCATTTGTTACGCCCATAAATGACCAGCCGTGGGATTCAAGCCAGTACTTGAATTCCCGCAAAAACTCTTCCTGCGTTCCTCCCGTATGATAAAAAGCTCCTTGAATCGTGATAGCCGGTTTTTCCGTGTTATACGTCACATACATTTTATTTGCACACATCCAAATAGACCTCCTTTATTAATAAACAAACGTAAATTGACAAAGAAGCGTTGAATCATTCCTCAATAATTACACTATTTCTCTATTTGTCTGCTGTTTTCCTTTTTATCTCTGAGATTAATGATAAATAAAATCAAGGTTTTTACAGAAAGAGAAATCTAAGTAAATGAATAAAAAAGCTCGTTTCGCAATGGAATCGTCATATTTCTACATATTCTTTAAGGGTCATGTAAAAGTTGTAACATAACGAATGGCACTGTAAGAAACTTAATCCAATTAGAACAAATGTTACTGTTTTTTTTAATGAAAAGGCGAATCTATGTGCTAAGGTAATAGCAGGTTCAAATTTTAGGAGGTAGTTTTTGTGAGTAAAAAACGTGTAAAAAAATGGGCAGTTGCTTCTGCAGCGTCTGTAGCATTTCTAGCAAGTCAAGGAACAGCAGCAGCAGCAGCTTCGCACAAAGTCGTAAAAGGAGATACCTTGTGGGGGCTTGGCCAACAAAATGGGGTTACGGTAGATGAACTGAAAGGTGCTAATAACCGTCAAAACGACATGATTTACGTTGGAGAAACATTAACGATTCCTGACCAGGGACAAGCACAACCTGCCGCTAGTCCGGCATCATCTGTACATACAGTAGCACAAGGAGAAACTTTATATCATATTGCAACACAAAACGGCATGACTGTTGATCAGTTAAAAGCTGTTAACGGTTTACAAAATGATATCATTACAATCGGACAAACATTAAAACTTCAAGGAGAAGCACCGGCGCCGGCACAAACTGCTCCGTCTACATCGGTTTCTGCACAAGATCAAGATTTACTAGCAAGATTAGTAGAGGCAGAGGCAAAAGGGGAGCCGTACCAAGGAAAAGTAGCGGTAGCAATTGTGGTATTAAACCGTGTAGCTTCACCGGAATTTCCAAATAACATTCACGACGTTATTTATCAGCAGCTAGGAAACGGCGTATATCAATTTTCACCAGTAGCAAACGGAGCAATTAATCAGCCTGCATCAGAAGAATCAAAACGAGCGGTAAACGAAGCATTAGCAAACCCGCATGAAAACGATGCACTGTTTTTCTATAATCCGCAAATTGCCGAAAGCCAATGGGTTGCAACGCAGCAAGTAACGGCAGTTATCGGAAACCATGTATTTGCAAAATAAGTAGATTTCTTTCAAATATAAACATATATTTCATATATATGTATATGAAGTTAATACACAAAAAGGATAGCAACAAGGAGCCATCCTTTTTGTATACAGAGAGAAATCGTCATTTTCAAACGTAATTAAACCTTAAAATGCTTTAACAGAGCTACCTGTTAAGGCATTTTTTTTGCCTGAATTTTGATAAAACCATTGATTATTTAGAAAATAATGATATGATAAAAGAAGTCAATTGATAATGATAATCATTTACAGATGATGAAGGAGGAGATAAGTAGACTTATAGCGGGAAGAAAGGAGTAAGGAAAGTTGAAGTTTTATCAGTTAATTCTTGTATTTGCCGTACTAGCGGTTGCTTCTCTTTTTATAGGAGTACAAGATTTGTCAGCAGTAGACCTGTTTCATTTAACAAAAGAAGAAAGTCAAACGCTGTTTTTTAGTCGTTTTCCAAGGCTTTTGAGTATTATTATGGCGGGAATGAGCCTTAGTATTTGCGGATTAATTATGCAGCAAATTACGCGAAATAAGTTTGTATCTCCAACGACTGCAGGAACGATGGACTGGGCAAGACTTGGTGTGTTAATTTCTCTACTAGTATTTGCTTCAGCAAGCCCTCTATTAAAAATGACCATTGCTTTCATTTTCTCACTTGCGGGTAATCTATTGTTTATGAGAATACTAGATAGAATTAAATTCAACGATACGATTTATATTCCACTAGTTGGTTTAATGCTCGGTAGTATTGTAAGTTCCTTAGCTACCTTCATCGCCTACAAATACGATTTGATTCAAAACCTTTCTTCATGGCTGCAAGGTGATTTTTCGCTTGTGGTCAAAGGGAGATATGAACTTTTATACCTGAGTATACCGCTCTTAATAATTGCTTATCTTTATGCAGATAAGTTCACGGTTGCTGGTATGGGAGAAAGCTTTTCAATCAATTTAGGCGTGAAATATAAACAAATCGTGAACATTGGATTAGTCATCGTTTCGCTTATTACGTCAATTACGATTTTGACCGTTGGCATGCTGCCTTTTTTAGGGTTGATTATTCCAAATATCGTATCGATTTACCGTGGAGATCATTTACGAAAAAGTCTGCCTCATACAGCCCTGCTTGGAGCTGTGTTTGTACTTGCGTGCGATATCTTAGGCAGAATCATTATTTTCCCTTATGAAATCTCCATTGGGCTAATGGTTGGTGTAATAGGAAGTGCGATCTTTCTTTTTATGCTGATAAGGAGAGGTCGTTATGCATAACAAATATAAAATCATCATTCTTGCCGCGCTGGCCATTTTATCAGCGGCACTGTTTATTGGCTACGATTTAGGCTACTGGCAGTACACACTGCCGCGAAGAATTGAAAAAGTCGTTGCGATTGTTTTAACTGGAGGAGCCATTGCGTTTTCATCTGTTATCTTTCAAACAATTACAAATAATCGAATCCTAACTCCTAGTATTCTGGGGCTGGATTCACTGTATTTATTTCTGCAAACGTTTATTGTGTACATCTTTGGCTCGACGAATATTGTCATCATGAACAAAAATCTTAATTTTCTTCTTTGCGTTTCGCTGATGATTATTTTTTCAGTTTTGCTTTACATGCTGATGTTCAAAAAAGCCGGTAAGAATATTTTCTTTATTTTACTGGTTGGAATTGTGTTCGGCACCTTATTTAAAAGCATGTCTTCATTTATGGAAATGCTAATCGATCCGAATGAATTTCAAGTTGTACAGGATAAATCATTTGCAAGCTTTAACAATGTTAATACCGATTTGCTATACATAGCAGCCGTTATATTTATCCTACTTGGCATTTACATATGGCGCTTTACATCCATTTTTGATGTATTGTCGCTAGGAAGAGAACATGCGGTAAATTTAGGTATTGATTATGACAAGCTCGTCAAAAAAATGCTGATTGTGATCGCCATTTTTGTCTCAGTGGCTACAGCGTTAGTTGGGCCGATTACATTTCTTGGACTGCTTGTTGTGAACCTTGCGAGAGAGCTGTTCAAAACGTACAAGCACACCTATCTAATGATGGGATCACTGCTGCTTAGTGTTATAGCTCTCGTCGGAGGAGAATTTATTGTTGAAAAAGTGTTCACCTTCAGCACCACGCTGAGCGTCATCATTGACTTTGCCGGCGGAATTTACTTTATTTATTTGCTGCTAAAGGAGAATAAATCATGGTAGAAGTAACAAATGTCAGTAAAACATACGGGGGAAAAACCGTTTTAGAAAAAACATCCGTCGTGATTCCAAAAGGAAAAATCACGTCATTTATCGGCCCAAACGGAGCGGGGAAAAGTACGCTGCTTTCAATTATGAGCCGTCTCATTAAAGCTGACTCAGGGTCAATATCTATAGAAGGAAAAAATATAGAGAATATTGACAGCTCAGATTTAGCCAAAAAAATGAGCATTTTAAAACAGTCCAATCAGCTTAATATTAGGCTTAGCGTACGTGAACTCGTAAATTTCGGCCGCTTTCCTTATTCAAAAGGCCGCTTAACAAAAAGCGATGAACAAGCGGTTGACCAGGCGCTGAGTTATATGAAGCTTGAAAGTATTCAAGATAAATACTTAGATGAACTGAGCGGGGGGCAGTGTCAGCGAGCTTTTATCGCTATGGTCATTGCACAGGACACGGAGTATATCTTCTTAGATGAACCGCTCAATAACTTGGATATGAAGCATTCTGTTGAAATTATGAAGCTGTTGAAACGGCTCGTAAAAGACTTAGGCAAAACCATTGTGATTGTCATTCACGATATTAATTTTGCATCTGTCTATTCGGATTATATTGTGGCGCTTAAAAACGGTCGAGTAATCCGTGAAGGTCCAACAGAAACCATCATTCAAACGCCCGTATTAAAGGACATATACGATATGGATATTCCTATCCAAATGGTTGACGGACAGCGTATTTGTGTGTACTTTTCATAAAAATTTATTCATGAGGTGACGAACGTGAAAAAAGTATTATTAATGTTTGTAGCAGTCTTAACTGCGATTGTTGTAGCCGCTTGCGGTAATCAAGGGGCAAAAGAAACATCAAGTGGAGAAAGTAAACAAAAAGAGACGGTAACGGTAACGGATCAGTTTAATAAAGATGGTATTAAAATTGAGAAAAATCCTAAAAAAGTTGTAGTATTCAGCATGGGTGCACTTGATACGCTAGATAAACTAGGTGTTGAAGTAGCGGGCTTACCAAAACAAGCGCTCCCTGAGTATTTATCAAAGTATCAAGATGATAAGTACGCAAATGTAGGTGGCTTAAAAGAGCCTGATTTTGAAAAAATTGCAGAACTAAAACCAGACTTAATTATTATTCAAGGCCGCCAAGCGGATTCATTTGATGAATTCTCAAAAATTGCGCCGACGATCTATATCGATACAGACAACCAGCACTACATGAAGTCATTTAAAGAAAATACAAAAGTACTAGGACAAATTTTCGATAAAGAAGATCAAGTGAAAAAAGAGTTAGCAGCGATTGATAAGCAAATTGCGGATTTGAAAAACCAAGCTGACAAACTAGATAAAAAAGCACTTGTAATGATGGCAAATGATAGCAAAATGACAGCGTTTGGTCCAGGTTCTAAATACGGATTAATTCATGATGTATTCGGTATCAAAGCAGCAGATAATAGCCTAGATCCATCCGCTAAGCACGGTCAAAGCATTGCATATGAATATTTAGTTAAACAAAACCCGGATTACTTATTCGTGGTTGACCGCGGCGCAGCAATTGGTGAAAAATCATCTGCTAAACAAATTGTTGAAAATGAGTATGTAAAAGAAGTCAATGCAGTGAAGAACAATCACGTTGTGTACCTTGATCCAGGCCTTTGGTATTTATCTGGAGGAGGCCTTGAGTCAATGGAAGGTATGATTAAAGAAATCAAAGCAGGTATAGAGAAGTAATAGTAAAAAAGGAGCTGGTCTAAACCAGCTCTTTTTTTTATAAATAATTTTCTGTCTTGCAGTGGTTTTGACTATAAAAGAAAGAGCTTTATAAACTGAACGAATAGTAGAGAAATGTTTAGGTGGGTCCTTATCTTTAAGAATAGCATATAGGTCCTTTATCCTTCTCGTTGAGTGGCTGTCTGCTTATTAAAGTAGGTTTAATAGGTTTTTTTATCTATTTTCTTTCAAGATGACAAAAAGTAGAAAATTAGTGATTAATTAAAATAAGAAGAGGGAAACGAAAAAAAGAGGAAATAACAAATTTCTAAAAGGAAATTAAAGGAGGAGTTAACATGTTTCGTCATCAAAAAGAACTGCAATTTGAAGTGAAAGTAGATCGCCCAGATCCGATGCTTGCTCGGCAGATTCAAGAAGTACTAGGTGGACAATTCGGTGAAATGACAGTAATGATGCAATACCTCTTTCAAGGATTTAACTGTCGAGGAGAAGAAAAGTATAAAGATATGCTGATGGATATAGGTACAGAGGAAATTGGACATGTAGAGATGCTTTGTTCACTTATTAGTCAATTGCTTGATGGAGCCTCTCCCGAAGATCAAGCAGAAGCCGCGAAAGATCCTGCAACAGCAGCTATCATGGGAGGAATTAATCCTCAGCACTTACTAGTGAGCGGACTTGGCGGTTTGCCTACTAATTCAAATGGAGTTCCGTGGAACGGTTCATATATCGTAGCAAGTGGGAATTTATTAGCGGACATGCGTTCAAACTTGCATGCAGAAAGCCAAGGTAGACTTCAAGTAGCTAGGTTGTACCATATGACAAAAGATGAAGGTGTACGTGCGACGTTCCGAAAAATGCTAGCGCGTGATCGTTATCATCAGTATCAGTGGATGGAAGCGATAAAGGAACTGGAAGAAAAAAATGGAGTAGTTGTTCCGGCATCTTTCCCTCCTGAGGCTGAAAAAGAATCACAGCCGGAAGCTTATGAGTTTTGGAACCTCTCCCAAGGAGCTGAATCAGAAGAGGGACCATGGGCTAATGGAAGCGCTCCAGACGGAAGCGGTGAATATGTATATATCAAAGATCCTGTAGCAAAAGGACAGGTTCCTGATCCAGAAATTCCTGATACTTCGCTACATCATGATTTGACTCGTGAAAAAGTTTTCTCTAAATAAGAAAAGAAAGGCCCTCGACATATTCGAGAGGTCTTTTTTTGGGGTTCAAAAAAATTTGTTTTTCTCTACAAAAGAAAAGTTTCACGGTGAATTCAACGCATTTGCTATTCCATATAAGGACTGCAAAAAGACTGCTATAAGCAGTTTTTTTGCTTATTTTAAAGGTTAGTATCCACGTGTATTAATTAAGGTATCTGTTAATATCTAGAATAAAAAAGCCGCATAGGGAAACAGTAGTTATGTGCATATGTTAGAAAGGTGGCACACTATTATGAGTATTTTAAGGAGGATAACAATGGGTATTTTAAGCGGGAACCCTACAGATGAACCAATGCACTATGGTGAAGTTTTCGGTACGTGGTCGTTTCTTTCTGTCTCAAAAGGGTTAGTAGCTGGCTATCAAACATTTTTAAATCATGTAGGAGATAAAGATCTACATAAATTAGTTCAAGAAACAATCGAGCAGTGTCAGCAAGAGATGAAAGGTGTAGAGACATTGTTAAAAGAAAATGGAGTGGCTTTACCGCCGACTCCTCCTGAACGTCCAGAAGCATGTTTAGATGATATTCCAGTAGGGGCACGTGTTCAAGATCCAGAGGTTGCAGCAGCCATTTCAATGGATATCGCTGCTGGTCTCGTAACTTGCAGCCAATTAATTGGACAATCTATTCGTGAAGATATTGCAGCTATGTTTAGCCAAATTCATATGCAGAAAGTAGCTCTTGGGGGTAAGTTTTTACGCCTTAATAAAGAAAAGGGTTGGCTGATTCCACCACCTCTTCACAAATCAAAAAATACAGACTGTTAAGAAAGAGCTTTTATAAATTGCAAAAAGCAAATTGGAAATAAAAAAGGTACCTCTACTAAGTAGAGGTACCTTTTTTTTGCTTCAAAATAAGGTGATGCAATATTTTTCAAAGCTCTAACTCTAGGGGAAAAGAAACGCAATATCGAGGTTTGGTGAAGGTGTTTTTTTAGAAGAAATAGCTCATGTAGAACTCGGTCAAAATACTTTTAATGCATTGGGAGATGAATCTGGCGGAGCTGTTAGATCAGGCTCCTCTTGATGAAGCTGTAAAACATGCTAATCCTCATCACTATATTATTGGGGCTCAAAGTTCACTGGCAGTAGACGCAGGCGGGAATCCATGGAAGGCTAATGGGTTTATAATCACGGAAATCTAGTGGCTGATTTGCTCAATAACGTTGTATGTTATAAATAACTAAAATATATAGACACAGTCAAAAAAGCTCATATTATTTAATATATGAACCTTTTTGACCGCTTTAAACTTGTTCAAAGGAATTAGCATGTTTACAAATGGTTCCAGGAAGGTTATGGATCATGTTAAACAAAGCTAATGCTGTTGTTTCCAGTTCTTCATAACGATGCATGACATCGTTTTCATTGTCATGAATTTGAAAGCTGTTTAATTGCTTTGAATAACTTAGTGTAAACCTATTGGCAAGAGTATGAGTAATATCGCTATCTTTATAATTTACTAAATTTGCTATCATATGCTTAATTTCAGTGAGATTCATCCACCAAGTCACCCTTTCACGTTATTAAGGTTATCATACCATATACAGGCAATTTGAATGCTGGTTTTTACAATTTGTAACAACAATTTTTAAAATGAAACATAAAGGTAACAAAAAGTTAAAACGAGTAGCTTAATGCAAGCTGAACATTTCCTATGAGGGTGTCGAATCTTCTTTATGATAGGTCAACTTCAGCTTTTTATCCGCGATTTCTTTTAGACCAATACGAATCATACTGAATACTAAAATCCATAATATAACTGTTAAAATCGTATGTCCTGCCGGGAAAGTATTCAGTATAGGTGAATCCCAAAGAGCATGCATGAAAACGACAAGCAAAAATACCCCGAGAAATTTTGTTTTTATTAACATGCTCCACTGAAATCTCTTATCTCCTTGTACAATACAGACTGCAGCCCCTGTCAAGGCAGCCCAAGCCACATGTCCTCCGGGAGCAAAAATACTGCGCCAGAGTATTGTAGAATAAAGCATGTGAAAGCTGTCTGAAAGAAGTGCTCGTAAAGCATAGCCAGCAGTTTCAAAAGCAGCAAAACCTGCTCCTATTGCAGCTCCCAATAAAAGGCCGTTAAGGATATATCTATATTTAAGATTGCGCACAAAATAAATAACAGCGATAACTTTTGCCAGTTCCTCACATATTCCAATCACAATCACATTTGTATTATTTCCAAGAATATCGTAAAACACAAGTGCTAATAGAAGCGAGAGGATTCCGCCAATAAAAACTACATAAACGATTTTATAAATAGCAATATTTTGCGGAGCGTTCATTTCCCAAAAGAAAATCAGGGTAGTAAATGGAACAGCAAAAGCACCGACCACAATAAGACCTGGTATGAAGTTACTGTTTTCGAACAAACTTACGCCTAGATATAATCCTAAGTATGCGACAAGCGCAATAAGAAAAACCCTTGCAAAAAGCCAAGGTTTTGGCCATGTATTTACAACTTCTTCTATTTTAGGAGTCGTAAGTGCTGTTCCTACAATAAAAAGTCGTTCAGCTTCCATTTCACTGTGATGCCGGAAGACTCGAGAGAATATATTTCGAAATTTAGGTTCAACCGAACGTTCATTTCTCGGAATCTTATCAACACGATGGGCAAACAAGTAGAATATGCTGTAGTTTTCATCATGGTCCACGATTTCATGGCCGCAGTTTAAGCAGAATTGTACCCCTTCTGGATTAGAATAAGCGCAATGGGGGCATTTCATTTATCTTCCTCCTCTTTCTATAGACACATCATTTGACGCTTGCCTTGTGATAGTTTTTACATATATTTATTATATGAGCTGATGAAAAAAGCATAAGAGGGTTTGGTAAGCAATTTATTCAAATTATGGAATTATATGTATATAAAAGACAAGCAGCTGGCTGGCGTAGCTATTTTTGTATCACTCAAACCCCTTTATAAAAAACGCTCATTAAAAACAAAAAAGCTGTGCCATAAATCGAATATCCCACTTACGACACAACCATCTATATTATTGGAAATTTGAATTTGAGCAAGTTACACACCTGCTACGCAATAAAAAAGCTTCCCGACACAAAAACAATGACACCAATAATCATCATTAACGTTTCACGATCTTTTTTTTCTGTTTTTTTATTAGCAGGCAGCAGCGATTTTGAAAGGGGCTTGGCAAAAATAATGACAAGCATGCACACAGCAGCAAAGATGCCAAGCGCCACCTGGAAATTACCTTCAATAAAGACGCATGCCATTAAAAGTATGAGACTTATTTTCAGAAAATTTTTTGATAGGTTCACTATCAACACTCCTTTTGAACACTTAATACGAAAGACTTAGTGATTTTTTTATATTCCTGTTGTTTTCCACGGCTTGAAGCAGAAAATGAGCTACGTCAGCACGGCTGATGTTACGTCCGTTTTCCGGTATGCTTTCTTCTGCTATACGATAATACGTGGTTAATGGGCCTCTCGTTAAACCCATTGGTCGAGCGATGGTCCAGTTGAGTCCGCTTATTTTTAAGAGCTTCACCGCTTCGTGATGATCGCGAAGCACATTTTTTAAAATACGCTGAGCAAGCCAGCCTGTCACTCCTGGAATTTCTCCGTGGATTCCGGCAGAGGCCGTATAGGCGATACGCTGAATTCCGTTTTCGTTCATACATTGAATCAGCAGATTGGTCGTTTCGACTAAAAGGGTAGAAGGCCCTAAATTTTCGGTTCCAAGACAAGAAATCACTGCATCACATCCTCGCATGGCCTGACAAATTTCATAATAATCAAGCACGTCGCCTTGTATGACGTGTACGTTCGCATGTGTTATCTTAAGCTTAGCTGGATTTCGTACAAAAGCTTTTACATAATGTCCGTTTTTAATCGCTTGCTTGATCAATTCCTGTCCCGTCCTGCCGCTTGCGCCAATCAAAAAAATGTTCATACGATCAACCCTTTCGTTTCAATGTAGGTAGTAAAAACGAAATTTTCTTTTACCATAACACATTTTTCTCGATTTAGCTTGTCAAAACATAAAAGCTTCTTACGAGATTCACCAAGGTAAGGGGTATCCTCTGTTCTTTTTTAAAACTTATGTCATAGACTGTCTAGAAAACAAAGAAATGTACGAACGGTTTATAAAGGTGTTTAATGATATAGAAGCGAAAGGGTATGATAGGAATAAGGGACGAACAGAAGGGGCGATGCACTATGAAAAAATCGGTAAGCCGAGCACGTGTTATCATAGTACTAATAGGTTTTCCGCTCATCTTTCCCATTATGGCGCTTGTGACGGGTGAGTGGCGATATATGACTTGGACTATTCCACCTGCGCTGATGTCGTGTTGGACGGCGCTTTTTGTATTAAGGAAGCAAGAAGAAAGATAACAGGAAATTTGAACTATTGCATCGAATTTATAGAAAAAGTATAAAATGATAGAACGCTATAGTAAGAAAATTTAATGAAGGACGGTGTGAAGATGAACGGACAACAGTTATTGTATGGGTTGCTTACGTCTAAAGGCGATATCCTAAGAGCTGCTTATGTGTTATGTGACCACCGCATTTATACGGAAATGTCAGCGCAGTATCAGCAAACGGAGCATACGGATTTTCAGGCCTCATTGGTAGAAGAAATGAAATTGCTTGAAAAACAGCCTGAAGTAGACATGCATTTGCATATTTTGCTCGAAATGGCGAAGTTTTTTGAACTTCCTGTTTCCCATGCTACAACAAATGGCGAGCTGTATGAGCTAAGCGATAACATTGGAAATTTACTTGTATCTAAATACAATGAGCTGTTTTCAATTGCACGCTGTCATACGTTAGAAGACGTAATGCGCCATCAAATTCGACTGTTCTTTCATCTAATTGATTCGCAATATATGATTGCTACAAATCGTCAGCAAGCTGTGTTTCAGCAGCAGCTGATGACTTGGATTGAACAGCTATCCCCCATGTATCAGGAAAGAATGATTGATGCATTAGGAGAATATCAGCAGGAAGCACTTGTGAAACTACTGCAGAAAAAAGGGACAATTGAACTGTACAAACAGCTGCCTCCGCACGCATACCCTGCTATTTCAGGCCTTATGGCAACCGTAATGAGTATCTTTATTCCTGTTAATTACCCGCCAGCACTGCTATTTAGTATGAATGCGCCGCTGTTTTTAATGGCGAGCTTTGAAAGTCATGAAATTATCGCAAAACGCAAAGAAGCTGGAACTTTTTTACCGCTGTTATTAGTAGTTGTTCAGCAAATGTGGACGTACAAGCTTGAACATCAGGATGAGCTGTTGAATTATCAGTCTCTGCTGATTAAATGGTCATCTGTACACACAGCGTATCAAGATTATGTAAAAAAGAAAGAACAGTCACTGTTTGACCGTGAACGGTTAGACAATTTCATTTATAAAACAGAGCAGTATGTCAAGCAGCTCCGCGCTACGGAGAAAAAGACGGTGAAGCAAATTGAAACGCTCAAAACAGCCATTCGCCATCAGCTTGATGAAATGGAGCTCACATCGTTAAACGGAGGGCTTGTGCTTCAAAAAATGATTGAAGAGCACGAATCATTAAAACAAGATGTAGAAGAACTACAGCGCAAGCTTTCGATTAAAGGTGACTTCCTTTCCAAGGTAAGGCTCACATTCCGTTCTGCAGAACGAGCTGTCAAAAGCAAGGTGAAAGAAGTAGAGCGTAAAAAAGTGCTCATGCAAATGACGGACTTTATTTTAGCAAATCGGTTGCCCGTATGCGTAGATATTCAAAATGAGATTTATGATTATCAGGACGAGCTGACGACGACCATTTTTCAGATTAATCAGCAGCTCGAACTGCTTGAAGAAACAAAACAAAGCCGCCAGTTAGCAGATGCCAAGGTACGCCGCTATGACCAAGAAATAAAGCGGTTTGAACGGAACTACTATGGCTTAAAAGAAGGAACCGTTGAAAAGATGGCACAGTGAGGTTGGGACAAAAGCATTTTAGTTGAAGGGAAATC
Organism: Priestia megaterium; assembly: GCF_046599315.1. GTDB lineage: Bacteria > Bacillota > Bacilli > Bacillales > Bacillaceae_H > Priestia > Priestia megaterium_F. The sequence continues at coordinate 71,280 of NZ_JBKIKC010000001.1, read as the reverse complement.
CGAACGGTGAATCGAGATTCTTGATGGAGAATCCGACTCGTTCGGATTTTTTTATGGTGAACATAGGTTTTATGTATACAGTTGCTTATAGCTTCTTCTAGCTGTTGATTAGAGGGCAAGACGAAGACTCCTACAGGAAAAGCGGAACAGATGAGACCCCGCAGGAGCGTAAGCAACGAGGAGGCTCAGCGGCCGCCCGCGGAAAGCGAAGCCTTGCACGGAAATCAACAGCGGTGTCAAAAGCAATCCATACGAGCTCATTTGTTCGTCCTTAGATTGGATTGATGTCGTTATGTCTCAATCTCATTCTCTGTCTGTAGGAGCGGACAACTGATCTTTATACTCATCTATATAGAGCATGCCATTTGTTGACACAACTGCATACAGCACTTGGTTCAACTGAAGCTGACGATTTGAAAGCTCAAGGTTAATCCACTGTTCGGTATATTGAGACGTTAAATTTTTACGAATGATCTCTCCGTCCATGACAAGTTCTACAGGTAAATTCATTTCTTTGAACGGCTTAGACAAAACGTCTTGTTTGGCAATGTTTTGATAAGCTGTTTTTTTTAATACAGATAGTTTCCCGCTTACTTCTAAAACAGCAAATTCTACTTCAGCAATGTTGAACGTCCCTAGTTCTCGTAAATGCTGATTCAAGTCATCAATAGAATATTTAACTTTTTTCATATTTGCTTCAAGAAGCTTTCCTTTTTCCATAATAACCGTCGGGCGTCCTGTAATCCATTTTCGTAAGCGTCTGCTTTTTAGAGCTGTTGATGCTAAAAGAAAATGAATGATTACAAGAAAAGCAAAAGAAGCGAACATCGGCAGAAATTTTAATTTTAAATCAAATCCCATATTTGCGATAAACGACCCAATAATAATGGACATCGCAAACGTAAAATGATTATTATGCGTGTTAATTTGTTTTCCAATCAGAAAAGTTGTAATGCTTAAAATAATAAAAGAGACAAAGGTTCTAAGAAGGGACAAAAGAATGTCTTCCATCGCTTGTGACGTCACCTGCTTTCTCATAAATAGAAAGAGTATCTATCTCTATAGCGTTATCCATTTAAAGGATCGTTATACAAGAGAAAACATCAAGAATAAGTGCGGATAATGCGTTCACATTCAGATGCTTAAAAAGGGGAGGAAAAGCTGTAGGTAAGGGGGAGAAGCGCACAAAAAGAATGTGCAAATTCCTTTGAAATTTTTTGGAGGATTTGTTACAATAAAGGTGCTTATTTTTGTTCGGTAAGGATAGTTCGAAGTGTTCGTCTTGACTTATTGTAAGAGCAGGAATAGAGTAATACACAATGTGTGGATTGTCACACAAGGAGGAAAAGAGATATGTTACAAGGTAAAGTAAAATGGTTCAACGCTGAAAAAGGTTTCGGTTTCATCGAAGTAGAAGGACAAGACGATGTATTCGTACACTTCTCTGCTATCCAAGGCGAAGGTTTCAAAACTTTAGAAGAAGGTCAAGAAGTTACATTTGAAATCGTTGAAGGCAACCGTGGACCACAAGCTGCTAACGTTCAAAAGTAATTTTTTTTATAAAGTGAAACATCGGTCAGCGGAACGTTTCGCCGGTCGTTCGTTAAACTAAACTGGGAGAAGGCCCCTTTTATAAAAGGGGTCTTTTCTTGTTCGCTTTTTACACCTTGTTGACGATTTCTTTAATTTTGTTGAAGTATTCAAATATGAAAAAAACTAGTCACGCAGTATAAAAAAAGCGTATAATGAAATGATGAAAATAGGAATTGTAGAGCAGAAAGGATTTTAAAACGTATGAGCAACCAACTTCAAGAAACAATGGTCGATTCGCGTCGTACATTCGCCATTATTTCTCACCCGGATGCCGGGAAAACAACGTTAACAGAAAAAATGCTGTTACTTGGCGGAATGATTCGTTCAGCCGGAACGGTTAAAGGAAAAAAATCAGGCAAGTTTGCTACATCTGACTGGATGGAAATCGAAAAACAACGTGGAATTTCGGTTACATCAAGTGTTATGCAGTTTGAGTATAAAGATCATTTTATTAACATCTTGGATACACCAGGACATGAAGACTTCAGTGAAGATACGTATCGTACCTTAACGGCTGTAGATAGTGCGGTCATGGTTATTGACGGAACAAAAGGGATCGAAGCACAAACGCTTAAGCTTTTTAAAGTTTGTCGTATGCGCGGTATTCCCATCCTAACGTTTATCAATAAATTAGACCGTGAAGGAAAAGAGCCGCTTGAACTGCTTGAAGAAATTGAAGATGTACTCGGTATTGAATCATACCCTGTAACGTGGCCAATTGGCATGGGGAAACGATTCCAAGGAACATATGACCGTTTTTCAAAACAAATTGAAGTCTATCAAGGAAACAAAGAGTCCTATTTTGCAGACTTTGACGGTGAAAATATCGACGATGAAATTAAAAAACATGTCGATGAAATGTATTTACCAGGCTTAGTAGATGATTTATCTCTATTAGACGAAGCAGGTAATGATTTTTCAATTGAAAAAGTAAAGCAAGGACTATTAACGCCTGTTTTCTTCGGAAGTGCGATTGCAAACTTTGGTGTACAGTCTTTCTTTAATTCATTTTTACAATTGACATCACCGCCGCAGCCTCGTGAATCAACGAACGGTACCGTTCAGCCTACGGATGAAAATTTCTCCGGTTTCATCTTTAAAATTCAAGCGAACATGAACCCAGCTCACCGCGACCGTATTGCGTTCGTACGCGTATGTTCAGGGAAATTTGAGCGTGGAATGAACGTAACGTTGGCAAGAACAAATCGTAAAATGAAGCTAGCTCAGTCTCATCAGTTCTTGGCATCAAGCCGTGAAACAGTAGACACAGCGTATCCAGGAGATATCATTGGTTTATATGATTCAGGCACATATCAAATTGGCGATACCATTGTAGGAGAGGGAAAAGTATTCGAATTTGATGCTCTTCCAAAGTTCCCGCCTGAACTATTTGTAAAAGTTCGTGCGAAAAACGCAATGAAATCAAAGCATTTTGAAAAAGGTATTAATCAGCTTGTACAAGAAGGAGCCGTACAGCTTTACCGTACGCCGTTCTTTGGAGATTATATTTTAGGAGCAGTTGGTGAACTTCAATTCCAAGTGTTTGAACACCGTATGAAAGGTGAGTACAATGTGGATCTTGAATTCACGCGCATGTCTCATAACATTGCAAAATGGGTAGACAAATCAACAATTGAAGATCGCATGCTAGATTCTCGCGTGATGCTAGTAGAAGACCGTGATAATCATTCCGTTCTTATGTTTGAAAACGACTTTGTATGGCGTTTGTTCCAGGACAAATATCCATCTGTTAAATTCCTAGATCCGTTTAATCTATAAAAGAGTATAAAAAAAGGAAAACGATACATACTACTTTCATAAGTAGACAGTCGATTTTCCTCCTTTGCTTAAGAGTCAGTATTTACTGGCTCTTTTTTTAATGAGCCACTGATTTTAAATTTAAAAGAATGACTCCCGCAATGATTAATACGATGCCAAATACCATCGTAAGACTGCCGCTTTCTTTCCAAATGACTACACCAATCACAGCTGTCACAGCGGTTCCTACGCCAGACCAAATGGCATACGCAATGCTGAGCGGAATGTGCTGAAGTGATGCGGAAAGCGCATAGAAAGCAAGACCAAATCCTAATAAAACACCAAGGCTAGGCCAAAATTTTGTAAATCCGTTTGATGCTTTTAACATAGATGTACCGAATAATTCTGAACTAATGGCAATCGCTAAAAATAAATAGGCTTTCATCGAAAACCCTCCTCTGTCAATTTCCGAAGTTGTTGTTGAATCTGTTTTTGCATGTCTGGATCCACAGGTGCGAGCCCAAACATTTGGCTGAACCATAGTCCGTCAGCTGCTAAGCGCACAATGGTAGCGAGAACTGGATCAATGTCGTCCTGTTCAATGTGCTGCTGCCACTTTTCATATTGCTTTTGAAAATGCTCTAGCAGTTCAGGATTCGTTGCAATACCTGCAAGTAACCCAGCACTCATCACTTGTTCACGCTGCAGGTCACGAAGCGTCTCAGCGAGGTATGCGCGGCTCCATTTGCCAGGAGCATCGTCATGTTCAATTTGTACGTGCAGTCCGTCATCATATTGTTTTGTGACTGAATATAGCATTTGCTTAATCAATTCATCTTTTGAAGAGAAGTGATACAGTAAGCCGCCTTTACTGACACCGGCTTCTTTTGCTACTTTTTCAAGCGTTAAATTTCCAACGCCGTCACGCTGTACAACCTGCGTAGCAGCAAGCAATATATCATCAAATGTAGACACATGAATTTCCTCCTTTTTTAATTTTCCCTAGAATACTTTACCGTCTAGACGGTTTGTTTGGCAATACTTTTATTTCGAATTTCAAAAAAAAATTTTGTGCACACTAACATATAAAGTATAAGAACAAAAATAAATGATTAAACAAAGGGTTTATCTCTTTACTATATGAAGAAAAAGGAAAAATAAAGCATGGGTATATAAAAGTTAAAGGAAAGGTGTGAAGAAACAGATGAGGGATGTGTATCAAAGCTTTCAAGAGTTATCTCAGTGCGAACGAGCGGGAATTGATTATGAAATAGAATGTGTTATGCGCCGAAGGGAAATTGTCGTGCTCGCTATTCACGGAGGAACGATGGAAATTGGGACAGGAGAACTGGCGGAAAAAATAGCGAAAAAGCTGAACGCCACGTTATATATATTTAAAACGCTGAAAGCAGAAAATCCATTTGAATTACATATTACGTCTGCAAACTATGATGAAGAAATGGCGCGCCAACTTGTTAAAAAATCAGCGGTCACAATCTCTCTTCACGGTGCCTATAGCGACGCCTCCACGACTTATATCGGGGGAAGAGACGAAAAGTTAGAAAAAGCGGTACGTCAAGCATTGTCAAGTTTTCCGATTAGTGAAGCGCCCGTACACTTAAAAGGCGTTTCGCCTCGAAATATTGCCAACAGCAACCTGCGCCACAAAGGGCTGCAGCTTGAAATAACCACTCCTCAATATGAACAATTACTACAAAATAATCAGTTGTTTAACGATTATGTGAATGCGGTAGTATCGGCTGTGAACTCAGTGATGTAAAGATAAATTCAACGGCTTCCTGTATATTGGATGCAATAAAGGCTGTTTGTACATCAGCCCATTTTTCTCGTTCATTTAACGTGTTGTGCCCAGCGCCTGTTAACACTAAAATACACTGAGCTCCTGCTGCACTAGCTGCTACGAGGTCTTTCAACCAGTCGCCAATTACGATACAGTTGGCTAAATTTAAGCTGTGCTCCGCGGCTGCTTTTAACAGCATGTCAGGCTTAGGTTTGCGGCATGAACTTCCGTCCGAATCTTCATGAGGACAAAGGTAAACACCATCAAATCCAAACACTAAAAGCTCAGAGGTAAAGTGTGATTTCTTTACCTTTCCTTACGCAATATCAGGTTGATTTGTAAAGGAAAACAGCGGAACGTTTTGTTTCTTTATTTCTCTAATCGCTTGCTTTGCTTGGGGAAACAGCTGGAAATTTCCTAGATATTCAATTTCATTACTGCCGCCAATCGTTCCATCTCGGTCTAAAAATATCGCTTCAATCATATAATTCACCTCTTTTTCCATCATAATGTAAAACTTAATTTATTTGAAAAAAACTTGTTTTTTTGAAAAAAATAAAAGAAATATGACTGTCTTTTTACTTCTCATCATATGGATAAGTTAAATAGAAGTGGTGAGGAGGGGAAGACAAGTGAACGAAGAATCGTTTTATTCACCATTTATAAGCGAAGACGGAAAGAAAAAAACGATTGGAGAAATTGAGTTTTCAGATGTTCAGGAAATGATGGAAAAACATTTAGAAGAAGGCTATCAGCTTGAGTTCAAACGAGAAGTAAGCTCAACGGTCAAAAGAAAAATTCCGAATATCATCGCTTCGTTTGCCAATGAAAAAGGAGGCTGGCTTATTTTTGGCATAGATGAAGACGACCATTCCATTAACCTGCTTGAACGCAAGGAATACGAGCTGTTTATTAATAATATGCTTAAAGATGTTACCAATCCAATTCCTCGTATCGTTACGCGTTTTTTATCACCTGAAGACCATCCTCAACAAGGCGTTTTTGTTATTTGGATTCCAGAAGGTCCGAACCCTCCTTATATGTCTTATGGGAAAATTTACAGAAGAATTGGAAGCGGCACATCACCCGTTACGGAAATTGATGATCGTTATCATTTAGATCGTCTCTATCAAAAATCGGAGGATCAAACGCAGCGACTAGAGGAATTTTGCACAAAAGAACTGTCTATCTATAACAGAAAATGGCCGATGCACGGAAAAAGCTATATTCATTACGGGATGTGTAATATGTACGTGCTGCCACTATATGATTTGCATTTAGTTGAACAAATGGAAGAAGAACGGTTAAAACAATATATTTTAAGCAAGTCTAATGAACCAAAATACTATCGTTTGGATGCCGAGAGCACGGTGATGCTGCATACACCGTTTGTTAAAGCCTCGTATTCAGCGGAATCCATTATTTTTCGAAGTACAGATGTAATTGATGCATATGATAAAACGATTGCGTGGGAGCAGTTTTATAACGGGTCGGCTAAGTTTCACATTCCTATTCCTTATATGGAAGAATCAAAACAAATTCATGGCGTACTGAAGTCAAGTATTTCAAGTTACATCGATGAGACGATTTTCGAGCAGTTTCAATATATAAACGGACCTTTTTTTCTTACATCTTTAGTCAGCTGCATCGGCGGATACATCGATTGTATGATGGAATTAAAAGCAGAGGTTGAAAATATGATTATTGTGATTGATTTAGAGAACGTTCGAAACGATGTGCTTTACTTTCCGCATCAGCAGTTTCAAGCCTTTTTAGAAAATGAAGGGCTCGTCTTTTCAGATAAAAAGCAGTATCGATTTAATCGATCATTTAAAACGACGAAATTAGAAGGGAATGTGGAGCTTCTTGCCTACGTGGATTATATTGTAACAGCGTTTGGACTTTCAAAAAACCAGTCAATTGATTTTCTTAAACACTCATTAAATCAAGGATAAAATATACAATTTTTTGACAATAACTAAAAAAATGACAAAAGTAAAAAAAAGTATGATAATATCTTTCGTAAGTAATGAGCAGGTAAAGAAGAGATAGGGGACTCTTTTTTGCGGATGCTGTTGCTAGGTAGGGTTAAACATAAGGGGAGAAAAAGTAATGAAAAAAGCGACATCCATACTTCTAATTGTCCTAGCACTGGCTGGATTAGGAGGAGTATGCGCTGCTTATTATCATTTGGAGCAGCAAAAGCAAACGAAAGAAATGACGTATGAACAGAAGTACATAACTGAAAGAAATGCATGAAAAAACCAGCCTATTGGCTGGTTTTTTTAGGTTTCAAGTCATAGTAAGTAAAATAAAGATTTTGCTTGTTCAGTTTTTTTAAATAATTCCAATGATGTATAGACGCAAAATAGAAAGCCAACGCTTGAAAAAACAAAAAACAAGCGGAGAAAAGGGCGTTTTTTTTGAATGCGAAAGTACGTAAAGACAACGAGTGAACATACAAGAAGTACGCTCATAGCAGCAAATTGAATCGCGAGGTCTGCTAAATCATCCACCGTGCGTTGAAACAGCTTTAGCGTTTCGTCGTTCAAATCAGTCTCAGGAATGTTCGTTTTGTCTTGTTGATTTAACACCCCTACATCCCATTTTTCTCGACTATAATCATGAGAAACCGTGTAGTAAAACGGACCAAGCTTTTTTTCATGTGCCCCATCATCAGCAAGCGCTGAAGCTGGATGCATGAATGCTAGAACAAAAAATAAAAAGCTCCACTTTCTCATTACAAAAGCCTCTTTCTAACTCAGTCTATCTCCCATTATAAACCAAAAATTTTTATGTTTCCATCATCCCTCTTTCCTATTTCAAATTCTATATATAAAGTGAAAGGGGGAATAAAAGATGGCAGAAAAAATTCAGCATTCAAGCCAGCTTCGCTTAGTATTAGAACAAGGAATAAAAGAGGATGGAAAACCCGCTTTGAAGACAAAATCCTATATGAACATTCAGCCTGGAAGTTCTGCAGATGCGCTCGTTACAGCGAGTGAAACCATTGCCAGCCTGCAGTCACTGCCGCTTGTTGAAATCAACGAAGTTGTCACGTTTTCACTTTTAAAATAAGAAAAGAGGTAGATTATGAAAACTTTAACGATGCAGTTTTTAAATGAGTCACAAAAAGCGGTAATCCTATCGATTGAATCACCAAAAGATACGTTAGACGCAGCAGCCATTGCAGCAGCAATGAATGCGCTAATCGCAAGCGATGTCTTTACTTCAAGCGGTGGAGCACTCGTTGCCAGAAAGGGCGCTCAAATCGTTGAGCGAAATGTAACCGAGTTTACGGTTTAAAAATCAAAGTCCTTCCACTTCGGTGCGAAGGGCTTTTTTAAAAGGAGAGAGGAAGATGACAGAGTGGTTTACGCTTGTTTCAGACGTTGGTTTTCCAGTGGTGGTGACGCTTTATTTACTTCACCGCATTGAAGCCAAGCTTGATACAGTTGTGCTGTCCATTCAGCATTTAACCGAGGAAGTAAAAAAATGATTATGACAATTGTAAGGCAGTTGTTATGGAAAAGTTGACGGATTTGACACCTCACACTACAATTAGTAGTGTGAGGTGTCAAATATGAAAATTGAAAAATTCAAATTTAACGAAACTGGCCTTAATCGCTTTTTTGGCCCGCTTGAAGCAAAAATTATGACGGCTTTATGGAATGGAAGTGAAATGTCCATTAAAGATGTACAGCACGTATTAGAAAAAGAAAAAGCAGTTAACTTCAACACCGTTATGACAGTCATGAATCGATTGGTGGAAAAAGGCGTGTTGCAAAAGCATTTAAAAGGACGTACATCCATGTATCAGCCGATTCTTTCTAAAGAGGAATTTATCGATGCTCAGTCGAAAGAGTTAACGCACGAATTGATCGATGAATTTGGCTCGCTCGCTGTTACTCATATGCTTGATGCGTTAGAAGAAGTGGATGATTCACTATTAAGCATGCTCGAATCAAAAGTCAAACAGTTAAAAAAGGATGAATAATCAATGAATCAAGGAATACTAAAGCGTTCTAAGCTTATTTTTAACCTGTGCTTTTTTATTGCCGTGACGTTGCTTATGCAAATGGGTATGTATGTGCTGCATTTGCTGTTTGGATGGAATTTATCGTTTAACTTGATTTTACTTTGTAATAAAGTAGCCCACTTTTTCGGCTTGTTTTTTATTGAATATATGCTGAATGCGGTTATTTTTCATACGATGTTTGTACTGTTCATTAAAGCTGTAAAGCAAGTGATTCAAATGCGGAAAGTCCGTAAAATGATTACAAAGCTGCGAAATGAAACAACAACGGCTGATCTACAAAAAGCGTACGGAAAAGATTTAACGGTCTTAACAACAGATCAGCCCATTGCATTAACAATGGGGTTGTTTACACCGCACATCGTCCTGTCTACAGGATTGCTATCGGTGCTTGATGAAAATGAACTAGAAGCTGTTATTTACCACGAGCAGTCACACGTTGCAAACAAAGATCCGCTCAAAACGTTTTTACTAAGCACGCTTGCCTCTGCATTATGGTATATTCCGTTTATTAAATGGAGCCATAAACGCTTCAAAGTAATGCGTGAAGTGCTGGCTGATCAAGATGCCATTGTGAAAAATGGCACGCCCGCTCACATTGGCAGCGCACTTTTAAAAATGGTAAAAACAGGACAGACAAGCTTTTCATGTGCGCATGTATCGTTTGCTGATACATCCGTTAATTATCGCATTCAATATATTTTAAATCCGGAAACAAAAATGCCGATGCAGCCTCCTGTTATTTTAACGCTGACGTCGCTATACGTGTTTTTTATTTTATGTGCGCTAATTTTTACAGCTCTAACAGCTTTGTAAGTTTGTAAGAGAGAGAAAGGGAAGAAGGAGATGAGATTGTGTCAAAAGCAAAGAAAAAGAAAAAAGTAACGCCCAATCAGCAAACGTCCTCGAGCAAGTGGATTTTTTGGGTGATTGGAATTATTGCGGTATGTATTTTAGGATTAATCGTCCTTTCTAATATGTCAAAGGGCGGAGGAGATGAAAAGGCCGCTCTTACATATGATAACCAACCGTATCTTGGAAAAGAGTCAGCCCCGGTAGAAGTGGTAGAGTTTGGAGATTATAAATGCCCAGCTTGTAAAAACTTTACAGAATCCTTTTTCCCGCTGATTCAAAAAGATTATGTAGATACAGGTAAAGTGAAATTCTACTTTATGAACTATGCGTTTATCAACAACGATTCATCTCGTGCAGCAGAGTTTGCCGAGACAGTATACAAAGAGCTTGGAAACGATACATTCTGGAAATTCCATGAACTTCTTTATAAAAAGCAAAATGCAGCGGATGAAAAGAAAGATGTCTTAACGGAATCTTACTTAGAAGATACGCTGAAAGAAGTATCTAGCGATGCGGATGCGAAAAAAGTAGCGAGTGCATTTAAAGATGGAAAAGGAAAAGATGCGTTTGACCAAGACATGAAGACAGCCAATGACTTAGGCATTACGGGTACACCAACGATTTATGTAGGCGGCAAAAAATTCGAAGGAAAAACAATCGATGACTTTGATCAAATGGTCAAAGATGCGGCTAAGGAGAACAAATAATGAACAAGTCTTTGGTTTTCGGGTGGATCACAGCGCTTATCGCGGTGCTTGGAAGCTTGACGTTTAGTGAAGTTCTTCACTTTATTCCGTGTGAACTGTGCTGGTATCAGCGGATTTTAATGTATCCGCTAGCGATTGTGCTAGGCGTAGCCGTGTATCGGAATGATACGTTCATCTATAAATACGTCCTGCCGTTTTCTATGATTGGTATGGCGCTTTCTGGCTATCATTATTGCCTTCAGAAGATACCAGCTCTTAAAGCATTTGAAACATGTACAAGCGGCGTTCCTTGCTCAGGTCAATATATTAACTGGCTTGGATTTATCACGATTCCTTTTTTAGCATTTATTGCTTTTACAATCATTACAATTATGATGCTTGTTCTTCGCAAGCAGGCGAAAAAAGCTTAACCTTCGGGTTAAGCTTTTTTGTATGAAAACAAAAAAAGTCCCGCTTACAAGAAGCGGGTGCAAATAGGGTACATCTATGAAAAATGATGAAATTGTTTTGACAAGAACAGTATATAAAAGAAAAGTGAAAAAACGGTGAAAAGTGAAAGACTTTTTTTAAAAGTGCTGGAAGAAAATAAGGGGAAATAAGCTTTTGCCATAAAAAAAGCCCCGCTCACAAAAAGCGGGGAATAAATAGGGGTCATTTATGAAAAATGATGAAATTGCTTTGACAAACTTAGTATACAAAAGAAAAGTGAAAAAACGGTGAAAAGATGGAAGCATTTAGAAAAATAAAAAAAGACCTGTTTTGGGGAAACAGGTCACTAGAAAGGGAGTAAAACTATGAAAAAAATATGCTAATTGGCTTCGCAAGTACTATCTTATACCTTTATGGTGAAAAGATGATGAAAATAGAAAATAGGTATAAAAAAGACCTGCTCTGGGGAAGCAGATCTTCAAAAGGAGTAAAACTATGAAAAAAATATGCTAATTGACTTCGCAAGTACTACCTTATACCTTTATGGTGAAAAGATGATGAAAATAGAAAATAGATATAAAAAAAGACCTGCTCTGGGGAAGCAGATCTTCAAAAGGAGTAAAACTATGAAAAAAATATGCTAATTGGCTTCGCAAGTACTATCTTATACCTTTATGGTGAAAAGATGATGAAAATAGAAAATAGATATAAAAAAAGACCTGCTCTGGGGAAGCAGATCTTCAAAAGGAGTAAAACTATGAAAAAAATATGCTAATTGACTTCGCAAGTACTACCTTATACCTTTATGGTGAAAAGATGATGAAAAGTGAAACTGGGTATAAAAAAGACCTGCTTTGGGGAAACAGGTCATTAGAAAGGGAGTAAAACTATGAAAAAATATGCTAATTGGCTTCGCAAGTACTATCTTATACCTTTATGGTGAAAAGATAGTGAAAACAACATTAGGATATAGCTTCTATTTTTCCATATTATAGATTTATTTCTCTTTAATAGGGTATACGTTCATTAGAAACGATATAAACTTGAAGAACTGGCAGGGAGGTATATATATGGAAAAGGAAAGCGAATCAACTACGAATCAGCGCGTAGCTCACCGCACTCGAAATAGCTGGTCAGGCTTTTTGTTTGGCGTAGGGCTAGTTGCTTTTATTGATGAAGCAGTGTTTCATCAGCTGCTTCATTGGCATCACTTTTATGATAAGTCCACAACGGCTGCTGGTTTAGTATCAGACGGCTTATTTCACGCATTCAGCTGGTTTGCTACAATTATATCACTTTTTATGGTAGCTGATCTCAGGCGCCGGCACGGCTGGTGGGTGAAAAGGTGGGTAGGAGGGGTATTACTTGGAGCCGGAGTGTTTCAGCTTTATGACGGGACCGTGCAGCATAAACTCATGGGACTTCATCAAATCCGGTACGGAGTGAAAATTGCACCTTATGATATTACGTGGAATGTACTTGCATGTTTGATGCTGCTCATTGGCATCGTTTTAACATGGCTTACAAGAAAACAAGGTGCACAGCATGACTAATTATGAAGTGCTATCTCAGTTTTTACTAGCGCTGCCTTTTGCAGCTGCCTTTCTTTTATACATGTGGGCCGTAGTGTTTTCGAATGCAACATATAAAAAATGGTCGCCATACAGAACAGCTTACTGGACACTTGGTATTGTATGTGCCATGTGTTCCGTAGCAGGGCCGCTCGCAGCTCGTGCTCATATGGACTTCACTGCGCATATGGCGGGGCATTTGCTTTTAGGTATGCTAGCTCCGCTTTTAATGGCTTTAGGAGCACCTCTTACGCTATTGCTTCGCACGCTTCCGGTTCGCGCAGCTAGAGAGGTTTCCAAACTGTTAAAAGGGCGGTTTGTTCGGTTTATCAGCAGTCCGGTGACAGCTTTTGTTCTTAACATAGGAGGACTTTGGATTCTTTATACCACAAGTCTGTATGGCATGATGCATCACTCTTTTTTCGTGCATGCTGCCGTACATATCCACCTGTTTTTAGCGGGCTATTTGTTTACCATATCAATAATTTCAATTGATCCTTCGCCGCATCAGAAAACTTTTACGCACCGAGCATCCGTATTGGTTCTTGCTCTTGCCGCTCACGGTATTTTATCAAAATATGTGTACGCTCACCCGCCTATGCACGTATCGGCGGAAGGGGCGCAGCAAGGGGCTATGCTGATGTATTACGGAGGCGATTTAATCGACTTATGTTTAATTGTGCTTCTTTGTTATGAGTGGTTTAAGCGAGTTCAAAAAGTCTCTCTCATATAAAAAACACGCAGATAGCATGATGCTTTCTGCGTGTTTTTTTAGTGAATGTTTCGTTTTTTAAAGCGTCCGCCGCGGACTTCAGTAATATCCGCAACGGCTAAAAAGGCAGAAGGATCAAAATCTTCAACAATAGTTTTTAGCTTTGATTCTTCAAGACGTGTAATGATGCAAAAAATTACTTTTTTATCATCACCGGTATAAGCGCCTTCACCGTGCAAATAGGTAACGCCGCGACCTAGACGCGCATTAATCGCATCGCCAATTTCATTAGAATGCTCACTAATAATCCAAGCTGATTTTGATTCTTCCAATCCTTCTACAACCGTATCAATAGCTTTGGCTGCAATGATGTAAGCAAGGATGGAATACATGGCGCGGTCCCACGTGAATACAAATCCCGCCGCTCCTAAAATGAAGAAGTTGAAAAACATCACAATTTCTCCCACAGAAAACGGAATTTTTTTGCTGATTAAAATGGCAAGTATCTCCGTACCGTCAAGCGCTCCGCCGTAGCGAATTACGAGTCCAATTCCAATTCCGAGAATAATTCCACCAAACACGGTAGCAAGAAGCACGTCTGCGGTAAACGCGGGGACATGGTGGAACGCAGAAGTTAAGATGGATACAACCAGTATGCCAAAAATGGTGGAAAGAGCAAATGTTTTTCCCATTTGCTTGTACCCAATAAATACAAACGGAAGATTTAGTACAAAAAGAAAGATTCCTAGATTTACGCCTGTAAGGTGCGATAGCATGATAGAAATACCGGTGATTCCTCCGTCGATAACGTGGTTAGGAACAAGAAAAATTTCAAGTCCTGTGGCCATGAGCAGTGCACCAATCGCAATGGCAATGGCCCTTCCAAATATTTGCCCCTTGGACAGCTTTCGGTGCTGAATTTTCGCTTTTTCGAGTTCTGTCATTTGCATGTCTCCTTTGATGTCTCCTATGTATTTCTCACTTTAGAAAAGTGAAACCATCTTTAATTATACCTTACTATGTACAATTAGTGGGAGGCAGACGCATTAATTACTATTTTCTCTACATAAAAAAGCCTGCTTTAGAGTCATAAGCAGGCTTTTTACGGAGTAAAACGATGAAAAAAGATAGTTGGCTTCACGGCTTTAACTATATAGAAACTTGATGAAAAAACAGTGAAAACGCCGGCATGTACGGTAAGAAAATCGGGGATACTAGTTAAAAAAGCCAAAAGGAGATGACGAAATGAATATGTGGATGGTGTATAATCACTTGATGCATTCGCAAACCTTTTTAAGCAGCGTATTAATTAGCGGTATTCTTCTTGTTAGTGGAGGATTTATATACGGCAGAATAATGAGCAAAAAGTGAACCTAATATTGCCACGGATAGGTTGTTAATGGAAGATGCTCGATAACTGCTTGGTTAATGTTATACTTGCTCCATAAGCGTGGAGGTGTCAGCATGAACAAGCATTATGATCTAACAGCATCATACGGAGAATCGTTAGTAACGTGTGAACATCAGTTCGAAGCTGGCTATTACTATCATCAAGTGAGCGAACAGTGCATGAATCAAATCCATGAAATAAGCAAAGTGGTAGATGAATTTGCCGTTGATTTTACAGATGAAAGTTTGAAAATCTTAGAGCTGCTTTACTATGATTTAGAAGACAGCAATTGCTTTGACTATTTTTCGATGACAAAAGAAGAATTTGAAGAATGTATGGGCGTATACTTTGGTGAAGTGGTTACGTCTACTATTGACGCAGCGCGCTGGGTTGTGAAAGAATACCCGCTTATGGAAAACAAGTATGTGACCGGAATTGAAAAAGGCAATCTTTCACTTATGTTTCCTCATGGCTTTTTTAACCACAAAGAGCGTCATCCAGAGTGCGCTTTTACCCTCTATCATTTATATAAACAGCTGCAAAAATAGTAAAAAGGTGAACGCAAGTTCACCTTTTTTATTGTCCAAGCTTTATAGGAATATAAATATCCATTTCGTATGTATCACTATATAAATTGCTGTGTATATCTGTATTTACAATTTCAAGAGCAGGACCTTCAATCATGCTGTAAGAAGAGTTCGGCAGCCATTCATTCCAGATGCTGTTATACGTCGACCCAAGCGATGTAATTGGACCTGTGTGTTTGAACTTCAGGTATGTGAACGAAGGAAACGTATGAACGCTCATACCGTTTGGAATACAAGCCGTATCAGCCACTTCTGTACCTGCAATATAAAAATAATTTTCTTTTCTCGGAGCCATGCAAATGCCTGTAACCATATGAGGTTCTTTTGAAGAGCTAATCATTTCTTTTTCCTTAAGTATTTGCTTCAAAAGATTCTCTTTTTGATACTCTCCGTTTTTTGCTATGCCTATCACTGAAAATCCTTCTTTATATACAACTTTACCTTGCATAATCCACCTCGAATTTTTCAAGCTCTAGCTCTTATTCTATCAATTATAAATTACTTTACCGTGATTGTAACATAATCTTAAGTAGATATCGATGCAGAAAATGGAACATGAGTAAAGCTTCAAATACGTGCTTGAGATACCGACCTTATTACATAAAAACAGCGCAGGAATTCGTGCGCTGTTTTTACTGATGTAACACTTTATTTATATAACGTTTATGAAGGGCAAATACGGGAAAACCCCTTAATATAAGTCAAAATGGTAGCTAAACCAGTAGTCGTCCTGCACATGTTTTGTGTTTGAAGCGACAATATGCTCATGACCTTGTTCATCCGTGGCAATCCAGTTGTAGTTGATGTCCATTTTAATCGGATACATATTGCCTTTCTTAAACAAAATAACTGGGGGAGTTACTTCAACAAACTCGTTTAGTTTTTTAACAACATCTTCTTTACAGCGAATTAGCTCCATGTTTCTTTCTCCTTCGGTGTTATTGCACAATCATATTTTTTGCATTGTGCACAATATATATTTTAAACTAACAGAAGTAAGTTTAGCACATTTTACAAAAAACAGAGAAATAAAAAGGAGCGATAGCGATGAATGAACAAATTTTATTAGCAGAACGCCCAAAGGGAATGCCAACAAAAGATACGTTTAAATACGAAAAAATTGAGATGCCTACAGCAGAAGAAGGGGAAGTAATTGTTCAAACGCTTTACCTTTCTGTCGATCCGTATATGAGAGGACGCATGAACGATACAAAATCATATGTTCCTCCATTTGAGCTAAACGCACCACTTGCAGGCGGCATTGTAGCGCGTGTAACGGAATCAAAATCAGATCGCTTCAAAGAAGGCGATATCGTGACAGGAATGCTTCCTTGGAAACGCTATTCAGCCGCAGAAGCAAAAAACTTACAGAAAGTTGATCCAGAGCTAGCGCCAATCACAACGGCTATCGGCGTTCTTGGTATGCCAGGTCTCACAGCTTACTTTGGACTGCTTGAAATCGGTCAGCCAAAAGAAGGCGAAACAGTGGTCGTTTCCGGTGCAGCAGGTGCTGTTGGATCTGTTGTTGGTCAAATCGCTAAAATTAAAGGCGCACGTGTTGTAGGCATCGCAGGTTCTGAAGATAAAATTGCTTATTTAAAAGATGAGCTCGGATTTGATGAAGTGATTAACTACAAAAAAGGAAATGTGAAAGAAGCGTTAGAAAAAGCGTGTCCTAATGGCGTTGATGTTTACTTTGAAAACGTTGGAGGAGAGATTTCAGATGCGGTTGTTAGCTTATTAAATAAATTTGCGCGCATTCCGCTTTGCGGCCAAATTTCACTGTATAACTTAGAAAAACAAGATGTTGGGCCGCGTGTTCAAACACCGCTGTTAATTAACAGTGCGTTGATGAAAGGCTTTATTGTAGCAGATTATGCAGACAAATTCCCTGAAGGTATTAAGCAGTTAGGCGAATGGGTGCAGCAAGGGAAAATCAAGTACAGCGAAAATGTTGTAGAAGGTTTTGAAAATGTACCTGAAGCGTTCCTTGGCTTATTTGAGGGAGCAAACTTAGGAAAACAGCTTGTAAAAGTCTCAGAATAAGTGTAAAAAACCGTGCAGGATCTTCCGGCACGGTTTTTTTTACATTGTTGAAGCCGTTTGTTGTT
This sequence comes from Priestia megaterium, assembly GCF_046599315.1. Lineage (GTDB taxonomy): Bacteria > Bacillota > Bacilli > Bacillales > Bacillaceae_H > Priestia > Priestia megaterium_F. The sequence continues at coordinate 53,730 of NZ_JBKIKC010000001.1, read as the reverse complement.
TGGCTTCTTCTTCAATATGTTCACCAGTTCGTTCGATTGGCGAGCGTTTGTGATAGCGTCCGAGCAGTCCTGTCATGATAAAGATACCAATTAACGAATAAAGAACTTGCACCACACCGAATACTACTGTTGCAGAGCCGACAATTAATACATCTGTCAAAAGCATTGTCTTACCTGGGTTAATGCCAAATCGTTTATCGAGAAACACACATAGCATGTTGATGCCGCCGAGAGAAGAACCGTGGCGGAATAAAAAGATTAGTCCAATGCCCACAATAATGCCGCCCACAACAGCAGCTACAAGCGGATGCGGAAGCGCAAATGAAAAGTTCGCAGCTAATAAGTCGGACATCACTGACATCAGGCTAACGCTGATGAAGCTTTTTATCGTAAATTGAAGCCCAATTTGCGTAAGAGCCATAAAATAAAACGGTAAATTAATAATAAAGAACAATACCCCAAATGAAATACCCGTTAAATGCTGCAGCACAATTCCAAGTCCTGCCGTTCCGCCAATAACAAGGTTAGAAGCGGTTAAAAATTGAATCCCGATGGCAACGCATAAACAGCCAAAGGTAATCCATCCCCATTGTTTTACGTGATTCATATCTCCATCCCCTTTTGTATATTTATACAATACTTTTGATAGAAAACACCGTCTTTTAATTCACAAAATCTATTTTACTATATATCTTTTCAAAAAAAAGCACTTTTGTGAGAGAAACTAACATAAGATAAAAAGTTAGATAATTCAGATTTATTGAGGTTTTTGAAGCAGATGAGAGATAAACCAACATGTTTCTAAAAAAAGATTAAAAAGAAAGAATGAAAAAAGCGCATTTCGGAAAATGTATAAACAAATATTTGGATAATGGTTAAAAAAAGGAAGGAAACATTAAATAAAGCGAACTATTTAAATAAAAAATAAAATATCATTCGTTTTTATATTGGTTTTTATTTTGATTTAGGTAAAATATAACATTGTTATTATAAAAATATGTAGAGGTGGAAGTGGATACAAAATGAATAAGAAATTATCAGCGTTAACAGGGGTGGCTGTACTTGCTTTTTCGCTTACAGCATGTGCCCCTCAGCAGGAAAAAGAAGTGTCGGCTGAGAAAAAAGAACCCCTTCAAAACCTAGCTGATCAGCAAATTATGGCAGACGCTTGGTATCAAACGTCCGGTGAAATGAAAGCTTTGTATTATCAAGGCTACAATACAGGGAAGCTTCGCTTAGATGAGGCGCTTGCAAAAAGTACCCATAAAAGGCCTGCCATTATTTTGGATTTAGATGAGACCGTGCTTGATAATGGTCCATTTCAAGCTTCGGCCATCAAAACTGGGAAAGGATTTCCTTATAAGTGGGATGAATGGGTGCAAGCAGCAAAAGCGAAAGCAGTACCAGGTGCTGTTGATTTCCTGACGTATGCGGATCAAAAAGGCGTAGATATTTACTACATTTCAGGTCGTACAACTTCTCAACTTGAGGCAACGATTAAAAATCTAAAGAATTTACATATTCCTCAAGCAACCAAAGATCATGTGCTGTTAACGGGTCCAAAAGATGAGGGAAAAGAAACGCGACGTCAAAAAGTAGCGACGTACCATAATGTAGTCCTACTGTTTGGTGATAATTTATCCGATTTTAGCGGCTTTGATAAAAAGTCTATTAATGAGCGGAATAAGCTTGTAGAAGAGCAAAAAGAAGCGTTTGGCCAAAAACTAATCGTGTTTCCAAATCCAATGTATGGAGATTGGGAAGGAGCTATTTATAACTACGATTACTCGATTTCGGGCAAACAAAAAGATAAGCTTCGTCGCGAACAGCTTCAGTATTTCAACTAAAAAAGAGGTTGAGACATAACGAAATCGCTCCAATCCAAAGACGAACAAATTGGATACATGAAACCTATGTTCACCATCACAATAAAAAATCCGAACGAGGTTGATTCTCCATTAAGAATCAACCTCGTTCGGATTTTCCTCCAACTAACATATTGTTGTGCCAGCCTCTTTTAATCTTTCCACTATAGCCTGTTCAAACGATAGCTTGTACAAATGATCCTGCTTTTTAAGAAAGAAGCCAAGGGGCATAAGGGGCTTGCTTCCATTCATGTTTTAACATCCCATAAATCACAAGGTCGTGGTAGTGATCATATAGATATTCACCTTCTCTGCAAATGCCTTCTTCTGTAAAGCCTAGGCGTGTAGGAATCGCTTTGCTTTTTTTATTATTAACGCCGCAGCGTATTTCAACTCGATGAAGGTTTAACGTATTAAACGCATAATTCAGGCATCCGTGTACAGCTCTTGTCATGATACCTTTTCCTTGGAAATCATGTCCAATCCAATAGCCAAGACTTGTGCTTTTATTTCCCCAATTAATTCCGTGAAAACCAATCATCCCAGCGATTTCTCCGTAGTACCTAATGATGGCCTGGAACCCTTGGTTATTATAGTATTGAGCTCTCCATTCAGGGATGAGTTCATCATAGTCAGCAATACTTTGCATGCTATCTACCCATGGGAGCCATTCTTTTAGGTAAGGTCTTGACTCGTTAATAAGAGAAAGCAAGGGGAATGCGTCAGTTGATTCGATTAAATGCAAACTAACTTCGTCATCAATTTTGTATTCAAACATACGAAAGCCTCCTGTGATGATGGGCCTGCTGAGATAAGCGTAGCGTGTAGGCAGTTCTAACATCTAGTTTTTCTTTATTCTACCACAAGTAGCAGAGTGGAGAAGGAGGAAGTTTAAGCTGAAAGTAAATAACGCATAAAGTCGATAGGATTTTAATGATTAAAAAAATTAATAATTGAAAGCACTTTTATCAATATTCTTACAGAAAAGAAGCGTATACAGTGATACAATGGAAGAAGAGATAAGCAGTTGTATTTATACATACTAAACATGGTATTGGATTGATAAAAGCAGGTGGTAAAAACATGGAAGTACAACTATTAATAACGGTATTTGCACTCGGGTTTTTCGGGTCATTTTTAGCGGGTATGCTTGGAATTGGAGGATCAGTTGTTTTGTATCCGCTGTTGTTATTTGTTCCGCCTCTTGTAGGAGTAGGAGCATTCAGTGCGCATGAAGTAGCTGGTATAGGAGCCGTACAGTCGCTGTTTGCGTCTGTTTCAGGAGCTCTTGCTTACAAAAAAGGCGGCTACTTGAATAAGCCGTTAATTTTATATATGGGTGTCAGCGTCTTAGCTGGCAGTCTCATTGGTTCAACGCTATCAAACTCGTTTTCAGAAGGAATGATCAATTTCATTTACGGCGTGATGGCAACAATTGCAGCGGGATTAATGTTTATGCCTAAAAAGAATAATCCGGCGGACGATTCATTTGAAGTGACATTTTCAAAACCTTTGGCAGCAACTCTGGCTTTTTTAGTTGGAATTTGCGGGGGAATTGTCGGAGCAGGGGGCGCATTTTTACTTGTACCTATTATGATTACCGTGTTAAAAATTCCTGTGCGTGTAACAATTGCAAGCTCATTAGCCGTGACGTTTATTTCGTCTATGGGAACAACATTTGGTAAAGTCATGACGCATCAAGTCCTATTGCTTCCGGCACTCATGATTATTGGAGCAAGCCTACTAGCAGCTCCGATCGGCGCTTTTGTAGGGCAAAAAACGAAGGTAGCGTCGCTGCAAGTTATCTTAGCGATCGTTATTACGGCGACTTCGGTGAAAATATGGTTTGATTTACTGATGAAATCTATTCATTAAAAAAAAGCTGCCTTTTTAAGAGCAGCTTTTTTACGTTGTTTTTGATGACACAAGGTGAGCGACTAAAATATAGCGTTCAGGTGCTGAGCCAATGTAGTTAAATGGATAGCAGGTGCTGACGGTTAAAGTGGCTCTAGGCTTTGGCACAATAACAGTGCGGTCATCCGCATCAACAATTCGTACTTTGTTCACTTTATATGTGAAGGTGCCTGCTGCCGTGTTCACCACGAGCGAATCGCCTTCACCTACGTCACCAAGCTTACGAAAAACCGTATCACGATGTCCTGATAGAACAGAATTGTCATTTTGACCAGGTAACACGCTTCCGGCAAAATGACCAACGCCTTTTTCTAATTCATCTTCGTTTGTACCATGATAAATCGGCAGCTTAGCGTTTAATTTAGGAATATATAATTCTCCCATTAAATCACCGATTTTTGGCTGTTTCGAATAAGACACATTTGACACTTTCGGCTTTTTTTCTGAGCTAGCAGTACGAGAGGGTACCGGTTTTTTAGATTCAACAGCAGAATCTTCAGGAGAGGAGTCTGCTGCTGAAGGTTCCTTGCTTTTAGAAACTGAAGCTGCGGCAGGTTCTTCTGTATCCATTGTTTTAAATGCCAAATAGCCCCTTGCAAATTTATAGGCATTTGTTGTTGTAAACCAAAGACCAAAGCAAATGACGGCGGATAAAAGGGAAAGAACAATCAACCGCTTTTTGCGATTGATTGTTCTTCTTGTTTTTCTTGGTTCCATTTTATGCGCGTCTCACTTTGCGGAAAAGAACAAAGCCAGCTGCTACAAGTACTAATCCAATTAATGTATTTGTTACATAATTAGAAGCCGTTTCCGGAAGTTTTGCACCTTTAACGGTTTTCTGCACAGCACTATTTGTTTGTTTTTTCGCCGGTTCCTGTTTCTTTTCAACTGCTGGCTTTTGCGTTTGAGCTGGCTTTGCTACAGCTTCAGCAGATTTTTCTACTTCTTTTCCTGTGTCTGTGATGATATCAGAATTGAACATATCGCCTGTGATCACCATGTCTGCTAAAAATTTACCGTCTGTCGTATAAAGAGAAATTTTTAGACTTGCATTTTTTAATTCTTCTAAGTTGATTAAATCAGTAAGAGAAAGCGGTTTTTCATTTCCGCCTTGTACAAGTGAAAATTTAGCGTCTAAATGGAAGATTGATAGTAGCTCTTTATAAATAGACATTAATTCGGCGATTTGATCCGCAGATAATTCTGTTGCTGTATCAAAATCTTCGAATGCCGCTAAGCGCTCTCCTAATTGATCTAAGCGGTTAAGCGTTGCTTCGTTTGAAAGCTCATCTTCTAACGATGTAAAGTGCGCTTCAATTCGATCTAATTCTTCTGAAGTTAAGCCGAATTCAGACTGCATAAATGAAAGTAGGTCAGTTAAATCTTCTTCGCTTAATTCATCATCGTAAGAAGTGTCCTCTTCGTCATATGACTCATCATCTTCATACCAATCATCGCCTTCTAGATAGAAGCCGACATCCTCGTATAAATCATCTAGGTACACATAATCATCTAAGCTTTGGCCATTCTCTTTTAATAATGCATTTAAGCTTGTTTTGTCTAAGTCAAAATCTGCATACACATCTTGCATGTTATGTAAGTCAGCTGCAATTGGTTCACCTAAAAAGTCTTCTAAATCTGCGATTGTATCGTAGTTTTCAAGACTATCATCATAAAGTGAAAGTGAATATTCAACGTCGTCTTTGGTTACTTCAAAGCCTCTCGTTTGGCTTACCGATTTTAAATACTTGTTGAAATCTGCGTCAAATGTTGACGCGGCTGCGAATGAAGACGTTGGAAATACGCCAACAAACAGCAGAAATGATAATAAAATTGTCCCCAGTTTTTTCATCAATTTTCTCCTTTTTTTACGTTTTCTACAAGATTATATAGTAAGAGTTATAAATTTACAATATATACTTATATTATATATACCTTGAATATAGTGGTAATTTTAGGTATTTGTAGAACTATATATTTTGAGAACCCCGTATGGAAGAGAGCGGAAAGACCTAGATACAAAAAATAAGAAAAAGATTTATGAAATATTTTTGGTAGAAGCGGAAATAGAAAAAAGCATCAAAAAAGAACAGCACTTAGAAGCTGTTCTTTTTGAAATGATATGTAAGCCATAGCATAGATGGTTGAAATTCGATACCGTTCCGCTTTAGAAAAAGGTGGTTATGAGTTATGATTTTAGTAAGGATAAAGAAGAAAAGTGAGAGCGCGGTTTTGTCAGCTCTATTTTAATTCCTTTTAGTCTTAAACGTTCTACAAACTGTTTGCGTTTTTTTCGCTTTTCATGCGGGGATTGATTCATATTTGCCTCATCCTCCATATTTAGTCAAGTAGCTAACATATCATTATCATAATCAAAAGATGACGGTTACACAATAAACATTCTTAAATATTCACAAAGATTTAAAATTTGTTACATTGATAGTGTACATGTACCCGATTCTCTTTTTTTCTAACATCTCAATGTGCTGTTTTTAAATTGAAGTTTGCAATTCCTGTTGTATTATCAAAATTTAATTAAAGTGAGTTGATTCCATAAAGATTCATAAGGCTAATATTCATTTTGAGCAGCGTATGATTGAATAAGTAGGTAGCTATTAAAATAAAAAAGAAACCCTTATTCATTAAGAGTTTCCGCAGCTCTTGCTTATTGGCATCCAGGCCAGTCCTTATTGTGTTTTATTGATCTTCTGGATCTACTTCAAGGCTTTCAACTTCGTTATTCTTTTTTACTTCTAATCGTACGACTTTATTTTTACTATCTCCAGACATATTATCATTATCTAGCTCAAAGTCTTTCGCTTTTTTATAGGTCTTTTCTCCACTAGATACTTTTATGGTGAGGTTCTTATCTGTTTCACTAGTTAATTTTCCAATTACGCTGTAATCTCCATTAGATTCTTTTTCATAGATACCATTTGAATCAGCTTTTGCCAGAGCCGTTAATTCTAAGCTTTCAGCATTTTGATCTTTAGCATTAATCTCTACTTTTACCTGTTTTCCATCGATGTTTTTAGGTGTATCTTTTTCTTTCTTAAACGAATTCTTCTTAGGTATCTTCACCTGTTTATCATCAATGACAAGCGTTAGCTCATCGTTTGTTTCTTTGTCTAAAGTTCCTACTAAATCAAAGTCCTCATCCTGTTTACTGTCAGGGTCTTTAGAATACCGCTGTAAATTTGATTTGTTTTCAGAGGAACTGCTTTCATTTTGAGATGTATTTTGAGATGAATTATCTTGGTTGGAGCAACCCGTCAAAGATCCTGCGGCTAAAGCTCCGGCTAATGAAATAGATAGCGTTAACATTTTTTTGTTCATATGGTTTACTCCTCCTTTTTTACTTATAGTTAATATTGCCTTTCTTATATAGAAGTAAACAGGCAGAATTTTGACGGAATGTCTTAACAAAATGAACCCGCAAATTTTTATAGTTTGATTCATTGTTCTTAAAAGCTATACTAATAGTGCGTGTAGAAAAAAGGAAAACGAGACTTTACATCCCATCTATTCGTATACAAAAAAGAAAGAGGGATTTCTATGAAAACAGAACAGCAGTATTTTGAAGAAGGAAAATCAATTCAAACATATATGAACGACATGAGTACATTAAAAGAGGAAAGTTTGGCTGTGTATGAACAATTTCAACTTCCCAAAGATGGACTAGCGGACATATTAAAGACTCATCAGCTTCACTTCTTAGCGATCACTGAAGATTGGTGTGGAGATGCGATGATGATTAACCCAATCATTCGTAAAGTAGCTGAAACTGCAGGCATTGACATGCGCGTTGCACTGCGAGATGCGGATACAGAATTAATTGATCGCCACTTAACAAACGGCGGACGTGCTATTCCGATTATTTTAATTTTTAATAACGAAGGGGATTTACTCGGAAAATGGGGTCCTCGTGCTCCCGAAGTTCAGCAAATCGTTGATGAGCTTCGTGCCACGCTGCCTTCAAAAGAAGATCCTTCGTTTGAAGAAAAACAAAAAGAAGTCTTTGGAGCTTTGCGAACAAGATATAAAGAGGAACCCGCTCTTTGGTCATATGTGTATAAAAGCTTTAAAGAAACGGTATTGGCTATTGTGAAATAACTCAAAAAAGCAAGCTGAAATGAGCTACATCATTTTAGCTTGCTTTTTTTCTGACATTTACCACAAGATAGCGTGTATATCCTTTAATGGAAAGGCCGGTTTTCTTAGCCGTAGTATTCGAAATGCGTACTTCTATTTATGAATACACGAGAAATTCTAAAAAAACTAAATATTTTTTATTCAAAACGCGTACTTTTTACCTTGATGATGATATAATAACAAATAATAAATGAAGGAGGTAGATACGTTAATGGATGTAAAAATTTTTGGTCATTATTTTTAAGCGGGATTTTTAGAGTTTGAAACAGATTATATTTTTTCTATTTAATGAAAGCGCTTAATAACTCACTTCTCAGAAAATATAGAAGAAAGGTGTTAGATACATGAATAACTTACATAGAAAAATGGGAACTTTTTCTCTCATGATGGTAGGTCTTGGGTCTATTATTGGATCCGGATGGCTGTTTGGAGCATGGAGAGCTGCTCAAATTGCAGGACCTGCAGCAATTGCTTCTTGGATTATTGGAATGATTGTTATTTTATTTATAGCTCTTTCTTACAGTGAACTAGGGTCTATGTTTCCAGAAGCAGGAGGTATGGTTAAGTATACGCAATACTCGCACGGCTCATTTCTTGGCTTTATTGCTGCTTGGGCAAACTGGATTGCAATCGTATCGGTTATTCCTGTTGAAGCGGTTGCCTCTGTTCAGTATATGAGTTCATGGCCGTGGGAGTGGGCGGGATGGACAGGCAGTTTAGTAGAGAACGGGATACTTACTGGAAAAGGCTTAGCTATTGCTACAGGACTATTAATCGTTTATTTTCTTTTAAATTATTGGACCGTAGGCTTATTTTCGAAAGCTAATTCACTTATTACCGTTTTTAAGATTGTGATTCCAGGTCTTACAATTGGTGCTCTTTTATTTGGAGGATTTCACGGAGGAAATTTCTCCTCTGCAGGAGGCGTTGCTCCAAATGGATGGGCAAGCGTTTTGACAGCCGTTGCTACTTCTGGGATTGTGTTTGCTTTTAATGGTTTTCAAAGCCCCATTAATATGGCTGGAGAAGCGAAAAATCCGGGACGATCTATTCCGATTGCAGTAGTAGGCTCCATTTTAATTGCAACCGTGATCTATGTTTTGCTTCAAATTGCGTTTATTGGAGCGGTAAATCCTTCAGAAATTGTAAAAGGGTGGAGTCATCTTAACTTTAATTCGCCGTTTGCCGATTTAGCGATTGCATTAAATATTAACTGGCTTGTTATTGTTTTATATGCGGATGCTTTTGTATCACCATCAGGAACAGGGATTACGTATACAGCTACAACTTCACGCATGATTTATGGCATGGAGAAAAATAAATACTTGCCGAATATACTAGGAAGAGTTCATCCGCTTTACGGAGTTCCGCGTCAAGCAATGTTCTTTAATTTGTTTGTCTCATTCATTTTTTTATTTTTATTTAGAGGCTGGGGAATATTAGCCGAAATTATCTCTGTAGCTACATTAATTTCGTATCTTACCGGTCCTATTACGGCTATGACCTTAAGAAAAACCGGGACGGAGCTTTATAGACCTTTACGTATAAAAGGGTTAAAGGTAATTGCACCTCTTGGCTTTATTTTTGCTTCACTTACTCTTTACTGGGCAAGATGGCCGTTAACTGGACAGGTATTATTTATCATTTTAATTGGGTTACCAATTTATTTTTATTATCAAGCAAAATCAAAATGGAAAGGCTTTGCTCAAAACTTCCGAGCTGGCGTTTGGATGATTGTCTACTTATTATGTATGATGACAATCTCGTGGATAGGAAGTGAAAAGTTCGGGGGACTCAATATTATCAAATACGGTTGGGATATGGGTATTATTTCAGTTGTTGCACTTTTCTTTTATGCTTGGGCACTTAAAAGTGGATACAAAACAGAGTATTTAAAAGAGGCAATCGATGTCAATAATGAAATGAAAGCAGCAAAAATGCAGGCTGCCTCGGCTAAAGAGCCCGTTATAGACAAACAAATTAAATAAGTAGTAAAAAAGCAGTCTGAATACATCAGGCTGCTTTTTTAGGCATACATTGTATTTTTTTGAATAATAGGTAGTAAAAAAATGCTATAATGGTGGGCAAAATCATGCAAGGGGAGAACGACTTATGGATATCGTATCAATCATCTCTTTTTTAGGTGTAGCCGCTTTGCTTACTGTTATGCCTGGTCCTGATAACTTATTTGTCTTGGCACAAAGTATATCAAACGGTAAATATGCAGGGATCTCAACTTCATTAGGGCTTTGTACTGGTTTGCTTGGTCATATAGCTGCGGCCACCTTGGGTCTATCGGCTATTATTTATCAATCGGCTTTAGCGTTTGCTATTGTCAAGTATGCTGGGGCAGCTTATTTATTATTTCTGGCTTATAAAACGTTTACAGCCAAAGATTCTGCTCTCGCTCTTGAAAATAAAGAAGCTGTTATGCACAAAGTATTATATAAAAAAGGGGTAATTATGAACCTACTAAACCCAAAAGTTTCACTTTTTTTTCTTGCTCTTTTACCTCAGTTTGTTAATCATTCAACTGGACACGCCACACAGCAAATGCTTGTTTATGGAGCTGTATTTTTAGTTCAAGCCCTGATTATTTTTACATTAATTAGTCTTTTTGCAGGGAAAGTAGGGGATTTTTTGCGAAAATCTCCGGCGCTGTCTAAGCGACTTAACCTCGTGCAAGGTTCTATCTTTACGCTTATTGGCTTAAAAATTGCTTTCAGTGAAAAATAGCAGTAGACACGCCAGTGAACCTGCTTTTTATCTCCATTAAGTCGCTTATAAAAAAGCGGCTTTTTGTGCTTTAAAAACAGCGGAGGGCAGCAGGTAGAATCTAGTTTTTTGAGTTAATGTTCTCGAAATGTTAAGAGGACGAACCCTTCTTGTCCGATTACATATATATATAGAATGAGAGATCAAACATCAGGAAAGGCAGATGTTACTTGCAGGTTCTTTCATATTATGGTTGAAGGGAAAGGTTCAAATGAAAAAAGTATGGCTAGATGCAGGACACGGCGGTACAGATTCAGGGGCTTTAGGAAATAATTTGCGTGAAAAAGATATTACGCTCCAGCTTGTATTACATGCGCGGGCATATTTAGAACATAACTATTCAGTAGAGGTTCAAGTAACTCGTTCAACAGACGTGTTCGTTTCCTTATCAGATCGAGCGAACCGCGCTAATACATGGGGAGCGGATATTTTTGTTTCTATGCACATTAACGCTGGCGGAGGTACTGGGTTTGAAACGTACCGCTATCCATCAGAAGAGGGGAGTCAATCTTCTCTTTTACAAAAAGAGCTTCACACTGAGATTTTAACGATCATGCGCAAATTTGGAACCATTGCAGATCGCGGTTTAAAAACGGCTAATTACGCGGTACTGCGTGAAACAAATATGCCTGCTGTTTTAACCGAAAACTTGTTTATCGATACAACAGCCGACGCTGAAAAATTAAAAAATGCTACGTTCCTTCGTGAGGTAGGAGAAGCGCACGCGCGTGGAATTGCTGCGTATTTAAAATTACCGTCTAATCAAGTTACATTCTATACCATTCAATCTGGAGATACGTTCTATAGCATTGCAAAGAAGTATAATATGACTGTTCAGGAACTGCAGGATGCAAATCCAGGCGTCGATCCGACGAAACTGCAAATTGGACAGCAAATTGTTCTTCCCGTCACTACGTATACTGTACAAGAAGGAGATACGTTCTACAGCATTGCAAAGAAGTATAATATTACCGTTCAGCAGCTACAGGATGCAAACCCAGGAGTCGACCCGACAAAATTACAAATTGGACAGCAAATTATCATTCCCACTGTTTAATACCCGCAAATAAAAAAAGATGACACAGCAGCGTGTCATCTTTTTTTATTTGCCATTCTTTTTTCTTATTGGACCAATCTTACAAGCATATGGGCAAGGTGATGCTGCTGTTCTTCGTTTCCAACTTTCCATAGTTCGTGAAGCAGATTTTCCTCTCGGTTGCGCGGCTCTTCATGCTTAGCAAGATAGTCAGCTACTTTCTGAGCTGTTTTAGCCAGCTGTTCTTCGTTCATCCCTAACTTTTCACCTTTTGAGACCTTGTCCCCTAGATAACTTTTAAATCCTTCGAAGCTAGAGAGAATATCCTCTTTTTTCTCTTCGCTCATAGAATTAATTGCTCCTTCAACTTTTGCTGAATGATTTGTTTCTACAGAATTACTCATAGTTTTTTTCTCCTCTCATGGTTATAATTGGGTTTAGAAAGCATATTCCCTGAGAACTCAATAAATAAACGTTCAAATATGTTATTTTTAAATTATGGTGTTTTATAATAACTTAAAAAGGTGAAGTTAAACGAGATTTCACAAAACGATAATAAAATCAGTAAAAGACTTTGGATAAAGAAACCAAAGTCTTTTACTGATTTTTATGCTGAAGCATCATACCTCGGGCGTAGGAGTGGGCTTGGCATACCCTTCCTTATATTTATCATCAATTTCTTGACGAATGTCTTCTATGCTTTTGCCTTTGTTGTAGTCTACTACAGCTTGAGCCGCTATTTCTAAACAGACGCCGCATTTTGTTCCATGATCGTCCCACGTCACCGAGCCGTTTTCTTTGTTTTCAAAGATAAAACAGTCATAGTTGTTTTGATGTTTAGCTTCTTTTCCACACCCGCAGTAGCAAGGGATGTTTTCTAGTAGGGCTTGATGCTTAGCAGCAGCTGCATAAATAAGCTGCATATCTTCTGGCTTGTCAATAAGAAAAGAGGGGAGAGTGTCACTACTTTCCGTTTCTTCTCGTTTATCAGCTAATGTGTGCTGCTGGTGCTCTTCGTGTTGTGTTGTTTCTGTATTTTCGCTGCCTGCACTTTCTTTACTTTCGTTTCCGCATCCCGATATCATGCTTGTCGCAAGGACAATCGTTATGAACCTTGATTTCGTTATCAACATTTTCATCCTTTCTTCAGTTAAAGATAGACAATGCTATGTACATTAATCATGTTAAAAAGACATAAGTGGCCTTGGAAGTCATTCCTCGACTTTCTGTAAAATAATTTTCCGATACATACCTTTCAACATGACGCTTGAATTTTCCTTCAAAATAAGATGAGCCCGACTTGCTTCAAACACATGTTCAAAAGAGAGGCCAATATCCGTTCCTAGCAATTTTACGAAAGGACGGAATATTTTTTTAGGAAAAGCCGCTGATTTCTTTTTGGTTTCGAATTTATCAAAAATAAGGATAGTTCCCTTAGGTTTTACTACTCTTGTCATTTCTTTTAAAGCCTGCTCAGCGTCTGGTACTACGCTCAGGACCAAGCTTGCTACAACAGCATCAAATGAAAGGGAGTCAAAGGTTAGCTGCTGGGCATCCATTTGGTGAAAGGTTATAGATGAATTTTTGTATTTCTCTTTTGCTTTTTGAAGCATTTCACTGGAATAGTCGATTGCCGTTACGTTTACATTTTCGTGAGGAATAAAAGCTAAATCTGCACCTGTTCCAACACCTACAAATAAAATACGCTGTTCAGATGTAAAGTAAACATCTTGAAAGACTTTTTTTCTGGCTCGATAGAACATTCCGTTATTAAAAAACACGTCATAAAAAGGGGCCCAACACTTATAAATAAATTGATTCCAGCGATTATTCACGCAAACCCTCCTAGTAAATAAGCTTTCCAACACATGATGGAAAGCTTATTGATTACATTTATTTTTTCATTTTAAGTAAGCGAAGACTGTTTAAAATAACAAGTAGTGCCGCTCCTGTATCGCTTAAGACGGCAATCCACAAAGTAAGCCATCCTGGGAAGATAAAGGCTAAGGCAATGACCTTAACAATAATAGAAAACCAAATGTTTTGTTTGATGACAGCTAATGCTTTGCGGCTGAGCTTCATTGTATGAGGAAGCTTTTCTAAATTGTCTGCCATCAGGACAATATCAGCTGTTTCCATGGCTGTATCCGTACCAGCACCGCCCATTGCAATACCAAGATCAGCAGTGGCCAAGGCAGGGGCATCGTTAATCCCATCCCCAACCATAGCTGTTTGATACCCTTCATGTTGAAGCTGCTGTATGGCCTTTACTTTGTCTTCAGGCAGCAAATCGGCAAAGTAGCGGTCTACTCCGGACTGAGAGGCAATCATTTTAGCTGTTCCTTCATTATCTCCGGTTAACATCACAATTTGCTGCATTCCGTTTTGTTTGAGGCTGTCTAAAGCAGATACGGTAGTACGCCTGATAGTATCAGCTACGCCAAGAATACCTAGAATACTTTTAGCTGTTCCGACAATAATAATCGTTTTACCCTCATTTTGAAGCTTTTCAATATGAGACCAGCAGTGGGATAGAGGTGTTCCTAAATCTGAGAATAATTTTGGATTGCCTGCGTAATAAACCGTTTCTTGAATTGTTGCTTGCACGCCTTTTCCTGTAAGGATTTTAAAATTTGATCCTTGTAAAGAACGGACTTTTTTCTCCGTTGTATAATCCACGATAGCGCGGGCAATGGGATGATTCGAATAGTCTTCAAGCGTTTTTGTTATCGCTAAAAGCTGGCTTTCTTCAGCAGCAAGGGAAACAACTTCTGAAACGGCTGGTTTGCCTTCTGTCAGCGTTCCTGTTTTATCAAAAGCAATCGCATTGATTGCACCTGCTTTTTCTAAAAACGTACCGCCTTTAATTAGTACGCCGTTTTTCGCAGCATTTCCAATTGCAGATACAATGGCGACGGGAGTAGAAATGACTAGCGCACATGGACAAGCTACAACTAATAATTCAAGTCCCTTGTAGAACCACTCACTCCATGCACCATCAAACAGGGGAGGGACCACCATAATGAATAAAGCTAAAATAAAGACAATAGGTGTATAAATGGTCGCAAATTTATCGACAAATGCTTGAGTAGGGGCTTTCTTCTCTTGTGCCTCTTCTACTAAATGAATGATTTTAGAAATCGTCGTATCTTCGACTAGCTTTGTTACTTTAATTTCTAAAGATCCGCTTTCGTTAATTGTGCCGGCATAGACAGCATCACCAATTACTTTATCAACTGGAATAGATTCACCTGTAATAGAAGCTTGGTTGATACTGGATTCACCATTTATAATTTCGCCATCTAACGGAATTCGATCTCCTGGCTTTACAACAATCGTGCTGCCGATTGAAATATCTTCCGCTGCTTTTTTAATCAGCTGATCGTTTTCTTTCACCCATGCTTCAGAAGGAGCTAAATCCATTAAACCTCGTATCGAGTTTCTTGTTTGTTCAATTGACCTTGTTTGTAGAGCTACACCTAAAGCAAATAGCCAAACAACCGTAGCACCTTCAAGCCATTCGCCAATCACAGCTGCTCCCAGTGCTGCAACAGTCATTAAAACATTCATGTCTAAAGAACGGCTTTTAATTCCGTAATAAGCACTTTTCGCCGGTTTATATCCGCTAACAATCATGGCAATAGCATACAGTACAGTGGTCATATAAGAAACAATTCCTGTATGAGAACCAATAAAACCTAATGCGATGAGAATACCCGAAAAAACAATCACTCCATTTTTTCCTTTATGATGCCGAGACTCAACAGACTGCCTGCTGCTGGTGACTAAAGTGGCGGTATAGCCGGCTTTAGATACTTCTTTAATAATGTCATCGGCTTCATTATCGTGCTCAATTTGTGCTTTTCCCGTTGAGAAGTTAACGCGTACGTCTTTGACAGCAGGAACGGTTTTTAAATGATTCACAATCGTGTTTGCACAAGCGGCGCAGTCCATTCCATCAATCAGATATGTTTTCATTTTCTTATTTGATTGAAGAGGCTCAATACTAAACCCTAGTTTTTCTACTGAGTTTGGGATACGTGACAATGCTGACTCACTTGCCGCCGCCACTTGAAGCTTTCCTGTATTGTAGTTAAGAGTTACATGCTGAATATCATTTAACGTTTTTAAACTTTTTTCAATCGTAGCAGCGCAGGAAGGGCAATCCATTCCATACACGCGGTATTCGGCCGTTTCTTCTATGCCACTATCACTGGTTACTATATCGTGGTCGCCGCAGCAAGAATCCTGGCTTTTGTTAGCTGTTAAAGCAATTGTATCTGAACAGCAGCTGTGACTGTGTTCTTGACTCTTTGTGCCGCAGGAAGAAGGCTCTTCAGTAGAGGCGGCTTCGGAGGAAGAGGAGCAGCAGGCCTTACTTTCAATTTCCAGTGAAGAAGATGCGCTGCAGCAGCTTCCGGTATGCTGATGATGTTTTTTATCTTCGTGTTTCATTTTGTTCCACTCCCTATATGGTAAGAAAAACTTAAATGGTTACGTCTTCTTTTTCAGCAAACATAATATCAATTACTTGTTTAATATGTGCATCCCTTAAAGAATAAAAAGCTAACTTTCCTTCTTTGCGATAATTGGCAATTCCTATATTTCGTAGCATTCTTAAGTGATGAGAAGCAGTCGCAACAGTAGATCCTACAATATTGGCTACATCACATACACACAATTCCTCGCCTTTATACAGAGCCAAGACGATTTTAAGTCTTGTTTCATCTCCTAAAGCTTTGAACAGGGTAGAAACACCTTGAACAGCTTCAACATCGATAGAAGGCTTAATACGATTCACCTTTTCTTCATTAAAACAATAAATATCACAGCGGTCTTTTGGCATGATTTCCTCCTTCATTCAAACATTCAAATGATTGTTTGTTTATAATATATGTCAATTCTCAAAAATGTTCAAACATTTATTGATTATTCGGAATTTTATTTTAGAGCAAAACATACGTATAGGAAGAATAAAGATGCAAAGTATGCCTATTAGTGTATGTGCTTTGTACTAAATGGTGTGTGGAAGGAGAATAACTTTTAATGCGGACAAAGACAAAAAGCCCCCGTTATAGGTAGCCTCTTTATGACTTCTGAAATTAAGAGGAATAATCGAATATGGCGCAGACCATGTTCACTTGATTATTGTTTTAATCGATTGAATAATAAAAATGAAGGATTTCACCTTCTTGATTTAATTGAAAGTAAGGAACGGGAATCCATTTAAGTATGTTACTTTCCAGCATGCACCTCTCCCAACTTAAGTAATCTCTTTTACCATATCACAATTACCTAATATTTGTATGATTTTTATGATTTCTCCTATTACTTTCCCATTTTAAGGTGAGAAGTCTTAAAAATTACTCAGTTTAAAACAGTTGAAAAAAGAACATGTGTTCGATAAAATGAAAATTAAAGGAGCGAATTCTATGCGACAGTTACTTCAAGAAAGCTACTCTTTAAAACGACCTGTTGAAATTATTTATATGGACGATAAAGGATGTTTGACACAGCGATCTATTCTTGTGTATAAAATTTGTCCTGAGAGCATAAAAGCTTGGTGCTTATTAAGAAACGAGAAACGAACGTTTAAAATAGAGAATATCCTTTCATGTGGGTTCAGTGATAAAAGAAAAAAAGGCTTTAGACAGAAAGCTTCCTCACAGTAAGTACGACTTTTTCATGTCATTTCCTCTCATGGCGCGTGGAGTATGTTCACATACTATACCCACTAGAAAGGGGAATGGATATGACATCAAAGCAAGGAAATGAAACTAAACATCCCGCTAAAGGAAGAGCGAAACAAACAGATATGACAATGCAGAGGGAGCAAAAGCAGCATCAAGCACAAAGTGCATCTTTATCTCATAATAATTGTCGGGCAACCCTTGATGGCGATTGATTAAAAAAGGAAAGCTTCTGAAACTGAAGCTTTCCTTTTTTGTATTAAGTTAACTCGTATTTTTCTGATCCAATTACAATATAGTCTCTTGCTTGATATATGAACTTTACTGATTTCTCACCAACTTCGTACGAGTAATTCTCTAAAACATTGCTTTTTTGATTAATATAATGCATAAAAGCACGCTGAAAATAACCACTCTCAACAAAAAGTTCACCGGTTTTGTACAACTTTTCATGTGCTTCTTCCAGCCATTTTGTAATTTGGCTGTCGTTATTATTAAATGAAAGGATGTGTGCATAGCGATCTGATAAATCCGTCATATCCTCTTTATCCTGGTCAAAGTAAAAAATCTTTTCTTTTTTTGACTGCAGCCTTTGTTTATGCAAGGTAATATTTTTTAACAGTTCTTTTTCAACATCTTCTTCGGGACTTATATAGATGGGGCAGGTGCCTGCTACCTCACCTTGATCTGTAAATAATACAACATAGTACAAATCAAACATCATATCTCTCCCTTCGTGTGCTCATACTATCCTATCTTGCACATTTAGTTTTTAGAATCATTTTTCTAATGTTTTTGCAACATTGGTTCTAATGTATTACTCAGAAGCTAATCCTAGTTTTGAAGGTAAAGAAGAAGGGGAAATAAAAATAAAAATTTGCGTTTCTTCATTATAATAAGAAAAAACGATCTGTTTACTAGTATTTAAATCTTTTGAAAAATCAAAATAAATAATGATTGATTTCATCACTTTATTGTGGTTTCATAATAAAGTGTAAAAAAACCATTTTTCTTGCAGGGAAAAATGAAATAAAGTACTTCTGTGTTGATTCTTTCTTTTTCATATAGTATACATACAGGGGTATAGAAATTATTTGGGAGGAAAACATGGCGATACTATATATGAGCATAGGTATTTTGTTTTTATTAATTTGTTACAGTTTTTATAAACGCTATGTACCGGTGCAAGGAATAAAGAAAGTGACAACGGTGGACTGTGCTTCTAGCACAATCTCGTATGTAGATGTTCGTCATTTTCATGAAATGAAACAAAACCCCTGTCAAAAAGCAATCCATATTCCACTTCCTTATTTAAAGAGACAGCATGCAGAAATTCCGTATAAAGAAGTGGTGGTAATTGTTCCTGACAGTATTTCCCGAAATTTAAGCATTCGGCAGCTAAAAAAACATGGATATCAAGTCAAAGGATACATGTGTGCGGAAAGATGCGTGTAACAAAAAGAACAGCAAAAAATCCTTAAATTAAAGCTGTAACATATAAGCTAAACGATACCCATTTCAAAGTAGGTATCGTTTTTTTGTCGTGAAGACGAGAAGGGGAGTAGCAATCGGTTTCTTTTGGTTCAACAGATACTGAGTCTTTTAGCGTGTTTTTATGTCAAAAGGTTTGAAAAATTGCTTTTGTGGTTAAAAAAAACGTAGTTCTCCTAGTGCATAGACAGAGGTATAATAGGAAGTTATAATTTAGACAATTACATAAAAGGGGAGTAAGCTAAGGAAGGTGAATAGATGTGCGAAAGATAAAGCGGTTGCTATTTCTGTTCATTTGTATAGCGGTTGTAATTGTTGCATATGAGATGATTCGATATCCGATTGAAAACAATGCTGCAAGTGTACAGCATCACTTGCGAAAATGGGAGCATAAAGAAAGTATTGATGGCTCAGCAAAGATTACGCTGCAAGATTTTAAACAGATTGATCACTCTAATACATATGTAGCCTTATTCTCCATACCTGGTGATAAAGAAGGAATGGCCGTATTGAAGCAAGGATGGAACAAACGTCTGCGCATTGAAGTCAGTACCAAAATGAGTAATTTAGTGGATTATGATGACATACATACAAATAAAGGGACATATGCGCTGTTTACAGGAACCAATAGAAGTAAACAAATTGAGCGGGTAAAGGCAGCTTTGGTGCACGATACATATACAATTGATGCCGCAGTTCCAAAAAGTGATTATTTTGTGCTGTATGAAAAAATACCGAGTCATATTAAACATCCGTTTCCAGCAACGACAACGCTGTTAGATAGAGCGGGGGATGACATTACGGTTAAAGAATTTATGGATCAAGAGCTGCGTGAATAACACGCAGCTTTTTTCATTAATAAAAAGCCTTCTTGAAAAAATTCACGTTTTGTTCATATTTTCGAGAGAAAGAATTTTAAGCAAAAAAATCAAATATTTGCTACAAAATAATAGTGATTTAACGGGTAAAATAATTTTCATACAGAACGTCACATTTTCTTTGAAAATTTGTCACAAAATATTCAATTATGTCGATGTTTATTGATATATCAATGTTGGAGCAAAGATACAAAGCCGATTTTGCAGTTATTCCTAAAGAAATAGTTAAGAAATGGGAGCTTAATCCTTTTATTTACATTTATTCATACCAAATTATGTGATAGAATATCGCAAGGTTGAAGCACTCTAACCCCATTGGTACAGTCACTATATTAGAATATTTTTAATATAAAAAATAAAACAAAAGGGACGAAAAAAATGTCATTTTGTATTACAATAGTAGTGGCCTACAAATAAGGGGAAAGAGAGTCTGTATAAAAATGTCGTTATCTCACGAAAGATAGCGCATTTTGAATGTTCATCAATATAGGCTTCGCATCATGTGTTGTTAGAAAGGAGAGTTTTAAGTGAAACCAAAAAAAGGATTTTGGAAGCTAGTAGGTTTACTATCTGCGCTTTCACTAGTATTTTTGAGCGGTTGTTCAAAGCTTGCTGTATTGAACCCGCAAGGTCCTGTTGCAAAAACGCAATCTGATTTAATCATTTGGTCTATGTGGATGATGTTGATCGTGGTTGTTGTCGTATTTGCTATTTTTATATTTGTTCTTGTCAAATATCGTGAAAAACCTGAAAACATGGACTATGAGCCACCTGAGCAAGAAGGTAACTTAAAGATGGAGGTTATTTGGACGGCGTTCCCAATCATCATCTTAATTCTATTAGCAGTGCCAACTGTTAAAGCGATCTATTCTGCAGAAGAAGTACCGGCAGAATCTAAGGATAAAGATCCAATCGTAATTCACGTTACATCTGCAAACTGGAAATGGATTTTCAGTTATCCGGAACAAAATATTGAAACGGTTAACTATGTAAACATTCCAGCTGATACGCCAGTGAAATTTGAGTTAACATCTCAAGGACCTATGAACTCATTCTGGGTACCAGAACTTGGTGGACAAAAATATTCGATGAACAATATGTCAATGCCATTATACTTAGAAGCTGATAAGCCTGGTTCTTATCTCGGACGTAGTGCTAACTTCTCTGGTGAACATTTCACTCAAATGCAGTTCGAAGTTCAAGCTCAAACGGACAAAGACTTCAAAGAGTGGGTTAGTGATGTAAAAAGCACAGCTGGTAAATTGACTGAAAAGAAATATGATCAAATCCTAAGCCCAGGCGTTGTTGGACGTCAAACTTACAATGGTACACATTTAAAATGGGTTGACCATGCAAAAGATGTATACATTCCTGGCAAAGAGCTGGAACGTGGTACAGGACATGACCACAGCAAGATGAAAGAAGACGAAAAAACAAGTAATGAAGAAATGGAAAACATGGATCACTCAAATCATGAATAACATTCATTTATTACACTAAATAACGCAATGATTGGGGGAAGACATAATGAAGCTAGATGAATTTTTCGTCACTGGCGAACCTATGATTTACGCTGCTGATGCAGCGATCGCTATGACGGTCATCGGTATCGTTTTTGTCTTAACATATTTCAAGAAATGGAAATGGTTATGGACAGAATGGTTAACAACAGTTGACCATAAAAGACTCGGTGTCATGTACATCCTTTCAGCTGTATTAATGCTTTTCCGCGGCGGAATTGATGGAATCATGATGCGTATGCAGCTTGCATTCCCGGGCATGAACATTTTAGATGAACATCACTACAACGGAGTCTTCACGGCTCACGGTGTTATCATGATCTTATTCATGGCAATGCCGTTTATTATCGGACTAATGAACGTAATCGTACCACTACAAATTGGTGCGCGTGACGTAGCATATCCGTTCTTAAACGCAATTAGTTTCTGGACATTCTTTATGGGAGCAATGCTATTTAACCTTTCTTTCGTAATCGGGGGAGCTCCTGATGCAGGTTGGACAAGTTATTTCCCGCTTGCAGGTAAAGAATTTAGTGAAGGCATTGCAAACAACTTCTATGCCGTTTCACTACAGATTGCTGGTGCTGGTACATTAATGACTGGTATCAACTTCTTTGTAACAATCTTAAAAATGCGTGCCCCTGGCATGACAATGATGAAAATGCCAATGTTTACTTGGTCAATCTTCATCACATCAATTATTATTATTTTCGCGTTCCCTGTATTAACAGTAGCGCTTGCACTTATGACACTTGACCGTGTATTCGGAACAGCCTTCTTTACAATGGCTAACGGCGGTCTTCCAATGATGTGGGCTAACTTATTCTGGATTTGGGGTCACCCTGAAGTATATATCGTTATTTTACCGGTATTCGGTGTCTTCTCAGAAGTTATCAGTACACATTCTCGTAAGAACTTATTCGGTTATAAAGCAATGGTAGTATCAATGGTCGGTATCGCGTTCTTAAGTTACATTGTATGGGTGCATCACTTCTTTACAATGGGTAACTCACCGTCAGTTAACTCGTTCTTCTCAATTACAACGATGTTAATCGCCGTACCAACCGGAGTTAAAATCTTTAACTGGCTCTTTACAATGTATAAAGGCCGTATCAAATTTACGACTGCGATGCTTTGGTCATTAGCGTTTATTCCAAACTTCGTAATCGGTGGGGTAACAGGGGTTATGCTTGCGATGGCATCAGCCGATTATCAATATCATAACAGTTACTTCCTAATTGCTCACTTCCACTATGTATTAATCTCTGGTACAGTGTTTGGCTGTTTCGCAGGTTTATACTACTGGTATCCAAAAATTTTCGGTCACACGCTGAACGAAAAATTAGGAAAAATTTCATTCTGGATTTTTGTTGTTGGATTTAACGTATGTTTCTTCCCTCAATTCTTCCTAGGTCTAGACGGTATGACTCGTCGTATGCAAACTTATGCAGACAACCTTGGCTGGAACGGATTAAACTTAGTTTCAACAATCGGTGCATTCTTAATGGGTCTTGGCTTCTTCGTATTAGTAGTTAACTTATTATACAGTGCATGGAAAAACAAACGCGACACTGCAAACGATCCTTGGGATGGTCGTACACTTGAGTGGTGGACTAAATCACCAGTTCAAGCTTACAACTTTGCAGTAATTCCTCATGTAAAAGAAATGGATGCATTCTGGCACATGAAAAAACGTAATGAAACAGAAATTAAAGCAGAAGACTTAAAACCAATTCACTTACCAAGCAACTCTGGTGTGCCGTTTATCTCAGGTATTTTCTGGTTTATCGGTGGATTTGGCTTAGTATTTGAATGGATGCCACTGGCTATCTTCGGCTTAGCAGGTATTTTTGCTTGTATGCTTGCTCGTTCATTTGATTATGATCCGGGCTTCTATGTAAAAGTAGATGAAATTAAGAAGGTTGAAGGAATTACAGGGGGTGACAAATAATGGCAGGGCATTTAGATAAATCATTGCCGTTAGAATACCAAGAAGAACAAAGTCGCCTGAATATCCTTGGATTCTGGATTTTCTTAGGTGCCGAGATCGCGTTGTTCTCTACGCTGTTCGTAACGTACTTAACGTACCATACGCGTACAGCGGGTGGCCCTACTGCAGAAGAACTGTTCGTTGTTAAAGATTTTATGATTGAAACATTACTATTACTATTCAGTAGTTTCACGATGGGAATTGCCATCTTTAAAATGCGTAACAATGATTTAAAAGGACTTTTAGTCTGGTTTGTTATTACGCTTGTCCTTGGTGGAGGATTCCTTTTCTACGAAATTCGTGAGTTTTATATGTACGCAGTTCACGAAGGTGCAACAATGCAAACAAGCGCCTTCTTATCAGGGTTCTTTACACTACTTGGAACGCACGGTCTTCACGTAACAGTTGGTGTATTCTGGGCAATTAGTATTATTATTCAGTTAGTAAGACGAGGATTAACACCAGTTACTGCTCGTAAAGTATTTATTATTGGGTTATACTGGCATTTCCTTGATGTTGTATGGATCTTCATCTTCACGCTTGTATACTTGAACGGATTGGTGGGATAAGACATGGAAAATAAACAAGGCCAAAAAGCAGGATTTCCGCTTAGTCATGTATTTGGGCTTATCCTTTCACTAGCCTTAACATTTGCAGCGCTTGGTTTAGTAATGTTAGCTGATCTATCAAGAAGCATTACGATGACTCTTATCATGATCCTAGCGTTATTACAAGCAGCAATGCAGCTAGTAATGTTCATGCACATGACTGAAAGTGAAAATGGTAAAGTACAGGTTGCCAACATTCTTTACAGTTTCTTTATTGCACTTTGTATCGTGGTTGGTACACTGTGGATTCTTGCAGCTCACTTTAACCATTAAAAATAAAACCACTTACTTCGGTAAGTGGTTTATTTTTTTTCATTCAGCTTATATTTCAATGTTTGATACTCTCCGGTTGGAACTTTTTTTACTATTTTTCCTTTGTCGTCCCTGTAGATATTCACTTGTTCGTACACTTCAATTCGGTATCCGCCTCTTTTTTCCGTTTTAACATGAACTTCTTTGACCGACATATTTAGCTGTTCCGCTTCGTCTTCATCCGCAGAGGTTTCAACAGCCCCTCCATCAAGTGAAAGGTGAGATAAGCTGTTAAACGACTGCTGGGAATTGTTATCAACATAGCTTGTCACGACTAAAATACCCGCAAAAAACAATACTAAAAAAAGCGTCCGGACTTTAATCTTCATCTTAAAACACCCCCGTAAACTGACAAACCAGTATGACTGCACCTAATATCCAGACGTAAACTGCAAACGTTTTTAATGAATGATGTTTTAAATAATTGATCATCCATTTTACTGCTACATAACCAAATAAAGCAGATGAAAGGGTAGCGACGAATAAAAAGAAAATAGAAAGTTGCTCAACTTCACCTGTTACTACATCTTTTAACTGAAGCAAAACCGCTCCGCAAATGGCCGGGGTTGACAATAAAAATGAAAAATAAGCCGCTGTTTCACGGTCTAATTTTCGCATTAGCGCAGCTACCATCGTTAAGCCCGATCTAGATACAGCAGGGAATATAGCAGCTGCTTGAAACGAACCGATAAAAAAGGCATCTCCGTATGAAATATGATCCATTTTTTTATAGCCATTCTTTACAGAATCACCAAACCATAAAAGCAGTCCGGTCGCAAGAAATTCCCAACCAATGGTTAATCCAGATTTAGAAATGCTGTCAAAATAGTCTTTGAACAAAAGACCAATAGCAACTGCAGGGATCGTTCCTATTACTAGAAGCCCTGTAAGCTTGCTAAACGGGTGGCGAATAATATGCCATAGCTCACGCTTATAAAACACAAAAACAGCAAGCAGAGTTCCCATATGCAGCATCGTATCTAAATATAACCCTGCATCGTCTAAGCCAAACAAATGACGACCTAAATACAAATGCCCCGTACTGCTTATCGGCAAAAATTCTGTAAGTCCCTGAATGATTCCCAAAATAAATGCTTCAAACCATGACATCTTATCACCTCATACTGCGTGTCCTTATTAGTAGTGTATAGAGGAAGTTATGAGAACATGACAAAAACATGGAAGTATAGGGAGTCATTTAGTGAAATAAATACATAAAAATAGGTCATAGTATAAGAAGAGACGACCATTCTTATCTCCATCTCATCCACAATGGAAAGAGGTGCTAGAAATGATACGAAAATGGGTTGCTGTATGCATCGTATTCGCTGCTTTTATTTTTCCACAAGCAGTAAGTGCCGAACAGCCAAAAGTAGAGGTATTTCAAATTGAAACGGGCAAAGTCGTTCGTTCAACGCTCAAACCTCCAAGTGTTCAAAAAGAAGCTGAAAAAAGTATTGCGTCCATTACTGGTTTATATAAAAAGGTAAGTCCGATTCCAAAAAAAGGATATCTTGTTAAAGTGCCTCTTGATCCAGCTATAAAAATTGAAAATAGGTCCGTCAACACGCTGGCAAGTGAAGTTATTTTTGTTCTTGCGCCAAATCAAAAGCCTATTATGATGGTATTTGATAATGAAAATAGAACGTATTTTTTTGAATTTACTCACGATATAACTCTTCTTAGAAAAGCATTACAGCTATAAGTCATCGAAATGATGGCTTTTTTTTACATAAGTAGTTGACAGTTTATTATGATAAATGTAAAATATTTAGAAAAATCAGAAATAAATTAAGGGGGAGAATTATGTGATAGCTCTACGACCGTTCTCCAAAAAAGATTTTAAACAGCTAATGGAGTGGATTCCCTCTGAGTCATTTATGGTGCAATGGAGCGGCTCTAGCTTTTCTTTTCCACTTACTCCTAGACAGTTAAAGCGCTACATTCGATATGCAAATGAAGACGGTGCTTCTACCTATGCTTTTTCCGTCATAGATGAAAACGAGCAGCTTATTGGGCATATTTCTCTAGCTCATATTGATTATTGTCATAAAACAGGAAGAATCGGCCGAGTGCTTCTTGATGAAAAGTATAGAGGAAAAGGGCTTTGCTCGCATATGTTTGAAAAAGTGCTAGCTTTCGGTTTTGAAGAACTGGGTCTTCACCGAATTTCGCTTGGGGTATTTGATTTTAACGAGCGAGCGATTCAGTCCTATGAACGAATTGGCTTTACACGCGAAGGTCTTCTTCGGGATGTCCGTCTTGTAGATGGACAGTACTGGAGCTTAATTGAAATGAGCATGTTAGAAAGTGAATGGGCACAGCGTGATGTCCATCAAAAATCAAGCTGAATAAAGCTACTAGTGAAAAGCCAGCTTCTGAACAAGCGGGCTTTTTTGATGTATGCTTAATTTCCCCAAGAGGGTATAAAATTTCATTCATTAAGGCATATAGAGAGTAAGTGATGTGAAAAGGAGACCGTATGAATGAAAAAATACAAAGCAGGCATCTTAGCAGCATGTATCTTGCTTTTAGGCACCGCAGTATTTGGAATCATCTATCAACAGCAAACATCTGCTAAAGAGCAGTCTCACTCGTTTAATGTACTGGTTATGGGCGTGGATGAAAGGCCAGGCGATACGGGTCGCTCAGATGTATTAATGGTGGTCAACTTAGATAAAACTCATAACAAAGCAAAAGTCATGCCAATTCCTAGAGATACGCGCGTACACATTGATGGAAAAGGAACGGATGAGAAAATTAATCATGCTTATCGATACGGCGGCATTCCTTTAACCGTACGCACGGTTGAGAACTTCTTAGATATCGACGTCGATTATTATGTAAAAGTAAATATGGAGGGGTTTAAAGATGTAGTAGATGAACTTGGAGGAGTGAACGTTCATAACCCATTTCCTTTTGTGTTTAACTCATTTATTTTTCCAGAAGGAGAAAATGCATTGAACGGTGAAAAAGCTCTTGCCTATGTGCGGATGAGACACGAAGATCCCAAAGGAGATTTAGGAAGAAATAATCGCCAGCGCCAAGTAGTGGAAGCCCTATTAGATAAAGGAATGAGCATGTCAACGGTAAAAAATATTCCAATCCTTCTCACGCTTGCAAAGAAGCATATTCGAACGAATATTGATGTCAGCGATGCATTTACGATGTATAACGTAATTAAGAATGGGCGGCCTGAATTCGAAACGGTAACGGTAAAAGGAGAAGGACAAATGGTAGATGGTACATGGTATTATGTTGTAAAATCGTCTGAAAAAAA
Source organism: Priestia megaterium (assembly GCF_046599315.1). Taxonomy (GTDB): domain Bacteria; phylum Bacillota; class Bacilli; order Bacillales; family Bacillaceae_H; genus Priestia; species Priestia megaterium_F. The sequence goes on along the minus strand of NZ_JBKIKC010000001.1, from coordinate 26,219 downwards.
ACAGCTAAGTGCTATGTTTCAACAAACTCATTAATAAAAAAGAAGGCTGAATTTCTTCAGCCCTCTTTTTATTCACCAATTTCTTCTTGACGCTGCAAGCAGGAAATTTGTTTTTTCTCTGGATGGACACCAAATGTGTAGCCCCACGTTTGCAATTTATCTAGAATGATTTCGTCTTTTTTAAAGCCAAAGATCATCACTACATCTTGGTTTTCATCTAAAAGCAAATACTTTTCATCTTTGCGCCACATCGTTAAGTTTGACGCATAGAAAAGATTCCAGCCGTTATTCATACGATGACCGGTTGCTTGGTTTTTATAGTTGACAATCATATTTCTTCCTCCATTAGTGAATCTTTCTAAAAGTAAAACTTCAAAGAATATTATAAACGTTCTCCTTCTAGAAATCTATCATTTATCCTGGTGAGTTGGACTCGCTGCAATGTTCATAAAATACATGTGATAAAAGATTTAGTATATAAGGATATATTTAGATAAAATAAAACTTGAAAAGTAAGAAAACGGAGATAAGAAGGGCCTAAAAGGGTATATAATTGAAAAAAATATAAGTTATATAGCTTTAAAGACTTAAAAACACGCTTTTCAGACCGTGGCCATACTTTTTTAAATTTCTACCTACAAGAAAGAAGATAGAAGTGCGAAATGTGTAGGTGAATCTAAATGAGTTTACGGTAAACACGAGCCCCAAAACGTGGTACACGCTAAAAGAGGGGGAAATTCAAGCATGTCAAAAAAAGCGCTATGGATTAAAAATGCTTCGCAAGTTGTAACGGCTAAAGGAGATAAAGGTCCTTTAGCTGGAAAAGAAATGAAAAACTTGCTGGTGATTGAAAAGGGCTCAGTCTGGATAGAAGATGGCCACATTGTGACTGTAGGTACAACAAAAGAGCTAGAACAAAAATATGAAAGGAAAAGGGGGGATGTGACGATTATTGATGCTTCTCATAAAATTGTAACTCCGGGGCTGATTGATCCTCATACACACGTGGTGTACGCTGGCTCGCGTGAAGAAGAATTTTATAGGCGTTTTGAAAGGCCAACTTCTTACTTGGATTTATTGGAAGAAGGTGGAGGTATTCACTCCACTGTCGTTCAAACACAGGAAGAGTATGCGTACCGGATCTACCAGCAGAGCTACGAGCGTCTTACATCTTTTCTAGCCCACGGAGTCACAACTGTAGAAGTAAAAAGCGGGTATGGCTTAGAACTAGAAACAGAACTAAAACAGCTGCAAATCGCTAAAATGCTGAATGATACGCACGCAGTGGATGTAGTAAGTACCTTTTTAGGAGCGCACATCGTACCTTCTGCCTATAAAAGAGATACGCAGAAATACGTGGATTTACTCATTCACGAAATGATTCCTCAAATTTCTTCTTACAAGCTCGCAGCATTTAATGATGCTGTATGTCTTCCAAATGTTTTTTCATTTAAACAATGTCAAGAAATACTCGAAGCCGGGAAAAGACATGGCATGATTCCTAAACTACATGCCGATCCGTTTGAATACTGCAAAGGAGCGGAGCTTGCAGCAGAGGTAGGAGCGATATCAGCAGATTATCTTTTATATGCTTCTGATGAAGGGTTAAAGAAACTGGCTGAACAACGGATAGTAGCCACACTTTTACCCGGAAATTCCTTGTTTGTTGGAATGAAGTGGCCAGATGCTAGAAAAATGATTGATTTAGGCGTTCCGGTCACTCTGTCTACAGACTGCAATCCAGGTTCATCTCCAACGACTTCACAGCAATTTATAATGAACCTGGCATGTATGAATATGAACATGAGCCCTGAAGAAGTGCTTATAGCCACAACCATTAACGCAGCCTATGCTATTAATCAAGGAGATAAGATTGGGAGTATTGAAGCCGGGAAACAAGCTGATTTAGCGATTTTTAATGTCTCTAGCTACCGAACGCTTCAATATCAGTACGGCTTAAATCATATTGACAGCGTGGTGAAAAAAGGAGAAGTAGTTTTAGAAAACGGAAAAGTTTTGTGAAACAAGTTTATAGAAAAAGAGAAAAGGGTAAAGAATAGAGAATTTGTCACACATATAAAGGCAGGGAATTTAGATATGATTACAAAACAAAATGTTATTCCATTACTAAAAGAAGCTTGCCCGTCTTTTGAGCCAAGAGAAGAAGTTGATCTTAACGATAAAGAAGAGCTGCAGCATGAATTAAGCCGAGTTGCGGGTCATTTAATTTCTCTCGAATATAACGGCCAGCTCGAACGTGAACCGGATGTATTTGAAGCGATCGAACAGCTGTATATAGAAGGTGAATCTGACGTGAAGGAAGCTGTTACAACGGGACTTTTTCAAGCAATGCATGAAATGATTATAGATCAGCAAATTAGCCCGGAAGAAATTGGAATGTTATTAAAACCTCACTCACTGAAGTGGTGGAAAACGATTGACCATTTTAGTGAAAACAGTACGGAACAGTAAGGAAAAAGAACGTCATGGAAACATGATGTCCATGACGTTCTTTTCTTTTACTGTTCTTTTTTCAGCTGGCGCTCTAAAATAAAAGGACCAAATGGAATAATTGACATGAGAAATGCAAACAACGAGCGGCCGATTGACCATTTATGCGCGAATTTTACATGAACGACTGCAAAGGCATACAGCACAAAAAGTGCACCATGTGCTGCGCCTATAACTGATACAGCTTCAGGTATACCAGCTGCATATTTTAACGGCATAGCAATACCAAGCAAAAGTAAAAATGAAATTCCTTCTAGAATTCCTACTAAACGCAGGCGACCGATTGGTGATGTAAGAACCATGTTTTCTCCTCCCGTAACGACGGAATAAATTTCTATATCAATGACAAAAATGTACCATAGTGAGCTCTCCTTATACAAGCATCATTTGTATCTGTCACAAAAAAGTCGAAAACGCTTTAATTTGCTCTATATAAGCATTCTGTTCAAAGAACTGACATACTCTTGTGATGCAATGGATAAAAGAGCATACTACTTGTTGACAAGTTGTTTTAATTATTTTATATGTATAACATTGAAAACGTATGAGAGGATTTTTTACCATGACAAACCGAAAACAGCAGCGAGAGAAAATTTTAGACGCTGCTTTTGAAGTGTTCGGATCCAAAGGCTATTATGAAGCAAAAATGATTGATATTGCTAAACTAGCGGGTGTATCTAAAGGAACGCTTTACTTGTACTTTTCGTCTAAAGAGGCACTTTATATCGCTGTAAATAATCGTTCATTTGATGAATTTTTGTATTATGCAAAACGAAGAACGGATGAATGCCAAACGTTTCATGAAAAGCTGTATTCTGTTGCAAAGCATCACCTGCTCTTTTTTTATGAAACTAAAAAATATCCGGACTCTTTTTGGCAAGCTCCTCACCAAATGTCCGAAATGATGGCTCGTCTTCATCAATTTTTTGAGGATTATCACGGACTTGTTGCTAAATTGATTGAAGAGGAAAAAATAAAAAATGCTTCAGGTCAACGTCCAATTACCGGCATCTACGTCCTTGGAAAAAACGAACGACGTATCCTTAAAAATTGAAAAGATGTTTGCGGACCAAAACGAAATTTCGGATGTAACCACGGAAGTTGGCTCACGCGATTTCTCAACAGGTGTAAAACGCCCGAACCAAGTTGGCTATTTCTTAAACGTAAAAGAAGGCGTGAATGTCGATACGTTTATTGATAAAGTGCAAAAGAAAATGGAAAGCATCACTAAAGAAGAATCACCAAAAGCAACGGTTAATGTGCAAGAAGCATCAACAGGAGGCCCTCCTACAAATAATAACGTGACGGTTGATTTATATTCTTCTAATTTAGATGATTTACAAAAGGCAGCCAAGCAAGTGGAAAATCACTTATACAAAGACAGGCGTCTTAAATATGTAACAAATAACTTCTCAGATAAGCAAAAGCAGCTTGTAGTAGAAGTAGATCCTGATAAAGCCGCAGCGTACGGGGTATCTGGATTTCAGCTGCTTGGTACGATCTCTGATCAAACCAAACCGGTATCCGTTGGGGACTTAAAGTTAGATAATACAAAACGAGCCGTTCAGCTTTCATACGATAAAGAACTTGCCTCAATAAAAGAAATTAAAGATCTTCAAGTGTTTACAGAGCGAGGGCCTGTGTTAGTAAAAGATATTTCTGACGTTCGTACAATTGATACGTTCACGTCCATTCAAAAGCTCGACGGCAAAGTATTTGCTCGGGTAGAAGCAGACATTAAAAGCGATGATATTCAAGCTGTGACCAAAGGTGTTGTAGATGGAGTGAAAAATTTAGACTTGCTAAAAGATGTAATCTTAGACGGAGGAGGCGGAAGCGATGAGACGGTCGAAGTCTTCCAATCTCTTGGTCTAGCTATTTTAACAGCAATCGGTCTTGTGTATTTAACGATGCTCATTACATTTGGAAAAGCGCGTATACCATTTATCATTTTATCATCACTCATCTTTGTTCCAATCGGTTCGTTAGTTGGTCTTGTATTTGCAAAAGAACCGCTTTCTGTCAGCGTTATGATTGGATTCTTAATGCTGATTGGGATTGTTACAACAAATGCGATTGTGCTTGTAGATCGAATTACCCAAAATCGTGAGCAAAAAGGCATGACGATTCGTGAAGCCCTTATTGAAGCTGGGAAAACGTGCTTGCGTCCAATTTTAATGACGGCGTTTGCTATCATTGCTGCGTTAATTCCGCTGGCGCTTACTACATCAAGCGGGACGCTGATTTCAAAAGGCTTAGCTATCACGGTAATCGGAGGGCTTACGTCATCTACACTTCTTACCTTAATTATCATTCCAGTCGTATACGAACTCTTCTTCGCAAAACAAGTAAAAAGAGAAAAACAGCTGGAAAAAGAAACGACATAAGAACTATTTTCTAATAGAGGAAAATATGACCACTGACTATATGTTATAATAAAAGTACGTTTTAACCCCTTATATTATAGAAAAAGAAGCGGCGCTTTCGAGCGCCGCTTCTTTTTTATGTAAAAATCATTATTTACAAAAAATGATTAAATATCTTGTATGGAGGGAAAGAGTGTTAAAAGGAAGCTTTACTGTATTATCGTAGAATTATCTAAAAAACATATAAAGTACAGGAGTGTCGTTTTCGTGAGTTCAGCAAAGAAAGTTGTTTTTATCAGTTCTATTATTTTAAATATCCTATGCATAGGTGTTTTTGCTTTTTATGCAACAAGCAGCAGCGCGATGAAAAATCCGCTGTCTTCTAAGCATTCGGCAAAGCAAAGCTACCGAGATAATCCTTATTATATTGAACGGACAACTTTGTTCAAGCAACTAAGTATTCCTAAAGAGTCCATCGTATTTCTTGGTGATAGCATCACGCAGCGATCTGAATGGAGCGAACTTTTTCGTAACAAGCAGATTATCAACCGAGGCGTAGCTGATGACACAACAGAAGGAGTATTGCATCGACTAAAGAGTATTACCGATGCTAAGCCAAAAAAAATTTTCTTAATGATTGGCATTAACGATTTAAATGAGCAAAAATCTGTAAAACAAACGAAAGCAAATTACGCTGAAATTCTTGAGCGTATTCATAAGGAATCACCGGATACAAAAGTCTATATTCAAAGCGTACTGCCCGTGAACAATAAAAAATGCGGCGACGCAGTGGACAATAAAGATGTGATTGCATTAAATAACTATTTGGAGCGTCTGGCTAAGAAACATAATGATTCTTACATTGACCTGTATTCTAAAGTATCTAAAAACAATCAGTTAAAAAGTAATTTCACGGTTGATGGTCTTCATTTAAAAGGCCAAGGCTATGCTGTTTGGAAACAAGAAGTTAAGCCATACGTAAATGAATAAAAAAAGCGCTCCGGAGGGAGCGCTTTTTTTAGATAAGCTCTGGTAAATGTTTTTTAGCATCGTATTCGACAAGAGAATCGCCGTTTTTGATGCGGTGTAAATAATCAGGATTTGAAATAAGCGGACGGCCAATAGCAGCTACGTCAATCCAGCCGGCTTGCAGCGCTTTTTCAGCTGATTCAGGTGTTAAGTCACCTACACCGATAATCGGTCCGTCCCAATACTTACGCGTAATTTCATAAAGATTTTGACCGTTTTGGACATCTTCATAAAAATCAAGCATAGACGGGTGAATGATCTCGATTCCTGTTTCTTTAAATGCTTCTGTATACGTTTGAATGGCTTTTTCAGTATCATCCCAGCGGTAGTCTGGTTTATCAAGCTTATGAGGAGAGAAGCGAATGACAACGCGTTCTTTTCCAATAGCGTCAATAACGGAAGAAATCACTTCTTTCATAAACGTTAATCGCTGTGCAAGGTCGCCTCCGTATTCATCAGTGCGTTTATTAGAGCAGTCCGAATTAAACTGATCAATTAAATATCCGTGAGCCCCGTGAATTTCAACGCCGTCAAAGCCTGCTTCAACAGCATTTTTAGCTGCCTGAGCGTACTGTCCTACAACTTCTTTAATATCTTCTTTTGACATTTCTTCAGGCTCTTCGTAAGGCTTGCGGAAACGAGGAACTTGACCCTGTGCTGCAATAGCGGAAGGGGCCTGAGGCTTATGCCCGTTGATTAACCCAGAATGACTTAAGCGGCCGACGTGCCAAATTTGAGCAATAATCGTGCCGCCTTCTTCATGAACAGCTTCCGTTACCGGCTTCCATGAATCAATTTGTTTCTGCGTATAAATACCCGGAACGCCGGGATTTCCTTTTGCGCGTTCGCTGATAACAATTCCTTCACTAATAATTAAGCCAATACCATCCTTTGCGCGGCGGCGGTAGTAGTCTACAACGTCCTGACCGACTACGCCTGTCTCTGGATCAGCAAAGCATCTTGTCATCGGTGCCATTGCTGTACGAGTGTGTAAATCAAATGCTTCAATGTTTGTTGGTTGGAATAATTTTTCAAATTTACTCATTGTATATTCAGCTCCTTAAGGGGAAAGTCTAGCTGCGAACGTTTCTGCAGCAGGTTCAATTTATTGTAACAGGGGATTTGTTTTATCTTCAAACATTTCGACTTTCGAAAAATGCCCACAAAAAAAGTCGGCTGTCTTTACAGCCAACTTTTACAGCATTAATGCTGTTTGTTCGGAAGCTTTTTCTCAGGATGCCCAGTAGCTTGACCCTGCTTATTTTTACGCTGCTTTTCTTGATTGTCGTTCAGCTTTTGAACAAATTCATTTGTGTTTTCCATTATCCAAACCTCCTTTATGAGCTTTCACTGTTACTATAACCCATTGCACGTAAAAACATGACGCGAATCCCCTAAAAGCAACTCTATATGTACATCGGTATATAGAAATCAACAGGAAAATCGTGTATACTGTTATAAAAATAATGTTAATGTTTCGTGAGTTTATAATTTCTTATTCATTCATGAACAAGAAAAGGTGTTACGCAATGAGTGATTTTTTTAGCGGGAAAGAAATGTCGTTTATTTTAATTTTGACGTTCAGCGTGTACATATTTGTTTGGAATGTGCCTCTTCAGGCAACAAATGCCATGATGATCTACTTTATCCTGCTGTTTTTGTATACAGTCAGTAAGCTGCTTTTTTCTCCTCAGTTCCGACAGTTTCCGCTTGTTAAGGTGTTATTGGCCATTTTATTTGTTCTTATGCTGGCTGAAATAATCGTTGCTTACAGCACTCATAGCATCAAGATTACAGATTTAAATCATATTTTCGATTATTTTAGTCATATGGATTTGTATTCATAAGTTTTTTTGAATAGCTTTGTTAACACGCTTACGGAAATATATAAATCTCTTACCTTTGAATAGATGATACAAAAGCAGTGCATATCGTATGTAAAGTTTAAGAAACGCTTCTATTCTTCAGCTTTTTCTCTTTTAAATGAGTAAAAGGTCATTGTTCATGACCGGGCTCTTTCGAAAACCAATTCTCGTTCATTGCATGCTTATTAAGATAAGTATAAAAGATAAAAAAGGAGAGGCTCATGAAGGATGTAGTTTCAAAAAAAACAAGGCAAAATATTCAGCGAGACATTGAACAAGGGAATTTAGGAAAAGTGAGAGACCGCTTGCACGGTTTGCTTGTTACGTATCCAAATGAGCTGTCTTTGCGAAAAGAGCTTGGAGATATTTATTTTCACCTTCAAGACCTTCAAATGGCAGGGCGCTACTGGTATTTAGAAAAAGAAAAAACAGTGGAAATGACTCACGCTTGTCGGCTCTTCGAAAAGCGGTGCGGCGATAATCCAGATATAATTGCAAGAGCATTAAAATTCAAAGGAGACAAAGAGCAAATTCACGGTTTACGTATTCAGGAAATGCTCTCACAAACTCAGCGTACGGTAATAGAAAAGTTGATTGAACCGCCGGAAGAAGAAATGAGGGGCGATAAGCTTATTGTAGCTGGATGTGCGTTGATTTTCCTTACAGTCGTCAGTTTGCTAATCATTGGCGTATATACAGTTTGTACATGGCTGTTTTAATGAAAAAAGGTGCACATCTGTGCACCTTTTCTTTATGAATGTTGCTTTACTACGTGATTTACAATTTTTTCGGCTGCTGCAGCCGGACCGGATGCCTGTTGGAAACTTGCGTTGATTTCTTTTATTCCTGTTTTGTAGCGGTCGTCACGGACGACTTCGTCAACCGCATTTCGTAGAAGAGAGGCATTTATCGTTTCTTTTGCTAAGCGATACCCGGCGTTTAGTTCCACAAGCCTTTGAGCAACGAGCGGCTGATCTTTGCCCTGAGGTAAAACGACTAATGGTACGTTAAAATGAATAGCCTCATTTACGCTGTTCATGCCTCCGTGCGTGATAAAAACATCAGCTTCTTTTAACACGTCAAGCTGGGGAACATAGGACGAGATGATAAAATGCTCTGGGGCTTTTTTTATCTTTTTAAAATCAGCTCGATCGCCTGCGGCGATCACAACTTTTCCATCAAAGTCATTAAATGCGTCGATGCAAAGGTTGAAAAAGCCTTCTACATCATGGAGTACTGTTCCCATTGAAATATAAAGAACTTTTTCGTCTTTTAGCTTTTCTACCGGAAAGTCATGAGAGATGTGACGCTTTGGAAAGCTTGGACCAATAAATAAACATGAGTCATCAAAACGTTCATGAAGCGGCTGGAAAAAGCGACTTGTATATACAACTGTTAATTCACCTTCATTGTTCATAAACTGAAGCAGATTTTTAGGTTCTACTCCAAACTGATTTTTTAGCAAGCTGAGCCCGTACTGAGCTTGTTCATCAGGCTTAAATGGAACATCTGAATCAGGATGCAGAGGTATCATGGTTAAGCGTTCTTTTGGCATTAAAAAAGAAGCAGATGATACAATGCCGGGAATCCGCAAATAATCACGCACTAATTCGCCTGCTCCAAACTTGTCGTAGAATACAAAGTCAAAGTGAATTTTTTTTGATAGTGTATGAACAAGCTCAAGCGTATCTAAAGACGTTTGGATGTGGATGTTTAAAAAAGCGTTGATTCCTTGAGGGGTTTCAGGCTCGATGGATACACTGCTTAATAAGTCCTGGTGAGTGTGTACGATAGCTCCGACGTTTTCAAGACGCTCTTTAAAACGATCCGCCGTAATGTAATGAACGGTATCACCTCGGTCTGAAAAAGCTTTTACCATTCCAAGTGTTGGGTTTACGTGACCTTCAGCGGGAAAGTTAATCATTAAAATGTTTGCCATTTTTTCACTTCGCTTTCAGTAAGATTTCTTCAAGCGTAATCAAATATAAGGAAGTTGACAACTAATTTGGCTAGCGCATTTATTTTTCAAAACACTACCTTTGTGTATAAAGTGTGAAAAAATATAACTTTTTTCCTAAAAAATAACATGATTAAGCAAAGTTTATGGTAGAATTTTGAGAGCAGTAGAGAGAAAGAATCATTTTTGGAGGTTGCTATTTTGAGTACGTTATCAACAAATTCAGAACCGGTTTTAAAGCTTAAAAAGAAAAAAGAGTTTACTTATTTCACGTTGCTTCTATTTATCGTATTGGGCTTTGGACTGCAGATCATAGCCGGAATTGGAGTAGCTATTTACGATGAAGTTAGGGGTTCAAATATAACAGGAATTTTATTAGAAGGACCATATGCTCTTCTGGTAGACGCGGCGTTTTTTCTAGGTGTTGCGGTACTATACAGACCTGTGCGCAGATTTTTAAAGCCTATGTGGAATGTCTCGGTATTAAAAGAAGGAAAAACGTATGTATATATTGTGGTAGGCTTTTTAATTGTAGCTGCGGTGCAGTACGTGATGCTTTCATTTTTAAATGTAGAAAGCGCAGATCAGCAGCAGAAAGATTTAAATCAAGGTAGTTATGATGAAACGCTGATTTCAAGCTGGATATTTTTTATAAGTGTAGCAATCATCACGCCTATTAAAGAAGAACTTCTTTACCGGGGGATTTTATGTGGTTTTTTAACCAAACGCCATCACGTGCTTGTAGGCATTTTCGTTTCCGCTATCGTATTCGGTATTTTACATATTGGGTTTCCAATTACAGCTACTGTCATGGGACTTGTTTTTGCCCTTATTTATTATCGAACAAAATCTATTTTTCCATCTATTATTTTACATATGCTGTGGAATGGATTAGTGAGCATAACCGTGTTCTTTTAAAAGAAGCTGGGACAAAAGTATTTTAGTTGATTAATCGAAATTATGGCTTAATACTTCGATTTTTTTGTTGTCATGGTGAACTTAGATTTCGTCTGTTTAGTCGCTTCTAGCTGTTGATTGGAGAACAAGGCGAAGACTCCTGCGGGAATTTAGCTATGTCTGAATCTCTTTTTTATTTGGATAAAGGCGCAGAATACTTTACGCGAATTTTCCCAACAATTAATAATCCAAGAGGATAAACTAGTCCAAATAACAGACTGTACGGAATCCACGTATCTCTGTCCCACGTTTGTTCATATGGAATACTTGGATACACGATAAATGAAAATGTAACGGCAATAATGCCTAGTGGAAGAGTTAAAATTCGGTAGGTTTTAATTCAAGAATTTGAGCGAGTCCGGAAACGGTCGCATAATAGTAAAGAGACGTTTTGAAATAAAGAGATAAAAACCACATTATGGCCATAATTACTTCGATGTTTTTCAGAAAATCAGCTACTTCAATGCGCCTTGCAAGCTCATAGCTTGGATATAAAGCAATACGTGTATACGTATTGCCAAGTACAAGAATGCCAAGCAATACGATGATAATCATAATGCCTCCGCCGATTAAGCTGCCTGTAAAAAAAGCGCAGTTTCGTTGATCAGGTTCCGCTACGTGAGCAGGGAAAACGGTCAGCAATACAATAAAAGTGAGAGAAGTAATACTCTTAAAGACCAAAGTAGATCTGATAATAGGCTTAGCTCCTACCTCTAACAAAGGCTGTAAATTCTCATAATGAATTTGAGGAAAAATTAAAAAAACTAAGATTAGGAACGGAGTAACAAACCAAGGAAAGAGAATTTCAGCACAGCGGGCAATCGTTTCAATGCCAAGACGAACACCTACAATCACAATTCCCATAAACAAAAGATGAACAGCAAGCATAGGCGTTTGAATAATGCGAGTTGTTAGAAACGAACCTGCATAAAAAAACAAAACTTGACTGCAAAAAAGAAGAGTAGAAGCGACAAATAAAAGAGATACAAGCTTTCCTAGCCACTTGCCTAAAAGGGCTTCGTTTAGTTCTATGAGGGTTTTATTAGGATAAAGGCTAGGAAGTTTGATGTGCATCCATGCCTCTTGTTTAGAATCAGCTGTCAAGCTTCCAGGCACCACTAAAATAGTGCCGCCTAAACTATAAAAAATCACAAGTATTCGAAATTGTGCTGCGGATAAATTCATCTGATTGTGCACGTTGTTCACTTCCTTTTATTTCAGCAGACTGAACAATAAATCACTAAAAGGCCTTAATAAAAAAGCGATGCCGTCTCCAGGGTTAGGGATCCTCATACCGCTGTATTTTAAACTAACAATCCAAATACTAGCTATGAACAAACTCCAAAAAATTTGCTTTTCTTTTTTGTTGTTCACTTTTTTGAAAATAAGGTATTTCTACTAAACAAACAGCTGCACCAAGTAAAAAAATCCCTAAAAATATAAGCATGTATCAACCTCAATTAGTAACCCTTCAAAAAAGATGAAGGGATTTTGAAGACGCCTTTTTTTCAAAAATAGTATCACCCAAAAAGGCTTAAATTATGAAAAGTAAGACCAAAGGCAGTGCAAAACCATGTTATAATGACCAAGTTGAGAGTTATAATAGAGAAAAAAACAGCATGATTACAAACAAAATAGATACATAACAAGGTAAGGAGGGGAGAGATATATATGGCAGACGAGCTCAAAAAAATGCTAGATGACAAAGAAAAGGTGCAGCTTATTATCGCCGCCGTTGTCATGCTGGGAGGCCTGGTCGTTTTATTAAAAAGCGTTGCAACAGGGCAGGCCATGGGCCAAAAATGGCTAGAGAGTAAAGGGAATGCAGACACAGATATGTATCTTGAAACGGTGAAAAGCTACATACATCTTTATCAAATTGTGGGTGGCGTCATGTTTGGAGGAGGCCTTCTCACGTTACTTCGTGCTAAGCTAAAGAAATAAAGCGGCAGCAAAATAAAAGATCATAGTCCAAAAGAAGTGTCATATCTTTTTAATAACTTAAAAAATAGTGAAAAGGAGTTATGTATGAATAATGAAGAAAATACACCGGTCTATCATCTGTTTATGATGATAGGAGCGCTTCTTATGCTGATTTTTGGTGTTGTCAGTTTCTTTATTCAGTATCCTACTACGTTAAGTTTTGTGATGTGCATTGGCGGAAGTATTATATTTTTGCTGCACTTATTTGAATATATGAAACCTAAAAATGAGCTATAGCATCTTCAAATGAGGAAATCTAGAAGCAAAGGAAGATGAGAAATGCGGAAGCATCGTACGTATGAAACGCTAGTTGATCTTTATCAAAAAAGCGCAAAAATTCATTATGAAATCGATTATCGAGACAAAAAGTCTGTAAAAAAAGGCAACCGAGCTGCAGAAGATATGAAAAAAATTGCGCAGCTCATTCATTTATATTATCCAGGCATGCTGTTTGAATTTGCAACACTGCTGACGAACCCTACTTATCGAATTGACCTATGGGCTGCACATCATATTCTAGAAATTATGAGCTATTCACCAATGCTTGAGGACAACGCGCTTTCCGTTATTGAACGCTACGCCGACGAAAATGACTTTACGGCTTTAGGAAATCGCATGTGGTTAGATCAGTGGAGAGAAAAACAGCACTAGACTAGGCAAACAAGAGTAACCAAAGGGAAGATAAGTATATGAGTTTACGTAGATTAAAGAACGACATATGCGTCATCATTCGAGAAGCAGAACCAAAAGACGCAGAGAAAATGATTGCTTTTTACAACCGGGTAGGAGGAGAAAGCGATTTTCTTTCATTTGGAAAAGGCGAGTTTGTTAGACCTCTTTCAGAGTATGAGCTATTTTTAGCTTCTGTAAAACAAGAGCAAAATTCTCTTATAATAGTGACTGAAAAAGACGAAGAAATCATTAGCATTGCTTCCATTACCTCCTCCCAAAACCCGCGCAACAAGCATGTGGGTACCCTTGGCATCGTGGTAGAGAACGCCTATAGCGGGCTAGGGTTAGGAAGACTGCTAATGGTAGAGCTGATTGAATGGGCACATACCAATAAACAAACAAAAAAAATCGAACTTGTGACGCGAGAAGACAATCAAAGAGCTATTTCTTTATACAAGCAGCTAGGTTTTCAAACGGAAGGATTAAAAGAGAAAGACACCTATATAAATGGCGTGTACTATAATACAATGCTTATGGGGCTTCACTTATAAAAAGAAGCTGGGACAAAAGTAGTTTAGTTAAAGGAAGGTCCGAACGATGGATTGAGATTCTTGATGGAGAATCAAATTCGTTCGGATTTTTTATGCTTATGGTGAATGCAGGTTTCATATATTCAGTGGCTTCTAGCTGTTGATTGGAGGGCAAGACGAAGACTCCTGCGGGAAAAGAGGAAGAGGTGAGACCCCGCAGGAGCGTAAGCGACGAGGAGGCTCATCGGCCGCCCGCGGAAAGCGAAGTCATGCACGGAAATCAACTGCGGTGTAACAAGCAGTCCAGCTTATGTCTCCAATTTGTTCGTCTTTAGATTGAATTGATTTAGTTATACCTAGATCTCTTTTGTTTATTGTTTTTTAGCATCCGCAAATGCACTCATCGCATCCCTCATAAACTTTGCTAATCCCTTTCCATAGCGATCAATGTTATTTGTAAACCGCTCATCTTGCACATACATTTCTCCAAGACCTCGAAAGGCTTCTAACGAATACGCTCCAAAGTTCTCATTTAAAAATTGATACCATTGCCCAATTGCTTGTTGAGCTTCTATAGATGATGGTGACAGATGACGAAGAGAAGCTAAGTGAGTATAAATACTTTCCCATTTGTTTGATATGTGCTGCTGTTCTTCTGGTGAGAAGCTTTGTACTTTTTCATTCGCTTCATCTACTCGCTGATTTCCCCAGCGCTTCCGTGCTTCTTCTTCGTATGGGTTATGAGAAAAATCCAGCCCGTTAAACCGCTCTTTTTCGTTCATTTCAATCGCTCCTTTTTCATATTGAATCGTTTTATTAATGGTTAAAATCATTTGATCGAGCCGACTGCGTTTTTCAATCAGCATGTTTTTTTGCAAAATTAATGCTTCCGTCCGATTAAATGTCGAGTCTGTTATAATCTCATGAATTTGTTTTAAAGGGAAGCCAAGTTCTTTAAAAAATAATATTTGCTGAAGCATATCGAGATTAGCCGGTGAATAAAGCCGGTAGCCGGATTCATTGACGGCATCAGGTTTTAATAGCCCGATTTCATCATAGTGATGCAGCGTGCGGACGCTAATGCCTACTAAGTCAGCAACTTCTTTCACTTTTCTATTCATTTTTTCATCTCCCTTCTGAAATCTACTATAAAATATAACGCAGCGTAAGGGTCAATACTAAAAAAGAAATAATTGACTTTTAGTTTATATGCATTTATATTTAATTAGCATTAACTATTTATAACATGAAATAAATAAGCAAGCCTGGAGGAATAGATGTGACAAAAAGCAATCAGTATCTTGGAGATATTCGTTCATCGCTTCAAGTGCTATTTGAAAAGATGCATCCAGAAATGGTGGAAAGCCTAAATGAGCATGAAATGACTCCTACGCAATTATTTGTTCTTTCTTATTTAAAGAAGGTAGGGAGCAGTAAGGTTTCTCAAATTGCAGAGCTGATGGATGTAAAACCGAGCGCCGTGACTCTTTTAGTGGATCGTCTTGAACAACACAATTTTGTTGTAAGGGAACACAATAAAGAGGACAGACGAGTCGTTGATATTACCTTAACGGAGTTTGGGCATCGCAAGCTTGAAGATGTGCTGAATGGTCGAAAAGCCATTATGGACCGCTATCTTTTGCATTTAACAGAAGAAGAGCTTTCCATGCTGGCTTCTATTACGAAAAAGCTTGCAACATCAGCTGCTTCTTATACAGATAAGCAGTAGTAACAAAAAGAGGAGAGACACACGGTGGAAAATCAAAAAAATTCAAAGCGCACGCTCTTATTAATTGGATTAATTATTGCGATGTTCTTTTCTGCACTTGATGGAACCATTGTCGGAACAGCTATGCCAAGAATCGTAGGAGACCTTGGTGGATTAAGCATGATGACTTGGCTGACAACAGCCTATTTGTTAACGTCGACAACGGTTGTTCCGATTGCAGGAAAGCTCGCTGATTTAGTAGGACGCAGAGTGATTTATGTTACAGGGCTTATCATTTTTATGGTCGCTTCTGCTCTATGTGGGATGGCAAATAACATGACAGAGCTTATTTTATTCCGTGCATTACAAGGGATTGGCGGCGGCGTTATGATGCCGATGGCAATGATTGTAATCGGTGATTTATTTACGGGAAAAGCACGAGCTAAGTTTCAAGGAGTGTTCGGAGGAATTTACGGTCTTGCTTCCGTCATCGGTCCGCAAATTGGTGGATGGATTGTTGATTCACTGAACTGGAAATGGGTGTTTTACATCAACTTGCCGGTAGGGATACTCGCTACCGTTTTTATTGCTCTTGGACTTCAAGGAAAGAAACACACGGGACCTGTGAAATTCGATGTAGCCGGTATGTTCACAATGGTTATCGGCGTAGTAAGCTTGCTTCTTGCCTTGAGCTTTGGAGGAAAAGACTATGACTGGAACTCTTGGCAGATCATTAGTTTATTTGCACTTGCTTTTGTTGGGATCATAAGCTTTATCATTGTGGAAACGAAAGCCCAAGAGCCGATTCTTCCGATGTATTTATTTAAGAACCGAACGTTTACGCTCTTAAATATAATTGGCTTTTTTATGAGCATTGGCATGTTCGGAGCCATTACATTTGTTCCGTTCTTTATGCAAGGAATCGTTGGAGTAAGCGCCTCAGAATCAGGTACCATTATGACACCTATGATGATTTCAATGATTGTAACGAGTATTATTGGAGGACAGCTTGTTTATAAAGTTGGAATCAAGCCTCAAATTGTTACTGGTATGCTCATTATGGCAGGAGGGTTCTTTCTATTAACTACATTAGACCTTCATACTAGCAAGCTTGTTGCCACTTCTTATATGGCCATAATCGGTTTAGGAATGGGTCTTGTGATGCCAATTTTAACACTTGCTCTTCAAGAAAGTTTTTCAAAAGAAGAGCTCGGTGTGGTCACATCATCAAGTCAATTTTTCCGTTCAATTGGAGGAACGTTCGGTATTACCATTTTAGGAGCGGTAATGAATGCAAAATCAGGAACGCTTCTTACTGATAAACTTGTTCCTTATTTAAACACATTGCCTGCTCAAGCAAGTGCTTTTGCGGAAGGGTTTAAAAAAGCCATTGATACGAATCCTGAAAGTGTGCTGCAGATGCTGTTTAGCCCTGAAGCGCTAAAGAGTATTCCAGCTGCACTTTCAGACAGCATTGTACCAATTTTGAAGACTTCGTTAATGAGCGCATTGCACAGCGTATTCTTTATGGGCTTAGCTTTTATTATTTTAGGAGCCGTATGTACATTGTTCTTAAGACAGATCAAGCTTTCAAATAAAAAAGCCGAAGAAAAACCAGAAGAAGGCATTGCTGAAGTAAAGCCATCACATTAAAAAAGCGCACAAATTTGTGCGCTTTTTTTCTATAATTAACTAGTTGTTTCATTAGGCTTATGAAGAAAAGGAGATTGTTTAGACGTGTCATACGAAATTTGATCAAGCAAATACGTTAAATATAAGTTCAGTTCAAAACGATCTTCCGACACAAAATCTGTAAGCGCTTGCTTATTATCTTTCCACATGGGAATTCCTCCTTAATTTTACATACTAATGAATGGATTTAATCTCAGAAAGCAAAAGGGAAATAACAGCTTCATTTTCGTCTTTTACGGATAGAATTTGGTGATGGAGATTTAAGTCGTGTACACGGCCTTTGCACGTTTGTACCGTTCCATCTTTATAGTAAGAAACAGTTATCGTCCCACTTTTCGATAATTCTCGTAAAAACATTCAAGAAGCCTCCTTAAAAAAGATTACCTAATTTAAAAGCCAGTCCTTTCATGTGAGATGAGCAAAAGGGAATCGTATGTACTGCAAGCTTCCCTCTTTATCCTTCACCGTTTATGAATAGATTGAATAAAAGGTTGCTAGCCCATCTATAAATTGTCCTAAATTTCAGAATATACTGTCTTTTTTGTGTGGTGTTTTTTAAAAAGATTAATGTTACATTTATTATGTAACATTCTGATGAGAAAGAAAACCGTTTCTACAAAACTTCTCTAAAAATTACAAAATATTCATATTCACGTGAAGGATGTAGAACGAACAAATGTGAAAGGAAACGTGGTTCATAAAAAACGTAACTAAAGCATCAATTATTAATCATCTTAATGCTAGTCATCAATTATATGTATTTTACTAATTTATTCTTCTTCGATAAAATGCAGGTAGACGAATTTGATGAGAATTTTCTAATGATTTATATAATTAAATTTGATATAATCTATAGGAATAATAATGTATGAAGGGAAACATCATTGATTAATTAGACACAGGTGTTAAATGTTGTTGAAGATGATTCGTAAAAGCATACATATTTAAATTATATATTTTTGTGAGGTGGACAGTGTTGCAACTTAAGGTAGTAAACAGCCCTTTTAATCAAGAACAAGCAGATTTGCTTAATCGCCTTCTGCCGACATTAACAGAAGCTCAAAAAATGTGGTTGAGTGGTTATTTATCAGCAGCTCAATCTACTTCTGCCGAAGGAACGCCAGACGTTTCTACAGCAGCGCCTGCTCAAGCGGAGCAGAAGGTTTCAAAAGACATAACGATTCTTTACGGATCACAAACAGGAAATGCTCAGGGACTTGCTGAAAATACAGGCAAAACGCTTGAAGCAAAAGGTTTTAATGTAACTGTATCTTCTATGAATGATTTCAAACCAAATAATTTAAAGAAACTTGAAAATTTATTGATTGTTGTAAGTACGCATGGAGAAGGAGAGCCGCCGGATAATGCGTTATCTTTCCATGAATTTCTTCACGGCCGTCGAGCGCCAAAACTTGAGAATTTCCGTTTTTCCGTCTTGTCGCTTGGAGACAGCTCATACGAATTTTTCTGTCAAACAGGAAAAGAATTTGATGTGCGCTTAGCAGAACTTGGCGGTGAAAGACTGTATCCGCGCGTTGACTGTGATTTAGATTTTGAAGAGCCAGCAAATAAATGGCTAAAAGGTGTTATTGACGGGTTAAGCGAGGCAAAAGGAACCAGCGCCTCAGCAGCAGTGCCAGCGGAAGCACCTGCAGGAACTTCACCGTATTCAAGAACAAATCCTTTTAAAGCTGAAGTACTTGAGAATTTAAACTTAAACGGGCGCGGATCAAATAAAGAAACGCGACACCTAGAATTATCTCTAGAAGGTTCAGGTTTGACGTTTGAACCAGGAGACAGTTTAGGTATTTACCCTGAAAATGACCCGGAGCTTGTTGATCTTCTTCTAAACGAATTCAAATGGGATGCAAGTGAAAGTGTAACCATTAATAAAGAAGGAGAAACGCGTCCTCTGAGAGAAGCTCTAATCTCTAATTTTGAAATTACGGTGTTAACAAAACCGCTTTTAAAGCAAGCAGCTGAGCTTACTGGAAACGATAAATTAAAAGCGCTTGTGGAAAATCGAGAGGAATTAAAAGCATACACGCAAGGCCGTGATGTAATCGACTTAGTTCGTGACTTTGGCCCATGGAACGTATCGGCACAAGAGTTTGTAGCCATTTTACGCAAAATGCCAGCGCGCCTTTACTCGATTGCAAGCAGCTTATCAGCAAATCCTGATGAAGTTCATCTAACAATTGGAGCTGTACGCTATGAAGCACACGGTCGCGAGCGAAAAGGCGTTTGTTCAATTTTATGTTCAGAACGTCTGCAGCCGGGCGATACGATTCCTGTATACCTTCAAAGCAATAAAAACTTTAAGCTTCCTCAAAATCAAGAAACGCCGATTATTATGGTGGGACCTGGTACAGGTGTAGCTCCGTTCCGCTCATTTATGCAAGAGCGTGAAGAAACAGGAGCAAAAGGAAAGTCATGGATGTTCTTTGGAGATCAGCACTTCGTAACAGACTTCCTTTACCAAACAGAATGGCAAAAGTGGTTAAAAGACGGCGTGCTGACGAAAATGGACGTGGCGTTTTCACGCGATACAGAAGAAAAAGTATACGTACAAAACCGTATGCTCGAACATAGCAAAGAATTGTTCCAGTGGTTAGAAGAAGGCGCATCTTTTTATGTGTGCGGAGATAAAACAAATATGGCACGCGACGTGCACAACACGCTAGTTGAAATTATTGAAACAGAAGGCAAGATGAGTCGTGAAGAGGCGGAAGCTTACCTTGCTGACATGAAGAAACAAAAACGCTATCAGCGTGATGTATACTGAGGATTGAAAGGAGATTTTCAACATGGTAAATAAAACTTTAAAAGCGCCCGAAGGTCCTCCAAGTGACGTTGAGCGCATAAAAGATGAAAGTAATTATTTGCGCGGTACATTAGGAGAAACAATGATAGACCGCATCAGCTCAGGTATTTCGGAAGACGACAACCGTTTGATGAAGTTCCACGGAAGCTACTTACAAGATGACCGAGATCTTCGTAATGAACGTCAAAAACAAAAGCTAGAGCCGGCTTACCAATTCATGCTTCGCGTTCGTACGCCAGGCGGTGTTTCAACACCAGAACAGTGGCTAGTAATGGATGATTTAGCACAAAAATACGGAAATGGAACGCTAAAGCTGACAACTCGTCAAGCATTCCAAATGCACGGAATTTTAAAGTGGAACATGAAGAAAACGATTCAAGAAATTCATGCTTCTTTATTAGACACAATTGCAGCCTGCGGAGATGTAAACCGTAACGTAATGTGTAATCCGAATCCGTATCAATCAGAAGTACATGCCGAAGTATTTGAATGGTCAAAAAAATTAAGTGATTACTTACTGCCTCGTACAAGAGCGTACCACGAACTTTGGCTAGATGAAGAAAAAGTGATTAGCACGCCGGAAGTGGAAGAAGAAGTGGAACCAATGTATGGCCCGCTATATTTACCAAGAAAGTTCAAAATTGGCGTAGCTGTTCCACCGTCTAACGATATTGATGTATATTCACAAGACCTTGGCTTCATTGCAATTTTAGAAGACGAAAAGCTTGTTGGATTTAACGTAGCAATCGGCGGCGGTATGGGTATGACGCACGGAGATAAAGCAACTTACCCTCAGCTTGCAAAAGTGATTGGTTTCTGTCGACCTGATCAAATTCTCGAAGTAGCGGAAAAAATCATTACGATTCAACGTGACTATGGAAATCGCTCTGTGCGTAAAAATGCGCGTTTTAAATACACAGTCGATCGTCTTGGATTAGAAACCGTAAAAGAAGAGCTTGAAAATCGTCTGGGCTGGAGCTTAGACGAAGCAAAATCTTATCACTTTGATCATAACGGAGACCGCTATGGCTGGGAAAAAGGTGTGAAAGGAAAATGGCACTTTACCCTTTTTGTTCAAGGTGGACGTATTGCTGACTTTGAAGACTATAAGCTTATGACCGGCCTTCGTGAAATTGCAAAGGTTCATAGCGGTGATTTCCGTTTAACAGCCAACCAAAACTTAATTATCGCGAATGTATCGGATCAAAAGAAAAAGCAAATCAGTGACTTGATTGAACAATATGGATTAACTGATGGCAAGCATTATTCGGCTCTTCGCCGCAGCTCATTAGCTTGCGTATCGCTTCCAACTTGTGGGCTTGCTATGGCAGAAGCCGAGCGTTATCTCCCAGTTCTTCTTGAGAAAATTGAAGCAATTGTAGATGAAAACGGTCTTCGCGATAAAGAAATTACCATTCGTATGACGGGCTGTCCTAACGGCTGTGCACGTCCTGCTTTAGGTGAAATTGCTTTTATTGGTAAAGCACCGGGCAAATACAATATGTATCTTGGAGCAGCATTTGATGGCAGCCGCTTAAGTAAAATGTACCGTGAAAATATCAGTGAAGAAGAAATTTTAAATGAACTGCGCGTCTTACTTCCTCGCTACGCAAAAGAAAGAGAAGAAGGCGAGCACTTTGGTGACTTTGTCATCCGCGCTGGAGTAATCGAAGCTGTAACAGACGGCACGAATTTCCACGCATAATACGTATGGAGGGACTTTTCTAAACTTACAGAAAGGTCCCTTTTTCTATTTTAATATTCTCTAACAAATACAGCTACTCCAAATACCTCTAATCTTTCAGCGGTAATTTGTTCAAAGCTGTTATCAAGTAAACAATGTGCTGCTGTGCGGTAACGCTGACCTTGAGCTAATAAGCGTTCGCAAGGGTTTTCGCTCTCAATTACTGTTGCTTCTACAATGGTACGAGGAGCTTGTCTATCCAAAGGGTTTCGCTCCCAAAGAATTGTCACCACATCTGGAGGACGGGGAATAAATACATTGCCTGTGTGTTCATGCATAGTCATCACCTCCCTACACTATAGTAAATGTAAATGCAACAAAGTAGAGACTGCTTGTACACACGCTGATTTTTATAAAAAAAGGCATTTAACTACGCTTAAATTAACCATTTACATAGCAACGAAGGAATTAATAGAAACGGCTAGTAGAAAAAAGAATGCTATAATGTAAAAGAAACTAATTTTTACCAAGGAGGGAGAAACATGCAGCAAAAACGAGTAGCGGTTATTACAGGGGGAGCAAGTGGCATTGGCAAAGAGACAGCCTTAAAATTTTCACAAAAAGGAGACACGGTAGTCATTGCTGATTATGATGAAAGGAAAGGAAAAGAGACGCTTCAAAAAATTGAAGAAGGTGGAGGCAGCGCTTTGTTTGTGAAAACGGACGTCACAAAATTCGAAGAAGTGGAAGCACTGATTGAGGAAACTGTAAATCACTTCGGACGAATTGATATCATGTTTAATAATGCAGGTATTGGACGCCCTACTTCTATTTTAGATCAAGACTTAGAAGAATATCATCGTATTATTAATGTGAACCAGCACGGCGTTACATATGGAATTATGGCAGCGGGCAGGAAAATGAGAGAGTTAGGTATTAAAGGAGTTATTATCAATACGGCATCTATTTTTAGCTTCTTAGCCTCACCCGGCACCTACGCCTATCACGCAACGAAAGGAGCCGTTGTGATGATGACGAAATCAGCTGCGCTAGATTTAGCTAAATACGGTATTCGCGTTGTCGCGGTTGCGCCAGGCTTTGTTGATACGCCAATTATTCAAGGCTATAAAGATAACGGTATGATTGAAGGAATGAAAGCTAAAACGATGAGCAGAGAGCTCACTACACCAAAACAAATTGCAGATATGGTTTATTTACTTTCCTTAGAAGAAGCAGGAGCTGTAAATGGTAGCGTCGTCATGGCTGATGATGGGTATGCGGCATTCAAATAAAACAAAAAGGATTCTTTTTAATAAAAAGAATCCTTTTTGTTCCTATGTAGGAGACAGGGAGCTATAAACAAACGTATCGTGCGCTTTTCCGTTTTGATACATATAGTTTTTTAGCACTCCTTCTTTTTGAAATCCAAGCTTTTCAAGTACATGCTGCGATGCTTGGTTTTCAAGAAATACAACAGCTCCTATTCGGATTAACTGAAGGTTATTAAATCCGTAAGCCATAACAGCAGAAGCAGCTTCCGATGCATAACCGTGCCTCCAGTGCTGAGGGTGTAGCTCATAGCCAATTTCAGCGCGCTTATGCTTTTTGTTCCACAGATTAAATCCGACTGTCCCGATTAATTCACCCGTATCGAGCCGTTCAATTCCCCAGCGCATGCCTTTTTTGTTTCTGTAATTTTCAGCAAAAATATCAATCAGCATCAAAGCTTCTTGGATAATTGTCAATTTTTCCTGTCCGTAATATCTGATAACTTCTTCTTGAGAGAAAAGGTCAAAAATATAATCTGCATCAGCTTCTGTTATTTCACGCAGTGTAGTGCGAGGTGTAAGAAGAATAGGAAACATACTTTTCTCCTTTCCATTTTATATAGAAAGATTTCGGCAGCTCAGAGGAAATCCCTTTTATTTTATTTTTTTGTTACAAATAAGTAGAATTATGAGCTAAGTGACTGAGAAGAAAAGAGGAAGAGCTTCTAAATAACGTAAACAATTTTTACATGATAGTATCAAAAACAATATACTAAAAAAATAAATAGGGCTAGCTGCACGTATAGCAGCTAGCCTTCCCGTATGAAAGAACCTATTTTTTGGTTAACTGATTGCGATCTTCAATTTGAGGAGGTTCTTCAAGCCAGCCGTTTTTGATCATGATTTTCCCGCCTTCTTTCGCTAAACTGTAAATGTCTTTTGCAAGCTGCAGCATCTTTAATGGCAAATCACTTCTTAAGCTGAAGGCTCCTCCTAAAGCATTGCTTCCCAGACCGAACGTACTCAAAAGACTTGTATTGTACATCATCAGCTTATCTGAAAAAGGAGGAACGGTTGAATTCGTCGCTTTTCCGGCATGAGTAGCCGGGGGTTCTATGTAGCTATGGCGTAAAATATCACCTAGTTCTGTTTCAATTTTTTTCGAAAGCTTCATACCGCTGACAAAATGCTGCTGTGCCTCTTTGTTGTTGGCCACTTGAGCAAAACCAATCATCAGCTGCATTCCTACAAGATTTGTATCAATAGCATGCTGAATAAGGGACACTTCAATGGTATTAAGCGATCTTTTTTCGCTAAACCAGCTCAATCCGCCTATATAATTTTGCGTATGGACAAAATGGACTTCTTTGGGCATAGAAACGTATGGCGGTTTTGCGATGACGCCCGTTTCTAACAATATTTGTGTGGATTGACTGTATATATCCTGTGCTTCTGCTGTTGCCTCTAAGAAGAAATTTCGGACATCTTCTCGGTAAGACATAGTGGAATGCAAAGCAAACAGTCCCGTTTCAATTTGAGACATTAAGCGTATATACATGACTTCGAACATGTCGTCATATAGTTTAGGAACTCCTGTATTCACGTCATCTTTCGTAAAACCAATTGGGATAACAGCACCTTCGTTCTCAAATATTTCTTTAATCTGCTCTACGCTTTTTAAAGATCGGCTATAATACAGCTCAAAAAGTTCTATGTAATCTTGTTTATCCTCGAGGAAATATTCTAAAAATCTTATAATCATCGTTTTTTCTTGATAAGTCATCCATAAGTTTGCAAGTTCTGAGGACGTGAGAGGTGGCAGCTTCACATTACTCATTATACGTAAATCCTCCTAAAAAAAGTGATAATTTACCATGTTTACCTTCACTAGTATGCGTTTTATTTGTAGAGATATACTTATATCTGCTATCTAAAAAAGTTTTGCTGACTATTTTCTATTATAGTAAGATAGTTAAAAATAGCGTAAAATACCGGATTGACAAAGTGTTTGTATGATAACTGATATGAATAAAACTAAGTTTTTCTATTACTTTAAATAATTTGACAATTAGTGTTATTCTTACTATTATGGAAACATAAGTTTTACATATATTACTAGAGTTCGGCAGTAAATTCTAGCAGCACTATAAGTAAGGAGCTTACAATGAAGCACATTGTCCAAGCAACAAATCATCCTAGAACGAAAGACACATTAAAAGAAGATTTACGCAGGTTAGGCATAACACAAGGAATGACCATTATAGTGCATTCTTCGCTATCTTCATTAGGGTGGGTAAACGGAGGTTCAGTAGCAGTTGTTCAAGCTTTAATGGAGACAGTGACGGAGGAAGGAACCATCGTTATGCCGTCACAGTCGGTCGATCTTTCGGATCCATCGGAATGGGGCAATCCGGCTGTGCCAAGAGAGTGGTGGGAAACTATTCGGGAAACAATGCCCGCATATGATTCAGCTCATACACCAACAAGCGGTATGGGACAAATCGTGGAAACTTTTCGAACATACCCTGGCGTAAGAAGAAGCAGCCATCCAATGTATTCATTCGCCGCTTGGGGAAAAGACAGCGAAGACATCTTAAGAGATCATCCCCTCGAATTTAGTTTAGGCGAAAATTCTCCTCTTGAAAGGCTTTACAAAAAACATGCCTTTGTTTTATTATTAGGTGTCGGGTTTGGGAATAATACTTCTTTTCATCTAGCAGAATATCGTATTCCATATCGAAACGTTATTCGAAAAGGATCTCCAGTTATAGATTCAGGAAAGCGAGTATGGAAGACTTATGAAGAATTAGAGTTTCGAGAAGAGTTGTTTGAAGAGATAGGTGAGGCGTTTATTCAAGCAGAAGGAATAAAAGCTGAAAAAATCGGTTCAGCACGTACATTCTTCTTTTCAATGCCTAAAGCCGTAGATTTCGCTGAAACGCATTTGAAAGCGCTATAGTGAGTGGTTGTATGTTTTTTTAGTTGTCTGTATATCAGACAACTAAAAGTGGGACAAGTGAGAACTAACGCCCCTCTAGAATCTACATTAAAAAAGCGTAGAAGTCGTTCAAGCAAGATAGTTTACTTTTTATATTCCTTGTTTCATAATGGCACTTGTCAGTGAATTTATTCGGTCAGGTTGTCTTACAATTATGGAGATAAAAAGCAAGTGT